>NZ_JBRJHL010000001.1:5882500-6507226 GCF_053628995.1 Pseudomonas sp. AP3_22 TE3818 | reverse complement strand
TCGAACGCGTTGTAATGCTCGGTGATGTACTGGTGCACGTTGCTGGTGGTGACTTTGCTGATTTCCACGCCGGATTGCTGCGCCACGAAGGCTTGCATGGCTTGGTAACCCTCACCGGCAATGCCGTTGAAACTCACCAGGTCGCCGAACAGGATGTCGTTGCCTTCTCCACCGCTGACGGTGTCGTGCCCCGGCATCGTCGCTTCGGTATGGCCGATGATCGAGTTGGCCAGATCCTTCGGATCGATGTTGGTTTGTGGCGTTTGATTCGAGTCGTACGGCTTCAGGTCGTTGAGGCTCACTCCGTTGTTGAGGCCAATGGCCTCGACATTCGACAGTTTGCTCAGCAGTGCAAAGCTGCCGGTGGAGTTGCTGGTGGTGTCCCAGTCGGTGCTGTTGCCGTCGCCGTCACGACCCGAGAACTCGTAGGTACCGTCACCCTGGGCATGCAGATAGCCGAAGTCCTTGTATGACCAGTTATCTCCGTTGTCATTGCCATTGCCATTGCCATTGCCATTGTTGCCATTGTTGCCGTTGTTGCCGTTGTTGCCGTTGTTGCCATTGTTGCCGTTATTGCCGTTATTGCCGTTATTGCCGTTGTTGCCGTTGTTGCCATTGTTGTCGTTGCTGCTCTTGGTCCAGACCGTCACGTATCCCGAGGCGGTGATGTCGATCTGGTGCGTGCTGTCGGGGAACAGGCTGACCGCTTTTCCAAGCTGATAGTTGCTCGTGGTGATCAGGCTATCAAGCGTTGTGCTGCCATACAGGGTCGGGTTGGTCGACTCGCCGCTCTGGTAGTAAGTCGGCTTGCCGTCAGTAATGAAATACGTGAGATTCTTCGCCCCGGTGTTGGCCACGGCGTCCGCGCTCTGGAACCAGTTGGCCGTGGTTTTGAACACGTCCTCGTAGTTGGTGCCGCCGCCGGATGACATCGAGTCCAGTATCGCCTTCAACTGGGTCAGCGCATTCGGGTCATTGAGGTTCACCGACACCGACTTGTTGACCTGGGTGTCGAAGTCCGCCAGGAAGATGTTCACCGTGCCCGAGTTGCTGCCCAGGCTTTGCTTGAGGGTGTTGAACACCGACGTCAGCGAGTCCTTGGCCGAGTTGATCGACGAGGAACTCATACTGCCGGAGCTATCGACCATGAAGGCGATATTGTAGTTCTGACCCGGTACGACCGTCAGCCCACCGATATCCGCCACCACGATGTCATTGCCATCGGTGCCGGTGACATTGTCATTATCTGCGGTGGCAGTGAGCGGGTTATAGACCGCTGGATTGATCGTGATCGGAATCTGCGTCGTATTGCTGGCCGAGTCTCCCTGGCTCTCGGTCGAGACGGCCGTCACTGTCAGCGTGTTGGTGCCGGTGGCGTACGGTGCCGGGGTGTAGCTCAACTTGCTCACGTCCCACCCGCTGAGGTTGACGACGCCGTTACCGGTTGTGCCGGTAAAGGTGTGCATGCCATCGGTCAGGGTCGCGCCTGCCGGGATGCCGCCGATCGAGGTAATGGTCTGGGTTTCAGAGCCATCAGTGTCCACTGACGTTACCTTCAAGCCCAACGAGATGCTGCTGTTCTCGGCCACCTGAGACGTGGTGGCGGTCACGATCGGTGTATCCGCGACCGGGGTCACACTGATGTCCAGCGTAGTGCTTGAACCGGTATTGGTGGTGTAGGTCACAGTCGGAACCTTGCCACTCCAATTGTTGGCAGGGGTAAAGCTGTAGTCACCGTTGGCACCGAGCGTCAGCCTGCCCACGTTTGCGATGGTGGCAGTGCCCCCCGCGCTGTACTCGATGCCACCAATGGTGAACTTGGTCACGCTGAGAGCGTTGTCCACATCGCGGTCGTTGGTCAGTACGTTACCGGTGGCGATCTGGTCCTCAAGGGTGGTTTTGAGGTCCGCAGCCAGCACACTTTGGTCATCGACTGGCGTGACGCTAATGTTCAGGGTCGAGGTGACGTTGGGTCCCAAACCGTCGGTGACGGTGTAGGTGACAGTTGGCACCGTGCCGTTGTAGTTGGCGGCCGGGGTGAAGGTGTAGGCCCCGCTGGCTGCGATCACCAGTGTGCCGACATTGGTGATGGTCGCCGTGGTGCCGGCCGTGTAAGTGGTCGCACCGATGGTGAAGTTGACCACGCTGACCGGGCCGTCGACGCTCGAGGTGCCGGAGAGGACGCTGCCGGTCAAGGCGGTGTCTTCCAGGGTGGAGGGCGTTTCGTTGGCGTCGGTGAAGTTGTCGTTGACCGGCGATACGCTGATGTTCAGCGTACTGCTCGAGCCAGTATTGGTGGTGTATGTCACCTGTGGAACATTACCATTCCAGTCGGCAGCCGGCTTGAAGGTGTAGTCGCCGTTGCTGGAAATGATCAGCGTACCGACACCCGTGATGGTCGCGGTCTGGCCCGCCGTGAAACTGCCGTTGACCTCGTTCACACTGAAACTTGAGACGCTCAGGGCATTATCGACGTCGTGGTCGTTGGTCAGCACGTTGCCGGTCGCGTTGTGATCTTCTTCGATGGTACTCCTGTCCACCTGCAGCACGCTGGCGTCATCGACGGCAGCCACGTGCACCACCAGTGGCAGCGAGGTGCTCGCGCTTGGGGCATCGCCGTCTGTGGCGGTGGCCGTTACGGTCAGGGGAATGTCGCCATTGAAGTTCGTCGGTGGTGTCAGCTTGAGTGTGGACAGGTTCCAACCCGTAATGTCCACCGACGTCGAGCCGTTGGCAGCATTGAAGGTGTGGGTGCCATCGGTGAGGCTGGAACCCGCTGGCAAGCCGCTCAGTGTGAGGGCGAGCGTTTCCGAACCGTCGGCGTCATTGGTGTGGGCCTGGATGGTGGACAACAGGATCGCGTTGTCTTCAAGGCCCGAGTTGAGCACCTGAGTGACATTGATGTTGTCCAGCACGCCGCCCAGGCTGTTGCTGTCCCCTGCGCGGAACTCGAGTTTCTGGTTGCCATCGGCCGTGACCGGAATGTCGAAGCTGTAGTGCTGCATGCCCGTGGTCGAGGTGTTCAGGGTGCCAATGAGTTGACCGCCCCAGTACACGTTGATGAGCGAATTATCTACACCGGCACGCGGTGCATAGTCGAACGACACGTTGTACGTGGTGCCGGCCTTCGCATCGATAGTGGTGTAGAGGTTGCTCGCATCACCGGTATTACGCTCAAGTTCGATGACCTGGTTACCGCCGCCGGCGCCGTAGACGCTGGCTTTGCCGATTTCGACCATGCCCCCGCGGTTGTCAGTATGCCAGGCGCCGTTGCCGAGATTGCTGACATTGACGTCGCTGTGCGAACCATTCACAGCGACTTCCTGGAAGTCGGTCGAGGCAACAACACCGCCACCGGTCAGCGACAGGCTCGGGGTATCGGTGACTGGCGCAACGACGATGGTACCGGTCGCCGAAGTAGCAGAAGGCATGCCCCCGTTGTCGGTCGCGTTGTAGGTGAAGCTGGTGGTGCCACTCCAGTCGCCGGTGGGCTTGAAGTAAACCGTTGCACCATTGGCCGTTGCGGAGATCGCGCTGCTGGTGGTCAGCTCGATGGTCCCGGCGGCGTCTGCGTAAAACTTGCCATTGGCCGGCACGCTGGTCAGGGTGAAGTGATTGACGCTGCCGTCAATGTCATTGCCGCCGAGCTGCACGGCGATCAAATGATCTTCATCACCCCTGGCCGAAGTGGCGTTAACGGTCGGAGCGTCGTTGACCGGGTTGACCGTAATGTCCAGCGTGCTGGTGGAATGGGTGTTGGTGGTGTAGCTGATCTGTGGAACCGTTCCGTTCCAGTTCGCGGCAGGGGTGAAACTGTAATCGCCGTTGGTGGCGATAGTCACAGTACCGACGCCGGTGATAGCCGCGACTTGACCCGCGGCAAAGGAGCCGGGGACGCCTTGTATGGTGAATGTCGCGACACTCAGAGCGTTGTCGACATCGATGTCATTGCCAAGCACGTTGCCCGTTGCAGCGTGGTCTTCATCGATGGTCTTGGTATCTGCAATCAGGACGCTCGGGTCATCGACCGGGGTGACGTTGATGTTCAGGGTCGAGGTGACATTGCTGCCGGAGCCGTCGGTGACGGTGTAGCTCACCGTGGGTACCGTGCCGTTGTAGTTGGCGGCCGGGGTGAAGGTGTAGGCGCCGTTGGCCCCGATGACCAGGGTGCCGATGTTGGCGATGGTTGTGGTCTGGCCGGCGACGTACGTGGTCTCACCGATGGTGAAGTTGACCACGCTGACTGGGCCGTCGACGCTGCTCGTGCCAGTGAGCACGCTGCCGCTGATGGCGGTGTCTTCAGCGGTACTCACGCTTTCGCTGCTGTCGGTGAAGCTGTCATCGACCGGGGTGACATTGATGCTCAGGGTCGAGGTGACATTGCTGCCGGAACCGTCGGTGACGGTGTAGCTCACCGTGGGTACCGTGCCGTTGTAGTTGGCGGCCGGGGTGAAGGTGTAAGCGCCGTTGGCGCCGATCACCAGGGTGCCGACGTTGGCGATGGTCGCGGTCTGGCCGGCGGTGAAAGTGCCAGGAACGCCATCGATGGTGAAATTAACCACGCTGACTTGGCCGTCGACGCTCGAAGTGCCCGTCAACACACTGCCGCTGATGGCGGTGTCTTCTGCGGTGGTCACGCTTTCACTGAGGTCGGTGACGCTGTCGTCGACCGGCGTCACGTTGATGGTCAGGGTCGAGGTGACGTCCGTGCCCGAGCCGTCGGTCACGGTGTAGCTCACCGTCGGCACCGTGCCGTTGTAGTTCTCGGCTGGGGTGAAGGTGTAGGCGCCATTGGCGCCGATCACCAGGGTGCCGACGTTGGCGATGGTCGCAGTCTGGCCGGCGACGTAGGTGGTCTCGCCGATGGTGAAATCAACCACGCTGACTTGGCCGTCGACGCTCGAGGTACCGGTCAACACACTGCCGCTGATGGCGGTGTCTTCTGCGGTGGTCACGCTTTCACTGAGGTCGGCGAAGCTGTCGTCGACCGGGGTGACGTTGATGGTCAGGGTCGAGGTGACATTGCTGCCCGAACCGTCGGTGACGGTGTAGTTCACCGTCGGCACCGTGCCGTTGTAGTTCTCGGCTGGGGTGAAGGTGTAGGCGCCATTGGCGCCGATGACCAGGGTGCCGACGTTGGCGATGGTCGCGGTGCTGCCAGCAGCGTAGGTGGTATCACCGATGGTGAAATTAACCACGCTGACTTGGCCGTCGACGCTCGAAGTGCCCGTCAACACACTGCCGCTGATGGCGGTGTCTTCAGCGGTGGTCACGTTTTCGCTGAGGTCGGTGAAGCTGTCGTCGACCGGGGTGACGTTGATGGTCAGGGTCGAGCTGACGTCCGTGCCCGAACCGTCGGTCACGGTGTAGCTAACCGTTGGCACGCTGCCGTTGTAGTTCTCGGCTGGGGTGAAGGTGTAGGCGCCATTGGCGCCGATCACCAGGGTGCCGACGTTGGCGATGGTCGCAGTCTGGCCGGCGACGTAGGTGGTCTCGCCGATGGTGAAATCAACCACGCTGACTTGGCCGTCGACGCTCGAGGTACCGGTCAACACACTGCCGCTGATGGCGGTGTCTTCAGCGGTGGTCACGCTTTCGCTGAGGTCGGTGAAGCTGTCGTCGACCGGGGTGACGTTGATGGTCAGGGTCGAGGTGACATTGCTGCCCGAACCGTCGGTGACGGTGTAGTTCACCGTCGGCACGCTGCCGTTGTAATTGGCGTCCGGGGTGAAGGTGTAAGCGCCGTCGGCGCCGATGACCAGGGTGCCGACATTGGCAATGGTCGCCGTCTGACCGGCGGTGAAAGTCCCAGGAACGCCGTCGATGGTGAAGTTCACCACGCTGACTTGGCCATCGACGCTGCTCGTACCAGTGAGCACGCTGCCGCTGACGGCCGTGTCTTCAGCGGTACTCACGCTTTCGCTGAGGTCGGTGAAGTTGTCGTCGACCGGGGTGACGTTGATGGTCAGGGTCGAGGTGACGTCCGTGCCGGAACCGTCGGTCACGGTGTAGGTAACCGTTGGCACGCTGCCGTTGTAGTTGGCGTCCGGCGTGAAGGTGTAGGCGCCGTTGGCGCCGATGACCAGGGTGCCGACATTGGCGATGGTCACCGTCTGTCCGGCGACGTAGGTGGTATCACCGATGGTGAAGTTGAGCACGCTGACTTGGCCGTCGACGCTCGAAGTACCCGTCAACACACTGCCGCTGACGACGGTGTCTTCAGCGGTGGTCACGCTTTCACTGAGGTCGGTGAAGCTGTCGTCGACCGGGGTGACGTTGATGTTCAGGGTCGAGCTGACGTCCGTGCCCGAACCGTCGGTGACGGTGTAGCTGACCGTTGGCACTGTGCCGTTGTAATTGGCGTCCGGGGTAAAGGTGTAAGCGCCGTTGGCGCCGATGACCAGGGTGCCCACATTGGCAATGGTCGCCGTCTGGCCGGCGGTGAAAGTGCCAGGAACGCCGTCGATAGTGAAATTAACCACGCTGACTTGGCCGTCGACGCTCGAAGTGCCAGTGAGGACGCTGCCGCTGACGGCGGTGTCTTCAGCGGTGATCACGTTTTCACTGAGGTCAGTGAAGTTGTCGTCGACCGGGGTGACGTCGATGTTCAGGGTCGAGCTGACGTCGGTGCCGGAACCGTCGGTCACGGTGTAGCTCACGGTCGGCACCGTGCCGTTGTAGTTCTCGGCGGGGGTAAAGGTGTAGGCGCCGTTGGCCCCGATGACCAAGGTGCCGACGTTGGCGATGGTCGCCGTCTGGCCGGCAGTGAACATGCCAGGAACGCCATCGATGGTGAAATTCACCACGCTGACTTGGCCGTCGACGCTCGAAGTGCCAGTGAGGACGCTGCCGGTCACGGCCGTGTCTTCAGCGGTACTCACGCTTTCACTGAGGTCGGTGAAGTTGTCGTCGACCGGGGTGACGTTGATGGTCAGGGTCGAGGTGACGTCCGTGCCGGAACCGTCGGTGACGGTGTAGCTGACGGTCGGCACTGTACCGTTGTAATTGGCATCCGGGGTAAAGGTGTAGGCGCCGTTGGCGCCGATGACCAGGGTGCCGACGTTGGCGATGGTTGCGGTGCTGCCAGCAGCGTAGGTGGTATCACCGATGGTGAAATTAACCACGCTGACCTGACCGTCGACGCTCGAGGTACCGGTGAGGACGCTGCCAGTTACGGCGGTGTCTTCGCTGGTGGTCACGCTTTCGCTGAGGTCGGTGAAGCTGTCATCGACCGGGGTGACGTTGATGGTCAGGGTCGAAGTGACATTGCTGCCGGAACCGTCGGTGACGGTGTAGCTGACCGTTGGCACGCTGCCGTTGTAGTTCTCGGCGGGCGTAAAGGTGTAAGTGCCGTTGGCCCCGATGACCAGGGTGCCGACGTTGGCGATGGTGGCGGTGCTGCCAGCGGCGTAGCTGGTCTCACCGATGATGAAATTAACCACGCTGACTTGGCCGTCGACGCTGCTCGTGCCAGTGAGCACGCTGCCGCTGATGGCGGTGTCTTCGGCGGTGGTCAAGCTTTCGCTGAGGTCGGTGAAGTTGTCATCGACCGGGGTGACGTTGATGGTCAGGGTCGAAGTGACATTGCTGCCGGAACCGTCGGTGACGGTGTAGCTGACGGTCGGCACGCTGCCGTTGTAGTTCTCGGCGGGCGTAAAGGTGTAAGCGCCGTTGGCCCCGATGACCAGGGTGCCGACGTTGGCGATGGTGGCGGTGCTGCCAGCGGCGTAGCTGGTCTCACCGATGATGAAATTAACCACGCTGACTTGGCCGTCGACGCTGCTCGTGCCAGTGAGCACGCTGCCGCTGATGGCGGTGTCTTCAGCGGTACTCACGCTTTCGCTGCTGTCGGTGAAGTTGTCATCGACCGGGGTGACGTTGATGGTCAGGGTCGAGGTGACGTCGGTGCCCGAGCCGTCGGTGACGGTGTAGCTCACGGTCGGCACTGTGCCGTTGTAGTTGGCGTCCGGGGTGAAGGTGTAGGCGCCGTTGGCTCCGATCACCAAGGTGCCGACGTTGGCGATGGTCGCGGTGCTGCCGGCAGCGTAGCTGGCATCACCGATGGTGAAGTTGACCACACTGACGGGACCGTCGACGCTCGAGGTGCCCGTCAACACACTGCCGGTCACGGTGGTGTCTTCAGCGGTGGTCACGCTTTCGCTGCTGTCGGTGAAGTTGTCATCGACCGGCGTGACGTTGATGGTCAGGGTCGAGGTGACGTCGGTGCCCGAGCCGTCGGTGACGGTGTAGCTCACGGTCGGCACTGTGCCGTTGTAATTGGCGTCTGGAGTGAAGGTGTAGGCGCCGTTGGCGCCGATGACCAAGGTGCCAACATTGGCGATGGTCGCGGTCTGGCCGGCGTTGAAAGTACCAGGAACGCCGTCGACGGTGAAGTTCACCACGCTGACCGGGCCGTCGACGCTGCTTGTGCCAGTGAGGACGCTACCGGTCACCGGGGCATCTTCAGTGGTGGTCACGCGCTCACTGGCATCGGTGAAGCTGTCGTCGACCGGCGTCACGTTGATGTTCAGGGTCGAGGTGACATTGCTGCCGGAGCCGTCGGTGACGGTGTAGCTGACCGTTGGCACCGTGCCGTTGTAATTGGCGTATGGAGTGAAGGTGTAAGCGCCATTGGCCCCGATCACCAGAGTGCCGACATTGGCGATGGTCGCGGTCTGGCCGGCGGTGAAAGTCCCAGGAACGCCGTCGATGGTGAAGTTCACCACGCTGACCGGGCCGTCGACGCTGCTTGTGCCAGTGAGGACGCTACCGGTCACCGGGGCATCTTCAGTGGTGGTCACGTTTTCACTGAGGTCGGTGAAGCTGTCGTCGACCGGGGTGACGTTGATGGTCAGGGTCGAGGTGACATTGCTGCCCGAGCCGTCGGTGACGGTGTAGCTCACGGTTGGCACGCTGCCGTTGTAATTCTCGGCAGGCGTGAAGGTGTAAGTGCCATTGGCCCCGATCACCAGGGTGCCGACATTGGCAATGGTCGCCGTCTGACCGGCGGTGAAAGTCCCAGGAACGCCGTCGATGGTGAAGTTCACCACGCTGACCGGGCCGTCGACGCTTGAGGTTCCCGTCAACACACTGCCAGTGACGGCGGTGTCTTCAGCGGTGGTCACGCGTTCGCTGGTATCGATAAAACTGTCATCGACCGGGGTGACGCTGATGTTCAGGGTCGAGGTGGCATTGCTGCCGGAGCCGTCGGTGACGGTGTAGTTCACCGTCGGTACGCTGCCGTTGTAATTGGTGGCTGGGGTGAAGGTGTAAGCGCCGTTGGCGCCGATCACCAGGGTGCCGACATTGGCGATCGTCGCCGTCTGTCCGGCGGCGTAGGTGGTATCACCGATGGTGAAATTAACCACGCTGACCTGACCGTCGACGCTGCTCGTACCGGTGAGGACGCTGCCGCTGATGGCGGTGTCTTCAGCGGTGGTCACGCTTTCGCTGATGTCGGTAAAGCTGTCGTCGACCGGGGTGACGTTGATGGTCAGGGTCGAGCTGACGTCCGTGCCGGAACCGTCGGTGACGGTGTAGCTGACCGTCGGTACGCTGCCGTTGTAATTGGTGGCTGGGGTAAAGGTGTACGCGCCGTTGGCCCCGATCACCAGGGTGCCGACATTGGCAATGGTCGCCGTCTGACCGGCGATGAAAGTCCCAGGAACGCCGTCGATGGTGAAGTTCACCACGCTGACCGGGCCGTCGACGCTTGAGGTGCCCGTCAACACACTGCCAGTGACGGCGGTGTCTTCAGCGGTGGTCACGCGTTCGCTGGCATCGATAAAACTGTCATCGACCGGGGTGACGCTGATGTTCAGCGTAGAGGTGGAACCGTCGGTAACGGTGTAGCTCACGGTCGGCACCGTGCCGTTGTAATTCTCGGCCGGGGTGAAGGTGTAAGCGCCGTCGGCCCCGATCACCAGGGTGCCAACGTTGGCGATGGTCGCCGTCTGGCCCGCTGTGAAGGTGCCAGGAACACCGTCGATGATGAAGGTGACCACGCTCAGGGCGTTATCGATGTCGCTGTCGTTGCTCAGCACATTGCCGATCGCGGCGATGTCTTCAGCAATGGTTTGGGTGTCGGCAGTCAAAACGCTCGGATCATCGACCGCTGTCACGGTGAGGTCCAGAGTGCTGCTCGAGCCGGTGTTGGTGGTGTACGTGACTTGCGGTACGGCACCGTTGTAGTTGGCGTCCGGAGTAAAGGTGTAGTTGCCGTTGGCGCCGATGGTCAACGTACCGACGCCGACGATGGTCGCTGTCTGGCCTGCGGTGAAACTGCCGGTGACGCCGGCGATAGTGAAGCTGGTGACGCTGAGCGGCGACTCGGCATCGCTATCGTTGTTCAGTACGTTGCCCGTCGCGACGCTGTCTTCGGCCAGAGTGCCCGTATCCGCGGTCAGTACACTCGGAGCGTTGATGGTCGTGATGGTCGTGATGTTCTGGTTGCCAGTATCGAGCGTAGTGGGAGTAGTCGTGGAGTCAGGACCGGTGGTTGGGAAGCCGATGGTCGGGTCGACGCGGCCAGCCGTGGCGTCGAGCATCACGAAGCTGTGACCGCCCCCGGCGGCACCACCCGAACCTGCGGCAGTCGGGCCGGCAGCGGTGGCTTCAAGGTCTTTGGTCGGGTCGGCACCGGCGGCAATGGCCTGTTGCAGCTCTTCAACGGACGGCGCGGCTTGTGCGGTGGCGGCTGCCAGGTCAGCGCTGGATTCCGGCGCGTCAGCGCTCCACTGGGTATCGCGGCCCAGGTCGAGGGTGCGGCCATCGGCCAGTTCCAGAGACACGGCACCGGAAAGGCCAGTGTCGATCTGGTCCCCGGCGAACAGTTTGTCGCCTTCAACGAGAACGCGGCGGATGCCCTCTGGGGACACCACGAAAACTTGACCGACAATGCTTTTGACGATGGCAACAACACTGCTCATTGAAGACTCTCCGGGGTGTCACGTTCAGTAGACTTCCATAGACCTGATGGCATCTGCACCGACCAGTCTGGACGTTACATTGCAAAATAGATGCACAAGTTTGACGGCCTAATTCGTCAATATTTTGGCTATATTTTTTCGTTATTAACTTTATGCCAAACTATTGACCTTCTTGGGGCCATCCTAAACAATCGTCCCAGTAATGTCACATTGATATTTCAGCTGTGACCCTGTCTTCGGTGTGTGACCCAGTTCCGCTTTTGAGCTTTCCGACATACGGTCATTCCGCTTGCCATCTTCCGACAACGCGCGCCTTTCAGCCGTGATTCAAGACAAGAAGTCCTGGGAAATTCCTACAATGCGTTTGCCTTTGTTCATGGCTATACCCTTCGCTCTCGCCGCGTCTTTCGTACAGGCGCAATCCTTACCCGAAGCCATGCAACAGGCACTGGATGTCCATCCGGAAGTCCAGGCAGGGGTAAACAGTCGTTTGGCTGCGGACTATCAGTTAAAGGCCGCGCAAGGGGGATACCTCCCACGGGTCGACTTGCTGGGTGGTTATGGCCGCGAAGGCACTGACAGCGTCACCACACGCGGGGACGGCAGCAACCACCACTGGGAAAATCTGAACCGCAGTGAATCGAGCTTGCGACTGACCCAGATGGTTTTTGACGGTTTTGCGACGTCCAGCGAAGTAGGGCGTCAACAAGCCACCGTCAACTCCCGCGCCTATTCGCTGCTGAGTACTTCCGAGCGTACCGGGCTGACCGTGGCCCAGGTCTATCTCGACGTGCTGACCCGGCGTGAATTCGTGCGCCTGGCCGAGGACAACCTCAAGAGCCATCAACGCATTTACGACCAGATCCAGCTGCGCACCCAGCGTGGTGTCGGCAGCGGCGCCGATCTCGATCAGGCGGAGGCGCGGATGGCCCAGGCGCGCAACAACCTGATCACCGAGCAGACCAACCTGGCTGATGCCGAGACCAACTACCTGTCCGCTGTCGGCCAGATGCCCGATCAACTGGAGCGCCCGGCGAGTTTCCTGGCGCTGATGCCGGCCAATCTGAATGAAGCTCGCGCGCAGATGCTGGAAAACAGCCCGATCCTGCGTTCGGCCGAATCCGACATCGCCGCCGCCGAAAAGCAGTACGACACGGCCAAGTCGACCTTCTACCCACGTTTCGATGCTGAGCTGGGTCGCACCGCCGACAACGATATCGATGGTCAGAATGGCCACAACAACGAATGGCAGGCCATTCTGCGCATGCGTTTCAACCTGTATTCCGGCGGCAGCAACAAGGCCGACCTGGAGTCCAAGGCCTACCTGTCGAACCAGGCGCTGGACATCCGCAACAACGCCCTGCGCCAACTGAATGAAGAACTTGGCCTGGCCTGGAACGCCCTGAACAATGCCAATGCCCAGGTGCCGATCGCCCAGCAGTACGTTGATCACAGCACCGCCGTGCGTACCGCTTATCAGCGTCAGTTCAGCCTTGGCGAGCGCACGCTGCTCGATTTGCTCGACAGCGAAAACGAGTTGTTCTCCTCTTCTCGGCGTCTGGCGGAGATCAAGAACAGCCAGTTATTTACTCAGTACCGAATCAAGGCGACCATGGGCGAGTTGCTCAAGAGCCAGGGAGTGGTCGCACCGTTGGCATCCGTTGTGCAGAACGACGTGAAGCCGACGGTCCAATTGCCCGGTATGAATTGAGCGGGACCTTCTTTGTTCAATTGTTAGCCAAGAGTGCCGAGCGTGGAATCAGAAGTCAGTCGGGTTCAACTCATTCATGATCCGCGCGCGTTGCATGACGATCCATTGCTGGATGGCCTGCTTGCTCTTTGCATGCTGCACCAGAAACCGGCCAGCGCGGCCATGCTCACCACCGGCCTGCCACTGCCCGAGCAGCGTTTGAGTGTCGAGCTGCTGCCACGTGCGGCGGCTCGCGCGGGGCTGCAAGGTCGGGTGCTGCAGCGTAAGCTGGGGGACATTCCGGCGATTGCCATGCCGGCATTGTTGCTGCTCAAGGACGGTCGCAGCGCCGTCCTGCTTGGCTGGCAAGGCGAAGATCAGATGCGGGTGCTGCTCAGCGAAAGCGATGGCGGTGAATCCCTGGTCAGCCGCGAGCTGCTGGCCGACGATTACACCGGCAAGGTCTTTTTTGCCCAGCCGCAGCACAAGTTCGACGTCAATCACGGCACGCTGATTCCGCGTGCGCGCTCGTGGTTTCGCGACACCCTCAAGCGTTCGCGCTGGCTGTACGCCGACGCCATTGCCGCCAGTTTTCTGATCAACATCATTGCCATGGCCGCGCCGTTGTTCGTGATGAACGTCTACGACCGTGTCGTGCCGAACCAGGCCGAAGCGACGCTATGGGTGCTGGCCGTCGGCATCTCTGGCGCCTACCTCTTCGACCTGATCCTGAAAAGCCTGCGCAGCCTGTGCCTGGATCTGGCGGGCAAGAAAACCGACCTGATTATCTCGGCCACGCTGTTCGAGCGCATCGTCGGCATGACCATGAAGTACCGGCCGGCACGGGTTGGCAGTTTTGCCCAGAACATCCATGAATTTCAGAGCCTGCGCGATTTCCTCGCCTCGCTGACCCTCACCAGCCTGATCGACCTGCCGTTCACCCTTCTGATTTTCATGGTTATCGCGATCCTCGGCGGCCATCTGGTGTGGATACCGGTGCTGGCATTCCCGATCGCCCTGGCCATCGGCTATGCGTTGCAGAAACCCCTGGTAGCGACGATGGAGCGGACCATGGCGCTGGGGGCCGAGCGTCAGTCGAGCCTGATCGAAACCCTGGCCGGGCTGGATGCGGTAAAGGTCAACAACGCCGAAAGCGAACGCCAGTATCAGTGGGAACAGACCATCGGCACCCTCAGTCGCCTTGAATTGCGGGTGAAGATGCTGTCCGGCCTGGCGATGAACATCACCTTGCTGATCCAGCAACTGGCCGGGGTGATCATGATCGTCTTTGGTGTGTACCAGATCATCGACGGTCACCTGAGCATGGGCGGTCTGATTGCCTGCTACATGCTCAGTGGCCGTGCGCTCAGCCCGCTGGCGTCGCTCTCCGGGTTGCTGACCCGCTATCAACAGGCGCGGGTGACCATGACGTCCGTCGACCAAATGATGGAGCTGCCCCAGGAGCGCAATTTCGAAGAGCGCCCGCTCAGCCGCAAGGTGTTGCAGGGCGCCATTGAATGCCGCCAGCTCAATTTCACGTACCCCCAACAACAGAACCTGGCGCTGAAGAACATCAATCTGGTGATTCGTCCCGGCGAGAAGATCGGCATCATTGGCCGAAGTGGCTCGGGCAAGAGCTCGCTGGCGAAACTGCTGGTAGGGCTCTATCAGCCGGATGATGGCTCGTTGTTGGTCGATGGCGTGGATATCCGCCAGATCGACGTCAGCGAGCTGCGCTACAACATCGGCTACGTGCCCCAGGACATTCAGCTGCTCGCCGGTACGTTGCGCGACAACCTGGTTTCCGGTGCGCGGTATGTCGAGGACGAACTGGTGTTGCAAGCGGCAGAGCTGGCCGGTGTCCACGAATATGCGCGCCTGCATCCGCAGGGTTATGAGCTGCAAGTGGGCGAGCGCGGGCAGAACCTCTCCGGCGGCCAACGGCAGAACGTGGCCCTGGCTCGTGCGTTATTGCTCAATCCGCCGATCCTGCTGCTCGACGAGCCGACCAGTGCCATGGATAACACCGGTGAAGAGCGCCTCAAGCAGCGCCTGGCAGCCGTTATCGAAAACAAGACCGTGGTGCTGGTGACGCATCGGGCATCGCTGTTGTCGCTGGTGGATCGGCTGATCGTGATCGACCGCGGGCAGATACTCGCCGACGGTCCGAAAGCTGCGGTGATGGAAGCGTTGAAGAAGGGGCAAATCAGTGTTGCTTAAGTCGGGTAAGGGTTCGATCCTTCGCTACTTCAAGGGCTCTGCTTCGCTTGAGGGCCAGCCGCTGCCGGAGGTCAACAAGGCGTTGATCGAAGATGCGCCGCGTGTGGTGCGGCTGACGATCTGGGCGATCATCGCGTTCTTCGTCTTCCTGATGCTCTGGGCCAACTTCGCGGTCATCGACGAAGTGACCAAGGGGGATGGCAAGGCGATTCCGTCGTCGAAGATCCAGAAAATCCAGAACCTTGAGGGCGGTATCGTTTCCGAGCTGTTCGTCAAGGAAGGCCAGATCGTCGACGCCGGTGCCCCGCTGCTTCGCCTGGACGACACGCGATTTGCCTCGAACGTCGGTGAAACCGAAGCCGATCGGTTGTCGATGGTACTACGGGTCGAGCGCCTGAGTGCCGAGGTCGACGATCGTCCGCTGAACTTCCCCGAGGATGTACTCAAGGCCGTGCCGGGTCAGGCCAAGAGCGAAGAATCGCTCTATATCAGCCGCCGCCAGCAGTTGCATGACGAGATTGGCGGCTTGCAGGAGCAGTTGATCCAGCGTCAGCAGGAGCTGCGCGAGTTCACCTCCAAGCAGGCGCAGTACCGCCAGCAATTGGGCTTCCAGCGTCAGGAAATCAGCATGTCCGAGCCATTGGTGGCCCAGGGCGCGGTATCGCCGGTGGAAGTCCTGCGCCTCAGGCGTGCCGAAGCAGAGACCCGTGGCCAGCTCGACGCCACCACCCTGGCTATTCCGCGAGCCGAGTCGGCGATCAAGGAAGTACAGCGCAAAATTGACGAAACTCGCGGCAAGTTCCGTAGCGAAGCCCTGACCCAGCTCAATGAAGCACGCACCGATCTGAACAAGGCCCAGGCCACCGGCAAGGCCCTGGAAGACCGGGTCAGCCGGACGCTGGTCACCTCGCCGGTACGGGGTATCGTCAACAAGCTGCTGGTCAACACCATCGGCGGGGTTATCCAGCCAGGCAGCGACCTGGTGGAAATCGTGCCGCTGGACGACACCTTGCTGGTCGAGGCGAAGATCCGCCCGCAGGACATCGCGTTCCTCCATCCGGGGCAGGAAGCGACGGTGAAATTCACCGCCTATGACTACACCATCTACGGTGGGCTGAAGGCCAAGCTGGAACAGATCGGTGCCGACACCATTACCGACGATGACAAGAAAACCACCTATTACATCATCAAGCTGCGCACCGACCGCAGCCACTTGGGCACCGACGAAAAACCCCTGTTGATCATTCCGGGAATGGTGGCTTCCGTGGACATCATCACCGGCAAGAAGACTATCCTCAGCTACCTGCTCAAGCCGATCATCCGCGCGCGGGCCGAGGCGCTGCACGAGCGCTAGATCTTAGTGGATTCACTGGCCCCATCGCGGGCAAGCCCGGCTCCCACAGGTTTTTGTGTCAAACACATGATCGTGTTTTAACAACGAACCTTGTGGGAGCCGGGCTTGCCCGCGATGGGGCCAGTCAAAGCACCACAAACCTGCCAGTAAGTGACAAATAACGTCACTCCTCAATCCATGCAGTCCCTTTTCAATCGCCATATCGTTATTCATTAACGGTATTTAAATTTCAATTCTTATATCTATAAAGTCAATCTCCTGCGTACCTGCCGACCAATCGGCGCGCCGCACGACACGAACCAACACGGGATCTCCGTGAGTTTCTGATCGACGCGCGCGCCCTTGAGCGTGCCGTGCGTGGGAGTGATTTATGTCTGCAGCCTCAGCTTCGCCAAGCATCGCGCCACAATTCTTTGAGATCCGCCCGTTCAGCGGAGCGGTGGGTGCCGAAATCCTCGGCCTCGATTTGTCCCGCCCGATCAATGATCAGGACTTCGCCCGCATTCACCGCGCGCACCTGGACCATCATGTGGTGGTGTTCCGCGACCAGCGCATCACCCCGCAACAGCACATCGATTTCAGCCGTCGTTTTGGCGTATTGCAGATTCACGTGCTCAAGCAGTTCCTGCTGGCAGGGCATCCGGAAATCCTCATCGTTTCCAACATCGTCGAAAACGGCCAGAACATCGGCCTGGGCGACGCCGGCAAGTTCTGGCATTCCGACCTCTCCTACAAACAACTGCCGAGCCTGGGCTCGATGCTGCATGCCCAGGAGCTGCCAGCGGAGGGCGGCGACACCTTGTTCGCCGACATGCACAAGGCCTGGGACAACCTGCCCAAGGCACTGCGCAAAGCGGTGGAAGGCCGCTCGGCTGCGCACTCCTACACGGCGCGTTACAGCGAAACCAAATTCGAAGGCAACTGGCGCCCGACCCTGACCCCGGAGCAACTGGCCCAGGTCGCCGAAGTCGTCCACCCGGTCGTGCGTACCCACCCGGAAAACGGCCGCAAGGCCTTGTTCGTCAGCGAGGGGTTCACCACCCGCATCGTTGGCCTGCCGGAGGACGAAAGCCAGCAACTGTTGGCCGAGCTCTACGCCCACAGCGTGTTGCCGCAAAACATCTACCGCCATCAATGGCAACCCCATGACCTGGTGTTCTGGGACAACCGTTCGCTGATCCACCTCGCCGCCGGCTGCCCCAGCCATCTGCGCCGCAAGCTGTACCGCACCACCATCCAGGGCGACGCGCCTTTCTGAATTGCCGGAGAATTGATCATGTCCAAACGTCTGCCCTTTGCACCCCTGGCCGCCGCCATCGGCCTGGGTTTCAGCCTGATCGCCGGCAGCCTGGTCGCGCCGACCGTGGCCCATGCCGAAGGTGAAATCCGCATCGCCGAACAGTTCGGCATTGTCTACCTGCTGCTCAACGTGGTGCGCGATCAGAACCTGATCGAGAAGTACGGCAAGCAGGAAGGTATCGACATCAAGGTCGACTGGACCCAGCTCTCGGGCGGCGCGGCGGTCAACGATGCGCTGCTGTCCGGCTCGATCGACATAGCCGGTGCCGGTGTCGGCCCGCTGTTGACCATCTGGGACCGCACCCACGGCAAGCAGAACGTCAAGGCCGTGGCTTCCCTCGGTAACTTCCCGTACTACCTGGTGAGCAATAATCCCAAGGTCAAGACCATCGCCGACTTCACCGAGAAGGACCGTATCGCGGTGCCGGCCGTGGGGGTTTCGGTGCAGTCGCGCTTCCTGCAGTACGCGGCCGCCAGGCAGTGGGGCGACAAGGAATTCAACCGCCTCGACAAGTACACCATCGCTGTTCCGCACCCCGACGCGACAGCAGCGCTGGTAGCCGGTGGCACCGAGTTGACCGGGCACTTTTCCAACCCGCCATTCCAGGATCAGGCGCTGGAAAATCCCAATGTACACGTGGTGCTGAACACCTATGACCTGCTTGGACCGAACTCGCCGACCGTTCTATTCGCCACCGAGAAATTCCGCAATGAGAATCCGAAAACCTACAAAGCCTTCATCGAAGCGCTGACCGAGGCCGCACAGTTTGCGCAGAACGATAAAGGCGCAGCGGCGGACACTTACATCCGCGTGACCAAGGCCAAAATCGACCGCGCCGCGTTGCTGAAAATCATCGACAACCCGCAGTTCGAGTTCAGCGTCACGCCGAAAAACACTTACCCGTTGGCCGAGTTCCTCTACCGCGTCGGCGCGATCAAAAACAAACCGGACTCGTGGAAGGATTATTTCTTCCAGGATGCCAAGCCGCTGCAAGGGAGCTGACCGAAATGAACGCCCCTTTGCAAGGCCACACGGTCAGCAATCCGATCGCGGCAGCCCAGGCGCTGCTGTCGGTCGACAACGTCAGCCTCGAGTACCGCACGCCGCAGCGGGTAGTGCGGGCGACCCATCAAGTCAGTTTCGAGATCGACCCGGCGGACCGTTTTGTCCTGCTCGGGCCGTCCGGTTGCGGCAAGTCGACCTTGCTCAAGGCCGCTGCCGGCTTCATCCAGCCAGTGGAAGGCGAGATCCGTCTGCAAGGTCAGCGCGTCGATGCGCCGGGGCCGGACCGGATCGTGGTGTTCCAGGAGTTTGATCAACTGCCACCGTGGAAAACAGTCAAACAGAACGTGATGTTTCCGCTGCTGGCCTCGAAAACCCTCAAGCGCAAAGAGGCTGAAGAGCGGGCGTTGCACTACCTGGACAAGGTCGGTCTGGCGGCGTTTGCCGATGCCTATCCGCACACCTTGTCCGGTGGCATGAAGGCTCGGGTTGCCATCGCCCGGGCGCTGGCGATGCAGCCGAAAATCCTCCTGATGGACGAACCTTTCGCTGCCCTCGATGCGTTGACCCGACGCAAGATGCAGGAGGAACTGTTGCTGCTCTGGGAGGAAGTGCGCTTCACGCTGCTGTTCGTCACGCACTCCATCGAAGAGGCGCTGGTGGTGGGTAACCGCATTCTGTTGCTGTCACCGCACCCGGGGCGAGTGCGGGCGGAAGTGCACAGCCACCAATACGATTTGCACAGCCTCGGCGGTGTGGCGTTTCAGGAATCGGCGCGCCGCATTCACCGGCTGTTGTTCGATGAAGGTCAATCGCCGCAAGCCGAGCATGAGCTGGATTTCGCTGACATCCGCATCGCGTATTGAGCCAGTTGAGAGGAGGGCCCGATGAGCCATTTATCATCCCCGCGTGAAGCGTTCGAAACGGTTTTGCAGCCACTGACCAGCGTGCCGCTGGAGCGTGAACTGCCCCTTGGCCAGCGCCTGTGGCAACAGGGCTGGTTGCGTAAAAGCCTGATCCTGGTGTTGCTCGCCGTGCTCTGGGAAGCCGTTGCGCGCTATCAGAACAACGACTTGCTGCTGCCGAGCTTCTTGCAGACCGCTCACGCGCTGTACGACGGCCTGCTCAGTGGCGAGCTGCTGGGCAAGGTATGGATCTCTCTGGTGGTGTTGCTCAAGGGTTACCTGATCGGCATCGTCCTGGCGTTTGGCCTGACGACACTGGCGGTGTCGACGCAATTCGGTCGCGACTTGCTCAGTACCCTGACGTCGATGTTCAACCCGTTGCCCGCCATCGCGCTATTGCCGCTGGCACTGTTGTGGTTCGGCCTGGGGCAGAACAGCCTGATTTTCGTACTGGTGCATTCGGTGCTTTGGGCCTTGGCGCTGAACACCTACGCAGGGTTTCTCGGCGTCTCGGAAACCCTGCGCATGGCTGGGCGTAACTACGGCCTCAAGGGCATGCGTTTTGTGCTGTTCATCCTGATCCCGGCGGCGCTGCCGTCGATCCTCGCCGGGTTGAAAATCGGCTGGGCGTTTGCCTGGCGGACGTTGATTGCTGCCGAGTTGGTGTTTGGCGCGACCAGCGGCAAGGGGGGGTTGGGGTGGTACATCTTTCAGAATCGCAATGAGCTGTACACTGACAAGGTGTTTGCCGGTCTGGCGGTGGTGATTCTGATTGGGTTGCTGGTGGAGAATCTGGTGTTTGATTCGTTGGAGCGGGTGACGGTGAAGCGCTGGGGGATGCAGCGCTGATCGGAAATCAAAAGATCGCATTGCTCTGGAGGCGCTGCCGAAGGCTGCGATTTTTTGATCTGCTAGCATTGCACCTGGATCAATCCTGATCGGCCATGAGTGCCCTGCATGCAACTCCCGGACATGAACCTGCTGGTCGCCCTCGACGCCTTGCTCGACGAGGGCAGTGTGGTGGGGGCGGCGCGGCGGATGAACCTGAGCCCGGCGGCCATGAGCCGGACGCTGACGCGCATTCGCGAAGCCATTGGCGACCCGATCCTGGTGCGCGCCGGCCGCGGCCTGGTGCCGACACCCAAGGCGCTGGAATTGCGCGAGCAAGTGCGCAGCGTTGTCGAGCAGGCCGGTCTGCTGTTTCGGTCGGCCGATGCGGTGGAGCTGAGTTCGCTGCGGCGGCGGTTCAGTATTCGGGCCAACGACTTCTTTGTCGGTGTTTACGGCGGCAAGTTGTTCGACACCCTCGACCGGCAGGCGCCGCACTGCGAATTGCGTTTCGTCCCGGAAGGCGATGGCGATGATGAGGCCTTGCGCGAAGGGCGGATCGATCTGAGCGTCAGCAACACCCGTCCGGTGACCCCGGAAGTGAAGGTTCAGAACCTGTTTTCCACCCACTTCGTCGGCCTGGTGCGCGAGGATCATCCGCTGCTGGACGAAGAGATCACGGCTGAGCGCTATGCCGGTTATTCACATATCAGCATGTCCAGGCGCGGCATTGCCCGGGGGCCGATCGATACCGCGCTCAATGCCCTGGGCCTGGAGCGGCGGGTGGCGGTGATCGCGCCAAGCTTTCATGCGGCGATGTTTGCCTTGCCCGATTCCGACCTGATCCTGCCGGTGCCCAAGGAAGCCTTGCTGAGTGTGCGGCGGCTGGGGTTGAAACTGCGCTCGTTCAACCTGCCGATTCCGTTGCCGACCCTGATGCTGACCCAGGCCTGGCACCCGCGCTTCGACAAGGACCCGGCGCACCGCTGGCTGCGTGAAACCCTGAAAACCTGCTGCGATGAAACGTGGCTGGCTGCTCAGCCTGAAAGTCACCGCTGACCCCCTGTGGGAGCGGGCTTGCTCGCGAAGGCGGTTCATCATTCAACATTGATACTGGCTGACCCAACGCCTTCGCGAGCAAGCCCGCTCCCACAAGGGGTTTTGTATCATTGCGTCTGGCGCACTTATAACCTGCCGATAAGTTGATTTTCGTCAGGCATCACGCTTTTTAGAATGCTTCGGTCTTTCCACGCCGGAGCTCGCAGTACATGACTTCCCTTACGGTCACGGCACCTGTCGCGGCGGCCAGCACGGCAGCCGCACCGCCGGTCTTCGGCCCGCGGATCATCATCGGCCTGGTGGGCGTGCTGCTGGCGGTGCTGGTGTCGGGCCTGAACGAGATGGTGACCAAGGTCGCGCTCGCCGACATCCGCGGTGCGTTGGCCATCGGCTACGACGAAGGCACCTGGCTGGTCGCCTGTTACACCGCGACGTCGGTGGCGGCCATGGCGTTTGCGCCCTGGTGTGCGGTGACGTTCTCGTTGCGGCGTTTCACCCTGTGCGCCATCAGCCTGTTCACCCTGTTGGGTGTGTTGTGCCCCTTCGCCCCGAATTACGAAAGCCTGCTATTGCTGCGCACCTTGCAAGGCCTGGCGGGCGGCGCACTGCCCCCCATGTTGATGACCGTGGCCCTGCGGTTTCTGCCCGCCAACGTGAAGTTGTATGGCCTGGCCGGCTATGCCCTGACGGCGACGTTCGGTCCGGGCCTGGGCACGCCATTGGCCGGGCTGTGGACCGAATACGTCGGCTGGCAATGGACTTTCTGGCAAATCATCGCGCCGTGCCTGATTGCCATGGTAGCGGTAGCGTATGGCTTGCCCCAGGACCCGCTGCGCCTGGAGCGCTTCAAGTCCTTCAACTGGCGCGGATTGCTGCTGGGCTTTCCCGCCATCTGCATGCTGGTGATCGGCATCCTGCAGGGCAACCGCCTGGACTGGTTCGAGTCGAACCTGATCTGCGGATTGCTCGGTGGCGGGCTGTTGCTGCTGGTGCTGTTTTTGGGCGGCGAGTGGGCGCAGCCGATGCCGTTTTTCAAGATGCAGATGCTCGGCATCCGTAACCTGTCCTTTGCCCTGCTGACCCTGGCGGGCGTGCTGGTGGTGTTGCAGGCGGTGATCATCATTCCGTCCAGCTACCTGGCGCAGGTTCAGGGTTATCGCCCGGTGCAGACCGCACCGATCATGCTGCTGGCGGCGCTGCCGCAATTGATTGCGCTGCCGTTGGTGGCGACGCTGTGCAACTTTCGCTGGGTCGATTGCCGCTGGGTATTGGGCATCGGCCTGAGCATGCTGGCGTTGTCGTGCGTCGGCGGCTCGCAACTGACGTCCGCGTGGATTCGCGACGATTTCTATGTGCTGCAATGGCTGCAGATTTTCGGTCAGCCCATGGCGGTGTTGCCGCTGCTGATGCTGTCCACCGGCAGCATCAACCCGATGCAAGGGCCGTTCGCATCGGCCTGGTTCAACACTGTCAAAGGCCTGTCGGCGGTCATCGCCACCGGGGTGATCGAAGCGCTGACCACGGCACGTCTGCATTTTCACTCGACCATGCTGGTCGATCGTCTCGGCAACTCGCCGCTGACCGAGCGCGACAGCGCAAGTCTCGCTCATCGTCTGCATGAGCAAGCGCTGGTGCTCACGTCCTCTGATCTTTACCTGTGCATGGCCGGTGTCGCCGTGACCTTGATCCTGCTGATTTTCTGGCTGCCGACGCGGATCTATCCGCCGCGCACACCGACCTGAATGCTCCACTGAAACAGAAGGTTTTTATGAACACCCAAGCAAAGCAGAAAGTCGCGGTGGCCGTGGCCGTCGCATTGGCCGTCGGAGGGGCGTTGTACCTGGCAATGCCCGGCCTGTTCGGCCAGCGTACCCAGCAGAACACCAACGATGCTTACGTCTCGGCGGATTTCACCCTGGTCGTGCCGCGGGTCGCCGGGTTTATCAAGGAAGTGCTGGTCGAGGACAACCAGCAGGTCAAGGCGGGGCAATTGCTGGCGCTGATCGATGACCGGGATTTGCGCGCCGCCGCTCAGGCCGCCGACGCCGAAACGCTGGTGGCCAGGGCGCAACTGCAAAACGCCCGGGCGACCCTGGAGCGCCAGGCCTCGGTGATTGCCCAGGCGCAATCCTCGGTGGTTTCGGCCAAGGCGGAAATGGCCTTTGCCGAGCATGAATTGAACCGCTACAAGCACCTCGCCGGGGTGGGCGCCGGCACGGTGCAAAATGCGCAACAGGCGCAAACACGCATCGACCAGGCCGGCGCGCGGCTGGCCAATGCCACGGCGGTACTGGCGGCGGAGCGCAAGCAGGTGGAGATCCTGACGGCCCAGCGCGATGCGGCAGAAGGTGGTCTGAAGCGGGCGCAAGCGAAGCTGGAAATGGCCAGCTACGAGTTGTCCTATACGCGGATCGTGGCGCCACAGGACGGTATGGTCGGAGAGCGCGCGGTGCGGGTCGGTGCCTACGTGACGCCGGGCAGCAAGATCCTTGCCGTGGTGCCGCTGGCGCAGGCTTATGTGATGGCCAATTTCCAGGAAACGCAACTGACTGATGTGCAGCCGGGGCAGGCGGTGCAAGTGCGCGTCGACAGCCTGGGCGGTGCGGCACTCAACGGTCGTGTCGAAAGCATCGCACCGGCCACCGGGGTGACGTTCGCCGCGATCAAGCCGGACAATGCCACTGGCAACTTCACCAAGGTGGTGCAGCGGATACCGGTGAAGATCGTGCTGGAGCCGGGACAACCGCTGGCCGAGCGCTTGCGGGTGGGGATGTCGGTGGAAGCGAGTATTGATACTGTCAGCGCCAAGGCGAAAGAGGTTGTTCAGCGATGAAGATTTTCGTTGATCGCGCTGGCGCCTTCGCGAGCAAGCCCGCTCCCACAGTTGACCGCATTCCCCTGTGGGAGCGGGCTTGCTCGCGAAGAGGTCATCAGCCTCGCCTGACTTTTTCTGCCTTGCTTGTGCTGAGCCTGTCAGCCTGCACCGTCGGCCCGGACTTCCAGAAGCCTGATGCACAGCAAATCACCGAATGGGCAAAACCGGCCAAATCCGCCGCCAGCCAGGCCATCGCCGAAACAATGGCCGAGCGCTGGTGGGAAGTGTTCCACGACCCGAAACTCTCGGCCTTGAGCCAGCGCGCCCTGACCGACAACCTCGACCTGAAGCTGGCGGGCAGCCGTTTGCAGCAAAGTCGTGCGGTGCGTCAGGTCATCACTGCCAACCGCTACCCCAACACGGCCGCCAGTGGCAGTTACGGGCGCAATCGCAACAGTGGTGAAGGCTTGAACGACCCGTCAGGACACAACGGCCAATCCGCCTTCAACTTGTGGAATGCCGGCTTTTCCGCTTCCTGGGAGCTGGACTTCTGGGGCCGCGTGCGTCGGGAAACCGAAGCGGCCGACGCCACTTTGGAGGTTGCCGAGAACGATCGGCGTGGTGTGCTGCTGTCGGTGCTGGCCGAAACCGCCCAGGACTACATTCAATTGCGCGGTGTGCAGAACACCCGGCTCGTCACCGAACAGAACCTCGACGTCGCCCGCCATAGCCTCAAGCTTTCGCAACTGCGCCTGGCCGACGGCGTCGCGACGGATCTGGATGTCGCCGAAGCCGCCGCGCAGGTGGCGGCCATCGAATCGCGCCTGCCCGCGCTGGAGCAGCGCCAGTGGCAACTGATCAATGCCTTGAGCCTGTTGATGGGCGAAGCGCCCCAGGCATTGGCGGCGGAGTTATCCACAGACGCCCCGGTGCCACAAACGCCGCGCCAGGTCGCCATTGGCTTGCCCTCGCAACTGGCTGAGCGTCGGCCGGACATTCGCCAGGCCGAAGCGCGACTGCATGCCGCCACGGCCAGCATTGGCGTAGCCAAGGGGGATTTCTATCCGCGCATCACCCTGTCGGGGAACATCGGCTCCCAGGCCATGCAGCTGAGCGATTTCGGCTCCTGGGGTTCGCGTTCGTTCGGGATCGGCCCGCAGTTCAGCTTGCCGTTGTTCGACGGTGGGCGTTTGCGGGGCGTGCTCCAATTGCGCGAAGCACAACAACAGGAAGCGGCCATTGCCTATCAGCAAACCGTGTTGCGCGCCTGGCATGAAATCGATGACCAACTGACCGCCTACAACGCCAGCCAATTACGCCGCGACAGCCTGGCCGAAGCCGTGCGTCAGAACCGCATTGCGCTGGACACCGCGCAACAGCAGTACGTTGAGGGCGTGGTGGATTTCGTCACCGTACTCACCGTGCAAGGGGCGTTGCTGGCCACGCAGGAGCAGTGGGTCGAGAGTTCGACCGGCGTGTCGCTGGCGGCCGTCGGGTTGTACAAGGCGTTGGGTGGGGGGTGGGAGTCGGTGTATCCGTTGACCGAGACGGCGCAGCGCTGACGGTGCAGCCGCCGGCTATCGCTCCATCAGCGTGTCGGCATCGACGTTGCTCGGCTTGAAGGTCTAAAGTGATGCGCAAACAATCGGGCTCTTCACTCAACTTTACAAGGGGAGGCAATGGAGGCGCGCAGAGAAACGCCGATGGGCGACACTCAGGGACCACACGCCAATCCTGGTTTCGCCAGGGGCGCGCAACCGTTGATCCGCTGGGCGCGGGAGCATTGGCTGGTGCCGATTCTGGTATTGGCCGCGCTGGTGCGATTCTACGATCTGACCGCTGCCGCGATTTGGGGCGACGAGGGCTCCAGCCTGCTGCTGGCCCGTTATTCATTACCTGACATCTGGGTGCACGCCGCCTACGACGTGCACCCGCCGCTGTACTTCATACTGCTGCACGGCTGGATCGCGATGTTTGGCGACGGCATATTGTCGATCCGCTGCCTCAGCGCCCTGCCGGGGATCGCCTCGGTCGGGCTCGGCGTGTGGCTGGTCGATCGGCTCGCCACCCGCCGAGCCGCAATATGGGCCGGCGTCCTGTTGGCGCTGCTGCCCACGGCGGTGCGCTACAGCCAGGAAGTGCGAATGTATTCGCTGCTGGGACTGTGGTTGCTGGGGGCAACCATTGCGCTGGTGTACTGGATCCGCAAGCCGCAGCGCCGGCGCTATCTGGTGATCTATGTCGTGCTGATGAGCGCGGCGTTTTACACCCATTACTTCACAGCCCTGTGCGTGCTCTGCCATTGGTTGTACCTGGGGATCATCCGCGTGCAGCCGGGGCATCGTCTGCGGCACATCCAGCGGAATGACTGGTGGCTGGCCAATGTGGCTATCGTGGCATTGTATCTGCCGTGGCTGCCGGGGTTTGTCGACCTGCTTCGGCACCTGGATCAGCTCAGGGCCAATGGCGATGTTGGCTGGGAGTTGCCCGTCAGTCTGGACTCCTTACCCTCGATGGTCTGGTCATTGCTGACTCAGGACGACGGCGAAAGCCTGCCAGTACTGCTTTTCATTGCCTTGCCTTTGGCCTTGCCGTTGCTGGCATGGGTGGCGCTGGCGCGTGACCGAAGCGTGTCCCGCGGCAGTGCGTTGCTCGCGGTCTACACCTTTGTCCCGATGCTGCTGGTGTTCGCGGTGTCGTTTTTTTCGCCGATATTCATCGAGCGATACCTCACCGCCTATGCGCTTGGCCTGCCGTTGCTGGCGGCATTGGCGATCGATCGCCTGTACAGCGGCTCCCGGGTGCTGGCCCTGACGGTGCTGGTGCTGTTCGTCGGTGTGGAACTGGTGGGCCTGAAAAACAATGCGACGGTAGACGTCCATGATCAGGTCAATGTCCTGGTGGAGGACGTCAATCTGCATTTTCAGCCGGGCGACCGGATCGTCACCAGTGACATGCTCTGGTACTTGAGTTACGTCTACTACAACCGCACCAATACCCAGCCCCTGCTGTACACCCCGCCGCGAACCGATGGCACTTCGAGCCGGCCGAATGACTATGGTTTCGGTACCTTGACGACGCCAGACGTGTATCTGGACCACTTGAGCGATCTGCCCAAGGGCACGGGAAGAATCTGGCTGATCGGTACCGCCGACGTTCCGGACGAGTTTGCACCGTTGCCGGCGCAATGGCAGATCGCTCGTCAGATGAAAGCCGGTGGGGTTGTCGCGAGGTTGTACCTGTCCGGCAATGCCGGGCAATGAGTGACGACATCGCAACCTTCAAGATTTCGACGACAAGTCAGCCATGCCCTTGAGCAATTCGATCGGCAATGGAAAGACGATGGTCGAGCTCTTGTCGCCGGCAATCGAACTCAGGGTCTGCATGTAGCGCAGTTGCATGGCCCCCGGTTGGCGGCCAAGCATTTCGGCGGCCTGCATGAGTTTTTCCGAGGCCTGCAATTCGCCTTCGGCGTGGATCACCTTGGCGCGCCGTTCCCGCTCGGCTTCGGCCTGCTTGGCGATGGCACGGACCATCGATTCGTTGAGGTCCACGTGCTTGATCTCGACGTTGGCGACCTTGATGCCCCAGGCGTCGGTCTGGGCGTCGAGCACTTGCTGGATGTCCAGGTTCAACCGTTCGCGTTCGGCCAACAGTTCGTCCAGTTCGTGTTTACCCAGCACCGCCCGCAACGTGGTTTGCGCCAATTGGCTGGTGGCGGCCAGGAAATCCTCGACCTGGATGATGGCCTTCTGCGGATCGAGCACGCGGAAATACAGCACCGCGTTGACCTTGACCGACACGTTGTCGCGGGTGATCACGTCTTGCGGCGGCACGTCCAGCACCACAGTCCGCAAGTCGACCCTGACCATTTGCTGGACCACCGGAATCAGCAGGATCAGGCCGGGGCCTTTGACCTGCCAGAAGCGCCCGAGCTGGAACACCACCCCGCGCTCGTACTCGCGCAGGATGCGGAACGTCGACCCCGCCAGTGCGATGAGCAACAGCAGCAGCGCGACAAGACCTAATTGCAAACCCATGACTATTCTCCGCCCGGCGCCGCGTCAGCCGCGGCCACTTGCAGCAGCAAGCCCTTGCGCCCCACCACCCGCACCCGTTGCCCGGGTTGCAGCGGCGTAGCGCTGAGTACCTGCCATTGTTCTCCTTGCAGATGAATCCAGCCGCCATAGGCGTTGCCGGCCTGCAATGACGTCACTGCCGTCACGCTGCCGAGCAACCCGGCATCACCGCTGACGGTGTGGCGCGGTCGGGTCTTCAGGGCGTGAATCACCAGGTAGATCAGTAGCAACGCGCTGACCACTGCCAGGCCGATCATCAACGGCACGGGCACTTCGGTGTTGGACAGGATCACCGCGCCGATCACGAACATCACGATGCCGCCCAGGCCGATCACGCCGTAATTGGGCAGGGCCGCCTCGGCGATCAGGAACGCGATGCCGAAGGTGATCAGCCAGATCCCCACGGGATTGGGCAGCAGCAATACAACCGTGTCGGCAGCGCAGGCCGATCCGCTCAACGCCAACAGCAACGCAACTGCACAGCAACGCGTGTTCACTTGACCCTCCGGGAGAGTCGGGGAGTGGCTCTGAGTACAGTTTAGTTGAGCCTCGGCCTGTATGAATTCTGCTCAATTCTCGTCGTCGGCCGATGGGCGGATTTCCCGCCGGATCACGCCGGCGGGCCTAGACTTTTACTACGCAAGCAACGCTTTAACCATCGTCTGCCAGCAATCACGGCGGACACCGAGGTGCATCATGCGTATGGCAAGAACTGTGCAGCGAAGCCTGGAAAAGGCTCAATGCGAATATGACATCGTCAGCCACCCCCACTCGGCCAGCAGCCTCGAAACGGCGCGGGTCGCCGGTATTCCTGCCGAACGGGTGGCCAAATCGGTGATCCTCGACGATCACCATGGGCACTACCTGATGGCCGTGCTGCCCGCCAGCCGTCACCTTGACCTGAGCAAGGTCCGCAGTAGCGGTGAGTGGCAGGTTTCCCGCGAAAGCAACCTGGCGCACCTGTTCGACGATTGCGAACGCGGTGCCGTACCGGCGCTGGGTGAGTCCTATGGGTTGGAGGTGATCATCGACCCGCTGCTGACCCGGCAGAAAGACATCTATCTGGAGGCGGGTAACCACGTCAACCTGGTGCGTATGGACATGCCCGAGTTCCTGAAAATGGTGCCCCATGCGGAGGTGCGGGAGTTGAGTCATTGAGTTTTGCACTGCCAATGCTGACGTCTTCGCGGGCAAGCCCGCTCCCACAGGGACTGCGATTAACCTGTGGGAGCGGGCTTGCCCGCGAATGACCGCGCAGCGGTCCCCTAAATTGGTCCCCAGGAGTTCAACATGGAAAGCCCGACCCACAACCTGCCATCCCTGTTCAAACAACTCGGCCTGCCGGACGACGCCGAAAGCATCGATAAATTCATTGCTACCCATTCACCGCTCAAACCGGAACTGCACCTTGCGGATGCATTTTTCTGGAGCCAGAGCCAGGCGGAGCTTCTGCGTGAGGAGATACTCGATGACGCGGATTGGGCGGAAGTGGTGGACCAACTGGATGTGATGTTGAGGAAGGGGCGGGGGGTGTAAATAACGGATAGGCGGCGGTTCACAGAGGTTGCTCTGATCGAACGAATTGACCAAAATTAAGACCTTATTTGAGGTCTTAATTATGCAAAATGTTTTGGCCGATATGGCTGTCAGCGTGTCTGAACTAAAGAAAAACCCCTCTGCCGTTTTGAATGGCGCCCATGGAGGGCCTGTTGCGGTGCTCAATCACAATCGCGTCATGGGCTACATGGTTCCTGCCGATGTGTTCGAAGCCATGATGGAGCGCCTTGATGATTTGGAGTTGGCGGAACTCGTGCGTTCTCGTCGTCATGAAACGCCGATCCCGGTAACGCTGGATGACTTATAAGCTCGAATTTCTCCCGTCTGCACGCAAAGAATGGGACAAGCTGGGGCACACCGTGCGTGAGCAATTCAAAAAGAAACTGTCAGAGCGGCTTGAGGTGCCTCGAATCCAGTCTGACGCGCTGCATGGCATGCCTGACTGCTACAAGATCAAGCTGAGGTCATCGGGGTATCGACTCGTCTACGAGGTGATAGATGAGCGCATTGTTGTTTCTGTCGTTGCAGTAGGAAAGCGTGAACGCAGTGAGGTGTATGAGCGCGCCAGGAAACGTTGAGGGCTCTCGGCAGGTCGCTGTTACGTATTTGTTTCAAAACTTGACGGAAAATCCTCTCCAATGCAATATTGATAGTTAGCAAACTAACAGTGTGTATTTTCCCTCGTGCCGAACAACCTCGACGTTCTCCAGATGAACATCAGCAGCGCCATGGTGGTGGCCGCCAGGCATTGGCGCAAAATCTGCCAGACCACGCTGGTCAACTATGGAATCTCCGAAGCCTGCGCCGTTCCGCTGTTGATGATCGGGCGCCTGGGCGAGGGCGTGCGCCAGGTGACGGTGGCGCAAGCCGCCGGGATGGAGAGCCCATCGCTGGTGCGCCTGCTGGATCAACTGTGCCATTCCGGTTACGTCTGCCGGACCGAAGATACGCAGGACCGCCGCGCCAAATGCCTGAGACTGACCGAAACCGGCCGGGAGCTGGTGCAGGCGGTCGAAGTGGAGCTGGTGCGCTTGCGCCAGGAGGTCCTTGAAGGCATTGACCAGAGTGATCTGGAAGCTACGCTGCGGGTACTGAGAGCTTTTGAAGCGGCCACGCCGCCATCGGTGGCCAACTCTTGAACGGATTTTTCGCAGGCATGCCCCCGGCGCGAGACTGGTTCTACGGGGTCCGCACCTTTGCCGCATCGATGATCGCGCTGTACATCGCCCTGCTCATGCAAATGCCGCGTCCGTACTGGGCGATGGCCACGGTGTACATCGTTTCCAGCCCGTTTCTCGGCCCTACCAGTTCCAAGGCGTTGTACCGGGCAGTCGGCACCTTTATCGGCGCGGCGGCGGCGGTGCTGTTCGTGCCGATGTTCGTGCAGAGCCCCTACGTGCTGGTGGTGGTGATTGCGCTGTGGACCGGCACGCTGCTGTTTCTGTCCCTGCATTTGCGCACTGCGAACAACTACGCCTTGATGCTCGCCGGTTACACCTTGCCGTTGATCGCCCTGCCGGTGGTGAACAACCCGCTGGGGGTGTGGGACGTGGCCGAGGCGCGGACCGAAGAAATCTTTCTCGGCATCGCCGTGGCGGCGGTGGTCGGTGCCATGTTCTGGCCGCGGCGCCTGGCACCGGTGTTCAATGATTCGGTGAGCAAATGGTTTACCGATGCATCGACCTACAGCCTGCGTTTCCTCAGCCGCAACGTGCAGCCTGAAGAGGTCAGTGCGTTGCGCGCATCGATGGTCGCCACCTTCAACTCCCTGGAGTTGATGATCGGTCAGTTGCCCCACGAAGGTTCGCGTCCGCAAACGGTGCGCAACACCAAGGAGTTGCGTGGGCGGATGATTCACCTGCTGCCGGTAGTCGATGCCCTTGACGACGCGCTTTATGCCCTGGAACGGCGTACGCCCGAGCTTGTGGATAAGTTCGCGCCGCTGCTGACGGCCACCACCGAATGGCTCGAGCACAAGGATGCCGACCTCGACCGCTGGCAAGCACTCAAGGATCAACTGGAGGCCCTGCAACCTGCCCCCGAAGCGTTGGATGATCGCAAGCAGCTGCTGTTCTCCAACGCGATTTATCGTCTCGGCGAGTGGATCGATTTGTGGCAGGACTGCCGCAGCCTGCAATACGCCATCCAGTGCGAAAGCCAGGACAGCTGGCGTGCGGTGTATCGGCACTGGCGGCTGGGGCGGCTGTCCCCGTTTCTGGATCGCGGCCTGATGTTGTATTCCGCGGCTTCCACCGTCACCGCGATTATCGTGGCCTCGGTGTTGTGGATTCTGCTCGGCTGGACCGATGGCGGCAGCGCCGTGATCCTGGCGGCTGTGGCGTGTAGCTTCTTCGCCTCGATGGACGACCCGGCGCCGCAGATTTACCGGTTCTTTTTCTGGACGGCGATGTCGGTGGTGTTCGCCAGCCTTTATCTGTTTCTGGTGCTGCCCAACCTGCATGACTTTCCGATGCTGGTGCTGGCGTTTGCCGTGCCGTTCATTTGCGTCGGCACCCTGACGGTCAAGCCGCAGTTTTACCTGGGTATGTTGCTGACACTGGTCAACACCTCGTCCTTCATCAGCATTCAGGGTGCCTACGACGCCGACTTCCTCAGCTTCGCCAACTCCAACCTGGCCGGTCCCATGGGGCTGCTGTTCGCGTTTATCTGGACCCTGATCGCCCGGCCGTTCGGGGCCGAACTGGCAGCCAAGCGCCTGACCCGTTTCAGCTGGCGTGACATTGTCGGCCTCTCCGAGCCGGCCACGTTGTCCGAACATCGGCTGTTGGGCATAAAGATGCTCGATCGGCTGATGCAGCACCTGCCGCGCCTGGCCATGACCGGCCAGGACTCCGGCGTGGCCCTGCGGGAAGTGCGGGTGGCGCTGAATCTGCTGGACCTGCTCGCTTATACGCCGCGGGTCCTCGGTGTGCCGCAGGTGCTGCTGCGCCAGGTGGTGGCCGAGGTGGGCGAGTACTTCAAGGCCTGTCTCAAGGCCGGTGAGCGCTTGCAGGCACCGAGCCCGCTGCTGATGACCCTCGACCGCACGCGTCGCGCCCTCAGCGGTGTCGGCGATGACGAAACCCGCCGGCATCTGCTGCACGCCCTGAGCGGCCTGCGCCTGGCACTGTTGCCCGGCGTCGAATTCGTCGGTGCCGCCGAGCCCGAAGAACCGCTTCCCCATGGCATTGATGGAGCGCCTTTATGATCGGTGACCTGGATGTCAGCGGGGTGTTTCTGCCCACGCTGCTGGTGCTGATGGGCATTACGTATGTGTTGTACCTGTTGGTGCACGGGGTGCTGACGCGCCTGCACTTTTACCGTCTGGTCTGGCACCGGGCATTGTTCAACGTGGCCCTCTACGCCCTGCTGCTTGGCGCCGTGGACTCACTCAGTCGATACCTGATGACATGAAAAAACCCTTTCTAACCCTTGGTCGCGTGGTGTTGACCCTGCTGATCGTGAGCTTCGCCGTGGTCGTGGTCTGGCGCATGGTGATGTATTACATGTTCGCGCCCTGGACCCGCGATGGGCACATCCGTGCCGACATCGTGCAAATCGCGCCGGATGTTTCCGGGTTGATCCAGCAAGTGGAGGTGCGTGACAACCAGTTGGTCAAGCGCGGCCAGGTGCTGTTCAGCATCGATCAGGACCGCTTCAAGCTGGCCCTGCGTCAAGCGAAGGCGGCTGTCGCCGATCGCGAAGAAACCCTGGCCCAGGCCCAGCGCGAGGCCAAGCGAAACAAAGGCCTCGGTAACCTGGTGCCGGGTGAGCAACTGGAAGAAAGCCAATCGAAAGTGGCCCGCGCCCAGGTGGCCCTGATGGAAGCCCAGGTGGCGGTGGACAGCGCGCAGCTCAACCTCGACCGCTCGGTGATCCGCAGCCCGGTGGACGGCTACGTCAACGACCGTGCGCCACGGGCCCAGGAGTTCGTCAGCGCCGGGCGTCCGGTGTTGTCGGTGGTCGACAGCAACTCGTTCCACATCGACGGCTATTTCGAAGAAACCAAACTGAACGGCATCCATATCGGCCAGAGCGTCGACATCCGGGTGATCGGCGACAATGCGCGCTTGCGCGGGCACGTGGAAAGCATCGTTGCCGGTATCGAAGATCGCGACCGCACCAGCGGCAACAACCTGCTGCCCAACGTCAATCCGGCCTTCAGTTGGGTGCGCCTGGCCCAACGGATTCCGGTGCGCATCGCCTTCGATGACGTGCCGGAAGATTTCCGCATGATCGCCGGGCGCACCGCCACGGTATCGATCATCGACGATCAGCAACGGGAGCCGGCGCAATGAGCAAGGCCTCGGGTTTGGCGGTCGCCGGTTTAGGTTTGCTGCTGTCGGCGTGCCAGATGGTCGGGCCGGATTATCATTTGCCCGAAGAGGCGGCTGTCCATCGTCCAGACTTCCAGGGCGATCTGGCGGTCGACGGCAAAACGGTGGTGTCCGCACCGGTACCGGCCGATTGGTGGCGCCTGTACAAGGACCCGCGACTCGACCAGCTGGTACAGCAGGCCATGGCCTCCAACACCGATTTGCGCGTGGCGGCGGCCAGCCTGTTGCGGTCTCGCGCTCAGGTGGATGAGGCCCAAGCGGCAGGCGGCTGGAGCGGCGGCGTGCAGATGGGGGCCCAGCGCTTGCAGGAGTCCGGCCAGGCGTTCCTGATACCGGAAAAAGTGCCGGTGGCCAACATTGGCGACATCGGCATCAGCGCGTCCTATCAGTTCGACCTGTTCGGTACCTTGCAGCGCGGTATCGAAGCGGCCAAGGCCAATGCCGATGCGACGCAGGCCGCCGCCGATACGGCACGCATCACCGTGGTGGCCGACGTGGTACGGGCCTACACCCAGGTGTGCGCGGCCAATGAAGAGCGGGAAATCGCCCAGCACTCCCTCGACCTGCAAGCGCAAAGCACCACACTGATCCAGCGCCTGCGCGATGCCGGGCGTGGCGATGAAACCCAGGTCACCCGCTCGCAAACCCAATTCAAATCCCTGCGCGCCGACATGCCGCGCTATGAGGCCTCACGTCAGGCCGGGCTGTATCGCCTGTCGATGTTGCTGGCCAAGCCGGTGGACCAACTGCCGGCCGGCACCGCCACCTGCGATGAGCTGCCGAAAATCGCGCAATTGGTTCCGGTGGGCGATGGCGCCGCGTTGCTCAAGCGTCGCCCCGATGTGCGGCAGGCCGAGCGGCGGCTGGCGGCCGCGACGGCCGGTATCGGTGTTGCCACGGGTGAGCTGTACCCGAATATCAGCATCGGCGCGACCATCGGTACCGTCGGTATTCTCGACGATCTCGGCGACCCATCGACCAACCGCTGGGGCTTTGGCCCGTCGCTGACCTGGAAGGTGCCGACCAACGGCGCCCGGGCGCGCATCCGCGAAGCCGAGGCGGTGACCCAGGCGACACTGGCGCATTTTGATGGGGTGGTGCTCAACGCGATTCGTGAAACCCAGACCAGCCTTGCCCAATACACGGCCTTACTGCAACGCCGCGACGCCTTGGCCGATGCCGAGCAATCGGCCAAACTGGCGGCTGAACAGACCCATCGCTTCTTCCAGGCCGGCCGCGAATCATTCCTGGCGGACCTGCAAGCGACCCGCACCTACACGGATGTCACGGCGCAATTGGCCGCTGCCAACACCCAGGTGGCCGCCAGCCAGATCGATTTGTTCCTGGCGTTGGGCGGCGGCTGGGAAAGCGGACGAACGCAAGCGTCGAACTCCGGCAAACCCTGAGGCCGTTGCTATGCTTTGAAGTGTTGGAAGGGCGCCTCGTGCAAAGCGCCCTTTCTTCGCACAAGGCTCGCGCAGGTCAGGGGGAAACCAACAATGAAAAACCCTTATGCTCTCGGCTTCTGGTGCGCCGTCGTGGCGTTGGTGCTGCTGTCGGCCACCTATTTCTACGGCGTCATGCTGGCCCACCAGATCGACAAGGCTCTGGCGTTCCTCGACAGTGCCGTCGCGTTGATAGCCGTGATGTCCGTTGCGGTGGTGGCCTGGGCGTCGGTCCAGAATCAGCGCATCAAAAAAAGACAACTCGAACAAGGCAAGACCCTGGTCCTGATCTGGGATACCAAGGTGGCGTTGCGTCGTGTCGAAACGGTGTTCGACCGTTATTTCTGGGGCAGTTACTGGCAACCGGGGCGCACGTTTCAGGAAGTCATGGGCGAATTGACCGGCACGCCGCTGGAAAAAAGCCTCGATACCCTGAAAAAACAATGCCTGGCGCTGGACCGGCAAGTGGCTGACGACGGTCGGCACTGGCTCAGCAATGCCCGGGAACTGGCCGATGTCGCCACGGCCATGGCCCGCGAACGCTATCAACTGGACGTCTGCGACCCACGCGCGGAAGTGACGGGTGGAGCGGTGATCAACCGCGACTTCGAAGTGCTGGTGTACACCTGGACGGCGCGGCTTAAAAGCTTTGATCATCAGCTGGATGAGATCGAAGTCCAGTATTCCTGATTCTGTGTTGGCTGTTCTGACGCTATCGCTGGCAAGCCAGCTCCTACAAGGATCACTCGATACCTGTAGGAGCTGGCTTGCCAGCGATGACGGCAGGACATCCGCCAAAACTCTGTGCCCTTTGTGAACCCCCCCCAAGACACTCTTTCACCTTTAATCATTGGGCCGTTCGTCGCGCCTGATGCTAATCTGCATTCCACTTTCAGCGCAGTCGAGCCGCAACCCGTCATGGGTTCAGGGAAGACGACCACACTTTCAACAACGGACATTGAACGGGTCATACATGAACAAATCAGCAGGCGTGCTACTGGGAATTGTTGTCGCAATCGGTGCCATCAGCGCAGGCGGAGCCTGGTTCACCGGCACCAGGCTTGAAGGTGTGCTCAATAGCTCGATTGCCGATGCCAACCAGGAGCTGCAAGCGGCCATGGTCGGTTCCAACGGCACCGCGTCGCTGGAGCTGGTATCGCTGGAGCGTCATGTATTCAGCAGCACCGCGCACTATCGTCTCAAGGGCGAAGGTGAAATGTTCGGCGAAGCACCGGTCGAGCTGCTGTTTGTCGATCACATCGAACACGGCCCGTTGCCGTTCTCGCGGCTGATGTCGCTGAAGTGGCTGCCGGTCCTGGCGACCAGTCACTACGAACTGGAAAAGACCCCGCTCACCGAGAAGTGGTTTGCCGCCGCCAAGGACAAATCCCCACTGACCGGCGTGGTCAACATCGGCTATGACAATGCCACCAATGGCACCTTCGAGTTGCAGCCGCTGGAAATGGCGCTGGATGACAAGTCGAGCATGAAATTCTCCGGCCTGAGCATGGACGTCGACGCCAGCGCCAAGGCGCAGAAGGTCAAGGCCAACGGCTACATGGACAGCCTGAAAGTGACCACCGTTTCCGAAGACCAGGCACCGGTGCAGGTTGAGTTGAACGGCCTGACCCTGGCCAGCAACCTGACCAAAAGTACCTACGGTTTCTACATCGGCGAGAACGTCCTTGAACTGGCCAGCGGCAAATCGACTTTTGGCGTCAAGCAGTCGGTGCTGGACTTCAAGAAATTCGAGATGAAGAACCTGACGGAAGAAAAGGGCAGCAACGCTTCCGGGCGTGCCGATTACAAAGTTGGCGAAGTGTCCCTGAACGGCAAGGCCATCGGTTCCGGTGCGCTGGCCATGAGCGTGAAGAACCTCGACATTCCGGCCACGATGTCGTTGATGCAGGTCTACCAGAGCAAACTGCAACCGTATGAGCGTGCGGCGGCCGAAGCGACGGCCGCGGGCCTGCCGGCACCGGAGCTGAAACTGACCGAAGCCGAAGAAGCGCTGCTCAAATCCAGCCTGGAAAAACTGCTGGCGGCCGGGCCGCAAGTGGCTCTGGAAAACCTGTCGTTCAACACCGCCAACGGCGAGAGCCATGCCAACATGGTGCTCGACCTGACCAAGCCACAAGCCATTGACCTGCCGACCGATCAGTTGGTCAGGCAGTTGATCGCACTGCTGGACTTCAAACTGCAAGTGTCCAAACCCATGCTGGTCGACGTGCTCACCGTGCAGTCGCAAATCGACGGTCAGACCGACGCCAAGCTGATTGCCGATCAGGCCACCGCCACCGCAGACATGTTCAGCAGCATGGCGGTCGGCAGCCAACTGGCAAAACTGGACGGCAACAACATCGTCACCACCTTGCGTTACGCCAACAATCAGGTGGACTTCAACGGCCAGAAAATGACCGTCGAAGAGTTTGCCGGTTTTGTCATGAGCAAGTTTGCGGAAACTGGCGCCACCGAATAACGGCGGCCGTTTACCTGGGAACGCCCGGCCTCTGCATTGCGCAGATGCTGGGCGTTTTGCTGTCCGGCATCGCTAGTTAACGTCACGGATCAGGCGCCATGCCTCATCCCAGGGCAACGGTTGTTTCATTCGCTCGGCAAGCATCGCCATGGCCCGGTCCATCTCGCAGGCTAGCGCCGCGGACACCACGCCATTTTTTCCGAACAGGCCTATGAAGGGCGGATCGTAAGGGTCGCCCTTGAACTCGACTTCGTCCCAGGCCTCGGCGTGCCCGAGGTAGTCGTAGGTCTTGCCGAAATGCCAGGTCCAGAAAAACGGCACGTCGAGGTAATGCTCGTCCCCGCCCAGCATATTGGCCGCTGCGATCCGCGCCTGTTGTTGGGCCAGTCGCCAGTGTTCGATGCGCACGTATTGGTTGTTCAGCGGGAAGGTGGCGATATCGCCAGCCGCCCAGAGGCCGTCGGCCACGCGCATTGCGCCGTCGACACGCAGCGACTGATCCTGTTCTTTCGCCAGCCCGGTGAAAGCGGCGGTGGCCGGCGTGACGCCAATGCCGACCAGCACCAGATCGGCCGCCAGGCGTTGGCCGTTGTCCAGGCGCACGGCTTCGACCTTGTCCGTTCCTTCGATCTGCGCCGCATTGCCTTGGGTATGAAACATCACGCCATGGGCTTCATGCCGCGCGCGAATGGCCTTGCCGACCGTTTCGCCGAACTGTTTGGCAAATGGCACTGCGTGGCGGGCCAGCACGGTCACGTCCAGGCCAAGCTGGCGCAGGGACGAGGCGGACTCCATGGCAATAAAACTGTCGCCGATGATCACCACACGCTGGCCGGCGCTGGCGCTGTGCAGAATCTGCTGCGCATGGGCTCTGGAGCGTAAAACGAACACTTGCGGCAAGTCGGCGCCGGGCAGCGTCAACAAGTTGGGTATGCCGCCGGTGGCCAGCAGCGCGGCGTCGTAGGTCAGTGATTGGCCGTCAGTCAGCCGCAGTGTGCGGTTTGATGCGTCCAGGCTGGCCACTTCGCCCTGCAGGCGCTCGATCCGCTGCTCCCGGTAAAACGCCTCGTCGCGCAGCGGCGGAACCTCCTGCGGCGGCATTTCCCCGGCGATCACGTATTTGCTCAGCGCGGTGCGGTCGTATCCGGCATCGGCTTCGCGGTCGATCAACAGCACCCGGCCACCGAAACCTTTCTCGCGCAACGCCGCCGCTGCCGCCGTGCCTGCCGCGCCAGCGCCGATAATGATGAAGGTTCGTGGATCGTCGGCCGGTGGCGTGTGGGCGTCCGATAATGGCTGGTCGCTGACCCAGATGTCGCCGTCACGGACCTCGAGGGGATAGCGCTTGAGACTGTCCAGGGCTGGCGGTTCGCACAGGCCGCCATCCTCGATCCGAAACTGCGCCTTGTGCCACGGACAGGTCAGGCGTCCGTTGCATACTGCACCGTCAGCCAGCGGGGCGCCGGCATGCGGGCATTCGGCCTGATAAGCGCGAAGTTGCTCACCGGCCCGCAACAGGAGAATCTTGCTGCCCTGGACTTGCACTTCCAGACCCCGGTCTTCGGGCACATTGGTGACACGCGCAACGCGATGCAGAGTCATGATTGCTCTCCAGACAGACGTTTACTTATGAGTCTGGTGCTTATCGCGAGGTTCAGCCAATTCCCCCCTGCCACGGCGTGAACGGTCCGGCTATAGTTTGCACGCCGACGACGGCCCAACACGCACAAGGTGCTCCGGTATGACCCGATTGACCTCAATCAACGCTTGGCTCGCAGCCGCCGCTGTCGCCCTTTGCGTGCAGTTCCCGGCGCAGGCCCAGGAACGCTTTACCCTGAATATTCCCGGAGTTTCCGATGACCGTCTGTTCACATCGGCCGCTGCGAGCGATTCCGCAGGTTGTGGCGGACACAACATTTCCCCGGCATTGAACTGGAACGCCGGCCCGGCTGCCACCCAAAGCTATGCCATCGTCATGCACGACCCGGACGGCCAGAAAGGCCAGGGCATCGATCAGTGGGTGCATTACGGCATCAAGGCCGGCACCCACCAGATCCCGGCCGGTGCCGGGAGTAAACCCGGCCTCGAGGGCGTTGGCGGTACCAACAGCCAAAACACCATCGGCTACATCGGCCCTTGCCCGCCTGTTGGCGATAGCGCGCACCACTACATCATCCAGATCTACGCCCTGGACCTGGCCCCGGACGCCTTGCCCGCCGGCCTGACCCGTGCGCAGCTGCTGGAAAAAATCAAAGGCCACGTCCTGAGAAACAGCAGCGTGGTACGGCGCTATCACCGCTAAACGCGGATTTGCAGAAAACTGAAGTGCGAAGCATCGTGGGGATTTGGCATCCGCCCCCGAAAGCGCGCACTATCAGGCCATAGCCGATGCGTTGGAGGATGCCGTGGCAAAAAAAATCGACCGCATCGCCCAAATGCTCAACTGCCCGCAAAAGGGTGAAGAACTGCGGCGAGCGATTACCGAGAGTCGCAAGGATTTTCTGCTGAACCAGCCGGAAGAGGACGTTGTTGAAGACGACGACCTTGAGGAGGAGCTTTTCGAGGACGACGAGGATGAGTACGACGAGTTCGACTGGACCACAGAATGAAAAAAACCGCCTTTGGCGGTTTTTTTTTGGGGTCCAGGCAAAAGCCCTGAAGTGTTGTGACTGGCGTAATTACAAGCGTTAAAGCCCGTTGGGGAGAAACTTGGTTGCGCCGCTGACATCATCGATTTTCTTGATGCGAAAGGCTTTCAGGCAAGTTTCGTCGCGGGTGTTGGTGTCGGAGCAATATTGCTTGATGAAATCGGCAAAGATCAAATCCTGGCCATTAACGGTGAGGACGCGCTTGTAATATTCACCATTGATACCCTGGGCTTGACGACTGTCAGTCATCTCCTGATCCACCACCAGGCGTCCGTGCAGGTCGACAGCGGGGACCTGGGCTTTGGGATCTTCTTTGGAGCAGGCGCTCAGGAGCAGGCCTGCGGCAATCAGCGTACATAAACGCAGCATAGGAATTCATCTCTGATAACGGATGCCCCGGACCAGAGTCCGGGGCAGATCGATAGGAGGATTACTCGCCGAACAAGCGGCTGGAGCGATTGACTTCAGCCTTGCCGGAATCTTCCAGAAGAGCCTTGGCACCTGAGGTCACATTGCGTGCCGAGTCGGCTTCAGACTGGATCACGTCGGTGCGTGCCGCGCTGTCACGCAACTCCGCATCGATGTAGTCGTTGGCGCGTGCGGTGCGCGCGCGTTTCGCCTGCAGTGCCAGGCGGCGCTCTTCCAGCTCCAGTGCGCGTAGCTCGTCTTCGTAGCCTTCTTCACGGGTTTGAACACGCTTGTGTTCAAGCTCCTGTGACTTGCGCTGCTCAAGGGCCTTTTGCTGCGCAGCTTGCTGTGCCGCTGCCCGTTGCCGACGGTCAGCCGCGATACGAGCATCCTCGCGTGCCCGGTCGGCTGCCGCCTGGCGGACGCGTTCGGCCTGAGCGGCTGCTTCAGTCTGTTTGGTCTGCTGTTCGACTTGATACAGGCTGTCGAACTGGTTTGCCAATACCGGCAGGGTGAGCAGTGCGAGGGCGGAGCCCAGAACAATATGTTTCATGTCCGACCCCTTAGCTCTTCTTGGGTTCTGGACAGGTCGCATTCGGCTGAATGCGTGTTTCGTTGGAGACCGTCATCACCATCAGGGAGATTTCGCCAACCTTGAACTCACAAGGGCGACCCACCTGGGCAGACGTGTAGATCTTGCCGCTTTCGGAATAACCAATCAGCACGCCCGGTACCAGGGTGGTGTCATTGACCAGCGAGCCTGCCATGGCGCCTGCAGCGCCACCGGCTACACCGCCGACAATGGCCGTGTCGGTGTTTTTCGTGTTACCCAGAGCGGCACCACCGATCAGACCCAGCACCCCACCCGCCATCATGGCGGCTTTTTTGTTCTTTTCGTTGCTGACTTTTATCTTGCTCGGCGAAATCGTCAGGATTTTTACGGTTTTAGCTTCCTGCTGGCTGTTTACCTGACTGGCGTCGAATACATCTGCTTGATATTCCTCACCGGACGTTTGGCATCCAGCAAGAACAGCAGCAATCGAAAGCACCAGGCAGCGTTTTAGCATCATCATTTCCAATATCTCTATGAGCGTAAGAAATCCCGAGCGGGACAATCCATTGTGATTTGAGGGCAATGTGCCACTATTCTAATCAAACTGAACAAGGTAAGGCCAAGAAAAGTTTGGAGCGAGGGAGGATTGGGTGTGCCAGGCTGGAGCCGGGTAGCGCGTCGTTATGCGCAACGTTCGGGGGTAGTTTCTCTAGAAGGGGGCCGCATCCATGACGGCGAACACACGCCCACAAAAAAGCCCCAGGCCCATAAGGCCTGAGGCTTTCTCGTTACAACGTATGGTGCACCAGGCGGGATTCGAACCCACGACCCCTGCCTTCGGAGGGCAGTACTCTATCCAGCTGAGCTACTGGTGCAGCGGGCGCCATGATACTCATATGCACTGCGGGCGTCCATGCTGCTGAATCGCCTGCGTTTTTTTAAAGCTGTAACGGGCGTTTGCTACGTTGATCAGAAAATACGGGCAAAAGCGTCGTTTTCGTTCTTTTTTTCGAACAGCCTATTGTCCTTTACCCCCTTTGATCCTAGGATTCGTTTGAGATTTCAAACGCTCTTGTCTGGGTGCTGAACCGCACGAGTTCAATCAGTGCGCTATTTATGTGCTTCAGCCCGGTGAATGATTTCCCTGACGGCAGCCTATCGAGGCGCCTTTCTACAATCATAATTTGCTCCGCGCGTGCGCGGTGCTGTTAAGGAAAGCCGACATGCAGCTTAAAGACACCCAGTTGTTCCGCCAGCAAGCCTTCATCGATGGCGCGTGGGTTGATGCCGACAATGGTCAGACGATCAAGGTCAACAACCCGGCAACGGGCGAAATTCTGGGCACCGTGCCGAAAATGGGCGCTGCCGAAACCCGCCGTGCAATCGAAGCCGCTGACAAAGCGCTGCCGGCCTGGCGTGCACTGACCGCCAAAGAACGTGCGAACAAGCTGCGTCGCTGGTTCGAACTGATCATCGAGAACCAGGACGACCTGGCTCGCCTGATGACCCTGGAACAAGGCAAGCCATTGGCCGAAGCCAAGGGCGAAATCGTCTACGCCGCTTCCTTCATCGAGTGGTTCGCCGAAGAAGCCAAGCGCATCTACGGTGACGTGATTCCGGGCCACCAGCCAGACAAGCGCCTGATCGTGATCAAGCAGCCAATCGGCGTGACCGCTGCAATCACCCCGTGGAACTTCCCGGCTGCCATGATCACCCGTAAAGCCGGCCCGGCCCTGGCCGCCGGTTGCACCATGGTGCTCAAGCCTGCTTCGCAAACCCCGTTCTCGGCCTTTGCCCTGGCCGAACTGGCCCAGCGTGCCGGCATCCCGGCTGGCGTGTTCAGCGTTGTTTCCGGCAGCGCCGGCGACATCGGCAGCGAACTGACCAGCAACCCGATCGTACGCAAGCTGTCCTTCACCGGTTCGACCGAAATCGGTCGTCAACTGATGTCGGAATGTGCCAAGGACATCAAGAAAGTGTCCCTGGAGCTGGGCGGCAACGCGCCGTTCATCGTGTTCGACGACGCGGACCTGGATAAGGCCGTCGAAGGCGCGATCATTTCCAAGTATCGCAATAACGGTCAGACCTGCGTCTGCGCCAACCGCCTGTACATTCAGGATTCGGTCTACGACGCGTTCGCCGAGAAGCTGAAAGTGGCTGTGGCCAAGCTCAAGATCGGTAACGGTCTGGAAGACGGCACCACCACTGGCCCGCTGATCGACGAAAAAGCCGTGGCCAAGGTGCAAGAGCACATCGCTGACGCCATTTCCAAAGGCGCCACCGTGCTGTCCGGCGGCAAGTCGATGGAAGGCAACTTCTTCGAGCCGACCATCCTGACCAACGTGCCGAACAACGCCGCCGTGGCCAAGGAAGAAACCTTCGGTCCATTGGCTCCACTGTTCCGCTTCAAAGACGAAGCCGATGTGATCGCGATGTCCAACGACACCGAGTTCGGTCTGGCCTCGTACTTCTATGCTCGCGACCTGGGCCGTGTGTTCCGTGTGGCTGAAGCCCTGGAATACGGCATGGTCGGCGTCAACACCGGGTTGATCTCCAACGAAGTCGCGCCGTTCGGCGGCATCAAGGCCTCGGGCCTGGGCCGTGAAGGCTCCAAGTACGGCATCGAAGATTACCTGGAAATCAAATATCTCTGCCTGGGCATCTAAGCTCGAAGGTATAAGCCGGGAAGGCATTGCTTGAAACGCAAAGGGCACGAGAGCGCTGTCCCTTTGCGTGCGTAAAACCGGAATATTCTCGGTGGCCGGGAATGCCGTGGCAGTCGATCATCGCATGCTGCCGCCGCTGTTCCCCGCTGCTTAATCCTTGAACCACGCCGCCCGATGAGCGGTGAATGAGGAATGTATGAGCAAGACTAACGCTTCTTTGATGGCCCGCCGTACCAATGCAGTTCCACGTGGTGTTGGCCAGATTCACCCGATCTTCGCCGAGTCTGCGAAGAACGCGACCGTGACCGACGTTGAAGGTCGTGAGTTCATCGACTTCGCCGGCGGTATCGCCGTGCTCAACACCGGCCACGTGCACCCGAAAATCATCGCGGCCGTGACCGAGCAGCTGAACAAGCTGACCCACACTTGCTTCCAGGTGCTGGCCTACGAGCCGTACGTAGAAGTGTGCGAAAAAATCAACGCCAAGGTGCCAGGTGATTTCGCCAAGAAAACCCTGCTGGTGACCACCGGCTCCGAAGCCGTGGAAAACTCGATCAAGATCGCCCGTGCCGCTACTGGCCGTGCCGGCGTGATCGCCTTCACCGGCGCCTACCACGGTCGCACCATGATGACCCTGGGCCTGACCGGTAAAGTCGTGCCTTACTCGGCCGGCATGGGCCTGATGCCAGGCGGCATCTTCCGAGCGCTGTACCCGAACGAACTGCACGGCGTAAGCATCGACGATTCGATCGCTTCCATCGAACGCATCTTCAAGAACGACGCCGAGCCGAAAGACATCGCCGCGATCATCATCGAGCCGGTTCAGGGCGAAGGTGGTTTCTACGTGGCTCCAAAAGAGTTCATGAAGCGTCTGCGTGCCCTGTGCGACCAGCACGGCATCCTGCTGATCGCTGACGAAGTACAGACTGGCGCTGGCCGTACCGGTACTTTCTTCGCCATGGAACAGATGGGCGTTGCTGCCGACCTGACCACTTTCGCCAAATCCATCGCTGGCGGCTTCCCGCTGGCCGGTGTGTGTGGCAAGGCCGAGTACATGGACGCCATCGCTCCAGGCGGCCTGGGCGGCACCTACGCCGGTAGCCCGATCGCTTGCGCCGCGGCCCTGGCCGTGATGGAAGTGTTCGAAGAAGAGCACCTGCTGGATCGTTGCAAGGCCGTTGGCGAGCGTCTGGTGACTGGTCTGAAGGCCATCCAGGCCAAGTACCCGGTGATCGGCGAAGTCCGTGCCCTGGGTGCAATGATCGCTGTCGAGCTGTTCGAAAACGGCGACAGCCACAAGCCGAACGCCGCCGCTGTGGCATCGGTTGTGGCCAAAGCTCGCGACAAGGGCCTGATCCTGCTGTCCTGCGGCACCTATGGCAACGTTCTGCGCGTCCTGGTACCGCTGACCTCGCCGGACGAGCAACTGGACAAAGGCCTGGCGATCATCGAAGAGTGCTTCGCCGAGCTGTGATCACTTAGTGTGACCTGATCGACAAAAAACCCGCTTCGGCGGGTTTTTTCATGCCCCTGGAAACACATCCCGCGCATTAACGCTGTATCGAATGGCCCGCATTGGCTAAGGTTCCTGCATTGCCAGGGAGAGCTGTATGACGACTGTCATTTTACCCGCGGTTCCGAGAGTACTGATCGCCGAGGCCGACCCCTGGTCCCGGGATCTGCTCAAGGAAGTGTTGTTGAACGTACGCTGCGATGCGCGGCTGGATTTGTGCGCCGATGGCCAGCAGGCGCTGGAGTTATTGGCTGCCAACCCTTATGACCTGGTCATCGCCGATTGGGAGTTGCCGGGTGTCGATGGCCTGAATGTCCTGCGCAACATTCGCCAGCGCAAACGCAACCCGCCGCTGCCCTTCATCCTCATGAGCAGTCGCAACGACAGTGCCAGCGTGCGCGAGGCCTTGCCGCTGGCGCCGGCCGCGTACCTGACCAAACCCCTGAATATGGAAAGCCTGACCCATCGGTTGCAGGGGTTGCTGCTGCACGCGGGGGAAGAAGTCTCGTGCGAAGTGCCGGCGCTGGCGCCGGGCATGACGTTGTCGGTGTTTCTGGAGCGTCGACGGGAGTTGGCCGACGGCGCGCCGCTGATGACCGACGTGCAAGTCGCGGTCAAACGCAGCCTCAATCCCAATGGCCTCGACCTGACGGTGCTGGAAGACGAAATCCGCACCGATCCGCAGGTCACGGCTGTGCTGATTGCCGCTGCCAACAGCGCGGCCCAGCACCGCGGCGCCGGTGTGCAAACCCTGTCCCAGGCGCTGCATCGCCTGGGCACCGGACAGAGCATGAACCTGATTCTCGGCCTCGCGCTCAAGCGCAGTGCCCGGCTCAGCGATCCGCAATTGGCCGACTATGCCGAGCGTTACTGGGAGCTGTCACTGCACACTGCCGAATACGCGCGAACCCTGGCGCGCTTGCTCGATCTGGACCAGGAGCGTTGTTATTGCGCCGGCATGTTGCATCGTCTCGGCGATCTGGCGTTGCTGCGCTGTCTGCAGGAATGGCAACAGGCTGGCGGCGCACTGGACGAGTTGGAAGAAGTGGGTGAGGCGCTGGTTGAATATGGCGCGGCCTATGGCTCGGCCCTGCGTACACGCTGGCGCCTGCCGCTGGAGTTGCGGGAGCTGATTGCGGCGGCCTACCAGCTCGGTGGCGGGGTTTATTCCCGCGAAGCGCTGGTGATGAACATGGCGGCGCAGATGGCGCGCCTGACCGAGCATGAGGGCATCGAGGAGCTGGCCAAGAGCCGGACGGCGCGGTTGCTCAAGATCGGCTTGCCGGAGCTGATGCGGTTGCGCAAGAAGTAAGCTCCCCCGCTTACCCTTGTAGGAGCTGGCTTGCCAGCGAAGGTGGTGTATCTGATACACCGGGTTGTCTGGATCGCTGGCAAGCCAGCTCCTACAGGGGCCTCAGGCAGTGACAATCCGGTTCTTGCCCTCGCGCTTGGCCTGATACATCGCGGCATCCGCCCGGGAAAACAGGTCCTCCACGTTTTCGTCCGAGGCGCTCAGGCTGGTCAGGCCCTGGCTGACAGTGATGCCGAACGCCCGGCCTTCATGGTTGAAACTCAACTGCTGAATCTGCCGATGCAGGCGTTCAGCCACTTGCAGGGCCATTTGTGGCGTGCACCCGGGAAACACCGCAGCAAATTCCTCACCGCCAATGCGTCCGAACAGGTCGCGACGGCGCAGTGCTGCGCGGCCGCTTTCGGCAATGCGTTGCAGCACGTTGTCGCCTTCCTGGTGACCGTAGGTGTCGTTGATCGTTTTGAAGTCATCAATATCCAGCATCAGAAACGACAGCGGCTCGCCCTGTTGCCGGGCGTGTGCGAACTCGCGGTGAGCGCATTCGAAGAAATGATGGCGATTGCTGCTCTGGGTCAGCGCGTCGGTGGTGGCCAGGCGATGCAGTTCGGTTTCCATCTGCTTCTTGTGGGTGATGTCTTCGGCAAAGCCGACGATGATCACCGGTTGCCCCGGCTCGGCCAGGCGATTGATGAAGCACTTGTCGCTGAGCCAGCGCACCTGGCCGTCGGCGGCAATGATTCGATACTCGCGGTCTTCGACGGCGCCTTTGTCCAGCACTTCGGCCAGGCTGCGTTCGGCGTAGTCGAGGTCGTCAGGGTGAATGCTGTCGCGCCATTGATTGCAGTCGGCCAGCAACAGATCGGCTGAACGGCCAAAGATCCGTTCATAGGCCGGGCTGACGTAAAGCACCCGGCGGGTTTCCCAATCGAATGCCCACAGCACCGCGTTGACGCTTGCCAGCAAGGTGTTGAACAGCTGTTCCCGTTCGGTCAGGCGTGCGACTTCGCCTTGGGCGTGCATCAGCGCCATCAGGGTCTGCGCGGCCTCGGGCCAATGTGACGGAGATGAGTCTTGCAGGTTCTTTTGGGCCATCGACACAAATCTCAAAGGGCATGCCGCATGATTGATAGCGGCCAACACCAAGCCCGCCGGGGATGGCGAAGTGTCTTTGAGATAAGGGTTTCAAGATGAAGTTCCCGCCTTTTGTGGCGAGGGAGCTTGCTCCCGCCGGGCGGTACGGTCAGTTCAGGATAACGCGGGCTGGTAGGAGCCCGGCTTGCCGGCGATAGCGTTTTACAGGGCGCTATCGCCGGCAAGCCGGCTCCTACAGTGAGGCTTCCGGTCAGACGGCGGCAGGGCGCAGGGAGTAGGTTTTCAACTGATCGGCGAAGTCGCGCAGGGATTGAATCCCGCTGGCTTCGGCTTCGTGCACCCAGTCCTTGATGGCCGCGAGCATGTCGTGGCCATTTGAGCTGGTCTTGACCCAGATCTGTTGCAGGGCCAGGCGTTTCTCGTAGATTACCTTCAGTGCCTGACTGTGCTCGAGCATGTTCTGGATGCGTACATGGTGTTTGTCATCCAGCAGGCTGGTCTCTCGCGAAAGCAGGCGTTTGGCCCGGCGGAACTGGTGACGTACCGAGTGATCGACTTTTTCCAGCTCTTGTTTGACCAGCGGGCCGATCACCAATTTGCGGTACTGGGCCATGATCTGGAAACGGTTGTTGAGGATCGCCATGGCGGTGTCCATGTCCAGGTTGCCCTTGCCTTCGACGCGATGGGCAATCGGCGCAACCCGTTGAACCTTGGCCAGGCGCAGGAAGCTGAAGACTTTGATCCACGCCCAGCCCAGATCGAACTCCCACTTCTTCACCGACAGTTTTGCCGAATTAGGGTAGGTGTGATGGTTGTTATGCAGTTCTTCGCCGCCAATCAGGATGCCCCACGGCACCAGGTTGGTCGCCGCATCGCGGCATTCGAAGTTGCGGTAGCCGATGGCATGGCCCAGGCCATTGACCACGCCGGCGGCCCACACCGGGATCCACATCATCTGGATGGCCCAGATGGTGATGCCGATGGTGCCGAACAGCAGCAGGTCGATAACCGCCATGATCGCCACACCCAGCAGCGGGAAGCGGCTGTAGAGGTTGCGCTCGATCCAGTCTTCGGGGCAGTTCTTGCCGTAGATGCGCAGCGTCTCGGGGTTCTCCGCTTCGGCGCGGTACAGCTCGGCGCCTTTGCGCAGCACCGTGGACAGCCCCTTGATGACCGGGCTGTGCGGGTCATCGACGGTTTCGCATTTGGCGTGATGCTTGCGGTGGATGGCCGTCCACTCGCGGGTGTTCTGCGCCGTGGTCAGCCACAGCCAGAAACGGAAGAAATGCTTGAGGCCCCCATTCAGCTCCAGGGAGCGATGGGCCGAGTAACGATGCAGATAGACCGTGACGGCGATGATCGTGACGTGGGTCATCAGCAGGGTGACTGCCACCAGTGACCAGGCCGACAAGCCGAGTAAACCTTCGTACCACATAGGCTGTAGGGCCCTCGATAAAGAAAAAACAGCCGTTGCATTATCACTAAGCCCACACAGAAAACCAGTCGCCCTTTCAGATAAGAGTGGCTGGATGTGTCTTTAAACTATAATTCCAACCTTTTTGTATGGACATGGATCGCCGGATGCCTGCCACCTATCGCGATGCCTTACATGCAGCGCTGCTCTACCTGTTGCTTTCTGTGGTTTGGCTGCAGATCAGTGACTATTTATTAAACAGTTTCTTCGATAGCTCCGCCGAGCGACTGCGATGGCAACTGATCAACGGTTACGCTTGGGTGCTGTTCAGCGCCGGATTGATCCTCATTGCCCGGGCGCGGCTTCTGCGGGGTATCGGCGCCAAACTGCGTGAGCGCGATGCCGACCGCATGCGCTTGCGACAGGCGGCGGCAGTGTTCGACTGCACCCGTGAAGGGGTGCTGGTCACCAATCGGGAAGGCGCGATCGTCCATGTGAACCGGGCCTTTATGGAGATCACCGGTTATGCCTGTGAGGAGGTGCTGGGGCAGCGGCCCAATATGTTCAAGTCGGGGCGCCATCCAGCGCAATTCTATCAAGCGATGTTCGCCGCGCTTGCAAGCGCCGGGGAGTGGAGCGGGGAAATCTGGAACCGGCGCAAAAGCGGCGAGATATACCCGCAATGGCAGACAATCCGCCTGATCCAAGACGACGACGGCCAGCCGAGCCAGTATGTGGCGGTGTTTTCCGATATCAGCGCAATCAAGAACTCCGAACACGAGTTGATGCACCTGGCGCACCACGACCCGCTGACCGACCTGCCGAACCGTCTGCTGTTCACCGACCGCGCCGAACAGGCCCTGGCCTCGGCACAGGTGCACAAGCGCGGTTGCGCGCTGCTGATGATCGATCTCGATCACTTCAAGATGATCAACGACAGCCTCGGGCATACCATCGGCGATCAGTTGCTCAAGGCGGTGGCCGGGCGCCTGGCCGCCATGTTCGGCCCGGGCATCACTTTGGCGCGCTTGGGCGGGGATGAGTTCGCGGTACTCGCCGAAAGCTGTCCGCAACTGGTTCAGGCCGCTGCGTTGGCCCAGCGGATTATCGATGGCCTCAAAGAACCGTTCCTCATTGATGGGCACCAGCTGTTCATCAACACCAGCATCGGCATCAGCCTGTTCCCCAGCGATGCCTTGAGCGTCGAGCAACTGCTGCGTAATGCCGACTCTGCGCTGTTCAAGGCCAAAAGCACGGGGCGCAATGACTATGCCCTGTACACCGAAGAGCTGACGGCCCACGTGCAGCAACGGGTCGAGATCGCTTTCGAATTGCGCCGCGCCCTGGACCAGCAGGAACTGCAGGTTTATTACCAGCCGGTTCACGACCTCAAGACCAGCCGCCTGATGGGTGTCGAGGCGCTGGTGCGTTGGCAGCACCCGCAGCGGGGGCTGGTGTCACCGGCGGAATTCATTCCGGTCGCCGAACGAACTGGTCTGATTGCCGAAATCGATGCCTGGGTCATGGCGCAGGCGTGCCGGCAGATGTGTCAGTGGCAGCAGGACGGGGTGGTGCTGTCGTTTGTGGCGGTCAACGTTTCTTCGCGCCTGTTCGCCCGTCGCGAGTTGTATCAGCAGGTGGCGCAGGTGCTGCACGAAACCGGGGTGGAACCGGCCTGTCTGGAGCTGGAAGTGACCGAAAGCGCGGTGATGGACGATCCGGAAGTCGCGCTGGAGCAGATGCATCGCCTGCGCGAGTTGGGTGTGCGCCTGGCCATCGACGACTTCGGCACGGGTTATTCATCGCTGTTGCGGCTCAAGCGCCTGCCGGTGCAAAAACTGAAAATCGACCAGGGCTTCGTCGCCGGATTGCCGTGGGACGAGGATGATGCGGCGATCTCGCGGGTGATCATCGCCCTGGCCCAAAGCATGGGCATGCAGGTTCATGCCGAAGGGATCGAGCAGGTCGAACAGGCGGCTTTCCTCCTCGAACAGGGCTGTGATCTGGGGCAGGGCTACTGGTTCGGGCGGCCGCTGCCGGCGGCGCAGCTGGATTGGATGCATGTGCCCGTCGTCCACTAAAACGATACCTGTAGGAGCTGGCTTGCCAGCGATAGCGGCCTTGGGTCTACGCAATATTTGAGGTCCCCTCGCCGGCAAGCCGGCTCCTACAGGTCGTCTTTGCGCCTTTATCCCTCGCAAAGCCTTGTCCCACCAGATAATGTTTTCTGGTTATATAAACATTCTTAAATAGTCTTTTTAAGAATATCCAGACCTCACTAGTATTGCTCCCAAGCCGCAAGCAGTGCCGACACTGCGAGGCAATCTCTCGGTTGAAGGAGCAGCAACATGAGCGCATCCCTGCGTAGCGTCGACGGTCAAGACGAAGCCACCATCCTGCGTGAAATCCAGAGTGCCCTGCGCGACCTGCGTTTTGGTGCCGTGGAAATCACTGTGCACAACGCGCAGGTGGTGCAGATCGAACGCAAAGAAAAATTCCGTTTGCAGCAGCCAGGCAACAAGCCGGGCTGAAGTGGATCGCAGCCCCCGTAGGAGCTGCCGAAGGCTGCGATCTTTGAACCGGCAACGCGATTCCCGAAATCCATAAAAAAAAGCCAACAAACCAAGAATTCCAGGAGCTTTCACCATGTCGTCGATTCGTCATTTCGCTTTGGCCGCCCTGGCCAGCGCCCTTTTTGCCGGTTCCGCAGTTGCCAAGGACTACGAGCTGCTCAACGTGTCGTACGACCCGACCCGCGAGCTGTACCAGGACTACAACGCCGAATTCGTCAAGTTCTGGCAAAAGGAACATGCCGGCGACACCGTGAAAATCCAGCAATCCCATGGTGGCTCGGGCAAGCAAGGCCGGGCGGTGATCGATGGCCTGCGCGCCGACGTCGTGACCCTGGCCCTGGCCGGTGACATCGACGAAATCGCCAAGCTCGGCAAGACCCTGCCGGCGGACTGGCAAAAGCGCCTGCCGGACGCAAGCACGCCTTACACCTCGACCATCGTGTTCCTGGTGCGCAAGGGCAACCCCAAAGGCATCAAGGACTGGGGTGACCTGGTCAAGAATGATGTTTCGGTGATCACGCCGAACCCGAAAACCTCCGGCGGTGCGCGCTGGAACTTCCTCGCGGCGTGGGCCTATGGCCTCAAAGCCAATGGCGGCGACGAAGCCAAGGCCAAGGAATACGTGCAAACCCTGTTCAAGCACGTGCCCGTGCTGGACACCGGCGCCCGCGGATCGACCATTACCTTCGTCAACAACGGTCAGGGCGACGTATTGCTGGCCTGGGAAAACGAAGCCTTCCTGGCGCTGAAGGAAGAGGGCGGCGCCGACAAGTTCGACATCGTCGTGCCTTCGCTGTCGATCCTCGCCGAGCCACCAGTGGCGGTGGTCGACAAGAATGCCGAGAAAAAGGGCAACGAGCAGATCGCCGAAGCCTACCTCAAGCACCTGTACAGCCCGGCCGGCCAGGAAATTGCGGCGAAGAATTTCTATCGCCCGCGTGACAAGGACGTGGCCGCCAAGTACGCCCAACAGTTCCCGAAACTTGAACTGGTGAGCATCGACAAGGACTTCGGCGGCTGGAAAACCGCACAGCCGAAATTCTTCAATGACGGCGGGGTGTTCGACCAGATTTACCAGGCGCAGTAATCTTAAATAGCCACTACGAGCCCAATGCAAGTCAGCTAAGGTGCTTAACATGTGGGAGCGGGCTTGCTCGCGAAGACGGTGTATCAGGCGGCATTAACGTTGACTGACACACTGCTTTCGCGAGCAAGCCCGCTCCCACATGAGTGGGTTTAGCAGATCGCTTTTTAACCAAGGACTTTTATGTCGCGTCGTATCTCCCCCGTCATACCCGGCTTCGGGCTGACGCTGGGCTACACCTTGGTGTACCTCAGCCTGATTGTGCTCATACCACTGGCAGCGATGTTCGTGCATGCCGCTCAACTCACCTGGGATCAGTTCTGGGCAATCATCTCGGCGCCACGGGTGCTGGCGGCGCTGAAGCTCAGCTTCGGCACTGCCCTGTGTGCCGCCATCATCAACGGAATCATCGGCACGCTGCTGGCCTGGGTATTAGTGCGCTATACCTTCCCTGGACGAAAAGTGATCGATGCAATGATCGACTTGCCGTTCGCATTGCCCACGGCGGTAGCCGGTATTGCACTGACGGCGCTGTACACCCCTACCGGCCTGGTCGGTCAGTTTGCAGCGGATCTGGGTTTCAAGATCGCCTACACCCCTCTGGGCATCACCCTTGCCCTCACTTTTGTGACACTTCCATTCGTAGTACGTACCGTACAGCCAGTATTGGCGGACATTCCTCGTGAAGTCGAAGAAGCGGCGGCGTGCCTGGGTGCAAAACCCTTGCAGGTTTTCCGCCATATCCTGCTGCCGGCACTGCTGCCTGCTTGGCTGACCGGTTTCGCGCTGGCCTTTGCCCGCGGGGTCGGCGAGTACGGTTCGGTGATTTTCATCGCCGGTAACATGCCGATGAAAACCGAGATTCTGCCGTTGCTGATCATGGTCAAACTCGACCAATACGATTACACCGGCGCTACCTCCATTGGTGTACTGATGCTGGTGGTTTCCTTCGTCCTGTTGCTGCTGATCAACTTGTTGCAGCGGCGCATCGAAACCCCATAAGGAGGCGCACCCATGTCCCAATCGTCTATTGCTGCCGCTTCCTCGAACGCTGCCCGCCGTGGCAGCGCGACTTCGCGGCGAATCCTGATCGGCCTTGGCTGGCTGATTTTTGCGTTGTTCCTGCTGCTGCCGCTGTTCATCGTGGTGTCCCAGGGACTGAAGCTCGGCCTCGGTGCGTTCTTCACCGCGATCTTTGAGCCGGACGCGCTGTCGGCACTGAAACTCACGGTCATCGCCGTACTGATCTCCGTGCCGCTGAACCTGGTGTTCGGCGTCAGCGCTGCGTGGTGCGTGAGCAAGTACTCGTTCCGCGGCAAGAGCATGCTGGTGACGCTGATCGACCTGCCGTTCTCGGTGTCGCCGGTGATCGCCGGTCTGGTCTATGTGCTGATGTTCGGCGCCCAGGGCCTGTTTGGCCCATGGCTGCAGGATCACGATATCCAGATCGTCTTCGCCCTGCCGGGCATCGTGTTGGCGACGATTTTCGTCACCGTGCCGTTCGTGGCCCGTGAGCTGATCCCGCTGATGCAGGAACAAGGCACTCAGGAAGAGGAGGCTGCGCGCCTGCTCGGCGCCAATGGCTGGCAGATGTTCTGGCACGTCACCGTACCCAACATCAAATGGGGCCTGATCTACGGTGTGGTGTTGTGTACTGCGCGGGCCATGGGTGAATTCGGTGCGGTGTCGGTGGTGTCCGGGCACATTCGCGGGGTGACCAACACCCTGCCGTTGCACGTCGAGATCCTCTACAACGAATACAACCACGTGGCCGCGTTCGCCGTGGCGAGCCTGTTGCTGATCCTGGCGCTCTTCATCCTGCTGCTCAAGCAGTGGAGCGAAAACCGTATTAACCGCCTGCGCGCCAGCGCCGCGGAGGAATAATTCATGTCGATCGAAGTGCGTAACGTCAGCAAGAATTTCAACGCGTTCAAGGCGCTGGACAACATCAGCCTGGACATCCAGAGCGGCGAACTCGTCGCGTTGCTCGGTCCGTCGGGCTGCGGCAAGACCACGCTGCTGCGGATCATTGCCGGTCTGGAAACCCCGGACAAGGGCAACATCGTGTTCCACGGTGAAGACGTTTCCGGCCACGACGTGCGCGATCGCAACGTCGGTTTCGTGTTCCAGCACTACGCCCTGTTCCGCCACATGACGGTGTTCGACAACGTCGCGTTCGGCCTGCGCATGAAGCCGAAAAACCAGCGCCCGAGCGAAAGCCAGATCGCAACCAAGGTTCACGAGCTGCTCAACATGGTGCAACTGGACTGGTTGTCGGATCGCTACCCGGAGCAACTTTCCGGTGGTCAGCGTCAGCGCATTGCCTTGGCCCGGGCGCTGGCGGTGGAGCCGAAAGTGCTGCTGCTCGACGAACCGTTCGGCGCCCTCGACGCCAAGGTTCGCAAGGAGCTGCGCCGCTGGCTGGCGCGTCTGCACGAAGACATCAACCTGACCTCGGTGTTCGTGACCCACGACCAGGAAGAAGCGATGGAAGTCGCCGACCGTATCGTGGTGATGAACAAGGGTGTGATCGAGCAGATCGGCTCACCGGGCGACGTCTACGAAAACCCGGCCAGCGATTTCGTTTATCACTTCCTCGGTGATTCGAACCGCCTGCACCTGGGCGAAGACAACCACGTGCTGTTCCGCCCGCACGAAGTGTCGCTGTCGCGCCATGAACTGGACGATCACCACGCGGCTGAAGTGCGCGATATTCGTCCGCTGGGCGCGACAACACGGGTGACGTTGAAGGTCGAAGGGCAGAGCGATCTGATTGAGGCCGAAGTGGTGAAGGATCACGACAGCCTGATCGGGTTGGCGAAGGGGGAGACGCTGTTCTTCAAGCCGAAGGTCTGGCAGAAAGTCGCCAACATCTAAGGCAAAAGCTTCGCGAGCAAGCCCGCTCCCACATTGGATTTGTGAACGACGCAAATCAGTGTGGGAGCGGGCTTGCCCGCGAATGCGATCTAGACAGCGGCACGCTTCGGATTGATCCGCACCCCACCCGCCCGCGCCTCGATCTGCTCTTTGAGCTCATGCCGCATCCCCAGCATGAACGCCAGTTCCGCCACCACAAACAACGGCCCGACAATCAACCCGGTCACGTCATCGACAAAGGCCGGTTTGCGCCCTTCGTAGTGATGGCCGACAAACTGGATCGCCCAACCGATCACGAACATCGCCACACCGCTGCCCAGCCAGACCAGCGTGCCTTGCTGTGCCAGCGCATGACCGGCCCACACGCATAGCCCGAGCAACACGGTCATCAACACGCCCAGGCGCAATTCCAGGCGCAGGTAAAACCACACCGATGCCAGCGAAACGAGCACCGCCGGTGACAGCCACAGGCCACCCAGCGACCACTGCGGCCGGGACAGCAACACCGCGACGGCGACCACGATCAGCGGAATACCGATAAAGTGCGATGCAATATTGCGCGGGTCACGGTGGTAGGCGGCGTATTGACTGAGGTGGTCGACGAGGCTTTTCATTGTTGTTCTCCTGTGGGGGTGATTGATCATGCCCCGGGGCCACTTCCCGCTCTGTCAGCCAGGCGACAATCTCTAGGAGTTTTCATGGATATGCAGGTCTGGCGCCCACGCCTGATGAGCGGTCAGTGGTTCAGTCATTTACCTGATTCCCTACAGGATAGTCTGCTGTCGGCGGCCAGGCTGCGGCGCCTGTCGCCGGGCCAGCGGCTGTTCAAGCGTGGCGATCCGCCCTGCGGCCTGTACGCGGTGCTAGAAGGCGCGGTACGTGTCGGTGCCGTGAGCGAGCAGGGCAAGGAAGCCTTGCTGAGCCTGGTGGAGCCGCCGCACTGGTTCGGCGAGATCTGCCTGTTCGATGGCCAGCCACGCACCCACGATGCCTACGGCGTGGGCCCGTGCACACTGCTGCACATTCCCCAGAACACCTTGCTGACGTTGCTCGACGAGCATCCGCAGCACTGGCGACAACTGGCGTTGCTGATGAGCCAGAAACTGCGCATGACCTTCATCAACCTTGAGCAATTGAGCCTGCTGCCGGCCCCGGCGCGGCTGGCGCACCGCTTGCTGATGATCGCCGAAGGCTATGGCGAGACCACCCCGCCGCGGCGCGTCCTGCAACTGCCCCAGGAGCAGCTTGCCGCCATGCTGTCGCTGTCGCGCCAGACCACCAACCAGATTCTCAAGGAGTTGCAGGGGCAGGGGGTTATCGGACTGAGTTACGGCGAAATCGAAATCCTCGATGCTGCTCGTTTGCGGGAACTGGCCACGATCTGACGGTGAACCCCGAACCATTGTGGGAGCGGGCTTGCTCGCGAAGGCGTCAGGTCAGGTATATCAATTTCAACTGATACACCGCTTTCGCGAGCAAGCCCGCTCCCACAGTGGTCTTTTGTGAACTTCAGATCTGTGGTTAACCGAACAACCCTGTAGGAGCGGGCCAGACCAGCCAACTCACCTTCCGGATCAATCACCGCAACCCATCCCGAAACTGCCCCGGCGTCATCCCCGTCCAGCGCTTGAACGCGCGACTGAAGCTGCTGGTATCGGCAAACCCGAGCAGATAACTGATTTCGCTCAGTGACACCTGCGGGTCCCGCAGGTGCAACAGTGCGAGGTTTTCGCGGCTTTCGTTGAGCAGCGTATCGAACCGGCAGCCCTCGTCCGCCAGGTGCCGTTGCAGGCTGCGCAGGCTCAGGTGCAGGGCCTTGGCGATGTGTTCGGCGCTGGGTTCGCCTTCAGGCAGTTGTTCTTCAATGGCGTCGCGGACCTTGCGCTCCCACGTCAGCGGCTTGAGTTGCGCCAGGGTACGCTTGAGCACGGTTTCGTTGTGTTCGGCCAGCTCCGGGTTGGCGTCGTCCAGGTGGCTGTCGAAGTCGACGAGGGCGAATTCCAGCCGGTCTTCCTCGGCGCCGAAGTGCACGGGCGAGCGAAAGACTTTATGCCATTGATGCGCGTCTGCCGGCTCCGGGCGGCGCAAGTAAGTCGCCAGCGGTGCGTAGTCGCGGCCCAGGCGATTGCGGCAGGTGCGTACGTAAATCGCCATGAACGCATCGATGGCTTCGAGGGCCGGGGCGGGATTGCCCGCGGGGATTTTCAGGCGGAAACGGTAGCGATCCTCGGCGCGGGTCAGTTCCAGCTCCAGGGCATCGCTGACCACCTGGTGATAGCGCACGATGCGCTCGAACACTTCCCGCAGGCTGCCGCTGGCCACCAGCGCGTAACCCAGCGCGTGGAAGGTGGTCGGGCTGACGAAGCGCGAAACCCGCAAGCCGATCGCCGGGTCGCCGCTGGCCTGCACCGCCAGATTCCACAGGTGTGTGGTGCCGGACAGTGGGTAGCGCGCGTTCGGGTCGTCCATCAGTTGAGGGTCGAGCCCCGATTGCTGGCACAGGGCGGTGCTGTCAATGCCAAGGGCATCGAGTTGCTTGCGCAGGGCGCGGGTCCAGCTGGCGAGGGAGGTCGGTTCAGTCATGCTGATTGGCGCTTCCAGTCAACAGGTTGGCGTTCACGGCTACCGCATTGCGAGGTTCCGCAAGGCAGGATGCAACCATCAATAACCAGAGGATGGAAGCATGGACCGTACTTCTGCAAGCCCCCAACGACTGAATGCAGCCCAACGATCAGCCCATATCCGTGAAGTGGTGCTGGCCAGAGGCGTCGAGCTGCGTGAGCAATACCCGATTCTCAAGCATCAGGACGCCCTCGGCGCAGGCATTCTGACCTTCGCCATCGCCGGTATGGTCGGTTCGGGGGCGCTCTACATGACCGGGCACATGGCCTGGTGGGCGTGCCTGTTGCTCAACGCTTTTTTTGCCTCGCTGACCCATGAGCTGGAACACGACCTGATCCACAGCATGTACTTTCGCAAGCAGAAAGTGCCGCACAACCTGATGATGGGATTGGTCTGGCTCGCCCGGCCGAGCACCATCAACCCCTGGATTCGCCGCCATCTGCACCTCAATCACCACAAGGTGTCGGGCTCTGAAGCCGACATGGAAGAACGCGCCATCACCAACGGCGAGCCTTGGGGCTTCGCACGCTTGTTGATGATTGGCGACAACATCATGTCGTCGTTCATCCGCATGTTGCGGGCCAAGACCTGGGCCATGAAGTTCAGCATCATTTACCGCACGCTGAAGGTCTACGCACCGCTGGCACTGATGCATTGGGGGGCGTGGTACGTGTTTCTCGGTTTCCATGCAGCGAACGGCGTTGCGCACCTGATGGGCGCACCGATCGAGTGGTCGGCGACGACGTTGTCGGTGATGCAGGTGATCGACATCGCAGTTGTCGTGATCATTGGCCCGAACGTGTTGCGCACCTTCTGCCTGCACTTCATCAGCTCGAACATGCATTACTACGGAGACGTGGAACCGGGCAACGTGATGCAGCAGTGCCAAGTACTCAATGCCCCGTGGCTGTGGCCGCTGCAGGCGTTCTGCTTCAACTTCGGCAGCAGTCACGGGATCCATCACTTTGTGGTGAAGGAACCGTTCTACATCCGCCAGTTGACCGTACCGGTGGCGCACAAGGTGATGCGCGAGATGGGTGTGCGGTTCAATGACTTCGGTACGTTTGCGCGGGCTAACCGGTTTGAGCGCAGGGAGACAGTTGAAGGGCAAACCGTGGAGGGTGTGCGGGTCTGATGGCCTCATCGCTGGCAAGCCAGCTCCTACAAGGACCGCGCACATCCTGTAGGAGCGGGCTTGCCAGCGACAGCAATCTTTCAGGCAACCTCAATCCGGCTGAAACGGCGACTCACTCAGTATCACCCCGGTCTCATCCACATACCGCTGCCAATGCTCGATCAAGGCACTGAGCCTCTGCGGCTGGCTCGACGCCAGGTCATGAATCTCCCCCGGATCACTGCCCAGGTCATACAGCTGCCAGGTCGCCGGTCCAACGGGCCCGGGGATGTACACCGCCTTCCATTGCCCCTGGCGGATCGCCCGCCGACCGAACAATTCCCACCCGGTCACCGTGTGCTCGTCATGCACGTGCGCCGTCTCGCCCGACAGGAACCCCAGCCACGACTTCCCGCGAACTGGCGCCACGGGTTTGCCGTGCCATTGCTTGCCCGGATGGCGCACGCCGGCCAGGTCGAGAATGGTCGGCGTGATGTCCATCACCGTGCCGAACCCATGGCTGATCTGGCCCTTGAGCGGCAGCTGCGGATAGTGCACCAGCGCCGGAACGCGAATCCCGCCTTCGGTGGTGAAGGCCTTGAACAGTCGCGACGGCGCGGTCGCCACTTGCGCCCAGTTCGGTCCGTACCAGACGTAGGAATTGGCCCGGCCAATATTGTTCAGGCTGTTGTCGTAGTGTTGGTTGAGATAGGTCAGCAACTGCGGGCCGAATTTCGGAAAGGCCTCCAGCAACGCCCCTTCGGCGCCGTTATCGGACATGAACAGGATGAAGGTGTTGTCCAGTTGTCCCTGCTGGCGCAAGTAATCGACGACACGCCCGATGTTCCAGTCCATGCGCTCGACCATCGCCGCATACACTTCCATGGCCCGCGCAGAAATCTGCCGCTGTTCATCACTCAACGCATCCCACTGTGCGCTCAGTTGGATCAGGGGATGCGGCTCGACATCGGCCTCGATCAATCCCAGCTTCTTGAGTTTTTCCAGGCGTTCCAACCGCAGCACTTCAGGGCCGGCGTCATAGCGCCCGCGGTATTTTTCCACCACCTCGGCCGGCGCCTGCAGTGGCCAGTGCGGTGCGGAAAACGGCAGGTAGGCGAAGAACGGCCGGGTCTGGTCGCGCTCATTGAGGTATTGCAGCAGCTTGTCGCCAAAGGCGTCGGAAGAATAAAAATCCCTCGGCAGCTCGTCGATGAACTGGTCGTCTTCGATATACAGCGCCGGCGTGGATTTCAGCAGCCGTGGTGTCGTTTCATCGTAGGTCGGCTCGAAGCCGTAATGGTTGGCCGCACCGGGCAACAGCGAAAACGAACGCTCGAAACCCCGGGCGTGGGGCGCCCGTTCTGCGGTCAGGCCCAGGTGCCATTTGCCGCTCATCAACGTCTGATAACCTGCCTCGCGCAGCAGCTCGGGCAGGGCGACCACGCGGTCGTTCAAGTGCCCTTCGTAGCCTGGCTTACCGATCAGGTCCGGGGTCAGGGCTTCGGCCATGGTGCCGATGCCGGCGATGTGGTGATCGGTGCCGGTGAGCAACATCGAACGGGTCGGCGAGCAGGTCGGTGCGGTGTGGAAATCGGTCAGGCGCAGGCCATTGTTGGCCAGGGCATCGAGGTTCGGTGTATTGATTTCGCCGCCGAAGGCGCCAAGGTCGGAAAAGCCCAGGTCATCGGCCAGGATCACTAAAAAGTTGGGACGTTGCGGCATCAAGCATTTCCTTTTTCAGTAGGCAATGAAGGACAGCGGCAGATCGCGGACCTGCACCGGCACGGGGGGCTGGTAGTGACCGTCGCTGGTGAGTTCGTGAAGCAGTTCTTCGCGCAACTGGTGGAAGTCGAAACTGCTGCGCTGGCGCGGATGGGGCAGGGCAATGTCGACCACTTGCTTGATCCGCCCGGGTCGCGGCTCCATCACCACCACGCGGTCGGCGAGGAAGATCGCTTCCTCGACATCGTGGGTGACCAGCACTGTGGTGATTTTTGCCCGCGCGCGGATCGCCAGCAGTTCGTCCTGCATCTGCTGGCGGGTCAGCGCATCGAGGGCGCCGAAGGGCTCGTCCAGCAGCAGAATCCGTGGGCTGGCCACCAGGCCGCGAGCAATGGCCACGCGCTGCGCCATGCCGCCGGAGAGTTGGTGCGGATAGGCGCGGGCGAAGTCGCCCAGGCCCACCAGCTCGATGAAGTCATGGATACGCTGGTGCTTTTGCGCGGCGCTCAATGGCTCGTTGACCAGGCCCAGACCGATGTTGTCGGCCACGCTCAGCCACGGGAACAAACGGTGTTCCTGAAAGACGATGCCGCGCTCGCCACCGATGCCGCTGACGGCTTTGCCGTCGACGCTTATCTGCCCGCGAAATTGCCTGTCGAGGCCAACCAGCAGCCGCAGCAAAGTGGATTTTCCGCAACCGCTGGAGCCGACGATGGCGACGAATTCGCCCTCGGCGATGTCCAGGTTGAATTCGCGAATGGCCTCCAGTTCGAAGCCGTCGACGTCGAAGGTCTTGCCCACGTGATTGAAGCTGACAATCGGTGCGTTCATGCGTGTCTCCAGCGAGTGGCGCGGATTTCCAGGCGTTGGCCAATGAGGTTGAGCAGGGCGCCGGTCAGGCCCACCAGCAGCATGCCGGCCATGATCAGGTCCATGCGCAGCAGTTGCTGGGCGCCGATCATCTGGCTGCCGATGCCGCCGTTGGACGGCATGAAATATTCGGCGCCGATGGTGCCGAGCCAGGCGTAGATCAGGCTCAGGCGAAGCCCTGCGAAAATCCCCGGCGCGGCGCCCGGCAACACCAGTCGACCGAGGCGCTGGGGCAGGTTCAGGCGCAACACCTGCGCAGCCTCGTTCAGTTGTGGCGAGAGATTGACGACGCTGCGTTGGGTGGCGATGAACAGCGGGAAAAACGCGGCGAGGGCGACGAACACCCACTTGGCCAATTCCCCCAGGCCGAACCACGCGGTGAGCAGCGGCACCCAGGCGAAAATGGCGATCTGGCGGAGGGCGGCGAGGGTCGGGCCGAGCACGCGTTCACTGGTGCGCGACAGTCCCAGCAGCAGGCCCAGAGCAAAGCCGAGCCCGCCACCGAGCAGTAACCCGCCAAGGGTTCGGCCCAGACTCAGGGCCATGCCGCCAATCAGCGTGCCGTCGAGCAGGCCATGCCAGGCGGTGTGCAGGACGGCCAGCGGGCTGACCAGAATGTTCGGGTCAATCCACTGCTGATCCGAGCTCAGTTGCCACAACGTCAGCAGCGCCAGTGGCAGCAGCCACGGTTGCAAACGTTGCCAGCCTTGATAACGCGGCCCGCGACGGATTTCGGCGGTGGCCGGGTGCGGCCAGTGCACCAGCGTCCTGTCCAGCAGGCCGATGCCGCGGTCCATCGCCATGCCGATCAAACCGATCACCACGATGCACACGAAGACGATGTCGAGCATGAACAACTGGCGTGCCCAGACCATCAGGTAGCCGATGCCTTCGCTGGACGCGAGCAGTTCGACAGCGAGCAGCGAGGTCCATCCGGCGGCCAGCGCAAGGCGCACACCGGCCATGAAGGCCGGCAGTGCGGCGGGCAGCACCAGGCGGCGGATCAACAGGTGCCCGGGCAGGCGCAACACGGCGGCGGCTTCGCGCAGCCTGGGTTGCGCATCGCGCACGCCGACCAGTGTGTGCAGGGTCACCGGCACCACGATGGCCTTGATCAGCACCACCAGTTTCAGCACTTCACCGATGCCGAAAAACACCATGAACAAGGGAATCCAGGCCAGGGTCGGGACTTGCGCCAACCCGGCGAAGGTGGGAAACACCAGGCGTTCGAGCGTACGACTGAAACCCAGCGCCGCGCCCAATACCGCACCGACACTGATCCCCGCGAGCAGGCCCCAGGACAAACGTTGCAGGCTGATCCACAAATGGCTCCACAACTCGCCCTGGGACAATTCAACGGCGCTGCTCCAGACCAGGGTCGGCGCCGGCAGGATCTGCTCGCTCATCCATTGGTTACGGCTGGCGATCCACCACAGCGCAAACAGGCTGAGGGGCAATAGCCAAGGCAAGAGACGCTGGCTCAGCGTCGGCCAATGCCGTCGACCATCAAGCCGGGGTGCGGCCAGCGGCAGGCTGAGCAGGGAAACACGGGCCATGGGGCAACCTCCGTTGTCGGAATGGGTGCGTCTTAAACAACGCAGACTCTCTGTAGGAGCTGGCTTGCCAGCGAGGCGGTGTGTCTGACCGACCGGGTTGTCCGGGATCGCTGGCAAGCCAGCTCCTACATATATGTGTTTTTGATCTATAAAATATTAATTAAATGCTATTGAGAGATAAGAGAGACCATTTAAGGCCTTACGGTCGACGTGCATCCAATGCATTCGAAGAATATTTTCGATGCTGCCAAGGCATACCTGGCGGAGAGGTCCGCCGGTGTTGATATAGATCCATATGGTCTAAAAATGTGAATTTATAGTATTTAAGTGTTGGTTCTGATTCGGCCTACTTTCGGCTCATCAACGCCCGTTGCCCCAAGGAGCCGTACCCATGAACCTTCCCTTCAAACGTGTCATCAGCCTGTTCGCTGCACCGGCCCTGGCGGCTCTGCTGGCCTTCACGGCCAACGCCGGTGAGCTCAAGGAAATCCGCATCGCCGTGCCGGACCTGAGTGCCGGTACCCAGCACAGCGGTGGCGGTGTAGTGGATGTGTTGCGCGATCAACAGATCTTCGAAAAGGCCTTTGCCGAGCAAGGCATCAAGATTCAGTGGAGCTTCTTCAAGGGCGCAGGCCCGGTGATCAACGAGGCGTTCGCCAACGGTCAGGTGGACCTGGCCTACCTCGGCGACCTGGCAGCCATCATCGGCAAGTCCAATGGCCTGGATACGCGATTGCTCAGCGCCTCGGCGCGCGGGGTGAAGCACTACCTCGGCGTGGTACCGGGTTCGGGGATCAAGACCCTGCAAGACCTCAAGGGCAAACGCGTGGCGATCTTCCGTGGCACGGCCAGCCAGTTGTCCTTCGATGCGGCGCTGGCCAGTCAGGGGTTGAGCGAGAAGGATGTGAAAGTCATCAACCTCGACTTCAACGCGGCGGTGGCGGCGCTGGCGGCGAAGCAGATCGATGCTTCGTGGGGTGGTTCGGGGCTTACCGCATTACAGGCCAAGGGACTGGCCGAGTTGCCTTTGACCACCAAGGACCTGGGCGGCGCCGGCAGTGTGCAGGCCGTGTTGGTGGGGACCGGGAAGTTTGTCGATGCGCACCCGGAGGCGGTGGCGAAACTGCTCAAGGCCCAACAGCAGGCCGTGGAGTGGCTGACCCAGGACAGCAACAAGGACGCCTACATTCAACTAGTGTCCGGGCTGGCGAATTATCCGGCGGTGATCCTCACGCAGGACCTGAAGGATCAGAAACTGAGCGAGGTGTTCCCTTCGACACTTGACCCGGTGTTCCTTGGCAAATTGCAGGATGCCGTGGACCTGGCTTCGCAGCAGAAGCTGATTCGCAAGTCGTTCAAGGTAAGCGATTGGGTGGCGCCGGAGTTGGCTGCGGCAAAACTTTGAATCTCTAGCGTCAATTCGGACGCTTTCGCGAGCAAGCCCGCTCCCACACTGGTTCTGCGCCGTACACAAATTTTGTGTTCGCGGAAAATCAAATGTGGGAGCGGGCTTGCTCGCGAAGAGGCCCTAAACCGCGACGCTGACTTGCTGCCTGTCCACCGCCACCAACGTCTCGATCATCGCCCGTGCCGCCGGCGACAACCGGAACCCGGTGCGGCTGACAATCCCGCACCGCGCATTCATGCTCTCGATGTTCTGCGGCAAATTGCGCCAGTGCAGCAGCACCAGCGCACCCTGGGCAATGTCTTCGATGAACGCCTCTTGCGTGCCCACGCCGATGGCGTTGGATTGCAGCACCACCTTCACCAGCGCCGGAAAATGTTCGGTCTCGAGGGTCGGCGAAAAATCCACCCGTCCACTGAGGTTCGCCAGCAGTTTGCGAATGCCTGGCGGGATCTTTGTGGTCGCCAGCGGGTAATCGAACATGTCGTTGGTCGACAGGCTCTCCTTGGCCAGCAGCGGATGCCCCGGACGGCAGAAAAACACACCGCGCTTGGGCGTCAGCGCCTGGGTCTGGAAGTTCGGGTCGGACTCGAAATGGCGGATGTCGGCGATGAAGAATTCGATCTCCTCACGGCTCAGGGCGCGGCTGAGTTTTTCCCAGTTATCCACTTCGAAGCAGGTGCGCACTTTCGGGTGTGCATTGATGAATTGCGCCACCGCCTCCGGCACCAGTTTTACCGCCGGTGCCGGGCCGCAACCGAAGCGCAGTTCACCGGCATCGAGCTTGGTCATCTGCGTCACTTCCGAGCTGAGCAGCGCCGCACCCTGCACCAGGCTGCGGGCATGTTGCAGCACCACCAGGCCTTCGGGGGTGGGGCGCAAATCCTTGTTGCCACGGTCCACCAACACGCAGCCGAACTCGTGCTCCAGCCCCTGGATGCTGCGGCTGAAGGCCGGTTGGGTAATGCCCATGGCCTCGGCCGCGCGCACGAAACTGCGGTGTTCGTCGAGGGCGATGAAGTAACGCAACTGGCGAAGATCCATATGCTTTTCCGGCATCCTAAAAATAGCTCGAAGGCATTTGCGACGAGGGTTGACTGAGGTTTTAAATGCAACCTCTTATTCCGTCAACGAAGCATGTTGATATCTATTAGATCTAAATAGAATATAGATAGAGCAGTGTTTCGCGGCCGGTTCAACCGCAAGCAGTCTGATGAGGGTCTACCCATGAGCAATGCCGCTTTCGCAGTACAACCCGCTGTTCACACGCTTGAAATCCATCCGGTGGCCGGTCGCATCGGTGCCGAAATCCGTGGCGTACAGCTTTCCGGCGAGTTGGATGCCGCCACCGTTGAAGCCATTCAACAGGCGCTGCTGCAATACAAAGTGATCTTCTTCCGCGAGCAGACCCAACTCGACGATCAGCGCCAGGAGGCGTTTGCCCACCTGCTCGGCGAGCCGGTGGCGCACCCGACCGTGCCGGTGCGTGAAGGCACGCGTTTTCTGCTGGAACTGGACGGTGCCGAGGGCCAGCGTGCGAGCTCCTGGCACACCGATGTGACCTTCGTCGAGGCCTACCCCAAAGCCTCGATTCTGCGCTCGGTGGTGGCCCCGGCTTTCGGTGGCGACACCCTGTGGGCCAACACCGCTACCGCCTACAACGGGTTGTCGGAGGAGCTGCGTGAGCTGGCCGACAAACTGGTCGCCGTGCACAGCAACGAATACGACTACGCCGGCACCCGGCCGGACGTTTCGGCGGAGAAGCTGGAGCGCTATCGCAAGGTCTTCACCTCGACGGTCTACGAGACCGAACACCCGGTGGTGCGCGTGCACCCGATCAGCGGCGAGAAGAGCCTGTTGCTGGGGCATTTCGTCAAACGCATCAAGGGCTATTCCCAGGCCGATTCGGCGCACCTGTTCGGGTTGCTGCAAAGCCATGTGATCCGCCAGGAAAACATCGTGCGCTGGCGCTGGAAGGCCGGTGACGTGGCGATCTGGGACAACCGCTCGACCCAGCATTATGCGGTGGATGACTACGGGACCCAGGACCGGATCGTGCGCCGTGTGACGCTCAAGGGGGAAGTGCCGGTGGGTGTGAACGGGCAGGTCAGCCAGACCGTGAAAGGGCCGGATATCGACGGCGTCTGAGCCGACGCCTTCGCGGGCAAGCCCGCTCCCACAGGGGATCTCCAGTGTTCACACGGTCAGTGTGGGAGCGGGCTTGCTCGCGAAGGCGGCCTGGCAAGCAACAAAGAATTTCTTTTGATCGGGAACCCGTCTTATGAGTCCGTTGCATTTCGCCCCAACCCACTCTCCACAACGGCTCAAACGCCTGCCCCTGGCTCTGCTACTGGCAGGCAGTGCCAGCTGGACCCAAGGCTATGCGGCCGAAAGCGCCAGCCCTGAAACCACCCCGGCAAAAACCGCCACGGCCGACAATACCCAACTGGCAACCGTGACGGTCACGACTCGCCGCCGCGAAGAAAGCTCGCAGGACGTACCCACCCCGATGAGCGTGGTCAGCGGCCAGACCCTGGAAGCCCAGCGGGTCTATCGCATCCAGGATTTGCAGCAACTGGTGCCCAGCGTCAACGTCGCCTACATGCATGCGCGCCAGTCCAGCGTGTCGATTCGTGGCCTGGGCAATAACCCGGCCAGCGATGGCCTGGAAGGCAGTGTCGGCCTGTACCTCGACAACGTTTATCTCGGCCGGCCGGGCATGGCTGTATTCGACCTGATGGACATCGAGCAGCTCGAAGTGCTGCGCGGTCCGCAAGGCACCTTGTTCGGCAAGAACACCACCGCCGGCGTGATCAACATCAGCACCCGCGCGCCGACCTTCACCCCGGAACGCAGCATCGAGTCTTCGGTGGGCGAGGATGGCTACTTCCAGACCAAGGGCACGATTTCCGGCCCGCTGAATGACCAGCTCGCCGGGCGCTTTTCTGCGTATCGCACCCGCAGCGACGGCGATATCAAGAACGAATTCGACGGCCACGATTTGAACGGCGGCTCGCGCGATGGCTTCCGTGGCCAGTTGCTGTTCAAGCCGAACGAAGCGTTCAACCTGCGCTGGATCGGCGACTACAACGAAGAAGATTCCAGCGCCGGCACCCGCGTGTTGTTCAACAGCGGGCCGACCATCAATGGCACCAACCTCTACCAGACCCGGGCCAATGCCGCGGGCGCGACACTGGTCGATGGCACCCACCGCAAGGTCAACCTGAACAACGACCAGCATGTCACCGTGCATCAGGGCGGCACGTCGGTGGAGGCCAACTGGACGCTGCCGAGCGACTTCACCCTGACGTCCATCAGCGCCTATCGCTGGTGGAATTTCACCCCGCGCAATGATGACGGCCTGAACGCCACCGTCTTCTACAACGCCGGGGTTTCGGTGGAGGACAAGCAGTACTCCCAGGAGTTTCGCCTGGCGTCGCCTACAGGCGGGTTCTTCGATTACGTGCTCGGCGCCTATTACTTCGGCTCCGACCTGGACAACAAATCCTTCACCTTCTACGGGCCGCAAGCGGATATCTGGAGTGGCACGCCCAACGGTGCGCTGAACAACATCGACAGTGTCGGTAACGGGCATATCGAAACCAACAGCTTCGCGCTGTTCGCGCAGGGTACCTGGCACCTGACCGAACGCCTGGATTTCACTGCCGGCCTGCGCGGCACCTATGAAGAGAAAAACGCCTGGGTGACCCGCAATGCGCCCGCCGGTGGTGCCGCAGTCACCGGCGCGGCGGCCGCGGCACGACGTGCTCGTGCGGGGGCCTACGATTCCGGCGATCTGAACCAGTACAGCTCCAGTCCTTCGGGCCTGTTGAACCTCAGCTACCACCTCACCGACGACCTGCTCACCTACGCCACGTTGTCCCACGGCGAAAAATCCGGTGGGGTCAACCTGGCCGTCGGTATGGCGCCGGTGGCCGGTGCCGACTCGTTGCTGATCGGCACCGAGCGCGCCAACAATGCCGAGCTCGGCTTCAAGAGCACCCTGTGGGACCGTCGCCTGCAACTCAACGCCAACCTGTTCTGGACCCAGGTCAACGGCTATCAGACCAACGCCTACGACGACGTCAATCGCGTGCAGTACCTGACCAACGCCGGTTCCGTGCGCTCCCGTGGCGTGGAATTCGAAAGCACCCTGATCCCGCTGCGCGGCCTGACGCTGAACATCAACGGCTCGTACAACGACGTCAGCTACCTCTCCTACAAGGATGCACCGTGCCCGCCGGAAGTCAGCCTGGCGCCAGGCGCTCCGCCGTCTTGCGACCTCAGTGGCCATCAAGTGGTCGGCGCCTCGAAATGGATCGGCAATGCCAACGGCGAATACAAGTGGAACCTGAACAACGGCTTCGAGGAGTACGTCACCGCCAGCTATGCGTTCCGCTCCAAAGCGGTGGGCACGGTGGAAGACTCCGACTTCGGGCAGATCCCGAGTTATGCGGTGGTCAACCTGTCCACCGGTCTGCGCGGCGACTTCAACCAGGGGCAGTGGGACGTTTCGTTGTGGCTGAAAAACGCCTTCGACAAAACCTACTACACGACGCTGTGGACAGCCGCCAATGGTGGTTATGAAGGCCTGCTCGGTACACCACGCACGCTTGGTGTGACCGGCCGATACGACTTCTGACGGCGAAAAAGCATGCTTCGAATGAATACTTTCAATGCCCGAAAAGCATCGGATTTTTTCCGTTGCGCCAGAGCCCTTGAACGGCGGGCTCTGGCGGTGGGTTGAGGGTTTTATTTATTCGTTCAGGTTCTAAATATAAATTTAAACATTACTTTAAGAACTAAGCGTTCAAGCCAATGATTGCTCTACCGGGACGTCGTCGGGGGATGTTCAGCACGACGTTCCGGTTATCCGCAAAGAGACCGCAGGGAGTTAAAGAATGGGCAATGTCCAGATCGCCGCCGGTGCACATGAGGTGCTTTGGCGCCAGGTACCCGGTGGCGAATTGGTCGACCTCGGCCGACCGCACCGCGTGCCCTTGGGGCAGTTGCGTTTGCAGCGAGCCCCCAAAGGCGTCCTTCGCCGGCGTGAAGCAATCGTGCTGGGCATGCTGGCGTTGCTGGTGCATGGCGCGGTGATCTATTGGGTCAATCAGCAACCGACCCCGGTGCTGCCGATCGTGCCGCCAGAAGTCCCGCCCATGACCATCGAATTTTCGCGTCCAGCGCCACCGGTGGTCGAGCCGCCGCCACCGCAACCCGTACAACCCGTGGTTGAGCCGCCACCGCCTGTGGAGGATGAACTGGCGGTGAAGCCGCCTCCACCGAAGCCGGTTCCCAAGCCAAAACCGGTCGCCAAACCGCTACCGAAACCGGCGCCAAAAGCTGTTGAGCAGCCACCCACGCCAGCGAAGCCGGCAGCACCCGTCGCGGCCCCGGCACCACCTGCACCACCGGCCCCTGCGCCTGTGACACCGGCCTCCGCCACCGCCGGCTACTTGAAAAACCCGGCGCCGGAATACCCGTCGCTGGCCCAGCGTCGCGGCTGGGAAGGCACGGTGTTGTTGCGTGTGCATGTGTTGGCCAGCGGCAAGCCCGGCGAGATTCAGATCCAGAAAAGCAGCGGTCGCGATGCGCTGGACGACGCCGCGCTGAACGCGGTGAAACGCTGGAGTTTCGTGCCGGCCAAGCAAGGTGATGTCGCCCAGGACGGCTGGGTCAGCGTGCCCATCGATTTCAAGATTCATTAAACAGAAACCAATTTCGCGCGAAACGTTTACACGAGGAATACATCATGACGTTACTGGCCTCTCCACTTGAATCCATCGAAAGCGCGGTGATCTGGCTGCTGGTGGTTTTTTCCGTAGCGACCTGGGGCCTGGCATTGCTCAAGGGCGTGCAGTTCGGTCGCCTGAAGGCACAGGATCGAAAGTTTCATCAGCAGTTCTGGGCCGCTTCGAGTCTCGACTCGGCGGCCGAACTGAGCGAAACCCGGCCTGGCGCGGCAGCCCGGGTGGCGCAGGCCGGTTATGCGGCCATCCAGGTGGGCGAGACGCCACAGGCGGCGGACTTGAGTCAGGCGATCAACCATCAGGATCGCCTGGAGCGAGCCTTGCGACAGCAGATCGTGCGCGAGCGCCGGTCGCTGGAAACCGGGTTGGCCGTGCTCGCGAGTATTGGCAGCACCTCGCCGTTCATTGGCTTGTTCGGCACGGTGTGGGGAATCATGGAAGCGTTGAAAGGCATCAGCGCGGCGGGCTCGGCAAGCCTTGAAACGGTCGCCGGGCCGATTGGCGCGGCACTGGTCGCTACGGGCGTGGGGATCGCCGTCGCGGTGCCGGCGGTGCTGGTTTACAACTACTTTTTGCGTCGCTTGAAACTGACGGCGGCGGATCTGGATGACTTCGCCCATGACTTCTACAGCCTGGCGCAGAAGAGTTCGTTCCGCGTGCTGATCCACCCGACGGCGCACAAGGCGGCAGCTCAGGGCAACGCACAGAAAGTGAAGGAGGCGTCCTGATATGGCCTTCTCCACGCAAGACACCGATGAGGTGCTCAGCGAGATCAACGTGACGCCGCTGGTGGATGTGATGCTGGTGTTGCTGGTGGTGTTCATCGTCACTGCACCGCTGCTGACCAACGCCATTCCGATCAACCTGCCCAAGACCGAGGCGGTGGCGCCGGTGGAGCAGAAGGACCCATTGGTGGTGAGCATCGACGGTGCCGGCAAACTGTTTATCAACAAGGACGAGATACAGCCGGACTTGCTGGAGTTCAGCCTCAAGTCGGCGAAGGCCAAGGACCCCGAGGTGCGCGTGCAGTTGCAGGCGGACGATGGTGTGAATTACGGCGAGGTGGCGCGGGCCATGGCATCGATTGAACGGGCAGGGATTACCAAGTTGTCGGTGATCACTGCGCGTTAACAGATTTTCGTTTTCCGGGGCCGTCTCCTTGGCAGGGTGCGGCCCCTTTTTTATTCCGAATAAATCCCAAACCTGTAGGAGCTGGCTTGCCAGCGATGAGGCCCTGACATTCAGCATCGACGTTGACTGTTAAACCGCTATCGCTGGCAAGCCAGCTCCTACAGGTTATGTGTTTTATATTCGATACAGATCTTAATAAATAGCTTCTTATTCCTTAACGAATATAACTCTCCTCCCTATACTCGACCGGGAACAGACACACAGCAGGAGAGCTCCCCCATGCGCAACGAATCAATTCGCTACCTGATTGTGCCGGGCTGGCAAGGATCGCCAGAAGATCATTGGCAAAGCCACTGGCAGAACAGCCTGCCGAACAGCGCACGGGTGGAGCAGGCCGACTGGCTGACGCCGCGACGTGAAGACTGGGTCGCGGCGCTGGCCGAGGCGATTGCCGCCGACAGCACGCCGGTCATCCTGATCGCCCACAGCCTGGGTTGCATCACCGTCGCCCATTGGGCGGCTACCGCGCCTGTGCAGTTCTTGCGTCAGGTGCGCGGTGCCCTGCTGGTCGCACCGGCGGATGTCGAGCGTCCGGCCTGTGCGCCGGCCTTGCGCAACTTCGCGCCGATCCCGACGGACCTGCTGCCATTTCCGAGCCAGGTCGTCAGCTCCGACAACGACAGCGCCGTCAGTGCGTCGCGAGCCCTGGAGCTGGCGCGCAACTGGGGTGCCGAGGCGGGGATTCTGGCGGGGGCGGGGCATATCAACGTGAAGTCCGGTCACCAGCGTTGGGAGCAGGGTTTTGCCTATCTCTATCGCCTGCAAAACCGCATGGAACACCACGCCCTGCGCCGCGCTTGAACACTTTCTTTATTTAACGCCCCCGTCTCCCGGCGGTTTTGGGCGCGGAGTCTGCCATGAGCTTTGAAACCTTCGGTCAGCCGCTGCTGACCTTTCCCGACGCCGAAAAAAGTCCCCTGAGCATCCGCGCCAAGGCGCTGGTGTTTGTCGACCCGCGTTCGCGGCAATTACGTGAAAACCTTGAGCAACTGGCCACGCGTTCAGTCTCGGTGCTGATCCGTGGCGAAACCGGCACCGGCAAGGAGTTGCTGGCCCGTCATATCCACCGCGCCAGTGATCGCGGCGGGTTGTTCGTGTCGGTCAACTGCGGCGCCATCAGCCCGACCTACGCCGACGCCGAGTTGTTCGGCTATGCGGCGGGCAGCTACAGCGGCTCGGCGAGCAGTCGTGCCGGCTGGTTCGGCTCGGCCAACGGCGGCACGCTGTACCTGGACGAAATCGGTGACCTGCCGCTGCCGATCCAGATCAAGCTGCTCGCTGCCCTGGAGAACCATGAAGTCACCCGCGTCGGTGCTCAGCAACCGAGCCCGGTGGATGTGCGGCTGGTCGCGGCCACCAGCATCGATCTGGCCCAGGCGGTGGCCGTCGGAAAATTCCATGAACGGCTCTATCACTACCTCAGCGAAGGCCCGCTCGAACTGCCGGCGCTGCGCGAGCGTACGGGAGACATCCTGCCGCTGGCCGAATACTTCCTCGGCATCTACAGCCAGCGCCTCGACCTGCCGGTGCCGCTGATCAGCGAAGCGGCGCAGCTTGTGCTGGAACGCCACAGTTGGCCGGGCAATACCCGGGAGCTGGAAAACATCATTCACTTTGCGCTGCTGGTGAGTACCGGTGATGAAATATTGCCGGAGCATTTAAATCTTTCGATTGTCCGGCCATCTCCGATTCTTATACAAGGATGGATAGATCAACTTGTTCAACACGGAGATATCGCTGAAGTCCAGGCGCTGAAAAAATATTTTACAAGCATCAATATATAAGTGCTTTTATTGGCTTTATAACGAAACCAGGCAATTGATGATTGCCTGGTTTTTTGTGGGCGCTGATTCTTGCTGTTATATTTTGTACTATTTGCAGTGTGGCTGTAACAATTTTCTGTTTTGTGGGTTGATAGGTTTTGACATATCTTCTTATTTCTCCCTGGATACATTGATATCCGTCATTGTTAAATATTATATGAAAAAAGGATTTTTCTGTGAAGTTTGTTGGAAATAATGCTGCGATAGCTCCAGGTGTCGACGATGAGTTGAAAGATATCAATCCCCTTGTCGAGGGTTATATGTCTGCAGATCCGGGGATGGCGCCCCAGTCTTTTCAAGAGGCTGATTCTCCTGAGTGGATAGACCTCAAACGACTTCAGGTTTTCTCGACTTCGGGCGGAAATATAATTTACGCCAATGGGTATCAGCAGTTGAAGTTGATGGTAGTTGGGCAAGTTGTAGACCATGGGGGAAAGGCAGTAGAAATATTAAAAAGCGAGTTAGACAGTATTCAACTGCTGGATGCCTATTCCGGCAAAGCCCTGCCGATAGACAATATTCGGGATGGCGAGGAGCTGGCGTGGAAGTGCACGCTGGAGCGACGCTTGCCATACGAGCCGTTTCCTCACACGGGTGAACTGCATGGCCCGGTTGTGCGGGGGAAAGCCATCTTTCTCAAGGCGTTCTACATCAGCAGCAACTCTCCCGAGCCCATCAAACTAATTGCGACCATTACCCGTTCGGATGGGGAGACGTTCTATTCGGAAGAAACCTCGGAATTCGGTGAAATAAACCTGAGGACCGTTCCACCGCCGATCTATCGAAAAGAACAGTTCAGGGTCAAACGACTATCCGGAAACTGGAGACCGACAGAGAACGTTACCAAGGTTGATCGATATGTTCTGGACCTGTTGGTGGATCAGCACCATATAAAATTCGTCAGTTGCTCAATTACCGGCGTGTTGCATGCACGTAGTGAACATCCAGACTTTCTCGGGTATTACGCCGTTGGCTACTTTAAAGGGCTAAAAGCTAATCATGGCGCGGAGGTCTCCTGGGAAACAGCTGATCAACTTGCGACTGACCATGAAGAGCAAGGAAAAGTCACATTTTTGATGCATTTTGCCAAGAAGGGCGGTACGTCTCAGGTCCGGTATGATCATTTGTTGGTGAAGATGTTTGTTCGGGATATGTATGGGAACAGACATGAAATTGACGTCGCGATGAACACCGAAAATCCTTCGATGATCGAAGTTGTTTAATTTTACTGTGTCTGCAAAGTCAAGGAATGATGATGAGTACAGCAGTGCCAGAAGTGGAGTCCAACGCATTCAATTTTACTGAGTTTATTCAGTCTGGAGTTGATGTTCGCACCGGCTCTTATAGTACCAGTATTAATCTCGCGGGGTGGGTTGCTAACAACATCAACGGTCCGCAGATATCATTTAATATTTCATTCGATAGTTTCCGCACAACGGATTTCGGTTGGGGACGCGGCTGGTCATTGGGGTTGAGCTCCTACAACCGGAAGACCCGTAAGCTGACCCTTGCAAGTGGGGTTTCTTATCGTGTTTACATCAGCAGCGGGCGGATCATCGTCAGGGATAAAAAGCTCCAGGACACATGGGTCACGCTCGACGGCGACAATCTGATTGTCAGCCACAAAAACGGTCTGATCGAGAGGTTGGCCAGGCCGGATGAAACGTATGACGAATGGTTCCCCGAACATGTCTACTCCAACGAAGGGCGCTCGATCAGTCTGAAATACATGTTGGTACGGGGCCGCCGCGTCCTGCACGAAGTTCACGATCAGCAACACCGCGTCGTGGCGCTGAGTTATGAAACGAACGATCAATCCGCCAGCATTACCGTATGGCCTGATCATCCGCAAAGATGCTTGAAGTTTGATTTACTGGTTCGTGATGGATGGCTCCGGCAGATAACCCTTGATCACGGCCCCGCCGAGCATCTTGCATGGTCATTCGACTACCAATTACTCAACGGTTTTCTGGTCATGACAGATGTCCGCGCGCCTGGCGGTAGTGTCGAAAGTATTGAGTACTCTCCTCAGAAGCATCAGTTGCCGCTCGGGGCACCAATCAAGGCTTTGCCGGCGGTCCGGCGCAGTGTTCTGGCGCCGGGTTCAGGGTTGCCCACTATCACCCGTGTCTACGAATACACCGCCAAAAACTTCCTCGGCTATCAATCGGGACTTCGCTGGGCGCAGGACGGGGACCATCTGCATGCTCACAAAGGACATTACACCTACTCTTGTACCGAACGTCTGGTTACGGGTGTGGGCGACAAGACAGTTGAACTGAGTCGCATCGAAAGAACCTACAACCGCTTCCACCTGATGATCTCGGAAAAGTCCGTTGCCAACGGGAAGGTGCAGCAGAGAACGATTACCTACCACGATGTTGACGGCCTGGACTTCTCCGATCAACCCGCCCATTTTCAAATGCAGAAAACATCTGTCGTCAGCTATGTCGACACTTCTACGAACGCCGCGCCCCGAACCGAAACCACCCATACGACCTATGATGAATCCGGCAATCTGCTAACGCAGATCAATCCGAGCGGAGCCCGGGAGGATTACGTCTATTATCCGGCAGAGGGTGCCGAGGGTTGCCCCCCCAACCCGCTGGGTTTCATTACGGCATTGAAGGAGCGATCGATCACGCCGTCCCCTGATTTTGCCCCGGCGCCGGTGGTCATTGTCCGTTTTTCCTACATTGACTTGCCGTCCATGCGCGAGGGTGGTCACCGGTTTTTGTTGCTGCATAGCGAAAAGCTGTTTGAAGGTGGGAATACAAAGCCACACGTGGATACTCGATTCGAGTACATCGAAGATACCGGTGATGCGTTCTACGGACGCCTCAAGAGTCGCTTGCAAGCCGAACACAAAGGCAGCCGTCGTTTCGAATTCAAATATTCAATTGATGGAGATTGGGTGGAAATCCTTCAACAATTGCATGCGGGTAGCGACAGGCATGATCGCAAAGTCTGGCATGACCGATTTACCGGACAGGAAGTCAAGGTTTGGGATGGGGCCGGTAATGAGTTGGTGAAGAAGTACGACAATCTGAACCGTGTTGTCAGCGAGACGGCGGTATTCGATGGAGCGGATATCGCGTCACGCATCACCGAATTCTATGGGGAAAGTTCGCCAGAGGAGGGCGCAACCATAGGCATCACCAGCATGCGGGGTGTGCTGAGCAAGGTTTGGCTCGACGGGGTCGGGCGCACGACCAAAGTCAAGATTCAGGATGTCGATTCTCCCGAAAAGCCAATGCGTCTGAGCTATGAGGCCCACTACGACAATGTTGGCCGACTGGAAAGCGAAGTCAGCCAGGACTGGATCGATGGCAAGGCCATTGCGTCAACGACGACCTATAGCTACGACGGCTGGGGACGCGTATGCAGAACGGTAGGTCCTGATGGTGTCGCGGTGAACGATGTGTTTGACCCGGTTTCATTGACTCGAACATGCTGGTGCGACGGCGCTGGAAAAAACCGTTCTGTATTGAACGTGTTCGGTAAGCCCGATCGGGAAGAGCGCATCGATTCCGAAGAGGTGGTCACTGTTACCGCGACTTTTTCCTACGACGGACTTGGGCGTTGTCTGACGCAAACCAACGAGGCAGGATTCGAAACGAGCTTCAGTTATGATCTCTTCGGTCGCCTGGTCGAGACGATTCTACCGGATGGTACTTCGATAAAAAAAAAGTATGACCCACTGAGCACGGGTAATCATCCGATCGAAATCAGTGCCGATGACTACGTGTTGGGCACCCGGACTTATGACGGTTTGTTGCGTGCCACCCGTACGACCGTCGGTGGCAGAACCGAAACAAAGACCTATGAGGGTGGGGGCGCTCAAGCTGTGCAGCAGGTGACGGCGGCGGGTGATGCTTTCAGGTTTACCCTTGATCCCATGCTCAACGGCGCGGTGACCGCGCGGATGGGAAGCCACGCTCAGTCAGCCAGATATCGATTTGATCCATTGACCGGGCAACTCGTCGAAACCTCCAGTCCTGCCATCCAGCGCCGAGTTGAGTACGGCCCGTCGGGCAAAGAGAAGTCCCAGGAATGGATTTCCAGCGAAGGCCGCTTCAGCACCGTCACTGCCCGTTCATTGAATGGGCTGCCCATCAGTTTCACCGATGTTAACGATGTAGAAACTACCTATGTCTATGACGCTGCGGCGCGGCCCGTAGAAATTCGGCAGGGGCCGGTTCTGGCGAAGTACGCCTACGGTGCCCAGGGCCAGTTGTTGACATTGAGTGTCGAGGATACCGCCTCGAAACGTTCGCTGATGACCACCTTGACTCACGATGAGTTCGGTCGTGAAATCAAGCGTGTTTCGCAGTTCGGCGATGGATCTCGCCTGGAAATCCTTCAAGTGTTTGGGGCCGATGACAAACTTCAACAACGATCGTTGCTGTCCGGTACGCAATCGCGCAGAGAAACCTTCGCCTATGATAGACGCGGGCGCCTGAAACGCTATGACTGCGAAGGTACGCAGGCACCGACCGATGCCTGGGGAAAGCGCATTGATTTCCAGGAGTTCACCTACGACTACCTCGACAACCTGTTGACGGTGCGTACGGGATTCGATGGGGAGGAGAACCTGTGCAGGTTTTCCTACGATCGTCCTGACAAAACCCAGTTGAGTTCAATGACTCACAGTCACGCGCACTATCAGCCCGGGCAAGTGAGCTTCGAATACGATGCCAACGGCAATCTGCTCAACGATGACCAGGGGCGCACGTTCAGGTATGACGCCCTGAGTCGGCTCGAAAGTGTGGCCAGCGCTGGCGGTCGCACGCACTATCAATTCGACGGCGAAGATCAATTGCATGCAGTGGCTGCCGAATCTGGAGAACTGATCAGGCTTTTCCATAGCGAACATGCGCTGTGCAGCGAAGTGGCAGGTAACCATCGACGCAGTCTGTTGTCAGGCGACGGCAAGTTCTTGGCCGAGCAGCAAGGTGACGACGTCGTCTTGTTTGTCACGGATGGACAGGGCACGGCCCTTGCGCGCCTTGGATCTCAAGACGAATCTGTTTTGTCCTATGTTCCTTATGGGGATCGCCCTGCATCGAGCGGACTTGGCGCCCTGCTGGGCTTTCAGGGTGAGCGACTGGACCCGTCAACCGGGTGCTATCTGCTCGGCAGGGGTTATCGGGCCTATAACCCACGATTGATGCGATTTCACAGCCCCGACAGTTGGAGCCCCTTTGAGGATGGCGGTATCAATGCCTATGCATATTGTCTGGGAGATCCGATCAATCTCAAGGATCCCACCGGGCATATCTCGACCTGGGGGTGGGTGAAAATCGGTGTGGCCGCCGCTCTGGCCGCCGCCGCGATTGCCCTGACGGCCGTTACCTTGGGTGCAACCGCACCACTCGTGCCGATCACGGCCAATGCCTTTGCCTTGTTAACACTGGAGGTCATTTCCGCGACGGTTTCAATTGCCTCGGCGGTTGTCGATGAGCTGGCTCCGGATACCGTTGGCGCCCAGATATTGACCTACTCGTCGATAGTGCTGGGTGTGGTGTCGTTCGGGGCCGCCGCGGTTGCAAAAATTGGCAGTAAAGGCGTCGGTTTTGCGTTGACGAAAAGTGTGGGCTCCCTGGCGGACGTGGTGACTGTGCAGCGAGGTGTCGCGCGCGTGGCGGTGGGGCGGCGTCTATACGGTGCTGTTTCCACGGCAAATGAGGCATTGAGAAGTACAGTCAAACTGCAGAGCCGGCTCAACAACGTGTTGACGGCAAAAAAGGTAGTCAGCGGGACGGGTATCGTTTCTACATTAGCGTTCATGGTCGCGAATTCGAAAAAGTACGCCGCCCAAGTCGACGAACTTCTTCAAGATCACTGGCCATCGCTGGCCGAGGATTTCAGTGCTCAGAAGATTCGAAGCGATGCGGTGGACGCTCTGGAGTCATTCACCTATGTGATTGGCGAGCAGATCATCAAACTGCGCCGCGAGTGACCAATGATGAGCATCGAGTTAGATGCTTTAAAAATGGAATATAAAAGCGAATAAAAGTTATTTATTCGGGAATAAAAAATCCCGGTATTGTCCGCTTCACGCCAGCGATAGCACTTCACTGGCACTCTCATCTTCAAGCCGTCGCCACAAGCGACTGTGATTTTCGATAAGGACACTGCATGAAAAAGGTTCTGTTGTTCACCGCACTGGCGGCTGCCCTGACCGCGGGCCTGGCCCAGGCTGGCGAGAAACTGGTGGTTGCCGCGACCCCGATTCCACACGCCGAGATTCTTGAGCTGATCAAGCCAACCCTCGCCAAAGAAGGCGTGGATCTGGAAATCAAAGTCTTCACCGACTACGTTCAGCCGAACGTGCAGGTCGATCAGAAACGTCTTGACGCCAACTACTTCCAGACCCTGCCCTACCTGAAAAGCTTCAACGAAGGCAAAGGCACTCACCTGGAAACCGTGATCGGTGTGCACGTCGAACCTTTCGGCGGCTACTCGAAGAAAGTCAAAACCCTGGCTGAGCTCAAAGACGGCGCGACCATTGCCATCCCGAACGAAGGCAGCAACAGCGGCCGTGCCCTGATCCTGCTGCAGAAGGCTGGCCTGATCGAATTGAAAGACCCGAAAAACGCCCTGGCCACGCCAAAAGACATCGCCAAGAACCCGCACAACTTCAAGTTCAAGGAGCTTGAGTCCGCGATGTTGCCGCGTGTGCTGGATCAGGTCGACCTGGACATGATCAACACCAACTACGCGCTGGAAGCAGGTCTGAACCCGGCTAAAGACGCGCTGGTGATCGAAGGTGCCGACTCGCCTTACGTGAACTTCCTGGTGGCCCGTCCGGACAACAAGGACAGCGTTGCCATCCAGAAACTGGCCAAGGCCCTGACCAGCCCGGAAGTGAAAGCCTTCATCGAGAAGAAGTACAACGGCGCGGTACTGCCAGCGTTCTGATTCGCGAAGCAAACCCCTTCAAGGTTTCAAACGCCGACGGCTAGCAATAGCGTCGGCGTTTTTTTATGGGTGGGAGAATTGCTTTGTGTAGGAGCCGGCTTGCCGGCGATAGCGTCCTTGAGAGCGCCATCGCCGGCAAGCCGGTTCCTACATTCAAACTACTTCAAGGCGCCTTGGTGTTCACGGCCCTGCGCAACGCCATCAGTAATTTCAGAATGTCTTGCGGATCCATCCGTTGCGGCGGTTGTGCGTCTGCCACGTTCTCGTCCTTGTGAGGTGTTGGCCGGGAGTCGCCGTTCAATCCGGCCAATACCATGCCGGCTCATCCAGCATGCGCTGGCCGACGATTCCGGTCTGGCCAAGATTTTTCTCTAGCACGATGCAGTTACAGTCCGGGTCCTCCTGCAACGCCGAAATCAAGCGCCGGGCATGGGACACCACCCACACCTGGCACTGCGCCGAAGCACGCATGATCAAGCGTGCCAGCGCCGGCAGCAGGTCTGGATGCAGGCTGGTTTCCGGCTCGTTCAGCACCATCAGTGTCGGCGGCCGTGGCGTCAGCAGCGCCGCGACCAGCAGCAGGTAACGCAAGGTTCCGTCCGACAGCTCGGCGGCTGACAGCGGCCGCAACAAACCTTCTTGAAAGAACTCGATGGCGAAGCGTCCACCGGGCAGAGGTTCGATGTTCAGTCGTGCGCCGGGGAAGGCGTCGCTGATCGCCGCCCGCAAGGCGTCGGGATCGCCGATTTCGATGATCGTCTGCAAGGCCGCCGCCAGGTCGCGTCCGTCGTGATGCAGCACCGGCGTGCGAGTGCCCAGTTGCGGTTGACGCGCCGGGGCGTCGGCATCGCTGCGAAAATGATCGTAAAAGCGCCAGCGGCGAATGAACTCGCGCATCTCCAGCACTTCCGGCGAACCGCGCAGGCTGCCGACCTGATCGAACAGGCTGTCGAACGTCGGCGTGTGCTGCGCCAGCACATCCCACTTGCGCTCGGTGCGGGCACGGATCATCGGGCCGTCACGATCGACTAGTAGACTGGCCGGGCGGTAGAACGCGCCTGCCCACAGGCATTCGCGTTTGATCTGCGGGTCCAGGCTGAAATAGGACGGGATCGGCGAGCTGTGCCCGGGCAGCATGAAATGCCCATTGGAATCGGGAAGGCCGAGGCTGATCGAGTAGCCGAAATCCTCTCCCGCAAACCCCAGGCGCAGGCGCTTGACGCCTTGGCGAACGGTGGGCTCGATGGCGACTTCGCCGGTGCGCATGCGCCGGGAGAGGGTTTGCGGGCCGGCCCAGAAGGTCGAATCCAGCCCACCTTCGCGGGCCAGGGCATTGACCACGCCGCCGTGGGCGGTTTCCGCCAGCAGTCGCAGTGCACGGTACAGGTTGGACTTGCCGCTGCCGTTGGGGCCGGTGATCAGATTCAGTCGGCCCAGCGGGATCACCAGTTTGTTGATCGAGCGGTAGTTGGCTACCGCGAGCGTGTTGAGCATGTGGGTTCCTGTGGCCGGGTCGAGCGACGCCCATTGTCCGGTACGGGCAGGTGTCTAACGCAAGTGTTCTGGACGTAAGGCAGGGCGAATTTTTTCTTCATAAGACGCTCGTGCAAGGTTCCTATCCTGTTCTAAGCTCTCTGTCGAGTTGTCCATAAAAAAGGCCAAGGAGTTTGCATGGCGGTTCGCGGATTAAAAGTAGTCATGGCCTTGAGTGTCGTCACCCTTCTAACGGCTTGCGAGGAGAAAAAAACCGTGCAGGAATACCTGCCACGGGTGTTCGTGCAAGTCGTCAAGCCGGCGGATTACGCGGCCCCGGTTACCCTCACCGGTGATATCCAGGCGCGGATACAGACGGAGCTGTCTTTCCGGGTGGGCGGCAAGATCATCCAGCGTTCGGTTGACGTCGGCGATCGAGTGACCGCCAAGCAAGTGCTGGCCCGGCTCGACCCCAAGGATTTGCAGACCAACGTCGACTCGGCCCAGGCGCAAGTGGCCGCCGAACAGGCGCGTGTGAAGCAGAACGCGGCGGCATTCGTACGCCAGCAAAAACTCCTGCCCAAGGGTTATACCAGCCAGAGTGAATATGACTCGGCCCAGGCCGCCTTGAACAGCAGCCAGAGCGCCCTGAGCGCCGCCCAGGCGCAGTTGGCCAATGCCAAGGATCAGTTGAGCTATACGGCGCTGATCGCCGATGCGCCGGGGATCATTACCGAGCGTCAGGCGGAGGTCGGCCAGGTGGTTCAGGCGACGATGCCGATCTTCAGCCTGGCCCGTGACGGCGACCGCGATGCGGTGTTCAACGTTTATGAATCGCTGCTGGCCGAGAAGCCGAGCGATGACACCATTGTCCTGAGCCTGCTCGACAACCCGGCGATCAAAACCACCGGCACCGTGCGCGAAATTACCCCGGCGGTCTCGGCGCAATCCGGTACCGTGCAGGTCAAGGTCGGCCTCAACAGTCTGCCCGACGGCATGCAGTTGGGCTCGGTGGTAAGTGCCACGGCCAGGGGGTCGGGCAAGTCGGTTATCGAGTTGCCTTGGTCGGCGCTGACCAAAAACATCAGTGAACCCGCTGTCTGGATTGTCGACGACAAGGGCAAGGCCCAATTGCACTCGGTCACTGTCGGCCGCTACCTGACCGGCAAGGTCATCATCAGCGGCGGGTTGAAAGACGGCGACAAAGTCATCATCGCGGGCGGCCAACTCTTGCACCCTGACATGGAAGTCGAGATTGCCGAAGACACTTACAAGGATCTGACGTGGGGAGCCAAGCCATGAAGCCTTTATGGGCGTTGTCCATCGGGCTGGTGCTGAGCGCCTGTTCCAAAAGCGAACCACCGCCGGCACCGGTACGGCCAGTGTTGTCGATCAAGGTCCAGACCTTGAACGAAGAGGACCTGGGCCGCTTCGCCGGCAGCATCCAGGCGCGCTATGAAAGCAATACCGGCTTCCGCGTGGGCGGGCGGATCGCCAGCCGTAACGTCGATATCGGCACCGAGGTGGAAAAGGGGACGCTGCTCGCCACCCTTGATCCTTCCGATCAACAAAACCAATTGCGTTCGGCCCAGGGCGACCTGGCGAAAATCCAGGCGCAACTGATCAATGCCAAGGCCAGTGCCCAGCGTCAACAAGCGCTGTTCGATCGCGGGGTCGGCGCGCAAGCGCAACTCGACGCGGCCAACACGGACCTGAAAACCACCCAGGCCTCCCTCGATCAGGCCCGGGCGGCCGTCAACCAGAGCAAAGACCAATTGGGCTACACCGAGCTGCGCGCCGACCATAAGGCCGTGGTCACCGCGTGGAGCGCCGAGGCCGGGCAAGTGGTGACGGCGGGTCAGCAAGTGGTGACCCTGGCGCAACCGGACATCAAGGAAGCAGTGATCGACCTGCCCGATACCCTCGTTGATCAGTTGCCCAGCGATGTGGTGTTTCAGGTCGCTGCGCAACTCGATCCGAGCATCAACACCACCGCCATCATCCGTGAAATCGAACCCCAGGCTCAAAGCGCGACACGCACCCGTCGCGCCCGCCTGACCCTGGCCGAAACGCCACAGGGCTTCCGCTTGGGCACGGCCATCAGCGTCACCCTGAGCTCGGCGGTCAAGCCGCGCATCGAGTTGCCTGTCACTGCGTTGCAGGAGGTCGATGGCAAGCCGCGCATCTGGGTGATCGATGCACAGAGTAAAACCGTCTCGCCCCGTGACGTCACTGTGATCAGCCGCACCGACAGCACCGTGGTGCTGGCCGACGGTGTGAAGAACGGCGAGCGGGTGGTCAGTGCCGGTGTCAACAGCCTCAAACCGGGGCAGCAAGTGAAAATCGACGAGGACAGTCAATGAAAGGGCCTTTCAACCTCTCGGAATGGGCCCTCAAGCATCAGTCGTTCATCTGGTATCTGATGTTCGTCGCGTTGCTGATGGGTGTGTTCTCGTATTTCAACCTGGGGCGCGAAGAAGACCCGTCGTTCACCATCAAAACCATGGTGATCCAGAGCAAATGGCCGGGGGCGACCCAGGAGGAAACCCTCAAGCAGATCACCGACAGGATCGAGAAAAAGCTCGAAGAACTCGACTCCCTCGACTACGTGAAAAGCTACACGCGCCCCGGCGAATCGACGGTGTACGTGTACCTGCGCGACACCACCAGTGCCAAGGACATCCCGGAAATCTGGTACCAGGTGCGCAAGAAGATCAACGACATCAGATACCAGTTCCCGCAAGGCATTCAGGGGCCGTCGTTCAACGACGAGTTCGGTGACGTCTTCGGGTCGATCTACGCCTTCACCGCCGACGGCCTGACCCTGCGTCAGTTGCGCGACTACGTGGAACAGGCCCGTATGGAAATTCGCGGTGTGCCGGGCCTGGGCAAGATCGAAATGGTCGGCCAGCAGGACGAAGTGCTGTACCTGAACTTCTCCACGCGCAAACTCGCCGCGCTGGGCATCGATGAGCGTCAGGTGGTGCAGAGCCTGCAATCGCAGAACGCCGTGACCCCGGCGGGTGTGATCGAGGCCGGGCCGGAGCGGATTTCGGTGCGCACGTCAGGCAAGTTCGCTTCGGAGAAAGACCTCGCCGAGGTCAACCTCAAGCTCAACGACCGCTACTATCGCCTGGCCGACATTGCCGACATCAGCCGCGGCTACGTAGATCCGGCCTCGCCGGAATTCCGCTTCAACGGCAAACCGGCCATCGGCCTGGCGATTGCCATGCAGAAGGGTGGCAACGTCCAGGCGTTCGGCAAGGCCTTGCACGCCCGTATTGACGAGTTGACCGCCGACCTGCCGGTGGGCGTCGGCATTTACAACGTGTCCGACCAGGCCGTGGTGGTCGAAGAGGCCGTCGGCGGTTTTACCAGCGCGCTGTTCGAGGCGGTGGTGATTGTGCTGCTGGTCAGCTTCGTCAGCCTTGGCGTGCGCGCCGGGCTGGTGGTAGCCTGCTCGATCCCGCTGGTGCTGGCGATGGTGTTCGTGTTCATGGAATACAGCGGCATCACCATGCAGCGGATTTCCCTCGGTGCACTGATCATCGCCCTCGGCCTGCTGGTGGACGATGCGATGATCACCGTGGAGATGATGGTCACGCGCCTGGAATTGGGCGAGACCAAGGAGCAGGCGGCGACCTTCGCCTACACCTCCACGGCGTTCCCGATGCTCACCGGTACGTTGGTGACGGTGGCGGGCTTCGTGCCGATCGGCTTGAACGCCAGCTCGGCCGGTGAATACACCTACACCCTGTTTGCTGTGATTGCCTGTGCGATGCTGGTGTCGTGGGTGGTGGCGGTTCTGTTTGCGCCGGTGATCGGCGTGCACATTCTCAGCACCAAGGTGAAACCCCATGAAGGCGAACCCGGGCGCATTGGCAAGGCGTTCAACGGTGGGCTGCTGTGGTGCATGCGCAATCGCTGGTGGGCCATCGGCATTACGGTGCTGTGTTTTGTGCTGGCGCTGTTTTGCATGCGCTTCGTGCAGAACCAGTTCTTCCCGTCGTCGGACCGGCCGGAAATCCTGGTGGACCTGAACCTGCCGCAAAACGCCTCGATCGACGAAACCCGCCGGGCCGTCGATCGCCTCGAAGCCACGCTCAAGGACGATCCGGACATCGAGCGCTGGAGCACTTACATCGGGCAGGGCGCGATCCGCTTCTATCTGCCACTGGACCAGCAACTGCAGAACCCCTTCTACGCGCAGTTGGTGATCGTCAGCAAAGGCCACACCCGTGAGGCCATGATGCAGAAGCTTCGCGAGCGCTTGCGCAACGACTTCGTCGGCATCGGCAGTTATGTCCAGGCACTGGAAATGGGTCCGCCGGTAGGGCGTCCGATCCAGTACCGGATCAGCGGCAAGGACATCGACCAGGTGCGCCGACATGCCATCGACCTGGCCACGGAGCTGGACAAGAACCCGCACGTCGGCGAGATCATCTACGACTGGAACGAACCGGGCAAAGTGCTGCGCATCGACATCGCCCAGGACAAGGCGCGGCAGTTGGGGCTGTCTTCCGAGGATGTGGCCAACCTGATGAACGGCATCGTCAGCGGCCAGTCGGTGACCCAGGTCGATGACGACATTTACCTGATCAACGTGGTCGGTCGTGCGGTGGATTCCGAGCGTGGAACGCCGGAAACCCTGCAGAACCTGCAAATCGTCACGCCGAACGGCACGTCGATTCCGCTGCTGGCGTTCGCCACGGTGCGCTACGAACTGGAGCAACCGTTGGTATGGCGTAGGGATCGCCTGCCGACCATCACCATCAAGGCGGCGATTCGTGACGAGATCCAGCCGACGGACCTGGTGAAAGTCCTCAAGCCGTCCATCGACGCGTTCGCTGCCAAACTGCCGGCGGGCTACAAGGTCGCCACCGGTGGTACGGTGGAGGAAAGCGGCAAGGCCCAGGGCCCGATTGCCAAGGTTGTGCCGCTGATGCTGTTCCTGATGGCGACCTTCCTGATGATCCAGCTGCACAGCGTGCAGAAGCTGTTCCTGGTGGCCAGCGTTGCGCCGCTGGGGCTAATCGGCGTGGTAATCGCGCTGGTGCCGACGGGTACACCCATGGGCTTCGTGGCGATCCTCGGGATTCTCGCGTTGATCGGTATCATCATCCGTAACTCGGTGATCCTGGTGACCCAGATCGAGGAGTACGAGCAGAAGGGTTATGCGCCGTGGGATGCGGTGGTGCAGGCCACCGAACATCGGCGCCGGCCGATCCTTTTGACCGCGGCGGCGGCGAGCATGGGGATGATCCCGATTGCCCGGGAAGTGTTCTGGGGGCCGATGGCCTACGCGATGATCGGCGGGATCGTCATCGCCACCTTGCTGACGCTGCTGTTTTTACCGGCGCTGTACGTGGCCTGGTACAAGATTCGCGAGCCGAAGAAAGAGGCTGTTTAAAAAGCGAGCGCTTCGCGCTCATCGCGAGCAAGCTCGCTCCCACAGGTGTACGCGGTCAACTGTGGGAGCGAGCTTGCTCGCGATGGCGTCGGGACTGACTACACAGCTTTACGCCACACACTCGCCAACCACGGCTGCTGCTCCCGCGGCAGCCCGGCCGGCCGGTAGTAATGCTCCAACTCCACAAACCCCGCCTCGATCAGCAACTGCTGCCAGGCCGCCAGGTCGTGATAGGCCCCATAACGCGGCCCGTTCCAGCCTTCCTGATTCTCGCCACGGGGATTGGAACTGAACAACACCCCACCCGGTTTCAGCGTTCCCCACAACTGCTTCAGCACCCGTGGCAGTTCCTGACGCGGAACATGAAACAACACTGCATTGGCAAAGATCCCGTCGAAACGCTCGGCCGGCAGATCAAGCTTCAGGAAGTCCTGTTGCCACACCTCGCAACCGCTGTCTTCACGGGCCATCTGCGCGAATTTTTCCGAACCGTCCAGACCGATGGCTGTGTGGCCCATGCGGGTGAAGGTTTGCAGATCACGACCGGGTCCGCAGCCGAAGTCGAGAATGTCGAAAGGCGCCTTACCCTGGATATGCCGCAACAGGGCATCGATGTTCTGGCTGACGTCGTGATCGCGCGTGCCTTCACGGAAGTCTTCGGCCACTGCGTTGTAATGGCCCAGGGTGGTGGCGGTGATCTGTTCGAGGTCGTCGGGCGTCTGTTTCATCGTCGGGCTGCGCGGGCAATTGAGATTTGGCCAATATACGCCATCAAGTTGGGGGCTGCTTCGCAGCCATTCGCGAGCAAGCCCGCTCCCACACTTAACCGCGTCGAACAAATGGTTTGTGTTCGCCAGAGACCAAGTGTGGGAACGGGCTTGCTCGCGAAAGCTGCATCACTGACAACGGATTACTAACGCCCGGCTCAGCTTTTTTTCATCCCCAAACACTCAATGGAGTGATCCACCATCGCCTTGGCAATCTCCAGCAAATGCCAGATCGAATACACCATTGCCCGGTCGGCACCCGTGAGCTGTTCGCCACACTGATACGCCGTAACCGACGCACAGCGCAGCAGATCGGCGACATAGAGCTGGGTGTCTTCGAAGCTCACGTCTTTGCTGACGTTGTAGAAGCGCATTTCATCAGGTGGTGCGGGTTGCTTGCCGGTGAGGTAGAAATCGATGGCGCGGTAGAGCGCAGAGCGATCCCTGAGTGGGTCTTCGGTGGGGGTTTCTGGGGGCGGATCGGGAACGGATTTTTTCATTGGTAAATCTCCTGGTATCTATTGGAGCCAACCAATATCGCGACTAAACGAACAGGGGTGGCGGCTGCACGCAGGTTAGTCGACCGGATACCAGGAACCCCGGCGCACCCGAAGGTGCCCTGCGCACAGCCACCATGACTTTCAGGTAATAAAAAACACCTGACATGGGGTGGCGCTGCACGCCTGGTAAGATCCGGGCGACTAAACCCGATCACTGATGAGCAGTGACGGGCCGAGACTATCCACGGAAATTGGCAGGCGCAAGCGAGCGAAATGATCTAGGAAATGTCCTGCAAAGGAAAGGGAACGGGCCTGCAAAATCGCTGATTTCCCTGTACGAAAATTCCCCTTTTGATCAGGGATCTTGACTGCATTCAAAGACATCGATCTGTAACTTCTTACAGTTTCGGCTTGGCCAGAAATGGCGCAGTCTTTCAACAGTCATAGCGAAGGACCGTCAGCGTCGTGAACACCTCTCACCATGTAGCGACACCAACACTGTCGGTCATCGATTCGCGTGCTTTGACAATTTGCAGCGTGAGTTATTGCCGTCACCCGGACAGTCCGTTGATTGACCCGCGCATCATCCGGCAACGCTTCGACGCGGCAGGGCGCTTGGTCGAGTCCTGGGATCCACGATTGTGGGGCACGGCGCCGAAGCCAAATTTGGCCACGGTCTACGGTTTGAGTGGGCAACCGTTGCTGACGGACAGCGTCGATGGCGGATGGCAATTGAGCTTGCCGGATCAGGCGGGTTCGCTTTGTTCCTTCTGGGATGCGCGCGGCAGCCAGCGCCACATCGAATCTGATCTTCAACGGCGTCCTGTTGTGGTGATGGAGCAGGCAGCAGGAGAGGCTGCGCGCGTGGTCGAGCGCTTGACCTACGCTGGCTCCGATCTAGCATCCGCTATACGCAACCAGTGCGGTCAACTGATCCGTCATGACGATCCGGCCGGCAGTCAGATTTATCCCGAGTATGGAATGGCCGCTGCGGTGTTGCGGGAAGAGCGGCGCTTTCTTGCCGAGCTTGAAACGCCTGACTGGCCTCTCGAACCCGAGGCTCGCGATGAGTTGCTGGAAACCCACCAGTTCATCACCCGCTACACCTTCAATCCCACGGGCGAGTGGCGGCAGCAGACCGACGCCATGGGCAACCTCCGCACTTTCGGTTACGACCTCGCGGGCAAACCGGAAGAGGTCTGGCTGCAAGTGGCCGGGGAGGGGAAACCACCAAAACGATTGGTCAGCACCATCCGCTACAACTCCCTCGATCAGGTCGAAAGCGAAACCGCCGGCAATGGCGTGGTAACCCGCACCGAGTACGGTGCCGATGATGGCCGGCTTATCAGGCTGATGGCGGCAGTCGGCAACCAGAGTCCCTTGCAGGACCTGAATTACGTCTACGACGCGGTCGGCAATATCGTCGAACTGCAAGACCGGTCCCAACCGGTGATCCACTTCAACAACCAGCGCATCGACCCGATCAACCGCTACCGCTACGACAGTCTGTACCAACTGGTCGAAGCCCGAGGCTGGGAGGTCAGCCAGCCGAGCCACGGCCCGGCCCTGCCAACACTTTTGCCCACACCGCTGGACCCCAATCAACGGCGCAATTACACCCAACGCTTCGAGTATGACCGGGGCGGGAACTTGATCACCCGCCAGCACAACGGTGCCCCCGGTTTCTCGATGTTCACCTCGGCACGAAGCAATCGCAGCCTGGCGCAATGGGACGACGACTCACTGCCGGGCGAGTCCGATATCGATTCGGGCTTCGACGCCTGTGGCAATCAACAGGAATTGCAACGCGGGCAAGCCATGGACTGGGATATCCGTAATCAGTTGAGCCGCGTCACGTTGGTCAAACGCGAAACCGAGCCCGACGACTACGAAAGCTACCGCTACGACCGCCCCGGCCATCGCTTGCGCAAAGTGGGATTCGCCCAAAGCAGTGGTCGAACCCTGCGCACCGAGGTCCGTTACCTCCCGGGTCTGGAAATCCACCGTCAGGCCGATGGTGAAGAACATCACGTCATCAGCGTCGAAGCCGGCCGCAGCAACATGCGGGCGCTGCACTGGCCACAGGGTGAACACAGCGATCAGTTGCGTTACAGCCTCAGCGATCACCTCGGCTCCAGCACCCTGGAACTGGATGACGAGGCAGGCGTGCTGACCCAGGAACACTATTACCCCTTTGGCGGCACGGCGTGCTGGGCGGGGAAAAGTGCGTTGGTGGCGCAGTACAAAACCATTCGTTATTCGAGCAAGGAGCGGGATGCGACAGGGCTGTATTACTACGGGTATCGGTTCTACGCGCCATGGTTGCAGCGCTGGATAAGTACAGATCCTTTTGGAGTTGTCGACGGTTTAAATGTTTACCGATCCTTTAATAACAGTCCGATCACTTTTTTTGATGCGGAGGGCACAGTCGTTCTACATTTTGCAAAGGAGGCGCGAGGTGGTGTTGTGCTTCTTCAGAACAAAATAGTTGTGAATTATGAAATTCCGAAGATGTATCCTGGCTCCAGGCTTGCGTATTACCTGGAACAATCAAAGCCTGGTAATAGTTTTACTGGAATAATAAGTGTTATGCCGGCGGAGCTTGATAAAGAAGTTAGCGGGTTGATTGATATTTATCCTCTGGGTGGGGGACCGAAATTACGCTCTGTGGAAGAATGGCAATCTCCGTATGATGGACGTCTACACGATGGAGGTGATCCGATAGTGCATAAAAGTGTGAGCAGTGGATTTAAGGTCTCGCATCTGCAGGCCGCGGATATTTTTTCGAGGCAGGAGACTTTTACAGCTGGATTTACTTTGCATGATGTTCGAAATCTTCCATCAGTTTCCGAGGGTGGATATCGAAAGGTACCCGCGATAGTTGGAACGTCTCGATCGTTGAATGCGAAGAAGACGTATCGAGTTCCAGATGGGTTTACGTCGGTTGGGGGAAATATAGAGGATTTTAATAAAGCGTCTGACATGTTCAACAATGAAATTAATGGTGTTGAGGATTTCCCCGAACTTTCAGTTGAGATGAAAAGAGACTTGCTGGCTGTATTAGCGGAAGTCAGCGATACGTTAGAGCAGAACTCATCATCCTTTAGGCATTTGTTTGAGGCGGAGCTGCTCAGGCCGGAGCTGCAGTTGCCTCGGAGGAAAAGTTTAGCTGCGTAAGAGCTTCGCAGCCATTCGCGAGCAAGCCCGCTCTCACACTTAACCGCGTCGAACAAATGGTTTGTGTTCGCCAGAGACCAAGTGTGGGAGCGGGCTTGCTCGCGAAAGCTGCATCACTGACAACGGATTACTAACGCCTGGTTCAGCTTTTTTTCATCCCCAAACACTCAATGGAGTGATCCACCATCGCCTTGGCAATCTCCAGCAAATGCCAGATCGAATACACCATCGCCCGGTCGGCACCCGTGAGCTGTTCGCCACACTGATACGCCGTGACCGACGCACAGCGCAGCAGATCGGCGACATAGAGTTGGGTGTCCTCGAAGCTCACATCCTTGCTGACGTTGTAGAAGCGCATTTCATCGGGTGGTGCGGGTTGCTTGCCGGTGAGGTAGAAATCGATGGCGCGGTAGAGCGCTGAGCGATCCCTGAGTGGGTCTTCGGTGGGGGTTTCTGGGGGGCGGATCGGGAACGGATTTTTCCATGATTGTTACTCCTATTGCTGCATGGGAGCCATCACTTTTCGCCTACTAAACGATTGGGTGGCGGCTGTACGCAGGTTAGTAGGCCGGTCAATAGGAAAACCGGTGCACCCGAAGGTGCCCCACGCACAGCCACCATATTCCGCATGCGGCAAAATTTGCCGGACATGAGCATGGAATCGCTATGCGCCTATTGTTCCGGGCTACTAAACCCGATCACTGATGAGCAGTGACGGACCGAGACTAGCCACGGGAGTTGGCAGGCGCAAGCGAGCGAAATGATCTAGAAAATGTCCTGCAAAGGAAAGGGAACGAGCCTGCAAAACCGCTGATTTCCCTGTACGAAAACTTCCCTTTTGATCAGGGATCTTGCCTGCTTTCAAAGACATCGATCTGTAACTTCTTACAGTTTCGGCTTGGCCAGAAATGGCGCAGTCTTTCACCAGTCATAACGAAGGACCGTCAGCGTCGTGAATACCTCTCACCATGCAGCGACACCAACACTGTCAGTCATCGATCCGCGTGCTCTGACAATTTGCAGCGTGGGTTATTGCCGCCTCCCGGATAGCCCGATGATTGATCCACGCATCACCCGGCAACGCTTCGACGCGGCAGGGCGCTTGATCGAGTCCTGGGACCCGCGATTGTGGGGCACGGTGCCGAAGCCGAATTTGGTCACGGTCTACGGCTTGAGTGGGCAACCGTTGCTGACGGACAGCGTCGATGCCGGATGGCAATTGAGCTTGCTCAATCAGGTGGGTTCGCCTTGTTCGTTCTGGGATGCACGAGGCAGTCAGCGCCACACCGAGTTCGACGAACAACAGCGGCCGATCTCAGTCACCGAACAGGCTTTGGGAGAACTGCCACGCGTGGTGGAGCGCTTGACCTATGGAGATTGCGGTCCAGCTTTCGCCGAGCGCAACCAATGCGGGCAGTTGATCCGTCATGACGATCTGGCCGGTGTTCAAACCTTCCCCGACTACGGGCTTGGCGGCGCCGTGTTGGTGGAAGATCGACGCTTTCTCGCTGATCTCGACACACCTGATTGGCCCTTGGACATCGAAGAACGCGAGACATGGCTGGAAGCTCAATCGTTCATCACCCGCCACACCTTCAATCCCGGCGGTGAGCTTCAGCGACAAATCGATGCGATGGGTAACGTTCGCACCTTTGGCTACGACGTGGCCGGCAAATTGAGTGGGGCCTGGCTGCAGATGGCTGACTCTGGAAAACCGCCGCAATGCCTGGTCAGCGCCATCCGTTACAACGCCCAGGATCAGGTCGAAAGCGAAACTGCCGGCAATGGTGTGGTGACCCGTGTCCAGTACGCGGCGGATGACGGTCGCTTGCTCAGGTTGCAGGCCGCGCTCGGCAGTGAAAAGCCCTTGCAGGACCTGAACTACGTTTACGACCCGGTGGGCAACATCGTCGAGCTGCAAGACCTGTCCCAACCAGTGACCCATTTCAACAACCAGCGCATCGACCCGATCAACCGCTACCGCTACGACAGCCTGTACCAACTGGTCGAAGCCCGGGGCTGGGAGGTCAGCCAGCCGAGCCATGGTCCGGCACTGCCGGCGCTGTTGCCCACACCGCTGGACCCCAACCAACGGCGCAATTACACCCAATGCTTCGAGTATGACCGGGGCGGGAATTTGATTACCCGCCACCACAGCGACGCCCCCGGTTTCTCGATGTTCACCTCGACCCGAAGCAATCGCAGCCTGGCGCAACGGGGCGACGGCTCATTGCCGGGAGAACCCGAGATTGCCATGGGCTTCGACGCCTGCGGCAATCAACGGGAACTGCAGCGTGGCCAAGCCATGACCTGGGACCTGCGCAACCAGTTGAGCCAGGTCACCTTGGTCAAACGCGAAACCGAGCCCCACGACTACGAAAGCTACCGCTACGACCGCCCCGGCCATCGCTTGCGCAAAGTGGGATTCGCCCAAAGCAGCGGCCGCACCTTGCGCACCGATGTCCGTTACCTCCTGGGTCTGGAAATCCACCGCCAGGCGGAGGGTGAAGAACTTCACGTGATCAGTGTCGAGGTCGGACGCAGCAACGTGCGAGCGCTGCACTGGCCCCAGGGTACGCACAGTGACCAACTGCGTTACAGCCTCAGCGATCACCTTGGCTCCAGCACCCTGGAACTGGATGACGAGGCAGGCGTGCTGACCCGGGAACACTATTACCCCTTTGGCGGCACGGCGTGCTGGGCGGGGAAAAGTGCGTTGGTGGCCAAGTACAAGACTATTCGCTATTCGGGCAAGGAACGGGATGCGACGGGGCTTTATTACTACGGTTATCGGTACTACGCGCCATGGTTGCAGTGTTGGATGTGCCCGGATCCTGCTGGGAGTGTAGAAGGACTCAACATTTATAAAATGGTCAGGGGGAACCCGGTTTTGTTGTTTGATGATCAGGGGTTGTCTCCTCCAGAAAAAACGAAAAAAAGGCACTTGGGTGATGGCTTCGCCGAAGGGAATAGTGAAGTTGAATCGGGTGTTGATGTTAGTCGAGAACTGAGAGAGCGTTATATTAATGAATATTTCAGTCATGTACTTGTGGGGAATACATTGACCTCGACGTCTCACGATAAAATGGATGTTTTTAGGAATGAGTACAGGGAGGATCGAATAGTATTTAAAGAAAACTATAAAGACTCCATGTCGTCGGAGTATTTTGCTAGTGATATTGCGTGGGTCCAGCGTCAATTGGTTCGAAGGTTGACCGGTATGATTGATTTTCCATCAACGATAATAAGAGAAAGAGTGGTTAACTTTGAAACATACCATGCTACTAAAGAACTTGTTGGCGATAATCTTGGTGATGTTTTTTTAAATAAAACCCCCAACGGAAGAGCTACAAAAAGAGTGCTTGAAAGATTGGGGTTGGAAGCTATTAAAGTATACAGGTTTGAGCGTGAGGAAAGACCAGAAGATGATCCTAGTGCAGATTTTCAAATTGACGTTTCGCCTGTAAAAGATACTGGTCGATACAATTCTGCTCCAGTGCTTTCAGTTGAGCAGTCTGCTTTGGTACAAGAGTCGGAGCAGACTTGGCATTATCTAAATAAAAAACGGCGTTTTTTGCTGGACAATAAATAGAGGAAAAAAGAATACAGAAATCGCTGAACAAAGATCTTGGGCTGACAACAAAGGTTTTATTAAATAATGCTGACTCATACATACGCCATGCTCGTTGCATCTATTAGGCTTAGATAGTGGTTTGCGTGATCCATTGAGTGAGGGTTTCCTCCGGTTCAACGTTTGTTAAACCCCCGCGCCAACCGATCCCCACCCAACTGCATCACCGCCACCAACGCCACCAGCAGCCCAATCATCGTCAACATGAAAGTGCTGACAAACCACGGATATCCATACGGCGCGATTCATTGTGGGAGCGAGCCTGCTCGCGATGGCCAATTCACGGACACCGACCTGTAAGTTCTTACAGTTTCGGTCCGGTCAAAAAAGGCCCAGTCTGTCCTCAGTCAAAGCGAAGGACCGTCCACGTCATGAACCCTCATGCCGCCACACCCACGCTGTCGGTCGTCGACCCGCGTACCCTGGCAGTGCGCAGCGTCGGCTATTGCCGTCTTCCCGACAGCCCGATGATTGATCCACGCATCACCCGGCAAGGCTTCGACGCGACAGGTCGCTTGGTTGATTCCTGGGATCCGCGATTGTTGGGCACCTCGAAGCCGAACCTGACCACGGTCTACGGCCTGAGCGGCCAACCGTTGCTGACGGACAGCGTCGACGCCGGATGGCAGTTGAGCTTGCCGGATCAGGCGGGTTCGCCTTGTTCGTTCTGGGATGCTCGCGGCAGCCAGCGTCACACCCGGTTCGACGAACAACAGCGGCCGATCACCGTTACCGAACAGGCTGCGGGAGAACTGCCATGCGTGGTCGAGCGCTTCACCTACGGAGATTGCGGTCCTGCTTATGCCGAGCACAACCAGGGCGGTCAACTGATCCGTCATGACGATCCGGCCGGCAGTCAGATTTATCCCGAGTATGGAATGGCCGCTGGGGTGTTGCGGGAAGAGCGGCGCTTTCTCGCCGAGCTTGAAACGCCGGACTGGCCTCTCGAACCCGAGGCCCGCGATGAGTTGCTGGAACCCCAGTCGTTCATCACCTGCCACACCTTCAATCCCACGGGCGAATTACGGCAGCAGACCGACGCCATGGGCAATCTCCGCACTTTCGGTTACGACCTCGCGGGCAAACCGGATGAGGCCTGGCTGCAAGTGGCCGGGGAGGGGAAACCATCGCAACGACTGGTCAGCGCTATTCGCTACAACGCTCTCGATCAGGTCGAACGCGAAACTGCCGGCAATGGCGTGGTAACCCGTGTCGAATACGCGGCGGATGACGGTCGCTTGCTCCGGTTGCAGGCCGCGCTCGGCAGTGAAAAGCCGTTGCAGGATCTGAACTATGTCTACGACCCGGTGGGCAACATCGTCGAGCTGCAAGACCTGGCCCAACCGGTGACCCATTTCAACAACCAGCGCATCGACCCGATCAACCGCTACCGCTACGACAGCCTGTATCAACTGGTCGAAGCCCAGGGCTGGGAGGTCAGCCAGCCGAGCCATGGTCCGGCACTGCCAACACTGTTGCCCACACCGCTGGACCCCCACCAGCGGCGCAATTACACCCAGCAATTTGAATACGACCGGGGTGGCAACCTGATCACCCGTCACCACAGCGGGGCGCCGGGTTTCTCGATGTTCACCTCGGTGCTGAGTAACCGCAGTCTGGCGCAACGTGACGATGGTTCGCTGCCGGGAGAGGGTGATATTGGGTTGGGTTTCGATGCCTGCGGCAATCAACGGGAACTGCAGCGCGGCCAAGCCATGGACTGGGATCTGCGCAACCAGTTGAGCCAGGTCACGCTGGTCAAACGCGAAACCGAGCCTGACGACTACGAATGCTACCGCTACGACCGCCCCGGCCATCGCTTGCGCAAAGTCGGGTTCGCCCAAGGCAGCGGCCGCACCCTGCGTACCGAGGTCCGTTACCTCCCCGGTCTGGAAATCCACCGCCAGGCCGATGGCGAAGAACACCACGTCATCAGCGTCGAAGCCGGGCGCAGCAACGTGCGGGCGCTGCACTGGCCCCAAGGTGCGCACAGCGACCAGTTGCGTTACAGCCTCAGCGATCACCTCGGCTCCAGCACGATGGAACTGGAAGACGACGCCGGCGTGCTGACTCAGGAACACTATTACCCCTTTGGTGGAACGGCCTGCTGGGCGGGCAAAAGTGCGCTAGTTGCAAAATACAAAACAACTCGCTATTCGGGTAAAGAGCTAGATGCGACGGGACTTTATTACTACGGCTATCGGTATTACGCACCGTGGTTACGGCGTTGGATAAGTGCTGATCCAAGTGGGAGTTTGGATGGTCTTAACTTATATGTATTTTGCGGGAATAACGCGATTAACTATAGAGATGCTCTCGGTCTGGTCAAGTACAAAGGGAAAGGCGATAAGCTGGAAAAAACAAGAGAAAGATGGGGGAGCGAAATCGTTGCGCGGGGACTAAGTGAGATAAAGCGAGTAGATGCGGAGAAGGGGGAGCGTTTAGAGGCGGCGTTGAGGTATGTTCAAATTGCAACAGGCGAGGCGATCAGAGTACTGCAAGAAGATAATGTGGATACCGTATATCGCGATTTTACATCGAGAATTTTCGGCACGTTTGCCAAGCCTGAAGAATTGAGGAGAGCTTTACTGAAAATACTCATTCCGTTAAAGAAAACTGCCGACAAGTACGCGGGCGACAGGGCTGAGCAGCTAGTTTGGTCAACGAAGAGTGAAATGCTCCCGAGTGTGGCATCTACACATCCCGAAGATAAAGAGAAGCGGATATTTTTAAGTGGGGACGCTCTTGATAAGTCGCCGGTTGAGTTGATGACAATCATTGTTCATGAGTCATCACATCGTCTTAAAAAACCCACATGGGATTTTGTATATTATGCGGCTGATAGGGTTTTAAAATCCGATGATGTAAACAAAACTGATTCGATAGTCGATGTGATTTCAAGTGGTCTGCAAAACTCAAGTATAGGAGAATCCTCAATGAAACATATCATTGCGGAAAGGAGAGAAAAGTATTTTGGCAAAGCGGATGCTGTCGGTATTGAGAGGCAATTAAATGATAGTTCTGAGCTTTTAAATCGTGTCCTTCTATCTAATGCAGACTCTATCGCCATTTTGGTGAAGTCGTTGGCATATCCATTAGTTAGGTAATTCATTGTGCCATTAGCTGCATTTATTTGTTGGCTATTCCTACAGTCTACGTAGGAATAGTCTTCCACAGGTCAGCGCTTATTCAACCCCCGAGCCAACCGATCCCCACCCAACTGAATCACCGCCACCAACGCCACCAGCAGCACAATCACCGTCAGCATGATCTGGCTATCAAACCGCTGATACCCATACCGATAGGCAATATCCCCCAACCCGCCCGCACCGATTGCCCCGGCCATGGCCGATGAGTTGATCATCGTCACCAGGGTGATGGTGAACCCACCTACAATCCCAGGCAGTGCTTCCGGCAACAACACATGCCAGACGATGTGCCAGCGCCGGCAACCCATGGCTTGCGCCGCTTCGATCAACCCATGATCGACCTCGCGCAAGCTGACCTCGGCAATGCGCGCAAAGAACGGCGTGGCCGCGATGGTCAACGGCACCACGGCCGCCCATACGCCGTAAGTAGTGCCGACAATCAACCGCGTGAACGGAATCAAGGCCACCATCAAAATCAGGAAAGGTACCGAGCGAAACAGGTTCACGAACGCACCTAAAACGCGGTTCAGCGCCGGGGCTTCGTAGATGCCGCCCTTGGAGCTGGTGACCAGGATTACCGCCAGCGGAATGCCCGCCAACAGTGCGATCAGCGACGACACGCCGACCATCAGGAACGTGTCGATAAAACCCTGCAGCAAACGATCAAACCACATAACCCAGCACCTCCACCTGTTGCGCCCATTGGCTGGCGCGTTGACGCAATTCTTCGGCACCGAGGGGAGAGCCCGTCACCGCCAACAGCAGTTGCCCGAGCGCATGGCCCTGGATCCGTTCCACGCCGCCTTGCAGCAATCGAACACGGCCACCTAAGGCGCTGAACAGTGCCGCCAGGTCCGGTTCGTCGCGTTGGTTGCCGGTGAACTGCAAGCGCAGGACCACGGCTGCATCCGGGGCGTTCGATTGCGGCTGCAAACGGCTTTGCAGCTCTTCCGGCAAGGCGTGTTGCAACGGCGCCAGCAACGTCTTGCTGACCTCATGCTGCGGATTGCCGAAGACTTCCCACACCGGCCCTTGCTCGACGATGCGGCCGTGTTCGAGGACGACTACGCGATCACAGATCTCGCGGATCACCGCCATCTCGTGGGTGATCAGCACAATGGTCAGGCCCAGGCGTTGATTGATCTCGCGCAGCAGGCCGAGGATCGATTGCGTGGTCTCCGGGTCCAGTGCCGAGGTGGCTTCGTCGCATAGCAGGATTTGCGGGTCATGCACCAGCGCCCGGGCGATGCCCACGCGCTGTTTCTGTCCGCCGGACAACTGCGCGGGGTAAGCCTTGTGTTTGGCCTGCAAACCGACCAGCTCCAGCAGCTCACGGACCTTTTGCTCGCGCTGTTCCTTGGGCACGCCGGCGACTTTCAGCGGCAACTCGACGTTCTGCCAAACGGTCTTGGCCGACATCAAATTGAAGTGCTGGAAGATCATGCCGATGCGTCGACGCAGCGCCACCAGGCGGTCTTCGTCGAATTCGCCGATGTCCACTTGATCGATCAGCACCCGACCACTGCTCGGCTGCTCCAGACGATTGATGGTGCGGATCAACGACGACTTGCCGGCGCCGCTACGGCCGATGATGCCGAACACTTCGCCGCGCTGGATCGCCAGGTCGATGCCGTGCAACGCGGCCACCGGTCCTTGCTGGCCGTTGTAGGTTTTGCCCAGGCCGATGAAGCGCACGTGGGCATGGTTGAGTTCGGGATGCAGTTCGGTGCGCTCGGCGCTTTGCGGCTCTGGATTCTCCAGTCGCCGTTGGATGGCGGCGGTCATGCTCAGCTTTCCCAACCGGCTTGATAGAGCTTGCCGTGAGCTTTATCCAGTGCGGCGCGCACCGCGGGTGAGTGCTGGTAGATGTCAACGAACTTGATCAGGCGCGGGTCGGTTTTGCTCTTCGGCTGGATCACGAACTGAATCACGTACTCCTTGTGATCGAGGCCGTCGAACAGCAGCGCGGAGCCGGCATCGAAGGTTTTCGACAAGCGAATGTAGGCCGGGTAGCCCTGCACCAGATCGGCATCGTCATAGGCACGTACCAGTTGCACGGCTTCGACCTGGAGGATCTTGATGTTCTTCGGGTTGGCGATGATGTCTTCTTCGGTGGCCTTGTAGCCAACACCGGGCTTGAGGGTGATCAGGCCGGCCTTGGCCAGCAACTGCAAGCCTCGACCGCTGTTGATCGGGTCGTTGGCAATGGCCACGCTGGCGCCTTGCGGCAGTTCGTCGAAGCTTTTGTATTTCTTCGAGTAGAGGCCGACGTTGTTGATGATCCCCGGCGCGAACGGCACCAGGTCGAAGCCCGAGGCGGCCTTGGCGTTTTCCAGGAACGGGATGTGCTGGAAGTAGTTCACGTCGATGTCGCCGGCGGCGAGGCTGACGTTCGGCGCGATCCAGTCGGTGAACTCCACCAGCTCGACTTTCAGGCCTTGCTTGGAAGCCTCTTCGACGGCTGCTTCAAGGGGAATGGCGAACGCGGCGGTGGGTGCCGATTTTCAGCGGCGCGTCGGCGGCGAAAACCGCAGAGCTGAACAGGCCGAGGGCCAGGGCCAGTGCTTTGACTGGGTGAGAGAGGTAGTGCTTTTTCATAATGTTTTTTCCAGTCAGGGCAATGAATTTTTGGTGTTTGGTCGGGCCTCATCGCTGGCAAGCCAGCTCCTACAGGGGAAATGGGGGACCTTGTAGGAGCTGGCTTGCCAGCGATGCTTTTAGCGGCGGTAAGCCGAGCCCGTGTGTTGCTCAGGCAAATGCGCCTCCTGCTGAAACAGCTTTTCGCGCAAGGTGCCGCTGTCGTACGCCGTCTTGTACGACCCCCGCCGCTGCAACTCGGGAATCACCAGCTCGATGAAATCCTCATAGCTTTCCGGGGTGACGATGCGGGTCAGGTTGAAGCCATCCAGCCCGGTTTCGGCGATCCACAATTCCAGCTCATCCGCCACTTGCGGCGGTGAGCCGACGACGGTGATGTAGCGGCCACCCAGGGCGTGTTGTTCGAGCAATTTGCGCCGGGTCCAGTCGTTGTTTTGCAGGTGTTTGGTGGCGGACTGGATCGCGTTGCTCTTCACGTACTGGATCGGCTCGTCGATTTCATATTGGGAAAAATCGATCCCGGTGGATGCCGAGAAATGCGCCACGCCGGCCTCGGCACTGGCGTAGCTCAGGTACTCGGCGTGCTTGGCCCAGGCCAGCTCTTCGGTGGCGCCGACGATCACGTTCAGGCCCATGAACACCTTGATGTCTTCGGGATTGCGCCCGGCTTCGACGGCACTGGCACGGACCTTGTCCACCTGAGCCTTGGTCGATGCCTTGGTCTGGCCGCTGATGAACACGCACTCGGCATGCCGCCCGGCGAACAGCAAACCGCGATCCGAGCTGCCGGCCTGGAACAGCACCGGTGTGCGCTGCGGTGAGGGTTCGCAGAGGTGATAACCCTCGACCTGATAGAACTCGCCCTTGTGTTCGACCTTGTGCACTTTCTCAGGCTGCGCATAGATCCGCTGCTGTGGATCGTTCAGCACCGCGCCGTTTTCCCAGCTGCCTTCCAGGAGTTTGTAGAGCACCTCCAGGTACTCGTCGGCCTGGTCGTAGCGGCGGTCATGCTCGACCTGTTCGCTCAGGCCCATGGCCTTGGCGGCGCTGTCGAGGTAGCCGGTGACGATGTTCCAGCCGACCCGGCCACGGCTGAGGTGATCCAGCGTCGACAGGCGTCTGGCGAACAGGTACGGGGATTCGTAGGTGAGGTTGGCGGTCAGGCCGAAACCTAGGTTTTTCGTCACCGCGGCCATGGCCGACACCAGCAACAACGGGTCGTTGACCGGCAGCTGGATCGACTCTTTCAATGGCACGTCCACCGAACTCTGGTAGACGTCGTAGACCCCGACGATGTCGGCGATGAACAGGCCGTCGAACAGCCCGCGCTCGAGCAGTTGCGCCAGTTCGGTCCAGTATTCGATCGTGTTGTAACGGGTGGACGTGTCGCGCGGGTGCGTCCACAGACCGTGGTTGATGTGCCCGATGCAGTTCATGTTGAAGGCATTGAGCAGGATCTTCTTTTTAGCCATTCAGATGGTCCCCCGCAGTGGCGGGTTTTCATCGTTGAGGTAGTAGTTGCCCACGGCGTGGTACTTCCAGCGCGCCGGGTCGTGCAGGGTGTGCACCCGGGCGTTGCGCCAGTGGCGGTCGAGGCCGTGTTCGATCAAGGTCGCCTGGCTGCCGGCCAGTTCGAACAGCGTGCTGCCGGCGGCCAGGGAGATTTCGGTGCTCAGGGCACGGGCTTCGGCGACGGCAATCGATGCGGCTGCGACGGTTTCGGCATTTGTGTCGGCCTGGGCTTTGTCGAGGTATTCGCCGGCACGCTCCAGCAGTGCCTCGGCGGCGTGCAGGCGAATGCTCAGGTGGCCGAAGCTCTTGAGGGTCAGTGGATCGTCCGTGGCTTTTTCGTGGGTGGCGTCGATCCACGGCCGGGTTTTGCTGCGTACGAAGTGCAGTGCATCCTCATACGCGGCGCGGGCGATGCCGGTGTCGATGGCAGCATGGAGAATCTGCGCCAGCGGGCCGACCGGGGTCGGGCGTTCGAAGGCGCTTTGAAAGGGGATGACATCTTCGGCCGCGACGTAGACATCTTCGAACACCACCGAACCGCTGCCGGTGGTGCGCTGGCCGAAGCCGCTCCAGTCGTCAATCACCGTCAGGCCCTTGCTATTGCGCGGGACGAACGCCAGTTGCTGCACACCGTTTTCATCCACCACCGAGGTGGGAATGCGCTGGGCGTAAATCGCACCGGTGGCGTAGAACTTGCGGCCATTGATGCGATAGCCGCTGCCATCGCGAGTCAGGCTGGTGATGCGATCGTGGGCGGTTTTGGTGCCGAGTTCGGCGAGGGCATTGCCGAAGCGCTGGCCGGCCAGCACTTCGGCATAAAGACGTTTTTTCTGCTCATGGCTGCCGTTCACGCGCAGCACTTCGAGGGCATAAAAATGGTTCTGCGGAATTTGCCCCAGCGAGCCGTCGGCCTGGGCGATCAGGGCGATGACCTTGGCCAGGGTGACGTTGGAAACACCGGCGCCGCCATACTCCTTTGGCACGCTGATGCCCCACAGGCCCGAGCGGGAAAACACTTCCAGCTCCGGGTGTGGCAAGCGGCGCTCGCGATCGCGCAGGGCGCTGTCGCGTTTGAAATCTTCGGCCAGATCGCTGGCGACAATCAGGGCTTGCTCATCGCTGGTGATGACCGCGACGTGTTGAGAAATGCTCATGTGCTTCTCCAGATGTCTGGTCGTTAAATCCAGGAATGACGATTAGGCAGCGTGCCGTTGAGGCGATAGGCGCCGATGGCGTGGTATTTCCAGCGCACCGGATCGTGCAGCGTGTGCACCCGGGCGTTGCGCCAGTGGCGGTCGAGGTTGAATTCGGCGAGGGTGGCGCGGCTGCCGGCCAGTTCGAACAGCTTTTCGCTGGCCAGCAACGAAATCTCGGTGGTCAGCACTTTGGCTTCGGCCACGGCAATCGAGGCGCGGGCGGCGGACCCGGCGGTGAGCGGTGCGGCGCTGACTTCATCGAGCACTTGCCCGGCCTTGCGCAGCAGCGCTTCGGCGGCGTGCAATTCGATTTTCAGCTTGCCGATATCGGCGATCACATACAGGTCATCGCTGGCCCGCTCGACCTTGGCGTCGATCCACGGCCGGGCGCGGGTTTTCACGAAGTCGATGGCGTCGTCGATGGCGCCCCGGGCAATACCGGCGTCGATGGCAGCCTGGATCAGTTGGGAGACGGCGCCCTGGATGTTCGGCGTGTCGTTGATTCGCCAGTTATCCACCACCAGTTCGGGATCGACCTGCACGTTGTTGAGCAAAATCGTGCCGCTGGCGGTGGTGCGCTGACCAAAGCCGGACCAGTCATCGACGATGCGCAGTCCCGGGGTGCCGCGACGGATGAACGCCAGCACTTGTTTGCCGTCGTCGTTCAATGCCTTGACCGCGACCCAATGGGCGAACAAGGCACCGGTGGAATAGAACTTCTGGCCGTTGAGGACGCCGTCGGCGGTGAGGCGTGCCTTCAGTTCCAGAGTGTTTTTGGTGCCGCGTTCCGGCCCGGCATTGCCGATGCGCCAGCCATCGAGGACGCTTTTGAACAGTTGCCTTTTCTGCGCTTCGGTGGCGCTGCCGAGAATCAGGTTAAGAATGCCGAACTGGTTTTGCGGGATCTGCCCAAGCGCCGGGTCGGCGGCGGAAATGATCGCGAAGACCTCGGCCAGGGTGACGAACGAAACCTGCGGGCCACCGTACTCGCTGGGGATGGAAATGCTGCCCAGGCCGCTGCGGGTGAACAGTTCGATTTCAGACCATGGGAGCTTGCGCAACTGGTCACGTTTGGCCGCTTGCAGGCGCGCGACGTGCGCCAGTTCGTGGGCTGCCTTGATGGCTTGGGCGTCGTTGTGCAAGATTTGTGCGGGCAACAACAACGGGGCGATGTCCAGATCACTCTGGACGATTGCATCTGCCAGACTGGACATCATTGCCACTCCTTGGCTGCTCGCAATGCCCTGGCGATCTGCACTGGGGTGATTGTGTTCCGGACCATACCTACCTCACATCTCATGGAAGCGCCGCTTGTGGCCGCGCATGAAAACAAGAATGTCCGGTGGTCCGGTGTATATACCCTAAACGTGTATAAATATTTTATGAACTAACTTTTAGGAATATAGATAGAAGGGTGTTCTGTGGGGGCGCAATCCCTGTGGCGAGGGGGCTTGCCCCCGTTCGGCCGCGCAGCGGCCGCAAAACCTGCTTACGCGATGTCCTGATGGACCGGAGTTGCATATTTTGGGACGCTTCGCGTCCAACGGGGGCAAGCCCCCTCGCCACAAAAACACGATGGGCACATTCACTGCCGCCGCTGTCTGCAGGGTTCAGCAGCCTTGAGGTGATGTCTCTTCGGGACTTTCAGATAAGGATTGGCGCAACCGATCTTCAGCGTGCGGGCCGGTGCCCAGCGGGAGTTGTTGCCCACCCTGTCGAGAATGCAGTAGGTCACTTCCAGCCGCAGATCTTCGCCGGCTTCGAGGATGATGGCCGGTGGTATCCAGACCTGGATCGGCTGACCCACATCGGCGGGCTTGAGCGGTGGCAGATCCAGGCGCACATCGCCCCAGCGCAGGGTGATTTCGTCGTCGACGGCCATGTTCAGGTATGGCTCGATTGTCAAGGGAACACCGCGTTTGACCTGGCTCGGATTGACCCCCTGACGGCGAATTGCCTCGGGAATGCTCACCGGTGCCAGGCACTGGTTTTCATCGCCGCACAGCGCCGAGGGTTGGCCGCCTGGACAGTCGAGTTTGATCTGCACGTTTTGACTGGCCGATATCGCCGGCCCCCGACCAATCTGCATGACCCGGTAGTGAATGCGCGAGGTACCGTTGGCGACAAAACTCTCAGGCACCCGCAACTGTACCGGTCGGCCGACATCACTGGCCGTCAGCACGCGGGAAGCCACGTAGCAGTTGTCCCAGAACAGTTCGACCAGGTCTCCTGCGTCCATGGCGGGGTAGGGTGCCACATCGATCAGCAGGTGTGCCGCGCAGGTGACGTTGATGCCGGCCTTGTTCGATTGCGCCAGGGTCGGGGCTGCGAGCCCGGATTTGTTCGAGGTGCTATTCATGAAGTCTCCTTGAAGTCTTGCAACGAAGTCCGTTTCTGGAATATCAAAAACCAATAATCGAACAGATAAACCATTCATTACTTTGAGCGGGAATAATGAGTTGAATGTGGTGAGTGTCGCTGGCTGGAGACTAGATAAGAGTCAGGGGGATCCGGTGTCAATAAGATTTGTTAGTTGTGGTGGGTGTGTGGTGTTATTCAGAAAGTTCCTACGGTTCCAAGTAATTAAACCATGCCTGTGCGTCGAAGTTTTCTGCTGAAAGCGGGTGAATACGGGCGAATTTGTGCAAGTCGTGGGCACCGTCTTACGACAGAGGATCTGGTTGAATTGGCATTGCTTAATTATCGTGACGCATATATTTGTACCGTGTGCGCGTACAGGATATGCATGTTTAATAGGTGAGTTTTGTTCGGTGTTAATGAAGGGTATTTCGAGGGGTGTCACTTCCATCCATGGAAGTTTACCGTTGTTGCGTAGGGCTGTTAGTTATGAACGTTATTCAGGAACTTGCTCAGGAACTGCCGGGTTCGCTCTTCTTTCGGGTTAGCAAACAACGCCTTCGCTTCGCCTTGTTCGACGATCACGCCCTTGTCGAAAAACACCACACGGTTGGCCACGTCCCGGGCAAAACCCATTTCGTGGGTGACGATCACCATGGTGCGTTTCTCTTCGGCCAGGCCGCGGATGGTCGCCAATACCTCGCCCACCAGTTCCGGGTCGAGGGCCGAGGTCGGCTCATCGAACAGGATCACTTCGGGCTCCATTGCCAGCGCCCGGGCAATCGCCACGCGCTGTTGCTGGCCACCGGAGAGGCGACGCGGGTAAGCGTCCTCCTTGCCCGCCAGACCGACCTTGGCCAAGAGTTTTTTACCCAGGGCTACAGCGTCGGCGTGCGGGGTCTTCTTGACCACGATCGGGCCTTCGATGACGTTTTCCAGGGCGGTGCGATGGGGGAACAGGTTGAAGTTCTGGAACACGAAGCCCACATGCTGGCGCAAACGTCGCACCAGGCTCTGCTGCTGGTTCAGGGGACGGCTGGTATCGATCTCGATATCGCCGACCTTGATCCGGCCGCTGGTGGGTTCTTCCAGGAAATTCAGGCAGCGCAGAAAGGTGGTCTTGCCTGAACCGCTAGGGCCGATGATCGCAACCACCTCGCCTTCCTTGACCTCAAGATCGATGCCGTTGAGCACGACTTGACCCTTGAACTGCTTTGTCAGTTTTTCCACGACAATCATTGGGTCAGGACTCCTGGTCGTGCCGATTGACCCGCGCTTCCAACTGGTTCTGCAGGTGCGACAGCACCGTGGCCAGGACCCAGTAGATCAGTGCGGCGGCAAGATACATGGTGAAGATTTCGAAGGTACGGGCGGTGATCAGTTGCGCCTGACGGAACAGCTCCGGCACCTGGATGGTAGCGGCCAGCGCGGTGTCCTTGACCAGCGAAATGAAGCTGTTGCCCAGTGGCGGCAATGCGGTGCGCATGGCCTGCGGCAGGATGGCCCGGCGCAGGGTCTGCGCGCGGGTCATGCCGATACTGGCAGCGGCTTCCCACTGGCCGCGCTCGATGGAGCTGATCGCGGCACGCAGGATTTCGCAGGCGTAGGCGGCCATGTTCAGCGAGAAGCCGATCAGGGCCGCCGGCAGCGGATCAAGTTCCAGACCCAATTGCGGCAAGCCGTAATAGATCACGAACAGTTGCACCAGCAACGGCGTGCCGCGAAAGAACGACACGTAGATGCGGGCGATCCAGCTCACCAGTTTGAAGCGCGACAGGCGCATCAGCGCCAGGCCGAACCCCATTACCAGGCCGAAGAACATCCCGCCCAGGCTGAGGATGACCGTGTAGTACGCGCCCTTGAGCAGAAAGGGCGCGGAGTCCAGTGCGAGTTGGAAAGCTTCTTCCATTATTGAGTGACGTCAGCGTTGAAGTATTTTTCCGAGAGTTTTTTCAGGGTGCCATCGGCGCGCAGCTTGTCGATCGCCTTGTTCACCGCAGCCAGCAGTTCAGGCTCGCCTTTGCGCAGGGCAATGCCGGCCTCCTGACGGGAGAACGCGTCACCGGCGGCGGTGGTGTCCTTGGCTTTCTTGGCGTATTCCAGTGCGGCCAGACGGTCGATCAGAATGGCGTCGATACGGCCGACACGCAGGTCCTGGAACTTGGTCGGATCATCTTCGTAGGTGCGGACATCGGCAGTCGGCACGTTGGTTTTCACCCACTCTTCGTAGTTGGTGCCCAGACCCACGCCGACTTTCTTGCCACCCAGGTCGGCAGCGGTCTTGATGTTCAGCTCGGCGGCCTTCTTGGTCAGCACCAGCGCCTGAATACCGGAAACGGTGTATGGCTCGGAGAAGTCGTACTTCTTCTTGCGCTCTTCGGAGATGGTCACCTGGTTGATCACTGCGTCCAGACGCTTGGATTCCAGGGCGGCGAGGATGCCGTCCCATTTGGTCGGTTGCAGTTTGACCTTGACACCCAGTTCTTTGGCCAGGGCTTCGGAGAACTCGACTTCGAAGCCGGTCAGTTTGCCGTCGGCATCGACGAAACTGAACGGTGGGTAAGTGCCTTCCAGGCCAACGTTGATCACGCCGGCGTCTTTGATTTTTTGCAGTTGCTCACCGGCAACGGCTTGGCCAATCAGGCCTGCGCTCAGTGCCAGGCCCAGCGAGCCCACCAGCAGATTGCGACGTAGTGCGGAAAAATTCATGACAAGCCCCTGTGTTTTCTTATGGAAGACGCTTTAGGAAAGTTGGCAAATTCGGGAATTCAGCGACAGCGCTATCCTGCCTTAAAGCAGCGTATGCGTCTCTCGGGAAATTCGCCTGTAGCATGACTATATGATGGCGTTTTTAGATTGGAAAATAATAATTATTCTTCTGGTTATTCCATTTTTGAATAGCTTGCGTTTTTACTGTAGGAGCGAGCTTGCTCGCGATGGTCGTCAACGATAACGCGGGCAACTTGACACCCCGCGGTGCCCTGTCGTCCATCGCGAGCAAGCTCGCTCCTACAGAAAGTCCTTATAGGCAAACAACGCCGGCGCCCCGCCAGTGTGCAGGAAGATAATCGGACCTTCGTCGAAACGCTGACGCCCGATCCCGTCCAGCAAGCCCGCCATGGCCTTGCCAGTGTAGACCGGGTCCAGCAGCAAGCCTTCCTGACTCGCCAGCAGCTTCACCGCCGCCAGTGTTCCGGCATTCGGCTCGCCATAACGAGGGGCGAAATATTCGTCCCACAACTCGACCTTGAAAGCCTCCGGCAGGTCCACGCCCAGCAGCTCGGCAGTGCGTTCGGCCAGGCCTTGAACCTTTGGCCGCTGATCTTCATCGCTGCGCGAGACCGTCACGCCGATCACTGGCAGGTCCGGCAGTGCTTCACTCAAGGCCAGTGCCAGGCCGCTGTGGGTACCGGCACTGCCCGAGGCCAGGACCACGGCGGCGAACGTCAGGCCGGTGTCCTTGATCTGCTCGGCCAGTTCCAGCCCGGCACGTACGTAACCGAGTGCGCCCAGCGCGTTGGAGCCTCCGATCGGCACCAGGTACGGCTTCTTGCCGTTGCTGCGCAGTCTGTCGGCCAGGGCTTGCAGTTGTTCGTCGGCGTTGTCGAGGTTTTCCACCAGCTCGACCTTGGCATCGAACAGGTCGAGCAGCAGGCGGTTGCCGTTGCCGGTGTAATTGTTGTCATCGGTGCCGAGGGGGTTTTCCAGAAGGGCTACGCAGCCCAAACCCAGTTTCGCTGCAATGGCGGCCGTCTGGCGCACGTGGTTCGATTGCAGCGCGCCGGCGGTGATCAAGGTGTCGGCGCCCTGGGCCAGCGCATCGGCGGCCAGGTATTCGAGTTTGCGCAGCTTGTTGCCGCCCATTGCCAGCGGCGTCAGGTCATCGCGTTTGACGTACAGTTCACGACCCAGCCAGTTCGACAGGCGTTCGAGCTTTTCCAGGGCGGTGGGTTGACCGAGCAGGTCGAGGCGGTTAAAGCGGGCGAGCTGTTGTTTGATCATGGGTCCGTACTGGCCGTGGAAGATCTCAGGACTATAGGCACGCGAAAAAGGCTGGGCAACCGTCAATTGCTTATAGCCAATTGTAATGAGCACAGCATTATTGGTTCTTAATTTGCCCCGCTGCCCTTGCCGTAAAGTAATCGCCGTCAGTGCGGCCAGACAGTCCGGTCGCCCGTGAGGAGTTTTTACCGTGAGTGAGCGTTCCAGCCATTGGCAATTGCAGACCATCGTCAGCCAGCTGCGCACCGCGCGTGAGCAGTGGCGAGCGCAAAATGGCCGGGCCAGTACCGAGCAGGGCGGTCGCGAGCTGCCCTCCCGGGCGGCCATGGCAGAGATTCTCGAAGCCTTGTGCGGTGCGCTGTTCCCGATGCGCCTGGGGCCGGTTGACCTGCGCGAAGAGAGTGAAGACTTCTACGTCGGCCACACGCTGGATGTGGCGTTGAATGCGTTGTTGGCCCAGGCGCGACTCGAATTGCGCTATGCCGCGCGCCACAGTGCCCAGGCCGATACCGAAGTCGAAGCCAAGACCATCCAGATCATCCAGGACTTCGCCCTCGCCCTGCCGGGCTTGCGCAGCCTGCTGGACACCGACGTACTGGCGGCCTATCACGGCGACCCGGCAGCGCGCAGTGTCGATGAAGTGTTGTTGTGCTACCCGGGGATCCTGGCGGTGATTCACCATCGGCTGGCCCACCATTTGTACCGTGCCGGGCTGCCGTTGCTGGCGCGGATCAGCGCGGAAATCGCCCACTCGGCCACGGGTATCGACATTCACCCCGGCGCGCAGATCGGCCGCAGTTTCTTCATCGACCACGGGACCGGCGTGGTGATCGGCGAAACCGCGATCATCGGCGAGCGCGTGCGGATTTATCAGGCCGTGACCCTGGGCGCCAAGCGCTTCCCGGCGGACGAAGACGGCCAGTTGCAGAAAGGCCAGCCGCGGCATCCGATTGTCGAAGATGACGTGGTGATTTATGCCGGGGCGACGATCCTGGGGCGGATCACCATCGGCCAGGGTTCGACCATTGGCGGCAACGTCTGGCTGACCCGCAGCGTGCCGGCGGGCAGCAACCTGACCCAGGCGAATCTGCAGCATGAAGATGGGGCACAGAAGTAAGGCCGCGAAATTAATGCCGAGCAACACGCCGCCATCGCTGGCAAGCCAGCTCCTACAAAGGCGATGAAATACCTGTAGGAGCTGGCTTGCCAGCGATTGATCTCACGTCGAATCGAGAGAATGGCTCTCCCCAAAACCCCGCCTCATACCCCTCCTTAAGCTAGTGTAGGAAAACTACCGCCGAGCCCTGCGATTAGTCCTTAGCCCCCTATCCATGTTTAACTTGAACGTTCATTCAAGTTAAACCGGCGGTTCGCTGCCCGCTCACAACAGGAGGCTTGCCTTTGCTGAGTCCGATTTCTACAGCCACGTTTTACCCCTTCGAGGTGCACCGTACATGAGTGCATCGTCCATCCCTCCAAGCGGCCTGGTCCGCATGAATCCGCCGGTGTTCTGGTTCTCGGCGAGTTTCATTCTGTTGTTTGGTGTCGTTGTCATCGCCATGCCCGAGCAGGCCGGTGCCTGGTTGCTGGCGGCGCAAAACTGGGCGGCCAACACGGTCGGCTGGTATTACCTGCTGGCGATGACCCTGTATCTGGTCTTCGTGGTGGTCACCGCCTTGTCCGGCTACGGCAAGATCAAGCTCGGTGCCGACCACGACGAGCCCGAATTCAGCTATTTGTCATGGGCCGGCATGCTGTTCGCCGCGGGGATCAGCATCACCCTGTTTTTCTTCTGTGTGTCCGAACCGTTGACCCACATGCTGCAGCCGCCGCAAGGCGAGGCCGGCACGGCGGATGCGGCGCGTCAGGCGATGCAGATATTGTTTCTGCACTGGGGCCTGCATGGCTGGGGCGTGTTCGCCTTTGTCGGTATGGCGCTGGCCTATTTCGCCTATCGCCACAACCTGCCGCTGGCCCTGCGCTCGGCGCTGTATCCGCTGATCGGCAAGCGCATCAATGGCCCCATCGGCTACGCGGTGGATGGCTTCGGCATCATCGCCACGGTGTTTGGCCTCGGCGCGGACATGGGCTTTGGTGTGTTGCACCTCAATTCGGGCCTGGACTACCTGTTCGGCATCGCCCACACCCAGTGGGTTCAGGTCGGCCTGATCACCCTGATGATGGGCGCGGCGATCATCGTTGCGGTGTCGGGCGTCGACAAGGGCGTGCGGGTCATGTCCGACATCAACATGCTGCTGGCCTGTGCGCTGTTGCTGTTCGTGTTGTTCGCCGGCCCCACGCAGCACTTGCTCAACACCCTGATCCAGAACCTCGGCGATTACCTCGGCGCCTTGCCGATGAAGAGTTTCGACCTCTATGCCTACGACAAACCCAGCGACTGGCTGGGCGGCTGGACGGTGTTCTATTGGGCCTGGTGGATCGCATGGTCGCCGTTCGTGGGTTTGTTCATTGCGCGGATTTCCCGTGGCCGCACCATCCGCGAATTCGTCTTCGGCGTGCTGCTGATTCCGCTCGGTTTCACCCTGGCGTGGATGTCGATCTTCGGCAACAGCGCCATCGATCAAGTGCTCAACCACGGCATGAGCGCGCTCGGCCTGTCGGCTATCGACAATCCGTCGATGACGCTTTACCTGCTGCTGGAAACCTACCCGTGGAGCAAAACCGTCATCGCGGTGACGGTGTTCATCAGCTTTGTGTTCTTCGTCACCTCCGCCGACTCCGGCACCGTGGTGCTGTCGACGTTGTCCGCCAAGGGTGGCAATCCCGATGAAGACGGGCCGAAATGGCTGCGGGTGTTCTGGGGCGCAATGACCGCCCTGGTGACCAGCGCGCTGCTGTTTTCCGGCAGCATCGATGCGTTGAAGTCGGCGGTGGTCCTGACTTCTTTGCCGTTCTCGCTGATCTTGCTGTTGATGATGTGGGGTCTGCACAAGGCGTTTTATCTGGAGTCGCAGAAGCAGATAGCGCAGATGCATTCGCTGGCGCCTGTGTCCGGGTCACGACGCGGCGGTTGGCGGCAACGCCTGAGCCAGGCCGTGCACTTCCCGTCGCGCGACGAGGTTTATCGCTTCCTCGATACGACGGTGCGACCGGCCATTGAGGAAGTGTCGACGGTGTTCCGCGAAAAGGGGCTGCACGTGGTCATGCACCCGGACCCGGCCCATGACAGCGTCAGCCTGGAAATCGGCCATGGCGATCAGCATCCGTTCGTATATCAGGTGCAGATGCGTGGCTATTTCACGCCTTCGTTTGCCCGTGGCGGCATGGGTTCCAAGCAACTCAACAATCGCCGTTACTACCGGGCAGAAGTGCATTTGAGCGAGGGCAGCCAGGACTACGACCTGGTGGGCTACACCAAGGAACAGATCATCAACGACATCCTCGACCAGTACGAGCGGCACATGCAGTTCCTGCATCTGGTGCGTTGATCACGGGCAGGGCGCCGGGGCTTTTCAGCCCTCGGCGCTCAGCACCATGAACAACACCAGCGCCGCCACCGGAATGCTGAACACCATCGTGCCGATCCCCAGTTCCGTGCTCAGCGACTGGCCGGCATTCACCACGCCGATGGCGCCATTGATCACCGTCAGCGCCAACCACAGGACCACGAAACTATAGGTAAGTGTCTGGCGGCTGAAGCCGAGTTTCTCGCCGATGAACAGCATCATCGCGAGCAGGACCAGGCCGAAGGTGATGATGATGGTGGTGTGCATGGCTTCATCCATCCTTGCGATCGTTATCGCGTCTTCGTTACTGGCGACTGTGTTCCTGTCGACCCGGATCACGCAAGCCTGTCGCTGTTCTGTTCGATTGTGCGGGCAGAATGAATTTCTGTGAAACGTTTCAGCAATTAGTCGAATCCCGGGTTTTCTGGCGTTGATCCGGGCGTATGCTGGGCGACTGGCGAAGCAGTCGATACCAGATTCAAGACCGACAAGAGAGGATTCGATGACCTACACCGCTGCCGAAAACCGCTACGACTCCATCCCTTACCGCCGCGTGGGCCGCAGCGGGCTGGTGCTGCCTGCGTTGTCGTTGGGCCTGTGGCACAACTTCGGCGACAGCACGCCGATCGATACCCAGCGCGCGTTGTTGCGCACGGCGTTCGACCTGGGGATCAACCATTTCGACTTGGCCAACAACTACGGCCCGCCCTATGGCAGCGCCGAAATCAACTTCGGTCGTTTGCTGCGTGAAGACTTCAAGCAGTACCGCGACGAACTGATCATTTCCAGCAAGGCCGGTTGGGACATGTGGCCGGGGCCTTACGGTCAGGGCGGCGGTTCGCGCAAGTACGTGCTGGCCAGCCTCGACCAGAGTCTGCAGCGCCTGGGTGTGGACTACGTCGACATCTTCTATTCCCACCGTTTCGACCCGGACACGCCACTGGAAGAAACCGCCAGTGCGCTGGCCACCGCGGTGCAGCAGGGCAAGGCGTTGTACATCGGTATCTCGTCTTATTCCGGGGTGAAAACCCGCGAAATGGCGGCATTGCTCAAAGAGTGGAAAGTCCCGTTGCTGATCCACCAACCGGCCTACAACCTGCTCAATCGCTGGGTGGAAAAAGACCTGCTGGACACCACTGACGAACTCGGCACGGGCGTGATTGCGTTCACGCCGCTGGCGCAGGGACTGCTGACCGACAAGTACCTCAACGGCGTGCCGGCGGATGCGCGGGTCAATCGTCCGGGGGGTGGTTCGTTGCAGGCATCGCACTTGTCCGAGGCCAACATCGCCCAGGTGCGGGCACTCAACGAAATCGCCAAACGTCGTGGCCAGAGCCTGGCGCAACTGGCGCTGGCGTGGACCCTGCGCGATCCACGGGTCACTTCGGCATTGATTGGCGCGAGCCGGCCGGAGCAGATCATCGAGAACGTCGGGGCGTTGAGGAACCTGAGCTTCAGTGCAGAGGAGCTGGCGGAAATTGACCGGTTTGCCCGGGAGGGCGGGATCAATCTTTGGGAGAAGCCTTCGACGGCTGAGTAAGCGTATCGGGCGGTCCTGCGGACCGCATCGCCAGCAAGCCGGCTCCTACAACGGATCGCGTCTGTAGGAGCTGGCTTGCCAGCGATCGACTGCGCAGCAGTCGGCTTATCGGAAAAACGGCACATCCCCCAACACCGTCGCCCGCTGCATCACCCGCCGCGCCGGCCGGTAATCATCCACGGCGTAATGCTGGGTCACGCGGTTGTCCCAGAACGCAATGTCGTCCTGCTGCCAGCGCCAGCGAATGGTGAATTCCGGGCGCGTGGCGTGGGCAAACAGAAACCTCAGAATCGCCTCGCTTTCGGTTTCCGACAATTCGTTGATCTTCGAGGTGAAGCCTTCGTTGACGAACAGCGAGCGGCGACCGCTCACCGGGTGTGTGCGAATCACCGGGTGCGACAGCGGCGGGTTCTTGCGCCGTGCTTCCTCCCACTGGGCCAGCGCCTCGGGCGTATTGCCATAGCGCTCCAGCGGGAACGAACGGGTGAAATCGTGGGTGGCGGTCAGGCCTTCGAGCAAGGTTTTCACCGGTGTCGACAGCGCCTCATACGCGGCAATTCCGCTGGCCCACAAGGTGTCGCCGCCAAACTCCGGCAGCAGCTTGGCGCTGAGCACCGCGCCCATGGCCGGGGTCGGCAGGAAGGTCACGTCGGTGTGCCAGATCGCGTTATCGCGCACGTCGGTGACGGCGGTGTCGAGGATCAGCACTTCCGGTTGTTCCGGCACATTGGGGTAGATCGGGTGAATGTGCAGGTCGCCGAAACTCGCGGCGAATCGCGCCTGTTGCTGTGGCGTGATCGGCTGGTCGCGAAAGAACAGCACCTGATGCTTGAGCAGGGCCTGCTCGATGGCGTCGCGTTGTTCCGCGCTCAGCGGCTGGCTGATGTCGACGCCGCTGATCTGTGCACCGAGGGCCGAGCTTAAAGGGGTGATGGTCAACTCGCACATGGTTGTTCTCTTCAATTCGGGTGCGCTTTTTGTGGGAGCGGGCTTGCTCGCGAAAGCGGTGTATCAGTCTCAATAAAGTCGCCTGACACTCTGCATTCGCGAGCAAGCCCGCTCCCACATTTATGATTTCAGTGGGCCTGGCCGTGCCATGGCACCAGTTTGCGTTGCAGGGCGCGCAGGCCCAGCTCCATCGCAAAGGCGATCAGTGCGATCACCAGTATCCCCAGGACCACCACATCGGTGACCAGGAACTGCGCGGCCGACTGCACCATAAAGCCAAGACCGCTGGTGGCGGCGATCAATTCGGCGGCGACCAGGGTCGACCAGCCGACTCCGAGGCCAATGCGCACTCCGGTCAGAATATCCGGCAAGGCACTCGGCAAAATCACGTGGCGGATCAACTGTGCGCGAGTGGCACCCAACGACTGCGCGGCACGCAATTTGGCCGGGTCGACCGTGCGCACGCCGGTGGCGGTGGCGATGGCAATCGGGGCGAAGATCGCCAGGTAGATCAGCAGCACTTTCGACAGTTCGCCGATACCGCACCAGATCACGATCAGCGGCAGGTAGGCCAGTGGTGGAATGGGCCGGTAGAACTCGATCAGCGGGTCGAGCACGCCACGGGCGATACGGTTGGCGCCGATGGCGATGCCCACCGGCACGGCGGTGAGAATCGCAAAGCCGAGGCCCAGGCCGATGCGGCTCAGACTCGCGCCGAGGTGCTGCCACAGGGTGGAGTCCATGTAACCCGAGGTTGCCAGCAGCCAGCCTTTTTGCAGCACGGCGGAGGGTGACGGCAGGAACAGCGGCTCGATCAAACCGGTCGCCGTCACGGCCCACCAAATGACAATGAGTGCGGCCAGTGTCAGCACGCTGATCCAGCGCGTGCTCAAGCGGCGTCGTGCCGCAGGCACAGGAGTGCCTGGCTTTATCGCGGCGACGGGAATTTCGTAACTGCTCATGCGCGCTCCTGCCGCTGGGCGGCGCTGCGTTGGGAGAACACTTTGGCGAGTACGTGTTCACGGGTTTCGATAAAACGCGGGTCGGATTTGATTGAGCGGGCCGACTCACCGGCGGCATAACGCTGACCGAAGTCGAGGCTCAGGCGCTCGACGATTTGCCCGGGGTCTGGCGCCAACAGAATCAGGTCGGTGGCGAGGAACACGGCTTCTTCGATGTCGTGGGTAATCAGGAACACCGGTTTGGCAGTACGTTGCCAGACTTGCAGCAACAGCTCCTGCATCTGCTCGCGGGTGAAGGCGTCGAGGGCGCCGAAAGGTTCGTCCATCAGCAACACGCGCGGGTCGGCGGCGAGCGCGCGGGCCAGGCCGACACGCTGCTTCTGGCCGCCCGAGAGCTGCCAGATGCGGCGCTGATCAAAACCGGAAAGATCGACCAGGGCGAGCATTTCCCGGGCACGCGCTTCGCGTCTGTCCCGGGAGATACCGGCGAGCTCCAGGCCGAAGCCGACGTTGGCCAGCACGTCTTGCCACGGCAGCAGCGCGTCGTCCTGGAACACCACGCCACGCTCGGCGCTCGGGCCTTTGACCGGCACGCCGTCGAGGGTGATGCGCCCGGCGCTGGGTTTGACGAAACCGGCAATCAGGTTCAACAGCGAAGTCTTGCCACTGCCGGACGGGCCGAGGGCGACCAGCAATTGCCGGGGCCCCAGGCTCAGGGAGATATCCGCCAACACCGGTTCCGGGTTGCCGGGGTACTGTGCGCTGATGCGCTCCAGCTGTAGCAAAGCCATCGCAGTCAACTCCCGATCAATTGGTGATGAACTTGGCGCTGACGTACGGCGCGTAGTCCGGCAGCACGGCCTCGACCTTGCCTTGTTCCTTGAGGAACGCCGCGGTGTCGGTGATGGCTTTGGTCGTCGGCGCGCCGAGGGTGAGCACCTGGTCAGCTGCCAGCGGGTAGACGTTGCCTTGCAGCAGCAGCGGAATATCGCTGGCCTTGGCGCCGGACAGTTTTACCAGCTTGTCGACGTTGCCCTGGTTGGCGAGCCAGGCTTGTGGGTCTTTGCGGTAGTCGGCGTAGGCGTCGAGGGTCACTTTGGCGAACGCGGTGACGATCTCCGGATGCTTTTCGGCGAAATCCTTGCGCACGATCCAGGCATCGAAGGTCGGAGCACCGAACTTGGCCAGTTCACCGGAAGTGATCAGGACCTTGCCGTTTTCCTTGGCCACGCCCAGGGCCGGGTCCCACACGTAGGTGGCGTCGATGTCACCGCGTTTCCAGGCGGCGATGATCGCCGGTGGCGCCAGATTGAGAACGGTGACTTTCGAGGGATCGATGTTCCAGTGCTTCAGTGCAGCGAGCAGGCTGTAGTGGCCGGTGGATACAAACGGCACGGCGATTTTCTTGCCGATCAGGTCTTGCGGGGTCTTGATCCCGGAGCCGTCGCGGGCGACCAAGGCTTCGGCGGCGCCGATCTGGGTGGCGATGAGGAAGGTTTCCACCGGGACTTTGCGAGTGATGGCAGCGGTCAGCGGGCTGGAACCGAGGTAGCCGATCTGCACGTCGCCGGAGGCGATGGCGGCGATGATATCGGCACCGTTGTCGAATTTGCGCCAGCTGATATCGGCCTTGGTGGCCTTTTCGTAAGCGCCGTCGGCCTGGGCGACTTTCGCCGGGTCAACGGTGGTCTGGTAGGCGACGGTGACGTCGGCCGCCTGGGCAAAGAAACTCGCGGTAGCCAGGGTTGCGGCCGCCAGCAAGCGTAGAGGGAAAGTCAGTTTCATCAGAAAGCTCCTTGTCAGGCGACCGAATGTCGGCGTGAGAAAGAGACTAAATGATCTAAGAATTCGAAAATAAATAACTTTTTCGAATTAGCTTATGAGCGTGAGATGTTTGAGGTGGTTCTTTGTAGGAGCCGGCTTGCTGGCGAACCAGGCAACGTGGTGTGACAGATACACCGCCTTCGCTGGCAAGCCAGCTCCTACAGGATTTTGCGTGGCTGCGCGTTCCCGGGTCTGTAGGAGCCGGCTTGCTGGCGATAAGGTCCGCAGGACCTTCCGAAGGTTAGTTGCTGATCGCCAAAATGCTCGCCTGGTACGCCCCGACAAACACATCGAAATCACCGACCTCGTTCTGTTCCAGCTCAGCCTGTTGAGCCAGCGATGAACGCGCCCGCTCTTCAAACTGCGCTTGTTCTTCAGCCGCCAACGGCTCGCTGCGGAAGAACTCGGCATGCGCCTGGCTTTGGCGCAGCGAGAACTGGGCAAAGCTTTCCTTGTGCTCGGCCATGGCCGCCAACACCTGGGCCGACGGCGTCAGGGACGGGTCCCGGACCTTGGCCATCTGGGCGTCCAGCGCCTTGCTGTGGGCATCGCCACCATGGCTCTGGTCGAGCATCGCCGCCAGCGGAGCGATTTTTTCCAGCAGCTCACCGGCCCATTCCTTCAGATCAACCGGCTGACCGTCGCGTTGCAGTTGCAGGCCTGGACGACGACCTTCCTTGACCACGCTGAGGAAGTTCGAGGTCGCGTTGCCGCAGCTGGTGTTGGTCAGCAGCGGGCTGTCGTTGAGCGCGCAGTACAGCAGGAACGCATCGAGGAAGCGCGACTCGGTAAGGTCGATGCCCATCGGCAGGAAGGGGTTGATGTCCAGGCAGCGCACTTCGACGTACTGGATGCCCCGGGCCATCAGCGCCTGGATCGGCCGCTCGCCGGTGTAGGTCACGCGTTTCGGGCGGATGTTGGAGTAATACTCGTTTTCGATCTGCAGGATGTTGGTGTTGAGCTGCACCCACTCGCCATCCTGGTGGGTGCCGACTTCGACGTACGGCGCATACGGCGTGGCCACCGCTTTGCGCAGGCTGTCGGTGTAGCTGGCCAGATCGTTGTAGCAGGGCGTCAGGCCGGCCTGGGCGTTGCTCTGGTAACCCAGGTCGCTCATGCGCAGGCTGGTGGCGTACGGCAGGTACAACGTGTGCGGGTCCAGTTGTTCCAATTGGTGCGAACGGCCGCGCAGGAAACCGGCATCCAGCGCTGGCGACGCACCGAACAGGTACATCAGCAGCCAGCTGTAGCGGCGGAAGTTGCGGATCAGCGCGATGTAGGACGACGACTGAAAATCGCGGTCGGTGCCGACAAAGCCTTCGGCCTGCCTGAGCAGCGGCCAGAGTTTTTCCGGCAGGGAAAAATTGTAGTGGATGCCGGCAATGCATTGCATGGTCTTGCCGTAACGCAGGGCCAGGCCCTTGCGATACACGTACTTGAGCTGCCCGATATTGGACGTGCCGTAATAGGCGATCGGGATGTCTTCCTCGGCCGGCAACGGGCACGGCATCGATGGGCTCCACAGGTACTCGTTGCCGAGCTTGCTGTAGGCAAAACGGTGAATGCTGTCCAGGCTTGCCAACGTGTCCGCCGGGTCTGGCAGGGCCGGCGTGATGAACTCCAGCAGCGACTCGGAGTAGTCGGTGGTGATCTGTTCGTTGGTCAGCGCGGAACCCAATTCTTCCGGGTGCGGCGTTTGCGCCAGGCGACCTTCGCCGGTCACGCGCAGGCATTCACGTTCGATGCCGTGAAGGCACTGTTCGAGCAGAGAGAGGTTAGCGCGCTCGCCGAGCAGGGCCAGGCGGCGGTTGAGAAGTTCGCTCAAGTTGGATTCCTTCACGCGTCAGTCGCCCCAATATGGGGGTGGGCAAGACGGTCTACAAGGGTGAAGTTAAAACTGGCGTTTTCGCCTGGTTTTGGAACTCGCCGCAATCATTGTGGGAGCGGGCCTGTGGCGAGGGGGCTTGCCCCCGTTGGGTTGCGAAGCAGCCCCAAAATCTCTGATGTTCCAAGATATTGTGAGTGCTTCGCACTCAAACGGGGGCAAGCCCCCTCGCCACAGGCGCTCCCACAGGTTGCGTTGCGCTGAAATTAACTCAAATCGATGACATCTAGCTACAGGACAGCGAACGTGCCTTGTGCTTTTGCGACCAGTTTGTCGCCCTGCATCACATCGGCTTCGACAACCAAGGTGCGGCGGCCCGGGTGGATCACCCGCGCCGTGCACATTACCTCGCCGTCAGAGACGGCGCGGATGTAGTTGATCTTGCACTCGATGGTCGCGCTCTGCTGGTCAAAGCCGTGGGTGCTGGAGCAGGCCAACCCCATGGCAATGTCCACCAGGCTGAACAAGGCCCCGCCGTGCAGCTTGCCACCGCGATTGCGCAGTTCGGGCTCCAGCGCCAGGGCGACTTGCGCCACCCCGGTTTCCAGACTGTGCAAGCGGCAGCCGAGCAGCTTGAAGAACGCGCTTTCGGTCAGCCCGGCGGGAATGTCCATCAGCGTTTCTTCAACTGCTTGGCATTGGCGAACAGCGAAGCCATGGCGTTGTTGCTCGGTGCTGCTGCCGTGGTTTCCTTGCGCGGTGCAGTGTTCTGGGATTGGCGGGGCGCCGACCCCGGACGCGCGCCGCGAGCGCCGTCGATTTTCTCGCCCGGGGTGTCGCTCATGCGCATCGACAGGCCAACGCGTTTGCGCGGGATGTCGACTTCCATGACCTTCACTTTCACCACGTCACCGGCCTTCACCGCTTCGCGCGGGTCCTTGATGAATTTCTCCGAAAGTGCGGAGATGTGCACCAAACCGTCCTGATGCACGCCGATATCGACGAAGGCACCGAAGTTGGTCACGTTAGTTACCACGCCTTCGAGGATCATGCCCAGTTGCAGGTCCTTGAGGTCTTCGACGCCTTCCTGGAACTCGGCGGTCTTGAACTCGGGGCGTGGGTCGCGGCCGGGCTTATCCAGTTCCTGAAGGATGTCGGTGACCGTTGGCAGACCGAAGGTTTCGTCGGTGAATTTTTTCGGGTCCAGGCGCTTGAGGAAACCACTGTCGCCAATCAGCGAACGAATATCGCGATCAGTCTCGGCGGCGATACGCTGCACGAGCGGATAGGCTTCCGGGTGCACCGCGGAGGCGTCCAGGGGATTGTCTCCGTTCATCACGCGCAGGAATCCGGCCGCCTGTTCGAAGGTTTTTTCACCGAGGCGCGCAACTTTCTTCAGCGCAGCGCGGGTCTTGAACGCACCGTGCTCGTCGCGGTGGCTGACGATGTTCTGCGCCAGGGTCGCGTTGAGGCCGGAGATGCGCGCCAGCAGCGCCACGGACGCGGTGTTCACGTCGACGCCGACGGCGTTCACGCAGTCCTCGACCACTGCATCCAGGCCACGGGCCAGTTTCAGCTGCGACACGTCGTGCTGGTACTGGCCGACACCGATGGATTTCGGATCGATCTTCACCAGCTCGGCCAGCGGGTCTTGCAGGCGACGGGCAATCGATACGGCGCCACGGATCGACACGTCGAGGTCCGGGAATTCCTTGGAAGCCAGTTCCGACGCCGAGTAAACCGATGCACCGGCCTCGGAGACCATGACCTTGGTCATTTTCATCGCTGGATATTTTTTGATCAGCTCGGCGGCCAGCTTGTCGGTCTCGCGGCTGGCGGTGCCGTTGCCGATGGCGATCAGGTCCACCGAGTGCTTGGCGCACAGGGCGGCGAGTACGGCGATGGTCTGGTCCCACTTGTTGTGCGGCACGTGCGGGTAAACCGTGGCGTGATCCAGCAGCTTGCCAGTGGAATCAACCACCGCCACCTTGCAGCCGGTGCGCAGGCCAGGGTCGAGCCCCAAGGTGGCGCGCGGGCCGGCCGGGGCCGACAGCAGCAGGTCGTGCAGGTTGTGGGCGAAGACGTTGATCGCTTCGGTTTCCGCGCCATCGCGCAGCTCGCCCAGCAGGTCGGTTTCCAAATGGGTGTAGAGCTTGACCTTCCAGGTCCAGCGCACCACTTCGCCCAGCCATTTGTCGGCGGCGCGGTTCTGGTTCTGGATGCCGACATGCTGGCCGATCATGCCTTCGCACGGGTGCATGGTGCCCGGCAGTTCGTCGCCGACTTTCAGCGAGGAGCTGAGGATGCCTTCGTTGCGGCCACGGAAAATCGCCAGCGCGCGGTGCGACGGCATGCTTTTGAGCGGTTCGTCGTGTTCGAAGTAGTCGCGGAACTTGGCGCCTTCCTCCTCCTTGCCGGCAATCACGCGGGCACTGAGGGTGGCTTCCTGCTTGAGGTAGTTGCGCAGCTTGTCCAGCAGGCCGGCGTCTTCGGCGAAGCGCTCCATGAGGATGTACTTGGCGCCTTCGAGGGCTGCCTTCACATCGGCCACGCCTTTTTCCGCGTCGATGAAACGTGCGGCTTCGGTTTCCGGGCTCAGGGACGGGTCGTTGAACAAGCCGTCGGCCAGTTCGCCGAGGCCGGCTTCCAGGGCGATCTGGCCCTTGGTGCGGCGCTTCTGCTTGTACGGCAGGTACAAGTCCTCGAGACGGGTCTTGGTGTCGGCGAGCTTGATGTCGCGTTCGAGTTGCGGGGTCAGCTTGCCTTGCTCTTCGATGCTGGCAAGGATGCTGATGCGCCGTTCGTCGAGTTCTCGCAGGTAGCGCAGGCGCTCTTCCAGATGACGCAATTGCGTATCGTCGAGGCTGCCGGTCACTTCTTTCCGGTAACGGGCGATGAAGGGAACGGTAGAGCCTTCATCGAGTAGCGCGACGGCCGCTTCGACCTGTTGTGGGCGTACACCGAGTTCCTCGGCGATGCGGCTGTTGATGCTGTCCATAAAACCACCTGACAAATTGTGAAAGCAGGCTCGCAGGCGCAAGGATAAGGGCTCGGCGAGTCTGGTTGAGCGGCCTGGCCTGCGCCGCTACCTGGATCAAAAGGTATCCCGTTGACCCGTGAAATCGAACAATTACTGCCGACGCCATGAAAATAAATGGCGTCTGTCTGTAGTACCTGTCTGATGTTGCCTGACACAAAAGGCCGCGCATTATAACCAGCGTTCTGTCGTTCGGGGGCATCACGGGTTGCCGGTGCAATGGCCGGTTTTCTGGCACTAAAGGAAAAATCTGCTAACAATGCACACGGTGCGTATAACGGCAGCTACGCCATAATGCGCGCCGAGATCAAAGGAGCATCCAATGAGCAGCACTGCACAAACTGCTGAAGGCGAGAAAATTCTTATCGTTGACGACGATCCGGGGCTGAGCAGCCTGCTGGAGCGTTTTTTCGTCAGCAAGGGCTACCGCGCCCGCGCCGTGCCGAACACCGAGCAAATGGATCGACTGCTGGCGCGCGAAGTGTTCAACCTGGTCGTCCTCGACCTGATGTTGCCCGGCGAAGACGGCCTGACCGCCTGCCGCCGCCTGCGCAACGCGAACAACCAGATTCCAATCATCATGCTCACCGCCAAGGGCGACGAGCTGAGCCGCATCAAGGGCCTGGAACTGGGCGCCGACGATTACCTGGCCAAGCCGTTCAACCCGGATGAGCTGATGGCTCGCGTCAAGGCAGTACTGCGTCGCCAGTCGGCGCCGGTGCCAGGCGCCCCGGGCAGCGAAGACGAAAGCGTGACCTTCGGTGACTACGAGCTGTCCCTGGCCACCCGCGAGCTCAAGCGCGGCGAAGAAGTGCACATGCTCACCACCGGCGAGTTCGCGGTACTCAAGGCCCTGGTGATGAACGCGCGTCAGCCGCTGACCCGCGACAAACTGATGAACCTGGCCCGTGGCCGCGAGTGGGATGCCCTGGAGCGTTCCATCGATGTGCAGATTTCCCGTCTGCGCCGGATGATCGAACCCGATCCGTCCAAACCACGTTATATCCAGACTGTCTGGGGCGTGGGTTACGTGTTTGTACCGGATGGTACCGCCACCAAGTGATTGGCGATTTGTAGGAGCGGGTCATGCGGACACCGGATCAATCGATCCTGTCCGCAGACTCGCAAACCGCAATATGCGAGCATCGCTCTCTCCTGCAAGTGTTTAACGGTTATCCATGAAAACCCCCGTTTGGTTCCCCCAGAGCTTCTTCTCCCGCACCCTTTGGCTGGTGCTCATCGTCGTTCTCTTCTCCAAGGCGCTGACCCTGGTTTATCTGCTGATGAACGAAGATGTGCTGGTGGACCGCCAGTACAGCCACGGTGTCGCCCTGGTGCTGCGCGCCTACTGGGCGGCTGATGAAGAGAACCGCGCCAAGATTGCCGATAGTGCACCCCTGATTCGGGTAGTGGGCGCCGGTGTCCCGGAAGGCGAGCAACATTGGCCTTACAGTGAGATTTACCAGCGACAGATGCAGACCGAGCTGGGGCCGGACACCGAAGTGCGACTACGCATGCATTCTCCCCCGGCATTGTGGGTTCGTGCGCCGAGCCTGGGTGAAGGTTGGCTGAAAGTGCCGTTGTATCCGCACCCGTTGCGTGGCCAGAAAATCTGGAATGTGCTCGGCTGGTTCCTTGCTATCGGTCTGCTGTCCACGGCGTCTGCGTGGATCTTCGTCAGTCAGCTCAACCAGCCGTTAAAACGCCTGGTGTACGCCGCACGGCAACTGGGTCAGGGGCGCAGCGTGCGCCTGCCAATCAGCGATACGCCGAGCGAGATGACCGAGGTTTACCGCGCTTTCAACCAGATGGCCGAAGATGTCGAGCAGGCCGGTCGCGAACGTGAGTTGATGTTGGCCGGGGTTTCCCATGATTTGCGCACACCCTTGACCCGCTTGCGTCTGTCCCTGGAGTTGATGGGCGATCGCACCGACCTGACTGACGACATGGTGCGCGATATCGAAGACATGGACGCGATTCTCGATCAGTTCCTGGCGTTCATTCGCGACGGGCGCGACGAGTCGGTAGAGGAGGTTGACCTGAGCGACCTGGTCCGCGAAGTCGCTGCCCCCTACAACCAGAATGAAGAGAAAGTGCGGCTGCGCCTGGAGCCGATCCAGCCGTTTCCGTTGCGTCGTGTGTCGATGAAGCGACTGTTGAACAACCTGATCGGCAATGCGCTGCATCATGCCGGCAGTGGCGTGGAGGTGGCGGCGTACGTGTCCGGGGACACCAGCGCGCCCTATGTGGTGCTGAGCGTCATGGACCGTGGTGCCGGTATTGATCCGTCGGAACTGGAAGCGATCTTCAACCCGTTCACCCGCGGTGATCGTGCCCGGGGCGGGAAGGGCACCGGGTTGGGGCTGGCGATCGTGAAGCGGATTGCTTCGATGCATGGCGGGAATGTTGAACTGCGTAACCGCTCGGGCGGTGGATTGGAAGCGCGGGTGCGCTTGCCGTTGGGGTTGATGTTGCCGCGGGATGCCGTTTAAAACCTGATTTTTTCAGTGGGGCTGATGGCCCCTTCGCGGGCAAGTCGGATCGCCGCACCGCCGCTCCCACAGTGATTTTGGCTAGCCGAAATATCGCTATCAACCCAAAACCCTGTGGGAGCGGCGGTGCGGCGATCCGACTTGCCCGCGAAGGCGGCCTTCCAGCCGCCACAAAAACCAGGGTTAACCCTTGCCTTTGGTCCGCGTCATGTTCGGTCCGCCATTCTTCTCCAGATGCTCAATGATGATCCCCGCCACATTCTTGCCAGTGGTGGTCTCGATCCCTTCAAGCCCCGGCGATGAGTTCACTTCCATCACCAGCGGCCCGTGATTGGAGCGCAGGATGTCCACGCCCGCTACCGCCAGCCCCATGACCTTGGCGGCGCGCAACGCCGTCATGCGCTCTTCCGGCGTGATCTTGATCAGGCTCGCGCTGCCGCCGCGATGCAGGTTGGAGCGGAACTCGCCGGGTTTGGCCTGGCGTTTCATCGCCGCAATCACCTTGTCCCCGACGACGAAACAGCGAATGTCCGCACCACCGGCTTCCTTGATGTACTCCTGAACCATGATGTTCTGCTTGAGGCCCATGAACGCCTCGATCACCGATTCAGCGGCGGTCGCGGTTTCGCACAGCACCACGCCGATGCCTTGGGTGCCTTCCAGCACCTTGATCACCAGGGGCGCGCCGTTGACCATTTCGATCAGGTCGGGAATGTCATCGGGGGAGTGGGCAAAGCCGGTCACCGGCAAGCCGATCCCGCGGCGAGACAGCAATTGCAGCGAACGTAGCTTGTCCCGCGAGCGGGCAATGGCCACCGATTCGTTGAGCGGAAATACCCCCATCATTTCGAACTGGCGCAGCACGGCGCAGCCATAAAAGGTCACGGACGCACCGATCCGTGGAATCACCGCATCGAAACCTTCCAGCGGCTTGCCGCGGTAGTGGATCTGCGGTTTGTGGCTGGCGATGTTCATGTAGGCGCGCAGGGTATCGACCACCACCATTTCATGGCCGCGTTCAGTACCGGCTTCAACCAGGCGGCGGGTGGAATACAGACGCGGGTTCCGCGACAGCACAGCGATCTTCATGCAACACCTGTGGAGGAGGTAGATACCGGGAACACCGGCTTGTCTTGTACATACTTGATGCCCGGATTGACCACCAACTGGCCGTGGATCAGGGCTTTGGAGCCGAGCAGCAGGCGATAACGCATGGACTTGCGGCAGGCGAGCGTGAACTCGACCCGCCAGACCCGATCACCGAGGGCCAGGGTGGTGCTGATCACGTATCGCACCTGCGCGTGACCGTTTGAGCTTTTAATGGTTTTCATCGTCACCAGCGGTGCTTCGCAGCGCCGGTGGCGCAGTTGTACGACGGAACCCAGGTGGGCGGTAAAACGCACCCACTGCTCACCATCGCGCTCGAACAGCTCGATGTCGGTGGCGTGGAGGCTTGAGGTGCTGGCACCGGTGTCGATTTTTGCCCGAAGGCCGGCGACTCCCAAATCCGGGAGCGCCACCCACTCGCGCAGACCGACAACGGTCAAATGGTCAAATGTCTTCAAAAGTGCTCAACCGGTAGAAACCGCTCGGGCCGCACGCGGCCGGATTCGCGGTATTCACGCAGAATAATGATTAAAAGGCGACAGATATCTACGGCCCGGATTTCCAGCCTCGCAGGGAGGTTATGGAATGTCAGTATTGTAATCCGAGCCGGTGAAATTCTTGGTACGTCAGAAACGGTAGTACAGTTCACCAATATTTCAGAATGAGGAAATCCCATGGCACAAAAAAACGAAGAGGACGACAAAGTCCGCCTCGATAAATGGTTGTGGGCTGCACGATTCTACAAAACCCGTGCCCTGGCCAAGGCGGCGATTGAAAGCGGCAAGGTGCATTGCCGGGGCGAACGCTGCAAGCCGGGTAAAGAGCCACGGATCGGCGACGAGTTTGTGATCCGCACCGGCTTCGAGGAGCGCACGGTGGTGGTCCAGGCGTTGTCGATCGTGCGCCGTGGCGCACCGGAGGCGCAGATGCTGTACGCCGAAACGCAAGCCAGCATCGCCAAGCGCGAAAACGCTGCCGCCGAGCGCAAGGCAGGCGCTCTGGGCGTGAGCACCGATGGCAAACCGAGCAAGAAACAGCGACGGGATCTGTTCAAGTTTCGTGGCAGCAGCAACGAATGATTGACCGGGTCCGTCGATCACTCAAACAGGCAAAGACTTGTAATTGTGCTTGCGCGTAGCCATATGGGGTAATTCGCCTACCCTACATGAGCCATTGGCAGTGCCATTCGTCGTAAAGCGCACACAGTCGCCGGCCTGTAAGCCATAACCAGGCAGCAAGACGCTATGACCAAGGCGTAACCTCGAATTCTGTCATCACTTTTGTCACCACTTCAGATACCCAGACTTATGACTGACCTACCGGATAACGACTTCACCCAACGCTTCATCTTCGATGACAGCGACACCCGTGGCGAGCTGGTCTCGTTGGAGCTCAGCTACGCCGAAGTCCTGGCCAAACACGCCTACCCGCAGCCGGTCGCGCAACTGCTCGGCGAGCTGATGGCGGCCGCATCGTTGCTGGTTGGCGCGATGAAGTTCGATGGCTTGCTGATTCTGCAAGCCCGTTCCGAAGGCCCGATCCCGCTGCTGATGATCGAGTGCTCCAGCGAGCGCGAGATCCGTGGCCTGGCCCGTTACGAAGCGGACCGTATCGCACCTGACGCGACCCTGGCCGATCTGATGCCGGACGGCGTACTTGCATTGACCATCGACCCGACTCAGGGCCAGCGTTACCAGGGCATCGTCGACCTCGACGGCGCCACCCTGTCGGAATGCTTCACCAACTATTTCGTCATGTCCCAGCAAGTCGGCACGCGTTTCTGGCTGTACGCCGACGGCCGTCGCGCCCGTGGCCTGTTGCTGCAACAGCTGCCTGCCGACCGTTTGAAGGACGAAGACGAGCGCGCCGCCAGCTGGCAGCACCTCACCACCCTGGGCGGCACGCTGACCGCCGATGAACTGCTGGGCCTGGACAACGAAACCGTGTTGCATCGCCTGTACCACGACGAGCAGGTGCGTCTGTTCGATGTACAGAAGTTGCGCTTCCGTTGCAGCTGCTCGCGCGAACGTTCGGCCAATGCGCTGGTCAGTCTGGGTGTGGAAGATGCGCAGCAATTGGTGGTCGAACACGGTGGCAACATCGAAATCGATTGCCAGTTCTGTAACCAGCGCTACCTGTTCGATGCCGCCGATGTCACCCAATTGTTCGCCGGCGCGGGTGTCGAGACGCCGTCAGATACCCGTCACTAAAACGGTTCAGCGCAGGTAAATTCACTGGCTACCGCCGGATTAACGCCGTTACGACAGGAGGGGCCTACTTTTTTTGGGCTTTTCTGGCATAATCCGGCCCACTTTTTTCGCGGTAGTAGTGCACGACTTTCTACTACAAAAACGTTTGGAGCACTCGGCCACTGGCCGACGGGGAACCTCATGACGCAAGCCAACAATGCCGTGTACACCGATCTGAGTGTTGATGATCTGGTTAAAGAAGCCCTCAATCGCGGTGAAGGCGAGCTTGCCGATACCGGCGCACTGGTTGTTCGTACCGGTCACCGTACCGGCCGTTCGCCAGTCGATCGTTTCATCGTTGATGAGCCGAGCACCACGGGCGCCATCGCCTGGGGCCCGATCAACCGCAAGTTCCCGGCCGACAAGTTCGACGCCCTGTGGAACCGTGTTGAAGCTTTCAACAACGCGCAAGAGCATTTCGTTTCCCACGTGCATGTAGGTGCGGCTTCCGAGCACTACCTGGCCGTGAAGATGACCACCCAGACTGCCTGGCAGAACCTGTTCGGCCGTTGCCTGTTCATCAACCCGGCTCAGTACAACCCGGCGGGTCGTGACGAGTGGCAGGTCCTCAACGTTGCCAACTTCGAGTGCGTGCCAGAGCGTGACGGCACCAACTCCGACGGCTGCGTGATCATCAACTTCGCACAGAAGAAAGTGCTGATCGCCGGCATGCGTTACGCCGGTGAGATGAAGAAAGCCATGTTCTCGGTGCAGAACTTCCTGCTGCCGGCTGCCGACGTACTGCCAATGCACTGCGCCGCCAACATCGGCGAAGAAGGCGACGTGACCCTGTTCTTCGGTCTGTCCGGTACCGGCAAGACCACCCTGTCCGCCGACGAAAGCCGTTACCTGATCGGTGACGACGAACACGGCTGGGGCGAAGGCGTGGTGTTCAACATCGAAGGCGGTTGCTATGCCAAGTGCATCGACCTGTCCGAGAAGAACGAGCCGGTAATCTGGAAAGCCATCAAGCACGGCGCGGTATTGGAAAACGTCGTTATCGACGACGCCAAGCACGCCGACTACGCCGATGTCAGCCTGACCCAGAACAGCCGCGCCGCCTACCCGCTGGAGCACGTTGCCAAGCGTTCCGAGAAGAACCTCGGTGGCGAGCCGAACGCTGTGATCTTCCTGACCTGCGACCTGACCGGCGTGTTGCCGCCAGTGTCGATTCTCAACGAAGAACAAGCGGCCTACCACTTCCTGTCCGGCTACACCGCGCTGGTGGGCTCGACTGAAATGGGTTCGGGCAGCGGCATCAAGTCGACCTTCTCCACCTGCTTCGGCGCACCGTTCTTCCCGCGTCCGGCCGGCGAATACGCTGAGCTGCTGATCAAGCGCATCCGCGGCTTCGGCTCCAAGGTCTACCTGGTCAACACCGGTTGGACCGGCGGTGGCTACGGCGTCGGCAAACGCTTCAACATCCCGACCACCCGTGCCGTGATCGCAGCGATCCAGAGCGGCGCGCTGATCGGCACCGAGACCGAGCACCTGGACACCATCAACCTCGACGTGCCAGTGGCCGTACCGGGCGTTGAGACTGGCCTGCTGAACCCACGCAACACCTGGGCCGACAAAGCCGCCTACGACGAAGCCGCCAAAGCACTGGCCGGCCTGTTCATCGAGAACTTCAAGAAGTTCGAAGTGAGCGACGCGATCAAGGCTGCGGGTCCGAAGTTGTAAGTGTTGGATTGAGCTAACGAAAAAGCCGCCCTTCGGGGCGGCTTTTTTGTAGGTGCGATTCGGAGGATGTGAGGCGTAGCTGCCATTATTCCAGCTGAATAGGCTTCAAACGGCCAGAATAATGATACTTACGCGATCAATCGATCCCTTCCAGCTTTCGCGTATCCCAACGTTGCGCTTTTATCGCTTGGTAAAGCATTTCGATAGTCAGTGGAACTTTATCGCCACGCCCCTTCGCCCGTCGCTTGAGAAACACATCAAAGCCTTCAGGCTGGAAGTAGCGATAGGCATCGTAGTCGACGAAGTCGATGGCGAACTGTTCTTCCAGTGCTTCCATCAGGTGCCGGGCATCAGCGCCTTCGCAGCCCAGATCAAAGTTGATCGAGGTGTTGAGGCTAATGGTTTTGCGTTCGGGCAGACCGATTTCTTCGTGCAGCAACTGCATGAGCAGTTGCATGGCGTGGTCGTCCGGGAAGTTGGGAGCGAGGTTCATTGCGGGGTGTCCGGTTGGGCTTGGGCGGATCTTATGAGTTGCCGAGCGCGAGAGGAAGGCGCGACTGACTTGATCGTTCCTGGGCGCAATGTTTTCAGGTCGCGGGGAAGGCTGACACGTTCATCCCGCAGGATCTCGTTCATCTGTTGCACGCTTTCCATTAGCTCATTAAAAAACTTGCTCATGGTTATCTCCTGCGCTCGATGATGGCTTTCCATGCGTTTTGTCCGTTGGATCAGATTTATTTTTTTGATCGTTCCCATGCAGAACATGGGAACTGATCTTCACGCAACGTCAGACCGGGGCTTTCCAGTTGAGCATTCGTTGCTGGGCGACTTTGAGCAGGTCGCAGCCGTCCTGGGTCAGCAGGTAGAGCGCATGAGTGATGTGCGGGATGTCTTCGAGGTCGCCGTGTTTGAAGCATTGGCAGTGCAGGGTTTGCAGCAGCTCGCTGGAAGCCCGGATGCGTTGGAGGGCGGCTTCGAGGATGTCTTGGGGGTTGGCTTCTGTGTCGATGATCAGGGGCGGGGTGTCGGTGAGGTTGGTGTGGAGTGGGAGATAGCGTTCGTTGGTGAACGGGTTCCATTTGTTCATAGGGATTTTCTCTTTTAGTAGCCGATGAACCGCCGCTATCGTGACCAAGCGATGGGAGGCGGACTGTGTTCAGGTTGGTCAAACCAGGGAGAGATAACCCGGGTACGCCGAAGCGTCCCAAACACAGCCGCCATAAAGCGTGCCGACAAAAAGATGTCGGCAGCATACAAGCGCATGCATTAGTTTTCTCTCATTTTCAGGTGACCAAACCCGAGTCGCTGATTTGGCAGCGACACTCTGGACTATAGGATTGAGTGACTGGTCATCGATAGCCGACAAGGTGTCTTGTTTTGTAGGACCTTGCCGAAGCTTTCATAGGTCGTTGCTGACGGCGTTATCCACAGTGGACCGCGTTATCGTTCATCGCTGGCAAGCCAGCTCCTACAGGGGGACTTCAGGGCAAGCGCTGCCGGGCGATGTCGAGCAGGTCGTTGCCGTCCTGGGTCAGCAGGTACAGGGCGCTGACAATATTGGGGATGTCGCTCGCTTCGGCCTGTTTGAAGCAGGTGCAATAAAGGGTTTCGAGCAGGTCGCTGGCGGCGCGGATGCGTTGTCGGGCGGCGTCGAGGATCTCGTAGGGGTCGGCCTCGGTATCGATGACCAGCACCGGGGTTTCGCTGTAGCGGGTCTTTAGCGGGTGGTAGCGGGTTGTCAGTGAGTCGGGGCTTTTCATTGAGTGCGTCCTGTGCGAAATCGGCAAGTGTTCCCGGCAGGCCGAGACACTGTTTTCAGCCGCGCTGGAAACTATAGGAGGGTATGGCGTTGGGGGACAAGACGGCCGAGATCGACAGGCTTTGTAAGGGTTTTGTCATATTTGGAGGAAGGGGACTACAGGTTGTGGGTGGGTTTTCAACGTGAAATGGCGAGAGGTAAAAATGCTTACAGCGTTCTCAGTCGCTTCGCAGTAAATCTCGGTAGAGGGGGCCTCGGACAATGTCGGGTATTTCGAGTTTTGCGGTGGGTGTGTTGGCCTCTTCGTCGGAACGCCGCCCGGAGCAGGCTCGCTCCCACAGATTTTGAGTCGTACTCAAGTCTGTGGACGGCATGGATCCTGTGGGAGCGGGCTTGCCCGCGAAGGCGATCTGACAGTCGCCTCATCTCTGAAGCCGTGCATTGCCGTCCCGCCATCCGCTGTATCATCCCCTATCGTTTTCACCCCCGACCTTTTCTCGACTCGCTGCAATCGCCGGCTAGGCTTTTGACTCCGCAGCGGTCAATGGAGTGACAGCTTATGCACCACACCCTGGAACAGGTTTTCGGTTATCCACAGTTTCGACCCGGTCAGGAGGCGGCTGTCGGTGCCGTATTGGCCGGGCGTTCGGCGGCGGCGATTTTCCCCACCGGTTCCGGCAAGTCCCTTTGCTACCAATTGCCGGCGCTGTTGCTGCCGCACCTGACGCTGGTGGTCTCGCCGTTGCTGGCGTTGATGCAGGATCAACTGGCGTTCCTGCAACGCCACGGCATTTCGGCGGGCAGTATCGATTCGGCCCAGAGCCGCGATGACGCCAGCGATGTCATGGCTCGGGCAAAATCCGGCGAACTGAAGATTCTGATGATCTCGGTGGAACGCCTGAAGAACGAACGCTTCCGGCATTTTTTGCAGCAAGTACCGATCTCGCTGCTGGTGGTGGACGAGGCGCATTGCATCTCCGAATGGGGGCACAACTTTCGCCCGGACTACCTCAAGCTTCCCGACTATCAACGCCAGTTCAATATCCCTCAGGTGCTGCTGCTGACCGCAACGGCGACGCCCAGGGTCATCGCCGACATGCAGGCGAAATTTGCCATCGCCGCCGACGATGTGGTGACCACCGGCTTCTATCGCCCGAACCTCAATTTGCTGGTGGAGCCGGTTCGTGGAGCGGACAAGCGCCGACGCCTCGTCGAGTGGATGAGCCAGCGTGCGGACCAGCCGAGCATCGTCTACGTCACCCTGCAGAAAACGGCGGAACACATCGCCGAACACCTGAACCGCAACGGCATTCAGGTCGAGGCCTATCACGCCGGGTTGCCCCATGAACAACGGGAAGCGATCCAGCGTCGCTTCATGGGCGGGCAGTCCAATTGCATCGTCGCCACCATCGCTTTTGGCATGGGCATCGACAAAAGCGACATCCGCAATGTGGTGCATTTCGACCTGCCCAAATCCATCGAAAACTACAGCCAGGAAATCGGTCGCGCCGGGCGTGACGGGCAGCCGTCGGACTGCCTGGTGTTGGCCAACCGCGACAGCCTCAACGTGCTGGAGAACTTCGTCTACGGCGACACCCCCGAGCTCGATGGCATCCTTTGGGTGCTGGACGAGATGCTTGCCGCAGCACCTGAAGGGCAGTGGGAGTTTCTGCTGGGGCCGTTGGCGGATCAGAGCAATATTCGCCAATTGCCGCTCAAGACCTTGCTGGTGCAACTTGAATTGCGCGGGTTGATCGCCCCGCGTTACGCGTACTACGCCGAGTATCGATTCAAGTATCTGGAGGAGCCCGAGGCGCTGTTGGCGCGTTTTGAAGGCGAGCGCAGGGATTTTGTCGCTGCGATCATCCAGACCTCCAGCCGCGCCCGGACCTGGGCCACGGTGAATTTCGAGGCGTTGCACGAGCAGCATCAGGCCGAGCGCAGTCGGGTGGTCAAGGCACTGGACTACTTCCAGGAGAAGGGCTGGGTGGAGCTCGAAAGCAAGCAGATGACCGAGGTCTACAGCGTGCTGCAAAGCGGGTTCGACAGCGCCGCCTTGAGCGAAGAGCTGCACCGTTATTTCACTCGGCATGAACACACCGAGATCGCGCGGATTCACGCGATGCTGGATTTGTTCGCCACTGACCGTTGCCTGGGCTATCGCCTGGCCGAGTATTTCGGCGACCACAATGCTCCGCAGCAATGCGGCCATTGTTCGGTGTGTCATGGGAAAGTCGCGCGGCTACCGGCACCACCGGAATTGCCGGCGCTTGTGGATAAAAATTTCGAGGCGTTGTGTGGCGACTTTATCCACAGGCACGAGCAGCACACGGGCAACGTGCCTTCGGCTGAACGCGTGACGCGGTATCTGTGCGGGATCAGCGTGCCGCTGTTCACCAAGCTCAAGGCGCGGGCGATTCCCGGGTTTGCGGCGTTGGAAGATTATCCGTACGCCGAGGTACGTGGGTGGGTCCAGCGGCATCTGGCAGCCTGAACCGAATCCCCTGTGGGAGCGGGCTTGCTCGCGAAAGCGGTGGGTCAGTCACCATCACGGCCAACTGATGGAGCGCCTTCGCGAGCAAGCCCGCTCCCACAGGGATTGGCGGCACATCCATCCGCTGAATGTTGCTCATCACAGGAATAAATTTCAAAAAAACGCAGTGGCTGACTATGGTGATGGCTGTCTTCGGATCGCCAACAAGAGAACAAAACATGAGCCAGACACCGTCGAATATTCAGCGCGCCGCCGTTATCGGCGCGGGCACCATGGGCCGTGGCATTGTCATGTGCCTGGCCAACGCCGGAGTGGCCGTGCAGTGGGTCGACAACAATCCGCAAATGCTGGAACAGGCCATGGCAACCGTGGCGGACACCTATGCCCACAGCGTGCGTCAGGGCCGCATTGATCAGGCAGAAGCCGACGCCCGTATCGCGCGCGTAACGGCGGCCGATGGTTATGTGGCCATCCGCGATGTCGACCTGGTCATCGAAGCGGTGTACGAAAACCTTGAGCTCAAGCAGAAAATCTTCCGTGAGCTCGATGGCCTGCTCAAGCCTGAAGCGATTCTGGCGAGCAATACTTCGGCGCTGGACATCGACGCTATCGCGGCAGCCACACGCCGGCCACAGCAAGTGCTGGGCCTGCATTTCTTCAGCCCGGCGCACATCATGAAGCTGCTGGAGATCGTCCGTGGCGCGCAGACTGCTCCGGCAGTCCTCGACGCGGCGCTGGCGCTCGGCCAGCGCATGGGCAAGGTCAGTGTGGTGGCGGGCAATTGTGATGGTTTCATCGGCAACCGCATGCTCAATACCTATGTGCTTGAGGCGCGGAAAATGCTGCTGGAGGGTGCCTATCCCTACCAGGTGGACGCAGCGCTGCAAGGGTTCGGTTTCGCCATGGGGCCGTTCCGCATGTTCGACGTGGTGGGCGTCGACCTGCAGTGGCGCGCGCGGCAACTGTCCGGTGTCGGGCAGGACGCACCGGAGGTTCAGGTGGATAACCGACTGTGCGAGATGGAACGCTTCGGCCAAAAGAATGGCAACGGTTTTTACCACTATGAACCGGGCAGCCGGCAGGCCGAGCACGATCCGCAGGTCGATGCACTGGTGCTTCAAGTCAGTGAAGAGCTGGGGTTTGCGCGTCGCGAGATCGGCCCGGAGGAGATTCTCGAGCGCTGCTTGCTGGCACTGGTCAACGAAGGCGCGAAGATCCTGCAGGAAGGCATTGCCGGATCGGCTCGGGATATCGATCTGGTCTACCTCAATGGTTACGGTTTCCCGGCGGACAAGGGCGGGCCGATGGCCTGGGCGGATCAACAAGGGCTGGCGGATATCCATCGGCGCCTGATCGACCTTGAGACGCGTCAGGGCGATCACTGGAACCCGGCGCGGTTGATTGGAGAGCTGGCGGCGGCTGGTAAGGGGTTTGCTGACAAGTGATGGATGTGGCGCCTGTGAGGGCGCCATCGCGGGCAAGCCCGCTCCCACAATTGATCTTCGGTGAACACAGATTTTGTGTACGACCGATATCCAATGTGGGAGCGGGCTTGCTCGCGAAGAACGATAACGCGGTTTTCGCCTTAGACTTGGTGAACCCATTCCAGGATGCAACGCTGATGCCCCAACGCACCGACTACCCCCACTTCCAGCCCATCACCACCCGCTGGCACGACAACGACGCCTACGGTCACGTCAACAACGTCACCTATTACAGCTTCTTCGATACGGCGGTGAACACTTACCTGATCGAAGTCGGCGGCCTGGATATCCATGACGGTGAGGTGGTGGGGTTCGTGGTGAGCTCCTCCTGTGATTACTTTGCTTCCATCGCGTTCCCGGACCGCATCGAGATCGGTCTACGCGTGGGCAAGTTGGGCAACAGTTCGGTGCAATACGAACTGGCCGTGTTCAAGCAAGGCGAGGATGAAGCCTCTGCGGCAGGGCGCTTCGTGCATGTGTTTGTCGATCGTGCGTCGAATCAACCCGTGGCGATTCCTGCCGGGTTACGTGGGGCGCTGGAGCGTCTGGTAGTTCAGTAAGGCAAAAAAATCGCAGCCCTTGGGCTGCGATTTTTGTTGTACTGATCAGCGAGGCGCTCGAGGCCTTAGTCGCGGTAGTACTTGTGGTGGTGCTTGCGATGGCCATAGGCATGACCGCGGCCTGGATGGCCGTCACGGTAGTAACGACGATCACCATGGCCGCGATACGAACGACGATCGTCGTCGTCATCATTATCGTACTCTTTGCCCATGTAGTTACCCAGCGCGCCACCGGCGCCGCCGCCTGCTGCGGCGCCGATCAGGCTGCCGGTGGTGCCGCCCACGCTGCGGCCGACCACGTTACCGCCCGCTGCGCCCAACGCACCGCCAATGGCCGCTTCGCCACGGCTGTGTTTGTTTGCGCCGACGGCACTACCACCCGCGCCACCCAGGGCCGCGCCGATGGTGGAACCTGTACTGCCGCCTAACGACTGACCGACGACCGAGCCTAGAACCCCGCCCAATGCGCCGCCTACACCGGCTTCGGTGGTGCCGCCAGCAGACGCGATACCGCTGACCAGGCCAAGGGACAACAAGAGAATCGAGGAGAACTTCATGGAGGAACCTCAAGGGGATGACGGCGCGATCCTGAGGCTCTGGAATGGGCGTGACAATCGAAATCCGACGAATAACACGACTTGTATACAATATTGCAAGTTACTGTTTTTTGAGCGGAACTTAACGTTTTTTTGCCGGTCTTTTACTACTTCGCACAGGCCGTTTCCATGAGGGAGCGGCCTTTTTTGTGGGCGAAAGGAAAGTGCAGAATTCGGAAAGTCTGTTGTTTGATCTATCGCATTCGCGAGCAAGCCCGCTCCCACATTGGATCTTCAGCGAACACAAATTTTGTGCGCGGCAGGGATTCAATGTGGGAGCGGGCTTGCTCGCGAAGAGGCCGGCTCAGGCGAAGCGTTAAGCAGACCTGGCCATGATCAACCCGCTCTCGCTCGCCGCTTCCAACCGGATCGCCACGAATTTCGATGTCGGGGTATGGCTGCCATCGCCGGTGCTTTCCAGCGGCACCAGCGGATTCACTTCCGGGTAGTACGCCGCCGCTTGCCCGGCCGGGATGTCGAATGCCAGCAGGGTGAAGCCTTTCACCCGACGTTCAACACCATCGTCCCAGAGCGAAACGATGTCAGCCTTCTGCCCCGGTTTGAAGCCCAGGCGAATGATGTCGGCCTCGTTGACGAACAACACGTCGCGTTGTCCCTTCACCCCGCGATAGCGGTCATTCAGGCCATAGATCGTGGTGTTGTACTGATCGTGGGAACGCATCGATTGCATGATCAGGTCCGGCAGCACACCGGTGGCGCGGGTGCGTTCGTGCACCAGGTCTTTGGGCAGTGCGTTGGGGCGGAAATTGGCCCGGCCCGAGGCGGTGTTCCACTTGCGTGCGCCGGCACTGTTGCCCAGGTAGAAGCCGCCGGGATGCTTGACCTTCTCGTTGAAGTCCTTGAAGCCGGGAATGGTCTCGGCGATCAGGTCGCGAATGCGGCTGTAGTCGGCCACCAGCCAGTTCCAGTCTACCGGGTGGTTGCCCAGGGTCGCGGCAGCGATGCCGGCCAGGATCGCCGGCTCCGAGCGCATCTGGTTCGACAGCGGCTGCAACTGGCCATTGGAGGCGTGGACCATGCTGAACGAGTCTTCGACGGTGATCGCTTGCGGGCCTTCGTTCTGGATATCGATGTCGGTGCGGCCCAGGCACGGCAGGATCAACGCGTCCTTGCCGTGGGTCAAATGGCTGCGGTTGAGCTTGGTGCTGATCTGCACGGTCAGGTCACAGTTTTGCAACGCCTGGAAAGTACGCGGGCTGTCCGGCGTGGCTTGGGCGAAGTTGCCGCCCAGGCCGATGAAGACTTTCGCCCGGCCTTCGGCCATGGCATGAATCGCCTCGACCACGTTGTGGCCGTTGTGGCGTGGCACCTTGAACTGGAAGCGGCGCTCCAGGGCATCGAGAAAGGCTGCTGGCGGACGTTCGTTGATGCCCATGGTCCGGTCGCCCTGCACGTTGCTGTGACCCCGCACCGGGCACAGGCCGGCACCGGGACGGCCAACGTTGCCGCGCAGCAGCATCAGGTTGGCGATCTCCTGGATGGTCGCCACCGAATGGCGATGCTGGGTGATACCCATGGCCCAGCACATGATGACGTTTTTGCCCTTGGCGTACATGCGCGCCGCTTGCTCGATCTCGACCAGGGTCAGGCCGGATTGCTCGACGATCTGCTCCCACGGGGTGTCGTCGATAGCCGCCAGGTACTCCAGCACGTTGGCGCTGTGCTCATTGAGGAAGTCATGGTCGAACACCGCGGGTGCACCGGTTTTCTGTGCGTCGCGTTCCCACAGCAAGAGAAATTTCGCCATGCCGCGCATGATCGCCATGTCACCGCCCAGGGCCGGGCGGAAGAACGCGGTGTTGGTTGGCTTGTCGCCGTTGGTGAGCATTTCGATCGCATGCTGCGGGTGCTGGAAACGTTCCAGGCCGCGTTCCTTGAGCGGGTTGATGCACACCACTTGCGCACCGCGTTTCACCGCTTCACGCAGCGGTTCGAGCATGCGTGGGTGGTTGGTGCCGGGGTTCTGGCCCCAGACGAAAATCGCATCGGCGTGTTCGAAGTCGTCGAACGTCACGGTGCCTTTGCCGACGCCAACACTTTGCGACAGCGCCACACCGCTGGCCTCGTGGCACATGTTCGAGCAGTCAGGGAAGTTGTTGGTGCCGTAGGCGCGCACGAACAGCTGGTACAAATAAGCCGCTTCGTTGCTGGCACGGCCCGAGGTGTAGAACTCGGCCTGGTCCGGGCTGGACAAGCCGTTCAGGTGTTTGGCGATCAGCGCGAAGGCGTCGTCCCAACTGATCGGTTTATAGCGATCCGTTTCGGCGTCGTAGCTCATCGGCTCGGTCAGGCGACCCTGGTATTCGAGCCAGTAGTCGCTCTGCCCCAGCAATGCAGTGACGCTGTGTTTGGCGAAGAATTTGGCGTCGACGCGGCGCTTGGTCGCTTCCCAGTTCACCGCCTTGGCGCCGTTCTCACAGAACATCACCATGCCCTTTTCTGGCGAGTCGCCCCAGGCGCAACCCGGGCAGTCGAAGCCACCGTTCTGGTTGGTCTTGAGCATGATGCGCAGGTTTTTCAGTGCGTTGTCGCTGGTCAACCAGGCCTGGGCCACGCTGATCAGGGCGCCCCAGCCACCGGCAGGACCTTTGTAGGGCTTGTAGCGAGGGACGGGGGTCTGGTCGGCTTGACGGTGTTGACTCACGCTTGATTCTCCAACGTTGGGCTGTAGACCCGCGGCGCATTCTTCTGTGGCAAATGGATGAGGTTGAGGTTGTGGCGCCGAGCCCATTGCACGGCAAGGCCCGTGGGCGACGACAGGCTGACCAGGGTCTGGATGCCGGCGCGCAGGACTTTCTGGATCAATTCGAGACTGCAGCGGCTGGTGACAATCGCCAGCCCGCCGGCCGTCGGGATGTTCTGGCGGACAAGGGCACCGATCAGCTTGTCGAGGGCGTTGTGTCGGCCTATGTCTTCGCGGCCCATCAGCAATTCGCCCTGGTCGTTCATGAACACCGCTGCGTGCACCGCACCGCAATGCTGGCCCAACGGCTGGAAGGCGCCGATGCGCTGGCGCAGGCCATCGAGCCATTCAACGGGTGGCAGCGGGGCGCCGGGCAATACCTGAAGGTCCGGCAAGGCCTGCTCGACTGCTTCCACGCCGCACAGCCCGCAACCGCTGGTGCCGGCCAGTTGCCGACGCTGTTGCTTGAGGTTCCAGAAGGCGCGATTGGCGATGGTCACTTGCGCGTATTGCGCCGAGCCCGAGCCGGTCAGTTGCAGGTCGTAGATGTCCGTGGCGTCCTGGATGATGCCGCTGCCCAGGCTGAAGCCGACAATGAAGTCTTCCAGATCCGTCGGCGTTACCAGCATGACCGCCTGGCTGATGCCGTTATAGGCAATCGCCAACGCGACTTCCTCGGCCAGCGCGGTGCTGTCCGATTCCGAGTATTCAAAGTTGCTGTAGCTGTACGTCTGGCTGGCGGCGGGCGCGGGCGTTTCGAGGGCAGGCGCCGCGCAGGCAGGGCGCTTGGTGTTCATGGCATCACCCACGGTTTGATCAGCTTTAAGACTAGGCGCGGCAAACTGTCGCGTCTAATCGCTAATACTGATCTACCGATAGATGCCGTCGATCAAGCGCTCGTCAGTGATTGCTGATAAATCGCGAAACAGGCTTCCGCCAGGGCCGAGCGTGGCGCGCTGCGACGCATGATCAGCCCCAGGCGGCCAAGGGTCTGGGCGTTCTCGATCGGTTGCAGGCGCAAGTGCTCGGTCAGCCCTTCGAGGCCACCGTCCAAGGGCATCACGGCGCAACACAGGCCGCCGTGCACGGCTTGAAGCAGTTGATGGACGGCGTCGGTCTGCAGCAAGGGTTGTGGGGTGAGGCCTCGGCTATGGAAGTTATGGTCGATGGACTGGCGAAAGTGCATGCCGCTGGTGAGCATGCCCAGTGGCAGCTCGATCAACGATTCCCAGCTCAGTGGCGCCTCGCCAAAGGTGAAGAAACGTTGGTCGTAGAGCAGGCCCATGCGGGTTTCGCTGAAGGCCAGGGAGTCGAAATGTTCGGCGTCCAGGCGTTCCAGGTAGGAAACACCGAGATCCAGGCGATTGTTCGCCAGTTGTTCGAGGATCTGCTCCGAACTCAACGCTGAAAGCTCGAAGCGCAGGTTCGGGTGTTCGGCGTGCAGGCGTTGCAGCAGCGGCAGCGGATCGAAGCTCGACAACGGCACCATGCCCAGGCGCAACGTGCCGACCAGATTGCCGCGACAGGCGGCGGCCTCGGCATACAAGCCGTCATAGGCCGCCAACACCGTGCGCGCCCAGGCCAGCACCCGCTCGCCCGGCGCGGTGAAGCCTTCGAAGCGCTGGCCGCGATTGACCAGCGGCAGGTCGAGTTCCTCTTCGAGGCTGCGCAGGCGCATGGACAGGGTCGGCTGGGTGATGTGGCAGCGTGCGGCGGCCTGGCCGAAATGGCGGGTTTCGTCGAGCGCGATGAGGAATTTCAGCTGCTTGATGTCCATCTTCGCTCCTGGGCGCGGGAAGGTGCGGATTCTATCGCAAGCGGGGTCATTGGTCGGTTTGGATTCGCAAGTGACGGCCGTGGTCTAGGCTTTTGCGTCTGGAACCCCAAACCCAAGGAGCGTGCACCATGAGTCTTTTGAGCTTTGTGAAGGAAGCAGGCGAAAAACTGCTGGATCTGCTGACGCCAGGCAACGCCAATGCCAGTGAGCAGTTGAAGGAGCACATCAGCAAGGTCGGCCTGGGCAACCCGAATGTGCAAGCGACGGTCGATGGTGACAAGGTGACCGTGACCGGCGAAGTGGCAAGCCAGGAAGAGAAGGAAAAAATTCTGTTGGCCGTGGGCAATATTGCCGGGGTTGGCAGCGTGGATGATCAGATCACTGTGACCGGGCCGGTAGCAGTGGCCGCAAAGTTTGTGGTGGTCGAAAAGGGCGACACCCTCAGCGCGATTTCCAAGCGCGTGTACGGCGATGCCAACAAGTACAACAAGATTTTCGAAGCCAACAAACCGATGCTGTCGCACCCGGACAAGATCTACCCGGGTCAGTCGTTGCGTATTCCCGAGTAACACAAAACCTGTGGCGAGGGAGCTTGCTCCCGTTCGGCTGCGCAGCAGTCGTAAAAAATTTGGGGCCGCTACGCGACCCAACGGGGGCAAGCCCCCTCGCCACAATGACCGTGTCGGTCTACAGCCCTGTAATCAAATCCCGATAATCCCCGACCGCCGCAAACTCCGCCGTGTCCTTCGGACCCTTGCGACTATCCGGCTCGCGCACGGCCAACAAATGCGCCACACCAAAATCCCGCGCACTGCGCAGGATCGGCAAGGTGTCGTCGATGAACAGGCTGCGTGCCGGATCGAAATCGATATCGACTTGCAGCGCATCCCAGAACTGCGGGTTTTCCTTGGGGAAACCGTAGTCATGGGAACTGATCAGGCGCTCGAAGTAGGGCGCCAGTTCGATTTTTTCCAGCTTCAACGACAGCGCATCCCGATGGGCATTGGTGATCAGCACCACGCGCTTGCCGGCCCGTTTGATCGCCGCCAGAAAGGTGTCGGCATCCGGGCGCAGGGCGATCAGGTGCGCGGTTTCCAGTTTCAGGTCGCGCACCGACAGCTTCAGTTCGGCACTCCAGAAGTCAAGGCAGTACCACTGCAGCTGGCCGGCATTGCGCTCGAACAACGGCTGCAATTCCATCTCGGCCATGGCCCGGCTGACCCCGTGCAATTCGGCGTAACGCTGGGGCAGGTGCTCCATCCAGAAGTGGTTGTCGAAATGCAGGTCAAGCAACGTGCCGTCCATGTCCAGCAGAACGGTATCGATGTCGGACCAGGGTAATGAAGGCATGGCAACGTCTCGGGCAGTAGAAAGATTTCTGGCGTAAACAAACGGGAAAGCCGCGTTATAGTAGCGCGTTCACGCCAAGGAGCTTTGCATGCGCCAGAAACCCACCATACTCGCCCGCGAAATTGTCGCCACCAGTCGATTGTTCTGCGTGGAGGAGCTGAAGCTGCGCTTTTCCAATGGCGTGGAGCGTACGTATGAGCGCCTGGTTGGCAAAGGGGCCGGGTACGGCGCGGTCATGATCGTGGCGATGCTGGATGCCGAGCATGCGGTGCTGGTCGAGGAGTATTGCGGCGGCACCGATGAATACGAAATGTCTTTGCCCAAGGGTTTGATCGAGCCGGGTGAAGACGTGTTGGCGGCGGCCGAGCGTGAGCTCAAGGAAGAGGCCGGGTTCGGCGCGCGACAGCTGGAGCACCTGACCGAGCTGTCGCTGTCCCCCGGTTACATGAGCCAGAAGATTCAGGTGGTGCTGGCCACCGACCTCTACGAAGCGCGCCTGGAAGGCGACGAACCGGAGCCGATGCGGGTGGACAAGGTCAATCTGCGTGAACTCTCGGCGCTGGCGCAAAACCCGCAATTTACCGAAGGCCGTGCCTTGGCGGCGCTGTACCTGGCCCGTGATCTGTTGACTCAGCGCGGAGCGTTCCAGTCATGAATTTCCCGCATCCGTTGATGGCTCCGGTCATCGAGCTCGCCCTGCGGGCCGGTGATGTGATCCTGCCGTTCTGGCGTACAGGCACGGCCGTCACGGCGAAGGCTGATGATTCGCCGGTGACCGCTGCCGACCTGGCCGCCCACCACCTGATTCTGGCGGGGCTGACGGCGCTGGATCCGGGCATCCCGGTGCTCTCCGAAGAGGACGCCAACATTGCGCAAAGCGTGCGGGCCGGATGGCAGCGCTGGTGGCTGGTCGATCCGCTGGATGGCACCAAGGAGTTCATCAGCGGCAGCGAAGAGTTCACCGTCAACATCGCCCTGATCGAAAACGGTCGGGTGGTGTTCGGCGTGGTGTCGATGCCGACCAATGGTCGTTTCTATGTTGGTGGCGCCGGTCTCGGCGCCTGGCGCGGCGATAAAGGTGGCACGCCCGTGGCGATCAAGGTGCGTGATGCGCTAGCGCCAGGCGAGTCGTTCACCGTGGTGGCCAGCCGTCGCCATTCGAGCCCGGAGCAGGAACGTTTGCTGGCCGGGTTGAGCGCCAGTCTTGGCGAGCTGCAATTGGCCAACATCGGCAGTTCGCTGAAGTTTTGCCTGCTGGCTGAAGGGGCCGCGGATTGCTATCCGCGCCTGGCACCGACTTCGCAGTGGGACACGGCGGCAGCCCAAGGTGTACTGGAAGGTGCGGGCGGTGAAGTGCTGGAGTTGAGTGGAGAGCCGTTCAGCTATCCGGCGCGGGAGTCGCTGTTGAATGCGTTCTTTCTGGCGCTGCCGGCGAAAGCGGCTTGGCGGGAGAAGCTGCTGGCACTCGCTACCCTGTAGGAGCTGGCTTGCCAGCGAAGCGGTGTGTCAGGCACACCGCGCTGCACCAATCGCCGGCAAGCCGGCTCCTACAGGAGTTTTGGTGCTCACCGGTGCAACACGTACTGCCCGACAAACCTCACCGCATCCTCATCACGGCCTTCATTGACGACCCGCGTATGCAGCGTCAACCGCGCTCGGCTGTATCGTTGGAACGTGGTCAAAAATTTCTTCCAGATCACCGGATCCGGTGCCTGGCAAATGGCGTTGGCATCGCCCGTCACCGGCAGCGGATAGCTGATCTGCCCTTCCTGAATCACGATGTGCCCGTCCGTGATGCCTTCTTCCTTCAGGCGCAGATGCAGCCAGCCCCAACCGGCCAGGACCGCGCCGCAATACAGGCTGCCGCCGAACATGGTGCTCTTGTGGTTGACGTTGGCGTCCAGCGGCAAGTGCAGGCGCAGTTGCTGGTCATGCCAGTCGAGCACTTTGAGGCCCATGTCCCGGGTGAGGGGAATGTCGTGATGGAGGACTGATTCCAGTTGTCGACTGTCGCGGCTCATTCAGGGGGCCTTTTGTTTGAAGTGGATGATTGGACAGTAGCTCAGTCGAGGTCGTCAGGGTGGGCCGAAGCGCCACTGTCCGAAAAGCTCAAACCGTGCTTGCGCAGTTTGTCGTGCAGGGTCTTGCGCGGAATGCCGAGGGCTTCGGCGACGCTGCGCACGGAGCTGTGCGAGCGTGCCAGTTCGGCGGCGATGAGGGTTTTTTCGAAGTTCTCCACTTGCTCGCTCAAACCGCCGCTGACGACCTCGACCCTATTGCCAGCGCCGCCTTCCGGTGTGCTGTTGTCGAGGGCCAGTTCCAGCCCGAGGGCAAAACGCTCGGCCGCATTTTGCAGCTCGCGCACGTTGCCGGGCCAAGTGTGGCGCAGCAGCAAGGCACGTTGTCCCGGTTGCAGTTCATGGGGCGGCAAGCCGTGGCGGGCACTGGCTTCGTCGGCGAAATGCTGGAACAGCATCAACGCATCTTCGCCCCGTTCGCGCAGTGGCGGAATCCGCAGCGGCGCGACGTTCAGGCGGTAATACAAGTCGGCACGGAAGCGCCCTTGATCCGCTGCCTGGCGCAGGTCTTCCTTGGTCGCGGCGATGATGCGGATGTCCAGCGGGATCAGTTGATTGCCGCCCAGGCGTTCGACCACGCGCTCCTGCAGCAAGCGCAGCAATTTGACCTGCACATCCAGGCTCATGCTTTCGATTTCATCGAGGAACAAGGTGCCGCCATTGGCGAATTCGAACTTGCCAATGCGGCGTTTCTGCGCGCCGGTGAAGGCGCCGGGCTCGTGGCCGAACAGCTCGCTTTCGACCACTGATTCGGCCAGGGCACCGGCATTGATCGCCACGAACGGACCGTTGCGACGGCCTGATAGATCGTGCAGCGCCCGGGCCACGACTTCTTTGCCGGCGCCGGTTTCGCCGAGGATCAGCACGTCGGCCCTGGTCGCGGCCAGGGCGCCGATCTGCTCGCGCAGGCGCAGCATCGAAGGTGAGTGGCCAACCAGGCGGGCGCTCAGCTCGTTGCGGTCGCTCAAGGCCAACCGCAGGCTGCGGTTGTCCAGCACCAGGCGGCGCAGAGCCAACGCGCGGCGCACGCTGTCGAGCAGGGCGTCGCTGGCGAACGGCTTTTCGAGAAAATCATAGGCTCCGGCGCGCATGGCCTGCACCGCCAGCGGCACGTCGCCGTGGCCGGTGATCAACAGCACCGGCAGTTCAGGGTCCTGGGCGTGCAGTTCGGTCAGCAGCTCCAGACCGTCCATGCCGGGCATGCGGATGTCGCTGACCACCACACCCGGCCAGTCGCGCTCCAGTTGCGCGGCCAGGCCCTTGGCTTCGGCCAGCGGCAGGATCTTCAGGCCGGCCAGATCCAGCGTCTGGCTCAAGGCCTGGCGCAAGTGGGGATCGTCGTCGATCAACACGACCTGAATGCGGTTGTCGATGGTCATGCACTTCGGTCCTCGGACGGTTGCAGGCTCACGCCTGGTGCGCCTGCGCGCAGCTTCAGGGTAATCAGGGCGCCGCCTTCCTTGTGGTTGGCGAACGACAGTTCACCACCGAAGGCGCGCATCAGCGTTTCGCAAATCGCCAGCCCCAAACCCAGGCCCTGGGTTCGGGTCTTGGTGGTGTAGAACGGCTCGCTGGCGCGTCCAAGGGCCTCCATGCAAAAGCCCGGGCCGTTGTCGCGAATGTACAGGTTGACGCCATCGGGCGTGGATTGGGCACTCAGCCAGAGTTTACGTGGCGGGCCTTTTTCCGTCAGGGCATCCAGGGCATTGGCCAGCAGATTGCCGAGAACCTGGCGCAGGCGGGTTTCCCCGGCCTCGACCCACAGGGTGGCGGCGGGCAGATCACGGATCAGCTCGACGTCCATGCTGCGTCGGCGCTTGGCCAGCAAAGCCAGGGCATCATCCAGCGCCGGTTGCAGAGCTACGCTTTCCGGGGCATGCCGGTCGCGCCGGGCAAAGGCGCGCAGGTGGGCGATGATCGAGGCCATGCGACCGGTCAATTCGCTGATCAGCTTGAGATTGCCGCGGGCATCGTCGGTGCGTTGGTGGTCGAGCAGCACCTCGGCGTTTTCCGCGTAGCTGCGAATCGCTGCCAGCGGCTGATTGAGTTCGTGGCTGATGCTCGCCGACATGGTGCCCAGTGCCGACAGTTTGCCGGCCTGCACCAGATCATCCTGGGCGCGGACCAGCTCCTGCTGGGCCTGCTCGCGTTCCAGTACTTCCTGTTTAAGGCGCCGGTTCAGGCCTTCGAGATCGCTGGTGCGCTCGGCGACCCGACCTTCCAGTTCGCGACGGGCCTTGGCTTCGAAAGCAATGCGTTCGAGGTAATGACGGCGGCGCTGCATCATCAGGCCAAGCAACAGCATCAACACCAACAGCGTTGCACCGCCGATGGCCACCACCGTGCGCACCGGGCGGTCGATCAAGGTGCGCGGGGCGAGGATGCTGACATTCCAGCCGGTTTCGGCGATCTGCTGGGTCTGGGTCAGCCAGGCATTGGGATTGAGCTCCAGCGGTTTGGGCTCGCGGGTTGGATAGGGCTGGATCGCGGTGATGGCCTTGCTTTCGGCCTCGCTCAACGGACGGGTCGAGCGGAATCGCCACTCCGGTCGCGAGGTGAGAATGACCACGCCGTTGTGGTCGGTCAGCAGCAGTTGTTCCGGGGTTTTGCCCCAGAGGCTTTCGGTGTGGTCAAGGTCGACCTTGACCACCAGCACACCGACGATTTTTTCGCCGTCGCGCACGCCGGCGGCGAAGAAGTAGCCACGCTTGGCGGAGGTGGTGCCCAAACCAAAGAAGCGCCCGAGCCGCCCGGCCATGGCTTCGCTGAAATACGGCCGGAAGGAAAAATTGCGCCCGACGAAACTGTCGTGCTTGTCCCAGTTGGAGGCGGCCAGCGTTTTGCCGGTGGCGTCCATCAGGTACATGACTTCGGCACCGGTCTGGGTGGCGATATTTTTCAGCAGGCGGTTGGCGTTGCCCTGGGTGACGCCATCGTCCGGTGCACCGACAACGGCGCGCAGGGCCGGCAGGTCACCGAGGATTTGCGGCAACACTTCATAGCGGTGCAGGGTGCCCAGCAGGTTGGCGACATAGAGGTCGAGGGTCTGACGATTCTGGCTGGCCAGTTCGCTGCGATAATAGCGCTCGGCCAGGTGCTCCAGCGGCCACAGCAACGGCGCCAGGCACAGTGCCAGCAGGGCCAGGCTGCGCCAACGGGGTCTGGGGGGAAGAGTCGGTTTCATAAGCAGCATGCGCCTGTGGGTACAGGCGCATTATGCCTGGGCTTGCCCGCCTTGGGTCAGCGGCATCTTGATAGGCGAGTTTGCGCCGGCCTTTCAGGCAAAGACGTCGGCGTCCTTGAAAAACACGCCGGCCTGATCCTTGGCCGACAGTTGCGGCGTGCCTTCGAGTTGCCAGTCGATGGCCAGGTCCGGGTCGTCCCAGCGAATGCTGCGTTCGGCCGATGGCGTGTAGTAGTCGGTGGTTTTGTACAGGAACTCGGCAAATTCGCTCAGTACGACGAACCCGTGGGCAAAACCTTCCGGGACCCAGAGCTGCCGATGATTGGCGGCGGACAGCCGCACGGCGACCCATTTGCCGAAGTGCGGCGAGCTGCGACGGATGTCCACGGCGACGTCCAGCACTTCACCGGCTGTGACGCGGACCAGTTTTCCCTGGGTATTTTCCAGCTGGTAATGCAGGCCGCGCAGCACACCCTTCTGCGAACGGGAGTGATTGTCTTGAACGAATTCGGTGTCCAGCCCGGTGGCCTCTTTGAAGGCCCTGGCGTTGAAACTCTCGTAGAAGAAACCACGCTCGTCACCAAAGACCTTGGGTTCGAGGATCAGAACACCGGGCAGGTCGGTGGTCACTACGTTCATGGAGGCTCTCCAGTTGCATGCGTTTAATGGTCGCCATTCTTGCGCAAAGTGCCATTCGAGGCGAGTGCCAGAACCAAAACCTGTGGGAGCGGGCTTGCTCACGAAGGCGGAGTGACAGGCAACCTGAATGTGACTGACACGGCCTCTTCGCGAGCAAGCCCGCTCCCACAAATGCCCTCATACCGGCGTGCGGGGGGTTGCGTATCGCCCGAAGCAGTGGCGATATAGGCGCCTAATAAAATTTCAGGGGTTGTTGTATGCCGCTCGCCACGTTGATTCATCGCGCCAGTTTGCCCAGCCCGCAGGTGTCTGCGGAGCAAGCGCTAGAGCTGCTGGAAGAGCATTACGGGTTCAGCGGCAGACTGCAGGCCCTCGGCAGCCAGCAAGACCTGAACTACCGCGTCGACAGCGAGCGGGGACGTTTCGTCCTGAAAATCTGCCGTGGCGACTACTCGGTCGGTGAGCTTCAGGCACAGCATGCCGGGCTCAAGCATTTGGGCGAGCACCCCGATGTCCATGTGCCGCGCGTTATCGCGGCGAAAAACGGTGCAGACCTGCTGTCTCTGGACGTGGGTGGCCAGGCGGTGCACGTTCGCCTGCTCGATTACATCGAGGGCCAGCCGTTGACGAGCCTTGGCCATTTCAACCCGACGGTGGTGTCCGGTTTCGGTCGCCTGTGCGGTGAAATGGACCTGGCCCTGGCGGATTTCGACCATCCGGGCCTGGAGCGAACCCTGCAATGGGACGCCCGCCACGCTCACGCCCTGATCGCGCACTTGCTGCCGGTGATCAAGGATGAAGCCCAGCGCAAACTGATCGTCGACGCGTCCGCACAAGCGGAGCGGCATTTGCAACCGCTGGAAGCCAAACTGCCGGTGCAGGCCATTCATATGGACATCACCGACGACAACGTGGTGTGGCAGCGCGATGCGCAACGCCATTGGCAACTGCAAGGCGTGATCGATTTCGGTGACCTGGTGCGTACCTGGCGCATTACCGATCTGTCGGTCACCTGCGCCGCGCTGCTGCATCATGGCGAGGGCGATCCGTTCTGCATTTTGCCGGCGATCCAGGCTTACCACGCGGTCAACCCGTTGCAACACGAAGAGCTGCTGGCGCTGTGGCCGCTGATCGTCGCCCGTGCGGCGGTGCTGGTGTTCAGTGGCGAACAGCAGGTCAGCATCGATCCGGGCAATGCCTACAGTCGCGATAACCTGGTTCATGAATGGGAAATCTTCCGTGTGGCCACGTCGGTGCCGTTGGCGTTGATGGAAGCGGCGATCCTCACCGCCGTCGGCCAGAACCTGCCCACCATCGGCAGTGAAGGCTTTGCACCGCTGTTGCCAAGCCTGGTGGGGCGTGAGTTCGCCTTGATCGACCTGGGGGTGCTCAGCCCGCATTTCGAGGCCGGGAACTGGGAGCAGGAGGGTGTCGATCAGCGCCTGCTGGATGAAGCAGCTGCGGCTCATGGCCTGGCGGCCAGTCGCTATGGACAATATCGCCTGTCCCACACCCGCCCGGACAGCGCCACTGAACCGGACACTTGCCCCTTGCACGTTGAACTGCGTGTACCTCAGGGCACGACGGTCGAAGCACCGTTTGCCGGTGTGGTGCACCACCCGTCGGCGGGCGTGCTGCAACTGGACGGGCCGCAATTGAGTGTGCGGCTTTGGGGTGTCACGCCGTCGCTGCACAACGGCGCGGCACTGGTCAAAGGCCAGGTGCTGGGTTCGGTCAGCGGGCCATTGATCGTGCAGTTGAGCCGTGGCGCGTCGATCGATGCGCCGTTGTTCTGCACGCCATCGCGCGCCGCTGCCTGGCAGGCACTGTGCCCATCACCTGCGGCACTGCTTGGGCTGGCCTGTGACGCCGAAGCAGAACTCGACGGCGCGACTTTGCTGGCCCGGCGCGACGCCAGTTTCGCCCGTACGCAAAAGCATTATTACGTCGACCCGCCGCGCATCGAGCGTGGCTGGCGCAACCATTTGATCGACATGCAGGGGCGCTCCTACCTCGACATGCTCAACAACGTCGCGGTATTGGGCCACGGTCATCCGCGCATGGCGGCGGTGGCCAGTCGCCAGTGGTCGTTGCTCAACACCAACTCGCGTTTCAACTACGCGGCCGTGGCCGAGTTCTCCGAACGTTTGCTGAAACTGTCCCCTGACGGCATGGACCGGGTGTTCCTGGTCAACAGCGGCAGCGAGGCCAACGACCTGGCGATTCGCCTGGCGTGGGCCTACAGCGGCGGCCGCGACATGCTCAGCGTGCTGGAGGCCTATCACGGCTGGACGGTGGGTGCCGACTCGGTGTCGACCTCGATCGCCGACAACCCCAAGGCCTTGAGCAGCCGGCCGGACTGGGTACACCCGGTGACCGCGCCAAACACCTATCGCGGTGAGTTCCGCGGGCCGGACAGTGCGCCGGATTATGTGCGCAGCGTCGAGCACAACCTGGCGAAAATCGCCGAGCAGAAACGCCAACTGGCCGGCTTCATCTGCGAACCGGTGTACGGCAATGCCGGCGGTATCTCGCTGCCACCGGGCTATTTGAAGCAAGTCTATGGCAGGGTCCGGGCCCAGGGTGGCGTGTGCATCGCCGACGAAGTGCAGGTCGGCTACGGACGCATGGGCGATTTCTTCTGGGGCTTCGAAGAGCAAGGCGTGGTGCCGGACATCATCACCATGGCCAAAGGCATGGGCAACGGCCAGCCACTGGGCGCGGTCATCACCCGCCGGGAGATCGCCGAGGCACTGGAGGCCGAGGGTTACTTCTTCTCCTCCGCCGGCGGCAGCCCGGTCAGTTGCCAGGTCGGCATGGCCGTGCTGGACGTGATGGAAGAGGAAAAACTGTGGGAGAACGCCCAGGTCGTTGGCGGCCACTTCAAACAGCGCCTCGAAGCGTTGATCGATATTCATCCGTTAGTGGGCGCGGTGCACGGTTCCGGTTTCTACCTGGGCGTCGAGTTGATCCGCAACCGCGAAACCCTGGAGCCGGCCACCGAGGAAACCACCGCACTGTGCGATCGCTTGCGCGAGCTGGGGATCTTCATGCAGCCGACCGGCGATTACCTGAACATCCTCAAGATCAAGCCGCCGATGGTCACTTCGCGCCAGAGCGTGGATTTCTTCGTGGACATGCTGTCGAAGGTGCTGGCGGAAGGGCTGTAACCCGATCCACGAATAAATGCGGCCCAATGTGGGAGCGGGCTTGCTCGCGAAGAGGCCGGTACATCCGAAGCATTTCTTGCGCCTGGAGTATTGCTTTCGCGAGCAAGCCCGCTCCCACAGGAAGGGTGGTGCTAATTCGATTGATATCGGCTTTCTGTCGGTTATTTTTGTAACTGTGGATTGACGGTGCTTTAAAAGCCGATATTTATCGGATATAAAGTGGCCAGTCCACGGCGTGTACCCATGCGCTTTCTTTTCTGTCAGGCATCAACGCCACTCCGGAGTCCTGAGTCATGACCACGTTGAACAGCACCCCTCGCGCCGACGGCTTCTACATGCCAGCCGAATGGGCCCCCCAAACCCAAACCTGGATGATCTGGCCCGAGCGTCCGGACAACTGGCGCCTGGGTGGCAAACCGGCACAGGCCGCGCACGTGGCCGTGGCCAAGGCCATCGCTCGTTTCGAACCGGTCACCGTGGCGGTCTCCGCCGGCCAGTACGAAAACGCCCGTGCCCGTCTGGACGTGCCGAATATTCGCGTGGTGGAAATGTCCAGTGACGACGCCTGGGTTCGCGACTCGGGTCCGACTTTCGTCATCAATAACAGTGGCGAAGTCCGTGGCGTGAACTGGGACTTCAATGCCTGGGGCGGTTTTGACGGCGGCCTCTATTCGCCGTGGAACCGTGACTCGCAGGTCGGCGGCAAGATCCTCGAGATCGAGCGCAGCCCGCGTTACCGCACCGAAGGCTTCGTACTTGAGGGCGGTTCGATTCACGTCGACGGCGAAGGCACGCTGATCACCACCGAAGAATGCCTGCTCAACCGCAATCGCAACCCGCACATGAACCGCGAAGAAATCGAAGCGGTCCTGAGTGCGAACCTGGCTGTGGATAAAATCATCTGGCTGCCGGATGGCTTGTTCAACGACGAAACCGACGGCCATGTGGATAACTTCTGCTGCTACGTGCGTCCGGGTGAAGTGCTGCTGGCCTGGACCGATGATCCGCAGGACCCGAACTACCCGCGCTGCCAGGCGGCGATGAACGTGCTGCAAAGCAGCACCGACGCAAAGGGTCGCCCGTTCACGGTGCACAAAATGCCGATCCCGGGCCCGCTGTTTGCGACCGAGGAAGAGTGCGCCGGCGTCGATCCGGTGGACGGTACCCAGGAACGTAACCCGACTGTGCGTCTGGCCGGTTCCTATGTGAACTTCCTGATCGTCAACGGAGGCATTATCGCGCCATGCTTTGACGACCCTCAGGATGGCCCGGCAAAGGAAATCCTGCAGAACCTGTTCCCACAGCATGAAGTGGTGATGGTGCCGGGTCGCGAACTGTTACTGGGGGGCGGCAATATTCACTGCCTTACCCAGCAGCAACCCGCGCCACACAAGGAGTGAGTGAGGTTGTAACAGCTTGAGTTGATTGCGAAATTTCTCAAGCGGCTCCCGCCATGCACACAGCCCGCAGCCCTTCAGGGTTGCGGGCTTTTTTGTATCTGCAAGGTCACACTTCAGACACCTTGGCACAGCTCTTGTATCTCTGCTGTTGTAACTCGGGGAGGGGGAGGACTTCGATGTTCTGTCATAAACCTTGGATAAGTTAGCCGCTCACAAACCGGGAGAGAGCGCTGAAATGAACGCCGAAGTGAACGTAGCGAGCGACAAGGCGTTGCATCCCCTGGCCGTAAACAGCGAATCGCTCCAGATTCTGGCGCACTGGTTCAAGTCCAATGGAATGCGTCAGATCAGTGAAACTGATCCGCGCCGGACGATGATCGAGCGTTACCCTGCTGGTTTATTCAGCGAAGCGGAACTGGATGCGTTGTGGGATGTAATGGAAGGATAAGAAGAACAACAACGGATTGATCAAGAAAAAGCGCTGCCGGGATGGCAGCGCTTTTTTTTTCAACACACTGAACCCTGTGGGAGCGGGCTTGCCCGCGAAAGCGGTGTGTCAGCAACGTTGCCATTGGCTGACACGACGCCTTCGCGAGCAAGCCCGCTCCCACAGGTTTTGTGGTGTCTAGAAGCTGTAGGTGCCCGTCACCACCAGGCTACGCGGTGCCCCCGGCTGGATCTGGAATGCACTGGTCGCCGACGAGTAATACGTCTTGTCGCTGATATTGTTCAGCGCTGCGCGCAAGTCCCAATCTTTCTGACGGAAGCCCGCCAAGGCGTCCCAGCGGCCATAACCCGGCAACACGACGGTGTTGAGGTTGTCGGCATAGCGGTCGCCCACCAGGGTCAAACCGGTTTCGGCGTACCAGCCCATTTCCGGTTTCCAGGTCAGGAACAGGCTGCCGTTGTGCTTGGCCACGTTGTTGATGCGCTTGCCTTCCAGGCCGTTGTTGTCCTTTTCGATGGTTGCGTCCTGCAGACCCACGCCACCGCGCACATACCAATTGCCGGTAATCCTGCCAGCAGCGGTCAGCTCGATGCCGCGTGAACGTTGCAGCCCGGAGAGCAGGGTAATGGTCGGGTTGTTCGGATCGCTGGTGCGGCGGTTGTAGAGTTCCAGCTCGTAGATGGCCAGCGTGGTGCTCAGGCGGTCATCGAGCCAGTCACTCTTCACCCCGATTTCCTTCTGCCTGGTCAGCTCGGGACTCAGGTCATTGCTGTTGCCCGCCGCGCCCGGGGTGATACCGATCAAGCCACCACCGACCGGCGAGAACGTCTTGCTCCAGGACGCGTAGAAGGAGTGATTTTGCAGCGGCGTCCAGACCACGCCAACGCGAGGGCTGGTGCTATGGCTGTCACGGTCTTCGGAAAGGTTGCGCACCTTGTTGGTCGACTCGATATCGAACGTGTCGTAACGCAGGCCGGCGAGCAATTGCCATTGATCGTTCAGGCGCAGTTGATCCTGCACATACACCGCGCGGCTCTCAACCTCGGTATGGGTGTCGCTCGATACCACCATGCGCCCGGTATGACGCAAATTGCGGTCGGGGGCGTACAGGTCCAGCGCCGGCACCGGGGAGCTGCCCGGCCCGGAAGTGGCGGCGGTGTACAGCAGCGGGTCGCGGCGCTGGCTGCCGATCTCGATGCCTGTGAGCAAGCGGTGCTCCAGGCCGAAGGTATCGAAACCACCCTCCAGCTCGACGTTGTTGTAGACATTGCGGGTGTTCAGGTCCTGCTGCCAGTGCTGGCGCGTGACCTTGTTGGTGGCCGGGACATAGCCGCTCAAGTAAGTATTGTCGAAATCGCTGTCGAGCTTGAACACACCCAGGGTCTGGCGCAGTTGCCAGTTGTCGCTCAGTTCATAGGTGAGTTTCGAACGCAGGGATTGCGCCTTGTCGTCGATGAAATCGTTTTCACTGCCGTAGGTGATATCGCGTCCTACGTCGGCCGGGCGACCGTTTACACCGGGGATGCCACGATCCGGCGTGCGGTTGTAGCGGCTGTATTCGTACTGCACCAACCAGTTCAGGTCGGGTGTCAGCTGCCAGCTCATCGAGGGGGCGAACAGCTGGCGATTGCCACTCACGCCATCGCGGAAACTGTTCTCGTCCATGTTGCCCATGTTCAGACGCAGGCTGATGTTCTCGGTAGGATCGGTACTGAGGTCGGCATACAGGCTGCGCAAGTCCTCGCTACCGCCCTGGGCTTCAAGGGTCGAGCGGCGACCGAACTCGGGCAGTTTGCTCACCCGGTTGACGATGCCGCCCTGGCTGCCACGGCCATACAACACGGCGGCGGGGCCTTTCAGGACGTCGATGCGTTCGATGTTGTGCAGGTCGCGCACGTACTGGCTGTCGTCGCGGATGCCATCGAGATAGAAATCGTTGCTGGCGTCGAAACCGCGGATGCGCAGGCTGTCGAAGCGTGTGTCGGCGCCGCTGCTGACGTTGGGGATGCCACTGAGCGCCGTGCCCAGATCGTTGGTGCCGTAATCCATCACGTTCGAGGTTTTGATCGAGTCGATGGCTTGTGGCACGTAGCGCACCGGCGTGGCGGTCCGGGTCGCCGTGTTGGTTTGTGTCACGCGCGGGTCGTCGGCTTCAGCTTCTGCGCTGATCGATGTGGCAGGCAAGGTGGTCGGTGCAGCGTAGGAAAAACCGGCAGACAACAAGGCAGAGAGCCCAAGGCTGTAGGGCGCAAGGCGAAAAGGGGCAGGCATTGAAGAGCGCATCCGTAGGATTTTTAGGTTGAAACAGGTAGAGGGCGCGAATAGTAATGCTTGTCATTTACCGATGTTGGCTGCTATTGAGAATTTATCTCATTTGATTGTTTCTAATTGTTTCTGAGTTGAAACAAAGGGTTTACGCAACCATTCGACCGATTCAAGCAACAGACTGAAAGCTGATCCGGCGTTTTTCCGGGGTTGCTACGGCACTAATCTGTCGACATCGAATTTTCCTGAATTTCTGTCGGAGTTTTCCCATGATCCTGCATTACATCTACGACCCGTTGTGCGGTTGGTGCTACGGCGCCAAACCGCTGGTGCAAGCCGCCCAGGCTGTGCTGCCCGTGCTTGCCCACGGCGGCGGCATGATGACGGGGGCCAATCGGCAAAAGGTTTCGCCACAACTGCGCAGTTACGTCATGCCCCATGACCGGCGCATTGCCGAATACAGCGGGCAGCCGTTCGGTGAAGCTTATTTCGAAGGTTTGCTGCGTGATCACAGTGCCGTGTTCGACTCGGCTCCCCCCATCGCTGCGGTGCTGGCTGCCGAGCAAATGGCGGGTCGTGGGCTGGAGTTGCTGGGACGTTTGCAAAGTGCTCACTACGTGGAAGGGCGCCGCATCGCCGACGAATCGGTGCTGTTTGAACTGGCCCACGGTATGGGGTTGGAGCCTCAAGCCTTCGAAAGAGCCTTCGGGGCGGCCGACACCGAAGGCCATATCAAGGACAGCCGGGCTTTGCTGGCCAAGGTGGGCGGGCAGGGTTTTCCGACCCTGGTGCTTGAGCACAATGGCCAATTCACCCTGATCGATATCGGGCCTTGGCTGGGCAAACCCCCGGCATTTGCGCAGTGGCTGGGTCAGTCGCTGCCGGAGCAGCACTCATCCCATTCCGTAGCAGCCTGTGGTCTCGAAGGCTGCGTCGATTGAATATTCCTGCCGCGTAAAACAGTTTCTTAGACGTTTTTCGCCTGTTTTTAGACGATTCATGAAATTGACACGTTGTTAAGTGCGCAGCTACGATTCGGCCCAACGCCTGTGGCCGACTGCCACGACTCAAAAACAATAAAAGGCCCGCCGCGAGAAATCGTGGGCGGGCCTTTTTGTTTTCGCCTCGAAATAAGAGCGCAATAGCGCCGTTTCGGCCGTTCGACACAGCGCGTATCAACCGCATCAAGGAAAAAACAAAATGTTGAACAAGCGAATCAGCCTGATCGCTCTGGGGATGTTGAGCGCTACACAGGCCATGGCGAACGACCAGGCCGAATCCAAGGGTTTCGTTGAAGACAGCAGCCTCAAAGTGCTGCTGCGCAACGCCTACATCAACCGTGACTACAAAGACGGCAACCCGGATAAGTCCGAGTGGGGCCAAGCGGCCATTGGCACCTTCTCGTCGGGCTTCACCCAAGGCACCGTGGGTGTGGGTGTGGACGCTTTCGGCCTGTACGCATTGAACCTGGAGCGCAGCGAAGACCGTAGCGGCGCGCAAGGCATCGATTTCTTCAAAAAGGGCGACAGCGGCCAGCCGGCGGACGACCTGTCCAAGGGCGGCGCAGCGATCAAGTTCCGCCTGTCCAGCACCACCCTGACCTACGGCGACCAGATGCCGGCCCTGCCGGTGCTGAACTACGACAACTCGCGCCTGCTGCCGGAAAGCTACACCGGCACCCTGATCACCTCCCGGGAGATCAAAGGCCTGCAACTGGACGCCGGTCGCTTCACCGCCGAATCGCGGAAAAGCGCCGAAGGCCGTGACAGCGGTGGCTTGAAGTCGATCAACGTATTGGGCGGTAGTTACCAGTTCACCGAACAGTTCAAGGCCGCGCTGTACGCTTCCGACGTCGAGGACGTGCTGAAGAAGCAATACGTGAACGCCAACTACCTGTTCCCGATCGACAAGGATCAGTCCCTGACCCTGGACTTCAACGGCTACCGCACCAAGCTGGACGATTCCTACGTCCGCGAAAACGCTATCACCGGCGACGACAACAAAATCTGGAGCCTGGCGGCCACCTTCATCACCGGCCCGCACTCGTTCACCCTCGCGCACCAGCGCAGCACCGGTGACAGCAACCTGGGCTACGCCTACGGCGGCTACCAGAAAGACCAGGGTCGCGTCGGCGACGGTGGCAACACCATCTACCTGGCGAACTCCTACTGGTCCGACTTCAACGCCGAAGACGAACGCAGCTGGCAACTGGGCTACGGCCTGGACTTCAGCACCTTCGGTGTACCGGGCCTGAGCTACAACTTCGCCTACGTACGCGGTGACAACATCACCACCTCCACCAGCGAAGGCGGCACTGAGCGCGAGATCTTCAACCAGATCAAATACGTCGTCCAGAGCGGCCCGGCCAAAGACCTCAGCGTGAAACTGCGCAGCTCGGTCCTGCGCGTGTCGCAGAAGTCCAGCGAGTACAACGTGAGCGGCAACGAAGTGCGTGTGTTTGTGGATTACCCGATCAACATCTTCTGATGATGGGGTGTGGTAGCGAGGCCTGATCAGAGGCTGAGAAAGAAAAAGCCCCGACTGGTTCGGGGCTTTTTTTGAATAAAAACTCTGAAATGAAAGACTAATTGCCCTTAACTATCCTGACACCTAGAATTCATGCTATACGCCATTGACGCATAGCAGGGACTGCATGATCTTCATCGAGACGCCGATTTTTACCGCTGACCTTCCAGGTCATCTGGGCGATCACGAATATGGAGAATTTCAACAGTATCTCGCCGAACATCCCGAGGCTGGCGCTTTGATCGAGGGCACTGGCGGGCTTAGAAAAATTTGCTGGGCCGCGCATGGCAGGGGCAAGAGTGGTGGCGTAAGGGTGATCTACTATCACGTAACCTCTGCTTTTCAGATACGTTTGCTACTGATTTACCGGAAAGGGATTCAAGACACCCTTTCGGATAGAGAAAAAGCAGTTCTTTGTGCCATCAATAAAGGATGGAAATAATGGAAAAAAATCTCTTCGATCGTCTTATTGAAAGCATGACGCAGATGGATGAGATCGACCGAGGTGAGCGAGAGCCATCGCGCGAATTCCATGTCGATGCTGCACAGGTCAAAAAAATTCGCCTCGCCACGGGACTTTCCCAAGCCGCGTTTGCCAAGCGAATTGATGTTCCCGTGGGAACGTTACGCAATTGGGAGCAAGGACGGCGTGATCCTGAGGGGCCTGCCCGTGCGTTGTTGCGAGCGATTCATAACGACCCGGAACATGTACTTGCAGCGTTGGGTCACTGATCAGTCAATCTCAGTTTAATGATTGCGGCGTTTCCAGCCTCCGTCACAAAAAACGCAGCCTCCCAAGGCTGCGTTTTTTGTTGGGCGCGGGTCGCCTTGACCCGGATGAGTCTTGCAGTCATGCATTTTCGGTATGCCATACTCATTACACCACGTAACGAATGAAGTTCCCGCTCCCACCTTTATCCCCTCCTGCCAACCCCATACATTCATCTCCAACGCCTCTCCCATCATCCCGACGGGAAGGTCACTGGAGTTGTCCTCATGCCTTTCGTAACCGTACGCATCACTCGCGATGGCGTTACCACTGAGCAGAAAGCTCAGGTGATCGCCGAAATCACTGAAACCCTGGAACGCGTCCTCAACAAGCGCCCTGACCTGACCCACATCGTGATCGAGGAAGTCGACACCGATAACTGGGGTTACGCCGGAATCACCACCACCCAGTACCGCAAGCAACTGGCTGAGGCGGAGGGCAAGTCATGACGTCCTCCGTCACCATCGATTTCATCTCCGATGTGGTGTGCCCCTGGTGCGCGCTGGGGGCGACGGCGCTGGAGCAGGCGATCGCGAACGTGGCCGGGGACGTTTCGGTCGAGCTGACCTACAAGCCGTTCGAACTGAACCCGACCATGCCGGCCGAAGGTGAGCCAGCGGTCGAGCACTTGATGCGCAAATACGGGCGCACTGCTGAAGACGTCGCTGCCGGCAAGGCCATGCAGATCGCTCGCGGCGAGGCCATCGGCTTCAAATTCGATCTGGAGAAGCGCACGCATTTCTACAACACCTTCGATGCACACCGCTTGTTGCTGTGGGCGTTGCAGGAAGGGCGGCAAGTCGAGCTGAAGAAGGTGCTGCTGCGGGGCTATTTCAGCGAAGGTCAGAACCCGAGTGATCACCAGGCGCTGGTGAGTCTGGCGACTGAAGCGGGGCTGGACGGGGCAACTGCACAAGAGGTGCTGGCGTCCGGTGCGTTCGCCGCTGAGGTGCGGGAGCTTGAAGCGTACTACCAGCAGCGCGGCATCAATTCGGTGCCGGCCATGGTGCTGAACGGTCGCCACCTGGTGTCCGGCTCGCAATCGGTTGAGTACTACGAACAGATGTTGAGAGAAGTGGCCAAGGCACCGGCCGACGCCTGATTACAGATTTTCTACCCCACTTTTAATTGTCAGAGGTCTCCATCATGAGCATTTCGAAAAAAGTCATCGTCATCACCGGCGCATCCCAAGGTCTCGGCGACGGTATGGTCAAAGCCTTTCGTGAACTCGGTTATCGGATCGTCGCCACTTCGCGCTCGATCAAGCCATCCACCGATCCGGACATTCTCACTGTGGCCGGTGACATCGGCGAACCGGAAACCGCCCGGCACGTCATCCGTGAAGCGATGTCCCGTTTCGGTCGCATCGATACCCTGGTCAACAACGCCGGGATCTTCATCGCCAAGCCGTTCACCGCGTACACCGCAGAAGACTACGCCAATGTGTTGTCGGTGAACGTCAATGGCTTCTTCTACATCACCCAACTCGCCATCGCCGAAATGGAAAAACAAGGCAGCGGCCACGTCGTCAACATCACCACCAGCCTGGTGGACCATGCCATCGACGGCGTGCCATCGGTATTGGCTTCGCTGACCAAGGGCGGCCTCAACGCGGCAACCAAATCCCTGGCCATCGAATACGCCAAGCGCGGAATTCGGGTGAACGCGGTCAGCCCAGGCATCATCAAGACCCCGATGCATGGCGCAGAAACTCATGAAGCACTGGGCAATCTGCACCCGGTCGGGCACATGGGCGAGATAGACGATATTGCGCAGGCGGTTGTATATCTGGACGGCGCCAAGTTTGTTACTGGCGAAATCCTGCACGTGGATGGTGGGCAGAGTGCAGGTCACTGAGACCTGATTTCCTGGACGACAGAAACAACAAAGCCCTCGTATTTCTACGAGGGCTTTGTTTTGTAGGGTGCCGGCATCAGGAATCGAACCCTGGAACTACTGATTACAAGTGGCTTGTCCCGGCGTTTTTCCATGATTCACAACACGATGAATCAATTCGCCATTCTCCAGGAGGAGCGCTTCACCGGACCGTACATCTAGATTATGATCGCGCTGCCGCCTGACCGTAATCCTCTATAACTACGGGCCATTCCCCCCGATCGCTACCCGATTCTACCTCGTTTGGCAGCAAATGCCGCGTTGGGCCTCCCGCACTGGCACCAATTATCCCAAGCGTATTGCGAATACTGGAAAAGATGATCTTTATAAAAAATAATAAGCTTTTCTCCTGTTTATACTTGCTGGCAGTCGTCATAACCATCGGCGTGGTGTACTCACTGGGCTTCCGGGAAGCGGCAAGCCAGATTGCGATGGCGCCCGAGCGCCTGAGAAACTTCACGTTCCCCATCTGGGAGCAACACGCTTTTTCGCAGCACGGTTTCCTCGTCTTCTATTCGATGGAGGACTACGCAAAAAAGATCGCGTATTCCAACCACTCCACGGCTTATCTGTTCTACATGTACGCACTCTATAAAGTGGAAATGTATGTGTCGGCATTACCGATGAGAGTGACAGGGGCTTTCCTGAACATTATTTCGCTGGCAGGCGTTACGTTCTTTTTTCTGTCCCGTCTGGTGGAAAAGCGCCTGGCATTCGGTCAGGGGCTGCTGATTCTGTTATCGGTCGTATTCATGGTGTCGATGCCGGGATTCTGGATTACTTCGGCCAGATTCAACGTCGACAATACGTTCCCATTGATATTTGCGTTTCAGGCGCTGGCTGCGTTCTTGATCTGGAAAAATCCGGAACGGTCCGCAGCGGTCATGACAGTGATCGTATTGTTTGCCGTGTTTTCTCCGATCTCGGCAGCGTTGCTGGGCCTCGCCTTGATGGTTTGGGCATGCCGCAGCGACGGTCTCGACAGACGGATGTGTCGCCTGGCATTGGTGGCCATCGTTGCGGCCGTTGCCTTCTATCTGCCGTCCCCACTGATATCGAAGGCACTGGGTTTCACCTCGTCCAACAGCGGCTGGCTGTTTCGCGCTGGCCTGGATGGCGACACCACTTATTTCACCAACATCCTGAAGTCGGTACTTGTTCCGCAGTTCCCGCGGCCATTTGGGACCATTGCCGTGCCGATCCTGTTCCTGGTAGCCCAGTTGGCCTGTTTGCGCATGATCAAACGGCGTGAACCTGCCGGCGTTGCGGCACCGGCGGGGACCTCCCCGTTGGCCGGCATCGGCATGTTCTACTTCCTGCTTTTTTCGCAATACGTGATGACCAGCCTGCTGTGGCCGCAGGCCGTTGCCATTCATCCGTACCTGTATGACTACCTGCTGATGGCCCCGGTTTTCGTCGCGATTGTTCTGAATTTTGCGTTCAAACCTTCACCGGTTGCATTGCGTTTCTGGGCGCTGGCGCTGTTGTTCTGCATTTCCTTCCATCTCCAGCAGGTCGCGCAGGCAAAATGCCAGGGGTGTTACTTCCCGGGCGCCTGGGACGCGAGCGTCAAGCAGCCATGAAGACCATCGCCATTCTTCAGTCGAACTACATACCCTGGAAGGGCTATTTCGACATGATCGCTGCGGTCGATGAGTTCATCCTCTACGACGACATGCAGTTCACCAAGAACGACTGGCGCAATCGCAACCAGATCAAGACGCCGCAAGGCGTCCAGTGGCTCAGCGTGCCTGTCGGGCAAGGCATCAGCCGCCGCATTCGCGATGTCGAGCTGGCCCCTGCCTGGCAGGTCAAGCACTGGAAAACGCTGCAGAGCAACTATCGGCGCGCGCCTTTCTTCGATGAGGTCGCCCAGTGGCTCGAGCCGCTCTATCTGGCGGAGACCCACACGGGCCTGTCGTCGATGAACCGCAAGTTCATGGAAGCGATTTGCCGATACATCGGTATTGAAACCCGCATTACCAATTGCTGGGACTATATCTCTGCCGGCGACAAAACCCGGACTGCCCGCCTGGTGGACCTTTGTCAGCAGGCCGGTGCGACGCAATACCTGTCGGGGCCGGCGGCAAAGGACTACATCGAGGCGCCGCTGTTCGACGACGCCGGCATTGCGCTGCAATGGTTCGATTACGCCGGCTTCCCCGAGTATCCGCAACTCTGGGGGGAATTCACCCATGGCGTCACCGTCCTGGATCTGCTGTTCAATTGCGGCAAGGACGCGCGCCGTTACATGAGGCATGTCAAAGCATGAAGCTGTCCATCGTCGCCACGCTTTACCGCTCGGCCAAGTTCATCGAGGAGTTCCATCTTCGTGCAAGCCAGGCGGCACAACAACTGGTCGGAGACGATTACGAGATCGTACTGGTCAACGACGGCTCGCCCGATTCAAGCCTGGAACTGGCCGTCCAGTTGAGCGAAGCCGATCACCACGTGGTGGTCGTCGATCTCTCGCGCAACTTCGGCCACCACAAGGCCATGATGACGGGCCTGCGACATGCCCGCGGTGAACGTGTCTTCCTGCTCGATAGCGACCTGGAGGAAGATCCGGCATGGCTGCTCTCGTTCAGCGAGCAGATGGAGCGCGAAAAGGCCGATGTGGTCTACGGTGTCCAGCAGCAGCGAAAAGGCAAGCACTTCGAGCGCTGGACCGGGCAGGTGTTCTACAAGCTCTTCCGTTTCCTCAGCGGGCTGGATATGCCCGACAATATCGTCGTCGCCAGGCTGATGTCGCGCCGCTATGTGGACGCGCTGATTCAGCACGACGAACGGGAGTTGTTCATGGCGGGCCTGTGGGTCATCACCGGCTTCGATCAGCGTGCACAGACCATCGACAAGCGCAGTCGTGACGAGACGACCTACACGCTGGGCAAGAAAGTGGCGCAACTGGTCAATTCGATTACTGCCTTCAGCAGTGCACCGCTGGTGGGAATCTTCGTGGTGGGCTGCGCGATCTTCCTGCTGTCGGCCGCCTACACGAGCTTTCTCGTCGTCAACTGGCTGCTCCTGGCGAACCCACCCAGTGGCTATACGTCGCTGATGGCTTCGATCTGGCTGCTCGGCGGCCTGATCATCGCATTCGTCGGCGTGGTCGGGATATATCTCGCCAAGATCTATTCCGAAGTCAAACAGAGACCCTACACTATCGTCCGGAACGTCTACCGTCAGGCTGAGACGCGGAGCATCGAATGAAAAAACTCATTATTTTTGGTCTCACCGACGCCGCCGAGCTCGCACTCTATTATTTTTCCAACGACTCCGACTATCAGGTCGAGGCGTTTGCCGTCGATCCCGCCTACATGCCGGCCGACAAGAGCTTCATGGGATTTCCGGTGGTGGCATTCGATGAAGTCACCCAGATCTACCCGCCAGACCGGTATGTCTTTTTCGTCGCGCTCGGCTATTCCAAGCTCAACCAGATCCGCAAGGAAAAATATCTGGCAGTCAAGGCGCTGGGCTACGAAATGGTCAGCTACATCAGTTCGCGAGCCTCGGTGCTGACAGAGGACATCGGCGAGAACTGCTTCATCCTGGAAGACAATACCGTTCAGCCCTTCGTGAGCATCGGCAACAACGTAACCCTGTGGAGCGGTAATCACGTCGGACATCATTCGCGAATCGAGGACCACTGTTTCCTGGCCTCGCACATCGTCGTATCCGGCCGTGTGACGATCGGGGAAAGCTGTTTTCTCGGCGTCAACGCGACCCTTCGCGATCACGTCAACATCGGCGAGAAATGCATCATCGGCGCCGGCGCCCTGATTCTTGGAGATGCCGCTGCCGAAGGCGTGTACGTTGGACAAGCCACCGAACGGTCGCGTGTGCCGAGTACCCGTGTCAGGAACATCTGAAGACCCTCATCATTGGCGTGAAGACATCCCATGTGGAAAAAACTAGGCAAGATATTCTGCGCAGAAGGGCAGAGCGATTGGTTGCATTCTCACGCGATGATTCCCATTGCTGAGCAAGTGGACGGCGACCTGTATCGCATCTATTTCTCATCGCGTGACAAGCATAATCGCGGACACGGCGGCTTCCTCGAGATCGACATGCAGGACCCGACCAAGGTCTTGCGCGTCCATCCGGATCCGGTCCTCGAACCGGGCGACCTCGGATGTTTCGACGACAGTGGCGCCTTGCCCAATTCGATCGTCAACGTCGGTGGCCGCAAGCTGCTGTACTACACCGGGATCAACCTGGGCGTAACGGTGAAGATCCGCAACTCCATCGGCCTGGCCGAATGGAACGAGGCCACCCAGCGCTTCGAGAAGCTGTTCCGCGGCCCCGTCATCGACCGCACCCGCGATCTTCCTCACTTCGTCGCCACCCCCGAGGTGCAGTTCGAGGCCGGACGATTCAGGGCCTGGTTCACCTCCTGTGTGCGATGGGAGCAAGGTCCTTCGGAAGCGAAGCACTTCTATCATCTCGAGTATGCCGAGTCCGCCGACGGGATCGAGTGGGAGCGCGACGGTACGGTTGCCATCGGTTTCCGTGACGAACACGAGTACGCCCTGGGTGTGCCGCGCGTGCTCAAGGATGCGGACATGTACCGGATGTGGTTCTGCTCCCGAGCCACGCAGGACTGCCCCACCTACCGGATCCGCTACGCGACCTCGTCCGATGGCGTGCAATGGACGCGACACGATGAGCAGGTGGGAATCGACGTATCGGAATCGGGTTGGGATTCGGAGATGATCTGTTACCCGTTCGTCTTCGATCATGCCGGTCGACGCTACATGCTTTATAACGGCAACGGCTATGGCAAGACGGGTTTCGGGATTGCCGTCTGGGGAGACGAGTGATTCTCATGCAGCGCTGGCGGCCCATGATCAGGCCCATTCTGCGTTACGCTGTTGTCGGCGTCGCCTGCAATGCCATCGGTTATGCGGCCTACCTGGCATTGACGTGGCTGGGCATCCCCTTCAAGCTGGCCATGAGCTTCCTGTACGTGCTTGGCATCTGCATCAGCTTCCTGGGCAACCGCAACTGGGCGTTCGAACATCGCGGCAACGTCGTGGGGACGGCCTGGCGCTTCGGCCTGGCGCACGCAGCCGGCTATGTGCTCAACCTGGCCTTGCTGACGGTGTTCGTCGACAAGCTGGGATATCCTCATCAGTGGGTCCAGGCCGCTGCCATTTTCGTTGTAGGAGGTTTCTTGTTCGTCCTCTTCAAGCTATTCGTCTTTCGTCATAACCAACCGGATGGGAATCAGGCGTGAGGATCTGTTCTGAATGCGAGACGCCGTACGCCTCGGAGCAATGGACATGCGTCCAGTGTGGACATCAGGTGGCTCGAAAGAACGGTTTTGCCGCGTTTGCGCCAGAGCTCGAGGACAAGCAGGAGGGCTTCAAGGCCGACTTCTACGAGACCTACGCGCATCTTGAAAGCGACCATTTCTGGTTCCGGGCGCGTGGCAGGTTGATTACATGGGCGCTGACGAAATATGCGCCGCGCATGCGTTCATTTCTGGAAATCGGGTGCGGTACCGGCTTCATTCTGAGTCGGGTCGCCGTGGCGTTTCCGAAGGCCAGGTTGCTTGGCAGCGAGATGTTCTCGACCGGGCTGAAGTTTGCCTCCTCTCGCTTGCCTGGTGCCGAGTTCGTGCAGATGGATGCACGCGATATCCCTTACATCGACGAGTTCGAAGCGATTGGCGCGTTCGATGTCATCGAGCACATCGAGGCGGATACCGTGGTGCTCCAGCAGATGTACCGTGCCCTGAAGCCCGGGGGAATCATGCTCTTGACCGTGCCCCAGCATCAGTGGCTGTGGAGCCAGGTGGATGAATATTCCTGCCACGTGCGGCGCTACGATGCCGCCGACCTGCATCGCAAGGTGGAGGAGGCGGGGTTTTCCGTCGTGCGCAGCACATCGTTCGTCTCGTTACTGCTGCCGGCAATGATGATTTCACGCGGTGCCAAGAAGCAACAGCGGGGCGATACGAGCGAGACCGCCGAATTAGCGGTACCCAAGGCGCTCAATGTGCTGTTTGGTTTCGTGATGTGGCTGGAGTGTTTGCTCATCAAGGTGGGAGTGAGTTTTCCGGTCGGTGCTTCCAGGCTGCTTGTCGTCCGGAAATAGAGTGGATGCCCCCCACTTTGCATAACGACGTGATGTCTAGTTCGACCCGACTAAAATCTGCGTGCGAAGGCCCAAATGGTGGAAGACAAAAAGATCCAGTTCAATCGCCCCTACATGACGGGGAAAGAACTCTATTACATCGCTGAAGCCAAGTTCGGCAATATCCTCGCCGGCGATGGCCCGTTCACCAAGCGGTGCCATGAGTGGTTGACCGAACGTACCGGTTCGAGCAAGGCCTTGCTGACCCACTCGTGCACGGCGGCGCTGGAAATGTCCGCGTTGTTGTTGGACATCGAGCCGGGCGACGAGATCATCATGCCCTCGTTCACGTTCGTATCCACGGCCAATGCCTTCGTTTTGCGCGGCGGCGTTCCCGTGTTCGTCGATATCCGTCCGGATACCCTGAACCTGGATGAGACGCTGATCGAGGCGGCCATCACGCCGCGCACCAAGGCAATCGTGCCGGTTCATTATGCGGGCGTGAGTTGCGAGATGGATACGATCATGGAGATCGCCCGGCGTCACAACCTGAAGGTGGTCGAGGATGCGGCGCAGGGGGTCATGGCCGCTTACAAGGGCCGGCCTCTGGGCAGTATCGGGGACTTCGGCGCCTTCAGCTTCCATGAGACCAAGAACGTCATTTCGGGCGAGGGCGGCGCATTGCTCGTCAATGATCCTGCATATGTGTTGCGCGCAGAAATCATCCGCGAAAAAGGCACTGACCGTAGCCGTTTCTTCCGCGGCGAAGTCGACAAATACACTTGGCAGGAAGTCGGGTCGTCATTCCTTCCAGGGGACGTGACTGCCGCGTTTCTCTGGGCGCAGTTGGAAGAGGCCGAACACATCACGCAGTCGCGGCTTGCCATCTGGCAGCGGTATCACGAATTGCTGGCGCCGCTGGAAACCAGCGGGGCACTGCGCCGCCCTATCGTGCCTGCTGACTGTCAGCACAACGCGCACATGTACTACGTGCTGCTGCCCGCAAACGTGCCGCGACAACCGGTGCTCGATGGCCTCAAGCGAGAGGGAATCAATTCGGTCTTCCATTACGTGCCCCTGCACTCCTCGCCGGCTGGCCAGCGTTACGGCCGTGTCCATGGCGCCATGGACAACACGGTGAGCCTCTCGGAACGCTTGCTGCGACTGCCGCTGTGGGTAGGTATGTCGGACGAGCAGCAGGAACGTGTGGTGGACGTCTTGCGGGACGAACTGTGTCGCTGATTCGACTAGCACTCTTGCCGGAACTCGGCACGATCCCGAGCTCGAGCCCGAGTTTTATCGCAGCAGCTTTCGGCTCGGCGCGTTCTCTGTAGCCCAGGAAGGCCAGGTACTCCGCCAGTGTGCGTGGTCTGAAGCGAGTTTCGGCTTCGTTGCGCTGCGTGGGGAGTCCTTTCGGCGTACAACCCGCGCGGGAGCCCACCCGGCTGTGCAGCGAGGTGCCAGTCAAAAAGGCTGCCGCCAGTTCCCATCAACTGAGAAGTTGTGACCCATTCGGGTATGAAACCCCAGAAACGAAAAAGGCCCACCATTAAGGTGAGCCTAAGTCGTTGTTCTATATGGTGCGGCACCAGGAGTCGAATTAATAGGTAAAAAGCTGATTTTAATCAGATATTTTACATTAGAAGAACGGCGCTACCTCTAAAAGTATCCTGCCAATAGATCGAGAGTTTTTTCCAGCGGATGCAATACAGTTTCACCGCATGGATAGCCGGCCGGGTCGTCTTTTTCAACGCAGCCGACGTAAAACGGTAAAATTTGCATTTTTTTTTTGAGACTAGAATCGAATGGGAAAATAAAAGGGCTGCTCGATATGGCGAGCAGCCCTATTAATCAATGTGGAGGGATCACGTTAGAATTTTCGGGCACAGAGATCCAGTCTGAGACTGTTTCTCCAGAGCCAGCAGATAGCCCCCCAGGAGATAGTTTTCGGAGTACGCCAGCAATATACAAATCTTGAGATGAAGATATTTCTAAAGTGTTATTGTCGGTCAATTTGGCTGACACTCCGAGAGTCCCAGTTGCAGCCTTCGCATCAATCGCCGCTTTTGCTGCGATAGCATTCTCTCCCTGGTAGCTTAATACCGCCTTGAGTCCCTTAACTTTCCATGCACGGCCTACAATAAATCGGTTATTTTTCTCGACTCCACTCATGATTGATCCATCTTCTGGGAGCTTTTTAAATTCTGAATTGAACCGATCCCAGTAGGCGTCTTCCTGTACGATACTTTGCACGCTGACCTTAGCGCTTTCTGCATTTTTAAAGGCACCTTGAATTTCGCCCGAGACTGGATACACAACCGGCTTGGCCGTAACTCCAACATCAAACGCTAAGCCAGACTGTACACTGCCTGAGCATGCTATCTCCACATTAGAGAATACGATGTCCTTACGTGTAGTGATGTCAGAGAGTTGTGATGTTGGGTAGTAATCTTTGGTGTCCAAATCATACGACCAAATTGTGCCGACGCCATTCCCATTTGCCGCGCCAAAATAAAGCGGTTTCGAGTTTTGTAAATCGCTAGCACCACATGACTTCAGTACGTATTCCCAGGTTTTCCCACCCTCAGGCACCTGTTTATGACAAGACGCCCCCATTAAGCATAGAGGCATAACGAGTGTTACTAGTGGCAGTCTGATATTCATAGATGAAGTCTCCTATTGTGGTGCAAATAATTTTGACACTTGAACTGGTGCTGCATATGGGTCGCCATCAACTCTATTCCGGCTTTTAAGAAGCCGCAGACTTATAGTTTTCTGCCAATTTAAATTTTTAGCTCTTAATGCTGTGTCTGATGCTGCCGCCAACCAAGCTAATCTAGGTGTTGAAAAACTTGTCCCCCCACCTACTCCTGGGCAAGGCTGGGACAGACCACTTTCTAGGTCTCCGGGGAACGAACCAATATTGGTCAAAACATCCTCGGTCCATAAATCTTTATACAGTGCTGACTTGCAGGTTAGGCCTCCTCCCTTGGAGTCACTATTCATGACCGCAAATACACGCCATCCAACGGTAGCCTCGCTAGCAAAAAGTCGGCGGGCCACCACAAAATCCCGACCGTCGTTGCCCGCTGCTGCAAAAACCATATAGCTGTCAGATGATGGGAGTGCGGGTGTTGCTACAAACTTCGTGAAGTTCCAAGAAAGACTAAGCCAAAAACGAGCGTCTACCTTACTTTCTCCATATTCGGGATCAATACGCGTGTAGGTATCCAAAATACGAATCAGCCCGCTTATGAGTGGTTCATAAATGCGTACGACATCGTCGCCGGCCTCCCATGGATTCTTAAGTGCTGGTATCTGGTTTAACGCTTTATCCGCAAACTCCTTTGCGGAGAGAATTTGATATGGCGATGGTGATTTGACAAATAAATCCCCGCCAAGCGCTAGAATAATTTGGTCTAGCTCGATTATTTCTCGGAAAAGGTCTCGAGCTACGTTCTGTCCAGGTTTCAAAGGAAGAAATACAAGTTTTATGCGCTCATTTTTGTCTAAGTCAGTAAATTCACGGAGAGATCTATTTATCATGCAAGCGTGTGAGTGGCTGGGTGGAGTAAACTTGGGTGATGTTTCATTTTTCTCTGTTATAGATATAGCTTTATCTGGCAGCCTAATCCCCCTGCTTACCTTGTCGAATATCTCACGCATAATTTGCAATGAGCGCTTTTCGTACTCTAAGGTTGGCCAGCCTGTATCTAAGACCAAGACATACCTCTCTGTGTTATCGGCTGGCGCCATCAAGGCCTTTGAAATTGTGTTGCGGTCCTCCTGTGATAAAACTGTTGCTGATGATTCCGTGCAGGCGCCTGAGTCATCGGACAGTTGTATGCCTGACTCAATCCCGAAAGGCAGACGAGCTCCATTTTTTTCAGCTTCTTCTATTATTGCTGTCGCCTCGTTGGCGGGGTATAGCTCAACTCTTGTGTAAACTAGAGAGTCTGTAATTGGATGTGCAATGTTCACTATTTTTGAGTAGGGCGATTTAAGTGATCCTGATGTTTGTATCTCTACAGTTCTAGAACTATTGCCAACTATGATTGCTGGCTCATGTGAATGGTCACCGATCTTGCTTGTGAGAGTTGGTAAGTCAGGAACTATAATTTTTCCCGCGCGGAGGTGGGTTGGGCTTTCCGCGCCATTTAAATCTAAAACTCGGTTTTCAATGAGTTGATAGGCTTCTTTAGAGTCTGAAGAGCCAAATCCATATATGTTTTTTATTAGCTCTGAGGGCGAACTTCCAGAGGGGAGTTCCACTCTTGCCAACGGGGCGGCATTCAATGTTCTCTCTAGACGATTTATGTCTCCATAAGACCGTGATTGCTCAATTTGTACAATTGCCATCAAATTATCAAGCGATTCTGCATTCACGCTGGAGCAGTAAAGAGAATATAGAGTAAGAAGCAGATAGCTCACTACTGATATTGAACGCGTTCGCTGTGTGTTTTTTGCTCTGTTAAACTCAAAGAAAAACGACGCTGTTGTCATGTTCCCTCCGACAGACCAATTATTCCAAAAATAGATTTTTAAAATTCGCCCTTTGGTGTTCAGCTAAACCCACTATCAATGAAGGTGGGAGATTAATGGTGTCTCGGCCTGAGGGAGTATTTACAGAGTAGACGACTTTCTTGAATGCAACATCCAATTGAGAGTTGTCTCTAAAAGTAGGAGCTTTTGCTTATCAGGCTGCTTTACGGCTTGGCCAAGGTGTAGGCGATGCTGCGGAGGTGCGTTGCCAACGCAGAGTGTTCGCCTTGCTCGAAAGCGGTTGATAGGTCTGCTTTTGGCCGATTCTGTTGAAAAAGTCGGCCATGGTTTCCGAAGCAGAAAAGAATGCGCCTGAGATTGAAATCTTCACTTTCGGCAGAGGTTAGCCGGACTCAGATTTCACGTAGCAGCGTGCTGAAAAGGCGCTTTCACCGGTCAATCTTCTGGCCGTTTCAGAAAACCGACTTTTTCAACAGAATCGGCCGTTTTCTGACCTTCGTTTAGCTGTTGAACTGCCAGGGTTTTCCTAAGCGATGAGTGAGTAATTGCACGGTCAGCAAATAGTAATAGTGCGTCGATTCAGTGTGCTGGTTTAGGTGGTGATTCAAAAACCACGCAAGGTGTTTTCTCTGCCAAGTCCATGGATTGTCGCGTTGCCAGCGCTCAGCGATTGCTATTTGGATAGCCTTCGCCTGACGCAGGTGGCGTTGGCGCGTGGTATGCGACCCGCTCAGGACGCTCGCCAGAAACAGATTCATATCGAATGCCGTGCTCATGCTTGACCACCAATGTATGCGGCCACCACGACGATACGGCCGTGCCCCAGCTCATAACTGATTTGTACTCGGGCATCCTGATCTAGGCGTCGGTCGAGTTGATAGCAATGGCCACCGTTGATGGGGGGCGGGATGGTGAGTGATTTGCTCATAGCGTTCGCAAGCATAGGCTGCCCGCAATTCGTGGAAGCCTTTGAGGTCCTGCTTATGGAGGATGTCCCGTGCGGGGCCGACGATTCCCTGCAAGAAATCGAGGTAGCGTTCGTTCGGTGCAAGCAGGTTACGGCTACCATCGGGCGAGACCTGTTCGGCAAACCTTAGTGCGTCACGAATATGATCATCTACCGTAATCCAACGAGGTGCTGACGCGCCTGAACGGCCACCTTTGGTGCCGTCCTGGATGTTGATCTTGCCGAATTGCTTGGCTTCACGTTTTAGGCGGGGAAGGTCGGCCAAAATGGCCTCGTGCAAGCGCATGCCAGTGGCTCGCGCCAACTGCACGATGGCCGCGGCGCGCGGCTGCTGGTGTTCGCAAAGCACGTCGACGATCCGCTTCACGTGTTCGCGATCTTGGCCTTGCGGCACCGAGCAACGAACACCGGTGCGCCGCATTCCCAGCACCATACTCGGACCCGGTACTTTCACATACTGATCGCTGCGAAGCGCGGCCAGAGTCCGGTTCACACTCGACAACCGGTTTTGCGCGGTGGCGATGGCGAGCTCACCTTGTTCAACTTGCTGGCGCAGATATCCGGCGTAGTCCAGCAACGTCTGCCGATCAATTTGTCGCGCATCGTTAAACCCCGGTCCATCTCCAGACCGGCACCAGCGCACAAACGCCTGCCAGCGATCACTGTGCGCCTTGACCGTGCCGTAATGTCCACCGCCAAACAGGTCTTTCAATGCCTGCGGTCCTGCATAGCTCAGTTGCCGACCATAGCCAAAATTGCGCCCATCTCGCCGACCCACTAATCCCATGATCGAACTCCTCTTCAAGCCAAACCTTTGAAACCTTTCCCCACGTCATCCCGCCAAGAATGTTGAGTGTTATCAGGGATCAAGGCCCCTGCGACCTGTGAGGGTTGTCCACTAACGCGGGACTGGCGGCTCTTTACGACCGGGAGCTTGGGTATCTCATGATCTGGCTTCCTGAACACTTGCGAAGAAGTGGACGGGCGGAGGCTGCACTGGCTGACGAGACCAGCGCCGCGAGATCCTGAGCCGCCCGCCGCGCACTCATTCAATGAGGTGACCAAACAGAGCGTTTTTCATTGGTGTCGTTAGACAGGGGTTCAATTCGGTTATGGGGCAGGTGGACAACCGAAACGATTTTATCTCCGGCTAGGTAAATTACCGGCCATTAGCACAATCCTGCTCCCATTCTTCGAGCATGTCGTTCATCACAGGGGCTTCTTCACCTTGGCTCCTACGGAACTCTGCGACCTTGACCTCGACGCATTTATCGGAGTCTGTGCTGTTAGCAACTGGTACTGGTTGAGCTAGTCTCGGAGGTCGGTTCCCGTTGATAGCCGCTGACGACAGTTGGGCTAAAAAGGATGTAACGGTAGGGGTCTTACTGAACTCGACATACATCTGATCGCCATTATCTGTAGGCTGCGCTGTATATTCGATGTCCTGAGCATATTCACGCTCTCCGATTTTAATACCAGCTTTAGCTCCATATGCATCGAAATCTCCATTCGGAGAATACGTCCAAACCCCCATGAGCAGCAAGTTCATTGAGCTATCGAGGTTGTTGTGGTCCATTCCTTTTGTGGCGCGTGAGAGGGCGTCTTTCGAGACATCGAAAGCTAGTTTCCCGGCACAATAACTTTTGTTGATCGCAGCATCGACCTTGGTGGTACGCGTGCTTGTCAATTTGGGTTTGAACTCAGACAGAATGGCTTGAATTTCCGTTTCGTCTACCTTCGGACCGCCTACCATAGGTCTAGCGTTGTCGAGGAGTACTTGTCGAATCTGGCTCTTAACATCATCGCCGATAATGTTCGCTACCGTTTCATTGTCGCAGTTAGGCGGTTTGGGACCGCACCCCGCTACGAATGCAAGTGTTGCTGCAATTGCACCGAATTTAAGTGGGTATCGCATAGATGCTCCTTGGCATGATTGATAAAGCTCCCCCTGTTATGTCGGTTCATGTGCATTTTTCTGAAGTGCATTTTTTCCGTAGGCCGCAATAGTCAGTTGAAATCGATTCTTATCTACAAGCAAGCGCCGTCGGAGTGAAGCGTCTAGGGATTAAAGGCATATTTGAAAATCGCTGGTCGATTGTAGTTTTCGCGGAGGATTGCAATCGGCTTGGCGCGGACGATTTAAGCCTGTCACGACAGGCAGAAAACCCTCGATGGCGAAAACAGCCATTAGACGAGGAGTTGAAATCGGCCCATCCGGTTAGATGAACGCGTCTTCGGGCCTGTCCGCAGGTAGACAGGTGTTAGATTTAAAAATTCGCAAAACAGCCTGCTGGCCACGAATGGTTGGGCTTACAAGGTGGCTCCGCAATTTGTTAAAGCCGAGGTTTGAAACCTTGAAAAAACCCATTGCAGAGCAAGACAGGAGCAAGATACCTGACAAGACCGAAAACGCCGCAGGCAGCATCGTATCGGGCCTGGAGGCCAGAACCTAAATTAATCCTATAAGAGGATTTAAAGCGACGAAGCGAGCGAACCCGAGGCAGGCTCGGGCCTCAACGGGGGGCATTTTATCGGCAAACCTAGCCTCTGTTAGGCGCCACCAAAACAACATTGTGACTGACAGCAATCGGCCGATTCCGTTGAAATAGTCGGTCTGCCCAAATGCCTGATCATTGACTGGTGAAAACGCCTTTTTTGCACGCTACTACGGAAAATCCGAGTCCGAAAGCCTCTGCCAAATATAGAGATTTCAATCTCGGCCCCGTACTTTCTGCTGCGCGAACCATGGCCGACTTTTTCAACAAAATCGGCCAAAAGCAGACCATGGACAAGCTGTCAGCGACTTCATAATCTCCGTATAGCCCACGTCGCTAAGGAATCAGTCAGGAACAGTAGATTGGAATTTACGTTGCTTGATTGAGGGCTGGCTGTTCACCATGCAGTACATTACCCCTGCGAGCACCAAGCCCACGGCCCAACTAATGTCCGCCCCTAGCCAGTTCGCTACAAAGCCGGTGTAGAACGAAAGCTTCATGAACGGGATCGTGCCGATGATCGAGACGGCATACACCGCTAGCGTTCGTCGATTGAAGCGCCCGTACCGACCTTTGGGGTCGTATAGCTCGCCCACCTCATAGTGACCGCGACACACCCAGTAGTAGTCAGCCAGGTTGATCGCACTCCAGGGGATCAGCAGATAGAGCTGTCCAATCAAAATGTCTGCAAAGAAGGTGTCAAAACGATACTGGGTGGCGATGGCGACCAGGGTTGCGGCTACGGTCAGCACTGCCATCACCAACGCTTTTGCAGAAGCTGTGACGTATCGCAGCCCACCAAAGGCTCCGAAGATCGTCACCGAAGACATGTAGGCGCTGTACAGGCAGAGCACGTTGTACTGGATCACCCCGAGCGCAATCACGCCCAACGCCAATGGTGCCCAGCGGCCGAACAGCATGGCAATTTCGGTTGCAGGGTCATGCCCAAGCGCTGCAGGGATCGCAACGGCCACTAGAGCGCCCAAAGCCATCATGGCGAAAGAGCCTAGCGCGCAGCCGCAGTAAGTTGTCCAGAACGTGGCGCGTGTACTGACATGGGCCGGAAGGTAACGCGAGTAATCCGCCACGTAAGGGCCGTAACCTAATGTCCAGGACGCCGCCTGCGCGACGACCAGGTTAAAGGCCGTCAGCGAAAAGCCCTCGCCTTTTGCCGTTGTCGATATCGCGTCGCTGGGGTGCAGCAGGATCAAAGCCAGCGCGCTGGCAAATACCAGAGTTGACATCAGGCTCATCCACGCCCCTAGACGGTGGATCAACTCATAGCCTACGAAACCAATAATGAAGGTCAGAATGCCCACCCCCACGATGGCCTGGTCATCGCTGATGGGCACCAGTGCCTTCAAGGCATCGCGCATCAGGACGCCACTGGCGGCCAGGAATAGCACCGCCGCCGTGACCATCACCAGTAAGGGAATCGCAGCGCCATAGACACCGAATTGTGCGCGGCTCTGAATCATCTGTGGGACGCCCAAATGAGGGCCCTGGGCGGAGTGTGCGGCCATGAAGATGGTGCCGACGAGATTGCCGATCAGTAGGCCGAGCAATGTCCAGGCGAAGCTTAATCCTGAGGCGATACCCAACGTGCCGACCATCAGAGCAGTCACTTGGAAGTTGGAGCTGAACCAGATAGTGAACAACCGTCTGGGTGTGCCATAGCGCTCAGCGTGAGGGACAAACTCGATACTTCGCTTTTCAAGCTTCACGACCACCTCCTGATTCATTCCCCCGATTATCAGTTGGTGATTGAGGGCTCGTCGGCCTAACCACGAACACCTCGTAACTACTAACGACCCACGCGAGCAACGGTACGTCTACCCCTGGACTACCCCCTGCTTTCGTAGACGGATTTAATGGCAGCTTCTGGCTGTAGATGATGCACAACAAAGTCAGCCTCGAAAGCCATCCGCCCTCACAAAACATGTCGGACCATTCAAAAATAAATGGGTCCTCCCGAAGGGGTGGGCCTAGGGGGTAATTCAGGCCCCGCGTCTTCGGTATATATGACCTTTTTTCGGTGGTTGGTTGTTGTTTCGTCGATCACCGCAAGCCCCGCACCCTATGGGTTTGCGGTCCTGTTAATCGCAACGACTCAGACCAGCCAGGTCGATGGGTGAACGGCCTAGGTTGCTGTATCGCCGATTGGCTGCCCTCAATGGCGAAAACAGCCATTGACGGGATTGTCAGACTGACCGGTTACGGTTTGGATCGTTAGATACGGGGTCAATTTGGTCACGGCTCAAGTAGACGGGTGTTAGATCCGGAGATTCTGGTAACCCTCTGGAACCCTTGTAAAACAAGGGCTGCAAGAGCTTTCAGAAAACAACCATAGGTGAGGATTTAAAAGCGCCTATCTTTGAATGCCAGTCAGTCATATGCGCTGCCGAAGCTTAAGTCTTCCATGCATGCGGCGCGAAATAGTTTGCCGAACTTCGACAACCTGATCACGAAGCTTTCGATTTGCATTCCACGACGTGACACGCCAGCCGAGATATAGATTTGGTCTTCGTTTGTGTACTCAACAATGCCCAGCGTGACGAGATGCTCAAGGTACGTCAGGAAGAGGTCGGGAGACGCTAGCTTCTCTGGCTTGGCAACATATGGTTCGACACGTGTTTCGATAGGTTGATCATAAACCGCATTCGCGTATAGCGTTCGGCGCTCATCCTCAAGAGGGGAGTAATGGCCCCCACTTTGTTCACCGCAGCGTATGTAGATTTTTCCTTCATTACCGGAAAGCTGTTCAAGAAGCAGCGCTTCATCAGGTGCCATTTGGGCAATCACATTGATGAAGCCTGGGTGTGCGTAAGAAACACGCTCTCGATCCATGCTGCAGCTCAGCAAATTGATGTATAGCTCTGACAGAACGCCGTCTTCATGGAACTTGAGTTGCTCGAATATCGGTAGGGCCAAGGATCGTACGGGCGGGATCAAATTCTCTTCTGATACTTTGCGTAGAGACTTTGCAAGGTGCGCCCTGAGATTGTCCTGCAGGGTAGCGGTGTACTGAATGGGGGCAAGTCCCAGCCGGAGGGTCTTCATGACATCAGTCAGAATGCCTCCGAGTTCTTTGGCAGCATCGCTGCAAACGTCATCGTAAACTTTGCCTGCCAAGGGTAGGAGCTTGGCAATCAGTTCTTCATCCATGGTGCATTCCCAACGATTTCGGGGCTCAACGATTAGACGTTAATCTGACAGATCTCCGCACTTCGTGGGTACTGATTTCTCAGCGGCATCGCTGTACCTGTGTAACACACCTTGCTGGCCGCCTTTTTCAGGGCGAGGAAGACCATGCCACGCAAATGCGCCACTGCATCGTAGAAACGTCCGACTGCATGAGCAGCGCGGATCGATATCATCATCGCATTCGCCACGAGGTCTATGGCGTAAGGAAAACAACATGGAAGATTTACGGTTTGCCGATGATCGGCCAATTGCCAAGCACGAACAAGATATCCTCGGCCGATCGGGGTTTGCCAAGAACCTGGCTGAAGCAATGGCCAGCTGGAAAGATCAGGAAAGTCTGGTAATTGCGCTGACGGGCGCCTGGGGCAGTGGCAAGAGTTCGATCAAGAACCTGGTCATTGAAGACTTCAAGAACATCCCCGAACATGAAGTCATCGAGTTCAATCCATGGGAGTGGGCTGGCCAAGAGAAACTCAGCGCGACTTTTTTCGACGAGGTCTCCCTAGCCATTCAACGAAAAGACAAGACCAAAGCGGGCAAGCGGCTGGCCAAAGCCCTGCGCCGGTATGGACGACGTATTAACACCGGCGCGGCGGTGATCGATGGCATGACCAAATACCTGCCGCTACTACTCGGATCCGCGCTGGCCGCGAACTATCTCAGTAGTTGGGTCGACAATCCCATGATGCAGACGGTACTGCATTTCGTCAGCGGCATCACGGCGGTAGCGGCGGTCCCGGCATTGCTCAAAAAAGTTGCCAAATTTCTGCAGGATCTGGCCGACAGCGCGGACAAGACGGCAAAGGATGAGGAGCTCACCCTGAGCGAGATTCGCAGTGAAATATCCTCGCTGTTGGCCAAGCGAAATCATCCGTTACTGATCGTTATGGATGACATTGATCGTCTGGCATCGGATCAAATGAAGGCCTTGTTCCAACTGGTCAAGGGCAATATGCAATTCCCCAACGTGGTGTTCCTATTGCTGTTTCAACGTGATGTCGTTGAGGAGGGGCTCGAGCGCGCCGGCTTCAACGGGGCAGAGTATCTGGAGAAAATCATCCAGGTGCCGTTCAGCGTTCCCGTTCTTCCAGCCTCAAGCTTGGAAACGGTGCTGTTTCAACGCCTGGACGCGATCTTGGCCGCCGAGTCGCAATTGGCTGCAAACTTCGACTCAAACTACTGGGCTGGCGTCTATCGCCGAGGCATGAAACCGTTTTTCCAGAACCTGCGGGATGTTTACCGCTACACGTCCACGCTCTCCTTCCACTGCCGATTGCTGCGTGGGGGGGACGTGGCGGAGATCAACGCCGTAGATTTGTTTAGCTTGGAGTGCTTGCGGGTCTTTGCTCCGTCCAGCTACGAAGCAATAGCGCAGAATAAAGAGTTGCTGACTGGCAGCCGAATGGCCATGTCCCAAACGCAAAGCGAAAAGGAGCGAATTGCAGGACTGATTCAGCGAATAGTGGAGCGTGCACCGCAGGAGTATCGATCGGGTGTAGAGGAGACGGTCAAATTTCTGTTCCCAACTCTGGACTGGGTATTCAAAAACACCACGTACTGTGGCTCTACTCGGATGCGATGGGTGCGCGACTCTCGGGTGTGCTGTAGCGACTTTTTTGACCGTTACTTTGAGTTAGGGCTCCCGGCCGAGGAGGTCTCCAACTCATTGTTGCATTTTCTGCTTCAGCGGCTGACCGATACGCAGCAATTTTGCGACGCGTTGCGTGGTTGCGACGAAACACGACAGAAGGCGATTTTGGAGCGTCTGGAGTCCCGGATTGAGGAGTTTCCGCTTGACCAGTCTGAAGGTGTTGTCGAGACCCTGCTGAAGGCTGGCGAAACCGTGAGCGGAGGTGAGTCATCCATGACGTCCCTGTCCGCGCATACTCAGACGTTCCGCTTGTTGTTGTTCTTTCTTCGGCGCCACGATGAACCAACCGTGCGTAGCGATCTATTGTTACGAGCCTTCGAAAAAGTCCAAGGTTTCGCCGTGCTCGAACGTCTTTTGATGACAGAGTCCGCCGCCCGCAGAAAATCAGATCTCACCGATCTGGATGAGTTGGGCTTCGAGGCACTTAAACATGCATTTGTTAAGGCGCTATTGGCGGATGGGGACCAGGATCCTGACGCATTTCTCGCGCATTGGAACTTCGTTTCCTACGTGTATCGGTTGAACCAGTTTTCGGATGGCGCGGGGAAAAAGTGGACCAACCAGCATGTCTCGACAAAGGAGCGGTTTCTTCTGCTCGCTCGCTCGGTCGTAAACAAGGGGACCAGCTATGGCGGTGATGTTACGTCCAACTTCTACTTTGTGCGTATCGCAACGCTTGATGATTTGTTTGGGATCGAACCATGTAAAGCATGGCTTGCCCAAATCGATCGCGCAACACTAACCGGAAATGAAAAACAAGCCATTGAGCTTATCGACGACGCAATGGGAAGACACGAGCGGGGAGAAAAATCGGATTATGACTGAGGTGACCATGAGCTTATTGCCGACCAATATAATCGGCCGCTTTTGCCATTTTTTTGGTCTAGAATGCATTTCTCTCTCAAGGCATCAGCACACATTGCGGGATGGATACCTATCCAGAAAAACGCCGGGGACCCTGGCAGTTTTGGTAGGGGACGGGTGCGAAGACTCGCGCAAATTCGTTAGCGGCACCCCGCCAAAGTTAGTTAACTGGTTAACTCGGCTGGTTAACTAAGCTGAAAGCCTTACGGGCCGTGGCTTGTAGCCCGGTTAACTAACCATTTGAGCTGGTTAACTCGGCCATCCTTAAATTCGCCTGAGAGGCAAGCGGGCTGTGGCTTTCAGGGCAGTTAACTAAGGAGTTAACCGACTAAATTACTCGGTTAACTGGTTAACCGCTCGAACTGGCCGGTTAAATCGGCTTAGAGGCAAGCGGGCTGGGCCCTTCAGGGCGGTTAACTAGGAGTTAACCGACTAAATTACTCAGTTAACTCTTGGTTAACTGGTTAACTCGGTTGGTTAACTCAAGTGGCTGCTCCGTCGATCTGGCAGTCTCTGTTCCCCCCCCAAAAACACTGGGGTACAAGTTCCCCCGCTCAACCCCCCGGAAACATTGGCTGTTCCCACTGTTCCCCCGTTCCCCCGTTTTTTGAAATCAGTCACACATTGGATGATTGGCAATCTTGTTAGGGAGAGGATGACTCCTCTGATCCCGGCGATCTGGCTCAAAATGGCGCGCACCTAAATCTCCAGCTAAGGTGGTTTTAGAATAAAAAACCAAACGTTGGAAAAAGTGGTTTTGGGGATCGAATATGCCAAGTCTTGATAATCACATTCTCTTAGCTCTAAGCCATTATCGAGGCCTAATTGCGGAGCATTTTGGGTGCTCCTTGCTCGCATATTCAGGTCCTATTCACCCTGCTGTTCAAAGTGCATATGTAAATGCAATTGAAGAATTGGTACGACATCGTGACAACACGAAGCATCCGAACCGGATATGCATCGTCATAGCTACGCCTGGAGGCGTTGTAGAAGCAGTTGAAAAAATGGTTGAAGTAACTCGCCATTACTTTAGCGAGGTATTTTTTATGGTGCCTACCGCGGCCATGTCTGCCGGTACAATTTTTTGCATGTCCGGAGACAAAATCTTCATGGACTACACCTCCTCCCTGGGCCCCATCGACCCTCAGGTCCCTTTGGCAGATGGGCAGCTAGTGCCGGCTCTTGGATACATCGATAAAGTTAATCAACTGATCGAAAAGTCCGCCGCTGGAAGCCTCACAGATGCTGAGTTCATGATGCTTCAGCGTCTGGACTTAGCTACCCTTCGCCGCTATGAACAAGCGCGGGACCTTTCTGTGAGCCTGCTCAAACAATGGCTAGTAAAGTACAAATTCAAAGACTGGACCGTCCACAGCTGTACTAACCCTGGTACGGCAGTTTCCGAAGCAGAGAAAGAGGCTCGTGCCGAACAGATCGCTAAAGATCTCAGCGATAACAATCGCTGGCATTCACACGGCAGAATGATCGGAATCAATACCTTAACCGATGGTCTGAAGCTGAAGATTGAGGACTATACGGATGACGAACAGCTCAGGCAGAATCTGCGCGTTTATTCAGAACTGATCACAGAGCATGCAGAGCGCCAACAATCTGCTTTTATGCTTCACTACACATAACAAGTGAGGGAGGGAAGCCATGACGACGCTTACAAACCGTACAGTTGAGGCGATTGCGCGTGAGTCAGCGAGCCGAGCGGGAGAAAGGGCTCAACGCCTTACCGCGATCAACGATCGTTATGATCGGCTGGTGAAATCCGGAGCCGTGCAACCTGAGCGCTACAAAATTGCGCCAATTGATCCATCCTCAATGACTCCTCCGCAAAGCACATTGTGATTTCCAAGCTGGTCTCAAAGCCTCGCAAATCGCGAGGCTTTTTTGTGCTTGGCATAATTGTTTGGTAGCAGGTTTCTATTTGGCGATATTCAGATGCAGCCGCTGGCAGCATTGCACGCGTAAGTTATTGATGGCTTAAGCAAATCCACAGCGCTAGGTTGGTGATGCAGTCAGAGCTTAAAGCACGAAACGGGGAACGAACGGGGAAAATTGAAGCAGGCTAGAGCCAGAAACGAAAAAGGCCCACCGTAAGGTGAGCCTAAGTCGTTGATCTATATGGTGCCGGCACCAGGAATCGAACCCGGGACCTACTGATTACAAGTCAGTTGCTCTACCATCTGAGCTATACCGGCGTGTCAGGGCGACGATTATAGCGATTGGATAGGTTCTGTAAACCCCTGAATTCTGACTATTTTTACGCGGGCTTCGGGTCAGGCGCGTAGCAGGGTTTTCTTGAGTTTCTGAATGGCTTTCCAGGTTCGACTGTTTTGCATTGCGCGCAGCTGTGCTTCGGCCTGTTCGGCGCGGTGCAGGGCGGCGGCGAGCTGGTTTTCGGTGTCGCTGACGGGGTGGCTGAAGTTGTGGCCTTTGCAGAACTGGAACTCGTCCAGGTTGCACGGCGGGATGTCGAAGGCGGGTTTGAGGTTCAGGTGTTCTTCGGCGAGGTAGTAGGTGTTGATGCCGTCGAAGAGGATGGACTGGTAGCCGGCGTCGGTGACGAGGGTTTCCCAGGTCTGGTCGCGCTCCCACGGGGTTTCGATGAGGATGACCCACGGCCGCCACTGGGTGAAGTCCATGCCGCGCAGGACGGTTTCTTCGTGGCCTTCGACATCGATTTTCAGGAAGTGGATCGCGCGGCCTTGGGCGTGTTCTTCGCAAATGGACGTCAGGGTGCGCGATTGGACGGTTTGGCTGCGCACGTCCATGCCGGCGTCTTTGTGCATCTGCGCCATGGCCGGGTCGACGGTCGAGAGGCCGGTGTCGGCGATGCCGTAGAAGGTCAGGCTGTCGGCGCTTTCGCCGGCCACGCATTGCAGATTGGTGTCCTTGGGGCGTTGCTGGCACAGGGCTTCGTAGTAGTTGGGCATCGGTTCGACGTTGATGCCGGTCCAGCCGTTGTCGTAGAACGCCTTGGTGACCGAGTCATGGGTCGGGTCGTTTGCCCCGACGTCGATGTAGAAGCCGTTTTCGACGGTTTTGAGGGCGCGCCACAGGCGTATGTCTTCGAAATTTTGTGCGTAGGAAATGAAGGTCACTGGCGCATCCTGTCGGAGGAATGTTCTTGTTCGTGGCCGCGCTGCCGGCGCCCTTGCGTGTGTGTATATCAAGAGAAATGAAAGGGTGCAATTTCCCCTGTCTGCGGTCCGGGATTAGGCGTTTATGTCGTTTTGGTTAAATGCTTATGCACAATGGCATTGGCAGCGCACCGGGTTTAGGCCGAATTTGTGGATCCGTTCTCATTTGTCCGCAAATACCTGTTTTTTCGATTTTTTATGTGGGTGTACAAAAAATGAACAGAAGGTTTCAGCCCTAAAACCGGCGTGGATATTGGATCCACGATTATTTCATCAACAGAGTTATCCACAGGTTGGGTGTGATTAAGCGCGTTCGGCCAGGAGCAGGAAATTACGCGGCGTGAGCGGTGTTTCGCAGAAGGTACCGACGCGGACGCTGTAGCCCTGTTCGGCGAGGAAAACTGCCCGGTCAAGAACCAGCCAAAGCTCCAGCGGACGTCGGAAAAGTCCGCGTAGCAGCTCAAGGTTGCGTACCTCGGCCAGTCGCTGCCAACCGGCGGCTTCGAGGACTGGCCAATTTTGCGGGCCGACTGTGGATAACTCTTTGAGTGCGGCCAGGTGATGGCAGTAATCGGCGAAGGGTTTGTCCAGCCAGGCGCTGGGCAGTGAAGGGGTCGGCAGATACTGGTCCATGCCGCGCAGTTGCCGTTGCAGCAAGTCGAAACCCAGGCGCCGGGCCATGGAGGTGTCACGTTGACGGCGCACGCGGGCGCCAGCGGTGACGGTTTCGCTCATGGGCAACGCCAGGTCGTCGAGGGAAAGCTGTAGGCCGGAGCCTTGGGCGGCCGAGGAAATCGGCGAGTAGTGGGCAAGACTGATCCGGTTGTAGCAGCACGGCGCGATGGCGAGCTGTTTGCAGCCTGTGGCGCTGGCAAGTTGAATCAGCCGCACATGCAAATCACCGCAGGCGTGAAGCGCGACGGGCGTGTGGTGCGCACTCAGTAAGGCAGCGGCGTCTGTCGCGAGCACATCCTGTTCAATATGCATTGCATGCAGGTGATGACGCTGGCTGAGTGCCTGGCCGCTGGTTACCAGTGCCGGGTCGTATTCCAGGCAAGTCAGTTGTTGCCCCGGTTGCAGCAGGCGGCGCCCCAGGTGTCCCTTGCCCGAGCACCAGTCCAGCCAATGCTTCGGTGTTTCGCAGAACTGCAATCGACTGGCGAAGGCTTCGATCTGCTGCCATTTGCGTCCCGGTACATCGACGTTCAGTCGATGGCCGGCCGCTTCGAGTGCGTATGCAGGCAATTCATCCACGGCACTCAAGGCAACGGACATCGATGCCAAGGAAGCAAAGGGTTCCGGCGCATTCAGGAGGGCAGGTTGATTGTGGGCGTTTTCCGCGTCTTTCAACGACCGCTCGCGTAGCCATTCGGCCAGAGCTGGGTAGGACGCTTCCCAGGGAAGCTGCAGATGAGTGAATGGCCGAGGTTTCCACAGTGCCTGATGCTCTGTCAGAAAAGCATCCAGCGCGGTGAAGCGGGCGAGCAAGGCCTCGCCCGTCAACACGCCATCCTCAACGCCCTTGGCAGGCATCGACGCGCAACCAGCGCTCCAACAGCTTGAAGCCGCGCACCAGCACGTAAGCCATCACCAGGTAGAACATGCCCGCGGCGAAGAAGATCTCCACCGGCAGGTAGGTCCGGGCAATGATGGTGCGGGCCATGCCGGTCAGTTCCAGCAAGGTCACGGTGCTGGCCAGGGCGCTGGCCTTGAGCATCAGGATCACTTCGTTGCTGTAGGCCGGCAGGCCGATGCGCGCCGCGCGCGGCAGCATGATGAAGAACAGCGCTTTTGGCCTGGACATGCCCAGTGCCCGTGCCGCTTCGATCTCGCCCGGTGGAATCGCCTGAATGGCGCCGCGCAGGATTTCCGCAATGTAGGCCGCCGTGTGCAGGGTCATGGTCGCTGTGGCGCACCAGAAGGGATCGCGCAGATAGGGCCACATCGAGCTGTTACGGATTACGTCGAACTGCGCCAGGCCGTAGTAGACCAAGAACAGTTGAACCAGCAGCGGCGTGCCCCGGAAAAAGAAGATGTAGCCGTAGGGAAAGGCCCGCACCCACCACAGACGCGACGAGCGGGCGATGCCCAGCGGAATGGCCAGCAGTAAACCGGCGATCACGGCGATGGCCACCAGTTCCAGGGTCAGGGTCGCGCCCTGGGCCAGTTTCGGCAGCCACTTGATGATGACTTCCCAGTTCATTGGGTGCTCCTCGCGAAGCCGCGGGCGGCGCGTTTTTCCAGGAAGTGCATGCCGGTCATCGCCAGCACCGTCAGGCTCAGGTACATGAACGCGGCGACCATATAGAAGGTGAACGGCTGTTTGGACACGGTCACGCCGATTTGCGCGTGACGCATGATTTCTTCCAGGCCGATCACCGACACCAGCGCAGTGTCTTTCATCAGGATCATGAACAGGTTGCCCAGGCCGGGCAGGGCGATGCGCCACATCTGCGGCATGATCAGTTTGGTGAAGATGCGCCATTTCGACAGGCCCAGGGCCACGCCGGCTTCACGATGGCCCTTGGGGATGGCGAGGATCGCGCCGCGAAATACTTCCGTGGCGTAGGCGCCGAAGCACAGGCCCAGGGCGATCACGCCGGCGGCGAAGGCGTTGAGTTCAAGGTCGGGGTTGCCGAAGAACTCGCCCAGGGCGCGCATCAGGTTGACCGTGCCGAAGTAGATCAACAGCACCCAGAGCAATTCCGGGATGCCGCGAACCAGGGTCGAATAAGTGCCGCCAAGCCATTGCAGCGGCTTGTACGGGGAAGTCTTGGCCAAGGCGCCGAGCAGACCGAGCACCAGCCCCAGGCACAGGGCCGAGAGTGCCAGTTTCACAGTCATCAGCGCGCCAGCGGCGAGCGCCGGGCCGAATCCGTAGAGGTCGATAATCATGGATTTCTTTTCAAATCGCGGCAGGCAAGGCCGAGAACCGGCGCCATCAGGCGCCGGTCAGGCAGGTCAGAATCAATAGATGCTGAACGGGAAGTACTTGTCGTTGATTTTCTTGTAGGTGCCGTCAGCGACGATTTCTTTCAGCGCGGTGTTCAGCTTCGCGCGGATCGGATCGTTTTTACGCACGGCAATACCGATCTTGTCGCTTTCTTCCACCGGGTCGCCCTTGAACTCGTAGCTACGGCCAGCGTCGCTTTTCAGCCATTCGTAGTTGACGTACTTGTCGGCCAGGATGCCGTCCAGACGGCCGGAAGTCAGGTCGAGGTAAGCGTTTTCCTGGGTGTCGTAGAGCTTGATGGTGATGTCGTCACCATAGTTGTCTTCCAGGAAGGTGCCGGCCAGGGTCGCGCGCTGGGCGCCGATGATCTTGCCTTTGACCGAGGCCTTGTCGGTTTTGAAGTCGACGTCTTTCTTGGCGATGAACTGCAGCTTGTTGGAGTAGTACGGGTCGGTGAAGTCCACCGCTTGCTTGCGCTCGTCGGTGATCGACATCGAGGAGATCAGGAAGTCGAACTTCTTGGCGTTCAGGGCCGGGATGATGCCGTCCCAGTCGGAGGTCACGACGGTGCACTCGACTTTCATCTTGGCGCACAGGGCGTCGCCGATCTCTTTGTCGAAGCCGACGACATTGCCACTGGCATCTTTATTGTTGAACGGCGGGTAAGCCGCTTCGATGCCCATCTTCAGGGTTTCGGCCATGGCACCGGCGCTGAACGCCAGGGTGACGGCGGCTGCCAGGAAGACCTTTTTGTAGTTCTGCATGTGGGTAGCTCCGTTAGCGGTTGCTGGACATGAATTGTTTGCAGCGCGCCGAAAGCGGGTTTTCAAACACCTGCTGTGGCGATCCTTGCTCTTCTACCAGGCCCTGGTGGAGGAACACCACTTCGCTGGAGACCTGACGGGCGAAGCCCATTTCGTGGGTCACGAGCAGCATGGTGCGGCCTTCTTCGGCCAGCGCGCGGATGACATTAAGTACTTCCTGGACCATTTCCGGGTCAAGCGCGGAGGTGGGCTCGTCGAACAGGATGACCTTGGGCTGCATGGCCAGGGTGCGGGCGATGGCCGCGCGTTGTTGCTGGCCGCCGGACAATTGCGCCGGGTAGGCGTGGCGCTTGTCGGCGATGCCGACCTTGGCCAGCAGGGCTTCGGCGACTTCGATGGCTTCGGCCTTGCTCTGGCCGAGCACGCGGCGCGGGGCTTCGATGATGTTGTCGAGCACGCTCATGTGCGGCCACAGGTTAAAGTTTTGAAACACAAAACCGATTTCGCTGCGCAGGCGATTGATCTGCTTGCCGTCGGCGGCCACCAGTTCGCCGTTCTTCGCAGCCTTGAGCTTGAGTTCTTCGCCGGCGACCAGGATCTGGCCCTGGTGCGGGTTTTCCAGCAGGTTGATGCAGCGCAGGAACGTGGACTTGCCGGAGCCGGAGGAACCCAGGATCGAGATCACATCGCCGTCGCGGGCGGTCAGCGAGATGCCTTTGAGCACCTCCAGCGAACCGTAGCGTTTGTGCAAGTTGCGGATTTCAAGCGCGGGCGTGGCCTCAGCCATGTGCGTTCCTCATATATGTTGCGCTCCTGCTGTTGGTGGCCTTCCTGGCGAGGCGGCCAACCTAGCATAGCGTTTCAATGGCAGCCAACAGCGCTACGGACGGTAAACGGCTGGCGTGTGGCAGGTTGTCGCATCGGCGCAGCAGACTGTCGCCCCATCAACAACCGAACAGCCGTTTGAACCTTGCCTGTCGACAAAAAGCGCGGTGGCTGTCGCAAAAAAAGGCGCGATGTTGCCAGCTTTGACGGGGTGTTGGAAGCGCTATCCGGCCAAATGCAGCGGTTGTGCACTTTTAATGTGCGCAGAGCCATTTTCAAGTGTGTTTCCGGTGCGCGGATTTGCCCCGCAATGTGGGTCGCAGGGTAACGTTCTGGCAAAGTGCCATTAAATTCAATGGGTTGCGATGACCGTCCGGTCGAAGTGAGATCACCGGGCTAGAGGGATTTGAAACATTTTGGCGCAATTATTGCGTGCAGAATCCAGAACGCCCCGTTGGCTTCTTTTTACGAGAAGGATCGCTGAACGGGATGCACGCATTCGCTTTTCCTTACAAAGGTAGTTTCAATGAGCAGTACCCAAAGCTCTAACGGCCTCGAACAGGGGCTCAAACCGCGTCATGTGACCATGCTGTCGATTGCCGGGGTTATCGGCGCCGGCTTGTTCGTCGGCTCGGGTCACGCCATCGCCGCTGCAGGTCCGGCTGTTCTGTTGGCTTACGCCGCCGCCGGCATGTTGGTGGTGCTGGTGATGCGCATGCTCGGCGAAATGGCCGTTGCCTCGCCGGACACCGGTTCGTTCTCGACTTACGCCGACCGCGCGATTGGTCACTGGGCCGGCTTCACCATCGGCTGGTTGTACTGGTGGTTCTGGGTTCTGGTGATCCCGTTGGAAGCCAACGCTGCCGCGACCATCCTGCATGCCTGGTTCCCAGGCGTGGACATCTGGGCCTTCGCCCTGGTCATCACGATGCTGTTGACCGTGACCAACCTGTTCAGCGTGAAGAACTACGGTGAATTCGAGTTCTGGTTTGCCCTGATCAAAGTGTTGGCCATCATTGGTTTCATCATTCTCGGCGTAGCGGCGATCTTCGGCTTCCTGCCGAACAGTCAGGTCAGCGGCGTTTCGCACTTGTTCGACACTCAGGGCTTCCTGCCAAACGGCATGGGCGCGGTACTGGGCGCGATCCTGACCACCATGTTCTCCTTCATGGGCACCGAGATCGTGACCATCGCGGCCGCGGAATCGAAGAACCCTGGCAAGCAAATCTCCAAGGCTACCAACTCGGTGATCTGGCGGATCGGCTTGTTCTACCTCGTGTCGATCTTCATCGTTGTGGCCCTGGTGCCTTGGAACGACCCTGTACTGGCAAGCCTGGGCTCCTACCAGACCGTGCTTGAGCGCATGGGCATCCCGAATGCCAAGATCATCGTCGACATCGTGGTACTGGTTGCTGTGACCAGCTGCCTGAACTCGGCGCTCTACACCTCGTCGCGGATGTTGTTCTCCCTGGGCAAGCGCGGTGATGCACCGGCCATGTCCACGCGCACCAACAAAAGTGGCACGCCTTACTGGGCGGTGATGTTGTCCACCGGCGCTGCGTTCCTGGCAACATTCGCCAACTACGTGGCCCCGGCTGCCGTGTTCGAATTCCTGCTGGCCAGCTCCGGCGCCATCGCGTTGCTGGTGTACCTGGTGATCGCGATTTCGCAACTGCGCATGCGCAAGCAGCGTATGGCCCGCGGTGAGAAAATCGTCTTCAGCATGTGGCTGTTCCCGGGCCTGACCTACGCGGTGATCGTCTTCATCGTTGCGGCCCTGACCATCATGCTGTTCCAGGATGCCCATCGTGTGGAAATCCTCGCGACCGGCTTGCTCAGTGCCCTGGTAGTAGCGGCCGGCTTGCTGGTGGCTCGCCGTCGCAAACTGGAAAAGCGTGGCGCGGTAGTGCTGAACTGATCCATATCGCGTAATGCAAAACGGCCGCTGTCAGTGATGACAAGCGGCCGTTTTTGTTCCTGTCGATTGCTCTGTGTTCATTCGACATGAACCCAGTCTTCTACACGTAACCCCGGAACGCGCTCGAACTCCCGCAGATTGTTGGTGACCACAATAAGTCCGCGTGAGCGTGCGTGCCCGGCAATCATTTGGTCGTACGGGCCTATGGGGGTGCCGGCCTTTGCCAGTTCGGATCGGATCATTCCGGTGTGCGCTGCTGCTTCGTTGTCGAAGGGCAGGACTTCAAGTCGGGCAGCGAAGCCCTCGATGACCGCCAGGTTTTTTTCGGGGGCTGCTGACTTTTCCGCTCCGTAGATCAGTTCCATCAGCGTTATCGCACTGATGCACAGTTGGCCGTGATGACGGTTGAACGCCTCCCGTACCGCCTGTGGTTTGTTCTTGATGGTGAAGATGCAGATGTTGGTATCGAGCATGTACTTGATCATCAGAACGACTCACGCTCCTGCTCGGCAGGTTGCTCGCGATCGGTCATGAAGTCTGCAGTGACGCTTTCGCCATCGAACCAACTGTCCCAGGTTTCACCCGCGGGCGTGATGATGCGGCTTCTGCCGACGGCGACGACGTCGACCCGTTTCACGTCGCTTGGCATGGCCACGGCTTTTGGCAGGCGAACAGCCTGGCTTCGATTGCTCATGAAAAGGGTTGTCTGTTCCATTTGGACCTCCTGCGCCTTTGCTGGCGCTTTGAGTCCAAAGGATAGGTTTTGTGTTGGATATGTCAATGGGATATACGTGGTGCCTGACGGAAGGAAAGTGCCCAATTCAGAGCAAAAAAAACGGCCGCTATCAGCGATGACGAGCGGCCGTTTTTGTTTGAGTCGTAACCCTTACTCGGCTTTTTCTTCCGGCGTTTCCTGCGACTCGCGGTAGGCGTCCAGCGCAGTGCCGAAGTCAGCAATGAATTGTGGCTCGCTCAGCCATGCCTGGGCGGCGTCGCGGTCCATGCCGTCGGCCCACATGCGGTAGTCGATCAGCATGTCGGCGGCCAGGTGGGTGGCGGCCATGCCTTCGTCGTCGGCGTTTTCCATGTCCAGCAGTTCTGGGTGGTCGACGATGATAAAGGCGAGGTTCGTCAGCAGGATCGAGAGCATTTCGCTGCGGCTGACGGCTTCGGCGTCGCGCATTTTGCTGAACATCGCCAGGGTGTATTCCGGGATCGGCTCGGCGAGGTGGCCGAGTTCATCATCGTCCAGAGCAGCGGGTTTCCTGCCGTGGATATTGATCTGCTTGGCTTTGGCTTTTGCACGCTTGGCGCGTTTCTGTTGCTTGTTCAGGGAGGCCATGGGAACTCAGTTCGGTTTCTGTTGGGTTTGCGCGGCAATGGCGTCGGACGCCGCCACATAGTCGGCCTGGAAGGCCGGAGATTCGATCCACGCCAGGGCGCCGGCTTCGTCTGTTTCGGCCGACCATTGGCGATATTCGATCAGCGCGGCGAGGATGAAGTCCATCGCGCCTTCTTCGCCTTCCTGCTCGTACACCAGTTCCAGCAACGGGTCTTCGAGGAAGGCCGTGCACATGGCTTGCTGGCTGATCTTTTCGGCGTCGATCATTTTCTTGAACAGTTCGGTCAGGTCCACCGATTCGAAGTCGATGCGATCGTCGTTCGGGTCCAGCTCGACCGGCGCGGCGGCCCGCTGGGTGCGGTTCTGCTTGGCCTTGGCCTTGGCCTTGGCGCGGGAGGCGCGTTTGTGCTGCTTGTTGGCGGAGGCCATGGGCGTCGTTCCGTATTCGTTGAAAGGGCAATTGACTTAGCTGCGCGGTACTCGCCGCCCGGGGGTGTCGGGGGCCAGTTCGCCGTTTTGCAGCCAGGCCAATGCAATGGGCCATAGTGTGGCTTGGTATGGGCTGCGAAAAAAGGCGAAATGTCCGACTTCTTCTTCGCCGATGTCTTCAGGGTGGATACGCAGGTGAGCGTTTGTACTGCCGGTGAAGTAGCTGAGCAGGCGTTCGATGGCCGGGACCGTGCCGTAAGGATCATCGCTGATGCTGATGGCCAGGGTTTGTGCGGTGACATCGGCAAAGGGCAGTTGCCCGCTTGTTGTGCTGATCGCGCGGCCGCTGGAGCGTTTTTCGTAGCGGGCAGTGGACAGGCTCCAGTCACGGACCACGCCGGCGGGTGTGTCCTCGAGCCATCCGAGGCGTTTGCCCGGAAAGTAGCCGTAGATCATCGTCAGCAGTGGCATCAGCACATGCCACTTGCCAAACATCCGCCAGCGATGGGCGGGCGCATAGTCGCGCCAGTAGGCGAATTGGGCTCCGACTGTTACCAGACGCCGGATCAGGTGCCCGGACGCCCCCAGGCCCGCTGCGCAGCCGCCAAAGCTGTGGCCGACCACATCGATAGGCTGCCCGGGGAACTCACGCTGTGCGCGCTTGAGCATCGCCTCGAAATCCAGCGCTCCCCAATCGGTCCATGAAGCCTTCAGGCCTTTGAGCGATGCCGGCCGCGACTCGCCGATGCCGCGGTAGTCATAGGTGATGACATCGAAGCCATGATCGAACAGATAGTCGGCGAAGCGCGAGTAATGACGACAACGAACCGAGGTGGCGGCGTTGATGATCACGATCGGACGAGCGGCATCCCGAGAGGGGTGTCGCCAGGTGAAGCCACCGAGGACGAAGCCGTCTGCAGCGGTTTCCTTGAATGGTTCGCCGGACGCGGCGCATTGCAATGGCAACTCGATTTGAGTTGGAGCGAGTGAAGGCGTGTCCTGCAAATTCATCGGCGTCGGACCTTTGCGGGTAGCTGCCAACGATAGTCTTGATGCCGTTGATGAACAATCCATTGGCCTCAACGCAGTGATTGATCGAGTAGTCGTTCTTCAAGAGCCGCCCGTTCCCGATCCAGTTCGTTACGGAGTTCCTCTTCGCTCGGCAGGACGAGCTTGTACTTGCTGGCGAACAGTTGTTCGTTTCCTTCAAGCACCGAGTAACGCACCACGGATTCATCCTTTTGCGCGCAGAGAATGATGCCGACAGTGGGGCCGTCTTCCGCGCCGCGTTTCAGGTCGTCGTACATGCGCACGTACATGTCCATCTGCCCCACATCCTGATGGGTCAGTTCACCGCACTTGATATCGAAGATGACGAAGCACTTGAGCAAGTAGTTGTAGAACACCAGGTCGATGTAGAAGTCTTTGCTGTCGGTACTGATGCGTTGCTGGCGGGCAATGAACGCGAAGCCCTTACCCAGCTCCAGCAAGAAGCCTTGCAGTTGTTCGATCAACGCCTGTTCGATCTCGCTTTCCTGAAGCTTGCCGGCATTGGGCAAACCCAGAAACTCCAGGACCACCGGATCACGGATGAAATCCCGAGGGCTGGCCTTCATGTTTTGAATGTTGGTGGCGGCCTCCTGCTTCACACTGCCGCGATCGCGGCTCGCCAGCAGGCGTTCGTAGTACAGCGTATTGATCTGGCGTTCCAGGGCGCGACTTGACCAGTTTTGGGTGGCTGATTCGTTCATGTACCAGAGACGGGCGCTGTCGTTGTCGACCCGAAGCAGGCGGCGATAGTGGGTCCAGCTCAATTCGTGACGCAGTGCGTCACGAATTGGAAAGGCCTGATAAAACTGGCGCATTTTTCGCAGATTGGTTTCGTCAAAGCCTTTCCCGAATTCTGAAGTAAGCCTGTTTGCCAGGGTCGACAGTAATTCTTTGCCATACCTCACCCGCCGAGCGCCTTCCTGCTCGAACTCGACGATATGTCGCCCGATTTGCCAACAGGTTTGCACCTGAACGGTATCGACCGCCCGAAGCACCTTCTGGCGTGCCTGATGGATCGATTTGCCAAGGTTTCCAAGTAGTGAAGCCAGATAGGGATCGTGAGTGTCGTTGGGTGTGAGGGCCGTCATGAGGTCTTCCGCAGCAGATTGGACAGGGAAAGAGCATGACCAGTGAGCCCCCTTCGAAGCTGCCGGGAGTGACTGAAAAACAGGCAGGAAAAACCGGATTCGCTGGCAGGACGTATCGGAGGGCGGGCGAGGGATGAGGCGAAAATGGCGTAGTACGTTTCGTACTCAGGCCAAATCGATCTAAAACCCCTCCCTCCAGCAGGAAATCCAAAGAGTGTAACGATTGGGTTCTGCAGAACCCGGGAGTCGTCATCATGAAATATCTCCATTCACTCCTGTTGCCACTCACCGCCGTCGGCGTGCTGATGTTTCCATCGATGTCACCCGCCGCCAGCCTTGATCCAGTCGACAGCACTGGCGTACAGGTGCAGAGCCAGGAGCAAAACGGCATCGCCTACCTGTCCGGCGGTATCGGCGAGGATGAATCCAGGGCCATCCAGCAGACCACCGGCTATAACCTGCACATGACGTTCTCTGTCGGGACGGGAAATGAATACATTCCTGACGTGAGCGTGGTCATTCAGAAAGCCCCGGGGCAAACCGTGCTGACGCTCAATAACGCCGGTCCGCTGGTTTATGTGAAGCTGCCTGCCGGTAAATACACGGTCATTGCGACGCGCAACGGCGAAACCCGGCAGGACGTTGCCGATGTTGGCAGTGGTGCAGCCCGTAACCTGGTTTTTCACTGGAATGATGCGAGTTAACGAGACGCTCTAGGCCCTGAGCCCTGCGACTCAGGGTTTTCGGTATTGGGTGCCGGAGTTATGCCGGCACAACCACCCTCTTTCAGGCAATCAGATCGGCAGTTTGCAGGTTGCTTACCCCCAGCAACTGAATTTCGAACTCCGCGGCGGTGTCGGCGTCGGTGCTGCCGTAGAGAATGCCGCCGGCGAACCGTACCTGCCCCGTGGCATTGCTGCTGAACGCGCTGGAACCGATGAAGTTGAACGCATCGTTGGCCGCCGTCGCCAGGTTGGCGTCCAGGGTCGACAGGTCGATCCTGTCGCCTTCGCTGGTCTTGAAGTCGCCGATGACATCGCGCAGGGCGGCGCCCAGGCCCATTTCACTCAGGGCATTGAAGTCGAACTTGTCGGCCCCGGCACCGCCATAAAGCTTGTCCAGGCCCGTGCCGCCGATCAACAGGTCGTTGCCGGCTCCACCGGTGAGCGTGTCGTTGCCGGCACCGCCGATGAGGGTGTTGGCAAGCGCATTGCCGGTCAGCGTGTCGTGATAGGCGCTGCCCGTGAGGTTTTCGAAGTTCAACAGGGTGTCTGAACCGGAACCACCGGTGGCTTGTGCAGTGGTCAGCCCCAGGTTGGCCGTGACCGCCGCCGTGGCGTACGCATAGGACACGGTATCGATGCCGGCGCCACCATTGAGGACGTTGTTGCCGGTCCCGGCGTCGATGATGTTGTTGAGGCTGTTCCCGGTGCCATTGGCATTGCCGGTCGCCAGCAGGCGCAGGTTCTCGACATTGTCAGTCAGGGTGTAGGCGCCCAGGAAGCTATAGACGCTATCGGTGCCGCCGGTGCTGGCTGTGGCATTGGTTTCGCTGACGATATCGCCGGCGTTGTCGACGTAGTAGAGGTCGGAGCCATCGCCGCCGATCAGGCGGTCGGCACCGGCGGCGCCGTTGAGGCTGTCGTTGCCCAGGCCGCCGTTGAGGACGTTGGCGGCTGCGTTACCGGTCAGCGTGTCGTGAAAGTTGCTGCCCGTGAGGTTTTCGAAGTTCAGCAGGGTGTCTGAACCGGAACCACCGGTGGCTTGTGCAGTGGTCAGCCCCAGGTTGGCCGTGACCGCCGCCGTGGCGTAGGCATAGGACATGGTATCGATGCCGGCGCCACCATCGAGGACGTTGTTGCCAGCCCCGGCGTCGATGACGTTGTTGAGGCTGTTACCGGTACCGTTGGCAGCGCCGGTCGCCAGCAGGCGCAGGTTCTCGATGTTGTCCCCCAGGGTGTAGGCGCCGAGGAAGCTATAGACGCTATCGGTGCCGCCGGTGCTGGCCGTGGCATTGGTTTCGCTGACGATATCGCCGGCGTTGTCGACGTAGTAGAGGTCGGAGCCGTCGCCGCCGATCAGGCGGTCGGCACCGGCTGCGCCATTGAGTGAGTCATTGCCTGCTCCGCCGTTCAGATGGTCGTTGGCACGGCCACCTGTAAGCGTGTCGTTGCCCGCGCCGCCGTCGATGATCACGCTGCCGGCGTCTGTCCAGATCAGGGTGTTGGCCAGGGTATCGCCTGTCAGGCTGGACACCTTGTTGCCGTTCGCGTCAAAACGCTGGGTATAAACGTCAACTTGCCCGCTCGCCTTCGAGGACTCCCAGGCAACCACGTAGCCGCCATCGGCCAATGCAGTCACCTGGGAGAACAATTGATTGTCGGTGGTCGTGGTGTTGATGCGGGTTTCTGTGCCCACCTTGACGCCGCTGGCATTGAAGAGTTGGCTGAAGATGCCATTTGCATCACCGATGCCTTGGCCTGCCCAGGTCACCAGATAACCGCCATTCATCATGGCGGTGACGTTAGGTTCTTCCTGATTGCCTGTAGTGGTGGTGTTCACCAGGGTTTCTGCACCCACTTTTACGCCGGCGGCATTGAAAAGCTGCGCGTAGATGTCGCCCGGGGCATCTGTTTCGTCGTTGCCATCACCGTCGTCGGGCGCCGATTGCCAGGTGACGACGTAGTTGCCGCTACTCAAAACCTTCACGACCGGGTCTGTCTGATCGTCGGCAACACTGGTATTGATGCGAACTTCTGCGCCCGATTTGCTGCCGTCGGCCTTGAACCGCTGACCGAAGATGCCGGCTGTATCGTCTTTTCCGTTGCCCTCCCAAACCACCATCATGCCGCCATCGGCAAGGCCGGTGACGGTAGGGCCATCCTGGTCGTACTGAGTGGTGGTAGAGACGCGTGTTTCCACCCCGACCTTTGCCCCGCTGGCGTTATAGCGCTGCAGGTAACCGCCCCAGCCACTGCCGTCCTGACCGTACGAAGACCACGACACCACAAAACCGCCGTCGCTGAGCGCGGTGATCTCTGCACTGTCCTGCATGCCGATTCTGGTTGTGTTGACGATGAACTCACTTCCAACCTTGACGCCATTGGCGTTGTAGATCTGGGCGGCGATGTCCGACATATCGTCGAAGGTATCCGATTGCCAGGCGACCACGTAGCCACCGTTGGCCAATGCGGTAATGGTGGGGTCTTCCTGTGCGCTGTTGGTAACGTTGTTGACGAGCGCTGGCCCGCCGACCTTCACGCCACTGGCGTTATAGCGCTGGGTGTAGATGTAATCGGTAAAGCTTGTTCCCTGATCGCTCCACGCCACGATGTAACCGCCATCTTTCAGGGCCGTGAGGGAGGGCTCGGAATGATAGCCAGTTGTAGGGTTGACGCGGATTTCGCCCAGGGTCGCCATTGCAAATTCCTTTTACGCAAAGAAAACGGAAGTGGCTGGCAGTTTACAGCGCAAAACGATGGCGTCAAATTGCCATCATTCGTCGGAAGTATCGGGTGGGGGGAGTTACAGCAGGGTGGAGAGTGGCTTGCTCTGGAGGTGCTCCAGCGGCCATTAAATCGCAGGCAATAAAAAACCCCAAGGAATCATCTTCGCTTGGGGTTTTTCGGTATTTTGGTGCCCAGAGACGGAATCGAACCGCCGACACGGGGATTTTCAATCCCCTGCTCTACCGACTGAGCTATCTGGGCAACGGGGCGCATTAAACGGGTTTTTCAGGGGGTCGTCAAGCAAGTTTTCAAAAAAATTTTAATTATTACCGTCGCTTACGTTCCGACCCCCGATAAATCGGGGTTATTCCGATGGCGGTACGTAGCCTTCGGCCTTGGCGTAATCCTCGCCGGAGAAGTACTTGTCCATTTCGCCCTGCAGATATTTGCGATCTTCGGCGTTCATCATGTTCAGGCGTTTTTCATTGATCAGCAGGGTCTGGTGTTTTTGCCAGTCGGCCCAGGCCTTGGCCGAGACGTGGTCAAAAATGTCCTGGCCTTTGGCGCCCGGGAAGGGAGCGCGCTCCAGGCCTGGCAATTCTTCTTTGTACTTGCGGCACATGATGGTGCGGGTCATGACGACTCTCCTGCGTTCAATACGGCGGCCGCGCGTTCGAGCAAGGTTTTGACCGGGGCGGCAAGGCCCAGGCGCGGCGGGGTGGCGAGGTTATACCAGAGCCAGTCGGCCTCGGCCACGTGGTGGCCGGTCTCCTGGACCTGAACCAGCCAGGGTTCGATGGATAACTGAAAATGGCTGAAGGTGTGCACCAGGCTCGGCAATGCCTGTTGGGTGCCCAGTTCCAGCGAGTGCTGCGCGGCCAGATGTGACAGGTCGTCGAGGTCGTCGAGTTCCGGCAGGCTCCACAAGCCGCCCCAGAGGCCCGTAGAGGGGCGACGGTAAAGCAGGATGGCGCCTTCGGCGTTGGCCAGCATCGGCATCAGCGTACGCTTCTGTGGGATGGCCTTGCGCGGCTTGGGGATCGGGTAACGGGTTTCCAGGCCGAGCATGTGCGCCTCGCAGCCTTTTTCCAGCGGGCACAGCAGGCAGCTCGGTTTGCTGCGGGTGCAGAGCGTGGCACCGAGGTCCATCATCGCCTGGGTGTAGGCGTTGACCCGGTCGTGCGGCGTAAAGCGCTCAGCGTTGGCCCAGAGCTGTTTGGCGACCTTTGGCTCGCCCGGGTAGCCCTCTTGCGCGGTAAAGCGCGCCAGGACGCGCTTGACGTTGCCGTCGAGGATCGGCGCGCGCAGGCCCATGCTGATGCTGGCAATGGCGCCGGCGGTGGACAGACCGATCCCCGGCAGATCCGTGAGTTTTTCCACGTCCCGGGGGAATTCGCCGCCGTACTGCTCGACGACGATCTTCGCGGTCTTCTGCAAATTGCGCGCGCGGGTGTAGTAACCCAGGCCGGTCCACAGGTGCAGCACTTCGTCTTCAGGTGCCGCGGCCAGGGCTTCGACCGTTGGCAACGAGGCCATGAAGCGGTCGAAGTAGTTCAGCACGGTGCTGACCTGGGTCTGCTGCAGCATGATTTCCGAGACCCATACCCGATACGGGTTGATGTCCTGCTGCCAGGGCAAATCGTGACGGCCGTGGCGGTCGAACCAGTCCAGCACCGCCGTTGAAAACTGCTCGGCTCTCATCGCTTGAACAGCCCCTTGAGCGCGTCCTTGAGTTGCGGGTTGACCTTGTCGCCCAGTTTCTCGTCGATCTTTTCGCTGATTCGCTCGCCGGCCAGTTTGGCCGCGACCTGGCTCATGCGTTCGTTATCCACACGGCAGGCCTTGGCACCCAGCTCGAGCGGGCCGCGGCAGCGCAGTGGCCACTCGATGCCGACAAACTTGTCGCCGACCTTGCAGGCCGGGTCCGGCATGGCGCTGGTATCGCCTTCGACGATGATGCCGACGCGGTAGTCCATGCCGAGCACGCGCAGATCGATGTCACCGTCACCGTTGACGGCCATGCCCGGGATGCGCACTTTCAGGTCCGGGTTGCTGGCGACACCGTTACGCAAGGTCAGGTTGCCCTTGAGCTCCTGGAACGGAGTGTCCTTGCCGCGCGGTTCGCCGCTGAGGGTTTTGCGGTTGAGCGTAGCGATGCCTTTGCACAGCTGTTGCTCAAGGTTGGCGTTGAGCAGCACGCCATTGTTGATGACGAAACTGGCGTTGCCGTTGAGGGTTTCGATCAGCGCCTTCTGGCTGTTGCCGTTGCCGGTCAGGTTGCTGTTGAGCGTGACCAGGCCCTTGACCGGTGGATTCTTGCCCTGGCTTTCGAGGATTTTTTCCGCCGGTACCCGGCTGATCTTCGTCTGCAGGTTCAGCGCCGGCACAGGCTGGCGCACATCGAGCGTGCCGGTGGTTTCGAAGTTGCCCTCGTACAGGTCGCCGCGCAGGTTGGCCAGCGTCAGCAGGCCGCCCTGGCCGGTGGCCTTGAGCGCAGCGTTATGGATCGGCAGTTTTTGCAGGGTCAACTGGCCGAAGGTCAGGTCGGCGTCCACATCGAGCTTGCTCAAGCGTTCCACTGGCAACAGGCGCTCGCTGCTCCACGCGTCCTTGGTCGGCGCGGGCGGCAATGGAGTGCTGCCGGCGCCGGCCAAGGCATCGGCTTCGGTGCTGGCGACTTCGGCCTGACGCACTTGTGTCGCGCTATTGGCCTCGGCGGATTTCGGCGGCAGGTAACGGTCGACGTTGAAGGTGTCGGCCTTGAGCACGGCGCGCAGCGATTGCTTGGCGAAGTCTTCGACGGCGATGCGGCCGCTGAAGGTGCTGTCGTCGACTTTCAGGTTGAGGTTGTCGAGCGCCAGGCTGGTCGGTGTCGCGGCCAATCGGCTGACCAGCTCGACTTTGCTCAGGCTGCCTTCGGCCATGGCCGGGAGTTTCTGGCCGATGCTGTCGACGAATTTCGCCAGGTCGAACTGGGCAATCGAGATGCCGCCGCTGACCTGTGGGGTCTTGTCCAGATCGTTGACCTTCAGTTCACCCAGTGCCCGCAACTGGTTGGCAGAGACCTTGATGCCGGTCCACTCGGCCACGTTGGCGGCCTTGTCCAGCACCAACTGGCCCTGGGCGGAGAACGTCATGGACTTGCCTTGCAAGGGGTCGCCGGTCACTTCACCCGACAGCCTCATGTCTTCGAACTGATAGCGCTGCAGCGCACGTGCGATGCGCAACTCGCCGTTGAGTTCGGTGCGCACCCGCAGTGCCGGCTGGTTGGCTGACAGGAAAGCCGTGAGCTTGAGCGGGATGTTGACGGAGTCGTGGACCGCGCCGGTGCTCAACTGAATGCTTTCGGCACTGAAGCTTTTGCCGGTGCGTTCGTCGGTGTATTCGACCCGTGCGTTGTTCACGGTCAGGCTGTCGATGTCCAGGCGGATCGGCTGAGGCGGTTTTTCCGCTGCGGCGCCGGTTTCGGGCGCCGGTTCGGTCGCGGCTGGCGGGGTGCCGGTCGTGTCGGTGCCGGCCGTTGCAGGCAGCTTGCCGATGTCCTCCCAGTTGCCATGGCCCTCCTTGTCGCGGGTCAGGCGCAGGTTCAGGCCTTCGACGCGTACGTCGCTCATCTGCACTTCGCGGCGCAGCAGCGGCAGTACGCGCACCGACAGGCCGAGCATCTGCAAGTCGGCGTACGGTTCAGTCGGTTTGACCATGGTCGCGACACTGGCGTCGTGCAGCTCCAGGCCCAGCCACGGGAACAGGCTCCAGCCGATATCGCCATTGAGCGTCAGCTCGATGTGGGCCTTGTCGCGGGCAATCTGGCGAATCTCGTCTTTGTAGTCGTTGGGATCGAAGAGGTGGGTCAGGGCAAAGCCCAGCGCCACAATGATCAGCAACAGCCCGAGAAGTACCAGACCCAGGATTTTGCCGAACGCTTTCATGGGCGAGTCCTTTAATTAGTCGAATTCAAAATTTAGCCGGGGAGTATAGCGCCCCGGAACGGACGACCGGTCAGCGATCACTCCGGCAATGCATCCAGCGGCAGTTTCAGCTTGGCGGCCAGCGCCTGCGCTTCCAGATGCCCGGCAGGCGCCAGCAGGCGTAGCGTCATACCCGATTGCGCGGCCATTTTTTGCGCTTCGGCCACCAGTCGCTCGGCAACACCACGGCGACGGGTAATTTTTCGCACACATATTTGTGACAAATGCCAGGCGTCTGGGTGCCTTTGCAAGCGGGCCGCGCCCAGCAGGCGATCATTGAAGCGTCCGGCGATCAGTGTGCCGTCGCGCAAGCAGTCCTCGATCAACTGCGCCTCGTCGGAAAACGGGGCGAACAACCAGTCTGGAGCGTCGCGGTAGATCTTCTGCAGATCCTGCCGATCCTGGGACGTGGCTTGGTTCAGCGGCTCGACAATGATCGGCATGGTGATTCCTGTGGGGTCATGAAGCGATGGAGGTCAGACGACGTACAAAAGGTGATGTCAGTTTGGTTTTTCTGTCACTGGCAGATGGTAACCTTTGCCCGTTCGCCCGTCCTTCTGCGACCTGTTGTCGCACAACAAGGCGCTCCAGCAAAAAACGGTCATGTCTGCGTGCATAAAGGCCGGGAGCGTGGCTGGCGAACCCTACTAACAATTGGGGGAAATACAATGACCACGAGCACCACGGCGGACGGCTTCAGCGCCGACCAGCCCGCGTTCCTGTCCAAGGAGCGGATCATCGCCAAGCCCGGTTTCAACCGTTGGCTGGTACCGCCGGCCGCGCTGGCCATCCACTTGTGCATCGGCATGGCCTACGGCTTTTCGGTGTTCTGGTTGCCGCTGTCCAAGGCGCTGGGCATCACGGCGCCAGTGGCCTGCGCACCGGACACGGGTTTTATCGCACAGGTCTTTTCGTCCCAGTGTGACTGGCCGATCTCGATGCTCGGCTGGATCTACACCCTGTTTTTCATCTTCCTGGGTTGCTCGGCCGCCATCTGGGGTGGCTGGCTGGAACATGCCGGGCCACGCAAGGCAGGGGTTGTATCGGCGCTGTGCTGGTGCGGCGGTCTGCTGATTTCGGCGCTGGGCGTGTATACCCACCAGATCTGGCTGATGTGGATCGGCTCCGGGGTCATTGGTGGTATCGGCCTGGGCCTGGGTTACATTTCGCCGGTCTCGACCCTGATCAAGTGGTTCCCGGACAAGCGCGGCATGGCCACCGGCATGGCGATCATGGGCTTCGGCGGTGGTGCGATGGTCGGTGCTCCGCTGGCGGCAGCGCTGATGGGGCATTTCGCTTCGCCAACCAGCGTCGGCGTGTGGCAGAGCTTCCTGGTCATGGCCGCGATCTACTTCGTGTTCATGATCGGTGGCGCATTGTCCTACCGCGTCCCGCCAACCGGCTGGAAGCCTGAAGGCTGGACCGCCCCGGCGAAAAAAGCCTCGAACGCGATGATTACGCATCGTCATGTTCACGTGAATGTGGCCTGGAAGACGCCGCAGTTCCGTCTGGTGTGGCTGGTGCTGTGCCTGAACGTATCGGCCGGTATCGGCATCCTCGGCATGGCGTCGCCGCTGTTGCAGGAAGTGTTCGGTGGCAAGTTGCTGGGCAATGACCTGGCGTTCGGCCAACTCGACGCTTCGCAACTGGCTTCGATCGCCGCCATCGCGGCCGGTTTCACCGGTTTGCTGAGCCTGTTCAACATCGGCGGGCGTTTCTTCTGGGCTTCGTTCTCGGATTACCTGGGTCGCAAAAACACTTACTTCGTGTTCTTCGCCTTGGGTTTTGCCCTGTACGGACTGATTCCGAACCTCGGTCATCTGGGCAGCATCGCGCTGTTCGTGGCGGCGTTCTGCGTCATCCTGTCGATGTACGGTGGTGGTTTCGCGACTGTGCCTGCGTATCTGGCGGACCTGTTCGGTACGCAAATGGTCGGTGCGATTCACGGTCGTCTGCTGACGGCGTGGGCGGCTGCTGGCGTGCTGGGCCCAGTGCTGGTGAACTACCTGCGTGAATACCAGCTGAGCATCGGCGTCGAGCGTGCAGCAGCGTACGACATCACGCTGTACATCCTCGCCGGCCTGCTGGTGCTGGGTTTCCTGTGCAACCTGCTGGTGCGTCCGGTGGCGGACAAGTACTTCATGACCGACGCCGAACTGGCCGCCGAACAGGCGCTGGGCCATGACAAAGGCGCTGACAGCAGCACCGTGCTGGAGTGGAAAGCCGCGCCGGGCACCAAGCCGCTGGCGGTGGCGGCGTGGCTGGTGGTGGGCATTCCGTTGGCGTGGGGTGTGTGGGTGACCTTGCAGAAGACGGCGGTACTCTTTCACTAATGCCAACCCCCCTGTAGGAGCCGGCTTGCCGGCGATCAGTGCAACGCGGTATGCCCGGCACACCGCATCGCTGGCAAGCCAGCTCCTACATGTCATTACAGGTATAGCTTCGAGGTTGATGAATTCACTCCGTCAGCCATATCACCTCGCGTGTTTCTGTTTGGCGCCCGCACGCCTATAATGGCTGCCTTTTTCGCCCAATGATTTTGCGGAGCTGGTGATGGCCGAACGTAAGGCGTCTGTCGAGCGCGACACTCTGGAAACCCAGATCAAAGCCTCGATCAACCTCGATGGCACCGGAAAGGCCCGATTCGATATCGGTGTACCTTTTCTTGAGCACATGCTGGACCAGATCGCCCGTCACGGGCTGATCGACCTGGATATTGTCAGCAAGGGCGACCTGCATATCGATGACCACCACACTGTGGAAGACGTCGGTATCACCCTCGGCCAGGCCTTCACCAAAGCCATCGGCGACAAGAAAGGCATCCGTCGCTACGGGCACGCCTATGTGCCGCTCGATGAAGCGCTGTCGCGCGTGGTGATCGATTTCTCCGGCCGTCCAGGCCTGCAGATGCATGTTCCCTACACCCGTGCAACCGTCGGTGGCTTCGACGTTGACCTGTTCCAGGAATTCTTCCAGGGCTTCGTCAACCACGCCAACGTCACCTTGCACATCGACAATCTGCGTGGGCACAACACCCACCACCAGATCGAAACCGTGTTCAAGGCTTTCGGTCGCGCCCTGCGCATGGCCGTCGAGCTCGATGACCGCATGGCCGGGCAAATGCCTTCGACCAAGGGCGTCCTGTAATGCAGACAGTCGCGGTTATCGATTACGGCATGGGCAACCTGCACTCGGTGGCCAAGGCCCTCGAGCATGTCGGTGCCGGCAAGGTGCTGATCACCAGCGATGCCAACGTGATTCGCGAAGCCGACCGGGTGGTTTTCCCCGGCGTCGGCGCGATTCGCGATTGCATGGCGGAGATCCGTCGCCTCGGTTTCGATTCGCTGGTGCGTGAAGTCAGCCAGGACCGTCCGTTCCTCGGCATCTGTGTCGGCATGCAAGCCTTGCTCGACACCAGCGAAGAGAACGACGGCGTCGACTGCATCGGCCTGTTCCCGGGCGCGGTGAAGTTCTTCGGCAAGGATCTGGTCGAGGACGGCGAGCACCTGAAAGTCCCGCACATGGGCTGGAACGAAGTGAAGCAGAAGGTCAGTCACCCGCTGTGGCATGACATTCCGGACCTGGCGCGTTTTTACTTCGTGCACAGCTACTACATCGCCGCCGCCAACGCGCGGCAGGTGGTGGGTGGCGGTCACTACGGTGTCGATTTCGCCGCGGCGCTGGCCGAAGGCTCGCGTTTCGCCGTGCAGTTCCACCCGGAGAAAAGCCATACCCATGGCCTGCAGTTGCTGCAGAACTTCGCTGCGTGGGACGGTCGCTGGTAAATGGCCGTCAAGAAGAAACCGCCGATTCTGACCCTCACTCCCGAGCAGGAGAGCGAGGCCAATCGCAAGATCAAGCGTTTCATGGAAGACCGCTTCGAACTCGACCTCGGCTCGTTCGAGGCGGCGGAGATTCTTGAGCTGTTTACCCGTGAAATTGCTCCGCACTATTACAACAGGGCGATTTTCGATGTGCAGGCGCACCTCAAAGAGAGGTTCGAAAGCATCGAAAGCGACCTGTGGGCGCTCGAGAAAAACTGATTTCCGAGCCAAGCTGAACATTCAAATTTGAAGGTTTGCCAGATGCTGATTATTCCCGCTATCGATCTTAAAGACGGTGCCTGTGTTCGTCTGCGCCAGGGCCGCATGGAAGATTCCACAGTGTTCTCCGATGACCCGGTGAGCATGGCTGCCAAGTGGGTGGAGGGCGGTTGCCGCCGTCTGCATCTGGTCGACCTGAACGGCGCGTTCGAAGGCCAGCCGGTCAACGGCGAAGTGGTCACCGCCATCGCCAAGCGTTATCCGAACCTGCCGATCCAGATCGGCGGCGGGATCCGCTCCCTGGAAACCATCGAGCACTACGTGAAAGCGGGCGTCAGCTACGTGATCATCGGCACCAAGGCCGTGAAAGATCCGGCCTTCGTTGCCGAAGCCTGCCGCGCGTTCCCGGGCAAGGTGATCGTCGGCCTGGACGCGAAGGATGGCTTCGTCGCCACCGACGGCTGGGCTGAAATCAGCACCATTCAGGTCATCGACCTGGCCAAGCAGTTCGAAGCCGACGGCGTTTCCGCGATCGTTTATACCGACATCGCCAAAGACGGCATGATGCAGGGTTGCAACGTCCCGTTCACCGCGGCTCTGGCTGCTGCAACGAAGATCCCGGTGATCGCTTCCGGTGGTATCCACAACCTGGGCGACATCAAGACCCTGCTCGACGCCAAGGCGCCGGGCATCATCGGCGCCATTACCGGCCGTGCGATTTACGAAGGCACCCTCGATGTCGCCGAAGCGCAAGCTTTCTGCGATTCGTACAAAGGCTGAGGACTGATCATGGCGCTGGCCAAACGCATCATCCCTTGCCTGGACGTGGACAACGGCCGGGTGGTCAAGGGTGTGAAATTCGAAAACATCCGCGACGCCGGTGATCCGGTGGAAATCGCCCGTCGTTATGACGAGCAGGGTGCCGACGAGATTACCTTTCTCGACATCACTGCCAGCGTCGATGGCCGCGACACCACGCTGCACACTGTCGAGCGCATGGCCAGCCAGGTGTTCATCCCGCTGACCGTGGGCGGTGGCGTACGCACCGTGCAGGACATCCGCAACCTGCTCAATGCCGGCGCGGACAAGGTTTCGATCAACACCGCAGCGGTGTTCAACCCTGAGTTCGTCGGCGAAGCCGCGCAGCATTTCGGTTCGCAATGCATCGTGGTCGCGATCGACGCGAAGAAGGTTTCGGGACCTGGCGAAACCCCGCGCTGGGAAATCTTCACCCATGGTGGGCGCAAGCCAACCGGCCTCGACGCCGTTGAGTGGGCAAAGAAAATGGAAGGCCTGGGTGCCGGCGAGATCCTGCTGACCAGCATGGACCAGGACGGCATGAAAAACGGTTTCGACCTGGGCGTCACCCGCGCCATCAGCGATGCGCTGGGCATTCCGGTGATCGCTTCCGGTGGCGTCGGCAACCTGCAACATCTGGCCGACGGCATTATCGAAGGTCACGCCAGCGCGGTTCTGGCGGCGAGTATTTTCCACTTCGGCGAATACACCGTGCAGGAAGCCAAGGCTTATATGGCCCATCGCGGAATTGTGATGCGCTGAATAAACCAATGCAGGCCAGTGGACATCATGGCGTGCCCAAGGCACTCTTGGGTACGCCATGGATTTCGGTAGCCAGACATGCTTAAACGCTTTCTTCTCGTCCTTGCCAGCGCTTCTCTGTTGTTCATCAGCGGAGCACACGCAAAAGACAGTCCCGATACCGAAATGGTGTTGCTGACTGAAAACTTCCCGCCCTACAACATGGCGAAGAATGGCAAGAACTTCGCTCAGGACGAGAACATCGATGGCATCGCCACCGATATCGTCCGCGAGATATTCAAGCGCGCCAACATTGCCTACAGCCTGACACTGCGTTTCCCTTGGGAGCGAATCTACAAACTCACCCTGGAAAAACCCGGCTATGGCGTGTTCGTCATGGCACGGCTGCCCGATCGCGAGAAGCTGTTCAAATGGGTCGGCCCGATCGGCCCGGACGACTGGATCATGTTGGCCAGGGCTGACAGCAAGATCACCCTCGAAACCTTGAATGATGCGCGCAAGTACAAGATCGGCGCCTATAAGGGCGACGCGATTGCCGAGACGCTGGCCAAGCAGGGGCTTAACCCGATTGTTGTGTTGCGCGATCAGGACAACGCGAAAAAACTGGTCAACGGCCAGATCGACCTATGGGCCACCGGTGACCCGGCCGGGCGCTATCTGGCGCGTCAGGAAGGAGTCAACGGGTTGAAAACCGTACTGCGTTTCAACAGTGCAGAACTGTACCTGGCACTGAACAAGGACGTGCCGGACGAGACGGTGGCCAAGCTCCAGGCGGCGCTGGACCAGATGCGCAAGGAAGGCAAGGTCGACGAGATCATGGCGCGGTACCTCTAACACCAACCGCACCGTACATCCCTGTAGGAGCCGGCTTGCCGGCGATGGCGCCCCAGAGGCAGTCGCAAGGTTTGAAGGCCTCATCGCCGGCAAGCCGGCTCCTACAATGATTTGGGTGAGTTAGCGGTAAACGCCATCCTTGCCATGCGCCGCCGTGGCCCGGTTACCGCGCACACTGATCATCTGCCGGATATCAATCCACTCAATTCCCTGAGCCTTCAGCTTCGGCAACTCCCGCTCCAGCACCGCGAGTGTCTGTGGATACGGATGCCCGATCATCACCGCCGAACCCTGCTTGTGCGCGAGGCTGATCGCTGTCTGCAACTGGCTGAAGATCGCTGCTTCGGTTCGTTCATCGTCGAGAAACACATCCCGTGAAACGCTGGCCAGACTGATCTTCTGCGCTTCGGCCGCGGCCACGGTCTGGGCGCTGGTGCGGCTGTCGACGAAGAATTTGTGCCGTTGTTGCAAGTCTGCCATCAGCCAAGCCATGGCCGCGGGTTGTGCGGTCATGCGGCTGCCCATGTGATTGTTGATGCCGCTGGTGTACGGGACCCTTTTGAACGCAGCGTTCAGGCGCTTTTCCAGCTCTTCGACAGGCAATTCGGGATGCCAGGCGAACGGTCCCGTGGCCGGGTCCATGGGCATGTGCAGAATGACGATTTTTCCGGCGCGATGGGCTTCGCGGGCGAATTCGGTGGCGTGAGGCGTGTCGGGCATGATCGCCGTGGTCACCGGGCCGGGCAGGGCCAACACGCGGCGATCCCGGGGCAGGTTCTGCCCCAGGTCATCGATGATCAGGGTCAGGTAGGCTTTTTGCGGGGTGGTCGAGGCGGGCGTTGCGTGAACAACACCCGCCAGACAGCAAAGCAGACCGAGAACGTACCGCAGGCGCATCCTCAACGGCCGGACGTGATGCTCAGCCCTTTGAGCAGGCTCAGGGCCTGGGCCAGTTGGTAGTCATCGTCCTGTGGCATCGGCTTGGCCTTGCTGGAACCGGTCGGTTTGTCCGCACCGCCGTTGCCGTTGCCCAGGTGACCCTGCAAGTCGGCTTCCTTGAAGTAGTCGTTGTCCTGCTCGCTGGTGATCTTGGCCTTGCGCACTTCGATGTCCGGGACGATGCCCTGGGCCTGGATGGAGCGGCCGTTCGGCGTGTAATACAGCGCCGTGGTGATCTTCAATGCACGATCATTGTTCAGTGGCAGCACGGTTTGCACCGAGCCCTTGCCGAAACTGGTGGTGCCCATCACCACGGCGCGTTTCTGGTCCTGCAGGGCGCCGGCGACAATTTCCGATGCCGAGGCGCTGCCGCCGTTGATCAGCACGACCATTGGCACGGCTTCGCTTTCGTCCTTGCCGGTGGCAGAGAAACGCAGCTCGGAGTTGGCGATGCGGCCCTTGGTGTAGACGATCAGGCCCTTGGTGATGAAGTGGTCGACCACTTCCACCGCCGCCTGCAACACGCCACCCGGGTTGTTGCGCAGGTCGAGGATGATGCCCTTGAGCTTCTTGCCGTTCTCCTTGCGCAGCTTGGCCAGGGCCTTGGAAACCTCTTCACCGGTCTTGACCTGGAACTGGGTGATGCGGATGTAGCCGTAGCCCGATTCCAGCAGCTGGCTCTTCACGCTCTTGACCTGGATGACAGCGCGGGACAGGGTCACGTCAAACGGCGTGCCGCCGTCGCGCACCAGGGTCAGGGTGATTTTCTGGCCGATCTTGCCGCGCATCTTGTCGACGGCTTCGGTCATGCTCTGGCCGCGGGTGGGCTGGCCGTTGATCTTGACGATGAAGTCGCCGGCCTGAATGCCGGCCTTGGAAGCCGGGGTGTCGTCAATCGGCGACACCACCTTGATGAAGCCGTCTTCGGCGCCGACTTCAATGCCCAGACCGCCGAATTCACCGCTGGTGCTTTCCTGCAACTCGGCGAAATCTTCAGGGCCGAGGTAAGCCGAATGCGGGTCGAGGTTGCTGAGCATGCCCTTGATGGCGTTCTCCAGCAGGGTCTTGTCGTCCACCGGTTCGACATAAGCGGCCTTGATCCGGTCCATCACCTCGGCAAAGGTGCGCAACTCATCCAGCGGCAGTGGCGCCTTGGTGGTCGCAGCAGTGCCTGCAGGCGCAACCGCCGGGGCCGGTTGAGCGGCAAACGCCAGAGGCGCGCCGATCACCAGGGCGATCGTCAGGGCCAGCGAGGTAAGGCGGGACAAATGCAGCATGTCTAACAAACTCCTGAATTAGGTAGCGCGCTTATCCTTGCGCGCGGCACCATTGCGCCGGATCACTCGGGTGACCCTGCTGACGAATAGCAAAATACAGCGCTGGCGTGTCCTGCCCGCCACTGTTGCCGACCGTGGAGATGGACTCGCCGGCTTTAACAACATCACCCGCAGACTTGAGCAGCGTCTGGTTGTGACCATAAAGACTCAAAAAACCGTTACCGTGGTCGAGGATCACCAGCAACCCGGCGCCTCGCAGCCAGTCGGCAAACACCACGCGACCACCATGCACCGCATGCACGGTGCTGCCGGCAGACGCGCCGATCATCACGCCATCCCACTTGGTCCGGGCATCGTCGCCACGGCTTTCACCGTAGCGCGCCAGCAGTCGACCATCGACAGGCCAGGGAAGTTTGCCGCGGGTTGACGCAAACGGGCCACCAAAGGTCTCGCCGGAACTGGAAACCAGTGCGCCGGGAGTCGACTTGACTGGTTTGCGTGGGGCGTCGTCGCTGGCATCTGCCTGCGCCTGGGCCTCACGTAAACGCTTTTTTTCGGCTTCCTGCTGGGCAATCAGCGCTTTTTGTCGCGCTTCTTCTGCCTCACGGGCCTGGCGGGCCAGGGTTTCTTCAATGGTTTTAAGGACTTTAGACAGGTCTGCCTGATCCTGCTCGCGCGCCGCCAGTTTCTGATCGCGAGCCTTTACGTCGTCATTGAGCTTGGCCAGGACTTGCTGGCGCTCCTTGCGGACTTTCTCGAGCTCGTCACGCTGGGTGTCGAGGCTGCTTTGCTGCACCAGCAGTTGCGCCTGCTGCATGGCGATGTCTTTCTCGACATTCGACAGTTGGCGCAGGGTTTCGTTGAAATTCTTCAACTGCTCCAGGCGAGCCTGGCTCAGGTAGTCGTAATAGGTGAGGGTACGGGCGAATCTTTCCGGATTCTGCTGGTTGAGCAGCAGCTTGAGGTATTCCTGGCGACCGTTCTGGTAGGCCGCCCGGGCCTGAATGGCGATCAGTCGTTGCTGTTCAATGCGCGCGCTCTGGAGTTTTTTTTTCTCCGCATCGAGTCGCTGCAGCTCGGCTTCGCTTTTCTTCAGCTCTTTTTGCAGGGCGTCGACCTGCTTCTCGAGCTTGCCCATTTCGGTTTCGGTGCCCTTGAGCTCTTTCTGCACGCCGGATTTTTCTTCCTGCAGCTTGCCCAGCAGTTTCTTCAGCTCGGCAATGTCCTGACGCGTGGCGTCCAACTGTTGTTGGGTGTCTGCGCGCTCGTCAGCAAAGGCCGGTTGGAGCAGGCAAGTCAGAGCTAGGGCTATCAGGACGCGAAGCATAGGGGCGGGCGGCACCAGGGAAAGGGACGGCCTAGTATGCCCGCCATGGGCGGCAAAAAAAATGCCCAATTGGGACTGTGTGATAACTGGAGAGAGATGTGGGGGGATTTAGTCTTCAAAACCACCACAAACCATTGTGGGAGCTGGCTTGCCAGCGATTGCGGCCTGAGTTTCAACATAGAAGTTGGCTGTCAGATTGCTATCGCTGGCAAGCCAGCTCCCACAGGATTTTCAGTGTTTTGGAGGGTCGGATTAGACCAGAATCGAACTCCCGGTCATTTCTGCCGGTTGCTCAAGGCCCAGCAACTTCAGCATGGTCGGCGCCACGTCCGCCAGCACGCCGCCTTCGCGGACCTTCAGGTCGCGCTTGCCGACATAGATGAACGGCACCGGCTCGCTGGTGTGCGCAGTGTGCGCCTGGCCGGTGGTTTCATCGGACATTTGCTCGACGTTGCCATGGTCGGCGGTGATCAAGGCTTCGCCGCCGACTTTTTCCAGGGCATCGACGATGCGGCCCACGCACAGGTCAAGGCATTCAACAGCCTTGACCGCCGCTTCGAACACGCCGCTGTGGCCGACCATGTCGCCGTTGGCGTAGTTGACCACGATCACGTCGTAACGCTGGTTTTCGATGGCGTCGACGATGCGGTCGGTGACTTCCGGTGCGCTCATTTCCGGCTGCAAGTCATAGGTGGCGACTTTTGGCGACGGAATCAGGATGCGTTCTTCGCCCGGGAACGGTTCTTCGCGCCCGCCGGAGAAGAAGAAGGTCACGTGGGCGTATTTTTCGGTTTCGGCGATGCGCAGCTGGGTCTTGCCGTTTTTCGCCAGGTAGTCGCCCAGCACGTTTTCCAGGCTGCCGGCGGCGAAGGCCGACGGGGCAGGAATGCTGGCGGCGTATTGGGTCAGCATGACGAAACCGGCGAGTTTCGGCTGGCGGGCACGCTCGAATTCACTGAAGTTGTCTTCGACGAACACGCGAGTCAGCTCGCGAGCGCGGTCGGCGCGGAAGTTCATGAACACCACGGCATCGCCGTCTTCGACTTTTACCGGCTCACCGATGGAGGTGGCTTTGACGAATTCGTCGCTCTCGCCGCGCTCGTAGGCTGCCTGCAGGCCTTCCTGGGCGGTGGCGGCGTTGAATTCGCCCTGGCCATCGACAATCAGGTTGTAGGCCTGGGAGACACGGTCCCAACGGTTGTCGCGGTCCATGGCGTAGTAACGGCCGATCAGGCTGGCGATCCGGCCTTTGCCCAGGGCCTCGAAAGCTGCGTCGAGCAGTTCGATTGAGGATTGCGCGCTTTTCGGCGGCGTGTCGCGACCGTCGAGGAAGGCGTGCAGGTAGATGTCTTGAGCGCCGCGCTTGAAGGCCAGTTCGGCCATGGCGACCAGATGGTCCTGGTGGCTGTGCACGCCACCATCGGACAGCAGGCCCATGAAATGCACGGCTTTGCCGGCGGCGACGGCTTTGTCCACGGCGGCGCAGATGGTCGGGTTCTCGAAGAACTCGCCGTCGCGGATCGATTTGGTGACGCGAGTGAAGTCCTGATACACCACGCGACCGGCGCCGAGGTTCATGTGGCCGACTTCGGAGTTGCCCATCTGGCCGTCCGGCAGGCCGACGTCCATGCCGCTGCCCGAGATCAGGCCGTTTGGCACAGTGGCCCACAAGCGATCCAGTACAGGCTTTTTCGCCGCGAAAACGGCGTTGGATTCGGGGTTGTCGCTGTGACCGAAGCCGTCGAGAATCATCAGGACCAAAGGTTTAGGCGTGGTAGTCATGGAATCCACTCGTGGCTGAGGTAAAAGGGGTAATGGAAAAAGGGAGTCGCAGTTTAAAGCGAAGTTCCGGCCGCGTCACCGCCGGACGGGGTTTGGCCCACCATAGTGGCTGTGTATACTGGCCGACATTTTAACGCCCTGGAACCTCCTTCGATGGTTGCTCACCTGATTGAATTCGCCACTAACCACTACATTCTCGTCGGTATCTTCGTCGTACTGCTGGCGTTGCTGATTGCCTATCAAATGCAGGGCGGCGGCCGTAGCCTGAGCACTGGCGAACTGACGGGCCTGGTCAACAAGGACGCAGGGGTGGTGATCGACATTCGTCCAACCAAGGATTTCGCCGCCGGTCACATTGTCGGGGCGCTGAACATTCCCCAGGACAAACTGATCGCCCGCGTTGGCGAGCTGGAAAAGCACAAGGCCAAGACCATCATCCTGGTCGATGCCATGGGCCAGACCGCTGGCACTCACGCCCGCGAATTGATGAAATCCGGCTTCACCGCCGCCAAGCTGTCCGGCGGTATTTCCAGCTGGAAAGCCGACAATCTGCCGCTGGTGAAGTGATATGAGCAACGTCGTCGTCTATTCCAGCGATTACTGCCCTTACTGCTCGCGAGCCAAGTACCTGCTCGAGAACAAAGGCGTGGCCTTCGAAGAGATCAAGGTCGATGGCAAGCCGCAGGTGCGCGCTGCGATGGCCCAGAAGGCCGGACGTACGTCCGTGCCGCAAATCTGGATCGGCAGCACCCACGTGGGCGGTTGTGATGATTTGTTCGCCCTGGAACGTGCCGGCAAGCTCGACGCGCTGCTCAGGGCCTGACGGCAATACCCCAAACAAGCAAACCTAAAAGAACCCTGGATCAAGAAGGATCTGCGATGACTGACCAACAGAACACTGCTGCGAACGAAGAAGAAACTGCACCGCAATTCTCCTTGCAGCGCATTTATGTGCGTGACCTGTCCTTCGAAGCTCCGAAAAGCCCGGCGATCTTCCGCCAGCAGTGGGAGCCGAGCGTCGCCCTGGATCTGAACACCCGTCAAAAGGCACTGGAATCCGACTTCCACGAAGTTGTGCTGACCCTGTCGGTTACCGTGAAAAACGGTGACGAAGTGGCATTCATCGCTGAAGTGCAGCAGGCCGGTATCTTCCTGATCAAGAACCTGGACGATGCTTCGATGAGCCACACCCTGGGTGCGTTCTGCCCGAACATCCTGTTCCCGTACGCTCGCGAAACCCTGGACAGCCTGGTGACCCGCGGTTCGTTCCCGGCACTGATGCTGGCTCCGGTGAACTTCGATGCGCTGTACGCACAAGAGCTGCAACGCATGCAGGCTGCCGGCGAGACGCCGACCGTTCAGTAAGCATTTCTGAGCGTCGAAGCAAGTCCAATGTGGGAGCGGGCTTGCTCGCGAAAGCGGTGTAACAGTCAACAATGATGTTGAATGTTATGGCCCCTTCGCGAGCAAGCCCGCTCCCACATTTGTTATGTGGCGTTATTTGAAACCATTCTGGCGCCAGGCTTCGTAAACCGCGACGGCCACGGTATTCGACAGGTTCAGGCTACGGCAGCCTTCGCGCATCGGCAGGCGCAGGCGTTGCTCGGGGGGCAGGGCGTCCAGGACCTCGGCGGGCAAACCCCGGCTTTCCGGGCCGAACAGGAACGCATCGCCAGGGGCGAAGCTGGCATCGTGGAATGGCCGCGAGCCCTTGGTGGTGAAGGCGAACAGCCGTGGATGACCGAGGCTTTCCAGGCAGCTGGCGAGGTCGGGGTGACGTTGCAGGGTGGCATACTCGTGGTAGTCGAGGCCGGCGCGGCGCAGGCGCTTGTCGTCCATCTCGAAGCCCAGCGGCTCGATCAAATGCAGGTGGCAGCCACTGTTGGCGCACAGCCTGATAACGTTGCCGGTATTCGGCGGAATTTCTGGTTGGAAAAGGATGACGTGAAACATGCACGGCTCCGAAGGTAAAGATGACGCGCATTCTACGCCGCAAGCAGGCGTGCGTTCGAAACTATTCCTGCAGGTGATGGGTTCGCTGGCGATCATCGGGCTGATGATCGGGCTGATGATCGGTCGCCTGACCACGCCAGACCCGAGTCAGTTGCAGCAGGTTGAGGTGACGGGTGACGGGCTGGTGGTGTGGTTCAACAACGAACCCAAGGTTCATGGCGAAATCGTCGACGGCAGTGTCGCGCTGCTGTTTGGCGCCGAGGGCAAGGCGCAGAAAGGCCAGCTCAAGCTTGGCGGCAAGGATGTGAACTGGCGGGTACGTTCAAGCGATGGAGGGTTGCTGCTGACGCTAGTGGCGGCCCGGCCGCTGCAGGGCGAGTGGACCGGTAGCGAGGTCGATGACCGCTGGCGGCTGGAGATCCATCTCCGGGAGCAATAAAAGAGGGAATCCCCGGCCTGCCTGTACCAAGGTTCCCGAAACGGGAGGCTCGTCGCGAGTGCGGTGTGAGCCTGGTGTAAAGAAGGAACCCCTGACCTGCCTGTATCAAGGGCCCCAAAACGGCTGGGCTCGTCGCGGCTGCGGTGTGAGCCCGGTGTAAAGAGGGGAATCCCCGGCCTGCCTGTACCAAGGTCCCCGAAACCGGGTCGGTGATCTGAATCACTTGAAAGGGTTGTTGCAGGGGGCGTGCCAGTTTTCACAAAGAGAAACAAAAAAGCCGGTTTGAAACGCTGAAAGCCCCGAGATTCGGGGCTTTCGTGTTTTTTCGAAAGGGATTCGATTGCGAAAGCAGATGGGGATTCGAAGCTGTTTTTGTGCGCGATTGCGGTTCACGGTGCATTCAGGCGGTGCACGCAGCTTTGAATGTGGGAGCGGGCTTGCTCGCGAAGAGGTCATAACATTCAACATCATTGTTGACTGTTACACCGCTTTCGCGAGCAAGCCCGCTCCCACAGGATCGTGTGTTCAGTGAGTAATCAGTGATTACTCAGGCTTCGTCGCCCTCATCATCATCCCCACCATCCACCTTCATCCCCAATTCCTTGATCTTGCGCGTCAGGGTGTTACGCCCCCAACCCAGCAAAACCGCGGCATCGCGGCGGCGACCGGCGGTGTGTTTGAGGGCGGTCTCGATCATGATCCGCTCGAAGGCCGGCACGGCGCTGTCGAGCAGGCTCGATTGACCACGGGCCAGCGCCTGGTCGGCCCATTGGCGCAGGGCTTGCTCCCAATTGGTGACCGGTGCCGAATCCTGCGGCAGGCTCAGCAGCTCCGGCGGCAGGTCGCCGATGTGCACTTCGCGACCCGAAGCCATCACCGTGATCCAGCGGCAGGTGTTCTCCAGTTGGCGCACGTTGCCCGGCCACGGCAGGTTCTTCAGGTATTCCTCGGTTTCGCTTTTCAGCAGCTTGGGCTCGACTGCCAGCTCCTGGGCGGCGCGGCTGAGGAAGTGCTTGGCCAGGGTCGGGATGTCTTCGCGACGATCCGACAGGCGCGGGATATGGATGCGGATTACGTTGAGGCGGTGGAACAAGTCCTCGCGGAATTTCCCGGCATGCACCAGTGTTTCCAGGTTCTGGTGAGTCGCGGCGATGATGCGCACATCGACCTTCACCGGCACATGACCGCCGACGCGGTAAAACTCGCCATCGGCCAGCACCCGCAGCAAGCGGGTCTGGGTGTCGGCGGGCATGTCGCCGATTTCATCGAGGAACAGCGTGCCGCCGTCCGCCTGTTCAAAACGCCCGCGACGCAGGTTGGCCGCGCCAGTGAACGCGCCTTTCTCGTGGCCGAACAGTTCGGATTCCATCAGGTCCTTGGGGATCGCCGCCATGTTCAACGCGATGAACGGCGAGGCGGCGCGCGGGCTGTGACGGTGCAGGGCGTGGGCCACCAGCTCTTTACCGGTACCGGATTCGCCATTGATCAGCACGGTGATGTTGGAGTGGCTCAGTCGACCAATGGCGCGAAACACCTCCTGCATCGCCGGCGCCTCGCCGATGATTTCCGGAGTGCGGGTCAGTGCCGGGGCGACTTCCAGGCCTTGCTGCTCCTGGGCGTGCTGGTTGGCGCGCTTGACCAGGGACACCGCTTCGTCGACATCGAACGGCTTGGGCAGGTATTCGAAGGCGCCGCCCTGATAGGACGCGACAGCGCTGTCCAGATCGGAATGAGCGGTCATGATGATGACCGGCAGTCGTGGATGCTGCTCGCGAATCCGCGCCAGAAGGTCCAGGCCGCTGGCGCCGGGCATGCGGATGTCGGAAATGATCACGTCCGGTTGCTGGCGCGCCAGGCGGCTCATCACGCCATCGGCGCTGTCGAAGCTTTGCGTGGTCATGCCTTCCTGTTGCAAGGCTTTTTCCAGGACCCAACGGATAGAACGGTCGTCATCGACGATCCACACGGTTTCACTACGGCTCATGTCGATGTGGCTCCTTGTTCCAGTGGCAGAAAGATCGAGAAGGTGGTGTGGCCGGGGTGGCTGTCACATTCGATCAGGCCCTGGTGCTGGCTGATGATGTTCTGGGTAATGGCCAGGCCGAGCCCGGTACCGTCCGGGCGACCGCTGACCATGGGAAAGAAGATGGTTTCCTGAAGTTCCGCAGGGATGCCGGGACCGTTGTCGATGATCTCGATCTTGGTCACCAGGCGATGGCGCACATGGCCGATGGTGAACTGGCGCATGGTGCGGCTGCGCAGGCTGATTCGGCCCAGGCGCAGCTCGTTCTGGCCGCTGATGGCCTGCATCGCGTTGCGCACAATGTTCAGTACGGCCTGAATCATCTGTTCGCGGTCGATCAATACGTCGGGAATGCTTGGGTCGTAGTCGCGCACCAGGGTGATGCAACCCTGGCTTTCGGCTTCCACCAGTTGGCAGACACGCTCCAGCACTTCGTGGACATTGCACAGGGCCAGTGACGGCAGCTTGTTGGAGCCGAGCATGCGATCCACCAGGTTACGCAGGCGGTCGGCTTCTTCGATGATGACGTTGGTGTAGTCGCGCAGGCTTTCTTCAGGCAGTTCCCGGGCCAGCAATTGTGCTGCGCCACGAATCCCGCCCAAGGGGTTCTTGATTTCATGGGCGAGCCCGCGCACCAGCATCTTGCTGGTCTCCTGCTTGGAAAGCTGTGCTTCTTCCTTGGTGATCCGCAGCAAGCGGTCGCGAGGGTGGACTTCAAGCAGCAGCATCGTGTCGCCATTGCTCAGAATCGGCGTTACCGCGTAGTCGACGGTCAGGGTCTGGCCGGTCAGGGCGGTCAGCATGGCTTCGCGCTTGGTGAACGGGTGGGCCTGTTCGACAGCCTGGCGCAAGGAGTTCAGCGCTTCGGTCGATTCGGTAAACAGTTCACTGATGAACTGCCCATGGCTGCGCTGGCCGCTGATGGCCAGCAGCATTTCCGCCGCCGGGTTCATGTACTCGAGGCGCAGTTCAGCATCGAGCAGAATGGTGGCGGTGGTGAGGTTGTCGAGTAGCAAACGGTGGAGTGCGTCGCTAATGGTCATCGGGACCTCTTTTGGGGCGGAGCATGCGCAAGAAACAAGCGTTGATACGGGGAAAATGCAAAAACCAAACCAAGGCTCCTAAAAGAAGCGCCAAAGCCCTGAAACGGGCGTTTGACGCTCGCTTGCGTGGCGTTCTACCGGCTTTCACGGGTAATTTCGAACCAAAATGGGTTGGAATGTGAGTACGGTGCAAGCGGTTGCACCAATATAGTGCGCAAACCTGAACGAGGTTAAAAAAGTCGCAGGAAAGGATTTTTTTCTTCGGCGGGTTTGTCGCCCGGCGGGCATTCCGGCCGCTGGCCGTAGTCATCGAGGGTGCAGGGTTTGATCTTGCGCTTCTGGGCGAGAGACGTGCGCTGCATATGGAAGGGTTGGCTGGCGGTGCGTTCGATGATGCGTCCCTGCTCATCGAGGATTTCCACGGACAGGGTATGGCTGCCGCGATTGATGTTGCTCAACGGGAACACCGGACTCGGGCCGGGTTCGGCGGTGGGCTGGCCGTCGAGCAGCAACCGGTAGCGGTGACCGGGTTGCAGGGCGGGTTCGTTGGTGGCACTGACGATGATTTCACCGGCGTTGCTGCGGATGGTCGCATCGGGTTCCGGAACCAGGATGCGCAACAGGTCATAGTGGAACGGCGCTTGTACTTCGGGACTGTCTTCTGCACTCGGCGGCGCTGCACGTGTGGGGTTGGCCGCCATTCGATTGCTATTTACCTGCGGTACACGCGTGGCGTTGCCGGGTTTGGGTTGGTCGGTGAAAACCCGAATGCCTTGGTGGTCAACGTAAGTGAAGACCTGCGCTGACGTGGGCAGCGCAATGAAGCAGGCGATCAGTAGCCAGACCTTCAAGGCGTGTGCACTCGTTGCACGGTGAAGGTTGTGGTGGGGCTCTGCTGCACAACGTTTTCGCCATCGATCACTTGCACGGCGAGGCGATGCTCACCGCGATCGATGTTCACCAGTTGCAGGATCGGCACGTTGACTGGCTGGCCGTAGGGCTGGCCGTCCAGCAGCAGGCGCAGCAGATGGGGGGCTTGCAGGCGCGGCTTGATCAGTACGTTTATCGTGAAGGTGCCATTGTTGGCGCGCAGAGCTTCGGTTTTGGGCAGGCCGGTCAGGTCCAGCACTTCATAGGGTTCTTGGGGCTGCTCATTCGGGGCGGCTTCAGCAACAGGCGCGGCTTCACCGGGAGGCTGGCGCTCAATGCTGTTGAGGGGTGGCAAGTGGACCGGTTGGGCACTGGTGCCGTCAGGCGGTTGATTGCTGTACGCAGTGGCGCCGTTGGTGTCCGTGTATTTGTAGATCTGCGCCACGGCGGGCAGGGCGATCAGCAGCAGGATGAAGAAAAAACCACGACCCATGGAATCGACCGGAAGCGAAAGCGTTGGGTTGCAGCATAGGTCAGGCGGTATGTTTGAACCAAGCCGCTAAACATTTGGGTATGGTTTGCGAGATATTCCCCGCGCTACAAATCCCGGTGGGAGCGGGCTTGCTCGCGAAGACGTCAGTACATTCAACATCTGCTTATCAGACAGACCGCTTTCGCGAGCAAGCCCGCTCCCACAGGGATGTGCTTCAGCCGTTGAATCGTGGGCAATAAAAAGGCCTCCCGAAGGAGGCCTCTTTTTGTTACGCCGCGTGCCGCAGCGCTACTGGATCAGCAGCTGTAGTACAGCTCGTATTCCAGTGGGTGTACGAAGGTACGTACCTTGATTTCTTCTTCGCTTTTCAGGGCGATGTAAGCGTCGATGAAGTCGTCGCTGAAAACGCCGCCTTTGGTCAGGAACGCACGACCTTTGTCCAGCTCTTCCAGGGCTTCTTTCAGGCTGCCGCAAACTTGTGGAATCTCTTTCGCCTCTTCAGGCGGCAGGTCGTACAGGTTTTTGTCAGCAGCGTCGCCAGGGTGGATCTTGTTCTGGATGCCGTCCAGGCCAGCCATCAACAGTGCGGCGAAGCACAGGTACGGGTTGGCAGCCGGATCCGGGAAGCGTGCTTCGATACGGCGGGCTTTCGGGCTCGACACGTAAGGAATGCGGATCGAAGCGGAACGGTTGCGAGCCGAGTAGGCCAGCATCACTGGCGCTTCGAAGCCTGGAACCAGACGCTTGTAGGAGTTGGTCGCCGGGTTGGTGAAGCCGTTCAGGGCCTTACCGTGCTTGATGATGCCGCCGATGAAGTACAGGGCGGTGTCCGACAGGCCGGCATAGCCTTCGCCTGCGAAAGTGTTCTTGCCATCTTTCCAGATGGACATGTGCACGTGCATACCCGAGCCGTTGTCGCCGTACAGAGGCTTAGGCATGAAGGTCGCGGTGCGGCCGTAGGCATCAGCTACGTTGTGCACGACGTACTTCAGGGTTTGGGTTTCGTCGGCCTTCTTCACCAGGGTGTTGAACTTGACGCCGATTTCGTTCTGGCCGGCAGTTGCCACTTCGTGGTGGTGAACTTCGACGGTCAGGCCCATTTCTTCCAGTGCGTTGCACATGGAGGTACGGATTTCGTGGTCGTGGTCGAACGGTGGAACCGGGAAGTAGCCGCCTTTGACGCCTGGGCGGTGGCCCTTGTTGCCGCCTTCGATGTCCTGGTCGGACATCCAGGAACCTTGTTCGGAGTAGATCTTGAACATGGAACCGGAAATGTCGGACTTGAACTTCACCTGGTCAAAGATGAAGAACTCTGGCTCTGGACCTGCGAATACGGTGTCACCGATACCGGTGGCTTTCAGGTGCTCTTCGGCGCGCTTGGCGATCGCACGTGGGTCGCGGTCGTAGCCCTGCATGCTCGAAGGCTCGATGATGTCGCAGACCAGGATCAGGGTCGGTTCTTCGGTGAACGGATCGAGGACAGCGGTGGAGTCGTCCGGCATCAGGATCATGTCGGAGGCTTCGATGCCTTTCCAGCCAGCGATGGAGGAACCGTCGAACATTTTGCCGACTTCGAAGAAGTCGTCATCCAGCGCATCGCGAGCCGGCATGGTCACGTGGTGCTGAGTGCCTTTGGTGTCCGTGAAGCGCAGATCAATCCATTTGACGTCATGATCTTTGATGAGTTGAACCGACTTCGACATAGTGTCCTCCGGGTGGCTTCGGGCTAGTAGTGGATGCCCTTAAATGTGGGTGATGCCGGCGCGAATACTCTGCCAAGGCAACCTGCCTCACAAGGGAGCAAATTGCATGCCAGTGCCCCAGCATGGGTTTTTTGCCCCAAAAACACGCTTATCAGCCATTAATGCGCTTTAAAGTCGAAAATACCGCCCCGTAATGTGGCGTCAAAATGAATAAATGACCCGTTTTGGTGCGCGCAAAACCTTCTGCACATTAACTGGTTAAACCTTGAGCAATTTCCGCTATAATCCGCGCCCCCCTTTTTCGGCAGGCCCTGCGCGCGCTGTTTCCATGAAATTAATCGTAAAAGTCTTCCCCGAGATCACCATCAAGAGCCGCCCGGTACGGATGCGTTTCATCCGCCAATTGGCCAAGAACATCCGTGCCGTGCTCCGCGATCTGGACCCGGCCGTGGTGGTGAACGGCGTGTGGGACAACCTCGAGCTGGAAACCCGCGTCAGCGACCCCAAGGCCCTGAAGGAGATGGGCGAGCGCCTGAGCTGCATGCCGGGCGTCGCGCACTTCCTGCAGATCGACGAGTACCCGCTGGGTGATTTCGACGACATCGTTGAAAAGTGCAAGCAGCACTATGGCGATGCACTGGCCGGCAAGATTTTCTCGGTGCGTTGCAAGCGTGCCGGCAAGCACCCGTTCAGCTCGATCGATGTCGAGAAATATGTCGGCAGCCAGTTGCGCCGTCAGTGTGGTGCCGCCGGGATCGACCTGAAAAAGCCTGAAATCGAAGTCCGCATCGAAGTTCGCGACCAACGGTTGTTCGTGATCCACAGCCAGCACAACGGCATCGGCGGATATCCGCTGGGCGCCCTGGAGCAGACGCTGGTGCTGATGTCCGGTGGCTTCGACTCCACCGTGGCGGCCTACCAGATCATGCGCCGCGGCCTGATGGCGCATTTCTGCTTCTTCAACCTGGGCGGACGTGCCCACGAACTGGGCGTCATGGAAGTCGCGCATTTCATCTGGAAGAAGTACGGCAGCTCCCAACGCGTGCTATTTGTCAGTGTGCCGTTCGAGGAAGTGCTGGGCGAAATTCTCGGCAAAGTCGATAACAGTCATATGGGCGTAGTATTGAAGCGTATGATGTTGCGCGCTTCGTCCCAAATTGCCGATCGACTGCACATCGAGGCCCTCGTCACCGGTGAGGCGATCTCCCAGGTGTCGAGCCAGACGCTGCCAAACCTGTCAGTGATCGATTGCGTGACCGACAAACTGGTCTTGCGCCCGCTGATCGCCAGCCACAAGCAAGACATCATCGACACGGCCAACGAGATCGGCACCGCCGATTTCGCCCGGCACATGCCGGAGTACTGCGGGGTCATTTCGGTCAATCCGAAGACCGCCGCCAAGCGCTACCGTGTCGAGCACGAAGAGAAAGAATTCGATATGGCGGTGCTCGAGCGTGCGCTCGAAAACGCCAAGCTGGTGCCGATCGATCGCGTGATCGACGAATTGGGCCAGGACTTGCAGATTGAAGAAGTCAGCGAAGCGCTGGCCGGTCAGATCGTCATCGACATCCGTCACCCGGACGCCGCTGAAGACGACCCGCTGGAACTCGCTGGCATCGAGGTACAAACGATGCCGTTTTATGCAGTGAACGCTCGTTTCAAGGAACTGGACCCTACTCGCCAGTACCTGCTGTATTGCGACAAAGGCGTGATGAGTCGCCTGCATGCCCACCATTTGCTCAGTGAGGGGCATGCCAATGTGCGCGTTTATCGACCGAGCTAAGTGCCCGGGGCTGTTTGCCTGTGGCCTGCGTCACCGGCCCCCCGACGCCACCGTCAAGCTGTAACGGCTTTCACGGACGCTACTGTTAATCGCTGCCAAGACTTGTCAGCACACCGAATCCTCTGATCGAGATACACAAGTGATCGAAAATCTACGCAACATCGCCATCATTGCCCACGTTGACCATGGTAAAACCACCCTGGTAGACAAACTCCTGCGTCAATCCGGCACCCTGGAGCGCAACGAGCTCAACGACGAGCGCGTGATGGACTCCAACGACCAGGAAAAAGAGCGCGGTATTACCATTCTGGCGAAAAACACCGCCATCAACTGGAACGGCTACCACATCAACATCGTGGACACCCCGGGCCACGCCGACTTCGGCGGCGAAGTTGAACGCGTAATGTCGATGGTCGACTCCGTTCTGCTGCTGGTTGACGCTCAAGACGGCCCTATGCCGCAAACCCGTTTCGTGACCAAGAAGGCTTTCGAAGCCGGCCTGCGTCCAATCGTGTGCATCAACAAGGTTGACCGTCCAGGCGCGCGTCCGGACTGGGTTCTGGACCAGATCTTCGACCTGTTCGACAACCTGGGCGCCACCGAAGAACAGCTGGACTTCAAAGTCGTCTACGCCTCGGCCCTGAACGGTATTGCCGGTCTGGACCACACCGAAATGGCTGAAGACATGACCCCGCTGTACCAGTCGATCGTCGACAACGTACCTGCGCCGAAAGTCGACCGTGACGGTCCGTTCCAGATGCAGATCTCCGCACTGGACTACAACAGCTTCCTGGGTGTTATCGGCGTTGGCCGTATCGCTCGCGGTCGCGTCAAGCCGAACACCCCGGTTGTGGCTATCGGCGCCGACGGCAAGAAGCGTAACGGTCGTATCCTGAAGCTGATGGGTCACCACGGTCTGCACCGTGTAGACGTTGAAGAAGCTGCCGCAGGCGACATCGTGTGCATCAGCGGTATGGACTCGCTGTTCATCTCCGACACCCTGTGCCACCCGGACACCGTAGAAGCGATGAAGCCGTTGACCGTCGACGAGCCAACCGTTTCCATGACCTTCCAGGTAAACGACTCGCCATTCTGCGGTAAAGAAGGCAAGTTCGTGACGTCCCGTAACATCAAGGAACGTCTGGACAAAGAGCTGCTGTACAACGTTGCACTGCGCGTTGAAGAAGGCGACTCGGCTGACAAGTTCAAGGTTTCCGGCCGTGGCGAACTGCACCTCTCGGTACTGATCGAAACCATGCGTCGCGAAGGCTTCGAAATGGCTGTAGGCCGTCCGGAAGTGATCATCCGTCTGGTTGACGGCGTGAAGCACGAACCGTTCGAAAACGTCACCATCGACCTGCCGGAAGAATCCCAGGGCAAGGTGATGGAAGAGATGGGCCTGCGTAAGGGCGACCTGACCAACATGGTGCCGGATGGCAAGGGCCGTGTACGTCTGGAATACAACATCCCTGCTCGTGGTCTGATCGGTTTCCGTAACCAGTTCCTGACCCTGACCAACGGCGCTGGCATCCTGACCTCGATCTTCGACCGTTACGACGTGATGAAGTCCGGCGACATGTCCGGCCGTCAGAACGGCGTTCTGGTTTCGGTTGAAACCGGCAAGGCACTGACCTACTCCCTGGAAACCCTGCAGGCGCGTGGCAAGCTGTTCGTAGAACACGGTCAGGAAATCTACAACGGTCAGATCGTTGGTCTGAACAGCCGTGACAACGACCTGGGCGTGAACCCTACCAAGGGCAAGAAGCTCGACAACATGCGTGCTTCGGGTAAAGACGAAACCATCGCCCTGGTTCCACCTGTTCGCTTCACCCTGGAACAGGCTCTGGAATTCATCCAGGACGACGAGTTGTGCGAAGTGACGCCTAAGTCCATCCGTCTTCGCAAGAAGATCCTGGACGAAAGCGAGCGTACCCGCGCTGCCAAGAAAGCCAAGGCATAAGATTTAGCCCCGGCTGAACAAAAACGCCCCCGGTCGAAAGGCCGGGGGCGTTTTTGTTTGTCTGGGATTTGTGTGGTGGTTTTAAGGGCCTCTTCGCGGGCAAGCCCGCTCCCACAGGGTTTTGTGTCGTACATGAAATTTGTGTACGACAACAATCACTGTGGGAGCTGGCTTGCCAGCGATGGCGGCCTATCTGTCGCCAAATAAATCAGGAACTATCAGAACCGCTCGATCGACCGAGAATTCCGCTCGCGCTCCACTTCCTTGGGCTTGTACGCGCAATACCCCGGCCGCGGGCCGATTTTCGGGTGGTTGCGGCAAGTATCCGGGCGCTTATCATAAATAGTGCACAGACGGCTCTTACGATCCAGGTACAGGCAATCGTTGTTGCTCATGCGCTGGAGGGTGAAGATTCCCGACTTCTGGTTGAAGCGTTCGACCAGACCTTCCTTTTGCAGGCGCTTGGCGATGTTCTTCGGTGGATCGCCCAGCTCGAACTCGTCGACCACGCCGATACGGATCAGGTCCTTGATCTTGACCTCGACGGGCAGGGTGCAGCAGCTGGACATGCACGAGCCGCACATCGGGGCAGAGTACTTGGCCCAGGTATCGAGGCGGTCGATCTCGGCGGCAGCGATCAGGTTCGGCTTCATCATCGTTTGTTACCAGCGTGTGCATCAGGGCGCGCGATCATACCGGGACTGGTGGATTTTTGAACAACCTTTCGCCAGTTTTTTTCGCAGGCGGTGCAAACAACGGGAAAAACGGCACGAGCCCTGCATTCATTCAGGCACCTGACAACGCAATGTCAATCCAGCTCGTCTTCAAAGGAAAAACTGCCGAACCAGAGCCTCTACCGCCTGTCAGACCGTCTAGGCTCAGACAACTCCAAGCTCGCTCGAGGTCCTATCGATGACTCAAGAACCACTTGTTCGCGAAGCAGAGGTGGCCGCATTCCGCGACGCCGTCTTGACCAAGCTCACTTATGCAGTGGGCAAAGACCCGGATCACGCCTTCGACCATGACTGGTTCGAAGCCATTGCCCTGGCCGCGCGGGATCACATGGTCGAGCACTGGATGGACCATACGCGGCAGATCTACCGCAAAGGCCAGAAGCGCGTTTATTACCTTTCCCTCGAATTCCTCATCGGCCGGCTGCTGTTCGACAGCCTGAGCAACCTCGGCCTGCTCGACGTGGCGCGCGAAGCCCTGACCGAACTCGGCGTGGACCTTGAGCGCATCCGTCTGCTGGAACCTGATGCGGCCCTGGGCAACGGCGGCCTCGGGCGTCTGGCGGCGTGTTTCCTGGAAAGCATGTCGACCCTCGGCATCGCCGGTCATGGCTACGGCATCCGCTATGAACACGGGTTGTTCCGCCAGGCGATTGTCGACGGCTGGCAGCAGGAGCAGACCGAACACTGGCTGGATTTCGGTAACCCGTGGGAGTTCGAGCGGCCGGAAGTGGTCTACACCATCGGTTTCGGCGGCAGTGTCGAGACCCTGACCGACGACTCCGGCAAATCCCGGCAAGTCTGGTCCCCGGCGGAAACCGTGCGGGCGATTGCCTACGACACGCCGGTGGTCGGCTGGCGCGGGGCGAGCGTCAACACATTGCGCCTGTGGCGCGCCCGCGCCATGGAAGATCTGCACCTGGAGCGTTTCAACGCCGGCGACCACCTGGGCGCCGTGGCCGAAGTGGCCCGGGCCGAGAGTATCTCCCGGGTGCTGTACCCGGCGGACAGCACCGAGGCCGGCCAGGAGTTGCGCCTGCGCCAGGAGTACTTCTTCGTCGCCGCCTCGTTGCAGGACCTGCTGCGCCGCCATCGCAACATGCACACTTCGGTGCTGACCCTTGGCGATCACGCCTCGATCCAGCTCAACGACACTCACCCCTCGATTGCCGTGGCTGAACTGATGCGGCAACTGGTCGACGTCTATGACGTGGCGTGGGATGCGGCGTGGCAGGTCACCGTCGACACGCTGTCCTACACTAACCACACCTTGCTGCCCGAAGCGCTGGAAACCTGGCCGGTCGGCTTGATGGAACGCATGTTGCCGCGGCACATGCAGATCATTTACCTGATCAACGCCCACCACATCGACTCCCTGCGGGCCAAAGGCATCCATGACTTCGACGTGCTGCGCGCGGTGTCGCTGATCGAGGAAGACAACGGTCGTCGGGTGCGCATGGGCAACCTGGCGTTTCTCGGCTCCCACAGCGTCAACGGCGTGTCCGGTTTGCACACGCAACTGATGCGCAAGACGGTGTTCTCCGAACTGCACAAGCTGTACCCGGAGCGAATCAACAACAAGACCAATGGCATTACCTTCCGCCGCTGGCTGTACCAGGCCAACCCCGAGCTGACCTCGATGCTGGTCGATGCCCTGGGCCCCGAGGTGCTGGACAACCCGGAAGAGCGTTTGCTCGCCCTCGAGCCGTTTGCCGAGAAAAGCGCGTTCCGCAAGGCGTTCGCCGAGCAACGCCTGCACAGCAAAAAAGCCCTGGCGTACCTGATTCATGAGCGGCTGGGTGTCGCGGTCAACCCGGCGGCGATGTTCGACGTGCAGGTCAAGCGGATCCATGAATACAAACGCCAGTTGCTCAACCTGATGCACACCGTGGCGTTGTACCAGGCGATCCGCGCCGAACCTGAAATCGACTGGGTACCACGGGTGAAAATCTTCGCCGGTAAGGCCGCCGCGAGTTATCACCAGGCCAAACTGATCATCAAGCTGACCAACGACATCGCCCGGGTGGTGAACAACGACCCCACCGTGCGCGGCTTGCTCAAAGTGGTGTTCCTGCCCAACTACAACGTCAGCCTGGCGGAGAGCATCATTCCGGCGGCGGATTTGTCCGAGCAGATTTCCACCGCCGGTTTCGAAGCGTCGGGCACCAGCAACATGAAGTTCGGCCTCAACGGCGCGCTGACCATCGGCACCCTGGACGGGGCCAACGTGGAAATGTGCGACCGCATCGGTGCCGAGCACATGTTCATCTTCGGCCTCAGCGCGCAGCAGGTGGAGGCGCGCAAGCAGAACCATGAGTTCAGTGCCGTACCGGACATCGCCGCGTCCCATCGCCTGAACGATGTGCTGCAAGCGATTCGTGGCGGGGTGTTCTCGCCGGATGATCCGTCGCGTTACACCGGCTTGATCGATTCGCTGGTGGATTACGACCGCTTCCTGGTCTGCGCCGACTTCGATTCCTACTGGCACGCGCAGATGCGCGTCGAAGCCCATTGGCACGATTCGAAGGAGTGGTGGCGTTCAGCGGTGTTGAACACGGCGCGGATGGGCTGGTTCTCGTCGGACCGGACCATTCGCGAGTACGCCACGGAAATCTGGAAGGCGCTGGAGTAGTTTTACGCCCGTATTGCCGGGCTTGGTCGATATACTAAGCGTCATCTTCATCCCTTGTGGGAGCGGGCTTGCTCGCGAAGGGGACATCACATTCACCATTGATAGTGAATGTCAGTCCGCTTTCGCGAGCAAGCTCGCTCCCACATTGGGTTTGTGGTGCAGATGTAATCTGCTCTCACACTGGATTCCGGGTGTCTGGCCACTAGACTGAACCAGACGCTGTACCACCCGGATTTGCCCCGCGATGGGGCCGCTTAGGGATATCAACCATGCAATGGATGTTCATGCTGATCGGGCTGGTGCTCGGCTGGGTACTCGACGAGTCATTCAGTGATGCGCTGCTGGGCGCACTACTCGGATTGGGTATCGGCCAGGCGATTGGCATTGCGCGTTTGGAATCTAGAGCGGTAGAACAGCAGCGCCTGCTGGAACAGGCGCAGATAGCGCTGCATGCGTTCGAGCAACGGTTGGCGGCGCTCGAAGCGTCAGGCGTCAAGGCGCCGCAAACCCGCGAACCGCTTGTATCGCCTGAAACCATCCTTGATGAAGCACCTGCCGCAGCCACGGAATTGATCTGGGAATTGCCGCCAGAGCTCGAACCGATCGCCGCAGCGGCCAGCGAAACCAGTCCTCCACAGGCCGTCGACGCCTGGAAGCCCGAGCCGATCGCTCGCGCAGCACAACCACCTGCCCCCCCGCGTGGCCCGAACCTCATTGACCGCGCCATCAGCCGCGCCCGCGCCTGGCTGTTCGGCGGCAATACCGTGTTGCGGGTTGGCGTGGTGCTGCTGTTCCTCGGCCTGGCCTTTCTGCTGCGCTACGCCACCGAAGGCATGGTAGTGCCGATTGAGTTGCGCTATGCAGGTGTTGCGGCGGCAGCATTGGGTTTGCTTGGGCTGGGTTGGTGGTTGAGAACCCGCAACAGCAGTTATGCGTTGATCCTGCAAGGCGCCGGGATCGCCGTGTTGTACCTGACGGTGTTTGCCGCGATGCGCCTGCATCCGCTGCTTGATCCCTCGGCGGCGTTTGGCCTGCTGGTGGCGGTGACGGTCTGTTCGGCGATTCTCGCCATTGCCCAGGATTCCCTGGGGCTGGCCGCCGCGGCCGCACTGGGCGGATTCGCCGCGCCCATCCTGGCCTCCACCGGCGCCGGCAGCCATGTCGCACTGTTCAGCTACTTTACCCTGCTCAACGCCGGCATCTTCGCCATCGCCTGGTTCAAGGCCTGGCGGCTGTTGAATGTCATCGGCTTCACCGGCACCTTCGGCATCGGATTCGCCTGGGGCCTGCGCTCCTACTCGCCGGAGCTGTTGTGGAGCACCGAGCCGTTCCTGATTTTGTTTTTCCTGATGTACGTGGCCATTGGTCTGCTGTTCGCCCGGCGCCGATTGATGGAGATGGGCGATACCCCCGCAGACGGCAGTCGCGAAGCACTGCTGCGCTGGTCGGCGCGCAAGGGTGACTACGTCGACGGCACGCTGCTGTTCGGCCCGCCACTGGCGGGTTTCGGCCTGCAGTTCGCGCTGGTGCAGCATCTGGAATTCGCTGCTGCATTCAGTGCCTTGGCGCTGGGCCTGATTTACATGGGGCTTGCCCGTTGGCTGATGGCCGGGCGCACGCTGTTGTTGGGAGAAACCTGCCTGGCCCTGGGCGTGATCTTCGCCAGCCTGGCGATACCGCTGGGGCTCGACGCGCGCTGGACGACGGCGGCATGGGCGGTGGAAGGCGCGGGGATCTTCTGGCTCGGTCTGCGCCAACAAAGGCCCCTGGGCCGGGCCTTTGCCTCGCTGCTGCAATTGGGGGCGGCGCTGGCGTTTCTCAGCGAGTTGCACGACAGCGAGAGCAGCCTGCTCGGCGGTGTACCGCTAGGTGCACTGTTACTGGGCGTCGCGTTGCTGTTCAGCTTCTACCAATTGCGCAAAGCCTTGCCGGAGCAGATCAGGCCATGGGAGCGCAAAGGCCTGCCGGTATTGGCTTGTCTCGGGCTGGCGTTTCTCTATTTGCTGGCACCCTTGTTTTTCTTCAGCCACGGCACGGTGATCAGTTGGGCCTTGGCCGGGGCGCTCACGTTGTTTGTTGGCTTGCACCTGCAATCGCGCACGTTCGTGTTCACCGCGCTCGCTGTGCAATTGTTGGGTGGCGCGCTGTTCCTGACGGCCGGGCCGCAGTTCAGTGACGGTCTGCAGCCCCTGGCCCATGGCGGGTTCTGGGCGCCGCTGGCGCTGGGGCTGGCCGCGATGGTCGGGGCCTGGCGTTTGCAGATCGGCCATTCGTTCACCGCGTTCAAAGGGCTGAGTCTGTTGCGATTGTCCCAGGCGTTGCTGGTCTGGGGTGCGGGCTGGTGGGCGCTGGCCTGGGTCATCGAAGGGCTGCATTTTGCGCCGCAGTCGATGCAGGCGACGTTGTTGTTGGGCATCGCTGCCGTGAGTGTTGCACTGTGGACAGTATTGGCGCTGCGCCTGAAATGGCCGTCACTGGCGGGGCTCGGCACGGTGCTGGTTCCCGCTGCGGCGCTGGTGCTGCTCGCGGCCTGGCACTCGCGTTATCACCCGGCGGCCAACTTCGGCTGGCTGGCGTGGGCTGCCGTGTTCGTCGTGCATTTCATGTCCCTGCGACGCCTGGCGCCCATGCTGCCAGCGCCGGTGCTGAGCGTCGCCCATGTGCTCGGCTGCTGGCTGTTGATGGGCGTGCTGGCGCTGGAACTGCGTTACGCCTTGCTGGTGTTGTCCGAGCAATACAACGCCTGGCGCTGGTTGGGTTGGGCAATTCTGCCAAGCCTGTATCTGGTATTGATGGCAGCACCTCGCGCATGGCCTTGGCCGGTGTCGGCCTATCCTCGGGAATACCGCGTGTACGCCGCTGCACCGCTGGCCTTGCTGATGCTCGGCTGGTTCTGGCTGGCGAATGTCGCCAGTGAGGGCAACGCCGAGCCACTGCCTTACGTGCCATTGATCAACCCGCTGGAGCTGGGCCTGTTGTTGGCGTTGTTCGGCGTCTATGTCTGGTCCCGCAGCGCCACGCCCCAACTGGCTGTCCGCAAGGATTACGCCGCCATCGCCACGCAAGGGGTCGCAGGTGCCTCGCTGTTCGTGTTCTTTACGGCGTTGGTGATGCGCACGGCGCACCATTGGAGCGGGGTGCCGTTCGAGCTGGATCCGTTGCTGGAGTCGATGCGAGTACAAGCCGGCCTGTCCATTGTCTGGACCCTGATAGCCCTGAGCCTGATGATCGGCGGCCATTTGCATCGCCGTCGCGAAGTCTGGCTGATCGGTGCGGCCTTGATTGGCGTGGTCGTGGCCAAGCTGTTTTTTGTCGAATTGAGCAATCGCGGCGGGCTGGCGCGGATCGTTTCGTTTATCGGTGTTGGCGTGTTGCTGCTGGTGGTGGGTTATTTCGCTCCGCTACCGCCCAAGCGTGCCGAAGCCGTGCTGGATACCGGCAAACCGGTCCCGGAATCACAAGGAGTGTCGTCTTGAGTCAGAAGCTGAACCTGGGTTGGCTGGGCATTGTTGCCATGGGGGTGGTGTTGTCGGCGGTCGCCCAGGAAAAACCGGCGGACTTCACCACCCAAGTGCCTTTGTTGGTCGCAGGCGAAGGCCCTTGGTATCGCCTTGAACTGCCGTTGAGCGTGCAACTGAGTGCGCGCAAGGCCGACCTGAGCGACCTGCGGGTGTTCAATGCCGTCGGTGATGCTCAGGCGTACGCCCTGGCCCGGGAGTCTGCGCAGAGCAGTGAAACGCGCACCTTGACCGAGGTGAAGCGGTTTGCGCTGTACAACTCGCAGGACGCCACAGAAACCGCACCGAGCGTGCGGGTGCAATCGAACGCCAATGGCACCTTGGTCGAGGTGCAGCCCTCCAGTCAGCTGGAGCCGGGTGAGGAGGAGCTGCGCGGCTGGTTGCTCGACGCTTCCTCAATCAAGGCGCCATTGCAGCAATTGATTCTCGACTGGACCAGCGAGCGCGACGGCTTCCAGCGTTTCACCGTTGAAGCCAGCGATGATCTGCAACATTGGCAGTCCTGGGGTGAAGGGCAGGTGGCGCGCCTGACCTTTTCCGACGAGCGGGTCGAACAGCATGAGGTCAACCTGCCGGGCCAGTCGGCGCGCTACCTGCGGTTGCTGTGGATCACCCCGCATTCGGCGCCGACACTGACTTCGGCGCAACTGCAAAGCGCCAATACCCGCAGCCTGCCGCTGCCGTTGGTCTGGTCCCAGGCGTTGACCGGCAGCACCGAGAAGGCGGGTGTATACACCTGGCAGTTGCCGATGGGGCTGAATGTCGAGCGGGTGCAGGTCGGGTTGAGCCAACCCAACAGCCTGGCGCCGGTGAGCCTGGCCGGTCGGCGCGACAGCAGCCTGCCATGGCAGCCGTTGGGCAGTGGTTTGCTCTATCGCCTGACGCAGAATGGTCAGGACCTGGTGCAAAACCAATTGCCGTTGTCTGGGCAAATCGTCCAGCAATTGAAACTGACCGTGGACGAACGCGGCGGCGGCCTGGGTGATCAGGCGCCGACGCTGAAGTTTGCCATGCGCGCCACGCAACTGGTGTTTCTGGCACGTGGGCCGGGGCCTTACATGCTGGCGGTGGGGAACACGACGGCGAAGGCGGCGAACTTGCCGCTGTCGACGCTGATTCCGGATTACAGCCCGCAGAAACTGGCGACCCTGGGCCGGGCCATGGTGGATGTCGGGGCGGCGGCTACGCAGCCGTCGGCAGGCGCCACGTCTGCGCCGATCGACACCCACTGGAAGAAGTTCGGGTTGTGGGCGGTGTTGCTGCTCTGCGTGGTGTTCCTGGCGGCGATGGCGTTCAGTCTGCTGCGCAAGCCTTCTGCCAAATCCTGAGAATGGCTGGCGCTACGCGCCATTCGCGAGCAAGCCCGCTCCCCCAGGTACCGCGCCGTTCTTGTGGGAGCGGGCTTGCTCGCGAAAGCGGTCAGCCAGACACCAAAAATATTGAAACAAGCCACCCTTTCCAGGCTCACATCCAGCCCATTTCCATCTACGCTCAACCCCGCGCATGAACTCTCTTCGGCGGATCACGTCTGATAGGAGGAAATGCGCCCCGACTCGCGTTAAACTGCGCGGGTTTTTAGCCCCCCCATTCCACCGGAGCCTTCCATGTCCCGCGTTACCTTGAGTCGCTATTTGATTGAGCAGACCCGCAGCAACAACACTCCTGCCGATCTGCGCTTCCTGATCGAAGTGGTGGCGCGTGCCTGCAAGGAGATCAACCACGCCGTGTCCAAAGGCGCCCTGGGTGGTGTACTGGGCAGCATGGGCACTGAAAACGTCCAGGGCGAAGTGCAGAAGAAGCTCGACGTGATCTCCAACGAAATCCTGCTCGAAGCCAACGAATGGGGCGGTCACCTGGCCGGCATGGCGTCCGAAGAAATGGACAACGCCTACCAGATCCCGGGCAAATACCCGAAAGGCGCGTACCTGCTGGTATTCGACCCGCTGGACGGTTCGTCGAACATCGACATCAACGCCCCGGTCGGCACTATCTTCTCGGTACTGCGTTGCCCGAACGAATACCTGAGCCAGAACGAACCTTTGAATGAAAAGGCCTTCCTGCAGCCAGGTACCCAGCAAGTGGCCGCCGGTTACGCGATCTACGGTCCACAGACCATGCTGATCCTGACCCTGGGCGACGGCGTGAAAGGCTTCACCCTGGACCGTGAAATGGGCAGCTTCGTACTGACCCACGAGAACATCACCATTCCTGAAAGCACCCAGGAATTTGCCATCAACGCGTCCAACCAGCGTCACTGGGAAGCACCGGTACAGCGCTACGTCGGCGAATTGCTGGCAGGCGATGAAGGCCCGCTGAAAAAGAACTACAACATGCGCTGGGTTGCCGCGATGGTGGCCGACGTGCACCGCATCCTGACCCGCGGCGGTCTGTTCATGTACCCACGTGACAGCCGCGAGCCGTCCAAACCGGGCAAGCTGCGTCTGATGTACGAAGCCAACCCGATGTCGTTCCTGGTGGAGCAGGCGGGCGGCGCGTCCACCGACGGCCATCAGCGTATCCTCGACATCCAGCCGGAAGGCCTGCACCAGCGTGTAGCGGTGTTCCTCGGTTCGAAAGAAGAAGTGGCCCGCGTCACGGCTTACCACAAGGAATAAACCATGACCGCGCCCTGGCAGCCGTTGCTTGATTGGTGGTTCGGAAGTTCCGGATCAGCGAGCGAAGTGGCGGCGCAGAAGGGCAGGTTATGGTTCGGCAAGCGTGACAGCCAGGACCTCGAAGCGCGTGAGCGTTTCGGGGACTGGGTCGAGCAGGCACTGGCCGGCGGATTGACCGAGTGGATGCAACGTCCCGAAGGTTGGCTGGCCCTGGTGCTGTTGCTCGATCAACTCCCGCGAATGATCTTTCGCGATTCTCCCAAGGCTTTTTCCGGTGACATCAGGGCTCAGACACTGGTGGCGCAAGGCATTGCCGCGGATTTCGACCGGCAGTTGCAGCCGATTCAGCGGGTGTTCATCTACCTGGTGTTCGAGCACAGCGAGAACCTGGCGGTGCAGAACGAAGGCGTCTCGCGCTATATAGAATTGGTGGCGCAGCAGCCGGAGAGCGATCGGGCACTGTTCAGCGATTACCTGGACTATGCCGAGCGGCATCAGAAAGTGATTGCGCAGTTTGGGCGGTTTCCGCATCGCAATGCGGTGTTGGGAAGGGCGTCTACGGCTGAGGAATTGGTGTTTCTGTCCAAGCCAGGGTCACGGTTCTAGCGGTTCGGATTGGCGGTGTTGCTATCGCTGGCAAGCCAGCTCCTACAGGGGGGGTCGTTGCGCAAAACCTGTAGGAGCTGGCTTGCCAGCGATGCTTTTAAATCCTGAAACTCCCCACCAATTGCTTCAACCGCGCCGCCTGTTGCTCAAGATCGGCACACGCACGCAAGGTCGCCTGCAGGTTCTCCACGCCTTCCTGATTCAGCGTGTTGATTTCGGTGATGTCGACGTTGATCGACTCCACCACGGCGGTCTGCTCTTCGGTCGCTGTCGCCACGGACTGGTTCATGCCGTCGATTTCACCAATGCGCTGGGTCACGCTGCCCAGGCGTTCGCCGGCCTGGTTGGCGATGCCGACGCTGCTTTCGCTCTGGCGCTGACTGTCGGTCATGATGCCCACCGCTGCGCGGGCGCCGACTTGCAGCTCTTCAATCATCGTCTGCACTTGCTGCGCTGAGTCCTGGGTGCGGTGAGCGAGGTTGCGTACCTCATCGGCCACCACGGCAAAACCGCGACCGGCCTCACCGGCGCGGGCCGCTTCGATGGCGGCGTTGAGCGCCAGCAGGTTGGTCTGTTGGGAGATGCTGGTGATCACTTCCAGGATCTGCCCGATGTTGACCGTGTTGCTGTTGAGGGTTTCGATGTTGCCGCACGAGTCGCTGATCTTCGCCGACAACTGCTGCATCGCCGCGATGGTTTTATCCACCACCTGCTGACCGTCTTCGGCCAGGCTGCGGGCGTCGCTGGAGTGCTGCGAGGCGAGGGCGGCATTCTGCGCGATTTCCTGGGCGGCGGCGCCGAGCTGGTTGATCGCCGCGGCCACGCTGCTGGTGCGCGAGGCTTGCTGGTCGGAGTTGTACATCGACGAGTTCGACGCGGCCACTACCCGTAGCGCTACTTCGTTGACCTGCCCGGTGGCCGAGGCCACTTCGATGATCGAGGTGTGAATGCGTTCGACGAAGCGGTTGAACGACAGCCCCAGCGCGCCGAATTCGTCGTGACCGTGAATGGTCAGGCGTTTGGTCAGGTCACCTTCGCCTTCGGCGATGTCGTGCATGGCGCGACCCATGGTCAGCAGCGGCTGCATCAGCAGGCTGATCAGCATGCCCAGCAGGGCGATGATTATCACTACGGCGATCACCATGGCGATGATCGCCGAGGTGCGGAATTCGCTTAGCATCGAGAACGCCGTTTCCTGGTCGAGCACCAGTGCCACGTACCAGTCCGCCGATGGCACGCCGTTGACGTGGGTGAAGGAGATGAACTGGCGCTTGCCGTCGATCTCGACTTCTTTCAGGCCCGGGCTGACTTTCGGCGTGTCGCTCGGATAGGCTTCGGCCAGGCTCTTGAGCACCAGCTTGCTGTCCGGGTGAATCAGGATCTTGCCGTCGGCACCGACGATGAACGCATGGCCGTGGCCGCCGAAGTTCAGCGAGTTGATGATCGCGCTGACGCTGGACAGATCGATGTCGGCGCCAGCGACGCCGATCATCTGACCCTGGTGCTGCACCGGGGTGGCCACGGTGATCACCAGTTTGCCGGAGGAGGCGGCGATGTAGGGTTCGGTGACGATGGTTTGTTGTGCGCTATTGGCCGCCTTGTACCAGCCGCGGGCGCGTGGGTCGTAGTCCGCCGCGCGGTTGCCGGCCGGGACCGAGAACATCACGCCATCGGCGCCACCGAAGTAGCTCAGCTGGAAGTTGCCGGTGTAGGCAGGCAGGTCGATGATCCGTTTCAGACTGGCGGGTGCATTGCCATCGGCGCTGACCTGTTGGGCCATCGACTGCAGCAATTGCATGCGACTTTCCAGCCAGGTCTGGATGTTGCTGGTGGTCAAGCTGCCGAGTTCCTGCATCGAGGCCTCGGTACTGTTGCGCAGGGTTTCGCGCTGGCGATAGTCGTTGAACAGGATGAAACAAGCGAATGCGACGGCCACCACGAGGGCGGCAGCCAGCAAGATCTTGTGGCTGAACTTCATGTTTCTGGTCATGGGATGAGCTACCGCAGAGGGGCTGTTCTACAAAATGGGGGAGCAAATGCCACCGACGTGGCATTGCGTTGCATTTATGTCGACTGAGCGGCGCCAAAGATTAGGCGGATTTTCCTGAAAAACGACGAAATGCCCGGTGAACGAGGAAAGTGAATGATTTTCGGCAAAAGGCAGACGAATGGCCCGATAAATAGCCTGCCGGGCAGGGAACCAGACAGGGGTTTTCTCTTCTAAGCTTCAGCTTGGCAGCCATGCCAATCCCCTACGCCCCCCCGGAGTTTCACCATGTCGCTGCGTTCCATCGCCCTGCTTTCTTTCTGCGTATTGCTCGCTGCCTGCAGCAAGGTCAATCAGGAAAACTACTCGAAGCTCTCGGCCGGCATGGCCAAGGCCGATGTGGAAACCCTGTTGGGCAAACCCGCCGATTGTTCAGGCGCGCTCGGCATGTCCAGTTGCACCTGGGGCGACAAGAACAGCTTTATCAGCGTGCAGTTCGCCGGTGACAAAGTGCTGATGTTTTCCGGCCAAGGCCTGAAGTAAACCGGGGCGATCGCCCACGGGAGAAAAATAATGAAGCGGTTATTGATCATCCTTTTTGCCGGCCTGGTGTTGGCTGGCTGTGCCACGTCTGGCCAGGACGCCTTGGCGCCCAAGACGGCCAAAAGCGTCAACCTCAAGCGCTACCAGGGCACCTGGTACGAGTTGGCCCGTCTGCCAATGTACTTCCAGCGCGACTGCGCGCAATCCGAAGCCCATTACACGCTTAAACCCGACGGCAACGTCGCGGTATTGAACCGCTGCCTGACAGCGCAGTGGCAGTGGGAAGAGGTCAAGGGCACGGCTTATCCGGAGGTGCCCGGCAAGAACGACAAGCTGCGGGTCGAGTTCGATACCTGGTTTTCCAGGCTGATCCCGGGTACGGCGAAGGGCGAGTACTGGGTGCTGTACGTCAGCGATGACTACAAGACCGCCATCGTCGGTGATCCGAGCCGCAAATATTTGTGGCTGTTGTCGCGCACGCCGACCGTGAACGGAGTGGTGCGTGAGGAACTGCTGAGCAAGGCGCGTCAGCAGGGTTACGACACCACCCGGTTGATCTGGCGGGCGTCGGAACAGCAGATGGCCAAGACCTCGGACTGATCGCAATACATTTGTAGGAGCTGGCTTGCCAGCGATAGCGGACTGTCAGGCAACATTGATGTTGAATCTGATGGCCCTATCGCTGGCAAGCCAGCTCCTACGGGTTTTGTATCAGCCCAGGAGTTCGCGCAGGACTTGGGTGAAGGCCCGATTGCTTTCCTCTTCGCCGGCATGGCGCCCGTCACGCACCACCCACTGGCCATTGACCAGCACATCCCGCACCTGACGATCGCCACCGGCAAACAACCAACGGTTGAGAATCCCGTCGCCGCTGGCCGTTGCCAGGTACGGATCGTTGCCGTCGAGCACCAGCCAGTCGGCGCGCTTGCCGACTTCCAGCGCGCCAATCGGCTGGCCCAGTGCCTGGGCGCCGCCATCCAGCGCGGCATCAAACAGCGTGCGCCCGACCATCGGCTGCTCCGCGCCATACAAACGATTACGCCGTTGGTCACGCAGCCGCTGGCCGTATTCCAGCCAGCGCAATTCTTCCACCACGCTCAACGACACATGGCTGTCGGAACCGATGCCCATGCGGCCGCCCTGGGCGAGGAAGTCCACCGCCGGGAAGATCCCGTCGCCGAGGTTGGCTTCGGTGGTCAGGCACAGGCCGGCGATGGCGCGACTCTTGGCCATCGACGTGACTTCTTCCGGGTTGGCGTGGGTCGCGTGGACCAGGCACCAGCGTTGATCGACGTCGACGTTCTCGTACAGCCATTGCAGCGGACGACGGCCACTCCAGGTCAGGCAGTCGTCAACTTCTTTCTGCTGCTCGGCGATGTGGATGTGCACTGGGCACTGCTTGTCGCTGGCTGCCAGCACTTCACTGATCTGCTGCGGTGTGACCGCGCGCAACGAGTGGAAACACAGGCCCAGGGCTTGCGCCGGTTGCTGCGCCAGGACCGGTTGCAGGCGTGACTGCAGCTTGAGGTAGTTTTCGGTGCTGTTGATGAAGCGGCGCTGGCCTTCGTTCGGGGTCTGTCCGCCGAAGCCGGAGTGGCTGTAGAGCACCGGCAGCAGGGTCAAGCCGATACCCGCAGAACCTGCGGCCTGGCTGATGCGCAGGGCCAGTTCAGCCGGGTCGGCATAAGGTTGGCCGCTGATGTCGTGGTGTACGTAATGAAATTCCGCCACCGAGGTGTAACCGGCCTTGAGCATTTCGATGTACAGCTGACGGGCGATGACGCCGAGTTGCTCCGGGCTGATTTTTCCGACGAGGCGGTACATCAGATCGCGCCACGTCCAGAAACTGTCGTTCGGATTGCCCGCCACTTCCGCCAGCCCGGCCATGGCCCGCTGGAAGGCGTGGGAGTGCAGATTCGGCATGCCAGGCAGCAGCGGACCGCTCAACCGCTCGGCGCCATCTGCATGAGAATCGGCCTGGATATGGGTCAATACGCCATCGGCGCTGACCTCAAGACGTACATTGTTGGCCCATCCACTAGGCAGCAGCGCGCGTTCGGCAAAGAAGGCGGACATGGTTCAGCACCCCATCGTGTGTTATTTGTATATACATATACAGACGTTTGCCTGCCCGGTAAACTCCGGCAAGCTAGCGACATCAACTAAACGACCAAGGATTAACCGTGCCGACTCCGCCTCCAGTCTCTCCGTTGGCCGCGAACATGGGCGACAGTCCGGCGCCCTTGTACGCCCGCGTCAAACAAATGATCACCCAGCAAATCGACAGTGGAAACTGGCCGCCGCACTACCGCGTTCCGTCGGAAAGTGAGCTGGTCAGCCAGTTGGGCTTCAGCCGCATGACCATCAACCGTGCCCTGCGCGAGATGACTGCCGACGGTCTGCTGGTGCGCATGCAAGGCGTCGGCACCTTCGTCGCCGAGCCGAAAAGCCAGTCTGCGCTGTTCGAAGTGCACAACATCGCCGACGAAATCGCCTCCCGCGGTCATCGCCACACCTGCAAGGTCATCACCCTTGAAGAAGAGGCCGCCGGCTCCGAGCGCGCCCTTGCCCTGGACATGCGCGAAGGGCAGAAGGTGTTCCACTCGCTGATCGTGCATTTCGAAAACGATATTCCGGTGCAAATCGAAGACCGTTTCGTCAACGCGCTGGTGGCGCCGGATTACCTCAAGCAGGACTTCACCCTGCAAACGCCCTATGCCTATCTGAACCAGGTCGCGCCGCTGACCGAAGGCGAGCACGTGGTCGAGGCGATCCTGGCCGAGCCGTCCGAATGCAAATTGCTACAGATTGAAAAAGGCGAGCCGTGCCTGCTGATCCGTCGCCGCACCTGGTCCGGCCGCCAGCCGGTGACCGCCGCTCGCTTGATCCACCCCGGTTCCCGTCATCGTCTGGAAGGTCGGTTTCATAAATAGAGAGCCATAAATGAGCAGTCTGAAAGTTTTACGTGCGGTCGATTACCCGCGCATGCCATGGAAAAACGGCGGCGGCAGCACCGAAGAAATCACCCGCGATGCCGGCACCGGCCTGGATGGGTTTGGCTGGCGTCTGTCGATTGCCGACATTGGCGAATCGGGCGGGTTTTCCACTTTTGCTGGTTACGAGCGGATCATCACCGTGTTGCAGGGCGACGGCATGACCCTGACGGTGGATGGCCAGAACACACGGCCACTGTTACCGCTGGACCCGTTTGCCTTCAATGGTGAGAGCAAGGTGTCCTGCACATTGCTCGGTGGTCCGATCCGCGATTTCAACCTGATTTACGCGCCGCTGCGTTATAGCGCGCGGTTGCAGTGGTTGAGCGGCGAGCAGCGGCTCTTCAGCTCGGCGGGCACGGTGTTGGTGTTCAGCATCAGCGATGCGTTGGAAGTAGTGGTCGGTAACAGCACTTCGAAGCTCGGTCGCCATGACTGTCTGCAACTCGACGGTAACACTGGCCTGCTGGAAATCTCCAGCAATGGCGCCTGCTGCGTGATCGAACTGACAGCGCACTGAACTCCTGTAGGAGCGAGCTTGCTCGCGAAAAACACATAGGCGCCGCAGGGCATCTGGTTTTACGCGTTATCGTTCACGACCATCGCGAGCAAGCTCGCTCCTACAGGGGTTGGGTTTGCTCGCGATGTCGTTTCTCCTCCCAAATTACGTTTCCCACAGCGCACCATGTTGTTACCGAACGCCCCAGCGTGGCGCAAAACCCCGCTCAAGTAACAAAGTCCCCTCGCCACAAAAATCCCTCGAAAAAAAATTCATCTTCCCCGGAACCCTTGTTCCAGGCGCTCTCCAGCCGTTTCAGAATTTTTCTTGAATGCTCATCCAATAAGTTGGCCGCTTGATTGCATATGCTTGTATGTACAAGTAAAGACGTATGCGTATGAGTCACGAGGACTCAACCATCGTCCACTGATTCGCCGGTGTGCACTGATGCCCACTGGCTTGCTCGCCCACTGCCTGGGTTGGTTTTGGATTGATTGCTGAGGAGTTCTTTTCGTGACTAAATTTCGTGACGTTGAAATCCGCGCTGCCCGCGGTAACAAGCTGACCGCCAAGAGCTGGCTGACCGAAGCGCCGCTGCGCATGCTGATGAACAACCTCGACCCGGAAGTCGCCGAGAACCCTAAGGAACTGGTGGTTTACGGTGGTATCGGTCGCGCTGCCCGTAACTGGGAGTGCTACGACAAGATCGTCGAAAGCCTGACCCACCTCAACGAAGACGAAACCCTGCTGGTGCAATCCGGCAAGCCGGTCGGCGTGTTCAAGACTCACGCCAACGCCCCGCGCGTGCTGATCGCCAACTCCAACCTGGTGCCGCACTGGGCGAGCTGGGAGCACTTCAACGAACTGGACGCCAAAGGCCTGGCCATGTACGGCCAGATGACCGCCGGCAGCTGGATCTACATCGGCAGCCAGGGCATCGTCCAGGGCACCTACGAAACCTTCGTCGAAGCCGGTCGCCAGCACTACAACGACAACCTCAAAGGCAAGTGGGTCCTGACCGCAGGTCTGGGCGGCATGGGCGGTGCCCAGCCTCTGGCGGCAACCCTGGCCGGTGCCTGCTCGCTGAACATCGAATGCCAGCAGGTCAGCATCGATTTCCGTCTGAAAAGCCGTTATGTCGATGAGCAAGCCAAAGACCTCGACGACGCGTTGGCGCGTATCGACAAGTACACCAAAGAAGGCAAGGCGATCTCCATCGCGCTGCTGGGTAACGCCGCTGAAATCCTGCCGGAACTGGTCAAGCGTGGCGTGCGCCCGGACATGGTCACCGACCAGACCAGCGCCCACGACCCGCTCAACGGTTACCTGCCGGCCGGCTGGACCTGGGACCAGTACCGCGCTCGCGCCAAGACTGAACCTGCCGCTGTGATCAAGGCCGCCAAGCAATCGATGGCCGTGCACGTCAAGGCGATGCTGGACTTCCAGAAAATGGGCGTGCCGACCTTCGACTACGGCAACAACATCCGTCAGATGGCCCAGGAAGAAGGCGTGGAAAACGCATTCGACTTCCCAGGCTTCGTACCGGCCTACATCCGTCCGCTGTTCTGCCGCGGTATCGGCCCGTTCCGTTGGGCTGCGCTGTCGGGCAACGCAGAAGACATCTACAAGACCGACGCTAAAGTAAAAGAGCTGATCCCGGACGACGCCCACCTGCACAACTGGCTGGACATGGCGCGCGAGCGCATCAGCTTCCAGGGCCTGCCGGCACGTATCTGCTGGGTTGGCCTGGGCCTGCGCGCCAAGCTGGGCCTGGCGTTCAACGAAATGGTGCGCAGCGGTGAGCTGTCCGCGCCAATCGTGATCGGCCGCGACCACCTGGACTCCGGTTCGGTGTCGAGTCCGAACCGCGAAACCGAATCGATGCAAGACGGTTCCGACGCCGTGTCCGACTGGCCGCTGCTCAACGCCCTGCTCAACACCGCGAGCGGTGCGACCTGGGTTTCCCTGCACCACGGCGGCGGCGTCGGCATGGGCTTCTCCCAGCACTCGGGCATGGTGATCGTCTGCGACGGTACTGACGAAGCGGCCGAGCGTATCGCTCGCGTGCTGCACAACGACCCGGCCACTGGCGTTATGCGTCATGCCGATGCCGGTTACCAGATCGCCATCGACTGCGCCAAGGAACAAGGGCTGAACCTGCCGATGATTACCGGTAAATAAAACAGCCTTCGGCATAACGCAAAAAAACCTGTAGGAGCCGGCTTGCTGGCGATTCAGACACCGCAAGGTGTCAGGCAAACCGCCATCGCCAGCAAGCCGGCTCCTACAGGGGTTGTCCCAACCCAGAATAACAATCCACAGAGGTTGAACCATGGCTGTCACTGACGAACGTGCAGGCAACAAACCGTTGATCGAGAAACGCTCGATCGACTACATCCCGGAAGCGGAAAGACACGGTCGTCTGTTTAGCCAGTTCACCCTGTGGATGGGTGCCAACCTGCAGATCACCGCGATTGTCACCGGGGCTTTGGCCGTGGTGCTGGGCGGTGATGTGTTCTGGTCGTTGATCGGTCTGTTGATCGGTCAACTGCTCGGCGGCGGCGTCATGGCGCTGCATGCCGCACAAGGCCCCAAGCTTGGCTTGCCGCAGATGATCTCCAGCCGTGTGCAGTTCGGCGTGTACGGCGCGGCCATCCCAATCGTGCTGGTGTGCTTGATGTACCTCGGTTTCACCGCAACCGGAACCGTGCTTTCCGGCCAGGCGCTGGGCCAGTTGTTTGGCGTTAGCGACACCGTCGGTATCCTTCTTTTCGCCAGTGTCATCGTGCTGGTCACGGTGCTCGGTTATCGAGTGATCCATTGGATCGGCCGTGTTGCCAGTGTCATTGGCGTGATTGCCTTCGTTTATCTGTTCAGCCGTCTGATGAGTCAGGTTGACGTTGGCGCTCTGTTGCAGATCCGTCACTTCAGCTGGAGCAGCTTCCTGCTCGCCGTGTCGCTCGCGGCGTCCTGGCAGATCGCCTTCGGCCCGTATGTGGCTGACTATTCTCGCTACCTGCCGAGCAAGGTTTCCTCGGTGAAAACTTTTTTTGCCGCTGGCGCAGGTTCGGTCATTGGTGCACAGGTGGCGATGGTCCTTGGTGTGTTCGCTGCCGCTTCGGCCAACGGGCAATTCGCCGGCCACGAAGTGGCGTACATCGTGGGTCTGGGCGGGACCGGTGCCACCGCTGCGCTGCTGTACTTCAGCATCGCGTTCGGCAAGGTCACCATTTCCACGCTGAACTCCTACGGCAGCTTCATGTGCATCGCGACCATCATCAGCGGTTTCCGTGGTGACCTGAAAGTCACGCGCTTGCAGCGTCTGGTCTTCGTGCTGGTCATCGTCGGTGCCGCGACCCTGATGGCGTTGCTCGGTCAGCACTCGTTCCTCGGTGCGTTCAAGTCGTTCATCCTGTTCTTGCTGGCGTTCTTCACGCCATGGAGTGCGATCAACCTGGTGGACTACTACTGCATCACTCGCGAGCGCTATGACGTGCCGGCGCTGGCCGATCCGAAAGGTCGCTACGGTCGTTGGAACCTTCTCGGTATCAGCGTCTATGTGTTCGGCGTGTTGGTGCAGCTGCCGTTCATCTCCACCAAGTTCTATACCGGTCCGCTGGTGGCGGCCCTGGGTGATGTGGATATTTCCTGGATCATCGGTCTGGTGATTCCCGCAGTCCTGTATTACCTGTGTGCGAAAAAATGGCACGGCACAGTGCCTGATCGTTTGATCCTGCCGGTCGAGCAGGACGCGATCACCGAACAAAAGCTGAATGTCGGTCGCGCTGCGGCGCAGGCCTGATTGGACGTGGACAGGGCTGGATGCCTCTTGACTGCCGTAAGCCAATTCATGATTAGGAGCGTCACAACAATGAAATCGAACAAGACCCTGCTGACCACATTGCTTTCCATGGGCCTGCTGGCCAGCGCTGGCGCCACTCAGGCGGCGGGCTGGTGCGAGTCGGGCAAACCGGTGAAATTCGCCGGCTTGAACTGGGAAAGCGCCATGCTGCTGACCGACGTGATGCAAGTCGTGTTGGAGAAAGGCTACGACTGCAAGACCGACAGCCTGCCGGGCAACTCCATCACCATGGAAAACGCCTTGAGCAGCAACGATATTCAAGTGTTTGCCGAAGAATGGGTCGGCCGCAGCGAAGTCTGGAACAAGGCTGAGAAGGCCGGCAAGGTCGTCGGTGTCGGCGCGCCGGTGGTGGGTGCGATCGAAGGCTGGTACGTGCCGCGCTACGTGATCGAAGGCGACGCCAAGCGCAAGCTGGAAGCCAAGGCGCCGGACCTGAAGAACATTGCTGACCTGGGCAAATACTCGGCGATCTTCAAGGACGCCGAAGAACCGTCCAAGGGGCGTTTCTACAACTGCCCGGCCGGTTGGACCTGTGAGCTGGACAACAGCGAAATGCTGAAGAGCTATGGCCTGGAAAGCACCTACACCAACTTCCGCCCAGGCACCGGCCCGGCGCTGGATGCCGCCGTGCTGTCGAGCTACAAGCGTGGCGAGCCGATCCTGTTCTACTACTGGTCGCCAACCCCGCTGATGGGCCAGGTCGACGTGGTGAAACTCGAAGAAAAACCAGGCGTGAACAAGACCGTGACCATCAAGGTCGGCCTGTCCAAGACCTTCCACGACGAAGCCCCGGAACTGGTGGCCGTGCTGGAAAAGGTCAACGTGCCGATCGACCTGCTGAACCAGAACCTGGGACGCATGACCAAAGAGCGGATCGAGTCGCCAAAACTGGCCAAGATCTTCTTGAAGGAACATCCTGAAGTCTGGCACGCGTGGGTGAGCGAAGACGCAGCCAAGAAAATCGACGCGGCCTTGTAGGTTGGGCTTCTCCGGCTGTCGGCAACGGCAGTCGGACGCTTGATCGCAACCCCTTGATTGAGAGTCTCTTATGTTTCCCGAAAGCTTTACCTTTTCCATCGCCGACTGGGTCAACGGTTGGGTCGATTCGCTGGTCACCAACTACGGCGACGTGTTCCGGCACATCTCCGATACGCTGTTGTGGGCCATCGTCAATCTTGAAAGCCTGCTGCGTGCAGCGCCCTGGTGGCTGATGCTGGCGATCGTGGCGGGCGTGGCCTGGCACGCTACCCGTAAAGTCGTGACCACGGCGGTAATCGTCGGCCTGCTGTTCCTGGTGGGTGCGGTCGGCCTCTGGGACAAGCTGATGCAGACCCTGGCGCTGATGATGGTGGCGACGATCATTTCGGTGTTGATCGGCATTCCGCTGGGCATTCTCTCGGCACGCAGCAATCGCCTGCGTTCGGTGCTGATGCCGTTGCTGGACATCATGCAGACCATGCCGAGCTTCGTGTACCTGATCCCGGTGCTGATGCTGTTCGGCCTGGGCAAGGTCCCGGCGATTTTCGCCACCGTGATCTACGCCGCGCCACCGCTGATCCGCCTCACCGATCTGGGCATTCGCCAGGTCGACGGCGAAGTGATGGAAGCGATCAACGCCTTCGGTGCCAACCGCTGGCAGCAACTGTTCGGCGTGCAACTGCCGCTGGCCCTGCCGAGCATCATGGCGGGCATCAACCAGACCACCATGATGGCCCTGTCGATGGTAGTGATCGCCTCGATGATCGGTGCCCGTGGCCTGGGTGAAGACGTGCTGGTGGGGATTCAGACCCTGAACGTCGGACGTGGCCTCGAAGCCGGTCTGGCGATCGTGATTCTGGCTGTGGTGATCGACCGCATTACTCAGGCGTACGGTCGTGCACGGCATGAGGTGAGCAAATGAACAACGCAACCGTGAGCAAGATCGAAGTCAAAAACGTCTTCAAGATTTTCGGCAACCGTGCCAAGGACGCGCTGGCCATGGTCGGCCAGGGCAAGACCAAGGATCAGGTGCTGGCCGAAACCGGCTGCGTGGTCGGCGTGAACGACCTGTCGCTGAGCATCGGCAGCGGCGAGATTTTCGTGATCATGGGCCTGTCGGGTTCCGGCAAGTCGACTCTGGTACGCCACTTCAACCGCCTGATCGATCCGACCAGCGGCGCGATCCTGGTGGACGGCGTGGACATCCTGCAATACGACATGGAAGCCCTGCGCGAGTTTCGCCGGCGCAAGATCAGCATGGTGTTCCAGAGCTTCGGCCTGTTGCCGCACAAGAGCGTGCTGGACAACGTCGCCTACGGCTTGAAAATCCGTGGCGAAAGCAAAGCCATGTGCGCCGAGCGTGCGCTGCACTGGATCAACACCGTGGGCCTCAAGGGCTACGAAAACAAATACCCGCATCAGCTTTCCGGCGGCATGCGCCAGCGTGTGGGCCTGGCCCGCGCCTTGGCGGCGGACACCGACATCATCCTGATGGACGAAGCCTTCAGTGCCCTCGATCCGCTGATTCGTGCGGAGATGCAGGACCAGTTGCTGGAACTGCAAAAGACCCTGCACAAGACCATCGTCTTCATCACCCACGACCTCGACGAGGCCGTGCGCATCGGCAACCGCATCGCGATCCTCAAGGACGGCCGCCTGATCCAGGTCGGCACCCCGAGAGAGATCCTGCACTCGCCGGCGGATGAGTATGTTGACCGCTTTGTGCAGCGTCGGGCGGCGGTGGTCTGAGAGAGTTGTGGTAGCTGGGCCGGCCCCTTCGCGGGCAAGCCCGCTCTCACAAGGATCGGTGTCGAACACCAGTTTTGATTACACCAGCAACCACTGTGGGAGCGGGCTTGCCCGCGAAGGCGTCAGTGAAGCTGTATCAATATTCAGGTTGTACGCAGAGGTTGAAGATGTCCCGGGCTGAAAAAATCGTTATCACCGAAGCGCAGGTGACCTGGCAGGATGTGGTCGCCGTCGCTCGTCATGGCGCGCAGCTTGAGCTGTCGGCGCCGATCTGGGCGCGCATCGAAAACGCCCAGGCCATCGTCCAGCGCATCGTCACCAGCGGCGAACGTGCCTACGGCATCAACACCGGCCTGGGCGCGCTGTGCAACGTCTCGCTGCAGGACGAGCAACTCAGCCAATTGTCGCGCAATACCTTGCTCAGCCATGCCTGCGGCGTTGGTGCACCACTGGCCGACGAGCAGACCCGTTCGATCATGTGTGCCGCCATCGTCAACTACAGCCACGGCAAATCCGGCCTGCACCGTCAGGTCGTCGAAGCGCTGCTGGCGCTGCTCAACCGCGGCATCACCCCGCAGGTGCCGTCCCAGGGTTCCGTGGGCTACCTGACCCACATGGCCCACATCGGCATCGCGCTGTTGGGCGTGGGCAATGTCAGCTATCGCGGGCAGATCGTTGCCGCGCAACAGGCGCTGGCCGAAGAAGGCCTGCAACCGGTCAAGCTCGGCGCCAAGGACGGTTTGTGCCTGGTCAACGGCACGCCGTGCATGACCGGCCTGAGCTGCCTGGCCATTGCCGACGCTACGCGCCTGCTGGAGTGGGCCGACGTGATCGGCGCCATGAGCTTCGAAGCCCAGCGCGGGCAGATCGACGCGTTCGATGCCGAGATCATCGCGCTCAAGCCGCACCCTGGCATGCAACAGGTCGGGATCAACCTGCGCGCCTTGCTCGACGGCAGCGAAGTGATTGCCCAGAGCAAAGGCATTCGCACGCAAGATGCCCTGAGCATTCGCTCTATCCCGCAAGTGCACGGCGCTGCGCGCGATCAACTGGTGCACGCGACCCGACAGATCGAAACCGAACTCAACGGCGCCACCGACAACCCACTGGTGCTGGGCACTGCGGACAACTATCGCGTGGTGTCCCAGGCCAACCCCCACGGCCAGTCCGTGGCCATGGCCGCGGACCTGCTGGCGATTGCCATGGCGGAAATCGGCTCCATTGCCGAACGTCGCCTGGACCGCTTGATCAACCCGCACGTCAGCGGCTTGCCAGCGTTCCTGGTGGCCAACCCGGGGGTGAACTCCGGGATGATGATCGTGCAATACGTGGCCGCTTCCCTGTGTGCGGAAAACCGTCAGCTGGCGCAACCGGCGGTGCTGGATAACTACGTGACTTCCGGTCTGCAGGAAGATCACCTGAGCCTGGGCACCAACGCCGCGCTGAAGCTGCATCGCGCCCTGGAAAACTGCACGCAGATCCTCGCCATCGAGTACCTGTTGGCGGCCCAGGCGTTTGAATTCTTGAAAGAACAACGCTTCGGCGCGGGCACCGATGCCGCTTGGCGTCTGCTGCGTGAGCACGTTCCTGCCTATGACCAGGATCGCTGGCTGGCGCCGGACATTGCTGCCGCTGCCGACATTCTGAAAGACCCTGTTTTGCTGCAAAAAACCTTACCGAATTTGAACTGATTTCCAAACAAGACCAGCGTGCCAAGGCGCCAGCCCCCTCAAGAAGGGGGAAGCGACGGACAACGGATATTTCCGGAGCGTCTGGTAGTTAATAACAAGCTCTCAAAAGGAGAATGAACATGACTGCGCTTAATTTGATTCCCGGCCAACTGAGCCTCGCCCAACTGCGTGATGTCTATCAGCAACCGGTCAAACTGACCCTCGACCACAGCGCTGCAGCCCAGATCGAAGCCAGCGTGGCCTGCGTGGAGCAGATCCTCGCCGAGAACCGCACCGCCTACGGCATCAACACCGGTTTCGGCCTGCTGGCGTCGACCCGCATCGCCAGCGAAGACCTGGAAAACCTGCAGCGCTCGCTGGTGCTGTCCCACGCCGCTGGTGTCGGCCAGCCGATCAGCGATGAACTGGTGCGCCTGATCATGGTGCTCAAGGTCAACAGCCTGAGCCGTGGTTTCTCCGGCATCCGCCGCGTGGTGATCGACGCGCTGATCGCCCTGATCAACGCCGAGGTGTACCCGCACATTCCACTGAAAGGTTCGGTCGGTGCTTCCGGTGACCTCGCGCCTCTGGCCCACATGTCGCTGGTGCTGCTGGGCGAAGGCAAGGCACGCTACAAAGGCGAGTGGATGGAAGCCACCGAAGCGCTGAAAGTCGCCGGCCTGACCCCGCTGACCCTGGCCGCGAAAGAAGGCCTGGCGCTGCTCAACGGCACTCAGGTGTCCACCGCGTTTGCCCTGCGTGGCCTGTTCGAAGGTGAAGACCTGTTCGCCGGTGCCCTGGCACTGGGCGGCCTCACCGTTGAAGCGGTACTGGGCTCGCGCTCGCCGTTCGACGCCCGCATCCACGCGGCCCGTGGCCAGAAAGGCCAGATCGACGCGGCGGCGGCCTATCGCGATCTGCTGGGCGAGCGCAGCGAAGTCTCCGACTCCCACGAGAACTGCGAGAAGGTCCAGGACCCGTACTCCCTGCGTTGCCAGCCGCAAGTCATGGGCGCCTGCTTGACCCAGTTCCGTCAGGCCGCCGAAGTGCTGGCCATCGAAGCCAACGCCGTATCCGACAACCCGCTGGTGTTCGCCGCAGAAGGTGACGTGATCTCCGGCGGCAACTTCCACGCCGAACCGGTGGCCATGGCCGCCGACAACATGGCCCTGGCCATCGCTGAAATCGGCTCGCTGAGCGAACGCCGCATCTCGCTGATGATGGACAAGCACATGTCGCAACTGCCGCCGTTCCTGGTGGCCAACGGCGGCGTGAACTCCGGCTTCATGATCGCCCAGGTGACCGCCGCGGCACTGGCCAGCGAAAACAAGGCGCTGTCCCATCCGCACTCGGTGGACAGCCTGCCGACTTCCGCCAACCAGGAAGACCACGTGTCGATGGCGCCGGCGGCCGGCAAGCGTCTGTGGGAAATGGCCGAGAACACTCGCGGGATTCTCGCCGTAGAATGGCTGGCCGCGGCTCAGGGCCTGGACCTGCGCAACGGCCTGAAGACTTCGCCGAAGCTGGAAAAGGCCCGCGCCATCCTGCGTAACGAAGTGCCGTTCTATGAGAAGGACCGCTTCTTCGCGCCGGACATCAATGCTGCGACCGAGTTGTTGGCTTCGCGCTGCCTGAACGAGCTGGTTTCTGCGAAGTTGCTGCCGAGCCTGTGATGGCCCCTTCGCGAGCAAGCCCGCTCCCACATGGATCGCGTTGAACCTGTAGGAGCTGGCTTGCCAGCGATTCGATTTTGCGTCGAATAACAATAATTAAGGACGAGCAATGCAACAGCCAGCAAAGGGTTTGAAACGCGGGCTCTCTGCCCGACATATTCGCTTCATGGCGCTGGGGTCGGCAATCGGCACCGGGCTGTTTTACGGTTCTGCCTCGGCCATTCAAATGGCCGGGCCTGCGGTGCTGCTCGCGTACCTGATTGGTGGCGCGGCGGTGTTCATGGTCATGCGCGCCCTCGGTGAGATGGCGGTGCACAATCCGGTGGCCGGCTCTTTCGGCCAGTACGCCAGCACCTATCTCGGGCCGATGGCGGGCTTCATCCTCGGTTGGACCTACGCATTCGAAATGGTCATCGTCGGCATGGCCGACGTCACGGCATTCGGTATCTACATGGGCTTCTGGTTCCCGGAGGTTTCCCGCTGGATCTGGGTGCTGGGCATCGTCTCGGTGGTAGGCGGCCTGAACCTGTGCAACGTCAAGGTCTTCGGTGAAATGGAGTTCTGGCTGTCGCTGCTCAAGGTCGGGGCCATTGTCGCGATGATCCTGGGTGGCTTCGGCATCATGTTGTTCGGCATCAGCACGGCGCCCGGCGCCCAGGCGACCGACATCAGCAATCTCTGGAGCCATGGCGGCTTCATGCCCAATGGCGTGGGCGGTCTGATCGCTTCGTTCGCGGTGGTGATGTTCGCGTTCGGCGGGATTGAAATCATCGGTGTGACCGCCGGTGAAGCCAAAGACCCGCAGCATGTGCTGCCCCGGGCGATCAATGCCGTGCCGTTGCGCATCCTGTTGTTCTACGTCCTGACGATGCTGGTGCTGATGTCGATCTTTCCATGGCAGCAGATCGGCAGCCAGGGCAGCCCGTTCGTGCAGATTTTCGACAATCTGGGCATCAGCTCGGCGGCGACCATCCTCAATATCGTGGTGATCTCGGCGGCGATTTCGGCCATCAACAGTGACATCTTCGGTGCTGGCCGCATGATGTACGGCCTGGCTCAGCAGGGCCACGCACCCAAGGGCTTCGCGCGGTTGTCGCGCAACGGCGTGCCATGGATGACCGTTGTGGTGATGAGCGCCGCGCTGTTGCTGGGCGTGTTGCTGAACTACCTGATCCCGGAAAACGTGTTTCTGCTGATCGCCTCCATCGCGACCTTTGCCACGGTTTGGGTCTGGCTGATGATCCTGTTTACCCAGGTGGCCATGCGTCGTTCCATGAACGCTGAGCAGGTCGCACAATTGAAATTCCCGGTACCGTTCTGGCCCTATGCACCGATAGCGGCGATTGCCTTCATGCTGTTCGTCTTTGGCGTGTTGGGCTACTTCCCGGACACCCAGGCGGCCTTGATAGTCGGCGTGGTGTGGATCGTGCTGCTGGTGCTGGCCTACCTGACCTGGGTGAAACCGGCGGCGGGCCAGGCAGCCCTGGTGACACCGGACCCGACTTTTTCTCATCGATAACCTAACGGAGGCCAAGGATGAAAACGCTCTGGCAACACTGTCACGTCGCAACCATGGCGCAAGGCGTCTACTCGATCATCGAGGATGCGGCCATCGTGACGTCAGGCGCGCTCATTGAGTGGATCGGCCCGCGCGCTGAACTGCCGGCGGGGGATTACCCGGCCGTCAACGATCTTGAAGGCGCCTGGGTCACCCCGGGACTGATCGACTGCCACACCCACACGGTGTTCGGCGGTAACCGCAGCGGTGAATTCGAAAAGCGCCTGCAAGGCGTCAGCTACGCGGAAATCGCCGCCAGCGGTGGTGGCATCGCCAGCACCGTGCGCGCCACCCGCGCGGCCAGCGAAGACGAACTGTTCGCCAGTGCCGCCAAGCGCCTGAAAAGCCTGATGCGCGATGGCGTCACCAGCATCGAAATCAAGTCCGGCTACGGCCTGGACCTGGCCAACGAGCGCAAGATGCTGCGCGTGGCCCGTCGCCTCGGTGCCGAATTGCCCGTCAGCGTGCGCAGCACTTGTCTGGCCGCTCACGCCTTGCCGCCGGAATACACCGATCGCGCCGACGACTACATCGATCACATCTGCGCTGACATGCTCCCGGCCCTGGCGGCCGAAGGGCTGGTCGACGCGGTGGATGCATTCTGTGAATACCTGGCGTTCTCGCCAGCGCAGGTCGAGCGCGTATTCATCACCGCCCGGGCACTGGGCTTGCCGGTGAAGCTGCACGCCGAGCAATTGTCCTCGCTGCACGGCTCGAGCCTGGCGGCGCGTTACCACGCGTTGTCCGCCGATCACCTGGAGTTCATGACCGAAGACGACGCCATCGCCATGGCTGAGTCCGGTACCGTCGCGGTGTTGTTGCCCGGGGCCTTTTACTTCCTGCGCGAAACCCAATTGCCGCCGATGGATGCCCTGCGCAAGCACGGCGTGAAAATCGCCATCGCCAGCGACCTCAACCCGGGCACCTCACCGGGACTGTCGTTGCGCCTGATGCTGAACATGGCCTGCACCTGCTTCCGCATGACCCCGGAAGAAGCCTTGGCGGGTGCCACGATTCACGCCGCTACCGCGCTGGGCATGGCCGATACCCACGGTTCGCTGGAGGCCGGCAAGGTCGCGGATTTCGTCGCCTGGCAAATCGATCGTCCGGCCGACCTGTCGTACTGGCTGGGCGGCGACCTCGAAAAACGCGTCGTGCGCCACGGCGTCGAGACACATTTGTAGGAGAGCCGTTGTGGATAAGGTACTTAATTTCAAACAAGGCCGCGTACCGCTGCTGATCAGCATGCCTCACGCTGGCGTACGTCTGACGCCTGCGGTCGAGGCTGGATTGATCCCCGACGCGAAAAGCCTGCCGGACACCGACTGGCACATTCCGCAGTTGTATGACTTCGCCGCTGAACTGGGCGCCAGCACCCTGGCCGCCGAATACTCGCGCTTCGTCATCGACCTGAACCGGCCGTCCGACGACAAACCTTTGTACGTCGGCGCCACCACGGGCCTGTACCCGGCGACGCTGTTCGACGGTATCCCGTTATTCCGTGAAGGGCTGGAGCCTTCGAAAGAGGAGCGCGCAACCTATCTGGAACAGATCTGGACGCCGTACCACAGCACCCTGCAGCAGGAACTGGCGCGACTGAAGGCCGAGTTCGGCTACGCGCTGCTGTTCGACGCGCACTCGATCCGCTCGATCATCCCGCACCTGTTCGACGGCAAGCTGCCGGACTTCAACCTCGGCACCTTCAATGGCGCCAGTTGCGATCCACAGTTGGCCAGTCAGCTGGAAGCGATCTGCGCGCGCCACGACAATTACACCCATGTGCTGAACGGACGCTTCAAGGGCGGTCACATCACCCGCCATTACGGCAATCCGAGCGAGAACATCCATGCTGTGCAGCTGGAACTCGGGCAGTGCACGTACATGGAAGAGTTCGAGCCGTTCCGTTATCGCGCCGACCTGGCGGAGCCGACGCAGGTGGTGTTGAAGGAGTTGCTGCAAGGCTTGTTGGCCTGGGGCGAGAAGCACTACGGCCATTAAGGCTGGTGCAGTCTCTGTAGGAGCGAGCTTGCTCGCGAAAAACGTCAGGTCAACGTGTGCATTCAGACAGCCCGCGTCATCGTTGTCCTCCATCGCGAGCAAGCTCGCTCCTACAGGCCAGGCTGCTAGTCGCCACCGTGCAAAACACGGTCGCCACAGGTCGCTTTTACCGCTCGTCTGCTGCGTATTGTTCTGGCCACGGTGCACAAAGACACCGGCCCGACAATAATCCGCTGCCGCACGAGATCATCCTGATGAAAAGACTGTTCGCCCGCTGTCTCTCAATCCTCTGCGGCACCGCTCTCCTGAGCACCAGCGTCCTGGCCGCTGACGATCCCTCCTGCAAGACCGTGCGCATGGGCGTGGTCAACTGGACCGACGTGATCGCCACCAGCGGCATGGCCGATGTGCTGCTCAACGGTCTGGGCTACGAAAGCAAGCAAACCAGCGCCGTGCAGCAAATCATCTTTGCCGGCATCCGCGACAAGCGCCTCGACATCTTCCTCGGTTACTGGAAACCGGCGATGGATAAAAACATCGCACCCTTCGTGGCTGCCAATCAGGTCAAGGTCATGGACAAACCGAGCCTGGCCGATGCCCAGGCGACTCTCGCTGTGCCTGACTACGTCGCGGCTGCGGGCCTGAAAACCTTCGCCGACATCGCCAGGTTCAAAGACCAGCTCGGCGGCAAGATCTACGGCATCGAGCCGGGCAGCGGTGCCAACACCACGATCAAGACGATGATCGAGACCAATCACTTCGGCCTGAAGGACTTCAAACTGATCGAGTCCGGAGAGGCCGGGATGCTGGCGGCCGTGCAGCGGGCGGTGAATCGCAAGGAGTTCGTGGTATTCGTCGGCTGGACCCCGCACCCGATGAACATCAACATGAAGATCGACTACCTGACCGGCAGCGAAGACGTGTACGGGCCGAACGAAGGTGCGGCGACCGTATCCACCGTCACCGCCCCGGATTACGCCGAGCGCTGCCCGAACATCAATCGGTTGCTGGAGAACCTGACGTTCACCGCTGCCCAGGAAAGCCAGTTGATGGTACCGATCATGGAGCGCCAAACGGCTCAGGATGTGGCCAGAAAATGGCTGCGCGAACATCCCGAGGACCTGCAGCGCTGGCTGGCGGGTGTCAGCAGTTTCGATGGCAAGGACGGCGTGGCGACGGTTCAGTCCAGCCTGAAGAACTGACCCCAAAACCTGTAGGAGCGAGCTTGCTCGCGATAAACCTGAGAGCGCCGCGGGATATCAGGCTTACCGCGTTATCGTTGACGATCATCGCGAGCAAGCTCGCTCCTACAAGGGGTGGGCGCCACACATACCTCTGAACGGGCACCCGGCTCATGGCTTCTTACCCGCTTTCCAGGCAGATGACGGCATTCGTCGAGAAAACCGTCAGTTTCAACAGCACCGACAGCAGTCTCGCCGGATTGCGCCAGGCCTACAGCGAGATGTGCCGGGCGTTTACTCCGGCACGTCCGGCCGGGTTGTATGTGGTCGACTTCGTGTTGTCCGGCGTTGCTGTCCGTTCCTATCAGCCCCCTGTCAGCGGTACGTCGTGCATCGTTTACCTGCATGGCGGCGGCTGGGTGGTGGGGGACCTGGACTCCCACGATTTCATCTGCGCCGAATTGGCATCGGCTCTCGGTGTGCTGGTGATCGCCGTTGATTATCGCCGGGCACCGGAGCATCCGTTTCCCGCTGCGTTCGATGATTGCCTGAAGGTCTGGCGAGCGCTGCGCACCGGGCCGTTTCAACTCGATCCGGAGCGCATGCTGGTGGCCGGTGACAGTGCCGGTGGCAATCTCGCAGCCGCGTTGTGCCTGGCATTGCGCGATGCCGGCGAGCCGCTGCCGTGTGCGCAGGTTCTGATCTATCCGGGGTTGGGCGGCGATCACCGGCTGCCATCGCGCAGTGAGTGCGTCGACGCGCCGTTACTCAGCAGCAGTGACGTCGATTGCTATCACGCCCTTTACCTGCGGGGCACCCGACATCCGAGCGCCTACGCCATGCCATTGCTTGCCACGGATTTCAGGGGATTGCCACCGGCCTGGATCGCCGTGGCACAGTTCGACCCGTTGCGTGATGACGGCGTGCGCTATGCCGAGCGACTGAACGCTGCGGGCGGGGCTGCCACGCTGTATGTCGGCGAGGGCCTGGTTCATGGCTGTTTGCGGGCCCGCGGGCAGGTGGCCGAGGTCGACGAGCTGTACCAGACCCTGTTCGGATACCTGGCGGCAAAACTCTGACTCCGCACGGGCATGCTCATTGACGTAATTCGGGTTTATGATGCCGGACGGCAGAATAATAGAAGTCCCCCCAGGGATGACCTCGACCCCTTACGGAGTGCGCAATGCAGACTTTGTACCCGCAGATCAAACCCTACGCCCGGCACGATCTGGCCGTCGACGAGACCCACACGCTGTATGTCGACGAAAGCGGTTCACCGGAAGGTTTACCGGTGGTGTTCATCCACGGCGGCCCCGGTGCCGGATGTGATGCCCAGAGTCGTTGCTTCTTCGATCCCAACCTGTATCGCATTGTCACTTTCGACCAGCGCGGCTGTGGTCGCTCCACCCCCCACGCCAGCCTGGAAAACAACACCACCTGGGATCTGGTCGCCGACCTTGAGCGAATTCGCCAGCACCTGGGCATCGACAAATGGGTGCTGTTTGGCGGCTCCTGGGGTTCGACCCTGGCGCTGGCCTACGCGCAAACCCATCCCGAGCGGGTACACGGTCTGATCCTGCGCGGTATCTTTCTTTGCCGTCCGCAGGAAATCGAATGGTTCTACCAGGCTGGTGCGAGCCGTCTGTTCCCCGATTACTGGCAGGACTACATCGCGCCGATCCCGCTGGATGAGCGTGATGACTTGCTTACCGCATTCCACAAGCGTCTGGTCGGCAACGACCAGATTGCCCAGATGCACGCGGCCAAGGCCTGGTCAACCTGGGAGGGCCGTACGGCGACCCTGCGTCCGAACCCGCTGGTGGTCGATCGCTTCTCCGAGCCACAGCGTGCCTTGTCGATTGCCCGCATCGAATGCCACTACTTCAGCAACCACGCCTTCCTGGAACCGAACCAGTTGATTCGCGACATGGGCAAGATCGCCCATTTGCCCGGCGTGATCATCCATGGCCGCTATGACGTGATCTGCCCGCTGGATAACGCCTGGGAATTGCATCAAGCCTGGCCGAACAGCGAACTGCAGGTCATCCGCGATGCCGGTCATGCGGCTTCCGAACCGGGCATCACCGACGCGCTGGTCCGCGCCGCCGATCAGATGGCCCGGCGTCTGCTCGACCTGGCGCCTGACGAGGCATGAAGGGCCTGCTGCAACGGGTGCGTGGCGCGCGAGTCGAAGTTGCCGGCGAAGTTGTAGGTGCCGTTGATCAGGGATTGCTGGTCCTGGTGGCCGTTGAGCCAGACGATACGCGGGCCAGCGCCGACAAACTTCTTAATAAGCTGCTTAACTATCGGGTGTTCAGTGACGCTGAGGGCAAGATGAATCTATCCCTGGCGGATGTGGGCGGCGGGCTGCTGCTGGTCTCTCAGTTCACCCTGGCTGCCGATACCCGAAGCGGGCTGCGTCCGGGTTTCTCGACTGCGGCCCCTCCGGCCCTGGGTGAGGAGTTGTTCGACTATCTATTAAGCAAAGCGAAACAGGTGCATGGCACTGTGGCATCAGGTAGATTCGGCGCGGATATGCAGGTGCACCTGGTCAATGATGGCCCGGTAACCTTCCTGTTACAGACCTGAAAGCGCTTGAAACAAGTTTTTAAGCTCATTTCGACTGAAAACAGGGCTTTATCGCGATAAATACTTTGTTACCCCTGATGCGTTGTAACGCGGCCTACTAGATAATCGCGCGCTACGGGGATCAGCGTTCGTTGGTCCATTTTGACTTAGGTAGAGACTTGTCTGGATCCGATTGGGGAATCATTTCGCCCCAGCGGAGTCGGAACAATGCTCGCCAACTTGGCAAGAGTGGTTTGCAAGGGCGGTTTTTTCATACCGTACACCGTGCAGACCCTTTAACTGGCCGTTGGTTTTTTGATCTGTTTTCGGCGAGGGTTGCTCGTGATTGTTAGTCCCTGTAACGCACCAAAATTGTCTGCCAAACGGTTACGCAGCGCCCTGGTAGTGGGCTCTGCACTGCTCTGCCTGCTCAGCGCCGGCCAGCTTTGGGCATTCAGTCTGGACGATGTATCGGCCAAGGCAAAAGAGCTGGCCGCGCAGAAATACGAAGCGCCGCGCAGTAACCTGCCGAACGAGTTCCGCGACATGAAGTTCGCGGACTATCAGAAAATTCGTTTTCTGACGGAAAAAGCCGAATGGGCGGATCAGAAGACGCCGTTCAAGCTGTCCTTCTATCACCAGGGCATGCATTTCGATACGCCGGTGAAAATCAACGAAATCACCGCGAACACCGTCGAAGAGATCAAATACGACCCGAGTCGTTTCGACTTCGGCGATATGCAGTTCGATCCGAAGGCCACCGAACAGCTGGGTTATGCCGGTTTCCGTGTGCTGTACCCGATCAACAAGGCCGACAAGCAAGACGAAATCATGACCATGCTCGGCGCGAGCTACTTCCGCGTCGTCGGCAAGGGCCACGTCTATGGCTTGTCCGCTCGCGGCATGGCCATCGATACCGCCTTGCCGTCCGGTGAAGAATTCCCGCGTTTTCGCGAATTCTGGATTCAACAGCCCAAGCCGGGCGACAAGCACCTGGTGATCTTCGCCCTGCTGGACTCTCCGCGTGCCACCGGTGCCTATCGCCTGACCCTGCGTCCGGGCAGCGACACCATCGTCGACGTCAAGGCGCAGATGTTCCTGCGCGACAAGGTCGGCAAACTGGGCATTGCCCCGTTGACCAGCATGTTCCTGTTCGGCGCCAACCAGCCGTCGAAAGTACTGAACTACCGCCGCGAACTGCACGACTCCAGCGGCCTGGCGATCCATGCCGGCAACGGCGAGTGGATCTGGCGTCCGCTGAACAACCCGAAACACCTTGCCGTGAGCAACTTCAGCGTGGAAAACCCGCGCGGCTTCGGTCTGCTGCAACGTGGCCGCGACTTCAGCCACTACGAAGACCTCGACGACCGCTACGACAAGCGTCCAAGCGCCTGGATCGAGCCGAAGGGTGACTGGGGCAAGGGCACCGTCGACCTGGTCGAGATTCCGACTGCCGACGAAACCAACGACAACATCGTGGCCTTCTGGAACCCGGAAAAATTGCCGGAACCTGGTCAGCCGCTCGATGTCGCTTATCGTATGCACTGGACCATGGACGAAGCGGCGATTCACGCGCCGGACAGCGCCTGGGTCAAGCAGACCCTGCGTTCGACCGGTGACGTCAAGCAGTCCAACCTGATTCGTCAGCCCGATGGCAGTGTTGCCTATCTGGTGGACTTCGAAGGTCCGTCCCTGGCGGCGTTGCCGGCCGATACCGAAGTTCGCAGCCAGGTCAGCGTCGGCGACAACGCCGAGCTGGTGGAAAACAGCGTGCGCTACAACCCTGAAACCAAGGGCTGGCGCCTGACCCTGCGGATGAAGATCAAGGATCCGGGCAAGGCTACCGAGATGCGCGCCGCGCTGGTACAGAACATCGTGCCGGCGGACCTGGCCAAGACCTCGATTCCGTCGTCCAGCTCGTCGGTTGCCAAGGCCGACAAGGTTGCCGCCAAGCAACAAGAGAAAGCGGACAAGGAAGCCAAGCAAGCGGAGGCCAAGCAGGCTGAAGCGAAGCCTGTTGCAGACGCCAAGGACAAGGCCAATAAAGACGCCAAGCAGCCTGTTGCTGCCGACGCGGCCCCAGCCACACCGGAATCGGCCCCGACTGAAGAAGTCCTGACCGAGACCTGGAGCTATCAGTTGCCTGCCGATGAGTAACTCTCAAGTACGGCCAGAAACTCTTTCCGAGTATCTGGCGCATCTGCCGATGACCGACGAGCAGCGCGCGGAACTCGCGGGCTGCCAGTCTTTCAGCGAATTGCACGAACGCCTGTCGTCTTCGACGTTCGACGCCCCGACCGAAGCCGCCCAGGCTTCGGTCGGCAAACGCCTGACCCTGAGCACCGCCGAAGAGCTGCAGGACGCGGAAATGCTGGTGCTCGACGCCAACGGCCGGGTCTGCCTCAAGGCGACCCCGCCGATCCGGCGGACCAAGGTCGTGCCGGAGCCGTGGCGCACCAACATTCTGGTGCGTGGCTGGCGGCGGATGACCGGTCGTACCAACCCGCCGAAGCCGCCGAAGGACGAACGTGTGCTACCGGCTGCGCGCTGGCGGACCGTCGGTTCGATCCGTCGCTACATTCTGTTGCTGCTGATGCTCGGCCAGACCATCGTGGCCGGCTGGTACATGAAAGGCATCATGCCGTACCAGGGCTGGTCGTTCGTCGACCTCAACGAAGTGCTGCACCAACCGCTGCTGCAAACCGCCACGCAAGTGCTGCCGTACGCCTTGCAGACCAGCATCCTGATCCTGTTCGGGATTCTGTTCTGCTGGGTATCGGCCGGTTTCTGGACCGCCCTGATGGGCTTCCTCGAATTGCTGACCGGCCATGATAAATACCGTATCTCCGGTAAAAGTGCCGGTAACGAGCCGATTCCAAAGGATGCGCGCACCGCCCTGGTGATGCCGATCTGCAACGAAGACGTGCCTCGGGTATTCGCCGGCCTGCGGGCAACCTTCGAGTCGGTCGCGGCCACGGGTGACCTGGACCGCTTCGATTTCTTCGTCCTCAGCGACAGTAACGACGCCGATATCTGTGTGGCCGAGCAACAGGCCTGGCTGGACGTCTGCCGCGAAGCCGGTGGCTTCGGCAAGATCTTCTATCGCCGCCGTCGTCGTCGCGTAAAACGCAAGAGCGGCAACCTCGACGACTTCTGCCGTCGCTGGGGCGGTGACTACAAGTACATGGTCGTACTCGATGCCGACTCGGTGATGAGCGGTGAGTGCCTGACCAGTCTGGTACGCCTGATGGAAGCCACGCCGGATGCCGGGATCATCCAGACCGCGCCACGTGCGTCGGGCATGGACACCCTGTATGCGCGCATGCAGCAGTTCGCCACTCGCGTGTATGGTCCGCTGTTCACCGCCGGCCTGCACTTCTGGCAACTGGGCGAGTCGCACTACTGGGGTCACAACGCGATCATCCGCATGAAGCCGTTCATCGACCACTGCGCCCTGGCGCCGTTGCCCGGTAAAGGCGCGTTCTCCGGCTCGATCCTGTCCCACGACTTCGTTGAAGCCGCGCTGATGCGCCGTGCCGGTTGGGGCGTGTGGATTGCCTACGACTTGCCGGGCAGCTATGAAGAACTGCCGCCGAACCTGCTGGACGAACTCAAGCGTGACCGTCGCTGGTGCCACGGCAACCTGATGAACTTCCGCCTGTTCCTGGTAAAAGGCATGCACCCGGTGCACCGCGCGGTGTTCCTGACCGGCGTGATGTCTTACCTGTCGGCGCCGTTGTGGTTCTTCTTCCTGGTGCTGTCGACCGCGCTGCTGGCGGTCAACACGCTGATGGAGCCGCAGTACTTCCTTGAGCCGCGCCAACTCTATCCGCTGTGGCCACAATGGCACCCGGACAAGGCGATTGCGCTGTTCTCGACCACCATCGTGCTGCTGTTCCTGCCGAAGCTGCTGAGCATCATCCTGATCTGGGCCAAGGGCGCGAAAGAGTTCGGCGGCAAGTTCAAGGTGACCCTGTCGATGCTGCTGGAGATGCTGTTCTCCATGCTGCTGGCACCGGTGCGGATGATCTTCCACACCCGTTTCGTCCTCGCCGCGTTCCTCGGCTGGGCCGCGACCTGGAACTCGCCGCAGCGTGACGACGACTCCACGCCGTGGAGCGAAGCGATCAAGCGCCACGGTCCGCAAACCCTGCTGGGCTTCTTCTGGGCCATGCTGGTGATCTGGCTGAACCCGAGCTTCCTGTGGTGGCTGGTGCCGATCGTCGGTTCGTTGATGCTGTCGATTCCGGTGTCGGTGATCTCCAGTCGCGTCGGCCTGGGCCTGAAGTCCCGCGACGAGAGCCTGTTCCTGATTCCCGAGGAATACAATCCGCCGCAGGCCTTGCTGGCGACCGACCAGTACACCCATGAAAACCGCTGGCACGCGCTGAACGACGGCTTCGTCCGTTCGGTGGTCGATCCACAGCAGAACGCCCTGGCGTGCTCGCTGGCGACCTCGCGGCACAATCAGGCTGAGCCGATTGAGTGGTTGCGGATCGAGCGGGTGCGGCACGCGATGAAGGTAGGTCCTGAAGGCCTGACCAACAACGAGCGAGTGCAGTTGTTGAGCGACCCGGTAGCCTTGGCCCGCTTGCACGAGCAGGTCTGGAGCGAAGGGCATGCCGAGTGGCTGGGCGCATGGCGCAAGTCGGTCCAGGCCGACCCCCATGCACCGTTGCTGCCGCTCAAGCCGATGAGCGAACAGCCTCAGTTGGCATGATAAAAAAACCCGCGAAAGCGGGTTTTTTTATGGCTTGAAGTCTGTTCTTGGGCTGTAACGGCAGTGTCTGGTCGAACGCTTTCGCGGGCAAGCCCGCTCCCACAGGGTTCAGGGTGAGGCACACATTGTGTGAACACCGAAATACCTGTGGGAGCGGGCTTGCCCGCGAAGGCATCACCTCGGTCCTGAGTGAACCGAGGTATGCAGATCACCTCAAACCTTGAACTTGCCCACCAGCATCTGCAAATGCGTCCCCAGTCGTGCCAGCTCAACGCTGGAGGCTGCGGTTTCTTCACTGGCTGCCGAGGTCTGATCCGACACATCCCGCACATTCAGCACGCTGCGGTTGATCTCTTCGGCTACGGCGCTTTGCTGTTCGGCGGCAGCGGCGATCTGCTGGTTCATCGCCTGAATCGCCGAGACGGTGCGAGTGATGCTTTCCAGTGAGCCACCGGCGCGGCGGGTCAGTTCGACACTGCTGTCGGTCAGGGTGCGGCTGTTGTCCATGATGGTCGCCACTTGCTGCGTGCCGCTTTGCAGGCCGACGATCAGCTCTTCGATCTCTTCGGTGGATTTCTGGGTGCGCTGGGCCAGGCTGCGGACTTCGTCTGCGACCACGGCAAACCCACGTCCGGCTTCACCGGCTCGGGCGGCTTCAATCGCGGCGTTGAGCGCCAGCAGGTTGGTTTGCTGGGCCACGGACTTGATCACATCGAGCACGCTGCCGATCTTGTCGCTTTCGCGCTTGAGTTCGCCCATGGCCTCGGTGGAGTGGCCGACTTCCGCGGCCAGGCGCTCGATCTGGGCGATGGCTTCGCCCACCACTTTGTCGCCCTCACGGGCCTGCTGGTCGGCGGCGACGGCGGCTTCTGAGGCTTCTTCGGCGTTGCGCGCCACTTCCTGCACGGTGGCGGCCATTTCATTCATGGCGGTGGCGACCTGATCGGTCTCGACTTTCTGGCTGTTGACCCCGGCGCTGGTCTGCTCGGTGACCGCGGACAGCTCTTCAGCGGCGCTGGCGATCTGCGTGACGCCATCGCTGATGCCGCCGATCAGTTCGCGCAGGCCCTGGGTCATGCTCTGCATGGCGCGCTGCAACTGGCCGAGTTCGTCGCGCCGCTGCGACGTCAGGTTGTGGGTCAGGTCGCCGCTGGCAACGCGTTCAGCGACGGCCAGGGTCTGGTTCAGCGGAATGATGATCTGCCGGGTGATTGCCCAGGCAGCCAGCAGGCCGAAGGCGATGGCCAGAACGGTGGCGAGGGTCAGCATGTTCTTGGCATGGGCGGCCTCGCTGTCACGCACGACGGTTTGCGAGACGGTGAGTTTCTGGCTCATGTCCAGCAGGATGTCGCCTTGGGCGGACATGCGTACCAGGGCCTTGGCGCTGGCCACCTGGGAGTCGCGGAACTGGCTGACAGCGGTGCGGTAGGCCTTCAGTGAATCAGTCGCCTGTTGCAGGTTGGCGATGTGCTCTTCAGGCAGTTTGGCTGGCAGGCTCTGGAGGTTCTTCAGGGCGTTGTCGATCGCGTCGAGGGCTGGCTGTTCGGCTTCGCTCTTGCCGCTGTAGGTGTAGCCGCGAACCTGGAAGCGCGCCTGCTGGATCAGTTTGCTCAGGTCGATCACGTTATTGAATGCTGCGACGCTGTCACCTTGCAGCATGGATTTTTCCACTTCGGCGACGCGGGCCACGGCGTTGTCGGCGGTGGCGCCGAGTTTGCTGCGGGCATCTTCACGCTGGGCACCCGCTTGGGTCATGTCGTTGAAGGCACGACGGTATTCGGCGACAGCGGCCAGTTGTTGATCGACCATGGCCGTGTCAGCCGGTTGTTCGATCAGGCCGCGGGCGGTCTGCAGGCCGCTTTCGAGTTTGCCCAGCAGATCGTTGACGATGCCGGGGCCTTGTTCACCGCGACGCATCTCGTAATCCAGGCGTGCAATGCGCAGGTCCTTGGTCAGGTCGTTGAGGCTGGCGATAAAACCCAGTTTATCGCCACGGCTGGTGACGCCGCTCAGGCCGCTCCAGCCGGTGAAGGTGATCAGCAGGGTCAGTAACAGCACCAGACCGAAGCCGATCCCCAGTTTGCGTTTGACGCTGACGTTTCCCAGATTCTCGGCTAGCCATTGGTACATGCTGAATCTCCCCGGACCACAATTTGGTTTTATGGGGGCTGTATCGGCAGGGGAACCTGAATCTGTAGGCGCTGCCCGATGTACGGACGGATGATGACTTGTGGGAGCGGGCTTGCTCGCGAAAGCGGAGTGTCAGTCACTTCAATGCCGACTGATACACCGCCTTCGCGAGCAAGCCCGCTCCCACAGGGAATTGTGTCCGGGATTAGAAAAGGCGGGCCAGCAGCGCGGTTACGGCGGTTTCGACGCGCAGGATGCGCTCGCCCAGTTGCACCGGTTGCAGGCCGGATTTGCCGAGCAGGTCGATCTCGTAGGGAATCCAGCCACCCTCGGGGCCGATGGCCAGGGTCACCGGTTCGCTGAGTGCGCGAGGGCAGGGCGGGTAATTGCCGGGATGCCCCACCAGGCCGAGGGTGCCGTCGGTGATCGCCGGCAAACGGTCCTCGACGAACGGCTTGAAACGCTTCTCGATGACGACTTCCGGCAGCACGCTGTCCCGGGCCTGTTCGAGGCCGAGGATCAATTGCTCGCGAATGGCCTCGGGCTCCAGGAAGGGGGTCTGCCAGAAGCTCTTCTCGACGCGATAGCTGTTGACCAGCACGATGCGTGGCACTCCCATGGCCGCCACGGTCTGGAACACCCTGCGCAGCATCTTGGGGCGTGGCAGGGCCAATACCAGGGTCAATGGCAGCTTGGCCGGTGGCGGCTGGTCCAGGGTGACGCGCAATTCCGCTTCGTCGGCGTCCAGGCGCAGCACTTCGGCCGAGCCCATCAGCCCGCCGATCCGCCCGACGCGCATGCTGTCGCCCACTTCACAGCGGTGGACTTCCTGCATGTGGGTCAACCGGCGATCACGCAGGATCGCCCGGTCGGCCGCAATGAAATCGGCCTCTTCAAGGAGCAGCAGGTTCACGCTTGGGTCGCTGGCGGCTGGTCGTTGTGATCGTCAGCCGGTTGGTCTTCCGGATGGTCGCCACGCTTGCTGATCAGGCTGCCGAACAGGATGCCGATCTCGAACAACAGCCACATCGGCACGGCCAGCAGGGTCTGCGAGAAGATGTCCGGCGGCGTCAGGATCATGCCGACCACGAAGCAGCCGATGATCACGTACGGGCGGATCTTCTTCAGGTACTTGACGTCGACCACGCCGATCCACACCAGCAGCACCACGGCCACCGGAATTTCGAACGCCACGCCAAAGGCGAAGAACAGCGTCATGACGAAATCGAGGTAGCTGGTGATGTCGGTCATCATTTCCACACCGGCCGGGGTGGCGGCGGCGAAGAACTTGAAGATCAGCGGGAACACCAGGAAGTAGGCGAAGGCCATGCCGGCGTAGAACAGAAAGATGCTGGAGACCAGCAAGGGCACGGCAATACGCTTTTCATGCTTGTACAGGCCGGGGGCGATGAAGCCCCAGATCTGGTGCAGGATCACCGGGATCGCCAGGAACAGCGAGACCATCATCGTCAGCTTCAGCGGCGTCAGGAACGGCGACGACACGTCGGTGGCAATCATCGTCGCGCCGGCGGGCAGGTACGCACGCAATGGCGTGGAGACGAAGGTATAGATCTGCTGGGTAAAGGCAAACAGGCCGGCGAAGATGATGAAAATCGCCGCTACGCAGCGCAGCAGTCGGGTACGCAACTCGGTGAGGTGCGAAACCAGCGGCATGTGCTGGTCGTTTTCTGGGAGATCGCTCATGGGGCTCGCGGCGGCAGTGTTGGGTCATGAGGGGCCGGCGCAACAGGCGCACCGGGTTCAACCGGAGCGGCTGCAACAACGGGCGCAGGTTCGACAGGCGCTACAACGGGAGCAGGTGTCGAGTCGACAGTAGCGGCAGGCGCTTGAATCGTCTGCGCACCCACATGCTCAACCGGCGTCGGCTCCTGCTGGGTCGGTGTGAAGATTTTCCGCGCCTCCTGCTCAAGCGACAGGATGTGTTCGTTGTGCAGTTGCCGACGAATCTCGTCGGCACCGATTTCACGCTCAACTTCCTGTTTGATTGCGTTGAAGCTGCGCTTCAGACGCCCGACCCACAGGCCAGCGGTGCGCGCAGCGCCCGGCAAGCGCTCGGGACCCAGCACCAGCAGGGCAACGAGGCCGACGAGCAGCAGTTCAGAGAAGCTGATACCAAACATTAGTCTGCGCTCACACGTCTTTGCGGATCGGCTCTTCGACTTTCTGTGCCTGCACGTCGATGGTGTGCGGCTGGTTCACAGTGGTCTGTGGCTGGACCGGTGGAACCGGTTGGGCCGGGGTCGCATTCGGGTCGGCCGGTTTTTCGTCGTCGTTCATGGCTTTCTTGAAGCCCTTGATCGATTCGCCGACGTCAGTGCCGAGGTTTTTCAGTTTCTTGGTGCCGAATACCAGTACCACGACAACCAGGATGACGATCCAGTGTTTCCAGTCAAAAATGCCCATGCTGCTGCTCCTCTCTAATAGTTATTCAGGCGGACGGGCGCGAGGCTTTCTCGGCGTGTCCGGAGAGACCGAAACGACGGTCCAGTTCATCGAGTACAGCCTGTGGATGCTGCCCCAATTGGGCGAGCATGACCATGCTGTGGAACCACAAATCAGCGGTTTCGTAGATCACATCGCTGCAGTCGCCGCTGACGGCGGCGTCCTTGGCAGCAATGATGGTCTCGACCGACTCTTCGCCGACTTTTTCCAGAATCTTGTTCAAACCCTTGTGATACAGGCTGGCGACATACGAGCTGTCGGCAGCGGCGCCTTTGCGCTCTTCCAGCACCTCGGCCAGACGGGTCAGTGTGTCACTCATGTTTGTGCCCTGCGCAATAGATGGCATGCGGATCTTTAAGGACCGGGTCGACCGTTGTCCAGTCGCCGTTCTCGTAGACGCGGTAGAAGCAGCTCTGGCGGCCGGTATGACAGGCGATGTCGCCGATCTGCTCGACCATCAGGATGATGACGTCGGCGTCGCAGTCCAGGCGCATCTCATGCAGGGTCTGCACGTGGCCGGACTCTTCGCCCTTGCGCCACAGCTTGCCACGCGAGCGCGACCAGTAGATGGCGCGGTTTTCGGCCGCCGTCAGTTCCAGTGCTTCGCGGTTCATCCAGGCCATCATCAGGACGCGCCCGGTCTTGTAGTCCTGGGCAATCGCCGGCACCAGGCCGTCGGCATCCCATTTGATCTCGTCCAGCCAGTTTTTCATCTTCGACTCCGACAGCGAGCCCGACACTTCATTAGTCAGGCTCAACGTTGAAACAGTGTGCCAGTGCGCAGCACAACTGGCTATCGGCGCACGACCAGATACAAACCGACGGCCATCATGATGCCGGCCGGCCAATAGGCCAACTGGTTCAGCGGTCCGCCCGCGGCGAGGATCGCTCCACCGGCCAGGTGCGCCGTGCCGAGCAGGCGCAGGAACCAGTCGTCGCGGCGTCGATGCCACGCTGGCGGCGGGTCGTAGGCGTGGGGTTGGGACATGCGTTCGAGCAGGTCGCGGGCCATGTTGGCCAGGTGCGGGATCTGTTCGAACTGGCTCTGCACGTTGCCGAGCAGGGCTTTGGGGCTGACCCGCTCGCGCATCCAGCGTTCGAGGAACGGCTGCGCGGTGTTCCACAGGTCGAGGTCCGGGTACAGCTGGCGGCCCAGGCCTTCGATGTTCAACAAGGTTTTTTGCAGCAGGACCAACTGCGGTTGAACCTCCATGTTGAAGCGCCGAGCGGTCTGGAACAGGCGCATCAGCACCTGACCGAAGGAAATATCTTTTAACGGTTTTTCGAAGATCGGCTCGCACACGGTACGGATCGCCGCTTCGAATTCGTTGAGCTTGGTTTCCGCCGGCACCCAGCCCGAATCGATGTGCAACTGCGCCACGCGACGGTAATCGCGCTTGAAGAAGGCGAACAGGTTGCGCGCCAGGTAATCCTGGTCTTCCGGGGTCAGGCTGCCGACGATGCCGCAGTCGATGGCAATGTACTGCGGGCTCCACGGATTCACGGTGCTGACGAAGATGTTGCCGGGGTGCATGTCGGCGTGGAAGAAGCTGTCGCGGAACACCTGGGTGAAGAAAATCTCCACGCCACGCTCCGCGAGCATTTTCATGTCGGTGCGCTGGTCGGCCAGGGTCGCCAGATCGGTGACCTGGATCCCGTAGATGCGCTCCATCACCAGTACTTTCGGCCGGCACCAGTCCCAATAGACTTGCGGCACATACAGCAGCGGCGAGCCGTCGAAGTTGCGCTTCAACTGGCTGGCATTGGCCGCCTCGCGCAGCAGGTCGAGTTCGTCGTAGATGGTTTTTTCATAATCGCTGACCACGTCCACCGGGTGCAGCAGGCGCGCATCGGCAGAGAGCTTTTCGGCGGCGCGGGCGAGGATGAACAGCCACGCAAGGTCTTGGGCGATCACCGGTTTGAGACCGGGGCGGATCACCTTGACCACTACTTCTTCGCCGGTTTTCAGTTGCGCGGCATGCACCTGCGCCACCGAAGCCGAGGCCAGCGGTTCGACATCGAAACGGCTGAACACGTCGCTGATTTTCTTGCCCAGCTGTTCTTCGATCAGCTTGATCGACACTTGCGAGTCAAACGGCGGCACGCGGTCCTGCAGTTTCATCAGCTCATCGGCGATGTCTTCTGGCAGCAGGTCGCGGCGAGTGGACAGGATCTGCCCGAACTTGATGAAGATCGGCCCCAGGTCCTGCAATGCCAGGCGCAGTCGCGCGCCACGGCTCAGGTCCAGGGTCTTGCGCGGGAACCAGCGCCACGGCAACGCGTAACGCAGCGCCCGCAGAAACCACGGCAGTGGCAGGGCGAACAGCAGGTCATCGAGGCGGTAGCGGATCACGACGCGCTGGATGCGCAACAAACGGCGGACGGCAAGCAGCTTCATGCGTTATCGCTTGGGTCGAGGGATCGGGAAAGGCGCTCGAAACGCGCCTCGAGACGTTCCAGATCGAGCTTGATCTGGTCCAGTTCACTGAATCGGGCTTCGGCTTCGCGCAGACCGACAAGGGTGCGCGATTCTTCGGCCAGGTATTCGCCCAGGTTCTGGCCCAGGCTGGCGAAGCCTTGCTGGTACCAGCGGGCGCGACTGCGCAGGTGGCCGCCGACCAGTTGTGTGGCGACCGGGCCGAGCCAGCGCGAGAGCTCGTACTCCCAGTCCAGCTCCAGGTCCTGGAGGATCGCCGCCAGTTCCAGCAGCACGCCGCTGTCGCCGTCGAGTTCGACTTCAGGGCTGTGCAGGATCGAGGTCTTGTCCTTGCTCATGGCCAGTTTCAACAGGCTCGAAGCCGGTGCACGCAAGGTGCAGTCGGCGCCGGTTTCCCACTGGGAGGCGAGCATCAGGCCTTCGTCGCTGGGCAGGATGAACAGGTGCAGCGCCGGGCTGCGGCAATCGACGGCAATCACTTTGCCGGTCAGATGCGCCAGCCGCGGCAGCGCCGTGCTGTCGAGACGCAGCACCCGGTTCAGGCCGAGTTCAACGCTGGCGAGCAGGCCGGCGAGCAGCATCAGGGCTTGATGCCGCGGTGCAGGGCAACGATGCCTGCGGTCATGTTGTGATAGGTCACGCGGTCGAAACCGGCCTCGACCATCATCGACTTCAGGGTTTCCTGGTTCGGGTGCATGCGGATCGATTCGGCCAGGTAGCGATAGCTTTCCGAGTCGTTGGTGATCAGCTTGCCCATCAACGGCATGAAGGCGAACGAGTAGGCGTCGTAGGCCTTGGACATCAGCGCGTTGGTCGGCTTGGAGAATTCCAGCACCAGCAAACGGCCACCCGGCTTGAGCACGCGCAGCATCGAGCGCAGGGCGTCTTCCTTGTGGGTCACGTTGCGCAGGCCGAAGGCGATGGTCACGCAGTCGAAATGGTTGTCCGGGAACGGCAGTTTTTCCGCATCGGCCTGGACGAACTCGACGTTGCCGGCCACACCCAGGTCCAGCAGGCGGTCACGGCCGACCTTGAGCATGGACTCGTTGATGTCGGCCAGTACGACCTGACCGGTCGGGCCTACCAGGTGCGAGAACTTCCTGGTCAGGTCGCCGGTGCCACCGGCGATGTCGAGCACGCGATTGCCGGCACGAACGCCCGACAGTTCGATCGCAAAACGCTTCCACAAACGGTGCATGCCGCCCGACAGAAGGTCGTTCATCAGGTCGTACTTGGCGGCTACCGAGTGGAAAACCTCAGCGACTTTTTCCGCTTTCTGGCTTTCCGGAACGTTTTTGAAGCCGAAGTGAGTGGTGGGTTCGGCATCGCTGCCTTTGCGCTGATCAGTCATATCGCTGTCACCAAAAGAGAATGCGCGACATTCTAATCCCCAAGGCATGCTTTGTCTTGGCAAGGCTGAAGGTAAGATGGGCAACCATCGGGACGTTTTGACGCAGCAGAGGTCAAGATGTCCCGGGAAAGCATCCATAAAGCAGGAGTCATTCAATGGCCCGTATTAGTGTTGAACGTGCCCATGGCCTGGGTAAGGAAGCGGCTCGCGATAAGGCCGACAAGCTGGCGCAGAAACTTTCCGATCAGTATGGCCTGGAGCCGCAGTGGTCCGGCGACACCCTGAACCTCAAGCGCTCGGGTGTGAAGGGGGCGGTGCATGTCAGTGAAGATTCGATCAAGGTCGATGTGGAGTTGGGCCTGATGATGTCGGCCATGAGCGGCATGATCAAAGCGGAAATCGAAAAGGCCCTGGACAAGGTCCTGGTCTGATTTTCTGGTTGAAATGAGATCCCCTGTGGGAGCGGGCTTGCTCGCGAAGGCGGTGTGTCAGTGAAATTTTTATCAACTGACCCACCGCCTTCGCGAGCAAGCCCGCTCCCACATTTGTTTTGTGGTGCGCCCGGCCTTTTATGTCAGTTGTTAGGGTGCCGTTTCTAATTTTTCTCCCTACTTTGTGCCAGAGCCCGACACTTATCCGGGCAGTTCCTCAAACCTTCTGCGCGTGAGGTGCACCATGGCCAAAGTTATTTTGAAGAAAAAAATCGACGCATCGACCAGCACGCTGGGCGACGTCAAATCCTATGCCCGCAAGATCTGGCTGGCAGGCCTGGGCGCCTACGCCAAGGTCGGCCAAGAGGGCAGCGAATACTTTCAAGAGCTGATCAAGGCTGGTCAGGTTGTTGAAAAGAAAGGCAAAAAAGTAGTCGCTGAGAAACTTGAAGCGGCCAATGCCGAGATCGATGACGTCAAGAGTGAAGTCAGCACTTTCAAAGGCCGTGTCGAAGTTCAACTCGACAAGGTCGAGAAGGCGTTCGACACGCGTGTCGCAAGTGCCTTGAATCGTATCGGCATTCCGTCTAAACATGACGTTGAGACACTCTCTGCTAAGCTCGATGAGCTGACGGCATTGCTCGAACGTGTCGCGCGTAAATCTTAAGGAGAACGGGATGGCTGTTAAAAAGAAAACCGAAAAAGAAGGCAGCTCGTGGATCGGGAAGGTTGAAGATTACTCCCGAAAAATCTGGCTGGCTGGTTTAGGCGTGTACTCGAAGATCGACACTGACGGCAGCAAACTCTTCGATGCATTGGTTAAGGACGGCGAGAAAGCCGAGAAGCTCACCAAGAGCGCTGTTGGCAAGACAGTCGACGCCGCCAAGGACTCCGCTTCTTCGGCCAAATCGCGCATCAGCGGCGTGAAAGATCGCGCACTGGGCAAGTGGGATGAGCTCGAAGGTGCTTTCGACAAGCGTCTGAACAGCGCCATCTCGCGTCTGGGCGTACCGAGCCGCAACGAAGTCAAGGCGCTGCACAGCAAGGTCGAGACCCTGACCAAGCAAATCGAAAAACTGACCGGTGCCAAGGTTGCGCCTGTTGCGGCGAAAACCGCGGCAGCCAAGCCTGCTGCCAAGACTGCCGCCGCCAAGCCAGCCGCGAAAACTGCTGCCAAGCCACTGGCAAAAGCAGCGGCTAAACCTGCTGCCAAGCCTGCCGCTAAAACTGCAGCCGCTAAACCTGCAGCGGCCAAACCGGCTGCCGCCAAACCGGCTGCCAAGCCAGCGGCTAAAACGGCTGCAGCAAAACCCGCCGCCAAGCCGGCAGCCAAACCTGCTGCTGCGAAAAAACCTGCAGTGAAGAAGCCGGCAGCTCCAAAAGCCGCCGCGCCAAAACCAGCAGTGGCAGCTGCCAAGCCGGCAACCCCGGCAGCCGCTCCGGTCAGCGCCTCGAACTCCGCGACCGCGCCAACCCCTGCTGTCACCCCGACTGCCGCGCCAGCTCCATCGACGCCAACCAGTCAGTCCTGATTTTCAGGGCTCAAAACAACGCCCGGCCTGCCAAGGTCGGGCGTTTTTGTTTGTGCGCGATTTGAGAGCGTCACAGACCTACTGTAGGAGCGAGCTTGCTCGCGATGGTATTGCAGGCGCTGAGTAGCGTCGGCTGTACCTTTTTCGCGAGCAAGCTCGCTCCTACAGGGTTAACGGTGGTTATGACTACTCGTGGTCTTCCAGATACTCCATCGCCATCTGTTCGGTCGCAGCCTTCATCGCTGGCAGCAAGTGCGGCGCCACCAGCATCATGATCTGGTAAACCACCAGCCGAACCTCGCCTTCGCGATCGAGAATCCGCTGGTAATCCAGTGAAAACAGCAGGGTCATGGTGATCTGTTCCACCAGTTGCCCTAACGCCTGGGTGTCGCTGACCAATTGCCCTTGAGCCTTCAATCGTGCGAGCAACGAAGCCAGCGTGCGCTTGAGTGCATTGAGCAGATTGCGAATGCCCTTGGCCAGTTTCGGCAGGCGTCCGGCGAGGTTCGACAGGTCCTGGAACAGAAACCGGTAGTGGGACAGGCGCTCGACGATCAAATGCAGGAACAACCAGTAATCTTCGGGGCCCAATTCGACGTCGGACGGTGGGTCGAGCAGCGGTTGCAGTTCACATTGAAAGCGCTCGAACAGCCCGAGTATCAGCGGTTCCTTGCCGTGAAAGTGGTAGTAGAGGTTGCCCGGGCTGATGCCCATTTCATTGGCAACTTCCATGGTGGAGACATTCGGTTCGCCCTTCTGATTGAACAACTGCAGGGCACATTCGAGGATCCGGTCGCGGGTTTTCATCCAGTCTTCTTAATGATCGGGTCTTGCCACGGCCGGCAGCGGCCGTGGCGCGTTGAACGTCAGCGCACGCGCACGTAAGTACCGGGTGCTGCCTCCATCGGTGGGTAGTTCTGGTTGCCGAGGACCATGTGTGTTTCCTTCTGCGCGCCGGAGCGTTCCTGAATCCAGCTCAGCCATTGGGTCCACCAACTGCCGTCGACATGCCTGGCGTCGTAATACCAGGCGCGAGGGTCGCTGCTCAGTTTGCCGTTCTCGACGTAGTTGGCTTTTGGGTTGCTCGGCGGGTTGAGGATGCTCTGCACATGACCGCTGTTGGACAGCACGAAGCGCCGTTCGCCACCGAGCAACAGCGTCGAGCGATACACCGCGTCCCACGGTGTGATGTGATCGTTGATGCCGGCGACGCTGAAGCTGTCGACGGTGACCTTCTGCAAATCGATCGGCGTGCCACACACTTCCAGCCCGCCCGGGTGGGTCAGCGGGTTGTGCTTGAAGAAGTCCAGCAGGTCGCCATGCAGGGCCGCCGGCAGGCGCGTGTTGTCGTTGTTCCAGTAGAGGATATCGAACGCCGGTGGCTCCTTGCCCAACAGGTAGTTGTTGACGAAGTAGCTCCAGATCAAATCGTTGGGGCGCATCCAGGCGAAGACCTTGGCCATGTCACGGCCGTCCAGCACACCTTTCTGATAGGAGCGGCGCTTGGCAGCCTCTAGCGTCTGCTCATCGGCGAACAGCGTAGCGGGGCTGTCCAGCTGACTGTCGAGCAGGCTCACCAGGTAAGTCGCGCTGGACACCCTGCGCAGCTGTCGCTTGGCCTGCAAGTGACCTTGCAGCGCGGCAATGGTCAGCCCGCCGGCGCAGGCGCCCATCAGGTTGACTTCGCGTGCGCCGGTGATCGCCCGGCAGACATTCATCGCTTCTTCCACGGCCTCGACGTAGGTCGAGAGCCCCCATTCGCGGTGACGCACATCCGGGTTGCGCCAGCTGATCATGAAGGTTTGCAGGCCGTTTTTCAGGGCGTACTGGACGAAGCTGTTGTGCGGGCTCAGGTCGAAAATGTAGTACTTGTTGATTTGCGGCGGCACCACCAGCAGGGGCTTGGAATACTGCTTTTCGCTCATCGGCTTGTACTGGATCAACTCCAGCAGCTCGTTGCGAAACACCACGGCTCCGGTGGTAGTGGCGACCGTCCTGCCGACCTCGAACGCTTGCTTGGTGACTTGCCGGGGCAGGCCGTCGTTGTGCAGCAGATCGTCCACCAGATGGCTGATGCCCCGCACCAGGCTGTTACCGCCGGAATTGAATAGCTCCTTGACCGCCAGTGGGTTGAGCAGGGTGTTGGAGGGCGATACGGCGTCGTTGAGCAAGGTGAAGGCGAAGTGGGCGCGGGCGCGGTCGTCCGGGCTCATGTTGCTCTCGTCGATCCAGCTTTTGACCTGCTTCTGCCAGCTCAGGTAGGCCTGCAGGCTACGGCGATAAAACGGGTTGAGGCTCCACGCCGGGTCGGCGAAGCGAGCGTCCTGCGGGTTGGTCGGGTGCAGGGTCTCACCCAGCAGCACGCGGCCAAGCTGACCGCCGAGTTTGAGGGCATGTCGGGCGCTGTGCAGTGGGTTGCGCAAGCCATGGGCGGCCACACTGCGCAGGGTCGACAGCAGATCCCGGCCGCGCAGGCCGGTAATCGCACTCTGTGCATTGATGAACGCGGCAGGAGTCGCTAAGGATTCCCTCGCTGGTTTCTCGCGCATGATTCAACACTCCTTCGTCTTCAGGCCAAAAACAAACACACTGAACCAGAACACCATAGACGCTGTAACGGGTTGTTGCGCGGCGTGGCGTCCTGCCGACCGCTGATGCAGCGCTTTAACTGCCCAATGGCGCCGGACGCGGATGCATCACCGCGCGCTGGCGCTCCTCCTCGAGGAATTTCATGATGATCGGGGCCACCGCTTCGGCCCGGGTAATCAGGAACAGATGACCGTCATCGATGATGTGCAACTGGGCGTTGGGAATCCGCCAGGCCAGCAAGCGCATGTTGACCAACGGGATCAACGGGTCATCGTCGCCGGCCAGCACCAGGGTCGGCTGGCGGATCTTGTGCAACCAGTGGATGCTGGTCCAGCCGAGGCCAGCGAACAGCTGCCAGTAGTAACCGAGCTTGCCCGCCGAACGCACCTTGGCCGCATGGCTGGCGGCCAGCGTCGGGTCGCGACGGAACGCACCACCGTAGATCATCGGCGCAATGCGGATCACGTGGGACGGCTGGATGTAGCGTCGCGGGCTGGCCATCATCCACAGCACTTTCGGCTTGCCCGGTACCATCACCGCACCCGCCGCCGTGGCGGCCAGCACGAGTTTCTTGCAGCGCTCCGGATAGTCATAAGCGAACTGCTGGGCCAGGGCGCCACCCCAGGACACGCCGATGACGTTGACCTGCCCGTAGTCGAGATAGTCGAGCATCCGCGCCGTGAGCTTGGCCAACCCCGGAAAACGATACGGCCGGTTTGGCGTCGACGAACCGCCGACACCGGGGACGTCGAAGGCGATGACTTCCAGGTCCGGGTCCAGGGCCGCAATGAACGGGAACACCAGCTCCAGGTTGGCGCCGATACCGTTGAAAATCAGCAGGGGCGTCAAGTGAGGCTTGCCGGGGCGTACCGCCGTGCGGAGCGTCTGGCCATCCAGGTCGACGGTACGGAATATGAAGGGTTGCGGCATGCTTCAGGCCCTGTGGGTCGTTCTTTCGAATTCTTCCCGATCCCCTTGTGGGCGCGGGCTTTGTGGCGAGGGGGCTTGCCCCCGTTGGTGCGCGAAGCTCACCTGAAACCAATCAGCGCGGTCTGGTATCAGAGCGCGGTGACTGATTGACGACTGCTTCGCAGTCATACGGGGGCAAGCCCCCTCGCCACAAAAGCTCGCGCCCACAGTGTGGGGCGGGTGTGTCAGTCAGCGCTCATGTACATAAGTGCCCGGTGCAGCTTCGCCCGCCGGGTACGCCTTGTTGCCCAGTTTCAGCGGAGCTTTTTTCAGGTTGCCCGAGCGCTGTGCCTGCCAGGCCTGCCAATGCAGCCACCACGAATCGGCGTGCTTGGTCGACTCTTCCTGCCAATCATCGGCATTGGCGGGCATTTCAGTGCTGGTCATGTAGCGCGATTTCGGATTGCCCGGCGGGTTCAGAATGCTCTGGATATGCCCGCTGCTGGACAGCACGAATTCAACATTGCCGCCGAACAGTTGCGCCGACTTGTAGCAGGAGCGCCACGGGGTGATGTGGTCGCTGGTCCCGGCCAGGGAAAAGATATCGGCGGTGACCTGCTTCAGGTCGATCGGTGTGCCGCACACTTCCAGTGCATTCGGACGAATCAATGGATTGCTTTTGAACATTTCGATCAGGTCGCCGTGGAACGCGGCCGGTAAGCGGGTGGTGTCGTTGTTCCAGAACAGGATGTCGAACACCGGTGGCTCGTTGCCCAGCAGGTAGTTGTTGACCCAGTAGTTCCAGATCAGGTCGTTGGGGCGCATCCAGGCAAAGACTTTTGCCATGTCGCGGCCTTCCAGCACGCCGGCCTGATAGGAGTGGCGCTTGGCGCTTTCGAGGGTTTGTTCATCGACGAACAGCGCCACATCGCTGTCCAGGGTGGTGTCGAGCACACTGACCAGCAGGGTGAGGGCGTTGACCTTGTTCTCGCCAATCGCTGCGTAATGGCCCAGCAGCGCGGTGCAGGTGATGCCACCGGAGCAGGCGCCGAGCATGTTCACGTCCTTGCTGCCGGTGATCGCGGTGACCACGTCGACCGCTTCCTTGAGCGCCTCGATGTAAGTCGACAGGCCCCACTCACGCTGCTCCTTGGTCGGATTGCGCCAGCTGACGATAAAGGTTTGCACGTTGCTGCGCAGGCAGAACCGCGCCAGGCTTTTCTCCGGGCTGAGGTCGAAAACGTAGAATTTGTTGATTTGCGGTGGCACCACCAGCAACGGGCGCTCGTGCACCTGTTCGGTGGTGGGCCTGTACTGGATCAGCTCCAGCACGTCGTTGCGAAACACCACTGCACCTTCGGTCACGGCCAGGGTCTTGCCGACCTCGAATGCTCCCATGTTGACCTGGCTCGGCATGCCGCCGTTGTGTACCAGGTCCTTGGCCAGATGCGAGAGGCCGTCGAGCAGGCTTTTACCGCCGGTCTCGAAGAAACGCTTGACCGCCGCCGGGTTGGCCGCCGTGTTGGTCGGGGCGAAGGCCTCGGTCATGAGGTTGATCACGAAGTGCCCGCGGCTGACGTCCTTGGCCGGCAGGTTGCTGTCATCGATCCAGTCGTGGAGTTCCTTGCGCCACGCCAGGTAGGTTTGCAAATAACGTTTGTAGAGCGGGTTCTGGCTCCAGGCCGGATCGGCGAAGCGACGGTCATCGCCATTCGGAAGAAGCTCGGATTTACCTAGCAACACGTTCTTGAGTTCAAGACCGAAATGGGCGACATGCTTGGCGCTGTGAATCGGTTGTTTGATGGCCTGCCTGAGCACCATGCGAGCAGAAGCCAGTAGATCTTTTCCACGCAATCCAACGACAGGATTCAGCCCCAAGGTGTTTTCAGAGGCTTGCTGCTTCAAGTCATCGTTATTCTTGTTACTCATCTACGACGCTCCAATGTCCTGAGACGAGTACCCGGGGCCTGCTGTGCAGTCACACAACCAATGCCAGGTACTGCTGCTCGGGTGACCGTTAATACTGCATCGCTGCTTTTGTTCGCAGTGAGCACTGCAGGGAACTTGCCAGTTCCATTGGTTACCCGAGTTTAATTTTTTTCGCAAGCAGGCCAATCGACGGCCCTGAAGCGGAGCATTCAAACAGATGAAATTAGAAAATGCCCTCTAAAGAGCAAGAGGCTCGGATTAGAGCATCAGCTTGACGACGGATTCGTTCGGGTCGCGGGTTTTTCCGGCCGCTTTGAGTTCGGCCAGATAGTCTTCCCAGAGTGCGTCATAACGTCGCGCCAGTTCGTAGAGGTATTCCCAGGTGAACAGACCGCTGTCATGACCGTCATCGAAGGTCAGTTTCAGTGCGTACTGACCGGCCGGTTCTACCTTGGTCAGGCCGACGTTGATCTTGCCAAATTGCAGGATGGGTTTGCCGTGGCCCTGGACCTCGGCGGAGGGAGAGTGCACGCGCAGGAACTCAGCGGGCAGTGTGTATTCCTCGCCGGACGCGTATTTCAGCGACAGGGTTTTCGAGGCTTTGTGCAGCTTGATGTCGGTGGGGAGTTGGGTCATGACCGGATGTCCGTTTGTATGCGTGGTCTGACCCTTGTAGGAGCTGGCTTGCCGGCGATGGCGATCTCAGGTGCGCCATCGCCGGCAAGCCGGCTCCTACAAGGAATCACATGACCTACAGGATATAACGGGACAGGTCTTCGTTCTGCGCCAATTCGCCCAGATGGCTGTTGACGTAGTCGGCGTCGATCTGGATCACCTTGCCGTCATGGGCGCTGGCCAGGTCACCGGCGCTGAACGACACCTCTTCGAGCAGGCGCTCGAGCAGGGTGTGCAGGCGACGGGCACCGATGTTTTCGGTTTTCTCATTCACCTGCCAGGCGATCTCCGCGATGCGCTTGATGCCGCTCGGCTGGAACTCGATGCCCAGGCCTTCGGTTTTCAGCAGTGCGCAGTATTGCTCGGTGAGCGAGGCGTGCGGTTCGCTGAGGATGCGTTCGAAATCTTCCGGGCTCAGGGCCTTGAGTTCGACGCGGATCGGCAGGCGGCCTTGCAGCTCGGGCACCAGATCGCTCGGTTTGCTCAGGTGGAACGCACCGGACGCAATGAACAGAATGTGGTCGGTCTTGACCATGCCCAGCTTGGTGTTGACGGTGCAGCCTTCGATCAGCGGCAGCAAGTCGCGCTGCACGCCTTCGCGGGATACATCGACGCCACCGGAATTACCACGCTTGGCGACCTTGTCGATTTCGTCGATGAACACAATGCCGTGCTGCTCGACGGCTTCCAGGGCCTTGGCCTTCAACTCTTCATCGTTGACCAGGCGGCCGGCTTCTTCGTCGCGCACCATCTTCAGCGCTTCTTTGACCTTGAGCTTGCGGGCTTTTTTCTTGCCCTTGCCCATGTTGGCAAACAGGCTTTGCAGCTGGTTGGTCATTTCTTCCATGCCCGGTGGCGCGGAGATGTCGACGCCGGCCATTTCGGCGACTTCGATTTCGATCTCCTTGTCGTCCAGCTGACCTTCGCGCAGGCGCTTGCGGAACAGCTGGCGGGTGTTGGAATCGGCAGTCGGGGCATCATCGTTGCTGAAGCCCATGCGCGCCGGTGGCAGCAGGGCGTCGAGAATGCGCTCTTCGGCAGCGTCTTCGGCGCGGTGGCGAACCTTGACGATTTCCTGCTCGCGCAGCAGCTTGATCGCGGCATCGGCCAGGTCACGAATGATCGATTCGACGTCACGGCCGACATAGCCGACTTCGGTGAACTTGGTCGCTTCGACCTTGATGAACGGCGCATTGGCCAGTTTCGCCAGGCGACGGGCGATCTCGGTTTTACCGACGCCGGTCGGGCCGATCATCAGGATGTTCTTTGGCGTGACTTCAACGCGCAGCTCTTCAGGCAGCTGCATGCGGCGCCAGCGGTTGCGCAGGGCAATGGCGACGGCGCGCTTGGCATCGTCCTGGCCGATGATGTGGCGGTTGAGTTCGTGGACGATTTCACGGGGAGTCATGGACATAATATTCAGTGGACCTCAAGCAAGAATGAGCCGTGGTGCGATGGCTGCACGGACTTACTCGGCGCAGTCCTGCTCCTCAATGGTCTGGGTGTGGTTGGTGAATACGCAGATGTCGCCGGCGATACCGAGGGCGGTTTCGACGATTTCCCGGGCTGACAGGTCGGTTTTTTTCAGCAGAGCGCTGGCTGCGGCCTGGGCGTAGGCGCCACCGGAACCCATGGCGATCAGGCCGTCTTCAGGTTCGACCACGTCACCGTTGCCAGTAATGATCAGGGAGGCGTCCTTGTTGGCGACCGCGAGCATGGCTTCAAGGCGGCTCAGGGAGCGGTCGGTGCGCCATTCTTTGGCGAGTTCGACGGCGGCGCGCACGAGGTGGCCCTGGTGTTTTTCAAGCTGGCCTTCGAATCGTTCGAAGAGGGTAAAGGCGTCGGCGGTGGCACCGGCAAAACCGGCAATGACCTGGCCGTGGTACAGGCGGCGAACTTTTTTCGCGTTGCCTTTCATCACGGTATTACCAAGGGAAACCTGGCCGTCGCCGCCCATGACGACTTTGCCGTGGCGGCGAACTGAAACGATGGTGGTCAAGGGAAGAGTCTCCACGCAGCGGGGCGAAAATGCCTTATGCCCATTCATATGGGGGTGGTGGAGGGTTTTTCAACTGTAAGGCGTGAGAGGGGACGAGCGGTGGCAGGCAGGGGAGGGATGTGTTGTCTGTTCGGACGCCATCGCTGGCAAGCCAGCTCCCACAGGATAATCCCCAACCCTGTGGGAGCTGGCTTGCCAGCGATGAACGATGACTCGGTTGACCTTGGGGGGTCAGCGGCTCTGGCGTTGTTGTAACAACAGATTACTGAAGCCGGCGCCGGCCAGTTGTTTCTGGGCGGTCGTCAGTTGTTCGCGGTTGCTGAACGGTCCGACCAGTACCCGATACCAGGTTTCGTCCTTCACCGTACCGGACTCAACCGAAACGGCCTGGCCCAGCAGGATGATCTGCGCCCGAACCTTGTCCGCATCGGTCTCTTTGCGGAACGAGCCTGCCTGCAGGAAAAACTTCGTCACAGGTGCAGCCTTGACCGGTGGCGCTGGCGGCGGCGTGATCCCGGCCAATGCAGCCTGGGCGCGAGCCGTGTCGATCTTCGCCGCTTCGGCCGGGGTGACCGGCGTTGTCGGGATGGCCGGCACTTGCGGCGTCGGCAAGGTTTTTTCCGGCACGGCATCCGGCGGCACGATGACTTCCGATTCCGGCAGCAAGGTGTAGAAGTCGTACTTCGGCTTCACCGGTTGCGTAGGGCTCGGCGGGGTCTTGTTGGCCTCGGCGATCTTGCTGGCTTTCTGCTGTTGCTGTTGCTCGACCTTTTCACGTTTGACCGTGTCGCTGCCCTTGCCCGGTTCCAGTTTCATCAGGAACACGATGAACGCGCCGACCGTCAGGCCGATGGCCATCCACAGCCAGCCCGGGATCGGTTGCTTTGCAGGAGCTTGGTAACGGCTGGCGCCACGCTTGGGTGCAGGTTTTTTCTTGGCAGCCAACTTACATACGCTCCAGAGTTTCCAGGCCCAAGAGTTCCAGGCCTTGCTTGAGGGTGCGTCCGGTCAGCGCGGCGAGGCGCAGACGGCTCTGCATTTGTGCCGGGGTGTCGGCGGCGAGGATCGGGCAGTTCTCGTAGAAGCTGGAGAACAGGCCGGCGACGTCGTACAGGTAGGTGCAGAGGATGTGCGGGGTGCCTTTTTCGGCCACGTTGTTCAGGATCTCGCCAAACTGCGCGAGCTTCGCTGCCAGTTCGAGTTCGTGCGGCGCTTCGAGGACGATCTGGCCGTCGACTTCGCTGAAGTCCTTGCCGAGTTTGCGGAACACGCCGGCAACGCGGGTGTAGGCGTACAGCAGGTAGGGCGCGGTGTTGCCTTCGAAGTTGAGCATCAGGTCGAAGTTGAAGCTGTAGTCGCTGGTGCGGTGCTTGGACAGGTCGGCGTATTTCACTGCGCCGATGCCCACCACCTTGGCGATGTTGCGCAGCTCGGCCTCGGCCAGCTCCGGGTTCTTGTCCTTGACCAGGGTGTAGGCACGTTCCTGGGCTTCGGTCAGCAGGTCGATCAGCTTCACGGTGCCGCCGTCACGGGTCTTGAACGGACGGCCGTCAGCGCCGTTCATGGTGCCGAAGCCCATGTGCTCCATTTCCATCGGATGGGTCACGAAACCGGCCTTGCGCGCCACGGCGAACACCTGCTGGAAGTGCAGGGCCTGGCGCTGGTCGACGAAGTACAGCGCGCGATCGGCCTTGAGCTTGCCGCTGCGGTAGCGCACGGCCGCCAGGTCGGTGGTGGCGTAGAGGTAGCCGCCGTCAGCCTTGACGATGATCACCGGCAGCGGGTCGCCATCGGCATTCTTGAACTCGTCGAGGAACACGCACTGGGCGCCGTTGCTCTCGACCAGCATGCCAGCGGCCTTCAAATCGTTGACCACGTTGATCAGGTCGTCGTTGTAGGCGCTTTCGCCCATCACGTCGGCCATGGTCAGTTTGACGTTGAGCAGTTCGTAGATCTTCTGGCAGTGGGACAGCGAGATGTCCTTGAACTTGGTCCACAGTGCCAGGCAGTCGGCATCGCCGGCCTGCAGCTTGACCACCAGGCCACGGGCGCGGTCGGCGAACTCTTCGGATTCGTCGAAGCGCTGCTTGGCGGCGCGGTAGAAGTTCTCCAGGTCCGACAGCTCGTCGCTGGTGATCGGGTTTTCCTGCAGGTAAGCCATCAACATGCCGAACTGGGTGCCCCAGTCGCCGACGTGGTTCTGACGGATCACGGTGTCGCCGAGGAATTCGAGAACGCGGGCCACGCCGTCGCCGATGATGGTCGAGCGCAGGTGGCCGACGTGCATCTCCTTGGCCAGGTTCGGTGCCGACAGGTCGACCACGGTGCGCTGCACCGGGCCGGCCTTGCGCACGCCGATGTGGGCGTCAGCCAGGGCGGCGTCCAGGCGGGTCGCCAGGGCGTCGGTGTTCTGGAAGAAGTTCAGGAAGCCGGGACCTGCGATTTCGGTCTTGGCAACGTTTTCGTCAGCCGGCAGCGCGGCGATGATTTTTTCCGCCAGATCGCGGGGCTTCATGCCGGCCGGTTTGGCCAGCATCATGGCGATGTTGCTGGCGAAGTCGCCGTTCTTCTTGTCGCGGGAGTTTTCCACCTGGATCGCCGGCGACAGGCCTTCAGGCAACACACCTTCGTTGACGAGTTGGGTGATGGCTTGTTGGATCAGCTGGCGAATGGTGTCTTTCATGGTCTTCTCTTTCGACCGCAGGTGCGGCGGCGCATCATGCGCTGGTGGAAAAACTGGGCATTATCCGTTGCGAAGACGGGCTTGCCAACCTTAGCAGGCAGGTTGTGGATGTGTGGTGACAAAATGACCGCTATCGCTGGCAAGCCAGCTCCTACAGCCCCCCCTGATCCACTGTAGGAGCTGGCTTGCCAGCGAAAGCGATCTCCCGATCAATACAGATCCACAGGATCAACATCCAAAGACCAGCGCACCGCCCGCCCGCTCGGCATCTGCTCCAGCATCAGCAACCAACTGGCCAGCAACCTATGCAGTGGCGTCCGCGCCGTAGCCTGTAACAACAGCTGCGCGCGATAACGCCCGGCCCGTCGCTCCATTGGCGCCGGCACCGGCCCCAACAGTTCGATCCCGGTCAAACCCTGTTCCGCCAGCAAGCGCTCGGCCTCGCTGCACGCCTCATCGAGAAAACCTTCGGCCTGCCCCGGCTTGTGGGCCTCGGCCCGCAACAACGCCAAATGCGCAAACGGCGGCAGGCCTGCTGCGCGGCGTTCGCTCAGGGCCTGTTCGGCGAAGGCGAAATAGCCCTGCTCGGTCAGTTGCACCAGCAGCGGGTGGTCGGCCAGGTGCGTCTGGATAATCACTTTGCCCGGCTCTTCGGCGCGGCCTGCGCGGCCGGCGACCTGGACAATCAACTGTGCCATGCGTTCGCTGGCGCGGAAGTCGCCGGAGAACAGGCCGCCGTCGGCATCGAGGATCGACACCAGCGTCACCCGTGGGAAGTGGTGGCCTTTGGCAAGCATTTGCGTGCCGATCAGGATGCATGGCTGGCCTTTCTGAATGGTCGCGAACAGCTGGTTCATCGCGTCCTTGCGCGATGTGCTGTCGCGATCGACCCGCAGCACCGGATAGTCCGGGAACAGAATCGCCAGGCGCTCCTCGGCCCGCTCGGTGCCGGCACCGACGGGGCGCAGATCGACCTTGTTGCATTTCGGGCACTGGCGCGGCACGCGTTCGACGTAGCCGCAGTGGTGGCAGCGCAGCTCGCCGTAACGCTGATGCACGGTCATTCGCGCATCGCAGCGCTGACACTCGGACATCCAGCCGCAATCGTGACACAGCAGGGTCGGGGCGAAGCCGCGGCGGTTGAGGAACACCAGTACCTGCTGCCCGGCAGCCAGGGTCTGGCCGATGGCTTGTTGCATCGGCCCGGAAATGCCGCTGTCCAGCGGGCGACTTTTCACGTCCAGGCGCAGGAAGCGCGGCTGTTTGGCCCCACCGGCGCGCTCATTCAGGCGCAGCAGCCCGTAGCGGCCGGTGTAGGCGTTGTGCAGGCTTTCCAGCGAGGGCGTGGCGGAGCCGAGGACGATCGGGATGTTTTCCTGTCGTGCCCGCACCAGCGCCAGATCGCGGGCGTGGTAGCGCAAGCCTTCCTGCTGTTTATAGGAACCATCGTGCTCTTCGTCGATGATGATCAGGCCGGGGTTCTTCATCGGCGTGAACAGGGCCGAACGGGTGCCGATAATGATGTCGGCCTCACCGTCCCGGGCGGCCAGCCAGGCATCGAGGCGCTCGCGGTCATTGACCGCCGAATGGATCAGCGCGACGCGGGCATTGAAGCGCTGTTCGAAGCGCGCCAGGGTCTGCGGACCGAGGTTGATTTCCGGGATCAGCACCAGTGCCTGCTTGCCGGCCTCCAGGGTTTCGCGGATCAGCTGCAGATAGACTTCGGTCTTGCCGCTGCCGGTGACGCCGGCCAGCAGGAACGCGTGGTAACTGTCGAAGCCGGCGCGAATGGCCTCATAGGCGGCGCGCTGCTCCGGGTTCAGCGGCAGTTCCGGTTGCGCCAGCCAGTGTTCGTGGCGTGCGCCGGGGGCGTGCCGGCGGATCTCGACCTGCACCAGCCCCTTGGCCAGCAGCAAGTCCAGGCTGTCCTTGCTCAACATCAGTTTGCTCAGCAACTGATGGGCGACGCCGTGGGGGTGCTGGGCCAGCGTGGCCAGGGCTTCGCGCTGGCGTGGAGCGCGGGCGATGCGCGGATCATCGAGGCTGGCGCCTGGTGCGGCAGACCAGAAGCGTTCCTGGCGCGCTTCGGCCAGCTCACCCTGGCGCAGCAGCACCGGCAACGCCCAGCTCAAGGTGTCGCCGAGGCTGTGTTGATAATACTGAGAAGTCCACAGGCACAGCTTGAACAGCGCGGGCGGCAGCGGTGGCGTAGCGTCGAGCAGGGCCAGGGCTGGCTTGAGTTTCTCGGCCGGTACTTCGCTGGTGTCGGTGACTTCCACCAGAATCCCGATCATCTCGCGTCGGCCGAACGGTACTCGCAGGCGCATGCCGGGGTGCAGTTGGGCACGCAGGACCCCGGCCGGAGCGCGGTAGTCGAACAGGCGGCGCAGCGGCGAAGGCAGGGCGAGGCGCAGAATGGCGTCGGGCACGCGGGGGATCTCGATCAGCGGAATAAACAGCAGGGCTACGACCTGTGGGAGCGGGCTTGCTCGCGAAGACGGGGTGTCAGTCAGCATTTAAGTAGCCTGACACACCGCTTTCGCGAGCAAGCCCGCTCCCACAGGGGCGGCGATTTGGCCGGGAGCCTAGCAGACGACTGGTTTGAGCGACAGCTTGCGTGAACGGGATTGTCTGGTAGAATCCGCGGCCTAATTACGTGCGGTATTCAACAATAGTGTTGGGTGGCGGCACGCTAGCCTGAGGAAAACACCATGAAAGCTGATATCCATCCAGAATACCCGGCAGTTGCTGTTACCTGCAGCTGCGGCAACAAGTTCGAAACCCGTTCGACCTTCGGCAAAGCCCTGGCGATCGACGTTTGCAACGAATGCCACCCGTTCTACACCGGTAAGCAGAAGACTCTGGACACCGGTGGTCGCGTACAGAAGTTCGCCGACCGTTTCGGTGCTTTCGGCGCGAAAAAGGCCTAAGGCCGATCAACTTGGGAAGCCGCTACGGTTTTTCCATGCTGATGAAAAAGGCGTCCCTCGCGGGCGCCTTTTTTGTGTCTGCTATTTGGCTGTCTGGCGCGCAGGCCTTTTGTCCGACGCCAGGCGGCCTGACACCCGTCGCGGTGCAACGGGTGGTGGATGGCGACACCCTGCGTCTGAGCGATGGCCGCAATGTGCGCATGATTGGCTTGAACACGCCGGAGCTGGGCAAGCAGGGCCGCTCCGACGAACCCTTCGCCGTGGCCGCGCGCAAACGCCTTGAGGCATTGGTGGCGGCCAGTGACGGGCGGGTCGGGTTGCTGCCTGGCAAAGAAAGCAAGGACCATTACGGCCGCACGCTGGCCCATGTCTACGGTGCAGATGGCGCCAACCTCGAAGCGCAAATGCTCGCCGAAGGCCTGGGTTTCCAGGTGGCTGTGGCGCCGAACGTCGATCTGGTCGCCTGTCAGCAAGCCGCAGAGCGCAACGCTCGACAGGCCGGGCTCGGTGTGTGGCGCCAGTCGCCTGTACTGAAAGCGGAGCAGATCAGCACTTCCGGTTTTGCCGTGCTCAGCGGTCGTGTGAGCAAGGTGCAGCGCAATCGGGGTGGGGTTTGGATCGAGTTGCAGGACTCGGTTGTATTGCGCGTTGCACCCAATCTGCTGGCGCGTTTCGATGTGAATTCGCTGGAAAGCCTCAAGGGCAAGCAGATCGAGGCGCGCGGCTGGGTGTTGGATCGTTCGCGACGTGGCGGCCTGAAGGATGGGCAGGCACGCTGGATGTTGCCCTTGACCGACCCGGCGATGCTTCAAGCGGTACAGTGATAAAAAATTGTAGACATTTTTTCCGTCGATTGTGAACAGTCTAACCCTTGTGTGCCGTGGCTCTTGGCCCAAAGTCGTAGGGGCGGGCGCTTGACAGGGGTGACCAGTCAGTCTTGTGGGGACTTTGCGAGGCGCGTATCCTCGCTGACCAGTCTGTCCAACAGTAAAAAGCGGAATGCCAAAATGTCTGATCTGAAAACTGCCGCTCTCGAATATCACGCCAATCCTCGTCCAGGGAAGCTGAGTGTCGAGCTCACCAAGGCCACTGCTACCGCTCGCGACCTGTCGCTGGCCTACAGCCCGGGCGTAGCCGAGCCAGTACGCGAGATCGCCCGCGATCCCGAGCTGGCCTACAAGTACACCGGCAAAGGCAACCTGGTTGCAGTCATTTCCGATGGCACCGCGATTCTCGGCCTGGGTAACCTCGGCCCATTGGCTTCCAAGCCAGTGATGGAAGGTAAAGGCGTACTGTTCAAGCGCTTCGCCGGCATCGACGTTTTCGACATCGAAGTCGACTCCGAAAGCCCGCAGGCCTTCATCGACACCGTCAAGCGCATCTCCATCACCTTCGGTGGCATCAACCTGGAAGACATCAAGGCACCCGAGTGCTTTGAAATCGAACGCGCCCTGATCGAGCAGTGCGATATTCCGGTATTCCACGATGACCAGCACGGCACCGCTATCGTGACCGCGGCCGGCATGATCAACGCCCTGGAAATCGCTGGCAAAACCCTGCCGGAAGCCAAGATCGTCTGCCTGGGTGCTGGCGCCGCCGCCATCTCCTGCATGAAGTTGCTGGTGAGCATGGGTGCCAACATCGAAAACATCTACATGGTCGACCGTACCGGCGTGATCCACTCCGGCCGTGACGACCTGAACCAGTACAAGGCTGTGTTCGCTCACGCGACCGACAAGCGCACCCTGGCTGACGCCCTGCAAGGCGCTGACGTGTTCGTTGGTCTGTCCGGCCCGAACCTGCTGAGTGCTGAAGGCCTGCTGTCGATGGCGCCGAACCCGATCGTGTTCGCGTGCTCCAACCCTGATCCGGAAATCTCCCCGGAGCTGGCACACGCCACCCGTAGCGACGTGATCATGGCCACCGGTCGTTCCGACTACCCGAACCAGGTCAACAACGTACTGGGCTTCCCGTTCATCTTCCGTGGTGCCCTGGACGTTCGCGCCAAGCGCATCAACGAAGAAATGAAAGTGGCTGCGGCCAACGCCCTGCGTGAACTGGCCAAGCTGCCAGTGCCTCAGGAAGTGTGCGACGCCTACGGCGGCATCAAGCTGGAATTCGGCCGTGAGTACATCATTCCGAAGCCAATGGATGCCCGTCTGATCACCCTGATCTCCGATGCCGTGGCTAAAGCCGCCATCGAGACCGGTGTGGCGACCCTGCCGTATCCGAAGAACTACCCGCTGAAAAGCGTGGATGATGTGTTCAACGGCTAAGCCGTTGTAACGCTTCAACGAAAAGCCCCGGCTTGCGAGAGTCGGGGCTTTTTTATTCCTGAAGGTTTTGTGTTGTCTGTCAGGGCCTCTTCGCGGGCAAGCCCGCTCCCACAGTGGGCGATGGTGAACACAGGTTTTATGTACACCTACGACCCTGTGGGCGCGGGCTTGCCCGCGAAGGGGCCGGGCGAATCAATGCAAAACTTGCAGGCAAAAAAAGCCCTGCACTTCTCTCGAAGGCAGGGCTTTTGGGTGTTGCCAGTGTGATCAGAACAAATCGATCGGCGCAGCTTCATCCGCTGGCAACGGACTGCCCGGCGCATTGCCATTGCCGAGTTCGTTGCCCGACGGCGGCGTATCTTCGGCCTTGAACAGCTCGAAGTAGGCGCCTGGCGTGCCCGGGCTGGCCGCGCGGCCGCTGACCGGATCGACTCGCAGGCTGAGGAGGCCTTCCGGCTCCGGCTGCGTATGCGGCGGCTTGCCTTTGAGTGCGGCGCCCATGTAGTTCATCCAGATCGGCAGCGCGACGGTGCCGCCGAATTCCTTGCGGCCCAGGCTTTCCGGCTGGTCGAAACCGGTCCACACGGTGGTCACGTAATCGGCGTTGTAACCGGAGAACCAGGCGTCCTTGGATTCGTTGGTCGTACCGGTCTTGCCGGCAATGTCAGGGCGGCCCAGGGCCAGTGCGCGACGACCGGTGCCGAGCTTGATCACGTCCTCAAGCATGCTGTTGAGGATGTACGTGGTGCGCCCGTCAACGATGCGTTCGGCCACGGCGGGAGCTTGTGGTGTCGGCACAGTGCCCGGGGCTTCGCCCGGCGTCGCATTGACCGTAAAGGCTTGAGGCGCTGGTGCGGCAATGCCATCGCTGGCAGCGCCGCCCTGAGGCACGCTCGGCGGATTGGCGACGAACAGCGTGTCGCCGTTGCGGCTTTCAATCCTGTCGATGATGTACGGGGTGATCTTGTAGCCGCCGTTGGCGAAGGTGCTCCAGCCGGTGGCGATCTCCATTGGCGTCAGGGTCGCGGTGCCCAGCGCCAGGGACAGGTTGGGTGGCAGGTCCTGTTTGTTGAAGCCGAAGCGAGTGATGTAGTCGATGGTCTTGCCAACGCCCATCGCTTGCAGCAAGCGGATCGATACCAGGTTGCGCGACTTGTACAGCGCTTCACGCAGGCGGATCGGGCCGAGGAACGTGTTGGTGTCGTTCTTCGGCCGCCAGACCTTGTCCAGGTACTCGTCGACGAACACGATCGGGGCATCGTTCACCAGGCTGGAGGCGGTGTAACCGTTATCCAGTGCGGCGGCGTAGACGAACGGTTTGAAGCTCGAGCCCGGCTGGCGCTTGGCCTGCAGTGCGCGGTTGTAGTTGCTCTGTTCGAAAGCGAAGCCGCCGACCAGGGCGCGAATGGCACCGTTCTGTGGGTCCAGGGACACCAGCGCGCCCTGGGCCTGCGGGATCTGGCTGAACTTCAGCGCGTTGTCCGGCTGACGCTGCACGCGAATCAGGTCACCGACCTGAGCCACGTCCGAAGGCTGCTTCGGGTTGGCGCCCATGCTGTTGGTGTTCAGGAACGGACGGGCCCACTTCATGGTGTCCCAGTTGACGTGTTCCTGGCCGGTGCGGGTCAGCACCTGCAGGCCGCTCTTGTCGACCTGGGTCACGATGGCCGGTTCCAGGCCGCTGATGGTGCGTTGCTTGGTCAGCTCGGTTACCCAGGCTTCACGAGTCTTGCCCGGGAGCCGCGACTCGGGGCCGCGATAGCCGTGGCGCTGATCGTAGGTCATCAGGCCTTCGTGGACTGCGGTGTTGGCCAGTTCCTGGAGGTCGCTCGGCACCGTGGTGGTGACGCGGAAGCCTTCGGTATACGCGTCGCTGCCATAACGCCCGACCATTTCGGCGCGGGCCATTTCGGCGATGTAGGGTGCGTTCACTTCCGGAGTCGGTACGTGATAGCTGGCGTTCAGCGGCTCGTTGATCGCGGCGGTGTAGTCGGCCTCGGTGATTTTGCCGAGTTTGTACATGCGCCCCAGGATCCAGTCGCGACGTTCCTTGCTGCGCGCCGGGTTGGCCAGCGGGTTGAAGCGCGACGGTGCCTTTGGCAGGCCGGCAATCATTGCCATCTGCGCCAGGCTGACATCGCGGATCGATTTGCCGTAATAGACCTGCGCCGCCGCCTCGATGCCGTAGGCACGGTTACCCAGGTAGATCTTGTTGACGTACAGCTCGAGGATCTCGTCCTTGGTCAGCTGGCGTTCGATCTGCAGGGCCAGGAGGATTTCGGTGGTCTTGCGCGAAAAGCTGCGTTCGCTGGTCAGGAAGAAGTTCTTCGCCACCTGCATGGTGATCGTACTGCCACCGGACTGGATGTGTCCGCTTTTGACCAGTTGGGTCGCGGCACGCATCAGGCTGCTGGGATCGACGCCATAGTGGTTGGCGAAATTGTCGTCTTCAGCACTTAGTAACGCATTAATGAAGTTGGGGGGAATGTCGGCGAAACGGATCGGTGTGCGGCGCATTTCGCCGAATTCTGCGATCAACTTGTTATCGCTGCTGTAGACCCGCAAAGGAATCTGCAACTGGATGCTTCTCAGCGCCTCCACGGACGGCAGCCCGGGGCTAAGGTAGAGGTACGCCCCGCTCAGACCCAGAAGGAGTCCGCAGAAAACCGCGACGATGGACCAACCGAAAAATTTCAGCAGACGAATCAAGGCTTTTGGATATCCAGGGCAAAAATGAATTGGGCAACAGGGTTCAGGCTAAATGAGAACGACCCGCGCTTGAGCAAATGCGGAAAAAAACGCTGGGCATTATAAGCATTTTTCTGATCAGGAGCGCGGTTGGCGCTGCTGTCAAGACGGGCGGATTGAACGCAATGGACATTGCAGAGTCCGTAACTCACGGAAAGTCATAGGGAATTGGTAGTGCCAGGACTCTTCAACAAAAAATCCAGTACGCTCCTGGGAATCGATATCAGCTCTACCTCGGTAAAGCTTCTGGAGTTGAGCCGTCAGGGCGAACGCTACCGGGTCGAGTCTTATGCAGTCGAGCCGTTGCCGGTCGGCGCGGTGATCGAAAAGAACATCGCTGACCTCGAAGTCGTGGGGCTGGCCCTTTCGCGCGCGCTGACCAGGGCCAGAACCGGTCTCAAGGGTGTGGCCGTGGCTGTGGCAGGCTCGGCGGTGATCACCAAGATCATCGAGATGGACGCTGGCCTTTGCGAAGACGAGATGGAAAGCCAGCTGAAGATCGAGGCGGATCAATACATTCCTTATCCCCTGGATGAGGTCGCGATCGACTTTGAAGTCCAGGGTTCCTCCGCGCGCAATCCGGAGCGCGTCAACGTGCTGCTCGCGGCATGCCGCAAGGAAAACGTCGAGGTCCGCGAGGCCGCCCTGGCCCTGGCGGGGCTGACCGCTCGCGTAGTCGATGTCGAGGCCTATGCACTGGAGCGCTCATTCGGGTTGCTGGCCAGTCGGCTTGCGGCTTCCGAGGAACCTTTGACGGTCGCAGTGGTGGATATCGGCGCTACCATGACCACCCTGAGCGTGCTGCACAACGGGCGGATTATCTACACCCGTGAGCAACTGTTCGGCGGTCGGCAGTTGACCGGGGAAATCCAGCGCCGCTATGGGCTGACGCTGGAGCAGGCGAGTCTGGCACAAAGGAAGGGCGGCCTGCCGGATGACTATGCCGGTGAGGTCTTGCAGCCGTTTCAAACGGCACTGGTGCAGCAGGTGTCGCGCTCGTTGCAGTTCTTCTTTGCCGCCGGCCAGTACAGTGCCGTCGACCATATCCTGCTGGCTGGCGGTACCGCGTCGGTCCCGGGGCTGGACCGTTTGGTCGAGCAGCAGTTGGGCATGCCGACCCTGATCGCGAACCCTTTTTTCGAAATGACTCTGGGCAGCAAGGTCAATGGTGCTGCACTGGAGAGTGATGCCCCGGCGTTGATGATCGCCTGTGGTCTTGCCCTCAGGAGCTTCGACTGATGGCACGGATCAACCTTTTACCCTGGCGCGAGGAGCGGCGTGAAGTCCGCCGCAAACGCTTCCTGCTGGTCCTGGTGGCCGCTATGGCGGGCACGATGGGCGCGGTGCTGGTTGCCAATCAGGCCATCAGCCGTGCCGTCGACCGGCAAATCGCCCGTAACGATTACATCGGCAGGCAAATCGCCGTAGTCGATGAGCGGATCACGCAGATCAATGATCTCAAGGCGCGCCGCCAGCAACTGGTTGAACGCATGCGCATCATCCAGGACCTGCAAGACAACCGTCATATCAGCGGGCGAATATTTGACCAGTTGGCGCGGGCACTGCCTGACGGCGTGTATTTCACCGAAGTGAGAATGACCGGAAAGACCTTGTCCATCACCGGTGCCGCGCAATCCAACAGCCGTGTTTCAGACTTGATGCGCAACCTCGAGGCATCAGACGGGTTCGATGCGCCGAGCCTGACTGAAGTCAAGGCCGCGGCTGCCGGTCAGGTGGCGCAGGCCAACATCTTCCAGTTGACCGTTCGCCAGACTCAACCCGCAGCACCGGAGGGCGGCAAATGAGCCTGTCCGAATGGTTCGAAGGGTTGCGCAAGATCGACTTCAACGATCTGGACACCGGCAACATGGGGGCCTGGCCGCCGGTGATCAAGTGTCTGGTGGCCGGTTTGCTCATGCTTGTGGTGCTGGTCTTGGGCTACAACTTTTCCACTCGCGACCTCGAGAGCCAGCTCGATCTGAAGCGCGAGGAAGAGTCGACGCTCAAGGAGCAGTTCGCCGGCAAAGCCCGTATGGCGGCGAATCTCGATCTCTACACCCAGCAGTTGAAAGAGATGGAGAACGCTTTCGGCGTGCTGTTGCGGCAACTGCCCGGCGACACCGAGGTGCCCGGCTTGCTGGAAGACATCACGCGTACAGGTCTGGGCAGTGGCCTGGAGTTCGAGGAGATCAAGCTGCTGCCGGAGGTCGCCCAGCCGTTCTACGTCGAGTTGCCGATCCAGATCACGGTCACCGGGGGTTACCACGACCTGGCCACCTTCGTCAGTGGTGTGGCCGGGTTGCCGCGAATCGTCACCTTGCACGATTTCGACCTTGCCCCCGTCAGTCCCCAGGGGGCTCCGAAACTGCGCTTGAGCATCCTCGCCAAGACCTACCGCTACAACGAAATGGGGCGGCATCAATGAACCCGGCGCGTTGTTTTCCGATGGTGCTGTTGCTGTCTGTTCTGTCCGGTTGTGACGCTGGCGATGACTACAGTGATCTGGACGCTTACCTGAGCGAAATACGCTTACGCGGGCCGGGCAGTATTGAACCAACGCCGGTATTCCGGTCTTACCCGACATTCATCTACGACGCAGCGAATCTGCGCAGTCCGTTTTCACCACAGCTCAGCACTGATCTGGCGGCCCATCGGCGGGGTTCGCGCAACGTCAAACCCGACCCTGACCGGGTCAGGCAATACCTCGAAGGTTTCAACATCGAGCAGTTTGAAATGGTCGGCACCCTTTCCAATGCAACGGGCTCTTTTGCCCTGTTGCGCGGGGCGGGTGGCGTGCACCGCCTGAAGGTCGGTGATTACCTGGGGCGTAACGACGGACGAATCGTTGCGATCAGTGGTTCGCAAGTCGATGTGGTTGAAATTGTCCCTGATGGTCAGGGCGCGTGGCTGGAGCGTCCCCGGACCATCCCTTTGAAAGAGCACTCATAGTGGAACCCGAATAATGAACAGGATTTTCTCCACCTTCGGCCTTTCGCTATGGATAGCGATGTTGTCGCCGATGGTACAAGCGGCCAATCTCAAGGCGCTGGATGTCGCTGCGCTGCCGGGAGACCGGGTCGAGTTGAAGTTGTCGTTCGATGCACCGCCCCCGTTGCCTCAGGGTTACATGACGGAGTCGCCGGCCCGGATTGCGCTGGATTTACCGGGTGTCGCCAGTCAACTGACGAGCAATACTCGCGATCTCGGCAGTGGAAATGCCCGCAGTGCAACGGTGGTGGAGGCCGGGGGGCGCACGCGATTGATCATCAACCTGGCTCAGTCGGCCCCGTACGACTCGCGAATCGAAGGCAACAATTTGCTGGTGGTAGTCGGGCAGGGTGTCAAACCGTCGACGCCCAGGCCGGCGGCCCCGGCAATGCCGGTTCCGGCGCGAGCTGCTGCGACGTCGGGCAAGGCCATTCGGGGTGTGGATTTTCAGCGAGGCACACAGGGCGAGGGCAACGTGGTGATCGACTTGTCGGATCCATCGATTGCGCCCGACATACAACAGCGCGAGGGCAAGATTATTGTCGGGTTTGCCAAAACCCGATTGCCCGAGCCGTTGCGCGTGCGTCTGGATGTGAAGGATTTCGCCACGCCCGTGCAGTTCGTCAATGCCAGCGCAAGTGGCGATCGAGCCATCATCAGCATCGAGCCCGGTGGTACGTTCGATTACTCCACCTATCAGACCGACAGCAAGCTCACGGTCAGCGTTCGCCCGGCGACGGTCGACGACCTGCAAAAGCGCAATGCTGGGGCACAGGCTTACAGCGGCGAGAAGCTTTCGCTGAATTTCCAGGACATCGATGTGCGTTCGGTGCTGCAATTGATCGCCGATTTCACCAACCTCAATCTGGTGGCCAGCGACACGGTGCAGGGTGGCATCACGTTGCGCCTGCAGAACGTGCCGTGGGATCAGGCGCTGGATCTGGTGCTGAAAACCAAGGGGCTGGACAAGCGCAAGGTCGGTAATGTCCTGCTTGTTGCGCCGGCCGATGAAATTGCTGCCCGTGAGCGTCAGGAGCTGGAGTCACAAAAGCAGATTGCCGATCTGGCGCCGTTGCGCCGGGAACTGTTGCAGGTGAATTACGCGAAGGCGGCAGACATCGCCAAGCTCTTCCAGTCGGTGACCAGTGCCGAAGCGAAACCCGACGAGCGGGGATCAATCACCGTCGACGAGCGCACCAACAACATCATTGCCTACCAGACCCAGGACCGGCTTGATGAGCTGCGCAGGATCGTCACGCAGCTGGATATCCCTGTGCGTCAGGTCATGATCGAGGCGCGCATTGTCGAAGCCAACGTCGACTATGACAAAAGCCTCGGGGTGCGCTGGGGCGGATCGATACAGAACAGGGGCAACTGGAACACCTCCGGTGTCAGCAATGGGCTCAATGGCTCATCGACCATCGGCACGCCCGGCAGTACCAGCACCAACTCACCGTTCGTCGACATGGGCGTAGCCAACAACACCTCGGGAATCGGCATCGCGTTCATCACCGATAACGTCTTGCTGGACCTGGAACTGACGGCCATGGAGAAAACCGGCAACGGGGAAATCGTCTCGCAACCCAAGGTGGTCACGTCCGACAAGGAGACCGCCAAGATCCTCAAGGGCACCGAGATTCCCTATCAGGAGGCCAGTTCCAGTGGCGCGACTTCGGTGTCGTTCAAGGAGGCCTCGCTGTCGCTGGAGGTGACGCCGCAGATCACACCCGACAACCGGATCATCATGGAAGTGAAGGTGACCAAGGACGAGCCGGACTACCTGAACAAGGTCCAGGATGTACCGCCGATCAAGAAAAACGAAGTCAACGCCAAGGTCCTGGTCAACGATGGCGAGACCATCGTCATTGGCGGCGTTTTCTCAAATACTCAGAGCAAGGTCGTAGATAAGGTGCCATTTCTTGGCGATGTGCCGTATCTTGGCCGCCTTTTCCGGCGTGATGTGGTTTCGGAGAAAAAATCCGAGCTGTTGGTATTCCTCACTCCGCGTATCATGAATAATCAGGCGATTGCTGTGAGTCATTGATTCTGTGCGAAATTTGATTCTTGTAGGACCGATGGGTGCTGGAAAAAGCACCATCGGCCGGTTGCTGGCCAAAGAGCTGCGCCTGCCATTCAAAGATTCCGATAAGGAAATTGAATTGCGCACGGGCGCCAATATCCCTTGGATCTTCGATAAAGAAGGCGAACCGGGCTTTCGTGATCGCGAGCAGGCAATGATTGCCGAGCTGTGCGATTACGACGGTGTGGTGCTGGCGACAGGTGGGGGCGCGGTCATGCGCGAAGCCAATCGTCGGGCACTGCATGCCGGTGGGCGGGTGGTTTATCTGCATGCGTCGGTCGAGCAGCAGGTTGGCCGCACGGCCCGTGACCGCAATCGGCCATTGTTGCGTACTGCCGATCCGGCCAAGACCCTTCGGGACCTGTTGGCGATCCGCGACCCGCTTTACCGGGAAATTGCCGACCTGGTGGTCGAAACCGATGAGCGACCACCGCGAATGGTCGTACTCGACATTCTAGAGCGCCTGCAGCAGTTGCCACCCCGTTAAAGCGCCGCGCGAAATGCGCTATCCTCGGCGTCTGGCCATGACCGCTCAAGGTTGTGGCGGATGGCTACCGAACGGCGTCACACCAGCAGATGCCGTGGATATTCGTTAACTCAAGGCAGGACGCCTGATTCATCTTCACTGTGGGGACACATGCAGACACTCAAGGTCGATCTAGGCGAGCGCAGCTACCCGATTCATATTGGCGAAGGTTTGTTGGATCAGCCTGAGCTGCTGGCCCCGCACATTCGCGGACGGCAAGTAGCGATCATCTCCAACGAGACTGTTGCACCGCTCTATCTCGAGCGACTGACCCGCAGCCTGGCGCAGTTCTCGGTGATTTCCGTGGTGCTGCCCGACGGTGAAGCCTTCAAGACCTGGGAAACCCTGCAACTTATTTTCGACGGTCTGCTGACCGCGCGGCATGACCGCCGCACCACGGTGATCGCCCTCGGTGGCGGTGTGATCGGTGACATGGCCGGCTTTGCCGCCGCCTGCTACCAGCGCGGCGTCGATTTCATCCAGGTTCCGACCACGCTGCTGTCGCAGGTCGACTCCTCGGTGGGCGGCAAGACCGGGATCAACCATCCGCTGGGCAAGAACATGGTCGGCGCCTTCTATCAGCCGAACGTGGTGCTGATCGATACCGCCAGCCTCAATACCCTGCCGGCGCGCGAGCTGTCCGCCGGTCTGGCCGAAGTGATCAAGTACGGGCTGATCTGTGATGAGCCGTTCCTGACCTGGCTCGAAGACAACGTCGACCGCCTGCGCAACCTGGACCAGCAAGCCCTGACCTATGCCATCGAGCGCTCCTGCGCCGCCAAGGCCGCGGTGGTCGGTGCCGATGAGAAAGAGACGGGCGTTCGTGCCACGTTGAACCTGGGCCACACTTTTGGCCACGCCATCGAAACCCACATGGGCTATGGTGTCTGGCTACATGGGGAAGCGGTGGCTGCTGGCACCGTGATGGCGCTGGAAATGTCCGCGCGACTGGGCTGGATCAGCGAGCAAGAGCGAGATCGCGGCATTCGTCTGTTCCAGCGTGCAGGGCTGCCGGTCATTCCGCCAGAAGAGATGACAGAAGCCGATTTCCTCGAACATATGTCCATTGATAAAAAAGTGATCGACGGTCGTTTGCGCCTGGTGCTGCTGCGCCACATGGGTGAAGCGGTGGTGACCGACGATTATCCGAAAGAGGTTCTACAGGCCACGCTGGGGGCAGACTACCGCGCCCTGGCTCAGCTCAAAGGTTAATAAGAACGCGATGACTAGTTTGCATGCCGACGAGGCTTTCCTCGGCCATTACCAGTTGAGTCATGACCCTTTTGCTCCACGGGTGCCTGGCTTCAAATTTTTCCCGGCCCAGCGCAAACCCGTGCTGGGACAGTTGCATCACCTGGCCCGCTACAGTCAGCTGTTGCTGGTGGTCACTGGCCCCGAGGGCAGTGGCAAGACCCTGTTGCGTCAGGCTCTGGTCGCCAGCACCAACAAGCAGTCGGTACAAAGTGTGGTGGTGTCCGCCCGTGGCGCCGGGGATGCGGCCGGGGTGCTGCGTCAGGTGGCCCAGGCGCTGAATGTCGCCCAGGCTGATGCCGACGCTATCCTGGCCCAGGTGGTGCAGCTTGCGCTCACCGGGCAGGAAGTCTATTTGCTGGTCGATGACGCCGAACAGCTCGACGAGTCCGCCCTTGAGGTTCTGATGGTCCTGGCGGCCGGCGCGCCTGAAGGTCGCCCGCATGTGTTCCTGTTCGGTGAGACCTCGCTGATCGCTCAGCTTGAGGCTTTGCATCTCGAGGAAGAGCGTTTCCACGTCATCGAACTGCAGCCCTATACCGAGGACGAAACCCGCGAGTATCTGGAGCAGCGGCTTGAGGGTGCTGGCCGTGGCATCGAACTTTTCACCGCGAATCAGATCTCTGATATTCACGAAAGCTCCGAAGGTTGGCCTGGCAGCATCAATCAGGTCGCCCGCGATGCAATGATCGAAGCCATGATCGCCAGCCGCTCTGCGGTCAAGCGTCCAAAAATGGGGTTCAATATGCCGAAGAAACACGTATTGGCGATTTCCGCCGTTGTCGTGGTTGCGGTAGCTGCCGCCTGGATGATGCCGGGTCGCAACAAGGCACCGACCACCGGTGCGCCGGCCAATGAACAGGCGCAACTGCCGCTTGGCCAGGGCCAGCCAACCGCGAATGGCGGTGCTCCGGCCGTCGAATTCGCCGGCAACACGCAGCCGATGCCATTGCCGTTGGTCGGTAATTCGCAACCTGTCATGCGTGCCCCGCTGGCTGAAGCCGCAGGCGGCATCACCGAAGGCGACGACGGCGTTCCGGTTGAAGGCTCCAGCGCCACGCCGCCGACGGTGACCACCACTGCGCCGCCTGTGGGCGTTCCTGCCGGCCCTGCGCCGACACCAGCGGCCAAGCCGACACCTGCGCCGACTCAGGTCGCCACCGCCAAGCCAGCGCCTGCTCCAGTGGCCAAGCCTGCTCCAGCGCCAGCCAAGCCAGCCGTTGCTGCGGCGGCCAAGCCTGCCGAGAAACCGGCTCCGGCGGCCAAGGCGGCGGGTGGCACCTGGTACGCCGGTCAGGCACCGGGCAACTACGTGGTGCAAATCCTCGGCACCAGCTCCGAAACTGCCGCACAAAGCTTCGTCAAGGAGCAGGGCGGCGAGTACCGCTATTTCAAGAAAGTCCTCAATGGCAAGCCGCTCTACGTGATCACCTACGGCAACTTCGCCAATCGTGATGCAGCCGTTTCCGCCATCAAGGCCTTGCCAGCGAAGGTTCAGGCTGGTAAACCTTGGCCTCGCACTGTCGCCAGCGTCCAACAGGAACTGGCAACAACTCGCTGAAGATTCGGCGGCCTTACCCAGGCCGCCTCTCCAAGCACCTCAAAATTTCTACAAGTGCGCGCAACCTTTCGGGCTGCGTGCCTTGTGGTGTCTGCGTCACAGTAGTCTTTGAGTCGTTGCGGTCAAAATTAAAAAAGTTTTGACTAGCACAGCATATCGCTTTAAACCTTTCACAAATGCGACATAGATTTGCGACATTTCGTCGTCAAATTTGTGAGGCCAAGTGTCGGTGTGTACAATGACCTCCCTTTTGTCCCCGCAAAGCTGGCGTACGTTCGGCGCGGATGGCAAGTGGTTGAATTGAAAAGAAATTTGCCTCGTGCAGAGGCAGCCTGGTGAGAAAGTGTCTATGAAAGCAGGTCTGTACCAACCAGATGAATTCAAGGATAACTGTGGTTTCGGCCTGATAGCCCATATGCAGGGCGAGCCCAGTCATACCCTTTTGCAAACGGCCATCGAGGCCCTGACCTGCATGACCCACCGCGGTGGGATTAATGCCGACGGCAAGACCGGTGACGGTTGCGGTCTGCTGATTCAAAAGCCGGACGTGTTCCTGCGAGCCATCGCCCAGGAAACCTTCGGCGTCGAAATGCCCAAGCAATATGCGGTGGGCATGGTCTTCTTCAACCAGGACCCGGTCAAAGCCGAAGCCGCTCGCGAGAACATGAACCGCGAGATCCTGGCCGCTGGCCTGCAACTGGTCGGCTGGCGCAAAGTGCCGATCGACACCAGCGTCCTCGGCCGCCTGGCCCTTGAGCGCCTGCCGCAGATCGAGCAAGTGTTCATCGGTGGTGAAGGCCTGAGCGACCAGGACATGGCCGTCAAGCTGTTCACCTCCCGTCGTCGCTCGTCCGTGGCCAACGCCGCCGACACCGACCACTACGTCTGCAGCTTTTCGCACAAGACCATCATTTACAAAGGCCTGATGATGCCGGCGGACTTGACCGCCTTCTATCCGGACCTGAGCGATGAGCGCCTGCAAACGTCGATTTGCGTGTTCCACCAGCGCTTCTCCACCAACACCCTGCCGAAATGGCCGCTGGCTCAACCGTTCCGCTTCCTGGCGCACAACGGCGAGATCAACACCATCACCGGCAACCGCAACTGGGCCGTGGCCCGTCGCACCAAGTTCACCAACGACCTGATGGACCTGGAAGAACTCGGCCCGCTGGTCAACCGCGTGGGTTCCGACTCCTCGAGCATGGACAACATGCTGGAGCTGATGGTCACCGGCGGCATCGACCTGTTCCGTGGCGTGCGGATGATCATTCCGCCAGCGTGGCAGAACGTCGAGACCATGGACCCGGATCTGCGTGCGTTCTACGAATACAACTCGATGCACATGGAGCCGTGGGACGGCCCGGCCGGCGTGGTAATGACCGACGGTCGCTACGCGGTGTGCCTGCTCGACCGTAACGGTCTGCGTCCGGCGCGTTGGGTCACCACCAAGAACGGCTTCATCACCCTGGCCTCGGAAATCGGTGTCTGGAACTACCAGCCTGAAGACGTGATCGCCAAGGGTCGTGTGGGACCTGGCCAGATCTTTGCCGTGGACACCGAGACCGGTCAGATCCTCGACACCGATGCGATCGACAACCGTCTGAAGTCCCGTCATCCGTACAAGCAATGGCTGCGCAAGAATGCCCTGCGCATCCAGGCGACCATGGAAGACAACGACCACGGTTCGGCGTTCTACGACGTCGACCAGCTCAAGCAATACATGAAGATGTACCAGGTCACGTTCGAAGAGCGCGATCAGGTGCTGCGTCCGCTCGGCGAACAGGGCTACGAAGCCGTGGGCTCGATGGGCGACGATACGCCGATGGCCGTGCTGTCCCAGCGCGTGCGCACGCCGTACGACTATTTCCGCCAGCAGTTCGCGCAGGTCACCAACCCGCCGATCGACCCGCTGCGCGAAGCCATCGTCATGTCGCTGGAAATCTGCCTCGGTGCCGAGCGCAACATTTTCCAGGAGTCGCCGGAACACGCCTCGCGCGTGATCCTCAGCTCGCCGGTCATTTCCCCGGCCAAGTGGCGCTCGCTGATGAACCTCGATCGTGCGGGTTTCGAGCGCGCGATCATCGACCTGAACTACGATGAAAGCGTCGGCCTCGAAGCGGCCATCCGCAACGTCGCCGATCAGGCTGAAGAAGCCGTGCGCGCCGGTCGTACCCAGGTCGTGCTGAGTGACCGTCACATCGCCCCGGGCAAGTTGCCGATCCACGCGTCCCTGGCTACCGGCGCGGTGCACCACCGCCTGACCGAAAAAGGCCTGCGTTGCGACTCCAACATCCTGGTGGAAACCGCGACCGCTCGCGATCCGCATCACTTCGCCGTGTTGATCGGTTTCGGTGCCTCTGCCGTTTATCCGTTCCTGGCTTACGAAGTGCTGGGTGACCTGATCCGTACCGGTGAAGTACTGGGCGACCTCTACGAGGTGTTCAAGAACTACCGTAAAGGCATCACCAAGGGCCTGCTCAAGATCCTGTCGAAGATGGGTATCTCGACCATCACGTCGTACCGCGGTGCGCAGTTGTTCGAGGCCATCGGCCTGTCCGAGGAAGTCTGCAACCTGAGCTTCCGTGGCGTGCCAAGCCGCATCAAGGGCGCGCGTTTCGTCGACATCGAAGCCGAGCAGAAAGCCTTGGCCACCGAAGCCTGGAGTCCGCGCAAGCCGATCCAGCAAGGCGGCCTGCTGAAGTTCGTCCACGGTGGCGAATATCACGCGTACAACCCGGACGTGGTCAACACCCTGCAGGCCGCTGTGCAGCAGGGCGACTACAGCAAGTTCAAGGAATACACGTCGCTGGTGGACAACCGTCCGGTATCGATGATCCGCGACCTGCTGAAAGTCAAAACCCTCGACACGCCATTGGATATCAGCGAGATCGAACCGCTGGAATCGGTGCTCAAGCGCTTCGACTCCGCCGGTATCTCCCTGGGCGCCCTGTCGCCGGAAGCTCACGAAGCCCTGGCCGAAGCCATGAACCGCCTCGGTGCGCGTTCCAACTCCGGCGAGGGCGGCGAAGACCCGGCACGCTACGGCACCATCAAGAGCTCGAAAATCAAGCAGGTAGCCACCGGCCGCTTCGGTGTGACCCCGGAATACCTGGTCAACGCCGAAGTGCTGCAGATCAAGGTCGCCCAAGGCGCCAAGCCGGGCGAGGGCGGTCAACTGCCGGGCGGTAAAGTCAACGGTCTGATCGCCAAGCTGCGTTACGCCGTGCCAGGCGTGACCCTGATTTCGCCACCGCCGCACCACGACATCTATTCGATCGAAGACTTGTCGCAGCTGATTTTCGACCTGAAACAAGTCAACCCGAAAGCGCTGGTTTCGGTGAAGCTGGTAGCGGAAGCGGGCGTCGGCACCATCGCCGCCGGTGTGGCCAAGGCCTACGCGGACTTGATCACCATCTCCGGCTACGACGGCGGCACCGGTGCATCGCCGCTGACCTCGATCAAGTACGCGGGCGCACCGTGGGAACTCGGCCTGGCCGAAACCCACCAGACCCTGCGCGGCAACGACCTGCGTGGCAAAGTCCGGGTACAGACCGACGGCGGCCTGAAAACCGGCCTCGACGTGATCAAGGCGGCCATCCTCGGCGCTGAAAGCTTCGGCTTCGGCACCGCGCCGATGATCGCCCTGGGCTGCAAATACCTGCGCATCTGCCACCTGAACAACTGCGCCACTGGCGTTGCGACCCAGAACGAGAAGCTGCGCAAGGACCACTACATCGGTACCGTCGACATGGTGGTGAACTTCTTCACCTACGTCGCCGAAGAAACCCGTGAGTGGCTAGCCAAGCTGGGCGTGCGTTCCCTCGAGGAACTGATCGGCCGTACCGATCTGCTGGAAGTCCTCGAAGGCCAGACCGCCAAGCAGCATCACCTGGACCTGACGCCGTTGCTGGGCAGCGACCACGTGCCGGCGGACAAACCGCAGTTCTGTGGCGTGGACCGCAACCCGCCGTTCGACAAGGGCCTGCTGGCCGAGAAGATGGTCGACATGGCCACCTCGGCGATCAACGACCTGAGCGGCGCTGAATTCGCCCTGGATATCTGCAACTGCGACCGTTCCATCGGTGCACGGATCTCCGGCGAAATCGCGCGCAAGCACGGCAACCAGGGCATGGCCCACGCGCCGATCACCTTCCGCTTCAAAGGCACTGCGGGCCAGAGCTTCGGCGTGTGGAACGCCGGCGGCCTGAACATGTACCTGGAAGGCGACGCCAACGACTACGTCGGCAAGGGCATGACTGGCGGCAAGCTGGTGATCGTTCCGCCGAAGGGCAGCGTCTACCGTACCCAGGACAGTGCCATTATCGGCAACACCTGCCTGTACGGCGCCACCGGCGGCAAGCTGTTCGCCGCCGGCACCGCGGGCGAGCGTTTCGCCGTGCGTAACTCCGGTGCCCACACCGTGGTGGAAGGCACTGGCGATCACTGCTGCGAGTACATGACCGGTGGTTTCGTCTGCGTATTGGGCAAGACCGGTTACAACTTCGGCTCTGGCATGACCGGCGGTTTCGCCTATGTGCTCGACCAGGACAACACCTTCGTTGACCGGGTCAACCACGAACTGGTGGAAATCCAGCGGATCAGCGGCGAGGCGATGGAAGCCTACCGTAGCCACCTGCAACGCGTGCTGAACGAGTACGTCGAGGAAACCGACAGCGAGTGGGGTCGTGAACTCGCCGAGAACCTCGATGATTACGTGCGCCGTTTCTGGCTGGTCAAGCCCAAGGCTGCCAACCTGAAGTCGTTGCTTTCCAGCACCCGTGCCAACCCGCAGTGATATGCGCCTGAAGAGTTTGATGAGGTTTTAAAATGGCTGAACGTCTGAATAATGACTTCCAGTTCATCGAGGTCGGGCGCAAGGATCCGAAGAAGAAACTGTTGCGTCAACGCAAGAAAGAGTTCGTGGAAATCTACGAGCCCTTCAAACCCCAGCAGTCGGCCGACCAGGCCCACCGCTGCCTGGGGTGCGGTAACCCGTATTGCGAATGGAAGTGCCCGGTGCACAACTTCATTCCCAACTGGCTCAAGCTGGTGGCCGAGGGCAACATCCTCCAGGCCGCCGAGTTGTCGCACCAGACCAACACCCTGCCGGAAGTCTGCGGCCGGGTGTGCCCGCAGGATCGTCTGTGCGAGGGAGCCTGCACCCTCAACGACGGCTTCGGCGCGGTGACCATCGGTTCGGTTGAGAAGTACATTACCGACACCGCGTTCGCCATGGGCTGGCGCCCGGACATGTCCAAGGTCAAGCCGACCGGCAAGCGCGTCGCGATCATCGGTGCCGGGCCTGCGGGCCTGGGTTGCGCCGACGTGCTGGTGCGCGGCGGCGTGACCCCGGTGGTGTTCGACAAGAACCCGGAAATCGGCGGCCTGCTGACCTTCGGCATTCCCGAGTTCAAGCTGGAAAAGACCGTGCTGAGCAATCGCCGCGAAGTCTTCACCGGCATGGGCATCGAGTTCCGCCTCAACACCGAGGTGGGCAAGGACGTGACCATGGAGCAACTGCTCGAAGAATACGATGCCGTATTCATGGGCATGGGCACCTACACCTACATGAAGGGCGGTTTTGCCGGTGAAGACCTGCCAGGCGTGTACGACGCACTGGACTTCCTGATCGCCAACGTCAACCGCAACCTGGGCTTTGAAAAGTCGCCGGAAGATTTCGTCGACATGAAAGGCAAGAAGGTCGTGGTACTGGGCGGTGGCGACACGGCGATGGACTGCAACCGTACGTCGATCCGCCAGGGCGCCAAGTCGGTGACCTGCGCTTATCGTCGTGACGAAGCGAACATGCCGGGCTCGCGCAAAGAGGTGAAGAACGCCAAGGAAGAAGGCGTGAAGTTCCTCTACAACCGCCAGCCGATTGCGATTGTTGGTGAAGACAAGGTCGAAGGCGTGAAGGTGGTCGAGACCCGTCTCGGCGAGCCCGACGCCCGTGGCCGTCGCAGCCCCGAGCCGATCCCGGGTTCCGAAGAGATCATCCCGGCCGACGCCGTGGTCATCGCGTTCGGTTTCCGTCCTAGCCCGGCGCCGTGGTTCGAGCAGTTCGAGATCCAGACCGACAGCCAGGGCCGCGTTGTGGCACCGGAGCAAGGTCAGTACAAGCACCAGACCAGCAACCCGAAAATCTTCGCCGGTGGCGACATGGTGCGCGGTTCGGACCTGGTGGTGACGGCGATCTTCGAAGGCCGTAATGCCGCCGAAGGGATCCTGGATTACCTGGGCGTCTAACCCTCGTTCGAAACTGCAACACAATACCTGTAGGGGCTGGCTTGCCAGCGATGGCATCACCGCGGTGTATCTCATGCACCGCGGTGCCCGCATCGCCGGCAAGCCAGCTCCTACAGTCGTTTTGTGATATTGCAAACACTGTGTTTCATTGCGACAAATTGACCCGATAGACAAAAGGCTGACCTGCATCCGTGCCTTTTGCGTCCGGCTCTGAGAAAATGCCCTCACTTTTTTTCCGGATGCCGACATGACTGCCCTGAAGAACGACCGTTTCCTGCGCGCCCTGCTCAAGCAACCCGTAGACGTCACCCCCGTGTGGATGATGCGTCAGGCCGGTCGCTACCTGCCTGAATACCGCGCCAGCCGTGCCAAGGCCGGCGACTTCATGAGCCTGTGCATGAACCCGGCGTTCGCTTGCGAAGTCACGATGCAGCCGCTCGACCGTTATCCGCAACTGGATGCGGCGATCCTCTTTTCCGACATCCTGACCATCCCCGATGCCATGGGCCAGGGCCTGTACTTCGAAGCCGGCGAAGGCCCGCGCTTCAAGAAAGTCGTCAGCACCCTGGCCGACATCGAAGCCCTGCCGATTCCCGATGCGCAGAAAGACCTCGGCTACGTGATGGATGCGGTCAGCACCATCCGTCGTGAACTGAACGGGCGTGTACCGTTGATCGGCTTCTCCGGCAGCCCATGGACCCTGGCGACCTACATGGTCGAAGGCGGCTCGTCGAAAGACTTCCGCAAGACCAAGGCCATGCTCTACGACAACCCGCAAGCCATGCACCTGTTGCTGGACAAGCTTGCGCAGTCGGTCACCAGCTACCTCAACGGCCAGATCTTGGCCGGTGCGCAAGCGGTGCAGATCTTCGATACCTGGGGCGGCAACCTGTCGGCCGCGGCGTACCAGGAGTTCTCCCTGGCCTACATGCGCAAAATCGTCAGCGGCCTGATCCGCGAGCACGAAGGCCGCAAGGTGCCGGTCATCCTGTTCACCAAGAACGGCGGCCTGTGGCTGGAAAGCATCGCCGATGCCGGTGCTGATGCATTGGGCCTGGACTGGACCTGCGACATCGGCAACGCCCGCGCCCGTGTTGGCGACAAGGTCGCGCTGCAAGGCAACATGGACCCGACCGTGCTCTACGCCAAACCGGAAGCCATTCGCGCTGAAGTCGGGCGCATTCTCGCCAGCTACGGCAAAGGCAGCGGCCACGTGTTCAACCTCGGTCATGGCATTACGCCGGAAGTCGATCCGGAACACGCCGGTGCATTCCTGCGGGCCGTGCATGAATTGTCGGCGCAATATCACGAATAACGGTCAACGCCGTTTTCCAGAAGCCTGTCCCGCCTTGTGCCGGACAGGTTTTTTTATGTCCTGCAGAAAGCTGCCCGGATAAAGCGTTTCCTTCTGTAAGAGTGTTTTCCTTTCTTGTCGGAAAATCGGATGAGAAGACTATTCCCGCCCGGCTCGATGATTACTCCTACATAGAATTCTTCGTCATCCCCGTAAGGTTCCAGACCCCTGTTCAGCACAACGCTGAACGGTAACGAAGCAAACATCGCCGCCTGCAAGGCGCCTTGTTTTCGATAAGCAGTCTGGAACACATCATGAAAATTACATTTGATAAAAGAAGTGCATTAACGGCCTGCACCTCATCGATGATCCTGTTATCGGCAATGCTGGCCTCTCAAACCGTTTCCGCCCATGGCTATCTGGATGTGCCGCCGTCACGCGCACTGGCCTGCCAGAAAGGCTTGAACACCAACTGTGGTGGTGCCCAGTACGAGCCGCAGAGTGTCGGTGAAACCTTCAAGGGCTTTCCGGCAGGTGTTGGCGGTGCCCCCGTGCAGGGGCCGGTCGATGGCAAGATCGCCAGTGGCGGTCACGCGCTGTTCTCCGCACTGGACGCACAGTCCGCCACCCGCTGGCACCTGACGGAAATCAGGGATCGCAACATTGATTTCCAGTGGGTTTACACCGCCGTTCACCCTGCCACCAAGCATGAGTATTTCATCAGCCGCAATGGCTGGAATCCAAACGAGTCTCTGAAGCGTGCCACCTTTGAGAGCACGCCGTTTTGCACCATCGATGGCGGCAATCAGAAACCGTCCAACAGCGACAAACATAGCTGCACCATCCCTTCAGACAAGTCGGGCCACCATGTCATCCTGGGTATCTGGACAGTCGGTGATACCGATGCCGCGTTTTACAACGTGGCAGATGTGAACATCCTTGCGGAGCCGGAGTTGCCAGGCGGCTGGACCCGCGTGGCCAGCATTGCGCCTTCAACCCCCTTGCTGGCAGGTGACAAGGTCAAGGCCCGCGCGTTCACCGCCAATGGCGAGAGTCCGGACTACAGCGTGGAAATCAGTATCGATAACGCTGAAGAAGGCGCACCGCACAACTGGTCGTTCAAGCTGGCAGAAAAAATCAACGCGACCCACGCACTCATCCGTGCCGGTATTCGTGACGAGAGCGGTAATGTCGAGCCAGTGAAAGGTACCAACAGCCTCTACGCACAAAAAGAAAGCGGCGTGATTCGTTACGAAGTACAGCTGGATATGAAAGAAGACGCCTCTGCCAGCATGTCGGTGACCTCTCAGCAAGCCGAATACGTTCTGAACAAAGGCCGGGCCAAAGTCGAGTTCAGCATGACTGCGAACCGCGCGATGGACGTCGAAGCGACTTTGTTCGATCAGAACAACAAACCGGTCGGCACCACATCGGCACAAGTGGCCACCGGCTCCACCTCGTTGTCCCTGGATGTGCGCAGCAATCCAGGCGTGCACACGCTGACCCTGGTCGGCACCACCCTGGATGGCCGCACCACCCGTCAGGACACCAGGACCACCCAACTGACCGGTGAAGGCGCAGGCGTCGAATACGACTTCGTGTTCCCTGAAGGCCTCAGCGACTACAAAGCCGGCACCAAGGTGCTGCAACCGAAAACCGACGAAGTCTTTGAGTGCAAGCCATTCCCTGAGTCGGGTTACTGCAAGCAGTACACCCCTACCGCCACCGGTTTTGAACCGGGTGTCGGTGCTCACTCGCACATGGCGTGGGACAAGTTGTAAGTCCCCGCACCTGGCTTCAGACGCCCCTCAAAAGGTCGCCTGAAGCCAGGTGTTTTTGTTGAGTACCGAGTTGAAAATGAAGGTTTCGAATTTTTCCGGACAACGCTTTCGGGCATGCCTGAGCAACATTTGTTGGCTCGCGTTGCCAGTGGGCGCTGCGGTGTTTCTGGCGTGGCAGGAACGGGCGTTTCGCGAGCACCTGGCTTCACCGTTGCCCGACATCGCAGCGCTGGAGACGGTGCCTGCACGTGAACTGCTCGAAACAACATCGATTGCCATTGTGTTCGGCCTGACGACGGAGGCCACACCGCGGCCCAGCGCCGAACCGCTGACCTTGCAAGCGAGCTTTGTCAGCAACGGACTATCCAAGGCACTGCTGGCCAATGCTCAAGGTTCTCGTCTCTATCAAGTGGGCGAGCGTTTGCCCGGCGGCAGCATCCTGCGTCGTATCGAGACCCACCAGGTTGTGTTGTGGAACAAGGGCCGGGAAGAGCTGCTAGCGCTCGTCCCCTCTGGCGCACGGTTCCTGACGGGACTCGAATCATCCGCCGATGCTCAATCGGTCACCACGACCACGCGTTTTTTACGCCCGCTCTCCGGGCAACCAGAGTGATGAATTTCATGAACAGCTTCGTCGGCGCGCATTGGTTGCGTTCCATGCTTTTGCTTGCCGTTTTGGCGGCTGCTGCCTTCTCGGGCACGCTTCGAGGCGCCGAAGAAAAATGGCAACTGGCGATGAACAACGCAGAGCTGCGCGACATCGTCGAAGAGATCTCCAGCATTCTCGGGACCACGGTAGTGCTGGACCCCAAGGTCTCCGGTCGTATCACCGTCATGTCCCGACAGGCCCTTGATCGTGAGGGGGTGCGTCGGTTGTTCTATTCAGTGCTCGACGCCCACAATTTTACGGTGATCGATGAGGGCGACCGGATTCTCATCACCCCGGTTGCCGAGGCCAGGACCCGGGCCGGTCAGGGCACGGTAAAAACCACCACGGCGTCGCAGTTCGTGACCGAAGTCATCGGGTTGAACACCGGTAGCGCCACCGATATTGCCGGGCTGGTGCGGCCGTTGGTTTCTGCCAACGGTTATGTCGGCCCCTCGGTGTCGGCCAACGCGCTGGTGCTGACCGATACGGCCGCCAATGTGAAGCGCATCGCCCGGGTGATCCGCGAACTGGACTCCGGTCAGAACAACCTGCACGCGGTGCTTCAGCTCCAGCATGCCCAGGCCGGCGATGTTGCACCGGTGATCGAGGCCTCCATGGGCAAGCGCAATGCCGAGTCGGCGATACAGGTACTGGCTGACACCCGGACCAATCGCCTGATTTTCATAGGCCCGCCAGTCGTTCGCCAACGTTTGATCGAACTGGCCCGCGGGCTCGATACACCGGCCACCACGACCCTCGACAACGCCCGGGTGATTCGCCTGCGTCACAGCGATGCCAAGCAGTTGGCCGAGATTCTGGAATCGATGGGGCAGGGCAGGAAACAGGCGTCCGCCGTCGGCAACGCCAAGGACATGTCGGGCGGCGCTGCCTTCATGATCAAGGCCGACGAAAGCCAGAACGCGCTGGTGCTGATTGCCGAGCCGGCACAGGTGCGGACCATCGAAAGCATCGTGCGCCAGTTGGACCAGCCGCGGGCCCAGGTGTTGATCCATGCCGCCATCGTCGAAATTTCCGGCGACATCGCCGAGGCCGTCGGTGTGCAGTGGAACCTCAACACCGGCGACGCCAAGGGCTTCATCAACTTTCCCGGTACCGACATTCCGATTGTCGGCGGGTTGAAGTTCGACGAGAAACGATCGGCGCCGGAAGGGGCGATCCTGCGACTGGGCAGCGACCGCTTCGGTGCGCTGATTTCGGCCCTGGCCAGCAACACCCACAGCAACCTGCTGTCCACCCCGAGCCTGTTGACCCTGGACAATCAGGAAGCGGAAATCATCGTCGGCCAGAACGTGCCGTTCAAGACCGGCTCCTACGCCACCAATAGCAACGGCGCGGAGAATCCGTTCACAACCGTCGAGCGCAAGGACGTCGGCATCAGCCTGAAGATCAAGCCTTACATCAACGAAGGCTCGACGTTGCGCCTGGAGGTCGAGCAGGAAGTGTCGGACATCGCCCCCTCGGTGTCGGGCATCGACTCCTCGGACCTGATCACCAACAAGCGAGCGCTCAAAAGCACCATCCTCGCCGACGATGGCGAAATCATCGTGATCGGCGGCCTGATCCGCGACAGCGTGCGCACCCAGAAAAGCGGCGTGCCGCTGCTGCGTGACATTCCCTACCTCGGCGCGATGTTCCGCTGGAGCCGCGACACCCAGACCAAAAGCAATCTGATGGTGTTCTTGCGCCCGACCATCGTGCGCAGCAAGGAGGACCTGTCCCAGGTCAGCCAGCAGCGTTACAACGCGCTGCGTGACCTGAGCAAGTCAGGGGCGGGGGAAAACAACTCGTTGTTGCTGCCATCCGAGGCGCGCGGGTTGTTTGAACCGGCCAGCGACGCGCCAGTGTTCGACTTGCGCGGTAAGGCGCAGTAACCCATGGGCGAATTCAGCGAGCAATTGCCCTTCGGCTTCGCCCGGCGTTTTGGTGTGTTGCTGGAGCGTGACGGCGACGATCTGCGCCTTGCCCTGCGCAGCGATGCATCGCTCAGCGCATTGTCAGAGGCGCACCGGGTGTGCGGGGCGACGCTGCCGTTCGTCATCGTCGACGCCGAAGAATACGCCTCACGCCTGGCGGCAGCCTATCGTGAGGGACAAAGCGCGGTGGAGCAGGTAGCCCAAGGGCTGGACGAAGAGCTGGACTTGCTCAGCCTGGTCGATCAGGTGCCGCAGACCGCCGACCTGCTGGAGCAACAGGGCGATGCGCCGATCATTCGCCTGATCAACGCACTGCTCGGTGAAGCCGTGCGCGAGCACGCCTCGGATGTGCACCTGGAAACCTTCGAACAGTACCTGTCGGTGCGCATGCGGGTGGATGGCCAACTGCGTGAAATGCTCAGGCCCAAGCGCGAACTGGCAACGCTGCTGGTGTCGCGGATCAAGGTCATGGCGCGCCTGGACATCGCGGAAAAACGCGTGCCCCAGGATGGGCGAATGGCCTTGCGTCTGGCCGGGCATGAAGTCGATGTGCGGGTCTCGACGCTGCCTTCGGCCCACGGTGAGCGGGTGGTGCTGCGTCTGCTCGACAAGCAGGCCGGGCGCCTGGACCTGCATCGGCTGGGCATGCCGGACGATACCCTCGCGGCCCTGCGCCAGTTGTTGGGCAAACCCCACGGCATCCTGTTGGTGACCGGGCCGACGGGCTCCGGCAAGACCACCAGCCTGTACGCCGCGTTGAGCAGCCTGAATGACCAGACCCGCAACATCCTCACGGTCGAAGACCCGATCGAGTATCACCTGCCGGGTGTGGGCCAGATGCCGGTCAACCCGAAAGTCGACATGACCTTTGCCCGCGGCCTGCGGGCGATTCTGCGCCAGGACCCGGACGTGGTGATGGTCGGCGAAATCCGCGACCGCGAAACCGCCGAGATCGCCGTGCAGGCGTCTTTGACCGGGCATCTGGTGCTGTCGACCTTGCACACCAACAGTGCGGTCGGCGCCGTTACGCGGCTGGTCGACATGGGCGTCGATGCCTACCTGCTGGCGTCCTCGCTGGTGGGCATTCTGGCCCAGCGCCTGCTGCGCACCCTGTGCCCCCATTGCAAGGTTTCGTACACCGCCGATGCGGCGGCCTGTGACCGCCTGGGGCTCGACACGGCCACGTCGCACACCCTGTGCCAAGCCTCGGGCTGCGCGCAGTGCCAGCACGGCTATCGCGGGCGCATCGGCATCTACGAACTGATCAGCGTGACGCCCGCCGTCTCGGCGCTGATCCATCAGGGCGCCAGTGAGCAAATCCTCGTCGAGGCAACGCGCAAGGTTTCGCGCAGCCTGTTCCAGGACGGGCGTCAGCGGGTGCTGGAAGGCTTGACCAGCCTCGATGAGTTGCTGCGCGTGACCCAGGAGCACTGACGGATGCCCACCTTCGACTACCGCGCCCTAGATGCCCAAGGCCGATCCTGCAAGGGACGCCTGGAGGCCGATGGACCCCGTCATGCGCGACAGCTGTTGCGTGAACGTGGCGTGTGGCCGCGTGTGTTGATCGAGGTCCGGGTCGGCAGAGATACAGGCAAGCAACCTCGCGGCGCAGGCCTGAGCGCGGCTGATCTGGCGTTATTGACCTTGCAGCTGGCAACGCTGGTTCAGGCCGGGCTGCCTCTGGAAGAAGCACTCGAGGCGGTGGCGAAACAGAGCTCGAAGCGCAAGGTCGCGGGCCTGCTCTCGGCGGTCAGGAGCCGGGTGATGGAAGGCCACGCCCTGGCCTCGGCACTGGGGCAATTTCCCAGGGCCTTCCCCGAATTGTTCCGCGCCACCGTGGCCGCCGGCGAGCGCTCGGGGCATCTGGGCCATGTGCTGGAGCAACTGGCGGCCTACACACAGGCCCGCCAAGCCTCGCGGCAAAAGATCCAGATGGCCCTGGTGTACCCCTTGATCCTGATGTTGGCCAGCGTAGCAATCGTCGGTTTTTTGCTCGGTTATGTAGTGCCGGATGTGGTGAAGATTTTCGTCGACAGCGGCCAGCCGTTGCCCTGGCTGACCCAGGCACTGATTGGCGTGAGCAACGGCCTGCGCAACCATTTCCTGTTGCTGATAGGCGTGCTGGTGACGCTGTTCGGCCTGTGGCGCTGGAGCTGGCAGCAGCCGCAATGGCGTCTGCGCTGGCATCGTTGGCTGCTGAGTGCGCCGGTCATCGGTGAAGTGCTGCGGGCCATGGAAGCCGCGCGATTTGCCAGCACCCTGGCGATCCTCGGCAAAAGTGCCGTGCCCTTGGTGGACGCACTGGAGATTGCCGCCGCGGTCATCGGCAACCTGACCATTCGCGCGCGGATGGTCGATGTCGCCCGTTCCGTTCGCGAAGGCGGAACGCTCACCCGCGGCCTGGAACTGAGCGGCGACATCCCGCCGATGATGCTGCACATGATCGCCAGTGGTGAACGTGCCGGCGAACTCGACCGCCTGTTGGCCCGGGCCGCCGAACAACAGGAAAGCAGCCTCGCCGCGCGCATTGCGCTGGTGGTGAGCCTGTTCGAGCCGGCCATGCTGGTACTGATGGGCGGCGTTGTGCTGCTGATCGTCATGGCCATCCTGCTCCCGATTCTCAGCCTCAACCAATTGGTGAATTGATCCATGCGACCTGTCCGCAAAAGCCTTTCCCGCGTGCAACGCGGTTTTACCCTGATCGAAATCATGGTGGTGGTGGTCATCATCGGTGTGCTGGGGGCCATTGTGGTGCCGCAGTTCATGAGTCGCCCCGATCAGGCCAAGGTCACCGCCGCCAGAATCGATATCCAGGCCATCGCCACCGCCCTGGAAATGTATCGCCTCGACAACGCCCATTACCCCTCGACCCAGCAAGGCCTGGAAGCGTTGGTCAAGCGTCCCTCCGGACTGCCCGCGGCGCGTGGCTGGAACCCTCAGGGATACCTCAAGAGCATGCCGGTCGACCCGTGGAACACGCCTTATCAGTACCTCAATCCGGGTGTGAGATCGACGGATGGTACTTACGACCTGTATTCCCTGGGTGCCGATGGCGTAGCCGGCGGTGAAGGGTTTGCAGCGGAAATCGGCAATTGGGGTCATTGAACCGTGGGCTACCGTTGCCGGGGATTTACGTTGTTGGAGTTGATGATCGTAATTGTGATGGTCGGCTTTTTGCTGGGCATGGTGAGCTTTGCCGGTGGGGACAGTCCCGCGCGCCAGGTCAGGCAGGAGGCTGAGGCGATGGTGCAGGTGATTCATCAGTTGCGCGAGCGAGCGGTATTCGAGGGGCAGGACTATGGTTTGCGGCTGAGTACCGATGGCCACCGGGCGATGCGCCAGGGTGTTCACGGATGGGAGCCGGTGGCGGAGCTAACTGACTGGCCCCTGAGCGTGCGGGTGCGTTTTCGGGATGACGGCTATGCGGTAGACCTGGGCGCTGATGAAGGGCCGCCGCAGTTGTTGATATTCAGCAACGACGAGACCAGTGTCTTCACCCTGACATTCGAGTCCGGCAACCGGACCTGGCTGAGCCTGTCCGGCGATGGCCTTGGCGAGGTGGAGATCGATGGCTAGCTTGCGATCCCGACCCGCCATGGGCGGTTTCACGCTGCTGGAAATCATGGTGGCCCTGGCGATCTTCGCGACACTGGCGGCTGCCGTGCTTTCGGCCAGTCAATACGTGGTCAAACAGCGTGGCGCCGTTGAGGCGCGACTGTTTGCGGCGTGGCTGGCGGACAACCGTTTGAATGAATTGCGCCTGCAACCCGGGTTGGCGGCGGGGCAGCAGCAACAGGTGGTGTCCATGGATCAGCGCGACTGGGTGTTGCAGCAACACATCAGCGCCACCGGTGATCCACGTTTGCTCCAGGTCGACATCCAGGTCAGCCCCGCAAACAGTACGCACGCCTTGCATCGTGCCAGCGGTTGGACACTCGCGGTTCATGAATAAGCAGCGCGGGTTCACCTTGCTGGAGCTGGTCATCGCCCTGGCGATCTTCGCCGTGTTGGGGCTGGCCAGTTGGGGTTTGTTCGATAGCGTGGTGCGGGTGCAACGGGGCGTGACGGCCCACGAGCGAGAACTCAGGAGCCTGCAGCGCGCGGTGGCGGTGATCGAGCGGGATCTGCTGCAGGTCACTGCGCAGCCGATGGTGCTTGCACCGCCGCTTTTACAGTTCCAGCGCAGTCACTGGCGCAATCCGCTGGACCAGCCGCGCAGTGAGCTTCAGGCGCTGACCTATCGACTCGATGGCGACGTGCTGTGGCGCGAAAGCCAGGGCGAAGGCACCGAACTCGTGCAGCGGCAAAAACTGTTGGAGGACGTTCGCGAGTTGAACTGGCGTCTGTTCGACAGCCAGTCCGGCTGGGTCGCTCAATGGTCGCCCGGACAGGACGCGAAGGCGCCCCTGGCGCTGGAGGTGCACGTCTCGGTCGGTCGCTTCGAATCGATTCGTCGGGTGTTGCCGATGCCGGGTGCATTGCCATGAACGGGCATCAACGCGGCATGGCGTTGATCAGTGTTTTGCTGGTCCTGAGCCTGGCGCTGCTGATCACCGGTGGCTTGTTGCGCAGCCATCACCTGTCGCTGCAAAGCAGCGGGCAACAGTTGCAGCAGATACACCTGCGTCAACTCGCATCGGGCGGGGAAAGCTGGGCGTTGCTGCTGTTGCGCGACGCGCTGCAGAGCACGGAAAAACCCGTCGAGCGGATTCAGGGCTGGACGGCCATGGCGCCGGGTTTCGAGGTTGAAGAGGCGCAGATCCGCATCGATATCGATGACCTCGCCGGGCGTTTCAATCTCAACGCTTTGTTACGCCAGGGCCAGGTGGATCAGGTCACCCTCAACCGTTGGGCGCGCCTGCTCGAGCTGCTCGAGCTTCCTCCTGTGCAACTGAGCCAGGTCGGGCCGCTGCGGGAACTGAGCCAGCTGCGCTTGCTTCCCGGCATTGACGCTCGCCTGCTGCAACGACTGGAGCCCTGGGTGGCACTGCTGCCCACCGACGTCACCTTGAACATCAACACCGCGCCGGCGCTGGTGTTGAGAACGCTCGGCGAGGTGGACGCCGCGACCGCCGATGCGCTGGCGCTTCAGGCCGCAACAGCACCTTGGGCGAGTGTCCAGGCGTTTACGCAGGACCCGTTGCTCTCCGGGCAGGGCTTGAGCAGCCATGGCCTTGGCACCCATAGCCGCTGGTATCGGATCGGCGTGCAGGTGATCCGGGACGGGCGCCGATTGCATCTGGCCACGGATGTCGGGTACGACCCCAAGACTCAACAGCTGACGGTGCTGCAACGACGTTTTCTTCCTACCAGTAGCCACGAGAGACCGCGATGAACACTTGGCTTTACCTGACCGCCGAGGGCCGGGATGCGCCATCCGCACTCTGGCCTTGCATGCTGTGGTCCCCAACCGGTCAACGCCAGCCGATGCCACTGACTCAGGCGGCCTCGGCATTGCAGGGGAAGTCGGTCGATGTGCTGCTGCCCATGGAAATGTGCAGTTGGGTACGCAGCGAGCCATGGCCGGCGCGGCGTCAACCCGAGGCCCAGGCCATAGCCTTCGCCGTGGAAGATCAACTGAGCGAGGCGCTGGACGTTGTGCATCTGGGTGTTGGCGCCCGTGATCGCGACGGCTGCTACCCGGCCATGGTCATCGGCCGGGAACGGTTGGCCGCCGTGCTCGCCCTGCTGCGCGAGACGGGTATCACGGTGCGCGGGGTGTTCGTCGATGCCGATGTGTTGTCCGGCGCTCAACCGTGCGGTGCGTGGTGGTTCGGTCGTTGGCTGTTGGGTGGAAGCCTGTCGGCACGCTTGGCGTTGTCGCAAGAGCACCTGGCGCTGCTCACCCCATTATTGCCCAGGGACATGCAATGGCTGGACGAACGTGAGGACCCCGCGGTCATCGACCAATGCCTGACCCACCGCCCGATCCGGGCCATCAATCTGCTGCAAGGTGCATTCGCCCCGCGTGGCAAGCGTCTGCCCTGGCGTACCGGCGGGTGGGTGATGGTGATGCTGGCGCTGTTGACCTGGGGGGGCAGCGAGACGCGGATTCGCTTCATCGACAGCGAAGCCCGCCGCCTCGCCAGCCAAAATGAATTGCGATTCAAGGCGCTTTACCCGGAGCAAGGCCGCATCGTCGACATCGCAGCGCAACTCAAGGCCCTGCAAAGCCAGCCTGTCGAATCGCAAAACACCCGCATTGCAGGGCTGGTCCGATTGATTGAGCAGGTGATCGGCGCCAGCCCGGTCGAGGTCCGGCGCATCGAGTTCAGGGCCGGTGAAGGCTGGAAAATCCAGCTGACCGCCAGCGGCTTTGCCGAGCTGGAACAATTGCGTGAGCGCGGACGCCAACAAGGCATGCCCATCCGGCTCGATAGCGCGAACAAAGCCGCTGACCGGGTGCACGCCACCCTCACCGTGGAGGACGAGGCATGATCCAGGCATGGCGGCGCCTTTCTGTGCGCGAACAACGGCTGTTGCAGGTGTTGGGGGCTTTTTTGTTGGCGGTTGTGGCTTTCAGCCTGATCTGGCAACCGAACCGGCAGCGCCTGGAAACTGTCGAGCGTCAGTATCAACAGCAGACGAGTCTGGCCGCGCAACTGCAACGGGCATCACCGCGCAGCCATGTCCCCGCCGACACCGGTCAGCCGCTATCGCTGCGCATCAGTGAGAGCGCAGCGGCAGCGGGGCTGGAAATCCGTCAGATGGAGAGCGACAGCGACCTGCTGCGCCTGACCCTCAATGGCAACGCGCAGCCGTTGATACAGTGGCTCGACGCTATGGAGCGCAACGGTGTCGCGTTGCAGTCGCTGGCCCTGGAAAAACGTGACGATGCTTTGGAGGCGCGGCTGGTGCTCAGGTAGCCGAGGTGTGTTGTGGCAGCAGCGGCAACTTCGCCAGCTTCAACGCGATCAGCAGCGCAATCACCAGCAGCGTGCCGATGAACAGCCCGATCCCGTTCCAGCCACCCAGATGCCAGAACACGCCACCCGCCGTACCGGCAATGCTCGACCCGGCGTAGTAGCTGAACAAGTAAAGCGACGACGCCTGGCCCTTGGCTTTGGTGGCGCGGCGGCCGATCCAGCTGCTGGCCACCGAATGGGCACCGAAGAAGCCGAAGGTGAACACCAGCATGCCGATGATCACCAGCGGCAGCGGTGTGAACATCGTCAGCGCCAGGCCGGCGATCATCAGTGCAATGGTGCTCCAGAGCATTTTGCGTCGACCGAGCTTGTCGGCCAGGGCACCGATTTTCGCCGAGCTGTAGATGCCCGACAGGTACACCACCGAGAGCATCCCGACGAACGCCTGTTCCATGTGATACGGCTCGGCCAGCAGGCGATAGCCGATGTAGTTGAACAGCGTGACGAACGCCCCCATCAGCACGAAGGCCTCGAGGAACAGCAGCGGCAAGCCGGCGTCGCGAAAGTGCATGGTGAAGCCGTCGAGCAGGCTGCGCGGGTGCAGCGAGCGGGAGCGGAAGTTGCGCGATTCGGGGAGGATTTTCCAGAACACCGCCGCCGCAATCAGGGCCAGGCCGCCGATCACCAGCATTGCCGTGTGCCAACTGACGAAGTCGATCAGTACCCCGGTGATCAAGCGCCCGCTCATCCCGCCAATCGCGTTGCCGCCGATGTACAGGCCCATCGCCAGGCCGATGTGCTGCGGATGGATCTCTTCGCTCAGGTAGGTCATGGCGACCGCCGCCAGCCCGCTCAAAGACAGGCCCACCAGCGCCCGCATCGCCAGCACCGCGTGCCAGCTCGGCAGCATCGCGCTGGCAAGGGTGCACAGGGCCGCGGCGAACAGCGCGGCGACCATCACCGGTTTGCGCCCGACGCGGTCGGAGATCGGCCCCGTGATCAGCAAGCCGAAAGCGAGCATGCCGGTGGCGACAGAGAGGATCAGGCTGCTTTGCGCCGCGTTGATGGAATATTCGTGGGACAGCAGCGGCATCATCGGTTGCACGCAGTACAGCAGGGCGAAGGTCGCGAAGCCGCCGCAGAACAGTGCCAGCACCGTGCGCATGAACGCCGGCGTGCCTTTTTCGATGTAGATCTCTGCCAGCTCAACGGCGATAGCGTCCGGCGCTACAGGAGGAACTTCATGGGCGAGTGGAGCGACAGCAGTTTTCACGGGGGACCTCGGAGGACGCAGCCGGTCAGGCAATGAAAAAAGCATATAGCTGGCTAATGATTCAATCCAATATATTGTTCGACCTGTTTGATAGCTTTTACGACCTAATGGGGTTTCCATGGAATTGCGTCATCTGCGCTACTTCATCGCCGTCGCCGAAGAACTGCACTTCGGCCGCGCCGCACAGGTGCTGGGCATCTCCCAGCCGCCGCTGAGCCAGCAAATCCAGGCACTGGAACAGGAAGTCGGCGCGCGGCTGTTCGAGCGTACCAATCGTCGGGTCGAGCTGAGCGAGGCCGGTCGGCTGTTCCTGGAAGAAGCGCGGCTGGTACTGGCGCAGGTCGACAAAGCGGCGGATGTCGCGCGACGGGCGCAACTGGGTGAGTTGGGTGAATTGAAGATTGGCTTCACCTCATCCGCCCCGTTCAACTCGACCATTCCCCAGGCGATTTTCTCTTTTCGCCAGCGCTTCCCCGCGGTGCACCTGAACCTGCGGGAAATGAGCAGCACCCAGGTGGCCGATGCGCTGGTGGACGAGTCGATTGAGGTCGGCATCATGCGCCCGCTCGGGCTGCCGGACTGCCTCAGCGTGGTCGAGCTGATGCGTGAACCGCTGGTTGCGGTGCTCAGCTCCAAGCACCCGTTGGTAGAGGGCAGCGAAGAGGGTCTGTTTCTGTCAGCCCTGGCGCTTGAGCCTTTCGTGTTCTTTCCACGCAGCTACGGCAGTGGTCTGTATGCGCAGTTGCTCAGCCTGGCCCGGGATTCCGGTTTCAGCCCGCACTTTGCCCAGGAGGCTGGGGAGGCGATGACCATCATCGGGCTGGTGGCGGCGGGGCTCGGTGTGTCGGTGCTGCCGGCGTCTTATCAGCGGATGCGTATTGATGGCGTGGTCTATCGGCCGTTGCTCGATCCGGCGGCGGTGTCGGCGGTGTGGCTGGTGCAGCGCAAGGATCAGAAGTCGGCGATGGCCAAGGCGTTTGTCGAGTTGCTGACCAGGAAGGTCGAGCCGCTGCAATCGTGACGCTGTAGGAGCCGGCTTGCTGGCGATGGCGCCGGATCTGTCGACATCAATGTTGCCGGACAGTCCGCTATCGCCGGCAAGCCGGCTCCTACAGGATCGTCATTGTTTCAGCAGTGTCTGTGGGACGTTTCCGAAGTGTACGTTGGGAGGCTACAGCGCGTTGCGTCAGGGCCTACAACTACTCCAGAATCCGCCGGCTTGTGCGCTTTGAGGGCCATCGGTAGCTTGATTCGTGTCACTGATTGTCAGTGATCGGGTTTAGCAGCCCGTATCGAAGTAAGCGCATTTGCGCTCCTGATAGGCAGGTATGTCCATACCTGCCCTTGACGGTGGCTGTGCGCAGGGCGCCTTAGGGCGCGCCGGTTTCGCTTCGGCCGGTCTGCTAACCTGCGTACAGCTGCCACCCTTATGATCAGCAACGATTCGGCGTGGCCGCCCACTTTCAGGACGCTGAATCATGAGCAGTACAATCTTCCTCATCGCCCCCGACATCGACAACCGCACCCTGCTGGAATACGCCTGCGTGTCGCTGGCCTCGGCAAACGTCATGGCGAGTGATTTCGCGAGGAATCTGAACGGAGCGCAGAGCAATACATTGTTGGGGATTCAGCAATCGATCATGTTGGGAGAGCTGGCGGTGAATCGGGTACTGGATAACCTTGATCCACCCTGACTGATCCGGGTGTCAGAGCCCCTGTAGGAGCGAGCTTGCTCGCGAAAAACGTCCGGACAACGCGTTCATTCAGGCAGCACGCGTTATCGTTGTCGTCCATCGCGAGCAAGCCCGCTCCTACAGGTTATGGCCAGCGCTTGAAAATCAGCGAAGTATTCACCCCGCCAAACGCAAAGTTGTTGTTCATCACGTACCGGTTACTCATCTGCCGAAACTCGCCGCGCAGGTAGTCGAGCTTGCCGCAATGCGGGTCGACTTCGTCGAGGTTGAAGGTGTGGGCGTAGAGGTCGCGGTTCATCATCTCGATGCTGAACCAGGATTCCAGCGCGCCACAGGCGCCGAGGGTGTGGCCGAGGAAGCTCTTCTGCGAGCTGATCGGCATGTGTTCGCCGAACAGGCTGCTGGTGGCCAGGGTTTCGGCAATGTCGCCCTGTTCGGTGGCGGTGCCGTGGCCGTTGACGTAGCCGATGTCCGAAGGTTTCAGCCCGGCGTCTTCCAGGGCCAGTTCCATGGCCCGGCGCATGGTGACTTGCTCCGGACGGGTGGTGTGCTGGCCGTCGGCGTTGCTGCCGAAACCGACGATCTCGGCGTGGATGCGAGCGCCACGGGCCAGGGCGTGCTCCAGTTCTTCGAGCACCAGCATGCCGCCGCCTTCGCCGATCACCAGGCCGTCGCGTGCGGTGTCGTAAGGGCGCGGGCTGCGTTGTGGGGTGTCGTTTTTCAGGCTGGTGGCGTAGAGCGCGTCGAAGACCATGGCTTCGGTCGGGCACAGTTCCTCGGCACCGCCGGCGAGCATCAGTGGCAGGCGGCCGAACTTGATCGCCTCGTAGGCATAGCCGATGCCCTGGCTGCCGCTGGTGCAGGCGCTGGAGGTGGGAATCAGGCGGCCGGTGAGGCCGAAGAAGATGCTGATGTTCGCCGCGGTGGTGTGCGGCATCATCCGCACGTAGGAATTGGCGTTCAGGCCTTCGGCCACCGAGTTGAGCAGCATGTTGCCGAACGCCTTGATCTCGTCGGTGCTGCCGGTCGAGGAGCCGCAGGCGACGCCCATGCGCCCGTCCTTGATCGATTCGTCGCCCAACAGGCCGGCATCGGCCAGCGCCATCTCCGCCGCGCCCACCGCCAGCCGCGAGACCCGGCCCATGCTGCGCAGTTGCTTGCGGGTCCAGTGGCTTGGCACCTTGAAGTCATCGATGGGGGCTGCCAGGCGCGTGTTGAGTTCGGTAAAACGATCCCACTCGTCCATCCGGCGGATGCCGCTGCGGTTGGCCGCGAAGTTGCCGGCGATGGTGTCCCAGTCGCTGCCCAGCGAGGTGATGCCGGCCATGCCGGTGACGACGACGCGCTTCATCAGCACAGGCCTCCGTTGACGGCCAGAACCTGCCGGGTGATGTACGAGGCTTCCGCCGACATCAGGAAATTCACCGCGCCGGCCACCTCTTCAGGGGTGCCCATGCGTTGTGCGGGGATCATTTTCATCAGTTCTTCCACCGGCACGTTTTCGTCGAGCATGGCTGTGTCGATCAGGCCGGGGGCAACACAGTTAACGGTGATTTTGCGCTTGCCCAGCTCGATCGCCAATGCCTTGGCCGCACCGATCAGCCCGGCCTTGGAAGCGCTGTAGTTGACCTGGCCGCGGTTGCCGATCAGCCCGGACACCGAGGTGATGCAGACAATCCGCCCGGCGGCGCGACGCCGAATCATCGGCATCATCACCGGGTGCAGCACGTTGTAGAAACCGTCGAGGTTGGTGCGCATCACCACATCCCAATCGTCCTCGCTCAGGGCCGGAAAGGCGCCGTCACGGGTCAGGCCGGCATTGAGCACCACGCCGTAATAGGCGCCGTGGGTTTCCACGTCGGCTTCGAGAATTTCCTTGCAACGGGCACGGTCGGCCACGTCGAACTGCAGGATGCGTGCACGACGGCCCAAGGCCTCGACTTCGGCCTTTACGGCTTCGGCGTCGGTCAGGCCGCTACGGCAATGCAGCACGATGTCGTGCCCGGCCCGGGCCAGGCGCAAGGCGATGGCGCGGCCGATGCCACGGCTGGAACCGGTGACCAGTACGGATTCAGTCATGACTGGACTCCTTCGGGTTCATGAAGATAGTGAGCGGCCTGGGGTGGGCGGTACACGTTCAGACGAGCGGTGGCGTGAATGCCGGGGCCGTTGATGTGGCACTCGAACACGCCCATGCCGTTGTCGTCCTCCAGGGAGCGAATTCCGTGGAGGGTCAACTCGGTGCCGGCCGGGAAGCTTTCAACGTTGCATTCGAATTTGCGGCTGCCGAGCAGGAAGCCCAACTCCACCGCATCGCCGCGCTGACGCGCATGGCAACCGGCGAAGGCGGCAACACTTTGCGCCATCAGTTCGATGCCGACCCAGGCCGGCAGGCTGCCGTCGGGGAGATTGAACAGGCCATCGGGCTTGACGGTCAGGCGGGTGTGAATCTGCTCTTCATCGAACGCCAGGACCTGATCGATCAGGATCATGTCGCCAGCGTGGGGCAGCAGTTCGGCGAGCGGCCAGTCAATCATGGGGCGTCTCCGATAATCAGGCTGACGTTGTTGCCACCGAAGGCAAAGGAATTGCTCATCAGGTAACGGGGTGCAATGGACGTCAGGCGAGTGGCCGGGGTCACCCATTGCAGCGGCGGCAATTCGGGATCGGGCTGTCCGTCCCAGACGTGCGGCGGCAGGGTATGCCCGCGATTGTCGGCGCTCAGGCTCAACCAGCAGAACGCCGCTTCCAGCGCCCCGGCTGCACCGAGGGTGTGGCCGGTCATGGGTTTGCTCGACGAACAGGGCACGCCGGCCGGGAACAGCGTTGCCACGGCCAGGCTTTCCATGGCGTCGTTGTGTTGGGTGGCAGTCCCGTGCAGGTTCAGATAAGCGATCTGCTCCGGTTGCAGGTTGGCGCGGCCCAACGCTTTGCGCATGGCTTGCAGGGCGCCTCGACCCGTCGGCTCGGGGGCGGAAATGTGATGTGCATCGGAGCTGGCGCCGCTGCCGAGCAAGGCAATCGGCTGGCTGTCGCCTGCGTGTCGGGTCATCAGGAACAGCACCGCCGCTTCGCCAATGTTGATGCCGTTGCGGTTCAGCGAAAACGGATTGCAACGCTGTTCCGAGACGGCTTCCAGCGCCGTGAAACCGTTGAGGGTCAGCTTGCACAAGGTATCGACACCGCCACACAGCACCGCGTCGCAGATACCCAGGTCCAACAGGCGCTGGGCGCTCATCAGGGCTCGGGCACTGGAGGTGCAAGCCGTGGAAATGACATAGGCCGGCCCGCTCAATTGCAGCCATTCGGCGAGGAAGTTGGCCGGCGCACCCAGTTCCTGTTGCAGGTAGTCGTACTCGGGCGGGAACTGCTTTTCGCGCAGGTAATGCGCCAGGCCCTGGCTGGCCTCGTCGATGCCCGAAGTACTGGTGCCGAGCACGACACCGATGCGATCGCAGCCGTAAGTCTGGATGGCGCTGTCGATGTCCGGGCGGATTTGCAGCGTGGCTTCCAGCAACAGCTGATTGTTGCGACTGTGATGGCGCGACATGTCGGCTGGCAGGGTTGCCAGGTTGCCCTGGACCGCACCGACCGGCAGCGTGCGTTGCGGCACCCACCCGGCTTGTTCGCGCATGCCGCCGCAGTCGCCGGCAAACAGATGGCGGGCAACCTCCTGCTTGTCGCGGCCCAGCGCGCAGACCAGCCCGAGGGCGTTGAGGTAAGCCGTCATGGTGTTTCACCGCTCAGGGGCGTGACTTGATAGGTCGCACCTTTCGTAATCATCAATTCAAAATTCTGCGGTTGTGTGTAGCGGATGTCCCAGCGCTCGGGAAGGGACCGTTGTCTGCCGTGCTGCCAGGCGCCGGGATAGTTGACCGCCAGTTCATCATTTGGCGTCAGCGCAAACAGCAGCGCGGCGAACAGTTCCCGGGCTTGCGGGTTGGGTGGCAGCAGGCCGTCGGCGTGCCAGGTTTTATCGTTCAATAGCTGGCGGGCCTGGGGAATGCCCAGCAGGTCCATCATCGACCAGCGAATACCCGCTTCTTCGCGCTGGATCACCACTACCCAGTCCAGGCGGTCGTCGGGCTTCAATAGCTGGACATGCAATTGCAGCGGCAACGGCAGATCCGGATTTTTCTCAGGCAATGGGGCTCGGCTGGTGCAGGCGCTCAGAAGCAGTGCCGCGGCGACCAACAGAAATCGCAACACAGTGGCGACCCCTGTGGGAGCGGGCTTGCTCGCGAAGGCGGTAGTGCTTTCAACACTGATGTCGGCTGACCCACCGCTTTCGCGAGCAAGCCCGCTCCCACAGGTTTGGTATTTCAAGCGGTTGCCAATGAACATCACACAGTTCCTTCAAAAGGTTTGCGCGCCACCACATTGACCAGGGTTTCTTCCCGTTGGCCAAAGGGTTTTGGCTTGCACACACCCAAGTATTCGAGCAGGCCGAAATCCTTGGCGCGACTCCACCACAGGTACGGATAAGACACGTTTTGCGCGGTAAATTCGAAACCCTGTTGTCGGATCATGTGCAGATACTGCGCCGCGCTTTTCTGCACGTGCATGGGGTGGCGGAACAACCAGCGGATCACCCAGGTATCAATGTAGGCCTCGGTGGACTCGGCGAACAGCAGATAACCGCCCGGCTTGAGCACACGGTAGAACTCGGCCAGAGCCTGTTCTTGCTGCACCAGGTGATGGAACGTCTGGTGACAGAACAGCAGGTCGATACTGGCGTCCGCCAGCTTGAGGCTCGCGCAGTCGCTGCCGATCAGCTCCACGTCCATGCCCTGGCGCGCCGCTTCTTCGGCGCTCTGGGTGAGGCTCTGCGGGTCGGCATCGATGCCGATCAGGCGAGCGGGCGCAAAGGCCTGGCGCAGCAGCGCGAATGACTTGCCCTGACCACAACCGGCATCCAGCAGTACCGGGTCGACAGGCGGGGTTTCGCTGAACAGGCCGCGCAAATCCTTGACCGCCAGCCGCAGCACATAGTGTTGCCAGATCCGGCTGCGCAGGAACCACAAACCGAAACGGGTTTCTTCGACGTAGTTGTCGCTCAAGTGGTTCATGACGCAGCCCCTGCACAGAATTCCGATATCACCTTCAACCGGCGCCGGGCTTCGCTGACAAACGGGTTGCGTGGGTCCCAGGCATACCCTGCAAGGATGGAGCTGATCATTCCGCGAATTTCCGGCGAACTGCTCTCATGGAAAATCACATCCTGGAAAGTCCCGGCGTACCAGCCTTCGACGTAGCAACGGAAGGTGTCGACACCGCGCTTGAGCGGCTCGGCGAACTCGGTTTGCCAGTCGACGGCTTCACCTTGCAGCTGGCGGTGCAACACCCCGGCCGCCATGCTCGCCGAACGCATGGCGATGGTCACGCCGGAGGAAAATACCGGGTCGAGGAATTCCGCGGCATTGCCCAGCAGCGCGAAGCCCGGACCGTGCAGGGTTTTGACGTTGGCCGAGTAACCGCCGATGGTTCGGGCCGCAGTGTCCCACTGCGCATTTTGCAACACGCCGGCCAGGCTTGGCGTCTCGCCGATAAAGCCGCGCAGGCACTCGTCCAGATTGTCGCTGCGGCCGGCGAAACGTTCCTCGGCGGCGACCACGCCGACCGAGCAGCGCCCGTTGCTGAACGGGATGGTCCAGAACCACACATCGCGTTGGGTTGGATGAGTGGTCACGAGGATCTTGCTGCGGTCGAAGGCCGGGTGGTCGATTCGGTCTTCGACGTGGGTGAACACAGCCTGGCGCACCGGGAAGTTCGACGGCGCCTCGAGGTCGAGCAAGCGCGGCAGCACGCGGCCGTAGCCACTGGCATCGAGCAGGAAACCGGCCTCGATGCGGTACTCGCTGCCGTCTTCGCGGCACACGCCGAGCTGCGGTTTTTCCGGGTCGATGTCGACGCTGACGATGGTTTCGCCATAGCGGATCTCCACGCCTTGCAGCGCGGCCTGATCGGCCAGCAGCTTATCGAAATCGGCGCGCTGGACCTGAAATGTGGTTGATTTGCCGTGGCTGAACGTCTCGCCGAAATCGAACGCGCTGTAACGCTCACCCCAGGCAAAGGCGGCGCCGGTTTTCACCTGGAAGCCGGCCGCGTTGACGGCGTCGAGCATGCCCGCCTCTTCGACGAAATCCAGGCAATGGGCCAACAGGCTTTCACCGATGGAAAAGCGTGGAAAATGCTGACGCTCGATCACCAGCACATCGTGTCCCTTGCGCTTGAGCAACGCGGCGGCGATGGCCCCCGAAGGACCGGCGCCGATGACCACGACCTGGCGGCATTCCATTTCAACGCTTGGCATGAGGGCTCCTTGCCGGGACAGCGGTTTTCAGGGGGATTCGGTGCATACCGGTCAGGGCTGGCAGCAGTGTAGCGATCAGGCCCATCAGCATCAGCGCAAAGTACAGCGGCGGGCTGATGAGTTGCTGTTGCAGCAACAGGTTGAGAAAAACGATCTCGCTCAAGCCGCGGATGTTCAGCAGCACACTTTCCCGCCAGCGGCTGGCGCCCTTGAACGAGGCCCCGGCCCAGCCGAGGCCGAGCCAGTTGCCCAGCAGTTTGCTCAGCATCGGCAACAGCAGCAGGGCCACCAGTTGCACCCAGCCGAGGCTGTCCATCGCGCTGTGCACGTTGATCTGCACGATGCCGAACGTGAGGATCAACGGGATGGCGATGTACGTCTGCAAACGGCTCATCCAGATGGCCGGCAACGGCAGCACCAGCGGCGCTTTCAGCGCGGCCATGATCAACACATAGCCGATGCCGAAAATCAGCGCGTTGAGCTTGTAGTGCTCGGCGACGACCAGCAGGGCGAAAAAACCCAGGCTGTAAAGCCAGGTCTGGCGCAGGCCCAGCAGCCGCAGCAACACTGGCAGGCAGGCGCCGGCCAGTGGCAGCAACAGGCTGCTCAGGTGCAGGCTGCCCTGGGCGAGACCGAATAAAGTCCAGCAGGTGAGGTCGATGAGAATCGCGGTTTGCACCAGACGCCGGGTGGCAGCAGGCGGGTAATCGATGTGCCGCAGGTACAGGTACAGCACCGGAATCGCGGTGATGGCGAACAACAGGCCGACGGCCAGCGAGCTGATCCAGGGTTGCGCCGGCAACAGCCAGATCGCGGTGGCCAGACCACAGGCAAACGGAATGCAAAAGCTCGGCAGGGCGATTTTCAGGCTCTGGCGATCCAGTTGCAGGTCGATCACATCGCTGAGGATGTAGCCCAGCAACAGGGCAAAGCTCAGGCTGTAGAGGTTCTTCAGCCAGCCCGGCGACACCAGCTGCGCACCGCTCAATTGCCATTGCGGCTCGATCCAGAAATACATCAGCAGCGGTAAACCGAGGGTTGCCAACAACAACTGGCTGACGATGGGAATCAGGCCAATATGCCGGCCGACACGGGTCGCCAGCGCGAACAACGCCAGGGCCATCGCCCAGAACAGGACGATCATCACGCTGCACGCTCCGCGGCCGTGGACTCATGCACCTGTCGACCGGCCCAGGGTGCCAGCAGGAAGCTGAAGACCAGGCCGAGGCTCACCGACAATCCGAAGTTGCTCACCGCCGGGGTGCTCGACACCGCCAGCAGACCGAACGACAACCAGGTGGTCAACGCCGCCAGCAGGGTGCCCAACAGGCTCACGGCCGCGCCGCCGACCTGTTCGCGCATCAGGATCGCGTAATCGACGCTGATCGCCGTCACCAGCAGCAGGCCGAACAGGCTGAACAGGGTCAGCGGCTGCCCCAGCCAGCCGAGGCTGGCCAGGCTGCACAACGCCGCCAGCAGCGGCAGGGAGACGATGCGCAACGCACCACCGAGGCCGAACGGCAGGATCAGCACCAGCACGATCAGCACGCAGGAGGCGAGTTTCAGTTCGGCGGCGCTGATTTGGGTGGCGGCGAAGACAGTGTTCAATTCACCCAGTCGATCCACCAGTGTCACGCCGGGTAAGTCCTCGCCCTGGAGCCGCAGCAGGGCCGGGTTGTTGATGCCTTGCAGGCTGACCATCGCCGCCACGCCGTCTTCGGTCGGCCCCAGCCACAGGGGCCGGTAGGGTTCTGCCAGCGGGCCACTGAGCGCAGCGTCAATGTCCACGGCCGGCAATGCCTGGAGCTTCGTCAGCTCGGCTTGCAACGCCTCGGCCGGTACGCCGATGTCGAGCAACGGTTGCCAGAACGCCGGCAGTTTGTTCAACGCTTCGCGCACCTGCTGCTGTTGGTTCGGCGTGCTGACCAGTTGATTGAGCGATAGATACCCCTGGAGTTTTTCCAGGCCTATCAATTGATCCAGTCGTTCGCTCAGGGCGGTCTGGCGTTCAAGCAGTTGCTGCTGATTGACGGCGCGTATCAGGAAAAACTGGCTGGTGGGTTGATAGCCGGTGATCCGGGCAATGGTCCGGGCTTCGTCGGTCAGATTTTGTGGGGCGCTGATCCACTGGCGGATATCGTTTTTGCTGTTCAACTGCAACAGCCCGCCCACGCAAAAGGCGATCAGCAGCGCCAGCAGGACTGGCGTTTTCACCTGATTGAGCAGTGCTTCACGACAGCCCAGCAACAGCTCGCAAACGCGTAATGGCCACTGCGCCGGACGCAGCTCCACGCCCTTGAGCAATGCCGGCAGCAGGCACACGGCGGACAAATAGGCGCCGAGCAAACCGGCGGCAGAGAACACGGCAATCTGGGTCAGCGCCGGGAAGGGTGTCCAGGCCAGGGCCAGGTAGCCGATACCGCTGGTGATCAGGCTCAGGGTCAACCCTGGCAGGGTCAGGCGCAGGGCAGGCCAGCTGTGCCAGGGTTTCAGGCTCCAGCTTTTGGACAGGTAGTGCAGCGGGTAGTCGACCGCCACACCGATCAGGCTCGAACCCAGTACCAGGGTCATCACGTGCATATGGCCGAACAACGCCACGCAGGCCACCGCTCCGAAGAGCATGCCGACCAGCACCGGCACGAACGCCAGCAACACGCGCCAGCGCCGGAAGGCCAACAGTAGCAGCAACAGAATCCCGACGGTGGCACCGCCACCGACCCAGGTCATTTCCCGGGCGGCCTGCTGTTGCCCGTGGGCCGCATACAGCAAGCCGCTGGCGGCGAGCAGTTGCACGTCGTGCTGCGCAGCCTGTTCGCGGCTGCGCTCGAGCAGGTCGGCCACTTGCAGCGGCAGGTTCATGTCGAAGGCGTTGCCGGTGGTGCGCGCGCGCAGCAGCACCCAGCTTTTGCCATCGGCATCGGCGACCAGGGTGCCACTGCCGATGTCCAGTTGCACCGAACCGCGTTGCGGCTGGCTGTTCTGGATACGCCCGGTCAGGCCCAGCCAGTCATCCTGGCTCGGCACCAGGCTGTAACCGTTGAACGGGTCGAACAAGGCCTGCACGCGCTGCTGGATAAAGGTGTCGGGGTGCTCGATCAGGAGTTGTCGGTCGACCGCCGAGAGCATCGCCAGGCGACCTTGCAGCAATTGCGTGCGCAGCGCCGGCAAGTCGGCCTGCAGGGTCCACTGGACCTTTTCGAACAGTCCGCTGGCTTGCCATTGCTCGCCGAGGGTTTGCGCCATGGCGACGGCTTGCTGGCGATCGGCGTGGCCGACCAGCACCAGCATTTCGCGGTTCAGCGGTTCTTGCATGCGTTGTTCGGCGCGCAGTTCCAGGGCGTCGGGCGCCGTGCCGGGCACCAGCTCCATCAGGTTCGCCGACAGCGGCGCGCCGTCACGCCATTGCCAACCCGCGAGCGCCAGTACCGCCAGCAGCAGGATCAGAAACAGCCGTGGCAACCACCGTTCACTCGGCAAAGTCATGTTGCTCCGCGTCGCTCAACGGTTGGGCGCTGGTGCTGTCCTGCATGCGCAACAACGTACTGTCGCCCTGGGTTTCGAGCAGTTCGATGCTTTGCACCAGTGCTGCGCCGGTAATGTTGATCTGGTTGAACACCTGCTTGAGCAGCATCGAGCGCGGCACCAGCGTGAGCTTCCAGTTCTGCGCATCGCCGCTCAGGGACAGCTCGAAATCCCGTTGCAGCCCGCTGCTGTCGCCTTGCAGCACGGCGAGGAACAAACGGTTCTGCTCGGCGCCGGCGCTTTTGCCCGGCAGCATTTGCCAAACACTGCCGTCTCGCCGGGCAATGCCTTTGGCGGTGATGCGATAGTCCTGCTGCAACGGCGTTTTCAGCAGCCACAACAAGCCGTGGTTTTTTGCCAGCACGAACGAGCCCTTGCTGGTCAGCGGCTGGGGCAGGGCGCGCAGGTGTTTCTCCTGGATGAAGTTGCCGTGGATCACCTCGGGTTTGGCCAGTTGCTCGCTGAGTTGTTGCAGGTCGAAGGCGCTGGCCAGTCCAGGAATACCCAGTAGCACGCAGAACACTGTAGGAGCGAGCTTGCTCGCGAAAAACCTGAGAAAGCCGCGGGGTGTCAGGGGCCCGGTGTCATCGTTAGCGACCATCGCGAGCAGGCTCGCTCCTACAGGGGAACGGGGAGGGCAGAACATCATGGCAGGGCCCTTTCAACGGCGTCGGTGAACACCTTCGGCGAGGCCAGTTGCATCTCGCGGCTGGCGAGGTCGACGGCGACCTGCACCGTCATGGCCCGGGTCAGGCGTTCACCGGTTTGCAGATCGCTGATCAGGTAGTTGATCTTCAAGCGGCTCTCCCACTCCACCAGGTTGGCGCGCACGTTGAGTTTCTGGCCGAACACCGCGCCGCGCACGTAGCGCAATTGCAGGTCGATCACCGGCCACGCGTAGCCTGACTCGTTCATCGCCGTGTAGTTGTGGCCGATCGTGTCCAGCAGCGCGCAGCGGGCGACTTCCAGGTATTTGACGTAATGGCCGTGCCAGACCACGTGCATGCTGTCGACGTCAAAGAACGGTACGACGATTTCCGTGTCGGTGTGCAGAAGTCCCTTGCTACGCATGCAGCCTCCAGTGTTGTTCGGCGATACGCTGCAGGCACAGGCGCAACTCGCCTTCCAGCGCGCGGTCTTCGATGACCGGTGGGAAGTCCCGGGCCAAGGCTTCGTGCATGGCGGCCAGTGCGGGTGGCAGTGGTCGCGCATCTTCGGCCTGGCCGCGCAGCCAGACACCCTGATTGGCCGCCAGCAGCGTAGCGGCGGCCACTTGTTCGGTGAGTTCCAATACGCGGATCGCATCACGGGCGGCGATGGTGCCCATGCTGACTTTGTCCTGGTTGTGGCATTCGGTGGACCGCGAGAAGACGCTGGCCGGCATGGTGTTTTTCAGCGCTTCGGCGGTCCAGGCGCTGGTGCCGATCTGCACGGCCTTGAAGCCGTGGTTGAGCATGGCGCGGTCCGCCGTGGCGCCGGACAGGTTGCTCGGCAAGCCATGGTTGTAGCGCTCGTCCACCAGCAGCGCGAGTTGCCGGTCCAGCAGGTCGGCGACGTTGGCCACGAGGTTTTTCAGGCTGTCCATGGCGAACGCGATGTGCCCGCCGTAGAAGTGCCCGCCGTGCAGCACGCGCTCGGCTTCGGCATCGATGATGGGGTTGTCGTTGGCGCTGTTGAGTTCGATTTCGATGAACGAACGCAGCCAGTTCAGGCTGTCGGCCAGCACGCCCAGCACATGGGGCGCGCAGCGCAGGGAATAGCGGTCCTGCAGGCGATGCAAGGGGGCGGTCGGCGCGTCGATGGCCAGGTCCTTGCGCAGCCACGCGGCGACTTGCATCTGCCCCGGATGCGGCTTGGCGGCGAACAGGCGTTCGTCGAAGTGCTCCGGATTGCCCTGCAAGGCGACCACGTTCAGCGCGGTGATGCGGGTGGCCAGTTGCAGCAGGTAATCGGCACGGGCGTAAGCAAGGCAAGCCAGGCCGGTCATTACGGCGGTACCGTTCATCAGTGCCAGGGCTTCTTTCGGACGCAACACCAGCGGCTGCCAGCCGAGTTCGCGGTGCACATCGGCAGCCTGCCGCCGTTCGCCGCGGAACATCACTTCGCGTTCACCGGACAGCGTGGCGGCAACGTACGAAAGCGGCGTCAGGTCACCGCTGGCGCCGACCGAACCCTCCTCCGGAATCAGTGGCAGGATGTCGTGTTCAAGGAACGCCTGCAGGCGTTCCAGCAGCTCCACGCGCACCCCGGAAACACCGTGGCACAGCGACTGCAGGCGCGCCGCCAATACCGCGCGGGTGGCCTGGGCGTCGAGCAGTTTGCCCAGCCCGCAGCCGTGGAAGGTGTACAGATGCTGCGGCAGCGCTTCGACGTGATGCAGCGGCACCGCGACCACACAGGAATCGCCATAACCGGTGGTCACGCCGTAGATCACGCCTTCCTTGTCCAGCAGCGAGTCCAGAAAACGCGCGCCCTTGGCGATGCGCTCGCGGTAGGCGGGATCGCTTTGCAACTGCGCCGGCACCTTGCGGTTGGCCAGTGCCAGCACATCTTCAATGCGCAAAGGGCGTTCGCCGAAGGTTACCGGCTCAAGCATTGGCGTCGTCATCGGTCTTCCAGAAAGGGTAAAAGTTGAACCATTGTTGGGGCGCTTCGAGGCAATAGTGACTCAGGCGCTCGGCGTAGCGGGACGCCCACTGATGAATGACCTGTTCGCGGTCGCTGCGTATCCAGGTGATTGCCTCAGCGAAGGGTTCAATGGTCAGTCGATAGTCGCCGTTGGGCTTTTTCAGGCACAGCAGCAGGTTGATCGGGCATTTCAGCAGGCCGGCCAACAGCCACGGGCCTTGAGGGAATCTGGCCGGATGGCCGAGAAAATCCACGGTCACGCTGCGCCCGCCATGCAGCGGCACGCGGTCGCCGGCAATCGCCAGCCACTCGCCACGCTCCAGGCGCTCGCTCAATTGCAGCATGATCCCGGGGTCCAGTTCGCTGACCTGAATCAGGCGCAAGTTGGTCGCCCCGGCTTCACCCAGCAAACGGTTGAACTGTTCGGCGTGCTTGGTGTGCACCAGCACGTTCATCGTGACCTTTTCGCCGATTTCCGCCAGTGCGCGGCAGACTTCCAGGTTGCCCAGGTGTGCGCCCACCAGCATCTGGCCGCGGGCAGCGCGCAACTGGTCGCGCAGCAGCGCCGGGTCGATGATTTCGATTTGCTCGATGCTCAGCCTGCCGTTCCAGACGTCGAGTTTGTCGAGCATGGAGTCGGCGAACGCCATGAACTGGCCGAATACCCGCCAATGGCTCGGGCGCAGTTCGTTGCGACCGCTCCAGTCGGCCAGGCGTTGCTGGTATTGCCAGGCACTGTGTCGGGCACTGCGACCGAACAGGAAGAAGTACAGGACGATGCCGTACAACACCGGACTCAGTACTCGACGGCCCAGCACTTTGGCGCCGAATGCGGTGAGCTTCATCAGCCAGAAACTGCCGCGCTCCTCGCGGTCGGCCCAGTGTTGTTTGTCGGCACTCATGTCCGCCACCGTCGCCAGAGGATCAGGGGGGAGCGCAGCAACATGCCGAAAAACAGCCGCGTGTGCATGCTGGAAATCAGCACGTTGTCGTGGAACATCCGAAAATGCGAAACGCCGTCCAGCGGGTAACGGACTTTGGTTTGCAGCCATAACATCGGCTGATTGCGCCAGGCCAGGCGCACCAGGATGTCCGAGTCGAAGTCCATGCGCTTGCCGATTTTCGCTGACTCGATCAACGCCAGAACCGGTGGCAACGGGTAGACCCGGAAACCGCACATGGAGTCGCGAATCTGCAACGACAGGGTGTTGATCCAGACCATGACGTGGGTGAGGTAACGCGCATACAAACGGCCTTTCGGTACGCTGGCGTCATATTGCGGATAACCGCAGATCACCGCCCGTGGGTGGCGGCGTGATTGTTCGATGAAGCGTTTGACGTCCTGCAAGTCGTGCTGGCCATCGGCATCCACCTGCAGGGCATGGCTGAAACCCAGGCGTGAAGCTTCGCGCAAGCCAGTCATGACTGCGCCACCCTTGCCCTGGTTTTCGGCGAGGCGGATCAGGTAAACCATTTCACGTTGGGCCAGGCGGTCCAGTACCCGGGCGCAGTGCGGGCTGCTGGCATCGTCCACCAGGATGCACGGCAGATGGCTGGCGATCAGGGCATCGACCACTGTGGTGATGGCGCCTTCGTGGTTGTACACAGGGACGACGGCGCAGGGGCTATGCATGTGGGTGTACACCTGAGGGACCGTGGTGTCTGCTTCGCGAGCAAGCCCGCTCCCACATTGGATCGCATCCGAACTCGAAATTTGTGCTCGACACAAATCCAGTGTGGGAGCGGGCTTGCTCGCGAATGAATGCGCAGCACTCACCAAACTTACACATGCGCCGCCTCCAGCAAGATCCGCCCGCTGGAGCAGGTGGCGGTTTCGTTGCGATAGGCGAAATAGAGCTTGCCGCGCGCCGGGTCGAAGCGCAGGTGCAGCTGGATTTCATCGCCCGGGCGCACCAGTTGCTGGAACTTCAAGACTTCCATGCCGGCGAATTTTTCCGGCAGGTTCATCAGTTGCCGGCCCAGGCTCAGCGCCCAGTCCACCTGCACCACGCCAGGCAATACCGGCGCCTTGGGGAAATGACCGCTGAAATAGGCCAGGTCCGGAGGCACGGCCAGTTGCAGGCTCCACTCGCCTTCGCTTTCGACGTGCTCCAGCACCTCCGGGGTTTTGGGACGCGGCGCCAACAGCAGGGCGTCGACGTCGGCCTGGGGGAGTTTGCCCTGAGCGTTCAGCGGCAGTTGTCGCAGCAGGCGCCAGCGCCTTGGCAGGGCCAGGGTTTCGCAGTGTTGGCTCAGGTGTTGGCGCAATTGTTCGGTGAGGCTGCGTCGGCCCAAATTACGCAGAGCATGCAAACCGGCTTCGCTCGGGACCACCAACGCCCCCAGGGAAGCGCGGTTTTCCTGAACCACGCCGAGCCGCGCCTCGCTGACCCAGCCATGGGCCATCAGCGCCTGTTCCAGCATCGGCAGCGAGATGCGTTTTTCTTCAAGCTTGACGATCCGGTCCAGGCGCCCGAGCAATTCGAAGCGACCATCGACGGCGATGCGTGCTGAATCGGCAGTCTGTTCGACATGACCGTCAGGCAAGTAGGGCGAAGCGATCAGCAGCGCCCCTTCACTGTCTTGAGTCAGCGTGACATCGGCAAAGGGCTGCCAGAGTTCAACGCCCTGACGCCAGGCGATGCCGCCGGTTTCCGAACTGCCGAAAATTTCCGTTGGCCATTGCCCCAGACGCTCATGCAGGCTCTGTGCGGCCTCGACCGGCAATGCGCCGCCGGAGGAAAACACCCTGCGTACGCAGCTCAAGGCCGGCCAGTCGAGGTTGTCGCCCATGCGCTTGAGCAGCGCCGGGCTGGCCACCCAGGCGAAGGCCGGGTGCTCGCGGCTGGCACATTGCAGATCTTCCGGGAACGCCAGTTGCTTGCGTACGAACGGACGCCCGGCGCACAGCGGCCACAGTACCCGAAACAACAGACCGTAGATGTGCTGGGTGGCGACGCTGCCAATGATGCACGCCGGGCCCAGGCCAGGTCCCCATAGCTGTTCCAGGGCTTCGACTTCATTGGCCAGTTGTCGCAGGTTCTTTTCGATGCGCTTGGGTTCGCCACTGGAACCGGATGTGCACAGGCTCAACCGACAGTTGTCCAGGTCCAGTGCAGCGGCACTGAGCGGTGGCTGTTGGATATCGCCAAGGTGCGTGTCGTCGGGTTGATCGGTCAGCCACAGAACGACGTCATTCGACCAGCGTTGGCGGGTCTGCGGCTGCAGGTCCGAAGGCAGCAGCACGCTGACCCCGGCACGCCAGGCGCCAAGCAGGGCAATCGCCAGGTCGGCGGCATCCTCAAGGTGCACAGCCATCTGCCGTACACCCCGGGCTTGCAGGCCGGCGGCCAGGCTCAGCGCCAGCTCGCACAGTCGGGCGTGATCCAGTGCCGGACCGGTGGTGATGGCGCGGTCCGGCTGAGCCTTGAGCAGCAGGTGCTCAAGTTTTATCCAATTCATGGGTGGCCTCGTACCCTTAGTCGTATCAGCCATTCAATGGCAAACATCAGGCCTATCAATCCGTAGGAGATCAGGCCGGTGTACAGCGTCCACCAGCTCAGCGGCGCCCAGAGGGTCAGGACGGCGGCACACACACCGTTGCATAGGAAAAAGACGCTCCAGGCGACGGTCACCTGGCGGGTATAGCGAATGCCCTCGGCCGGCAATTGCGGCTCGCGCACCCGGGCCAGGCGTTCCACGATCGGTGGGCCGAATGTCAGGCTCGAGCCGAACAGCACCAACATGAAGACGCTGATCAACACCGGATACCAGCGCAACAGCGCCGGGCTGTCGAACAGTGCCAGCAACAGGCAGAACACAATGGCCACCGTCGCCATCCACAGGCTGCCGGGCCGACGCTTGCCGGTCAGCGCCCGGGCCAGCCACAGTCCGCCCAGCAGCAGGCCGAACTGCCAGGGGGCGAAGTGCTCCATGCCGAAATACACCGCAAAGGGATACAAAAGGCCTGCGAGCAGCAGGCCGAGGCCGATCAGTCGACTCATGCGGCCGGTTGAACCAGACGGTAGACCGCCTCGACCACGTCACTGACGGTACGCACCGATTTGAATTCTTCGGCGGCGATTTTCTTGCCCGTCTGACGTTTGATGTGATCGATCAGGTCGACCGCGTCGATGCTGTCGATTTCCAGGTCCTGATAGAGGTTCGATTCCAGGCTCACACGCCCGGGGTCCAGTTCGAAGAGCTCGACCAGGGCATCGCGCAAGGTGTTGAAAATGTCGTCACGAGTTTGCATGGTCCGGTCTCAAGCTGCCTGTTTTGCGGTGACGAACGCCGCAAGGCTCGCCACGTTACTGAAGTGATTACGAGTGTCTTTGGCATCGGCATCGATTTTGATGCCGTACTTTTTCTGGATGGCCAGGCCCAGTTCCAGGGCGTCTACCGAGTCCAGGCCCAGGCCTTCGCCGAACAGTGTCTGCTCGTTGCCGATGTCTTCGGCGCTGATGTCCTCGAGGCCCAGGGCGTCGATGATCAGCTCTTTGATTTCCAGCACCAGGCTATGGGTGTTCCGATCGCTCATCTTCGGCGAGCTCCTTAATAAAGTAAGAATGTAGATAATCGTTGAGCTTGCGCGAGGCTTGCGGAGCCGGCCCCTGCGTGGCGAAGGTCTGTGGGTCTATATCGGCCCCGACCCGGAAACTGAAGTGCACGCGCCGCTTGGGGATGCGATACCAGGGCTCGGCCTTGGTCAATGTGGTCGGGCTGACCTTGATAATGACCGGGGTGAGGATTTTCGCACCCCGCAGGGCGATTGCCGCACCGCCCCGATGAAAGGCCGGCGCCAGGCCAGGTCGGGTGCGCGTGCCTTCGGGGAAAATGATCAGGGTCTGGCCGTCTTTCAGCGCGTCGGCAGCGGCGTCGAGCATGTCCATGCTGCCGTCGTTGCTGATGTATTCGGTGCAGCGCAGCGGTCCGCGGGTGAACGGGTTTTCCCAGAGGCTTTGCTTGACCACGCAGTTGGCGTGACGCACCAGGCCGATCAGAAACACCACGTCGATCAGCGAGGGATGATTGGCAAGGATCATTTGCCCGGGACGACCGAGTTTTTCCGCGCCTTCAATGTCGTAGGTCAGCACCCCGGTACGGGCCATGAAGCGCACAAAAATCCAGAAACAGCGGCTGACGGTTTGCCGGGCCCGCAGCCGATGGGTCCGGGCGTCGCCGGGCAGGCAGTTCAGCACAGGGAAAATCACCAGGCGCAGGCACAGCCCGCCCAACCCGAACAGGGCAAAGCTCGCGGCGGTGGCCAGCAGGCGCCAGTGATAGGCGTCGCGGTTTTTCTCGGTCACGGGTTGCGTTGCCAGGTCCATACACGATTTTTCCAGGCATGTTGGCAGGTGGTTTGCTGGCCGAGCAGCATACGCAACAGATTCAGCGCGTGGGGCCAGCGGGATTTGGACAACGCATCCGAGGGGCTGTTCAGGGACAACTGCCAGTCGGTACCGGGTGTGATCAGCAGGCCGACGGCATAAGGGAACGGCACGTCGTCGATCCAGGTGGAGTAAGCCTCGGGCGGCTGCTCTTCGGTGATCACCAGCAGTACCGCGGGAGCACCTTCGGCCAGCAGCGCGGCAGCTTCGAGCATGCCGTGCTCCAGGCCATCGCCTGCGGCGGCCAAGGCCGTCATTTCGCTGGTTTCACCGCGCATGATCGACCACAAGCCAATAATCGCGTTATGCACAGACAAGCTGAACATGGTCGGCGACAGCGGCTGGTCGGCGGCCAGATCACTGAGAATGTCGACGGTGCGTGGCGTTTCGCCGTGACGGGAAACAAAGACCAATGGCAGATCCTGCCGGCCTTCGGCCAATGGCCAGCCGACACTGAATGCCATTCGTGCCAGGCGGCTGAGCCTACGGCGTTGCATGGCCGGCAGAAAGGAAACGTCGGGAGCGGCATCGCTGTCCGGCAGCACGACCGGTTGTCGGCTCCAGGCCTGCCAATCATCCACGCTGTCGAGCCCTGGGGCCCACGCGCGCCATTGGGCGATGTTGAACTTGATCACAGACATTCATCCCGCCCTCACGGGCTTGCTTGACGCAGGGTGTGGCCGAGAGCCGAGACTCGCCCTGCGCGGCGTTTGCCGCCGAGTGGCGCGCATTATCCCGGTGCCGGGAACCTGTAGCAAATGCTGGTTACATTTTGCTCAGCAAGATGAAGCGGCGGGCTCGCAAAAAATTAACGTTTGATAATTATTCACAAGACAATGACCCCGTTTGTCGGCTCTGGCTTCGATTCATTGGGCGGTTTAGGGGGGTTTCTGCAAGAGAAGGCATCTGACTGTGTAGTCCCTGTGCCAGCGAGGTAGCGAAGCAACGCCGTGCACCACTACACTCGGTCATTCTTTGATACACGGAGGTTTTGACATGCGGCGCGTGGTGTTCAATCAGAAGGGGGGTGTTGGCAAGTCCAGCATTGCCTGCAATCTGGCGGCGGTCAGTGCCAACGAGGGTTTTCGCACCTTGTTGGTGGATCTCGATGCCCAGGCCAACTCCACTCAGTATCTGACGGGGCTCACGGGTGGCGACATCCCGATGGGCATCGCCGATTTCTTCAAGCAGACGCTGTCTTCCGGTCCGTTCGCCAAAAAGAATCAGGTCGACATCTACGAAACCCCCTTCGATAACCTCCACGTCATTACCGCCACCGCCGAACTGGCAGACTTGCAGCCAAAGCTTGAAGCCAAGCACAAGATCAACAAGCTGCGTAAGTTGCTTGAGGAACTGAGCGAAGACTACGACCGGATTTACCTCGATACCCCGCCAGCGCTGAATTTCTATGCGGTTTCTGCATTGATTGCCGCCGATCGTGTGTTGATTCCCTTCGATTGCGACAGTTTTTCACGCCAGGCACTGTACGGCCTGATGGCGGAAATCGAAGAATTGAAGGACGACCATAACGAAGGCCTGGAAGTCGAAGGCATCGTCGTCAACCAGTTCCAGGCCCGCGCCAGCCTGCCCCAGCAAATCCTCGACGAACTGATCGCCGAAGGCCTGCCGGTGCTGCCGGTGTACCTGGCCAGCTCGGTACGCATGCGCGAGTCCCACCAGGCCAACACGCCGCTGATCCATCTCGACCCACGGCACAAGCTGACCCAGCAGTTTGTCGAATTGCATAACCTGCTGGAAAACGCCTGACCCAGGCTGACAACACAAAACTCCTGTGGGAGCGGGCTTGCTCGCGAAAGCGTCGTGTCAGTCAACATAGAAGTTGAAGGTAACGGCCTCTTCGCGGGCAAGCCCGCTCCCACAGGGATCGGTGGTGTTTCAGATGCCTTGGCTACGCAACCAGCCCATCAGTTGCGGCAACGGGAAAGCCCCGCTCTGCCGGGCGACCTCCCGGCCGTTCTTGAACAGGATCAGGCTCGGGATCGAACGAATCCCCAACTGCGCCGACAACTGCTGGTTCGCCTCGCTGTCCAGTTTGGCCAACCGGCACTTGCCCTCCAGTTGCCCGGCCGCCTGCTCGAACACCGGTGCAAACGACTTGCACGGCCCGCACCAGTCCGCCCACACGTCCACCAGTAGTGGCAGATCGCCCTTGATCTGACTGGCGTAGTCGCCTTGTTTCAATTCAAACGGCTTGTTCAGCAGGACGTCGGCCTTGCAGCGTCCGCATTTCGGGTGGTCGTCGAGGCGCTCGGCGGGGATGCGGTTGAGGCCGTTGCAATGGGGGCAGGGGATGAGGAGTGGGTCGGTCATGACAAGTCGTCCAGTCGAAAGCGAATGATCCTTATCTGGAGACAGGTCTCCAGATTTTCAATTGTGTAGCGCCTCACGACGAACAACTGATCTCCAGATGCTTGCCCCATTCCGGCGGCCTCTCTGCGTAGCTTTCCATCCCCGGTTGTTCCTCGAACGGATTGCTCAGCACTGCGTGCAGTCGTCGAACTTCTGAATAGTCGCCGCTCTCTGCCGCATCGATGGCCTTTTGCGCCAGATAATTGCGCAGGATGTACAGCGGGTTGACCGCGTTCATCCGCTGGCGGCGCTGTTCCTGATCAAGCGCGCCTTCACGGGCGACCCGGGCGACGTAGCGCTCGCCCCAGGCATCAAAGCCCTTGAGGTCGACGAAGTCATCACGCAAGCGGGTGATCGCCTGTTCCGGTGCTTCATCACCCAAGCGGCGGAAAAACAGGCTGTAGTCGACGCCGCTGTTCTGCATCAGTTGCAGCAGGTTCTCCAGCAGTTTCTGGTCGTCATCCTCCGCGGTGGTCAGGCCGAGGCGGCGGCGCATCAGGTCCAGGTAATGGGCCTGGAACAGCGGCAGGTAGAGGCCGAGGGTTTCGCGCAGGGCTTCGACGCTGATGAACGGCGTCAGGGCTTGAGCCAAGGCGCTGAGGTTCCACTGGCCAATCGGCACCTGGTTGCTGAAGGAGTAACGGCCCTGGTCGTCGGAGTGGTTGCAGATGAAGTTGGCGTCGAAGTCGTCGAGGAAGGCGAACGGGCCGAAGTCGAATGTAATCCCGAGGATCGACATGTTGTCGGTATTCATCACCCCGTGGCAGAAGCCATAGGCCTGCCATTTGGCGATCAGTTCGGCGTTGCGTTCGACCACTTCGCGGAACATCGCTAGGTACGGTTCCGGTTGTTCCAGGCACTGCGGGAAGTGCATGGCCAGCACGTGATCACCCAGCACTTTCTGCTGCTCGGGGCGCTTGGTGTAGTAGAAGTATTCGAAGTGGCCGAAGCGCACATGGCTTGGTGCCAGGCGCAGGACCATGGCCGCGCGCTCCTGCTTTTCACGCCACACCGGGGTGTCGGAGCCGATCACGCACAGGGCGCGGGTGGTCGGGATGTTCAGGGCGTTCAGGGCTTCGGAAGCGAGGAACTCGCGGATCGACGAACGCAGTACCGCCCGGCCATCGCCCATGCGTGAAAACGGCGTCTGGCCGGCGCCCTTGAGGTGCAGGTCCCAGTGTTCGCCGGCCTCGTTGTACACCTCGCCGAGCAACAGGCCGCGACCGTCGCCCAGTTGTGGGTTGTAGGAGCCGAACTGATGCCCGGAATAGACCATCGCCCTCGGAATCGCATCGGCCCAGAGCTTGTGGCCGCTGAACAGTTCGGCGAACTCCGGGGTTTCGGCCTCGGCCGGGTCGAGGTCCAGCAGGGCCATGGCGGCGGGGCTGGCCACGACCAGGCGCGGATTGTCGATGGGCTCGGGCAGCACATGGGCGGAAAACGCTTCGCCCAGGCGGTCGAAGCGATTATCGAAGGTGAGTTCGTCGAGGGCTTTCAAGGGCCGGCTCCAGCAGAATGTCCGAGCATTCTGCTGGGGAATGGCCGGTTAGTCGAGTTTGGCGGCGGGCGGTTCTTGCGCCGGCTTGCCGTCGACGATCGGCACGATGGTTTTCGCTTCCGGCTCGATCGGCACCATCTTGTATTCCTGGCCGTGCAGGTTCTTGAGGTAGACCTCCATCTGCCGGAACGAGATGTTGATGTGCTGCTTCTTGAACTCGCGGTTGATGAAGCGGTTGACCTCGTCGAGCACCGGGTTGCGGTCACCGAGGTCGCGCACGTGCATGCGCAACTCGTGGTCGAGGGTGCTTTCGCCGAAATTCAGGAAGTACACATGCGGCTCCGGGTCTTTCAGGACGCGCGGGTTATCCCGCGCAGCCTTGAGCAGCAGTTCTTTCACCAGGTCCAGGTCCGAGCCGTAGTCGACGCCGAGCTTGAGGGTCACCCGGGTGATGGTGTCGGTCAGCGACCAGTTGATCAGTTGTCCGGTAATGAACGTCTTGTTCGGGACGATGATGTCCTTGCGGTCGAAGTCGGTGATGGTCGTGGCGCGGATGCGGATCTTGCTCACCGTGCCCGACAGGTTGCCGATGGTGATGGTGTCACCGATCCGCACCGGACGTTCGAACAGGATCATGATGCCGGAAATGAAGTTGGCGAAGATTTCCTGCATGCCGAAACCGAGGCCGACCGACAGCGCCGCCACCAGCCATTGCAACTTGTCCCAGCTCACGCCCAGGGTCGACAGGGTCGAGACGAAACCGACGCCGGCGATCACGTACGAGAGCAACGTGGTGGTCGCGTAGGCACTGCCCTGGGCCAGGTTGAGCTTGGACAGCACAAAGACTTCCAGCAGGCCAGGCAAGTTGCGCGCCAGGGCGAAGGTGATGCCGATGATGATCAGCGCACCGAGCATGTCGCCGATGCTGATCGGCACCATGCTCATGTTGGCGCCGGTACCGCTGGTGTATTCGTAGAGCGTGATGTTGTCCAGGTACGAGAACACGGTGATCAGGTCGGCCCAGACCCAATACAGCGCCGCCATGAAGCCACCGAGCAGCGCCAGGCGGATCAGGCGCAGGGACTGTTCGTTGACCTTCTCGATGTCCATGGTCGGCTCTTCGATCACCGCTTCGCCGTCGCCGGCCTCTTTGGCGGCCAGGCGCTTGGCCAGGGCGCGCTGATAGGCCAGGCGCCGGGCCGCCACGCTGAGGCCGCGCACGAAGGTGGCTTCGATCACCAGCCAGAACATCAGCAGGTACAGGGTATTGATCAAGCGGTCGCTGAGCTTCAGCGCGGTGTAGTAGTAGCCGAAGCACACCGCCACGAACAGCGCGACAGGCAGGGCGGTGAACAGGATCCCCACCAGTTTGCGGAACAGCGAGGCGTTCTCGTGGGTCGGGCTACTGATGAGCAAGCGGCTGAGCAGCAAGGTCATCAAGGCGTAGCAGATCAGCACCACCGGCATGCCGAGCACGTCATCGGCCAGTGCCGCCGGTTGCAGTTCGGCAACGGCGACGACGGTCACCAGTGCCATGACCACGATGCCGAGGCGGCGGATCCATCTGCGCAGGAACTCCACCTGGGGCTTTTCCCAGCGGAAATGCAGTTCTGCCACGCCACCGGGCGCGAGGATCCGGTAGGCGGTGTAGAACACCAGCCAGGCCCCGGCCATTTGCAGCAGCGCCGCGCCCATATTGGCGTTCTGCCCGCGGGCGTCGATTTGCAGGGCCAGCCCGCACAAGGCGAGGCCCAGGGAAACGGGCATCGCCAGCAGAATATTGATCAGAATCGCCTGCGGCGTGTGCCACTGGCTATCGCGCTTGAAGTGACCGATGTCCTGGTGAACCTTGTTCAGTCGCGCGTACAGATTCTTGCGGCGCCACAGCAGCGCGCCGATCAGCAGGGCCAACGGCAGAAACAGCAGCGGGCGCTGGGTCAGGCCATCGGTCAGTTCGCTCAGGCTTGACAGTACCGGGAGTGAATCGAGTTGACGCTGGAGGCGATCCGGCACGCTGTGAATCCACTCCAGGTCCAGCGGCTTGTTGCTGGGAATCCAGAACATCTGTTCATCGAGCGTCGCCCGCAGGCTTTGCGCGGTGCTGAGCAGTTGCTTCTGGTTCAGTTGCAGGGTGATGGATTCATTGAGCACTGCGCTCAGTTCGCGATTGAGCCGCTCCAGCAGGTCGGCGCGGGTGGTGGCCAGTTCCATCAGGCTTTTGCGCAACTGCGGCGTGACTTGCTCGGGGGGCTGGGTCGACAGCAGGTTTTCAACGTAGGTGGTCGGATTGCTCAGCAGTTCCCGTTGCTGGCTGACTTCGAACTGATACAGGCGAATGTCAGCGATCTGGTCGGCCAGGTTGCGGTCGAGCCGCAGGCGCGGCAACGCCTGTTTCTGCTTGTAGAGAATTTTCGAGAGCAGCAGGCTGCCTTTGAGCACGTTGATTTGCTCGTCCAGCGCCGCATCGCTCTGGGTCAGGCTGTCCAGTTGTTGCTTGGTCTGCAGGTTCTGCTGGGTGACTTCGTTGAGGCGGTCGGTGCTTTTGAGCAGGTAGTCCGAGAGCTTCAGGTTGGCCGCGCTTTCGGTGGCCAGCAGGCTGCTGCCGCCGGCTTTCTGTGCTTCGATGGATTGCTGGGTGACCGTTTCCTGGGACAACGCCAGACGCTTCTGGTTGATCAGGGTTTGCAGTTCCTGGATTTCCTTGTCCAGGCGGTCGGATCGCTCCGACAACAGGTCATGCTGGCTGTTGCCGAGGTCTTGCAATTGGGTATTGCCGGCCAGTTCCTGGCGGCGCAGCGGGATCAGGGCGTTCAGTGCCGCCAGTTCGGCATTGAGCTGGTCGCGCTGCTCGGCGCTCAGGGTCTTGCCGGCGTCCTTGCCGTTCTTGAGGATATTGTTGATCTGCTGAATGCGTGTCTGACTGGCGGATATCTCCGCCTGGGCGCGCTCGGGGCGGGTCTGGGCAGTGATGATCAGGCTGTTGGCATCGCCCAGGGCTTTTTGCAGGTCGCTTTGCTGGGTGGAGCGCTCAGTGAGCATTTGCTCGAGCTGCTGGATCGTTTCTTTGGCGAAGCGCTGCGCCACCGGCACCACGGCGCTGGCCTTGAGGCGGGTCAGTTCACGCTGGTTTTCCACCGTCTGCTTGGGTGCTGAACTCAACGTTTGCTTGAGCTCGGCCAGCTTCTGCTCGTAGTCACGCTTGTTGTTGAGCTGGTTCAGCGTGTTTTGCAGGACGGTTTGCAGGGCCTTCTGATCGGCTTCCGGCAGTTTGCGGTCGGCAATCTTGTCCAGGCTCGCTTGCACGGCTTCGCTGGAGGGCGGTTCAGCCGCTTGTGCCGCTTGTGAAAAACCAAGGGGGCCGACAGAGAGACTCAAGCCCAGCAGGGCAATGGCGAAAAGGGAGCGCAGGTTAGGCATAAAGACCGGTCAAGCAAGTGAGAGTGGAAGCAGTTTAGAGGAAGAGTCCGGGACCCGGGCGACTTCCTTCGGGGAATCTGACGCCCACTTTGCCGATCTTGTTCCCGTCCATGACCGCCACGGTCCAGATGGTGTTGTTCCATTCCACCTGGTCACCCACCACCGGCGCACCGCCGACTTTCTGGGCAATGAAGCGGCCCAGGGACATGTCTGGATCGATGCCTTCGAACTTCAGCCCATACAGGGCCGCAACCGCGGCCAGCTGGGCGTCTCCTTCGAGTACGAAGTCGCCGAAGAAGCGCAGATCGAGGCCCCGTTGTGGCGCCTGGCTGAAGAGTTTTCCGAGGGCTGGCAGGTTGTGTTCATGGCCGATAACACACAGCAAATCATCGACTTCCAGCACCGTACTACCCGACGGATGGAGCAATTGTTGACCACGAAACAGGGCCGCGATACGGGTGCCTTCGGGCATTTTCAGCTCACGCAGGGGCGAACCGATGCACCATTTTTCCGCGCCGAGGCGATAAACGAACAGCTCCCACTCGCTGGTGACGTGCACTTCCAGGGCCGAGCGCGAGATGGGGGCTGGCTCCGGAGGCACCGTCACCTTGAGCAGCTTGGCGACCCACGGCAGGCTCGTGCCCTGAACCAGCAGCGACACCAGCACGATAAAGAAGGCGAGATTGAAGTACAGCTGGGCGTTGGGCAGGCCGGCCATCAACGGGAACACCGCGAGAATGATCGGGACCGCGCCGCGCAGGCCGACCCAGGAAATGAACGCTTTCTCACGACCATGAAATGCCTTGAACGGCAGCAGGCCGACCAACACCGACAGGGGCCGGGCAAACAGAATCATCCACAGCGCCAGTGCCAGTGCCGGCAAGGCAATAGGCAGCAGGTCGTGAGGTGTCACCAACAGCCCCAGCACCAGGAACATGCCGATCTGCGCCAGCCAGGCCATGCCGTCGAGCATGTGCAAAATGCCGTGGCGGCTGCGCACCGGACGGTTGCCGATTACCAGGCCGCACAGGTACACGGCAAGGAAGCCGCTGCCGTGCAGGGCGTTGGTCAGGGCAAACACCACCAGGCCACCGGCGATGACCAGGATCGGATACAGGCCGGTGGCCAGGTTGATGCGGTTGACCAGTTGCAGCATGAGCCAGCCACCGCCCAGGCCGATGACGCCACCGATGCCGAACTCGCGCAGCAGGTGGGTCAGCAGGCTCCAGTGCAGGCCGGTCTGGCCGCTGGCGAGCATGTCGATCAGGGTGACGGTGAGGAACACCGCCATCGGGTCGTTGCTGCCGGATTCGATTTCAAGGCTGGCGGTTACCCGTTCGTTCAGGCCTTTGCCACCCAACAGCGAAAACACCGCCGCGGCGTCGGTGGAGCCGACGATGGCGCCGATCAGCAGGCCCTGGATCAGGTTCAGGTCGAACAACCAGGCGGCGGCCATGCCGGTCAGCCCGGTGGTGATCAGCACCCCGACCGTGGCCAATGAGAGCGCCGGCCAGAGCGCCACGCGGAAGCTCGAGACCCGGGTACGCAAGCCGCCATCGAGCAGGATCACTGCCAGTGCGAGGTTGCCGACCAGGTAAGCCGTGGGGTAGTTGTCGAAGATAATGCCGCCGCCATCGACGCCGGCCGCCATGCCGACGGCCAGGATGATCACCAGAATCGGGATGCCGAGGCGGGACGAAAGGGAACTCACCAGAATGCTCGCACCTACCAGCAACGCGCCGATCAAGAACAGGCTGTTGATGGTCGTCGCATTCAAAGGCAGTACTCCAGAAAAGCTGAAAGGCGGGCACAAACTGACCATGCAGTCTGCGTGCCAGCGATTCTAACCTGTTGAAATGTGATGCTGTCAAAAAGCTTTTGCAGATCAAAAGATCGCAGCCTGCGGCAGCTCCTGCACAGACTCGCGTTACATGTAGGAGCTGCCGCAGGCTGCGATCTTTTCGGCATCAGAGCAAACGCCTCGGCGACGAAGTGCAGGAACCAGATCGGCCTGCCGCAGTCTTTAAAACTCGCGAGGAAGGTCGCCCGTCAGCAAAATCAAGGCTTTGCGCCTGTATAACCCTGGCATCCACGGTGACTTTTCTTTATCGTACGCGCCCTTTGAAAAAGCCCGGAAAATCAAAATGTTGGAAGCATCCCTAAGCCAATTGGAACAACTGGTCAGCGACCTGGTGCAGCAGAACCAGACCCTGCTCGGCACCAACCAGACCCTGACTGCAGAACTGGCCCAGGCCAAGGATGAAAACGAAAGCCTGCAACTGAGCTTGATGGAGCAGGAAGAGAAACAAGGCGCCACGGCGGCTCGCATCCAGGCCCTGGTTGAGCGCGTCAGCGCAGGCCCTGTCAGCGCATGAGTTACAACGCCGCAGGGGTAAAAGTCGTCTCGATCCTGGGGGAGGACTATTCGATCAAGGCACCGGCCGGGGAAGAACAAACGCTGCTGGACGCCGCGATGATGTTGAAGGCAGCCCTGGCCGAAACCAAGAGAAAGTACCCGACACTGATCGGTGACCGACTGCTGGTGCTGGCGGCGATGAATCTGTGCTCCCAGCAGATTGAAATGCAGAAACAGCACAAGCTCGAACTCGACCGTTACCAAGAGCAAGTCAGCGCCACGGTTGAAGTGATCTCCAAGACGATCAATCAGGCCTGATCGGCTTTGCGCACAACCAAAGAATAGATTGTCGGTTGGCTTGTATACAATCGGCACGGCTGTTGCAGTGTTTCAGCCTCTTATTCTTTGGGGGTGCTCCATGCAGTTCTGGCGACGCAGTATTCAATGGCAGTTGATCCTGAGCATGGGCACCGCCCTTCTGGTCAGTATCCTGATCGTGGTTGGCATTTATACCCTCGTGGTCAACCGTCTCGCCCAGAGCTATCTGGTCGAGCAAGCCTTGCCGTCGAGCATCGAAGCGATGCGCAACGACATCGAGCGGATCCTCGTCCAGCCCCTCACCGCCGCCAAGGACATCGCCAGCAACAGCATGGTGCGCGACTGGTTGGCCGGGGGTGAAGACAGTGCCCGGACCGCCAGCTTCGCGCAGTACCTGGAAGGCATTCGCGCCGAGCACAAAGCCTTTACCGCGCTGATTGTCGGCACCGCATCCAATCACTACATCACCGAAAAGGGCCTGGACCGCACCCTCAGTCGCTCCAATCCCAAAGACGCCTGGTTCTACGCGTTCCTCGACAGCAATCAGCCGCGCACCCTCAACATCGACAACGACACGGCCACCGGAGAATTGGCGCTGTTCATCGATCTCAAGGTCGAACAGGCCGGCAAAGTCGTGGGCGTTGCCGGGCTTGGCCTGAGTATGAAAGAGCTGTCGGAGCTGATTCACAACTTCAGTTTCGGGGAGCGCGGCAAGGTCTATCTCGTGCGTTCCGACGGTTTGATCCAGGTGCATCCCGAGGCACAGTTCAGCGGCAAACGCACCTTGGCCGAGCAGATTGGTGCTACGGCGGCGCAAGCGCTGATGAGTCAAAAAGCCGCCGCCAGCAGCGGCTTCCAGCGCGACGGCGAAGACTTCCTCGCCTTGAGCTTGCCCCTGCGTGATCTCGGCTGGACCCTGGTGGCCGAAGTGCCGCAATCGCAGATCTACGCTGAAGCCCGCCGCGCCATGTGGATGAGCAGCGGCATCGGCCTGGCGGTTGCGCTGGTGTGCCTGTTGCTGGTGGTGTGGCTGGCCCGTGGGCTGGTGCGGCCGATTCGCCAGGTAACAGCGGCGCTGGTGGCCATCGGTAGCGGTGGTGGAGATTTGACCCAGCGGCTGGATGCCAGCCGCGCCGATGAGCTGGGTGATCTGGCGCGTGGCTTCAATCGATTCCTGGATAGCCAGCGCGACATGATCGGTGAAGTACTGACCACCAGCGAGCGCCTGCGCACCGCTGTCGGCCAGGTGGCGCGGGTGGTGGACAACACCGCCGAACGCTCTGGTCGTCAGCAGGAAATGACCGACATGGTCGCCACCGCTGTTCACGAAATGGGCCTGACCGTGCAAGACATTGCGCAGAATGCCGGCAACGCGGCGTTCGCGTCACAAACCGCCCGTGACGAAGCGATGCAGGCGCGGGAGGTGGTGGGTGGCTCTATCCGCCATATTGAAAGCATGTCCCGGGAAATCGGCCTCGCGGCCACGGCAGTGGCCGAGCTGGCTCATCAAGTGGCATCCATCGATCAGGTGCTGGCGGTGATTCGCGGGATTTCCGAGCAGACCAACCTGCTGGCACTCAACGCTGCTATCGAAGCGGCGCGCGCGGGTGACATGGGGCGTGGATTCGCCGTGGTGGCCGATGAAGTGCGTACTCTGGCGCGGCGTACGCAATCGTCCACCGATGAAATCCAGCAGATGATCGGCAGCCTCAAGCAAGGCGCGGAGAACGCGGTGTCGTCGATGCATTCCGGGCAAGCCGCGACGGGCACGGGTGTCGAGTCGAGCCAGCGTACCGGCACCTCGTTGACCGCGATTACCGGGCAAGTGGAGCGCATCAGCGATATGAACCATCAGGTGGCGACGGCGACGGAAGAGCAGTCGGCAGTCACCGAGGAAATCAATCGCAACGTGCAGGGCATTTCCGATCTGGCGCGGGCGACAGCGGGGGAGGTCAGGGCTTGTCGTGAGGATTGCCAGACGTTGCAGCGGTTGGCGGATGATCTGGCGCGGCAGATGGGGGGGTTCAAGCTGGGGTGATGTGTTGTCTGTGCTGACGCTATCGCGGGCAAGCCCGCTCCCACAGGGTTTGGTGTTGAACACTAGATTAGTGAACAGTAGAGACTACTGTGGGAGCTGGCTTGCCAGCGATTGGATTTCAAAGGCTACACAAGGCCAGGATCAGAACCACTCATCCTGCATGCCCAGGCACACATCATCCCGAGCCTCAAGAATTGCCAGCTCATGGTGGCACCCCGGCACTTCCCAGGTCAGGAAGTAGCGGGCCGCCTGCAACTTGCCTTTATAGAAGTTCACATCCGCCGCATTGCCCTTGGCCAGGCCTTCCTCGGCACGAATCGCCTGTTCCAGCCAACGCCAGCCAATCACGGTGTGCCCGAACACCTTCAGGTACAGTGCCGAGTTCGCCAGGCTGCTGTTGACCTTGCCCTGCGCCAGGTCGGTCAACAGGCCGATGGTCACGGTTTGCAGGCGCGCCACCAGTTTCTCCAGCGGCTCGCGCAGCGGCGTCAGCGACTCGAACCCCTGGGCACGTTCGGCGGTGTCGGCGATCAGGCGGATCAGTTGCTTGAGCCCCGCGCCACCGTTCTGCGCCAGTTTGCGGCCCAAAAGGTCCAGCGATTGAATGCCGTGGGTGCCTTCGTGGATCGGGTTCAGGCGGTTGTCGCGGTAGTACTGCTCCACTGGGTATTCACGGGTGTAGCCGTGGCCGCCGAGGATCTGGATCGCCAGTTCGTTGGCCTTCAGGCAGAACTCCGATGGCCAGGATTTGACGATCGGCGTCAGCAGGTCCAGCAGTTCATGGGCCTGCTTGCGCTCGGCTTCGGTCTCCAGCGTCGTGGTGTCATCGAACAGCCGCGCCGCGTACAGGCCGAGGTCGAACGAGCCTTCAACGTAGGCCTTTTGTGTCAGCAGCATGCGTTTGACGTCGGCGTGCTGAATGATCGCCACCGGCGCAGTGTTCGGGTCCTTGCTGTCCGGCACGCGGCCTTGCGGACGCTCACGGGCGTATTCCAGCGAATACAGGTAGCCGGCGTAGCCGAGCATTACCGCGCCCATGCCGACGCCGATCCGCGCTTCGTTCATCATCTGGAACATGTAGCTCAAACCCTGGTGTGGCTTGCCCACCAGGTAGCCGACACACTCGCCGTTATCACCGAAGTTCAGCGCGGTGGACGTGGTGCCACGCCAACCCATCTTGTGGAACAGACCGGCGAGCAGCACGTCGTTGCGCTGGCCGAGGCTGCCGTCATCGTTGACCAGGAACTTGGGCACGATGAACAGCGAAATGCCCTTCACCCCGGCCGGCGCGTCCGGCAGCTTGGCCAGCACCATGTGCACGATGTTTTCCGACAGCGGATGATCGCCGCCGGAGATGAAGATCTTGTTGCCCTTGAGGCGATAAGTGCCGTCGGACGCAGGCTCCGCGCGGGTACGAATATCCGACAGCGACGAACCCGCGTGGGGTTCGGTCAGCGCCATGGTGCCGAAGAAGCGGCCATCGATCATCGGTTGCAGGAAGCGGCGTTTCTGCTCCTCGGTACCGAAGCTTTCGATCAGGTTGGCCGCGCCCATGGTCAGGAACGGATAAGAGGTCGAAGCGGCGTTGGCCGACTGGAAGTGCGAAAAGCAGGCCTGGGACAGCAGCGTAGGAAGTTGCATGCCGCCGGCGTCGAAACTGCGCGCGGCGTTGAGGAAGCCGGCTTCGAGGAACGCATCCACCGCCGGTTTCACTTCCGGAATCAGAATCGCCTGACCATTCTCGTAGCGCGGCTCGTTCTCGTCGCCCTTGCGGTTGTGCGGGGCGAAGAACTTCTCGGCGATGCTGCGGGCGGTGCCAATGGCCGCATCGAAAGTTTCGCGATTGTGCTCGGCGAAACGTTCACGCTGGGTCAGGCCCTCGGCATCGAGGACTTCATACAGCTCGAAAGCCAGATTGCGGGAACTGAGCAACGTCTCGGACATGGCGGCCTACCTTTTGTTGGGATGGGCCGAGTCTAGTCTTGTGAATTTATGCTGAATAGCATGATTGATGAGCGTGATAGTTGGGCCGAGCGGCGACTTTGCAGGCGCCACAAAACAACTGTGGGAGCGGGCTTGCTCGCGAAAGCGGTCCGTCAGTCAACATTAATGCTGAATCTGATGACGTTTTCGCGAGCAAGCCCGCTCCCACAGGTATTGCATTTCAGGCACCTATTGCAGGTGCCTGATTTGTAGCTATTTAGCCGATGGTCATCAAGCTCGCATTACCACCCGCTGCCGCCGTGTTGACGCTCAACGCCCGCTCAATCACCAAACGCTCCAGCGCAATGTTGGTCTCGCCCTGCGACAGGCCCTGAACCCCGACAATCGCACCGGCACGCTTGGCCACCTGCTGGCAAACCGCACGCAACTGGTCGGAATGGCCGTGATGCACAACCGCGTCAAACACCACTTCGTCCTTGTTCCAGTCGGAAACCAGCTTGATGCGCGCCTGAATCTCCTTCGGCAGGCGTGCGAACAGCGCCTTGGTCAGTTCACCTTCCGGCCACACCGCCGAACCGCCGACAGCCAGTACCGCCGCCAGTTGAGTCAGCAGGTCGCCTTCGACTTCCGCCAGGCACAGCACGTGTTCCCGTGGCAGGATCGCGTAGCTGTTGCGCTCGCCGGTCGGGCCGGCCAGGACGCGGGTGATGCCGCTTTGCGATTGTGCGGCGAACTGCACGCACAGGGTGCTCAGGTCGACGAACTTGTGGCTGTCGGCCCAGGTTTTCAGGGCGGTCAGCGGCTTGCTCATGGCGTCGCGCAGACGAACGTCAGGTGCTGCGGCGGCATCGCCACGAGCGAAGGATTGTTCGATCGCATCGGCAGGGCGGGTCGACAGCAGGCGGTACAGGTACAGCGGGCCACCGGCTTTCGGACCGGTACCCGACAGGCCTTCGCCGCCGAATGGCTGCACGCCGACCACGGCACCGACGATGTTGCGGTTGACGTAGACGTTACCGGCATTGACGTTGTCGATCACCTTGGCGATGGTTTCGTCGATGCGGGTGTGCACGCCCAGGGTCAGGCCGTAGCCGGAAGCGTTGATCTGGCCGATCAGTTGATCGATGTCCTTGCGCTTGTAGCGAACCACGTGCAGCACCGGGCCGAAGATCTCCCGCTGCAGTTCGTCGAAGCTTTCCAGTTCGATCAGGGTCGGCATCACGAAGGTGCCGCGTTTGACTTCTTCAGCATCGGCGATGGCCACCTGGTACACGCTGCGACCTTTGTCGCGCATGGCCTGGATGTGCTTCTCGATGCCAGCCTTGGCTTCGGCGTCGATGACCGGGCCGATGTCCACGGACAGGCGCTCAGGGTTGCCGAGACGGCTTTCGGCCATCGCGCCCTTGAGCATTTCGATGACGCGATCGGCGGAATCTTCCTGCAGGCACAGCACGCGCAGGGCCGAGCAACGCTGGCCGGCGCTGTCGAACGCCGACGAAACCACGTCGATCACCACTTGTTCGGTCAGTGCCGAAGAGTCGACGATCATCGCGTTCTGGCCACCGGTTTCGGCGATCAGCGGGATCGGACGACCCTGGCTGTCCAGGCGGCCGGCAATGTTGCGTTGCAGCAAGCGCGCGACTTCGGTGGAACCGGTGAACATCACGCCTTTGACGCGATCGTCGCCGACCAGGCCGGCACCCACGGTTTCGCCGCGACCCGGCAGCAGTTGCAGCACGCCTTCGGGAATGCCGGCTTCGAGCAGCAGGCGCACGGCTTGAGCGGCGACCAGCGGCGTTTGCTCCGCAGGCTTGGCCAATACCGGGTTACCGGCGGCCAGCGCAGCAGCCACTTGACCACTGAAGATCGCCAGCGGGAAGTTCCACGGGCTGATGCATACCACTGGGCCCAGCGGACGGTGAGCGTCGTTGGTGAAGTCGTTGCGTGCCTGCACGGCGTAGTAACGCAGGAAGTCCACGGCTTCACGCACTTCAGCGATGGCGTTGGCGAAGGTCTTGCCGGCTTCGCGGGCCAGCAGGCCCATCAGCGGCTGGATCTCGGCTTCCATCAGGTCGGCGGCACGTTCCAGGATCGCGGCGCGTTCGGCGGGCGGTGTGGCCTGCCAGATCGGTGCAGCGTTGAGGGCGCACTGGATCGCATTGTCGACGTCTTCGACGGTCGCTTCCTGGACATGGCCGACCACGTCGCGCAGATCGGACGGGTTCAGCACGGGAGCCGGGGCTTCGTTGCTGGACGCGCAGCCGAGTATCGGTGCGGCTTTCCAGTGGTTGTGCGCGGTAGCGAGAAGTGCGCAGGACAGCGACGCCAAACGATGTTCGTTGGCCATGTCGATGCCGCTGGAGTTGGCGCGCTCGGAGCCATACAGGTCGCGCGGCAGCGGAATGCGCGGGTGCGGCAGGCCGAAACCACCTTCCACGGTCGCCATCTGCTCGATGCTGGCTACCGGATCGGCCACCAGTTCCTGAATCGAAATCGACTGGTCGGCGATACGGTTCACGAACGAGGTGTTCGCGCCGTTTTCCAGCAGGCGACGCACCAGGTAAGCCAGCAGGGTTTCGTGGGTGCCGACCGGCGCGTACACGCGGCACGGACGGTTCAGCTTGCCTTCGGAGACTTTGCCTACAACCTGTTCGTACAGCGGTTCACCCATGCCGTGCAGGCACTGGAACTCGTACTGGCCCGGGTAATAGTTCTGACCGGCGATGTGGTAAATGGCCGACAGGGTGTGGGCGTTGTGCGTGGCGAACTGCGGGTAGATGACTTCCGGCACCGACAGCAATTTGCGTGCGCAAGCGATGTAGGACACGTCGGTGTACACCTTGCGGGTGTAGACCGGGTAGCCTTCCAGGCCTTCGACTTGGGCGCGCTTGATTTCGCTGTCCCAGTACGCGCCTTTTACCAGGCGGATCATCAGGCGATGACGGCTGCGGCGAGCCAGGTCGATCACGTAGTCGATCACGTACGGGCAACGCTTCTGGTAAGCCTGGATCACGAAACCGATGCCGTTCCAGCCGGTCAGTTGCGGCTCGAAGCAGAGGCGCTCGAGCAGGTCCAGCGACAGCTCGAGGCGGTCGGCTTCTTCGGCGTCGATGTTCAGGCCGATGTCGTATTGCTTGGCCAGCAGGGTCAGCGACAGCAGGCGCGGGTACAGCTCATCCATCACGCGCTCGTACTGGGCACGGCTGTAGCGCGGGTGCAGGGCCGACAGCTTGATGGAAATGCCCGGGCCTTCATAAATCCCGCGACCGTGGGAGGCTTTGCCGATCGAGTGGATGGCTTGTTCGTACGAGGCCAGGTACTTCTGGGCGTCGTGCTCGGTGAGTGCGGCTTCACCCAGCATGTCGTAGGAATAACGGAAGCCCTTGGCTTCGAACTTGCTGGCGTTGGCCAGGGCTTCGGCGATGGTTTCGCCGGTCACGAACTGCTCGCCCATCAAGCGCATGGCCATGTCGACGCCCTTGCGGATCATCGGCTCGCCGCTCTTGCCGATGATGCGGCTCAGGGACGACGTCAGGCCGGCTTCGTTGTGGGTCGACACCAGCTTGCCGGTCAGCAGCAAGCCCCAGGTGGCGGCGTTGACGAACAGCGAAGGGCTGTTGCCCAGGTGCGGCTGCCAGTTGCCGGTGCTGATCTTGTCGCGGATCAGGGCGTCACGGGTGCCTTTGTCCGGGATGCGCAGCAGCGCTTCGGCCAGGCACATCAGCGCCACGCCTTCCTGGGACGACAGGGAGAATTCCTGCAGCAGGCCCTGAACGATGCCGGCACGGCCGCCGGCGCTCTTCTGATTGCGCAGTTTTTCAGCAATCGAGGCGGCGAGCTTGTTGGTGGCTTCGGCCATCGGTGCCGGCAGGCGAGCCTGTTCGATCAGCATCGGCACGACTTCCGGCTCAGGGCGGCGGTAGGCGGCGGTGATCGAAGCGCGCAGTACTGACTGCGGCAGGATGCTTTCGGCGAATTCGAGGAAGCACTGGTGCGCGTGATCCAGAGGGGCGTCGACGCTGTCGTCGGAATCCTTGGTCAAACCGCTCAGCTCGGTCAGGGTTGCACCACCCTCGAGTTTTTCCAGGTAATTGAAGATTGCCTGCTTGATCAACCAGTGCGGCGTGCGATCAATCGAGGTCGCGGCGGCCTTGAGGCGTTCGCGGGTCGGGTCGTCAAGTTTGACCCCAAGGGTGGTGGTAGCCATGTTTTTATCCTCATGTTTGCCACGACTGCGTGGCATCAGCTGGCGGCAAGATTAGCCGTGCGATTGTTGAGGTGCAACCGGGTGCAACCCTTTTTTTGTCGGAATATTACGCAGCTCGTCAGGAAATAAATTCTGGTACGGATGTGCTGCATCTGCTTGGTGCTTTTTAAGGTGGTTGAGTGCGGTTCTTGCTCCGAAAAGGAGCAAAAAGTTGGGTTTGGAATTTATTTCGGACTAGGTGCAACTTATTCTCACGAAACTGGTTGCACCTTATTTGCTTTGTTGAATAGCATTCGCGCCCAAGGTGCAACCCGGGCAGAAACCGGGTGCTCCGGCTGATGGCTTTCCTGGGGAAACATCAGTCATAAATGCGCGGGAATCCGGATCGTCTGTCAAACGTATGCGTTTGCGAGCGGTTCACCAGCCGCCGCTACATAAAAACAAAGCCAGGGCGTAACTTAATGAGCGTAAGCAATCCAACCCTGATCACGTTCGTGATCTACATCGCAGCAATGGTGCTGATCGGCTTGATGGCCTATCGCTCCACCAACAACCTTTCCGACTACATTCTGGGCGGTCGCAGCCTGGGCAGCGTCGTGACTGCACTGTCCGCCGGTGCCTCTGACATGAGCGGCTGGTTGTTGATGGGCTTGCCCGGCGCGATCTACATGTCCGGTCTTTCCGAAAGCTGGATCGCCGTCGGCCTGATCGTCGGCGCCTACCTGAACTGGCTGTTCGTCGCCGGCCGTCTGCGCGTGCAGACCGAGCACAACGGTGACGCACTGACCCTGCCGGACTACTTCGCCAGCCGTTTCGAAGACAAGAGCGGCCTGCTGCGGATCATCTCTGCGGTCGTGATCCTGGTGTTCTTCACCATCTACTGCGCTTCCGGCATCGTGGCCGGTGCCCGTCTGTTCGAAAGCACCTTTGGCATGTCCTACGAGACGGCGCTGTGGGCCGGTGCTGCGGCGACGATTGCCTACACCTTTATCGGCGGATTCCTGGCCGTAAGCTGGACCGATACCGTACAAGCCACCCTGATGATCTTCGCGTTGATCCTGACGCCAGTCATCGTGCTGCTGGCTACCGGTGGTGTCGACACCACCTTCCTGGCCATCGAAGCGCAAGATCCAAGCAACTTCGACATGCTCAAGGGCACCACTTTCATCGGCATCATCTCGCTGATGGGCTGGGGTCTGGGCTACTTCGGTCAGCCGCACATCCTCGCGCGTTTCATGGCGGCTGATTCGGTGAAATCGATTGCCAACGCCCGTCGCATCTCCATGACCTGGATGATCCTGTGCCTGGGCGGCACCGTGGCTGTGGGCTTCTTCGGTATCGCCTACTTCTCGGCGCACCCGGACGTGGCTGGCGCGGTCTCCGAGAACCACGAACGTGTGTTCATCGAACTGGCCAAGATCCTGTTCAACCCATGGATCGCCGGTGTCCTGCTGTCGGCCATTCTGGCGGCGGTCATGAGCACCCTGAGCTGCCAATTGCTGGTGTGCTCGAGCGCCCTGACCGAAGACTTCTACAAGACCTTCCTGCGTAAATCCGCTTCGCAGCTGGAGCTGGTTTGGGTCGGACGTGCCATGGTGCTGTTGGTTGCCCTGATTGCTATCGCACTGGCAGCCAACCCGGAAAACCGCGTACTGGGTCTGGTGAGCTATGCCTGGGCCGGTTTCGGTGCCGCATTCGGTCCGGTCGTACTGATCTCCGTGATCTGGAAAGACATGACCCGCAACGGCGCACTGGCCGGCATCCTGGTCGGCGCGATCACAGTGATCGTCTGGAAGCACTTCGAACTGCTGGGCCTGTACGAAATCATCCCGGGCTTCATCTTCGCCAGCCTGGCGATCTACTTCGTCAGCAAAATGGGCACGCCGACTGCCGGCATGTTCCAGCGTTTTGCGGCTGCAGAGAGTGATTATCGTCTGAACAAGTGATGAGTGATGGGGGGAGCGCTTCCCATCCCTGATAAAAACGGCTCGCAGCTTTTGGTGCGGGCCGTTTTTTTTTGCACGCATGGTGCAGGTAACTGGCGTTGGCACCCCAGTATCCGTGGTCCTTTTCAGTGTTGGTCGTGAGACATTTCCTGATTTTCTCAGCCGTCTTGAGTTTCCTCTCTGTCCACGTACTTTGCGTTAGCCCACTCATTCCGAGTCGGTGTTACCCATCGTTAACAGTGGCGCGTTTCCCATGAATGAGGCGCCGGTAGAGAGGGAAGTCAGCAATGGCAAAGGGATACTTCATTCGTGAGGGTGACAAGACCACCTGCGGTGGCAAAGTTCTGGAAGCCGATACTCACATCATGATGTTTGGCTTCGCGCACGCGCGCGACGGGGACCAGGTTTCCTGCGGAAAAGACAATAAAACCTACGTGATCACTGGCGGTGTTTCATACATCAAAAGCAACGGCAGGATGGTGGCGGGATCGCTGGATAGCTTCAGTAGTTGTCCTTGCAAAGCCGGGCTTATCCCATCGCAGTCCATGGCGAAGTACGAGTCCAGCCGCAGTGCGGAACCACACACCATGCGGACCACCACTGCGCAGGCTTCGCCCGCCGCAGCCAGCGCTCCGGCCGCGTCACGATCATCCAGCTACGCCCCTGCACCAAGCTCTCCCATGCCGATGCGTGACAACAGTGCACAGGCTGTAGAGCCCGGCTTTTACATCGTTCCAAAGAGCACCACCCGCGAACAACTCGAGGCCTCATTGTTCACCCTGCGCGACCCTGCGGTGATGGGCAAATTCAAACTGCTCAATCCCAATTTGCGCGACGTCAAAGCCGGCTCGATGATCGTGCTGAGCGACCCGAACAACTATCAGTGCACACGTGAAGAAGCCTTGCTCATGGACGTGGCGGCCAGGACCAACCAAGTGCTTGAAACGCTCAGCCCGGAAGAAGCGGATTTCATGGTGCAACACCGTGATGCCATCCAGACCTTCCTGGGTCATGGCTCGACCGCAATCGGCGTCGGCGCGAGTATTCTCAAAAACAATCTGGATAACGTCAGCGACACCCTGAAAAAAATGGAAGCGCTGCATCAGCATTCATTCCTGCGCGATGGCCACCTGAACTCACCGACGTTTCTGGCAGAGCGCCAAAAGCTGCTCGCTCAACTCGATAGTCACCTGACAAGCCTGACGCGCAAAGGCATCGGTTTTCCACACCACCCCAATTTGAACCGTGCAATGTTCCTCTCGCCTCCCAGCCTGGTTCACCGCTGGACTGAAGCCGGTGGCGTAGGGCAGATACCGGGATACGCCACTCACCTTGAGGGTGTGGCCGGGGCTTCCAAGTACCTCAAGTACGGTGGCTGGGTCGGCACCGCCATTGGTGGAGGGGCGTCGGCGATGAAAGTGCAAGATGTGTGTACGGCGGGAAGTGCCGAAGCTTGCGAACGAATCAGGTTCACGGAAGCGGGGAGTTTTGCGGGTGGGATTGGGGGCGGTGCATTGGCTGGCGGGATAACTGCTCCGTTAGTAGGCGCTCTCTGCATCGGGCTAAGTGTACCTACAGCCGGCCTTGTGCCATTGGCATGCGGTATTTTGGTAGTTGGAGTCGGTTCATACGCTGGAGGAGAGTTGGGCAGTGCATTCGGTGAAATGGTTGGCGATAAAATTTACGAGTCTATGAGATGACTGTCGCTGATGTAATATTCATCGGTGTGTGTGGTCTCGTTATTATTGGCCAATTCCTGTGCATTGGGGCAGCTTTGTATCTGAGTCACACTAAGGGTGACTTTATGTCGTCGCACTTCAAAAGCAGCTCATTCCTCCTGACTCTCGGCATATTTAGACGTTCAAGCCTTTATGGCAGGATGCAGTTGATAGGAAACATCTCTAGCATTCTTACATTTCCTAGGTTTTTCCTTAAGCGAGGTCTAGCCAGTGCTGAGGACATAGATAGCTTTCCGCTCTCACTTAAGCGTCAGCTTGTAATACTGCAATGGAGTTTTATCGGGCTTATCGTTGCAATGGTATTGTTGGTCATAATTGGGAAAGCGGATCTCCTCCATTAGTCGAAAAGTGGGCAGCCGACCTGGTGGTGTGCCCATTATTTACACCCGTTCGCTGCTCGGCCTGAACAGATGGATCGAAAACAAATGAAGCCCCGAGTAAAGAAATGCAAAAAATGTGGAGTGCTGGATAGAGAGGGCTTATCGCTAATAGACGGTCGGCACTGTCTTTCATGCCAATTAAAAATATACGAGGCAGGAAACTTTAATATGTTGAAGGAGGCGCCGCTGCGATTAAAAATCATACTCGGTGGGGTTTCTTTGATTTTTATAATGCTTTCAGTTTACGCAATATATCATCAGCATCTCCTTTTGCCTGGAGGCGCTCGCGGCCAACCATTTCTGGTAGAGTTTTCAGGGCTTGGAGTACTAATGCCGGTATTTTCATTAACGATGTTCTCAATAAGCTTTTTGTCTTTAATTATTTCAAATTACCATCGGCGCTCTAGCGAGAAAATTTATAAAAAAATAATAAAGAACAGCTTTTACGCTGGTTGGATTTTGTATTTTATTTCGATATTTTTTTTCGGAAATAATTAGGAAGCTAACAGTTGGCGACTTACAAGCGCCTCGCAAGTCTCAGCAGTGCTTTGAATGAGGCTCATGAGCTGTTTGGCATTGGAGGGGAAGGTCCATCGACAAGGTTCTCCCTTTGTGCCATTCAGTCTCAAATTTATTTGGTGGATTGGAGCTGTTGCGGTTTTTCCGGGCAGGGTCCTAGGACGTTTCCTTCAAAACCTAGCGGTTTTCATGAAGTGGTGCGATGTGCGTTCCGTCGATAGTCTTTGGCGGTCACTGACTGTTCAGTGGTGGGGTGTAGGAACCTCTCAAGACCGTTAGAGCTACGTTGGCGTCAATGCCTGGTTTGCGGCCGCTTGCATGCGGCCGTAAGATCAGTTACGGCGGCTATGCGCGGGCACGCTTCGGCGTGGTCGAGTTTTGCTCTAAGGGTCTCGATATTCCTACCCCGTGCATAGCTGCCACCCTAGCCCGTAGGAAGGCTAATGGCAGGTCCATTTCCTCCTTAGAGCATTAAAATGAAATCAATACATCCAGACCCACCCTACGAAAAACCAACTCCCCATCCCGACAACCGCTTCATGGCATTGACCAGCAACTGCAACGACATGCCCACCCTGTTCGTCGACACCCACGCGCCACTCGACATCCTTACCGACGCAGCCAACTACAGAATCCGCGCGGTCACCCAAGTGCTTGAGAACCTGTCCATGCGCGGTTCGATCGAGTGTGAGTCGTTCATCCTCAGCGATTTCGCCTTGCTCTGCGCCATTCCGTTGCGCGATGGCTGTGATGTGCTGGATGTGGTTGGGCGGCGGTTGCGGGCGGGGCCTACAGCGGCGGCATAGGCGTCGTCACAAGATCAAAAGAACCTGGGCTTCATCTTCGCCAGCCTGACGATCTGTATCGTCAGTAAATTGGGCGCACGGTCTGCGGGCACGCTGCAGCGATTCGCCGCGGCGGAAAAGGATTTCATGTTGAACAAATGAGGTTTTCAGAGAGGCATTAGCTTGCTGATTGAAGAAGACGGCACGCATCCGATGGTTGCGGGCCGTTTTTTATTGGGGATCAGTCAAGATCGGTATCGGGCTGATTCAGAAAGATCAGCACGCCCAGTAATGCCATGTAGAACCTGAAGGCTGCGTCCTGACCATTCCAAATGTCGGATTGCCACATCAGAAACCACTCACCTCCTACAACCATGAAGCCGAAAAACCACACGAAAAACCCGGTCGTCAAACCCGCTACGGCCCACTTCCTGGCCTGTCCGAACTCATGCCCACCGGCTGACCGCGAGCGCCAGAGCTGTAGTGCGCCGTAGCCAAGAAGTCCGCAGGTGATGGCTTCGCCAAGGATGATCAGCCAGTAAGCCCCATGCCACACCCAAGGCAGATCAATTGCGCGATACCGGGCGGCGTTGTCAGGGAAGGTGGTATCCATGCTCAGCACATGCCGGACGAAGTTGAAGTTGGAAGCGTAGTCGGTGATGTTGTTGAACACGGTCATGAAGGCGAATGCGGCGAGCGCCAGGGTCATTGCAATCTTTGCGTAGCGAATGGTCATTTGTGCGTCCTTTGCTTTTTTCGACAAAGAACGCTATCACACCGGTTTGCAGGTTCGGGAGTCTTCCTGTTGTGAGGCGTTTGTGAGTTTGTCGAGTGATGGTGCGTGCTTGTTGCCGCTATGAATGCTCGAAGTGTCCGCTCAGTCGCCAACCCCTGACTTGCCGGCCGGTAAAAGGTAAACTTCCCGGCCTTCGCAGGAGCAACCATGAATTATCGTCACGCCTTCCATGCCGGCAATCACGCCGATGTGTTCAAACACCTGACCTTGACCCGCCTCATCGCCCTGATGTCGCGCAAGGAGCAGCCGTTTGCCTATCTCGACACTCACGCCGGCATCGGTCTGTATGACCTTCAGGGTGACCAGGCCAACCGTACCGGTGAGTACCTGGAAGGCATTGCGCGTTTGTGGGATCAGCCGGATCTGCCGATCCTGACCGCCGATTACATGCAGGTGCTGCACGAGATGAACCCGGATGGCCAGTTGCGCTATTACCCGGGGTCGCCAGAGCTGGCGCGACGTTTGACTCGCCCGCAGGACCGCGTGTTGCTCAATGAGAAACACCCGGAAGACGGCGTGCTGCTCAAGGACAACATGGCCGGTGATCGTCGGGTCAAGGTGCACCTGGGCGAAGGTTGGCATGTGTCGCGGGCCTTGCTGCCGGTGCCGGAGAAGCGGGCGGTGATGTTGATCGATCCACCGTTCGAGAAGCTCGACGAGATGCAGCGTTGTGCCGCGTCGCTCAAGGAAGCGATTGGCCGGATGCGCCAGACCGTGGCGGCGATCTGGTACCCGGTGAAGGATCAGCGTGCGCTGCGTCGTTTCTACCAGGACTTGGCCGGTACCGGTGCGCCGAAGTTGTTGCGGGTGGAGTTGCTGGTGCATCCGCTGGATACGCCGAACAGCCTGAACGGCTCCGGGCTGGCGATTGCCAATCCGCCGTGGGGGCTGGAGGAAGAGTTGCGTGAGCTGCTGCCGTGGTTGTCCGAGAAGCTTGGGCAGACCCAGGGTGGGTGGCGGATGGATTGGTTGATTGCCGAGTAATGCTCGGCCTGTAGGAGCCGGCTTGCCGGCGATGGCGGCCTGGAGGTCACCGCTGGACCCACTGCCGCTATCGCCGGCAAGCCGGCTCCTACGAGTGATCTGTGTCAGATCGGGCAGGTCACGCCCGTACCGCCGATCCCGCAGTAGCCTTCCGGATTCTTGGCCAGGTACTGCTGGTGGTAAGCCTCGGCGAAGTAAACCGTTGGGGCTTCTTCGATTTCGGTGGTGATATCGCCTTTGCCAGCCTTGGTCAGTTCGACCTGGAACACTTCTTTGCTGCGTTTGGCGGCGGCCAATTGCGTCGGGTTGGTCGCATAGATCACCGAGCGATATTGGGTGCCGATGTCGTTGCCCTGACGCATGCCCTGGGTCGGGTTGTGCAGCTCCCAGAACATCTTCAGCAATTCTTCGTAACTGACTTTTGCCGGCTCATAGACCACGAGCACTACTTCGCTGTGGCCGGTCAGGCCTGAGCAGACTTCTTCGTACGTAGGGTTTGGCGTGAAGCCGCCGGCGTAACCCACCACGGTGCTGACGACGCCTTCACGCTGCCAGAAGCGACGTTCCGCGCCCCAGAAGCAGCCGAGGCCGAAGATCGCAAAATCCACATCGGTGGCGAACGGACCCAGCAGCGGGGCGTCGTGGACGAAATGTCTTTCCGGCAGGTTCATCGGGGTTTCGCGGCCAGGCAGAGCTTGTTCTTTAGTAGGAAGCACGTTTTTGTTCACCAGAATTTCCGAGCGCAGAACCATGATCAGTCCTCTCAGTCAGGTTGGGTTGTAAATAAACAGACTGTCAGTGTGCCCAATGCCGGCCAGATACGCACTACCTTGTGGGAGTGGGCTTGCTCGCGAAGGCGTTGAGTCAGTCAGTAACTACGGCTCTGACACACCGCCTTCGCGAGCAAGCCCGCTCCCACAGGGTCAGGCGATTGGGCCACGCGGGTAGCGTTTGAGCTTTTCGATCAGCTCATTGCCCGGGATCGGACGGTCGAACAGGTAGCCCTGGCCGACGTCGCAGCGGTGACGGCGCAGGAACGACAATTGATCGGCGGTTTCGATGCCCTCAGCCACGACCTTGAGCTTCAGGTTATGGGCCATGGCGATCACCGCGGAGGTGATTTCCATGTCGTCCTGGTTGTCCGGGATTTCGTGGATGAAGCTTCGATCGATCTTGATGATGTCGATGGGGAATTTTTTCAAGTAGCTGAGCGACGAGTAACCGGTGCCGAAGTCGTCCATGGCCAGGGTCAGGCCCAAACGCTTGAGCTGGTCGAGCTGCAAGTGGGTGTCTTCGGTGGCTTCCAGCAGCAGGCCTTCGGTCAGCTCCAGCTCCAGCAAATGCGCGGGCAGGGCTTCTTCCTTGAGGATGGTGGCGATGGAGGCCACCAGGTCCGGGTCGGAGAATTGCTTGGGTGACAGGTTGATCGCCACTTGCAGGTTGCCCAGGCCGGCGGCGGTCAGCGCTTTGCTCATGCGGCAGGCCTGGCGGGCGATCCATTTGCCGATCGGAATGATCAACCCGGTTTCTTCGGCGACGCTGATGAACTGATCCGGGCGGATCATGCCCTTTTCCGGATGATCCCAGCGCAGCAATGCTTCCATGCCCAGCAAGCGACCGCTGCGCAGGCACAGCTTGGGCTGGTAGAACACGTCGAGTTCATTCTGGGTCAGGGCGCGGCGCAGGTTGTTTTCGACGAACAGCTTGTAGCTGGCCTCGGCGTTCAATGCTTCGGTGAACACTTGCACCTGATGTTTGCCATTGGCCTTGGCCTTGTGCAGCGCCAGCCCGGCGTTGCGCATCAGGGTTTGCGGGTCGCGCCCGTGCAGCGGCGCGCAGGCCAGGCCCACGGAACCCGTGACGCTGATCAACTGGTTGTCGACGAACATCGGTTTGTCGAGGGTGGCCAGCAACTGATTGGCCACTTGCTGACCCGTCGTGAGGTCGCTGTTGTCCAGCAACACGGCGAATTCGTTACTGGCGAATCGCGCCAGGCTGCCGCTCGGGATCAGGCTGTTGCGCAGGCGTCGGGCCAGGCTGATCAGCAATTTGTCGCCAGTCTGGTGGCCGAGGCTGTCGTTGATCCGCTTGAAGTTGTCGATATCCACCAGCAACAGGCTGATCGGCGCGTCGCTGTCGCGGGCGAAGCGTTCATCGAGGTTGCGGATGAACGCCGGACGGTTGCCGAGATTGGTCAGGTTGTCGGTGTAGGCCAGGCGCTCGATGCGCTGCTGTGCGAGCTTGGTCTGGGTGATGTCTTCGTAGATGCCGATGTAGTGGGTCAACTCGCGGTTGTCGCCATAAACCTTGGAGATCGACAGCTGGCCCCAGTAGGGTTCGAGGTTTTTCCGGCGGCTCTTGAATTCACCCTGCCAACTGTTGCTCTTGGCCAGTGCCGAAGGCGCGTCGAACAGCAGTTCGCTTAGGTTCTCCAGTGCTGGCAGTTCCGACAGGCGCTGACCGTGCACTTCTTCGGTGGAGTACTGGGTGATGGCGGTGAAGCTCGGGTTGACGTACTCCACCACGCCGTCGCAGTTGACCAGCAGAAAGGCGTTGGCACTTTGTTCGACCGCACGCTGGAACAGGTGCAGGGCGCTGGTAGCGGTGCGCCGGTTGTGGTTGCTGATGACTTGGGCGAACTGGTCCGCCAGCTCGCCGGCGAAGGCGATTTCATCCGACTGCCAGGCGCGGGTGGCACCGGTTTGCTCAAGGCACAGCACGCCGACCACCTGGCCGTCGACACGGATACTGGCGTCGAGCATCGCGTTGACGTCCCGCGGACGCAGGCTTTCGGCCATTTCCCGGGTGCGTGGGTCGCGCATGGCGTTATGGGCGTCGATGGCGCGGCCGGTGTGCAAGGCGTCGAGGTAGTCGGGGAACACGCTGACATCGATCGCTTGTGGCAGCAGGTATTCCTGATTCGTGCGGTGATAGGCCGAGATCGGCACCAGCATCGAGCCTTCGAGGCTCCACAGGCTGGCGCAGTCGATTTGGTAAATGTCGCAAGCGCTGCGGGTGATCAGCTCGGCGGCTTCTCGCAAGGAGTTGTTGCTGCTGTAGCGCTGACGGGTAAGCAACAGGATCAGGTCCTGCTGGGCACGCACCCGGTCCAGATGCAGCAGTTGCTCCTGCTGGGCGCGCTGATTGAGTTCCAGGGCGATTTGCAGGCGCGAGTTCTGGGTTTCCAGATCCAGGGCCGGTTGCAGCGGGTCATCCTCGAACAGGCCGTCAATGACTAACAGGTAGCCGCGCAACAGGTGGCGATTGTGTTGTTTGTAGGCTTCGCCCAGTTCCAGCAGATTCAGGGAGCCGGAGGCCGTGTGCAGGGTGTAGCGGATCAGGTAATGCGTGCTTTGAGTCAGTTGTTGCTGGACCGCATCATGAAGTTGATAGCGCGCTTCCGGCTCCATCAGGCTGGCGTAGGGCGAACCCACCAGCGCACACAACTCCACGGCCGGCAGGCCGAACTGGCGTTCGCAATTGGGATCGAGAAACAGCAGCGCCCAGCTGGGTTCATTAAGCCGTTCGAAACGCAGCATGCCGAGCCGCGAGGGCACAGGCAACTGCGTCACTACCTCGGCCACCATACGGCTGGCGGCATCGGGTTGGCTTTTCATGGAGGGAAACTCGCTTCGAATATGCTGAACGCGCTGGGCTCACGCCCTCTTTACTGTTGCCTGCGGCAAGGTTGCATCATTGCGACACCGACTGACAAGAGAGATGAAGGCCAAGTGCTATAAGAATATGTCGGCAGGCGCGAAGATTTCTGCAGTTCCAGGTAAAAAGTATTGCTATTGATCAGATCGCAGCCTTGAGGGGGGTGTCTCGAAGGCTGTGATTTTTTGCCATCAACGCAAATTAATGCCTGTCGATTGCAGCAACTTGCCATCTCGATCGTGGTAATTCACCTGAATGCGTTGTGCATCGATGACCAGGTGCGCGAAGTTATCCTGGCTGATGACTTTGCCGGTCAATTCCTGCCGATATTCGCCAGTAGCGTTCCGTGCCAGCGGCCGGTCGAGGATCAAGCTGGATTGACTGGCATAGGGCAGCAGTTTGGTGTTGCACAACGGCGACGACACGATGGTGTGCACTTCGAAGTCAGGGTCTTCGCTGTGGGTCAGTCGACTGGTCAAGGAGGCGTGGATGTCACCGGAAACGAAAATGACATTCTTCAGCCGGTGCGAACGAATGATCTCCAGCAACCGCAGCCGTTGCCCGGGAAAACCGGCCCAGGCGTCATTCCCATCCTGTTTGGCGTCGGGAAAGAACATCACGCTGGTAACCACCAGCTTGACCCGGGCGGGGCTGTTGATCAGCCATCGGCACAAGGCATGTTCCTGTTCAACATCAAGGATGCGTCGATCATCGGCGGACAAGTTGCGCCGGGTGCGGCTATCGGTGACGAACCATTCGATATCGCCATCGGTGAACTGATACCAGTAGTGATTCGCAAGCCGGCTGATCCGGCCATTGTTAAGTAATTCAAATACCGGGCTGTGGCTGGCTTGATACAACTCATATGCCGTGATGGCGTTTTTGTATAGTTTTTCATCGGCCGATCTTTTCTTGTCCGGCCAGTTGTCTTCAATTTCATGATCGTCGAGGATCATGTAAGTCGATACGTTGGCCATTAACCTGGAAATATGCGGCTGGGAAAAAGCTGCACGGTATTTTGCGAGTATTTGCTGATATTCGCGGTCAGGCGCAAAGAAGTTCAAGTCGTCGACATAGATCTGGTCGCCCGTCATCAGCGTTGCGCTGACCGGCGGGTCGGCTTGCTGTGCCAATTGAGCCATCGAGGCAAATATCCGGTCACCCAGTTGCGGTGCCGACGGGATGCCGGCGGTCATGCGCAGGTAACGACACGAGCCGACGAAATAGGCTCGTGGCGTACCCGCCGCGCCGGACCGGGTGCGCAAGCGATAGAGCTCTTGCGGCCATTGCAGCGGCAGCTCCTGCAGCGAATCCGCGGTGTGTTCGGCACTCTCGGTGCTGAACCAGCCGGCCTGGTATTCGTACTCGGTATCGACTGCCAGGTTATTGAGAACAATGACATCGGACATGTCCTGCAGGTTTGTCAGCCTTGCAAAGACACTATCAAGCCATTGTTCATGTCCGGCCTGCCGATAACGGATGCCGGCAAATACTGGCGCATTCTTTTGCGCTTGGCCGCGCACAAAAATACGCGCGTGGTTAGTTGTTGTGTGGCCGATAATCGGGCCGACAGTTGGTTTTAACATATTTGAGTCCATTCGCTGCCAGTTAATCAGGAAGTTGGTTGTTTTGGATGTAGTGGGCTATTCAACCAAGACTAATTATTTGGCCTGAATAAATACCTGGCAGAAATGGATTCGAGTTGTGGGCGATATCAGCCACAAATGTAGGAAGGTGTTTAAACAAGAATTTCAGGCAAAAAAAAGCCCCGCCAAATTGGCGGGGTTGAGGTACGAGCGTGGCGCTCGGAAACGTGGAACGGGATCGGCCCTCCGGTGAAGGAGGGCCGGTCGGTATTACAGGAGCATGGTGCGGATGTCGCCCAGCAGGTCGCTCAGACGCTTGGTGAAGCGTGCAGCAGCGGCACCGTTGATCACGCGGTGATCGTAGGACAACGACAGTGGCAGCATCAGTTTCGGCTGGAAGGCTTTGCCGTCCCAGACTGGCTGGATGGTGGCCTTGGAAACACCGAGGATCGCCACTTCCGGCGCGTTGACGATCGGCGTGAAGCCGGTGCCGCCAATGTGGCCGAGGCTGGAAATGGTGAAGCAGGCGCCTTGCATCTCGTCCGACGAAAGCTTCTTGGTCCGGGCTTTTTCAGCCAGGGAAGCGGCTTCGGCAGCCAGTTGCAGCAGGCTCTTCTGGTCGACGTTCTTGATGACCGGTACCAGCAGGCCATCCGGGGTGTCGACGGCGAAGCCGATGTTCACGTATTTCTTGCGGATGATCGCTTTGCCGCTTGGTGCCAGCGAGCTGTTGAAGTCCGGCAGTTCCTTGAGCAGGTGCGCGCAGGACTTGAGCAGCAACGGCAGGACGGTCAGCTTGACGCCGGCCTTCTCTGCAACGGCTTTCTGGGCAACACGGAACGCTTCGAGTTCGGTGATATCCGCCGAATCGAATTGCGTCACGTGCGGTACGTTCAGCCAGCTGCGGTGCAGGTTGGCAGCACCGACCTGCATCAGGCGGGTCATCGGCACTTCTTCGATTTCACCGAAGCGGCTGAAGTCCACGGCCGGAATCGGCGGGATGCCCGCGCCACCGGTTGCGCCAGCAGCGGCGGCTGGTGCTTCCTTGGCCTTCTGCATCATGGCCTTGACGTAAACCTGCACGTCTTCTTTCAGGATGCGACCGTGCGGACCGCTGGCGCCCACGGCGCTCAGCTCGACGCCGAATTCGCGGGCCAGTTGACGCACGGCAGGGCCGGCGTGAACTTTCGCGCCAGGCTTGGCTGGAGCGGCAACCGGGGCAGCAGGTGCGGCGGCCGGTGCAGCAGCGGCTGGAGCCGAAGCAGGAGCGCTCGGGGCGGCAGCGGCAGGTGCGGTCGCAGCAGCCGGGGCAGCGCCTTTGACTTTCAGTTTCAGGATCAGGTCGCCGGTACCGACTTCGTCATCGAGCTTGATGGAAACGCTTTCCACCACGCCAGCGGCTGGCGATGGAATTTCCATGCTGGCCTTGTCGGATTCCAGGGTGATCAGCGACTGGTCGGCCACAACGCTGTCGCCGGCCTTGACCAGGACTTCGATGATCTTGGCCTTGCCCGCCGAACCGATGTCCGGAACGTGGATGTCCTGGACGCTGTCGGCAACCGGTGCAGCCGGAGCTGCTGCAGGTGCGGGTGCAGCGGCAGCAGCTGGAGCGGCAGCCTGGGCCGGGGCGGCAGCCGGTGCCGCAGCACCTGCCACTTCCAGATCCAGGATCAGGTCGCCGGTGCCGACTTCGTCGTTGAGCTTGACGTTGATGGCCTTGACCACGCCAGCGGCAGGCGACGGAATTTCCATGCTTGCCTTGTCGGATTCCAGGGTGATCAGCGACTGATCAGCCGCGACGGTGTCGCCGACCTTGACCTGGATCTCGATGATCTGGGCCTTGCCCGACGAGCCGATGTCCGGCACGTGCACTTGCTGAACGCTGGCGGCAGCCGGCGCAGCAGCAGGAGCGGCGGCAGGGGCAGCAGCCGGCTTGGTTTCAGCCGTGGCCGCCGGCGCAGCGGCAGCCGCAGGGGCTGCAGCAGCGGCACCTTCGACTTCCAGTTCCAGCAGTTCGTCGCCTTCTTTCAGGCGATCGCCCAGCTTCACTTTCAGGCTCTTGATGATACCGGCCTTCGGCGCGGGCACTTCCATGCTCGCCTTGTCCGACTCAAGTGTCAGGATGCTCTGGTCGGCTTCGATACGGTCGCCGACCTTCACAAACAGTTCAATTACTTCACCTTCACCGCTGCCGATGTCAGGTACGCGAATGAGTTCGCTCACAGAATCTCTCCTCAGCAGTCCAGTGGGTTGCGTTTTTCCGGGTTGATACCGAACTTGGCGATGGCTTCGGCCACAACCTTAGGTTCGATGTCACCACGGTCAGCCAGTGCTTCCAGGGCTGCCAACACCACGAAATGACGGTCGACTTCGAAGAAATGACGCAGTTTCTTGCGGCTGTCGCTGCGGCCGAAACCGTCGGTGCCCAGAACTTTGAATTCCTTGGACGGTACCCACTGACGGATCTGCTCGGCGAACAGTTTCATGTAGTCGGTCGAGGCGATGACTGGACCCTTACGGCCGTTCAGGCACTCTTCGACATAGCTCAGCTTAGGCTTCTGGCCAGGGTGCAGACGGTTGCTGCGCTCAACGGCCAGGCCGTCGCGACGCAGTTCGTTGAAGCTGGTAACGCTCCACACGTCGGCGCCGACGTTGAACTCTTCACGCAGGATCTTCGCCGCTTCACGGACTTCACGCAGGATGGTGCCAGAGCCCATCAGCTGAACGTGGTGCGCCGCTTCGCGGTTGTCTTCCTCGAGTAGGTACATGCCTTTCTTGATGCCTTCTTCGGCACCGGCCGGCATGGCTGGCTGCTGGTACGACTCGTTCATCACGGTGATGTAGTAGAAGACGTCCTGTTGCTCTTCGGTCATCTTCTTCATGCCGTCCTGAATGATCACCGCCAGCTCGTAGCCGTAGGTTGGATCGTAGGTGCGGCAGTTCGGGATGGTGGCAGCCAGCAGGTGGCTGTGACCGTCTTCGTGTTGCAGGCCTTCACCGTTCAGGGTGGTACGGCCGGCGGTGCCGCCGATCAGGAAGCCACGGGTGCGGCTGTCGCCAGCGGCCCAGGCCAGGTCGCCGATACGCTGGAAGCCGAACATCGAGTAGAAGATGTAGAACGGCAGCATCGGCTGGTTGTGGCTGGAGTACGAAGTACCGGCAGCGATGAAGGAGCTCATGGCGCCCGCTTCGTTGATGCCTTCTTCGAGGATCTGGCCCTTCTGGTCTTCCTTGTAGAACATCACCTGGTCTTTATCGACTGGCTCGTAGAGCTGGCCGACGGAGGAGTAGATGCCCAACTGACGGAACATGCCTTCCATACCGAAGGTACGGGCTTCGTCCGGGATGATCGGCACGATGCGCGGACCGATTTCCTTGTCCTTGACCAGTTGCGCGAGGATCCGCACGAAGGCCATGGTGGTGGAGATTTCACGGTCGCCCGAGCCGTCCAGGATCGCCTTGAGGGTGTCCAGTGGCGGAGTCGGGATGTTGAAGCTGTGAGCGCGACGCTGTGGCACGAAACCGCCCAGGGCGTTGCGGCGATCTGCCAGGTAACGGGCTTCGGCGCTGTTCGGCTCCGGCTTGAAGAACGGCAGGTTTTCCAGCTCTTCGTCCTTGACCGGGATGTCGAAACGATCGCGGAACAACTTCAGGCTGTCGACGTCGACTTTCTTGGTGTTGTGCGCGGTGTTTTTCGCTTCGCCGGCACCGGTGCCATAACCCTTGATGGTCTTGGCCAGGATGACGGTCGGCTGTTCCTTGTGGTTGACCGCTTCGTGATACGCCGCGTAGACCTTGTACGGGTCGTGGCCGCCACGGTTGAGTTTCCAGATCTCGTCGTCGGACAGGTCTTCGACCATCGCCTTGAGTTCCGGCGAGTTGAAGAAGTGTTCACGCACGAACGCGCCGTCTTTGGCTTTGTAGTTCTGGTACTCGCCGTCGATGACTTCGTCCATGCGGCGTTGCAGGATGCCGTCGACGTCCTTGGCCAGCAGTGGGTCCCAGAAACGGCCCCAGATGACTTTGGTCACGTTCCACTGAGCACCGCGGAACACGCCTTCGAGTTCCTGGATGATCTTGCCGTTGCCGCGAACCGGGCCGTCGAGGCGCTGCAGGTTGCAGTTGATGACGAAGATCAGGTTGTCCAGCTTCTCGCGGCCGGCCAGGGAGATCGCGCCCAGGGATTCCGGCTCGTCGCACTCGCCGTCGCCCAGGAAACACCAGACTTTCTGTTTGCCTGGCTGGATGAAGCCGCGGTGTTCCAGGTACTTCATGAAGCGTGCCTGGTAGATCGCCTGGATCGGGCCCAGACCCATGGATACGGTCGGGAACTGCCAGAAGTCAGGCATCAGCCAAGGGTGCGGGTAGGACGACAGGCCCTGACCGTCGACTTCCTGGCGGAAGTTGTTCATCTGGTCTTCGGTGATGCGGCCTTCCATGAATGCGCGGGCGTAAACGCCTGGCGAGGTGTGGCCCTGGAAGTAGATCAGGTCGCCGCCGTGTTCGTCGGTCGGGGCCTGGAAGAAGTAGTTGAAGCCGATGTCATACAGGGTCGCACTGGAAGCGAAGCTGGAGATGTGACCGCCGAGGTCAGAATCCTTCAGGTTCGTACGCATCACCATGGCCATCGCGTTCCAGCGTACCAGCGAGCGAATGCGGCGTTCCATGAACAGGTCGCCAGGCATGCGTGCTTCGTGGGTAACGGGGATCGTGTTGCGGTAAGGCGTGGTGATGGCGTAAGGCAACTGCGAACCGCTGCGGGTCGCCAGCTCACCCATACGGGTCATCAGATAGTGAGCACGGTCTTCGCCTTCTTTGTCGAGAACCGATTCCAGGGCGTCCAGCCATTCCTGGGTTTCGACGGGATCGAGGTCTTGCATGGCTTGCTCCAGGGCGGAAAGGCTACCAGAATCGGTTGCCTGAGTTAGCGACTGGCCTTGTGGGCAGACGTTATGAATTCTTGGATTGCCGACAGGTTGTTCCGGCGGCGTGTAGTTTTACTACAAATCTTCCGGCATTTCAGCCCGTCTAATGTATATACGAGTAGTAAAACTACAGATGAGCGGCTTGTGGCCCCCGGCTGCGTTGTGAGAATAATCGTTAAGGTTGGTCTTTTTCCAACTACAAAAGGTAAAAGCTTGATGCTGGCTGCCAAAATAAAAGAAATTTCAGCTATTTCTAACTTTTGTTCGACACTCCTTCAGGTAGTGGGTTTTCGCAAACCACTACATGCAGTCCGTTGTACGCCGATCAAGGATAGACCATGAGCCTCCCTTCGCTTGCCGAACTGCCGGCCATTCTCCAGCCGTTTGTCACCCGCGCCGAGCAGTCGTTCCGGGCTGCCGTCGCCACTCTGGACGATGATCACGGGCTGTCTGCCTGGTCGCCAGAGCGCTGGGCGCAATTTGCCCGCGTCACCGCCGCCAGCGATTTCGTGATTGAACAGTCTGTTCGTGACCCTTTGATGTTGCTGCAGCTGGTGCAGTCCGGTGAGCTGGACCGCAGCTACGCGCCCGGTGAGTTGTGCGCACAGATTGCGGCCGCCGTGGGCACGGCCGAGACCGACGATCTGCTGGGCCGGGCCCTGCGCCGCCAGCGCGCGCGCCATCAGGTGCGGATCATCTGGCGCGACCTGACCCGCCAGGCCGATTTGATCCAGACCTGCCGCGACCTCTCGGACATGGCCGATGCCAGCATCGATCAGGCCTATCAATGGTTGTACGTGCGGCATTGCCAGCAGTTCGGCGTGCCGACCGGGCGGCGCAGCGGCGAGCCGCAGCAGATGGTCATCCTCGGCATGGGCAAGCTTGGCGCCGTGGAGTTGAACCTGTCGTCGGACATCGACCTGATTTTCGCCTATCCCGAGGGCGGCGAAACCGTCGGCGTGAAACGCGCGCTGGATAACCAGGAGTTCTTCATTCGCCTGGGCCAGCGGCTGATCAAGGCCCTGGACCCGATGACCGTCGACGGCTTTGTATTCCGCGTCGACATGCGCTTGCGCCCCTACGGTTCGGCGGGCGCGCTGGTGCTGAGCTTCAATGCGCTGGAGCAGTATTACCAGGACCAGGGTCGCGACTGGGAGCGCTACGCGATGATCAAGTCGCGGGTGGTGGCCGGCGACCAGGTGGCTGGCGCGCAACTGCAGGACATGTTGCGGCCGTTCGTTTACCGGCGTTACCTGGACTTCTCGGCCATCGAAGCGCTGCGCACCATGAAGCAGTTGATCCAGCAGGAAGTGCGGCGCAAGGGCATGGCCGACAACATCAAGCTCGGTTCCGGCGGTATTCGCGAAGTCGAGTTCATCGCCCAGGCGTTCCAGCTGATCCACGGCGGCCGCGACCTGAGCTTGCAGCAGCGCCCACTATTAAAGGTGCTGAGCACGCTGGAAGGTCAGGGTTATCTGCCGCCGGCCGTGATCAGTGAGCTGCGCGAAGGCTACGAATTCCTGCGTTACACCGAGCACGCGATTCAGGCGATCGCTGATCGCCAGACGCAAATGTTGCCCGATGGCGAGCAGGATCAGGCGCGCATTGCCTTTATGCTGGGTTTCGCCAACTGGACGGCGTTCCACGAACAACTGATGTATTGGCGTGGCCGCGTAGCCTGGCACTTCGGGCAGGTGATCGCCGATCCCGACGAAGAGCAGGGTGCCGAAAGCGAAGTGGTGGTCGGCGGTGAGTGGTTGCCGCTGTGGGAAGAGGCTCAGGACGATGAGGCCGCTTGCCGCCAACTGGAAGAGGGTGGTTTCAAGGATGCGCCCAAGGCCTTGAAAGCCTTGGCCGGCTTGCGCAGCAGTCCGCAATTGCGGGCGATGCAGCGTCTGGGGCGCGAACGTCTCGATGCGTTTATTCCGCGTTTGCTGGCGCAGGCCGTGGAACATGCCAATCCGGATCTGGTGCTGGAACGCGTGTTGCCGCTGGTTGAAGCCGTGGCCCGTCGCTCCGCGTACCTGGTGCTGCTGACCGAGAACCCTGGCGCCTTGCGGCGTTTGCTCACACTGTGCGCCGCGAGCCCGTGGATCGCCGAGCAAATCACCCGTTTCCCGCTGCTGCTCGACGAATTGCTCAACGAAGGCCGGCTGTTCAAGCCACCACTGGCGCCAGAACTGGCAGCCGAGTTGCGCGAGCGCCTGACGCGGATTCCCGAGGACGACCTCGAGCAGCAAATGGAAGCGCTGCGTCACTTCAAACTGGCGCACCGCTTGCGGGTGGCCGCCTCGGAAATCGCCGGCAGCCTGCCGCTGATGAAAGTCAGCGACTACCTGACCTGGCTCGCCGAAGCGATTCTTGAACAGGTGCTCGCACTGGCCTGGCGCCAGACCGTGGCCAAGTACGGCACGCCCCTGCGCACCGATGGCACCTTGTGCGATCCCGGCTTCATCATTGTCGGTTATGGGAAAGTCGGCGGCCTGGAACTCGGGCATGGTTCGGACCTGGATCTGGTGTTCATCCACGACGGTGATCCGCAAGCTGAAACCGATGGGCCCAAACCCATCGACGGTGCGCAGTTTTTCACCCGGCTGGGGCAGCGGATCATTCACCTGCTGACGGCGCAGACCAACTCCGGGCAGTTGTATGAAGTGGACATGCGCCTGCGGCCGTCCGGTGCGTCGGGACTGCTGGTGAGTTCTTTGGGGGCGTTTGCCCGTTATCAGGAGAACGAAGCCTGGACCTGGGAGCATCAGGCGCTGGTGCGGGCGCGCGTGCTGGTGGGCAGTCAGGATGTTGGCCAGGCCTTCGAGAAAGTCCGTGCCGCGATATTGGGCAAGGCGCGTGATTTGCCGACCCTGCGCCAGGAGGTCAGCGAGATGCGCGCCAAGATGCGCGATAACCTCGGCAGCAAGAGCACGGCGGCCGGCACCGGGGCAAATGCCTTCGAAGCCACGGCGCCGTTCGATATCAAGCAGGACGCCGGAGGTATCGTCGATATTGAATTTATGGTGCAATACGCGGCCCTGGCGTGGTCCGAAACACACCCGCCATTGCTGCGCTGGACCGATAACATCCGCATTCTGGAAGAGCTGGAACACGAAGGGCTGATGCCCGTCGAAGATGCCAGCCTGTTGCGTGAAGCGTATAAAGCGTACCGTTCCGCCGCCCACCGACAGGCTCTGCAGAAGAACCCGGGGGTGATACCGGCCGACCAGTTCGCTGACGAACGGCAGCAGGTCATGCGGATCTGGCGTGAGCTGGGGCTAAACTGAAACGGGATTTTTGATACGCCTATATTCCCTGTAGGGGCGAGCTTGCTCGCGATGAACTTGAGAGCGCTGCGGGGTGCCAGGCTTGCCGCGTTATCGTTAACGACCATCGCGAGCAAGCTCGCTCCTACAGTAGATTTTGCGTTGCTTTGTAGAATTCTCGAGGCGGGGAGGCGTAGGCCTCCCCGGTTCGTTTATGGAAACCACATGAAAATTCTGATCGTTGGGCCCAGTTGGGTCGGTGACATGGTGATGGCGCAGACACTTTTCCAGTGTCTCAAGCAACGCCACCCGCAGTGCGAAATCGACGTGCTGGCCCCCGAGTGGAGCCGGCCGATTCTTGAGCGCATGCCCGAAGTTCGCCAGGCCTTGAGCTTTCCGCTCGGTCATGGCGTGCTGGAGTTGGCGACGCGCCGGCGCATCGGCAAATCCCTGGCCGGCCAGTACGACCAGGCGATCCTGTTGCCCAATTCCCTGAAGTCGGCGCTGGTGCCGTTCTTTGCCGGCATCCCGAAACGCACCGGCTGGCGTGGCGAATTCCGCTATGGCCTGCTCAATGACGTGCGCACGCTGGATAAGGATCGTTATCCGCTGATGATCGAGCGCTTCATGGCCCTGGCCTACGAGCCAGGCGTCGAGCTGCCAAAACCCTATCCGCGTCCGACGCTGCAGATCGACCCGGTCACCCGCGAGGCGGCGCTGGCCAAGTTCGGCCTGGCCCTCGACCGTCCGGTGTTGGCCCTGTGTCCCGGCGCCGAGTTTGGCGAATCCAAGCGCTGGCCGTCCGAGCATTACGCCAAGGTCGCCGAAACGAAGATTCGTGAAGGCTGGCAAGTCTGGCTGTTCGGTTCGAAAAACGACCACGCCGTGGGCGAAGACATCCGCGCGCGGCTGATTCCCGGCCTGCGCGAAGAATCGGTCAACCTCAGCGGCGGCACCTCGCTGGCCGAAGCCATCGACCTGCTGTCCTGTGCCGATTCGGTGGTGTCCAACGACTCCGGCCTGATGCACGTCGCTGCCGCGCTGAACCGCCCGCTGGTCGCGGTCTACGGCTCGACGTCGCCGGGTTTCACGCCACCGTTGGCCGAGCACGTGGAAATCGTACGCCTGGGCATCGAGTGCAGCCCATGCTTCGACCGCACCTGCCGTTTCGGCCATTACAACTGCCTGCGCCAGCTCATGCCGCAGGCGGTGAACGAAGCCTTGCAGCGGTTGCAAGGCACTGTGGTCGAGGTCAAATAGCTTGCGGGTTCTGTTGATCAAGACATCTTCGCTGGGCGACGTCATTCATGCGTTGCCGGCGTTGACCGACGCGGCGCGGGCGATTCCCGGCATCAAGTTCGACTGGGTGGTGGAAGAAGGCTTTGCCGAAATCCCGACCTGGCATCCGGCGGTGGGCAAGGTGATTCCGGTGGCGATCCGTCGCTGGCGCAAAAACATCTGGCAGACCATCAAGAGCGGTGAGTGGAAACGCTTCAAGCAAAGCGTGCGCGCCACGAAGTACGACTTGGTGATCGACGCCCAAGGCTTGCTGAAAAGCGCCTGGCTGACCCGTTACGTCAAGGCACCGGTGGCCGGCCTCGATAAAAGCTCGGCGCGCGAGCCCATCGCTGCGCGTTTTTACAATCGGCGTCTGGCCGTTGCCCGTGGGCAGCACGCGGTGGAGCGAGTGCGTCAATTGTTCGCCATCGCGTTGGGCTATGACCTGCCAAAAGGCATGGGCGACTACGGTCTGAATGTCGAGCGCCTGGTGGAATTGCCGCGCAAGAACCCGTACGTGGTGTTTCTGCATGGCACCACCTGGGACACCAAGCACTGGCCTGAAGCTTACTGGCGCGAGCTGACCGAACGGGTCGGCTACCTTGGCGTCGGGGTCAAGTTGCCTTGGGGCAATGCGCAGGAGAAAGCCCGGGCCGAGCGCATCGCTGCCGGTTTCAAGCACGCCGAAGTGTTGCCCAAATTGAACCTGGCCGGTGTCGGCAAGGTGCTGGCCGGCGCGCAAGCCTGCGTGGCGGTGGATACCGGCCTGGGCCATCTGGCTGCCGCGCTGGATGTGCCGACGCTGTCGCTGTTCGGTCCGACCAATCCGGGCCTGACCGGCGCCTACGGCAAAGTGCAGATTCACCTGGCCAGCGACTTCCCTTGTGCACCTTGCCTGCAAAAGAAATGCACCTATCAACCGACGGCCGAAGATGCCCGTCAATTTGACCTGAAACGCGAGTGGCCTCTGTGCTTCACGCGTCTGAACCCCGAGCGTGTCGCCAGCCGACTGAGCACGTTGTTAATGGCTGAGGAGCTGCGCTGATGCAATTGGCATTTGTCCTGTACAAATATTTTCCGTTCGGTGGCTTGCAGCGCGATTTCATGCGCATTGCCCTGGAGTGCCAGAAACGCGGTCATCAGATTCGCGTCTACACGCTGATCTGGGAGGGCGACGTACCGCCGGGCTTCGAAGTGCTGGTGGCGCCGGTCAAGGCGTTCTTCAACCATCGACGCAACGAAAAACTCAGCGAATGGATGGAGGCCGACCTGGCCAAGCGCCCGGTCGACCGCCTGATCGGCTTCAACAAGATGCCGGGTCTGGACGTCTACTACGCCGCCGACGGCTGCTTCGAAGACAAGGCGCAGAACCTGCGCAACTCGCTGTATCGCCGTTGGGGCCGCTATCGCCACTTCGCCGAATACGAGCGCGCGGTGTTCGCCAAGGATGCGAAGACCGAAGTGCTGATGATTTCCGAAGTCCAGCAGCCGCTGTTCATCAAACATTACGACACGCCGCTGGAGCGTTTCCACCTGCTGCCACCGGGTATCGCCCAGGACCGTCGCCGGCCGGCCGATGCCGATGACATTCGTGCCGGGTTCCGCGCTGAATTCGACCTCAAGGACGACGAACTGCTGCTGGTGCAAATCGGCTCCGGGTTCAAGACCAAGGGCGTCGACCGCAGCCTCAAGGCACTGGCGGCATTGCCTGCCGAGCTGAGGAAGCGCACCCGGCTGTTTGTAATTGGCCAGGATGACCCCAAGTTATTCCAGATGCAGAGCGCGACATTGGGGTTGGGCGACAACGTCACGTTCCTCAAGGGGCGCAGCGATATCCCGCGTTTCCTGTTGGGTGCCGATCTGTTGATCCACCCGGCGTACAACGAAAATACCGGCACCGTGCTGCTCGAAGCACTGGTGGCCGGCTTGCCGGTGTTGGTGAGCGCGGTGTGCGGGTACGCCCATTACATCGCCGAGGCCGATGCTGGCCTGGTGTTGGACGAACCCTTCGATCAGGCGCAGCTGACGCAATACCTGACCGGCATGTTGAACGACGCTCAAGCAAGGGCGGCCTGGAGCCGCAATGGTCTGGCCTTCGCCGAAACGGCCGACCTCTACAGCATGCCGCAACACGCGGCCGATGTGATTCTGGCGGAGCACGCTTAAATGAAGTTGATGCTGGCTGAACCGTTCAAGAGCCTCTGGGCCGGACGCGACCCGTTCGCCGAAGTCGAGGGGCTCAAGGGCGAGGTGTACCGCGAGCTGGAAGCACGCCGGACATTGCGCACGGAAGTCGACGGCAACGGGTTTTTCGTGAAAATCCACCGTGGCATCGGCTGGGGCGAAATCTTCAAGAACCTGCTCACTGCCAAGCTCCCGGTACTGGGTGCCGGCCAGGAATGGAAGGCGATTCAGCGCCTGCAGGAAGCCGGCGTGCCGACCATGACCGCCGTCGCGTATGGCGAGAAGGGCAGTAACCCGGCCGACCAGCACTCGTTCATCGTTACCGAAGAGTTGGCGCCCACCGTCAGCCTCGAAGACTTCAGCATCAACTGGGTCAAGCAGCCGCCCGAGCCAAAACTCAAGCGCGCGCTGATCGCCGAAGTCGCACGCATGACCGGCATGATGCACCGCGCCGGGGTCAATCACCGCGACTGCTACATCTGCCATTTCCTGCTGCACACCGACAAACCGGTGACCGCTGACGACTTCAAGCTTTCGGTGATCGACCTGCACCGCGCCCAGACCCGTCCGGCGATCACCTCGCGCTGGCGCAACAAGGATCTGGCCGCCCTGTACTTTTCTGCCCTGGACATCGGCCTGACCCGCCGCGACAAACTGCGTTTTCTCAAGGGCTATTTCCAGCAGCCGCTGCGGCAGATCCTGAGCGAAGAAGCCGGGCTGCTGAGCTGGCTCGATGGCAAGGCCAACAAGCTCTACGAGCGTAAACAGCGATACGGGGATGCGCTCTGATGTCGGGTTGGAAACTGGAGCCGGCCTACAGCGATCTGGCAAAGGACTTTGGCAGCCTTGAGGCGGTGTTTGCACTTCAGGGCGAGCAGTTGACCAAGGACCTGCTCTCCGAGGTCATTCGCGTTCAGCGCAATGGCGTCAACTATTACGTCAAGCGCTACGTGGGTGCCGGCAAAGGCTTGCGGCGTTACCTCGGCAAGCCTCGGGTGAAGATGGAGTGGCAGAACCTCAAGCGCTTCGCCAAGTGGGGCATTCCCACGGCCGAAGTGGTGGCCTGGGGGCTGGAGCGGCGCGGTGCGGCCTACGCTCGCGGCGCGATGATTACCCGGGAACTGCCGCGTACCGAAGACTTGTCGGCACTGGCCGAGCGCCGCGATCCGAAACTGTCGGATCGCGCCTGGGTCGATGCCGTCAGTCGTCAGTTGGCCCAGTACACCCGAACCATGCACGACCACCGCTTCACCCATAATGATCTGAAGTGGCGCAACCTGCTGATCGACGACGAGGCTCGACTGTTTCTGATCGATTGCCCCAACGGCGATTTCTGGCGCGGTTTCTGGCTCAAGTACCGCATCACCAAGGATCTGGCGTGCCTTGACAAGGTCGCCAAGTATCAACTGTCGGCTACCCAGCGCCTGCGCTTTTACCTGCAATACCGCAACCGGACCCGGCTCAACGCCGCGGACAAGAAGCGTATCCGGCACGTGGTGAGATTTTTCGAGGGACGCGAATGACTGATTTTCTGGCCGCTGAAGACCGTGCGCTGCTTGAACGCCATGGTCTCGGCACGTTCGAGGCGCTCTGGGCCAAACAGCTCGATGCGGTGGACGAACCCAACACCGGTCGCGGCGGCTGGAGCAGCGTGTTTCGACTGGATCTGGAAGGTCATGGCTACTACCTCAAGCGGCAAAGCAACTACCTGACCCGCACCTTGCGCGCGCCGTTCGGCGAGCCGAGTTTCGCCCGCGAGTTTCGCAACATCTCCCGTTACCGGAAGATGGGCATTCCGGCGCTGGAAGCGGTGTTCTACGGGCAGCGCAAGGTCAATGGCGAAGTCCGTGCGATCCTGCTGACCCGCGCCCTGGACGGTTGGGACGACCTCGACTCGCTGTTGCAGCGCTGGGCTCAATTGAGCCCTGAGCAGCACTCGGAAATCCTCAAGGCCAGTGGCGAACTGGCCCGGCAACTGCACGCGGCACGCCAGGTGCACGGGTGTTTCTATCCCAAGCACATTTTCATGCGTGCCACCGGCCACGGCTACCAGGCGCAATTGATCGATCTGGAGAAGACCCGGCCGCTGCTGTACGGGCAGCGTGACCGAATCAAGGACCTGGAGCCGCTGACGCGCCGCGCGCCCGAGTGGGGCGAATCGCAGCTGCGGCAATTGCTGGCGGCCTATCTGGATCAGCCGCAGGACAGCTCGCTGATCGACAGCTGGCTGCAGCGCTTGACCGCACGGCGCAGCCAAAAGGGGCCACGTTGATGCGTTTGTCCGACTTGAAATCCGCTGGCCGCCATCCGGCGGTGCCGCTGAGCATTTCGCTGGCCGATGCCGCCGGCCCCGCCGATTTGCAACTGTTGAGCCTGTTGCGGGTACTGCCGGGGCAGCGTTATGTCGGTGCCGGTGTCTGGCGTGGCCGGCCGGTGTTGGCCAAGTTGCTGGTCGGCAGCAAGGCTGCACGGCATTTTCAGCGTGAACTGGACGGCGTGCGCCTGCTCTCCGCCCAGGGCCTGACCACGCCGCAGTTGTTGGCCGACGGCCTGAAAGACGGCGAGGGTGGCTGGCTGCTGTTTGATTTCCTTGAGCATGCCGAAAGCCTGGGCGACACCTGGAAGCAGGTTGAGCAGCAGCCCGTACTGTCCGATGGACAAGGGGCGGTGCTGGCCGAGGCGTTGGGGGCGATCGGTCAGATGCATCGCAGGGGCCTGTGGCAGGAAGACCTGCACCTGGACAATCTACTGCGCCAGGGCGGCCGCCTGTACCTGATCGATGGTGCCGGTATCTGCAGTGAGACACCTGGCCAGCCGCTGTCGCGGCAGAAAGTCCTGGAAAACCTCGGGGTGTTCTTCGCCCAGTTGCCGAAGTCGATTGAGCCCTTCATTGAAGAGTTGCTGGTGTATTACCTGCTCAGCAACGGTGAACACGCCTTGCCCATGGAGGCGCTGCAGAAGCAGATCGACAAGGTCCGCAACTGGCGCCTCAAGGACTTCCTGATCAAGGTCGGTCGCGAGTGCACGCTGTTCAGCGTCCAGCGCGGTGCCTTCGGACTGCGGGCGATTCGCCGCGAGGAAGAGGCGTCGATGGTGCCGGTGCTGGAGCAGGCCGATGCCTTGCTCGATCAGGGGCATTTGTACAAGACCGGCGGCGCGGCGAGTGTTGGCAAGGTCGAGGTGGATGGCCGCACGCTGGTGATCAAGCGCTACAACATCAAGGGTTTTGCCCACTGGCTCAAGCGTTTCTGGCGCCCGAGCCGGGCCTGGCATTCGTGGCGCGAAGGCAATCGCCTGGCGTTCCTCGGGATTGCCACGCCCAAGCCGCTGGCGTTGCTGGAGAAGCGTTTCCTGTGGCTGCGCAGCCGGGCGTACCTGATCACCGAGTATCTGCCGGGGCCGGACATCATCGAGCGTTTTGCGCCCTATGTTGAAAGCGGTGACGCACCGCAGGCCGAGCTGGCGGCGCTGGATCATCTGTTTGCCGAGCTGATTCGTTTGCGTATCAGTCATGGCGACTTCAAGGGGCATAACCTGTTCTGGCAGCAGGATCGCTGGGCGTTGATCGACCTCGACTCGATGTGCCAGCACGGCTCGCTCGGCAGCTTCGCTCCGGCGTACGCAAGGGATCGGGCGCGGTTCATGCGTAATTGGCCTGAAAGCAGTGCACTTTACCAGGTCATTGATCAGCGTCTTCCCAAAGACATCTCCAGCGCTGACTGAGTCAGGACCTTCGGTCCTATCGCGGGCAAGCCCGCTCCCACACTGAATCTTTGTCGAGCACATATTTTGTGTGCGGCCGAGAACCACTGTAGGAGCGGGCTTGCCCGCGAAGGGGCCGGAACTGCCAACCGAGAAGGCAGACAGGTTCTTGTGAACCGTCCTACGCGATCTTGGGAAGCCATGAACTGTGGCCGGCATCGTCCCGATGCTAGTTTGCCTGACGTTCTCGGAGGGCAGGCTGTGTCGATCAAAATGGCAGTTTCATCGGGTGTTTTATCCGTGTCGCTAATGGGCTGCGGGACCGCCGCTACGGTCCTGCAGGATGAGGCCGAAGCCGCGCACGGGCTGCGCAGGCAAAAGACCTATTGCCAATCCATTCCCCGGGTCTATAGCGGCCTCGCTTATGACTTCTGTGTACTGAATGCACCGCCCGATCCCACGGGTATCCTCGTACCGCTCATTTTGCTCGACCTGGCCCTGTCCGGCGCACTGGACACCGCCGCCTTGCCCTACACGATTTACCGGCAATGCGTGGACGGCAATATCCTTGTCTACTGGCGGCCTTCGCGCGGCTGAAAATGCCGTGAGGCCCCCGCTGCAGTTGCTCGCCGCTTGCGGCTAGAGGCTAGCCGCCGCTTTTACGCTATAATCCCGCCCTTTAGCTGTCTCTCGCCCCTTGCGAGGGCACATTAATTTTTGAGGCGCTTGCGCCTGCATGCAGACTAAAGAGGCTAGACCCCTGTGGCATTGACGATTCTTGGCCTGTCCGGCGCCCTTAGCCATGATCCTTCCGCAGCCTTGTACATCGACGGCAAGCTGGTCGCGGCGGCTGAAGAGGAGCGCTTCGTACGCGATAAACATGCAAAGAACCGCATGCCTTACGAATCGGCGAAGTTCTGCCTGGAACAGGCGGGCATCAAGCCGTCCGATGTCGACGTGGTAGCGATCCCGTTCGCCCCGATCAGCCTGTTCGGCAAGGCCCGCTGGCAGTACGCCAAGCGTTACTGGTACGCCCCGGACCGTGCACTCGACGCGATCCTGATGGGCAACCGTCGCTACAAGCGCTATCGCAACAAGATCGTCTGGTGCCTGGAGCAACTGGGCTTTGATCCGAAGAAGATCAAGATCGAGCCGGTCGAACATCACCTGGCCCACGCCTCCAGCGCCTACCACTGCTCCGGCTTCAAGGAAAAAACCGCGATCCTGGGCATCGACGGCAAGGGCGAGTACGCCACGACCTTCTTCGGTTACGGCGAAAACGGCAAGATCCACAAGATCAAGGAATTCTTCGATCCGGACTCCCTCGGCGGCCTGTACGGCGCGATCACCGAGTTCCTCGGTTTCGACATGCTCGACGGTGAGTTCAAGGTCATGGGCATGGCGCCGTACGGCGACGCCAGCAAATACGATTTCTCGCGCCTGGCTTCGTTCGAAAACGGCGAGCTGGTGATCAACACCGACTACGCCAACGTCATCGGCCTGCGTCGCTACAAAGAGAAGGGCAAGGGTTACTACTTTTCGCCGAAGCTGATCGAGTGGTTGGGTCCCAAGCGCGAAGGCGACATTGCCGACGAGCCTTACATCCACTACGCCGCCAGCATTCAAGCGCTGTTTGAAAAGATTGCGCTGCAGATGATCGACTACTACCTGGGCGACGTGCTCAAGGAAACCGGCAAACTGGCCTACGCCGGTGGCTGTGCGTTGAACGTCAAGCTCAACCAGAAAATCATTGCTCGCGATGACGTCAAGGAGCTGTTCGTACAGCCGGCGTCCGGCGATGCCGGTACCGCCGTGGGCGCGGCAGCCTATGTGTCCCACTCCCGTGGCGTACCGGTCGAGAAGATGGAACACGTCTACCTCGGCCCGTCGTACAGCAACGAAGACGTGATCGCGGCCTGCGCCCGTCACGCCAACAAGCCGACGTGGCGCAAGCTCGACAATATGCCGGAGCAGATCGCCAAAATCATGGTCGATGGCAACCCGGTGGCCTGGTTCCAGGGCCGCATGGAGTTCGGTCCGCGTGCACTGGGTGGTCGTTCGATCATCGGTTGCCCGAGCGTGCCCGGCGTGGCCGATCGCATCAACCACCAGATCAAGTTCCGCGAGCGCTGGAGGCCTTTCTGCCCGTCGATGCTCGACACCGTGGCGCCGCAGATGATCAAGATCGATCACCCGGCTCCGTTCATGACCTTCACCTTCGAAGTGGCGGAAGAATGGAAAACCCGCGTGCCGGAAGTCGTCCACGAAGACGGCACCTCCCGCGCCCAGGTGCTCAAGCGCGAATACAACCCGCGCTACTACGACATGATGAAAGCGCTGGAAGTGCTCACCGGTAACGGTGTGTCGCTCAACACTTCGCTCAACCGTCGTGGCGAACCGATGATCTGCTCGCCGACCGATGCGCTGAACATGTTCTTCGGTTCGGATCTACAGTATCTGATCATGGAAGACATCCTGGTGGTCAAAGAGGGCGCAAACGCCTATGACACGTTCGGCTGAGCGTCATGTGCTGCAGTTCTGCCACGGCTATGACGGGCCGTTCCTGGACTGCGCACGGCAGTACGCCAGCCTGTTCGCGGGGACTGGCTATCGTGTGACCACGGTGTTTCTCACCGGGGTTGCCGATGCCGAAGTCGCCGCGGGCTGCGCCTCCGACGAGGTGCTGTTCATGGAGTACAGTTCCAAGGCCATTCGTGGCCTGAAACTGGGCGCCATCGGCGATCTGCGCAAGATCGCCGCGTCGCGCAACTTCAGTTTCTGCATCGCTCATCGCTTCAAGCCTATCTATATCGCCTTGCTCGGTACGTCGTTGCCGGTCATTGGCGTGCACCACGGGTTTGAAGACTACAAGCGCGGCAGCCGCAAACTGTTCGCCCATATATTCCGCAAGCGTTTGAGCCTGCTCGGTGTGTCCGACGCGGTGCGCGACGACATGCGCAGTTGCCTGCCGAAGTGGCCGGCTTCGCGAATTCAGACGTTGTACAACCGCATCGACGTCGATGCCTTGCAAGCCACGCAGGTGTCGGCTCGCGAGGCCCGGGAAACCCTCGGGCTGGCGGCGGATGCCTGGATTGTCGGCAACGTCGGACGCCTGCATCCGGACAAGGACCAGGCCACGCTGCTCGATGGTTTCGCCGAGGCATTGCCGCAGTTGCCGGCCAACAGCCAGTTGGTGATTCTCGGCAAGGGGCGCCTGGAGGAAGATCTCAAGGCTCAGGCCCGCGAGCTGGGTATCGGCGACCGGGTGCTGTTCCTCGGTCAGGTGCCGGATGCGCGCAACTATTTTCGGGCCTTCGATGTGTTCGCCCTGAGTTCCGATCACGAACCGTTCGGCATGGTGCTGCTGGAGGCCATGGCCGCCGGCGTACCCTTGCTCGCCACGGCGTGCGGCGGCGCGAAAGAAGTGGTCGAAGGCGTGGGCATCCTGTTCCCCTTGGGTGATGCCGGACATCTGGCCCAGGGCCTGCAACACCTGGCGGCCATGGATGATCAGCAACGCCGGCAGTGTGCCGAGATGATGCTCGAGCGCTTGCGCGAACGTTTTTCCGACCGCGCGGTGCGCGATGCTTTCTGGCACTTGCCGCACGTTACCGAACTGGCACAGAGGGGCTGATGCTCAACCGATTTCAAGGCTGGCGCGAGCGTGGCTGGGCGGTAGTCGACGCCTCGATTTACGCCGAAACCTGGCAGCGTTATGGCGGCAGCGTCGCGACTCATCCCATGGTGGTCGAGCGCCTGGCGCAACTGGCAGACATCCCGGTGCGCTACCTGGCCTGGATGCAGGGTGGTGAGGTCAAGGCGGCGATCCCGACCTGGGGGCGCGACCTGGCCTTGTCCAAGGACGTGCTCAAGCGTCGCGGCAAGAAAGGCCTGTTCGACCTGGGCAACGCCGAGATCATCCTGCCGGCCGCGGCCGATGCCCAGGCGCCTTTGCGCCATCGCGGACGCTATCTGTCGGCGTTGAACGAGGGGCGCTTCACCGGCATCCGGTTGCAGACCGAGCAACTGGCCATGGCTCGCACCCCCGAAGAGCTGTCGAAGAAGTTTCGCTACAACCAGCGCCGCGAATTGCGCCTGCTGGAAGAGGCCGGGGGCGTGGTGCGGCCGGTGTCCGAATTTTCCAGCTTTGATCTGTCAGCGATTTATTGCGACCTGTTCCAGCGCCGCTGGGGTTTCCCGGCGACGGGTGCCGAACGCATGGCCGAGGTCATCGGGTTGTTGCGCGAGTTGCTGATCGGTTCGGTGATTTTTCTCAACGATGCGCCGATTGCGATTCAATTGGTGTACCGCGTCGAAACCCCGCAGTGGATCAGCGTCGAGTACATCAACGGTGGGGTCGATCCCGAGACTCGCGAATTCAGCCCCGGCAGTGTGCTGAGTTTTCTCAATACACAAAGCGCTTGGGAGCATGCCCGGGCGCAGGACAAGCCGTTGCGTTTTTCTTTCGGTCGCGCCGACCGTGAATACAAGGATCGCTGGTGCAACCCTGTGCCGGTCTTCACCGTATGAGCCAAGCCATGAGCCGCAAACAGCAACTGCTCAAGCGCCATCGGCGCACTAAACGTATCGGCCTGTTGATTGCGCTGGTGCTGTTGATCGTCATCGGTGTGCTGGTGGCCTGGTGGTTGCCGCTGGTGCTGGCGGTTCTGGGTTGGATGGCCCACGAAGCCTGGTTTGCCGACCATCTGTTCTACTCGCCGAAAGACGATTACCAGTACAGCTTTCCCCCGTACACGCCACAGCCCAAGGTGCACCTGAGCGGTGAACATTTGCGCCTGGACGAGGGCGTGATGCTGGTCGACGACGCGACGCTGGTGCTGGCCCTGCGGGTAAAAAGCACCTGGCTGGGTCGTTTTTTCGATCCGGTGGTCGAGTTGGCGGGGGGCGAAAACCCTGACCGACAAACCTTCGAACGGGGCGTAAACGGCCTGCGTTACCTCAATCTCAGTGGTCAGGCTCAGGCACTGTCCCGTGGTGACCTGCGCTTGCGCGGGCGTTTCTGTCGGGTGTTCGGTGAGCCGGTGCTGTGGGCGCTGGAACATCCGGATTACCGGCGTCAGCGGGTGATGGTCATCGCGCCCCACGCCGATGACGCCGAGCTGGCGGCCTACGGTTTGTACAGCCAGGCCGACGAAACCTGGATCGTCACGCTGACTGCCGGTGAAATCGAGGCCGAACACTACCGGCAGATGGGCCTGAACAAGGTCGATGCGGCCCGCTTGAAAGGCCGCCTGCGCACCTGGGACAGCATTGCCGTACCGCGTTGGGCCGGTGTGCCCGAGGCTCGCTGTGTACAGCTGGGTTATTTCTGCCTGCAACTGGCGAGCATGCAGGCCGCGCCTGGCGTGCCGGCGGGATCGCGGGAAGCGGACCTGAGCGACACCCGACTATTTCGCCAGTTGAATCCGTTCACGCTGCCAGGCGATGTCGATGGCGCGCCGACCTGGAACAACTTGCTGGCCGATCTGCGCGAATTGCTGCTGCGGGCCCGGCCCGAGGTCATCGTCCTGCCGCATCCGACCCTGGATCCGCACCCCGATCATATCTGCGCCCAGGCGGCAGTCCTCGAGGCCTTGCAAGGCCTGGACTGGCAACCGACCACGCTGTTGGGCTACGCCAATCACTTGCACGACAACGACCGTTGGCCGATGGGCGATAGCGGTGACGGCATCGCCTTGCCGCCGGCCTTCGATTCCGTCCAGCCGATGCAGCCTTTTTGCCTGCCGATACCGCTGGAGCAACAGCGGGACAAGGCCATGGCGTTGGGCATGATGCACGACCTGCAGCCGCCGATGCCGTTCAAGCGCCGCTTGCGTCGCTTGATCCAGCGGTTGTTGGCTGGCCGGGTGCCGCCCACCTATGGCGAGAACGAATTCTTTCGCAAGGCCGTCCGGCGCCACGAGCTTTTGTGGTCCATCAAGCACACACCAGGCAATGTTTCTCAGCGGGGAGAGTTATGAGTCAGCGGTCAAAGGTCCTGCAGCTGCAGCCTGACTACAACGTCAAAGCCCATGATTTCGCCGACCTCGCGGAGCAAATCGTCAAGGCCCTGCCCACCGATCGATATGAAGTGACCGCCGCGTTTCTGCGGGGCAAACCCGGGCCGGGCGAAGCGGTGAGCCGGGCCGATCGTTCGGTGTATTTCGAGTTTTCCGACAAGTCCCTCAAGGGCATGCGCCTGCGGGCGATGTGGCAGCTGTACAAGTTCTGCCGCCGGGAAAAATTCGATGTGGTGATCTGCAACCGCTTCAAGCCGGTGAACATGATGCTGGCGCTCAACCGTTGGTTGAAAGTACCGCTGTGCATCGGCATTTCCCACGGCTTTGGCGAGTACGACCGTTTTTACCGGCGCCGCCAGACCCAGCGCCTGATCGATCGTCACTGGCGTTTCGTCGGCGTGTCGCCAGCGGTGAAGCAGTATCTGCTGGACTGCGACTGTGGCTTCACCGACCAGAATACCTACGCCATCACCAATGCCATCGACATCGAGCAAGCCGAAGATCTGCAGCACACTCGTGAAAAGGCCCGTGAAATGCTCGGCATCGATCCGTCGGTACGGCTGATCGGTGCACTGGGGCGGCTGGTGCCGGTCAAGGGCCATATCTATTTGCTGCAGGCCTTTGCCGCGCTCAAGGACAAGTACCCGGATACCCAGTTGGCGATCATCGGTGCCGGCCGCGAAGAGTCGCGCCTGGCCGCGGAGATCGACCGCCTTGGCCTCGGCGGTCGCGCCCATTTGCTGGGGTTCAAGGAAATTGCCCTGCAGTACATTCGCGCTTTCGACATCTGGACCATGCCGTCCCTGGCCGAGGGCCTCGGGTTGGCGCTGCTCGAAGGCATGAGCGGGCATTTGCCGGTGATTGCCTCGAACGTGCCGGCCATGTTGCCGCTCATCGAGGGGGCCGGTGGCCTGGCGATTACGCCCAAGGATGTGCCGACGCTGCAAGCTGCGCTGGAAACGTACCTCGGGCTGTCGGATGACGAACTCAAGGCCAAGGGCGAGCAGGCTTTCCGTTATCTGCAACAACACCATGACATCGAGGAGTTCCGTCGCGAATACCTCAATCTGATCGACTCCGGCCTGGAACAGGCCCGCAAGGAACAGCCATGAACGACGCGCAACCCATCGTCACGGTCATTATCGCGTCGTACAACCACGGCCCCTACATCGAGCAGAGCATTCTCAGCGTCCTCAACCAGACCTATCGGAACATTGAGTTGCTGGTGGTCGACGATGGTTCGAAGGATGACAGCGTCGAGCGGATCAAGGCGTTGCAGGCCACCCATGGCTTCGACTTTCGGGTCCAGGAAAACCAGGGGCTGACCAACACCCTCAATGGTGCGATTGCCCGGGCAAAGGGCAGCCTGATCGTGCCGTTCGGTTCGGATGACATCATGTTGCCGGAGCGAATCGCCATCCAGGTCGCGCATATGGACGGCAAGCCCGAGGTCGGCATTTGCGCCGGCAACATCGAACTGATCGATGCCGACGGCAACCTCTACCCGGAGAAGCGCCAGCGCCGGGATGTGCCGTTCCGTCGGCTGGACTTCGATGACATGTTCCTGGAGCGCAAACCCTATCCTCCGGCACCCACCCTGATGATCCGGCGCGAAGCGCTGGAGAAGGTGGGCGGTTTCGACCCGACCATACGCCTGGAAGATTTGCTGATCGAGTTGAAGGTGACCCATGCCGGTTACTACATCGATGGTTTGAACGTGTTGATGGCGCGCTATCGCAAGCACGCCACCAACTCCTACAAGAATCACCGATTCATGATCGACAGCATCCTGCGCACCTACGCGCTGTTCAGCGATCACCCGCTGTATGACGAGGTGCGCTACAAGTTTCTCAATTCCATGTTCCTCAAGACCGCCAACCGTGATCGCAAGCTGGCGCGTGAGTTGCTGGCGCAGATTCCTTTCAAGGCCTGGAACAAGAAAACCTGGCGCGGGTTGGGCCGGATGTATTTCTCACGGCTCGAGAAAGACTGAGCCAGGGGCTGGACTCGAGAGGGGATTGCTCAACTTTGTTGAGCCGTCTTCTCCAGTTCTTCCCCAGCCTTCCTGTTCTGGCGCAACCAGTGCAGGGTTTTTTTGCCGGCATTGATACCGGGCTTTTCGATGTACTGGTAAGTCAGGCTGCTGATGATGATCAGCAGGCAACTGCACACGGCCAGCAACGGCAGGAAGACCCAGGCTTGCCGGGCGTCTAGATGCAACAACGGCGGCAGTCGCTGCACCAGAATCCAGAGTACGAAACCGTGCAGCAAATACGTGCTGTAGCTGATTTCCCCCAGCCAGCGAATGCTGCGTGGCCTCAGGGCGCCGAACAGGGTATTGCCGGATGCCACGATCACAAAAAACAGTGACAGCAGCAGTAGCGCCCCCAGGTTGAATGCACGGTTGAACACCGTAAAGGCGATGGCCAGGGCGAGCAGGGCGATGATGCCCGCCTGTGGAGTCAGGCTCCAGGCGACCCATTGTGGTCGGCGAATCCAGTACGCCGCAGCGATGCCACCGAGGAAGCTGGCCAGGAAGTGCTTCTTCAGCGAGTGTTCCCAGCCGAGCACCTGGTACAGGGTGCAGATGCCGATCAGGCACAGCACCGTCTGCATCCAGCCCCCGCGATAAATGAACACCATGGCGGCCAGTGGCAGGGCCAGATAGAAAAAAACCTCGTACTCCAGCGTCCAGGTGACATTGGAGATCAGCATGCCCGTCGGGTGGTACTGGTTGACGTCTGGCCGGTCGAAGGTCAGCCAGGCCAGGGCCTGGCCGATGAGCTGGATACCGGAGTCCTTGAGTTCCCAGTCCTGCAGATAGAACACACAGACAAACACGGCCAGCATCAGCGGCAGGTAGAGCGGATAGAGGCGAAACAGCCGCGATACCGCAAATGCCAGCCAGTCGTGTTGCCGCCCGTGGGTGAGCAAACGGTCCCAGAACAGAAATCCGGTGATCATGAAGAAGAGGGCAACGCTGCCCTGGCCGAGCTGCGAGTAGAAATTGCTCGGCGGAAAATCGATCACGCCGGTTCGCAGAAAGATCCAGGTAATGACCGAGTGGTGCACGAACACGCCGAAAGCCAGATACCCGCGCAAGCCGTCGATGCTGGCAAAGCGGCTTTCACCACCATGCTCCAGCTGTCGGGAGAATCCTGGCACCGTGCGCAGCACAAGCGCAGCGGTCGCGATGGCAAGCAGGTAGCCCGTCATCGCGATAAGCGGGTTGGTTTCTGTCATCAGTGAGCCCGGGCCGGAGGACTCCCCGCCAGCACTTGCCTGTGCAAATTATCCACGTCGGCTTTCGAGGCCGCCGAGGCGTATCCCTGCAGTAGCGCTTCGAAGTGGTCTTCGAACAGCCAACGTCGATCTTCTGCGTAGCGCTGCATATGGCGCAGATTACGCCGACGCAGGGAAGGGCTCAATGAAGAAGGGTAGATTCGCAGGTCGGCCAGGTCGATCAGGCCGAACTCTCCGTCCTCCAGCACCAGCACATTGCCCAGGTGCAGGGAGCGGAAGTAGATCCCTTTCTGGTGCAGTTGAGCCATGAACTTGCCGAAGCGCTCCACCAGTGCCTGGCGCACCGCCGGGGCGGTGATGCCTTGCAGGATCTGGCGCAGCGTGTTGCCCGGCAACGGCGAGTAGTGCACTGCGGTGCTGCCGTCTTCGAACCGGTAGAGGTTGAGGATTTGCGGGGTCGGGATACCCATGCCGCGCAGTTGCACACTGTTGACGGCGAAACGATCGGAATAGGGCGTGAAACTGCCCGAGGTATACCAGCGACGACGGCGGAACAGCTTGAGAAAGCTGCCGTCGGTCAGGCGCAGGACTTTGGGGCCCAAACCGTCTTCTTCGATGACCCGGGCATCGGCCGTCAGCTGCTGGAGGGCGCTTGGCGTCGTGGTCCTGATCGGCACGTCCAGCAGGCGTCTGGCCCGTTGATTGATGCTCAATGCGGCAATCAGCGCCAGGGGGATCCACAGCAGGAACCAGTGCTCTTTTGGGCGCGAGATAATCCCGCCACCTTCAGTCAGACCCGCGCCGATGCCGAACGCCAGCCAGGCCGAGGCAATGATGAGCAGCGGTTGCACGCGATGACGCCGGCTACTGATGAAGCCCCATGCGTGGAAGAACAGCCATGGCAGCAGGCCGATAATGCCAACATAGTAGAGCACGCCCAGGGCAAAGCTATGGGGCTCTTGCAGGCTGTAGCCGACGCCCGGGTCCAGGGTCAACTCGGCGTTGTAGCCATGTCCAATCCACGGATGCTCCGCGATCCGGCCCAGGGTCAATTGCCAGAGCTCGATGCGGAAGGAGCTGCCTCTTTCGAAGATTTTGTCCGCAAATAGCGCCAAAGTCGCCGTTCCGGCAATGAACATGGAGGCAAGCAAAAGGACCGAGCGTCGATTCCAGCAGATGAAACACAGCCACAGCGCCGCGATTGTCAGTGCAACCAGTGGCGTCCTGGAACCGGTGGCCAGCACGGTGGCGAACATGATCGCCATCGCTGGCAAGCTCAACCAAAGTATCCGGGGGCGCTTGCAGGTCATGCTCAGGCTTAGCCAATAGGTACAGAAAAAGCCGAAGACGTGGGAGCTGAGCAATGGATTGTCGAACGCGCCGACTCCGATCATGCGCATTTCCGGCTGGTAGATCAGGCCGAACCGGTACAGGTTGTAGACAGAGGTGATCAGCGCCACCGTTGCTGCGCAGAAAAGCAAAGGCTGGATGATTTCGCTGCGATAGCGCACCAGCAGGTAGCAGCCAACGAACAGCATCAGGGTATGCAATGGCGGTTTGAACTGACCGAAGTCGATTTCGTCGCCCGGGCCCCAGCCCAGGCTGAGCATCGCCCACGCCACAAACAGCAGGACTGCAATGACGATCGGTTCGTGCAGCAGTTCCTTGGCGAGCCGCGGACGCAAGCACAGCGCAATCAGTGCCGGAATGCTGAACAGGCCATAGTAGAGCTTGTGGAGCACACTGCGCCCGGGCAGGAAAAACAGGGCGCAAAGCAGCAATAAGTAACCGAGTGGAAGGATCCACAAACAAATGAAATCGAAGATTCTATTGGACGTGCTGTTCAAAGCGTTTAATTGCATGCTGAGTAACTTATTCCTGAATTGAGCGACCATACCAAGGCAGGGGCAGCGGGTGGCTATTTGACGCGCCACAATACACAGACTGTATGCGATTGCCAGAACCCTGGGGAAGCTGTGCTAAAGTCAGCGTCCTTTTCATCGACATTCGCGTGATATGACCGACTCCAGTCTCTCCGCAAGCCCATCGAGCTTGAAAATCTACTTCCGTCTGCTCGGCTATGTCCGGCCGTATATCAGCCTGTTCCTGATCAGCATCGTCGGTTTTCTGATTTTCGCTTCGACGCAGCCAATGCTGGGCTACATCCTCAAGTACTTCGTCGACGGTCTATCCAATCCTGAAGCGGCGCTGTTTCCAACCGTGCCTTACCTGCGCGACCTGCAACTGCTGCAGGCGGTGCCGTTGCTGATCATCCTGATCGCGGCGTGGCAGGGGCTGGGGTCATACCTGGGCAATTACTTCCTGGCCAAGGTTTCCCTGGGCCTGGTCCATGACTTGCGGGTCCAGCTGTTCAACAACCTGCTGGTGTTGCCGAACCGGTATTTCGACAAGCATAACTCGGGGCACCTGATTTCACGTATCACCTTCAACGTGACCATGGTCACGGGGGCGGCAACAGATGCGATCAAGGTCGTAATTCGTGAAGGCATGACGGTGATCTTCCTGTTTGCCTCGCTGCTGTTCATGAATTGGCGCCTGACGCTGGTGATGGTCGCCATCCTGCCGCTGATTGCCATCATGGTGCGCACGGCCAGCAAGAAATTCCGCAAGCAGAGCAAGAAAATCCAGCTGGCCATGGGAGACGTGACGCACGTGGCGTCCGAAACGATCCAGGGCTATCGCGTGGTGCGCAGCTTCGGCGGTGAAAAGTACGAAGAGAAACGCTTCTTCGACGCCAGCCAGGGCAATACCGACAAGCAATTGCGCATGACCCGCACCGGCGCCATCTATACGCCGCTGCTGCAGCTGGTGATCTACACCGCCATGGCCGTGCTGATGTTCCTGGTGCTGTTCCTGCGGGGCGATGCGTCCGCCGGCGACATGGTGGCCTACATCACCCTGGCCGGCCTGCTGCCCAAGCCGATTCGCCAGCTGTCCGAAGTCAGCTCGACCATCCAGAAAGGTGTGGCCGGTGCTGAAAGTATCTTCGAGCAACTGGACGTCGAGCCTGAAGTCGATACCGGTACCGTCGAGCGAGATGTCGTCAGCGGCCGCCTGGACGTGCGCAACCTCAGCTTCACCTACCCTGACACCGAGCGTCAGGTGCTCAATGACATCAGTTTCTCGGTCGAGCCCGGGCAAATGGTGGCGCTGGTGGGACGTTCGGGCAGCGGCAAGTCGACCCTGGCCAACCTGATTCCGCGTTTCTATCACCACGACAAGGGCGAAATCCTCATCGATGGCGTCGAGGTGGAACAGTACAAGCTGTTGAACCTGCGTCGGCATATCGCCCAGGTGACCCAGCACGTGACCCTGTTCAGCGACACCGTGGCCAACAACATCGCCTATGGCGACCTGGCTGGCGCACCTCGTGAAGACATCGAAAAAGCGGCCCGGGATGCCTACGCGATGGACTTCATTGCTCAATTGCCCGAAGGCCTGGACACCCAGGTCGGGGAAAACGGCGTGCTGTTGTCCGGTGGCCAGCGTCAGCGCCTGGCGATTGCCCGGGCGCTGTTGAAGAATGCCCCGCTGCTGATTCTCGACGAGGCGACTTCGGCACTCGATACCGAGTCCGAACGGCATATCCAGGCGGCCCTGGATCAGGTCATGAAAGGTCGCACCACGCTGGTGATCGCTCACCGCTTGTCGACCATCGAGAAGGCCGACCTGATCCTGGTCATGGATCAGGGGAAAATCGTCGAGCGCGGCACCCACGAGCAACTGCTGGCGCAAAACGGCTACTACTCGCGCCTCAACGCGATGGGCCTCGACGCCCCGGCCGAAGACATCGCCTGACCCCGAAAGGGCGAGCCTGGCTCGCCCTTTCGTGCCGGTGCCGTCGCCTGACGGTTCTTTTGCTCAAAAAACGAGCAAAAACACCCGGCAAATCATCCCGTTGCAGCCACCGCACAAGCCGACGCCAACCCTGTGTTAATATCGCGCCCCTGTTCATTCTGTATGTGGGTTGCACCATGAAGTTGTCCATGCCGCGATTCGATCAAGCCCCTGTCTTGGTGGTCGGCGATGTCATGCTCGACCGTTACTGGCATGGTGGTACCTCACGGATTTCCCCTGAGGCGCCGGTGCCGGTGGTCAAGGTCGATCACATCGAGGACCGTCCGGGTGGCGCTGCCAACGTTGCCTTGAACATTGCCGCCCTGGGGGCTCCCGCCTCGCTGGTCGGTGTAACCGGCGACGATGAAGCTGCCAATAGCCTGGTCAACAGCCTCAAGGGCGCTGGCGTGCGCGCCATCTTCCAGCGCATTGCGCACCAGCCGACCATCGTCAAGCTGCGGGTCATGAGTCGTCACCAGCAACTGCTGCGTATCGACTTCGAAGAGCCCTTCGCCACCGACGCGCTGGCGCTGGCCGCGCAGGTCGACGAGTTGCTCGAAGGCATCAAGGTGCTGGTGCTGTCCGACTACGGCAAAGGCGCACTGAAAAATCATCAGGCACTGATCCAGGCCGCCCGGGCCCGCGGCATTCCGGTGCTGGCCGATCCAAAGGGCAAGGATTTTTCGATCTACCGTGGCGCCAGCCTGATCACGCCGAACCTCAACGAATTCGAAACCATCGTCGGTGGTTGCGCCGATGAACACGAGCTGGTCAACAAGGGCGCGCAACTGATGCACGACCTGGACCTCGGTGCCTTGCTGGTGACCCGTGGCGAGCACGGCATGACCTTGTTGCGTCCGGATCATCCGGCGCTGCACTTGCCGGCCCGTGCCCGTGAAGTGTTCGACGTGACCGGTGCCGGCGATACAGTGATTTCCACCCTGGCAGCGGCGATTGCCGCCGGTGAAGAGCTGCCTCATGCCGTGGCCCTGGCCAACCTGGCGGCCGGTATCGTGGTCGGCAAGCTCGGTACGGCGGCCATCAGTGCGCCGGAACTGCGTCGTGCGATCCAGCGCGCGGAGGGTTCCGAGCGCGGTGTGCTGGGTCTTGAGCAACTGTTGCTGGCGGTCGATGATGCCCGCGCGCACAACGAGCGGATCGTGTTCACCAACGGTTGCTTCGACATCCTGCATGCCGGCCACGTGACCTATCTGGAACAGGCGCGGGCCCAGGGTGACCGCCTGATCGTCGCGATCAACGACGACGCATCGGTCAGCCGCCTGAAAGGGCCGGGCCGTCCGATCAACAGTGTCGACCGGCGCATGGCGGTACTGGCCGGGCTGGGCGCGGTGGACTGGGTCATCAGTTTCCCGGAAGGCACCCCGGAAAACCTGCTGAGCGCGATCAAGCCGGACGTGCTGGTCAAGGGTGGCGACTACGGGATCGACCAGGTGGTCGGCGCGGACATCGTGACGGCCTACGGCGGTACCGTGAAAGTGCTGGGGCTGGTGGAAAACAGCTCGACCACGGCGATTGTCGAGAAGATCCGCAAATCCGAGTGATGCAGCTTTTGTAGGAGCTGGCTTGCCAGCGATGGTCGTTAACGATGACGCGTATCTGCTGAGTAAATGCGGCGTCCTTGGTTCCATCGCTGGCAAGCCGGCTCCTACAAGGTTATGTGTACACCTGTAGGAGCTGCCGCAGGCTGCGATCTTTTGCTTTCAGGAGCTGACTTTTTTACGCGGCACGATCTTCTTCAGCAACAATTTCGCCTTCCCGCTTAACCGCGCCAAACCTGAATCCTTCCCCGGCGGGGTCAAACCCTGCTGCCTCACCCAGTCCTTCCAGCGGATTCGTTCATCGCGCACCAGCCAGCCTTCCTGCCGGGCAAAGCTCTCGGCCAGGTACAGGCCGCGCGTGCTGGCCGGGTACAGTTGATCCTTTTTCAGGGTGTAGAGCTCAGCCATCGGATGGCCGTCCTGCAAGGGCATCAAGTACAGATCGGGGCGCTTGCGGTCGAGACGGGCGACGAGTTGATCGCCTTCCAGCCTTTCATCGACATGGAACAGGCTCAGGGACTTGGCTTCCTTGGGAACGTCCAGGCGCAGGTCGTAAATCAGTTGTAGCGACGCCGTCGGCAAATGCACGTAAGCCCGCGGACGCTCCATCAACGTCAGGTTGGCGCAACGCACCGGCCGCGCCGAGCCGGACAGTGGCGACAAGCGAAACGGCAGGGCTTCGCGGTAATGCAGGGCGGCCGAGTAGGGCGCCGGCAGCCAGGTGTCATTGAACCGGCCACCGAGCCAGCCCTCCGGGGTTTCCAGCAGGCATTCTTCGGCAATCTCCTGGATCGCCGTGTGCAGGGGGAGGTTCAGTTCGTGGGCCGGCACGTAACCGGAAATCAGCTTGAGCACCACGTCACCACGGTCCTGCCGACGCTGACGCACCAGCACCCAGTAGTCGCGATTCTGCCAATGCAGGGTCAGGCGCACCGAGACTCCGAGATTGGCCAGTTCCAGGGCAAATCGTTCGCTGTCGCCGACCGTGACCGGCCGACGACGTTGCAGGGTCTGGGAGAAATTCAGCGGCCTGCCGACGCTCTGGTAACTCAGGCCTTCAGGAGTCGCTTCGACGAATAACGGCAGGGTCTTGAAGTTGCTCGGGTTCTTTCTGATGAGCGTGCGCGACATGTCGGCTCCTGCTTAAGGCCGCGTGGGTGCGGCGTCAGTGGCTACGTAGGACCTGGGCAACGGTCGCGACATTGTGGGCGAGGTGCAGCGGATTGATGGTCCCGACAATAGCACTGGCAACGCCCGGATGTTCAAACAGCAACTCGAAACTGGCGCGCACCGGGTCCACGCCCGGACTCAGGCATGCGTGACCGCTGGCGAGGGCTTTCTTGACCAGAATGGCTTTGCCGTGTGCAGCAGCATAGTCAATGACGGCCTTCTCGTTTTGTTCGTTCAGATTGTAGGTGACCATCGCGCAGTCGCCTTGCTCCAGCGCCTTCAATCCACCTTCGACGGTCTTGCCGGAAAACCCGAAGCCGCGAATCTTGCCTTCGGCCTTGAGTTCGGCGAGGGTTTCGTAGACTTCGCAGTCATTGAGGATCGCCAGGTCGTTGCCATCGGAGTGCACCAGCACCAGATCGATGAAGTCCGTTTCCAGGCGTTGCAGGCTGCGCTCTACCGACATGCGCGTGTGTGCCGCGCTGAAATCGTGACGGGACTGGCCATCGGCAAATTCTTCACCCACCTTGCTTACAATTACCCAATCCTGACGCTGGCCACGCAGCAACGGACCGAGGCGTTCTTCGCTGCGGCCATAGGCCGGGGCAGTGTCGATCAGGTTGATGCCCAGGTCGCGGGCGAGTTTGAGCAGCATGCGCGCTTCATCGTCATCGGGAATCCGGAAGCCGCTGGGGTATTTCACGCCTTGGTCGCGGCCCAGTTTCACCGTGCCCAGGCCCAGGGGTGAAACCAGCAGGCCGCTGCTGCCCAGCGGGCGATGCAAGTCATGCAGGGTCGGTTGGCTCATGGCAGCAGTTGCTCCCAGGCCGGTACGCCCATCGGCGGCCTCGGCAGTTCAGGCAACGCTGCCGGGTGACCTGGCTGGATACCGTCGCGGGTCAGGCTGGCGATGACCCGGTCAGCGAAGTCCGGCGCCAGGGCGAGTTTGGTTGGCCAGCCCACCAGCAGCCGGCCTTCTTCTGCGAGAAACGCATTGTCGGGTCGGGTCAGGCCCGATTGCAGAGGTTCGGCGCGATCCACGCGCAGGGTGGCCCACTGCACTGTGCTCAGGTCGATCCACGGCAGCAACTGGCCGAGTTCTTTCTGTGCGGTGGCGATTTGCTCCGCAGGCTCACGGAGCACGCCTTCGCTTTCGGCGATGTCGCCACCCATGTACCAGACCCATTGACCGTCGGCGGCCGGGTGGGTGGTGACGGTAATGCGCGGTTTGGTGCCGCCGCCCAGGCAGTGGGCGTACAGCGGTTTGAGGCTCGGCCCCTTGGCGATGATCATGTGCAGCGGTCGACGCTGCATCGCCGGCTCGCTGAGGCCCAATGCTTCGAGCAGTTGCGCCGTGCCCGCGCCGGCGCTCAAGACGATGCGCTGGGCGCGGATCTCGCGCTCATCGACGATCAGGCCGACCAGCACGCCACCCTCCAGCAGCGGTTCGATTTTCTGCCCGGCGAGCAAGCCGTCACCGGCGAGGTCGGCCAGGCGCTGAATCAGGCTCGGCACATCGATCACCAGTTCCGCCAGGCGATAGACCTTGCCCTTGAAGCGCTTGTCTTGCAGCGCGGGCGGCAACTGGTCGCCCTTGACCTGATCGACGCGACCGCGCACGGCCTTGCTGGCGAAGAAACTGGTCAGGTTGCCGGCGAGGGTGCCAGGGGACCACAGGTAATGGGCTTCGGAGAGCAGGCGCACACCAGACAGGTCCAGCTCGCCGTCACCGGCCAGGGCTGCACGCCAGCGGCGCGGCATATCGGCGATGGCTTCCGAAGCGCCGGTCAGGGCACCGTGCAATGCGTACTTGGCACCACCGTGGATAATGCCCTGGGACTTCACGGTCTGCCCGCCGCCGAGGCTGGCGCTTTCCACCAGCACGGTCGAAAAACCCTGGCGGCGCAGGCGCGCGTTCAGCCAGAGGCCGGCGACACCAGCGCCGACAATCAGAACGTCGGTGGAAATAACGGATGGCATGCAGCGACCTCTGTGTTCAAGACGAGGGCGCAGTATACAAGGGCGGCGGGTTAGATGTTTGTAGGAGCTGGCTTGCCAGCGAAAGCGGTGTGTCTGGCACACCGCTTGGGCTTGATCGCCAGCAAGCCGGCTCCTACAGGTTCTTAATGGCCGGCAGTCTTGGAGAAGAGCTGGATGACCACAACCCCCAGCACAATCAACGCCATCCCCAGCATCGCCGGAACATCCAGCTTCTGCCCGTAGATAAACAGCGCCGCGACGCTGACCATCACGATCCCCATGCCGGCCCACACGGCATACGCCACACCCACGGGAACGCTGCGCACCACCAGGGTCAGCATCCAGAAGGCAATGCCGTAGCCGAGGATGACCAGCACCAGTGGCAGCGGGGTGCTGAGGCCTTTGACGGCTTTCATCGAAACAGTGGCAATCACTTCGGCGCAGATGGCGATGGCCAGGTAGTAGTAAGCGGTCATGGGTCAATCCTCGTGTGAAGTGTTGCTCTCTGAGGTCGGCATTCTAGTGATTTGCCAGATGCGGTAAAGTCATTACCTATCTGTTCAAGAGATGGGTTGAGCCATGAGCATGCAGTGGAATCTGGAGCAACTACGGTTGTTTGTCAGCGTAGCGGAGCAGCGTTCGTTTTCTGCCGTAGCGCGGGATCAGCGCAAGGCGCAGTCGGCGGTCAGCAGTGCGATAGCGTTGCTGGAGGATGACCTGGGCGTCAGCCTGTTCGACCGCAGCAGCGGCCGTCAACCGAAGCTCACTGAAGCCGGTACCGCGTTGCTGGACGAAGCACGGGAAGTGTTGCGTCAGTGCGAACGACTCAATGGCCGGGCATTGGCGATGATGCGCGGCCAGGAGGCACGACTGCGCGTGGCTCAGGATGAGGCGATGCCTTATCAGCCGATCATCGAAAGCTTCGAGGCCCTGGCGGAAAAATTCCCCAGCCTTGAAGTGCAACTGACCAGCGCCGCTCAGGGCGATGTCGCGCGCAAGCTGGTGGAGCGGCGCGCCGACCTGGGGTTGCTGTTCTTTCACGATCAGATTCCCGAGGCGCTTGAGCGTCGCGTGCTGGGCAGCGTGGAAATGGTCACGGTGTGCGGCAAGGATCATCCGTTGGCGGGCAAGGGCACGGTGGACGGCCAGCAATTGGCGCAGCATCGGCAGTTGCTGATGTCCACGGAGTCGAGCATTTATCCCGGCAGTGATCCCGCCAGCCCGCAAGTCTGGCGCGCCGACAGTTTCTATGTGATGGCCGAATGGCTGGTGCGCGGCCTCGGCTGGGCGTGGTTGCCGCGCCACGTGGTGCAATACCCGACTTATCAGAACCAGATGGTCGAACTGGTCAGCGAATGGACCCCGCCGGCCCTGGTGGTGGAGCTGGTTTGGCGCCGGGACGAGCCGCTCGGTCCGGCCGCGCGCTGGCTCGCCGAACGTTTTGCCGTGCACTTGCAGACGATTGGCGAAAAAAGCCGATAAACTCCGGCGCCATGAATAGAACTCTCTACACCGCGCTGTTTTATCTGGGGCTGCCACTGGTAGCGATTCGGCTTTGGCTGCGCGCACGCAAGGCGCCGGCGTATGCCAGGCGCATCGGCGAGCGCTTCTCCTATGGGATGCCGGCGATGAAACCGGGCGGCATCTGGGTGCATGCCGTGTCGGTGGGCGAAAGCATTGCTGCCGCGCCGATGATTCGCGCCTTGCTGGCGCGTTATCCGAATCTGCCGATCACCGTGACCTGCATGACCCCGACCGGTTCGGAACGCATCCTGGCCCTGTTTGCCAATGAGCCGCGCATCCAGCACTGCTATCTGCCTTACGATTTGCCGTGCGCCGCCCGGCGCTTCCTCGATCGGGTCCGGCCAAAACTGGCGGTGATCATGGAAACCGAGCTGTGGCCCAACCATATCCATCAATGTGCCAAACGCGGGATTCCCGTAGCGCTGGCCAATGCGCGACTGTCCGAGCGTTCGGCCAGGGGCTATGGCCGCTTGCGCAAACTGACCCAGCCGATGCTGGCCGAGATGAGCCTGTTCGCGGTGCAGACCGAAGCCGAAGCCCAACGCTTCCGTGATCTGGGCGCGCGGCCGGAAACCGTCGAAGTCACGGGCTCGATCAAGTTCGACCTGACCATCGACCCGCAACTGCTCGAGCGCGCCAGCCAGTTGCGTGGGCAATGGCAGGCGCTGGAGCGACCGGTGTGGATCGCGGCCAGTACCCATGACGGCGAAGACGAGGTCGTGCTGGCGGCTCATCGTCAGTTGCTGGCCAGTCATCCCGATGCGTTGCTGATTCTGGTGCCGCGTCATCCGGAACGCTTCAATTCGGTGTACGGGCTGTGCCAGCAACAAGGGTTTGCCACCGTCCGGCGCTCCAGTGGCGACGCGGTCAGTGCCGATACTTCAGTGTTGCTGGGTGACACCATGGGCGAGTTGCTGTTTCTCTATGCCCTGGCTGACAGTGCTTTCGTCGGCGGCAGCCTGGTGCCGAACGGCGGGCATAACCTGCTGGAGCCGGCGGCCCTCGCCAAACCGGTGCTGAGCGGGCCGCATCTTTTCAACTTCCTCGAAATCGCTGCGCAGTTGCGCAGTGCCGGGGCGTTGCAGGAAGTGGAGGATGCCGAAGGGCTGGCGGTAGCGGTGCAGCGGCTGTTCGAACTGCCGCGTGATGCACAGTGCATGGCAGAGGCCGGGTTGAAGGTGATGCGCGCCAACCAGGGGGCGTTGCAGCGCTTGCTGGATGGATTGGGGCGGTTGATCGAGCGGTAGACCGCGCTGCCTTCATTCGCGAGCAAGTCGAATCGTCGCACCGCCGCTCCCACATTGGGCAACTGTCGTACACAAAACCTGTGCTCGCAGAAGATCCAATGTGGGAGCGGGCTTGCTCGCGAAGCTTTTGCTTTTACTGCTCCGGTCGTGCTTTCAACTGCTCCTCTGCCGCCTTGGCCAGATCCGGTGGCAGGAAATCCTTGTCCGGGTTGTAGTTGGGATTGAGCCAGCGTGCCAGGTTTTGCAGGTCCCCCGGATTCAACGTGCCGGCCTGTTGCTTCAGGCGCAGGTTGTCGAGGATGTAGTCGTAGCGGGTGTTGTTGTAGTCGCGCACCGAGTTGTAGAGCGAGCGCTGCGCATCCAGCACGTCGACGATGTTTCGCGTACCCACCTGATAGCCGATTTCAGTCGCTTCCACCGCGCTCTGGTTGGAGATGATCGATTGCTTGCGCGCCTGTACCTGCTCGACATCGGTGTTCACCGCGCGGTGCAGGTCGCGGGTGTTTTCCACGATGCTGCGGCGCAGGGCTTCGCGTTGCTGCTCGGTCTGGTCCAGTTGTGCATACGACTGGCGCACCTGGGAGTTGATCAGGCCGCCGCTGTAGATCGGGATGTTCAGTTGCAGGCCGACGGTGGTTTGATCGACGTCGCCGCCGTACGCCTGGGGCAGGTTGTTCGGGTTGCTGAAGCCCAGTGCGTCGTTGTCGCCTTTCTCGTACTTGGCGATCGCGTCAACCGTTGGCAAGTGCCCGGACTTGCGCTGCTTGAGGGTTTGTTCGGCGGCGCTGACGGCATAGTTGCTGGCCAACAGATTGAGGTTCTGCCTGCCCGCGGTTTCGACCCAGGCCTTGGCGTCGTTCGGTACTGGCGGCAGGATCGGCAGGTTATGGCTGATGCCCCAGATCGAGTTGTACTGACGGTTGGTCAGGGTGATCAATGCTTCAAAGGCGTCGTCCACCTGACGCTGCGCAACGATGCGGTTGGCGCGTGCGGTGTCGTAGCTGGCCTGTGAGTTCAACACGTCGGTCTTGTCCGAGAGGCCGACATCGAAACGCTCGTTGGATTGATCGAGCTGGCGCTTGAACGCCGCTTCTTCGGCCTTGGTCGAGGCCAGGTTGTCCTGGGTGCGCAGCACATTGAAATAGCTGTCGGCGGTTTGCAGGATCAGGTTCTGCTCGGTCGCCGAGAGTTGCAGGGCGGCTTGTTCGTTGACTTCCTTGGCGGCCTGGAACTGGAACCAGCGGTCAGCCCGGAACAGCGGCTGCGCCAAAGTGGCCTGGTAGGAATGGGCATCGCGGTTGGACGTGCCCGAAGGTTGATCGAGCGAGGTCCGCACCTCGGAAACATTGGCGCCGCCCGAGAGGTTCGGCAGCAGCCCGGCGCGGGCCTGGGGCACGACCTCCTTCTGCGCGCCGTATTGGGCGATGGCCGCCGCCAGATCGGCGTTGTTGTTGACGGCTTCCTGATAAACGCTGACGAGGTCGTTCTTGTTCGATAAGGGCGCATCTGCTGCCCAGGCCAATCCGTTGGACGCACAAGACACGGCAAGGGCCAGTGAGAGTTTGCGCAGCATAGACGATCCCTAGAATTGATATTACAAAGGTAATTTGAGCGCCAAGGCTAAGGCCCTGCTTCGACAGCGTCAATGCGCGGCTCAGCGTAGCGAGTGTAGTTGCGCATTGGGGGGGCAACAATCCTGATACTGCGTGTTATTACGCCATTCATCATGGTATTTGCCTCGGGGTTGGCGTTCTTTGCCAGTTGTGTCTAGACTGGCCGGGTTCTTGTCGGGGTGCCTTGCTATGAGGCTGAGATCGAATAATTTCGGATCCCGTTGAACCTGATCAGGTTAGCGCCTGCGTAGGGAACAAGATTTCTCGTCACCCGGCGAGTCCTCTTGTGCTTCGTCCGGGAAATTGTTCGACAATCGAACGCTCCCCGTGTGACGACGCACAGCACCAGTCCTGGTGCGTCCGTGCCTTTCAGGTTCTGCTCCGACAATCCACTGCCTGGATGCTGTCTGGAGAGCCCGTGATGACCATAAAAGCAAAAAACGCGATCAACCTCAGTGAGTCGGCCAAGGTCGATGAGCAGTCGGTTCAACCTTTTACCCGTTCGCAAAAAGTCTACGTCCAGGGCTCTCGTCCGGACATCCGCGTGCCGATGCGCGAAATCACCCTCGACGTGACGCCGACTGACTTCGGTGGCGAAATCAACGCCCCGGTGACTGTCTACGATACCTCGGGTCCCTACACCGATCCCAACGTGGTGATTGACGTACGTAAAGGCCTGGGCGACGTGCGTTCGGCGTGGATCGACGACCGTGGTGACACTGAACGCCTGAGTGGCCTGAGCTCGAACTTCGGTCAGGAGCGCCTTGCCGATCCAGAGCTGACCAAACTGCGCTTTGCCCACGTGAACAACCCGCGCCGCGCCAAGGCCGGGGCCAACGTCAGCCAGATGCACTACGCGCGCAAAGGCATCATCACCGCCGAGATGGAATACGTCGCCATCCGCGAAAACATGAAGCTGCAAGAGGCCCGCGCCGCCGGCCTGTTGAAGCAACAGCACGCCGGCCACAGTTTCGGCGCGAGCATCCCGAAAGAAATCACCCCTGAATTCGTCCGCGAGGAAATCGCCCGCGGCCGCGCGATCATTCCGGCCAATATCAACCACACCGAACTGGAACCGATGATCATCGGCCGTAACTTCCTGGTGAAGATCAACGGCAACATCGGCAACAGCGCCCTGGGTTCGTCCATCGAAGAAGAAGTGGCGAAACTGACCTGGGGCATTCGCTGGGGTTCGGACACGGTCATGGACCTGTCCACCGGCAAGCACATCCACGAAACCCGTGAGTGGATCATCCGCAACTCGCCGGTGCCGATCGGTACGGTGCCGATCTACCAGGCGCTGGAGAAGGTCAACGGCGTGGCCGAAGACCTGACCTGGGAGCTGTTCCGCGACACGCTGATCGAACAGGCCGAGCAGGGCGTGGACTACTTCACCATCCACGCCGGCGTGTTGCTGCGCTACGTACCGATGACCGCCAAGCGCGTGACCGGCATCGTGTCCCGTGGCGGCTCGATCATGGCCAAGTGGTGCCTGGCGCACCACAAAGAGAACTTCCTCTACACCCATTTCGACGAAATCTGCGAAATCATGAAGGCCTACGACGTCAGCTTCTCGCTGGGCGACGGCCTGCGTCCGGGCTCGATTGCCGACGCCAACGACGAAGCGCAGTTCGGCGAGCTGGAAACCCTCGGCGAGCTGACCAAGATTGCCTGGAAACACGACGTACAGTGCATGATCGAAGGCCCGGGCCATGTGCCGATGCAGTTGATCAAGGAGAACATGGACAAGCAGTTGGAGTGCTGCGACGAGGCGCCGTTCTACACCCTCGGTCCGCTGACCACCGACATCGCGCCGGGCTACGACCACATCACCTCGGGCATCGGTGCGGCGATGATCGGCTGGTTCGGTTGCGCCATGCTCTGCTACGTGACGCCGAAGGAGCACTTGGGCCTGCCGAACAAGGATGACGTGAAGACCGGGATCATCACCTACAAGATCGCCGCGCACGCCGCCGATCTGGCGAAGGGGCACCCGGGTGCACAGATCCGCGACAATGCCTTGAGCAAGGCGCGTTTCGAGTTCCGCTGGGAAGACCAGTTCAACCTGGGCCTCGATCCGGACACCGCGCGCTCGTATCACGACGAAACCCTGCCGAAGGATTCGGCCAAGGTCGCGCACTTCTGCTCGATGTGCGGGCCGAAGTTCTGCTCGATGAAAATCACCCAGGAAGTCCGCGAGTATGCGGCCAACCAACGGATCGAAGCGGTCGACGTGGACGTCGCCCAGGGCATGGCCGAACAGGCCGAGCGCTTCAAGCAGGAAGGCAGTCAGCTGTACAAGAAGGTTTGATGCCAACTGTAGGAGCCGGCTTGCCGGCGATTGCGGTGCCACTGATGCACCGCGTCGCCTTTGATCGCTGGCAAGCCAGCTCCTACAGGTCTGTGCAGACCACAACAACAAATGTCCCTCTGAGATAACACCCTTGAGCATTCAACTCAGCACTTACTCCCCCGACGTCGCGGTGCCGACCGACAAACGTGTGTTCGGCGGTCGCGATCTGTTTTCCCTGTGGTTCTCCCTCGGTATCGGCCTGATGGTGTTGCAGACCGGTGCATTGCTCGCACCGGGCCTGGGCCTGTCCGGTTCGTTGCTGGCGATTTTCCTCGGCACCCTGGTCGGCGTTCTGCTGCTGGCGGCGGTCGGGGTGATTGGCAGTGACACCGGCCTGTCGTCGATGGCCGCGCTCAAGCTCAGCCTCGGTGCCAAGGGCGCGAGCCTGCCGGCGGTGCTGAACCTGCTGCAGCTGATCGGTTGGGGTTCGTTCGAAATCATTGTCATGCGCGATGCCGCCAGCCTGTTGGGCGCGAAGGCCTTCAGCGAAGGCAGCCTGCTGTCGAATCCGCTGCTCTGGACCCTGTTCTTCGGCGCCCTGGCGACCTTGTTGGCGGTTAGTGGCCCGCTGACTTTCGTCCGGCAGATCCTGCGCAAGTGGGGTATCTGGCTGCTGCTGGCCGCGTGCATCTGGCTGACCTGGAACCTGTTCGCCAAGGCTGACCTGGCCGCGTTGTGGGCCCAGGCCGGTGACGGTTCGATGCCGTTCGCCGTGGGTTTCGACATCGCTATTGCCATGCCGCTCTCGTGGCTGCCGCTGATCGCCGACTACTCGCGGTTTGGCAAGCGGGCGAAAAACGTCTTCGGTGGCACGGCCATCGGATTCTTTATCGGTAACTTCTGGCTGATGAGCCTGGGCGTGGCCTACACCCTGGCATTCGCGCCGAGCGGTGAAGTCAATGCGTTGCTGCTGGCGCTGGCCGGTGCCGGCCTGGGGATTCCGCTGCTGCTGATTCTTCTGGATGAATCGGAAAACGCCTTTGCCGATATTCACTCGGCGGCGGTGTCCAGCGGGATTCTGTTGCGTGCCAAAGTCGAGCATCTGGCCCTGGCCATCGGCGTTATCTGCACGCTGATTGCCCTGCTGGCGCCATTGGCCCAGTACCAGAACTTCCTGCTGCTGATCGGTTCGGTGTTTGCGCCGTTGTTCGGCGTGGTGCTGGTGGACCACTTCATCCTGCGCAAGCGCAGCGGCCAGGTGGCTTCAGCCGCTTTGCGCTGGCCGGCGCTGCTGGCCTGGCTGGGCGGGATCAGCACTTACCATCTGCTCGCCAACCTGTATCCGGATGTCGGCGCCACCCTGCCGGCGTTGGTCCTGGCAGGGTTGCTGCAGCTGGTGCTGGGCCGGGCCTTCAGTTACGGCCGGGAAACAGCTCGGGTTTGATGATGCCGTTCAGGCGAGGGTAGGGGATCTTCAGTTCGACATGGCCCAGCGCGTAAGGCGCAATGGTGCTGGTTTCGTACTTGAGGATCACCCCGCCGTAGGTCAGCGCCACGTTCTGGGTTTTCTGGAACGGCCAGCTCTTGACGAACTCCGGTTCCTGATCGAGCTTGGTGCTGATCAGCCAGCTGTTGTGTGCCACTTGCGCGGCTTTCCAGAACGCGTCTTCCTGCCCCGGCACCAACATGTCGGACAGCGTCAGTACTTTATGCTGCTGGCGCGAGTAGTTGATGAAACCCCGCCCTGGCGTGCCATGGGCTCCGCCGGTGTCCAGGTAGCTGGACAATTCGATGATCACCAAGCCGTCATGCTGCTCACGTACCTTCGCTTGCAGATAGCTGCTGTTGCGCGGGCCGGCGGTGCGCAGGAACTCTTCGCGATAGGCCGCCAGGGTCGGTGCCACCGGCGCATCGGGCGAGGTGCGGGTCATTTGCAGCAGGCGCTTTTCGATGATGTCGTCCAGTGCAGGCTCGTCCGGAAAGTGCAGGGTGTCGATGTTGACCAGCGGACACTCCGGGTTGCTGCAACCGGGCTTCAGTTGCTCGGAAGCGTCGCGGGTGGTTTCCAGCGGCGTCCGGTAGTTGGGCTGGAACAGGCTCGCGCAAGCGCCCAGGGTCAGGGCGATGGCGGCCACGGAGGCGATTTTGAAAAGCGACATGGGCGTCCTTTCTGAAACAGGGGAAGGCAAAAAGTTACCGGCTTCGACTCTCAACAAAGCAATCAGTTCGCCACTAAGCTAATTAGAGAGGGTTTCGCCTTCACCGTCCATCCCGCTGACGGGAAAGGGGCTGCATCAAACATCACGGGCGCGTTAGGATGGCGCGAAGTCGAGGCACAGGAAAAAAGCAGCCTCGTTCAGGATTTTGCAGTAACGAGGATAATCATGACGGATTTTGCCAACGCCATTCCGACCGCCGTTGATATCGTGCGGCGCGAAAAATGCTACGAGGGTTTCTACAAACTCGAACGCGTGCACTTGCGCCACGAATTGTTCGCCGGGGGCATGAGCCGTGAGATCAATCGTGAAGTGTTCGTTCGCCATGATGCGGTCTGCATGCTGCCTTACGATCCGCAGCGCGATGAAGTGGTGCTGATCGAGCAGTTTCGCGTCGGCGCCATGGGCAAGACCGACAACCCGTGGCTGATCGAACTGGTCGCTGGTCTGATCGACAAGGATGAAGTGCCGGAAGCAGTTGCTCACCGCGAAGCGCAGGAGGAAGCTGGGCTGGAAATCGGGGCGCTCTGGCCGATGCTCAAATATTTTCCATCGCCGGGCGGCAGTAACGAATTCGTGCATTTGTACCTGGGGCGTTGTGACACTACCGGGGTTGGCGGCCTGCATGGGCTGGAGGAAGAGGCAGAAGATATCCGCGTCACGGTCTGGGCTTTCGAAGATGCCCTGCAAGCCGTGCGCGACGGGCGAATTGCCAACGCGGCGAGCATCATTGCCTTGCAATGGCTGGCTTTGAACCGCGTTGAAGTGAGGGGGTTATGGTCGTAAACAAGCTGCGCGATCGCTATCGGGTAGATCTGGTGGGGCTGCAAGCGTCCTGCGAGGCGAACTACGCGCGCCTGATGCGACTGCTGCCGGACATGCGCAGCGAGCCTGCCGCGCGGCGCATCGCCGTGACCCATGGCGACCAGATGCTCGGCGTGCTGGCCCTGGAGGTATTGCTGACCTGTCCTTACACCACGACCCTGCAAGTGCGCCAGGAACACAGCCTGCCGTGGCTGCCGGTGCCGCAACTGGAAGTGCAGGTCTATCACGACGCACGCATGGCCGAAGTGGTCAGCGCCGAACATGCACGACGCTTTCGCGGCATCTATCCTTACCCGAACGCCTCGATGCACCAGCCGGACGAAAAGGCCCAGCTGAACATGTTTCTGGGCGAATGGCTGAGCCATTGCCTGGCGCTGGGGCATGAGTACGAAGTCGTACGTTAACGGCCAAGCGCAGTTGTGAACTGCGTCAGGTTCACGGATTTCCCCTTTCGATCGTCCCCCAGCATAATTGCGGCACTTACCCATCCCCGTGATCACGCCCTGGGAGAACGCCTTGCCGAGCGTATCCACATTGACCACCGCCGATCCGGCGTTGCTGGTGCAACTCTCCGACAGCCATCTGTTTGCCGAAGCGGACGGTGCGTTGCTGGGCATGAACACCCGCGACAGCCTGCAAAAGGTCATCGAGCTGGTGCGTGCGCAACAGCCGCAGATCGATTTGATCCTGGCCACGGGTGATCTGTCCCAGGACGGGACGCTGGCGTCCTACCGGCAATTTCGCGAGATGACGCGCCAGTTGGATGCGCCGGCGCGCTGGATTCCCGGCAATCACGATGAGCCGCAGGTCATGGCCGAGGCGGCGGTGCAGAGCGCCTTGCTCGAACCGGTGGTGGATATCGGCAACTGGCGGGTCACGATGCTCGATTCGGCGGTGCCGGGCTCGGTGCCGGGATATTTGCAGGATGAACAGCTGCAGTTGCTCGCCCGCTCGTTGAGCGAAGCGCCGGAACGCCATCATCTGGTGTGCTTCCACCATCACCCGGTGTCCATCGGTTGTGCCTGGATGGAACCGATTGGCTTGCGCAATCCCGAGGCGCTGTTCGCCGTGCTGGACCGTTTCGAACAGGTGCGCGCGGTGTTGTGGGGGCATGTCCACCAGGAAATCGATCAGAGGCGCAACGGCGTACGTTTGATCGCCTCACCCTCGACCTGCATCCAGTTCGAGCCGGGCAGCGAGGATTTCAAGGTCGGGGAACAGGCGCCGGGCTATCGCTGGTTGCGGCTGCTGCCCGACGGGGGGCTGGAAACCGGTGTGGAGCGGGTCACCGGGTTCGATTTCACTGTGGATTACGGTTCCAACGGCTACTGATTGCTCTTTCATTTCCAGAAACCGAGGCGCGGCCTTCGCGAGCAAGCCCGCTCCCACATTTGACCTGCGTCGGTCACAAATCCCCTGTAGGAGCGAGCTTGCTGGCGATAAGCCTGAGAGCGCCGCGGGGCGCCAGGTTTTCACCGTTATCGTTGACGACCATCGCGAGCAAGCTCGCTCCTACAGTAAACTCCGATTCTTTAGCCGACGCACAGGGAACTCAAATGTCCGGTTCGATCCTTTATATCCACGGCTTCAACAGCTCGCCGTTGTCGAAGAAGGCCTGCCAGTTGGTCGAGGTGATGGAGCGTCTGGGCCTGAGCGAACAGTTGCGCGTTCCGGCATTGCACCACCACCCGGGCCAGGCTATCGAGCAGCTGGAGCAGGCGATCGCCGAACTGGGGCGGCCACTGCTGGTCGGCAGCTCCCTCGGCGGCTACTATGCCACTCACCTGGCCGAGCGCCATGGCTTGAAAGCCCTGTTGATCAACCCTGCCGTCAGCCCGCACCGGATGTTCGACGGCTATCTGGGGACGCAGAAAAACCTGTATACCGAAGAGGCCTGGGAATTGACCCACGACCACGTGACGGCCCTGGCCGAGCTGGAAGTGCCGGCACCCCGGGATCCGCAGCGTTATCAGGTATGGTTGCAGACAGCTGACGAAACGTTGGACTATCGTCTCGCCCAGCAGTATTACCGGGCATGCGCCTTGCGTATCCAGGCCGGTGGCGACCACAGTTTCCAGGGTTTTGCCACGCGACTGCCGGCCATGTTGAGTTTTGCCGGCATCGGCGCCGATTTGTATCAGGCAATCGATTTCAGCGCATTGTGAGCGATAGCCCCCATGAATTCTTTTTTCACCGAACACTGACGACGAGACCCCATGGCCACTCCCAGCGCTAGCTCTTATAACGCCGACGCCATCGAAGTCCTCTCGGGCCTCGACCCGGTGCGCAAACGCCCCGGCATGTACACCGACACCAGTCGGCCGAACCACCTTGCCCAGGAAGTCATCGACAACAGTGTCGACGAAGCCCTGGCCGGGCATGCCTCATCGGTACAGGTGATCCTGCATGCCGACCATTCCCTGGAAGTCAGCGATGACGGCCGTGGCATGCCGGTGGACATTCACCCTGAGGAAGGTGTTTCGGGCGTCGAGTTGATCCTCACCAAGCTTCATGCCGGTGGCAAGTTTTCCAACAAGAACTACCAGTTCTCCGGCGGTTTGCACGGGGTGGGTATTTCCGTGGTCAACGCCTTGTCCACCGAAGTGCGGGTGCGGGTCAAGCGTGACGGCAACGAGTACCAGATGACCTTCAAGGATGGCTACAAGGCCACCGAGCTGGAGATCGTCGGCACGGTCGGCAAACGCAACACCGGCACCAGTGTGTTCTTCGCACCGGATCCGAAATACTTCGACTCACCCAAGTTTTCCATCAGCCGCCTCAAGCACGTGCTCAAGGCCAAGGCCGTGTTGTGCCCGGGGCTGCTGGTCAGTTTTGAAGACAAGGCCACCGGCGAGAAAGTCGAATGGCATTACGAAGACGGCCTGCGTTCCTACCTTGTGGATGCGGTCAGCGAATTCGAGCGCCTGCCGGACGAGCCGTTCTGCGGCAGCCTGGCCGGTAATAAGGAAGCAGTGGATTGGGCGCTGCTGTGGCTGCCTGAAGGTGGCGACGCGGTACAGGAAAGCTACGTCAACCTGATCCCGACCGCACAGGGCGGTACCCACGTCAACGGCTTGCGCCAAGGTCTGCTCGACGCCATGCGCGAGTTCTGCGAATTCCGCAGCCTGTTGCCGCGCGGCGTGAAGCTGGCGCCGGAAGACGTCTGGGAACGCATTGCCTTCGTACTGTCGATGAAGATGCAGGAACCGCAATTCTCCGGCCAGACCAAGGAGCGCCTGTCGTCCCGTGAGGCGGCGGCGTTTGTCTCCGGTGTGGTCAAGGATGCGTTCAGCCTGTGGCTCAACGCCCACCCGGAAACCGGCATGCTGCTGGCGGAACTGGCGATCAACAACGCCGGCCGTCGCCTCAAGGCCAGCAAGAAGGTCGAGCGCAAACGCATTACCCAAGGCCCGGCGCTGCCGGGCAAGCTGGCCGACTGTGCCGGGCAGGACCCGATGCGTTCCGAGCTGTTCCTGGTGGAAGGTGATTCCGCCGGCGGCTCGGCCAAGCAAGCGCGAGACAAAGAATTCCAGGCGATCCTGCCGTTGCGCGGCAAGATCCTCAACACCTGGGAAGTCGACGGCAGCGAAGTGCTGGCCAGCCAGGAAGTGCACAACATCGCCGTGGCGATCGGTGTCGATCCGGGCGCTGCCGACATGAGCCAACTGCGCTACGGCAAGATCTGCATCCTCGCCGACGCCGACTCCGACGGTCTGCACATCGCGACCTTGCTGTGCGCCTTGTTCGTCCAGCACTTCCGCCCGCTGGTGGATGCCGGTCACGTCTACGTGGCCATGCCGCCGCTGTACCGCATCGACCTGGGCAAGGAAATCTACTACGCCCTGGATGAAGCCGAACGCGACGGCATCCTTGATCGTCTGGTAGCCGAGAAGAAACGCGGCAAACCGCAGGTCACCCGATTCAAGGGGCTGGGTGAAATGAACCCGCCGCAGCTGCGTGAAACCACCATGGACCCGAACACTCGGCGTCTGGTGCAGTTGACCCTGGAAGATTTCGAGGCTACCTCGGAAATGATGGACATGCTGCTGGCGAAGAAACGCGCCGGTGACCGCAAGACCTGGCTGGAGTCCAAGGGCAACCTGGCCGAGGTGCTGGGCTGATGCGTCTGGGCTTTGCCCTGGCCTGTGCGTTGCTGCTGACGTCGATTACGGTATCTGCCGAGCCGGCGCCACAGCTGCGCCTGTTGTCCGGGCATGTCGTCGACAGCATGCGCGGTGGCAACCTGTCCGGGCTGGCGCAGTGCGGCAATGACCTGTGGGCAGTTTCCGACCGCGACGATGATCAGATCTATCGCCTCGATACCAGCGGACCTGACTGGCAGGCCGATGCGGTGCATATCGACGTACCGCCGGTGCCTGACAGCGGCTTGCCCTGGGGGTTGAGGTCTAGTGTCTGGGGGGCTTCGTTCGTGCGTGGCGGCAATCTGGACTTCGAAGGCATCACCTGCGACAGCGCCGGCAATCGCTACATTGTCAGTGAAGGCCATGCCGCAGTCTTGCAAGTGCCGCCCACGGGGCCTGCTACCTGGTTGAAAATTTCGCCGATGATGGTTCGCGAGGCACGGGCCAGAGGCCTGCTGTTGCAATTCAATGCACTGTTCGAAGGGCTGGCTGTCAACCCGGCGGGCGATCAGATGTGGCTCGCCGCCGAGCGTCAAGGCCGCGGACTGCTGATGATCAAACGCAAGCAGACGTTGTGGGATTGCGACGGTGGCTGCGTGCTGCTTAGCGAGGCGGGCATGGAAATGCAGCCCGAGCAGTTTCCCCACGCCAGAGCTGTCTCGCAGGATTTTTCGGACCTGTCGCTGTTCAACGGCAAGCTGTTCGCCCTTGAACGCAACGCCTATCAGATTTGTCGCCGGGATCCGCAGACGGCCAGGGTCGAGCGCTGCTGGTCGTACGCCGCCGAGTTGTTGCAGGAAAACCGTCGTTATCCACAGGACTACGGGTTGGAAGAAGCGTTGATCGTGGATGCCGATGGTGCCTGGATCGGTGTCGACAATAACTTCGGTGCGCGCGCCGATGGTGAAGTGCGTCCGGTGGTCTGGCGCTTCGCTGCACCGGAAGGTGGCTGGAGTGCCAAGCCATGAGCCAACAAACGCCGGGTCAGCGCATCGGCCGGGTGTTTATGGTGCTGGCCTGGTGCGCAGCGCTGTTTCTGGCCACGCGGTTTTTCGGCCAGTGGGAAGCGCGGCAGCAAAATCCGAATGTGGTGGTCAGCTCGGAGCAGGGCGAAGGTTTCGTCGAGGTGAAACTGGTCAGCAATGTGCAGGGGCATTTCGTAGCCAGCGGCCAGATCAACGGCCAGCCGGTGGACTTCATGCTCGACACCGGGGCGACCGATGTGTCGATTCCGGCGGACCTGGCCAAGCGTTTGAAGCTCGAAGAAGGATTCGGCGTGACCCTGAGCACGGCCAATGGCCTGAGCCAGGGCTATCGCACCCGTATTGAACGCCTGCAGTTGGGCGACATCGTGCTGCGGGATGTGCGCGCACTGGTGGCCCCGGGGCTGCACGGCGATCAGGTGTTGCTCGGCATGAGCGCACTGAACAAACTTGAATTTACCCAGCGCGGTGGCACCATGCTGCTGCGCCAGACAACGAACCGATGAGGCCCGCATGAGCGACTCCCTTGATCTCAGCCTGGACGGTGTAGAACGCCGGTCACTGGCTGACTTCACCGAAAATGCCTACCTCAACTACTCCATGTACGTGATCATGGACCGTGCCCTGCCGCATATCGGCGACGGTCTTAAACCGGTACAGCGGCGTATCGTCTACGCCATGAGCGAGCTGGGGCTGGACGCCGATTCCAAGCACAAGAAATCGGCGCGTACCGTCGGTGACGTGCTCGGTAAATTCCACCCCCACGGCGACTCGGCCTGCTACGAAGCCATGGTGCTGATGGCCCAGCCGTTCAGCTATCGCTACACGCTGGTCGACGGCCAGGGCAACTGGGGTGCGCCGGATGATCCCAAGTCCTTCGCCGCCATGCGTTACACCGAAGCGCGGCTGTCGCGTTATTCCGAAGTGCTGCTCAGCGAGTTGGGCCAGGGCACGGCGGACTGGGGGCCGAACTTCGACGGCACGCTGGACGAGCCGCTGGTCCTGCCGGCCCGTTTGCCGAACATCCTGCTCAACGGCACCACCGGCATCGCCGTGGGCATGGCCACCGACGTGCCGCCGCACAACCTGCGCGAAGTCGCCACGGCGTGCGTGCGTTTGCTCGATGAGCCCAAGGCCACGGTCGAACAGCTCTGCGAACACATCCAGGGCCCGGATTACCCGACCGAAGCGGAAATCATCACCCCGCGCGCCGACCTGCTGAAAATCTACGAAACCGGTCGCGGCTCGGTGCGCATGCGCGCCGTGTATCACATCGAAGACGGCGACATCATCGTCACTGCGTTGCCGCATCAGGTCTCGGGCGCCAAGGTGCTGGAGCAGATTGCCGCGATGATGCAGGCCAAACCGTCCAAGGCGCCGCAAATCGCCGACCTGCGCGACGAATCCGACCACGAAAACCCGTGCCGGATCGTGATCATTCCGGGGGCGCGCAAGAACTTCGACCACGATGCCTTGATGCAACACCTGTTCGCCAGCACCGAGCTGGAGTCGAGCTACCGGGTCAACATCAACATCATTGGCCTGGACGGCAAGCCGCAGCTGAAAAACCTGCGCGCGTTGCTGGTCGAATGGCTGGAGTTCCGGGTGCAGACCGTGCGTCGTCGCCTGCAATTCCGCCTCGACAAGGTCGAGCGTCGCCTGCACCTGTTGGACGGTTTGCTGATTGCCTACCTCAACCTGGATGAAGTGATCCACATCATCCGTACCGAGGAACAGCCACGGGCCAGACTGATCGAACGCTTTGCCCTGAGCGAGATCCAGGCCGACTACATCCTTGACACCCGTTTGCGTCAGTTGGCGCGACTGGAAGAGATGAAGCTGCGTGCCGAGCAGGATGAACTGCTCAAGGAACAAGCCAAGCTGCAAGCCCTGCTGAGCAGCGAAGCCAAGCTGAAAAAGCTGGTGCGCACCGAGCTGATCAAGGACGCCGAAACCTACGGCGACGACCGCCGTTCGCCGATTGTCGAGCGCGCCGAGGCCAAGGCCCTGACCGAGCACGATCTGCTGCCGAACGAGAAAGTGACGGTGGTGCTATCGGAAAAAGGCTGGATTCGCTCCGCCAAAGGCCACGAAATCGACGCCACCGGGCTTTCCTACAAGGCCGGGGACGGTTTCAAGGCGCTGGCAGCCGGGCGCTCCAACCAGTTTGCCGTGTTTATCGACTCCACCGGCCGCAGTTATTCGGTGGCCGCCCACACCTTGCCGTCGGCCCGTGGCCAGGGCGAACCGTTGACCGGTCGCCTGACACCGCCACCGGGTGCGAGTTTCGAATGCGTGCTGATGCCCGAAGACGACGCGTTGTACGTGATCGCTTCCGACGCCGGCTACGGTTTTGTGGTCAAGGGCGAGGACCTGCAAGCCAAGAACAAGGCGGGCAAGGCCCTGTTGAGCCTGCCGAACAACGCCAAGGTCATGCTGCCGCGCCCTGTGGCCGATCGTGAGCAGAACTGGCTGGCGTCGGTGACGACCGAAGGTCGCCTGTTGATCTTCAAAATCAGCGACCTGCCACAATTAGGTAAAGGCAAAGGCAACAAGATCATCGGGATTCCCGGTGAGCGAGTGGCCAGTCGCGAAGAGTATGTGACGGACATCGCCGTATTGCCGGACGGTGCAACACTGGTGTTGCAGGCCGGGAAACGTACCTTGTCACTGAAAGCGGACGACCTCGAACACTACAAAGGTGAACGTGGCCGTCGTGGCAACAAGTTGCCGCGTGGCTTCCAGCGGGTAGATGCGCTGCTCGTCGAAAACCTCAATTAGGTGTCCTGGAGGTGCCGAACTACGAATTAACCCGTAGTTCGGCGCTTTGCGCTGGAGTCGGAACGCATATTCACGGATGATATGGCCTTTCAAGCGCCGGCACTGCCGCGTGTTCTTCATATTTATTGAGTATTTTCACTGTGATCAGCCTTTTATTGATCACCTGGATGGGACGATGACTGCTCTGCGCCTTCCTTTTATTCTTATGCTCGCCGGCATTCTTGGCCTGGCGGGTTGCAGCGTTCACCAACCGGTGTCGTTGTATCAGCTGGACGCTGGAACCCCGGTTCAGCCTGCACAGAACGCGGGCATGGCGGTATTGTTGGGCCCGGTCACCGTGGCCGACTACCTGCAGCGCGAAACCCTGTTGCAGCGTCAGCCGGATGGCAGCTTGCAAGCATCGACCGACGGTCGTTGGGCCGGTAGCCTTTCGTCGGATATCGATCAGTTGCTGCTGCGTCAGGTCGCAGGTCACCTGGACAGCCAGCGCGTAGTGCTGGCCCCGGCAACATTGGGCTTCACCCCGGACGTTCAGGTGTTGCTGACCATCACGCGCCTGGATTCGGGTGCAAAGCAACCGGCGATCCTCGATGCGCAATGGCGCCTGATCGACCGTCGCGGGCAGGTCCGCGACAACCGCATCATCCATTTGCAGGAACAGCATGCCGGTAGTACGTCGGCTCAGGTCCAGGCGCAGGGCGTGTTGCTGCAACGCTTGGCCGAGCAATTGTCGGTGGCGCTCAAGCCGCTGGCCAATCAGCCGCCGATCGCCGAAGCCCCGCGTAAAGCGCCAGCCAAAGTGGCTGCACCTGCGGTAGAACAGGAAAAGCAGCCGAAGATCCCGATGGCCGCGCCTATTCGTACGGATATGGAAGTGTTTCGCTTCTGACCCCGGATGGATTTGAAACAAAGCCCGCATTGATGCGGGCTTTTTTGTTTCTGCTGGCTGGGGATATCTGGCGTCAGTTGCGGCCTCTTCGCGGGCAAGCCCGCTCCCACCCTTATCTCTGTGAACACAGATCTTGTGTACGACCACGTCCCTGTGGGAGCGGGCTTGCCCGCGAAGGCGTAGGTACAGACAACAAAAAGCCCGCAGACGATCACTCGTCTGCGGGCTTCTTCATAACGGGGCGATTAAGCCCGGCGTTCGTGCATCCGCGCCAGTTGCCGTTCAAGCATCGATGGATACGGCTCCATCAACCGCTCCACGCAACATGCACCCTCAGGGCTGGCAATCGGGCGGATCCGTGCGCGCTGACGGATCAACGCGTCGTCGCTGATCTTGCGTTCCACCAGCAGCAGGTTGCGGCTGTGCTGCGACAGGGCCAGGGCGTCCTGGGCAGGGTCGGTCAGCAACAGGTCGATCTGGCTCAGGCCGAACAGTTCGTCGCCCAGAGTCAGACCCAACTGCAATTGCAGGGTGATGCCGCTGTCCGCGACTTCGATCTGCAGCTGGTGGCCCAGGGCCCGCAGCAGCTCGCCGCAGCAAATGGCGTTGGTCAGGTAATCGTCGCCGCTGTCTTCGGTGTGGAACAGCATCAGCGTGCTGCCATCGTTCAAGGTCTCCACTTCGCCTTGATACAGCGATGCGGCCTGGTCGAGGCAATCGCGATAGCGCTCCAGCAGTTCTTCAAGACGCGCCCGCGGCAGGCGTCGCAGTTGCTCCTGGGAGCCCAGTTGCACCGCCAGTACCGCGCTGTGTTGCGGCACGCTCGGCGTGGCCTTGCGAATCACCGGTTGTGGGGGGCTGTCCAGCGACTCGTCGCGCAGATCGGCGAACGGATCTTCGTCATCGTCGTCTTCGACGGTGCTGACGATCTGCCGTGGCGCTGGCTTGAGCGCCGCTACCGGGCGGCTCTCGTCGAAACTCGGATCGCGCAGGTTGCGGACTTCGAAGGCCGGGTCGGCCTCGTCATCGACGTCGTCGAATTCCGGTTCCGGTTCCGGCACAGGGGCGGGCTCCGGGGCGAAGTTGGCGTGCAACTGACGCGCCAGGTCGCCGATTTCGTCCTGGCGGTCGGTGGCCGGGGTGTATTCATCGATATTGCGCAGCCACACCCGCAATTGCAGCAGGGGCGTCGAGAGATAACGCCCCATGCGCAGACTCAGGGCCAAAGACAGGGCCAGCAGGATGGCGCTCAGGATGCCCATGCTTTGCAGGCTGATGGTCATCGGCTGCTGGAACTGGTCCATGTCCAGGCTGATGCGCAATTGCCCGGCGGTCACGTCCTGGAAGGTGATCTTGCTCTGGTACATGCCCTCGGCCTCGCCCAGCAGGCCATGCTTGGGACGCTGGCCGGATTCGGCAAGGATGCGGTTGTCCGGACTGTAGATGGCGGCGTGGGCCACCAGCTTGTTCTTGGTCAGGTTATTGAGCAGCACATTGAGGCTGAGGATGTCGTTGGACACCAACAGCTCCGTGGCCGAAGTGGCCGTCTGCGTCGTCAGGCTTTCGCCCAGCGCATCCGCCTGCTCGTGCATGGCCTGCTTGAACTGCAGGCCCATCACACCGGCATAGATGACCAGGGCCAGGGCGACCAGGATCACGTTATGGCTGGCGATGCGCAATGCAATCGGTACACGGCGGTGGCGCAGTGCCCGGAAGATCAGCAGGAAGAAGTTATCGGTTTTTACTGGCGTAGGCCGGTTCACTTGAGCTCGGCTCTTTTGTCCGTGAAGTTGACGCGCAGTATAGCGACAGGCCCTAGACCGTCAAAGCGCTCACGGTGCCCGATGGTCACTGAAAGTGGGTAGAATGCGGTTTTTTTCCACCTGCGGGGGTGCGCCTTGCGCGAAATCGTCCTGATAAACATCACGGGAGTCGACCGTCCGGGTCTGACTGCGGCCATTACCGGCGTTCTGGCCCAGGGTGGTGTGAACATTCTCGACATCGGTCAGGCGGTGATCCACGACACCTTGTCGTTCGGCATCCTGGTTGAAATTCCCGACACCGAGCAAGGCAAGTCCGTGCTCAAGGACATCCTGTTCAAGGGCTACGAGCTCGATCAGCAGGTGCGTTTCACACCGGTGTCCGAACAGGATTACCAGCAGTGGGTCGGCAACCAGGGCAAAAAGCGCCACATCGTGACCCTGTTGACCCGCAAGGTGACAGCCGGGCAGTTGCAGGCCGTGAGTTCGATCACCGCCAAATATGGCCTGAACATTGACCACATCGATCGTCTGTCCGGGCGCATGCCGCTGGACACTCCGGCCGACAAGGGCAAGGGCTGCATCGAGTTTTCCGTCCGTGGCGAGGCGGCTGATCCGCAGGCGCTGCGGGCCGAATTCCTCAGCGTCGCCCAGGAACTGAACGTCGACATCGCCTTCCAGGAGGACTCGCTGTTCCGTCGCAACCGTCGCCTGGCGGTGTTCGACATGGACTCGACCCTGATCGAAGCCGAAGTGATCGACGAGTTGGCCAAGGCGGCTGGCGTGGGTGACAAGGTTTCGGAAATCACTGAGCGGGCGATGGCCGGCGAGCTGGATTTTCGCGCCAGCTTCAAGGAGCGCCTGGCCTTGCTCAAAGGTCTGGACGTTGGCGTGCTGGATTCCATCGGTGCCTCGTTGCGCCTGACCGAAGGGGCGGAAACCCTGTTCGCCGAACTCAAGCGCCTGGGCTACAAGACCGCGATCCTCTCGGGCGGCTTCACCTACTTCGCCAAGCAATTGCAGGCCAAGCTGGGTATCGACTATGTGTTTGCCAACGAACTGGAAGTGGTCGACGGCAAAGTCACCGGCGTGGCGGTCGAGCCGATTGTCGATGCGCAGCGCAAGGCGGATTTGTTGAGGGAGCTGGCACACAAGGAAGGCTTGCGCCTGGAGCAGACCATTGCGGTCGGCGACGGTGCCAATGACTTGCCGATGCTGGCGATTGCCGGGTTGGGCGTGGCGTTCCGCGCCAAGCCTCTGGTCAAGCAGTCGGCCAAGCAGGCCATTTCGACCCTGGGCCTGGATGGCGTGCTGTACCTGCTGGGCTTCCGCGATCGCGACGGACAGCTGTAACACCGCAAAACACCTGTAGGAGCGAGCTTGCTCGCGATGAACCTGAGAACAACGCGGGCATTCAGGAAGCCCGCGTCATCGTTGGCGACCATCGCGAGCAAGCTCGCTCCTACAGGGATGTGCGTTGATCAGGCTTTTGGTGAGCCCATGCCCTGACCCATCTGCACCGCTGTACCGGCAGTCATTTCCTCAGCCCACTTCACCTGATCCGGCCCGAACAACACGACGGCGGTCGAACCCAGCTTGAAGCGACCCAGTTCCGCACCTTTTTCCAGGTGGATCGGCGCGCGCGCGGCTTCGTCGTAGCGGAAGGTTTTCAGCTCGCGCTTCGGCGGCGTGACCAGGCCGGCCCAGACGGTTTCAATCGAAGCCACGATCATTGCGCCTACCAGCACCACGGCCATCGGCCCGCGCTCGGTGTCGAAAATGCACGCCACGCGCTCGTTGCGGGCGAACAGTTCCGGAACGTTTTCAGCGGTGGTCTGGTTGACCGAGAACAGACGACCCGGGATGTAGACCATCTCGCGCAGGGTGCCGGCCAGCGGCATGTGCACGCGGTGGTAGTCCTTCGGCGACAGGTAGATGGTCGCGAAGTCACCGCCCATGAACGGCGCAGCATTCGCCGCATCGCCACCCAGCAGTTCCAGCACGCTGAAGCTGTGGCCCTTGGCCTGGAATATACGACCGTGCTCGATCGGGCCGAGCTGGCTGATCGCGCCGTCGGCCGGGCTGAGGATCGCGCCCGGCGTTTCGTCCAGCGGACGGGCACCGTCTTTCAGTGCGCGGGTGAAGAACGCGTTGAAGTGCTCGTAGGCAGTCAGGTCTTCGACCAGCGCCTGGGACATGTCCACCTGATAGCGCTTGGCGAACCAGGCGGTAAAGGCATTCTTGAACCAGCGCACGCGGCATTCGGCGATACAGCCGGCCAGTCGCGAGAGCAAGTTGTGGGGCAGCAGGTACTGGCCGAGGAGAAACAGACGCTTGTTCATTAACGGTCCTTAAAAATCTTAAATTTCTACCGGGGTATCGGGATGGTTGCCCCATTCGCCCCAGGAGCCGGCGTAGCCCTTGACCCGCGGATAACCGAGAGCCTTGGCCACCAGATAGGTGAAGCCAGAGCGATGGTGGGTCTGGCAGTGGGTAATCACTTCTTTGTCTTTGCTGATCCCGAGTTGTTCGAGGATCTGCGGCATGTCGGTGCGGATGCGCAACTGGCGTGACGGATCCATGCCGGCGGTCCATTCGAAATTGACCGCGCCGGGAATGTGCCCGCCCTTGGCCGCCAGGACCTTCTCGCCGGAATACTCCAGCGGCCCGCGTGCGTCCCAGATGGCCAGGTCGGCGGCGCCGAGCCGGCTTTGCAGGTATTCGCGGGTAGCCGTGGGTTCGTCGTGCAAGGTCAGAGAAACCGGGCCGCCCACGGCTGGCGGAATCTGGATCGACATGGGCAAGCCTTCTGCCAGCCAGGCCGTCAGACCGCCGTCGACATAGTGGTACTTGCTGTGGCCGATGACATCCAGCAGCCAGATGAAACGCCCGGCCCAACCGCCGCCTTCATCGTCATACACGACATAGACCGCATCGGGATTGTGTCCCAGCTCGCCAAACAGCGTTTCGAGCGCTGCCTGCGGGGGCATCAGTCCCGGGGCGGGTGCCTGCCCCAGTTGCGTGCGTTTCGGATCGACAAAACGCGCGCCGGGAATGTGTCCTTCGGCGTAGCGGGCGGCACTGGTCAGGTCCACCAGAATCAGTTCGCGGGCTTCGAGCCGAGGGAGCAAGTCGCTCGGCTCGATCACCAGCGGCAAGCCAGAGAAGTCAGACATGTGAGGTCTCCAGAGCACAAAAGGGAGGATTGTAGCGCAGCCTTATTGGCCACGGTGGCTAAAGCTGTGCAGGGCTTTCTCGATGCACTGCGCGGTTTTGCCGAAGGCCTGCACGGAAACTTCCGAAAACGGCTCACCGCCCTGATCCGCCACGACGATCATGATCACCCGGCCATTGTTGACCAGCGAACGCAGCAGCAGGTGTTCACCGCTGAACTGTGAGCGCAGGCTGTTGGGCAGCAGGGCCGAGAATTGCGCATTGTTGGCCGGCGTCAGGCGGACCTGGGCCTGTTGCGCGAGCAGGCGTTGCAAGACGTTGCTCTGGCTGACCACGAAGTTCAGCCCGGCCGTTTCCTTCGGCAGGCCGGCCGTCTGGTGCACGCGCAGGTTGGCATGGGCACGGTCGGCCATCAGGATCATCACCCGACGCATGCCGCAGGCCACGAGGGCGTCCCGGGCGGCGATGGTCAAGTGCATGGCGTTGGTGAAACGACTCGGCTCGACCAGCAATTCGGCGCATTGCTTGCGCCATTTCGCCAGATCTTCGGCCGTGGGGCCGGCGGCCGGTAGCAGTCCGGCGTGGATCCGGTTCATGCCCCACGGCCAGATCAGCGATTCGGCGGGGTGCCAGAGGTCGGGCATGGCGTGATGGCGCGCGCTGTTGGCGGCTTGCTGGTGCAGTTGTTGTTGCACCTCATCCATCGGCATTTGCAGGTAAAGGCTGGTCAGGTACTGCCAGCGTTCACTGTGCGGGCTGTCCCAGGCGTGTTGTGCCGACAGCGCCAGCCCGTTGGCCAGCAGCACCGTATTGGCCGGTTGGTTGAGCCAGCGGCGCAGGGTCGGATCGTCATCGAGGCGGTTCTGCTGGCGCAGCGGGTGCTCGCTGTCACGGGCAATGCGCAGGACTTTCACCAGCTCCCGCTGCTCGGTGAGCAACAGGCGATAGCCCTGTTGCACCCAGATCGGCAAGTGCCAGACCTTCACCAGCGCCTGGCCGATGTCCAGCAGGCGTACGCCAAACAATTGCTTTTCGACTTTACGTGCCGACTCACCTTTATGGATGACCCGCAGCTCCCAGTCTTCGAGCAGTTCTGGATGGGTCAGTGCCAAAGGCCACAGGGGCGAAAGAAACAGCAGGCTGCCCCAGTGTATGTCCTGCCACAGGCGCGCCAGGCGACTGGCAAAAAAACCATTGGCCTGTTGCGTGGCGTGCTGGCTGATCATCTGCAGCTGACGCAGGGTCTTGGGGATCTCGGACTGGGGGTTGGCGGGCAGCCGCGCGAGCAATTCTTCGGTGCGTTTCAGGCCGAGGCGATTGATCGCAACCTCAAGGTTTTCCGCAGGCTCGGTCATGCCGCCGTGGGTGTGTCGGTTGGCTTCGCGAATCACGCTCAAGGCCAGGGCGGGGCTGCCTTGCATGAGGTCGGCGATATCGCGCAGCGAGCTGCGATTGTCGCGGATGGCCTTGCAGACGCGGTCGTGGCTGGCTTGCGGAACCGGCAGGCGCACGCCATCGAGCAGCTTGACCCAGCCTTCGAGCGTCGTCGGTTTTGGGGTTGGAACGTTCGTTTCGTTAACCATGGTGGGCGGCGATCATCGTCAACAATACCTGTGCCCGGAAGGGGTCAAATTAGCTTTTCGCCTGAACTGGCTATAGTCTGGCGCAGTTTTGCCGATAAGTAGAAGAAGAGATTTTTTAACTTCCGAATATGACCTTGAACCCGACTCAGTAAGTGCTCTCCTAACCTATGGCTAAAATTATCGGCATCATCGTCGTATTCGCGAGCGTGCTCGGCGGATACGTGCTTTCCCACGGCAAGATTGCCGCTCTGATCCAGCCTTTCGAGGTGATGATCATCGGCGGTGCGGCGCTCGGCGCTTTCCTTCAGGCCAACCCTGGTCATATGGCGATGCACGTTTTCAAGAAAGCCTTGGGAATGTTCAGTTCGCGTTTCAACCATGCGTTTTATCTGGAAGTGCTGGGGCTGATCTACGAGATCCTCAACAAGAGTCGCCGCGAAGGCATGATGGCGATTGAAGGTGATATCGAAGATGCCGCCGCGAGTCCGATCTTCGCCAAGTACCCGACGGTACTCAAGGACGAGCGCATGACCGCGTTCGTCTGTGATTACCTGCGCATCATGTCCTCCGGCAACATGGCGCCCCACGAACTTGAAAATCTGTTCGACATGGAACTGGCCAGCCTCAAGGAAGACCTGGACCACCCGTCCCACGCAGTGAACGGCATTGCTGACGCCATGCCGGGCTTCGGTATCGTCGCGGCGGTACTGGGTATCGTGGTCACCATGGCTTCGCTGGGTGATGGCGACCAGAAGTCCATCGGCCTGCACGTCGGTGCGGCATTGGTCGGTACCTTCTTCGGTATTCTCGCCGCCTACGGTTTCTTCGGTCCCCTGGCGCACGCCCTGGGTCACGATGCCAAGGAAGAGTTGAACGTCTACGAAGCCATCAAAGCTTCGCTGGTCGCCTCGGCCTCCGGTATGCCGCCATCGCTGGCTGTGGAGTTCGGTCGCAAGGTACTGTACCCGGCTCACCGTCCAAGCTTCGCCGAGCTGGAACAAGCGGTTCGCGGTCGTTAAGTTATGGAAAATAACCAGCCGATAATCATCAAGCGCGTCAAAAAGTACGGGGGCGGGCATCACGGGGGCTCCTGGAAGATCGCCTTCGCCGACTTCGCCACGGCGATGATGGCGTTCTTCCTGGTGTTGTGGCTGCTGTCCACCGCTACGCCGGAACAGAAGATCGCCATCGCCGGTTACTTCAAGGACCCGATCGGCTTTTCCGAAAGCGGCACGCCGTACATCATCGATCTGGGCGGCACGCCGACCCTGGCGCCGGAAAACACCCTCAACCCTGAGGTGAAGTCCCAGCCGCAGCCGGACAAGGTCACCATCGATACCGACCAGGTCGAAGGCATGGCCGAGCAGGTCGAAAAGGAACGCCTCGAACTGTTGCTGCAAGAACTGCAGAACAAAGTTGATGAGAATCCGCAGCTGCAGAAGTTCAAGGACCAGATCCTGTTCGAAATTACCCCGGACGGCCTGCGTATCCAGATCATGGACGCGGAAAACCGCCCGATGTTCGATTCAGGCTCAGCTCGCTTGAAGCCTTATTTCGAAGACATCCTGCTGGCCATGGCCGACACCATCAAGGCGGTGCCGAACAAGATCAGCATCAGCGGCCACACCGATGCCAAGCCGTACACAGGCACCGGTGATTTCGGTAACTGGGAACTCTCGGCCAACCGTGCCAACGCCGCACGTCGTGCGCTGGTGGCGGGCAGCTATCCAGATGCACAGGTGGCGCGCGTGGTCGGTTATGCCTCGTCGGCGTTGTTCGATCGCGAGCACCCGTTCAACCCGGTGAACCGCCGTATCGACATCGTGGTACTGACCAAGAAAGCCCAGCGGGCGATCGAAGGTTCGCAAGGGGCGGAGCCAGCTCCCGATGCGCCGCAAGGTTCGGCTGCACCAGGTGCAACACCGACCGCGCCGGTCGACCCGAACGCGTTGCCGGCGGACAAGGAACCGTTGCCGGCTCACGAACTGCGCGAGCGTTTGAATCTGTTCGATGATCCAGCGCCGAAACCGGCTGAACCACCCAAGCAGTGACGTACAAAAAAGCCGACAGAGATGTCGGCTTTTTTGTGCGGCGTTCACTGGTTTGGAGGGATCCCCTGTAGGAGCCGGCTTGCCGGCGATGGTTGTCAACGATTACGCGTGCTGTCTGGAACCACTCGGCGTACTTGAACGCATCGCCGGCAAGCCGGCTCCTACAGATGATGGGTGAGAGAACCCCTGGAGTGACTTCAGAATCCGCGGATGATTCGTGACTTGAGCTCGGCGTGAAAGCGATCCGCATTGGATCTGTTGACGCTGCGCACCGACTCGCTGCCGGTCACGGACTCAAGCGACATCGAGCGCTTGAGCGTTGCTTCGTTGCGATAGGCATCGATAAAGAAGTCGATGTCCCGGTCGCTGGTCAGCTTCGGCCATTTGTCCAGGTACAGCGGCAGCTCGGTCGGGCCGGTCTTGAACGAGCAGATGCGTCGGTTGGTGATGGTCGCCTCGCCGATTTCGAACGGCACCCACCAGGACAGCGCGGTTTTCTCCGAGACCACTGCCAGCAGGTGAGTGCATTCGCTGATGTTGCGGGTAATCACCCCGGTGATGTCGTCGGTGGTCTGGGATTCGGCATCCAGCACATCGAGGTAGGTCTTGATGTTGGCCTGGATCAGGCGCCCGTTGATTTTGACCGCGTGGGCGCGGTCCATGTGGCGGTAGCTGATAAACACTGGCATCAGAAATGTCCCTTGATCGCGAGTTCGCGGTAATAGGCGCCGAGGGCGGTGAGGCGGCAGCCGGTGGAGTGGATGGCGGCGTAGTACATATGCTCGGCGTCCACCGGTTCGACCAGGCTGTGGCGGTTGCACTTTTGCAACTGGGCGAAGACGTCGCCGTGCTCCGGGTTGAATTCAGGCTCGGTGGGCTCAAAGCTGGGGGCGAGGGGGTACACCGACTCCGCTTCGGCAAACCATTCGGGGAGTTTGCGCAGGATTTCCTTGGGGATCAGCGGCGACACTTCGCGCAGGGAAATGAACTGCGAGACGTTGGTCTTGAACACCGGCCGCTGTTCCCAGGCGTCGAGGGCGTTGTCGACAAACGAATAGAGGCTGCCGGGTGTGATCTTGCCCAGGATGTTCGCTGCTCCGCCGTGCAGGGCCTGGAGCAATAGTCCGGTGAACACGCCGTGTTGCGCGCCCTCCATCGCCGGCTCTTCCTTTTTACAGGCGGTCAGGATGGTCATGCCTTCGCCGACCACGCTGCCCTCGCTGCGCAAGGCGCGCAGTTCGCCGGCCGAGCCGCTCTGGCAACAATCGAGGATGATCACTTTGTTTTTGATCTTCGTGGCTTTGCTCGCCCAGTTGAGAATGTCACTGAGGCGAATCCCGTCCTTGGCGCTCTTGTAATCCTGCGGGATCAACATGCCTTCGTCGGTGTCGGTGTCGAAGCTGCCGTGGCCGGCGAAATACAGCAGCGCGACATGGCAGTCCCCGGAAAACAGTTCGCGGATCTGGTCTTCGAGCTTTTCCCGGCTCAGGTAGTCCTCGGCGGAGGTCAGCACGATGTTCTTGAAGTTCGGATCGCCATTGGCGTCGGTCTTGAGCACGGAAGCCATGGCCATGGCGTCATTGCTGCAACCGCTCAGCCGCGAAACGTGGGTGTAGTCGTTGATGCCGATAAACAGTCCCTTGCGCATGGTTACACCGCCGTATGCTGGCGAATGGCGCTGATGATGCTGTTGGTGTTCCAGGCACACTCGGCATGTGCCGCCTCACGTACTACCGTGGAAATGCGCTCGGCGCCGAACGGTTTGATCGCAATGATCACCTTGCCCATGCGCTTGGCGATCTCGATTTCCTTGTTGATCCACTTGCTGTAGGTGGAATACATCCCGGCCATGATCAATACCGCCGAACACGGACGGATCTTGTTTTCGATGGCCTCCTCCAGTTGTTTGTCGGTTTTCGCGCCGACAATCGGGTTGTCCGGCGGCACCGAAAAATTCTTGTAGGTGAAACCGGGCTTGGCGTTGAGCAGGCGTACGAGATTGTCGTGGGCGTCGGAGTAGTTCCACGAGTGGCTGATGAACAGATGGTAGGTTTGCATGGGTGTCCCTCGGTGTCGCTGGAGTGCGAAGAGGGTTTGAAACTAGGTGATTACAGGGCGGCTTCAAGAGGTCGGCGCGGAAAGAGAAATGCCCTACAGGCGAGCGTGCGCACGTCCTACAGAAAGGTCAGATGTTTAAGCGGGGGGGAGATCCAGCCGCCGACCACCCCGCGTAAAGCCGGGCGGTCGGCACGTCTGTTTAGTAGCCGTTTTCCGGCAGGCTAGCGATGATCGAGCGGTAGCTGTTCATCCGTTGCTGCTGCACGCGGCCATCTTCAAGGGCCTTGAGCAGGGCGCAACCGGGTTCGCGGTCATGCTTGCAGTCGCGGAAGCGGCAGGTGCCCAGCAGGTCGTTGAACTCGATGAAGCCGGCTTCGACGTCGGCACGGCTGACGTGGCCCAGGCCAAATTCGCGGATACCCGGGGAGTCGATCAACTCACCGCCGCCGGGGAAGTGGAACAACCGCGCGGTGGTGGTGGTGTGGGTGCCCTGGCCGGACAGCTCGGACAGCGGACCGACGCGGGTTTCGACATCCGGCAGCAGGCTGTTGACCAGCGACGACTTGCCGACACCGGACTGGCCGACGAATACGCTGATGCGTCCGTCCAGTTGCGTCTGCAACTGCTCCATCCCGTTACCGTGATGCGCCGACACTTCCAGCACCGGGTAACCGAGGGTGCGGTATACGGCGAGCAAGGCATTCAGCGCCGGGGCGTTGTTTTCGTCGATCAGGTCGAACTTGTTCAGCAGCAGCAGCGGCTTGATGCCCGCATGTTCGGCCGCCACCAGGTAGCGGTCGATCAGGTTGGCGTGGGGCTCGGGCAGCGGTGCAAACACGATGACGATCATGTCGACGTTGGCCGCCACCGGCTTGAGCTGACCACGGCTGTCCGGGCGGCATAGTTCGGTGTTGCGCGGCAGTTGCGCCACGATCACGCCGATGCCCTGGTTGCCGGCGCGCCACACCACCTGATCACCGGTCACCAGCGCCGGCAGGTTCGCGCGCAGGTGGCAACGGAACACCTGGCCGGCGAGCTCGCCGTCGCGGGCCTCGACCTCAACCTGCACACCGAAGTGCGCGATCACCAGACCGTGCTGTTCCGGGCCCAGATCGCCGCCCTCAAGTGCCTCGACAGCCGAGGACTCGCGTTTGGCGGCGCGGGCAGCGCGTTCGCCCTGAATCTTTTCGATGCGCCAGTTTTGGCGGCGATTGAGTTGGCGTTTGGCCATGGGTGTTCCGTATAAAGAATGCAGCGATTAGGTAAAACGGCCGCGAGTTTAGCACGCCCGGCCACCGGCCTAGGCTAAACTGCGCAGCATTGCTTAGGAGCCGAACATGCAAAATCCGCAGAACCTGATCTGGATCGACCTGGAAATGACCGGTCTGAACCCTGATACCGACGTCATTATCGAAATGGCCACCATCGTCACCGACAGTGACCTGAACACCCTGGCCGAAGGCCCGGTGATCGCCATTCACCACAGCGACGAAATCCTCGCCGGCATGGACGAGTGGAACACCCGTCAGCATGGCGGTTCCGGGCTGACCCAGCGGGTTCGCGATAGCCGTATCAGCATGGCCGAAGCCGAAGCCGAAACCATCGCCTTCCTGGAGAAGTGGGTGCCGAAGGGCAAATCGCCGATCTGCGGCAACAGCATCTGCCAGGACCGTCGCTTCCTTTATACCCACATGAAATCCCTGGAAAGCTATTTCCACTACCGCAACCTCGACGTGTCCACGCTCAAAGAGCTGGCGGCGCGCTGGGCACCGGACGTGCGTGACAGCTTCAAGAAGGGCAGCACCCACCTGGCGCTGGACGACATCCGCGAATCCATCGCCGAGTTGCAGCATTACCGCAAGCATTTCATCAAGGCCTGAGCTTGAAACCCGACATGTGGGAGCTGGTTTGCCAGCGAAGAGGTCCTTGAGGACGCCATCGCCGGCAAGCCGGCTCCTACAAGTAGCGGCGCCCTCTTTTGGTGCTTCGGCGAAGTCAGTAGACTGCGCGCCTTTTCGCAAGGACCGCCACCATGTTGCTGATGCTCTACCTGATCGCCATCACCGCCGAAGCCATGACCGGCGCCCTGTCTGCCGGGCGTCGTGGCATGGACTGGTTTGGCGTGGTGCTGATCGCTTGCGTCACGGCGCTGGGGGGCGGCTCGGTGCGCGATGTGCTGCTCGGGCATTACCCGCTGACGTGGGTCAAACACCCGGAATACCTGGTGCTGACCACGGCTGCGGCGATGATTACCGTGTTCACGGCACGCTGGATGCGGCATTTGCGCTCACTGTTTCTGGTGCTCGATGCCATGGGGCTGGTGGCCTTCACCCTGATCGGCTGCATCACCGCCCTGGAAATGGGCCATGGCATGTTGGTCGCCTCGGTCAGCGGCGTAATCACCGGAGTATTTGGCGGCATCCTGCGGGACATTTTCTGCAACGATATTCCGCTGATCTTCCGGCGTGAGCTGTACGCCAGCGTCTCGTTTGCGGCGGCGTGGTGCTACATGCTCTGTCTGTACCTGAACTTGCCAGGGGAACAGGCGATTCTGATCACCCTGTTCGGCGGGTTCCTGTTGCGCTTGTTGGCGATCCGTTTCCACTGGGAAATGCCCAAGTTCGTCTACAACGACGAAGCCTGACGCCGCTCCTACACGAGGCCGTGTTGTTTCAGGGCCCACTCGACGTGTTCGCGGACCAGTTCGGACGGATGCTCGCGCCGCGCCTTCAACGCCTCCAGCACCGGAATCGTCGAAGGCGCATTGCCCAGGCCTACCGCCAGGTTGCGCAACCAGTTTTCGTAACCGGTCCGACGCAGCGGCGAGCCTTCGGTGCTGCTCAGGAATTTCTCCTCATCCCACATGAACAGTTCCGCCAGTTCGGCGTTGTCCAGGTTGTGCCGCGGCTTGAAGTCGCTTTCACCGGACGGGCGGGCGAAGCGGTTCCAGGGACAGACAATCTGGCAATCATCGCAACCGAACACCCGATTGCCGATCAGCGGTCGCAGGTCTTGCGGGATCGCGCCTTTGAGTTCGATGGTCAGGTAGGAAATGCAGCGCCGGGCATCCAGCACATAAGGGCCGACGAAAGCATGGGTCGGACAGATGTCGAGGCAGGCACTGCAGCGACCGCAGTGTTCGGTGGCGTGGGGCGGGTCTACCGGCAGTGGCAAGTCAACGAACAGCTCGGCGAGGAAGAAATAACTGCCTGCCTTGCGATTCAACACCAGGGTGTTTTTGCCAATCCAGCCCAGGCCGGCCTGTTCGGCGATGGCTTTTTCCAGCACTGGTGCACTGTCGACAAAGGCACGGAAACCAAACGGGCCGATTTCTGCCTGAATCCTGTCCGCCAGTTGTTGCACGCGCTTGCGAATCAATTTGTGGTAATCGCGACCCAGGGCATAACGCGAGACGTAGGCTTTTTCCGGCTGGGCGAGCATTTTCGCCATGTGGGTGTCGCCCGCCAGGTAGTCCATGCGCAGCGAAACCACGCGCAAAGTGCCGGGCACCAGCTCCTCCGGGTGTGAGCGTTTGCTGCCATGGGCGCCCATGTAATCCATCTCGCCGTGGTAGCCGGCGGCGAGCCAGCGCTCCAGGTGTTGCTCGTGCTCGCCCAGGTCGAGGCCGCTGATGCCGACTTGCTGAAAGCCCAGCTCGCGGCCCCAGTCCTTGATGGATTGGGCGAGGGCAGGCAGGTCTGTGGTAATAGCGGGCATGATGCGAGAGAAACCGGAGCTGAGGTGCGTATAATTCTGCCAGACATCGGAGCCCGAAGACGCATGCCGCACACTAAAGATGAATTACCCGACGCGCTGTACAGTGCCGCGCAAGTGCGAGCACTCGACGCGAGCCTGATCGCCGCCGGCACACCGGGCTTCGAATTGATGCAGCGCGCGGCGCGGGCGACGTGGCGGGCGCTGGTGCGGCAATGGCCGACAGCGAACGAACTGACTGTACTCACCGGCCATGGCAACAACGCCGGGGACGGGTATCTGGTGGCCGTGTTGGCCCTGCGCGCAGGATGGTCCGTCCGGGTGTTGGCGGTCGGAGATCCGCAGCGCCTGCAGGGGGACGCGGCCTTGGCCCATGCCGAGGCGGTGTCTGAAAAAGTGCTCATCGAACCCTGGACCGCACAATCCGGATTGCGCGGCATCGTCCTGGATGCTTTGCTCGGCACCGGCCTGAGCGGCGAGGTGCGCGAGCCGTATGCCAGCGCGATCACCGCAATCAATGTGAGCGGGCTGCCGGTCGCGGCGGTGGATATTCCTTCAGGACTGTGCGCCGATACCGGTCGCATCCTCGGCCTGGCGGTGCAGGCCGACCTGACAGTGACGTTCATCGGCTTGAAATTGGGATTGTTCACCGGCGAGGGGGCGGATGTGGTCGGCGAATTGCTGTTCAACGACTTGCACGCAGACCCACAGTTGATAGAAGGCGCTGCTTTCACCGCCCGTCGCCTGACTGCGGCTAACCTGCCGCGTCCAGCGGCGCGGGCACCGGCTTCCCACAAAGGCAGATTTGGCCATGTGTTGCTGATTGGCGGCGATCGCGGGTTCGGTGGCGCGGTCCTGCTGAGCGCGCAAAGTGCGCTGCGCAGCGGGGCGGGCATGGTGTCGGTGGCGACCCGCAGCGAACATGTCGCGGCCGCACTGGCGCGGATTCCCGAGGCGATGGTGCTGGGGACTTCCTCGGCCAATCAATTGATGGATTTGCTGCAAAAGGTTTCCGTGTTGGTGGTCGGTCCGGGGCTGGGGCAGGCGGGTTGGGGGCGCAGCTTGTTGTCGGCCGCTGCTAACGCAGCGTTGCCGCAAGTCTGGGACGCCGATGCGCTGAACCTGTTGGCCGAGGAGCGTGCGAGTTTGCCCAAGGGGTGCGTGATCACCCCGCATCCGGGCGAAGCGGCGCGTTTGCTCGGAATGAGTACGGCGCAGGTTCAAGCCGACCGACCGGCAGCGGCCCATGCATTGAGCAAGAAATATTCGGCGGTCGTGGTGCTCAAGGGGGCCGGCAGTCTGATCGCCAGTCCCGATGGGCGGCTGGCCGTCTGTCATCAGGGCCACCCGGCGATGGCTACTGCCGGGTTAGGCGATGTACTGGCCGGTTTGCTCGGCGCATTGCTGGCCCAGGGCATGGAACCCTTCGATGCGGCCTGCCTGGCGGTCTGGCTGCACGCCAATGCCGGCGAGCAACAAGGAAAATTCGGCCGTGGGCTGGCGGCCAGTGATCTGATTCCAGTCATTCGTCAGTTGTTGGAGGAGCAAGCACCGTGTCTGAAGTAACCCTGTACCTGGCCGATGAGCAGGCCATGAGCGACTTTGGCGCACGCATTGCCCGAATCACCCAAGGCCATGGCCTGATCTTCCTCGAGGGTAACCTGGGGATGGGCAAAACCACGTTGTCCCGAGGCATCATTCGCGGCCTGGGGCATGTCGGGGCAGTAAAAAGTCCGACCTTCACCTTGGTAGAGCCCTACGAGATTGGCGACATTCGCGCCTTCCATTTCGATTTGTACCGTCTGGTCGATCCGGAAGAGCTGGAGTTCCTCGGTATCCGCGACTATTTCGAAGACGACGCCCTGTGTTTGATCGAGTGGCCCGACAAAGGTGCAGGCTTTTTGCCAAAGCCGGACCTGACCATTACCATTAGCCCGCAAGACAGCGGGCGTTCGCTGAAAATTTTATCCCAGGGCTCGCGTGGCGAGGCCTGGTGTGCCGCTTTGGCATTGGAATCCAAATAAATGATGGGGTTAGGTATGCGCTTTCGCGCGTTGGTTGCTGCCGTAGGGGTGTTGTTTCTGGCGGTGACCGTCGACGCTGTGGCCGATTCGAAGGTCAACAGTGTTCGTCTGTGGCGGGCACCGGACAACACACGTCTGGTGTTTGACCTGACCGGCCCGGTGCAACACAGCGTCTTTACCCTGACCGCGCCGGATCGCCTGGTCATCGACATCAATGGTGCGACCCTCGGTGCGCCACTCAATGTCAACACGTCGAACACCCCGATTACCGCCATGCGCTCGGCTCAACGCACGCCGACCGACCTGCGGGTGGTCATCGACCTGAAAAAGGCGGTGACGCCCAAAAGCTTCTCCCTGGCGCCGAACGCCCAGTACGGCAACCGCTTGGTGGTCGATCTGTTCGATAACGCCGCGGATGCCGCGCCTCCCCCAGCGCCGACACCGTCGGTCGCCACGATGCCCGCCGTGCCGGTCACGCCCGTGGAGCCTGCAATCAAGCTGCCGCCGGCCCCGCCCGGCAAGCGCGACATCATTGTGGTGATCGACGCCGGACACGGTGGCGAAGACCCGGGCGCATCGGGTTCTCGCGGTCAGCGTGAGAAAGACGTGGTGTTGCAGATCGCCCGTGAATTGCAGCGCCAGATCAACGGCATGAAAGGTTTCCGCGCCGAACTGACCCGAACCGGCGATTACTTCATTCCGTTGCGCGGCCGTACCGAAATTGCCCGCAAGAAAGGCGCCGACCTGTTCGTTTCGATCCACGCCGACGCCGCGCCTTCTGCAGCCGCTTTCGGTGCCTCGGTATTTGCCCTGTCTGATCGCGGCGCGACCTCGGAGACGGCCCGCTGGCTGGCTGACAGCGAAAACCGTTCCGACCTGATCGGGGGGGCTGGCAACGTCAGCCTCGATGACAAGGACCGCATGCTCGCCGGCGTGCTGCTCGACCTGTCGATGACGGCATCCCTGACGTCCAGTCTGAACGTTGGCCAGAAGGTGCTGAGCAACATTGGCCGGGTCACGCCTCTGCACAAGCAGCGGGTCGAACAGGCCGGGTTCATGGTGCTGAAGTCGCCGGATATTCCGTCGATCCTGGTGGAAACCGGGTTCATCTCCAACGCCAACGAAGCCTCGAAACTCGCGGCATCGAACCACCAGCAGGCGTTGGCGCGTTCGATCAGCAGCGGCGTGCGCCAGTTCTTCCAGCAGAACCCGCCGCCGGGCACTTACATTGCCTGGCTGCGCGACTCCGGCAAGATCGTACAGGGGCCACGTGACCACCGCGTCAGCCCGGGCGAGACCCTGGCGATGATCGCCGTGCGCTACCAGGTGTCCCCCGCGACCCTGCGCAATGCCAACAACCTGTCGAGCGATGAACTCAAGATCGGTCAACACCTGACCATTCCGGGCACTGAACTGGCGGCCAAAGAATGAATCAGGTCCTGAACAGCGGCGCTCGCATCGAGCTGCTCAGCCCGCGACTGGCGAACCAGATTGCCGCCGGTGAGGTGGTTGAGCGCCCGGCTTCGGTGATCAAGGAGCTGCTGGAAAACAGCCTCGACTCCGGTGCCAGGCGCATCGACGTCGATGTGGAGCAGGGCGGCGTCAAGCTGCTGCGGGTGCGCGACGACGGTAGCGGTATTTCCGCCGATGACCTGCCGCTGGCGCTGGCCCGTCACGCCACCAGCAAGATCCGCAACCTGGAAGACCTCGAACAGGTCATGAGCCTGGGCTTTCGCGGTGAGGCCCTGGCATCGATCAGCTCCGTCGCGCGCCTGACCCTGACCTCCCGCACCCGTGATGCCGATCAGGCCTGGCAGGTCGAGACCGAGGGCCGTGACATGGCGCCCCGCGTGCAGCCTGCGGCGCATCCGGTGGGCACTTCGGTTGAAGTGCGCGACCTGTTCTTCAACACGCCGGCGCGGCGCAAGTTTCTCAAAACCGAAAAAACCGAATTCGATCACCTGCAGGAAGTCATCAGGCGTCTGGCCCTGGCGCGCTTCGATGTGGCGTTCCATCTGCGCCACAACGGCAAGACCATCCTCAGCCTGCACGAGGCCCATGATGATGCGGCCCGTGCCCGGCGCGTGGCGGCGATTTGCGGGCCGGGCTTCCTGGAGCAGGCCCTGCCGATCGAAATCGAGCGCAACGGCCTGCATCTATGGGGCTGGGTCGGCCTGCCGACCTTCAACCGCAGTCAGGCCGACTTGCAGTATTTCTTCGTCAATGGCCGTGCCGTGCGCGACAAGCTGGTGGCCCACGCGGTGCGCCAGGCCTATCGCGACGTGCTATTCAACGGTCGGCACCCGACCTTCGTGCTGTTTTTCGAGGTTGATCCGACCGGGGTCGACGTCAACGTGCACCCGACCAAACACGAAGTGCGCTTCCGTGAAGGGCGCATGGTCCACGATTTTCTCTACGGCACCTTGCACCGTGCCTTGGGCGATGTGCGACCGGACGATCATCTGGCGGCACCGGTTGCCACGGCCACCGTCCGGCCTACCGGCCTCGAAGCCGGTGAATTCGGACCCCAGGGCGAAATGCGCCTGGCCGCCAATGCGCTGCTGGAACAGCCTCAGGCCCAACCGTCGTTCAATGCGCCGGCAGGTTCGGGCGCTGGCGCTGGCGCGGGTTATCAGTATCAATACACGCCACGTCCGCAGTCCGGTGTGCCTGTCGCTGAAGCGCAGGCCGCCTACCGCGAGTTTTTTGCGCCGCTGCCCGAGGCCAATGCCGTCGCGCTGCCCGCCGGGCAGGACGACATCCCGCCGCTGGGTTATGCGCTCGCACAACTCAAGGGCATCTACATCCTTTCGGAAAACGCCCAGGGCCTGGTACTGGTGGACATGCACGCCGCGCACGAGCGGATCATGTATGAGCGTCTGAAGGTGGCGATGGCCAGCGAGGGTCTGAGTGGGCAGCCGTTGCTGGTGCCGGAGTCCCTGGCCGTCAGCCAGCGTGAAGCCGATTGCGCCGAGGAACATGTCGCCTGGTTCCAGCGCCTGGGCTTTGAGTTGCAGCGCCTGGGCCCGGAAACCCTGGCCATCCGACAGATCCCGGCCCTGCTCAAGCAGGCCGAAGCCAACCGGCTGGTGGCGGACGTCCTGGCTGATTTGATGGAATTCGGCACCAGCGACCGCATTCAGGCGCACCTGAACGAGTTGCTCGGGACCATGGCCTGCCACGGAGCGGTTCGGGCGAACCGGCGTCTGGCCCTGCCGGAAATGAATGCCCTGCTGCGTGACATGGAAAACACCGAGCGCAGCGGTCAATGCAACCATGGCCGACCGACCTGGACCCAACTGGGCCTGGACGATCTGGACAAACTGTTCTTGCGCGGTCGTTGATGAGCCAGCTCCCACCTGCGATTTTCCTGATGGGGCCGACCGCCGCCGGCAAGACCGACCTGGCCATCGAACTCACCAAAGTCCTGCCTTGCGAGTTGATCAGCGTCGATTCGGCACTGGTCTACCGTGGCATGGACATCGGCACCGCCAAGCCTTCCAAAGAGCTGCTGGCGCAATATCCGCACCGTCTGATCGATATTCTCGACCCGGCCGAGAGCTATTCGGCTGCGGATTTCCGCCGTGACGCCCTGGAAGCCATGGCCGAGATCACCGCGCGTGGAAAAATTCCGCTGCTGGTAGGCGGCACGATGCTCTATTACAAGGCTTTGCTTGAAGGCCTGGCGGAGATGCCCGCCGCCGATCCGCAAGTGCGCGCACAGATCGAGGAAGAGGCTGCACGCCTTGGCTGGCAAGCCCTGCACGACCAATTGGCAGTGATCGACCCGGTTTCTGCCGCGCGTATTCATCCGAACGATCCGCAGCGTCTGAGTCGAGCACTGGAAGTTTATCGGGTAAGCGGTCAGAGCATGACTGCGCTACGCTTGCAACAATCTGCGCAAAGTACCGAAGCAGCCGCTTCGGGACAGCAACAATTGCCCTATACTGTCGCGAACTTGGCTATTGCCCCGGCAAATCGCCAGGTACTGCACGAGCGAATTAAACAAAGATTCACTTTAATGTTGGAACAGGGATTCATTGACGAGGTCGTAGCCCTGCGTAATAGAGGTGACCTGCATGCCGGGATGCCGTCTATACGTGCAGTAGGCTATCGCCAAGTCTGGGACTACCTGGATGGCAAGCTGACGTCAGCCGAGATGCAGGAGCGTGGAATCATTGCCACGCGCCAATTGGCGAAACGCCAGTTCACCTGGCTGCGCAGTTGGACTGACCTGCATTGGCTGGACAGTCTGGATTGCGACAATCTGCCGCGCGCCTTGAAATACCTTGGGACCATCTCCATATTGAGCTGAGTCCTTGCAATTGCCGTCTATCCTTGGGGGTGTGGCGGCTAAAGCCATCTGTTTACCTATTTTTTTATATTGAATCCTTAAAGGAGTGCGGCACATGTCAAAAGGGCATTCGCTACAAGACCCTTACTTGAATACTTTACGTAAAGAGAAAGTTGGGGTGTCCATCTACCTGGTCAACGGTATCAAACTGCAAGGAACGATCGAGTCGTTCGACCAGTTCGTCATCCTGCTGAAAAACACCGTAAGCCAGATGGTCTACAAGCACGCTATCTCTACAGTGGTACCGGTTCGTCCAATTCGTCTGCCTAGCGCAACCGAATCCGATGCAGGTGACGCTGAGCCAGGTAACGCCTGATAGGAGTCTCCTTTGTTCTTTGAGCGCCACGGTGGTGGTGAGCGAGTGATCCTCGTTCACTTGGATGGACAGGACCCTGAGGCGCGCGAAGATCCGCAGGAGTTTCAGGAATTGGCTAATTCGGCCGGCGCCGAGACCGTTGCGTTTTTTAACGTGCCGCGTCATCGGCCAACCGCCAAATTTCTGATTGGCAGCGGCAAGGTCGAGGAGCTACGCGATCTGGTCCATGCCGAAGAAGCAGACCTGGTCATCTTCAATCACGTCCTCACACCCAGTCAGGAACGTAACCTCGAACGTGTCTTCGAGTGTCGCGTGATCGACCGCACCGGTCTGATTCTCGATATTTTCGCCCAGCGCGCCCGTACCCATGAAGGCAAGCTCCAGGTAGAACTGGCCCAGCTTGACCACATGAGCACCCGACTGGTTCGTGGCTGGACCCACCTTGAGCGTCAGGGTGGCGGCATCGGCATGCGTGGCCCGGGTGAAACCCAGTTGGAAACCGACCGCCGTTTGCTGCGGGTTCGCCTGCGGCAGATCAAGGGCCGGCTGGAAAAAGTACGCAGTCAGCGCGAACAGTCGCGACGCGGCCGTTCCCGTGCGGATATTCCTACCGTGTCCCTGGTGGGCTATACCAACGCCGGTAAATCCACGCTCTTCAATAACGTGACGAAATCCGACGTGTACGCGGCTGACCAGTTGTTTGCCACGCTGGACCCGACCTTGCGCCGTCTGGAACTGGACGACCTGGGGCCGATTGTCCTGGCCGACACCGTGGGTTTCATTCGCCACTTGCCCCACAAGCTGGTCGAGGCATTTCGGTCTACGCTCGAAGAGTCGAGCAACTCCGACCTGCTGCTGCACGTGATCGATGCGGCCGAACCGGATCGCATGTTGCAGATCGAGCAGGTGATGGTGGTGCTGGGCGAGATTGGTGCCCAGGACTTGCCGATCCTCGAGGTCTATAACAAACTCGATTTGCTTGAAGGCGTTGAGCCACAAATCCAGCGCGACGAAAACGGCAGGCCCCAGCGGGTCTGGCTCTCGGCGCGTGATGGCACAGGTCTGGAATTGCTTGAGCAAGCCATTGCCGAGTTGCTGGGCAGTGAATTGTTCGTCGGTACCTTGCGCTTGCCTCAGCGCTTTGCGCGTCTGCGTGCACAGTTTTTCGAGCTGGGCGCGGTACAGAAAGAAGAATACGACGAAGAAGGTGTCAGCTTGCTGGCCGTTCGATTGCCGCGCTCGGAGCTCAATCGACTGGTCAGCCGTGAAGGCGTTGTGCCGACGGAGTTTATCGAGCAACACACTTTGCAATAAAAGCCTGAGAAAGCGGTTGTGCCGTGGTGACAGGCATTCTGTAGCATTGGTCGGCGCGCCGTGGGTGCGTCTTTGCTTTATCAGATGGAGAGCGCTATGGCTTGGAATGAGCCGGGTGGCAACTCGAATAATCAGGATCCTTGGGGTGGCAAGCGTCGTAACAACGGCGACCGCAAGGGGCCACCGGATCTCGACGAGGCCTTCCGAAAGCTGCAGGAAAGCCTGAACGGTTTGTTCGGTGGTGGTAAGAAACGTGGTGGCGACGACGGCGGTGGTCCGGGCAAGAGTGGCGGCTTTGGCGGCCTGCTCGGCATCGGCCTGGTCGTGTTGGCCGCCGTTTGGCTGTACAGCGCGGTTTATGTCGTCGACGAGCAGGAGCAAGCCGTGGTGCTGCGCTTCGGCAAGTACTACGAAACCGTGGGTCCGGGCCTGAATATCTATTTCCCGCCGATCGACAAGAAGTACATGGAAAATGTCACGCGTGAGCGTGCCTACACCAAGCAGGGCCAGATGCTGACCGAAGACGAGAACATCGTCGAAGTGCCGCTGACCGTGCAGTACAAGATCAGCAACCTGCAGGACTTCGTGCTGAGCGTCGATCAGCCGGAAATCAGCCTGCAGCACGCGACCGACAGCGCCTTGCGCCATGTGGTGGGTTCCACCGCCATGGACCAGGTACTGACCGAAGGTCGTGAGTTGATGGCCAGCGAGATCAAGGAGCGTCTGCAACGCTTCATGGACACCTATCGCACCGGTATCACCGTTACCCAGGTCAACGTTCAGAGCGCAGCGGCGCCGCGCGAAGTCCAGGAAGCCTTCGATGACGTGATCCGTGCCCGGGAAGACGAGCAGCGTTCGCGCAACCAGGCCGAAACCTATGCCAACGGCGTCGTGCCGGAAGCCCGTGGTCAGGCCCAGCGCATCCTGGAGGATGCCAATGGTTACCGTGACGAGACCGTCTCGCGTGCCAAGGGTGAGGCCGATCGCTTCACCAAGCTGGTTGCCGAGTACCGCAAGGCGCCTGAAGTCACCCGTCAGCGTCTGTACCTGGACACCATGCAGGAAGTCTTCAGCAACACCAGCAAGGTGCTCGTGACCGGCAATAAGAACGGCCAGAGCAACCTGTTGTACCTGCCGTTGGACAAGATGGTCGAAAGTGGTCGCAACACCAGCACTCCGGTGACCAGTGCGGCAGCCACCAGCAATGAAGCGAATGCGCGTGCGGCAGCTGATCTGCAGCAACAGCAAGCACGTACCAGGGAGAGTCGCTGATGAGCAATAAATCGCTGATCGCCCTTATTGTCGGCGTCGTCGTGGCGATCGCTGCCTGGAACTGCTTCTACATCGTGGCTCAGACCGAGCGTGCGGTGTTGCTGCAGTTCGGTCGCGTGGTCCAGACCGATGTTCAGCCAGGCCTGCATGTGAAAGTGCCTTACGTTAACCAGGTGCGTAAATTCGACGCACGCCTGATGACGCTGGATGCACCGACACAACGCTTCCTGACGCTGGAAAAGAAAGCCGTGATGGTCGATGCCTACGCCAAGTGGCGCGTGAAGGACGCAGAGCGTTACTACACCGCGACTTCCGGCCTCAAGCAGATCGCCGACGAACGTCTGTCCCGTCGTCTTGAATCGGGCCTGCGTGACCAGTTCGGTAAGCGCACCTTGCACGAAGTGGTCTCCGGTGAGCGCGATGCGTTGATGGCGGACATTACGGCTTCGCTGAACAAGATGGCTGAAAAAGAGCTGGGTATCGAAGTGGTCGATGTCCGGGTCAAGACCATCGACCTGCCGAAAGAAGTGAACCGCAGCGTGTTCGAACGTATGAGCACCGAGCGTGAGCGTGAAGCTCGCGAGCACCGCGCCAAGGGTAACGAACTGGCCGAAGGCATCCGTGCCGACGCCGATCGTCAACGCCGCGTGCTGCTGGCTGAAGCCTATCGTGAATCCGAAGAGGTTCGCGGTGACGGCGATGCCCAGGCCGCTGCGATTTACTCCAAGGCCTACGGTCAGGATCAGGAGTTCTACGCGTTCTACCGTAGCCTGCGTGCCTACCGTGAAAGCTTCGCGAACAAATCCGACGTCATGGTCCTCGATCCGAGCAGCGACTTCTTCCACTACCTGGAAAAAGCCAAGCCTTGATACGGCGTTGACCTTATTTATCCCCCCGCCGGGCGGCTAAAACCTCTGGCGGGGTGATCCTTTGGGAAAACGTGTGTATGATGCGGCAGCCGGGAAATTCCCGGCTTTTTTGCGTCTGCGTGTTTGATTGCTGTTTTAAAGCAGATGCCGGGCCGATTGGCTCGACAGTTTTTCGAGGAAAGTGGTTGGCGAAGCCGGTAGAAGGGCTTTTCGCTCCGTCGCTCATGCGCGTGGTTTGTGCGCAAGCCGATCATTTTCTGCTTCACTCAAGGCTCGCCGACAGGCTGGTCGCCCGGAGATAGGGGAAGGCGTAATGGCAACGGTAGACCGCTGGCTTCTGCCAGATGGCATCGAAGAAGTACTGCCACCGGAAGCTGCGCGTATTGAAGTCGCGCGTCGTCAGGTGTTGGATCTGTTCCAGAGCTGGGGTTACGAGTTTGTCGTGACTCCCCATATCGAGTACCTGGAATCCCTGCTGACCGGCGCGGGCCAGGACCTGGATCTGCGCACCTTCAAGGTCATCGACCCGCAATCGGGCCGCCAGATGGGTTTCCGTGCCGACATCACGCCGCAAGTGGCGCGCATCGATGCGCACACCCTGCGTCGTGAAGGCCCAAGCCGCCTGTGCTATGCCGGCAGCGTGCTGCACGCTCAGCCGCGTGCCTTGTCGTCCTCGCGCAGCCCGATTCAACTGGGTGCCGAGTTGTACGGCGACGGCAGCCCGAGCAGCGACGTCGAAGTCATCAGCCTGATGCTGGCCATGCTGCAACTGGCCGATGTGCCGGATGTGCACATGGACCTCGGTCATGTCGGCATCTATCGCGGCCTGGCCCGCGCGGCCGGTTTGTCCGGTGAAGTCGAGCAGCAGTTGTTCGATGCCTTGCAACGCAAGGCCATCGACGAGGTCATTACCTTGACCGAAGGCTTGCCTGCCGATCTGTCGGGCATGCTGCGGGCGTTGGTCGACCTGTGTGGCGGTCGTGAAGTGCTGGCTGCGGCCCGCGAGCGTCTGGCCAAGGCGCCTGCCCCGGTTCTGGCGGCGCTGGACGACCTGCTGGCGATTGCCGAGCGGCTGTCCGTGCGTTTCCCTGAGCTGCCGCTGTATTTCGACCTGGGCGAGCTGCGTGGCTACCACTACCACACCGGTGTGGTGTTCGCCGTGTTCGTGCCGGGTGTTGGCCAGTCCATTGCCCAAGGCGGTCGTTACGACGACATCGGCGCCGACTTCGGTCGTGCCCGTCCGGCGACCGGCTTTTCCACCGATTTGAAAACCCTGGTGACCCTGGGGCGTGCTGAGATCGAGCTACCGTCTGGCGGTATCTGGATGCCTGACAGTACGGATGCGGCACTCTGGCAGCAGGTTTGCCAGTTGCGCAGTGAGGGTCAGCGTGTCGTTCAGGCTTTGCCTGGACAACCTTTGGCCGCCGCCCGTGAAGCGGACTGCGACCGGCAATTGATTCAGCAGAACGGGCTTTGGCAAGTATCGCCACTGGCTTCTTGAGTTTTCCCGCCGGCTGCCGCCGGCACCAAGTTTGCGCGAATGAGGACAAGTGTTATGGGTAAGAATGTCGTAGTCCTGGGCACCCAATGGGGTGATGAGGGCAAAGGCAAGATCGTTGATCTGCTGACCGAACATGCTGCCGCCGTAGTGCGCTACCAGGGTGGCCACAACGCGGGTCACACTCTGGTGATCGATGGCGAAAAAACCGTCTTGCACCTGATTCCGTCGGGCGTGCTGCGCGAAGGCGTGCAGTGCCTGATCGGCAACGGCGTGGTGGTTGCACCTGACGCCCTGCTGCGCGAGATCACCAAGCTGGAAGAAAAAGGTGTGCCGGTGCGCGAGCGCCTGCGTATCAGCCCGTCCTGCCCGCTGATCCTGTCCTTCCACGTTGCGCTGGACCAGGCCCGTGAAAAGGCCCGTGGCGAGCTGAAGATCGGTACCACCGGTCGCGGCATCGGCCCGGCCTACGAAGACAAGGTTGCACGTCGTGGCCTGCGTGTGGGCGACCTGCTCAACATGCCGCGCTTTGAAGACAAGCTGCGTGAACTGGTGGATTACCACAACTTCATGCTGGTGGGTTACTACAAAGAGCCAGCCATCGACTTCGACAAGACCCTGGCCGAGTGCAAGGAATACGCTGAGCTGCTAAAGCCGCTGATGCTGGACGTGACGGCCGAGCTGCACGACCTGCGTCGCGCTGGCAAAGACATCATGTTCGAAGGCGCCCAAGGCTCCCTGCTGGACATCGACCACGGTACCTACCCGTACGTGACCAGCTCCAACACCACCGCTGGCGGCGTTGCTACCGGTTCGGGTGTCGGCCCCATGTTCCTGGACTACATCCTGGGCATCACCAAGGCTTACACCACGCGTGTAGGTTCGGGTCCATTCCCGACGGAGTTGTTCGACGAAGTCGGTGCGCACCTGGCTAAACAAGGTCACGAGTTCGGCGCGACTACCGGCCGTGCTCGTCGTTGTGGCTGGTTCGACGCTGTTATCCTGCGTCGCGCTATCGATGTGAACAGCATCTCGGGCATCTGCCTGACCAAGCTGGACGTGCTCGACGGTCTGGAAACCATCAACATCTGCGTCGGCTACAAAGACGCAGAAGGCAAGGCCGTTGCCCCAACTGATGCTGACAGCTACGTGGGCCTGCAGCCTGTGTACGAAGAAGTGCCGGGCTGGACCGAGTCGACCGTGGGTGCCAAAACCCTGGAAGAGCTGCCAGCTAACGCCCGTGCCTACATCAAGCGCGTTGAAGAGCTGATCGGTGCGCCGATCGACATTATTTCGACGGGCCCGGACCGCAACGAAACCATCGTTCTGCGTCACCCGTTTGCTTGATAAGTCGTTGATGTAAAACACAAAGGCTCCTTAATCGGGGCCTTTGTCGTATTTGTCTGCAGGACGGCATGACCTTTGCTGTAAATATCTTCAAAAGAATGCCATCAAATTAATGGCGTCCAAGTAGAGGGATTCACAGTGTCGGCCGTTCTCTCACTGTTACAAAGCCGTTTGTTGCGGCCCGTGTTCGTTACCCTGGGTATCGCCCTTTTGGTGCAGGTGCTGGTGGCTGTTGCTCTGACCCGGAGCACGGTGACCGCGCTCGAAGCCGATCTGGGCACGCGCCTGGGCGCGGACAGTCAAAAACTTTCCGCCGAGCTCGAGCAAGCCGGGCGTGAAGTCACGTCCAGTCTGGACAGCCTTTCTACCAGCACACGTCAGCGCCTCACGGCCGGTTTGTCCTCGCGTCTTGAGGAAGAGCAGGCGCAATTGCGCTCGACCCTGGAAAAGGACCTGAAGGACTCCGCCAACGATATGGCGCAGCTTCTGGCTTCGGTCGCGCCCCGCGCCATGTGGGACAATGACGTTCCGACGCTGTCCGAATTCGCCCGTCGGGCCCAGCGCAATCCCAATGTGCTGTTCGTGGTGTATGACGACGCAACCGGTCAGCACCTGACGCGCTACCTCAACCGGGAAAACCCGATCAACAAGGCACTGCTGGAAAAGGGCCAAGGCGAGCGGGCGCTCGACAAGGTGCTGGATGCAGCGAAGAACGACCCTTCGGTCTTCTACATCGAGGCCTCGATCAACCCCAATGGCGTGGAAATCGGCAAGGTCCTGATGGGGGTCTCGACGGCTTCCGTGGAGACTGATCTCGCGGCCCTCGACAAGCGCTTCTCGGCCTTGATCGCCAGCAGCGATCAACTGGTCGGCGACAGCCTCAAAGGCGCGGCTGCCGACAGCGCAACGGCGATGCGCGCGCGTCTGCAGTCAGCGCAGTCCACAGCCGCTGAAATGAAAGCCAACACCACCAGCACCGTACAGGAAGCCGCTGCAACATTGCGCTGGCGCATCGGCGTGTGTCTGGCAGTCGTGGGTTTTGGTGTCCTGCTGTTGCTGGCGGTGGTGCTCGGTCGTCGAGTGGTCAATCGCCTGAAAATGCTGATCGTTGCCATGGATGACCTGGCCGCGGGCGAGGGCGATCTGACCAAGCGTGTGCAGATCAACAGCAAGGACGAAATCGGCGACATGGCCTCGGCGGTCAATCGTTTTGTGGATAAGTTGCAGCCGATCGTGCGCGAGGCGGGCGATGTGGCTCAGCGTACCGGCGTCGAGATTGGTGCCATGACCTTGCGCAATGCGGGTGCGGACGCAGCGGCCGGTATGCAGCGCGACGAAGTGGCGGAGAGTTTGCGTGCCCTGTCGCAAATGGCGGATGAGGCTCAGTCGGAAAGCCACGCCATGCAGGCGGCGCTCAAGCAGGTCGTGGAGATTCGTCAGGCCACCGATGAAAACACCCGGACCTCGGCGAAGGTCGGCAGCCTGATCGAGGAGCTGGCGGGGCAGGTCAATACCGGCGCCCAGGTGATCGAGCGTCTGGCGCAGCAAAGCGAGCAGATTGAAGTGGTGTTGACGGTGATTCACGGCATCGCCGAGCAGACCAACCTGCTGGCGCTGAACGCGGCGATTGAAGCGGCGCGTGCTGGCGAGACCGGGCGCGGGTTTGCGGTGGTGGCAGATGAAGTGCGGGCACTGGCGAGCAAGACGCAGAGCTCCACCGGCGATATCCAGGCGCACATCGTGGCGTTGCAGCAGGGTGCGCGCGAGGCGGTCGCGGCAATCGGTCAGGCCGGACGCCAGGCCAACGAAGGTTTGGTGGTGCTGCGTGACAGTGCACGGTTGCAGCAGTCTGTGCAGGCGTCGGTCGAGCAGGTGCATGCGGCGATCGGTCTGGCGACCCAGGCTGCGGCGCATCAGGCGCAGGGTGCACAGGCAGTGCGGGGGCGAGTGCAGACCATTCATGCCCAGGCCGAGAAGGCCGCGCAAGCTGTGGTGGAGACCACGGCGAGCGGTAAGGTGCTGGATGGGTTGGCGGCGCAGTTGAAGGCGAGCCTGGGGCAGTTCAGGGCTTGATTGGTTGCTGGTGCCGGCCCCTTCGCGAGCAAGCCCGCTCCCACAGTGGTCCTCTGTCGAACACAAATATGATGTTCACAAAGGGCCACTGTGGGAGCGGGCTTGCTCGCGAATACGGTATTAGCGGCTCAGATACATCCGCGTCGTCAGTAGATAAACCGGCAACCCCGACACCACGATCAACAACGCCGCATAAGGCGCCGCCGCGGCAAATTCCACATTCGCGGTATGCGCCCAGACTTCCGTTGCCAGTGTATTCAGCCCGGTCGGACTCAGCAGCAAGGTCGCCGTCAGTTCCTTCATCGCATCCAGGAACACCAGCGCAAACGCTGCGCCCAGTGCCGGGAAAATGATCGGCAGTGTCACTCGGCAGAAAGCGCTGAATGACGAGGCGCCCAGCGTGCGTGCCGCTTCTTCAAGCTGCGGTGCCGCCTTGTTCAGGGCGGTGCGGATCGGCGCCTGGGCCAGCGGCAGAAACAGCAGTGCGTACGCGATCAGCAGCAATGCCGAAGTCTGGTAAAGCATCGGCACGTAGTGCAGGGCGAAATACACCAGGGTCAGGGCGATGACCAGTCCCGGCAGTGCGTGCAGCAGATACGGCAAGCGCTCGGCCCAGATCGCCAGTTGGCCCTTGTAGCGCACGACCAGCAGGCCGACCGGCACCGCCAGCACCAGGCACACCGCAGCGCCACCCAGCGACAGCGCGAGGGATGACAGCAATGCTTCGCCGATGGCTGCCATTGGAAAGGCTGCCGATGATCCCACGGCCAGCCAGTAAGCCAGCATCCCCAACGGAATCCCGCTGCCAAGGATTGCCAGCAGCAGGCAATAAAGCTGTCCTGCCACCGCCCAGGGGCCCAGTTGAACCTGTTCCGCGCGGCGCGCCGCACCCTGGCCGGTGCGCACGTGTCGACCCTTGCCGCGCACGCGCAGCTCCAGCCATAACAGCGCCAGGCACAGCATCAGCAGTACGGCAGAGAGCATCGCCGCGTTGGCATTGCTGAACTCCAGCTCGAACTGTTGGTAGATCGCCGTGGTGAAGGTTTGCAGGCCGATGATTGACAACGCGCCGAACTCCACCAGCATGTGCAGGGCAATCAGCAAAGAACCCGCGAGCAGCGACGGCCAGAGCAGGGGCAGGGTGACCTTGAAGAACACGCCCCCGCGGTTCTGTCCCAGGGTGCGCGCCGACTCTTCCAGTGACGGGTCGAGATTGCGCAGGGTCGCCGCCACCGGCAGGAAAATCAGCGGGTATTTAGAGAGCGTCATCACCAGAATCGCCCCGCCGAGCCCTTCGAAATGAGCGCTCAATGAAACCCAGGTGAAGCTACTGACAAACGCCGGTACGGCGAAGGGCAGGCACAGGATCACGCCCCACAGGCGTCGCCCCGGCAGGCTGCTGCGCTCCAGCAACCACGCCAGCGACAGGCCGATCACGCCGCAGGCCAGTGTCACGCCGACCATCAGAGCCAGGGTATTGCGCAGCAGTCCGAACACATAGGGGCGCCACAGCAAATGCAGCGCCTCGGCCCAGCCTGCTTGCCAGGCCTTGAGCCCGACATAGGCCAACGGCAGCAGGCTGAGCACCACCAGTAGCAAAACCGGCAGGACCAGCCAGATCGACGGCCGCTTGCGCCGTGGCATGTACCCGCCATGCGCGGAAAGCGATGCGCTCATCAGTTCAGGCCAACGTCACGTTCCAGATCCAGGGCTTCTTCGGCGTTGCCCAGGTCGGCTGGCGTGACTTTCGGTGCTTGCAGCTCGCTGAATGGCTTGAGCCCGCGATCAGATTCCATGCCTTTGTGGAGCGGGTATTCGGCGGTGGTCTGGGTGATCACGCGCTGGCCTTCCTCGCTGGCCATGTAGGCGAGCAATTGCTGTGCTTCTTTGGGGTGTTTGCTGGATTTCAGGGCTGCTGCGCTGGACACGGTGATCAGCCCGCCGACGTCGCCGCCGGTGAAGTAGTGCAGTTTCGAATCGAGCTGGCCTTTTTCACGCTGCAAGGCGAACCAGTAGTAGTTGTTGACCAGCACGGTGGCCACTTCGCCATTTTCCACGGCTTTGAGCGCGACCATATTGTTGCTGTAGGTCTTGCCGAATGCGCGCAGCCCGGTCAGCCATTCTTCGGCAGCGTCCATGCCGTGCACTTTGATGATCGCAACGGCTTGTTCCTGGAAGGCACCGCTGGTGGGCACGAAGCCGACCTTGCCTTGCCATTTGGGATTGGAGAAATCCATCACCGAGGTCGGCAGGTCTTTTTCATCAATCAGCTTGGGGTTGTAGGCGACGACGCGCACCCTGGCGGTCACGCCAATCCAGGTGCCATTGCTGGCGACGTATTCCTTGGGCAGAACGGCCAGTGTGGCGTCATCCGCCTTGGCCAGCAGGCCTTGTTCGCCAAGTTTGTTCAGTGGCGGCGATTCTTCGGTGTAAATCACGTCGGCAGGGGAGCGGTCGCCTTCTTCGACGACCTGGCTGGCGAGCTGGTTGCTGCTGCCTTTGCGTACGTTGACGTGGATCCCGGTCTTTGCTTCGAAGGCTTTGGCGACCGCATCGCCGACTTCTTTGTGTTGGCCGTTGTAGAGCGTCAGGGAAACCGGGTCGGCGGCTTGGGTGAGGGGAGTGGCAAGTGCCAGTCCGAGCAGCGTGATGGTCAAGCCGCGGCGCAGGGTATTTCGAAACATCATTCGCAGGGGTCCTCACTGTCGCATTGCAAAAACTTGCAACAATGATAAACGATATTGTTTCTCAAGTGCGTCTTGCGGGTTGGATTTGCTTTTGGTGCGGGCTGCCGATGACCCTGTAGGAGCGAGCAGGCTCGCGATGGCCTCCAACGATAACGCGGGGGTGCCTGCATGCCAGTGTTGTCTGGGCGTGCATCGCGAGCAGGCTCGCTCCTACAGAAGGGCGGTAGAGAACATTTCTGGATGCCGGAAACGCAAAAACCCGCTTTCGCGGGTTTTTGTGAAATTCAAGGCCGTAACCTTGAACTTGAATTGGTGCCCAGAAGAAGACTCGAACTTCCACGACCGTAAGGTCACCAGCACCTGAAGCTGGCGTGTCTACCAATTTCACCATCTGGGCATTCATCTTCAGCGTTGCCGCTGTTGATGTGGCGCACTATACGGAGAGCGTTTTGATCTGTAAACCCCTGATTTTAAAAATTAATAAACCAGTGTTCCAGAATGCAAAAACCCGCTTTCGCGGGTTTTTGTGTGAGCCTTGAAATTGATCTAATCTCAAGCTCGAAATTGGTGCCCAGAAGAAGACTCGAACTTCCACGACCTTGCGGTCACCAGCACCTGAAGCTGGCGTGTCTACCAATTTCACCATCTGGGCAGTATCGGCAACGTCTCCGTCGTCGATGGCGCGCACTATACGGAGCGTCTTTTTAACTGTAAACCCCCGGGATCAAAAAAACCTGGAAAATTTCGCCAGTGGTCTTCAAAACAGCTTTGCGGTGTCGATACAGGGCTTTAGATGGGTCGTCTTAGCCTGAAATTTCCCGTTTCATTACGCCTATGCCAAACTAACCCGCATATAGACAAGGTGAAAACTCTCTAATGGCCGATTGGCAGTCCCTCGATCCCGAGGCCGCTCGTGAAGCGGAAAAATATGAAAACCCTATCCCTAGCCGCGAACTGATCCTTCAGCACCTTGCTGATCGGGGTTCGCCTGCTAACCGCGAGCAACTGGTCGAAGAGTTTGGTCTGACCACAGAAGACCAGATCGAAGCCCTGCGCCGCCGCCTGCGCGCCATGGAGCGCGATGCTCAACTCATCTATACCCGTCGCGGCACTTATGCACCAGTGGACAAGCTTGACCTGATCCTGGGCCGCATCAGCGGTCACCGTGACGGCTTTGGCTTCCTGGTGCCGGACGATGGCAGTGACGATCTGTTCATGAGCCCGGCGCAGATGCGCCTGGTGTTCGACGGTGACCGTGCCCTGGCGCGTGTTTCCGGCCTGGATCGTCGTGGTCGCCGCGAAGGCATGATCGTCGAAGTGGTGTCCCGTGCTCACGAAAGCATCGTCGGTCGCTACTTCGAAGAAGGCGGTATCGGTTTCGTTGTCGCGGATAACCCGAAGATCCAGCAGGAAGTGCTGGTGACGCCGGGCCGTAATGCCAACGCGCAGATCGGTCAGTTCGTCGAAGTGAAGATCACTCACTGGCCGACGCCACGCTTCCAGCCACAAGGCGACGTGGTTGAGGTCGTGGGCAACTACATGGCGCCGGGCATGGAAATCGACGTCGCCCTGCGTACCTATGACATTCCTCACGTCTGGCCTGACGCCGTGCTCAAGGAAGCCGGCAAGCTCAAGCCGGAAGTCGAAGAGAAAGACAAAGAGAAGCGCATCGACCTGCGTCATCTGCCGTTCGTCACCATTGACGGCGAAGATGCCCGCGACTTCGACGATGCGGTCTATTGCGAAGCCCGTCCGGGCAAGCTGCGTCTGTTCTCGGGCGGCTGGAAGCTGTACGTGGCGATTGCCGACGTATCCAGCTACGTGAAGCTCGGTTCGGCGCTGGATGCCGAAGCCCAGGTTCGCGGCAACTCGGTGTACTTCCCCGAGCGCGTGATTCCGATGCTGCCTGAGCAGTTGTCCAACGGTTTGTGCTCGCTGAACCCGCAGGTTGATCGTCTGGCCATGGTTTGCGAGATGACCATCTCCAAGTCCGGCGAAATGACCGACTACTGCTTCTACGAAGCGGTGATCCACTCCCATGCGCGCCTGACCTACAACAAGGTCAGCGCCATGCTGGAAACGCCGAAAGCCACCGAGGCGCGCAAGCTGCGCGGCGAATACACCGACGTCGTGCCGCACCTCAAGCAGCTGTACTCGCTGTACAAGGTATTGCTGGCGGCCCGTCACGTTCGTGGCGCGATTGATTTCGAGACCCAGGAAACCCGGATCATCTTCGGTTCCGAGCGCAAGATCGCCGAAATCCGTCCGACCGTGCGCAACGATGCACACAAGCTGATCGAGGAATGCATGCTGGCGGCCAACGTGGCCACCGCCGAATTCCTGAAAAAGCACGAAATTCCTGCGTTGTACCGCGTTCACGATGGTCCGCCACCGGAGCGTCTGGAAAAACTGCGCGCCTTCCTCGGCGAGCTCGGCCTGTCCCTGCACAAAGGCAAGGACGGTCCGTCGCCGAAGGATTACCAGGCATTGCTGGCCGGTATCAAGGATCGTCCGGATTTCCACCTGATCCAGACCGTCATGCTGCGTTCGTTGAGTCAGGCGGTATACAGCGCCGATAACCAGGGCCACTTCGGCCTGAATTACGAAGCCTATACCCACTTTACCTCGCCGATCCGCCGCTACCCGGATTTGCTCACGCACCGCGCAATCCGCAGCGTGATCCATTCCAAGCAGAACACCCCGCACGTTCGCCGTGCCGGTGCGATGACCATTCCGAAGGCGCGCATCTATCCGTACGACGAAGCGGCCCTGGAGCAACTCGGCGAGCAGTGCTCGATGAGCGAGCGCCGTGCCGACGAAGCGACCCGCGATGTCGTGAACTGGCTCAAGTGCGAGTTCATGAAAGATCGCGTGGGCGAATCGTTCCCGGGTGTGATCACTGCCGTGACCGGTTTTGGTCTGTTCGTCGAGCTTACAGACATTTATGTCGAAGGCTTGGTGCACGTCACCGCGCTGCCGGGCGATTACTACCACTTCGATCCTGTGCACCACCGCCTGGCCGGTGAGCGCACCGGTCGCAGTTTCCGCCTGGGCGACACCGTGGAAGTGCGGGTCATGCGCGTCGACCTCGACGAGCGCAAGATCGACTTCGAGATGGCTGAAAAAACCATCAGTGCACCGATCGGCCGCAAAAAACGCGGTACCGAAAGTGCAGCGCCTGCAGCGAAAGTCGAAGTGGAGGCGGCCCCGGCAAAAACCGGTCGTCGTCCTGCCAAGGAAAAGGCTGTCGAGGCCTATCGCCCGAGCGATGCAGCGGCGAAAAACGCCGAAGTGCGTAAAAGTCGTGAAATGAAACAGGCGTTGCTGGCCGGTGCGAAAAGCGGCGGTAAAGCCGCGTCTGGGGGAAAGACCAGCCGGTCGGCGCCTGACAAGGCCGTCGGCGGCAAGCCAGCCAAACCGAGCAAACATCGTAAAGGCCCGCCAAAAGCGGGCTCGGCTCCAGCCAAGAGTGGCGGGGCGCGTAAACCTAAGGCCAAGCCATGAGTCAGTTGGAAAAGATCTACGGCGTTCATGCTGTAGAAGCGTTGTTGCGTCACCACCCGAAACGCGTCAAGCAGATCTGGCTGGCCGAAGGCCGCAATGATCCTCGGGTCCAGACGCTGATTGAGCTGGCCAATGAAAACCGGGTCCAGGTCGGCCAGGCCGAGCGCCGCGAAATGGACGCCTGGGTTGAAGGCGTGCACCAGGGCGTGGTCGCGGACGTGAGTCCGAGCCAGGTCTGGGGCGAGGCAATGCTCGACGAACTGCTCGATCGCACCGACGGCGCACCGTTGTTGCTGGTGCTCGACGGCGTGACCGATCCGCACAACCTCGGTGCCTGCCTGCGCTCCGCCGATGCGGCGGGCGCGCTGGCAGTGATCGTGCCGAAGGACAAGTCGGCTACCCTGACGCCGGTCGTACGGAAAATCGCCTGCGGTGCCGCCGAAGTGATTCCGCTGGTTGCCGTGACCAACCTGGCGCGCACCCTGGAAAAGCTCCAGCAGCGCGGCTTGTGGGTTGTCGGCACGGCCGGCGAGGCTGAGGTCAGTCTGTATGACCAGGATCTCACCGGTCCGACCATCCTGATCATGGGTGCCGAAGGCAAGGGCATGCGCCGCCTGACCCGCGAGCATTGCGATTATCTGGTGAACCTGCCGATGGCCGGTAGCGTCAGCAGTCTCAACGTTTCCGTGGCGACCGGCGTTTGCCTGTTCGAAGCGCAGCGCCAGCGCAGTGTCAAAGCCAAGGCTGCCGCCAAGAAATCCTGATCCATGCGCGACCCACTGTAGGAGCGAGCTTGCTCGCGAAGAACTCAAGATCACCGCGGAGAATCAGCTTCCCCGCGTTATCGTTGACGACCTTCGCGAGCAAGCTCGCTCCTACAGTGTTCTTGTTGTGCTGGTGGCTGTTCAAATAATCACCAATTACCTTGCGCCTCTCTCGCCCCTTCTCTACAATTGCGCCCCTTGCTGTGATGGCAGGCACCAACGTGTCTAGCGTCCGCAAGTCCATAAGTGTCATTCACTCCTTGTCTGACCGCTTTTGAGCGGCAGGCTACAACCCGTAAGGAGCATTCATGCGTCATTACGAAATCATCTTTTTGGTCCACCCGGATCAAAGCGAGCAAGTCGGCGGCATGGTTGAGCGTTACACCAAGCTGATCGAAGAAGACGGCGGCAAAATCCACCGTCTGGAAGATTGGGGCCGTCGTCAACTGGCCTACGCAATCAACAATGTTCACAAGGCTCACTACGTGATGCTGAACGTTGAGTGCACTGGCAAGGCCCTGGCCGAGCTGGAAGACAACTTCCGCTACAACGATGCAGTGATCCGTAACCTGGTCATCCGTCGCGACGAAGCCGTTACCGGCCAGTCCGAGATGCTCAAGGCTGAAGAAAACCGCAGTGAGCGCCGTGAGCGTCGCGACCGTCCTGAGCACGAAGGCGTTGAAAGCGCTGACAGTGATGACAGCGACAACAGCGATAACGCTGACGAGTAATCCACGGACCTTTTAAGGAGCCTATCAAATGGCACGTTTCTTCCGTCGTCGTAAATTCTGCCGCTTCACCGCTGAAGACGTGAAAGAGATCGATTACAAAGATCTCAACACTCTGAAAGCCTACGTATCCGAGACCGGCAAAATTGTTCCAAGCCGCATCACCGGTACCAAAGCTCGTTATCAGCGTCAGCTGGCCACCGCTATCAAGCGCGCCCGCTTCCTGGCCCTGCTGGCCTACACCGACAGCCACGGCCGCTGAGACCGGGCAGTCGACACGTAGCAAAGGATTGAATGCATGCGGGCCATAGCTGAGTTCATCATGCGCGGCCGTATGCAGGCCACTCTGGTAGTGGCCGGATGCGCGGCATTGCCGTTGTTGTATTGGTTGGGTGCTGCCGCCGGATGCCTTGTGCTCCTGCGGCGCGGATTGAGGGATGCCCTGGGCGTTCTTGCTCTGGGACTGCTGCCGGCATTGGCCTGGTGGCTTTACTCCGACGACCCACGGGCACTTCTGGTGCTGCTGGGGTCTGCGAGCCTTGCGTTGGTTTTGCGCGCAAGCGAGTCCTGGAACCGCGTGCTGCTGGTCAGCATAGCGATGGGAGTGGTGTTTTCAGTGGTGTTGGGGACAGCTTTTGCTCCCCAGATCGAGATGCTGGCGCAGGCTTTGATCAAAGTCATGCCGTCGCTACTCGGCGATGTCTACCAGAAGTTGTCGGTAGACGAACAAGCGCGTTTCGCGTCCCTGATTGCACCGGTCCTGACCGGCCTGATTGCGGCATTGTTGCAAATCGTCAGCTTGCTGAGCCTGCTTGTCGGGCGCTACTGGCAGGCGTTGTTGTACAACCCGGGCGGTTTTGGTCGCGAGTTTCGCGCCATCCGTTTCCCGCTGTTGCCGGCGATGTTGCTGCTGGCGTGCATGCTTCTGGGGCCGAACATCGGTCCGCAGATGGCCATGTTGACGCCGTTGTGCAGCGTACCGCTGGTGTTCGCCGGGCTGGCCCTGATTCACGGGCTGGTGGCGCAGAAGCGACTGGCCAGGTTCTGGCTGGTGGGGTTGTACGTGACGCTGTTGCTGTTCATGCAACTGATCTATCCGTTGCTGGTGGTCCTGGCCATCGTCGACAGCCTGATTGATTTTCGCGGTCGTTCGGCACCGAAAGATGCCGATAACGCGAACGGTGAAGGTTAAAAGTTAAGAGGATTTTCACATGCAACTGATCCTTCTGGAAAAAGTCACCAACCTGGGCAACCTGGGTGACAAAGTGAACGTTAAGGCTGGTTACGGTCGTAACTACCTGCTGCCTTACGGCAAAGCTACCGCTGCGACCCCAGCCAACCTGGCTGCGTTCGAAGAGCGTCGCGCTGAGCTGGAAAAAGCTGCAGCAGATCGCAAAGCATCGGCTGAAAGCCGCGCTGCCCAACTGGCCGAGCTGGAAGTGACCATCACTGCCACCGCTGGCGACGAAGGCAAGCTGTTCGGTTCGATCGGTACTCACGACATCGCTGACGCACTGACCGCCTCCGGCGTTGAAGTGCAGAAGAGCGAAGTTCGTCTGCCGAACGGCACCATCCGCAACGTAGGCGAATTCGACGTAGCCGTGCACCTGCACGCCGAAGTTGAAGCCACCGTACGCGTTGTCGTGGTAGCAGCTTAAGCAGCACTTGTCGGCTGGCACCCTCGGGTGCTTGCCGGTAACATCGGGCACGATCCTGTTTACAGGTCGTGCCCTTTGTCTTTCTGGCATCCCAGTTTTTACATTCCTGCTTTCCAAAAAAAAACCAAGTGGCCATGAACGAAATCTTAGCTCCCGAGCAATACGACCTGCAAACCGCCGCGCTGAAGGTGCCGCCGCATTCCATCGAGGCCGAACAGGCCGTGCTCGGTGGTCTGATGCTGGACAACAACGCCTGGGAGCGTGTGCTCGATCAAGTCTCCGACGGCGATTTCTATCGACATGACCACCGTCTGATTTTCCGCGCGATCGCCAAACTGGCCGATCAGAACTCGCCGATCGACGTCGTGACCCTTGCCGAGCAATTGGACAAGGAGGGTCAGACCTCGCAAGTCGGTGGCCTCGGCTACTTGGGCGAGCTGGCGAAAAACACGCCGTCCGTCGCCAACATCAAGGCCTATGCGCAGATCGTTCGCCAGCGCGCGACCCTGCGTCAATTGATCGGCATCAGCACCGAAATCGCCGACAGCGCCTTTAACCCTGAAGGGCGCACGGCAGAAGAAATCCTCGATGAAGCAGAACGGCAGATCTTCCAGATCGCCGAGGCCCGGCCAAAAACCGGCGGCCCGGTGGGTGTGAACGAGTTGCTGACCAAGGCCATCGACCGCATCGACACCCTCTTCAACACCGACAACGCCATCACCGGCCTGTCCACCGGCTACACCGACCTCGACGAGAAAACCAGCGGTCTGCAACCGGCCGACCTGATCATCGTCGCCGGCCGTCCGTCCATGGGTAAAACCACCTTTGCGATGAACCTGGTGGAAAACGCCGTGCTGCGCAGCGAGAAGGCCGTCCTGGTGTACTCCCTTGAGATGCCAGGCGAATCGCTGATCATGCGTATGCTGTCTTCCCTCGGCCGCATCGACCAGACCAAGGTGCGTTCCGGTCAGTTGGAAGACGACGACTGGCCGCGCCTGACCTCGGCGGTCAACCTGCTCAACGACCGCAAGCTGTTCATCGACGATACCGCGGGCATCAGCCCGTCGGAAATGCGCGCCCGGACTCGCCGTCTGGTGCGCGAACACGGCGATGTCGGCCTGATCATGATCGACTACCTGCAGCTGATGCAGATCCCGGGTTCCAGCGGTGACAACCGGACCAACGAGATTTCCGAGATCTCCCGATCCCTGAAAGCCCTGGCCAAGGAGTTCAACTGCCCGGTGGTGGCGCTCTCGCAGCTCAACCGTTCCCTGGAACAACGGCCGAACAAGCGCCCGGTGAACTCCGACTTGCGGGAATCCGGAGCGATCGAGCAGGACGCCGACGTGATCATGTTCGTGTACCGCGACGAGGTGTATCACCCGGAAACGGAGCACAAGGGCATCGCCGAAATCATCATCGGCAAGCAGCGGAACGGGCCGATCGGCTTTATCCGCCTGGCCTTTATCGGTAAGTACACCCGATTCGAGAACCTGGCGCCGGGTAGCTATAACTTCGACGATGACGAGTAACTGTTGACACAGGGCCCCTGTGGCGAGGGGGCTTGCCCCCGTTCGGCTGCGAAGCAGTCGTAAAACCAGCCAACTCGTTTCATCTGGAGAATGGGGGGCTCAGGATTTGGGGTTGCTTCGCAACCCAGCGGGGGCAAGCCCCCTCGCCACAAGGGTTGTGTGTTGCTCTATTGCGGCTCCCACCAATTTCCGACCACAGCCGTCGGAATTGGTCAAAATTTGTGCTATATTCCGCGCCCGCGAAATTCAATGAAAGCCAACACCGGTTATCGACATGCAAGCAGCCAAGCCGTTATTTGACTATCCCAAGTACTGGGCCGAATGTTTCGGGCCAGCGCCGTTCCTGCCCATGAGCAGGGAGGAGATGGATCAGCTCGGCTGGGATTCCTGCGACATCATCATCGTCACCGGTGATGCCTACGTCGATCACCCGTCGTTCGGCATGGCGATCATCGGCCGGCTGCTGGAGTCCCAGGGCTTCCGCGTCGGGATCATTGCCCAGCCGAACTGGCAGTCCAAAGACGACTTCATGAAGCTCGGCGAGCCGAACCTGTTCTTCGGTGTCGCGGCCGGCAACATGGACTCGATGATCAACCGCTACACCGCGGACAAGAAAATCCGTTCCGACGACGCGTACACGCCGGGTGGCCTGGCCGGCAAGCGTCCGGATCGCGCCAGCCTGGTCTACAGCCAGCGCTGCAAGGAAGCCTACAAGCACGTGCCGATCGTGCTCGGCGGCATCGAAGCGTCGCTGCGCCGCATCGCGCATTACGACTACTGGCAGGACCGCGTGCGCAACTCGATCCTGATCGACGCCAGTGCCGACATCCTGCTCTACGGCAACGCCGAGCGCGCCATCGTCGAGGTCGCGCAGCGTCTGTCCTACGGTCACAAGATCGAAGACATCACCGACGTGCGCGGGACCGCGTTCATCCGTCGTGACACACCGCAAGGCTGGTACGAAGTCGATTCCACGCGCATCGACCGTCCGGGCAAGATCGACAAGATCATCAACCCGTACGTGAACACCCAGGACACCCAGGCCTGTGCCATCGAGCAGGAAAAGGGGCCGGTTGAAGATCCGCAGGAAGCCAAGGTCGTACAGATCCTGGCGAGCCCGCGCATGACCCGCGACAAGACCGTGATCCGTCTGCCGTCGGTGGAAAAGGTCCGCAACGACGCGGTGCTCTACGCCCACGCCAACCGTGTGTTGCACCTGGAAACCAACCCGGGCAACGCCCGCGCGCTGGTGCAGAAGCACGGCGAAGTCGATGTCTGGTTCAACCCGCCACCGATTCCGATGACCACCGAAGAAATGGACTACGTGTTCGGTATGCCTTACGCCCGCATTCCGCACCCGGCGTATGGCAAGGAGAAAATCCCGGCCTACGACATGATCCGTTTCTCGGTGAACATCATGCGTGGCTGCTTCGGCGGCTGCACCTTCTGCTCGATCACCGAGCACGAAGGGCGGATCATCCAGAACCGTTCCCACGAGTCGATCATTCGCGAAATCGAAGAAATTCGCGACAAGGTTCCCGGTTTTACCGGCGTGATCTCCGACCTCGGTGGCCCGACCGCGAACATGTACCGCATTGCCTGCAAGAGTCCGGAAATCGAATCCGCGTGCCGCAAGCCATCCTGCGTGTTCCCGGGTATCTGCCCGAACCTGAACACCGATCACTCGGCGCTGATCCAGCTGTACCGCAGTGCCCGTGAATTGCCGGGTGTGAAGAAGATCCTGATCGCTTCCGGCCTGCGTTATGACCTCGCGGTCGAGTCGCCGGAATACGTTAAGGAGCTGGTGACCCACCACGTTGGTGGTTACCTGAAGATTGCCCCGGAACACACCGAGGAAGGTCCGCTCAACCAGATGATGAAACCGGGCATCGGCAGCTATGACAAGTTCAAGCGCATGTTCGAGAAGTACTCCAAGGAAGCGGGCAAGGAGCAGTACCTGATTCCGTACTTCATCGCCGCCCACCCGGGCACCACCGATGAAGACATGATGAACCTGGCCCTGTGGCTCAAGGGCAACGGTTTCCGTGCCGACCAGGTGCAGGCGTTCTACCCGTCGCCGATGGCCACCGCCACCGCGATGTACCACTCGGGCAAGAACCCGCTGCGCAAGGTCACCTACAAGAGTGACGCGGTGACCATCGTCAAGAGCGAGGAGCAGCGTCGCCTGCACAAGGCGTTCTTGCGTTATCACGACCCGAAAGGCTGGCCGATGCTGCGTGAAGCACTGACCCGCATGGGCCGCGCCGACCTGATCGGGCCGGGCAAGAACCAGTTGATTCCTTTGCACCAGCCGTCGACCGACAGCTACCAGAGCGCCCGTCGCAAGAACTCGACGCCGGCCGGCAGCCATAAAGTGGCCAAGGAAAAGACCACCAAGATCCTCACCCAGCACACGGGTCTGCCACCGCGTGCCAGCGATGGCGGCAACCCGTGGGACAAGCGCGAGCAGGCCAAGGCGGCGGCGTTCGCCCGCAACCAGCAGGCGGCCAAGGAGCGTAAGGACGCGGCCAAGGGCAAGGGGCCCAAGCCGGCTCGCAAGCCCGTCGTACCGCGCTAAACCTCGCCTGCGCTGAACAGAACGCCAACCTTCGGGTTGGCGTTTTGCATTTCAGGGTTTAACCATTTGTGCTGGAGCCACTGGCCTCTTCGCGGGCAAGCCCGCTCCCACAGTGTCCGAGTCGAATACAAATTTTGCGAACGCCTCTAAACCTGTGGGAGCGGGCTTGCCCGCGAAGAGGCCGGTTTTGGCGGCGACTATGCAACTGAACGCCACAAATACGTGCAACTCTTGCAATCCAATTCTCCGCCTCGCCCGGTTTTGGTGCTGTACTGCCTCAGGCAACCGAAGAAAGCGCCAGCAATGCGCGATGGCATAAGTCTTGCGCGCTTTCCCATACGCTCAAGGCTCGCAGGAGGCACGCCGTGTCGATTCATGTCGCATTGCACCATGTCACGCATTACCGCTATGACCGCGCTGTCGAACTGGGTCCGCAGATTGTTCGCCTGCGTCCCGCCGCCCACAGCCGCACGCGGATTCTGTCTTATGCGCTGAAAGTCTCGCCCGAGCAGCACTTCATCAACTGGCAGCAGGACCCTCAGGGCAATTACCTGGCGCGGCTGGTGTTCCCGGAGAAAACCGAAGCGCTGCGGATCGAGGTCGATCTGCTGGCGGAGATGGCGATCTTCAATCCGTTCGACTTCTTCCTCGAACCCTACGCGGAAAAGATCCCCTTCACGTATGCCGCAGATGAGCGCAAGGAACTGGCGCCGTACCTGGAAACCCTGCCGCTGACGCCGAAATTCAAGGCCTATCTGGACGGCATCGACCGCACACCCTTGCCCGCCGTGGACTTTCTCGTCGCCCTCAACCAGCGCCTGAGCGAAGACATCGACTACCTGATTCGCATGGAACCCGGCGTGCAGACGCCGGAACACACCCTCGAACACGCCTCCGGTTCCTGCCGCGACTCGGCATGGTTGTTGGTGCAACTGCTGCGCAACCTCGGACTGGCGGCGCGTTTTGTCTCCGGCTACCTGATTCAACTGACCGCTGACGTCAAAAGCCTCGACGGCCCGTCGGGCACCGAAGTGGACTTCACCGACCTGCACGCCTGGTGCGAGGTGTACTTGCCCGGTGCGGGCTGGATCGGCCTGGACGCAACCTCCGGGCTGTTTGCCGGTGAGGGACATATCCCGTTGGCCTGTAGTCCCGATCCGTCTTCTGCGGCGCCGATCAGTGGCCTGGTGGAACCGTGCGAGTGCGAATTCAGCCACGAAATGTCCGTCGAGCGGATTTGGGAAGCGCCGCGGGTCACCAAGCCCTACACCGACGACCAGTGGCTGGCGATTCAAGCCCTGGGCCGACAGATCGATGCCGACTTGCTGGAGGGCGACGTGCGCCTGACCATGGGCGGCGAGCCGACCTTTGTGTCCATCGATGATCCGGACGGCGCCGAGTGGAATACCGCGGCACTGGGGCCGGATAAACGGCGGTTGTCCGCCGAACTGTTCCAGCGCATGCGTAAACACTACGCGCCCAATGGACTGGTGCATTTCGGGCAAGGCAAGTGGTACCCCGGCGAGCAACTGCCGCGCTGGTCGCTCAATTGTTACTGGCGCCGCGACGGCGTGCCGATCTGGCACAACAGCGCGCTGATTGCCGACGAACAACAAGACTACGGCGCCGATGGCACGCTGGCCGGCCGTTTTCTGGCGAGTGTCGCCGAACGCCTGAAAATTCCGACACGCTTCGTTTTTCCAGCCTACGAAGACAACTTCTATTACCTCTGGCGCGAAGGGATGCTGCCGCAAAACGTCAGCGCCGAGGATTCCCGTCTGGAGGAACCGCTGGAGCGGGCGCGTCTGCGCAAGGTGTTCAGCCAGGGGTTGGACAAGGTGATTGGCCAGGTCCTTCCGCTGGCGCGCACCGCCAAGGGCGATCAATGGCAGAGCGGTCGCTGGTATCTGCGCGACGAGCACTGCCGACTGGTGCCGGGAGACTCGCCGCTGGGCTATCGCTTGCCGCTGGGGTCGCAACCTTGGGTGAAAGCGGCGGAATATCCATTCATTCACGCGCAAGACCCGAATCAGGCGTTCCCGCCGCTGCCTGACAGCGGCCAGCTTCAGAACCAGGGCGCAGCCGTCACAGAAGACCGCGCGCCCAAAATCGACGAATCCGCCGACTGGCTGACCCGTACGGCCTTCTGTGCCGAGGCGCGGGAAGGCCGGTTGTACCTGTTCATGCCGCCGCTGGAGCGGGTCGAGGATTACCTCGAACTGGTCGCGGCCATCGAAGCCACCGCTGAAGAACTGATGTGCCCGGTATTGCTGGAGGGCTATGAGCCGCCGAGCGATCCCCGCCTGAGCAATTTCCGCATCACCCCGGACCCGGGGGTGATCGAGGTCAACGTGCAGCCGTCCGCGACCTGGGATGAATTGGTCGAACGCACTGAGTTCCTCTACGAAGAAGCGCGCCAGACCCGCCTGACCACCGAGAAATTCATGATCGACGGCCGGCACACCGGTACGGGCGGCGGTAACCATTTCGTGCTGGGTGGCGCGACCCCGGGGGACTCGCCGTTTCTGCGTCGCCCGGATCTGCTGCGCAGCCTGATCAGCTACTGGCACAACCACCCATCCCTGTCCTACCTGTTTTCCGGATTGTTCATCGGCCCGACATCCCAGGCGCCTCGCGTCGACGAAGCGCGCAACGATGCCTTGTACGAACTGGAAATCGCCTTCGCGCAGATGCCTGAAGCGGGTGAGGAATGTCCGCCATGGCGGGTGGATCGACTGCTGCGCAACCTGCTGATCGATGTCACCGGCAACACCCACCGCGCCGAGTTCTGCATCGACAAACTCTATTCGCCGGACGGTGCCACCGGGCGCCTCGGATTGCTGGAGCTGCGGGCGTTCGAGATGCCGCCCCATGCCCGCATGAGCCTGGCGCAACAATTGTTGCTGCGGGCGCTGGTGGCGCGGTTCTGGCGCGAGCCCTATGCACCGCCAAAACTGGCGCGCTGGGGCACGGAACTGCACGATCGCTTCCTGTTGCCGCACTTTATCGAGCAGGATTTTGCCGATGTCATCGTCGACCTCAACGCCGCCGGTTATCCGCTGCGGGCCGAATGGTTCGCCGCGCATCTGGAGTTCCGTTTTCCCAAGGTGGGCGATTACGCTGTCAGTGGTATTGCCCTGGAACTGCGCCAGGCGCTCGAGCCCTGGCACGTACTGGGTGAAGAGGGCGCCATGGGCGGCACGGTGCGTTACGTGGATTCGTCGCTGGAGCGTTTGCAGGTCAAGCTCAGCGGTTTGCCGCCCCAGCGTTACCTGCTGACCTGCAACGGTATTCCTGTTCCATTGCAGCCCACAGGGCGGGTCGGCGAGTTCGTCGCGGGCGTGCGTTTTCGTGCCTGGCAACCGGCCAACTGCCTGCAGCCGACCATCCCGGTCCACGCGCCGCTGGTATTTGACCTGCTCGATACCTGGATGCAGCGTTCGCTGGGCGGCTGCCAGTACCACGTCGCCCACCCGGGCGGGCGCAACTACGACAGCTTGCCGGTCAATGCCAACGAGGCCGAGAGCCGGCGGATGGCGCGCTTCTTCCGCATCGGACACACGCCGGGGAAACTGCCTGTACCCCATCTGGACATTAACGATGAGTTACCGATGACGCTCGATTTACGACGTTTCTAAACCGTCCGCGACGCTCGGATTTTTCGTCTATCCGGGCGTCACGAGCCTGCGCTAGTCTGACCGATCATTGCTGTCTGCCGAGCTTTCCATGCCTGACCTGCTAGACCGCTACCCGCTGACGGCGGGCACCTATCACGAACTGCTCGACGCCGGTGGCGCCGTGCGCCCGCACTGGCGCCGGCTGTTCGAGCAGTTGCAACGCAGCACGCCGGCACAACTGGTGCAGCGTCAGGCCCTGTTGACCCGGCAGATCCAGGAAAACGGCGTTACCTATAACGTCTATGCCGACCCCAAGGGCGCTGACCGGCCGTGGGAGCTGGACCTGCTACCCCACGTCATCGCGGCTGATGATTGGCAGCAGTTGTCGGCCGGAGTCGCGCAGCGGGCGCGTTTGCTCAATGCCGTGCTGGCTGACCTTTACGGTCCGCAACGGCTGATTGCCGAGGGGCTGCTGCCCGCCGAGCTGGTGTTCGGTCACAACAATTTCCTTTGGCCCTGTCAGGGCATCAGCCCGCCTGACGGGGCCTTTCTGCATCTGTATGCCGTGGATCTGGCGCGCACACCCGATGGCCGCTGGTGGGTCACGGCGGACCGTACCCAGGCGCCTTCGGGTGCCGGGTATGCGCTGGAAAACCGCACCATCGTGTCCCGGGCCTTTCCCGAGCTGTACCGCGATATGAACGTGCAGCACTTGGCCGGGTTCTTCCGCACCTTGCAGGAAACCCTGGTCCGTCAGGCCCCGAGTGACGGGGATGCGCCTTTGGTGGTGCTGCTGACACCAGGGCGTTTCAACGAAAGCTATTTCGAACATCTGTACCTGGCTCGACAGCTCGGTTATCCGCTGGTGGAGGGCGGTGACCTGACGGTGCGCGATGCCACTGTCTACCTGAAGACCCTGAGTGGGCTGCGCCGGGTGCACGCGATCATGCGTCGGCTCGACGATGACTTCTGCGACCCGCTGGAACTGCGCACTGATTCGGCCCTCGGCGTGCCGGGCCTGCTGGAAGCGGTGCGGCAGGGGCGTGTGCTGGTAGCCAACGCGCTCGGCAGTGGTGTGCTGGAGTCGCCAGGTTTGTTGGGTTTCCTGCCGAAGATCAATCAATTCCTGTTCGGCGAAGAATTGATCCTGCCGTCCATCGCCACCTGGTGGTGCGGTGAAGCGCCGGTATTGGCCCAGGCCCTGGAAAAACTGCCGGAACTGCTGATCAAACCGGCATTTCCGTCCCAGAGCTTTGCACCGGTATTTGGCCGCGACTTGAGTGAAAAACAGCGCCAGGAGCTCGCCGAGCGCATGCAGGCGCGTCCTTATGCCTATGTGGCGCAAGAACTTGCGCAATTGTCCCAGGCACCGATCTGGCAAGCCGAGGACGGTCAACTGCAACCCCGGGCCATCGGTATGCGCGTGTATGCGGTGGCCAGCCGCGAGGGATATCGGGTGTTGCCCGGTGGCTTGACCCGGGTCGCCGCGCAAGCCGATGCCGAAGTGGTGTCGATGCAGCGCGGCGGCGCCAGCAAGGACACCTGGGTCCTGGGCGATCGTGCGCCCAGCGGCGAACAATGGAAGGCCCAGCGCAACATCGGTGTGCATGATCTGGTGCGGCGTGATCCGTATCTGCCATCGCGGGTGGTGGAAAACCTGTTCTGGTTTGGTCGTTACTGCGAGCGTTGCGACGACAGTGCCCGTTTGCTGCGCATCATGCTCGCACGCTATGTCGACGGCGACGACCCGCAAGCCTTGCAGGCCGCAGTCGATCTCGGCGAACGGTTGATGCTGCTGCCCGATGAGGGCGAATTACCCGAACGCCTGTTGGCGGCATTGCTCGGTGACGACTGGCCGTTCAGCCTGCGGTCCAACTTGCAACGCTTGCAGTGGGCCGCTTCGCAAGTACGCGGCAAGCTCTCGCGGGAAAACTGGCAGGCGCTGGTGGAGTTGCAGCGCGAAGCCATGGAGCTGGAGACCGAAGAACCGGATTTCGGCGAGTTGCTGGATTTCCTCAACCGTCTGGTGATGTCCCTGGCGGCGCTGTCCGGTTTTGCCCTGGACGACATGACCCGGGATGAAGGCTGGCGTTTCCTGATGATTGGCCGGCGGATCGAACGCCTGCAATTTCTCAGCGGCAGCCTGGCGGCGTTTCTGCGAGGCGCCGGGGTCTTCGATCAGGCCGGGCTGGAATGGTTGCTGGAACTGGGCAACAGCAGCATCACCTACCGGTCGCGCTATCTGGCGGTCGCGCAACTGATCCCGGTGCTCGACCTGTTGTTGCTTGACGAACAGAACCCTCACGCCGTGTTGTTCCAGTTGAAACTGGTGACACGCACCCTCAAGCGTCTCAACGACGACTTTGGCGTACCGCGTGAAGCCGCACTGCCGCAATTGGTCGAGCGTCTGGCACGATTCGATCTGGGTTGCCTGGAAAATCCGCTGTTCGGCGACGCCAGTGTTCGCGCCGCCATCGAAGGGTTGGCCGCACTGTTGCAAGAGATCGCCGACGCCAGTGGGCACGTCTCCGATCGCCTGGCGCTGCGGCATTTCGCCCATGTCGACGATGTCAGCCAGCGCACGGTGTCCGTCTGATGAGCGCCCGCTACCAGATTTTCCACGACACCCATTATCACTACGACAGCCCGGTGTCCCTGGCCCAGCAACTGGCGCATTTGTGGCCGCGGCCTTGTGCCTGGCAGCGCTGCACGGACCGGCAATTGCAGATCAGTCCGCAGCCGACCTCGCGTCGCGATGAGCTGGATGTATTCGGCAATCCGCTGACCCGGCTGGCATTCGAGCGTCCCCACGATGAGTTGCTGGTCAACGCCAGTCTCACCATCGAAGTGTTGCCCCGACCTGTGCCGGACTTCAGTGGGTCTGCGGCGTGGGAACACACACGAAGCGCACTGACCTACAGCAGCCAACCGTTGTCGCCGGAATTGCTCGAAGCCTGTCGATACCGGTTTGAATCGCCGTATGTGCATTTGAAGAAAAACTTCGTCGAGTTCTCGCAAAGCTGTTTTCCACCCGGTCGACCGTTGTTGCTCGGCGTGCAGGCGCTGATGGAGAAAATCTTCAGCGAATTCACCTTCGATGCTGAAGCTACCCAGGTGGCGACGCCGCTGGTGGAGGTGCTGGAGCGCCGACGCGGGGTCTGTCAGGACTTTGCTCACCTGATGCTCGCTTGCGTGCGTTCCCGTGGATTGGCCGCGCGCTATATCAGCGGCTACCTGCTGACCCAGCCACCACCGGGCCAGCCACGGCTGATCGGCGCCGATGCATCCCACGCCTGGGTATCGGTGTTTTGCCCGGTGTCGGGGTGGGTGGATTTCGACCCGACCAACAATGTGCAGCCGGCGCTGGAGCACATCACCCTGGCCTGGGGCCGGGATTTTTCCGATGTGTCGCCGTTGCGGGGGGTAATCCTGGGAGGAGGGAACCACGACCCGGAAGTTCGGGTAACCGTGATGCCACTGGAATAACAACGATCGACTGTAGGAGCGAGCTTGCTCGCGAAGAACCCGAGAGCACCGGGGGGTGTCAGGCTCGCAGCGTTATCGTTAACGACCATCGCGAGCAAGCTCGCTCCTACAGAGGATCCGGTGGGCCAGATCAGATCAACCGGCCCGGAGGTTCTCAGGCGTCGGGCGCCGAGTCTTTCGGTGCATCAACATCGTCTTCTGCCGCCACTTCACCCTCAGGGTTCAGTGCCGCTTCTTCAGCTGTAGCTTTCTTGCGCTGAAGCTTTTCCTCTTTCTTCTGCTCCTTGGCCAAGTCTCTCTGACGTTTGGCGAAGGAATAATTAGGTTTAGCCATGGGCGATCCTCTGGGGTCGAAGGTGAGGTTGAGCGGCGCATATTCTGCCCTGTATCGGTGTCGAGCCGTTAGCTGGGTTTTTGCTCGGCCCACTTTGGCGCTACGGACGGTTGCCAGGCATCCAGAGCATCGAGCAGGTTTTGCGGCGATTCGCTCACCTGCAGCATGTCACGGTGCTGCCCGCGAACGAAGCCTTCGCCGACGATGTGATCAAGAAAAGACGTCAATTTGCTGTAGAAACCGTTCACTTCCAGCAATCCCAGCGGTTTTCCGTGGTAGCCGAGTTGACCCCAGGTCCAGACTTCGAACAGTTCTTCGAGGGTGCCAAGGCCACCGGGCAGCGCGATAAAGGCATCGCTGAGTTCGGCCATCCGGGCCTTGCGCGCGTGCATGCCATCGACCACTTCCAGGCGGGTCAGGCCGCTGTGGCCGATTTCCTTGTCCTTGAGGCTTTGCGGGATGATGCCGATCACTTCACCGCCGGCCGCCAGGGCCGCATCGGCGACGATGCCCATCAGCCCCACGGCGCCCCCGCCATACACCAGGGTCAGCTTGCGTTCGGCCAGAGCCCGGCCAAGGGCCACGGCGGCTTCGCGGTAAGCCGGGTGGGTGCCGGTGCTGGCGCCACAAAATACACAAACGGATGTTAAAGACATGCCTTGCTCCATGGTCGATCAGGGCCACAGAGTAAAGGCAGGCGCGCGACACTCCAAGGGCTAGACTTGGTGTTTCGGCGTTTCGTACGTACCGCTGGCGCCGCAGGCGTAGGCGGCCAGCAAACTGCACAACAGGCTGTTGATCGACATGACAGGCATTCCATTTGAAGGGGGACGGCCTGATGATAGGCCCGGGCCAGACACTTGGCCGGTAGATATTTCGTATCGGTGCCATAGCGCGAAAGTTGTATACAATTTTTGATTCAAGTCATATGAACTTGCGAAGTTTTCAGGCAGTCTTCTGTTTATTCGCGATTTCGCTAACCCTGCCTTGGAGATTCACCATGTTTGCCAAACTTGTTGCGGTATCCCTGTTGACACTGGCCAGCAGCCAACTGATGGCTGCCGAGTGCAAAGTCACTGTCGACTCCACCGACCAGATGTCTTTCGACACGAAGGCCATTGAAATCGACAAGAGCTGCAAGACGTTTACCGTGGAACTCAAGCATTCCGGCAGCTTGCCGAAGAACGTCATGGGCCATAACTGGGTGCTGAGTAAAGAAGCCGACATGCAGCCGATCGCCACCGATGGCCTGAGCGCCGGCATCGACAAGAACTACCTGAAAGAAGGCGACGCCCGTGTGATCGCCCACACCAAGATCATCGGCGCTGGCGAGACAGACTCGGTGACCTTCGATGTGTCGAAGCTCGATGCGGCGGAAAAATACGGTTTCTTCTGCTCGTTCCCGGGCCACATCTCGATGATGAAAGGCTCCGTGACCCTGAAGTAAAACGACGTACCGCGTCATCGTTCTTCGCAGGCAAGCCACGCTCCCACAGTAATTTGTGTCGATCACAAAACCTGTGGGAGCGGGCTTGCCCGCGAAGGGGCCAGAAGCATCGACGCATGTTTTGGCCCAAGAAAAAGCCCGCTGAAGCTCAACACTTCAGCGGGCTTTTTCATTCACTCACGCCTCAAGGCGCAAACGGCATCACCCGCTTGTGATGGGTCTTGTTGTAGGTGTCGCAAATGATCTTGAACGCTTCCTCGCGCACCGGATGGCCGTGCAGGAACGCGTCGATCTCGGCGTAGGTCACACCATGGGAGGCTTCGTCCGGTTTGCCGGGCGACAGGTCTTCAAGGTCCGCCGTCGGGACTTTTTCCACCAGCGATTCCGGCGCGCCGAAGCTGCGGGCGATGGCGCGGACCTGGTTTTTCACCAGGCCGCTCAGTGGCGCCAGGTCGCAGGCGCCGTCACCGAACTTGGTGAAGAACCCCATCACCGCTTCCGCCGCGTGATCGGTGCCGATCACCAGGCCATGGGCCGCGCCGGCGATGGTGTACTGGGCGACCATGCGCATGCGCGCCTTGGTGTTGCCGAGCACGAAGTCCACCGACACCGCATGTTTGCCTTCGAAGGCCGCCACTTCATTGGCCAGGGATTTGACCGCCGGGCCGATGTTCACGGTGTGGCGCTCGTCCGGCTTGATGAAATCCACCGAAGCCTGGGCGTCGTGTTCGTCGAACTGGGTTTCGTAGGGCAGGCGCACGGCAATGAATTTGTACGCGGCATCACCGCTGCGCTGGCGCAGTTCACGCACGGCTCGTTGGGCCAGCAGGCCGGCGGTCAGGGAGTCGACACCGCCACTGATGCCCAGGACCAGGGTCTTGAGCCCGGAGTTGACCAGGCAGTCCTGGATGAAGGTCACCCGCCGGGCGACTTCGGCCTCGAGGGCAGCTTCGTCGGCGAATGGCGGCTGGACCTTGAGCTGTTCAGCAATCTCACGCTGTACGGCTTGCATGAATTCACTCCTTGCTTGATGGACTTGAAAGGGCGGCAGGTACTTGGAAAACGTGTCGCAAGTACGCGACGAAATTCGGGTCTTTGCAGTGCGTCTTGCCGGGCTCGTCCGAGATCTTCGCCACCGGCTGGCCGTTGCAGGCGGCCATTTTAAGCACGATGCTCATCGGTTCGACACCCGGAATGTCACAGGTCAGGTTGGTGCCGATGCCGAAGCTGACATTGATCCGACCGCGCAGCGCCCGGAATATCTCCAGGGCCCTGGGCAGGGTCAGGCTGTCGGAGAAGGTCAGCGTCTTGCTCATCGGGTCGATGCCGAGCTTGTGATAGTGGGCGATGGCTTTTTCCGCCCAGACCACCGGATCGCCCGAGTCGTGGCGCAAACCGTCGAAAAGCTTGGCGAAAAACAGATCGAAATCGCCGAGGAAGGCATCCATGGTGATGCAGTCGGTCAGGGCAATCCCCAGCAGGCCACGGTATTCGCGGACCCAGCAATCGAGTGCGGCGATCTGGCTGTCGATCAGCCGCGGGCCGAGCTGCTGGTGGGCCATGATCCATTCGTGGGCCATGGTACCCAGGGGTTTCATGTCCAGCTCCCGGGACAGGTGCACGTTGCTGGTGCCGACGAAGCGCCCGGGGAAGTCGTGCTTGAGCACATTCACCACTTCTTCCTGTACGCGATACGAGAAGCGGCGGCGCGTGCCGAAATCGGCCACCTGCAACTCGGACAATTCATCGCTGCTGGCGTTGGCGCTCAGCCAGTCGAACTTGCGGTAGAGCTGCTCGCGGGCCTGCTCCAGCACGACTTCGCGGTAGCGATAGCGGTTGCGTACCTCGCTGGCCAGCGCCAGCAGCGGTACTTCGAACAGGATCACATGCAGCCAGGGGCCGCGCAGGCGAATGACCAGCTCGCCGTTTTCGATACCGGTGTGGAGGTAGCGCAGGTTGAAGCGAAACAAGCCGAGAAAGCGCAGGAAATCCGGTTTGAGGAAGCTGATGCGTTCCAGAAAGCTCAATTGATCGGCGCTCAGGCTCAGGTCGGCCAGGCGCTCGATCTGGAAACGGATTTCCGCCAGGTAGGGGCGCAAATCCTCGCCGTTACGGCAGCGAAACTCCCATTCGACTTCGACGTTGGGGTAGTTGTGCAGCACCGCCTGCATCATCGTCAGTTTGTAGAAGTCGGTGTCGAGCAGGTTCTGCACGATGCGATCGGCAAACACACTCTCGCTCATAACGGGAATCTCCAGCGTTGCAGCGGTATTGATCAATGGCGCTAGTGGCGCATATCAGGGACAAGGATTACCAGCAGTTTTTAGACTAAGGCAGGCCCTTGTAGGAGCTGGCTTGCCAGCGAAGGCGGACTTTCAGTCAACATTGTTTTTGAATGTGCCGGCCTCTTCGCTGGCAAGCCAGCTCCTACAAGGCGATGGCGCCAATCAGGTCGCCTCCGGGCTATCAACCTGCTCCAGCATCCACTTCACAAAGTCCCGCACCTTGGGCACTTCCGCCGAATGCTCCGGGTACGCAAGGTAATAGGCGTCGCTGCTGGGCATTGCATGCTGCCAGGGAATGACCAGCTTGCCGTCGGCCAGTTCCTCTTCCACCAGAAAGCGCGGTAGCAGCGCCACGCCGCAGCCAACCTGGGCGGCACGGATGCACATATAAAAGGTTTCGAAACGCGGGCCGTGGTAGCTGTGCTCGGTGTGGTAACCCTGGTGGTCGAACCAGTCATGCCAGGCTTGGGGGCGGGAGGCGTTTTGCAGCAGGACCAGGTCGGTCAGTTGCGTCGGGTCGGTGAACGGCGTGTCCGGCAGGCTACCCGGTGCGCACACGGGCACCAGCTCTTCACCGAACAGCTTCAGGCATTCGGTGCCGGGCCGCGAGCCCTGGCCGAAGTAGAACGCCAGATCACTGCGACCTTGCAGCAGGTCGTCGGCTTCCTGCTCGCTGCACAGGTCCAGATGGATCGACGGGTGCCGCAGACGCCAGCCTTTCAGGCGCGGTACCAGCCAGCGCGCGCCGAAGGTGGGCGGCGTCGAAACCCGCAGGACTTCGGTTTCGCCACCGTAGGAACGCAGGTAATGGGTCGACATTTCGACCTGAGTGAGGATTTTTCGCACCTCGACCAGGTACAGATCGCCGGCCGGCGTCATCTGCAGGCGGCGGCGCACCCGCCGGAACAGCAAGTGCTGCAACAGCTCCTCGAGTTGCGCGACCTGTTTGCTCACGGCGCTCTGGGTCAGGTTCAGCTCTTCGGCAGCCCGGGTGAAGCTCAAGTGCCGGGTGACGGCTTCGAAACACTGCAACGCAGCGATCGATGGCAGGTAGCGTTTATTCAGCATGGGCGGTCCTTGGTTCTTGTTTCTTATTGCCAGCAATGCACAGCATGAATAAACGGAATGATATCTCTCTTAAAGGTCGTTTGTTGAGTAACCTCCGGGCAGCTAAAACTACAGGTCTGATCAGCCGTGATTTTCCGGCTGCACATGTTCTGTCTTTTGCTTGAGGAGTGACCCATGGTTGCCGCATTGCTTGATCGTCTAGGTGTGAATCCGGCCCTGTACCAGAACGGCAAAGTGCCGGTGCATTCGCCGGTCGATGGCAGCAGGATCGCCGCCGTGAACTGGGAAGGCGCGGCTGAAGTCGAGCAGCACATCAGTCGCGCAGATCATGCGTTCGAACTGTGGCGCAAGGTTCCGGCACCGCGCCGTGGTGAGTTGGTGCGTCAATTCGGTGAAGTGTTGCGCGAATACAAGGCCGACCTCGGCGAACTGGTGTCCTGGGAAGCCGGCAAGATCACTCAGGAAGGCCTGGGTGAAGTTCAGGAAATGATCGACATCTGCGACTTCGCCGTCGGCCTGTCCCGTCAGCTGTACGGTTTGACCATCGCTTCCGAGCGCCCTGGCCACCACATGCGTGAAACCTGGCACCCGCTGGGTGTTGTCGGGGTGATCAGTGCGTTCAACTTCCCGGTCGCGGTCTGGGCCTGGAACACCACGCTGGCACTGGTGTGCGGCAACCCGGTGGTGTGGAAACCGTCGGAAAAGACCCCGCTCACCGCGCTGGCCTGCCAAGCGCTGTTCGACCGCGTCGTGAAGAACTTCAGCGATGCGCCTGCGAATTTGTGCCAGGTGGTGATCGGCGGCCGCGATGCCGGCGAAGCCTTGGTGGACGACCCGCGCGTAGCGCTGATCAGCGCCACCGGCAGCACCCGCATGGGCCGCGAAGTGGCACCGAAAGTGGCCGCGCGCTTTGCCCGCAGCATTCTCGAACTGGGCGGTAACAACGCCATGATCCTCGGCCCGAGCGCCGACCTGGACATGGCTGTTCGTGCGATCCTGTTCAGCGCCGTCGGCACCGCCGGTCAGCGCTGCACCACCCTGCGTCGACTGATCGCTCATGAATCGGTGAAAGAAGAAATCGTCACCCGCCTGAAAGCCGCGTACTCGAAAGTACGTATCGGCCATCCGCTGGAAGGCAACCTGGTCGGCCCGCTGATCGACAAGCAAAGCTTCGACAACATGCAGGATGCGCTGGAGCAGGCGTTGAGCGAAGGCGGCAAGGTCTTCGGCGGCAAGCGTCAGCTGGAAGACCAGTTCCCGAACGCCTACTACGTTTCGCCGGCCATCGTCGAAATGCCTGAGCAGAGCGATGTGGTCTGCCACGAAACCTTCGCCCCGATCCTGTACGTGGTCGGCTACACCGACTTCCAGGAAGCGCTGCGCCTGAACAACGCCGTGCCACAAGGCCTGTCCTCGTGCATCTTCACCACCGACGTGCGTGAAGCCGAGCAGTTCATGTCGGCGGTGGGCAGCGACTGCGGCATCGCCAACGTCAACATCGGCCCGAGCGGCGCGGAAATTGGTGGCGCGTTTGGCGGCGAGAAAGAAACCGGTGGCGGTCGCGAGTCCGGCTCCGATGCATGGCGCGGCTACATGCGCCGCCAGACCAACACCGTGAACTATTCGCTGGAGTTGCCGTTGGCGCAGGGCATCACGTTCGATTAATTGTAGGAGCGAGCTTGCTCGCGATGATCGTCAACGATAACGCGGGCTTGCTGTTTAAACGCGTTGCCATGACGTTTTTCGCGAGCAAGCTCGCTCCTACAGTGATTTGTGTGTTGGTTAGGTTTCTGTTGGAGTCTGGCAATGCCGTTACGCGAAGAGTGTCTGTGGGAAAAACTGACGCCGCAAAGGCCGGACAATTCGGCCCTCAAGGGTGAGGTCACGGTGGATGTCTGCGTCATCGGCGCCGGGTTTACCGGTTTGTCGGCGGCGGTGCATCTGCTGGAGCAAGGCAAGACCGTTTGTGTGCTGGAGGCCCATCGCGCCGGCCATGGTGGCTCGGGGCGCAATGTCGGGCTGGTCAATGCCGGGATGTGGATTCCCCCGGACGAGATCGAAGCCGGGTTCGGCACTGAGGTCGGCAGCCAGCTCAACCGCATGCTGGGCGCGGCGCCATCCCTGGTGTTCAGCCTTGTCGACAAATACAACATCGATTGCCAGTTGCGCCGCGAAGGCACGCTGCACATGGCGCACAACGCCCGTGGCGAAGCCGACTTGCGCAGCCGTGAAGAACAATGGAAGCGCCGTGGGGCGCCGGTAGAGCTGCTCACCGGTCAGGCCTGCGAGCAAGCCACCGGCACCAAAAAGATCGCCGCGGCATTGCTCGATCGCCGCGCTGGCACGCTCAACCCGATGGCCTACACCACGGGGTTGGCCAAGGCGGCCATCGGCCTGGGCGGTCAATTGTTCGATCATTCCCCGGTCACCCGGCTCGAACGCCAAGGCCAGCGCTGGTCGGTGCAAACCGCCCAGGGTTCGGTGATGGCCGAGAAAGTGGTGATTGCTTCCAATGCCTACACCGAAGGCGACTGGACGGAGCTGCGGCGTAATTTCTTCCCCGGTTATTACTATCAGGTGGCCTCGGTGCCGCTGACCGAAGAAGCCGCCCGGCAAATTCTGCCCGGTGGCCAGGGTTCCTGGGACACCCGACAGGTGCTCAGCAGTATCCGTCGGGATAAAGACGGTCGCCTGTTGCTTGGCAGCCTGGGTAATGGCAATCAGAAGCCGACCTGGTTCCTCAAGGCCTGGGCCGACCGGGTGCAGCAGCACTATTTCCCGTACCTCAAGCCGGTGGAATGGGAGTGCACCTGGACCGGTCGCATTGCCTTCACCCCCGATCATTTGATGCGCCTGTTCGAGCCAGCGCCCGGTTTGGTGGCAGTCACCGGTTACAACGGGCGGGGCGTGACCACGGGAACGGTGGTCGGCAAGGCCTTTGCTGATTACCTGTGTAACGGAAATCCTCAAGCGCTACCGATTCCTTTCGCGCCCATGCAGCCATTGGCCGGGGTGGGGTTGCGCAGCTGTCTGTATGAGGCGGGATTCTCGCTGTATCACGCAGGCCAGTGCCTGCGGATCGTGATCTGAATGTTGATTTTTGCAGTGGGGAAGCGGCGCTTTTTCGATCTGCAGCTAGCCTGTAGTGGTGCGGGTTGTAGCAGTCTCGCACCAGCAGTGTGCACTTCGGTGACGCACGTTGTTACAGGCTGGTTGCACGTCGTTTAAAGCCGCGGTTGCAATGATGGCGCAGGCGGGTTGCGCCTCAAAAAAATAATGGTTTTACCTTCCGCGGTTTAGACGGTTGCACGCCCAATGAAAATGGGCCAGAAACAGTCGAAATAACAAGAAAGCAGCGACTTTTTTCAGAATAAAAAACCGATGGCACGGCCCTTGCTCTGAGCATTCAGTGAAGTCGCAGTGCCAATTAAAAAAAACCATGGAGCACCACCTCATGTCCCAGACGTTTTACAAGAAAGGCTTTCTGGCCCTCGCAGTAGCAACTGCGCTGGGTGTTTCTGCGTTTGCTCAGGCTGACATCAAGATCGGCGTAGCGGGACCAATGACAGGCGCCAACGCGGCATTTGGCGAACAGTACATGAAGGGTGCGCAAGCGGCGGCCGATGCGGTCAACGCGTCGGGCGGGGTCAACGGGGAAAAAATCGTATTGGTCAAGGGCGATGACGCCTGTGAACCGAAACAGGCTGTGACGGTCGCCAAGGACCTGACCAACCAGAAAGTCGCCGGCGTGGTCGGTCACTTCTGCTCCTCGTCGACCATCCCGGCCTCCGAGATCTACGACGAAGCAGGCATCATCGCCATCACTCCTGGCTCCACCAACCCGGCTGTGACCGAGCGCGGCCTGAGCGCCATGTTCCGTATGTGCGGGCGTGACGACCAGCAAGGTATCGTGGCCGGCGACTACATCGTCGACGTGCTCAAGGGCAAGAAAGTGGTCGTGCTGCACGACAAGGACACCTACGGTCAGGGCCTGGCGGATGCCACCAAGGCTCAGCTTGAGAAGCGTGGCGTGAAGCCTGTGCTGTATGAAGGCCTGACCCGTGGCGAGAAAGACTTCAGCACCATCGTGACCAAGATCCGCGGCGCTGGCGCTGACGTCGTCTACTTCGGTGGCCTGCACCCGGAAGCTGGTCCTCTGGTGCGTCAACTGCGTGAACAAGGCCTGAAAGACGTCAAGTTCATGTCCGACGACGGCATCGTGACCGACGAACTGGTGACCACCGCTGGCGGTCCGCAATTCGTTGACGGCGTGCTGATGACCTTCGGTGCCGACCCACGCCTGCTGCCAGACAGCAAGACCGTGGTAGACGCCTTCCGCAAGGCCGGTACCGAGCCTGAAGGCTACACCCTGTACGCCTACGCTTCGGTCCAGGCCCTGGCAGCAGCCTTCAACGGCGCCAAGTCCAACAAGGGCGAAGAAGCGGCCGCATGGCTGAAGAAGAACCCGGTCAAGACCGTCATGGGCGAGAAGACCTGGGACAGCAAGGGCGACCTGAAAGTCTCCGACTACGTGGTTTACCAGTGGGACAAGGACGGCAAATACCACCAGCTGGAAAAACAGAAGTAAGGGCTGATTCGATCATCTGAACCCCACGGATCCCTTGTGGGAGCGGGCTTGCTCGCGAATGCGCCAGGTCAGTCGACATCCATGTTGGCTGATACATCGCTATCGCTGGCAAGCCAGCTCCTACAGGGGGCGGTGGTGGCCAGCCTGATCGTGAGTGTCATTGCTCCGACGTATATCTGTATTTTCCTTAGAAGAACCGCACAGCCACATGTGCAGGTTCTCATTGCGTGAGATTGCGTTATGGATGGTATTTTCCTGCAGCAACTGGTCAACGGCCTGACCCTCGGGTCGGTCTATGGCCTGATCGCCATCGGCTACACAATGGTCTATGGCATCATCGGCATGATCAACTTCGCCCACGGCGAGGTTTACATGATTTCCGCTTACCTCGCGGCAATCAGTCTGGCTCTGCTGGCTTACTTCGGTATCGAATCCTTTCCGCTGCTGATGCTTGGCACACTGATCTTCACCATCGTCGTCACGGCGGTGTATGGCTGGGTCATCGAGCGTGTCGCCTACAAACCCCTGCGCAACTCCACTCGACTCGCACCGCTGATCAGTGCAATCGGTATTTCCCTGATCCTGCAAAACTACGCACAGATCTCCCAGGGCGCGAAGCAACAAGGCGTTCCGACTTTGCTCACGGGTGCCTGGCGCGTTGATATCGGTACCGGTTTCGTTCAGTTGACCTACACCAAGGTCTTCATTCTGGTCGCAGCGTTCGTCGGGATGGGCCTGCTGACCTACGTCATCAAGTACACCAAGCTCGGCCGCATGTGCCGTGCAACCCAGCAAGACCGCAAGATGGCTTCGATCCTGGGGATCAACACCGACCGGGTGATTTCCTACGTATTCATCATCGGTGCAGCGATGGCGGCCCTGGCCGGCGTGCTGATCACCATGAACTACGGCACATTCGACTTCTATGCCGGCTTCATCATCGGGATCAAGGCGTTCACCGCCGCGGTGCTCGGCGGGATCGGCTCCCTGCCCGGGGCGATGCTCGGCGGGATCATTCTCGGGATTTCCGAGTCGCTGTTTTCCGGTCTGGTGAACTCGGACTACAAAGACGTTTTCAGCTTCTCGCTGTTGGTCCTCGTTCTGGTCTTTCGGCCTCAAGGCCTGCTCGGCCGTCCTCTTGTGTCGAAGGTGTAAGCGATGTCTTCAACCACTAAAAAAACCATTGATATCAAAAAAAGTCTGGTTGACGCGATTCTTGCCGGCCTCATTGCCCTGATTGTGTTCGGGCCGATTGTCGGCGTCGTTCTCGATGGCTATGGCTTCAACCTGGAAACCACCCGGGTGGCGTGGATCGTGGCGATCGTCATGGCCGGACGTTTTGCCCTGAGCATGTTCCTGCAGACAGGCAAGGGCCTGAAAATCCTTGAAGGCTTTGAAACGACAGGCTCCGGGGTGCATGTGCTGGCGCCGGACTACAAGTCGCGGTTGCGCTGGATCATCCCGCTGATGATCGTCATCGCCGTGGCGCTGCCGTTTTTCTCCAACTCCTACCTGCTGGGCGTGGTCATCCTCGGGCTGATCTACGTACTGCTGGGGCTGGGGCTGAACATCGTGGTCGGTCTGGCCGGCCTGCTCGACCTCGGTTACGTGGCGTTCTACGCCATCGGTGCCTACGGTCTGGCACTCGGTTACCAATACCTCGGGCTGGGCTTCTGGACGGTGTTGCCACTGGCGGCGATCATCGCCGGCCTGGCCGGTTGCATTCTCGGTTTCCCGGTGCTGCGCCTGCACGGTGACTACCTGGCGATCGTGACCCTGGGCTTCGGTGAAATCATCCGCCTGATCCTCAACAACTGGTTGTCGCTGACTGGCGGCCCGAACGGCATGCCGGCACCGCTGCCGACCTTCTTCGGCCTGGAGTTCGGCAAGCGAGCCAAGGACGGCGGCGTGCCGTTCCATGAGTTCTTCGGCATCGCCTACAACCCCGACGTGAAGTACTACTTCATCTACGCGGTGCTGTTCCTGGTGGTGCTGGCTGTGCTGTACATCAAGCATCGCCTGACCCGCATGCCGGTCGGCCGCGCCTGGGAAGCCCTGCGCGAAGACGAAATCGCCTGCCGTTCCATGGGCCTGAACCACGTACTGGTCAAGCTCTCGGCATTCACCATCGGTGCCTCGACGGCCGGTCTGGCCGGGGTGTTCTTCGCCACCTACCAGGGCTTCGTCAACCCGACCTCGTTCACCTTCTTCGAATCGGCATTGATCCTCGCCATCGTGGTACTGGGTGGCATGGGTTCGACCATAGGCGTGGTGATTGCAGCCTTCGTGTTGACCGTCGCTCCGGAACTGCTGCGAGGCTTCGCCGAGTACCGCGTGCTGCTGTTCGGCATCCTGATGGTGTTGATGATGATCTGGCGACCGCGCGGCCTGATTCGGATCAGCCGTACCGGTGTGACGCCGCGTAAAGGAGTAGCGCCATGAGCGAAGTCGTACTCTCCGTAGAGAAGCTGATGATGCACTTCGGCGGCATCAAGGCCCTGAATGATGTGAGCCTGAAGGTCAAGCGCAACTCGATCTTCGCCCTGATCGGCCCCAACGGCGCCGGCAAGACCACGGTGTTCAACTGCCTGACCGGGTTCTACAAGGCCTCCGGCGGCAAGATCGAACTGAACGTGCGTGGGCAAAAGACCAACGTCATCAAGTTGCTGGGCGAATCGTTCAAACCGACCGATTTCGTTTCGCCAAAAAGCTTCATCACCCGGCTGCGCTACAAGATGTTCGGCGGCACCCACCTGGTGAACCGTGCCGGCCTGGCGCGGACGTTCCAGAACATTCGCCTGTTCAAGGAAATGTCGGTGCTGGAAAACCTGCTGGTGGCCCAGCACATGTGGGTCAACCGCAACATGCTGGCCGGCATCCTCAACACCAAGGGCTATCGCAAGGCCGAAAGCGATGCACTGGACCATGCCTTCTACTGGCTGGAAGTGGTGGACCTGGTGGACTGCGCCAACCGCCTGGCCGGTGAACTGTCCTACGGCCAGCAGCGCCGCCTGGAAATCGCCCGCGCCATGTGCACCCGTCCGCAGATCATCTGCCTCGACGAACCGGCCGCCGGCCTCAACCCTCAGGAAACCGAAGCGCTGAGCGCGATGATCCGGCTGCTGCGCGATGAGCACGATCTGACCGTGGTGCTGATCGAACACGACATGGGCATGGTAATGAGCATTTCCGACCACATCGTGGTGCTGGACCACGGCATCGTCATCGCCGAGGGTGGTCCCGACGACATCCGCCACGACCCGAAAGTGATTGCCGCGTACCTGGGCGCCGACGAAGAGGAGGTGGTATGAGCAAACCCATCCTCGAACTCAAGGACCTGAACGTGTTCTACGGCCCGATCCAGGCCCTGAAAGGCGTCTCGCTGCACATCAACGAAGGCGAAACCGTCAGCCTGATCGGCTCCAACGGCGCCGGCAAGTCAACCCTGCTGATGTCGATCTTCGGCCAGCCACGGGCCGCCGACGGGCAGATCCTTTATCAGGGCGTGGACATTACCCACAAGTCGTCCCACTACATCGCCTCCAACGGCATCGCGCAGTCGCCGGAAGGGCGGCGGGTGTTCCCCGACATGACAGTCGAGGAAAACCTGCTGATGGGCACCATCCCCATCGGTGACAAGTACGCCAAGGAAGACATGCAACGCATGTTCGAGCTGTTCCCGCGGCTCGAAGAACGGCGTACTCAGCGGGCGATGACCATGTCCGGTGGCGAGCAGCAGATGCTTGCCATCGCCCGCGCCCTGATGAGCCGGCCCAAGTTGTTGCTGCTGGATGAGCCGAGTCTGGGCCTGGCGCCGATCGTGGTGAAACAGATCTTCGCGACCCTGCGAGAACTGGCCAAGACCGGCATGACCATTTTCCTGGTGGAACAGAACGCCAACCACGCTCTGCGGTTGTCGGACCGGGCGTACGTGATGGTCAACGGCGAAATCCGCATGACCGGTACCGGCAAGGAACTGCTGGTCAACGAGGATGTGCGTAACGCTTACCTCGGCGGGCACTGAGTTTCAGTGCTTATGCACAAGCCCCGGCGCGCAATCGCCGGGGCTTTTTTTCATCTCCAAACACCGCCAATTTCCCTGTAGGAGCGAGCTCGCTCGCGATAAACCGGAGAACGCTGCGGGGTGTCTGGTTTCCCGCGTTATCGTTCACGTCCATCGCGAGCAAGCTCGCTCCTACAGGGATCGCAGGAAATTGTGGAAAACAATATTCAAGAGCTCCCGAAGCGCGACATAAAGCCGCTGCAAATAGTTGTTTTGTCACGGTTTTGACTTGTCCCCGTTTGCTGTGGAGCCGGCTGTGAATAACGTGGGAGTAGCTGGCTGGAGGCCTTTTAAACCGGGGCCTGCAGGGGGGTGTTCAGTTTTTGATCAAGTGTTTTTGCGCAACTTGAAGAGCGCTTTGTCAACCTTTTTGTTCGAGATGAAAGTGGGTGGAATCAGCGTGGACAAGCCTGTGGATAAGTCTGTGATTAAACTCTGGAAAGACCCGGCTGAAGGCCGTGGTTACTGGCTTGGCGCCAGCGCTGGTTTGACCCGTCAGTCATGAAAATCCCCAGGGGCTACACGGCCGGCTATTGAGGGTCAAGCAAAAAAGTTTCAAAAAGCCGCGCAAAGCCTTGTGGACAGCGGCTTGCAGCTTTTCCACTTGCCCCCAAAGACTGTGGACCGGCCTGTGGATAACGTGCGTGCACATGGCTGCAAGCCAGGCTGGCCAAGGGGTTGCGAGGATTGCTCGTTTTTTGTACAGAAAGTGCGGTTGCCGCTATGGGCAAGGCCGGGCATTCTGCCTGCTGACTTACCATTCCAATGGCTGGCGATCAGCCGAAGCAAGGAGAACACGATGTCCAACACCCTGTTTATTACCGGCGCGACCTCCGGTTTTGGTGAAGCCTGTGCCCGTCGTTTTGCCGACGCAGGCTGGAAGTTGGTGCTGACAGGCCGTCGTGAAGAGCGCCTCAATGCGCTGTGCGCCGAGCTGTCGAAGCAGACCGAAGTCCATGGCCTGGTGCTCGATGTGCGTGATCGCAAGGCCATGGAGGAGGCGATTGCCAATCTGCCGCCATCCTTTGCCAAACTGCGCGGATTGATCAACAACGCCGGGCTGGCCCTGGGCGTCGATCCGGCACCCAAGTGCGACCTGGACGATTGGGACACCATGGTCGACACCAACGTCAAAGGCCTGATGTACAGCACCCGTCTGCTGTTGCCACGCCTGATCGCCCACGGTCGTGGCGCCGGCATCGTCAACCTGGGGTCCATCGCCGGCAACTACCCGTACCCGGGCAGCCACGTGTATGGCGCGACCAAGGCGTTCGTCAAACAGTTCTCCCTGAACCTGCGCTGCGACCTGCAGGGCACAGGTGTACGGGTCAGCAACATCGAGCCGGGCCTGTGCGAGAGCGAGTTCTCGCTGGTGCGTTTTGCCGGTGACCAGGAGCGCTACAACGCCACCTACGCCGGCGCCGAACCGATCCAGCCGCAAGACATCGCCGACACCATTTTCTGGGTGCTCAATGCACCTGCGCACATCAACATCAACAGCCTGGAGCTGATGCCGGTGAGCCAGACCTGGGCCGGGTTTGCTATTGATCGCAGTGGTGGCAAGGCTTAATACCGAGTCATCGTTCTTCGCGAGCAAGCCCGCTCCCACAGGGATCACATGAAACCTGTGGGAGCGGGCTTGCTCGCGAAGGGGGCGGCTCAGGCGACACAAAGCTTCAGCTAGACTCCTCCCTCAAGCAACCCGCCGCACCCGGCGGTCTAGAGGTATTAGAGGAGATCCAGTGAGTAATCGAGGCGAGCAGTCGCTGCTCAAACAATCGACCTTCCTGATGCTCGCCGTGACATTTGCCGGGATCATCACCGGTTTTGTGTCGGGTGCCCAATCCATCCTGTTCGATGGCTTCTTTTCGTTGATCGCGGCCTTTATCAAGGTCCTGATGCTGATCACCGCCCGGCTGATTGCCAAGGAAAGCAACCAGCGCTTCCAGTTCGGTTCCTGGCACCTGGAACCCATGGTGCTGGTGATCGAAGGTAGTTTCATTTTCCTGGTCGCCATTTACGCCTTTCTCAACGGCGTGTTCGGCATCATCAGTGGTGGCCGCGAGGTCGAACTCGGACTGGTGATCGTCTATGCGGCAGTGTTTACCGTCGTCGAGCTCATTTATTTTTTCTACGTCCGCCATCGCAACCGCACGCTCAACTCATCGCTGATCCAGTTCGACAACATCAGTTGGCTGGTGGACGCGATGCTGTCGGCGGGGCTGCTGGTGAGTTTCCTCATCGCGCTGCTGCTCAAGACGCAGGGTTACGCCAAGTGGGCGGTGTATGTCGACCCGATGATCCTGATTCTGCTGGCCCTGGGCATGCTCCCCCCGGCGTTCAAAATCCTCGGGCCGGCCTTGCGCGATGTGTTGGGGATCGTCCCGGACCAGCTGGACGACAAGGTGCGTCAGGTGATGGAGGTGGCGAAGGCCGAGCATGGTTTCGACGACTACATTTCCTACGTGCAGAAGCACGGCAGGGCGTGTTTTATCGAGATCCACATCGTATTGCCGAAGGATTACTGGCTGGACGGCGTGGGGCAACTGGACAGTTTGCGCGAAGAAATTTCCGCGAAGCTTGGCGAGCCGGATGCCGCACGATGGCTGACCATCAGCTTTACCGGGGATCGCAAGTGGATTGAGTGATGGCACTTCGGTCAGGCCAGATATTCAGCCAGCCCGCGATAACAGGTCGCCAGGTGATAGGGCGTGGTCGACGGCATGTCGCGGCGACTGACTTCACCACGTTCATCACGGCATTCATACCAGCCGCCGGTATGCAGTGAGCGCTGCTGCAATGCCTGCAATTGACGCAATACATCCGCTTCGCTGTCCGGACGCAGCGTCAGGGCGCGCAGGTATTCGGCCTGGGCCCAGATACGCTGTGTGGCATCCCGGACGCCGCCACCTGGCTCGAGGTCGAGCATGGCTCGCACCGCACCGCTCTGTTGATCGACGCCCAACTGCTCGGTAAAGGCGAAGGCCCTTTCCAGATCGGCATGCAGGGTCGAAGTGCGCAGCAGTGCCGAGGATTCCAGCAGGAAATACCACTCGAACTGATGCCCCGGTTCAAACCAGTTATCCACAGACCCCAGCGGCTTTTCCATCAACACGCCGTGCTGCGGATCGATAAAGCGCGCGTGCAGGGCTGTGCATAACTCGATGAGTGCGTGTTGCACGTCGAGATCTTCACGCACCGACAGGGTGGCGAGGAACGCTTCGGCCAGGTGCATCAGCGGGTTTTGCAAGGGGCCGCTGCCCAGCGATGCCCAGTCGCGGTCGAGCGTGGCTTCATACAGACCGTCGTCCGTGGCGAAACGCTGCGCGATCACTTCCAGCGAGGCGTTGAGTACCGACTCCACCAGCGGCTCGCGGACCTTGTCCCAGTAATGGGCGCAGGCGAACAGGATGAATGCGTGGGTGTAGAGGTCCTTGCGCTGATCCAGCGGCGTCCCTTGAGCATCGACGCTGTAGAACCAGCCGCCGTGCTCGGCATCGTGGAAGTGCCGCTGCAACGAGCGGAACAACGCGGCGGCACGCTCTTCGGCGCCCGGCACCTGACCGATCAGGCTGGCAAACAGATACAACTGCCGCGCACAGGCCATGGCCCGGTAGCGTTGCGGTGGCAGCGGTTGGTGTTCGGCATCCAGCGCCTCGTAGGGCAACGCCATGTCGGCATTCCAGCCCGGACCTTGCCAGAGCGGCACGATGACGTTCAGGAAGTGCTGCTGCACCGAGGCGAACAGGGTGGTCAATTCAGGCTGGGAGGCGGAGCGGGAAACAGGTGGCATTGGCTGGCGTCGTCACGGCAGGGGCGATTGCGCGACATGTTAGCAGAGAGGTCGGCCTGAGCGATGCGGTGTCTGTCAGGCCGTCTTCGCGGGCAAGCCCGCTCCCACAGGTGTACGCATTCCAATGTGGGAGCGGGCTTGCCCGCGAAGAGGCCGGTTCAGGCGCTGGAGAATCAACCCGCCAACAACCACACCCCGGTCGCCGCCGAAGCCGCGCCCGCCAGTCGTACCAGCGGTGCCGCTGCCTGTGGCAACACCCGCACCAGCGCATAACCCGCCGCATGCAACACCGCCGTCGCGGCGACAAAGCCTGCGGCATAGGTCCAGGGACTCGACATGTCCGGCAGTTCCAGCCCATGCGCCACACCATGAAACAGCGCAAACAAGGCTGTCGCACCTGCCGCCATCACCAACGGTGGACGCACAGCCAGCGCCACCGCCAGCCCCAAGGCCAATACGGAAGCGGCAATCCCGCTCTCCAGTGCAGGCAGGTTCATTCCTTCAAAGCCCAGCATCCCGCCAATCAGCAGAGTCCCGACGAAGGTGCATGGCAGCGCCCAGCGCGCAGCACCTTGCTGCTGTGCGGCCCACAGGCCGACCGCGAGCATTGCCAGCAGGTGATCGAGACCGCCAAGCGGATGGCTGATGCCGGCGATCAAGCCATTGTCGCCGTGCCCTGGATGGGCGAGGGCGAGGGCTGGCGTCAGCAGCAGGGCCAGGGCGCCGAGAATGCGTTTCAGTGTCATGGAAAGCTTCCTTGTTGAAGGGGGGATCAGGCCGCGGTCAGCAAGCCCTGGCGTTCGATGAAGGCGATGATCTGTTCCAGACCCTGGCCGGTTTTCTGGTTGCTGAAGACAAATGGCTTGCCGTTGCGCATGCGCTGGGTGTCGCTGTTCATCATCTCCAGCGAGGCACCGACCAGCGGCGCCAGGTCGATCTTGTTGATCACCAGCAGGTCGGATTTGCAGATCCCCGGCCCACCCTTGCGCGGCAGCTTGTCGCCAGCGGAGACGTCGATCACGTAGATCGTCAGGTCGGACAGTTCCGGGCTGAAGGTCGCGGAGAGGTTGTCGCCACCGGACTCCACGAGAATCAGGTCCAGCCCCGGAAAACGGCGATTGAGTTGATCCACGGCTTCAAGGTTGATCGAAGCGTCCTCGCGGATGGCCGTGTGCGGGCAGCCGCCGGTTTCCACGCCGATGATGCGTTCCGGCGCCAGGGCTTCGTTGCGCACCAGGAAGTCGGCGTCTTCGCGGGTGTAGATGTCGTTGGTCACCACGGCCAGGTTGTAACGCTCGCGCAGGGCCAGGCACAGGGCCAGGGTCAGGGCGGTTTTGCCGGAACCGACCGGGCCGCCGATGCCGACGCGCAGGGGTTGTGTGTTCATGTGATTCTCCAAAATAACAGGCCCTAGGAACGGAACAGACGGCTGTACTGGCGCTCATGGGCCATACACGCCAGGGACAGGCCGAAAGCGGCGCTGCCGTAGTGATCGGGATCGATTCGGGTGGCGTTCTGTTGCGCCTGTTGAAGCAGCGGCAACAGTTCGCTGGTCAGGCGTTGGGCGGCTTGCTGGCCCAGTGGCAAAGTCTTCATCAGCACCGCCAACTGGTTTTCCAGCCAGCTCCATAGCCACGCAGCCAATGCATCCTGCGGGCTGATCTGCCAGGCGCGCGCGGCCAAGGCCCATCCCAGGGCCAGATGGGGTTCGCTACGTTGTTCGAGGAAGGCGCGGGCAGGTGTGTCGAGTTCCGGCAAGCCGTTGAGCAATTGCTGCAACGAGTAGCCCATCTGCCGGCTTTCCTGATGCAGTTCGCGGGTTTCGCGACTGGCGCGGTGTTCCTCGCAGCGTTGCAGCAAGTCGCCCCAGTTGTCCTCGCTGGCGGCCACGCAATGGGCGAGCAGCAACGGCGCTTCGAAGCGTGCCAGATTCAACAGCAACTGATCGCTGATCCAGCGTCGCGCACTGTCGGGATCGCTTACGCGGCCGTTATCCACAGCCATTTCCAGCCCTTGGGAGTAGCTGTAGCCGCCAATCGGCAATTGCGGGCTGGCCAGGCGCAGCAGCGCCCAGGCCGGGTTCATGGGCGTACGCCGAACTGGTGCAGTTTCGGCGCGTAGTTGAAGTCTTCATCACCGTGGCGCGAATGATGATGGCCACCGCCGTAGGCGCCATGTTCCGGCTGGAACGGCGCTTCGATGTTCGAGGCAATGGCACCGAGTTGTTCGAGCATGGCCTTGAGCACGTAATCGTCGAGCAGGCGCAACCAGCCGTCGCCGACTTGCAGGGCGACATGGCGGTTGCCCAGGTGATAGGCCGCGCGGGTCAGTTCGAAGGCATTGGCGCAGGTGACGTGCAGCAGTTGCTCAGGGCGTGCGCAGACACGCACGACTCGCCCGTCTTCGGCTTGCAGGTATTCGCCGTCATGCAGCGGCGGCTGGCCACGCTCCAAAAACAACCCGACGTCTTCGCCCTCGGCACTGAAACAGCGCAAACGGCTCTTGCTGCGGGCTTCGAACGTCAGGTGCAGTTCAGCGGCCCAAACGGGTTGAGGGTCGATTCTGCGATGAATCACCAGCATCGGAAGGCTTCCAGCAATGGACGATGCTCAGGCTAGAGCAAGGGGCTTGCCAATCGACATGATGCGTAGGAAATGGCTGAAGGAGACGTAGGAGGGGTATCGATTGAGTGAGTTTTTTGGTTGAAGTTGGTGCGCAGGTTTTGATTTGCGCACCAAGTTGAGGCGATGCGGTTCAGTTCAGTGTGGGAGCGGCGGTGCGACGATTCGACTTGCTCGCGAAGGCGGTGTACCTGTCACATCAATGTTGAATGTGCCGGCGCTTTCGCGAGCAAGCCCGCTCCCACAGGGATATGGGCTTCCTCAAGAGGTTACTCGGTACTGCCGAGCCCTTGCCAGTGCTTGAGGCCGATAAAGATAAACCGCAACTGCTGGGTGATTTTTGCCTGGGGCGTCAGGTGCTCGGGCAAGCCCTCGGCGGGGGGATCGATGATGTCCGGCAGGGTGGCGAACACGCTTTTGACGATCAGATCCGCCATGACGCTCAGGTCGGCGATGTCCAGATGCTGCAGTTTCGGCATCAGTGACAAATCCGCCGCCAGGTCCGAACTGATGCCTTCACGCAGACGGCCAATGGCCTGGCGCACCGGCAGCGAACCGCCGTATTGCTCGCGGGCGAGAAACAGGAACTGCGAACGGTTGGCGCTGACCACGTCGAGAAAGATCCGTACCGAGGCATCGATGATGCCGCCCATCACGAATTCGTTGTGCCGTACCAGGCGAATGGTTTCGCGGAAGGTCTGGCCGACTTCGCTGACCAGCACCAGGCCCAGTTCATCCATATCGGCAAAATGGCGGTAGAAACCGGTCGGTACGATGCCGGCGGTTTTCGCGACTTCACGCAGGCTCAGGCTGCCGAATCCTCGGCCGCCGTCCATCAGGCGCCGGGCAGCGTCCATCAGGGCATTACGGGTCTGTTGTTTCTGTTCGGCGCGGGGCAGCATCGCAAGGGCGTTTTCTGGACAGGGACGCGGCGCACTCTAGCAAATCGGCTTTGCCGGCGTCGAACGACTGTGAGGGATCAAGCGGGGAAGTGCGGCATCTATCAAGCGCAGTGCTGAAAAGTCAAAAGCCCAATCCGGGGATTGGGCTTTTTTTCTGGGCGGCCATGGGGCTTAGCTCAGAGCGCTGTTGCGTTCGATCACACGGTCACCACCGCCTTCAGCGAGGGTTTGACCTTGTGGAGTGCGATCCGAACCGTCGGCAGCCAGGGTCTGGCCTTGTGGGGTGCGATCCGAACCGTCAGCGGCGAGGGTTTGACCTTGTGGGGTGCGGTCCGAACCGTCAGCGGCGAGGGTCTGGCCTTGTGGGGTGCGATCCGAACCATCGGCAGCCAGGGTTTGGCCTTGTGGGGTGCGATCCGAACCATCGGCAGCTAGGGTTTGGCCTTGTGGAGTACGGTCCGAGCCATCCTGAGTGATCAGGCCTTTTTCTTTCAGGCGATCATTACCCCCTTCGGCAAGGGTCTGGCCTTGTGGAGTGCGCTCGGAGCCATCGGCGGCGACGGTCTGGCTGAACACCGAGTGGTCTTGTTTCACCTGTGGGGTGGCCTGGTCGGCGGCTGGCAGGGCAAAAGCAGTGCTGGCCAGCATCGAGAGTGAAAGGCTAAGCAGTAATTGGCGTTTCATGATTGTTGTGCTCCTCGGGGGTGCGAAAAAGTGGGTACGAGGGCAATGCTACTCTCGATAAGTCGATATAAAAGTTCATAAACGCAATGGTAATAATCAACGGAATTGATTGTTTGCTGGAGAGCCTCTAGATCGGGCGTTTCCGGCGAGTTGTCTTGCACCGGTTTGGGTATTTTCGACCCACCTGCGACGTGTAAATGTGCGGGGTTGGTAACGCCGAATGACTAATTGGTCAGTATCGGACTGGCTGAATTCGGCGAAATCGGTCTATCGATTAAACCTGCCGGGTTTTTATCAGTCGTAGACTTCATGGCGAGCCGCTTCCGGCTCACCGTTTCACCTGTGCGTCGCAGTCGGGGCGCTCAGTCGTATCAGGAGCCCTGTGCAATGACGCGCACCCAAAAGACGTTTGTCTGGACCCTTTCCACCTTCCTTACCTTGTTGGCGTTGCTGGTGCTGATCATCGTGTTCTTCGACTGGAACCGGATCAAACCGCCGCTCAATGCCAAGGTTTCCGAAGAACTGCACCGCGCTTTTGCCATCAACGGCAATCTGTCGGTGGTCTGGCAGACCGAGCCCGATGAAAGCGGCTGGCGCGCTTGGGTGCCATGGCCTCATGTGGTAGCCGAGGACATCAGCCTGGGCAACCCGGACTGGTCGAAGCAACCGCAGATGGCCGCTCTCAAGCGTGTCGAGTTGCGCATTTCACCCTTGGCTTTGCTGGCACAGCGGGTGGTGATCCCGCGTATCGACCTCGCCGAGCCGAATGCGCAGTTGCAACGACTGGCTGACGGGCGCGCCAACTGGACGTTCAAATTCGACCCCAAAGACCCGAACGCCGAGCCTTCCAGTTGGGTGGTGGATATCGGTGCGATCGGCTTCGACAAGGGCCACGTCACCCTCGACGACCAGAGCCTGAAGACGCAGCTCGACGTGCTGATCGATCCGTTGGGCAAGCCGATTCCGTTCAGCGATATTGTTGGCGACAAAGCGGCGAAAGCCGTGCAGGAAAAGGGCTCGTCACCCCAGGATTATGCGTTCGCCCTCAAGGTCAACGGTCAGTACCACGGCCAGAAACTCGCGGGCCAGGGCAAGATTGGCGGGTTGTTGGCGCTGCAGGATGCGGCACGCCCGTTTCCGCTTCAGGCGCAGGTGAAGATCGCCGATTCCAGCGTCGAACTGGCTGGCACCCTGACCGATCCGCTGAATCTCGGCGCCCTGGACCTGCGCCTGAAACTGGCCGGCACCAGCCTGGGCAACCTCTACCCACTGACCGGCGTGATCCTGCCGGACACGCCACCCTATGCCACCGACGGCCATCTGATCGCCAAGTTGCACGAGCCGGGTGGCGCGGTGTTTCGCTATGAGGAATTCAACGGCAAGATCGGCGAGAGTGACATCCATGGCAGTCTGACCTACGTGGCCAGCCAGCCACGGCCAAAACTCAGCGGCTCGCTACTCTCCAATCAATTGCTGTTCGCTGACCTGGCGCCGCTGATTGGCGCTGATTCCAACGCCAAACAGAAGGTCCGTGGCGGTGACAGCAAACAACCGGCGGACAAAGTGCTGCCGGTCGAAGAGTTCAAGACAGATCGCTGGCGCGATATGGACGCCGACGTCGAGTTCACCGGCAAGCGCATCGTGCACAGCGAAAAATTGCCATTCAACGATCTCTATACCCATCTGGTGCTCACCGATGGCGTGCTCAGCCTCGAACCGCTGCGCTTCGGCGTGGCCGGCGGCAAGCTGGACGCGCAGATTCGCCTGAACGGCCACACCGATCCCCTGGAGGGCCACGCCAGGCTCACGGCGCGGGGCTTCAAGCTCAAACAGTTGTTCCCCGGCTTTGAGCCGATGAAAACCAGTTTTGGCGAGCTCAATGGTGACGCTGATATCAGCGGGCGCGGCAATTCGGTGGCCAGGCTGCTGGGCAGCGCCAATGGCGATCTGAAAATGCTGATCAACGATGGCGCCATCAGTCGCGAATTGATGGAGCTGGCGGGCCTGAACGTCGGCAACTACGTGGTGGGCAAGATCTTTGGCGACAAGGAAGTGAAGATCAACTGCGCGGCCGCCGACTTCGGTATCCAGTCCGGCCTGGCCACCACCCGGTTGTTCGTATTCGACACCGAGAACGCCATCGTCTACATCGACGGCACCGCTAACATGGCGACGGAACAACTGGACCTGACCATCACCCCGGAATCCAAGGGCTGGCGCCTGATTTCATTGCGTTCGCCGCTGTATGTACGTGGCAAGTTCATCAAGCCCGATGCCGGGGTCAAGGCCGTGCCGTTGATGCTGCGCGGCGCCGGAATGGTGGCGCTGGGGGTGATCGCCGCACCGGCGGCAGGGTTGCTGGCGCTGGTGGCACCGAGTGGTGGTGAGCCGAATCAATGCGCGCCGTTGCTGGAGCAGATGAAGTCGGGCAAGGCGCCTGTCACCGTCAAGCCAGGCAAATAATTGGGCGTCTGTAGGGGCCCCATCGCGAGCAAGCTCGCTCCTACAGGGATTTGTGGCCGATACCCCTTTGTAGGAGCGAGCTTGCTCGCGATGGCGGCCTGTCAGGCGCAAAAATTCTCACGCCAGAGCATGTCCCGACGCCAACGCCTCTTCACGCAGCCACGCAAAAAACGCCCGAACCGGTGGATGGCGTTCGCGCCCCGGCACGCACAGTGCGCTGTAGCCGGCGCCATCGACCTGGATGTCCCCCCGGTACGGCAACAACAGGCCACTGGCCACGCTTTCCGACACCAGAATATTGCTTGCCAGCACCAGACCCTGCCCGGCAATAGCCGCTTGCAGGGCGTAATGCTCTTCGTCGTATTCGCGCACCGCTGGCCGACCGCTCAGCCAGGTTTCGCCCGATTGCGCGCACCAGGCCTCCCAGCCGTGGGCATAGAGTCTGGAGTTGTGCCAGCGCACGCTGATCAGCGTCGGGGCACGGTTCAACGCCAGCGCCACTTGTTCGGGCGAACCGTAGACGCCGAAGGACTCATCGAACAGGCACTGGCCGTACAGGTTGGGGTAATCGTCGAGGCTGTAGCGCAGCACCAGATCGACACTGGCGTCCTGATGCAAATCGATGACTTCGCAGTGGGTGTCGAGGCGCACGTTGATGTTCGGGTGCCGGGCATAGAAGCGTCCCAACCGAGGCACCAGCCACAGTGCGGCGAAGGCCGCGGTGGTGGAGACCGTCAGGTTGGCGCCGCTGCGTTGCGGGCGCAGGGTATCGACACTTTGCGCCACTTCGAGGAACGCCCCGTGCAGGCTCTGGAACAGCCGTTCGCCGCATTCGGTCAGGCGCACCTGGCGTGGCAGGCGTTCGAACAGCGGCACGCCGAGCCAGCTTTCCAGGGAACGGATCTGATGGGACACCGCCGTCGGGGTGACGGACAGCTCTTCGGCGGCGGCCTTGAAACTCAACAGGCGTGAGGCGGATTCGAAGGCGCGCAGGGCGGTCAAGGGCAGCGAGGCGAACATCGGAAACTCCACAGATGAAATAGATTCACCTTGGCTGATTTTTACTCATTTGAAGGGGCGCAGCCGCGAGCTTCAAGCTGCAAGCCACAAGCCGTTTGAGTTTAGCCCTGAGGAGAGACAGATGAGTAAAATTCTTGCCGTTCATGCTAGTCCCCGTGGCGATCGTTCACACTCCCGGCGTTTGGCCGAAGTGTTTCTGTCGGCCTGGCAGGCCCGTCATCCACACTCGCCACTGACCCGGCGCGAAGTCGGTCGGGCGCTGATCCCGCCGGTCAACGAGGCATTCGTGGCCGCCGCGTTTTACCCCGAGCCCGAGGCTCGGCCGCTGTCGATGCAGGCCGACCTGGCGTTCAGCGACGAACTGGTCGGCGAACTGCTCGGCCATGATGTGCTGGTGATTTCCACACCGATGCACAATTTCAGCGTTCCCAGCGGCTTGAAGGCCTGGATCGATCAGATCGTGCGGGTGGGGGTGACCTTCGATCACACACTGGATAATGGCGTGGCCCAGTACGAGCCATTGGTGCAGGGCAAAAAAGCCCTGATCATCACCAGCCGTGGCGGCTTTGGTTTTGGTCCGGGCGGAGAGCTGGAAGCCATGAACCATGCCGATACGCTACTGCGCACGGTGCTCGGATTCATCGGCATCACCGATGTCACAGTGGTCGCTGCCGAGGGCGAGGAGTCCGCCGAACGCAGCTTTGAAATCTCTGCCGCCGAGGCTGAGCAGCGCTTGCTGGCGCTGGCCGGGGAGTTCTAGATGGCCTGGCTTTTTCTGCTGGTCGCCGCCGGGTTCGAAGTCACCTTCGCCATGGGCATGAAATACGCCGAGGGCTTCACCCGGCTCTGGCCTTCGCTGATCACGGTGGTGGCCGCTGTGGGCGGGATCTACTTCCTGACCCTGGCCATGCGCGAGTTACCCGTGAGCATCGCGTACCCGATCTGGACCGCCATCGGTTCGCTGGGCACGGTGTTTCTCGGGTTCGCGCTGCTGGGGGAAAGCCTGAGCGTGATCAAACTGGTCTCGGTCGGGCTGATCGTGGCGGGCGTGGTGGGGTTGAAGTAGCGCGGATGACATAGACTTGTCGTCGAGTTGTCATCTTCGCAGGCGTAGCTTGGCGGATGTCTTGCATTGCGCCTTGCGTCCCCCCCGACCACAAGGATGTCCGCCCATGTCGCAAGGTTCTGCCCCGCGTTACCCGCTGGTACTGGTTCCGGGAATGCTCGGGTTCATCCGGTTGGTGCTTTATCCGTACTGGTACGGGATCGTCGAGGCGCTGCGCCGCGGCGGTGCGGTGGTGTTCGCCGTGCAGGTCTCGCCGCTTAATTCGAACGAAGTACGCGGCGAGCAATTGCTGGCGCGTATCGACGAAATCCTGCGGGAAACCGGGGCCGACAAGGTCAACCTGATCGGCCATAGCCAGGGCTCGCTGACCGCCCGTTACGCCGCGGCCAAACGCCCGGATCTGGTGGCATCGGTGACCTCGGTGGCGGGGCCGAACCACGGTTCGGAGCTCGCCGATTACCTGCATCAACACTATCCCCATGACAGCCTGCGTGGTCGTCTGCTGTGCTTTTTGCTGCGAATGGTCGGCACGCTGATGGGGTGGCTGGATACCGGTTACCACGGGCCGAAGTTGCCGGTGGATATCCATGCCTCCCATCACGCCCTCACCACCGCTGGCGTCGGGTTGTTCAACCAGCGTTATCCACAGGGCTTGCCTGAAACCTGGGGCGGTCACGGGCCGGAAGAGGTCAATGGCGTGCGCTATTACTCCTGGTCCGGCACCTTGCAGCCGGGCATCACCGATCGCGGGCGCAATCTGCTGGACGGCACCAACCGCAGTTGCCGGTTGTTCGCCAAAACCTTCGTCCGCGAAGCCGGGCATTGCGACGGCATGGTCGGGCGCTACAGCTCGCACCTGGGCACGGTGATTGGCGATGAGTATCCGCTGGATCACTTCGATATCGTCAACCAGTCGCTGGGGCTGGTGGGCAAGGGGGCAGAGCCGATCCGGTTGTTTGTCGAACATGCGGCGCGACTAAGCGCGACGGGGCTTTAGACCGCGTTATCGTTCATCGCGGGCAAGCCACGCTCCCACAATGGAATGCAATCCCCTGTGGGAGCGGGCTTGCCCGCGAAAGCGCCGGATCAGGCAACGCTAATCTTGCGACCAAGCACGGTGGTCCAACGCTCGGAAACAATCACCCCACCCAGCGTCAACACCCCGCCCACCAAGTGATACATCGCCAGTTGTTCATGCAGCACCACCGCTGCAATCAATGCGGTAATCAACGGTAGCAAATTGAAAAACTGCGTGGTCCGGCTCGGACCCAAACGTACCACCGCCTGCATCCATGCCAACGGCGCGACCATCGAAGCCAGCAGGCAGGCGTACAGCACCAGGGGAATGTTCTGCAGGGTCGGGCCGACTTTCGGTGAGGCGAGGAACAGCGGAAACAGCACCACCACGGCCACCAGCACCTGCAGATACAGGAGCACCAGCGGTGGCAGTTTCAGCTGCCATTTTTTCAACAGGGTGCTGTAGACCGCGTAGGCCAGGGTGGCGATCAGCATCATCGCGTCGCCCAGGTTGACTCCGTGTTCGAGCAATGTGCCCAGGCTGCCGGACGACACCACCACCAGGACGCCGGCGAACGACAGCACCGCACCGGCCAGGGCGCCCATGGTCAGGCGCTGGCCGAGGCTGATGATCGCCATCGCGAGCGACATCAGCGGCATCAGCGACAGGATGATGCCCATATTGGTGGCCGAGGTCAGGCTCGCGGCGAAGTACGCCAGGCTTTGATAGACCGCCATGCCGAGAACACCGAGGACAAAGATCTTGCCCAGTTTCGGGCGGATCAGCGGCCAATGGGCGAGCACCGGTTTGAGCATGAAGGGCGTGAACAGCAACCCGGCCAGTAGCCAGCGGTAGAAACCGATCTCGGCGGGGAAGATCGCCCCGGCCGACATTTTGGTGATCACGGTATTGCCGGCCCAGATAAAAATGGCCAGCAGGGGATAAGCGTATTGCATCGGGAAAAACCAGAACGTTAATGAAGTGCAATTATCCGCTTGTCTGGATGCAAGCCTATACTTCGATCCGGACAACTCACCCCTGATGACGGACAGCATGAGCAGTAAACACATCGACCTGCTGGATTTCAGCGAACTGCCGTCGGCGGTGTACTTCCGCTACGCCGATTTCGACGCCCACGAATACGCCGCCCCCCATCGACATCCCTGGGGGACGCTGGAATATGCAGCCCACGGCGTGCTGCACATGGACGTCGAGGGCAGCCGCTTCATGTCGCCTCCGCAATACGCGGTGTGGGTACCGCCGCAGATCGAGCACAGCTTCTACAGCCATCAACCGGTCAACTACCGCGCCGTGTGCCTGGCGCCCAAGGTGTGCGCCGATCTGCCGTCACGAGCCTGTACCCTGGCCATCAGCGACATCCTCAAGGCAATCCTCAAGGACTTCGCCGCCCGGGATGTGCAAGTTCCCGAGCAGGCCGCCGACCAGCGTCTGGCCCAGGTATTGGTGGATCAACTGCAACAGGCCCCGGTGCACGAGTGCTACCTGCCTTACGCTAGCAGCCCAGGATTGCTGGGGATTCTGGAAGCCTTGCAGGCCGAGCCCGGGGATAACCGGCCATTGTCGGAATGGGCCGCACGCATCCATGTCAGCGAACGCACCCTGGCGCGGCAGTTCGTGCGGGAACTGGGCATGAGCTTCGGTGAGTGGCGTCAGCGCCTGCGGTTTCTGGCGGCAATCGAAGCGTTGGACAGCCAGCACAGCATTCAGGAAATCGCTTTCGACATGGGCTACAGCACCGGCTCGGCGTTTATCGCGATGTTCCAGCGCCAGGCCGGATGTACGCCGGAGCAGTATCGGCGCAGCCATCTGGAGAACAGGAAGGTGTAACAGGGGTTGTCTACACTTCAGTACGAGGCCGCGCCCCTCGGTGTGGCGACCAGGAGAAAACTCCATGAAGAATTTGCGTGTCCCTTTGTTGATGATCGGTTTGCTGCTCTGCTCCCAGGGCTTCGCCGCCACAGCCCAACAGGAAAAGATGACTACCTGCAACGCCGACGCCACGGCCAAAAGCCTCAAGGGCGACGAGCGCAAAGCCTTCATGAGCACCTGCCTGAAGGCTACTCCGGCGGCAAACGATGCCGGCAAGGCCTTGACGCCGCAGCAAGAGAAAATGAAAACCTGCAACGCCGACGCCGCCACCAAAGCCCTCAAGGGTGATGAGCGCAAGACGTTCATGAGTGATTGCCTGAAGAAAAAATAAACCTGGACACTTGTGGTGAATGGGCCGCCCTCTTCGCGGGCAAGCCCGCTCCCACAGGGATCCTGGATGCCTGCGCAATTTTTGTTCAGCACAGAAACCATGTGGGAGCGGGCTTGCCCGCGAAGAGGCCGACAAGGGCGCCGAGTCGCTTGAGCTGCCCCCGACCAAGGTCGACCCACACAATCCTAGTGCTCGCACCGGATCGCTGGCAGACTGCCAATCCTTTTTACGCCGTTCGTTTTTGAGGCTGTATGCCAACGTTTTCTCAGCGTCAAGTTTTGCTGGTCATCAGCTGGGTCATCATTTTTGGCGGGCTGCTGCTGGTCCTGCCGCTGCGGTTGCTGCCGAGCCTGCTCGCCGGGTTGCTGGTGTTCGAACTGGTCAACATGCTCACCCCGCAACTGCAACGGCTGATCGAAGGCCGGCGTGCGCGCTGGCTGGCGGTGGCACTGCTGGGGACTCTGATTGTCAGCGTACTGTCGCTGATCTTTGCCGGTGCCTTCAGCTTCCTGCTGCACGAGGCGGAAAACCCTGGCGCTTCCCTCGACAAATTCATGGGGGTGGTCGACCGCGCCCGCGGGCAACTGCCGCCGTTCATCGACGCCTATCTGCCGGCCAGTGCCGCCGAGTTCCGTGTGGCCATTGGCGAGTGGGTCAGCAAGCACCTGAGCGAATTGCAACTGGTGGGCAAGGATGCGGCACACATGTTCGTGACCTTGCTGATCGGCATGGTGCTGGGCGCGATCATTGCGTTGCAGCGTGTACCGGATCTGACCAAGCGCAAACCGCTGGCGGCGGCGCTGTTTGATCGACTGCACCTGCTGGTCCAGGCGTTTCGCAACATCGTGTTCGCCCAGATCAAGATTTCCCTGCTCAACACCTTCTTCACCGGGATTTTCCTGGCGGTGATCCTGCCGATGTTCGGCATCAAGTTGCCGCTGACCAAAACCCTGATCGTGCTGACGTTCCTGCTCGGCCTGCTGCCGGTGATCGGCAACCTGATGTCCAACACCCTGATCACCATCGTCGGTCTGTCGCTGTCGATCTGGGTCGCCGTCGCGGCGCTGGGGTACCTGATTTTTATCCACAAGCTCGAATACTTCCTCAACGCGCGCATCGTCGGCGGGCAGATCAGTGCCAAGTCGTGGGAGTTGCTGCTGGCAATGCTGGTGTTCGAGGCAGCGTTCGGCCTGCCGGGGGTGGTGGCGGGGCCGATTTACTACGCGTATCTGAAGAGCGAGTTGAAGCAGGTGGGGATGGTTTGATCCGAAAGAGGTATTGCCTGATCTGACGCTATCGCTGGCAAGCCAGCTCCTACAACGGGCGTCACAATACCTGTAGGAGCTGGCTTGCCAGCGATGGGGGACGCAGCAGAAACCGGATCAGCCCATCGACCCGTAGCGTTTCGCAGCCTCGATCGCCAAGCCACTGCCGATACTGCCAAAGATGTTCCCTTCCACATGCCGCGCCTTCGGCAGCATCGCCGAAACACTGTTGCGCAGCGCCGGAATGCCGCTTGAGCCGCCGGTGAAGAACACCGTGTCGACCTGATCGACCCGAACATCGGCGTCTGTCAGCAATTGGGTGACGCTGTTGCGCACCCGCTCCAGCAGGTTATCGATGGCCGACTCGAACAGCGCACGACTCAAGTCCACGCTCAGGCCCGCTTCAATGCGGTCCAGCGGCACGTGGCGGTGGTCGGCGTGGGTCAGCTGGATCTTGGTTTCTTCCACTTCCATCGCCAGCCAGTGGCCGGCGCGCTGTTCGATCAGCTTGAACAGGCGATCGATGCCGCCGGTGTCCTCGATGTCGTAGCGCATGCTGCCCAGGGCCAGTTGCGATTTTTGCGAGTACACCGAGTTGATCGTGTGCCAGGTCGCCAGGTTCATGTGGTGGCTGGTGGGCATGTAGGCACCGCTCTTCATCCGGCTGCCATAGCCGAACAGTGGCATCAGGCCGGCCAGCGAGAGTTGCTTGTCGAAGTCGGTCCCGCCGATGTGCACGCCGCCGGTGGCGAGAATGTCGTCCTGGCGGTTATCCACAGCGCGCCGCTCCGGCGACAGGCGCACCAGGGAGAAGTCGGACGTACCCCCGCCGATGTCGACGATCAGTACCAGCTCTTCTTTCTCGATGGTCGACTCGTAATCGAATGCCGCGGCAATCGGTTCGAACTGGAACGAGACTTCCTTGAAGCCGATCTTGCGCGCCACGTCGACCAGGGTGTCTTCGGCTTCCTTGTCGGCCATCGGGTCGTCATCGACGAAGAACACCGGGCGACCCAGCACCACTTCTTCGAATTCCCGACCGGCGGCGGCTTCGGCACGGCTCTTGAGCTGACCGATGAACAGCCCGAGCAGGTCCTTGAACGGCATGGCCGTGCCGAGGACGCTGGTGTCGTGCTTGATCAGCTTGGAGCCCAGCAGGCTCTTGAGCGAGCGCATCAGGCGGCCTTCGTAGCCTTCCAGGTACTCGTGCAGCGCCAGCCGGCCGTACACCGGGCGACGTTCTTCAATATTGAAGAAGACCACTGACGGCAGGGTGATCTTGTCGTCCTCCAGCGCGATCAGCGTTTCCACGCCGGGGCGCAGCCAGCCGACGGTGGAGTTGGACGTGCCAAAGTCGATACCCACGGCACGGGCTGGAGATGCGTTGTTCATGTCTTTCAGGTTCCGGTTAAAAAACGGCCGCGCAGTGTATGCCAGTGCGCGCCAGATTCGAAGGCCGGTTATCTGCTAATTCTTCGCAAACAATGCCTTGAAAGATGGGGCATTCCCCCCAAACTACCCTGCATCAACCGGACAGCGGCGGGCGTGCTCGCAAGAAGCCCCGCCGGCTGCCGATAAACTTCTGCTGCGCCGCCCGGTCACAAATTTGAGATCGGTCAAACCAACGGCTGCAAACAAGCGCATGCTGTTGCCCGTGGCGCGATTTGATAACGGATGGTGATTCCCGCGATGGACTTCAAAGACTATTACAAGATTCTGGGTGTGGAGCCGACCGCAGACGATAAGGCGATCAAGGCCGCCTATCGCAAGCTGGCGCGCAAATACCACCCCGACGTCAGCAAGGAAAAGGACGCCGAGGCCAAGTTCAAGGACGCCTCGGAAGCCTATGAAGCGCTGAAAAGCGCTGACAAACGCGCCGAATACGATGATCTGCGCCGCTATGGCCAGCACGGCCAGCCGTTCCAGGGACCACCGGGCTGGCAGAGCCGTGGCGGTTTCGGTGGCGGTGGCCAGGACACGGGCGATTTCTCGGACTTCTTCAGTTCGATCTTCGGCAACCGTGGGCCTGGTTTCAGTGGGGGTGGACAGTCGCGTCGCAGCACCGGACGTCGAGGGCAAGACGTGGAAATGGAGCTTGGGGTTTTTCTCGAAGAAACACTGTCGACCGAATCGAAGAAGGTCACCTTCCAGGTACCGCAGTACAACGCGGCCGGCCAGCATGTGAGCAACACCAGCAAAAGCCTGAACGTGAAGATTCCGGCCGGTGTGGCCGACGGCGAGCGCATTCGCCTCAAGGGGCAGGGCGCTCCGGGTGTGGGTGGCGGCGCCAATGGCGACCTGTACCTGACGATCCGTTTCGCACCGCACCCGAAATTCGACGTCGAAGGCGATAACCTGATCATCACCTTGCCACTGGCTCCGTGGGAGCTGGCGCTGGGGGCCGAAGTCGCCGTGCCGACCCTGACCGGCAAAATCAACCTCAAGGTGCCGGCCGGCAGCCAGAACGGCCAGCGCATGCGCGCCAAGGGCCATGGCCTGATGAACAAGGCCGGTGAGCGCGGTTACCTGTTCGTGCAATTGAAGGCCGTGATGCCGAAGAAATCCGACGATGACATCAAGGCCCTGTGGCAGGAACTGGCGAAAAAAGCCGCGTTCGACCCGCGAGAGCATTTTTGATCCCTTAGAACCAAGGAGTCACTGACAATGAGCAGTCCCCTGATCGTTCAACTGGACATGGCAGAATTCTGTGAGGCGACCGAGCTGTCGGACGTCTACGTGATCGAAATCGTCGAGCACGGCATCCTCGAACCTCAGGGCGCTCAGCCCAAGGACTGGGTTTTCAACGACTATGAGCTGACCCTGGCCAAGCGCGCCGCCAAGCTGCGGCGCGACCTTGACCTGGAGTGGGAAGGGGTCGCCCTGGCGCTGGACCTGCTCGAAGAAGTGCAGCAGCTGCGCGCCGAGAACCGCATGCTCAAGCAGCGGTTGGGGCGGTTGTTGGTCGAATGAGTTGTAGGAGCCGGCTTGCCGGCGATGGCGGTCTTGCGGGCACCATCGCCGGCAAGCCGGCTCCTACAGACGTATCACGCTCCTGGGCATCATTACGGTAAACGTCGTCCCCTCAGCCTCACTGGAACTGACTTCAATCGTCCCCTGATGGGCGTCGATCACTTCCTTGACGATAAACAACCCCAACCCAAGGCTAGTAGTAGGCTCGCCGAGTTCTTCGCTGGCACTGCGCACCAGCGGGTCGAAAATGGTCGGGATCGCATCGCTGGGGATGGGAACTCCGTCGTTCTGCACCGTCAGCCGAACGCTGTCGGCCTCGCCCTTGAGGGTCAAGATCACTTCACGTTTGCTCGATCCATGCTGCAAGGCATTGCCGATCAGGTTTTGCAGCATCTGATCGACCCTGCGCGGATCCCAGGTACCGCGGGTGTCACCCTGTACCGTCAGGGTCGGATCGCACTCTGGTTGACCGGCACAGGCCCGCGCAATCGCGTCCCGTGCTGCTTCGGCCAGGTCCATGGGCGCCGGTTCGATCGGCAGGTGCTTGCCCAGGCGACTGCGCACCAGTTCCAGCAAATCCCCGACCATGACTGCGAGATGCCCGGTACTGCGCTGGATATTGACCGCGCACTGGAGCGTATGTCCTTCGAGCGCGGCTTTGCGCAGCAGGATTTCGGTGGACATGCTCACCGCCTGCAGGGGCGCGCGCAGGTCATGACCGAGGATCGCGAGGAAAATGTCCCGGGAGCGGTTGACCATTTCGGCATAGGCGGCGGTGGATTCGGCCAGGGCTTCGTCGATGGCTTCGTTGAAGCGGATCATGTCCTGGAAGTAGGCCAGGTCAGGCGACTGCAGGCTGTTGACCCACAGGCGGATGACACAGGCGCGCAAATGACGGAATTCACTGGTCATCTGCACCAGATCAAAACCCACGGTATGGCGCAACTCGCCATGGCTGGCACCGGCCTCGTCGAGGCTCGGGGTTTTCTCCGGACCTTCGCCGCGTGCCTTGGCCGCTTGCTCGGCGGGTGTCTGGGGCTTGCACATGTCTCGGGCCGCGGCCAGCAGGATCGACCGGGCATGGTCGCGCAAGGCGGCGCTGTCCATGGACTCGGCGGCCGGGGTGATGGTTTTGGCGAACTGCTCCCACTCATCGACGATGCGATCAACCTGTAGCACGATGAATTCGGAAAGACGCATGGCGGTTACCTGAGCGTGAATCGGGGACAGCGAATCGAATAGTAGTCCCTTTGCCGGAAAAAACACGACCGCTCATTCAGTGGCATAAGCCCAGGCCTCTGCGGCGGTACTTATGTATTGAAGGGTCTTTGAATTTCGAACGGTGAAGGCCTTTTTCCAGGGGCGGCCCAGCGGTTTTTTGGGCTTTTGTTTGGCGGGCGGGTTGGCGAAGCTGTGGGTTCAAATCCAGCCATCAAGGTGATGTAACAGTGTCTGAATTGCATGGAAGCCATTCACAACAAACCATTGAAACCACAGGCGTCGAACACCAGGGCGTGCATTACCGTCGCGTATTCGACGGGATACCCGGCGCCCTGAAAAATGCCCCGCCTGCAAGGCTCAAATCCCTCGAAACCCTGAAACCGGCGATGCCCGAGTGGTACAGCGGCGCACGGGCCATTGATCGCCAATACCTGAAGCAGTTGATCGAGGAACGCTGGCGTGTGCAGGGCGTACTGGACAAAACCCTGGGCAGCTTGCAACACGACATTGAGGCCTTCGCCGAACCGCTGCTCAGGGAGATGTTGCAGGCGAATTTCAACTCGGTGGAACGCGCCGACGAACTCAGCGTGCAGCTCGAGGTGCCCAGTACGATCATCTTCGGCATCGACACCGGCGCCAGTCGCGTCCGCCAGTCCACCTTGCTGGAGGCGGCACTGCACAACTTTGAAGAGTCCGAGGCCGTCGAAGGGGCGTTCCGAGACAGTTCCGGTATTTACCGCAAGGACAGCCGGGGCAGTCTCAGCCTGGAGCCGGCCATTGCCCTGCCGGATTTTGCCGCGTTGTGCCGCAGCCTGGACATCGGCGGGCAATACCAGCGGCACATCAAGTCCGTCCTGTTGCCCGATACCCCGCAAGCACAGCGAACCTTGCAACAAGACTCGGTGGCCAGTGAGCAGGCGGCCTTTCAAGTGGCCGCACTGATTGCCCGATTGAAGGGCGATATCAGCGACCATGCCTATGGCAAACTGGGCCAGGTGCGTAAGGGGCAGGCAAACATCACGCTGTACGACCGGCCGTTGCAGGGTCATCGCTTGTCGCTGATGGGCTTTCGGTTGACAGGCATCGTGTTGTTCAGCGCGGTCAGCGAGCCATCGCAAATAAAGCGCGAAGTTGAAGCGTTGACGCCGGCCCTGTTGAAATTCTGGATCGACTGGTCGCGCCGCCTTCCTGTTCTGCCGGGCCGGGAATACGATCAATTCAAACTGCTGCAAGCCTTCTTCGCCAATGGGCCGCAGGGGTTGAGCGATGAGCTGTTGCGGCGCGACGATATCTATCAACAGAGCCGTGTAACCGGTCCGTTGATCGCTTATGTGCCCGATGATCCTGACCATCCGTTGAAGGAGTATCCCTCGCTGACCGCGTTCATGAAGGCGCTCCTGGGTCAGTTGAGACGTACCGATTACCAGGCCTTTTTCAGCCGGTTTGTGGGGCAGAAGGACAAGGGGCTGTTTTTCGCCCGGGTCAAAGAGCGTCTCACGACCTACACCTGGCATGAGCGCGAACCGTTCGATATGGGCCCGTGGTGGCGTGAAACGGCGGTCGAAAATCCCGATGCGGAACCGGTGACTAACCAGATCGCGGATGATCTGTGGATCACCCTGTTTATGGAGCGGCGTAACAAGGCCATCGCCGATGCCCGGCTGATCGCCGTACCGACCGGCGACGAGGATGCCACCGCACGCTTCAAGCGCCTGACCGGTTACCTGTCGATCGGCTGGAATGTTTTCAATTTCGCCGCAATGCTGGTGCCTGGGCTGGGCGAAGCCATGCTCGGCATCATGGTCGCGCAAATGCTCGCCGAGGTTGCCGAAGGCGTCGAGGACTGGAGCAAGGGTGACAAGGAACAGGCCTCGGCGTACTTCAACGGGGTCTTGATCAACTTCGCGCAATTGGCTCTCATGAGCGCCGGACATGTGTTGCCCGGCACCGCTGTCGCACCGATCAAGGTGTCGCCGTTTGTCGAGGGACTCAAACCAGTGGAAGTCGGGGGCAAGGAGCGATTGTGGAACCCTGACCTCGCTCCTTATGAGCAATCGATCGCATTGCCCGATGGGGCGAAGGCCGGTGACACAGGGCTGTACCATCATCAGGAGCAGGATCTGCTTCGGCTCGATGACAAATGCTATGCCGTCAGGCAAGACCCGGACACTGGCCAGCATCGGCTGCAACACCCGACTCGCGCCGATGCCTATCAGCCATTGTTGGAGCATAACGGTGCCGGCAGTTGGAAGACGGAACTCGATCAACCGCTCGAATGGGATCGGCGTGGCGTACTCAGACGTCTGGGCGCTTCGGTGGATGGGCTTTCCGATGAGACCCTGGAGCAGATTTTGACTGCCAGCGGCGTGCATGAAAACACCTTGCGCCGGCTCCATGTCGAGCACGAAACTCCGCCCGCGTTATTGGCCGATACCCTCAAGCGCTTCAAGGTCCATGCCGATGCCGAAGCCGGTGCGCAACAGATTCTGGCCCATCGGATTGGTGACGATTGGGCGGATTACTCGCTTCGGCTCATGACGGAGTTGCGCGGCTGGCCCGGCGACAAGGCCATTGAAGTCTTCCAAGGACCGGGCCTGACTGGTGCATCAATCAAGGAGGGCTACGCCGAGGCGTCAGCGACCAATACCTTGCAGATGACCTGGTCTGAACTGCTTGCGGGTGAGTTGCCTGAACGGGTGGTCGGCTTCCTTGACGAAAAAGCGCAACGCGAACTGCTTGGAACAGGGTATTCCGATGACCAACCCAAACGTGCCCAGGCACTTTGTGATCAATGGGCGGCGCTGGCGCGTCAGCGCAAAAGTCAGTTGTTCGACCTGTTGTACAAGCGCCGGACTCGGTCGGACGATCCATTGGTGAACATGCTCAAGGATGATGGGGCTGATATCTCTGTCAGTCAGGCACAGGAGCTGCTGAGTGAAGCGCACCCCTCGGATGTGCGGCATTTGAACGAAAAAAAACGTGTTCCGTTGAGGCTGGCTGAACAAGCCCGGGAGGCCGCGGAACAACTGCGTGTGACACGGGCTTATGAAGGCCTGTACCTCGACGTACTGCACAATCGCGATACCGCACGTCTGGAGCTGCACTCGCTGGTCGCATTGCCGGGCTGGCCGGCGGATCTGCGTCTGGAAATCCGTGAGTATTCATTCAAGGGATCACTGACCGACAGTCTCGGCCCCGTCGACGCAACGACCCGAAAAGTGCTGGTCCTGGGTGAGGATGGCCAATACGAGGCACGGGACGGCAACGATCTGCATTTGCACGGCGCGGACAATTTGTACGCGGCGGTGCTGCATGCCTTGCCTGACGCGCAGCGAAAAGCCCTGGGCTTTGAGATCCATGAAGCGCAGCGTCTTGAGCAAGCGGTCAAGGCCCGACCGCTGGATCGTGCAAGGCTTGAGCCGATTCTGCGGGATAACCCGGTGTTTAAACCTGCGTACGATCCACGCATCATGCGGCTGCGCGGCGGCATGCCAGGTTACGCGCAGCAAGTGCCGCGCGGGATGGGCCTGCGGCGGCGGGTCCGTGGGCTGTATCCGGGATACACACCGCAGGAGGTTGAAAACCTGCTGGCGGAACTCGGCCAGAGTGGCGGCGCGGTGCATGAGCGGCTGTCTGCGCTGGAGGCTGAGTTCAATCTCTTGCACGCCTCGCTGCTACGCTGGATGAACTCACCGACGCAGTCCTTTCGTTTCAGTCCGGCGGGTGTGGCCGAGTGGCAGGCACGCAATCAGCTCTACAAGGCGCTCAGACAGTGTTGGCAGCGCACTGGGCCGGAGGGTTTCGAGGCTTCTGGGGTAGTGCGGCCACAGGCGTTGAATCTGGACAACATTCCCAAGCTGGACCGACTGCTGGATACCCTGCCGAAGCTGGAGGCCAACTTTGACCACGTCACCAGCCTGAGCCTGCGCGGTGGGCAGTTGCGTTCCGGGAACCTGTCGTTCCTCGACCCGTTCCATAAGGTGCGCTACCTCAACCTGCAAGACAATCTGCTGACGACGCTTCCGCAGGCGGTGAAAGACATGCGTCATCTCACTCACCTGTTTCTTGACGGCAATAACATTGAACTGGATGCATTGGCGCTCGATCACCTGAAAAACCTGACGCGCATGACATTCCTGCGCTTGCGCGGCAACCCGCTCAAGCTCATTCCGAATATCAGCCGAATGCCGCATTTGCAGGTGTTGTTGCTGGACGAAACCGGACTGGACAGCTGGCCCGTTGGGCTGTTTTCGCAATCGCGACCGCGCAGTATCTACCTTGACTTGAGTAGCAACCCGATCAGTCGGATACCCGAGGTCGCACCCGGTTCATTTCGCGCAGAGTTACTGGCGCGCACCGTGATCAGTCGGGGCCCGCGTTGGATCTCGTCGGAGAATCTCGAGATCCTCAAGTCTTACATCGAGTCGGTTGGAATGGACCCGGAGCGTCCTTATCCGCCCCGAGGCGTACTCGACAGCGCGGAATGGGGGACGGGCATGACCGAGCGGCAATGGCAGGAAAAGCAGAACATCTGGAACGACGTTGAAGACGAGTTTGGTTCGGTGCCGTTTTTCAATGAACTGCGCAAACTCACCCAGTCCGCCGACTTCAAGGCCGGCGGTGCCTATCAGACGGAACTGACAACCAAGGTCTGGCGCATGCTCGAAGCCATGGCCAGCGACAGTGAACTGCGAAGCAAGCTGTTCAATGAGGCGGCAACGCCCACCGAATGCGTGGATGGCGGTACGCAGCTGTTCAATGCCATGGGCGTGCAGGTGATGGTGCACGAAGCCTACGCCCTGGTGCGTGCGGACCTGATCGAGGTGCAATTGCTGGAACTGGCCCTGGGCAAGTCCCGGCTCGATGAACTCGGTGCCATTGCCCGTCAGCGGGTGTCTGCGCGGTTGGCGAAAGGAGAGCGGTTCCGTCGCTACAACGCCGATGGCGACGTGATCGGCACTATCGATGAAGTGGAAGTGCACCTGGCCTACATGACCGATCTGGCGCAGCGTCTGGATTTGCCGTGGCAGGCGCGGGGCATGCAGTTTCGCAACATCGCCGGTGTGAGCAAGGAGATGATCGAAGCAGCGTTCCAGCGGATCAAGGCGCTGGAGGAGGGTGATCTGCTGGTTGATCGCGTCTTCGAGCAACCGCTCTGGCGAACCTGGCTGGAGTCTACTTACCGCGAAGAGTTGAACGGATTGAAGCGCAGGATCGACGCCACCACCGATTTGCAGGATGCGTTGCAGCGCCGGGCCGATGGTGCACGACTCTCGGTCGGGCAAAGGGCTGAGGTGGCGGCGGAAATCACCGCGCTTTGCCGCGAGTTGGGCAAAAGCGAAAGTGAGTTTGCCAATGGCCAGCTCATGACGGACGAGGCCTATGTTCAGGCGTTGAATGACATCGATCGGCAAATCACGCAGCAGTTGAAAACATTGACGCGAGAGGCAATGACTCGGGGCAGGCTGGACCGACTGCGGATAGCAGCGGATCAGTAACGGCGGAAAAGACAAAGGCCTCGATACGCTGTGATCGAGGCCTTTGTGTGTGGCGCAACAACCGGTTCAGAACAGGAAGTAACGCTGGGCCATCGGCAATGTCTCAGCCGGTTCACACCACAGCAAAACCCCATCGGCCTTGACCTGATAGGTCTGCGGATCGACGTCGATTTTCGGCAGGTAGTCGTTGTGGATCAGGTCGGTTTTCTGCACGTCGCGGCAACCTTTGACCACCGCGATTTTCTTCTTCAAACCCAGCGCTTCAGGCAAGCCTGCCTCCTGCGCCGCCTGACTGATGAAGGTCATGCTGGTGGCGTGCAGCGAACCGCCGAAGCTGGCGAACATCGGGCGGTAGTGCACCGGTTGCGGTGTCGGGATCGAGGCATTGGCGTCGCCCATCAGGCTGGCCGCGATGGCGCCGCCTTTGAGAATCAGCGTCGGTTTCACGCCGAAAAACGCCGGACGCCAGAGCACCAGGTCCGCCCATTTGCCCACTTCGACCGAACCCACTTCATGGCTGATGCCGTGGGTGATCGCCGGGTTGATGGTGTACTTGGCGATATAGCGCTTGGCGCGGAAGTTGTCGTTGCCCTCACCATCGCCGGGCAGCGGCCCGCGCTGTTTTTTCATCTTGTCGGCGGTCTGCCAGGTGCGGGTGATGACTTCACCGACCCGCCCCATGGCCTGGCTGTCGGAGCTGATCATCGAGAACGCTCCGAGGTCGTGGAGGATGTCTTCGGCGGCAATCGTCTCGCGGCGGATGCGGCTTTCGGCGAAGGCCACATCCTCGGCAATGCTCGGGTCGAGGTGATGGCAGACCATCAGCATGTCCAGGTGTTCGTCGATGGTGTTGCGGGTGAACGGCCGGGTCGGGTTGGTCGAACTCGGCAGCACGTTGGCAAAACCGCAGGCCTTGATGATGTCCGGCGCGTGACCGCCACCGGCACCTTCGGTGTGATAGGTGTGAATGGTGCGGCCCTTGAAGGCGGCGAGGGTGGTCTCGACGAAGCCGGATTCGTTGAGGGTGTCGGTGTGGATCGCCACCTGCACGTCGAACCGGTCGGCCACGCTCAGGCAGTTGTCGATGCTCGCGGGCGTGGTGCCCCAGTCCTCATGCAACTTGAGGCCGATGGCACCGGCCTTGACCTGTTCGATCAACGGCTCCGGCAAGCTGGCGTTGCCCTTGCCGGTGAGACCGATGTTCATCGGGAACGCGTCGGCAGCCTGAAGCATGCGCGCCAGGTGCCACGGCCCGGAGGTGCAGGTGGTCGCGTTGGTGCCGGTAGCCGGTCCGGTACCGCCACCGATCATGGTGGTGACACCGCTCATCAATGCCTCTTCGATCTGCTGGGGGCAGATGAAGTGGATATGGGTGTCGATGCCGCCGGCGGTGAGGATCATGCCTTCGCCGGCGATGACTTCGGTGCTGGCGCCAATGGCGATGTTGACGTTGGGCTGGATGTCCGGGTTGCCGGCCTTGCCGATCGCCGCGATGCGCCCGTCCTTGAGACCGACGTCGGCCTTGACGATACCCCAGTGATCGATGATCAGCGCGTTGGTGATCAGGGTGTCGACCACGTCGGCGGCCAGCAACTGGCTCTGACCCTGGCCGTCACGAATGACTTTACCGCCACCGAATTTCACTTCTTCGCCGTAGGTGGTGAAGTCCTGCTCCACTTCGATCCACAACTCGGTATCGGCCAGGCGCACCTTGTCACCGACGGTGGGACCGAACATGTCGGCGTAGGCTTGACGGGAAATCTTCATGTGTTCGCCTTGCAATTCAATTGAGTTTGAGACCGCTCGCGTTGCTCGCTATCGCTGGCAAGCCAGCTCCTACATCAATGCGATTCCCTGTAGGAGCCGGCTTGCCGGCGAAGGGGTCGGCACTGGCGCTGCATGACTTAGAGATCACCCATGATCCTGCCGGCAAACCCGAACACCCGCCGATGCCCCGCCAAATCCACCAACTCCACCTCGCGACTCTGCCCCGGTTCGAAACGCACCGCCGTGCCGGCCGGGATGTTCAGGCGCATGCCGCGACTGGCGGCACGGTCGAACGCCAGGGCGTCGTTGGTTTCGAAAAAATGGTAGTGCGAGCCGACCTGGATCGGCCGATCACCACTGTTGGCCACCTTCAGGCTGATCGTGCGGCGGCCGACGTTGAGTTCGATGTCGCCGGACTGGATCTGGTATTCACCGGGAATCATCAATGGGCCCCCTGAAGAATCTTGTAGTAGAGGGCGGTCGGTTTGTAGCGGCCGCTCGGGTCGCAGGCGTAGTCGGGGATTTCACCGGCACGGGTATAGCCCAGCGATTGGTAGAAGGCTTCGGCAGGCGAACCGGCCTCGGTGTCGAGGTACAGCATGCCGCGCTTGTGCTGCAGGGCGGCCGCCTCCAGAGCGCTCATCAGTTGCTGGCCCAGGCCGCGACGCCGGGCATGTTCGCGCACCAGCAGCTTTTGCACTTCGGCGCGGTTCAGGCCGTTGGCTTTCTGGCACAAACCCAATTGCACGCTGGCCTGCACCTGTTCGTCCTTGACCACCACCCACAGCAACAGATTGCCCTTGTTCAGGTTGTCCTGGACCTCATCGAAATAGGCGTGGGCCTGGGTCGCATCGAGGCCGGCCATGAAGCCGACACTGGCGCCATAACCGACGGCATCGAGCAGCAGGTCGATCAGGCCCTGACGATAGTGCGCAAAGCTTTCAACGTTGACGCGTCGCAGTTGGGCGGCGTTCATCGGGCATTACTCCTGGTTGACGCTCGGCGGTTGCGCGCCGGGGTTGAGGGTCAGTTGCATGAAGGTCAGGTCCAGCCAGCGGCCGAACTTGGTACCGACCTGGGGCATTTGCCCGGTGGTCACGAAGCCGATGCGCTCGTGCAAACGAATGGACGCAGCGTTGCCACTTTCGATGGCGGCGACCATCACATGCTTGCCGCAGTCTTTGGCGCGTTCGATCAGCGCTACCATCAGTTTCGGGCCGAGGCCGTTGCCACGCTGGTCACTGCGCACGTAGACCGAGTGCTCGACGGTGTGGCGGAAACCGTCGAAGGGGCGCCAGTCGCCGAACGAGGCGTAACCGAGCACCGAGTTGTCGGCATCGACAATCACCAGAATCGGATAACGCTGGGTTTGCCGGGCGCTGAACCAGGCCTGGCGGTTGTCGAGATCGACCGCTTGCTCGTTCCAGATCGCGGTGGTGTTGAGCACCGCGTCGTTGTAGATGTCGCGGATGGCCGGCAGATCGGCATGCTCGGCATCGCGGATGTGGTAAGTCATGGCGCGGCCTCAGGCGATGGGTTGGTGGACGGTGACCAGTTTGGTGCCGTCGGGAAAGGTGGCCTCGACCTGGATTTCCGGGATCATTTCCGGGATACCCTCCATCACTTGTTCGCGGGTCAGCAGGGTGGTGCCGAAGTGCATCAGGTCGGCCACGGTCTGGCCGTCACGGGCGCCTTCGAGCAGGGCCGCGGAGATGTAGGCCATGGCTTCCGGGTAGTTGAGCTTCACGCCGCGCGCCAAACGCCGCTCGGCCACCAGGCCGGCGGTGAAGATCAGCAGCTTGTCTTTTTCGCGTGGGGTCAGGTCCATTGTTGGCGTCCATCCGGGCAGATAAAAAATATTCGGATCTGTAAATACATAACCTGTAGGAGCTGGCTTGCCAGCGATGGGGACCTCAAGGCCGCCAAAAGCATCGCTGGCAAGCCAGCTCCTACAAGGGATCGGTGTTCAGGTGTTCCATATTCTGGGTGGCACGGCCTCGCGACCCAGCAGCGCTGGCCTAAGCAATCGCCACAAATCAATCAGCCAGCCCCGCGCCAACAACGCCTCACTCGCCAGGCACCGTGCAACCAGCAACCCCGGCAACTGGGTCAAATCCCCGCGCACGTTGTTGGGCAGCGAGCGGCAGCGCTCCAGCAGTTCGCTATCGATCTCACCCGTCACCAATAACGTGGCAAACACCGGTTGCCCATCCAGTCCGATGGGCGAATCAAGTAAACCGTCCGCTCCGACAATGCGCTGACGTTCATGCCAGAGCAACTGGCCGTCGCGGCGCACATCCAGTCGTGCCTGGAAATGCCCAACGTCGAAGCGCTCGCCACTGGCCGGGCGGCCCAGGGCCACGACGTCCCAGTAGAACAAACGCGCATCGCCTTCAAGGTCGATGGAGGTGCTGAGTTCAGCCTGGGCCGCACTGAAAATGATCGTCTCCTGGGGCAGCCATTCCAGTGTTGCACCGGCCGCCACCTTCAGATTCAGCTGCTGATAGGCGGGACCAGCGGCGCGATACCACTTGGCCGCACCGGGGCTGGTGATTTGCGCCCAGGCATCGCCCTCGACGCTGGCAGAAATGTCCAGTCGATCGCCGCCGGCGATACCTCCGGGTGGGTGGACGATGATGTGCTGGCAGACTTCCGGCCCTTCGGCATACAGGTGTTTTTGTACCCGCAGCGGGCCTTTGTGCCGGCGCTGGACCGGGCGCGTGGTGTTGTCGAATCGGGCGTAGCCCAGTTCCAGTTCGGCGTGCCAACTGGGGGTGAACAAAACGCCTGAAGCCGGAAGAGTCATAGTCAATGCTTGTCGAGAGGTCGTCAGGATGTTTGCAAAGGCTGTGCCGCAAGGATTTTCAGGCAGGAGGTGGCTGTTGAGTGTTGGGGTGCACCAATATCGTGCACGGCCGCAGCTTCGGCGCGACAAGTTGGTGCCTAGTCAAATGGAGCGGACCGTGACGCCTCAGATGGTAACGAGCCCACGCACGCCTTCTGCTTCCATGTTTTCACCGCGCCCCTGTTGCACGATTTCGCCCCGGGACATCACCAGGTATTGGTCAGCCAGTTCGGCGGCGAAATCGTAGAACTGTTCCACCAGCAGAATAGCCATGTCACCCCGGGCCGCGAGTTTTTTGATCACGGCACCGATCTCCTTGATCACCGACGGCTGGATGCCTTCGGTGGGTTCGTCGAGGATCAGCAGGCGAGGGCGACTGGCCAGCGCGCGGCCGATGGCCAGTTGCTGTTGCTGGCCACCGGACAGGTCGCCACCGCGCCGCTGCTTCATTTGCAAGAGCACCGGGAACAGTTCGTAGATAAACGCCGGGACTTCCTTCGCTTCGCTGCCCGGAAAACGCGACAGGCCCATCAGCAGGTTTTCCTCGACGGTCAGGCGGCCGAAGATCTCCCGGCCCTGCGGGACATAGGCAATGCCGGCATGCACACGCTGGTGCGGTTTGAACGTGGTGATCGGCTTGCCTTCCCAATTGACCGCGCCTTCTTTGGCCGGCAGCAGGCCCATCAGGCATTTGAGCAGGGTGGTCTTGCCCACGCCGTTACGCCCGAGCAGGCAGGTGACTTCGCCGACTTTCACGTCAAACGTCAGGCCGCGCAGGATGTGGCTTCCGCCGTAGTACTGGTGCAGTTTTTCGACTTGGAGCATGTTCAAATTCCCCTCAATCCCTTGTAGGAGCTGGCTTGCCAGCGATGAGGCCATGACATTCAACATCAATGTCGAAAGATCCATCGCTATCGCTGGCAAGCCAGCTCCCACAGGGTTTGTATTCGCAACCTCAGCGACCGAGATACACCTCGATCACCCGTTCGTTGTCCTGCACCTGCTCCAGTGAGCCCTCGGCCAGCACGCTGCCCTGATGCAACACGGTGACGTGGTCGGCAATCGAGCCGACGAAGCCCATGTCGTGTTCCACGACCATCAGCGAGTGCTTGCCGGCCAGGCGCTTGAACAGTTCGGCGGTGAATTCGGTTTCGGCGTCGGTCATGCCCGCCACGGGCTCATCGAGCAGCAGCAATTGCGGGTCCTGCATCAGCAGCATGCCGATCTCCAGGAACTGCTTCTGGCCGTGGGACAGCAGGCCGGCCGGGCGATTGACCGAGCTGGTCAAGCGAATGGTTTCCAGCACCTCGGCGATACGGTCTTTCTGCTCGCCATTCAAGCGCGCCCGCAGGCTGGCCCACACCGACTTGTCGGTTTTCTGCGCCAGTTCCAGGTTCTCGAACACGCTCAAGGCTTCGAACACCGTCGGCTTCTGGAACTTGCGCCCGATGCCGGCCTGGGCGATCTGCACTTCGCTCATTTGCGTCAGGTCCAGGGTTTCGCCGAACCAGGCCTTGCCGTGGCCGGGACGGGTCTTGCCGGTGATCACGTCCATCAGCGTGGTCTTGCCCGCGCCATTGGGGCCGATGATGCAGCGCAGTTCGCCGACGCCGATGTACAGGTTCAAATCGTTCAGCGCCTTGAAGCCGTCGAAGCTGACGCTGATGTCTTCCAGGGTCAGGATGGTGCCGTGGCGTGTATTCAGGCCTTTGCCGGCGCGCTGGCCGAGACCGATGGCGTCACGGCTGCTGCCGGCGTCCTTGTTGGGTTCTACGGGAAAAAATGCCGGTTCGAGCATGAATTCAGCGGTTGCCGTGACTCTCATGATTCACCTCTTTTCTTCAGCAGACCGATTACGCCTTTGGGCAGGTACAGGGTCACGACGATGAACAGCGCGCCGAGGAAGAACAGCCAGTACTCGGGGAAGGCCACGGTGAACCAGCTCTTCATGCCGTTGACCACGCCGGCGCCGAGCAACGGACCGATCAGCGTGCCGCGCCCACCGAGGGCGACCCATACGGCGGCTTCGATCGAGTTGGTCGGCGACATCTCGCTCGGGTTGATGATGCCGACTTGCGGCACGTACAGCGCACCGGCCAGGCCACACAACACCGCGCTCAGTACCCAGACAAACAGCTTGAACCCGCGCGGATCGTAGCCGCAGAACATCAGGCGGTTCTCCGCATCGCGCAGTGCGGTCAGCACCCGACCGAACTTGCTCTGCGCCAGGCGCCAGCCGATGTACAGGCTCGCCACCAGCAACAGCACCGTGGCGAAAAACAACACCGCGCGGGTGCCCGGCTCGGTGATGCCAAAGCCGAGAATCGTGCGGAAGTTAGTGAAGCCGTTGTTGCCGCCAAAACCGGTTTCGTTGCGAAAGAACAGCAACATGCCGGCGAAGGTCAGGGCCTGGGTCATGATCGAGAAGTACACGCCCTTGATCCGCGAACGGAAGGCGAAGAAGCCGAACACCAACGCCAGCAGCCCGGGGGCCAATACCACCAGGCACAGGGTCCAGAGGAAGCTGCTGGTGCCGGTCCAGAACCAGGGCATTTCGGTCCAGGACAGGAAGGTCATGAACGCCGGCAGGCCATCGCCCGAGGCCTGGCGCATCAGGTACATGCCCATCGCGTAACCGCCAAGGGCGAAGAACAGGCCGTGACCGAGGGACAGCAGACCGGCGTAGCCCCAGACCAGATCGAGGGCCAACGCGACAATGGCGTAACAGAGGATTTTGCCCACCAGGGTCAGCGTGTAGGCGGATACGTGCAGCGTGCTGTCCGCCGGCAACAGCGACAGCAGCGGCAACGCCAGCAATAGAACGAGGATCACCGCACCGACGGCAATCGTGACTTTCGGGCCGGCCTTTTGGGTGGCCTTGAGCATCAGGGGCTGGTTCATCAGTCGATCACCCGTCCTTTGAGTGCGAAGAGGCCTTGCGGACGTTTCTGGATGAACAGAATGATCAGCGCGAGGATGAGGATCTTGCCGAGCACCGCACCGATCTGCGGTTCGAGAATCTTGTTGGCTATCCCTAAGCCGAACGCCGCCAGCACGCTACCGGCCAACTGGCCGACACCGCCGAGCACCACCACCAGGAACGAGTCGATGATGTAGCTCTGGCCGAGGTCCGGGCCGACGTTGCCGATCTGGCTCAGGGCCACGCCACCGAGGCCGGCGATGCCCGAGCCAAGACCGAAGGCGAGCATGTCCACGCGCCCGGTGGGCACGCCGCAGCAGGCGGCCATGTTGCGATTCTGGGTGACCGCTCGCACGTTCAGGCCCAGGCGCGTCTTGTTCAGCAGCAGCCAGGTCAGCACCACTACAAACAGTGCAAAGGCAATGATGACGATGCGGTTGTAGGGCAGCACAAGATTGGGCAACACCTGAATCCCGCCCGACAGCCAGGCCGGGTTGGCCACTTCGACGTTCTGCGCGCCGAACAGCAGGCGAACCAGTTGGATCAGCATCAGGCTGATGCCCCAGGTGGCGAGCAGGGTTTCCAGCGGGCGACCATAGAGGTGGCGAATCACCGTGCGCTCCAGCGCCATGCCGATGGCGGCGGTGACAAAAAATGCCACGGGTAGCGCGATCAATGGATAGAACTCGATGGCCTGCGGGGCGAAGCGCTGGAACATCAGTTGCACCACGTAAGTCGAGTAGGCACCGAGCATCAGCATCTCGCCGTGAGCCATGTTGATCACGCCGAGCAGGCCGAAGGTGATCGCAAGGCCCAATGCCGCGAGCAGCAGGATCGAACCGAGGGACATGCCGCTAAACGCCTGGCCCAGCATCTCGCCGACCAGCAGTTTGCGCTTGACCTGGGCGAGGCTGGTTTCAGCGGCGGTGCGCACCATCGCATCGGTTTCAACGCCCGGCTCCAGCAGGCTTTCGAGACGAGTACGGGCCAGCGGATCGCCGGTTTCACCGAGAAGGCGCACGGCAGCGAGGCGCACGGCCGGATCGCCGTCGACCAGTTGCAGATTGGCCAGGGCCAGGCTGAGGGCGGCGTGGACGCCTTCATCCGTTTCGCCCGCCAGTTGCCGGTCGAGGAATTTCAACTGCGCCGGTTTGGCACTCTTCTGCAGTTGCTGCGCGGCGGCCAGACGGATTTTGGCGTCGGCGGCGAGCAACTGATGACTGGCCAGGGCCGAGTCGATCAGACCCCGCAGGCGGTTGTTCAGGCGCAGGGTTTTCGGTTGCCCGTCGATAGTCAGTTCGCCTTGCTGCAGGGCATTGATCAATTCGATACGGGCCGGATCGGGCTGCGCGGCCCAGGTTTCCAGGAGTTTGGCTTGCTGCACGGAATTGGCGGCGACGAAGTCTTCGGCGTCGCCGGCGTGGGTGGCCATCGGCAACAGCAGTGCGAGGGCGAGGATGAAGCGGTAAAGGGCGGTGGGCATGTCAAATGTCCTGGTCATGCGCGGACCCTGTAGGAGCCGGCTTGCCGGCGATGGCGGTCCATCAGGCAGAGCCGTGTGGTGCTGATCGCTGGCAAGCCAGCTCCTACAGGTATTGTGTCGGCCCGGGCTCCATGCCCGGGCCCGACATCCTGTGGCTTAATTGCTCTTCACCGCATACTCCGGCTTCTTGTCGTTGCCCTGGATGAACGGGCTCCATGGTTGTGCACGGATCGGTCCTTCGGTCTGCCACACCACGTTGAACTGACCGTCAGACTGGATTTCACCGATCATCACCGGCTTGTGCAGGTGGTGATTGGTCTTGTCCATGGTCAGTGTGTAGCCGGACGGCGCGGCAAAGGTCTGGCCGGCCAAGGCTTCGCGGACTTTGTCGACGTCGGTGGATTTGGCTTTTTCGGCGGCTTGCGCCCACATGTGGATGCCGACATAGGTGGCTTCCATCGGGTCGTTGGTCACCGCTTTGTCGGCGCCCGGCAGGTTGTGTTTCTTGGCGTAGGCTTTCCAGTCATCGACGAACTTCTTGTTCACCGGGTTCTCCACCGACTCGAAGTAGTTCCACGCGGCGAGGTTGCCCACCAGTGGCTTGGTGTCGATGCCACGCAGTTCTTCTTCGCCCACCGAGAACGCCACGACCGGAACGTCGGTGGCTTTCAGGCCCTGGTTGGCCAGCTCTTTGTAGAACGGCACGTTGGAGTCGCCGTTGACGGTGGAGATGACGGCGGTCTTGCCGCCCGCCGAGAACTTCTTGATGTTGGCGACGATGGTCTGGTAATCGCTGTGACCGAAGGGGGTGTAGACCTCTTCGATGTCCTTGTCGGCCACACCTTTGGAATGCAGGAACGAGCGCAGGATCTTATTGGTGGTGCGCGGGTAGACGTAGTCGGTGCCGAGCAGGAAGTAGCGCTTGGCGCTGCCGCCTTCTTCGCTCATCAGATATTCAACGGCAGGGATCGCTTGCTGGTTCGGCGCGGCGCCGGTGTAGAACACGTTCGGCGACATTTCTTCGCCTTCGTACTGCACCGGGTAGAACAACAGGCCATTGAGCTCTTCGAACACCGGCAGCACCGATTTGCGCGACACCGAAGTCCAGCAGCCAAACACCACGGCGACCTTGTCCTGGGTCAGCAACTGACGACCCTTTTCGGCGAACAGCGGCCAGTTCGACGCCGGGTCGACCACCACCGGTTCCAGCATCTTGCCGTTCACGCCGCCCTTGGCGTTGATCTCGTCGATGGTCATCAGCGCCATGTCTTTCAACGACGTTTCGGAGATCGCCATGGTCCCGGACAACGAATGCAGAATACCGACCTTGATGGTCTCGGCGGCCTGGACGGTCCAGGTCATGCCCATTGCGGCAATGGATGCCGAGAGAGTGAAAGCCTTGATCAAACTGCGACGCTTCATTGTGCGATCTCCATGAACTTATGAGTTTTCTTGGTTGGCAGATGCGGACTACTGAAGGGTCTTTAGCAAGGGCTGTGCCCGGTCGGGGAAAGGTACGGGAATGGCGTTTTAGAGCGGTTGTGCGGATTGATGGCGCACCAGGAAGGATCGCGGCAGGCGTATTGGTGCGAGGAGTTGCGCCAGATTGGGGCGGGCAGCATCGATCAATTGTGGGAGCGGGCTTGCTCGCGAAAGCGGTGTTTCAGTTGCCATTTATGTTGTCTGACACACCCTTTTCGCGAGCAAGCCCGCTCCCACAAGGTCAGCGGCGCATCAGCTCAGCTTTTGATGCAAGTTTCAAAACCATGCCCGCCACCTTCGTACTCCGGGCCGTAATAGTACTTGGTGAATGAAGTTTTTCCGTCAGGCGTGGAAGCGAAGTTCGCAATTCCGACACCGTAGTCCTTGAGCGACGGATCCGTATGGGCAAAGTAAATCGCCAGGGAGCTCGAGTTGGCGGCGGCAAACCCGTCATACCGGGAGTTGTCGAGTAATGTCAGGGTAAAACCGTAGGCGCCATGTTCGCCGGTACTTTGTTCGGCATTGAGTTTCATGTCGACAACACCTTCAAACGCACCGATATGGCTGTCCATTCCGGTGCATTGATATCGGCCGCTGTGGTCAACGCCAGTAAAGGGTGGCTTGGCTGCCCATGCAGGCGTTGAAACAAGTGCGATGGATATGATGAGTTTTTTGAACATGGTTACCTCTTTCCGCTCTTGTAGGAGTTGTGACGATTAAGATGTAGGAATAATCGTCATTGAAGTGCGCGAGTGTTTTTTATTATTCAACTCGCGGGAGCGGAGTATGAGCGTGGTAATGGATTTGTTAAGTACTAACTCAATACGAGGTTTTTCCAGGCATACATGCAGTTTTGAAGTTTATTTTAATTAAACATGGTGTTAACGACGTCGCATCAAGCCGATGAAGAACAACCCGCCAATCGCCGCCGTGGCCACCCCGATAGGCAAGTCCTCCGGAGCAATCATCGTCCGGGCAGCGACGTCGACCCAGACCAGAAACACGCTGCCGAGCAACACGCACACCGGCAGCACTCTTCGGTGTTCAGCCCCGACCAGTCGCCGCGCGATGTGCGGCACCATCAGCCCGACAAAACCGATCGAGCCGCTGATCGACACCAAGACCCCGGTCATCAGCGATGCAATCAGAAATACCCGCAGGCGCACAGTGCGCGCATTCAGGCCCAGGGTCACTGCCGTCTGCTCACCGGCCATCAGCGCATTCAACGGTCGCGCCATGCCCAGCAGCAAGACCAGCCCGAACAACACACTGGCTGTCGGTACCGCCAGCAATTCCCAGCGCGCCAGCCCGAGTCCGCCGAGCATCCAGAACATCACCGCCGAACTGGCTCGATGGTCGCCCAGGAACAGCAACAAATTGGCGATCGCCATCATCACGAATGACACCGCCACGCCGCACAACAACAGACGATCACTGTCGAGGCGACCGTGGCGGCTGGCGATCATCAGCACCACTAACATGCTCAGCAGTGCACCGATGAAGGCCGCGATCGGCAAGGTCAGCAGGCCAACGATTTCTCCGACATGCAACACCACGATCACTGCGCCCAATGTCGCGCCGGACGTGACGCCGAGTAAATGCGGGTCAGCCAGCGGATTGCGCGTCACCGCTTGCAGCACCGCGCCGATCAAAGCCAGCCCGGCGCCCACCAACGCGCCGAGCAGCATGCGCGGGACACGGATCAGCCAGACGATATGCTCCTGCCCGGGGCTCCAGTGCGGCACACCGAAGCCGAACAGCTTGTGCAGCAGGATGCGCCACACCACGTCCAGCGGTACCCGCGCCGGGCCGAAACCCAGGGACACCACGCACGACATCAGCAACAGCGCACCGAGGACGATCAGCAACAGGGCGTAGCGACGGTTGTTCATTCGCTGTGGAAACCCTTGGCCAGGGTGGCGACTGCCAGCACGTTATCGATGCCCGGCGTGGCCTGCACGTACGGGATGACGATGAAGCGCCGCTGCTTGATCGCTTCCACCGATTGCAAGGCCTTGTTGGCCAGCAGGAACTGAATCTTCTGTTCGGCGGTGATTTCGCTGTAGTCGACGATCACGATCACCTGCGGATTGTGTTCGACCACGCTTTCCCAGTTGACCCGGGTCCAGCTTGCGTCGACATCCTCCAGGACGTTACGCCCGCCAGCGGCGTCGATCAGCGCTTGCGGCATGCCCAGGCGGCCTGAAGTCATGGCCCGGTCTTCCCCGCTGTCGTACAGGAAGACCCGCGGTCTTTGCGCGGGCAGGGTTTTGCGAATGTCCGCCACTTGCGCCTGCATGTGGGCGACCAGGGCGTTGGCGCGGTCCTGCACGTCGAAGATCCTGCCGAGGTTGCGCAGGTCGTTGTAGGTGTCTTCGAGGCTGGCCGGTGGGCGCTTCATCACGAAGGCGCAGGATTCGCTCAGCTCATACACATTGATGCCCAGCGGCTGCAGGGTTTGCGGAGTGAGATCGCCGCCGACCCGCATGCCGTAGTCCCAACCGGCGAAGAGGAAATCGACGTTGGCATCGAGCAGGGTTTCCACCGACGGGTACTTGGCCGCCAGCTCCGGCAGACCGTCGAGCAGCGACTGCATGTCGGGTGTCACGGCCTTCCAGCCACTGACGCCGCTGTAGCCGGCCATCCGTGGCTTGAGGCCGAGGGCGAGCATCATCTGGGTCATGTTGATGTCGTGGCTGAGGGCGTGTTGCGGTGCTTGCGTGAAGGTCACTTCGCGGTTGCAGCTTTTGACTGTCAGCGGGTAATGGGTGGCTTCGGCCAGGGCCTGGGCGCAGACCGACAGCATCACGAGGCAGAGGCCGGAGCGCAGCAGGGAACGCAAATTCATGGTTGGGTTATCCAGGTGATTCGTGGGTAGCCGTGCAGCGGATGGTCATCAATAAGCGCTTCGACGCCAAACACATTGCGCAGCAGAGCGGCGGTGAGCACCTCTTGCGGTGTGCCGCTGGCGACGATGCGCCCATGGTTGATCACATACAGGCGATCACAAAAAGCCGCCGCCAGATTGAGGTCGTGGATGCTCGCCAGGGTGCCGATGTTCAAGCGCCTGACCAACTTCAACAGCTCAAGCTGATAGCGTGGGTCGAGGTGGTTGGTCGGCTCGTCGAGGATCAGCAGTTGCGGTTGCTGGGCCAGGGCGCGGGCGAGGATTACCCGCTGTTTTTCTCCGCCTGAGAGGGTGGCGAACTCATGGTCATCGAAGCCCTTGAGGCCGACGGCCTCCAGCGCCTGATGAATGAGTGTCGAGTCCTCGAGCGTATCGCCATCGAACAGACCTTTGTGTGGCGTGCGGCCCATGGCGACCACTTCCTCGACGGTCAGGCCAAAGGCGTCGGGGAACTCCTGCAAGACCACGGCGATGCGTTGCGCACACCAGCGTGAAGACTGTTTCCAGACATTCTGGTGATCGAGCCTGACCTCGCCGTGCTCCGGTTTGCTGAAGCGCCAGGCACAACGCAACAGGCTGGTCTTGCCACTGCCGTTGGGGCCGATCAACCCGACGAACTCACCCGCGGCCACGTGCACGGAGGCATCGCGCAGCTGGAATTGGTGGTGGCAATGGCCGTGGCCCAGGGGCGTCCAGGAAATGTTTGCGAGGTTCAGCGAGGTCATGCAGTGGCTCTTGAGGTGATGCTGATGGCCTCATCGCTGGCAAGCCAGCTCCTACAGGGGTTGTGCACATTCTGTAGGAGCTGGCTTGCCAGCGATGGGGCCCGAGAGAGGGTGACGCGGGGGGGAGTTTACAGCCCCTTGAGCCCCGCGCATCTCAGCTGTTTCATGATGAAGATGAGGCACTCTCAGTCTGCCGGGTAAAACGCGACAGCAGCACACGATCCAGCACCCACACCACCACCAGTGAAGCGCCCACCAACGGGAAGGCCACCGCGAGGGCGAACATGATCACCATGGCGGTTTTCCATTTCGGCAGGTCGTGACGCAGCGGCGGTACGCCGAGTTTTCCTTGCGGACGACGCTTCCACCAGATCACCACTCCGCTGACCGCGCTGAGCAGGATCATCAGGCAGATCAGCAACACGATGAGCTGATTGAGCGTGCCGAACATCTTGCCTTCGTGCAGCATCACGCCGATTTCCGTGGCGCGGGCGACGGCGCCATATTGCTCGTAACGCACATCGGCAAGGACCTTGCCGGTGTACTGGTCGATGTGCAACGTGGCGTCATTGCGCGGGTCATCGGCGAACACGGCGATGGTGAACACACCGGTGGCGGTCGTTGGCAAGGTGACGCTGTAGCCAGGCTCGACCTTGCTTTGGGTGGCGATGTTTTGCACGTCCTGCAGGCTGATGGTCGGTGCGGCCGGGCCGGCTTGCGCGCCATCGTGGGCCATGTGTTCGGCGTGGTCGCCGGACATTGGCATCGGCGTGTTTTCCATGGCCCAGGGCACGGTCTGGCGGGTGGCGCTGTTGAGGCTGCGCGCCTCGACGTCGGACTTCGGTACGTTGTCCCACATTGCCGCCGGAAAGACGTTCCACACGGCCGCGTATTGCTGGCCCCAGAAGCCGGTCCAGGTCATGCCGCTGAGCAGCATCACCAGCAGCAGTGAGGCGCCCCAGAATCCGGTGACGGCATGCAAGTCACGCCACAGCACCCGCCCGCGACTGCTCAGGCGTGGCCACAGAATGCCGGCGGCCTGACCGCGCGGCCACCACAGGAATACCCCGGAAACCACCAGCACCACACCCCAACCGGCGGCCAGTTCGATCATCCGATCGCCGACGGTGCCGATCATCAGCTCGCCGTGAATCGCGCGCGCAATGGCTTGCAGGTTCTTCTTGGCGTCTTGCTCGCCAAGGATGTCGCCGTGGTACGGATCGACAAAAACGTTCAGCTCGTTGCCGCCGGTGAGTACGACAAACTGGGCGCTGCGTTCGGCATTGACCGGTGGCAGGTACTGTTTGATCGTTGCCTGGGGATACGCATCTTTCACCCGCTTGAGCAAGTCGTCGGCCGCGATAGTGTGATGACCGGCCGGCACGTTGAGCAGGCTGCTGTACATCAGCGAATCGAGTTGCGGCTTGAACAGGTAGATGGTGCCGGTCAGGGCCAGCATCACCATGAATGGCGCAACGAACAATCCGGCATAGAAATGCCAGCGCCAGGCCAGGTTGTAGAAATTCACTTTGGGCTGTTTCATCACGTGTGCTCCGCTTGGCTGGATTTTTTAGTTGTTTGTTTTACGGTTGCTGCGCAACCGATCGCGGGCAAGCCCGCTCCCACAGGTTCAACATTGTCCATGTGGGAGCGGGCTTGCCCGCGATGCTCTTAAAAGCTCATGTCCACCTTGGTCCAGAACGTGCGCCCCGGCTCCTTGATGGCTTGCGGGTCATTGGCCGGGTAGCCGAAACCTGCGTTCCCTGCCAGGTTCAAGTGCTCGGCGTAAGCCTTGCCGAACAGGTTGTCGACGCCGCTGCTGACCTTCCAGTGGCTGTTGATCCGATAGGCACCGTTGAGGGAGAACACGCCGAACCCCGGCGTCTTGCCGAAGTCCTTGCCGACCACGTTGCCCTTGTTCTGGTCGATACGGTTTTGTGCGGCGACCACTCTCCACAGTGCGCCGGCACTCCAGTTGTCTTCGCTGTAGGTCAGGCCGAAACGGGTGTCCAGCGGCGGCATCTGCGGCAATGCAGAGCCATCGCTGCTGTTCTTGCCCCAGGCGTAGGCCAGGGTCGCGTCGGCTTTCCAGTGTTCAGTGAGGCTGTACGCGGCGCCCAGTTCGCCGCCCATGATTCGTGCGTCGATGTTCTCGGCTTGCGAGGTCGTGCCCATCATTGTCGGGGTGTAGTTGAACAGGATGTAATCGCGCACCTGCCCGATATAACCCGAGGCCCAGGCTTCGAGTGTTTCGGTCTTGTATTGCAGGCCGAAATCGAGCTGGGTGGTTTTTTCCGGTTTGATCGAATCGAAGGCATTCACCGAACCGGCGGGGCCGGACTTGGGTGAAAACAGCTCCCAGTAATCCGGGAGCCGCTGGGTGTGACCGAAGCCCGCATACAAGGTGGTCGGGCTGTCGGCCAGGTCGTGCTCGTAGCGGATGAAGCCGCTTGGCAGGGTGTCGGCGCGGGTGTCATCGGCGGTCGGATTCGGGCGGGTCATCATTCCCGAGCCGATGGTCTGCCGATAGTCCTTGGCCGAGGCGCGGTCCAGGCGTGCGCCGCTGATCAAGCGGTCACGGTCCGCTGCGTACCAGGTCAGTTCACCGAACACACCGTAGTTATGGAAGTCGGCATCCTTGGTGTAGGGCAGGTCCTTGTAGGTGTCGACACCCATGGCACCGCGCTGGCGATGCTCGTTGGTCTGTGCGTCGATGCCGCTGATCAGCTGCACATCAGCCCAGCGCCAGGTGGCCTTGATCCGTGCGCCGAGGGTGCGTCGGTCGACGTTGGAGGCCATGGGGCCGGCCATCATGCCGGTGCCGGACGGCGTGCGCAGGGTGTAGTTGTCCATCACGTGGTCGGCGTAGTTGTAGTAGACCTGCGCCTCGACCGTGTCCAGCACATCGCCGATGCTGGATTTCTCGAAGCGCAGGCCGAGGCTTTCGCGCAGGAACTGCGAACCGTCCATGCTGCGCCCGGCGTAGCGCGCTTCACCGTCACCCTTGCCGGCGGTCAGCTCCAGCAGGGTATCGGTATCCGGGGTCCAGCCGAGTGCGACGTCGCCGTTCCATTTGTCGTAGCGCGATGGGACGGTGTCGTTGTTGCCATCCTGATAGTCGTCTGCATGTGCGGTGTTGCCGATCACCCGCACGTAGCCCAGTGGCCCGCCGGCAGCGGCGTCCACCAGTTTGTCGAAGCGCCCGTTGGAGCCGGCCAGCACGCTGGCGTTGACCCGTGTTCCGAGCTCGCCGAAGTGTTCCGGCTCGCGGTCGAACAGGATGGTGCCGGCCGAAGCGCCCGGTCCCCAGAGCACGGTTTGCGGGCCTTTGATCACGGTGAGCTTGTCGTAGGTTTCCGGCGAAATGTAGGAGGTCGGGGCGTCCATCCGGCCCGGGCAGGCGCCCAGCATCATGCCGCCGTTGGTGAGGATGTTCAGCCGCGAGCCGAACATGCCGCGCAGCACCGGGTCGCCGTTGGTGCCGCCGTTGCGCACCTGGGCGAAACCCGGAATGGTTTTCAGATAATCCGAGCCGTCGCTGGCCGGCACCGGTTGGCGCGGGTCCTTGGGGTTGGTGACGATGGTCAATGGCGAGCTGGGAGCAACGGCGGTAATCACCGTCGGGCTCAGTTCTTCAGTGTGACCGGCGTGTTCATCGGCCAGCGCGGAAGGCGCCAGCAAAGCACCGCACAGGATCGCGGTGGCGTGCCTGAAACGAATGCAGGATTCGTTCAGGGCAAAAGAGGCTTGGGCAGCGTTCAAGCACGGGGCAGCAGAAAACCTGGACATGACAACTTCCATCGAACAGTCGTAAACGACACGGCCGGCAGCCTGCGCAATCCCTGTGGGAGCGGGCTTGCTCGCGAAGAGGGAGTGTCAGTCAACACTGATGTCGCCTGGCACACCGCTTTCGCGAGCAAGCCCGCTCCCACAGGTTGCTGTGGTTGTCTGGCGGACCGTGTGAGATCGGAGGTGGGGGTTTACGCGACGGAAGGCGGGGCGCGGGTGCGGGCGCCGGGGAAGAAGGTCTGCCGGGCATGACCCAGGCGTGGCGAGGGCGCGGTGAAGGTGTTGACGGGTGCAATGACGAAGTTGGCGAAGGACACGCCACCGGTCAGCGCCGGGCAGTTGAACAACAGGCCGCAATAGCCGCACTTTTCCCACAGCACATGCTGACCCGGGGCAGGCGGGCAATGCTCGGCGGTGGCTTGCGTGCCATGCTCGGCATGCTCCATCGCCGGCATGTCCATGCTCATACCCGCAGGCATGCTCATCGACATGGCGCGCGAATCCATCGGCATCGACTGGGAAATCAGCGGACCGATAAAAATCATCAGCATGGCGAACAGGCTGATCCAGCTGCCGCGTGTCAGGCTCGATGCCTGACTGCGTGGCCTGGATGACCTGGCGCTAAGCGGGCGCATGGGCGTTTTCAGCTCAGGCGATTACGGATTGTGCGCGTGCGCTTGCATGCCGTCCGGCGCCTGCTTCTGCACCGCGACTTCGACCGTCACGTCACCGGCCTTCTCGAAGTGCAGCGTCATGGGGAAGCGCTTGCCGTCGACCAGCAGGCTGCGGTCCTTGAGGCCCAGCAACATCACGTGATAGGCCATCGGTGCGAAAGTGACTTCGCCACCGGCGGGCACTTCCACGCTCGGTACGTGCTGCATTTTCATCATGTCGCCTTGCATCACGTGCTCATGCAATTGCGCTTCGCCGGCAATGGGGGTGTCGACGCTGAGCAGGCGGTCGGCGGTCTTGCCTTCATTGTCGATCACGAAATACGCCGCAACGGTGGGCGCATTGGGCGGCAACTCCTGGGACCACGGATGAGCGATTTCCAATGTGCCGACCTTGTATTCGTGGGCATTGGCAAAGCAGGCAGGCAGCAGCAACGCAGCCAGAACGATGAGTTTGTTCAACATGGCAGTTCTCCGGAACGATTTAAAACGCAGGTCAATTGCGAGAAAAAATCACACCAGAGGGGACGCGCGGGGGTTGAGACTCGGCCATTGCTGGCGCGGTGACGGGCTGGTGAGCGAAGTGGCAGGCAGGCTTCGGTTGGATTCGAAGTGCGCGAAATACAGCTGTGGCGAATGCCCCGGCAACGCCACCAATGGCGCAGAACCCGAGCAGCACCAGCAATGCTGCATATTGGAATGATCGTCGTTTTGCGGGGCTTTCTGTTCAAGGTCGCCGATGGACGTCGCCACCATCCTGGTGCCGCTGGAACTGCAGAAGCTGCCCCACAACAACTGTTCGGCAGGTGACTTCGATGTTTGCGCCATCGCTCCGGACATCGGCATGGCGAGCAGGTTGAACAGCACTGCGAAGCAGGCTATCCAGGCAATTGCGAGCCGTTGTCGGGACATGGGACAAAATCCGTTTGGGTGGGCGATCAGGCGCGGGCTATTTAGCCTGATCAGGGCCGATAAGTAAAAACGCGGCGTGCGGTTTGGTGTCGCAGCGCGTTGCGTTCATTGATTTCATCATAGCTGCGAATTCCAGAATGCCAGCACCGCTTAAACATTGTTCAGAATCTCACGAGCTGTACCGGCGTCACGGTCAAGTTGTGTTGCACCTTGTGCACGGGTTATGTCGTTGAGTGCTGCGCGTATCAGGAGGCCATCGCCCACATCTTCTTCAAAGCAGGCATTAAGATATGCGGCCATTTCATCCGGCGATTTGAGGAACTGCACGGCATCGAAACGGGTGAACTGTTCAGTCATTTCGGTTCTCGGACACATTGCTTACATGAAACGAAAGCGTAACTTGATTGCTGAGCCGGTCAGTCAGTAGTTCCTTAAAGATTTGTACGTAAAGTCTGAGTGATTAGTAGGTTCCAACCTTGCGTCGCCACTGATGGCGCCTTCGCGGGCAAGCCCGCTCCCACAGGGTTTCTTTGTATAGCCCTGGACTTGTGTTCGGTGAGGTCCACTGTGGGAGCGGGCAAGCCCGCGAAGGCGTCCTGACGCGTTCGCAAAAATCAGGTTAAAAACTGCTCTGTCATCGCTCGCAACAGGTCTACGACCGAATCGAACTCCCGTTCCACGCTTGGCAATTCGGCGCGCTTTAAAACAATCACCGGCACCCCCCGCTCACGCGCCACTTCCAGCTTCGGCTCGGTCGCCGTGCTGCCACTGTTCTTGCTGATCAATACGTCGATGTTTCGCCGTTCGAACAACTCGCGTTCATCGTCGATCAGGAACGGTCCCCGTGCGCCTATCACTTCGCAGCGCTCGTTGCCCGGATAGATATCCAGCGCGCGCAGGGTCCAGAATTGCTCCGCAGGAATTTCATCCAGGTGTTGCAGGGGCTCGCGGCCGAGGGTGAACAGCGGTCGGCGGAAGGGTTTCAGAGCTTCGATCAGTTCGGCCCAATCGGCAACTTCCCGCCAGTCATCACCCGCCCGGGCTTGCCAGGCCGGACGCCGTAGCGCCCAGCAGGGAATACCGCTCAAGCGCGAGGCGGTCGCAGCGTTCTGGCTGATTTGGGCGGCGTAGGGGTGAGTGGCGTCGACCAGCAGCTCGATACCTTCATCGCGAATGAATTGCGCCAGACCCTCGGCACCGCCGTAACCGCCAACGCGGATCTGACATTGCAGGTCCGTCGGCACCCGGCCGATACCGGCCAGGCTGTAAATGTGCTGCGGCCCCAGCGTGCGGGCAATGGCCAGGGCTTCGGTCACACCGCCGAGCAACAGGATGCGCTTCATTGGAAAGCGCCTGCATGGCCGACAATCCCGCCCTGGCGATCGATGGCAAAGACTTCCACTTGAACCTGCGCCGGCACCACGCTGCGGGCAAAGTCCAGGGCGTGCTGACAGACTGCGTCGCCCAGGGCAACCCCGGCTGCGGCGGCCATGGCCAATGCCTGCTGGCTGGTGTTGGCTTCGCGGATGCTTTGCTGCAATGCCGTATCGGCACCGACCTGCGCGGCCCATTGCGCCAGTTGCGGCAGGTCGATGCTCGAATGACGACTGTGCAAATCCATATGCCCGGCCGCCAGTTTGCTGATCTTGCCGAATCCACCGCACAGGCTGAGCCTGTCCACGGGCACTTTGCGCAGGTGCTTGAGTACGGCACCGACGAAGTCGCCCATTTCGATCAGGGCAATTTCCGGCAGGTTGTAGACCTGGCGCATAGTGTCTTCGCTAGCGTTGCCGGTACAGGCGGCGATGTGCAGGTAACCGTTGGTTTTCGCCACATCGATGCCCTGGTGGATCGAGGCGATGTAGGCCGCGCATGAAAACGGCCGGACGATGCCGCTGGTGCCGAGGATCGACAGTCCGCCAAGGATGCCCAGGCGCGGGTTCATGGTTTTCAGTGCCAGTGCCTCGCCATTCTCGACATTGACCGTCACGTCGAAACCGCCGGCATAACCGAGTTCGTCGGCCAGCCGGGCCAGGTGATCGCCGATCATTTTGCGTGGCACCGGGTTGATCGCTGGTTCGCCGACCCCCAGCACCAGCCCGGGCCGGGTCACGGTGCCGACGCCGCGACCGGCATGGAAGCGAATCCCCGGCTCGGCGTTCAGGCGCACCTGCGAGTAGAGCAGGGCGCCATGGGTCACGTCGGGATCGTCTCCGGCGTCCTTGAGGGTTCCCGCTTCGGCGCCGTCCCCGGTGAGGCGGCAGAACTCCAGGCGCATCTGCACGTGCTTGCCTTTGGGCAGCACGATGTCCACCGCGTCGGCTGTTACACCGGCCAACAGCAAGCGTGCGGCAGCGAGGCTGGTAGCGGTGGCGCAACTGCCGGTGGTCAGGCCACTGCGCAGCGGGGCGGGTTGTTCGGCGGTTTCGTCACGCATCGAAAGGCTTCGTCACGTCCAGCAAGGTAATCGGCAGGGCCTGGCGCCAGGTGTCGAAGTCGCCCAGTGGTTGTGCTTGCGCGATATGAATTCGCGTCAGCTCTCCGCCGTGTTGCTCGCGCCAGGCCATCAGGGTCATTTCACTTTGCAGGGTGACCGCGTTGGCAATCAGCCGGCCACCGGGCTTGAGTTCGGCCCAGCATGTATCCAGCACGCCGTCACGGGTAACACCGCCACCGATGAAAATCGCGTCCGGTCGCTCCAGGCCGTCCAAGGCCTGCGGCGCACTGCCACGAACCAGCTGCAGGCCAGGAACGCCAAGGGCATCGCGGTTGTGTTCGATCAGCGCCTGGCGGCCGTCATCCGCCTCGATGGCCAGTGCGCGACAACCGGGGTGGGTGCGCATCCATTCGATGCCGATCGAGCCACTGCCGGCACCGACATCCCACAACAGTTCGCCGGGGATCGGGGCCAGACGTGCGAGGGTGATGGCGCGCACATCGCGTTTGGTCAATTGGCCGTCGTGCTTGAAGGCGGAGTCCGGCAGTCCGGCCAGTCGGGACAGGCGAGGTGTATTCGGTTCAGCGATACATTCGATGGCGACCAGGTTCAGGTCGGCGATCAGCGGGTCGTTCCAGTCGCTGGCGATACTGTCGACACGCCGCTCGGCTTCGCCGCCCAGGTGTTCCAGCACGGTGAGACGGCTGGGGCCAAAACCACGTTCGCGCAACAGTGCCGCGATGGCGGCGGGGCTGCGGCCGTCGTTGCTCAATACCAGCAAGCGCACGCCGCTGGACAGCTGGGCGTTGAGTGCAGCGACCGGCCGGGCCACCACTGAAAGGGTAACCACGTCTTGCAAGGGCCAACCCATTCGCGCTGCGGCGAGCGAGCAGGAGGAGGGCGCGGGAAGCGCCAGCATCTCGGCGGCGGGGAGTTGCCGGGCCAGGCTGGCGCCGACGCCGAAGAACATCGGATCGCCACTGGCCAGGACACAAACGGGTTCGCCACGGTGCGACAGCAGCGACTCAAGGCAGAAGGGGCTGGGCCACGGCTGGCGCTCGCCGCGTATGCACGGCGGGAGCAAATCCAGATGCCGCTGGCCGCCGAAGATTTTCGCGGCGCGCAACAGCGCATGCCGGGCGTTCTTGCCCAGGCCCTTGAAACCGTCTTCGCCGATGCCTACTACCGTCAGCCAGGGGGTCATGCCGTTCCTCAATCACGCGTTCAACATTGTTGGGCGGCATGATAGCGCGGGTTCCTTGAGCTGACTGCCTTCTCTTCCCGACCGGAGTCTTTTCATGCAGCGAAGTAAAGCAGGCATAATACCGCGCACTTTCGCCGTGAATCGCCTCGCCACCTGAACGGGTCCGCCTTGAACGAACGTCCGCTGTCCGCTGCCTTACGCCCCTCGGCTTGCCCGGGGTTGCTGCGTATTGTGCCGGCGCTGGATGGCGGCATCTGTCGGATCAAGTTGAACGGTGGTTCGATCAACAGCGTCCAGGCCGAGGCCGTGGCGTCTGCGGCCGAGCGTTACGCCAGCGGAGCGATCGAGGCGACCAACCGGGCCAACCTGCAGATCCGCGGAATTGGCAACGAGCAATCGGCGTTGATCGACAGCCTGCTGGCCGCCGGTCTGGGACCGCGAACGGCGGCTGGCGACGATGTGCGCAACCTGATGCTCAGCCCCGGCGCCGGGATCGACCGGCGCATGCTGTTCGACACTTGGCCGCTGGCCGGGCAGATCCTCGCCACATTGCAAAGCCACGAAGTTTTTCACGACCTCAGTGCCAAGTTCGCCGTGCAGCTTGATGGCGGTGAAGACCTTGCGATGCTCGAACATCCCCATGACCTGTGGCTTTCGGCGTTTGAGCAAGGCGGCGAGCAACGGTTGGGGTTCGGTTTGGCGGGATGCCCGACGGACAGCCCCGCCGGTTCGGTTGCACTCGCTGACGGGCATGCGCTGGTGGTCGCGGTCCTTGAGTTGTTCCTTGATCTGGCGCGCCCCGAGCAGACGCGGATGCGTCATTTGCTGGCCGAATATTCGCTCGAGGATGTTTTGCTTCGGCTGGCTGAGCGAGTACCGATGCAAGCGGTTGTCGGTTGGCAGCGGGTTGGGGGTTGCCGTGATTTGCACATCGGCGCGCATCTCCAGGCCGAATCCGGTGTTGTCTATGTCGGGGCTGTCCCGCCATTGGGACGGCTCGATCCGGCGATGCTGCGGGGTGCGGCACAACTGGCACGGGAGTTCGGTGATGCCAGTCTGCGCTTCACGCCTTGGCAAAGCCTGTTATTGCCCAATATCCGCGCGGAAAACGCCGCTGAGGTCATTCGGCAGTTGCACTGTCTGGGCTTGCAGTGCGAAGCCGATCAGCCATTGTCCCGGTTGATCGCCTGCACCGGTTCAAACGGCTGCGGTAAAGGCCTGGCCGAGACCAAGGGCGATGCCCTGCAACTGGCTACATTGCTGCAACGTCACGGGCAAACGCCGAGCGTGCATTTGAGCGGGTGCGCGCGTTCCTGCGCCGCCGCGCATACGGCGCCCGTCACATTGCTGGCCGTCGCCCCCGGTCACTACGATCTCTATTTTCGCGATGCAGCGCAGCCGGGTTTCGGCGCGCTGCACGCACGCAACCTTACTATTGAAGCGGTCGCGGCCCTGCTCGACGCCCGCTCACGGAGCCCCCTTGATGCTTGATTACATCCGCGACGGTCAGGAGATCTATCGCAACTCCTTCGCGATCATTCGCGCCGAGGCCAACCTCGACCGAATTCCGGCCGATCTGGAGAAACTCGCGGTCCGTGTGATTCACGCCTGCGGCATGGTCGAGGCCATCGACGGTTTGCAGTTTTCCGAAGGCGCGGGCAAGGCCGGGCGTGATGCGCTGGCGGCCGGCGCGCCGATTTTGTGCGATGCGCGAATGGTCTCCGAAGGCGTGACCCGCGCGCGGTTGCCGGCGAACAATCCGGTGATCTGCACCTTGCGCGACGAAAGCGTTCCGGAACTGGCCCGTGAGCTGGGCAACACCCGCTCAGCCGCTGCGCTGGAGCTGTGGCGTCCCCATCTGGAAGGTAGCGTGGTGGTCATCGGCAACGCCCCGACAGCATTGTTTTATTTGCTGGAAATGCTCGACGCCGGTGCGCCGAAACCGGCGCTGATCCTCGGCTTCCCTGTAGGTTTCGTCGGCGCCGCCGAATCCAAGGCAGCGCTGGCGGCTGACAGCCGTGGCGTGCCGTTTGTCATCATGCAGGGGCGCCTGGGCGGTAGCGCCATGGCTGCCGCCGCCGTCAATGCCCTCGCCACGGAGATCGAATGATGCAGCAACCTGGACGTTTGATCGGCCTTGGCGTAGGTCCCGGTGATCCGGAACTGATTACCGTCAAGGCACTGCGGCTGCTGCGCGAGTCGCCAGTAGTGGCGTACTTCGTCGCCAAGGGCAAGAAGGGCAACGCCTTCGGTATCATCGAAGCACACCTGCAAGACGCACAGAATTTGTTGCCACTGGTGTACCCGGTGACCACCGAAGTCTTGCCGGCGCCATTGTCCTACGAGCAAGTGATCAGCGACTTCTACGATGACGCTGCCGCCGAACTGGCCGCGCATCTCGACGCAGGCCGCGACGTAGCGGTGATCTGCGAGGGCGACCCGTTCTTCTACGGTTCCTACATGTACCTGCACGACCGGCTCGCCCAGCGTTATCAGGCTGAAGTCGTGCCTGGCGTGTGCTCGATGCTCGGCGGAGCCTCGGTGCTCGGTGCGCCGCTGGTGTATCGCAATCAGAGTCTGTCAGTGTTGTCCGGTGTGCTGCCGCACGACGAACTCAAGCGTCGCCTGGCCGATGCCGATGCGGCTGTGATCATGAAACTGGGACGCAACTTTCCCAAGGTCCGCCAGGTGCTGGAAGAACTCGGCCTGGCCGAGCGTGCGCTGTACGTCGAACGCGCAACCATGGCCAATCAGAAGATCGTGCCGCTGGATCAGGTCGAGCCGATGTCTTCGCCGTACTTCTCGTTGATCATCGTTCCCGGTGAAAGGTGGCAAGGCTGATGACCCGTCCAGTTCCGGCGATTGTCATTCTCGGCAATGGCAGCCTCGCGACCGCGCGCAGCATTCAACAATTTTATCCCGATGCGCTGATTCACGGCCTGGCTGAACGGGTTGAAGGCGCGGATCGGGTCTATCACGAATTCGGTGCGACCCTGCGCGAACTCTATCAACAGGGCACTCCCGTCATTGCCCTGTGCGCCGCCGGGATTGTGATCCGCACCCTGGCGCCGTTGTTGCTGGAAAAGGGCGCCGAGCCACCGGTATTGGCGGTGGCCGAAGACGGCAGCGCCGTGGTTCCACTGCTGGGTGGTCTCGGCGGGGTGAATGTGATGGCGCGGGAGATTGCCGCCGTGCTTGAAGTCGCTGCGGCGATCACCACCAGCGGCGAGTTGCGTTTTGGCACTTGCCTGCTCAACCCGCCCAGCGGTTATGCCCTTGGCGATCTGGAACTGGGCAAGCGTTTCGTTTCCGATTTGCTCGCCGGTGAAACGCTGCGCATCGAGGGTGAGGCCCCGTGGCTGGCGCAGGCGCAGTTGCCCGAAGATGCACAGGCCCGATTGGCGGTGCATGTCAGTCATGCCGAACGGACACCCGCGGCCAACGAATTGTTGATCTACCCGCGCAATGTGGTGGTCGCTGTGGATGCTGGTCTGGTGAACGTCGCGGGGGCGGTGCGCGAGGCATTGCATCAGGCAAAAATCGCCGTGCAGTCGCTGGCCTGCCTGTTGGCTCCCGAGACCGAAATGGCCTGCCCGGGGTTGCGCGAAGCGGCGCTTGAATTAGGCGTGCCGCTGCGTTTTGCCAGCGCTGAGAAGGTGCTTGGCGAACGTCTGAGTGCTGCCATAGCCCAGCCCGTTTCCATGCTCGGTAGCGACACCGTTGCCATTGCGGTGGCAGAGCAGCCGCTGGCCCCGTCGCAGATCGGCCGCCCGCGTGGACGGCTGGCGGTGATCGGCCTCGGGCCGGGCGCCGCCGAATTGATGGTGCCGGCCGTGAAAGCGGAACTGGCCCGTGCAACCGACGTGCTGGGTTACGAAACCTACGTGCGCATGGCCGGGCCGTTTCGTGCCGATCAGGTGTTGCATTGCACCGATAACCGCGAAGAGATGCAACGCGCCCGTCACGCCTTCGAACTGGCAGCCCAGGGGCGTTCGGTGGTGGTGGTTTCTTCGGGGGATCCGGGGGTTTTTGCCATGGCTGCGGCGGTGCTGGAAGCGCTGCATGATTCCACCGACGTCCATTGGCATAACGTTGATCTCGAGATTCTGCCGGGGGTTTCCGCCTCGCTGGCGACGGCCGCCCAGGCCGGCGCACCGCTGGGTCATGATTTCTGCGTGCTGTCGCTGTCCGATAACCTCAAGCCTTGGGCAATCATCGAAAAACGCCTGGATCTGGCCGCTCAAGCCGATCTGGCCCTGGCGTTCTACAACCCGATTTCCCGTTCGCGGCCATGGCAACTGGGCCAGGCGCTTGAAATCGTCGCCCGGCACCGTATGCCGCAAACACCTGTCGTGTTGGGGCGGGACATTGGCCGACCGGGACAGACATTGCGCGTCACGACTCTCGGACAATTGACCCCCGACCAGGTCGATATGCGCACGATGGTATTGATCGGCTCATCCCTGACCTGTGTTTTTCCGCGGGTCGGCGGCGGTGATTGGGTGTACACGCCGCGCTGGTACCCAAACAAGCCAGCCACCTGAGTGAAAGCGGCTTTGTTCAATGGTCGCTGATGTTCAAGGCAACAACTAACGATAGGGCCTGCGATTGACGAAAGTTGTCGCGGGCCTTTTATTTTCTAATGACTCCTGAAATAAGTTCTGCGTGTTTTTGCTTTGACCGACTCAATTCTTCGCTTTAGTTTTCAGCGGGTCGCATGAAGCGGCTTATTGATTAAATGGAGATTTAAATGGTCGATATAAAAGATTATTCAGTGGCTCAGGTCGCATTTGATGATGCCATGCAGGATAAGTATTTCGAAGGCATTGCGGCAGAACTTGAAAACGTTGTGCCACGGGCGCGGACCAAGCGTTCCACCTCGACCCTGGGCGCAGTATCGAGTGACTCGTCAGCGCAAGGTGTGGGGGCTTCGGTAGTAGGCCCCTCGCTGGTGGTGTTCGAGCAGGCGCTTTCGGAGGGCGACAGGCAGGATGCACTGGACTGTCAGCAGTTTGCCGAAGCGGTGGTCCGGCGTCTGCCCAACGGAACCAGCAACAAAGATCGCTACCTGAAGTACAACGAGGCATTGTTGGCGGTGGGCTGGGTGAGCGGAGGCTTCACCCACAAGAACTACGTCAGCAAAAAGCTCACCATCACGATGAATGAAGCGATTTTGCAAGTGCTTGAGACCGTTGTTCCGGGTGGAGCAGTCAGCGTCCTGAACCTGGTGGCATCGGGTTTCAGCAAGCTTAAGGGCGATAAGGACGCACTGAAGATTGTCGATGCCGGCAGCAAGAAAAACGACGTTATCAGCTTCAAGGCTGTGCCCTTCATTGCGACGCCAGGCGGTGGCATGTCCATGTTGATTGGCGGCCTGGACTTGGTGGACAAGGAATATAACGGCAACTTTTTATTCGTGACTTACAAGGCGCAGGGTTTGCAGGTTTTCCAGGCTGCCGGTGTGCGCCTGTTTAATCGACGTGCATTCGAACGAAAGAAAGACATGATATATGCCTATAACGACCAATTTGCCGATGGTCTTTTCAAACAATTGACAGGTCAATAAGGCGGGCAAGCCTTGATCGATATAATCGATCAAGGCACTGACTGTATGGGATAAATATGCCTGCGTCTGTTAATGCCGTTGTAGTGGGTGGTTGCCTGTTGTCCTTTACCCAGCGGGTAAGTTCGCAAGACCAACAGGATATACAGGATTGCCTGTTGTACGCGGAACTGGCGGCCAATGAGAAATACCCTGGCCAAGTGTCGAGGAAGGCCTGGTTCGATTATTTTCAAGGGCGATTGATCAAGGCGGGATACAGGCTCAAGACCATCGTTCCGGCTGATCCGATCCGGGTCACGAGTGTCCGACAATTGCTCAGTGCCAGTTACAGCGTGATTGGCCACTTGGGCGTGGAGCGTTTGAGCCAGCTTCTCGAGGACACCTATCAGGCATTGCGGCTGGATGAGTTTGCCTGGGACTTCTTTCGCGGCAATGTGGCCAATGGCGGATCGGGTATCCTCAAGTGCGCACCTTGCGAGCGGCTCGCCTCGGGTGAAGTGGTCGTCTGCCTGCTGGGCTTGCGCTACAGCGCGACCGTGATTGAAAGCGACTTTTTCCTGTGGAGCGAGTTCGATCGAGAGCTGGCGATCATTCCCGGTGGCGGGGTGTTTGTGTTCGACCGACGGGCGTTTGAAAACTACCGTAAACGGGTCCACGAAAAAATCGAAGCTTATTCAAACAAGGTGTTCGTGCGCAAAATCCAGTCCTGACTCAAAGGTTTTGCACGCAATAAAAGACAAGGCCCTGTGATTGATGCACAGGGCCTTGTTTTCGGGTTCGGACAAGCCGTCGCTTCAAGGCACCAGGTAGCCCCTCACCCCGGTGAAGATGATCTGCGCCGCCAGTGCGCATACGAACAACCCCATCAAACGGCTGACGATCTGCAATCCCTGGTCACCGAGAATGCGCTCGATTCGACTGGACAAAAACAGCACCACGCCCACGGTAAAACTGGCCATGGCAATGCCGACAATGGCCGTGAGCTTATCGTCCCAGTGCGGCTGACTCACGCCCATCACCAGCAACGCACCGATGGTGCCGGGGCCGACGGTCAGTGGAATGGTCAGCGGGACGATGGTCACATCCTGCTGCACGTTGTCGGTCTGTACCGCCGATTTGCCTTGTGCCATCCCCAGCGCCGAGATGAACAGGACGCTACCGGCGCCGATGCGGAATGCGTCCACGGTAATGCCGAAAACACTGAAAATCACTCGGCCGAACAAGTACAGCAGCACACTGGAGACCAGTGTGGCGACCGCAACTTTCCAGGCCAGTCGTCGCTGTTCCTTGCGCGAATAACCACGGGTCAGGCTGATGAAGCAGGACAACACGAAGAATGGGCTGTAGAGCACCAGCATCTTCAGGTAAACGCTGAACAACACTTGGAGCATGGTGCCGGGCTCACTGGCGAGGGAGGTCGAGGGGGAGTCTATCAGGGGTTGCGCAGTCTGTCGGCTCAGGAAGTTTGGGTCGTTGCGCGATTCTGCTGGTCACGCTGGGCGACCCAGTGTTCGATCAATTCACGCAGTTGTGACAGTTCGACCGGTTTGGCCATGTGTCCGTCCATGCCGGCCTGGCGCGCACGCTCTTTGTGTTCGGCCAGGATGTGGGCGGTCAATGCCACCACGGGGGTTCGGACCCGCTGGTTGCCGACTTCCCAGGCACGCAATTGCTGGGTGGCCGAGAAGCCGTCGAGGATCGGCATTTCGCAGTCCATCAGCACCAGGTCGTAACGCTGGGCTTTCATCGCCTGCAAGGCCTCTTCGCCGTTGCAGGCGGTATCCGGTTGCAGGTTGAGCTTGCTCAGCATGCCGCGGATCACCTTGGTCGAAATGCTGTTGTCTTCGGCCACCAGAATGCGGAAATCGCTGGGGACCTTGACCGGCGGGGGCGGGCCGCTTGGCAGTGATTGCGTGACGACCTGGCCTTTGTTGCGTTGGGTCAGTTCGTCAGCCAGGGTGGTCTTGAGGGTGTAGCCGGCCACCGGTTTGGCGAGGATGCGCTTGATCCCGGAGTTGCGCGCAATGATCTTGCTCGGCGCATTGCTGATGCCGGTGAGCATGATCAGCAGGATGTCATGGTTCAGGCTCGGGTCTTCCTTGATCTTGGCCGCCAGTTGCATGCCGGTCATGCCGGGCATGTTCTGGTCCAGCAGGACCACATCGAAGTAATCGCGCAAATGCGCCTTGGTGCGCAGCAGTGCCAGGGCTTCCTTGCCGGAAGGCGCGGCGCTGACGTTCAGGCCCCAGGCGCTGCATTGCTGCACCAGCACCTTGCGACAGGTGTCGTTGTCGTCCACCACCAATACCCGCGCACCTTGCAGCGGGCCGTCGAGGTCGGAGGTCGGGTGTTCGAGGCGATCCGGATCCAGTGGCAGGGTCAACCACAGGGTGCTGCCCTGGTTGCTGCCACTCTTGATTCCGAATTCCCCTTGCATCAAGCGTATCAGTTGCCGGGCAATCACCAGGCCCAGGTTGCCGCCCAGGTGGGTGGCTGACAGAAAATGCCGGCTGTGCAGTTCGGCGTGCATCAGGGCGTCGCGTTCTTCGGCGTCCATCGGCTCGCCGCTGTCCTGCACGGCGATACGCAGGCGCGGTTTGGTGTTGCGCTCGTCGAGCGCCACGACGATCAGGATTTCGCCTTCATCGGTTTTTTTCAGGGCGTTTTCGAGCAGGCTCAACAGGGTCTGGCGCAGGCGTGTCGGGTCACCGCTGATCACTCGAGGCACTTGCGGCTGGATGAAGCTGATCAACTCGACGTTTTGCTGCTCGGCCTTGGCGCGGAAGATGCTCAGGCAGTCTTCGATCAGCGCGTTGAGGTCGAACTGCACATCGTCCAGCTCGATCTGCCCGGACTCGAGTTTGGAAATGTCGAGAATTTCGTTGATCAGTGTCAGCAGCTCGTTGCCGGCGCTGTGGATCGTCTGCACATAGTCGCGTTGCTTGACCGACAGCGGTGTGCCCAACAGCAGCTCGGTCATGCCGAGAACACCGTTCATCGGGGTGCGGATTTCATGGCTGATCTTCGCCAGGAACTCGGCCTTGGCGTTGATCTCGGCATTGCTGGCCGCCAGGTCGCGGCTGATGCTGAAGCGGTCTTCGGTGATGCGACGCTGGCGCTCGCTCAACGCGATGCTCATCAGCAGGCCGCTGATGCAGATGAACACCAGCAAGGTTGTGATCAGGCCATGGGGTTCGACCAGGGTCAGCCCCAACAGCGCAGGCAGGATGACCAGGGACCCGAGGTTGAACACCACCATGGCCGCCACGAAGAGACGGGCCGGGCGATAGCCTTTTTGCCAGTGATAGGCGCTGATGAACAGCATGGTCAGGCCAGCCAGGGCTACCAGGCCGTAGGTAATGAAGTTCAGCGGCAAGGTATTGACGAAGAGCAGCATCAGGCCGCAGGCGGTGATCAGCAGGACCTCGCCGAGCAGCAACCGGTTCAGCGGGTGCGGCCCGAGCGGGGAGAAGAAGCGATAGGCAAGCATCAGGCCGCAGGGCGCCGTCAGCAGCAATGCCAGGTAAGCCCCCGGCGTTTGCAGGGCGTGCCAGTCTGGTAGCCAGGGACCGGCGAGGTTCAGCAACAGCAGCAGGCTGAGCATCAACAGCCCTTCGCACGTTGCCAGCCAGAGGGCGCTGTGCGAGCGGGTGTAGGCGTAGCGGATGAGGTTGTGCAGGATCAGCATGGCGATGCAGCCGAACAGCAGGCCATAGATCAGCGTCTGGTTCTGGTTGGCAGCCGCGATGACCGCCGATTGCAGGGTGATGTAGGGGCGTAACTGGTGGTCGGAGGCCAGTCGCAGGTAGACGTCCAGGGAGCTGTCGCTTTGCGGCAGGGGCAGCATGAAGTCGCTGCTGGGCAATGGACGCTCGGATTGGGGCTGTTCGTTGCCTGTGCTGGTTTGGTCGATCAGCTTGTCGCCGTCCAGTACGTACATGTTGAACTGGCGCAGGTCAGGCGCGAACAATCGCAACACCTGTTCGTGCTTGCCCGGTGCAAGCTTGAATCGCAACCATAGCGCTCCATCGGGTTCAGCCGCGGTAATGCGGTCGAGTTCGATGGGGCTGAATTGATTGGTGTAGCGTGCGGAACGGATGTCGCTCAGTTGCAGGTCGCCCTGTTCGTCGAGCAAAACCGCCCAGCCACTGCCTTGCGCGGCCTGGGCCGGTAGCATGCAGAGCAGGGTCAGCAATGTGACGGTTAAGCTTATGGCAATCCTGAGCCAGCGCACGGCGAAATCCCTTCGTTAGGTTGATGCCAGAATATAACGATGCGCGGCGCCGGAATAGCCAGGCAATGAACCGTGTTCATTGCCTGGTGCGGTGTCTACCTTATTCCTGGCTTTCGCCACGCTCGCGGGCAATGGCGCGGTAGCCAATGTCCTTGCGATAGAAGCAGCCTTCCCAGTCAATTGTTGCCGCCAGCTTGTAGGCCTGCTGCTGTGCAGCGTCGACGCTGGCACCCATGGCGGTGGCGCACAACACACGACCACCGGCGGTCACTACCTGTTCATCCTTGAGCGCCGTACCGGCGTGGAAAACCTTGCCTTCCAGTGCGGCGGCTGCATCCAGCCCCTTGATGGCTGTGCCTTTGGCGTAGTCACCAGGATAGCCGCCAGCGGCCAGAACGATGCCGACGCTCGGACGTGGATCCCATTGGGCTTCCACTTTATCCAGCGCCTGGGCCAGGGCGGCTTCGACCAGCAACACCAGGCTCGACTGCAGGCGCAGCATCACCGGCTGGGTTTCAGGGTCGCCGAAACGGCAGTTGAATTCGATGACTTTTGGGTTACCAGCCTTGTCGATCATCAGGCCTGCGTACAGGAAACCAGTGTAGACGTTGCCTTCTTCGGCCATGCCGCGCACGGTCGGCCAGATCACCAGGTCCATGACGCGCTTGTGCACGTCGGCGGTGACCACTGGCGCCGGGGAGTAAGCACCCATGCCGCCGGTGTTCGGACCGGTGTCGCCGTCGCCGACGCGTTTGTGGTCCTGGCTGGTGGCCATCGGCAGCACGTTCTTGCCGTCGACCATGACGATGAAGCTGGCTTCTTCGCCGTCCAGGAACTCTTCGATGACCACGCGCGAACCCGCATCGCCAAAGGCATTGCCCGCCAGCATGTCGCGCACGGCGTCTTCGGCTTCGGCCAGGGTCATGGCGACGATCACGCCTTTACCGGCGGCCAGGCCGTCGGCCTTGATCACGATCGGAGCGCCTTTTTCACGCAGGTAAGCGAGGGCTGGCTCGATTTCGGTGAAGTTCTGGTAGTCGGCAGTCGGGATCTTGTGGCGAGCCAGGAAGTCCTTGGTGAAGGCTTTCGAACCTTCCAGCTGCGCAGCGCCAGCGGTCGGGCCGAAGCAGTCGAGGCCGCGGCTGCGGAACAGGTCCACGACACCGGCAACCAGCGGCACTTCAGGGCCGACGATGGTCAGGGAAACGTTTTTCTCGGCAAAGTCTGCCAGTTGCTCAAGCGCCAGTACGTCGATGGCGACGTTCTCACACTTGGCTTCGATGGCGGTACCGGCGTTGCCCGGCGCCACGAACACTTTCTGCACGCGCGGATCCTGAGCCACTTTCCAGGCCAGGGCGTGTTCACGGCCACCGCTGCCAATGATCAAAACATTCATTTCAAAAACCTCGGATGACGCTAATTCTTGATAGCACCGCTGGGATGCTCTTATGTGGGAGCGGGCTTGCTCGCGAAAGCGGTGTTTCAGTCACATCAATATTGAATGTGCCGCCGTCTTCGCGAGCAAGCCCGCTCCCACAGTTGATCGTTGTATCAGTGACGGAAGTGGCGCATGCCGGTGAAAACCATCGCGATGCCGGCTTCGTCGGCCGCCGCAATCACTTCAGCATCACGCATCGAGCCGCCTGGCTGGATCACAGCAGTCACGCCCGCCTTGGCCGCATTGTCCAGACCGTCGCGGAACGGGAAGAATGCGTCGGAAGCCATCACCGAACCGGCGACCTGCAAGCCGGCATGTTCTGCCTTGATTGCAGCAATACGCGCGGAGTTCACGCGGCTCATCTGGCCGGCGCCGACACCGATGGTCTGGCGATTCTTGGCGTAGACGATGGCGTTGGATTTCACGTACTTGGCGACTTTCCAGGCGAAGATCAGGTCGTTGATTTCCTGTTCGGTCGGTGCGCGCTTGGTCACCACTTTCAGGTCGTCGGCGCCGATCATGCCGATGTCGCGGCTCTGCACCAGCAGGCCACCGTTGACGCGTTTGTAGTCCCAGGCAGCGGCACGGTCAGCCGACCACTCGCCACAGGCCAGCAGGCGTACGTTGGCTTTGGCGGCGACAATGGCGCGGGCTTCTTCGCTGACGCTCGGGGCAATGATCACTTCGACGAACTGGCGTTCGACGATGGCCTTGGCGGTCTCGGCGTCCAGTTCGCGGTTGAAGGCGATGATGCCGCCGAAGGCGGATTCGGTGTCGGTGGCGTAGGCCAGGTCGTAGGCCTTGCGGATGCCGCCTTCGGCGTCAGGGCTGACAGCCACGCCGCACGGGTTGGCGTGCTTGACGATCACGCAAGCCGGCTTGACGAAGCTCTTCACGCATTCCAGCGCGGCGTCGGTGTCGGCCACGTTGTTGTACGACAGTTCCTTGCCTTGCAGCTGGGTTGCGGTGGCGATGCCGACTTCGGCAGGTTTGGCTTCCACGTAGAACGCCGCGCTCTGGTGCGGGTTCTCGCCGTAGCGCATTTCCTGGGCCTTGATGAACTGGCTGTTGAAGGTGCGCGGGAATTCGCTGCGGCCTTCTGTGCTCAGGGTGTCGGCCGCCTGGTTCACGGTGCCCATGTAGTTGGCGATCATGCCGTCGTAGGCGGCGGTGTGTTCGAACGCCTTGAGCATCAGGTCGAAGCGCTGAGCGTAGGTCAGGCCGCCGGCCTTGAGGTTCTCAAGGACGCTGGCGTAATCGCTGGCATTGACCACGATCGCTACGTCTTTATGGTTTTTCGCGGCCGAACGAACCATGGTCGGGCCGCCGATGTCGATGTTCTCGATGGCGGTCGGCAGGTCGCAGCCTGGCTTGTTGATGGTGGCTTCAAACGGGTACAGGTTGACCGCGACCAGGTCGATCGGCTTGATGCCGTGTTCGTTCATGATCGCGTCGTCGATACCGCGACGACCGAGGATCCCACCGTGGATTTTCGGGTGCAGGGTTTTCACCCGGCCGTCCATCATTTCGGCGAAACCGGTGTAATCCGCGACTTCCACTGCGGCAACGCCGTTGTCTTGCAGCAGCTTGAACGTCCCGCCGGTGGAGAGGATCTCGACGCCCAGGGCTTCAAGCTCCTTGGCGAATTCGAGGATCCCGGTCTTGTCGGAAACGCTGATCAAGGCGCGGCGGATCGGCAGGCGGGTAGTCTGGTCGGTCATCTCAATTTCCATCAAAAGCAAAGGAAGTCAGCAAAAAAGGCGACCGGTTTTACGCGGGCGCCTTTCTGGTTTGATTGAATGCTTACAGCAAATCGTACTGCTTGAGTTTCTTGCGCAGCGTGCCCCGGTTCAGTCCGAGCATCTCGCTGGCCTTGGTCTGGTTGCCCTTGACGTAGTTCATCACGCACTCGAGCAGGGGAGCCTCGACTTCGGAGAGCACCAGGTTGTACACATCAGTGACGGCAGCGCCCTCAAGGTGGGCGAAATAATTGTGCAGCGCCTTCTCGACACTCCCGCGAAGGGTCTGGCCCTCTTCGCTCGGTGTATTGAGGTGCTGTTTCAAATTCACGTTGTCGCTCACGGGTGTTGTTCCACTCACTAAAGTCTCGGTCATCATCGTCATGCGGCCACCCACTCTCCGTCCCCTGTCAGGCTCTTGTAACGCTCGGCGAAAAACGCCCGAACGTTGGCGCATTGTGTATCCGTACCATCCAAACGATTGAAGTGGGCGCGAAACTCCCTGGCGCCCGGCAGGGTTGCGAGATACCAGCCCACATGCTTTCGAGCAATGCGTACACCCATGACATCGCCATAGAAGGCGTGCAGGGCAGCCAGATGCTCTAGCAGGATGCGTTCCACCTCGATCAGTTCCAGCGCCGGGAGTTTCTCGCCGGTACGCAGGAAATGGTCGATCTCGCGAAAAATCCATGGCCGCCCCTGGGCAGCCCGGCCAATCAACAAACCATCGGCACCGGTCGCGTCGAGCACGTACCGGGCTTTTTCCGGCGAATCGATATCGCCGTTGGCGAAGACCGGAATCGACACCGCCTGCTTGATCGCGGCAATGGTGTCGTACTCGGCAACACCTGTGTACAGGTCGGCACGGGTGCGGCCATGCACTGCCAGCGCCGTAATGCCTGCCTGCTCGGCGATCTTCGCCACCGTCAGGCCGTTTTTGTTGTCCCGGTCCCAGCCGGTCCGGATCTTCAGGGTAACCGGCACATCGACCGCAGCCACGACGGCCTGCAGGATCTCGGTTACCAGGGCTTCATCCTTCAACAGTGCGGAACCGGCAGCCTTGTTGCAGACTTTCTTGGCCGGGCAGCCCATGTTGATATCAATAATCTGCGCGCCCATTTCAACGTTGGCACGGGCAGCGTCCGCCAGCATCTGCGCGTCCCCACCGGCGATCTGTACCGAGCGTGGCTCGGGATCACCTGTGTGGATCATGCGCATGCGCGATTTGCGGGTGTTCCACAGACTCATGTCGCTGGTGACCATTTCCGAGACGACCAGTCCCGCGCCCAAGCGCTTGCACAGCTGACGAAAGGGCTGGTCGGTGACACCCGCCATGGGGGCGAGAATCAAGCTGTTATGTAATGTGTATGGGCCGATGCGTACCGCCGACATAGGACTTCCCTGTTGTGGGGCCGGATCATGAGAGTTCGAAAAAGGGTTGGCATGATACCCGCTCTCGATGACTGGATAAAGGCTGAATTGAACAAAATCTGAACAGTTATTCTGTTATTACCCGTGGTTTGGTTGGCCAGGGGGAGTCAGAAAGCCGACGTCAATCGGGGAGCGATGACGCGCTTCACTCCGGAGAGTGAAAGCTCAGACTGTAGTTCACGGCCTTGGCGCCGGGGTCGAGAATGTCCAGGGCGATGTGGATCGGCGTCTGCGGAGGCATTTCTGCCATGCCTTCGAGATCGCCATTGAGGTACTCGCCTGGCTTGAAACGGCGGCTGGCGATCAGATGGCCATTGAGGTCGGCGAAGCGCAGTTCCAGCAGCGGGAAGGGCTGGGAAAAGGGGGCGCGGTTATAGATGATCGCATCGACCACCAGTGCGCCATTGAATTCGGGATGGCTGCGCACCACCAGGTTGCTGCTTTTAATTTTTGCAATGTCGACTTTGGAGGGCACGGTGCAGCCGATTTGCGGGCACAGTTGCTGGAACCACGGGCGATATTGGTCCTGTCTCGCCAGTTCGTCGAAATGGTAGGCGATGTACTGGCCGGCGAGCGCGCCCGCGGCGATCAGCACCAGCAGCAACCACAACAGCCGTCGACCCCAGGGCGAGCGGCGTTTTTGCCAGTCCAGTTGCAGCGGGTCGTCGGTCAGGTCTTGCAGCACTTCGGCACGCACGCCCGTCTCGCTGCGTTCACGTCGCTTGCGCAGCGGTTCGACCGAGGGCAGGTTGTCGTCGATTTCGTTCTCGTCGGCGGCCGACAGACGTTCGTGGTGCAGCGGCGCATCGAGCGGGTCGTGCAAGCGCAACTGGGGTGGCTGCAGTTCGTCGTCGAGATCGACCGGTTCCAGAGACAGCGAAGGTTCGGTGCGCGAGGCTTTGCCCGGTTCGACCGTTGGCTCTGGCGATTCAAGGCTGTCGAACGGTTCGTCGACTTGCGCACGATCGGCCGCCGACTCACTGAACAGGCTGTCGGACCACGGCTCCTCGTCATCCTGCCCGGTGCTGTCGCGGCGGGCGCTCAGCGAGTCGTCGCGATGGCGGCCGAGCTCGGTGGCCGGCTGGATCTCCCGCTGTTCGAGCCGGGCGAGTTCTTCGTCGAGGTCAAGACTGTCCAGGTCCAGTTCGGTCGCGCTCCATTGCTTTTGGCTGATGGCGCGCGGTGCCGATGGCTCGAGCGGTTCGGCAGGCTGCACAGGCGGTAACGGCGCCACTACCGGTGGTTCCTTGCCGGCCTGCTCAAGCAACTGCCTGGCGGCATTGAACACCTGCAGGCAGGAGCCGCAGCGAACCACGCCGCGAGCCACGCTCAATTGGGCATGGCTGACGCGGAAGCTGGTTTGGCAATGCGGGCACTGAGTGACGAAGCTATCGGTCATGCGGCGTTCCGGATTATGCAGGCGGCCATTCTAGCGCCGACGGCCAGTGATGCGCACCCAACCATCGCGATTGGCGATCGGATCCAGATCGAAGTCCTTGGCGTAGGCGGCAGCGACTTCGTCGCCTTGTTCGGCGAGGATGCCCGACAGCGCCAGGCGACCGCCCGACTTGACCAGGCCGGACAGCTGTGGCGCCAGGGAAACCAGCGGACCGGCGAGAATGTTGGCCACCAGTACGTCGGCCTGCACCTGCGGCAGGTCTTGCGGCAGGTACAGCGGGAACAGGTGTTCGGCGATGTTGTTGCGCCCGGCGTTGTCGCGGGAGGCTTCCAGCGCCTGCACGTCGATGTCGGTGCCCACGGCTTCCCTGGCGCCCAGCAACAGCGCGGCGATCGCCAGGATCCCGGAGCCGCAGCCGAAGTCCAGTACGTTGCAGTCCTTCAGGTCCTGACCGTCGAGCCATTCCAGGCACAGTGCGGTGGTCGGGTGGGTGCCGGTGCCGAACGCCAGGCCCGGATCAAGCAGCAGGTTCACGGCGTCAGGTTCCGGCGCGGCGTGCCAGCTCGGCACGATCCACAGGCGCTGGCCGAAACGCATTGGCTGGAATCCGTCCATCCAGCTGCGTTCCCAGTCCTGGTCTTCGATCACTTCGCTGTGGTGTTCAGGCAGCGGACTGCCGGTCAGCAGCTCCAGGTGGGCCAGTACCGGGCCGGGCTCGGTGCCACCTTCGAACAGCGCCAGCAGGTGTGTGTGCGACCACAGTGGCGTGGTATTGAGTTCCGGCTCGAAGATCGGCTGATCTTCGGCGTCCATGAAGGTCACCGACACGGCGCCCACTTCAAGGAAAGCGTCTTCATAGGTTTCGGCTTGTTCTGGGCTGATGGCGAGACGTACTTGCAGCCAAGGCATGGCGGGCACCTTTGAAAAATGTTGATTGCAGCCTGGCGGGCTGCGAGAAGGGCGCAAGTTTACGCGAGAGCGGGGGTTTTGTGGGAGTTCGCTGTGTCTGTGGGAGCGGGCTTGCTCGCGAATGCGTACTGTCTGTCTCCTCGATGTTGGATGTGCCGACGTCTTCGCGGGCAAGCCCGCTCCCACAGGGATTGTGCAAGGCCACCTATCCGATGAAATGTCCAGATACAACAAAGCCGCCCGAAGGCGGCTTTGTCATGTGCCAGCTGAAGCTTAGTGCTTCTCGCCAGCCAGCTTGTGCTCGAGGTAGTGAATGTTCACGCCCCCTTTGCAGAAGCCTTCATCGCGGGTCAGGTCGCGGTGCAGCGGGATGTTGGTCTTGATCCCGTCAACCACGATCTCGTCCAGCGCATTGCGCATGCGCGCCATGGCTTCGTCACGGGTTGCGCCGTAGGTGATCAGCTTGCCGATCAACGAATCGTAGTTCGGCGGAACGGCATAACCACTGTACAGGTGCGAGTCGACGCGAACGCCGTTGCCGCCTGGCGCGTGGAAATGCTTGACCGTGCCAGGGCTCGGCATGAAGGTTTTCGGGTCTTCGGCGTTGATCCGGCATTCCAGCGCGTGACCGCGGATGACCACGTCATCCTGGGTGAACGACAGCTTGTTGCCGGCGGCGATGCTGAGCATCTCCTTGACGATGTCGATGCCGGTGACCATTTCCGAAACCGGGTGCTCTACCTGGACACGAGTGTTCATCTCGATGAAGTAGAAACGACCGTTTTCGTACAGGAACTCGAAAGTGCCAGCGCCACGGTAGCCGATGTCGATGCACGCCTTGACGCAGCGTGCGAGTACTTCCTCACGTGCGTTTTCGTCAATGCCCGGTGCCGGCGCTTCTTCAAGAACCTTCTGGTGACGACGTTGCAGCGAGCAATCGCGGTCGCCCAGATGGATAGCCTGGCCCTGGCCGTCGGAAAGAACCTGGACTTCCACGTGGCGTGGGTTGGTCAGGAATTTTTCCAGATAGACCATCGGGTTGCCGAACGCCGCGCCTGCTTCGGAGCGGGTCAGTTTCGCCGAGGAAATCAGGTCTTCTTCCTTGTGCACAACGCGCATGCCGCGACCACCACCGCCGCCAGCGGCCTTGATGATCACCGGGTAACCCACTTCGCGACCAATACGCAGAGCGGTTTCTTCGTCTTCCGGCAGCGGGCCGTCAGAACCCGGAACGGTCGGTACGCCAGCTGCGATCATGGCGTGCTTGGCCGATACCTTGTCGCCCATCAGGCGAATGGTTTCGGCTTTCGGGCCAATGAACGCAAAGCCGGAATTCTCGACCTGCTCGGCGAAGTCGGCGTTTTCCGCAAGGAAGCCGTAGCCCGGGTGAATGGCGGTGGCGCCCGTCACTTCGGCTGCGGCAATGATTGCCGGAATGTGCAGGTAGGAGTGGGCGGCCGATGCCGGTCCGATGCAGACGGATTCGTCTGCCAGGCCCAGGTGCATCAGTTCCTTGTCAGCCTTGGAGTAAACGGCGACGGTCTTGATGCCCATCTCTTTGCAGGCGCGCAGGATCCGCAGGGCGATCTCACCGCGGTTGGCGATCAGAACTTTTTCCAACTTCGCAGTCATCAAAGGCTCTCCGCGGTTCAAACGATGGTGAACAGCGGTTGGTCGTACTCAACCGGCTGGCCGTCTTCGACGAGGATGGATTCGATCACACCGCTGGTTTCAGCTTCGATGTGGTTCATCATCTTCATGGCTTCAACGATGCACAGGGTGTCGCCTTTCTTCACGGTCTGGCCGACTTCAACGAAGGACGGCGAGGTTGGCGAAGATTTGCGGTAGAACGTACCGACCATTGGCGAACGGGCAACGGTGCCGTTCAGCGCTGGTGCGGCGGCGGCAGCAGGAGCAGCAGCGGCAGCCGGAGCGGCGGCAGCGACAGGCGCGGCAGCCGGAGCAGGCATTGGAGCCGGTGCGTAGTACTGCTGAGCCGGGGTCTTGCTATGACGGCTGATGCGTACGGACTCTTCGCCTTCCTTGATCTCGAGCTCGTCGATGCCGGACTCTTCCAGCAATTCGATCAGTTTCTTAACTTTACGGATATCCATGAATCATCAACTCCCAAGGGTCGGTCAGGGGCGGTTAACTTGTTGTTCAAGCTGTTCCAGGGCGGCCTCCAGGGCCAGTCGGTAACCGCTGGCGCCAAGGCCGCAGATCACTCCCACCGCTACGTCGGAGAAGTAAGAGTGATGGCGGAAAGGTTCGCGTTTGTGCACGTTGGACAAATGCACTTCGATGAATGGGATGCTCACCGCCAGCAGCGCGTCACGTAATGCGACACTTGTATGTGTAAAAGCTGCCGGGTTAATCAAAATGAAGTCCACGCCTTCGCTGCGGGCAGCGTGAATACGGTCGATCAATTCGTACTCGGCATTGCTTTGCAGGTGCAGCAGGTGGTGACCGGCTTCGCGGGCACGGCGTTCCAGGTCCTGGTTGATCTGCGCCAGCGTCGTGGCGCCGTAGGTGCCTGGTTCACGAGTGCCGAGCAAGTTCAGGTTGGGTCCGTGCAGAACCAGTAGGGTCGCCATCGGCTGTTCCTTTATTTTCCGTGAGCAATTGTCAGAACCCGGCGACTATGCCGCAAAGCCTTTGTGACTGTCCAGTTCTCTGCAATAGGCAGCACGATGACCGATGTTTGCGCGAAATATATGACTGCTTGATTAAATGTGGTCATTCGCCCTGGCAACACGTTCGGCGAAGTCTTTGGCGTTGATCTCGCCGATCACCCGCACATCGGCGCGTTCGACACCGTCCTTGCCAAAAAACATCAGGGCCGGGGGGCCGAACAACTGGTAGCGGTCGAGCAGGGCGCGTTGCTCGGCGTTGCTGGCGGTGATGTCGAAGCGGATCAGCCGGTAACCCTTGAGGCGTTCGATGACGATAGGGTCGTCCAGCACCTCACGCTCGATGACTTTGCAACTGATGCACCAGTCCGCATACCAGTCGAGCAGCAGCGGTGTGCCGGAGGAGCGTGCGTCGGCGAGTGCGCGTTCCAGATCGGCCGGCGTGCTGACGGTTTGCCAGGCGCTGGAGATTTGCTCCTGGCCGCGGTTGTCGACGATGCGAGGCTGGCCTATCGGGTTGAACGGGTCGGTCTGGCCGCTGAACGCGCCGTACCAGCAGGCCAGCGCGTAAAACACCAGGAACATGCCGAGCAACTGTCCGAGGCGTTTGCGTGGTGGTTTATAGACGAATTCCAGCGCCCCCATGAACAGGCCGACACCGCCGGCCAGCAAGCCGAGCAGCAGCAAGGTGACCTGGCCCGGCAGGACGCGACTGAGCAGGCCGACGGCCAGCCCGAGCAACAACACGCCTATCGCGTTTTTCACGTAGACCAGCCACGGACCGCTTTTTGGCAACCAGGCCGCGCCACCGGTGGCCACCAGCAACAGCGGTGCCCCCATGCCGAGGCCGAGCATGAATAGTTTCAGGCCGCCGCCCAGCGCATCGCCACTGGCACTGATGTACAGCAGTGCGCCGGCCAGGGGGGCCGAAACACAGGGTGAAACCAGCAAGCTGGAAACCACGCCCAACACCGCGGCGCCCCACAGTGACCCGCCTTCGGTGCGACCGGCGATGCGGTCCAGGCGACTGCTGATGGCGTGCGGCAGTTTCAGTTCGAAGACGCCGAACATCGCCAGCGCGAACAGCGCAAAAAACATCGCAAAAGGCACCAGCACCCAGGCCGATTGCAGCCGCGCCTGCAGATTGAGCTGGGCACCGAACAGGCCCATCAGCGCACCGAGCAGGGCAAAGCACGCGGCCATCGGCAGCACATAGGCCAGTGACAGATTGAAGCCGCGCCAGCCGCCGACCTGGCCGCGCAGCACCACCCCGGACAGGATCGGCAGCATGGGCAGCACGCAGGGTGTGAAGGTCAGGCCCAGGCCCGCGAGGAAAAACAAGGCCAGTTCGCGCCAGCTCCATTGAGATGCCGTCGTCGTCGCGCCGCTGCCGTCGATGCTCAGGCGCTCGGTCTCCGGCGGATAGCACAGGCCTTTATCGGCGCAACCCTGATACGTCACGGCCAGCGTGAAGGCCCGCTGATCGGTGCGCGGTAGTTCGACGTCGAGAATGCCGTGGTAGACCTCGACGTCGCCGAAGTACTCATCGTGCTTTTTCTGGCCATCGGGCAGTTTCGCCGCACCGAGCACGACTTCGGCCGGATCGGCGCGAAACTGGAAGCGGTGACGGTAGAGGTAATAGCCTTCAGTGGCGACGAAGCGCAGCTTGATCGATTGCGGCGTGCTTTCTACCAGGCTCAACTGGAAGGCTTCGCGCACGGGCAGGAAGTCGGCGCTGTTGTTGATCGAGCCCAGGCTGGAGCTGGGACGATTTTCCAGCAAGCCGGTGGCGCTGGCCGGCAGGGCGAATACTAAAAGCAGCAGGCAGAGCAAACGGCGCATGACGATCTCGCGTATCGGAATTGGGGGGATGATAGCGGACAGCGGCGGGGTGTGCAGGCTGGGAATCTGTGGTGATTGATCTGGCGCCTTCGCGAGCAAGCCCGCTCCCACAGGGGATTTGCGTCGTGCACAAATCAAATGTGGGAGCGGGCTTGCTCGCGAAGGCGGTCTGTCAGACGCGGAAGGCTTGAACCGCAGTGTGCAATCGCCCGCCCAACACCAGCAAATTTTCCCCTTGCTCACGCCCTTCGCCGATGCGCAGCAAGTTATCCCCACCCAACTGATGAATCCGCTCGCTGTGATCACGGATCTCGCTGACCGCGCCGCTTTGCTGGGCGGTGACATCGGCGATGCGCACCGCCGTGTCGGAAATGGTCTGGATCGCCCCGACGATTTTATCCAGCGCGCCATCGGCGGCCTGGGCCTGGCTGGCCGTGGCTTCGGCGTGTTCGACCTGGGCACGCATGCCTTCGACCGACTGCCGCGCGGCGGTTTGCAGCCCGGCGATCAGCGTCTGGATTTCTGCCGTGGCCCCAGCGGTACGTTGCGCCAGTGAGCGCACCTCTTCGGCCACCACGGCAAAGCCGCGGCCCATTTCCCCGGCCCGGGCCGCCTCGATGGCGGCGTTCAAGGCCAGCAGGTTGGTCTGGTCGGCGATCGAGCGGATCACCGTCAACACGCCGCCGATGGTGGCGGACTCCTCGGCCAGGTGTTCGATCATTTGCGCATTGCCTTGCACTTCATCCACCAGCGCATGCAGGCCGGTGAGGCTCAGGCCGATGACTTTCTGTCCGTGCTCAACGGCCAGGCCGGCGTGGCGGCTGGCGTCGGCAGCCTGGCTGGCATCGCCAGCGACTTGCTGAATGGTCGCTTCCAGCTCGCTGAGGGAGTCGCGGATCAGCGCCGTGTCGCCGGCCTGATGTTGCGCACCGTCATGTAAATCGTTGCTCAGGTCGGCCAGGGTGCGGCTGCTGCCGGCCACTTGCTCGGCATTGAGGCGAATGGTCCCCACCAGGTCCACCAGATAAGCGCGCAGGCGGTTGAGCGAGGCTTCAATGTCATGCAGTTCACGGTTGGTGTTGCCCAGTTGAATGTCGCGGCTGAAGTTGCCTTCGGCCCAGGTCGACAGGGCCGGGGCGAGGTTGGTCAGGGTCCGGGCCAGTTTGCGCTGCAGGGTGTCGATCAGCAGCGCGATCAACAGGATCAAGCCGATCATCACGCCTTGCATTAGTCGCACTTCACCCTGGATCTGCCCGTGCTGGGCGCGTACCACCGGCTCCAGCCCGGCAATGGCCTGTTGCACGTCGGCGATTTTCAGGTGAGTCGCGGTACTCAGTTCAGCGCGTTTGCCGATTTGATCACGGGTGCGCGCGAGCTCGGCCGGGTAGCGGGTGAGCAGGCTGTTGAGCTCACGCTTGAGGCCGACACCGGCATCTTCGGCGACGGTTTTTTCCTTGTTCTCAAGGCCCATCATCGCGGCGAAATCATCGGTGTTCGATTCGCTGCTGGAGGTCACGCCCAGCAATGGCAGGGTATCGAGTTTTTCCGCCTGGGTGCGGATGTTGGTCACTTCGCGTTCGACGTCGGCGGCCAGCTCGCTGCGGCCGCTGCTGACCAGCTTTTCCCGCGCCAGGGACAGCTTGCCCAGGTGCTGCGATGCGCTGAGCAGCGGTGTCAGATAGGCGGCATTGCCACTGGCGTACTGGCTGAGCTGATCGAGACTGGCGCCCAGTTCCCGTTCGGCCTGCAGCAGCAGTGCCTGCGGATCGCCGGCCAGTTTGCCGGCTGCCAGCAGGTCGGTCTTGCTGAACTCTTCAAGGGTCGACAGGCTCGGGCGCAAGGTCTCGGCCAGGGCGGGTGGCAATTCGCCGAGTTGTTTTTGCAGGCTGTCGATGCCTTGGGCGGCACTGCTCAGGCGCAGGGCATCGCCGCTGCCAAGGTAGTCCTCGACGCTGCGGGCGACTTCATTCTGAAACTGCTGCGACAGGCCCAGGTAGCGCTCCATTAATAGATACGGACGCTCAAGGGCTTTTTGCGACCACCACAGCGTGGCGCCGAGGGCCACGCACACGGCCACCAAAAGGAGGGTATTGAGATTGGTCAGCAGCTTCAGGCGCATTACGGACTACCAACGACAGAAATGGTAAGCGCCTGAAGTTATTGCGTTTCTGTTACAGGGTTATGACTGTATCGGTCGATTCCGATGAAAAAGTGGCACTTTGCTTTGATGTACGAGCGGCCTGTACGCGATTGCGTCCGCCGCCCTTGGCGCGGTACAGCGCCTCGTCTGCCAGGCTGGCCATCATCAGGCTGTCGGAGCTTTCGCATAATTCCACCACCCCGGCACTGAAGGTGCACCACAGGTCCTGGGGCTGAGCGGGGTAGTGAATCTCGGCAAAACGCTGACGGATTTCATCGAGCACGTTGTAGGCCGCTTCGATATCGGTGTCCGGCATGACGATGGCGAACTCTTCTCCACCGTAGCGGCCGATGAAGTCGGTTTTGCGCAGGCGTTGCTTGAGAAACAGCGCCAGGCTCTTGATCACCCGGTCGCCCATGGGGTGGCCGTGGCTGTCGTTGACCCGTTTGAAGTGGTCGATGTCGAGCATGGCAAAGCTCAGCGGCTTGTTCTCGCGGCGGGCGCGGAACGAGCAGTCTTCGAGCAATTGCAGGATGTGCGTGTGATTGTACAGGCCGGTGAGGCTGTCGCGGACCATCCGTGCCTTGAGGTTGCGGGCCCTTGCTGCGCGGTTGCGCACGGTGGTGATCAGGTGCCGGGGCTTGATCGGTTTGGTCAGGAAGTCATCGCCGCCCTCGCTCATGGCGTCGAGTTGCTTGTCCAGGTCGTCTTCGGCCGACAGGTAAATGATCGGCACGCTGACATAACGGTCGTTGTGACGGATCACCTTGGCCAGTTCCGTACCGGTGCAGGCCGGCATGTACATGTCGAGGATGATCAGGTCCGGCTGGAAGTCTGCCAGTTCGGCCATGGCCTGGATCGGCTCGATCAACGTCCGGGTGACGATCCCGGCACTGTTGAGCAGGCGCTCGGTGTGCAGGGCCTGGGCGCGGGAGTCGTCGATGATCAACACTTTATAAGGTTCGTACTGGGCGACGCAGGTCAGGACTTCGATTTTCTCCAGCAGGCTCGACGCTTCGAGGGTGCCGGTGAGGAACTCCTGGCCTCCGGCACGCACGGCGGCGAGGCGGGTCGGTGTGTCGGTTTCGTGCAGGCTGAAGAACAGCAGCGGCAAGCGATGGTCCAGGCCTTCCTGGGCTTCGGCGGCCAGTTTCAGGCCGACGCCGGGGCCGCTGAAGTCCACGTCCATGACAATCGCCGCCGGCAAGCGCTCGACCATCGATGAGCGAAACGCGTCTACGCTGTCCAGGGACTGGGCGCTGAGCCCGAAGAATTCCAGTTGTTTGGCCAGGCGCTCGGCGCGGTCGTGATCCTGCAGCATCACATAGATGGGCTTGCGCAGTGGCGGCAGGAAGGTTTGATCGAGTTGGTCGCCATGGCGCAGGCCGGTGCGTGACAGGCGCTGCATCAAGCGGTTGAGGTCGGTGATCAGACCGCTGCTCAGGCGTCCGCGGTTGGCATCGACCGCCTCCAGGGATTGACCGATATGACGCGCCAGTTGCGTGTGTTCCGGTTGCTCGAAGCGCTCGGCGAAACGCAGCAGGCGCAGATTGGCCTCGCTGAGTTCCGACAGGTCGGCGGTGGACCACTCGCTGCGTTGCAGGCGCTGCCATATCTCAAGAATCTGACGAGCCTGATGAATTACCCGCTGGGCAAAGTGGTGCTTGAGGCGCTCGCGGCTCGGGTCTTCTGGCTCGGTCATATCCTGACTACTAGTTAGGGTGCACACTGAGGTCGACTGGTGGCTCTATGCTAGCATCACTTTCCCATTACATGAGTGCTGTACGTCAATAATCTGCAATGCGACCTCATTCAGTTTGTGACCGGGTAGTCGGGTTTTAGCCTTTAAAGTCGCGGTGTGCGGGGGTGAAGTGCTTTATTCAGGGCACTTGGTGGGCGTGGGGCGGCGATTGGAGGGTGACCGGCATTGGGAGATTCATGATTTTCCAGCCAGTGTGCAGTGGCCCGTTTTTTTCGGTTTTGGGGGTAGGGGATTCCCTTAGGCGGTCGTTCAGGGCACTAGCCGGATTTTGAAGGTCGTAGCATCGTCGGGAGACCAGGAACACTTTTCATCCACAAGCCCGGTAATTTCCCCCATTGATGCAATGGCGGGTGCCGGGCCAAGGCACGTTGTTGTATGGTTGTGGTCGAACCGTTGAACTCAAGAGATTGAAAGGATATCGCCATGCTGGACTGGAAGAACCGCACAGGCAGTGCGCCTGAACGTACCGCTGAACCGAAGTCGGAGGCCCGCAGTTACCTGGGTGGTCTGTTGTTCAGCCGGGCGCTGGCCACGCTGCTGGGCATCTACCTGTTGGTGGCGTGTGTCCTGGGCTGGTACTGGAGCCAGGAGCCGGCGCTCTTCCCGGTCCAGCAAACCGCACAACTGGCGGCCGAGAAAGAAGGCAAGCAGATGGTCGTCGGCTACACCACGGTGGAAACCCTCAAGACCGTCGCCGGCACCTTGCTGACCAAGCCGGGCGGCTATATATCCAACGACCGTTTCCCGCCAGGCCTGTGGATGGACAACATGCCGAGCTGGGAATATGGCGTGCTGGTGCAGGTCCGCGACCTGAGCCGGGCGTTGCGCAAAGACTTCGCCCGTTCACAGTCGCAATCCGCCGAAGACGCCGACCTGGCCAAGGCCGAGCCGCGTTTCAACTTCGACAACAAGAGCTGGGTGCTGCCGTCCAGTGAGTCCGAGTACCAGGAAGGCATCAACTCCCTGAGTCGCTATCAGGCGCGCCTGTCCGATCCGAACCAGAAAAGCGCGCTGTTCTATGCCCGTGCCGACAACCTGAACAACTGGCTGGGTGATGTCGGTACCCGCCTGGGTTCGCTGTCGCAACGGCTTTCGGCCAGTGTGGGTCGGGTCAAGCTCAATACCGCATTGAAAACCGAAGTCGTGGCACCGGGCGAAGTGCCGCAGGTCGACGAGGAAATCGTCGAAACGCCGTGGATGCAGATCGACAACGTGTTCTACGAAGCCCGCGGCCAGGCCTGGGCGCTGTCGCACCTGTTGCGCGCCATCGAAGTCGACTTCGCCGATGTGCTGGCCAAGAAAAACGCCACGGTCAGCGTGCGCCAGATCATTCGTGAGCTGGAAGCCTCGCAGGAGCCGGTATGGAGCCCGATGATCCTTAACGGCAGTGGCTTCGGCGTACTGGCCAACCACTCGCTGGTCATGGCCAACTACATTTCCCGGGCCAACGCGGCGGTGATCGATTTGCGTCAACTGCTCAATCAGGGCTGAGTCATGGTCGAAAACACCAGGGAAGCCGCCCACCGTGCGGCTTCCGATGCCGAACAGATCGCCTGGGTCGACGAGCAGGACAACCTGCTGGGCGCCCTGGTCCGTTCCGATTTGCGCGAGCGCGGGCTGATCGGGCGCGGTACCTACATCATGTTGTTCAATTCCGCTGGCGAGCTGTGCGTGCATCGCCGCACCCTGAGCAAGGCGATCTATCCCGGTTACTGGGACGTGGCAGCGGGGGGCATGGTGCTCGCCACTGAAACCTACGCCGAATCGGCGGCCCGGGAACTGGAAGAAGAACTGGGCGTGAGTGGCGTGGAACTGACCGCCCATGACCATTTCTTCTTCGAGGACACGGGCAATCGCCTGTGGTGCTCGGCGTTCTCGGCGGTGTGGGACGGCCCGTTGGTCCTGCAACCGGAAGAGGTGCTCGAAGCACGCTTTATCCCCATTGATCAGGTCATGCTGGAGATCGAGCAAAAGCCTTACTGCCCGGACTCTCTGGCGGCGTTGAAGCGCTATCTGAAGGCTCAACAACGCAACGTCGCAAAACAGCTATAAATTGGCGCTGATTGGCTCTTAGCAATCGGCGTTTTTGCCGTTACACTGCGCGACCTTTTCAAACTGTAACGGTATCGCTGTAACTGTAGGAGCGAGCTTGCTCGCGATGGACGTCAACGATAACGCGGGCATCCAGAATGAACGCGTCGTCCTTGAGTTCATCGCGAGCAAGCTCGCTCCTACAGAGAAGACGCGCTTTGTCCGATGGACGTTAGCGTGTTTCGAAAAAGCTCTGCCGTTTCAGTAGCGCTGCCCCTGCCTGAGTGGGGCTTCGCGGTCGATAGCCTTCCCAAGTGCTGCGACCAGTCTTTGTCCTCCGAAGAGGATTGCCGGTGGCCAAAAAAGCCGCATCCTTCGCCGCCCTGGGCGGCCTGGTATTTTCCACCGACGCAGGTCGTCATTGCCCGGAATGCAGTAAACCGGTGGACGCCTGCATCTGCAAACAGACCGTTATCCCGGCCGGCGACGGCATTGCGCGCGTGCGTCGCGAAAGCAAGGGCCGTGGCGGCAAGACGGTGACCACCATCACCGGCGTGCCATTGGCTGAAGAGGCGCTCAAGGAACTGGCCACGACGTTGAAGAAGCGTTGCGGTACCGGTGGGGCGTTGAAAGACGGTGTCATCGAAATCCAGGGCGATCATGTCGAGCTACTCTTGGCAGAACTGATCAAGCTCGGTTTCAAGGCGAAGAAGTCCGGCGGCTAGCAGCCTCTGTGAAAACCACCCTCGGCTTGACCCGGTCCTGATGGCATTCAGGCCTGGCGCCGTCCACATGGTTTTCACAGAGCCTGTTCATGACCGGTTTCTAAACTCACCGCGGTCGACGGGGTCTATTGCCTCGTTGACGAACCGTCATTTTCATTCTTTAGACTGCGCCGGCCTGAACCCAGGCGACGCACTATGACTTCTTTATAGGGGACTTCGATGTCCGTACGACGCACACGCAAAGACGATGGCAGCCAATGGACAGTTGCGGACAGCCGCAGTGTTTACGGGATTCGCCATTGGGGGGCCGGGTATTTCGCGATCAATGACGCCGGTCGCGTCGAAGTTCGTCCGAACGGTCCGAGCAGCTCGCCTATCGACCTGTTCGAGCAAGTCGACCAGCTGCGTAAAAGCGGCCTGTCCTTGCCGTTGCTGGTCCGTTTCCCGGACATTCTGCAAGACCGCGTGCGTCAGCTGACGGGCGCGTTCGATGCCAACATCGAGCGTCTGGAATACCAGAGCAAGTACACCGCGCTGTATCCGATCAAGGTGAACCAGCAGGAGGCGGTGATTGAAAACATCATCGCCACCCAGAACGTTTCCATCGGTCTGGAAGCCGGGTCCAAGCCCGAACTGCTGGCGGTGCTGGCACTGGCGCCGAAGGGCGGCACCATCGTCTGCAACGGTTACAAGGACCGTGAGTTCATCCGCCTGGCGCTGATGGGCCAGAAGCTCGGCCACAACGTGTTCATCGTGATCGAGAAAGAATCCGAAGTCGGCCTGGTGATCGAAGAAGCGACCTCGCTCAAGGTCAAGCCTCAGGTCGGCCTGCGGGTGCGCCTGTCGTCCCTGGCATCGAGCAAGTGGGCAGACACCGGCGGCGAGAAATCCAAGTTCGGCTTGTCGGCGGCGCAACTGTTGTCGGTGGTCGAGCGTTTCCGCGCGGCCGGCCTGGACCAGGGCATTCGCCTGCTGCACTTCCACATGGGCTCGCAGATCGCCAACCTGGCGGACTACCAGCACGGCTTCAAGGAAGCGATCCGTTACTACGGCGAGTTGCGCAACCTCGGCCTGCCGGTGGACCACATCGATGTCGGTGGCGGCCTGGGCGTGGACTACGACGGCACGCACTCGCGTAACGCCAGTTCGATCAACTACGACATGGACGATTACGCCGGCGTCGTGGTCGGGATGCTCAAGGAATTCTGCGATGCGCAGAGCCTGCCGCACCCGAACATCTTCTCCGAAAGCGGCCGTTCCCTGACCGCGCACCACGCCATGCTGGTGATCCAGGTGACCGACGTCGAGAAGCACAACGACGACGTGCCGCAGATCGAGAACAAGGAAGCGCTGCCGGAAACCGTGCAATGGCTGGTCGATCTGCTCGGCCCGACCGACATCGAGATGGTCACCGAAACCTACTGGCGCGCCACGCACTACATGAGCGATGTTGCCTCCCAGTACGCCGACGGCAAGCTGACCCTGGCCGAAAAAGCCCTGGCCGAACAATGCTACTTCGCGGTGTGCCGTCGCCTGCACAACTCGCTGAAGGCGCGCCAGCGTTCCCACCGTCAGGTGCTGGACGAACTCAACGACAAACTGGCCGACAAGTACATCTGCAACTTCTCGGTGTTCCAGAGCCTGCCGGACACCTGGGCCATCGACCAGGTCCTGCCGATCATTCCGCTGCACCGCCTCGACGAAGAGCCACTGCGTCGTGCGGTACTGCAGGACCTGACCTGTGACTCCGACGGCAAGATCAACCAGTACGTCGACGAGCAGAGCATCGAAACCAGTTTGCCGGTGCACGCGCTGAACGAAGGTGAAGACTACTTGCTGGGTGTGTTCCTGGTCGGTGCCTACCAGGAAATTCTTGGCGACATGCACAACCTGTTCGGTGACACCGACTCGGTGAACATCTACCAGAACGCCGACGGCAGCGTGTACCACGCCGGTATCGAAACCCACGACACCATCGAAGACATGCTGCGTTACGTGCACTTGTCTCCGGAGGAGTTGATGACTCACTACCGCGACAAGTGCGCCAGTGCCCGCATCAGCGCCACCGAGCGCACACAGTTCCTCGATGCCTTGCGTCTGGGGCTGACCCGTTCGTCTTACCTGTCTTCCTGAGGTAAGCACCACGCTCATCAGGTTGTCTGAAAATTTTCCTTTTGCCTCGGAAATTTCAGATGACCTGGTGCGGCAATTCTTCTATTCCACAGGAAACTCCCTGCCTTTTCGACTACCCAACGCATTTGGTCTTCTTTTCGCGTAGGTTATTTCCTAATTTGTATTTCGGCACTCTACTCGGCCATGTCTCTCAGCGAGAATCCCCGGCCGCCCCTCCCGTAGAGAAACGCCGATGTTCAATCCAGTCAGCGAACCGCCATTTCGTCTGGATGTTGCAGGTTTGCCCGACGCCTTTGAGGTCCTGGCCTTTACCGGTAGAGAAGCCATCAGCGAGCCGTTCGTGTTCGACCTGGAGCTGCTGATCGATGACCCGGTGCTTGACCTTGCCAGTTTGCTGTACCGCCCGGCCTCCTTGCATTTCGGGCCAGCCGGAAACCATGTGCATGGGCAATTGAATGAACTCGTCCAGCGTGATCATGCCTCGGGGCCCCGACTCTGCCAGGCGCGCCTGGGACCAGGGCTGGCTTGTCTGGCCCAGCGCTTCAGCCAACGAATTTTCAGCGCCCGTTCGGTGCCGCAAATCCTCGATCAGGTGCTCAGGGAGCACGGCATTACCGGTAAAGATCGACGCCTGGCACTGAGCGGCGACCACCCGCCCCGGGATTTCTGCACGCAATATCGAGAGTCGGACCTGCAATTTGTCCAGCGACTGTGCGCCCAGGAAGGACTGCATTACCACTTCGAAAACCGGGTCGGGGGGCACTGCGTGGTGTTCAGCGACGATCAGCAACATTTTCGAACCGCAGAGCCTGCGGTTTTGCGCTGCGAGGGCGATCGGCCGGGAGTGCGGCAGCTCGAACGCCTGCGTAGCGCTGCGACAAAGGCGCAATGTGTCGAATGCCGGACAGACCTGGCGACCTTGCGCAGCGGTCGGGTGATGCCGCTGTCCGGTCATCCGGTTGCCGATTGCAATCGGCTCTGGCTGGTGACCCACGTTGAACATTGGGGCCGCCAGGATACGGCGACGCTGTACCACAACCAGGCCCGTGCCCTGCAATGGCCGGCCCGCTTCGAGCCGCCCTGCGCGATGAGCAAACCACGGATGCACAGCCTGCAGCGGGCGTGGGTCGTGGAGGTCGATGAGCAAGCCCCCGATCCGGCAAGGCCGGTCCCGGTGCAATTCGACTGGCTCTATCAGGGCGAAGGGGCAGCGCCCAGTCACTGTTGGCTGCCATTGGCCGGGCCGTTGCAGGCCGAGACGTACTCGCCATTGCGCGAAGGAACCGAGCTGGTCGTGAGTTTCATCGAAGGTGATCCCGACCAGCCGCAGATAACAGGGGTGCTGCATGCGCCGGCAACGATCGAGGAGACGAGCGCCGACATCCCCCAGGCCATTTGCACCCCTGATGAGGGCCTGGAGCAATGGTTGCACTCGGCAGAGCCGCTGCTGATGCTGTGCCTGCTGCCCGGCGGCGGCAGTTTCAATCATTGCGCACAGGCGTTGTGCACCTGTCGTCTGGCGACGCAGCTTGGCCAGAGCGCTGGAGCATGATCGTCACACGCACGCCCGAGGCGCCCCCGCAGTGGTTGTTGCTGGATGTGCCGGGCACGCCGCAGGCGGGTGTCACGCTTCGGCAGATGTTTGCACAAGCCCGCTGGTCCGGGTTGTTCGAAGGTACGGAGTGGCATGCGCTGCGTGAGCAGGGGCCGGTCCTGGTCGATCTGCGCACCTGCCCGGCACTGGCCGATCTGTGCATCGTCGACGGCCAACGCTGGCCCGGATTGCTGATGGTCAGCGAGGCCGGCGCTGCATCGTTGCTGGCGCATTTACGGCGCATGCTCACGGTTACGCTTGGCTTGCACCGGGCCCTTTTGAACTACTACAACCCGATCACGGCCAGCTATTTTTTCGATGCTTGCGATGCCGCTGAACTGAGTCGCTGGCTAGGGCCGATCCAGCAGTTGCGTTGGTTCGGCGGCAGCTGGGCAGATCGCGCAACGGGATGTGAGGGGTGGCAGCGCTTGTCCAACCCCGGGCTGGCGGTCAGCCCGTTGGCCGTCGAGGAGAGCCTAAGTGCCGGGCAACAGGGAAAACTGCAAACCTGCCTGCTCGAACAACATGCCTGGCGCTGGAACCAATCCACGGGGGCCGATTTCTCTCGCCTGTGGGCCCATGTGCAGGAAGGGCTGGCGCTGGGTTTCAGCGAGCGCCCGGTGCTTGATGGCTGGATATGGCTACGTTTGCAGTATCCCGATGCCGTGCCCGTGCAGCCATTGCCGGGCAGGACGCAGCAGGAGCGCTTCGAAAGCCTGCGTCGCCTGTGGCAGAACGACCGCCCCTGGCCATGAGCTCGATCCGCTCAGTGAGTGCTGCCGGCAAACCAGCCATCGTGACGGCGCAGGCGCCAGGCGATCACGCCGAGGGTCAGGCTGCGCAGCAGCATGAACAACAAAAAGGTTATCCACAGGCCATGGTTGCCCCAGCCTTGCAGTGCCCAGCCGAAAGGCAGCACCAGCACCACGGTCAGCACCATGCCGTTGCGCATTTCCCTGGCGCGGGTGGCGCCGATGAAAAGGCCGTCGAGCAGGTAGCTCCAGACGGCAATCAGCGGCAGTACGGCGAGGTAGGGCAGGTAGATGAACGCGGTGTCGCGCACACTTTGAATGTCGGTCTGCATCTCGATGAACAAATGCCCGGCGAACAGAAACAGCGCGGCAAAGCCCAGGCTCGCCAGCAACGACCAGCCGCCCGCCACCACCAATGAACGACGCAGGGCATCGCGGTCGCGGGCGCCGAGGGCATGCCCGCATAGCGCTTCGACGGCGTGGGCCAGGCCATCAAGGGCGTGGGCGGTCAGCAGCAAACCGTTGAGCAGCAGGGCATTGGCCGCGACCGTGGCGTCGCCCAGCCGCGTGCCCTGCACCGTGATCAGGAAAAACACCGATTGCAGCGCCAGGCTGCGGATGAAGATGTCGCGGTTGACCGCCAGCAATGGCCGCCAACTGTGCCACAGCGCCAATGCCGCCCAGACGATATGCCCGGGATAGGCGCGCAGGGCCTGGCGGGTCATCAGCAAGCCGATCAGCGCCCCCGTCCATTCGGCAATCACCGAGGCCCGGGCCGCACCGACCACGCCCCATTCGAGACCGAGGACGAACCACAGGTTCAGGGCGATATTGATCAGGTTGGTACTCAGCAAAATCGCCAGCGGCGCCCGGGCATTCTGAGTGCCGAGAAACCACCCGACCAGTGCATAACTGGCCAGCGCCGCGGGCAGCCCGAACAAACGGGTGTGGAAAAACTCGCGGGTCAGATGATCGAGCTCCGCCGACGGTTGCATGAAGTGCAGCGCCACTGTGCTCAACGGCACACCCACAGCCCCCAGGACCAGGGCCAGGCCGAAGGCGAGCAACAGGCCTTGCAACAGAATCTGCCGCAAGGCCGCACCATCCCCGCGCCCGGCCGCCTGGGCGGCGAACCCGGTGGATCCCATGCGCAGAAAACCCATGGCCCAGGCAAGGAAGGTATACAGACTGGCCCCGACCGCGACGGCGCCGAGTTGATGGGCGTGGGGCAGGTGACCGATGACGGTGCTGTCGACCAGTGCCACCAGCGGTACGGAAATGTTCGAAAGAATCATCGGCGCGGCGAGTGCCCAGACCCGGCGATGGGTAGGGCGGTCGCGCCAGTCGGCGGTCAGGTTGGGCATGCAGGCTCCTTGGGGGAGCGGGCATTGTAGCGGTACATTCCGGATATGCCGCGCTCCAATGTAGGAGCTGGCTTGCCAGCGAAGGCGTCCGCAAGTGCGATGCAATATTGGAGGACGCCTTCGCCGGCAAGCCGGCTCCTACAGGAATTGCTGGGGTCAGTGAATGATCCAGCTGAGCAGCCAAAGCCCCAGCATCAACCAGATGATCCCCATGATGAACGACGCATTGAGAAACGCGCGGATCGCCGTCCACAGCAGGATCAGCCCGAGGATCAAGGTCACGATGCTGACGACCGAGGTATCCATGCCCAGCGCTCTGGACAAGCCTTCGACAAAATTGCTGCTGGCGTTGCTCAACAGATTGAACAGCCCACTGAGGCCATCAACGATGAAGCGGATGATCGAGCCGAGTACCTGGCCGAGCCATTCGAAAAAACCTTCTACCTGCATGGAGTGAGCGTCCTGATTAAAGAGAATTGAGCCTTGGGCTGTCGATCATGCTGCCGAGTTCCCACAAGCATAGAGCGTTGCGCAGTACCTGTGGGAGCGGCGGTGCGGCGATCCTACTTGCTCGCGAAAGCGGTGGTTCAGACACATCAATGCTAGATATACCGCCGCCTTCGCGAGCAAGCCCGCTCCCACAAAAAAACAATGCCAACCGCTCAATCTTTGTCACTTGCCTTCACCTGTGATCCCCCTGAAGCTATACGCCTTCAGGAGAGCCCGATGAACCTTGTTGAACTGACCGAACGCCTGCACGCCATCCGTGACCGCAATGACTGGCGGCAATTTCACAGTCCGAAAAACCTCGCCATGGCCGCGAGCGTGGAAATGTCCGAGCTGGTGGAGATTTTCCAGTGGCTGAGCGAAGACCAGTCACGCCAGTTGCCGGCGGACAAACTCGCCCACGCCGGGCAGGAAGTCGGTGACATCGTGCTTTATCTGTTGCTGTTGTGCAGCGAGCTGGGCCTGGACATGGAGGCCGTGGTGCGCAGCAAGCTGGCGGACAGCGAGCGGAGGTTCAGCTGATGAGCGACCGTCATTTCGATCAACTGGCGACCCGCTTCGCCGAAAAAATCTACGGCGGTGCCAAAGGGGCGATCCGTCTGGCGGTGTTGCAGGCCGATCTGGCCGAAACCTTGCCCGACCGCCCGCTGCGCGTGCTGGACATCGGCGCCGGCCTTGGCCACATGTCGTTGTGGCTGGCCCAGCGCGGCCATCAGGTGACCCTCGCCGAACCTGCCGAACCGATGCTCGAAGGCGCCCGCCAACGTTTTGCCGAAGCCGGGCAGAGCGCCACCTTCATTCAGGCACCCTGGCAGGAACTGCTCGGGCAACTCACCGAACCCTACGACCTGGTGCTGTGCCACGCCGTGCTGGAATGGCTGGCCGAACCCCACGCCATCCTGCCGGTGCTGCATCAACTGACCAAGGCGGACGGCTGGCTGTCCCTGGCGTTCTACAACCGCGATGCGCTGATTTACCGCAACTTGCTCAAGGGCCATTTCCGCAAGATGCGCAAGAACGACATGGCCGGTGAAAAACAGAGCCTGACCCCGCAACAGCCCCTTGATCCGCGCGAACTGGCGGCGCAACTTGAAGGTCTGTGGCGGGTCGAAACCCAGAGTGGTGTGCGGGTTTTTCACGATTACATGCCGGTGGAATTCCAGGCCCGCGCCGAGCTGGTGGACCTGTTGGAAATGGAACTGGCCCACCGCCGTCATCCAAGCTTTGCCGGGCTTGGGCGTTACTTGCACTGGATCTGTCGGCCTGTCTGATCGGAGCTCGCAATGAAAAGTCATTCAGGTGTACTGCTGTTCTGCCTGGGGCTGGCGGCCTGTCAGGGCAGCAATCCCTATGTCGCCACGTCCAACCCCTTGCCGCCGGCACCGCCCCAGGCCGCCAAGACCTTCGACCGCAGCGCTTATCCGGCAGCACCCCGTGACTATGGGCGCTACCGCAGTTGGGCCTGGCTCGACGGGCACCTGCCACCGGGTACGGCCTGGGCGGATTCGGCGCAGGTTGCCGAAGCGGTCAGCAATGCGCTGGACCAGCGCGGCTTGCGCCCGTTGCACGACAATCGCCCGGCCGACCTGTTTGTCAGCGCCGACCTGCGCCTGGAAACCCGCTTGCGCCAGGTTCAGGACGACTATTACGGCGGCGGTTATGGCGGCTATAACGGCTACGGCCCTGGATATGGTGGATACGCCACCGTGCCGATCATCCGTACCTATCAGGAGCAGGTCGTGGTGGTTCAGGTGGACCTGTTTGACGCCAAAAGCGGTCAGCCGATTTGGAGCTCCAGCGCTGAAACCGGCAACCGGGGCAGCGAAAGCGAGCGCGCCGATGCCATACGGGAGGCTGTGGAAAAGGCGATGTCGGCGTATCCTCCCAGTTAGCTTCTGTAGATAAGAAGCATTTCGCAGGAGAACCATCATGTTCCGCCGTTTCCTTCTACTGGCCATGGTTGCGCTGCTCAGTGCCTGCGCCGCCAACCAGGTCAATCATGACTTCGACGCCAGCCGCGATTTTGCTGCCTATCGCAGCTGGGCGTGGAAAGAACCCGCCGTGCAATATCGTCCCGATGATCCACGGATCAAGAGCGACCTGACCGGCCAGCGCATCCGTCAGGCGGTTGCCGATCAACTGGACCAGCGCGGTCTGCGCCCGGCCGCCGCGGGTGCCAAGGGTGACTTGAATGTGCAGGCCTACCTGATTGTCGAAGAGCGGCAACAGCAGGTGACCACCAACTACGGCGGCGGGTGGGGGTACCCGTGGTATGGCTACTATGGCGCGCCCATGTACAACGAAACCCGTAATGTCAGCTACAAGGTAGCGACCATCCAGATCGACCTGCTCGACGGCAAGGACGGCAAACTGGTGTGGCGTGGCAGTGACGAACAGATACTCAGCCGCACACCGAACCCGTCGGATCGTCGTGATGCCATCCTGGAAACAGTCACGCGGATATTGGCCAACTATCCACCGCATGCCTCCTAGAATCATCCAGCCCATAAAAAACCCCTGTGCCTCACAGGGGTTTTTTATGGGGCTTTCACTGGTTTGGAAGTCACTTCATTTTCGACCCGGACGCAGTCTCATGCAGGAGCTGGCTTGTCGGGTCGCCGCATCGCAGCGATGGTCGTTAACGATAACTCGTGTGAGCTGTACAAACGTGGCGCACTTGAGTCCATCGCCGGCAAGCCGGCTCCTACAGTTTTCCGGGAGTGCGTGAAGACCCTTTTTTTATTGCCTGCGCTGGCGAGTTGCCAGCATTCTCGGCAACCCTTGTCTACACTGCTTTTCATCAACGGAGGTCGCGCCCGGCCGTGCGCCGGCAAAGGAGTGCGCCATGTCTCCCCGCATGCAGTTTCGCGGCCCGGCCCGGCAACGGGGCGCGATCGGCTTGATGGCTGCGTTGACCCTGACGATGGCTCTGGGTTTCATGTTGCTGGTGGTCGATACCGGCAGGTTGTACCTGGAACAACGCAAGTTGCAGCGCATCGCCGACGTGGCGGCGCTGGAAGCGGTCACTCGCAACGGCGATTGCCTGGTGCCGGCGGCCACTGCGGCGACTTATGCCCAGGCCAGCGCCACTCGCAACGGCTACGACGCCGCCGACAGCATGACCCTGAACACCACCTGCGGCACATTGCAGACGGGGGCCAACAACCTTCGGACCTTTGGGGTCGATGCCAGTAAAAAAGACGCGGTCCGGGTGATCGTCACCCACACCGTGCCGACCAGCGTGGCGGCGGGTATCTATGCGCTGATGGGCCCCGGCCCCGTCAGCCTGACCACCCAACTGACGGCGACGGCTGTCAGTGCGCCGGCGGTCCTTCCACCCCTGGCGATGTTGACCATCGGCAGTACGGCGCTGGTGGTCGACTCCAGCCAATCAGCGGCCTTGAACCTGCTGCTGGGGCAGATGCTCGGTGGCAGCCTGAACCTGAGTGCTGCCGGGTGGCAGGGGCTGGTTGATACGCAGATCAGCCTGCTCGGTTATCTCAATCAACTGGCCATTGATGCTCACGTCACCGCCGGGGACTACACCACGCTGCTGAGTAAAAACATCGCCCTGACTCAACTGCTGGACTCTGCCATCACGGTACTTCAGGCCGGTGGCACGAGCACCAGCGGGGCGGTCAGCGGCCTGACCGGTCTGAAGGTGGCAGCGGGCAGTACGTCGATTGTTCTGGGGCAATTACTGCAACTGCAAACGGGCGCGGCGTCGTCGGCTCTCAATACCAATTTGCAGGTGTTTCAGTTGGTCGAGGCCTTCATCCAGTTGGCCAATAGCCAGAATGTCGCCGTCGCCAAGATCCCGTTGAACATTCCGGGGCTGGTCAATGGCGAGGTCAAGGTCAAAGTCATCCAGCCACCGCAGTTGTCGGCCATTGGCAACCCGGCGCTGGTCACTGGCCAGCTCAATGATCCCAACCGGATTTACGTGCGCACCGCCCAGGTGCGCACGGTGCTGTCGCTCAATTTGCCGGTGCTCTCCGGTATCAGTGGTCTGGCCAACGCCATCACCAGCAACGCATTGGTCAGCGGGCTGACGGATTCGTTGAATAATCTGTTGCACTTGAACCTGGCCGGTACGCTGAGTTCGCTGCTTTGCACATTGACCGGCTCTTGCGACAAAACCGATCTGAAGATCCTGCCCACGCCAACCATCGACATTTCCCTGGAGGTGGCCGCAGCCGACAGCCATGTCACCGCTTACACCTGCGTCAGCGACGCCAGCAAAACCCTGACCACCCAGACCAACACGTCGCTGGTGAAACTCAAAGTCGGCAAGATCGACACCGCCAATGCGTTTTCATCTTCGGCCGATGTCAGTGTTCAGCCCCTGGCGTTGATTGATATCGGCAAGGTCAGTTGTGTGTTCGGGTTTTGCGACCAGAGCACCCGGGTTCCGTTCTATGGCGGTGGACTTGGCGTAAAAATCGACACTTCAGTCGCCAGCACCCAAAGCAACCACGTGTACAACCAACCACCGGATATCAAGCAGCCGCCGCTGCTCTATAGCCTGGGCACGCAAGGCATCGTCAACAGCCTGAAAAGCACGTTGGGGGGGATACAGGTTGAGGCCTACAAGCCGACCGGGTCGAGTTTGTTGGGGGACTTGCTGGTCGTTGCGGCCGGTACCCTCAACGGCGTGCAAAGCACGCTGGGCGCTGCGATCCAGGCCTTGCTCAGCCCCTTGGTCGACCCCATTCTCGACGGCCTGCTGGCCAACCTCGGGATCAGCCTGAACACGGTCGATGTCGGCGCCAATCTCAGTTGCAAACCGCCCGGACGCCCCTCCCTGATGATCTAGTCCGGTACCACAATCGGTAATTCGATGCAGAACCGCGCACCCTCAGTGGAATTCCTGACGCTCAGTCTGCCGCCCATGTTTTCGACGATGCCGTAACTCACCGAGAGCCCCAGCCCGGTGCCGACACCCACCGGTTTGGTGGTGAAGAACGGCTCGAAAATACGCTCCAGCAAACGCGGGTCGATACCGCCGCCGTTGTCCTCGACCCACAGGCGTACCGCGTGTGTATCCCGTTCGGCGTACAGCGAAATCCACGGTTTGAAATCGGGGTTGGTCTCGCGCTTGACGAGCAATGCATCCCGGGCGTTGACCATCAGGTTGATCAGCACCTGCTCAAGCTGATCGACGTAGCCGCGCACCAACACTTCAAAGCCGGTCTCGCTGATGCGCAGGTCGACGCCTTTGCCGCGCATCCCTTCGGACAACAGCGCCAGCGTGCCTTCGATGGCCTGGGCCGGGTTGAACGGTTGCTGCTCGATTTCCGAGCGGCGGCCGAACACCCGCATGTGGTCCACCACCCGCGCGGCGCGCTGCACTTGCGTGTCGATGCGGGTGAGCTTGTCGATCAGGTAGTCGACCTGTACGTCGCCGTTGTGGAGGCGCTTGAGGACATTGACGATGGCCATGCGCATCACGTTCAACGGCTGGTTGATCTCATGGGCCAGGCCGGTGGCCATTTCGCCGAGGGTGGCCATTTTCGCGCTTTGTGTGAGCTGCTGCTGCGAGCGTCGTACCTCGGTGTTGTCGCGCCCCACGGCCTGGACCTCCAGCAACCGGCCCTGTTCGTCGAACACCCCGCGATCGGACCAGACCCACCAGGCGTGTTCGCGCCCGGGCAGTTGCAGGTTGATCTCGGCGGTGCTGACTGGAAACTCCGGGCTCAACTGGTTCAGCCGCCGGGTGAATGCCTCGCGCTGTTCCCCGGACATCCAGTTGCCCAGATTCACTCCCGGCAATTGCTCGGGCGCCAATTCCAGATAGCTGGCCAGCGGGCGGTTGCCGAAGGTCAGGGTCAGGTCCGGCTGGTAGCGGCAGATCATCGCTGGCGAGTCTTCCACCAGAATCCGGTAGCGTTCCTCACTCTGCCTGACCTGCTCGGCAGCCAGGGTCGCTTCGGTGACGTCCAGCCACAGGCCCACGGCTTCCACCGGCAAGCCGAGGTCGTCGCGCAACAACTTCGCTTCATCGAGCAGCCAGTGATAGTCACCCTGACTGTCGCGCAGCCGATAGCGGGCGCGCACCGAGCCTTCACGCAGCAACAGTCGCGTGCGCTCGAAATACTGCAGGCGGTCGTCGGGGTGCACCCGCTCCACCAGCGTTCCGGGTGTGCAGTCGGCCAGGGTCCAGCCGAGCAACGGGAACAGGCTGTCGCTGAAGAACACCGGTTGCAGGGCGCCTTCGTCATAGCGCTGTACATAGATCACCGCCGGTGAGCTGGCGATCAGATTGTCCAGGCGTGCATGGGAGGCGGCGGCGCTCTGCTGCTGATTCTTGATGTCGCTGATGTCGTGCATGAAACCCACCAGCCGACGGTTTTTGCCCACGCCCAGCGCCTGGCCTTGCACGCGGTACCAGACGGGTTCGAGGGCATCGTCGGGGCGATACAGGCGCACGCACAACAGCAGCGGCATGCCCGACGCCTGCAAGTCCTGCAGGCGGATGCGCAGCTCTTCGCGGTCGGCGGGATACACCTGGTCGAGCCAGTCCTGTACGGATAGACGCGACGTTCCAAGGTTCAGGGTCGTTGCCAGCGAAGGTGCCAGCTGCACTTCATTGCTGTCGCTGAAAACTTCCCACCAGCCTGTGCCCAGCAACGCTTGCAGCGATTCCAGGCGTTCCAGTTGCAGGTGATGCCGGTGCTCGCGCAGGCGTTCGAGCAAGGGGCTGGCGAGCGCGGCGGTGATTTGCAGCCAGTCGCGTTCGGTGACATCGGGGGCGCGTTGTTGCGGTGTGTAGAAACCGCACAGCAACCAGGCGACCACCCCTTGCGCATCGTGGTAGGGCACGGCGAAGCCATCGGTATTGCCGAACGTGCCTTGCAGGCGCGGGTGTTCGCGCGAGGTCAGGTACTGGGGGGCCAAGCCGCTCAAACTGTCCAGGCCCGTGCCCAGGCGCTGGTCGTTTTGCCATAGCTGCGGTGCATCGAAAGCCGTGTAGTGCTGGTGAATTTGCCAACCCTGTTCCTGCTCATCGAGCAAGGCCAGGGCAATGCAGGGGATCTGAAAGCGCTGGGCCAGGCTTTGCAGTTGTTCGCCCAGCACCTCGGGCAGGCGTGTCAGGCTGCACAGGCGCAACTGTTCGGCGATTTGCAGCGCCAGCACCTGGCATTGCTCGCGGTTGCGCGATTGGCGGCGCTCGAGCAGCAAGTCGCCGATGTCGAGCATCTGCAACAACCAGGCATCGGCCAAGGGTTGCACCCAGCCGCGCAAATGCAGGGGCGGACCATTGAGACTGTAGAAGTCCAGGTCCAGGGTTTGTCCCTGCCACTGCGCCGGCGCGCCTTCGATGACGAGGCCGCTGTGGGGCAACAGAAAGTCGAGCAGGTGCGGTGCCTGTGCACCGGGGGGGTGCTGGGCCAGCAAGTGGCGCAGCGGACCGCTCAATTGAACGACACGCCCATCGGCATTGAGTTGCATCTGCAAACCGAAGCTGGGCACCCGCAGTGCCTCCGGCAGCTCCGGTGGGGGCGGCGGGTGGCGGTGGAGCAGGCGCCCGAACAGTTTGTCCCCGGCACTCAAAATTGCAGGCTCGCACTGGCCGTGAGGGTGGCCGGCAAATTGGGTACCTGACCGACGCCAGGCAGGGTCAGGAACGGGATCAGCGCGTTGATTTTATTCGAGGGGTAATGAATGGCGACGGTCAGCAGTCCGCTGGTGTAGGTCGTGGTGGCATCGGTGGCGACATTGAAGTTCAGTGCCGCGGGAATCCAGGCCAATTGCGTACTCAGTTCCGTCGTGGCGCGGTTGATCAGCGCGGCATCGTAACCGGGTGTGGCCGGGTCCAGCGTCACGCTGCGGCGCACGGCTTCGGCGGTCGACTGGTTGAATGATTGCATCAACAGCAACGGCAGGCTGTAACTGATGATGCCGTAGAACACGCCAAAGAAAATGATGAACACCAGGGCGAATTCAATCGCGGCGGCGCCTTTTTGTTTGTGGGGGAGGCTGGCTTTCATGAGTGCGTCTACCCTGACCAACACTGAGTAATGTCAGCATAGAATCATTCAGCCAAAACGGACGTTTTTTACCGAATGCAGAGCTTTGTCCTATTGATCTGGCTGGCGCTTTGCGCCGCACAGGATGCCCGGCAACGGCACATCGCCAATGGCCTGACCCTGGGCGCCGGTGCCCTGGCCCTGGCGTGGTTGCTGTGGAGCGGCACGACCTGGCTGGGGGCCGAAGCGCAACAGGGCGGCTGGGCTTTTTTGTTGGCCGTGGGCTTCACGCTACCGGGTTACGCCATGAAGCGAATGGGCGGCGGGGACGTGAAACTCATGGCCGCCCTGGGTCTTGCGACGGACGGTATGCACGTGCTCGGCACGTTTATGGGCGCCGGATTGGCCAGTGTTTTCTGGCTGCTGCTAGCGCCAAGAGTCTGGCTTCATATGAGTCAAGGGCTTAGAACCCATCTTTTTTATATGGCGCCTGAAATGTCAAAGAGGCAGCCATTTGCACCCTTCGTGCTGGCGGGGCTGATGCTGACATTGGCCTGGCTCCACTAGTCGGTCCTGGCATGTACAGAGCCGGGAAGTACGTCTACTTTTCAGACAGAAGTTGTACAGCCGCTGGCTGTCGGTGGGGGACGGGTCAACCTTTGACCTGACAGGGAGTTGCTCGTGAGCAAGTATATTTCGGCAGTAAAAGTCCTTGTGGTCGACGATGCGCCATTGATCGTTGAAGAGCTTTGCGAATTTCTGGAGGGCAAAGGTTACCGCTGTGTTCCCTGTGAATCGGGCTATCAGGCGATCAAGCGTTTCAGCGAAGACCTCGATATCGGCCTGGTGTTGCTGGACTTTCACATGCCCGGCATGGACGGCATCGAGCTGATGCAGGAGCTGCAACGACTGTCGGGCAAGCACCGGGTGTTCGAGGCGATCATGCTCACCGGGTGTGCCGACAAGCAGGACGTGATCAAGGCCCTGCGCGCTGGCGTGTCCGACTATTACCAGAAACCGATCGATCTGAATGAGTTGTTCGAAGGTTTGCAGCGGCAGGAAGTGGCCTTGCAGGAGAGGCACAAGAGCCTGCAGTTGGGGCATTTGAACCAGAAGCTGCAGTATTTGTCCGAGTCGCTCGATGATCTGTACCAGGACCTGGACAAGGTTCGACGTGGGCCGCAGGCGGCAGACGCGGGTGGCCGGGGTGTCGCCGATTCTGATGCGGTGGAGGTTCCGGCGATTTTCAACCAGCTGTCTCCGCGGCAACTGGAAGTGGCGCGGTTGGTGGGCAGGGGGCAGACCAATTATCAGATTGCCTGTGAGTTGGGGATTACCGAGAACACGGTGAAGTTGTATGTGTCGCAGGTGTTGCGGTTGACGCATATGCATAATCGGACGCAGTTGGCGTTGGCTTTGTCGCCCAGTGGTTCGGGGGGGCGGCAGCGGGTTTCGGCGCATTGATTTTTTGGTTTGTGTACATATCCATTTCTTCGGTAACGGCCACTTACGGTTCCGCTCTTACAGCGGGTCACTTTTGGCAAACGCCCCAAAAGTAACCAAAAAGTCTCGCCCCTTACGTACGGCCCCTCGCTTAGGCTCGGGGTTCCTTCGCTCCGGTATTCATCCGGGGGCATTGCCCTCCGGTCGGCTTCGCTTCGACCTACATGCAATGAGTTCGACTGCGTCGAACGGCGCTACGCGCCCATCCCCGGATGAACACCTCCACTCAGCCTGCCGAGGGGGGCGGGTGGATCAAGATCAAGAGCTGCAGGCGAGCTAACGCTCGGCCTGTTGAGTGGTGAGAAGCGTCGGGGTAGCCCGATCAACTGTAGGAGCCGGCTTGCCGGCGATGGCGGCCTGCCAGCCGCCCCATTTCTTCCAGATATACCCAACCCAACTGTAGGAGCTGGCTTGCCAGCGATGACGCCCTTCCAGCCGACACATTCCCGCGTAGTTTTCCTCAAATCCCTGGGAAACCTCCGACACGCTTTTCAGGTTGTCCGTCGGAAGCGCGATCTCTAGCCTTTGTCGGTCGCTGAAAACTCAGCGTCCGGGCGTCGCGGCTCGATTCCTAAGGCATAATCACTCCACCTGACGACAACACTTTCTTGTGTCTGTCGTCCTGTGTCATGGCGACTGTGCGCGGGATACCTTCGGGTATGCCGAGCTGCCTCTGGGATCGGTCCGCGAACCCGCGTACAGCTGCCACCCCAATTTGCTTCGCGGCAATTTGGACGTGGCTCCATTTCATCCCAGAGGAGCAACGATGATCAAACCCACCCCCAATCCCCCCAAACAACCTACCGCTCACAAACCCAGCACAATGTTCGTCATCGCCCCGAACATCGACACCGAGACCCTGCTGGCCCATGCCTGTGAATCGCTGGCATCGGCGAGTGTGATGGCGAGTGATTTTGCGGGGTTTCTCGAAGGCTCGCAGCGCAACACCCTGCTGGGGATCGCGCAGGTGATCATGCTGGGGGAGCTGGCGGTGAACCGGGCACTGGATAATCTCGATCCGCAAGACTAAGCACCGGAGCTTTTGTGGTGAGGGGGCTTGTCGGATCGCCGCACCGTCCCGTCCCGTTGGGTTGCGAAGCAGCCCCAGGTCCGGGAATTGCGTTTTTTCTGACTCATCGCATTGGCCCGTTTAGCGGGTGCTTTGCACCCGAACGGGGGCAAGCACCCTCGCCACAATGAGTGGTCAGCCAGCGATCACGATCCGCCCCCCGACCCGCCGCTATAGACCTTGCCTCCGGCGTCCTGGTCCCAGAATTGCGGGATCTCATGCTGGAAGCTTTTCAACCAGCGCTGCATGGCCAGTTCGCGCTCGGTGGCGCTGGCGGTTTGCGGTTTGTCGGAGGCGACTTTGTTGCGGGCCTGCAGTTGCAGCCAGCCTTCGGTTTCCTGTTGTTGCGGCGAGGCCGGGCCCGCGTCGATGGCGTGGGCGGTGAGGGGCAGGGCCAGCAGGCCGAGGCAGTAGAGGGTGGTCAGTTTCATCCTGTGCGCTCCCTATTGAAGGGTCGATGGAGAGACGGCGGCGACTTGCGCGGCGATGCTCGGGCCGGGTCGGGCCGGGGTCTTGAGTTTTTCGGCGCGGGCCTGGGCTTCGGTGACCTGGGCCGGGGTCAGGCCGACGCGGCTGACCAGTTCGGCGGCGCGACTCCAGTCGTCCTGGTAGAGCAGCAGGGTCACCAGATTCACGGCCGCCAGTTGATCGCTTTGCTTGAGTTCGATGGCGGTGAGGAATTCGAATTTGGCGTCTTCGACCCGCAACTGATTGAGGTACACCACGCCCAGGTCGTTGCGGATTTTCTCGTCGGTGGGCGCCAGTCGTGCGGCCCGTTGCAGGTGAGCCTGGGCCTGGCCGTTATCGCCACTGGCGGCGGCGAGTTGCCCCAGGCCATGTTCGGCTTCGGCGGCCAGGCAGGTGCCGAGCAGGCTGCGGTACAACGGCTCGGCTTCGCTGCGGCCCAACTGCCGATAGACCTTGGCCTTGCGCAGGCGTACGTCGGCGAGGTTGTCCGGCAGGTTTTGCAGGTTGGCCAGGCTGGCGTGCAGTTTGCCGTCCCTGGCCATGTCGTCGGCCAGGTTCATCGACAGCTGCTCATCGGAGCTCAGCTTGCCGCAACTGGCGGTACTGGTGAGGGCGCTCCAGGGTGTCTGGCCGTTGCTGGCGCAGCCGCTCAACAGCAGCAGACTCAAACCGGCTATCAATGCTTTCATCAGGTTTCCTCTAGGAAGCAAAGGCTCGGGACAGGGCAGTGAAGCCCGGGCCGGCCAGGACGATCAACAACGCCGGAAAGAGAAACAACATCATCACGACGGACATTTTCGCGGACATCTTGGAGATGTATTCCTGCAGGCGGGTCAGGCGCCGGTCATCGAGCAACTGCTTGAGCGCCAGCAAAGACTTCATCGCGCCGCCGCCTTGATGGATCAACTGTTGAAGGATCACGCAGGTGTCGGTGAACTCGTCTACCGAGAGTAAGCGGGTGCTCTTGTTCAGCTCTTCGCCCAATTCCAGGCCGGAATCGACACGAGTCAGAATCAGGCGCAATTCATGGGTCAGCGCTGGCAGCAACTGCTTGCCCTCCTGGCTCAGCACACGCAGGGATTGCTCAACCGCCATGCCGGATTCGAAGAGGATGCGCAGCAGCGCAATGAAGGTCGATACTTCTGTGGCCAGTTGTTTTTGCCGACGCAGTGCGGCGGCGGCCAGCAAGCGTTTTGGCAACAGATAACCGATGCCGGTGGCGAAGACCGGGGCGATCCAGTGGTTCGCCACCTCCGGGTAGAACAGCCCCTGGATCAGCAGGCACAAAGACAGTGCCAGCACCGGCACGCCCACCTGCAAGGCGGCGAACATCGAGCGTTGACGTACGCTACGCCAGCCCAGGCGGTTGAGCAGGGCCTGGGTTTCGTTGTCCATTTTCATCGACTGCTGCCCCAGGCGACTGGCGCCCAAGGCATGCAGCAGTTGGCTGAAGCGGCTATCACTCGGCGCCTTGCCGTCCAGTCGCTGGGCCACCTGGCGCTTGCGTCGCTGTTGATCCAGCACGGCGCTGAACAGCAACAGGGCGGCCCCGAGCAGGAGCAGCGCACTGACCAGCAAGGGCATCTTCATATTCATAGGCTACGCAACATGCGCCACAGCGCCAGGCAACCGATCACCTGCAAACCGAAGGCGCTCGCCAACAGGGTTTGCCCCGAACTGTCGTGCCACATGGACAGCAGATAGGTTGGATTGGTGAGTAGAAAGTAGCCGGCGACTGTCACCGGCAACAGGGCCAGGACCACTGCCGTGATACGGGTTTCGCCGGTCATGGCTTTCAATTGGCGGGCCGCCTGCTCGCGTTCGCGGATCATCTTGATCAGGTTTTCCAACACCTCACTGGCGTTGCCGCCGTAGCGGTGGTTGACCTTCAATCCCAGCGCGAACAGGCGCAGTTCATCTCTCTCGTACAGCTCGGCGAAGTCCGAAGCGGCGTCCGCCAGGCTGACCCCCAATTGCACATTGCGTTGAATCCGGCCCATGGCGTTTTTCAACGGGTCTTCGGCGGCATCGATGGCGCCGAGCACGGCATCGGCCAGGGTCCGCCCTGACTTCAGGCTGCGCACGGCATGGTCGAGCAGCATCGGCAGCTGTTCGATCATGCGACTCAGACGCCGTTGATATCGCCAACTGACGAACAGGCGCACCACCGCCGGCGGCACCACCAGCAACAGCAGTGCGCCGATCCAGCCACCCAGGGCAAAGCCCGACAGCACCCCGAGTATCCAGAATGCCAGCCATTGGCCAAGGCGTTCGGTGGGGCGTCCGAGACCGGCGCGCAGGAAGGCGCGTTCAAGGCCGGTCCACGACGTTTTTTGCACCACCCGCTGCGGTTGCCCATGGCTCAGGCGTCCAAGAATCCGTTCAGTACCGCTCTGGCGCAAACCGTTATAGAGCAGGCGCAGCGACAGGCCGAGAAAGATCAGGCAAACGAGGATGAGCAGCGCGGGTTTGAGCATGCCGTGGCCTCAGTAGACGGAAGGAGAAAGCACCGAGTCCCGGCGCAGTTTGTCGCCCGCCGGGTTGACCGCCTCGCGCAGGAAGCCGAAACCGCTGCGGCGGTCGAGACGGAACAGCGTGTTGGTGACATACACCTCGTCGCGTACACCGACGACTTCCACCACTTCGCTGACGCAGCGGCGGCCGTCGGGCATGCGCGTGAGCTGGATGACCACGTCGAGCGCCGCGCAGATCATCTGCCGCAGGGTGCGCTCGGCGATGCTGCGGCCGGTCAGGCCCACCAGGGTCTCCAGGCGCAGCAGCGCATCCTGGGCGTTGTTGGCGTGTACGGTACTCATGGAACCGTCGTGGCCGGTGTTCATGGCGGTCAACACGTCGACCACTTCGACGCCGCGAATTTCGCCGAGGATGATCCGGTCCGGGCGCATCCGCAGGGCATTGCGAATCAGGTCGCTGGCTTTTACCTCGCCATGGCCTTCGGCATTCGGTGGCCGGGTTTCCAGGCGCACGACGTGAGGGTGGCCCAGTTGCAGTTCGGCGACGTCTTCGATGGTGACCAGGCGTTCGTGAGGGTTGATCAACTGGCTGAGTATGTTCAGCAGCGTGGTCTTGCCGGTGCCGGTGCCGCCGCTGATCAGGATGTTGCAGCGCTTGCCCACGGCTTCCTGAATGAATTCGAAAATCGCCTGGTCGATGGTTTGCATCGCCATCAGGTCGGAGCTTTTGAGCATGTCCTTGCGGAACTTGCGGATCGACAGGCACGGGCCATCGAGGGCGATAGGCGGGATGATGGCGTTGACCCGGCTGCCGTCCGGCAGGCGGGCGTCGACCATCGGTGAGGATTCGTCGAGCCGCCGGCCCAGCGGCGCGAGAATCCGTTGCATGACACGTTCGACGTGGTGTGAGTCGATAAAGCGCAAGTCGCTCAGGTGCAGCACGCCATCGCGTTCGACAAATACCCGGTGCGGGCCGTTGACCAGAATCTCGGTCACCGCCGTGTCGCGCAGCAGCACTTCCAGCGGGCCGAAGCCGGTGAGTTCGTCGACGATCTCTTCGGCCAGGCGCTCCATTTCATAGCGGGAAATCGCCAGGTGCAAGCGCGCGATGTACTCGGCGACTTTGTCGGTCACGAACTGCGACAGCACCTGTCGCGAGCCTTCCAGCAGGTTTTTCCCGGACTCTTCGATGGCGTCGATGATGTAGCGGTGCAGCACCAGCTTCAGGCCTTCGTGGTCGGTATTGCCGACCGCGCCGCGCTGGGGTGAACCGAAGAGTTTTTCACTGCTCATTGCGCACCCCTCAAACGGTTGAACCAGCCGGTCTTGGGTTTGACCAGGCCTTCGGAGCGCTTGGCCAGGCGGTCGCCGAGGGCGCGCAGGCCCTGGGTGAGGCTTTCGCGTGGGGCCAGTTCGAACAGGGTCAGGCCCTGGTTCTTGGCGTTGAGCCGCACCTCAGGGCTGTAGGCGAGGGTGGCGATGATCTCCAGGCCAAACGTCTTGCCCAGGGTGTCGGAGTCCGGGGCGACGCTGCGCAGGTAGCGGTCCACCAACAACCTGGCGTGATCGAGCTTCATGCCTTTTTCGCGCCACAGATTGAGCACCGCGAGGTTGCGGCGGCAGTCGAGAACGTTCTGATCGGTGTACCACAGCAGTTTGTCGCAATGGCTGACGAAGGTGCGCAGCGCTTCGCTGTCCGGCTGCCCGGTGAGGTTGACCACGATGTGCTGGAAGTGTTGGCGCAGGGCGCTGAGCAGCATGTACAGCTCGGCGGCGCTGGTGTGCTCCAGCGGTTCATCGCCGGTAGCGTAAGCGAGGATGCGCAACCCTTCGGCGCAACTGGTGAAGGCACTGTCGATCAGCGTCGCGTCCAGCCGCCGCAGGTGACGCAGCGCATCGCCGAAATGAAACGAGCTCTCCAGACCGAGCAACGCCAGGCTGTCGCCGCGAGGCAGACCGAGGTCCAGGAGCAGGGTGTGCTGACCGCTTTTTTGCACCACTTGCGCCATGTGCGTGGCCAGTAGCGCGCCGTCGGCGCTGCTCTGCACGCCATACAGCACGGTCAGGCCGCCCAGGTGTGTGTTCGGCGTGACGGCGGGCAGGCGTTTGCCCAGGCGCCGCACCAGCCCCGCGACTTCACTGGAACGTGACCCATAGGCCACGAAATCCCTGGCTCCGGCACGCATGGCATGGAGTACCAACTGGTTGTCCATGCCGTCGCCCAGCGCGACGATCGCCAGCATCGGCTTGGCTTCCAGCGCGCCTTCGATCAATGCGCTTTGGGCCACCACGTGGTCACGGTCCAGGCCGATGAACACCAGGCTGGCGAAGGTCACGTCCACCAGCGCCAACAGTTCATCGAGGCTGCCGCCACCGGCGCTGACCACCTGGCCCAGGGGCGCGAGAGCACCTTGCAGCCATTCCAGGTCGGTGCTGTTGCGCGTGATGGCGAGGAAGGTTTGATTCAGGTTCTGGCTCATTGCGATAACCCGCTGCGTTTATCGAAGTTGCCGTTTTCGAGGAAGTACAGGCGATACCAGTTGGGGTCGTAGTTGCGCAGTTGCTCACCGGGCAGCGACGGCAGTTGTGCATTGGCCGCCAGCGGCTGCACCAGATGCGGCGTGACGATCATCAGCAGTTCCCGTTCTTCGCGGTTGATCGACGAACTGCGAAAGAACGCGCCGAGTATCGGGATATCGCCCAGCCCCGGAAACTTGTCCACCTGCGAAGTGTTTTGCGTGCTGATCAAACCGCTGATGACAAAACTCTCGCCATCGGCCAGGGAGATGCTGGTGTCGGTGCGGCGGATCGTGAAGGCCGGCACCGTGGTGCCACCGATGGTGACCGCGTTGTTGTAATCCAGTTCGCTGACTTCGGGGGCGACCTTGAGGGCGATCTGGTCGTTGCTGACTACGGTGGGCGTCAGCGTCAGGCGGATGCCGAATTCCTTGTATTCAATGGAATAGCTGTTGCTGTTGGCACTGGGGATCGGAATCGGGATTTCACCGCCGGCGAGGAAGCTTGCGCTCTGTCCGCTGATCGCCACCAGGCTTGGTCGCGCCAGGGTGTAGGCGAAACCGCTGCTTTCCATGGCATTGATGATGGCGAGGAAGTTACCGCCGCCGGCGACGATGTTGTACATGTCGTTGGCCAACGGAATGCTCGGCACGGCAATGCGTGGATCGAGGTTGCGCAGCGGAAATACCCGGGGTGTCACGGCAGTGTTGGGGACGGTGCCGGGCGAGCCGAACAGGAAGTTCGAGTTCTTGCCGTAGATCGAGGTGCTGGCTTCCTTGAGTTTGGTGCGGCTGACTTCGACGAAGCGGATATCGGTCTGCACCTGGGAGGGCAGCAGCGGGTTGTCGGAGGGCAACTTGCTGGCGCTGGTCATGGCGGCGGTGGCTCGGCCCTGGACGAATATCATGCTCTGGCGCGGTGCGCTGGCGCAGGCGGTCCAGACCATCAGGCTGGTGGCACCGGGGGCCATGCCGGTGAGCAGCAAGGCCTGATTGCCGTTGACCCGCACGTCGGCAATTTTCGGATCACCCACCGCCACACGAGTGACGGCCACCGGCGATTGCAATTCCTGTTGCAGCCCTTCGCCCACTTCCAGCGCCGCCGGCAACGAACCGAGCGCGGCGCAATTGCCCACCGCCGCCGAGACTGCACTGGCTGGCAGGCCGCCGAGCAACGCGACCCAGATCATGCCTTTGAACAACGGCGTAAAACGTCTGCGCATGGAAAGGCGTCCTTGCTCGAATCAGGGGGTTTGTCGGGTGATTTCGTTACCGCGAATGACTTCCACGCTCGGCTTGCGCGGCGCGGCTGCAGAGTGGCTGGCGACAGGCTGGGGCGGCGCAGTCATGGCCAGTTGGCTGAATTGCAGTAACTCGCGGTTGGCATTGGCCAGGCTGGCAGCCGAGGTGCTTTCGCCGGCCCAGTAACGCGCCAGGCGTTTTTCATCGGCGCTGCGCACGGCCAGGCGCAATACGCCGGCCTGGGTCGCGAGCATCAGGCGACTTACCAATTGTTCGGGAACGGCGAGCAACACGGTCCGGGCCGTGGCGCGTAATTGATCCTGCTTGAGTTTTTCTTCGTTGCTGTGTGCCGGGCTGGAAGGCTGGCCGTCGTTGGTCAGGCCCAGTTGTTCGCCGACGCCGAGCACCCGCAAGGCCGGCACTACAAGTTGCGCCGTTGGCTGAGGGTTGAGGGTATCCATGCGCAGGAACAGCAGCACGTCGACATAGTCACCGGGTGTCAGTTGCCCGCCGGCATTGACGACTTCGTCCACGGCAACCGCCAGGGCGCGCTCATCAGGGCGGATCATCCGTGACAGCTTGCTGCCGGCTTCGAAGCTTTCATCATTGAGCCAGCTCCCGGCGCTGAGGGCGCGCCAGGGTGCGCGGCCAATGGCCTGGTCGAGGCTGGTCAGGCTGCCGGCCGGCACCCTGTGCAGTTTTTCCAGGCTGACATCGGCGGCGGTGATCGGCGCATACGGCGCAACATCGTGGATCAACACGACCACGGGATGAAGGGTCGGGTCTTCTGCCGGAACGGGCGTCTGGACGTTGGCGAGCGGTGCACTGACGGTAGGTTGGGCAACGGCTTCGGAGGCTGGTTGACGGCTCAATGTGAGCCCCCAGTAACCGGCAATGACGGCGCCGACCAGAAACAATCCGGCGAGGCCCAGAGTGACACGGCTGTTCATGAAGGCTCTCCCTATCCTGCTGCGTAAAACCTCGTCAAGTCCAACGAGACAACTTCGCAATCAGGCAGCAATGAACGTGGAACTCTTTCGCTATTTGACCGTAGCGCAGGTAAAGCGAAATGCCATTACTGCGGGGGAAATATCTAACAAAAGTGCAATATTGCGATGAGATCTCACCTTTTTTTGACGTCAACGAAACGGTTAATACTTTCGTGTTAATGCGTATTTACAGTTGTTGGGCCGGGGAATGCCGACAATGCTGATGCTGGCACTGGGGAATCATGTTGCGTCCGTGCAACACCCGTCGTCGTCCAGGAGAAATGCCATGTCTTTTTCCAAGCTTGTTGAGAAGGTCAAATCCGAGATCGTTTTTTATAAAGACCTCGCCAAGGATACCGAGGGGGCTTCCGGTATTGAGTACGCGATTATTGCCGCCATGGTTGCGGTAGTGCTCGCTGGGTTCAGTACGGATGTTTCGACGGCGATCAAGACCACGTTCACCACGATCAAGGGCGCGCTGTGACAGGGAGGTTGGCAACTTGCCAGGATCCTAACGTCAGCGCTTTGTACCTTGCAGGTGTCACCTCATGAACGCTCACGCACAGCCACGCCAACAGCTGCTTCTGGTGGATGACGACGAGGACGCATTACTTGAGTTGGCGGAGTTGCTGGAGGGGGAGGGGTTCAATTGTTTTACCGCCACTTCGGTCAAGCTTGCGCTGCAGCATTTGACCCGGCATCCCGATATCGCTTTGGTGATCACTGATTTGCGCATGCCGGAGGAGAGCGGCATGTCGTTGATCAGGCGGTTGCGCGAGCATACGTCTCGCGAGCATTTGCCGGTGATTGTGATGTCGGGGCATGCGGGCATGGATGATGTCAGTGATATGTTGCGCTTGCAGGTGCTGGATCTTTTTCGCAAGCCGATTTATCACGTGCGGTTGTTGGAGACGTTGAATAATCTGTTTCCGTTGCCGCAGGTTTATTTGGTCAAGGGGTGAGTTGAGTACATATCCGTTATTTAGGTAACGGCGGCTTATGGTTTCGCCCTGACGGCGACTCCCTTTTTTACAAGCGCCTAAAAAAGGAAGCAAAAAACGCTCGCCCCTTACGTACGGCCCCTCGCTTAGGCTCGGGGTTCCTTCGCTCCGGTGTCCATCCGGGGGCATTGCCCTCCGGTCGGCTTCGCTTCGACCTACATGCAATGAGTTCGACTGCGTCGAACGGCGCTGCGCGCCCATCCCCGGATGAACACCTCCACTCAGCCTGCCGAGGGGGCGGGTGGATCAAGATCAAGAGCTGCAGGCGAGCTAACGCTCGGCCTGTGTAGGAGCTGGCTTGCCAGCGATGGCGGCCTGCCTGCCGGCCAGAATCTGGCGGATGCACCCCGACCCTGTAGGAGCTGGCTTGCCAGCGATGGCGGCCTGCCTGCCGGCCAGAATCTGGCGGATACACCTCGACCCTGTAGGAGCTGGCTTGCCAGCGATGGCGGCCTGCCTGCCGGCCAGAATCTGGCGGATACACCTCGACCCTGTAGGAGCTGGCTTGCCAGCGATGGCGGCCTACCGGCCAGCCTGATATCTGGATCTACACAGCCCGGCGGGATCAACTCCCTCGCCACAAACATCAGCCTTATCAGGCCACCGGCCGCCAATGCCCGACCATATGCTCCAGCTCTCCGACACCCACCAACTGAAAGTCCCCGCTCGCCCCCGGCTCGCTGGCCAGCAACGTCACCTCACTGGGCAGCCGTACCGGCTTCTTGAACTGCACTGCGATCTCGACGTTCGCCACAGGCAGGTGCCCGGCCAGTGCCGCCAGTGTGCGGGCCTTGTTCCACAGGCCATGGGCGATGGCGGTCGGGAAACCGAAGAGTCGGGCGCTGGCCGTGCTTAGGTGGATCGGGTTGTAGTCGCCGGACACCTTGGCGTATTGCCGACCGATGTCCGAGGGCGCTTTCCAGTGTTCGACTTCGTTCATGTCCAGACTCGTTACCAGGTTCTCCTCAAACGGTTCGCCCTCGAGTTTGACGCCGCGGCAGAGCATCCGGCTTTGTGCCTCCCACAACGGCCCCAGTTGATCGTCGAGGGTGGTCAGCAAATCGAACGTCGCGCCTTTGGCGTGGGGTTGCAGGTTCTGCACCTGCACGCTGACACGCGCTCGATTCACCCCGCCCATGGGGCGTAGCAGACGAATCCGATTGCTCAGGTGAATCAGGCCCAGCAGCGGGAACGGGAAGTTCCTGGCCGTGAGCAATTGCATCTGCAAGGCAAAGCCGAGGATATGCGGATAGGTCGGCGGCAGCAGGCCGTTGTCGGCGAAGCCACAGACCTTGCGATAGGCCGCCAGGCGTTTGGGGTCGACGTCGACCCAGCAGCGCAAACCCGAATCGGGCAGGGTGGTGCCGGTGATTTTTCGCCGTGTCGCCGCTCGTGCGTACAACCCCGGGAGGCTGGGTTCGCGGTTGAGAGTGTGCCAGTCGGTGATCATCCTCAAGCCCCCAGAACGCTTTGTCCGCATACGCGCAACGCTTGCCCGGTGAACGCGCCGGTGCCCGGTTGCGCGAGCCAGGCCACGGCTTCGGCGACGTCCTGTGGCAGGCCGCCCTGGCCGAGGGAGCTCATGCGCCGTCCGGCTTCGCGCAGGCCGAAGGGTATGTGCGCGGTCATTTGCGTTTCGATGAATCCCGGTGCCACGGCGTTGATGCTGATGCCGCGCTCGGTGAGCAGCGGCGCCCAGGCTTGTGCCAGGCCAATGAGTCCGGCCTTGCTCGCGGCGTAGTTGGTTTGCCCGCGATTGCCGGCGATGCCGCTGATGGAGGCCAGCAGAATCACCCGGGCGTTGTCGTGCAGGGCGCCGCTATCGAGCAGGGCTTTGGTCAGCACTTGCGGTGCATTGAGGTTGACTGCCAGTACGGCGTCCCAGAAGTCCGGGGTCATGTTGGCCAGGGTTTTATCGCGGGTGATGCCGGCGTTGTGCGCCACGATGTCGAGTCCGTCGGGCAACTGTTCGATCAACTGCTCGGCGGCGTCTTCGGCGCAGATGTCGAGGCTGATGCTGCGCCCGCCGAGGCGTGCGGCGAGGGCGTCGAGATCGGTTTTGGCCGCTGGCACGTCGAGCAAGATAACGTCGGCACCGTCACGGGCCAGGGTTTCGGCGATGGCGGCGCCAATGCCGCGCGCCGCGCCGGTAACCAGTGCCTTGCGCCCGGCGAGCGGGCGCGTCCAGTCGCTGACGGGCGTCGAGCACGGATTCAGGCGAATGACCTGCCCGGACACGAAGGCGCTTTTCGGCGAGAGGAAAAACCGCAGCGGACCTTCCAGCTGCGCCTCGGCCCCTTCGCCGACGTAGATCAATTGCAGGGTGCCACCGCTGCGCAACTCCTTGGCCAGGGAACGGCTGAAACCTTCCAGGGCACGCTGCGCACTGGCGGCGAACGGGTCACGCAGGGATTGCGGATCGCGTCCGAGAATCACCAGGTGCGCACAGTGATCGAGAGTCTTCATCAATGGCTGGAAGAACTCGCGCAGTTGCTTGAGCTGATCGGTGTGCAGCAGATCACTGGCGTCGAACACCACGGCCTTGAGTTTCGGACCATGGCCGGGAATCCAGGCCGTGGCCATCGAAGGCTCGGTGCCGTAGCTGTAGATCGCGTCGGTCAGACGGTTGGCGAAGGCGCTGACATGTTCCGCCAATGGTCCGCCGCCGATCAGCAGCGCACCTTCCACGGGCCGCAGCCGGCCTGCCTGCCAGCGCTCCAGTCGAGTCGGTGCCGGCAACCCCAGGGCACCGACCAGGCGATGGCCGATGGACGAATTGGCGAAGTCGATATAGCGGTCAGACATGGAACGCGCTCCGAAAGCTGGGGTTCAAAGTGTGGACCATGAATGGCGATCAGTCGTTCGATCCACGAGATAAGGCCTACGCTTGGTTACAGTGTAGGAGCGAGCTTGCTCGCGATGGCGGTTTATCAGGCATACAAAATTTGACTGACAGACCGCCATCGCGAGCAAGCTCGCTCCTACAGGGGACCTTGCTCACATTTAAAATTTTGCAGAGGCTTTATATGACCCAACTGCGCCGCGTCGCGATCATCGGCGGGAACCGGATTCCTTTCGCCCGCTCCAACGGCCCCTACGCCACGGCCAGTAACCAGGTGATGCTCACCGCTGCCCTCGAAGGCCTGATCGAGCGTTACAACCTGCATGGCCAGCGCATCGGTGAAGTGGTCGCCGGGGCCGTGCTCAAGTTGGCGCGGGACATGAACCTCACACGCGAGTGTGTACTCGGTTCGCGGTTGTCGCCCGCCACCCCGGCCTACGACATCCAGCAGGCGTGCGGCACCGGGCTGGAAGCGGCGTTGTTGGTGGCGAACAAGATTGCCCTGGGCCAGATCGATTGCGGCATCGCCGGTGGCGTGGACACCACCTCGGATGCACCGATCAGCGTCAGCGAAGGGCTGCGCAAAATCCTCCTGCAAGCCAACCGCGCGAAAACCACCGGCGACAAACTGAAAACCTTCCTGCAATTGCGTCCGAAGCATCTGATCCCCGAATTCCCGCGCAACGGCGAGCCGCGCACCGGGTTGTCCATGGGGCAGCATTGCGAGCTGATGGCCCAGACCTGGAACATCCCGCGCGAAGCCCAGGATCAATTGGCGCTTGAGAGCCATCAGAAACTCGCGGCGTCCTATGCCGAAGGCTGGCACAACGACCTGATGACGCCGTTCCTGGGGCTCACCCGCGACAACAACCTGCGCCCGGATTCGACCCTGGAAAAGCTCGCCGCACTCAAGCCGGCCTATGAGAAAAGCGCCAGGGGCACCCTGACGGCGGGCAACTCCACGCCGCTGACCGACGGAGCGTCCCTGGTGCTGCTGGGCAGCGAGGAATGGGCGAAGGCGCGAGGGTTGCCGATTCTTGCCTACTGGCGTGACGGCGAGGCGGCAGCGGTGGATTTCGTCAACGGTGCCGAAGGGTTGTTGATGGCGCCGGTCTACGCCGTGCCGCGCTTGCTCGCGCGCAATGGCCTGACCCTGCAGGACTTCGACTACTACGAAATCCACGAAGCCTTCGCCGCGCAGGTGCTGTGCACATTGAAGGCCTGGGAAGATCCGCAGTACTGCAAAACCCGTCTCGGGCTCGATGCGCCGTTGGGTTCGATTGACCGCAGTCGACTCAACGTCAAGGGCAGTTCACTGGCGGCAGGGCATCCGTTTGCCGCCACCGGTGGGCGTATCGTCGCCAATCTGGCGAAGTTGCTGGATGCGGCGGGCAAGGGGCGGGGGCTGATTTCGATTTGTGCGGCGGGCGGGCAGGGGGTGACCGCCATCATTGAGCGCTAACGCGAACAAATAATGTAGGAGCTGGCTTGCCAGCGATGGCGGCCTATCAGTCAACAAAGATGTTGAAGCTGATGGCCTCATCGCTGGCAAGCCAGCTCCTACAGGGGGTGATGGTGTACCGGCTGGTCAGGTGCGGAACCTGCGCACCAGCCCATCCAGCTCGTTCGACAGCCCGGCCAGGCTCTGGGAGTCCAGGCGTGCCGAGTTGGCCAGTTCCGCCACCAGTTGCGCATCACCATGGATCTGGCTGATGTGCCGGTTGATGTCTTCGGCCACTTGATGCTGTTGTTCCGCCGCCGTGGCGATCTGGGTGTTCATGTCGCGGATCACGTCCACCGACTCGCGAATCTGCCCGAAGCTGTTGCGCGCCTCACCGATGCGTGTCACCGATTGCTGGGACACTTCCAGGCTGGCGTGCATCTGTTGGGTCACCTGGCTGGTGCGTTTGGCCAGGTTGCCCAGCAGCCCGTCGATTTCCGCCGTGGAGTCGGCCGTGCGCTTGGCCAGGGCCCGTACTTCGTCGGCCACCACGGCAAAGCCGCGACCTTGTTCACCGGCCCGTGCCGCTTCGATCGCGGCGTTCAGCGCCAGCAGGTTGGTCTGTTCGGCGATCGAACGGATGGTCCCGAGGATCGACTGAATGTCGTTGCTGTCGCGCTCCAGTTGTTGCATCGACTGGGCCGACTGTTCGATTTCCTGGCTCAGGCGATCCACGCTGTTCACCGCCGCGTCGATCTGTTGCTGACCTTCGCGCGCCTGGCGCTGGCCACTGTCGGCGGATTCCGCCGCCTGGCTGCAAGAGCGCGCAACTTCGTTGGCGGTGGCGACCATTTCGTGGAACGCCGTGGACACCATGTCCACCGCTTCACGCTGGCGTCCGGCGGCTTCGGCCATGTCGCTGGAGACCTGGGTCGAACTCTTGGACGTGGCGAGGATCTTGCCCGCTGCGCCGCCGATGTTCTGGATCAGGTTGCGAATCGCGGTCAGGAACTGGTTGAACCAGTTGGCCAGCTGCGCGGTTTCGTCGTTGCCACGGATTTGCAGGTTCTGGGTCAGGTCGCCTTCGCCTTGGGCGATGCCTTCCAGGCCGCTGGCCACGCTGCGGATCGGACGCACGATGAGGCTGGCAAAACTGGCGCCGACGATGGCGAAGATGACGGCCAGGACGGCGGCGATGATGGCGATCAACCAGGTCAACTGGGTCGCGGAGCTCATCACGTCGTTCTGTTTGATCAGGCCGATGAAGGTCCAGCCCAGTTGTTCCGACGGCCAGACGTTGGCCATGTAGCGCTCGCCGTTCAACTCCACTTCCACCAGGCCCTTGCCGGCCTTGGCCAGTTGCGCGTAGCCCTCGCCCAGGCTGTTCAGCGGTTTGAAGTTGTGTTCCGGTTGTTTCGGATCCACCAGGACCGTGCCGGTGTTTTCCAGCAGCATCAGGTAGCCGGTTTCGCCGAGCTTGATCTGTTTGACGATTTCAGTGAGCTGCTTGAGCGTCACGTCGATGCTGACCACGCCACCGTTGGTGCCCAGCTTGTTGTCGATGGTGCGCACGGTGCTGACGTAGGTCGCGTCGTCCTGGGCCCAGTAGTAGGCCTCGGTGCGGAACGGCTTGCCCGGTTTGGCCTGGGCGGCCTTGTACCAGGGGCGCTGGCGCGGGTCGTAGTTGCTCAGCTTCGGATCGTCCGGCCACGACACGTAGCCGCCCGCCGCCGTGCCGAGGATGGCATAGGCGTAGGACGGGTGGCTGTTGCCCAGGTCCTGGAGCAGGGTGAAGACTTTCTTGTCCATCTCGCCCTGGGGAATGCTCTCGGCGTTGGCAGCCATGTAAGTCTTGAGGCTGTCGTCGGAGTTTCGGATCAGCGGCTGTTTGGCCAGGTAATCGACGTTCTGGCTGATGCCGTCAAAGAACAATTGCATGGCGTTGCTGACCTGACGAATCTCGCGGGCACTGCCGTCGATAAATTCGTCCCTGGCATCACTGCGCAGGTTCAGCACAACGAGGGTGGCGACCAGCACCACGGGCAGGCAGGCTATGATTGCAAACGCCCAGGTCAACTTCTGTTTGATGTTCATCCGCGCTCCAGATTTTCTTGTAGGCCCACGCAGTGCAGATGACTCGCGGTTTATTGGCAGCCGTAATCGTTCTTGGTCAACCCGGGTCCTTGAGTGCGGCATCGCTTTTGTTGTGGCAGCGATTGTCGGACAAATCACTTTGTCACTAAGGACTTCGGCTGTTGTCGGAGGAAATTTAGGGCTGTTGAGAAAAATCCTACGGAAAGCTTGAGAAGTGGTGTCAGCTTCTGTCGCAAATGCCTTCAATGTCCTTGCACAACAAGTGATGCAGGCTCGGCTATGATCCGGAGCGACCCGTGGCGGTCGTCGGTTTTACCCGTTGAAATCGGCACATTGTGTGCTTGTGCAATGTTCATAAGTCGGCAACCCCTCCCCCCCGTGAGTGGATTGCCGTATAACGAATGACTTTCGCGTGTTTGGTAATAAAGGACCCACAATAAAAGCTGATGAAGACTCCAAAACGCATTGAACCCCTGATCGAGGACGGTCTGGTCGACGAGGTGCTGCGCCCACTCATGAGTGGTAAAGAAGCAGCTGTTTATGTGGTGCGCTGCGGTAACCAGTTACGTTGCGCGAAAGTCTACAAGGAGGCGAATAAACGCAGTTTCCGTCAGGCGGCCGAGTATCAGGAAGGCCGCAAGGTGCGCAACAGCCGTCAGGCCCGGGCGATGGCCAAAGGCTCCAAGTTTGGCCGCAAGGAAACCGAAGACGCTTGGCAGAACGCTGAAGTGGCTGCGCTGTTCCGCCTGGCCAATGCCGGCGTGCGGGTGCCCAAGCCGTTCGACTTCCTTGAGGGCGTTCTGCTCATGGAACTGGTGGCCGACGAGTACGGTGATGCCGCGCCGCGTCTGAACGATGTGGTGCTGGAGCCGGACCAGGCACGCGAATATCACGCGTTCCTGATTTCGCAGATCGTGCTGATGTTGTGTACCGGTCTGGTGCACGGCGACCTGTCCGAGTTCAACGTGCTGCTGACGCCGACCGGCCCGGTGATCATCGACCTGCCACAAGCGGTGGACGCGGCGGGCAATAACCACGCGTTCAGCATGCTGGAGCGCGACGTGGGCAACATGGCGTCCTACTTCGGGCGGTTTGCGCCGGAATTGAAGAAAACCAGATACGCCAAGGAAATGTGGGCCTTGTATGAGGCCGGCACCTTGCACCCGGCCAGCGTCCTGACCGGCGAGTTCGCCGAGTCGGAAGATCTGGCCGACGTCGGCGGCATCATGCGCGAAATCGAGGCCGCACGCCTGGATGAAGAGCGCAAGCAAGCGGCACGCGCGGCGGACGATGCACCGCCGGGCAAGACCGAAGAACCGCCTCCACCGTGGATGCAGTGATCGGCTAAAGAAAAACCCGGCTTCGGCCGGGTTTTTTGTGGGGGCAGATCCAACACCTCTGTCGCCTGACCGTCCGCCTTCGCGAGCAAGCCCGCTCCCACAAGGATCGAGTTGCCCACATCTGCTCCATACATCCACAAACCCTGTGGGAGCGGGCTTGCCCGCGAAGGCGTCGCTGCATTCAGCATCAATGGTTCAGGGGCGAGTCGGTTCGGCACAGCATCCCGACTCAAGGTTTTTCAGAATCGGGCAATCCGGCCGATGGTCGCCATGGCAGTGCTCAACCAGATCCTGCAGCGTGTCGCGCAATTGCCCCAGTTCACGGATCTTCCGGTTCAGTTCATCGATATGCTGACGGGCCAAAGCCTTCACATCGGCGCTGGCGCGCTGACGGTCTTGCCAGAGGGTCAGCAACTTGCCGACTTCCTCCAGGGAAAACCCCAGGTCCCGCGAGCGCTTGATGAACGCCAGCGTGTGCAGATCGTCATCGCCATACACCCGATAACCGCTGTCGGTTCGATGGGCCGCCTTGAGCAGGCCGATGGATTCGTAATAACGGATCATCTTTGCGCTCAGGCCGCTGTGGCGGGCCGCTTGGCCGATGTTCATCGGTTGTCCTCCAGGTCCTTGGGTTTCCAGGTTTTCAACAGTAGCGCATTGCTCACCACGCTGACGCTCGACAAGGCCATGGCTGCACCGGCCAGCACTGGATTGAGGAAGCCAAACGCCGCCAGCGGAATGCCGATCAGGTTATAGACGAAGGCCCAGAACAGGTTCTGCCGAATCTTGGCGTAGGTCTTGCGACTGATCTCCAATGCAGCCGGTACCAGTCGCGGATCGCCGCGCATCAGGGTGATGCCGGCCGCATGCATGGCAACGTCGGTGCCGCCACCCATGGCGATGCCGATGTCGGCGGCGGCCAGTGCCGGGGCGTCATTGATGCCGTCGCCGACCATCGCCACCACGCCGGTTTCTTTCAGTGCGGCGACGGTGGCGGCTTTGTCCGCCGGCAACACTTCGGCATGCACGTCCTGGATGCCCAACGCCTCGGCCACCACCTTGGCGCTACCGCGATTGTCGCCGGTCAGCAGGTGGCTGCTGATGTTCCATGCGCTCAGTTGCTGCACCGCTTGCAGCGCGCCGGGCTTGAGGGTGTCACCGAAGGCGAACAGGCCCAGCACCTGCGGTTCGGGGGATTGTTCGATCAGCCAGGACAAGGTCCGGCCTTCTTGTTCCCACGCGATTGCCGAGTCGGCCAACGGTCCGGCGCTCAAGCCGCTGTCCTCCAGCAGGCGACGATTGCCCAGAGCCAGACGACGACCCTCCAGTGTGCCGGCAATGCCGCGGCCGGTCAGGGACAGGCTGTCGCTGATGTCGGCCACCTTCAAGTGGCGTTCGGCGCAGGCATCCAGTACAGCCTTGGCCAGCGGATGCTCACTGCCGCGTTGCAGGGCACCGGCCAGTTGCAGCAGGCTCGCTTCATTGCCGTCGATGGCACTCAGATGAGCAATGCGCGGGGTGCCGGAGGTCAGGGTGCCGGTCTTGTCGAATACCACCGCGCTGACTTCATGGGCACGCTCCAGGGCTTCGGCGTCCTTGATCAGAATCCCGTAGCGTGCCGCCACGCCGGTGCCGGCCATGATCGCCGTCGGCGTGGCCAGGCCCAGTGCGCAAGGGCAGGCGATCACCAGCACCGCCACGGCGTTGATCAGCGCGGTTTCCATCGGCGCGCCATACAGCAGCCACCCGATCAAAGTCGCCAAGGCAATCACCAGCACGGTGGGTACGAATACCTGGCTGACTTTATCCACCAGTTTCTGGATCGGCGCCTTTGCGGCCTGGGCGTCTTCCACCAGGCGGATGATCCGGGCCAGTACGGTTTCCGCACCGAGGGCCTGGGTACGCACCAGCAAGCGGCCTTCACCGTTGATCGCGCCGCCCGTGACTTTGTCGCCGGGCTGTTTGGGCACCGGCAGGCTCTCGCCACTGATCAGGGCTTCGTCGGCGTGGCTCTGGCCTTCTATCACTTCGCCATCGACCGGGAAGCGCTCTCCGGGTTTGACCATCACCAGGTCATTGAGGCGCAGGGCGCTGATGGCGACTTCCTGCTCGCGGCCGTCGAGTACCTGAATCGCCCTTTCCGGGCGCAAGGCTTCGAGGGCGCGGATGGCGCTGGCGGTCTGGCGCTTGGCGCGGCTTTCCAGATACTTGCCCAGCAATACCAGGGCGATCACCACCGCCGAGGCTTCGAAATACAGGTGCGGCATGCGCCCGGCGGCGGTGGCCCATTCATACACACTCAAGCCATAACCGGCGCTGGTGCCCAGGGCCACCAGCAAATCCATGTTGCCGGCCCCGGCGCGTACGGCTTTCCAGGCCGCGACGTAAAACCGTGCACCGAAGATGAATTGCACCGGCGTGGCCAAGGCGAATTGCGCCCAGGCCGGGAGCATCCAGTGCACGCCGAACGGTTGCAGCAGCATCGGCAAGACCAGCGGCAAGGCGAGGACGATGGCCATGATCAAGGCCAGGCGTTCTCGATGCAGACGCTGTTGCTGATTGTCGGTTGGCGGGTGTTCGGCTTCCCATACGCTGGCGGCGTAACCGGCCTTGGTCACGGCCGCGATCAAGGTTTGCGGATCGACTTGGCCGAGCAGTTCAAGGTGGGCGCGTTCGTTGGCCAGGTTGACGCTGACGCTTTTCACGCCCGCCACCTTGCCCAGCGCCCGCTCTACCCGACCGACGCAGGACGCGCAGGTCATGCCGTCGATGCTCAGTTCCAGGCTCTGCTGCGGCACGCTGTAGCCGGCCTTGGCCACGGCATCCATCAGGGCCGGCAGGCTGTCGCTGGGTGCCTGGACCCGAGCCTGCTCAGTGGCGAGGTTGACGCTGACGGCACTGGCGCCAATGACTTTGCTCAAGGCGCGCTCGACACGCCCGGCGCAACTGGCGCAGGTCATGCCGGCAATCGGCAGGTCGAACGTGGTGGATTCGGACATCGGTCGCACTCCCTGTAGTAGATGACCACAGGATCAACCTTGCCATGCTGGCAAGGTCAAGTGCCAATCTTATACCCACCGCTGATCCCCTGTAGGAGCGAGCTTGCTCGCGAAAAACGTCCAGACAACGCGTACATTCAGAAACCCAGCGTTACCGTTGGCGTTCATCGCGAGCAGGCTCGCTCCTACCAGGGACGGTGGGTCAGTAGCCGAGACCGGCGCGCTTGAGGTACATCCCTTCCTGCGTCATCGCGATTCGGTACTTGAGCACATCGCCGGCCTTGAGCTGGATATCCTGCGACCCCGGCGCGAGCATGCCCGGATTGCAACCCGGCATCTGCCCCGGGAGTAACTTGAGGCGCAGCGAGACGACGCCGGGCGGCAGGTTGAACGAGGTGCTCTGCTCCTGAAACAGCCGTGCCGCCAATTGATCCTGGATGTACACACCGATCTCGCAGCTGGTCGCGACTTCCAGGCGCTCGCGGGAAATGATCAGCACGCCATAATCCTGACCGGCAGCATTGACCGAAGGCACGGCGGCGAAAAGGCTGAGAAAGCCAAACAGGCTGAAAACCGACCAGCGCATGGCTGAATCTCCTGAGTTCGAGTCATTGATGGACGCAGCTTGGCCGAGCGTAGCGCCGATTGCCAGCCCGGCAGCTAACGTCAGAACTTGACCTTGCCATGGTGGCAAGCTCGAGACTGGACTCAACCCTCGGAAAAGGAGTCATCCCATGCAAGTGTTCAACGTTGAAGGCATGTCTTGCGGCCACTGCGTCAAGGCCATCACTCAGGCCGTGCAGGCCAAGGACCCGGCAGCCAGTGTGCGGGTCGATCTGGCGGCGAAAGAAGTCGGTGTCGAAAGTGCGCTGACTGCCCAACAAGTGATCGAGGCGATCAGCGAAGAGGGGTATGGCGTCAAACTGGCCTGATTTTGATAGTTAGCGAGCTACCGGAATGTTCAAGGCGTCCATGCGCGGCTAGACTGTCGGGCTGCCGACTCCTGCCTCACTGGATGCCTGATGAACTTCCGTACCATTCTGATTCTCGGCGCCTTGAGCGCTTTCGGTCCGCTGGCGATCGATTTCTACCTGCCGGCCTTCCCGGCCATGGCGCTGGCTTTCGGCACGGACGAAAATCACGTCCAGATGACGTTGGCGGCCTACTTCCTCGGCTTGTCCATTGGTCAGTTGGCCTATGGCCCGGTGGCCGATCGTTTCGGGCGACGCATTCCGTTGCTCACTGGTGTCGGCCTGTTCACCGCTGCCTCGGTGGCGTGCGCCTATGCGCCGAATCTGGAATGGCTGATCGGTGCGCGTTTCGTCCAGGCGTTGGGTGGTTGCGCCGGCATGGTGATCTCTCGGGCGGTGGTCAGCGACAAATGTGATGCGGTGGGCTCGGCAAAAGTCTTTTCCCAGTTGATGCTGGTGATGGGGCTCGCGCCTATCCTCGCGCCATTGCTGGGTGGGTTGCTGGTCAACACCACAGGCTGGCAATCGATCTTCCTGGCCTTGACCGGGTTCAGTGCGTTGGCGGGGCTGGCGGTGGCGACGGGATTGCCGGAAAGCTTGCCGGCCCACATACCGCGCCAACCTCTGTCGGGCGCGCTGCGCCAGTACGGCCGGCTGCTGGCCGACCCGATATTTCTTGGCCACGCCTTGACCGGGGGCATTGCCATCGCCGGGATGTTTGCCTACATCGCCGGTTCACCCTTCATCATCATCAAGCTCTACGGCGTTCCGGCCGAGCATTTCGGCTGGTTGTTCGGCACCAATGCGGCGGGCTTCATTCTGGTGGCGCAGGTCAACGCGCGGCTGCTGGTCAAACGTGGCCCGACGTTCTTGCTGGCGCGCGCGGTGTGGGTTTATCTCGCGGCCGGTCTTACCCTGCTCGCTGTCAGCGCGCTGCACACGGCCCACCTGTGGCCGCTGCTGATTCCATTGTTCATCTGTATTTCCAGCCTCGGTTGCATCAGCCCCAACGCCGCCGCCTGCGCGATGAGCGGTCAGGGCGCACGGGCCGGCAGCGCGTCGGCGCTGCTCGGTTGCCTGCAGTTCAGTGTGGCGGCCGGCGCCTCCGCGCTGGTGGGCATTTTGCACGATGGCAGCGCCGTGCCGATGGCCATGGTCATCAGCCTGTGCGGAGTTCTGGTGGTGAGCGCTGCGGTGCTCACCCGGCGCTTGCAAAATGCCCGGGCGCTGGCGCAAGCCCAGGTTTGAGGCCGGAATCAGCCGGCAGCACGCTGCGGGTGAAGGATGGGGATCTGGTGAGGGGCCTGGATGCGGGCTTCGAGGGTACGCGTGAAAGCGCGAGCTTCTGCTTCGCTGCGGAACGTCACCGCATGCTGGTCTAAGCGGACTTGCCACTGGGATTTTGCCAATTCTTTTATCAGGATCTTCACAGCTGAACTCCTCATGTAAAAGATGTCTCGTAAAAGACGTTACGCAAAAGACTGCCTCGCAGGAGATTCGATTGTAGTCCTGAATACGAGCATCATTGTGACAAGGATCAACTGTCGGACTGACGGTTTGTAACTAAAAAAAACACGACTTTTCGAGGGCCTCCAAAGGGGTTGTCTGCGACCGGGACGTTCCGGTCGCAGGCGAAAAAACGCAGAAACGATGAAATCGGAAAGGGCTTTTTTCAGCGCTTCAAAACCCTTCCAGCACAATCTTGCCCTTGGCCTTACCGCTTTCCAGCAGGGCATGGGCACGGCGCAAATTGGCGGCATGGATCGTGCCGAAGTGTTCGCCCACCGTGGTTTTCAGTGTCCCGGCATCGATCAGCCAGGCGACGCGATTGAGCAGGTTGTGCTGCTCGATCATGTCCGCGGTTTCAAACAGCGAACGGGTGTACATGAACTCCCAGTGCAGTGACAGGCTCTTGCGCTTGAGCTTGGTCACGTCCAGCGACTTGGGGTCATCGATCAGCGCCAGTTTGCCTTGGGGCGCCAACGCCTCGACCAGTTGGTCCAGGTGCTGGTCGGTCTGGGTCAGGCTGGCGACGTGGGTGACCTGATCCACACCGGCCCGCTTGAGTGCTTCGCTCAGTGGCTGGCCATGGTCGATCACCAGATCGGCACCCAGCCCTTTCACCCAGCTTTGGGTCTGCGCACGCGAAGCAGTGCCAATGACTTTCAGGGCCGTCAGCTGGTGAGCCAGCTGCGTAAGAATCGAGCCCACGCCACCTGCCGCGCCGACGATCAACAGGCTCTGGCCTTCGTCGGTTTTGCCTTCGCGCACTTGCAGGCGTTCGAACAACAGTTCCCACGCGGTGATCGCGGTGAGCGGCAGGGCGGCGGCCTCGGCGAAACCAAGGGTCTTCGGCATGTGGCCGACGATGCGTTCATCCACCACATGCAACTCGCTGTTGCCGCCCGCACGGGCGATGGAGCCGGCGTAAAACACCTTGTCGCCGACCGAGAACAGCGTCACATCACTGCCCACGGCCTTGACCACGCCAGCCACGTCCCAGCCCAGCACCTTGGCCGCACCGCCTTCGGGCTGGACGTTCTGGCGCACCTTGGTGTCCACCGGGTTGACCGAGATGGCTTTGACTTCCACCAGCAAGTCGCGAGGGCCGGCAACCGGCTCCGGCAGTTCGATGTCCTGCAGGGCTTTGTCATCACTGATCGGTAACGAGGCGTAGTAGGCAATGGCTTTCATGGGCGACTCCTGAATACTAATAAAGAAGCGATTCGATGGGGGAGATGATTGGCTATTTCTCCTGGAGATAAAACCGGCTAAAAGAGCAGTCTCTTTCAATATTTTTTTGATAATCGGTGCTCTTGATGCTGCGTTTCGATGACTTGCAGTTGTTTGTCCGGGCGGCGGACCTGGGCAGTCTGTCCGCCGCCGCACGGGGCATGGACATGTCGGCGGCGGTGGCCAGTGCAGCGCTCAAGCGCATCGAACGGCAACTCGGCGCCCGTCTATTGGCCCGTTCGACCCGCAGCTTGCGCCTGACCGCCGAAGGCGAGGGCTTTCTCGAATACGCCCGCGCGGCCCTGAGCAATCTCGACGAGGGCCGGCGATTACTGGCCAGCGGTCAGGACCAGGTCAGCGGGGTTCTGCAACTGTCGGCGCCGTCGGACTTTGGCCGCCATCTGCTGTTGCCCTGGCTTGACCAGTTTCAGCGCGAGCATCCGAAACTGACCGTGCGCCTGCTGCTGGGGGATCGCATCGCCGACCTGTTCCGCCAGCCGGTAGACATTGCCCTGCGCTACGGTGAGCCGGAGGACTCCAGCCTGGTGGCGCTGCCCATCGCCCCGCAGAACCGCCGGGTGTTGTGCGCCGCTCCCGACTATCTGGCTCGCCACGGCGAACCGCGGCATCTGGAGCAACTGGCACAGCACAACTGCCTGTTGTACATGCTCGGCAGCAGGGTCCACGATCACTGGAGTTTTCACGACGGCAAACGCGAAGTCAGCCTGACCGTCAGTGGCGATCGCTTCAGTGACGATGCCGATGTCGTTCGCCTTTGGGCCGTGGCAGGTGCCGGGATCGCCTACAAATCCTGGCTCGATGTCGCCGCCGATGTACTGGCCGGCCGCTTGAAGGTGCTGATGCCGGAACTGCTCTGCGAGCGCGCACCGTTGAATCTGTTGTGCGCCCATCGCGCACAACTGAGTAAGCCGGTGAACCTGTTGCGCGAAATGCTTGTCAGCCGATGCGCCCTGTTGAGCAGTCAATTTCCGGGCTTTTCGGATATCGATCATTAGTCGCACAAAAAAAGAGAAATTTCCCTCAGGAACGATCACCACCTATGCCGGGCGGAGGACAGGATCCGCCGACCAACCCGCATATACTAGCGCCCTCATCATGTCAGTAGCGTCGATCCCCCCCATGGCGGGTCCACGTTCGAGTCGGCCCGGCAGCACGGTCATCCTTCTGGCCTTAGCGGTATCGGCCAGGCAGCGCTAATGGGTGAGCAAGGCGTTGCCGGACTCTTGGCAGTTTCCGCGGATTGGCCGACTACACATTACTGGTCAAGATGTTTCTGGTCAGAAGACGAAACGATTCAACAGGGAGTGAATACATGGAACATGCACCTTGCATCAGCCAGATCGCCACATTGCTGGCTGACCCAAAGCGCAGCGCAATGATGTGGGCCTTGATGGATGGTTCGGCGCGGGCAACCGAAGAGTTGGCATTGCTGGCCGGCCTGTCACCGTCTTCGGCCAGTGCACACCTGGGACGTTTGTCCGCTGGAGGTCTGTTAAGGGTTGAAAACCGTGGCCGCAAACGCTTCTTCCGCCTGGCTGCCCCCGAGGTCGGGGCGGCAATCGAAGCGCTGGCCAGCGCGACCTTCGCCAGCGCGCCCCAGGATATTCCGGAGGTGTTCAAGCGCAATGCGCCACTCGTCAAACCCCGGGCAGTGCGCTCGTCATTGCTGAGTGCCCGGCTGTGCGACGATCACTTGGGGGGTACCCTGTCCGCTGACCTGTATCAGCGACTGCTGGAAGCAGGCTGGATCGAGCATTCGGATCAGCGGGTCACGGTCACGCTCAAGGGCGCGACGGAGTTGGCGGCGCGGGGAGTGTTCATCCAGGCGCTGGCCCATCACAACGGCAGGGTTGCCTGTGCGTGCCCTGACTGGAGCGAAAGACGCCCGCACATGGGCGGCTCGCTGGGTGCCGCCTTGTTGCAGCTGTTCATGCAGTCGGGGTGGCTGAGCCTGCCCAACGATTCCCGGGCCTTGCAGGTGACGGCGTCAGGGCAACGGGAAATTCATCGCTTTGCCCTGGAGACCGAGCTGGAAATGGCGTTGTAGGCGCCGGTTTGCCGGCGATGGCGGCCTCCCATCCAGCATCGCTGGCAAGCCAGCTCCTACACGGTTTGCGTTTGCCCTTAGGGTTTCACCAACCGCGCATCGAGGCTGTTCTGCGCCAGGCGTCTGGCCTGGTCCTGAGTCATGCCCAGATGAGTGTGCAGGGCATGGAAGTTCTCCGTGACATAACCGCCAAAGTACGCCGGGTCATCGGAGTTCACGGTCACTTTCACACCGCGTTCCAGCATGTCGAGAATGTTGTGCTGCGACATGTGATCGAACACGCACAACTTGGTGTTCGACAGAGGGCACACGGTCAGCGGGATCTGCTCGTCAATGATCCGCTGCATCAGACGCTCGTCTTCGATGGCGCGCACGCCATGGTCGATGCGCTGGATTTTCAGCAGGTCGATGGCTTCCCAGATGTACTCGGGCGGGCCTTCTTCACCGGCGTGGGCGACGGTCAGGAAGCCTTCGTGACGGGCACGGTCGAACACGCGCTGGAACTTGCTCGGCGGGTGGCCCATCTCGGAGCTGTCCAGGCCCACGGCGACGAACGCATCGCGGAACGGCAGCGCCTGGTCGAGGGTTTTCTGCGCTTGGTCTTCGCTCAGATGGCGCAGGAAGCTCAGGATCAAACCGCTGGTGATACCCAGCTGCTGCTCGCCATCCTTCAGTGCGGCGGCGATGCCGTTGAGCACCACTTCGAAGGGGATACCACGGTCGGTGTGGGTCTGCGGGTCGAAGAACGGTTCGGTGTGAATCACGTTCTGCTCTTTGCAGCGCAGCAGGTATGCCCAGGTCAGGTCATAGAAATCCTGGGAGGTGCGCAGCACATCGGCCCCCCGGTAATACAGGTCTAGGAACTCCTGCAGGTTGTTGAAGGCATATGCCTTGCGCAGGGTTTCGACGTCGCTCCATGGCAAGGCAATCTTGTTGCGCTCGGCCAGGGCGAACAACAGCTCGGGCTCCAGCGAGCCTTCCAGGTGCAGGTGCAACTCTGCCTTGGGCAGGGCGTTCAGCCAGTCATACATGATTCTTTTCTCATCAGGTGCAATGGTCGCCATTCTACAGAGGGTTGCCGCAACAATTGGTAAAACCTGACCAGGCGGTTCATCACACCGCTGCCTGTTCCCGTCGATAGGCGTAGGTATCGGCGAAGCGCGAGAGCAGGAACCCGGCGCAGGTGGTGGCCGGGTATTTCGCCGGGTGCAATGCATCCTGACAGCCGGGCAGGCATTCGATGCGGGTATCCGGGTGCGGCTCGGCGAAGAACGGCATCGAATAGCGATCCACGCCGAGCGGGCTGATCACCCGGTGCGGCGTCGACAGGTAACGGTCGTTGCTCCAGCGCGCCATCATATCCCCGAGGTTGACCACGAACGTACCGTCGATGGGGGGCGCGCCGATCCATTCGCCTTTGACGTTGCGTACCTGCAAGCCACTGGCGGCGTCCTGATAGAGCAGGGTGATGCAGCCGTAGTCGGTATGGGCGCCGGCGCCTTGCTGCTCGGTGGAGCTGGCCGTGTGACGCGGCGGGTAGTGGATCAGGCGCAACACACTGACCGGGTCATTGAAGCGAGTGTCGAAGAAGTCGCGCTCAATCCCCAGCGCAATGGTCATTGCCCGCAACAGCGTTTGTGCGAGGGCCTGCATGTCGACGTAGTGTTGCTCCATCAGCGCTTCCCAACCGGGCAGGGACGGGTGGCGATTGGGGCCGCGCAAGGGTTTTTCCGCCAGTACGTCAGGGTGGTCGGCCGGCAGGTGCAGGCCCATGTCGAAGGTTTCCTTGAGGTCGCTGGGTTTGCTCGGGTCCAACTGTTCGGTGGCGATGGCGCCGTAGCCGCGATGGTGATGGCTCTGGGTGATGTCGATCTTGAGTTTTTCGGCGGTGGGTTGGGCGAAGAAGCGTTTGGCGTGGTCGAGCAGGGCGTCGATGCGCGCGGCACTGATTGGATGGCCCTTGATGTAGAAGAAACCCCACTCGCGGCAGGCGTGGTCGATGTGTGCGGCGACAGTTTGCCAGGCGTTCTGGTCGGTGCTGTAGAGCGGGGCGATGTCGATGATGGGAAGGCTTGTCATTTTGCTTTCCTGATATGGAATGAGCTTTTGTAGGAGCTGGCTTGCCAGCGATGGGGCCATCCAATCCAAAATCATTGTTGAATGACATTACGCCATCGCTGGCAAGCCAGCTCCTACAGGGGGTGTGGGTTACTTCGGTATTTCGGCCTTCATGCCTTCCACGTAGTAGTTCATCGACGCCAGTTCCGCCGTGGTCGCGCTCACGCCCGCCGGGATTTTTTCGACGCCGGTCTGATCCTTGATCGGCCCGGTGAACGGCTGCAGCGTACCGCTCTTGATATTGGCGATGAGCTGTTCAGCTTCACTTTTCACCGCTGCCGGCACCAGGTCGCTGATCGGCAGCTCAACCGTGCCTTCTTTCAAGCCGCCCCAGTAGTCCTGGGACTTCCAGTCATGGTCGATCAGGCTTTGGGCTGCCTGAATGTAGTGCGGACCCCAGTCGTTGACGATGGAGGTCAGCACCGCCTTCGGCCCGAAGTGCGCCATGTCCGAAGCGTAGCCCACCGCATACACGCCGCGACGTTCGGCGGCCTGGATTGGCGCCGGGCTGTCGGTGTGCTGGAACACCACGTCCACGCCCTGGTCGATCAGTGCGTTGGCGGCATCCGCTTCCTTGCCCGGATCGAACCAGGAGTTGACCCACACCACCTTGATTTCGGTACCGGGGTTGTACTTGTTCAGGGCCAGCTGGATGGCGTTGATGTCGCGGATCACTTCCGGGATCGGGAACGAGGCGACATAGCCGATCTTCCTGGTTTTGGTCATCTTCGCCGCGAGGAAGCCGCCGACGTAGCGGCCTTCATAGGTGCGCGCCAGGTAGGTGCCGAGGTTCTTGTCCTGCTTGTAGCCGGTGGCGTGTTCGAAGGTCACCTGGGGAAACTGCTTGGCGACTTTCACGGTCGGGTTCATGTAGCCGAAGGAGGTGGTGAAGATCAGGTCGTATTTGTCCTTGGCCATGTTGCGGATCACTCGCTCGGCGTCGGCCCCTTCGGCGACGTTCTCCACGTAGTGGGTGGTGATCTGCGGGCCGAATTTTTCCGCGAGCTCCTTGCGTCCCTGTTCATGCTGATACGTCCAGCCGTGGTCGCCGATCGGGCCGATGTAAACGAAGCCGACTTTCAGCGGGTCGTTGGCGCTGGCACTCAGGCTGGCGCTCAGGCCGATGGCGGCGGTAACGGCGCAAAGCAGCTTCTTCAACGGACGGTTGTGCATGAATTGGAGCTCCATGTTGTTCTGTGGTTGGCAGGGGCAATGCAAATGACTGACCAACAAGACAACAAAATTAAAGGCTGAAGGTTTTGCGGCGGTTGGGAGTGCGCTATCGCTGGCAAGCCAGCTCCTACAAAAGCCGGATCACCGTTCCCCCTGTAGGAGCTGGCTTGCCAGCGATGACACACTCCGGTGCGCCCATGCACCTTCCTGCCTGCCCATGGTGCGCTAAGGTAAAACGAAACGTTAACGCCACCCCGCAGTCAGTAGCTCATCGGCACCACTCGGCAAAAAGGCTCGCCATGCTCACCACCCTCAAGCAAGAAGGTTTCCTGCTGTTGGCGTTGATCGCCGCGTGCGTGGCCTATCCGCTGGAGCACTGGATGCTGCACAGCGGCCAGGTCATCGCATTGATCAGCGGGCTGGTGCTGATCGCCTTCATCGTCGCCGCCTCCATGCGCGTTGCCCATCAGGCCGAGTTGCTGGCGGAGAAGGTCGGTGATCCCTACGGCACGATGATCCTGACCCTGGCCGCCGTGCTGGTGGAAGTGGTGATCCTGGCGATCATGATGAGCAACGAAGCCTCGGCCACGCTGGTGCGCGATACGATCTACTCGGCGGTGATGCTCGACATCAATGGCATCCTTGGCCTCGCGGCGTTGATGGGCGGGCTCAAGCATGGCGAACAGTCCTATAACGACGATTCGGCGCGCAGTTATAGCGTAATGATTCTCACCGCCATGGGGGTCTCGATGGTGGTGCCGGAGTTCATTCCAGAAGCGCGATGGAAGCTCTATTCGGCCTTTACCATCGGCACCATGGTGGTGCTCTACGCCTTGTTCCTGCGCATGCAGGTCGGGCCGCACAGTTATTTTTTCAGCTACAGCTACCCGGACAAGCGTCGCCGGAAGGAGCCCGGCGCGGAACCGCAGCCGGTCAATCTGGTGCTGAGTATCGGCACCTTGGTGTTCGGGGTGGTGGTAATTGGCGCACTGGCCGAAGTGATGTCCAGGACCCTCGATCTGGGGCTGGAAGGAACGGGGGCGCCGCCGGTGATTACGGCGATCCTGGTGGCGGCGATCTCTGCGGCGCCGGAGATCTTGACCGCATTACGCGCGGCACTGGCCAACCGCATGCAGTCGGTGGTCAACATCGCCATGGGCGCGTCACTGTCGACGGTGATCCTGACGGTGCCGGTGATGGAGGCGATGGCGCTTTATACCGGCCAGCCATTCCAGATGGCCATGACCCCGGTGCAGACCGTGATGGTGTTTCTCACCCTGATCGTCAGCGCGATCAATCTCAACGACGGCGAAACCAACGCCATCGAAGGCATGACGCATTTCGTGTTGTTTGCGACGTTTATCATGTTGTCTTTGTTGGGCCTGTAAAAAGCATCGCCGGCAAGCCGGCTCCTACAGATTATGCGTCGACTGCAAACCTGTAGGAGCCGGCTTGCCGGCGATGGCGTCCGATCAGGCGCCGCTGATCAACTGTCGCGCCGCCTGGCTGTGATCGGCAATCAAGCCCTTCAGATCCAGCCCCTCGACCTGCCCGTCAATCACCCGCCACTTGCCACCGACCATCACCCGGTCCGCGCGATCGGCGCCGCACAGCAGCAGGGCCGAGACCGGATCATGGCTACCGGAGAAGCGCAGTTCATCCAGCTTGAACAGCGCCAGGTCGGCCTGCTTGCCTACCGCCAGTTCCCCGATATCGGTACGGCCCAACAGACTGGCCGAGCCTTTGGTCGCCCAGCCGAGCACGCGTTCCGGGGTGATCTTCTCGGCGCCGTAGCGCAGGCGCTGGATGTACAGGGCCTGGCGCGCTTCGAGCATCATGTTCGAGGCATCGTTGGAGGCCGAACCGTCCACGCCCAGGCCCAGCAGGGCGCCGGCGTCAGTCAATTCGATGCTCGGGCAGATGCCCGAGGCCAGGCGCATGTTCGAACTCGGGCAATGGCAGATACCGGTCCCGGCGGCACCGAGGCGGGCGATCTCGTCCGGGTTGAAATGGATGCCATGGGCCAGCCAGGTGCGCGGGCCGAGCCAGCCGACGCTGTCCAGATAATCCACGGTGCGCAGGCCGAAGCGTTGCAGGCAGAAATCTTCTTCGTCGAGGGTTTCTGCCAGGTGGGTGTGCAGGCGCACGTCGAGTTGGTTCGCCAGGTCGGCGCTGGCCGACATGATTTCCGGGGTCACCGAGAACGGCGAGCACGGTGCCAGGGCGATCTGGATTTGCGCGCCGTCACCGCGCTCGTGGTATTCGGCGATCAGCCGCTGGCTGTCGGCGAGGATCACTTCGCCTTCCTGCACGGTCTGTTGCGGCGGCAGGCCACCGTCCTTTTCACCGAGGCTCATGGAGCCACGGGTGAGCATGGCGCGCATGCCCAGTTCGCGAACGCTCTCGACTTGCACGTCGATGGCATTTTCCAGACCTTGCGGGAACAGATAGTGATGGTCAGCGGCGGTGGTGCAGCCGGACAGCAGCAATTCGGCCAGTGCGACCTTGGTGGCGAGGGCGAGTTTTTCCGGGGTCAGGCGTGCCCAGACCGGGTACAGGGTTTTCAGCCACGGGAACAGCGGCTGATTGACCACCGGCGCCCAGGCGCGGGTCAGGGTTTGATAGAAGTGGTGATGGGTGTTGATCAGGCCCGGCAGGATCACATGCTCGCGGGCATCGAACACTTCATTGCACGGCGCGGAGGGTTGCTGGCCTGCGCCGAGCACTTCGACGATCAAACCGTCTTGCAGCACCAGGCCGCCACGGGCATCGAGACCGTTGGAGGTGAAAATGGCGAGGGGATTTTTTAACCAGGTACGGGTCGCAGGCATGTTGGCCGGCTCCTCTGAAAGTTGGGTTCAGGGTTGCCAGCTCAGTGTTGCCCTGTCTGCTGATCCAGGTTCGCCGGGGAGGCGAGGTGGGCAGTTTCGATCAAAATGCCGTTATGGGCAAGCCCGGCCCGACAGGACACCACAAACTCGTAGGAGCTGGCTTGCCAGCGATAGCGGCCTGTCAGTCACATCGTCGCTGGATGTGCTGTTGCCATCGCTGGCAAGCCAGCTCCTACAGTAGGTGAGGGGGTTACCAGGGAATGGTCTCGCCCCGGTAATTTATGAAGTGATGTCCGCCCTTGCCGACATACGCATTCACCTGATCCACCAGGCCACGGGTGCTGGTTTCGACATCGATGTCCGCGCCTTCACCGCCCATGTCGGTCTTCACCCAGCCCGGGTGCAGCGACAGCACAGTGAGCGCTGTATCGCCCAACTGAGTGACGAAGCTGTTGGTCATGGAATTCAGTGCCGCCTTGCTGGCCTTGTACAGCGCCAGCTCCGGCGCATCGGGCATGGTCACGCTGCCCAGCACGGAGCTCATGAACGCCAGCACGCCGCTGTCCGGGCGCAGTTGTTCGACAAAACGCTGGGCCAGGTTGATCGGCGCCACGGCGTTGGTGAAAAACAACTGACCGACGTCGGCCATCGTCGCGCCACCGTTGGGTGTCTGGACATCCGGCCCCTTGACCCCGGCATTGACGAACAACAGGTCAAACACCTCGCCCTTGAGTTGTTGACTCAGGGCGGACACCGCGGGCTGATCGTCCATGTCGAGCTGTTCGATCCGCACCTTGCCCAGGGCCTGCAAGGCCTCGGCTTTTTGCGGATCGCGCACGGTGGCGGTGACTTGCCAGCCATCGGCCAGCAGGGTTTTCACCAGCCCGAGGCCAAGCCCCCGGGAGGCGCCGATAATGAGTGCGGTTTTTGCCTTGGACATGAGTGGCTTCCTTGAAAATTCAGGGTCGTGGATTCAATGGACACTGTTGCCCGAGCCGTTGTTGCAACTCTTCGCGCAGCGCGCCGAGTTCGGCCATGCGGGCTTCGATCAGTTTGAGTTTGTCTTGCAGCCGTTGCGTGACGGCGCTGGCCCGGGCTAATTCACCGATGCGCATCATGACGTCTCGAAGGGGCTTGACCTTGGAGCATACTCCAGGCTTTAGCCTTGTTGCTCCCTGAATTGATGGAGCAATGACGATGTGGACTACAACGCAATATCGCCGGTTGGTGCAAGGCAGTGCCTGGTATGACTTGTTGGTAACGATGGCGTTTGTCACGCCGTGGAGTTTTGCGGCGTTGCATGGGGTTTTGACTGCGCTGTGCCAGGCATTGAGTTTGCCTGGTGAGTTGCCACCGTTCGAGCCGGTGCACATGTTGATGGCAAATCTGTTGGGCTCGATCGTCTGCGTATGGTCGGTGCTGCGGATTCGTGATCCGCAGCAGGTTTTCGGGCGGTATGACGCCGTGGCCAGATTCCTGTTCTCGGCCTGGCAGGCTTATGCCCTGATCCTGGGTGCGAGTTCGATTCTGGTGGTTTTTCTGGTGTTTGAATTGGCGTGGGGCGTGGCTCAGGTGTTGCCTGTTCGGGCCCCTTCGCGGGCAAGCCCGCTCCCACATTTGACCGAGTTCACACCAACCCCCTGTGGGAGCGGGCTTGCCCGCGAAGAGGCCCACCCAAACAGTCACTAATGCCCAGCCTGCCACGGCTGCCCCAACGACACCGGCGCATACAACCGTGTCCGCAGCGCATCCCGTGACAACAGCACCAGTACCACAATGGTCGCGACATACGGCAGCATCGCCAGCAGGCTCGACGGAATCGCCAGCCCCAATCCCTGCGCCATCAGGTGCAGGATGCTGGCGAGCCCGAACAGGTACGCGCCGAGCAGCAAACGCCACACCCGCCAACTGGCGAACACCACCAGCGCCAGGGCAATCCAGCCGCGCCCGGCGCTCATGTTCTCCGCCCACATCGGCGTGTACGCCAGGGACAGATAGGCCCCGGCCAACCCAGCCATTGCACCGCCGAATAACACCGCCAACGTACGCACTGACAACACCGGCAAGCCCATGGCACTGGCGGCAGCGGGATTTTCCCCGACGGCTTGAATGATCAGCCCGACACGGCTTTTCAGAATGACCCAGGCCACCAGCGCAAACAGTACGAACGACAGATACACCAACAGGTCCTGGGCAAACAGCATCCGCCCGATCAGCGGGATCTCGCTCAGATAGGGAATCGCCAAGGGTTCGAAACCCGCCAGCGGCTTGCCGACCCAGGCCGCACCGACAAAGGTCGACAGGCCCACACCGAAAATCGTCAGGGCCAGGCCGGTGGCCACCTGATTGGCATTGAACACCAGCGCCACCAGCGCAAACAGCGATGACAGCAGCATCCCGGCGAATATCGCCAGCAATACACCGAGCCACAGGTGCCCGGTGTTGAACGCGACGATAAAACCGATCACCGCACCAAACAGCATCATGCCTTCCTGGCCCAGGTTGAGGACGCCGCTTTTCTCGCAGATCAGTTCCCCCAGCGCCACCAACAGCAACGGCGTACCGCAGCGGACCATGGCGTAGAAAATATTGCTCAGCAGATCGATATCCATCACAACGCTCCTGCGTGTACGGCGGTGGCTTGGGCACGGCGGGTCCAGCGCAGGTTCAGGCGCGGCCGGTAGAGAATCAGCACATCACTGGCCAGCAGGAAAAACAGCATCATGCCCTGGAACAATTGGGTGATCGCTTGCGGCAGGTTCAGGCTCATTTGTGCGCTTTCGCCGCCGATGTACAGCAGCGCCATCAACAGGCTGGAAAACAGGATGCCGAGCGGATTCAGGCGACCGAGAAACGCCACGGTGATCGCTGCATAGCCGTAGCCCGGCGAGACCTGTGGCACCAACTGGCCGATCGGCCCGGTGACTTCGCACACACCGGCAAGCCCCGCCAGACCGCCGCTGATCAACAGAGCGAACCAGATCAAACGCTTCTCGCGAAAGCCGACGAAACCGGCGGCCCGCTTGTCCAGCCCGAGCACCCTGATCTGGAAACCGACGAAGCTTTTCTGCAACAGCACCCACACCGCCACCAAGGCGAGCAGGGCGAAATACACCCCGGCATGAACCCGTCCATCCTCCATCAAGAGCGGCAAGCGGCTGGCATCCCCGAACATCGCTGACTCGGGGAAATTGAACCCGGCGGGGTCCTTCAACGGACCGTGAACGCAGAACAGCAACAGGTTCAGCGCGATGTAGTTGAGCATGATGCTGGTCAGGATTTCATTGGCGTTGAAGCGCGTGCGCAACCACGCCGTCAGGCCGGCCCAGGCGGCACCGGCCAGGGTGCCGGTGAGCAGGATTGCCACCAGCGCCCAGTGGCTTTGCATATCGATGATATTGACTGCCAGCGCACTGCCGGCCAATGCACCGAGCAGCAGTTGACCTTCGGCACCGATGTTCCAGATGCGCGCCTGGTAGGCGACGGCCAGGCCCAATGCGCACAGCAGGATCGGCAGGGCTTTGACCAACAATTCAGAGACGCCATACAGGTCGCTGACCGGCGCGATCAGCAGCCTGTGCAAGGTCAACAGCGGGTCATGCCCGAGCGCGATGAACAACAATGATCCACAGCCCAGGGTCAGCGCAGCCGCCAGCAACGGCGAGCACCACAGCATCAGCCGCGATTGCTGGCCGCGGGGTTCAAGAGTAAGCAGCATGTGACACTCCGTTAGCGCGAGGCGGATGCGCGTGATTGGGGGGCAGCGAATTGACCGGCCATCCAGCCGCCGACATCGCTCAGGTGCGTATCGACAGTGGCGTGGAGCGCCGACAGTCGACCGCCGCACAAGGCGCCGAGGCGGTCGCTGATCTGGAACAGTTCGTCGAGGTCTTCGGAAATCACCAGGATCGCCGCGCCGGCATCGCGCAAGGCAATCAAGGCGCGATGAATGGTGGCGGCCGCGCCGACGTCCACACCCCAGGTCGGGTGCGCGGCGACCAGTAGTTTGGGTTGCTGGAGGATTTCCCGGCCGAGGATGAATTTCTGCAGGTTGCCGCCGGACAGACTGCGGGCCGGGGTCTGGCTATCGGGTGTCTTGACCCCGAAACGGCGGATGATTTCCTCGGCCAGCGCTTCGACGCTGCTGCGCCGGATCAGACCCTTGTTCACCAGTCCTTGCTGGAACGCCGTCAACAGCGCGTTGTCTGCCAGGCTCAACTCTGGCACCGCACCATGGCCCAGGCGTTCGGCAGGGACAAAGCTCAGGCCCAGTCGGCGACGTGCGTCGGGGTACAAATGGGCAACCGGTTCCTGGCCAAAGCGCAGGGTTGCGCCTTCGTTGCGATTGAGGCGTTGTTCACCGCTGAGCAGGGCCAGCAGCTCGTCTTGACCATTGCCTGCGACACCGGCGATGCCGACGATTTCGCCGCTGCGCACTTCAAGATTGATGTCCGTGAGCGAGCACCCGAACGGGTCCGGGTTGTGCCAGGACAATCCACGTACCTCAAGGAACGCATCACCCCCGGTCACCTTCGGATAGTTTGCGATCAGATCCGCCGCCTCACCGACCATCAGGCGCGCCAGTTGCTGATCCGTACAGTCGGTTGGCACGCAATGGCCGGTCACGCGTCCGCCGCGCAGTACTGTCGCGCTCTGGCACAACGCGCGGACTTCCCCGAGCTTGTGGCTGATGAACAAAATGCTGCAGCCCTCGGCGGCGAGCCGGCGCAGGGTGACGAACAAGTCGTCGGCCTCTTGCGGCGTCAGCACCGAAGTCGGTTCATCGAGAATCAACAGGCGGATGTCCTGCATCAGGCAGCGAATGATTTCCACCCGTTGCCGTTCTCCAATCGACAGGCTGTGGACAAGTCGCTCCGGTTCCAGCGCCATGCCATAGCGTCGGGACACCTCGCGAATCTTCGGCTCAAGTTGTCTGGGTGAGCCTGCCGCCGCGCCCATGGCCAGGGCAATGTTCTGCGCCACGCTCAAGGTTTCGAACAGCGAGAAGTGCTGGAACACCATGCCGATGCCCAAACTCCGGGCCTGGGCCGGGTTGCGCAGGGTTACCCGCTGACCTTGCCAGATCACCTCGCCCGAATCGGCCTGGGTGACGCCATAGATGATTTTCATCAGCGTGCTTTTGCCCGCGCCGTTTTCGCCAAGCAGGGCATGGATCTCGCCAGGGACAATGGTCAGGTCGATGGCATCGTTGGCCAGGCAACCGGGGTAGCGTTTGCTGATTCTGCGTAGTTGCAGGCGTGGAACCGGATCCGCGATTGGAGCGTGATTGGGCATGACAGGCTCAGTGCTGTTGGACTTGTGCCTGTGGATAAAGCAATTTTCTGGCCATCAGGTCAGGAAAATATCCAGGTCCTGTGAGCCGAGGCGTTGAGTCCGCAGCTTTCAAATGAGCCGCGCAGACCCCGGCACCACATGGGGGCAATGGTGCAAATCAAGCCCCGATTTTGCTCGTGGGGTTTTGCTCAAAAAATGATCAATCGACCACAAGCCATACCGTGCAGGGTACCGAGACGGCCATGAACGGGTTATCCACAGATTGCTCCACAGTATTTGTGCGCAAGCTCAAGGCATGGGCATAAGCACTGGGTGGCTTTCTTCTAAAGGTGATAAATCGTTGTAACTGTTTGTTTTTACTTGAATTTGATCCGCTTGATGGCAGATTGGACGAAAATTGAGCAAAGTCCGCAAAGCCGCATGACAGAAGGGTTACAGCGGTATGTGCTCAGGTTATCCACAGCCGGGTGCACAGCAGATGTGGGCAAATATGGAATAAGTGGAAAAGCGGCGTGCCCCAAAAGATCGCAGCACGATCCCATGTTGAGCTACCGAAGGCTGCGATCTTTTGCTCTTGTTTTCAGCGCTGCAAAAGAATACGTCCACGACTCAAATCGGCCAGCTGTGACTGCAAGGTATCGATCTGCGCGTCGCCTACCGCCAACTGCAACTCGACACCATTGGCGGTGAAGGTTTCATCCACAACCAGTCCACCTGCCTCCGCCACCCGCAGCTTGACCAACGCCAGCTCGGCAAACCCGCAAGCGCAACGCAACGGCACCCGGCTGATCAACTCAACCTTTGGCGCCGCTTGCAGGCATTTGTTCGCACCGCCGCCATAGGCCCGGGCGAGACCACCGGTGCCCAGTTGGATGCCGCCGTACCAGCGAATCACCAGCACCGCGACCTGATCACAATCCTGTGCCTCTATCGCCGCCAGAATCGGCCGACCTGCCGTGCCGCCGGGCTCGCCATCATCGGTGCTGCGATATTGATCGCCGAGCTTCCACGCCCAGCAGTTGTGCGAGGCATTCAAGTCACTGTGCTGTTCAATGAACGCCTGGGCCTCGGCCGGGCTGGAGATTGGCGCGGCGAAGGTGATGAAGCGGCTTTTGCGAATCTCTTCGCGGTATTCGCAAAAACCGCTGAGGGTAAAAGGCATATGTATTTAAATGGCAGGTTGCAGGCCGCAGCCCTTGAGGATGATGCGGATCAGGTTGTCCCCGGCGTCTTCCATGTCTTGCTTGGTCAACTTGGTGCGCCCGGTGACGCGGCAGATCTGCGTGGCGAAGTCGGCGTAATGCTGGGTGCTGCCCCACAACAGGAAGATCAGGTGCACCGGGTCGACCGGGTCCATTTTACCGGCGTCGATCCAGGCCTGGAACACGCCCGCGCGACCCTGGAACCAGGCGCGATAATCCTGGTTGAAATACTCGGTCAGGCATTCACCGCCGCTGATGACTTCCATGGCGAAAATCCGCGAGGCTTGCGGCTGGCGGCGGGAGAACTCCATTTTCGCGCGGATGTAACGGGTCAAGGCCTCGGTCGGATCATCCTCGGCCGTGAGGGTGTTGAAGGTGCTGTCCCACAACTCGATGATGTTGCTCAGCACCGCCACGTACAAACCGAGTTTGTTGGTGAAGTAGTAATGCAGGTTTGCCTTGGGCAGCCCGGCATTCTGGGCGATGGTGTTCATGCTCGTGCCTTTGTACCCGTGACGGGCGAACTCGTCTTCGGCAGCTTTGATGATGGTCTCTTCGTTCTTCTGACGAATGCGGCTGACGGGTTTTCCGCCGTGGGCTGGGACTTCAAAGGTCATAAGCACTTCCGAACAGGTAGGTGGGACGGCCAGTGCGTTGATAGCGTACCCACCGACTTCAGACAAGTCCTCACACAATAAAACCCTACACCACAATCCACTGTGGGAGCGGGCTTGCTCGCGAAGACGGTGTGTCAGCTATGCAGATATCGACTGACACGGCCTCTTCGCGAGCAAGCCCGCTCCCACAGTTTTTCAGCGTGTCGCGGCCAGGCTCTCGAGAAAACTCTCCAGCACCAGATGCGGGCGACGCCCCTTGCGTGTGACCGACGCCAGGCTCAGGTCATAGAAGCGCGTTTTGGCTTTCAACGCTCGCAACCGGCCCTGCTGTACCCAAAGACTCGCATAGTGATCCGGCAGATAACCGATATAGCGTCCGGTCAGGATCAGGAAGGCCATGCCCTCGCGGTCCGAGGCGCTGGCCGTGCAATTGAGCGCCTGGTAGTGGGCCTGGATCTCCGCTGGCAAACGAAAGGTAGGCGCGATGGCGTCCTGACTGTTCAGGCGCTCGTCGTCCAGTTGTTTGTCGTCGACATAAAACAGCGGATGGCCGACCGCGCAGTACAACAGCGATCGCTCGCTATACAGCGGTTGATATTCCAGTCCGGAAAGCGCGCTGGCCTGCGGCACTACGCCGACGTGCAGGCGACCGTCGAGTACGCCTTGTTCGACTTCATTGGGCGCGATCATGCGGATCTGGATCTGCACGTCCGGGCCGCGCTCTTTCAACTGCGCGAGGGCATGGGTGATGCGCATGTGGGGCAGGGTGACCAGGTTGTCCGTCAGGCCAATGATCAATTCGCCGCGCAAGTGCTGGTGCAGGCCGTTGACCTCGGTGCGGAAGCTTTCCAGCGCACTTAACAGTTGCAACGCCGATTGATAGACCTCGCGACCTTCTTCGGTCAGGGAAAAACCGGCGCGTCCACGTTGGCACAGGCGCAGGCCGAGGCGTTGCTCCAGATCGCTCATCTGCTGGCTGATCGCCGAGCGACCAATGCCCAGCACGGTTTCCGCCGCGGAGAAGCCGCCGCATTCCACCACGCTGCGAAAGATCCTCAGCAGGCGAATATCAAAGTCGCTGACCTGGGCCAGCGGATCGGGACGGCGAGTGCTCATGCGGGTTACTCAAAAGTTTAGTGGTTGGCTGACTGAACATTAGAAGAGTTGCATTTCACCGACTTTATCCCCGTGGCAATTTAGCTGCAACAACGGTTTTCAATCCTTACGCCGCTTATTGCCTTGCGAGGTTTTGCCCATGAACTTGCCTGAAAACGCCCCGACTTCGCTGGCCAGCCAGCTCAAGCTCGATGCTCACTGGATGCCTTACACCGCCAACCGTAACTTCCAGCGCGACCCGCGCCTGATCGTTGGCGCCGAAGGTAGCTGGTTGATCGACGACAAGGGCCGCAAGGTGTATGACTCGCTGTCGGGTCTGTGGACCTGTGGCGCCGGCCACACCCGCAAGGAAATCCAGGAAGCGGTCGCCAAGCAACTGGGCACGCTCGATTACTCGCCAGGCTTCCAGTACGGTCATCCACTGTCGTTCCAGCTGGCCGAGAAAATCACCGACCTGACCCCGGGCAACCTGAACCACGTGTTCTTCACCGACTCGGGCTCCGAGTGCGCTGACACCGCGGTGAAGATGGTCCGTGCCTACTGGCGCCTGAAGGGCCAGTCGACCAAGACCAAAATGATCGGCCGTGCCCGTGGCTACCACGGTGTGAACATCGCCGGCACCAGCCTCGGCGGCGTGAACGGCAACCGCAAACTGTTCGGTCAGGCGATGATGGACGTCGACCACCTGCCGCACACTCTGCTGGCAAGCAACGCCTACTCCCGTGGCATGCCGGAGCAGGGTGGCATCGCCCTGGCTGACGAACTGCTCAAGCTGATCGAACTGCACGATGCGTCGAACATCGCGGCGGTATTCGTCGAGCCATTGGCCGGTTCCGCTGGCGTGCTGGTTCCGCCCCAGGGTTACCTCAAGCGTCTGCGGGAAATCTGCGACCAGCACAACATCCTGCTGGTGTTCGACGAAGTGATCACCGGTTTCGGCCGTACCGGCACCATGTTCGGCGCCACCACCTTCGGCGTGACCCCGGACCTGATGTGCATTGCCAAGCAAGTTACCAACGGCGCGATCCCGATGGGCGCGGTGATTGCCAGCTCCGAGATCTACCAGACCTTCATGAATCAGCCGACGCCTGAATACGCGGTTGAGTTCCCCCATGGCTACACCTATTCGGCCCACCCGGTGGCTTGCGCCGCTGGCCTGGCAGCACTCGATCTGCTGCAAAAGGAAAACCTGGTACAGAGCGTGGCCGAAGTCGCACCGCATTTCGAAAATGCGCTGCACGGCCTCAAAGGCACCAAGAACATTATCGACATCCGCAACTTCGGCCTGGCCGGTGCGATCCAGATCGCACCACGTGACGGCGATGCGATCGTGCGTCCGTTCGAAGCCGGCATGGCGCTGTGGAAAGCCGGGTTCTACGTACGCTTCGGCGGCGACACCCTGCAGTTCGGCCCAACCTTCAACAGCAAGCCGCAGGACCTGGACCGCCTGTTCGACGCGGTCGGCGAAGTGCTGGGCAAGATCGACTGATTTCTCCTTCTATATACCTATAAACAACGGGCGTCCGGGAACGGGCGCCTGTGGACAACTTTTCAGGAGCTTCCATGAGCGTTATTCCGCATTTGATCAATGG
>NZ_JBRJHL010000001.1:4340000-5877500 GCF_053628995.1 Pseudomonas sp. AP3_22 TE3818 | reverse complement strand
GTGCCGAGCATGGGAGACACACGGCGGGTGCTAACGTCCGTCGTGAAAAGGGAAACAACCCAGACCGTCAGCTAAGGTCCCAAAGTTATGGTTAAGTGGGAAACGATGTGGGAAGGCTTAGACAGCTAGGAGGTTGGCTTAGAAGCAGCCACCCTTTAAAGAAAGCGTAATAGCTCACTAGTCGAGTCGGCCTGCGCGGAAGATGTAACGGGGCTCAAACCATACACCGAAGCTACGGGTATCACCTTCGGGTGATGCGGTAGAGGAGCGTTCTGTAAGCCTGTGAAGGTGAGTTGAGAAGCTTGCTGGAGGTATCAGAAGTGCGAATGCTGACATGAGTAACGACAATGGGTGTGAAAAACACCCACGCCGAAAGACCAAGGTTTCCTGCGCAACGTTAATCGACGCAGGGTTAGTCGGTCCCTAAGGCGAGGCTGAAAAGCGTAGTCGATGGAAAACAGGTTAATATTCCTGTACTTCTGGTTATTGCGATGGAGGGACGGAGAAGGCTAGGCCAGCTTGGCGTTGGTTGTCCAAGTTTAAGGTGGTAGGCTGAGATCTTAGGTAAATCCGGGATCTTAAGGCCGAGAGCTGATGACGAGTTACCCTTTGGGTGACGAAGTGGTTGATGCCATGCTTCCAAGAAAAGCTTCTAAGCTTCAGATAACCAGGAACCGTACCCCAAACCGACACAGGTGGTTGGGTAGAGAATACCAAGGCGCTTGAGAGAACTCGGGTGAAGGAACTAGGCAAAATGGCACCGTAACTTCGGGAGAAGGTGCGCCGGTGAGGGTGAAGGACTTGCTCCGTAAGCCCACGCCGGTCGAAGATACCAGGCCGCTGCGACTGTTTATTAAAAACACAGCACTCTGCAAACACGAAAGTGGACGTATAGGGTGTGACGCCTGCCCGGTGCCGGAAGGTTAATTGATGGGGTTAGCTAACGCGAAGCTCTTGATCGAAGCCCCGGTAAACGGCGGCCGTAACTATAACGGTCCTAAGGTAGCGAAATTCCTTGTCGGGTAAGTTCCGACCTGCACGAATGGCGTAACGATGGCGGCGCTGTCTCCACCCGAGACTCAGTGAAATTGAAATCGCTGTGAAGATGCAGTGTATCCGCGGCTAGACGGAAAGACCCCGTGAACCTTTACTATAGCTTTGCACTGGACTTTGAATTTGCTTGTGTAGGATAGGTGGGAGGCTTTGAAGCGTGGACGCCAGTTCGCGTGGAGCCATCCTTGAAATACCACCCTGGCAACTTTGAGGTTCTAACTCAGGTCCGTTATCCGGATCGAGGACAGTGTATGGTGGGTAGTTTGACTGGGGCGGTCTCCTCCTAAAGAGTAACGGAGGAGTACGAAGGTGCGCTCAGACCGGTCGGAAATCGGTCGTAGAGTATAAAGGCAAAAGCGCGCTTGACTGCGAGACAGACACGTCGAGCAGGTACGAAAGTAGGTCTTAGTGATCCGGTGGTTCTGTATGGAAGGGCCATCGCTCAACGGATAAAAGGTACTCCGGGGATAACAGGCTGATACCGCCCAAGAGTTCATATCGACGGCGGTGTTTGGCACCTCGATGTCGGCTCATCACATCCTGGGGCTGAAGCCGGTCCCAAGGGTATGGCTGTTCGCCATTTAAAGTGGTACGCGAGCTGGGTTTAGAACGTCGTGAGACAGTTCGGTCCCTATCTGCCGTGGACGTTTGAGATTTGAGAGGGGCTGCTCCTAGTACGAGAGGACCGGAGTGGACGAACCTCTGGTGTTCCGGTTGTCACGCCAGTGGCATTGCCGGGTAGCTATGTTCGGAAAAGATAACCGCTGAAAGCATCTAAGCGGGAAACTTGCCTCAAGATGAGATCTCACTGGGACCTTGAGTCCCCTGAAGGGCCGTCGAAGACTACGACGTTGATAGGTTGGGTGTGTAAGCGCTGTGAGGCGTTGAGCTAACCAATACTAATTGCCCGTGAGGCTTGACCATATAACACCCAAGCAATTTGACTACTCGAAAGAGCATCAGATTGCGGTGTGTGAAGACGAAACGAACCGAAAGTTCGAGAGACTCGCAAAACACCAGACTATCACCTACCCAATTTGCTGAAGCGAGGCCACCTGGCCGCGACTCAGTACCCGAATTTCTTGACGACCATAGAGCGTTGGAACCACCTGATCCCATCCCGAACTCAGAAGTGAAACGATGCATCGCCGATGGTAGTGTGGGGTTTCCCCATGTGAGAGTAGGTCATCGTCAAGATTAAATTCCGAAACCCCAATTGCGAAAGCAGTTGGGGTTTTGTTTTTGCGCCTCCATACACCTCAAACGCTGTTCCCTGTAGGAGCGAGCCTGCTCCGGGCGGCGTTCCGACGAAGAACTTCAGGGCACCGCGTTACCCCAGACAACCCCCGTCATCGTTGACGACCTTCGCGAGCGAGCTCGCTCCTACAAATGCTAAAGTCGTCCCTCGAATTTGCATTTTCCAAGGAAGCCTTATGCCGGACGCAACGTCCCTCAGTGCTGGATTCATGGTGGTTCACGGCAACCGCCTGGACGAGTTGCGCAGCCTGGTGGTCAGCTGGATGCGGCGCTACCCGCTGGCTCCCCTGGAGAATGAAATCGCGTTGGTGCAAAGCAACGGCATTGCCCAATGGCTGAAGCTGGCCCTGGCGGAAGATTCTGAAGAAGACGACATGGGCGGCTGCGGCATCGCCGCCGCCATCGACGTGCAGTTGCCCGGCAGTTTCATGTGGCAGCTCTATCGCATGGTCCTTGGGCGCGATGAAATTCCGGCCAAGTCCCTGCTCGATAAAGCCCCGCTGACCTGGCGATTGATGCGCCTGCTGCCGCAGTTGATCAACCAGCCACACTTCGAGCCGCTGCAGCGCTTCCTGACTCATGACACCGATCTGCGCAAACGCTATCAATTGGCTGAGCGTCTGGCGGACCTGTTCGACCAGTACCAGGTCTATCGGGCTGACTGGCTTGAAGACTGGGCAGAAGGTCGACATCAGACAAGAAGCGCCAGGGGCGAGGCCAAACCCCTGACGCCGGCCAATTGCTGGCAGGCAGAGTTATGGCGCGCACTCTTGCTGGATGTCGGAGAGCAAGGTATGGCGCAAAGCCGTGCCGGGGTCCATCAGCGATTCGTCGAGCGCATCAACAACCTCGAAACAGCTCCCCAGGGATTGCCCTCGCGAGTGATCGTTTTCGGGATTTCTTCGCTGCCTGCCCAAGCCCTGGAAGCACTGGCGGGGCTGGCACGATTCAGTCAGGTCCTGCTGTGCGTACACAACCCGTGTCGTCACCATTGGGCGGACATCGTCGCCGATAAAGACCTGTTGCGGCATCAATACAAGCGTCAGGCTCGCAAGAGCGGCATGCCGGTAGTGATCGATCCGCAAACCCTGCACCAGCATGCTCACCCGCTGCTGGCTGCCTGGGGTAAACAGGGGCGGGACTACATCAACCTGCTCGACAGTTACGACGATCCCAACAGCTATCGCTCGGCATTCCGTGACGGGCGCATCGACCTGTTCAGTGACGGTCAGCCGCTGAATGTGCTCAACCAGTTGCAGGATGACATCCTCGAGTTGCGTCCCCTCAACGAGACTCGGGAGCGCTGGCCGGCTATCGATCTGCACACGGACGAATCGATCCGTTTTCACATTGCCCACAGTGCCCAGCGAGAAGTCGAGATTCTCCACGACCAACTGCTTGCGCGCTTCAGTGCCGATCCGGCATTGCGCCCCCGGGATATCATCGTCATGGTCCCGGACATCGACAGCTACGCCCCGCACATTCGTGCCGTGTTTGGCCAGCTCGACCGTCAGGACCCCCGCTTCATTCCGTTTACGCTGGCTGACCAGGGCCAGCGTGGTCGCGATCCACTGCTGATTGCGGTCGAGCACCTGCTCAAGCTGCCTGACAGCCGATTCCCCGTCAGTGAGATTCTCGATCTGCTCGACGTCCCGGCACTGCGCGCCCGCTTTGGTGTCGAGGAGCGTGACCTGCCGACCCTGCACCGCTGGATCGAAGGGGCCGGCATTCGCTGGGGCATGAATGCCGAGCAACGTGCCGGGCTCGGGCTGCCCAATGAACTGGAGCAAAACAGCTGGCGTTTCGGCTTGCGACGGATGTTGCTCGGTTATGCCGTTGGCAGCGCCGATGCCTATGAGGGTATCGAACCCTACGACGAGATCGGTGGTCTGGACGCTGCGCTCATTGGTCCGCTGGTTGCTCTGCTGGACGCGCTGGAGGTGGCTCACCACGAACTCTCTCAGCCGGCACCGCCGTGGCAATGGGGGGGGCGCTTGCAGGCGTTGGTGCAGTTGTTCTTCCTCGCCAGCAACGAACACGATGACTACTTGCTGGCCCAGCTCGAAGAGCTGCGCGAGACCTGGCTCGAGACCTGCGAATCCGTCGGTTTGCTGGACGAGTTGCCGCTGACGGTTGTCCGTGAAGCCTGGCTTGCAGGCCTGGACCAGGGCCGTTTGTCCCAACGCTTTCTGGCCGGTGCGGTCAACTTCTGCACCTTGATGCCCATGCGCGCTATCCCGTTCAGACTGGTCTGCCTGCTGGGCATGAATGACGGCGATTATCCGCGTGCGCAACCGCCGCTGGATTTCGATCTGATGGGCAGTGATTATCGGCCCGGCGATCGCTCCCGACGCGAAGATGACCGCTACCTGCTACTGGAGGCCTTGTTGTCGGCACGCGATCAGCTCTATATCAGTTGGGTGGGTCGCAGTATCCGCGACAACAGCGAGAGGCCGGCGTCGGTATTGATCGGCCAGTTGCGTGACCACTTGGCCAGCGGTTGGCGATTGGCACAAAGTGGCGAGGATCTGCTTGAAGCCATGACCCGGGAACACCCGTTGCAACCTTTCAGCGCCCGCTACTTTCACGAAGGGGATGCGTCGTTCAGCTACGCCACCGAATGGCAGGTCCTCCATCAAGCGGCAGAGCAACAGGCGAGCGCCGAAGTGCTCGGGCCCCACGTTCAGGACGAGCCCCTCAGCCTCGGTCAGCTGCAGGATTTCCTGCGCAATCCGGTACGGCACTTTTTCAGCCAGCGACTGAAAGTCTTCTTCGAGGCAGCTGAAGTGCCGTTGGCCGATGAAGAGCCTTTTGTCCTGGATGCGTTGCAGCGTTACAGCCTCAGCGACCGTTTGCTCGAAGCGGCGCTGGCGGATTCGGGAAATACCGCACAGGCACTGGAAGATCAGGCCAAACGCCTGCAAAACAGCGGGCTGCTGCCCATGGCCGGTTTCGGTGAGTGCCTGCAACGTGAATTGATCGAACCATTGCCCGACTTGTTGCAACGCCACCAACAGCTCCTGGCTTTGTGGCCGACACCGCTCAGCAGTGCGTTGCCGGTCAATCTTGAACTGCAAGGCCTGCACATCGAGGGCTGGCTCAGCGGCCTGCATCAGCGCGCTGATGGGGGGTTGCTATCTGTCACGACGATCCCCAACAGTATCGGCTCGATCAAATCGCGCAAATGGCATCGACTGACGCGCCCCTGGCTCACCCATCTGGTGGCTTGTGCCAGTGGTATGGCGTTGACCACCGCACTGGTGGCCAGCGACGACAGCCTGTTGCTCGCACCGATGGACGAGTCCACGGCACGGAAAATTCTCGGTGACCTGTTGATGGCCTGGCAGTCGGGTATGCGCCAGCCTCTACCGATCGCGGTCAAGACCGCCTTCGCCTGGCTGGGGCAAACCGACCCGGTCAAAGCCGCGGCCGCTGCGCGCAAAGCCTATGAAGGCGACGGACAGACGACGGACGGAGAGCGACGCGAAAGCCCGGCACTCGCACGCCAGTTCGCCGATTACGATGCCCTGAGCGCCGATGAAACCTTCCCCGATTGGTGTGATGCGCTCTATCGCCCGCTGCTTGAAGCACCCTGGCGTTCACTGTCCAGCGAGGAGTCGCGTTGATGAGTACGAAGACACCGCTGGCCCTGGCCTTCCCGCTGCGTGGCAGTCAACTGATCGAAGCCAGCGCCGGGACTGGCAAGACCTTCACCATTTCCGCGTTGTACCTGCGCCTGGTGCTGGGCAATGGCGGAGAGCACAGTGGCTTCGGACGTGAGCTCTTGCCGCCGCAAATCCTCGTCGTGACCTTTACCGACGCCGCCACCAAAGAGTTGCGCGAACGCATTCGCACGCGACTCGCCGAGGCTGCACGCTTTTTCCGCGATGAAACGCCGGCCCCCGACAGCCTGATTGCCGAGCTGCGTGATCAGTACTTGCCCGAGCAATGGCCCGGGTGCGCAAACCGCCTGGATATCGCCGCCCAGTGGATGGACGAGGCAGCGGTGTCGACTATCCACAGTTGGTGCCAGCGCATGCTGCGCGAGCACGCCTTCGACAGCGGCAGCCTGTTTACCCAGAGCCTGGAAACCGACCACAGCGACTTGCTGGGGGAAGTCCTGCGCGATTACTGGCGGTTGTTCTGCTACCCGATGCAAGGCGATGCGCTGAATTGGGTACGCAGCAATTGGGGGGGGCCAGCGGCGTTGCTGCCGCGGATTCGTGCGCTGTTCGCCAGTGAGCGCGATACGCTTCAAGGCAAAGAGCCCGCCGAGATAATTTCGCAATGCTTGCAAGAGCGACGGGCTGCCCTGATCGAGCTCAAGAAGCCATGGCCGCAGTGGGCGGACGAGTTGCTTGCCATCTGCCACGAGGGCGTTGCCAGCAAGGCTGTCGACGGTCGCAAGATGCAGGCACGCTATTTCGAGCCCTGGTTCGAAAAAATCAAAGCCTGGGCCGAAGACGAATCCCTCGAGCAACTGGATATCGGCACCGGTTTCACGCGCCTGACCCCGGATGGCATGGCCGAAGCCTGGAAGGGCGAAGCGCCTCGACATCCGGGGCTCGATGCGATGGCCGGCCTCAAGGCCTGTCTCGACGGGTTGCCAACGCCCGATGCCGCCGTACTGCAACATGCCGCCCGCTGGGTCGGGGCACGATTCGAAGAAGAGAAACGCCGTCGTGCGGAAATGGGCTTCGACGACATGCTGCTGCGCCTTGATGCGGCCTTGCAGTCCGACGGCGGCGAGCGCCTGGCCACCCTGATTCGTGAACAGTTTCCGGTTGCCCTGATCGATGAGTTCCAGGACACCGACCCGGTGCAATACCGGATCTTCGAGAGCATCTACCGGATTGAAGAGAACAGCCCCGAGTGCGGCCTGTTCCTGATCGGCGACCCGAAACAGGCGATCTACGCTTTTCGCGGGGCCGACATTCATACCTACCTGCGTGCCCGGCAGGCCACCACCGGCCGCCTGCACACCCTGGGCACCAACTTCCGCTCAAGCCATGGCATGGTCAACGCGGTGAACCATGTGTTCGAGCGTGCCGAAGCCCGGGAGTCGGGACGGGGCGCATTCCTCTTTCGGGAGCCGAATGGCAATAACCCGGTTCCGTTCATGCCGGTGGCCTCCCAGGGCCGCAAAGAAGTCCTGCATATAAATGATCAGGCAGTCCCGGCCTTGAACATCTGGCACTTGCCGGCAGAACAACCGTTGTCCGGTGCGGTGTACCGGCAACATCTGGCGGCGGCCTGCGCCAGTGAAATCACGGCATTGCTCAATGGCGGACAGCAGGGGCAAGCGGGGTTCTCCCAGGACGGTAAAGCCTTCAGAGGGCTGCTGCCGGCGGACATCGCCATCCTGGTACGCGATGGCAAGGAAGCGCAGGCGGTGCGTGGCGAATTGGCTGCGCGGGGCGTGCGCAGTGTCTACCTGTCGGACAAGGACTCGGTGTTCGCCGCCCAGGAGGCGCATGACGTGCTGACCTGGCTCAAGGCCTGCGCCGAGCCGGATGTCGAGCGTCCGCTGCGGGCCGCGTTGGCCAGCATCACCTTGAACCTTTCGTTGACCGAGCTGGAGCGGCTGAATCAGGACGAGTTGGCCTGGGAATCCCGGGTCATGCAGTTCCGTGGCTATCGCGAAGTCTGGCGCAAGCAGGGTGTGCTGCCGATGCTGCGTCGTTTGCTGCACGACTTCCGCCTGCCCCAGGCGCTGATCGCCCGCAGTGACGGCGAGCGGGTCTTGACGAACCTCCTGCACCTGTCCGAATTGCTTCAACAGGCCGCCGCCGAACTCGACGGCGAACAAGCGCTGATCCGGCATTTGTCCGAGCATCTGGCGTTGTCCGGGCAGGCGGGCGAGGAGCAGATCCTGCGTCTGGAAAGTGATGAGCAACTGGTCAAGGTCGTGACCATCCACAAGTCCAAAGGCCTCGAATACCCCTTGGTGTTCCTGCCGTTTATTTGCTCGGCGAAGCCGGTAGATGGCAGCCGCCTGCCGTTGCACTACCACGATGAATCAGGCAATGCCCAGGTCACGTTGAAGCCGACGGCAGAATTGATTGCCCTGGCCGACGATGAGCGTCTGGCCGAGGATCTGCGCTTGCTCTATGTCGCACTGACCCGGGCGCAACACGCCTGCTGGCTGGGGGTGGCTGACCTCAAGCGCGGCAACAACAATGGTTCGGTGCTGCATCTGTCGGCGTTGGGTTATCTGTTGGGGGGCGGTGCGCCATTGGCCGACTCCACGGCGTTGCAGCAGTGGTTGCGCGACCTGCAACAGGACTGCCCGGCGCTGGCGTATGCCCAGATGCCTGATGCGACAACAGAGCATTACCAGCCACCGCAAAACGACGCGGCGCTGCTGGCTCCGCTGATCCCGAAACGCAAGGCCAGTGAAAGCTGGTGGATCGCCTCTTACAGCGCATTGCGCATTGGCGACACCCTGAGTGTCGGCACGGACGAGGCGCCGGAGAGTCCGCAGGCGCAAAAACTGTTCGATGACGAACGTCTCGACCCGCAGGCTCCCAGGGAAGTGGTGGCCAGTGGCGGCGATATCCATCGCTTCCCGCGCGGCCCGAACCCCGGCACCTTCCTCCATGGTCTGCTCGAGTGGGCGGGGGGCGAAGGGTTTGCCGCGGCGCCACAGGAGGTGATCGACGCCATTGCCCGTCGCTGCAATCGCCGAGGCTGGGAGGGCTGGATCACCACGCTGAGTGACTGGCTGCAGCATCTGCTCAAGTCGCCGTTGCAACTGGGAGCCGATCAGGCGCCGGTGATATTCGCGCAGTTGACGCAATACCAGGTCGAGATGGAATTCTGGTTTGCCAGCCACAAGGTCGATGTACTCAAGCTCGATGCGCTGGTGTGCCAGTACACCCATGGCGGCATGGCCCGGGTGGCCGCCGAACCGGTGCTGCTCAACGGCATGTTCAAGGGCTTCATCGACCTGACGTTCGAGCACGACGGCCGCTATTACGTTGCCGACTACAAATCCAACTGGCTTGGCGCCGATGATGCGGCCTACACCGTGGCGGCCATGGAGCAGTCGATTCTCGACAACCGCTATGACCTGCAATACGTGTTGTACCTGTTGGCCCTGCATCGCCAGCTCAAGGCGCGTCTCGCCGATTACGACTACGACCGGCATGTCGGCGGTGCGTTGTACCTGTTTCTGCGGGGTACGCGTGCGGCCAGCCAGGGGGTGTTTTTCACCCGTCCGCCAAGAGAACTGATCGAGCGTCTGGACAGGCTGTTCCAAGGCAAGCCAGAACCCAAGGCCGAGCCCGCCTGGGAACAGGGAGTACTGTTATGAGTCGCACCTTCACCGATTTGCTGCCGACATCGCTGGCAGCCGAAAGCCTGGCCGATCTGGCGCTGCTGAGTCGTGCCGACGATTTGCTGTTGCTGCTCACGCGCTGGGTCGAACGTGGCTGGCTGCGCGCGCTGGACAAAGCCTTTGTGGCGTTTCTGCATGAGCTGGCACCGGAGGATGATCCGTTGGTCTTGCTGGCAGCCGCGTTGACCAGCCACCAGTTGGGCCACGGGCATGTCTGCCTCGACCTGTTCGAGACGCTGAAAGAACCGGACTTCGCCCTGTCATTACCGCCCGAAGGTGACGTACAAGGCGGCGCCATGCTGTTGCCGTCGCAATTGCTCGGATCGCTGGACGGTGCTCATTGGTGCAAGGTGCTGGCCGCCAGCAACCTGGTCGCCCTGGCCGCTGACAGCCGTGACAACGTGCGTGACCGACCTTTGGTGTTATCGGGCAAACGCTTGTACCTGCGCCGCTATTGGGCCTACGAGCGGCGGATCGACCTTTCGCTGCGCGAGCGCCTGACGGAGCACGAATCCACGCCGAACGACCTGCTCCAGCGCCTCACCGGTTTGTTCGGGCCTGCCCGGCCGGGTGAAGTGATTGACTGGCAGAAGCTGGCCTGCGCCCTGGCGACGCGCAGCGCCTTCAGCATCGTGACGGGGGGGCCGGGGACCGGCAAGACCACCACCGTCGTGCGCTTGCTGGCGTTGCTCCAGGCGCCGGCGGTCGAGGCCGGCATGCCTTTGCGCATTCGCCTCGCCGCACCGACCGGCAAGGCCGCGGCGCGTCTGACAGAGTCCATCAGCCAGCAAGTCCGGACCTTGAAGGTCAGCGAAGCCATACGCGAGAAGATCCCGTCCGACGTCACCACCGTTCACCGTCTGCTGGGCAGCCGGCCTGGGACACGTCATTTCCGGCACCACGCGGGCAATCGCCTGCCGCTGGATGTGCTGGTGGTGGACGAGGCCTCGATGATCGACCTGGAAATGATGGCCAATCTGCTCGACGCCTTGCCGGCCCATGCACGCCTCGTGCTGTTGGGGGACAAGGACCAGCTGGCTTCGGTCGAAGCCGGTGCGGTACTGGGGGATCTGTGTCGCGACGCAGAGGCTGGCTGGTACAGCCCGCAGACACGCCAGTGGCTGGAAGCCGTCAGCGGCGAAAGCCTGCAGGCCGGCGGACTGCAGGAGGATACGCAGGGCGCTCATCCACTGGCCCAACAGGTGGTGATGTTGCGCCATTCCCGGCGATTCGGTGAAGGCAGCGGTATTGGCCAACTGGCTCGTTGGGTCAACCAGCAGCAACCGGAAGAAGCCCGCAAGTTGTTGTCTGCGCGAAGCCATGACGATGTGTATGGCTTGTCCCTCAAAGGGGAGCAGGACCGGACCCTGGAGCGTTTGCTGCTCGAAGGTCACGGTGAGGGCCCGCAGGGTTATCGGCATTACCTGACCTTGCTGCGCAAACAGCGGCCGCCACTCGACAGCCCGCTGGAAGATTCACGCTGGACTGACTGGGCCCGGGAGGTGTTGCAAGCCTTCGACGCGTTCCAGCTGTTATGTGCGGTGCGCAAGGGGCCGTGGGGTGTGGAGGGCTTGAACCAGCGAGTGACCGAGGCCTTGCTCAGGGCACGCCTGATCGACAGCGACCAGCAGTGGTATGAAGGTCGCCCAGTGCTGATGACCCGCAACGATTACGGCCTGGGTTTGATGAACGGCGATATTGGCATCGCCCTCAAGCTCCCGGAACAGGAAGGCCATGGAAAACAGGTTTTGCGTGTGGCGTTCCCACGCAATGACGGCCAGGGCGGCGTGCGATTTGTCCTGCCAAGCCGCCTGAATGATGTCGAAACCGTGTACGCCATGACCGTGCATAAATCCCAGGGCTCGGAGTTCGCGCACACCGCGTTGATTCTTCCTGATGCCTTGAATCCGGTCCTCACCAAGGAATTGATCTACACCGGGATTACCCGGGCCAAGGACTGGTTCACCCTGATCGAATCGCGCCCAGGTGTGTTTGAAGAGGCGGTGAAACGCCGGGTCAAGCGTTTGAGCGGGCTGATGCTGGAGCTCGGCACCGACTAATCGGCAAACAACATCTCCCGGCTTTCCCCCATCAGCAGGCCCTGATTCTGCTCGGTGACCTGGCGGATGTAATCCCACAGCAGGGTGATCCGCTTGAGCTTGCGCAGATCCTCCCGGCAGTACATCCAGAACTGTCGGGTGATGTTGATTTCCTGTGGCAACACCGGCAGCAGGCGCGGGTCCTGAGTGGCGAGGAAGCACGGCAGGATCGCCAGTGAACGCCCCTGCTGCGCCGCCACGAACTGCGCGATCACGCTGGTGCTGCGCAGGTTGGCGCTGGCGCCGGGCAGTACATTGGCCAGGTACAACAGCTCCGAGCTGAACGCCAGGTCGTCGACGTAACTGATAAACGAATGTTTCGCCAGGTCTGCCGGGCGGCGGATGGCCGGGTGGTTGTCGAGATAATCCTGGGTCGCGTATAGCTGCAACCGGTAGTCGCACAGTTTGCAGCAGACGTACGGCCCATGCTCCGGACGCTCCAGGGCGATGACGATGTCGGCCTCGCGCTTGGACAGGCTGATGAAGTGCGGCAGTGGCAGGATGTCCACCGAGATCGCCGGGTAGGTGTCGACGAAGTGGCTCAACTGCGGCGTGATGAAAAAGCTGCCGAAGCCTTCGGTGCAGCCCATGCGCACATGACCGGACAGCGCCACGCCGGACCCGGAAACCTGCTCGCACGCCATGTGCAAGGTACTTTCGATCGATTCGGCATACCCCATCAACCGCTGGCCTTCGGCGGTCAGGACGAAGCCGTTGGTCCGGGACTTCTCGAACAGCAAGGTGCCCAGCGCCGTTTCCAGCGAACTGATGCGCCGCGACACCGTGGTGTAGTCCACAGCCAGGCGCTTGGCCGCGGTGCTGGCCTTGCGGGTGCGGGCGACTTCGAGGAAAAACTTGAGGTCATCCCAGTTCAGCGAACCGAGGGAGGTGATGTTTTTTTGCATGTTGGACCGGTTTTTATGTGCGTTCTTATCAGAAGTTTGCACATCTATACTCCAAAAACAGTCCGAGAACCAATTCGCGACACACAGCTCATCTCAAGGCGACTTGCTCGCCTTGGCTCCCAAGATAACAACAAAGATCCGGAGACCCACATGAACGTATCGCTCACGCCTAACGAAACCACCGTGCAAAAGGTCAAACTGTTGATCGACGGCGAGTGGGTCGAGTCCAAGTCCACCGAATGGCACGACATCATCAACCCGGCGACCCAGCAAGTGCTGGCCAAAGTGCCGTTTGCCACCGCCGAAGAAGTCGACGCCGCCATCAGCGCCGCTCATCGTGCGTTCCAGACCTGGAAGCTGACGCCAATCGGCGCGCGGATGCGCATCATGCTCAAGCTCCAGGCGCTGATTCGCGAGCACTCCAAGCGCATCGCCGCGGTCCTGAGCGCCGAGCAGGGCAAGACCATTGCCGACGCCGAGGGCGATATTTTCCGTGGCCTGGAAGTGGTCGAGCACGCCTGCTCCATCGGCAGCCTGCAAATGGGCGAATTCGCTGAAAACGTCGCCGGTGGCGTCGACACCTACACCCTGCGCCAGCCGATCGGCGTGTGCGCGGGCATTACCCCGTTCAACTTCCCGGCAATGATTCCGCTGTGGATGTTCCCGATGGCCATCGCCTGCGGTAACACCTTCGTGCTCAAGCCGTCGGAACAGGACCCGATGTCGACCATGCTCCTGGTGGAACTGGCGATCGAGGCGGGCATTCCGGCCGGCGTGCTCAACGTCGTGCATGGCGGCAAGGATGTGGTGGACGGGCTCTGCACCCACAAGGACATCAAGGCGGTTTCCTTTGTCGGCTCGACCGCCGTCGGTACTCATGTCTATGACCTGGCCGGTAAACACGGCAAGCGCGTGCAATCGATGATGGGCGCCAAGAACCACGCCGTGGTGCTGCCGGACGCCAATCGCGAACAAGCACTGAATGCGCTGGTCGGTGCCGGCTTCGGTGCTGCCGGTCAACGCTGCATGGCCACTTCGGTGGTGGTGCTGGTGGGCGCCGCCAAGCAATGGCTGCCGGACCTCAAGGCGCTGGCGCAAAAACTCAAGGTCAATGCCGGCAGCGAGCCGGGCACCGATGTCGGTCCGGTGATCTCGAAAAAAGCCAAGGCGCGGATTCTCGACCTGATCGAAAGCGGCATCAAGGAAGGCGCCAAACTTGAACTGGACGGTCGCGAGATCTCGGTTCCGGGTTACGAGAAGGGCAACTTTGTCGGCCCGACCCTGTTCTCCGGCGTAACCACCGACATGCAGATCTACACACAGGAAATCTTCGGCCCGGTGCTGGTGGTGCTGGAAGTCGCCACCCTCGACGAGGCCATCGCCCTGGTCAACGCCAACCCGTTCGGCAACGGCACGGGCCTGTTCACCCAGAGCGGTGCAGCGGCACGTAAATTCCAGAACGAGATCGACGTCGGCCAGGTCGGTATCAACATCCCGATTCCGGTGCCGGTCCCATTCTTCAGCTTCACCGGTTCGCGCGGCTCCAAGCTCGGCGACCTCGGTCCGTACGGCAAGCAAGTGGTGCAGTTCTACACTCAGACCAAGACCGTCACCAGCCGCTGGTTCGATGACAACAGCGTCAACGACGGTGTGAACACCACGATCAACCTGCGATAAGGAGCCGGACATGAAAATCGCTTTTATCGGTCTGGGCAACATGGGCGCGCCGATGGCGCGCCACCTGATCAAGGCCGGCCATGCACTGCGCCTGGTGGACCTGAACAAGGCTGTACTGGCGGAGCTGGAACAGTTGGGCGGCAGTATCAGCCCTTCGGCCCGTGAAGCGGCGGAGGGCGCCGAACTGGTGATCACCATGCTGCCTGCCGCAGTGCATGTGCGCAGTGTGTGGCTGGGTGAAGACGGCGTGCTCGCCGGTATCGGTCAAGGCGTACCGGCGGTCGATTGCAGCACCATCGATCCGCAGACCGCGCGGGACGTGGCCGCCGCCGCTGCCAAACAGGGCGTGACCATGGCCGATGCGCCGGTCTCTGGCGGTACCGGTGGTGCAGCCGCCGGGACCCTGACCTTCATGGTCGGCGCCACGCCTGAACTGTTCGCCACCCTGCAACCGGTACTGGCGCAGATGGGCCGCAACATCGTCCATTGTGGTGAGGTCGGCACCGGGCAAATCGCTAAAATCTGCAACAACCTGCTGCTGGGGATTTCCATGGTCGGCGTCAGCGAAGCCATGGCGCTGGGTGATGCGCTGGGCATCGACACCAAGGTGCTGGCGGGCATCATCAACAGTTCCACCGGGCGTTGCTGGAGTTCGGAGATGTACAACCCGTGGCCGGGTATCGTCGAAACGGCGCCGGCGTCGCGCGGTTACACCGGCGGTTTCGGGGCCGAACTGATGCTCAAGGACCTGGGGCTGGCCACTGAAGCGGCGCGTCAGGCGCACCAGCCGGTGGTGCTTGGCGCGGTGGCCCAGCAGTTGTATCAGGCGATGAGTTTGCGTGGGGAAGGTGGGCAGGACTTTTCGGCGATCATCAATGGCTATCGCAAGCCGCAATAACAAAAACTGTGGGAGCGAGCTTGCTCGCGATGAGGTCGTTACAGTCGACATTGATGGTGACTGACCCACCGCTATCGCGAGCAAGCTCGCTCCCACAGGGTACGGCGCTTACCTAAAGACTTTTGACCGGGAGATCACGTCGGGTGATCCCCCGGTTTTTTTGTATCAGGCAAACACGAAATATTTGCGCACGGTTTCCACCACTTCCCAGGTGCCTTTCATCCCCGGTTCGATGACGAAAATATCGCCGGCGCGCAGGTGGATCGGCGCCATGCCTTCGGGGGTGATGACACAGTAGCCTTCCTGGAAATGGCAGTACTCCCATTTCACATATTCCACGTACCACTTGCCCGGCGTGCAGATCCAGGTGCCCATGATCTTGCTGCCGTCTTCACTGGTGTAGGCATTGAGGTTGACGGTGTGCGGGTCGCCTTCGAGTTTTTCCCATTTGCAGGCGTCGAGTACGGGCAGCGGATGGGTGTCGCGCAGAACGGTGATCGGTGCGGTCATGATGACTCCGGGCAGTGGGCTCAAGAACTGAAGTCGCACCCTATAGCGCCCGGCGCGACATCAGTTGTCTGTGCTCGACATTGATGTATCCAGAAACGCAGCGGGCGGTATCTGGCCGCGTTAGCCGAAGCGGTTGAAATTTACCCTCGATAATTGATCGATTTGCGGCGGTTTCTGCGAAAGATCCGAGCATTACCGAAAGTTTTCGCAAGAACATGCACAGGTATCCCTCGTATCATTCACTTCGGAAAAGGCCGAGAGCTTTGCTATGAAAAAAACAATGTCGTGGTGGGACATCAGCCCGCCCTTGAGTACCGCAACCCCGACCTGGCCGGGTGATACGCCGTTTCAGGAAGAGCGCGTCTGGAGCTTCGGGCCCGAGTGCCCTGTGAATGTCGGGCGCATCACGCTGTCGCCGCACACCGGTGCCCATGTCGACGCGCCGCTGCACTACAGCGCGGATGGCAAGGCCATTGGCGAAGTGTCGCTGGACGTCTACATCGGGCCTTGCCGGGTATTGCATTGCCTGGACAGCGGCCAACTGGTGCAGCCGGAGCAATTGCGGGGGCGTCTTGAACATCTCCCTGAGCGCGTCCTGCTGCGTACCTATCGAAACGCACCGCTGACCACCTGGGACCCGGACTTCACCGCCGTCGCCAAGGAAACTGTCGATCTGCTGGCCAGCCTCGGCGTGCGGCTGATCGGCATCGATACGCCGTCGCTGGACCCGCAGCAATCCAAGACCATGGATTCGCACAACGCGGTGGCGCATCACGGCATGGCCATTCTTGAGGGCATCGTGCTCGACGAAGTTCCCGAAGGCGATTATGAGCTGATCGCGCTGCCGCTACGTTTTGCCAATCTTGATGCCAGCCCGGTCCGGGCCATATTGCGTCCACTGAATTCACCGCAACGTGAGGAGCCTGCTCAATGAGCCAATGTCCCTATTCATCGGCCAATCCGACTGCGGAATGGCATAACGCCGAGTTGAATTTTTCCGACTCCATGAGCTACGGCGACTACCTGGACCTGGGGCGCATTCTCAGTGCGCAGCACCCGTTGTCACCCGACCACAACGAGATGCTGTTCATCATCCAGCACCAGACCTCCGAGCTGTGGATGAAGCTGATGTTGCACGAGCTCAAGGCAGCCCGCGAACACATGCGCTTGGGCGAGTTGCCGCCTGCCTTCAAGATGCTGGCGCGAGTCTCGCGCATCTTTGATCAACTGGTGCATGCCTGGACGGTGCTGGCGACCATGACGCCCACCGAGTACCACTCGATCAGGCCTTTCCTGGGGCAGTCGTCGGGCTTCCAGTCGTTCCAGTACCGCGAGATCGAATTCATTTTGGGCAACAAAAGCGCGACCTTGTTGCGGCCCCACGCGCATCGTCCGCAGCTGTTGGAGGAACTCGAAAAAGCCATCGCCACGCCGTCGCTGTATGACGAAGCGATTCGCTTGATGGCCAGTGCCGGTCTGACGATTGATCCGCAGCGTTTCGAGCGTGACCCGACCAGCCCGACGCAGCATGACGCCTCGGTTGAAGCCGCGTGGCGAGTCGTCTACAAGGACCCTTCGCGCTATTGGGACCTCTATCAGCTGGCCGAAAAACTCATCGATCTGGAAGACTCGTTCCGCCAGTGGCGCTTCCGCCATGTGACCACGGTCGAGCGGATCATCGGTTTTCAACCAGGCACCGGCGGCACTGAAGGCGTCGGCTATCTGCGCAAGATGCTCGACACCGTGCTGTTTCCGGAGCTGTGGCGAGTACGTTCTACTCTCTGAGACGCAGGGCCTGATCCAAAATAAAAAAGCCCCGGCATTCATTGAGTGCCGGGGCTTTTTTTGGGTTTCGACTCGCGGTCTCCTGTAGGAGCTGGCTTGCCAGCGATGGTCGTTAACGATAACGCTGTGAACCGGATAAACGCGGCGCACTTGAGTCCATCGCCGGCAAGCCGGCTCCTACAGTTTTCCGGGTTTGCGTAAAGAACCCTGTTGAACGACGGGTAAACCGCGATCCTTCGCGACACGCACCCGGTAGAACGCGTAGATGATCAACACCCACACTGGAATGGCGATGACCGACGCGCGTATGCCCGGAATCATCCACATCACGCAGACGATCATGGCCATGAACGCCAGGCACAGGTAGTTACTGAAGGGAAACCAAAAGGACTTGAAGCTTGGCACGATGCCTTGTTGGCCCATGATTTTGCGGAACTTGAGATGGGTCAGGCTGATCAGCGTCCAGTTGATCATCAGCGACGCGACCACCAGGGCGAACAGCAGTTCGAGCGCTTCATGTGGGGCGAGGTAGTTGACCAGTACCGACAACATCGTGATGAGCGCCGAGATACCCAGGGCCCGCAATGGCACCCCTTGTTTGTTCAGCTTCATCAGCGATTTTGGGGCGTCGCCCTGTTCGGCCAGGCCATAGAGCATGCGGCTGTTGCAGTAGACGCCGCTGTTGTAGACCGAGAGCGCTGCGGTGAGCACCACGAAGTTAAGGATGTGCGCGGCGGTGTCGCTGCCGATCAACGAAAAGATTTGCACAAACGGACTGCCGCCATAGGCATCGCCGGACGCGCCCAGGGTTTGCAGCAGTTGATCCCACGGATACAGCGACAGCAATACGGTGAGTGCGCCGACGTAGAAGATCAACACGCGATACACCACCTGATTGATCGCCTTGGGAATGACCTTTCTCGGATCACTGGCTTCAGCGGCAGTGATGCCGACCAGCTCCAGGCCACCGAAGGAAAACATGATGAAGGCCATCGACATCAGCAGACCGGTGGTTCCGTTGGGGAAGAAACCGCCGTGGCTCCACAGGTTACTGACCGAAGCCTGTGGGCCGCCCGTGCCGCTGAACAGCATGTAGCAGCCCAGGACGATCATGCCGATGATGGCCGCGACCTTGATGATCGCGAACCAGAACTCCATCTCACCGAAGACTTTGACGTTCATCGTGTTGATCAGGTTGACCAGCACGAAGAACACCGCCGCGCTGACCCAGGTCGGCACCTCAGGCCACCAGAACTGCACGTACTTGCCGACGGCCGTCAGTTCGGCCATGCCCACCAGCACGTACAGCACCCAGTAGTTCCAGCCGGACAGAAAACCGGCATAACCGCTCCAGTACTTATGGGCGAAATGACTGAATGAGCCGGCCACGGGCTCTTCGACAATCATCTCGCCCAACTGGCGCATGATCAGGAACGCAATGAAACCGGCAATCGCATAGCCGAGGATCATCGACGGCCCGGCCGACTTGAGCACACCGGCAGAGCCGAGGAAAAGCCCGGTACCAATCGCCCCGCCCAGGGCGATCAGTTGAATATGACGATTTTTCAACCCCCGCTTGAGCGTTCCCTGTTGCAAGATTTCATCTGCCATCTCGTTCCCTTCTGGTTATTGTTGTCAGGCTTGATTTGCAAGATCAGATATTACTCTCGGTGAACTTTTCGTAGTACAGGTGCACGCTGTCCAGCGCCTGGGTTTGCAACCAGCTCTTGATCGACTCGACCATCGGCGGTGGGCCACAGACGTACATGTCGACCGGCGCGTCGCGCAGTTCGCTGCTGTCGAAATGCTCGGCAATGTAGCCGCGTTTTCCCGTCCATTGCGGCGAGGGTTCGCTGACCACTTCGGTGTAGCGAAACCCCGGAATGCGTTCGGCATAGGCTTCGATACGCGCGCGTTCGCACAAGTCAGCCGCATCCCGCACGCCGTAATACAAATGCACCGGTTGCCCGCAGCCGCGCTCGGCCAGTTCATCCAGCATGCCGAGCAGTGCGGAAAGCCCGGTGCCACCCGCCACCAGAATCAGTGGTTTGGCGACGTGGCGCAGATAGAAGGCGCCCAGCGGCGCCTCCAGCACGATGTCATCACCCACCTGGCAGCGTTCGCGAATGTAGTTGCTCATCACCCCGTCGGGCAGCAGGCGAATCAGGAACTGCAGTTGATTGCTGCTGCTCGGGCGGTTGGCGAACGAGTAGGCGCGCAGGCTCTCGGTGCCGGGAATCTGCAGCCGGGCGTATTGCCCCGGCAGGAAATCCAGTGGCTGACCGACCGAGCCCAGGTCCAGATGCAGAATCGCCGTGCTGGCCGAAACCTGCTTGACGTCAGTGACGGTCGCAGTCAGGCGGTCCGGGCCGGCGGCATTGCACAGGCTGGAGGCGAAGTCGAAATAAAACGCCGCGTCGGACTTCACCCGCGTCTGGCAGGTGAGCATTTTGCGCTGTTGCAGGTCCAGGCTGGAGAGGGCTTCCTCGTCCACATAGTCTTGGCTGTAGTCGCCGGATTCACAGCGACCCTGGCAGGTTCCGCAGACGCCTTCGCGGCAATCCAGGGGAATGTTGATGCCGTTGCGCAGGGCGGCGTCGAGCAGGATTTCGTTGGGCTGTACCGGAAAGAACAGGGTTTTGCCGTCGGCAAAACTGAACGCTACTTTGTGATTCATGCCTCGGTCTCCATGGATTCAGAGGTGGTAAAAGTCGAGTACCGAGTTGATGGTGTCGTTGAGCAGCAGCACATGCTTGCGGCTGATCAGCCAGCTATCGGCATGAGGCTTGAGCCGATAGGTCGCGCGGCCAAAGAACTGCTCGGCCGTGGCCAGTCGATAGAACAAGGTGTGCCAGTTCAGGCGTACCTCCAGCTCGCCGTCCTGCTGTTCGTCGACCCGCACGTTGTTGATCAAATGCAAGGTGCGCGGCATCGGCGTCGAGGATGCGGACTTGCCCGTGCGCAGGCGGAACACGCGGTCTTCCAGGCCGGAACGGTTGGGGTAGTAGATCAGCGACATCTCGCGTTTTGGGTCGCGGGTGTAGACGTGCTCCGAGTCCCATTGCGGCAGGTGGAACTCACTCTGTTCGTCGAACAATTGGAGATAGGCGTCCCAATCCTGGGCGTCGCACAGTTCGGATTTGCGATAGAAAAACTGTTCGATCTGGTACTGCAGTTGCGCATTCATCATTGCACCTCACGGAGTTTCAGGGATTTCGCGTCCAGGCCATCGAGCAGGAATTTCTGCCAGTTGCTGTGCTGGTTGACGTACAGCCCTTCGTGGGTGAATTCAGTGCCGGTCATGGCGGGGGCAATGCCGATGGCTTCGCTGTTGGGCGTGGCGCCGGTGGCCCATTGGTGACTGCCTCGGGAAATGTCGCTCCAGCGCTCCAGGCGCGCCTGGAAACCGCGCTGGGCTTCACGGAATTCCACCAGGTCGTCCGGTGTACCCAGGCCCGAGACGTTGAAGAAATCCTCGAACTGGCGAATGCGGTTTTCGCGGTCGGCGTCCGACTCGTTTTTCACCCCCAGGCACTGGCTGATGATCTCGGTCTTGTTCCAGGCCACCGGGCGGATGATGCGCAGTTGCGAGCTGATCTGATCGAGGAAAAACAGGCTCGGATAAATGTTCAGGTTGCGCAGGCGATGCATCATCCATTCGGCCTTTTGCTGGCCGTGTTCTTCGACCAGGCGCGGCATGATGGTCGCGTAGCCGGAGCGTACTGACGGGTTCGGCATGTCGCTGAACAACACGCTGTGACCGTTGTTGAAGGCGAACCAGCCGTCATCGGTGTTGGCGTCGCCGGCTCCGAGTTTGCTGTAGTCGAGGGTGCCGCCGCTGCTGGTGCCGTTCTCGCTGTTGACCTGCTGGCGGTGCTGCACCGTGGCCACGTAGTTATAGTGAACGGTGCTGACGTGATAGCCGTCGAGGCCGTTTTCGTTCTGCAGTTTCCAGTTGCCGTCGTAGGTGTAGGCCGACTTGCCGGGCAGTACTTCAAGCTCACCGGTGGGTGACTGGGCAACCATCATGTCGAAGAACACCTTGGCGTCGCCGAGGAAGTCTTCGAGGCTGTTGTCGGCGTGCACGTCGAGGCTGATGAACACGAAGCCCTTGTAGCTTTCGATACGGGCCTTTTTCAGGCCACGGGTGGCCTTGTCGAAACCTTCCGGGTACTCACCGGGCGCCTTGACCTTCACCAGGCGGCCGTCGCTTTTGTAGCACCAGGCGTGGAACGGGCAAGTGAAGGTCGACTGGTTGCCCTTGCCCACGCGGGTCAGGGTGGTGCCGCGATGCTGGCAGGCGTTGATCAGCGCGTTGAGTTTTCCTTCGCCGTCGCGGGTGATGATCATCGGCTGACGGCCGGCGCGCAGGGTGACGAAGTCGTGATTATTGACCAGTTCGCTTTCGTGGCAGGCGTAGATCCAGTTCTTCTCGAAGATCAGTTCCATCTCCAGATCGAACAACTGCGGTTCGGTGAAAATGTCCCGGGCGATGCGGAACACGCCCTCCACCGGACGGAAATCCAGGCAGCCTTGGATAAACGCTTTCCATTGCTCGACGTTTTTTTCGCCACTCATGGGTGTGTACCTGTTTTTATTGGGGCTAATCGTGGGCTCATTAGAAGGAGCGGGGCGGGTCGGGGTCTATCCGGTTAGTCGGCGAAGGCAGTCCATAAAATTGGTGCGGTAACACCCGTCCGGTATCAAGCTGGGCAGCGCCGACTCAAACGGCGCACCACGCGATGAACGGCTGCCCCTGTTTGCAGTAATCAGGTACTGTTTTGTGCAGCGTCGAATGCTGTTTGATCGCGATTACCAGCCTCTGGCCGGTGGCGTTATCCGCTTAGTCGAGGATTGTTATCCGCTAAGTTGGCGCTGATGTTTTGTGGCTTGGAACTTGCCTTTCCAATCCGGAGACGCGCCGTCAGAGCGCGCCGAAAAAATAGCCCGTGAGTGCACCGTGATGAACAGCAAAACTGATCCGCAGTGTCGCGACATTCGTGTCGACAGCGATGACCTTGAGGCCGCGAGGAGCTGGATGTCCGGGATCTGCGGGCCGCATCGACTCGTCACCACGACGCCCGAACGGATCCGTTTTCATCATAGCGCCAATATGTTCAAGTCGATGGCCACGACCCTTGGCACCATCGAGTACGGCACCGATGTCACCATCGATATCGAAGACGCCGAGCACTTCAGCAGTTACAGCCTGAGCCTGCCGCTGGTGGGCGAGCAGGAGTTGAGCAAGAACGGCAGCGTGGTGAAGTCCGACCGCGATCAAGGGGTGATCATTTCCCCGAATGAAAACCAGCTGCTGGCGATCTCCGGCGATTGCCGCAAGGTCCAGGTGGTGATTACCCGAGTCGCCATGAGCGAGTCGCTGGAGGGGCTGCTACAGCGCCCTCTGGATACGCCGCTGCGCTTCGAACCGGTGATGGATGCGGTCGATGGGGCATCGGCTTCATGGTGGCGCATGGCGCGCTATTTCATCGCCGAACTGGAGCGCAGCAGCGAACTCTATGAGCAGGTGGCCTTCACTCGTGACATTGAAAGTTCGCTGATCAAAGGCTTGATCCTCGCCCAGCCGAACAACTATTCCGAAGAGCTGCGGGAGGTGCTGGGCGTGAAGTTGCCGCACTACCTGATTCGCGCCCGGCAATACATCCACGCAAACGCCCGCGAAGCCCTGCACCTGGAGGACATCGAAGCCGCCGCCGGCGTCTCGCGCTTCAAGTTGTTCGAGGCGTTCAAGAAGTACTTCGCCTTGTCGCCGATGGTCTACCTGAAAAAACATCGCTTGAACGCGGTGCGTCAGGAGATTCTCGAGCACGGTTCTGCACGCAATATTTCCGCGATTGCCATGGGCTGGGGCTTCACCCATCTCGGGCGTTTTTCCGCCGAGTACCGCAAGTTGTTCGACGAAACCCCGACCATGACCTTGCAGCGCAACGAAGCCCGCCGCATGCGTGGCTTCTGAGGGGCAGGGCGCCTTTACTTGCGCACCACCAGATCGAGCAATTCGTCACGCTCCTTGATTTTCTGCAGGACGATTTCCGAGCGAATATCGGTGACGCCCGCCGTGCGGTTCAGGTGATTCACGATGAAATCCGAGAAGTGCTTCAAGTTGCGCGCCTGCACTCGCAACACGTAGTTGCTCGCCCCGGTAATCACATACGCGGTGACCACCTCCGGCCACGACTGGACCTTCTTGATGAAGGTCTCGTGCCAGTCCGCAACGTCCTGTCGCAACGACACATGAACGATGGCTTCCAGCTCGATTCCCAGCCGTTCGGCATTCAGCACCGCGCGATAACCGGTGATGATTCCCTCGCTTTCCAACAGGCGTAATCGACGCAGGCAAGCCGACGGCGACAGCGCAACTTTCTCTGCCAATTCCTGATTGCTGATACGGCCATCCTGTTGCAGTTGATGGAGGATTCGCAGGTCGGTCGAGTCGAGATTCATGGTTGAAATAAATCCGTTGTTATTGGAGTTAAATTCGAATTTTCTGCGAGATAAGTACTATACGGCCGCTCACTTTGCACGAAAATTCTCCAATGATTCGTTCATTATCTCTCCACCGAAAAGGCGCCAATAGCGCCTGAAACAGGGCGCTGGGCGCTCTGTTCGCCTCGACTTTCACGATGTGCCCGGACGGCATGTCATTCAAACAAACAGGACATCCAATGACTACAAGAAACGATTGCCTGGCGCTTGATGCACAGGACAGTTTGGCTCATCTGCGTCAGCAGTTTGCGCTGCCTGAAGGCGTGATTTATCTCGATGGCAACTCCTTGGGCGCACGGCCTGTCGCGGCATTGGCTCGCGCTCAGGCGGTGATTGCCGAGGAATGGGGCAATGGCCTGATCCGCAGCTGGAACAGCGCGGGCTGGCGCGATCTGTCCGAGCACCTGGGCAACCGCCTGGCCACACTGATTGGTGCTCGCGAAGGCGAAGTGGTGGTGACCGACACCACCTCGATCAACCTGTTCAAGGTGCTCAGTGCCGCGTTGCGCGTGCAGGCCACCCGGTCGCCAGAGCGCCGGGTGATCGTCACCGAAACCAGCAACTTCCCTACCGACCTGTACATCGCCGAAGGCTTGGCCGACATGCTGCAGCAGGGGTACACCTTGCGTCTGGTCGACAGCCCGGAAGAATTGCCGCAAGCGATTGACCAGGACACCGCCGTGGTGATGCTCACCCACGTCAATTACAAGACCGGCTACATGCACGACATGCAGGCCCTGACCAAGCTGAGCCACGAGTGTGGCGCGCTGGCCATCTGGGACTTGGCGCATTCCGCCGGGGCGGTGCCGGTTGATTTGCACCAGGCGGGTGCCGACTACGCCATCGGTTGCACTTACAAATACCTCAATGGCGGCCCGGGTTCGCAGGCGTTTGTCTGGGTCTCGCCGCCGTTGTGCGATCTGGTGCCGCAGCCCTTGTCGGGCTGGTTCGGCCATTCGCGTCAGTTCGCCATGGAGTCTCGCTACGAGCCGAGCAGCGGTATCGCCCGCTACCTGTGCGGCACCCAGTCCATCACGTCATTGGCGATGGTGGAGTGTGGGCTGGATGTTTTCGCCCAGACCGATATGGCTAGCCTGCGCCGTAAATCCCTGGCCCTGACCGACCTGTTTATTGAACTCGTCGAGCAGCGCTGCGCTGCTCATGAACTGACCCTGGTCACGCCACGCGAACACGCCAAGCGTGGCAGCCATGTCAGCTTCGAGCATCCCGAGGGTTATGCCGTGATCCAGGCCCTGATTGACCGCGGTGTGATCGGTGACTACCGCGAGCCGCGGATCATGCGCTTCGGCTTTACCCCGCTGTACACGACGTTCACCGAGGTCTGGGATGCCGTGCAGATCCTCGGCGAAATCCTCGACCGGAAAACCTGGGCGCAGGCGCAATTCCAGGTCCGCCACAGCGTCACCTGAGTTAACCGATGTCCGCGTCTTGCTGTCGGGTTTTCCTGGCGGCAGGGCTTCGGGTGCCGTCAATCAAGAGTTCTGTGCAAACACAATAATAAGGAGCACGCAGAATGAAGTTGTCCCCTTGGCACGCCTTGCCGCTCGCCATCACCAGTTGCCTCGGTCAAATGGCTAGCGCCGCAAACGACAATGGATTCGTCGAAGACAGCAGCCTGATCCTGACCAACCGCAACTTCTATTTCTACCGCAACAACCTCAACAACCCGGGTGGCCAGAACTATCGGGACGAATGGGCCCACGGGATCATGCTCGATTACCGGTCCGGGTATACCCAGGGCACGGTGGGTTTTGGCGTCGATGCCTATGCGCAGTTGGGCCTCAAGCTCGACAGCGGCAAGGGACGCACCGGCACCGGTTTGCTGCCGGTCGGTTCCGACGGTCGCCCCGAGGATGAGTATTCCGAAGCGGGTGGTGCGCTCAAGGCGCGGATCTCCAGTACCGAACTCAAATACGGCAACCTGACCCCGCTCAACCCGGTGTTCGGCACGGGCAATGCGCGCCTGTTTACCAGCATGGCCACCGGCTTTCAGCTGACCAGCAATGAACTCAAGGCGCTGCAAGTGGACATCGGCCACTTCACCGCCGGCAACGACAGTAACTCCACCAACGCCAATGGTGCTCTCAAAGCGCTGTATGCCGGGGTGGAAACCCGCAGCGTCGATTACCTGGGCGGCAGCTATGCAGTGAGCGATCAACTGAGCGTCAGCCTGTATGGTTCGCAGTTCACCGACATCTGGCGGCAGTATTACGCCAACACCAACTACACCTTTGTCTTGAGCGAAGGGCAGTCGCTGAACCTGGATTTCAATATTTACCGTACCAACGACGATGGCCAGAGCCTGGCCGGCAAGATCGATAACACCACCTGGTCGTTGGCCACAGCGTACAAGTTTGGCGCCCATCGTCTGACTCTGGCGTATCAACGCGTCGATGGCGATGAGCCGTTCGATTACCTGGGGTTCGATCAACAACCGGGGACTTCGATTTTCCTCGCCAACTCGATCCAGGTGCTCGATTTCAACGCCCCCAACGAACGTTCCTGGCAACTTCGCTACGACCTGGACATGGCGCCATTCGGCGTGCCGGGCCTGAGCTTCATGTCGCGTTATGTCAGCGGTGACCATATCGACGACAGCCACTACGATGGCGGCCCCAACGGCGCTTACGGGCGTTACGGCGATGACGGCAAGCGCTGGGAACGCGATCTCGAAGCGCGCTACGTCGTGCAGTCGGGCAAGGCCAGGGATCTGTCGGTGCGGGTACGTCAGGCCAGTGTGCGTTCGACCGCTCAAGTGGCGCGCGCCGACACCACGGACAACAACGAAGTCCGCGTCATCATCGAGTATCCACTGAGTATTTTCTGATCCGTGTCCTGCTGTGCGTGGCTGATCCCCACGAGACCATCCAACCACGTGCTCTCTTCAAGACAGACAATATTCAGAGGACAGACAAATGACCGATAACTCCGGTTTTGAAACGATATCCAACCGTGAACAAGGCTTGCGGCGTCAACTGACGTCGGGGCAGATGAGCATGATCGCCATTGGTGGTGCGATTGGCACCGGGTTGTTCATGGGCAGCGCCTATGCCATCGGCTATGCCGGGCCGAGCGTGCTGCTCAGCTACGCCATCGGCGCGATCATCACCCTGCTGTTGATGGGCTGCCTGGCGGAAATGACCGTGGCCCATTCGACCTCGGGTTCATTCGGTGCCTATGCCGAATTCTATGTCAGCCCGCTGGCCGGGTTCCTGGTGCGCTATGCCTACTGGGCGGCGATCGTGCTGGCGGTCGGTACGGAAGTGACGGCGGTCGCGATGTACATGAAGTACTGGTTCACCAACGTGCCGGAATGGATCTGGATCGTCTCGTTCTCCAGTGTGCTGATCGTGCTCAACGCCATCAGCGTGAAGACCTTCGGCACCTTCGAGTACTGGTTCTCGACCATCAAGATCGGCGCGATCGTCGGCTTCATCATTCTGGCGGTGTATGTGGTGTTTGGCTCCGGCAACCCGGAATACGGCGTGCATAACTACACCTCCCATGGCGGTTTTTTCCCCAACGGTTTGCAAGGCATGTGGGTCGCGGTGATCGTGTCGATCTTCAGTTACCTGAGCGTCGAGATGATCGCGGTGGCCGCCGGTGAGGCGAAGGATCCGGAGCAAGCGGTGAAGAAAGCCTTTCGCGCGACCATCGTGCGCCTGGTGGTGTTCTACCTGCTGACCCTCGCGCTGATGCTGGCGATTGTGCCGTGGGTCCAGGCCGGCAAAGCCCAGAGCCCGTTCGTCACGGTCATGCAGTCGATCGGGATTCCCGGCGCGACCGGTGTGATGAATTTCGTGATTCTGATTGCGGCGTTGTCGGCGATGAACAGTCAGTTGTACATCACCACGCGCATGATGTTCAGCCTGTCGCGTGGTGGTTATGCGCCGAAGTCCATGGGCGTGTTGAGCAAGAGCGGGATTCCGCTGAACGCACTGCTGCTGTCGAGCTCGGGCATCGCCCTGGCGACCTTGCTCAATATCCTGTATCCGGAAAGTTCGTTCACCCTGATGATGGCGATCTCGATGTTTGGCGCCATCTTCACCTGGTTCATGATCTTCCTGACGCACTACTGCTTCCGTCGTTATCACCAGCGCAACGGCGAACGCAAACTGTCGTTCCGCATGCGGCTGTTCCCCTACTCGACCCTGTTGGGGCTGGTGTTGATGGGCGCGGTGATGATCACCACCTACTTCACCGACGCCTTCAAGATGACCCTGGTCTTCGGTGTGCCTTTCCTGGTGGTACTCACGGTGATCTACGGCATCTTTTTCAGAAAACCCAAGACGGCCGAAGCCTTGCGCCCGTTGCCCAAGGTCTAGTCTGCAAGCAACTCGCAGGGGCGGCAGTCTTCAAAGGCTGTCGCCCTGCAATGCCTCGAACAAGGCTCTGGCATAACCGGGCAGGTTGTCGAATGAGCGGGCACAGAGCAGCAGTTTGCGCCGCGCCCAGTCTTCCTCTAGCGCGACACTTTTCAACGGCTCATCGAGCGACCAACGCTGGATCGCCGCCAGCGGCACAATCGCTAATCCGGCACCGTGGGCGACCATGCGCATCAAACCGTCGAAGCCGTCGGCGCGAATGCGGATCTGCATTCGCGAGCCGGTGTGCAGCGCCTGTTCCTCCAGGTACACGGCGAGGGCGCTGTTGGCGTTCAGGCCGACGTAATCGTGACGCAGCGTGTCGCTGAAACTCACCGAGGCCCCCCGTGCCAAGGGATGTTCGCGGGGCATGATCAGCACCAGCGGATCATCGCGAAACGGGCGGGTTTGCAGGTCGTGGGTGTCGATGGCGTCGGAGACGATACCGAGGTCCGCCGCCCCCTGGCGCAAGGCGTGGGTGATACGGGCGCTGGGCAGTTCCTGCAGGTCGATGTCGAGGTTGGGGTGGCTGTGCAGGAAGTCCGCGAGCAACTCCGGCAGGTATTCGGTGATGGCGGTGGTGTTGCACAACAAGCGCACCTGGCCTTTGACGCCCTTGGCGTATTCGGCCAGTTCCTGTTGCAGGCGTTCGGCCTGTTGCAGCAGAACCCGCGCGTGCCGGGCCAGGGCATCGCCGGCCGGCGTCGGACTGACCCCGCGACGGTTGCGCTGGAGAAACTCGACGCCCAGCGACGCCTCCATGGCGCGAATCCGTGCGCTGGCCGCCGCGAGTGACAGATGACTGCGTGCGGCGCCGGCGGTGATGTTGCCGGTGTCGAGGATGTTCAGGTACAGGCGCAGGTCGGTCAGGTCGAAGTGCATTGTCATCCCCGGTTTATTTGCTGTCTGGACTGGCCCCTTCGCGCGCAAGCCCGCTCCCACAGTGGTTATGTGTCGTTCACAAATCCCCTGTGGGAGCGGGCTTGCCCGCGAAGAGGCCAGTCGCTTCAGCGAAATATTCAGCCTCTGTCAAAGCAAGAGGCAACCTCAGTATATGGCAGATTTTCAATCAACCCCCGCGGGCTCACCATAGCCCCATGAACACACTCTCGGCGTTGTACCAGAATCTCGGATTGGCCCTGTCACTGTTGGTGATCGGCACCTTTGTGCTGGCCGGCATGATCAAGGGGGTGATCGGCCTCGGCCTGCCAACGGTTGCCATGGGCCTGCTCGGCCTGGCTATGGCGCCGTCGCAGGCAGCCGCGCTATTGATCATTCCGGCAACGCTCACCAACGTCTGGCAACTGGCATTCGGCGGGCATTTGTCCGGGCTGGTCAAACGACTGTGGCCGATGTTGCTGGCGATTTTCATCGGCACCGGGGCGGGCACGCTGTGGATCGGCATGAGCGGTGGCCATTGGGTGGTGCGAGGGTTGGGCGCTGCGCTGTTGCTGTATGCGCTGAGCGGATTGTGCCTGCCGTCCTTGCGCGTGGGGCGGCGCAGCGAACACTGGCTCGGTCCACTGTGTGGCCTGCTGACCGGCGTCATCACTTCGGCCACCGGCGTGTTCGTGATTCCGGCGGTGCCCTACCTGCAAGCGCTCGGTTTGCGCCGGGACGAACTGGTGCAGGCGCTGGGCCTGTCGTTCACCGTCTCGACCCTGGCCCTGGCCGGTGGCTTGTTATGGCGCGGTGCGCTCGGCGGGGGCGAGTTGAGCGCGTCGCTGCTGGCGCTGATCCCGGCCATGCTCGGCATGTGGCTGGGGCAATCGCTGCGCCAGCGGATCAGCGCCCTGTGGTTCAAGCGCGTGTTTTTCGTTGGCCTGGGTGTGCTCGGCGGCCATTTGCTGATCAGCGGCTAGCGGACGACGGGCTGATCATGTCGATGGCGCGGATGTCGAAGTCCCGTTCCAGATACTCATCGCGCTTCTCGAGGAACTGCTTCATGTGCGGCAGGTTCGAGTGCACGTCCAGATGGGCCTGGGACTGCCAGATCTCGTAGAAAATGAACAGGGTCGGGTCCTGTTTGTCGCGCAGCATGTGGTATTCGATGCAGCCGGGTTCGGCGCGACTTGCTTGCACGTAGCCGCTGAAAAACGCTTCGAAGGCGTCGGATTTTTCCGGACGGGTCTTGGCGTGCAGGATGAAGCCCTGGATTTCACTCATCTACATCTCTCCTCAGGTCAGAATGGGCGCCAGTCTAAAGCAACAATCGACTGTGGATTCGTGCCTGTGGGTCAAATGAGTTTTGTCATTTCGACGCTTATTCCGCGCGAGGCCGATCGGTACTCTGCCGCCATCCAATTCCCGACCCTTCCCGAGACCTTCCATGAAAAAAGTCCTGTTGCTCAACGGTGGCAAACAATTTGCGCACTCCGACGGCCGCTACAACACCACCCTGCATGAAGCCGCGTTGAGCGTGCTGGATCGCGGTGGTGTGGATATCAAAACCACCTTCATCGACGAGGGCTACGACGTCGCCGAAGAAGTGGCCAAGTTTCTCTGGGCCGACGTGATCATTTACCAGATGCCCGGCTGGTGGATGGGCGCGCCGTGGACCGTGAAGAAGTACATCGATGAAGTCTTCACCGAAGGTCATGGCAGCCTCTACGCCAGCGACGGCCGCACCCGTTCCGACGCCTCGCAGAAATACGGCAGCGGCGGCCTGATCCACGGCAAGCAGTACATGCTGTCGCTGACCTGGAACGCCCCGCAGCAAGCTTTCGACGACCCGACCGATTTCTTCGAAGCCAAAGGTGTGGACGCGGTGTACTTCCCGTTCCACAAGGCCAACGAGTTCCTTGGCATGACCGGTTTGCCGACGTTCCTCTGTGTGGACGTGATGAAGCGCCCGAACATCGAAGGCGATGTGGCGCGTTATGAGCAGCATTTGACAGAGGTGTTTGGCCTCAAGGCATGACGCTCGGCTACTATCGATACCTGAAGCCAGAACCTGTAGGAGCCGGCTTGCCGGCGATGGCGCTCATGAGGACGCAATCGCCGGCAAGCCGGGCTCCTACGAAAAGCGATTTAAGCGTTGTGCTGAATTATCGATAAGGGACACACGTGAAAGCCAGATCCGATGAATTGCAGATATTCGTCTGCGTGATTGAATGCGGGTCGATTTCTGCGGCGGCCGAGCAGGTCGGGCAAACGCCTTCGGCGGTCAGCCGTACGCTGTCGCGGCTGGAGGCCAAGCTCGACACCACCTTGATCAATCGCACCACGCGACGCATGGACCTGACCGAGGAGGGCAAGTACTTCTTCGAGCACGCCAAGCGCATTCTCGATCAGATGGACGAGCTCGAAGAGCGGCTGTCCTCACGCCAGCAAACACCGTCCGGGCGTCTGCGAATCAACGCGGCATCACCCTTCATGCTGCACGCCATCGTGCCCTACATCGATGAATTCCGCAGGCTCTACCCCGACATCCAGCTCGAACTCAACAGCAACGACTTGATCATCGACCTGCTGGAGCAGAGCACCGACATCGCCATTCGCATTGGCACCCTGACCGACTCGACACTGCATGCCCGCTCCCTCGGTTGCAGCCCGCTGCACATCGTCGCCAGCCCGGCCTACCTGGAAAAGCACGGTATACCGCAAGCGGTGGCTGACCTGGCCGACCATACACTGCTGGGGTTCACCCAGAACGAAGGCCTCAACCAATGGCCGCTGCGTTACGTGCATGGCGATCGCTGGCCGATCCAGGCGTCGATCAGCGCCTCCAGCGGCGAGACCATCCGCCATCTGGCACTGGACGGCCAGGGCATCGCCAGCCTGTCGCACTTCATGACCATCGAGGACATTCGTGCCGGACGCTTGAAAGTGTTGCTGGCCGAATTCAACAGCGGCTACCGCCAGCCGATCAATGCGGTGTACTACCGCAACTCGCAGCTGGCCTTGCGGATTCAATGCTTCCTGGACTTTATCCAGGGCAAGTTGGCGGATTATGCGAGCGCGGATTTCAAAGGCTGATTCGTGACCCCTGCGCAAAAGTGAATTGGGTCAGAGGGCATTTTTCGGCAGTCATCGCTGCCGGATACTCCTTGCATCACTTATCCACGCAGGGAGTTTCTCCATGAACGTATTCGTTACCGGCGCTGCCGGATTTATCGGCGGTTCCATCGCCACGGGCCTGGTCCAGGCCGGCCACGCTGTCACCGGTCTGGTGCGCAGCGCCGAACAGGCCGATGAGCTACGTGCACTGGGCATTTCTCCGGTGGTGGGCAGTCTGGACGACCGCGACCTGTTGACCGATCAGGCGCTCGCTGCCGATGCAGTGATCAACGCGGCCAGCAGCGATCATCGTGGTGCGGTGGAAGCCTTGCTCGATGCTTTGCGCGGCTCTGGCAAGGTGTTCCTGCACACCAGCGGTTCGAGCATTGTCGGTGATGCCTCGGGTGGCCAATCCAGTGATGTCATCTACTTCGAAGACAACCTGCCGGAACCGACCGTCGACAAGGCGGCGCGCGTCGCCATCGATAACCTGATCCTGGCGGCGGCCATGGAGGGGGTGAACTCGGCGGTGATCTGCAACACCTTGATCTACGGCCATAGCCTGGGCGTCCATCGCGACAGCGTGCAGTTGCCGCGCCTGCTCAAACAGGCGCGCAAAAGCGGCGTGGTGCGCCATGTCGGCACGGGCCGCAACATCTGGTCCAACGTGCACATCGAGGACGTGGTTGCGCTGTACCTGCTGGCGCTGACCAAAAATGTACCGGGCACGTTCTACTTCGTTGAAAGCGGTGAAGCGTCGTTCGTCGATATGACCACGGCGATGGCCCTGGCGCTGAACCTGGGCGAGCCACAGGACTGGCCGCTCAAGGATGCCGAAGCCGAGTGGGGCTATGAAATGGCCAACTATGGTCTGGGTTCCAACAGTCGGGTTCGCGGCAAGCATGCGCGGGAACTGTTGGGTTGGGTGCCGAAGCGCACTTCGGTGGTTGAGTGGATTCGCGACGAGATGGTGTGAGTTCGCGTTAGACCGCGTCATCGTTCATCGTCGGAACGCCGCCCGGGGCAAGCCGCGCTCCCACAGTTTCTGCGTCGTTCGATAATTTTGTGAACGGCAAAGTACCTGTGGGAGCGGGCTTGCCCGCGATGGCATTTTCGATGACACAGATGATGGCCGGTCGGCCCTCGATTCCGTAACATCCGCACACTCTTTTTCGTCTCTACCTGTGTGCGGTCCCCCCCATGAAAGCAAAACGTCTACACGCCGATGTCCTGGCCGGGCTTACCACGTCCTTCGCCCTGTTGCCCGAGTGCATCGCTTTCGCCCTGGTGGCCCACCTCAATCCGCTGATGGGCCTCTATGGCGCATTCATCATCTGCACCCTGACCGCGCTGTTCGGCGGGCGACCGGGCATGGTGTCCGGCGCGGCCGGCTCGATGGCCGTGGTGATCGTCGCGCTGGTGGTGCAACACGGCGTGCAGTACTTGCTGGCCACGGTGTTGCTGGGCGGGCTGATCATGATGGCGTTCGGGCTGCTCAAGCTCGGCAAACTGGTGCGCATGGTGCCGCACCCGGTGATGCTCGGCTTCGTCAACGGCCTGGCGATCATCATTGCCCTGGCGCAACTGGAGCACTTCAAGGACGGTGAGGCCTGGTTGAGCGGCACGCCGCTGTACATGATGCTTGGCCTGGTCGCGGTGACCATGGCCGTTGTCTACGTACTGCCGCGCTTGACCCGCACCGTGCCGCCGGCGCTGGTGGCGATTCTCGGCGTGGGCCTGGCGGTGTATCTGCTTGGCTTGCCTACCCGCACCCTGGGCGACATGGCGCACATTGCCGGTGGCTTGCCGACGCTGGCGCTGCCGGACATTGCGTGGAACCTGGACACCCTGCGCATCATCGCGCCCTACGCGATCCTGATGGCGCTGGTCGGGTTGCTGGAAACCCTGTTGACCCTGAACCTCACCGACGAAATCACCGAGAGCCGTGGCTACCCGGATCGCGAGTGCGTGGCGCTGGGGGCGGCGAATGTGGTGTCGGGTGCATTCGGCGGCATGGGCGGTTGCGCCATGATCGGCCAGACCGTGATCAACCTCAGTTCCGGTGGCCGCGGGCGTTTGTCCGGGGTGGTGGCCGGGGTGTCGATCCTGCTGTTCATCCTGTTTCTGTCGCCGCTGATCGAGCGCATTCCATTGGCCGCGCTGGTCGGGGTGATGTTCGTGGTGTCGCAACAGACCTTCGCCTGGGCCTCGTTGCGGGTGCTGAACAAGGTGCCGCTCAACGACGTGCTGGTGATCATCGCGGTGACAGTGATTACCGTGTTCACCGACCTGGCCACCGCGGTGCTCTGCGGCATCATCATCGCGGCGCTGAACTTTGCCTGGCAGCAGGCCCGCCAGCTGTATGCCGACAGTCATCTGGAGAACGACGGCAGCAAGCTGTACCGGGTGCATGGCACGCTGTTCTTCGCCTCGACCACACCCTTTCTCAATCAGTTCGATCCGGCCAACGACCCGGCGCAAGTGACCCTGGATTGCCAGCACCTGAGCTTCGTCGACTACTCGGCCATCGCCGCGCTGGGCACCTTGCGCGAGCGGTACGCCAAGGCCGGCAAGCACTTGCGTGTGCTGCATTTGTCCGAGCGCTGCAAGAAGTTGCTCAAGCGTGCCAGTGAGCATCATGACTGATCGTTCCCACGTTCTGGACTGACCCCAAAGGTTGGACGATCGTAAATCTATGTATGAGCGGATTGACCTCTGTATTCAGCAGGCTCAAGCCGCTCAAACACCTCTTTCAGCATCCTCCCTGCGGTTTCTTGACTATGTCGAAAATGATTTCGCCGTTATTAAAATCTAGGATGGGCGAGAGATATAGTTTTTTGCCCGCCGTTCTACGGCTGCCTGCAGCCGTCTTGCTTCCACAGGATTGAACGGACCCTGTGGAAGCAAACTGGCTCTTGAAGACGTAACAGGCCGCTCTACCCCAAGTAACGCAACATCCACCCGCCGAAACGCAAGTTGGCATCCGCCCACGAAGCACAAATCACAATCCGACCATCTTTCATGACTACCACGTCATCTGAAGTGTGAGTCCCTATCTCATTCTCGTAAACAGCAAAGCCCTTGCCATTGTTAAAGGTCGAATCTAAGGAGCCGTCAGTACAATAGCGTGCCGTTACCAGGGACAGATCTCGACTACCTATTTCTCCCCCCACCCCAACTACAATGATTGAGCCATTGGACTGCAATGCACATTGTCGCCAATACAATGATCCAGGTATGAGGTTGGAGTACAAGGGGGCTCCATTATTGAACACAAGATTGTAAGAGCCACTGGTGTTTAGCACGACGATTAGCCCGTGTTTTACGCCATCCCGAATTGCTTCGCCTGCCACTAAAATTGCAGTTTCGCTTACATGGATAGAGCGAAAATCAATATACTCCGAAGAGGTGATAGTTACTGGACGGTTGAGATTAAACTGGGCGTCTACTTTGCCTTCCGTGTCAAAGCGCATCACGAAGACTGCTCTGTGAGCGCCGTCACCATATTGGCCACAAACCAATACTTTGCCGTCCTGAACCGCCACCCCCCGAGCGCTGCTCCAAAGATGTTCAACACCTTGAAGCTCGACAACCGCGAACCCCCCGTTAAAACTTTGGTCGGTCGAACCATTTGAGTTCAGGCGTAGCGCAACCGCCTTTTGACGACCGGTGAAATCAATAGTGTTGCTAACCAGGACGATTTTTCCATGCGGATCCTCTGCTGCAGAAAAACCCTCATTACTTTGTGCCGTGGAGGGGCCATTGCCGTCATTTTCAGTCTCTCGATCTACACACACTTCTCCATTGGACGTTCCTAACCGAAAGTCCTCTTCAGGGATAAGGCGAATACCGCCATTACCAAAGGACTCCTCAAGGTTCCCATCCTGGCGTAGCCGAATGACGATCAAACCTCGAGTGCCTCCTGAGCTGTATAGACCTGTAATTACACATCCACCATCAGCTAGCGCACCGATCCTCAATGCTACCCGGTCAATTCCGATCCCTTCGAAAGACAATTCAACGAAGCCCAGCTGTCTATCGCCATACGAGGTATCAAATGTTCCATCCTCATTAAGCCGTGCCACCGCAATCGGACCAGACCCTTGCCAAGGTATGACAACAAGAGTTTTGTTCTGGGGAAGTGCTAGAGCACACTGCGCCATGTCTCCAGGAATTCTAGGAAGTGGTAGTGATAACACTCCCTTCTCGGCGAAGGAAGGGTCGAAAGTACCCGCGCTCAACGATGTTTGTTTCTGGCTCATGAGTTTTGCTCCCCTCAAGATGAATGAACGTCCGTTATGGAATTCAGCTTCTAAATAGAGCCCAGATACGAGTGATTAGTCAGCTGTCAGAAATAACAGGTTTAATGTCTAAGCAAGACAATTCCCTGACCTGACGAGCCACCCTGAGAGTCATTCGGTGTTGATTTTCAATGATGGCAAGCTCCTGATTGGTGACCGCCCGGGCAATACACCCTATTGACGCCATCGCTCAAGGCGATGCTGTCCACCTGCGTAGGAACGATCTTCCTGGCGCGATGAAAATCCGCCTGCCTGATTTTCATTATTTGCGACAACTCATACCTCTGAGCGACACGCCTTACCTCTTTACGAAAATTACTTTCACCTCGTTTGAAAATCACCGACCGAAATGTTTTAAGAGTTTCACAAATATTTCGACGTGACCCTCTCGAGGAGTACCGCATGACCCCGTCCTTCGGCTATTGGCTGCTGGTGTATGCCGCCGTTGCCATCATCGCGCTGATCGTTCTGATCGCCCGTTACCGGCTCAATCCGTTCATTGTCATCACCCTGATTTCCCTTGGCCTGGCGCTGGTCGCCGGGATGCCTCCGTCCGGTGTGGTGGGGGCGTACGAGGCCGGTGTCGGCAAAACCCTGGGGCACATCGCACTGGTGGTGGCGCTGGGGACCATGCTCGGCAAGATGATGGCCGAGTCCGGCGGCGCCGAGCAGGTGGCGCGGACCTTGATCGACCGCTTTGGCGAGAAGAACGCGCATTGGGCGATGGTGACCATCGCGTTTCTGGTCGGGCTGCCGCTGTTCTTCGAAGTCGGTTTCGTCTTGCTGGTGCCAATTGCCTTTACCGTGGCGCGGCGCGTGGGCGTGTCGATCCTGATGGTCGGCTTGCCGATGGTCGCCGGGCTCTCGGTGGTGCATGCGCTGGTGCCGCCACACCCGGCGGCGATGCTGGCGGTGCAGGTATATCAGGCGTCGGTGGGGCAGACGTTGATGTACGCGATCCTGATCGGCATTCCGACCGCGATCATCGCCGGTCCCCTGTACGCCAGGTTCATCGTGCCGCGCATTCCATTGCCGGCGGAAAACCCGCTGGAGCGCCAGTTCCTCGAGCGTGAACCCCGCGACAGCCTGCCGGGTTTCGGCATCACCATGGCGACCATCCTGCTGCCGGTGGTGCTGATGCTGATCGGCGGCTGGGCCAATCTGATTTCCACGCCGGGCAGTGGTTTCAACCAGTTCCTGCTGTTCATCGGCAACTCGGTGATCGCGCTGTTGCTGGCCACCTTGCTGAGCTTCTGGACCCTCGGCCTGGCCCAGGGCTTCAACCGTGAATCGATCCTCAAGTTCACCAACGAATGCCTGGCGCCGACCGCGAGCATCACCCTGCTGGTGGGCGCCGGCGGTGGACTGAACCGGATCCTGGTGGACGCCGGCGTCACCGATCAAATTGTCGGCCTGGCCCACGAGTTTCATCTGTCGCCGCTGTTGATGGGCTGGCTGTTTGCTGCGCTGATGCGCATCGCCACCGGTTCTGCCACTGTGGCCATGACCACCGCCTCAGGCGTGGTCGCACCGGTGGCCATTGGTCTGGGTTATCCCCATCCGGAGCTGCTGGTGCTGGCGACAGGCGCGGGGTCGGTTATCTTTTCCCACGTTAACGACGGCGGTTTCTGGTTGATCAAGGAATACTTCAACATGACCGTTGCCCAAACCTTCAAGACCTGGACCGTGCTCGAGACGTTGATCTCGGTCGTTGCCTTCGGACTGACCGTTGGCCTTTCTTACCTGATTTAGCCGGAGCCACTAGCATGGACATCCTCTACCAGATCCGCGCCCGCCAGGATTCCTTCAGCGCCGGTGAAGGACGCATCGCCCGCCTGATGCTCGACGATGTAGGCTTCGCCGCCTCCGCCAGCCTCGATGAACTGGCGCTGCGGGCAGAGGTCAGCAGCGCCACGCTGTCGCGTTTCGCCCGCACGGTCGGCTGCAAGGATCTGCGTGATTTGCGCTTGCAACTGGCCCAGGCCAGCGGTGTCGGCAGCCGCTTTCTCGACCCGGCGGGCACCCCCGAGCAGTCGGCGTTCTACGGGCAGATTGTCAGTGACATCGAATCGACCTTGCGCCAGCACCTGGCGGCATTCGATGAGTCGCGTTTCGCCGATGCGGTAAAACTGCTGGGCAAGGCGCGAATGATCCACGCCTTCGGCATGGGCGGCTGCTCGACCCTGTGCAGCGATGAACTGCAAGTGCGCCTGGTGCGCCTGGGCTATCCGATCACGGCGTGCCACGATGCGGTGATGATGCGCGTCACCGCCGCCAGCCTCAGTGCCGAACAGGTGGTGATTGTCTGCTCGCTGACCGGGATCACCCCGGAACTGATTGAAACGGTGGAGCTGGCGCGCAACTACGGCGCGCGCATCCTGGCCATCACTCGCGGCGATTCGCCGCTGGCGCAACTGGCCGACATCGTCCTGCCGCTGCAAAGCGCTGAAACCTCGTTCATCTACAAACCCACGGCGGCGCGCTACGGCATGCTGCTGGCCATCGATGTGCTCGCCACCGAGCTGGCCCTGGCCAACCCTGAAGACAATCAAGAACGTCTGCGGCGGATCAAACTCGCCCTCGACGAATACCGCGGCGGCGACGATCACTTGCCGCTGGGAGACTGACATGCAGTACGACACGCTGATTCGCAACGCCCTGATCATCGACGGCAGCAACAGCCCCGGTTACCCCGCCGACGTGGCGATTCTGAACGGGCGCATCGAGCGTATCGGCGACTTGCGCGATGCCCGTGCCAACGAAGAAATCGACGCACAGGGCCATGTGCTGGCGCCGGGTTTCATCGACGTGCACACCCATGACGACACCGTGGTCATTCGCCAACCGCAGATGCTGCCCAAGCTCAGCCAGGGCGTGACCACGGTGATCGTCGGCAACTGTGGAATCAGTGCTTCACCGGTGAGTTTGCGCGGTGATCCGCCGGATCCGATGAACCTGCTCGGCACGGCCGCTGCATTCGTTTATCCGACCTTCCGCGACTATCGGGCGGCGGTCGAAGCGGCGAACACCACGTTGAACGTCGCCGCGCTGGTTGGTCATACCGCGTTGCGCAGCAACCACCTCGACGATCTGTTGCGCACCGCCACAACCGATGAAATCGCCGCGATGCGCGAGCAACTGCGCGAGAGCCTGGAGGCCGGTGCGCTGGGCTTGTCCACTGGCCTTGCCTATGCCAGCGCCTTCTCGGCATCGACCGATGAAGTGATGCAGCTGACCGAAGAGTTGACCGCGTTCGGCGCGGTCTACACCACCCATTTGCGCAGCGAATTCGAACCAGTGCTGGAGGCCATGGACGAGGCGTTCCGGATCGGCCGCCATGCGCAAAGCCCGGTGATCATTTCCCACCTCAAATGTGCCGGTGCCGGAAACTGGGGGCGTAGTCCGCAACTGCTGGCGTCCCTGGAAGAAGCAGCGAAATCGCACCCCGTGGGCTGCGATTGCTATCCGTATGCCGCGAGTTCATCGACCCTGGACCTCAAGCAGGTGACCGATGCCCACCGCATCACCATCACCTGGTCGACGCCGCACCCGGAGATGGGCGGCCGCGACCTGATGGACATCGCCGCCGAATGGAATCTGTCGTTGCTCGATGCCGCCCGTCAACTGCAACCGGCCGGTGCGGTGTACTACGGCATGGATGAGGCGGATGTGCGCCGGATCCTCGCGCATCCGCTGTCGATGGTCGGCTCCGACGGCTTGCCGGAAGACCCGTTCCCACACCCACGCCTGTGGGGCGCATTCCCTCGGGTACTCGGACATTTCAGCCGTGACGTAGGACTGTTCCCGCTGCACACTGCCGTGCACAAAATGACCGGGCTGTCGGCCGCGCGGTTCGGTTTGAAGGAGCGCGGTGAGATCCGCGAAGGTCATTGGGCGGACCTGGTGCTGTTCGATCCGGCGACCATCCGTGATGTCGCCGATTTCAACGATCCGCAGCGGGCGGCGGAGGGCATTGAAGGGGTATGGATCAACGGTGTGTTGAGTTACCGCGACGGCCAGGCCAACGGGCGCAGGGAAGGGCGGTTCCTGGCCCGGGAAGGGGATTTGCGCACGGGTTTTCAGTGAGTTTCGCGGATTGCGTCACAATGATGGCACTTTGAGATTAAAGATTGGCATTTCCGCGCCGAAGGACTGACATCAAACCCGGCTACCATTGCGGGTCAGTACGTCTGTATAGGAGCGAGCTTGCTCGCGATGGACAAAAGAGCGCCGCGTTTATCCAGTAGAGACGCGTCATCGTTAACGACCATCGCGAGCAAGCTCGCTCCCACCGGTTTTTCAATGTCTGGGAGCAACCCGATGAGCTTCGGTAAAACCACTCCGATCCTGCGCATTTTCGACGAAGCCAAGGCAGTGGAGTTCTACGTCGACTTCCTGGGGTTCCAGATCGACTGGCAACATCGATTCGAAGCGAATTTCCCGCTGTACCTGCAAATCTCCCGTGGCGAATGTGTGCTGCACTTGTCCGAACACCATGGCGACGGGACACCGGGTTCTGCGCTGCGGATCGAGACCGATGAGCTGGAGAAGTTTCAGCAGCAACTGTTGGCCAAGCAATACCGGTTTTCCCATCCACAGATCCAGGCCATGCCGTGGGGCAGCCAGGACATGACCATTGCCGACCCGTTCGGCAATCGGCTGGTGTTCACCAACGCGATCAGTCTCTGAACCCTTCAGCCCCTCAGCCTTCGTTCGGCACCCGGTGGCTTTGGCGAAACTCGCCGGGCGGCATCCCGCGCCGGCTTTTGAACGTGCGGTGAAACGAGCGGGGTTCGGTGAAGCCCAGGTATTGGGCGATGTCCTGAATCGGCAAGGTGCTGTTGAGCAGGTAGTGCTCGGCCAGTTCCTGGCGCAGGTCATCGAGGATCTGCTGGTACGACGTACCGGCCTGATGCAGCTGGCGTTGCAGCGTGCGCACGGACACAGCGAGATGCTCGGCCACCTGCTCCTTGCGTGGCAGACCCTCCTTGAGCAGCTGGCGCAGGATGCTTTTGACCCGCTGTTCCAGCGACGCGTCCTCCAGTGTGGCCATCAACCCCTGGGCATGTTCTTCCAGGGTGCGCAGCAATTGCGCATCGGCCTGGCGCAAGGGCAACTGCAAATACGGCAACGGCACAATCAGCGCCGAATAAGGCTGGTCGAACAGTACCGGGCAATCGAAGAACTGCTCGTACTCTGCCAGCGTCGTGTCGGCCGGACAGGCATGTTCCAGCCAGACGGCGGCCGGCGACAGTTGCGTGTCGGCGATCCAGCGCGCGTACTGCAGCCAGGAGCCGAGCACGTTTTCCACCAGGTGCCGACGGATTCGCGGGCGTTGATGGCGGCAGGTCCAGATCAGATGTACGTCGCTGCCTTGCACCTCGGCGCGGCTGACGCCCATGTCTCCCACCAGCTTCTCGAACGGCATGATGCGGCTCATCGCATCGCCCAGTGTCGCGCAGTTCATGGTGATGTAACCCAGCACGCTCCAGGAGTTGGGCAACACAAAACGCGCGGCGTTGAGACCGAACAACGGATCGCCCGAGTGTTCGCAGAAATAATCGAGCAGCCGTTCATGGGCTTCGCCGGGCAACCGCAGGCTGTTGTCGCTCAACTGCTGTGCCTGCAACCCGGCAGCCGTCAACGCAGGCTCGATGGCCATGCCCAGTTGTTCGGCATGACGCAGGTATTTGAGCAGCGGCGGAACGGAAGTGAAGCCCAGGGATTGCATGATCGTATTCCTTTGATCAAGGCCCGCGTGCGCGGATGAATGCCCTGAAAGGTAATTTGAAACCACGGCTAAAGTAAATGGCTGACGCCTGCGCGACGTTTGACTCAATTGGCTACTCGAACTGGCCCGATGCGACCGTGACACTTTCCGGCGGCTGACTAGTATGGGGGCCTGAAATTTCACTGATCAGAACCGCAAAAGGACACACGCATGCGACGCTGGAACGGCTGGGGAGATGCAACCACGGTGGTCGAACTGCCGGCCCAGGGCGCGAGTTTTCTCGCCCGGCGGGTAGGTGACGGTCGAGCGCTGCCCGACGCGACGCTCGAGACGGCATTGGCCCGCGTGCCCCCGTCGCGGTTGCAGCAACACTTCCTGTACAGCGTGGATGCCCATGATCGTTTGCTGCATGCTCGCGGCCAGAGCCTGCCGGACTGGCTGGCGTTGCGTGAGGGCGAACTGGGCAATTATCCCGACGCCGTGGCCTATCCCACGAGCGCTGAACAGATTCGCCAGTTACTGCGGCTCGCCCATGAACAGGACCTGTGCCTGATTCCTTATGGCGGCGGCACTTCGGTGGCCGGTCACATCAACCCGCCGAGTTCCGCGCGGCCGGTGGTGACAGTTTCCCTGGCCCGCATGAGTCGCCTGCTGGACCTCGACGAAGAGAGCCTGCTGGCCACCTTCGGCCCCGGCACCAGCGGACCGCAGGTGGAAAGTCAGTTGCGCGCCCGTGGTTACACCCTGGGGCACTTCCCGCAGTCGTGGGAGCTGTCGACCCTGGGCGGCTGGGTCGCCAGCCGCTCCAGTGGCCAGCAGTCATTGCGCTATGGGCGGATCGAGCAACTGTTCGCCGGCGGGACCCTGGAAACCTTTGCCGGACCTTTGGACATTCCCTCCTTTCCGGCCTCGGCGGCCGGCCCCGATCTGCGCGAAGTGGTGTTGGGCTGTGAGGGCCGTTTCGGGATCATTTCCGAGGTCAAGGTACGGATCAGCGCACTGCCCGCCGATGAACGTTTCTACGGGGTGTTCCTGCCCGATTGGCCCAAGGCGCTGCAAGCCATCCGCCAGTTGGCCCAGGCGCGGGTGCCGCTGTCGATGCTGCGCCTGTCCAATGCGGTGGAAACCGAAACCCAGCTGGCGCTGGCCGGTCATCCGCAGCAGATCGCCTGGCTGGAAAAGTACCTGGCCCTGCGCGGCGCCGGCGAGGGCAAATGCCTGCTGACGTTCGGCGTGACCGGCAACCGTCGGCAAAATGCGCTGTCCCTGCGTCAGGCCCGGCAGCACCTCAAGGCGTTCGGCGGGGTGTTTACCGGCACCTTGCTCGGCAAGAAGTGGGCGCAGAACCGCTTCCGCTTTCCCTACCTGCGCGAGAACTTGTGGAACGCCGGTTACGTGGTCGACACCCTGGAAACGGCCACCGACTGGAGCAACGTCGATAACCTGCTCACCCTGATCGAAAGCAGCCTGCGTGACGCCTTGGCGGCGCAGGGCGAACGGGTCCACGTGTTCACCCACCTGTCCCACGTCTACGGTGAAGGGTCGAGCATCTACACCACCTATGTGTTTCGCCCGGCGGCGGATTACCCCGCCACCCTGGCGCGCTGGCAGGCACTCAAGCAGGCGGCCAGCCAGACCATCGTCGACAACCACGGCACCATCAGTCACCAGCATGGCGTGGGCAAGGACCACGCGCCGTACCTGCTGCGCGAAAAGGGCGCGCTGGCGATGGACACCCTGCAGGCACTGAGTCGGCACTTCGATCCGGCCGGGCGACTGAACCCTGGCACGCTGTTGCAGGAGTGACGGCCATGAGCCTGGACTGGAACGCGGCGTGGCGTCAGCAGGTGCTGCCGACGCTGGCGGCCGAAACCTGGGACCTGATCGTCATCGGCGGCGGCATCAGCGGCGCCGGCATCCTGCGCGAAGCCGCGCGCCGAGGGTGGCGTTGCCTGCTGCTGGAGCAGCGCGATTTCGCCTGGGGCACCTCCAGCCGCTCTTCGAAAATGGTCCATGGCGGCTTGCGTTACATCGCCAAGGGCCAGTGGCGCCTGACCCGCGATTCGGTGCATGAACGCCAGAGGCTGCTGGACGAAGCGCCGGGGCTGGTCGAGCCGATGAGTTTCATGATGCCGCATTACCGTGGCGGTTTTCCCGGACCGCGGGTGCTGGGTGGTTTGCTGTCCATCTATGACGCGTTGGCCGGGCGGCGCAGCCATCGCTTTCATGACGCGCAGCAACTGCGGTATCTGGCGCCCGGGGTGAAGGAACATGACCTGCTGGGCGGCACCTGTTTTGTCGATGCGCTGACCGATGATGCCCGCCTGGTGATGCGCGTTTTGGGCGAGGCCCGGGCCGACGGCGCCGTGGTGCTCAACGGCATGCGCGTGCAGCAATTGCTGCGTGAGGAGGGGCGCGTTTGCGGGGTTCAGGTCGAAGACTGCGAGGGGGGCGGATCACTGACAGTGCGTTGTGGGGTGTTGGCCGTGGCCACCGGCGCGTGGGCCGAGCGCTTGCGCCTGCCCGATGCGCCTCGCCAGTTGCGCCCGTTGCGCGGCAGTCATCTGTTATTGCCGGGCTGGCGCCTGCCCGTGGCGCAAGCCTTCACCTTCCTGCATGAACGCGACGGTCGACCGGTGTTCGTTTTCCCCTGGGAGGGGGCCACGGTGGTCGGTACCACGGACCTCGATCATCGCGAGGATCTGGATCAAAGCGCGAGTATCAGCGCTGAGGAGCTCGACTATCTGCTGGCGGCTTGCGCTCAACAATTTCCCGGCGCTGAAGTGGTCGCAGCCGATGTGCTGTCGACCTGGTCGGGCGTGCGCCCGGTGGTGGGCAACGTGGCGGGTGAACTCAAGCCGTCGAATGAAACCCGTGAGCATGTGCTGTGGCAGGAGCCGGGTTGTGTGACCCTGGCCGGCGGCAAGCTGACCACCTTTCGCCCGCAGGCGATCGAAGTGCTCAAGGCCTGCGCGAGCATGCTCGAGCGGCCCTTCAATGATGACGCCGCGCCGGTGTTCGCCGTCGTGCCGCCGCTGGCGATACCCGGACTCAGCGCCAGCCAGTGGCGGCGCCTGGCCGGGCGCCATGGTCGTGACCTGCCGAGGCTGGCGCAACGGATCGCCCAATTGAGCCATGAAACGGTAGGCAGCACGGACACCTTGTGGGCGGAACTGGCCGTTGCCTGCGAGACGGAAATGGTTCTGCATCTCGATGACTTGCTGCTGCGCCGCACCCGTCTGGGCCTGCTGCTGCCGCGTGGCGGCGAGGATTGTTTCGCGGCCATTCGCCAACTCTGCCAGCCACGACTGGGCTGGGACGATGAGCGTTGGCTGCAGGAGATACAGCGTTATCGGGAGTTGTGGCAACGCCATCACGGATTGCCGGATGCCACGCATTGATGCCCATTGAAGAGAGCTCCATGGATAACCACCCGAACAAGCGTTACCTGTTGGCCATCGACAATGGCACCCAGAGCGTGCGCGCGCTGCTCTTCGACCTGCAGGGCAATCTGCTGGGCAAAGGCAAGGTCGAGTTGCAGGCCTATTACTCGGCACAACCGGGGTGGGCCGAGCAAGACCCGGAATATTACTGGGATAAGTTAGGTGAAGCCTGCCAGCAGGTGTGGCAGCAAACCGGGATCGATCGCTCGCAGATTGCCGGCGTGTCCCTGACCACCCAACGCGGCACGGTGATCAACGTCGATGCCCAGGGCAAGCCTTTGCGCCCGGCCATTCTGTGGCTCGATCAGCGTCAGAGCGAAGTCGAAGGCAGTATCAAGGGACCGTGGGGCTGGTTGTTCAAACTGGTCGGCGCGCAAGCCACGGTGGACTACTTCCGCGCCCAGGCCGAGGCCAACTGGATCGCCCGCCACCAGCCTGAAGTGTGGGCGGCGACCGACAAGTTCCTGCTGCTCTCGGGGTTTCTCACCCATCGTCTTTGTGGGCGCTTTGTCGATTCCGTGGGGTGTTGCGTCGGTTACTTGCCCTTCGACTTCAAACGCCTGAAATGGGCCGCACCCACCGACTGGAAATGGCAGGCGCTGGCGGTGCGTCCCGAGCAACTGCCGAGCCTGCACAAGCCCGGTGAAACCCTCGGCTACATCAGCGCCGAGGCCAGCCGCCACACCGGCATTCCCGAGGGGCTGCCGCTGATTGCCGCGGGTGCCGACAAGGCCTGCGAAGTCGTGGGTTCCGGCGTCGTCGACGCCAGCACCGTGTGCCTGTCCTACGGCACCACGGCGACGATCACCAGCACCCGCTCGCGCTACCTGGAAATCGTCCCGTTGATTCCACCTTACCCGTCGGCGGTGCCGGATCAATTCAACTGCGAGGTGATGATCTATCGCGGCTATTGGATGGTCAGCTGGTTCAAGAACGAGTTCGGCCTGCGGGAAATGCAGCAGGCCAAAGCCCAGGGCGTGGAGCCCGAGCAACTCTTCGATGCGCTGGTCGAGGCCGTGCCGCCGGGCTCCATGGGGTTGATGCTGCAACCCTACTGGTCGCCCGGCATTCGCGAGCCGGGTGTGGAAGCCAAGGGCGCGATGATCGGCTTCGGCGACGTGCATACCCGTGCGCACATTTACCGGGCGATCCTCGAAGGCCTGGCGTACGCCTTGCGCCAGGGCATGGAGAAGATCGAGAAACGTTCGGGGGTCTGCGTCACGCGCTTGCGCGTCGCCGGTGGCGGCTCCCAGAGTGATGCCGCGATGCAACTCACGGCGAACATTTTCGGCCTGCCGGCCGAGCGTCCGCATGTCTACGAAGCCTCCGGCCTGGGCGCGGCCATTTGCTGCGCGGTGGGGCTGGGGCTGCACGCGGATTTCCCCACGGCGATGGCCGCCATGACACGGGTCGGTGCGGTCTTCCTGCCGCAACCCGAAGCGCAACAGGTCTATGAGCGACTGTACAAAGAGGTCTACCTGCGCATGTATCGACAGCTCAAGCCGTTGTACCAGAGCATCCGCAAAATCACCGGTTACCCTGCCTGAAAGAACACCGAAGATCCCCTGTGGGAGCGGGCTTGCTCGCGAATGCGGAGTGTCAGTCACTATGGATTTCACTGACACACCGCATTCGCGAGCAAGCCCGCTCCCACATTGATCCGTGGTGATTTTTGCACCGGAGTTTGGCGCTATCGGAGAACTTTTCTGGTGAGATTGGACAGTGTCAGGGGCAGGGTCGGTTGTTAGGCTCAACCCTCACTGCACATCCAATAAGAACCAGGCAATGAAGCTGACATTCCTCCTGTTGCTGCTTTGTGGAACGGCGCCGATGGCGTGGGGCTGGTCCAACCATACGGTGGGCAGCTACCTGGCGTTGCAGGACCTGCCGGCCTTGCGCGACGCACCGCAGGTCGACGTCGAGCCTTTGGAACAGTTTCTCTCGCAACAATACGAGGCCGTGAGCGCGTTGCTCGACGAGCAGGAGCGCTTCGCCCGCGAGCACTTCGCCCAGTACCCGCCGCGCCCCGACAACCTGCGATTGCCAGTCGTACCTGGGGACAATCTGCGCCACGACTTCCTCACCGCACTGCGCATCAATCCCGGGATTCATCTGGCGATGGTCATCCAGCCGATGCCGGGCAAGGATCAACCCGAGCGTGAACACCTCAAGGCCGAGCAGGTCATGGTCGAGCAGACGCTGTCACCGTGGAATCGCCAGCGCTTCATCGTTGTAACTGACCACGAACAAGTCGCGCCCCTGGCCGTGTTGGCCAGCGCCGCCGATGAGCCTGACTACGGCCACGACATCAACCTGTTCAGCGACAACCCCGGCGACGTCGGCGCGCTGTACGGCTTCGGCCCGCAGCCGTTCGGTGATGCGCGGTTTCAATACAGCTCCCAGGCGCCGTTCCACATGGGGTTCTTCCATGAAAGCCCGGTGGTGTACGCCGCTGCCGGATTTCTCGAACGCAGTTGGCCCGACTGGCGCGCCTATCAATACATGGGATTGGCGCGACTGGCCTTTGCCACCGGCCATCCTTATTGGGGTTATCGCTTTCTCGGCTGGGGCCTGCACCACATTCAGGACCTGACCCAGCCTTATCACGCCAAGCCACTGCCCGGTGTCGACCTCGCCAGTCTTCTTCTGCTGGAGGGCAAGGCACTGGCCGGTTTCGCGGCCGACAAGCAGGCGTCCATCGAACGCGTTGCGACCCGGCACATGGAAGTGGAGAAGTATCAGTCGAGCTGGCTGCGTCGTTTGCTGCGCACGGGCCAGCCCCATCCGATGCTCGACGCCTATGCCGATTCCGCCCAGGACGCCCGTTACCCGCCGTACTCGGTGGACTACCTGCGCGAAGTGGTGAGTGCCGAGTCCGTCGACGCGTCCGCGGCGTTCGATGAAGCCATCGGCCAATGGCTGGACACAGCACCGATCACCGGTGATTTCAGCCGCGGTAATCAGCTGCAGCGCGAAGACTTCGACCATCCGGCACTTAACCGACAGTTGTTCAAACTGCTGGGACATTTTGGCGCGCACAGCCGGATTTATGCCGGTGCGGGATTGGCGCCCCAACCCTCGCAGTAACGCACACAACAACAATAAATCCAGGGAAAGAGGAACAGATCATGAGCACTCGATTTCGCCTGTCTGGCGCGGCGCTTCCCGGCGTGGGCCTGGCAGGGCTGCTGCAACTGTGCGCGGTCGACGGCGTGCAGGCCGAGGAGTTCAGCGTGCTGGACAACCAGGTCACCGGTTCATTCGACAGTACCTTGTCTTATGGCCGCTTGTGGCGGGTCCAGGGCCGGGACAAGAACAACGACGACGTCAACACCAACGACGGCAATCGCAACTTCGACACCGGGCTGGTTTCCGAGGTGTACAAGATCACCTCGGAGCTCGAAGCCAACTATCAGAACTACGGGATGTTCGTGCGCGGTACCGCGTTCTATGACACCCAACTGATGGACAAGCGCAACGATTACTACGGCAACAACAACCCGTCGCAACCCAGTCAGAGTTACCCGCAGGACGACCATTTCACCAGCCAGACCCGCGATATCGCCGGTAGCCGGGTGGAGTTGCTCGACGCCTACCTCTATGGCAACTGGGACGTCGCGCAGATGCCGGTCACCGCACGTATCGGACGCCAGGTGTTCAACTGGGGCGAGGGGATTTTCTACCGTGGCGGGATCAACACCACCAACCCGGTGGATGCGGCCAAGTACCGTCTGCCCGGGGCCGAGGTCAAGGAAGTGCTGGTCCCGGTGGAAGCGCTCAGCTTCAACATCGGCCTGACCGACAGCCTGACTATGGAAAGCTTTTACCAGACCAACTGGAAGGAAACCCGCATCGACCCGGTCGGCACGTTCTACTCGCAGACGGACCTGTTCGCCGACGGCGGCAACACCGCCTACAACAACTTCAGCGGTACCGCGCTGGACACCCCGGTGCCTGGCTTCGGCAACGTGATCGATCTGTACAGCGCACTGGGCAACAACCCGCTGCTCAACCAGGCCCTGAGTACCACCGGACTGTATGCCAACGGGGTCACCCCGACCTTCGGCAACACCGTCAAGGTGGCCACGATCGGCAAGGATTTCAACGCGCGCAACGACGGCCAGTTCGGTTTCGCTTTTCGCTACATCGCCGAAGCACTCAACAGCACCGAGTTCGGGTTGTACATGGTCAACTACCACGCCAAGGAGCCGACCATTTCCGCCGATCTGGGCGGGTACCAGGGCATCGACATGAATGCCCTGACCAACCTGTTGACCGGTGTCGCCGGCAGCCAGGCGGGGCAGTTGGCCAACGGCCTGGCGACCGTGGATGTGCTGGGCAATATTCAGGCGCACCGGCGCTACGCCGAAGACATCCGCATGTATGGCTTCAGTTTCAACACCACCCTGGGCCAGGCGTCGGTGTTCGGTGAAGTGGCGTATCGGCCGAACCTGCCCATCGGGGTCGCCGCCACCAACGACCTGATCGGCGACCTGGCCAACGGCGCCGCCGCAGCGGCAGCCGGCCAGACCATCAACATCGGCGGGCAGCAGGTCACGCTCGACAGCCAGATCAATAACGCCGAGCGGGTGGAAGCGTTCAACACCTCCCTGGGCACCATTTACAACTTTGGCCCGAGCCTGTCGTTCGACTCGATGTTCGGCGTATTCGAGCTGGCGTCCGAGCACCTGCGCGGCAGCAACCTGCAATACACCGCTTATGACGGCAGTAACCGTTACTACGCGGGCACCGGCAACTTTTCCTATGTGTCCGGTGGCGAGCGCGACGACCAGGTCAACCGCAACTCCTACAGCTACACCGCGATGCTCAACGGCACCTGGAACGACGTGTATGCCGGGGTCAACGTCTCGCCCTATGTCGTCTACAAGGATGACTTCGAGGGCAACAGCTATCAGGCGGGCAACGTCATCGAGGGCCGCAAGGCCTACACCCTGGGGATCAAGGCCAACTACCAGAACAGGCTGGAGGCCGAGCTGCAATACACCGAGTTCTATGGCGGCGGGCAGGACAACGGCCTGCGTGACCGCGACAACATCGGCTTCAACCTCAAGTACTTCCTTTGATTGTTGCGCACACCCCCCTTGTGGGAGCGGGCTTGCTCGCGAATGCGGTGTATCAGGCGACACCTGTGCTGGATGTGCCGCCCTCTTCGCGAGCAAGCCCGCTCCCACATTGGATCTTTTGTGTATTTCGGAGAACGTCCATGTTTGACTTACCACGACTGACCAAGACCACCCTGGCGCTGTTCCTGAGCCTGGCCGCCGGCAGCGCGCTGGCCGCGGTCACGCCTCAACTGGCCGAACAACTGAAAACCACCCTGACCCCAATGGGCGCCGAGCGTGCTGGCAACGCCGCCGGGACCATTCCGGCCTGGACCGGCGGCATCACCCAGGCGCCGGCGGGCTACAAGCCTGGCCAGCATCACCCGGACCCGTATGCGGCGGACAAGCCGCTGTTCACCATCACCAAGGCCAACCTTGACCAGTACAAGGCCCACCTCAGCCCGGGTCAGCTCGCCCTGTTCAACAGCTACCCCGACACCTTCCAGATGCCGGTCTATCCCTCTCGCCGCTCTGGCTCGGCGCCGCAGTGGCTGTATGACAACACCTTGAAGAATGCCACCGCGACCAAGCTGCTCGATGGCGGCACCGGTTTTGCCGATGCCTATGGTGGTGTGCCGTTCCCGGTGCCCAAGGACGGGGTCGAGGTGCTGTGGAACCACATCACCCGTTATCGCGGCATCTATGTGGTCCGTCGTGCCTCCGAAGCGCCGGTGCAACGCAACGGCAGCTTCGCACTTGTGACCTCGCAACAGGAGGGACTCTTCAACTATTACCGCCCGGGTGGGCAATTCGCCGACCTGAAAAACATCCTGTTCTACTACCTGGCCTTCGTGAAGAGCCCGGCCCGCCTGGCGGGTGGTGCGGCCTTGGTTCACGAGACCCTGGACCAGCTCAAGGACCCGCGTCAGGCCTGGGTCTACGATGCGGGCCAACGCCGTGTGCGCCGGGCGCCGAACCTCGCCTATGACACCCCGATCGCCTCATCCGACGGCCTGCGCACGGCGGACGATACCGACCTGTTCAACGGCTCGCCGGACCGCTACGACTGGAAGCTCAAGGGCAAGCAAGAGGTCTACATTCCCTACAACAACTACAAAGTCGGCAGCCCCGAGGTGAAGTACGCGCAGTTGCTCACACCGGGCCACCTCAACCCGCAATACACCCGTTATGAGCTGCACCGGGTCTGGGTGGTCGAAGGCACGCTCAAGCCGGGCGCGCGGCATATCTATTCCAAGCGCGTGCTGTTTCTGGACGAGGACAGTTGGGGGGCCGCATTGGTGGATCAGTATGACGGGCGAGGGGAGTTGTGGCGGGTGTCGATGGCCTACCTGAAAAACTTCTACGACCTGCCCACCACCTGGAGCGCGCTGGACGTATTCCATGACTTGCAGGCGCGTCGTTACTACGTGCAGAACCTGGATAACGAAGAGCAGGGCACTGTGGACTTCACCCAACCGGTGCCGGAAGACGCGTACTTCATGCCGTCGGCATTGCGCCAGCGTGGGACGCGCTGATATTGGCCATTCGGAAGATTGTCGGGTTTTGGTTTGCCAGGATGTGCTAGCCTGCAATCAATGATTTCACTGATTGCAGGAGGCATCATGGCCAGCATCACAATTAGAAACCTTGATGAGAAGCTCAAGGAGCAACTGCGCATCACAGCGGCTCATAACGGACATTCCATGGAAGAAGAGGCTCGCCTGATTCTGGGCAGGGCCTTGGCGACTGTTGATCGCGCCGGTGGACTTGGAAGCAGGATCCGCAATCGTTTCAGCACTCTGGGCGGAGTCGAGCTTGATCTGCCAGCGCGTTCAGAGAAAGCAACGGCGGTGGATTTTTCTGAATGATAGTGCTCGATACCAACGTTCTTTCAGAGTTTATGCGAGTCGAGCCTGAAAGCCGGGTGCTTGCCTGGGTTGATGCGCAGCCGGCGATGGATCTGGCAGTCAGTGCGGTAACGGTGGCGGAAATACTCCACGGCATCGCACGCCTGCCTTCGGGCAAGCGCAAACAAAAACTTGAAGCCCATGCCATGGCCATGTTCGAAGAGGACTTTGCCGGACGCATTTTGCCGTTCGATGCTCATGCCGCTGTTGAGTACGCAGCGCTGACAGCGGGTGCTGAAGCAAACGGGCGTGCAGTTTCAATGGCAGATGCGCAAATTGCCGCCACTTGCCGAAGCCATGGGGCGGTAATAGCCACCCGCAATGTTCGAGATTTCGGATTTTCCGGGATTGAAGTCATCAATCCTTGGGAGGCCTGAACATCTTCGCTGACAGGTAGATTGCCATCGCGGGCAAGCCACGCTCCCACAGGGTTTTGAGTCGTTCACAGATTCTGTGTTCGACACCTTACCTGTGGGAGCGGGCTTGCCCGCGAATGGGTCTTTCAATCACCGCAGGTATACGGTCACACGCGGAAGTGGCTCACCATCTGCTGCAATTGACCACCCAACCGCGCCAGTTCAACGCTGGACTTGGCGGTCTCATCGCTCGCAGCAGCCGTCTGCTCCGACACATCGCGCACGTTGATGATGCTGCGGCTGATCTCTTCGGCCACGGCGCTTTGCTGTTCGGCCGCCGCGGCGATCTGCTGGTTCATCGACTGGATGTTGGACACCGTGCGGGTGATGCTCTCCAGTGACTCGCCGGCCTTGCGGGTCAGGGCCACGCTGCTGTCGGTGAGGACGCGGCTGTTGTTCATCACGGCGGACACTTGTTGCGTGCCGTTCTGCAGGCCGGCCACCAGCCCTTCGATTTCCTCGGTGGATTTCTGCGTGCGCTGGGCCAGGCCGCGAACCTCGTCGGCCACCACGGCAAAACCACGACCGGCTTCACCGGCGCGGGCCGCTTCGATGGCGGCGTTGAGCGCCAGCAGGTTGGTCTGCTCGGCCACGGCCTTGATCACGTCCATGACGCTGCCGATCTTGTCGCTTTCCTGTTGCAGCACGCTCATGGCTTCGGTGGAACGCACCACTTCGCTGGCCAGGCGCTCGATCTGGGCGATGGCTTCGTTGACCACTTTGTCGCCTTCACGGGCTTCGCCGTCCGCCGCCGCAGCGGCTTGCGAAGCTTCTTCGGCGTTGCGCGCGACTTCCTGCACGGTGGCGGTCATCTCGTGCATGGCGGTCGCGACCTGATCTGTCTCGACTTTCTGGCTGTTGACCCCGGCGCTGGTCTGTTCGGTCACGGCCGACAGTTCCTCGGCGGCGCTGGCGATCTGGGTCACGCCGTCGCGGATGCCGCTGATCAAGTCGCGCAGGGTCACGCCCATGCGTGCGATGCCTTGTTGCAACACGCCGAGTTCGTCACGACGGGTGACCAGCACGTTCTGGGACAGATCGCCGCTGGCGATGCGGTCGACCACCGCCAGGGTTTCGCGCAATGGACGGGTGATCTGGCGCGTGATGACTACGGCGGCAATGATGCCCACCAACAATGCCAGCAGCGTACTGATCAGCTGCAGCGTGCGCGCCCGGGCGCTTTCGGCGTCCCGGCGGTCAAGCTGGATCTGATACAGCTGATCGCTCTGGGACACGATGGCGGCGCCCTGGTCGGTCATTTCCTTGCGCGCCTGCACCGCGTCATTGCTGGCGACCTTGTAGGCCTGCAAGGCACTGCGGTAGTTGCCCAGCGCGGTTTCCAGCTGACGCAGGGCGTCTTGCTGGGTGTCAGCGAAATGCGCGTTCAGCGGTTTCAGGCTGGCGATGGCGGCGTCCAGTTGGCCGACCGCTTTTTGCTCGGTTTCGGTATTGGTGGTGGCGGTGTAACCACGGACTTCGTATCGCGCCAACAGGAACGCTTCCTTGGCCGCTGTAATGGCCTGGAACTGTTCGAAACGCTGGTCGCTCAGGGGCATTTGCTGCACGCGGGTGTTGATGTCATTGATCAGCGAGTTGGCGGTTTCGGCATTGACGCTCATGGCGTCGCGGGCGCTGTTGCCGGCGCGATAAGCGTTGCGCATTTTTCCCAGGGACGTCCTGTAGGCGTCGATCACGGTGCCCTGCTCCCGAAGCAGCTTGAGGTTTTCCGGGCTCTTGAACTTCGCCAGCAGGGCCTGTTGCTGGGCCGAGAAGGCATCGAGGGTGGTCTGCACGCCTTGCGCGGCGGTTTCGTCGCCGTTGGTCAGCATGTATTGCAGGCGAACCACGCGCAGCTTGGTCAGGCCGGCGTTGAGCTGGGTGATGTCGCTCATCCAGTTGCTGCGGTCGATCAACCCGCCCAGGCTGGTCCAGCCGGTCAGGGCGAGGACGCAGGTCAGTGCCAGCACGAGGCCAAACCCAAGGCCCAGTTTCAGGTTCACGCTGATGTTGCCGAACCAGCTATTCATCAAATTCCTCCAGGAACGTAGTGCTACTTTTTGTCGGTTGGCTGGAAGTTTGTTTTTTTTGGGGGCCGCCAAGCTGTGTAAGCAGGATGTATCGGCAGCAATGGCGGGAGCTGAAAGGATTTTTCAAAACGGATTCTGTAACAAGATTTTTACAGTGCTTTTAAGCTTTTTTTCACATGTGTTTCACCTGCCACCGACGCACGCTTCTTTAACCTCCCGGGATCTAATGAGGTGGTGCATGCCGGCGAGGCGGCTTGATGTGGAATTAAGACTGAGTCTTTTCGGGATAAAACGCTCGATCGATCTGAAGCGCTTCGCCCGCTATCGCAACGCTGCGGTGGTGTTGGCCTCGGCGCTGCTGGTGATCCCGTTGACCTTTTTTTTGCTGCGTCCCGCCACCACACCGGACCTGGCCCACGGTAATGTGGCCGGTGCACAGGCTTTGATGACGGGATGGGCCAAGGGCGACGTGATCGTGCTGGTGCGCCACGTCGAGCGCTGCGATCACTCCTCGGCCCCTTGCCTGGTTGGCAACGATGGCATTACCGAGCGCTCTCGCAGTATTGCCCAGAGCCTCGGGTCGCAGTTCAAACACCTGGGCCTGGGCAAGGCCGATATCTATCACAGCCCGATCCTGCGTACGGCTCAGACGGCCAACTTCATGTTCAACAAGGTTGGCACGGGGGAGGACTGGCTGATCAGTTGCAAGGGCACCATGCTGCGCGACGCGCTTGCGCATAAAGTGGCCGGGCGTAACCTGGTTCTGGTGACCCACAGCGAGTGCATGGAGCAACTGGAAAAAGAGCTCAATTTACCGCCTTCGACCCTGGGTTATGGCGCTTCACTGTTTATTTCCGCCGAAACCCCGCAGACTCCGCGCATGCTTGGCTTCATCGAAGCTTCCGACTGGAGCTCGGTGAGCACCTATTGAGTTTTTCCTTCCTCTTTCTGAATCAGGATTCACAATGCTGACCGCCTCTCGCTACCGCTTTTACTGGGTGAATTTCGGTATTCCGCTGGCCTGCGCGGTCGTGGTGTTCCTGATGTTCGACATGACCAGCATCGACATTGCCTTTAACAACTATTTTTTTGATCCGGTGACGCAGACGTACCCGCTGGACCAGGTCCACCTGTTCGAAAAAATCACCCACAAATGGGCGCGGATCATCCCGAACTGGACCGGCGAAATTGCGATTATCGGTGCCTTGCTGTCGTTTCTCTGGCCGCGCCTGAAGGCGGAAAAGCATTCGAAAATCATCGCCTTCCTGGAAAAAATAAAAGTCGCACCGGTGCTGCGCTTTGCCACCCGCCACCGTCGCGACTTTCTCTACGTGGTGTTCGCGTTTTCCATCAGCACCGGGGTCATTCACTACCTCAAGGGCCACACCAGCGTGTATTGCCCGATCGAGACCACCCTGTACGGCGGCAAAATGGAGCACGTCGAGTGGTACGAGAATTTCGACCTGCTGAAAGTTGCCGGTCCGGGGCGCTGCTGGCCGGGCGGACATGCCTCGGGCGGTTTCACCATGCTGGCGTTGTACTTCGTGGCTCGCCGTTATCGCTGGCGCTATTCCAAGGCGATCATGTACGGCTCGCTGACCCTCGGCTTCATCTACGGCACAACGCGGGTGCTGCAAGGCTGGCACTACATGTCCCACACCTTCTGGGCCGGGATCTTTGTGTGGCTGGCGTGTTTGCTGACGGCGCTGGCGTTTTACGGGCGAGCGAGGCTGGAACAGCCGGTGCTCTCCAAAGCGCAACAATCGGTGCCGGTGGCTCAGAGTCAGCCAGTGAATTGAGTGGGCGTAGCCGGGGAATTGCAGGAGCCAGCTTGCTGGCGATGGACTCCAGTACGCGGCGTTCATCCCGTTCCCACGCGTAATCGTTAACGACCATCGCTGGCAAGCCAGCTCCTACAGGGGGCCATGCCCACGCTGAAACTGTAGGAGCCGGCTTGCCGGCGATGGACTCAAGTACGCCGCGTTCATCCCGTTCCCACGCGTAATCGTTGACGACCATCGCTGGCAAGCCAGCTCCTACAGGGGGCCATGCCCACGCTGAAACTGTAGGAGCCGGCTTGCCGGCGATGGACTCAAGTACGCCGCGTTTATCCGGTTCACACGCGTTATCGTTAACGCCCATCGCCTGCAAGAGTCGAAAAACCAGTGAAAGCCCAAAAAAAAGCCCGCGGGAGGGCGGGCAAACCGTAGTTTCTTGAATGAGCGAGCGAAATGTACAGGCTGGCGCGAGAAGGTGGGGTGAAGAAAAATTCATCTCGATCAAAGCCCCGCACCAGAGCCTGCGACACCGCTACGGCAAATGATCGGCAGCAAAGTCGGCTTCCGACCGCGCACGCAAACGGCCCTTGCGGCAGGCTTGCTGGAAACGCTCGAAATCTCGCTCGTTCTGCTCGGTATAGCCCTGGGCGTATTTATAAAGCGCATCGGCCAATGCCTCGCTCTTGCCGATGTAGCCGCTGATCACCGCCGCCTGCCCGGAAGACTTGGCATGGGCGCGAGCCAGGGCCCGGCCACAGAGCCGGCCATAGGCCGCGAAGGCTTCGCCATCGAAGGTCTCGAGTTCGGCGGAAATTTTCATATCGCGCAATTGCCGCACATAGAAATGCCGCCCGCTGGGGCCGGTGGTCCAGCCAAGGAACAGGTCGCTGGCCGATTGCATCAAGCGTTGACCCTCGACCACCCGCTGCCCTTCATGCCGCACCCGCGACTTGGCCTTCACATAGCCGGCGAGTACCGAGCGCCGCGCTTCCTTGAATTGCAGGAACAACGGGAACTGCTGATCGTCGGTCAGCAGCGCGACCAGGCAACGGGTGCCGACACTGCCGACGCCCACCACCTTGAACGCCATGTCCTGTACGTGAAAACGCGACAGCAGATCACGGCGGTCCGCTTGCAGGGTGCCGCGATAGTCACGCATGAAGGTGTCGTAGAGCGGACGCCAGTCCGAGAGACGCAACCAGTCATCATCGGCGTCCAGCAGCGTGGTGTTCTTGTGCAGGTGGAAAATTTCCGGCAGGTCATCGCGAATGATCAGGCGCCCATGGGCGTCGCGTTCGCTGATTTTTGGCAGCAGTTCCGCATGGGTGCGACGCTCGGCTTTTGCGATAGCGCGCTCCACGTGTTCCAGGGTGCTTTTGTTGGCCTGCGCCAGCAGGTCGTCATAGCTGATGGATTCGTACCAGGTTTCCAGCGAACTTTGCTCGGCGCATTCGAACATGGTTTTCTGATAGGCACTCACCACCTCATGGCAGATGGTTTCTTCAACCGACTCGCCATGGCGCAAGTCGTGGGCGGCCACCAGAAAACTCGCCACCAGGCGCTTCAAGTCCCACTCCCACGGCCCGGGATGGGCTTCGTCGAAGTCGTTGACGCTGAACAGCAGGTTGCGTTCAGGGGTTGCGAAACCGCCGAAGTTCATCAGGTGGCTATCACCACATATCGGCGACACCAGCCCCATGTTCGAGGTGCTCGCCAGGTCATGGGCCTGCAGCAGCGCATTGCCGCGATAGAAGGAGAACGGCGACACCAGCATGCGCCCGTAACGCAGCTCCACCAGCGATTTGATGCGTCCTTCACTCGACGCCTTGATCAGCGGTATCGGGTCGCGATCGACATTGCCCAGGGCTGCTTGCGAACTGCGCGAGCACTTCTTGCGTGCATCTTTGCCTTGCTTCAAACGGTCGGTGAGGGTCGTCATGGGGGCCTATTCGACGGGTGTTTTAGGGCGTTTGCGAATGGAGTGTAGAAGGGCTTTGTGGGTTCGTGTTTGCCCGGCGACTGACCTGTCTGGCATCGGCATGGATCGATCCATCTCAAGCCTCTGCTTCCTCGAGGGGCGCGATGTTGTCCAGAGCCCGGTTCACCAGCAATTGCGCCAGCACGGCCAACTGCTGGATCGCCAGGGCGATGTTGCGACGCGAACTCTCAAGCTCGCAGGCAAGGTCGGTGCTCATGACGTTGAGCGAGGCGAGGGTTTCGCTGGCGTGGGTGAGCAGGGACGGCGTGTCGATGTCGGGGCGGATCGTAAAGACGTGGCTGACGGGGTCGAGGTGATTGGGGTTGCGCAGGCGGGCGCTGATGGCGGGTTCGGTGGTTTTGGATAGGTTGGATAAGTCGGGTGATTCGGTGGTTGTATCAGGTGAAGTGTCTTGCAGGGTGGGGCTGTGTCTTTTCATGATGGAGATCCTGTTTTGTTTATAGGAGCTGCCCCGTTTTTCAGCCTGTCAAAGCCGGTCGCTGATTTGTAGCGACCCCTGAAGGCTATCGTCGAGAAGCAGCCCCCGCCAGTTCATGAAAGGCGATGCGTTTTGCGGGAAATGTCCTAGGACGTGGTGAAGTCACAGGTCGCCCGATCTCACTGTGTGCTTGAAATGATGCTCCCAAAGCCGGACCCCCAGCTCGCCCGTCCGGTCCAGCGATGACCCCACCGTCAAATCCGTAATCAAAGTTGGCTGCAAGCCCGCATCAAACAGCGCAAACCCCGCCGCCAGGCAGCAGGTTTCGGTCTGCAGGCCGCACACCAGCACGCGCTCGACGTTCAGGCTTTTCAGGTAGTCGATGGTTTGCGGCGTGGGGGCGTAGCCGTGCTTGATGAAAATCCGGTCGGCGGGGATCAGGCTGTCATCGTCCGGCGCGGGGTGCCAGCCAAGCTGTTTTTCGAAGGGGGTTATGGACTCGTCGTGACGCTCGACCGTGGCGACACTGGGCAGGGTGCCGATGAGTGCCTGGATACCTTCGACCAGCCACTGTGGTGGGGCGAAGCTGGGTTGTACGTCGATGATCAGGAGGGCTTGGCGCATGGGCTTCTCCGGGAGAGAGGGTGGTGACGCGGGGACCTGCGGTTGGAAAACATCCGGGCGGTTTCGCTGGCCTCTTCGCGGGCAAGCCCGCTCCCACAGGGTGCGGTGTGAGGCGTGAATGATCAAACCCCAGATGCAATAAGGCCCACACTGGGTGGGCCTTGTCAGCTTTGATTGGTGGGCCGGGTCAATGGGTTACCACAATGCGATGTCATAAGTCAGGTACAGGCGATAGTTATCTCGATCGCTGGCGTAGGTAGAACGATAAGTGGCTTTTCGCACTTCGATGCCTATGCCTTGGAACGCGCTGCTCTGTATGACATATCGCAGATTGGTGTCGGATTCCCACTCCCGGGCTTCGCGTCCTTTGTAGTCCCCGTTCTCGCCCTTGTAGTAACGGGTCATCAGGCTCAGGCCAGGCACAAACGCAGCGAAGTCATAGTCGTAGCGCAGCATCCAGGTCTGCTCTCCGGCCTGGATGAACTTTCCGACGCCGGCATTGGAGAACGAATAGACCGTCGACACGCTGGTGTAGGGCAATGCCGTATCGCCGCTGACCTTCTGATAACCCAGACCAAGTGCATGGCCGCCGAGGCGATAGGTGAAAAGGCCGCTGAACATATCGGCATCCACCGCACCATTGCGCGCCTCGCCGGCATCGCCACTGATGAAGTAGCGCAAATCGCTGGTCAGGCTGCCAATGCCTATCGGTAGTTTGTGCACCAGACCGAAAAACTGCTGCCGGTAGAACTCGCGCATCTCCCCGTAATACCAGGTGCCGCTGAGGGTTGGCGTGAACTTGTAAGTGGCTCCGGCAAAATCAAAGTCAGTGCCTTTGCTACCGGTGTAGCCCTGTGGATAGATATCGACGCTGTCGGTGGAGTTGCGCTGCTTGAACTTGTCCAGATGACCGCTGTGCAAGTACAGATCGCGAATGCCGCTGTACTCGATTTGCGTACCGCGAAAGGTTTGCGGCAACAGGCGCCCATCGTTGTAGACCAGCACCGGAATCCTCGGCATCAGGTTACCGGTCTTGATCACGGCCTCGCCGATACGCATTTTTGCAGTGATACCCAGGCTGGAAAAACCATCCGCTGCATGGCCATCATCGTGCACCGGCAGCAAACCGGTGCCCGCATGGGTCGGGCTGGAATCAAGCTTCAGGCCGGCCAGGCCCAACGCATCCAGACCGAACCCCAGCGCACCCTCGGTGTAACCCGATTGCAGGTTGAGCAAGAAACCCTGCGCCCACTCTTTGCGGTCCTCGCCACCGTCGCGATAACCATCGTTGAAGTAGTAATTGCGCAAGGTCAGTTTGCCTTGGGAATCTTCGAAAAATCCTTGGGCCATCAGCGCTGGCGACAGACCCGCCAGCAATCCTGCGGACACAATGCCGCCTCTCGTGAACAGTCCACGCATGGTGTTTTCCTCAGCCCCGCATTATCGGTTTTATGGGCAGTCGCAAAGGTCCCGGAATCGGGATGGGTCTCGATTTTGTTGGTCTGCGAAGCTGGACTTAGCGGCGCATTGCGGCGGACACTAACGGCTCGACAGCGCGTCCACAACGTTATGCGCGAAGCGCATCAGGCTATGCGAAAGCTGGTTTTTCGCAGGCGTGCACCGTTGCAAAACCAGGGGAATCGGTAGCGTGAATCTCAAGCAACTCGAAGCTTTCAAAGCCATCATGGCCTCCGGTTCGACCATCGGCGCCGCCACTCGCATGGGGCTTTCCCAATCGGCCGTCAGCCGCTTGCTGACGCAGTTGGAAGAAGCATTGGGCTTCGCTTTGTTCCTGCGTAAAAAGGGCCGTTTGATGGCCACGCCGGAAGCCGAAGAGCTGCTCGCCGAGGTCGCGGGGCTGGTGGAAGGCATGCAGCGCATTCAACGCATGGCCGATGAGCTGCGCATCGGTCGCTCGCACAAGAGCCTGCTCAAGGTGGGCGTGCCGACCAGCATGACCCAGGAGCTGCTGCCGAAAATCGTTGCCGAATTTCTCAAGAGTCACGACGACATCGTCGTCGAGTTGCTCACCGGCTCGTACGACACCATCGAGCGCGCCGTGCTCGACCGGTCTGCCGATCTCGGCTTCGTGCGTTTGCCTACGGAACTGTCCGACTTCGACATTGAACCGGTACTGGAAACCGAAGGTGTCTGCGTCATGCCCGCGGATCATCCGTTGACCCGCCATGCAGTGATCGATGTGCAGCATCTGCGCAATGTGCCGCTGGTATTGCTGGGCCGGCAACGGGCCTTGCGCGCCGAACTCAATCAGGTGTTTCGCGCCGTCAACCTGACACCGCAAGTGCGCATCGAAGTGCATTCGGTCGGTGCCGCCTGCAGCTTTGTCGCCGAGGGCCTGGGGGTGTCGATCGTCAATGGATTGCTGGCCAGTCACTTCACTCACTTGCCGGTTGTCACCCGACCTTTTCGCCCGACACTGCGCTACGAATTCGGTCTGGCATTCCGTCGGGACGAGCAGCGCCCACCGATGGTGAGTGCCTTTGCCGCCCATCTCAAACAACGTCTGAACGAGTCGATGAAGACCGACCACGCATCACAAAACGCATAGCCCGACCCGCTCCACGCATAACGTTGTAGCCCCTTGGCGTTTGCCCTAGTGTCTGCCCCATCGAAACATTGACACTCAAAATAAAAACACCAAAGGGCTCACCGCCATGTCCCAGATCGACCTCGCACAACCGGGCGCTGCCGAAAGTCAGACGCAACCCGTCAAGCCGACTGTACGCAAAACCATCAACCCGGCCATCATCCTGCTGAGCATCGTGTTGCTCGCGGTCGGGTTCACGTATGCGGTCAACTCCGGCAGCTTCCAGCGCCAGAACGGGCTGGTGGTACCGGGCTCTTATCAAGTCCTGGAAAAGAGTCATTCCCTCACTCATCTGTTTGCTGTCGAACCACGCGCAGCCAAGGATGCGGTGGCCCGCCCGGTGTCGCTGATCGAAGGGTTCATGGCGATCCCGCAGGGCATCGAGAAACGCGCCGGGCTGATTTTCATGGTGCTGTTCATCGGCGGCATGTTCGGCGTGCTGAACAAGGCCGGGGTGATAGACGCCGGGCTCGAACGCCTGCTCGGCATGACGCGCGGCAACATCTACGTGCTGGTGCCGATGCTGATGCTGGTGTTCTCCGCCGGCAGTACCTTCATGGGGTTGGCCAAGGAATTCATCCTGATCGTGCCGCTGATGGTCGCGATGGCCAATCGACTGGGGCTGTCGAACCTGATCGGCCTGGCCATCGTCTGTATTTCAGTGAAGATCGGTTATCTGGCATCGATCACCAATCCGGTCGCGCTGTCCGTGGCACAACCGATGGTCGGGCTGCCGATTTTCAGCGGCATGAGCATGCGCATTGCCGCTTACGCATTGTTCCTCGCCGTTGGCATTGTCTTCGTGCTGTGGAGCATTCGTCGCCACGGCTATGACGCCAACGCGGTCATTACCTTCGAAAGCCAACCGCTGCCGTTGCGCCATTTGCTCAACCTGCTGGTGCTGGCCTTCGGCGTGGGCTTTATGGTGTTTGCGTCAAACCGCTGGGGCTGGAAGTACCACGAACTGTCGGCGTTCTATCTGCTGCTGAGCGTGATCTTCGCAGCCATCCACGGCATGGGCGCCAGCACCGCCGCCAGTGCTTTTGTCGACGGCATGAAAAAAGTCCTGATCGCCGGTGTGTTGATCGGTCTGGCGACTGCGGTGGAAATCATCCTCAGCACCGGTCAGGTGCTCGACACCATCGTCAACGGCCTGGCCAGCGTGGTCAGCGATCATGGCCCGGTGGTTTCGGCCTACGCGATGTTCTTCTCGCAGCTGGGCCTGGATGTGCTGATCCCGTCCACCTCCGGTCAGGCGGCCGTGACCATGCCGATCTTTGGCCCACTCGGCCAACTCTCCGGTGTCAGCCCGCAAACCACGGTGTATGCGTTTTTGCTCGGCAATGGCCTGACCAACATGATCACCCCGACCTCCAGCGGTCTGCTTGTACTGCTCGCCACCGCGCAAGTCGGCTGGGGTCAGTGGGCGCGCTACATCTTGCCGTTGTTCCTGATCTATACCGTGCTGGCGATGGTGTTGCTGGCGGTCGCAGTGACCACCGGCTACTGAGTTCCAGGGCGTCCACCCGCAAGGGGACGGGCGCCGGTTTCCACAAGGTTCTGATATGACTTCGCTGAACGAACAGGCATTGCCCGCCATGCGCTTGCTGCGTGACCAGATGATCCGTCTGCGTGACGGCATCCACCTCGCGACCGATATTTACCTGCCAACCGATAGCGCAGGCCCGTGGCCGGTGGTGATCGAGCGCACGCCCTACAACAAGAGCAGCCCCTCGCGCTCGGAAAAACAACTCGACGCCCAGCACATCTCCCGCGGGGCCATGGCCGCGCGTTTCACTGCGCAAGGCTTCGTGGCGATCTTTCAGGATTGTCGCGGGCGCTACGCCTCCGAAGGCGTATTCACCAAATACACCTCGGAAGGCGAAGACGGTTTTGACACCCTCGCCTGGATCGTCGAGCAACCCTGGTGCAACGGGCGAATCGGCAGCATGGGTTTGTCCTACGCGGCCCATACGCAATTGGCGATGGCCTGCCTGCATCCACCTGGACTGAAAAGCATGGTGCTCGACTCCGGCGGCTTTGCGAACGCGTTCCAGTGCGGCATTCGCCAGGGTGGCGCGTTCGAATTGAAACAGGCGACGTGGGCCTGGCGGCAGGCCAAGGAAAGTCCCGCCGCGATCGCCAACCCAAAGATCCGCGAAGCCCTCGAGCAAGAAGACATACACCAGTGGTTCGCCCGCATGCCGTGGCAGGCCGGACACTCGCCGATTCGCCATGTTCCGGAGTACGAAGCCTATCTACTGGAACAATGGTCGCAGGGTACTTTCAGCGATTACTGGCGCAAGCCCGGCATTTATGCCGAAGGACACTACGACAACCTGCCGGATATTCCGGTGCTGTTCATGTCCAGCTGGTACGACGCGTATGTCAGCTCGACGCTGGCCAACTACCGTGCCTTCAGCCGCCACAACCGCAGCGCCCAGCATTTGATCATGGGACCGTGGCTGCACGGCGATCGCAACATCAGCCATAGCGGCGATGTCGAGTTCGGTGCGGCGGCCAACTTCGATGGCAACGTGGCGCGCACCTGGCTGGATTGTCGACTGGACTGGTTTGCACGCTCGCTCAAGGACCAGACCGGCGAGGCTGCGGCCACGGCGCCGGTCCAGGTATTTCTGATGGGCGGGGGCGATGGTTCGAAAGATCAGCACGGCCGACTGCAACATGGCGGACGCTGGTTGAAGAGCTCGCAGTGGCCGCTTCCGGGCAGTCGGTCCCTGAGCCTGTACCTGAATGCTCTGCGCCAATTGACCACGGATCAGCCTTCAGTGCGCGAGTCGAGCCTGAGCTATCGCGCCGATCCCGATCATCCGGTGCCGACCATCGGGGGCGCACTGACCTCCGGTGCTCCGGTATTCGTCGGTGGCGCGTTCGATCAACGTGAGCGAGCGGATTTTTTTGGCACACAGGGTAATGACCGGCCATTGGCCGACCGTGCCGATGTGCTGAGTTTCCAGACCCTGCCATTGACCGAAGACATGATCGTCGCTGGCCCGCTAAGCATTGAACTGTGGGTGGAAAGCGACGGCCTCGATACCGACTTCACCGCCAAACTGGTGGACGTTTATCCGGATGGCTATGCGATGAACATCACCGACGGAATCGTGCGCTGCCGTTACCGCGACTCGTGGGAGAAGCCGCAGCTACTGACTCCGGGGCAACGGGTAAAAGTCGTGATCGAGCCGTTTGCCACCTGCAACCTGTTCAAACGCGGGCACCGCGTGCGCCTGGACATTGCCAGCAGCAATTTCCCGCACTTCGACGTCAATCCCAACAGTGGTGAGGCCGAGGGCCAGGCCTTGTACAAGCGCATCGCGACCAACACGGTTCATATGTGCGCAGACTTCGCCTCACGCCTGGTGCTGACTACCCTTGCACCCGAAGTGCTGGCGAATCTGGATTGTGAGGTTATCGATTCGGATTGATGCAGGGCGGCCGGTGTTGTTGTTTATCAACCGGGGCCGAGAGCTATCTCTGACCCTGTTTTGATTTTCCAAAAAAAGGCTCTTCACGCATTGCCGGGAAATTGTAGGAGCCGGCTTGCTGGCGATGGACTCAGGTGCACCGCGTTTATCCAGCTCACACGCGTTATCGTTAACGACCATCGCTGGCAAGCCAGCTCCTACAGTAGACTGCGTCCGAGTCAAAAATGAAGTGACCTCCAAACTGGTGAAGGCCCCCAAAAAAAAGCATTGGATGGCTTGGAACACCGTTTGGAACACCGTTTGGAATACCCAAGCGGCTGGAGCGCAAAGAAACCTCTGCGCAGCCCAATAGCGCTAAAACCCTTGATTTCACTGGATTTCAGGCACAAAAAAAGACGTCCGAGGACGTCTTTAGATGATGAAGTGGTGGAGCCGGGGGGATTTGAACCCCCGTCCGCCAGTACTCCGCTGTCGGTACTACATGCGTAGCCGTGTCTATTAAGTTAACCCTCAGCGACCCGACGGGCAGGGTGCTTTGGGCGAGTTGTGTAAGTTTTAGCCGCTTCGTCCACAACGTACTGCACGGCGATTCTGTTCTATATGACAATCACTTTGGGTTTACAGACATCCCCTGATGATTGCTGGACCCGAAGGTACCAGGAGGGAAGGGCTAAGGCTGCTTACGCAGCGAGAGCGTATTCCCCGTAGGTTTCGTCATTGGCAACTATAGGAAGTTGCAACAGTGGATTTACGAGTTCTGTTACCAACTCGGCATGCACCTAAAGTTTCGCAACCGGCGTCGAATCCTAAACGGCCCCGAGCCTGGTGCTCTGTGAATCAATTGAGCAACAAGCCTGCACAGTGTACGTCAACGCGACTCAGAAGGCCAACCCGAAGGTAGGCCACCACACATTATGGGGTTGGCTGGTTGCTCTGTTTGTCAGCGAGTGCCAATGCCTGGGTGGCTTCGGTGACGCATTTTGTGTCGTCTCCGGAGGCTTGTGAGGCTTCAGCGCTGGACATCAGTCTCTTGATCTCCATGGCGGTGCTTCCGGAGGTCGCCGGCAGCGCGTTCACTTTGCCTTTGAGCTCTTGCAGTTTGCTCGTACACAGGTTGTTGTCCGCAGCAAATGCAGGAGAGGCCAATATTGCAGCGGAAATGAACAGACCAGCGAGTGTGGTGCGCTTCATGGGTATCACCTTGAACGGATGGGGCCTACCTCAAAGACTACGATTCAACACAAGAATTCGGTTTTTTCAGACAACGTGCCAAGCTTTTCCCGCGATGCGGGCGGTTACACATTCCCTGACCCCCGATGCAAAAAAACCCGCCGTTGGCGGGTTTTGTTTTGCTTCGTATCGGATTACTTCCCGCCTTTTTTCGCGTCGGTGAGGGCCTTGATGACGTCGTTGGTCTCGGCGATGCAATCATCAGTGCCCTGCTTGGTGCCTTTTGCATGGTCGGCTTCGGCTTGCTCGACGGAGGCTTTTACCTGGTCAACCATTTCCGGAGGAATCTGTGCCTTTGCGTTTTCGATGGTTTGCAGATTGACCGCGCACTGATCTTTTTCTGCGGCAAACGAGGGGGAGGCGAGCATAGAGGCAGTAATAAACAAACCTAACAGCACAGAACGATTCATGTGTATCTCCTTGAGCTGAAGGGCCAGGCATTGCTGGCCATCAAATCGAGCTACCGAGTGTTGGGAGAGTCCCGCATTGGCGGGACTTGATCAGTGGACTGCGGTGGCACCTCAGGGTTCTGTTTTTTACTGTGGAGCTATCGATTCCGGCAAGTAGGTACATCTATGCACCTTCCTTGGGTCCTGCTATCAGGGCACCCTAGCCTGGGTAACGCGGTCCACCAGATAGACTAGACCGTGGTAATCAATGCCGCCATGTTGCGTCAAACCGATCTCACAGGTGCGGCTGGTGGAAATACCTTCGCTGCATTGTTGCACCGCATCCTTGAGCGTGCGCAGCGAATGGGCATTCAATTGCGGCGTGGTGAAACCCTTGTCGCCGGCGAAGCCGCAGCAGTGAATGCCTTCGGGAATGACCACGTTTTTGCTGCATTTGCGCGCCAGATCGATCAGCGCCTGACTTTCGCCGAGGTGCTGAGTGCTGCAAGTGACGTGCACTGCAATCGGCGCTTCCTGCGGTGTGAAGTCGAGGCGATCCATCAGGTGCGTGCGGATGAACCGCACCGGGTCGTAGAGGTCCAGTCGAACGTCGCCAAGGTCTTGAGTGAGCCGTAACGTACAGGGACTGGTGTCGCAATAAATCGGGTCGAGCCCGCCGCGACTGGCGTGCAGCAAGGCGCCGATCAGTTCCTGGCGTTTGTGTTCGGCGTGTTCGGCGTAGCCTTTGGAGGCGAATGGCTGGCCGCAGCAGAGGTTGTCCAGATTGTCCGGGAAGACCACCTGGTAACCAGCCTTTTCCAGCAGCCCGCGGGTTTTGTCGTACAACGACACCTGCTCTTTATCCCCCGCCGCTGGCCCCATGACCCGCGACACACACGCCGCCAGGTACACCACCCGAGGGCGTTCGTCCGACACTGCGGGACTGAAGCGGATGGCTTTTTCCGGCTGCGGCATGGCGTTGGTCCATTGCGGGACCTGACCTTTGGACAGCTTCGTCAGCGTTGCCGAGAGTTTTGCCAGGCGTGGCGCGCCCAACAACATCCGTGCGCCATTGGCGACGTGCAGGGTGAGCCGCGCCCCTTGTAACGCCGTGGCGAAATTTCCTTCAAGCCAGTTGGCGGTTTTCGTATGGGTGGCCGTACGGCTACGGAGTTTTTTCACCAGCTCGCCGGTGTTGATACCGACCGGGCAACGTTGCGCGCACAGGCCGGTGGCGGCGCAGGTATCGATGCCCTGGTATTCGTACGCGGCTTCGAGTTCGGTGGTATCGATGCCGGCGCGTTTTCGCGCCTGAATGTCGCGCCAGATCACGATGCGTTGGCGTGGGCTCAGGGTCAGGCCCTTCGATGGGCAGACCGGTTCGCAGAAGCCGCATTCGATGCACTTGTCCACAATCTCGTCGGCGGCCGGCAAGGGCTTGAGGTGCTTGAGGTGGATCTGCGGATCTTCGCTGAGCACCACGTCCGGGTTGAGAATCCCGTTGGGATCGAGCAGGCGCTTGAGTTGCCACATCAACTGGTAGGCATCGCTGCCCCATTCCAGCTCGACGAACGGCGCCATGTTGCGTCCGGTACCGTGTTCGGCTTTCAGCGAACCGCCGAACTCCACTGCCACCAGTTGCGCCACGTCGTCCATGAACGCCTGATAGCGTGCGACTTCTTCCGTGTTGTTGAAGCCTTGGGTGAAGACGAAGTGCAGATTGCCTTCCAGTGCGTGTCCGAAAAGGATCGCTTCATCGTAGTGATGTTTGTCGAACAGTTCGATCAGGCGATTGACGCCGATGGCCAGTTGTTCGACCGGGAAGGTGACGTCTTCGATGATCACCGTGGTGCCGGTCTTGCGCACCGCGCCGACGGCGGGGAAGGTGTCTTTGCGGATGGCCCAGAGACGGGCGTTTTCCCGTGGGTCCTCCGTGAAGTCGACCTGTTTTTCCACCGGGAACGTCTGCAGCGACGCCATGATCTGCGCCAATTGTTCATGCAGCAGGGCGGACGAGGCGGCGCGGGATTCGATCAGCAGGGCGCAGGCATTGTTCGACAGATGCTGTACGAAAGACGGCATGCCGGGTTTGTCCTGCACTGAGCGCAGGCTGCGCCGGTCCAGCAGTTCCACGGCCGACACCGGTTGGCTTTTCAGTACGGTGACCGCGTTGCAGCAGGTCTCGACATCCGGGAAGACAATCAGGGCCGATGCCTTGTTCGGGTGGTCGATCACCGTGTCGTAGGTCACCGCACTGATGAACCCGAGCGTGCCCTCGGAGCCCACCAGCAAGTGGCTCAAGATATCCACAGGCTCGTCGAAATCCACCAAGGCATTGAGCGACAGGCCGGTGGTATTTTTCAGACGGTATTTGTGGCGGATTCTCGCAGCCAGATCAGCGTTGGCGCGGGTCTCGCGACCCAGAGTCGCCAGGCGCTCCAGCAACGCGGCATGGCTTTGGCGAAACGCCGCGACGCTGGCGGCATCTTCAGTGTCGAGACGACTGCCGTCGGCCAGCACCAGACGAATGCCGGCCAGGGTGTGGTAGGTGTTTTGCGCCGTGCCGCAGCACATGCCGCTGGCGTTGTTGGCGACGATACCGCCGATCTTGCAGGCGTTGATCGAGGCCGGGTCCGGGCCGATCTTGCGTCCGAACGGCGCCAGCCAGGCGTTGGCCTGGGCGCCGATCACACCCGGTTGCAGGCGGATTTGCGTGCCCTGGTCGCGGATCTCGCGCGCGTTCCAGTTGTCCCCCAGCACGATCAGCACCGAGTCGCTGATCGCCTGGCCGGACAGACTGGTGCCAGCGGCGCGGAAGGTCACCGGCACCTGATCGCGTTGCGCCAGTTGCAGCAGTGCCACGACTTCGTCTTCGGACTCGACGCGGATCACCAGTTGCGGAATCAATCGATAGAAACTGGCATCGGTGCCGAAGGCCAGGGTCGACAGCGGGTCGTCAAAACGTCGCTCTTGTGGAATCAGTTGCTGTGCATCGCGCAGGAAAGCGGCCGGTAGACTCATTGGTCCTCCAGGATCAACACCACCAGGTCTTTCGGGCCGTGGGCGCCGTACGCCAGCACTTGTTCGATGTCGGCGGTCTTCGACGGGCCGGACACCAGCAACGCGTTGGTCGGCATGCCTTGGGCCCATTCGAATTCCTGTTGCACCTGATAGAAGTTGTCGCGGATTTCACTGGCCTTGAGCAGGGCGAAATGCACCGGTGGCGCCAGGCTCATCAAGCGCGGTTCTTCCCGGGTCGGCCAGATAATCAGGCTGCCGGTTGCCGCGATGGCGCCGAGGCTGCCGGTCAGGCTCGCCGGGGTATCGTTGAACAACTCGGCTTTCCATTCTTCGACCGGACGGTCGTAGGCCTTGAGCGTCGGCAGATCGGGATTATTCGCCCAATGCTGTGTGATGCGTTGACCGTGGGGCGTTGTCGGTGCGATCAGCAGGCTTGGCAACTGGCGGTCCCGCAGCAATTGCGCCAACAGCGCCGGCCATTGTTCACCGGACGTCAGGTGGATTTCCGTGTGCACCGCCTCCATCAGTTTGCGTAGTTGTGGAATGCGTTGCTCAGGCGCGTAGGTGTAAGGCTGGGTCACCAGATCGACATCAAAGTTGTCGGCCACCGGCGTGGTGCCTGTCAGACTTTTACGCAGTTTGGCGAGGATATTTTGCTTGGCGCTCATCAGCGGTCTCCCTGTTTGGCCAAATGCTCGCGGGCCATGTCATGCAGTGAGCGGGCGGCGGGTTTCGGTGCGCTGTGGTTTTGCGTCCACGGGCCGACATTACTCGGCGTGAGGGCGCGCAAACGGGTGGCGAAGAAGCCGAACAGGCGATACAGCGTCGGCGAACTGTTGAGCTTCGCCCAGGCGTTCCAGAGGAACCGCTCCTTGCGCGAATACTTGCTGCCCTGGCCACGCATCACTTGATGGGGGCTGTCCGGGGCCTTGACGTTTTCTTCCCGCAGACGTCGCAGCAGAGCAGGGATCGGGATTTTTACCGGGCAGACTTCGCCGCAGGCACCGCACAGCGAAGACGCGCTCGGGTGATCCGGGACTTTCGCCAGGCCGACCATGTGCGGGGTGACGATTTTTCCGATAGGGCCGGGGTAGACCTCTCCATAGGCATGGCCGCCGATTCGGGTATACACCGGGCAATGATTCATACAGGCACCGCAGCGGATGCAGTTCAGGGTCTGGCGTAATTCGCTGTCGGCAAAGGCCTGGCTGCGACCATTGTCGAGCAGTACCAGGTGCACTTCCTGCGGGCCGTCGAGTTCATGTTCCTTGCGCGGGCCGGAGATCATGTTGACGTAGGTCGTGATCGGAATGCCCAGGGCCGAGCGGGTCAGCAGCGACAGCAACGGCACCACGTCGCGCAGGTTTTCCACGACTTTTTCGATGCCGGTAACGGCGATGTGCACGGGCGGTACGGTGGTGGTCATGCGCCCGTTGCCTTCGTTTTCCACCAGCAGCAGGGTGCCGGTTTCGGCCACGGCGAAGTTGACACCGGAGACGCCGATGTCCGCTTCGAAGAATTTCTGCCGCAAGACCTTGCGACCGATCTGAATGAGTTGGTCAACGTCCTTGGTGTATTCCACCCCAAGTTTGTCGTGGAACAAGGACGCGACCTGACCGGCATTCTTGTGGATCGCCGGCATGATTATGTGTGAAGGCTTCTCGTGGTCGAGCTGGACGATGTACTCGCCCATGTCCGATTCCAGGCATTCAATGCCCCGGTCAGCCAGGAAATGGTTCATCTCCATCTCTTCACTGACCATCGATTTGCCCTTGATCACTTGCCGCCCCTCGTGAGCGCGGATGATCGAGAGGACGATGCCATTGGCCTCGTCCACCGTTTCCGCCCAGTGCACTGTCACACCGTTGCGGGTCAGGTTCTGTTCCAGTTGCTCGAGCAGGTCGGGCAACTTGGAGAGCGCGCGGGCACGGATTGCATTGCCCAGTGCGCGCAAGTGTTCTCTTTCATGGGCATCGCTGAACGCCGCTGCCCGTTTGGTCATCAGTGAATCCATCGCCTTGCGAAAGTTGCCTCGCAATTGCGCGTCACCCAGCGCGTTGTGGGCGCGGGTGCGGAAATCTTCTTCTACGGCAACCGTAGGAATAATCGTCGAGGTGCTCATTTCGCACCTCCGGTACGCTGCCAGAGGAAGCTGGCCAGATGTTGGCCGCGCAGCGCTTCTTTCTGTTTCTCCAACGAGCCGTTGATGTTCATCAAGCAGCCGCAATCGGCACTCAATACCTTGTGCGCGCCGGATTCCTTCAACGCCCGGGTCTTGTCAGCCACCATCGCGCCGGAAATGTCTGGCATACGGACGCTGAATGTTCCGCCAAAGCCACAGCACTCACTTTCGTGATCGTGATTGACCCGCTCCACATTGCTCAACTGCGACAACAACTCGCGGCCGTGCAGGTGGGTGTTCATTTCGCGGCGTGCCGAACACGAAGTGTGCAGCGCCACTTTCACCGGCTCGCCGCTGTCCTTGAACTGCACCTTGCAGACAAACAACAGGAACTCGGCCAGCTCAAAGGTTCTGGCAGCCAGCGCCTGAACCTGTTTCAACGTGTGTGGCTCGTCCTTGAACAAGTCGGCATAGTGTTCGCGCAACATCCCGGCACAAGAGCCCGACGGCACCACCACCGGATAATCCCCGGCGAACAGCGCCAGTTGTGAGCGCGCCACGGTCCGTGCCTGTTCGGTGTAACCCGAGGTGTAGGCCGGTTGTCCGCAGCAGCTTTGCCCTTGCGGGTACTCGACACGAATGCCTTCGCGTTCCAACAGGTGGATCGCATCCATCCCGGCTTCGGGGTAGAACAAATCGACCACGCAGGTCCCGAACAGGTAGACCCGTGACGGTTTCTCGCTGGGGTATTGCCGAGGCTCGGGCAGTGGCGGGGCGACACGGGTCGCATTCGGCACAGCGTTGTAAAAAAGCTCGCTCATCAGGCGGTCTCCGGGTGGTCCCGGTTATTCGTCTGTTGAGGCCGCTGAATATAGTGAGGGAAGCTTTCAGCAGCCTTACAGACCGGGGTGTGAATTGCGGACGCCGGGGGCGTGGCCCGGCGTCGGTTTTTACCGTTTTGCTTGTAGTCCTTAGTGCACCAGCATGCCGGTGAACCAGTAGGCCTGAGCCAGGGTGATCAAGCCGACAATCGTTGCAAAGAATAGGCTGTGCTTGAGGGTGAAGCGGAACAGATCCGATTCCTTGCCCACCAGGCCGGTCGCGGCGCAGGCCACGGCGATCGATTGTGGCGAGATCATCTTGCCGGTCACGCCGCCGCTGGTGTTCGCCGCCACCAGCAAGGTGTCGTTGACACCGATCTGGTGCGCGGTGGTCGCTTGCAGCGAACTGAACAGGGCGTTGGACGAAGTATCGGAGCCGGTGAGGAACACGCCCAGCCAACCGAGGAACGGCGAGAAGAAGGGGAACGCCGCGCCCGTCGCCGCCAGTACCAGGGCCATGGTCGAGGACATGCCCGAGTAGTTGGTGACGAAGGCAAACGCCAGCACCATGCCGATGGACAGGATCGGCCAGCGCAGTTCGTAGAAGGTCTCCTTAAAAGTGGTAAGACCAGTTTTGACGTTGATCTTCAGCACCAGCATCGAGATCAGCGCCGAGAAGAAGATCGCTGTGCCAGTGGCAGAAATCGGGTCGAGTTTGAACACTGCCGGAATAGCCGTTGGCGTAGCCACGATCGGCGCGACCTTGATCACCATCTGGTCCAGGTGCGGAATGGCGAAGTTGAACACGAAGCTGTACATCGAACCGCCGGCGGCGAACATCGCCTTGAACGGTTTCAGGGTCCAGATGGTGACCAGTACGGTCAGAATCAGGAACGGCGACCAGGCCTTGAAGATTTCCCCAAGGCTGTAGGGCGAAGCCACGGTTGTGCGTTTCTGGCCGAAACCACCGACGCTGGCGCTTACCACGGAGGCCGAGACAGCGCCGACGATGTGCTGGCCAGCGGCGCGTTTTGGTTGCCAGACTTTCAGGAACAGGGTCAGGGAGATCAGTGCGGCCAGGGCCGAGGTGATGTCCGGCAGTTCCGGGCCGATGAAGTTCGAGGTGAAGTACTGGGTCACGGCAAAGCTCAAACCGGCCACCAGCGCTGCCGGCCAGGTTTCCCGCACGCCGCGCAGGCCGTCCATCATGAACACCAGCCAGAACGGCACGAACAGCGACAGCAGCGGCAGTTGGCGGCCGGTCATGGCGCCGATCTTGAAGGCGTCGATACCGGTCACTTGCCCGGCCACGATGATCGGAATGCCGAGGGCGCCGAAGGCCACCGGCGCGGTGTTGGCGATCAGGCACAAGCCGGCGGCGTACAGCGGGTTAAAGCCCAGTCCTACAAGGAGTGCAGCGGTAATCGCCACCGGCGCGCCGAAACCGGCGGCACCTTCCAGGAATGCACCGAAGCAGAAGCCGATCAGCAGTACCTGCAGGCGCTGGTCATCGGTGATCGACAGGACCGAACTGCGGATGACTTCAAACTGGCCGCTCTTGACCGTCAGTTTGTAGAGGAACACCGCGGCCACGATGATCCAGGCAATCGGCCACAGGCCATAAGCGAAGCCATACCCGGCGGCGGCGAGTGCCATATCGACCGGCATCTGGAAAGCGAAGATCGCCACCAGGATCGACAACGCCAGGGTGATGCTGCCGGCCACGTGCCCTTTGAGGCGGAACACGGCCAGGGCCAGGAAGAAAAACACGATGGGGATGACGGCTGCGAGTGCGGACAGGCCGAGGCTGCCGAGCGGGGTATAGAGCTGTTGCCAGGTTTGCATATGGGGTGGCCCCTAATTGTTGTTGGTCAGGCACTGATCAGCGTTCTTGGGTAATTGGTAAGACCAATTTACAATCGCTGTTGGCTAGGGTAAAAGCCTTGTAGGCGGTGTGTCAATTTGCCGCCCTAAAACTTTTGTCGAATGCAAAGTGCGCAGGTCGTCCGTCTGGTATGACCAAATGCGTTGTGGCAGGTGCTGGCGCGGCGCCGATAGGCCAGAATAGAGCCCCGGCGAGCCGTCGGATCGTGGAGAAATCGAGTTATGGGGTTTGATCAGATTCGTCAGCGCCGTTTGTCTGACGATATTGTCGAGCAGCTTGAGGGCATGATCCTCGAGGGCACGCTGAAGGCTGGAGAGCGCTTGCCGGCCGAGCGCGCGTTGGCCGAACAATTTGGCGTGTCCCGCCCTTCGTTGCGTGAAGCCATTCAGAAGCTGACCGCCAAGGGGTTGCTGGTCAGTCGCCAGGGCGGTGGCAACTATGTGGTGGAATCACTGGGGACCACCTTCAGTGATCCCTTGTTGCAGCTGCTGGAAAGCAACCCCGAGGCGCAGCGCGATCTGCTCGAGTTTCGCCATACGCTGGAAGCGTCCTGTGCCTACTACGCGGCGTTGCGCGCCACTGATGTGGATCGCGAGCGGCTGACCGCGGCATTCAACAAGTTGCAGGACTGCTATTCGCGTCACGAAGAGGTGAGTCGTGCCGAAGAGGGGGCGGCGGACGCAAGCTTTCACCTGGCGATCGCCGAGGCCAGCCACAATGCCGTGCTGCTGCATACCATCCGCGGGCTGTTCGACTTGCTCAAGCGCAACGTGGTGACCAACATCGGTGGCATGTACAAGCAGCGCACTGAAACCCGCGACATGCTGATCACGCAGCATCGGGAGTTGTACCAGGCGATTATCGAAGGGCGGGCGGAGCAGGCACGGGAAGTTTCCAGCCGGCACATTCTGTATGTGCAGGAGGTGCTGGAAGAGGTGCGTCAGGAAGTGCAGCGCGTGGCCCGGGCGGAGCGGCGCAAGGGGATGTAGTCAGTCGGATTTGTATGGCTTGTGGGATTGCTTTCGCGGGCAAGCCCGCTCCCACAGGGTTTCAGGGTTGCCGCAAAAACTATTGGCAGCCACAGACCTTGTGGGGGCGGCGGTGCGGCGATCCGACTTGCCCGCGAAGGGGGCCTCAAGGCGAAGGAGTTACTCTTCCTTGCCCTTGTTGCGCACCGCACGCTGCAACTCGCGACCTGCGTCGCGTTCGCGCTCGGTATCACGCTTGTCGTATTCCTTCTTGCCCTTGCCCAGGGCGATCTCGCACTTGACCATGTGCTTGCTCCAGTACCAGGACAGGCACACGCAGGCGTAACCCTTTTGCTGCACCGCAGCGGACAGCTTGTCCAGCTCGCGACGGTTGAGCAGCAGCTTGCGGCTGCGCACCGGATCGGCGATGACGTGGGTGCTGGCGGTCGTCAGGGGCGTGATGTGACTGCCGAGCAGCCAGGCTTCGCCATCCTTGAGCAGGACATAACTGTCCACCAGTTGCAGCTTGCTTGCCCGCAGACTTTTTACTTCCCAGCCGGCCAGGACCAGACCAGCCTCGAACTTGTGCTCGATGAAGTAATCGTGTCGCGCCTTTTTATTTTGCGCGATGGTCCCTGTTGGGTGTTTCTTCTGTTTAGCCATAGGGGCGGCATTATAGGGAGTTACAACAGAGTCGGCTACGGGGTTGCTACGTGCTTGAGCAGGTTGATTGAATCCCGGACAATGCGGCCTCTTTTTTTGAACGCTTGGGCGTGATAACGATGTCGACAGACAAGGTTTCTGTCCACGGCAGTTGGGCTAGCCGCTGGGTCTTCATACTCGCCGCGACCGGTTCGGCCGTGGGGCTGGGTAGTATCTGGAAATTCCCGTACATGGTCGGCGTCTATGGCGGCGGTGCCTTCGTGCTGATGTTCCTGGCCTGTATCGCGCTGATCGGCGTGCCGGTCATGCTGGCCGAAACGCTGATCGGCCGGCGTGCACGGCAGAGTCCGGCCAATGCCTTGAAGGTGCTGGCGGTCGAGGCGGGGCACTCGGGCAAATGGTCCTGGGGTGCATTTGCCGGAATGATCACGGCGTTGCTGATCCTGTCGTTCTACAGTGTGGTGGGTGGCTGGTCGCTGGATTACATCATCGACATGGGGCGTGGCGACTTTCAGGGTGTGACGGCGGATCAGGTGGGCGCTTACTTCGGCAATGTCATTGCCGATCCCTGGCGCCTGACACTTTGGCACACGATTTTCATGCTGCTGTCAGCGGTGGTGATCGCAAAGGGCGTGGTCGCCGGGCTTGAGCGCAGTTTGCGCATCATGATGCCGTTGTTGTTCGTGATGGTCCTGGTGCTGCTGGGCTACAGCATGACCACCGGTCATTTCATGGAGGGCGTGCATTTCATGTTCGACTTCCACCCGGAAAAGGTCCTGGACGGCTTGTTGCCCGCGATGGGGCATGCGTTCTTTTCCCTGAGCGTGGGCGTCGGCTCGATCATGATCTATGGCGCCTACATGCCGAAGAGCTCGTCGATATCGGGGACTGTCGTTGGTGTGGCGCTGCTCGACACCTTCGTTTCCCTGGTGGCCGGCCTGGCATTGTTTCCGATTGTTTTCGCGGCGGGCCTGAACCCGAGCGAAGGGCCGGGGCTTATGTTCGTCAGCCTGCCGTTTGCCTTCGGCAACGTGGCGTTCGGGCAATTGATGGGGGTGGTGTTTTTCGTGCTGGTGGCGGTCGCTGCCTGGAGCTCGGCGATTTCCCTGCTTGAGCCGATGGTGGCCTACCTGGTCGAGCGCACTAAAGTGAGTCGTGCCTGGGTTACCTTCTGGCTGGCTTTCAGCTGCTGGTTCGTCGGTCTGGGCACGGTGTTCTCCTTCAATATCTGGAAGGAGGCCAAGTTCTTCGTGAACGAAGGTGGGATGTTCCACCTCTACCAATGGGGAGCAACCGGTGGTCTCGACTTCTTTGGCGTGATCGATTTCTTCACCTCGCGACTCATGTTGCCGCTTGGCGGTTTGTGTTTCGTGGTGTTTGCGGGCTGGATCATGGGGCGTGAAGCGGTGCGCGACGAGTTGTCGATCCGTAACCCTGCGCTGTTTGGTCTGTCCTTGTTCTTGATGCGCTATGTGGCGCCCATCGGCATCCTCGTAGTGTTTGCCGCCCAGCTGTGGAAGTGACGCTGACATGACGACACACATTTCGCGTTCGGCCTTGCTGCCGTACCCGGCACAAGCGCTGTATGACCTGGTCAACGACGTCGCGCGCTACCCGGAGTTTCTGCCGTGGTGCTCGTCGGCCGAAGTCCTGGAGAGCTCACCCGAGCATATGCGGGCGAGCGTCGGCGTGGCGAAGGGCGGCCTCAGCCAGCATTTCGTCACGCGCAACACCCTGGTTCCTGGGCAGTCGATCGAAATGAACCTCGAAGAGGGTCCTTTCACCCAATTGCATGGCATCTGGGTATTCAAGGCGTTGACCGACAAGGCCTGCAAGATCAGCCTTGATCTGTCGTTCGATTACGCCGGGCCACTGGTTCGTGCCACCTTGGGGCCGCTGTTCAATCAGGCCGCCAACACCCTGATGGATGCGTTCTGCCAGCGCGCCAAGCAGATACATGGTTGAGGTCATGATTGAAATCGAAGTGGTCTACGCGGCGGTAGACCGTCAGGTGCTGCTGACAGTGGCTGTGCCTGTCGGAACGTCCGTGCGTGCGGCCTTGCTCAGGTCGACCGTGGCTGAAGAGTTTCCGGAACTGGATCTGACCCATTGCCCTGTGGGGATCTTCGGCAAGGTGGTAGCTGACCCGGAGAGTCGGGCAGTCCAGGCCGGGGATCGTATCGAGATTTACCGCCCGTTGCTGGCCGACCCGAAAGAGGTGCGCCGACTGCGCGCGGCAAAAGCTGCCGAGGCCAAGACCCGGAATCAGTGAGTGGCTTGAACGCCAGACAATAAAAAGCCCGGGCATGCCGGGCTTTTTATTGCGTCGCAAATTATTGCGGCGAGGTGTCCAGTGGTTGCGGCGTCGGGACCGGAACGGTTTCTACGCCGTCGACGTCCTTCTGGATCTGGTCCAGCAACGAACCTGGCTTGACCGGCTTTTCCGGTTTTGGCTTCTCGACGTTTTCTGTCGGGGCAGCCACTGTCGTGCCGCTGTCCTTGCCGAGAATGGCTTCGTCACGGCTCACGCCTGGCATGAAATCACCAGAGAGGCTGACAAGCTGATCATTTGGGTTGAAGATAACGCTGATGCGTTCCTGTTGGCGTTCACCGCCACCCGGTTGCAGGCTGTACAGATAATCCCAGCGATCGGCATGGAACGTGTCAGTCAGCAGAGGGTTGCCCATGATAAACCGTACTTGCTTACGGGTCATTCCCGGGCGTAACTGGTCTATCATGTCCTGCGTGACGACATTGCCCTGCTGGATGTCGATTTTGTAAACCCCGGGGAATGAACAACCGGCGAGTGCGAGCAGTCCCACAAAGGTGAAACTGGTTAGCAAGAGCTTGGTGTTTTGCATCGGTGGGCGACTTCCACTATCTTGGCTGGGACAACGTAAACGCCGATCATACCCGCATTAAGAGAAGCTGCGAAGCAGCATCGCGAGAAAGCTGACCATGGTTGAAAATAGCGAACTACGCAAAGCCGGCCTCAAAGTGACCCTGCCAAGGGTCAAAATTCTGCAAATGCTCGATTCCGCCGAGCAACGCCACATGAGTGCCGAGGATGTCTACAAGGCCCTTATGGAGGCTGGTGAGGACGTCGGTCTGGCCACGGTTTACCGTGTTCTGACCCAGTTCGAGGCAGCTGGCCTTGTGGTGCGGCACAACTTCGACGGAGGCCACGCGGTCTTCGAACTGGACGACGGAAAGCATCACGACCATATGGTCAACGTCGAAACCAGCGAAGTGATCGAATTCTTCGACGAAGAAATCGAGCGGCTTCAGAAAGCAATCGTCGACAAGTATGGCTTCGAGATGGTTGATCACAATCTGGTGCTGTACGTGCGCAAGAAAAAGTAAGCATGTCGCGCGAGCCTCCGTTCGCGAAACGAGCGAAGGCGACCCCAGGGTCGCCTTCGTGCTTTCTGGCGTTACTCAAGCTTTGGCGGCAACCACCATTTTTTTCGCGTGAGCCAGTGACTCCTTGGTGAGATCGATGCCGCCCAGCATTCGCGCGACCTCTTCGACGCGCTCGTTTTTGCTCAATTTGGAAACCGCCGTGCGGGTGGCATCTTCGCCGCGCACTTTATGCACAAATAGATGCTGGTGACCTTGCGCTGCCACTTGCGGCAAGTGGGTCACGGTCAGCACCTGCCCGCGCTCGCCGAGCCTGCGCAGCAACTGGCCGACGATTTCTGCGGTCGGGCCGCCAATGCCGACGTCGACTTCGTCGAACACCAGGGTCGGTACACGGGAGGTCTGTGCGGTGATCACCTGAATCGCCAGGCTGATCCGCGACAGTTCGCCGCCGGACGCCACTTTCGCCAGGGCCTTCAGCGGCTGGCCGGGGTTGGCGCTGACCAGCAGTTCTACCTGTTCGAGCCCGTTTGGCAGCAGTTCGTTGCCGCTGTTCGGGCGCAGTTCAATGGTGAAGCGGCCGCCGGGCATGCCCAGTCGCTGGATTTCCTGCTCCACGGCGCTGGCCAGGCTGTTCGAGGCTTGATGCCTTAGATCGCTCAGTTCCCGGGCCTTTTCCTGATAGTGCCGGGCATAGGACGACAGCTCATCGCTCAGGCGCTCGATGGATTCGTCGTTGGCGTTCAGGGTCTCGATTTCATCCAGCAGTTTCTGCTGCATCTCGGCCACTTCAGTCGGCTGGATGCGGTGTTTGCGCGCCAGGGTGTAGATCGCATCGAGGCGTTCTTCGAGGTATTGAAGGCGCGATGGATCGGCATCGAAATTGTCGAGGAAACGGTTCAGTTCACCCACGGCCTCTTCAACCTGGATCTGTGCGCTGGTCAGCAAACTGCTGGCTTCGCCCAGGGCGCCGATCGAGCTGTTCACGCTCGACAGGCGGTTGAGGCTGGCGGTGAGGGCGTTGAGGACATTCCCGGAATCACTTTCGCTGCATTGTTCGACGACTTGCCGGCAAATGCCCAGCAGGGTTTCGGCGTTGGTCAGGTTCTTGTGTTCCTGTTCCAGCTGCTCCAGCTCATTGTCGCCGAGTCCAAGGTTTTCCAGCTCTTCGAGCTGGTAGCTGAGCAGCTGATGGCGGGCGCGTTGCTCGTCGCCGGAATTGGAGAGCCGCTCCAGTTCCTGGCGGGTCTGGCGCCAGCGTTGGGCGGCCAGTTGAACCTGGCGGGCCAGATCCGTCGCGCCGGCATATTCATCGAGCAGGCGACGGTGGGTATCGGTCTTGAGCAGGGATTGGTGTTCGTGCTGGCTGTGAATGTCGATCAGCAGCTCGCCCAGCGCCTTGAGATCGCCAAGCGGGCAGGGCGTGCCGTTGATGTAGCCGCGCGAGCGACCTTCGGATGTGATCACCCGGCGCAGGATGCACGGGCCGTCGTTTTCGAGGTCGCGTTCGGCCAGCCAGGCGCTGGCTTCCGGAATGTCGGCCAGATCGAAGGTGGCCAGGATATCGGCCTTGTCGGCGCCGGGGCGGACCACGCCGCTGTCGGCGCGATCGCCGAGGGTCAGGCCCAGCGCGTCGAGCATGATCGACTTGCCCGCGCCGGTTTCCCCGGTGATCACGCTCATCCCGCGATCGAGTTCGAGATCGAGATGTTCAACGATGGCGTAGTTGTGTACGGACAGGTGCACCAGCATATGGGCCGCTCCCAGGTGTTAGGTCTGGTTATTTATACAGTGTTTTGTTTCTGGCTGACAATGCCCCTCGTTAGCTCGATTCGCTTGGTCCCACGAAACCCTTATCGCGAGCTGGCATGACAATGCGATTGTTTTTTGTAGGGTTAATCATTGGCGCCCCTTGAAGCCGGATTTTGCGGCCCCATATAGCTGGGCAGAAGCGCGAGTTGAGCTCGCGGACGATATTGAAAGGAGAAATCTATGGCTGACGAACAGACAGTGGATACGCAAAACCCAGACGCCAACCAGGCGCCCGAGGCTTCGGGTGAAGACCTGGCGGCTCGTGTACAAGTGCTCGAAGAGCAACTGGCAGGCGCTCAGGATCAGGCTTTGCGTGTAGCCGCCGATCTGCAGAACGTCCGCCGTCGCGCCGAGCAGGATGTGGAGAAGGCTCACAAGTTCGCGCTGGAAAAATTCGCCAGCGACCTGCTGCCGATCGTCGACAGCCTGGAACGCGGCCTGGAGCTGTCCAGCCCGGACGACGAAAGCATCCGTCCGATGCGCGAAGGCATCGAGCTGACCCTGAAAATGTTCCACGACACCCTCAAGCGTTATCAGCTTGAAGCGATCGACCCGCATGGCGAACCGTTCAACGCCGTTCACCATCAGGCGATGGCCATGCAGGAAAGCGCCGATGTCGAGCCGAACAGTGTTCTGAAGGTGTTCCAGAAGGGCTATCAGCTCAATGGTCGCCTGCTGCGCCCGGCGATGGTCGTGGTCAGCAAGGCGCCTGCGCCGGTTTCGCCTTCGATTGACGAGCAGGCTTGAAATCCGCCGCAAGGCCCCCATTTATAAGTCAAGCGTTTAAGTGCTACCGCAGTTAGCCACCACTGCTGCGGCAACCAAATCCAAAGTTTCGGGAGAGTGAACATGGGCAAAATTATCGGTATCGACCTGGGGACTACCAACTCCTGCGTCTCCGTGCTGGAAAACGGCAAGGCAAAAGTTATTGAAAACGCTGAAGGCGCGCGTACCACGCCGTCGATCATCGCTTACGCCAACGACGGCGAAATTCTGGTTGGCCAGTCGGCCAAGCGTCAGGCTGTGACCAATCCGCACAACACCCTGTATGCGGTGAAGCGTCTGATCGGTCGTCGTTTCGACGAAGAAGTCGTGCAGAAAGACATCCAGATGGTCCCGTACAAGATCGTCAAGGCTGAGAACAGCGACGCCTGGGTTGAAGTGAACGGCCAGAAAATGGCACCGCCACAAATCTCGGCTGAAATCCTGAAGAAAATGAAGAAGACCGCCGAAGACTACCTCGGCGAGACCGTGACTGAAGCGGTGATCACCGTTCCGGCCTACTTCAACGACAGCCAGCGTCAGGCGACCAAGGACGCCGGCCGCATCGCCGGTCTGGACGTAAAACGTATCATCAACGAACCGACCGCCGCTGCTCTGGCTTACGGTATGGACAAGGCGAAGGGCGATCACACCGTGATCGTTTACGACCTGGGCGGCGGTACTTTCGACGTTTCCGTGATCGAGATCGCTGAAGTCGATGGCGAGCACCAGTTTGAAGTACTGGCCACCAACGGTGACACGTTCCTGGGCGGTGAAGACTTTGACATTCGTCTGATCGACTACCTCGTCGACGAATTCAAGAAAGAAAGCGGCATGAACCTCAAGGGTGACCCGCTGGCCATGCAGCGCCTGAAAGAAGCCGCTGAAAAAGCCAAGATCGAACTGTCCTCGAGCCAGTCGACCGACGTGAACCTGCCGTACATCACTGCAGACGCCACCGGTCCGAAGCACCTGAACGTGAAGATCTCCCGCGCCAAGCTCGAAGCATTGGTGGAAGACCTGGTTCAGCGCACCATCGAGCCTTGCCGCATCGCAATGAAAGATGCCGGTATCGACGTTGGCGCGATCAACGACGTGATCCTGGTGGGCGGTCAGACCCGTATGCCACTGGTTCAGAAGCTGGTCACCGAGTTCTTCGGCAAAGAAGCGCGTAAAGACGTCAACCCGGACGAAGCGGTTGCCATGGGTGCTGCCATCCAGGGCGCGGTACTGGCCGGTGACGTGAAAGACGTTCTGCTGCTCGACGTCAGCCCGCTGACCCTGGGTATCGAAACCATGGGTGGCGTGATGACTGCGCTGATCGAGAAAAACACCACGATTCCTACCAAGAAATCGCAAGTGTTCTCGACTGCCGACGACAACCAGGGCGCCGTGACCATTCACGTGCTGCAGGGCGAGCGTAAGCAAGCTGCTCAGAACAAGTCCCTGGGCAAGTTCGACCTGGCCGACATTCCACCGGCTCCACGTGGTGTGCCACAGATCGAAGTAACCTTCGACATCGACGCCAACGGCATCCTGCACGTAGGTGCGAAGGATAAGGCTACCGGCAAGACTCAGTCGATCGTGATCAAGGCCAACTCCGGTCTGTCCGACGAGGAAATCGAGCGCATGGTGCGTGATGCCGAGGCGAACGCCGAGGAAGACCGCAAGTTCGAAGAGCTGGCTGCTGCCCGTAACCAGGGCGACGCACTGGTTCACTCGACGCGCAAAATGGTGACCGATGCCGGCGATAAAGTGACTGCCGAAGAGAAGACTGCAATCGAAGCTGCCGTAGTTGCCCTGGAAGCCGCCGTCAAAGGTGACGACAAGGCCGCTATCGACGCCAAGGTTGAAGAGCTGTCGAAAGTCTCCGCTCCGGTGGCGCAGAAGATGTACGCCGAACAGGCTCAGCCTGCTGAAGGCGCTGCACCGCAGGGCGAATCGGCTGAGAAGGCTGACGACGTTGTCGATGCCGAGTTCGAAGAAGTCAAAGACCACAAGTAAGTTGTTGGTCGGCCGGTTGACTGCCTTTAGGCGGTGACTGGTAGGATGTCGCCGCGCGGGAGCTTGCTCCCGCGTTGGCGTATCTGGAATACGCGAATTTTTACAGCATGCGACAGCGTTCGCGTGCTGGCGGTATGGCCGGAAATGCTCCTGCTTTTCGAGCTGAAAGTACCGCATCGAATCAAAGACCAGGATCGTTGAATTGACGTGAGTTGGGTCCGGGCCTGTATTGGGGCTCAACGAGTTCGGCAAACTCAGGAGGGTTTTGCCGGACGTCCTCAAGAGTGCAAAGACTTATGGCAAAGCGTGACTATTACGAAGTATTGGGTGTTGAGCGTGGTTCAAGCGAAGCGGACCTGAAAAAGGCTTACCGTCGCCTGGCGATGAAGCACCACCCGGACCGTAATCCCGATGACAAGGCGTCGGAAGAGATGTTCAAGGAGGCCAACGAGGCCTACGAAGTGCTTTCCGATTCCAGCAAGCGCGCGGCGTACGACCAGTACGGCCATGCCGGTGTCGACCCGAGCATGGGCGGCGGCGGTGCCGGTTTCGGTGGCCAGAACTTCTCCGACATTTTTGGCGATGTCTTCAGTGACTTCTTCGGTGGCGGTCGCGGCGGTTCCCGTGGCGGCGCTCAGCGCGGCAGTGACTTGCGCTACACCCTGGAACTGGACCTGGAAGAAGCGGTACGCGGCACGACCGTGAATATCCGCGTTCCGACGCTGGTCAATTGCAAGCCGTGCGATGGCTCCGGTGCCAAGAAAGGTTCTTCGCCGGTGACTTGCCCGACGTGCGGCGGTATCGGCCAGGTGCGCATGCAGCAAGGCTTCTTCTCGGTACAGCAGACCTGCCCGCGCTGCCATGGCCAGGGCAAGATCATTTCCGATCCGTGCGATTCCTGTCACGGCGAAGGTCGCGTCGAAGAGTACAAGACCCTGTCGGTGAAAGTGCCGGCCGGCGTCGATACTGGTGACCGCATTCGTCTGTCCGGCGAAGGCGAGGCGGGTGCCCAGGGTGGCCCGACCGGCGACCTGTACGTGGTGATCAACGTGCGCGAGCATTCGATCTTCCAGCGTGATGGCAAGCACCTGTTCTGCGAAGTGCCGATCAGTTTCGTCGATGCGGCGCTGGGTGGCGAGCTGGAGATTCCGACCCTTGATGGCCGGGTCAAGTTGAAGATCCCCGAGGGGACCCAGACCGGCAAGCAGTTCCGTGTGCGTGGCAAGGGTGTCGCGCCTGTGCGTGGCGGTGGTGCGGGCGACTTGATGTGCCGTGTGGCGGTCGAGACGCCGGTCAATCTGAGCCGTCGCCAGCGTGAAATGCTCGAGGAATTCCGCAGTTCGCTGGCGGACGACAACAGCCATTCGCCGAAAACCACCGGCTGGTTCGAAGGCGTGAAACGCTTCTTCGGCGATTTGTAAGGAGACAGGCATGCGACGTATTGCAGTGATGGGCGCCGCCGGGCGCATGGGCAAGACCCTGATTGAAGCGGTGCAACAGGCGCCAGGCGCCGGGTTGACGGCGGCTGTGGATCGTCCTGACAGCACGCTGGTCGGTGCGGATGCCGGTGAACTGGCGGCTATCGGTCGCATCGGCGTGCCGCTGTCCGGCGATCTGGACCGGGTGGTCGACGAGTTTGACGTGCTGATCGACTTCACGCACCCGACGGTGACCCTGAAGAACCTGGCTTTCTGCCGTAAACACGGCAAGGCCATGATCATTGGGACCACTGGCTTCAGTGTTGAAGAAAAGCAGTTGCTGGCGGAAGCGGGCAAGGACATCCCGATTGTCTTCGCGGCCAACTTCAGTGTCGGGGTCAACCTGTGCCTGAAGCTGCTCGACACGGCCGCTCGCGTTTTGGGTGACGATGTCGATATCGAAATCACCGAGGCTCACCATCGGCATAAAGTCGACGCGCCGTCCGGCACTGCCGTGCGTATGGGCGAGGTGATTGCCGATGCGTTGGGTCGTGACCTGAAGAAAGTGGCGGTGTATGGCCGTGAAGGTCAGACCGGTGCGCGTGATCGTGAAACCATCGGTTTCGCCACTGTACGTGCCGGCGACATCGTCGGTGATCACACCGTGCTGTTCGCCGCCGACGGCGAGCGTGTCGAGATCACCCACAAGGCGTCCAGTCGCATGACCTTTGCCAAGGGCGCGGTACGTGCTGCATTGTGGCTGGACGGGCGCGAGCCTGGCCTATACGACATGCAAGACGTGCTCGATCTGCGTTAAGATGCACCCGAAATCGGGCTCGCGCACAGCGTTTGAGCCCGGTTTTGTTCCGCCAAGCGACGTCCTGTCGCATTCTCCAGCCTTTAAGGCTCATTGGCGGTAGACCAAAAAGGCCTTTTTCTGTAAGCTACAGCTTTAGTGTGTCCACTAAAAGCGCGCAGAATAATTCAGTGAAGAAGCGGGGTGACGTGTCCATACGTCACTCCGCTTTTTTACAACCTGCGATCGCCCTTTCAGGCTTTATTTACGGGAGGTCTTCTTGACTAAGCCAGCCATACTCGCCCTTGCTGATGGCAGCATTTTTCGCGGCGAAGCCATTGGAGCCGACGGTCAGACCGTTGGTGAGGTGGTGTTCAACACCGCAATGACCGGCTATCAGGAAATCCTTACCGATCCTTCCTACGCCCAACAGATTGTTACCCTGACTTATCCGCACATCGGCAACACCGGCACCACGCCGGAAGACGCCGAGTCGAACCGCGTCTGGTCCGCTGGCCTGGTCATCCGTGACCTGCCACTGGTGGCGAGCAACTGGCGTAACACGATGTCCCTGTCCGACTACCTGAAGGCCAACAATGTTGTGGCCATCGCCGGTATCGACACCCGCCGCCTGACGCGCATCCTGCGTGAAAAAGGCGCGCAGAACGGCTGCATCATGGCCGGTGACAATATTTCCGAGGAAGCCGCCATCGCCGCCGCCCAGGGTTTTCCTGGCCTGAAAGGTATGGATCTGGCGAAGGTTGTCAGCACCAAGGACAGCTACGAATGGCGTTCGACTGTCTGGGATCTGAAAACCGACAGCCACGCGACCATCGACGCTTCCGAACTGCCGTACCACGTGGTTGCCTACGACTACGGCGTCAAGGTGAACATCCTGCGCATGCTGGTCGAGCGCGGTTGCCGCGTGACCGTTGTGCCGGCGCAAACCCCGGCTGCCGATGTGCTGGCGCTGAAGCCGGACGGCGTGTTCCTGTCCAACGGCCCTGGTGATCCGGAGCCATGCGACTACGCGATCCAGGCGATCAAGGACGTGCTGGAAACCGAGATCCCGGTCTTCGGTATCTGCCTCGGTCACCAACTGCTGGCCCTGGCCTCCGGTGCCAAGACCCTGAAAATGGGTCACGGTCACCACGGTGCCAACCACCCGGTCCAGGACCTGGACACCGGTGTGGTGATGATCACCAGCCAGAACCACGGTTTTGCGGTAGACGAAGCGACCCTGCCGGCCAACGTTCGTGCGATCCACAAATCGCTGTTCGACGGCACCCTGCAAGGGATCGAGCGTACCGACAAGAGCGCCTTCAGCTTCCAGGGTCACCCGGAAGCCAGCCCTGGCCCGAACGACGTAGCGCCATTGTTCGATCGCTTCATCAACGAGATGGCCAAGCGACGCTGATCGCTCGCCTTGATGTAGCAAAGCTTGAGGGTGGCCCCGCACCGGCGGCCCCCTCAAGGCTTCAGAGATTGAACAAGACGGCTTGCCGACTGACCTGCGGATTTGAGTGACAAACCCATGCCAAAACGTACAGACATTAAAAGCATCCTGATTCTCGGCGCTGGCCCGATCGTGATCGGCCAGGCCTGCGAATTCGACTACTCCGGCGCCCAGGCCTGCAAAGCCCTGCGCGAGGAGGGTTACCGCGTCATCCTGGTGAACTCCAACCCGGCCACCATCATGACCGACCCGGCCATGGCCGACGCCACCTACATCGAGCCGATCAAGTGGCAGACCGTTGCCAAGATCATCGAGAAAGAACGTCCGGACGCGCTGCTGCCGACCATGGGGGGCCAGACCGCCCTGAACTGTGCCCTGGACCTGGAGCGCGAAGGCGTTCTGGAGAAGTTCGGCGTAGAGATGATCGGTGCCAATGCCGACACCATCGACAAAGCTGAAGACCGTTCGCGTTTCGACAAGGCGATGAAGTCCATCGGCCTGGCGTGCCCGCGTTCCGGTATCGCTCACAGCATGGAAGAGGCCAACGCGGTCCTCGAGAAGCTCGGCTTCCCGTGCATCATCCGTCCGTCCTTCACCATGGGCGGCACCGGTGGCGGTATCGCTTACAACCGTGAAGAGTTCGAAGAAATCTGCGCCCGTGGTCTGGATCTGTCGCCGACCAAAGAGCTGCTGATCGACGAATCGCTGATCGGCTGGAAAGAGTACGAGATGGAGGTTGTCCGCGATAAGAAGGACAACTGCATCATCGTCTGCTCCATCGAAAACTTCGATCCGATGGGCGTGCACACCGGTGACTCGATCACCGTGGCTCCGGCACAGACCCTGACCGACAAGGAATACCAGATCCTGCGTAACGCCTCCCTGGCGGTGCTGCGCGAGATCGGCGTGGAAACCGGTGGTTCCAACGTTCAGTTCGGTATCTGCCCGAACACTGGCCGCATGGTCGTGATCGAGATGAACCCGCGCGTATCCCGTTCCTCGGCGCTGGCTTCGAAAGCCACCGGCTTCCCGATCGCCAAGGTCGCGGCCAAGCTGGCCGTGGGCTACACCCTCGACGAGCTGTCGAACGACATCACCGGTGGCAAGACCCCGGCGTCCTTCGAGCCGTCCATCGACTACGTCGTGACCAAGCTGCCACGTTTCGCCTTCGAGAAGTTCTCCAAGGCTGACGCGCGCCTGACCACGCAAATGAAGTCGGTCGGTGAAGTCATGGCCATCGGCCGTACCTTCCAGGAATCCCTGCAGAAAGCCCTGCGCGGCCTGGAAGTCGGTGTTTGCGGCCTGGACGAGAAGGTTGACCTGAGCAACCCGGAAAGCATGAGCGTGCTCAAGCGCGAGCTGACCGTGCCGGGCGCCGAGCGTATCTGGTACGTGGCGGACGCCATGCGCGCCGGCATGACCGTTGAAGACATCTTCGGCATGACCATGATCGATCCTTGGTTCCTGGTGCAGATGGAAGACCTGATCAAGGACGAAGAGAAGGTCAAGACCCTGGGTCTGACCAGCATCGACCGTGACCTGATGTTCCGCCTCAAGCGCAAGGGCTTCTCCGATATGCGCCTGGCCAAGCTGCTGGGTGTGACCGAGAAGAGCCTGCGTGCTCACCGTCACAAGCTGGAAATCTTCCCGGTCTACAAGCGCGTCGACACCTGCGCTGCCGAGTTCGCCACCGATACCGCTTACCTGTACTCGACGTACGAGGAAGAGTGCGAAGCCGCTCCATCGGGTCGCGACAAGATCATGATCCTGGGTGGTGGTCCGAACCGTATCGGCCAGGGCATCGAGTTCGACTACTGCTGCGTACACGCGGCACTGGCCCTGCGCGATGACGGTTACGAGACCATCATGGTCAACTGCAACCCGGAAACCGTTTCCACCGACTACGACACCTCCGATCGCCTGTACTTCGAGCCAGTGACCCTGGAAGACGTGCTGGAAATCGTTCGCGTCGAGAAGCCGAAAGGCGTGATCGTCCAGTACGGCGGCCAGACCCCGCTGAAACTGGCCCGCGCCCTGGAAGCTGCCGGCGTGCCGATCATCGGCACCAGCCCTGACGCCATCGACCGTGCCGAAGACCGTGAGCGCTTCCAGCAAATGGTCCAGCGCCTGAACCTGCGTCAGCCGCCAAACGCCACCGTGCGCAGCGAAGATGAAGCCATTCGTGCCGCCGCCAAGATCGGTTACCCGCTGGTAGTGCGCCCGTCCTACGTACTGGGCGGTCGTGCGATGGAAATCGTCTACGAAGAAGAAGAACTCAAGCGCTACCTGCGCGAAGCGGTTCAAGTGTCCAACGACAGCCCGGTGCTGCTGGACCACTTCCTCAACTGCGCCATCGAGATGGACGTTGATGCGGTCTGCGACGGCAAAGACGTGGTAATCGGCGCGATCATGCAGCACATCGAGCAGGCCGGTGTTCACTCCGGTGACTCCGCGTGCTCGCTGCCGCCGTACTCGCTGCCGGCGCACATCCAGGACGAGATGCGCGAACAGGTCAAGAAAATGGCCCTGGAGCTGGGCGTGGTCGGCCTGATGAACGTGCAGCTGGCGCTGCAAGGCGAAGACATCTACGTCATCGAAGTCAACCCGCGTGCTTCCCGTACCGTACCGTTCGTGTCCAAGTGCATCGGTGTTTCCCTGGCGATGATCGCAGCACGCGTGATGGCCGGTAAAACCCTGAAAGAGCTGGGTTTCACCAAGGAAATCATCCCGAACTTCTACAGCGTGAAAGAGGCGGTGTTCCCGTTCGCCAAATTCCCTGGCGTTGACCCGATCCTCGGCCCAGAGATGAAGTCGACCGGTGAAGTGATGGGGGTGGGCGACACCTTCGGTGAAGCGTTCGCCAAGGCCCAGATGGGTGCCAGCGAAGTGTTGCCGACCGGCGGTACTGCGTTCATCAGCGTACGTGACGACGACAAGCCGCTGGTTGCGGGCGTGGCCCGTGATCTGATCAACTTGGGCTTCGAAGTGGTTGCCACTGCCGGGACTGCCAAGCTGATCGAGGCCGCAGGCCTGAAAGTGCGCCGTGTGAACAAGGTGACCGAGGGTCGTCCGCACGTGGTCGACATGATCAAGAATGACGAAGTCACGTTGATCATCAACACCACCGAAGGTCGTCAGTCGATCGCTGATTCGTACTCCATTCGTCGTAATGCCCTGCAGCACAAGATTTACTGCACCACCACCATTGCTGCTGGCGAAGCCATCTGCGAAGCGCTGAAGTTCGGTCCCGAGAAGACCGTACGCCGCTTGCAGGATCTACACGCAGGATTGAAGGCATGAGCATAACGAAGTACCCAATGACCGTTCAGGGCGCTCGCGCCCTGGAAGAAGAGCACACTCACCTGACCAAGGTCGTTCGTCCGAAGCTCAGCCAGGACATCGGTACGGCCCGCGAGTTGGGTGACTTGAAGGAAAACGCCGAATACCACGCTGCCCGCGAGCAGCAGGGTATGGTCGAGGCGCGGATCCGTGACATCGAAGGCCGCATGCAGAACGCGGTGATCATTGATGTGACGACCATTCCTCACACCGGCAAGGTGATTTTCGGCACCACCGTCGAAATCGCCAACGTCGAAACCGATGAAAGCGTGACTTACCAGATCGTTGGTGAGGACGAGGCTGACATCAAGCTCGGCAAGATTTCCGTCGGTTCGCCGATCGCTCGCGCCTTGATTGCCAAGGAAGAGGGTGATGTGGTCGCTGTGAAAACGCCTGGCGGTGTTATCGAGTACGAGATTGTCGAAGTTCGCCACGTCTGAAGGCCGGCGCCCGTTTCGTGCGGGCGCCATGCTTTGGCAACTGACCCAGATGTTGTGGGTCGGTGGCTTGTGGCTGTTACAAGTTGGTCTGTTGCCGGTGCTGGGCCGAATTGGCCTGGCACCGCTGCTGATCGACGAAATTGCAGGCACGCTCAATGCGTTGGTAGTGGGATTCGCTACGGCGTGTTTGATTTTTCAGGCTTTGGTGCTGATTAAGGCCGAGGGCCTTGTCAGTCTATGGCGGGATATACGCGGGCAACTGCTGTTGATGGCACTGTGTGCGTGCGCGATGTACTTCGTGGTGCGCTTCGGTTGGCCGGATGCGCTGCGTTGGCAGGCGTTCAGCTATCTTGTTCTGGGCTTTTCCGGGTTGGTGCTGGTGTTGCAGCCGGTGCCGGGATGGAGTGGCAGGGTGCGCCAGGCACACCCTTGACCCTTGCCATCACTTGAAGCGATGGACGTTCGACAGCTGCTTGTTGACGCTGAAGTTCTTGCGGTAGATCAGCGCCATCTTGCCGATGACCTGAACCAGATCCGCTTTGCCGACCTTGCAGAGCTCTGCAATGGACGCCAGGCGCGATTCGCGATCGAGGATGTTGAGCTTGATCTTGATCAGCTCGTGATCCGCCAAAGCGCGTTCGAGTTCGGCTAACACACCTTCAGTCAAACCATTGTCTGCCACAATCAAAACCGGTTTCAGATGGTGGCCAATGGATTTGTACTGTTTCTTCTGCTCTTGAGTGAGCGGCATAATCTGACCCCTGCGTCTGATCTTGTAAAAAGCGGCGGCCAGTTTACCCGAGCGAGTCCGGGACCGCCCAGTTAATCACGACCCGTTTTAATTCCGAGGTATCCCGTGGCCCGTTCCAAGACAAGCCTTAAGTGGCTGCAAGAACATTTCAACGACCCATTCGTCAAAATGGCACAGAAAGACGGGTACCGTTCCCGCGCCAGCTACAAACTGCTGGAGATCCAGGAAAAGGACCGTTTGATCCGCCCTGGCATGAGCGTAATCGACCTGGGTGCGGCTCCGGGTGGCTGGTCGCAGGTGACCAGTCGTCTGATTGGCGGGCAGGGCACACTGATCGCTTCTGACATTCTTGAAATGGACAGCATCCCCGACGTCACCTTCATCCAGGGCGACTTTACCGAGGATGCCGTGCTGGCCCAGATCCTCGACGCCGTCGGAAATAAAGAAGTAGACCTTGTGATTTCCGACATGGCCCCCAATATGAGTGGATTGCCGGCCGTTGATATGCCGCGTGCGATGTTCCTGTGCGAACTGGCACTGGATCTGTCGACGCGGGTGCTCAAGCCCGGTGGTGATTTTTTGATCAAGATCTTCCAGGGTGAAGGTTTCGACGAATTCCACAAGAGCGTTCGCCAGCAGTTCGAGAAGGTGCAGATGCGCAAGCCGACCTCGTCGCGCGACCGTTCTCGCGAGCAGTACCTGCTGGGTCGCGGTTTCCGCGGTCGCAGTGAGGAATGAGTGAATTTTCGATCAGGGTGATAGGATTTTTGTATTACGCCTTGTCAGAATTAGCGAATATTGTGTAGGAAGTGTTTCACAAAGGGTTACAGACGGCGCCTGCCAAGTTGTAGGTAATGTAGTAAGTTAGGCCGGTGAATATCATGCGAAGCGCGCGCCAGTAGCGGAGCTTGCTTCAGAGGGTAGTTAATTGAACGATATGGCAAAGAATCTGATCCTGTGGTTGATCATCGCGGCTGTCCTGGTGACGGTGATGAACAACTTCTCCAGCCCTAACGAGCCGCAGACCCTCAACTATTCCGACTTCATCCAGCAGGTCAAGGATGGCAAGGTCGAACGCGTGGCGGTTGATGGCTACGTGATTACCGGCAAGCGCAACGATGGCGACAGCTTCAAGACCATTCGCCCGGCGATCCAGGACAACGGCCTGATCGGCGACCTGGTGGACAACCACGTCGTGGTCGAGGGCAAGCAGCCTGAGCAGCAAAGCATCTGGACCCAACTCCTGGTCGCCAGCTTCCCGATCCTGGTGATCATCGCCGTGTTCATGTTCTTCATGCGGCAGATGCAGGGCGGTGCCGGTGGCAAGGGTGGGCCGATGAGCTTTGGCAAGAGCAAGGCACGCCTGCTCTCCGAGGATCAGGTGAAAACTACTCTGGCTGACGTTGCCGGTTGCGACGAAGCCAAGGAAGAAGTCGGTGAGCTGGTCGAGTTCCTGCGTGATCCGGGCAAGTTCCAGCGCCTGGGTGGCCGCATTCCTCGCGGTGTGCTGATGGTCGGTCCTCCGGGTACCGGTAAAACCCTGCTGGCCAAGGCTATCGCCGGCGAAGCCAAAGTACCTTTCTTCACCATTTCCGGCTCCGACTTCGTCGAGATGTTCGTCGGTGTGGGTGCCAGCCGTGTTCGCGACATGTTCGAACAGGCCAAGAAACACGCTCCATGCATCATCTTCATCGACGAAATCGATGCGGTCGGTCGCCATCGTGGCGCTGGCATGGGTGGTGGTCACGACGAACGCGAGCAGACGCTCAACCAGTTGCTGGTCGAGATGGACGGCTTCGAAATGAATGACGGCATCATCGTCATTGCCGCGACCAACCGTCCTGACGTGCTGGACCCTGCGTTGCTGCGTCCAGGCCGTTTCGACCGTCAGGTTGTGGTCGGTCTGCCGGACATTCGTGGCCGCGAACAGATTCTCAAGGTTCACATGCGCAAAGTGCCAATGGGTGACGACGTTGCTCCGGCCGTGATCGCTCGTGGTACTCCAGGCTTCTCCGGTGCCGATCTGGCCAACCTGGTGAACGAGGCGTCGTTGTTCGCTGCCCGTGCCGGCAAACGCATCGTCGAAATGAAAGAATTCGAACTGGCGAAAGACAAGATCATGATGGGCGCTGAGCGCAAGTCCATGGTCATGTCCGAGAAAGAAAAGCAGAACACGGCTTATCACGAAGCGGGCCACGCCATTGTGGGGCGCGTCGTGCCTGAGCACGATCCGGTGTACAAGGTGTCGATCATCCCGCGCGGTCGCGCGTTGGGTGTCACCATGTTCCTGCCGGAAGAGGATCGTTACAGCCTGTCCAAGCGTGCATTGATCAGCCAGATCTGCTCGTTGTATGGCGGTCGTATCGCTGAAGAAATGACCCTGGGCTTCGATGGCGTGACCACCGGTGCTTCCAACGACATCATGCGTGCCAGCCAGATTGCGCGGAACATGGTGACCAAGTGGGGGCTTTCGGAAAAGCTCGGTCCGTTGATGTATGCCGAAGAAGAGGGTGAAGTGTTCCTCGGTCGCGGCGGTGGCGGTCAAAGTGCAAGCTTCTCCGGTGAGACAGCCAAGCTGATCGACTCCGAGGTGCGCAGCATCATCGATCAGTGCTACGGCACGGCGAAGCAGATCCTCACCGACAACCGTGACAAGCTCGATGCCATGGCTGATGCCTTGATGAAGTACGAAACCATCGATGCCGAGCAGATCGACGACATCATGGCGGGGCGTACGCCTCGCGAGCCGCGTGACTGGTCGGGTGGCACGGGTACTTCCGGCACCCCGCCGGTGGTACAGGATGAGCGTCCCGAAACACCGATCGGCGGTCCTGCTGCTGACGTATAAGGTTTGAAATGACTTCTGTTCAGTCCTCGACCCGGTTGCCTTGCGGCAACCGGGTTCTTGATTTGGCCCAGACGCATGTCATGGGTATCCTCAATGTCACTCCAGATTCGTTCTCCGATGGTGGCCAATACAGCCAGCTCGACGCGGCCATGCGCCACGCCGAAGCCATGGTGGCGGCCGGCGCGACGCTGATCGATGTCGGTGGCGAATCCACCCGTCCTGGTGCCAGGGCGGTGTCGCCGTTGGAGGAGCTGGAGCGCGTAGCGCCGATTGTCGAGCGCATTGCTCGCGAGCTGGACGTCATCATCTCGGTCGACACCTCGACGCCAGCCGTCATGCGTGAAACTGCGCGTCTGGGGGCCGGATTGATCAATGACGTACGTTCGTTGCGTCGCGATGGTGCACTGGATGCCGCAGCGGCCACCGGTCTGCCGGTTTGTCTGATGCATATGCTGGGCGAGCCAGGCGATATGCAGGACAATCCGCAGTATCAGAACGTTACAAGGGAAGTCGGTGAGTTTCTCGCCGAGCGCATGGTTCAGTGTTCGTTGGTGGGTATTCCAGCGGAGCGGATCATTCTTGACCCCGGCTTTGGTTTCGCCAAGACCTTGCAGCACAATCTGAGCTTGTTCAAACATATGGAAGCCCTGCATGCCCTGGGGCGGCCCCTGTTGGTCGGGGTTTCGCGAAAGAGCATGATTGGCCAGGCATTGAATCGTCCGGTGGGAGACCGGCTGTATGGTGGTTTGGCGCTCGCGGCGCTGGCTTCGGCGAAAGGTGCGCGTATATTGCGCGTCCATGATGTAGCCGAAACAGTGGATGTGGTGCGGATGATCGCCGCAGTGGAATCAGCCGAATAAGAATGATGGAGCACTTATGAGCAAAAAATATTTTGGTACCGATGGTATTCGTGGGCGTGTCGGTGAATACCCGATTACTCCTGATTTCATGCTCAAGCTCGGCTGGGCTGCCGGCATGGCGTTCCGCAAGATGGGCGCCTGCAAGGTATTGGTAGGCAAGGACACCCGGATCTCCGGCTACATGTTCGAGTCTGCACTTGAGGCGGGGCTCACTTCCGCGGGTGCCGATGTGATGCTCCTGGGTCCAATGCCGACCCCGGCGATTGCCTACCTGACGCGCACCTTTCATGCCGAGGCCGGCATCGTGATCAGTGCGTCGCACAATCCGCATGATGACAATGGCATCAAGTTCTTCTCCGGCAAAGGCACCAAGCTTCCGGATGAGGTTGAGCTGATGATTGAAGAATTGCTCGATACGCCAATGACCGTGGTGGAGTCGAGCAAGATCGGCAAGGTGTCGCGAATCAATGACGCATCGGGACGCTACATCGAGTTCTGCAAGAGCAGTGTGCCCACCGGCACCAGCTTCACCGGCATGAAGATCGTGATCGACTGCGCTCACGGTGCGACTTATAAAGTGGCGCCGAGTGTGTTCCGTGAGCTGGGCGCGGAAGTCGTCGTGCTGTCGGCGCAGCCGAACGGGTTGAACATCAACGACAATTGCGGTTCGACCCACATGGGTCCGCTGCAGGCTGCCGTCGTGGCTGAGCATGCCGATCTGGGTATCGCCTTCGATGGTGACGGCGATCGCGTTCAGATGGTCGACCACACGGGTGCGGTGGTGGATGGTGACGAATTGCTGTTCATCATTGCCCGTGACCTGCATGAGCGCAACAAGCTGCAGGGCGGCGTGGTCGGAACCTTGATGAGTAACCTGGGGCTGGAGCTGGCCCTGGCTGATCTGGGTATTCCATTCGTGCGTGCCAATGTCGGTGACCGCTACGTCATTGCCGAGCTGCTGGAGCGCAACTGGATCGTGGGTGGTGAAAATTCCGGGCACATCGTGTGCTTCAGCCACACCACTACGGGTGATGCAATTATTGCGGCGCTGCAGGTGTTGATGGCGCTGAGCAGGCGTGACGAAGGCCTGGCGCAATCCCGACAGGCGCTGCGCAAGTGCCCTCAGGTGTTGATCAATGTGCGTTTCGGCGGCGGCGCAAGCCCTCTCGATCATCCATCGGTCAAGGAAGCCAGCGAGCGTGTGACCAAGGCCATGGCAGGGCGTGGGCGTGTGCTGTTGCGCAAGTCCGGAACCGAGCCGCTGGTGCGTGTGATGGTCGAAGGCGAAGACGAAACCCTGGTTCGCGGCTACGCCGAAGAGCTGGCAAAACTGGTTACTGAAGTTTCTGCCTGAATTCGGCTTGCCAGCCTTGATTGTGTTGGGTAACATCTGCGCCCACTTTGACCGACGAGGTACAGCATGCGTCGCCCTATGGTAGCTGGTAACTGGAAGATGCACGGTACCCGCGCCAGCGTCGCTGAGCTGATCAACGGCCTTCGTGACTTGGCCTTGCCGAGCGGTGTTGATGTCGCGGTATTTCCGCCTTTCCTGCATATCAACCAAGTGATTGATGGCTTGAAAGGACAGTCGATTTCGGTCGGCGCGCAGAATTCTGCGGTGGAGTCCGGGCAAGGTGCGTTGACCGGTGAAGTTGCGCCGAGTCAGTTGGTGGATGCAGGTTGTTCCCTGGTGCTTGTCGGGCACTCCGAACGCCGCCAGATCATGGGCGAGCAGGACGGAATGCTGATCCGCAAGTTCGCAGCGGCACAGGCATGTGGCTTGATTCCGGTGTTGTGCATAGGGGAAACCCTTGAGCAGCGTGAAGCCGGAAAGACTCTTGAGGTTGTCTCGCGTCAGCTGGGCAGTATCATTGAGGAGCTGGGTGTCGGTGCCTTTGCCAAGGCAGTGATCGCTTACGAGCCGGTCTGGGCCATTGGCACCGGACTGACTGCAACGCCACAACAGGCGCAGGATGTGCATGCAGCCATTCGCGCCCAGTTGGCGGCAGAGAATTCTGAGGTCGCGCAAGGTGTGCGGCTTCTATACGGCGGCAGCGTGAAGGCGGCCAATGCGGTCGAACTGTTCGGCATGCCGGATATCGATGGGGGCCTCATTGGTGGGGCTTCCCTGAATGCAGATGAGTTCGGTGCGATTTGTCGCGCCGCGGGAAACTGAAAAAATGCTGGAAACAGTCGTAGTCGTTTTTCATCTGCTGGGTGCATTGGGCGTAGTAGCTCTGGTTTTGCTGCAGCAGGGTAAAGGTGCGGACGCTGGCGCGTCTTTCGGAGCAGGTGCTTCAAATACTGTGTTCGGAAGCCAAGGTTCCTCTACCTTTCTTAGTAAGTTTACTGCTATACTTGCCGCAGGTTTCTTCATAACCAGCTTGGGGTTAGGTTACTTTGCTAAAGAGAAGGCTCACCAGCTGACTCAAGTAGGTCTCCCAAATCCAGCGGTACTGGAAGTTCCAAAGCAACAACCGGCTTCTGATGATGTCCCGGTGCTTCAAGAGCAAAAGTCGGCTACTCCAGCGACTGACGTACCTCCAGCTCAAGAGCAGAAGTAAGAAGGGTTTCAAACGTAGTATTGCCGAGGTGGTGGAATTGGTAGACACGCAACCTTGAGGTGGTTGTGCCCATAGGGTGTAGGGGTTCGAGTCCCCTTCTCGGTACCAATTAGTCAGGAGAGCCCGCTGTTGCGGGCTTTCTTGCAGGTGGAAGGTTACATTGACCCTGTAGGGGATCGGTCGTATACTTCCGCCCCAGCTTTGTCGCGGGGTGGAGCAGTCTGGTAGCTCGTCGGGCTCATAACCCGAAGGTCGTCGGTTCAAATCCGGCCCCCGCAACCAGTTTAAGGAGCCCCTTTTAAGGGGCTTTTTGTTAGCTGGACACTTTCTACGCCGCTGTTCGACGGCGTTTCAAGGATGGGCGTTTCGCCCATTTTTTTATTTTGCATAGCATGCACATACATGCACTAGGGGGTTCAGGTGTCGAGCAAGCTAGAAGAGTTGCAGGCCTTGCTGGCCCCGGTGGTCGTGGCCCTAGGCTATGAATGCTGGGGTATCGAGTTTTCGGCTCAGGGTCGTCACTCGATGTTGCGCGTTTATATCGATAAAGAGGGCGGCGTGCTGGTGGACGATTGTGCCATCGTCAGCCGTCAGATCAGCGGTGTGTTGGACGTTGAAGATCCAATTTCCGTTGAATACACCCTTGAAGTTTCCTCGCCTGGCATGGAACGCCCTCTGTTCACTCTTGAGCAGTTTGCAAAATTTGCCGGTGAACAAGTGAAGATCAAGCTGCGCTCGCCTTTTGAAGGACGACGCAACTTTCAGGGCCTTCTGCGCGGCGTAGAAGAGCAGGATGTCGTGGTGCAAGTAGAAGACCACGAGTTCCTGTTGCCGATCGATATGATCGACAAGGCCAACATTATTCCCAGTTTTGACTGAGGCGTGCCAGATACTGCGGATCCCGCGGATCCAATGGCTTGCGAAAGGCGAGGCGTACGATGAGCAAAGAAGTACTGCTGGTTGTTGAGTCGGTATCCAACGAAAAGGGTGTACCGGCAAACGTGATTTTTGAAGCGCTGGAGCTGGCCCTGGCCACTGCGACCAAAAAGCGTTTCGAAGACGAAGTTGATCTGCGTGTGGAAATCAACCGCCACACGGGTGCCTACGAGACTTTCCGTCGCTGGACGGTCGTCGAAGAGGCAGACCTGGACGATCCGGCCATCGAAACCTGGCCGAGCAAGGTTGCTGAAACGCACCCTGGCGCCAAGGTCGGTGACGTTGTCGAAGAGAAAATCGAGTCCATCGAATTCGGCCGCATTGCTGCCCAGACTGCCAAGCAAGTCATCGTGCAGAAAGTTCGCGAAGCCGAGCGCGCTCAGGTTGTTGACGCTTATCGCGAGCGCCTGGGTGAAATCATCTCCGGCACCGTGAAAAAAGTCACCCGCGACAACGTGATCGTTGATCTGGGCAACAACGCTGAAGCGTTGCTGGCCCGTGAAGACATCATTTCTCGCGAAACTTTCCGGGTTGGCGTGCGTCTGCGTGCGCTGCTCAAGGAAATCCGCACCGAGAACCGCGGCCCGCAGCTGATCCTGTCGCGTACCGCGCCGGAAATGCTGATCGAGTTGTTCCGCATCGAAGTGCCGGAAATTGCCGAAGGCCTGATCGAAGTGATGGCTGCGTCCCGTGATCCGGGATCCCGCGCCAAGATCGCCGTCCGCTCCAAGGACAAACGCATCGACCCGCAAGGCGCTTGCATCGGTATGCGCGGTTCGCGCGTCCAGGCAGTGTCGGGTGAGTTGGGCGGTGAGCGTGTTGACATCGTTCTGTGGGACGACAACCCGGCTCAGTTCGTGATCAACGCCATGTCCCCGGCCGAGGTTGCGGCAATTATCGTTGACGAAGATGCCCACGCAATGGACATCGCCGTTGGCGCAGACAATCTGGCTCAGGCCATTGGTCGCGGTGGTCAGAACGTGCGTCTGGCCAGCCAGTTGACTGGCTGGACCCTGAACGTGATGACCGAATCGGACATCCAGGCTAAGCAGCAAGCAGAAACCGGCGACATCCTGCGCAACTTCATCGACGAGCTGGAAGTCGACGAAGAACTGGCTCAGGTGCTGGTAGATGAAGGCTTCACCAGCCTGGAAGAGATTGCCTACGTACCGCTGGAAGAAATGCTCAACATCGACGGCTTTGACGAGGAAATCGTCAACGAGCTTCGCGCTCGTGCCAAGGATCGCTTGTTGACCAAAGCCATCGCTACTGAGGAAAAGCTGGCAGACGCCCATCCGGCCGAAGACCTGCTCTCGCTTGAGGGTATGGACAAGGATTTGGCGATGGAACTGGCGGTGCGCGGCGTAGTTACCCGCGAAGACCTGGCCGAGCAGTCTATTGACGACCTGCTCGACATCGACGGCATTGACGATGATCGTGCCGGCAAGTTGATCATGGCCGCCCGAGCCCACTGGTTCGAGTAATTAGGCGCGGCCTGAGGAGAGAAGTGCATGACGCAAGTCACGGTGAAACAACTGGCCGATGAGGTCAAAACACCGGTAGAGCGCCTGTTGCAGCAGATGCGTGAGGCAGGTCTGCCGCACACCGCCGCCGAAGAAAGTGTGACTGACAGTGAGAAGCAATCGTTGCTGACTCACTTGAAAAGCAGCCACAAGGCGAAAGTGGAAGAACCACGCAAGATTACGCTGCAGCGTAAAACCACCAGCACCCTGCGGGTTGCCGGCAGCAAAAGCATCAGCGTTGAAGTACGCAAGAAGAAAGTCTTCGTACAGCGCAGCCCGGAAGAAATCGAAGCCGAGCGCAAGCGTGAACTGGATGAACGTCGCGCAGTAGAAAATGCTGCACGTCAGAAGGCTGAAGAAGAAGCCAAGCGTCGCGCCGAAGAAGAAGCGCGTCGCCAGCCTGCTGCTGCGCCGACCGCTCCAGCCGAAGCTGTTGCAGCGCCTGCTGTGGTCGCCGAACCAGTGCGTGAGAGCGCACCGGTTGTGGCAGCTGCTCCGGCACCTGCGGCAGACACTCGCAAGCGCGACGAACAGCGTCGTCCGGACAAACCACGTGCCGACGACAACAATCGTCGCGGTGGTGGCGATGGCGAGCGCAAAAACGCTCCGCATCGTGCTTCGGTCAAGGAAAAGGCGCCAGCGCCACGCGTTGCCCCACGTACTACCGACGAAGAAAGCGATGGCTTCCGTCGTGGTGGTCGCGGCAAGGCCAAGCTGAAGAAGCGCAACGCCCACGGTTTCCAGAGCCCGACCGGCCCTGTCGTGCGCGAAGTGAAGATCGGCGAGACCATCACTGTGGGCGATCTGGCCCAGCAGATGTCGGTCAAGGCTGCTGAAATCATCAAGTTCATGTTCAAACTGGGTACTCCAGCGACCATCAACCAGGTACTGGATCAGGAAACTGCCCAGTTGGTTGCCGAAGAGCTGGGCCACAAAGTGACCCTGGTCAGCGACACCGCCCTGGAAGATTCCCTGGCCGAGTCCCTGAAGTTTGAAGGCGAGGCTGTTTCCCGTGCACCCGTCGTGACCGTAATGGGCCACGTTGACCACGGTAAGACTTCCCTGCTCGACTACATCCGTCGTGCGAAGGTTGCAGCTGGCGAAGCCGGCGGCATCACCCAGCACATCGGTGCGTACCACGTTGAAACCGACCGTGGCATGGTGACGTTCCTCGACACCCCTGGTCACGCCGCGTTTACCGCGATGCGTGCCCGTGGTGCCAAGGCGACCGACATCGTGATCCTGGTGGTTGCAGCGGACGACGGCGTAATGCCGCAAACCATCGAAGCTGTTCAGCATGCCCAGGCTGCTGGCGTTCCGCTGGTTGTCGCTGTGAACAAGATCGACAAGCCAGGTGCTGACCTCGATCGCATCCGTAGCGAACTGTCGGTACACGGCGTGACCTCGGAAGAGTGGGGTGGCGACACTCCATTCGTACCGGTTTCGGCGAAGATGGGTACCGGTGTAGACGAACTGCTCGAAGCCGTTCTGCTGCAAGCCGAAGTCCTGGAACTGACTGCAACCCCATCGGCTCCTGGCCGTGGTGTCGTGGTTGAATCCCGCCTGGACAAGGGCCGTGGCCCGGTGGCTACCGTGCTGGTCCAAGACGGTACCCTGCGTCAGGGCGACATGGTCCTGGTCGGTTCGAACTATGGCCGCGTTCGCGCCATGCTCGACGAGAACGGCAAGCCAATCAAGGAAGCCGGTCCTGCCATCCCTGTCGAGATCCTCGGCCTGGACGGTACCCCGGACGCTGGCGACGAGATGAGCGTGGTTGCCGACGAGAAGAAAGCCCGTGAAGTGGCTCTGTTCCGTCAAGGCAAGTTCCGCGAAGTCAAACTGGCTCGCGCTCACGCAGGCAAGCTGGAAAACATCTTCGAAAGCATGGGTCAGGAAGAGAAGAAGACGCTCAACATCGTCCTCAAATCCGACGTCCGTGGATCGCTCGAAGCGTTGAACGGCGCCTTGAACGGCCTGGGTAACGACGAAGTGCAAGTGCGTGTGGTCGGTGGCGGCGTCGGTGGTATCACCGAATCCGATGCCAACCTGGCACTGGCCTCCAACGCTGTACTGTTCGGCTTCAACGTGCGTGCCGATGCCGGCGCGCGCAAGATCGTCGAGCAGGAAGGTCTGGATATGCGTTACTACAACGTGATCTACGACATCATCGAAGACGTCAAGAAAGCCCTGACCGGCATGCTCGGTAGCGATGTTCGCGAGAACATCCTGGGCATCGCCGAAGTGCGTGACGTGTTCCGTTCGCCGAAGTTTGGCGCGATCGCCGGTTGCATGGTTATCGAAGGTGTTGTGCACCGTAACCGTCCAATCCGTGTACTGCGTGAAGACATTGTTATCTTCGAAGGCGAGCTGGAATCCCTGCGCCGCTTCAAGGATGACGCTTCCGAAGTACGTGCCGGCATGGAATGCGGTATCGGCGTGAAGAGCTACAACGACGTCAAGGTCGGTGACAAGATCGAAGTCTTCGAGAAGGTGCAGGTTGCTCGCAGCCTCTAATTCGCGCACTTCAGGAGCCGTGACGGGTAGCCGCATGCAAATGCGCAATTCGTCACCAGGACTCTAAACGCAACGCCCGGTCTGGCTTTTGTCAGGCCGGGCGTTTGCCGCTTTCAGACCTTACGGGTTTCACCGTGGGGCAGTTACAGGTAACAAGACATGGCAAAAGAATACAGCCGTACCCAACGTATCGGCGATCAGATGCAGCGTGAGCTGGCACAACTGATCCGTCGTGAAGTCAAAGACCCGCGCGTCGGCCTGGTCACCATTACCGCAGTGGAAGTCAGCCGTGACGTCGGTCACGCCAAGATCTTCATCACCGTGATGGGGCAGGACAGCGCCGAAGAAATCGCACAAAGCATCAAGGTGCTGAACTCTGCCGCCGGTTTCCTGCGCATGCAGCTGGCTCGCGAGATGAAGCTGCGCAGCGTTCCACAGCTGCACTTCCACTACGATGAAAGCGTCGTGCGTGGTGCGCATCTGTCGGCATTGATCGAGCGCGCAGTGGCTGAAGACAATCAGCATCCGGTTGCGGCAGAAGCCGAAGACACCAAGGAGTAATCGGTGGCTCAGGTCAAACGTATCCGTCGCAACGTCAGCGGCATTATCCTTCTCGATAAGCCGCTGGGGTTCACCTCCAACGCGGCCTTGCAGAAGGTTCGCTGGTTGCTCAACGCCGAAAAGGCAGGCCATACCGGCAGTCTCGATCCCTTGGCCTCCGGCGTGTTGCCGCTGTGCTTCGGCGAGGCCACCAAGTTCTCGCAATACCTGCTCGACTCCGACAAGGGTTACGAAACCCTGGCGCAACTGGGCAAGACCACCACCACGGCGGATGCCGAAGGTGAAGTTTTGCAGGAACGCCCGGTGACCGTTGGTCGCTCCGATATCGAGGCTGTACTGCCGAAATTTCGTGGGCAAATCAGTCAGATACCGCCGATGTACTCGGCGCTCAAGCGTGATGGCCAGCCGCTGTACAAGCTGGCTCGTGCAGGCGAAGTAGTGGAGCGCGAACCGCGTTCTGTTACTATTACGCGCTTGGAATTGCTGGCCTTCGAAGGAGATACTGCGCGGCTGGCGGTGGATTGCAGCAAAGGCACCTATATCCGTACCCTGGTGGAGGATATCGGTGAGCAACTCGGTTGTGGCGCTTACGTTGCAGAACTGCGACGTACCCAGGCCGGGCCATTCACCCTGGCGCAGACGGTTACCCTCGAAGAGCTGGAAGCGGTACATGCCGAAGGCGGCAACGAAGCGGTCGATCGCTTCCTGATGCCATCGGACAGCGGCCTGCTGGATTGGCCACTGTTGCAGTTCTCCGAAGCAAGCGCGTTCTACTGGCTCAACGGCCAGCCGGTACGTGCCCCGGACGCTCCGAAGTTCGGCATGGTGCGGGTACAGGATCACAATGGTCGCTTCATCGGTATCGGTGAAGTGAGCGAAGACGGGCGCATCGCGCCACGTCGACTGATTCGGTCAGAATGACCGAACGAGGGTGGCTGTTAACAGGCACGGTCACTACTCATTTTTAGATACAGGGATTTGTCCCTGGCCTGTTGAAACTGTTTTTCGACAAACAGTTTCCTGATAGAAGGATTGCCTCATGGCTCTCGACGTTCAAGAAAAAGCTCAAATCGTTGCTGACTACCAGCAAGCTGTTGGTGACACTGGTTCGCCAGAAGTGCAAGTTGCACTGCTGACCGCCAACATCAACAAGCTGCAAGGTCACTTCAAGGCCAACGGTAAAGACCACCACTCCCGTCGTGGTCTGATCCGCATGGTTAACCAGCGTCGTAAGCTGCTGGACTACCTGAAAGGCAAGGATCTGGGTCGCTATCAGACTCTGATCGGTCGCCTGGGTCTGCGTCGCTAATAAGCGATTGCGCTAGAGGTTGGTTGTCTGTCGTGCACCAGCGGGTTTCCCGCCGGCGCATGGCAGGCTCCCAGCCTCAAGTTTTATCTGGATACCTGCTTTGCCTGAGTAACACCTGGACAAACCGGTCGGGCCGACTCCCGACATTGCCCAAGAATTTCGCAAGAAACCAGTTCCCCCAAGAGCCACAAAGAAGGTAGGACACCGTGAACCCGGTAATCAAAAAATTCCAGTTCGGTCAGTCGACCGTTACCCTCGAGACTGGCCGTATCGCCCGTCAGGCCTCCGGCGCAGTATTGGTCACCGTTGACGACGACGTCAGCGTATTGGTGACCGTAGTCGGTGCCAAGCAAGCCGATCCAGGCAAGGGCTTCTTCCCTCTGTCTGTTCACTACCAGGAAAAGACTTACGCTGCCGGTAAGATCCCTGGCGGTTTCTTCAAGCGCGAAGGCCGTCCTTCCGAGAAAGAAACCCTGACTTCCCGACTGATCGACCGTCCGATCCGTCCGCTGTTCCCTGAAGGCTTCATGAACGAAGTGCAGGTAGTCTGCACCGTCGTTTCCACCAGCAAGAAGACCGATCCGGACATCGCTGCGATGATCGGTACCTCGGCTGCCCTGGCGATCTCCGGCATTCCTTTCGATGGCCCGATCGGCGCTGCCCGCGTTGCGTTCCACGAAAGCACCGGCTACCTGCTGAACCCGACTTACGAGCAACAGGCTGCTTCGAGCCTGGACATGGTCGTTGCCGGTACTTCGGACGCCGTGCTGATGGTTGAGTCGGAAGCCAAAGAGCTGACCGAAGACCAGATGCTGGGCGCGGTACTGTTTGCTCACGACGAATTCCAGGTTGTGATCAACGCGGTCAAAGAACTGGCTGCCGAAGCTGCCAAGCCAACCTGGACCTGGGCTCCTGCGCCAGAAGCCACCGAACTGCTGGGCGCTATCCGTGCCGAGTTCGGCGAAGCGATCTCCCAGGCCTACACCATCACCGTCAAGGCCGACCGTTACGCTCGCCTGGGCGAGCTGAAGGACCAGGTCGTTGCCAAGCTGTCCGGTGAAGAAGGCCAGCCTTGTTCCAGCGAAGTCAAAGCGGCTTTCGGTGAAATCGAATACCGCACCGTTCGCGAAAACATCGTAAACGGCAAGCCGCGTATCGACGGTCGCGACACTCGCACCGTACGTCCGCTGAACATCGAAGTCGGTGTTCTGCCAAAGACCCACGGTTCGGCCCTGTTCACCCGTGGCGAAACCCAGGCCCTGGTCGTTGCAACGCTGGGTACTGCCCGTGATGCACAGCTGCTCGATACCCTGGAAGGCGAGAAAAAAGACCCGTTCATGCTGCACTACAACTTCCCTCCGTTCTCGGTGGGCGAGTGTGGTCGCATGGGTGGCGCCGGTCGTCGTGAAATCGGTCACGGCCGTCTGGCCCGTCGTTCGGTTTCGGCCATGCTGCCTGCCGCTGACGTGTTCCCGTACACCATCCGTGTAGTGTCGGAAATCACCGAATCCAACGGTTCGAGCTCGATGGCTTCCGTTTGCGGCGCTTCCCTGGCCCTGATGGACGCTGGCGTTCCAATGAAGGCGCCGGTTGCCGGTATCGCCATGGGTCTGGTCAAAGAAGGCGAGAAGTTCGCCGTCCTGACCGACATCCTGGGTGACGAAGACCACCTTGGCGACATGGACTTCAAGGTAGCCGGTACCGCCAAAGGCGTCACCGCGCTGCAGATGGACATCAAGATCAAGGGCATCACCGAAGAAATCATGGAGATCGCTCTGGGCCAAGCCCTGGAAGCGCGCCTGAACATCCTCGGCCAGATGAACCAGATCATTGGCCAGTCGCGTACCGAACTGTCGGCCAACGCTCCGACCATGATCGCGATGAAGATCGACACCGACAAGATCCGTGACGTTATCGGTAAAGGTGGCGCGACCATCCGTGCGATCTGCGAAGAAACCAAGGCTTCGATCGACATCGAAGACGACGGTTCGATCAAGATCTTCGGCGAAACCAAGGAAGCGGCTGAAGCTGCACGTCAGCGCGTTCTGGGTATCACCGCTGAAGCCGAGATCGGCAAGATCTACGTCGGCAAGGTTGAGCGCATCGTCGATTTCGGCGCATTCGTCAACATCCTGCCAGGCAAGGACGGTCTGGTTCACATCTCGATGCTGAGCGACGCTCGCGTAGAGAAAGTGACCGACATCCTGAAAGAAGGCCAGGAAGTGGAAGTGCTGGTACTGGACGTGGACAATCGCGGCCGTATCAAGCTGTCCATCAAAGACGTGGCAGCAGCCAAGGCTTCGGGCGTTTAATCGCGCCTCACGCCTGACCGCTTCAACGTTGTAAAAAATGCCCCGCCGTGAAAACGGCGGGGCATTTTTTTGTCTGCGAAACATCGAGACATTGCGCGAAGTTGCCGGACCTCGATAGCAATGCTAGGTTTAGCCCACCGCCCGTGTAGCTCAGCCGGTAGAGCAGCGCACTCGTAACGCGAAGGTCGCAGGTTCGATTCCTGTCTCGGGCACCATCTCCCCCCTGGTTATTTCACTCGCTGCTGTCTGAACTTCCCACCGCCATCAGCACATCCTGTGCACAACTTTTTGTGGGGAGATGTAAAGAGACGTGCAAATCGTCCGAAAAACATCCTATATTCGGAGCCTGCATGAGCTTCGCCCAGCAGTTTTCAGATGATCCCGAATGGTTCTGAAGGCCAGACAGACCGGACTACAAGCGGTTCTTCTGCGTCAGAGAGATCCTTGATGATCCAGATCCATCTTCCATTCCCCAGATCAGCGAGAACAACATGACCGTAAAAGAATTGAGCCAAGAAGAAAGACACGAAGAAGCCCTCAAGAAGTACGTGCTGGACGCGCCCGAATTGATGGACGAGATCAAGGACTTGAGTCCGGACGATCAGAAAGACCAGATTCAATGGGCTTTCGAGGATGAAGCCGAAGCCCAGGGCTTGCAGCCGTGGGAGTTGAGTCTCAAGTACACCTCGACCCCGGAGGAGTACGAGGCCGCCCGCCTGCAGTTGCACAAAGAGGCGGCCGAAGTCTTGGGTGTCGAGTGGGAAGAGTACTGCGAGATGAACAATCTGGTGGTTTGAGCAACCTGCCTGCCAGGCCGCTTTTGTAGGAGCCCGGCTTGCCGGCGATGGCGATCTCAAGGACGCTATCGCCGGCAAGCCGGGCTCCTACACGATTGCTTTGCTTCTCAAATACTCAAGCGCATCGACAGATCGACCGCCTTCACATCCTTGGTCATGGCACCGATCGAAATGTAATCCACCCCGGTCCGGGCAATCGGCAGCAACGTGCTCTCGTTGATCCCGCCGCTGGCTTCCAGCTTGGCCTTGCCGGCATTCAGGCGCACGGCTTCGCGCATGTCGTCCAGGCTCAGTTCGTCGAGCATGATGATGTCGGCACCGGCCGCCAGCGCTTCTTTCAGTTCATCCAGGCTTTCCACTTCAATCTCGACCGGTTTGCCCGGGGCGATCTTGTGCGCGGCCGCAATGGCCTGCGCGATGCCGCCGCTGGCGGCGATGTGGTTTTCCTTGATCAGGAAGGCGTCATACAGGCCGATGCGGTGGTTGTGGCAACCGCCGCAGGTCACAGCGTACTTCTGCGCCAGGCGCAGCCCCGGTAAGGTTTTGCGGGTGTCGAGCAGCTTGACCTGAGTCTCGGCCACGAAGTCCGCCAGGTATTGCGCGCGGGTTGCCACGCCGGAGAGCAATTGCAGGAAGTTCAGGGCGCTGCGTTCACCGGTCAACAGTGAACGCGCCGGGCCTTCGAGGTGGAACAGCGCCTGATTGGGCGTCACCCGTTCACCGTCGGCAACCTGCCAGTGCACCGCCACCCGTGGGTCCAGTTGCCGAAACACGTTATCCACCCAGGCGGTGCCGCTGATGACGGCCGCATCGCGGGTGATGATGGTGGCTTTGGCCAGGCGTTCAGCCGGGATCAACTGTGCGGTGATGTCGCCGCTGCCGATGTCTTCAAGCAACGCACGGCGCACGTTGGCTTCGATTTCGGCGGTCAGATCGGCGAGACGTAGATTCGGCATAACGGACTCCACAAACAAAGTGGCTCGATTATAGGGCCATGGCACGGACCAACCCAAGGCATCAGAGCGTTACGTTGGCAATGGCGCCTGCATTTGGTCGAATCCCTGGGGGTGTCGGTGTGGACCATCGATACCGAGCAAACGCCTGTTTGAGATGGGGTGCAGAGTCTTCTGGCACAAAGGTGAGGTTTTACAAGATAATTCGCCTTGTATTTGACGTCATCGGTTTGACGAGTCGAAGCATTACCGTTCCAGGGAGGCCGAATGCACAACGACGGGAATGTAGTGCCTTTGCACAAGGCAACTACCGACCAGGTGGCTCACTCGCCACTCGCCCGACTGCCGGCGATTCTTCTCCAGGTTCGCGACAAGGCCGCGCAACAGCTGCGGCACGGATTGCAGGCGTTGTTCGATAACGCCGACGACACCCTCTTCGAAATGGCCGACCGAGCCCGCTGTGACGTCGAGCAGAACATCGTCTTTCAAACAATGCGCGATTTGCGTCTCAAGCACAAAAGCATCGAACGGGTGTTTCTCGAGCAGTTTTTCGATGCGTTCATCCGGCTTGCCCAATACCACCCCGCCATTGCGGCCATGCCCCAGGCCTTGGCGGCCGATGCATCCTTGGCGCAAACCGATGACGAGCGGGAGCGTACAGTCGCGGTGGAAGCGATGGTCAGCCGGGTGCTGGGGCGCGACGGGTTGGCCCTGGATCAACTGACGGCCCGACTCAGCGCCTTGTCGGGCAAGGCGTTGGGCGATCTGCACAACCCCCTGAGTCCGGCGATGCTCTGCGAATACTTCTTGCAGGCTGCACGCCAGCTGGGGCTGGAGATCAAGGTCAAGCTGATTATCCTCGGGTTGTTCGAGCGTTATGTCCTCAGCGAGACCGATCAGCTTTACGCCGAAGCCAATCAACTGCTGCTCGCTACCGGTGTGTTACCCGACCTTAAACCGGCCCCGGTGCGCCGTACCATGGACCGGCCCGACAGCGCCCCCGTCGAATCGACCGATGAGGGCGCCACCCCGGCCTGCTTGCCCATCGATGACAATGTCCAGGCGGTTTTCGCCGCGTTGCAGGCCCTGCTGTTCAACGTTCGCGGCAGCCTGTCGCCAACGCTGGAAGTCAGTGCCACTGCGCTGCCGATTTCCACGCGCGATCTGTTGCGCCTGCTGTCGCATTTGCAGCAATACGTGCCGGCCCCGGCAGTCGTGGACGATTTTGACCTGCGCAACCAGCTCGAACAGTTACTGACCCGGGTCAGCGTCAAAAGTGGCAGGTCGCGGGTTTTCGAGGAGGCCGATGAAGATGTGATCAACCTGGTCGCCATGCTGTTCGAATGCATGCTCGATGATCGCAATCTGCCGGATCCGCTCAAGGCGCTGATCGGCCGATTGCAGATTCCCTTGGTCAAGGTGGCGGTGCTCGACAAGAGTTTCTTCAGTCGCAGCAGTCATCCGGCACGCCGCCTGCTCAACGAAATCGCCAATGCGGCAATGGGTTGGGACGCCTGTGACGATCATCAGCGTGACAGCCTGTACGTGCGCATCGATCAGGTCGTACAGCGTTTGTTGAATGACTTTGTCGATGACCCCGCGATATTTTCCGAACTGCTGGCCGACTTTCTCGCGTTTACCCAGGACGAGCGCCGTCGCAGCGAGTTGCTCGAGCAACGCATTCGTGATGCCGAGGAAGGACGAGCCAAGACCGGGCTGGCCCGCCAGCGTGTCGAGCAGGTGCTGAATCAGGCGTTGTTTGGCAAGTCCCTGCCGCAAGGCGTGCTGGGGTTTGTCCAGGAGGCCTGGAGCAAGGTACTGCTGCTGACGTACCTCAAGCATGGCGATCAGTCGGCTCAGTGGCATGCCGATGTGCGTACCCTGGAGCAATTGGTCTGGAGCGTTCAGCGCCACCACGAGTCCGATGCGACCAGGATGTTGGCCCTGGTACCGGATTTGCTCAAGTCGTTGCGCGACGGGCTGAACTCGTCGGCGTTCGATCCGTTTGCCGCCAGCGAGTTTTTCAGCGAGCTGGAAAGCTTGCACGTTCAGGCAGCGGGGGGCTCGCCCGCCAGTGCGTCGCGGATGATCGAGGTGCTGACGCCTGTCGTCCTGCACATGGCCGAGGAAAGTCAGGTGCACAGTGAGCCGCTACGTTTGCTGGCGGACGATGCGGGTTTGCGCCAGGTCGATAAAATGCTTCCGGGCTGTTGGGTCGAGTTTCGGGAAGACCCGGAAAACGGCCTTCGCTGCAAACTGGTGGCCATCATTGCAACCACCGGCAACTACATCTTCGTCAACCGCACCGGCATGAAAGTGCTCGAGCGCAGTCGCCCTGACCTGGCCCTGGAGCTGCGCAATGGCGTGGCGCGAGTGCTTGACGACACCTTGCTGTTCGAGCGAGCTCTCGAGCGGGTGATCGGCAACCTCAAGCGCCTCAAGCGCGGCAAGTGATCGCGCCTTGGGGGAATATCGCGGCATACTGTGCCAACACAGTCGACGTTGAAGGAATCGGTATGCAGTTGGACCCCGCGAGCGGTTGGATTCAGGGTGTGCATGTCTGCCCCTCACCCAACTTCAATGCGCGCCCCACAGACGAGATTTCCCTGCTGGTGATCCACAACATCAGCCTGCCACCGGCGCAGTTCGCCACTGGCAAGGTGCAGGAATTTTTCCAGAATCGCCTGGATGTCACTGAACATCCCTATTTTGAAGGGATTGCGGATTTGCGGGTGTCCGCGCACTTTCTGATCGAGCGTGACGGAACGGTCACCCAGTTTGTTTCATGCCTTGAGCGTGCGTGGCATGCAGGGGTCTCGAGCTTCGAGGGGCGGGAAACCTGTAATGATTTTTCCGTGGGCATCGAGCTCGAAGGCACGGATGATCTGCCGTTCACTGACGCGCAATACAGCGCGTTGACGGCCCTGACCCGTCAGTTGCAACGGACGTTCACGGCGATCACTACAGAGCGTATCTGCGGGCACAGCGACATTGCACCCGGGCGAAAAACCGATCCGGGGCCAGCGTTCGACTGGGCACGTTATCGCGCCGCTCTGGCACAAGAGGATGGGCAATGAGTTTTCTGGTGTTGCTGTTGGCGGTGTGGATCGAAAAGTTCTCGGCCCTGCGCCATCGGGTTCAGCGTGACAGTGGCTGGACACACGAACTGAACAAGCTTGAGGCCAGCCCGCGGCTTTCGGGTCGGCCATGGCTGGTGTTGTCGGTAGTGGTCTTGTTGCCGGTGGCGTTGCTGGGATTGCTGCTGGTCGTCATCGAGCCGGTGGCCTACGGGTTGCTCGCGTTGCCGATCCATTTGCTGGTCGTGATCTACAGCCTGGGGCGCGGCGACCTGCTGGGCGATCTCGGGCCATTCCGCGATGCCTGGCGTCGGGAGGACCTGCAAGCAGCGGCCCTTGTCGCCAAGCGCGATCTGGATATCTGTGCAGACAGTGGCGAGCAGTTGCTGGAGCAGGTCGAAGGGCATTTGCTGTGGGAGGCCTACCAGAGCTTTTTCGCGGTGATTTTCTGGTACTTCCTGTTGGGCCCGGTCGCGGCGCTGAGTTATCGGCTGCTGGCGCTGGCCGAAGAGCACGGGAAAAACCCGGCGCTGGTCGAGCGCGCCGGGCAGCTGCGTCACGCCTTCGACTGGTTGCCGGTGCGTCTGCTGGCGGCGAGCCTGGCGTTGGTCGGCAATTTTGTCGCAGTCAGTCGGGTGATGCTGCATGAATTGCTGAACTGGAACATCAGCGCCGCGCAATTGATCGTGAAAGTCGGGCTGGTGGCCGGTGAAATTCCGGCACCGGTGGCTGGCGCAGAAGGTATCAACAACCTGGACCGCATCTGGGACCTGCTGCTACGTGCCGCCGTGCTCTGGTATGCCGGGTTTGCGTTGTGGACGGTCCTGCATTAGGCCAGCAGTTGATGCTCTTGTGGTGAGGGGCAAGCCCCCTCACCACAATGGTTCATCCGCACTGGCGGATGAAACCTGTCGTTAACCTTAAGTTACAAAACTTCCTGCCGATTTAAGTTATACAGAGATAGCGCCGCATAGTGGCTATCTGCTGTCTGTCTGCGCCTGCCAATAAAAAAAATAAGAAATTGAAGGGAGACATCCAGTGAAGAGCTTGCTCTATCCCGCTGTCGCACTGATGAATCGCCTGAGCTTCGGCATGAAGTTCAGCCTGATCAGCGTACTGTTCCTGGTGCCGATGCTGGTGACCAACTTCTATCTGGTGCGTGACTCCTACCGTGAATTTCAGGGCACGCGCATCGAACTGCAAAGTCTCGACCTGTTGGGCAGCAGTCTGACGTTACGTCGCGATCTGGAAACCCTGAACAACCTGGTGCAGATCAATGTCAGCCTCGGCCAATCCGGCAAGGCCGGCAATGTCGAATCGAAGATCAGCACCCTCGAGCAGAATATTCTGACTCGCCTGCAAGGGCTGACGGCGATGACCAGCGACCCGGAGCAGGTCGCGGTGTTTGATGGCAAGCGCGATGAGATGATCGCCGCGTTCAAGGCCCAGCAAACGGAAAACTCCCTGCAAAGCAAAAGTGCCCTGATCGGCAAGCTGGTGGGCAGCGCGCAGATTTTCGGCCAGCTCATCACCAGCCAGTCCGGTCTCAGTCGCGACAACCAGAGCGACATGCGCCTGTTGAGTGAACTCGTCACCCTCGTCACACCACGTGTCACCCAGATTCTGGGCGAAGGTCGGGCAATGGGGTCTTACTCGTTGGGGCAGGGTTTCATCAACTCGGCGTCGAGTACCCGTTTCGATGAATTGCTGGTGCAGATTGAAAAGCTCCAGGCCGAATATGGCCTGAAGTTGCAGGACGCCTTGGGTTCCAGCAAAGCCGCCCGCGATACCCTGGCCGCTCAGGCCGATAGCAGCCGGGCATCCTTGAAGAAAGCCAGCGAGCTGTTCGAGGAGCAAGTGATCATGGCCGATACCCTCGATGCGCCGTGGCAGGGCTTTTACGATCAGGTCAGCGCCCTGATGGAGCAGACTTACCAACTCAACGAAGCAACCCTCAAGTATCTGGGGCCGCAGTTGCAGCAGCGGCTGGACCAGAACCGCACGCACATGGTCTTGCAGGCCGTGGCGTTATCAGTCGTGTTCGTGTTGATCTTTTATCTCTACGGCGCTTTCTATGTCTCGACCCGCACCACGCTCAAGCGCTTGGGAGCGGTGATGGACAAGGTGGCTGCCGGCGACATGACGGTGACCTTCAGCGCCCATAGCCGTGACGAACTGGGCGAGTTGGGCGAGGTGTTCAACGGCACCGTGAAGAAAATCCATGACCTGATCGAGCGGGTCGGGCAGACCGTCAGCGAAGTCGAGCGCCAGGCCGGTCAGGTGCAAAGCGTTTCCGCGCAAAGCAACCAAGCCGTCGCCGGGCAGCGCACACAGATCGAACAAGTGGCCACGGCGATGAACCAGATGTCGGCCACTTCTCAGGAGGTCGCGCGCAGTGCTGCTGCGGCGGTGAGTAGCGCCCACAGCGTCAACGACGAAACCATCAGCGGTCGCGGTCTGGTGGAGTCGCAGCAAGGCAGCATTGCCGCACTGGCCAGCGAAATCGATCAGTCGGTGCGGGTGATCAATCAACTGGCCAGCGACAGCCAGTCCATCAGCCGCGTTCTGGAAGTGATCAAGAGTATCGCCGAGCAGACCAACCTGTTGGCGCTCAATGCCGCTATCGAGGCTGCACGGGCCGGTGAGCAGGGGCGCGGTTTCGCCGTGGTAGCCGATGAAGTCCGGACCCTGGCCAAGCGTACCCAGCAATCGACCGAAGAAATCGAGCAGATGATCGCCAAGCTCCATGGCGGAGTCGGCGCGGCGGTCAAGGCCATGGGCACCAGCCATGAAATGGCCAGCGGCACGGTGGGGCAGTCGGAAAAGGTCCAGCGGGCGCTGGAAAACATCCTGGGCGCGGTCGGCATGATCGTCGACCAGAACCAGCAGATTGCCGCCGCCGTGGAGCAACAAACCGCCGTGGCCCACGACATCGACCAGAATATCGTCGAGATCAATCGCGCCGGTGAGCGTACCGCTGAAGGTGCGCATCAGACCGAAGACGCCAGCCGGGCGTTGTCGGCTCAGGTGGTGGAGTTGAAACAGTTGATCAGTGCATTCCGGGTCTGACAGTCTCCTCGGGACCCTGTGGGAGCGGGCTTGCCCGCGATGGCGTCGGTACATCCAGCATCAATGGGACTGAACGATCGCTTTCGTCGGATCGCCGCCCGGAGCAAGCCCGCTCCCACGGTTTTGTTGTACTGTCGGAGAGTTTCGTAATACTTTTTCCCTTTCGCGGAGAGAATCTTCCTGATTCTCTCCGTGCGCTGGCTATTGGATTTCAATCAAGGAAGAGTTACGCGGCTTACCCCCATGGAGGAGCTTGGTCATGTCTGCTGCAACAACAGGAGTCCAGGGGCGCTGTGCGCATTGTCAGCGCACGTTGCTGCTTCAACCCTGGCAACTCAACGCCATTGCGATCAATGAAGCGTTTGCCTGTGCCCACTGCCGGAAACACGTTCAGTTACGTTGTCCGGAACAGATCAAGCGCTTCAAGTCTCTCGACTCTTTTTCGCTGTTGCGCGCCAGCCTGCGGGTGATGGTCTGCACGGCCTTGCTGGTGGCGCTGGTGATGGAGTGGCTGGGAATGCTCAGCGTCATCGAACAGCTGAATGCTTCGCTGATCGTCTTGTTCGTGTACTTCGCGGTGGTTCGTTACTTCCGCCAGCGTCAGCACCTGACGCTGATTCTGGAAGCTGCCAGGGCTCACGCTGACTGATTACCAGCCGAACACTTCGCAGCTGTTGGCGGTGCTGGCAGCCGCCAGTCGTGCCGGGCTGATTGCCATCCATTGCGCCAGTGCCGCGCAGATTGCCGGCAAGTGGGCCGGGCTGTTGCGCTGGCCGGGGAACATGGCGGGCGCCATGTCCGGCGAGTCGGTTTCCAGCACCACCGAATCCAGTGGCAGCTCGGCGAGCACGCGGTGCATGCGCAGCGCCTGTGGCCAGGTCGGGGCCCCGCCAAGGCCGAGCTTGAAACCGAGCTTGATGTATTCCCGCGCCTCCTCCTTGCTACCGGCGAAGGCGTGGATGATCCCGGCACGTTTCAGCCGAAACCGTTTGAGCGTGGCAATCACCGCCGCATGGCTACGCCGCACATGGATCAATGCCGGAAGATTGAAGTCCGCCGCCCGTTGCAATTGCGCCTCGAACAACGCCTGTTGGCGGTCGCGATCGAGGGATTCGATGAAGTAGTCCAGGCCGATCTCGCCCACGGCACACAGTTGCCGATGGCCAGCCAGACGGGTCAGCCAGTCACCGAGTTCGCTCAGGTGTTGCGGGCGATGATCGTCCAGATACACCGGATGCAGCCCGAACGCCGCATGCAGGTCGGGATCGGTTTGCACCAGCTCCCAGACCCGCTGCCAATTGGCCTGGTAAACCCCCAGCACCACGATCCGCCGCACCCCGAGGGCGCGGCTTTCGGCCAGCAACGCCTGGCGGTCGGCGTCGAAGTCCGGAAAATCCAGATGGGTGTGGGTATCGATCAGCTCCACGGTTCAGTCCTGGCGAATACGCTGCTTGAACGTGCGCGCAATGGCTTGTACGCCGGGCCGGTAATCCGACTGCTCGATGGCCGCCAGAGCGAGCGCGAGGGCCTTGTCGGCGATCAACTGGTGTTGCTGGGCCATGGCGTTGACCGGCAGCGGCAGGAAGTCCAGCAGCTGGGTGTCGCCGAACGTGCCGAGGCGCAGCGGGCGGTTTTTCAACGGGAAGTCGTGCAGCGCATCGAACACGCCCTGAAGCAGTACGTAGGAGGTGGTCAGCAGCGCATCGGGCAAATGGCCCAGGCGCAGCAGCAACTCTTCCATCAATTGTTTGCCGCACTCGCGGCTGAAGGATTCGCCTTCTTCGATCAGTACTTCGCCGTTGAACCCGGTGAGGGCTTCTTTGAAGCCCGCGGCACGTTCCCGGCTGATGCTCAGTTCCGGGCGGGCACCGATCAGGGCGATCTGCTTGGGCTGCGGCTCCAGCAGGCTGCGGGTCAGTTGCAGGCTGGCCTCGCGGTCGTCGCTGATCACAGAGCAGAAGCGCTCGGGGTCCATGACCCGGTCGATGGCAATGATCGGTATGCCCTTGGCTTGCAACTGGCGATAGCTGTCGTCGCCGGCCGGCAGGCAACTGGCAACAATCAGCGCGTCACAGCGCCGGGCGCGGAACAGTTGCAGCAATTGCCGCTCGCTGTCCGGGGCATCGTCGGAACTGGCGATCAGCAGCTGATAACCGCGGGCGCGGGCGCCTTGTTCCAGTAATTTGGCGATTCTTGCGTAACTGGGGTTTTCCAGATCCGGCAGAATGAACCCCAGCGTGCGCGTGTGTCGGCTGCGCAAGCCGGCGGCCTGTGGATTAGGCGTGAAGCCATGTTGCTCGACCACCGCGCGCACGCGTTCGACGGTGGCGCTGCTGATGCGCTGCTGTTCGGCCTTGCCATTGATGACATAGCTGGCGGTGGTGACGGACACACCGGCCAACTGGGCAATATCACTGAGTTTCAACCCGCTGTTTCCTTGTTTTTTCGAGATTGCCTCGACATTTTCGTCAATCCTAACCGATTAAGGCAGGCGACCATTGTCGCAACGCATCCGACAAGTTGAGCTTCAAGGATGGGACATTATCGAGTAACGTGCCATTCATTCTAGATTAAACGTTTCAGCAAGCGTATTTTCTACGTTAAAGGCGCCTTTGGCCGGTTCTGCCGTAAAACCGCCAAAAGTGACGACCACGCGCCTGAGCTGATTCATTCAAAACAATACCTGGCACCACAAGGCGCCAAAAAGGAGAAAGCATGCTCGAGCTCACAGTAGAGCAGATTTCCATGGGCCAGTCGGCCGTGGACAAGTCCGCGGCGCTGCAATTGCTGGCCCGGCATCTGGTCGCCGACGGCCTGGTTGCCGAGGGCTATCTGGCCGGTTTGCAGGCGCGGGAGGCCCAGGGCTCGACCTTTCTCGGTCAAGGTATTGCCATCCCCCACGGTACCCCTGAAACCCGCGACCTGGTGTTCACCACGGGTGTGCGCCTGATGCAGTTCCCTGAGGGTGTGGACTGGGGCGACGGTCATATCGTTTACCTGGCGATCGGTATCGCCGCCAAATCCGATGAGCATCTGCGTCTGTTGCAATTGCTCACCCGCGCCCTCGGTGAGACGGATCTGGGCCAGGCCCTGCGTCGCGCCGGTTCCGCTGAAGCGCTGCTGAAATTGCTGCAAGGCGCGCCGCAGGAGCTGGCGCTGGATGCGCAGATGATCGGTCTCGGTGTGGCGGCCGAAGATTTCGAAGAACTGGTCTGGCGCGGCGCACGTTTGCTGCGGCAGGCCGACTGCGTGAGCAATGGTTTCTCCGCCGTGCTGCAACAGGTTGAAGCGCTGCCGTTGGGCGATGGCCTGTGGTGGCTGCACAGCGAGCAAACGGTGAAGCGCCCCGGCCTGGCCTTCGTCACCCCGGACAAACCGCTGCGCTATCTCGGGCAGCCACTTAATGGACTGTTCTGCCTGGCGAGCCTCGGTGAGGCCCATCAAGCACTGCTCGAGCGTCTGTGCGCGTTGTTGATCGAAGGACGTGGCCATGAATTGGGGCGCGCCACCAGCAGCCGCAAAGTCCTCGAAGTGCTCGGTGGTGAAGTGCCCGCCGACTGGCCCAGTGCGCGCATTGCCTTGGCCAATGCCCACGGTTTGCATGCGCGGCCGGCGAAGATCCTCGCGCAACTGGCGAAAAGTTTTGAGGGTGAGATCCGCGTGCGGATCGTCGATGGCCACGACAGCGCGGTGTCGGTGAAGAGCCTGAGCAAGCTGCTCAGCCTCGGCGCCCGTCGCGGGCAGGTCCTGGAATTCATCGCCGAACCGGGCATCGCGGCGGATGCGTTGCCGGCCCTGTTGGCCGCCATCGAAGAAGGCCTCGGTGAAGAAGTCGAGCCGCTGCCGCCAGTCAGCCAGGCACGGGAAGTCGTTGCCGAGATGGCCGAAGTGATCCTCGCCCCGCTATCCGGCAGTGTGGTCCAGGCCATTGCCGCCGCACCGGGCATCGCCATCGGTCCGGCGCATATTCAAGTCCTGCAAACCGTCGATTACCCATTGCGCGGTGAGTCCGCCGCCATCGAGCGTGAACGTCTCCAGCACGCGCTGGCGCAGGTGCGCCGGGACATCCAGGGATTGATCGAGCGCAGCAAAAGCAAAGCCATTCGCGAAATCTTCATCACCCACCAGGAGATGCTCGACGACCCGGAACTGACCGATGAGGTCGATACGCGCCTCAAGCAGGGCGAAAGCGCGGAGGCCGCGTGGATGGTCGTGATTGAAGCGGCGGCCCGGCAGCAGGAAACGTTGCAGGATGCCTTGCTCGCCGAGCGCGCTGCCGACTTGCGCGACATTGGGCGTCGGGTTTTGCTGCAACTCAGTGGTATCGAAACCCCGAGTGAACCGGATCAGCCGTACATTCTGGTGATGGACGAGGTCGGCCCGTCCGACGTTGCGCGTCTCGACCCGGCTCGCGTGGCCGGAATTCTCACCGCACGGGGCGGCGCTACGGCGCACAGTGCGATTGTCGCCCGGGCCCTGGGCATTCCGGCATTGGTCGGCGCCGGCCCCGGCGTGTTGCTGTTGGCGCCGGGTACGCCATTGCTGCTCGATGGCCAGCGTGGGCGTCTGCATGTGGACGCTGACGCGATGACCTTGCAGCGTGCCACGGCCGAACGCGATACCCGCGAGCAGCGCTTGAAGGCAGCCGCCGAGCAACGCCACCAGCCGGCACTGACCACCGACGGCCATGCCGTCGAAGTGTTCGCCAATATCGGCGAAAGTGCCGGCGTCACCAGTGCGGTGGAGCAGGGTGCCGAAGGTATCGGCCTGTTGCGCACCGAACTGATTTTCATGGCCCACCCGCAAGCGCCCGACGAGGCGACCCAGGAAGCCGAGTACCGCCGTGTCCTCGACGGCTTGGCCGGGCGGCCGCTGGTGGTGCGTACCCTCGATGTCGGTGGCGACAAACCGCTGCCGTACTGGCCGATTGCGAAGGAAGAAAACCCGTTCCTCGGCGTGCGCGGCATTCGCCTGACCTTGCAGCGTCCGCAGATCATGGAGGCGCAACTGCGTGCCTTGCTGAGGGCCGCCGACAACCGTCCGCTGCGGATCATGTTCCCGATGGTCGGCAGCGTTGATGAATGGCGCCAGGCCCGTGACATGACCGAACGTCTGCGCCAGGAAATCCCGGTTGCCGACCTGCAACTGGGGATTATGATCGAAGTACCGTCGGCGGCATTGCTGGCGCCAGTGCTGGCCAAGGAGGTCGACTTTTTCAGCGTCGGTACCAACGACTTGACGCAATACACGCTTGCCATCGACCGTGGCCATCCGACGCTGTCGGCCCAGGCCGATGGCTTGCACCCGGCGGTGCTGCAACTGATCGACATCACCGTGCGCGCGGCCCATGCCCACGGCAAATGGGTCGGCGTGTGCGGCGAGCTGGCAGCCGACCCGCTGGCGGTGCCGGTACTGGTCGGCCTCGGAGTGGATGAACTCAGTGTCGGTGCGCGCAGTATTGCCGAGGTCAAGGCGCGGATTCGCGAACTAAGCTTCACTCAGACTCAAACCCTTGCCCGACAGGCCTTGGCCGTGGGCAGCGCGAATGAAGTGCGCGCACTCGTGGAGGCCCTGTAATGGCACGGATTCTCACCCTGACCCTCAACCCGGCGCTGGACCTGACCGTCCAGTTGCCGCGCCTTGAAGCCGGTCAGGTCAATCGCAGCGATGCCATGCACACCCACGCCGCCGGTAAAGGTGTGAACGTGGCGCAAGTGCTGGCCGACCTCGGGCATCAGTTGACCGTCAGTGGTTTCCTTGGCGAAGACAACCTGCAAGCGTTTGAAACGCTGTTTGCCAAACGCGGTTTTGTCGACGCCTTCGTCCGCGTTCCCGGTGAAACCCGCAGCAATATCAAGCTGGCGGAAAGCGACGGACGCATCACCGACATCAACGGACCGGGGCCGCAGGTGAGCGAAGCGGCGCAGCAGGCCTTGATGGATCGACTGGAACAGATTGCCCCGGGTCACGATGCGGTGGTAGTCGCCGGAAGCTTGCCGTTGGGCGTCAACGCGCAGTGGTTGCAGGCGCTGATTTTGCGCTTGAAGACGCTGGGTCTGAACGTTGCCCTCGACACCAGCGGCGATGCGTTGCGTGCAGCGCTCAAAGCGGGACCCTGGCTGATCAAGCCCAACGCCGAAGAGTTGGCCGAGGTGCTGGACTGCGAGGTCGTGTCGAACAGTGCGCAGGCCTTGGCGGCGGAGCGTTTGCACGCCCAAGGCATCGAGCATGTGGTGATTTCCCACGGCGCCGAAGGCGTGAACTGGTTCAGCGTCGGTTCGGCGCTGCATGCCACGCCACCCAGGGTCAGTGTCGCCAGCACGGTGGGCGCGGGTGATTCATTACTGGCGGGGATGCTCCACGGCTTGCTCAGCGCCGATACGCCGGAGCAAACCTTGCGCACTGCCACGGCGATTGCCGCGATGGCAGTGACCCAGATCGGATTCGGCATTGGCGATGCAGCGCAACTGGCGCAGCTCGAACAGGGTGTGCGCGTGCGTCCCCTGACAGAACAATAAGAGGGTTTGTCATGAAGTTAGCCATCATTACGGCCTGCCCGAACGGCATGGTCACCAGTGTGCTGTGTGCCCGGCTGCTGGATGCCGCGGCCCAGCGTCAGGGCTGGAGCACCAGTGTCGAAATCACCGATGCCGCGCATCCGGAAAAGCAATTGTCGGCGGCCACCCTCGACGCGGCCGAGTGGGTGCTGCTGGTGACCGGCGCGCCCGTGGACATGGCGCGGTTTGTCGGCAAGCGAGTGTTCCAGAGCACCCCGGCCCAGGCCCTGCAAGACGTGGAAGCCGTGCTGCGACGTGGTGCGCAGGAAGCACAGGTTTACGCCGCTTCCGAAGCGGTCATCGAGCCAGTGGCTGTAGCCCGACACGCGCCACGACTGGTGGCCGTTACCGCATGCCCGACGGGCGTCGCTCACACGTTCATGGCCGCCGAGGCTTTGCAGCAAGCGGCCAAACGCCTGGGCTATGACTTGCAGGTGGAAACCCAAGGCTCGGTCGGTGCGCGCAATCCACTGAGCGCAACGGCGATTGCCGAGGCCGATGTGGTGCTGTTGGCGGCCGATATCGAAGTCGCCACCGAGCGTTTCGCCGGCAAGAAAATCTTTCGCTGTGGCACCGGCATTGCCCTCAAGCAAGCCGAAGCAACCTTGAAAAAAGCCTTGGCCGAAGGGCAGCAGGAAAGTGCAGCGAACGCTGCCCAAACAACGGCCAAACAGGAGAAGACGGGCGTCTATAAACACTTGTTGACCGGCGTGTCGTTCATGTTGCCGATGGTGGTCGCCGGCGGCTTGCTGATCGCCTTGTCGTTCGTGTTCGGCATCACCGCGTTCAAGGAAGAGGGCACGCTGGCGGCAGCGTTGATGCAGATCGGCGGTGACACGGCGTTCAAGCTGATGGTGCCGCTGCTGGCAGGCTATATCGCCTATTCCATCGCCGACCGTCCGGGCCTCGCACCGGGGATGATCGGCGGTCTGCTGGCGAGCACCCTGGGTGCCGGTTTCATTGGCGGTATCGTTGCCGGTTTCCTCGCCGGTTATGCGGCCAGGGCGATCAATAAATACGCGCGTTTGCCCCAGAGCCTTGAGGCGCTGAAACCGATCCTGATCATTCCGTTGCTGGCGAGTCTGTTCACCGGTCTGGTGATGATCTACGTGGTCGGCAAACCGGTGGCCGGGATGCTTGCCGGCCTCACGCATTTCCTCGACAGCATGGGCACCACCAACGCGATCCTGCTCGGTGTACTGCTGGGCGGCATGATGTGTGTCGACCTCGGCGGGCCGATCAATAAAGCGGCCTATGCCTTCTCGGTCGGCTTGCTGGCCTCGCAGAGTTACGCGCCGATGGCGGCGACCATGGCCGCTGGTATGGTGCCGCCGATTGGCCTGGGCATCGCCACGTTCATTGCCCGACGAAAATTTGCGCAGACTGAACGCGAAGCCGGTAAAGCGGCGCTGGTTCTGGGGCTATGCTTTATCTCCGAAGGGGCGATTCCGTTTGCGGCGAAAGATCCGTTGCGGGTGATTCCGGCGAGCATCGCTGGCGGCGCGCTGACCGGTGCGCTGTCGATGTATTTCGGCTGTAAATTGATGGCGCCCCACGGCGGTTTATTCGTGCTGGCGATTCCGAATGCGATCAACCATGCACTGTTGTATCTGCTGGCGATCGTCGCGGGGAGTCTGTTGACGGCGGTGGTGTATGCGCTGGTCAAACGGCCGGAAACGGTGGAACTGGTGGTAGAACCGGTCACCGCCTGACCCCTGTGGGAGCGAGCTTGCTCGCGATTGCAGTGTTTCAGTCGACATAAATGTTGAATGTGAGACCGCTATCGCGAGCAAGCTCGCTCCCACAGGGATCTATGATGTTGGCAGTTTTTGTGTCATCCCCGAGTCATCCAGCCATGCTTTGGTTTTCCACTGAAGGGGGGAGCACCATGAGCGATTTCAACCTCGGGCGCCGTCGTGTCATGCAAGCGGTCGGTGTCGGATTGCTGCTGCCGGGGCTGGCGCCGGCGGTGATCGCTTCGGTCAAGGATCGGCCGCAGCTCACCGACGGCGTGCAGTCCGGCGACCTGCTGGGCGACCGGGCGATCATCTGGAGCCGCTGCGACCGCCCCGCACGGATGGTGGTGGAGTGGGACACCCGCAGCCTGTTTCCCAACCCTCGGCGATTCGTCTCGCCCCTGGCCGATGCGCGCACCGATTTCACCGCCCGGGTCGAGCTCACCGGGCTGCCCGCCGACCAGGCGATTTTCTATCGCGTGCAGTTTGAAGACGCCCAGAGCGGCGTCGCCAGCGAGCCCTGGTTCGGTCACTTGCGCAGCGTGCCGCAGACCCGGCGCGACATCCGTTTTGTCTGGAGCGGCGACTCCGCCGGCCAGGGCTTCGGCATCAACCCGGACTTTGGCGGCATGCGCATCTACGAGGCGATGCGCCGGCGGCTGCCGGACTTCTTTATCCACAGCGGCGACATCATTTACGCCGATATCCCGATCCGGGCGCAGCTCACCACAGAAGGCGGCCGGGTATGGCGTAACATCACCACCGAGGCCAAGAGCAAAAGCGCCGAGACTCTCGATGAGTACCGTGGTAATTACCGCTACAACCTGATGGACGAAAACATCCGTCGCTTCAACGCCGAGGTCCCGCAGATCTGGCAGTGGGACGACCACGAAGTGGTGGACAACTGGTCGCCCGGCAAGCAGCTGGGTGCGCGTTACCAGAGCAAAGATATCCACAGCCTGGTGGACCGCGCACGCCAGGCCTGGCTCGAATATGCGCCGATGCGCTGGCAGAGCGCCGATGGCGGCGGGCGCATCTACCGCAAGCTCGGTTACGGGCCCATGCTCGATGTGTTCGTGGTGGACATGCGCAGCTATCGCGGGGCCAATGACGACAATCTGGGCGAGGCCAAGCCATTCCTCGGTCGTGAGCAACTGGACTGGCTCAAGCGCGAAATGCAGGCCTCGAATGCGCAATGGAAAGTGATCGCCGCCGACATGCCCATCGGCCTCGGCGAAGGGGACGGCGAAGTCAGCCCCGGTGTCACGCGGTGGGACGCGGTGGCCAACGGTGACCCCGGCCCGGCCCAGGGGCGCGAACTGGAAATCGCCGAATTGCTCGGTTTTCTGCGGGCGCAGCAGGTGCGCAATTTCCTGTTCCTGACTGCGGATGTGCATTACTGCGCGGCCCATCATTACCATCCGGATCGGGCGGCGTTTCAGGATTTCGAACCGTTCTGGGAGTTCGTCGCCGGGCCTTTGAATGCCGGCAGCTACGGACCGAATCCGCTGGATAAAACCTTTGGTCCTGAAGCGGTGTTCGAAAAGGCCCCACCGGCGCAGAACCTCTCGCCGTTTGGCGGGTTTCAGTTTTTTGGCGAGGTGAACATCGATGGGCAGAGCGGAGAGTTGAGCGTGGTGTTGCGCGATCTGGATGGGGTGTCGGTGTTCGAGCAGAAGTTGCAGCCAGCCTGACTGGCACCGGATACCTGTAGGAGCAAGCTTGCTCGCGATGAACCTGAGGATAACGCGCTCATCCTGTATGAACGCGTCATCGTTAACGACCATCGCGGGCGCGCTCGCTCCTACAGGGGCTCAGGGGGTCAGTAAACGTCGCGGCGGTAGCGGCCCTGTTCGATCAGGCGCTCCACTTCGGCGGCTCCCAACACTTCGTTGAGCACCTGGTCCACACCCGAAGCCATGCCTTGAAGGCTGCCGCAGATGTAGATCACTGCACCGTCCGCCAGCCATTTCTTGAGCTCGGCCGCCGATTCACGCAGGCGATCCTGTACGTAAATCTTTTCGGCCTGGTCGCGGGAAAACGCCAGGTCGAGGCGTTCGATGTCCCCGGCAATCAACCATTCTTCCAACTCGTCACGGCACAGGTAATCGTGTTCGCGATTGCGCTCGCCAAACAGCAGCCAGTGACGTTGCTGACCCTCGGCAATCCGTGCCTTGAGCAGGCTGCGCAACCCGGCCAGACCTGTGCCATTGCCCAGCAGGATCATCGGCACCGGTTGAGCCGGCAGATGGAAACCACTGTTGCGTCGCACGCGCAGGCTGATGGAACTGCCCACCGGCGCGTGTTCGGTCAACCAGCCGGAACCTACGCCGAGGTTGCCGTCGGCATGCACTTCCTGGCGCACGATCAATTCCAGCACGCCATCGGCCGGGATCGACGCAATGGAATACTCGCGCATGGCCAGCGGCACGAGGGCCTCTGCCAGCGCCTGCGCGTGCAGGCCGACCAGGTGGGCACGGTTCTGCGGCAGCTGGCGGCTGGCCAGGGCCTGTTCGAGGGATTCCTCCAGGCCGTTGAGCTGCACCTTGGTCTCACCGTGAATCCCCAGGCCGTCGAGGAAGTGCTCGATGGCCCATGGGCAATTGCGCGGCAGCACTTCCACCAGGTCGCCCGCCAGCCAGCTGCTGGTGGAAGGAGGTTTAAGACCTAACAAGTACACCGGCGAACCATTGCTGTCCGGGTTGAGCAATTCACGACGCAGCAGGGTCCAGTTGTCGTAGCTGGGCGCTTGCCAGGTATCCACGGGGGCCTGGCCGGTCAACTGGCCCAGTTGCTGTTGCCAGTGACGCAAGGCGTAAGGGTCACCGCTGTCGACCTCTACCGGGGCGAACAAGGTCTTTGCGCCATGTTCGCCCAACCAAGCGTGCAGGCGTTTGGCGAAACCGCAGAAGTGTTGATACTGCCGGTCGCCCAGTCCAAGGACGGCGTAATTCATGCGTCCCAGGCTCGGTGTCCGGCCCAGGACCTTGCGTTCGAAACCTCGTGCGCTGTCCGGTGCTTCGCCGTCACCGAAGGTGCTGACGACGAACAAGACATTATTCGATTCATGCAGGTCCTGCTCGCTGACGTCGGCCAACGGCTGCACTTTTACCGGCAACCCTGCGGCCTGCAATTGAGCGGCGGATTGCCACGCCAACTGCTCGGCAAAACCACTTTGGCTGGCGAAGCCGATCAGCCACGTCGGAGCATCGCTGCCGGCTTGCACGAGATCTTTGCGCGCATCTTTGATCTGGCGTTTTTTGCGCCGACGATCCAGGTACAGCATCCAGCCGGTGACGAAGAACAGCGGCATGCTCAGCGCAGTGAGGGTCAGGATGATGCGCCCGACGATGCCGAAGTAACTGCCGACGTGCAGTGCATAGATGCTGGTCAGCAGTTGCGCCTTGAGGCTCTTGTCGCTGTAGCGGTCAACGCGTTTGACCACGCCGGTTGCCGGGTCGAGGGTGATCTGGTTCAGCGCCCGGTCGTGGGGCGAAGTTTTCAGCAGGAAATAAACGGTCGCCGGCTGGCCGGCCACTGGCGGCATGCGCACGTTATAGGAACTGAGTTGCGGGCCGGCCGCGCTGTAGATGCTGCTCCACATCGCCGCGTAATCGGCTGTTGGTGCCGTACCTTGCGGCGCAGGGCCACGTCCGCCGCGAACGCGTTCGTTCTGTGGTGAGTCGGAGAGCAACCGGGTCAGACCCTTGTTGTACCACTCGTAGGACCAGGACAACCCGGTCAGCGCTGCCAGGAGGTAAAACACCAGGCACCAGGTGCCGGCCACCGAGTGCAGGTCCCAGTTGAAGCTGCGACCCTTTTTCTTCCAGTCCAGGGTCAGCCAGGCGCGCCAGCTTCTCCACTGGCGCGGCCAGCGCAGGTACAGGCCGGACAGGCAGAAGAACACCAGGATCAATGTGCACGCGCCGGTGATCTGCCGACCCGTGTCGCCCATGGCGAGGAAGCGGTGCAGTTGCAGCATCAGGCCGAAGAAATCCTGGCCGGCGGCGTCGCCGAGGAACTCTGCCGTGTACGGATCGAAGTAGCGCATCTCGCCACGGCGTTCGCCCGGCGGCGGGGTGAACCACACTTTGGCGGCGTTGCCACTGTCGGTTTCCACGGTGAGCATCGAGACTTTTTTGCCCGAAGCGGCTTCGATGTGCTCCACCAGTTCGGCAGGCGGCAGCACACCGGCGAGCTGTTTTTCAACCTGCAACACAGAAGGGTTGAGTGTGCTCAGGATTTCATCCTGAAACGACACCATCGCCCCGGTGATGCCCATCAGGGCCAGGACCAGCCCGGCGCTGATGCCGAAAAACCAGTGCAACTGGAACAGGGTTTTCTTCAACACGTCGCTCGCCTTGTTCGTTCAAATTGATTCAGCACGGCGCGCATTATGCCGTGGGGTTGTCGAGAAGCATTCTTTTTACGCACAAAGGCCCCGTTCACCTGGATGAACGGGGCCTGCGCCAACACCGACCTCTGTAGGAGCGAGCTTGCTCGCGATGCACTCAAGAACAACGTGGGGTTTCAGGCTAACCGCGTCATCGTTGACGACCATCGCGAGCGAGCTCGCTCCTACAGAAGAGGTTGCGTAGTCAAATTTCCATCAGAAGTGGAAGTTGGTGCTCAGCAACGCGGTGCGACCGGCCGCCTGGTTGGCGAAGTGAGTCGAGAACGCCTTGTCGTAGTAGGTTTCGTCGGTCAGGTTCTGCACGTTCAGTTGCAGGTCGACGTTTTTGCTCAGCTTGTAGGCTGCCATCGCGTCGTAACGAACGTAGGAGTCAACCATGGTGGTGTTGGCTACGTTGCCGAACACGTCATCGACATAGAACGCACCGCCGCCGATGGTCAGCTTCGGCGTGACCTGATAGGTCGTCCACAGGCTGGCGCTGTTCTTCGGCGTGTTAGGCAGCTCGTTGCCATCGTTGGCTTTGTTGGCCGGCAGGTCGCCGCCATCGACTTGCTCGCTGTCCATGTAGGCGTAGCCAGCGAAGACCTGCCATTTATCGGTGAGCTTGCCGCTGGCCGACAGTTCGATACCTTGAACGCGGGTTTTGCCGACGTTTTCGTAGGTGGTGGTGTTGGTCTGCACACGAGCGTTGTCTTTCTCGGTGCGGAAGATATCGGCGGTCACGGACAGACGATCGTTCAACAGGTCCCACTTGGTACCGATTTCGTAGTTCTTGGTGGTTTCCGGCTCCATGTCGCTTTTCAGCAGGTTGCCGTTGCGATCCGGCGTGCCACCCAACGGGTTGCCTTCCGAACCTTCGCCCAGGGTGTTGCCCGGTGGCGTCGCAGACGTCGCGTAGGACGCATAGATGCTGCCGTTTTCCGCTGGTTTGTACACCACGCCGAACTGACCGGTGACGAATTCGCTGGTGTCATCGCCCTTGGACGTGGTCACGCTGGAACCGTTGAAGGTTTTGTAGCTGGTGTCGAAGTGGTCGTAGCGCAGGCCCATGTTCACCAGCCACTGCTCGGACAACGTCAGGGTGTCGAACACATACAGTGCGTAGGTGTCGGCCTTGGTGTCGGTGCCGGCGTAGTTGCGCGAGATGGCGCCGCTCCACGGATCATTCGGGGTCGGGTTGGACAGCGAGGTGCAGTTGTAGCCACTTGGCGCGCCGATCAGGGCCGGCGAGCAGGTGTTGGTTACCGCGGCGGTTCCCGGGGTGGTGTCCGTGTTGACGTTGTATGAGGACTTTTCACTTTCCTCGTGGGTGTATTCGACACCGGTGGAGAAGCTGTTCTTGAACCCGGCGATGTAGACGTCACCAAACAGGTCGGTCTGGTTGGTGGTGGTCTCGGTGTTGCTCACGCGGGTGTTTGCCCGGCGCCAGACGCTGCCATTGTTGACGTTGCCTTTACTGTCATCCGGCTGGGTCAGGATGTAATCCTGCATGCTGGTGCCGTGACGCAGGGTGTTCTTGATGGTCAGCGCGTCGCTCAGGTCGTGCTCGATGGCGAAGGTCGCGGTGTCGGTGCGCCCCTTGCGGAAGTCGCGGTCGGTCAGACCATAGAAATTGCTGCTGTCGCCGCCATCATTCGGCTTGTCCGGATTGGCCTTGGTACGGGCAGTCGAGCCTCCGGTCGGGATGGAGTAAGGAATGCCCGAATCCGGCGTGTCGTTGTTTTCGAGGTGGTAGTAGTCGAGGTTGACGCGAGTGTCCGTACCCAGGCCGAAGGCCAGGGACGGTGCAACACCCCAGCGGTCGTAGTCGACGCTGTCACGCCCGGCGACGTTGCTCTCGTGGCTCAGCAGGTTCAGACGGCCAGCGGCGGTGTCGGTGAACTGGTAGTTGCCGTCGAAGGTGTAGCGCTGGGTCTGGTCGGAACCCCAGGTGAAACCACCGTCGAGCGAATCGCCCAGGTGCGCTTTCTTGCTGACCAGGTTGATGCTGCCGCCCGCAGCGCCACGGCCGCCGATCGCGGAGTTCGGGCCTTTGCTGACTTCAATCGATTCAACGGCGAAGATCTCGCGGCTCTGGGAGCCGGTATCGCGCACGCCGTCCAGATAGGTGTCGCCCTGGGCGTCGAAGCCACGGATGAATGGACGGTCGCCTTGCGGGTTGCCGCCTTCACCGGCACCGAAGGTGATGCCTGGAACAGTGCGCAGCGCGTCCTGCAGGTTGAGCGAGCCGGTGTCTTTCAAGACTTGTTGCGGAACAACGGTCACCGAGCGCGGTGTGTCGATCAGCGGCGCGGTGTATTTGGGTGAGGAGGCTTTCTCTACGTTGTAGGTTGTCTCGTCCTGGGCTTCGCCGGTGATGGCGGTGGCGCCCAGCGAAATCACATTGTCCGGTGCTTTCCCGTCGGTTTTCTCCGCCGCGAAAACCATGTGGCCCGCAGAACCGGCAGTAATCGCCATGCCGATGGCCGATGCGAGCAGACGTGGTGAACTGACCGGTACTAGTGGTTGTTGACGCGACATTTGAATTCCCCTCCCCAAGGATTTGAGGCGGCGGAATATAGGGTAAACACGTATTTGTATCAATTGCGAAATATTACTATTCGCGCCGAATTTACATTCTTTACAATTTATCCTTACGGTTTTTGCTGTCTCGTTCGTCTGTGGGGTTTTACATGGGCAATAAGAATCAATACCATTGCCATCCCTTTGTTTTCAGGTGTCTTGTCATGTTGCTGCACATTCCAGGCCTGTTCGAGAAAGATGAGGTGCAGCGCATTCGCGGGGCTCTGGAACAGGCTGATTGGGCCGATGGCAAGATCACCGCCGGCTTCCAGTCGGCCAAGGCCAAGCACAATTTGCAACTGCCCGAAGGCCACCCGTTGGCCAAGGAGATCGGCGCGGCGATGCTGGAGCGGCTGTGGAAGAATCCGCTGTTCATGTCGGCTGCACTGCCGCACAAAGTCTTTCCTCCGTTGGTGAACTGTTACACCGCCGGTGGCAGTTTCGATTTCCATATCGACAACGCGGTGCGTCAGCCCAAAGGCAGCGCCGAGCGGGTACGTACGGATTTGTCCGCCACGCTGTTCTTCAGCGAGCCCGAGGATTACGACGGCGGCGAGCTGGAAATCCAGGACACCTTCGGCACGCAGCGCGTGAAACTGCCCGCCGGCGACATGGTGCTGTACCCCGGCACCAGCCTGCACAAGGTCAACGCGGTGATGCGCGGAACGCGACTCGCCTCGTTTTTCTGGACGCAAAGCCTGGTGCGCGAAGACAGCCAGCGCGCCCTGTTGTTCGAGATGGACGGGGCCATCCAGCAACTGACCCGCGATGTCCCTGATCATCCATCGCTGATCCGCCTGACCGGCACCTATCACAATCTGTTGCGTCGCTGGGTCGAGGTGTAAGTGGCGGATTTTCGTTTACGCCGCGAGGAAATGCTCGACGGCGAGCGCCTGCGCTCCATGCTCGACGAAAGTCCGGCCCGCGCCGCGCAGGCCATCCTGATCGCCGCACGTGAAGGTGAAGTCGAGGCGCAGGCCTTGCTCGGGCAGATTCTGCTCGACGGCCAGGGAATCGCGCAGGACCAGCCGCTGGCGTTGCGCTGGTTTGGCATCGCCGCGCGCCAGGGGCACCTGATGTCACGCAATATGCTCGGCCGTTGTCATGAGCATGGCTGGGGTTGTGTTGCCGATGCCTTGATAGCGGCGCGGCATTACCGGATTGCAGCGCAGGGTGGGCTGGATTGGGCGATGTACAACCTCGCCAATCTATTGGCCACCGGGCGCGGTGTGGCCGAAAATCAGACACTGGCGCTGGGCTGGTACCGGCGTGCGACGGACCTCGGCCATGCGAAGTCGATGAACCTGCTGGGGCGCTATCTGGAAGAGGGCCGATTTTGCCGGGCCGACCCGGATGCCGCTTTCGAGTGGTATAGACGTTCTGCAGAGGGCGGGGATTTTCGCGGGCAGTTCAGTTATGCAGCTGTTCTGGCGCAGGACGGGAAAGTCGAAGAGGCCCTGGTATGGCTTCATCGGGCGTTGGAAGCTGGCAACCTTAACTTCCTGCGGGTGAGCGGCCAGGCACTGCTGCAGGCGCCCCACCCCGATCTGCGGGCATTGGCCTCGCGCTTTCAGCAGCGTGCCGAACAATTGCACAATCAGGCGCAGGTGGCCTAGATACCGAGAACTGCAGCTGTCATCAGGGCGAGCGAAATGGCGTTGTGGGCGCCATCGCTCGCGCTGATCAGGATGCTACTTCCAGGTGGAGCGGACCCGGTTTAGCTTTTCCATTCCTGGCGAAGACTCTTCAAGTGTTTGATGAAGATGTTCGACTGTTCGATGAACCGTTTAACAACCGCACTGAAATCGTCGGTAGCGTCATGTTCATTAATTTCCAGGAATTTATCAATGGCGTCGGCGAGGGTGCTTATCTCATTCGTGTAAGCCTCTCTCGGGGTTTGCACGGACTGGAATTCCACCAACTGATTTTTTTGGTCTTGCAAGATTTTTACATCTTGTTTGCTGCTGGCCAGGTTTCGACGCCGGTCATCAAGTCGCGCCTGGATCTGGCGCCGGGCTTCAATCAGGTGGTCATATTTTATTCTGTCGCTGATTAAGTTGAGGATCTTGCCAGCGGCGGCAATGCCAGTCTTGACGAGTTCAACTTGAGGCGCGGAGAGGTTAAGCCCTGTAAGTTTTTCCGCCGTGAGAAACAGCTCCTTGATCAGTGAAAAAGTATCCGTCGCTTCAATGAGTTTGATGGCGCCGCTCAGCTCTGATTCGTCAGTTTTCAGTTTCTCAATGTCGCTTTCCAGTTCTGTTATATTCGGGGTGATCTTGGTGATGGATGCTTCCAGTTCCTTGATGCGATATTGGTTGTCGCTGAGGGTCACTGCTTTAAAATTCGACAAATTGTTGTTCAGCGTTGTTGAAAACTTTGAGACTTCGGACGTGCCGGTTTTAATCGAAAAATTAATTTCTTCGTAAAAACTGTCTATGGCCTCCTGTAGCTCGGGGGTAGAGGGCTCGAGTTTCAGATTCTCGATGATGGTGTGAACGCGTTGAATTTCGCCGATGGGTAATGCGGTGGGCAACAGAGTCAGGCTGCTAAGTGCTTGCTTGTCGATGGCGTTTAATTCCTTCAGCAACGATGCCAGTTCCTCCCCGAGTACCGGTAGATAGATAGTGCTCAATGTACGGATTTTATAGTGGATTTCATCCCTGTTTTGTTTGATTTTCTTCATGTCGGGAGAGGGATATTGGAATTGTGAGCCGAGAGTATGTAGGGTCATGATTTTTCCGTTTTTAAAATAATGAATGTCGGGTTTGGCGTGGGAATGCAAGCCGGGATGTCACGCGTCGCTTGTGGCATTGTTGAAGGCCGTCAGTAAGTCGCCCGCCTGCTTTTTTATCGCTGACCAGTTATCCATCATCGTGGTTAGCCTGGAGACAAAAGACACCAGGTACATGGCGTTGGTAACGCCATCCAGTCTTTTGCTGGAGGATTCGATATAAGCTTGTATCAACTCCCAGAGGCTTTCGAGGTTCGATGAACTGCCAGCAGCACCTTCAATCCTGACGTGCAGGTCCTGAAGGCTGGTTTCGAATGCCCGCAACGACGCGAGGACCGCGTTGGTGGTTGCAATCTTTGATTCGATTTCACGTCGTTCGGTAGTTAGCTGATCCAGCTCCTTACGAGCCTGGTTGGCCTTGGCTCCATATATTGAAGAACTAATAATAAAGCCGACTGCGCCACCGATGAGTCCCCACCATTTGCTTTTCGAGTATTGTTCGATTTCAGCGAGTTTTTCGGTGATGCGTTGATTGAGGATTCCAAGCCTTTCATTGTGCGCTTCTATGTCTTTGTCTAAATTGTGGCTGTTGCACAGGGTTATTTTTCGATCCAGTGCCGGCTTCAGCCAATCGCTGATTTCCTTTTTGAATTTGCTGATCTGGTCTTTGGTGGTCTTTGTGCTTGCACTGTGGTCGGTAATCACTGCTTTAAGCTCTTCAACCAGTTCCAGTAATGCCGGGATTTTTTGTTTTTCACCTTCAGTCAATTGGATTTCCGGAAGGTTGTCTATTTCCTCTGGACTCAGGTTGCCGACTTTTCCTGTTCCGCTAATGTAACTGGGAAGGCTCTCAAGGTAGTTGACGATGGACTGACTATTTGAAGTGAAATTGTCGGCAAATACATGAAGATCCGAACCGACTTTCTTCATGTTGGATTCCAGTGGTGACCAAGAGGCAGCATGGTTTCTCATGGAAAGAAACAGAGTTTGCATATCGGCAGATTTGAGTCCGGAGATATTCAGTCGGTCGAACTTGTGTATCTGTTCTATTTCATCAATTTCGATGGGGAGTTTAAGCCCGGCATTGACGTAGCGTTTGATTTTTCTGATGTCGTCATTTGTGACCAATAATCCTTGCTCGCGCTCGACACCCTCGAGAGTGCCGGAAACGGCCCCCATGAAATCCGATGTCAATGAGTTGAGTTGATCTGAGGTAATGATCTGTTCTTCAGTGGCTAACATGAAAGTCCCTTTTATGTTATTGCGCCATTGAGGCGCTTGTTGTCGTCACTGAAAAGTAAGGCTGGTTGTGGTTAAAGTTAAGTTGTGAAGAGTTTCAGTGTGTGTCTGATGACGGAGGTAAGTTGGCGATTTACTGTTTCTGCTGGATAAGGTTCGACGTTCTGATATCGAAACTTGATGTGTTTAGAGTTGGCGCTGAGTTCGTTTGAGACGGTAGAAATAAAAAAGGCCTGTGATTACTCACAGGCCTTTTTTTGGATAGCAGACGAGATTTACACGTAGAACGATTTCAGCGGCGGGAAACCATTGAACTCGACAGCGCTGTAACTGGTGGTGTACGCACCGGTCGACAGCCAGTACAGGCGATCACCGATGGCCAGGTTCAGCGGCAGGCCGTACTTGTAGTTTTCGTACATGATGTCGGCGCTGTCACAGGTTGGGCCGGCGATGACCACTTCTTCCATCTCGCCTTTCTTCTCGGTCCAGATCGGGAACTTGATGGCTTCGTCCATGGTTTCGATCAGGCCGGAGAACTTGCCCACATCCGTGTACACCCAACGCTCGACCGCGGTACGGGATTTGCGCGCGACCAGCACCACTTCGCTGACCAGGATGCCGGCGTTGGCGATCAGCGAACGGCCTGGTTCCAGGATGATTTCCGGCAGGTCATCACCGAAATCTTCCTTGAGGAAGCGGATGATTTCTTCCGCGTAGGTTTCCAGGCTGTTGGTGCGGGTGATGTAGTTGGCCGGGAAGCCACCGCCCATGTTGATCAGCTTCAGGTGGATGCCGTCTTCTTCTTTCAGGCGTTCGAAGATCACTTTGACCTTGGCGATCGCCGCGTCCCAGACGCTGATGTCGCGCTGTTGCGAGCCGACGTGGAACGAGATGCCGTAAGGCACTAGGCCCAGGTCACGAGCGAGGATCAGCAGGTCCATAGCCATGTCGGTCTGGCAGCCGAATTTGCGCGACAACGGCCAGTCGGCGGTGGTCGAGCCTTCGGTCAGGATACGCACGTAGACTTTCGAACCCGGGGCGGCCTTGGCGATGTTGCGCAGGTCGGCTTCGGAGTCGGTGGCAAACAGGCGCACGCCCTTCTCGTAGAAGTAGCGGATGTCCTTGGATTTCTTGATGGTGTTGCCGTAGCTGATGTGGTCGGCACTGACGCCACGGCCCAGCACTTTGTCCAGCTCATAGATCGAGGCGATGTCGAAGCTCGAGCCTTTCTCTTTGAGCAGGTCAATGATTTCGACGGCCGGGTTGGCCTTGACCGCGTAGTAGACCTTGGCGAATTCGAAACCGGCGCGCAGGTCGTCGTAGGCCTGGGCGATCATCGCGGTGTCGATCACCACGAACGGGGTTTCCTGTTTGTCGGCGAACGCCTTCATTTTCTGAAAGGTTTCGCGCGCGAAATAGTCTTCGACCTGGATCGACATACCTGGGAGCTCCTACTGGCAAACGTTAGTAATCAATGGGTGCAAATGAACGTCCTCCGTATCCCCACTTTGGTTCGCCTACTTCCCAAGGCATGTCGCCGAAAGCAAAAAGGCCATGGGAAGTGCAGCTTTCCCTTGGCCTTGCTGTCTCGTCGTCAGTACTTGAGCCGGATGGATCGTTTCCAGCATGGACGTTCGGCGCGAACTTTAGGGCGTGAGGGGCTTGAGATCAACAAAAAATGTCGCGTTTTTGCACTCTTCTGACGCGCGTTGCGGACATCACTCTTTGTAACCGACTCAGATGACAGTCGGATGTTCCCGAAGAATGGCGAAGTGTTAAAAATACCTGCACGTTCGATGCTGTTGTGCACCAAGTCATGGATAAGTGTGATGGCGTCAACATCGGCGACGTTAGGGGCGATAAGGGAGGATGAGAGCGGATTTGCTTGTTTTTCGGCTATTCCCTGCAGATCCATCAAGCAGGCAGGTGTTGATATTTTTTTCCGTCCTGTTAGCGGCATAAATCAGACGTCGATTCTTTAACTTTTAAATCGTCATCGCGGGCAAGCCCGCTCCCACAGTGATTTCTATCGTATACAAATTCTGTGTACACCAAAATCCTGTGGGAGCGGGCTTGCCCGCGATGGCGTCAGGTCAGGCGGCAGCAGTCTCGGCAGGCGAAACAATACTGGTCTTGCCTCCACGCGATTTACCGGAACTCAAATACTCCGCAATCGACTCCTGCGTCACCTCACCCAAAAACACCCGCTCGGCATCCATCACCGGCAACCACGAACGATTGAACTCGTACATGCGCGACAGCAGGATGCGCAAATGTTCGTCGTACGCCGCCGTGGCGTTGAAATCGCGTTGGTACTGCGAGCAGGTGCCGCTCTGACGATGCAGGTCGCGACGTCTTACGTAACCCAGTGCCTTGTTCTCCGTGCAGGTCACCACCACATAGCGACGGTCATGTTCGTCCATCAATTCCAGCGCCTCGGCCACCGGGGTTTGCGGGCTGACGGAGGGCGCATTGTCCGCCGCGTCTTCGGCTTTCACCAGCAGCAGGCGTTTCAGCGTGCTGTCCTGGCCGACGAAGTTGCTGACAAACTCATCCGCCGGGTGGGCGAGCAAGGTATCCGGGTGATCGATCTGCAATAGCTTGCCGGCGCGGAAGATCGCGATCTTGTCGCCGAGCTTGATCGCCTCGTCAATGTCATGGCTGACCATGATCACGGTCTTGTTCAGTGCCCGCTGCATCTCGAAGAATTCGTTCTGGATCATCTCGCGGTTGATCGGGTCGACCGCGCCGAACGGTTCGTCCATCAACAGCAATGGCGCATCTGCCGCCAGGGCGCGAATCACGCCGATCCGTTGTTGCTGGCCACCGGACAACTCCCGTGGATAGCGATGCAAGTACTGCTTGGGTTCGAGCTTGATCATGCTCATCAACTCGCGGGCGCGTTCGTGGCATTTCTGTTTGTCCCAACCGAGCAGTTTCGGTACGACCACGATGTTCTCTTCGATGGTCATGTTCGGGAACAGACCGATCTGCTGGATCACGTAACCGATGTTGCGGCGCAGCGTCACTTCGTCGAGGCCGGTGGTGTCTTCGCCGTTGATCAGGATCTTGCCCGAGGTGGGTTTGATCAGGCGGTTGATCATTTTCAGCGTGGTGCTTTTGCCGCAACCTGATGGCCCGAGAAATACGCAGATTTCGCCTTCATTGACGGTCAGGCTCACCGAGTCCACGGCTTTCACATCCTTGCCGTTGCTTTGGAAGGTCTTGCTGAGGTTTTGAAGTTCGATCATTTGAGCAGTCCTTTTGGAGTCAGCGAGCGTTGCAGCACTTGCAGGATCAGGTCGGCGATGATCGCCAGCACACTGACCAGCACGGCACCGACGATCAGCATCGACATGTCGCTGCGGCTGATGGAAGCGAGGATGAGTACACCGAGGCCACCGGCACCGATGGTGGCGGCGATGGTCATGACGCCGATGTTCATGACCACGGCGGTGCGTACACCGGCAAGGATCACCGGCACGGCGATGGGCAGCTCAACCATGCGCAGGCGCTGGCCGAACGTCATGCCGATGCCGCGCGCTGCTTCGCGGATGCCCGGTTCGACGCTGGTCAGGGCCAGGTAGGTGTTACGCATGATCGGCAGCAGTGAATAGAGGAACACTGCGGTGATCGCCGGCATCGGGCCGAGGCCCTGGCCGAATTTGGAGTAGAACGGCAACAACAGGCCGAACAGGGCAATCGACGGCACCGTCAGCAGCACCGTGGCACTGGCCTGCAAAGGCCCGGCGAGACTCGGCAGACGCGTCATCAGGATGCCCAGTGGCACGCCGACCAGAATCGCCAGGGTCACGGCGATGCCGACCAGCGTGATGTGTTGCCCGGTCAGGTGTAAGACCAACGGCCAGTCGAGATGGGAAAAGGCGTTCAGGAATTCCATGACTTTTCCTCCTTAATTGATCGGGTGCTGGCGCAGAAAATTGGCGGCCACGGTTGAAGGACTCTGGTGATCGACATCCACCCGTGCGTTGAGCTCGCGCATGGTGTTGTCGTCGAACAGTTCCGCCAGTGGCTTGAGCTGTGCGGTCAGTTGCGGGTGCGCATCGAGATAGGTCTGACGCACCACCGGCGCGGCGGTGTAGTCGGGGAAGTAGTGCTTGTCGTCTTCCAGCAATTTGAGCTTGAAGGCATTGAGGCGACCGTCAGTGGTGTAGACCAGGCCGGCAAACACCTGGCCATTGCGCAGCGCGGTGTAGACCAGCCCGGCGTCCATCTGCCGGATGTTGTTGCGGGTCAGGTTCATGTCGTACAGCTGCACCATGCCTGCGAGTCCGTCCGAGCGGTTGGCGAATTCGGTATCCAGTGCCACCAGATTGTTGGTCTTGGCCTCCTTGCGCAGCACGCTGTTCAGCTCACTGATGGTGTCGATCTGCGGGTATTGGTCAGCGACGTTTTTCGGCAGGGCGAGGGCGTAGGTGTTGCTGAATTTCGACGGAGTGAGCCAGACCAGGCCTTTTTGTGCGTCGAGTTCTCTCACCCGCGCGTAGGACTGTTCGCTATCGAGTTTTTCGGTGACATGGTTGTAGGCCACCAGCGACACACCGGTGTATTCCCAGAGCATGTCCAGTTGACCGCTTTCGTGGGCGCTGCGGGCGAGGTTGCTGCCGAGACCGCCGGTCACTTGCACGTCGTAACCCTTGGCGCGCAGGTATTGCGCGGTGATTTCCGCCAGCAGGGTCTGTTCGGTGAATACCCGTGCGCCGATGCGGATCAAGGGTTTTTCCGCGGCTTGGGCAAATCCTGCGCACAGCAGAACGCAGCCTAGTAAAAAGCTTGTTGTTTTCATGAGAGTTCCTTTACCGAGGCTTAAGACGGGCGCAGGCCGCGTTCGAGCCAGAGGCGGCTGCCCAGTGTGACCATGCCGTCCAGCAACAGGGCCAGCAACGCGGTGCATGCGGCACCGAGCAGCAACTGCGACTGATTGTTCAGGGCGATGCCGGGGAATATCAGGCTGCCAAGACTGTTGGCGCCGATCAGGAACGCCAGCGGCGCAGTCCCGACATTGATCGCCAACGCCACACGCACGCCACCGATGATGATCGGCACGGCGTTCGGCAGTTCGACTTTCCACAGCACCTGGCGCGGGGTCATGCCGATGCCGACGGCGGCTTCCTTGAGCGAGCCCTGAACGTTTTTCAGGCCCTCATAAGTGTTGCGCACGATGGGCAGCAAGGAGGCGAGGAACAGGGCGAAGATGGCCGGGCCGCTGCCGATGCCGAGGATGCCCAGGGCAATGGCCAGGACGGCCAGAGGCGGAACGGTGTTGCCAATGTTGAAGAGCTGCATGAAGCGTTCAGCGCGACCGACCATGGACGGGCGGCTGAGGAAGATACCGGCGGGGAGGCCCACGACAAGGGCGGCCAGCATGGAAGCGAGGACGAGAATCAGATGAGCTTGCAGGTAAAACAGCAAATCGTCGCGGTAGTGTTCGATCGTGTTGATGCCGATCCATTGGATCAGCAGGGCCAGAAGGGCGATTACCAACGCGCCTCCCATCAGCCCTTTGCCATAGCGGATAGCCACAGGCGGACTCCTTTTTTCAGTCGGCGAACACTTTTTCGCGTGGCAACGCCATTCCTGGCTGCCGAAAAAATGATCGCGAGAAGCAGCTCATGCCGAGCGCGTTCCACTGTAGGAGCGAGCTTGCTCGCGAAAAACGTCCAGGCAACGCATACATTCGCTACCCAGCGTTATCGTTGAAGTCCATCGCGAGCGGGCTCGCTCCTACAGGGGGTGGCGCAGGGCAATCGAGCCATGAGCACAGCCTCGTCAGGCCGAATTGCAGGTGTTTCAGGCCCCCGACGAGTGGTCGTAACAGGGGAGTGGACGTCTCCGTGCTTCAAAAGGTTCCCATCTAAGGCAGCATTTGGCCACCCCTGATGTGCTCAACGGTTCGGTTCTTCGATCAACTTGGGCTATAATCTGCGCCCTTTTTTGAATCACCTGCCAGGCGATTTCCCATGACCAAACAGGCCGCCGAAGTCGCGAAACGCCGCACTTTCGCCATTATTTCCCACCCCGATGCCGGTAAGACCACCATCACCGAGAAACTCTTGCTGATGGGCAAGGCGATCGCGGTAGCCGGTACGGTGAAATCTCGTAAATCCGACCGCCATGCCACCTCCGACTGGATGGAAATGGAAAAGCAGCGTGGTATTTCCATTACCACGTCGGTCATGCAGTTCCCGTATCGCGAGCACATGATCAACCTGCTCGATACCCCGGGCCACGAAGACTTCTCCGAAGATACCTACCGCACCCTGACGGCGGTGGACTCGGCGTTGATGGTTCTCGACGGCGGTAAAGGTGTAGAACCACGGACCATCGCCCTGATGGACGTCTGCCGTCTGCGTGACACGCCGATCGTCAGCTTCATCAACAAACTCGACCGTGATATCCGCGACCCGATCGAACTGCTCGACGAAATCGAAGCCGTCCTGAAGATCAAGGCCGCGCCGATCACCTGGCCGATCGGTTGCTACCGTGACTTCAAAGGCGTGTATCACCTCGCCGACGACTACATCATCGTGTACACCGCCGGTCACGGCCATGAGCGCACCGAAACCAAGATCATCGAGAAGCTCGACTCCGACGAGGCGCGTGCGCACCTGGGTGACGAGTACGAGCGTTTCCTCGAACAGCTTGAACTGGTGCAGGGTGCCTGCCACGAGTTCAACCAGCAGGAATTCCTCGACGGCCAGCTGACCCCGGTGTTCTTCGGTACGGCCCTGGGCAACTTCGGTGTCGACCACGTCCTTGACGCCGTCGTTGATTGGGCTCCGCGCCCGTTGGCCCGGGTGGCCAACGAGCGCACCGTGGAGCCGGTGGAAGAGAAGTTCTCGGGCTTCATCTTCAAGATCCAGGCGAACATGGACCCGAAACACCGCGACCGCATCGCCTTCATGCGTATCTGCTCCGGCAAATACGAAAAAGGCATGAAGATGCGCCACGTGCGCACCGGCAAGGACGTGCGGATCGGCGACGCGCTGACCTTCTTCTCCTCCGAGCGTGAGCAACTGGAAGAGGCGTTTGCCGGCGACATCATCGGCCTGCACAACCACGGCACCATCCAGATCGGCGACACCTTCAGCGAAGGCGAAGTCCTGGGCTTCACCGGCATTCCGCACTTCGCCCCGGAACTGTTCCGCCGCGTGCGCCTGAAAGATCCGCTGAAATCCAAGCAACTGCGCCAGGGCTTGCAGCAGTTGGCCGAAGAAGGCGCGACCCAGGTGTTCTTCCCGGAACGCAGCAACGACATCATCCTCGGCGCCGTTGGCGTGCTGCAGTTCGATGTGGTCGCCAGCCGTTTGAAAGAGGAATACAAGGTCGAGTGCTCCTACGAGCCGATCACTGTTTATTCCGCGCGCTGGATCGAATGCAGCGACAAGAAGAAGCTTGAGGAATTCTCCAACAAGGCTGTGGAAAACCTGGCACTGGACGGCGGCGGTCACCTGACCTACCTCGCGCCTACGCGGGTCAACCTGGCACTGATGGAAGAGCGCTGGCCGGACGTGAAATTCCGCGCGACCCGCGAGCATCACTAAGCGCTGAATGGCGACACCCGAAAGCCCGCTGTGAAAACAGCGGGCTTTTTTTTGCTCTTCTGTAGGAGCGAGCTTGCTCGCGATGGACTTTAACGATGATGCGCAAACTGGATAAACGTCGCCAGCAAGCTGGCTCCTACAGTTTCCCGGGATTGCGTGATGAACCTTTTTTTGGATTGATTTTGCGCTGGAGGCGATTGTGTAGGTCTTTTCCTTCGCGTTTGTAGCCCGCCTCTGTTTTTGCCCTGTGTGGGAGATTTGCCCGCGACAAGTCAGTCGTTGGCGTTTAGTGTTTAGGACACATTTCGCAAACAACGGCCATCTTGATGATCAAGGGAATGACGCATCGGCTGAGGCTAGACGGCTATTTCGGCGTGATGGCCTGGGTGCTCGCGACGCTGTTGTTCATCAATCGACTGAGCAGCATGGTCAAGTTGTTCATGGCGCTGTACCTGCGTCAGGAACTGGGGCTGGCTATTGAGACCGTTGGCTGGCTGTTGTCGGCCTATGGCGCTGGATTGCTGGTCGGCTCGATGCTCGGTGGTTTGCTCAGTGATCATGTGCGCACGGCACGGCTCACCGCGGCGCTGTTCTTAGTTTCGATGTGGGTTCTGATCCTGCTCGGGCTGGTCACGCAGGTGCCGTTACTGGCCGGGTTGCTGTTGCTCAGCGGCGCTGTCGACGGGGCGATCCGTACACTGCATCAGCGGCTGATCATGGAGTATTGCGAGGTTGCGCAGCGTTCCCGGGCACAGGCCTTGAGCCGGGTAGCCCGGAACCTCGGAATGGCCGCTGCCGGGGTGGCGGGCGGCGTTTTGGCGCAGACCGATTTTCGCTGGGTGTTCTTCGCCAGCGCAGCCATGACCCTGCTGGCCTTGCTCTGGTTTATCCGCACGACATGGCGCCGACCGGTGCTGGTGCCTGACGAGAAACCTGATACCGGCTCAGGCTCATGGGTGCCGTATCGCGACAAACCCTTTCTCTGGTTACTGGCGACGACGGTCTTGCTCGGGATGGCATTCGACACGGTCTACAGCACGCTGGGTAACTACCTGCGTGATTACTATCGCCTGAGCACCGAAGCTATCGGCTGGCAGTTCGCATTGAATGCCGTGTTGGTGGTGTCGTTACAGATTCCGTTGACCCATTGGGGCGAACGCTGGGGTACGCGTCGCCAACTGGTGGCGGGCAGTCTGTTGCTGGCCTGTGGGCTCGGTATGTTGCCGTTGGGTTCCGGGCTGTTCTATGCCTGTCTGTCGACGGTGGTTTGGACATTGGGCGAGGCGCTGTTCATGCCGCCACTGAATGCGCTGGTCATGCAGCATGCGCAACGTGGAAAAAGCGGACAGTACTTTGGCGTGTTTTTCATGAGCTGGAGTGCGAGTGCACTGTTGTCGCCGATGCTTGGCGGTCAGTTGTACGGCCACTTTGGCGGGCACAGTGTGTGGCTGGTCAGTGCGGCCCTGGCGTTGCTGTCCATACCCATGATTTATCAGGCTACCCGCCCTCGCGCTCCAGACAAGCTTGAGGGGCAACCTCGCCGAACTGTTTCGCTTAGTTGATCCGGCTATTGGGTTTATTTGAAACTGGTCTTTCTACCGAGTGCATTTCTGCTCGCTCGTCAGCGTCCAATCTGGAGAACCCGGCTGATCGGAACTAGATTTCACTGAGCGCCAGACAGGCACTCCACGAAAGGAAGGAATCGGCTATGAACAGGTTGTTTCGCGTTTTACTGCTGTTGAAGGTGTTGGTGATGCTATCGCTGGGGACGTCGATGGCGTGGGCCGAGTGCATCGATCACGGGGAGCAGGCTTCGAGCGGGCAAGCGGGATACGCGGGGTTGATGCTCGCCAAATCCGAATCGGAACCGGGAGATCAGGGGCAGGGTGGTGCTGACAACGACGATGACTCGACCACCGACGAGCCGGACTCCGATGAAGAAGAGGGCGATAGCCAGACGTAATCGCTCGATGGCGAGCGGTAGAAGGGGTTGGGTTACAACTCCAACCCTGTGGGAGCAAGTCCGCTCCCACTGTTTTATGCCGCGCCGTCGAGAACGGGATCAGGCCTGGAGCCCGTAGACGACCGGGCCGCGATTCCCCATTTCGATGAAAGCCTCGCCGCCAACGATAATGCGAGCACCGCTCTGGACCTTCACATCCCAGGGCAATCCTCCTGAAGGACCAAAAGAAACCCACCCGGAGCCAGTCCCGCCGAAGTGGGTGTCATAGTCTCCATTGGGCAACAACCTGCCCGCGATGATATGGAGTGCCCGGTTGTAACCGACCACGACAATCTTGCCATCCGCCTGCTGGGCCAAGGATCGCCAGAAGGTTTCAGGACCGGTGTTGGTGAATACGGGAAGCCCGCCATTCCACTCCTTGTCGGGGTGACCGTCCGCGGTAAACCTCATCGCCATGCCCATGCTCTCCTGGATACCGCCGGCACATAGCAGCTTGCCATCAGCCTGTGCGATGAGTTGACTCATTTTGAGTGAGCCATCCGTTGTTGCCAGGAAAGCAAAACCATCGACTCCAAATTGGCTATCGACCTGCCCCTGCACATCATAACGTGCAAGAACGAGCTGACCGGACGCCGTGGTTCCGCCAACAACGATTTTTCCGTCTTGAATCACAACGCTGCAAAGCAGAATGAAGTCGCCCCCGGTTTCGATCTCGACAAAACCGCTATTGCCGAAACCCGTATCGAGTTCACCGTTACTGTGCAGGCGAGCCAGCAGTGCCCCTTCGGAGTTGCTGATGAAATAGCTGAACGCCACAAGCACTTTTCCATCACCCTGCAGACAACCGTCGATCAACGCCACTTGGGAATAATCATGCTGAGCTACAGGAATAACGACACTGCCGAAGTCCAGGTCAGGGCTGCCGTTGGCATGAAAACGTCTCAGTGCTGCCCGACCAATACCGTCGGGTTCTCGGGTATCACCGATCACCAGGATCTTGCGATCCTCTTGCAGTAGCAAACGCTGCGGACTTGCCTTTTTACCGCTGACAAACTGCCACTCACCTGTGTTCCCGTCATTGCCAAACGCCTTGTCCTTGATGCCGTCAGAATCAGTGCGGTACACAGTGAAACCTTCTCCCTGCCGAGTGGCGTAGGTCAGGGAACCTTCAGCCGATAACACAACGGCCCTGACCGAGCCAGCCAGAAAGTCAGGTCTGATCTGTCCAGACACACCAAATTCCGGGTCCAGTTGACCCGCGCCCAGCATGTTTACGTCTGTTGCTTGAGTGCCCATGAGGCTTCACCTGTCCTTATAGTTTTTGAACGCTTGCGGGTTTATGCCGTGTGTCGCGTGACAAGCCTGTCATCACGACTCATGACTCACCGACAGGATTCAAACAAAACGGCTGAGCGTTCGAAGCTCTCAGGAATGACAGGTGCGTTTCTGCAAAAAGTGACGCTCAATCACCACTCGACAGGCAAAAGAAAACCCCTCCTGCATCGATTGATGCGCAATCGAATGAGAAGGGGTTTGGTTGACTCAAGCGCGCCCCAATGACCGAGGCGTTTTTTTATGCCGCGCCGTCGAGGAATTGCTCGGCGTAGTGGCAAGCCACCTGGCGGTTGTCGAGCAGGCGCAGGGCCGGCTCTTCAGTGCTGCAACGCTCGGTGGCGTACGGGCAACGCTTGTGGAAGGCGCAGCCCGGAGGCGGGTTCAGCGGGTTGGGCAACTCGCCGACGATCTTGATTTTCGGCTTGTCCGGATCCGGGTGGATGGCTGGCGTCGCCGACAACAGTGCCTGGGTGTAGGGGTGCAGGGGACGGGAGTAGATGTCCTCTTTCGTGCCCATTTCCACCGGGCGACCCAGGTACATCACCATCACATGGTCGGCCACGTGGCGAACCACCGCCAGGTTGTGGGAGATGAACACGTAGGCGGTGTTGAACTCTTGCTGCAGATCCATGAACAGGTTGAGCACCTGTGCCTGAATCGACACGTCCAGCGCCGAGGTCGGTTCGTCCGCCACCAGCACTTTCGGTTGCAGCATCATCGCGCGAGCCAGGGCGATCCGCTGGCGCTGACCACCGGAAAACATGTGCGGATAGCGCTGGTAGTGCTCGGGACGCAAGCCCACCTGCTTCATCATCGCCTGGACTTTCTCACGACGCTCCGCGGCGCTCAGGTTGGTGTTGATCAACAGCGGCTCGGCCAACTGATCACCGACTTTCTGCCGGGGGTTCAACGAGGCGTACGGGCTCTGGAATACCATCTGCACGTCTTTGCGCAGTTGCTTGCGTTGAGCCTTGTCGGCACCGGCGACTTCCTGGCCGGCGATTTTCAGGGAGCCCGAGGACGGCTCTTCGATCAGGGTCAGGGCACGGGCCAGGGTGGATTTGCCGCAACCGGATTCACCGACGACAGCGAGAGTCTTGCCGGCTTCCAGTTCGAACGACACGCCGTTGAGGGCGCGCACGGTGGCGTGACCCTTGAACAGGCCTCGGGACACCTCGTAGTGACGGGTCAGGTCGCGGGCGGTAAGAACGACGGCCATTACGCCACCTCCTGGTTCAGCGGGTAGAAGCAGCGAGCGAGGCTGTTGCTTTTCTGGTCAAGGGCCGGACGTTGTTGACGGCAGTTGTCTTTCACGTACGGGCAGCGTGGCGACAGCAGGCAACCCTGCGGACGGTCATAGCGACCGGGAACGATGCCCGGCAGGGTCGACAGGCGCGAGGCCCCCAGGCTGTGTTCCGGAATCGCCTTGAGCAGCGCTTCGCTGTACGGGTGAGCCGGAATGTCGAACAGTTGCGGTACCTGCCCGACTTCGACCGCTTGGCCGGCGTACATCACGCACACGCGCTGGGCGGTTTCGGCCACGACCGCGAGGTCGTGGGTGATCAGCACCAGGCCCATGTTCTGCTCTTTCTGCAGCGCCAGCAGCAGGTCCATGATCTGCGCCTGAATCGTCACGTCGAGTGCTGTAGTCGGTTCGTCGGCGATCAGCAGTTTCGGTTCGCCGGCAATCGCCATGGCAATCGCGACACGCTGGCTCATACCGCCGGACAGTTGATGCGGGTAGGCGTCCATACGGCTGGCGGCGCCCGGGATTTCAACTTTTTCCAGCAGTTCGATGGCACGCTTGCGGGCCGCCTTGCCGGACATTTTCAGGTGCAGGCGCAGTACTTCTTCGATCTGGAAACCGACGGTGTAGCTCGGGTTCAGCGCGGTCATCGGATCCTGGAAGACCATGGACAGGTCTTTGCCGACAATCTGCCGACGCTGGCGATTGTTCAGCTTGAGCATGTCCTTGCCGTCAAAGCTGAGCGAGTCGGCGGTAACGATGCCGGGGTGCTCGATCAGGCCCATCAGCGCCATCATGGTCACGGACTTGCCGGAACCGGACTCGCCAACGATGGCCAGCACTTCGCCCTTGTCCACTTTCAGGTCGAGGCCGTCGACCACTGGCGTGGCGTTCTTGTCGCCGAAGCGAACGTTGAGATTCTTGATTTCTAAGAGTGACATGCGAATCTCCTCAGGCGGCGTTCTTGAGTTTCGGGTCCAGCGCGTCGCGCAGGCCGTCACCCATCAAGTTGATTGCCAGCACGCTGAGCAAAATGGTCAAACCAGGCAGGCTCACCACCCACCAGGCGCGTTCGATGTAGTCGCGGGCCGAAGCCAGCATGGTGCCCCACTCAGGGGTTGGCGGTTGTACGCCAAGGCCGAGGAAGCCCAGTGCGGCGGCGTCGAGGATCGCCGAAGAGAAACTCAGGGTGGCCTGTACGATCAGCGGCGCCATGCAGTTGGGCAGCACGGTGATGAACATCAGGCGCGGCAGGCCGGCACCGGCCAGGCGTGCAGCGGTCACGTAGTCGCGGTTCAGTTCGCCCATCACCGCGGCGCGGGTCAGACGAACGTAGGACGGCAGGGATACCACGGCGATGGCGATCACGGTGTTGATCAGGCCAGGGCCGAGGATGGCGACGATCGCCACGGCCAGCAGCAGGGACGGCAAGGCCAGCATGATGTCCATCAGGCGCATGATGGTCGGGCCGAGCACGCGCGGGAAGAACCCGGCGAACAGCCCCATCAGGATCCCCGGGATCAGCGACATGACAACCGACGACAAGCCGATCATCAAGGACAGGCGCGAGCCAGTGATCAGGCGCGACAGCAGGTCGCGACCCAGTTCATCGGTGCCGAGCAGGAACTGGATCTGCCCACCTTCCAGCCAGGCCGGCGGGGTCAGCAGGAAATCACGGTACTGCTCGCTCGGGTCGTGAGGGGCGACCCACGGAGCGAAGATGGCGCAGAAAATCACCAGCAGCATGAACATCAGGCCGGCGACGGCACCTTTGTTCTTGGAGAACGCTTGCCAGAATTCTTTGTACGGAGACGGGTACAGCAGGCTTTGATCGACTGCTACCGATGGAATTGGAGTGGTCATGGTCATGGTCATGATCTCAGCGCTGATGACGGATGCGTGGGTTGGCAAAGCCGTAGAGGATGTCCACTACGAAGTTGACCAGAATCACCAGGCAGGCGATTAACAGGATGCCGTTTTGCACGACGGGATAGTCTCGGGCGCCAATGGCTTCGATCAGCCATTTGCCGATGCCGGGCCACGAGAAGATGGTTTCGGTCAGGACCGCACCGGCCAGCAGGGTGCCGACTTGCAGGCCGACCACGGTCAGTACCGGAATCAGCGCGTTACGCAGGCCGTGCACGAACACCACGCGCGACGGCGACAGGCCCTTGGCCTTGGCGGTGCGGATGTAGTCTTCACGCAGTACTTCGAGCATCGAGGAGCGGGTCATCCGCGCGATCACCGCCAGCGGGATGGTCCCCAGCACGATGGCCGGCAGGATCAGGTGGTGCAGGGCATCGACGAACGCGCCGACGTCATCGGCCAGCAGCGTATCGATCAGCATGAAGCCGGTGCGTGGCTCGATGTCGTAGAGCAGGTCGATGCGTCCGGATACCGGGGTCCAGCCCAGGCTCACCGAGAAGAACATGATCAGGATCAGGCCCCACCAGAAGATCGGCATCGAGTATCCCGCCAGGGAGACACCCATCACCCCATGGTCGAACAGGGACCCTCGCTTGAGTGCCGCGATCACCCCGGCCAGAAGGCCCAGGATGCCGGCGAACAACAGCGCGGCCATGGACAGCTCCAGGGTCGCGGGGAACAGGGAGGTGAATTCGTTCCAGACGCTTTCACGGGTACGCAGGGATTCCCCGAGGTCGCCGTGGGCCAGTTTGCCGATGTAATCCAGGTACTGGGCATACAGGGGTTTGTTCAGACCTAGGCGTTCCATTGCCTGAGCGTGCATTTCCGGGTCGACTCTGCGTTCGCCCATCATGACTTCCACGGGGTCGCCAGGGATCATGCGAATCAACGCGAATGTCAGCAAGGTGATGCCGAAAAACGTGGGGATCAGTAACCCCAGTCGGCGGGCAATAAAACTAAACATCGTAAGGTGTACCTCATCAGCCGGTTAGGCGTGCCCGGCACCCCTGTGTCAGGAATGCCGGGAGTTTTCTTATCTACTTCACCTGGGTGGTGGCGAAGTTGTTCGTGGTGAGGGGGCTAATGTGATAGCCCTCTACGTTGTTGCGCATTGCGGTAAACATTCTAGTGTGCGCCATGCTGATCCATGGCTGGTCCTGGTTAAAAATAACCTGGGCCTGCTCGTAGAGCGCTGCACGTTCGGCCGGATCGGTTTTTTCCCGGGCCTGGTCGATCAGCGCCTGGAACTTGTCATTGCACCAGCGTGCGTAGTTTTCTCCGTTCTTGGCCGCTTCACAACTGAGCATAGGCGTAAGGAAGTTATCCGGGTCGCCGTTATCGCCCGCCCATCCGGCGGAAACCATGTCGTGCTCGCCGTTTTTGGCGCGTTTGAGCATCTCGCCCCATTCCATCACGCGGATGTCGATCTTGATCCCGACCTTGGCCAGGTCGGCTTGCATCATCTGCGCGCCGAGCATCGGGTTCGGGTTGGTCGGACCGCCACCGTTGCGGGTGAACAGGGTGAAGGTGGTGCCTTCCGGTACGCCGGCTTCCTTGAGCAGGGCGCGCGCCTTGTCCAGGTCATGGGCCGGGTTCTTCAGGTCGTGGTTGTAGCCCAGCAGGGTGTCCGGGTACGGGTTGACCGCAGCGGTTGCATTGCCCTTGCCGAACAACGCATTGACGTACGCCTCTTTGTCGAAGGCGATGTCGATGGCTTTGCGCACCCGTACGTCGCTCATGTACTTGTGCGTGGTGTTCATGGCGACGTACGAGACGGTCATCGCATTCAGTTCATCGACTTTCAGCTTGTCGTCTTTCTTGATGCTCGGGATGTCATCCGGCTTTGGATACAGCGCGACCTGGCACTCGTTGGCCTTGAGTTTCTGCAGGCGCACGTTGTTGTCGGTGGCGATGGCCAGGATCAGCGCATCGGCCGGTGGCTTGCCACGGAAGTAATCCGGGTTGGCCTTGAAGCGAACCTGGGCGTCCTTGTTGTACCGCTGGAAGACGAACGGGCCGGTGCCGACGGGCTTGTTGTTCAGGTCGCCGGCCTTGTTGGCCTTGAGCAACTGATCGGCGTACTCGGCGGAGTAGATCGACGAGAAGGCCATGGCGATGTCGGCCAGGAACGGCGCTTCGCGACGGGTCAGGGTGAACTTGACCGTGTTGTCATCGACCTTCTCGACGCTTTTCAGCAGCTCCTTGAAGCCCATGCTTTCAAAGTACGGGAAGCCCACGCTCGACAGTTTGTGCCACGGATGATTCGGGTCCAGCTGGCGCTGGAAGCTCCAGACCACGTCGTCGGCATTCATGTCGCGGGTCGGCTTGAAGTATTCGGTGGTGTGGAACTTGACGCCTTTGCGCAGATGGAACGTGTAGCTCAGGCCGTCTTCACTGATGTCCCAGGAGTCGGCCAGTGCCGGAATCACTTCGGTGGTGCCGGGCTTGAAGTCCGCCAGGCGATTGAAGATGGTTTCGGCCACGGCGTCGGCGGTGACTGCAGTGGTGTACTGGACCATGTCGAAGCCTTCGGGGCTGGCTTCGGTGCAAACCACCAGGGGCTTGGCCGAAACGCCGACAGCGACACTGAGCAAAGCAGCCGCGATGGCCGCACGTAGGGGAAGCATTTTCATCAAGAACCCTCTGCAATCAGTTAAAGGACAAGAGCCGAACGGCCGGTTCATCGCTGAACCCACCGTTCGGCAGCGGCATTACAGGATGTTGAACGGAACCGTGGTCACGAGACGGAACTCGTTGATGCTGCCGTCAGCCTGGTTTTCGCTGGCACGGTGAGCGGTGTAGGTGCCGCGGATCGTGGTGGCCTTGAGCGGGCCGCTCTGCACGGCGTAGGTCGCGCCGATGCCGTATTCATAATGGTGTTCGCCATCCTGGGACTGGATGCCGTCGTAACCCTTGCCAGCCACGCCGCCGTTGCCGGTGTAGTGAGTGCCGTCGATACCCCAGCCGCGCGCCTGGTAGATGTTGAACTTCAGGCCTGGCACGCCGTATTCGGCCATGTTCAGACCGTAGGCAACCTGGAACGATTTTTCGTTCGGGCCGTTGAAGTCCGACAGCAGGGAGTTGGCCAGGTAGATACCGTTGGTTTCGTGCAGGTAGTCGAAGTACTCGTTGCCGTTCACTTCCTGGTACGAGAAGGTCAGGGTGTGGGCCTGGTGGGTCAGGCCGAACGACAGGGAATAGGTGTCGTTGTCGATAGTGCCGATCAGGGCCTTACCGGTGTCCTGGGTTTTGTAGTAGTTCAGGCCGGTGGTCAGGCTCAGTACCTGGCTGTCGCCCAGAACGTGGGAAGCGCCGAAGTAGTACTGGTTCCAGATGTCTTCCGCCTGGGTCGCCCAGAGGCTGGTGGTCAGGCTGGCGAGCGGGTTGTAGGTGATACCGCCGGTGTAGACGTGATCGGTTTCGACGATGCCGTTGGCGTATTCGGTGCGGAATTTACGCTGGCTTTCTTCGGTACGCGGTGAGTTGCGGTCGAAGGTGGCCAGGTCGAAGGCCAGGTTGTTCAGCTCTTCGCTGTGGATCGCCACACCTTCGAAACTCGAAGGCAGTGCGCGGTTACCGATCACGTCGACCATCGGGCTGCTGAAGTTCATGCGGCCGGCGGTCAGGGTGGTGTTGGAGACACGGGCCTTGACGTTGGCCAGGCCCACTTTGCTCCACTGGCCTTGAGCGTCGCCGCCCTCTTTGGTCAGGGTACGGTTGTTGCCCGCGCTTGGACGAGAGCCCGGTGCGCCACCATTGCCGGAGGCCAGGTCTTTACGGTCCCGGTCCAGTGCGATGGCGTTGTAGGCCGCCACTTCGGTGCTGAAACCGACAGTCCCTTCGGTGAAGCCCGAGTTGTACTTGACGATGGTGCCCTGGACCCAGTTGATACGACGATCGGTATCGGTCAGCGTGCCGTGATCGTTGTATTTGAATTTTGCACCACGTTTCAGTTGTTCATTGGCGTACCAGTTACGCGTGGTGCCGGTGATCGACTGGCCTTCGACAAAGCCGGTGGCTTCGCTTTGGGCGCTCTTCTCGTTCACGGTAACCGGGGTGAAAGCCTGGCTTTGGGTTTCTGCGTAAGCCGTGGCGGTTACGCTGCTGATGGCCAAGGCCAATAACGCGGTGCTGCTCAGTTTCATGGGTAAAGCTCCTTACTTTCTTTTTTTATACCGGTCTTTTTTTGTGATCCGGCTATTGGTTTAAAACTCGTTCATGGCATCGCAAACGTTTGCTGTCGGCCAAATTGGCGAAAGACGGCAAAGCGTCTGCGTGAGGGCGGAAAATCCGCCCCCCGGCATTTCTGGCTAATCGGTTATTTTTCTATGCTGACACCCGAGAACACATTGCGACCGAACGGGCTCACCTTGAACCCTTCGATTTTGGCGCTCAGCGGCTGGTTGACCGTTGAGTGGGCGACTGGCGTGATTGGCACCTGCTGTTTGAGGTACTGCTGCGCCTGTTTGTAGAGCAGGGTGCGCTGGTCACGATCGGTGACGACCTTGGCCTGCTTGATCAGCTTGTCGTAGGCCGGATCGCACCACATCGAATAGTTGTTGCCGCCAATGGCGTCGCAGCTGTAGAGCGTGCCCAGCCAGTTGTCCGGATCCCCATTGTCACCGGTCCAGCCGATCAGGCTGATGTCGTGCTCGCCATTCTTGGTGCGCTTGATGTACTCGCCCCACTCATAACTGACGATCTTGACCTTGAGGCCGATCTTCGCCCAGTCAGCCTGGAGCATCTCGGCCATCAACTTGGCGTTGGGGTTGTACGGACGCTGGACCGGCATGGCCCAGAGGGTGATTTCAGTGCCTTCCTTGACGCCGGCAGCCTTGAGCAGTTCCCTGGCTTTTTCCGGGTTGTAGGCGGCGTCCTTGATCGTGTCGTCGTAGGACCATTGGGTCGGCGGCATGGCGTTGACCGCCAGTTGCCCCGCACCCTGGTAAACGGCGTTGAGAATGCCCTGCTTGTTCACCGCCATGTCCAGCGCCTGGCGCACTTCGAGCTGGTCGAACGGCTTGTGGCGCACGTTGTAGGCGATGTAGCCGAGGTTGAAGCCAGGCTTCTCGATCAGTTGCAGGGCCGGGTCGTTCTTCAGTGCGGGCACATCGGCAGGGCGCGGGTGCAGGGTGATCTGGCACTCGCCGGCCTTGAGTTTCTGCACGCGCACCGAAGCGTCGGTGTTGATGGCGAAAATCAGGTTGTCGAGCTTGACCCGGCTCGGGTCCCAGTAATGCTTGTTGCCGGTGTAACGGATGTTCGAGTCTTTCTGGTAGCTCTTGAACACGAACGGCCCGGTGCCGACCGGCTTCTGGTTGATGTCGCTTGGCTTGCCTTCGGCCAGCAGCTTGTCGGCGTATTCAGCCGAAAGGATGGCGGCGAAGCTCATGGCGATGTTCTGGATGAACGCGGCGTCCACGCTGTTGAGCGTAAAGGCCACGGTCAGCGGCCCGGTCTTTTCGACCTTGGCGATGTTCTTGTTCAGGCTCATGCCGTTGAAGTACGGAAACTCTGTCGGATAAGCCTTACGGAAAGGCTGTTGCGGATCGAGCATGCGATTGAACGTGAACAGCACGTCATCGGCATTGAAATCGCGGGTCGGCGTGAAGTACTTGGTGGTATGAAACTTCACCCCTTCGCGCAGGTGGAAGGTGTATTTGAGGCCGTCCTCGGAAATATCCCAACTCGTGGCCAGGCCCGGTACGACGTTGGTCGCGCCTTTTTCAAACTCTGCCAGCCGGTTGTACAGCGGTTCGGCGGCGTCGTTGTCGGTCGCAGTGGTGTACTGCGCCGTGTCAAAACCAGCGGGGCTGCCTTCGGAGCAGAATACCAGGCTGTTATTGGCGGCCTGGCTGATGGAAGTGGCGGCCAACAGGCCGGTGCCCAGCAATGCGGATAAAACCAAGGTATGGCGCATAACGCTCCCTTTTCTCTCAAAGTGTTGTCAACGCGCCGTCGTCCCGTCCGTAGACGTAGAGGCATCATTGATTTCAATCCATGCACGCAGCAGTAACCGATGACCCACGCGTGCACTGGTCGGATCCCGACGGTATGAGCCACGGGGCCGGCAGTAAATGCGTAGAGTCCTAAAGACTCGTAGGAAATGGCAACGCGTCCTCACCCGATGCTGTAGTCAGCTGCGGATTTGGATGTAGGCAAATTCCTGCTTGCTCGGTAGATAAAGCAACGGCGACGTCAGAAACGTCGCCGTTGCAAAACCTTATTTGCTGACGCTGACGCCGTAGAAGGAGTTCAAGCCAAATGGGCTGATCTTGAAGTCCTGCACGTTGGCGCGCATGGGTTGGAACACCGTCGAGTGAGCGATAGGTGTCATTGGGACTGCATCTTTGAGGACGTGTTGCGCCTGCTTGTACAGTTCGGTGCGTTTGGCCTGGTCGGAAGTACGCTTGGCCTGCTTGACGATGTCGTCGAACTTCTTGTCGCACCACTTGGAGAAGTTGTTGCCTTCCAGCGAGTCGCAGCCGAACAGCACGTTCAGCCAGTTGTCCGGATCACCATTGTCACCGCTCCAGCCAATCAGCATCGCCTGGTTCTCGCCACCTTTGGAACGCTTGATGTACTCGCCCCACTCGTAGCTCTGGATCTTGACCTTGAGGCCGATCTTGGACCAGTCGGACTGCAGCATTTCTGCCATCAGTTTGGCGTTCGGGTTGTATGGACGCTGTACCGGCATCGCCCAGAGCACGATTTCGGTGCCATCTTTCACGCCAGCTTCCTTGAGCAGCTCTTTGGCTTTCTCAGGGTTGTACGGCGCATCCTTGATGGTGGTGTCGTAGGACCACTGGGTCGGTGGCATGGCGTTGACGGCCAGTTGGCCGGCGCCCTGGTACACGGAGTCGATGATCTGTTGTTTGTTGACGGCCATGTCCAGTGCCTGGCGAACTTTCAGCTCGGCCAGCGGGTTGGCATCGGTTTGACCCTTGACCTTGGGCATCACGTTGTAGGCGATGTAACCCAGGTTGAAACCGGCCTGGTCAGGCAGTTTCAGGTCCTTGTCTTCTTTCAGCGCCTTCAGGTCGGCCGGACGAGGGAACAGGGTGACCTGGCACTCGTTCTTCTTCAGCTTCTGGATACGTACCGACGGGTCGGTGGTGATGGCAAAGATCAGGTTGTCGATCTTCACGTCGTCAGGCTTCCAGTAGTCCTTGTTCCCGGTGTAGCGGATGTTGGAGTCTTTCTGGTAGCTCTTGAACACGAACGGGCCAGTGCCGACCGGCTTCTGGTTGATGTCGGCGGCCTTGCCTTCCTTGAGCAGCTGGGCGGCGTACTCGGCGGACTGGATCGAGGCGAAGCTCATGGCCATGTTCTGGATGAACGCGGCATCAACGTCCTTGAGGGTGAACTTGACAGTTTTGTCGTCGACTTTATCGATCTTGGTGATGTTGGTGTCCATCCCCATGTCGGTGAAGTACGGGAATTCGGTCGGGTACGCTTTGCGGAACGGGTCATCCTTGTTAATCATGCGATTAAAGGTGAACAGCACGTCGTCGGCGTTGAACTCACGAGTCGGCTTGAAGTACGGGGTGCTGTGGAACTTCACACCTTCACGCAGATGGAAGGTGTAAGTCAGGCCGTCATCGGAGACGTCCCAGCTGGTCGCCAGACCTGGAATGACAGCGGTGCCGCCGCGCTCGAACTGGGTGAGGCGGTTGAACATGGTTTCTGCAGAGGCGTCGAAGTCGGTTCCGGTGGTGTATTGACCTGGATCGAAACCGGCCGGGCTCCCTTCGGAGCAGAACACCAGGTTAGTCGCAGCTTGAGCGAACGGTGCACTAGCCAACAGGCTGGCGCCGACTAAAAACGGAATGACCGCTTGTTTAAGCATGGTGGCCTCATGATTTGTTGTCATTTTTGGAATTAGAGGACGACCTCGTGAGTCGTGCCTGCGGATACTTATGCAGGGGCCATACCCAATGCAAGATCCAGAGTGACTACAAGCCTTAAACGGTGGCACGAACGTACCTTAATGTCGCATTTGTATAATTCCTGACGCATTTGACCGTTTGCGCGGCGTTTTTACGGTGCAAGTCACGCACTTTTTCAGTGCGCGCCTGCCTCGGGTTGCTCCCGCGTGGGGCGGGGGTGTTACTTATTCATACCCCGGATTGTGGGGTGGGCATGGCGTGAATAAGAGTGGTTATTGTTGCACCGATAGTGGCCAATCGACGGCATTTCTCGGGTGGACCTATCCAGTTATAGCTCATGCCTGAAAACTGCCAAAAAAAACGGCGATCATTTTAATGATCGCCGTTTTTGTCTGTGGGCTATCGATTCAAGGCATCAGCACTTCAATCGAGCCATCGGCGCTCATGCTGACCTGGCTGGTGCCGGCTTCGACATCCGGTGTCACAGGGGCGGCGTCCATGGCGGCCGCTTTCATCATCATCGGCGCGCGCAGGTAAGGCGGTGGATAACCGTTGCTGTTGAGGTTCAGGTTGACGATTTTGTAGCTCTTGCCGCCGAGGGCATCGGTGGCCAGTTGGGCGCGGGCCTTGAAGGCAGCCACGGCGTCCTTGAGCAAGGCGTCTTCGCTGGCCTTGCGGGTCGGGGTGGCGATGGCGAAATCCATGCCACCCATTTTCAGGTCGGTGAGCAGCTCGCCGGTCAGCTTCGACAGCGCGGCGAAGTCCGAGCTTTCCAGGCGCAATTCGGCGCGCTCACGCCAGCCGGTGATTTTCTGGCCCTTGGTGTCGTAGATCGGGTAGCTGTTGCGACTGCCCTGGCGCAGGGTGATGTCCTTGACCTGCCTGGCCTGGGCCAGCGCCTTGTTCATGGTGGTGCTGACGTCGGCGGCGAGTTTGGCCGGGTCGCTGTTCTGTTCTTCGGTGTAGAGCGTCACGATCATCAGGTCGCGGGCCACTTCCTGACTGACTTCGGCGCGCAGGGAAATCTGGTTGTAATGCAGTTCGTCGGCGGCCAGGACCGGGAGGCTGGCGACGGTGCCGAGACTCAGGGCGAGGAGGGTGGCGCTGCGGCGGAATGTGTGCATGAAGGCTCCTTGAAAGGTGCGCAGGGGTATCGTCCGGACCTGCGTGAAACCATCAGACTCTAGCTTTTATGCTCTGGTTCGCACAGTTACAACTTCTATACAGATGCAGGCGGCCCTTTGTAGGCGCGAGCTTGCTGTGGCGAGGGGGCTTGTCGGACCGCCGCACCGCCCCGTTCGGCTGCGAAGCAGTCACAGATTGCCTCACTTGGTTCAACCGATAAAATGCGGCGGCAGGTTTTAGGACTGCTTCGCAGTCCAACGGGGGCAAGCCCCCTCGCCACAGAGTTCATTGCATGCAGTTCCACGCCAATGACTGTGGCCGTTTGCCGCACTTTTGCCTGTCAGCCCCCGCGCTTGGTTATACTCCCTGCGATCCGCCTGGAGCGCTCATCAGGAGAGCTCATGCTCGCCCCCGTTCAAATCACTTCCGCCACTCGCCAGAACCTCTGGCGGCTGACATTCATCCGCACATTGGTGCTGGCCGCCCAGGCCGGTTCCGTGGGCCTGGCCTACTGGCTCGAACTGTTGCCACTACCCTGGTTTCAACTGGCTGCGACCCTTGCCTGCTCGATGCTGCTGTGCGTGTTCACAGCGATTCGCCTGCGTACCTCGTGGCCGGTGACCGAGCTCGAATACGCCGTGCAACTGGCTTGCGACCTGTTTATCCACAGCGCATTGCTGTATTTCTCCGGTGGCTCGACCAACCCCTTCGTCTCCTATTACCTGGTGCCGTTGACCATTGCCGCCGTGACGTTGCCCTGGCGTTATTCGGTGATCCTCTCGGGTATCGCGCTGACGATGTACACACTGCTGCTGGCGCAGTTCTATCCGCTGCAAACCTTCCCCATCGCCCGGGAAAACCTGCAGGTGTACGGGATGTGGTTGAGCTTTGCCCTCGCGGCTGCGGTCATCACGTTCTTCGCCGCGCGCATGGCCGAGGAACTGCGTCGTCAGGAAGAGTTGCGCGCCATTCGCCGCGAAGAAGGCCTGCGCGATCAGCAGCTGTTGGCCGTCGCCACCCAGGCCGCTGGTGCCGCCCATGAGCTGGGCACACCGCTTGCGACCATGAGTGTGTTACTCAAGGAAATGCGTCAGGACCACCTTGACCCGATGTTGCAGGATGACCTGAGCGTGCTGCAGGATCAGGTCAAGCTGTGTAAAGAGACCTTGCAGCATCTGGTGCGCGCCGCGGAGGCCAATCGCCGGTTGGCGGTGGAGATGCAGGACGTCACCGACTGGCTTGATGAAGCCCTCAATCGCTGGCACCTGATGCGCCCGGAAGCCAGCTATCGCTTCCAGCGCCTCGGCCAGGGCCCGGTACCCCGTATGGCGCCGCCGCCGGACTTGACCCAGGCGTTGCTGAATCTGCTGAACAACGCCGCCGATGCCTGCCCCGAAGGGCTGCAAGTGACGCTGGACTGGGATTGGGAAAACCTCACCATCAGCATCCGTGACCATGGCGCCGGCGTGCCGCTGGCCATCGCCGAGCAAATCGGCAAACCGTTTTTTACCACCAAGGGCAAAGGTTTCGGCCTGGGCCTGTTTTTGAGCAAGGCCAGCGTGACACGCGCCGGCGGCTCAGTGAAACTCTACAGTCATGAGGAAGGCGGAACGCTCACCGAGCTGCGCCTTCCCCGTGTCGCCCGAGGAGACGAACATGAGTGAAGAGATCCAAGTCGAAGGCGAAGAACTGCCGCATTTGTTGCTGGTCGATGACGACGCCACATTCACCCGCGTCATGGCCCGCGCCATGGCCCGCCGCGGTTTTCGCGTCAGCACTGCCGGTTCCGCCGAAGAAGGCCTGGAACTGGCCAAGGCCGATCTGCCGGACTACGCCGCCCTGGACCTGAAAATGGACGGTGATTCGGGCCTGGTGCTGCTGCCCAAGTTGCTGGAAATGGACCCGGAAATGCGCGTGGTGATCCTTACCGGTTATTCGAGCATTGCCACCGCCGTCGAGGCGATCAAGCGCGGTGCCTGCAACTACCTGTGCAAACCGGCTGACGCCGACGACGTGCTGGCGGCGCTGCTGTCCGAACACGCCGACCTCGACAGCCTGGTGCCGGAAAACCCGATGTCCGTGGACCGCCTGCAGTGGGAGCACATCCAGCGCGTGCTGACCGAGCACGAAGGCAACATCTCCGCCACTGCCCGCGCCCTGGGCATGCACCGCCGCACCCTGCAGCGCAAACTGCAGAAGCGCCCCGTTCGCCGCTGAACCTGCGCTGAACGAATGCGGGCCGTATCTCGCGACAAAGCGGACCGATCATCTATGATCGGTTCGTGCGTGTTCTTTTCTTTATCGAGCCTTATCCATGAATCAGAACGCTGAGTATTCCGCGGTCAACGACGCCGTGCGCGGGCAGTTTTTTCGCAAAGTGTGGGCGATGATCACGCCTTACTGGCGCAGTGAAGAGAAGGTCAAGGCCTGGACACTGCTGATCGCGGTGATTGCGCTGTCGCTGATCAGCGTGGGGATCTCGGTGTGGTTCAACACCTGGTACAAGGACTTCTACAACGCGCTGCAAAAGAAGGATGAGGCAGCGTTCTGGCAACTGATCCTGTATTTCTGTGCGATTGCGGCGGTGGCGATCGTCGGCGCGGTGTATCGGCTCTACCTGACGCAGATGCTGACGATCCGCTGGCGGGCGTGGCTCACCGAAAAGCATTTCAGCCGTTGGCTGGCGGACAAAAACTATTACCAGCTGGAGCAGGGCGGTTACACCGATAACCCGGACCAGCGGATTTCCGAAGACCTCAACAACTTCACCTCCAACACCCTTGAACTGGGTATCGGGCTGCTGCGCAATATCGTCAGCCTGGTGTCGTTCTCGATCATTCTGTGGGGCGTGTCGGGCAGTATCGAAGTGTTCGGCATCACCATTCCCGGCTACATGTTCTGGTGCGTGCTGGTTTACGCCGTGGTGGGCAGTTGGCTGACGCATTTGATCGGTCGTCGCTTGATCGGTCTGAACAACCAACAACAACGCTTCGAAGCCGACCTGCGTTTCTCCATGGTGCGGATTCGCGAAAATGCCGAAAGCATCGCGTTGTACAACGGCGAACCGAACGAGAATCGGCGGTTGAGCAGTCGCTTCGGGATGGTCTGGCATAACTTCTGGGACATCATGAAGGTGTCCAAGCGCCTGACGTTTTTCACCGCCGGTTACAGCCAGGCAGCCATCATCTTCCCGTTCATCGTTGCCTCGCCGCGTTACCTCTCAGGCAAGATCGAACTGGGCGAACTGATGCAGATCAGCTCGGCGTTCGGCAATGTGCAGGAAAGCTTCAGCTGGTTCATCAGCGCCTACCAGAGCCTCGCTTCCTGGCGCGCCACCTGTGATCGTCTGCTGAGCTTCCACCAGGCCATGCGTGACAACGAAGAGCGTGCGCCAGCGATCGACGTGCAGAATTCGGGCTCCGTCCTGAGGGTGCATAACCTCGGTCTCGACCTGGCGGAAGGTCGTCACCTGCTGACCAACGCCGACATGACCGTGGAGGAGGGCGACCGTGTGATGCTCAGCGGTCGTTCCGGCAGCGGCAAGTCGACCCTGCTGCGGGCAATGGGGCATCTGTGGCCGGCCGGCCACGGCAGTATTCGCCTGCCATCGGCGCGTTACCTGTTCCTGCCGCAAAAACCGTATTTGCCGATTGGCACCCTGCGTGATGTCCTCAGTTATCCACAGCCCGGCGATACCTATCCGAACGAGCGCTACGTGCAGGTGCTGGAAACCTGTCGTTTGCCGCACCTGATTGCCCGTCTCGACGAAGCCAACCACTGGCAGCGCATGTTGTCTCCGGGTGAACAGCAGCGCCTGGCCTTTGCCCGTGCGCTGCTTTATGCACCGCAATGGCTGTACATGGACGAAGCGACCTCGGCGATGGACGAAGAAGACGAGGCCACGCTGTACCAGGCGTTGATCGATGAATTGCCGGGGCTGAGCATTGTCAGCGTCGGCCATCGCAGCAGCCTCAAGCGCTTCCATCCGCGGCATGTTCGTATCGAGAATGGCCATCTGGTGGAGCAGGCCGTGACCGCGTAAACACCCCGATACCTTGTGCGAGCGAGCTTGCTCGCGATGGACTTGAAAGCGCCGCATTTATTCAGAATGCACGCGTTATCGTTAGCCTCCATCGCGAGCAAGCTCGCTCCTGCATGGGGCGGTGGTGATCGTACAACCGCGTTGCGCTATGATGCGCTTTCAGCCGCCGAACTTTTCGAGACCGATGTTCACCATGGAAAACCCGATCGACACACCACGCCTCCCACGCAAGCGTCGCAGCCTCGCTCAGGAACTGGTGACGGTGCTGTCCGAGCAGATCCGCGACGGTCATCTCAAGCGTGGCGACAAGTTGCCCACCGAGTCGGCCATCATGGATGCCCATGGTGTCAGCCGCACGGTGGTGCGCGAAGCGATATCCCGTCTGCAGGCGGCCGGCCAGGTGGAAACCCGCCATGGCATCGGCACCTTCGTGCTCGACACGCCGAGCCCGAGTGGCTTTCGTATCGACCCGGCGACCGTGGTGACCTTGCGCGATGTGCTGGCGATCCTGGAGTTGCGTATCAGTCTCGAAGTGGAGTCCGCCGGCCTGGCGGCGCAACGCCGTAGTCCGGAACAACTGGCCAACATGCGCGCCGCCCTCGATGCGTTGAATGAAAGCGCCGCCCACGCCAGTGACGCCGTGGCTTCGGACTTCGCCTTCCACCTCGAAATTGCGCTGTCCACCGGCAACCGCTACTTCACCGACATCATGACTCACCTGGGCACCAGCATTATCCCGCGCACACGGTTGAATTCCGCGCGCCTGGCCCATGACGACCAGCAGCACTACATGGGTCGCCTGAGCCGCGAGCACGAGGAAATCTACGACGCCATTGCCCGTCAGGATTCCGATGCGGCCCGGGCCGCCATGCGTTTGCACCTGACCAACAGTCGTGAGCGGTTGCGCCATGCCCATGAAGAGGCTGAGGCGCAGCGGGGCTGAGTGTTTTGATCCAAGCCGGTATTGGCTGACAGATTGCCTTCGCGAGCAAGCCCGCTCCCACACTTGATCTGCGTCGTTCACAAATTGTGAGTTCGCATAAATTCAAATGTGGGAGCGGGCTTGCTCGCGAAGAGGCCGTAAGCCATCCCACAAAACCTTCAGTCAGCCTCTATTGTACTTATCCCTCGCCACAATCTTCCGACAACGTATCTCCTGAGCACCTGTTTTTCGAGGTGTGATCATCCCTGTTCTCTCCGCGCAGTCCCTCTAAAACAAGGGTTTTGCATATTCGTGTCGAACAATTTTCACCACCAGCGATGAAATGCAGTTGACGGTTGTATTTTAAGTTGTACGATGACCTACAACTTCGGCGCAGGCTGAACGGTTTTCTCACACAACGTCGCTATCCAGGGTGTTCGAATAATGAATCCACAAGAACTGAAGTCCATCCTCTCTTCCGGTCTGCTGTCTTTCCCGGTCACCGATTTCAATGCTCAGGGCGACTTCAATCGCGCGGGTTATATCAAGCGTCTCGAATGGCTGGCCCCATACGGCGCCTCGGCGCTGTTCGCCGCGGGCGGCACCGGTGAGTTCTTCTCTCTGGCGGCCAGCGAATATTCGGAAATCATCAAGACGGCGGTCGACACTTGCGCCACCAGCGTGCCAATCCTGGCCGGCGTGGGCGGTTCGACCCGTCAGGCCATCGAATATGCACAGGAAGCCGAGCGTCTGGGTGCCAAGGGCCTGTTGCTGCTGCCGCACTACCTGACTGAAGCCAGCCAGGACGGCGTTGCCGCCCACGTTGAAGCCGTGTGCAAATCGGTCAACATCGGCGTGGTGGTCTACAACCGTAACGTCTGCCGCCTGACCGCACCGCTGCTGGAACGCCTGGCCGAGCGCTGCCCGAACCTGATCGGCTACAAGGATGGCCTGGGTGATATCGAGTTGATGGTGTCGATCCGTCGTCGCCTCGGTGATCGCTTCAGCTACCTGGGTGGCTTGCCGACCGCCGAAGTTTACGCCGCGGCCTACAAGGCACTGGGCGTGCCGGTCTACTCCTCGGCGGTGTTCAACTTCATCCCGAAAACCGCGATGGATTTCTACCACGCGATCGCTCGCGAAGATCACGCCACCGTCGGCAAGATCATCGACGACTTCTTCCTGCCGTACCTGGACATCCGTAACCGCAAGGCCGGTTATGCCGTGAGCATCGTCAAGGCCGGGGCAAAAATTGCCGGCTACGACGCGGGTCCTGTGCGTGCACCGCTGACCGATCTGACCGGCGAAGAGTACGAAATGCTCGCCGCGCTGATCGACAAGCAGGGTGCGCAGTAACACATCCGATTAAGTAAGGCCGCTGAGCGATCAGCGGCTTTTTGCGTGAGGAGAACATCTCGTGGCAGATGCAAAGCGTTTCGATAACTACATCAATGGCGAATGGGTCGCGGCCAGCGATTACTCGACCAACATCAACCCGTCCGAGCTGAGCGACGCCATCGGCGACTACGCCAAGGCTGATCTGGCCCAGGTCAACGCTGCCATCGAAGCTGCCCGAGCGGCGTTCCCGGCGTGGTCCACTTCCGGCATCCAGGCGCGCCACGATTCCCTGGATAAAGTCGGCACCGAAATCCTCGCCCGTCGCGAAGAACTCGGCACCCTGCTGGCCCGCGAAGAGGGCAAGACCCTGCCCGAAGCCATCGGTGAAGTGACCCGTGCCGGCAACATCTTCAAGTTCTTCGCCGGTGAATGCCTGCGTCTGTCCGGCGACTACCTGCCGTCGGTACGTCCTGGCGTCAACGTTGAAGTCACTCGCGAAGCCCTGGGCGTGGTCGGTCTGATCACGCCGTGGAACTTCCCGATCGCGATCCCGTCGTGGAAAATCGCCCCGGCCCTGGCCTACGGCAACTGTGTGGTGTTGAAACCTGCAGACCTGGTACCGGGCTGCGCCTGGGCCCTGGCGGAAATCATTTCCCGCGCCGGTTTCCCGGCCGGCGTGTTCAACCTGGTGATGGGCAGCGGTCGCGTAGTCGGCGAAGCGTTGGTCAACAGCCCGAAAGTCGATGGCATCAGCTTCACCGGTTCCGTGGGCGTGGGTCGTCAGATCGCCGTCAACTGTGTATTGCGCCAGGCCAAGGTGCAGCTGGAAATGGGCGGCAAGAACCCGCAGATCATTCTCGACGACGCCGACCTCAAGCAAGCGGTCGAGCTGTCAGTACAGAGCGCGTTCTACTCCACCGGCCAGCGTTGCACTGCATCCAGCCGCTTTATCGTCACCGCTGGCATTCATGACAAGTTCGTCCAAGCCATGGCCGAACGCATGAAGTCGATCAAGGTCGGCCATGCGTTGAAGGCTGGCACCGATATCGGTCCGGTGGTCTCGCAAGCGCAACTTGAACAGGACATGAAGTACATCGACATCGGCCAGACCGAAGGTGCACGTCTGGTCAGCGGCGGAGGTCTGGTGACCTGCGACACCGAGGGCTACTTCCTCGCGCCGACCCTGTTTGCCGACAGCGAAGCGTCGATGCGCATCAGCCGCGAAGAGATCTTTGGCCCGGTGGCCAACATCGTCCGCGTCGCCGATTACGAAGCCGCGCTGGCCATGGCCAACGACACCGAGTTCGGGCTGTCGGCGGGCATTGCCACCACCTCGCTGAAATACGCCAACCACTTCAAGCGCCACTCCCAGGCCGGGATGGTGATGGTCAACCTGCCGACCGCCGGTGTGGATTACCACGTTCCGTTCGGTGGGCGTAAAGGTTCATCCTATGGATCACGTGAGCAAGGTCGCTATGCGCAAGAGTTCTACACGGTCGTGAAGACCAGCTACATCGGTTCCTGATCTACCTGTAGGAGCCGGCTTGCTGGCGATGCAGGCACCTAGGTGTGTCATTCACACCACGGGGATGCGATCGCCAGCAAGCCGGCTCCTACAAGCGACACCGTTATTACCCGCATAAAAATAATCAGTGGGAGTACATCTACATGCAATCGACCAAGCCGACTCACGTCCGCTATTTGATCCTGCTCATGCTGTTTCTGGTGACCACGATCAACTACGCCGACCGCGCGACCATCGCCATCGCCGGCTCGAGCCTGCAAAAAGACCTCGGCATCGACGCGGTCACCCTCGGTTATATCTTCTCCGCATTCGGTTGGGCCTACGTGGCCGGGCAAATCCCCGGTGGCTGGTTGCTGGACCGTTTCGGTTCGAAAAAAATCTACGCGTTGAGCATCTTCACCTGGTCGCTGTTCACCGTCCTGCAGGGTTATGTCGGCGAGTTCGGCATGTCCACGGCGGTGGTTGCGCTGTTCATGCTGCGCTTTTTGGTCGGCCTGGCCGAAGCGCCATCCTTCCCCGGCAACGCGCGCATCGTGGCGGCCTGGTTTCCGACCGCTGAACGCGGCACCGCTTCGGCGATCTTCAACTCGGCGCAATACTTTGCCACCGTGTTGTTCGCACCGCTGATGGGCTGGATCGTCTACAGCTTCGGCTGGCAGCATGTGTTCATCGTCATGGGCGTGATCGGCATCATCTTCTCCGGGATCTGGCTGAAGGTTATCCACAGCCCGCGCCAACACCCGATGATCAACGATGCCGAGTTCAAGCACATCGCCGACAACGGCGGCATGGTCGACATGGACCAGGACAAGGGCAAAGGCAAGAAGACCGACGGCCCGAAATGGGACTACATCCGTCAGTTGCTGACCAATCGCATGATGCTCGGCGTGTACCTGGGCCAGTACTGCATCAACGGCATCACTTACTTCTTCCTGACCTGGTTCCCGGTGTACCTGGTGCAGGAGCGCGGCATGACCATCCTCAAGGCCGGTTTCATCGCGTCCTTGCCGGCGATCTGCGGCTTCATCGGTGGCGTGCTCGGCGGGGTGATTTCCGATTACCTGTTGCGCAAAGGCCATTCCCTGACCTTCGCCCGCAAGGCGCCGATCATTGCCGGCCTGCTGGTTTCCAGCAGTATCGTGGCGTGCAACTACGTGGACGTAGAATGGATGGTGGTCGGCTTCATGGCCCTGGCGTTCTTCGGCAAAGGCGTTGGCGCACTGGGCTGGGCCGTGGTGTCCGATACTTCGCCCAAGCAGATCGCCGGTCTGAGCGGCGGCCTGTTCAACACCTTCGGTAACCTGGCTTCGATCACCACCCCGATCGTCATCGGCTACATCATCAGCTCCACCGGTTCGTTCAAGTGGGCGCTGGTGTTCGTCGGTTGCAACGCGCTGGTCGCGGTGTTCAGCTACCTGGTGATCGTAGGCCCGATCAAGCGTGTGGTGCTCAAAGAGCCTCCCGCGAATGGTACTGAAGCCCCTGGCAAATTGTCTCAAGCGCATTCCTGAGGAGCGGCGTCATGCAATTGATTGAGCATTCCGATTCGCCGCGCTACATCCGCCTGCACGAGCGGGATAACGTGGTGATCGTGGTCAATGATCAGGGCGTACCGGCCGGTACCGAATTTGCGGACGGCCTGGTCACCGTGGACTTCGTACCACAGAGCCACAAGGTCACCCTGGAAGACATTCCCGAGGGCGGCCAGGTGATTCGTTACGGCCAGGTCATCGGTTACGCCTTGCAGCCGATTCCCCGCGGCAGCTGGGTCAAGGAAGATCAACTGCGCATGCCGACCGCGCCACCGCTGGACAGCCTGCCGCTGTCCACCGACGTGCCCGCGGCGCAGGCACCGCTGGAAGGCTTCACCTTCGAGGGTTATCGCAACGCCGACGGCACCGTCGGCACGCGCAACATTCTTGGCATCACCACCACCGTGCAATGTGTGACAGGCGTGCTGGATCATGCGGTCAAGCGCATCAAGGCCGAGTTGCTGCCCAAGTACCCGCACGTCGATGACGTGGTCGCCCTGACCCACAGCTACGGCTGTGGCGTGGCGATCACCGCCACCGACGCGTACATCCCGATTCGCACGGTGCGCAACCTGGCGCGCAACCCGAACCTGGGCGGCGAAGCGCTGGTGATCAGCCTGGGCTGCGAGAAATTGCAGGCCGGGCAGGTGATGCACGAGAACGACAGTTCGGTGGATTTGAGCGAGCCATGGCTGTACCGCTTGCAGGACTCCAGCCACGGCTTCACCGAGATGATCGAGCAGATCATGGCGCTGGCCGAAACCCGTTTGAAGAAGCTCGATCAACGTCGCCGGGAAACCGTGCCGGCGTCCGAGCTGATTCTCGGCATGCAGTGTGGCGGCAGTGATGCGTTCTCCGGCATCACCGCCAACCCGGCGCTCGGTTATGCCTCGGACCTATTGCTGCGGGCCGGTGCGACGGTGATGTTTTCCGAAGTCACCGAAGTGCGCGATGCCATTTACCTGCTGACCTCCCGCGCGGAAAACCAGGACGTCGCCCAGGAACTGGTGCGGGAAATGGATTGGTACGACCGTTACCTGGCCAAGGGCGAAGCGGACCGCAGCGCCAACACCACGCCGGGCAACAAGAAGGGCGGGCTGTCGAACATTGTCGAGAAGTCCCTGGGCTCGATCGTCAAGTCCGGTAGCAGCGCGATCAACGGCGTGCTTGGCCCTGGTGAGCGTTTCAAGCGCAAAGGCCTGATCTTCTGCGCGACCCCGGCCAGCGACTTTGTCTGCGGGACGCTGCAACTGGCGGCGGGGATGAACCTGCATGTGTTCACCACCGGTCGCGGCACGCCTTACGGACTGGCCATGGCACCGGTGGTGAAGGTATCGACCCGGACCGAACTGGCGCAGCGCTGGCCGGACCTGATCGACATCGACGCCGGGCGCATTGCCACCGGCCGCGCTTCCATTGAAGATCTCGGCTGGGAGTTGTTCCACTACTATCTGGACGTGGCCAGCGGCAAGAAGCAGACGTGGGCGGAGCAGCACAAGCTGCATAACGACATCACCCTGTTCAACCCGGCGCCGATTACCTGAGACCGAGTAGCCTGCATCGCTGGCAAGCCAGCTCCTACAGAATATGTGTTCGGCGCGATCCTGTAGGAGCTGGCTTGCCAGCGATAGCGGTCTACCAGACGCCGGAGTCTCCAGTGGCTTATCATTAGCCCCCTAACGACGCCCACCCCAAGGTCCTCTCCGGCATGCTGGCAATTTTTCTCGAAACCCTGAACATCACCGCGCCGGTATTCGCCATGCTGTTTCTGGGGGTGCTGCTCAAGCGCATCGACTGGATCAACGACAACTTCATCCACACCGCGTCGGCCCTGGTGTTCAATGTCACCATGCCGGCGCTGCTGTTTCTGGGCATCCTGCATGCCGACCTGCACGCGGCGTTGCAGCCGGCGCTGCTGATCTATTTCTCCCTCGCGACCCTGGTGGGCTTTGCCATCGCCTGGGGCTGGGCGATCTGGAAGTGTCCGCGGGAAGATAGGGGGATCTATACCCAGGGCGCCTTTCGCGGTAACAACGGGGTGATCGGCCTGGCGCTGGCGGCCAGCATGTACGGCGACTACGGGATTTCCCTCGGGGCGATCCTCGCGGCGCTGGTGATCCTGTTTTACAACACGCTCTCGACCATCGTCCTGGCGGTGTACAGCCCGGTGATCAAGTCCGATCCTTGGAGTATCTGCAAAAGCGTGTTCAGCAATCCGTTGATCATCAGCGTGATGGCGGCGGCGCCCTTCGCCTATTTCAAGATCGGCTTGCCAGGGTGGCTGGAGACCTCCGGCCAATATCTGGCACAAACCACCTTGCCACTGGCGCTGATCTGCATCGGCGGCACTTTGTCCATGGCGGCGCTGCGCAAAAGCGGCAACATGGCGCTGAGTTCAAGCCTGGTAAAGATGATCGGCTTGCCGGTATTGGCAACGCTGGGGGCGTGGTTGTGGGGTTTTCGCGGCGCGGAATTGGGGATTCTGTTTCTGTACTTCGGCAGCCCGACCGCCGCTGCCAGTTTTGTGATGGCGCGGGCGGCCGAGGGCAATCATGAACTGGCGGCAGCGATTATCGTGATCACCACGCTGATGGCGGCGGTCACCACCAATGTCGGGATCTTCTTTTTGCAGTGGGGTGGGTGGATCTGACCTCAGGCTTTGCGGTGTTCTTTCGAGCCATTCGCGAGCAAGCCCGCTCCCACATTTGGAATGCATTCCTCTGTGGGAGCGGGCTTGCTCGCGAAGGCGTCATGTCGGGCGCCCCGATTTCAATGACTCACTCAGGCTTCTGGTAACTGTCGATCACTTCCTGCGCCGCGCGAAACGCATCAATCGCCGCCGGCACGCCGGCATACACCGCGCAATGCAGCAACGCCTCGCGAATTTCTTCCACGGTGCAGCCGTTGTTCAAGGCCCCACGCACGTGACCTTTCAATTCCTGCGGGCACTTGAGTGCGGTCAGGGCGGCGAGGGTGATCAGGCTGCGGGTTTTCAGCGGCAGGCCTTCGCGATTCCACACGCCGCCCCAGGCGTGTTCATTGACAAAGTCCTGCAGCGGCTGGGTGAACTCGGTGGCGTTGCCCAGTGCGCGGTCGACGAAGGCGTCGCCCATTACTTGGCGACGGACTTCAACGCCGTTTTTTTTATTCTCGGTCATGGGACTTCCTTTTTATGGTGTTGGCGATGCCAGGCGCGTAGCGACGTGAACAGCAAAAACGCCACCAGCGCCGGCAGGACGAAAAACAGCATCAGGTGTTCCAGCCTGCCGGCCAGTGGCATGCCGGTGGTGAACGACACTACGTGCAGCCCATACGCCAGGTACAAACCCAGAAACAGCAGGCCTTCGGCGCGGGTCACCCGGTAACCGGAGTAGAACACCGGCAGGCACAGCGCCGCGACGCCGAGCATCACCGGCAGGTCGAAATCCAGGGCATTGGGCGACACCGACAGCGGCGATGGCGCCACCAGCGCGGTAAAGCCGAGCACCCCCAGGAGGTTGAACAGGTTGCTGCCAATCACGTTGCCCACGGCGATATCGCGCTCGCCGCGCATTGCCGCAATCAACGAAGTGGCGAGCTCAGGCAGTGAGGTGCTGACGGCGACGATGGTCAGGCCAATGATCCGCTCCGACAACCCGAGATCGGTGGCGACCGCAACCGCGGCGCCCAGCAGCAAGTGCCCGGCGTACACCAGCATCGCCAGCCCGGCGACGATCATCAGCAGGCTGCTCAACCATGGCGCTTGCACGTTGTGATCATGGCTCGATAGCGGGCGTGCCGAGTGTCGCGACTGGCGCAGCAGCAACCCCAGGTAAATCGCCAGTGCCGTCAGCAGCATCACGCCGTCGACACGGGTCAGTTCTTCATTCCAGGCGAGTACGAACACCAGCAGGCTGGCGCCGATCATCAGTGGAATATCCAGGCGCACCAGTTGCCGGGAAACACGTAATGGAATGATCAGGGCGGACAGCCCGAGGGTGACGAGGATGTTGAAAATGCTGCTGCCGATCACACTGCCGACGGCAATGTCGGCATTGTGCGCCAGGGTCGCCTGCAGGCTGACCGCCATTTGCGGTGCGCTGCTGCCGAGGGCGACGATGGTCAGGCCGATGATCAGCGGGCGTATGTGCAACCGCGCGGCAATGCGTACGGCGGCGCGCACCGTCAATTCGGCGCCGACAATCAGCAGAAACAATCCGCTGAGCAATTCGATCACGCTGATCAGGGGTAAGTCGGCTAGTCCGAAAATGGTCGGGGCTCCATCGGTCAGTCGTCGAGGGCTTGCACGCGAACCCGCGCGGTGCCGCTGCGCAGCATGCCCAGGCGCTCGGCGGCTTCATGGGACAGGTCGATCAGGCGGCCACGGGTGTGCGGTCCGCGATCATTGATGCGGACCACGCAGGATTTGTCGTTGTTCAGGTTGGTCACCTTCACCCGCGTACCGAAGGGTAGCTGGCGATGGGCGGCGGTCATGGAATTCTTGTCGAAACGCTCGCCGCTGGCGGTGCGTTTGCCTTGGTGTTTGGAGCCGTAGTACGAAGCCACGCCGGTTTTGTCGTAGCCGTGCGGGTCGACGGTGTCGGTGCTGGCGCAACCGGCCAGGAGTGAGAGAAGGGCGCAAAGTCCAAGTAGACGCTTCATTTGAAAGCTTCCGAAAACAAATGTGGGAGCGGGCTTGCTCGCGAATGCATTCTGACAGTCAACTTTGAGTTGAGTGCCGAGCCGCATTCGCGAGCAAGCCCGCTCCCACAGGAAAATGGAGCCAGTGAGTCGGGCTGGCTCCATTCTCATCAGCCTTCGAGCTTGCTTTTCAGCAGTTCGTTGACCTGTTGCGGGTTAGCCTTGCCTTTGGAAGCTTTCATGGCCTGGCCGACGAAGAAGCCGAACATCTTGCCGCGCTTGGCTTCGTCTGCCGCCCGGTATTGTTCGACCTGCTCGGCGTTGGCCGCGAGCATTTCGTCCAGCACCGCCGAGATCGCGCCAGTGTCGGTCACTTGCTTGAGGCCGCGCTTGTCGATGATCTCGTCCGCGCTGCCTTCGCCGTTGGCCATCGCTTCGAACACCACCTTGGCGATCTTGCCGGAGATGGTGTTGTCCTTGATGCGCAGCAGCATGCCGCCCAGAAGCTCGGCGGAAACCGGCGAATCTTCGATATCCAGGCCTTGCTTGTTGAGCAGGCTGCCCAACTCGACCATCACCCAGTTCGCCGCCAGCTTGGCGTCGCCGCCGATGCTTGCGACTTTCTCGAAATAATCGGCTTGCTCGCGGCTGGTGGCCAGGACGCTGGCGTCGTAGACCGACAGACCGAACTGCGCCTGGAAACGCTCGCGCTTCTGCGGCGGCAACTCCGGCAGGGTGGCGCGCACGTCGTCGAGGAAGGTGTTTTCGATCACGACTGGCAGCAGGTCCGGATCAGGGAAGTAACGGTAGTCGTTGGCTTCCTCTTTGCTGCGCATCGGACGTGTTTCGTCCTTGTTCGGATCGTACAGACGGGTCTGCTGGATCACCTTGCCGCCGTCTTCGATCAGCTCGATCTGACGCTGGATTTCGCTGTTGATCGCTTTTTCGATGAAGCGGAACGAGTTGACGTTCTTGATCTCGCAGCGAGTGCCGAACTCGACCTGGCCTTTCGGACGGATCGATACGTTGCAGTCGCAACGCAGCGAACCTTCGGCCATGTTGCCGTCGCAGATGCCCAGGTAACGCACCAGCGCGTGGATCGCCTTGACGTAAGCCACGGCTTCCTTGGCGCTGCGCATGTCCGGTTCGGAAACGATTTCCAGCAGCGGTGTGCCGGCACGGTTCAGGTCGATGCCGCTGGCGCCGCTGAATTCTTCGTGCAGGCTCTTGCCGGCGTCTTCTTCAAGGTGCGCGCGGGTGATGCCGACCCGTTTGACCGTGCCGTCTTCCAGAGCGATGTCCAGGTGGCCCTTGCCAACGATCGGCAATTCCATCTGGCTGATCTGGTAGCCCTTGGGCAGGTCCGGGTAGAAGTAGTTTTTACGGGCGAACACGTTGTGCTGGCCGATCTCGGCGTCAATCGCCAGACCGAACATCACCGCCATGCGCACCGCTTCCTGGTTCAGCACCGGCAATACGCCGGGCATGCCCAGGTCTACCAGGCTGGCCTGGGTGTTCGGCTCGGAGCCGAACGTGGTGGAACTACCGGAAAAGATTTTCGACCGGGTGGTGAGCTGGGTGTGAATCTCCAGCCCGATCACGACTTCCCATTGCATGTGTGTCTCCTCAGAAGCCGGTTGGGGTGCGGGTGTGCCAGTCAGTGTTCAACTGGTACTGGTGCGCAACATTGAGCAAGCGGCCTTCCTGGAAATATGGAGCGAGCAATTGCACGCCAACCGGCAGACCGTCGACAAAACCGGCCGGCATCGACAGGCCCGGCAGGCCCGCGAGGTTGGCGGTGATGGTGTAGACGTCTTCCAGGTACGCAGCGACCGGGTCGCTGTTCTTGGCGCCGAGCTTCCAGGCCGGGTTCGGCGTGGTTGGGCCGAGGATGATGTCGACCTCATTAAAGGCCGCCATGAAGTCGTTCTTGATCAAGCGACGGATCTTCTGCGCCTTGAGGTAGTAGGCGTCGTAGTAGCCGGCGGACAGTGCGTAGGCACCGACCATGATCCGGCGCTGCACTTCCGCGCCGAAGCCTTCACCACGGGAGCGCTTGTACAGGTCTTCCAGGTTTTTCGGGTCTTCGCAGCGATAGCCGAAACGCACGCCGTCGAAACGCGACAGGTTGGAAGAGGCTTCCGCCGGGGCGATCACGTAGTACGCAGGAATCGCGTGCTGCATGTTCGGCAGGCTGATTTCCTTGATCACGGCGCCGAGCTTTTCCAGCTCCTTGATGCTGTTGTGGATCAGTTCGGCAATGCGCGGGTCGAGACCGGCGCTGAAGTATTCCTTCGGCACACCGATGCGCAGGCCTTGCAGCGAGCCGTTGAGGCTGGCGCTGTAGTCCGGCACGGGTTCATCGATGCTGGTGGAGTCGTTCGGATCGAAGCCGGCCATACCTTGCAACAAAATCGCGCAGTCTTCGGCCGTGCGCGCCAACGGGCCACCCTGATCGAGGCTGGAGGCGTAGGCGATCATGCCCCAGCGCGAAACACGACCGTACGTCGGTTTCAGGCCGGTGAGGTTGGTCAGGGCCGCCGGCTGACGAATCGAACCGCCAGTGTCGGTACCGGTGGCCGCAGGCAACAGACGAGCGGCCACCGCCGCCGCCGAACCACCGGACGAACCGCCCGGTACGTGTTCCAGGTTCCACGGGTTTTTCACCGCGCCGTAGTAGCTCGACTCGTTGGCCGAACCCATGGCGAATTCGTCCATGTTGGTCTTGCCCAGGGTCACGGCCCCGGCGGCAGCCAGCTTGGCGACGACAGTGGCGTCGTACGGTGCTTTAAAGTTGTCGAGCATCTTCGAGCCGCAACTGGTGCGAATGCCCTGGGTGCAGAACAGGTCTTTGTGTGCGATCGGCGCGCCGAGCAGGGCGCCGCTCTCACCATTGGCCCGGCGGGCGTCAGCGGCTTTCGCCTGCGTCAGCGCCAGGTCTTCGGTGAGGCTGATGAAACTGTTGAGCTGCGGATCGAGCTGGGCGATGCGCGCCAGCAGGACTTTGGTCAGCTCTTCGGAGGAAAACTTTTTATCGGCGAGTCCGCGGGCGATCTCGGCCAGAGTCAATTGATGCATTGCAGGCTCTTTCCCTTTAGTCGATGACTTTCGGAACCAGGTACAGGCCGTTTTCGACCGCTGGTGCGATGGACTGGTAGGCCTCGCGGTTATTGGTCTCGGTCACGACGTCCGCGCGCAGGCGCTGGCTGGCTTCCAGCGGGTGGGCCAGCGGTTCGATACCGTCGGTATTGACCGCCTGCATTTCGTCGACCAGCCCGAGAATGCTGTTGAGGGCCGAAGTGATGTGTGGAAGATCGGCATCATTGAGGCCCAGACAGGCCAGATGAGCGATTTTTTCCACGTCGGAGCGTTCTAGCGCCATTGGGATTCTCCAGTGGAAAACAAAACGGACGGCGTCCGTGTGTTAGATTGTCGGAACACTACCGCACTTCTACGGTCATAAGGCCGCGATTGTGGGGCTTGGTGCACAGAAAAGCGGCCAATTTAACATATTGGCGCCTTGCCCAAAATCCCTGTCGTTGTTAGAGTTTGCCGCACTTTTTTACCCACGCGTTGCCTAGGGTCCCTTTCCCATGTTCAAGAAACTGCGTGGCATGTTTTCCAGCGATCTTTCCATTGACCTGGGCACTGCCAACACCCTTATTTACGTGCGCGAGCGCGGTATCGTCCTGAATGAGCCCTCCGTTGTGGCCATTCGGACACACGGTAACCAGAAAAGTGTCGTTGCTGTCGGCACCGAAGCCAAGCGCATGCTCGGCCGTACTCCGGGCAACATTGCTGCCATTCGTCCGATGAAGGACGGCGTGATCGCCGACTTCAGCGTTTGCGAAAAAATGCTGCAGTACTTTATCAACAAGGTTCACGAAAACAGCTTTCTGCAGCCAAGCCCGCGCGTGTTGATCTGCGTTCCATGCAAATCCACCCAGGTTGAGCGTCGTGCCATCCGTGAGTCGGCCCTTGGCGCCGGTGCTCGTGAAGTGTTCCTGATCGAAGAGCCAATGGCCGCTGCGATCGGTGCCGGCCTGCCGGTTGAAGAAGCTCGCGGTTCGATGGTCGTGGATATCGGTGGCGGTACCACCGAAATCGCGCTGATCTCCCTGAACGGTGTGGTTTACGCCGAATCCGTACGCGTTGGCGGCGACCGCTTCGACGAAGCGATCATCACCTACGTGCGTCGCAACTACGGCAGCCTGATCGGCGAATCCACCGCCGAGCGCATCAAGCAGGAAATCGGCACGGCCTACCCGGGCGGCGAAGTTCGCGAAGTCGACGTTCGTGGCCGTAACCTGGCCGAAGGCGTTCCACGCGCATTCACCCTGAACTCCAATGAAGTGCTGGAAGCTCTGCAAGAGTCCCTGGCAACCATCGTTCAGGCCGTGAAAAGTGCCCTGGAGCAATCGCCTCCGGAACTGGCTTCCGACATCGCCGAGCGCGGTCTGGTACTGACCGGTGGTGGCGCCTTGCTGCGCGACTTGGACAAGTTGCTGGCCCAGGAAACCGGTCTGCCGGTGATCGTTGCCGAAGACCCGCTGACCTGCGTTGCTCGCGGCGGTGGCCGTGCATTGGAAATGATGGATAAACACACCATGGACCTGCTTTCCAGCGAATAAGTCGTCGGATCGCTTCTATGCTGTTGAGCGCGCAGGCGGCACTTTGCAGTGCTGCCTGTTCGCGTTTATCTTCTGTCAGTCTGCATCCAGGCCGGATTGCTGCCGTATGAATAAACAGAACATTTGCCTGGGAGGAGCGGCTTATTAAACCGCTTTTCACCAAGGGTCCTTCGCTGGGCGTGCGCCTGTTGGTGCTGGTCGTGCTATCGGTCGCGCTGATGGTGGTCGATGCCCGCTTCAGTCTGCTCAAGCCTGCACGCAGCCAGATGTCGCTGGTGCTGATGGACGCCTACTGGATCACCGACTTGCCCGGACGACTGTGGGAAGGCGTTGCCAGCCAGTTTGGCAGCCGGACCGAACTCGTCGCCGAAAACGAAAAACTCAAGACCGAGAACCTGCTGCTGCAGGGGCGCATGCAGAAGCTTGCCGCCCTGACCGAGCAGAACGTTCGGCTGCGCGAGTTGCTCAACTCTTCGGCACTGGTCAACGAGAAGGTCGAAGTGGCCGAGTTGATCGGCATGGACCCCAACCCCTTCACCCATCGCATCATCATCAATAAAGGTGAGCGCGACGGCGTGGTCCTCGGTCAGCCGGTACTCGACGCCCGCGGCCTGATGGGCCAGGTGGTCGAGTTGATGCCCTATACCTCCCGCGTCCTGCTGCTGACCGACACCACTCACAGCATTCCGGTGCAGGTGAACCGTAACGGATTGCGGGCGATTGCCAGCGGCACCGGCAACCCGGAACGCCTTGAGTTGCGTCATGTGGCCGATACCGCCGACATCAAGGAAGGCGACTTGCTGGTCAGCTCCGGCCTCGGCCAACGTTTCCCGGCCGGTTATCCGGTGGCGACGGTCAAGGAAGTGATTCACGATTCCGGCCAGCCGTTTGCCATTGTCCGCGCCATTCCGACCGCCGCCTTGAACCGCAGCCGCTACCTGCTGCTGGTGTTCAGCGACACCCGTACCCCGGAAGAACGCGCCAACGCTGCCGCCCAGGCCCAGGAAAGCTTGGATGCACAGGGCGGTGGCCCGATGATTCCGGCGACCGTTCCGAAGCTGGTCAACCCCGCAGTTCCCGCGGCACCGGTCGCCGCACCGGCAGTTCCTGCCACGGCGGCGCCTGCGGCCACCGCACCCGTCAAGCCGGCCACCACGCCAGCCAAGCCTGCGGCCACGCATCCTGCGGCGGCTAAACCGCCGGCGGCGCAACCCGCTGCCGCGAAGCCTGCCGCCAAACCGCCAGTCTCCGCGCCGGCCACTCCAGTGGGGAGAGAATAATGGGCGGTGTAAAAGCATCCCGAAACGGCTGGATAGTCTGGCTGACGTTCGCCGTCGGACTACTCCTCAGTGTTTCGCCTTTGCCGCAATTCATGGAAATCCTGCGCCCGCTGTGGCTGGCCTTGTTGCTGGCATTCTGGGCGTTGAACCTGCCGCAGACCGTCGGGATGGTGACGGCGTTTTGCCTGGGGCTGGCTGAAGACGTGCTCTACGGTACCTTGCTGGGGCAGAATGCCTTGATCCTGACCCTCATCACCTATCTGGTACTGGCGCTGCAACAACGCCTGCGGATGTTCCCGATGTGGCAGCAGAGCCTGGTGATCCTGGTGATCTTCGGCCTCGCCCAGCTGGTACAACTCTGGCTCAGTGCCTTGACCGGCAATCGTCAGCCGACGCTGGCGCTGGTGTTGCCGGCACTGGTCAGTGCGTTGCTCTGGCCCTGGATCAGTTTCGGTTTGCGCGGACTGCGTCGACGCTACAAAATCAATTAATTCGCTCAGGCATTAGACAGGGAGAGGTCTTGATGAAACGGTTGTACCTCGCCTCTGGCTCGCCACGCCGGCGTGAATTGCTCACGCAGATCGGCGTTCCGTTCTCCGCCGTCAGTGCGGACATCGATGAAACTCCTATAGATCAAGAGTCCCCGTCGGCCTATGTCGAGCGTCTGGCACGTGGCAAGGCCGAGGCCGGGCGCGGCAGCGTCGTGTCTGACGAGCCGTTCTGCGTGCTCGGAGCCGATACCGCCGTGGTGCTCGATGGAAAAATTCTCGGCAAACCGGTTGATCAAGCGGATGCCTGCGCCATGCTGATGATGTTGTCAGGGTGTGAGCATGAAGTCCTGACCGCGATTGCGCTGCTCTACGGCGAACGCTGCGAGTCCCGGGTTGTCACCAGTCGCGTGCGTTTTCGTGATATCAGTCGTGAAGAAGCCGCAGCCTACTGGGCCAGTGGCGAACCAAGGGACAAGGCGGGCGGTTATGGCATTCAAGGACTGGGTGCGGTGTTTGTCGCCGGGCTCAATGGAAGTTATTCAGCGGTGGTCGGACTGCCGCTTTGCGAAACCGCGGAACTGCTCGGCCATTTCGGCATACCCTGTTGGCAAACCCGGAACGCACACTAAGCAACGTTCTGAACAGATGCGGCCATTATCGTGAACATGCCTGAACGAGACCCTGCCATGAGTGAAGAGATCCTGATCAACATCACGCCGATGGAGTCGCGCGTGGCGGTGGTCGAAAACGGTGTCCTGCAAGAGGTCCACGTCGAGCGTACGCAAAAGCGCGGGATCGTCGGCAACATCTATAAAGGCAAAGTCGTGCGGGTATTGCCGGGGATGCAGGCGGCATTCGTCGATATCGGCCTGGATCGCGCGGCGTTCATTCACGCGTCGGAAATTTCCCTGCGCGAAGGCCCGGCGGTCGAGAGCATCAGCGCACTGGTGCACGAAGGCCAGAGCCTGGTGGTGCAAGTGACCAAGGACCCGATCGGTTCCAAAGGCGCACGCCTGACCACCCAGCTGTCGATCCCTTCGCGCTACCTGGTGTACATGCCGCGCACGGCCCATGTCGGGATTTCCCTGAAGATCGAAGACGAAGCCGAGCGCGAACGTCTCAAGCAAGTGGTCACCGATTGCGTGGCCAAGGAAGGTATCAAGGAGGCCGGCGGTTTCATCCTGCGCACGGCCGCCGAAGGCGCCGGCGCCGATGAAATCCTCATGGACATCCGCTACCTGCGAAGGCTCTGGGATCAGATCAGCGCCCAGATCAAAACCATCAGCGCGCCCAGCGTGATCTACGAAGACCTCGGTCTGGCGCTGCGCACCCTGCGTGACCTGGTAAGCCCGAAAATCGAGAAGATTCGCATCGACTCCCGGGAAACCTTCCAGAAGACCACGCAATTTGTCGCCGAATTGATGCCGGAGATTGCCGACCGTCTGGAGCATTACCCGGGCGAGCGGCCGATTTTCGACCTGTATGGCGTCGAAGACGAAATCCAGAAGGCCCTCGAGCGCAAGGTCCCGCTCAAGTCCGGCGGATATCTGGTGGTCGACCCGGCGGAAGCCATGAGCACCATCGACGTCAATACCGGGGCGTTCGTCGGCCATCGCAACCTCGAAGAAACCATCTTCAAGACCAACCTCGAAGCCGCGACGGCCATCGCCCGTCAATTGCGCCTGCGCAACCTCGGCGGAATCATCATCATCGACTTCATCGACATGGAGGATGAAGAGCACCAGCGCCAGGTGCTGCGCACGCTCGAGAAGCAGCTGGAACGCGATCACGCCAAGACCAACATCATCGGTATCACCGAGTTGGGCCTGGTGCAGATGACCCGCAAGCGCACCCGCGAAAGCCTTGAACAAGTCTTGTGCGAACCGTGCAACGCCTGTCAGGGGCGCGGCAAGCTCAAGACGCCGGAAACCGTGTGTTACGAAATCTTTCGCGAAATCCTGCGTGAGGCTCGCGCCTATCAGGCAGAGGGCTATCGTGTATTGGCCAACCAGAAAGTTGTCGACCGCCTGCTCGACGAGGAGTCGGGCAACGTCGCCGAGCTGGAAGGGTTTATCGGGCGCACCATCCGTTTCCAGGTCGAAACCATGTATTCCCAGGAACAATACGACGTGGTGCTGCTCTGAAGCGTTTCGTTTTGATTATTCGAGAATGGCTGGCCTCAGCTTTTTGCAAAACTTTTGCCATGGGGGCCATCTGACATGGACCGTCTGACACGCATTTTGGCCGCACTGACCCGCTGGGGTCTGGGCCTGTGCGCGTTGGTTTTGGTATTGATGGCGCTCTACGTCAGCCTTGGCCGGGAACTGACGCCGCTGGTCGCCGAGTACCGTACCGATATCGAAACCAAAGCCAGCGATGCCTTGGGCATGCCGCTGCAAATCGGTGAGCTGGAAGGCAACTGGAGTGGATTCGCCCCCGTATTGATGGCGCACGACGTGACCGTCGGCGAGGGCGCCAATGCCCTGCACCTGGATCAGGTGCGCGCGGTGCCGGACCTTTGGGCCAGTCTGCTGGCGCGTGAGGTACGCATCGCTCATCTGGAGCTCAGTGGCCTGAAGATCAGCGTCAAGGAAGGCGACGACGGTCAGTGGGCGCTGGAAGGTTTGCCGGTGCAACAGGATCAGCGGACCGATCCGGAACAATTGCTCAATCGCATGCAGATGATCCAGCAACTGTCGGTACTCGACAGCCAGGTGACCTTGCAGCCGTTTGCACAGTCGCCGTTGACCCTGACCTATGTCGGCCTGAATCTGAAAACCGGTGCGTCGCGGCAGCGGCTCGACGCCCGCCTGACCCTGCCCGACGGCCAGCCCGTGGCCATGAGCCTGCGTACCCGCATTCGAGCCAGCCAATGGCAGGACGGTGAAGCCGAGTTCTACCTGAGCCTGCCGCAAAGCGACTGGTCGAAGTGGCTGCCCGAGCGCGTCAGCCAGCAATGGAATTTCTCCGAGATCAAGGCCGGCGGCGAGCTGTGGCTGACCTGGGGCAAAGGCCTCTTGCAAAGCGCCGCAGTGCGCTTGAATGCGCCACAACTCAAGGGCGCCTACGCCGAGCGCAAGCCGATCCACATCAACAACCTGGCACTCAATGGATACTTCGAGCGCAGTGCCGAAGGCATGCGGGTGACCCTGGACTCCCTGGCAATGAACCTGGGCGACGTTCGCTGGGAAACGCATTTGCAGCTCAAGCAAAGCGCCGCCACCGACAAGACCGAAGAGCTCTGGCATCTACAGGCCGACCGCGTCGACCTGACCCCGCTTACGCCGCTGCTCAATGCCCTGGCGCCGTTTCCGCAAGGCTTTGCCACCGTTGTCGAGCGGCTCAAGGTGAAGGGCGGACTGCGCAATGTATTGATCGACGTGCGACCCAATGCCACCGACGACAGCAAGTTCAGCTTTGCCGCCAACCTCGACCAGGTGGGCTTCGATGCCTATCACGGTGCGCCGGCGGCGCGAAATGTCAGCGGCAGCATCAGCGGTGACCTGGGGCACGGCGAACTGCGTATGGACAGCAAGGACTTCATGCTGCACCTGGACCCGATTTTCGCCAAGCCATGGCAATACATTCAGGCCAACGCGCGGCTGACCTGGAAACTCGATAAAGAAGGCTTCACCCTGATTGCGCCGTATCTGAAGGTGCTGGGCGAAGAGGGCAAGATTGCCGGCGATTTCCTGATTCGCCTGCATTTCGATCACACCCAGGAAGACTATATGGACCTGCGGGTGGGCATGGTGGACGGCGACGGTCGCTACACCGCCAAGTACTTGCCGACGGTCCTCGGCCCGGCGCTGGACGAATGGCTGCGCACGGCGATTCTCAAGGGCGCGGTGGACCAGGGCTTCTTCCAGTATCAAGGGTCGCTCAACCACGGTGCTGCAGACGTCGATCGCAGCATCAGCCTGTACTTCAAGGTTCACGATGCCGAACTGGCCTTCCAGCCGGGCTGGCCCCATGTCAGCAAGGTCAGCGGCGATGTGTTTGTCGAAGACAGTGGCGTGCGGATCCTGGCCAGCAAAGGCCAGTTGCTCGACACCCAGGTCAGCGATGTTTACGTCAACATTCCTCATGTGCCTGCCGGGCAGAACGTTCATTTGTTCCTCGATGGCGGATTTGCCGGTGGTTTGGGCGATGGCCTGAAAATCCTTCAGGAAGCGCCGATCGGCACCGGGGCGACCTTTGCCGGCTGGGAAGGCGAGGGTGATCTGACAGGCAAGTTGAAGCTGGATATTCCGCTGGCAAAAGGCGAGGAACCGAAGATCCTCGTCGATTTCAAGACCGCCAAGGCACGCTTGAAACTGGCCGAACCTGTGCTGGAACTGACCCAGCTCAAAGGTGACTTCCGTTTCGACAGCGCCAAAGGTCTGAGCGGGCAGAACATCAGCGCCCGGGCATTCGACAAGCCGGTCACCGCACAGATTTTTGCCGATGGCAGCCCGGGTAAGCTCAATACCAGGGTGATCGCGTCGGGCCAGGTCGAGGTCAAGAAACTGACCGACTGGCTGAAGGTGACCCAGCCTCTGCCGGTAAGTGGCGTGATCCCTTATCAACTGCAACTGAGCCTGAATGGCGCCGACAGCCAGTTGCTGGTCAACTCCAACCTCAAGGGCGTGGCGGTCGATTTGCCTGCGCCCTTCGGCATGGCCGCCGATGCCGGGCGCGACACGACGTTTCGCATGACGTTGCAGGGCGACGAGCGGCGCTATTGGGTCAACTACGGGGATCTGGCGAGTTTCACGTTTGCGGCCCCGGCCAGCAATTTCGCCGAGGGACGCGGGGACTTGTTCCTCGGTGGCGGCGAGGCTGTGTTGCCGGGCACCAAAGGCCTGCGGGTACGGGGCGTGTTGTCGGAGCTGGACGTAGGCCCGTGGAAGGATCTGGTGGATAAATACGCCGGGCAGGACCCCGGTGGCAGCGCCAAGCAATTGCTCAGCGGTGCGGATTTCAAGGTGGGCAAGCTCAGCGGTATCGGCACCACGCTTGATCAGGCCTCGATCCAGCTGGCGCGCAAACCCTCCGCCTGGGCGCTGCAACTCGACAGCCAGCAGATCAAGGGCAGCGCCAACCTGCCCGATTCTAAGGCCACGCCAGTCGCGATCAATCTGCAAACCGTGCGCTTGCCGGCACCGGACCCGACCGTACTGGCCGATGAGAACTCGCCGGATCCGCTGGCGTCGGTGGACCCGACGAAAATCCCCGCGATGGACATCACGATCAATCAGCTATTCCAGGGCCAGGATCTGGTCGGTACCTGGTCGCTGAAGGTTCGCCCGACGGCCAGGGGCATCGTGTTCAACTCGCTGGATCTGGGACTCAAGGGCATGCTGCTGGTGGGCAGCGGTGGCTGGGAAGGCGTACCCGGTGCCAGCAACAGCTGGTACAAAGGCCGCATCAGCGGCAAGAACCTCGCCGATGTGCTCAAGGGCTGGGGGTTTGCGCCGAGCGTCACCAGCCGGGACTTTTATATGGATGTCGATGGCCGCTGGCCCGGTTCGCCGGCCTGGGTGGCGACCAAGCGTTTCTCCGGCTCGCTCGATGCGACACTCAATCAGGGCCAGTTCGTCGAAGTCGAAGGCAGTGCCCAGGCCCTTCGGGTATTTGGTTTGCTCAACTTCAACTCCATCGGCCGGCGCCTGCGCCTGGACTTCTCCGACCTGTTCGGCAAAGGCCTGAGTTATGACCGGGTCAAGGGGCTGCTGGTCGGGACGAATGGTGTGTATGTCACCCGTCAGCCGATCCAGCTGACTGGCCCGTCGAGCACCATCGAACTCGACGGCACGCTGAACATGGTGGCCGATCAGATCGATGCGAAACTGATGGTGACCCTGCCGGTGACCAATAACCTGCCGATTGCCGCGCTGATCGTCGGCGCACCGGCGGTCGGCGGGGCGTTGTTCCTGATCGACAAGCTGATCGGTGACCGGGTCTCCCGTTTCGCCAGTGTGAAGTACAGTGTCAAAGGGCCGTGGAAAGAACCGAAAATCACCTTCGACAAGGCTTTTTGAAAAACCATCCTTCGGGCCTGTGGAGTAGCATGGCCATTGCGGCTCGCCCCCCTGTAGGAGCGAGCTTGCTCCGGGCGGCGTTCCGACGATGAGTTTGAATGCGACGCGTTATTTCAGACAACCTGCGTCATCGTTCACCTCCATCGCGAGCAAGCTCGCTCCTACAGGGGCTGTGTTGATTTCAATAAGGAAAAGGCCATGTCTGTAGCGGTGATTCAAATGGTCAGCCAGAGCGATGTGCTGGCCAATCTGGTCCAGGCCCGTCGACTGCTCGAACAAGCGGCCGCCGGCGGCGCGAAACTCGCGGTATTGCCGGAAAATTTCGCCGCCATGGGCCGGCGCGACGTTGCCGACATCGGGCGCGCCGAAGCCCTGGGCGAAGGCCCGATCCTGCCCTGGTTGAAACAGACCGCACGCGACCTCAAGTTATGGATAGTGGCCGGCACGTTGCCGTTGCCGCCGGTGGATCAGCCGACGGCGAAGGCGCATGCCTGTTCGTTGCTGGTCGATGACCAGGGCGAAACGGTGGCGCGCTACGACAAGCTGCACCTGTTCGATGTGGATGTGGCGGACAATCGTGGCCGTTACCGTGAATCCGATGACTATGCTTATGGCAGTGGAGTAGTCGTGGCGGACACACCGGTCGGTCGGGTCGGCCTGACGGTTTGCTATGACCTGCGCTTTCCCGAACTGTACAGCGAACTGCGCGCTGCCGGCGCGGAACTGATTACCGCTCCCTCGGCCTTCACGGCGGTGACCGGCGCGGCGCATTGGGATGTGCTGATTCGTGCGCGGGCCATCGAGACCCAATGTTATGTGCTCGCGGCTGCCCAGGGCGGCACGCATCCGGGGCCGCGGGAAACCTTCGGGCATGCCGCCATCGTCGACCCGTGGGGGCGCGTGCTGGCACAACAGGATCAAGGCGAGGCCGTGCTGCTGGCCGAACGCGACAGCAGCGAACAGGCGTCCATCCGGGCGCGGATGCCGGTGTCCAGTCACCGGCGCTTTTTCTCGCAGGGCGCCCAGCGACCTGCATCAGAAACATGAATTTAAGGCGTAAAGCATATGAGCGAGTTGTTGTCCTCAGTCAGTGAACACCTGCTGGCGCCCGGTGGCGTCACGATCGAGAGCCTGCAAGGCGTGCTTGGCGATCTGGCCGGTCCGGGCATCGATGCCGCCGACCTGTATTTCCAGGGGCAGATCTCCGAGTCCTGGGCGCTGGAAGACGGCATCGTCAAGGAAGGCAGCTTCAACCTTGACCAGGGTGTCGGCGTGCGTGCGCAATCGGGTGAAAAAACCGGTTTTGCCTACAGCAATGCCATCACCCTTGAAGCCCTGGGCGCGGCGGCGCGTGCCGCCCGTTCGATTTCCCGGGCCGGGCAGCACGGTACGGTGCAGGCATTCACCAGCCAGGATGTCGCGCAGTTGTATGCGCCGGACAACCCCCTGGAAGTGCTGAGCCGTGCCGAAAAGGTCGATTTGCTCAAGCGCGTCGACGCTGCGACCCGTGCACTTGACCCACGCATCCAGCAGGTCACCGTGAGCATGGCCGGTGTCTGGGAACGGATTCTGGTGGCGTCCACCGACGGCGGCCTGGCGGCGGATGTACGTCCGCTGGTGCGCTTCAACGTCAGCGTGATCGTCGAGCAGAACGGTCGCCGCGAGCGCGGCGGTCATGGCGGTGGCGGCCGGACCGATTACCGCTATTTCCTCGGCGAAGACCGCGCCATGGGCTACGCCCGTGAAGCGTTGCGTCAGGCGCTGGTCAACCTTGAAGCCATTCCGGCTCCTGCCGGTACCTTGCCGGTGGTACTCGGCTCCGGCTGGTCGGGCGTGCTGCTGCACGAAGCCGTCGGTCATGGTCTGGAAGGTGACTTCAACCGCAAGGGCAGTTCGGCTTATAGCGGGCGTATGGGCGAGATGGTTGCCTCCAAGCTGTGCACCATCGTCGATGACGGCACCCTGGCCGGTCGCCGTGGCTCCTTGAGCGTCGATGACGAAGGCACGCCGACCGAGTGCACCACGCTGATCGAAAACGGCGTACTCAAGGGCTACATGCAGGACAAGCTCAACGCCCGCCTGATGGGGGTGGCCCGCACCGGTAATGGTCGTCGCGAATCCTATGCGCACCTGCCGATGCCGCGCATGACCAACACCTACATGCTCGCCGGCGAAAGCGATCCGCAGGAAATCATCGCCTCGGTGAAACGCGGCATCTATTGCGCCAACCTCGGCGGCGGTCAGGTGGACATCACCAGCGGCAAGTTCGTGTTCTCCACCAGTGAGGCGTACCTGATCGAGGACGGCAAGATCACCGCTCCGGTCAAGGGCGCGACCCTGATCGGCAACGGGCCGGAAGCCATGAGCAAAGTGTCGATGGTGGGTAATGACCTGTCGCTGGACAGCGGCGTGGGCACATGTGGCAAGGATGGGCAGTCGGTGCCGGTGGGTGTCGGCCAGCCAACGCTGAAGATTGATGCGATCACCGTGGGTGGCACGGGCGCGTAAGACGTGAAGCTTCGGGTGAGTCGTCTGGCGACTCACCCGATCAGAGATTCAGCGCAGTCCGCGTTGAGTCTCGTCCAGCTCACGGATGTACTTGAAGATTTTACGGCTGGAAGCAGGAGGCTTGTTTTGCGCAACCTCATGCTGGGCCTGACGGATCAGGGAGCGCAGTTGCTGGCGATCCGCGTCGGGATACTCGACGACGAATTTTTCCAGTACGGCGTCGTCACCGGCAATCAGACGATCGCGCCAGCGTTCCAGGTTATGGAAGCGTTCGTTGTATTGACGGGTGGAGGCATCGAGTTGATCGAGCAGAACCAGAATCGCGTCAGTGTCCTGATCGCGCATCAGTTTGCCGATGAACTGAAGGTGCCGTTTACGCGCGATGTTCGCGGTGTGCTTGGGTGCATCAGCCAGGGCCCGGCGCAATCCGTCGGTCAATGGCAGTTTGTTGAGCAAGTCAGGCTTGAGCGTTGTAAGGCGCTCGCCGAGGTCAACCAGAGCATGCAGCTCGCGTTTGACCTGGGATTTGCTTTTTTCTCCCGTATCGAGGGAGTCGTCGTAAGAATCAACCATGGTGGCAGTCCGCAAAGAAACGCCGCCATGATAACCAGTCGGGGGCCGCTTGTCCGGCCCGGTCGCTCGATGACCGTTACCGAAAGCAGAATTTGAGTGGAGAACAGCATGAGTGCAGTTGAAAGCGTCGGCCCACAAGCATTGCCGGCACTGCAGGAACAGGTCGAGCAGATCATCGCTGAAGCCAGGCGCCAGGGGGCCAGCGCCTGTGAAGTGGCCGTCTCCCTGGAGCAGGGCCTTTCGACGTCGGTGCGCCAGCGTGAAGTCGAAACGGTCGAATTCAACCGCGATCAGGGTTTTGGCATCACCCTGTACGTAGGCCAGCGCAAGGGCTCGGCCAGCACGTCGGCCAGCGGTCCGGAAGCGATTCGCGAAACGGTGGCCGCTGCTCTGGCTATCGCCAAGCACACCTCGGAAGACGAAGCCTCGGGCCTGGCGGATGCCGCGTTGATGGCGCGGGATCTTCAGGATTTCGACCTGTTTCACCAGTGGGACATCACGCCGGAGCAAGCCATCGAGCAGGCCCTGGCCTGCGAAGCCGCGGCGTTTGCCGCCGACAGCCGGATCAAGAACGCCGACGGTACCACCCTCAGCACCCATCAGGGCTGCCGCGTTTATGGCAACAGTCACGGGTTTATTGGTGGTTATGCGTCGACTCGCCACAGCCTCAGCTGCGTGATGATTGCCGAAGCGGACGGCCAGATGCAGCGTGATTACTGGTACGACGTGAACCGTCAGGGTAACTTGCTGGCCGATCCGGTAAGCATCGGCCAGCGTGCCGCGCAACGGGCGGCGAGCCGTCTGGGCGCGCGTCCGGTGCCGACCTGCGAGGTGCCGGTGCTGTTTTCCGCAGAGTTGGCGGGTGGCCTGTTCGGCAGCTTCCTGTCGGCGATTTCCGGCGGCAGCCTGTATCGCAAATCGTCGTTCCTTGAAGGCACGCTGGGGCAGAAGCTGTTTCCAGAGTGGCTGACCATCGACGAGCGCCCACACTTGATGCGTGCCATGGGCAGCGCGGCGTTCGATGGAGATGGTCTGGCAACCTATGCCAAACCGTTCGTCGAAAAAGGCGAGTTGGTGTCGTACATCCTCGGCACCTACTCCGGCCGCAAGCTCGGCATGCCGAGCACCGCCAATGCCGGCGGCGTGCACAACCTGTTCGTCACCCATGGCGATGAAGACCAGGCGGCCTTGCTGCGGCGCATGGGGCGCGGGCTGTTGGTGACTGAGCTGATGGGGCAGGGCCTGAACATGGTGACCGGTGACTATTCCCGCGGCGCGGCGGGTTACTGGGTCGAGAACGGCGAAATCCAGTTCGCGGTCCAGGAAGTGACCATCGCCGGCAACATGCGCGACATGTTCAAACAGATCGTGGCCGTGGGTAATGATCTTGAGTTGCGTAGCAACATTCGTACAGGTTCGGTGTTGATCGAGCGGATGACGGTGGCGGGCAGCTAAGCCAGGGCCACGGCACAAAAAAAGGCGCGCCACCCATCGGGTGGCGCGCCTTTTTATTGGCCGTCTGGTGCATTGCATTGACGGAATTTGGGGCCGCTTCGCGCCCCGGCGGGAGCAAGCTCCCTCGCCACAAAATCAACAGGAAAGGAGGGTGTAGTTGTTACTCGCCTTCGTCGAAGAAATTGTTGATCAACGCCACCAGCGCATCCAGGGCTTCCTGTTCCTGCTCGCCTTCTGTGCTCAAGTGGATCGTGGTGCCTTTGCCGGCGGCCAGCATCATCATCGCCATGATGCTTTTGCCATCGACCATGGACTCTGGTGTGCGACCGGCCCGGATCTGGCACGGGAACTGACCCGCGACCCCAACGAATTTTGCAGAAGCGCGGGCGTGCAGGCCCAGTTTATTGATGATTTCGATTTCCAGAGCAGGCATCGCGATGTGAATCCTTTAGCTGAGGTCGCGGTGGCGAACCTGGACGTTCTTCAGGGTTTTTTGCAGCACCTGCCCCAGACGCTCGGTCAGGTAGACGGAGCGGTGATGTCCGCCAGTGCAGCCAATGGCAATGGTGACGTAGGCGCGGTTGCTGGCGGCAAAACGAGGCAGCCACTTTAGCAGGTATGTGGAAATGTCCTGGAACATCTCTTCGACATCCGGCTGTGCCGCCAGGTATTCGGCAACCGGTTGATCGAGCCCGGACTGCTCGCGCAGTTCCGGTTTCCAGTAAGGGTTGGGCAGGCAGCGCACATCGAACACCAGGTCGGCGTCCACCGGCATGCCGCGCTTGAACCCGAAGGATTCCACCAGGAACGCAGTACCGGGTTCCGGCTGGTTCAACAGGCGCAGCTTGATGGTGTCGCGCAGTTGATAGAGGTTCAGGCTGGTGGTGTTGATCTTGAGATCGGCGAGGTCGGCGATCGGCCCGAGCAGGACGCTTTCGACGTTGATGGCTTCGGCCAGCGAGCGGTTGGCGTTGCTCAGGGGGTGACGCCGGCGGGTTTCCGAGAAGCGCTTGAGCAGGGTTTCTTCGTCGGCATCCAGGTACAGGACATCGCACTGGATGTGGCGGCTGCGGACTTCTTCGAGCAGCTCGGGGAAGCGTGACAGGTGGCTGGGCAGGTTGCGGGCATCAATGGAAACGGCCACCAGCGGCTGCATCAGCTCGGTATGAATTAACGCTCGTTCGGCCAGTTCCGGCAGCAGGCCGGCAGGCAGATTGTCGATGCAGTAGTAGCCGTTGTCCTCAAGAACATTGAGGGCGGTACTTTTACCCGAGCCGGAACGGCCACTGACGATGATCAAGCGCATGATTACTGACCGTTTTGCTCGTCCAGGACAACCTGATACAGGGCTTCGTTGCTTGCGGCATGGCGCAGTTTTTCGCGAACGTCCTTGCGGTCGAGCATGCTGGCGATCTGTCGCAGCAGCTCAAGGTGCGCATCGGTAGCGGCTTCCGGAACCAGCAGAACGAACAGCAGGTCAACCGGCGCGCCGTCGATGGCGTCGAAATCGATTGGGGCGTCCAGGTGCATCAAGGCACTGATGGGCGATACACAACCCTTGAGACGGCAGTGTGGAATAGCGATGCCGTTGCCAAAACCGGTGGAGCCGAGTTTTTCACGGGCAATCAGCGCCTCGAAGACATCTTGCATCTCCAGAGCCGGCACTTCGCGGGCGATCAGATTGGCAATTTGTTCGAGGGCTTTCTTTTTACTGCCGCCCGGCACGTTCACGAGGGAACGGCCGGGGGTCAGGATACTTTCAAGTCGGATCATGGGTTGGGAGTGTTAACGACCGGTTGCGCCCTGAAGGAGGCTCTGGGTCTTTTCCTTATGCTTTTTGAGTTGTTTATCCAGCTTGTCGGTGAGTGCATCGATCGCAGCGTACATATCGGTATGTTCCGCATTGGCGACCACTTCATTCCCGGGAATATGCAGCGTGGCTTCGATTTTCTGCTTCAGCTTTTCGACGGTCATCGTGACCTGCACGTTAGTGATCTTGTCGAAATGTCGCTCCAATCGTTCGAGTTTTTCGCCGATGTAGGTGCGAAGAGGTTCGGTCACTTCCAGTTGGTGTCCACTGATGTTGACTTGCATACAGCTTCTCCTTCGTTGCCAGTGCATAAAGCGGTAGATCAGATGATCTACCACTGGAACGCTGTGGCGTGGCTCTACATCAACCGCTTGCGTTCGCTCGAAGGCGCGATCCCGAGGGATTCGCGGTACTTGGCGACGGTGCGGCGAGCCACCTGAATGCCTTGTGCCTCCAGTAAACCAGCGATCTTGCTGTCACTCAACGGCTTTTTCTGATTTTCCGCGGCAACCAGTTTTTTGATGATCGCCCGGATCGCCGTGGACGAGCATTCGCCGCCTTCGGAGGTGCTTACGTGACTGGAGAAAAAGTATTTCAGTTCATAAATGCCCCGGGGGGTGTGCATGAACTTCTGGGTGGTCACCCGTGAAATCGTCGACTCATGCATGCCGACCGCTTCGGCGATGTCATGCAGGACCAGCGGCTTCATGGCCTCGTCGCCATATTCGAGGAACCCGCGCTGATGCTCCACGATCTGGGTGGCAACCTTCATCAGGGTTTCATTGCGGCTCTGCAGGCTCTTGATGAACCAGCGGGCCTCCTGCAACTGATTGCGCATGAACGTGTTGTCGGCGCTGGTATCGGCGCGGCGCACAAAACCGGCGTACTGGGCGTTGACCCGCAGCCGTGGCACCGACTCCTGATTCAGCTCCACCAGCCAGCGCTCGTTGTCCTTGCGTACGATAACGTCAGGAACGACGTACTCGGCTTCGGTGGACTCGATCTGCGAGCCCGGGCGCGGGTTGAGGCTCTGGACCAGTTCTATGACCTGGCGCAGCTCATCTTCCTTGAGCTTCATGCGGCGCATCAACTGGCTGTAGTCGCGGCTGCCGAGCAGGTCGATGTAATCGGTGACAAGGCGCTTGGCTTCGGCCAGCCAAGGGGTCTTGGCGGGCAACTGACGCAATTGCAGCAGCAGGCATTCGCCCAGGTTGCGTGCGCCGATGCCGGCCGGCTCGAATTGCTGGATGCGGTGCAGGACGGCTTCGATTTCGTCCAGTTCGATGTCCAGTTCCGGATCGAAGGCTTCGAGGATTTCCTCGAGGGTTTCGTCCAGATAGCCCTGATTGTTGATGCAGTCGATCAGGGTCACGGCGATCAGGCGATCGGTGTCGGACATCGGAGCCAGGTTCAGCTGCCACAGCAAGTGGCTTTGCAGGCTTTCACCGGCCGAGGTGCGGGTGGTGAAGTCCCACTCGTCATCGTCATTGCTGGGCAGGCTGCTGGCGCTGGTCTGGTAAACGTCTTCCCACGCGGTGTCGACGGGGAGTTCGTTGGGGATGCGCTCGTTCCAGTCACCCTCTTCGAGGTTATCAACCGTCGGGGCGCTTTCCTGGTAGGAGGGTTCCTGGATATCGGTGTTGGGCTTTTGTTCGGCGTTGTCGGCCAAGGGGTCGGAATTGTCGAAGTCGTCGCCTTCTTCCTGGCGTTCGAGCATCGGATTGGACTCCAGGGCCTCCTGGATTTCCTGTTGCAGGTCCAGGGTCGACAATTGGAGCAGGCGGATGGCCTGTTGCAGCTGAGGTGTCATCGTCAGCTGCTGGCCCATTCTCAAGACTAGCGATGGTTTCATGGCAGGGGCTTAACACCTTATTCGCCGGCGCACATGCGCCATCCACTACAGGGCGCCGGGGCGCCAAACATAAGCAAATTATATGCCTGAAACTGAAGGATTTGCCTAGAGCGCTGTAACAATAAAAAACTATAAATTTGTGTTGCGCTGCTGCCCTTGTTGGGAACTGAACACGCGGGGTCGCAGGAGGCGCCGATGAATCGCGAGACCGGTGCCCGGGCAGTTGCCTGGGCACACCTCAGCGTTTACAGGCGGAACTCATGGCCCAGGTACACTTCCTTCACCAGATTGTTGGCCAGGATGGTCTCTGCATCACCTTCGGCGATCAGTTGACCGTCATTGACGATATAGGCGGTTTCACAGATGTCCAGGGTTTCACGAACGTTGTGGTCCGTGATCAGCACGCCAATGCCTTTGGCCTTGAGGTGGTAAATGATCTGTTTGATGTCGCCGACTGAAATCGGGTCCACGCCGGCAAACGGTTCATCGAGGAGGATGAACTTCGGGTTGGTGGCCAGGGCGCGGGCGATTTCCACGCGGCGGCGCTCACCACCGGACAGGCTCATGCCGAGGTTGTCGCGGATGTGGCTGATGTGGAATTCCTGCAGCAGGCTTTCCAGCTCCTTGCGACGACCGGCCTTGTCGAGCTCCTTGCGGGTCTCGAGGATGGCCATGATGTTGTCGGCCACCGACAGTTTGCGGAAGATCGATGCTTCTTGCGGCAAATAGCCGATACCGGCTTTTGCACGGCCGTGCATCGGCTGGTGGCTGACGTCCAGGTCATCGATCAGGACGCGGCCCTGGTCGGCTTGCACCAGGCCGACGATCATGTAGAAGCAGGTGGTCTTGCCGGCGCCGTTCGGGCCAAGCAGGCCGACGATCTGACCGCTGTCGATGGACAGGCTGACATCACGCACGACCTGGCGGCTCTTGTAGCTCTTGGCCAGATGCTGAGCTTTCAGAGTTGCCATTACTGGGCCTTTTTCTCGTCGGTTTTCTTCTTCGGCTGGATCACCATGTCGATGCGCGGACGCGCCTCGGTGACCTTGCTGCCGGTGGCGCGCCCGGCGCTGGCCAGCTTCTTCTCGGTGTCGTAGACGATTTTCTCGCCCTGGGTGACGTTGTTGTCCTTGTCGACAACCTTGGCCTTGTCGATCAACACGACGCGATTTTGCGTGGCGTGATACTGGATAGTCACGCCCCAGCCCTGAACAGGCTTGGTATCGCCAGCCGTCTGCAATTGCTCGAAGTACGCCAGGTTGCCCACCGAGGTCACTACGTCAATGTCGCCAGTCGGGGTGCGGGTGATGGTAACGGTGTTGCCTGTCACCTTCATCGAGCCTTGGGTGATGATCACGTCACCCTTGTAGGTAGCAATACCTTGTTTGTCGTCCAGTTGGGCATCGTCGGCCTGAATGCGGATAGGCTGCTGTTGGTCTTCCGGCAGAGCCCAGGCGCTCACGCTTCCCAGTGCTGCGCCCAGACTGAGCAAAATCGGGAGGGTTTTAACGAGCCTCATACTGTCCTCTTACGTTCGATAGCAGGTGTATCCTGCTTTCTTTCAAATACGCTTTCATTCCCTTGCCAGTCGATACACCGCCAGCGCCGTCGATTCTAACGTCTTGCTCGGTCTGCGCATATTGCTGCTGCGGGAACACGGTCATGCGGGTGCTGGTGATCAGGGTCTTGCGGTTTTTCTCGTCGAAGCGCGTGATGCGCACGTCATCGATCAGCTCGACCTGCGTGCCATCAGGGTTGACCTCGCCGCGCAGGCTCTGGACGTGCCACGGGAACTCGGTGCCGCGGAACACGTTCAGGTCGGGGTTGGTCAACAGTGTCACCTCGGTCGCCTTCAGGTGCTCGACCTTGTCGGACACCAGATCATATTGCAGCTTGCCGTCCGGCAGGTACTGCACGCTGTGGGCGTTGATGGCGTAATAGTCGATCGCGCTTTCATCGACCGGCGTTACCGGCTTGTCGAGGAAGCGTTCCGGGCTGATGTTCCAGTAGCCAACCGCGGCGAATATCGCCGCGATGCAACTGTACAGCAGGGTGTTGCGAAACTTTTTGCTCAGCATGTCGGGCTCACAGGTACGCCGCATTGGCCGCATCGAGGCGGTCCTGGGCGCGCAGGATCAATTCGCAGAACTCGCGAGCGGCACCTTCGCCGCCACGGGCGAGGGTGATGCCGTGAGCATGTTCGCGCACGAAGCTGGCGGCATTGGCCACCGCCATGCCCAGGCCTACGCGGCGAATCACCGGCAGGTCCGGCAGGTCGTCGCCGAGGTAGGCCACCTGCTCATAGCTCAAATTCAGTTGGGCCAGCAGCTCGTCGAGTACCACCAGTTTGTCCTCGCGGCCCTGATACAGGTGCGGGATGCCGAGGTTTTTGGCCCGCCGCTCGACCACCGGGGTCTTGCGGCCACTGATGATCGCAGTCTGCACGCCAGCGGCCATCAGCATCTTGATGCCCTGGCCGTCGAGCGTGTTGAACGTCTTGAATTCGCTGCCGTCTTCGAGGAAGTACAGGCGTCCATCGGTCAGCACGCCGTCGACATCGAACACCGCCAGTTTGATCTGTTTGCCGCGTTGCAGCAGGTCCGCACTCATTACATTACTCCTGCACGCAGCAAGTCGTGCATGTTCAAGGCGCCGACCGGGCGGTCTTCGCTGTCGACCACGACCAGCGCGCTGATTTTATGATCTTCCATGATTTTCAGTGCTTCGGCGGCCAGCATTTCGGCGCGGGCGGTCTTGCCATGGGCCGTCATGACCTGGTCGATGACAACGCTGTGGATGTCGATGCTGCGGTCCAGTGTGCGGCGCAAGTCACCATCGGTGAAGATTCCGGCCAACTTGCCGTCGGCCTCGAGGATGACGGTCATGCCCAGGCCCTTGCGGGTCATTTCCATCAAGGCGTCCTTGAGCAGGGTGCCGCGCTGGACCTGCGGCAGTTCCTGGCCGGCGTGCATGACATTTTCCACTTTCAGCAGCAGGCGTCGGCCCAGGGCGCCGCCGGGATGGGAAAAGGCGAAGTCTTCGGCGGTGAAACCACGGGCTTCCAGCAGCGCGACCGCCAGGGCGTCACCCATGACCAGGGCGGCGGTGGTCGACGAGGTGGGTGCCAGGTTCAACGGGCAGGCTTCGTGTTCGACGTGAACATTCAGGTTGACCTCGGCGGCCTTGGCCAGCGGCGAATCGGGGTTGCCGGTCATGCTGATCAACTGTATGCCCAGGCGCTTGATCAGTGGCAGCAGGGTGACGATTTCATTGGTGGAGCCGGAATTCGAGAGCGCCAGAATGATGTCGTCGCGGGTAATCATGCCCATGTCACCATGGCTGGCTTCCGCCGGGTGCACAAAAAATGCCGTGGTGCCGGTGCTGGCCAGGGTTGCGGCGATCTTGTTGCCGACGTGCCCCGACTTGCCCATGCCAACCACGACCACGCGGCCTTTGCTGGCCAGAATCATCTCGCAAGCGCGTACGAAATCTGCGTCGATATGGGGTAGCAAGCCTTGTACGGCTTCTACTTCGAGGCGGATGGTGCGTTGTGCTGATTGAATCAGGTCGCTGGATTGGCTCATGTCAGAAATCGTATAGCCTGATGAAAAGGCGGCGATTATAGCGGTTATGATCGAATCCCTCACGCAAGTTCGTCGTGCATTGTTATTTTCAGTCACCGGAAAGCTTCTAAATGGGGCTTTCACCCTGTCATGCAGTTGAACATGACCCGGCTTTGGCCTTGGGCGCGCAGCCTTTGCAGTGATATAGTTCGCCGCCAGTTCGGCCTGCCCGGGAGGTATGTGCTTTTGTCAGAAAGCCAGGCGTCCGAGTGAGAGGCTGCATCGCAAGGAGTTTAGATGAGTGCCGATAACGCCTACGCGGTCGAGCTGAAGGGACTGTCCTTCAAGCGCGGTGCGCGCAGCATTTTCAACAATGTCGATATCCGTATCCCGCGCGGCAAGGTCACCGGCATCATGGGGCCTTCCGGGTGTGGCAAGACCACGCTTCTGCGTCTGATGGGCGCCCAACTGCGCCCCACCAAGGGCGAAGTCTGGGTCAACGGTCAGAACCTGCCGAAACTGTCGCGCAGTGACCTGTTCGATGCGCGCAAGCATATGGGCGTGCTGTTTCAGAGCGGCGCGCTGTTTACCGACCTCGATGTCTTCGAGAATGTCGCGTTTCCGCTGCGGGTTCACACTCAACTGCCAGAAGAAATGATCCGCGACATCGTCCTGCTCAAATTGCAGGCCGTCGGTTTGCGCGGTGCCATCGACCTGATGCCCGACGAGCTTTCCGGCGGCATGAAGCGCCGAGTTGCGCTGGCCCGGGCAATTGCGCTCGATCCACAGATCCTCATGTACGACGAGCCCTTTGTCGGCCAGGATCCCATCGCCATGGGCGTTCTGGTGCGTCTGATTCGTTTGCTCAACGATGCGCTGGGCATCACCAGCATCGTGGTTTCCCACGACCTGGCCGAGACCGCGAGCATTGCCGATTACATTTATGTGGTGGGCGATGGTCAGGTGTTGGGGCAGGGGACCCCGGACGAATTGATGAACTCGGATGAACCGCGCATTCGTCAGTTCATGACCGGCGAACCCGATGGCCCGGTTCCGTACCACTTTCCAGCGACGGATTACCGCGCAGATATTCTGGGGAAGCGCTGATGCGCAGAATTTCATTGATGGAACGCGTTCGCCGCTTCGGCCAGGCCGGCATCGATGTGCTGGCGGTGTTCGGGCGTTCGGCCTTGTTCCTGTTTCATGCCTTGCTTGGTCGCGGTGGTATCGGTGGCGGCTTCGGGCTGCTGGTCAAGCAGCTGCATTCGGTGGGCGTGATGTCCCTGGTGATCATCGTGGTCTCCGGGGTGTTCATCGGCATGGTGCTGGCGCTGCAGGGCTTCAACATCCTTTCCAGCTACGGTTCGGAGCAGGCTGTCGGGCAGATGGTTGCGCTGACGCTGCTGCGGGAACTGGGGCCGGTGGTGACCGCCTTGCTGTTCGCCGGGCGCGCCGGTTCGGCGTTGACCGCGGAAATCGGCAACATGAAGTCCACCGAGCAGTTGTCCAGCCTGGAAATGATCGGGGTTGACCCGCTCAAGTACATCATCGCGCCACGTTTGTGGGCCGGCTTCATTTCCCTGCCGGTGCTGGCGATGATTTTCAGCGTGGTGGGCATCTGGGGCGGCTCGTGGGTCGCTGTCGACTGGCTGGGGGTCTATGAAGGTTCCTACTGGTCGAACATGCAGAACAGCGTGACGTTCACTGAGGATGTGCTCAACGGGATCATCAAAAGCATCGTCTTTGCCTTTGTCGTGACCTGGATCGCCGTATTCCAAGGCTATGACTGCGAACCCACTTCCGAGGGGATCAGTCGTGCCACTACCAAGACCGTTGTCTATGCCTCGTTGGCAGTGCTCGGCCTGGACTTTATTCTGACCGCCTTGATGTTTGGAGATTTCTGATGCAAAACCGCACCCTGGAAATCGGTGTCGGCCTTTTCTTGCTGGCTGGCATCCTGGCTTTGCTCTTGTTGGCGTTGCGGGTCAGTGGGCTGTCCCCGACTCCGAGCACCGACACCTATAAACTTTACGCCTACTTCGACAATATCGCCGGTTTGACTGTCAGAGCAAAGGTGACCATGGCCGGTGTGACCATCGGCAAGGTCACGGCCATCGATCTGGATCGCGACAGCTTTACCGGTCGGGTGACCATGCAGCTGGAAAAACGCATCGATAATCTGCCGGCGGACTCCACTGCATCTATCCTGACCGCAGGACTGTTGGGCGAGAAGTACATTGGTATCAGCGTGGGCGGGGAAGACACCTTGCTCAAGGATGGTGGAACCATCCATGACACGCAGTCATCGCTGGTGCTCGAGGACCTGATCGGTAAATTCCTGCTCAATACCGTTAGCAAAGAAGCTAAATGAGGAACTGTTAAATGATCTCTACCTTGCGACGTGGCCTGTTGGTAATGCTCGCGGTGTTTCCGTTGGTGTCCCACGCCGTAGCGGCGCCTTCGGCGCACGATCTGGTGCAGGACACAACCAACCGTATGCTCGCGGACCTGGCGGCAAACAAAGAGAAGTACAAGCAGGATCCGCAAGACTTTTATACGGCGCTGAACACCATCGTCGGGCCGGTCGTGGATGCCGAGGGTATTTCCAAGAGCATCATGACGGTCAAGTACTCGCGCAAAGCTACGCCTGCGCAGATGAAGACCTTCGAAGAAAACTTCAAGCGGGGCCTGTTCCAGTTCTATGGCAATGCCTTGCTGGAGTACAACAACCAGGGCATCACCGTTGAACCGGCCAAAGACGAGTCGGGCGACCGTACCAGCGTTGGCATGACTGTCAAAGGCAGCAGCGGCGCGATCTATCCGGTGTCCTACACGCTGGAAAAGATCAACGGCGAGTGGAAACTGCGTAACGTCATCATCAATGGCATCAATATCGGCAAGCTGTTCCGCGATCAGTTCGCCGATGCGATGCAGCGCAATGGCAACGACCTGGACAAGACCATCAATGGTTGGGCCGGGGAAGTCGCCAAGGCCAAGGAAGCCACCGACAAGAAGCCAGAGCAGTCAGCCCAATGAGTGAGTCGGCAGTCCAGATGGACGAAGCGGGTGAGCTGCGACTCAGTGGCGTGCTGGATTACCGCACCGGCCCTGGCCTGCGTGAGCAGGGCAAGGTGCTGATCAAGGCCAGCAAGGCTGCGGCGCTGGTGGTCGATTGTTCGGCGGTGACCAAGTCCAGCAGTGTCGGTTTGTCATTGCTGCTGTGCTTCATCCGCGATGCCCAGGCGGCCGGCAAGGCGTTGAGCATCCGTGGAATGCCGGAAGACATGCGTGAAATCGCTCAGGTCAGCGAGCTGACCGAGCTGTTGGCGCATCCCTAACCCGCATCTATAAAGAAGCCCCCCGTCAGAGTCCTGCTTCGCGGGGTTCGCAGGCGCGGGGCTTTTTTGTATGATGTCCGACCCGCGCGCACAGGGCGCCGATTGAGGTTGAGCATGCAGGCCGTAGAAGTGAAGAGCTTCCTTGAAGGAAAGCTGCCAAACACGAAGGTGGAAGTTGAAGGCGAAGGCTGCAATTTCCAGCTGAACGTGATTAGCGATGAACTGGCGGCGTTGAGCCCGGTGAAGCGTCAGCAGCAGGTCTATGCCCATTTGAACCCATGGATCACCGATGGCAGCATCCATGCGGTCACAATGAAATTTTTCAGCAGCGCGGCCTGGGCCGAGCGCACCTGAGCCCAAGGGCGTCGAGATTCTTATGGATAAATTGATTATTACTGGCGGTGCTCGTCTTGACGGCGAAATCCGCATCTCCGGGGCAAAGAACTCTGCCCTGCCGATCCTGGCTGCCACGCTGCTCTGCGATGGTCCGGTGACCGTTGCCAACCTGCCGCACCTGCACGACATCACCACCATGATCGAACTGTTCGGTCGCATGGGGATCGAGCCGGTGATCGACGAAAAACTCGCCGTCGAAATCGACCCGCGCACCATCAAGACCTTGGTCGCACCGTACGAACTGGTTAAAACCATGCGTGCGTCGATCCTGGTGCTGGGCCCGATGGTTGCCCGTTTCGGCGAAGCCGAAGTCGCGCTGCCTGGCGGTTGCGCCATCGGTTCGCGTCCGGTTGACCTGCACATCCGTGGCCTGGAAGCCATGGGCGCGGTCATCGACGTCGAAGGCGGCTACATCAAGGCCAAGGCGCCTGAGGGCGGCTTGCGCGGTGCGCACTTCTTCTTCGACACCGTCAGCGTGACCGGTACCGAAAACATCATGATGGCTGCCGCGCTGGCCAAGGGCCGTAGCGTTCTGGCCAACGCCGCGCGCGAACCTGAAGTGGTCGACCTGGCGAACTTCCTCAACGCCATGGGCGCCAAGGTTTCCGGCGCCGGCACCGACACCATCACCATCGATGGCGTCGAGCGTCTGCACACCACCACTTACAAAGTGATGCCGGACCGTATCGAAACGGGCACCTATCTGGTGGCGGCGGCTGTGACCGGTGGTCGTGTGAAGGTCAAGGACACGGATCCGACCATCCTCGAAGCCGTTCTGGAAAAACTCCGGGAGTCCGGTGCCGAAATCACCTGCGGCGAAGACTGGATCGAGCTGAACATGCACGGCAAGCGTCCGAAAGCCGTCAACGTGCGGACCGCTCCGTACCCAGCGTTCCCGACCGACATGCAGGCGCAGTTCATCTCCCTCAACGCCATTGCCGAAGGCACGGGTGCTGTGATCGAGACGATCTTCGAAAACCGCTTCATGCACGTCTACGAGCTGCACCGCATGGGCGCCAAGATCCAGGTCGAGGGCAACACCGCGATCGTCACCGGGACCGAGAAGCTCAAGGGCGCGCCAGTGATGGCGACCGACCTGCGTGCTTCGGCCAGCCTGGTCATCTCGGCCCTGATCGCCGAGGGCGACACCCTGATCGACCGCATCTACCACATAGATCGTGGCTACGAGTGCATCGAAGAAAAACTGCAGATGCTGGGCGCCAAGATCCGTCGCGTACCGGGCTAGTACTGCTGCATGGGCATAAGGACATGCCCGTTGATTTGTTGAAGTCGAGCCGTTTTCGGCTCGATGTGTGTCCGGCGCCATTTGCGACCGGGCATGAGTACCTTGATAAGGACTGACGTTTCCCATGTTGACCATCGCACTGTCCAAGGGCCGCATCCTTGACGATACCTTGCCGCTTCTGGCTGAAGCGGGCATCGTGCCGACCGAGAATCCGGACAAGAGCCGCAAGCTGATCATCCCCACGACCCAGGACGATGTCCGTCTGCTGATCGTGCGTGCCACCGATGTGCCGACCTATGTCGAACATGGTGCTGCCGACCTCGGCGTCGCCGGTAAAGATGTGCTGATGGAATACGGCGGCCAGGGCCTGTACGAGCCGCTGGACCTGCAAATTGCCCAGTGCAAGCTGATGACCGCCGGTAAAGTCGGTGCTGTCGAGCCCAAGGGCCGTCTGCGCATCGCCACCAAGTTCGTCAATGTTGCCAAGCGCTACTACGCCGAACAGGGTCGTCAGGTCGATATCATCAAGCTCTACGGTTCGATGGAGCTGGCGCCGCTGATCGGTCTGGCGGACAAGATCATCGACGTGGTCGACACCGGTAACACGCTACGGGCCAACGGCCTGGAGCCACAGGATTTCATCGCGGCCATCAGCTCCCGCCTGATCGTCAACAAGGCTTCGATGAAAATGCAGCACGCCCGTATCCAGGCGTTGATCGACACCCTGCGCAAGGCAGTGGAGTCTCGACACCGCGGCTGATTCACCTGCGCGACCGCAAGGCGCGCCGTCTATCCGCCTCATAGCCAGAATTCTCAGGTGCCCAAGCGGATCGAATGTTAGCTTCGGGCGCCTGAGTTTTTTGCCATTCCTATGAGGCTCTCGCTATGACCGCACTGACTGCAATTCGCCGACTCAACGCTGCTGACCCGGATTTCGCGCATCATCTGGATCATCTGCTGAGCTGGGAAAGTGTGTCTGACGACTCGGTCAATCAGCGGGTGCTGGACATCATCAAGGCCGTGCGCGAGCGCGGTGACGCGGCGCTGGTGGACTTCACCCGTCAGTTCGACGGCCTGGACGTGAAGTCCATGGCCGACCTGATCCTGCCGCGCGAGCGTCTGGAGTTGGCACTGACCCGCATCTCCGTGGCCCAGCGCGAAGCACTGGAAGTCGCCGCAGCCCGCGTGCGCAGCTACCACGAGAAGCAGAAGCAGGACTCCTGGAGTTACACCGAGGCGGACGGCACCGTACTGGGCCAGAAAGTCACGCCGCTGGATCGTGCCGGTCTGTACGTGCCGGGCGGCAAGGCGTCGTACCCGTCGTCGGTGCTGATGAACGCGATTCCGGCCAAGGTTGCCGGCGTGACTGAAGTGGTCATGGTCGTGCCGACCCCGCGCGGTGAAATCAACGAGCTTGTGCTGGCTGCGGCCTGCATCGCCGGTGTCGACCGCGTGTTCACCATCGGCGGTGCCCAGGCCGTTGCGGCGCTGGCTTACGGCACCGAAAGCGTGCCGAGGGTCGACAAGGTCGTCGGCCCGGGCAACATCTATGTGGCTACCGCCAAGCGCCACGTGTTTGGCCAGGTCGGCATCGACATGATCGCCGGCCCTTCGGAAATCCTCGTGGTGTGCGACGGCCAGACCGATCCGGACTGGATTGCCATGGACCTGTTCTCCCAGGCCGAGCACGACGAAGACGCCCAGGCCATTCTGGTCAGCCCCGATGCCGGGTTCCTCGACAAGGTCGCCGCCAGCATCGCCAAATTGATGCCGACCATGGAGCGTGCCGCAATCATTGAAACCTCGATCAATGGCCGTGGTGCACTGATCAAGGTTCGCGACATGGAACAGGCCATCGAAGTGGCCAACCGCATCGCGCCGGAGCACCTCGAGTTGTCCGTTGCCGACCCGCAGGCCTGGCTGCCGCAGATCCGTCACGCCGGTGCGATCTTCATGGGCCGTCACACCTCCGAAGCCTTGGGCGACTACTGCGCAGGCCCGAACCACGTGTTGCCGACCTCCGGCACCGCGCGTTTCTCCTCGCCGCTGGGTGTGTACGACTTCCAGAAACGCTCGTCGATCATCTTCTGCTCCGAGCAGGGTGCATCGGAACTGGGCAAGACCGCATCCGTGCTGGCCCGTGGCGAGTCGCTGACCGCGCACGCGCGTAGCGCCGAATACCGCATCGTTGACGACAAGCAGGGGAACTGAACATGAGTAAATTCTGGAGCCCGTTCGTCAAGAATCTGGTGCCTTACGTGCCGGGCGAGCAGCCGAAACTGGCAAAGCTGGTAAAGCTCAACACCAACGAAAACCCGTACGGTCCATCGCCCAAGGCCTTGGCCGCGATGCAGACCGAACTGAACGACAACCTGCGCCTGTACCCGGACCCGAACAGCGACCTGCTGAAGAGCGCCGTCGCCAGGTACTACGGCGTGCAAGGCAATCAGGTGTTCCTCGGCAACGGTTCCGACGAAGTCCTGGCGCACATCTTCCACGGTTTGCTGCAGCACGATCAGCCGCTGCTGTTCCCGGACATCAGCTACAGCTTCTATCCGGTCTACTGCGGACTGTATGGCATCAACTTCGACGCGGTGCCGCTGGACGAGCAATTCCAGATCAATCCGGCGGACTACGCCAGGCCGAACGGCGGGATCATCTTCCCCAACCCGAACGCACCGACCGGCTGCCTGCTGGCGCTGGACGCGGTGGAGCAGATTCTCAAGGCCAGCCCGGATTCGGTGGTCGTGGTGGACGAGGCTTACATCGATTTCGGCGGCGAGACGGCAATCACTCTGGTCGATCGTTATCCCAACCTGCTGGTGACCCAGACCCTGTCCAAGTCCCGCTCCCTGGCCGGTCTGCGGGTTGGCCTGGCGGTGGGGCATCCGGACCTGATCGAAGCGCTGGAGCGGATCAAGAACAGCTTCAACTCCTATCCGCTGGATCGCATGGCGAATGTCGGCGCCGCTGCCGCGTTCGAGGATCGTGAGTATTTCGACAAGACCTGCCGGTTGGTGATCGAGAATCGCGAGAAGGTCGTCGGGCAATTGCAGGCCAAGGGATTTGAAGTGCTGCCGTCAGCGGCGAACTTCATTTTCGCCCGTCACCCCCGGCACGATGCGGCGGGGTTGGCGGCGAAGTTGCGTGAGCAGGGCGTGATCGTCCGGCACTTCAAGCAGGAGCGGATTGCCCAGTTCCTGCGGATCTCCATCGGCACGCCAGAGCAGAACCAGGCACTGATCGACGGTCTGGGCGACCTCTAAGCCACCGCCAACCCTGTGGGAGCGGGCTTGCTCGCGAAAGCGGTGTGTCAGTTAACTTCTGCGTCGACTGACACACCGCTTTCGCGAGCAAGCCCGCTCCCACATTGGTTTTGGAGGGCGCTTACTCTTCTTCTTTCTCTTTGACCGGTGCCGGCGGCGGACGCAAACCGATTTCCGCGGTCAGCTTGAGTTCCTTGCCGTTGCGCATCACCTGGATCGCGACCTTGTCGGTCGGCTTGATCCGCGCCACCTGATTCATCGAGCGCCGCCCATCACCGGCCGGTTCGCCATCGATGGCAAGAATCACGTCACCCAGTTGCAGGCCGGCCTTCTGTGCCGGACCATCGCGGAAAATCCCCGCCACGACAATGCCCGGACGCCCGGACAAGCCGAACGATTCGGCCAATTCCTGGGTCAGCGGCTGCACTTCGATACCCAGCCAGCCACGAATCACCTGGCCGTGCTCGATGATCGACTTCATCACTTCCATTGCCAGTTTTACCGGGATCGCGAAGCCGATTCCCTGGGAGCCGCCGGACTTGGAGAAGATCGCCGTGTTGATGCCGGTCAGGTTGCCAATGGCGTCCACCAGTGCACCGCCCGAGTTGCCGGGGTTGATCGCGGCATCGGTCTGGATGAAGTCTTCGTAGTTGTTCAGGCCCAGTTGATTGCGCCCGGTGGCACTGATGATGCCCATGGTCACGGTCTGGCCGACGCCGAACGGGTTACCGATGGCCAGCGCCACGTCGCCGATGCGGATGTTGTCGGAGCGCCCGACGGTGATCGACGGCAGGTTTTTCAGGTCGATTTTCAGCACCGCGAGGTCAGTCTCCGGGTCGCTGCCGATCACCCGGGCCAGGGTTTCCCGGCCGTCCTTGAGCGCCACGACGATCTGGTCGGCGCCGCTGGTCACGTGGTTGTTGGTCAGGATGTAGCCTTCCGGGCTCATGATCACGCCGGAACCGAGGCTCGATTCCATGCGTTTCTGCTTGGGCGAGTTATCGCCGAAGAAACGGCGGAACTGCGGATCTTCGAACAACGGATGATTGGGTTTGTTGATGACTTTGGTGGTGTACAGGTTCACCACCGACGGCGCTGCGGTGGTGACCGCGTCGGCATAAGACACCGGGCCCTGTTGCATGCTGGTGGTTTGCGGCGCTTGCTGCAGATTGACGTCGAGGCTCGGGAGCCCGACCCACTGCGGGTAACGCTGGATTATCAAAAGAGCGACAAGCACGCCGGCCAACAGCGGCCAGCCGGAAAAACGCAGCGCCTTGAGCATTAAGCAGTTCCTGAGAGAGTTGCAGGCGGTATGAGACCGCTCATAATGACGCGCATTATACGAGGCCGCACGCGCCTCTGAACGGGATATTTAGGAGTCTTTCATGGCCGTCGCCCTGAGCACCCTGGTCGAAGAAGCCGACCGTTACCTCAACAGCGCCAAAATCGCCGATTACTGCCCCAATGGCTTGCAAGTCGAAGGCCGTCCGCAAGTGATGCGCATTGTCAGTGGCGTCACTGCCAGCCAGGCGTTGCTCGACGCCGCCGTGCAGGCCAATGCCGATCTGGTACTGGTGCACCACGGCTACTTCTGGAAGGGTGAAAACCCGTGTATCACCGGCATGAAGCAGCGCCGTTTGAAGACCTTGCTCAAGCACGATATCAGCCTCCTGGCCTATCACCTGCCGCTGGATCTGCACCCGGACGTCGGCAATAACGTGCAGCTTGCGCGGCAGCTCGACATTACCGTCGAAGGTCCGCTGGACCCGGATAACCTGAAGGTTGTCGGCCTGGTCGGTTCGCTGAACGAGCCGATGCTGCCCCGGGATTTCGCTCGCCGCGTACAGGAAGTCATGGGCCGTGAGCCGCTGTTGATCGAAGGCAGCGCCATGATCCGCCGCGTCGGCTGGTGCACCGGTGGCGGCCAGGGATACATCGATCAGGCCATTTCGGCCGGCGTCGACCTGTACCTCAGCGGCGAAGCTTCCGAGCAGACCTTCCACAGTGCACGGGAAAACGACATCAGCTTCATCGCCGCCGGTCACCATGCCACCGAGCGCTACGGCGTTCAGGCGCTGGGGGATTATCTGGCGCGGCGCTTTGCGCTGGAGCACATCTTCATCGATTGCCCAAACCCGATCTGAATCCGGGATCCCCTGTAGGAGCGAGCTTGCTCGCGATGGTCGTCAACGATAACGCTGGAAGCCTGACACCCCGCGGTGGTCTCAGGTTCATCGCGAGCAAGCTCGCTCCTACAGGGGGGGGGCGATGTGCCCAAACAGCGGGGCATATTCATATGCTCTTTCGATCTAGTTGGCGTCCTGATTAGAAGAGGTCGCTGTGCTAGGATCCCCGCTCGAACACGGCCCGCTGGCCGTTCATAAGAAAGCTTTCGTGAGTAGCCATGGTCGACAAACTGACGCATCTGAAACAGCTGGAGGCGGAAAGCATCCACATCATCCGCGAGGTGGCCGCCGAGTTCGACAACCCGGTGATGCTGTACTCCATCGGTAAAGACTCCGCCGTGATGCTGCATCTGGCACGCAAGGCGTTCTTCCCGGGCAAGCTGCCGTTTCCGGTGATGCACGTCGACACTCGCTGGAAATTCCAGGAGATGTACGCCTTCCGCGACAAGATGGTCGCCGAGCTGGGCCTCGACCTGATCACCCACGTCAACCCGGACGGCGTGGCGCAGAACATCAACCCGTTCACCCACGGCAGCGCCAAGCACACCGACATCATGAAGACCGAGGGCCTCAAGCAGGCACTCGACAAGCATGGTTTCGACGCAGCCTTCGGCGGCGCCCGTCGCGATGAAGAGAAATCCCGCGCCAAGGAGCGCGTGTACTCGTTCCGCGACAGCAAGCACCGCTGGGACCCGAAGAACCAGCGTCCCGAGCTGTGGAACGTCTACAACGGCAAGGTCAACAAGGGCGAGTCGATCCGCGTCTTCCCGCTGTCGAACTGGACCGAACTGGACATCTGGCAGTACATCTACCTTGAAGGCATCCCGATCGTCCCGCTGTACTTCGCCGCCGAGCGTGAAGTCATCGAGAAGAACGGCACGCTGATCATGATCGATGATGAGCGCATCCTCGAGCACCTGAGCGATGAAGACAAAGCGCGCATCGTCAAAAAGAAAGTGCGTTTCCGTACCCTTGGTTGCTACCCGTTGACGGGCGCGGTGGAGTCCGAGGCCGAAAGCCTCACGGACATCATTCAGGAAATGCTCCTGACGCGAACTTCCGAGCGCCAGGGCCGTGTCATCGACCACGATGGCGCAGGCTCGATGGAAGACAAAAAACGTCAAGGTTATTTCTAAGGGGCTGTCATGTCGCATCAATCTGATTTGATCAGCGAGGACATCCTCGCCTACCTGGGCCAGCACGAACGTAAAGAACTGCTGCGCTTTTTGACCTGCGGTAACGTCGACGACGGCAAGAGCACTCTGATCGGGCGCCTGCTGCACGACTCCAAGATGATCTACGAAGATCACTTGGAGGCGATCACCCGCGACTCGAAAAAAGTCGGCACCACCGGCGAAGACATCGACCTCGCGTTACTGGTCGACGGTCTGCAGGCCGAGCGTGAACAAGGCATCACCATCGATGTCGCGTACCGCTATTTCTCTACCGCCAAGCGCAAATTCATCATCGCCGACACCCCCGGCCATGAGCAGTACACCCGCAACATGGCCACCGGTGCGTCCACCTGTGACCTGGCGATCATCCTGGTCGACGCCCGCTACGGCGTGCAGACCCAGACCCGTCGCCACAGCTTCATCGCCTCGTTGCTGGGCATCAAGCACATCGTCGTCGCCATCAACAAGATGGACCTCAAGGACTTCGACCAAGGCGTGTTCGAGTCGATCAAGGCCGACTACCTGCAGTTCGCCGAAGGCCTGAAGATGAAGCCCACCAGCATGCACTTCGTGCCGATGTCGGCACTGAAGGGCGACAACGTGGTGAACAAGTCCGAGCGCTCGCCGTGGTACACCGGCCAGTCGCTGATGGAAATCCTCGAGACCGTGGAAGTGGCGGGCGATCGCAACTTCACCGATCTGCGTTTCCCGGTGCAGTACGTCAACCGTCCGAACCTGAACTTCCGTGGCTTCGCCGGTACGCTGGCCAGCGGCATCGTCAAGAAAGGCGACGAAGTCGTGGTGCTGCCGTCGGGCAAGAGCAGCCGCGTGAAGTCCATCGTCACCTTCGAAGGTGAGCTGGAACACGCAGGTCCAGGTCAGGCAGTCACGCTGACCATGGAAGACGAAATCGACATCTCCCGTGGCGACCTGTTGGTGCACGCCGACAACGTGCCGCCGGTGACCGACAGCTTCGAAGCCATGCTGGTGTGGATGGCTGAAGAGCCGATGCTGCCGGGCAAGAAATACGACATCAAGCGCGCCACCAGTTACGTGCCGGGCTCCATCGCCAGCATCGTCAACAAAGTCGACGTGAACACCCTGGAAGAAGGTCCAGCCAGCGCGTTGCAGTTGAACGAAATCGGCAAGGTCAAGATCGCGCTCGACGCGCCGATTGCCCTCGACGGTTACGACAGCAACCGCACCACCGGTGCCTTCATCATCATCGACCGCCTGACCAACGGCACTGTCGGCGCCGGCATGATCGTCGCCCAGCCTTTGGCCCATGGCACCAGCACGCACCACGGCAAGCTGGCCCACGTCGCCACCGAAGAACGCGCACAGCGCTTCGGCCAGCAACCGGCCACCGTGTTGTTCAGCGGCCTGTCGGGCGCGGGCAAGAGCACCCTGGCGTATGCGGTTGAACGCAAGTTGTTCGATCTGGGTCGTGCAGTGTTCGTACTCGATGGCCAGAACCTGCGTCACGACCTGAACAAGGGGCTGCCACAGGATCGCGCCGGGCGTACCGAGAACTGGCGTCGTGCCGCGCACGTTGCGCGTCAGTTCAACGAAGCCGGTCTGCTGACCCTGGCAGCGTTCGTTGCGCCGAGTGCCGAAGGTCGTGAACAGGCCCGGGAACTGATCGGCAAGGAACGTCTGCTGACGGTCTACGTCCAGGCTTCGCCGACCGTCTGTGCCGAGCGTGATCCGCAAGGCCTGTACGCGGCGGCCGGGGATAACATCCCGGGTGAGTCCTTCCCGTACGACGTACCGCTGGATGCCGATCTGGTGATCGACACCCAGTCCGTGTCGCTGGAAGAAGGCGTCAAGCAAGTGCTGGCTCTGCTGCGTGAGCGCGGTGCGATTTAAGCGCTAGCCAGAAATGAAAAACCCGCCGATGAGTGATCATCGGCGGGTTTTTTTGTGTCCTTGAAATCGTCATCGCTGGCAAGCCAGCTCCCACAGTGTTTGAGGTGTTCACGTTTCTTGTGTACGGCGCGATTCCTGTAGGAGCTGGCTTGCCAGCGAAGAGGCCAGTACAGGCACCTCAAGACTTCGCTGGATACTCGCGATGCATCTGTTCCAGCAACGCATCCTTGTTCTGCCACATCTGATTGATCCAGCCCTGGAACTGCAATCGATACTCACCATCCTGGTCGTAGTTCTTGCCGATGAACTGTGGCGGAATCTTCAGCTGCTGAAAACGCACCACCGCGTCTTTCACGCATCCACATAGCAGGTCCCAGAACCAGGAAACCTCTGAAAATCTAAAGTCAGAAGGAATGGCCAGAATCCTTGATCGGAAATGGACTACAAAAAGGTCGGAAGTAGTGAAGTTTAATTGTTTTGTAAGTGAGAATAATATTTGTGGCAGCGTAGAAGTGTTTTCGCGCAACTTGTATCAAGTGAAGCAATTGCAAGGAAGTAGTTGGTGGTTTAAGAAAACTTGTGCTCGAGGATCAAGGTGTGCGAAATAAATTTTTTCCAGTTCCGGTTGGTTATGTTTCTAGTGTTTTTGAAATCGTTTTTTGTGCAGTCGTCTTGTTGTTGTATGTTGTTTTTTTTCTTTATATTTATAGTAAGTTGATAGATGTTCCTCCGGTTCCTGATAAATTAGTTATGGAAGAAGCCTTTGTATATAGAGGGCTTTCGCAAGCTTCAAAGACAACATCTTTTTTGTATCTGAGGGTTGGGGTTGATGAGGCTGCTTATAAATATATCATTGAGGCTTCGAGTCGCGATGTTGTGTACGCGAACTTTGATAAGCCGCGAAAGCTGTGGGTGGCGGTAGATTCTGATCGAAGTAAAAAATTTGTTTGGGGAGTATATGATGATAATTATGGGTTGTTGATAAGTCGTCAGGATATATTGCGCTGGATCAACTCAGTTAATGTTGATAATTATTTTATACTTTCTTTGGCGTTTATTTCGTCATTGTATTTTCTCTATATTATTTTTTGGACTGGTGTTTGGAACAGGTGTGCAGCTAAAAGGATGGCTTGTGAAAATAAATAAGGTTGATGGTGAGGTATTTGTAATTGACGATTTTCTAACTCAGGAGGAGGAGGAATGTATAAATGTTCAACTCAAGGGCTCAGTTTGGAGATACAACTGGCCAAATTATGAGGAGCTTCCGTTTGTTAGGCCTTGTTGGCATGTTTTTATTGCGGGTAAAGGTCGGCCGGATCGGAAATCATGTTTGGATGAATTAGGTAAAAGTGAATCTTGGCGTTTTCTTGTCCGCTTCTGGGAAAGGCTATCAATATTACATGATTTCAAAATCACGTTGTTAGGTGTTTATGCAAATGGGCAAACATTTGGGCAGGACACGATTATACATCGGGATAACAAGACGCACCCAGGGATGACAGTGATCGTATTTTGTAATGAACACTGGCCAACTTCCTGGGGAGGTGAGCTTGTATTCTACGATGACAAAAAAGAAAATATTATTAAATCAGTACTTCCAAAATCGCGGCGTGTGGTGATTTTTGATGGGCGAATTCCACATGCGGCGAGATCGCCTTCAGTAAAGTGTGATCAGGTAAGGATGACGCTTGCGTTCAAAACTGTGATTAAGGAGTAATATATGGCCGGGAAAGCCGAAATATTTGTAGCTGTCGTCAATGATGGTGTAACTATTGGCTCAGGGGCGACTGCAGTAGCAGATCAGTTTTTAGTCAACGGAACTGGAATGGTGTTGCTGAGTCAGTCGGCGCAAACCGGTGCTGTGATAGCGAGTGTTACCTCTGTGACAAAGTTGGCAGGCCCTTATGTTCCGATTGTAAATATGCCCGCCAATGTAGTCGCCGGTACGATAACTTTTCTAAAAATAGGGATCGACTTCAGAGATGGGCGCGCAATCAAGACGGGTGACGTTGTCAGTCTGGTAGGTAATGTTGCGGGGGTGATTGCAACCATGGCTGTTTTGCTAACTGCGCCATTTTCGGTTGTTGCTACCTTGAGTGTTGTAGCTATCGGTACCGGGATATATTCGATTTATAACTCAGAAGTGCTCCATACTATTGCGACAAATGCCAAGAATTTCTTCAGCGATAAAGGGTTGGAAAGCTACCTTGACTATGTATGTGCGCCCGATATGCAGATTGTCCACAAAAACACCCTGAGGGATGTCTACGGCAATCAAATGCTTTCCTGTAATTGGATATCTGAAACCGGAGAGCTACAGCCCTCAGCGGTACCTGTTTTCGATGAGAATATTGGCGGTGGAGGGGTATATGCCCCAATATCTCCTGTTTTACCGGCTCCACCTCCTGACGTTATCCCAGTTGTAACCATTGGACCGCTTGAGGTTAATGATGGCTCTGATGACAGCGGTGATGAGTATGGTTGCTGTACAGGAGGAAGTGATGGTTATGTGTAGCGGCCCGTATGTTTAGATTTTCTGCTCCTCACGTTTGACCTCCGATGTTTAATACAGATTAACTAGCTATTTGACACTCTTAAGAGCTAAGCCCGAGTCAGGCTGAACTTGAGATGGCGGTTGCGTGTGGATAATCGTCAGCCTGGCTTCGTAAAGCTTGCGTGCAATAACGCTCCGACCGGTGTCACTGGAAATGGGCGTCAAGCAAGTGCTGGGTCTGCTGCGTGAGCGTGGTGCGATTTAAGCGCTAGGCAGAAATGAAAAAACCGCCGATGAGTGATCATCGGCGGGTTTTTTTGTGTCCTTGAAATCGTCATCGCTGGCAAGCCAGCTCCCACAGTGTTTGAGGTGTTCACGTTTCTTGTGTACGGCGCGATTCCTGTAGGAGCTGGCTTGCCAGCGAAGAGGCCAGTACAGGCACCTCAAGACTTCGCTGGATACTCGCGATGCATCTGTTCCAGCAACGCATCCTTGTTCTGCCACATCTGATTGATCCAGCCCTGGAACTGCAATCGATACTCACCATCCTGGTCGTAGTTCTTGCCGATGAACTGTGGCGGAATCTTCAGCTCTTCAAAGTGCACCACCACATCCGCAATGTTCCCGCACAACAAGTCCCAGAAACCAGGACGCCCGGCGGGGTAGTGGATGGTCACGTTGACCATCGACTCCAGTTGCTCACCCATCGCATCCAGCACAAAGGCAATGCCTCCGGCCTTGGGCTTGAGCAGGTACTTGAAAGGTGATTTCTGCTGGGCATGCTTGCCCTCGGTGAAGCGCGTGCCTTCGACAAAGTTGAAAATGCCCACCGGGTTGTCGCGGAATTTCGCGCAGGTCTTGCGGGTGGTTTCCAGGTCCTTGCCTTTTTTCTCCGGGTGCTTCTCCAGGTACGTCTTTGAGTAGCGCTTCATGAACGGAAAGCCCAGTGCCCACCAGGCCAGACCAATCACCGGAACCCAGATCAGCTCTTGTTTGAGAAAGAACTTCAACGGTTGGATGCGTCGATTGAGCACGTATTGCAGCACCAGGATGTCGACCCAGCTCTGGTGGTTGCTGGTGATCAGGTACGAGTGCCGGTAGTCGAGGCCTTGCAGGCCGCTGATGTGCCAGCGCGTGCGGCGCACCAGGTTCATCCAGCCTTTGTTGAGGCTGATCCAGGCTTCATGGGTATGGCTCATCAGCCAGCCCGCGATGCGTTGGGTGAGGGCGAACGGCAATACCTTGACGAGCGCCACGCAGAACAGGAACGAGCACAGCAAAATCGTGTTCAAGGCCAGCAGCAGCGCGGCGATCACGCCGCGCAACGGGGCGGGTAGGAAGTCCAGCATTTACACATCCATAGGTCGATTGGCGGCTTGAATCGCGGTCAGGGCGATGGTGTAGACGATGTCGTCGACCTGCGCGCCGCGCGGCAAATCGTTCACCGGTTTGCGCAGGCCTTGCAGCATCGGCCCGAGGCTGACGCAGTCGGCGCTGCGCTGCACGGCTTTGTGGGTGGTGTTGCCGGTGTTGAGGTCGGGGAACACGTACACCGTGGCACGACCGGCCACCTGGCTGTTCGGCGCCAGCTGCCGGGCCACGCTTTCGTTGGCCGCGGCGTCGTACTGCAAGGGGCCGTCGATCAGCAGCGAGTGCTGTTGTTCGTGGGCGAGCAGAGTGGCCTCGCGGACCTTTTCGACTTCCTCGCCGCTGTCCGATTCACCGCTGGAGTAGCTGATCATCGCCACCCGCGGCGTGATGCCGAAGGCGGCGGCCGAGTCGGCGCTTTGCAGGGCGATCTCGGCCAGTTCGCTGGCGCTCGGGTGCGGGTTCATCACGCAGTCGCCGTAGACCAGCACTTCTTCGGGGAACAGCATGAAGAACACCGAAGACACCAGGGTGCAGCCTGGCGCCGTTTTGATCAGCTGCAGGGCCGGGCGGATGGTGTTGGCGGTGGTGTTGATCACGCCCGACACGAGGCCGTCGACTTCATCCAGGGCCAGCATCATGGTGCCGATCACCACGGTGTCTTCGAGTTGCTGCTCGGCCATCGGCGCATTGAGGCTTTTGCTTTTGCGCAACGCGACCATCGGCTCGACGTAGCGTTCGCGGATCAAGTCCGGATCGATGATTTCCAGGCCGGGCGGCAGCTCGATGCCCTGGGCGCGCGCGACGGCCTGCACGTCCTCGGGCTTGGCCAGCAGCACGCAGCGAGCGATGCCGCGGGCCTGGCAGATCGCGGCGGCCTGCACGGTCAGCGGCTCGCTGCCTTCGGGCAGCACGATGCGCTTGTTGGCCGCCTGGGCGCGCTGGATCAGTTGATAGCGGAACACCGCTGGCGACAGGCGCATCTCGCGCGGTGTCCCGCAGCGCTGGTGCAACCAGTTGGCATCGAGATGGCCGGCGATGAAATCGGTGATGATTTCGGCGCGCTCGCGGTCATCGATGGGGATTTCCTTGTTCAGGCCATTGAGCAGGTTGGCGGTGTCATAGGAGCCGGTACTCACCGACAGCACCGGCAGCCCGGCCTGCAGGGCGCCGCGGCACAGGTCCATGATGCGTGGGTCGGGCAGGGTGTCGCTGGTCAGCAGCAGGCCAGCGAGCGGCACGCCGTTCAAGGCCGCGAGGCTGACGGCGAGGATGATGTCGTCGCGGTCGCCAGGGGTCACCACCAGCACGCCGGGCTTGAGCAACTCCACGGTGTTGCGCATGGTGCGGGCGCAAATGATGATTTTGGTCATGCGCCGGGTTTCATAATCACCGGCGTTGAGCACTTGCGCCCCCATCAGGTCGGCGACGTCGCGGGTGCGCGGGGCGTTCAGTTCCGGCTGGAACGGAATGCAACCGAGCAAGCGGAAATCACCACTGCGCAGCAACGGCGAATGCTCTTTCAGGCGCGTGGCGAAGGCGTCCATGCTTTCGTCGGTCTTGACCTTGTTGAGGATTACGCCGAGGACTTTCGGGTCTTTTGGGCCGCCGAACAATTGCGCCTGCAGTTCGACGCGACCGGAGAGCTCGGTCAGCACTTCGTTTTCCGGTGCCGAGACCAGGATCACCTCGGCGTCGAGGCTCTTGGCCAGGTGCAGGTTGACCCGTGCGGCGTAACTGGCGCTGCGGGTCGGCACCATGCCTTCGACGATCAGCACGTCCTTGCCGATGGCCGCCTGCTGGTACAGGGTGATGATTTCTTCGAGCAACTCATCGAGTTGACCGTCGCCGAGCATGCGCTCGACATGCGCAAGGCCCAGTGGCTGAGGCGGTTTCAAGCCGTGGGTGCGCGCCACCAGTTCGGTGGAGCGTTCCGGGCCCGTGTCGCCCGGATGCGGCTGGGCAATCGGTTTGAAAAAGCCGACCTTGAGCCCGGCGCGCTCAAGGGTACGCACCAGCCCGAGGCTGATGGAGGTCAGACCCACACCAAAGTCGGTGGGCGCGATAAAAAAAGTTTGCATGCGGATTCTCTGGAGGTGCATTGCAAAGGCGATCATCTATATCTGACGATCTACCGAAATTCAGTCGCCAAGGTTATCGCTAACCGTGCCTTGTGCGCACCAACCGCAATCAAAGGGCTGGCCTATTTTTTCCTGGCGCTGCACAGGGTCCATGACCCAGACGCGGGATTGCCAGGGCGGCTGGTGCCGCAGGTGTTGGGTGTGGCCGCAGGAAAGCTCGGCCACCCAGTGGCCGTCCTCGTCTTGATGGAAGCCTGTGACCGTCGAATCCCGTTTGTCCGGGTTGTGTTCGCTTTCGGTCGATTGCTTCGCTAAACTTGGCCTTTCAATCTTCTTATGCAAAAGGTCTCGCCCCATGCTGATCGCCGCCAATAAGGCTGTCTCCATCGACTATACCCTGACCAACGACGCTGGTGAGGTCATCGACAGCTCCGCCGGCGGCGCGCCGCTGGTCTACCTGCAAGGCGCAGGCAACATCATCCCGGGCCTGGAAAGGGCTCTGGAAGGCAAGGCTGTCGGCGACGAGCTGACCGTAGCCGTTGAACCGGAAGACGCTTACGGCGAATACGCTGCCGAACTGGTCAGCACCCTGAGCCGCAGCATGTTCGAAGGCGTCGACGAGCTGGAAGTGGGCATGCAGTTCCACGCTTCCGCTCCGGACGGCCAGATGCAGATCGTGACCATCCGTGATCTGGACGGCGACGACGTGACCGTTGACGGTAACCACCCGTTGGCCGGTCAGCGCCTGAATTTCCAGGTCAAGATCGTTGCCATCCGTGACGCCAGCCAGGAAGAAATCGCTCATGGCCACGTCCATGGCGAAGGTGGCCATCACCACTGATTTCTGCGCTAAGCTCAGATAACTGGAGAGGCGCCCCGAGGGCGCCTTTTTAGTCTGCGGCTGTCCCTGACGACACCGCCAAGTGGCTGTTTCGAGAAGAACACGGGAATCTGGAGTACGCCATGAGTGCTTTTCACGACCTTAAATTGACAGCCCTGGATGGACAGGAGCTACCTCTGGCGCCTTTCAAAGGCCAAGTCGTATTGGTGGTCAACGTCGCCTCCAAATGCGGCCTGACCCCGCAGTACGCGGCGCTGGAAAACCTCTACCAACAATACAAGGGCAAAGGCTTCAGCGTGTTGGGCCTGCCGTGCAACCAGTTTGCCGGGCAGGAGCCGGGGACCGAGCAGGAGATCAAGGATTTCTGCAGCCTCAACTATGGTGTGACCTTTCCGTTGTCCAGCAAGCTGCAAGTCAACGGGCATGACCGTCATCAGTTGTACCGCTTGCTGGCGGGCGAGGGCGCGGAATTCCCCGGCGATATCACCTGGAACTTCGAGAAGTTCCTGCTGGGCAAGGACGGCCGCGTACTGGCGCGGTTCTCGCCACGCACGGCGCCGGATGATCCGACCATTGTTCATGCGATTGAAAAAGCGCTGAGCTGATTCCCCTCCCCTGTAGGAGCGAGCTTGCTCGCGATGAACCTGAGAACGCCGCGCTGTGCCTGGATTACAGTGTCATCGTTGACGACCATCGCGAGCGGGCTCACTCCTACAGTACTCCCTGCCTTTTGACCCTTAATCACGCTGATCAATAATGCTGTTCAATGCGTTGGACTCTCCATATTATCACCGTCATAAAGTCCTTCTTCCGTGGAGCGTCCCATGCCCGTAAAAGCCCTGTTCAAACCGTTCCACCTCGGCACCCTCGAATTGCCGACCCGTGTCGTCATGGCGCCGATGACCCGCTCCTTTTCTCCGGGCGGCGTGCCGAATTCCAAAGTGATCGAATACTACCGTCGTCGCGCCGCTGCGGGCGTCGGCCTGATCATCACCGAAGGCACCACCGTCGGTCACAAGGCTTCCAACGGCTACCCCAACGTTCCGCACTTCTATGGTGAAGCGGCGCTGGCCGGCTGGAAGAAAGTCGTCGACGCCGTTCACGCCGAAGGCGGCAAGATCGTTCCGCAGTTGTGGCATGTGGGCAGCGTACGTCGTATCGGCACCGAACCGGACGCCAGCGTACCGGGCTATGGCCCGTCGGAAAAAATCAAGGACGGCCAGGTCGTTGTGCACGGCATGACCCAGCAGGATATCCAGGACGTGATCGCCGCGTTCGCCCAGGCTGCCAAGGATGCCCAGAGCATCGGCATGGACGGCGTGGAAATCCACGGTGCCCACGGTTACCTGGTCGACCAGTTCTTCTGGGAAGGCAGCAACCAGCGTACCGACGAATACGGCGGCAGCCTGGCCAACCGTTCGCGCTTCGCCATTGAATTGATTCAGGCCGTGCGTGCCGCAGTCGGAGAAGGTTTCCCGATCATCTTCCGCTTCTCCCAGTGGAAGCAGCAGGACTACACCGCACGTCTGGTGCAAACCCCGGAGGCGTTGGGCGAGTTCCTCAAACCGTTGGCCGATGCTGGCGTGGATATTTTCCACTGCTCGACCCGCCGCTTCTGGGAGCCGGAGTTCGAGGGTTCCGAGCTGAACCTGGCTGGCTGGACCCGCCAACTCACCGGCAAGCCGACCATCACCGTGGGCAGCGTCGGCCTGGATGGCGAGTTTCTGCAGTTCATGGTCAACACCGACAAGGTGGCACAACCGGCCAGCCTGGAAAAACTGCTGGAGCGCCTGAACAACGATGAGTTCGACCTGGTGGCGGTCGGTCGTGCGTTGTTGGTGGACCCGGACTGGGCACAGAAAGTGCGCGATGGTCGTGAGGAAGACATCCTGCCGTTCAGCCGCGAGGCGTTGATGACACTGGTATAAGCGGCGTCTGCAGTGACGCCATCGCCGGCAAGCCGGCTCCTACAGGTGTTTTCAGAATCTGTAGGAGCCGGCTTGCCGGCGATAACGTTCGCCAAAACACCAAAGATTCAAGGCACGGTGGGTGCATTCGGCACCACCATCTCCCCGGTACAAGCCCCCCGCAACTGTCCCTCGAACTGCTCGATGATCGTCGCCCAGCCTTGGCGACTGGCATGCTGGCGTGCATTGAGCCGCACATTGCGCAAGGTTTCCCTGTCCTCCAGCAGCCATGCCGCTGCATCGCAAAACGCTTCTTCATCCCCCGGCATCGCCAACACACCGTTGTAGCCATGACGAATATGCTGGGCCGCCGCTGCCTGATCGTAGGCCACCACGCCGAGTCCCGAGGCCAGTGCTTCAAGCACCACATTGCCGAAGGTTTCAGTCAGGCTCGGAAACAGAAACACGTCGCCCGACGCGTAGTGACAGGCCAGGGCTTCACCCCGCTGGGTGCCGCAGAAAATCGCCTCGGGCATTTCGTTTTGCAGTTCCTGGCGCTGCGGACCGTCGCCGACCACGATCAGTTTCAGGGTGCGCCGGGGATAACTCGCCTTGAGGGTATTGAAGGTGCGTTTGAGCAAGCCAAGATTCTTTTCCGGGGCCAGGCGTCCGACGTGAATGACGACGATGTCTTCCTCGGTCAGTCCCCATTGCTCGCGCAGGGCACTTAATCGTTTGGCCGGGTGAAACAACTCACTGTCGACCCCTCGGGAGAGCAACGCCAGTCGTTCGAAATGCCGTCGTTCCAGCTCCAGGCGCTGACTGACGCTGGGCACCAGGGTCATGGTCGAACGGTTGTGGAACCAGCGCAGGTAGTGAGTCAGCAGGCGCGTGAGCAAACCTAGGCCGTACTGGTTGGAGTACTGCTGGAAATTGGTGTGGAAACCGCTGACCACGGAAATCCCCAGACGCCGTGCCGCACGCAAGGCCGACAGGCCCAACGGACCCTCGGTGGCAATGTAGAGCACGTCCGGACGGTGACGCGTCCAGCGCCGCAGCAGCTTGTGCATCGACGACTGACCCCATTGCAGACCGGGATAGCCCGGGAGCGGCCAACCGCGGCACAGCAGCAGTTCATCGTCGCTGGCCGACTGCTGGTCACAGCTCTGGCGTGGTCGCACCAGTTCCACCTGATGCCCTCGCGCGCGCAAACCGTCGCACAAGCGACCCAGGGTATTGGCCACGCCGTTGATTTCCGGAGGGAAGGTTTCGGTGATCAGGGTGATATGCAGAGCTGTCGTCATGACCCCAGTGTCGGCTGGGGCGATGTCGTCAGTGTGACGTCGGGATGATGGATTTGTGACGATGCAAACTTGTGTTCATCAAGCCTGGGCAGTTGAAACCGAGGCCGGTTACGCAGAATCCGATTCAGGAAACAGCGCACCGTTCGCCTGGACTGTCAGTTTTGAGAGGTTGTTTGCACGCTGTCGCAGGGCTAAAAAGGTTCCGCTTGCCGGCAATTCCGCCGCGAACTGGAGCACTAATATCATGACCGACCAGACAAAAAATCCATATCAATTACAACTTTCGTCAGAGGTGGCAAAAGGAACTGACGCAGTCGCGGTGAATCCGCCAACGACTCTTTACCCCCCACAAAACAGTCAACATGCCCCTGGATACGTGATGTTAGCGGGGGACTGTTTACAAGGCGCCAAGGTTCACATTTTGAATCCGGATAACACCATCTGGGCCGAGGCTATCGTTGAAGGCAAAAAGTGGCGATACCTCCATAAGTGGGTCGAGGGTCAGTGGTCCGTCAGGACTGGACAGATTGTGAATGGAGTGCCCTCCTATCCAAGCGTAGAGCGAAGGTTCACTGTGTCCGTAAAAAGCGATGCGCCATTGATTGCGGCACCCGTGGACGATAGCCGATACCGGCAAGGCCCTGTGCCAATTGTCGTGGGCTGTGACCCTGCAGCGAGCGCTGTTCAGATACTGAACTATGACGATAGTATCCTAGGCTCGGCCACAAAATTAATGCCTGGTCTTTGGCGTTTCACCCGTTCGTGGGACCGCGGTCTCAAGGGCGTCAAAGCGGTGGCGTTTGTGAACGGCATGTCTTCTTCGCCTAGCGGGATGATTATGTTTCAAGTTGAATAATCGAGTCGGAGAGGGCAATTCGCGAAACTGTTTTCATCTCCCCGCTGCAGGCGGTCAAATTCGAAGGTGACGGAGTACGGCCCCTCCTGAGGAATCTGCGGCAAGGATCAAGCGTCCTTACCGCAGGTTTTTTACCAAACGTCTCTGGGAGAATCAGGTCCGCTGATGAAGGGTCTTCAACTGGTTCTGCCAGTTTGCTGCCTGCATGACGTCTGTCATCGGGCAGGAATCCCCCGCGCCTCGGCACCCCGCTCACGCACCCAGAACAACGTCGCCCCCGCCACAGCCGCCGGCATCATCAGGATGTTGACCACCGGAATCAGCAACACCAGATAAACACTCCCGCCAAAACTCATGCTCTGCCAGCGCTTCTCGCGCAGCCAGCCAAGCATTTCGTTCCAGCCCAGCTTGTGGTTGTCCGCCGGGTAGTCGATGTACTGGATCGCCATCATCCACACCCCGAACAATAGCCATAGTGGCGCGGCGATGATGTTCACCACCGGGATGAACGAGAGGATGAACAGCCCGATCGCCCGCGGCAGGAAGTAGCCGAGCTTGCGCATTTCCCGGGCCAGGGTGCGCGGGATCATCGCAATCAGTTCGCCCCAGCTGAAGGCCGGAAAATCATCGGTGCCGCGCACCACCACTTCGACTTTCTCCGCGAGGAAGCCGTTGAATGGCGCGGCAATGACGTTGGCGAGCATGGTGAAGGTGAAGAACACCATCAGCACGACGAGGACTACGAACAGCGGCCAGAGGATGTAGCTGAGAAAACTCAGCCAGTCGGGCAGGGACGGCATCAGCGTGTCGACCCACAGGCTGAATTGATGGCCGGCCAGGTAGATCAATCCGACGAACAGCACCAGGTTGATCGCCAGCGGCAACAACACAAACAAACGCAGGCTGGGGCTCAGCACCAGCTTGAGGCCTTCACGCAGGTATTGCGGGCCGGACAGAACAGGGGCGGGCATAAGGTGCTCCGGGCAGAGGGTAAACGCGCCGACCTTACCGGCTTTGCTTCACAGGCGAAAGCGCGGTGGCGGTATCGACATTCACTGTAACAAAGACGTCGATATCGTCGGGCAGATTGCATAGAGACCACCTATGAGCTGGATTGTTAATCCGTATTTCCTTAATCTTCGCCCCCTCGATACGCTGCACCCAATCTTTTTACAGGACGGTCGGGTTCAAGCCTTCCCCAAGTGCTTTCAACCGTTCTTTTTTATTCCAGCCGGCAATCCGGCGTTCCGCGCCAGGTGTTCCGGGCCGGTCAACAGGAGCAGGTCATGTCTGAAGTCCGTCATTCGCGAGTGATTATTCTCGGTTCCGGCCCTGCCGGTTACAGCGCCGCGGTCTATGCCGCCCGTGCCAACCTCAAGCCACTGCTGATCACCGGCATGCAGGCCGGCGGTCAACTGACCACCACCACCGAAGTCGACAACTGGCCGGGCGACGTCCACGGCCTGACCGGCCCGGCGCTGATGGAGCGGATGCGCGAGCACGCCGAACGCTTTGAAACCGAGATCGTTTTCGATCACATCAATGCCGTGGACTTCGCTGCCAAGCCGTACACTCTGACTGGCGACAGTGCGACCTACACCTGCGACGCCCTGATCATCGCCACCGGCGCCAGTGCTCGTTACCTGGGCCTGCCGTCTGAAGAAGCGTTCATGGGCAAAGGCGTCTCCGCCTGCGCAACCTGCGACGGTTTCTTCTATCGCAACAAGCCGGTTGCCGTGGTCGGCGGTGGCAACACCGCTGTCGAAGAAGCCCTGTACCTGGCCAACATCGCCAGCAAAGTTACCCTGATCCACCGTCGCGAAACCTTCCGCGCCGAGAAGATCCTGATCGACAAGCTGAACGCCCGCGTTGCCGAAGGCAAGATCGAGCTGAAGCTGAACGCGACCCTGGACGAAGTACTGGGCGACAACATGGGCGTGACCGGTGCCCGCCTGAAGAACAACGACGGCAGCTTCGACGAAGTGAAAGTCGACGGCGTGTTCATCGCCATCGGCCACACCCCGAACACTTCGTTGTTCGAAGGCCAGCTGACGTTGAAAGACGGTTACCTGGTCGTGCAGGGCGGCCGTGACGGCAACGCCACCGCCACCAACCTCGAAGGCATCTTCGCCGCCGGTGACGTGGCCGACCACGTGTACCGTCAGGCCATCACCTCGGCTGGCGCCGGCTGCATGGCGGCACTGGATGCCGAGCGTTACCTCGACAATCTGCAGAACGCTTGATTCTGCTTTCGTCGAAATGAAAAAACCGGCTTCGGCCGGTTTTTTTATGCCCACAATTTTATGCCTGAGCACATTCCAGTGTGGGAGCGGGCTTGCTCGCGAAGAGGCCATCAAATTCAACATCATCATTGCCTGACACACCGCATTCGCGAGCAAGCCCGCTCCCACATTTAATTGATGTCGCCCACAAATGTTGTGCTGGCCTCAAATCCCTTGTGGGATTTGCTTTCACGCCAGTTTTGCCAGGCACGCCTCAAGAATATCCAGCCCTTCTTCCAGCACTGTCGCCTCAATGGTCAAGGGCGCCAGCAAGCGAATGATGTGCCGCGATTTGCCACTGGGCATCAGCAGCAGGCCCGCATCCCGCGCCAAAGCCAGCAGTTGGGCCAATTGTGCCGGGGCGGGCGAGCCATCGGCGTTGATCAGCTCGATGCCGCGCATGGCGCCGACGCCGGTCAGGCGTCCCAGATACGGCGTCAGGTTGTTCAAACGCCAGGTTTCATAGCGGCCGACAATCGCTTCTTCCTGCTGTGTGCCCCAGGCGTGCAGGTTGGCATCGGTCATTTCATCCAGCGTTGCCAGTGCGGCGGCGCAGGCGATGGGATTGCCCGAGTAAGTGCCACCGAGTCCGCCCTTGGGCAGGTTATCCAACAGCGATTTGCGCCCGACCACCGCCCCCAGCGGTACGCCGCCGGCGATGCTTTTGCCGAGCAGGACCAGGTCCGGTTCGATGCCCAGCCGCGAGAACGCGAACCGCTGGCCGGTGCGGCCGAAACCGGACTGGATTTCATCGGCGATCAGCACAATGGCCTTGTCGTCGCACAACTTGCGCAGCGCCTGGGCGAACTCGACGTCCATGGCCAGGAAGCCCGCTTCGCCCTGCACCGGTTCAACGATAAAGCAGGCGACGTCTTCGACATCAATCTCGACGCTGAACAGGCGCTCCATGGCTTTGAGGGCTTCGGCGCAGGTCACGCCGTTGTCCGGGCCGGGAAAGGGCAGGTGATACACCGGCCCCGGTAGCACGCCGATTTTCTGTTTGTAGGGCGCCACTTTGCCATTGAGGTTGAGCGTGGCCAGTGTGCGGCCGTGGAATGCGCCGTCGAAGGCGATGACCGCGCTGCGACCGGTGGCGCCACGGACGATCTTCAGGGCGTTTTCCGCCGCTTCCGCGCCGCTGTTGGTGAGCATGCCGCTGACCGGGTAACCCACCGGCATGAACGCACTGAGGCGATCCATCAGTTCGAGGTAAGGCACATGGGGCGCCGCGTTGAACGCATAGTGGGTCAGCCGCGTGGCTTGTTCGCGAATGGCCTCGACGATGCGCGGATGGCAATGGCCGAGGTTCAGCACGCCAATGCCACCGACAAAGTCGATGTAGCGTTTGCCATCGGTGTCCCAGACCTCGGCATTCTTGCCATGGCTGAGCGTGACAGGGTGAACGATGTTGATCGACTGGCTGATGGTTTCGCTGCGCATGAATGACCGACTCGGAAGAAGGAGGACTTCTTTTTATCTAAGCCGTGAGCGGTGCTACGGGGCAAACGAAATAAAGTTGCCGGGTCAATCTTAAAAGTCGGGACGTGCTGTGGAACACCTGTAGGAGCGAGCTTGCTCGCGAAGGTGGTGAACGATTACGCGTAAAACCAGATGCCCAGCGGCGCTCTTGGTTTCATCGCGAGCAAGCTCGCTCCTACAGTTTGATTAGCGGCGAGTCAGTGGCTGTTGGGTGAACTTCACGCCAGCCAGGCCGTGGGCAATCAGCGCCCGGATGTTGCCGTGGTCGCTGCCTTCTGGCGTTGCCAGCACCGAGCGGTAATGCTCGCCGAACGCCAACAGCGCTTCTTCATCGCTCAAGCCTTCGAGCAGCGCCAGACCCAAGGTCTTGCACGAGCCTTCGTTCTGCCCGGCCGCGTTTTCCACACCGCCGTTGTTGAAGGCCTGAGGCTGGTAGTCGTAACCGCCTGCAATGAACGCCAGGGTATCGGCGAAGGCGTGCTCGCCGCTGTTGAGGCTGGCGCGCAGGGTGTTCAAATCACTCATTGGGTTTTCCTTTGGCGAATGCCGCCTGTTGTTCGGCGCTGGCTTCTTGCTGATATTGGGCTTTCCATTCGGCGTACGGCATGCCGTAAACCACTTCGCGGGCTTCGTCGAGGCTGACGTCGATCTGGCGCTCGTCGGCCGCCGCCTTGTACCACTTGGACAGGCAGTTGCGGCAGAAGCCCGAGAGGTTCATCAGGTCGATGTTCTGCACATCCTTGCGGCTGTCCAGGTGGGCCACCAGCCGACGAAAGGCGGCGGCTTCGAGTTCCAGGCGTTGTTGATCGGTCATGGGGGTCTCTGCGAGACAGCTGCAAGCGGCAAGCTTGAAGCTGCCAGTTGATTGGCGATGAGTCCGAGTTTACAGCTTGCCGCTTGAAGCTTGTAGCTAGCGGCTCGCTGCAAGCGTTATCGACACCGACTCGGCGAATCGCAGCGCGTGGGGCTTGTCGACCTCGACTTCGGCGTAGAGCACCGATGCGTTGGCCATCACCAGGTCGAGAATTTCCTGGGTCAGGCGTTCGAGCAGCGCAAAGCGGTTGCCTTCCACGTGGGCGATGATCGCCTTGGTGATCGTGCGGTAGTTCAGCGCGTGATCGATGTCGTTGTCACGTACCGCTTCCTGCGCCGCGTACAGAATGGTGAGGTTGATCAGCACATCCTGCTTGTTGAGGATTTCGTCCTCATTGATGCCGATGAAGGTACGCAGGCACAGGTCTTTGACCCGGATGCGTGCCATGCCTGGCTGAAGTTGTGGCATTGCTACTTGCTCCGTCCAATCAATTGCAGGAACTCCTGGCGGGTGTTGCTCGACTCGCGGAAGGCGCCGAGCATCACGGAGGTGTTCATGGTCGAATTCTGTTTCTCGACGCCGCGCATCATCATGCACATGTGCTGCGCTTCGATGACCACTGCGACGCCTGCCGCACCGGTCACCTGTTGCACGGCGTCGGCGATTTGCCGGGTGAGGTTTTCCTGGATTTGCAGACGCCGGGCGAACATGTCCACCAGCCGCGCAATCTTCGACAGCCCCAGCACCTTGCCGGTTGGAATATAAGCCACATGCGCCTTGCCGATGAAGGGCAGCATGTGGTGTTCGCAAAGCGAATACAGCTCTATGTTGTCGACGATCACCATTTCATCGTTGTCGGAGGCGAACAGCGCGCCATTGACGATCTCTTCGACACTTTGTTCGTAACCATGGCAAAGGTACTGCATGGCTTTGGCTGCGCGCACCGGGGTGTCGAGCAGGCCCTCGCGGTCTGGATTCTCACCGAGGCCGATGAGGATCTCTCGATAATTCTGGGGCAGGGATAACGTCATGGAAAATCCTCGCGGGACACTTATTTGATGTGCCTTCCGCCGTTGACGGTCAGGGTGGTGCCGGTGACATAAGGGTTGTCGAGCAGATAGCGCAGGCTCTGGTAGATCACTTCGCAGCCGGGTTCGATGCCCAGCGCGGACTTGGCCAGTGCCTTGGCGCGGTAGGCCGCGTCGTCTTCAGGGTTGAACAGTAGCAGGGCCGGCGCAATCCCGTTGACCTTGATGTCCGGTGCGTATTTGGCGGCGAAGGACAGGGTCAGGCTGTCGAGTCCGGCTTTGCTGGCGCAATAGCCGATGTGCTTGCTGCTGCCCTTGCGGGTCACGTCATCGCTGATGTGCACGATGTCTGCGGGGCTCGAGCGTTGCAGCAGATCGGCGCAATGCAGGTTGATCAGGTAGGGCGCCAGCATGTGCACGCTGAACATGCGGGTGAACGCGGCGGCGTCAGTGTCCGGTGTTTCGGCAAGCCATTCGGAGGCGTTGTGGACAATCGCCCGCAAACAGTCTGTGTGGGTTTTCAGTTCACTAATGAAGGCGAGGATCCCGGCCTCGCTGGCGAAGTCCGCGAACACGGCGGTGGCCCCCAGGTCGCGCAGGGCTTGTACGCCGGGCCGCTCGCTGCGGTAGCTGAAAATCACGCGATGGCCGTCTTCCAGCAATCGCCGGGCGCAGTGCAGGCCGACACGCTGGCCGGCGCCGGTAATCAGGATAGGGGCTGCGGAAGAGGTCATGAACGGCTCGCGTCGCGGTGAGAGCAAAACTATACCAGCGACGGCAGCGCTCTACCTATTATGCAAAACGGGCCTGTGTGGGAGCGGGCTTGCTCGCGAAAGCGTTGTGTCAGCCGGAACAAATGTTGACTGACATACCGTCTTCGCGAGCAAGCCCGCTCCCACAAGGGTTGTCAGTGGTTTTGGGTAGTGGGTTGTGCGGGCAAGGGCCGCGTAGAGGCACTGTTCAGCCAGGTGGCAAGCAGTCGAGTCGACAAAGGGATGAAGAAATACACCATCAGCGGCGTCAGGCACAAGGTGCTGACGAGCACGCGGGGCAGTAGCGCCATCTCGCCCAGCAATGGCCCCAGCACAAAGTTGAACAGCAGCGAGACCGGAAAGAACGCCAGCCAGATCGCCACGGCCTGTTTCCAGCGTGGCGGGCGTTGGCCGGCGACGCCAAACCAGCCTTCGATGCCGCTGACCCGGTGTTCTGTCGGGTGGGCGAACAGGTCGCTGCCGCGTCCGAGCCAGGCGCTGCGAGAGACGGAATGTTCCCAGGCGTGCAGGGTCTGTTCGTCGGCGAAGCGGAAGATAATCTGGAATTCGTCATCGTCGGGCGGCGGTGCGAGTACGCCGGAGCCGAGGTAACCGGGAAAGTCGGTGGCCAGTTGTTCGCCTTCGCGCAGCCAGGCGATCAGGTCCTGATAACGTCCATTGGCAACGCGGCGCGCAACCATCAGCGTGACGGGTGGGGTAGACATTGTGTATCTCCATAAGGCATTTGCGTCGCTCCGGATAGGGGCTTCGCCAGGCGCAGCGCCGGGGTGGTGGGCTGCGACTTGAAACTAGCAAGGATTATTCCTGATTCTGCCCGTGGCGTCTGTGACGTTTATCCGCTCAATCGCAGTATCGATTTTTTACGGAAACTTTACGGGGCGGCGGCGTTAGAATAACGCTCGGACGATACAGGGATGTTTCAACAAGATGCCGATAGATACAGACGTCGCTTCAGGATCCACGCAGGCCGTCGCGCTCGAACAGGAAGAGCTCTTTCCCATTCGCGAGGTGGCGCGACTGACAGGTGTCAACCCGGTCACGCTTCGCGCCTGGGAGCGACGTTATGGCCTGATTGTTCCAACACGCACCGATAGCGGGCATAGACTGTATTCGATGTCCGATATTGAGCGTGTCCGCAGCATCCTCGGCTGGATCGAACGCGGTGTCGCGGTCAGCAGGATCGGCAAGATCCTGGCCAGGAGCGCGCCGCTCCAGGCGTTGTCGCACATTATCCCCAACAGCCTCGTGGAAGCCGATTACGCGCAGTGGCACCAGCAGGTTCTTGCGGCGGTCAACGGGTTTGACGACCTTCGGCTGGAGCAGCTTTACGGGCAAATCTTTTCCAGTTATGCCCTTTCGGTGGTGTTTCAGGACATTCTGATCCCCGTCTGGAAGCAGTTGTTGCAACGCCAGGACCAGTTCGGCGTAACCAGCGAGTGGCTGTTCCTGGATGGTTTTCTGCGTTCGCGGGTCGTGCAGCGCTTGCTGTTGACGCGCGAGAAGCAGCCGCGCCGCGTGGTCATCTGTGCCCTGGATGATCACTGCCGGGAGCTGGAGCTGTTGGTTGCCGCCCTGTTCCTGAGTTCCGGGCCATCGACCATTCGCGTATTGAACATAGGCCAGCCATTCGAGGAACTGGCGTTGATGTGTGCAAGGATCAAGCCCATGGCACTGGTGCTGTTTTCCAATCAGGTGCCGAATGCCGAGTTGCCGCGGCGCTTGAATCGCCTGGCCATGGGCCTGGAGTGTCGATTGTTGTTGGCTGGAGATGCTTCCGACCTGGCGCAGGAAAGCCTGGCCGGGTCATCGATTGGTTGCCTGGGCAATGAAGGGAAGGTCATGAGCCAGCGTCTGAAGCAGTTCCTGGCGGGAAGCCTGGATACTTGACGTTCAGAGATGCAGCGCTGGATGAGTCAAACGATGCTGTTGCAGGATGAACTGGCGCAGACGCTCGGTTTCGTCCGTATCGCTCTGGTTCAATTGATAGGCGTAGAAGCCCTGTTCGTTTTCTTTCTCGAAGGTACCGCGCAAGGCAATCCGCTCATAGCCTGAGGGGCTGAACCACAAGGCGAAATGCTTCGGTGGCTTGGTCTTGTTGCGAACCTCCAGCAAAACCCCTTTGCACGACACTTCGTGTACCCACAGGGTGCCGGGTTGACCCTGGGCATTTTCCAGCGCTACCGGCTCGTCCAGTACCAGACGCCAAGGCCGGACCATGGGCCCGTCTTCATAGATGCTCGGCACGCCGAGACGCAAATGCAACGCATGAAACTCGTCTTCCACCAGGTGCAGGGGGAAGGTTATTTGCTGGTTTTCGAAGCTGGCTTGAATGGTGACCTGCTCATGGGCCGCCAGGCGGGTGAGCAGGTCACGGATTTGCGATCCACCGTTGACGAGCAGGCTCGACGTCGCATCCCGCACATTGAGTTGCGGGTTGTGTTGCATGGTCTGGATGAAATCCAGCTCATCCTGGGTCAGGAGCGCGTCGCGTTGCATGGCCAGCTCGAAAGATATAATTACAAAGTCATTGGTGATTGTAGTAACTGACCATTAATTCTTAGTTTCGTTTGCGCCGTTCGTCGCCTTGAGCGCGGCAAGCTGGGCCTGGAGTTCAGCGACCTGCCCCTCCAGTTGAGCCACGCGCTGTTGCGCCTTGACCTGCACCGTGACGTCTTTCTGCACGCCGACAAAGTAGGTTTGCCCGTCCGCTGGATTTTTCACCGTTGAAAGGGACAGCTCATTCCAGAACGGTGTGCCGTCCTTGCGGTAGTTGCGCAGTATTTCCCGGCAGGAACCTTCTCGGTTCAAGGCGTCGCGAATCAACGGCAGGGCTTTCTGGTCGCGGTCCCCTGACTGCAGGAAACGACAATCCTGATAGAGGATTTCTTCGCTGGAGTACCCCGTCAGGCGTTCGAACGCGGGATTGACGTAAATGAGGATTTTGTCCTGATCGCCTTCCTTTTCGGCAATCACGATGCCGTCGTTGGAGGCGTTGATCACCATTTGCAGCAGTTGGGAATTAATCATCGGAATATCCTTTCCTGATTGATTGTCAATTGCATTCTAAGAGAATAATCACGACTGTGCTGTTAATATCCGGGTCTTTTACTCGGATTCAGGATCAGATTGATGAAAGTCGCCATCATTTCCGGCTCGGTGTACGGCACGGCCGAAGAAGTTGCCCGCCACGCCGCCAGCCTGTTGAAAGCCGCCGGTTACGAAACCTGGCACAACCCGCGTGCGACCCTCGCCGATATCCAGGCGTTTGGCCCAGAAGCCTTTTTGGCGGTGACCTCGACCACCGGCATGGGCGAATTGCCGGACAACCTGCAACCGTTGTATTCGACCATTCGTGACCAATTGCCAGCGGCCTGGCGCGGTTTGCCGGGGGCGGTGATCGGATTGGGCGATGCGAGTTATGGCGATACTTTTTGTGGCGGCGGCGAGCAGATGCGCGAATTGTTCGGTGAGCTGGGCATTCGCGAAGTGCTGCCAATGCTGCGCCTGGATGCCAGCGAAAGCGTGACCCCCGAATCGGACGCCGAGCCTTGGCTGGCGGAGCTGATCAGCGCACTGCGCGAGTGACGGATAACCCGCCATCAACGCCAGTCAGGGTTCTGACAGTGCGGCAAAAGCGGCCTGTCAGCCCCTTGCTGGCGCCGGTCATTTGACAGGGATCCAGAGCAGCAGGGCGACTGACTCGCTGGGCCATCAAGCTGGCTGCCAATGCAACTACACGAACCTCAAGGGCTGACTAGACTCGGTAAACATAGGAAACACTCCATAATAAAAAACACCGAGGCTCCTTGCCGTGACTGTCGCTCCCGTCCAATCGCCACACAGTCTCAAAGACCAGGTCAGTGCTGCCGAGTGGCAGACTCGCGTTGACCTTGCGGCCTGTTATCGCCTGGTCGCTCAACACGGTTGGGATGACCTGATCTTTACCCACATCTCCGCCAAGGTGCCCGGCACCGAAGATTTCCTGATCAATCCGTTCGGGTTGATGTTTCACGAAATGACCGCGTCGAGCCTGGTCAAGGTGGATCAGGCCGGCAACAAGCTGATGGACAGTCCTTACGAGATCAATCCGGCGGGTTACACCATCCACAGCGCCGTGCATGAAGTGCGTCACGATGTGGTTTGTGTGCTGCACACCCACACGGCTTCAGGGGTGGCGGTCTCGGCCCAGAAGCAGGGCATTCTGCCGATCAGCCAACAGTCGTTGTTCGTGCTTTCCAGCCTGGCCTACCATGCCTACGAAGGTGTGGCGCTCAACCATGAAGAGAAAGTGCGGCTGCAGGCCGACCTCGGTGAAAACAATTTCCTGATGCTGCATAACCACGGTCTGCTGACCTGCGGCAGCACCATCGCCGATACGTTCCTGATGATGTTTACCTTTCAACGTGCCTGTGACATTCAGGTCATGGCGCAAAACGGTGCGGCTGAACTGATTGCCATCGAACCGCAGATTCTGGCTGGCGCCAAAGCCATGATCGCGGGTGTCACCAGAAGTGCTCAAGGAATGGGCGGAGCGCTGGCGTGGCCGGCGCTGCTGCGCAAGCTCGATAAACTGGACCCGGGTTATAAACTCTAATGGCACTCGCCGAGATTCCTCTGTGTGTCTGGCGCAAACGCAGCCAGACGTTCTTGTTCCGTGGCCACAGCATCCGTTACTGGACGGCGGGGCAGGGTGAGCCGCTGTTGCTGATTCACGGTTTTCCGTCCGCCAGTTGGGACTGGCATTACCTGTGGCAGCCATTGACCCAGCGCTTTCGCGTGATCGCTTGCGACATGCTCGGCTTCGGCGATTCGGCCAAGCCGGCGAATCACGAATACAGCCTGCTGGAGCAAGCGGATCTGCAACAGGCACTGCTTGAGCACCTGAATGTCGGGCAGCCGGTGCACCTGTTCGCCCACGACTATGGCGACAGCGTGGCCCAGGAACTGCTGGCCCGGCATTACGAGTCGCGGGTGGAGTTGGCCAGTTGTGTGTTTCTCAACGGCGGGTTGTTTCCGGAAACCCACCGTCCGGTATTGATGCAAAAACTCTTGCTCAGCCCTTTGGGCTGGATGATCGGCCGCGCCTTCAGCCGTGATGGCCTGGTGAGAAGCTTTCGGCAGATTTTCGGTCCGCAAACCCGGCCCAGTGAAAGCCAGATGGATGATTTCTGGAGCCTGGTCCAAAGCCATCGCGGGCCACGCATCATGCACAAATTGATCGCCTACATTCCGGAACGGCGTGTCTGGCGCAACCGTTGGGTGCGCGCGATGCAACGCGGTGAAGTGCCGCTGCGAGTGATCGATGGCGGGGTCGATCCGATCTCCGGTGTGCATATGGTCGAGCGTTACCGGGAACTGATCCCTGATGCGGACACCGTGGTGTTGCCCGACATCGGTCACTACCCGCAGATCGAGGCACCCTGCGAGGTCCTCAGGCACTACCTGGCGTTTCGCGATCAGTTGCTCTTGCCGCCGCGTAAGGTGGCGTGTTCCTGATTCGCAGCGTGAACCTGCTCTGCTCCTGTGGCGAGGGAGCTTGCTCCCGTTCGGCTGCGAAGCAGTCGTAAACCTGCTGAACGCGTTATATCTGAATCACTGCGCTGTATGGTTTGGGGCCGCTTCGCAGCCCAACGGGGGCAAGCCCCCTCGCCACAGGGTTTGTGTCCATTTCTCTATCAATCATCCCCCAGCCTTATCGCGCACCATTCAGCCTCCCCCGTGTTGATTGTGACCCGCTGCGCCGTGCCGGACACTCGGACTCATCGTCCCTTGGCCTGCTGGAGTCCCCCCATGAATGAGTCTGTGCGCTTCGAAGATAAAGTCGTGATCATCACCGGTGCCGGTGGCGGCCTGGGACGGGCGCATGCACTGCTGTTCGCCAAACAGGGCGCCAGGGTTCTGGTCAACGACCTGGGCGGCTCGACCCAGGGCGAAGGCGCCAACGCTTCGGCCGCCGCCCGCGTGGTCGCGGACATTCGCGAGGCCGGCGGCATCGCCGAGGCCAACCACGATTCGGTCACTGACGGTGACAAGCTGGTCCAGCACGCCCTGGACGTCTTCGGTCGCGTCGACGTGGTGGTCAACAACGCCGGGATCCTGCGTGACAAGACCTTTCACAAAATGGAAGACGCCGACTGGGACCTGGTTTACCGCGTCCACGTCGAAGGTGCCTACAAAGTCACCCGCGCCGCCTGGCCGCACATGCGCGAGCAGAACTACGGCCGGGTGATTTTCACCGCGTCGACCTCGGGTATCTATGGCAACTTCGGCCAGTCCAACTACGGCATGGCCAAGCTCGGCCTCTATGGCCTGACCCGCACCCTGGCCATCGAAGGCCGCAAGAACAACATCCTGGTCAACGCCATCGCCCCCACCGGCGGCACGCGCATGACCGAAGGCCTGATCCCGCCACAAGTCTTCGAACAGCTCAAGCCGGAACTGGTCAGCCCGCTGGTGGTGTACCTGGCCAGCGAGAACTGCCAGGAAACCTCCGGTCTGTTCGAGGTCGGCGGTGGCTGGATGGGCAAGGTCCGCTGGGAGCGCAGCCTCGGCGTCGGGTTCGATCCACGGGCCGGTTTCTCACCGGAAGACGTGGCGGCGCACTGGCAGCAGATTTGCGACTTCGAGGGTGCGGCGCATCCGAAGGACAACATCGAAGCGCTGAAGGAAATGATGGGGAATTTGCAGAAGTATTCGCTCTGACATTGCCGGCAAGGTCACATTGACTGACCTTGCCGGTGGCTGCATCTGTAGGTTGGAAAATCGTTCGCCATCGATCAGCCGGAAAAGTATTTGAATACCAGTGCCTTCAGATTGGCGGCTGTCTGTGCATCCATTTTTCCGTCAAATTTTTCCGGTCGAAAATGCATCTGGAATGCCCGTACCAACTGTTGAAAACCACCCTCCGTCGAGGCGCCCGAAACATCGTATCCATAGGACTTGAACAGCCCCAGCAATTCGCTTCGGCATGGAACGCCCGATGTGGTGTATTGGCTCAGAAACTCGTCCCGAGTGGCTTCATCGAACCAGGCGCCGACGCCTTTGAGGTACAGCGCCTGCCAGGGAAACATCGGCCCCGGGTCGCTTTTGCGGCCGATTGAGATATCGGAGTGGCCCAACACCTGCGTCGGCGTGATATCCGGGTAGCGCTTGAGGATGTTCAGCGCCAGTTGTTCAATCGCAGCAATCTGCTCGGGGTGATACGGCGGGAAGGTGAATTCGCCGTTGTTGTCAGTCGCCAGGTTGACCACTTCAATGCCGATAGACGTGTCGTTCAGATTGCTGCGGTTGCCCCACTGACTGACGCCCGCATGCCACGCGCGTTGGCTTTCATCCACCAGGTTGAACACTTCCTGCCCGGTATAACCGGCTTTCAGGTAACTGGGGTCGGTGATATCCGGAACCAGATAGTGCGCGCTGACATTCGGGCCGGTCAGGGCACTGACAGAGCTCGCAAAGTCAGCGGCCGTGTAGTGAAGCACCAGAAGGCGTATTCGACTGTTGAAGCTTCGGGTTGAGCGATAATGGTTGTAGTTGATGGGCTTCATGGTTGCACTCGCAATAAGTCAATGTGAAGCCGGACGAAGATCAAGGTTGTTCGCCGACTTGCCGGTCAACTTAATGGCCTGAGTGCGATAGGTGTTTACCTATGCTTGTAGGTTCTTTCTGAAAAAAATGTAGGAGCCAGCTTGCTGGCGATGGACTCAAGCGCGCCGCGTTTATCCAGTTCACCCGCGTTATCGTTAACGACCATCGCTGGCAAGCCAGCTCCCACAAAGGACTGCGCCCACGCTGAAACTGTAGGAGCCAGCCTGCTGGCGATGGACTCAAGCGCGCCGCGTTTATCCAGGCCACCCGCGTTATCGTTAACGACCATCGCTGGCAAGCCAGCTCCTACAAAGGACCGCGCCCACGCTGAAACTGTAGGAGCCAGCCTGCTGGCGATGGACTCCAGTTCGCCGCGTTTATCCAGTTCACCCGCGTTATCGTTAACGACCATCGCTGGCAAGCCAGCTCCCACAAAGGACCGCGCCCACGCTGAAAACTGTAGGAGCCAGCTTGCTGGCGATGGACTCAAGCGCGCCGCGTTTATCCAGTTCACCCGCGTTATCGTTGACGCCCATCGCTGGCAAGCCAGCTTCTACAAAGGACCGCGCCCACGCTGAAACTGTAGGAGCCAGCCTGCTGGCGATGGACTCAAGCGCGCCGCGTTTATCCAGTTCACCCGCGTTATCGTTAGCGCCCATCGCAGGCAAGCCAGCTCCTACAGGGGACTGTGCCCACGCTGAAAATGAGGCCCATAAAAAAGGCCGCTGCAAACGCAGCGGCCAAAGTAAGACGTTGGATCAGGAGCTACAAATCAACGTCAGTGAACACGGGGCGATGAACCGAATCCTCGATTCATCTGAAATCTTTCAGTCACGGTGCAGGCTCCGTGGCAGCCAGGTAAGAATAAGCCCTCGGCGCTGTAGGAAAAATACCAATTCCCGACATGCACTGTTGCAGCCCGGGCAACAGTCAGGATTCGGCTGCTCGACTTCCGGGTGATGACCCTGTGCCGGTCATCCTTTAGAGGTACACCACGAATACCTCTTTGGTGCGCTTATCGATCCCGGTGCCCCGGCAGTAGGGTGACGCCTTCTGTCACTCACCGGGGAAGACGCATGACAAAAACAACAATGCGCGCCATCTTCACACCGCAGGCGCTGGCGGCCGCGGTCGCATTGGGCTGCTGTGCCCAGGCTCAGGCCATTTCGTTCAGCATCGGGGAAATCGAGGGGACGTTCGACTCCTCATTGTCGGTCGGCGCGAGTTGGGGCATGCGTGATGCGGATGATGCCCTGGTAGGCACCGTCAATGGCGGTTCCGGTCAGTCTTCGACCGGTGACGACGGGCGCCTGAACTTCAAGAAGGGCGAAACCTTTTCGAAGATCTTCAAGGGTATTCATGACCTCGAACTGAAGTACGGCGACACCGGCGCGTTTGTGCGTGGAAAGTACTGGTACGACTTCGAGCTCAAGGATGAGAGCCGCCCATTCAAGGACATCAGCGATCACAATCGCAAAGAAGGCGCCAAGTCTTCAGGCGGACAAATCCTCGACGCGTTCGTTTATCACAACTACTCCCTCGCCGATTTACCGGGCACGGTGCGTGCCGGCAAGCAGGTGGTCAGTTGGGGGGAGAGCACCTTCATCGGCAACTCGATCAACAGTATCAATCCGGTCGACGTGTCCGCGTTCCGTCGCCCTGGAGCGGAGATCAAGGAGGGCCTGATCCCGGTCAACATGCTGTTCGCTTCCCAGGGCCTGACGGAGAAGTTGACCGTGGAAGGCTTCTATCAACTGGAATGGGATCAGACGGTCGTCGATAACTGCGGCACCTTCTTTGGTGTCGATGTGGTGGCCGATGGCTGCAACAAGGGCTACACCGTCGCCAGCCCGGCCATTGCACCCTTGCAGCCGATTGCGGCTGCCTTTGGCCAGGGCTTCGAGGTCAGTAAAGAGGGGGTGATCGTTCCCCGAGGCGGTGACCGTGACGCCCGGGATTCCGGACAGTGGGGTACGGCGTTGCGCTGGCTGGGGGACGACACCGAGTACGGCCTGTACTTCATGAACTACCACAGCCGCAGCCCCAACGTCGGGACCACCACCGCCGGGCTCAGTACGCTGGCAAGCCTTCCGGGAATCGTCGCCACCGCCAACCGAATCGCCCCCGGCAGCGGTTCAGGCCTGGCCCAGAGTGTGATGCTCGGTCGGGGCCAGTATTACCTCGAATACCCGGAGGACATCCGCCTCTACGGCGCCAGCTTCGCCACCACCTTATCGACCGGCACTGCGTGGAGCGGGGAAATCAGCTACCGCCCCAACCTCCCGGTGCAGGTCAACACCAATGACCTGACCCTGGCCATGCTCAATCCGATAGCAGGCGGTGCGGCGTCGCCCATCGCCACGTCACCGGGGGCTGACAACAAAGGTTACCGCCGCAAGGAAGTGACGCAGATCCAGAGCACCCTGACGCACTTCATCGATCAGGTCGCCGGTGCGGATCGCCTGACGTTGGTGGGCGAGGCGGCGGTGGTTCGGGTCGGTGGTTTGGAAGCACGCAGCAAACTGCGCTACGGCCGCGACTCGGTGTATGGCCAGTATGGTTTCCACGGCGATACCGACGGCTTCGTGACCTCGACTTCTTGGGGTTATCGCGCTCGGGCCATCCTCGACTACAACAACCTCATCGCCGGGATCAACGTCAAGCCCAATCTCTCGTGGTCCCACGACGTCTCCGGCTATGGCCCCAACGGCCTGTTCAACGAAGGCGCCAAGGCCATCAGCCTCGGCGTCGATGCGGACTATCGCAACACCTATACCGCGAGCCTCAGTTACACCGATTTTTTCGGCGGGGACTACAACGTCCTCACCGACCGTGACTTCGTGGCATTGAGCTTTGGTGTGAACTTCTGATCTGGCTGAAAAGGATGAATTCAATGCGCAAGATGATTCTGCAATTGGGCACCGTTCTGGCTCTGAGTCTGCTGGCCGCCAAGGTGATGGCCGCGGTGTCGCCAGAGGAAGCCAACAAGCTCGGCACCAGCCTGACCCCGCTCGGTGCCGAGAAGGCCGGCAATGCCGATGGTTCGATTCCGGCCTGGACCGGTGGCATCCCGAAAAACGCGGGCGCGGTGGACAGCAAAGGTTTCCTGGCCGACCCGTTCGCCAACGAAAAGCCGTTGTTCGTGATCACCGCTGCGACCGTCGACAAGTATAAGGACAAGCTTTCCGACGGCCAGATCGCGATGTTCAAGCGCTACCCCGAGACTTACAAGATCCCGGTCTATCCCAGCCACCGCAGTGTGGCGTTACCGGCAGAAATCTATGAGTCGGCCAAACGCAGTGCACTGAACGTAACACCGATCAACGACGGCAACGGTCTGGCCAACTTCACCGGCAATCGCTACTACGCGTTTCCGATTCCGAAGAATGGCGTGGAAGTGATCTGGAACCACGTCACCCGTTACCACGGCGGCAATCTGCGTCGCACCATCACCCAGGCGACACCGCAATCCAATGGTGATTTCACGGTGATCCGCTTCAAGGATGAAGTCGCCGTGCCGTCGTTGCTCAGTGATCTGAAGCCGGGCAGCGACGATAACGTGCTCAACTACTTCAAGCAGGAAGTGACCGCACCGGCACGGCTGGCGGGCAACGTGTTGCTGGTCCACGAGACGCTCGATCAGGTCAAGGAACCGCGCAAGGCCTGGATCTACAACGCCGGCCAGCGTCGGGTACGGCGTGCGCCACAGGTAGCCTATGACGGTGTCGGCACCTCATCCGATGGCCTGCGCACCACCGACAACTTCGACATGTTTTCCGGCGCACCGGATCGCTACGACTGGAAACTGATCGGCAAGAAGGAGATGTACATCCCCTACAACAGCTACAAGCTCGACTCGCCAGACCTCAAGTACACGGACGTGATCAAGGCCGGGCACATCAACCAGGACCTGACTCGCTATGAGCTGCACCGGGTCTGGGAAGTCGTCGCTACGGTCAAGCCGAGCGAACGGCACGTGTACGCCAAGCGCCACATGTACATCGACGAAGACAGCTGGCAAGTGGCGCTGGCCGACCACTACGACGGACGTGGCCAGCTCTGGCGTGTCGCCGAAGGGCATGCCCAGTTCTACTACGATCACCAGGTGCCGGCGTACACCGTCGAAGCGCTGTATGACCTGATTGCCGGTCGCTACATCGCACTGGGAATGAAGAACGAAGAAAAGCGCAGCTTCGAGTTCAACATCGATGCAAAGGCGGGAGACTACACGCCAGCAGCCTTGCGCAGCACGGGGGTCAGGTAGGTTTCCTACAGGCTCCTACACAAAAGGGTGACTTTGCGGTCACCTTTTTTATAGGGGGCGATCAGTGTGTTGAATACTTCTTCAACAAGCGCTCGGGAGGGGTCTAGGGTAGCGCCAGAATTATAAAAAAAAGGCGCATCACAATGACTGCAATGACGCACTGTCTGGACCGCCCAGGCCTTGTGCCCCGACTGTCGTCCCATCATCTGTCCCGCGAGCGGTTGATCGAACCCATGCTGGTGTCGACCGCGAGGGTGAAGTTGCTTTGCGCACCGCCCGGCAGTGGCAAGAGCGCGTTGCTCAGCGAATGCCTGCTGCGGGCGCCGGAGCACTATCGGGTCTGTTGGCTGCCGCTGGCGGGGGCGTCGTTGAGTGCTGCCGATTTTCTGTTGCGCCTGACGCAAGCGCTGGATCTGCCCTCGGCGGATGAGCCCGGGCTGCTGGCGCATCTGGCCCGATTACAGACCCCGACCTGGCTGTTTCTGGATGATTACTGCCGCGCACCCAACCCGGAACTCGACCGGATGCTCGATCGCCTGTTGGCCGTCGCCAACCCGATGCTGACCTGGTGGCTGGGTTCCCGTCGACGACCCTCCTGCAACTGGCCGCGGCTGCTGCTCGATGATGAGGTGTACGAGTGCGAAGGCCGGGCGCTGGCGTTTACCGAGGCCGAGGTCGGGCAGTTGCTCGGTCATGTCGAGCCGACCCTGGCGGCCCAGACTGCCAAGAGGGTAGTTGAGCGCAGCGGTGGCTGGTGCGCTGGCGTACGGATCGCGTTACTCAATGGTTGCCCGTGGTCGAGTGAGCAGGGGCGTTCGGCAACGTTGCTTGATTATCTGCAGCACGAGTTGTTCAACACCTTGCCGCCGGAGTTGGTTGAGGTCTGGCAGGTGTTGGTTCATCTGCCACGCTTCAACGCCAGCCTGTGCGAGCATCTTTTCGGTACGGGTGAGGGCGCGCAGTGGCTGCACGCGTTGCAGGACATGGGCTGCTTCATTGAGCCTTGGGAAGACTCCGTCGAGTGGTTGCGGATCTTCGAGCCACTGGCCCGGGCAATGGCTGAAGAGCCGACCCCGACCGGGCGATCCTGGCATCGCCGCGCGTGCCAATGGTTCAGCGCCGAAGAGGACTGGCAAGGTGCGTTCGAGCAGGCGCTGTTGGCGCAGGAGTTCGAAGTGGCGGTCAGTCTGTTGCAGCACTTCAGCCTCGAACATTTGTTCCGGCGCGAAAATGTCTGTCTGCTGTTGAAACTCCATGAGCGTCAACAGGCTGAGCTGACCCTTGTTACGCCGCAATTGGTGGGGCTGGTCAGCGCGGCGTTGTTGTTTGCCGGACGTTTCGATCCTGCCGCCGCGTGCATCGAGCAACTGGCACGATTTACCCCGCAGCCTACGCAGGCGCTGCAACGGCAACTGCTGGCACGCTGGCAGGCGCAACAGGGTTGGCTGCTGCATTTGCAAGGCCGTATGGAGGCGGCCCGTACGCACTTCCTCGATGCGCTGGCCGAGCTGGGCGTCGATGCCTGGCCGGCGCGAGTGTTGTGCCTGTCAGGACTGACCCAGCAGGCGTTGCTCAACGCCGAACTCGATGTGGCGCAGACGTTCAATCGTGAGGCACTGTGCCTGGCGCGCGCCCAAGGCTCGCTATTGTTCGAAGGCCTGCTTGAACTCGATCACGCGCAGTTGCTGGAGATGCGCGGAGCGCCCCGACGCGCCGAGAGCTTGTTGGCTGATACTGTGGCGCTGTTGTCTCGAGAGGCTGATCGACCGACGCCGCTATTGGGGCGAATTGCCCTGCGGCGAGGACGTTTGGCTCTCTGTCAGGGGCAAGATGAGCTGGCCGCCGGTTTCTTCCAGTCCGGCCTGGAGGACTGCCTGCAAAGCCAGGACAAGCACGCGCTGTATGGCTTTCTCGGGCAAGCGCAGATGGCCGCCAACCAGCGCGATTATGCCCATGCGTTTGATCGTCTGCGCGAAGCCGAACGGTTGATGCAGCAACGGCAGATCCCCGACACGGTTTATCGCAGCGTACTGCTGCAAATCAGCAGTCATTTCTGGCTGCAACAAGGGCGCCCGGAGTTGGTCCGGGAAGCGCTGACCCGAGTCTTGCGTCATTATCGCGGGGCCCATGCACGCCAGGCACCACCCGCCACGCTGCAACTGATTGCGCGTATCGAATACCAGTTGGTGTTGGCCGAGACTCAACTTCAATTGGCGCACTGTCCATTGGATCGTCTCAAGGCGTTACTCAAGCATGCGCAACAACAGGCCATGCTGGCGCTGGAAACGGAGTTGCAATTGGCAATCTGCGAAGTGGCGGACCTGACGGGCGAGCCGGACATGGCTCATGCAGCACTGGAGGCCGGCCTGGCCTTGGTGAAGCGTTGTCATGGGCAACAGGCATTGCGTGATTTGAATTTGCGCCAGCCAAGTCTGATCTGTCGTCTACAGGGAACGGCGCCAGCGGTCGGCACCGATGTCAGTTTGCTGAGCGGGCGAGAGCTTGAAGTGCTGGATCTGATTGCCCAAGGCAACTCCAATCAACAAATCGCCGAACAACTGTTCATTTCGTTGCATACGGTTAAAACCCATGCCCGACGCATCCACAGCAAGTTGGGTGTGGAGCGACGCACACAGGCAGTTGCCATGGCAAATAAGTTGGGGTTGATAATGCAGGTTTGTTAAGTATTGGTTTTTAGTTTTGAAATGAATTAAAACATACTGTCGCGTGCATAAATAATTGTGTTGATTAGTATGGTTGCCGGCGCTGACAGGTCAGAAATTGGTTGCGTTGTCAGTATGTTGGTTCAACACGCCGAGCAGGATGTTCGGCTATTCAAGACAGGAAGTCTGTATGAGCGACAGGTTTTTTTCTTACAGAAAGATTTTACTATTGAAGCGTATACGTGCGGATTTCGCAGTCGAAGTGCTGTTGGTTTCGCGCTTGGGAGAACTCGGGATCAATCCGTTCAAAACCTATTTGAATACGCTGGTTGATCTTGTTGGCAATGAATTCAGTGGATCCAGGACGTTATTCGATGAAACGCTGGAGTGGGTTGAGAAAAAGGCACTGCCTAATTATATCCAGGGTATCAATCAGATTTTCAACCGGCAGTATTCTTTCGAGCCGGAGCATCGGGTATCAGGGCTGGACCTGATAGAGTTTGAGCGCATCGTAATTGATATCGTCCGTTGGTTGACCGAAGCGCCCTCAATCAACCTTTCAAAACGTTCGATCAAAGTATCCGGCATCGAGGAGGTCCATGCGGCGTTGAAGTATCAGCTCCCGGAATTCAATATCGATAACCTGTACTTGACCCGTTTTGTCGCGCAAGCGGGCGAGCGAAAGATACTTCAATCCCGAAACTTGGCCGAAGATATCTTTACTCATTTCAAGCAGAATGAAATTCCTTACTATCACGGCGAAGGAATTGGTGTTTATTCGATCGCTAACAGTGCCCAGGAATCTGATTTGCATCCGCAGCTTACGATCGAGGATGTCAGTGACCTGGTGATCAAGATCGCCCCGGATTTCCTGGCCTGAGCGTTTGGTAAAAGCGCTGGCTATGGGGAAAAACGTGTAACTATTAATTATGGAGTTTTAAAGTATGGAACAGCTGACCAAGGAATTGGTGCGGGCCAAGTTGCACGCAAGGATCAGTCGTCGCGGTATCGATGTCGATAAGGTATATATCAATGCAGTTGCGTCGGCTAGCGATTCGACGGTTATTTACTCTGAGTCACTGGTGTCGGCATTTTTTCTTCAGTTGCAGGATGGTGAGGTTCCAAAGTTTTACAGTGAAAATTTGGGGATCTTTTCCAAGCCGTATACGTTTGACCAGGAATATCGTTTCGATGGTGTGAAACTTGATGAACTCAATGAAATGGGTGCAGCCATTGCACGGGACTTTTTGAGCTGATTGGTGTTTTCATAAAAGCAGCTGTGCCAACCCTGCTTGGTTGGCACAGCTGTGGCAGTCAGATTGCGGATGCGGCGGGTTCATAACCCATGCGCCAGCTGACCGCACGGCTGGCGGATAACAGGCGCTGCGCCGCCGGCCCGTTTTCATCGGCATGGAACAACGATGTCGGCCCCACCACTGTCAGCACCGCAACCACTCTGCCCATCGCGTTGAACACCGGTGCCGACAAGGCATCCACCCCTGGCAGCAGCAAACCATGTACATGGTGCAAACCGCGCGCGCGGATTTGTTCGCACTGGGCCGCGTAGGCCTGATCGTCTGCCAGCACATGGGCTGCGTGGGACTGTAGTTCCTGCACGCGCAGATCCTCGGTCTCGCGTTTCGGCAGGTAGGCGCCAAATACCAGTCCCGTCGAAGAGCTGAGCAGCGGCAGCACCGAGCCCAGTTGTGTCACCACCGTCACCGCACGCACTGCCGGCTCGATGTGCACCACGGTCGCGCCCTGATTGCCCCATACCGCCAGAAAGCAGGTTTCGTTCAAGTCATCGCGCAGCTCGGCCAAGGGCAGGGCGGCGACTTTCAGCACGTCCATACTGTTGAGTGCTGCCAACCCCACGCGTAAGGCTTCACGGCCCAGGCCGTAATGGTTGGTCGCTGCGTTCTGTTCGGCAAACCCGCTGGCGATCAGCGCCTGCAAATAGCGGTGGACCTTGCTCGCTGGCATTTGCACGTGTTCGGCCAGGCGCGACAGCGAAGTCGAAGGCGACAACTCGGCCAGAGCCTTGAGGATGTCAGTGCCAACCTCGGCCGAGCGGACTTTCTGTTTACCGTTGTTGTCGCTGGTTTTTTCCATGGTGGCTGGGATCCCGGGACGAATGGGCGTCTTTATAGCTTGACGGTCAATACCAATCAAATTACGTTATGCGTAATCAAATTACGATAAAAATAACCCAGGCGTGCCTCGACCTCTGCAACAGAGCGAGCGGCCACTGCCGACTCCCTGTTCAGGAGGCTCCATGAACCCCGATTCAACGATGCCAGCGCTGGCCTACCTGTCAGGCTTCGGCAACGAATTCAGCAGCGAAGCCTTGCCCGGCGCACTGCCTGTCGGCCAGAACTCCCCGCAAAAAGCCCCATACGGTCTCTACACCGAGCTGTTCTCCGGCACGGCGTTCACCATGCCGCGCAGCGAGGCACGGCGGACGTGGATGTACCGCATTCAGCCGTCGGCCAATCACCCGGCATTCGTCAAGCTGGACCGGCAACTGGCCGGCGGCCCGCTGGGTGAGGTGACCCCCAACCGCCTGCGCTGGAACCCGCTGGACATTCCCGCCGAGCCGACCGATTTCATCGACGGCCTGGTGAGCATGGCCGCCAACTCGGGCGCAGAAAAGCCGGCCGGTATCAGCATCTACAACTACCGCGCGAACCGTTCCATGGAGCGCGTGTTCTTCAACGCCGACGGCGAGATGTTGCTGGTGCCTGAACTGGGGCGCCTGCGCATTGCCACCGAACTGGGCGTGCTTGAACTGGCACCGCTGGAAATTGCCGTGCTGCCACGCGGTCTTAAATTCCGCATCGAACTGCTCGACCCGCAGGCCCGTGGTTATGTCGCCGAAAACCATGGTGCGCCATTGCGTCTGCCGGACCTGGGGCCGATTGGCAGCAATGGCCTGGCCAATCCGCGGGACTTCCTGACTCCGGCGGCGGCTTACGAGAACCTGCAACAACCCACCACGCTGGTGCAGAAATTCCTCGGCCAGCTGTGGGCGTGCGAGCTCAATCATTCGCCGCTCAACGTGGTTGCCTGGCACGGTAACAACGTGCCGTACAAATATGACTTGCGCCGTTTCAACACCATCGGCACCGTCAGTTTCGATCACCCGGATCCTTCGATCTTCACCGTGCTGACCTCGCCGACCAGCGTCCATGGCCTGGCCAACCTCGACTTCGTGATCTTCCCTCCGCGCTGGATGGTGGCCGAGAAAACCTTCCGTCCGCCGTGGTTCCACCGCAACCTGATGAACGAATTCATGGGTTTGATCCAGGGCGAATACGACGCCAAGGCCGAAGGCTTTGTGCCCGGCGGTGCTTCGCTGCACAGCTGCATGAGCGCCCATGGTCCCGACGGAGAGACGTGCACCAAAGCAATCAACGCTGACCTCAAACCGGCGAAAATCGACAACACCATGGCATTCATGTTCGAGACCAGCCAGGTGTTGCGTCCGAGCCGTTTCGCCCTCGATTGCCCGCAACTGCAAAACACTTACGATGCCTGCTGGGCTACGCTGCCCGCCACTTTCGACCCGACCCGGAGATAACCCATGACGCAGACTTCCATCACTCGCAGCTGGGTTGCATCCGCCAACGACCATGCGGATTTCCCCCTGCAAAACCTGCCGCTGGGCGTGTTCAGCCTCAACGGCTCGGCGCCGCGCAGTGGCGTGGCCATCGGCGAGCACATCTTTGATTTGCAGGCGGCCCTGGAGGCCGGGTTGTTCGATGGCGCTGCGAAAGCAGCGGTCGAAGCGACCCTTGGCGGTCAGTTGAATGCCTTCTTCGAACTGGGCCGCGAGGCTCGCGTCGCGTTGCGCGAGCGTTTGCTGGAACTGTTCGCCGAGGGCAGCACCCTGCACGGCAAGATCGAAGCCCAGGGCGCAAAACTGCTGCCGCTGGCGGCGGATTGCGAAATGCACCTGCCGGCAAAAATCAATGACTACACCGACTTCTACGTCGGCATCGAGCACGCGCAGAACGTCGGCAAACTGTTCCGTCCCGACAACCCGTTGCTGCCGAACTACAAGTACGTGCCAATCGGCTACCACGGTCGTGCGTCGACCATTCGCCCGTCCGGTACCGACGTCCGCCGCCCGAAAGGCCAGACCTTGCCGGCCGGTCAGAGCGAACCGACGTTCGGCCCTTGTGCGCGCCTGGACTACGAACTGGAGCTGGGCATCTGGATCGGCCGGGGCAACGACATGGGGGACTCGATTGCCATCGGCGACGCCGCCGATCACATCGCCGGTTTCTGCCTGCTCAACGACTGGTCGGCACGGGACATCCAGGCCTGGGAATACCAGCCTTTAGGGCCGTTCCTGTCGAAAAGTTTCATCACCAGCATCTCGCCGTGGGTCGTCACCGCCGAAGCGCTGGAGCCATTCCGTCGTGCCCAGCCTGCGCGTCCGCAAGGCGATCCGCAGCCGCTGCCGTACCTGCTCGACAAGCGCGATCAGGCCGCTGGCGGGTTCGACATCGAACTGGAAGTGCTGCTGCTCACCGAGGCCATGCGCGAGCAGAACCTGCCGGCTCATCGCCTGACCCTGAGCAACACACAGCACATGTACTGGACCGTGGCGCAAATGGTCGCGCACCACAGCGTCAACGGCTGCCAATTGCAGGCCGGTGACCTGTTCGGTTCGGGCACCTTGTCGGGGCCGGAGAGCGGTCAGTTCGGCAGCCTGCTGGAAATCACCGAGGGCGGTAAAAAGCCGATTGAACTGGCCTCGGGCGAGGTGCGTAAATTCCTTGAGGACGGTGACGAAATCATCCTGCGCGGCCGTTGCCGTCGCGACGGTTTCGTGTCCATCGGTTTCGGTGAGTGCCGTGGCAAAGTGCTGCCGGCGCGCTGAGAGGAGCGGGGCATGGAACTCTATACTTACTACCGTTCGACGTCCTCGTACCGGGTGCGTATCGCGTTGGCGCTCAAGGGCCTGGATTATCAATCCTTGCCGGTCAACCTGATCGCCCCCCAGGGCGGCGAGCATCGACAGCCGCCTTATCTGGGCATCAACCCGCAGGGCCGCGTGCCGGCCTTGCGTACCGATGAAGGCGAGTTGCTGATCCAGTCTCCCGCCATCATCGAATACCTGGAGGAACGTTATCCACAGCTGCCACTGCTGTCCAAGGACCTCGCCACCCGCGCACATGAGCGCGGCGTGGCGGCAGTGATCGGTTGCGATGTGCACCCGCTGCACAACGTCAGCGTGCTCAACCGGCTGCGCCAGTCGGGCCACGACGAACCGCAGGTGGTGGAGTGGATCGGTCACTGGGTCGGCCAGGGTCTGGCCACGGTAGAGCAGTTGATCGGTGATGACGGTTACTGCTTCGGCCCCGAGCCGGGGCTGGCGGACGTCTACCTGATCCCGCAGTTGTACGCGGCCGAGCGTTTCAATGTTTCCCTTGAGGTTTATCCGCGGATTCGTCGAGTGGCAGCGTTGGCGGCGACGCATCCGGCGTTCGTCCAGGCGCATCCGGCGAATCAGCCTGATACGCCTTGACGCCTCACACCGTCCCACAGGGGGGGGGACTGTGATTAATGGACGATGGCATTCGGCGGCAGATGTCCCAGCCGTTCCGTCAGGCGAATCCGCTGGATGGGATCGTCGCTGAGCAGCAGGGCGTGCTCCAGGTCAAAACGCTCGGCGTTCGGGCAGTCCAGCCGTTGGTACAGGCTGGCCCGGGCCAGATAGTCGGCGGTGCTGGCATTGCCCAGTTCCAGGACGCGTCCGGCGTCGATCAGGGCATTGATGAAGTCGTCGTGGGAGAGGTACAACTGGCGCAGGTTGCGCGACAGCCGTTGCAGCATCTGCACCGGCTCGGCGGTAACCAGGTGATCGGCGCTGAGCTTCATGTTCGGGCCGTACTGGCGATGCAACAACTCTCGGCAATCGTTCGGATAAAGGCGACGGCCGCCGCAGGGATCGAGCAAATGATCGGCGCCCGGCACCCGCAGCAGGAAATGCCCGGGAAAATTGACCCCGACCATGGGGATCTCCAGGCCCTTGGCCAACTCCAGCGCAATCAGCCCCAGCGTCAAGGGTTGCCCTCGTCGGCGTTCCAGTACTTTGTCGAGCAGTGCCACTTGCGGGCGCAAAGGGGTGAAGTCGTCCTGGGCGAAACCCAGATCGTTCATGCGCCGCAATAGCGGTTGGGCCAGTTCACTGACCGGCAGCATCGGCAAGCCGCCGCTGACCCGTTGCTGCAATTCCTGGAAATCGGCCAGTACCGCTTGAGGCTTCACTTCACCGTCATGCTCGACCGCAATCCATAGCGCCGCCTCGAACAGCGCGGGCGGTGAACGTTGCAGGCAGGCGAAGAACGATTGGCGCGGGGTCATCAAAATCTCCGGGCAATGCCTCGTTTTAGCCCCCTCTCCGGCATTCGTCCAGTGCTGCACGAGCGCGAATTCCGGTTATTTCCGAAAGCCTGCATCTGGGCCGCGCTTATTCCGGTGCGCTTCTGCAATTTTCGGGCGCAAGCCTATACTGGCGTCTACAAGAAGTGATTCGGGAGCCTTACGATGTTCGCTCTCATGCAAAGTACTCGCCTTGAATCGCTGCATCTGAGCGTTGACCCGGTCACCGGGTTAAAGGCGGTCATTGCCATTCATAACAGCCGACTGGGGCCTGCCCTGGGTGGTTGTCGTTATCTTGCCTATCCCAGCGACGAGTCTGCGGTCGAGGATGCGGTGCGCCTTGCCCAAGGCATGAGTTACAAGGCGGCACTGGCCGGCCTGGCCCAGGGCGGCGGCGTGGCGGTGATCATTCGCCCCGTTCACGTGGCCAACCGCGCCGCGCTGTTCGAAGCCTTCGGGCGCTGTATCAATCAGCTGGACGGGCGCTACATCACGGCCATCGACAGCGGCACCTCAGTGGCGGACATGGATTGCATCGCCCAACAGACCCAACACGTCACCAGCACCACCTCGGCAGGTGACCCGGCGCCGCACGCGGCGATGGGCGTATTCACCGGCATTCGCGCCACTGCGATGGCACGACTGGGCAGCGATAACCTCGAAGGCCTGCGCGTCGCCATTCAAGGCCTGGGCAACGTCGGTTATGCCCTGGCAGAACAGTTGCACGCCGCCGGGGCCGAACTACTGGTCAGCGATATCGATCACGGCAAGGTGCAACTGGCGATGGAGCAACTCGGGGCTCACCCCATCGCCAACGACGCACTGCTCAGCACACCTTGCGATATTCTTGCGCCATGCGGTTTGGGCGGGGTGCTGAACAGCCACAGCGTGACGCAACTGCGCTGCTCGGCAGTGGCCGGTTCGGCGAACAATCAACTGACGCATCTGGATGTCGCCGATCAACTGGAACGTCGCGGCATCCTGTACGCACCGGATTACGTGATCAACGCTGGCGGGTTGATCTATGTGTCGCTCAAGCACCGTGGCGAAGAACTGTCGACCATCACCGCACACCTGTCGAAAATCAGCTCGCGCCTGACCGAGGTGTTTGCCCATGCCCAGGCGGAAAAACGTTCGCCGGCTCGGGTGGCGGACGAGTTGGCGGAAAAGGTGCTGTATCGATAAAAGGATCAATAGATCGCAGCCTTCGGACATGAAAAAGGCCCTGACTCCATCGGACTCAGGGCCTATTCAATTCGGGTGTCGCTTATTTTGCTGTTTTCGCAGCCTTGGCTGGCTTGGCCGGGGCAACGGGCTCCGCGTTTGCCTCTTCCACAGGAGCGGCCACTGCAACCGGCTCGGCAACTTCAACAGGTGCAGCAAGCAGTTCGGACAGGGCGTCCGGCTGGCTCTTGAACGCCTTGGCGAACACATCGCGATTCTTCGCCATGTAGATCCCGGCCTCTTCCACTTGCTGCTCGGTCAGGGACGGAACGGCTTTTTGCAACACTTCAGCCAGCAATTCGGCCAGTTCGAGCATTTTGTCATGACGGTCAGCTTCGGCTTTATCCATGAACAAGCGCTCCAGATCTCGGCTGCTGCGGTATACCACTTCGACGGCCATTCACCACCTCACATGCCTTCACATTGGTTGTCGGTTTCGACTACTGTATCTATATACAGCGAAAGGATAAGCGAAACCCTGTCTTTTGGGTAGTGGCTTTTTAATGTAGACCGGTTTCGGCATTTGTCAGGCGCGGCGCTGCCAGGTGCGACCAAACGCCACGGCGCGCAATCCTGAGCGGCTCGCCATCATGGGCTGGCCTTTTTTCTGCATGCAGAAAAACCGTCACGTCCAACCCGCATCATCCGGTCGAACCGACCTAAGGAAGCATCATCGTGAAAATCAACTGGGCCGAAAAGCTGCGGCAGAGCGTGCATGAACTGGCCGAGTCCCTGGGCAATCTGTTCGTCGAGACCTTTCATTACCTGGCGCTGTTCGCCATCGGTGCGGTGACCGCGTGGGCGGCGGTGATGGAATTTCTCGGGATGATCGAAGAGGGACACATCAAGATCGATGACATCCTGCTGCTGTTCATCTACCTGGAATTGGGGGCGATGGTCGGGATTTACTTCAAGACCAACCACATGCCCGTGCGCTTCCTGATCTACGTGGCGATCACCGCGCTGACTCGGCTGCTGATTTCCAACGTTTCGCACCACAACCCGCCGGACCTGGGGATCATTTACCTGTGCGGCGGGATCCTGCTGTTGGCGTTTGCGATTCTGGTGGTGCGTTACGCTTCGTCGCAATTTCCCTCGGTGAAGATCGAAAACCCGCAACGCAAGACCGGCGCGGGTTCCAGTGAACATCCAGAGGTCGAGAAGGGCGAAATCTAGAGCCTGAGCGTTGGGCGCTGCCGCCCTTTGACGGGAGGGGGCGGCAAGGTCCGTCCGCTGCCGGTGGTCATGGCTTCGAGGATGGCTACGGCGCTGTGGCCCTGTTCGATGGCAATGCCGAATTGAATGCTTTGAACCAGTCGCTTGAGGCGCTGGGGATCATTGCGTTGTTCGGCGCTGATCATGCGTTTGGCTACCACGCGGCCCCTGTTGGAAAGGGTCAGCATGATGCTGCCGTCCAGGCTCTGAATGCTCAGGTTGATCTGGTAATCCGCTGCAAAGGCATCGGTAATGAGCTGGAAAGGGTTGTCCATGATGCGTCACCGCCTGATTGAACGTGCAGTTGTTGACCGGCCGTGATCAGGTTGGTTCGCAACGCCAGACCACCGGCCATCTCGCCATCATTGTTCCAGCAGGGAAGTAGCAAGGCCCATGCCGGAAAAATTGTCGGACAAAAAACAGGTTCTGTAGGAGCGAGCTTGCTCGCGATGGTCGTCAACGATTACGCGTAAACCCAGACACCTCACGGTGCCTTTTGGTTTTTCGCGAGCAAGCTCGCTCCTACAGGGGCCGCGTTTCCTGCACGTTTCAGGGCAATAACGGCGGGCGTGCAACCAAAACGGTCAGCATTCCACCCAGTTCACCGCCAGTCCACCCCGTGACGTCTCTTTGTACTTGTCGTGCATGTCGGCTCCGGTGTCGCGCATGGTGCGGATCACCCGGTCCAGGGAAATGAAGTGCTTGCCGTCACCGCGCAAGGCCATTTGCGTGGCGTTGATGGCTTTCACGGCGGCGATTGCATTGCGTTCGATGCACGGCACTTGTACCAGTCCGCCAACCGGGTCGCAGGTGAGGCCGAGGTTGTGTTCCAGGCCGATTTCAGCGGCGTTTTCCAACTGTTCCGGGCTGGCGCCCAGTACCTCTGCCAGGCCTGCGGCGGCCATGGCGCAGGCAGAGCCGACTTCGCCCTGGCAGCCGACTTCGGCTCCGGAGATCGATGCGTTTTTCTTGCACAGGATGCCAACGGCGGCTGCGCCCAGGAAGAACGCGACCACGTCGTCGTCAGACGCATCGGCATTGAATTTCATGTAGTAATGCAGCACCGCTGGAATGATTCCCGCTGCGCCGTTGGTCGGCGCCGTGACCATGCGCCCGCCTGCCGCGTTTTCTTCGTTCACGGCAAGGGCGTACAAGTTGACCCATTCCATCGCTGACAAGGTGGAGGTGATGACATTCGGCTTGCCGATTTCCTGCAGGCTGCGATGCAGTTTCGCCGCTCGACGCGGAACATTCAGACCGCCGGGCAGGATGCCTTCGTGACGCAAGCCCTGCTCGACGCATTCGCGCATCACCGACCAGATATGCAACAGGCCCTGGCGAATCTCGGCATCCCCACGCCATGCCCGTTCGTTGGCCATCATCAGCTCACTGACCCGCAGTCCGTGCTCGTTGCACAGCTTGAGCAGTTCGGCGGCGCTGGAGAAGTCGTAAGGCAGCACCACATCGCCGGCCGGTGCGATCCCGGACTCGGCTTCGGTCGCTTCGATGATGAAACCGCCGCCCACCGAGTAATAGGTTTGCTCGAACCGCTCGCCGGTTTCACCGAAAGCCGTCAGGGACATGGCATTGGGGTGGTAGGGCAGGCTCTCGTCAAGCAGCAGGAGATCGCGTTGCCAGTCGAAAGCAATGTCCGCAACGCCCGCCAGACACAATTTGCCGCTTTCGCGCAGGGTGTGAATGCGGCTGTCGATAGTGGTGGGGTCGATGCTGTCGGGCCATTCGCCCATCAAGCCCATGACGCAGGCGCGGTCCGTTGCATGACCGACGCCGGTCGCCGACAGAGAACCGTAAAGGCGAATCTCCACGCGTCGCACGTCCGTCAGTAAACCCTGTTCGAGCAGTTGTTGAGCGAAGGTCGCAGCGGCGCGCATCGGACCGACGGTATGGGAACTGGACGGGCCGATGCCGACTTTGAAGAGATCGAAAACACTGATAGCCATGCTAAAGCCTGTACAAGCAATGGAAGAGGAATCGCCGCCATTTTTGTAGGACAAGCGCTATGTCGGCGATACTGCCCGCCAAGGTCCTACGTGACCAACGAAATTTCCTAAGACATCCTTTAGCAGGACTAAACGATGAGCCGTCAATTACATGCCCAGACCTATGTCTGGCTGAACGTGTTTGCCTGTGCCGCGCGGCACCTGTCGTTCACCCGTTGCGCCGAAGAACTGCACATCACACCGGGAGCCGTCAGCCAGCAGATCCGCCAGCTGGAAGAGCGCCTGGGCTTTCGCCTGTTTCACCGCCGTGCCCGCGGAGTGGAGCTGAGCGCCGAGGGCCAGCGCCTGGCCATTACCGTCAACGAGGCCTTTGGCAGTATCGACGCGGAATTGCGGCGACTGGATGCGGGCATGATCAGCGGGATTCTGCGGGTGCGTTCGATTCCGTCGTTCCTTAGCAAATGGCTGACGCCGCGTCTGCCGCGTTTGCAGCAGCGTTTTCCGGACATCCAGTTGCGCCTGGTGGCCGAGGACAGCAGCGTGCCGTTGCATGAGGGCGACTTCGACCTGGCAATCGACCTGAACGACGGCAGCTATCCGGGCCTGTTATCCACAGCCTTGCTCGATGAACAGATCTTTCCGGTGTGTGCGCCGAGCCTGTTGCGGGGTCGTCCGCCGCTGCACGGTCCGGCAGACCTGATGCACTTTCCGTTGTTGCACGACATCACCGCCTGGCGCGGCAGCTACGAATATGCGGAATGGGAGTTTTACCTCAACGCCATCGGCTTCGAAGGGGCCGATGTGCGACGCGGGCATACCTTCAATCGCAATCACCTGACCATCGAAGCGGCCATCGCCGGGATGGGCGTGGCGATTGCCCGACGAACGCTGCTCAATGATGAGCTGGAACGTGGGGCGCTGATCGTGCCGTTTGGTCTGGCGGTGCCCAATCACAAGCGCTACATGCTGCTTTACGCACCAGGGGCTTTGAGCCATCCGGGTGTGCGCGCGGTGCACGATTGGTTGGTGGAGGAGGCGGGTGCTTTTCGCAGCCTGCACCCGTTGGGGGAACAGCAAATGTGAGCAATTGTTACGCAAGAGCAGGGCGACCCAACTCCCGACCTTAACAGCGCTTTTACCGGTTGTCCGGCTTTTTTTGCGATTGAACATTTATCTTTTTTTAGGGGTTGAATTGTTCAGCGTACAGACCGATTGTGTAACCAAGAGGTCACGGTGATGACGCCCAAGGGCTTAGCTGACCGGCCTCTCGCGAGCTAGCTGAAATAAGGGATGAACTATGCAAATCCAAGTCAATAGCGATAACCATATTCAAGGCAGTAAACGACTGGAGGAGTGGGTACGTACGACCATTGAGAGCACGCTCGAACGCTACGAAGAGGACCTGACACGCGTCGAGGTTCACCTGCGGGACGAGAACGGCGACAAGCCGGGTCCCCACGACATGCGCTGCCAGCTGGAGGCGCGGCCAAAAGGCCATCAACCGGTTTCCGTCACCCATAAGGCCTCCACCATGGAGCAGGCGATCGACGGAGCAGCCACCAAACTTGAACATGCGCTGGAGCATATGTTCGGCAAATTACGCGGCAAACGAGCAAATGTGGTGCCCATCGAGAGTGGCACCCATGCCGACCAGCTGCTGGAAGAAGAGTTTCTGGAAAACGAACAGGCGGCGCTTAACGGCTGACACCTGATTCACTTTTTACCTTCCCATGAGAACGGGCCTGCATTGCAGGCCCGTTTTCGTTTCGGTGGCTTTTGGATGCCATGGTCGTTGGCATGGGTTGTGGGGACAGCCAGGTTTGCGGTGAACCAACGGGCGAGATAGGTGCAGCACCCGATCTTTTGCATATGAGAATATTTATCATTAATATTGCGACCTTGCCGGCCCCCCTGACGCTGTTGTGGTCTCCCCGGTCTCCAGGTCGAAACTTGAACAATGATGACTCTCCCACCCGACCCCCACGATATCGAGCGTGATCAACAGCGCGGCGACCGTGCGCATTTTCTCCAGGTGTTTCTCTCCCAGCGTTCGCAAATGGAAGCGCTGGTAAATCGGCGTGTCGGCTGCAGCGCGACGGCGGCGGACCTCGTTCAGGACTTGTTCTTGCGTTTCTGGCGGCGGCCGCTGGTGCAAGTCGAGGAACTCAGTACCTACCTGTTGCGCTGCGCCGGCAACATCGCCATCGATCATTTGCGCAGTGAAGGCACGCGGGTGCGGGCCAGCGAAGGCATGCTGGTGGAATCACCGGACAGCCATGGCTGCGGACCGCAAGCGGCGCTGGAGGCGGGCAACGATCTGCGCCACGTCGAAGCCGCATTGCGCGCTTTACCGCAGCGCACGCGGCAGATCTTTTTGCTCAATCGCATTCACGGCCGTAAATACGCCGAGATCGCCAAGGCCATGGGCTTGTCCCAAAGTGCCGTGGAAAAACATATGATGCGCGCCCTCGAAGCCTGCAAGGCCAGCCTTCGGGAACCCGAATCGCGTACGCCAGGGAAAGCACCGTGAACCACTTCGAACGCGTCACTCCGACGCCCGCTCAGGAACAGGCAGCGCTGGCCTGGCTGAGTCTGTTGCATGACCAGCCCAGCAGTGCTGATCAGGCGACTTTCAGTCATTGGTTGCAGGCCGATCCCGCTCATGCCGAGGCCTATGCCCGGGCGCAGGTCTTGTGGGAGCTGAGCGAAGGGCCGGCGCGCACGCTGGCCGATGAAGATGCCCTGGCCTTGCAGAGTTACCTCAACGCCATGGACAAGTCTCGGCGCAGCACGGTCGGGCGCTGGTCCGGTGCGCTGGCGATGGCGGCGTGTCTGCTGTTGATGGTCAGTCTCGGTACAGGCTGGCAGCCCTCGCGCTGGATCGATGACCTGGGCGCGGACTTTGTCTCGGCACCGGGGGAAATCCGCACCGTCACCCTGGCCGATCAGTCACAGGTGACGCTGGATGCCGACAGTGCCATCGCCGTGGATTTCAGTCGCGGCGAGCGGCATGTGCAACTGCGTCGCGGCGCCGGGTTTTTCAGCGTGACGCATACGGGGCAACCCTTTGTGGTCGATGCTGAAAAAGGCCAGGCGCGGGTCCTGGGCACGCAGTTCGAAGTCCGTTTGCAGCCTGGGGGGGCGCAGGTCACGGTGCTGTCCGGGCGAGTCGGGGTGACGGCGGACCAGGACGCCGAACAGCAAATCCTCACCGCCGGACAGCAAGTCGCCTACGGCGAAGGCTCGGCACAAATGCTCCACGCAGTGGACAGCGAGGCGCAACTGGCATGGCGCCAGGGCTGGCTTAATTACTACAAGGCGACGTTGGCCGATGTGGTGCGGGATCTGGGACGCTATTACCCGGGACGGATCGTGATGCTCAATAGTGAACTGGCGGCACGCCGGGTCAGTGGCAGCTTCCCGAGCAGGAATCCGCAGGCGGTGTTGAGTTCTTTGCAGGGAGTGTTGGGGTTTGAGCAGCATCAGGTGTTGGGGCATCTGATTATTTTGCGTTGAAGCTGGCGGCCTCTTCGCGGGCAAGCCCGCTCCCACAGAGAAATGCACTTCAAATGTGGGAGCGGGCTTGCCCGCGAAGGGGCCAGTTCAAACACTGCATCACCCGGAACAAAAATATTTTCAAATTGTGATGAGGTAAACCCGATTGCCATCCGTGTAGTGACTGAAACTGCGAGTCATTCGCATCAGTTGTGGTTCTACACAGGTCATGAGTCATGAAGTCCAGGGCAAAATCGGGTTCGGTCAAACAATGGTTGGGTGTGTCTGTGTTGAGCTTTTCGGCATCGGCGTTGTTGCCGCTTGGCCTGGCGCTGGCCGCAGAGACGGGCAGTAGCCAGCCGCGTGCGCAGTTCAGTTTCTCGCTGGCCGCCAAACCGCTGCCCCAGGCCCTGAGTGATTTCAGCCGGGTAACCGGCATCAGCGTCGTCTATACCGATGAAGCGCCATACGGCCTCAATGCGCCGGAGGTCAATGGCCAGATGAGCGCCGAACAGGCCCTGCAACGTCTGCTCACCGGCTCGGGATTGACGTTCCGCCGCACCGACGGCCATACCATGGCGCTGGAGCCGCGGCCGACTGAAGGTGCGTTGAACCTGGGCGCGACCACCATCACCTCGGTGATGGATGAGTCCATGAGCTACCAGCCGCCACCGACCTCTTCGGTGATGCGCTCTTCGGCCCCGATTCAGGACATACCGCAAACCATCAATGTCGTCCCGGCCCAGGTGATCCGCGATCAGGCGCCGCGCAACCTCGATGACGCCCTGGCCAACGTCAGCGGCATCACCCAGGCCAATACCCTGGGCAGCACCCAGGACTCGGTGATGGTTCGCGGTTTTGGCGACAACCGTAACGGCTCGATCATGCGCGACGGCATGCCGATCGTGCAGGGGCGCGGCCTCAACGCCAGTGTGGACCGGGTCGAGGTGCTCAAGGGCCCGGCCTCGTTGCTGTACGGCATCCAGGATCCGGGCGGCGTGGTCAACATGGTCAGCAAGAAACCCGAGCTTGAGCAGTACAACGCGCTGACCGCGCGCGGTTCGAGCTATGGCGACGGCAAGAACGGCAGCGGCGGCACTCTCGACAGCACCGGCGCCCTTGGCGATTCCGGGCTGGCCTACCGCATGGTGCTGGACTACGAAGACGAAGATTACTGGCGCAACTTCGGCGTGCATCGTGAAAGCCTGATTGCGCCGTCGCTGGCCTGGTACGGCGAAGGCACCCAGCTGCTGTTCGCCTATGAGCACCGCGAATTCCTCACGCCGTTCGACCGCGGCACGCTGATCGACCCACGGACCAACCACCCGCTGGACATCTCGCGCAACGAGCGCCTCGACGAGCCGTTCAACAACATGGAAGGGCGTTCGGACCTCTATCACTTCGAGGCTGATCACGAACTCAACGACAACTGGAAAGCCCATTTCGGCTACAGCTGGAACCGCGAAACCTACGATGCCAGCCAGGTGCGCGTGACCGCCATCGACACTAAAAAGGGCACGCTGACCCGCAGCATGGACGGTACTCAAAACGCGATCAGCACCGACCGATTCACCACCGTCAGCCTCGAAGGCAATGTGAATGTGCTCGGCCTGCAGCACGACCTGCTGTTCGGCATCGACGACGAATACCGCAAGATCTACCGCGAAGACCTGATCCGCCAGAAAAGTCGCACCCAGTTCAGCTACGTGAACCCGATCTATGGCCAGGAAGTGCCGGGCACCACTGTCAGCCCGGCCGACAGCGCGCAGACCGATGAATTGCGCAGCGACTCGGCCTTCCTGCAGGATTCCATCCACCTCAACGAGCAATGGATTCTGGTAGCCGGCGCGCGTTTCCAGGCGTACGACCAGTACGCCGGCAAAGGCGTACCGTTCCACGCCAACACCGACGGCAACGGGCAGAAATGGGTGCCGCGCGCGGGCCTGGTGTACAAGTACACCGATGCCTTGTCGTTCTACGGCAGCTACACCGAGTCATTCAAACCCAACTCGACCATCGCACCGTTGAGCGGCAGCAGTACCGTGCTTGACGGCGGCATCGCGCCGGAAGAAGCCAAGTCCTGGGAGTTGGGGGCCAAGCTTGATCTGCCGGGCCGCGTCACCGGCAACATCGCGCTGTTCGACATCAAGAAACGCAATGTGCTGGTGGCCAACGCCGAAGGCCCGACCACGATCTACAGCGCCGCTGGCGAAGTGCGTTCCCGTGGCCTTGAGGTGGACTTGAGCGGTCAGCTCACCGATCGCTGGAGCATGATCGGCAGCTACGCCTACACCGATGCCGAAGTCACCGAAGACCCGATTTACAAGGGTAATCAACTGCAAAACGTGGCGAAGAACAGCGGCTCGTTGTCGGCGGTCTATGACTTCGGCAGCGTCATTGGCGGTGATCAGCTGCGGGTCGGCGCCGGGGCGCGTTATGTGGGGGAGCGCGCGGGCAACGCGGTGAACGATTTCGACTTGCCGAGCTACACCGTGGCCGATGCGTTCGCCACCTACGACACCCAGGTCGACGGGCAGAGGGTCAAGTTTCAGCTCAACGTGAAGAACCTGTTTGACCGCACCTACTACACCTCGGCGGCGAGCCGCTTCTTTGTGTCGATGGGCGATTCGCGGCAGGTGACGTTGTCCAGCACCCTGGAGTTCTGACGACAGACACTGAACCTGTGGGAGCGGGCTTGCCCGCGATGGCGGCAGTACAGGCGATAAATAATCGGACCTAGCGCAAAAACGCCTGTCGATACTGGCCGGGCGTTCCCCCCAATGCCTGGCGAAAGCGGTTGGTGAAGTGGCTGGCACTGGAAAAACCGCAAGCCAGCGCAATCTCCCCCAGTGGTTGCGAGGTCGTGCGCAGCAATTCCCGCGCCCGGTTCAGGCGCCGCGCCAGCAGGTACTGGTGGGGCGGCAAGCCGAAGCTCTCGCGGAACATCCGCGCGAAGTGGTACTCCGACAACGCGCACAACGCCGCCAACTGACCGAGGCTGATGGCCTGGTCCAGATGGCTGTCGATGTACTCCACCAGATGCCGGCGCTGATGCGCGGCCAATCCACCTTTAAGGCGCAGGCCTTGCCGGGCGTTGACCTGGCTGAGCAGGGCATGGCTGAGCAGTTCGTGGGCCAGGCTGCTGGTCAGCAGGCGTTCGCCCGGCTCGTCCCAGTTCAAGCTGATCAACTGCCGAAATCGCAGCGCCTGCTGCGGGTCATCGAGAAACGTCTGCTCGCGCAGCTGCATTTCCCGGGGTTCGCGATCGAGCAGGGTGACGCAGCCGAGGGCAAATTGTTCGGGGCTGAAATACAGGTGTGCCAGGCGGATGTCACCGTTGATCACCCAGCCTGACTGGTGGTCGGCCGGCAGGATGCACAGTTTGTCCGGACCGCCCTTGTTGCCGGGCTGATCGCGACGGAAGGTGCCGGTGCCGCCGGCTATGTAACAGGACAACGTGTGGTGGCTGGGTGCTTCGTATTCCTGTGCGTCGTGGTGATTGCTCCACAAGGCTGCAGACAAGCCGTCACCCAGCTCGGCGCTGTGCTCCAGACGAGCATTCGGCGAGCGGTTGAGGGCTTGAAAGACTTGTAGGGTATCCAGTGCAGCCATGATCGTTGCTCTCTAACACCAGCATCCAACGCCCTGCATCCTACTCCGTAGACGTGCGCCTGCCAGCCTGTCGCCAGACAAAAGCGCAAGTTTATGCAAGTGCCCCAAGGCGTGACGCCGGACACTGGGCGCCTATCGAGGAGCCTTTGCCATGAACCTTTCTCTGTACCTGCTGACCGTGCTGATCTGGGGCACCACCTGGATTGCCCTGAAATGGCAACTGGGCGTGGTGGCGATTCCCGTGTCGATCGTCTATCGCTTCGGCCTCGCCGCGCTGGTGCTGTTCGTGATCCTGTTGCTCAGTCGGCGCCTGCAAGTGATGAACCGTCGCGGGCATTTGATTTGCCTGGCTCAGGGCCTGTGCCTGTTCTGCGTCAACTTCATGTGCTTCCTCACCGCGAGCCAGTGGATCCCCAGCGGTCTGGTGGCCGTCGTGTTTTCCACCGCCACCCTGTGGAATGCCCTCAACGCGCGAGTGTTCTTCGGCCAGAGAATCGCCCGCAACGTGCTGATGGGCGGTGCGCTGGGCCTGCTTGGGTTGGGACTGCTGTTCTGGCCGGAACTGGCCGGGCATACCGCCAGCCCGGAAACCTTGCTCGGCCTTGGTCTGGCCCTGTGCGGCACCTTGTGTTTCTCGGCGGGCAACATGCTCTCAAGCCTGCAACAGAAGGCCGGTCTCAAGCCACTGACCACCAACGCCTGGGGCATGGCCTACGGGGCGGCGATGCTCTCGGTGTGGTGCCTGGTCAAAGGCATTCCCTTCGACATTGAAATGAGCGCGCGTTACATCGGCTCACTGTTGTACCTGGTGATTCCCGGGTCGGTGATCGGCTTCACCGCCTATCTCACACTCGTCGGGCGCATGGGGCCTGAGCGGGCGGCGTACTGCACAGTGCTGTTTCCGGTGGTGGCGCTCAACGTGTCGGCGTTTGCCGAGGGTTATCAATGGACAATACCGGCGCTGTTGGGGCTGGTGTTGGTGATGTCGGGGAACGTACTGGTGTTTCGCAAACCGAAAGTGCCGTTGATGCAGGGAACTGGCAAGTTAGCGTGATTCAGCAGAGGCGGGCGAGATCGGCGGCTCTGCACTCTCGATCGGCAAGGCAATGTAAATCAGGGATAACAGTATGAAGTCAACTGCTTGCCGCCCCCAGTCCCTGTAGTTCCATTTTTTTGATTCGTCCATATTGAACCATTCAATACCGACGGCCTGAAAACAAACGTAATATATAAAAATAGCAATCAGTAACCCGATAACTGCAAATTTTTTTGCTTCGTGGAATGCTTCCTTGCTGGTGTTTATGTTTTTATAAAGATAGTAGGTTCCTATTGTGCAGAAGAGTGTAAACATGATTTCAAGTGTAATGATCAGCCAAAAGATCCGATGATGAAGCAGGGGCGATGTGATGGCTCTATTACTGTACTTGAGTTGATTCAGGGTCGTGTCCATGCTCAGTATATGGGCGAGATATTCGTAGTTTGTGGAGTAGTCGGCGAAATTGTTGTAAGTCGTCAATAGCCCGAAAAAGCTGATAAATAGCAGAATCGAGGTTTTGCTGATTCTAATGATCTGGTTGGTATTGAGTGAATTCAAGATTTTTCTCCGTTATTGTTAAAGAAGGTTTCCTTTCAAGTAACGGATTCTAGCGGATGGTTCTATTGCAGGGTGATGTGCTGAATTGCAAAGTGTGTATTGGTTTAATGCTAGCTTGTTTTAATTGAACTTCTGAGGGCAAAGGGCAGGCGCTTGTAACACCTGCCCGTTTTGCGTCAGCCCTTCCAGACTTGCGGGTTGACCAGGTCCTGCGGGCGCTCGCCCAACAGGGCGCTGCGCAAGTTGGCCAAGGCACGGTTGGCCATGGCATCGCGGGTCTCATGGGTGGCCGAGCCGATGTGCGGCAAGGTCACGGCGTTGTTCAGCTGGAACAGCGGCGACTCGGCCAGGGGTTCTTTTTCGTACACGTCCAGCCCGGCACCACGAATGCGCTTGTTTTGCAGCGCTTCGATCAGCGCCGGTTCATCCACTACCGGGCCACGGGCGATGTTCACCAGAATGGCACTCGGCTTCATCAGCGCCAGTTCACGATGGCTGATCAAGTGCCTGGTTTTCTCGCTGAGCGGCACCACCAGGCAGACGAAATCAGCTTCGGCCAGCAATTGATCGAGGGTGCGAAACTGCGCGCCGAGCTCCTGCTCCAGCCTGGTCTTGCGACTGTTGCCGCTGTAGATGACCGGCATGTTGAACCCCAGGCGACCACGTCGGGCGATGGCCGCACCGATGTTGCCCATGCCGACTATGCCCAGGGTCTTGCCATGCACATCGCAACCGAACAGCTGCGCACCGACAGTGGCTTGCCATTGCCCGGCCTTGGTCCAGGCATCCAGTTCGGCAACGCGGCGCGCGCTGCTCATCAATAGCGCGAACGCCAGGTCGGCGGTGCTTTCGGTGAGCACGTCCGGCGTGTTGGTCAGCATGATTCCGCGTTCGTTGAAGTAGGCCAAGTCATAATTGTCGTAGCCCACCGAGACGCTGGACACCACTTCCAGTCTCGCGGCGTTTTCCAATTGGGCGCGGCCGAGTTTGCGACCAACGCCGATCAGGCCGTGGGCGTGGGGCAGGGCTTCGTTGAACTGGGCGTTGATGTCGCCATTTTTCGGATTCGGCACGATGACGTCGAAATCCTGTTGCAGGCGTTCGACCATTGCCGGGGTGACGCGGCTGAAGGCCAGGACAGTCTTTTTCATGAGAGGCGGGCTCGTCGGGCGGTGAAGAATGCTTAGCAAGCTACAAGTTTCACGCGGCAAGCTGCAAGTTTAAAAGCCGACCTCATCGTTTTAAATTGAAGCTGGCCGGTTGAAGCTTGTCGCTGCCGTTCCGGTATACTGCCGCATTCTTATACTGTGGCATGCGGCTCACTCACCGGGCCCGACATCTCATGCATCACCCGGAGCTTTCATGACTTCCCCGAAACAACCGTCGGTCGCCGACGCCCAGAGCGACGTGCAGGCAGAGCTGCCAGACAGCGTCGACTCCAGCGCCGACAGCGAAACCAAAGCCGAAATCCCGGCATTCAAGTTCCCGTTCAAGCCGGGCGAACTGGCGGCAGCCAAGGGCTCGAACCAGCCGTGGTACAAGAACGGCGCCAAGAACGGCCACACCAAGACGCCGGGCATGGCGCCGCCGGGGACTCGTCGGTCGATGGGCAAGCGCTGAAATTTCCAGTGCCTGGCCTGCCGTCATCGCGAGCAGGCTCGCGATGGGGCCGTTGCCCGTAGCCCAAGTTTTTGATCAAACTGCCCGCAACGAAATGTGCGCAGCTCAATTGGCCTTGGCGGCCAGGCGGATGGAGTCCCATTCGGTGACGTACGCGGTTTTGCTCTTTTTGTTGTAGAGGCACAGCTCGGTGCCTTGTGCACCTTTCATGTGCTTTTGCGGGTACTGGCCCTGGAGCAGGAGCGCGGTATAGCCAACCCGGTCATCGAACTGTGCGGCGTTGCCCACGGGTTTGGCGTCTTTCAGGCCGCTGGCCTTGGTGCAACTGGCGAGTACGGCCTTGTCGTAGGCGGCCCAGGCGTCGGGGCTGGAGGCGTGGGCCTGAGAGGTGAGGGCGGTGAGGCAGAGAATAGTCAGTGTTGCTGCTTTCATGGTTCAGGCGTCCTTGGATGTGCAATGGCCAAGGCTGGAGTATGCCTGATCGTTTTGAGGCGGTTTTGCCGGCCTCTTCGCGGGCAAGTCGGATCGCCGCACCGCCGCTCCCACAGTGACCGAGTACGGCCACAAATTCTGTGCATGACACATAACCCTGTGGGAGCGAGCTTGCTCCAGGCAGCGCTCCGACGATGGCGGCGTATCAGTCTGGAACCGGCTCCCGGCGAACGGCACGCATCCCGACACTTTCATACAATCGCCGCGCCCGGTGGTTGTCTTCCAGCACCTTCAGATCCACACATCCTTCACGCCGCTGCTGGAACACCTTGAACGCCTGCAACAACAAGGCACGTCCCAATCCTCGGCCCTGAAACCGTGGATGCACCACCAGGTTCTTGATGTAGGCGCTGGTCCAGCACTGGCACACGCCAACAATGCCTTCGGCATCCCGGGCGATCAAGCACAGCGCCGGGTCATATTCCGGGTCGTTCTCGAACTGCCATTGCCACATGTCCAGCGCTGCCACGCGACCGCCACCTTCCAGGTAACCGAACTCCATCAACCGGTGCACGGCTGCGCCGATTTCGGGATGGTATTCGTTCAGTTGCAGGCCGGCTGGCCAATCGGGTGACGGCACGACTTCAGTGAGGTCGCGCCGCATCAGCCAGCAAAAATCCTCGGCCAAGGCTCAATATCCCTGTTCGGCGACAGCCTTGGCCGCAGTGATCAGGCACTGGGTCAATTCCGGCGAAGAGAACTTGGTCAGCACCGCGTTAGCTCCCGCCAGCCTTGCTTTCTCGGCGTTCATCGCACTGTCCAGCGACGTGTGCAGCAAGACATAAAGATGCGCGAAGTCCGGGGTTTCCCGCAGGGTGCGGGTGAAGGCGTAGCCGTCCATCTCGGACATTTCGATGTCCGAGACGATCAGGTTGATCTGCTGCGCGGTGCCTTGCAGATCCAGCAGACAGTCGATGGCTTCCTTGGCGCTGCGGGCGGTATGGCATTGCAGGCCAAGGTTACGCAGGGTGTGCACCGATTGCTGCAAGGCGACCTGGCTGTCGTCGACCACCAGGATGCGCGCGTTGCCCAGCAGTTCGGCGTCTTCCATGCTCAGTTCGGTCGGCGCCATTTCGATTTGTGCCGGGGCGATGCCGTGGATGACTTTTTCGATGTCCAGGACCTGCACCAGGGTGCCATCGACCGACGTCACGCCGGTGATGTAAGCGCGCAAACCACCGGAGCCGAAGGGCGGTGGGCGGATGTCGGTGGTCAGGCAATGGACGATCTTGCTCACGGCCTGCACGTGCAGGCCCTGCTTGGAGCGGCTGACATCCGTGACGATCAGGCAGCCGCCGTTGGGGTCTTCCAGCGGGCGCTCGCCAATGGCGCGGCTGAGGTCGATCACCGACAGCGATGCACCGCGCAGGGTGGCGATGCCTTTGACGTGGGGGTGTGATTCCGGCAGCCGGGTCAGCGGCGGGCAGGGAATGATCTCACTGACCTTGAGCAGGTTGATCGCCATCAGCTTGCCGCTGCGCAAGGTAAACAGCAGAAGCGAAAGTGAGTCTGCGCGGGCTTTGGTGGAGGACATAGGAACCTTCTCTGGAAAAAGGTGACGGGCAATCCCGGGATCGCCATGACTTCGATGCCGGGTTATCGACTTGTCGGGGGCAGGCTTTAGGGCAAATGCCTCCATTACCCACCAAAGGGTGATTCGAACGGTAGGAGCCGGCTTGCTGGCGATGGCGCCCTCAAGGACGCTATCGCCGGCAAGCCGGCTCCTACAAAAAACAAATGCCGGGTTATTTCATCCCCAACCGCTTGGCCATCCGCCCCAGGTTCGCCCGATCCAAGCCTAGCTCACGGGCCGCGCTTGCCCAGTTGTTGTTATGCCGTTCCAGGCAGGCACCGATCATTTGACGCTGATATCGCTCGGTGGCCTCACGCAAATCGCCGATCGGCGCTTGGGTGACGGTGGCAACAGGTTGCTCGGTGGCGGTTTCAACGCTGGCGTTGGGCAAGTCCAGGTCGGCGGCGCTCAGGCTGAGAATCTTCGGCCGTTCCTTGCAATTGCCCAGGGCTTTCAAGGCGCTGCGGCCGATCAAATGTTCAAGCTCGCGCACATTGCCGGGCCAGTCGTAGGCCAATAGCGCGGCCTGGGCGTCGCTGTTCAGGCGCAGGCTGTTGAGGCCCATGCGCGAGCGGTTCTGCTCGAGGAAGTAACCGCTGAGCAGCAGCACATCGCGCCCGCGATCGCGCAGGGCCGGCACCAGCAGCGGATAAACACTGAGACGATGGTAGAAGTCGGCACGGTAACGACCGCTGCGCACTTCCTCGGCGAGGTCGCGGTTGGTCGCCGCGATCAGGCGCACGTCGACCTGATGCTCCTGGTCCGAACCCAGTCGCTGCAATTGACCGCTCTGCAACACGCGCAACAACTTGGCCTGCACGGTCAGCGACAACTCACCGACTTCATCAAGAAACAGCGTGCCGCCATTGGCCAGTTCGAACTTGCCACGACGGTCGTTCATCGCCCCGGTAAAGGCGCCGCGGACATGGCCGAACAACTCGCTTTCCACCAAGGTATCGGGCAACGCGGCGCAGTTGAGGCTGATGATCGGTTTGTCGGCGCGGGGCGAGGCGGCATGGATGGCTTGGGCCACCAACTCCTTGCCGACCCCGGTTTCGCCAGTGATCAGCACGGTCAGGTCGCTGCCGCCGACCAGGCTGATTTCTTCGACCAGACGCTTGTGGGCCTTGCTCTGGCCAATCAACTCGCGATTCTGCTGGCCGCTGGCCTGGCGGTAGACCTCGGCGCGCTGATGCTCATCTTCGACCCGGTTGTTCAGCCGCTCGATGCGCTCGGCGGCGTTGACCGTGGCGGCCGCAAGGCTGGCGAAGGCTTGCAGGGCATCCAGTTCGATCGGTTCGAAACGCTCCGGATCGAGGGCATCGAGGGTCAGCAGACCCCATGGGCGCTCGTCGATGAACAAGGGGCAACCCATGCAGTCGTGGACTTCCAGGTGATCATCCAAGCCATCGACCAGGCCGTCATAGGGATCAGGCAAGTCGCTGTCGGCAGCGAAACGGGTCGGACCGGGGCCGCTGAGCAGCGCTGCGAAACGCGGGTGCTCACTGACTTTGAAACGCCGACCGAGGGTGTCGGTACTCAGGCCGTCGACGGCCAGTGGCACCAGCCATTCGCCATCAAGGCGCAGCAGGGCGGCGGCATCGCACGGGAGCAGGGCGCGCATGGCCTCCAGCAGGCGGCGATAACGCTCACCCTCGGGCAGTTCGCGGGACAGGTCGGAGACCAGGGGCAGCAAAGCGGTGAGCAGTGGTTTTGCAGTCATAGTGACTCCGTGTAGTCGGTATGACTATAAGGCAGACAGTGTCGAAATGACTATTATGTTTTTAACTAATTGATTTTTAACGATTAAATAGTTGGCACGAAAGCTGAAGTGCATAGGTAATCCGTTAGCAACCCAAGAAGACCAGGAGTCACCTTATGCTGAGCGCTCAAGACCGTGCCATCGTCAAATCCACCGTACCGCTGCTCGAAAGCGGTGGTGAGGCGCTGATCACGCACTTCTATCGCATGATGCTCTCCGAATACCCGCAAGTCCGCCCGCTGTTCAACCAGGCCCACCAGGCCAGCGGTGACCAGCCGCGTGCCCTGGCCAATGGCGTACTGATGTATGCGCGCCATATCGACCAGCTCGACCAGTTGGGCGACCTGGTGGCCAAGATCATCAACAAGCACGTGGCCTTGCAGATCCTGCCTGAGCACTATCCGATTGTCGGCAGCTGCCTGCTGCGGGCCATTGCCGAAGTGTTGGGTGAAGAGATCGCCACCCCGCAAGTGATCGCGGCCTGGGGCGCGGCCTACGGCCAGCTGGCAGACATCCTGATCGGTGCCGAAGCCAGCGTTTACGACCAAAAAGAACAGGCCCACGGCGGCTGGCGCGGGGCGCGGGAGTTCCTCGTGGTGGACAAGGTCCAGGAGAGCGCCGAGATCACTTCGTTCTACTTCGAACCGGCGGACAAAGGCCCGATCCTGGCGGCAGAACCCGGCCAGTACATCGGCATGAAACTGATCCTCGACGGTGAAGAGATCCGTCGCAACTACTCGCTGTCGGCGCGGGCAAACAAAGGCCAGTACCGCATCAGCGTCAAGCGTGAAGCCGGTGGTCGCGCGTCCAACTACCTGCATGACCAGATGCATGTCGGCGACACCATCCAATTGTTCCCGCCATCGGGCGAGTTCACCCTGACCGCCAGCGACAAACCGCTGGTGCTGATCAGCGGCGGCGTCGGCATCACCCCGACCCTGGCGATGCTCGAAGCGGCGCTGGAGACCCAGCGGCCGGTGCATTTCATCCACTGCGCGCGAAACGGCAGCGTCCATGCTTTCCGCGACTGGATCGATGGCCTGGCCGAGCGTCACCCGCAACTCAAGCGCTTCTACTGCTATTCCGAGGACGACGGCGTGAGCCCGGCGGCGCACAAGGTCGGTTTGTTGAGCCAGCAGCAGTTGAATGCATGGCTTCCGGAGCAACGTGACCTGGATGTTTACTTCCTGGGGCCGAAAGGTTTCATGGCGTCCATCAAGCGCCATCTCAAGGCACTGGGTGTGCCGGAGAAGCAAAGCCGCTATGAGTTCTTCGGGCCGGCAGCGGCGCTGGAATAAATAGTACCGGAGACCGCGTCGCCCTCATCGCGGGCAAGCCCGCTCCCACAGGTTCTGTGTCGTTCACATCAATCTGGATCGACACAAATCCCTGTGGGAGCGGGCTTGCCCGCGATGAAGGCGACGCGGTCTTGAATGGAAAAAAGCTGAAAAGTTAATCCCTCCTTAACCGCTTTGTCGTCTATTCCCCCCGAATCCCCCGGACATGCTCCAGACTCTCAAAGGTCCGGGCCAGCGTGTAGACTGGCGGGCACTCGAATCTTGAAGGGAAACGCGATGAGCGATGAATCCATGCGGTTGGGGCGTGAGCGGCGCTACCTGGTGTTGTTGGGCATCATTTGCCTGGCGTTGATCGGCGGCGCGCTGTACATGCAAATTGTCCTGGGCGAGGCGCCTTGCCCGCTGTGCATCCTGCAACGTTATGCGTTGCTGCTGATTGCGATCTTCGCCTTCATCGGCGCGGCCATGCGCAACCGTCGCAGCATCACGGTGTTCGAAGCCCTGGTGGTGATCTGCGCGCTGGCAGGTGCAGGCGTTGCCGGGCACCACGTCTATACGCAGTTCTATCCGGCGGTCAGCTGCGGCATCGATGTGCTGCAACCGATTGTCGATGACTTGCCGCTGGCGAAGATCTTCCCGCTGGGTTTCCAGGTCGATGGTTTCTGCTCCACGCCATACCCGCCGATCCTTGGTTTGTCGCTGGCGCAGTGGGCGCTGGTGGCTTTCGTACTGATCGTGGTGCTGGTGCCGCTGTTGACGTCGCGTAACCGCAAAGCGCTGCGCTGAGGTCATCTGCCGCCGTACATTGTCGGACAAAAAAGCCCCGTTCCTTGCAGTGAGGAGTGGGGCTTTTTTTGTGTTGAGGAGCGCATTCCAGGGACCAGGTAAAAAGGCCGTGATGTGGGGCAGCCAAGGGTGCGATACATGTGCGACATGTTGTCACAGAGTCCGTGTCGCAGGGCGTTCATGGAAGCCGGATTGGCACATGGAATCGTAACGAAATTGGGCTGTTTTGCAGGCTACCGGTTTTTTCCGTTCCGAACCCGAACAGGCAGTTTTAACAGGGCCTGGCGAATGGCCGCAGTCCCCGTCATACCGGGCCTCTGGCAGGGTCAAGGGCATCAGGGAGGCACCCGATACTGTCTGAACTGTGGGCGGAAGACCTACTTATTTTGGTGTTTTTGTTGAGAATCAATTTCGATAAGATGCGCCACTTTTGCGAAAACGGTGAATGATTGTTGCCGGTTCGGATAAAAATTATTTCGGGATGAGACATGGTTTATAAAACGCTACATATCTACAATCGCCCGCACTGAATTCCCGACGCTGCTCAAATCTTAACCAGGCATGAGCAGGAACAGGGTGTCGAGAGGTCTGGTGGCTTCATGCGATGCCCAGGTGTCGGAGCCTCCAACTACCCGCACCAAATGGAATTGGTCTGTAACAAGGCCTTTGACCACGAATTCGAATAAGAACTCACCGCAGGCCCGGGATTTGTCGTACAGCGTCTGACGCACGACGGGCATGCCCTTATTCAATCCAAGAAAAATGCCAACCCTTGGCAGGGTGAAGTGTTGGCGATCAAAACCCAACTGCATTGCGCAAGCTGCTTTAGAGGTCGTGAGATGAGTAAAAACAGGTACCCCAGACTACTAGGCTTATTGCCGCTGATCGGCACGTTGTTGCTGTCAGGCTGCAACATGACCTTGCTCAATCCCAAGGGCCAGGTCGGTCTGGACGAGCGAAACCTGATCATCACCGCAACGCTGCTGATGCTGTTGGTCGTGATTCCGGTCATCGTCATGACCTTCCTGTTCGCCTGGAAATACCGCGCGTCCAACACCAACGCTACCTACACCCCGAAATGGAACCACTCCACCAAGATCGAGATCGCGGTGTGGGCCGTTCCAGTGCTGATCATCATTGCCCTGGGTTACGTCACCTACAAGTCGACCCACGCTCTGGACCCGTACAAGCCGCTGGAATCGGACGTGAAGCCGGTGACCATCGAAGTGGTCGCGCTGGACTGGAAGTGGCTGTTCATCTACCCGGAACAAGGCATCGCCACGGTCAACAAGATCGTGTTCCCGGCGCACACCCCGATCAACTTCCGCATTACCTCTGACGCCGTGATGAACTCGTTCTTCATCCCTGCGCTGGGTGGCCAGATCTACGCGATGGCGGGCATGCAGACCAAGCTGCACCTGATCGCCAACGAAAACGCTGAAATGGACGGTATCTCCGCCAACTACAGTGGCGCTGGTTTCACCGGCATGAAATTCAAAGCGATCGCAACTTCCCAGGAAGATTTCGACGCCTGGGTAAGTGAAGTCAAAAAGGCACCTAAACAGCTTGAACAAGCTGAATACGCAGCCCTTGCCAAGCCAAGCCAGAACAACCCAGTCGAGCTCTACTCCTCGGTGACACCGAACCTGTTCCAGACCATCGTCGACAAGTACGAAGGCATGAAACCGGGTCCTAAGGTGCACCACGAGAAGAAAGAGAAAGAAGTGGCCGCTACGGACATGAACTCGCATTCAGCTGCCGGGGCAGAGGAGTAAACGATGTTTGGTAAATTAAGTTGGGAAGCGATCCCGTTCCACGAGCCGATCGTCATGGTGACCATCTCCATGATCGCGCTCGGTGGTCTGGCGTTGTTCGCTGCAATCACCTACTTCAAGAAGTGGACCTACCTGTGGACCGAGTGGCTGACGTCGGTCGACCACAAGAAAATCGGCGTGATGTACATCATCGTCGCCATGGTCATGCTGCTGCGCGGCTTTGCCGACGCCATCATGATGCGTACCCAGTTGGCCATGGCCACCGAGGGTTCGCCTGGCTACCTGCCACCTGAACACTATGACCAGATCTTCACCGCTCACGGTGTGATCATGATCATCTTCATGGCGATGCCATTCTTCACCGGCCTGATGAACCTTGCAGTGCCGCTACAGATCGGCGCGCGTGACGTTGCCTTCCCGTTCCTGAACTCCCTGAGCTTCTGGCTGCTGGTTTCCGGCGTGGTGCTGATCAACCTGTCCCTGGGCGTCGGCGAATTCGCCAAGACCGGCTGGGTTGCCTATCCGCCGCTGTCGGGCCTGCAATACAGCCCTGGCGTGGGGATGGACTACTACATCTGGGCGCTACAGCTATCCGGTTTGGGGACAACGTTAACGGGGGTTAACTTCCTCGCTACCGTGCTGAAAATGCGTACCCCTGGCATGAAGCTGATGGACATGCCGATCTTCACCTGGACCTGCACCTGGGCCAACGTCCTGATCGTGGCTTCGTTCCCGATCCTGACCGCTACTCTGGCGCTGCTGACGCTTGACCGTTACATGGATTTCCACATTTTCACCAATGAACTTGGTGGCAATCCGATGATGTACGTGAACCTGTTCTGGGCCTGGGGTCACCCTGAGGTGTACATCCTGATCCTGCCGGCGTTCGGTATCTTCTCCGAAGTCATCTCGACCTTCACCGGCAAGAAACTGTTCGGCCACCACTCGATGATCTACGCATCGGGCGCAATCTCGATCCTGGGCTTCATGGTTTGGCTGCACCACTTCTTCACCATGGGCTCGGGTGCCAGCGTCAACGCCTTCTTCGGTCTGGCGACGATGCTGATTTCCATCCCGACGGGTGTGAAACTGTTCAACTGGCTGTTCACCATCTACCAGGGCCGTCTGCGTTTCACCAGCCAGGTTCTCTGGACCCTGGGCTTCATGGTGACCTTCGCCATCGGCGGCATGACCGGCGTACTGCTGGCCATCCCGGGTGCCGACTTCGTTCTGCACAACAGCCTGTTCGTGATCGCGCACTTCCACAACGTGATCATCGGCGGTGCGGTATTCGGTTACATCGCCGGTTTCGGCTTCTACTTCCCTAAAGCGTTCGGCTTCAAGCTGCACGAAGGTTGGGGCAAGGCTGCATTCTGGTTCTGGATCTCGGGCTTCTTCGTCGCGTTCATGCCGCTCTATGCACTGGGCTTCATGGGCATGACCCGTCGTCTGAACGCCACCACCAACCCTGAGTGGGTGCCGTACCTGTACGTCGCCATGTTCGGTGCGGTGATGATCGCCGTGGGTATCGCTTGCCAGCTGATCCAGCTGTACGTCAGCGTGCGTGACCGCAACAAGCCGGAAAACATGTGTGAACACGGCGACCCGTGGAATGCACACACCCTGGAATGGTCGACCTCGTCGCCACCTCCGTTCTACAACTTCGCCGTGCTGCCAAAAGCCGACGTTGTCGACCCGTTCACCGAAGCCAAGGAAAACGGCACTGCGTACAAGGTTCCGGCCAGGTACGAGCCGATCCACATGCCAAACAACACCGCGACCGGTGTGGTGATGGGCGCGCTGTTGACCGTGTTCGGTTTCGCGATGATCTGGCACATCTGGTGGCTGGCAATCGCGAGCCTGGCTGGCACCGTGATCTACTTCGCGATCCACGCGGCCCGTGATGATCAAGGCTATATGGTGCCGGTCGACGTGATCGAGCGCATCGAAGCCGAGCAGCACAAGCGTCTGGTTGCGGCAGGGAAAGTCCCGGCCACCGCCACCCGTGTTGAAACCTCGTTGGAACAGGCTTAAACCATGTCGAACTTAGTGACCAATGCTGGACACACCCATGTCGATGGACATGGGCATGATGACCATCACCACGACTCGGGCGAGATGACCGTATACGGTTTCTGGCTCTACCTGATGACCGACTGCATTCTGTTTGCGTCGATCTTCGCGGCGTACGCGGTACTGGTTAACAACGTAGCGGGTGGCCCGTCGGGCCACGACATCTTCGAACTGCCATACGTACTGGGCGAAACCGCTCTGCTGCTGTTCAGTTCGATCACCTACGGCTTCGCCATGCTGGCGTTCTTCCGTGGCAACAAGAAGCAGGTCCTGGGCTGGCTGGCCATGACCTTCCTGTTCGGTGCCGGCTTCATCGGCATGGAGATCAACGAGTTCCACATGCTGATCTCCGAGGGCTACGGCCCTAACCGTTCCGGCTTCCTGTCCGGGTTCTTCACCCTGGTCGGCACCCACGGTCTGCACGTGACCAGTGGTCTGATCTGGATGGCGATCATGATGTACCAGGTGCAGAAAAAGGGCCTGACGGCGACCAACAAGACCCGTCTGAGCTGCCTGAGCCTGTTCTGGCACTTCCTGGACGTAGTGTGGATCTGCGTATTCACCGTTGTTTATCTGATGGGGACTATGTAAATGGCTAACGCAGCTCATTCCCACAATGGCCATGACAGCCACGACGCCGGTCACGGCAGCGTCAAGTCCTACGCCATCGGCTTCATCCTGTCGGTGATCCTGACCCTGATCCCGTTCGGTCTGGTGATGTACCCGACGCTGCCGAAGTCGATCACCCTGATGATCGTCGTCGCGTTCGCCGTCATCCAGGTACTGGTGCACCTGGTGTACTTCCTGCACCTGGACCGTTCGGCCGCGCAGCGTAACAACGTGATTGCGTTTGTCTTCGCCGCGATCGTGATTGTCCTGCTGGTTGGCTTGTCGCTGTGGATCATGTTCAGCATCCACACGTTCATGATGGCGAAGTGAGGTAGATCCGCATGTCCCTTAAGCACTTTATCCAAATCACCAAACCGGGGATCATTTTCGGTAACGTGCTTTCTGTGGCAGGCGGATTTTTCCTGGCCTCCAAAGGGCATGTCGATCTGGCCATCTTCCTGGCCGCCATGATCGGCACGTCCCTGGTGGTTGCCTCCGGTTGCGTGTTCAACAACTGCATCGACCGCGACATCGACCTGAAGATGGAACGCACCAAGAACCGAGTGCTGGTCCAGGGCTTGATCTCCCTGAAACTGGCCCTGGCCTATGCGACCGTCCTGGGCGTCGCCGGCGTTGCCCTGTTGTACAAGGTGGCCAACCCGTTGGCCGCACTGTTCGCCGTCATCGGCTTCGTGATCTACGTCGGCTTCTACAGCCTGTACCTCAAGCGCAAGTCGGTTCACGGCACGCTGGTGGGCAGTCTGTCGGGCGCCATGCCGCCGGTGATTGGCTACGTCGCAGTGAGCAACACTTTCGACATGGCCGCGCTGACCCTGCTGGTGATGTTCAGCCTGTGGCAGATGCCGCATTCCTACGCCATCGCGATCTTCCGCTTCAACGATTACCTGGCCGCATCGATTCCGGTGCTGCCGGTGAAGCGCGGGATCGAAGTGGCCAAGAAGCACATCCTGATCTACATCCTGGCCTTCCTCGTGGCGACCTTGATGCTGACCTTCAGCGGTTACGCCGGCATGAGCTACCTCGCCGTCGCCGCGGCCATGGGCATGTACTGGCTGTACATGGCCTGGACCGGCTACAAGGCAGTGGATGACACGGTCTGGGCACGCAAGCTGTTCGTGTTCTCGATCTTCACCATTACCGCGTTGAGCGTGATGATGTCCCTGGACTTCAAAGTGCCGACGGAATTGCTGCTGACGTACGCGCCGTAAGCGTCGGATGCTGAATTGAAAAGCCCCGCCTTCGAGAGAAGAGCGGGGCTTTTTATTAAAGCAGGGTCACCTCAAAGCTCTTTGGGAGGGGGTACGCAGAACAGTGCGTTTCAAGGTTCGCCAGACACTATGAGCGACCCGCGATACCGGGTTGCGACTCATACGGCGCAAGTCCCGCTCCAATATATCCCGGTGCGGGATAGGTTCGACATGCACCACGATGATTTCAACATCTACTGCGAAGCGGTAATCCAGGACTATTCGCCGTTCAATGCCGGTTGCTCGCAATCCGAAGGCGTCCATTATTCGCTGGGTAGACCTGCCGTTGCCTTTACTGGCCAAAAAGCGTTCCAGCATCCCTTCCTGTTCTTCGGTAGCGCATAACGCTTCTTTGTTGATCACATCCCACCGAACAATGACTTTCGGTAAGACGCCATAAAAATGGTTCTCCCTTGATACTTTTTCGTATTGATGCCACGTCACATCGGTAGCGTTCGGTCCCACATTCCCTGGAGCCCGGTAGTTGGAGACCATTTTCCAACGGCCCGGTAAAAATTCATTTTGGAAGCGATACCTGCGAGGTATGGTCGGCGCCGTGTAAGTGGATTCTATGGTGTGGTTATTAAAATACAGGTGGTCCTCGAAGGCTTTTACAACTTCGTTCTCACGAGCACCGGCAGCACGCTTTTTCATGTCCAGTCGTCTGAACTTCCCCGGGTCTTGTTGATAACCCGGCGCCCGAGCGCTGGGGGAATTTTCTGAGTATTCATCAATATCTTCCGGCGCCCTGCCATCCCCATCCCGAAACCGCAGCGGATTGTTCCTGACCATCCGATACAAGTTCAGCCCGTCAATATCCCCCGCCGGGTCCGGATTGATCCAGCGATTGAGCCAAGGCGCGTAGTAGCGCAAGCCGTAGTAATAGAGGCCTGTCGCATCGCGCTCCTTGCCGGAATAACGGATCGTCTTGCAATCGGCACGGATCTGGCTTTTTGCCGCCCACCACGCACTGCCACCGAACGGGTAATAACCCTCATGGCTGATCACCTCACCCTGCTCATCAAGCTCCAGCACGTAGCTACCCAGATGATCGTCGACGTTGAAGCGCGACTGTGCAGCAGGCAGTGCCTTGCGACCGTTTGCCAGCCAGTGCAGTCGTCTCATCTGGCTGTGCTCGGACTGCACTGTCATCACGTGCAGCTCCTCTCCCGTGGCCGTATTGCGACGAATTTCCAACCCCGGCAAATACAGGACCTGCGCCACATGTCCGACGGCCTTCGTCTGCTGAGTTCTTACCTTACGGCCACGTTGGCCGTTGCCATGATAGACATAGACTTCGTCATCATTGGCACCGCCATTGCGTGCTACCTGGGTAACGCATTGCAACTGATTGCGCGCGTCCCATGTCATGGCTTGTGCCCCCTCCAGCAACAGCATATTGCCGTTCGCGTCGAAACCCTTGTCCAGATCCGGTGGATTCGCTTCGTCGGCCATGTTCAGGCTGCGATTGCAGCGTAGGGCAATCTTCATCCTCCGCAGCGGCGCTTCGCCATGTTTGAGGGTAAGCAAGTTCCCGGCGGCGTCATAGGTGTAGCTTTGTTTGTAGTTGCGTAGCCGGCTTGCATCGCTTGTACCCGGCACCACCAGTTCGGGCAAACCAGGGTGGATGCCGGCCAGCACGCTTTCCCGGCCCGTTGCCTCAAGCAGTTGACCCAGTGTGTCGTAGCGGAAGGTGCTCAAGGGGTTGATCTGTTGAGCGTCAAACCATTGGGTCGGCTGTGCCCGATCTTCAACGCTGACTACATTGCCCAGCGGATCCTGAACGTAGTGCAGGTCTTGAAGCACCTTACTAGGCCGGGCTGCAAACAAGCGTAGAAGTCGACCGCTGTCCGCCGCATACGTCGCCTGGATGCTGACCCGGTTGCCCGCTGTTTGGGATTCCATCTGGCCTGATGCGTTGTAAATGATATTGCCCATCACCACCAGTTCGGTTTCTCCGTCGGGTATCAGGCTGGAGTGCGCCAATTCACCTGCAACGTTGTATCTACAGAGCTGCTTGTTACCCAAGGCATCGGTTTGGCTGAGTACCGCGCCCAATGCATTGTGGCGCCATCGCGTGAGGTACAGCTCCCCCGCCTCTAATAAAGCATCGCGCTCCAGTAACAAGCCAGGCCAGTTCGGTGGGGTCAGGTCTTTTAGAAATTGCTGGGCTTGCGCAACGGCCTGTCCCAGCAATCCATATTCGACATACACCTGGGTGCCTACAGGATCATCGTGACGGATCAGCCGCCCACAGCGATTGCCAGTTTCAGCGCAGATGCCATAAGTGAAGCGTTCGACGCATGCCGGGATGTCGTCCTCCAGATGCTCATGCACAGTGAGTGGGCGCAACTGGGGATCATAAGTGGTCTGCCGGTGGCTGCCTCGTCCATCCCAGCTTTCCAATGCCTGAGCTCCGGAGCCGAAAAGATTTACGCACCAGCCGGCATCTACGCTTTCGAGGCCCAGCACCCGCCCGGACAGGCTGCAGGCCTTCCTCTGGTTGGGCAACCCCGACTCAGCCCCCAGCCTCCACAACCGCGCGTCCCATTGCGAGCGCACTCGCCCAGCAGCATCGTAAGCCTGCCGTTCCGTACGCGCTTGAGAGGGTTCCTCCACTTTTGCCCGGTGATAGGCCACAGTCGCCACCTGCAATCGGCGCGGATCAATGACAGAAAGGGTGGGCGTATGCTGATGCAAGCTTGAGGGCATTGAAGATCATCTCCCAGTGGGGGAGAGTGAAGTGTAGTCACAATGCAGAGTATCGTTGGAAGTCATCGGCTTCGTGATCTACGTCGGCTTCTACAGCCTGTACCTCAAGCGCAAGTCGGTTCACGGCACGCTGGTGGGCAGTCTGTCGGGCGCCATGCCGCCGGTCATCGGCTACGTCGCGGTGAGCAACACCTTCGACATGGCCGCGCTGACCCTGCTGGTGATGTTCAGCCTGTGGCAGATGCCGCATTCCTACGCCATCGCGATCTTCCGCTTCAACGATTACCTGGCCGCATCGATTCCGGTGCTGCCAGTGAAGCGCGGGATCGAAGTGGCCAAGAAGCACATCCTGATCTACATCCTGGCCTTCCTCGTGGCGACCTTGATGCTGACCTTCAGCGGCTACGCCGGCATGAGCTACCTCGCCGTCGCCGCGGCCATGGGCATGTACTGGCTGTACATGGCCTGGACCGGCTACAAGGCAGTGGATGACACGGTCTGGGCACGCAAGCTGTTCGTGTTCTCGATCTTCACCATTACCGCGTTGAGCGTGATGATGTCCCTGGACTTCAAAGTGCCGACGGAATTGCTGCTGACGTGCGCGCCTTAAGCGTCGGATGCTGAAAAGAAAAGCCCCGCCTTCGAGAGAAGAGCGGGGTTTTTTGTTGGGATTTTCCTGGCGCCGCCACGGCGAGCAGGCTCGCTGACAATGGGGCGAACGGGCAAGCGAAAATGCTTACGAATGTACCAGCACTGTCCTACCGGGCTTTCAGGTTGAGGGTCGGAAGTCGTATCTCTAGCCTCGGAATGCTGTCATCACAAGCATCCCAGAGGCTCTACGATGGAACTGCCAGAGGTAATCACCCCGCGCGTTAATACGAGTACAGCGTTAGGGCAGGCTTTGATTTCGATGTTCAAATCTGTCGAAGCGGAGCTGGTACTTGAGAACGCAGGACCCGGGGCGGTCAAAATCATTGTCTTCGGTGGCTGCGCTGTTCACCTTTACACCCATCATCGCGTTTCCAGCGACGTCGATGCCGAGATTTATGAGGCTCATGTCCCCGACGGTTTGCACCTGCAAACCATGCTCGCAGAGATACCCGAACAGTTTGTCGATGAGCGATCAGGTCGCTTGATGGAGCTGAACTACGACCTTCAATACAACACCAGTTTTGGCCCGATTCACGAGGACTATTGGGAGCGCAGCCTTCCCTTTGAAGAGTTTCCGGTTGAATCCCCGCTGCACGTTCATATTGCAGCACCTGTCGACATTGCCATCTCCAAGCTGGGCAGAGCGACCGATCAGGACATTGGTGATATCAAGGCACTTCTCAGGGCGGGTTTCATACTGACCAGCGAATTCCGTCGACTGGCGTTGCAGGCAATTGATGTATATGTTGGCAACAAAGAGCCACCAATCTCCGTTCTTACGAATATTTTGCACGATTACCTGGAGAACCCAGATGGCGAAGCCCCTTAACGGCCACGTCCTCTCATCTGCATTGGACACGCTGGTAACAAGACCTTTGAATCAAGCGGATGACGCAGCGCTCGTGAGCGCTGCCAAAGCGGTCTGGTACTCGAATTCAAACCTGGAAAGCGAGGTCAGCGCTTTTTTGAGTCGTCACACTGACGAAGTTGAGGTTCGGCGCGCGGGCTATCTGCTCGAACGATTCACTCGATTTACTTGCTTATCGGATCTCCGGGTGTCCGAGACCCTCAATGTCCTCGAGCTTTTTGCACATTCGACTTCCAGGCAAGTCGCGACGCTACAAACCGTCACGCCATTACATCGACGTCGTGATGAGCTCGCTGTCTCTTGGGGATTGAGTGAGGGCCTCGGCCTGAAAGCCCAAACCCTCATGCCTTTCCAGACCCGGCACTACGAAGCTGAGCAGCGCGCAATGTTTTCCTGAGTCCAGCTTGCAACAAAACGGCTGCCTCGTTCGGCCCTGAAGTGACAACAGTCGTCAGCTTGTAAGCCCCGCCCTTCGGGAGAAGGGTGGGGCTTTTTGTTTATGCGTGGTTGTTACATGGCGCATCGAGCACCTTCACCACGTCATCGATGATCGCCTTGCTCATGTCCTGCAAAAAATGCGAGGCCCAGGCGTGCCGGTCGGAGTCGCGAACCATGGCGGCGTCTGAGGCGAGCAGTTTGGCTATGTGGAGCAGGTCGGAGGCGTGGTAGAGGGCTTCGATCACCGGGACACCGGCGTTGATGCGGAACAGCGGTTCGTTGGCGTGGTAGGAGAAGGGGGTGAGGCCGATGGTTTTGAGATCTTGGGGATTGGTCATTGGGCTTCACCTCCTGTAGGGCTGGAGGTGGAGGGGCATGACTGGTGTAGCAGACGGATCGATAGCGTTCATTTGTAACTCCTGCATAAGTGAAGCTGTCCCGTTCGTTCTCAGGCGAATGGGTGGCAGCTGTGCGCAGGCTGAGAAACCGGAGATGCAGGACCCGGCAGACCCTAAGGTCTCCCACACACAGCCGCCATAGCACGAAAATTCAGGCGTAAAAAAACGCCAACAATCGTGGGGCGTAGCTGCGTGGCATCTTACTCGGGTTCTCAGGCCCGGTCGCTGAATTGGCAGCGACGGGGGGCGAAGTTAGCCGGCAAGCATGAGGTCGGCAATCGTAGCGATCTGGTGGCCGGGGATGGCCGGGACACCGCAATCCCTGTGGGAGCGGGCTTGCCCGCGAAGGCGGTGTGTCAGGCGACATTGATGCTGGATGTGACGGCCTCTTCCCGAGCAGGCTCCCACAGTTGAACTACGTTGAACGCGAAAATCAGCGCACACCCTTGTAGGAGCTGGCTTGCCAGCGAAGGCGGTGTGTCAGGCGACTTGGATATTGGCTGTGACGGCCTCTTCGCTGGCAAGCCAGCTCCTACAGGATTGAGGGCCGTCAGTTATTTATGGGGTTTATCCAGCAACCGGAAAAACCGCTCCCGTACCTGCAGACTATCGCTGTGCGCCACATTGAATCGCAGGAACTGACTGGCATTCGGCCCTTTGCTCAGCAAGGTGCCTGGCGCCAATACCATGTTGTTCTCCAGCCCTTGTCGAGCCAGGTTCTCGGCGTGCAGGCCCTCCGGCAACCGCGCCCAGATAAACACGCCTTCGCCCGGCAGCGAGGAAAGCGAACATCCGGCTTCCGCCAGCCAACTCGCTACCCGGCTGTTGGATTCATACAGCCGGTCCACCGTGCGCCGCGCATGCTTGGCGTAGCTGCCGTCGCTGAGCATGGTGCAGGTGATCTGCTCCGCCAGTTCCGAGGTCACGCCGCCGCAGGCCATTTTTAGTGCGACCATCCGCGCCGCCAGTTGCGGTGAGAGCACGGTGTAGCTGACGCGGCTGTTGGCGGTCAGGGTCTTGGAGAAGCCCGACACATAACTCACGTTGTCCAGCCCGCTGGCTGCCAGGCGCGGGGTGCGGCGTTGCTGGATGTCGCAGTACAGATCGTCTTCGACGATGTGGAAGCCATGGCGGTGGCTCAGTTCCAGCAAGCGGTAGACCTGGGCCGGGGTGAACGAGTGGCCGGTGGGGTTGTGCAGTGTGCTGTTGGTCATGTACAGCACCGGTTTGTGGGCGATCAGCAGTTGCTCGAGCGCGTCGAGGTCCATGCCGTCGCAATCCCGGGCGATGGTAATGACTTTGGCCCCGTGCAGCGCCAGGTTGGCGTGCATGTTGAAGTAGCAGGGGTCGTCGAGCAGTACGGTGTCGCCGGGTTTGACCAGCAGGCGCATCAGCAGGTCGATGGCTTGCATGGTGTTGGCGGTGGTGATGATCTGGTCCACCGGCGCTTCGATGCCGAAAGTCGCCAGTTTGACCCGCAAAGCCTGGCGCAACGGCACGTAACCGCCGGCCACGCCGTACTCGCCCATGCGCAACGATGTCGCTCGCAGGGTGCCGCGCACGGCTTTCTGCAATTCTTCGGCGGGCAGCCAGGAGGTTGGCAGAAAACCGCAGCCGGGGCGCAGCGCGCCGTTGTCCAGCAACAGTGCGCGACGAATCACGCTGAGGGTGTCCTGGGGTTGCAGGTCCGGGCCGGTGCCACTTTTCAGCGCCGCTTCGGAGCGATGCACGTAATGCCCCGAGCCCTGGCGTGACACCACCAGCCCCTTGGCGCGCAAGCGGTCCAGCGCATCCACCACTGTGGATTTGCCCACGTTCATCAAGTCGGAGAGTTCGCGAATCGGCGGCAATTTGGCGCCGTGGGGCAGGCCACCGGTGCTGATGGCCTGGGTCAGCTGATCGACGATCTGCTGCACCAACGGCGCGCCGGGCTGGAATTCAATGGCTTTGATGACTGCACGTTGAACCTGCATTTTACTGGTCTCTCCGGCAGTAAAGTTCGTTGGATTCTATACGAACTTGCCCTGATCAGGACAAGCCTCTCTCTCTACCATGCCCTTACAGACTTTTCTGAATGTCGGCCTTGGTTGGCGGGCGTTCATCCGGTTCCTGAGGTGCTGCATGAGTGTCGAAACAACGGTTGCGGTGGCCAAGCCGGCAATTAACCTGCGGTTATTCACGATCCGGGTCATCACGGCTGTTTCGCTGTTCGCGGTGCTGGGCAAGGCCAACGTCTGGCTCGACACGGCCACCAACAGCATCCTGGCCCTTGGATATCGTGCCTTGTTGCTGTTGTTGCCCCTGACTTTACTGGTGCTTGGGCGCCGCTCCCTGAGCGTCACGCTGTTGTGTGCCGGCCTTGGCCTGGTGCTGCTGGCGCTGACCAGCCATCAAGGCATGGTGATGTTTGCCGCCGCACTCTTTGCCTACGGCATTGCCATTGCCGGTTACCTGATCAAGAGCGAAGCGGCCCAGACCAAGGAAGGCGCGGCCTACAACCGCGTGGCCATGAACATGGGCAGCCTGGTGGCCGGTTTGATCCTGCTGTCGCCGCTGCTCACGCCAACGATGTTTTTCCTCGGTGCGGCGGCGTTCGTGTTGCTGTGCCTGCCGATCGCCCTCGGCGCGACCTTCACCACCGAACCGGTGCTGGCCCGTCCAGCCAGCCAGGTCGGCAGCAGTTGGGGCAACAAACTGCCGTGGGTGATCGCGGGGATCATCATGGGCATCAAGCTGTTCGGGGTGTTCTCGATCCTGCCACAGGCAATCCTGCTCAAGACCGGCGAGCTGCCGGCCTGGTACGGCCTGATGCTGATCCTCAACAGCGCTGTGGTGGTGTTCGCCCAGGTGCCGGTGATGAAGCTGATCGAGCGCACCGGGCGCTTCAAGGTCGTGGCGGTGATCGGGATCATCGTCGGCGGCTTTGCCGTGCTGTCTTCGCCAGCCGCGTTCCACGTCGAAACCCTTGCCGGGGCGCTGATCTGGGTGGCGTTGCTGTCGATCGCCGAATGCGCCTTCAGCTACCTCGATTACTTCTCGGTCAAGCAAAACAACATGTTCGTCAAGGAAGTGTCCCTGGGTGTGGGGGCCGGGCTGACCGTGTTGATCATGCGAGTGGTGCCGGCGCCGGACAACGCGCTGGTCCTCGCCGCCATCGGCGCCGGCGGGATCCTGGCCTGGTACTGGCTCAACCGTCAATCCAATGCGTCGTTGCATGACTGAGTCATCGCCGTTGCGGTTTTCACTTTGCAGGTCGGGGGCATTATGAATACGACTTCATGCGTGGTAGTGGTCGGTTACAACGGCAATCGGGTTCACGACATCCAGAAATTGCGCGAGCTGTGCAAGTCGCTCTACAACGCCAGGCTCATCCTGCTGGTCGAGAAGATTCAGCCCCATGACGACCAGGTGGCCGATCACGTCTGCAGCACTTCGCTGGCCGAGAAAGACGTGGCGGCGTCCCTTGAACTGGTGGTGGGGTGCCTGAATGCCGACAGCTGGAAGCTGATCGGCGTACTGCCGTTCTCCGATCGCGGCGTGCTGCTCGGTGCCGCGCTGGCCAGTCACTTCGGCCTGCCGGGCATCACCCCGAACGAAGCGCGAGCGGGCCTGGACAAGCAGATCTTTCGCCGTCTCGAAGCCACGGCCAGCCGTTCCCCCGAAGAATACCGGCCGGTGTTTTCCGTGCGGGTCGACAGCCTGCCGGAACTGCGCCAGCGCGTCGTCGAACTGGGCGGCAAGGCCTTCATCAAGCCGGCCTGCGAAGGGGCGAGCCGAGGCTGTCGCGTGATCCATCACCCTTCGGAGTGCGATGACGCCTGGCTCGCCCTCAAGCCCTATCGCGAGGGCGGCATCGTCCTTGAAGAGCTGGTGCAGAACGCCCGCGAATACAGCTGGGACTGCGTGGCCGGCAGCACCTGGGTGACTGAGAAAACCACCACCGAAGGCGCCTACCGCGCAGAGATCCAGCAAGTCGTCCCCGCACCGCTTTCAGCTGAGGTCCAGGCACGCTTGATGGCAGCCGGTCGGCATATGGCGGGTCTGGTGTCCCGGGACAACGGTGCCTGGCACAACGAAGTGTTCCTGCGCCGCGACAACCTGACCAGCGCCGTGGAAACCAACATGCGCCCTGGCGGCATGCACATCTGGGACCTGGCCAAGCGCGCCTTCGTCAATTTCGATCCGTGGGAACGCTGGGTGCGCTGGGCGGTGGAAGGCAAGACCGAGCAGCATGAGCCAGTGGCTCGCGGCTACTGCGGCATTCGCCTGCTCAGGGCGCCGGCTGGCGGCATCCTGCGGGCAACGCCAGACATCGAGGCCCTGGCCCGCGCACTGCGCATCGACCTGGTGGAAGGGCAGTACGCCAAGCGGATTGGCGACTCGGTCAGCGCGTTGGTCAAAGACAACTTCTCATTCATCGGCCACATCGTGTTGTTCAACGAACACTACGGGCAACTGAGCAAGGACCTGTTGCGCCTGGCCGAGTCGATTGAGTCACGCATTGTGGTGACTTGCCTGGCACCGGCCACCCGCGCCGTGTGCTGAGCCCGCAAGCACCCGTTTTTTGCATTACCGATCAAGAGGGTTCGATCAATGATCCAGCACATGACCTGCGATGAACGCTTCATCGCCCTGGCCAAAGAGTTTGGCTATGACATCTACGGCGAAAACACCGCGGGCGGGCATTACGCGCCGCTGATCCGTCATCACGATGAGCTGTACATCAGCGGCCTGGTGCCACGCATGAACGGCAAGATCCATTATCCCGGCCGCGTCGGGCTGGACCTCAGCATGGCCGATGCGCAAGCGGCTGCCAGCATCAGTGCGATGCGCGGGCTGGCGTTGATCGTCGATGCCATCGGTTCGCTCGACAAGATCAAGTCCTTGATCCGGGTAACGGTCTATGTGAAGTCCACGGCGGATTTTGTCGACTTGAGCGAAGTGGCCAACGGCGCCTCGGATGTGTTCAGCCACGTGTTGGGTGATGCCGGTAAACATACGCGCACTACAGTCGGTGTTTATCAACTACCGAAGAACGCCGCGATAGAAGTGGACATGATTGCCGCCTTGCGCCCATCGGTTTTGTAAATTATTTCCAGACTTTACAGCGCTGAACCTATAACTTAAGGTTTAGCGCTAAAGTGTGGGAAATAAAAAAAAGGACGTGCGAATGGATAACTTTCAAGGTGCGTTTTTTTCATATAAGGACTTTCGTCAGAGCCTGCATCATCGACAGCAAAGTGCCAAAGTGTGGAAAGGCACCGAGTTGGCGGGAATGCGTCAGACCCTTGAGGCCAGCGACGTGGATATTGTCGCACTGGCTCACGACAAGAGCATTGACGGCTGTGCAGTGACGCCCGGGATGGCGATCGCCATGCAATGGCTGAACCCCGGTGTGACGCTCAACGGTCATGCCCATTCCTGGTGGCATCTGTTCGTTATCCAGTGTGGCAGCGGCGTGCTGACCCTCGGCGATGCCGATGAGGTCAACGTCAGCAGCGGCGACGTGCTGCTGGTGCCGGCCTGGACCCGGCATGGCTTCGTCAACACCAGCCAACACGAGCCTTTGGCGATGCTCAACATGAGCAACATGCCACAGATGGCACTGCTCTCGAACTTTGCCGACAGCCATGGCCTGATCACCACCCCGCCGTAATTTCCCCACCACCGCTTTTCGCAGGAGCCGGCTTGCCGGCGATAGCGACCTTGAGATCGCCATCGCCGGCAAGCCGGCTCCTGTGTTTTTTGTATCCGTCGAAACACGCTCCCGAGCCCGCTTTTTGCGTGCGTGTTTGCCCGCGTAAACAAACTTTCTGTATCGATTGAAACGGACAAATTCTGTATCTATTCAGCCTTCATTCAACTAACTACGATCACTTCCAATGCACGTTAATCCCTGCAGTCAGTGAATGGAGTGCTCTATGGAAAACAGGAAGCTCAAACTGTATGTCGGCGCCGATCATGTCAGCGCTTTTGCGATGTCGGCATTTGTTGCGCTCAAGGAAAAGCAACTTTCATTTGAACTTGTCACGGTGGATCTGAAAGATCGCGAAAACTATAGGGCGAGTTATCGCGATCTTTCGCTGACCTGCAAAGTTCCAACCTTGGTTCACGACGATTTTGCCTTGTCGGAATCCTCGGCGATTGCCGAGTACCTCGATGAACTCTGCCCGGGGCATAAAAAACTCTATCCGCAGGGCCTCCAGCAGCGTGCCCGCGCCCGTCAATTGCAGGCCTGGTTGCGCAGTGACTTGCTGGTGGTGCGCAAGGAGCGCCCGTTTGACCTGGTGTACTTCGGCAAGAAAAACACCGCGCTGTCCGACGAGGCCCAAGCCGCCGTCGAACGCCTGGTGTTCGTCGCCGACCATTTGCTGGAAGAGGACGCCGAGCATCTGTTCGGTGACTGGAGCATTGCCGACACCGACCTGGCAATCATGCTCAACCGCCTGGTTGCCAACGGCGATCCGGTGCCGGCACGGCTCCAGGCCTATGTGCGTCGCCAGTGGGACCGCGACAGCGTCCGGGCGTGGATGGACATAGAGCGCAAAGCGCCGGCCATCGCCTAACAACACTCAGGGCAAGCACCAGGAGCGCGGCCATGCAAGGACTGTCGGAGCACGAACGCTACAAACCCTATAACTCACGCACCATCCGCGATACGCCTTACTGGCACAAGCTGACGCCGGCGTTGCAGGAGGCCATGACCGTCGTGGCCCGGGTCATGCCGTTTCGCACCAACGAATACGTGCTGGGCACGCTGATCGACTGGAACAACATTCCGGACGATCCGGTTTTCCGCATGACCTTCCCCCACAAGGACATGTTGCTGCCAGAGGAATTTGCCACGCTCAAGCAACTGATCGAGCTGGAGGACAGCGCGGCGATCAAGCGTCGGATCGAGGCGATCTGGCTGCGCATGAACCCGCATCCGGCCGGACAGTTGACCCACAACGGTGTCACGCTCAATGGCAAAGTCCTGCCGGGCATCCAGCACAAGTACCGCGAGACCGTGCTGTTTTTCCCCGGTGCCGGTCAGACCTGTCACGCGTACTGCACCTTCTGTTTTCGCTGGGCGCAGTTCATCGGCGAGGAAGAGCTCAAGTTCAACGCCCGAGAGTCCCAGGAGCTGGTCAGTTACCTGCGGGTGCATACCGAAGTCACGGATGTGCTGATTACCGGCGGCGACCCGATGATCATGAACACCCGTTCGCTGGCCGGATACATCGAGCCGCTGCTGCAATTGCCACACCTCAAGAGCATCCGCATCGGTACCAAATCGGTGGCGTACTGGCCGCAGCGTTTTGTCAGCGACAAGGATGCGCCCGAGCTGCTGGCGCTGTTCCAGCGCATCGTCGCGGCGGGTAAGAACCTGTCGATCATGGGCCACTACAACCACCCGGTGGAGATCCGCCAGGCCGTTGCCCGCCAGGCGATCGAGCGCATCCGCTCGACGGGCGCGACGCTGCGCATGCAGGCGCCGGTGATCCGCCACATCAACGAAAACCCCGCCGATTGGGCCGCGCTATGGACCGAAGGCGTGCGCCTCGGGGCGGTGCCTTATTACATGTTCGTCGAGCGTGACACCGGCCCCAGCCACTATTTCGCGATGCCGCTGGCCCGCGCTTTCGAGATCTTCCAGGCGGCGTACCGCACGGTGTCGGGGCTTGCGCGAACAGTGCGCGGGCCGTCCATGAGCACCTTCTACGGCAAGGTGTTGATCAACGGCATCGAGACCGTCGCCGGGGAAAAAGTCTTCGTCTTGCAGTTCCTCCAGGCACGCAATCCGCAATGGGTGTTGCGCACGTTCTACGCGCGCTTCGATCCGCAAGTGACCTGGTTCGACGACTTGCAACCGGCCTTTGGCGAGCGCTCGTTCTTCTTTCAGACCGAGCTCGCCGCCGTGCCGGAATTGATACCGGTGTTGCTGGAAACGGCGTAGGAACATTCATGAACAATGGGGAGATAGGGAGATGAGCAGTATCCCGTTTGATCAGCGCGAGGGTGTTATCTGGCTCGACGGCGAGTTCGTCGAGTGGTCCCGGGCGCAGTTGCATGTGCTGACCCACGGCCTGCATTACGCGAGCACCGTGTATGAAGGCGAGCGGGTCTACAACGGCAGGATCTTCAAGCTGCGCGAGCACAGCGAGCGGCTGTACCGCTCGGCGCACCTGATGGACTTTGCCATCCCCTATGAGCTGGCCGAACTGGAAGCGGCGAGCCAGGAACTGCTGCAACGCAACAAGGTGCTCGAGGGTTATCTGCGCCCGGTGGCCTGGCGCGGCAGTGAAATGATCTCCACCTCGGCGCGCTTTAACCGTGTGCACGTGGCCATCGCCTGTTGGCAGTGGCCAAGCTATTTCGACCCGGCGGCGCGCATGGCCGGCATCCGCTTGAAAACCGCGAGCTGGCGCCGTCCGCCACCCTGCAGCAGCCCGTTCGAGGCCAAGGCTTCCGGGCATTACCAGATCGCCACGCTGAGCAAGCACGACGCCGAGAACACGGGTTACCACGATGCCTTGATGCTCGACTGGCGCGGCCACGTCGCCGAAGCCACGAGCGCCAATGTGTTCTTCGTCAAAGGCCGGACGCTGCACACCCCGCTGCCGGATTGTTTCCTCAACGGCATCACCCGGCAGACCGTGATCGAGTTGGCCAAAGCGCTGGATTATCAGGTGGTCGAACGGACGATTCTGCCTACGGAACTCGGCGACTTCGATGAGTGTTTTCTCACCGGCACCGCCGCCGAAATCACCCCGGTGCAGAGCATCGATGAGCGCCGCTATCGACCGGGCGGTGCCTGCCGCGACTTCATTGCCGCTTACACCTCAACCGTAAACGCCTGATCACCTGCCAGGAATCTCACCATGTCGGATCAAGGGATTGTTGCGTCTCAACCTTACATTTCGCTCGGCCATCGTCATGAAGAGCTGTCGACGTTGGGCTGGACTGTGCTGACCGCGGAAGAATTTGCCCATGATGTCGTAGGCACCTTGCATGAGTTCGGCCCGATCATTCCGCAGTTCAACGGCCAGATGGCCTTTCCCATCACTCGCAAGCCAGGTTACGAGGACTTACCGTATTCCCAGAGCATGAACGGCATTGGCCCACACACCGAGGCGCCCGTGTACGGGCCGCCGCCGCGTTATCTGGCGTTGCATTGCCATAAGCAGGCCACGTGCGGGGGCGGGCACACCGGTTTGGTGGACGGCTACGAATTTCTCAAGTCCCTGGAGCGCAGTGAACCAGAACTGCGTGAGTGGCTGGATGACACGCCGGTAGAATTTGTCGCCACCGCTAAACCCGGCGAACCGGGTCAACGGCGGGTCAAGGAGTACATCCTCACGCCCACGGAGGACGGGGATATTTTCCGTTTCAGCTACAACCAGTTTCACTACGGCGATGTGAATCCGTCCAGGGAAGCCCTGCAGCAATCCCTGGTCGCCAACAGCACCTCGCCGCTGGCCAGGTTTGCCGCGCTCGGCGAGGCGTACTTCGTCGAGCACAACATTCCGGTGCTGATTCCCGACGGATGCCTGCTGATTTGGGACAACTGGCGGATGATTCACGCCCGCAGTCGTTACACTGATCCGGCGCGCAACCTGACCCGCTATTGGCTGGCCTGATTTTTCCGGCGCCCTTCATTCTTTTGGCGTACCCCTTGGCGGGTACGCGTCTTACAGGTATCGCGTCATGCAAACAGCAATCGAGATCGCCCAGGTCGATCATCAACTGATCGTGCGGCTCAACCAGGCCTGGACCAGGCGCGCCTCCGTTTGTGCGCCGGACAGGGCTCAGATCATTGAAGCGTTCGATCCGCTGCGCCCGGATTACCCGGAGTGCATGGTGCCGTTTTTCCATCACCCGACATTCCAGGCCTTGAGTGACGAGCTCAAAAGCAGCGTGGTGACCTGGGGCTGGATCGGCTACAACCTGCGCACCGTCACCGCCGAAGAACACATTGTCAATCCGGCCCTCAGCGTCATTGCCAATCAGTACCTGGGCAAGGACGACTGGCATTTTCGCGAGGCCATGCAACAGACCTTGATCGACGAGCACTACCACACGCTGATGCACCTGCGCGCCATCGAACGGACCAGGCTGGAGCGGGCGCTGGATCAGGATCTGGATCTGCCGCCGTCCGTCACTTACCTGCGCTTGAAGGCCTTGCAGGCCGAGCTGACCGAGCAATGGCAGCGGGATCTGGCGGCGATCACCTTTGCGGTGGTGGCCGAGATCAGCGTCAACGCCTATCTGGATTTGCTGGCGGATGACCAGACCATCCAGCCGCAGAACCGCCGGGTGGCCGAGCTGCACAACCGCGACGAATACGCTCACAGCAAGGTGCTGGCTGAAGTGGCGAAGGTCATGTACGCCAATATGCAGCCGACCCAGCGGGAATTTTTCGCACGCAACCTGTCGGTGGCGCTGAGTGCCTTTATCGCTCAGGACTATTCCATGTGGGAGGCGATTCTGACGCAGCTCGGGGTCGAGGAGGCGGCGTTGATCATTGCCGACACCCGCGAAAGCAACAAGAACGCGACCATCATGCGCGACTACAGCGGCCTGCATAAGCTGGCACAGGACCTGGGCATCAGCGAGCAGATCGACTTCGACTTCCGTCCGACCCTCAAAACCACGGCGGCCGCCTGAGCCCGGAGGTGTCTATGTCCACGCCTGTGTACGAAGTGTTCGCCATCCGTGTCGGCGCAAACGCCCAGCGCACCGCCAGGGAGAATTTTCTCTACGACGCCTGTTGCGGTGATCCGAATGCGCCGATGCCGCTGGATTACTACTTCTGGGTCATCCGCAACGAGCAGCAGGTGATCGTGGTCGACACCTGTTTCCAACCGGGCACGGCGGACCGGCGCAATCGCCAGATGTACCGCCTGCCGGAAGAATCCCTGCGGCAACTGGACATCGATCCGGCCCGGGTCGAACACCTGATCCTGACCCATTTGCACTGGGATCATGCCGGCAACCTCGGGCTGTTCCCGAAGGCGACCGTGCATTTGCAGGAAGCGGAATTGCGTTTTTGCACCGGGCCGAAAATGTCCCATCGCACGCTGAACAAAACCTACGAGGTCGAGGACGTGATGTCGGCGCTGCCACCGCTGTTCGAAGGGCGGATGCGATTACACACGGGCGTCGTCGAGGTGGTTCCCGGTGTGACCTTGCACCCGGTGGGCGGGCATACGCCCGGCAGCCAGGTGGTGCGGGTGAATACTGAGCGCGGCTGGATTGTACTGGCCTCGGATGCCGCGCACCTGTGGGTCAACATTCGTGAGCGCAGTCCGTTTCCGATCCTCGATGACCTGGCGCAAACCCTCGAAGCCTTCACCGAGATCGACCGCCTGGCCGACAGCCAGGACCACGTCATCCCCGGCCACGACCCGCTGATCGCCGAGCGTTTCCCGCGCTGGAATGACGACCCGCATATCATTTGCCTGCACCAACCCCCGAGCTGAAGATCACCTCAAACCCTGTGGGAGCGGGCTTGCTCGCGAAAGCGGTGTGTCAGACACAGCAATTTTCAATGCACTGACGCCTTCGCGAGCAAGCCCGCTCCCACAGTGCCGGTGTTAACCCTGAGCTTTCAGGATACGTCCCAACGTCTGCAGTGCCTCATCAATCCGTGGCGAATACGGCGCGCCGCAACCAATGCGCACAAAGTGATCGAAACGCTCGGTGTTGGAAAAGATATCCCCAGGGGAAATCTGGATGCCGACCTTCAGCGCCTCGTGAAAAAACGCCATGGATGAATGCCGGCGAGGCAATTCCACCCATAACAACGTGCCGCCTTGCGGGTGGGTCACGCTGGTGCCAATGGGAAAATAGCGGGCGATCGCCGTGCTCATCTGCGCGCGTTGTACGGTCAGGGTTTTCCTCAGCCGTCGCAGGTAACGTTCATAAGACGGTGTGCGCATGAATTCGCTGACCGCCAGTTGCGATAACAGCTCGCACCCCCGCGACTGCGTGTGCTTGAGCATCTCCACACGGTCGTGCCATTTGCCCGCGCTGATCCAGCCCAGGCGCATGCCCGGTGCCAGGGTTTTGTTCAGCGAGGCGCAATAGATCACGTTGTCGGTGCGGTCCCAATGTTTGAGCGTGGACAGCGGCTGCTCGGTGTCCACCAGGTCGCCGTAGGTGTCGTCCTCGATCAGCACGGTGTTGTGCTCGGCGCACAGTTTCACCAGCCGTGCCTTGTTGGCGTCGGGCATGATGCTGCCCAGCGGGTTTTGCAGGTTGGGAATGACGATCAACGCCTTGACCCGCTCAGGGCCTTGCAGCAGCCCTTCCAGGGCCGCCAGATTGAGCCCGGTGTGGGCCGAGGCCGGGACTTCCAGTACCCGCAGGCTCAGGCTTTCGAGAATTTGCAGCAGACCGTAGAAGGTTGGCGACTCCACGGCCACGGTGTCGCCGGGGCGGGTGACCGCACGCAAGGCCAGGTTGATCGCTTCGGTGGCGCCGTTGGTGATCACGATCCGTTCGGGGGGCAGGTGGGTCTTGCTGGCCAGCGCCCGCCGAGCCAGGAGATTGCGCAATGCGCTGTTGCCGCAGGTCGAGCCCGCGACGCCGAGCAGGCCGGCGTCGTAGCGCAGCGACTTGATCATGTTGTCTTGCAAGGTCTTCAGCGGATAAAGCTCCGGCGCGCAGTAGGCGCTGGCGAAATTGACCTTGACCGTTGCGCGCTGACTGGCCTTGAGCACCGTTGAGACCTGTTGATGAATGCCGACATAGGCGCTGGTATCCAGCGCTGGCTCCGAGGCAACCGGGGCGGGCTTGGGCAAGGTGTCGGGCTGGCGAATGTAGTTGCCGGAACGCGGTCGGGCTTCCAGCACGCCGCAGTCTTCCAGTTCCCGGCACACCTGCACCGCGGTCGACAGGCTGACGGCGTGTTTTTCCATCATCAGGCGGATCGAGGGCAAGCGTTCACCGGTTTTCAAGGTGCCGCTGCGGATAGCGTCCAGATAGTGATTGGCCAGTTGGCGATACAAAGGGGTCGTGTTCATGATGACCTCAGCAGTTGCACCACCGAGGTCTGGGCTGGAAAGTGAGTTGACGCTCCCCGCAGGCGGACCCGTGGTGCTCATGGGTGAAGGGAAGTGTTGTTCTGCGTCGATACTGGAAGAGTAATCGCGGTTTTGCCCGAATCACGGGCAATAAAAAGCCCCGCACGGATGGCGGGGCTGTTCAGTCAGTCGCTGAGGACTCTGTGTGGAAAGGGGGGGCTTGCCTGTGGCGAGGGGGCTTTCCCCCGTTCGGCGGCGAAGCCGTCGTAAACTCGGTGAATGCGGTTTTACTGAAAAACTCAATTAGCTTGATTGGGGTGGCTGCGCCACCCAACGGGGGCAAGCCCCCTCGCCACAGGCAAGCCCCCTCGCCACAGGCAGCCCCCTCACCACAACTGCCGCGATTACTGCGCAGTGATGCTGTAGCCATCGAACGCCGTCTGCTGTTGCAGGGCAGTGATGATGTTCTTGCGGTTGACCGCTTGCTCGGCGCCGCTGTTGTCCAGGAACGTTTCGCTTTCCAGTTCAGCCTCATCGCCTTCACCCACGAAGGTGAAACCGAGGAACTCCAGGGCTTCACGGTCGACGTTCAGGCGCGAGCGTGGGGTGCGCAGCGGCAGGGTGACGCTGATGCCGTCCTTGCTGATGGTGAACACTTCGACTTCTTTCTTGGCCTTGGCGGCCTTGCTCTTGCCGCCGCTCGGGTTGCTGATGGCCTGGTGCGTCTGGTTCAGCACCTTCAGGGCCAGGCCGTAGACGATTTCCTGGAACGCCGGGTCGTCCTTGAAGCTGGAGAGGATGCGGCTGATCGGGAACTTGCTGCTCAGGTCTTCCAGCGCGGCGATGTCGGCGGCTTCGGCGTCCTTGAGTTGCTTGAGCTGGCCCATCAGTTCATAGGCCTTGTCGTCGTCGAAGCTGTCGTGGGCCTGCCGAATGGCAGCGCGCAGTTCGCGGATCTGGTCACTTTCGCGGGTGGACTGGAAAGCGTCCAGCACCATCTCGCTGATGGTTTTCGCCTGGGGTACGTGTTGTGAAAGATTGATGGAGTTTTCGTATTCCGCTTTGGACGACAAGGTGACTACGGATTCAGCGGTGTTGGAATCGGACATTGAAATTTCACTACTTTTTTCAGCTTGAATAGGGGCGAGAAAGCCCGGGGGCTTTTTCAGGCCGCCTAATCTATTGGACCGGGACCGTGTTGTCACGGATCAACAGGCGGCTGGTCATGTTTTTGCTTTGTAGAGGGCTGACCACAGATTCTTCGGCCAACCCGGATCCCTGTGGGAGCGAGCTTGCTCGCGATGGCAATCTGTCAGGCCCCTTGATGTTGGCTGACACTCCCTCATCGCGAGCAAGCTCGCTCCCACAAAAAGCCCCGCGACCATGACGAAGCGGGGCTTTCTGATTACCGAGAGAAATGACGCGATTATGGGTGCAATAGCTTCTGCGCCCGTTTATCCGCCAGATGCTGAACCACCAGCCGTCCGATCAGCACCAGCAACGTCAGCGAGATCAGCAATACCGAAATCGCCGCGACGCTCGGGTCGACGTTATCGCGCAAGCCGCTCCAGATGCGCTTGGGCAGGGTGTCGACGTTGACGCTGGTGATGAACAGCGTCACCGCCACTTCTTCCCAGGACAGGGCAAACCCCAACAGTGCGGTGGAGGCCAGGCCCAGTTTCAGGTTCGGCAGGATCACCATGAACGTGGTCTGCATCAGGCTGGCGCCAAGGTTGCGCGAGGCCAGTTCGATGCGCCGGTCGATCTGGCTGAGGGCCACCAGCATGGTCACCACGCCGTACGGCACCACCATGATCACGTGGGCAATCACCACGCCGGTCAGGGTGTCGTAGCCCATACCCGGGGCGAAGCGACCGAGCTTGGTCTCCATGAAGTACAGCACCAGCGCGGAAATCACCGGCGGGATCGCCATCGGCAACAGCACCAGGCCGATCAGGGCCGTGGCCCATTTGGAGCGCATGTACCAGATGCCGAGGCTGAAACTCGCGGCCAGCAAGGTGGCGATGACGCTGGTGGCCAAGGCAATGGTCAGGCTCTGGCTGATGGCGTGGAACCAGTCCGGATTGCTCACCAGCGCTTCGTAGTGACGCAGCGACCAGTTGCCTTCGGGCATCGACAGGAAGCGCTTGCTGGTGAACGACACCGGAATGACCGTCAGCAGCGGGAACAGCATGAAGGCCATGGCGACCACGGCCAACAGCCGCGTACTCAGGCTTGTGCGATGGGTATTCATAGTGATCTCAGCCTACCAGTCGGTTGACGCGGGTCATTTTCAACAGCACCCAGATCAGCGCGCTGACCAGGGCCAGCAACACCACGCTCAGTGCCGCGCCCAGGCCCCAGTTGCTGGTCTGGAACATTTGCAGGAACACGTACTCGGCGATCATCACCGTTTGCCCGCCACCCAACAGCACCGGGGTGATGAAGAAGCCCAGGCAGAACACGAAGACCATGATGAACGCCCCCAGAATGCCCGGCAGGGTCTGCGGCAGCAGCACTTGCCAGAAGGTGCGCAAGGCACCGGCCCCCAGGCCGCGCGAGGCCATGAGCACACGCTGGTCGAGTTGACGCATGGTCGACAGCAGCGGGAACACCGCGTAAGGGATCATCACGTGGAGCATGCCGATGACCACGCCTATCTCATTGCGGCTCAGTTGCAGCGGCTGGTCGATCAGCCCCATGCCCATCAGGCCGTTGTTGAGCACGCCGTTGCTGCGCAGGGCGATCAACCAGCCGAAGGCCCGCACCAGCACGGAAATCCAGAACGGAATGAAGATGCAGATCTCCACCACGCGCTGCCAGAACGGCGGGCTGAACACCCAGCAGTAGGCCAGCAGGTAACCGATCATCAAGGCCAGGCCGCTGACGGTCAGGCACAGGCGCAAGGTGCGCCAGAGCATTTCGTGGATCGCAGGGTCAGTGGCGATGCGCTGGTACTGCTCGATACCCGGCGTCGGCAGCGAGAAGCTCCAGCCGACCACGCCGAGGAACGGCAGCACGTAGAAGACCAGCAGCAACACCGGCAGCGGAAACAGCAGCAGGCCGCGCTCCAGGCCCGGCGAGCTGAAGCGGGGCTTGGGGGCGGTCAGGGTCGAGGTCAGGGTGGTGGTCATGGTCGCAGGCTCACTTGGACAACCGCGTCAGGTACTCTTCCAGGGCTTTGGAGTAGTTGTCGGCGTACCACTGGGCGTTGAGAGCGATCTGCTTCTTCAGGTTTTCTTCGGAGGCGCAGTTGGCTTCAAGTTGCTTGGCCGACATCAGCTTCTCCGTGGCGCTGTTGGAAGGCCCATTGCCCAGCAGTTCGAACAGCTTGAGCTGGCCTTCAGGCTGCAAGGCTTGCTGGATGAACTGCATGGTCGGTTGAGTGCCGCCGGGGTTGCCGTTCAATACCGCCCAGCTGCTGGAGTTGATGAAACCGTTGTCGAAGCTCCAGCGCACACGGTTGTCGGTGTCTTCGCTGAGCAGCTTGGCGCGGGTGTGCCAGATCGCACCCACCGACACCTCGCCGTCGACCATCAGTTGCTGGCTCTCGGCACCCGAACTCCAGAACGACAGGACGTGCGGCTTGATCTCGTCGATCTTCTTCATCGCCCGCGGCACGTCCAGCGGGTACAGCTGGTCAGGTGGGACGCCGTCGGCCAGCAACGCCGCTTCGAGCATGCCGTTCATCCACTTGTACAGCGTGCGCTTGCCGGGGAATTTCTTCACGTCCCAGAAATCGGCCCAGGTCTTGGGCCCGTTTTCACCGAATTTTTCGCTGTCCCAGGCCATCACGTAGCTGAACTGGTAGCTGGCGATGCCGTAATCGGAGGAGAGCGCCGGGGCCACCTGATCGCGCTTGATGGTGTTGTAGTCCAGTGGCTGCAGGATCTTTTCCCGGCCCAGCACGATGGCGCTGTAGCTCTCGACGTCGACCACGTCCCAGCTCGGTTGGCCGCTGGCCAGCTGCGAGCGGATTGCCCCTTCGGTCGGGCCGGCACCGTCGATGCGTACCTGGATGCCGGTGTTTTTGGTGAAGGTGTCGGTCCACGCCGAACGGAATGCGTTCAGGGCGTCGCCGCCCCAGTTGACCACCACCAGCGGCTTGTCCGCCGACCAGCTGATGCCGCTGCGCAGCGCCAGGGGCACCGCTGCCAGCAGGCCCATGGCCTGGATGAAGGTGCGGCGGTTGATCTGACCGTCGCGGGCCTTGTCGATAAGCACTTCGATGCAGTCTTGTTGGTGATCCTGGCGCATGGGCAAGTCCTCATTCGGCAGGTGCCTGCGTGGGCACCGACCTTTTTGTTGTCATTGGAAGAGAGCTTTGTGACGCAGTTTTTTGGGGGTTCAGGCCTGAAGCAGGAAGCTTTGCTGCACCGGCCAGCTCAACCACACCGGCGCGCCGCTGGGCATCGACGCGCCCGGGTGATTGCCGGGTACGGACAGGTTGATCGGCAACGTGTCGCCGCCGACCTTGAGTGCCAGATGGGTGCTGGAGCCTTGATAAACCTTGTCGGTGAGTTGCGCGGGCATCACGTTGTAGCCGTCCCGGGTCGGGCACTCACTGTGCAATTCCATGTGCTCCGGGCGCACGGCCAGCACGATCGGTGCCGCACTCAGTGCGTTCGGCGCCTGGGCATGCAATACGCTGGTGCCGCAGCGGCCGCTGGCGTTCTGGCCGTTGCGGGTCAGGTTGTCCAGCGGGAACAGGTTCATCTTGCCCAGGAACTCGGCGACGAAACGGCTCTCGGGGCGGTTGTAGATGTTTTCCGGAGTGTCGACCTGGGTCAGCTTGCCGTGGTTGAAGATCGCGATGCGCGAGGACAGCGCCAACGCTTCGTTCTGGTCGTGGGTGACAAACACGAAACTGGTACCGACCTGACGGTGGATGCGTTGCAGCTCGGTTTGCAGTTGTTCGCGCAGGTTCTTGTCCAGTGCCGACAGCGGCTCGTCGAGCAGCAGCAGTTCCGGCTCGAACACCAGCGCCCGGGCAATCGCCACGCGCTGCTGCTGGCCGCCGGACATCTCGGCGGGTTTCTTGTGCATGTGTGCACCGAGGCCGACCACTTCAAGGATGTGTTTGACCCGGCGATTGCGTTCTTCAGCGGGGACTTTGCGGATGCGCAGCGGGTAGGCCACGTTGTCGGCCACGCTCATGTGCGGGAACAGCGCATAACCCTGGAACACCATGCCGTAGTTCCGCTTCTCGGCGGAGCGCCGGATGATGTCGACGCCTTGCTCCATCAGCTTGCCCGAGGTCGGGCTGAGGAAACCGGCCAGAATCATCAGCAAGGTGGTCTTGCCCGAGCCGGACGGACCCAGCAGGGTAAGAAATTCACCTTGGCGAACGTCGAGATCGACGTTATCCAGCGCCGCGAAACGGCCGTAATACTGGCTGATACCTTGAGCGCTGAGCTGGATCGCTGAACGGCTGGACACAATGAGGTTCCTCTTTTTATTGCCCATAAGACGTACGAGGACGGATGCGAATCCGAAATGGGCTTTGGGCTTATTATTGTTAAAAATATCGCTACATCAATGGAATTATTTTGCTCGTATTGGTTAGTTTTTTTACCCAATTTGAGAGCCTGTAGGAGCGAGCTTGCTCGCGATGGTCGCCAACGATTACGCGCCCAAACTGACACCCAACGGTGTTCTCTGGTTTTTCGCGAGCAAGCTCGCTCCTACAGGGGAACGGGGTGTCAGAGGGTGTCCTGCCAGGTCTGGCGGGACGATTGCAGCTGGGTCTTGACCCAGTTGCCGAAGGCCTGGACCACGGCGCGGTCGGCCTTTTGCGGGTCTGCCGCCAGGTAATAGCCACGGTGCAAATCGATGCCGATGTCGAACGGGCGCACCAGCAAACCCTTGGATAACGCATCACCGCTGATCAGGTTGTCACCGATGGCGATCCCCTGGCCGGCAATGCACGCCGACTGCGCGCAGTGCGCATCGGAGAACAGGATGCCGCTCGTCGCATTGACCCCGGAAGCCCCCGCGGCGGTCAGCCACACGCGCCAGTCCGAGTAGTCGGTCATGTGCAGCAAGGGGTAGCTGCTCAGTTCCTGTGGGCTTTTCAAACCGCCCAAGGCGTTGATCAGCCGCGGGCTGCACACCGGGAAGAAACGCAATGCCACAATCTCTTCAACATTCATTTCCGGCCAGTCGCCAATCCCGTAGGCGATGAACAGGTCGACGTTGTGGTTGTTGGTGTCGTCCGGCGTGCGCGGGGAAACCAGTTGCAGCTGCACTTGCGGGTACTGCCGCAAAAAAGCACCGATGTGGTGACACAACCAATAGGTGGCGAACCCCGGCGCGCAACTGACGCATAGCCGCCCGGAGATTTCCTGGTCGTCAACCAACTGCCCAGCGTCGAGCAGGTTCAACAGAATCCCGTGCACTTCCCGCGCATAGCGTTCGCCCTGATACGTCAGGCCGATGCCCCGGCCAATGCGCTCGGTCAGGGCGAAACCGACACATTCCTCAAGCTTGCTGATCTGGTGGCTGATGGCGCTGCGGGTCAGGTTCAGTTCACGGGCTGCGATCGACACGCTGCCTGTGCGGGCAACCGCATCCAGCGCACGAAGGGCTGTCATCGAAGGAAAACGCATAAATCATCCCGTTATGGTTTAGAGCGGTAGATATGGTGACGTAAATCGAACAGTCAGGCCAAAAAAAATCGATTGTTGTATCGGTTGATTCAACAATACTAGCCCCATTCGTCGTTGGGCCGAGCTGGCCCCTTATCCAAGAGGTGCTGCATGACCCGTTGTGCCGAGGCGCTCGTTCAGTTGCTGGAAGGCTATGGTGTTGAAACCGTCTTCGGTATTCCCGGCGTGCACACCGTCGAGTTGTATCGTGGCCTGCACGGCAGTCGCCTGAAGCACATCAGCCCGCGCCACGAGCAGGGCGCCGGTTTCATGGCCGACGGTTATGCCCGTGCCAGCGGCAAGCCCGGGGTGTGCTTCATCATCACCGGACCGGGCATGACCAACATCATCACCGCCATGGGCCAGGCCTATGCCGACTCGGTGCCGATGCTGGTGATTTCCACCTGCAACCGTCGCGAACACCTGCGCCTGGGCCATGGCCACCTGCATGAATTGCCGGATCAGCGCGCGCTGGTCGCCGGGGTCTGTGCTTTCAGCCATACGCTGCAACACCCGGCGCAATTGCCGGAAGTGCTGGCACGGGCCTTTGCCTTGTTCGGCTGTACTCGGCCGCGACCGGTGCACATCGAGATTCCGCTGGATGTGCTGGAGATGTCTGCCGACGGGCTGGACCTGCGCCCGCGTTCATTGCCGGCCGCGCCGGCCCCGGCGGCGGAAGCCATCGATGACGCCGTGGCCCTGATCAACAACGCCAAGCGCCCCTTGATTCTCGCCGGTGGCGGCGCACGCCGGGCCAGTGAGGCCCTGGCCGCACTCGCCGAACGCTTGCAGGCCCCCGTGGCGCTGACCACCAACGCCCGCGGTTTGCTGGCCCCCGAACATCCGTTGTTGCTCGACGGTGTGCAGTCCTCGGCCCATGGTCGCGAGCTGTTTGCCGAAGCTGACGTGGTGCTGGCCGTCGGCACCGAGCTGGGGGAAACCGACTACGACTTTTTCGGTCTTGGCCCTGTGCAGTTCAAGGCACCGCTGATTCGCCTGGACATCGATCCCATGCAAATACTCGGCGTACAAGCGGCCACGGTCGGCTTGCTGGGTGATGCCGGGCAAGGCTTGCTTTTGTTGCTCGATCGCCTGCCGCAACGCCAGGCCGATCCAGCCTGGGCGGCTGAGCGAGTGACCCAGGTCAACGCCCGGGAGCACGCCGGCTGGAGCGCCAGACAATCACGTATGCAAGCGCTGCTCGATACCCTGCGCGATCACTTGCCGCAGCCACTGATCGTCGGCGATTCGACCCAACCGGTGTACCAGGGCGCCCTAGGCTACCGGGCGCCAACCCCCAACAGCTGGTTCAACGCCGGCAGCGGCTACGGCACCCTCGGCTACGGTTTGCCCGCCGCCATCGGCGCCAAGCTGGCCCAGCCCTTGCGCCCGGTGGTGGCGTTGGTCGGCGACGGTGGCTTGCAGTTTTCCAGCGCCGAATTGATCGCCGCCAAAGAGGCCGGCGTCGGCGTGATCCTGCTGCTGTGGAACAACAGCAGCTACGCCGAAATCCGCGACTACATGAACGCCAAGGCGGTGCCGTTGCTGGGGGTGGACATCCTCACGCCGGACTTCGCCGCCCTCGCGCAGAGCTGCCACGTCAGTCATCACCGGGCAGGTGATCTGGGTGGTTTACGCAAACTGCTGGGGCAACTCGGCAGCAGCGATGAGCCGGTGATGATCGAGGTCGACGCCACCACCTTTCTGGCTGACTAAAACAACAACAATTTTTTCAGGTCGCCGACACGCACAACGTCCGGCAGACCTTTCAATCTCCTGAACTCAAAGGTGGCTTACATGGCTGAGTCCGATAACTTTTCCTCTACCCATTCCGTGCAGGGGACCTACGCCGACCTGATCCTCGCCAACGGTCGTATCTACACCCAGGACCCGGCCAACCCGTGGGCCGAGGCCGTGGCCATCCGCGACGGCAAGTTGATCGCAGTCGCCAGCCTCGGCCAGATCGAGATGTTCAAGGGCCCGAACACCCGTGTGCACGACCTGCAAGGCGCATTCTGCATGCCGGGCCTGCACGACATGCACACGCACCCCGACCTCGCGCTGGCGCCGCGCTACGCCGATGACCTCGACGTCGGCATCGAAGACCCGACCCCGGAACAGCTGCGTGAAAGCATCCTCGCCTATGCCGACAGCCATCCCGGCGACGGCTGGATCTACGGCCAGTACTGGGTGCGCTACACCTTCCGCGAGGCCGGCCTGACCCCGGGCCGCGAGTGGCTCGACAGCGTCATGCCGGACCGCCCGGTGGCACTGCTCGACCGCATGTGGGGCACCATGATGGTCAACTCCAAGGCCCTGGAACTGGCCGGCATCGACCGCCACACGTCCGACCCGCGCAATGGTTATTTCGAGCGTGACGAGCTGAGCGGCGAACCCACCGGGCTGATGATCGACGGTGCCTACGCGATGATTCACGCGGCCATGCCACCGACGCCGGTCAGCGTGCTGCGTCGCGCCTACCGCGATGGCGTGCACTTCCAGAGCTCGCGGGGCGTCACGGCGAGCAAATACGTACACGTCTGCGAACAGCGTTTGCAAGCCCTCAAGGAACTCGACGACAGCGGCGAACTGACGGTGCGCATCGAAGCGGCGATCAGTTGGCAGGACGACATCTTCCCGGTGCGTCGTCGCTGGGAGCTGCTGGCCGGCGAACGTCACTACTACCGCAGCGCGCGCCTGAGCGCCAACGCGGTGAAGTTCCACTTCGACGGCACCGTGGAGCCGAAGTCTTCGTACCTGCTGACCCCGTGGCCGCAGGAATCGAGCTGGCGCGGCAAGCTCAACCTGACCCCGGAACACATCACCGACATGGTGGTGGACATGGACCGCAAGGGCATCCGCGTGATCGCCCACTGCACCGGCGACGGCGCCTCCGACGTATTCCTCGATGCCGTGGCCGAGGCCCGTCGTCGCAACGGTTTCAGCGGTGTGCGCCACCAGTGCGCCCACAGCACCTTGCTGCACCCCGGCAACCTGCCGCGCTTCAAGGAGCTGAATGTCATCGCCGAGTTTTCCCCGGCCGCCTGGTACCCGACGCCTTTCGCCAGCGGCGCGCGTTCCGGTTACGGCCAGGAACGCCTCAAGCGCATCTACGATTTCAAAGGCGTGCTCGCCGCCGGCGGCACTGCGGTGATGGGCACCGACTGGCCGGTGGCGTCCATCGACCCGTGGCTGGCGCTGGAAACCATGATCACCCGGCAGAACCCGTGGAACGACGACCCGGCGTGCTTCGGCGACCCGATCAGCCTCGAGCAGGCGCTGACCGTGATCACCAGCAATGGCGCCGTGGCCATGGGCCTGGAACACAGCACCGGCAGCCTGCAAGTGGGCAAATCGGCGGACCTGATCGTCATCGATCGCGACCTGTTCGCTGCGCCGGCACGCAACTACATCCACAAGACCCAGGTGCTGCTGACCTTCGTTGAAGGGCAACTGGTCTACGACCGCCACTCAACCCTGGAAACCGTCGGCCTCAAAGCCGTCTGGCAGGGCGAACCACCGGTGCTGGAGGGCAAGGCAGAATGACTTCCCCACGTATCGCCGTGACTGTGGTGTCGGGCTTTCTCGGCGCCGGTAAAACCACCTTGCTCAACCGCATGGTGCGCCGTGCCGAAGGCAGTCGGCTGGCGGTGATCGTCAACGATTTCGGCGAGCTGAACATCGATGCGGCCATCGTTTCCGAAGTCACCGACGCGGTGTACAGCCTGCAAAACGGCTGCATCTGCTGCACGGTGCAGGAAGACCTGTTGGCGCAACTCGGTAGCCTGGCGCAGCTTGAACCAAGGTTGGAGCGCATCGTCATCGAGTGCAGCGGTGTGTCCGATCCACAGCGCATCGTGCAAACCCTGGCCTACCCGCAACTGCGCAGCCAGATGCAACTGGACATGGTGATTACGGTGGTCGACGCCACCCGCCATCTGCAACTCGACGGTGAATACGCGCGCCTGGCTCGGGCGCAGGTGGCGGCTGCCGACTTGCTGCTGCTGAACAAGACCGACCTGGTCGACGAGGCGCAGTTGCAGGCCTTGCGCGATGCACTGGGCGCCAGGACGCGAGTGCATGAAAGTGTGCAAGCCGAGTTGCCCGATGCGTTGTGGCTGGATACCGATTTGGACCTTGAGCCTCGGGCACAGAAACCGCTGACCCGGGTGTCCGATGGCGATCACGGCGAGATGTTCAGCAGCTGGTTGTGGCAGAGCAACGCGGCCCTCGACGTCGAGTGCTTGCGTGGCTGGTTGAGGGCGTTGCCCAGTGATGTATTCCGGGTCAAAGGCCTGGTGCTGCTGACGCCGGGCAGCACGGCGCACTGGCTGCAACATGTCGGCACCCGCAGTCAGTTTCTGCCGGCGCTGGATGACGCCCGGACCAACGCCACACGCCTGGTGTTCATCGCTCGCCGTGGCTTCGATGGTTGGGAGGCATTGGGGCAAGGGCTGGAAGATTGCACTGTGAAGGAGGTTGCGGGGGCATGACATCGACAGAGCAACGTCTGCGTGAAGAGTTGGCGGCCTGCTACCGCCTGATTGCGCACTTTCGCATGACCGATTTGATCTTCACCCACATCTCGGTGCGCATTCCGGGGCCGGAGCATCACTTTCTGATCAACCCGTATGGGCTGATGTTCGACGAAATCACCGCGTCCAACCTGGTGAAGATCGACCTCAATGGCCACGCCGTAGAGCCATCGCCGTACCCGGTCAACCCGGCCGGTTTCGTGATCCACAGCGCCATCCATGGTGCCCGTGAATATGCGCAATGCGTGCTGCACACCCACACCAAATCCGGGTGCGCGGTGGCGGCGTTGAAGTGCGGGTTGTTGCCGGTCAATCAGATTTCCATGGAGTTCTATGGCCGCGTCGCTTACCACGATTACGAAGGCGTCGCGCTGGACCTGAGCGAGCAACAACGGCTGGTGGCGGACATGGGTGACAAGCCGGTGATGATGCTGCGCAACCATGGCTTGCTGACGGTCGGCGAGACGGTGGGGCAGGCGTTCATGCGCATGTATTACCTGGAAAAGGCTTGCGACATTCAGTTGGCTGCGCAAGCTGCCGGTGAACTGGTGCTGCCGTCGGCCGAGGTCTGCGCGCATACCGAGCGGCAGTTCAATGATCCGGGGCGGCCGTTGGATGAGGGCGAGTTGAACGATCCGGATGCCATGCAACTGGCTTGGGCGGCGTTGTTGCGGATGCTGGATCGGGTGGCACCGGGTTATCGCGACTGATCGAGGTTTTCGGTTGTTCAGGTGGGCCTCTTCGCGAGCAAGCCCGCTCCCACAGGGGAATGCATTCCAAATGTGGGAGCGGGCTTGCTCGCGAAGCAGGCGCCGCGGTCTGTCAGGCCTGCCTCGGTGTATTGAGGTTCATCGACCGCACCGCCAGCGTCGACGCTGTCTCTTCATCGATCGGCAACGAAAACCGAAAGGTCGCCCCCCGCCCCGGCACATCGATCAACTGAATCTCGCGCCCGTGCAATTGCAGGATGCGATGCACGATCCGCAGCCCCAGCCCGCCATCACGCCGTGCGCCGCCGATGTTGAACGGGCGCAGGAACAAACCTTCGCGCAGTTCCGGGGCAATGCCCGGGCCGGTGTCGCTGACCGTGACTTCGATGAATGACCCTTGCGGACGCAGGCCCAGTTCGACGTCTCCACCTGGCGGTGTATGGCGCAGGGCATTGTCGAACAGGTTGGTCAGCACGCGCTCGATCAACCCGAGATCCGCACAGACCGCCGAGGCGTTTGGCGCGAACGTGGCCTTGAGTTCGACCTGGCGCGCTTCGGCGGTGAGTTCGAATTTCTGGAAGATGTCCTGGGCCAGGTCGGTCAGGGAAAAACGCTCCAGCACCGGTTGCACGAAGCCGTGCTCCAGTCGCACCAGTTCCAGCAGCGACTGCGCCAGACCACCGACCTTGCGGCTTTGGTCCAGTGCGATGCCGAGGTAGCGACGGCGGTCGGCAGGGGACAGCGTGGCGTCCTTGAGCGACAGGGTTTCCAGATAGCCGTGCAGCGAGGCCAGCGGCGTGCGCAGGTCGTGGGAGATGTTCGCCACCAGTTCGCGGCGCTCCTGGTCCTGGCGGGTCAACGAACGCCATTGCTCGCCCAGGCGGGCCTGCATCTGCCGGAACGCGGCATCGAGCACGGCGATTTCATCGTGGCTGGCGGCTTTTTCCACCGCGACGGGCAGGGCCGGCGTGACCGGTACGCCATCGATGTCGAACTGGCTCACGGTTTCGGTCAGGCGGCGCAACGGCCGGGTGATCAGGGCAAACGCGGTGAGGCCGGCAATCAGGCACAGCAATGCCACCAGCCCGATGGACAGCAGCGCTGTGTTGAGCGCCGCGCTGGTTGCACCGCGTTCGGCCAAGCGGTCGTGATCCTCACCGAGCAGCACCACGTAGAGATAGCCCACCGGCTTGCCGTCCACCTTCAGCGGTGCTGCGCTGAACACCTTGCGCGCATCGACACTGCGCGGGTCGTCGCCGGGAATCGGCAGCGGATCGCCCCGCAGCAGGCGCTGGATCGGCGCGAGGTCGACCCGCTCCCGACGGATCCGGCCCTCGGGCGCGGCACTGCCGACAATCTTGCCCTCGGGGTCGAGCAGGTACACCTCGACACTGGGGTTGACCTGCATCAGCTTGCTGAACAAATCGCGCACGGCATTGGGCATCAGGCCCTGGGTGTCCATCAGCACCGTGTCGCTGGCGATGTGCTGCGCCAGGTCGCGGGACAAGCCTTGCACCACTTCCTGTTCATGCATCTGGTTGGAGCGCACCTGCATCCACGCCGAGGTGCCGCAGCACACCAGCAGCAGCACGGCGAACACCACGGACAGGCGTTGCGTCAGGGTCAGCCTCATGGCTGCGGCTCCTCCCCGGTGGCGAATTTGTAGCCGCGGCCCCAGACAGTGAGGATGCGTACAGGCTGCGCCGGATCGGTCTCGATCTTGGCGCGCAGGCGGTTGATGTGGGTGTTGACCGTGTGCTCGTAGCCTTCGTGGCTGTAGCCCCACACGGCGTTGAGCAGGTCCATGCGTGAAAACACCTTGCCCGGCTGGCGGGCGAAGAAGTACAGCAAGTCGAATTCCCGGGGCGTGAGGTCCAGGCGTCGTCCGTCGAGGGCCACCTCGCGGGTGATCGGGTCGATCGCCAGTCCGTCGGTGAGCAGGCTGCCGGCGTCCATCTTCAGGTTGCGCGCCATGGCATCGACCCGGCGCAGCAGCGCCTTGACCCGGGCCACCAGCTCGAGCATGGAAAAGGGCTTGGCCAGATAGTCGTCGGCGCCCAGCTCCAGGCCGAGAATCCGGTGCACTTCGCTGGAGCGCGCGCTGGTGATGATGATCGGCGTGTAGCGCGCCATCGCCCGGGCGCGGCGGCAGATTTCCAAGCCGTCGACACCGGGCAGCATCAGGTCGAGGACCAGCGCATCCCAGTTGCCTTGCTGCAGCAGGCGCATGCCTTCATCGCCATCGGCGCTGTGCACCACCTCGAACTGCTCATCGCGAAGATGCAGGCAGATCAGGTCGGCGATGTGCTGGTCGTCCTCGACCACGAGGACGCGTTTGGTCTGTTCCATCCTGCTCATCCTTCGGCGCAATGGGCGCATGCCATTCGGCTTATGTTCAAAAAAACCTGTGGGAGCGGGCTTGCTCGCGAAAGCGTCAGGTCAGCCAGTATCACCATCGACTGACACTCCGCCTTCGCGAGCAAGCCCGCTCCCACAGGAATAGCAGTGTTCAAGGTTGGCGTTATGCATTGTGCGGGTTTTTCGGGGCCCGAGTTATCACGAATTGTTTAACTTCCCGTGAGGATTTGGCGATCACCCAAAGCCTAGGCTGTGTTGCATGAAACACCCCTGGATTTTTGGAGGCGAGCATGTTTTCACGACGGCAATTTCTTCTAGCGAGTGGCGGGGTGGGCGGTGCAGCCCTGGTGATCGGCCTGTTGCCGAAGTTTTCCACAGGCTCGGCCTTGATCAGTGAGGCCAGCGCGGCCGAGGCGTTCGAAGTGACCCACAGCGACAGCGAATGGCACGCGATCCTCAGCGACGAGCAGTACGACATCCTGCGCGAGGAGGGCACCGAACGGGCCTACAGCAGCCCGCTGAACAACGAGCACCGCGACGGCACCTTCGCCTGCGCCGGTTGCGACCTGCCGCTGTTTTCCTCGGCCACCAAGTTCGACAGCCGTACCGGTTGGCCGAGTTTCTGGGCACCGCTGGACAAGGCCGTGGCCACCCGTCAGGACCGTGCGTTCGGCATGGTCCGCGAAGAGGTGCACTGCCGGCGCTGTGGCGGGCATCTGGGCCATGTCTTCGATGACGGCCCGAAACCCACCGGCTTGCGCTACTGCATGAACGGTTTGGCGATGAAATTCGTGCCGAAGACGGTGTGATTACCTTCCACTCACTTTTTTGCAGGTAAACGCCATGTGGCTGCTGGTCCTCGCTTATCTCGGTGGTGTGCTGACGATTGTCAGCCCGTGCATTCTGCCGGTGTTGCCGTTTGTCTTCGCCCGCACCGGCCAACCCTTCGTCAAAAGCGGATTGCCGCTACTGGTCGGGATGGCGCTGACCTTCGCGCTGGTTGCCACATTGGCCGCGGTGGGCGGTGGCTGGGTGGTGCAGCTCAATCAGTACGGGCGCTGGCTGGCGCTGGTGTTCGTCGCGTTGTTCGGCCTGACGCTGTTGCTGCCGCGGTTGGCTGAACGCCTGACCCGGCCGCTGGTGGCAGCAGGCAGTCGTTTGTCGGAAGCGGCGGGCACCGATGCGCGGCCACGTCCCGGTGCCTCGTTTCTGATAGGTGTCGCCACCGGCCTGCTGTGGGCACCCTGCGCCGGGCCGATCCTGGGCCTGCTGCTGACCGGTGCGGCGCTGCAAGGCGCGAGCGTCCAGACCACTTTTTTGCTGTTGGCTTATGCCGCGGGGGCTGCCACTTCCCTTGCGCTGGCGTTGCTGTTGGGCGGCAAGGTTTTCACGGCGATGAAACGCTCGATTGGCGCGGGCGAATGGCTCCGTCGCGGTCTCGGCGCAGCGATGCTGGCCGGCGTGGCGGCGATTGCCTTGGGGCTGGACACAGGGGTTCTGGCGCGTTTTTCCACGGCGTCGACCGGCGGGATCGAGCAAGCGCTGGTGGAGAAACTGTCCGGCAATTTGCCGCGTAACAGCGGGGCGATGATGGCGCAGAACTCGACTACCGGGGGCGCGGTGCAAGTGGCCGAGAAATCCCCGGGCACCTTGCCGGTCGAAGGCAGCCTGCCGCCACTGGAGGGCGCCGTGCAATGGCTCAACTCGCCACCCCTCGATGCCCAGGCCTTGAAAGGCAAGGTGGTGCTGGTGGATTTCTGGACCTACTCCTGCATCAACTGCCTGCGCTCGTTGCCCTATGTGAAAGCCTGGGCCGAGAAGTATCGCGACCAGGGCCTGGTGGTGATCGGCGTGCATGCGCCGGAGTTTGCCTTCGAGCGTGACGTCAACAACGTCACCAAAGCCATGAAGGACCTGGGCATCCACTACCCGGTGGCCATCGACAACGAGTTCAAGATCTGGCGCGCCTTCAACAACGAATACTGGCCGGCGCATTACTTTGCCGACGCCCAGGGCCGCATTCGTTATCACCACTTCGGCGAAGGCGCGTACGCCGAGTCGGAGCGGGTCATCCAGCAACTGCTGCGTGAGGCGGGCGGCAAGGTGGCGGACGGGCTGATCGAGGCCAAGGCCGATGGCGTGCAAATGGCGCCGGACAGCAACGAAGTGCGGTCGCCGGAAACCTATGTCGGCTACCAGCGTGCCGAGCATTTTGTGCCGCAAACCGCGCTGGTGCCGGACAAGGTCGCCACCTACAACCCGCCTGCGCAACTGGCGCTCAACGACTGGAGCCTGGGCGGTCAGTGGCATGTCGGCTCCGAGCGAGCCACCGCCAGCGCAACGGACAGCCGCATCGTCTACCGCTTCCACGCCCGTGACTTGCATCTGGTGCTGGGCCCCGGCGCCGATGGCAAGCCGGTGCGCTTCAAGGTGCTGATCGACGGCAAGGCACCGGGTGACGACCACGGTATGGACGTGGCCCCCGATGGCAGCGGCACCGTGACCGAGCAGCGTTTGTATCAACTGGTGCGCCAGAGCGGTGGTGTGCAAGACCGGACCTTCAGCATCGAGTTTCTTGATCCGGGCGCATCGGCCTACGCCTTTACCTTCGGCTGATTGCCCTTGTTTTTTTCAGGAGTCCATTTCATGAAAACCCTGTTCACCTGGCGCCGTACATTGTTGGGGCTGGCCGCTGCCGGCATCATCAGCCAATGCTCGGCCTTCTCCTTCGGTGGTGCAGAAGAGGCGGTGGTCATTCCACCGCCGGCCCTCGACGAAACCACCCAGGCCCGCAGCGAAACCGCCGTGTTCGCCGGCGGTTGCTTCTGGGGTGTCCAAGGGGTGTTCCAGCATGTCAAAGGTGTGCAAAACGCCGTCTCCGGTTACGCGGGCGGGGCGGCCGATACCGCACGATACGAGCGTGTCAGCAATGGCAATACCGGGCATGCGGAGTCGGTCGAAGTCACCTTCGATCCCGCTCAGGTCAGCTACGGCACCTTGCTGCAAATCTACTTCTCAGTGGCGCACAACCCGACCGAGCTCAATCGCCAGGGACCGGACACCGGCACCCAGTATCGTTCGGCGATCTTTACCAAAAGTGCCGAGCAACAGCGGGTCGCACAGGCCTACATCGCCCAGCTCGACGGCGCCCATGCCTTCGCCAAGCCGATCGTGACCAAACTTGAAACCTTCAACGGTTTCTATCCGGCGGAGGAGGAGCATCAGGATTTCCTGACCGAGCATCCGACCTATCCGTACATCGTGATCAATGACTTGCCGAAGGTTGCGCAGTTGAAGCAGCTGTACCCCAATCGTTATCAGGAACAGCCGGTGCTGGTGAAGTCGGGGATGTAAATGGCGATCAGCGACTGCATGGCCTGTTCGGCCGACTAGTGCTTGCCCCACATCTGTACGGCGAATTCGACGAAGCGTCGCAGTTTCGGCAAACGGTGGCGATCCTGGGCATAGACCAGGTGCATCGGCCGGCTGGGCGGGCAGTAATCGGGCATCAAGGCCAACAGCTTTCCGTCCTTGAGGTCCTGCTCGACCAGGGCGTCGGGCATCATCACGATGCCCATGCCGGTCCGCGCCGCCTGATGCAAACCGGCCGAACTGTTGATCAGCATCGGCCCGCTGACCCCTACGCTGACTTCGCCCTCGGGACCGGCCAGGCGCCATTCCTTTTGCACCGATTGCCAGTCATCCCCGGCCGGATAGGCAAAGGACAGGCAGTCGTGGTGTCGCAGGTCTTCAGGCGTTTGCGGGGTGCCGCGACGGGCCAGATAGTCCGGTGACGCGCACATGGTCAGGGTGTAGTCGATCAGCGGGCGGGCGATCAGGTTGGAGGGCTCCAGCGCGCCGAGGCGAAACGCTACGTCCAGTCCGTTTTCCAGCAGATCCGGGCGCCGGTTGGTCAGTACCACGTCGAGTTTCACCCGCGGGTTTTGCCGGCTGAACTCACTCAGTGCCGGTGCCAGGCGTTCGGTGCCGAAGGTCAGGGGAGCGGTGATGCGCAGCGTCCCGCTCGGTTCGTCGAGGGCCTGCTCGGCCAGACGCTCGGAATCGGCCACCAGCCCCAGCACTTCCAGGCAACGCTGGTAATACGCGACGCCGAACTCGGTCAGCCGCTGACGCCGCGTCGTGCGGTTGAGCAGGCGCACACCCAGGCGCTGCTCCAGGGCCTTGAGGTGGTTGCCGACCATGGTCGTGGACATATCGCACTGAAAAGCGGCGGCGGTCATGCTGCCGGTCTCCACCACTTTCACGTAGACGCTCATTGCCTGGAATAAATCCATTATCAAGCTCAGCTTTTAAATGATTGAAGTTTTACAGCGTTTATCCAGCTCAGGTGGCTAACCATACTGCAAAAACACCGACCCTTGCTGGAGCTTGACGTCATGACCGCCGCCTGCCTGATGAGCACTTACCAACCCTTGGCCCTGAGTTTCAACAAGGGCCTGGGCACTCGCCTGTGGGATCAGGCCGGGCGCGAGTACCTGGATGCGGTCGCCGGTGTGGCGGTGACCAACGTCGGCCACTCCCACCCGAAAATCGTTGCCGCCATCACTGAGCAGGCCGGGTTGCTGCTGCATACGTCGAACCTCTACAGCATCGACTGGCAACAACGGCTGGCGCAGAAACTGACACGGCTGGCGGGCATGGACCGGGCTTTTTTCAACAACTCCGGGGCCGAAGCCAACGAAACCGCACTGAAAATCGCCCGGCTGCATGGCTGGCACAAAGGTATCGAACAGCCGCTGGTGGTGGTCATGGAGAACGCGTTCCATGGGCGCACCCTCGGCACCTTGTCGGCCAGCGACGGCCCGGCGGTGCGCCTGGGGTTCAACCAGTTGCCGGGGGATTTCGTCAAAGTGCCGTTCGGCGACCTTGATGCGCTGGACAAGGTGCAACAGGCTTACGGTTCGCGGATCGTGGCGGTGCTGATGGAACCGATCCAGGGCGAAGGCGGTGTGCAATTGGCGCCACCGGGCTATTTGAAGGCCGTGCGCGAACTGTGCAACCGGCGCTCGTGGCTGTTGATGCTCGATGAAATCCAGACCGGCATCGGCCGCACCGGGCAGTGGTTCGCCTTCCTGCACGAAGGCATCGTTCCGGACGTCATGACCCTGGCCAAAGGTCTGGGCAACGGCGTGCCCATCGGCGCTTGCCTGGCCCGTGGCAAGGCGGCCGAACTGTTCACACCGGGCAGTCACGGCAGCACCTTCGGCGGTAATCCGTTGGCCTGCCGGGTCGGTTGCACCGTGCTGGATATCGTTGAAGAACAAGGGCTGCTGGAAAACGCACGGCTTCAGGGTTCGCGGCTGCTCGACAGATTGCGCACTGAGTTGGCGGGCAACCCGAACGTCGTGGCGATCCGTGGTCTGGGGCTGATGATCGGCATCGAACTCAAGCAACCGATCCGCGACCTGAGCCTGATCGCTGCACGGGACCATGGCTTGCTGATCAACGTCACGCGGGGGAAAACCATTCGCCTGCTACCGCCGTTGACCCTTGATGAGCGGGAGGTGGAGATGATTGTCAGGGGGGTGAGTCGGGTGATTTCGCAAGTTCTCGATCGACCGGAGTAATCGTTCAGTGTTGGCTTTGGATCGTTGTAGGTAAGCGGTTTCATCAGACACGTCGAGGCCATCCGGCGTGTCTTTTTTCATCATGCGACGACTCAGCAGGCATCGGATAAATCGCATTGTCTTCTCCGCATCTGGATAGATGTTGAGTATCCATTGGCGTTTCAAAAGACGTTTCCGCAAGTGTTGTAGTCCAGATCCGATTTGAAAGGGTTAGTTTCAGTGGTTAACCGGTGCTTGGCATCACACTCGCAAACGCAGTGATTTCAGTTCGATTCATCAACTGAATGGTTGATCCGTTAAAGCCTTCGAACAACCGCTGATGCGCAGCAAATCCACTTGAGTCATCACGCTTGCGGTAGCTGCCAGCCCACTCCAGCATTGCCACCAACCGTTCGTCATCCTGTGTTTCCCGTTGGTGAATGTTGGCGACGCATTCCTTGTGATCGACACATAGCCAGATCAAGGCCGTGGCGCGGTGGAGGATTTCGCTGATGATCCAGCCGTAAACGCCTTCGATTACCCAGCGTTGCTCGTCGGCCGCGATCCGTGCCATGGCCAATGCTTCGGCTCGGGGGCGGGGGATGCTGTGTTCGTCCGACAGCCAGTGAATCCGGTCGAGATCGGTCCAGGGCTCACGCAATTGCTGGGCTAGCCGCTGCGCCAGCCAACTCTTGCCGGAGCCGGAGTTGCCGATGATCAGGGTGCGGGTGAGGTTCATGCCGAGTTGCCTCTACCTATGTGCCTGACGAGGATCACTGTGGGAGCGAGCTTGCTCGCGATGACGGACTCAAAGCCAACATCGATGTCGACTGATACGCCGCCATCGCGAGCAAGCTCGCTCCCACAGGGGTTATACCTTTAGTACTCACCCTCCGGCGCAACCATTCGTGTCTTTGGTGAGCCATTGGCGTTGTGTTGAAAAATGTCCTGCGGCTGACCCTTTTCATTAAAGAACACCTGCCCGATGCCCGCCGAGTTCCACAGCCGCTCTCCGGCTTCGGCGTGTTCCGGGACATGCGGCACGATGCGCATGCGTCGACGTTTGGTCAGCCAGTTCAGCGGCGAGCGGGGTGAGTACAGCCAGCGGTTGAGGCGGTCGAACCATTCGAGCAGGGTGGCCGGGAATTCGTTCTTGATGCCGCTGCTGGTGATCTGCCAGATGCGTGGACCGGCCTTGCGGTGGCGGATCAGCACTTCGTAGACGAAGGAGTAGTGCACATCGCCCGACAGCACCACGTAGTTACCCGGCGTGCGCGAGTGGCGGAAAATATTCAGGATCACCTGGGCCGCGCCGCGATGGGCCATCCAGTTTTCCGCGTCCACCAGCAGTGGATAACCGCACCAGCTGAAGACTCGCTGCACGGTTTCAATCAGTTTGACGCCGAAGATCGGCGCCGGTGAAACGATGATCGCACTCGGGTGGTCCAGCAGTTCCTGTTGCAGTTCGCTCAGGGCTTCCCAGTCGAGCAGGCCGGAAGGCTGCTTGAGGTTCATTTCGCTGCGCCAGCGCCGGGTGCGGGTGTCGATCACGACCATGGCCGGGGTGGTCGGCAGCACGTAATGCCAGTGCTGGAATTTCAGCAGGTCATCGATCAGGTCGTCCTGGACCCTGCTGTCGAGGTGGCGCTCCGGTGTGCTGGCGCTCAACGCACCGGCCTTGTGCAGCAGGGCAGCGAAGGCATCCGGGTTGTTGCCCCAGCCCTGGCACAGCATGTACGCCAGCAGCGCGTTGCCGATGATGCGCCGGGAGAACGGATGGCCGTAGGCCGTTTCCTCCCATTGGGCGGACAGGTTCCAGTCATCGGTGATGTCGTGGTCGTCGAACATCATCAGCGTCGGCAGATGCGCCAGTGCCCGCGCGACGTTGCCAAGGCCTGCCGTGAAGGTATCGATGCGCGTCTGTTCCAGGGCGTAGCGTTTGAGCCGTTCCGGTGTCAGCGTCGGTGCCTGGGGCGTGATCAGGGTCCAGGGCACTGGCGACCAGACCAGCAAGTACATGGCCATGACTTCGGCGAAGGTCACCAGGTGATTGTCGGCACTGCTGCTGGTGAAGATCGGCTTGCGTGCGCCACCGAAGAAACGCTCGCGCAGGGTTTCATTGCTTTGCAGCGCCGGCAGCAGATCCGCACGGTGGTAGTAACTGGCCGGATGCTCGTAGAGCCTGGCGCTGTCGCTGACCACGGCGCCTTCGAGGTGTTCGCCGAACAGGCCCAGGCGCTCGATCAAGGCGTGAATCGCCCGCAGCATCGGCCCCGCGACATCGTCGGCGTAGACCTGATCGCCGGTCATCATCAGCAGTGCCGGACGGTCCTTGGCTGCATGGTCCTGCGCCAGCAACCGGTCGACGCAGAGCAAGCCGTCTGCCGCCGGATGATGGGGTTTGCGGCAAGAGCCGTGCAGCAATTGATCGACCCGTGCGCGCAGGACGAAGTTCGGGCAAGGGGCATCGCCGTACAGCAGGTGCGGCGCCCAGTCGGCGATGCCTTGTTCTGCACCATCGATCAGCAGGTCGTAGTCGATCGACTCGTCGCAGGGCAGGGCGCAATCGAGTGGCACGTCGATCAAGTGCACAAAGGCATGAGCCCCGACGGCAATCACCGTGCATTGCCCGCTGTCGAGGCGGATGTCACCGACGCCCTGCAGGCGCAAGGTCAGCGCCAGCGCCCGCGAACCCACCAGCCACAGCACCAGCCGCGTGGGCTCAAGGCGCCGCAGCAGCGGGCCCGCCAGGACCGGCGGCAGGGCTGGGTGATCATCGGGCAGTGGCAGTGTTTCGGACATCCGGGGTCAAGGCTCTTGGGGCATCGAGGCGGGCGATGATAGCGCAGGTGGCAGAACCAGCTGGAAAGATCCCGTTTCTGCCTGTCATGAAATGAAAAGCCATTGTCGCCTGATGAGAAGCGTCTCAACAGGCCTCGTCCTACAGTCCAATCAGCGCAATTCGATGCAACACGCCCATATTGCAGATTGGAGAATAAGAAAAATGGCCAAAGCCGTACGCTTTTATGAAACCGGTGGTCCCGAAGTTCTACGTTACGAGGACGTCGAAGTCGGCGAACCCGGTCCAGGCCAGGTTCGTCTGCGTCATGTGGCGGTTGGTTTGAACTACGCCGACACCTATTTCCGTAACGGTACCTATCCGATTCCTCTGCCTAATGGCATGGGCGTCGAGGCTTCCGGCGTGGTTCAGGCCGTGGGTGAAGGGGTCACCAACGTCGAAGTCGGTGACCGCGTCACCTACACCGGATTTCTCAATACCCTCGGCGCCTACAGCACCGAACGCCTGATCCCGGCCGCGCCGCTGATCAAGCTGCCGGAAACCATCAGCTTCGAAACTGCCGCCGCCATGACCATGCGCGGTTTGACGTCTTCGTACCTGATGCGCCGCATCTACGACTTCAAGGCCGGCGACAGCATCCTGCTGCACGCCGCTGCCGGTGGTGTCGGCCTGATCGTTTCGCAGTGGGCCAAGTTGCTGGGCCTGAACGTGATCGGCACGGTTTCGACCGAGCAAAAGGCGGAAATCGCCCGGGCTCACGGTTGCGACCATACGATTAATTACAGCCATGAAGACGTCGCCGCTCGCGTTCGCGAACTGACCGACGGCGTGGGCGTCAACGTGGTGTTCGACAGTGTTGGCAAGAACACCTTCATGGGTTCGCTGGATTCGTTGAGACCCCGTGGCCTGATGGTCTGCGTGGGCACCGCCTCTGGACCGATTCCGGCGTTCGACCCGGTGATGCTGGCGATGAAAGGTTCGCTGTACCTGACCCGTCCTGCCCTGGCCAACTACATCAGCGACCCGGCCGAAAAAGCCGCCCTGGCTGGCGAGTTGTTCGACCACGTCGGCAGCGGCCGGATCAAGATCGAGATCAACCAGCACTACGCCCTGCAGGACGCGGTGCAGGCCCATCGCGACCTTGAATCGCGCAAGACGACCGGCTCTTCGATTTTCGTCGTTTAAGGAGCGGCCAGCCATGAAAGTCGAACAATTGACCTGCAGCATTGGCGCCGAACTGATCGGCGTCAACCTGGCCGACGCGGTGCATGACGACGGTCTGTTTGCCGAGATTCGTGCCCAGTTGCTCAAGCACCGCGTGGTGTTCCTGCGCGATCAGGACATCACCCGCGCCGAGCACGTGGCCTTCGCCCGACGCTTCGGCGAGCTGGAAGATCATCCGGTGGCCGGCAGTGATCCGGATCATCCGGGACTGGTGCGGATCTACAAGAATCCGGACCAGCCGATGGACCGCTATGAAAACGCCTGGCACACCGACGCCACCTGGCGCGAAGCACCGCCGATGGGCTGCGTGTTGCGTTGCGTGGAATGCCCGCCAGTGGGCGGCGACACCATGTGGACCAACATGGTCCAGGCCTATGCGAACTTGCCGGAAGACGTAAAGGTCAAGATCGCCGACCTGCGTGCCCGCCACAGCATCGAAGCGAGCTTCGGTGCGGCGATGCCGATTGAAAAACGCCTGGCGCTCAAGGCGATGTACCCGGACGCCGAACACCCGGTGGTGCGCACCCATCCGGAAACCGGCGAGAAGGTGCTGTTCGTCAACGCGTTCACCACTCACTTCAGCAACTACCACACCCCTGAGCGGGTGCGCTTCGGCCAGGACGCCAACCCCGGCGCCGGCGAATTGCTGCGCTACCTGATCAGTCAGGCGTACATCCCCGAGTATCAGGTGCGCTGGCGCTGGAAGCCGAACAGCATCGCCATCTGGGACAACCGCAGTACCCAGCATTACGCCGTCATGGATTACCCGCCCTGCCATCGCAAGATGGAACGTGCCGGGATCATCGGCGACAAGACGTTCTGATCGAACGCCACCTGCATTCGCACTCGCGCATCCGCACTCGTAAACACGCCGGCCCGGCTCGACCCCGGGTGGGCGGGACAATCATAAGAACTGGAGTAGACCATGCAATTCTTCGACGACTCGCTGCACCCGGAAAACATGGAAAAGGTAGTCATCACCGTGGCCCCGTACGGCCCGGAGTGGATGCCGGAAGATTTCCCGGAAGACATCCCGCTGACCATGGACGAGCAAGTCCAGAAAGCGGTCGAATGCTATGAAGCCGGCGCCACGGTTCTGCACTTGCACGTGCGTGAACTGGATGGCAAGGGCTCCAAGCGCCTGTCGAAATTCAACGAGCTGATCGCCGGTGTGCGTGAAGCCGTGCCGGACATGATCATCCAGGTCGGCGGTTCGATTTCCTTCGCCCCGGAAAGCGATGGCGAAGCGGCCAAGTGGCTGTCAGACGACACTCGCCACATGCTGGCCGAGCTGACCCCCAAGCCGGATCAGGTCACCGTGGCGATCAATACCACCCAGATGAACATCATGGAGTTGCTGTATCCGGAATACCTGGAAGGCACTTCCCTGGCCAATCCGCTAACCCAGGCCGCCTACAGCGAAATGACCGTACCGGCAGGTCCTGCCTGGGTTGCCGAGCACCTCAAGCGCCTGATGGACAACGGCATCCAGCCGCACTTCCAGTTGACCGGCATGCACGCCATGGAAACCCTCGAGCGCCTGGTGCGCAGGGGCATCTACAAGGGCCCGCTGAACCTGACCTGGATCGGCATCGGCGGCGGCTTCGACGGCCCGAACCCGTTCAACTTCTTCAACTTCATCCACCGCGCACCGGACGGTTGCACCCTGACCTCCGAATCGCTGCTCAAGAACGTCATGCCGTTCAACACCATGTCGATGGCCATGGGCATGCACCCGCGCGTGGGCAATGAAGACACTATCATTGATCACAAGGGCGATCGTTTCGGTTCGGTGGCGCAGATCCAGCAAACCGTGCGCATCGCTCATGAACTGGGCCGCGAAATCGCCACCGGCAAAGAAGCCCGCGAGATCTACCGCATCGGCGTGCAGTACGAAACCATCGAAGAAACCCTGTTGGCCAACGGCATGGCCCCCAACCGCAAGGCTGGGCAAAAAGGTGTACCGCAACGCGGTTGACCGAGGGTCGGGGCGAGAGGCCGTGACCTCTCGTCCGCCTGACCGTTACACGCTTGATAACAAAAATAAAACAAAGCTCTTGAGGAGGCTGCATGGCCTTTCACCCAATAGCCGCTGACGATGACGACTCCAGCGGAGTCGGCGTTGCGCGCCAATATGCCTGGATCGTCTTTGCCTTGACGTTCGGCCTGTTGATTTCCGATTACATGTCGCGTCAGGTACTGAACGCGGTATTCCCGCTGCTCAAGACTGAGTGGGCGTTGAGCGACGGACAGCTGGGTCTGCTCAGCGGCATCGTTGCCCTGATGGTCGGCCTGCTGACGTTTCCCCTGTCGTTGATGGCCGACCGCTTCGGCCGGGTCAAGAGCCTGGCGCTGATGGCGTTCCTGTGGAGCGTGGCGACCCTGGGTTGTGCGTTGGCGCAGGACTACCAGCAGATGTTTATCGCGCGGTTCATGGTCGGTGTCGGCGAAGCCGCCTACGGCAGCGTGGGCATCGCGGTGGTGATTTCGGTGTTCCCCAAACACATGCGGGCCACCCTGGCCAGTGCCTTCATGGCAGGCGGGATGTTCGGTTCGGTGTTGGGCATGGCGTTGGGTGGTGCGATTGCCGCCAAGCTCGGCTGGCGCTGGTCGTTCGCCGGCATGTCGCTGTTTGGCCTGTTTCTGGCGGTGCTCTATCCGCTCATCGTCAAGGAAGCGCGCATTGCACCACAACGTGCCGCGCAGATAGCGAACAAGACGGCTGCCGTGGTCAAGCGTCCGCTGCGCACGCTCTGGTCCAGCCGCTCGGTGGTGTCGACCTACATCGCCAGCGGCTTGCAGTTGTTCGTCGGCGGCACGGTGATGGTGTGGATTCCCAGCTACCTCAACCGCTACTACGACATGCCCACCGACAAGGCCGGCGGCATGGCCGCGATCATCGTGTTGTGCAGCGGTGCGGGCATGATCCTGTGCGGCATGCTCAGCGATCGTCTGTGTCGCAACTCGCCGGAGCGCAAGGTCAGCTTGGCCATCGGCTTCTGCCTGGGCAGTTGCCTGCTGTTGTCGGCGGCGTTTGCCTTACAGGCAGGGCCAGTGCAACTGCTGCTGATCTGCCTGGGCATGGCGATTGCCACCGGCACCACCGGCCCCGCCGGTGCAATGGTTGCCAACCTGACCCATTACTCGGTGCACGGTACGGCGTTCGCCACGCTGACGCTGGCCAACAACATGCTGGGGCTGGCACCGGGGCCGTTCATCACCGGCCGGGTGTCCGACCTCATCGGTCTGCATGCCGCGTTTCAACTGGTGCCACTGGTCAGCCTCGCGGCGGCGGCGGTGTTCTTTTATGCCAAGTGTCATTACCACAGAGATATTGCCCGGCTTCAGGGTCAGAGCGTGCCTGACCCTGTCGGTGAAGCGGGTTTAGAGGTGAAGTTGTGAGTCGTCGTTTACGTATTGATGTGTTTTTCGATTTTATCTGCCCCTGGTGCCTGATCGGCAAACGCCAACTGGAGCATGCGCAGGTGCAGTTTCGCAGTCGCCACCCGGACGTGCAGATCACCACGGTGTGGCATGGCGTGCAGTTGTTGCCTCAGATACCGGTAGAGGGCGAACCCTTCGCCGATTTCTACCGCAAGCGCCTGGGCAATGCCGATGCCATGACCATGCGCCAGACCCAGGTACAGCAGGCGGCCAGTGCGGTTGGCCTGGCCATCGACCTCAGCCGTATCGAGACGATGCCCAACACCGCAGACGCCCATCGCTTGTTCGAGCGTGTCAGCGAACTGGGCAATGCCAGTCAGCGTGAAATGCTGCTCGAACGACTGTTCGCCGCTTATTTCCTGAGACGTGAAAACCTCGGTTGCCGCGAGACCTTGCTGGCCATTGCCCGCTCCTGCGGCGTCGCTCCGGACGGGCTGCTCGATTGCCTGAAGGGCGATGCCACGCCGTTCGAAGGATCTCCCGGCGCGACCAGTGGCGTGCCGAGCTTCAAGTTCGACAACCGCATGACGGTGATCGGTGCACAACCTGCTCAGGCGCTGCTCGGGGCCATGAACGAGGCCCTCAAGGAAAGTGATCGCGAGCGGCAGCCAGCATGACCCGGCGCATTCCCGTGCCGGCCGGCAAACACCCGCAGGCCGGTGGCCGGGCACTGTTCGAATTCGAGGACAAAAGCCTGGCGTTGTTCAACGTCGACGGGCAGCTGTTTGCCATCGACGACAGCTGCCCGCATCAGGGCGCTTCGCTCTGTGGCGGGCGCCTTGAGGGCCGGGTGATTCAATGCTGCGCCCATGGTCTGCGCTTCGATTTGCACAGCGGCTATTTGCTCAACTCAAGGCAAGTCAAAGTCACCAACTACCCGGTCGAGATCATCGACGACCAGGCGTTTATCGTCATCGTTTCCGAGGAGGCCGCGCCATGAGCGCCATTGCTCTCACCCGCATCCACAGTCGCACGCGCGAACTGGCACCGGGGTTTATCGTCAGCCTGATTGTCGCGGCCGCCGCGTCGTTCCTGTCCGAGCACTACGGTGCGCCGGTCATGCTGTTCGCCTTGCTGCTGGGCATGGCCCTGAATTTTCTCGCCGATGACGGTCCGTGCAAGGCCGGTATCGAGTTCACCGCCCGCACGGTGCTGCGCATTGGCGTGGCGCTGCTGGGCATGCGCATCACCCTGGAGCAAATGGCCGCGCTGGGCTGGAAGCCGATTGCGCTGGTGGTGATCCTGGTGGTGGTGACCATCAGTGTGTCGGTGGTCGCCGCCAAGGCCCTGGGTTTCCAGCGCCTGTTCGGCATGCTCACCGGCGGCGCGACCGCCATCTGCGGCGCCTCGGCGGCCCTGGCACTGGCAGCGGCGCTGCCGAACCATCCGCAGAAAGAGCGCGCCACACTGTTCACTGTGATCGGCGTTTCGGCACTGTCGACCCTGGCGATGATCGTCTACCCGATGATCGCCAACTGGCTGCAGTTGTCGCCGCAGGTGGCGGGCGTTTTCCTCGGCGCCACGATCCACGACGTGGCCCAGGTGGTCGGCGCCGGCTACAGCATGTCGACCGAGACCGGCGACACGGCCACGGTGGTCAAGCTGATGCGCGTTGCCATGCTGCTGCCGGTGATCGTCACCGCCGCCATGATCACCCGCATGCAAGGCGCCGACCCGACTGGCAAACGCCCGCCGTTGTTGCCGTGGTTCGCCGTCGGCTTTCTGATCCTGGCCTGCATCAACAGCACGGGATGGGTAGTGCCTGCGGTGCAAGGCACGGTCAACGAACTGTCGCGCTGGTGCCTGGTGATTTCCATCAGTGCCCTGGGCATGAAGACCCGCTTGCGCGAGCTGGCGGCGGTCGGGATCAAGCCGATCCTGCTGATGGTGGGGGAGACGGTCTTCCTCGTCGTGCTGGTGCTGTTGCTGCTGCGCTGGGGGCTCTGAGCGTCTCGTCACGCACAGGTTTTATGGCAGGGCCACACGGCGTTGACTCCTCATGCCGTGGGGCTCTCGACCGGTGTCACAAACACCGGTCTTTCGCGGCGACTGTACCAGCAGTCGCCGTTTTTTTTGCGGCTTTCACAGGTTAGAACTCGGACGCGGTCGCTTGTAGGAGCTGGCTTGCCAGCGATGGTCGTTAACGAAAACGCGGGTGAACTGGATGAACGCGGCGCACTGGAGTCCATCGCCAGCAAGCTGGCTCCTACAGTTTCAGCGTGGGCACGGTCCCCTGTAGGAGCTGGCTTGCCAGCGATGGTCGTTAACGAAAACGCGTGTGAACTGGATGACCGCGGCGCACTGGAGTCCATCGCCAGCAGGCTGGCTCCTACAGTTTCAGCGTGGGCACGCTTCCGTGTAGGAGCTGGCTTGCCAGCGATGGTCGTTAACGATTACGCGGGTGAGTTGGATAAACGCGGCGCACTTGGGTCCATCGCCAGCAAGCTGGCTCCTACAGTTTCAGCGTGGGCACGGTCCCCTGTAGGAGCTGGCTTGCCAGCGATGGTCGTTAACGATTACGCGGGTGAGTTGGATAAACGCGGCACCGGAGTCCATCGCCGGCAAGCCGGCTCCTACATGTGTGTGCTCGACTCAGGATTCTTTCGGGCCTGCGACAGGTTTCGCCGTGGATTGTTTTTGCGCACGCCACGTCGCCGGCGGCATCCCGAACTGGCTGATAAACCACCGCGTAAACGAACTCGCCATCGAATAGCCGAGCATGTCGGCAATGCGGCTCAGCGAGTAGTTCGGGTTGTCCAGGTAACGCAGCACCAGATCTCGGCGCACGTCGTTGATCACATCGTTGAAGGCGCAGCCGTCGTCCTTGAGGCGGCGTTGCAGGGTGCGCACGTTCATGCCCTGGCTCTGGGCGACCTGTTCGATGGTGGCGCGTCCCATGGGCAGCAGCAGGTAGATGGCCTTGCGCACTTCGAACAGCATCGAGGTGCCTTCGTGGCCCTGCAGCGAGTCGAGGTAGCTCTGGGCGTAGCGGGCCATGGCCGGGTCGGCGTTGGGGTTGGTCATGTCGAGGCTGATGTCGGGGCAGACGATGCCGTTGAACTCGCTGCCGAACTCCAGTTTGCAGCCAAACAGCCGGCGGTGCAGGTGCAGGTTGTCCGGCGCCTGGTGCATGAAGTTGACGCTGTAGGGGTGCCAGTGACTGCCGAGCAGGGCCGAGCACAGCCGGAACATCACGCCGATGGCCAGCTCCGTGGCCTGGCGGCTGGGCATGGGCGTTTCGGTGACCACCTCTTCGCGAATGATCACCATCTTGCCGGCCTCTTCGATGAAGATGGCCAGCGAGTCGTTCATCAGGTGTCGGTAATCCACCACGACCTGCAAGGCATCGCGCAGGGTGCGCTGGTGGCTGAGCAACAGGCTGACCACGCCGAAGTCCGAGAGCTGGCGCGACTCGGCCATGCTCAGGCCGAAGGTCTGGCAACCGCTGGCGGTGGCGGAGTCTTCCAGCAGACGCACGGCGGCATCGATCTGGATGCGGTGTTCAGGGGCTTGCAGTTGGGCCCTGCTCAGGCCGACAGCGGCCAGCACGTCGCGCGGGTTGAAACCCAGGTACTGGGTGACCTCAAGGTAGTTGGTCAAGACGGCGGCGCGAACAAGCTTGGTCATGCGAGGGGCTTCCCTGTGCCGATGGCGATTGGCGTGAGCGTGGCGACTATATCCAGCGTATCAACAGTTGAACAGTTGTCATGTCGTCGATGGTTTTCATGCTGTGCGCTCACCCATCTTCTACGCTGCATTGAGCCATCAGCGCTCATCCGTTGATTACAGTGACCTTGCGCCAACCTGCGGGGTTTTTAGACCGGCGGTCACGCGTCCGAGTGTCCGACAATTTGTCATCAAAAGAAAAGTGCCTGACGTCCAATGTAAAGCGCTTCGGGTGGGCGCTCTTTAATGTCGACCCTACAAAAAGCCCCTGGCGAAAACAGCCAGTCGAGTTATCGAGAAAGCGAAGGTGTTGACCGTGGACAAACTGCAAACTGCCGCCACCGTTCTGATCGTTCCAGGTCTGCGCGAGCATGTGGCCGAACATTGGCAAACGTTGCTGCAAGCCAGGCTGAGCAACGTGCGTAGCGTCCCGCCGCTGGAGACCGACAAGCTCGATTGCATGGCTCGCGTGCGGGCCATCCAGCACGAACTCGAGCAGATCGACGGGCCGGTGATTCTGGTGGCCCACAGTGCTGGCGTACTGATGGTCGCGCACTGGGCTGCGCACTACAGCCGTCCGATCAAGGGCGCTTTGCTGGCCGCGCCACCGGACCTCGATGCGGTCTGGCCGGCAAACTATCCATCCTCCGAAACCCTGCGTAGCCAGGGCTGGAATCCACTGCCACAAGGTCCGTTGCCATTTCGCAGCATCGTGGCCGGCAGCACCAACGATCACCTTGCCACGCTGCCTGCGGTCGCCCGCATGGCAGAAGGCTGGGGCGCCGAATTGCTCAATCTGGGCGATGTCGGTCACCTCAATCCGGCCGCAGGATTTGGCCACTGGCCGCAAGCCGAAGCACTCATCCTGGAGCTGGACCGCTAGTACAAGGAGCTGGACTGGCAGTACGCCACCGGCCTTTGCCCTCATTCCTTAAACGCAAACCCGAAGAGGTTTGCGTGAGGGCGGCTGCGCTAAAAACAAATACAAAAAGGCGGAGACAACGCAATGCACAACAACAAGAGTCACGGCCTCACCGCTCCACGCTACACCTTGCTGGCCTCGGCCATTCTCGCGGCAACCGTACCGGTGGCCCATGGGGCCGAAATCGAGACGGGGAATCCGGACTGGAACGTACGGGTGGATAACACCATCAAGTACAACTACGGCGTGCGCACTGAAAGCGCAGACAAACGCATGTTGGGAACGCCGAACAACAACGACGGCGACTACAACTTCCGCAAGGCCGGCACCAACATCACCAACCGTATCGACCTGTTGACCGAAATGGACGTGGTCTACAAAAACGCCATGGGCTTTCGCGTCAGCGCCGCCAGCTGGTACGACAAGGCCTATGACAACACCGGCTCCAATTCCAACCCGTTCGTCAACGGCAACGATGCGCGTTCGGGCCTGATTGCCAACGACCCGCGCCTGGCCGGGGTCACCCATGACAACGTCGGCAACGGCAGCCCGCACCTGAGCAACTATGCCCAGCGCTACTACAGCGGTCCTTCCGGCGAAATCCTCGATGCCTTCGTGTTCTACAGCACCGAAGTGGGCGAGGAGTCGATGTTCAGCGCCAAGGCCGGCCAGCACAACGTGTTCTGGGGCGAGACCATTCTCAACCCGGTGCACTCGGTCAGCTATGGCCAGTCCGGCCTCGACCTGGCCAAGCTTGCCGCTTCGCCGGGTACCGAAGCAAAGGAACTGTTCGTTCCGCGTAACCAGCTGTCGATGACGTTCACCGTCAACCCCGAGCTGACCGTGGGTGCCCAGTATTTCCTCAATTGGGATGCCGCGCGCCTGCCGGAAGCGGGCACCTATTACGGTGGTTCCGACCTGGTCGGCTTCGGCGCGCAATCGTTCCTGTTGGGCAACACCAACGCCGTGGTACCGGGCAGCCCGCTGGGTTGTGGGCTGGCGCCGTGCAATGCCTTGACCAATGTGCGTCGCGGCAAGGACCTGACACCGCATGACAGCGGCGATTGGGGCGTCATGGCCAAGTGGTCGCCGGCGTGGCTGGATGGCACCCTCGGCGTTTACTACCGCGAAACCTCGGAAATCCTGCCGCAAGCTTATCTGGACGCCAGGGGCATTACCTCGGCCAACCCGAACGGCACCCGTCCGGCGGGGCAAGTGCCTGCGGTGATCAACACCCTCAATTCGCTGGACACTGCCACCTATCAACTGGCCTATGCCGACAACATCAAGATCCTTGGCCTGAGCCTGTCCAAGGATGTCGGCGGGATCAGCGTCGGTTCGGACCTGAACGTTCGTCACAACATGCCGCTGGCCAGTATCCCGGCGATCGTCAGTACCCGCAGCCCGCTGGGCCTGGGTCAAGGTCTGGGTCTGCTGCCTGCCCGTACGGACGCCACCGGTGTGGTCTACGACACCCCGAGCCGTGGCGACAGCATGAGCGCCACAGGCGACACCTTGCACTGGACACTCAACGGTCTGATGACCCTGCCGAAAACCCCGGTGTTCGATCAGGCCACCGTGCTGGCCGAGCTGTACTACAGCAACCTGCTCAAGCTCGATAGCAAGAACGAGGCGCTCTACAAGGGCAAGGACAGCTATCGCGGCATCGACGCGCCGACCCGTGACAACTGGGGCCTGGCGGTCAACTTCACACCGACCTGGTACCAGGTGTTCCCCGGTGTCGACCTCAACGCACCGATGTCCGTCAACGTCGGTCTCGATGGCGTGTCGCCGGTCTCCGGTGGCGGGGCCAAGGACACCGGCAACTATGCCGTGGGCGTGGGCGCCATTGTGTACAACAAATACTTTGTCGACCTGAAGTACGTGGACTCCTTCGGCCAGACCGACAAGTGCAACGTCAGCGGTGTGAGCACCGGCCCGAACGGCGGCGACGGCTCCACCCCGAACGCCTTCAGCGGCAACGAAAACTACGCCTGCTACGCCGGCGGCTACTCGTCCTTCTCCGGCGGTGGTGCCACGACCGAGGACCGTGGTGCCGTGTACCTGACGATGAAAACAACATTCTGATTCACCACTGATTTGCTCAATGCAAGCAGGAGAATAACAAGATGAAATTTGTACAAACCGTGTTGGCCGCTTCGCTGGCCATGGTCCTTGCCGCCCAGGCACAGGCCGCTGTTTCAGCCCAGGAAGCTGCCAAACTGGGCACCAGCCTGACGCTGGTGGGCGCCGAAAAAGCCGGGAACGCCGATGGCTCCATTCCCGCCTACAACGGTGGCCTGACCACCGCGCCGGCCAGCTTCAAAGCCGGCGACAGCATGCGCCCGGATCCGTTTGCCAGTGAAAAGCCGCTGGTGGTGATCGACGGCAAGAACGTCGATCAATACAAGGGCCTGCTCACGGCAACCACGGTAGAACTGGCCAAGCGTTTCCCGACGTTCCGTGTCGACGTGTTCCCGACGCACCGCACCGTTTCGTTGCCTCAAGCGATTCTGGATAACGGCGTGAAGAACGCCAGCGGCGCCAAGTCCCTGGAAGGTGGCCTGGCCATCGACAACGTGTTGCCGGGCATTCCGTTCCCGATTCCGCAGTCGGGCAACGAAGCGATGTGGAACTTCCTGTTGCGCTACCAGGGCGTCAGCATCAGCTCCAAGTACGACTCCTGGAACGTCGACTCCGCCGGTGTGCCGAGCCTGGCGACCACCGGGCAGGCGAACATCTCCTACCCGATCTATGAAAACCTCTCGCAGCCGATCAGCAGCGCCGACGTGTACTACCAGATGAAGCTGGCGTACACCGGCCCTGCGCGCCGTGCCGGTGAGGCGATCATGCTCAAGGACGCCGCCAACCCGTTGCAGCAGCCGCGTCGTGCCTGGCAGTACTTGCCGGGTCAGCGTCGGGTGAAACTGGCGCCGAGCCTGGCGTACGACACGCCTAACCCGGGTACCGCCGGTGCAGGTACTTACGATGACGTGTTCGTGTTCAACGGTGCGCTGGACCGCTACGACTGGAAGCTGGTGGGCAAGCAGGAAATGATCGTGCCCTACAACACCTACAAGCTGACCTACGTCCAGGATCCGAAGTCGCTGACCACCGCCAACCACCTCGCGCCGGACTTCGTGCGCTGGGAAAAACACCGCGTGTGGGTCGTCGAAGGCAACCTCAAGGCCGGTGCCCGTCACATCTACGCCAAGCGCCGCTTCTACCTCGACGAAGACAGCTGGACCGCTCTGGCCTCGGATCAATATGACGCCCGTGGCCAGCTGTATCGCGGTTCCTTCGCCTTCCTGAGTCAGAGCTATGACAAGCAGGTTCCGGATTCGACGCCCTTCATGATCTACGACCTGGTGGGTGGTTCGTACAACATCAACGGTGTGGTCGGTCCTTACGGCGGCATCAAGTACATCGAGCCGCTCTCCAAGGCCCAGTGGTCTTCGGAATCCCTGGCAGGCGCCGGCATTCGCTAAGCCAACCGCAAGCAAACGGTCGCACTATCCACTGTAGGAGCGAGCTTGCTCGCGATGAACCAGAGGGCGACGCGGGCATCCAGACAGCACGCGTAATCGTTCACGACCATCGCGAGCAAGCTCGCTCCTACAGCGGCATGACCTGCACGTCAGGCACACGCAGGTGTGCCTCGACGCGGTTTTCCGAAGAGGACGCAGTATGTGTTCGTATAAAAATAATATGTTGCAGCTGGCGTTAGGCGTTGTGCTCGGCCTGTCGCAGGGCATCGCCCAGGCGGCCGATTACGTCGATGTGCTGGACCTGCCCGCCAGAGTCAGTGCCTTGGCGATCAACAGCCCGTTGTCCGGCATGACCCGCGCCGGCGGGCGCGTGATTACCGTCGGCCAGCGTGGCCATATTCTGTTTTCCGATGATTCGGGAAGCCACTGGCAGCAGGCCGCCGTACCGGCCAGTGCCGACCTCACTGCGGTGAATTTTCCGACCACCACCCAAGGCTGGGCGGTGGGCAATGATGGCGTGGTGTTGCACAGCAGCGACGCCGGCGCGACCTGGAAGAAGCAACTCGACGGTCGCCAGATCGGCGAATTGCTGATCAGGCATTACACGGCGCTGGCCAAGGCCGAGCCGGGCAACGAGCAATGGCCGCTACTGGTCGCCGAGGGCCAGAAGCTGGTCGATCAGGGCGCGGACAAACCGCTGCTCGACGTCTGGTTCGCCAATGAAAAAACCGGCTATGTGGTCGGCGTGTTCAACCTGATCCTGCGCACCGACGACGGCGGCCAGACCTGGACGCCGTTCCAGGACCGCACCGACAACCCGCAGGGCTTTCACCTCAACGCCATCGCCTCCACCGGCGACGCGTTGTACATCGCCGGCGAGCAAGGCCTGTTGCTCAAGTGGGACGACAGCGCCCAACGCTTCAATGCCGTGCCGACGCCGTATCAGGGCAGCTTCTTCGGCGTGCTCGGCAAGCCGGGCGAAGTGCTGGTCTACGGCTTGCGCGGCAACGTGCTGCGCAGCACCGATGGCGGCCAGAGCTGGGCCGCGCTGGACAGCGGCCTGCACGTCAGCATCACCGCGGGCCTGATCGATGCCCGTGGCAATTATCGCTTGTTCACCCAGGGCGGGCAGATGCTGGTCAGCCAGGGGACGGGCGCGCAGATGCATCTGGTACGACAACCGGCACCGACGCCGGTCGCCGGCGCTGCCCAGTCCACCGACGGCGCCCTGGTGCTGGCGGGAAGCCGTGGTGCCCGGACGCTGTCCGCCGATCCAGCCCTCGAACCCTAAGAGCGAGAACCCAGACATGGGCAACATCAAACAAGACGCCATGCCGGTGATCCGCGATGTGCGTGATTTCGACCACCGCTCCGGCAACCGCCTGGAACGCCTGGTGTTCAACTTCCGTCCGCTGTTCATGCTGCTGATGGCCCTGGCCACCGTGGTGCTCGGCTACATGGCGGCGACGCGCCTGGAGCTGCGCCCCAGCTTCGAAAAGATGATTCCGCAGAGCCAGCCGTACATCCAGAACTTCCTGGAAAACCGCGCTTCCCTGCGCGGGTTGGGCAACTCGGTGCGGGTGGTGGTGGAGAACACCCAGGGCGATATTTTCGATCCCGAATACCTCGACGTACTCAAGCAGGTCAACGACCAGTTGTTCCTCACCGAGGGCGTCGACCGCGCGTGGATGAAGTCGCTGTGGAGTCCGGCCGTGCGCTGGACCGAAGTCACCGAGGACGGTTTCCAGGGTGGCCCGGTGATGCCCGACACCTATTCAGGGCAGCCTGAACAGATCGAACAGCTGCGCCAGAACATTTCCCGCGCCGGCATTGTCGGCAGCCTGGTGGCCAGCGACTTCAAGTCGACCATGCTGATCGTGCCGCTGCTGGACAAAGCCGCCGCCGGTGGCCAGCGCATCAACTACCACGCGTTCTCGCAGATGCTCGAAGAGCAGTTGCGCGACAAGATCGAATACGCCGGCGACAGCGCTGCGCGTAAATCCGGGGTAGAAGGCTCCGGCCATTACAAGGTCCGGGTGATCGGCTTCGCCAAACTCATGGGCGACCTGATCGACGGCCTGATCCAGGTGATGATGTTCTTCGGTCTGGCCGTGGTCACTTCACTGGCCATCATCTACGCCTACACCCGTTGCGTGCGCAGCACCTTGCTGGTGGTCGGCTGCTCGCTGGTCGCGGTGGTCTGGCAGCTGGGCATCGTCGCCTGGCTCGGTTACGCCATCGATCCGTACTCGGTGCTGGTGCCGTTTTTGATCTTCGCCATCGGCGTGTCCCATGCCGCGCAGAAGATGAACGGCATCATGCAGGACATCGCCCGTGGCACCCACAAGCTGATCGCCGCGCGCTACACCTTCCGCCGTCTGTTCATCGCCGGCGTCACCGCGTTGCTCGCCGATGCCGTTGGCTTTGCGGTGCTGATGCTGATCGACATCCCGGTGATCCAGGACCTGGCGATCACCGCCAGCATCGGTGTCGCGGTGCTGATCTTCACCTCGCTGTTGCTGATGCCGGTGGCGCTGTCTTACGTCGGCGTCGGCGCCAAGGCCGCCGAGCGCGCGCTGAAAATCGACACCCGTGCCGAAAAGCACAAAGGCTTCGGCCGGTTGTGGGACGCGCTCGATCGCTTCACCACCGCCAAGTGGGCCACCGGTGCCGTGCTGGTCGCGGTGTTGATGGGCATTGGCGGCTACGTGGTCAGCCTCAACCTGAAGATTGGTGACCTGGAAAGCGGTGCCCCGGAGTTGCGCGCCGACTCGCGTTACAACCGCGACAACGCCTACATCACCCAGCATTACGCGCTGTCCAGCGACCTGTTCGCGGTGATGATCAAGACGGCGGCGGAAGGCTGCCTGAACTACAAGACCCTGGTGCTCGCCGACCGCCTGGCCTGGGAGCTGCAACAGTATCCGGGCGTGCAGGCCACCGCGTCCTTGGTCAACGCGGTACGGCAGATCACCGCCGGCACCTACGAAGGCAACCCCAAGCTCAACAGCATCCAGCGCAACCAGGACGTGCTCAACTACGCCGCGCAGCAAGCCTCGGTCAACTCCCCGGAGCTGTTCAACACCGAGTGCTCGCTGATGCCGGTGATCGCTTTCCTCAAGGATCACAAGGCTGAAACCCTCGATGCCGTGGTGGCGATTGCAGACAAGTTCGCCAGGGAAAACAGCAGCGACGATCGCCAGTTCCTGCTCGCCGCCGGCAGTGCCGGTATCGAGGCGGCGACCAACATCGTGGTGCGTGAAGCCAATCACACCATGCTGCTGTACGTGTACGCGGCGGTGACGCTGTTCTGCCTGATCACCTTCCGCAGTTGGCGGGCCACGCTGGTGGCGCTGTTGCCCCTGGTGCTGACCTCGATTCTTTGCGAGGCCCTGATGGTGGCCATGGGCATCGGCGTGAAAGTCGCGACCCTGCCGGTGATCGCCCTCGGCGTCGGCATCGGCGTGGACTACGCCCTGTACCTGCTCAGCGTGCAACTGCACTTCCAGCGCCAAGGCCTGCCGTTGTCCCAGGCCTACCGCAACGCCGTGTCCTTCACCGGCCGGGTGGTTGGCCTGGTGGGCATCACCCTCGCCGCCGGCGTGGTGTGCTGGGTCTGGTCGCCGATCAAGTTCCAGGCCGACATGGGCATCCTGCTGACCTTCATGTTCCTGTGGAACATGCTCGGTGCGCTGATCCTGATTCCGGCCCTGTCGTATTTCCTGCTGCGCGAACGGGCCCCGCAGCCGGGTTCCGCTACCGCCGCCGAGAACACTGAATCCACTGAACGTCCGGGCATGCCCCATGCCCTGACCACTTCCGAGTAAGCCAAGATGTCTGAATACAAAGCTCCCCTGCGCGACATGCGCTTCGTACTCAACGAGGTTTTCCAGGTGTCCCGGCTCTGGGCCAGTTTGCCCGGCCTGGCCGACGTGATCGATGAAGAAACCGCCGCTGCCATCCTCGAAGAGGCCGGCAAGATCACTGGCGAAGTCATCGCACCCTTGAACCGCGCCACCGACGAACAGGGCTGTACCTGGAGCAATGGTTCGGTCACCGCGCCAGAGGGTTTTGCCGGGGCCTATCAAGCCTTCGCCGAGGGCGGTTGGGTCGGTGTCGGCGGTGATCCGCAGTACGGCGGCATGGGCATGCCCAAGGCGATTTCGGCGCAGGTCGAAGAGATGGTCAACTCGGCCAGCCTGTCGTTCGGCCTGTACCCGATGCTGACCGCCGGTGCCTGCCTGTCGATCAAGGCCCACGCCAGCGAAGAGCTCAAGCAACGCTATCTGCCGAACATGTACGCCGGCACTTGGACCGGCTCGATGTGCCTGACCGAAGCCCACGCCGGCACCGACCTGGGCCTGATTCGCACCAAGGCCGAACCCCAGGCCGATGGCAGTTACAAGGTCAGCGGCAGCAAGATCTTCATCACCGGCGGCGACCACGACCTGACCGAGAACATCATCCATCTGGTACTGGCGCGCCTGCCGGATGCGCCGGCGGGGCCGAAGGGCATCTCGCTGTTCCTGGTGCCCAAGGTGCTGGTCAACGCCGACGGTTCGCTGGGCGAAAACAACGCGCTGTCCTGCGGCTCCATCGAACACAAGATGGGCATCAAGGCCTCCGCCACCTGCGTGATGAACTTCGATGGCGCCACCGGCTGGATCGTCGACGCGCCGAACAAAGGCCTGGCGGCGATGTTCACCATGATGAACTACGAACGTCTGGGTGTGGGCATCCAGGGCCTGGCCCAGGGCGAGCGTTCCTATCAGAACGCCGTCGCCTACGCCCGCGACCGTCTGCAAAGCCGTGCGCCGACCGGTGCGCAGAACAAGGACAAGGCCGCCGACCCGATCATCGTGCACCCGGACGTGCGCCGCATGCTGTTGACCATGAAAGCCTTGAACGAAGGCGGCCGTGCGTTCTCCAGCTACGTCGCGTTGCAACTGGACACGGCCAGGTACAGCGAAGACGAAGTCACGCGCAATCGCGCGCAGGAATTGGTGGCACTGCTGACCCCGGTGGCCAAAGCGTTCCTTACCGACATGGGCCTGGAAACCACCTTGCACGGTCAGATGGTCTTCGGCGGCCACGGCTACATCCGCGAGTGGGGCCAGGAGCAACTGGTGCGCGACGTGCGCATCACGCAGATCTATGAAGGCACCAACGGCATCCAGTCCCTGGACCTGGCCGGGCGCAAGATCGTCGGCAGCGGCGGGGCGCTCTACCGCTTGTTCGCCTCGGAAATCCGCAACTTTACCGCTAACGCCACTACGGACCTCGACGAGTTCACCAAGCCGTTGAACGCCGCCGTGGACACCCTCGACGAGCTGACCGCGTGGCTGCTGGACCGGGCCCAGGGCAACCCGAATGAAATCGGCGCGGCCTCGGTCGAGTACCTGCACGTGTTTGGCTACACCGCCTACGCCTACATGTGGGCGCGCATGGCCAAGGCCGTCATCAATGGGGATGCCGAGGACGATTTCTACACCAGCAAACTGGCCACCGCGCGTTTCTACTTCGCCCGGTTGCTGCCGCGTATCCACTCGTTGAGCGCATCGGTCAAGGCCGGTAGTGACTGCCTCTACGAGCTGAAAGCCGATCAGTTCTGATCGAAGGACAAGGAACTCCAACCATGCTGAAAACAAAAATAATCCCGCCTGCCGACGGCGCTTATGCGTATCCCTTGCTGATCAAGCAATTGCTGCTGTCCGGCGTGCGTTACGAGCCGGGCCGGGAAATCGTCTACGCCGACAAACTGCGCTACAGCTACCAGACGCTGAACCAGCGCATCCGCCGCCTGGCCAATGCGCTGACGGCGGCCGGGGTCAAGGCCGGTGACACCGTGGCCTTGCTCGACTGGGACAGCCACCGCTACCTGGAATGCTTCTTCGCCGTGCCGATGATCGGCGCGGTGCTGCACACGGTGAACATTCGCCTGTCGCCGGAGCAGGTGCTGTTCACCATGAACCACGCCGAGGATGACCTGGTGCTGGTGCATGACGACTTCCTGCCCCTGGTCGAGCAGATCCACGGGCGGCTGGAAACGGTAAAAGGCTACCTGCAGCTCACCGATGACGAGGCGACCGCGACCTCGCTGCCGGTGCTCGGTGAGTACGAGCACCTGCTATCCCTGGCCCCGGACCAGTACGACTTCCCGGATTTCGACGAGAACTCGGTCGCCACGCTGTTCTACACCACCGGCACCACCGGCGACCCGAAAGGCGTGTACTTCAGCCATCGGCAACTGGTGCTGCACACCCTGAATGCCGTCGGCACCCTGGGCGTCTATCAGGGCCAGCCGCTGCTGCGTTCCGATGACGTGTACATGCCGATCACGCCGATGTTCCACGTGCATGCGTGGGGCGTGCCGTATGTCGCGACCCTGATGGGCATCAAGCAGGTCTACCCCGGCCGCTACGAGCCCAACAGCCTGGTCCGGCTGTACCGTGAAGAGAAGGTGACCTTCTCCCACTGCGTGCCGACCATCCTGCAGATGATCCTCAACTGTGAGCAAGGCAAGGCGACCCGTTTCGACGGCTGGAAAATGCTCCTCGGCGGCAGTGCCCTGACGCTTGGCATCGCCAGTGAGGCCAGCGCCAAAGGCATGGTGGTGCACGCCGGCTACGGCATGTCGGAAACCTGCCCGTTGCTGTGCCTGACCTACCTGCGCGACGAGGACCTTCAGCTATCCGCCGAAGCGCAACTGCCGATCCGCATCAAGACCGGCACGCCGGTGCCGCTGGTCGACCTGAAGATCATCGACGCCGAGGGCAACGACGTGGTCCATGACGGAGAGTCCCTGGGCGAGATCGTGGTGCGCGCGCCGTGGCTGAGCCAAGGCTATCTCAAAGCCCCGGACAAAGGCGCCGAGCTGTGGCACAACGGCTGGCTGCACACCGGCGACATGGCCTCGATCGACAAACAGGGCGGCGTGGAAATCAAGGACCGCATCAAGGACGTGATCAAGACCGGCGGCGAGTGGATCAGCTCCCTGGAACTGGAAAGCCTGATCAGCGAACACCCGGGCGTCATGTCCGTCGCGGTGGTGGGCATCGTCGATGAGCAGTGGGGCGAACGGCCCATGGCCATGGTGGTGTGCGAGCCGGGGCAATACCTGGACCGCAAGATTCTGGAGACGCACCTGCAAGCCTTCGTCGACGGCGGTCGCATCAACAAATGGGCGATCCCCAAGCAGTTCAAGTTCGTCGCCGAAATCCCCAAGACCAGTGTTGGCAAGATCAACAAGAAGCTGATTCGGGAAAGCGAAATGAGCTGAGCGCGACATCCGGGGGCGCGGCATCGTTGAAGGATCGAGTTGCTGCGAAGGAGTCAGCCTGCTACCGCCCTCGGTGGCAGGTCGACGTTGCTGCCGAAAAAAGGTCTCGCCAAGCAAGGCCTTTCTTGATTTGGGGGCAGGAGAAAAACGTTAAATAGATGATAGTCACACAAGGCTAGCCGAACACCACGACTGTCTGCCGGCTGAGTGCCAGCAGTTTTCCATCGGGTGTATGCAGGGTGGTCGAACAGGCACTGTAACCTTCAAGCGCATAATCGGTTGAGGCGTGCATGACACACCAGGTATTGGCTGGCAGATTGATCAGCGGTTGTGGGAACTCCACGCTCCAGGTCAGCGAACTGCCCTGAGCCAAGGCACGGTGCTGGGAGAATACCGCTGGCGGCCAAGCATCGAGCATCGCCAGTAGCTGTGTTTCACTCAACATTGCGTCGAGGGGAGCGTCCTTCAATCGAATCCACCCTCCCGTCGACCGTGATGACGCACCGGTAAACGGCATTCCGCCATAGCCCCAGCGGATGTCGAAATGCTGTAAGTACCGCGGTGCCACATCAGGCAACAAGGGCAAGGGCGCACACTTCTCCAGGGCTGGCAGCCTTGGCATCGGCTCAGCCGACAACGCCAACGCAGAAGACCTGGCGGAACCAAAGCACGTCTGCACGGAGGTGACGGTCTGCTCCGATTGCACGGCCCGGCAATGCAGTTGGGTCACTGCACTGCCTTCGCGAAGTACTTCGGTTTCAAAGAACAGCGGTTTGTCTACCGCCACGGGGCCTATGAATGTCAACGAAAGTGAGCGTAGCGAACGATCCTGAGGAACGAACTGACGCATCGCTTCGTGGGCAAGCGCCACGACGACACCACCGAAAGCAGCTCGGCCTTGGCTCCAACTCGCGGGAATCATCAGGGGGCGATGGGGTAGACGACTTGCGTCGATTAGCGCGGAAAAGTTCATGATTCGCTCACTGTCAGTCTTTGGGGAGACAATGGTAAGTTTCCTGGCACTTGTTCGCGACTGACATAATAGATAGTTGTGTGTGTAAGACGATCAAGAAAAGTTGATGGGAATCTGTGAATTGGCTAGTTGTCGTTGCAATAGCCAGTGGCGATCTAACACATTTGATAGTTATCATTAATGCTAAATGGCCAAATAATATTAGCTCTGAAAAGGAGGTAATAATGGCTATCGCAATTGGTTCCCGTATCGAACTTGATAACGAGCGACTTGAACAAATGCACCGTCTGCGTGCCGAAGTTTTCAAGGAGCGTAAACGTTGGGATGTTTCGATCATCGCCGGCATGGAAATCGATGGTTATGATGCGCTGAACCCCTATTATCTGATCCTGGAGGATGAGCCTGGTTCTGAACGTTTATTCGGATGTTGGCGAATCTTGCCGACCACCGGCCCCTATATGCTCAAGGACACTTTTCCAGCATTGTTGTACGGTGCCCAAGCCCCTCATTCAGAGCGCATATGGGAATTGAGCCGTTTTGCTATCTTGCCGCGGGAAAAGTCCCCGCAATGTCTGTCGCTTGATTCAATTCTGGCCATCAAGGCCCTGATTCATTTTGCTATTGAACGGGGCGTCGATCAGTTTGTAACGGTGACCACACTTGGCGTGGAAAAATTGCTCAGGCGAAAAGGGCTCGATATCAGCCGTTTTGGCCCGGCCATGCGCATTGGTGTCGAGAATGCTATTGCGCTGCGTATAGAACTTAACGAGACCACTCGTGCATCCCTGGCCATGTGAACAAAGCAACGGTGGGTACTCGGAAAAGGTGAGCAAATTGATAGTTTCACGGCGAAAGCCCGTGTCTGGACCATGATCGACTATCAGTTCTGATAGTCGATCTGCTCACAGGTTGACCTGCCGCAGGTGCCTCTATCAAATGTTCTATTTGGTTTCAGCCTCCACGACCACCGGTTCAATGGACGGAAGATTCACTGCTTGCCAAATATCGAAACAGAGGAATCAACGCGATGACAAAACGAATTGTAATTACTGGAATGGGGGCGGTGTCCCCGTTGGGTGTTGGCGTTGAACACAGCTGGAAGCGTCTGTTAGAGGGCAAGTCTGGCGTGCGCAAGATCGAGCGAATAGGCGATCTGCCGGTTGAAATTGCGGGCACTGTCCAGGACATTGGTGCCGACCCTGAAGCCGGTTTCGATGCCAGCGTCTTCGTGAATCCCAAAGAAGCTCGACGTATGGATCGCTTCATCATTTTTGCCCTGGCTGCCGCCAGTGAAGCGATCCGGCAATCAGGCTGGGCTCCATCAACGGATGAAGCAAAGGCACGCACAGCGACCGTCATTGCTTCGGGCATTGGGGGGTTGAATTATATTCGTGATGCAGTGAATTCGATCAACGAAAGTGGCGTGCGCCGTGTTTCGCCTTTTACCGTCCCCGGTTTTCTGGTGAACATGGCATCCGGTCAGGTTTCGATCAAATACGGTTTCAGAGGGCCGCTGGGAGCACCTGCAACGGCCTGCGCCGCTGGCGTGCAAGCCATTGGCGATGCAGTGCGAATGATTCAGAACGATGAAGCTGATATTGCCATTTGTGGTGGCAGCGAGGCGTGCATCAATGAGGTCAGCATTGGCGGGTTCGTCGCGGCCAAGGCAATGGCGACCAGCTTCAATGACCGCCCGCAAGAGGCCTCCCGTCCTTTCGATGCGGATCGCGATGGCTTCATTATTGCGGAGGGCGCCGGGTTGATGGTCATCGAAACCCTGGAACATGCGTTGGCTCGCGGTGCCAAACCTATCGCCGAGATTGTCGGTTATGGCACCAGCGCTGACGCCTATCATGTTACGGCGTCTCCTGAGGATGGCGCGGGCGCTCAGCGATGCATGCGGGTCGCCCTGAAGAAAGCAAATGTTGAACCGGGCGCAGTGAAGTACATCAACGCGCATTCCACTTCGACGATGGTCGGTGACAAAGGCGAACTGGCGGCAGTCAAGGCAGTCTTTGGCCCGAAGAATGTCGCGGTGTCTTCTACCAAGTCATCTACCGGCCATCTACTGGGCGCGGCAGGAGGCCTGGCAAGCATTTTTACGGCCATGTCGCTGGTTAACCAAGTGGTGCCATTCAACCTTAACTGCCACCGACCTGATGAAGACGCGCGGGATGTCGACCTGGTGCTGGGTGAGCCGCGCGCTATAGAGATGGATTACGCACTGTGCAATGGCTTCGGCTTTGGTGGGGTCAACGCCAGTTTACTGCTTAAGGCGTGGCGCGACTGACACCTGCCACATCGTTCGTGTTTATCTTCGGTCCTGTCGCTTGAGTGACAGGCAGAGTGGCTCGAACTGTTCTGACGGTCACTGCCGGGTTCGCCCGGCAGTGACTTTCTGAGACAACGCAGAACTGCGATCTGTCGTCTGGCTTGTTCAAGCCGCTTTCCGTCCTGCCTGTTTGGTCCGCAGATTCAACGAACACATTGTTCAGCCTGGATCAGCACCAATCCGCGTCATTGCATCTGCGATCAACTCATGCACCTAAACACTCACGGGGCTCGTTCGTCGAATCAGGTATAACAACGGCGACCTGCTTGTTATGCGTGGGTGCGACAGTGACGACTGCAAGCCATCTCTATTTTTATTGTGTTTGATTTAATAATTCAGCACTGGTCTGGTGCGGTTGTTTTACGTGATGGGCGTTTTATCGACTAGTACTTGTACTAGTCGGTGCTTGTTGTCAGGTGTGCATGAGTATTCTTTTGTAAGGTTGAACTTGCCGTGCTGTCATTGTATGTGCCTGGCCAGGAGAGGCGTCTTTTTATGAGTGCTTCGGTTGTCGCTGTTAGTTGAGATAGTCAGTTGTTGGTCTGCTTGACTCGGAAATTTTCAACTGTAAACATTAGTTGGATACATGAGGAGTGAAGTTGAGAAATGAAATACGATCCGCAAGAAGATAATTGCCCTTTGCCACACTCACCGTTCAGAAGTTGTGTCGTGCCCCGTCCAATCGCCTGGATATCCAGCGTCGATGAAAGTGGCAATGAAAACCTGGCTCCTTTCAGTCAGTGCGGCATTCTTACATTTGATCCGCCTATGGTCATGTTTGCGGCAAACCATTATCCGACAGGTCAACGAAAGGACTCGGCCGTTAACGCTGAAAAGACCGGCTGGTTTGTCTGGAATATGGCAACCGAGGCGCTCAAGGAAGCGGTAAATATTTCCGCAATGATTGTCCCTTCCGATCAAAGTGAGTTCGAACTGGCAGGCCTCGAGAAAGTAAAGGCCGATCTTTCCGATGTGCCGATGGTGAAAGACAGTCCGTGCCACCTTGAGTGCCGTTATGTTTCAACAACGGTGGTAAAGGGTAAAAGTGAGCTGGGAACAGTGGACCTGATCATCGGTGAGGTGATTCGTGTGCATATTAATGATGACTACATAAAGCCGGATGGCTGTGTCGATATTCAGAAAGTTCGGCCCATTGGTCGAATGGGATATCTCGATTATTCAGTGATCGATAATACTTTTTCCATGGAAGTGCCGATGACTGATGAAATCCGCGCGATCATGAGTGAAATCATGTCTGGCAGTGCCAAAAAGCCTCAAACAGTAGGAGTGGAATAATGAGCGTAAGTACCGTGGTTAATAATGTGATTGGCGAACTGACTGATTTTGATGTCGCGACCATCACCGATGAGACCCTTATCAGCGATATCTATTTGGTCAGTCTTGATTATGTAAGTATTCAGGTTGCCCTGAAGAAAGAGCTGGGCATCGCCATCGATGTCAATAAGTTGCCTGAGGCGAAGCTCAGCACGATGGGGGATTTTTACGCCTTCTGCCGAAGCGAGCAGGCCCGGTCCAATACGCCGGCATAACCGTGCAAACACAGCTAGGGAGAGGCGTGCAGTGCAAACTAAGAAACGGGTAGTCGTTACGGGGTTCGGTTCCGTCTGTGCTTTGGGTCGGAGCACGGAAGAGATCTGGGGGGCGATAAAAGACTATCAAATGGGTTACTCCCTGCATCCGATGCAAGATCAGTCGGTTAGCGCCAGGTTTTTTGGAAAAATCGATTTTCCGATAGAACTAAAAGCGGTGCCCAAGCGCATCGCCAAGAATCTTCCCCGCTTTGCGCGGATTGGTATGTCCGCATCAGAGCAGGCATTGCGCATGGCCTTCGGCGATGATCCGGTCACCGAGATGGACAAGCACTATTCACCCTTCGACCGTGGCGTCGTGCTGGGGACAGGGTGGGGGGGCGTCGACTCGACCATTGATAACAACGACATGTATGTCGAGTCGGGTCTCGCTTCACCGCTTAGTACCATTTTTTCCATGCATAGCGTATGGACCGGGTCGGCTTCAATGGCCTGGAACTTCAGGGGTTACCAGAACACGTTGGTCGCGGCCTGCGCTACAGGAAACATTGCTATCGGCGATGCCTGCGAAGTTATCCGCAGTGGTCGGGCCAAATGCATGCTTGCAGGTGGCAGTGAGAGCATCACCGGAGACTACAACGTATGGTCGGTGGACATCCTCGGTGCCTTGAGCAAGGAGCAGGAGAATCCAGCGAAGGCTTGTTGTCCATTCAGTCAGGACCGTAGCGGCTTTGTGTTGTCAGAAGGCAGCGCCGTATTGGTTCTGGAAGACCTGGATGAGGCACTCAAGCGAGGCGCTACGATCTATGCCGAGATCAGCGGCTACGCCAACTATTCGGATGCCTACGACATCACTGCCCCGGCCGAGGACTTGTTGGGGCGAGCGATGTCGATGGAAAAGGCTATCGAAGATGCAGGTCTCAATACAGGGGATATCGACTACATCAATGCGCACGGGACCTCTACTCAGCTCAATGATCTGAACGAGACCAATACCATCAAGAAGGTTTTTGGTGAACGCGCTCATACGATTCCGATTTCCAGTACGAAGTCCTATACCGGCCATCTCATCGCTGCGGCGGGTGCCATTGAAACAGTCTTTTGTATCAAGACCATCCAGACCGGTATGGCGCCGGCAACGATCAATCTGGAGCGTTCCGATCCACTTTGCGATCTTGACTACATCCCTAACGAGCATCGCTACCTGGGGGTTGTTGACAACGTACTGAACATCAACTACGGATTCGGCGGGGCAAATAGTTGCCTGGTAATCAGAAGGTATTCGTGAAATGCGTCGAAACTTTAATCATGAAGACCTTGAGCGATGGGCACAGTTTTCCGGTGATCGTAACCCGGTGCATTTTGATGCGGACTTCGCCATAAAAAATGGCCATTCCGGGCGCATTGTCCATGGAATGCTGGCCATGTTACCGCTAAAAAATCAACTGGCGCTGGAAGCCTCCATTTGTGCCCAGGCCTGCGAGATAAAACTGCATCTCAAACACGCGGTGCCGATCGACCAGTTTGTCGACTACACACTCAGTCCGGTTCAGAGCATCAAAGTGAGTTCTAACGGAAAGTCTCTGTATATGGGCAGTGTGAAGGCGCGGGTTGCCCCGCAAGTTGCAGCCCTGGCGGCAGCGGACGAGCGCCGCCCGATACTGGAGCGATTTAGCGCCGAAGAGCTGGATGAGAAATACGCGTTGTTGTCGAGGCTTGTTGGTACACCGGTACATCCGAGTGTGTACTGGGACGCGATCCTGTTCTCCATTTACATCGAAGATAACCGCAAGACGGCCTTGGCCAGTGACGTTCAGCGCTTTCTCGCCAGGGAAGGCATTTCCCAGGCGCGGCCTTATGTCGTTTATCAGATATCCCATGCGCTGACATTGATGGACAGTGATGGGTGCCAGCTTCCGGGCGCGGGCTATGACTCAACTTATTACAGCGTAAAGGGTAAGGATCTGGTCAGGGTCAACGATTCTATTTTTGCCTCTGTCGTCTTTACCTTGTACACCCAGGATCGGCCTGTATTGGCGGTAGAAATGGGGTTGATAGCCAATCTGCTGGAGGAGCCGGCATGAAACGCAAATGGATTTTCGTGACGGGTGGCTCTCGGGGTATTGGCGCGCAAATCGTGCGCTCGGCCAGCCGTGACTTCGATGTTGTGTTCACCTATAAATCCAGCGTGGACGAGGCGCGGTTACTGGCTGAGCAGTTGAGCAATGAGCCTGGCAGGCAGGTGGAAGCTGTTCACTGCGACGTGTCAGACGTAAGTCAGGTCAATGATATTGCACAGTCGCTGATTCATCGTTTTGGCCCACCTTACGCGGTCATCAACAATGCGGGTGTTGCCGAGGATCGGCTTTTTTCCAATCTGGATGAACAGGTCCTTAACGCGATCTTCAGTCAAAACGTCTTTTCTGCATTTTCGGTTTCCCGGGCTTTTATCGGGTCGATGATGGGGGAATCAGATACATGCATTATCAACATCAGTTCGGTTTCAGCGGTGAAGGGCAATATCGGGCAAACAGCGTATTCAGCCAGTAAGGCTGCGTTGATTGGAATGACCCGCTCGTTGGCGCTTGAAATGGCCCGATTTAACATGCGCGTCAACAGTATCGCGCCAGGTTATATCGAGACCGACATGACCAGGCACTTGAAAGACAATGGATCAGGGTTGAAAAAAAGCATCCCGCTACGTCGTCTCGGCAGTACCGCCGAGGTGGCGTCACTGGTGGATTACCTGATGAGCGAGGGAGCGGCCTATATAACCGGTCAGACGCTCGTGGTCGACGGCGGCCTGAGTTGCTGAGCGTCGTTATTACCATCCAGGCAATAACTGAGTCGCTTTCTACCGGGTGACTCATTTCAAGGAGAACATTGCATGTCCGGGATCAGTACTATTGTTAACTTTGGCTGCCTTTCCGATGAACAAAGGTGGGATGCGCAGCGCTATGACTGGAACTGGCTGACGGAACTGGATGAGCATGATCGGGATATTGTGAACTTACTCGACTGTTTGTCTGATGGAGAGTTTTCCGGCCAGGCATCAGCGGTGCAGTTTCATGATCTGCTGCTCACTGAAGTCCGTGAAGGCTACCCAAAAAGCCTTGCCAATGACTGGGGGCAGATTCTTGCGTATGTCAACATCATTGCCTACGAAGAAATGCGTCATGGCATCGCACTGGCGACTGCTTATCACTATGTTTCAACAGGTGAGTTAGGGTATGTGGACAAACTGTCAGTCCGCGAATACTCAGAAAAATACATTTGGTGCTACGAAGACAGAAAGTACTGGGATCTTTACAGCTATACCTTCGCCCATTTGTTCGGTGAGGTGGTCAACACTGAGTTGTACCGGGATGTACGTAGTCAAGTGCACCACCCGGCTCTCCAGGCGCTGATAACCAATATCATGAAAGACGAGGCACGGCACACTCAGGCGTGGGCTGCGGTGATCGAGGAAATGGTCAAGTCCGATCCCGCTCATCTTGAGCGTTCGCTCGCCGTCATTGATGTTGGTTTGACGTACCACAATGCAATGGTCCATGAAACGTACTTTGAAGGGCAAAACAAACTGATGCAGTTGTTCCTGCCGGCCAAGCGCGGAGAGGGTGCTGTCGATCGTATTGTGCGCAAGAAAACACAATTGATGGAGCAGATTTTCGGTGCCCAAAACCCTTACACCCAGGAACAGATGCGCGCCCAGCATGTTTCTTTCCTGGTTAAAGGATTGGGGCAGACCCGAGCGGTTCATTCGCCGGAAAGCGAAGACGGGATTCTGTTTCTTCAGAACTGACAGTGTCGGGGGGCGCTCTACCGAGGGTGAGCGCCGTTTCGCGATAGGCAGCCAGGACGCCGCATGAAAATTAGAAGAATTCCATTTGATATCAAACAAGCCATGAAAATCGGTGCGGATTTCGATTTTCGCTGGGCTTATGACGATCAGACTTCACTAGTGGGTCTGGGATATTCCTTTTACCTGGAATACATTGAGTATTTTTGTAATTTCGTCAGTAAACATTCGCGGGGATTAATTGCCGATGAGGGGCTGTTGGACCTTGAACATACGTTCCTGGTCCAGGAGATGCACCATGCCAAGGCGCATAAACATCTGAATTCGTTTCTCTGTCCGGGCAGTGTGTACAAAGATCACTTACACCCCAGGGTATATCCCTATCTTCATGAGTTTCATGTGAAGAACTACGAACCCATACTGCAAAGCGTTTCCAGGGGCGAGCGGGAAGGTATCAGGGACGCTTTACTGAAAATTGCCGTGTTTGAAAGCAAGAATTGTATTTCCAGTTTCATTTTTTTTGAGCAACTGTTTTCCGGAAAGAATTTTGCCCGGACTTGCAATATTTCAGCGAATTTGGGTGTGCTCTATTTGTTGGGTTATCATTTCACTGAAGAAATAGAACATTGCGATGTCGCCGTTGATGTTTATCAACATATCTTTCAGGAGCCGGTCTGGAATGCTGATCGAGTCCAGTCTGAAGTCATGGACGCTAACCATTCTGAGCACGAAGCCCTCGCCGCAGCACAATACTGTGCAAAGCGTCTTGGCATAGATACAGATGCCCGGCGTTTGTCCAGTTCTCCGTTCATGTCATATACCAAGACGCGGCAGATTGAACTTATTGGCGCTGATTTTGATTTGAATAGTCAGCAGATCCTTGATCAGCGCCATCATTATGTACGGAAGTGGGACGAAGTGTGGGAACCCGCACTCAGGGAACGACTGCTTGTAGAGATTGAAAACCAAGCGGTTTAAAACTCCAACACGCCGGTTTGCAAGGCTTTGACAATCGCCATTCTCCTGGACCCGACATTGAATTTCGTTCTGACTTTTGAAAAGTGATAATTGATGTTGGCTTCTGAACAACTGAGAATACGGGCGATTTCCCATGTGGTCTTGCCGAAAGCACTCCATTTGAGTACTTCCAGCTCTCGATTTGTGAGCGCAACGGGCTCTTCGGCTTCCTCGTTGCCGATCAACTTCAGGAGCGTATCAACAGCGTAATCGCGAATAAGGGTCAGGCTGGGAAGCGTCCGTGCCAAATGGTATTTGAGTTGACGCTCCGGGATCGCTTCGAGTCGGGCGCTCAGCATTCCCACTTGGCCGCCGGCACCGTGTACTGGCAAGCTCACGCCTTGCATCAGTCCGTGATTTTTGGCTTCTTCCCTGAAATTCAGTTGTTGTACAGAGGTGTAAATATTGTCGAACCACACGATGGGCACCGTTGAGGTAAAACAGTGCACAACGACTGGATCTATCTGGGCATAATCTTCAGTGTCGTATTTCTTGCGCCACTCAGCGGGATAGTCACTGAGAATGATGGCCTGATTATTATCGGTACTGCTATTCGGTTTGAAAGCAAACAACACACCATCACAACCCAGTGCCGCAGTATTTAACTTGAGGGCTTCAAACCAATCGCTCTTGCGCGACAAACCCGACATGGTGAGAAGTTCATCCAGTGAAATCATGATCCATTCCTTTGCTGATCGAGTCGTTCTGAACAACAGTCTCGGTATTCCAAATCCTTGAAGTGCGGATCCGGTTGCGAGCTATTTAATGTTCAATAACGTGAATCTGGCAATGTCATCGCCAGCGGGTTTCCTTTCCTCGCATAGTAAGCAGGCTGGTCGTTGCGCGTTGATCCGGGGATCAGCTTACGCCGCGATGCGCCGGGATTCTACAGTGTGGCGCGGACTCGATGCGTCAACAAATGAAAATTATTTTATGGGGGCAAGCATCGTGGTGTCAAAGCTACACCCTGATGTCGATAATACTGGTAAGTTGAGACGATAGTTCCAATTCTGTGGGGCTGTTCTAAAAGCTCTTAGTGTGACTACTGCGCCCTCCTGTGGGTTAATGTTTGTAGGGGTGTTGGTATTTATAACTATCATTTTGAATCGGTAGGCGCATTTTTAACATTTTCGGTTGTGACGAGTGGTTTGATAAAGTTCACGATCCTGGGGAGTCGCTGCCTTTCACGGACAGTGCCCTGTTGATCGCAAACCGACGTTGGCCAAAGTGTCCGGCGTTTGTGCCAAGCTGACGGGGTATTGAACGCCGTGCATGCCAATGCCGGCCAGGCAAACCCTCAGGAAGTCCACGACATGAACCTCACCCGTGCATCAAACGTCCGCCACGAGTTCTACAAGGCCGTCTGGTTCTACTTCAAAGTGGTGTGGCCGATCTTCTCGATACTGCTGCTGGTGATCATCGCGTTCGGCCTCATCATCGCCCACCTGGAAGGGTGGAACCCCTATGACGGCATCTACTTCGCCTTCGTGACCGGCCTGACCATCGGCTACGGAGAACTGGTGCCCAAACTGGGCGTGTCACGGGTACTGGCGATCCTGCTGGGGTTCAATGGGGTACTGATGACGGCGACATTCGCGGCGATCAGTGTCCGGGCGATTGAAATTACCGTGAAGGCGGCAGGGAAGGAGTAGGGCAAATCCCAACCACAACACAAATCCCCTGTAGGAGCGAGCTTGCTCGCGATGGTCGTCAACGATAACGCGCGAATCCTGGATAAACGCGGTGTCCTTGAGTTTTCGCGAGCAAGCTCGCTCCTACAGGGGGGGCAGCCAGCAGGTTGAACCTAAGCCCCCCAACCCGCCCCACTCACCGCCGCCTGCACCAGCGGGTGCAGGTCCGCCCCTTTATGCTCCGTCTGCCAGGCCAGCAATTCCTTGCGCATGCTCGGCGCCCAGTACATCTGCAGATGATTGCGCACGCTGAGCACCGCCTGTTGCTGGTCCGGCTGGCTGGCAAAGTACTGGGCGATCTGGTTGGCCATCTTGATCAGGTTGTCAGTACTCATCGGCGCACCTCGGCTTTATCACCACGGGCGTGGCGGCGATCCTTGAGCAAACGGTCCTGTTCTTCGCTGAAGGCCTGGAAGCGCTTTTGCCACTCCGAAGGGTGATAAACGCGGCTGACTTCCACAGCCGTGACCTTGTACTCCGGACAGTTGGTGGCCCAGTCGGAGTTGTCGGTGGTGATCACGTTGGCCCCCGATTCCGGGAAGTGGAAGGTGGTGTACACCACGCCCGGTGCGACTCGTTCGGTGATCCGCGCACGCAGCACGGTCTGCCCGGCGCGGCTGCCGATGCCGACCCAGTCACCTTCGTTGATGCCACGGCTCTCGGCGTCGGTTGGGTGGATTTCCAGGCGGTCTTCGTCGTGCCAGGCGACGTTGTCGGTACGCCGGGTCTGGGCACCGACGTTGTACTGGCTGAGGATGCGCCCGGTGGTCAGCAGCAGTGGATAGCGAGTGTTGACCTTTTCCTCGGTGGGCACGTAGCCGGTGAGCATGAAGCGCCCCTTGCCGCGCACGAATTCCTCGATGTGCATGGTCGGCGTACCGTCCGGCGCCTCGGCGTTGCACGGCCATTGCAGGCTGCCGTGGCGATCCAGTTCGGCATAGCTGACGTTGGTGAAGGTCGGCGTCAGGCTGGCGATTTCATCCATGATTTCCGACGGATGTTTGTAGTTCATCGGGTAACCCAGGGCATTGGCCAGGGCCACGGTGCCTTCCCAGTCGGCCTTGCCGCCCAGCGGGTCCATGACCTTGCGCACCCGGGAAATGCGCCGTTCGGCGTTGGTGAAGGTGCCGTCTTTTTCCAGGAACGAACTGCCCGGCAGGAACACATGGGCGAACTTGGCAGTTTCGTTGAGGAAAATATCCTGCACCACCACGCATTCCATCGCCGACAAAGCGGCGGTGACGTGCTGGGTATTCGGATCGCTCTGGGCGATGTCCTCACCTTGGCAATACAGGCCCTTGAAGCTGCCGCCCAGCGCTGCTTCGAACATGTTGGGAATACGCAACCCCGGATCAGGTTGCAGGGTGACGTTCCACGCCTGTTCGAACTGCGCCCGGACCACCTCGTTGGAGATGTGCCGGTAGCCAGGCAACTCGTGGGGGAAAGAACCCATGTCGCAGGAACCCTGAACGTTGTTCTGCCCGCGCAACGGGTTCACGCCCACGCCTTCGCGGCCGATGTTGCCGGTGGCCATCGCGAGGTTGGCGATGCCCATGACCGCCGTGCTGCCCTGGCTGTGTTCGGTGACACCCAGGCCGTAGTAGATCGCTGCGTTGCCGCCAGTGGCATACAGGCGCGCGGCAGCACGGATGTCGGCAGCGGGCACACCGCAGATGGCACCCAGCACTTCCGGCGAATTTTCCGCACGGCTGACGAACTCACTCCAGTTGGCGAAATCGCTGCCCTCACAACGGGCGTCGATAAAGGCCTGGTTGAGCAGGCCCTCGGTGACGATGACGTGGGCCAGCGCGTTGAGCATGGCGACGTTGGTGCCCGGGCGCAGGGCCAAATGGTATTCGGCGCGGGCATGCACCGAGTCCACCAGATCAATGCGCCGTGGATCGATGACGATCAGCCGCGCGCCTTCACGCAGGCGGCGTTTGAGCTGGGAGGCGAACACCGGGTGGGCGTCGCTGGGGTTGGCGCCCATCACCAGGATCACGTCGGCCTGCATCACCGAGTCGAAACTCTGGGTGCCGGCGGACTCGCCCAGGGTTTGCTTCAGGCCATAACCGGTCGGCGAGTGGCAGACCCGCGCACAGGTGTCGACGTTGTTGTTGCCGAACGCGGCGCGCACCAGTTTTTGCACCAGGTAGGTTTCTTCGTTGGTGCAGCGGCTGGAGGTGATGCCACCAATGGAGTCGCGGCCATATTTCTGCTGCAACCGACGGAATTCGCTGGCGGCGTAGGTCACCGCTTCATCCCAGCTGACTTCCTGCCACGGGTCGTTGATGTGCTGGCGGATCATCGGTTTGGTGATGCGATCCGGGTGAGTGGCGTAGCCCCAGGCAAAGCGCCCCTTGACGCAGGAATGGCCGTGGTTGGCCTGGCCGTTTTTGTCCGGAACCATGCGCACCAGCTGGTCGCCTTTCATCTCGGCGCGGAACGAGCAGCCCACGCCGCAATAGGCACAGGTGGTGATCACGCTGCGTTCCGGCTGCCCGAGTTCCACCACGCTTTTTTCCATCAGGGTCGCGGTAGGGCAGGCTTGTACACAGGCGCCGCAGGACACGCATTCCGAATCGAGGAAGTTATCCCCACCGGCGGCCGCCACCCGGGATTCAAAACCGCGCCCGGTAATGGTCAGGGCAAAGGTGCCCTGGGTTTCTTCGCAGGCGCGCACGCAGCGGTTGCAGACGATGCACTTGCTCGGGTCGTAGTCGAAGTAGGGGTTGGACGTGTCTTTCACATCGGCCAGATGGTTGTCGCCCTCATAGCCGTAACGCACCTCCCGCAGGCCGACCTGACCGGCCACGGTTTGCAGCTCGCAGTTGCCGTTGGCCGAGCAGGTCAGGCAGTCCAGCGGGTGATCGGAAATGTACAGCTCCATGACGTTGCGGCGCAGGGTCGCGAGCTTCGGCGTCTGGGTGTGCACGCTCATGCCTTCAGTGACCGGCGTGGTGCAGGACGCCGGATAACCGCGCATGCCGTCGATCTCCACCAGGCACATGCGGCAGGAGCCGAAGGCTTCCAGGCTGTCGGTGGCACAGAGTTTCGGAATGGTGGTGCCCAGCAGCGCCGCGGCGCGCATCACCGAGGTGCCCTCGGGCACGCTGATGCCGCGGCCGTCGATGCTCAGGGTGACTTGCACCTCGCTCTCACGGGGAGGAGTGCCGAGGTCGATATCGGTGTTCGGGTCGAAGAGAGTAATCATTGCTCGGCCTCCGAAGGCTGCAAGCCGAAGTCGGCGGGGAAGTGCTTGAGGGCGCTGGCGACCGGGAAGGAAACCATGCCGCCCAATGCGCACAGCGAACCGTATTGCAGGGTGTCGCACAGGTCCTTGAGGATGATCACCTGCTCATCGCGACCGTTCTGGTCCGGTGCGGCCAGCAAGCGGTCGATCACCTCGACGCCCCGGGTCGAGCCGATACGGCACGGGGTGCATTTGCCACAGGATTCCTCGGCGCAGAACTCCATCGCAAAGCGCGCCATGTGGGCCATGTCCAAGGTGTCGTCCGCCACCACCACACCACCGTGACCGAGCATCGCGCCAATGGCGGCGAAGGCTTCGTAATCCAGCGGCGTGTCGAATTGCGACGGCGGCACCCAGGCGCCGAGCGGGCCGCCCACCTGCGCAGCTTTCAGCGGCCGGCCACTGGCGGTCCCTCCGCCGTAGTCTTCCACCAGTTCCCGCAGCGTCAGGCCAAAAGCCCGCTCCACCAGGCCGCCGTGACGAATATTGCCCGCCAACTGGAAGGGCATGGTGCCCAGGGAACGGCCCATGCCGTAATCGCGATAGAACTGCGCGCCCTTGGCCAGAATCAGCGGCACCGAGGCCAGGGTCAGCACGTTGTGCACCAGGGTCGGCTGGCCGAACAGGCCCTTCAAGGCAGGAATCGGCGGCTTGGCGCGCACGATCCCGCGCTTGCCTTCGAGGGAGTCCAGCAGCGCGGTTTCCTCACCGCAGATGTACGCACCGGCACCAACCCGCACTTCCATATCGAAGGCCTGGCCGCTGCCGCCGACATTGGCGCCCAGGTAACCGTTCTCCCGGGCAATCTGCAGCGCGTTGCGCAGGGTGGCCACGGCATCCGGATATTCCGAGCGCACATAGATGTAGCCGTAGGTGGCGCCGACGCACAGGCCGGCAATCGCCATGCCTTCGATCAGCAGGAAAGGGTCGCCTTCCATCAGCATGCGGTCGGCAAAGGTGCCGGAGTCACCTTCGTCGGCGTTGCACACGATGTACTTTTGCGCCGCTTCGGTCGCACGCACCGTGCGCCATTTGATCCCGGCGGGGAAGGCTGCACCGCCACGGCCACGCAGTCCTGAATCGAACACCGCCGTCGCGGTCTGTTCACCGCCAAGGGTGACGGCCCTGTTCAAACCTTCGAAACCGCCGTGGGCTCGGTAATCCTCCAGCGACAGCGGCCGGGTAATGCCGGCGCGGGCGAACAGCAGACGTTGTTGAGTCTTCAGATACGGCAATTCTTCCACCAGGCCCAAGGCCAGCGGATGAGTGGACGGATCGCCTTGCAGCGCATCAAGTACCGACGGCACATCGGCGACGGTCAACGGACCGAAACCGATCCGGCCTTGCGGGCTGTCCATTTCCAGCAGCGGTTCCAGCCAATACAGCCCGCGCGAACTGGTGCGCTGCAGCTCCAGCGGCAGATTGAGTTCCTTGGCCTGAGTGATCAAGGCCGTGGAGATCTCGTCGGCGCCCACAGCACGGGCCAGCGAATCACAGGGCAGATAAAGAGTCGGCATCACGCGTCCTCCCGGCAAGCGTCGAGCAGCGCATCCAGCCGCTCGGCACTCAACCGCGCATGCACCCGGCCATCCAGCTCCAGAGCCGGCGAACAGGCGCATGCCCCAAGGCAATACACCGGCCGCAAACTGATGCTGCCATCGGCACTGCTGCCGTGATCGTCCAGTTGCAGGCGCTCACGCAATTGCGCAGCCAATTGCTCGGCACCGCGACTTTTGCACGACTCAGCCCGGCACAGCCGCAGGATATGCCGCGCGGGCGGTGCAGTACGGAAATCATGGTAAAAACTGATCACCCCACGAACCTCGGCCTGGCTCAGGTTGAGGGCATGGGCAATCTCGGGGACGGCGACATCGGGGATGTACCCAATTCGCTCCTGAATATCATGAAGAATGGGCAACAGCGCACCCGCAGAGCCCTTGTGGCGCTCCAGCAAACTGTTGACCACAGGCAGGTGCAACATCTCATCAGGCATTCAGCAATCCTCACGGTCACGGACAAACCAGAAGGTCGTCGGTCGTCCGAAAGTGTCGGCTGCGGCACTCACACCACGTCACGGTATCGTGGCAATTTGGCCGTTGGCCAGGGCACCCTGAGCGGGCATCTTGTTGTGCCCGGCGCGATCTTTGTCGCACCTCTAATGGGCATAAAAGGCAGCTTGCCACGCCGCTGTTGATCGACCTGCACCAAAGCGACGTGTTTGGTTCTGCCTACGACTATCCATTAAGTCTAGATGAGTGCCGCGCGGGGCGTTCACGCACTGGCCTAATGCCCAAAGGACCTGTCGATGGCTGATGTATAACAAGCATTTCAAGTGAGAAGAAGCATCAGAACCGAGGGCAATTCTACGAAGCAGATGCGCTGAAGTACGCCGCTAACCCTGTGGGAGCGAGCCTGCTCGCGAAAGCGCCAGCCCAACCACCCTCAATGCCGAAGGTGCACCAAAATCACAACCCACTGGAGCCAAACAACGCCTATCAGCTCACCACAACCCTCTGTGGGAGCGGGCTTGCCCGCGAAGGCGCCAGCCCAGCCAACACAAAACCCAGTACTGAACCACAACCCCCTGTAGGAGCGAGCCCGCTCGCGAAAAACCCAAGGCATCCACATGTTCCGCTGAACACCCCCGCCCACCGCAACCAAGCCCGTCCTCACAACATCACGCCCGACGCTTGAAACCAAAAGCTATCCCGGCGCGTCGCCCACTACCCTAAGCCGTAGCTCCAGCCCGCTTGGACGCCACCTCATTATCCCGATCCCGCATCAGCACCTTCACCGCATCATCCACCAACGCCTTACTCATCGAAGTCAGATAATGCGCAGCCCAGGCGTGACGGTCGGTGTCTCTGGCATAAGCAGCATCTTCAGTGAGCGTCTTGGCCAGGAACAGAAAATCCGAGGCCATGGACAACGCATCGCCAAGAGGAACACCGCGAGTGACATGAAACAGCGCTTGATCCGCACAGTAGATGGCGGGTGTCAGGCCAATGGTTTTGAGTTCAGATTGTTCAGTCATTGGCCACCTCCGAGGATGGAGAGGCAATGGGGGAGGGCATTACGCGATTGGGAATCGCGAAGAGAGAAAAGCCAAATTTCAAACGGATTGATACTGCGCATTATCCAACTCCTTGATATGAGGAGCTGCCACGTTCGTTACCACACGAATGGGTGACAGCTGTGCGCAGGGTGGTAAACCGGGAATCAAGGAAACCGGCACGCCCGAGGGCGTCCCACGCACAGCCGCCATAACTCACGCCGCAGGCATAAAAAAAGCGCCTGATGACGTGATTGGGGCGCTGTTGCGCCTTGAATAACTCGGGTTACCACACCCGGTCGCTGAATTGGCAGCGACGGTGGGAGGGTATCGTGCAGATTTCTTTCCTGCAAGCTTGGAAAGCTTCGACCCCCAACCAACCGCCACGAAAAAATTGATCTAACCTTGGTTTTGTTTAAGCAATACGACCAAGGACACTAGAGGAAAATATTTGCGAGTTCGTGTATCTTGATGGCAATTGGCTATCAGTGCTGCCTTCAATATAAATAACAACGACTTTAGAAAACTATATGTGGAGACAAAATGGTTAATCGCAATAGGGAAATGGTTTCCTCCCTTTTTAAAGAGCGTAGCAAGTTTGTTGTAATAGGGCTGACTGGTCGAACCGGCTCCGGGTGTACAACAGCAGCAAATATATTGGAAAGCGCCAATCCAAATTTTCCTCGTCTTGACGCTATTCAGTACAAAGGAAAGTCTTTTTTTGAACGCTTAAATGGTAGGCGCTACGAGATACTTAAAAGTTATGCGGAGCGTAATATTGTTCAGTTTTATTCAATAAAAGTTAGTGATCTTATATCGGCGTATTTGTTGTCGATGGAAACTGAAGGTCTTTTGTCATTCATAATTGGTGCGCTTGAGGTCCCCATTGACGCAGCTAAGCTGCGCGAGGTTTTAGAGTTTGGCTCCTATAGTAGGAACAAAATAAAATCAAAGTTTGCGTCCATCATGAGTAAGCTATTGGATCACGAAGAAAAGTTTGTGCTGTTAGATAAGGAAAAAGATAAATTTATTTCTTTTTTGCGTCTGATGAGAAAATTTACAAATGACTTTAAGGATGATCTAAAGAAGGTTGATAATGCTCTTTATGTATCGATATATCAATCAGCAGGTAATTCAATAAGGAAAATCGGGTTTATTGATAAGGATTACAAGTCTTTTGATTTTATGCCTACCAGTGTCTTTCACCTGCCAGAAACTATAAATAGAGTTTTGAAAGGGATAAGAAGCATAAAAGATAAGGCGCTGATAGTTGTGGATGCTATTCGAAATCCTTATGAGGCTAGGTTTTTTAAGGATAGGTATTCGGCGTTTTATCTGGTGTCCATTAATGCGCCTGATGATGATCGCGCAGCTTATCTTCAAAGCGTTCATAAATTTACCGCCGACAAGCTCCGTGAGATTGATGATCATGAGTCGGGCAAAACAAAAATCACTCATGCGGACTTTATAAGTCAGAATGTTAAGCAATGTATAGAGATGGCGGATATACATTTGTTTAATCCAAGAGGGGAGCTTGATAATAGTAATGTGTTAAAGGCTCAATTGGCTTGGTACGTGGCGTTAATGCTTCATCCGGGTCTTGTTTCGCCAACCTCTATGGAAAGAGTTATGCAGATTGCCTATTCAGCAAAAAGCAACTCTGGGTGCATTTCTCGGCAAGTTGGTGCAGTAGTAACCGATGCGGATTTTTCTATCAAGGCCGTGGGGTGGAACGATGTAGCTAAGGGGCAGGTTCCGTGTTCGTTACGATCTTTGAAAGGCTTGATGAATGATTTTGATGCGGTTGCTTATAGTAGATATGAGCGAACAAACTCTGAATTTAGATTAAGTGCGGGTAAAAAGCTTATTAAACTGACTGATATATTGGAATCAAGTGGTCAGAATTTATCTTATTGCTTCAAGGATATACGTAACGGTTTGGAAAGTAGTGAGCGTACACGCGGCAACCAAGTTCATACTAGGTCACTTCATGCAGAAGAAAATGCTTTTCTGCAAATTGTGAAATATGGTGGCGCGGGGATCGAGGGTGGAAAGCTATTTACTACCGCTAGCCCTTGTGAGCTCTGCGCTAAGAAAGCCTACCAATTAGGTTTGAAAGAGATTATTTTCATTGACCCTTATCCTGGAATTGCAAATGATCATATATTGGAGGTTGGCGCTAATCCACCTGAACTCTTACAGTTTTACGGAGCGGTAGGTAAGGGGTATCACCAGCTATATGATTCAGTGCTGCCTTACAAGGATGAAGTTGCATATATGGAGTGAGAGGTCGATAGGTTGTGCGGGGCGTACTGTGGCTTTGAGGAAGCATACATAAAGTTTACAGGTAGGGGGCACCTTAATCGTAAAGAAGAGCGAGGGTTATTTGCTTGAAAGTAAATTTTTCCTCTTTTCTCCCTAGAGACAAGGAAGGTAGTGCGGGAAATGCGGAGTCAACACCTCAAATGAATCGCTTATTTATAGACATAAAAAATTGAGAATGGTATGAGTTTGATATTTAAGATAATCAAAATATTTTGCATGCTTTTTGGTGTGTCATCGGTGGTGACAGCGATGTTTATACTATTTAACAATGCATACTTTAATGCAAGTTTTCAGATTGATACTGAGTTAGCGGCAAAATTTGGTGATTTTTTTGGAGGTTTCATTGGAACCATCTTTGCAATATTCAGCGTTCTCCTCTTGATTTATACAATAGCGTCCCAGCATTTAGATACATCAAAAAACGGCGCGCGCGACAGATTCTTTAAAATGCTTGATTACCACAACGAAAATATTAGGGGGCTTCGAATACCAAGCCTGGAAGCAAGCAAAAGCAGCATTATTGAGGAGGGAAGAAGAGCATTTGTAGTTTATAAAATCCAACTTAAGCGTCTGCTACAGGCCGTTACAGAGATTGATAAAGAGCTATCTTTGGACCTAACAGATGCACAAAAAATCGATATCGCCTATATGTGTTTTTATTACGGGCAAAGTGATACGTGGATAGGCTTTATAAGCCACAAACTCTCATTTCATCCTGGCGGGAGAATAATAGCTGAAATGATGCTCGACAAGGTGAACGCCTGTAAAGATATAAAACTTGGAAGGACGAATCAAACAGAATTAAGCAGTTACTTTCGAAATATGTATAACGCAATAAAGCTAATTGACAATGATAAGTATCTCTCTGGTAGTGAAAAAATTGATCTGGTAAAAATTTATAGAGCGCAGCTTTCGAATCCTGAACTGTACGTTTTATTTTTCAACTTGGTATCCAGGTTTGGTAAAAAATGGAATGAGCGCGGATATGTCGATAAATACGAGCTGCTAACAAATTTACCTATAGCTTATTGTGACGGCTACGATCCAAAAAAATATTTCAACATAAATTTCGAGGAGGATGAAATTGAGCCTTGGGCCAAATAAAAAATGCCTCGCCGGCGCTAAAGGGGACGGATTTGTTTTCTTGTCTAAGAGAAATAAATCCGTCCCCTTTGTTACTCTGATCGGTTTTTTCGATTACACGGATGGAGATTTTTTGTCCGCTAGAGCCTTAAGTATCAGTTCAATGGGGCTTGAAAATGGGATCTCTATTAAGCTTCCAGGTTGTGATGATCTGAATAAGCTTTCAAGTATCAATCGCCTGTCTTCGTCGGCCTTAAGCTTTCCTTCGTTTAATAAGGCTAGATAAGTTTTTGTGAAGGTGATCCGTTCTGCGGCGTCAAGAGCAAAGTGGGAGTGGGTATTGAATTGCCGAAGTGCAATTCTTATTAGTACTCCAAGCAGGGTGATAAGTAGTGCGGCTCCTGCAAGGTCTGCTATCGCGAGTGATAGTTCTGAGCTGGTATGCCCAAGTAAAAGCTGTTGTTCAGATTTTTGAATGGGGGTGACGGCATTAATAGATGGTTGTGTGGTTGGGTGAATAGTTTCCCTCTCTGCTTGTGCATGCATGTATTTTGAGAGGCCCGCTGCACCGCCATAGCTGTAATATGTAAGCATTGAAGCGAATGTAATGATCATGCACAAGACTACGGCAACAAACCATAGAACCTTAAAGGTTGAATGAGATTTCCTTCGCTTAATCCAATACTGGACCGAAGCATCAAGGTCTATCTGATCATCGTAGGCAGCCTTAGCGGAAGCCAACCGTTGCTCTGCTTCTTCCAGCGAATGGCTCGCCGCCTCTTTTGATTTTTTTGCATAGACTCTATATACGCGATTTCTTCGTTTAAATGATCGTTGTATAGCGGATGCGTTGCTGTTTATTTCTGTAGTTTTTTCTTTGACTTGTTCTTCAAATTTCAATTCTTGAGTGTTTATATTTGTCAGGCAGATATCTGCGTCATATGAAAATTTCTCTAGTATTTTGTCAAGTCTCTGTGTTCTTGATTTTCCGATGAGTCCCGAAACGTCAGTGCCTGCTAACGCGATTTGAATTGCTAGCGTTCTTTCATAGCTAAGTTGCGGATTGTCGGCGAAAGTCTGAGCTGCGTTGTTCGTTCTGGCAATTTTTCTATTTTGTTCGGATATATAAATTAATAAGAGGGCGGCAACGATATTTCCATAATGCTCGCGAGTCTTTTGGATTAGTAATCCTTCCTTGCTTGTTTTTTCAAGGTAAGGGTCAGCCTCGCTGCCCAGAACGAAGTCGTTATATTGGGGGTGGTTCGGGTCGAATCTGTCTTGTAAAGGTCTTAACTTGGAAAAAAAGTAGAGGTTGTATAATTCATTAGTTTGGTTGCGGTGCGCATTCTGTGGGTCAGCTAACCATTTCCAATTATCAATTTCGCTTTGTATATAGTCCCGAAAGTCTGCCTCACTTTTAAATGTTACTTTTTTACCACTTATGAGTGTTGTGACCGGAGACGGCTTTTCCATATGTAATTCTCGTTCCCTGGTGATGAATCAGACGATGATAGCTGAATGGGGCTTTACGTTGGTGCCACACACTCTCAAAGTGCTCATTCAATGCGACTATGCCAGCCGGCACCACTAGGATTGCGCGTCGGTGCAACCGTCGATGTATTCAATGCCGCTTAAAACAAAGCCAGTCACCGCCATCCCGGCCAGAGTCGCATCCAGCAGCGGTGGCAATGGATCTGGTTCTTTTGGCATTCCGACCTGTACGCGAGCAGCATTCGCGCTCCGACCCAGTTCTGCGCTGTTTTCTAAGTTCATCATTACGTTGCCCCTGATTGCGGGATAGCGGCGCCGTTCCTGCGGAGTGAGGGCCACTCCCGGTCGCCGCATGGGGGTTACAAGCACATGCATATCTACCTGCAATTTAATCGCCGTTTTGCACGTCGAGCAATGCTTCCACTGCGTAGGCCTCGGCACCATTCGCCTGCTCCAGAAGATCGTTGAGATCTTCACGATCGATGACCTGTGCTCGGCGTAACGCATGGGCCTGGCTCAAAAGCGCCTTGTGATATGCACCAGGTGCAGCAAGTAGGGCGATGTCGTCCCGCTGTAGCAGATGCCATTGGTAAAAGGGACAGATTTATTATTGGATAAGGCTTGGCGACTAATGTCGGGTGAGTTCGCCCGTCTTTATTCATTGAATGTCTTTCAGGTAATCCTTGAGCGCAACGAGCGGGCCATCAAGCCGCTCCATGGTCTGAACACTGGCAAATTCCCCCACCAACCTCCCCAACTCCCGCCCCAACGGCTTATCCACACCCCCAACCGCCTCCAGCGCCAACCCCACACACTCACCCACCTTCACCTGAATCCCCTCAACATCCCCCCGCCGCACCAGCAACTCAAACACATCCCTCTGGTAATCGCCCATCACCAGATCATCCCGCAAAATCGGGCTCTGACCTTCCGATTCGTAAGCCAGTTTGAGGGAGAAGAGGGCGACGGTTTCCAGGTGCAATTCCATGGGGGGAATCCTTGTGAAATGTTCCCGTAGTGCGGGTAGCGTGGAAGAGAAGAGCCGGATCAAAAGCATCGCCAGCAAGCCGGCTCCTACGAGTCGGTGGGGTGTCAGGTACTTTTTCGCAGGCGAAAAAAAAGGCCTTGCTAAGCAAGACCTTTCTTAATTTTGGTGCCCGAGGGAGACTCGTGCGTTCCATATAAATCGTGTCTTGTAGCGAGATTCGACATGCTGGGATACACGTGGGGATACATGCTGCTCGATTCTAGACGAGCGTTGGTATAAAAATTAACGGTAAGCGCCGACACTATCAATTCGTTTTTGAGGCGTTGAACTTATGCGCGATGGAAAAGGCCGGGCCTAATTCGTCCAGTAACGCGGTTAGGGTTGCCACCAGCTGTCCAATCGTTTGCTCGATTTCGGCAGCTCCTGCCGACGAGTACTCACGTTTAAGCTCGTTCACGTCTACCGAACCGGTATCCACGTTGAATTGCTCTATCCCCACGAATATTCCCAGCTCACGACTAGAGTAAGCGCTTGAGTGGATCAACTCATTTCTAGGCCCACGGTAGCTATTCACGGCGTCCGCTACCGCGCCCAAAGCACTATACAATTCAGGGTGCTCTGTTTTTGTGGCTTTCTGAACAAAGCTATTTCCTCCCATCGCCTCATATTTTTCTGAGGGCAGCAGCAGAGAAGCCCCAACCAGTCGATGTGCCCGATCCACCAATCCAATTACTCGAAGCACGAAGTTCTCATAGTGGTAACGATAAATAGCTGGGCTCGGGGTTGGCTCGGAACCAAGCTCAGTTACGAATCTGCACGCTAGGCGCAAGGAGACCAACGCGGTGTCTAGCTCATCAACCCGTGCAAAGACTCCGGTGGCGTAGGTCTCAATGGCTGAAACCTGAAAGCGATCTTTGCCTTCAATATGATTGGTTAGACCTTTTGCGCAGTAGCTGTGCATGTGGGGAAAAAGAACAACCAAGCTAGGATGATCTACCAAGTTTTTGTCTGTCGATGTATCTCTCAAATCGTACCTTCCTTAATCTGTCTAGCTTCTCTGGGACGATCATAACGCGGTCAGCAGGACTGTTTGATCACCCAATGCTGAGATCCCCGCAGTTAGGTCAGGTCCTTGATGAGTCACGGGTTTCTGTGCGGAAAAGCGCCGGGGCCCCTGGCGCTTTTCGTCTTACACGGGGTCGGAAACCCGCGGGATCATGGTAGCGACAGGCACCCTAGCTTACTGAAATTTCAACCTTGAAATTGAAAAGGATCTCGAAGAAAAAAGGCACATCTTTGCAGTCTTTGTAAGGATGGCATTCGGTGTGGTTGATTGCGAATACTGGAGGGCTGTCAATCACGATGAGGCGTGCCAACCACGTAAGCCTGTCAACCAACTAGAAAAATCCAGCAGCTAACACGAAAGCGCGGTTTCTTCGCCCCGTCTCAATCCAAGGTGCAAATGTGCTGGGGAAACAGTTCCCCCCGGCTCACCTGTTCACCAAGCAGGGCATTTTTCCGCTAACTCGACCACGCGGGTTTCCGACGAACCGTTAATAAAAATCTGACAGGGTCTCCGGTGCCTCAGTGCCTAAGCTGTGCACTTACATCGCTCACACGACAGCGTGGCTTTCCGGTCGCGAACTACTCCGCTCTCTACTGGGGGAGGAGTACCAATTTTGAGAGTGCGAATATTAATCCAAAACGGAATGAAAGCAGGGTTGGCGCTGGTGGTGATCGTGCTGACGGGGAGTGGGGGAGTATTTGGTCTAAAAGCCGTGTTACGAAAGTTACAGGTGTTACTAGCATAGCTAATCTAATGATTTTTAAAGATATTTTAGTTGTTACACTCATTCGGGATACTATTGTTCTGTGGGGTTACAGAGTTGGGTCGTGTTACAACCTGAAGTGTATCGGCCTGTTTTATCTTGCAAGAGGCGTATTCCATGCCGCTTTAAAAGTTTCCTGAGCATACATTTTAGCAAACGTCATTTAGCAGGTTGTAAAGCGACAAGGCTTCACCGGAAATGTTCTGGCGCCCGTTTGTTCATGCTTTTAAGAGAAGTTTTGGATATAAGTGTTATAGAGTTTGTGAATTTGTGTATTTACTTATTTGCAGTCTGGTGCTATTATCCCGCGCATTTTATTTTTTTTGGGTGGGTATTCTGTGCTTGTCGATGAGTCTCTTCAGTTTGATGAGGTGCGCTTATTAAATAGCGAAGAGCGGAGGAGAAGTCTTGGCGCCTTTTATACCCCAAGCTATCTGAGTAAGTTGCTGTGCTCGTGGGCAATTCAAAAGAAAGATGATGTGGTTTTAGAGCCAAGTTTTGGTGGGTGTACCTTCTTAGAAGAAATCGCATCTCGGTTTTCAGATCTAGGCTCAGGTGATCCGCTAGAAAGTGTATATGGATGTGATATCGATAAAAATGCTTTCGTGAAGCTTGACTCGCTAAATATAGGTTCGCGTGCGAGTAATTTTTTACTAAAAGATTTTTTACTGTTGAGTCATGAAAATTTCTGTGTGGGAAAGGCCGATGTGGTAATTGGCAATCCTCCGTATATTGGGAACTCACAAATTGGACCTGAGCAGCGAAAAGTAGTAGAGCTGTGGAAGGAAACTTGTGGCGTAGAGTTGGAAGCACGGTCAAGTCTTTGGGTTTATTTTTTTATTCACAGTCTCAGTTTTCTTAAACCCGGAGCGAGGCTGGCATTCGTATTGCCAGGTAGTTTTCTTTCAGCTGATTACTCCAAGAAAATACATGAAATATTGAAGAGTCGTTTTGACCGATGTCTGGTCGTTTCGCTTGCCGAGCGAATCTTTATAGCTGAAGGTGCAGAAGAAAGAACAGTTATTTTGCTCGCTGAGGGATATAGAGAAACCTCTTTTGAGCAAGGTGTTGTGAAAATTGCTCACTCACCGTTACTTTCTGGTCTTCCAAGTTTGTTCGGTGAGTGGAATCTTAATTGTTGTAAATTTGACGATTTTGATAGTGTGGGTGTCGGGTCTTTTATAGGTCGTTCTGCAACAGATAGTTTTTTTTCTTTGAATGAAAAGCTCCCAAGTATTCAGTTGGGTGATGTGGCAACTATAAATATTGGAATAGTAACTGGGGATACAAAATTTTTCATTCGGACGCTAAATGATTGGAAGGAGCTTGGTGTTGATCGGCGCTTCTACAAATTTGTTGTTCCGAAAATAAAAGATATAGCAGGAATAAATCTGACGAAAGCGCAAGCAGAGTCTTTGGTTGAATCTAATGTTAGATGTCTACTTTTAGATACGGCCAGTGTTGATCTTTCCTCAGAGGTTGTTTTGTATTTGAGTCGCTACCCTGAAGAAAAAAGAGGGTTGGCAACTTACAAAAAGAGAACAGTTTGGCATCGGCCAGATGATAATAGAATTCCGGATGGTTTTTTTACCTTTTTAACGCATAATGGTCCTAGGCTTGTATTGAATGGCGCTAGGGTGAACTGTACGAACTCTGTGCATAGAATGTTTTTGAGGGAAAGACTAAGTAGTGTTGAGTTGAAGCTTATAGCTTTATCTATTCTTTCTACGTTCACTCAGACTCATGCTGAAATTATCGGTCGCCCTTGTGGCTCTGGTGCTTTGAAGCTTGAACCAAAAGATGCTCTGCAACTTAGGCTTTTATATCCTGATGTCGTCGATAATGAGGTAGTCAATGGCGCTTTCAAAGAGGCTCAGAAAGCATTGTCTAGAAATCCTCCTGACGAGTTAGGTGCGCGTAAAATAGCTGACTTAGCTTTAGCAAAAATGATAAAGGTAAATTTTGATGATGAGCTCATGCAGCTTGAGCGAGCTCTTCAAATTGCTCGTGAACATCGCAAGGGCAACGTCGATCTAAATGTTTTCTAGCGGGAGCTACACAGTATGGATATTGCTAGCCTAAAAGAAAATCTCGCTGAAGCACTTGGTGAGGATGATGTTGATTATAATAAAATATTAAGCCTTGCAAATGAAATTGCAAAATTCGATAAAGAAAATGTACGTTTTTCGGTTGATGCTAGTCATATTTCAAGGCTAGGTCATGAACTCGTCTCTAAGCAAGAGACTGCTGTCGCTGAACTTATTAAGAACGCATATGATGCAGATGCTGAGATTGTAAAGGCAGTTTTCAAAAATACTCACCGGGTCGGCGGTGAACTAGTAATAACTGATAACGGCTTAGGGATGAGTCGTGAAGAGCTGATTAATGGTTTTATGCGGATCTCTACGAGGGATAAAAGCGATAATCCATGCTCTCCAAAATACTCCCGACAGCGAGCAGGTAGAAAGGGGATAGGTAGATTCTCAGCTCAGCGCCTAGGAATGCGTTTAGAGTTATCAACGCGGCGTGAGCAGGATGATACCGGAATATGCATCGATATCGATTGGAATAAGTTTGATGAGGTTGGTGATCTGATTTTGGTTTCGAATCAGATCAGAGTCGATAAAGATGTGCCAGTTGGAACGAGGCTAAGCATTAGTAATCTCAAAGATTCATGGAGTAATGCACAGATTCAGCGAGCTTACCGATATATATCTGATCTCCTGCAGCCTACGCCACTGCGCTTTTCCCCTAATAAAAAAGAAGGTGACCCTGGATTTAGTGTGGAGTTTTATGAGGAGATTTGTGGCGAAGAAATTTTGATTGCTAGTGAACAGCAAAATATCTTAGATAATGCTCACGCGATATTGTCGGGATACGTTGATGAACAGGGCGTGCCTTTTTTCTCGCTACACTCAAAACGATTTAATATTGATATAAATTCTGAGCGGTTATTCTCAGATGCTAGAGTTAAAACAGTATTTGATGCTGATGTAATTGATTATACACTTCTTGCTGGGGTAAGTTTTCAAGCTCATTATTTTATTGAGGATGATTTGCCGGCCGGCTATCGAAATATAGTCCGAAACGTTCTGAAGAAAAATGGTGGTATCAGAGTATATCGAAACGGCTTTCGTGTTCTCCCATACGGTGAAGCGCAAGATGATTGGCTGGGGCTGCAGCGTTCCTCTGCGCTGAGACAGCTTTTACCTCCTCATGCGAACTCTAACTTCATAGGGTTTGTGCAGTTAACCGATTTGGATGGTGCTAATTTCGAAGAAACTGCAAGCCGTGAAGGACTTATTGAAAATCTTGCGTTCTCTCAGCTACAAGACTTTACTTACAAGTCTTTGATGCATGGCGTAATTAAGATTGCACATGCTCGCCGTAAAAAGATTTTTGCCAGTGATGATCCTGTTAACAAAGCTCCAAAAGATAGAGTAGAGGACCTTGCAACTAAGATTACTTCGCTCGTAGAGACGTATAGTAGTAATCATGGCAGTCGTCAACCTGCCGAGCAAGCCAGGCTTGAAGAAGATGCCACAGAGATTATTGAAGAAATTGTATTGCTAAAGAAAGACACTCAAAATCTCCTGGAGGAAGTAGGGATGTTGCGAGTTCTCGCCAGTCTTGGTCTGACTATTGGCGAGTTTACTCATGAGACTAGGCATGTTCTATCGGCCCTCTCTGCGGGGATATTCAAGCTTATTGCATCAAATCCAGAAGCCCACAGTTTTAAAACGCTGCAGGAGAATATTGAATCTCTTCAAGCGTATATGCGTTATTTTGATAAGGCGGTAACGCAAAACTCGCAAAGAAATCTTAGTGTTCACGAAGTGAGGGATTTGCTAAGTGATTTCGAGCAGGTCGTTTCGTCAGCGCTTAAGCGACAATTTGTGTCGCTAGAGATCAATGTGAAAGATTATGACTTGTTTGTTAAGCCGAGTCATAAATCAGAGTGGGCATCAATATTTTTTAATTTGTTCACGAACTCACTAAAGGCTATAAATAGAGCCCGAGTTTTGGGCAGCATCCTGATTGTTGCTGGGGAAGTTGATGGTTCTAGGCTCTACATAGACTTCATCGATAATGGCGACGGTATAGCCGACGCTAATAAAGAAAAAATATTTGATGCGTTTTATACAACAAGTACGCCTGCCGATGCTTTTGCGGATGATGATGTGCACATTACAGGGTCCGGATTAGGGCTTAAAATAATAAAGGATATTGTAGAAGAAGCTGGTGGTGATATTTACATATCCACGCCTCCTGAAGGTTTTTCAACATGTATTCGAATAGAATTTCCAAGGGCCTCGGATGAGGAGATCCCAGATGACTTGCGTTAAATATTTGTGCGTGGATGATCAGCCGGAGCAATATATACAGCCTCTGCTCGATCAGTTGAGTGGATATAATGCTGGGTTGCAATTTGAACGTATGCATCCACAAGAGTTCGTTCATCAGTTTGAGCGAATAGAGGGGCTTGCTGCGCAAGGACAGTGCTTCGGACTACTTGTCGATCTTCGGTTGGATCAAGATTTAGACTCTGAGGGTAATCGTGTTTATTATCGCGGCCCAACACTCGCCCAAGAGTTGCGCACACGTATGGCAGAAGGTGAACTGCCAAGCTTTCCAATTGTATTGTGGTCGATGAATGACAATATTGTGCATTCATATGCTCCAGATAGCTCTTCACATGATTTGTTTGACGCTGTTTATGCCAAGGACGATGGTAGACACCCCTTGGATGAAACTGTGTCATCAGAGTTGGTTACACTGGCAGTAGGTTACCAGGAGCTTACAAAGTTACAAAGTGAGGGGAACCCTATTCCGCTCGACGTCGTTATTGGTTTGGTTGACGGGGACAGGGATTATTTAGATCCTCGTCTCATTTCTTATCTTAAGGGTAAAGCTGTTTATGAGTTAGCCGGCAAGGTGGTAAATACTTTGCTTCGCTCTGAAGGTGTATTAATAAGTGAACTTATGCTCGCGTCGCGACTCGGCGTTGACATCGGTGAATCTGGCGCTCAGTGGGGTGAGCTAATTCAGAAGTTGACTGGATGTTATTACTCCGGTGTATTTCATGAGGCGTGGCCTCGTTGGTGGATGCACCGGATTGAAGCATTCTGGGCTGAATTGGTCTCGCATAAAGGCTCTCTGCGAAAGTATACTGCTGCTGAGCGAGTATCGGTACTGAATGAAAAACTAGGTATTAAATTGGTGGCCGCTACTCCCATAGCTGAAAGTTATAGTAGTAGATATTCTACATTATGCGTTGCAATGGAGCGCCCATTGGACCCAGTGGACGGCTTCAAAATTAATACTTCGCGACAAGATGCTTGGCAAGATAGCCGCTACGTCTCCGCTCATGCAGTACTAAATCGGGTAAGGAAGACTGAGTGGAGCCTTGATCCCTTGGAGGTAGAGCGATTCAAACAGCTTATGGATAGGCTTAAAAATGACAAAAAAGTGTAAGCCTGATTCGTTTAGAAAACAGCTGGCTGCAGAGCTAAGACTGCTTGGGGGCGTGCTCGAAAGAAATGCCGGTGAGGTTTGCTTTGATATCGGCCCGATTTTTCAAGCGGCTAGTATGTGCACTAGTTCAAAGCCATATGGAAGTGAGTCGTGGGGTTATCAAGTTGATGATCTTCGTTTTAGAGTAAAGACGCCTCAAAAGGTAATTCCCAATACGGTTGGTGATTATCTGCATGTTGTAATGAATTTTAAAATCCAAGGTAAGTGTTCGAATGAGTTTTCTGATCTAATTAAGCTGCTCGAATTTAGCATCATTGTAGCTACCGATGATGGTGCTTACTTGTCTTCTTGGCATTTTGATAAGCACATCGTTTCTGACGATGGCCAAGATGAGGAGCCGGAGGATGCACATCCTTTGTACCACTTTCAGTATGGGGGTAAGAATCTTTCTCCGCTTGGTGGTAATCATGGCGGCATTCTAATACTTCCTTCTCCCCGTATAGGACATCCTCCAATGGATGTAGTCCTTGCGATTGACTTTGTTTTGTCTAATTTTGCGGGGGTACATTGGAAGAAGCTGAGGGATAAGCCGGACTATAGTAATCGTTTAAGTGAGGCTCAAGATAAATATCTAAAGCCTTATATAGAAAATATGTTGTCTTGGTGGAATACGGGGCGTGAGTCTGACTATGTTAGAAGTCTTTGGCCTCATTTAATATAGGTTCTACCTGGGTTTCAATTTGTGAGATTGTATTTGACGGAAAGCAAAAAATCGCACTGGTGCGATTTTTTGCTGTGTTAATTAGCAGCGGAAGTTAATGGGCTTCCGTTCGGTATTAGTTTTGACGTGTTAGCTTGTGAGTGATAAATGTTAATTCTGCTTTTATCGCATTCACAGTAAGTGCTTGTATTTTTGTTGTTTTGTCTGAACGGTCATCAATGACATTCAAAAGTGTAGTCAGGTATACCTTTCTGGCCGTTAAGGCATCGGATTGCTTCGAGTTTCTCTGAGAGCACACACTCATGTTATTTGTCCTTGAGTTTGATAGCAGTCTGCATGCACAGGCTGCTCTAGATGAGGCAGGCGTTTACATCATCAGCAAAGCTTCTATGCTGTGTTCTTTGGCTCTGTCAGCAAGATCGTTCCAATTCCAATTACCCAAGTTCTCTCCTTCTTCTGGAACGACTAGTTTGAAAAGCCCCACCTGATCCCGGTCAATTAGATTGTAGGCGGCCCATAGCTTGCCCCCAACGTCGAGCAACGCTTGAGCCGCCTCGTTCCATTTCTCTTCTAGAGCCATATGCGCCAGCTGTAGCGATTTTTTCTCGATCTTACTGTGCTCCTCCTGAGCCTCAGTGATGTGCTGATCCACTGTGACCAACTCTTGCTCCAAGGCCGTGATGATCAGTTGTTGGCGACGGTGGTGTTCGGTCGCGGTCGCGAGATTTTTCGCGGCCTTCTGCGCTTCTGCGTTGGCGCTCTTCTCGCCCTCTGTATCGCCCCAGGCGACCGCTTGCGCATAGGCTGTCGCCGCCTCCGTCTCGGCCCGGCGCGCCGTTGCCATGTCGTCAAAGGTTTGCTGGCGAATTTCGTCCAGACGAGTGCTCAGACTCTGGCGTTTTTCATTGAGCTCCTGTTCGTCGGCTTTCCAGTTCGCCATGGCCTCGAGGTAGTCGGCCATCAGGGCTTTGCGGTTCGCGAGGTTTTCACGACGATGGATTTTCCGATTAAGCATATGGATCTGTAGATCCAGTGAGTCGATCTTCCTTTTCCGATCGTTGTACTGATCCCGAACTTCGCGTTCCCGGCCTTGCTGGATAGTTTCAGGGCTTTCAAGTGCCGCCTCATAGGGAGCGAGTGCGGCTTTGAGACTTTCCATCTCAATTGACAGTTGTTCGTGTAGGTCTTTCAGTTCTTGAAGTTCATTCATTTGACTGTCTCTTTGAAATTAGATTCTAGGTTGGTTGAACGGCTGGCGAGGCCGGGAATGAGCCGGCGTTACCTCGATCAGCGGAGATGCCTTCAGGCAGCCCGAGCCTCGCTCTCATCCGTTCCCGGAATCGTCTTCACGATGTAGCAGCGTTGCGGGCCGAGGCCGGGTAAGCGGACCAGACTCGATGCCTTGCCGTCGCTTGCCGGTTCCAGCACACCACGCTGCAGCAGTTCCTTGTTCACTGCGTTGATGTTCATGCCCCGGAAGATCTCGGAGCGCCACGCCTCGGGCAGCACGTAATAGGTGTTGGTGGTGTGCATGGTGTCGCCCATGCCGTGTTCGAGCGTCTTGCGAAAACCGAGGCGGTTGATGGTGCGCGGGCCGTGTTCGTCGATCTTTGCCGCCGCTGATTCCCAGCGGGTGAAGCGGCTTTCACCGAAGCGTTCGATGACCTGACGCAGCCGCGCCAAGATCGCATCACCCTCGAAATTACCGGTGCCTCCTCGCTCGTGTAGCCAGGCGTTCAAGCACACGCGGGCGGCAGTGGTGGCGGTCCCATCAGGCCAGCCGGTGATGCCCATCGCGGTGGCCAGTTCGCCCGCTGCAGCCGCGAGGCCGAAGCGAGCCGCAGCTCGGTGTGCCTGTCCGCTGGCGGATGCCGGGAGCGATTGGGCTATAAAGCCTTCCAGCGTGCGGCGCAGGATGGCCGACCAGCCGTGACGCTTGCCGGGTTCACACAGTGCCGTCAGGAAGGCAGTGAGCGGAGTGCCGTAGTAATTTGCCACCCGTGCCTTGAGCGCGTCGGATAGTGCTGCCGCATCTTCAAAACCGTTGAGCGCGTCGAACATGCCGAGGCCTTTGCTGGCATCAGCCGGAACGGCGAGCATGCGTACCTCCATGCCCGCTTTCAGCTCCTTGTTCGCTTCGGCCATGTGCTGGGCCAAGGTCTTCTCGCCGGTGGAGAGAAACAGCAAGCGCCACTCCTGAACCTGTCGGCCAGCTTGGCCCCGGTCATTGGCGCGTGCCTTGCCGGTGCCGTTGCCGAGCATGTACACCGTCTCGCCGATGATGCGCGGATCGCACATACCGATCTCGTCTAGTACCAGGAGGCCGTCGGAATGCGCGGCGGCGATGGATTCCAGCGCGTTATCGGTGGAGCGCCATGAGCGCACCAAGCGTGGGCCGCCGTAGATCGAAGCGGCAACCTGCAGGTGAGTGGTCTTGCCGCCTGAGCTGTCGCCGTAAAGGTGGAAGCCGCCCGACTCATGCCCAAGCATATGCAGCAGGGGACCCGCGAACGCCACGCCAACGACAAACGCCAAGCGATGGTTGCCGATGCACAACGCGCCGATCTGCTGTTGCCACTGTTCGAGCGTGCCCGCTTCGCTGATGGGCGGAAGCTGAGCACCGGCCTCATAGAAGTGCAGGTGTTCGGCGTGCGCACCGACCTGCTGCTCGGGCAGCAGAAAGGCGCTGTCGTGCCAACCCAAACGGGTGACCAGTCGTGCCCGTTGCGCACTGTCGAAGCCGCCAAGGTAACTCTGCAGGTCGTTGCGTGCGTAGCGCCCCGAACGGCTTCCGGCTAGGCGCAGACCCATGTCCACCAATGGGCCGAGAACGTCCTTGCCGAAGTCACCGGTCATGGTGCGCGCCGGGATGTTCCAGCGTTTCTTGGTGCCGTCCGGATCGTCGAACTCGACTAACAGGCCCCAGTTGTGACCCTTCTCGTCACGGGTACGAGCAAGGATTGCTAGAGGCGAGCACACCGGGCGTGCCTCGCCGTCGTCGCCAGCATAGAACACGCCCTCGGGTGTCAGGCGAAAGCCACCAGGCATCAGGTCATTTTTCGATTTTACGGGTCGCTTGGCCACCATTTTCGTCTTCGATTCTGGCTTGGTTTCAGCCTGCTCCGTTGCCGATTTTTTCACAGCCAAACCAAACAGTTCACCGCTGTTTTCCAGTTCGGTGAAATGGGCCACTGTCCAGCCTTTGGCGAGTGCATCGGCGGCGTCGTCGCCATCGTCCCATTGACCACCTTTGGCGAAGGCGGCGTGTTCGTTCTTCAGCGTGGGTTTGCGTTTGAACACGTCCAGCGCGATGACCCGGACCGAGGCAGCGCCGATTTCGCGCAGCTTGTCGGCGACCGCTTCCATGCAGGCTTTGCCGCTGACATCGTTGTCTGGCCACAACAGTACGTCGCGCCCTTTGAGCGGTGTCAGGTCGGCTTTGTGCCAGGAATTGGAACCGTTCGGCCAGCAGGTGGCCACGTACTCGGCCAGCAGTTCGGCGGCGGCATCGGCAGCTTTCTCGCCCTCGCACAGAACAACCGGAGCGGCAGCGCGCTGGGTCAGTTGATCAAGGCGCAGAAGAGGACGCGGATCCGGCAGACCTTGCCAGCGCCATTGTGTAGTTTGGCCGTCGGCGCGCTGACACCACGTCAATGGTGCGAAGACTTTCTTCGGTTTGCCGTCTTCATCGGGGCCGAGGTCGAAACGATAGAGCGCCATGAGTGGCTGGCCCTGTGCATCAAGATAGATCCACACCTTGGACGGCGCGCCGTGTTGCCGGTGTTTGGTCGGGCACTTGTTCATGGCTTCGGCCGGGATCGGCTGAATGGCTATCCACTCGGGTGCTTTCGCTTTGCTAGGAGCTGGCTTCTGCTGGGCAGAGCCCGCCGAGACGTTCAGCAAGCTCGCCAACTTGTTGCAAGCCTCGACGTCAGTGCCGCCGTCCAGATAACGCACCAGATCGATCAGGTCGCCGCCCTTATCACCAGTGGCGAAGTCGGCCCAGGTGCCCTTGCTCAAATTGACCTTAAGCGAACCTGCGCGCTTATCGCTGCGGGTAGGATTCGGGGCTGTGTATTCCTTGCCGCCGTCCACGCGCTTGCCGTTGGGTAGCCAATGCGACAGGGCACGATCAATGTCTTTCAGCGAGGCGGCCTTTACGTCGGCAAAGCTCGGACGTTTTGCGTCGCTATTCGGGCGTTGGCTCATTTGTCAGCCCTCTGCAGAAACAGCGCGTCGTTGATGTCATCGATCAGCGCTTTGGCCATCTCGCCCAGGTACAGAGCAGGCCAGCTGAAACGGTCGCCCTGATCACTCATGGCGGCGTCGAAAGTGAGCTGGTTGGCGTGATGCTGCAACAGCGACACCATCTCCAGCGCATCCTCGACGGGGATACCGGCATTGACCCGAAACAGCTTCAGATCGGTAGCGTTGACGCGGGAAAAGGTGGCATGGCCAAGGGTGGTGGACATGGTCATAGCGCACCGCCTTTCTGCACGGCAGGAGTCGAGGTGGTGTCGCCGTGCAAGGCGAGCGTTTTGATCAGGCCGAGGGTGCCGCGCACGTCCCAAAGGACGGCGGCTATGACGTGGTTAGCGAGGCGTGAGGATTCGTTTTCGAAATGATCCTCAAGCAGCGTCAGGACCGAATCAGCGCGTTCAATGGCGCAGGTGATGGCGTCGATGGGCACACCGGCTTCGACGGTTTTGCTGACGCTCAGCAGGTCTTCGGGCAGGGCACAACTCAGGAGGCTGTTCATTGGGCACCGCCTGCGGATTCGAGAGCGCGGGCTTGGGCCATGTGTTGGTTGTAGCGGGTGAGGCGTGTTGCGAGGCTGGAATTGGCGTGTAAAGCGGAGAGAGCCATTGCACGGTGTGCAGCGGCGCGAATTTTGGACGGATTGAGGGCGTGCATGTGGCGAAACTCCTATTGTTGAGGAGCTACCACCGTCCGCCGTCAAACGAATTAGGGTGGTAGCTGTGCGCAGGTTGACGGACCGGGACAATAGGAACCCGGCAGACCCGAAGGTCTCCCACGCACAGCCACCATAAAACGGGAATGCGGGCACAAAAAAAGCGCCTGCAATCGTAATGGGGGCGCCTGTGCGCCTATTGTTGATCGGGCCGTCAAACCCGGTCGCTGATTTTGCAGCGACGGCCAGAGAGTAACGTCCGTTTTTCGAAAGTGCAACTGCGCTGATGGCTTGCGGTTTTTTCAGGTGCGGCATAAATTGTTCGGGCATGTAGATTTACCTCAACGCCTCCGGATCGCCCCCGGAGGCGTTTTCGTTTCAGGCATGGGCTTCCCAGCGCAGGGAGAGCAGGGGCAGGAATCCGCTGCTGAGCATGGTACGGGCGTCTTCGTAGGCGTGCGTTTGTTGGCCCTCGTCAACGACCACGGCGCCGGTCTTTTCGCAGTGGAGAGAGAGCGCGCACCAGGTGCCGTCGGCCCAACTGAGTACGCCGATCACACGGCCTTGTTTGTCCTGCTGGCTGCGATAGCGCTCAAGGCGTTGCATGACCCGAGGCGAAAATCCGATCCGGCGCAACACCGTAAACGGATGCATCAAGGCGTTATTTGCGGTTCTGTGGCTCATGCAGCCTCCTGCGCATTGGCGAACAGCGGGGGCGGTGTTTCGCCTTTAAGCCAAGCCAGGATTTTGCTGTCCTCGGCACACCGACGACCGTGCTCTACGGCCATCTGTTCGCGGCGTTGCGCCACGCACTCTTCAACATAACCGTTCAGATCGGAGGTCAAGCGCATGTCGTGGTGAGCGCGCTCGCTAGCCGTCTTTTCCACCGTGAGATCTTGTTCGGTAATGCGTTGCCACACCGCGGGATCGTTTGCGTATCCACCCGACTGATCAACCAACCAATAGGTGACCCAGTCGGTCATGCCGAGAGATTTGAGCGAGGTCAGACGACCCGCTTTCATCGCGAAATGACCGGTGCCATGAACGCTGGAAAACTCCCTGCGCACCGCGTTTCGACGGATCAGCTCTGACAGTTCCCACGGATTGGCTTTCAGCGGTAGGGCGAGGCCATCAGGACTGAAAAAGAATGCTTCCTGATCATTTCCGTTCCAGCTTACGCCCGCGATGGTGCGGTGCCGCCAGTTGATTGCGCCAGGGAGATAGAGACGGAAGCCGATGGCGTAGATGTCATGAAAAGGACCCTTGAACGGGTTGTAATTGCGCTTCATGCGGCCACCTGATCACGCGCCTCGATGCGGCTGCGTGCCCACGCTTGAACTTCAGAAAGAACCCAAGCCACAGGAGCGCCGCGAGCGTTGCTGTTGCTCAGTTTGACGGGCTGGGGGAAACCGCAGTCGGTGCGCTGCATCAGCTTGTAGATGGTTGAACGCTTCATGCCCACGATGCCCTCCACCTCTCGCATGCGGATCAAGGTCGAAGCGGCATCAAAAAGTGAAGGGGAGTTTGCGGGTGTCTTGCGGGAAAAATCGGTGACAGAGGTATTCATAGGTATTGCTCTCGATTGGTTTGGACTACGAGAGCAATGGTCTAAAGATTAGTCGGCGGTGAGCAGTTCACTTCCAATTGAAATTCCATTGAAATTTCAGCTACAGCACAAAATTCCGTTTGAGAATGCTTTCCACGCTTTTGCGAGTCAGCGCCTTTTCGGTTTCGAGGGTGATCCACTCGGCGCGCTGGTTGGGTGGTTTAGCGACCTCTCGTTCTAGCCAAGCCTGCACCGCCGTTGCGACGTTCCTTCGTGGCATTCCGCTCGCCAAGTAGTGGCGGCCTTGCCTAATGATTGCAGTGTCGCGGGCGCTGATGTCCTGGTTACGTTCCATGCCGCTGATGATGCCGCCTTTAGTGCGGATGGCATTCTTCATCGCCCTGTCAGCGATGGGGAGCAGCTCGTCACTGTTCAAGCAAGGCAGGGAAATGATGGGCTCCAGATAAAGAACATACTGATCGAGTGCCTGGATACGTTCATTGCGATCGACCTGCATCTCTACAAACTGGCAATACAAATCCCACGGCAAGTCGATCGGAGGTTCATCAACATGCGACCAAGCCTCCTGGTCGGTGTCACGCATCCAGTCGGCCAAAGCCCCCAGCGCCTTCACTGCGCAAGCCATGATGTAGGCCGCATGCGCCTCGCGCTCCGACGCCGAGTAACACTTGCTGTATTGGCGAACCCAATGTGCAAGATGGGCTCTGTTGTCGGTTGAGGCGTATTGAAAAATTGCCTCTTCGTGCATCGTTGTCTGGATGCACATGCTGCTGAGATCGCCGTTGATGTCACCGGTCTGAATGCGCGCGCAACACTGATTGATCAGTTCACATACATCTGCGAGCTGTTCATTGCAGAACTCGTAGAGCGGTTGCCCTGAGAGATACTGGATCAGGCCAGAGGTTAGCGCTGAGTGCAAGATGGGGTGGTGATCAATCATCGCCAAAAGCTCTCAACGTGTAATGCGCTATCCCACGCCCTGCGTTTTGCGGGCGTAACCAGCGAGAATCGTGCTTTTTCAATGTGAGCCGGACCTCGGCCCGCAGCAAGCTAGGGTTTGGTCTAGCGTTACACATTTGGGCTGCGTTACATCGTGTGTACGGAAAGTGGCGCAGATGTGTAACGGGTGCGAAAGCCAATGAATCTAGGTGTTTTGCAAAGGCCGTTACACGAGTAACACCCGTAACATGGATTTTGGAGGGGGGCTGGATGGAGGTACTCATACTGCCTTTCCAAACTGTCCCTTCATAACGTTTCCGTTTGCTAATGAATCAAGGTGATCCGCATACCACTGCATCATCTTCACTCGGTGCTCAAAGTATTGGGCCTTGTTGTATATCCCAGAGATTCCCTCTTCCTTGTGAGCAAGCTGAGCTTCGACATGCTCTTTCGGCCAGCCATGTTCCCTGAGCAGGGTGCTTGCGGTATGGCGAGTACCGTGACCTACCAACCGGCCTTTGTAACCAATCGTCGCGAAGACTTTGTTGATAGTGTTTTCACTAATGGTTGGATTCTTAGCACCGACGCCGGGAAACAACCATCGACTGCGCCCGGTGAGAGCTTGTAGTTCTTTCAGGGCGAATAGCGCTTGCTTGGGGAGTGGACATACGAAATCCCTGCGCATCTTCATCTTAGCGGCAGGTGTCGTCCATATTGCTCTATCGAGGTCGAACTCTTTCCATTCAGCTAAGCGAACCATGCCCGGTCTCGAGGCCGTCCATATGCAGAGCCATGCTGCAGTTCGGGCCGTCAGCCGACTGGGGGTGTTCTTCAATGCGGTCAGAAAATCGCCCAGTTCAGGTTCCAGCAAGTGAGGATGTTGTTGAGTTTTAGGTGCTTGGGCAGCGATATCGCGAAGACGGCTTCCTGGGTCATTTTCGGTCAAGCCTAATCCAATGGCTCGACCGAAGATCTGATTGATCCAGGTGCGACACTTTTCCGCTACGTTGTGAGCGTCTCTCGCTTCTATGGATGCTTGGAGATCTGCGCAATCTGTGCGGGTAATTTCGTCGAGAGGTTTGTCCCCTAGCGCTGGGAGGATGTCCTTGTCGAGGTACGTCCGGATCTTATTGAGGGTGGAAGGGACTAGACCCTTTTCTTCTTTCGCCTTTAGCCAGGCGTCGGCAGCCGCTCGGAAGGTTCGAGTTTTAGCTGCATCGATTGCAGCTTTCGCAGATCGCTTTTGCAGGAGAGGATCGGCACCACTACTCACTACTTTGCGCAGTTCAGCAGCTTTGTCTCGTGCCAGTGCACCACTTACTTCCGGGTAACCCCCAAGCCCCATCCAAGCCCAATTGCCCGCCGGACGTTTGTAGCGGAGCTGCCAGGATTTACCACCATCAGGTTTGACCCTGAAGTAGAGGCCGTTTCCGTCCAGCTCCCGGTATTCCTTTGATTCCGGCTCCAATCCCGCAAGTGTCGTGTCAGCGAGAGGGCGGCGCTTGATGTCTGCGCGCTTCATCCTTGTATCCCAAAGTTCGGTATTTTTCTCAGGATACAAGCAGGGATACAGGGATACAACGGATAAGGGGAGACAGGGGTAGACAGACAGGCACAAAAAAACCGGCCAAGTGGCCGGTTTCTCTGGGTCTGAGAGGCTGGTAGAGACTCTCAGATACTGCTATGTGGTGCCCCGAGGGAGACTCGAACTCCCACTCCTTTCGAAAACGGATTTTGAATCCGCCGCGTCTACCAATTCCGCCATCAGGGCTCAATGGCGGCGAAGTATAGAGATGAGATAACCGCTGGTCAATCAGGTACATGGAGAATTTTTGATAATTCCGCTAGACTTCCCGGCCCTGCTAGACGAACCCCATCATGCGCGTTGCTGACTTTACTTTCGAGCTCCCTGATTCGCTGATTGCCCGCCATCCTCTGGCCGAGCGTCGCAATAGTCGTCTGTTGACCCTGGATGGGGTCAGCGGCGCCCTGGCACACCGTCAATTCACTGATTTGCTGGAGCATTTGCGCCCTGGCGATTTGATGGTGTTCAACAATACCCGGGTGATTCCGGCGCGGCTGTTTGGCCAGAAGGCTTCCGGCGGCAAGCTGGAAATCCTGGTGGAGCGGGTGCTCGACAGTCATCGCGTGCTGGCTCATGTGCGGTCCAGCAAGTCACCGAAGCCGGGGTCGAAGATCCTCATCGACGGCGGTGGCGAGGCCGAGATGCTGGCGCGGCACGATGCGTTGTTCGAGCTGGGGTTTGCTGAAGAGGTGTTGCCGCTGCTCGACCGTGTCGGGCACATGCCGTTGCCTCCTTATATAGACCGCCCGGATGAAGGCGCCGACCGTGAGCGTTACCAGACCGTCTACGCCGAGCGTTTGGGCGCGGTGGCGGCGCCGACGGCGGGGCTGCATTTCGATCAGGTGCTGATGGAGGCGATTGCCGCCAAGGGCGTCGAGACGGCGTTCGTGACCCTGCACGTTGGCGCGGGTACGTTCCAGCCGGTGCGGGTCGAGAAGATCGAAGACCACCACATGCACAGTGAATGGCTGGAAGTCGGCCAGGACGTGGTCGATGCCGTTGCCGCCTGCCGCGCGCGCGGTGGTCGTGTGGTGGCGGTGGGGACCACCAGTGTGCGCTCGCTGGAAAGTGCGGCGCGCGATGGCGTGCTCAAGCCGTTCAGCGGCGATACAGACATTTTCATTTACCCTGGCCGGCCGTTTCATGTGGTCGATGCCCTGGTCACCAACTTCCATTTGCCCGAATCCACGCTGTTGATGCTGGTTTCGGCGTTCGCCGGTTATCCCGAGACCATGGCGGCCTATAAGGCTGCGGTCGACAACGGTTACCGCTTTTTCAGCTACGGTGATGCGATGTTCATCACGCGTAATCCTGCGCCGACTGCCCCTAAAGAATCGGGCCCAGAGGAAACAGTATGAGTCGCACCTGTCGTATGTCTTTCGAGCTGTTGGCCACTGATGGCAAGGCTCGTCGCGGTCGTTTGACCTTCCCGCGCGGTACCGTCGAGACCCCGGCCTTCATGCCGGTGGGCACCTACGGCACGGTCAAGGGCATGCTGCCACGGGATATCGAGGCGACTGGCGCTGAAATCATTCTGGGCAACACCTTTCACCTGTGGCTGCGCCCGGGCACGGAAGTGATCAAGAAGCACGGCGACCTGCACGATTTCATGCAGTGGAAAGGCCCGATCCTGACCGACTCCGGTGGTTTCCAGGTGTTCAGCCTGGGCGCCATGCGCAAGATCAAGGAGGAGGGCGTGACTTTTGCCTCCCCGGTCGACGGCGCCAAGGTGTTCATGGGCCCGGAAGAGTCGATGCAGGTCCAGCGTGACCTGGGCTCGGACATCGTGATGATTTTCGACGAATGCACGCCGTACCCGGCTGATGAAGACGTCGCCCGTATTTCCATGGAATTGTCCCTGCGTTGGGCCAAGCGTTCGAAAGAAGCCCATGGCGACAACACGGCGGCGCTGTTCGGCATCGTACAGGGCGGCATGCACCAGGACCTGCGCATGCGCTCCCTGGAGGGCCTGGACAAGATCGGCTTCGATGGCCTGGCCATCGGCGGCCTGTCGGTGGGCGAGCCCAAGCACGAGATGATCAAGGTGCTGGATTACCTGCCGGGCATGATGCCGGCTGACAAACCTCGTTACCTTATGGGCGTTGGCAAACCGGAAGACTTGGTTGAGGGTGTGCGCCGCGGTGTGGACATGTTCGATTGCGTGATGCCAACCCGTAATGCCCGCAATGGGCATCTGTTCATTGATACCGGCGTGCTGAAGATCCGAAACGCGTTCCATCGCCATGATGATTCGCCGCTCGATCCGACCTGCGATTGCTATACCTGCCAGAACTTCTCCCGCGCTTATCTGCATCACCTGGACAAGTGCGGCGAAATGCTGGGAAGCATGCTCAATACCATCCATAACTTGCGTCATTATCAAGTGCTTATGGCTGGTTTGCGCGAGGCTATTCAACAGGGTACATTGGCCGCCTTTGTCGATGCCTTCTACGCCAAACGCGGGTTACCTGTTCCGCCTTTGGACTGAGTTTTCTGACCCCAAGATTCAACATTTGCAACTGGAGTGCTAAATGAGCTTTTTTATCTCTAATGCCATGGCAGACGCTGCAGCACCTGCGGCAGCCCCTATGGGCGGCGGTTTCGAGTGGATTTTCCTGGTCGGCTTCCTGGTCATCTTCTACCTGATGATCTGGCGTCCACAGGCCAAGCGCGCCAAAGAGCAGAAAAACCTGCTGAGCAGCCTGCAAAAGGGTGACGAAGTTGTGACCACCGGCGGCATCGCCGGCAAGATCACTAAAGTGGCCGACGATTTCGTCGTTCTGGAAGTTTCCGACACCGTCGAAATGAAATTCCAGAAAGGTGCCATCGCTGCAACGCTGCCAAAAGGCACGCTCAAAGCGATCTAAGTTTCAACTTCATCTTCAATCGACGGGGCGCGCAAGGCGCCCCGCGTCATAAACGGGCGGCGTGATGCTGAACAAATATCCTCTGTGGAAATACATTCTGATCCTGGCGGTGCTGGCGGTCGGTCTGATTTATTCCGCTCCCAATCTTTACCCTGATGACCCGGCCATTCAGGTCAGCGGTGCAAGCACTGCGCTGCAGGTCAATCAGGCTGATCTGGATCGTGTAAGCACGGCGCTCAAGGAATCCGGGATCAACGTCAAGGCTGCCACCCTGGCCGCCAACGGCAAGGGCGGGCTGATTCGCCTGACCAAGGCTGAAGACCAGCTGCCGGCCAAGGACGTTGTGCGCAAGGCGTTGGGTGATGACTACGTCGTCGCGCTGAACCTGGCACAAACCACCCCGCAATGGCTGCGCAACCTCGCGGCGCACCCGATGAAGCTGGGTCTGGACTTGTCCGGTGGTGTGCACTTCCTGCTGGAAGTGGACATGGACAAAGCCCTCGACGCGCGTCTGAAAGTCTACGAAGGCGATGTAAAGAGCCTGCTGCGTAAAGAAAAGCTGCGCTATCGCAGCCTGCCGCAACTCAATGGTGCCATCCAGCTGGGCTTCGCTGATGAAGACAGCCGTGAACAGGCCCGTGTGCTGATCCGCAAGAACTTCAACGATTTCGACATTGTTCCGGCCGACCTCAATGGTCAACCGGTGCTGCGTCTGGCGATGACCCCGGCCAAGCTGGCGGAAATCCGCGAATACTCCATCAAGCAGAACTTGACCACGGTACGTAACCGCGTCAACGAGCTGGGTGTTGCTGAACCGATCGTCCAGCGCCAGGGCGCCAACCGCATCGTGGTTGAGCTGCCGGGCGTGCAGGACACCGCCGAAGCCAAGCGTATCCTCGGCAAGACGGCCAACCTCGAGTTCCGTCTGGCCGCTGAGCCGGGTGCTTCGAAAGCCACTTCCGAGTCCTTCGAGTTCCGTGAGGGCAAGCGTCCTCCTGCGCTGATCGAGCGTGGCCTGATCATCACCGGTGACCAGGTGACTGACGCCAAGGCTGGTTTCGGCGAGCACGGTACGCCGGAAGTGAACATTCGTCTGGACGGCCACGGCGGCGAGCTGATGAGCCGTGCGACCCGTTCGAACGTCGGTCGCAGCATGGCGGTGATCTTCATCGAGCAGCGTCCGGTCACCACTTACACCAAGCAAGTGGTCAACGGCGTCGAGAAAGACGTAGCGGTGCAGAGCTTCAAGGAAGAGAAGAAGATCATCAGCCTGGCGACCATCCAGTCGCCGCTGGGTGCCCAGTTCCGTATTACCGGCCTGAACGGCCAGGGCGAGTCGTCCGAGCTGGCGCTGCTGCTGCGTGCCGGTGGTCTGGCGGCACCGATGTACTTTGCTGAAGAACGCACCATTGGTCCAAGCCTGGGTGCCGACAACATCACCAAGGGTATCGATGCGTCGCTGTGGGGCATGCTGTTCGTCTCGCTGTTCATCATGGCGATCTACCGTTTCTTCGGCCTGATTGCCACCGTCGCTCTGGCGGTGAACATGGTGATGCTGCTGGCGCTGATGTCGCTGCTGGGTGCAACGCTGACCCTGCCGGGTATCGCCGGTATCGTGTTGACCATGGGTATGGCGGTCGACGCCAACGTGCTGATCTTCTCGCGGATCCGTGAAGAGATCGCCGCCGGCATGACCGTGCAGCGCGCAATCAACGAAGGCTTCGGCCGGGCATTCACCGCGATTCTCGACGCCAACCTGACCACCTTGCTGGTCGGCGGCATCCTCTTTGCCATGGGCACCGGCCCGGTCAAGGGCTTCGCAGTGACCATGTCCCTCGGGATCTTTACCTCGATGTTCACGGCCATCATGGTGACCCGCGCGATGGTCAACCTGATCTTCGGCGGTCGTGACTTCAAGAAGTTGTGGATTTAAGGGGCTGCCATGTTACGTACAATCAACTTCATGGGCGTTCGCAACTTTGCGTTCGGCGTCACATTGTTCCTTACCGCACTGGCCTTGTTCAGTGTCTTCCACAAGGGCATGAACTGGGGCCTGGACTTCACCGGCGGTACGCTCATCGAGCTGACCTACGAGCGTCCGGCCGATGTCACCAAGGTGCGTGAGCAGCTGGTGACCGCGGGTTATCACGAAGCCATCGTGCAGAACTTCGGTGCGACCACCGATCTGCTGGTGCGCATGCCGGGCGAAGACCCGCAACTGGGTCACCAGGTGGCCGAGGCCTTGCAGAAGGTCGGCGGCGAGAACCCGGCGACGGTCAAGCGCGTCGAGTTCGTCGGCCCGCAGGTGGGTGAAGAACTGCGCGACCAGGGCGGCCTCGGCATGCTGATGGCGCTGGGCGGCATCCTGATCTACCTGGCGTTCCGTTTTCAGTGGAAGTTCGCGGTCGGTGCGATCGTGTCCTTGATCCACGACGTGATCGTGACCATCGGTATCCTGTCGTTCTTCCAGATCACCTTCGACCTGACGGTGCTGGCGGCGGTACTGGCGATCATCGGTTACTCGCTCAACGACACCATCGTGGTATTCGACCGGGTTCGTGAGAACTTCCGCGTCCTGCGCAAGGCCAGCCTGATCGAGAACATCAACATCTCGACCACGCAAACCCTGCTGCGGACCATGGCGACGTCGATCTCTACCTTGCTGGCGATCGCGGCCCTGCTGTTCTTCGGCGGCGACAACCTGTTCGGTTTCTCCATCGCCCTGTTCATCGGTGTTCTGGCGGGTACTTACTCGTCGATCTACATCGCGAACGTGGTGCTGATCTGGCTGAACCTGAGCACGGAAGACCTGATTCCTCCTGCCAATACCGAGAAGGAAGTCGACGACCGTCCTTGAGGGGCTTTCTAACCCAGAGCAGTCCTCCATCGGTGTAGTCCAAAAAAGGCGCGAGTTGAACTCGCGCCTTTTTTTGTGCTCCAAGGCTGGGAGAAGCGCGGACACGTTCCGCATGTGATGGTCCAGGAGGTTCATGTGAACAAGTCGATGCTGGTTGGTGCTGTACTGGGTGCTGTCGGTGTGACTGCCGGGGGCGCTGTGGCCACCTACAGCCTGGTTAAAAGCGGTCCTGAGTTCGCACAAGTACTCGCCGTTGAGCCGGTCAAGACACAAATCAAGACTCCACGTGAAGTGTGCAAGGATGTAACGGTCACCCGGCAGGCGCCGGTGAAAGATCAACATCAGATCGCCGGTACGGTGGTCGGTGCATTGGCAGGTGGTTTGCTGGGTAACCAGATCGGTGGCGGCACCGGCAAGAAGATCGCCACGGTCGCGGGTGCTGTCGGTGGCGGTTATGCCGGCAACAAGGTGCAGGAAGGCATGCAGGAGCGTGATACCTACACCACGACCCAGACCCGCTGCAACACGGTCAACGACATCAGTGACAAGGTTGTAGGTTACGACGTGCGGTATTCGCTGGACGGCAAGGAAGGCAAGGTGCGCATGGATCGTGATCCGGGCAACCAGATTCCGGTGGATAAGGAAGGCAAGTTGATCCTGTCGGAGAATCAGCAGGGTCAGTGATCTGCTGAAACCGGATAAAAAAGAAGCACCCTGCGGGGTGCTTTTTTTGTGCCCGCAAATTCTGCATCGACACCAATCCCCCTTGTAGGAGCCGGCTTGCTGGCGATAGCGGTCTGACAGTCGACATCAATGGTGAATGTCAGATCGGATCGCCAGCAAGCCGGCTCCTACAGAGGTGGATGCTGGCGTAGCGGTCTAACAGTCGACATCAATGGTGAATGTCAGGTCGGATCGCCAGCAAGCCGTCTTCTACAGATGGTGGGGCAAATTCCGGGCATAAAAAAAGCACCCCGAAGGGTGCTTTTTCTGTCGCGGGAAGCTTAGCGCTTCAGCGAGGCCGGCAGGTGCGGCTGGATCGCCGTCAAAACTGCCTTGAAGCATTTGGTGTTGCCGGCAACGACGTGGCCTTTCTCGAGGAAGTCGTGACCGCCGGTGAAGTCGCTCACCAGGCCGCCTGCTTCCTGGATCAGCAGGGCGCCTGCCGCCATGTCCCACTCGGACAGGCCCGACTCCCAGAAGGCGTCGAAACGGCCGGCAGCCACGTAGGCCAGGTCCAGGCTCGCAGAACCTGCGCGGCGGATGCCGGCCGTCTGGCCAACCAGGGCGCGGAACATGCCCAGGTAGTTGTCGAGGTTGTCCATCTGCTCGTCACGGAACGGGAAGCCGGTACCCAGCAGGGCGCCGTCCAGGCTGGTGCGACCGCTGACGCGCAGGCGACGACCGTTCAGTTGAGCGCCGCGACCACGGCTGGCGGTGAATTCTTCCTGGCGAACCGGGTCCAGAACCACTGCGTGCTCCAGGCGACCGCGGTATTTGCAGGCAATGCTGACAGCGAAGTGAGGAATGCCGCGCAGGAAGTTGGTGGTGCCGTCCAGTGGATCGATGATCCACAGGTACTCTTCGCCTTCGATGCCGGTGCCGGCGTGCATGCCGGTCTCTTCACCCAAGATCGAGTGATTCGGGTACGCCTTGCGCAGGGCGTCGATGATTTTCTGTTCAGCGGCGCGATCCACCTCGGATACGTAATCCTTGGCGTCTTTTTCGTCGACCTTGATGGTATCCAGGCGCTCGATGGAGCGGAAGATCAATTCACTGGCGCTGCGGGCGGCGCGCAGCGCGATATTCAGCATGGGCTGCATGGATGTGTCACCTAAGGTTGTTAAAGAAAGCCGGGCATTCTATCAGAAAGTTTCTACAGGAGAAGGACGACGTTCGCTTTCATGGCTTAACGGTAGCTTCAGCTGTAAGATTCCGCTCCCGATTATCGTGTTCGAGAGCGCCTCCCTTGCTGCATAACATTCGTGTCGTCTTGGTCAATACCAGCCATCCGGGCAATATCGGCGGGGCTGCGCGTGCCATGAAGAACATGGGCTTGTCGCGGCTGGTGCTGGTCGAGCCTCGTCAGTTCCCGCATCACGAAGCCGACGCCCGTGCTTCCGGTGCCGGTGACATCCTTGAAAACGCGCAAGTCGTCGCCACCTTGGAAGATGCCCTGGTCGGCTGCAATCTGGTGCTGGGTACCAGTGCCCGCGACCGGCGCATTCCCTGGCCGCTGCTCGATCCCCGCGAATGCGGAACGAAGGTGGTCGAGGAGGCCGGGCAGGGCGCGCAAATCGCCCTGGTGTTCGGTCGTGAAGATTCCGGCCTGACCAACGAAGAGCTGCAGCGATGTCATTATCACGTGCACATCCCATCCGACCCTGAGTTCAGTTCGCTGAACCTTGGGGCGGCGGTGCAGGTGTTGAGCTATGAAGTGCGCATGTCCTGGCTGGCGGCCCAAGGCCAGCCAAGCAAGGTCGAGAAGGAAGAGGTGGCTTCGGTCAAGAGCGCTGAGCTCGCGACCATGGACGAGCTGGAGCGATTCTATGAACACCTGGAGCAAACCCTGGTGGCCATCGAGTTCCTCGATCCGGAAAAGCCGCGGCACTTGATGGCGCGCCTGCGCCGGTTGTACGGACGCAGCTCGGTCAGCCGGGCGGAAATGAATATTTTGCGTGGCATCCTCACGGAAACCCAGAAAGCGGCCCGTGGTGAGCTTCTAAAGCGGAAGGATTAATGATGTTTGAGCGTTTGCGTGAAGATATCCAGAGCGTATTCCATCGAGACCCGGCGGCGCGTAACGCTTTTGAAGTCCTGACCTGCTACCCCGGCATGCACGCCATCTGGATTCACCGTTTGTCGGCGATGCTGTGGCGCGCGGACCTGAAGTGGCTGGCGCGGCTGGTGTCGAACTTCGGTCGCTGGCTGACCGGGATCGAGATCCATCCGGGGGCCAAGGTCGGTCGACGTTTCTTCATCGACCATGGCATGGGCATCGTCATCGGTGAAACCGCCGAGATCGGCGACGACGTCACTATTTACCAGGGCGTGACCCTGGGCGGCACCAGCTGGAACAAGGGCAAGCGTCATCCGACCCTGGGTGATGGCGTCGTGGTCGGGGCGGGCGCGAAGGTGCTCGGCCCGTTCACTGTCGGTGCCGGTGCCAAGGTGGGTTCCAATGCTGTCGTGACCAAGGAGGTGCCGCCGGGGGCGACCGTGGTCGGGATTCCGGGGCGGATCATCGTCAAATCCGACGAAGAGCAGGATGCCAGGCGCAAGGCCATGGCCGAGAAGATCGGTTTTGATGCCTACGGCGTGACTGAAGACATGCCTGACCCGGTGGCTCGGGCCATCAACCAGTTGCTCGACCACCTGCAGGCGGTCGATGGGCGTCTGGAGGGGATGTGCGGGGCGTTGAAGGATCTGGGCAGTAATTACTGTGCGAAAGATCTACCTGAACTGCGCGAAGAAGACTTCGCCTGTGTGAAGGACAAGGATCAGAGTCAGGCCAGCTGAAGCGAGTCGACTTCATCGCGGGCAAGCCCGCTCCCACAGGGATTCTTGGTGTTCACACATTCTGTGCTTCACCCGGGACTTTGTGGGAGCGGGCTTGCCCGCGATGAACGATAACGCGGTACCGCTGGCTGTTTGCGCCCAGCCTTTGCTATGATGCGGCCGCTCTTTTGCGGGTAAACCTGACTAAAGTACTAGGTCTTATAGTTGACTTAAATACTCGGGAATTGCATACTCGCCTCATTCCGAACTCCGTGGTAATTGTCCATGCGACTGACTACAAAAGGCCGATACGCCGTGACCGCCATGCTTGACCTGGCGTTGCACGCGCAGCACGGGCCCGTGTCCCTGGCCGATATCTCCGAGCGCCAAGGCATCTCCCTGTCCTACCTCGAACAGCTTTTTGCCAAATTGCGCCGCAGCAATCTGGTGTCCAGCGTGCGTGGTCCGGGCGGTGGCTACCAATTGTCCCGCGACATGCAGGGCATCCAGGTCGCCCAGGTGATCGATGCGGTGAACGAATCGGTCGATGCCACCAAATGCCAGGGCCAGGGTGATTGCCATCAAGGCGACACCTGTCTGACCCACCACTTGTGGTGCGACCTGAGCCTGCAGATTCACGAATTTCTGAGCGGTATCAGCTTGGCTGACCTTGTGACTCGCCGTGAGGTGCAAGAAGTAGCCCAGCGTCAGGACCAGCGCCGTTGCAACAGCAAGGTGCCACGCCTGGACAAGATTGAAGCGTCCGCCGTCGAATGACAGCCAAAGAGCTAGCGGCACGCCAGCCAGCCTGATTTAGGAGATAGTCCATGAAATTGCCGATTTACCTTGATTACTCTGCGACCACCCCGGTTGATCCGCGTGTCGCGCAAAAGATGAGTGAATGCCTGCTGGTCGACGGAAACTTCGGTAACCCGGCGTCCCGTTCCCACGTGTTCGGCTGGAAAGCTGAAGAGTCCGTTGAAAACGCCCGTCGTCAGGTGGCCGACCTGGTCAATGCCGACCCGCGCGAAATCGTCTGGACCTCCGGTGCCACCGAATCCGACAACCTGGCAATCAAGGGTGCGGCACATTTCTACGCCACCAAAGGCAAGCACCTGATCACCACCAAGATCGAGCACAAGGCTGTCCTGGACACCATGCGCCAACTGGAGCGTGAAGGTTTCGAAGTGACCTACATCGAGCCTCGCACTGACGGCCTGGTGACCCCGGAGATGATCGAAGCCGAACTGCGCGACGACACCATCCTGGTGTCGGTCATGCACGTGAACAACGAAATCGGCACCATCAACGACATCGCAGCGATCGGCGAACTGCTCCGTTCCAAGGGCATCCTGTTCCACGTCGACGCGGCTCAGTCCACCGGCAAGGTCGAGATCGACCTGCAGAAGCTGAAAGTCGACATGATGTCGTTCTCCGCCCACAAGACCTACGGTCCTAAAGGCATTGGCGCCCTGTACGTAAGCCGCAAGCCGCGCGTACGTATCGAAGCGACCATGCACGGTGGCGGCCACGAGCGTGGCATGCGTTCCGGCACCCTGGCGACCCACCAGATCGTCGGCATGGGCGAAGCGTTCCGTGTGGCCAAGGAAGACATGGCTGCCGAGAACGTGCGCATCAAGGCCCTGAGCGACCGTTTCTACAAGCAGGTCGAGCACCTGGAAGAGCTGTACGTCAACGGCAGCCTGACCGCCCGCGTTCCGCACAACCTGAACCTGAGCTTCAACTACGTTGAAGGCGAGTCGCTGATCATGGCGCTCAAGGATCTGGCGGTTTCGTCCGGTTCGGCCTGCACCTCGGCATCCCTTGAGCCTTCGTACGTGCTGCGCGCCCTGGGCCGCAACGACGAACTGGCTCACAGCTCGATCCGCTTCACCTTCGGCCGTTTCACCACCGAAGAAGAAATCGACTACGCCGCGCAGAAAGTCTGCGAGGCCGTAACCAAGCTGCGCGCTCTGTCGCCGCTGTGGGATATGTACAAAGACGGTGTCGACATTTCGAAAATCGAGTGGGCGGCACACTGATTTCAAGTCGCCGCGAACCGGCCCCGCGAACTTCGGTAGCGGGGCTCAAAGAGCGACTCTCTGATGAGTGAGGATTAAGAATCATGGCTTACAGCGAAAAGGTCATCGACCACTACGAAAACCCGCGCAACGTCGGCAAGATGGACGCGGAAGATCCTGATGTCGGCACCGGCATGGTCGGTGCTCCGGCGTGCGGCGACGTGATGCGCCTGCAGATCAAGGTCAACGACGCCGGCATCATCGAAGATGCCAAGTTCAAGACCTACGGCTGCGGTTCGGCTATCGCTTCCAGCTCCCTCGCCACCGAGTGGATGAAGGGCAAGACCCTGGACGAAGCGGAAACCATCAAGAACACCCAGCTGGCTGAAGAACTGGCCCTGCCGCCAGTGAAAATCCACTGCTCGGTACTCGCTGAGGACGCCATCAAGGCGGCTGTTCGCGACTACAAGCAGAAGAAAGGCTTGATCTAAGCATTTGGCGACGAGTAAGGAGTCAACGATGGCTATCAGCATGACAGAAGCGGCGGCCAAGCACGTGCGACGCTCCCTCGACGGGCGCGGCAAGGGTGAAGGGATTCGTCTGGGTGTTCGCACCACGGGCTGTTCCGGCCTTGCCTACGTGCTGGAGTTTGTCGACGAGGTGGTTGCTGAGGACCAGGTGTTCGAAAGTCACGGCGAAAAAGTGATCATCGACCCGAAAAGCCTGGCCTACCTGGACGGCACCGAACTCGATTTCGTCAAGGAAGGGTTGAACGAAGGCTTCAAGTTCAACAACCCCAACGTGCGCGGTGAATGTGGCTGCGGCGAAAGCTTCAACATCTGAGGCTTGTCGTGGGTACTCCTTGTCATTTCGCTTTATTCGAGCTGCAACCGAGTTTCGATCTGGACCTCGATCAGCTGGCTACGCGCTACCGTGAGTTGGCGCGCGGCGTTCATCCGGACCGCTTTGCAGACGCTTCCGAGCGCGAGCAGCGGCTGGCGCTGGAGCAATCCGCGAGCCTCAACGAGGCCTACCAGACGCTCAAGAGTCCACCCAAGCGCGCGCGTTACCTGCTCGCCTTGAATGGTGGCGAGCTGCCGCTGGAGGTCACGGTGCATGATCCGGAGTTCCTTTTGCAGCAGATGGAGTTGCGTGAAGAGCTCGAAGACCTGCAGGACAGCGCCGACCTCAATGGCGTTGCCGTCTTCAAGCGTCGCCTGAAGGCTGCCCAGGATGAACTGAACCAAAGCTTCGCAGCTTGCTGGAACGATGCCGCGCAACGTGAACGGGCCGAACGCCTGATGCGGCGCATGCAGTTCCTCGACAAGCTCACCTACGAAGTGCGCCAGCTGGAAGAGCGCCTCGACGATTAACCCAGTGCCGCTCCGGTCGCACGCCTGATATACAGATAAGTCCTGATAACGATGGCCCTACTGCAGATCGCCGAACCCGGCCAAAGTCCTCAACCGCACCAGCGTCGTCTGGCTGTGGGGATCGACTTGGGCACTACCAATTCGCTGGTCGCTGCATTGCGCAGTGGACTTTCCGAGCCTCTGGCTGACGCGCAAGGGCGGGTCATCCTGCCGTCTGCCGTGCGCTATCACGCCGATCGCGTCGAGGTTGGCGAATCCGCCAAGCTGGCCGCCGCCACCGATCCCTTGAACACCGTGCTGTCGGTCAAGCGCTTGATGGGTCGCGGTCTGTCCGACGTCAAGCAATTGGGTGAGCAACTGCCCTACCGCTTTGTCGGCGGCGAGTCGCACATGCCGTTCATCGACACCATCCAGGGCCCGAAAAGCCCGGTCGAAGTGTCCGCCGATATCCTCAAGGTCCTGCGCCAGCGCGCCGAAGCGACCCTGGGCGGTGAGCTGGTGGGTGCGGTGATCACCGTTCCGGCCTATTTCGATGACGCTCAACGTCAAGCCACCAAGGATGCGGCCAAGCTGGCCGGCCTGAATGTGCTGCGCTTGCTCAATGAGCCGACCGCAGCCGCTGTGGCCTATGGTCTGGATCAGCATGCCGAAGGCCTGGTCGCCATTTACGACCTGGGCGGCGGCACCTTCGATATTTCGATTCTGCGCCTGACCGGCGGTGTCTTCGAAGTCCTGGCCACCGGCGGCGACAGCGCCCTGGGCGGCGATGACTTCGACCACGCAATCGCTGGCTGGATCATCGAGAGCGCCGGTCTGTCCGCCGACCTCGATCCAGGTGCGCAGCGCAACCTGCTGCAAACCGCCTGTGCCGCCAAGGAAGCCCTGACCAATGCGGCGGCCGTTGAGGTTGCCTATGGCGACTGGAAAGCCGAGCTGACCCGTGACGCCTTCAATGCGCTGATTGAGCCGATGGTCGCGCGCAGCCTCAAAGCCTGCCGTCGTGCGGTACGGGATTCCGGTATCGAGCTGGAAGACGTGCACGCCGTGGTCATGGTCGGTGGTTCGACTCGCGTACCCCGCGTTCGCGAAGCCGTCGCCGAAGCGTTCGGTCGCCAGCCCCTGACTGAAATCGACCCGGATCAAGTGGTCGCCATTGGTGCTGCGATCCAGGCTGATACCCTGGCCGGTAACAAGCGCGATGGTGGCGAACTGCTTCTGCTCGACGTGATTCCGCTGTCCCTGGGCCTGGAAACCATGGGCGGCCTGATGGAGAAGGTGATTCCGCGCAACACCACCATCCCCGTCGCTCGTGCCCAGGACTTCACCACGTATAAAGATGGCCAGTCGGCCATGGCGATCCATGTGTTGCAGGGCGAGCGCGAGCTGATCAGCGACTGCCGCTCCCTGGCGCGCTTCGAGTTGCGTGGCATTCCGGCAATGGTGGCGGGTGCGGCGAAGATTCGCGTGACCTTCCAGGTCGATGCCGACGGTCTGCTCAGTGTTTCCGCTCGCGAACTGGGTTCGGGCGTCGAGGCCAGCATTCAGGTCAAGCCGTCCTACGGCCTGACCGACGGCGAAATCGCCAAAATGCTCAAGGACTCGTTCCAGCACGCCAATGACGACAAGGTTGCCCGTGTACTGCGCGAGCAGCAGGTCGACGCCCAGCGCCTGATCGAGGCCGTGCAGGCCGCTCTGGAGGCTGATGGCGAGCGTTTGCTCGACGCCGAAGAGCGCCTGGTCATCGACCTGCAGGTGCAGGAATTGACCGAACTGATGAAAGGTACCGATGGTTACGCCATCGAGCAGCAGACCAAGCGTCTGTCGCAAGTGACCGACGCCTTTGCTGCCCGCCGCCTGGACTCGACGGTGAAAGCCGCGCTGGCGGGGCGCAACCTGAATGAGATTGAGGAATAACGATGCCGCAGGTCATTTTTCTGCCACACGAGAAGTTTTGCCCCGAAGGCATGGTTGTAGAGGCTGAGACCGGTACCTCCATCCTCGAGCTGGCCCATGAGCACCACATCGAGATGGAAAGCGCCTGTGGCGGCGTGTGCGCCTGCACCACCTGCCACTGCATCATCCGCGAGGGTTTCGACTCGCTGGAAGAGGCCGACGAGCTGGAAGAAGACTACCTTGATAAGGCCTGGGGCCTTGAGCGCGAGTCCCGCCTGGGCTGCCAGGCCAAGGTCGGAACCGAAGACCTGACGGTCGAAATTCCGAAGTACTCGCTCAACCACGCCGCCGAAGCGCCGCACTGATTCAAGGAATTGTCATGAAACTCAAGTGGACTGATGTGCTGGAGATCGCGATCCAGCTGGCTGAAAGCAAGCCCGACGTGGACCCTATGTCGGTCAACTTCGTCGATCTGCGTAAATGGGTAATGGAATTGCCCGATTTCGACGATATGCCTGAGCATTGTGGCGAAAAGATCCTGGAGGCCATTCAGGCCCACTGGATCGAAGAACGCGACTGAGCCACGCCGCAGGTTAGGCAATACCCGAGAACCCGCGTATAATTCGCGGGTTTAATTTTTCGTAAATTACCGTTTCTGGAGTTACACCATGGCTGTTCAACGTACTTTCTCCATCATCAAGCCTGACGCCGTTGCTAAAAACGTGATCGGCGAGATCACCACTCGTTTCGAAAAAGCCGGCCTGCGCGTTGTAGCTTCGAAACTGAAGCAACTGTCCAAAGCTGAAGCCGAAGGCTTCTACGCTGAGCACAGCGCTCGTGGTTTCTTCAACGACCTGGTTGCTTTCATGATCTCCGGTCCGGTTGTCGTTCAGGTTCTGGAAGGCGAAAACGCTATCGCTCTGAACCGTGAGCTGATGGGCGCTACCAACCCTAAAGAAGCTGCTGCCGGCACCATCCGTGCTGACTTCGCTGACTCCATCGACGCCAACGCCGTACACGGTTCGGACTCCGAAGCCGCTGCCGCTCGCGAAATCTCGTACTTCTTCGCAGCTACTGAAGTAACCACTCGCTAAGCATTGGCTTAAGAGTGAAGGTGAATCCATGACTACATCGACTGTAAAAACTAACCTGCTGGGTCTGACTCAACAGGAAATGGAAAAATTCTTCGACTCAATCGGGGAGAAGCGTTTCCGTGCCGGTCAGGTAATGAAATGGATTCACCACTTTGGTGTCGATGATTTCGATGCCATGACGAACGTCAGCAAGGCCTTGCGCGAAAAGCTCAAGGCTGTTGCTGAGGTCCGTGGTCCGGAAGTGGTCAGCGAGGACATCTCCAGCGACGGCACCCGCAAGTGGGTGGTGCGCGTGGCGTCCGGCAGCTGCGTCGAGACCGTGTACATTCCCCAGGGCAAGCGCGGCACCTTGTGCGTTTCGTCCCAGGCAGGCTGTGCCCTGGATTGCAGTTTCTGCTCCACCGGCAAGCAAGGCTTCAACAGCAACCTCACCGCCGCCGAAGTCATCGGCCAGGTGTGGATTGCCAACAAATCCTTTGGCAGCGTCCCGGCAACCGTCGACCGTGCCATCACCAACGTGGTGATGATGGGCATGGGTGAGCCGCTGCTGAACTTCGACAACGTCGTCGCGGCCATGCATCTGATGATGGACGACCTGGGCTACGGCATTTCCAAGCGCCGCGTGACCCTGTCGACCTCCGGCGTGGTACCGATGATCGATGAGCTCTCCAAGCACATCGACGTCTCCCTGGCGTTGTCCTTGCACGCACCGAATGACGCATTGCGTAACCAATTGGTGCCGATCAACAAGAAGTATCCGCTTAAGATGCTGCTCGAGTCGTGCCAGCGCTACATGTCGTCCCTGGGCGAAAAGCGTGTGCTGACCATCGAGTACACCTTGCTCAAGGACGTCAACGACAAGCTTGAGCACGCCGTGGAAATGATCGAGCTGCTCAAGAACATCCCGTGCAAGATCAACCTGATCCCGTTCAACCCGTTCCCGCATTCCGGGTACGAGCGTCCGAGCAACAACGCCATTCGTCGTTTCCAGGATCAGCTTCATCATGCCGGTTTCAACGTCACCGTCCGCACCACCCGTGGTGAAGACATCGACGCCGCCTGTGGTCAATTGGTAGGGCAGGTGCTGGATCGCACCCGTCGCAGCGAACGTTATATCGCCGTGCGTGAATTGAACGCCGACAGCGATGTTGCTTCGAGCACTGCGAACAACAATTAAGAGAGGATCTCTATGTCCCTGCGCTTTGCGCTGCTTTTGCTGTTGGCCAGCCTGTGTGCTGGCTGCGTGCTTTCGGGTGATTACAACCCGATGAAGACCAGCAAGGGCCGTGATGAAGCGCGTGAGGCATACGTGCAGCTCGGTATCGGGTATTTGCAACAAGGCATGACCGAGCGCGCCAAGGTTCCGCTGAGAAAAGCCCTGGAGCTCGATGGCTCCGACCCGGATGCCAACGCGGCGCTGGGGCTGGTGTTCCAGGCCGAGATGGAGCCGGAACTGGCCGACGAGCATTTTCGCAAGGCACTGTCTTCCCGTCCTGGCGACGCACGAATCCTCAATAATTACGGCGGTTTTCTTTTCGAGCAGAAACGTTACAAGGACGCCTACGAGCGCTTTGAACAAGCCGCTGCCGATACGCTGTATCCTGAACGTTCGCGGGTGTTCGAGAACCTGGGCATGACCGCTGCGATGCTCGGCCAGCGTGATCTGGCCCAGCAGCAACTGGAAAAAGCCCTGCGCCTGAACCGGCAACAACCTCGTGCATTGCTGGAAATGGCTGAGTTGTCTTACGAAGACAGGCATTATGTGCCCGCGCGAGATTATTACGACCGTTTCAGCCAGCTCTCCGAGCAAAATGCACGTAGTCTATTGCTCGGCGTTCGGCTGGCAAACGTGTTCGAAGATCGCGACAAGGCTGCAAGTAAAGGCCTGCAACTAAAAAGACTCTATCCCGGTACGCCGGAATATCAGCAATACCTGTCGGAGCAATGATGAAAGCGGCGCATCCCGAAGTTGTAGCAGCGAATCGCGTTAACCCCGGTGAGACTTTGCGCCAGGCCCGCGAAAGCAATGGCTGGTCGCTGGCCGAAGTGGCCCTCAAGCTCAACCTCACCACCACTTCCTTGAGCAATCTGGAAGCCGGCGCTTTCGACAAGCTGCCCGGGCATACCTTTGCCCGTGGTTATATTCGCGCCTATGCCAAGTTGCTCGGCATGGACCAGGCCGTTCTGGTCCAGCAATTCGATCAATCCACCGGTACCGACTCCCAGGGCAGCAATGTTCACAGCCTGGGTCGTATCGAAGAGCCGGTCCGGGTTTCCCACACCATTTTGCGAATCGTCAGCCTGCTGTTGCTGGTCGCGGTGATCGGTGGCGGTTTCGTCTGGTGGCAGGATCAGACCTCGATGCGCACCAAGGACCTGATCGGTCTGGCACCAGAGCACGTAGAAGTCGAAGGCGCCGACGGTACGACACAGATTCATCCGCTGGACGAGCCGGAAGACCAGGCCGTCGTGGAAGGTCAGACCGAAGGCGGAACCGCTCTCGCATTGCCACAGGCCGAGGCTCCGGCTGAAGCACCGGAACAGGCTCAAGTGACTGCGCCAGCCACGCCAGCTACACCCGCGCACTCTACCGCGCCCGTTGTCGCAGCGCCGGTGACCCCGGCAACTCCGGCTCCGGCAGCGCCTGCCGCCCCGGTCCCTGCGGTGACTGCACCGGTAGCGGCTGCGGCTCCTGCTCCAGCGGCAACCGCAGCCGCACCTGTGGCCGGTCAAGGCCAGGTTCAGCTGCAGTTCACCTCCGATTGCTGGACACAAGTGACCGACGGTAGCGGCAAGGTACTGTTCAGCGGTCTCAAACGCAAAGGCGACAGCCTGGCAGTCAATGGCAAACCACCGTTTTCCGTACGCCTGGGCTTTGCCCGTGGCGCTCAGGTCAGCTACAACGGCCAGCCAGTCGATGTCGCTCCGTTCACCAGTGGCGAGACTGCTCGCCTGAAGTTGGGTCAATAAGTCATGCACGGCGAATCTCCAATCAAACGTCGCGAATCCCGCAAGATCTGGGTCGGTAACGTGCCTGTTGGCGGCGATGCGCCTATCGCTGTGCAGAGCATGACCAACAGCGACACCAACGATGTCGCGGCCACGGTCGCGCAAATCAATCGCCTGGAAGCGGCCGGCGTCGATATCGTGCGGGTTTCCGTCCCGGACATGGACGCCGCCGAGGCCTTCGGCAAGATCAAGCAGCTGGTCAAAGTCCCCCTGGTTGCCGACATTCACTTCGACTACCGCATCGCATTGCGCGTCGCCGAACTGGGTGTCGATTGCCTGCGGATCAACCCGGGCAACATCGGTCGCGAAGACCGCGTGCGCGCAGTGGTCGATGCCGCCCGTGACCGCGGGATCCCGATCCGTATCGGCGTGAACGCCGGGTCCCTGGAAAAAGACCTGCAAAAGAAATACGGCGAGCCCACGCCTGCTGCGCTGGTCGAGTCTGCCTTGCGTCACGTCGAGCACCTTGAGCGCCTGAACTTCCAGGACTTCAAGGTCAGCGTGAAAGCCTCTGACGTGTTCATGGCCGTCGAAGCGTACCGCCTGCTGGCCAAGGAAATCGTCCAGCCACTGCACCTGGGCATCACCGAAGCCGGTGGTTTGCGTTCAGGCACGGTGAAATCCGCCGTGGGCCTCGGTATGCTGCTCGCCGAAGGGATTGGCGATACTATCCGCATCTCGTTGGCGGCCGACCCGGTCGAGGAAGTGAAGGTCGGCTACGACATTCTCAAATCCCTGCACCTGCGTTCCCGTGGCATCAACTTCATCGCCTGCCCGAGCTGCTCGCGGCAGAACTTCGATGTGGTCAAGACCATGAACGAGCTGGAAGGGCGCCTCGAGGATTTGCTGGTGCCGCTGGATGTCGCGGTCATCGGTTGCGTGGTCAACGGCCCGGGCGAAGCCAAGGAAGCCCATATCGGCTTGACCGGCGGCACGCCAAACCTGATTTACATCGACGGCAAGCCGTCGCAGAAACTGACGAATGACAATCTGGTGGATGAGCTTGAACGCTTGATCCGCGAGAAAGCGGCCGAAAAGGTCGAAGCTGACGCTGCCGTTATTGCGCGTGGCTGATCGAACGAATTAAGGAATTTAAGTGAGCAAGTCTCTGCAAGCCATTCGTGGCATGAATGACATCCTGCCCGAGCAGACCCCCCTGTGGCGTCATTTCGAAGGCACCGTTTCGCGCCTGCTGGATAACTACGGTTACAAGCAGATCCGCATGCCGATCGTCGAGTTCACCGAGCTGTTCAAGCGCTCCATCGGTGAAGTGACCGACATCGTCGAAAAAGAGATGTACACCTTCGACGACCGCAACGGCGACTCCCTGACCCTGCGCCCTGAAGGCACTGCGGCCTGCGTGCGCGCAGTGCTGGAGCACGGCATTACCGGCGGTGGCCAGGTTCAGAAACTCTGGTACATCGGCCCGATGTTCCGCCACGAGCGTCCGCAGAAAGGTCGTTATCGCCAGTTCCACCAGATCGGTGTCGAAGTGTTCAACCTCGACGGTCCGGACATCGACGCCGAGCTGATCGTGCTGACCTGGCGCCTGTGGGGCGAGCTGGGCATCCGCGATGCGGTAAAACTCGAGCTCAACAGCCTGGGTACCAGCGAATCCCGCGGCCGTTATCGCGAAGCGCTGGTCGAATACCTCTCGGCGCACATGGACAAGCTCGACGAAGACAGCCAGCGTCGCCTGAAAACCAACCCGCTGCGGGTTCTTGATACCAAGAACGCCGACACCCAGGCGGTATTGGTCGATGCGCCGAAGATGGCCGACTACCTCGACGAAGAATCCCGCGTGCACTTCGAGGGCCTCAAGGCTCGCCTGGATGCCGCCGGCATTCCTTACGTGATCAACCCGAAGCTGGTTCGCGGGCTGGATTACTACAGCAAGACCGTTTTCGAATGGGTCACCGACAAGCTCGGCGCCCAGGGCACCGTCTGCGCTGGCGGCCGTTACGACGGCCTGGTGGAGCAGATGGGCGGCAAGCCGACCGCCGGCGTTGGTTTCGCCATGGGCATCGAACGCCTGGTGCTGTTGCTGGAAACCCTGGAGCAGATTCCGGAGGAGATCTCCCGTCAGGTTGACGTCTACCTCTGCGCCTTCGGTGAAGCCGCCGAACTCGCCGGCCTGACCCTGGCGGAGCGCGTTCGTGACCAGTTGCCCAACCTGCGCCTGCAAGTGAATGCCGGTGCCGGCAGTTTCAAAAGCCAGTTCAAGAAGGCCGACAAGAGCGGTGCGCTGTACGCGCTGATCCTCGGTGACGACGAAATGGCCCAGCAAGTGGTAGGTTTCAAACCCCTGCGTGGCCAGGGCGAACAACAAAGCATTGCCTGGGATGCGCTTGCAGCGCACCTGGCCACCTGCGTCGTGCAGGGTTGAAGCTGTCTAAACAGCCGAATTAGCGATTAAGGAGTATTGGGGTGTCGAGTACCGAAGACGAACATGTGGCGGAATTGAAGGAATGGTGGTCACGCAACGGTAAGCCCCTGGTTACTGGCGGCCTGTTGGCGCTGGTCATCGTTTTCGGCTGGCAGGCGTTCCACAAGTATCAGAGCAATCAGTCGCAAGGCGCCTCGATTCTCTATCAGCAATTGCTCGAAACCACGCTGACGCCTGACGGCAAGCCTGATGCGGCCCGTGTTTCGGACCTGGCCGGCAAGCTCAGCAGCGAGTACGGCGGCAGCGCCTACGCGCAGTACGGCAGCCTGTTCGTGGCCAAGGTAGCGGTCGACAGCGGCAAGCTGGACGACGCGGCCACCGAGCTCAAGGCCATTGTCGCCAAACCGGCCAACCCGGCGCTGGGCGAAATCGCCCGTCAGCGTCTGGCCCAGGTACTCGGCGCGCAGAACAAGGCCGACGAAGCCCTGAAGCTGCTCGAAGGCGATGCCGACAAGGCATTCCTGGCCACTCGCGAAGAACTCAAGGGCGACCTGCTGGTGCAGTTGGGTCGTACCGACGAGGCGAGCGCGGCGTATCAAAAAGCCAAGGCGGCACTGTCGGATGAAGCGGCGGTCGGTGGCCTGCAAATCAAGCTGGACGACCTGGCCAAAGGGGATGCGTGACGTGATTCGTTGGAAACATGCAGCATTGCTGGCCCTGGCCATTTTGGCCGCGGGTTGCAGCAGCAACAGCAAAAAAGAACTGCCTCCGGCCGAACTGGTCGACTTCAAGGAAGAAGTGGTTCTGCACAAGCAGTGGAGTCGTTCGATCGGTGACGGTCAGGGCGAAACCTACAACATGCTGGTTCCGGCCATCGATGGCGATACCATCTATGCCGCCGACGTCACTGGCGTGTTGATGGCGATGGATCGCCACACCGGCGACGTCAAATGGAAGAAAGACCTCGAGCTGCCTGTTTCCGGTGCTGTCGGCGTTGGTTACGGTCTGGTCACGATCGGTACGATCAAGGGTGAAATCGTTGCCCTGGACGCGATCAACGGCGAAGAAAAATGGCGCGCTCGCGTGTCCAGCGAAGTGCTGGCACCGCCAGCCAACAACGGTGACGTTGTGGTGGTCCAGACCCAGGACGATCGTCTGATCGGCCTGGATGCCTCCACCGGTAATCGTCGCTGGATCTACGACAGCACGCCTGCGGTTCTGACCCTGCGGGGCACCAGTGCGCCGATCGTCACCAACCGCCTCGCGGTGGCTGGCCTGTCGACCGGTAAAGTGGTTGCCGTGGACATCTCCAACGGCGTACCGGTGTGGGAACAGCGCGTAGCGATCCCGCAAGGTCGTTCGGAGCTGGAGCGCGTGGTCGATATCGACGGTGGCTTGCTGCTGTCGGGCGAAACGCTGTATGTCGCCAGCTATCAGGGGCGCGTTGCCGCTCTGGACCTGCAAAGCGGCCGTCAGCTCTGGCAGCGTGATGCTTCCAGCTACGCCGGTGTCGCCCAGGGCTTTGGCACCGTTTATGTAAGCCTGTCTTCGGGTACCGTTGAAGGCGTCGACGAGCGTTCCACCACAGCCTTGTGGAGCAACGATTCGCTGGCCCGCCGTCAACTGTCGGCCCCGGAAGTGTTCTCCAGCTACGTTGCAGTCGGTGACCTGGAAGGTTACCTGCACCTGCTGAGTCAGGTGGACGGTCGATTCGTCGGCCGCGAGCGCATCGACAGCGACGGCCTGCGTGCCCGTCCGCTGGTGGTGGGTGACACGATTTATGTGTATGGCAACAGCGGCAAACTGGAAGCCCTGACCATCAAGTAACGACTATGCTTGGGTTTTAACCCCCAAGCGGCTTCACCTGTAGGACTGTAGGAGCGAGCTTGCTCGCGATGGACGTCAACGATGACGTTGGCGGCCTGGATAAACGCGGTGTCTTGGCGTTTTTCGCGAGCAGGCTCGCTCCTACAAATGACAACGTGATTGCCCCGAGCACCAGCCGCTGCCTAGCAGCGGCTTTTGTATTTTCTGAAATAACGAAGTGGAGAGCCGCATGGTTCCCGTAATCGCCCTGGTGGGCCGACCGAACGTCGGCAAGTCCACCTTGTTCAACCGCCTGACCAGGACTCGTGACGCCATCGTCGGCGACTTGTCCGGTCTGACCCGTGATCGCCAGTACGGTGAGGCCAAGTGGCAAGGGCGTTCCTACATTCTGATCGACACCGGCGGTATCTCCGGTGACGAGCACGGTATGGACGAAAAGATGGCTGAGCAGTCGCTGCTGGCCATCGAAGAAGCCGATGTCGTTCTGTTCCTGGTAGATGCCAAGGCCGGTTTTACCGCCGCCGACCAGATGATCGCCGAGCATTTGCGCAAACGTAACAAGCGTTCCCACGTGGTTGCCAACAAGGTCGACAACATCGACCCGGAAATGGCCCGCGCCGAATTCGCCCCGTTGGGCATGGGCCATGCGATCCCGATCGCCGGTGCTCACGGCCGTGGTATCACCCAGTTGCTGGAAGCGGCGCTGAGTGAATTCCCGAAAGACGAAGACGAGCTGGAAGAAGGCGAGGAAGAAGTCGTCGCCGAAGGCGAGGAAGCCAAGCGCATTCCGGGCCCAAGCGAAAAAGACGGGATCAAGATCGCGATCATCGGTCGTCCGAACGTCGGCAAGTCGACCCTGGTCAACCGCATGCTCGGTGAAGACCGGGTCATCGTCTACGACCAGCCCGGCACCACCCGCGACAGTATCTACATCCCGTTCGAACGTAACGACGAGAAGTACACGCTGATCGACACGGCCGGTGTGCGCAAGCGCGGCAAGATCCACGAAGAAGTCGAAAAGTTTTCCGTGGTCAAAACCCTGCAAGCGATCAAAGACGCCAACGTGGTGATCTTCGTGATGGACGCCCGCGAAGGTGTGGTCGATCACGACCTCAACCTGTTGGGCTTCGCCATTGAATCGGGTCGTGCGCTGGTCATCGCGATCAACAAGTGGGACGGCATGACGCCGAGCGAGCGCGACTTCGTGAAGGTCGAGCTGCAACGTCGGCTGTTCTTCGTTGACTACGCCGATATCCACTTCATCTCGGCCTTGCACGGCACCGGCGTGGGCAACCTCTACGCGTCGGTACAGAACTCGTTCAAGTCCGCGGTTACCCGTTGGCCGACCAGCCGCCTGACCCAGATCCTCGAAGACGCGGTCAGCGAGCACCAGCCGCCGATGGTCAACAGCCGCCGGATCAAGCTGCGTTATGCCCACCTCGGTGGTGCAAACCCGCCAATCATCGTGATCCACGGCAACCAGATCGAGAAGGTGCCGAAGTCCTACGTGCGCTACCTGGAAAACACTTACCGCCGTGTCCTGAAGCTGGTCGGTACGCCGATCCGCATCGAGTTCAAGGGCGGCGAGAACCCGTACGAAGGCAACAAGAACACGCTCACCGACCGTCAGGTCAACAAGAAGCGTCGTTTGATGTCGCACCACAAGAAAGCCGACAAGAAGCGCCGCGACAAGCGCTGAGTCCAAGCCCTCACACTGTCTTGTGTGGGGGCTTGTTGTGGCGAGGGGGCTTGCCCCCGTTCGGTTGCGCAGCAGCCGCAATACCTGTACATGCGGTCTGCCAGACACTCCGAGATTACAGGGTTGGGGTCGCTTCGCGACCCAACGCGGGCAAGCCCGCTCGCCACAAGGTACGGTGTTGATCAATTGAAGAAGGGCGTCTATAAGGCGCCCTTTTTCATGCCTGCCGTTTGGGCTATCCTCGGACTCCCCCGCGCCGCCGTAGAGCCGGGTGTAGAGCAGGGAACCACCGATGATCACCAGCAAGCTGCCGAATGTCGGCATCACTATCTTCACGCAGATGTCTCAGCTCGCGGCACAGACCGGCGCGCTCAATCTGTCCCAGGGCTTTCCCGATTTCGCGGCCCCACAGGCCCTGTGCGATGCGGTTGGCCGGCATATCGCCAGTGGCCACAACCAGTATTCGCCGATGACCGGTCTGCCGGTGTTGCGTCAGCAGATTGCGGTGAAGATCGCCCGCAGCTATGGCACGCAGGTGGATGCGGATACTGAAGTGACGGTCACCCCAGGCGCGACCGAAGCGATTTTCTGTGCCATTCAGGCGGTTATCCACAGCGGCGACGAAGTCATCGTGTTTGATCCGGCCTACGACAGCTACGAGCCTTCGGTAGAGCTGGCAGGCGGTCGTTGCGTGCACGTACAACTGGGCTTGAACGATTTCAGTATCGACTTCGAGAAGCTTGCCCAGGCACTGAGCCCGCGCACGCGGATGATCATTCTCAACTCCCCGCACAACCCCAGTGGCGCATTGATCAGTCGTGCCGAACTCGATCAGTTGGCCGCCTTGATCCGCGATCGCGACATCTATGTGATCAGCGACGAAGTCTATGAACACCTGGTGTACGACGGCGTCCCCCATGTCAGCGTGCTGGCCCATGAAGAGCTGTATCAGCGTGCTTTCGTGGTCAGCTCGTTCGGCAAGACCTACCACGTCACCGGCTGGAAAACCGGCTACGTGGTCGCGCCGCCGACCCTGACGGCGGAGTTGCGCAAGGTGCACCAGTACGTCAATTTCTGTGGTGTGACACCGCTGCAACATGCCTTGGCCGATTTTATGGCCGAGCATCCTGAGCACGTCGAAGAGCTGCCGGACTTCTATCAGGCCAAGCGTGATCTGTTCTGCGATCTGCTGGCGCCGTCGCGTTTCAGTTTCACCCGGGTGACCGGCACCTATTTCCAGTTGGTCGATTACTCGCAGATCCGCCCGGACCTCAATGATGTCGAGATGGCCCTGTGGATGACGCGCGAGCATGGTGTGGCCAGTATCCCGATTTCGGTGTTTTACCAGACTCCGCCTGAAGGGCAGCGCCTGGTGCGGTTGTGCTTTGCCAAGCGTGAGGAGACCCTGCGTGAAGCGGCGGAAAAACTATGCGTGATCTGAGTGCATTGCCGAACCTGACCGTTGCGCTGATCCAGACATCCCTGGCCTGGCACGACCGTCAGGCCAACCTGGAGCATTTCGAGCCATTGCTGGAGCAGGCTCGCGGCGCTGACCTGATCATTCTGCCGGAGATGTTCACCACCGGTTTTTCCATGGAGTCCGAGACCCTCGCGGAATCGGAAAACGGCCCCACCAGCAAGTGGCTGCGGGGTCAGGCGGCAAAACTTGATGCCGTGATTACCGGCAGCGTGATCATCCAGGCCGCCGATGGCAGCCATCGCAATCGCCTGTTGTGGGCACGCCCGGATGGCGAGGTGTTGCATTACGACAAGCGTCACTTGTTCCGCATGGCCGGTGAGCATAACCACTACACCCCGGGCGAGCGTCAGGTGCAGTTCGAGTTAAAGGGCTGGCGCGTGCGGCCGCTGATTTGCTATGACTTGCGCTTCCCGGTGTGGAGTCGTGACGCTCAGGACACTGATCTGTTGTTGTATACCGCGAACTGGCCGGGTGCGCGCCGCCAGCACTGGAACCGCCTGTTGCCGGCGCGGGCGATCGAGAACCTGTGCTATGTGGCGGCGGTGAATCGTATTGGTTCAGATGGCAAGGGCTTTGCCTATACCGGTGACAGCCAGGTGCTGGATTTCCAGGGCGAGACGTTGCTTAGTGCAGGAGAGGCGGATGGGGTGTTTCAGGTCGTTCTGAATGCTGCAGACCTTCAAGCTTATCGCACACGGTTTCCGGCGAATCTGGATGCCGATACCTTCGAGTTCACCTGACAACTCTCCCATTCCTTGTAGGAGCTGGCTTGCCAGCGATTGCGTTCATTCAGATGCACCGGGTGTTCAGCATCGCCAGCAAGCCGGCTCCTACAACAGGATGAAAAAAGGCCCTGAGATTCGCATCTCAGGGCCTTTTGCATTTCAGCGGTGATTTACGCCGCTTTCGCTTCCGGCTGGCTCAGCGAACGGTTCAGCGCGCTGAACAGGGCCTTGAAGCTGGCGGTGGTGATGTTTTCATCGATGCCGACGCCGTGCACCGCACGTTCGCCGTTCACGCGCAGTTCAATGTAGGCCGCGGCCTTGGCATTGGTGCCCGCACCAATGGCGTGCTCGTTGTAGTCCATGATCTCCACCGGGATCGGCAGACCGGCCACCAGCGCTTCCAGGGCGCCGTTGCCCTTGCCGCGCCAATGCAGGTTGGTCTCGCCCTGGCCTTTGCTGGCCACTTCCACTTCGACGGCGCTGTGACCGTTTTCTTCCTGCAGGCGATGGCTGACCAGCGCGTACGGGGTGTTGGCCTGCAAGTACTCGCTGTGCAGCAGTGCGTGGATTTGCTGGGCGGTCATCTCAAGGCCCAGGCGGTCGGTTTCACGCTGCACGACCTGGCTGAACTCGATCTGCATGCGACGTGGCAGGCTGATGCCGTATTCCTGCTCCAGGAGGTAGGCGATACCGCCCTTGCCCGACTGGCTGTTGACGCGGATGACCGCCTCGTAGCTGCGGCCGATGTCAGCCGGGTCGATCGGCAGGTACGGCACTTCCCACAAGGCATCGGATTTCTGCTGGGCGAAGCCCTTGCGGATCGCATCCTGGTGCGAGCCGGAGAACGCGGTGTGCACCAGGTCACCAACGTACGGGTGACGCGGGTGAACCTGGATCTGGTTGCACTCTTCGACGACTTTGCGCACGCCGTCGATGTCGGAGAAGTCCAGCTCAGGGTTCACGCCCTGGGTGTAGAGGTTCAGGGCCACGGTCACCAAGTCGACGTTGCCGGTACGCTCGCCGTTGCCGAACAGGCAGCCTTCGACGCGGTCGGCGCCGGCCATCAGGCCCAATTCGGTGGCGGCAACGCCGGTGCCACGGTCGTTGTGGGTGTGCAGGCTGATGATCACGCTGTCACGACGGTTGATGTGACGGCCGAACCATTCGATCTGGTCGGCATAGATGTTCGGGGTCGCGCATTCGACGGTGGCCGGCAGGTTGAGGATCATCTTGTGCTCGGGCGTCGGGTTCCAGACCTCGATCACCGCGTCGCAGACTTCCTTGGCGAACTCCAGTTCGGTGGCGCTGAAGGTCTCTGGCGAGTATTCGAAGGTCCACTCGGTGTCCGGCTGCATGGCTGCGTATTTGACGAACAGCTTGGCGGCGTTCACGGCGATGGCCTTGATCCCGTCCTTGTCCTGGTTGAAGACAATGCGGCGGAAGGAAGGGGAGGTCGCATTGTACAGGTGAACGATGGCTTTCTTCGCGCCGCGCAGGGATTCGAAGGTGCGCTCGATCAGGTCTTCACGGCCCTGGGTCAGCACCTGGATGGTGGTATCGTCCGGGATGTGGTTGCCTTCGATCAGGGTACGCACGAAGTCGAAGTCGGTTTGCGAAGCGGCCGGGAACGACGCTTCGATTTCCTTCACGCCGACCTGCACCAGGGTTTTCCAGAAGCGCAGCTTCTTGACGGCGTCCATCGGCTCGATCAGCGACTGGTTGCCGTCGCGCAGGTCGGAACTGCACCAGATCGGCGCGGCGGTGATGGTTTTCGATGGCCAGGTGCGGTCCGGAATGTCGATGGTCGGGAACGCGCGGTATTTCGAAGACGGGTCTTTGAGCATGCTCATCGGGAAATCCTTATTGTGTGGGCCGAAAAAAGGCGGCCTGCCGGTGGATCAAAAGTTCTTGGATTGACGCTTGGGACGAGGCACCACGATTCAGCCCGGCAGTCGTGCGCTGACAAGGCACAGGCTGCTGTGCTGGCGGAGCTGAATGAGGGTGTGAGAGGTTTTCATGCCTTCAACCCTAACCGCGGGGGGAAAGGATGGCAAGCAGTCGAAAAAAATTGAGAGGAATACTCGTGAACGGGTATTTATCGAGATTTTATTGCTGTGATTGGCAATGATTGTTCTGTTGTTTGCGCGAGGTTTGAGTGGTGCGCAATTGGAGAAAACGGCAGCCTTGGATTCTTCTGGTGACTGGAATGCCGCCTTCGCGGGCAAGCCCGCTCCCACAGGGATTGCGCTGTACCTGTGGGAGCGGGCTTGCCCGCGAAGAGGCCATCAGCCTCGGCGAAGATTCAGGGCTGAAACGCACCAATGAAGATGGCCGGATCGACCCGCGCATCGTTCAGGCTGACATTCCAGTGCATGTGCGGTCCGGTTGCGCGGCCAGTTGCGCCGACTTTCCCAACCACGCCACCGCGCGCCAGTTGCTGCCCCACCTTCACGTCGATTTTCGACATGTGGCAGAACATGCTGATGAAGCCCTGGCCATGGTCGACGAACACCGTATTGCCGTTGAAGAAGTAGTTGCCGATCAGGATCACCTTGCCCGCGGCCGGGGTCTTGATCGGTGTGCCGGCGCCTACCGCGAAATCCAGACCCGAATGAGGATTACGCTCCTCACCGTTGAAGAAGCGCCGCACGCCAAACTTGCTCGACAGCGGCCCGTTCACCGGTTTGTCCAGCAGCAGGTTGCTAGGCGTATTGGGGCTGAACGTGCGGTAAGCGGCAATCTGCTCGGCCAGTTCACGCTCGATGCGCTTGAGATTTTCCGGGTCCGGATTGACCTGCTGGGTGTTCTTCAGGGTGATGCGCTGTTCCGGGTATTTCTTGTTGCCAACCGTAAAATTCAGATGGCGGCCGCCGCTGCTGATCGATTGGGCTCCCGGCTTGACCGTCAGCGGCACGCCGACGATGGCCAGCCAGTTGTTCTGCTCCTTCACGACCAGCACGGGTTTGCCTTGATAACTGGCTTTTGGCGCCTGGGCGGACGGGCCCAGATCGACCACCGCCACGCCGCCCGGCACTGGTTTGTTCAACAGGCGGGTGATGTAGCTGTCGGCGTGGGCGTTGAAGGTCAGGAGCAGCAACAGCAATGGAGCCAGGAAACGCGGCATGGATCAGTCCAGTAAAGAAAGGGTGACAGGCGTCAGGTGGTTGTCTTCGACCCGCACTTGCAGTTCGCCTTCGCCCAGCTTGGCCTTCAGGCGCTGGCCGGTATGGGTTTGCGCGGCGTTGCGGATCGCATTGCCGCGCTCGTCCAGCAAAATGCTGTAGCCACGGCCGAGGGTCGCCAGCGGGCTGACCACATGCAGGGTCTGCATCTGGCTGTGCAATTGCAGGCGACGGTTCTTCAGCCCTTCGCGGATGGCGCGCGGCAGGCGTTCGGCCAGGCTGTCGAGGCGTTGGCGCAGCATTGCCAGTTGCCGGCCCGGATGTTGTGCGGCCAGACGGGTTTCCAGACGGATCAAGCGTTCGCGACGGGTGTTTAGGCTACGCTCGAACGCGCGGCGCATGCGCATGTCCAGGTCATCCAGGCGTTGCGCTTGCTGGCGCAGGCGCTCGCCGGGATGGCGCAGGCGGCGAGAGATACCTTCCAGACGCAGGCGGTCGCGCATCAAGCGGTCACGCATGCGCATCACCAGCCGACGGTGCAGGCTTTCGACCCGACGCACCAGGTCACTGGAGTCCGGAGCCAGCAATTCAGCGGCAGCGGAAGGGGTGGGCGCGCGAACATCGGCCACGAAATCGCTGATCGACACGTCGGTTTCATGGCCGACCGCGCTGACAATCGGCGTCACGCAAGCGTCCACGGCGCGGGCCACGGCTTCTTCGTTGAAGCACCAGAGGTCTTCCAGCGAACCGCCACCCCGGGCCAGGATCAGGGCGTCGAAACCGCGGGCATCCGCCAGTTTCAGCGCGCGGACAATCTGTGCGGTGGCTTCGCGGCCCTGTACGGCGGTGGGGATCAGCGTCAACTGCACCTGCGGTGCGCGACGGCGGAACACGCTGATGATGTCGCGGATCACCGCCCCGGTGGGCGAACTGATGATGCCGATGCGTTGTGGATGCGCCGGTAGCGGGACCTTGCGCTCGGCACTGAACAGGCCTTCGGCGCTGAGCTTTTCCTTGAGTGCATCGAAGGCCAGGCGCAAGGCGCCATCGCCGGCCGGCTCCACGGTGTCGAGGATCAGTTGATAATCACCGCGCCCCTCGAACAACGAGACCTTGCCGCGCACCTTGACCGCCAGCCCGTCCTTCAAGGCCTGGCGAACCCGTGCTGCGTTCTGCCGGAACAGCGCGCAACGCACCTGGGCGCCGCTGTCCTTGAGGGTGAAATACACGTGACCGGACGCCGGGCGGGCGAGGTTGGAGATCTCGCCCTCTACCCAGATGTTGCTGAACACGTCTTCGAGCAACACCCGTGCGCGGCCGTTGAGCTGGCTGACGGTCAGGACTTCGCGGTCCAGGCCGAGTCTTGCAAAGGGATCTTTAATCATGGGGCGCAGTTTAAAGGCATTCTTCAAGTGAATGCACGACCCCTATATCACCAAATGCTCGAGGAACTGTTGAACCAGTGCTGTGGGGTGTTTGCGGTACGCCAGAGCGACGCAGCTATGGCTGCCGGGGTCTGCCAAAGGCAGGAAATGAACGTTGGGTGGCGCAATGTCTTGCATCGATTCCGGCAAGAGGGCGATACCAAATCCCGCCTGGATCAGTTGCAGTTGCGTGGTCTTACGCGAAATTACCCGAGCTGCTTTGGGAAAGAAGCCTTGGCGCATGCACAACTCGGCAGAAAGGTAGCTAAGACCACCTCGCTGGGGATGAGGGATGGAAATAAACGCTTCGTCGCGTAGCTGCCCCAGGTTGATCTGCCGCCCGGATTTGTCCCTGGCCAGCCAGTGATCGGGCGGGACTGCCACCAGCAAAGGTTCGTCGTAGAGCGGGTCGATTTGCACCTCTTCACACTGACGGAGCACTGGCAGGCGCAATAGGCCGATGTCCAGTCGGCCGTCTGCCAACTCTTGCAACTGCGCCTCGGAAGCCAACTGAGCGATGTCCATGGACACGCCGGGATGATGTTCGAGATAACGGCCGACGCTGCGCAGCAGTCGGCCGCTCATGGGCACAGTGCTGGAATGGCTCAAGCGTAAGGTGCCGTGTTGACCTTTGCCGATCCTGGTGGCCGTCTCGCTGGCCTTGATCAGCTCGCTCAACAGGTTTTTGGCACGGGGTAAAAAAGCCTCACCCGCTGGAGTGAGCTGGGGCCGCCGCGCAGTACGTTCGAAAAGTGGGGTTTGCAGTTGGACTTCCATGTCCTTGATTTGCCGGCTCAGGGCCGATTGGGCGATGAACAGGCGCTCGGCTGCGGCGCTGAAGCTGCCGCATTCAGCGATTTCAACGAAGTAACGCAGTTGCCGGGTTGAAAGCACAAGGCATGCCTTTTTGAGATGGGTTAATGGCTTTGATGATATTAGTCGCAACGCTCAGCGATGGCTAAAGTCAGCGAACTTAAAGTAGGGGAACGCTGCAATGAGCGTATTGACGTTGTTGAACCAATGGCCTTTCAGCGCCATGGACTGGCTGGTCATCGGCGCGGGAATCGCCTTGGCCTACATTGTGTTCGGTATCGCCGGGTTCGGCACCGCGCTGGTGGCGGGGCCGATTCTGATTCTGTTCATGCCGCTGTCGAAGATCGTGCCGTTGCTGGTGTTGCTCGATTTCGTCGCGGCATTCGGCAACCTGTTGCCTTCGCGGCGGGATGTGGCAAAACCGGAGCTGTTGCGGCTGTTGCCGTGCATGGCGGTGGGTTGCACGCTGGGGGTGATATTCCTGCTGAACCTCAAGTCCGATCTGTTGCTGCTGTTGATGGGGCTGTTTATCAGCGCCTATGCGATCTACAGCCTGTGGGTCAAAACCCGCCCGACGCAATTGTCTGCCGTGTGGGCTGTGCCCATGGGCACGGTGGGCGGGATGTTCGGTGCCTTGTTTGGCAGCGGCGGCTTTCTGTATGCGATCTATCTGAACAGCCGCTTGCCCAAGGAGGCGGCCCGGGCCACCCAGAGCGCATTGATCAGTTGCAGTACGGTGGTGCGTTTGAGCCTGTTTGCGATCGCCGGCGTGTATGCCGATCTGCCATTGCTGGTGCTGGCGGTGTGTCTGTTGCCGGCGATGGTGCTGGGGCTGTGGTTCGGGCGACGGCTGACCCTGCGCTTGTCCCGCGAGGCGTTCGTGCGCCTGGTGACGTGGCTGGTGCTGGCCAGCGGGATTGCGTTGATCGGGCGTTACCTGAGTACCTGAACACATTTGTTCCCCTCTCTGTAGGAGCCCGGCTTGCCGGCGATAGCGTCCTTGAGGGCGTCATCGCCGGCAAGCCGGGCTCCTACAAAAAACGGTTCGTGTACAGGTTGGGGTCAATCGTTGTACTGGCTCAACAACCGCTCCAGTCGTGCACTGAGGCGGCGTTTGATTTCGGTCTCGATGTGCGGGGCGAAATCGTCGATCACGTCTTGCATGATCAACTGCGCGGCGGCGCGCAGTTCGCTGTCCAGGTGCAACAGGTCATCCGGGTTCTTGCTGACGGCAGGCGCCGGTGCAGCTGCGATGACCGGTTCAACGATCGGGGTGGGGGTTGTCGGTTCGACAGGCGGCGAAGGCTCGCTGACTGCGTCGAACAACATGGGAATCTGTTCCTGATCGCCTTCCTCGACCGTGTCGGTCAGCAGGGGCGGTTGCAGGTTGTCATCGCCGAGCAATTGGCGGATCGACTCAAGGTCGTCCAGCAGGTGCGCGGACTGTTGCAGCGGTTTTGGAGTGTCCATTGGAAGGCTCAGAGTCGCTGTAAACGGTGATCTTGCAGAGGATAGCCCTGTTCGCGGTAGAAACGGAAACTCTCCCGCGCGGCCTGGCGAATCGTCGGGTCTTCCACCACCACTTCCGCCACGCGGGCGAAACGCTGGGCGAAGGCCGGGACTTTCAGGTCGAGATTGACCAGCAAGTCCTGATGCTGACCGCAATCGTCACCCAGACCCAGGACAATCAAGCCATCCGGTTCGTTTTCGGCGGGGCCGTGGGGCACGAAGCTTTCACCCTTGAACGTCCAGAGGCGTGCGTCGAGATCGTTGCGTTGGGCGGCGTCGCTGCAATGCAGGTAGACACGGTGACCCATGCGCCAGGCCTTTTCGGTGAGCTTGCAGGCGAAATCCAGGCGTGCCGAAGGATCGGCGCTGGGCAGGATATAGAAGTCGACTTTGGTCATTGCGGTTCCTGATCCCTTGGGGGCACTGCCCGAAAGCAATGCCCCCCAGGGTCATTGGTTTCAGGCTTTGGCGCGGTCCAGCAGGTATTGGGTCAGCAGAGGAACCGGACGGCCAGTGGCGCCCTTGTCCTTGCCGCCGCTGGTCCAGGCGGTGCCGGCGATGTCCAGGTGCGCCCAGTTCAGGTTCTTGGTGAAGCGCGACAGGAAGCAGGCGGCGGTGATGGTGCCGGCTTTCGGGCCGCCAATGTTGGCGATGTCGGCGAACGGGCTGTCCAGCTGTTCCTGGTACTCATCGAACAGCGGCAGTTGCCAGGCGCGGTCGTCGGCAGCCTTGCCGGCGCTCAGCAGTTGGCCGATCAGTTCGTCGTTGTTGCCCAGCAGGCCCGACGTGTGGGAACCCAGGGCGACCACGCAAGCACCGGTCAGGGTCGCGATGTCGATGACCGCTTGCGGCTTGAAGCGCTCGGAGTAGGTCAGGGCGTCGCACAGCACCAGACGGCCTTCGGCGTCGGTGTTGAGGATTTCCACGGTCTGGCCGCTCATGGTGGTGACAATGTCGCCAGGGCGCGAAGCGTTGCCGCTCGGCATGTTCTCGGCACAGGCCAGGATGCACACCAGGTTGATCGGCAGCTTCAGCTCCAGCACGGCACGCAGGGTACCGAACACGCTGGCGGCACCGCCCATGTCGTACTTCATTTCATCCATGCCGGCGCCTGGCTTGAGGCTGATGCCGCCAGTGTCGAAGGTGATGCCTTTGCCGACCAGCGCATACGGCTTCTCGGATTTCTTGCCGCCATTGTATTGCATGACGATCAGGCGTGGCGGCTGGGCGCTGCCCTGGCCTACGGCGTAGAACGAGCCCATGCCCAGCGCCTTGATCTTCTTCTCGTCGAGGACTTCGACTTTCAGATCCTTGAATTCCTTGCCGAGGTCTTTCGCCTGCTCACCGAGGAAGGTCGGGTGGCAGATGTTGGGTGGCAGGTTGCCCAGGTTACGGGTGAAGGCCATGCCGTTGGCGATGGCAGTGGCGTGGGTCACGGCGCGCTGCACTTCAGCTTGAGCGGCCTTGATGGTCAGCAGGGTGATTTTCTTCAGGGCGCGGGGTTCGGCTTTCTGGCTCTTGAACTGCTCGAAGCTGTACTCGCCGTCCACCAGGGTTTCGGCCAGCAGGCGGGTCTTGCCATAGCTGTCGCGGCCCTTGACCACGACTTCGTCGAGGGCCAGTACCGCGTCGCTGCCGCCCAGGCCCTTCAGGGTATTGAGGATGCCGGCGATGATTTTGCGGAACGGGCGGTCACCCAGCTCGTCGTCCTTGCCAGTGCCTACCAGCAGCACACGCTCGGCCTTGAGGTTCGGCAGGCTGTGCAGCAACAGGCTCTGGCCAACCTTGCCGGCCAGGTCGCCGCGCTTGAGCACGGCGCTGATCGCGCCGCCGCTCAGTTCGTCCAGTTGTTTGGCAACGGCGCCGAGCTTGCGGCCTTCGCCGACGGAGACCACGAGAGTGGCGGTCTTCAACGTTTCCGGGTTGACGCTTTTTACAACCAGTTCCATGTCCGGGTCCCTGAATTGATGGTTATCACGCATGCGCCCGACACCTTATGTGCGTCGATTGCTTATAAAAGAAAGGCGCCAGGATCGACCGGCGACAAAGGCCGCAGTTTGAACCTCGCTACCAGCGGCTGACAACCCCGGGTTGTACGATCTTCATGGAATTGACGGCCCTGTAGGAGCGAGCCTGCTCGCGAAGAACCTGAGGCCACCGCGGGGCTTCAGGCTCCCCGCGTTATCGTTGACGACCATTGTCGGAACGCCGCCCGGAGCAAGCTCACCCCTACACCCTGCGCCCCAATGCATTGCGCAGTGACAGGCGCACCCAATCACAGGATAATGCGCCATCTTTTTTCGGCGGCTCTGTCTTGCGGGCTGTCCGATACGTTTGCTTGTTTGGCCGCCTTAGCCTGACAACCCTGGAGTGTCTGGTTTGATCGTCTTCCGTTATCTGTCCCGCGAAGTCCTGTTGACCTTGAGCGCCGTCAGCGCCGTGCTGCTGGTCATCATCATGAGCGGTCGCTTCATCAAATACCTCGCCCAGGCCGCCTCGGGCCTGCTGGATCCGGGCTCGCTGTTCATGATCATGGGCTTTCGCATGCCGGGGTTCCTCCAGCTGATCCTGCCGCTGGGGCTGTTTCTCGGGATCCTGTTGTCCTATGGGCGGCTGTACCTCGAAAGCGAAATGACCGTGCTCTCGGCCACCGGCATGAGCCAGCAGCGGCTGGTCTGGATGACGATGTTTCCTGCCACCCTGGTTGCACTCGTCGTCGCGTGGCTGAGCCTGAGCCTGGCGCCACAGGGGGCCAATCAGTTTCAGCTGCTGCTGAACAAGCAGGATGCCCTCACCGAATTCGATACCCTGGAACCAGGGCGCTTCCAGGCCCTGCGTGACGGCACCCGGGTCACCTACACCGAACGCATGTCGGATGATCGCGTGAACCTGGGCGGTGTGTTCATCTCACAGAAGAACATCAGTTCCAACAACAAGGATCGCGGAATTTCTGTGCTGGTGGCGGAAAAGGGCCGTCAGGAGATTCGTCCGGACGGCAACCGCTACCTGATCCTGGATAACGGTTATCGCTATGACGGTAGTCCGGGTCAGGCCGACTATCGGGCGATCAAGTACGACGAGTACGGCGTATTGCTGCCAAAACCGGAAGTCAGCGACGAAGTCACCGACCGTGACGCGATGCCGACCAGTACGTTGATCGGCAGTGAAGACATTCGCCTGCGCGCCGAATTGCAATGGCGCATTTCGCTGCCGTTGCTGGTGTTCATCGTGACCTTGATGGCGGTGCCGCTGTCGCGGGTCAACCCGCGTCAGGGCCGATTCCTCAAATTGCTGCCGGCGATTCTTCTCTATATGGCTTACCTGACCATTCTGATTGCCGCCCGCGGTGCCCTCGACAAGGGCAAGATCCCCGCAGTGGTGGGCTTGTGGTGGGTGCACGGGATTTTCCTGGCCATTGGCCTGGGCCTGCTCTATTGGGAACCCTTGCACTTGATGAGGGCGAGTCGCCGCAGCGCGCTGGAGGTGGCCCGTGGTTAAGCTGGATCGCTACATTGGTAGCAGCGTGTTCATGGCGATTCTGGCGGTGCTCGGGATCATTCTTGGTCTGGCGACACTGTTTGCCTTCATCGACGAGATGAGTGAAGTCAGCGACACCTACACCCTGGTCGATGCGCTGAGTTATGTGTTGTTGACCGCGCCGCGCCGGATGTACGAAATGCTGCCGATGGCCGCGCTGATCGGTTGCCTGATCGGCCTGGGCAGCCTGGCCAGCAACAGTGAGTTGACGATCATGCGCGCCGCCGGCGTGTCGATCGGCCGGATCGTCTGGGCGGTCATGAAGCCTATGCTGGTATTGATGCTGGCCGGTTTGCTGATCGGCGAGTACGTCGCTCCACCCGCTGAAACCACCGCGCAGGCCAATCGCTCGCTGGCCCAGGGCAGCGGCGATGCACAAAGCGCCAAGCACGGTTTGTGGCACCGCCAGGGCGATGAATTCATTCACGTCAACTCGGTGCAACCTAACGGCATCCTGTACGGCGTGACCCGCTACCGTTTCGACAACGAGCGGCACATGCTGTCGGCGAGCTTCGCCAAGCGCGCCGAGTTCGACACGGATCACTGGCAGTTGACGGACGTCACGACCACGCTGTTCCGCGAGCGCAGCACTGAAGTGGTTTCGACCCCGGTCGAGCGTTGGGAAGTGGCCTTGAGTCCGCAATTGCTGAGCACCGTGGTCATGGTGCCAGAGTCGCTGTCGATCAGCGGTCTGTGGGGTTATATCCACTACCTGGCGGACCAGGGGTTGAACAACAGCCGCTACTGGCTGGCATTTTGGGTCAAGGTGTTGCAACCGCTGGTGACCGCCGCCCTGGTGTTGATGGCGATTTCCTTCATCTTTGGTCCGCTGCGTTCGGTGACCCTGGGGCAACGGGTGTTCACCGGCGTGCTGGTGGGCTTCACCTTCCGCATCGTTCAGGATCTGCTGGGCCCTTCGAGCCAGGTGTTCGGCTTCCCTCCGTTGCTTTCTGTGCTGGTGCCGGCGGGTATTTGTGCCGTGGCCGGGCTCTGGCTGTTGCGCCGGGCCGGTTGATGGCGGGCTTTTTCCGAGCGCTTTGACGATAAAATACGCCCTTGTCGCAAGACCGGGGCGTTTTTGTAGGTGCCGTCTGACCTGCGAACGTGACGCTTGTGCCGTGGATCAGGTACAATTGCCGGCTATTTTTCGGCGGGCTATGCCTGCAGCCTTTTTGAGTGTTGATCCGTGAGTGATTTGAGTCATATCCGCAATTTCTCCATCATCGCCCACATTGACCATGGCAAGTCGACGCTGGCCGATCGCTTCATCCAGATGTGTGGCGGCCTGGCCGAGCGCGAAATGGAAGCCCAGGTCCTGGACTCCATGGACCTCGAGCGCGAGCGCGGGATCACCATCAAGGCGCACAGCGTTACTCTGTATTACAAAGCCAAAGACGGTATCAACTACCAGCTGAACTTCATTGACACCCCCGGCCACGTTGATTTCACCTACGAAGTCAGCCGTTCGCTGGCGGCCTGTGAAGGCGCGCTGCTGGTGGTCGACGCCGGTCAAGGCGTTGAAGCGCAGTCGGTTGCCAACTGCTACACGGCGATCGAGCAGGGCCTGGAAGTGATGCCGGTGCTGAACAAGATCGACCTGCCACAGGCCGATCCTGAGCGCGTCAAGGAAGAAATCGAAAAAATCATCGGCATCGATGCCACCGACGCGGTCACTTGCTCTGCCAAGACCGGTCTGGGCGTCGATGAAGTGCTCGAGCGCCTGGTGACCACCATTCCGGCGCCGACCGGCAACATCGAAGATCCGCTGCAAGCGTTGATCATCGACTCCTGGTTCGACAACTACCTGGGCGTTGTGTCCCTGGTGCGCGTGCGCCACGGCCGCGTGAAGAAGGGCGACAAGATCCTGGTCAAGTCCACCGGCAAGATCCACCTGGTGGACAGCGTCGGTGTCTTCAACCCGAAACACACCCCGACCGTTGACCTGAAGGCCGGCGAAGTGGGCTTCATCATCGCCAGTATCAAGGACATTCACGGTGCGCCAGTGGGCGATACCCTGACCTTGAGCTCGACGCCGGACGTCGACGTGCTGCCAGGCTTCAAGCGCATTCAGCCGCAGGTGTACGCCGGCCTGTTCCCGGTCAGCTCCGACGACTTCGAAGACTTCCGCGAGGCGCTGCAAAAGCTCACCCTCAACGATTCGTCGCTGCAATACACGCCGGAAAGCTCCGACGCCCTGGGCTTCGGCTTCCGTTGCGGCTTCCTCGGCATGCTGCACATGGAAATCATCCAGGAGCGCCTGGAGCGCGAGTACAACCTGGACCTGATCACCACGGCGCCGACGGTAATCTTCGAGCTGTTGCTCAAGACCGGCGAGACGATCTACGTCGATAACCCGTCGAAACTGCCGGACCTGTCTGCCATCGAAGACATGCGCGAGCCGATCGTGCGTGCCAATATTCTTGTGCCGCAAGAGCACCTGGGCAACGTCATTACCCTGTGCATCGAAAAACGCGGTGTACAGGTCGACATGCTGTTCCTCGGCTCTCAGGTACAAGTGACCTACGACTTGCCGATGAACGAAGTGGTGCTGGACTTCTTCGATCGCCTGAAATCCACCAGTCGCGGCTATGCTTCTCTGGACTACCATTTCGATCGTTACCAATCGGCCAGCCTGGTGAAACTGGACGTGCTGATCAACGGTGACAAGGTCGACGCCCTGGCGCTGATCGTGCACCGTGACAATTCGCACTACAAAGGTCGCCAGTTGACCGAGAAGATGAAGGATCTGATTCCGCGGCAGATGTTCGACGTGGCAATCCAGGCCGCCATTGGCGGGCAGATTGTGGCGCGGACAACCGTCAAGGCGCTCAGAAAGAACGTATTGGCCAAATGCTACGGTGGTGACGTCAGCCGTAAGAAAAAGCTGCTGGAAAAGCAAAAGGCCGGTAAGAAACGCATGAAGCAGGTCGGCAACGTGGAAATTCCACAGGAAGCCTTCCTTGCAGTGCTCAGGTTGGATAGTTAGGTCCTATGTCACTAAATTTCCCGCTGTTGCTGGTCATCGCCGTATTTGTCTGCGGCCTGTTGGCGTTGCTCGATCTGTTGATCCTGGCCCCGCGTCGGCGTGCCGCCATCGCCTCCTATCAGGGCAGCGTCAGCCAGCCTGACATGGTCGTGGTCGAGCAGCTGAACAAAGAGCCGCTGCTGGTCGAATACGGCAAGTCGTTCTTCCCGGTGTTGTTCATCGTGCTGGTGCTGCGTTCGTTCCTGGTGGAACCGTTCCAGATTCCTTCCGGTTCGATGAAGCCAACCCTGGATGTCGGCGACTTCATCCTGGTGAGCAAGTTTTCCTACGGGATCCGCTTGCCGGTGATCGACAAGAAAGTCATCGAAGTCGGTGATCCGCAGCGCGGCGATGTGATGGTATTCCGCTACCCGAGCGATCCGAACGTCAACTACATCAAGCGTGTGGTTGGCTTGCCGGGCGACACGGTTCGCTACACCGCGGACAAGCGCCTGTTCGTCAACGGTCAGTCGATTGCCGAGCAACTGGTCGGCTCCGAGCCGGGCACGCTGGGCAGCGCCGAACTCTACAAGGAAAAACTCGGCGTCGCCGAGCACATGATCCGTAAAGAGATGAGCCGCTACCGCGCCATGCCGGACCATTCGTGGACCGTGCCGGCCGGGCACTACTTCATGATGGGCGACAACCGCGACAACTCGAACGACAGTCGCTACTGGGATGATCCGAGCATTCCCAAGGATCTGCTGGGCATGGTTCCCGACAAGAATATCGTCGGCAAGGCCTTCGCGGTCTGGATGAGCTGGCCGGAACCCAAACTCAGTCACCTGCCGAATTTCTCGCGGGTTGGCCTGATCAAGTAATCAAACACGGCGCTGTTGAACACAGCGCCGAATGCATTTCTGGAACCTGAAGAAGGTGACGGAAAAAGCATGAAGCCAATGATATTCAGGACGTTATTTTTGAACACAGCGTTAATTGTCCCAAGCCTGCGCCGCCTCACGGCGATGGCAGTGCAATCGAACCACGAACTCAGCGTGGGTAAACCGTGAGCGTCTCCTTAAGCCGTCTAGAGCGTCAGCTCGGCTACACCTTCAAGGATCAGGAACTGATGGTCCTGGCCCTGACTCACCGCAGCTTTGCCGGGCGTAACAACGAGCGCCTGGAATTCCTCGGTGACGCCATCCTCAACTTCGTCGCCGGCGAGGCGTTGTTCGAGCGTTTCCCGCTGGCCCGCGAAGGCCAGTTGTCGCGTTTGCGCGCACGTCTGGTGAAAGGTGAGACCCTGGCCGTACTGGCCCGTGGTTTCGATCTGGGCGAATACCTGCGCCTGGGCTCCGGTGAGCTGAAAAGCGGCGGCTTCCGTCGCGAGTCGATTCTGGCCGATGCCCTCGAAGCGCTGATCGGTGCGATCTACCTCGATGCCGGCATGGAAGTGGCCCGCGAGCGTGTGCTCGCCTGGCTGGCCGGAGAGTTCGAAGGCCTGACGCTGGTCGACACCAACAAAGATCCGAAGACCCGCCTGCAAGAGTTCCTGCAGTCCCGTGGTTGTGAGCTGCCGCGTTACGAAGTGGTGGATATCCAGGGTGAGCCGCATTGCCGGACGTTCTTCGTCGAATGCGAAATCATCTTACTGAATGAAAAAAGCCGAGGTCAGGGTGTGAGCCGTCGTATTGCCGAACAGGTAGCGGCCGCCGCAGCACTGATTGCCCTGGGTGTGGAGAATGGCAATGACTGATACAAACGCAACGCGCTGTGGCTATGTTGCCATCGTCGGCCGTCCGAACGTGGGCAAGTCCACGCTGCTGAACCACATCCTGGGTCAGAAGCTGGCGATCACCTCGCGCAAGCCGCAAACCACCCGTCACAACATGCTCGGTATCAAGACCGAGGGCGACGTGCAGGCGATCTACGTCGACACCCCCGGTATGCACAAGGGTGGCGAAAAGGCCCTGAACCGCTACATGAACAAGACCGCTTCGGCGGCGTTGAAAGACGTCGACGTGGTGATCTTCGTGGTCGATCGCACCAAGTGGACCGAAGAAGACCAGATGGTGCTCGAGCGCGTCCAGTACGTGACCGGCCCACTGATCGTGGCGCTGAACAAGACCGATCGCATCGAAGACAAAGCCGAGCTGATGCCACACCTGAGCTGGTTGCAGGAGCAGTTGCCGAATGCGCAGATCATCCCGATTTCCGCGCAACACGGGCACAACCTCGATGCACTGGAGCGGGTGATTGCCGAGCACTTGCCGGAAAACGATCACTTCTTCCCGGAAGACCAGATCACCGACCGCAGCAGCCGTTTCCTCGCCGCGGAGCTTGTGCGCGAGAAAATCATGCGCCAGATGGGCGCCGAGCTGCCGTACCAGATCACCGTTGAAATCGAAGAGTTCAAGCAGCAGGGCAAGACCCTGCACATCCATGCCTTGATCCTCGTCGAGCGCGATGGCCAGAAGAAAATCATCATTGGCGACAAGGGCGAGCGCATCAAGCGTATCGGCACCGAAGCGCGCAAGGACATGGAGCTGCTGTTCGACTCCAAGATCATGCTCAACCTGTGGGTCAAGGTTAAGGGCGGCTGGTCCGATGACGAGCGTGCGCTGCGTTCGCTGGGTTACGGCGACCTGTAATACCCCGAAAGCCCCCCTGTAGGAGCGAGCTTGCTCGCGATGGACTTGAGAGCGCCGCGTTCATTCAGAAAGCCCGCGTTATCGTTATCCACCATCGCGAGCAAGCTCGCTCCTACAGTATGTGAGACTTGATGTCCTCAACCCCGCCCATCGCCCAACCTGCCTACGTCCTCCACTCGCGCGCCTACCGTGAAAACAGTGCGCTGGTGGATTTCCTGACGCCGCAAGGCCGGCTGCGGGCGGTGTTGCGCAGTGCGCGGGGCAAGGCCGGGACGCTGGCGCGGCCATTCGTGCCATTGGAGGTCGAGTTCCGGGGCAAGGGCGAGCTGAAGAACGTCGGGCGCATGGAAAGTGCCGGTGTTTCCACCTGGCTCAATGGCGAGGCGCTGTTCAGCGGTCTTTACCTCAATGAGCTGCTGATTCGCCTGTTGCCCGCTGAAGATCCGCTCCCTTCGGTGTTCGATCATTACGCCGCCACCTTGCTGGCCCTGGCCGAAGGTCGACCGCTGGAGCCCTTGCTGCGCTCCTTCGAATGGCGCTTGCTTGATGACCTCGGCTACGGGTTTTCCCTGACGACTGATATTCACGATCAGCCCATCGCACCGGACGGCCTCTACCGTTTGCAAGTGGATGCCGGGCTGGAGCGGGTCTACCTGCTGCAACCGGGTCTGTTCAACGGCACCGAACTGCTGGCCATGGCAGAGGCCGACTGGTCGGCCCCCGGCGCTTTGTCTGCCGCCAAGCGCTTGATGCGCCAGGCGTTGGCCGTACACCTGGGCGGCCGTCCACTTGTCAGTCGCGAGCTGTTTCGCAAGCCCTGATCACACCGTATGCTGTGCACCGAACTTTCTCTTCTTCTGGAGCGCTTTCCGTGACCACCAGCACCCGTATTCTTCTTGGCGTGAACATCGACCACGTTGCCACCCTGCGTCAGGCCCGGGGCACCCGTTATCCGGACCCGGTCAAGGCAGCGCTGGACGCGGAAGAGGCGGGCGCTGACGGCATCACCGTGCACCTGCGCGAAGACCGCCGGCACATTCAGGAACGCGACGTTCTGGTGCTCAAGGACGTGCTGCAAACCCGCATGAACTTCGAAATGGGCGTCACCGAAGAAATGATGCAGTTCGCCGAGCGCATCCGCCCGGCGCACATTTGCCTGGTGCCGGAAACCCGTCAGGAACTGACCACTGAAGGCGGACTGGATGTGGCGGGGCAGGAAGCGCGGATCAAGGCGGCGGTCGAACGCCTGTCGAAGATCGGCTCCGAAGTGTCGCTGTTCATCGACGCCGACGAGCGTCAGATCGAAGCCTCGCGCCGTGTTGGCGCCCCGGCCATCGAACTGCACACCGGGCGTTATGCCGATGCCGAGACACCGACCGAAGTCGCCGAAGAACTCAAGCGTGTCGCCGATGGCGTGGCCTTCGGCCTGGCCCGGGGCCTGATCGTCAATGCCGGGCATGGCCTGCATTATCACAACGTTGAAGCCGTGGCGGCGATCAAGGGCATCAACGAGCTGAACATCGGGCATGCGCTGGTGGCCCATGCGTTGTTCGTTGGCTTCAAGTCGGCGGTGTCGGAGATGAAGGCGCTGATTCTGGCGGCTGCCCGGTAGGAGCGAGCTTGCTCGCGATGGACTTGAGAGCACCGCGTTCATTCAGAAAGCCCGCGTTATCGTTACCCACCATCGCGAGCAAGCTCGCTCCTACAGGGGCGCTGGCTCTTGAGCCGGCTTGGTCTTGTCGATCCCCGGCACAAGCAGTTTGCCCTCGGCGACCTGGTCGCCCTCAAGCTGCGGCTGGGTTACCCAGGTCAGGATGTCGTAGTAGCGACGGATGTTCGCCACGAAATGCACCGGTTCGCCGCCACGGGCGTAGCCGTAACGGGTCTTGCTGTACCACTTCTTCTCGGACAGGCGCGGCAGGATCTTCTTCACGTCCAGCCATTTGTCCGGGTTCAGTCCTTCCTTGGCCGCCAGTTTGCGCGCGTCGTCCAGATGGCCGCTGCCGACGTTGTAGGCCGCCAGGGCAAACCAGGTGCGGTCCGGTTCCTGGATCGAGTCGTCGAGCTGGTCCTTCATGTAGGCCAGGTACTTGGCGCCGCCCATGATGCTTTGTTTCGGATCGAGGCGGTTGGACACGCCCATGGCCTGCGCGGTGTTCTGGGTCAGCATCATCAGGCCGCGCACACCGGTCTTGGACGTGACGGCCGGTTGCCACAGCGATTCCTGATAGCCGATGGCCGCCAACAGGCGCCAGTCGACTTTCTCCTTCTTGGCGTACGACTTGAAGTGCTGTTCGTACTTGGGCAGGCGTTGCTGCAAGTGTTGGGCAAAGGTGGTGGCGCCCATGTAGCCGAGCACGTCGACGTGCCCGTAGTAACGATCCTTGAGGCGTTGCAGGGTGCCGTTTTTCTTGACCTTGTCGAGGTAGTCGTTGATTTCGTTGAGCAGGCTGTTGTCGTCGCCCGGCCCAACGGCCCAGCTCTGGTTGCTGGCGTCACCGAGGTCGAAGGCGACCCGGATGTTGGTGAAGTACACCTGGTTCATCGCGACTTCGTTGGAGTCGACCAGCGTCAGGTCGATCTGGCCTTCGTCGACCATGCGCAGGAGATCGACGACCTCGACTGCGTCGGACTCTTCGTATTCGATGCCGGGAAATTTCTGTTTCAGCTGCGCCAGCTGTTCGGCGTGGGTGCTGCCCTTGAGCACCATGATCTTCTTGCCCACCAGATCCTTGGCGTCGGTCGGCCGTGACTGGCCGTTGCGGTAGATGACCTGCGGGGTGACTTCCAGGTAGGAGTGGGAGAAGCGCACCTGCTTCTTGCGTTCTTCGCTGCTGACCAGGCCGGCAGCCGCCAGCACCGGGCCGTTGGGCTTGCCGACCTGGTTGAACAGATCATCGAGGTTGTCGGCGGTCTCGATCTTGAGCTCGACCCCCAGATCGTCGGCGAAGCGCTTCACCAGCTCGTATTCGAAGCCGGTTTCACCGTTGCGATCCTGAAAGTAGGTGGCGGGGCTGTTTCGGGTAACCACCCGCAGCACGCCATCCTCCTTTACGCGCTCGAGCGTGTTGGGTTTATCAACACAGGCACCGAGCATCAGGAAGAGTCCGGTTGCGATCAGCCATTTGGCGTACCGCGGACGCAAAGCCATTGGGAAAAACATCTGCGCAGTATACGCAAAGGACCACGGGCGCCATATCTCGACAGCGAGGGGCTTGTCTGCTAGAGACCACAAATTCGGCCGAAACCCCGCAGGAACGGGCCTTGTCTGCGTTTTGTTACAGTAAAAATAAGCTGTCGTCATACGCCCGGTTAACCTGACTTTCGGGGCAGAAACACAGATCGACACCCGAGTGCAACCGTGCGTAGCGTTTCGGGTGATGTCGCGGGCTGTTTAGGCTAGAATGCACGGCCTCAAAGCACACCCCTTCCCGAGGCTGTCCCGAAGATGTTGATCCTGCGCGGCGCTCCTGCCCTTTCCGCCTTTCGCCACAGCAAGCTCCTTGAGCAACTGAGCCAGAAGGTTCCGGCTGTCAGCGGCCTGTATGCTGAATTCGCTCACTTCGCCGAAGTTACCGGCGTCCTGACCGGCGACGAACAGCAGGTGCTCGCGCGCCTTCTGAAGTACGGTCCAAGCGTTCCGGTACAAGAACCGACCGGTCGTCTGTTTCTGGTGCTGCCGCGTTTCGGCACCATCTCGCCATGGTCGAGCAAGGCCAGCGACATCGCCCGCAACTGCGGCCTGGCGAAAATCCAGCGCCTGGAGCGCGGCATCGCGTTCTATGTGGCCGGCCAGTTCAGCGATGCTGAAGCCCGGTTGATCGCTGACGGTCTGCACGACCGCATGACCCAGATCGTCCTGGGCAACCTCGAACAGGCCGCCGGCCTGTTCAGCCACGCCGAACCGAAACCCCTGACCGCCGTCGACGTGCTGGGTGGCGGCCGCGCCGCGCTGGAAAAAGCCAACACCGAGCTGGGCCTGGCCCTGGCCGAAGACGAGATCGACTACCTGGTCAACGCCTTCGTCGGCTTGAAGCGCAACCCGCATGACATCGAACTGATGATGTTCGCCCAGGCGAACTCCGAGCACTGCCGCCACAAGATCTTCAACGCCAGTTGGGACATTGATGGCCAGAGCCAGGAAAAAAGCCTGTTCGGCATGATCAAGAACACCTACCAGATGCACAGCGAAGGTGTCCTGTCGGCTTATAAGGACAACGCTTCGGTGATCGTCGGCTCCGTGGCCGGTCGCTTCTTCCCGGACCCTGAAACCCGCCAGTACGGCGCGGTGCAGGAACCGGTGCACATCCTGATGAAGGTCGAGACCCACAACCACCCGACCGCGATTGCCCCGTTCCCGGGCGCATCCACCGGTTCCGGTGGCGAGATCCGTGACGAAGGCGCGACTGGTCGTGGCGCCAAGCCAAAGGCCGGCCTGACCGGTTTCACGGTGTCCAACCTGCAGATCCCGGGCTTCGAACAGCCGTGGGAAGTGCCGTACGGCAAGCCTGAGCGCATCGTTACCGCGCTGGACATCATGATCGAAGGCCCATTGGGCGGCGCCGCGTTCAACAACGAATTCGGCCGTCCGGCACTGACCGGTTACTTCCGTACCTTCGAGCAATCGATCACCACGCCACACGGTGACGAAGTTCGCGGCTACCACAAGCCGATCATGCTGGCAGGCGGCATGGGCAACATCCGCGAAGAACACGTCAAGAAAGGCGAGATCGTCGTCGGCTCCAAGCTGATCGTGCTCGGTGGCCCGGCGATGCTGATCGGCCTGGGCGGCGGCGCGGCTTCCTCCATGGCCACCGGCACCAGCTCGGCGGACCTGGACTTCGCTTCGGTTCAGCGCGAAAACCCGGAAATGGAACGTCGCTGCCAGGAAGTCATCGACCGTTGCTGGCAACTGGGCGACAAGAACCCGATCAGCTTCATCCACGACGTGGGTGCGGGCGGTCTGTCCAACGCCTTCCCGGAACTGGTCAACGACGGCGACCGCGGTGGCCGTTTCGAACTGCGCAACATTCCGAACGACGAGCCGGGCATGGCCCCGCACGAAATCTGGTCCAACGAATCCCAGGAACGCTACGTTCTGGCGGTCGGCCCGGCTGACTTCGAGCGCTTCAAGGCGATCTGCGAACGTGAGCGTTGCCCGTTTGCCGTGGTCGGCGAGGCCACTGCCGAGCCGCAACTGACCGTCACCGACAGCCACTTCGGCAACAGCCCGGTGGACATGCCACTGGAAGTGTTGCTGGGCAAGGCGCCGCGCATGCACCGTTCGGTGGTGCGTGAAGCCGAGCTGGGCGACGATTTCGATCCGTCGACCCTGAACATTGCCGACTGCGTCGAGCGCGTCCTGCATCACCCGGCCGTGGCCAGCAAGAGCTTCCTGATCACCATCGGCGACCGCACCATCACCGGCCTCGTGGCCCGTGACCAGATGGTCGGCCCGTGGCAGGTGCCGGTGGCCGACGTTGCCGTCACCGCCACCAGTTTCGACGTCTACACCGGTGAAGCCATGGCCATGGGCGAGCGCACTCCGCTGGCACTGCTGGACGCTCCGGCGTCGGGCCGCATGGCCATCGGCGAAACCCTGACCAACATCGCGGCCTCGCGCATCGGCAAGATTTCCGACATCAAGCTGTCGGCGAACTGGATGTCCGCTGCCGGTCACCCGGGCGAAGACGCGCGTCTGTACGACACCGTGAAAGCGGTCGGCATGGAACTGTGCCCTGAGCTGGGCATCACCATTCCGGTGGGCAAGGACTCGATGTCCATGGCCACGCGCTGGAACGATGAAGGCGTGGACAAGTCCGTCACGTCGCCGATGTCCCTGATCGTCACCGGTTTTGCGCCAGTGACTGACATCCGTCAGACCCTGACCCCGCAACTGCGCATGGACAAGGGCACCACCGACCTGATTCTGATCGACCTGGGGCGCGGCCAGAACCGCATGGGCGCCTCGATCCTCGCGCAGGTTCACGGCAAGCTCGGCAAACAGGCGCCGGACGTCGACGACGCCGAAGACCTGAAGGCCTTCTTCGCCGTGATCCAGGGCCTCAACGCCGACGGTCACCTGCTGGCCTACCACGACCGTTCCGACGGTGGTCTGCTGACCTCCGTCGTCGAAATGGCCTTCGCCGGTCACTGCGGCCTGAGCCTGAACCTCGACAGCCTGGCTGATTCCTCCGCCGACATCGCTGCGATCCTGTTCAACGAAGAACTGGGTGCCGTGATCCAGGTTCGCCAGGACGCCACCCCGGACATCCTCGCGCAGTTCAGCGCTGCCGGCCTGGGCGATTGCGTGTCGGTGATCGGTCAGCCAATCAACAATGGCGAGATCGGCATCACCTTCAACGGTGACACCGTGTTCGAAGGCCAGCGTCGTCTGCTGCAACGCCAGTGGGCCGAGACCAGCTACCAGATCCAGCGCCTGCGTGACAACGCCGACTGCGCCGAGCAAGAGTTCGACGTGCTGCTGGAAGAAGACAACCCGGGCCTGAGCGTCAAGCTGAGCTACGACATCAACCAGGACATCGCCGCGCCTTACATCAAGAAAGGCATCCGCCCACAAGTTGCCGTGCTGCGTGAGCAGGGCGTCAACGGTCAGGTGGAAATGGCGGCGGCGTTCGACCGCGCCGGTTTCAACGCGATCGACGTGCACATGAGCGATATCCTGGCCGGCCGTGTCGACCTGAACGAGTTCAAGGGCATGGTCGCTTGCGGCGGCTTCTCCTACGGCGACGTATTGGGTGCCGGTGAAGGCTGGGCGAAATCCGCGCTGTTCAACAGCCGTGCCCGCGATGCGTTCCAGGGCTTCTTCGAGCGCAGCGACAGCTTCACCCTCGGCGTGTGCAACGGTTGCCAGATGATGTCCAACCTGCACGAGCTGATCCCGGGCAGCGAGTTCTGGCCGCACTTCGTGCGCAACCGTTCCGAGCAGTTCGAAGCCCGCGTGGCGATGGTACAGATCCAGGAGTCGAACTCGATCTTCCTGCAAGGCATGGCCGGTTCGCGCATGCCGATCGCCATCGCCCACGGTGAAGGCCATGCCGAGTTCGCCAGCGAAGAAGCACTGCTTGAGGCCGATCTGTCCGGTTGCGTGGCGATGCGTTTCGTCGACAACCACGGCAAGGTCACCGAAAGCTACCCGGCCAACCCGAACGGCTCGCCGCGCGGGATCACCGGTTTGACCAGCCGCGACGGTCGCGTGACCATCATGATGCCGCACCCGGAGCGTGTGTTCCGCGCCGTGCAGAACTCGTGGCGTTCCGATGACTGGAACGAAGATGCACCGCTGATGCGCATGTTCCGTAATGCTCGTGTGTGGGTTAACTAAGCGCCGTGTACAAGCTCGCTTTTTTTGTTCCTGACAGTCATGTCGAGGTGGTCAAGGACGCTGTATTCGCTGCCGGTGGTGGGCGGATCGGGGACTATGACCACTGTGCGTGGCAAGTGCTTGGCACTGGCCAGTTTCGACCTTTGGACGGCAGTCAGCCGTTCATTGGTGAGGCGGGGCAGGTTGAGCGGGTCGAGGAGTGGAAGGTTGAGCTTGTGGTGGCGGATGAGTTGATTCGCTCGGTGGTGGCGGCTCTGAAACAGAGCCATCCCTACGAGACACCGGCTTATGAAGTGTGGCGGCTGGAGGATTTCTGAATCTCCGGTGCTGAAATGAAAAACCCGCTGAAAGAGATTTCAGCGGGTTTTTTAATGCCTGGAATTTTTGCAGTGAGAGTCAGGACCTCATCGCTGGCAAGCCAGCTCCTACAGGAATGGAGTCGAGGTCTCGATTTTGTAGGAGCTGGCTTGCCAGCGATGGCGGCCTGTCAGGCGGTCCACATCTAAACCTTGGCACTGACCTCACTGCGATTGACCAACGCTTCCAGCGCATCACTCAAACTCGGTGCCTTGTCGCCAACCAACAGGTGCCAGATACCGCCTTCCAGCTGACTCACGCCCTGGCAACCCAGCGCTTTCAAATCGCACTCCGACATGGCTTTGCCATTGGCCAGTTGCAGGCGCAGGCGAGTCATGGCGATGCAGTCGAGTTGCAGCACATTGTCGCCACCCCCCAATGCATTGAGCCATTGCTGCGCCTCGGGTGTTGCCACGGCGGCGGGTGGAGGCGCGTCGATTTCTGCTTCCGGCGACGACACCATGGCACGACCCAGCGCCGGCATCGCCAGGCGAATTTCGTCGGCAATCGCATCGGCCATCGGCCCGACCACTACCTGCAAACTCCCGCCCTTGCCCGGACGCACCACGGCCATGGCGCCGAGCGCCTTCAGGTCGGTATCCGAGGCCTTGTTGCGATCCACCATGTCCAGGCGCAAACGCGTGGTGCAGGCACCGACGGTGATCAGGTTTTCGGCGCCGCCCAAGGCCTTGATGTAAGCCCCGGCGCGTTCATTGTCGGCCATCGCCACTGGCGGGGCGGCAGCGCTGGTTTCGCGGCCCGGTGTCTTCAGGTCGAAACGACGGATGCAGTAATCGAACACCACGTAATAGATCACGGCATACGCCAGGCCCACCGGGAACACCAGCCAGCCGTTGGTGGACTTGCCCCAGCCCAGCACCATGTCGATGAAGCCGCCGGAGAATGTGAAGCCCAGGTGAATGTTCAGCGCATTGGTGATGGCCATCGACAGGCCGGTCAGCAACGCATGCAGCAGAAACAGCAGCGGCGCGAGGAACATGAAGGCGAATTCGATCGGCTCGGTCACGCCGGTCAGGAACGCGGTCAGGGCCATCGACAGGAAAATCCCGCCCATCACCTTGCGCCGTTCCGGCAGGGCGTTGCGGTACATCGCCAGGCACGCGGCGGGCAGGCCGAAGATCATCATCGGGAACATGCCGGTCATGAACTGGCCGCCTTTCGGGTCGCCGGCGAAGTAGCGCGAGAGGTCGCCGGTGACCAGCGCACCGGTGGTGGGGTCGGTGAAGTTGCCGAACACGAACCATGCCATGTTGTTGAGGATGTGGTGCAGGCCGGTGACGATCAGCAGGCGGTTGAACACGCCGAAGACGAACGCACCAATGCTGCCACTCTCCATCATCAGCGTGCCGAAGCTGTTGATGCCGTGCTGGATCGGCGGCCAGATGTAGCCGAACACCACGCCCAGGCCCACGGCGGCGAACCCGGTGACAATCGGCACGAACCGTCGGCCACCGAAGAACGCCAGGTATTCCGGCAGCTTGATGTCCTTGAAGCGGTTGTACAGCGCGCCGGCCATCAGGCCGCTGACGATCCCGGCGAGCATGCCCATGTTGATGCTCGGGTCGAGTACCTTGAGGGTGGCGATCATCACCAGGTAACCGATCACCCCGGCAAGCCCCGCCGTACCGTTGTTGTCCTTGGCGAAACCGACCGCGATGCCGATGGCGAAGATCATCGCCAGGTTGGCAAAGATCACCTGGCCGGCGTCGTGGATGATCGCGATGTTCAGCAGGTCGGTGTCGCCCAGGCGCAGCAGCAGGCCGGCAATCGGCAGGATCGCGATCGGCAGCATCAGCGCGCGGCCGAGGCGTTGCAGGCCTTCAATGAAAAGTTGGTACATGGCGGATCTCCCTGGATTTTTGTTCTTCTTTTGTAAAGAGCTAGCTCAGAGGCCAGTGCTGGTGGCAGGCATGACGCACGGCGCTGGCGCTGCTCAGCTTGAGCAGGCCCTGACTGATGCGCCGACATTCGCTGGCATCGAGATGGCGCACGCGGTCCTTGATTTCACCGATCTGTACCGGGCTCACCGACAGCTCGCTGACCCCCAGGCCGATCAACACCGGCGTGGCCAGTGGATCGGACGCCAGTGCCCCGCAGACACCGACCCAACGCTTGTGCTGCGCCGCACCGGCGCAGGTTTGGGCGATCAACCGCAGCAGGGCCGGGTGCAACGCATCGACGCGCGCGGCAAGGCCGGCGTGGTCGCGGTCCATGGCCAGGGTGTATTGCGACAGGTCATTGGTGCCGATGGACAGGAAATCCGCGTGTTCGGCCAGTTGCTCGGCCAGCAGCGCGGCGGCCGGCACTTCAATCATCACCCCCAGCTCCGGGCGCTGCGCCAGACCCAGTTCGGTACACAAGGCGTCGAGGCGCTGGCGGATGTGCAGCAGTTCATCGACCTCAGTGATCATCGGCAGCAGGATCCGGCAGCGCGACAATGGGCGCAGGTGCAGCAGCGCGCGCAGTTGCTGGTCGAGCAGTTCCGGGCGGACCTGGGCGAGGCGAATGCCGCGCAGGCCGAGCACCGGATTGGCCTCGGTGGGCAGTGGCAGGTAATCGAGTTGCTTGTCGCCACCGACGTCGATGGTGCGGATGATCACCGACTTGTCGCCCATGGCATCGAGTACGGCTTGATAGGCCTGTTGTTGTTCCTGTTCGTCCGGGGCGGTGAGGCGGTCGACGAAGAGAAACTCGGTGCGTAGCAAGCCGACGCCGTCGGCGCCATTGGCCAATGCGTCTGCCGCTTCTGTACTGGACGCCACGTTGGCGGCGACTTCGATGCGCAGGCCATCGGTGGTCAGCGCCGGTGTATGCGCCTGGGCCTGTTGTTCGGCCCGGCGTTGCTGCTGTTGCTGTTGCAGCTGGCGCACGTCGGCCAGGCGCTGTGCGCCGGGTGTCAGTTCGAGGCGGCCGCCGTCGGCGTCCAGCACCACCGGTTGCCCCTGTTGCTGATCGAGCAGCGTCGAGCCCAGTGCGACCATGCACGGCAGGCCTTTGCCCCGGGCCAGAATCGCCACGTGGGAGGTGGCACCACCCTCGGCCATGCACAGCCCGGCGACGCCTTGCTGGCTCAGTTGCAGCAGATCGGAGGGCGTCAGTTCATGGGCCGCGACGATGGCGCCGGCCGGCACGTCGTAATGCCAGGTATCGCCGAGCAATACGCGCAGCACCCGTTGCTTGAGGTCGCGCAGGTCGTTGGCGCGTTCGGCGAGCAATGTGCTGCCGGTTTGCTGGAGCACTTCGCATTGCGCGTCGATGGCCTGGCTCCAGGCGTGGGTCGCGGCCGTGCCCTGGTCGACGGATTGGCTGGCAGCGTCGAGCAAGGCCGGATCTTCGAGCAGCGCCAGGTGCGCGGCGAAAATGGCCTCTTCAGCGCTGTCCTTGTGTTTTTTTGCCTGGGCCAGGGTGTGGTCGATTTCGCTGCGCACCTGGCTCAGTGCCGCGTCCAGAACCTGCCATTGCTGTTGCGGATCATGATCGCCGGCATCCACTGGCAGGCTGATCGCATTCAGGCGAAACAGCGGCCCGCCGACCAGGCCTGGCGCCGCGCAGACGCCGTGCAACACACCGGCTTCGGCGGGGCGATTGCGTTGGGCGATCGTCGGTGGCGCGGCGGCGTGACTGTCTTCGGCCAGAGCTGTGGATAACGCGGTGAGCAAGGCTCGCAGCGCGGCTTCGGCGTCCGGGCCCTGGCAACTGACCTGGACTTCTGCCTGCTCGCCGATGGCCAGCCCCATCAGGCCGATCAGGCTGTCGCAGGTGGCCGACTTGCCGGCGAAGTGCAGCTGCGATTTGCTTTTGAAACCTTGCGCGGTCTGGCGGATCAACGCCGCCGGCCGCGCGTGCAGCCCGCCACGGTGAGCAATGCGCACGTGACCGACAATATCTGCGCCGGCAAATTCGACATCGACCTCTGCGGTCGATGTCTGTCGACGAATGATGTGCAGCAGCGGCTCACCGACTTTCACCGATTTGAGGGTGATGGGGCGCGCCTGAAAGTCCTGGCTGTTAGTGAGGATCAGCAGGCTGACCAGGCTTTTGCACTGTTGCGCGACCTTGTCCAGGTCGTAGCGCAGCAGGGGTTGGCCATTGGCGACGCGCGCGCCTTCCTTGACCAGCATCGAGAAGCCCTGGCCCTGCAGCTCGACCGTGTCGAGGCCCAGGTGCAGGAGCAATTCCGCGCCGTTGTCGGCACGCAAGGTCAGCGCGTGACCGGTGCGCGCGACATGCACCACCACACCCGCGCAGGGGGCGTGGAGCGTGTCGTTGAGCGGATCGATAGCGATGCCGTCGCCCATGGCGCCGCTGGCAAACACCGGGTCCGGGACTTTGGCGAGCGTGAGCACCGGGCCGCTGAGCGGGGCGCTTAAAGTCAGCTCTTTATTGTTGTTATGCATGGCTCGGTCTCATAAAAAATACAATTCGGATCAACGCGCTTCTCTGTAGGAGCGAGCTCGCTCGCGAAGAACCTGAGAACAACGCGTTCATTCAGGAAACACGCGTTATCGTTAACGTCCATCGCGAGCAAGCTCGCTCCTACAAGGGGGGGTTAGTGGGTGCGGGTGACTTTGCTCAAGTGCCGCGGCTGGTCCGGGTCCATGCCGCGGGCCACGGCCAGGCCGGCGGCCATCACGTAGAAACTCTGGATCGCCAGAATCGGGTCGAGGGCCGGGTGTTCGGCGCGGGTCAGGGTCAGGTCGCGCTCGAGCACGTCATCCGGCGCGGCCAGCAGGACACGGGCGCCTCGCTGGCGCATGTCGGCGGCCAGGCTCAGTAGGCCGGCCTGTTCGGCGCCCCGTGGGGCAAACACCAGCAACGGGTAGTTGTCGCCGATCAGGGCCATCGGGCCGTGACGGACTTCGGCGCTGCTGAAGGCTTCGGCCTGGATCGCCGAGGTCTCTTTGAATTTGAGCGCCGCTTCCTGGGCGATGGCGAAACCGGCGCCCCGGCCGATCACCATCAGCCGCTGGCAATCGCGCAAGGCGTCGATGGCCGGGCTCCAATCCTGCTGCGCGGCGTTGCGCAGGCCGTCGGGCAAGGCCAAACCGGCCTCGAGCAGTTCGGCGTCGTCCTTCCAGTGCCCGATCAACCGCGCGCTGGCGCTCAGGGTGGCGATGAAACTCTTGGTCGCGGCGACGCTGCTTTCAGTGCCCGCGCACAGCGGCAGGCTGAATTCACAGGCGGCTTCCAGCGGCGAGTCCTCGGCATTGACCAGCGAAATGCTCAAGGCGCCGCGCTTGCGCAATAGGCGCAAGCTGTTGACCAGGTCCGGGCTTTGCCCCGATTGCGAGAAGGCGAATGCCACCTGGCCGCTGACCTTCAGCGGCGCCTGCTGCATGGTCACCACCGACATCGGCAACGACGCCACCGGGATGCCCAGCAGCTGCATGGTCAGGTAGGCGAAGTAACTGGCGGCGTGGTCGGAGCTGCCGCGGGCCACGGTCATGGCCACTTGCGGCGGCTGACGACGCAGGCGTCCGGCGATCTCGATCATCTGCGGGTCGAGTTGCTGCAATTGGGCTTGCACGGCCTCGAACGAGGACAGCGCCTCTTCAAGCATTTTTGAAGTCAATGTCTTCTCCTTCGACCAAGACGGCGGTCAGTTTCAGTGAGCGATCCAGCCGCACGCAGTCAGCCCAGGCCCCCGGTTGCAGGCGCCCGCGTTCGGTGAGGCCGAGGTAGTCGGCGGGGAATTGCGACAGGCGCTGCGAGGCTTCGGCGATGGGCAGGCCGATTTTCACCAGGTTGCGCAGGGCCTGATCCATGGTCAGGGTGCTGCCGGCCAGGGTGCCGTCGGGCAGGCGCACGCCGCCCAGGCACTTGGTCACGGTGTGGCTGCCGAGTTTGTACTCGCCGTCGGGCATGCCGGCGGCGGCGGTCGAGTCGGTGACGCAGTACAGGCACGGGATCGAGCGCAGGGCGACGCGGATGGCGCCGGGGTGCACGTGCAGCAAGTCGGGAATCAGTTCGGCGTATTTGGCGTGGGCCAGTGCAGCGCCGACGATCCCCGGCTCGCGGTGATGCAGCGGGCTCATGGCGTTGTAGAGGTGGGTGAAGCTGCTGGCGCCGGCCTCCAGCGCCGCGACGCCTTCCTCGTAACTGCCCAGGGTGTGGCCGATCTGCATGCGGATGCCGCGGCGGCTGAGGTCGCGGATCAAGGCATCGTGACCGGCGATTTCCGGGGCAATGGTGATCACCCGGATCGGCGCCAGTGCCAGGTACGCTTCGACCTCGGCCATCAATGCGGTATGGGCGAAGTTGGGTTGCGCGCCGAGCTTGCCGGGGTTGATGTAGGGGCCTTCGAGGTGCACGCCGAGCACCCGGGCGCAGCCTTGTGGCCGCTGCTCACAGAATTCGCCGACGGCTTCGAGCACGCTGGTGATCTCTTCGCTCGGCGCTGTCATGGTGGTGGCCAGCAGCGAGGTGGTGCCGAAGCGCACGTGGGTGCGGGTGATGGTTTCGAAGGCAGGTGTGCCTTCCATGATGTCTTTGCCGCCACCGCCGTGAACGTGCAGGTCGATGAAACCCGGCAGCAGATAAGGCAGGTCGTTGTCCGCCGGATCGCAGGGGGCGCCTTCGATGGACACGACCTTGCCGTGGGCGTGGACCAGTCGGCCGCGAACCCAGCCGTGGGCGGTGAGGATGTTGTCTTCGGACATGTCGGGATCTCGGTTTTTAGCGGCCGGCTGTTTGTCAGCGACGCAGCTCTGCCACAAAGTCGTAGTAGTCGTTGCGGCAATAGGTGTCGGTGACTTCGATGGGCGTGTTGTCTTCCAGGTAGCCGACCCGGGTCATCAGCAGCATCGCGGTGCCGGGGGCGATGCCGACCAGCGCGGCGAACTCGTCCGAGGCGTTGATTGCCTGGATATGCTGCAAGGCGCGCACCACCGGCTTTCCGATGCCGTCGAGGAATTCGTAGAGGGAGTCGCCCACCGATTGCGGCTTGGGAATGATCGAGGCGGGCAGGGTGCTCATCTCGATGGCCATCACGGTGTCGTCGGCCTTGCGCAGGCGTTTGAGGCGCGCGACCTTGTCGTTGGGCGACAGGCCGAGGCGGATCAACTCTTCGTGGGTCGGCAGGGTGATTTCCCGCTCCAGCCATTGCGAACCGGGCACGAAACCCTTGAGGCGAAGCATTTCACTGAAACCGGACAGTCGCGATAGCGGTTGTTCGAGGCGCGGCGTGATGAAGGTGCCGGAACCCTGGTTACGGCGGATCAGGCCTTGTTCGAACAACACTTCCAGCGCCTTGCGGGCGGTGACGCGGGAGATGCCCAGGGTCTCGCTCAGATGGCGCTCCGACGGCATGGCCTGTTCGGCTTTCCACTGGCCGGCATGGATCGCCGCTTCCAGATTGCGTGCCAGTTGCAGGTACAACGGCGTGGGTTGGGTGTCGTCGGGGCGCAGGGCCTGTAGGTCGTTCATGTAGGCAATGTCCGATGCGGATATAGGATTGTTGTCGCCCGGTTGTGAGGCGAAACTAATACCACTTGCATACCATGTCAACGCGGGTGTTTTACAAGAATATGCCGATTGTGGCCGGCTGGAGGTCGGGTGGTTTTAAGTGGTATTAGCGGTAGGCTTTAAAACGACAAAGATCGCAGCCTGCGGCAGCGCCTACAGAGTGAAATGGTATTCACCCTGTAGGCGCTGCCGCAGGCTGCGATCTTTTGATTTTATTTTTTGATGCCGACCAATGGTCGAGGGAATTACGGACGAATTTCGATCATCGTGCCGTCCGGCACCAGGTTCCAGACTTCACGCATGTCCATGTTGCGCATGGCGATGCAGCCGTCGGTCCAGTCCAGGGTGTGGAACAGGTCTTCCGGGGTGTCTTCGGTGTCCGGGGTGCCGTGGATCATGATCATGCCGCCGGGCTCGACGCCTTCACGACGGGCGCGGGCCGAATCGCTGATGTTCGGGTAGGAAATGTGCATCGCCAGGTTGAATTTATCACTGACCTTGCGCCAGTCGACCCAGTAGAGGCCTTCTGGGGTGCGCTTGTCGCCTTCCATCAGTTTCGGCCCCTGGGGACGCTTGCCCAGGGAAATGCGATAGGTCTTGAGCGGCTTGCCGTCATTGATCAATTGCAATTGATGGGACGACTTGAGAACCAGGATTTTCTCGATGACCTTGCCGTCCAGGGGTTCCAGGGCAGAAGCCTGGGACACCGCGACGAAAGACAAACAGAACAGGGCAAGCAACCAGCGCATTGAAACGATTCCCCAGGAGGTGTCGCGACTATTTATTTATAGATGTTTTATGTAGGAGCTGTCGAAGGCTCGGGCCGCGTTCGGACGATTTTTCAGCGACTACGAATGATACCAATATGGCATCAGATTATGGCAGGTTGAGCAAGCGGCGGGATCGATTCAGACCGTACGGGATAGACCTCGGTCCGCCGGTCAGCGAAGAAGCATTCTAAGGTACGGCCCACCGTGCGGAAAGCCAGCTCATCCCAAGGAATGTCCGCTTCGTCGAATAGTTGCACTTCCAGGCTCTCGGGGCCGGCAGAAAAGTCCAGGTCCGCCAGTTCGGCACGGAAGAACACATGCACCTGGCTGATGTGTGGCACATCGATCAGGGTATAGATGCTCAGGTTGCGCACCCGGGCGCAGGCTTCCTCGGCGGTCTCGCGAATGGCGGCCTGTTCGATGGTCTCGCCGTTCTCCATGAAACCGGCAGGCAGGGTCCAGTAACCGCGGCGCGGCTCGATGGCCCGCCGGCACAGCAACACCTTGCGGCCCCAGGTCGCCACACAGCCGGCGACGATGTTGGGGTTCTGGTAGTGGATGGCCTGACAGCTGTCGCAGACAAAACGCAGGCGTGAATCGCCCTCGGGAATGCGCTGGGTCACCGGGTTACCGCACTGGCTGCAAAATTTCATGCTGGGGTTCCTGAATGCTGCGCCTATCTTGGCGTGCGGCGGTGCCGGTCGGCAAGTTGTCGTTTCGCGACATGGGGCGGTTGCGGGGGTTGGGCGACCGCAGCGATTGGTGCATGATGCCGGGTAAGGCACAAATCGAGAACACTCATGCTGGACGAGCTACTGCATCGGGTTAGTAACCACACTCCACGCTCACTGGAGACCGATCGTCGTTTTCCCGAGGCCGCAGTGCTGGTGCCCATCACCCGCAGTGACGAGCCCGAGCTGGTGTTGACCCTGCGTGCCAGCGGCCTGTCGACCCATGGCGGCGAAGTCGCCTTCCCCGGTGGTCGCCGCGACCCCGAAGACCCCGACCTGATTTTCACCGCCCTGCGTGAAGCCGAGGAAGAAATCGGCCTGCCGCCGGGGCTGGTCGAGGTGATCGGCCCGCTCAGTCCGCTGATCAGCCTGCATGGCATCATGGTCACGCCCTATGTCGGGGTCATCCCGGATTTTGTCGAATACCGGGCCAATGATGCCGAGATCGCTGCGGTGTTCAGCGTGCCCCTGGAGTTCTTCCGCAAAGACCCCCGCGAACATACCCATCGCATCGACTATCAGGGCCGCAGTTGGTACGTGCCGAGCTATCGCTTTGGCGAATACAAGATCTGGGGGCTGACGGCGATCATGATCGTCGAGTTGATCAACCTGCTGTATGACGCCAAAATCAGCCTGCATCAACCTCCCAAAAGCTTTATCAATACCTGAAGCCATCGTTCGAATGGCACCGCCCGAGCCCTGAGGAAAACACCGATGAAATACCGCCTGGGCGACGCCCGTGTCGAAACCCATCCACAGAGCTGGGTCGCCCCCAATGCCGTGCTGGTGGGCAAGGTCAAGCTGGAAGAGGGCGCCAACGTCTGGTTCAACGCCGTGCTGCGCGGCGACAATGAGTTGATCCTGATCGGCAGGAACAGCAACGTCCAGGACGGCACCGTGATGCACACCGACATGGGCTATCCGCTGACCATCGGCACCGGCGTGACCATAGGCCACAACGCCATGCTCCACGGCTGCACCATCGGCGACTACAGCCTGATCGGCATCAACGCGGTGATTCTCAATGGCGCGAAGATCGGCAAGAACTGCATCATCGGCGCCAATTCGCTGATCGGCGAAGGCAAGGAGATTCCGGACGGGTCGCTGGTCATGGGTTCGCCAGGCAAAGTGGTGCGCGAATTGACCGAACCGCAAATCAAGATGCTGGAAGCCAGCGCTGCGCACTATGTGCACAACTCGCAGCGTTATGCCCGCGATCTGGTCGAGCAGGAAGAATGAGCACGCCCGAACGCCCGGTGGCATCGCCCTGCGTGAGTATTTGTGCGCTGGATGACGATGATATCTGCACCGGTTGCCAGCGTACGGTTGAGGAAATCACCCGTTGGAGCCGCATGACCAACGACGAACGACGCAAGGTGCTGGGGTTGTGTCATGAGCGGGCCAAGGCCAGTGGGCTGGTGTGGATGTTGCCCACCAAATCCAATAACTAAGTCGGTCGCGCTTTTGTGGCGAGGGGGCTTGCCCCCGTTGCGCTGCGCAGCAGCGCCAAATCCTGCAATCACATTCTGTCTGACCAACCTGGCCCGCTGAATTTACGACTGCTGCGCAGTCGAACGGGGGCAAGCCCCCTCGCCACAAAAGCGCTTCGCCACAGGTTATTTGTGTACCGGAGATGAAGTACCCTGTGCACAAAATTGACAGGTACTACTGCTCCCATGCTCTTCCTGATCACCTACATCAGCAGCGTCGTGCTGATCAACTTCGCCTTTTCCACCGCGCCGCACCTGGACATCATCTGGTCAGCCTGGGGCGGGCTGGTGTTTATCCTGCGTGACATGGTGCAAACCCGTTTCGGGCATGGCGCCCTCGTGGCGATGCTGGTGGCGCTGGTGTTGTCCTACGCCACCTCCGATCCGTCCATCGCCCTGGCCAGCGCCACGGCGTTCGCGGTTTCCGAGTGCATCGACTGGCTGGTGTTCAGCATCACCAAGCGCCCGCTGCATGATCGCCTGTGGATAAGTTCCGCCCTGAGCATTCCCCTCGATACCTTTATCTTTTTCGGCATGATCGACGCCCTGACGCCGGGGGTGATCCTCACCGCCCTGGGCTCGAAATTCGCCGGGGTCACCGCCGTGTGGCTGATCATGGCCTGGCGCCTGCGCAAACAGGCTGTCGTCAGCTGAAGTTCATGTAAAATGCCGCGCTTTCTCCCCATGGGAAGCGTGCTTCCCTCGATGATCCGCTTCTTGAGGACCTTCAGATGACCCGTATCGGAACTCCATTGTCGCCCACCGCGACCCGCGTATTGATGTGTGGCTGTGGCGAGTTGGGCAAGGAAGTGGTGATCGAGCTGCAACGCCTGGGCGTTGAAGTGATTGCCGTGGATCGCTACGCCAACGCGCCGGCCATGCAGGTGGCGCACCGCAGCCACGTGATCAACATGCTCGATGGCGCTGCCCTGCGTGCCGTGATCGAGGCCGAGAAGCCGCATTTCATCGTCCCGGAAATCGAAGCCATCGCCACCGCGACCCTGGTGGAGCTGGAGGCTGAAGGTTTCACCGTGATCCCGACCGCCCGCGCCGCGCAACTGACCATGAACCGCGAAGGCATCCGTCGCCTGGCCGCTGAAGAGCTGGACCTGCCGACCTCGCCGTACCACTTCGCCGACACCTTCGAGGACTACAGCAAAGCCGTTGAAGACCTCGGTTTCCCATGCGTGGTCAAGCCGGTCATGAGTTCCTCGGGCAAGGGCCAGAGCCTGCTGCGCAGCGTCGATGACGTGCAGAAAGCCTGGGACTACGCCCAGGAAGGTGGCCGTGCCGGTAAAGGTCGGGTGATCATCGAAGGCTTCATCGATTTCGACTACGAAATCACCCTGCTGACCGTGCGCCACGTTGGCGGCACCACCTTCTGCGCGCCGGTCGGTCACCGTCAGGAGAAGGGTGACTATCAGGAATCCTGGCAGCCACAGGCCATGAGCCCGATTGCCCTGGCTGAATCCGAACGCGTCGCCAAAGCCGTGACCGAAGCCCTGGGTGGCCGAGGTCTGTTTGGTGTCGAGTTGTTCATCAAGGGTGACCAGGTGTGGTTCAGCGAAGTCTCGCCGCGCCCGCACGACACCGGTCTGGTCACGCTGATCTCCCAGGACCTGTCGCAGTTCGCCCTGCATGCACGGGCCATTCTCGGCCTGCCGATCCCGTTGATCCGTCAGTTCGGGCCATCGGCTTCGGCGGTGATTCTGGTGGAAGGGCAGTCGACCCAGACCGCTTTCGCCAACCTGGGCGCCGCCTTGAGCGAGCCGGATACCGCGCTGCGTCTGTTTGGAAAGCCTGAAGTCAACGGCCAGCGTCGCATGGGCGTGGCCCTGGCGCGCGACGAGTCGATCGAAGCCGCCCGCGCCAAGGCGACCCGTGCTTCGCAGGCGGTTGTGGTAGAGCTGTAAAACTTCTCGGGCAAGTCTGCAATCCCTGTGGGAGCGGGCTTGCCCGCGAAGGCGTCGGCACATCAAACATAGGTGTTGACTGACCCACCGTCTTCGCGGGCAAGCCCGCTCCCACAGGATCGGTGCCAGGCATCAGGTCGGGGTCGACCTATAATTTGTGGATGCCCAAGACCCTTCATCAATGCTCCAGGCCTGTACCCCATGAATTCCCAAAGCATCATCGTCCCGAAAATCTCCACCCTGCCGGTGCACGAGCCCCGGGCCCGGGCCGTTGTGCGCTGGCTGGTGCGCAAGAACATCATCCAGGAAGAACTGACCACCTGTGGCCGCACCGGCAATCGCATGGCCCATGCCATCGCCGACGGTGCCCGCGCAGTGGTTCTGCACCCCGAAGCCCTGCCGTTCGGCGAGCCGGTCAATGGCCTGGAGATCATTACCAAACGCTGCATCTATACGCCGGCCAAGGGTTTCCTTGAAGAAGCCGGCTGCGCCGAGTGTCGCAAGGAAGTCGGTGAAGCGCTGTTCGAAAGCCTGGAAGACTGGATGCCGGGGCGCACCGATAACTTCACCTGTCCGGAATGCGGGCATGAAGACGATATCAACGGCTTTCTGTTCCTGCAGGAATGCGGCTTCTCCAACCTCGGATTCATCTTCAACAACTGGGCCGAAGCCGGGTTCAAGCAAAGCTTTCTCGACGAGTTCGCCGACTGGCTCGATCAACCGGTCAGTTGGGTCAAGGTCGAGTTGTGATGCGGCTGTTGGACCGCGTTATCGTTCTTCGCTGGCAAGCCAGCTCCTACAGGTACGTGGTGATTCTGTAGGAGCTGGCTTGCCAGCGATGCGCTTCAAATCCCCGTATGTCAGTAATGCCAATAATAGTCAGAGTTTTACATTGAACCCGAGGGGGTGTCTGACTATAATGGCGCGCTTCCATTTTCCCGCTCGGGAGCCCCCGCGATGCTGCGTATCAGCCAAGAAGCTCTGACATTCGACGACATTCTCCTAGTGCCCGGTTATTCCGAGGTGCTTCCTAACGAAGTCAGTCTCAAGACCCGCCTTACCCGTGGCATCGAGCTGAATATTCCACTGGTCTCCGCCGCCATGGACACCGTCACTGAAGCCCGTCTGGCAATTGCCATGGCTCAGGAAGGTGGTATCGGCATCATCCACAAGAACATGACCATCGAGCAGCAAGCTGCCGAAGTCCGCAAGGTCAAGAAGTTCGAAGCCGGCGTCGTAAAAGACCCGATCACCATCGAGGCTGATGCCACGGTGCGTGACTTGTTCGAACTGACCCGCATGCACAACATCTCCGGCGTTCCGGTGCTGCACAATGGCGACCTGGTCGGCATTGTCACCTCCCGTGACGTGCGTTTCGAGAATCGTCTGGAAGCCACTGTCCGTGAAGTGATGACGCCTAAAGAGCGTCTGGTCACGGTCAAGGAAGGCGCCGACAAGAACGATGTGCGTGAACTGCTGCACAAGCACCGCATCGAGCGCGTGCTGATCGTCGACGACAAGTTCGCCCTCAAAGGCATGATGACCGTCAACGACATCGAAAAAGCCAAGGCTTACCCGCTAGCCAGCAAGGACGATCAAGGTCGTCTGCGCGTTGGCGCTGCCGTCGGTACCGGTAAAGACACCGGTGACCGCGTCGCTGCCCTGGTCAACGCCGGCGTTGACGTGGTGGTGGTCGACACCGCTCACGGTCACTCCAAAGGCGTGATCGACCGCGTTCGCTGGGTCAAGCAGAACTTCCCTGAAGTGCAGGTCATCGGCGGCAACATCGCCACCGGCGCTGCCGCCAAGGCCCTGGCCGAAGCCGGCGCTGACGCGGTCAAGGTCGGTATCGGCCCTGGCTCGATCTGCACCACCCGTATCGTCGCCGGTGTCGGCGTACCGCAAATCAGTGCCATCGCCAACGTCGCCGCTGCCCTTGAAGGCACGGGCGTGCCGTTGATCGCCGACGGCGGCATCCGTTTCTCCGGTGACCTGTCCAAGGCCATCGTGGCCGGTGCTTCCTGCGTGATGATGGGCTCGATGTTCGCCGGTACCGAAGAAGCGCCGGGCGAAATCGAACTGTTCCAGGGTCGTTCGTACAAGGCTTATCGCGGCATGGGTTCGCTGGGCGCCATGTCCCAGGCCCAGGGTTCCTCCGACCGTTACTTCCAGGACTCCTCGGCAGGCGCCGAGAAGCTGGTTCCGGAAGGCATCGAAGGGCGTGTTCCGTACAAGGGCACCCTGAGCGCCATCATCCATCAACTGATGGGCGGCCTGCGTTCTTCCATGGGCTACACCGGTAGCGCCAACATCGAAGAGATGCGCACCAAACCCGAGTTCGTGCGGATCACCGGCGCCGGCATGGCCGAGTCCCACGTCCACGACGTGCAGATCACCAAGGAAGCGCCAAACTACCGCGTAGGTTGAGCCTTCCAGCAAAAAGTTAACGACCGGGGCTGTTTTATTCAGCCCCGAGTTGTTTCTGAATCACGACTGTTTCCGAATTTTTTAGACGAGACTGAATCATGGCCCTCGACATTCACGCTCACCGCATCCTGATCCTCGACTTCGGTTCCCAGTACACCCAGCTGATCGCCCGCCGCGTGCGTGAAATCGGCGTGTATTGCGAACTGCATCCGTTCGACATGGACGAAGATGCGATCCGCGAATTCGCTCCTAAAGGCGTCATCCTCGCCGGTGGCCCGGAGTCGGTTCACGAAGCCAACAGCCCTCGCTGCCCGCAAGCCGTTTTCGACCTGGGCGTGCCGGTCTTCGGTATCTGCTACGGCATGCAGACCATGGCCGAACAACTGGGCGGCAAGGTTGAAGGTTCCGAGCTGCGTGAGTTCGGTTATGCCCGCGTTGACGTGGTCGGCAAGAGCCGTCTGCTCGACGGCATTGAAGACCACATCGACGCCGACGGCCTGTTCGGCCTCGACGTATGGATGAGCCACGGTGACAAGGTCACCCGGATGCCGGAAGACTTCCACATCCTGGCCAGCACCCCGAGCTGCCCGATCGCCGGCATGTTCAGCGACGAGCGTCGTTACTACGGCGTGCAGTTCCACCCGGAAGTGACCCACACCAAGCAGGGCGGTCGCATCCTGTCGCGCTTCATCCTCGACATCTGCGAGTGCGAAGCCCTGTGGACCCCGTCGAAGATCGCTGAAGACGCCATCGCCCAGGTTCGCGCCCAGGTCGGCACCGACAACGTCCTGCTCGGCCTGTCCGGCGGTGTTGACTCGTCCGTGGTTGCCGCACTGCTGCACAAGGCCATCGGCGACCAGCTGACCTGCGTGTTCGTCGACAACGGCCTGCTGCGCCTGCACGAAGGCGAGCAGGTGATGGCCATGTTCGCCGAGAACATGGGCGTCAAGGTGATCCGCGCCAATGCCGAGGACCAGTTCCTCAACAACCTGGCCGGCGAAGCCGACCCGGAGAAGAAGCGCAAGATCATCGGCCGCACCTTCATCGACGTGTTCGATGCCGAATCCTGCAAGCTGGACAACATCAAGTACCTGGCCCAGGGCACCATCTACCCGGACGTGATCGAGTCGGCTGGCGCGAAAAGCGGCAAGGCCCACGTGATCAAGTCGCACCACAACGTGGGCGGCCTGCCGGAAGAGATGAACCTGAAACTGGTCGAGCCACTGCGGGAACTGTTCAAGGACGAAGTCCGTCGTCTGGGCCTCGAGCTGGGCCTGCCGTACGACATGGTCTACCGTCACCCGTTCCCGGGCCCGGGCCTGGGTGTGCGCATCCTCGGTGAAGTGAAGAAGGAATACGCCGACCTGCTGCGTCGTGCCGACCACATCTTCATCGAAGAACTGCGCAAGGCCGACTGGTACCACAAGGTCAGCCAGGCCTTCGTGGTGTTCCAGCCGGTGAAATCGGTTGGCGTGGTGGGCGATGGCCGTCGTTACGCCTGGGTCGTGGCCCTGCGTGCCGTGGAAACCATCGACTTCATGACCGCGCGTTGGGCACACCTGCCTTACGAACTGCTGGAGACCGTATCCGGCCGCATCATCAATGAAATCGAAGGCATCTCCCGCGTCACCTACGACGTGTCGAGCAAGCCGCCGGCGACCATTGAGTGGGAATGATCCCGGGCAAGCCTTGATGGCTTGAACGCCGGACCAGCGAAAGCCGTGTGAAATCTGATTTCACACGGCTTTTTTGTGCGCCGGTTACAGCGGTTTCGACCAGCCGGCCAGTTTCATGCCCATTTGATCCAGCCCATTGAGCAGCGCCTTGATGCTTGTGAAGCGCTTGCCGCTGACCGAAGGCCAGTCCGGACGCTCAATGTAGACGCGGCCGTTATCGCTTTCGATGAGCGTGCGCACGAGCGTATTGCTGCGGCTGCGATGAACCAGGAAGGTCATGCCCGGTTGCAGTTTCAAGGTGTACATCCCGCGCTGGGGCAAGGCCGTATCGATCTCCGACATGGTCTGTGCTATCCATGGCGTCTCGATTCGCAGGCGCAAATCACCTCTGACCAGCGCGCTGCGATCAAACGCGGTGCCGCCCAGGGGCAGGATTTTCCCCGGATCTGCCTCGATCCCTGCCGGAATCCCTTCGGCGACGTCTTCAACACGAATGCCGATGGCTTCCTCCAGTTCGCTGACTCCCGCCACGCCTTCAAAGGTGTTGGAGTGGGAGTTGCCCATCAGCGCCACCCATTTGTGCGCGCCGCGCAGGGGCCTGGTCGCTGCGGATGATCGAGCGGGCGTAGTAGTTCATCATTTTCTGCCGCGCGGTTGGCTCAACGGCAGGTTCGAGTGGTCCGATCTTCTCCATGCCGTTGAGCCGGTAGCTCGCCATGCAATCGATGGCCTGCACACGAATCTTGAAACGGCGGGCCTGTTTGACCAGTTGCAGAAACGTATCGCGTCCCAACGGGTCGGTGATGTTGCCGACATCGAGCGCGTTAAGGTAGGTCTCCAGGTCCTTCGCCATCGTGCCCGTCTCGAAAAACGAATCCAGCGCCGCCTGATGGAAATCGGTCAGCAGGTGTTCCATGTACAGGGTCTTCACGTTTTTGTTGGCGAGCAGCTCCATGTTCTCGATCAGCCACTGTTTGCTGGCGATGGAACTGTGGCTTTCGCCGATGACCAGGCCTCGGGCGTGCTCGAGGATTTTCTCGATGATTTCTTCGGCAGTGGCGTCGGGACTGAGGGCTGGAATTGGCGGGCGTGCGGGCAGTTGAAGCTCGGCGAAAAAGCGCAGGGCATCGCGGTGCAGGCGTTTCCTGATTTTCTTGAAATCCCGGTAGGGATCGTGTTCGTCGAGACTGTCGTAGAAGTCGCGCAACGACTCGTCGTCCTGCCCGTTCGCGCCGCTTTTCAGTTCGGCCCTCAACGACTCGGGCATGTCGTACTCGGAGGCGGGCAAGCGCGGCACGGGCGTCTTGCCGCCGCCGTTGAGCCCGCCGCGTGGCAGGGTTTGCCATTCACCCTCGGCGTTCAGGCGCACCGGGATCGAGTCGGTGAAAGCATGGGGGTTTTGCGGGTCGATGACAGCCCAATGCCCGCCGCCGTTGGGCTCGGCCTCCCAGCGAACGTAGTAAGGCGTGTGGTCCAGCATGATGGCGTTGGCGGGGTTGGAATTGAGTTGATAGATGCCCTGGAATTTTCCCGGTTCACTGCCGACCGTTTCCCCTTCGAGCAACTCATTGGCCTGCCAGTTGGACGGAATGGTCGGTCGCGGGATGTCAGGCAGCGCCTGTGCCACGTCTTGAAGTACTGGCCAGCCCATTGGCTGCATGCCTTTTGCGATCAGTGCCTGTTTCAGTTCCTCGTAGGTATCCACCGTCATGGACTCGTAGGTCGGCGCGAGCGGGGTATCCAGATTGATCCTGCCGCCGGGTGTCAAACGGATAACACTGTCGGCCATGCGCCCTTCGGCGTTGCGATAAACCACCAGCACGCTGCTGCGGTAGCGCTGGAAGGTGAACATGCCCGGTTCCGGCAACAGCGCCCGCAGGTCTTGTGGCGTTCTGTAGGCCCATGGGGTTTCCACTTGCACACACCAGTCGCCTTTGATTTGGGCCTGGATGCTGTCGGGATCGGCCACACCGTCCGTTTCATAAACAGGGGAGTCAGGATAGTCGGCAAACTCCACCGTCAGCCCGGGATCGGAACTGACAGGCAGCGCCCGTCCAGGCGTGACGTCAGCGATGCGCACGCTCAACGCATCGGTCTGTTCGCTGATGCCTTGGTAGCCTCTGAATGCCGTCATGTTTTCTTGATTGACCAAGGCAACCCATTTCGCCGGACCCTTCAGTTGTTCGTTGAAGTTGATCACCTCACTGGCGAAAAAACCTCGCACCATCTGGTTATGCGGTTCCGGGTCGAACGGGTCGTCATTGACGTTGTAGGTGGTGGACATGTCGATGGCCTGCACCCGGATGCGCTGGGCATTGGCCGCTTTCACCAGCTGCTTGAGGTTGAATTGACCTTCGGGATCATTACCGGCCTTCACGTCGAGTTTGTTCAGGTAGTTTTCCAGTTCTTCGGACATTTCTCCGCTGCGGGCGAAGGCGTCCAGGTCGAGCTGATTGGCGTTCGCCAGCAGTTCCTGCAGGTACAGCGTCTTGACCCCACGCCGAGCCAGCTCCGGCATGTTCTTGATCAGGAGTTGTTTGCTGCCGATGGCGCCGCGGCTCTCGCCGAAGATCAGCCCCGGCTTGCTTTCGAACGCGGTTTCGAACAATTGAGTGGGCGTTTCGATCAATTCGGCAGACGGTCTCGGCAGACGGAAAGTCGGCGGATGAAGTTCGTAATATGCGTTGGCGTCGCTGATCAGGTTTCTACGAGGTTCATCCTGGGCCAGATCGAACTCGCTCACCGAGACAGTTGCCCCTGATTCGGTGGTGAATGCCGTGCGCACCTCGGCACCGCCGAGTGCCCAACTTCTCATTTCGGGGTCATCAAGCCCTGGCACATGAATGCCCTGTGCTCGTGCCCACTCCTCGACGACGGGTTCGCCTGTTGCACCTGCATCAGGAGCGGACGGCACGTCCATACCGCCCTGCAACCCCAGACGCGGGATGACTTCCCACTTGCCTTCGGTGCCCAGGCGCACGGGAATCGAACCGGAAAACGCGTTGGGCTTGGCCGGGTCGATGATTGCCCAGTTGCCGCGACCGTTGAGGTCGCTTTCGTAGCGCACGAAGTACGCGCCGTCGTTGAACTCGATCGCGGTGGAAGGGTTGGAAGCGAGCTGATGAATACCCTGGAACTTGCCGGGCTCTCGCATCAGTGTGTCCTCGGACAACGGGACGTCGATCCTGAAGCTGTCCGGCACCGTTGGCGTGCGCTCGGCGGGCAGGCCGGTTTCGCTCGGTGTTGGCTCAGCCGTGGGTTGGGTCGGTTCAATCAGATCGGACATTTCCTTCGCTTCAGCTGCTTCGATTTGCGGTCCGACGTCCTCTAGTGAACCCGGCCCCTTGAGGACGAGCAGGTTGAACAGCAAATCAATACCGCTGAGCACGGCTCCGAGAATCCCGGCCTTGCGCTCTTGAGTGGTTTTGCCATTTACCGCCTGATCGATGTTCAGACCGATGCTGGCGATGCTGGCGCCGATCACGGGCAGGGCGACGGGCCAACCGACCACCGCCATCGGCCCGAACACCTTTACGCCAGCGCTGAGGTAGCCAAGCCAGAGCTTTTTGCGCAAATCGCCATTGGAGGTCAACGAGAGCGCGGCTTCGGCGAACATCGCGTCCTTGGTCGAATCGCGCAACCAGGTGAAGGCATCCCCGCTGACGACCTGATTTTCCTGGTTGATCAGGTGATGGTCGTACTGGCCCCAGGTGCTCACCAGCCGGTTCATGAGGTCGGTGATGTTCTCGTCGATTGCCTGTCGGTCAGCCTGGGAGAAGTGCGTCATGAACTGCTGGCGCACTTGTTTTTTGTTCATCTGCTGCAACACCCAGAAGTGCATGTCCGTCGCGGTTTCCAATACTTTGAACGCGTTGAGCTCACCGGGCAGGTAAACGATCTGCCGACCCTTGGGCGCGACGAAGCGCAGCGCATTGATGGCGACGTAGCCCGCCACATCGAGGCTGCGAACGTTACCGGTGCAAGGGTGTTGTGCTTGCAGCATCTTGAGGCTGACGGGCCAGGTGATTGGGCCGATGACGGCTTGGGTGATGAACTGGAAGTCCTCGTCGCTCAACTGGCTTTTATCCCGCGCCTGCACGGCTTTGATGAGGAAGTTGCATTTGGCCAGGGTGCGGAAATCGTCGCCGGAATCGCTCCAGAAGGTGGTCAGTCGCTCCTCGTACAGCGAGCTGAAATTGATGTTCCAGAAGTCCTTCAGCACTTCGTTGCCATGCAGGCGCACTTCGTTGCTTTCGTTGTAGGTGTCGGCGTGGGGCCCTGCGGTATAGAAGCCGCCGTACACGTCGAGCAGGTCGGCGTTGTCCTGGTCGCCGACCCGAAAACGCTGGATCACCAGCTGCGTCAGGGTCATGGTCGAGGTTGGCGTCGCGTGCACATGCTCCCAGCCAGTGAAGGCTTTCGAGCTGCTCTGGGAAGCGTCGAAGCGGTGGAAATAGACCTTGTCCGGATCGAGGCCGGTGACGTGGTACTTCTTCAGCAAATCGCTGGCGACTTCATGGGCTGTGTCCTGCAGGCTCGGGCAGGTCTGGATCACGGTGGTGGCGATTGCCTTGAGGGCGGCCTTGTCGGCGGCGTTGGGCAACGGCTGGGTTTGTGTCGAGTTCATTGCACTCTCTTTCCTTGAGAATTCGAATGCCGAGGATGCTGCCCTCGTTCGATGAAAATGCACTGCATAGTTATGTCTCTTTGTCCGCGGAATGGGTGTAGAGACAAGGCCATCTGCGTCCATCCGCTGCGCTGCCCTTACTGTTTCGCAATCGCAGGTGTATCGTATTCGCCTTTTGCGGGCTCCAGGGGCCCGTCCGATTCGCGAGGTGGTTGGTTAATGTCCTTTTCCCGTCGACAAATACTCGGTGGTCTGGCCGGTCTTGTGGTGGTTGGCGTGGGAGCGGGTGGTGCGTCACGCTACTGGCTGGGCAAGATGGCCGACGCGGATGCCGGTCACGACTACGAGTTGATCGCCGCGCCGTTGGACGTGGAATTGGTGGCCGGGCACAAGACCCAGGCCTGGGCCTTCGGCCCGTCGGCGCCGGGCACCGAGTTGCGGGTGCGCCAGGGTGAATGGTTGCGGGTGCGCTTCATCAACCACCTGCCGGTGGCGACCACCATTCACTGGCACGGCATCCGCCTGCCGCTGGAAATGGACGGCGTACCCTACGTCTCGCAATTGCCGGTGCTGCCGGGCGAGTATTTCGACTACAAATTCCGTGTACCGGATGCCGGCAGCTACTGGTATCACCCGCATGTGAACAGCAGCGAAGAACTCGGCCGTGGCCTGGTCGGCCCGCTGATCATCGAGGAGCGCGAACCCACCGGTTTCAAGTACGAAAAGACCCTGAGCCTGAAGAGCTGGCATGTCGACGAGGTCGGCAATTTCGTCGAGTTCAGCATTCCCCGGGAAGCGGCCCGTGGCGGCACGGCGGGGCGCCTGGCGACCATCAACGGTGTGTCGCAGGCGGTGATCGACTTGCCGGCGGGGCAGATCACCCGGGTGCGCATTCTCAACCTCGACAACACCCTGACCTATCGCCTGAACATTCCCGGCGTCGAAGCGCAGATCTACGCGCTGGACGGCAACCCCATCGAACCGCGCCCGCTGGGCAAGGAATACTGGCTCGGCCCCGGCATGCGTATTTGCCTGGCGATCAAGGCGCCGCCGGCCGGTGAAGAATTGTCCTTGCGCAACGGCCCGGTGCGCCTGGGTACCTTGCGTTCAGTGGCCAATACCGACGCACCCAGCGAATGGCCGCCGGCACTGCCGGCCAACCCGATTGCCGAGCCGGACCTGGCCAATGCCGAGAAACTCAACTTCAATTTCGAATGGGTCGGCTCGGTGTCGGTCAACGTCGACAACGGCAAGCCGCCGAGCCTGTGGCAGATCAACGGCAAGGCCTGGGACATCACCGACAAGACCTGCGCCGACCGCCCGATTGCCAAGCTGGAAAAGGGCAAGAGCTACATTTTCGAATTGAAGAACATGACCCAGTATCAGCACCCGATTCACCTGCACGGCATGAGCTTCAAGGTCATCGCCTCGAACCGGCACAAGGTGATTCCGTACTTCACCGACACGTATCTGCTGGGCAAGAACGAGCGCGCGCAAGTGGCGTTGGTGGCGGATAATCCCGGGGTCTGGATGTTCCACTGCCATGTGATCGATCACATGGAAACCGGCCTGATGGCCGCCATCGAGGTGGCGTGATGCGTCAGATTCGTCCCGCCGCTATCATCGACCGCAGCCGTGATCGCGAATTCATGCGTGAAGCCCTGGCCCTGGCCGCCCAAGGTGCGGCCCTGGGCGAAGTGCCGGTGGGCGCGGTGCTGGTGCAGGACGGTGAAATCATCGGGCGTGGCTTCAATTGCCCGATCAGTACCAGCGATCCCAGTGCCCACGCCGAGATGGTCGCGATTCGCGCCGCCGCCGAGGCTGTCAGCAACTATCGCCTGCCCGGCAGCACGCTGTATGTGACGCTGGAGCCGTGCAGCATGTGCGCCGGGCTGATCGTGCATTCGCGGATCACGCGGGTGGTGTATGGCGCGCTGGAGCCGAAGGCGGGGATTGTGCAGAGCCAGGGGCAGTTCTTTACCCAGGGCTTTTTGAATCACCGGGTGTTGCATGAGGGTGGGGTGTTGGCGCAGGAGTGCGGGGCGGTGTTGAGCGAGTTCTTCAAGGCCCGGCGTGCAAAGCCCGCCCTCTGAACCACGCCACCATTCCCTGTGGGAGCTGGCTTGCCAGCGATGGCGTCGGTACATCAAACATTGATGTCGACTGAACCACCGCTATCGCTGGCAAGCCAGCTCCCACAGGTTTTTGCAGTGTCTGGGAGAGATCGGTTACTTTTTCGCGACGATCACCGCCCGCATCGGCGCCGGCAGCCCTTCAATCGTCTTGCTGTGATCCTCGGGATCCAGAAAATCGCTTAGCGACTGATACTTCATCCACTCGGTGCCACGCTGTTCCTCGACGGTGGTCGTGCTCACATCCACGCACCTCACATCGCTGAACCCAGCACGTCGCAGCCACAACTCCAGCGCCGGCACCGACGGCAGGAACCATACGTTGCGCATCTGCGCGTAGCGGTCTTCCGGCACCAGCACCTGGTGTTTATCGCCTTCGACCACCAGCGTTTCCAGCACCAGCTCGCCGCCCTTGACCAGGCAGTCCTTCAGCGCCAGCAAATGCTCGATGGGCGAGCGGCGGTGGTAGAACACACCCATGGAAAACACCGTGTCGAAGCCTTCGAGGTTCGGCGGCAGGTCTTCGAACGGGAAGGGCAGGTGCCAGGCGTTCGGCTCGGACAAGTAGCGCTGCACCGCCTGGAACTGGCAGAAGAACAGCCAGTTCGGGTCGACACCGATCACGCTGTCGGCACCGGCGCCGAGCATGCGCCACATGTAGTAGCCGTTGCCGCAGCCGACATCGAGGATGCGCTTGCCCGCCAGGTCCAGATGCGGGGCGACCCGCGACCACTTCCAGTCCGAGCGCCATTCGGTGTCGACGTGCACACCGAACAGGTCGAACGGCCCCTTGCGCCACGGCGACAGGCCCATCAACGCGGAACGCATTTGCGCGCGGGTATCCTCGTCGCAATCGGTGTCCAGCTTCAGGCCGTTGAGCAAATCGACTTCGCTCGGCTGGATCTTTGGCAGGGCGTCCAGCGCGCTTTGCCAGCGCTCCAGGTCGCCATGGCCCTTTTCCATTTTCTTGTCGAGTTGTGCCTGCAGGGTGTTGGCCCATTCGGCCAGCGGCGTGCCGGCCAGACGGCGGGCGAGGGGAGACAGATCAATCATGGCAGGGCAATCAACGAGGCAAAGTTAAGACACTGGAACCACGGCACGACTTTCGAGAACCCGGCGGCCAACAGGCGTTCGCGGTGTTCTTCGAGGCTGTCGGGCTTCATGACGTTTTCGATGGCGCTGCGCTTCTGGGCGATTTCCAGCTCGCTGTAGCCGTTGGCGCGTTTGAAGGCGATGTGCAGGTCGGTGAGCAACGCGTGTTCCTGCTCGTCTTCGAAGCGCAGTTTTTCCGAGAGGATCAGGGCACCGCCGGGCAACAGCGACTGACGGATACGTGTCAAAAGTGCGGTGCGTTGGTCCGGAGCGATGAATTGCAGGGTGAAGTTCAACGCCACCACCGAAGCCGGCTGGAACTCCAGCGCCAGGATGTCGCCCTCGATCACCTCGACCGGCAGTAACTCCTGGAACATCGAGTCCTGGCCATTGAGGTATTCGCGGCAGCGCTCGACCATGGCGGCGGAGTTATCCACAGCGATGACGCGGCAACCGTCGGTGCGCACATGCCGGCGCAGGGCCTGGGTCACGGCACCCAGCGACGAGCCCAGGTCGTAGAGCACGCTGCCTGGTTGGGCGAACTGCGCGGCGAGCACGCCGAGGTTTTCGACGATGGTCGGATAGCCCGGCACCGAGCGCTTGATCATGTCCGGGAACACCCGCACCACGTCCTCGTTAAAGGCGAAGTCAGGCACCTGGGCCAAAGGCTGGGCGAAAAGGCGATCGGGTTCTTTGCTCACGGCGGTTCCAGCGGTATCGGTGAAAAGGCCGGCATTTTAGCCAAGTTGGCGCGGGGATGCGCGGGTTGTCTGATAAAGCGGCGCAGTCATCGACCCACAATGTCCTTTGTAGGAGCCCGGCTTGCCGGCGATGGCGTCATGAAGGGCGCTATCGCCGGCAAGCCGGCTCCTACAGGTTCAGCGCTGTTTCTGATCGAACGCCGATGCCGTGATACCCCACTGCCCCAGCCAATAGCTGAGGATGATCACGTAAGGCGCCGCATCGAACGGCACCACAAAACGGCTGATGCCAATCACACTGTCCGAAAACACAAAGGCCACCGCACCACCGGCAGCCAGCAAGGCCGAACGCTTGGGCACATCACTGCCAAGCCGCGCCAGCGCGCGCCAGAGCATGGCGCTGATCGCCAGGCCGTAGACGATCACCGGAACCAGGAGTGGCCCCAGTCCATGAGAAATCAGGATCCCCAACAGCACCGCACCAACGCCGAGGGCGAAGATCAGGGGTAAAAGAGCCAGACGCCGGCAATCGCTCAAGTAGGCTTTCAGATACGCCAGGTGGGCGACCAGAAATGCGCCGAGGCCGAACACGAACAAGTCCCCCGGCAAGGCCAGCAACACGTCGCCGATCAAGGAGAAAATCAGGCCCAGGCTGATCCAGCGCCGATATTCGCCGGGTGGTGCGTCGTGCAGCCAGCCGAGCAAGGCCAGCACCGGCAACGGCTTGACCAGCAGGCACAGCATGGAGGCATGCACGCTCAGGCCATAAAGAAAGGTCACCGCGCCCATCAGCGCCAGAATCAGCCAGCCCACGGTCAGTTAACCGAGATCGCGCAGTCGAACGAGTCCACCGGCAGCACTTCCGGGGCCCACGGCTGTTGCGAGGTCAGGCGCAGACGTCCCGTGCCGGTCGCAAAAGCCTGGAAGCGCCAGGTGGAAACCCCGGCCGAACCAACGATGCCGGCATCTTCCGGATTTCGATACACCTCTGGCCCCAAGGCGTGCAGTACGCCGCCGGCCGAATCCTGGATCGCCCAGCGATAACCCGTGGTCGGATTGCTCGGCAGGGTCAGGATCAGGTTTTGCCCGTTGGTGAGTTTCACCGGGCATTCGCTCTGTTTTTCCACGGTCACGTTGTGTGCAGGTTGCGTGGCGCATGCGGCCAGCAAGGCGAGGGCGAGGGGGACAAACAGGCGAATGGAGGACATAGGGTCGGGGGCTCCGGCGTTCACGACGAACGGCGAGCATAACTGAAGATGAGACAAAGTGTGACAGTCAGCCTGGACGGTGGTGTCAGGACTGACGCTTTCGCGGGCAAGCCCGCTCCCACAGGGATTGAGGGTGCACACAAGTTTTGTGACCGACTCAATTTCCTGTGGGAGCGGGCTTGCCCGCGAAGACGGCAGTACAGGCGCTACAGGAACATCAGAAAAGCACCTTCGCCACATCCGCAAAGCGTTTGGCAAAGTGCACGGTAATCCCCTCCTTCAGGTACTCCGGCAGTTCCTCGAAATTACCCCGGTTGGCTTCCGGCAGGATCAACTCGAAAATCTTCTGCCGCCGCGCTGCAATCACCTTCTCGCGCACCCCGCCAATCGGCAGCACATGCCCGGTCAATGTCAGCTCACCGGTCATGGCCACGCCTTTTTTCGGTGGCTGGTTGCGTGCCAGCGACAGCAGGGCGCTGGCCATGGTCACGCCGGCGCTCGGGCCGTCCTTTGGCGTGGCGCCTTCCGGCACGTGCAGGTGGACGAAGGCTTCGTCGAAGAACTTCGGATCGCCGCCATAGGACTTCAGGTGCGAACTGACGTAGCTGTAGGCGATCTCCGCCGACTCTTTCATCACGTCACCCAGTTGCCCGGTGAGCTTGAACCCACGGTTGAGGGTGTGGATGCGCGTGGCTTCGATCGGCAGGGTCGCGCCGCCCATGCTGGTCCAGGCCAGGCCGGTGATCACGCCGACCCCCGCCAGCACCTGCTCGTTGCGGAACACCGGTTTGCCGAGCGACGCTTCGAGATCTTTCGGGCCGAGCTTGATCACCGCTTTCGGATCGTCGAGCAGTTTCATCACCGCTTTGCGCACCAGTTTGCCGAGGTTTTTTTCCAGCTGGCGCACGCCGGCTTCACGGGCATAGCCGTCGACCAGCGCCTTGAGCGCGCTGTCGCTGATGCTCAGGCTGCCCTTGGACACGCCGGCTTTCTCAAGCTGCTTGGGCCACAGGTGACGCTTGGCGATGGCGACTTTTTCTTCGGTGATGTAGCCCGACAGGCGAATCACTTCCATGCGGTCGAGCAACGGGCCGGGGATCGAGTCCAGGGTGTTGGCGGTGCACACGAACAGCACTTTCGACAGGTCCATCCGCAGGTCCAGATAGTGGTCGAGGAATTCAACGTTCTGCTCCGGATCGAGGGTTTCCAGCAAGGCCGAAGCCGGGTCGCCCTGGTAGCTCTGGCCCATCTTGTCGATCTCGTCGAGCATGATCACCGGGTTCATCACTTCGACGTCTTTGAGCGCCTGCACCAGTTTGCCCGGCTGCGCGCCGATATAGGTGCGGCGATGGCCCTTGATCTCGGCTTCATCGCGCATGCCACCAAGGCTGAAGCGATAGAACGGCCGGCCCAGGGATTCGGCGATGGATTTGCCGACGCTGGTCTTGCCCACGCCCGGCGGGCCGACCAGCAATACGATGGAGCCGCTGATTTCGCCTTTATAGGCACCAACGGCGAGGAATTCGAGGATGCGGTCCTTGATGTCGTCGAGGCCGGCGTGGTGTTTGTCCAGCACCTTGCGCGCGTGCTTGAGGTCGAGTTTATCCTCGCCGTACACGCCCCACGGCACCGAGGTCGCCCAGTCGATGTAATTGCGGGTGACCGCATACTCCGGCGAGCCGGTCTCGAGGATCGACAGCTTGTTCATTTCCTCTTCGAGGCGTTTCTGCACCTGCGCCGGCAGGACTTTGCCCACCAGCCGCTGCTCGAACTGTTCGAGGTCGGCGCTGCGGTCGTCTTTGGTCAGGCCCAGCTCCTGCTGGATGACCTTGAGTTGCTCCTTGAGGAAGAACTCGCGCTGATGTTCACCGATCTTGCGGTTAACTTCGGCGGAAATCTCTTTTTGCAGGCGCGCGACCTCGACCTCCTTGCGCAGCATCGGCAGGACTTTTTCCATGCGCTTGAGCATCGGCACGCAGTCGAGCACTTCCTGCAGCTCACTGCCGGTGGCCGAGGTGAGTGCGGCGGCGAAGTCGGTCAGCGGCGACGGGTCGTTGGGGCTGAAGCGGTTGAGGTAGTTCTTCAACTCTTCGCTGTACAGCGGGTTGAGCGGCAGCAGTTCCTTGATCGCATTGATCAGCGCCATGCCGTAGGCCTTGACCTCGTCGGTCGGCTCGGTGGGCTGGTGCGGGTATTCGACTTCCACCAGGTACGGCGGGCGATGGTGCTTGAGCCAGGTTTTCAGACGCACACGGGTCAGGCCCTGGGCGACGAATTGCAGTTTGCCGTTTTCGCGGCTGGCGTGGTGCACCTTGACCAGGGTGCCGTAGAGCGGCAGGGCCGAGGTGTCGAAGTGGCGCGGATCTTCCTGGGGCGTGTCCATGTAGAACAGGGCCAGGGAGTGGTGTTCGGACTTGGCCACCAGGTCGAGGGTCTCGGCCCACGGCTCTTCGTTGACGATGACCGGCAGGACCTGGGCCGGGAAGAAGGGCCGGTTGTGGATCGGGATGATGTAGACCTTGTCCGGCAGGTTCTGGCCGGGCAGGGCCAGGCCTTTGCCGGGTTTATGCTGTGGAGCGCTTTGCGGATCGGCGTATTCGCTCGGGTCTTCGGGGAATTCTTGCTGGTCGCTCATGGGGGCACCTGCACAATGGGTATGGGTCTTAGATGGGGCAGGTTGGCGGTGGTTTCAACGGTCATTTTCTGCAACGCCGTGTTTCGAAGGCGTGTTCAGCGCAGAGACAGGTTAGCTGGATTTCGGCTGGCGGCCGGGTTGTCCGGGCTGCAACGTGCTTTTGTAGGAGCTGGCTTGCCAGCGATGGCGATCTGAAAGCGTACATCGTTGTTGAATGTCAGACCGTCATCGCCGGCAAGCCGGCTCCTACAGTGGGTATTCGCGCGACTACAAAAAAGGCGATGCCTGTGAGGGCGTCGCCTTTGTTTTGACTGCCGCTGAAACTTACTCGGACAGTTTGTACGCAATCACATAGTCACCCATTTTGGTGCCCAGTGAGCCGTGGCCACCGACGACCAACAGCACGTACTGCTTGCCGTCCTTGCCGGTGTAGGTCATCGGCGTAGCCTGACCGCCAGCCGGCAGGCGCGATTTCCAAAGCTCCTTGCCGGTGTTGACGTCATAGGCGCGCAGGTATTGATCCAGCGTGCCGCTGAGGAAGCCGACACCGCCAGCGGTGACCATCGAACCGCCCATGCTTGGCACGCCGAGTGTCAGGCCGATAGGCAATGGCGAACTGTCGCGGCTGGTGCCGTTCTTGCGTTTCCACACGACTTTGCCTGTGGTCAGGTCGATGCCGGCCACGTAGCCCCAGGCCGGCGCCTGGCACGGTACGCCGAACGGCGACATGAACGGGTGCATGATCACCGCATAAGGTGCGCCGGTGTTCGGTTGCACGCCCGCGGTTTCGCTTTCACGTTTGCTGCCGGCTGCGACTTCGGCGCGAGGCACCATTTTCGAGACGAAGGCCATGTAGTTCGGGCTGGTGAACAGCATCTGGCGAACCGGGTCGACCGAAACGCCGCCCCAGTTGAAGACACCGACGTTACCCGGATAGATCAGGCTGCCCTGTTCCGACGGCGGGGTGTACTGGCCTTCGTAACGCAACTCCTTGAACTGGATGCGGCACAGCATCTGGTCGAACGGGCTGGCACCCCACATGGCTTTTTCGGTCAGTTCCGGGGCCAGCAGGTTCAGGTCCGAACGGGCCTGGGTCGGTGCGGTGTGGTCGCCTTTCACGGCGCCTTGCGGAGCCGGAATTTCCTTGATCGGGATGATCGGCGTGCCGTCACGACGGTCGAGTACGTACAGGCTGCCCTGCTTGGTCGGTTGGATCACGGCCGGCTTGATGCCGTCGGCGGTTTTCATGTCCAGCAGGGTCGGCTGGCTGCCGACGTCCATGTCCCACAGGTCATGGTGAGTGAACTGGTAGTTCCAGCGCACCTTGCCGGTGGCCAGGTCCAGTGCGACCAGGCCGGCACTGAACTTCTCGGCGCCCGGGGTGCGGTCTGCGCCCCACTGGTCAGGGGTCTGGTTGCCCAGTGGCAGGTAGACCATGCCGAGTTTTTCGTCGACGCTGGCCAGCGACCACATGTTGGCCGAGTTGCGGCTGTAGTGTTCGCCCTCTGGCAGCGGTTCGGTCGCGTCAGGATTGTTGCTGTCCCAGTTCCACACCAGATGACCGTCGTGTACGTCAAAGGCACGGATCACACCGGAGGGCTCGTTGGTCGACTCGTTGTCGGTGACGTGGCCGCCCATGATCACCAGGTCACGGGTGATCGCTGCCGGCGAGGTGGCGTAGTAGCCACCGGGGGTGAACGGGCCGATGCCTTGGGTGAGGTCAACCACGCCGTTTTTACCGAAACCTTCGCAGACCTTGCCGGTGTCGGCGTTGAGCGCGATCAGGCGTGCATCAGCGGTTGGCAGGTACAGGCGACGCGGGCAGGCCTGGGCGACGGCTTTGCCGGCTTCAGAGATGACGGCGGAGGCCGCGTTTTCAGACTGGGCGTAGGCCGCTTCGTCGTAGTACGACACGCCACGGCAGGTCATGTGGGCGAAGCCCTTGAAGCCCACCGGGCTCTTGATCTGCGGGTCGAAACGCCACAGTTCCTTGCCGGTGTCCGGGTCCAGCGCCAGCACCTTGCTATGGGCGGTGCAGGCATAGAGCATGCCGTTGGCCTTGAGCGGGGTGTTTTCGTTGGTCAGTTCCACCGGGTCATCGGCGGTGGGCAGATCGCCGGTCTGGATACGCCAGGCTTCTTGCAGCTTGCCGACATTGGCCGGGGTGATCTGCTTGAGCGGCGAGTAGCGGTCACCGAATTCGCTGCGGCCATAGGCCTGCCAGTCGCCTTCGGGCATCTGCGGTGCGGTGCTGGTCATGTCCGCGGTGTCGCGGCCCAGTTCGCCCAAGGTCTCACCCGGATGGGTGAACTGGCTGGCCACGGCGGCGGCACCGGCCAGGACCACGGCCACGCTCAAGGCGCCCGTGCCCACAGGGGCAGGGCCGTTGATCAGCAATGGACGACGGAACCATGGCAGCAGCATCACCACGCCGAGGGCGAACCACAGCGCCAGGCGCGGCACCAGTTGCCACCAGTCGAGGCCGACTTCCCACAGCGCCCAGACAGTACTGGCGAACAGCACCAGTGCGTACAGGCCCAGCGCCGCGCGGCGGGCGGCGATCAGCAACACGCCGCTCAAAGCGATGCCGATGCCGGCCAGCAGGTAGTACAGCGAGCCGCCGAGCATGCTCAGCTTGATCCCCCCGGCCAGCATGGCCAGGCCCATTAGCAGAAGCAGTATGCCGAGCAGGGTCGGCAACAGACGGCTTCGACCCAAGGCACTATCAGTGCTCATAGTGTGATTCTCCGTGACGTTTCATAGAGTCCTGCGCCAGTTCACTGTAGATGATGATCCGGCGCGGGCATGGTTCAGATAAAAGCTGTTGGGTTCACGCAATCCCTTGTGGGAGCGGGCTTGCTCGCGAAAGCGGTGGTTCAGGCAGCACAAATGTTGGCTGTAATGACGCCTTCGCGAGCAAGCCCGCTCCCACAGGGTTTTATGGTGTTGCTCAGAACGACGACTGGACCTTGATCCCGCCGATCAGCGCGTCGTCGACCTCGTTCACGCCGCCGGGATGGCGGATGTATTGCAGGTTCGGGCGCACGGTCAGCCAGTGGGTCACGTGCACGCCGTAATAGAGTTCGGCGCTGTATTCGGTGTCCTGGGGTGGCAGGTAAGACGGATTGTCGTAGTCGAAAACGACATTGGCCTGGTTGGTCGCCTCGGCGTTCTTGCGATAGGCCGGGTTGACGTGGACGCGGGCCATGGCAAAACCGATGTCGTCCCTGGATCGGGCGTCGAACAGACCTTTGTAGACGAGGCCGGCCTGGACGTAGTTGTCGATGGCATTGGTCTTCTTGTCGTGCATCGTGCCGTTGGCGAACAGGCTCAGGCCGCGGGAATGATCGCTGGCCAGGCTGGTGACTTGCTGCTGCAGGCCCAGCCACATGCCGTGTTTGCTCGAGGCGCTGCGGTAGGCTTCGCCACTCAGGGCGGCAGGCTGGCCGTTGCTGTCCTTGTAGACGTCGGTGGCGTTGGCGCTGCTGTAGTAGTAACCGGCGCGGTATTCACCCGGCAGGCCATTGAATTTCGGCGTCCACACCAGTTCCACCGGCAGGACCGCGCCCTGGGTGCCGCTGCCGCTGAGCTTGAAGCCGTTGTCGCGATCCAGGTTCGACGGGTTCTGCTCGTACGCGCCGACCTGTGCATAGAGCTCTGGCGTCAGGTGATATTTGACCCGCAGTGCCCACTGGCTGACCGGCCAGTTGTACCAGATGTCGCCCGCCCAGTTGCCGACCTGGGAGCCGCAGAACGCCAGGTTCTGGAAGTCGCAAGGGAAGCTGTTGAAGTCTTCGCCTTCGCCGAAACGGCCGACCTTGATGTCGAGTTTTTCGTCGAAGAACTTCTGCTGATACCACATCTGCGTCAGGCGCCAGGTCTGGCCGCGGCCCCAGACTTCCTGGGCCGAGGTGAAGCCGCCGACACGCGGGTCATTGATGCGGTCGTTGCTGATGTTGTTGCCGCTGCGTTCGGTGATGGTCAGCTGGAACTCGGCGTCGTCCCAGCCGAGGATTTTCTGCAAGTCCAGATGGGTGCCCAGGCCGAACTGGTCGCTGTAGCGGGCTGTGCGGTCGTGATCGTAGCCGCCGTGCAGGTTGCTGCCCATTTCACCGGTGTAATCGACTTTGAAGTCGTAGCCTTTTTCCGCAAGTTCGCTGCGGGTGCCATTCCAGTCGCCGAGCATCCATGGTGAATCGCTATCGAAGGCTGGAGCTGCCTGGACGCAGGAGGCCAGGCCCAGTGCGGTGAGGCCACCGAGCAGGGGTAGGATGTTTCGATGGGCAGCAGTTGTAAAGACAGCGCTGTCTCGCAAAGATTTAAAGTCAGGCATAGAGACGGAGTTCTTGATCTTTTTCTGGGGGATAAACGGAAAGCAGCAGGCGTGAAGCGAAAGCGGAAGCGTTTCAGCAGGCAGCGGGCGCAAGGATAATGATCTGTTACAAATAGAGAAAGGGCTTTTACTGACATGCAGCCTTTCGGATTCGGTAACAGTTGTAGGAGCGAGCTTGCTCGCGATGGTCGATAACGATAACGCGTTCATTCTGGGTTGACGCGTTTTCGTTCGAGTCCATCGCGAGCAAGCTCGCTCCTACAAGTTCACCTACATTTGATAGATCGCTTCCACCCGACGAAACCCTCGGCTAAGGTGCGCGACTTCCAATTCCCACTCTGCTTGAAGGCCCGGCATGACCGAACACAACATCGACCCGCTGCACGGCGTGACGCTGGAGCAAATCCTCAACGCCCTGGTTGAACACTACGAATGGTCGGGGCTGGCCGAACGCATCGATATCCGCTGCTTCAAGAGCGACCCGAGTATCAAGTCGAGTCTGACGTTCCTGCGTAAAACCCCGTGGGCGCGGGAGAAGGTCGAACGCCTGTATGTGAAGTTGATGCGCACCAAACGACCGCTCTGAACATGGTCAATCCGTGCGCGTTACGCCGCCGTTTTGTGGTCGTGGCTGCCATGCTCGGCTGGGCGGGATTGAGCATCCAGATGTACCTGATTTTCTATTCGCGCTGGACGCTGGAGGCCAGTCTGATCGGTGGGCTGATGAGTTTTTTCAGCTACTTCACCGTGCTGAGCAACACCCTGGTGGCGACGGTGCTGACCTGTGAACTGACGTCCCGCGAGTCCGCCGCGCGACGCTGGTTTTTACAGCCCTGGGTCAGTAGTGGCATCGCTGTGAGCATCGCTGTCGTCGGCCTGGCGTACAGCGTATTGCTTCGCCATCTATGGCATCCCGAAGGCTGGCAATGGCTGGCCGATGAGCTGATGCATGACGTCATGCCGCTGCTGTTTCTGGGGTATTGGTGGTTCTGTGTACCGAAAGGCTCGCTGCGCTGGGGGCATATCGCGTTGTGGGTGATTTATCCGCTGGTGTACTTCGCTTACTCGTTGCTGCGCGGGCATGTGCTGGCGACTTATCCGTACCCGTTCATTGATGTGGACAAACTGGGTTATCCACAGGTGTTCATCAACGCCGGGGGATTGTTGGCGGGGTTTGTGCTGATTGCGCTGGGGGTGGTTGCAGTGGATCGTCGTCATCAATTGTAGGAGCTGGCTTGCCAGCGATGGCGTCCTAAAGGTCCCCATCGCCGACAAGCCGGCTCCTACAGGATGTGATCACTCTTCAAGACTGTCATCCAGCCGCCAGTAGCCCACCGCTTTGACGAACTGCTCGTTCAGCCCATGCTCATCGAGCAACACCCGACGAATCTGCCGCGACACCTTGCTTTCCGTTGCCACCCACGCGTACAGGCTGCCGGCCGGCACCTGGATCTGGCGCACGGTGGTCAGCAGATTGTCCTTGCCACCTTCGCGCAGCACCCAGATCACATTGACCTCGGCAGCGCTTTCCAGCACTTGCTGCTCCTTGCCGTTTTCCACTTCCACGATCACCAGCGCACGGCGGTTGGCCGCCAGGCTTTCGAGGCGCCGGGCGATGGCGGGCAGGGCGGTTTCGTCGCCGATCAGCAAGTAGCTGTCGAACATGTCCGGCACGATCATCGAACCCCTCGGCCCGCCGATGTGCAGGAACTGCCCCGGTTTGGCCTGTTCGGCCCAGGTCGAGGCCGGGCCGTCGCCGTGCAGCACGAAGTCGATGTCCAGTTCCAGGGCGCTCAGGTCATAGCGGCGCGGCGTGTAGTCGCGCATCTCGGGCAGCGGGCCGTTGTCCTTGCCGGCGCCCAGCACCAGGGTTTCCAGGGCCGCAGCCTGTTCGGCGTTCTGCGGGAACAACAGTTTGACGTGATCGTCCGTACCCAGGCTGACGAAGCCTGCCAGCTCCGGCCCGCCCAGGGTAATCCGGCGCATGCGCGGGGTCAGGTCGACCACACGTAATACTTCCAGGCGACGGCGTTTGATGTCGTGCATGACGCGGTGAATGGAATGCGCGATCACTTCAGTCATTCGGCTTTCTCCTGAACGGGTTGAACGGCAGGGCCGTCGACGATGGCTTTGGCGGTGTCGTTGAGCAGCGCCGCGACGCGCTGGATTTCTTCCGCGCTCCAGCGGCCGTGATGCAGTTGCAGGGCATGGCGCAGGTTGTGCACCGCCTCGTGGATTTCGGCCGGGCGATCATGGCCGCGCAACGAGCGCTTGCTGACATCGATGCGCACCCGCACACCTTCAAGGGCGACGGCTTGCTCGGTCAGGGACTGGCGTCCGGCGTCGGTCACGCTGTAGCGTTTTTTGCCGCCTTCGGCGTCGCCGGTAATCAACTCGCTTTCTTCAAGAAAAGTCAGGGTCGGGTAGATCACGCCGGGACTGGGACTGTAGGCGCCATCGAACATGCCTTCAATCTGGCGGATCAGGTCATAGCCGTGACATGGCTGTTCCGCGATCAACGCCAGCAGGAGCAATTTCAGGTCGCCGGGGGCAAATACTCGCGGGCCACGACCACCGCGTTCGCGGCCAGGGCGTTTCTCGAAGCCGTCGCGGCCGTCGCCGTGTTCGCGGTGGGGGGAATGATGGTCTCTCATTTTTTGCGTTCTCTCACGTCGTGTTTAGATACAACTTAAGATATATCTTATGTCTTGTGCAAGCAGGATCGACCGACGGTTCCCCCCTATGCAAGAAAACCAGCACGCGAGAGGTCGGCATTGTAAGTAATTGAGTCTTACAAAATTGGCTGAGAGGTTTTTCAAATATCTGCTGATGCGGTTTGTAGTACTAGTTAAAGGAGTCTGTAGGTTTTTTATACGATGGAGTATTTCGCTATAGTTAATTCTTTTAGGACTACAGGTTACGGAGAACGGTCCTACATACCTTTCTTCTGCATTACTGGATCATCTGCGCCGTTAAAAGTCTGGATGAATAATCAATCACGAACTTGCTGCCCGCCCGGACAGTGAGGTTTGAGTATTTCCATTTGGCTTTTATATGCCTGTCAGTTAATTTATAAGGTAACAAGTCATGTTCAACAAAGTCGTATTTGCCGTTCCTGTAGCCCTTCTGGCGCTCAGCTCTTCTTTCGCATTCGCCGCCGATGATGCACGCAGCTCCATCAACATCAGCGCCACCATTCCAACCAAGGTTTTCCACGCCCAGCCACGGGACCCGAACTTCGGTAAAGACGAAAAAATGGCCTACAACCTGGTGGATGGCACCTTGTCTCCACTGCGTGCGGTATACGATGTGAAGCACACCGACGGTGCGGTGGGTGCCTATGTCGAGGGTGGTCCACAGCCATTGTTCAACGGTGCCAACAACATTCCGTTGACCTACACCTTTAATGGCAAAACCTTGACGGCGGTATCTCAGGAAGTAGTAGCTGAAGCCGAGGCCAAGGGCGGTATCGCGGCCGACCTGGTAATCGCCGCAGCCAAACCAACCGCTGACCAGAACGGCAACTACACCGCAACGCCAGTGGTGGTCTTCGACGCCATTCCGACAGTGCCGTAATTTGGTTATGAACTAAGGCTTAGTCATTATTTGATAACAATTACCGAATGACGAACTACTTTGTTTGTCGTTCGGTTTTAACGTTTTTATATTCAGAGTAATTCGTTCATGTTCCCGATGACTCCCATCGCGACGGCGCTTGCCCTTGTCTTTTGTGCAAATGCCTTGGCTGCGCCAACGGACAATGGCCATACACCTCGAAGTTTGCTGTCTCAGGCCAAGGGATTGCCGGCTGAGTTCGAGGAGCATTTCTTTGATGTGCCGTTGGCGGTCCGCGTGGAACTTGACCAACAATTTCTCGGTGAAGCGATGGTGGTGTTAAGCCGCGATGATCGCATCACCCTCGTTGACTTTACCGATGTCAGCGACAGCAAATTCAAGGCAGGCGAACGAGATACCTGGTCAAACTATCTGAGCCAGGGCGTAGCCCTCGGCAGCTGCCAGGGCAAATGCCCGGAGCAATTGCTTGCCGTGCACTACAGCCTGGAAAACTCACTCGTCTCCATCCTCACGGCAAATTCCGAACGCGATGAGCAGGCGCAGCGTTACTACAGCCTGCCGGAAGGCGGCAGCAGCGGCCTGATTGTGCGCAATCAATTGAACCTCAATGGCGGCCAGAACCAGGATACGGGCGGGCGCTACGGCCTCGAAGCCAGCAGCAGCCTGGGTAACTGGACTCAAGCCGTCAACCTGCAGTTGTCCCGAATGGGGGGCGTGGACAATCAGGTCTATCACGCCGTGCATGGGCTCTATACCCAGCGCGAACTGGAGGGCAATTTCCTGCGCCTGGGCTACTTCACTCCCACCACCGAAGGACTGACTCGCCAGCCTCGTACATTTGGCGTAAGCCCCGATACAGCGCTAGGTGTCATGTATGGCAGCTCCGACAGCCTGGTGATCAACAATCCGAAGCCGGCGATTTATCCGATCTACGTCACCGCCAATCGCCAGGGCTCGGTGGAAATCTACCGCGACGGCCTGTTGATCAATACCCAAGCCGTGCCCGCCGGATTGCAAACCCTCGATACGCGCCCGCTGCCGGGCGGCATCTACGAGGTGGAAGTGCGACTGGTCGAAGACGGTCAGATCACGTCCAGCACTCAGGAATTGGTCTACAAACCGAACAACTGGCGCAATCATGATGAGCGCTGGCGCTACAACCTTTTCGCCGGTCGTGAGTCCAGGTTGCTCAGCAACTGGGATGAGCAATCCGAGGGGGATATGACCGCCGGAGCGGCATTCAACTACCTGTTGCACCCGCGAGTGATCCTCGGTTTGACCGGCCGGCAGGTGCGTGACTCTCTGCAATACGGCGCATCGGTCGACTGGACGGTCGTCAACAACGCCAGTCTTTTCGCCAACATCTACCAGACCGAAGACTACGGTACCGGCCTTGATGTGCAGGGTTTGTATTCCTATGGAAAGGGCAGCATCGTCGCCAGCCATAACCGCAGCTGGCTCGACACGACCCGGCTTTACGACACCTTGCCCGACGGGACGCGGGTGCGTCAGCGCAATGTGTTCGTCGGCCAGACCAGCAACTCATCGCTATCGGTCAATCACCGACTGACCACCAAAAGCTCGGTCAATGCCCGTGTATCCCATAGCCAGGGCAATACCGAAGGCACGGGGCTGGACCTGGGATGGACTCAGCGTACTCAACTTTTCGGCAGCGATGCCAACTGGCGATTGTCGCTGTTCGACCGACCGGGCAGTGTCAGTTCAGGTAGTGACAGAAACCGTGGTATTGACCTGAGCCTCAACATCGCGCTGGGCGACTCGGGAGAGCAATGGTCCGGCAGCATCGGTTCGCGCACGGCGCGGGAGGGCGGGCGTGATAACAATGCCTCGCTGACCTATCGCAAAGAGCTTCAGGATCACTTGCTGCAGAGTGTCTCGGCCACGGCGACCTCCGATACCTATGGCATGGGCTTGTCCGCCATGACCACGATGCAATCGGACCTGGTCAATGGCGACGGTTTTATCCAGCGATCCTCCTATAACAATGACCTGACTGGCGGTCTTAACCTGGACAGCACCGTGGCAATCGGTGCGCGGAAAATGGTCATGACCAGCCAATCCCACCGCGACGGGGCGGGCATGATCATCGACGTGGAGTCGGATATCGCCGACATTGCCCTGCGTGCCGACGACCTGAGCGGCGGCAGTGCGGTGCTGCGCCCGGGTCGTAATTTCGTGCCGCTCACGGCGTATAAAAGCAGCTCGGTGAGCTTCGACTTCGAGGGCAACCACGTGCCCGCCGCGAGCATTCAACCGCCTCGCTCCAGCTATCACCTGAACAAGGGCGGCGTGGAGTACCGCAAGATCACCATCAGCAAAACCGTCACCGTGCTCGGGCGCTTGGTCGACCCCCAGGGTAAACCACTCAAGGGCCATCACATCATCAACCACGCCAGTCGTGGGGTGAGTGAAGTCGATGGTTTCTTCTCCATGGAAATGAACGCCGGCTCGCCGACGCTGGAGGTGCGCTCCGGCAACCACTTGCTCTGTCAGTTCCGACTCGATCCAGACAACGCCCAACGGGAAAACGATGTGTTGATGATTGGGGAGTTGCGTTGTTCGCCGGAGACGTTGGCGGATGCGATGTATCGGACGGAGAAGGCAATCTAAATGCTGGAGTGGAGTATGAAGGGTTTGTTTGTGACTTATAAAGCCGCTGCTGTATTTATTTTAAGTGGGGTTTTGTTTTGGATGTTTTCAGCTTCCGTCCGGGCTGATGTTGTACAAATTACTGCAGGCTTTAAACCTGATCCCGCGAAACCTTATATTAATTCATTTGAGAATCAAACGCCTGTTACGGGTGTCTGTCGCGATACTCCGGAAACGTGTAAATGGTTAGATGAAGGGCGTCAGGTTTTTAGTATCGAAACCAATATTGACTTCAATTCCATCGCTCCTATAGTGGCCCACGATGGAAATTTTCGTCAGGGCGCAATGTTTAATATTCCGGCCAATGCATGGAGACAGGTTTCGGTTCGATCTGCAGACGGTAAAGAGGCATTGGTTGAAGTAAGGATCGTCGGAATCGGCGGTCGATACAGACTTGGTAAACGCGTCCAGGAACTGACTGGAGAGCCTGATGCAGTTAGGGGGCATTATTTATTATGGGACCACGGAGATTGGGGCATTGCCCCCAAACCATGCCTCCATACGCGTGCTGGTGTGCGGCCAACTGACACAGACTTTACGTTCTTATGGTTAACACCCGCGGGAGCTGGTACTTGCGGAACAAGTGCAAATTTTGATATTCCCGGTTTCGCCTACCCGAAGTTGAATTTCATGTACTCCCTCCGTACGCCTGATCCTTTGAAGATGGCACCTGGTACTTACACCGGCAGCATTAATTACACCGTAGGTCCTTTTGGCGATTTCGACATGGGCGATAATCTTTTACCCACCGATTCCGGTCTTCAACTTGATTTTACCCTGAACGTGGAACACGTTCTATCTGTGGAGGTACCGCCCGCTGGTCATCGCGTGGAACTGGTTCCTGAGGGCGGCTGGCAGGCTTGGTTAAACCAAGGCCGTAAACCAACACGGTTGTTTCGGGATCAGTCCTTTAATATCTGGACCTCTACGAACTTCAAAATGCAGCTGGAGTGTCAATACTCCTTTGAGAATAGCTGTGCGCTTAAGGAGTCGAATTCCGGTGAAAATGCCCCTCTCTCTATCAGTGTGAGTTTGCCAAGTGATTTGAGGGATGTTAGCGGGCAACCGATTATTCGTCGTCCATTATTAATAGATGGCAGTGGTACTGAGTTGTTTCAGCCTAGCGTTTACCTCGTTCGCAAGCCGGCGACCCTGCACTTCGAGATTAGCAGGGAACATGTTGAGCGGATGCTGTCCGAGGGAGTCGCCAAGGAATATTCGGGTAATGTCACGGTGCTCTGGGACTCGCAAATTTAAGCGGTTTGGTTGTGTTTTACAATTGAGGTATTACGTCATGAAGCGCCTGTTGGCACTGTTTGGTTTTTCGCTTTTTTCTCACGCGGCCCTGGCCGCGCCGCAGATCAATGTCGGGGTGGTCTATGACTATCTGGATGGCGATAAAAGTTCTTATCTGAAACGAGTATTCAATGGTGGCGACAGCACGGCTTTCGTCAAGATCAATATTCTCGAAATCATCTACGATGCCGATGGCAAAGCCCGGGAAATTCCTTTGGTCAACCAGGCGGACGCTACGTCGCGTGACGGGCTGATGGCCAGTCCGGCGCGACTGATCGTGCCGGCCAATGGCATGCAGGGTTCGCGTTTGTTGTACATGGGGGAGCGTGACAAGGAACGTTACTTCCGCGTGCGTTATGTGCCGGTAGTGCCGGAAAAGGAAGATGAGTTCGCCGTCTCCGAGCAGGAGCGCGACGACTACAAGAAAAACCTGTCGGCCGGGGTTAATGTACTGGCGGGTTATGGCACGGTGTTCTTTGTTCGCCCGAAAGAGACACGCTTTGACAGCGTGATCGAGAACGAGGCGGGGCAGTACCGGATCCGCAACAACGGCAATAGTGTGGTGGTGATCGACGAATTCAAGGACTGCTCGATCAAGAACGAGCAGGAGTGCCAGCCAACGACCAAGCATCACATTCTGGCCGGTCGGACATTCCAGTTCGAAAAGCAGGCTGGTCGGCAATACCGTTTTACGATGGTTGAAGGAAGCAAAAGCCAGAACCTGGAGATCAAGGGATGAAGCCGTAGTTGGGTGAACGTCTGTTTGCTTCCAGGCTTTTTAGTTTTATATCGATTTCGATTTATTTGTTTGCAACATTGAAGTGCAAGCAACAGGTGAAGATCATGTTGAAAAAATGGATAACCGTCGCCTCGATGGTATGTCTGACGCTGGCGAGTGTTTACGCCTTTGCAATAGTGGAACGCGAAACCTTTGAAGTGTCAGTGACTATCCCTGTTGCGGAGTTTTATGTGTTGCCGGTGGATCCGGGGTGGATAGGGCGTGAACAAACACTACCCTGGAATATGGCGACGGAGGAACTTGGGTCGCTGCGTAAACAATTCGATGTCAAAAACGCCAATGGAGCGATTGCTGCTCGTTTGAGTGAGGTACCTTACTTAAGTAACGGCAGAGACATCGACAACATCGCGCTGGATGTAACGTTCAACCGGATAAAACTCACGCTGGATAATGCTGAGATTATTTCGGAACTGGACGGTAAAGCTGGCACACGCGTGGAGTTGGTGATTGCAGCAGTCAAACCGGATGACGGTTATAAGCCTGGTGAGTACTACGGTAGTGTGAATATGATTTTTGAGGCTGTCGTTCCATGATCCGGTTTAGAGCAGTAAGTGTTGCAAGCTTTTTTCATATTAAACATAAACTAACAATAAAGGTGAGAGGCGAGCAAAGCTCTAGATGTCAAGAGGTAAATCAAGCGCCTGATCTTAAGTTACAGGTAATAAACGTGTTTAAGGAAAAATCCGCAGAGACTTCGATAAAAAAAAATATAGCCCGATTCCTGTTTGGTGGGGTTTGCTTCTACTTCAGTTTATCTGCGGCGGCGGCAGTGAATGAGATAACCGCCGTCTTTAAACCGGATCCTGCAAATCCGCTGAGAAACCTGTTCCTCAACACAACACCAAACGGTCATTTCTGCGGTTCGCGTCCCAGTTTTTGCAAGGATCGCAATTTGTTCAGTCTACGTGTCAACATGCCGTTGGAGCAGACTGTCGGCGGTAAGATTTCCGCCGGTCATATCAATGAACGACTGGGAGCTTATCTCAAGGCCCCGTCTGAGTGGCGGTCGGTTGAGGTACATCCTCCGTCGGGTGGCCCCTCTGAAAGGGTCGAGGTCCGTATAGCTGGCATAGGTGGTAGGCACGATCTCGGTGCGCGAGCTACTGAACTGGCTCCTGGCGGTCATTCTGCGTTGTGGTCCATTCCTAGTTGGGCGTCAGCGCCAGCTCCCTGCAGTGGGTCGGGAAGTGTATGGGAGGGGCCTGACCACTCCATCTTCATGTGGATTGTTCCAGAAAATACAGGGAGTTGTTCTACTCAGGCGAAAGTTGATATCCCCAATTTTCGTTACCGCTACCTTGAAATTATGTATGAGCTTCGCACGCCCAACCCGCTAACAATGCGCACCGGAACCTACGTTGGCACTATCTCATACACGTTAGGGCCGATGATGGACTTCGATCTTGGTGATCTGGTACTTCCCAAAGATAACACCCTGCAACTTAATTTCACTCTGGATGTGCAACACAGCCTTAAAGTAGAGATTCCACCTGGCGGTAATCGAGTAGAGCTGGTTCCTCAAGGCGGCTGGCAGGCCTGGTTGAATCAGGGGCGCAAGCCTGTGCGCCTGTTCCGCGATCAAACCTTCAACGTCTCTTCTTCAATCCGCTTCAAGATGCAACTCGAATGCCAGTACACCGTGGGCAATACCTGCGCGTTGCGCGACACGGATTCCACTGATCTTGTGCCCTTGAACACCAGCATCAGCCTGCCCAACGGCTTGACGGACGGTTCGGGGCAGGCGGTCGATCGTCGTCCTCTGCGCCTCGATGGCAGCGGCACCGAGCTGTTCCAGCCCGGTTTCTATGTCGATCGCAAGCCAGGGACCCTGCACTTTGAGGTAACCAAGGAACACGTCGAGACGATATTGCGCGAGGGTGTTGGCAAGACCTACTCGGGTAACGTCACGGTGATCTGGGACTCTGAATTGATCTGACACCTGCGCCCCTGAAGTCTCCTGGTGGGAGTATTTCAGGGGCGTTTCATTGCCTCGCTCGCTGGGCAATCAGCTGCTTTTTCGTCAATTTCGTCGAGCCGATGTCCACATCAATTTTTTTCGGATCAAAAAAAGGGTTTTTTAGTCGAGTCAAGAAGCTGAAATTAGTGTTAACTCTCTAATTGTGCGGTTCACCCCTTAATTCGTTGGTTTTGTAATATCCCTCCTACAGAAGTTACTGTGTCGTTGTCGGCCTTAATTGCCTGTGTAATGGCTTCATGTAGTATGAATCTGACAGTCGAACAGTGACTTTATCAATATTTCAGTGTTTTTCTTGCCACTGTCGTGGCCCTTTGGCTACGCGCTTTGAGGAACTTGCCTGCTTACTTTCCAGAATATTTGATCGATCATCTTTCGGCGTTGAAAGTTCAGCTGCGCAAATAGCTGCTCGTGACAGTTTTGCTCAACTTGAACTTTCAACGACTCGATCCTTTTAAAAAGACAGGTACTGAAAGATGTTCAAGAAAATCGCGTTTGCTGCTCCTCTGGCTGTTCTGGCTCTGAGTTCTTCGATGGTATTTGCCGCTACCGAAGCCAGGCACTCCATCAGTCTGGTTGCTACTGTCAATGCTGACGACTTCTATGCGGTGCCGGTTGACTATGATCTGGTCAACAAGGATCAGGACATGAGCTACAACCCGTCTACCGACGCCATGCGCACCGTCGATGGGCACTTTGACGTGCTGCATACCGCCGGCAAGGTCAATGCACGACTTGAAGGCGTTCCAAAGCTGATCTCCGGTAACAACACCATCGACTTGAAAGTCGAACTTAATGGCAAGACGCTGACAACCACTTCGCAAGAGGTTGTTGGAGAAACTGAATCCAACACCCGTTATCGTGCGCCGTTTAAAATCAGCGCGGTCACCGCTAAAAAACCTGATGCAGGCGATTACACTGGCGTCGTGATGCTGGTCGTCGAACCGTCCGTCTAAGTAATACCTGCGACGGCAAAGCGCTTACTTTTCAAGTAGCGTTTTTCGGTCGGCAAACTTTTCGGTTTGTCGGCCGAGTTTTGATCTCCCTTGTAATCAGAGTATTCGTTCATGTTCCCGATGACGCCCATCGCGGCAGCGCTTGCGTTGCTGTTATGTAGCAGTGCATTTGCGGCGCCCACTTCAATTGATAATACGCCCCGAAGTTTGCTCGCCCAGGCCAAAGGCTTGCCGGCGGATTTCGAGGAGCACTTTTTCGATGTGCCGTTGGCCGTTCGGGTCGAACTCGATCAACAGCCCCTCGGCGAGGCGATGATCGTGTTGTCCCGCGATGACCGGGTCACCTTGCTCGATTTCACCGACACCAGCGACAGCCGCTTCAGCGCCGGCGAACGCGACACCTGGGCCGGCATTCTGAAACCCGGCGTGGCGCTGGGTACCTGCACCGCTCAATGCGCAGAACAAATGCTGGCGGTGCACTACAACCTGGAAAACTCGTTGCTGTCGATCGTCACCGAAAATGCCGAACGTGACACTGAGGCCAAGCGTTTCTACGACCAGCCCGAAGGTGGCAGCAGCGGCCTGATGGTGCGCAACCAGCTCAACCTCAATGGCGGCCAGGACCAGGACCTGGGCGGACGTTTTGGCCTGGAGGCCAGCGGCAGCCTCGGCAACTGGAGCCAGACCTTCAACATGCAACTGGCGCGTCTCGGCGGGCCGGACACCAAGACCTATCACGCGGTACACGAGCTCTACACCCAGCGCGAACTGCAAGGCAGTTTTTTCCGCCTGGGTTACTTCACCCCCAATTCCGAAGGTCTGACGCGTCAGCCGCGTTCGTTCGGCACCAGCCCCGACACCGCCGTGGGCGTGATGTACGGCAGTTCCGACAGCCTGGCGATCGACAGCCCGAAACCCAGCGTTTATCCGATCTATGTCACCGCCAATCGCCAGGCCTCGGTGGAGATTTATCGCGATGGTTTGCTGATCAACACCCAAGCTGTACCGGCGGGTTTGCAAACCCTCGACACCCGGCCATTGCCCGGTGGCATCTACGAGGTGGAAGTACGCCTGATCGAAGACGGCCAGATCACCTCGACCACCCTGGAGCTGATCTACAAGCCGAGCAACTGGCGCAACCATGACGAGCGCTGGCGCTACAACCTGTTCGCCGGGCAGGAAAGCAAACTGCTCAGCAACTGGGATCAACAGGACAGTGGCGATGCGACGGCAGGCGCGGCGATCAACTACCTGCTGCACCCACGGGTAATCCTCGGGCTGTCGGCACGCCAGGTGCGCAACACGCTGCAGTACGGCAGCTCCATCGACTGGAGCCTGGCCAACAGCGTCAGCCTCTACGCCAACCTGTACCAGACCGAAGACCACGGCACCGGTGCCGATCTGCAAGCGCTGTACAACTATGGTTCCGGCAGCCTGGTGGTGAGTCACAACCGCAGCTGGCTCGACACCACCAACACCTACGAAACGTTGCCCGACGGCACCCGCGTGCGCCAACGCAACGTGTTCACCGGTGAGACCAGCAATTCATCGCTGGCGCTGAACCACCGGATCAGCCGCAAGAACTCGCTCAATGCGCGGGTCTCCCACAGCGAAGGTAATGTCGAAGGTGTTGGCGTGGACCTGGGCTGGACGCAACGCACGTCGGTACTGGGCAGCGATGCCAACTGGCGGTTGTCGTTATTCGATCGGCCCGGCAGTTACAGCAGCGGCGATGCACGCAATCGTGGGGTCGACCTGAGCATCAACGTGGCGCTGGGTGGGCCGGGCCAGCAGATTTCCGGCAGCATCGGCAGCCGCACGGCCCGTGATGGCAGCCGCGACAACAACGCCTCGCTCGGCTACCGCAAAGACTTGCAAGACCACATCCTGCAGAGCGTCTCGGTGACCGCGCTGACTGACACTTACGGCGTCGGCCTGTCGAGCCTGGCGAACTTCCGTACCGATGCAATCAATGGCGACGGGTTTATCCAGCGCTCATCGTTCAACGACAACTTCACCGGTGGCCTGAACCTGGACAGCACCCTGGTCGTCGGCGGTCAGCGCATGGCGTTGACCAGTCAACATCAAGGACGCGGCGCCGGGATGATCGTCGACGTCGAATCCGATATCGATGGCATCGCCTTGCGTGCCGACGATCTCAGCGGTGGCAGCGCGGCGTTGCGCCCGGGGCGCAATTTCATCCCGCTGACCGCCTACAAGAACAGCTCGGTGAGCTTCGACTTCGAAGGCAATCACGCCCCGGCTGCGAGCATCGAACCGTCCCGCACCCGCTATCACCTGAACAAGGGCGGCGTGGAGTACCGCAAGGTCTACGTGATGAAAACCCTGACCGTGCTCGGTCGCCTCGTCGACCCGCAAGGCCGGCCGCTCAAGGGGCATCACGTGATCAACCACGCCAGCCGTGGCGTGAGTGAAGTCGACGGTTTCTTCTCGATGGAAATGCATGCCGGGTCGCCGACCCTGGAAGTGCGTCATGCCGATCAGTTGCTGTGCCAGTTCCGGCTCGATACCGACAAGCACCGAATTGAAAACAACGTGTTGATGATCGGTGATTTGCGCTGCTCGCCGGACACGTTGGCGGATGCCTCCTTCACTCGCCAGGAGGCCAGTTGAATGAAGAATTTCAAGACGTATCTGCCGCAGTGGCTGTGCCTGCTGGCTTTGTTGGTGACACCTTCGGCCGATGCCGTGCAGCAGGAGATCCGGGCGTTGTTCACGCCGGACTCGGCGAATCCGCAGCGCAACATTTTCGTCAACAAGACGCCGGTCACGGGTTATTGCGCCGAGTATCCGGGTGAGTGCCTGCAACAGGAAACCTTCAGCATCCGGTTGCCCGTGCGTTTCCGGTCGACCAGTGCCTTGCTGCCCAATACCGCGCCACGCCGAAACGCCCTGTTCAGTGTGCCGGCGCAGTGGCGTGCGTTGACGGTGACCAACGTCGATACGAAGGAGACCGAGACAGTCGAGCTGCGTATCGCCGGGTTCGGATCGCAATATTTGCTGAGCGATAGCGTCCGCAAGCTGACAGGCGCACCGACAGACCTGGAGGGCCACCGACTTTTGTGGTCCGGAGGAGCGCTCGGCAGTTGGGTCAATGCCCCACCTCCCTGCCAGTACAGCGGTGTGGGGGCCTATGAGTACAACTTTTATCGATTCTTCTGGAAAACCCCGACTCAAGGGGCCTGCGTCAAGTTGGCCCAATTCGAGATACCGGCCATGTCCTACGAGTATCTGGATATCGCTTACGAATTAAGGACGCCAAACCCGCTGGGCATGTCGTCGGGGCTCTACACCGGGAGCCTGAATTACCGCCTGGGGCCCAATGGTGACTTCGATATGGGCGATGTGATGGTGCCCGACGATCCCGATCTGACCCTGAATTTCGTGCTGGATGTGCAGCACACGCTCAAGGTCGACATTCCTCCCGGTGGTAACAAAATCCGACTGGAACCGCTTGGCGGATGGCAAAGCTGGCTGCAGGCCGGGCGGCGGCCGGTGGGGTTGTTCCGTGACCAGACGTTCAATATCTCGGCCTCAACGCGATTCAAGATCCAGATGGGATGCGGGCCTGGAGTGTCAGGCGAATGCGCATTGGAGAATAGAGAAGGGACGCGTCGAGTCCGCCTGTTCATCAGCGTCAGCCTGCCTGACGGCATCACCGATCTCTCCGGCCAACCCGTAAGACGCCTGCGACTGATGCATGGTGCGGAGAATGCGCAGCATTTCAAACCCGGCTTCTATGTGGACCGGGCACCGGGAACCCTGCATTTCGAAGTCCCGCAATCGCATATGGAATTCATGATCAGACCCGGTGAAGCAAGCACCTGGGCCGGCACGGTCATTGTGATCTGGGATTCGGAAATCTGATGGGCTGCGTATCGATCGTTCGTACCGGCAGTGTGTTCAAAGACCAAGGATTAAAGGTTATGAAGCGTGTGTTTCTATTGATGGGTTTGAGCGGGTTTTCCCTGGGGCTTCAGGCCGGCCCGCAGATCAACGTCGGTACGGTGTACGACTACCTCGACGGCGACAAAAGCACCTACCTCAAGCGCGTGTTCAACAGCGGTGACAGCACCGCATTCGTCAAGGTCAACATCCTCGAAATCGTCTACGACGCCGATGGCACGCCCAATGAAGTGCCCGTCAAAAGCGAGCCGGGGGCGACCTCGCGCGACGGCCTGATGGCCAGTCCCGCACGCCTGATCGTACCGGCCACCGGTATGCAGGGTACACGCCTGTTGTTCATGGGCGCGCGCGACACCGAGCGTTATTTCCGGGTGCGCTTCATTCCGGTCGTGCCGGAAAAGGAAGACGAATTTGCGGTGTCGAGCGAAGAGCGCGAGGACTACAAAAAGAATCTGTCGGCGGGGGTCAACGTCATGACCGGGTTTGGCACGGTGTTCTTCGTCCGGCCGAAGGACAGCCGCTACGACAGCGTGATCGACAATGGCGCCAGCACTTACCGCATCCGCAACAACGGCAATACGTCCGTGGTCGTCGACGAATTTCGCAACTGTTCGATCAAAAAGGAAAACGACTGCGAGCCCACCACCAAGCACCACATTCGCGCGGGCAAGGAGTTCGCCTTCGACAAGAAACCCGGGCGTGAATACCGCTTCAACCTGGTCGAGGGCGCGTCAAAGAAAACCCTGCGCATTGCCAGCCAGTAACGATAGCTCGCCGTTTTTTTTGACGTAACAGGTACCTGAAATGATCAAGTTATCGGCCATCGCCTTATGGACAGGCATCGCGGCATTGACCAGTTCCCTGGCGTTCGCCGCCCGGGAAGAGCACCGGTTCGAAGTGTCGGTGGACATTCCGACGCTGGGTTTCTATGTGATACCGGCCGAATCGGACTGGATTCACCGCGAGCAAGTCCTGCCGTGGAACATCCACACCGCGTCGCTGGAGGGGCTGCGCAAGAACTTCGACGTCAAGCATGACACCAGCGCCATCCACGCGCGGCTCGAGAGCGAACCCTATCTGTCCAACGGGCGTGACGAGCAAAACATCTACTTGCGTGTCAGTTTCAACGGCCAGGAGTTGAGCCATGAGCCGTTGCCCCGGCAAGTGGTGTCTGCCGAACAAGCCGTCGCTGGCGGGCGTTTTCCTCTGGAGATCCAGCCAAAAGTGCCGGCCGGTGGTTATAAACCGGGAAATTATTATGGCAGCGTCCAGTTGATCTTCAGTGCCGCGGCACCTTGACCTCAAGTGTCCCGCAGACGTTGGTGGATGCCGGTTTGCACTATGGAAAAATCAGGATGAATGACATCCGCTACAGCGGATTTCTAGGATTGGATCAGTGATGCATATGTCAGGTTTACCAGGCTCGGTAAAGAGCTGCTTTGCCATTTCAGGCCTGTTGATGGTGTTGTTGCCATCATCCGCCGTAGCTGTAACCCAGGAAATCCGGGCGGTGTTCAAACCGGACCCGGCGAATCCTCAATTCAACCAATTCCAGAACAGAACTCCACTGAGTGGCTTTTGCCTTGATAACCCGCCTCAGTGCCAGGCTGAAAACCTGTTCAGTTTGCGCTTGCCCATTCAAACCCACTCGAATACGACCATTCGGCGGAGTCACTCCAATGTGCGTCAGGGCGCCATGTTCAATATTCCATCGCAATGGCAAAGCATAACGGTTACCCATCCGACTGCCCCGCCACAGGTCGTCAAATTCCGGATTGCCGGTATGGGCGTGTCGTACCGGTTGCCCAAGCCTGCACCCGAGCTGACGGACGGGGCAGGGCATAACCACCTCTGGGAGGGATCTATCTGGGCTTACGCCGGTCCGCCTTGTGCTGGTCTCTCGGGGGCGGGTGACGATATCGGGTTCAATAGTTTCTGGAGGCATCCGGTCGGAACGGGCGCATGCGCCAAGAAAGCGATGTTCGATATTCCCCAGCCTTTCAAATATGAAACGTTCGACATCACCTACGAGCTCGTTACCCCTAACCCCATGGCAATGGTTGAGGGGCAATACACAGGTCAGCATACGTTTCGAGTGGGACCCAATCAGGACTTTGATCTGGGGGACGTGATGATCCCCAATGACGACATCATCGTTCTGGATTTTCACCTCGACGTAGAACATCAACTGAAAATCGACGTCCCTCCCGGCGGTGAAAAAGTCCGATTGGCACCGGCAGGCGGCTGGCAAAGCTGGCTGCATTCCGGGCGCAGACCGGAGCGCATTTTCCGTGACCAGACGTTCAACATTTCCGCCAGTTCGCGTTTCAAGATGTACCTGGATTGTCGGTTCGGTCCCGGCAGGGCCTGCTACCTGGATGACGGTAACAACGTCTTCGTGCCAATAGAGGTCAGCGTCAGTCTGCCCGGCGGGCTGATGGACAGCAGTGGCCGGCCGGTCAACCGAGAGGTGTTGAAAGTCGGGGAGGCGGCCGGGCTGCAGGTTCAACCCAGTCAGTACGTGGATCGCCAGCCGGGAACTTTGCATTTCGAACTGCACAAGGATGCGATCGAGATTGTGTTGTTGCCGTACACGGGCAAGCACTATCGCGGCAACGTCGTGGTGGTCTGGGATTCTGAAGTTTGATTGCGGTTTTTTTGCTGCCACCTGACGGCGTTCCTGCCGTCAGGTGGCAGCCATCGGATTACTGGCCCGCTTTTTTCAACGCATCACGGGTCAAGCGCCTCGACAGTTGTTTTTCGTCATCGCCCAGATCGACCAACAGCCTGTCGAATGTCGCCTCGCTGATCGGCTCATCGGCGAACACCACCGTCGCGGGCACCGGCAGATCGTTCATCAGTTCCTTGAGCCGGTTGCGCAATTGGGCTCGTTGCAGGTCCGACGTGGATTCAACCCATTCCCGCTGGGTGGATCGCAGGGTGGTGAGCGCGTCGAACTTGCTCTGGAACAGCTGTTTGTTGGTTTCGATCTGTGTCGGCCAGGTACGCTCCAGATAGTCCTGCCAAAACTGCTGTTCGAGCATTTTGTCGACCAGACCATCACCTTCGCCCAATGCCAGAACAGTCTCGTAGGCCTGATCGATCATGGCGTCGGTCACACCGGACACCGGTCGGAACAGCATGCCTTTGGATTGCCAGGGCAATTTCAAGCGATCGGCCAGGCCGGTCTGGTAAGCCAGATAGATCTCGACATCGTCCGGGTTACCGCCACGATCGGCGACATCGGCCCGGGCAATCTCGTTGACGTGCTCCAACCGCGCAGCGCCTTTGGCCAGGGTCACCAGTTTCTGCTCCAGCTGCGCCGGGTCGGTGGAGTACGACCAGGCCTCGGAGGCGAGCACGTTGATGCCCATATGGTTGAACAACTGCGCCCCGGCATCGGCGCAATCGACCGGTGCGATGGCCATGGTGTAGAGCTTTTGCCGCAGGTCGGTATCGATGTAGACCGCATCGAGCATCCGCACCACGCGCTGCATCAGTTGCTGGCGTGCCTCGCCGCCGAGGCGAAAGTCGGCGGAGTTCTTCGTGAGCTGCACTACGTTCAGGAACCGATGGGATTGCGGGTCGTCGGTCAGTTCAATCCAGTGAGTTGCCCGGTCTACTCCCCAACCGGGTACATCGGTCCAGGTATTCGGGTCGGTGATGTTGATGGCCACAGTTGCTTCACTGTGAGGGGGCACCAGGGGTTCGGGCGGTAACTTCAGCGAACGACGAATGTCCTGGTAGCGCAGTTGGTTCAGCTCCGACAGATTGGCGACATCCAGCCGGGTACGCGCCACGACCCAGGCTTGCGGTGATCCAGCAACGACTTCGGGTATCTGGCCGATGGGGTTGTCCCGCAGGTCCAGCAGGAAGCCGCGCGGTCTGGTTTTGGCCAGTGTGCCTTCAGGCCAGGTGGTCAGTCCGGTTTTTTTCAAGGCCACGACTTTCAGCCTTGGCATGCGACCAATGTCGGGCGACAAGGTCAAGGGATTGCCATCGAGCCTGAGGATTTCCAGATAGGTCAGGGCTTTGAGTTGTTCAACAGCGTTGGCGTCCAGCACGATTGCGTTGTCGCTCAGTTGCAGCCGTTCCATTCGGTGCAAAGCGCCGATGCTTTTGGGCAGGCTCGTCAGTTCGCAACGGCGGGCACTGAGCTGGCGCAGGTTGGGAAACGATTTGAGTAAACCATTGGCCTCGGCGGAAAAACGCGTGTTGTCGAGTTTCAGCACGGTGATCCTGTCGAGGAATTTTTGCAGCTCTGGTGGACGTTTTGCCCACCAGGTTTCCAGGTTCAAGGGCAGCATCTCCCTGGAGAGGTCGAGCGAATATTCATCCGGATTGGCACGGTTGCCGATTTCGCGGGTCTTTCTCTGGAAACTGTCGATCAGGCGCTCAGCGATGTGCTGGCCGCCGCCATCACGAAATTCATTGCTGCCCGGACCCCAGGCGGGTTCTTGCTGGTACTCCCAGCGATTGAGGATCACGCGCAGTTCATCGAGATCGTCTTCCCGCTGCTCGATGGCTTGCATCGGCTCGCCTTTGGCGATCAAGGCGTCGGCAAAGGCCTCGACCTCGCTGTCGCTGAAGTCTGGATGCAGGTCGAGGATGCGCTCGTGCAGGGTTTCACCGGCCCGGCTGGTGAACGCACCACGCACCAGCAAGACGGTCTGGTGCTCGGCCACGGCGCGGATCGGCGGCGCGGCGAGAATCGTGCGACGTTCGTTGAGGGGTTCGATCTTCGCCATGACCCACTGCCTGAAGCGTTCGGCGTCGCCGGGCTTGTAGCCCAGAGCATTTTGTCCATTGCGTGCGGTGGCCTGCAGCATGGCTTCAAAAAAACCGACCGCAGCATGAATCGGCTGATCCGCGCCGTCGCGAACCGCATATTTCCCCGCGTTGTCGCGAATCAACACCCGCACTCGCGATGCCTGCTCGGGCCCGGCGCTGCACCGAAGTTCACCGTCGAATGTACCTTCGCGGATTTCAATTCGCAGGTCGCCAAAGGTATCGCTGTTGATGCGCAAGGTGCCCAGCACCAAACGCTCGGTGTCGATGTTGCTCAAGGCGTCATCGTACAAACCATGAGCGGCACGCACTGATTGCGTCTCGAATTGCAGTTCTCGCGCCTGGTTTTTCAGGCGTAGCGGCAGGCGTTTGTTCTGCTTGATCTGCTGGCGTTCTTTGGCGCTGGCGTTGGCGAGGATTTTTTCCGCCACCGTCCCGGGCAGATCGGGGAATTCGCTGAACAACAAGGACGTGTCGGCGGGTAATGCGGGAGCCTTGGGAGCAGATGAGCCCAGGCGTTGCAGGGTATCGGTCAGCAGAGGCGGCGGCGAGGCGTTGTCCATGTGCATCCGGCGCAGGGCGGCCTCGTGGGTGCCGCTGATCTGACGAATCTGTTCCAGTTGTTCGTTGTTGAAGGCGTGGGTGGTGTGACCGATGCGCCGCATCAATGTCGGGCCTTGCCATTCGCGCGGGTTTTCCGTTTCGCTGACCCAGGCACCTTGACCGTTGTGACGCAAGGTCGGTGCGTATGCATCAGCGCGTTGCGGATGCTGGATGCGGTGTTGACCGGTGACCGGATCTTTCTTCACTTCGAAGTGCTGATCTTCCAAGCGCAGAATGTGTTGGTCCTGATGCGGGTAGAGGCCTAGCGCATCGGGTTTCGCGTCCGTCGGCAAGGCTGGGGTTTTCAGCTGATAAGGCGACAGGTCGGGGTTCCACAAGCGTGTCTGACCATTGGCCAGTTGCACCGGTTTCAAGCTTTCGAAAAACGGTGAGAGTTTTGCCCGCGCGACGTTGCCAATCGCCCCCCCTGCAGCAAACACACCCAGTTGAACAACACTTTCCAGCACACCGATGGCCTGTTCTCCCGCCTCGGCCGCGCGGCCTTCGGCCAGATCGACGAGGCCCTCGACCACTTCGTCGGTCAATTGATAGGCGGTGTAGGCCAGCATCATTTCGCCCAGGCCTGGCACGAAGGGCGTCACCACCATCAACGCGACATCGAGAATGTCCGAAAGTATTTTTTCCAGGTTGTCCCACCAGGCCCAGCGGGCCATGCGGTCGGCGTATTCGGTGGAAATCGCGATCTCCCGCGCGTCGTTGAGAATTTTGTTCAGGCTTGTTTGGTAAACGTATTCCCATGGGTCGCCGGTATAGCGGATCTGGCGATCGTCCTTGAACTTCATGATGTGAAATTGCAGGTCGGGGTTATCCACAGGGGTCTCGCGCCAACTCGGCAGGTTGGAGCCCGGTGGAGCCGGCCGCCATTTCACCTGGCTCAAGCGTTCACTCAACCTGGCAAAAAAGTGCCCGCGTTGATGGTGGGCGACAAACCGGCTGAAGAACTGCCGGTAGTTGGTATCGGGCGTGGCGTTGCGTAGCTGACGGGTCAGCTCCGCCATGAATTCCAGTGACGACGGATACTCCTTGAGCGGGTGTTCCGGGTCGTGCGGGACATAGGCGATCAGCGGCGCAGGCGTGGTGCCAGAGAGCGACTGGTGAGTGATCAGCACAATGCCGCTCAGGGCTGTGTCCATCATTACCAGGGTGTAATAGCCGACGGGTTGACCATGCCAGCGCAAACTTTCGCGACCTTCAAGGAGGCCCAGAGTGATGTCATACCCCTGCTGGCTGATGTCTTTTTTCATCAGGGCCATGTGGGCCGCGACTTCAAGTGCACGTTTCTGGTTAAGAATGACTTTGTAGCGCAGCACGTTGCTGGCCACGGGGTTGGTGGAAAGCAGCGTTTCGCGCAAATGCTGTTCGTATCGGGAGCCGATGTTCAGTTCGCGGCACAGTGACTTGAACTGATCGATGCTGATTTTGTGCTTCAGTTTCTTGACCGCGAAGTGTCCGCGCTCGTTGGGCCGGGTGATGAATTCCGAACCGCTGGCGAAGGTCTCGTCACTGGCAAAGTTATGCAGTGCCGCATCGAGCACGGAAACGGTTCGGGTTTGAGCGCCTGGCACATACAGGCGCAGCCAGGTCTCCTCGACGTCATCGTCCACACCGAAACGGTTTTTCAGAGCCTGTTGCAGCAAGGGTTTGGCGAAGGCGTAGACGTCTTGTAGATGGCTCAGCATCTGATCCACGTCGTTTTGTGCGTTCCAGGCCTGCTGCACTTTATTTTTAAGGTTTTGGTGGGCCGCGGCTGACCCATTCCTGTGCCATTCGGGCAGCGTCAGCCTGACGGTTTTCAACGCTTTGACGCGAGATGCCGAAGTCTTCAGTAGCCAGGAAGGGATGGCTTGTTTGATCAATTCGAAGTGGGTGCTTTTATCAGTCGCGGTGGTAAGCGCCTGCTCTGACCGATGAAGTGTCAGGGGGGGATTGGGCATTATTTGATCGTCCGTTGATCATGGATGGAGCGATCAGACTAGGCAGGCGGCAGTCCCAAAAAAAGCGCAAAAACCGGTTCGGAACGACGTCGATTGCGCCCCGAACCCGGTAAAAATCAGGAGTGAAAAATACATGGTTACCGCCACGCGGGCGTATCTGCCGATCCATGCCTAGCGGCGGGCGGTTGCCTCGGTTGTCGCTTTTGGCTGGCACATCGTGTGGGTGCCCGGTTGCAGGTACGGCGTCAGGATCGGCGCCATGCCCTTGAGCACCTGCACCGGCAACGCCGAGGTGAAGGTGAAGTTCTCCGCCGAGCGGCCCGGCACGAACGCCGTCAGCGTGCCGAAATGGTTATCGCCGATGTAGAACACGAACGTGGCCGTGCGGTTGAGCGATTTGGAACTCAGGATCCGTCCGCCCGAACCGATGGCCTCGATGCGGTTGTCACCGGTGCCGGTCTTGCCGCCCATGGCCAGCGGGGTTCCATCCGGCAGTTTGAAACTGCCAGCCACGCGTTTGGCCGTACCGGCATCCACCACTTGCGAAAGGGCTTCGCGCATGGCCGTGGCGACTTCGGACGGCATCACCCGTTTGCCGACGTCGGGGTCATTGATCAGTTGGGTTTCATAGGGTGTGTGCGCGGCGAAATGCAGGCTGTCGATACGCAGGGTCGGCATGCGCACGCCATCGTTGAGGATGGTGCCGATCAATTCGGCCAGGGCTGCCGGGCGGTCACCGGAGCTGCCGATGGCAGTGGCCAGCGACGGCACCAGGTGGTCGAACGGATAACCGACGTTCTGCCAGCGCTGGTGAATGTCGAGGAATGCCTCAATCTCCAGCATGGTGCGGATGCGACTGTCACGGGCGCCCTTGTGCCGGCTTTTGAACAGCCAGCTGTAGACCTCCTGGCGCTCGAACTGACTGGCTTTGACGACGTCGCCCCACTTGGCATCGGGGTGATTGAGCAAGTAGCCCATCATCCACAGGTCCAGCGGGTGAACCTTGGCGATGAAGCCCTGGTCCGGCAAGTCATAGGCACCTGGACCGTAGGCTTCGTAGAGCCGCACGAGACGTTCGTCAGTGAGTTTTTCCGTGAGCTTGGCACCCGTCAGGTGCGAGCGCACGAAGGCGTTGAAGCTTTCCTGGCTGGCCTGTGGCAGCAGGTAGCGATGGACGGCGGCCATGCGGATCGGCGTCGGGCGCATGCCGTCCAGGAAGGTTTCGAGGCGTTCCTGGGTGTCCTTGTTCCTGTACTTCTTCCAGAACTTGAGCAGGAACGAAGTGCCTTCGCGGTCGGCGAACTCGGCCAGGTATTCCTGGCGCCGCGGGTCGCGGTCGTCCTTGAGCAGTTCGGCACTGCTGTTCGGACCGGAATAGGTGGTGTAGCGCACCAGGTCCCGCATCAAGCGAATGAACGGCAGGTTGATCGACTCGCGCAAGGCGTCGCGCAGGGTTGGTATCCGGCCGTTGTCTTCCTTGCGGAAGTTGTGGAACACATGCAGGCCGCCCCCGGTGAAAAACGCCTCGCCGGGGCTGGCGGAGTATTTGCGGTCCAGGGCTGCGCCGAGCATCTTTTGCAGGTCGCGGTCCTTGTTTTCGATCAGGTAATCAACCGCCCAACGGCTCAGGCGGTCCTGATCCGGCACCTCGACTTTCTTGAGTTCCGGAACGGCCATGCCGGCGTATTTGTCGTGCAGTTCAGCGATGATTTGCAGGTAGGTGGTCAGCACGCGCATTTTCGCGGTGGAACCCAGTTCCAGTTTGCTGCCTTCATTGATGTCGAAGGGCTGGTCGGTGCTGTCGGTCTGTACCCGAACCCGCGAGCCGTCCGGCGTCAGTTCGAACAAGGTGAAGCTATAGCGCACCTGGGTGGTGCTGGTGGTGGTCAGCAGGCGTTCGCCGATCAGGCCGATTTGCGTGGCAAACGCAGGGTCGGCGAGTTTTTTCAGGTACTCGGTGGCCTCCGATTGCAACTCGCCTTGCAGGGTGCTGGTGGCGGAGAGGTCGAGGCGGTCGAGGTCATACAGGGGACGATTGAGCATGCCGGCCAGACGGCTGCGCGCCACGCTGATGCCCTTGTTGGTTTCGATCGGTTGCATGGTCGGCTGGGTGGCCCAGTCGCGGTAGGTCACTTTGCTGGCCAGGGCGGCGGCGGCGAACTCGGCGTCGATCACATGGTTTTGCGCCAGCAGGCGAATATGGCTGTCGGTGAGGTCGGCCAGTTCATCATGGCCCTTGGTCAGGTAATGCGACGGGCGGCGCTGGGCAATCATCAACGACAGCATTTCACGCAAGGCCAGGCCTTTTTCCGCCATGGTCTTTGGATCCGTCGCGGTGCTGTTCAGCACCTTGTTGGCGCTATCGAAATCGGAGCCGTACCACACACGCAACCCCTCAGCCATGCCATGCACTTCACCGTGGCCCGGTACGGCGGACAACGGCACGCTGTTGAGGTAGTCGCGAACCACGTTCTGCCGCGCTTCCAGAGTTTGTGGCCCGGCCTGATAGGCACGTACGGTGGCAGAAATCATCTGGCGAATTTTTTCCGCGCCATTGACCGTCAAACCATCGGGGGAATGCCGGTACTTCTCCAGTTGCGTGGCCAGGGTACTGCCACCGGCGGACTGGCCGGGCACGTGCAACAGCTTGGCCAACTGGGACCACGCCGCCATGCCGAACCGCGGCCAGTCCACCGCCGGGTTGGCGAGCGGCTGCCTGGGATCGAGCAGGAAGCGGTTCTCGATGAACAGCAGGCTGTTGACCACCACCGGCGGGATCGAGGCAAAGGTCGAGTAAAGCTGTTGCGGGTAGTTGTACTGGTACAGCGGTGCTGCGCGGCAATCGGTGATCGACAGCCCGGCCTGGATTTTCTCGGCATAAGGCACGAACAGGCCCTTGTCGGTGTACTTCAACAGTTCCGGAGAAAAGCGGGTTTGCGCCTCAACGACGAAGTTGCGCTTGATCAGGCGCGGCAGGAATTCATCCAGCGAGCTGTAGCCCAGGCGCCGATCGAACGGGCCGTCGCCCGGATAGCGAATCGCATCGCTGGGGCCGGGTTTGAGCTCATAGTTCAGTGACGCGGCGTATTTGCTGACTTCCCGGGCCTGGAACCTCGAGGTGCGCATCTCCCTCATGGCGGCCAGCCCCACGACGATCGCGATAATCAACAGCAATAGCCAGAACGCTCCCCATCCGTGCCTGGAACGACGGGGTTTTTCAGGTATAGGCGCTTCATCCACACTCTCAGTCGGAACCACGGTTTTACTCGAATCGGTTTGCCACAAAGCGCCCATAGTCGATTGATCCATTCACGCAGATTGATCGGACTTGACTCAAGCTTAGACGGTGGTTGGCGAGGGTGAAAAAAATGTGCAGGGCAAAATGATGCACGGACGCACCGATAATCAGGCCAATTGAAGCACTTGTGGCGAGGGGGCTTGCCCCCGTTCGGCTGCGAAGCAGTCGCAAACTCGGTAACCAAGGTGTGCCAGGCTTTTATCGGTTGCAGGTTTTAGCGCCGCACCGCCCCGTTGCGCTGCGAAGCGGCGCTAAAACCTGCGACTGGTGATTGTCTGGTACACCGCGTTTTCCTGTTTTGCGACTGCTACGCAGTCGAACGGGGGCAAGCCCCCTCGCCACAGATGCTGCTGCGGCTGAAGCTTGGTGGGTGGTCTGTAAAGGCCGAATTAGAGCCTTTTCCAGGGTAAATACGGCTTTGGCAGGGGCATGACGATGCACCATTGTTGTGCAATACTCGGCGTCGCTTTTCCCACTGATCTTGCGGGTTTTTCCTACAGGACGGCGTTGCCCACGAGGCAGGGCCGGTTCGGGATGCGATGGCTTATCGGCCTGCGCTTCGCCACTCGGTGGTCATATCCAATAACAAGACGAGGTTGTTCCCCATGCCCGTAGGCAATCACCTGCCCCAAGGCGAGACCGCTCAGGGCGGTCCGCTCAAACGTGAACTCGGCGAGCGGCATATTCGCCTGATGGCACTCGGTGCCTGTATCGGCGTCGGCCTGTTCCTGGGCTCGGCCAAGGCCATCGAAATGGCCGGCCCGGCCATCATGCTGTCCTACATCATCGGCGGTCTGGCGATCCTGGTGATCATGCGCGCCCTCGGCGAGATGGCCGTGCACAACCCGGTAGCCGGCTCGTTCAGCCGTTACGCCCAAGACTACCTGGGCCCGTTGGCGGGCTTCCTGACAGGCTGGAACTACTGGTTCCTGTGGCTGGTGACCTGCGTCGCGGAAATCACGGCCGTGGCGGTGTACATGGGCATCTGGTTTCCCGATGTACCGCGCTGGATCTGGGCGCTCGCGGCGTTGATCAGCATGGGCTCGATCAACCTGATCGCGGTCAAGGCTTTCGGTGAGTTCGAGTTCTGGTTTGCCTTGATCAAGATCGTCACCATCATTGCGATGGTGTTCGGCGGCATCGGCATCATTGCCTTCGGTTTCGGCAACGACGGCGTGGCCCTGGGGATTTCCAACCTGTGGACCCATGGCGGCTTCATGCCCAACGGCGTGCAAGGCGTGTTGATGTCCCTGCAAATGGTGATGTTTGCCTACCTGGGCGTGGAGATGATCGGCCTGACCGCCGGTGAGGCGAAGAACCCGCAGAAGACCATTCCGAACGCTATCGGCTCGGTGTTCTGGCGGATTCTGCTGTTCTACGTCGGCGCGTTGTTCGTGATCCTGTCGATCTACCCGTGGAATGAAATCGGCACCCAGGGTAGCCCGTTCGTGATGACCTTCGAGCGCCTGGGTATCAAGACCGCCGCCGGCATCATCAACTTCGTGGTGATCACGGCGGCGCTGTCGTCCTGCAACGGTGGCATCTTCAGTACCGGGCGCATGCTCTACAGCCTGGCGCAGAACGGCCAGGCCCCGGCCGGCTTTGCCAAGACCTCGAGCAACGGCGTGCCGCGTCGTGCATTGCTGCTGTCGATTGGCGCGTTGCTGTTGGGCGTATTGCTGAACTATCTGGTGCCGGAAAAGGTGTTTGTCTGGGTGACGGCCATTGCCACCTTCGGCGCAATCTGGACCTGGGTGATGATCCTGCTGGCCCAGCTCAAGTTCCGCAAAGGCCTGAGTGCCGGCGAAGCGGCCGGCCTGAAATATCGCATGTGGCTGTACCCGGTCAGTTCGTACCTGGCGCTGGCGTTCCTGGTGCTGGTGGTCGGCCTGATGGCGTACTTCCCGGACACCCGCGTGGCGTTGTATGTGGGGCCTGCGTTTTTGGTGCTGCTGACGGTGTTGTTCTATGTGTTCAAGCTGCAACCGACCCATGTGTCGCAGGGTGCGGTGCGTTCGGTTTCCTGAGTCGTAACGCTGAAACTTGTAGGAGCGAGCCTGCTCGCGATGGTCGTTAACGATTACGCGTCTTTTCTGGCTAAACGCGGCGCTCTTGAGTCCATCGCGAGCAAGCTCGCTCCTACATAAGGCGGTCCAGTGCGGGCACAGTTTGCAGCGATCGATTCAAGCGCTTGTTGAACTCAAGCCAGGTTGCCAGCAACGCCATCAACCCGGCACCCACCAGTGCCGTGAAGATCTGCATGGCAAACGCATCGTCGGTCAGGGCATTGACCATGTCCGCCAAGGGCGCCAGCAGCACGCCCAGGCAGAAAATCTCCAGCGAGAAACGGCCCATGCGGCAGCTTTGCTGCGCCAGCCAGTTTTGCGTCCATCCGTTGTCGGGAATCAGTTTCGCCGTGACGTAGGCCAGTGCGAGGAAGTGCAGCAGGCGCACGGGGGACAGGTTGGTTTTGCTGATGGGGTAGAAGAGGTTTTGCAGGCTCGCCGGCACCACGGCATTGTGCAGGTCCGGCCATCGCCACAGGACAGTCAACACACCGGCGACCACGACGTACAGCGCCGCACTCACAAACAAGGGCTGGCGTGCCAATGGTCGGGTCTCGGGCAAGCGCGGGCGCTGGCTGTGAATCGCAGCGGCACCGCCGAGCACGAACAGCAACTGCCAGGCGACCGGGTTGAAATACCACACGCCGTCCTTGATGGCCGCCAGGTTCCAGCCCGCCAGTGGCACCATCAGGTACAGCGCCACTGACATCGCGACCACCACCCAGGCCTTGCGCACCAGTATCGGCAGCACCAGGGGCAGCCCGGCCAGCAGCACGATGTACAGCGGCAACGGGTCCATCAGGTTCGGCTTGAAGCGCAACAGCAGTTCGTCGATCAGGGCCTGCTGAGGGTTGCTGATGAAGTGGTGCATGCCCATTTCCTCCACCAGATCCCGTGTTTCCACGTGGCTGTTGGCGAAAAACACGATGCCCATCAGCATCGCCAGCAGGAAGATATGCACCACATACAGCACCCACGCCCGGCGCAGGATTTTCACGCAGGCGATCAGAAAGCCTTCGCGCGCCAGGACTTTGCCGTACGCCAGCACTGCCGCATAACCGGCCAGAAACACGAAAACCTCGGCCGCATCGCTGAAGCCGAAGTTACGCAGGGTGATTTGTCCCAAAGGGTTGTGGGGCACGTGATCCCAAAAGATGAAGATCAGTGCCAGACCACGAAAAAAGTCGATCCGGTGATCGCGCGCTAACGTCATGACAGCAGGCTCGTATCCGCGAGTGAAAATGGGAATGGCTGCGGGTGCAAAGGGCCGCGCGCCAAGTCGGCGGCGCGCAGGGTGGCGTGATTCGCAGTGAATTGCAAAACCGGGATATTACCGGATGTCTCGGGCGTTGCTCCAAAGCTCAACCGCTGGTCTGAAAGGTCGGTCAATCTGCGATTTCTGACAGCAGACAGGCTCAAATACTCATAAGTGCAACGTTCTTCAAACGGGAGCCTCACATGAGACTGTTGTGGAAAGGGCTGTCCAGTTACACGGTGATCGGGGTCGCCAACACCCTGATTCACTGGCAGATCTTTTTCCTGTTGAGCGTGGCGGCCGGCCTCAGTCAGGCGATCAGCAATCTGAGCGCCTTCTGCGTGGCTGCGTCGTTTTCCTTCTACATGAACGCGCAATTTACCTTTGCCGCCAGTGGCTCGATCGCCGGTTATCTGCTGTTTCTTCTGGGCATGGGGACACTGAGCCTGGGCGTCGGTCACCTGGGTGATGTGTGGCGCCTGCATGGCCTGCTCACCGTCGTGCTGTTTTCCGCGTTGAGCCTGGTGTTTGGCTTCCTGTATTCCAAGTACGTGGTGTTTCGCGAGCGTGATCAATGAAAATCTCGCTCATCGTCCCGGTATTCAACGAGGAGCAGTCGATCAACCTGTTTTACCAGGCGGTGCGCCACGAGTTGAAACTGGGCGACGCCGAGATCGAGATTGTGTTCATCAACGACGGCAGCTCCGACCGCACAGCCGAACAGGCTACGGCACTGGCCGAGGCGGATGAGCAAGTGCTGCTGATCAATTTCTCGCGCAACTTCGGCAAGGAACCGGCCCTGTTTGCCGGCCTGGAGCACGCCAGCGGCGATGCCGTGATTCCCATGGATGTCGACCTGCAGGACCCGATCAGTGTCATCCCGCTGTTGGTCGAGCAATGGCAGAAGGGCGCCGATGTGGTGCTCGCCAAGCGCCGCAATCGGGACGTCGACGGCTACCTCAGACGCCACAGCGCGTCGATTTTCTACCACGTGCTCAATCGCATCGCCTACACCCGGATCGAGGAAAACGTCGGGGATTTCCGGCTGATGGATCGCAAGGTGGTCGACGTGATCCGTTCCCTGCCCGAGCATCAGTTGTTCATGAAAGGCGTGTTGTCGTGGGCCGGGTTCAACACCGTGATGGTGGAGTACGAGCGGGCCGGGCGGGTGGCGGGGAGCAGCAAGTTCAATGGCTGGAAGCTTTGGAATCTGGCCCTGGAAGGCGTGACCTCGTTCAGCACCGTGCCGCTGCGCTTGTGGACTTACGTTGGTGGCGCGGTGTCCGTTTTTGCGGTGCTTTACGCGGTGTACATGGTGCTGGACAAGATTTTCTTCGGCAACAACGTCCCCGGGTATCCGTCGCTGATGACCGCGATCCTGTTTCTCGGTGGCGTCCAACTGATCGGCATCGGCATCCTCGGCGAGTACATCGGTCGCATCTATATCGAGGCCAAGCACCGGCCGCGTTATGTGATCAAGGACATCGTCGGCGGCAAAGACCGGGGCGGGCACTAGCATGGGCCGTTTCAGCGACTTTTTTCTTCGCGAGCTCAGCCGGCACCAGGTCTGGCGGTTTTTTCTGCTCGCCACCCTGGTGTATGTCCTGCCGTTGATCCTCGCGGATTATCCTTACATCGACGACAACTGGCGCTCGCTGGCGGCGGGCATGGCCTGGTCCGAACAGGGTCGACTTTTCGCCCAACTGTTCTACAACGCGCTGACCTTCAGCCATGCCGCGCCGAACATCTTTCCCTTGCCCCTGCTGATCGCCACGTTGGCCATGGCGGCCGCGCTGACCAGTCTGACCTTCCATTACTTTCGCCAGCCGACCGTCGCTTGCTGCCTGGTGCTGTTGCCGCTCTGGTACAACCCGTTCTTCCTGCAGAACCTGTCCTATCAATACGACGGTCCCGCCACGGCCTTGAGCCTGGTGGCGGTGATCTACGCCATCACCTTTCGTCACCCGTGGCGCAGCGTGCAATGGCTGGTGCCCTCGTTTCTGATTGCACTGGCGCTGGGGTTGTATCAGATCAGCCTGAATGTGTTCCTGGGCCTGTGTTGCCTGGAATTGCTCAGGGCCGCCAACGATAAAACCGCCCCGGTGCCATGGCGCGAACTGCTGGGCTGGAAAGCCGCCCAGGTCATCCTCGGCGGGTTGATCTACAGCGTCAGCGCTTATCCGTTCATGGACTCCAATCGCACGTTGCTGCTCGATTGGACGACGCATCCTTTATTGCAGATCCAGATCAACATTGCCCGGGTCCTGGAGAAAGTCGTGCTGCTGTTCAATGGTGGATGGCTCTGGGTGTTCGGCGGGTTGCTGTTGTTGGCGATAGCGGGGGCGGTGCGGCTGGGACTGAACGTAGCGGCGCGTCAGGACGATGGGCTGAAGAAACTGTTGATCGGCGTGATGTGCTTGCTGACATTGCCGGTGGTGACGCTGCTGGTGTCCGGTGTCGCGCTGTTTTTCCGCGACTTCAACGAGGGCGCCCGCACCTTGATGGGCTTCGCTGTGCTGCTGGTGTTGCTGTGCTATTTGAGCCATCTGGCGCTGGCGTCGATTCATGAGCGACTGGCGCTGTTGTTGATCATTCCGCTGCTGGCCATGCTGTCGCTGTCGTTTGCCTATGGCCGGGTGCTGACGGTGCAGAAAACCTTTGCGTCCACGGCACTGGCCAGCCTTGCGTACGACATTGCCAGCCACCAGTCGCTGCGCGAGGCCAGGCGGATTTACCTCTCGGTGACTTACTCCGACTATTGGTTGGCGGCGGCGGCAGGCTCGTTCAAGCAGATGCCGGTGCTGCACTACCTGCTCAACATCGACTTTTACATGCTGGCCGAGAACCTGCCGAAAGCGGGCATCACCAATGTGGTGGCGGAGCGCGAGCGGCGCAATGCGACGCGGGTTGGCTATCAGGGCTATCCGGCGCTGGTGGACAGCCAGTTCTACCGGATTTACCTGATTGGCGATTACGGTTTTATCGTGATGAAGGAGCCGGCCCCGAGCAAATCGCTGCGGTGGTGACGGGCGCAGATCTAAAGATCGCAGCCTGCGGCAGCTCCTACAGGGTGGAGCTGGGTCAGGCGGCGGCTATTTCGTTGGGCTCGAAACTGTCGGCCCGGGCCATCTGCCACATCCGCGAGTAGAACTCGCCGTTCACTTCGCCGGTCAGCAACTCCCCCGGCTTGAGGAACACGTGCAACTGCGAGAACAGCTTGATCTCGGTCGCCGACATGCGTCGCACCAGATGCTTGGCCGACAACTGCGACGGATGTTCGAGGCCGGCGGCGGCGAGCATTTCCGCCAGGGCCTTGAGGGTGTTGCGGTGGAAGTTGAATACGCGCTGGGCCTTGTCCGGCACCACCAGCGCGCGCTGGCGCAGGGTGTCCTGGGTGGCGACGCCGGTCGGGCATTTGTTGGTGTGGCAGCTCTGCGACTGGATGCAACCGATGGCGAACATGAAGCCGCGCGCCGAGTTGGCCCAGTCGGCACCGATGGCCAGCACGCTGGCGATGTCGAAGGCGCTGACGATCTTGCCGCTGGCGCCGAGTTTGATCTTGTCCCGCAGGTTCAGGCCCACCAGGGTGTTGTGCACGAACAGCAGGCCTTCGCGCATCGGCACGCCGATGTGGTCGGTGAACTCCACGGGCGCGGCGCCGGTGCCGCCTTCCTTGCCGTCAACGACGATGAAGTCCGGGAGGATGCCCGTCTCGAGCATGGCCTTGGCAATGCCCATGAACTCCCACGGATGGCCGAGGCAGAACTTGAAGCCCACCGGTTTACCGCCGGACAACTCACGCAGTTGCGCGATGAAATGCATCATTTCGATCGGCGTCGAAAACGCCGTGTGGCGCGAGGGTGACACGCAATCCTCGCCCATGAGGATGCCGCGGGTTTCGGCGATTTCTTTGGTGACTTTGTGCTTGGGCAGGATGCCGCCGTGGCCGGGCTTGGCGCCCTGGCTCATCTTGATTTCGATCATCCGCACCTGTGGCGTGCGGGCTTGCGCGGCGAAGCGTTCCGGGTCGAAGCGACCGTCGCTGGTGCGGCAGCCGAAGTAACCGCTGCCCAGTTCCCAGGTCAGGTCACCGCCGTGTTCCCGGTGATAGGGGCTGATGCTGCCTTCGCCGGTGTCATGGGCGAAATTGCCGAGCTTGGCGCCCTGGTTCAACGCGCGGATGGCGTTGGCGCTGAGGGAACCGAAACTCATGGCCGAGATATTGAACACCGACGCCGAATACGGCTGGGTGCACTGCGGGCCGCCGACCGTGATGCGGAAACTGCTCGGGTCGCTCAACGGCGCCGGGCGCATGGAGTGGCCGATGAACTCGAAACCCGATTGGTACACGTCAATCAGTGTGCCGAAGGGTTTGTCGGCGGTTTCGTTCTTGGCCCGGGAATAAACCAGCGAGCGCTGGGCCCGGGAGAAGGGTAGGGCGTCGCTGTCGGATTCGAGCAGGTACTGGCGGATTTCCGGGCGGATGCCTTCGACCAGGTAGCGGATATTGCCCAGGATCGGGTAATTGCGCCGCACCGCGTGGGGGCTTTGCAGCAGATCGAACAGGCCGATCAGGCTGAGGACGCCGGTGACGGCGGTGATCGGCCAGAGCCAGTCATAGTCAAGAAAGGGCAGGCTGGCGAGGGTGAAGATCACGCAGACGGCAAAGAAGGCGTAGCGGCTCAGGAGTGACAGGCTCATACGGTTTCCTTGGGTTCGGACTCAATGAATTTGGCTAAACACAAATCACTGTGGGAGCGGGCTTGCCCGCGAAGACGGTGTGTCAGCCACCATCAATGTTGAATGTGAGGGCCTCTTCGCGGGCAAGCCCGCTCCCACATGAAAGCAAAGCACCTCACTGAGTTGTCAGGCATTTTGTGCCTGGAGAAAAATCGAAAACAGCTCGGACTGGGACTTGATTCCCAGCTTGCTGTACATGTGTTTCTTATGGACTTTCACGGTTTCGACGGAGATTTCCAGCTTACGGGCGATTTCTTTACTGGAGCAACCGCTGAGCATCAAACGCCCGACATCCAGCTCCCGGGCCGTCAACTGCACGCCTTTGAGCTGCTGCACCGAGGCCTCCAGTTGCACCCGCCAGTCGACTTGCGGCGGTGCGGGAGCGAGGGCCACCACTTCGTTGATTTCATAGGGCAGGCGCTGGCGCAACAGGCCGAGCACCCACGGCTGGGTCAGCGACAACAAGGCGATCTGCTGGCCGCTGAAGCGCTGCGTGCTGCCCAGGGACAGGCACAGCGTGCGGTCGCCTTCGAGCTGACAATTGAAGTGGATTTCGTCGGCCACCACATTCAGACGAAAGTAGCGCTGGTAATACTCGGTCAGCTCGAAGTGTTGCGGGGCCACTTCCGACAGACGATACAGCCCGGTGCGCGACTGCTCGCGGCAGGCGATGTAGAAGGGGTCGAGCAGGTACAGGCCGCGCAGGTAATCCTGGAACAACGGGTCGGGGCTGCCGTCCTCGCCGGGGCATTCGGCGAACACCTGCGGGCGCTGATCGGCGCTGAAAAGCAGGGCCACCCAGCTGTCGAAGGGCACGTGCTGATCCAGCAAACGCACCAGCTGGGTCCAGAAATTGGGCTTGTCCAGGGCGTCGATCAGTTGCCCCACCGAGCGGTGCCAGGCGATGTCGTCCAACGAGAGTGTCATGCATCTACCCCTATCGTGTTACCCCAGCGGCGTGATTCCCCGCCCGGTTGCTTGCTGCGCATACTGGCGCACAGACACCGACCGGGCAATCTTTCTGCCGCCCGGCCCATAACAAGGAATACCCATGAAGGTCGAACTCGCCCAATTGGCAGGCCGTGACAACGACACGGCCTACAATCTCGAACGCACCCTGGCGGCCATCGCCGCGTGCGCAGCCAACACACAGCTAATCATGTTCCCTGAAGGCCACTTGATGGGCTTCCCTTCGGCGGAGTCCGTGGCCGATGTCGCCGAACCCCTTGAGGGTCCGTCCGTTAGCGCGGTAGTCGCCGCCGCGCGCGAACGCAATATCGCCGTGGCCATCGGCATGGCCGAGAACGACGACGGTCGCTTCTACAACACCACGCTGCTGATCATCCCTGAAGGCATCGCGCTGAAATACCGCAAGACCCACCTGTGGGCGTCGGATCGCGGTGTGTATGAGGCGGGTGATCGCTACGCCACCTGTCTGTGGAACGGCGTGCGCGTGGGCCTGCTGATTTGCTACGACATCGAATTCCCCGAAAGCGCCCGTGCCCTGGCGCAACTGGGCGCCGAGCTGTTGATCGTCACCAACGGCAACATGGACCCCTACGGCCCGACTCACCGCACCGCCATCATGGCCCGCGCCCAGGAAAACCAGGCGTTTGCGCTGATGGTTAACCGGGTGGAAGAGGGGGATGGCGGTTTGTTGTTTGTCGGCGGCAGTGCGCTGGTTAATCCGCTGGGCACGCTGCTGTTCGAGGCCGGGCGCGAGGAAGGGCAGTTTGCCGTTCAGCTGGACCTGAGCCAGTTGACGGCGGCGCGTCAGGATTATCGGTACCTGGATGATCAGCGGCTGAAGTTGCCGGGGGAGGTGGTTGAGCATGCTTGCGGATTGCGCGAGCTGATGATTCCTTCGCGTTGAGCCGCTGACGCCATCGCTGGCAAGCCAGCTCCTACAAGGGCATTGCCGGTCTTCTGCCCTCATGTGATCCTTGTACCTTTCATCCAAGGCCAAACCTGATCCATGACACTTTTATCCGCGTCACCTCGGACCATCCGCATCGCCGCAGCCCTGTTGATCGGCCCCGATGGCCGCACGCTGCTGGTGCGCAAGCGCGGTACCACGGCGTTCATGCAGCCGGGCGGCAAGATCGAATCCCATGAATTGCCGGTTCATGCGCTGGCCCGGGAGCTGGAAGAAGAATTGGGGCTGGACATCGACCCGGCGCAGGCCGTTTACCTCGGTCCCTTCTCGGCACCGGCGGCCAACGAGCCGGGTTTTGTCGTACACGCCGAGCTCTTCCAGCTGAACGTTGATTCGGATGTCACTCCGGCGGCGGAGATCGAAGAGGTGATCTGGATCGACCCGGCCACCGAGGGTGGTGTCGTTCTGGCGCCATTGACACGGGACCTGATCCTGCCGTTTTATCGAGCATCGCTGACTGCGATCGCCTGATCATCACGCAAAGGACCTCGCCCATGATCCCGCTTCAAGACTTGCTGATTTTTGCCGCTGCCGCGTTGCTGATGGTGCTGACGCCAGGGCCGAACATGATCTACCTGATCTCCCGTTCGATCTGCCAGGGTCGCAAGGCCGGGGTGATCTCCTTGCTCGGCGTGGTCGCGGGTTTTTTCGTGCACCTGTTTGCTGCGGCCGCCGGTTTGACCGCCGTGTTCCTGGCGGTGCCGATGGCCTATGAGGTGTTGAAGTGGGCCGGTGCGCTGTACCTGTTGTGGCTGGCCTGGCAGGCGGTCAAACCCGGTGCGCGCTCGCCGTTCGAGGCGCAGCAGTTGCCCCCGGATTCGTCGCGCAAGTTGATCACCATGGGCTTTCTGACCAGTGCCCTGAACCCGAAAATCGCGGTGTTCTATCTGTCGGTGTTTCCGCAGTTCATCACGCCGGAGCATGGCTCGGTCTTCAGCCAGAGCATCATCCTCGGCCTGACCCAGATCAGCGTCAGTTTCTGCGTCAACCTGCTGATCGCCATGTTTGCTGCGGGTATCGCCTCGTGGTTCGTCAACAACCCGACCTGGCTGGCGATGCAGCGCTATTTCATGGGTTTCGTATTGTCGGGGCTGGCGTTGCGGCTGATGCTTGAGCAAAAACGGATGGCCTGAGGATGTGGATCGAGCGACTGGATGCCAGCCATGCCCTGGACTATCGGGCGATGATGCTCGAGGCCTACGACCTGCACCCGCAAGCCTTCACCTCGAGTGTGCGCGAGCGGGCGGCGATGCCGCTGGGTTGGTGGGAGTCGCGCCTGACGAGCAAGCTGGACGTGGTGCTCGGGGCGTTCGAGGACGGCCGGTTGGCCGGCATTGTCGGCCTCGCCTTCGAGCCTCGGGAAAAGGCCCGGCACAAGGTGACGCTGTTTGGCATGTACGTCTCGCCAACGGTTCGCCAGCGCGGGCTCGGCTATCAACTGGTTCAGGCGGCACTGATCGAGGCGCAGCACCATGCGGGTTTGCGCCTGATCCAGTTGACCGTCACCGCCGGCAACGATGCCGCGTTCAACCTCTACCGGCGCTGCGGTTTCGTCCAGTTCGGCCTGGAACCGATGGCGGTGCGGGTGGGGGAGGATTACTTCGACAAGATCCACATGTGGCGCGAACTCTGAAGTCGCCGCAGATCCCCTGTGGGAGCGGGCTTTTGTGGCGAGGGGGCTTGCCCCCGTTCGGCTGCGAAGCAGTCGCGAAACCTACAAGCGCGGTGACCCTGAAGGAATGCAAAGGGAGCGCTTCGCACTCCAACGGGGGCAAGCCCCCTCGCCACAAAGACCGCATCGTCTGATGGTTTCAGCGTACGGCGCTGACACCATCCAATGTAGAAAACGACGTGTCCTTGGCCGTCAACAAGAAGTCGCGCATGTACGGTGCATCGAGCATGTCGGCGCGGATCGCCGCATACAGCGTGGCGAACAAACCTTTCTCACCCAGCCGCTTGGCTTTCACATAACCCCGCGAGCTGTATTCGTGCAGCGCCCAATGGGGCATGCCGCACACCCCACGACCGCTGGCCACCAGCTGCATCATCATCACCGTCAGTTCCGAGGTGCGGACCTGGGCCGGTTCGATGTCGGCGGGTTCGAGGAAGCGGGTGAAGATGTCCAGCCGGTCCCGTTCCACCGGGTAGGTGATCAGGGTTTCCGGGAGCAGGTCTTCGGGGACGATATAGGCCTTGCCGGCCAGGCGGTGCTGGTTGGCCACCGCCAGCATCGCTTCATAAGTGAACAGCGGTACATAGGTGATCCCGGCCAGATCCAGCGGGTCGGAGGTCACCACCAGGTCCAGGTCGCCACGGGCCAGGGCCGGCAGCGGGGCGAAGGAGAAGCCCGAGGCCAGGTCCAGCTCGACTTCCGGCCAGGCATCGCGGAATTGGTCGATGGTCGGCATCAGCCACTGGAAGCAACTGTGGCATTCGATGGCCATGTGCAGGCGCCCGGCGGTGCCCCCGGCCAGGCGACTGATGTCGCGTTCGGCGGCGCGCAGCAATGGCAAGGTGGCGTCGGCCAATTGCAGCAGGCGCAAACCGGCGCTGGTGAAGCGCACCGGTTTGGTCTTGCGCACGAACAACGGCATGCCCATACGCTCTTCCAGCTCCTTGAACTGGTGAGACAGGGCCGACTGGGTCAGGTGCAGGCGATCGGCCGCATCCACCAGGCTGTCGGCTTCACGCAAGGCGTGCAGGGTCTTGAGGTGACGGATTTCAAGCACCGGAGGCTCCATGAGTAAAACTTGTCGATAAATCGAAAAGGTTGAGTTTGTCTCATGTTGGTGCCGCTGTCCACGACGGGGTACATGGCGTACCCCGTCGTTGTCATTTTACAGCGTGGAAAAGTGTTTGTTGCCCAGCCGTCTGCCGATGTCGCCTCGCCAGATCGCCTCGACCGTGCCACCACTGGCGGCCACGTCCTGCTGCCATTTCAGGCCGAGGTTGCGTTGATCCGGCAGTTTCAAATGGCCTTTGACGAATTCGCTGAACTGAGGCTTGGCCGAGGTGTAGTGGAAGTGGGCGTACCACAGGGTTTGCGCCGGTTCGCTGCGCAGGTCGCGCACCTCGTACTCCTGCAGGAAATCCCGTCGTCCGTCGGCACGTTTGCCCAGGTCGCGCAAGCCACCTTCCTTGCGGATATCCACCTTCCGTTGTTCAACCAAATAGTCCAGATAGCCATCGGTCGGGGTTTTGCTGCTCATGGTTTGATTGATGCGCAAGGTACGCCCCGTGCTCAACATCTCATCCGCCCGCTTGCGCAGTTGCAGCGCTACGGCATCGGTGGGGGACAAGCGTTCGATGGCCCGGGCACGCATGGTCAACTCCGAGGCCTCGCTGCTCATCATGTGCTCAAGGTCGACCGGCAGCATGTCCTGCCGCGCATACCCTGCGACTTTGCGGGTGTAGGCGTTTGCTGCCTCCAGCCTTTTCCTGGCTTCTGCCAGTAACGGCCCGACATCGGTCGGCAGTTCCGGCTGCACGGAACCCGTTGGCTCGCTGAGGTGATATTTGCCACTGGAGCGCGGCAACCAGGTTTCCGTGCGGCCAGCCACTCCTTCGATGGTGAAGCGCTTTTGGCGGGTGACCGCGTCGGTGCTGGCGATACCGATCAGCAACAGGTTGTCTTCGGTCTCGAACAGTTGCTGTCCGGGCCGTCCTTCTTTGGGCACCACAGATGGGCGCGTCTTGATGGCATGGCTGGCGAAATCCTCAATCTTGTCGAGGTTGTCCAGAAACGCGGTAACTTGCTCCAGGTCCAGGTGCTGCGGATAGCCTAGTGTCCAGGCACCCAACTGACGGCGGAACTCGGTATAGGTGGCCAGGCAGTCTTCGAGGACTTTGTTGCGTTGGCTGAAGCTGGCGCTCACCTGGGGCAGGTGATGTTGCGTCTGTAACGCGCGGCCGATCTTGTTGCGGGCTGCATTCAACTGCGTGTGGAAGTACACCCAGGACAGGTCGATCACCGCGTCATAGCGGGCGATGATTTCCAGGGTGTGCGCCGTTTTCAGATAGAAGTGATTGGCGTCGCTGAATTTTTCATTCACGGTCGCCATGTCCTGCGCCACCTTCTTTTTTTGCACCCGGTTGGTGATCCGGCGGTTCCAGCGATTGGCTTCCTCGACTGTCGTATGGAGCTGGTCGAAGTCTTTGAGACAGTCTTTGCGGACCTGTTTACGCTGGGCCATGAGCTGCAAGTGCGCGGCGGTGTCGGTGACCGGAGTGGTGTCTGAACGGGCGATCAACTGATCGATACGGTCGAGCTGCTCCACCAGCCGTTCCTTGGCCAGGCCGATCCGCCGCACCGAACGGTCGACGATGATCCAGGCGCAGCGGCTTTGGATATCTTCGATCTGCACGCGTTTGCGACCATGGCTGTACGGCATCAGCTCATCGAGATTCAGGTATTGGGTCTGGGCAAGGTCGATATCGTTCGCACAGGCGGCATCGGCACGGGCGCGAAGGGCTGCGCGCTGCCGGGGTTCGAGGGCGAAGTAGTGTTCCAGCGTGACGTTGCTGCTGCGAGTCTGGGTATCGAGCCGTCGCGAGTAGGCGTCGGCGGTATGGGTCAGGGTCAATTGCCGACGCAAGGCGCGGTCCGTCCACCAGCGCGGCAGCCAGCGGCGAATGGCGGCAGGCCAGAGCGGGTCCAGCCCGTCGGCCATATGCCCGAGCACCGCGCCACCGCCCGCGCCGCCGCCTTCGATCACAGTGCCGTACACCGCGTAGTGGGTGTTCCAGTGGCCTGCCTCATCGAGGGCGACTGGCTGTTTGTAGGTCCGCGTAGACGTGCCGCTCAAACGCCAGCGCGGCGGATTGCCTTCCAGTTCGATGCGATAGATTCGTCCCTGGCTGAGCATGAAGTCGCCGTCGGTGTGGCGATACACGTTGCGATAAATGCCTTCGCTGCCCGGTTGCAGTCCCGCGAGGGAAATCGGCTTTTCATATTCATAACCCTTGAAGCGCTCCAGCGACCGCCGTGCCTGGCGTTGCGTCGATACCTGCAAGGCCCGCGGACTTTTGCCCAGCGCCCGCCACTGACGACTGCGCGTGGCGACGCGGGCGACACCAGGGGTGGCAGTGGTGCCGGGGAGAATGTCCATGGCCGCGTCGATCAGCGACAACAACACCGCCTCCACCTCGGCCAGGCCATGGCCGACATCGCCGCGCAGGAAGGCCGCCACCGCGAGGTTGGCGCTGTTCCAGGCGTCGTACAGGGCGATGGTCGTACCGACGAAGGGCAGCATGCCCACGGCCATTTTCAGGTAGTTGAACATTGCGCCGGACTTCAAGGCGACCTGCTCCAGGTACAACGCATCATTGGAGCGCGATGACGCCCGATGGGCTTCCAGCAAACGGCCCATGTGCACATTCAGCAGATGCGCCGCCAGGGAGGTGCTGGCCGGCCAGGGCGTACCGACGCCGATCAGCCCGTCGAAGTTTTTCAAGCGGGCCTGGTTGATCCGGCTGACGTGTTGGGCGACATCGCCCGTCAAGGCCCGGCCGGCCAGGTAGTTGACCATCGAGCTGCGCAGGCAATCGTTGAACAGGCGCATCCGCGCCTGTTCAAGGCTATCGAACTGGCGCAGATAAACGCCGTCGGGGCTGTCGGGTAGATACAGCAGGGTCAGGCCGCTGACGTGCTCCACGATAAAGGTGACGCCGGTCAACGTGCTCGGTCCCTCGGCGTGGGTGTCCTTGCCGCCCACGGTCAGGTGCGCGGGCAGCAACTCGATGCGCTTGCCGTCGCTGGCAAAGGCTTCACGGCTGTTGGCGTCGATGGCGATTTCCAGCACTTGCCGGCCGTTGGCGTCTATGTCCTTTGCCAGCTCGGCGAATTCGCCTTGCAGGCGAAGCATCAGGCGCCCTGGCTCACTCAGGCATTCGCGCCGATATTCATTACTGAACGTCGATGCCGTCGAGGAGCCGAGGAAGGTCTCGCGGATCAGCCTTTCATATTGCCCGGCCAGATCCAGCTCGGTGACCCGCTTGCGCAGCCAGGACGTCGTGATGGCGCTTTTCAGTTTCTGTTGTTGCACGGCGTCGGCACCGCTGACCTCGACCTGCATGAACGACAGTCGCCACCACATTTCCTGATCGATGTTGCTCAGCGCCAGCTCACCCAGGGACAGCTTGCTGCGCTGCTCGCTGGCGACCAGCACATTTTGTTGAGGGGTGCCCGGAGCGGCGCCTTCAGTCACCACTTTCTGCCACAGCGTGGAATCGGGAACGTCGAGCTGCACCTCCACCTGTTGAGTGAGGTCGAATTCCACCCGCAGCCGGGCGTCGACAGCCTTGATGGCGAAGGCTTCCCGTGGCGGCAGTTCACGTTCGAGCCACGCGTGGGAGCGCTGCATCGCGCCGATCCAGGATTTGAACAGCGTCTTGAGCCGGTCACGCTGCACGGGGGACAGTTCGCGATGCCACGACGGCAATTGAGCGGCCAGCGCACTGCTCTGGTTTTGCTCGACGATGCGTGCGTACACCCAGTCCCGGGCGGCGGGTTGGGGGGCGGTCAGGCAGGCGAGGGTCTGTTCGCGCAGTTTTTCCAGTTCGGCCGCACGCTGGCTGGTACGAAGCGGAACAGGATTGGCTGCGATGATCCGGGCCGCTTGTTGTTCACAGCTGAGGAGCTGGGTTTGCAGGGCGTATTCAAACGGCGAGCCGCTCAGCGGCAAAACGTGCACTGCCAGGGCAGGGTCGTTGACCGGGCGTTTGAACAGCGACTGTTCCAGCAGCTGTAGAGAGGCAAAGCGTTGCAGTCCACCGAAGCGTCCTGGCCAGTAGAGCAACAGGCTGTCGGTCGAATGCGCCAGCAGCGCCGAGGGTTTGGCAAACAGCAGAACGCCGTCCAGTTCCTCGGTTTGCGTGCGGCGGGTGTCGCCTTCGGTGTCGGTTGCCGACAGTTCCAGCCGCGCGACCACCAGGTCCTCCGCTCGGGGCTGATCAGGGGCATCCAGCACGCTGATGAGCCATTGATGCTCTTCACTGTCGATCTGATTCAGGCTCAATTGCAGTTCGGCTTCGGCGCGCAAGCCGTCTTGGCGTGCCTGGAGCAGGGCGGCGTAATGCGGGCCCGGCTGGTGGCGCAACTCCAGCCATTTGAGGCCATCGGCGGTGCCCAGTAGCGCCGTCGCGGCGGCGTTGCTGGCCTGCTCGGCAGCGCTGAGGGTCTCGAGTTGCTGGTGCAGGCGTTGCAGGCGTGGATCCTTGGCATCACCCGCAAAGTCGTCGCCGAGCAGACTCTCCAGGGCCGTGCGTTGTTGTGCCAGCGCGCGGTGCCGCACGCCCAAGGGAATATCGGGACTGAGCTGGCCGAACAGGGCCGCGTCGTCGTCAGTCTCCACAAGGGGCAGGTCGGGGGGCGCGGTCAGTACGGCAGCATTGCCGGGCCGGTCAGCGGGGGCGACGGACAAGCGGGACAACAGGGCTTCGGCGCCGGTGCGCAGCACAGCCTTGTCGAGGACGGTGTAATCGACGCTGCCCTTGTCCATCGACAGCCGGGGCTGGTCGAACCTCTGTGGCTGATGCTCGGTCAGCCAGCGCTCCAGTTCAATCCGGCTTTGAAAGGTCATCCAGACGGATGAGTTTGAAGGCAGGTACAACAGCTGAGCGACCGGTTGATCGGTATCCCGGGTGATGACCAGCGCGCCCGACAGTGGGGCAGACAGACCCTTGTCATCTTTGAGATTCAGCTGTTCGACGTACACGGGGTGCGGGTCTGGCGTTGTTGTTGGCGCTGGCGGGTCGATGAGCGCCAGTAACGTTTTGATCTGCCCGGCATCGAGGATGCCCTGGGCAAACGCCCATTGGCTCGACACCTCGAAATGCTGGCGATACAAGCGGATGGCTTGTTCCCGACGCGAGCGATCGGTGCCGAGCGCACGTGCGCTCCACCAAGCGGTGTCGAGCTGGGCTTGCGAGCTTTGCGCCATGAGGCTGAGCCACTGCTCGCAGCACTCTTCCCAGCGTGCCGAGGCGCTCAGGCTCAGGCCCTGGTCCGGGTTGGCGGGCAATGGGTAGATGAGGCCGAAATCGGCCGCAAGGGGGGTGGTTTCGTCAACCATGACGATGAGTCTCCAGAAAGCCGGGCCGTGCCGGCGGTGCGGGCATTAGGCGACAGTCGACAGGAGGAGGGGCGGTACATAGTTATCGCGAAACCGGGTGTGACGCCGGATGACCGCCCGGCGCCCTTCATCAAACTGTCATGGAACTGTGGCAGCGCGCTTGAACAAACTTCATCAGACTCGCGCTCTACTGGGGTTCTGCGTTTTGGTGTTTTTTCATGGGTGCTGCATTCTTTTCACGAATCATGTTTCTGGCCGCGTTGTTGTTCGGCCTGCCGTCCCTGGCGGCTTCGCGTTGTGAGGTCAATGTTGCGACCGAACGGGTGGATCTGGCCCAGGTAAGCCTGGCGTACCAGAGCATCGGCCGCGCGTCGGATCCGGCCTTGCTGCTGGTGATGGGCCTGGGCGGGCAGTTGATCCACTGGCCGGACGAGGTGGTGGTTGCCCTGTGCCAGCAGGGGTTCCGGGTGATTCGCTATGACAATCGCGATGTCGGCCTGTCGACCTGGCGGCAAGCCCCGGCCGAAGCCAACCTGACGTTCGAAGTGCTGCGCTACAAACTCGGATTGCCGGTGTCGTCGCCGTACTCGCTGACCGACATGGCCGACGATGGCCTGGGCTTGATGGATGCCTTGCACATCGATCAATTCCACGTGTTGGGCGCCAGCATGGGCGGGATGATCGCCCAGCACATGGCGGCCATGGCACCGCAGCGGGTCGAGAGCCTGACCCTGATCATGACCAGCTCCGGGGCCGAAGGTTTGCCGGCGCCGAGTGCGGCGCTGGTGCAATTGCTGGCGCGACGTGGCGCACCGAACCGCGAGGTGGCCCTGGAACAACAGGCCGACTTGCTGGCGGCGCTGGGCAGCCCGATGGTGAGCGATGATCGTCAGGTGCTGCTGCATCAGGCGGCGCAGTCCTATGACCGGGCGTTCAATCCCGAGGGCGTAAAACGCCAGATCATGGCCATTCTGGCCGAGCCGAGCCGGGTCGCGCTGCTCAACCGGTTGCGGGTGCCGGCGCTGGTGGTGCATGGCACGGCCGACCCCTTGCTGCCGGTGATGCACGGGGTGCATCTGGCGGCGCATCTGCGTGGCAGTCGGTTGGTCTTGATTCCGGGCCTGGCCCATCGTTTCCAGGAGGCGTTCAAGGCGCCGTTGCTGGGGGCGGTGTTGCCGTACTTGCGAGAGCACCGTGAAGACACTTCGCACTGGGCGCAGATCGAGCCTGTGGCCGATCACAATCTCCTCTAACCCCCCCGATCCAATGTGGGAGCGGGCTTGCTCGCGAAGAGGGAGTATCAGTTGGCATTTGAGTTGACTGACACACCGCTTTCGCGAGCAAGCCCGCTCCCACAGGAGAATGTATTTCTCTGTGAAAGCGTAGCCAGGCCAGCGAGGCTCACCACCAACGCCGCGCCCAGGGTCGCTTTGAGAGTCAGGTCCACACAGCTCAATGGCTCAGGCCGTACTTTTTCACTTTGTCGAACAGCGTGGTCTTGGCCATGCCCAGTTCCTGGCTGGCCTGGGTCAGGTTGCCGCCGCTGCGTTGCAAGGCATCGCTGAGCAGGTTGCGCTCGAAGGCCTCCACCGCTTCGGCAAACGCCAGGCCTTGATTGCTGCCGCCGGCACCGGTTTTCTTGAACGCCGGCAGGCCCAGGGCAAAGCGCTCGGCAACGTTGCGCAGCTCACGCACGTTGCCCGGCCAGTCGTGGCTCATCAGGTTTGAAAGGGTCTGGTTGTCCAGCTCCGGCACCGCGCGGTCGAAGCGCAGGGACGACTGCTGCAGAAAGTGTTCGAACAACTGCAGGATGTCCTCGCGGCGCTCGCGCAGCGGCGGCAGTTCCAGGGTCACCACGTTGAGGCGGTAATACAGGTCGCTGCGGAATTCGCCGGTCTTGCTCGACTCGACGAGGTCGGACTTGGTCGCCGCGATGACGCGGCAATCCACCGCCACGCTCTGGTTCGAACCGAGGCGTTCGAGGGTGCGTTCCTGCAAGACCCGCAGCAGCTTGATCTGCAAGGGCAGGGGCATGCTTTCCACTTCGTCGAGGAACAGCGTGCCGCCGTCGGCGTGTTCGATCTTGCCGATCCGCCGTTTGCCCGCACCGGTAAAGGCGTTGGCTTCGTGGCCGAAGATTTCGCTTTCGAAGAGGTTCTCCGGCAGGCCGCCGCAGTTCAACGCGACGAACTGCTTGGTGTGCCGCCGACTGAAATCATGCAGGCAGCGCGCAACCAGTTCCTTGCCGGTGCCGGTCTCGCCTTCGATCAACACGTTGGCCGAGGTATCGGCGACGTTGGCGATCAGTTCCCGCAGGTTCTGCATGGCCGGCGAGCGCCCGATGATCCGCCCTTCGAGGGAGTCGCGCTCGGCCAGTTGCCGGCGCAGCGACGACACTTCCCGTGCCAGGCTGCGTTGCTCGAGGGCGCGGCGGGCCACGTCCACCAGACGCTCCGGGGAGAACGGCTTTTCCATGAAGTCGTAGGCGCCTTTCTGCATCGCACCGACAGCCATGGAAATGTCGCCGTGGCCGGTGATCAGCACCACCGGCAGGCTGCGGTCGCGCTCCTTGAGCCGGGTCAGCAGTTCCAGGCCATCGATGCCCGGCAGGCGAATGTCGCTGACGACGATGCCGGCGAAGTTGTCGCCGACCCGCTCCAGGGCTTCTTCGGCGCTGCCCACGCCAATGCAGGGAATGTCTTCCAGGGTCAGCGCCTGTTGGCAGCCGAGCAGTACATGGGGGTCGTCTTCGACGATCAATACACTAAGGTCGTTGTTCATATTGGCTCGGCGGGAGTGGGGCTTACCAACGGTAAACTGAGGACGAATGCGGTACCACCGCTGGCCGGGTGCTCGACACCCAGGTGACCGCCGGTGGCGGCGGCCAGGCTGGCGGAAAGGGTCAGGCCCAGGCCGAGGCCCTGTTCGCCGGGTTTGGTGGTGAAGAAGGGTTCGAACAGGTGCTTGCGCGCTTCGGCGTCGATGCCGTGGCCGTTGTCACGCACGCGCAGCCGGTATTTGCCATCGAAGGTTTCGCCTTCGAGCCACAACTCCGGCAGCGGCTGCGCTTGCATCGCATCCAGGGCGTTGCCGATGAGGTTGACCAGAATCTGCTCCAGGCGGGTCTGGTCGATTTGCACCTGCACCGCGTCAAAATGGCGGTGCAATTGCAGAGGCGTGTTTTCCACCCGAGCGCCGTGCAATTGCAGGGCCGCGTCCACCGCTTTGCCAAGGCAGGCCTGACCCTTGTCGTCACCGCGTCGGGCGAACGAGCGCAGGCTGGCGGTGATGCGGCCCATGCGGTCGATCAGTTCGTTGATGGTCTTGAGGTTGGTGCTGGCGACGTCGAGCTGACCGCGTTCGAGGAAGCGCACGGTATTGCCGGACAAGGTGCGCAGCGCCGCCAGCGGCTGGTTCAGTTCGTGGGCGATGCTGGTGGACATCTGGCCGATGGCCGCGAGTTTTCCGGCCTGTACCAGTTCATCCTGGGCGCGGCGCAAGGTCTCTTCGGCGTGCCGGCGTTCGCGGATCTGCCCCTTGAGCCGTTCGTTGCTGGCGCGCAGGTCGGTGGTGCGTTCGGTAATCCGACGTTCCAGCTGGTTGTTGGCTTCCTGCAAGGCTTCCCGGGCCGCGAGGCGGGTGGCGATCACCTTGCGCCGCTCGTTCCAGGCGATCAACAGAAAGGCGCAGAGGGCAAACGCCACGGCCACCAGAATCCCCTGGTTGATCGCTTCGCGGCGCAAGTCCTGGAGCGGCGTGAGCAGGGTGAAATTCCACGGCGTATCGCTCAAGGGCCGGGTTTGCGACAGGTAGCTGATGTTTTCATCATCGGACACCAGTTCGCTGTTGGCCGGGAACGTGAGTTTTTCCACGCCTTCGGAGAGGGTTTCCCGGGCCAGCGGCTGCAGTTCGTTGAGCGGGAACCAGTAGTACTGCAGGCTGCGGGCAAGTTTTTCCTTGGTTTCTTCGCTCAGCGGCACCACCGATTTCAAGCGTCGGGCCGGATCGCTGGAGAGAATGATGATGCCGTTCTCGTCGCTGACGAAGGCTTCCAGGCGCGCGCGCTGCCAGCGCTCTTCCATGGCCTCCAGGCGCACCTTGACCACCGCGACGCCGATGATCTTGCCGTGTTCTTCCAGGCCATGGGCCAGGTAGTAACCGGGTTCGCCGTTGGTGCTGCCGATGCCGTAGAAACGCCCCGGTTGACCGCGCACGGCGTTCTGGAAATAGGCGCGGAAGGACAGGTCTTCACCCAGGTAACTGTCGACATCGCGCCAGTTGCTGGTGGCCATGACGCGGCCGGTGGTGTCCATCACGTAGATGGCCCGACTGCGGCTGCGCCGGTTCAGGCCTTCGAGGTAATCGTTGACCGTTTGCCGGTGTTCCGGGGTCGGGTCGGCCAGCAACTGCGAAACACTGGTTTCGAGCTCCAGCAGGCTGGGCAGGTAGGTGTATTTGCTGATTTCGCTTTCGACGGCACGGGCGTGCAGTTCCAGCTGACGCTGGCCGTTCTCGCCAAGGCTGCGAATACCATAGTGCTCACTGATCCAGAAGCCGATATAGCCCAGGCCGATCATCATGGCGATGATCAGTGGCGGCAGGAACAAATGACGAACCAGACGGGGTTTCACGGCGAGTGATGGCGACGCTGCGCGATAAAGATTAGGGTCGCATTTCATCACAGATGCCTTGGGTCAACCACCACACAAATCCGAACCTTGCGCCGCCCTTGTAGGAGCCGGCTTGCCGGCGATGGCGGTGTGCCTGACAACAGGGTTGTCAGGTTGGGATCGCATCGCTGGCAAGCCAGCTCCTACAGGGGACGGTGGTGGTTTTTAGTGCTGCAGAATCTTGTTGAGGAAGTGCTGCGTACGCTCGGCACGGTGGTTGATATCGCCGAAGAACTCTTCTTTCTTGCAGTCTTCGATGATCTTGCCGGCGTCCATGAAGATCACCCGGTCGGCCACTTTACGGGCGAAGCCCATTTCGTGGGTCACGCACATCATGGTCATGCCTTCGTGGGCCAGTTGCACCATCACGTCGAGCACTTCGTTGACCATTTCCGGGTCCAGCGCCGAGGTCGGTTCGTCGAACAGCATGACGATCGGGTCCATCGCCAGTGCACGGGCAATCGCCACGCGCTGCTGCTGACCACCAGACAGTTGGCCTGGATGCTTGTGGGCGTGAGCCGAGAGGCCGACGCGCTCGAGCAGTTGCAGGCCTTTCTTGGTGGCTTCTTCCTTGCTGCGGCCCAATACCTTGATCTGCGCGATGGTCAGGTTTTCGGTGATGGTCAGGTGCGGGAACAGTTCGAAGTGCTGGAACACCATGCCCACGCGCGAACGCAGCTTCGGCAGGTTGGTCTTCGGGTCGGCGATGGAGGTGCCGTCGACCACGATGTCGCCCTTCTGGAAGGGTTCCAGGGCGTTGACGCACTTGATCAGGGTCGACTTGCCGGAACCGGATGGCCCGCACACCACGATCACTTCGCCTTTTTTGACCTCGGTGCTGCAATCGGTCAGAACCTGGAAGTCCCCATACCACTTGTTGATGCTTTTGATAGAGATCATACGGCGAACCTTTTTTGCAGACGCTTGACCAGCTGCGAGGCGGCAAAGCTGATGATGAAGTACACGAGACCCGCGAAAATCAGGAACTCATTGGAGCGGCCAATGATGTCGCCACTGGCGCGCGAAGCATTGAGGAAGTCCACCAGGCCGACGGCGTAGACCAGCGAGGTGTCCTGAAACAGGATGATGCTCTGTTGCAGCAACAGCGGCGTCATCTTGCGGAACGCTTGCGGCAGGATGATCAGGCGCATCATCTGGCCGTAGGACATGCCCAGGGCCTGGGCAGCGCCCATCTGGCCCTTGGGAATCGACTGCACACCGGCACGGACGATTTCGCAGAAGTACGCCGCTTCGAACATCATGAACGCCACGATGCACGAGGCGAACGCTCCGATCGGGGTGTCTTCGCCGGTGATCCAGCGCAACACGAACGGCACCGCCAGGTAGAACCAGGTGATCACCAGCAGCAACGGAATCGAGCGGAAGTAGTTGACGTAGGCGCCAGCCAGGTTCGACAGCAGTTTGCTGTGGGACAGGCGACACAACGCCAGAATGGTGCCGAGAATGATCCCGCCGACGACGCCCATGATCATCAGCTTGAGGGTCATGACCATGCCGTTCCACAAGCCGGGAATGGCCGGGATGATGCCCGAGAAGTCGAATTCCATCATTTACCCCCTACGGAGATCAGGCCCGGTACGGCGACTTTCTTCTCGACCAGGCGCATCAGCAACATCAGGCTCATGTTCAGGGTGAAGTAGATCAGCGTGGCCAGGGTAAAGGCTTCGAACAGGTTGGCGGAGAACTCGGCGGTCTGTTTGGTCTGCGCGAGCAATTCCATCAAGCCGATCAGCGAGGCCACGGAGGTGTTCTTGAAGACGTTCAAAAATTCCGAGGTAAGCGGCGGAATGATGATCCGGTAAGCCTGGGGCAGCAGCACGTTCCAGTAGATCTGCGGCAGCTTGAAACCCATGGCGCGGGCCGCCGATTCCTGGCCTTTGGGCAGGGCCTGGATACCGGTGCGCACCTGTTCGCAAACCCGGGCGGTGGTGAACAGACCCAGGCACACGACGACGCTGAGGAAGGCCGAGGTGGTCGGGTTCAGGTCCTGCTTGTACCACTCTTGCAGGTCGGCCGGCAGCAGGTCGGGTACCAGGAAGTACCAGATGAACAGCTGAACCAGCAGCGGCACGTTACGGAAGAGTTCGACGTAGCAGGTGGCGATGCCCGATACGATGCGGTTCGGCACGGTACGCATGACGCCCAGGATCGAGCCCAGTGTCAGGGCGATGATCCAGGCCGCGATGGCGATGCCGATGGTCCAGCCCAGACCGGACAGGTACCAGTCGAAATAGGTCTCGCTGCCCACGCCGGTGGACTTGAAGAACACGCCCCAGTCCCAGTTGTAATTCATTAGGGTCTCCCCTCGGATTCGATCGATGTACAAATGCCCGCTTGGGGGAAGCTCCGTTCCCGCCTGTCCTTGGGGGACAGGCACACGCGCTCGGCTCGACAGCCACCGGTTCGAGTGTTTCCAGAAATGCCAGCAGGGAGTGCATTCCCCTGAAAGGGCTACGGCCCTTTCAGGGGATAAGGTTAGTCAGAAATCAGGACTTCTTGTCGTCAGCCGCTTTATCAGTCGGATTGGCGATCAGGGCCTTGAGTTCGTCGCTCATCGGGAAGTTCAGGTTCAGGCCTTTTGGCGGGATTGGCTGCATGAACCATTTTTCGTAGATCTTGTTGATCTCGCCCGATGCGTAGGTGGCCTTGATGGCGTCATCCACAGCCTTTTTGAACGGCTCGTCGCCTTTGCGCACCATGCAGCCGTAGATTTCATAGGACTGTGGAGTACCGGTCACGGCCCAGTCATCGGCTTTCTTGGCCTTGGCTGCTTCACCGGCCAGCAGGGCGTCGTCCATCATGAAGGCCACGGCACGGCCGGTTTCCAGCATCTGGAATGACTCGCCGTGGTCTTTGGCGGAGATGACGTTCATGCCCATCTGCTTGTCGGCGTTCATCGCCTTGAGGATGCGCTCGGACGTGGTGCCGGCGGTGGTCACGACGTTCTTGCCGGCCAGGTCAGGGAAGTCCTTGTACTTGGAGTCTTTCTTGGACAGCAGGCGAGTACCGATTTCGAAGATGCCGACGGAGAAGTCGACTTGCTGCTGACGCTCGACGTTGTTGGTGGTGGAACCGCACTCGAGGTCCACGGTGCCGTTCTGCACCAGCGGGATACGGGTTTGCGAAGTCACCAGGTTGTATTTGACCTGGAGGTTCGGCATGTCGAGGTCTTTTTTCAGGGCTTCGACGACTTTCAGCTGGATGTCGTGGGAGTAGCCGACCGGCTTGCCGGTAGCATCCGCGATATAGGAAAACGGAATGGAAGCGTCGCGATGGCCCAGGGTGATGGTGCCGGACTCTTTGATCTTCTTCAGGGTGCCGGTGAGTTCGGCGGCGAAAACCGGAGTGCTGATCAGAGCGGCAGCAATGGCTGCGCCCAGGATATGGGGAACGATGCGCATCAAATTTTCCTCGACTTTGTTTTTTTTATGGAGCCAGTTCATCGGCCCTTTTGTGCTGCAAAACACCTGAGCGCCACGATGAGTGAGCGCAAAGGACATTCGTCGAAGAAGTGTAGAGCATGACTCGTGCCAGACCAGTCTGAATTAGTCAAAATATTGATTTGTAAGGGAATTAAATATTTTTTGCGCTGAAATGTCAGTGAAGTGATCCGGTTAACCGAACCGACCCGCAGGTCGCGTTCGGAAAACCGAATGGCGGATTGCCTGCATCGCTTTTTGTAGGAGCCGGATTGCCGGCGATAGCGCTCTCAAGGGCGCCATCGCCGGCAAGCCGGCTCCTACGGGGGGGGCAGTCAGGAATATTTGCGTTTGTCCGGGGCTGGCGGGAAGTACTGGTACAACCAGGTCTCACTCAGCGTGCGGTCGTTGGTGCGGATGAACAGACGCAGTTCGACAGGCTCGACGCTGTCATTGGTCGGGTACCAGTCAAACAGGACACGGTAACCCTTGATGTCATCGAGCTTGAGCACGCTGAAATCCTTGACCTCGCCGTTCGAGCAAGTGACCACCGGCTCGATGCCCGCGCCCTCGGGCAGGCGGTCCAGACCGCCGCCGGTGAAGTCCACGGCAAAACGACGGGCCCAGACGGGCGGGTAATGCTCGCCCGGCGCCCAGCCTTCGGTGAAACCGCCCATCCCGGAACGGGTGGCATGGACCCGCGCCAGCGGCGTGCCGACCGGTGGCAGCGCGCTCCAGTAGAGCTTGTAGCCGTAGTTCAGCGAATCGCCGGCAGCCACCGGTTTCTTCGGGGTCCAGAAGGCGACGATGTTGTCCATGGTTTCGCCGGTGGTAGGGATTTCCAGCAGATCGACCGAGCCTTCGCCCCATGCGGTGGTCGGTTCGACCCACAGGCTCGGGCGGCGGCTGTACCAGTCGACGGTGTCCTGATAGCTGGCGAACTCGTGGTCGGTCTGCACCAGGCCGAAACCTTTCGGGTCCTTGTCGGCGAAGGCATTGAATTGCAGGGTCGCCGGGTTGTTCAGCGGGCGGCAGATCCACTCGCCGTTGCCGCGCCACATGGCCAGGCGATCGGAGTCGTGGATTTGCGGGTGAATGGTGTCGCACATGCGGCGTTCGTGAGTGCCGCAGCTGAACATGCTGGTCATCGGCGCGATGCCCAACTGGTCAATGGCGGTGCGCGCGTTGACGTGGGCATCGACCTCCATCACCACGCGCTCGGCCTGGCAGTCGATATCGAAGCGGTAGGCACCGGTGGCGCTCGGCGAGTCGAGCAGGGCGTAGACCACGAAGCGGGTGCTGTCCTTGTCCGGCGTCTCGAACCAGAACTTGGTGAAGTCGGGGAATTCTTCGCGCTTCCTGGCGTAGGTGTCGATGGCCAGGCCGCGGGCCGACAAGCCGTACTGGCCGGTGGCGTCCACCGCACGGAAGTAACTGGCGCCGAGGAAGGACACGACGTCGTGCTTGTCCAGTTCCGGGGCCTTGAACAACTTGAAGCCGGAGAAACCCAGGTCGCCCTTGAGCTGGGCGGTGTCGACCGTGGTGTTTTCATAGTTGAACAGCGACGGGCGGAAATGCACCTCGCGGGCCATCCGGGTTTTCGGGTCGACGCTGTACATGCGCACCGGTTGCTTGAAGCCCATGCCGACGTGGAAGAACTGCACATCCAGCTGACCCTTGAGTTCTTTCCACAACGAATGATTGCCGTCGTAGCGGATCGCATTGAAGTTCTGCGGCGTCATGCTCGCCAGGGTCGGCGGCAACTGTTGCTTGGTGTCCTGGTAGCGATTGCTGGCGAGCTGTTTGGCCTGGCGCTTCAGCGCCTCGAAATCGAATGCGCTGGCCTCGCCATCAGCGGTGCCGCCACTGGCGGCCCAGGCTTGGGCGGCCAACAGGCCCGTGGCGGACAAACCGGTGTAGGCCGCGATGGCCATGGAGGCTTTGAGCAAGTTTCTGCGGTGCATAAATACAACCTGTCGTGAGCAATCCCGCGCCGTTCCTGGCACGTACTGGATCAGAAAAAACGGTTCGGACATGCCTTCGGCCAAACGCAACGGACTGTAAAACAGATGCCCGACAGCTTAAACCGTTCGATTGCAGAGCAAAATTGAATGATGGCACAGCGCCGGTTCGGCAATGAAACAAGACATGTCGGGAAACAATTCCGACAGGGGTTTCTGATTTACAGGGCATTTCTGCTTTTTTCGACTAATTACTCTAAAAACCACTTTTCAGCGCCCGGAAAATTTCTATTCTGTGCACATGACCGGTTTATGCCCTTCGGACCGGTGCGGTTCAGTGGGCACCCAGCGGCTGCTGAAAAAGGGATAGGGCGATGCGGTTTTTTGCAGTTTTCTTTGACGTATAGAGAAGGACATCGTCCATGTCGAAAGTACAAGGCATCACTGAAATGTTGGGAATCTTTCCGTGCCTGGCCATCGGGCGACGCAGGCGCCGGCTTAATAACGAGGAAATGAAACTGGTGGAGCGGTATAGGGAGCTGTCGGAGAGCGACAGGATCGCGATGAGGTATCTGGTGGATGCGATGAGGAGTGTTTCGAGGTTTTGAAGCAGGGCTGGTTACCGTGAGAGCCATTTGGCTTTTAGGGTGGCCAGGCTGGTTAACCTGCCTGCATCGGCGTCGGCTATGCCAGCGTCTATTGCTTGCTGTCGGACAGATTGCTGGTCGAGCTTATGGAGATACGCTTCTGCAAAAGAGCTATCACAGGGAATCATTTCGATGATGTTTCGTTTGACGCTGTGAGTCTCGTTCATGTGGATATAGCTCATTCAGCAGGACAATTAATTGAGAGGACTCAAACCAAAGGGACGGACTGTGAAGTCTGTCCCTTTTTGATCAGCTCGATTTATCCCTTCAACGGCAAGTGCCAGCGATTGGGAAGGGTCGCTGCACCTGCATCAACTCAGGCATGTCTCGCCACTTGATCCAGGCGTGATGCTGGTAATGCAGCAAGGGCACCGAAACTCCCGCCCAATTCAAGGAACTCAGGCTTGGCAGGTTTTCCACAGGCTCTGATTTCGCATCACGCAGCGAGGGTATGACTTCGTTGCTCAACCACTGGCGCAGGTTGCGGTTTTCCGGGACGAAGTGGTGAACCAACAAGGCGTACATGCCTGATTCGCTGACCATCAGTGTTTCGACCGATTTGCCGTCCTTGAGCAGACAGACGCTGCGACGTTGGTCGGGATCGAGTTTCAAGGTCAAGCGTTCATTGAGTGGTTTGCCCATCAAGCGACCCAGATCCTGGACGCAAAACCAAGCTTGGTTGTTTTGCATGAAGGCATGGAGGAAGCGGTTGTGGCGAGTGAAGACTTTAGGGATGAAGCAGGAAGGAATTTCAGTCGGATGTGATGTGTGCTTGTGCATTTTTCGACTCCATGTTGAAAAAGGAGCCGCCACTAATCCTTCGACAGATTTGGGTGGCGGACCGTGCGGCGTTCGAAGTCGGAACATTCTCGATCAACATGGAAGCCGAGAGGCCCGCGCCACACGGCCCGCCATAACGCGAAACTGAAAGGCAAAAAAATGCCCCAGCTCATATGGGGGCGCGGATGCGCCATGTTGATATGTTCCGGCTTCGACTCCGGGCCGCTGATTTGGCAGCGACGGATTGAAGCCTATCGGTCAGGCGCTCGCGGCGCCAAGTCTACTCTGGCGACGCTTGTTGTAGGAATCGGCGCCGGTATTCGAAGGTTTGATCTGTAGGATTTTCCTGTTTTTGCATGAGGTGCTGAGAGTCAGCACCTGAGCCGCAGTTTTTCCTTTATTTATTCGCATCCAGCGAATGAACTGCAGGTTTTCTCCATGCTGATCGATTTTTCGGTTTCCAATTACCGCTCTTTCAGGGATAGGCAAGCGTTGTCTAAGGCGGCCGCTCCGTACCTGAGCAAAGCGCGAAATGTGCTCAAACCTTCGAAGTGCGCAGAAAGGGTCCCTGATTTATTGAAGAATGCTGCAATTTACAGATCTGACTCCCCCGGTAAATTTTCACTGATCCGAGCGCATGAGATAGGCGGGCAGCTTTCTTCAGTTCACTCCAAACTTACCTACGATGAGCGGAGGTTGCGGAGTTTTAAGCAAAGTATTACTTTTTTATCGAGGGTAATACTTGAGGGTGGAGATATGTCGACAACCATGACCAGCAAGGGGCAGGTCACTATTCCGAAGCCAATTCGTGACGCTCTGCATCTGACGCCGGGTTCGGCGGTTGAATTCAGTGTCAACGCCAATGGCGAGGTGGTGCTGCACAGCGGTAACCCAAAAAAAACTGACAAGTCAATTGTTTCTGACCGATTTGAGGCTGTGCGGGGCAAGGCCGATATCAAATGGCGTACAGATGAATTGATGGCGTTGCTACGGGGTGAGGACTGATGATTTTGGTCGACACGAATGTGTTGATTGATGTTTTGGAAGACGACCCGGTTTGGGCTGATTGGTCCATCAAGCAGCTTCGTGCCCAGTCACAGATTCATGAATTGGCTATTAATCCAATTATCTACGCTGAGCTATCCCAGACGTTCTCAACCTTTGAGGCACTGGATGATGTCATTCACCAGCTCGGTCTCGCAATGTGCGAAGTCCCGCGGCCAGCTTTGTTTTTGGCCGGGAAGGCTTTCATTCGGTATCGGAAAGTAGGTGGCGGTAAAAATAATGTCTTGGCGGATTTTTTCATCGGGGCACATGCCGCTGTAAAACGGCTGCCATTGTTGACTCGAGATGCCAAGCGCTACCGAAGCTATTTTCCTTCGGTTGAATTGATTGTGCCCATTTGATTTTTTTGACTCCACGGATCGGCGGGAATGGCCATCCGTGGAGCTCAAATACCGTTGCTTAACCTACTTCCCCCACCGCCCGATACGCCTCATCGATCGCCGCATGAGCATACGCGCTCCACGCCGCGTCCGAGTTGGCGATGCTCACCCGTCCAACCGGCTGACGGGCCAGGTTCATCAGTTTTTCGCTTTCGTCGGCATCGTCGTACAGGCTGTTGGAGAAGTACGCGTAGCCGTGTGACCAGCGGTTGACGGTGATGGCGAGGATGTCGGTTTCGTGGTTGAAGCCGCCAGGGCCGAGCATGCGTTGCAGTTGGTCACGCAGTTGCGCTTCCAGTTGCTCGAACGATTGGCCGTACAGGCGGCCACGGCCGGCGCGGGCCTGGTCGCGGGCGTTCATGCCGCTGTTGGGGCTGGTGGGTACGTAGACCATGTGCAGGCCGATCGGCTGTGTCGGGTCTTTCGGGTGGTCGTAGCCGCCCATGCTTACCGGGTAGTCGAGTTTGATCCGGCTGTAGGGTTGGGTCGCCGCATAGATTTCGTGCACGCCGAGTTTCTGGAACGACTGCCAGTTGCGGATCACCACCTTGGTGTACACCAACGGGAACTTCACGTTCTGGCTCAGGGCGTGGGATTGCTCCGGCGGCAGGTCGCGCAGCAGGTACGGGATGATCATGTTGTAGCAGGCCATGATGCAGTGCTTGCCGCGCACCTGGCTGAGCTGGCCGCCGCGGCTGTAGCCGACGTTCACGCCGCTGCCGACGTTGCGCACGTTAACCGCTGTGCTATTCAGACGGATGCGCACCGGGGCTTTGGCCTGATCGAGTTTGGCGTAGTCGAATGGGGCGAGGACGATATCGTCCATGGTGTGCCCCGGTGCCACGGCCGGGATCAGGCTGCGCACCAGCAAGCGCGCCAGCGAGGCGTTGCCGTCGGGGAAGTGGTAGATGTAGGGCTCTTCCATTTCCGCCTGGGCTTCTTCGCTGATCGGCTCCAGATTCATCGCGCTGAAACCTGGGAAACCGACTGAGTAGGCGTCGGACGCGGCAACCGCATCGATGCTCAGGGCCATGAAGTCGTTGGTGCGGCTTTGGAAGTATTTCACCGCTTGGGCCGACAAGCCTACGTCCTTGAGCAGGAAGTCCTGGTAGCTGGTGGCTTCCAGGTGTGCGGTTTTTTCCTCGATGGTTTTGCCGGGCAGGTAATCCTTGGGCGTCATGTGCAAGGCGATCAGCGCCTGGCGGTCGGCTTGCGGTAGCGGGAAGTCGTTGATGAAGTCCGGGATGGAGCGGGCGTGCAACTGGTCCGGGGCGATGTCGTCGGCCACCATCGGCGTCGGGTCGCCGGTCACCAGTTTGTCTTCGCCGAAGTTTTCCTTGTCGAAGAACACCCCGCGCGACAGGCCCAGGCCCGGGTAGAACTGGCGGTCAAACGCGGTCTCGAAGCGTTTGATGTTCACCCCGAGTTTCTTCAGCAGGCCGTTCACTTCCTGGCTGTACAGATGATTCGGCGACTGGAAGGCTTCGCTGCCGCCGTAGCCGATGATCATGCGACCACCGGCGGAGAATTCGTTGCGCTTGGCGTGACCGCCGAAGTCGTCGTGGTTTTCCAGAATCAGGATGCGCGCTTTCGGATGTTTCTCACGGTAGAACCACGCAGCGGACAGTCCGCTGAGGCCGCCTCCGACCACCACCAGGTCATATTCCTCGGTGATCGGCAGCTTGTCGGTGTCGAAGACCTTTTTCTCCCAACCCATCTGGTGGGCCATTTCGAACGAGCCGACGTGGCTACCCCGCAGGCCGGTCAGTGCCGGAGGGTAGTAGCGCCCGTCAGGGGCGGCCTGGAGAAGTTGCAGCGGGGTCATGCCGGCAGCGAGGGTGACAGCGACGCCGTTGAGAAAGTCGCGGCGGGTAATATCCATATTCAATCCTTGTTGTTTTTTCAGATCGCCCCGGTGCCACGACGGCGCCGGGGCGAATGCCGTTACCGGCTGACTTTCCAGGCATCGCCCGCCGGGGCGGTGCCGTGGTCATACGGTTTGGCGATCCACATGTAGAGCAGGCCCAGGCCAATCACGATGGCCGTGCTCAGTACCATGGCGTAGTTGATGTACCACGCGGCATCCGGTGTCCGTGGCCAGGCCATGTTGATAATGGCCCCGACACCATAGACCAGTGCGCCGATGTTCACCGCCCAGCCCCAGGCGCCGAGGGTGAATTTGCCGCTTGGTTTCCAGCCCTTCATGCGGGCGTACAGGGCCGCGAGCACGATCATCTGGAACGCCAGGTAGATGCCGATGGCCGCGAAGCTGACGATGGTGGCGACTGCATCCTGCAGGAAGAAGCCGAGGATGATGATCAGCGCCGGCAGGACACCGGAGACGAACAGCGCGGCAACCGGAACCTGCGTCGTAGGGGAAATCTTCTTCAGCAGTCGGCTGCCGATGACCATTTCGTCACGGGCGTAGGAATACAGCAGGCGACTGGCCGCCGCTTGCAGACTGATCACGCAGGAGATGAAGGAAATCATCACCACGCCCATCACCACTTTCGAACCCACCGGCCCGAACGCGTTGTTGAGGATGGTGGTGACCGGGTCCTTGTCGGTGCCGTTGATCACGGCCTGCATGTCTGGCACCGCGAGGATCAGCGCCAGGCAGGCGAACATCGCCGCAATGCCGCCGATGTAGATGGTCATGCGCATCGCCACCGGGATCTGCTTGCTCGGGTTCGGGGTTTCTTCGGCCACGTCGCCGCAGGCCTCGAAACCGTAGTACAGGAACATCCCCGCCAGCGAAGCGGTAAGGAACGCCGGCAGGTATGAGCCATCGACGCTGATATCGAAGGTGTTGAACAACACGCTGATCGATTGATGACGCTCGAAGATCAGCAGGTAAACGCCAACGATGACTGCGCCGACCAGTTCACACAGGAAACCGAACATGGCGATGCGCGCCAGCACTTTGGTGCCGCTGAGGTTGACCAGGGTGGCGAACAGCGTCAGGAACAGGGCGATGATGATGTTGGTGTTGTTGCTCGGTTCAAATCCCATCATGGCGGCCAGGTACGGACCGGCACCAACGGCTACGGCAGCGATGGTCACGCACAGGGCGATGGAGTAGATCCAGCCCACCATCCACGCCCAGCGCTTGCCCACCAGACGACGGGCCCATGGGTACACGCCGCCGGAAATCGGGAACTGCGAAACCACTTCGCCGAAGATCAGGCACACCAGCAACTGGCCGCAACCGACCAGCAAATAGGCCCAGAACATCGGTGGCCCGCCCGCGGCCAGGCACAGGCCGAACAGGGTATAAACCCCGACGACCGGGGACAGGTAGGTGAAGCCCAGGGCGAAGTTTTCCCACAGGCTCATGCTGCGATTGAAGTTGGAGGTGTAACCCAGTTTGCGCAGTTGCTCGGCATCGCTGTCGGCAAGGACTGCAGAGAGATCGGGTGATGCACTCATGTGTGTTTACTCCGGAAAATCGGCAGATTTCGGATGTCCGACACCGTGGCGGGGCCTTGAGGGCACTGCCAGGATCGGTGGTTATTGTTTTGTCTTCTTTGGGGTGAAGCCTGGTGGTGCGTACTGCCGGTTTCTGCCTTGAAACCGAGGTGATCCCTTCGCTGTAGGAGCGAGCCTGCTCGCGCAAAACCTGAGGACACCGCGGGGCGTCAGGATCCCCGCGTCAACGTTGACGTCCATCGCGAGCAGGCTCGCTCCTACAGGCGATGCGTTTCTTAGTGCTTGAACATCACATGCCGAACGACGGTGTAATCTTCGAGCCCGTACATGGACATGTCCTTGCCATACCCGGACAACTTCTGCCCGCCGTGGGGCATTTCGCTGACCAGCATGAAGTGTGTGTTGACCCAGGTGCAGCCGTACTGCAAACGCGCCGACATCCGATGGGCGCGGCCGACATCGGCGGTCCACACGGAGGAGGCCAGGCCGTAGTCCGAATCGTTGGCCCAGCCCAGCACCTGCGCTTCATCGCTGAATTGGGTCACCGACACCACCGGCCCGAACACTTCGCGCCGGACGATTTCGTCATCCTGCTGGGCATCGGCCAGCACCGTTGGTTCGAAGAAGAAGCCATTGCCCTCGACAGCCTTGCCGCCAGTGATCAGGCGAATGTGCGGCTGGGCGATGGCGCGTTCGACAAAACCGGCGACGCGGTCACGGTGTTGTGCGGTGATCAGCGGGCCGAGTTCGGTCGACGGATCGTCCTGCAAGCCGTACTTGATGCTGCTGACCGCCGCTCCGAGTTTCTCGACGAATTTCTCGTAGATGCCTTCCTGCGCGTAGATGCGGCAGGCGGCAGTGCAGTCTTGCCCGGCGTTGTAGAAACCGAAGGTGCGGATGCCTTCGACGGCGGCGTCGATGTCGGCGTCGTCGAAGATGATCACCGGGGCCTTGCCGCCCAGTTCCATGTGCATGCGTTTGACGCTGTCGGCGGTGCTGGAAATGATGTTCGAGCCGGTGGCGATCGAACCGGTCAGCGACACCATGCGCACTTTCGGGTGGGTGACCAGCGGGCTGCCGACGCTAGGGCCACGGCCGAACACCAGGTTGAGCACGCCGGCCGGGAAGATGTCCGACGCCAGTTCGGCCAGGCGCAGGGCGGTCAGCGGGGTCTGTTCCGACGGCTTGAGCACCACGGTATTGCCAGCGGCGAGGGCCGGGGCGATTTTCCAGGCGACCATCATCAGCGGGTAGTTCCACGGCGCGATGGAGGCGATCACGCCCACCGGGTCGCGGCGGATCATCGAGGTGTGGCCCGGCAGGTACTCGCCACCGGCCGAACCGCTCATGCAGCGGCTGGCGCCGGCGAAGAAGCGGAACACGTCGGCAATCGCCGGGATCTCGTCGTTCAGCGCGGCGCTGTAAGGCTTGCCGCAGTTGTCCGACTCCAGTTTGGCCAGCTCTGCGCCGTGGGCCTCGATGGCATCGGCGAGTTTGAGCAGCAGCAGCGAACGTTCTTTCGGCGGGGTCTGCGACCAGCTGTCGAAGGCGGTATCGGCGGCGCGCACGGCGGCATCGACCTGGGCTTCGCTGGCTTCGTTGATTTCCACCAGCACGCGACCCAGCGCCGGGTTGAACACCGGTTGGGCGGGGCCTTCGCCGTCTTGCAGTTGGCCGTTGATCAAGAGTTTGGTTTGCATGGCATGTGTCCTCTTCAAAACTGTTGTTGTTCTTCTGCCGAAACGGGGCCCCCTGTAGGAGCTGGCTTGCCAGCGAAGGCGGTGGATCAGCCAACATCTTTGTTGAACCTGATGGCCCCATCGCTGGCAAGCCAGCTCCCACACGAGTTCATTCCCACAGCAGGTCATGAGTTGTCAGTTACTTGCCGCCACTGCCCGCAACGCTTTCGCCGCCACGTGTCAGGTAATAGGCGCCGAGGATCGGCAGCATGGTCACGATCATCACCAGCATCGCCACGACGTTGGTCACCGGCACGTCCCGTGGGCGGCTGAGCTGGTTGAGCAGCCACAGTGGCAGGGTGCGTTCATGGCCGGCGGTGAAGGTGGTGACGATGATTTCGTCGAACGACAGGGCAAACGCCAGCATGCCGCCGGCCAGCAACGCCGAGCCGAGGTTCGGCAGGATGATGTAGCGGAAGGTCTGCCAGCCGTCGGCGCCGAGGTCCATCGAGGCCTCGATCAAGCTGTGGGACGTACGGCGCAAGCGGGCGATGACGTTGTTGTAGACGATCACCACGCAGAAGGTCGCGTGGCCGACGATGATGGTGAACATCCCCGGCTCGATGCCCAGTGTCTTGAAGGTCGCCAGCAACGCGATCCCGGTGATGATCCCCGGCAAGGCGATCGGCAGGATCAGCATCAGCGAGATGCCTTGCTTGCCGAAGAAGTCCCGGCGGTACAACGCCGCCGAAGCCAGCGTGCCGAGGATCATGGCGATCAGCGTGGCAATCGAGGCGATCTGCAACGACAGCTTGATGGCCTCGAGCACGTCCGGCCGGGAGAACGCCACGCCGATCCACTTCAGGGTGAAGCCCTTGGGCGGAAAGCTGAACGCCGCGTCTTCGGTGTTGAAGGCGTACAGGAAGATGATCAGGATCGGGAAGTGCAGGAACACCAGCCCGCCCCAGGCGGCGATGCGCAGGCCTAAGGATGCTTTTTCAGAGTGCATCGAAGGCCCCCAGACGTTTGACGATGGACAGGTAGATGGCGATCAGCACGATCGGCACCAGGGTGAACGCGGCAGCCATTGGCATGTTGCCGATCGCGCCTTGCTGGGCGTAGACCATGCTGCCGACGAAGTAGCCGGGCGGGCCGACCAGTTGCGGCACGATGAAGTCGCCCAGGGTCAGCGAGAAGGTGAAGATCGAACCGGCGGCAATGCCCGGGATCGACAGCGGCAAAATCACTTGCATGAAGGTCTGGCGCGGCTTGGCCCCGAGGTCGGCGGAGGCTTGCAGCAGTGAGGGCGGCAGGCGTTCCAGCGAGGCCTGGATCGGCAGGATCATGAACGGCAGCCAGATGTAGACGAACACCATGAAGCGCCCCAGGTGCGAGGTCGACAAGGTGCTGCCGCCGACACCGGGAATGCCCAGTACGAATTGCAGGACCGGTTCCAGCCCCAGGTGCTGCACGAACCACTGCGCCACGCCGCCCTTGGCCAGCAGCAAGGTCCAGGCGTAGGCCTTGACGATGTAACTGGCCCACATCGGCATCATCACCGCGATGTAGAAAAACGCCTTGGTCTTGCCCGTGGTGTAGCGCGCCATGTAGTAGGCAATCGGGAACGCGACGATGGCGCTGGCAATCGACACGGCAATCGCCATGCCCAGGGTGCGCAGGATGATGTCGAAGTTCGACGGCTGGAACAGCGCGGTGAAGTTCGCCAGGGTCAGGTCGGGGGTGACCGCCATGGTGAAGTCATCGAAGGTGTAGAAACCTTGCCACAGCAGCACCAGCAATGAGCCCAGGTAGATTGCGCCGAACCACAGCAGCGGCGGTACCAGCAGGAGCGACAGGTAAAAATTCGGCCGGCGATACAGCAGGTTGGAAAACCTGCGCAGCAGCGAGCCGCTGGCCGGAGATTGAGGGATAGCTACGGTGTTCATCTCACACCCCGCCTGCAACGGTATCGTGCAACGGGATCATGGCTTCGCGTGCCCAGCGCGCGCTGATGCGCTGCCCGGTCTGGTGTTGTGCGCTGGTGTCCAGCCACTGATTGTTGGCCTGGCTGACGTTCAGGGTCTGGCCGTTTTCCAGTTTCAGTTCATAGCGGGTGGCGCTGCCCTGATACTGGATATCGTGCAGCAAGCCGGTGACTTCGATTTCGTGGCTGGCCAGCGGGCCTTCGGCGAAACGCACGTGTTCCGGGCGAATCGAGAACGGCTGCGGATTGCCACTGATTTGCTTCGCCAGATCACCGCGGATGACGTTGGAGGTGCCGACGAATTCGGCGACGAAGGTGGTGGCCGGTTTCATGTACAGGTTGCGCGGGCTGTCGACTTGTTCGATGCGGCCCTTGTTGAACACCGCCACGCGGTCAGACATCGACAGTGCTTCGGTCTGGTCGTGGGTGACGAAAATGAAGGTGATGCCGAGCTGGCGTTGCAGCTTTTTCAGCTCGCTCTGCATTTGCTCGCGCAGTTTCAGGTCGAGTGCGCCCAGTGGCTCGTCGAGCAACAGTACGCGAGGACGGTTGACCAGGGCGCGGGCCAGGGCCACACGCTGGCGCTGACCGCCGGACAGCTGCACCGGCTTGCGGTCGCCATAGCCACCGAGGGCCACCATATCGAGCGCCTCTTCGGCGCGCTTCAGGCGTTCGGTCTTGCCCACGCCTTTGACTTTCAAACCATAGGCGACGTTGTCGCGAACGTTCATGTGCGGGAACAGCGCGTAATCCTGGAACACGGTGTTCACGTCACGCTGGTAAGGCGGCAGGCCGGCGGCCTCTTCGCCATGAATACGGATGGAACCTGCGCTCGGTTGTTCAAAACCGGCGATCAGGCGCAAACAGGTGGTCTTGCCCGAGCCGGAAGGCCCCAGCATGGAGAAGAACTCGCCGTCCTGGATGTCGATGGAAACCCGGTCTACGGCTTTCACTTCGCCGAATTGACGGGAAACGTTGGTGAACTGGACTGCAAGCGTCATGGTGCGGTGCTCCAAAAAGGCGAAGGCCGTCGCAGCGGCCCTGCCTGGACTTCTGAAAAAACGAATAACGGTCAACTACAGCCGGATGCCTTGCTCGGCAGTGGCAACAGAGGTGATCAATTGTGGGAGCTGGCTTGCCAGCGATGGGGGCCGCTCAGTCAGTATCGTGTTGCCTGACACTCCGCCATCGCGGGCAAGCCCGCTCCCACAGGTATTTCCTTCACTTCAAGGATCAGCGGCCGCCCATGATCGCGATGTAGTCCTGGGTCCAGCGGCTGTACGGCACGAACTTGCCGCCTTCAGCCTGCGGGGTTTTCCAGAAGGCGATCTTGTCGAACTGGTCGAAACCGTTGGTCTTGCAGCCTTCGGCGCCGAGCAGTTCGCTCTCCTTGCACGCCGCAGGGACCGCTGGCAGCGAGCCGAACCATGCCGCTACGTCACCCTGGACTTTCGGTTGCAGCGACCAGTCCATCCACTTGTAGGCGCAGTTCGGGTGCTTGGCCTCGGTGTGCATCATGGTGGTGTCGGCCCAACCGGTGGCGCCTTCTTTCGGGATGGTCGAGGCGATTGGCTGTTTCTCGTTCATCAGGCCGTTGACCTGATACGGCCAGGCACCGGAGGCGACCACGCCTTCGTTCTTGAAGTCACTCATTTGCACGGTGGTGTCGTGCCAGTAGCGGTGGATCAACGGCTGCTGGGCGCGCAGCAGGTCGAGCACGGCCTTGTACTGGGCTTCGGTCAGTTCGTACGGGCTCTGGATGCCCAGTTCCGGTTTGGCGGTCTTCAGGTACAGCGCCGCGTCGGCGATGTAGATCGGGCCGTCATAGGCTTGCACGCGACCCTTGTTCGGCTTGCCGTCCGGCAGGTTTTCGGCATTGAACAGTACGCCCCAGGTGGTCGGCGCGGTCTTGAACACGTTGGTGTTGTACATCAACACATTCGGGCCCCACTGATACGGGGTGCCATAGGTCTGCTTGTTGACCACGTACCAGGGTGCATCCTTGAGGCGCGGGTCGAGGTTTTTCCAGTTCGGGATCAACGCGGTGTTGATCGGCTGCACACGCTTGCCGACGATCAGGCGCAGGGAGGCGTCGCCCGACGCCGTCACCAGATCGTAACCACCCTTGGCCATCAGGCTGACCATTTCATCGGAAGTGGCCGCGGTCTTGACGTTGACCTTGCAGCCGGTTTCCTTCTCGAAACCGGTCACCCAGTCGTAGGCCTTGTCGCTCTCGCCACGTTCGATGTAGCCAGGCCAGGCCACAATATCCAGTTGGCCCTCGCCAGCCCCGACAGCTTTGAGCGGCTCGGCGGCCTGGAGGCTGGCACTGGCCAGCAGCGCGGTGGTGATTGCACTGAGCAGTGCGGTCTTGTGCGCGAACATGGGAATTCCCTCTTCTTTAATTATGGTCGGGGCAGTTTTTTGAACATGGTTTTCAACGTCGTAAACAAGATCCTGTAGGAGCCGGCTTGCCGGCGATGAGTCCTTCAAACCTTGCGGTGTCCTGGTGGACGCCATCGCTGGCAAGCCAGCTCCTACAAGGGGACCGCTTTGTTCCAACGTTTCTACATCAATGCCTTTACGGCTAATTGTTAGCGTAGTGCGCTTTTATAAATGCTGTCCGTGGCGGGCCATGATGTGCCGCACCACGCTGTAGTCCTGAAGCGAATCGCTGGACAGGTCCTTGCCGTAGCCCGAACGCTTCAGGCCGCCATGGGGCATTTCACTGACCAGCATGAAATGGCTGTTGATCCAGGTGCAGCCGTACTGCAGGCGCGCCGCGACCTGCATGGCCTTGTCGAGGTTCTGCGTCCAGACCGACGACGCCAGGCCGTATTCCGAATCGTTGGCCCAGTCCACTGCTTGTTCGAGTTCATCGAAACGGGTCACGGTGACCACCGGTCCGAACACTTCGCGCTGGACGATCTCATCGCTTTGCTTGCAGCCGGCCAGCAGGGTCGGCTGGTAATAGAAGCCGGCGCCGGAATGCACGGCCGCGCCGGTCACCCGTTCGATGTGCGGCTGGCCGAGGGCGCGTTCGACAAAACTGGCCACACGGTCGCGCTGGCGGGTGCTGATCAGCGGGCCGATTTCGTTGTCGGCGTCGCGTTTGCCGGCGAAGCGCAGGCTGCTGACGGCCGCGCCGAGCTCGGCCACCAGACGGTCGTGAATCCCGGCCTGGGCATAAATGCGGCAAGCGGCGGTGCAATCCTGGCCGGCGTTGTAGTAGCCATAGGTGCGCACACCTTCGACCACGGCCTGAATGTCGGCATCGTTGCAGACGATCACCGGAGCCTTGCCGCCGAGTTCGAGGTGGGTACGCTTGAGGGTTTTCGAGGCGGCCTGGAGGATTTTCTGCCCGGTGACGATATCGCCGGTCAGCGACACCATGCGCACTTTAGGGTGGCTCACCAGGTGGCTGCCGACGCCTTCGCCACCCCCGCAAACGATGTTGATCACACCCCGTGGCAGGATCTCGGCCAGCGCGGGTGCCAGGGCCAGGATCGACAACGGCGTGTGTTCCGACGGCTTGAACACCAGGGTGTTGCCGGCGGCGAGGGCCGGGGCGATTTTCCACGCGGCCATCATGATCGGGTAGTTCCATGGCGCAATCGACGCCACCACCCCGATAGGATCGCGGCGCACCATGCTGGTGTAGCCCGGCAGGTATTCGCCGCTGAGCTGGCCGGTCTGGCAACGCACGGCACCGGCGAAGAAGCGGAACACGTCGACCGTGGCACTCAGGTCATCCTGGCGCGCCAGGTGCAACGGCTTGCCGCAGTTCATGGATTCGAGGCGGGCCAGCAAGTCGGCGTTTTTTTCGATGGCGTTGGCGATGTCCAGCAACAGGTTCGAACGTTGCTGTGGCGTGGTCCGTGACCAACCGGCAAAGGCGCGGTGGGCGGCGAGGATCGCGGCTTCGACTTGCTCGGTGCTGGCTTCGGCGATTTGCGTGATGATTTCGCCGGTGGCCGGGTTGAGAATCGGCTCGACACAGCCTTGACCGGCGACTAATTCACCATCGATCAACAATGCGGTGAACAACGGAGTCTGCGCGCCAGCCATTTTTCGGGTTCTCTTTTCTTGTGTGGCCATGGTGTTCCCAGTGGTTGGGACCCGGCCGTCTTATATAGATGTAACAAGACTAGTTCGCGGGCCCGAGGACAACAAATACTAAATACTGAAGGTGGCGTTCGATTAAATAGATGGCTTGCGCCCGCCATGGGGTTGTTCGCGGGCGACCGTCAGGAACGGGTCCACCAGCGCCGGCCGGGCCGTGCCGCGACGCCAGGCAAGGCCGACATCCAGGGTCTGGCTGAGGTCGGCGATCGGCCGCGCTTCGATGATGTCGCCCTCAAGCGACCACGGGCGATAGGTCATGTCGGGCTGGATCGATACCCCCAGACCGGCGGCCACCAGGCTTCGCACCGCTTCGGTCGAGGCCGTGCGCAGGGTGATGCGCGGTTGCAGGGAGGCGGCGGACCACATGCGTTGGGCGTTGCGGTCCATTTCATCGACGTTCAGTTGAATCAATGGTTCGCGGGCCACATCGGCGAGGTTGATGCTGTCGTGTTCCAGTAATGGGTGCTGGGCCGGCAGCCATAGCCGGTGCGGCGAGTGGGTGAGCACTTCGGTCTGCAAGGCGTGACGGTCTTCGAGGTTGGAGAGGATCAGCACGCCGACATCGATCTCGCCGCTGACCAGCAAATGCTCAATGTACGGGCGCTCGTCTTCCATCACGCGGATTTCCACGTTGGGGTAGGCGCGCTGGAAACGGGTGAGCAAATCCGCCAGGTAATAACCGGCCACCAGGCTGGTCACGCCGACGATCAATTGCCCGGCGACCTGGTCGGTGCTCTGTTGCAGGCTGCGCTTGGCGTTATCCACGGTGGCCAGGATCAAGTGCGCCTGGCGCAGGAATTGATGGCCCTGGTGGGTCAGGGTCATGCCCTTGGCGTGGCGGCTGAACAGGCTGACGCCGATTTCCTCCTCCAGTTGCTGGATGGCCAGGGTCAGGGTCGACTGGGAAATGAACGCGGTTTGTGCGGCGGCGGAGATCGAACCGGTCTCGGCCACAGCGATGAAATGGCGAATCTGACGCAAGGTCATCATGGGGGAAGCACCCGGTGGGCTGTTTTTATCGATTTGTTGGAGTGTATATCTTTTTTTTCGATGGTCAGCGCCAGGTGCCCTGGTGATGCAACATCTGGAAGCACTCTCGCGCACGGGGCGTCGGCACTTTCGATCTAGGCTGGTGCCCTTGATTTCAGGTTAAACGTCCTGTGGAGGCAGCAAATGAATACCCGTGGATTGCTCGATCAGCTACTCAAGTCCGGCCAGGACCTGCTGCAGAACAAGGCCGGTGGCTCACAGCAAAAGGGCGCGAGCGCTGGCACCGGTGCCCTCGGCGGTTTACTTTCCGGCGCGAGCGGCGGGGCATTGGCGGCAGGCGCCATGGGCTTGCTGCTCGGCAGCAAGAAAGCCCGCAAGGTGGGCGGCAAGGTTGCGGTCTACGGCGGCCTCGCCGCGTTGGGCGTGCTGGCCTACAAGGCCTACGGCAACTGGCAGGCCCAACAGGGCACTGCGCCAGAAACCGAACCGCAAACCCTCGACCGCTTGCCTGCCGCGCAAGTCGAGCAGCACAGCCAGGCGATTCTCAAGGCGCTGGTGGCCGCGGCCAAGGCTGACGGGCATGTCGACGAACGTGAGCGCGCACTGATCGAGGGCGAGTTCATCAAGCTCGACAATGACCAGGAGCTGCAACACTGGCTGCACGCCGAACTCAACAAGCCGCTGGACCCCAGCGACGTCGCCCGTGCCGCGCGTACGCCGGAGACCGCCGCCGAGATGTACATCGCGAGTGTGATGATGGTCGACGAGGAGAACTTCATGGAGAAGTCCTACCTGGATGAGTTGGCGCGGCAACTCAAGCTGGAACCGGGGTTGAAGGCTGAACTGGAGAAGCAGGTTCGCCAGGCTTCGATGTAATTGCAGGAGCTGGCTTGCCAGCGAAGGCGGTCATTCAGTCAGTAATCGGTTGCCTGACACGACGCTTTAGCTGGCAAGCCAGCTCCCACAGGGTTCTGGTTTCAGCCGCGCCACATCCCCAATGGCCGATCCATCGCCCGATTCTACCCAATCACCCCTAACACCCCGTCCCTCAATTAGCGGACAGTCCCCTCCAGAGCCCATCCCGCCTTTTTTCAACGGGATGAGAAGTGGCGTGCATCCGTCTTATAAATGAAACACCGCCCTCGGCTATACTCCCCGCATTTCGAATCAGGCCTGAGGATTGACTGTGAAGAATTGGACATTGCGCCAACGCATTTTGGCGAGTTTTGCGGTCATTATCGCCATCATGTTGTTGATGGTGGTCGTCTCGTATTCGCGGTTGTTGAAGATCGAAAGCAGTGAAGCGAGCGTACGGGAAGACGCGCTTCCCGGGCTGTATTACAGCTCCATGGTTCGCAGCGCCTGGGTGGACAGTTACCTTCGGACCCAGGAAATACTCGGGTTCAGGGAAGGGCAGGGGTTGAGTGCTGAACAGGCGGAAAACTTCAAAACCTTCGAAACCCGCCTGCAAGAACAGATGAAGAACTACAACGACACGGTCACCACGGATGAAGACAAGGTCGAGTACGCCACCTTCATAAAGCTTCACGACGACTACAGCAAAGTCCTGGCCGCCGTGCTCGACCTGCACAAGCGCAATCAGGCCGTTGAAGCGATCCGCTTGTTCAACGAACAATTGACCCCGGCCTGGACCGCGGGGCGCATGAAACTCAACGACATCATCAGCGAAAACAAAGCAGTGGCCGACCGGGATATCGCGGCCATCGACGATGCGGTGCTCACCGCAAAAACCATCATGGGCATTTCCCTGTTGGTGGCGGTGCTGGCGGCCGGTCTCTGCGGCCTGTTGTTGATGCGCGCGATCATGGCGCCGATGAACCGTATCGTGCAGATCCTCGAAGTCATGCGTACGGGCGATCTCAGCCGCCGTCTCAACCTGGAGCGCAAGGACGAGTTCGGCGCGGTGGAGACCGGTTTCAACGACATGATGACCGAGCTCACTTCGCTGGTGTCCCAGGCACAGCGCTCGTCGGTGCAGGTGACCACGTCGGTCACCGAGATCGCCGCCACCTCCAAGCAGCAACAGGCCACTGCCACGGAAACCGCCGCCACCACCACGGAAATCGGCGCGACCTCCCGTGAAATCGCCGCCACCTCCCGGGATCTGGTGCGCACCATGACCGAGGTCTCCACCGCCGCCGATCAGGCTTCCGTGGCTGCCGGTTCCGGGCAGCAGGGCCTGGCGCGCATGGAGGAAACCATGCACTCGGTGATGGGCGCGGCCGATCTGGTCAATGCCAAGCTGGCGATCCTCAACGAGAAGGCCGGCAACATCAATCAGGTGGTGGTGACCATCGTCAAGGTGGCCGACCAGACCAACCTGTTGTCGCTCAACGCCGCCATCGAGGCCGAGAAGGCCGGGGAATACGGGCGCGGTTTTGCCGTGGTCGCCACCGAAGTGCGGCGTCTGGCGGACCAGACGGCGGTGGCCACCTACGACATCGAGCAAATGGTGCGCGAGATCCAGTCAGCGGTATCGGCCGGGGTCATGGGCATGGACAAGTTCTCCGAAGAAGTGCGTCGCGGCATGTCCGAGGTGCAGCAGGTCGGCGAGCAGTTGTCGCAGATCATCCATCAGGTCCAGGCGCTGGCGCCGCGGGTGCTGATGGTCAACGAAGGGATGCAGGCCCAGGCTACCGGTGCCGAGCAGATCAACCATGCGCTGGTGCAGTTGGGTGATGCCAGCAGCCAGACGGTCGAGTCATTGCGCCAGGCCAGTTTCGCCATCGATGAACTGAGCCAGGTGGCCGTCGGGCTGCGCAGCGGCGTTTCGCGATTCAAAGTCTGATGAGCGAAATCACGGCCAAGCGCTCTGCCGTGAAGCAGGCGCTGCATGCATTGTTTCTGGTGTTTCGCATCGGCAACGAGCGCTATGCCTTGAAGGCTGTCGAAGTGGCTGAAGTGCTGCCGCGCCTGCCCTTGAAGCCCATTGCCCATGCCCCCGCCTGGGTTGCCGGGGTGTTCGCCTATCGGGGCGCCGTGGTGCCGGTGATCGACTTGAGTGCACTGACGTTTGGCGTGCCGGCACAGGCCCGTACCAGCACCCGGCTAGTGTTGGTCAACTACCGCCCGGATGAAACCGGCGAGACACGACTGCTCGGGCTGATTCTGGAACAGGCGACCGACACCTTGCGCTGTGATCCGGCGGATTTTCAGCCCTACGGCCTGGACAATCGCCAGGCGCCTTACCTGGGGCCGGTGCGCAAGGACGAGCAAGGCTTGCTGCAGTGGGTACGGGTCAGCGATCTGCTGAACGATCAGGTGCGCGCCTTGTTGTTTCCTTCGCCGCCAATGGATCCGGCGCTGCTGGAGGTGCGGCCATGAGCAGCGACCAGCGTTTTTTCGACTTCCTCAAGGAGCGTATCGGACTCGACGTGACCTCGGTGGGGCCGGCCATCATCGAGCGGGCGGTGCGCCAGCGCAGCGTCGCTGCGCAAGCAGCCTCGGCCGATGAGTATTGGCATACCTTGCAGGGCTCACGGGACGAGCAACAGGCATTGATCGAAGCGGTGATCGTTCCGGAAACCTGGTTCTTCCGGTATCCGGAATCCTTCGCCACCCTGGCGAAACTGGCGAGCAAGCGTCTGGCTGAAATCAACAACCTGCGCGCACTGCGGATTCTCAGCCTGCCGTGTTCCACCGGTGAAGAACCGTATTCAATCGCCATGGCGTTGCTCGATGCCGGGCTCAAGCCGCACCAGTTCAAGGTCGACGGCATGGACGTCAGCCCGTTGTCGGTGGATAAAGCCAGGCGAGCCTTGTACGGCAAGAATTCCTTTCGGGGCGACGACATTGCGTTTCGCGAACGCCATTTCATTGCAGTGGGCGACGGCTATCGCCTGGACCCGCGGGTGCAGGAACAGGTGCGCTTGCAGGTCGGCAATCTGCTGGACCCGGCCTTGCTGGCCGGTGAACCGCCATTCGATTTCGTGTTTTGTCGCAACCTGCTGATCTATTTCGACCAGCCGACCCAGAAGCAAGTCTTTGAAGTGCTCAAGCGCCTGACCCATGATGACGGCGTGCTGTTTATCGGCCCGGCCGAAGGCAGTCTGCTGGGGCGTTTGGGGATGCGCTCGATCGGTATCGCGCAGTCCTTCGCCTTCAGTCGACAAGGGGCTGCGGAGCCTGAACCCCTGCCGGCATTCATTCCAACCCCCTTGCCTGTGCCGCAACCGCTGCGCAATCGACCCGCTGCGCCGGTGCGCAGTCGTCCGTTCGCCGGTGTTGTGCCACTGGCGTCAGTGCCGAAAACCTCTGGCACCGATACGGCTGTGCTGCTGGCGAACATCGCCGGGCTGGCCAACGAAGGCAAAAGCGCCGAGGCAAAGGCCGCGTGTGAAAGCTATTTGCGCAGTCATGAGCCGGTAGCCCAGGTGTTCTATTGGCTGGGACTGCTCAGTGATGTAACGGGAAACGTCTTGGAGGCCCAGGGCTTTTATCGCAAGGCGTTGTACCTCGAACCGCAACATCCCGAAGCGTTGGTGCACCTGGCCGCCTTGCTGCAGGCCCAGGGTGACGCGGCGGGGGCCAGACGATTGCAGGAACGTGCCGCCCGCAGCGCACGCGCCGCCGACAGTGAGCGTAAACGATGATCGCCTCCGACACCTTCAGCGTCACCCGGGATGCCCAGGCCATCGACGATTGCTGGAACCGCATCGGTATCCACGGCGACAAGTCCTGCCCGTTGCTGGCCGAACATATTCATTGCCGCAATTGTGCGGTGTATTCGGCAGCCGCGACGCGTCTGCTCGATCGTTATGCCTTGCAGCAGGAAGAGCGCGGACCAGTGTCCGTCGCGCTCGAGAGTGAGGTGAAAACCCGCTCGCTGTTGATGTTCCGTCTGGGGGAGGAGTGGTTGGGCCTGGCCACGCGCAGCCTGGTGGAAGTGTCGCCGTTGCAGGCGATTCACTCTTTGCCGCACCAGCGCTCCCGGGCCTTGCTCGGCGTGGCGAATGTGCGCGGCGCACTGGTCGCCTGCCTGTCGCTGGTGGAGCTGCTCGGGCTCGACGGCACCGGCAATGTGGCGCCGGGTGCGCGGGTCATGCCGCGCATGCTGATCATCGCGGCCCACGGCGGGCCGGTGGTGGTGCCGGTGGACGAAGTCGACGGGATTCACGCCATCGACGAGCATATCCTCGATAGCGCATCGCGCTCGGGGGCCCAGGCCAGCGCCAAATACACCCGTGGCGTGTTGCAATTCAAAGGTCGCAGCCTGCGTTGGCTGGATGAAGAACAGCTGTTGTCCGCCGTGACCCGGAGCCTCACATGACCCCCGAGCAAATGCGCGACGCCTCTTTGCTGGAGCTGTTCAGCCTGGAGGCCGAAGCCCAGACCCAGGTCTTGAGTGCCGGCCTGCTGGCGCTTGAGCGCGATCCGACCCTGGCCGATCAGCTTGAATCTTGCATGCGTGCGGCGCACTCGCTCAAGGGGGCGGCGCGGATCGTGGGCGTCGATGCCGGAGTCAGTGTCGCCCACGTCATGGAAGATTGCCTGGTCAGTGCCCAGGAAGGGCGCCTGTTGCTGCGCCCCGAACACATCGATGCGTTGCTGCAAGGCACCGATCTGCTGATGCGCATCGCCACGCCGGGCAACACCCCGCAGGCCACGGACATTGAGGCTTACGTAACCTTGATGGCACGCTTGCTGGATCCGACAGCGCTGCTGGTTGCGCCTGCCGACCCGGCCATGGCCGACCGGGTTATGTCCGAGCCGATTATGTCCGAGCTCATGCTCGGAGCACCCGCGCCCGAGGTCGAGCCGCCGGCGCCTGTCGTCGAACCGCCTCCGGCGCCAGCCCTGCGCCAGACCAAACGCACCACCGAAAATGGCGAACGTGTGTTGCGCGTCACCGCCGAGCGCCTGAACAGTCTGCTCGACCTGTCGAGCAAATCCCTGGTGGAGACCCAGCGGCTCAAACCGCACCTGGCGACCATGCAGCGACTCAAGCGCATGCAAAGCAACAGCCTGCGAGCGCTGGAGAATCTCAACGTTCACCTCAAGGATCACGCCTTGAGCCTGGAAGCCCAGGAAGCCCTTGAGGATGCGCGGCGCTTGCTCGCGCAATCCCAGCAATTGCTCATGGAAAAGAACGCCGAACTCGATGAGTTCGCCTGGCAGGCCAGCCAGCGGGCGCAGGTGTTGTACGACACGGCGCTGGCTTGTCGCATGCGGCCCTTTGCCGATGTGCTGACCGGGCAGGTGCGCATGGTCCGTGATCTGGGGCGGGATCTGGGCAAACAAGTGCGACTGGAGATTGAAGGCGAGAAAACCCAGGTCGATCGCGACGTGCTGGAAAAGCTCGAGGCGCCGCTGACTCACCTGTTGCGCAACGCGGTCGATCACGGCATCGAACTCCCGGAACAACGCCTGCTGGCGGGCAAGCCGGCGGAAGGTTTGATTCGCCTGCGCGCCTCTCATCAGGCCGGTTTGCTGGTGCTTGAATTGAGCGATGACGGTAACGGCGTGGACCTGGAAAAGCTCCGTCGCAGTATCGTTGAACGAAATCTGTCCCCCGCGGAAACCGCCGCGCAGTTGAGCGAAGAAGAGCTGCTGACGTTCCTGTTCCTGCCCGGTTTCAGTCTGCGTGACAGGGTCACCGAGGTGTCCGGTCGTGGCGTCGGCCTGGATGCGGTGCAGCACATGGTCCGACAGTTGCGCGGTGCGGTGGTGCTGGAGCAGACGGCGGGCGAGGGCAGTCGTTTCCATCTTGAAGTGCCGTTGACCCTGTCGGTGGTGCGCAGCCTGGTGGTGGAAGTCGGCGACGAGGCCTATGCCTTTCCGCTGGCGCACATTGAGCGCATGTGCGATCTGGAGCCGGCGGACATCGTGCAGGTCGAAGGTCGCCAGCATTTCTGGCACGAAGGCCGGCATGTCGGGCTGGTGGCGGCCAGCCAGTTGCTGCATCGCCCGGCCAGCCAGAACAGTGGGGAAACCCTGAAAGTCGTGGTGATTCGCGAGCGCGATGCGATCTACGGCGTGGCCGTGGAGCGGTTTATCGGTGAGCGTACATTGGTGGTGCTGCCGCTGGATGAACGTCTGGGCAAGGTGCAGGACATTTCCGCCGGGGCCCTGCTCGACGACGGCTCGGTGGTACTGATCGTTGATGTCGAAGACATGCTGCGTTCGGTGGAAAAACTGCTCAACACCGGGCGCCTGGAACGCATCGCCCGCCACAGCAATCAGGTGGTCGAGGCGGCCCGCAAACGAATTCTGGTGGTGGACGATTCCCTGACCGTGCGAGAGTTGCAGCGCAAGCTGTTGCTCAATCGCGGATACGACGTGGCGGTTGCGGTAGACGGCATGGACGGCTGGAACGCGTTGCGTTCGGAGGATTTCGATCTGCTGATCACCGACATTGATATGCCGCGCATGGACGGCATCGAACTGGTTACGTTGCTGCGTCGGGACAATCGCCTGCAATCGCTGCCGGTGATGGTGGTGTCCTACAAGGATCGTGAGGAGGACCGGCGCCGTGGACTGGATGCCGGGGCCGACTATTATCTAGCCAAGGCCAGTTTTCATGACGACGCCTTGCTCGATGCAGTGGTCGAGCTCATTGGAGGGGCGCGTGCATGAGGATTGCAATCGTCAACGACATGCCCATGGCGGTGGAGGCCCTGCGCCGTGCCCTGGCATTCGAACCGACACACGAGGTGGTCTGGGTCGCCAGCAATGGCGCCGAAGCGGTGCGCCTGTGCGCACAGGACACGCCGGACCTGATCCTGATGGACCTGATCATGCCGGTGATGGATGGCGTCGAGGCCACGCGGCGGATCATGGCCGAGACCCCGTGCGCCATTGTCATCGTCACCGTGGATCGCCAGCAGAACGTGCACCGGGTGTTCGAGGCCATGGGCCACGGTGCGTTGGACGTGGTCGACACCCCGACCGTCGGCGCCGGCAATGCCCAGGAAGCGGCTGCGCCGTTGTTGCGCAAGATCATGAACATCGGCTGGCTGATCGGCGACAAGGGCAACCGCCCGCGCCCGGCGCCGGCACCGTTGCGCAGTTCGGGCTCACGCCAGAGCCTGATCGCCATTGGCTCATCCGCCGGTGGGCCGGCGGCGCTGGAACTCTTGCTCAAGGGCCTGCCGCGTGATTTCTCTCCGGCCATCGTGCTGGTGCAGCACGTTGACCAGGTGTTTGCCGCCGGCATGGCTGAATGGCTCGGCAGTGCCAGCGGCCTCAACGTGCGCCTGGCCGAGGAAGGCGAGCCGCCGCAAAGCGGCACGGTATTGCTGGCCGGCACCAATCACCATATTCGCTTGCTGAAAAACGGCACGCTGGCCTACACCGCTGAACCGGTCAACGAAATCTACCGGCCCTCCATCGATGTGTTCTTCGAGAGCGTGGCCAGTTACTGGAGCGGTGACGCCGTGGGGGTTTTACTCACCGGCATGGGGCGTGATGGCGCCCAGGGGCTTAAACTCATGCGCCAACAGGGTTACCTGACCATCGCACAAGACCAAGGCAGCAGTGCGGTGTATGGCATGCCGAAGGCGGCCGCCGCCATCGACGCTGCCGTGGAGATTCACCCGCTGGACAAGATAGCGCCACGATTGCTGGAGATTTTCGCCAAATGAGCACCTTTTTCCTCATTCCTGGCTCAGGTAGTACTCAGGTGACCGCACATGAATGAATTACAGCTCGACGATTTCAAGACCGACGAAAACGCCGCCATGGTGTTGCTGGTGGACGATCAGGCCATGATCGGCGAAGCCGTGCGCCGGGGCCTGGCGAACGAAGAGAACATCGATTTCCATTTCTGCGCCGACCCGCACCAGGCCATCGCCCACGCGGTGCGCATCAAGCCGACGGTGATCCTGCAGGATCTGGTCATGCCCGGCCTTGACGGTCTGAGCCTGGTGCGCGCATACCGCAATCACCCGGCGACCAAGGACATTCCGATCATCGTCCTGTCGACCAAGGAAGATCCGCTGATCAAGAGCGCGGCCTTCGCGGCCGGGGCCAACGATTACCTGGTCAAGCTGCCGGACACCATCGAACTGGTCGCGCGCATCCGCTATCACTCGCGGTCCTACATGACCCTGCTGCAACGGGACGCGGCCTACCGCGCGTTGCGGGTCAGCCAGCAGCAACTGCTCGATACCAACCTGGTACTGCAACGCCTGATGAACTCCGATGGCCTGACCGGGCTGTCGAACCGTCGGCACTTCGACGAATACATGGAGCTGGAGTGGCGCCGTTCGCTGCGTGAGCAGAGCCAGTTGTCGTTGCTGATGATCGATGTCGACTACTTCAAGGCCTACAACGACAGTTTCGGCCACCTGGAAGGCGATGAAGCCCTGCGCAAGGTCGCCACGGCGATCAAGGAGGCCAGTGCCCGGCCTTCGGACCTGCCGGCCCGCTACGGAGGCGAAGAATTTGCCCTGGTGCTGCCCAACACCTCCCAAGGCGGCGCGCGGCTTGTCGCCGAGAAGCTGCGCCAGACCGTGGCAGCCCTGAAGATCCCGCATAACTCGCCAGCCGAAGGGTCGAGCCTGACCATCAGCATCGGCCTGTCGACCATCACCCCGAAAGCGGGCAGCAACTGCCGCGACCTGATCCTGGCGGCGGACAAGGGGCTGTATTTGGCGAAGAATAACGGGCGCAACCAGGTGGGGATTGGGTGAACGCCACGCCCCTGTAGGAGCGAGCCTGCTCGCGATGGGCGTTAACGATGACGATGGCTATCTGAATAAACGCGGTGCCTGAGCGTTTCTCGCGAGCAAGCTCGCTCCTACAGGGACTTGGCATTTCAGCCAAGCGGACTGCCGTTTTCGGCTGTTTCCCGGTATACTCGCCGGCTTTCAAAAGTTCGCCAACGAGTGCTGCCCGTCATGGAAATCAACCCGATCCTGAACACCATCAAGGACCTGTCCGAGCGCTCCGAAACTATTCGGGGGTATCTTTGACTACGATCAAAAGCATGAGCGTCTGACCGAGGTCAATCGCGAGCTTGAAGATCCGAGTGTCTGGAACAAACCTGAATACGCCCAGGAGTTGGGCCGCGAGCGCGCTGCGCTGGCGCAAATCGTCGATACCCTGGACGAACTGAACACCGGTCTGGCCGATTGCCGCGACCTGCTGGACATGGCTGTCGAAGAAAACGACGAAGGCGCAGTGGACGATGTCGTCGCCGAACTGGCCCGTCTCGAGGAAAGTCTGGCCAAGCTGGAATTCCGTCGCATGTTCAGCCACGAAATGGACCCGAATAACGCCTACCTGGACATCCAGGCCGGTTCCGGCGGCACCGAAGCCCAGGACTGGGCCAACATTCTGCTGCGCATGTACCTGCGCTGGGCCGACAAACGCGGTTTCGACGCGACCATCATGGAACTGTCCGCCGGTGAAGTCGCCGGGATCAAGGGCGCGACCGTGCACATCAAGGGCGAATACGCGTTTGGCTGGTTGCGCACCGAGATCGGCGTACACCGTCTGGTGCGCAAGAGCCCGTTCGACTCCGGCAACCGTCGCCACACCTCGTTTTCCGCGGTGTTCGTCTCGCCAGAGATCGATGACAAGGTGGAAATCGAAATCAACCCGGCAGACTTGCGGATCGACACCTATCGTTCCTCGGGTGCCGGTGGTCAGCACGTAAACACCACCGACTCGGCCGTACGTATCACCCACGTACCGACCAACACCGTGGTCAGCTGCCAGAACGAACGTTCCCAGCACGCCAACAAGGACACCGCCATGAAAATGCTGCGGGCCAAGTTGTACGAGCAGGAAATGCAGAAGCGCAACGCGGCGTCCCAGGCGCTGGAAGACACCAAGTCCGATATCGGCTGGGGTCATCAGATCCGTTCGTACGTGCTCGATGCCTCGCGGATCAAGGATCTGCGTACCAACATCGAACGCAGCGACTGTGACAAGGTGCTCGATGGCGACATCGACGAATACCTGGAAGCGAGCCTGAAGTCCGGGCTGTAAGTTACTGACACACCGCGATCCCCTGTAGGAGCCGGCTTGCCGGCGATCCCCGGCCGCAGGCCGGGGAAAACGAACCAGATGGAATATTTAAAGACATGAGCGACCTAGAACTCGACCCGCAAGCCCTGCAACAGGAAGAAAACTCCCTGATCGCCCTGCGCAAGGAAAAGCTTGCTGCCGAGCGCGCCAAGGGCAATGCCTTCCCGAATGACTTCCGCCGCGAAAACTACTGCGATGCACTGCAGAAACAGTACGCGGACAAGACCAAGGAAGAGCTGGCAGAGGCTGCGATCCCGGTCAAGGTTGCCGGTCGTATCATGCTCAACCGTGGCTCGTTCATGGTGATCCAGGACATGACCGGTCGTATCCAGGTCTACGTCAATCGCAAGACCCTGTCCGAAGAAACCCTGGCCGCGGTGAAAACCTGGGACATGGGCGACATCATTGCCGCCGAAGGCACCCTGGCCCGTTCCGGCAAGGGTGACCTGTACGTTGAAATGACCAGCGTGCGCCTGCTGACCAAATCCCTGCGCCCGCTGCCGGACAAGCACCACGGCCTGACCGACACCGAACAGCGCTACCGCCAGCGCTACGTTGACCTGATCGTCAACGAAGACGTGCGCCAGACCTTCCGCGTGCGTTCGCAAGTCATCGCCCACATCCGCAGCTTCCTGATGAAGCGTGATTTCCTGGAAGTGGAAACACCGATGCTGCAGACCATTCCGGGCGGCGCGGCAGCCAAGCCGTTCGAAACCCACCACAACGCGCTGGACATGGAAATGTTCTTGCGCATTGCGCCTGAGCTGTACCTCAAGCGGCTTGTTGTCGGCGGGTTCGAGAAGGTGTTCGAGATCAACCGCAACTTCCGCAACGAAGGCGTTTCGACTCGTCACAACCCTGAATTCACCATGTTGGAGTTCTACCAGGCCTACGCCGACTACGAAGACAACATGGACCTGACCGAAGAACTGTTCCGTGAACTGGCGCAGCTGGTTCTGGGCAGCACCGACGTGCCGTACGGCGACAAGGTGTTCCACTTCGGCGAGCCGTTCGTGCGCCTGTCGGTGTTCGACTCGATCCTCAAGTACAACCCCGAGCTGACCGCCGACGACCTGAACGACATCGACAAGGCTCGCGCCATCGCCAAGAAAGCCGGCGCCAAGGTGTTGGGCTTCGAAGGCCTGGGCAAGCTGCAGGTGATGATTTTCGAAGAGCTGGTCGAGCACAAGCTGGAACAGCCGCACTTCATTACCCAGTACCCGTTCGAAGTGTCGCCGCTGGCACGTCGTAACGACGAGAACCCGAACGTCACCGACCGTTTCGAGCTGTTCATCGGTGGTCGTGAAATCGCCAACGCCTACTCCGAGTTGAACGACGCGGAAGACCAGGCCGAGCGTTTCATGGCCCAGGTGGCCGACAAGGACGCCGGCGACGACGAAGCCATGCACTACGACGCCGATTTCGTGCGTGCGCTGGAGTACGGCATGCCGCCAACGGCAGGTGAAGGCATCGGTATCGACCGTCTGGTGATGCTGCTGACCAACTCCCCGTCGATCCGCGACGTGATCCTGTTCCCGCACATGCGGCCGCAAGCGTAAGTGTTTCAACTAAAAAAGCCGCCTTTTCAGGCGGCTTTTTTATTGCCTGTGTCCCGTCCTGAATAAGGTTTACACCTTCTGACTTCTTTTCAGGAAGGTGCAATGGATACGGGTACGAAACGCAGTCAGCGTGATTACACGCTGGCTTTTAAATTATCGGTCGTCGACCAGGTCGAAAAAGGCGAGTTGAGTTATAAAGAGGCTCAGCGGCGCTATGGGATTCAGGGTCGGTCGACGGTGTTGGTTTGGTTACGCAAGCATGGTCGCCAGGACTGGAGCCAAGGCGCCTCCATTCGCTCCCAGAGGATCAGACCTATGGACGAGCCAACCTTGCCATTGACTCCCGAGCAAAGAATCAAAGAACTTGAGGAGCAGTTGGCGCTGGCGAATCAGAAAGCCCAATTTTTTGAAGCCGTGGTTGATGTTCTGAAGAACGACTACGGCGTATCTGTCGTAAAAAAGCGACCCGGCAAGTCGTTGCGCAAACCCAAACCCTGAGTGTCAGCAGGGCTTGCCAATTTATGGGAATAAGCCGTCAGGCCTATTACAAACGTAACCGGGTCTACAGGGCTCGGGCCGACCAGGATCGGCAGCTCATAGCGTTTGTACAGAAAATCCGTGTCCGCCAACCTTGCATCGGTACCCGGAAGCTGCACTCGATGATGCATGAGCAGCGCGAGCAACGGGAGCTTCATGTTGGCCGGGATCGTTTATTCGCGGTTTTGCGTGAAAGCCGCCAGTTGGTCCACAGAAAGCGAGCGTATCACAAGACGACCGACAGTCATCATCGCTTCCGCCGGCACCCCAATTTGCTGAAACCAAGCCCGGAACAAATAATCGCTAACGGCCCGGAACAGGTCTGGGTGGCCGATATTACGTACCTGCCTACCCGTGATGGCGTGGCCTATTTGAGTTTGGTGACGGATGCCTTTTCGAGAAAAATAGTCGGCTATCACGTGCATGAGAATCTGCACACCAACTCCGTGGTGCAAGCCTTTCGAATGGCTTTGAAGCGGCGTCGAAGCGGTCAGAAACTAGTCCATCACTCGGATCGAGGCGCCCAGTACTGCTCGGCCCTTTACCAAGAAGTGCACGCAAAACATGGCATTACTTGCTCGATGACTGATGGCTACGACTGCTACCAGAACGCCTTGGCAGAGCGGGTCAACGGCATCTTGAAAACAGAGTTCTTGATCCATCGACCAGCGGATTTGGCGCAGGCCACACAGATGGTGCAAGAGGCGGTCACGATCTACAACCAGGAGCGGCCGCACCTGTCTTTAAAATACAAAACGCCCGATGCGGTGCATCGGGCGTTAGGGTGAAACAGGTGTAAACCTATTTCAGGACTAGACACTGTCTGGTACAAACGTATCAACTTGTTACTTTCATCTGAGAGGAAATACCTGTCGTGATTCGTGCAATGGCTCAAGAAGGTGCAGCGGGTATCGCCACTGCGGTCGCTGAAAGTGTTCAGTACCAGGGTCGCAAGGCCAGCCGACAGGGCAGTGAGCAGCGTCGACAGGACATTCTCGACGCCGCGATGCGCATTGTCGTGCGCGATGGCGTGCGCGCCGTACGGCACCGTGCGGTGGCCGCCGAGGCGCAAGTGCCGTTGTCGGCGACCACTTACTATTTCAAGGATATCGATGATTTGCTCACCGATACCTTCGCCCAATACGTGGAACGCAGTGCGGCGTACATGGGCAAGCTGTGGGTGAACAACGAGGGCCTGCTGCGCGACATGATCGCCAGTGGCGATGGCAGCCCGCAGGCGCGCTCGAAACTGGCGGACGATATTGCACGGCTGATGACCGATTATGTTCACCGGCAACTGATCAATCGCCGTGAACACCTGATGGCCGAGCAGGCGTTCCGCCAGGAAGCGTTGCTTAACCCGCGCCTGGCCGAACTGGTGCGTTCGCATCAGCAAATCCTGTTGCAGGGCTCTTGCCAGCTGTTCCAGGTGCTGGGCTCGCGCGAGCCGCATCAGGATGCCAAGGTGTTGACGGCGATTATCGGCCGGATGGAATATCAGGGCCTGCTCAACGTAGACGAGCCTGCCGCCGAAGAGGAAATACTCGGCATCCTGACGCGCTACATGCACCTGGTGCTGGCATCGGTGTGAGCGAAGGGCTCGACCCTGTGGGAGCGGGCTTGCTCGCGAAGGCGGTGTGTCAGTCAACATTAATGTTGAATGTTGTACCACTTTCGCGAGCAAGCCCGCTCCCACATTTGCTCGGCATATGTTTCATAGGGAGTATTGAATGAAAGCCTGGCGTGTCGTTGTGATCGCCTTGTCGTTCTTGCTGCTCAGTGGCTGTCTGGTGTCCTTCAAGGAGCCGCTGCCGGCAAGCGACCCCGCGCCCAAAGGATTACTCGGCAAATGGACCAGCACCAATGCCTGGGGCGAGGCGCTCAATCTCGAACTGACCCGCCTCGGCGACAACCGCTATCAGGCCGTCAGCTATTACCGGGCCAGGCCCGGGGAGCGGGAGGCCTATCCCTTCACGGTGTCGCGTCATGGCAGCCGCTGGTATCTGTCGGCGAAGGTGCCGGCGCAGTTCGGCGGGCATTTCACCCTCGGCGGTTTTGAGCTGACCGACAAACATGAGTTGGTGGTCTACAACCTCGACCTCGAACAGATCAACCAGGCCATCAAGCAAAAAGTCCTGAGCGGTGAAAGGTTCCAGACCAGCGATGGCGATGGCGTATTGATCGACAGCCACATGGATCAAGTCGCCGCCTACCTCGACGACCCGGCCAATTCCGATGTGTTCGTCGAAGCGGTGCGCTATCAGCGCCAGGCCAAAGCCAAATAACCGGCACCCACAGGTTTCTACAGGAGTTTCGCGTGGACGATTACCAACAGTCGATACGCATTTTGTCCGATCGCATCGTGCTGGCACAGACGCCGATCCGCGTACTCGATGCGGTCAAATGGGATGACAATATTCGCAAGGGCTTCCTCAAGGCCAAGGGCAAGGAAATGCCGGCGGTGGACCGCGACTACTACCTCAACCGGCCACTGGCATTCGACTCCAGCAAAGTGAAGCTGGAGTTCCAGAACATCGAGCGCGACATCACCCGCCAGCTCGGCCAGTTCAACCCTGTCGGCCAGATCATGCGGCGCATGTGCAAGGAGTACCGCATGGTGGTGCGCATGCTCGAAGCGCGCGGCACCGAGGATTTCGGCCTGATTTCCCAGGAGTTGTACGGTGCCGCGTCCGACGCATTCCATGCCGGCGACCCGACCCTGTCCGACCTCGGCATGATGCTGTCCGAATACCTGAACAACATCGACGGCCGTGGCGACCTCAAGGACGAACCGAAGACGCTGACGGCCAAGGAAGCGGTCGACCTGTTGCAGCACCGGTTGAACAAGGTGTTTGGCGAAGCCGAGGAAACCATCCGGGTGTTCGAGTCCGACGGCATCGTCGCCGATGCGGCGGCCGGCGCCGACTACATCAAGATCCGTTCCGATGCGATGTTCAACCAGCGCGATGTGCGCGCCCTGGAGGTCCACGAAGGGCTGGTGCACGTCGGCACCACGCTCAACGGCCTGAACCAGCCAATCTGCACCTTTCTCGCCAAAGGCCCGCCCTCGTCGACGGTGACCCAGGAAGGCCTGGCGATCCTGATGGAAATCATCACCTTCGCCTCGTACCCCAGTCGCCTGCGCAAACTCACCAACCGCACCCGTGCGATTCACATGGTGGAGGAGGGTGCGGATTTCCTGCAGGTGTTCGAGTTCTTCCGTGAGCAAGGCTTCGAGATGCCCGAGAGCTACAGCAACGCCAGCCGCGTGTTCCGCGGCTCGGTGCCGACAGGTCTGCCATTTACCAAAGACTTGTCCTACCTCAAGGGCTTCATCATGATTTACAACTACATTCAACTGGCCGTGCGTAAAGGCAAGCTGGAGCAGATTCCGCTGTTGTTCTGCGGCAAGACCACCCTGGAAGACATGCGTACCTTGCGTCAGTTGGTGGACGAAGGCCTGGTGGTGCCGCCCAAGTACCTGCCGGAACAGTTCCGCGACATGAACGCGTTGTCGGCGTGGATGTGCTTCTCCAACTTCCTCAACCACCTGAGCCTGGACCGGATTGAGGCGGATTACTCCAATATCCTGTGATCCCCACACCTTCTGTAGGAGCTGGCTTGCCAGCGAAGAACGATAACGCGGTGCGTCAGTTGAATCGAGGTGCGGCGTTCGCTGGCAAGCCAGCTCCTACAGGGGCGGGGTGTCCATACTCACTGCGAGGTTTCAACGGATGAGAATCCTCGGCATCCTCTGCCTTTTCCTGGTCTTGAATGGCTGCAGCTCGCTGCTGTTCTACCCGGAGCCCGGCCAATTGTTCACCCCGGAAAAGGCCGGGCTTGAATACCGCACCGTCACCCTGAACACCGCCGATGGCCTCAAGCTCAATGCCTGGTGGCTGCCGGTGAAGCAGGGGGTTGAGGTCAAGGGCACGGTGCTGCACTTGCACGGCAATGGCGGAAACCTGCCCATGCACCTTGGCGGCAGCTACTGGTTGCCGAAAAATGGTTACCAGGTGTTGCTTGTGGACTATCGCGGTTACGGCCTGTCCGAAGGCGAACCGAGCCTGCCGGCGATCTACCAGGACATCGATGCGGCGTTCGCCTGGCTGGACAAGGCGCCGGAGGTTCAAGGCAAGCCGCTGATCCTGCTCGGCCAGAGTCTCGGTGGCTCAATGGCCGTGCATTACCTGGTCCAGCACCCGCAACGGCAGAAACAACTGAAGGCTTTTGTCCTTGACGGTGTGCCCGCCAGTTATCGCAGTGTCGGTCGGTATGCGCTGAGTAATTCATGGGTGTTCTGGACGTTCCAGGTGCCGTTGTCGTGGCTGGTGCCAGACGGCGACAGCGCGATCAACTCCATGGCGCAGCTTAAAGATGTGCCGAAACTGATCTACCACAGCATCGACGATCCGATCGTGCCTCTTTCCAACGGCATCCGACTGTATCAAGCTGCGCCGCCGCCGCGGGTGCTGCAACTGACTCGTGGCGGTCACGTGCAGACGTTCGCCGATCCGGTCTGGCGTACCGTCATGCTGCGCTTTCTCGATGACCCGCAGCATTTCAACGGCCTGCGCCGCCTGGGTGAAATCCCCAATTACCCGGCACCCCCGAATTCTGAAGATGAACCACCAGAGAGTCCGCAATGAGTGAAGAACGTAACGCCATTCCGCTGATCATCACCGGTATCTGCAGCATCCTCGGCACCGTCGGTGCCCTGTGGTGGTACGGCTACCTGCACTTCGCCAAGCCCGAGGATGCGTTGCTGCTCAACGAATTCACCATGCTCAAGACCATTCCGGGCGAAGACTACAAAGTCTCACTGGAACCGGCCGCGCAAGTGGCGCAGTGCATCGATGGCGTACTAGTGTTGTTTGACATGGAACAGAAAGGCCTGACCGGCGTGCTGGTCGACAGCAAGAAAAAAGCCGTGCGTTGCATGGGGCAGGAGACGCCGCAGAAGCTGGAGCAGTAACCATAACGGTGTAGGGAGTGCTTCCTTCTTTTAATTCAAGAAATTTAAGGAGGAAGCCCCCGTTTTGCTCTGACATACGAAGCTGGATAGCAAAATAAAAAGCTACCGCGCTACTTCAAACCAGCGAAAGCTTATGAGTGATGTGCTGTTACCGACCATCTGTAACGCCGAGGCGACATATTTTCCTGAAGGTAATGGCGGTAATGTTGTTTTCCAAGTTCCAGCCGCATCCGCGATAAGTTCAGCAGAGGCGCTATCGTCAGATCCGGAGTTGTAAGTAAGGAGTATCTTCGCCCCAGGGATGCTCGTACCGATAAATGTTACGGGGTTTTGAGTAGCAGGCGCTCCAGAATCAGGATTTTGAATATAAGGTGCGGCCAGTGCGAGTCCTTCTGGGCAAACTGGAGCCACCTCACCGTTTACCCCAATGGCGACCGTCGCCCCGTTAGCCGATGCCGTACAGACATGAACGCTAATGCCTGCGGTCTTATCTTCAAGAGTCTTGCCTGGTTGTAAAGTTGGATCAGTCGTCGTGGCTGTTTCCGGTGTAGCATCTAGCTGTAGGTTTTTTACGGTTCCTCCCATGGTTGTGTACCGCACCCAGACACCATTCGCTCGATTATCGGTCGGTGGGAAATTATCGTAATGGGTGGGTTGGCGGTACTCCAGGGCGATTTGCCTGGGAGTCAATCCAGTACGATTGATGAGATAAAGTTGCGGTCCACTTTGGCCCTGTACACCCAGGCGATATAGACCTGAGCGTTCGATTACCGCTACTTGAGAGTTATCCAGCCAACCGGCATACCAACGATAATTTGCAGGATAGAGGCCTCTGCCCTGCGATACCGGGTCTCCGGAGTCGACACCGGGGCGGGCCGGGATGATCTCGCATTGGTCGGGAGCTAAGACGGTATCGTTGATTTTTGGGCATTTGGTGTAGGTTTCACCATGATTGAATCCGAGGTTATGCCCGAACTCATGTGCCCACAAATAGTGGCCTCCATACTGCCCGCGTACAATCAGCGACCCCCCCGGCGTCCACGCTTGACCTCCACCAGGACCATTTTCGATAACCATTAAGTAGTCGTATTGTTTATAATCATAGCCCTGTTTCAGCGCCTCCTCTGCAGCTTCCCTGTAACCGTTAGGCCATCCTGGATACGGCGTCGTAATCCTGACCGTGACCGTCGTCCATTTAAGCGTTAATTTGCCCATTGAGGCTTGTCGTATGTAATCACCTAGAGACCCGGGTTGTTCCGAGGCGGTGTCTGCATCAAGTTTTTGCATGTCTATTTCTTTACTGCCTTGCCAATGAGTGGCTATCAACAAGACTGTTTTTTCCCCAACAACGGGCCGTTGATTAACGCCGGCTTTAGGCAAGGGGATTTCGGTGGGAATGGCATCGTCGTCCACGGCATCTGGTGTGCTCGCGTAAGCCATCGTTGTCGCGATCAAACAGGACAGTAATAAAGCAGCTGACAGTTTCATGGTCCTTCCTCAAAGTTCTGAAGATCCTTCATAACTTTTGCGAGGTCTTTTATCTGCTGTCAGAAATAACAGTGACGACCAGCGGCGTAAAAATAAATAGCCCCGGCTGAACAGGTCAGACGGGGCTTTTGTTTAGTTCACCGGCCAGCTATTGAGTGTTCGCGCTCACCGCCGAACGCGGCATCACCGGCTGATTGTCATTGGAAATGGTTACCTCCACCCGGCGGTTCATCGCCCGGCCCGAGGTGCTGTTGTTATCCGCCACCGGATACTCCTTGCCGTACCCCTGGGCAACGATACGCGCCGGATCAACGCCCATCTTCACCAGGGCCGCTCGCACGGAATCCGCACGACGTTCCGAGAGCGACTGGTTGTGCGATACCGTACCGGTGCTGTCGGTATAACCCTCGACAATCACTTTGCGGTCGGGGTTTTCCTGGAGGTACTGCGCCAGTTTGTTGATGTTCATCAGGCCGTTGGTTTTCAGCTCGGCCTTGTCGGTGGCGAACAGCACATCCCCGAAGGTCACCAGCGTCCCGCGCTCGGTCTGCCTGGCGTTGAGGCTGTCCTTCAGTTGTTTGATCTGCTGATCCCGGCCTGCCAGGCGGGCCTCGGCCCGTTGTGCCGAGGTGTTTTTCAGATTGGCCTCGGCGGTGCGCAGGGCAATGGTCTGCTTGGCCACTTCAACCCGCTGGTTGGTCAGATAGGCAAGCTGGTCAACCTTGGTTGCGTCTTCCTTTTCCCTGTAGGCCTGGTCGGCCTTGTCCAGATAATCGCTGGCTTCCTTGGTTTCCAGGGCTGCGACTTTGCTGGCCTGCGGGTCGGCTTGCAGGCCGGTGTAGTTGGTGCGGGCCTGTTCGAGGTTGGGGTTGGGCGGCGTGGAGCAGGCCGCCAGGGCCACGGTGACAGCCAGCAGGGCAGGGATCATCAGTTGATTGCGTTTCATGATTTCGTCCTTTTAGTCGAGTGGGAATGCGTGGAGCCGCGCCGCTTACTGAACGGTGCGCTGGCTTTCCTGACGCAATTCCTGAACGCCTTTCTGCGCGTCCTTCACGGATTGTTCAGCCTTCATCGCCTGGGCCTTGCGCTCTGCGACACGAGCGTCCCACTCAGCTTGTTCGGCGAGCATCCGGGCCTGGTCATATTTTTTGTCGTGCATGGCGATTTCGGCCTGCTTGAGCTTGTCCTGGGCCGACTTCATTTCCACCGCGGCGAACTCGGTGCCGCCGGCGCTCACGGCGTCGTTGACGGCCGATTGGGTCACCGCGTACTGCTCGGTCGGCGGGTTACCGGCGCAACCGGCCAGGATCAGGCTGCTGCCGAGGGCCAGCGCCGCCAGCTGGAGGCCGCGCGAATGAGTGAACGAGGATGTGCCGGTTCGGGTTTTCATGGTCTTCAACTCCATTGGGCTAACTCCTGAAAAGCATTGAATCCATCCTGGGCAGGGCGCTGAAGCCATCAATTGCGGGGTGTTTTGAAACGCTCGTCCCAGGCGTGGTTACTTGGGTTGACCCGAGGCTTTTTTTGAAAGTTCAGAGAAATTAGCCGGCTATCGAAAAAACTTTGACCGAGTCGACAGGGCTCTAAGTTGGGGATTTACATGACGCGAAGCGCTATGCCGGGCCTTTTACAGGTCCGGAGAAACGCAATTTACGAAGTGAAATACAGGCCAATGTGGGAGCGGGCTTGCTCGCGAAGGCGTAGTGTCAGGCAACATTGATATCGGCTGACACACCGCTTTCGCGAGCAAGCCCGCTCCCACAGGTTGTGTGGATAATCAGTGTTTCTGTTTGTCGTCCGGCATCGACAAATCGTGCAGATGCCGACGCGACAGCGCCAGAAAACGCGGGGTCGGCCCGATGTCTTCGTACAGCGGATCACCTTCTTCGTCAGTGGCGACCACGGTCGAGCCCTTGACGTACGGGAAGCTTCTTTCCAGCTCTTCGAGCGCGGCGCCAATCAGATCGCCGAGCAGTTCTTCGGGATGCCGCTTGGGGTACATCTCGACGAGCGCGGCCAGCCGTGCGGCGGACTCCACATCCAGATGAATCGAGTAGCCGGTGTCGGTCAGGCGACCCTTGGCGTTTTCTTCCCAGTGGTGGGCAAGCTCGCGGATTTTCATATTGACCTCATGGCGCGACCGCTCGTGGCGGGCAGGTTGAGTGTCCGGCATTGGCCGGCGACAGCCGTTGTACGGCTTATCTTCAGACTAGCTTCAACAGGCAAGGTTTGAAGGCCCTTCGTCGTCTTGCTTGTAAGAACCTGTCTGGGGCGGCACTCTCTAGGTTCCAAGCCGCCCGGATTTTTTGCTGGAGACCTGCTGATGACCGATATTGATGCACGCTTGCGCGAGGACGTTCACCTGTTGGGTGAGCTGTTGGGCAACACCATTCGTGAACAATATGGCGATGGTTTTCTCGACAAGATCGAGCAGATCCGCAAGGGCGCCAAGGCTGACCGGCGCGGCTCCATGGACGCCGAACTCAGCGCCAGCCTCAACCAGTTGAGCGAAGACGAACTGTTGCCGGTAGCGCGGGCGTTCAACCAGTTTCTCAACCTGGCCAATATCGCCGAGCAATACCAGTTGATTCACCGTCGGGAGGAGTCTCAACCGGCGCCGTTCGAAGCCCGGGTGTTGCCCGAATTGCTCGCTCGCCTGCGCGCCGAGGGCCATGGTGCCGAAGCACTGGCCCGGCAATTGGGGCGACTGGAGATTGAACTGGTGCTGACGGCGCACCCGACCGAAGTCGCGCGCCGCACGCTGATCCAGAAGTACGACGCCATCGCCGCGCAATTGGCAGCGCAGGATCACCGCGACCTGACCCGTGCCGAGCGTGAGCAGATCAAGACCACCTTGCAGCGCCTGATCGCCGAAGCCTGGCACACCGAGGAAATCCGCCGCACGCGTCCGACACCGGTGGACGAAGCCAAGTGGGGTTTCGCGGTGATCGAGCATTCGCTGTGGCAGGCCATTCCCAATTACCTGCGCAAGGCCGATCAGGCCCTGCACGCCGCCACCGGCCTGCGCTTGCCACTGGAGGCGGCGCCGATTCGCTTTGCCTCGTGGATGGGCGGCGACCGCGACGGCAACCCCAATGTGACGGCGGCGGTTACCCGAGAGGTTTTACTGTTGGCGCGCTGGATGGCGGCTGATCTGTACCTGCGCGATGTCGATCACTTGGCGGCTGAACTGTCGATGCAGCAGGCCAGCGATGAATTGAAGGCCAAGGCGGGTGACAGCGCCGAACCATACCGGGCCGTGCTCAAACAGCTGCGCGAACGCCTGCGGGCGACGCGCAACTGGGCGCACACCTCGTTGTCGACACCCACGCCGGCACCGGCCGACGTGCTGCAAAACAACCGCGAACTGCTCGACCCGCTGGAGCTGTGCTACCACTCGTTGCACGAGTGCGGCATGGGCGTGATTGCCGACGGACCGTTGCTCGACTGCCTGCGCCGGGCGGTGACCTTTGGCCTGTTCCTGGTTCGTCTGGATGTGCGCCAGGATTCGTCGCGACACACCGCTGCCATGACCGAAATCACCGACTACCTCGGCCTGGGGCGCTACGAGGACTGGAGCGAGGAAGAACGCATCGCCTTCCTGATGCGTGAACTGAATAACCGCCGGCCGTTGCTGCCGGCGTACTTCAAACCCTCCGCCGATACCGCCGAAGTGCTGGCGACCTGCCGGGAAATCGCCGCTGCACCGGGGGCGTCCCTCGGTTCCTATGTGATCTCGATGGCCGGTGCCGCTTCCGATGTGCTGGCGGTGCAATTGTTGCTCAAGGAATCCGGCGTGCTGCGGCCGATGCGCGTGGTGCCGCTGTTCGAAACCCTGGCCGATCTCGACAACGCCGGCCCGGTGATCGAGAAACTGCTGCTGTTACCGGGCTATCGCTCGCGCCTGCAAGGGCCGCAGGAAGTGATGATCGGCTATTCCGATTCGGCCAAGGACGCCGGCACCACTGCGGCGGCCTGGGCGCAGTACCGGGCGCAGGAGCGACTGGTGGATATCTGCCGCGAACAACAAGTGGAGCTGCTGCTGTTCCACGGTCGCGGCGGCACCGTGGGGCGTGGCGGCGGTCCGGCCCACGCGGCGATCCTGTCGCAGCCGCCGGGTTCGGTGGCGGGGCGCTTCCGCACCACCGAACAGGGTGAAATGATTCGATTCAAATTCGGCCTGCCGGACATCGCCGAGCAAAACCTCAACCTGTACCTGGCCGCCGTGCTTGAGGCGACCTTGCTGCCACCGGCCGCCACCGACGCCTGAGTGGCGCCATTTGATGGACGAACTGGCCGCAGACGGTGTCAGCGCCTACCGCGCCGTGGTGCGGGAAAATCCGCAGTTCGTGGAGTATTTCCGCCAGTCCACGCCGGAACAGGAACTCGGTCGTTTGCCGCTGGGCAGTCGCCCGGCCAAGCGCCGGGCCGGGGGGATCGAAAGCCTGCGCGCGATTCCGTGGATCTTCGGTTGGACCCAGACGCGTCTGATGCTGCCGGCCTGGCTGGGTTGGGAAGCCGCCCTGAGCAAGGCACTGGAGCGTGGTGAGGGTGAACTGCTGGGGCAGATGCGTGAGCAATGGCCGTTCTTCCGCACCCGCATCGATATGCTGGAGATGGTCCTGGCCAAGGCGGATGCCGACATTGCCCAGTCCTATGACGAGCGTCTGGTGGAGCCGAATCTGTTGCCATTGGGTGCGCACTTACGCGACCTATTGTCGCAGGCGTGCTCCATCGTCCTCGGCCTGACCGGGCAGTCGCAGCTGCTGGCACATAGCCCAGCGACCCTTGAATTCATCCGCTTGCGCAACACTTACCTCGACCCGCTTCATCTATTGCAGGCCGAGTTGCTGGCCCGTTCACGCGTGCAGGACGTGGCGCAGGGCAGCCCGGTAGAACAGGCCCTGCTGGTGTCTGTCGCGGGGATTGCCGCCGGTTTGCGTAACACCGGCTAAGGTTTTTGCCTTGGGGGCAGGCATCCGGCAGGTGAGGCGGATGCCGCCGCAGGACGGGTTGAAAAGTGCTGTCAGGCGACAGTTAATGTTGGGGTTGCGACTTGGGGAACCGTGCGCAATGGTCGCAGGAGGCAGCGGTTTCTCCGACTTTTGGCGTCTTGTGTGGGCGCAGCCTGCTGTGTATCTTGATCAGCCTTTGGCCGTTTGGGCGGCCACGACCCTTTTTTTGAGATTGGCCCCACGAGGCGAATCTGACGTTATCCATATAAAAAATTGAGGAGCACATCGATGCGCGTCATTCTGCTGGGAGCTCCCGGGGCCGGTAAAGGTACTCAGGCTAAGTTCATCACCGAAAAATTCGGCATTCCGCAAATCTCCACCGGCGACATGCTGCGTGCAGCGGTCAAGGCCGGCACCGAGTTGGGCATCAAGGCCAAGAGCATCATGGATGCCGGTGGCCTGGTGTCCGATGACCTGATCATCGCACTGGTCAAGGACCGCATCGCCCAGTCCGACTGCGCCAACGGTTTCCTGTTCGACGGCTTCCCGCGCACCATTCCCCAGGCTGAAGCCCTGGTAACGGCTGGCGTCGAGCTGGATGCAGTGGTTGAAATCGCCGTCGAAGACGAAGAGATCGTCCAGCGTATCGCCGGTCGTCGTGTTCACGAGGCCAGCGGCCGCGTGTACCACATCGTCTACAACCCGCCGAAAATCGCCGGCAAGGACGACATCACCGGTGAAGAGCTGGTTCAGCGCAAGGACGACACTGAAGAAACCGTGCGTCATCGCCTGTCGGTCTACCACTCCCAGACCAAGCCGCTGGTGGACTTCTACCAGAAGCTGTCGGCTGCCAATGGCAAGCCGCAGTACAGCCATATCGAAGGCGTCGGTTCGGTTGAAGCGATCACCGCCAAGGTGCTTGCAGCCCTGAGCTGAAAAGTCTGATCCGCTGCATCATCCACGGCCCGCTTGCGGGCCGTAGTTGTTTATACTGACGCACTTTTTCTGACCTCTTGTTACGGATACATCGATGAGCACCTTGCTGGCCCTGGACACCGCGACTGAAGCTTGCTCCGTTGCCTTGCTGCATGACGGCAAGGTCACGAGCCATTACGAGGTGATCCCGCGCCTGCACGCGCAGAAGCTGTTGCCGATGATCAAGCAGTTGCTGACCGATGCCGGGACAACGCTGCAAGCGGTCGATGCCATTGCGTTCGGCCGTGGCCCGGGAGCCTTCACCGGTGTGCGCATCGCCATCGGTGTGGTGCAAGGCCTGGCGTTTGCCCTGGATCGCCCGGTGCTGCCGGTGTCGAACCTGGCCGTGCTGGCGCAACGTGCATTGCGCGAACACGGCGCCACTCAGGTCGCCGCTGCCATCGATGCGCGCATGGATGAAGTGTATTGGGGTTGCTACCGCGAAACGGCCGGGGAGATGCGCCTGGTGGGCGCTGAAGCGGTACTGCCGCCGGAGTCCGCGGCATTGCCGGCCGATGCTGGCGGCGAGTGGTTCGGCGCTGGCACCGGTTGGGGTTATGGCGAACGCATCGCGGTCAGCCTGAGCGGCCAGGACGCGGCCATGTTGCCTCATGCCGAAGACCTGCTGACCCTGGCGCGATTTGCCTGGGCGCGTGGCGAGGCGATCGTGGCCGACGAGGCGCAGCCGGTTTATCTGCGGGACAAAGTGGCGACGCCTAAAGCGCGTTGATTCACGCAGTACCTGTGGGAGCGGGCTTGTTCGCGAAGGCGGTATAACATTCGACATTTCTGTTGCCTGACACACCGTCTTCGCGAGCAAGCCCGCTCCCACAGGGTTGGTGTTCTGCTCTAATTCTGCCAATCGTTATTTTCTAACCCCAGCTTTTAAACCTTTTGCCTTTTATGTGTTCTAGTTATCACTCGGCAGTTTGCGAAGTGGGTTTTGCGCCACTAAACTGCCATCACTGATTCCGAGTATGCACGTATGCGTATCGACGGCGTTTCCTCTCAGTCCTACCCCATCAAGCGCAAGCCACCCAAAGACCGTGTGGTGGAAGACGACACCGTTGATATCGAAGGCGAGCCGGAATTCCCGACTGAAGAGCAGCTAGCTGCCCGCGCCGCCAAAGCCTCTGCGCAAAAACTGAGCAATCTTCCCGCCCGTCAGCAAGACATGATTTACCACCGTGCCATGAGCAAAAGCGTGGCGACGGCGCTGGCCAGCTACCTGAGTACCGCCGGTTTCGTCGATTGGGATGCGGATGTGCTGGGTCTCGACCTGTACATCTGATGGTGCTTCCGTATTACCTCGGTTGCCCGTCCTGGAGCGAGAACGCCTGGCGCGATTACCTGTATCCGCCGCACGCCAGGCCCGCTGAGTTTCTTGATCTCTATTGCCAGGTTTTCAATGCCGTAGAAGGCAACACGACCTTCTACGCCAGCCCTGCTGCCAGCACCGTGCAGCGTTGGGCTCAAACCATGCCGCAGCACTTTCGCTTTACGGCCAAGTTTCCCGGCGAGATCAGCCACGGTGGCGATCTGCGCGAACAGCTGACAGCCGCCGAAACCTTCCTGCAATTGCTCAGTCCGCTGGGTGATCGGGTGTCGCCATTGTGGTTGCAGCTGTCGAAAAACTTCACGCCCCAACGCTTGCCCGAGCTGGCCGGATTTATCGATGCCCTGCAGCGCCCGCTGGCCGTTGAAGTGCGCCATGGCGACTTCTTTGCCAAGGGTGACAGCGAACGGATGCTCAATCGTCTGCTGCTGGATCGCGGTGTTGAACGCATCTGTCTTGATCCCCGTGCATTATTCAGTTGCACATCGACCGAGCTTTCGGTGCTTCACGCCCAATCGAAGAAGCCTCGGGTGCCTCCGCGTCCGGCAGCGTTCACGCAGTGTCCGCAGGTGCGTTTTATCGGCCATCCGGTGCTTGAGGCCAACGATCCGTTCCTGAAGCCCTGGGTCGAGAAAATCGCGCTGTGGATCGAAGAAGGACGCACGCCGTATATCTTCCTGCACACCGCCGACAACCTGCTGGCGGCGAAACTGGCGCAGCGTTTTCACGCCAGGCTGATGCGGCGTCTGCCTGGCTTGCCGGCGCTGCCTGAGCTATACAGAGAACCCGCCGCCGAGCAACTTGGTCTGCTCTGAGGCGGATTCCTTCCCCCTCTTCAGGAGCCTGCCCCATGGATGCGCAAACCCTTCGAGCCCAGGCGTTCAAAGCCCTTCACGAACGCTCCGGCGCTTTTGTGATTCCCAATCCGTGGGATGCGGGTTCAGCGAAGATACTCGCCAGCCTCGGCTTCGAGGCGCTGGCGACCACCAGTGCCGGTTATGCCTTTTCCCAGGGGCGTGCCGATGGCGGCTTGAGCCTCGACGATACCCTGATGAACGTTCAGGCGATTGTCGCCGCCACTGACTTGCCGGTTGCCGTGGACCTGGAAAACGGCTTTGCCGACAACCCGGCCGACTGCGCGAAAAGCATTTTGCGCGCGGCAGAGGCCGGAGCCGTCGGGGGTTCGATTGAAGACGCCACCGGCCGCGAAGAAGGCCCGATCTACTGTTTCGACCACGCGGTGGCACGCATCGAGGCCTCTGTGGCTGCCGCTCGCAGTTTGCCATTCCCCTTCACATTGACCGCCCGGGCCGAAAACTTCCTGCACGGCAATCCTGATCTGCCCGATACCATCCGCCGCTTGCAGGCATTCGCCGAGGCCGGTGCCGATGTGCTTTACGCACCCGGACTGCGCAGTGCCGAGGATGTGCTGGCGGTGGTGCGCGCGGTGGCGCCCAAACCGGTGAATGTGTTGATGTCGGGCGGCTTGAAGCTGACGGTCGCGCAGTTGGCTGAAATGGGCGTCAAACGCATTAGCGTCGGTTCGGCGCTGGCGTTGGCGGCCTATGGTGAATTCTTCCGCGCCGCCGAAGAAATCCAGACATCAGGCACGTTCGGCTTCACTTCGCGGTCGATGCCGTACCAGAAGGCCAATCAGTTCTTCAAAGGCTGAGGGTCAGGCGGCGATGCGCAGGTTTTGCAGGATGATCGGGCGCGCCCAACCATTGTCGAAGTCCAGTTGTTTCTGCTGTTCCCGCCGTTCATCTGGCGAGAACGGCGGGAACGGCTTGTCGAGCAGATCGAGTTCGAATTCGGCAATCGGCAGGTGCAGCGGGCGCGGTTGCGGGGCAGGGCCGGCTTCCGGCAGAGGCTGACCGGCGTTGAGCACGATCGGGCGAACCCAGCCGCTGTCGAAGTCCTGTTGTTTTTGCTGGGCGACAATTTCATCCGCCGGGAACGGTGGGAATGGTTTGTCGGCCAGTTCCATTTCGAATTCGGCAATCGGCAGGAACAGAGGCTCTGGCGGGCGGACCTCGGTCTCTTTGACGTCGCACTCACGCTGGGAAACGATGTGCTCCAACAGCTCGCTGCCAACGGTCGGCTCGACCGGGCTTTGGAGATCGACCGGTGGGAAATTCAGCGATTCAGGCAGCACATCACCCGACTGATCGGCCAGCGCACGGGCAAAGAAATCCTGCCAGATGTGACTGACACCGCTCAGTGCCTGGGTGTTTCGCAGGTTGTAATTGCCGTAGGGCGATATAAAACCTGTGATTGTGGGTTGAATGTCTGACATTTCTCTCGGTCGACGCTCAGCTCTGGCAAAATGCTCGATAGTTTTGTTATCGGCAGTTTTTGCCGATCATTAATTTTTTGAGCGTGTTTTCCGATGATTGATCAACCCGCGGCCTGCCGCATCCATGTCCAGGCGCTGGACGCGGCTTTCGAGTCACAAGCCGAGCAATGGGCCGAGCGCCTGGGCTTGCCGATGCAAGTGGCGGACGGCGAATTTGCCTTGCAGGTGGGCGACCAGGGTTTGCAGTTGCAACAGCTGGGGCCGGACGCGCCGGGGCCGGTGCGGGTGGACTTCGTCGAAGGTGGTGCGGCCCATCGCCGGTTGTACGGCGGCGGCAGCGGGCAGATGATCGCCAAGGCTGTTGGTGTCGCCCAGGGTGTGCGCCCGCGGGTACTGGATGCCACGGCAGGGCTGGGCAAGGACGCGTTCGTGCTGGCCAGCCTCGGTTGCGAGATGAGCCTGATCGAACGTCAGCCGCTGATCGGCGCCTTGCTGGAAGATGGCCTGGCCCGTGGTGCGGAAGATTTCGACGTGGCGCCGATCGTGGCGCGCATGCGGCTGCTCAAGGGCAACTCGATCGAGGTGATGCGTAATTGGGAGGGTGAACCGCCGCAGGTGATCTACCTGGACCCGATGTTCCCGCACCGTGAGAAAACCGCGCTGGTGAAGAAGGAAATGCGCCTGTTCCGGCCGCTGGTCGGCGATGACCCGGATGCGCCGGCCTTGCTCGAAGCGGCGTTGGCCCTGGCCAGCCACCGGGTGGTGGTCAAGCGCCCGCGCAAGGCGCCGTGCATCGACGGGCCGAAGCCGAGCCATGCGCTGGATGGCAAGTCCAGTCGTTACGATATTTATCCGAAGAAAGCGCTCAAGCCATAGACCGAGTCGCCTTCATCGCTGGCAAGCCAGCTCCTACAGGTTTTGTGCCGGGTTCAAAATTCGAGTACACCTCGGCCCCTGTAGGAGCTGGCTTGCCAGCGATAGCGCCCGCCCAGACACGACAAATCCATCAGGCTCACTCAGGCCGATAAGCCCGCATAAACAACCCCACCACTTCCCGCACATGGCTCTCCGCCTCCTCACCGACCGGCGGTTCGCCGCAGCCATACAGCAAGCGGAAATTCCCGGCGCCCTTGAGCAGGCAGAAGAAGTGCTCGGCGGCGTTGTGCGGCTTGTCGATGCTCAGCACGCCACACTCGTCGATCCGGCTCAGCAAGCGTTCCATGCCATGCAGCATGCGCTCCGGGCCCGCCTCAAAGAAGATTTGCGCGAGTTTCGGGTCCTGGCTGCCCAAGGTCACCATCAGTCGGTGCAGGTTCACTGATTCGTCACTGTTGATCAGCTGATGAAAACCGCGCGCGATGTTCAGCAGCACGGTTTCCACCGCCACGCCTTCGGGCAACTCGAAGAACAGCGGGGGCAACTGCTCCTCGCACTTGGCCACCACGGCGGCGGAGAACAGCGTCTCCTTGTCGTTGAAGTGGCTGTAGACCGTCAGCTTCGACACACCGGCCTCGGCTGCGACGGCATCCATGCTGGTATTGGCATAACCCTTACTCAGAAACAGCACTTTCGCCGCATCGAGAATCGCCTGGCGCTTGACCAGATCCTTGGGTCTGCCTGGGCCATTGGGTGCTGAAAGATTGTTTGGCATATTCGCTTTTATTACTGGACTGGTGAGTTTGCTATTAATAACATACTGCTCAGTATAATTATTCAAAGCACCATTAGCGAAAGGTCCTTCACCATGTTCCGCTATGCCTTGCCCCTCGCGTTGCCAGTCACCCTGGCTTTTTTACTGTCTGCGTGTGGCTCCGACGAAGTGCCGCCAGTCAGCGTGCGCCCGGCCATGGTGGTTCAGCCAGAGCCTTCGGCACAGGCCATGGAAAGTTATCCAGGTGAAGTCCGTGCGCGTTATGAGCCGGACCTGGCGTTCCGCATCGGCGGTAAAGTCAGCCGACGACTGGTCGAGGAAGGGCAGCGGGTCAAGGCCGATCAACCCTTGGCGGAGCTCGATCCTCAGGACGTGCGCCTGCAACTGGAGGCCACCCGGGCCCAGGTCGCTGCAGCTGAAGCCAATTTGAGCATGGTGCGTGCCGAGCGTGATCGCTACAAAACCCTGATGGAGCGTCAGCTGGTCAGCCGTTCGCAGTACGACAATCACGAAAACCTCTACCGCTCCGGCGAAGCGCGCCTCAAGCAAATCAAGGCCGAATTCAACGTTTCCAACAACCAGGCCAGCTACGCCGTGCTGCGTGCGCCGCAGGACGGCGTCGTGGCCAAGCGGCTGGTGGAAGTCGGGCAAGTCGTGGCCGCGGGGCAAACGGTGTTCACCCTGGCGACCGATGGCGAGCGTGAAGTGTTGATCAGCCTGCCGGAGCAGAACTTCGGCCGCTTCAAGGTCGGTGAACCGGTGGCGGTGGAGCTCTGGACCCAGCCCGGCCAGCGTTTCGAAGGGCGCATCCGTGAGCTGTCGCCGGCGGCTGATCCAAAGTCCCGCACCTTCGCGGCGCGCATCGCCTTCGCCTCCGGCAAGGTGCCGGTGGAGCTGGGCCAGAGCGCCCGGGTGTTCGTGCAGGCCGCCGACGTGGTGCCTCTGTCCGTTCCGCTGTCGGCGTTGACCGCAGAAAACGGCGTGACCTATGTCTGGGTCGTCAGCGCCAACAACACCTTGAAGAAAACCCCGGTGCGAGTGGGTGCCTTCGGTGAGAAAACCGTACCGGTGCTCGAGGGGCTCAACGCCAGCGACTGGGTCGTGGCCGCCGGTGTCCATGTGCTTCTCGAAGGGCAGCAGGTGCGCCCGGTGGATCGCTCCAATCGCGTGGTCAATCTGGCGGACAAGGAGTAAGCCCCGATGCGCTTCAACGTTTCCGAATGGGCGCTGCGTAATCGCCAGATCGTACTGTTCCTGATGCTGTTGCTGGCCATCGTCGGCGCACTTTCCTACACCAAGCTCGGCCAGAGTGAAGACCCACCGTTCACCTTCAAGGCCATGGTGATTCGCACCAACTGGCCGGGCGCGACCGCCGAGGAAGTCTCGCGCCAGGTCACCGAACGCATCGAAAAAAAGCTGATGGAAACCGGCGAGTACGAGCGCATTGTTTCGTTCTCGCGGCCCGGGGAATCCCAGGTCACCTTCATTGCGCGTGATTCCATGCACTCGGCAGAGATCCCGGAGCTTTGGTATCAGGTGCGCAAGAAAATCAGCGACATCCGTCATACCCTGCCGCCGGGGATTCAGGGGCCGTTCTTCAACGATGAATTCGGTACTACGTTCGGCAACATCTACGCCTTGACCGGCGAGGGTTTCGACTACGCCGTGCTCAAGGATTACGCCGACCGCATCCAGATCCAGCTGCAACGGGTCAAGGATGTGGGCAAGGTCGAACTGCTGGGGTTGCAGGACGAGAAAATCTGGATCGAACTCTCCAACGTCAAGCTTGCCACCCTTGGCTTGCCGCTGGCGGCTGTCCAGCAAGCCCTTGAAGAGCAGAACGCGGTGTCCACGGCAGGTTTCTTCGAAACCAGCAGCGAGCGCTTGCAGCTACGGGTGACGGGGAATTTTCAGACGGTCGACGAGATCAAGAACTTCCCGATCCGCGTCGGTGATCGCACCTTCCGTATCTCCGATGTGGCCGATGTACGGCGTGGTTTCAATGATCCGCCGGCGCCGCGCATGCGCTTCATGGCGCAAGACGCCATCGGCCTGGCGGTGGCGATGAAAGACGGCGGTGACATCCTGGTATTGGGCAAGGCACTGGAAGTCGAATTCGCCCGCATCCAGAAAAACCTCCCGGCCGGTATGGAGCTGCGCAAAGTTTCCGACCAGCCGGCGGCGGTGAAAACCGGTGTCGGCGAGTTCGTGCAAGTGCTGGTCGAGGCGCTGGCCATCGTGTTGCTGGTGAGCTTCTTCTCCCTCGGCGTGCGCACCGGCATGGTGGTGGCCCTGGCGATTCCGCTGGTGCTGGCGATGACGTTTGCCAGCATGTATTACCTCGGCATCGGCCTGCACAAGATTTCTCTCGGTGCATTGGTACTGGCGCTGGGCTTGCTGGTGGACGACGCGATCATCGCCGTGGAAATGATGGCGATCAAAATGGAGCAGGGGTTCGACCGGGTCAAAGCCGCGAGTTACGCCTGGACCAGCACAGCGTTCCCGATGCTCACCGGTACGCTGATCACCGCGGCCGGCTTCCTGCCGATTGCCACGGCGCAATCGGGCACTGGCGAATACACCCGTTCGATCTTCGAAGTGGTCACCATCGCGCTGTTGGCGTCCTGGGTGGCCGCTGTGGTTTTCGTACCCTATCTCGGGGAAAAACTCCTGCCGGACCTGGCGAAGATTCACGCCGCCAAGCACGGTGCCGGCCAACCCGATCCCTATGGCACGCCGTTCTATCAGCGCGTCCGGCGTCTGGTGGAATGGTGTGTGCGCTGGCGCAAAACCGTGATCGCCGCGACTGTGCTGTTGTTCATCGCCTCCATTGTGCTGTTCAAGTTTGTACCGCAGCAGTTCTTCCCGGCATCGGGTCGCCTGGAGTTGATGGTCGACCTGAAACTGGCCGAAGGTGCTTCGCTGAGCAACACCGCCGACGAGGTCAAACGCCTCGAAGCGTTGCTCAAGGACAAGGCAGGGATCGACAACTACGTGGCGTACGTCGGCACCGGTTCACCGCGCTTTTACCTGCCGCTGGATCAGCAACTGCCGGCGGCGAGCTTCGCCCAGTTTGTCGTCCTGGCGAAAACCATCGAAGAACGGGAAGCCCTGCGCACCTGGTTGATCTCAACCCTCAACGAGCAATTCCCCGCTCTGCGCTCGCGGGTCACGCGTCTGGAAAACGGTCCGCCGGTTGGCTACCCGGTACAGTTCCGCGTGACCGGGGAGCACATCGAGGAGGTGCGAGCGCTGGCGCGCAAAGTGGCGGCCAAGGTTCGCGAGAACCCGCATGTGGTCAATGTCCACCTGGATTGGGAAGAACCGAGCAAGGTGGTGTACCTGAACATCGATCAGGACCGCGCGCGGGCGCTGGGCGTGAGCACGGCGAATCTGTCGAAGTTCCTGCAAAGCTCGCTCACCGGTTCCAGCGTCAGCCAGTACCGTGAAGACAACGAGTTGATCGAGATCCTGTTGCGCGGCACCGTGCATGAACGCACCGAGCTGTCATTGCTGCCGAGCCTGGCGGTGCCGACCGATAACGGTCGCAGCGTCGCGCTGTCGCAGATCGCGACCCTGGAGTACGGCTTCGAAGAGGGCATCATCTGGCACCGCAACCGCCTGCCTAACGTGACGGTTCGCGCCGACATCTATGACAAGCAGCAACCGGCGACACTGGTGCAGCAAATCATGCCGACCCTCGACCCGATCCGCGCCGAACTGCCTGACGGCTACTTGCTGGATGTCGGCGGCACCGTTGAAGATTCGGCGCGTGGACAGAACTCGGTGAAGGCCGGCGTGCCGTTGTTCATCGTGGTGGTGTTGACCCTGCTGATGCTGCAACTGCGCAGTTTCTCGCGCACGGCGATGGTGTTTCTGACGGCGCCGCTGGGGTTGATCGGGGTGACGCTGTTTCTGTTGGTGTTTCGCCAGCCGTTCGGTTTCGTGGCGATGCTGGGGACTATCGCCTTGTCGGGGATGATCATGCGTAACTCGGTGATTCTGGTGGATCAGATCGAGCAGGACATTGCTGCCGGGTTGAAGCCCTGGCAGGCGATCATCGAGGCGACGGTGCGGCGGTTCCGGCCGATTGTGTTGACGGCACTGGCGGCTGTTCTGGCGATGATTCCTTTGTCACGCAGTGTGTTTTTCGGGCCGATGGCGGTGGCGATCATGGGGGGGTTGATTGTTGCTACGGCGTTGACGCTGCTGTTTTTGCCTGCGCTTTATGCGGCCTGGTTTCGGGTCAGGAAGGAGTCTGTTTGATCGGGGGCATATCCATTTCTTCGGTAGCGGCGGCTGGCGGTTTCGCCCTTACGGCGAGTTCCTTTTGGCAAACGCCCCAAAAGTAACCAAAAGGTCTCGCCCCTTACGTACGGCCCCTCGCTGAGGCTCGGGGTTCCTTCGCTGCGGTATTCATCCGGGGGCATTGCCCTCCGGTCGGCTTCGCTTCGACCTACATGCAATGAGTTCGACTGCGTCGAACGGCGCTGCGCGCCCATCCCCGGATGAACACCTGCGCTCAGCCTGCCGAGGGGGCGGGTGGATCAAGATCAAGAGCTGCAGGCGAGCTAACGCTCGGCCTGGTGAGTGGTGAAGAGCAGCAGCGAGTGCCGTCCCCTGTAGGAGCTGGCTTGCCAGCGATGGCGGCCTGCCAGCCGACCTGGCTTTTGCAGACATACTCGGTCCCTGTGGGAGCTGGCTTGCCAGCGAAGGCGGCCTGTCAGCCGACCTGGCTTTTGCAGACATACTCGGTCCCTGTGGGAGCTGGCTTGCCAGCGAAGGCGGCCTGTCAGCCGACCTGATTCTGGCGGATGTCCATCATCCCTGTGGGAGCTGGCTTGCCCGCGAAGGCGTCCTGACAGTCAACAACGTTTATCGCCCAAGCCAACCATTCAGATCATTCCCACAAGACTTTCAGGTTGCCTGTCGGAAGCACGATCACTAGCCTCTGACGGTCGCTGCCAATTCAGCGACCGGGACTGCAAGCCCGCCAATAGTTTGTTAGGCGCCCACTGGCGCACCTATAATCGTGGCGCTTTTTTAGCGACCACCGATTTATGGTGGCTGTGTGCGGGAGATCTTCGGGTCTGCCGGGTTTGCCTAACGACTCGGTCTTGCAGACCCGCATACAGCTGCCACCCATCATCTGCAAGTGATGTTGGCTGCTCCAATTTTCGTTAGGAGCTTCACAATGATCAAACACAGTCCAAATCCCCCAGAAACAAATCTCGAACAACTGGCGAAAGCCTCCAATCGTCTCTGCCCAATTTTTACCATCCACCCTGGTGTGAATTCCGAAACCCTTCTAGTCCATGCCTTTGAAACGCTTACTTCGGCCAACGTGATGGCGACCGAGTTGTCATCCAGCCTGACCGGTCCGACGTGCAATCTGGTGCTCGGTATTCAGCAGATGATTGTCCTCGCACAGCTATCGGTGAGCGAGGTTCTGGATCACCTTGATCCGCAGCAATAGAGAACGAAAAAGCCCGCTGACCTTTACAAGGATCAGCGGGCTTTTCTGGTGTTGCCGTCAGCTAATAATTACAAAGTACCAAACACCTTCTTCGCCAAACTGGTCGCCGCAGCCGCCGGGTTCTGGCGGATGGTTTCTTCCTGTTTGCCGATCATTTCGAACAAGCCATTCAATGCCTGCTCGGTGACGTAGTTTTCGACGTTCGCATTCTTCGCGTCCAATACGCCCATGGTCGCCGCTTGTCCTGCGAACGAGTTGTACTGCTGGGCCAGGCCAACCTTGTCGGTGGCTTGCTTGACGATCGGCAGGAACTTGGCGCGGATCTGTTCGCGGCTGGTCTTGTTCAGGTATTGGGTGGCCGAGTCGTTGCCGCCGCTGAGGATGCCCTTGGCGTCTTCCACGGTCATTTTCTTCACGGCATCGACGAGGATTGGCTGGGCCTGGGTCACGGCGGTTTCGGCTGCTTTGTTCATGCTGGCTTCCAGTTCATCGACCTGGTCACCCATGCCGAACTGTTTCATTTTGCTGGCGACCTTGCCCAGTTTGCCCGGCAGTTCGATTTTTACTTCCGGGTTGTTGCTGAAACCGCCCGGGGTGCCGAGTTGTTTCACGGCCAGTTGCGCGCCTTGGGTGAGTGCGTCCTTGAGCCCGCCGGTGGCGTCTTTCTGCGACAGGTCGCTGAGGGATAGCGCCAGGGCGTTGGCACAGATCATCAAACCTGCGCACAGGCCGGCAAAACGAAGGGTAGGGCGGAGCATGGCAGCTTCCTTGTTCAAAAAGAGAGAATTAGCGAACGGCGTCGACGCGGATTTTCAGTGGTTGCGGGTCCTTGCCATCAAGACGCACGGCATGGTTTTCGGTGGTGATGAACATCAGCTTTCCGTCGACTTCGATGCGCGCGCTGACCGAGTAGCGATGGCCCGGTTTGACCTGCGCCGGATCGTAACTCAGATGAAACGGCAGTGGCACCTGGCCTTTGACTGGGCCGTTCTGTTCGTCGAGGACAATGGCCGGTGCGTCGGCCAGAGACACGTCCTGCAAGCTCACGCTCAGGGTAGCGGTGGGCGGCAGGGCGCTGCGTTGCAGGTAAAAGACTTCGCCGTCGAGGCTGGCTTTCGGGGCAGGTTGCATGGATTGGCAGGCGCCGAGCAAAACCGTAAGGCCGAGGAGAGAGAGTTTTTTCATGAAGCGGATCCTTGTCATTGGCGCCGGAAGAAGACTGGCGCCAACGACAATTTAACGGATTTTACCGAGGATATCGCCCAACTTGCCTCGGGGGTGTTCTCAGCTGACGCGGACCCGCACTTCCTGCTCTTCTACATGATCGACACCCAGATCCACCAAGCGTGGATCTAAGGTGGCGAAGATCAGACGGTGTTCATGGGTGATGGTCGCGCTGATTGCATAGGTATGGCCAGGCAGGACATCAGCAACGCTGTACGTCAGGCTGAATTTCAGCCCGCCTTTTTCTGCGTTGGGAGTTTTCTGTACGGCCAGCACCTTCGGGAAGACAACTTGCGAGCTGACATCTTGCAAGCTGACATCCAGCAGGCGGACCTGAAGAGTCGAGTTAGACATCAGGGCTATCCTTTCCAGGTAATACACTTCGCCACTGATAGTTTTTACGGTTTCGTTGCTCATATTGATTTCCTTATCAATTGATCGTCGGTATTGACGAGCGCCCAGCATAGGGTCGAGGCAACGTTTGCTATGTAGGGGGATTCCTACGAGCAGGGGCGAAGAGGAGGTGGCATAAGCAAGAAGCGTCCTTGCTTCAGCCATGAAACTTCCGCGCAGAGATGTGAGTGAGTCAGAGCGGTGTGACCAACTCCGCCGCATCTTCACTGCGATGCAGCGCCACCTGCCGGATCGACAAACGAATCTCCGCTGGCAACACCCGTTTGGCCGCGCCTTCGGCCAGTTCGCCGAGCAGTTCGTGATAACCGAGCTTGCCCGCTTCGTCGCGCTTGAGCACTTCGAGGTCGAGCAGGGTCTGGATGAAGTGGCGGAACAGGCTCTTGTCGAAGAATTCCGGGGCGTTCAGGCCATGCAGGATCGACAGGCGCTGGGCCATGACCGTGCACAGGTCTTCCAGCTCTTCGGCGCTGATGCTGTTCTGGCCGCTGTTGAGCAGCAGGGAAACGGTCATGTAGAAGCGCTGCAGGGTCTGGGCGATGCTTTTCGACAGCAGCGTCAGCAACACGAAATGCCGTGAGCTTGGCGCCGGGCGCAGGTACACATCGTTCTCGAAACGCAGCAGGCCTTGCTCGACGAACGCCGCCAGCCATTGATCGATCACCGCATCCAGTTCGTCCAGCGACCAGCGAATGAACAGCTCCGCTTGCAGGTACGGGTACAGCGCGCGGGTGTAGCGCAGGATCTGTTCGCGACTCATGCGCGAGGCGCTCTGGAAGAAACTTGCCAATAGCGCCGGCAAGGCGAAGATGTGCAGCACGTTGTTGCGGTAGTAGGTCATCAGGACGGCGTTCTGCTCATCCAGATACAGAATCTTGCCCAGGGCATCGCTCTGCTCGGCCAGCAGGTCCATATCCTTCACATGCTCGATCAACGCCCGGCCGTCACCGTCCGGCAGGGTGGTGTGCGGCGAGTACGGCACCTTGCGCAGCAGCGCCAGATACAGGTCGAGCACCCGTGCCATGGCGCGGTCGTCCAGGGCCAGGCGGCTGGTGGACAGCAGTGCCAGGGCAACGAGGTTGACCGGGTTGATCGCCGCCGCCTCGTTCAAATGCTGCGCGACTTTTTCGCCGAGGCGGTTGGTGGTTTCGTTGAGCCAGGCCGGTCTGAACTGCGGGCCGAGTGCCTGTTGGCGCCAGTCCGGCTGTTCGCTGTCGAGGAATTGCGCCAGTTTGATCGGCTCGCCGAAGTTCACCGCGACCTGGCCGAAGCGCTGCTTGAGTGCGCCGATGACTTTGAAGATGTCGAAGATCGATTCTTTCTTCTTGGCCGCACCGCGCAGCTCGCCAAGATAGGTTCGACCTTCCAGTACGCGCTCGTAGCCGATGTACACCGGCACGAACACGATAGGCATCCGCGAGGAACGCAGGAAGCTGCGCAGGGTGATGGCCAGCATCCCGGTTTTCGGTTGCAGCATGCGCCCGGTGCGCGAACGTCCACCCTCGACGAAGTACTCCACCGGGAAGCCCTTGGTGAACAGGGTGTGCAGGTATTCGTTGAACACCGAGGTGTACAGCGGGTTGCCCTTGAACGTTCGGCGCATGAAAAACGCGCCGCCACGACGCAGCAGGCCGCCGATCACCGGCATGTTCAGGTTGATCCCGGCGGCGATGTGCGGCGGGGTCAGGCCGTTGCGGAACAGCAGGTAGGACAGCAGCAGATAATCGATGTGACTGCGGTGACAGGGTACGTAGATCACTTCGTGACCCTGGGCGACCTTCTGCACGCCTTCGATGTGGTTGACCTTGATGCCGTCGTAGATCTTGTTCCAGAACCAGCTCAGCACCACTTCCATAAAACGGATGGCGGTGTAGGTGTAGTCCGAGGCGATTTCGTTGCCATAGCGCAGGGCCTGGGCCTTGGCTTTTTCCGGTGAAATGTTCTCGCGTTCGGCCTCGTCGAGGATCGCTTGTCTGACCTGCGGCTGGTTCAGCAGGCCCTTGACCAGGTTGCGACGGTGGGAAATGTCCGGGCCGATCACTGCCGCCTTCAGGTTGCGAAAGTGCACCCGCAGGATGCGCTGGGCCATGCGCACGGTGCGCTCGTGGCCTTTGTTGTGCGCGATCAGTTCGCGCAGGTGAATCGGCGCGGAGAACTGCACGCGAGTCTTGCGCCCCAACACGATGATGCTCAGCAAGCGACGCAGACGCCCGGTTACCGCCCAGCTATCGGCGAACAGGAGTTTCCACGGGCTGTTTTCGCTGTCCGGCGACTGGCCCCAGAATACGCTGACCGGAATGATCTGCGCGTCTTCGGCGGCGTTCTGGCTCAGGGCGCTGACCAGGCGGGTCAAGGTTGGCGGCGCGCCGCGCTTGTCCTGGCGGCCGAGCCAGTCCGGGTCCGGCGTCAGGTAGAAGAACGCGGCCGGTTCCAGCAGGTTGCCCACCGATACCGGCAGCACCGGGCGCGGCAGGCCGGCCTTGCTGCACTCGGTGTCGACCACGGCAAGGTCGGTCAGCGATGGGTTTTGCAGGACGTAGAACACCGGACGACTGCGGTCGAGGTTGAGGGTGAACGACGACTGGTTGATCGTCTCCGAGCGAACCCAGAGGTACAGCAGGCGGCGCAGGGTGCCAAACACAAGACGGCGGAACGGGGAACGGGTCATACGGCTTCTGCGTGAGTGAATGAAACCAAGCGTTTGCTCGGGCGCTGCGTAGTGTGCCGGATTCGTCGAAAATCGGCAAAAAAGCGGCGAAGTAAAGTGCTATTGAGAGTTTCAGCGTCTGTCATATACTCGGCGCTCTGTCGCCGTTGCCCTCATGGGACCGGTATGCGCAGGCTGACGTTCCCGAGGCTTTCCTGCGAAAAGCCCGATCAATAATAAAAAGGGAGTATGAACAAATGGCAACACGCGAAACCGGCAACGTGAAGTGGTTCAACGACGCCAAGGGCTACGGCTTCATTCAGCGCGAAGACGGGGTGGACGTGTTCGTGCACTACCGCGCGATTCGCGGCGAGGGGCACCGTTCACTGACCGAAGGCCAGCAAGTTGAGTATGCGGTGGTCGAAGGGCAGAAGGGGTTGCAGGCTGAGGATGTTGTAGGTCTGTAATCACGCAAAACCATTGTGGGAGCGGGCTTGCTCGCGAATGCGGTGTGCCAGTCGCAGTTGATGCCGGCTGATCCACCGCATTCGCGAGCAAGCCCGCTCCCACATTTGATCGGTGTTGTTGGCTATTAAGTGGTCTTCCAGGTGATTTCTTCTTCACCATCGGCGCTGATGCGAATCCAGCGGTCCGCCGTCTCTTCACCTTCTTCCTCGACCCAGGTTCCCGGCGCGCAACGCACTTCGACGTTCAGCGCGGTAAACGCGGCGCGGGCGCAGGCGATGTCGTCGTCCCATGGGGTCTGGTCGCTTTCCAGGTACAGGCTGTTCCACTTGCCGACCGCTTTTGGCAGCCAGGTCACCGGTACGTTGCCGGCCTTGCACTTGTAGGTCTGGCCCTTCTGCACCCAATCCGAACACGGGCCAAGTGCCGCGCCGAGCCAGGCGGCAATGGCTTTGTGGTCGACGTCGGCGTCTTTCAGGTAAATCTCGATATCGGGCTGGCGCATGGATGTCCTCACTGCGGGTCTGAAAAATCCATTCGCGGATTTAGCCGGCCTTGAGCTGTTGCCCAAGACCAAAAATGTTTGAAGTTATTGAAGAACGAAATAATCGTAGCGCATCGACACGGTGACCTCGAACGGTTCGGCCTGCTCGATAACGGCAGCACGGCGTTCGGCACTGGCGCGCCAGCCGTGGGGCGTCATGGCCAGCAGGTTCGCCCGGTCCTGACCACTGTGGAGCGTCAGCTTGAATTCCAGGGTTTCACTGTGCGCCAGCGCCATGCCTTCCGGCACCAGGTCCAGATGCTTGTCGTCGATGTACTCGCGGACTTCATCGTACAGCCGCTCGCGCAATTCCATCAGGTGGCCGCTGGTCGGCCCGACTTTCATCAGGCCGCCGCCGACGCTGAGCAGGCGTTTGGCTTCTTCCCAGTCCAGCGGGCTGAAGACGCTGGCGAGGAACTGGCAACTGCCGGAAGCCAACGGTACCCGCGCCATGCTGGCGATCAACCAGGTGAGTTGCGGGTTGCGTTTGCAGGCGCGCTTGACCGCTTCGCGGGAGATGTCCAGAGCATAACCTTCGGCTTCCGGCAGCGCCTCGGCGATTTGCGCGGTGTAGTAGCCCTCGCCACAACCGATGTCCAGCCAGCGCTGCGGTGCATAGCTGGCGGCCAGCTCCGCCAGACGCCTGGCCACCGGGGCGTAATGCCCGGCATTCAGGAAGTCACGGCGGGCTTCGACCATCGCCTGGTTATCCCCAGGGTCGCGGCTGTTCTTGTGCTGCACCGGCAGCAGGTTCAGGTAACCCTGGCGCGCACGGTCGAACCGATGCCCGGCGGGGCAGACCACACCGTTGTCCACCGCGTTGAGCGGTGCGCTGCAGATTGGGCAGGCAAGCATCAGGCGAGCAACTTGATCAGGGTCTGGTAGTAGATTTCGGTCAGTACATCGAGGTCGGCTGCCAGCACGCGCTCGTTGACCTGGTGGATGGTCGCGTTGACCGGGCCCAGCTCAACCACTTGCGTGCCCATGGTCGCGATGAAGCGCCCGTCGGAAGTGCCGCCGCTGGTGGACGCCTTGGTGTCGCGACCGGTGATGTCCTTGATGCTCGACGACACCGCGTCCAGCAGCGCGCCTGGCTCGGTGAGGAACGGCAGACCGGACAAGGCCCAGTCGACGTGCCAGTCCAGGCCATGTTTGTCGAGGATGTCGGCGACGCGCTTTTGCAGGCCTTCGACCGTGGATTCGGTGGAGAAACGGAAGTTGAACACCGCCACCAGGTCACCCGGGATCACGTTGGTTGCACCGGTGCCGGAGTTGACGTTGGAGATCTGGAAACTGGTCGGCGGGAAGAAATCGTTGCCGTGGTCCCAATGCTCGGCGGCCAGTTCGGCCAGGGCCGGAGCGGCGAGGTGGATCGGGTTCTTCGCCAGGTGCGGGTAAGCCACGTGACCTTGCACGCCGCGCACGGTCAGCTTGGCGCCGAGGGAGCCGCGACGGCCGTTCTTGACCACGTCACCCACCAGGGTGGTGCTCGACGGTTCGCCGACGATGCACCAGTCCAGACGCTCCTTGCGCGCGGCGAGGCGTTCGACCACCGCCTTGGTGCCGTGGTGCGCCGGGCCTTCTTCATCGCTGGTGATCAGGAACGCGACTTTGCCCTTGTGATTGGGGTAGTCGGCGACAAAACGCTCGGACGCGACGGTCATGGCGGCGAGGCTGCCTTTCATGTCGGCGGCGCCACGGCCGCAGAGCATGCCGTGTTCGTCGATCAGCGCGTTGAACGGTTCGATCTGCCAGGCCGTTACCGGGCCGGTCGGGACCACGTCGGTGTGGCCGGCGAAGCACAGCACCGGACCGTCGTCCTGGCCGTGGGTGGCCCAGAAGTTATCCACATCTTCGATGCGCATCGGTTCCAGGGTGAAACCGGCATCGCCCAGGCGCTGCATCATCTGCTTCTGGCAATCGGCGTCGATCGGCGTCACGGATGGACGGCGGATCAGGTCGATGGCGAGTTGAAGGGTCGGCGAAAGGTCGGCGTGGGCCGTCATGGAAAACTCCGGAATCATGAAATATGGGCTTGGGCTTCAATGTGGGAGCGGGCTTGCTCGCGAAAGCGGTGTGTCAGTCAACATACGCCTCAACTGTTACAACGCATTCGCGAGCAAGCCCGCTCCCACAGGGATAGGGCCAAGCCCCGCAAAATGGCGGTTATCTTAAAGCAAAACGGCGACCATTGGCCGCCGTTTAGTGCATCCGCAAAGATTTAGACGACAGGTGCCGTTTCAGGCTCGGCGGCCGGTTTCGGCAGCGACGACAGGAACGCCATGATCAGCGCCGCCAGATACGGCAGCGACTGCACCAGCAGCATGGTGACCCAGAAGCGCATGTCGTTGCTCGGCATGCCGTTGACCAGATAAATCCCCAGTGCAGCGCTCCACAACAGCAGCATGATGAACACCTCTTCGCGTGCTTCCGAAATCGCCACCCAGAAACCATGGTTGTCGGCGTTTTTCGGCGTGCGGAAGAACGGAATGCTGCTGGTGAAGAAGCCGTACAGCACCGCTTTGGCGATGGTGTGAGACAACGCCAGACCGGCCAGCGCCGCGCAGAACGCATCCTTCAAGTTCACCCCGACCGCACGACGGTAGAGGAAAATGATCTTGGCCACCTTGAACACGAATAGCGCCAATGGCGGGATTGCGAAGATCAGCAGCGGCGGATCGACCCGTTGCGGCACGATGATCATCGCCGCCGACCACAACAGCGCACCGACGGTGAAGAAGATGTTCATGCCGTCCGCCACCCACGGCAACCAGCCCGCGAGGAAGTGGTAGCGCTGGCCGCGGGTCAGCTCGGTGTCCTTGCCGCGCAGCAGGCTGGCGGTGTGGCGCTTGATGATCTGAATCGCTCCGTAGGCCCAGCGGAAACGCTGTTTCTTGAAGTCGATGAAGGTATCGGGCATCAGGCCCTTGCCATAACTGGTGTGGTAATACGCCGCCGACAGGCCTTTCTCGAATACGCGCAGGCCCAGCTCGGCGTCTTCGCAGATGCACCAGTCGGCCCAGCCCAGCTCTTCGAGCACCGAGCGGCGGGTCATGGTCATGGTGCCGTGCTGGATGATCGCGTCGCGGTCGTTGCGGGTGACCATGCCGATATGGAAGAAGCCCTTGTATTCCGCGTAGCAGAGCTTCTTGAAGGTGCTTTCGTTCTGGTCGCGGTAGTCCTGCGGCGACTGCACCACGGCGATTTTCGGGTCGGCGAAGTGCGGCACCATGTGCTTGAGCCAGTTGCGGTCGACGCAGTAGTCCGAGTCGATCACGGCAATCACTTCGGCGTCCTTGGCGGTGTGCGGAATCAGGTAGTTCAGCGCACCACCCTTGAAGCCGGCCAGCGGTGCCACGTGGAAGAACTTGAAGCGCGGGCCGAGGGTTTCGCAATAATCGCGCACCGGTTCCCAGACCGCCGGGTCCTTGGTGTTGTTGTCGATGATCAGGACTTCGAAATCCGGATAGTCGAGGTTGGCCAGGGCATTGAGGGTCTGTTTGACCATCTCCGGCGGCTCGTTGTAGCAGGGCACGTGAATCGATACTTTCGGGCGGTAGCTGGAATCGCCTTCCACCGGCAAGAACTCGCGGCGGCGCTTGTGCACCCACACCGCTTCGGCCAGTTCATGGGCCTCGGTCAGCAACACGATAAACACCCCGAGCGCGCCGAGGGCGAGCAGGAAACCCACCGTCAGGCTGAACCAGGTGCTGTATTGCAGGCTGTAGTCGTAACCGATCCACACCAGCACCGAACCACAGAGGAACGCAATGAAGGTCAGGAAGGTGCGACCACGCTGGCGCAGGGCCGAGCCGTCGATCATCAGCAGGGTCAGCGACAACAGCGCCAATACCACCGAGCCAACGGCCAGTACGCGCCACTGCGGAATCGCCACCACCGGGCCTTCGAAGTTGAACTTCTGCTGGCGCGCGGCGTTGAACACGCCCCAGTAGGCGCCAACGGAACCTTCGTCGCTGGCTTTCCACGGTTGGTCAAACGCTTCGATCACGAAGTAGTTGAAGCCCTGGCGATTGAGCTTGTTGACCAAGGTTCGCAGGTAGATCGCCTGGTCTGCCGGCGACGCATCGGCGCCACCGCGCATGCGACCGTTGCTCGGCCAGCCCACTTCGGACAGCAGCAGCGGCTTTTTCGGGAACATCTTTTTCAGGTCGCGGGCGCGGTCGAGGACGAACTGCTGGGCCTTGTCCACCGGAATGAATTCCCAGTAAGGCAGGACGTGCGCGGCGATCAGGTCGACGTGCTTGGCCAGTTCCGGGTGTTCTTCCCAGACGTGCCATTGCTCGGACGTGGTCACTGGCACCTTCACGGCAGCACGGACTCGGTCGAGCATCACGCTCAGCTCAGCGGCGGTGATTTCCTTGCGGAAGATCGCTTCGTTGCCGACCACCACACGAACCACGCTGCGCGAGGAGTTGGCGATTTCGATGGCGCGGGTGATTTCCCGTTCGTTGCGTTCCTGGTCCGGGCTGATCCAGATCCCCAGTGTCACCCGCAAGCCGAATTCTTCTGCCAGTTTCGGGATGTCTTGCAGGGTGCCATCGACCGAGTAGATGCGGATGTTGTCCGTCAGCTTGCTCATGATCTCCAGGTCGCGACGCATTTGATCGTCGGTCGGGTACTGGTCTTTCTGCGGGAACTGGCCCTGCTGGAAGGGTGAGTAGGAGAAGCCGGAGATCTGTTCAGGCCAGTTGGGGGCGGTGACCGGACGGTTGATCAGCGCCCAGAAGCCGGTAAACAAGGCCGCGATGGCGAGCACCACGACCAGGTTGAGTCCAAATTTACGCGATGACATGGCTATTTCGGGTTCCAAAGACTGTGGAACGGAGGAACGGTTGGCGGCCGAGAGAGGGCGCGCATCCTACACTTGGCATTATCTGACCGTACAGCAGGCAGAGAAATGTCGGACATTGGGCAATCCGTATTCACTAAAGTTCTGTCATTTCTGGTGTAGGGCATATTGAAATCGATTTGTAGGCTGTGTCTCCTATCTGTGTAGGACTTGTTACCGTCTGGCCGTATAATACGCGCCGGTTTTTTAGGTAATGGTCATGAGTACAGAAGATCCGCGGTTTGCCGGCATCGCCCGCTTGTATGGCATCGAAGGGCTGGAGCGACTGCGGGCTGCCCATGTGGCGATTGTTGGCGTCGGTGGTGTCGGTTCCTGGGCGGCGGAAGCCATGGCCCGTTGTGGCGTGGGCGAGATTTCGCTGTTCGATCTGGACGACGTCTGCGTCAGCAACGCCAACCGTCAGTTGCACGCGCTGGACAGTACCGTCGGCAAACCCAAGGTCGAGGTGATGGCCGAGCGTCTGCGCGGGATCAACCCGGGCTGCACGGTGCACGCGGTGCCGGACTTCGTCACCCGCGACACCATGGCCGAGTACATCACACCGAACATCGACTGCGTGATCGACTGCATCGACAGCGTCAACGCCAAGGCTGCGCTGATCGCCTGGTGCAAGCGTCGCAAGATCCAGATCATCACGACCGGCGGTGCGGGAGGGCAGATCGACCCGACCTTGATTCAGGTCTGCGACTTGAATCGCACGTTCAATGACCCATTAGCTTCGAAAGTGCGCTCCACGCTGCGCCGCGACTACGGCTTTTCACGCACCGTGACCCGCCATTACAGCGTGCCGTGCGTGTTTTCCACCGAGCAGCTGCGTTATCCGAAACCGGACGGCAGCATTTGCCTGCAGAAGAGCTTTGTCGGTGATGGCGTGAAGCTCGACTGCGCCGGCGGGTTTGGCGCGGTGATGATGGTGACGGCGACCTTCGGCATGGTCGCGGCGACCAAGGCTGTGGACAAGATCGTGGCGGGAGTGCGGCGGCCGGCGGAGCGCATCAAACCTGAGGCCTGAAACACATTCCTTGTAGGAGCTGGCTTGCCAGCGATGGCGGCGATCCTGATACACCGCGGTGCCTGGGTCGCCAGCAAGCCGGCTCCTACAAGGACATTTCACGCATCCATAAAGTCAGGCAGCCAACTCGCGCATGCGTTGCAATACGGCATTCAAGCCATTACTGCGGGACTCGGACAACTGTCGTCCCAGCCCCAACTGATTGAACCAGTCCGGCAAATCCACCTGCTGCAATTCAGCCGCCGACAAGCCGTTGACCCGCGCCAGCAGCAACGCCACCAACCCGCGAATCAAGCGCGCATCGCTGTTGGCGCTGAACTGCCAATGGCCGTCGCGCAATTCGCCCACCAGCCACACCTGGCTTTCACAACCGTACACCCGGTTGGCGTCGCACATCTGCGCGTCGCTCAAGGCAGGCAGGCGCTCGCCCCATTGCATCAGCAGGCGTGCGCGTTGTTCCCAGCCGGCGGCTTTGCCAAAGGTATCGAGTGCGGTCACGGCATCGGCAGGCAGTTTCATCGCAGCATCTCCAGCGCCTGATCCAGGGCTTCAAAAAACCGTTCCAGGTCTTCGGAGTCGTTGTACAGCGCCAACGACAACCGAATCGCCCCCGCCAGTTCATAGTGTTTGAGCAATGGCATGGCGCAGTGATGGCCAGCGCGCACCGCAATTCCTTGCTCAGTCAACAAATGCGCCAGGTCGGCGTTATGTACACCCTCAACGGTGAAACTGGCCAGTGCCACTTGCGGCTTGCCCAGCAAGCGGATGCCGTGACGTGCCTCAAGGCCTTTGAGCAGGCAGCCATGCAGCGCCGTTTCATGGGCGGACACGGCGTCCTGATCAAGCCCGGCGAGGTAATCCAGGGTCGCTCCCAGTCCGATCACACTGGCAATCGGCGGCGTCCCGGCCTCGAAGCCCAAGGGGGCCGGGCGAAAGCGTGCGTCGTGATAATTGGCATCCAGCACCATTTCACCGCCGAACTGCCAGGGGCGCAGCTGTTGCAGCGCTGTATTGCGCCCGAACAGCACGCCCAGGCCATCGGGGCCGTAGAGCTTGTGGCTGGAGAACACATAAAAATCGCAGCCCAATGCTTGCACGTCGTGGCGGCCATGGACCACGCCCTGGGCACCATCGATCACGGTCAGGGCGTTGTGCCCCTTGGCCAGTGCCAGCAATTGAGGCAGCGGCTGCCACGCGCCAATCACGTTGGACAGTTGACTGACGGCCAGCAGACGCGTGCGTGGGCCGATCAAGCCGGCGGCGGCTTCAAGGTCGATCACGCCGTCGGCGTCCAGCGGCAGGATCACCAGCTTCAGCTCGCGACGGTGCGCCAGTTGCTGCCACGGCAAAAGGTTGGCGTGATGCTCCAGGGCGCTGATGACAATTTCGTCGCCCGGATTGAAAAGAGGTTCCAGGCCATAGGCCAGGAGATTCAGCGCGGACGTCGCGCCGTGGGTAAAGATGATCTGCCCGCAATCGCCGGCATTGAGCCATTGCGCGGCTTTGCGACGGCTGTCCTCGAACGCCTGGGTGGCGTGGGCGCCGGGCAAGTGTTGCGCCCGATGCACGTTGGCCGCGCCATTGGCGTAGTAGTGTGCCAGGGCGTCCAGCAGGGCTTGAGGTTTTTGCGTGGTGGCGGCGTTGTCCAGATAGGTCTGGCCTTGCCGCTGCAGGGCGGCGATGGCCGGAAAATCGGCGCGCCAGGGAGAGAGAATCATCATGGTGTTCGCCTGTACGCCTGACCCCTGTAGGAGCGAGCCTGCTCGCGATGGACCTCAACGATAACGCGGGGTACCAGACAGCCCGTGTCGTTCATTTGATCATCGCGAGCAGGCTCGCTCCTACAGGTACAGGTGACGCTTAGTTGTGAGTGTGCAGCGCTTCGTTCAACTCGATGGCCGATTTGTGGGTTTTGCATTCCACGGCACCGGTTTCCGAATTGCGACGGAACAGCAGGTCCGGCTGGCCGGCCAGTTCACGGGCCTTGACCACTTTGACCAGTTGATTGTTTTCGTCCAGCAGCGCGACCTTGGTTCCGGCGGTCACGTACAGGCCCGACTCGACGGTGTTGCGGTCGCCCAGCGGGATACCGATACCGGCGTTGGCGCCGATCAGGCAGCCTTCGCCGACCTTGATCACGATGTTGCCGCCGCCCGACAGGGTGCCCATGGTCGAGCAGCCGCCGCCCAGGTCCGAACCCTTGCCGACGAATACGCCAGCGGATACGCGGCCTTCGATCATGCCCGGGCCTTCGGTGCCGGCGTTGAAGTTGATGAAACCTTCGTGCATCACGGTGGTGCCTTCACCCACGTAGGCGCCCAGGCGCAGACGCGCAGCGTCAGCGATGCGCACGCCAGCCGGAACCACGTAGTCGGTCATTTTCGGGAACTTGTCCACCGAGAACACTTCCAGCAGCTCGCCGCGCAGGCGGGCTTCGAGTTGCAGCTCGGCCAGTTCGCTCAGGTCGACAGCGCCCTGGCTGGTCCAGGCCACGTTCGGCAGCAGCGGGAAGATCCCGGCCAGGTTCAGGCCGTGAGGCTTGACCAGGCGATGGCTCAGCAGGTGCAGCTTGAGGTAGGCCTCCGGGGTGGACGACAGCTGGGTGTCTTCAGCCAACAGGGTGGCGACCAGCGGCTTGTGGCTCTCGGCCAGACGGGTCAGCAGGGCGGCCTGAGCAGCGTCGACGCCTTTGAGGGCTTCGGCCAGTTGCGAGGCCTGGGCGGTGCTGAATGCGATGGCCTGATTGCCTTCGGTGTAGCCCAGGATCGGTGCGATAGCGGCGACGACTTCAGCCGATGGCTTGAGAACCGGGGCGGCGTAGAACACTTCCAGCCATGCGCCTTGACGGTTTTGAGTGCCGACGCCGAAGGCCAGGCTGAACAGGGTAGTGGACATGTGAATACCTCTAACAAAATTGAACGGGCTGCTTACTTGAGCGCGGCCGCGTAGATATCTGGCTTGAAGCCAATCAGGGTTCGGTCACCGAGATCGAGCACCGGGCGCTTGATCATCGAGGGTTGTGCGAGCATCAGTTCGATGGCTTTCGTCTGGTCGAGATCGGCTTTGCGTTCGTCGTCGAGCTTGCGAAAGGTCGTGCCGGCACGGTTCAACACCACTTCCCAGCCGTGCTCGCTGCACCATTGGGTCAGGTGTTCACGGTCGATACCGACCGCTTTGTAATCATGAAAGTCATAGCTGACAGCGTGTTCATCGAGCCAGGTGCGCGCCTTTTTCATGGTGTCGCAGGCTTTGATGCCGAAAAGGTGCAACGTTTTGCTTGAAACGGTCAAGGAATTGCCCCCTTTGCAGGTGCTGGAAATAAAAGGTGCAGGATTATGCCATGGCCGGACGGTTTCGCGGCGGCTGTGGTCGGGTTTGTATTGGTGTCATGCCATAAATCCCTTTGTAGGAGCGAGCTTGCTCGCGATGAACCCGAGAGCGCCGCGGGGTATCAGGCATACCGCGTCATCGTTAACGACCATCGCGAGCGAGCTCGCTCCTACAGGAGGGCGGTATTCCGTTGTGCGACATTGGTGCAAGGGCCCCCAAACAGTCTAAGCAGCTAATATGGCACTTCAATGCTGTCGATTGTCCGGGAACCACGCTTTATGCAAACCGCCTACACCGTCCTGATCCTGTTGATGCTGGTCGGCGTTTCGCGCCTGATCGGACGGGTGATCCCGCTACCGTTGCCGCTGGTGCAAATCGCCGCAGGGGCATTGCTTGCGTGGCCGACTCTGGGGCTGCATGTGGCCCTGGATCCCGAGTTGTTCCTGTTTCTGTTCCTGCCACCGCTATTGTTCTCCGACGGCTGGCGCATGCCCAAGCGCGAATTCTGGCACCTGCGCGGACCGATCCTGACCCTGGCGGTGGGCCTGGTGTTGTTTACCGTGGTTGGTGCCGGCTATTTCATTCATTGGCTGCTGCCCGGTGTGCCGTTGCCGGTGGCGTTTGCCCTGGCGGCCGTGCTGTCACCGACGGATGCGGTGGCGGTGTCGGCCATCTCCCGCAATCGGCTGCCCACGCCATTGATGCACATCTTGCAGGGTGAGGCACTGATGAACGACGCCTCCGGCCTGGTGACGTTCAAATTTGCCTTGGCGGCGGCGGTGACGGGCGTGTTCTCACTGGCCAATGCCAGTCTGACGTTCGTGCTGGTCGCCGTCGGTGGGCTGGCCGTCGGGGTGGCCTTGAGCTGGCTGGTTGGCCGTCTGCGGGCGTGGATGATCGCGCGCGGCTGGGATGACCCCGCGACGCACGTGGTGTTCATGTTGTTGCTGCCGTTTGCGGCCTACGTGCTGGCCGAGCGCATGGAGGTGTCGGGCATCCTCTCGGCGGTGGCGGCGGGGATGATGCAGAGCTGGCTCGATCTGCTGCCACGCCAGACCAACACGCGCCTGCTCAATCGCAGTGTCTGGTCATTGCTGGAGTTCGCCTTCAACGGCTTGATTTTCCTGCTGTTGGGCCTGCAGTTACCGGACATCATGAAGGCGGTGGCCAGTCACGAAACCTCGCTATGGCCGACGTTGTTGTATCGCGGGCTGGACGTGGTGGCGATTTTCCTGGTGCTGCTGGTTTTGCGGTTCGTCTGGGTGCAAAGCATCTGGCGGCTGTCCATTTTTGTGCGGCGCTGGCGTGGCAAGGCTGAGATAACCCGAGTGCCAGGCGCGCGTTCCTGCTGGTTGCTGACCGTCGGCGGTGTGCGTGGGGCCGTGACGCTGGCGGGTGTGATGTCGGTGCCAATGCTCATGGGGGGCAGTGCGTTTCCCGAGCGGGATCTGCTGATATTCATCGCCGCCGGGGTGATTCTGCTGTCGTTGATTGCGGCCTGCATCGCGCTGCCACTGTTGTTGCGCGGCATCGAAGCCAGCCCGGACGACAAGCGCCGCAACGAAGTGCGCGACGCCTGGCGCAAGACCGCCGAAGCGGCCATTCATGCGCTGGAGGCAGAAGAGGTCAACCCGCAGGACGCCGCCCAGTCCGCGCTGGCCGCCGAACTCAAGGCGCGGATCATGTCCGAGTACCGGCACCAGTTGGAGGTGTTCAACGATTCAGCCGAAGCCCAGGCCCTGGCTTTTCAGATGGACTTGCTGGAACGGCGCTTGCGGGTGAAGGCGCTGCGGGCGCAGCGCCTGGAGTTGTACAGACTCAGTCGTCAGCACCAGATTGGCGATGACGTGTTGCGTGAGGTGCTGGGGGAGCTGGATCTGAGTGAGGCGAAACTGGGTCAGGTGAAATAACCGCTGCTCGTGTAGGAGCCCGGCTTGCCGGCGATGGCGTCCTGCTGATTGCCATCGCCGGCAAGCCGGGCTCCTACAGGTCTGCGGTTACTTGCGGCGTTGAATGAAGTCGCGAATGCGTTCGGCAGCCTCGACACACTCCCCCAACGGCGCAACCAGCGCCATGCGCACGCGCCCGGCGCCTGGATTGACGCCATCGACATCCCGCGACAGGTAAGAACCCGGCACCACGGTCACGTGCTCCTGCTCGAACAGGTCGCGGCAGAACGCTGCGTCGTCACCGGCCACATTCGGCCACAGGTAGAAACTGCCATCCGGGCGTTGTACGTCCAGCACCGGGCTGAGAATTTCCAGTACCGCATCGAACTTCTCGCGATACAACGCACGGTTGGCGCGCACATGCACTTCATCATTCCACGCAGCAACGCTGGCCAGTTGGGTTTGAACCGGCATCGCGCAGCCGTGGTAGGTGCGGTAAAGCAGGAAGCCTTTGAGAATGTCGGCGTCACCGGCGACAAAACCGGAGCGCAGGCCTGGCAGGTTCGAACGCTTGGACAGGCTGTGGAACACCACGCAGCGCTTGAAGTCCTTGCGGCCCAGTTCTGCGCAGGCGCTGAGCAGGCCTGGCGGCGGCATTTGTTCGTCGAAGTAGAGTTCGCTGTAGCACTCGTCCGCGGCAATCACGAAGTCGTGCTCATCGGCCAGGGCGATCAGCTTTTTCAGGGTTTCAACCGGAATCAATGCGCCGGTCGGGTTGCCTGGCGAGCACAGGAACAGGATCTGGCAGCGTTTCCAGATGTCCGGCGAAACGGCGTCGAAATCCGGATTGAAGCCGTTTTCGTCCAGGCACGGCAGGTAATGCGGCTTGGCCCCGGCGAGGAACGCCGCACCTTCGTAGATCTGGTAGAACGGGTTCGGGCTGACCACCAGCGCGTCATCGCCACGGTTGACCACGGTCTGGGTGAAGGCGAACAGCGCCTCGCGGGTGCCGTTGACCGGCAGTACGTTGCGCGCCGGGTCGATCCAGCCTTTGGGCACATCGAAGCGACGTTCGCACCAGGCGGCGATGGCTTCGCGCAGGGCCGGGATGCCGAGGGTGGTCGGGTATACGGCCATCTGATCGAGATTGCTGGCCAGCGCTTCGGCGACGAAGCTTGGCGAGCGGTGTTTAGGCTCGCCAATGGACAGTGCAATAGGGCGCTTGTCCGGGTTGGGCGTGACGCTGCCGAGCAAGGCGCGGAGTTTTTCGAACGGGTAAGGCTGGAGCTGGGACAGAGCGTTGTTCATCGATAAATCTCGTTCGGTGTTGGAGCGGCGCTGGTCCCTGTAGGAGCGAGCTTGCTCGCGATGAACTCAAATACACCGCGTTCTTGCCAGAATAACGCGGTGTATTTGAGTTCATCGCGAGCAAGCTCGCTCCTACGAAAGGCGGGCCGTTGTTAAGTCAGATGCTGATGCGCGACAGTTTGATATCAGGTTCCTGGTTGACGCTCAGTTGTTCGACGATCGCGTCCTGCAGGCGGCTGCACAACAGCGGGTCGGACAGCGGCTGATTGTGGGCGTCGGTGATGAAGAACACGTCTTCCACGCGCTCGCCGAGGGTGGCGATCTTGGCATTTTGCAGCGACAGATCGAACTCCAGGAAAATCGTGCCGATCCGTGCCAGCAGGCCCGGGCGGTCGGGTGCCGTGAGTTCCAGCACCGTCACCGGCCGCTGGGCGTCGTTGTGGATCGTCACCTGTGGTGCAAAGGCGAAATGCTTGAGCTGGCGCGGTACCCGGCGCTGGATGATGGTCGGGTAGTCGTCCGGGTTGCGCAGGGCCTCGGTCAGGCCGTCGCGGATCTGTTTGACCCGTGCCGGGTTGTCGCCGATCGAGTCGCCGTCGGTGTCGAGCACGATGTAGGTGTCGAGGGTGAACTGGCTGCTGGAGGTGATGACCCGGGCGTCATGGATGTTCAGGTTGAGCTGGTCCATCGCGGCCACGGTCACGGCGAAGAAGTCGTGCTGGTCCGGGGCGTAGATGAAGATCTGGGTCCCGCCTTCGAACTCGCGCTGGGTGGTCTCCTTGATCAGTACCAGGGGGCCGCCATCGGCCGGTTGCTGGAGGATGGCGTCGCTGTGCCAGGCCACATCGCCCGCGGTATGACGCAGGAAATAGTCATCACCCAACTGCGCCCACAGCTGCTCGACATCGTCCGGGTCGGTGCCGCCGCGCACCAGAATGTCCAGGGCGGCGCTCTGGGTCTGGCGGATCTGCTCTTCGCGGTCCACCGGATTTTCCAGGCCACGACGCAGGGCACGCTTGGTTTCGGTGTAGAGCTGGCGCAGCAGGCTGGCGCGCCAGGAGTTCCACAGCGTCGGGTTGGTGGCGTTGATGTCGGCGACGGTCAGCACATACAGGTAGTCAAGGCGGGTTTCGTCGCCGACGATCTGTGCGAAGTCGTGGATCACCTGCGGGTCGGACAGGTCTTTGCGCTGGGCGGTGGTCGACATCACCAGATGGTTTTGCACCAGCCACACGATCAGGCGGCTGTCCCACACTGGCAACTGATGGCGCTGGCAAAACGCCTCGGCGTCGACCGCGCCGACGTCCGAGTGGTCGCCATGCCGGCCTTTGCCGATGTCGTGGTACAGGCCGGCCATGTAGATCAGCTCGGGTTTGGGCAGCTTGCCCATGAGTTTGCTGGCCAGCGGGAATTTTTCCGACACCTGGGTGTACTGCAACTTACGCAGGTGCTTGATCAGGTTCAGGGTATGGGCATCGACCGTATAGATGTGGAACAGGTCATGTTGCATCTGCCCGACGATAAAGCCGAATTCGGGCAGATAACGACCCAGGATGCCGTAGCGGTTCATCCGTCGCAGGTTGCGGTGGATGCCGATCTTGCACTTGAACAGCTCGATAAACAGGCTGGTGTTGCGAATATCGTTGCGGAAGTCGTCGTCGATCAGGTGACGGTTTTCCCGCAGCATACGAATGGTGTCCGCGCGTACGCCCTTGATTTCCGGCTGCTGGGCCATCAATACGAAAATTTCCAGCATGGCGAACGGCGTGCGGCGGAAAACGTTGTGGTTGCGTGCTTCGATATAGCCATCGTGCAACTGGAAGCGCGAGTTGATCGGCTGCGGTGGTGCCTCGTCTTCCGGTGCGAGGATGACTTCCTCGAAGTGCTGGATGATCAGGTCGCTGAGCTGGGCGATGCTCATCACCACCCGGTAATACTGTTGCATGAAGTTTTCGATGGCTTGCTTGGCGTCGTCGCCTTTGAAGCCCAGCAGCCCGGCAATGGTGCGCTGGTGATCGAACAGCAGGCGGTCTTCGGCGCGACCGGCGAGCATGTGCAGGGCATAGCGAACCTTCCACAGGAATTCCTGGGAAGAGGCCAGCAGGGCGTTTTCACTTTCGACCAGGAAACCTTCGCCGGCCAGTGCCCGCAGGTTCAGGGTGCCGTACTCGCGACGGGCCACCCACAGAATCGTCTGGATATCCCGCAGGCCGCCGGGCGAGCCTTTGACGTTGGGTTCCAGGTTGTATTCGGTGTCGTTGTACTTGTGGTGGCGAGCCTTTTGTTCGGCGCGCTTGGCCAGGAAGAAGTCCTTGCTCGGCCACATGTGCCCGGTGCTGGTGACGTCCAGCATGCGTTGGCGCAAACGCTCGGGGCCGGCGATGGTGCGGCTTTCCATCAGGTTGGTGACGACCGTCAGGTCGGCGCGGGCCTCGACGGCGCACTCTTCGACCGAGCGAACGCTCTGACCGACCTCCAGGCCGATGTCCCACAACAGTGTCAGAAAGCGCTCGATGGAATCGCGGAAAACTTCGTGGTCCGCGCTGTCCAGCAGGATCAGCAAATCGATGTCGGAATAAGGGTGCAATTCACCGCGGCCGTAGCCACCGACCGCGACCAGCGCGATGTCGGCGTCCTCGCTCCAGCTGAACTGCTCCCAGGCCTTTTGCAGGATGTTGTCGACGAACCAGGCGCGATCCTCGATCAGCCGGCGAATGTCCCGGCCATTGCGAAAACGTGCGTCGAGCACCTCGCGGGCCTGGCGGATCGCCTTCTTGAAGGCCGCGATCGGGCTTGCCTTCAGGGCCAGTTCAGCCTGGAACTGGCCTCGGTCGAAGAGTTCGGGATCCACCTGCGGCATCGATTGGCTTTCCTTTCTATAGGCGAGATACGCTGGCGAGATCAGGCCGAAACGCGAGGGATGGTGTCATCGCTGCGCAGGGTGAAGATCTCGTAACCGGTTTCGGTCACCAGCAGGGTGTGCTCCCATTGTGCCGAGAGCTTGCGGTCCTTGGTGATCGCGGTCCAGCCGTCGCCCAGAACCTTGGTGTCGGCACGGCCCTGGTTGATCATCGGCTCGATGGTGAAGGTCATGCCGGCCTTGAGTTCCATGCCAGTGCCGGCGCGGCCGTAGTGCAGGATCTGCGGCTCTTCGTGGAACACCTTGCCGATACCGTGGCCGCAGAATTCGCGAACCACCGAGAATCCGTTCTTTTCAGCGTGCTTCTGGATGATTTCGCCGATGTCGCCCAGGCGGCAGCCGGGCTTGACGATTTCAATCGCCTTGTACATGCATTCCTGGGTCACCTGGGACAGGCGCTCGGCCCAGACCGGCACGCTGCCGACGTGGAACATGCGGCTGGTGTCGCCGTGGTAGCCGTCCTTGATGACGGTGACGTCGATGTTCAGTGTGTCGCCATCTTTGAGTGGCTTGTCGTTCGGGATGCCGTGGCAGACCACATGGTTGATCGATGTGCAGATCGACTTTGGATAGCCCTTGTAGTTGAGCGGGGCAGGGATGGCTTTCTGCTCATTGACGATGTAGTCGTGGCAGATCTGGTTCAGTTGATCGGTGGTAACGCCCGGCTTGACATGTTCGGCAATCATTTCCAGCACATCGGCGGCCAGTTTGCCGGCGATACGCATTTTGGCGATATCCTCGGGCGTTTTGAGGGTGACGGTCATACAGGCTCTCTCTGCGCCAGGCGGCGCTTTCTGAACGGAAAGGGCATTACGCGATGGGTCTTCGCAGCCCTGAAAAATACGATTCTACCAGACGATCAGCGCAAATCTGCGCCTGTGTGCATCGCTTCTCTCTATAGAATGGTGCATTCTTGGAGGATTCCAAGGGATGGCGCAAAGCGCTCGCCAGGAATTCAGAATCCGGGTTCCGTTTTGCCCTGCCTTGTGATATAAAATGCGCCGCTTTCCGGGGATGTCCCGAAAAGCCTAAATCCACACACGTGTCGACACGATGACCTGGGTGCCTTCAGCTGATGCTGCTGGTTGGTCATTGGGATACGTGGAGGCCAAACCCGACTTATTAAGGAACTATCATGTCCCAAGTCAACATGCGCGATATGCTGAAGGCCGGTGTGCACTTCGGTCACCAGACCCGTTACTGGAACCCGAAAATGGGCAAGTACATTTTCGGCGCGCGTAACAAGATCCACATCATCAACCTTGAAAAAACCCTGCCAATGTTCAACGAAGCTCTGACTTTCGTAGAGCGTCTGGCCCAGGGCAAAAACAAGATTCTGTTCGTCGGCACCAAGCGTTCCGCTGGCAAGATCGTTGCTGAAGAAGCAGCACGTTGCGGTTCGCCGTACGTCGATCACCGCTGGTTGGGCGGCATGCTGACCAACTTCAAGACCATCCGTGCTTCCATCAAGCGTCTGCGTGACCTTGAAGTTCAAGCCGAAGACGGTACTTTCGCCAAGCTGACCAAGAAAGAAGCGCTGATGCGCACTCGTGACCTGGAAAAGCTGGATCGTTCCCTGGGTGGTATCAAGGACATGGGCGGTCTGCCAGACGCTCTGTTCGTTATCGACGTTGATCACGAGCGCATCGCGATCACCGAAGCCAACAAGCTGGGCATCCCGGTTATCGGCGTAGTCGATACCAACAGCAGCCCGGAAGGCGTTGACTACATCATCCCAGGCAACGATGACGCAATCCGCGCTATCCAGCTGTACATGGGTTCGATGGCTGACGCTGTGATCCGCGGCCGCAACAACGTTGCCGGCGGCACCGAAGTGTTCGTTGAAGAAGCTCCGGTAGCAGCAGCTGAGTAATTGACGCCTTGGCGTTGACTCAGTAAGCAAAAAGGGGGCTTGGCCCCCTTTTTGCCACCTCGAAAACCATTTGTCGGCGCCCACTGCTCTATCTGTAACGTGCGGCAGCTAACAAGGGTGGTTCGGGAAGAATTGATCGCCCGTTCGATCGGGTGGAATGGTTGAAAACCTATCCAAGAGGATTTTGAAATGGCAGAGATTACTGCAGCGTTGGTCAAAGAACTGCGCGAGCGTACTGGCGAAGGCATGATGGACTGCAAAAAGGCCTTGACCAAGGCTGGCGGCGACATCGAGAAAGCCATTGATGACATGCGTGCTTCGGGCGCCATCAAGGCCGCCAAGAAAGCCGGTAACGTTGCCGCTGAAGGCGCTATCGCCATCAAGGCTGACGACAAGGCAGCCGTGCTGCTGGAAGTCAACTCGCAGACCGACTTCCTGGCCCTGCAAGACGACTTCAAGAACTTCGTTGCTGCCAGCGTAGAGAAAGCCTTCGACGAAAAACTGACCGACGCAGCTCCGCTGATCGCCGCTCAGGAATCGGCTCGTGAAGCACTGGTTGCCAAAGTTGGCGAAAACGTCAACATCCGTCGCCTGGTGCGCGTAGAGGGCGACGTTGTCGGCACCTACCTGCACGGTAACAAGATCGGTGTTGCTGTTGTTCTCAAGGGCGGCGATGTTCAGCTGGCCAAAGAGATCGCCATGCACGTGGCGGCAAGCAACCCTGAGTTCCTGCTGCCATCGCAGGTTTCGCCAGAAGCCATCGAGCGCGAAAAAGCCGTTTTCCTGTCTTTGAACGAAGACAAGATGAAAGGCAAGCCAGCTGAAATCGTCGAGAAGATGATCGCTGGTCGTATCACCAAGTTCCTGGCTGAGGCCAGCCTGGTCGAGCAGGCTTTCGTGATGAACCCGGAAGTCACCGTAGGTGCTCTGGCCAAGAAAGCCGGCGCTGAAATCGTTTCCTTCACTTACTTCAAGGTAGGCGAAGGCATCGAGAAGCCAGTGGACAACTTCGCAGAAGAAGTTGCTGCCCAGCTGGCTGCCGCCAAGCAATAAGACGGTTTTTTAACTGTCGCCCAGAAGAGGCTGCCCGCTCACGCGCGCAGCCTCTTTTCAGATGGGGCACCAATTTTTATTGGTTTCCTTTTGGAACTGGCTTACAAAGCCGTGTTCCGATGGCGCTGAAGCAGCGCCAAGCTAGAGTGAACGCCAGCTGAAAACAGCTCGCAAAGAATTTTTAAAATACGCCGCAGGAGAGATTCGCAATGGCTCAGCAGGGCAGTGGTTATCAGGCTCGCTATAAACGCATTCTACTCAAGCTCAGCGGCGAGGCCCTGATGGGCTCGGAAGAGTTCGGGATCGATCCGAAAGTTCTGGATCGCATGGCATTGGAAGTTGGCCAACTGGTCGGCATCGGTGTACAGGTCGGTCTGGTTATCGGTGGTGGCAACCTGTTCCGCGGTGAAGCGCTGAGCAAGGCTGGCATGGATCGGGTCACCGGCGACCACATGGGCATGCTGGCCACTGTGATGAACGCCCTGGCCATGCGCGACGCCCTTGAGCGCGCCAACATCTCGGCCATCGTGATGTCCGCTATTTCCATGGTTGGCGTGACCGATCACTATGATCGCCGCAAGGCCATGCGCCACTTGAACTCCAAGGACGTGGTGATTTTCGCGGCCGGTACCGGCAATCCGTTCTTTACGACGGATTCGGCTGCCTGCCTGCGTGCAATCGAAATCGATGCCGATGTCGTGCTCAAGGCAACCAAGGTCGACGGCGTCTACACCGCTGACCCGTTCAAAGACCCGCATGCCGAGAAGTTCGATCATCTGACTTACGATGAAGTGCTGGATCGCAAGCTGGGTGTGATGGATCTGACGGCCATTTGCCTGTGCCGCGACCACAAGATGCCGCTACGCGTATTTAACATGAACAAGCCCGGCGCCCTGCTGAACATCGTGCATGGCGGCGCTGAAGGAACCCTGATCGAGGAAGGCCAACAATGATCAACGAAATCAAGAAAGACGCCAAAGAGCGCATGCAGAAGTCCGTGGAATCGCTGGCGCACAACTTCGGCCGCATTCGTACCGGTCAAGCGCACCCGAGCATCCTGGAAGGCGTGATGGTGCCGTACTACGGTTCCGACACCCCGATCAAGCAAGTGGCCAACATCACCGTCAAAGATGCCCGTACCCTGCAAGTCGTTGCCTTCGAGCGCAACATGCTGGGCGCCGTCGACAAGGCGATCGGCAGTGCAGGACTGAACCTGAACCCGACCAACCTGGGTGAGTTGCTGCTGATCAGCATGCCGGCCCTGACCGAAGAAACCCGTCGCGGTTTCACCAAGCAGGCTCGCGATGTGGCTGAAGATGCCCGTGTTGCCGTGCGCAACATCCGTCGCGATGCAAACAGCTCGCTGAAGGATCTGGTCAAGGAAAAGGAAATCAGCGAGGACGAAGAACGTCGCGCCACAGGCGAGATCGACGATCTGACCAAGAAGTTCGTAGCTGAAATCGACGCTAAGTTGGCGGAGAAAGAAAAAGACCTGATGGCCGTATAAGGGTCGCGTTTTCATGGAAAAGACCAAGCAGACTGCACCGTCCGCGGTGCCGCGCCATGTCGCGATCATCATGGATGGTAATAATCGCTGGGCGAAAAAACGCTTTATGCCGGGTGTCGCCGGGCATAAAGCGGGCGTGGATGCGGTACGTGCGGTCATTGAAGTCTGTGCCGAAGCCAAGGTCGAGGTGCTGACCCTGTTCGCCTTTTCCAGCGAGAACTGGCAGCGTCCGGCCGATGAGGTCAGCGCCTTGATGGATCTGTTCTTCAAAGCGCTGCGTCGTGAGGCCAAGCGCCTCAACGACAACAACATCAGCCTGCGCATCATTGGTGATCGCTCGCGTTTTCATCCCGAGCTGCAGGCTGCCATGCGCGAAGCCGAGGCCATGACGGTTGGCACCAATCGTTTTATCCTGCAGATCGCCGCCAATTACGGCGGTCAGTGGGATATCGCGCAAGCGGCGCAACGACTGGCACGAGAGGTTCAAGCCGGACACTTGCGTCCGGAAGACATCACGCCAGATCTGCTGCAGACCTGCCTGGCCACAGGTGATCTGCCGTTGCCTGACTTGTGTATCCGTACCGGTGGCGAGCATCGCATCAGCAATTTCCTGCTCTGGCAGCTGGCCTATGCCGAGCTGTATTTTTCCGACCTGTTCTGGCCGGACTTCAAACACGATGCCATGCGCAATGCGCTGGCCGATTACGCTTCCCGCCAGCGCCGCTTCGGTAAAACGAGCGAGCAGGTCGAGGCTGGAGCCCGGGTTTAATGCTTAAACAACGAATCATCACCGCACTGATCCTGCTGCCGATTGCCCTGTGCGGGTTTTTCCTGCTTGAAGGTTCCGGTTTTGCGCTGTTCATCGGGCTGGTAGTTACCCTTGGTGCATGGGAGTGGGCGCGTCTGGCGGGTTTCGCCGGTCAAGCGTTCCGCGTCGGCTTTGCCGCGGTGGTCGCCTTGATGCTGTTCGTCATGTACATCCTGCCCGGGCTGGCGCCTTGGGTATTGGGCGCTTCGGTACTGTGGTGGGCGGTGGCGACGTACCTGGTGCTGACCTATCCGCGTTCGAGCGAGCATTGGTCCAATGCGGCGACCAGGCTGGTGATCGGCCTGTTGATTCTTCTGCCGGCCTGGCAGGGGTTGGTGCAGATCAAGCAGTACCCGCTGGGTAACTGGCTGATCATGGCCGTGATGGTGCTGGTCTGGGGGGCCGATATCGGCGCCTACTTCTCCGGTCGTGCTTTCGGCAAGCGTAAACTCGCACCGCAGGTCAGTCCGGGCAAAAGCTGGGAGGGCGTGTACGGTGGTCTGGCGCTGAGCCTGGTCATTACCACGCTCGTTGCTCTGGTGCGCGACTGGACGGTGGCGCAGCTGTTCAAAGGGCTGATCTGTGCTGCGCTGATCGTGTTCATTTCGGTGGTGGGCGACCTCACTGAAAGCATGTTCAAGCGTCAGTCCGGGATCAAGGACAGCAGCAATCTGCTTCCGGGTCACGGTGGCGTGCTGGATCGTATCGACAGTCTGACGGCGGCCATTCCGGTGTTCGCCGTGCTGTTGTGGATGGCGGCGCCATGAGCCGCCCGCAACAGATTACCGTTCTGGGGGCCACCGGTTCGATTGGCCTGAGTACGCTCGACGTCATCGCTCGTCATCCTGATCGTTACCAGGTCTTTGCCTTGAGTGGCTTCACTCGCTTGAGTGAATTGCTGGCGCTCTGTGTGCGCCATATGCCGCGATTTGCCGTAGTGCCTGAGGTCGCAGCTGCTCGCACCTTGCAGGATGATTTGCGCGCGGCGGGTCTTCCAACCCGCGTTCTGGTGGGTGAGGAAGGTTTGTGTCAGGTCGCTTCCGATCCGGAAGTCGATACGGTCATGGCGGCCATCGTTGGTGCGGCAGGATTGCGCCCGACGCTGGCGGCGGTCGAGGCGGGCAAGAAGATCCTCCTGGCCAATAAAGAAGCGCTGGTGATGTCCGGCGCGCTGTTCATGCAGGCGGTGCGCAAGAGCGGCTCGGTGTTGTTGCCGATCGATAGCGAGCACAACGCCATTTTCCAGTGCATGCCGCACGATTATGCCCGTGGCCTCGAGGCGGTCGGCGTACGCCGGATTTTGCTGACGGCTTCCGGCGGTCCGTTCCGTCAGACGCCAATGGCTGAGCTGGCACATGTTTCACCTGACCAGGCGTGTGCGCATCCGAACTGGTCCATGGGGCGAAAAATCTCCGTTGACTCGGCCAGCATGATGAACAAAGGGCTTGAGCTGATCGAAGCCTGCTGGCTGTTCGATGCCAGACCATCGCAGGTCGAGGTGGTGATTCATCCGCAAAGCGTGATTCATTCGCTGGTCGACTACGTCGATGGTTCTGTCCTGGCACAGCTGGGTAATCCGGACATGCGCACGCCCATCGCCAATGCCCTGGCCTGGCCGGAGCGGATTGACTCGGGTGTGGCGCCGCTGGATCTGTTTGCCATTGCACGGCTGGACTTCCAGGCGCCCGATGAAGAGCGTTTCCCTTGTTTGCGTCTGGCGCGCCAGGCGGCCGAGGCGGGTAACAGTGCGCCGGCCATGCTCAATGCGGCAAATGAAGTGGCGGTGGCGGCATTTCTCGACGAGCGGGTTCGTTACCCGGAAATCGCGAGTATCATCGAGGAAGTACTGAGTCTGGAGCCTGTCGTGGCAGTGGATGATCTCGAGGCAGTGTTCACGGCAGACGCGAAAGCGCGATTGCTGGCCGGACAATGGTTGAGCCGTCACGGGCGGTAAATGCTGCAGATAGTTGGCCCAGGCAGCAGCGGATAGGATTGCGGAGAAAGTAGATGAGCGCGCTCTATATGATTGTCGGCACCTTGGTCGCTCTGGGTGTGCTGGTTACCTTCCACGAGTTCGGCCATTTCTGGGTCGCGCGTCGCTGTGGGGTCAAGGTGCTGCGCTTCTCCGTAGGCTTCGGCATGCCTTTGCTGCGCTGGCACGACAGGCAGGGCACCGAATTTGTTGTTGCCGCCATCCCGTTGGGCGGCTACGTGAAAATGCTCGACGAGCGCGAAGGCGAAGTACCGCCCGACCAGCTTGGTCAATCCTTCAATCGCAAATCCGTTCGTCAGCGCATTGCCATCGTGGCGGCGGGGCCGATTGCCAATTTCCTGCTGGCATTGGTGTTCTTCTGGGCGCTGGCAATGCTCGGCAGCGAGCAGGTGCGTCCGGTCATCGGGGCTGTCGAGTCCGGCAGCATCGCGGCCAAGGCGGGATTGAGCCCGGGCGAGGAAATCGTGGCCATTGACGGCGAGGCGACTTCCGGCTGGGCGGCGGTGAACCTGCAGCTGGTTCGTCGCCTGGGTGAAAGCGGCTCGTTGCAGATAATGGTTCGCGAGCAAGGCTCGACGACCGATTCGCCACGTGAACTTGCGCTGGATAAATGGCTCAAAGGGGCTGACGAGCCAGACCCCATTCATTCGTTGGGGATTCGCCCGTGGCGCCCGGCATTGCCGCCTGTTCTGGCTGAACTCGATCCAAAGGGGCCGGCCCAGGCTGCCGGCCTGAAGACCGGTGACCGGTTGCTGGCGCTCGATGGTCGTACGCTGGATGACTGGCAGCAGGTCGTCGATACCGTCCGTATGCATCCTGATACCAAAATCATGCTGCGGGTTGAGCGGGGCGGTGCTCAAATCGACGTCCCGGTGACACTTGTCGCTCGCGGCGAGAGCAAGTCACCCAGCGGCTACCTGGGGGCAGGAGTGAAGGCTGTCGATTGGCCGCCGGAGATGATCCGCGAGGTCAGTTACGGACCATTGGCAGCGATTGGCGAGGGGGCTCGGCGCACCTGGACCATGAGCGTGCTGACCCTCGATTCACTGAAGAAAATGTTGTTCGGCGAGCTCTCGGTAAAAAACTTGAGTGGACCGATAACCATTGCTAAAGTGGCGGGCGCTTCGGCCCAGTCGGGTGTTGCAGATTTCCTGAATTTCCTTGCTTATCTGAGTATTAGCCTGGGGGTTCTGAATTTGCTGCCCATTCCTGTGCTGGATGGGGGGCATTTGTTGTTTTATCTGATTGAGTGGGCGCGTGGTCGTCCCTTGTCGGATCGGGTGCAAGGTTGGGGGATACAGATTGGCATCAGTTTGGTGATCGGAGTGATGTTGCTCGCTCTGGTTAATGATCTGAGTCGTCTGTAACGTCGCTGAATTGCGAATCTGCCGCATTTTGCGGCAGTTTGTTTATTGCCAGTTGGAATAAGAAAGGACTTCATGAAACGTCTGCTGCTAACTGCGGTTCTCACCGTATTGATGATCGCCGAAGTTCACGCCGAGTCCTTCACTATCTCTGATATTCGCGTCAATGGCCTCCAGCGGGTCTCCGCGGGTAGCGTCTTTGGTGCTTTGCCGTTGAACGTCGGTGAACAGGCGGATGATCGTCGCCTGGTGGAATCCACTCGTGCGTTGTTCAAAACCGGTTTCTTTCAAGATATCCAGCTGGGCCGCGATGGCAACGTCCTGGTCATCACGGTAGTCGAGCGTCCGTCGGTCGCCAGTATCGAGATCGAAGGCAACAAGGCGATCTCTACCGAAGACCTGATGAAAGGCCTAAAACAATCCGGTCTGGCCGAAGGCGAGATCTTCCAGCGTGCCACCCTTGAAGGCGTGCGTAACGAACTGCAGCGCCAGTACGTCGCCCAGGGTCGCTATTCGGCTACCGTCGACACCGAAGTGGTGCCGCAGCCGCGTAACCGCGTTGGCCTGAAGGTCAACATCAACGAAGGTACCGTTGCGGCTATCCAGCACATCAACGTGGTGGGCAACACGGTCTTTCCCGATGAAGACCTGATCGACCTTTTCGAACTCAAGACCACCAACTGGTTGTCGTTCTTCAAGAACGATGACAAGTACGCCCGTGAAAAACTCTCCGGTGACCTGGAACGTCTGCGTTCCTACTACCTGGACCGTGGCTATATCAACATGGATATCGCTTCGACCCAGGTTTCCATTACGCCGGACAAGAAACACGTCTACATCACCGTCAACGTCAACGAAGGCGAGAAATACACCGTTCGTGACGTCAAACTCAGCGGCGACCTGAAAGTCCCTGAGGACCAGATCAAGTCCCTGTTGCTGGTGCAAAAAGGCCAGGTGTTCTCGCGCAAGCTGATGACCACCACCTCCGAGCTGATCACCCGTCGCCTGGGCAACGAAGGCTACACCTTCGCCAACGTCAACGGCGTGCCTCAACCGCACGATGAAGATCACACCGTGGACATCCTGTTCGCGGTCGATCCGGGCAAGCGTGCCTACGTGAACCGCATCAACTTCCGTGGCAACACCAAGTCCGAAGACGAAGTGCTGCGTCGTGAAATGCGTCAGATGGAAGGCGGCTGGGCTTCGACCTACCTGATCGATCAATCCAAGACCCGTCTGGAGCGTCTGGGCTTCTTCAAGGAAGTCAACGTCGAAACCCCGGCCGTACCGGGTGTCGATGACCAGGTGGACGTCAACTACAGCGTTGAAGAACAAGCCTCCGGTTCGATTACCGCCAGTGTCGGTTTCGCCCAGAGTGCCGGTCTGATCCTCGGTGGTTCGATCACTCAGAACAACTTCCTGGGTACCGGTAACAAGGTCAGCGTCGGCCTGACCAAAAGCGAATACCAGACCCGCTACAACTTCGGTTTCGTCGACCCCTACTGGACCGCCGACGGCGTGAGCCTGGGTTACAACGCCTTCTACCGCACGACTGACTACGATGACCTCGATACTGACGTCGCCAGCTACGCCGTAGACAGCCTGGGTGCCGGTGTGAGTGTGGGTTATCCAATCAGCGAGACTTCGCGTCTGACCTTCGGCCTGAATGCGCAACAAGACGAAATCAAGACCGGCGTTTACACCGTTGACGAGATCTTCGACTTTGTTAACAAGGAAGGCGACAAGTACCTGAACTTCAAGGCTTCGGCCGGTTGGTCCGAGTCCACCCTGAACAAAGGCGTATTGGCGACTCGTGGTCATTCTCAAAGCTTGACGGCGGAGGTCACCGTACCGGGTAGCGACCTGTCGTTCTTCAAACTCGATTATCGTGGCCAGTTGTTCCAGCCACTGTCTGAAAACTACACCATGCGCCTGCACACGGAATTGGGTTATGGCGATGGTTATGGTTCGACTGACGGCTTGCCATTCTATGAAAACTACTATGCTGGTGGTTTCAACTCGGTTCGTGGCTTCAAGGACAGTACATTGGGTCCACGCAGTACTCCGAGCCGTGGCGCAGGCACTACTGGCAACCCGGGCACTCTTGCTGACCCGGATCAGGATCCACTGCCGTTCGGCGGTAATGTCCTGATTCAAGGTGGTGCGGAGATTCTGTTCCCGCTGCCGTTCGTCAAGGATCAACGTTCCCTGCGTACGTCGGTATTCTGGGACGTGGGTAACGTGTTCGACTCCAAATGCGAGCAGACGACCAATACAAATCCTGCGTCGAAGTCCAATACGCAGTGCAACGACATTAGCCTGAGCAATATGGCTAGCTCTGTTGGTGTAGGTGTGACGTGGGTCACTGCACTGGGTCCTTTGAGTTTCGCATTGGCCATGCCGGTCAAGAAACCGGATGACGCCGAGACTCAAGTGTTCCAATTTTCCCTCGGCCAGACGTTCTAAGCGTCTGACCCAAGATAACGACAATGAATTTTGTAGGAGTGCATCGTGCGTAAGTTGACTCAATTGGTTCTCCTGGCCAGCGTACTGGTCGCTGGTCCGGCATTTGCCGACATGAAAATTGCAGTTCTGAACTATCAGATGGCTCTGCTGGAGTCCGACGCGGCCAAGAAATACGCCGTGGATGCCGAGAAGAAGTTCGGTCCTCAGCTGACCAAGCTCAAGACGCTGGAAACCAGCGCCAAGGGTATTCAGGACCGCCTGATGGCCGGTGGCGACAAAATGCAGCAGGGCGAGCGCGAGCGTCTGGAGCTTGAATTCAAGCAAAAGGCCCGTGACTTCCAGTTCCAGTCCAAGGAGCTGAACGAAGCCAAAGCCGTTGCCGACCGTGAAATGCTGAAGCAGCTCAAGCCGAAACTGGACAGCGCTGTGGAAGAAGTCATCAAGAAAGGTGCTTTTGACCTGGTCTTCGAGCGTGGTGCAGTGATTGATGTCAAGCCGCAGTACGACATCACTCGCCAGGTTATCGAGCGCATGAATCAGCTGAAGTAATCCATGACCGTGACCATTAAGCTCGGCCAATTGGCCGAGTTCCTCGGCGCCACACTACGTGGCGACCCGGAGAGAGAAATTACTGGGCTAGCCACCTTGCAGGAGGCTGGCCCAGCTCAGTTGAGCTTTCTCGCAAACCCTCAATACCGTAAGTACCTGGCGGACAGCCGGGCCGCAGCGCTGTTGCTGAAGGCTGCTGATGCCGAAGGTTTTGCCGGTAATGCGTTGGTGGTGCCTGATCCGTATCTGGCCTACGCGCGTGTTTCCCACCTGTTCGATCCAAAGCCGAAAGCGGCTGCCGGTATTCACCCGACAGCCGTTGTGGCCGAGGACGCGGTGGTTGACCCGGCTGCGAGTATTGGTGCCTTTGCGGTGATCGAAAGCGCAGCACGAATCGCTGCCGGCGTGACCATCGGTGCGCATTGCTTCATCGGTGCCCGTTGCGAAATCGGCGAAGGCGGTTGGCTGGCCCCACGGGTCACGCTGTACCACGACGTGCGCATTGGCAAGCGTGTGGTCATTCAGTCGGGTGCCGTGCTCGGCGGCGAAGGTTTCGGTTTTGCCAATGAGAAAGGTGTCTGGCAGAAAATTGCCCAGATCGGTGGTGTGCTGGTCGGTGACGATGTCGAGATTGGCGTGAATACCGCTATCGACCGCGGCGCATTGGCCGATACCATTCTCGGTAATGGTGTGAAGCTCGACAACCAGATCCAGATCGCCCACAACGTTCAGGTCGGTGATCACACCGCCATGGCCGCCTGTGTCGGGATCTCCGGCAGCACCAAGATCGGCAAGCATTGCATGCTCGCTGGCGGTGTAGGGCTGGTGGGGCATATCGAGATTTGCGATAACGTTTTCATCACCGGAATGACCATGGTGACCCACTCGATTACCGAAAAGGGTTCCTATTCTTCCGGTACGGCCATGCAGCCAGCAGCCGAATGGCGCAAAAGCGCGGCTCGCATCCGTCAGCTCGATGACATCGCGCGGCGCCTGCGACAGCTGGAAAAGCAAGTAGGGGAAGTGACCCCTGACGGTAATGCTTCATCAGATGGCTGATACCATTTCCATATCAAGTGTGCACAGCCGCTAGACTGCCTCCTTGATTTGCTAGCGGAACGTGCGTCAGTCGCGCGCTCCCAATCTTTACATAGGCTTCCCCCCGAAATGATGGACATCAACGAGATTCGCGAATACCTGCCTCACCGTTACCCGTTCCTGCTGGTGGACCGGGTAGTGGAGCTGGATGTTGAAGGCAAGCGCATTCGCGCCTACAAGAATGTCAGCATCAACGAACCGTTCTTCAATGGTCACTTCCCCGCGCATCCAATCATGCCGGGCGTATTGATCATCGAGGCCATGGCTCAGGCTGCCGGGATCCTTGGTTTCAAGATGCTTGACGTGAAACCGGCCGACGGCACCCTCTATTACTTCGTCGGTTCCGACAAGCTGCGCTTCCGCCAGCCGGTTCTGCCAGGCGATCAGTTGATCCTTGAAGCCAAGTTCATCAGCTGCAAGCGTCAGATCTGGAAATTCGAATGCCAGGCTTCGGTCGATGGCAAGCCAGTCTGCTCCGCTGAAATCATCTGCGCGGAACGCAAACTATGAGTTTGATTGACCCTCGTGCAATCATCGATCCGACAGCCATTCTGGCTGACGGCGTCGAGGTCGGCCCGTGGTCGATCGTCGGCGCAGGTGTGGAAATCGGCGAGGGGACAGTCATCGGGCCGCACGTGATCCTCAAGGGACCGACCCGAATCGGCAAGCACAATCGCATCTACCAGTTTTCCTCGGTGGGTGAAGATACGCCTGACCTGAAGTACAAGGGCGAGGAAACCCGCCTGGTGATTGGTGATCACAACGTCATCCGTGAAGGCGTGACGATCCACCGTGGCACCATACAGGATCGTTCGGAAACAACCCTGGGCGATCACAACCTGATCATGGCCTATGCCCACATCGGCCACGACAGCGTGATTGGCAACCACTGCATCCTGGTGAACAACACCGCACTGGCGGGCCACGTGCATGTGGAAGACTGGGCCATCCTCTCCGGTTTTACCCTGGTTCATCAGTATTGCCACATCGGCGCCCACAGCTTCTCCGGCATGGGTACGGCGATCGGCAAGGATGTTCCAGCCTACGTCACGGTATTCGGCAACCCTGCCGAAGCTCGCAGCATGAACTTCGAGGGTATGCGCCGTCGGGGGTTCAGCGAAGATGCGATCCACGCGCTGCGTCGTGCCTACAAGGTGGTGTACCGCCAGGGTCTGACCGTGGAGCAGGCGCTTGCCGAACTGGAAGAGCCGTCCGCCCAATATCCGGAAGTGGCGGTGTTCCGTGACTCCATCCAGTCTTCGACTCGCGGCATCACTCGCTAACCATGGCCAATCTGCGTATTGCGCTGGTAGCGGGTGAGGCTTCCGGTGACATTCTGGGTGCGGGCCTCATGCGCGCGCTCAAGGCTCATCACCCGGCGGTCGAGTTCATCGGTGTCGGTGGTCCGTTGATGCAGGCTGAAGGCCTGACTTCGTATTTCCCGATGGAACGTCTGTCCGTCATGGGCCTGGTGGAAGTGCTGGGCCGGTTGCGCGAGTTGCTGGCGCGGCGCAAGAAGCTGGTCGCCGACCTGATCGCCGCGAAACCCGATGTGTTCATCGGTATCGATGCGCCGGACTTCAACCTCAATATCGAACTCAAACTGCGTCAGGCCGGTATCAAGACCGTGCATTACGTCAGTCCGTCGGTGTGGGCCTGGCGGCAGAAACGCGTGCTGAAGATTCGCGAAGGCTGCGACCTGATGCTCACGCTGTTCCCGTTCGAAGCCAAATTTTATGAAGAGAAAGGCGTGCCGGTGCGGTTCGTCGGCCATACCCTGGCCGATGCCATTCCGCTCGAAGCCGATCGCGCGGCTGCGCGGGCCGAGCTCGGTTTGCCTGACGGGCCGCTGGTGGCGTTGATGCCAGGCAGCCGTGGCGGTGAAGTTGGCCGGCTAGGTGCGTTGTTTCTCGATACCGCGCAGCGCCTGCGGGCGTTGCGCCCGGGTGTGCGTTTTGTCATGCCTTGCGCCAGTGCGCAACGTCGCGCACAGCTTGAAGAGCTGTTGGCTGGTCGCGATCTGCCACTGACCCTGCTCGATGGACAGTCGCATCTGGCCTTGGCAGCGTGCGATGCGGTGTTGATTGCCTCCGGTACCGCGACGCTTGAAGCATTGCTGTACAAGCGGCCGATGGTGGTCGCCTATCGCCTGGCGCCACTGACGTTCTGGATTCTCAAGCGCATGGTGAAAAGCCCCTATATTTCGTTGCCGAACTTGTTGGCACAGCGTCTGTTGGTGCCCGAGTTGTTGCAGGACGATGCCACGGTCGAAGCGCTGGCCCAGACCTTGTCGCCCTTGATCGAGGGTGGGGAAGAGCAGACCCGTGGTTTTGATGAAATTCACCGGACCCTGCGTCTGGATGCCTCCAACCAGGCTGCGGACGCAGTGCTGAAGCTGATCGGCCAAGTAGAATGAGTAAAACGAACATGCAGATGGGGCTGGACTTTACCTTGGTCGCTGAAGTCGAAGAGTTGGTTGCCGGCGTCGATGAAGTCGGTCGCGGCCCGCTCTGTGGCGCGGTAGTGACGGCGGCGGTGATTCTTGATCCGAACCGCCCGATCCTCGGCCTGAACGACTCGAAGAAGCTCACCGAAGCCCGTCGCGAAAAGCTCTACGACGAAATCTGCGAAAAAGCCCTGAGCTGGTGCATCGCTCGCGCCGAAGTCGAAGAAATCGACGAACTGAACATCCTGCACGCCACCATGCTGGCCATGCAGCGCGCCATTGCCGGGCTGCACATCCAGCCGAAGCTGGCGATGATCGACGGCAACCGCTGCCCGAAACTGCCAATGCGTTCCGAGGCTGTGGTGAAGGGCGATAGCAAGGTTCCTGCCATCGCCGCTGCATCGATTCTGGCCAAGGTCAGTCGTGATCGCGAAATGGCTGCGTTCGAGTTGATCTACCCCGGCTACGGCATCGGTGGTCACAAGGGCTACCCGACCCCCGTTCATCTGGAAGCGCTCGCGCGTCTTGGCCCGACCCCGATTCACCGACGTTCGTTTGCTCCGGTGCGGCTGGCTTACGAGGCGCGGGAAAGTCTCATCGAGAGTTAGTCGCAAGGCTGATTTTTTTTACCAAGGCCCGGTACAATCCGGGCCTTGTTGTCTTTACGTTCTCAGACAGGATCACTATGCCGGCTTCATTCGTTCACCTACGCCTGCACACTGAATACTCCCTGGTCGACGGTCTGGTGCGGATCAAACCGCTGGTCAAGACCCTGGTCGGCATGAACATGCCTGCCGTAGCGGTCACCGACCAGAACAACATGTGTTCCCTGGTCAAATTCTATAAAGCCGCCATGGGTGCCGGGATCAAGCCGATCTGCGGCGCCGACCTGTGGCTGTCGAACAAGGATCCGGACAACCCGCTGAGCCGGATCAGCCTGCTGGTGATGAACGCCGAAGGCTATCGCAACCTCACCGAGCTGATTTCCCGCGGCTTTATCGAGGGGCAGCGCAATGGCGCAATCATCATCGAGCGCGAATGGGTCGCTGAAGCCAGCGCCGGCTTGATCATGTTGTCGGCGGCCAAAGAAGGCGAGATCGGCCAGGCCATGCTCAGCGGCAACCCGGCGGAAGCGGAAACCCTGGCCCGCGAATGGATGGATGTGTTTCCGGATCGTTTCTATCTGGAAATCCAGCGCACCAACCGCCCCAACGATGAAGAACAGTTGCACGGCGCCGTGGCCCTGGCCGAGAAGCTCGGTGCGCCGCTGGTGGCGACCAATGACGTGCGTTTCATCAAGCAGGAAGACTTCGCCGCCCACGAAACCCGCGTCTGCATCGGTGAGGGTCGCGCGCTCGACGATCCGCGGCGTTCGAAGAATTACAGCGATCAGCAGTACCTCAAAAGCGCCGAGGAAATGGCCGAGCTGTTCAGCGACATTCCCGAAGCGCTGGAAAACACCGTCGAGATCGCCAAGCGTTGCAACATCGAAGTGAAGCTGGGTACGCACTTCCTGCCCAACTTCCCGATCCCCGATGGCATGACCATCGACGAGTACTTCCGCAAGGTGTCCTTCGATGGCCTGGAAGAGCGCCTTGCCGTCCTGCTGCCCAAGGACACCACCGAAGACTATGAAGCCAAGCGTCAGGTCTATGTCGATCGGCTGAATTTCGAGCTGGATATCATCATCCAGATGGGTTTCCCCGGTTACTTCCTGATCGTGATGGACTTTATCCAGTGGGCCAAGAACAACGGCGTACCGGTAGGTCCAGGCCGTGGGTCGGGTGCCGGGTCGCTGGTGGCCTATGTGCAGAAGATTACCGACCTCGACCCGCTGGAATATGACCTGCTGTTCGAACGTTTCCTCAATCCGGAACGGGTATCGATGCCCGACTTCGATGTCGACTTCTGCATGGACGGTCGCGACCGGGTGATCGACTACGTGGCCGAGAAGTACGGCCGCAACGCTGTGAGCCAGATCATCACCTTCGGTTCCATGGCCGCCAAGGCTGTGGTCCGCGACGTGGCGCGGGTGCAGGGCAAGTCTTATGGCCTGGCGGACCGTCTGTCGAAGATGATTCCGTTCGAAGTCGGCATGACCCTGGAAAAAGCCTACGAGCAGGAAGAAATCCTGCGCGACTTCATCAAGGTCGATGAAGAAGCCGCGGAAATCTGGGAGATGGCCCGCAAGCTTGAAGGCGTTGTGCGTAACGTCGGCAAGCACGCCGGTGGTGTGGTGATCGCCCCGACCAAACTGACCGACTTCTCGCCGATCTACTGCGACGAAGCGGGCGATGGCCTGGTAACCCAGTTCGACAAGGACGACGTTGAAGCGGCCGGTCTGGTGAAGTTCGACTTCCTCGGTTTGCGGACCCTGACGATCATCGATTGGGCGCTGAAAACCATCAACCGCGACCGCGCCAAGGTCAACGAGCCGCCGCTGGATATCGCGTTCATTCCGCTGGACGACAAACCGACCTACACCTTGCTGCAAAAAGCCGAAACCACGGCGGTGTTCCAGCTTGAATCCCGGGGCATGAAAGAGCTGATCAAAAAGCTCAAGCCAGATTGCCTGGAAGACTTGATCGCACTGGTGGCCCTGTTCCGTCCGGGCCCGCTGCAATCGGGCATGGTGGACGACTTCATCAACCGCAAGCACGGTCGCGCCGAGCTGGCGTATCCGCACTCGGACTACCAGTACGAAGGCCTCAAGCCCGTACTGGCACCGACCTACGGCATCATCCTGTATCAGGAACAGGTGATGCAGATTGCCCAGGTCATGGCCGGCTACACCCTCGGTGGCGCGGACATGCTGCGTCGCGCCATGGGTAAGAAAAAACCCGAGGAAATGGCCAAGCAGCGCGGCGGTTTCATTGAAGGTTGCGCCACCAACAATATCGACGCGGACCTGGCCGGTAACATTTTCGACCTGGTGGAAAAGTTCGCCGGTTACGGTTTCAACAAATCCCACTCCGCCGCCTATGGCCTGGTGTCGTACCAGACCGCGTGGCTGAAGGCGCACTACCCGGCGCCGTTCATGGCCGCGGTACTCTCGGCGGATATGCACAACACCGACAAGGTCGTGACCTTGATCGAAGAAGTGCGGACCATGAAGCTGCGTCTCGACGCGCCGGACGTCAACACCTCCGAATTCAAGTTCACGGTGAACGACGAAGGCCGGATCATCTACGGCCTGGGGGCCATCAAGGGTGTGGGTGAGGGGCCGGTCGAGGCAATCACCGAGGCGCGTCTGGCCGGTCCGTTCAAGGATCTGTTCGATTTCTGTGCCCGGGTCGATCTCAAGCGCATCAACAAGCGCACCCTCGACGGTTTGATCCGCAGCGGTGCCCTGGATCGCCTCGGGCCGTATTTCCACGATGAGCAGAAAGCCTACCAGGCCAACATTGACCGCAATCGCGCGGTGCTGCTGACGGCCATGGAAGAAGCGATCAAGGCGGCCGAACAGACCGCGCGCACCCAGGACAGCGGTCACTCGGACCTGTTTGGCGGCCTGTTTGTCGAAGAAGACGCCGACGTCTATGCCAATCACCGCAAGGCCAAGGAGCTGACCCTCAAGGAGCGTCTCAAAGGCGAGAAAGATACCCTCGGCCTGTACCTGACCGGTCACCCGATTGACGAATATGAAGGTGAAATCCGTCGCTTCGCCCGTCAACGCATCATTGATCTGAAACCGGCGCGTGATACCCAGACTGTTGCCGGGATGATCATCGCCTTGCGGGTGATGAAGAACAAAAAGGGCGACAAGATGGGGTTCATTACCCTTGATGACCGCTCCGGGCGGATCGAGGCCTCGCTGTTTTCCGAGGCGTTCCATTCGGCGCAGTCACTGTTGCAGACCGACGCGATGGTGGTGGTCGAAGGCGAGGTCAGCAATGACGACTTCTCCGGTGGCCTTAAGTTGCGGGTCAAGCGGGTGATGAGCATGGAAGATGCGCGCACCAACCTCGCCGAAAGCCTGCGTCTGAAGCTGCATGCCAAGGATCTCAAGGGCGATCAGCTACGCTGGTTGGGCGAGCTGTTGAAGCGTCACCGCGGTGCGTGCCCGATCACCATGGACTACACCAGCCCTGATGCGAAGGCCTTGTTGCAGTTCGGCGAGGGCTGGCGGATCGATCCGGCGGATGCGTTGATTCAAGCCTTGCGTGACCAGTTCGGGCGAGACAACGTCTTCCTCCAATACCGTTGACGGTCAGTGCCATCAGATTGCCCTGACCTTGACCTGAATTTTTAATCTCGACCTCAACGCGCCTGTCCCTTAAGGTAGGGCGCGAATAGACAACCGGCCGGCCCAAGACTCCTTGGGACTCGACCCAAGACGGACGCCTATGAACCCGAATTTTCTAGATTTCGAACAGCCGATCGCCGACCTGCAAGCCAAGATCGAAGAGTTGCGCTTGGTCGGTAATGACAATTCGCTGAATATCGGCGATGAGATCTCCCGCCTGCAGGACAAGAGCAAAACGCTGACCGAAGACATTTTCGGCAAGCTGACCAGCTGGCAGATCGCACGCCTGGCACGTCACCCGAAACGTCCGTATACCCTGGACTACATCGAACACATCTTCACCGAGTTCGACGAACTGCACGGTGACCGTCACTTCTCCGACGACGCGGCCATCGTTGGCGGCATCGCCCGTCTGGACGACAAGCCGGTCATGGTCATCGGTCACCAGAAGGGCCGTGAAGTGCGCGAGAAGGTTCGCCGCAACTTCGGCATGCCGCGTCCGGAAGGCTATCGCAAGGCTTGCCGCCTGATGGAAATGGCCGAACGCTTCAAGATGCCGATCCTGACCTTCATCGACACCCCGGGCGCCTACCCCGGCATCGACGCTGAAGAGCGCAACCAGAGCGAAGCGATTGCCTGGAACCTGCGGGTCATGGCGCGCCTGAAAACCCCAATCATCGCCACCGTGATCGGTGAGGGTGGTTCCGGTGGTGCACTGGCAATCGGTGTCTGCGACCAGTTGAACATGCTGCAATACTCGACCTACGCGGTGATTTCACCGGAAGGTTGCGCTTCGATTCTGTGGAAAACCGCCGAGAAGGCACCGGATGCCGCAGAAGCGATGGGCATCACCGCTGAGCGCCTCAAAGGCCTGGGCATCGTGGACAAGGTGATTGGCGAGCCATTGGGCGGCGCGCACCGTGACCCGGCTGCTGCCGCTGCATCGATCCGCGCCGAGCTGAGCTCGCAACTGGCGATGCTGAAGAAGTTCGACAACGACGCGCTGCTCAAGCGCCGTTACGATCGTCTGATGAGCTACGGCCTGTAATCAGCTCTCGCTGTACCCATGTGTGGGAGCGGGCTTGCTCGCGAAAGCGGTATAACAGTCAACGGGTGCGTTGAATGTTGAACCGCTTTCGCGAGCAAGCCCGCTCCCACATTTGATTTGTGCAAAGGGAAAGATATGGATCGGCCCGCGATTGATTTGCCTTCCAGGCTTTTGCTGAATCTGAAAGCGTGGCGCAATGCTGCGACCTGGCGCATCGCCTTCTCCGGCGGCCTGGACTCCACCGTCTTGCTGCATCTGCTCGCACACCTCGCAAAAACCGAATCCCTGCCGGCGCTGAGTGCCATCCATGTTCATCACGGCCTTCAAGCTGTGGCTGATGCGTGGCCGGAACATTGTCGTTCTGTATGCGCTGCGCTGGGCGTCCCATTGCAGATCGTTCGGGTGCAGGTGCAGCCCGGTGCCAGTCTGGAGCGTGCGGCGCGGGACGCGCGTTATCACACATTCACCGAAGTGACTCGGCCCGGTGAGGTACTGCTGACCGCCCAGCACCGCGACGATCAGGCGGAAACCCTGTTGTTTCGCTTGTTGCGCGGAGCGGGCGTACGCGGACTGTCGGGAATGCCGCGTCAGCGCCCGTTGGGCAAAGGCCATCTGCTGCGGCCATTGCTCGATGTGACGCGGGCTGAACTGGAGGCCTATGCCAACGAGCATGGCTTGAGCTGGATCGAAGATCCTTCAAACGAAGATCGGCAGTACTCGCGCAACTACCTGCGGCATCAAGTTTTCCCCGCATTGACCCGGCGCTGGCCAAAAGCGGTGGCGACCATGGCCCGCAGCGCGGCGCATCTGACTGAAGCGCAGGGGTTGCTCGAAGAGCTGGCAGACATGGATTTGCGTGAGGCCAACTCTGTCAGTGAGTTTGCCTGGCTGGGCTTGCGATCCCTTGAGCTGGCGTCGCTTGCGCAACTCTCCGATGCCCGGCAGCGCAATGCCTTGAGTCATTGGCTCGAACCGCTGACCCGCCTGCCGGACACTGACCATTGGTCGGGTTGGAAGGATTTGCGCGACGCCAGTGGCGATGCCTGCCCGGTGTGGCGGCTGGCCGATGGCGAGCTGCATCGGGCTGGCGGGCGGATCTGGTGGCTGTCGGGCCGCTGGTTGCGCCCTCTGCCTGTCGCCGGAACGTGGCAGGACCCGCGTTCACCGCTGGTAATCCCGGACAACGGCATGCTGTCGCTCACCGGGCAAATCCCTGATGGTCCGTTACAGATCCGCTATCGTGAGGGGGGAGAGGTCATGGCTTTGCCAGGCCGTGGCCATCGGGATCTGAAACGTTTGCTCAATGAAAGCGCTGTACCGTCCTTCGTGCGCGGCAGATTGCCGCTGCTCTACAAAGACGGGCAAATGCTGGCGGTAGCGAACCTCAACGGGCTCGATGGTGGTGCGATCGGTAACTGGCATTTGCATTGGCAGCCACTGAACGAAGATCAAGGTTTGAGCTGAAAGGGGCTTTCCGGTAGACTACGCTCCCTTCTTGATACAACTTCTGTGGATTCGCCTGAATTGCAGGAGTTGCCGATTACCAAGCAGTCTTTGCTGGGCGATTCCAAAAAATGTGTAGCGAGCAACGAACCGGTGATTCATTTCCCGGTCTGTCCCAACGCGGCGGTTTTTTTGAAAGGTGCACTGTGATTAATGCAGGTGATCGGGGGCTTCGGCCTTCCTTCGCTTTCCCCGGCGGCTCGGACCGCTTTAACGCAGACTTCTAGGGTTTTTCATGACGCGCTACATATTCGTCACGGGCGGTGTTGTTTCTTCATTGGGGAAAGGCATTGCATCGGCATCATTGGCGGCCATCCTGGAGGCGCGGGGACTTAAGGTCACCATGCTGAAGCTGGACCCGTACATCAACGTCGACCCGGGCACCATGAGCCCGTTCCAGCACGGTGAAGTGTTCGTCACCCACGACGGCGCCGAGACCGACCTGGACCTGGGCCACTACGAGCGGTTCATCCGCACGACCATGACCCAGAACAACAACTTCACCACCGGCCGTGTCTACGAACACGTGCTGCGCAAAGAACGCCGTGGTGACTACCTGGGTGCAACCATCCAGGTGATCCCGCACATCACCGACGAAATCAAGCGCCGCATCATCAAGGGTGCCGGTGACGCTGACGTGGCCATGGTCGAGATCGGTGGCACCGTGGGTGACATCGAGTCGCAACCGTTCCTCGAGGCGATCCGCCAGCTGCGTTTCGAAGTCGGCGCCAAGCGCGCGATGCTGATGCACCTGACACTGGTGCCGTACATCGCCACTGCCGGTGAAACCAAAACCAAGCCAACCCAGCACTCGGTGAAGGAACTGCGTTCCATCGGCCTGCAGCCAGACGTGCTGGTCTGCCGCTCCGACCACCCGATCGATGTGTCGTCGCGTCGCAAGATCGCGCAGTTCACCAACGTTGAAGAACGTGCGGTGATCGCGCTGGAAGATGCCGATACCATCTACAAGATCCCGGGCATCCTGCACTCCCAGGGCCTGGACGATTTCGTCGTCGAACGCTTCGGCCTGCAATGCGGCGGTGCCGATCTGTCCGAGTGGGAAGCCGTGGTCGACGCCAAGCTCAACCCTGAGCACGAAGTCACCATCGCCATGGTCGGCAAGTACATGGAGCTGCTGGACGCCTACAAGTCGCTGATCGAAGCGATGAGTCACGCCGGCATCAGCAACCGTACCAAGGTCAACCTGCGCTACATCGATTCCGAAGACATCGAGAACCAGGGCACCGCGCTGCTGGAAGGCGTCGACGCGATCCTGGTGCCTGGCGGCTTCGGTCTGCGTGGCGTTGAAGGCAAGATCACTGCCGTTCAATACGCTCGCGAAAACAAGGTTCCGTACCTGGGCATCTGCCTGGGCATGCAAGTGGCCGTTATCGAGTTCGCCCGTAACGTGATGGGCTGGAAAGACGCCAACTCCACCGAGTTCGATCGTGCAAGCGGTCACCCGGTAGTGGGCTTGATCACCGAGTGGGAAGATGCCACCGGCGCGGTCGAAATCCGTACCGAAGCTTCCGATCTGGGCGGCACCATGCGCCTGGGCGCTCAGGATTGCCTGCTGGAGCCGGGTTCCCTGGTTCATGGTTGCTACGGCAAGGACGTGATCGTCGAGCGTCACCGTCATCGCTACGAAGTGAACAACAACCTGCTGCCACAAATCATGGAAGCCGGTTTGAAAATCTCCGGTCGTTCCGGGGATGGCGCACTGGTTGAAGTGGTTGAAGCGCCGGATCATCCATGGTTCGTCGCTTGCCAGTTCCACCCTGAGTTCACCTCGACGCCACGCGACGGCCATCCGCTGTTCAGCGGTTTCGTCAAGGCCGCGTTGGCTCAACACCAGAAGAAGGCGTAACCCCGATGGCACAGAAGATCATCCGCGTCGGCGACATCGAGATTGCCAACGACAAACCCATGGTGCTGTTCGGCGGCATGAACGTGCTGGAAAGCCGTGACATGGCCATGCAGGTTTGCGAAGAGTATGTGAAGGTCACCGAAAAGCTCGGTATCCCTTACGTGTTCAAGGCCAGTTTCGACAAGGCCAACCGGTCTTCTGTGACCTCCTATCGTGGTCCTGGCCTGGAAGAAGGCATGCGCATCTTCCAGGACATCAAGCAAGCCTTCGGCGTGCCGGTCATCACCGACGTCCACGAGCCTGACCAGGCCGCGGTCGTCGCTGAAGTCTGCGACATCATCCAGTTGCCGGCCTTCCTGTCGCGCCAGACCGACCTCGTGGTTGCGATGGCCAAAACGGGCGCCGTGATCAACATCAAGAAAGCCCAGTTCCTCGCCCCTCAGGAAATGAAGCACATCCTGAACAAGTGTGTGGAAGCGGGTAATGATCAGTTGATTCTCTGCGAGCGTGGTTCGAGCTTCGGCTACAACAACCTGGTCGTCGACATGCTCGGCTTCGGCATCATGAAGCAGTTCGAATACCCGGTGTTCTTCGACGTGACCCACGCGCTGCAAATGCCTGGCGGTCGCTCCGATTCCGCCGGCGGTCGTCGCGCCCAGGTCACCGACCTGGCGAAGGCCGGCATGAGCCAATCGCTGGCCGGCCTGTTCCTGGAAGCCCACCCGGATCCGGACAACGCCAAATGTGACGGTCCTTGCGCCTTGCGCCTGGACAAACTGGAGCCATTCCTGGCCCAGCTCAAAGCCCTGGACGAACTGGTGAAGAGTTTTCCGACGGTAGAAACCGCGTAATATTGAAATCCGGTCGTAGGAGCCGGCTTGCTGGCGATGGTGCCCGAGAGGACGCTATCGCCAGCAAGCCGGCTCCTACGCGTGTAATCTGACTTACAAGTTATAAATCGAGCGGTAGCGTTTTCGTCAACTTTGGAGTGTTTACAACAATGGCTAAAATCGTCGACATCAAAGGTCGTGAAGTTCTCGACTCCCGTGGCAATCCCACCGTGGAAGCGGACGTGCTTCTCGATAACGGCATCATCGGCAGCGCCTGCGCGCCGTCCGGTGCTTCCACTGGCTCGCGTGAAGCGCTCGAGCTGCGTGATGGCGACAAGAGCCGTTACCTGGGCAAGGGTGTTCTGAAGGCCGTAGCCAACATCAACGGTCCGATCAAAGACCTCTTGAAAGGCATGGACCCAAGCGACCAGAAAGCGCTCGATCTGGCAATGATCAAGCTCGACGGTACTGAAAACAAAGGTTCCCTGGGCGCCAACGCGATCCTCGCCGTTTCCCTGGCTGCAGCCAAGGCCGCAGCACAGGACCAGGACCTGCCGCTGTACGCTCACATCGCCAACCTGAACGGCACCCCGGGTGTCTACTCGATGCCGGTTCCGATGATGAACATCATCAACGGCGGCGAGCACGCCGATAACAACGTCGACATCCAGGAATTCATGGTTCAGCCGGTTGGCGCCAAGTCTTTCTCGGAAGGTCTGCGCATGGGCACCGAGATTTTCCACCACCTCAAAGCCGTACTGAAGGCCCGTGGCCTGAGCACTGCCGTGGGTGACGAAGGTGGTTTCGCGCCGAACCTGGCTTCCAACGAAGACGCTTTGAAAGTGATCTCCGAAGCCGTGGCCAACGCCGGTTACAAGCTGGGCACCGACGTGACCCTGGCCCTGGACTGCGCGGCCAGCGAGTTCTACGAAGACGGCAAGTACAACCTGTCCGGCGAAGGCCAGGTGTTCACCGCCGAAGGTTTCGCTGACTACCTCAAAGGCCTGACCGAGCGTTACCCGATCATCTCCATCGAAGATGGCCTGGACGAGTCCGACTGGGCTGGCTGGAAGATCCTCACCGAAAAGATCGGCGAGAAGACCCAACTGGTAGGCGACGACCTGTTCGTCACCAACACCAAGATCCTGAAAGAAGGCATCGACAAGAAGATCGCCAACTCGATCCTGATCAAGTTCAACCAGATCGGCACCCTGACCGAAACCCTGGAAGCCATCCAGATGGCCAAGGCTGCCGGTTACACCGCCGTGATCTCGCACCGCTCCGGCGAAACCGAAGATTCGACCATTGCCGACCTGGCAGTGGGCACCTCGGCCGGCCAGATCAAGACCGGCTCCCTGTGCCGTTCCGATCGCGTTTCCAAGTACAACCAACTGCTGCGTATCGAAGAGCAGTTGAACGGCAAGGCCAAGTACAACGGTCGCGGCGAATTCCGCGGCTGAGTAAGTACGTGGTAAAAAAGACACCGGATTGTGTCGGAAAAATCGCTACAGCGACGTTTTTGCCACTAATCTGATGCCTTATCAGCACAAGCCTGGTTCTTCCAGGCTTCGTGCTATCAGAAGCTTCACGTTTGGCATGGCTGTCTTTTTTCACTGGATACCTGATATTCGATGCGCAGTCCCAATTGGTTGTTCCTCATCCTGCTTTTGTTGCTGGCTGGCCTGCAGTACCGCCTGTGGGTGGGAAACGGCAGTCTGGCGCAAGTGGCCGAGTTGACGCAGCAGATCGCGGATCAGCAAGCTGAGAACCAGACATTGCTGGAGCGTAATCGGGTAATGGACGCCGAAGTCAGTGAGTTGAAAAAGGGCATGGAGACCGTTGAAGAGCGGGCTCGTCATGAGCTGGGCATGGTCAAGGACGGTGAAACCCTTTACCAGTTGGCGCAATGAGCCAGACGTTACCGGCCTTCTGGGCCGTGATCCCTGCCGCGGGCGTCGGTGCCCGTATGGCCGCGGACCGTCCCAAGCAATACTTGCAACTGGGCGGGCGCACTATTCTCGAACACAGCCTCGGCTGTTTCCTTGATCATCCTTGCCTGAAAGGGCTGGTGGTCAGTCTTGCTGTCGACGATCCTTATTGGCCGAACCTGGCGTGTGCCAGTGACCCGCGTATTGCCCGGGTCGAGGGCGGTTCGGAACGTTCCGGATCGGTGCTCAATGCCTTGCTGCACCTGCATGCGCAGGGCGCTGATAATGAGGATTGGGTACTGGTTCACGATGCCGCGCGGCCGAACCTCAGTCGTGACGATCTGGACAAGTTATTGGCTGAGCTGGCTGACGACCCTGTCGGCGGACTGCTGGCGGTTCCGGCACGGGATACGCTCAAACGGGTCGACAAGCACGGTCGTGTGCTCGAAACCGTGGATCGCAGTGTGATCTGGCAGGCCTACACGCCGCAGATGTTTCGCCTTGGGGCATTGCATCGGGCGTTGGCGGACAGCCTGGTGGCGGATGCCGTTATTACCGACGAAGCTTCGGCCATGGAGTGGGCCGGTTCGGCACCACGCCTGATCGAAGGGCGGTCCGATAACCTCAAGGTGACGCGTCCCGAAGATCTTGAATGGTTGAGGCAGCGTTGGGCTAATCGTCACTAAGTTGTGCGGCAATCAACTTTGAGACCGCGTCGCGCCTTTCGCGAGCAAGCCCGCTCCCACATTTGACCGGTGTTGCCCGCAATTTTTGTGAGCAAGACTGTTCCCCTGTGGGAGCGGGCTTGCTCGCGAAAGCGCCGTTTCAGTCAGCCAATCTGTCACTGAGAAACTCTGGTGGTTCTAACCCCGATACTCTGGCCTTTCAGCCAGCCCCTCCTTCAAGTAATCCACCAGCTTGCGCACCTTCGGCGACAAATGCCGTTGCTGCGGATACAGCGCCCAAACCGCCGTATTCGGCGGTTGATGCGCCTCCAGCAACGAAATCAATGCGCCGCTCTTCAAATGCTCCAGCACGTAATAGTCCGGCAACTGACACAACCCCACGCCCTGTAGCGCCGCGTCCAATACGGCTTGCCCACTATTGCAGCGCCAATTTCCCTGGACTCGCTGGGAAAATTCCCGCCCGTTCTGCTCCAGTTGCCAGAGATCCGAACTGCCGACAAGGCAGTTGTGGCGACTGAGTTCCGACAGGCTGTGTGGCCGGCCGTAGCGCTCAAGGTAGGAGGGTGATGCACAGAGAAACATGCGCCGTGGCGCGAGGCGGGTGGCAACCAGCCGTGAATCCTGCAAGCGCCCGAGGCGTATCGCCAGATCGAGGCCGTCATGTACCAGGTCGAGCTGCCGGTTGGTCAATTCGATATCGATGCGCAGCTGCGGATACAGCCCCATGAAACGGGTCACCAGCGGCACGATGAAGCGTTCACCGTAAGCCACGGCGCACGTCATGCGCAGCATGCCTTTGGGCTCGCTGGTCAAGTCGCCCACCGCGCGCAGCGCTTCTTCGCGGCCGTCCTGCAAGCGTTGGCAATGTTGCAGGAACGTTTGCCCGGCCTCGGTCAGCGCGACCCGGCGGGTACTGCGGTAGAGCAAGCGGGTTTGCAGACGCTCTTCGAGACGTACGATTTGTCGACTGATATGGGAGGACGAAACGCCCAGGCGTTCCGCCGCAGCGGTGAACTGGTTGCACTCGGCAACGGCGACAAACTCGTCGATCCCTTCCCAGCGGTTTTCGGACATCGATGATTATCCCTGTATGGCAATAATATTTTGCATTTGTATCGATTATTCATCGCTTGGCCATGTATTACACTCCCTGTCTCGTTTTTATTCACTGGAGAGCCATCATGATCAAGTCGCGCGCCGCCGTTGCCTTCGAGGCCAAGAAACCCCTCGAAATCGTTGAAGTCGATGTCGCCATGCCCAAGGCCGGCGAAGTCTTGCTGCGCGTGGTGGCCTCCGGTGTCTGCCATACCGATGCCTACACCTTGTCCGGCGCTGATCCGGAAGGCATCTTCCCGTCGATCCTCGGTCACGAAGGCGGGGCGATCGTTGAAGCCATCGGCGAGGGTGTGACCTCCGTGGCGGTAGGCGACCATGTGATCCCGCTGTACACCCCGGAATGTCGCCAGTGCAAATTCTGCCTGTCGGGCAAGACCAACCTCTGCCAGGCGATTCGCGCGACCCAGGGCAAAGGCTTGATGCCGGACGGCACTTCGCGTTTTTCCTACAAGGGCGAAACGATTTTCCACTACATGGGCACTTCGACCTTCTCCGAGTACACCGTGCTTCCGGAGATTTCCGTTGCGAAAATCGCCAAGGAAGCGCCACTGGAAAAAGTCTGCCTGCTGGGCTGCGGTGTCACTACCGGTATCGGTGCCGTGCTCAACACCGCCAAGGTGAAACCGGGTGATACCGTAGCCATTTTCGGCCTCGGCGGCATCGGTCTGTCGGCTGTGATTGGCGCGGTCAAAGCCAAGGCTGCGCGCATCATTGCCATCGACATCAACCCGGCGAAGTTCGAGATCGCCAAACAGCTGGGTGCAACCGATTGCGTGAACCCGAAAGACTTCGATCGTCCGATCCAGGAAGTCATCGTCGACATGACCGACGGCGGCGTCGACTTTTCCTTCGAGTGCATCGGCAACGTGCAACTGATGCGCGCGGCACTGGAGTGCTGCCACAAGGGTTGGGGCGAGTCGGTCATCATCGGTGTTGCCGGTGCCGGCCAGGAAATCTCCACCCGTCCGTTCCAGCTGGTCACCGGCCGCGTCTGGCGCGGTTCGGCGTTCGGTGGTGTGCGTGGCCGTACCGAGTTGCCGAGCTATGTAGAGATGGCCGAGACCGGTGAGATTCCGCTGGATACCTTCATCACCCACACCATGGGCCTGGAAGATATCAACAAAGCGTTTGACCTGATGCATGAAGGAAAAAGCATCCGCTCCGTCATCCATTTCTGAGGTCTGTCATGAGCCTGGAAAACATCTCCTGCCAGAAAAGCTTCGGTGGCTGGCACAAACGCTATCGCCATCGCTCGCAAGTGCTCGGCTGCGACATGGTGTTCGCCGTCTATCTGCCGCCGCAGGCGGAGCAGGGCGGCAAACTGCCGGTGTTGTACTGGTTGTCCGGCCTGACCTGCACCGACGAGAACTTCATGCAGAAGGCCGGCGCCATGCGCATGGCCGCCGAGTTGGGGCTGATCATCGTCGCACCGGACACCAGCCCTCGCGGTCCTGATGTGCCGGGCGATCCGGATGGCGCCTGGGACTTCGGCCTCGGTGCCGGGTTTTACCTGAATGCCACCCAGGAACCCTGGACGCGACACTATCGGATGCATGACTACGTTGTGCAGGAATTGCCGACATTGGTTGAAGCCCATTTCCCGGCGTCGGACAAACGCGGCATCAGCGGACATTCCATGGGCGGCCACGGCGCGCTGGTCTGTGCTTTGCGCAACCCGGGGCGTTATCGTTCGGTATCGGCGTTCTCGCCCATCAACAATCCGATGGATTGCCCGTGGGGGCAGAAAGCCTTCTCCCGCTATCTGGGAGAGGACCGTTCGAAATGGCGTGAATGGGATGCCTGCGCGTTGATAGCCGAGGCCGATGAAAAGCTGCCGCTGCTGGTCGACCAGGGTGATCGCGACGATTTTCTCGCCACCCAGCTCAAGCCTGAAGCCTTGCAACAGGCGGCCAAACTGGCCGGTCACCCGCTGACGTTGCGCCTGCAACCGGGCTATGACCACAGCTATTTCTTCATCGCCAGTTTCATCGATGAGCACTTGCGGCATCACGCGCATGCTCTGGTTGGCTAATGCAGGTAGAATCACGCCCTGACAAAAATCGGGGCGTTTTTTTATGCGTATTGGCCACGGCTATGATGTGCACCGTTTCGCTGAAGGCGATTTCATCACTCTGGGCGGCGTGCGCATTGCACACAACTTCGGGCTGCTCGCCCACTCTGACGGTGACGTCCTCTTGCACGCCTTGAGCGATGCCTTGCTCGGCGCCGCGGCGCTGGGCGACATCGGCAAGCATTTCCCGGATACCGACCCGCAATTCAAGGGCGCCGACAGCCGTGCGCTGTTGCGTCACGTCGTCGCACTGGTCCATGCCAAAGGCTGGAAAGTCGGCAACGTCGACAACACCATCGTTGCCCAGGCGCCGAAAATGGCCCCGCATATCGAATCGATGCGCGCGCTGATTGCCGCGGATCTTCAAGTAGAGTTGGATCAAGTGAACGTGAAAGCTACCACCACCGAAAAGCTCGGCTTTGTCGGTCGCGAAGAAGGCATTGCCGTGCACTCCGTTGCCTTGTTGCTGCGCGCATGAACGAACTGCAATTGCTCGGCCCGCGGGCTTACGGCGAGGCCCTCGGCACGGCCGTCCTGAAAGCGATCGCGGAAGATTTCCAGGTCGACGAAGTCCTCGACATTCCACTGAGTGGTGAAGGTGAGCACCTGTGGATATGGGTGGAAAAACGCGGCCTGAATACTGAAGAAGCGGCGCGACGGATTGCCAAGGCTGCGGGTGTGCCATTGCGCACCGTCAGTTATGCCGGGCTCAAGGACCGTCAGGCGTTGACTCGCCAGTGGTTCAGCGTGCAATTGCCGGGCAAGGCCGATCCTGATCTGACAGCCGCGGAAAACGATACGCTGAAGATTCTCAAGACCGTCCGCCACAAGCGCAAGCTGCAACGTGGCGCGCACTCTGCCAACGGCTTCACCTTGCGCCTGACACAATTCGCTGGTGACAAGCCTGCGCTTGAAGAGCGTCTGCAACTGATCGCCAAACAAGGCATCCCCAATTATTTCGGCGCCCAGCGTTTCGGCCATGACGGCGGCAACGTCGTCGATGCACGCGCCTGGGCCGCGCGCAAGGCCTTGCCGGAGCAGCGCAACGTGCGCTCGCGGCTGCTCTCCACGGCGCGCAGTTTTCTGTTCAACCAGGTATTGGCCGCACGTGTCGCCGACGGTACCTGGCAGCGTGCCCAGGTGGGTGATCTGCTGGCGTTCACCGACAGCCGCAGCTTTTTCCCGGCAGGCAAAGCCGAGTGCAGCGACCCGCGCCTGGCGATTCTCGATCTGCACCCGACCGGTCCGCAGTGGGGCGAAGGTGACTCGCCGGCCACGGGCGCTGTCCATGAACTGGAGCAGGCCATCGCCGCACGCGAAGCGGATTTGCGTGATTGGCTGATCAACGCCGGCATGAGCCACGAACGTCGCATCCTGCGGCTGCCCATTGGCGGGTTGACGTGGCATTATCCCGAGCCTGACATTCTGCAACTGGAATTCGTCCTGCCGGCCGGATGCTTCGCCACCGTATTGGTGCGCGAGCTTGTTGATCTGGTGCCGGTGGGGCAGACGGACAGCCCATGCGTATTCTGATTTCTAACGACGATGGGGTAACAGCACCCGGTCTCGCCGCGCTCTATGCTGCGCTGGCGGATTACACCGAGTGCGTGGTTATCGCCCCGGACCAGGACAAAAGCGGCGCCAGCAGTTCGCTGACGCTCGACCGTCCGTTGCACCCGCAAACCCTGGCCAACGGCTTTATCAGCCTCAATGGCACGCCAACCGATTGTGTGCACCTGGGCCTCAACGGCCTGCTGGAGCGCGAAGCGGACATGGTGGTTTCCGGTATCAACCTGGGCGCGAACCTGGGGGATGATGTCCTGTATTCCGGCACGGTGGCGGCAGCCCTTGAGGGGCGTTTCCTGAAACGCCCTTCGTTTGCCTTTTCGCTGGTCTCACGCCAGGTAGAGAACCTTCCCACAGCTGCCCATTTCGCGCGCAAACTGGTCGAAGCCCATGCCGAACTGGACCTGCCACCGCGAACGGTACTGAACGTGAACATTCCCAATTTGCCGCTGGACCGTATCCGCGGTATCCAGTTGACTCGCCTGGGGCATCGCGCGCGGGCCGCGGCACCGATGAAGGTGGTAGATCCACGGGGCAAGTCCGGTTACTGGATCGCCGCGGCCGGGGATGCCGAGGACGGTGGTCCGGGGACGGATTTTCATGCGGTGATGCAGGGATATGTTTCGATCACGCCGCTGCAGTTGGATCGCACGTTCAATGATGCCTTCAGAAGTCTGGACGGCTGGCTGGAGGGGCTGCGCTGATGGGTCGCGAACAAGACGATATGCTGCGTCGCGGCATCGGCATGACCTCCCAGCGAACTCGGGAGCGGCTCATCCAGCGCCTGTATGAAGAAGGCATCTCCAACGCGAGGGTGCTGGAGGTCATTCGCCGGACCCCGCGCCACCTGTTCGTCGACGAAGCGCTGGCGCACCGTGCCTATGAAGACACCGCGCTGCCGATTGGCAACAACCAGACCATCTCCCAGCCATATATGGTGGCGCGCATGAGCGAGCTGCTGCTGGAGGCCGGTCCTCTCGACAAGGTGCTGGAAATCGGCACCGGGTCGGGTTATCAGACGGCGGTGCTGTCGCAACTGGTCGAGCGAGTGTTCTCGGTCGAGCGCATCAAGGTTCTGCAGGATCGGGCAAAGGAACGCCTGGTCGAACTTAACCTGCGCAACGTGGTGTTCCGCTGGGGCGATGGTTGGGAAGGCTGGCCGGCACTGGCGCCGTACAACGGGATTATCGTCACCGCCGTGGCGACTGACGTGCCCCAGGCATTGCTTGACCAGTTGGCACCCGGAGGCCGAATGGTGATCCCGGTCGGGGCCGGCGAAGTCCAGCAATTGATGCTGATCATCCGCGAGGAACAAGGTTTTTCCAGGCATGTTCTGGGGGCTGTGCGCTTCGTGCCATTGCTCAATGGGCCATTGGCCTGAGCATTTGTTTCGGCGCGCTGAATTCTCTTCGATTGCCTTTGTCTTACAGCGGCATCGATTGCTTCAACGGCATTCATCTTCAGGCAGCAAACGTGTGCGCAACAGCGATTCGCCACATTAAAGGTAAAGCGTGCACGGCCCGTTATACTTGCGACAGTTCATGCCGGACTCCGGTATTTCACATTTTCAGCCACCACAGAGGGAGCGGCGGGTGAGTCTCACAGTCATTGCGCAGCGTATGAGTAAAACGAGCTTTCAGCGCCTGGTGACTGGCCTTGTCTTGAGTACATTGCTGGTCGGTTGTTCCAGCAACAAATCCAGTGATGTTCGTGTCGTGGATCGCAACAACGCGGCGGCTCAGCGTCCGGCCGTGACCACAGGACAATACGTGGTGCGTCCCAAGGACACCCTGTTTTCCATTGCCTTCCGTTACGGCTGGGACTACAAGGCCCTTGCGGCCCGAAACAATATTCCTGCGCCCTACACCATCCATCCGGGTCAGACGATTCGCTTTGATGGTCGTACCGATTCAACGTCGACGGCAGTGGTCAGTTCGTCCAGCTCAACACCTTCGTCGTCGAGTAAAACCACGGTCATCCGTCGTTCGGCAAACGGTACGACCACCAGCACAACAACGGTTGTACCGTCCGTCGCGAGCAAGCCTGCCCCCGCTCCGTTGCCTCCTCCGGGGCCAGCCCCGACCGGCTGGGGATGGCCATCTAATGGCATTCTGATTGGAAAATTCTCTTCAAACGGTAGTTTGAATAAAGGAATTGATATCGCCGGAGATTTGGGACAGCCTGTTTTAGCTGCGTCTGATGGGACGGTGGTATACGCCGGGAGTGGCTTAAGGGGCTACGGCGAATTAGTGATCATCAAGCACAGTGAAACCTACGTCAGTGCCTACGGACATAACCGCAGGCTGTTGGTTCGGGAGGGGCAGCAGGTCAAGGTCGGACAGACAATTGCCGAAATGGGGTCAACGGGTACAGACCGGGTGAAACTGCATTTTGAGATTCGCCGCCAAGGTAAACCTGTAGATCCGCTGCAATTCCTGCCACGTCGTTGATCGCTTACCAGCCTGTTCCTCACGTAGAGGGGACAGGCTCCAGCGTTGCCAGGGAGAAAGGCGCCGCTTGAGCTTGAGGTCGAACTCACCAAAGGACTATAACAATGGCTCTCAGTAAAGAAGTGCCGGAGTTTGACATCGACGATGAGGTTCTCCTGATGGAGAGCGGCATCGATACGGATTCGATGTCGAATGATGAAGGGGCGGCTCCACCTTCCGTTCGTGCCAAATCCAAACACTCCGCATCGTTGAAACAACACAAGTACATTGACTACACGCGGGCACTCGATGCCACGCAGTTGTATCTCAATGAAATTGGTTTTTCTCCCCTGCTATCACCCGAAGAAGAAGTTCATTTTGCGCGCCTGTCGCAAAGTGGCGATCCGGCCGGGCGCAAGCGCATGATTGAAAGCAACCTGCGACTGGTGGTGAAAATCGCCCGACGCTATGTCAATCGTGGGTTGTCGCTGCTGGACCTGATCGAAGAGGGCAACCTCGGCTTGATCCGGGCGGTGGAGAAGTTCGATCCGGAACGCGGTTTCCGCTTCTCGACCTACGCGACCTGGTGGATTCGCCAGACCATCGAACGCGCAATCATGAATCAGACCCGGACCATCCGGCTGCCGATCCATGTGGTCAAAGAGCTGAATGTGTACCTGCGGGCTGCGCGGGAACTGACGCAAAAACTCGACCATGAACCCTCACCCGAAGAAATCGCCAACCTGCTGGAAAAACCGGTAGGAGAGGTCAAGCGTATGCTCGGCCTTAACGAGCGGGTTTCCTCCGTCGACGTCTCGCTGGGTCCGGATTCGGATAAAACCCTGCTCGACACCCTGACTGACGACCGCCCGACCGATCCATGCGAACTGTTGCAGGACGACGACCTGTCCCAGAGCATCGATCAATGGCTCTCGGAACTGACCGACAAGCAACGCGAAGTGGTTGTACGCCGCTTCGGCCTGCGCGGTCATGAAAGCAGCACCCTTGAAGACGTCGGCCTGGAAATCGGCCTGACCCGTGAGCGGGTCCGGCAGATTCAGGTGGAAGGTTTGAAGCGGCTGCGCGAGATCCTGGAAAAAAATGGTCTGTCGAGTGAGTCGCTGTTCCAATAAGGCACTCACTGCGATGGCATGAAAAACCCCGACTGGCTCGGGGTTTTTTATTGTCTGACCAGAAGGCGAATCCCCTCGGGATTTCGGTTTCGCGCTGTAAGCCCAGGCTTACACTTGCGTAAGTGTTCGTTATTTTTACACCCTGGTAATCGTCCATGTTGAACGATTTTCGTTTTTATCTTTTTGATTTATATGGCTATTTTTTATTATTAATGACGTGTGACAGCTGGGTTTCGCGCCAAGGGGCGATTGATCTCGCAGGGGAACACTCTAGTATTGAGGTTGTGTCGACGGACAGACACGTCCTTCAAGGATGAGGGATAGGGAAATCGCAGGACGCGATTCATCAGGATGATGAAAAGGAACACAGGGAATAGGGAAAAAATGTGGGCGGGTCAAACCGCCCCTTTTTTTGCCTGCAGAAAAGCAAAAAGGCCCTTGTGGGGCCTTTTTCGCGAACGCGGGGGTAATCAGCGTTCGAGGTCTGCGATCTTGCCTGGCTTACCATCCCATTCTGCGGAATCGGGCATTGGATCCTTGCGTTCGGTGATGTTTGGCCAGATATCGGCCAACTCAGCGTTCAGCTCGATGAAGTTCTCCATGCCGGCCGGAACCTCATCTTCGGAGAAGATAGCCACGGCAGGGCATTCAGGTTCGCACAGCGCGCAATCGATGCACTCATCCGGGTGAATCACCAGGAAATTCGGGCCTTCGTAAAAGCAGTCCACCGGACAGACTTCTACGCAGTCGGTGTACTTGCACTTGATGCAGTTGTCGGTGACGACGAAGGTCATTTCTAATTTTCTCCTCAGGCGCGGCTTGCTGCGCCCCTTCTCGTAGGGGTCGCCAGGTTCGGGAGCGATAGTCTGCTGGCCAGGCTATTAGCCAGCAGCATCCCAAACCGCGCGAGATTCTAACAGCTTGCAAGCCGCTGCGTTAGATCCGTGTCTTCAGTGTATAGAGCATTTCGAGCGCACGACGTGGCGTCATGTCGTCCAGATCAAGCTTGGCCAGGTCATCCAGCACCGGGTGAGGCAGACTGGCGAACATGTCGCTTTGCTGTGGAGCCGCCGGTTTGCCTTTGGCAGGTGCTGGCGACTCATGGGGCAGGGCGGTGTCTTCCAGGCGGCTCAAATGCTCGCGGGCGCGGGTAATGACTTCAGTAGGTACGCCTGCCAGCTGTGCCACGGCCAGGCCATAACTCTGGCTGGCCGGTCCCGGCAGCACGTGGTGCAGGAACACGATGCGTTCATTGTGCTCGGTGGCATTGAGGTGCACGTTGGCCACCAGCGGCTGGGCCTCTGGCAGGACGGTCAGTTCGAAGTAGTGGGTGGCGAACAGCGTGTAGGCTCGCAGATGCGCCAGGCGTTCGGCCGCCGCCCAGGCCAGCGACAGACCATCGAAGGTGCTGGTGCCGCGCCCGACTTCGTCCATCAACACCAGGCTGCGCTCGGTGGCGTTGTGCAGAATGTTCGCGGTTTCGCTCATTTCCACCATGAAGGTCGAGCGCCCGCCGGCGAGGTCATCGCTGGATCCGATCCGGGTGAAGATGCGGTCGACCAGCGACAATTCGCAACTGGCCGCCGGTACGAAGCTGCCGATGTGCGCCAGCAGCACAATCAGAGCGGTCTGACGCATGTAGGTGGATTTACCGCCCATGTTCGGGCCGGTGATCACCAGCATGCGCGTGTTGTCGTCCAGGCTCAGGTCGTTGGCCACGAACGGCGTGGTCAGCACTTGCTCGACCACCGGATGGCGGCCTTGGCTGATGCGCATGCACGGTTCGCTGACAAAGCGCGGGCAGTTCAGGTCGAGGTTCAGTGCACGCTCGGCCAGGTTGCTCAAGACGTCCAGTTCGGCCAGGGCACCGGCGGTGTCCTGCAAGGGCGGCAGTTGGGCGATCAGGTCTTCGAGCAGTGCTTCGTACAGCATCTTCTCGCGGGCCAGGGCGCGGCTCTTGGCTGACAATGCCTTGTCTTCGAACGCCTTGAGTTCCGGCGTAATGAAGCGCTCGGCACCTTTGAGCGTCTGGCGGCGAACATAGTCGGCGGGTGCCGACTCCGCTTGCTTGCTTGGCAGCTCGATGAAGTAACCGTGAATGCGGTTGTAGCCGACCTTCAGGTGGGACAGGCCGGTGCGCGCCTTTTCCCGTGCTTCGAGGTCGATCAGGAATTGCCCGGCGTTTTCGCTGAGCGAATGCAGTTCGTCGAGTTCGCTGTCGTAGCCGGTTTTCAGTACACCACCGTCCCGAATGACCGCGGGCGGGTTGTCGATGATGGCTTTTTCCAGGAGTGCCGCCAGTTCCGGGTAGGTACTGGTGATGCTGGCGAGTTGCTGCAGGTGCGGGGCTTCGAGCTCCGTCATTGCCACTTGCAGTTCGGGCAGTGCACCGAGAGCGTCACGCAAGCGGGCGAGGTCGCGTGGGCGGGCGTTGCGCAGGCCGATCCGCGCAAGAATCCGCTCGATGTCACCGATTTCCTTGAGCTGCGGTTGCAGTCTTTCGAAGCGGTAACCGTCGAGCAGGCACGTGATCGAGGTCTGACGTGCCAACAGCACCGTCAGATCGCGTAACGGGCGATTCAGCCAGCGGGTCAGCAGGCGGCTGCCCATGGCGGTCTGGCAACGGTCCACTACCGATTGCAGGGTGTTGTCGCGGCCGCCAGCCAGGTTGGTGTCGAGCTCCAGGTTGCGACGGCTGGCGCCATCGAGGACCACAGTGTCGTCCAGGCGTTCATGACGCAAGCTGCGCAAGTGAGGCAGGGCGGTGCGCTGGGTTTCCTTGGCGTAGGCCAGCAGGCAGCCGGCGGCGCCGATGGCCAGGGTCAGGTTTTCACAGCCAAAGCCCTTGAGGTCCTGGGTCGAGAATTGCTGGCACAGGCTTTTGAGCGCCGAATCACGCTCGAAATCCCACGGCGCACGGCGACGTACACCGCGGCGTTTTTCCGCCGGCAAATCCTTGGGCCAGTCATCCGGGATCAGCAGTTCCACCGGGTTGACCCGCTCCAGTTCCGCCAGCAGGTTTTCCCAGCCCTTGATTTCCAGCACGCTGAAGTTGCCACTGGTGATGTCCAGCACCGCCAGGCCGAACAGGCGCTCATCACCCAGAACGGCAGCGATCAGATTGTCCCGACGCTCGTCGAGCAGCGCCTCGTCACTCACCGTCCCCGGCGTGATGATGCGCACCACCTGCCGCTCTACCGGTCCTTTGCTGGTGGCCGGGTCACCGACCTGCTCGCAGATCACCACCGACTCGCCAAGCTTCACCAGCTTCGCCAGGTAACCCTCGGCGGCGTGGTAAGGAATCCCGCACATCGGAATCGCCTGCCCGGCCGACTGCCCGCGGGCGGTCAGGGTGATGTCCAGCAACTTGGCGGCCTTCTTCGCGTCTTCATAGAAAATCTCGTAGAAGTCGCCCATGCGGTAGAACATCAGCTGGTCCGGGTGCTGGTTTTTCAGGCGCCAGTACTGCTGCATCATGGGGGTGTGGGAGGACAGGTCGGAGACGGCTTTATTCATCGGATTGTCAGGAAGCTCGTTGAAAGAGGTGGGGCAAAAGCGGGGCAACGGCCGGGCTTTTCCGCGATGGGCGCAAGGTTACCATGGGCGCTCTACCCGACGCAGGCATCGCGGCCGGGTGACATCTTTTACGATGCAAAAAACAGGTTATGCATCGATTATGCAATTGGGCATTTGTCTTCTGCGAAAATAACCAGCACTATGCGCGGTATGCACAAACGCAACGTATCTACTGTCTTAAGAGCATTGCTCGACCAGCACGGGATCTCCCCCACGGAGCTTCACCGTCGTACCGGCGTGCCTCAATCCACGCTCTCGCGCATTCTCAGCGGGAAGATCGTCGATCCTTCGGATAAACATATTTCGAAGATCGCCGAGTACTTCTGCGTGAGCACCGACCAATTGCGAGGTCGCGCGGACGTCGTACCCGCCGCCAATGCCGGGCGCGCTCCTGTGCACTCGGAACTCAAGGATATAAGCCTGTGGGACGACGATACCCCTGTCGATGACGACGAGGTGTCGGTCCCCTTTCTTCGCGAGGTGGAATTGGCCGCAGGATCGGGGAGATTCGTTATCGAGGAAAGCGAGCGCTCTAGCCTGCGTTTCGGCAAACGTAGCCTGCGCCATAACGGCGTACAGTTCGACCAGGCCAAGTGCGTGACAGTGCGGGGCAACAGCATGTTGCCGGTACTGCGTGACGGGGCGACGGTCGGGGTCAATGCCGGCAAGTGCGGCATTGGCGATATCGTTGACGGCGATCTTTATGCAATCAATCACAACGGACAACTTCGGGTGAAGCAGCTGTATCGCCTGCCGACCGGGATTCGTCTGCGCAGCTTTAATCGTGATGAGCACCCGGACGAGGATTACACCTTTCAGGAAGTCCAGGAGGAACCGATTGTTATCCTCGGGCATGTCTTCTGGTGGGGCATGTACGCCCGCTAATGCCCTCTGCGTTCAGATAGAACCCGCTTCCTGAGCGGGTTTTTTTCGTTTGTTGAAAGCATTGGATTGTCTTTATGTATGCGTTTGTGCATTGACTATGTATGCATCAATGCATAGTCTTGCTACCTATCTTCAAGAACGCAATGTGACCGTTCACTCAGGGAGGCAAGAAATGACCGCTGAGCAATATGCGTTGCTGGACATGCCTCTTTGGCTGCTCATTATCCTTCCAGTTCTCGGTGGCGTAACCGGTGAGATGTGGCGTGCCGATAAAGAAGGCGTTCGTGGCTGGCCCCTTGTCCGGCGCCTGAGCCTGCGGTCTGGCTCCAGCATGATCTGCGGCGCCTCGATCATCATGCTGCTGCACGCCGCCAATGTTTCCATTTGGGCCGCTTGTGCGGGGGGCTGTTTAACGGCGATGGCCGGGACAGACGTAGTTTTAGGGTTGTATGAACGTTGGGCGGCCAGGCGCATGGGTGTCGGTCATGTTTCAGCCGGTGACGTGGACGATTGAATCCCCCGGCAGACCTTTTCCAGAGCCTCTGGTTCTTTACATTTTGATCGGTCCTGTCGCTTGCAAGTGCAGTCTGCTGGTGTACGGTTAACCCATCCCGCCCCATCAGGAGATGACCGTGAAAGTAATTACCCAGCTCGCCGCTGACCTTGGCAGGCAATTGCAGATTCTCAATGCCCACGTTTCCACGGCCGAGTCCTGCACCGGAGGCGGGATCGCCGAGGCGATCACCCGTATTCCGGGCAGCTCGGCGTGGTTCGAGGCCGGTTACGTCACCTATTCCAATCTGCAGAAGAACCTGCAACTGGATGTTCCTGTGGAGTTGTTCACCACGGTGGGGGCGGTCAGTCGCGAGGTGGTCGAAGCGATGGCCAGGGGGGCGCAGGAGAAAAGTCGCGCGTATTTTTCCGTGGCGGTCAGTGGCGTAGCCGGGCCGGACGGTGGTTCGCCGAGCAAGCCGGTGGGGACGGTTTGGCTGGCCTGGGGCGTGGGCGAGCGAGTGTTCAGCGAGTTGCAACACTTCGCCGGTGACCGCGACGAGGTGCGCCGACAAACGGTGAAGGCCGCGCTAGAGGGGCTGCTGCGCTATGCCGCGGCAGAAATCTCAAATCAGGGGTAGGCGATCCGGAATCGCTGTGGAATAATACTGGCTACTTATACAGGTGTTGGCCGTCAGGCCTTATTGATTACGTGAGGACTTTAATGGACGACAACAAGAAGAAAGCCTTGGCTGCGGCCCTGGGTCAGATCGAACGTCAATTCGGCAAGGGTGCCGTAATGCGTATGGGCGATCAGGACCGTCAGGCGATCCCGGCCATTTCCACTGGCTCTCTGGGTCTGGACATTGCTCTCGGCATCGGCGGCCTGCCAAAAGGCCGTATTGTTGAAATCTACGGTCCTGAATCTTCCGGTAAAACCACGCTGACCTTATCCGTGATCGCCCAGGCTCAAAAAGCCGGCGCGACCTGCGCATTCGTCGACGCCGAGCACGCCCTCGACCCTGAGTACGCCGGCAAGCTGGGCGTCAACGTCGACGACCTGCTGGTTTCCCAGCCGGACACCGGCGAGCAGGCCCTGGAAATCACCGACATGCTGGTGCGTTCCAACGCGGTTGACGTGATCATCGTCGACTCCGTGGCCGCCCTGGTGCCAAAGGCTGAAATCGAAGGCGAAATGGGCGACATGCACGTGGGCCTGCAAGCCCGCCTGATGTCCCAGGCGCTGCGTAAAATCACCGGTAACATCAAGAATGCCAACTGCCTGGTAATCTTCATCAACCAGATCCGCATGAAAATCGGCGTGATGTTCGGCAGCCCGGAAACCACCACCGGTGGTAACGCGCTGAAGTTCTACGCATCGGTTCGTCTGGACATCCGTCGTACTGGCGCGGTGAAGGAAGGTGATGAAGTCGTCGGTAGCGAAACCCGCGTCAAGGTCGTGAAGAACAAGGTGGCTTCGCCGTTCCGTCAGGCCGAGTTCCAGATTCTTTACGGCAAGGGCATCTACCTCAACGGTGAGATGATCGACCTGGGTGTTCTGCACGGTTTCGTTGAGAAGTCCGGCGCCTGGTATGCCTATGAAGGCACCAAGATCGGTCAGGGCAAGGCCAACTCGGCCAAGTTCCTGGCGGACAACCCGGAAGTCGCGGCAAAGCTGGAGAAGCAACTGCGTGACAAACTCCTGTCCCCGGCATCCGTAGCAGACGCCAAAGCTTCTGCGGTCAAAGAGACCGAAGACGACCTGGTTGACGCTGATATCTGATCGAAGCGATGACCGCCGTACTCGATACACTCGTCGCGGTGCGGCGAACCGCAATGGACCTGCTCGCACGACGCGAGCACGGTCGTGTCGAGCTGACGCGTAAACTGCGTCAGCGCGGCGCCCTCCCTGAAATGATCGAAACAGCACTCGACCGGTTGACGGAAGAGGGGTTGTTGTCTGAAACCCGTTACCTCGAAAGTTTCGTTTCCTACCGCGCCCGTTCCGGTTATGGCCCTTTACGCATTCGTGAAGAGTTGAGCCAGCGCGGCCTGCAGCGCACCGATATTGAACTTGCCCTGCGTGAGAGCGGTATCGACTGGCAGGAGCAGTTGGCCGACACCTGGCGACGTAAATTCTCCGGGCAATTGCCGGCAGATGTCCGGGAGCGAGCCAAACAAGGCCGATTCCTGGCGTATCGGGGATACTCCATGGAAATGATCAACCGCCTGTTCAGCGGTCGAGGGATGGACGACTGAACTGAAACGGCCCGCTATTTCGGTAGCGGGCCGTTTTTTTATGCCTCACGTAACCTTTGACGGCTCCCGCGTGCGTTGTGGTGCCTGGGATTTTGATTGTGCCCAGTTTTCCGGCAGGTTGATGTAGTCCACAAGTTCGCGCAGGCGGCCATGATTGCGGGCGTTGAAGTTGAAGACCAGTCGCGCCAGATGGCTGAATTCGGCTTCGTCGTGTTCCTCGCCGCTATAAGTATGCTGATGGAAATGATCACTCAGGCACAGGTCGGCGAAAGCCTCCTGCATGTATTCGAGTGCCTGGTCGTTGAGTGAGTGATTCATGCGAATCAGGAACTGATGCTTGAGCCAGCGACTGGAGTGGAAGTTGCTGTAGAACTGGTTGATGTGCTCTACCGCTTCTTCGACGTTGTAGACCAGTCTCACCAGCTTCATGTCAGTGGGCAGGATGTAATGGTTTTCCTCCAGTTGCTGGTGAATGAAGTCCAGTGCGCCTTGCCAGAATTTACCGCCCGGTGCGTCGAGCAGCACCACGGGCACCAATGGACTCTTGCCGGTCTGTATCAGCGTCAGCACTTCCAGGGCTTCATCCAGCGTGCCAAAACCGCCCGGGCACAGCACCAGGGCATCGGCTTCCTTGACGAAGAACAGCTTGCGGGTGAAGAAGAAATGGAAGGGCAGCAGGTTGGTCGTGCCGTCGACAGTGGGGTTGGCATGCTGCTCGAAGGGCAGGGTGATGTTGAACCCGAGGCTGTGTGTCAGGCCGGCTCCCTCGTGGGCGGCGGCCATGATGCCGCCACCGGCGCCGGTAATGACCATCATGTCCGAGCGCGCCAGAGCGGCGCCGAGTTCCCGGGCCATCCTGTAGAGCGGGTGTTCCATGGGGGTACGGGCCGAGCCGAAAACAGTGACCTTGCGCCGTCCCTTGAATTGTTCGAGCACGCGGAAGGCCTGTTCCAGTTCGCGCAGGGCTTGCAGGGTGATTTTGGCGTTCCAGCGGTTGTGGTCTTCCTGGGCCATGCGCAGCACGGTCAGGATCATGTCACGGTAGATCGGGATGTTCGGGCTGTTGGGTGAAATCAGCTTGAGTTGTTCTTCGACCTTGCTGAGGAGGTCGTGGCCGCTTTCTTCGAAATGACGGCTCAGGAGGTCATTCGGTTGGTAAGGCATTCAACTTCTCCTTCTGCACAGAACCCTCGGCCCGACAACGTACGCCGGTGCCACGACACTTCATGTGTCGCTGTCTGCCCAGGCCCATGCCTGGGCGATCTACTTGACCCGAAAGGCATCGGATCATCCAAACAGGTTCTGTTTTTCCCTTGGATGAAAGAAACAATCGCACAACACGACAAGCGACGGCCAGCCCCTTTCCAGCCCTGAAAAAGTGAACGTGGATACCTGAAATCTAGACCTTCACGATGATTTGCGCTGATTGATCATTGCGCCACAACGTCTTTGCTGGCAACCGCTTATTGACGATTTGCAAGGTGGTTTCACCGCTCGTCAGAACAGGCGTCGCCTGTGCCGCACTCTGATTTACTAAGTTACAGGTGCCACACGACAACTTTGCGTCAACGCTAGGGCGCACGGTACATGCAGTTCAAGGATTTAATCGCTCAAACATGAGTGAAGTGCAGGGAGGCGGGAAACCATGGCCAGAGTCATTCTGGAGGTCGATACGCAGCTGTATCGATTGTTGAAGTCGTCAGCCGAGGCCAATCATTTGAGCCTCGAAGAGGAGTGCTGCCGGCGTTTGCGTGGCGGCGAACGCCGTTCGCATTACTTGCAGGCGCTGCTGGCAGAATTGCGCGCCGAAGATGAACAGCGGCGCGCCAATTCCCGGTGATTACTTTTTCTTCTTGGCCGGTTGCAGGCAATCCGATTCCTGGAAGCTGGCGGAGCCAACCGGACGGTTGGTCTTCACCTCGGTGAAGTCGTAACGCATGATCGCGCCCTTGGCCATCAGCTTGCGAAACCCTTCGTTCCTGCAGACAGAGGCGCCCAGCTGGAAGTACACCGCTTTGGGGTCTGCACGCATCTTGTCGGCGTGGCTGCTCTGCACGCTCAGGTGGTTGATCAGCTGTTTGCCTTCAACGGTGTAGCCTTGATCGAGTATGTCTTCGTTGATCGCTCGTGGAGTGCCGACGCTGCTCTGGGTGGCGACGTTTTGCAGCATTTTGTTCAGTTCCGTGTCTTTCAAGGACGCAGCCTGGGCATTGAGGGACGACGCCAGCAAAATGGCCGCGGTAGGAACGATAAGGCGCAGCATGAAACTCTCCTGGTTCAGTGATGGGGGTTTGACCCGTCACGTGACTGTGCGTTCAGTGGCGGCGAATTATAGGGGAGGCGGGCTGGACGGTACAGGCTTGCGCCGGGCGGTCTGGTAAACTGCTGGCACTTTTTACCCTGTCGAGTGTGTTTCGTGTCGAGTTTCCTTCTCTGTGGGCGTTGCCCGCTATGAGCCCCACCCCCGCGCGCTTTGCCTTGAATGCCGTAGCCCGCTTGCGCGATCAGCGTGAGGAGGAGGGCATCAAGCCGATTCAGGCCCGCGGCTGGCGTGCGCCGCGTTGCCGTGACTGCCGGGTGATCCAGAGCCACTGCTTGTGCGCATGGCGTCCTCAGGTCGCGACCCGCTCCGGTGTGTGCCTGATCATGACCAACAAGGAAGTGTTCAAGCCGAGCAACACCGGTTGGCTGATCGCCGATGTGGTCCCTGACAACCACGCCTTCATCTGGTCCCGTACGGAGGTCGATCCGAAGTTGCTGGCGCTGTTGTCCGATCCGCAATGGCAGCCCTACCTGGTGTTTCCCGGTGAGTATGTCGAGCCTGAGCGGGTGACCAACGGTGTGGATGTCGGTGGCACGAAGCGTCCGTTGTTCATTCTGTTGGACGCGACCTGGACCGAGGCGCGAAAGATCTTTCGCAAGAGTCCCTATTTCGATCGATTGCCGATCCTCAGCCTGTTGCCTGAAAAGCTCTCGCGCTACCGGTTGCGCCGCTCGACCCGCAGCGAGCACCTGTGCACGGCGGAAGTGGCGGCGCTGTGTCTCGACCTGGCGGGCGATGTCGACGCAGCCTCGGCGCTGGATGCCTACTTTGATGTGTTCAGCCAGCATTACCTCGACGCCAAACATCAGTTGGACATGAACGTTTCGACCCCGGCGCATGCCGAGTTGATGCCCTATGTCCAGTCGGTCACTCCATGGGTGGACTGATTGTCGCTCATACTGCAATAAACTGTACCGGGCATGCGGCTTGACCACCCCGGCTTCGCTGGGCATGCTTGGCGCCGGTCAGGGTGCGGCCAGCGTTTGCAATGGCGTTTCTTGCGTTGAACGTGCCTGGTCAGTGCAGCTCCATGGCTGTGCCTTGAGGTGCTTTGGCGAGATCCGAATGTATCGGGCGTCCCATGAAAAACAGGATCATTTGAAAAATGGCCACATACGAAATCCTGATTGCCGATGACCATCCGCTGTTTCGTAGTGCCTTGCATCAAGCGTTGACCCTGGGCCTTGGCCCGGATGTCCGTCTGGTGGAGGTGGCGAGCATTGCCGAACTGGAAGTCCGCCTGACGGAAAAGTCCGACTGGGATCTGGTACTGCTGGACCTGAACATGCCGGGGGCCTACGGTTTTTCCGGGTTGGTCCTGCTGCGCGGTCAGTACCCGCAGATTCCGGTGGTCATGGTCTCGGCCCAGGAAGAGCCGACCATCATGGTCAAGTCCCGTGAGTTCGGCGCCAGTGGCTTCATTCCCAAATCCAGCGACTTGAGTGTGATCCAGAAAGCCGTGCGTGCGGTCCTCGATGGCGATGTGTTCTGGCCACCGCAGGCGTTCGAAGCAGTCAGCGTTTCGGCAGAGGCCAAGGCGGCCAGCGAAGGCCTTGCCAGTCTGACACCGCAGCAATTCCGGGTGCTGACCATGGTCTGCGAAGGCTTGCTGAACAAGCAGATCGCCTACGAGTTGAGTGTTTCCGAGGCGACTATCAAGGCGCACGTGACCGCGATTTTCCGTAAGCTGAATGTACGGACGCGGACCCAGGCCGCGCTGCTCTTGCAACAACTTGAGTCAACTTCCAGCCATTAAAGGCTGGCAACTTCACGCTTTTTTGACTTTGGTTGAACTAGCTTTCCCACTTCCTTTTTTGTCAGTTGCCCACTCTATGTCACCTTTCAAAGGCCAGACCGGTCTGAAACGTATTCTCAATGCCTCCGGTTATTCGCTGGACGGCCTGCGCGCAGCCTTCACCGGCGAAGCTGCCTTTCGGCAACTGGTATTGCTCAACGTCATCCTGATTCCCTTGTCGTTCTTCCTGAATGTCAGCCGGGTCGAACAGGCGTTGTTGATCGCGGTATGCCTGTTGGCGTTGATCGTCGAGTTGCTCAATTCGGCCGTGGAAGCGGCCATCGACCGTATTTCCCTTGAGCGGCACCCGCTGTCCAAGAATGCCAAGGACATGGGCAGTGCCGCCCAGTTCGTGGCATTGAGCATGATTGCCCTGGTGTGGGCGGTCATCCTGCTCTAAGCGATCGTGGGCAGCACGATCTCGTCGCTGCGCTGAACCCCGGCGGTGAAGGCGCGGCACAGATCGAGGAATTCGCGCATCGCCGAGGTCTGATATTTCTGTTTATGCCAGATGAAATAAAACTGTCGCGCCAGATCCAGATCCGGCGTCTCGACAGGCACCAGGCTGCCGCGGCGGAATGCGTCGCGCAAAGCCAGCCGGGAAATGCAGCCAATCCCCAAGCCTGACTCCACCGCGCGCTTGATCGCTTCGGTGTGCTCAAGCTCCAGACGGATATTCAAGGAAGAACGGTGATGACGCATGGCTTGATCGAAGGTCAGCCGTGTGCCGGAGCCCTGTTCGCGCAAGATCCACGCTTCGTGGCTCAACTCGTCCATGGTGGCCGTGCCGCGCTTGGCCAGCGGATGCTGAGGGGCGCAAAACACCACCAGTTCGTCCTCGACCCAGCTTTGCACTTCGATGTCCGGGTGACTGCAGTCGCCTTCGATCAGACCCAGGTCAATTTCATAGTGGGCCACCTGTTGCACAATGTTGGCAGTGTTCTGCACGTGCAGCTTCACCTGGCTTTCCGGATGGCGCTGCATGAAGCTGCCGATCAGCAGGGTGGCCAGGTAATTGCCGATGGTCAGGGTCGCGCCCACGGCCAGCGAGCCGAAACCGGATTTGCCGTTGAGCAGGTCTTCGATTTCCTTGGCCTGGTCCAGCAGGGCGACCGCTTGCGGCAATAGTTGTTTACCGAGGGCGTTCAGGCTCAGCCGTTTGCCGGCGCGGTCGAACAGTTGGCAGCTGCACTGACGCTCCAGTTCGGTGATCGAGGTGCTCGCCGCTGATTGCGAGAGGTTGAGCAGGCCCGCAGCACGGGACACGCTTTCCTGCTGGGCGACGGCGACGAATACTTGAAGTTGACGGAGAGTAAATCGCATATCGATATAACCGATAACCCTTATCTTAATAATCCATTTAACAGATATTGTCTCTGCCTTTAGAATGCGATGCAATTGCGCAGAGCTGGCTTTCTTGCAGAGCACACCGAACACGCGCAGACCAATCTCCAGGAGTCCCACGTACATGAGCAACATGAACCACGAGCGTGTCCTCAGTGTTCACCACTGGAACGACACTCTGTTCAGCTTCAAGTGCACCCGTGATCCGGGCCTGCGCTTCGAGAACGGTCAGTTCGTGATGATCGGCCTGCAACAGCCCAACGGCCGCCCGCTTATGCGCGCTTACTCGATTGCCAGCCCGAACTGGGAAGAGCATCTCGAGTTCTTCAGCATCAAGGTGCCTGATGGTCCGCTGACTTCGCAGTTGCAGCATCTGAAGGAAGGCGACGAGATCATCATAAGCAAGAAGCCTACCGGCACGCTGGTGCTGGATGACTTGAAGCCTGGCAAACATTTGTACCTGCTCAGCACCGGTACCGGTCTGGCGCCGTTCATGAGCGTTATCCAGGACCCGGAAACCTACGAGCGTTTCGAAAAAGTGATCCTGTGCCACGGCGTGCGTTACGTCAACGAAGTCGCTTACCGCGAGTTCATCACCGAGCACCTGCCGCAGAACGAATTCTTCGGCGAAGCCCTGCGTGACAAGTTGATCTACTACCCGACCGTGACCCGCGAGCCGTTCGAGAACGAAGGTCGCCTGACCGACCTGATGCGCAGTGGCAAGCTGTTCAGCGATATTGGTCTGCCTCCGATCAACCCGCAGGACGACCGCGCCATGCTGTGCGGCAGCCCGAGCATGCTCGACGAGACCAGCGAAGTGCTGAACAGCTTCGGCCTGAAGGTTTCGCCGCGGATGCGCGAGCCGGGTGATTACCTGATCGAGCGTGCGTTCGTCGAGAAGTGACCGCAGGTCACGTGTAGGAGCGAGCCTGCTCGCGATGGAGGTCAACGATAACGCGGGAAGCTTGATACCCAGCGGCGTCCTCAGGTTTTTCGCGAGCAGGCTCGCTCCTACAGTAGATTTGCAGCGCATCTGAAAAGCCCGCATGACTTGGGAAGGTCATGCGGGCTTATTCGTTTCCGGCGTTCAGCCCTTTGCAGGAATGACTTCCAGCACGCGGATCAGCTCCGGTGTCGGGTAATGCCAACGCACATCCAGATCCCAGAACTGCGCTCCGTATTCCCGCTCGGGTGCAGGTGTTTGATAGGCCGGGCGTGGATCCTGCGCCAGGCATTGCTCGATCAACTCAACCAAAGGCTCATCAAGGCGCCGGGCATGCTCGTGAGCCTGCAGCAGCGCTGAGTCCGTCCACTGCACGGGAATCAGCTGCGGCGCAGCGCTGGCGATGCTGTTGGCGGCTGTATCGATGATGTCGGCGTAGGGCACGTAGGGCTTGATATCGAGAATCGGCGTGCCATCCAGCAGATCGATGCCCGAGATCCACAGGCGGTTGGCTTCGACCCTGTCCAGTTTCACCACTGATTGCCCGATGCCATTGGGGCGGTGGGTGGCGCGGGTGGCGAACACGCCCATGGATTTGTTACCGCCGAGGCGAGGAGGGCGGACCTTCAGGCGAGGCTTTTCCTCCAGGGCCTGGTGGAACAGGAACAGCAGCCACACGTGGCTGACTTGCTCCAAGCCCTGCACCGCGTCCCCTTGATCGAACGGTGCCACCAGTTCCAGCACCCCACGGGCGGCGGGGGCCAGTTGTGGCTGGCGCGGAATGGCGAACTTCTCCTTGAAGCAGGAGCGCACGAAGCCGATGGGGGAAACGCTGTAGGTCATGGTTTGCGGTCGAGGCGGGAAGAGGGTGGGCATGATAACCCGATCAACCATTGCTTAGGCGGTGCCTGTCATTCCGTCATCGCGGGCAAGCCACGCTCCCACAGGTTTTATATTGGGCACAAATTTTGTTTGCGCTCCAGAACCCTGTGGGAGCGGGCTTGCTCGCGAAGACCGCGCCGCCGATTTCAGAGACTGAACCCGCCATCCAGCGGAATGATATTCCCGGTCATATAGGCTCCGGCAGTGCTCGCCAGACTGATCGCCAGCGCCGCCATCTCTTCCTCGCGGCCCCAACGCTTCATTGGAATCAGCGCCGTATCCTCAGCCAGTGCCTGTTCATCATCGCCAATGTGCCGGGTCATTTTGCTCGGAAAGCGACCCGGGGCGATCACATTGACGTTGATGTGCTGGCTCACCAGTTCGCGCGCCAGAATCCTCGACAGTTGATGCAGTGCCGCCTTGCTCGGCCCGTAGGCATACGCCTGTTCGCCGAAGGATGAAATCCCGGCCACCGAACCAATGTTGATGATCCGCGCGGGATTCTGCGCTGAACCGGCCTTGCGCAGCAGGGGCAGGAATTGCTGGATACAGTTGAATACCGATGTCACGTTGAGCTGCATGACTTTTTCCCAGCCCTTGATCGGGTAGCTCTCCAGTGGTGCACCCCAGGTGGTGCCGGCATTGTTCACCAGGATGTCCAGATGGGAAATCTGCTCGCCCAGGCGTGTGGCCAGTTGCAGGACGCCCTCTTCGGTGGCGAGGTTGGCCACCATGGCGTGGCAGTGTCCAAGCGCTCCGAGTTCGTCGGCGGTTTGCCGGCAGGCTTCGGCGTCGCGGGCGCAGACGTACACGGTGGCGCCCGCCTCGACGTAGGCCTTGGCGATCATCTTGCCGATACCACGGGTGCCGCCGGTCACCAGGGCGGTGCGGCCTTGCAGGGAAAAGTAGGGATGCATGGCGAATCCTGAAAACTGAGGTCTTTACACCCTAGTCGTCAGCCGTTCGAAACGGAGCCACTATTTTTGCGCGGAATGGGGGGTTATTCGGCCCTGTAGGAGCTGGCTTGCCAGCGATGGTCGCTAACGTTGACGCGTATCAACTGGATCAACGCGGCGTTGTTGAGTCCTTCGCTGGCAAGCCAGCTCCTACAGGGGTAGCAATCAGCCTGGAGGTTTACTGCGGGCGTACGCGCAGGGTCAGGCCCTTGAGGAAATTGCGCAGCAACTGGTCGCCGCACGGGCGATAGTTGGTGTGGCCGAATTTGCGGAACAGCGCGCTCAGCTCAGGCTTGGACACCGGGAACTCGGCAGCCTTGAGGATCGCGTGCATGTCGTCCTCTTTCAGCTCGAACGCCACCCGCAGTTTTTTCAGGATGATGTTGTTGGTCACCGGCACTTCGATCGGCTGCGGCGGACGGCTTTCGTCCTTGCCGCGCTTGAAGATCACCAGGCCATCGAGGAAATGCGCCATGACTTCGTCGGGGCAGCGTACAAAGCCTTCCTCGTCTTCCTCTTTCTTGTCGAGATAGGTCACCAGGTCTGCCAGGGTCACGTCCAGGCCACCGAGCTTGATGATCTCGATGACTTTCTTGTCGCTGATGTCGAGCATGTAGCGCACGCTGCGCAGTACGTCGTTATGAATCATGTGTGCAGTCCTGATAATTCAGCTATGGGTGCTGCCGAAAACAGCAGCACCGAAAAGTGTGGCGGTGCGCAAAGCCTTAGAACTTCTCTTTGCCGGACAAGTAGCGCCATTGCCCCACGGGCACTTTGCCGATGGACACGCCGCCGATGCGGATGCGGCGGATGGCGACGACCTTCAGGCCGACGGCCTGGCACAGCAGGGCGATGATGCCCGGTTGCGGGTTCTTCATGGCAAAGCGCAGGCGGTTTTCGTTCTGCCAACTGGCCTTGACCGCCGGCAACTCCTTGCCCTTGTAGGTCAGGCCATGGTTCAGGCGGTTGAGGCCGTGAGCCACCATCTCGCCTTCAACCTCGACCACATACTCTTGCTCGATCTTGCTGGAGTCAGCGGTGAGCTTGCGCAGGATTTTCCAGTCCTGGGTGAACACCAGCAGACCGCTGGCGTTGGCCTGCAGGTCGGTGCTGGCGGTCAGGCGCAGGAAGTGCCCGCGCAACGGACGCTTACCGTAGCGGTGTTCTTCGCTCAGGGTCTCGGCGCCGAGGGTGGCCATGGCGGTGTCTGCGTCCATGCCGGCCGGCACGTTGAGCAGCAAGGTCACCGGTTCCGGCGCGGAGGCCTTGGCTTCTGGATCAAGCTCGACTTTCTGGGTGTCGACCTTGAATTGCGGCTCGTCGATGACCACGCCGTCGACGGTGACCCAGCCGCCCTCGATGAACAGCTCAGCCTCCCGACGGGAACAGCCGACGAGTTCGATGAGACGTTTGGAGAGACGAATCGGGTCAGTCATGTCAGGGCCGTAACAAAAAGGGGGTGGGCATTGTACCTGCCTGGCGCCGGTTAATCCCGGTTCCATTTGCACCGTGTGGCTTTTACTGTAGGAGCTGGCTTGCCAGCGATGGATTCAAGTGCGCCGCTTTTTTCCTGAGACGGCGCGTTATCGTTAGCCACCATCGCTGGCAAGCCAGCTCCTACAGTTGTCGGTGTTGTGTCAGCCATGTCGGGAGTGTTGCTGGTTTTGACGCATACGCATGTGCAACAACGGATACGGCTGCCCCATGCCATCGACTTCCGAGCGACCGATGACCTCGAAACCCTGCTTGAAGTAAAAACCGAGGGCTTGCGGGTTCTGTTCGTTGACGTCCAGTTCATCGGCGTTCAGGTGTTCCAGGGCATAGCGCAACAATTTCTTGCCCAGGCCCTGGCCGCGATGGTCGGGGTCGATGAAGAGCATTTCGATCTTGCCTGCCGCGACGCCGGCGAATCCGGTGATGCGCTGGCTCGAATCCTTGGTGCAGATCAGCATCACCGAGTCGAGGTAGCGGGTCAGCACCAGGTTTTTCAGCAGTTCGATGTAGCTGTCGGGCAGGAAGTCGTGGGTGGCGCGCACCGAGGCCTCCCAGACCCGGGTCAATTCTTCGTAGTCGCCGAGTTTCGGCGTGTGGATGACCGAATGCTGACGCATGCCCGTCTGCCTCTTATGCAGTGGTTGATAGGAATCCTTCCATGTGCAAACGATAGCCGTAAAAAAGCCCCGCATCTCGTCAAGAGAGCGGGGCTTTTTGTATTTTTTGCGTTTAGATCTGTTCAGCCCACAGGTCGTATTCGTCGGCGTCGGTCACTTTGCACCAGACCTTGTCGCCTGGCTTGAGGTTGCTGCCGTTGTCGATGAATACGTTGCCGTCGATTTCCGGGGCGTCGAAGAAGCAGCGGCCCACGGCGCCTTGCTCGTCGACTTCATCGACCAGCACTTCGATCTCGCGGCCGATGCGCATTTGCAGGCGCGCCGAGCTGATGGCCTGCTGGTGCGCCATGAAGCGCTCCCAACGGTCCTGCTTGACGTCGTCCGGGACGACTTCCAGATCCAGGTCATTGGCCGGTGCGCCTTCGACCGGCGAGTACTGGAAGCAGCCGACACGGTCGAGCTGGGCTTCGGTCAGCCAGTTCAGCAGGTACTGGAAGTCCTCTTCGGTTTCGCCCGGGAAGCCGACGATGAAGGTCGAACGGATGATCAGGTCCGGGCAGATTTCGCGCCAGTTCTTGATGCGTGCCAGGGTCTTGTCTTCGAAGGCGGGGCGCTTCATCGACTTCAACACCTTCGGGCTGGCGTGCTGGAACGGGATGTCCAGGTACGGCAGGATCTTGCCGGCGGCCATCAGCGGGATCAGCTCGTCAACGTGCGGGTACGGGTAAACGTAGTGCAGGCGAACCCAGACGCCGAGGGTGCTGAGGGCTTCGCAGAGTTCGGTCATGCGGGTTTTCACCGGCGCACCGTTCCAGAAACCGGTGCGGTATTTCACGTCGACGCCGTAGGCGCTGGTGTCCTGGGAGATCACCAACAGCTCCTTGACGCCGGACTTGACCAGGCGCTGGGCCTCGTCGAGCACGTCGCCCACCGGACGGCTGACCAGTTTGCCGCGCATCGACGGGATGATGCAGAAGCTGCAGCTGTGGTTGCAGCCTTCGGAGATCTTCAGGTAGGCGTAGTGGCGCGGAGTCAACTTGATGCCTTGTGGCGGCACCAGGTCGATCAGCGGGTTGTGGTCCTGGCGTGGCGGCACGACTTCGTGCACGGCGTTGACCACTTGCTCGTACTGCTGCGGACCGGTCACGGCCAGCACGCTCGGGTGTACGTCGCGAATGTTGCCTTCTTCGACGCCCATGCAGCCGGTCACGATGACCTTGCCGTTTTCCTTGATGGCTTCGCCGATCACTTCCAGGGACTCGGCCTTGGCCGAATCGATGAAGCCGCAGGTGTTGACCACCACGACATCGGCGTCCTGGTAAGTGGAGACAACGTCATAGCCTTCCATGCGCAGCTGGGTAAGGATGCGCTCGGAGTCGACCAGTGCTTTGGGGCAGCCCAAGGAAACGAAGCCAACCTTTGGATTGGCCGACGCAGGAGTGGTGGACATGTCTAACCTCGGTATTTTGTGACGCCTCGTGCCGAGTGCGGCAAGACGACGGACGGGCGCTTATTTGGCGCCTCTGGTCAAAAAGTGCGCAATTCTAGCGATGGTAAGCCCACTTGACCAGCTTTATGCAGGGAAATACGACGAGTGCTGCGCTATGCTTCGCGCCGTTACGCTTTACTGGTTTTTTACAGTCAACAAAACGTCTGTAACCTGATGTAAAACAGCGCATGCTGCACGACAAAGCATAGTGCTTCTTTCAAAGAAGCCCGGGTCTGAGAAGTAGGAGTGGTGGATGGGTCAGGCAAGTAGTCAGGCTGCCGGTGCCGAGCATTCGGCGGTGAAGCCGATCGGTATGCTGGTCGCGGCAGTCGGGGTGGTTTATGGCGATATCGGCACCAGTCCGTTGTACACCCTCAAGGAAGTGTTTTCCGGAGGCTATGGCGTGCCGGTCAACCATGACGGGGTGCTGGGGATTCTGGCACTCATTTTCTGGTCGCTGATCTGGGTCGTGTCGATCAAGTACATGATGTTCGTACTGCGCGCTGACAACCAGGGCGAAGGCGGGATCATGGCCCTGACCGCACTGGCCCGGCGGGCGGCGGCGGGCCACGCGAAGTTGCGCACGTTGTTGGTGGTTTGCGGGCTGATCGGTGCGGCGCTGTTCTATGGCGACAGCATGATTACCCCGGCGATTTCCGTACTGTCGGCGATTGAAGGCCTGGGGCTGGCCTTCGAAGGCATCGACCATTGGGTAGTGCCATTGTCGCTGGTGGTGCTGGTCGCGCTGTTTCTGATCCAGCGTCACGGCACGGCGCGCATCGGCATTCTGTTCGGGCCGATCATGGTCACCTGGTTCCTTGTGCTGGGTGCACTGGGCGTCTATGGCATCAGCCAGCATCCGGAAGTCCTGGAAGCGATGAACCCGGTGTGGGGCGTACGTTTCTTCATGGACCATCCGGGCATGGGCGTGACGATTCTCGGCGCCGTGGTGCTCGCACTGACCGGTGCCGAAGCGTTGTACGCGGACATGGGCCACTTCGGTCGCAAGCCGATCGCTCGTGCCTGGTTCATCCTCGTGCTGCCGGCGCTGGTGCTGAACTACTTCGGCCAGGGCGCGCTCCTGCTGGGTGATCCGGAAGCTGCCCGTAACCCGTTCTACCTGCTGGCACCGAGCTGGGCATTGATCCCGCTGGTCGGCCTGTCGACCCTGGCCACGGTGATTGCCTCGCAAGCGGTGATTTCCGGTGCGTTCTCCCTGACCCGTCAGGCGATCCAGCTCGGTTACATTCCGCGCATGCATATCCAGCACACTTCCAGTGCCGAACAGGGCCAGATCTACATCGGCGCGGTGAACTGGGCGTTGATGGTCGGCGTGGTGCTGTTGGTGATTGGTTTCGAATCCTCCGGCGCCCTGGCCTCGGCCTACGGTGTAGCCGTGACCGGGACCATGCTGATGACCAGTATCCTGGTGTCCGCGGTGATCCTGTTGCTATGGAAGTGGCCGCCGGTGCTTGTGGTGCCGATCCTGTTGGGCTTCCTCTTGGTAGACGGTGTGTACTTCGCCGCCAACGTGCCGAAAATCGTTCAGGGCGGTGCATTTCCGGTGATCGCCGGTTTCGCGCTGTTTGTGCTGATGACCACCTGGAAACGCGGCAAGCAGTTGCTGGTCGAGCGCATCGATGAGGGTGGTTTGCCGCTGCCTATCTTTATCAGCAGCATCGCGGTACAACCGCCCCATCGCGTTCAGGGGACTGCCGTGTTCCTCACGGCGCGGCCAGATGCCGTGCCCCACGCGCTATTGCACAACCTGCTGCATAATCAGGTGCTGCACGAGCAAGTGGTGCTGCTGACGGTGGTGTACGAAGACATCCCGCGGGTGCCGCCGACGCGGCGCTTCGAGGTGGATTCCTACGGCGAAGGTTTCTTCCGGGTGATCCTGCACTTCGGCTTCACCGACGAGCCGGACGTACCGAAGGCGCTGAAGCTGTGTCACCTCGATGAACTGGACTTCAACCCGATGCGCACGACGTACTTCCTCAGCCGCGAAACGGTCATCGCTTCCAAACTCGAAGGCATGTCTCGTTGGCGCGAGGCGCTGTTTGCCTTCATGTTGCAGAACGCCAATGGCAATTTGCGCTTCTTCAATCTGCCGCTGAACCGGGTGATTGAGTTGGGTACTCAGGTCGAGATGTAAGCCTCATCAAAAAGCCCCCGTTGCCATTGCGGTAGCGGGGGCTTTTTTGTGGGCGATTGCGAAACTGGAAGGCTATGAAGATCCAGTGTGGGAGCGGGCTTGCTCGCGAAAAGGTATGTCAGATACATCTATGTCACCTGACACGCCCCCTTCGCGAGCAAGCCCGCTCCCACAGGGGATCTGTGGTATTCCAGAATGAGAAAGCCCCCGGAACTGTAAGTAGCGGGGGCTTTTTTGTGGGCGATTGCGAAACTGGAAGGCTATGCAGATCCAGTGTGGGCTTGCTCGCGAAAGCGGTGGGGCAGATACATCTACGTCGCCTGACACGCCCCCTTCGCGAGCAAGCCCGCTCCCGCAGGATCTGTGGTATTCCAGAATGAGAAAGCCCCCGGAACCGTAAGGCAGCGGGGGCTTTTTGCAGGCTGTCAGATCACTCTGCAGCCGCCGTTTCCTTCGGCTGGCGCTTCTCGATCACCTCCACCAGGCGCTTGGCCAGCGCCGGGTAGTTCTCGTCGAAGTGGTGGCCGCCAGGCAGTTTGATGGCTTCGCCCACCGCCGTCTTGTCGGTGCAGCCACTCTCGTCGGTTTCTTCTTCGCCGTAGATGCACACCACTTTGGCGGCTGGCAGCTTGGCCATTTCCGGGCCGGTGGCGGCTTCCTTGCCGGCGTTGCCGAGCCAGCCTTCGACTTCGATCTCGAAGCTGCCGGTGCGGGCGAAGGCCAGCAGGATGATCGCGTCGACGCGTTGCTGTTCCGATTCGGCCAGGCGGTTATAGATCGCCGGCAGAACGTCGGCACCGAACGAGTAACCGGTCAGGATGAAGCGCTTGGTGCCCCATTTCTGCCGGTAGTGCTGCATCAGTTCGGCCAGGTCCAGCGCGCTTTGCTCAGGGCTCTTGTGCTGCCAGTAGTAGCGCAGGGTATCGATGCCGACCACCGGGTAGCCGATCTTGGCCATCTCGCCCGCCACGTCGCGGTCGAGGTCGCGCCAGCCGCCGTCACCGGACAGGAACAGGGTCACGGTGTCCCTGGCCTGACCGGCGGGCACTTCGACCACCGGAATCTGCAGGCCGCCAGCCGCTTTGTCGCCGCCGACGAGGATCTTGCGCAGTTCGTTGTTCAGCACTTGCGGCAGGTTGATGTCGTAGTCGCTGATGCTGGTTTCGGCGTTCGGTTGATCGCGCACGAAACCGGCACTGGTGTCATCCGGGTTGTCGTTCCAAGCGACCAGCCAGTGACCATGGGCAGCGCTTTTGGGCAACAGGTGAGTACAGCCACCCTTTTCCAGGGCCAGGTCGACCGAAACGGCCTGGGCCTTGTCATTCTTCTGCTCGGACAACCAGCGCCAGGCCAGCACGGCACCCGGGCCGATGCCGCTGACCAGGGTCGCCGGGCCTTTGAGTTCTCTCAGGCCCGATTGCAGGGCGCGGCTTTGCAGCAGGCAGTCCTTGGGCAGGATCACCTGGACAATCTGCGCCGAACCACTGCGGCTCAGGGTCATCAATTGCTTGTCGCTGAGTTTCTGGTCTTCGTTGACCGCCACCAGCACCTGGGCGCGTGGCGTGGTGCCGGGGATGACACGGGTCATCGCCGCACCGTCGGCCGGGGTCAGGGATTCGAGGGTCGGTTCCGGCGCCGGACGTTTCAGGTACCAGAAACCGCCACCGAGAATCAGGGCCACTATCACCAGTGTGCCCAATACATACCGCAAGGAGCGTTGAATCATCAGCGTTTCACCAATCCGGTCAAGCCGCCCGCGATCAGGGCAGCAGTGTCGGCCAGCGCAACCAGCGGATCGAGTCCGGCGGGCACGGCCATATAACGGGGTTCCCAATCAGGCTGGAACTTGTCTTTGAAGCGGCGCAAGCCTTGGAAGTTGTACAGCTGCTCACCACGGCGGAATACCATCGAGCCCAGGCGCTGGGTCAATGGCGCGCCGCGACGGGGTTGCAACCCCGACAATGGCACCATGCCCAGGCTGAAACGCGCGTATCCATGGTTTTTATAATGTTGAATCAGGCCGACCATCATGAATTCCATGGTCAGCTTCGGGGCGTCCGGGTGCGCGCGCATCAGGTCGAGGCTGGCCAGGTCGTGGCCGTAGGTCTCGAGCAAGTTGGCGAACGCGACCGGGCGTCCTTCGAAACGAATCACTGCGATGCGGAAATACTTCAGGTAGTCGTCGCTGAAGCGGCCCAGCGAAAAACCTTTCTCGCGGACGTTCTTGCCGGTCAGCCAGGCATCGGAAATCACCTTGAGGTCATCCATTGGCGCCTGGCCCGGTTCGAAGATTTCCAGCGACAGGCCATCGCGGGTGCCACGGTTCCAGGTGTAGCGCAGGTCTTTCATCTCTTTGCCCTTGGCTTCGAGATCAAAACGCTTGAGATCGACCCGGGCTTCTTCGCCGAGCTTGATCGCGGTCAGGCCGATGTCCATGTAGTACGGCAGGTTCTCTGCGCGTACCTGATAGAACACGGGGCGGGCGTGGTGGATGTCGCACAGGTCGCGGAACTGCCAGATCATTTCCGCCCGTTGCTGGCCCGGGCCGATCGGATCATACAGCGCCACCAGGCTGCGGCCGCGACGGGCGTACATCAGGAACGCCTCGTCGTTGGGGTGGAACAGCAGCGCCTTGTCACCGGTCAGGGCCAGGCCGCCATCGGGTTGCGCGGAGGCCATGAGGATCTTGCTGGCGCGCTCCAGCTCCTCGGGGGTCGGCAGGTGAATGACCGGGCGCGCGGTGCGCAGCAACCAGGTCAGCGACACCACTACCAGCAGCACGGCAGCCCCGAGCAGCGAACGCAGGCCGCGAGGGGCATCGGCGTCCAGAGTGAATTGCCACCAGAGTTGATGGCTGTACGGAACGTCCTGATAGGCGAACAGCAGCAACCAGATCGACGCCCCGAGCACGCACAGGCTGGACACCAGGTACAGCGGCGAGAACGGTACTTCGGTCAGGCGGCTGGGGCGGTAGAACGAGCGACGGAATACCCCGAGCAGGCTCGCCGTCAGCACCATCAGGCTGGCTTCTTCCCAGTCGAACCCCTTGAGCAGTGAGAGCAGGGCGCCGACCAGCAACAGGATGGTGGTCAGCATCCACGCGGCCGACAACCGGCGGCGCAGGCCCTGGGCCAGCAACAGGCAAAGCACGCCGACCAGGCTGGCGCCAAAGTGCGAAGCATCGACCAGACGATGGGGGATCAGAAAACCGATGTGTTCCAGGCGGGTGTCGATTTCCGGGGTGGCGCCGGAGAACAACAGGACAACACCGGACAGAAACACCAGCACCGCCAGTATCGGCGCCGCCAGGCCCGAGGCTGCGCGCAATGTCTGGCGTGTCTGGAACAGGCGCTGACCTTCGTTGACCAGCAACAGCAGGCAGGCCACCAGCAACGGCAGGACCACGTAGATCAAGCGATAGAGCAGCAGGGCGGCCGCCAGCGGCGCAGCACCCAGGGTGTCGGAAAAGGCCGCCAGCAAGATCGCCTCGAACACCCCGACACCGCCCGGCACATGACTGAGCACGCCAGCGGCCAGTGCCAGCAGGTAAACCAGAAGAAACGCACCGAAGGGCGGCGTTTCCGGCAGCAGCAGATAGAGCACCGTTGCGGCGGCGGCAACGTCCAGGGCGGTGATGATCAATTGCAGGAACGTCAGGCGAGTCCCGGGTAGGCGCAGGGTGCGGCGCCCGATCCTGACCAGCAGGTTGTCCGGGTAAGGCTGTTCCGGCAGTCGGCGACGGTAGATACCGATGGCCAGCACCGAAAACAGCACGAGCACGGCGCTCGCCACTACGCCAAGCAATGTTTCGGAGAGTCCCAGGGCGGTGGCGGCGGCAGGCAGGTCGCTGAGCGTCGCCAGGGCGGCCAGCGGCGGCAGGGCGCAACCCAGCGAGAGGCTGGCGAACAGCGTCATGCGGGCGACTTCGGCCGCTCCCAGGCCATGACGGGCATAGAGGCGATAGCGCACCGAGCCGCCCGACAACATTGAAAGGCCGATGGCGTTGCCGATGGCAAAGGCCGTGAAACCGCCCAGTGCCAGCGTGCGTGGCGCCAGGCTCACCCCGGCATAGCGGCTGGCCGACCATTCGTAGCCGAGCAGAATGATGAAGCCCACCACGGTTGCACCCAGCGCGCCCAACAAGGCAGGTTTCGGAACTTCGAGGATCGAGTCGTGCAGCGCGTAAAGGTCGAGCTCGCTCAGCAGGTGGCGACAGGCAATCAGCGCGATCGCGAACAACAGCAGGGTGACCGCCAGGCCAATGGGTTGACGGTATTTGCTCAATCGATCAAGCAGGCGCAAACGCTCAGCCTTGATCGGTTGTGTCGCTGTGACAGTGTCTTGTGAATCAGACGAGTTGGCGCGCATCAATCACCTCTTGGATTGTGCGCGACAGGATGGGGGTATCCAGCCAAGTTACCAATCCCTGTAGAAAAAAATAATCACAAATATTAACGCCTATCACCGGGCGGCGGAGACGGCGCGACATCAGTCGTGAGGGCTTCAGCCTGCGATAGAGCATAGTCTGAACCCGGCGCATGGATGGCCCCAAACGGCTTGCTGCACAGTGACAGATCATTGTTGCGAAAGGACTTTTTCAACAGATACAAAAAAGGCCACTCTTTCGAGTAGCCTTTTTTGATGTTTGGTTGCGGGAGCCGGATTTGAACCGACGACCTTCGGGTTATGAGCCCGACGAGCTACCAGACTGCTCCATCCCGCGTCTGTGTGGCGGCATTCTATAGAGAATCGTCAGGGTGTCAACCGTTAATCCAGAACCAGGTCAAATAAACGTTAAGGCGCGGCAAACGGTCGCAGCCTTTGCCTAAGTTTCGGAATCAGAACGATTTCTGCTGATAGCTCGGGCCAGTAGGGATGGTGGGTTTCGGTGCCGGCGCTACAAAACAGGCACACACAAAAAAGGCCACTCTTTCGAGTAGCCTTTTTTGATGTTTGGTTGCGGGAGCCGGATTTGAACCGACGACCTTCGGGTTATGAGCCCGACGAGCTACCAGACTGCTCCATCCCGCGTCTGTGTGTCGGCATTCTATAGAGATACGCGGGGGTGTCAACCTTCAATTCAGATAAAACCTGTTCATCTTCAATCGGTTAGCTTGCCGATGAGCGGATTGGTCAGCCTGTGAGGCAGACGGGGCAAGGCCTGCAGCTCTATCGGGAATGTTTTTCTGATTGAAAAAATAAATTTACCAACGACATTTCCCACGCCTCGAAAAGAACATTCAGACTACTGGTGCTATATACAGGTGTCAGTGAGATACTGGATGTCCGTCACACCAACACGCCTTTTCCTTGCCATGAACTCTGCGTTGCCATGACTCAGCGAAAGATCATCCACGTCGATTGCGACTGCTTCTACGCCGCCATTGAGATGCGTGACGACCCACGTCTGGCCGGCAAGCCATTGGCGGTGGGCGGGTCGGCGGACCGACGCGGGGTGATCGCCACCTGCAATTATGAGGCGCGGGCTTACGGGGTGCGTTCGGCGATGTCCTCGGGGCATGCCTTGAAGCTGTGCCCGGACCTGACCATCGTCAAGCCACGTATGGATGCCTATCGAGAAGCATCCAGGGAAATCCACACGATCTTTCGCGATTACACCGAGATCATCGAGCCGCTCTCGCTCGATGAGGCCTACCTCGATGTGTCGGACAGCGCGCATTTCGCTGGCAGTGCAACGCGAATTGCCCAGGACATCCGACGCCGGGTCTCCAATCAGTTGCACATCACCGTGTCGGCGGGCGTGGCGCCGAACAAGTTTCTGGCCAAGATCGCCAGTGACTGGAAAAAGCCCAACGGGCTGTTCGTCATCACTCCGGACCAGGTCGAGGACTTTGTCAGTGGTTTGCCGGTGAGCAAGCTGCACGGGGTCGGCAAAGTCACTGCCGACAAGCTTGGCAAGCTGGGTATCACTGATTGTCTGCAATTGCGCGAGTGGGACAAGTTGGCGCTGGTGCGTGAGTTCGGCAGCTTTGGCGAACGACTCTGGAGCCTGGCCCGTGGGATTGATGAGCGTGTGGTGCACAACGACAGTCGTCGTCAGTCAATCAGTGTCGAAAATACCTACGACATAGACCTACCGGACCTGAAGAGTTGCCTGGATAAGTTGCCCGAGCTGCTGGAGACCCTCGCCGGTCGCATGGCGCGAATCGACAGCAGTTATCGTCCGGGCAAGCCATTCGTCAAAGTGAAATTTCACGACTTCACGCAGACGACATTGGAGCAGGCCGGAGCAGGGCGGGATCTGGGAAGTTATCAGTTGATGCTGACCCAGGCCTTCAATCGTGGCGGTAAACCGGTGCGGTTGTTGGGCGTGGGCGTGCGGCTGGAGGACTTGCGGGGCGGGTTCGAGCAGATGGAGTTGTTTGAGAGGTAGTGGAAGATTGAGGTTGGGCGGTGAATGTCTGGCCGCCTTCGCGAGCAAGCCCGCTCCCACATCGGATTAATGTGGGAGCGGGCTTGCTCGCGAAGCTTTTTGGCTTTAATTGAGTCCCGGATTCGCCACCAGTCGCTCGCCATTGCGGGCCAGCGACTTCAGGAACTCGGTCTGCAATTCCGGATCGTTGCGCGTCAGCTCGATCAGGCTCTGTTCCAGCTCACTGGCTTCTTCTTCAAGACCCAACTCCGACAGGCGTTTGACCCGGTGGACCCACTGGCTGACTTCGTCGCCTTCGAGATCGTCATAAATCAGCCCGTGGGCCTCATAGAGCTTGCTGCGCAAAGTGCTGCTGACGGCCAGGGTGGAATCGGTGTGCACGTTGTCCTGGGCAGCCTCAACACGAATCAGCAGGCGGCTCAGATGATTGATGTCATGTTCGGCGAACGGGTTATCCAACAGATTCAGGCGCAACACGCCGTTTTTGTCGGTGGTCAGTTCGAAGGTTTCCTTGCCGGCCTTGACCTCGACCGGGCGCTCGCTCCAGGGCAGGCTTGAGTACTCCGTGCGTTTGTCGCGCTGGACTTCATCAATACCGGCCAGGTTCTGCTGCGCGCGGCCATGGGACTGCACGTTCATGAACGGGTTGAGCCCGGCGAAACCGTAGCTCAGCCAGTCCTTGGTCACGCTGTCCGGCAGATTGCCGAGGGCGAACACATTGACCACGTTGGCACCGACACCCGCCACCACGGCCACCGCGCCCAGCGGGATTTCGTAGATCTCCCGCCAGGGCTGGTACGGCGTATAGCGGTCATAGTGACGCGTGACTTCGTACTCGGTGACTTCGAAAGTCTTCTGCTCGTGGATTTTCACCCGCCGTTGCGGCAGCTCAAGCACCTTGGGCTCACCGACATCGATCTGCAGGCTGTGATCGAGCAGTTTGCGCTCGACCCGTTCCTCGTGCTCGCTGCGTTGCGACATGTGGTTGGCACAGCCGCTGACCAGCAGGGTGCCGCACAGGGCGGCACCACCGAGGCCTAAGGTGTTTCGCTTGAACATGACGTCTCTATATCTGCTATCAGCGGCGGATGCGGGCCTGAAGGAAGGACAGCACGTCGGCGACCGGCAGCGCTTGTGCGTCGGCCTCGGTACGGCTCTTGTATTCCAGGTTGCCTTCGGCCAGACCGCGGTCGCTGACCACGATCCGGTGTGGAATGCCGATCAGTTCCATGTCCGCGAACTTGATGCCCGGGCTGGTTTTCTTGTCACGGTCGTCCAGCAGCACTTCGAAGCCGGCAGCGGTCAGTTCCGCGTACAGCTTGTCGGTGGCTTCGCGAACCTGCTCGGTTTCGTAGCGCAGCGGCACCAGGGCAATCTGGAACGGCGCCAGGGTGTCGCTCCAGATGATCCCGTTTTCGTCGTTGTTCTGCTCGATGGCCGCCGCCACCACGCGGGACACGCCAATGCCGTAGCAGCCCATTTCCAGGGTGACCGGCTTGCCGTTCTCGCCCAGTACTTCGCACTTCATCGCTTTGCTGTACTTGTTGCCCAGCTGGAAGATGTGCCCGACTTCGATGCCGCGCTTGATTTCCAGGGTGCCTTTGCCGTCCGGGCTCGGGTCACCGGCCACGACATTGCGCAGGTCGGCAACGGTCGGAACAGGCAGGTCGCGCTCCCAGTTCACGCCGAAGTAGTGTTTGTCGTCGATGTTGGCACCGATGCCGAAGTCGCTCATGAGTTCGACCGAGCGGTCGATGATGATCGGCAGCGGCAGGTTCAGCGGGCCGAGGGAACCGGCACCGGCGCCAATGGCTTCGCGCAGTTCGCTTTCCGAGGCCATGACCAGGGGGCTGGCCACGCCTGGCTGGTTGGCGGCCTTGATTTCGTTCAGCTCATGGTCGCCACGGATGATCAGGGCGATCAGCTTGCCTTTCTCCTCGGCGTGCACCACGAGGGTCTTGATGGTTTTCTCGATCGGCAGGTTGAAGCCTTCGACCAGTTGCGCAATGGTCTTGGCGTTCGGCGTGTCGACCAGGCGCAGTTCTTCGGTCGCAGCGGCGCGCGAGGTTTCCCGTGGCACGGCTTCGGCTTTCTCTATGTTCGCGGCGTAGTCGGAGCCGTTGCTGAACACGATGTCGTCTTCACCGGACTCGGCCAGCACGTGGAACTCGTGGGAGCCGGCACCGCCGATGGAGCCGTTGTCGGCTTCAACAGGGCGGAACTTCAGGCCCAGACGGGTGAACACGTTGCAGTAGGCCTGGTGCATGCGGTCGTAGGTGATCTGCAGCGAAGCCTGGTCAGCGTGGAACGAGTAGGCGTCCTTCATGATGAATTCGCGGCCGCGCATCAAGCCGAAGCGTGGGCGGATTTCGTCACGGAATTTGGTCTGGATCTGGTACAGGTTGATCGGCAGCTGCTTGTAGCTGCTCAACTCGTTGCGCATCAGATCGGTGATCACTTCTTCGTGGGTCGGGCCGGCGCAGAAGTCGCGGCCGTGGCGATCCTTGAAGCGCAGCAATTCAGGGCCGTACTCTTCCCAGCGCCCGGATTCCTGCCACAGCTCGGCCGGTTGCGTGCTCGGCATCAACACTTCGAGAGAGCCGGCGGCGTTCATTTCTTCACGAACGACGGCTTCGACCTTGCGCATTACCCGCAAGCCCATCGGCAGCCAGGTGTACAGGCCAGAGGCAAGCTTGCGGATCATGCCGGCGCGCAGCATCAGCTGGTGGCTGATCACGACCGCGTCGGAAGGCGTTTCTTTTTGTGTGGCGAGCAAAAATTGACTGGTGCGCATGGTTGGCCGTTATCGATTGCTGATGACGAGAAATGACGGAGCATTGTACGGGCGAGATCCGCTGGCGTACAGGCGTGCGGTCGGTGGTGTGGCAGGAGGGCGCGATTGACTCGGCCCTCCGCGATGCTTCCTGCGTAAAAAAACCTACGATTCTTCGGTGACTGGGGTCTGCAGCGGTTCCGGGGTGGGTGTCGGACCTGCGCGGCGGCTCTCCTGGAACCAGTGCAGGGCGATCAGCAGCAGGGTCGGGACGCCCAGCAGGGCGGTAATCAGGAAGAAATCGTGATAACCGAACTTCTCCACCATGACCCCTGAGTAGCCGCCGATCAGGCGTGGCAGCAACAGCATGATCGAGCTGAGCAGGGCGTACTGGGTGGCGGAGAACTTGAGGTTGGTCAGGCTCGACAGGTAGGCCACGAAGGCCGAGGTGGCCAGGCCTGAACTGAAGTTGTCCAGGGAGATGGTCAGTACCAGCATGTTCAGGTTGGGGCCCATGTCGGCGAGCATCAGGAACAGGATGTTGGTCGCCGCGGATGCGATGCCGCCGATGAACAGGATTGGCAGGATGCCGAAACGCACGATCAGCAGGCCGCCCATGCCGGCGCCGACCAGGGTCATGATCAGGCCGAAGATTTTGCTCACGCTGGCGATCTGGTCCTTGGTGAAGCCCTGATCGATGTAGAACACGTTGGCCATCACGCCCATGACCGTATCGGACATCCGATAGGTGGCGATCAGGCCGAGCAACAGCAGCGCTTGCCAGCGGTATCGCAGGATGAAGTCGTTGACCGGCGTCAGCACTGGCGCCAGGCCGCGACGGCCCATGGCCGAGAGGCACAGGGCGGTCAGCGTGATGTAGAGGATGGCTCGCAGGAATGCGCGGTCTTCGAGCAGCAGGTCGAGCAGGCTCACGCCTTCGAACAGTACGCTGGCGAAGTCGGTGTTGTAGAGCTGGGTGAACATGGCCGGCACGGACACCAGCAAGATGATCAGCACGAACACCGAGGCCAGTTGATGCATGAAGCTGTAGCGCCCGGCCTGCAGTTGCGTGCGCAACGGAACGGGTGGTTCACGCATGAACAGGGACGTCAGCAGTGCCGGGACCATCAGCGCGCCGAACAGGATGTAAGTGCCGGCCCAGGCCGAATGTTTGTAGTTGAAGCCGGTGGAGCCAAAGCCTTCGGCGAAGTACAGCGCGCCTGCGGTAGCCAGCAGCGCAGCGACCCGGTAACCGGACATGTAGCTGGCGGCCAGGGCGGCCTGGCGATTGTCTTCGGCGATTTCCAGGCGGTAGGCGTCCACTGCAATGTCTTGCGTCGCTGATGCGAAAGCGACGACCACGGCAATGGCGATCAGCCAGGACAAATGCTTTTGCGGGTCGCAGAAACCCATCCCGATCAGGCCCAGGACGACCAGTGCCTGGGACAATACGAGCCAGGATCGTCGTCGGCCGAGTTTGCCGAGCAATGGCAGTCGCCATTGGTCGAGCAAGGGCGACCAGACCCATTTGAAGGCATAGGCCAGGCCGATCAGGCTTGCATAGCCAATGGTTTCACGAGCCACGCCGGCTTCACGGAGCCAGACCGAAAGAGTCGAAAACACCAGCATGTAGGGCAGGCCGGCGGCGAAGCCAAGCAGCAACAGCACGAGTGTCGAGGGGCTGGCATAAGCGGCGAGCGCGGCGCGCCAGGTTTTACGGGGCATGGGCTGGAGTCTGCCTCAAGAAATACGGAAACAAAGCGCGCACTCTAACCGCTGTGCTCTACCGGACGCCAGCCATGGCGCTGAATATCAACACGATTATTCAGGACACTGATGCCCTCCATGCGTAATCGTGCGCGCTGCTCATCGCCTGAAGGGCTGCCCACCGGCAGGCTGATACGCCCGTTTGCGCCCAGAACGCGATGCCAGGGCAGCTTGCTGTCGCTCGGCAATTGGCTGAGTGTGCGGCCCACCCAGCGAGCGGCGCGACCCAATCCTGCAAGTTCGGCCAACTGGCCGTAGCTGACGACTTTGCCCTCGGGAACTTGCGCCAGAGTCAGATACAGCGCCGTGCGTCGGATTTGCGCTGCGCTCTCGGGTTCATCGGTTGGATCGGTCACGTCCGTCAGTCCTGAAGAAGTCTGCTTTACCGTCTGTAGAGTAATTCCTGCACGGGCGCTTGAGAAATGAACTCAACAGAAATAGTCGGGTCACTCCTTGTCAGGGCCTTATTCCTACGGATAATGCCGATTTTTTTCGCAATCCCGAGCCTGTATTTTGCTTATGTTTTGCAGATCCCTGCTATGTCTCGCTGTCCTTGGCGCCTCCACTCCCTTGCTAGCCGATACCGTGTGGTTGAAGAACGGTGACAAGCTCAGTGGCAAGATCACGCTGTTCGATGGCGGCAAGCTGCTGATCCAGACCGAGTATGCCGGTGCGGTGACGATCGACTGGAAGCAGGTCAAGACCCTCGACAGCGATCAGGAGTTGCTGGTCAAGCAGGATGCCTACACGGGCGAGAAAGCCAAGTCGCTGAAAGCGGCAGGCGCCGGCAAGGTCACGCTGGCCAACGGCGAGGCACCGAAGACGGTCGAACTGGCGAGCATTCAGCAGATTCTCAAGCCAAAACCGGTGGTCGAGGATCTGGTGTGGAAAGGCAATGTCGATGTCGCGCTGGATTATCAGCGGGCGGAAAACGACACCGATGACTACGACATCGATTTCAAGACCACTGCGCGCCACGGGCGCTGGCGGCATACCGCCGAAGGCGAATACAACCGCGAGTTCCAGGACGGCGTGGTGACCACGGACAACTGGCGGGCCGAGTACTCCATCGACCGGTTCCTGACCGAGCAATGGTTCTGGCAGGGGCGCCTGGTGTACAAGCGCGACAAGGTCGAAGACCTTTCCCGTCAGCGCACCGTTGGTACGGGCCCCGGCTATCAGTTCTGGGATAACGAACTCGGGGCGTTCTCCCTGGGTTCGCTGGTCAACCGTACGGACTATGAGTTCGCCGATGGCAGCAAGGAAAATTTCTACGCCCTGGCCATGACGTGGGACTACAACCGCTACCTGGTCGGCAAGCGTGTCGAGTTCTTCACCAATGGTGAGGTCGGCAAGCCGCTGTCGGGTGTGGCCGACTACGCGCTCGATGCAGAGATGGGGTTGCGCTACAAGGTGACTGACTGGGCGTCGCTTAACCTGAAGGCGGAGCGGGACATCATCAGCGGCACCGACGATGCGGATCTGGACAAGACACGCTACACCGCAGGGTTTGGCGTGACCTGGTAAGACGCTGAAAGATCGCAGCCTGCGGCAGCTCTGTAGGAGCTGCCGCAGGCTGCGATCTTTTTTACCTGTGAAAAACACACAGGCACAAAAAAGCCCCGCTGTTGAGGGCGGGGCTTTTTACTAAAGCAAGTACAAGTTAGATAACTTGTACTTCTTCAGCTTGCATGCCTTTCTGACCGCGGGTAGCGATGAAAGAAACCTGTTGGCCTTCTTTCAGGCTTTTGAAGCCGTCGGACTGGATAGCTTTGAAGTGAACGAACAGGTCGTCACCGGATTGTGGGGTGATGAAGCCGAAGCCTTTTTCATCGTTGAACCACTTAACGGTACCGGTTTGGCGATTAGACATGGTGTAACTCCTTGAACAAAGATAACTGCGACTCAGGAAGAACCCTGGCCGAGACTGAGTGCAAAGAGCAGGAAAAATTCTTGTAGATGGTTGGATCGAAATTCAACATATCGTGTAGAGATTCTCAGTGACACAAGCAGCACAGTGACGCCACCTTAACCCTTTTTCCGGGACGTGCCAATGCTTCTTGCGAAGGTTTCTCTGTTTTAAGGATCGGCGGTGTGACGGTTCGTCGCCAACGCGCGTAATTCCTGCCTGTTCGGCGAGAATTGCACCCCGGACTTTGAACCCGGCGGCGCGCCCGGTAAGATGCCGGACAGAATTTTTCGACCTCGCAATTCAGGACACCCGCCATGAGCATCAAATCGGACAAGTGGATTCGCCGCATGGCGCAGGAACACGGCATGATCGAGCCTTTCGTCGAGCGCCAGATGCGCGGCAGCGACGATAGTCGTGTGATCTCCTACGGCGTGTCGAGCTACGGCTACGACGTGCGTTGCACCAATCATTTCAAGGTGTTCACCAACATCAATTCGGCCATCGTCGACCCGAAAAACTTCGATGCCGGCAGCTTCGTCGACATCCACAGCGACGTGTGCATCATTCCGCCGAACTCCTTCGCCCTGGCCAGCACCGTCGAATACTTCCGCATTCCGCGCAATGTATTGACCATTTGCCTGGGTAAAAGCACTTACGCGCGCTGCGGCATCATCGTCAACGTCACGCCGCTCGAGCCTGAGTGGGAAGGTCACGTGACCCTGGAGTTCTCCAACACCACCAATCTGCCGGCGAAAATCTACGCCAACGAAGGCGTGGCGCAGATGCTGTTCCTCGAGTCGGACGAAGAGTGTGAAGTGTCCTACAAGGACCGTGGCGGCAAGTATCAGGGCCAGCGTGGCGTGACCCTGCCGCGCACCTGAGTCAACCGTCCGACAAATGTCGGGAATTCCTGAGCGGGCGTACACTCTATGGAGTGTACTGTTCCGATCCGCGCAAGGCGGGTCGGACCATCGCCCAGGAGTGCCGAATGAAGATCGATCCGCGAATCAGTGCCGAACTGGCAAGGCTTGAACCCAATCAGGTTGGCGTTCTGGCCTGGTCGTTGCTGGCACATCCGCCCGTCAGCATGGCAGGGGGCATTCCCGGCCAGCCTGATCCTGATACCCCTAACGAACAGCCTAACGAGCCAGGTGAGCCTACTCTGCCGGATGAGCCACCGCCTGCGCCTGTTGCCTGATTTTCGATGTCCGCCATTCATGGCCGGTGAACGGGGGTAGCAGGCCTGTGTCTGTTGTTGCCGTTCACGAACCTGGCGTCTGAATCAGCCTGCACATATTCGGAAGTAACTGTGTCTGTCGTCGAAACCAATCGACGGGTATGGCCGTGGTTCTATCTGTGAGCCGCGTGCCCTGTGGCCGTTGGCAATGGGGGCGCCAGTCAGTTAACGACGAATATGAAAAGGAACATTCAGATGAGTGCAAATCGATCGGGACATATGCGTGCCGAGGTCATCACGACAGACGGCTCCATGCAGTTTCGCGTAACGGATGGACTCGATTTTTACCAGCAGTCAAACATTCATTGCATTGAGGCGGATAACGGTCAGGGGACAGCGTTTTTAGTGTACTTGCCGATAGGCATCCAGAGTGGCAGCTTCAGCTTGGAGCTCAACGGGACAACTCCCATGGTCATCCATGTGAGCGGCAACTCGGAGGCAGAGCTTTATCCGGGAACGCTTGAGTTGACGGTGGGCGGTGACGCGCAGTTTGCCGGGCGCTTCAGCGGGACGGACGCTAATGGTCTGCAAGTGAGTAATGGCAGTTTCAGGTTGGAAAACGAAGCGGGGGCATAACGGTTGATGGATGGTGGAAGCCGGGCCAGCCGGCTTCCACTCTTGCTGCCGGTGGTTATTTCAGGTTACCACTGAGGAACTGCTTCAACCGCTCGCTTTTCGGGTTGCCCAGCACGTCTTCCGGCGCGCCTTCTTCCTCCACCAGGCCCTGGTGCAGAAACAGCACCTGGCTCGATACTTTGCGGGCAAAGCTCATTTCGTGGGTCACCATGATCATGGTCCGGCCCTCTTCGGCCAGGCCCTGGATCACCTTGAGCACTTCGCCCACCAGTTCCGGGTCCAGCGCCGAGGTCGGTTCGTCGAACAGCATGACTTCCGGTTCCATGGCCAGTGCGCGGGCAATCGCCACCCGTTGTTGCTGGCCGCCGGACAGGAATGCCGGGTACTGGTCCGCCACACGGGAGGCCAGCCCCACCTTGTCGAGGTAGCGGCGGGCGCGGTCCTCGGCTTCTTTCCTGTCGCAGCCCAGCACCCGGCGCGGCGCCATGGTGATGTTTTCCAGCACCGTCATGTGGCTCCACAGGTTGAAGTGCTGGAACACCATGGCCAGGCGGGTGCGAATCCGCTGCAGTTCATCGGCATCGGCCACATGCATGCCGTGGCGATCCTTGATCATGCGGATGTTCTGCCCGTCGAGGCTCATGGCGCCGTCATTGGGTTGTTCCAGGAAGTTGATGCAACGCAGAAAGGTACTTTTACCCGAGCCGCTGGCGCCGATCAGGCTGATGACGTCGCCGGTACTGGCCTTGAGCGAAACACCTTTGAGGACTTCATGGTCGCCATAGCTTTTATGCAGGCCTTCGATGGTCAATTTGTACATGGGGCGTGCATCCTCAAGGCGAAAGTAGATAGCCGCTGCGATAGGCTTCGGTGCCCGCGACGTGGGCGATCACCATGCCTGCAGTGGCCATGCGGCGCAGCGAGCGGGCGTACATCAGCCCGGCGGCGGAGCAGTGGACGGGAGTGACGCGATCGTTGAGCGGATCAATGACCTCGGCGATCAATTGCCCGGCTTCCAGGTATTGCCCCGGCAGCGCGGTGAACACCAGCAGCCCGCCGGCAGGCGTGGCTACCGGTTCTACACCGGCCAGCGGTGTCGCCGGATAGGGCAGGTCGGGCAGGGGCGCGTATTCGCCGGCGATCGCGCCGAAATGGATCAGGTAATCGATCAGTGCCTGGCAATCGCGGCTCGCCAGCGGATGATTGACGTCGCCCTGACCGCGCAATTCGACGGTCACCGAAAAACTGCCCGGCGGAATGTCGAAGTGTTCGCCGAAGCGCTCTTTCAACTGCCACCACAGCAGGGTGAAGCATTCATCGAACGACTGACCGCCAGAGTCCGTCGCCAGCAGGCTGGCTTCGGCGCCGATGTAACGGGCCAGCGGCTCGACCTGCGGCCAGGCATCCGGGGTGGTGTACAGATGCGCGACCGCTTCGAAGTCGCAATGCAGGTCGAGCACCATGTCGGCGTCGCAGGCCAGTCGTTGCAGGGTCAGGCGCTGGGATTGCAATTGGGTGTCGGCAGTCTGCCGGGCCAGCGCTTCGCGCAGGCTGCTGCGGATCAGTTGCTGGTTGCGCTGCGGATCGTCACCGAGCTTGCCCTCGATCGCATTGCCGACTTCTTCACTGAGGTCGACGAACCAGCGGTTGAAGTTCTGACCGCTTTCCAGCTCGTAGCGGCCCAGCGGCACATCCATCAGCACCTGTTCCAGGCCCACCGGGTTGGCGATGGGCACGAGCACGATTTCGCTGCGCAGGCGACCGGCGGCTTCCAGCTCTGCCAGGCGTTGCTTGAGGTGCCAGGCCACCAGCATGCCGGGCATTTCGTCGGCGTGCAGGGAGGCCTGGATGTAGATCTTGCCGTTGGCCGGTTGTGGGCCGAAGTGAAAACTGTGGATCTGTCGTGCGGTCCCCGGCAGCGGGGCCAGCAGGTCATGTTTCTGGTGGCGCATCTGTTGTTCCTGAAGCAGGTTGAGACCTAGTGGGTCGGCCCGAGGAAGGCCAGCCATCGGCGTTCGGCAAGGCGGAACAGGCCGACCAGCGCAAAAGTGACGGTCAGGTAGATCAGCGCGGCGATGCCGAACGACTGGAAGGTCAGGAATGTCGCCGAGTTGGCGTCCCGCGCGACTTTCAGGATGTCCGGGATGGTCGCGGTGAAGGCCACGGTGGTCGAGTGCAGCATCAGAATCACTTCGTTGCTGTAGTACGGCAACGAGCGACGCAGGGCCGACGGCATGATCACGTAGGCATACAGCTTCCAGCCTGTCAGGCCGTAAGCCTTGGCCGCTTCCACTTCACCGTGGGCCATGCTGCGGATTGCCCCGGCGAAAATCTCCGTGGTGTAGGCGCAGGTGTTCAGGGCGAAGGCCAGGATCGTGCAGTTCATCGCATCGCGAAAGAATGCGTCCAGTACCGGCTGGGCCCGAATGGCGGCCAGGCTGTAGATCCCCGTGTAACAGATCAACAACTGGATATAGAGCGGCGTACCACGGAACAGGTAGGTATAGAACTGCACCGGCCAACGGATGTAGAAGTGCGGCGATACACGGGCGATGGACAGCGGGATCGACACGAGAAAACCGAAGAAGATCGACGCGCTGAGCAGCCACATGGTCATGGCCAGGCCGGTGATGTTGTTGCCGTCGCTATAGAGGAAGGGTTTCCAGTATTCCTGCAGAAGTTCGATCATCGTACGGCCTCCCGGGTACCGGCGGAGTAACGACGCTCAAGCCAGCGCAGAATGAAGTTGGACGCGCTGGTGATCACCAGGTAGATCAATGCGGCAAGCACCAGGAAGTAAAACAGCTGATAGGTGCTTTTACCGGCGTCCTGGGCTGCCTTGACCAGGTCGGCAAGGCCGATGATCGACACCAGGGCGGTGGCCTTGAGCATCACCATCCAGTTGTTGCCGATCCCCGGCAGGGCATAACGCATCATCTGCGGGAACACCACGATCCAGAAACGCTGGCCGCGCTTGAGGCCATAGGCGGTGGCCGCTTCGACCTGGCCCCGCGGGACGGCGAGGATCGCACCACGAAAGGTTTCGGTGAAATACGCACCGTAGATGAAGCCCAGGGTAATGACGCCGGCACTGAACGGGTTGATCTCGATGTATTCCCATTCCATGTAATCGGTAAAGGAGGTCAGCCAGGTTTGCAGGCTGTAGAAGATCAACAGCATCAGGACCAGGTCCGGAACGCCGCGAATGAGGGTGGTGTAGAGCTGGGCAGGCACGCGCATCAGTTTGACTTTTGACAGCTTGGCACTGGCACCGAGCAGCCCGAGCAACACGGCCACCAACAGCGACAACGCCGACAACTTGATCGTCATCCAGGTGCCTTGCATCAGCAGCGGACCGAAGCCCTTGAGGCTGAAGGCAGAGAGCCCCAGATTTTCTAATAGGTTTTCGAACATAAATCAGCAACCTGATCGGATGAAAAAAGCGCCCATCGCGAGATGGGCGCCGGGCATTATTTGCCGCTGTACAGATTCAGATCGCCAAAGTGTTTCTTCTGAATGGTGGCGTAGGTGCCATCATCGTGTAACGCTTTGATACCTTTATCCAAAAGTGCTTTCAGCTCGGTGTTACCTTTCTTAATGCCGATGGCTGTCTTGGCGGGCAGCAAAGCGTTGTCGACCGGCTTGCTGACATCGTAGTCGGCGCCCTGTGGCGACTTCAGGAAGCCCAGTTCGGCTTGCAGCATGTCCTGGATCCCTGCATCGAGACGACCGGAAGTCAAGTCGGCGTAGACCTGATCCTGGTTGGCGTAGGCCTGGGTTTTCACGCCGGCCTTGTCCAGAACGGCTTTGGCATAGGCTTCCTGAATGGTGCCTTGTTCGTAGCCGACGGTCTTGCCCTTGAGCGAGGCGACGTCTTCAGTCACGCCAGAACCTTTCTTGGACACGTAGGCGGTTGGGCCGGAGAACAGCTCGCTGGAGAAGTCGATGACTTTTTCACGGGCCTCGGTAACGGTCATCGACGAGATCACGCCGTCGAATTTGTTGGCTTTGAGGCCAGGGATCATGCCATCGAAGTCACTTTCGACCCACTTGCACTTGACCTTCAGTTCGGCGCAGATCGCGTTCCCCAGATCGATGTCGAAGCCTACCAGGCTGCCGTCGGCTGCCTTCGACTCGAACGGTGCGTAGGAAGGGTCAACGCCGAAACGCAGTTCTTTGTATTCTTTCGCCATGGCGGAGCCAGCAGCCATGCACAACGCCAGTGCAGAAAGGGTCAGCAATGCTTTTTTCATTATTCAATCCCTAAAACCAATATGAGCGCTCGTGGCGCAGAATTATTGTTACTGGAAAGCGTAAGACCTGTTGAAAGTAGCAATTTCCGAACCAGAGTGCCGAACAAGCGTTTTAAAAGGTGTCTGGAAATAGCCGGAGACAGATTTATGCACGAAAACGGGCGCAGGGAAATGGCCGCACCAGCTCGACTCAAAAAGAAAAATATTTGAGGATGGGTTGAGGGGTTAGCTGAGCAGATTTTGCAGGGTCGTCAAACTGTCGGCTTCGTCGACCGGCTTATCCTTGCGCCAACGCAACATACGCGGAAAGCGCACGGCAATGCCACTCTTGTGGCGACGGGAGAGGGCGATTCCCTCAAAGCCCAATTCAAACACCAGGCTTGGCTGGACGCTGCTCACGGGGCCGAATTTTTCCACTGTGGTCTTGCGTACGATGCTGTCGACCTGGCGGATTTCGTCATCGCTGAGCCCTGAGTAAGCCTTGGCAATCGGCACCAGGGTGCGTTCACTGGCTTCTGGCGGGCCGTCCCAGACGGCGAACGTATAGTCGCTGTAGAGGCTGGCCCGGCGCCCTTGCCCCCGTTGCGCATAGATCAGCACGGCGTCAACGCTGAACGGGTCGACTTTCCATTTCCACCACACACCCATGTCCTTGGTCCGGCCGACGCCATACAGGGCATCGCGCGCCTTGAGCATCAGGCCTTCGACACCGAGGGCGCGGGATGCCTCGCGCTGGCGGGCGAGGTCGAGCCAGGTGTCGCCGGTCAACAATGGCGAGAGACGTAACCGTGGGTTGGCGCAGTCACCGGCCACCCGTTCCAGTTGTGCACGACGCTCGGCCTGACTCCGGTTGCGCCAGTCTTCCCCCTGCCATTCGAGCAAATCGAAGGCGAGCAGCACCACCGGCACTTCATCGAGGATTTTCCGGTCCAGGGTTTTGCGACCGATTCGTTGTTGCAGGAGGGCGAAAGGTTGCACTGCGGGTTCAGAAGCCGTTTCGACGCCGGTTGGCGCAGACTTCCAGGCGACGATCTCGCCGTCGATCACTGTCCCGTCGGGAAGGCCCAGAATCAAACTTTCCAGTTCAGGGAAGCGTTCGGTGACCAACTCTTCACCGCGCGACCAGATCCACAGTCGTCCGCCGCGCTTGATCACCTGGGCGCGGATGCCATCCCATTTCCATTCCGCCTGCCAGTGCCGGGCAGGACCGAGCAGCGCTTCGAATTGTTCCACGGACGACGACAAGGCATGGGCGAGAAAAAACGGGTAGGGCTGGCCGCCACGCTGGGCATGTTCATCCGGGGATTCGGCGGCGATCAGTTTCAGGTAGCTGGCGGCACTGGGGCGGTGGGCCTGATCGGTGTAACCCACCAGCCGCTGCGCCACGCGTTTGCTGTCGAGACGGGCCATGGCTGCCAGGGCGCGGGTGACCAGTAATTTGGACACCCCGACGCGAAAGCTGCCGGTGATCAGTTTGATGCAGACCATCAGGCTCACCGGGTCCAGTTGCGCCCACAGCACCGGTAACCTTTGCGCGAGGGCTTGCGGTGTTTCGCCGCGCAGTGGTAGCAGTTTGTCCTCGACCCACGTGGCCAGCCCGTCGGTTGAACGGTGCGGCGCTTGCGGCAAGACCAGCGAAATGGTTTCCGCGAGGTCACCGACAGCCTGGTAACTCTCTTCGAACAGCCATTGCGGCAAACCGGAAAGCGCCACCGCCAGTTCGCGCAGTACCCGCACGGGTACCAATTGCCGGGGACGTCCTCCCGACAGGAAGTACACCGCCCATGCGGCATCTTCCGGTGCAGCCTCGGCGAAGTAGTTTTGCATCGCCGCCAGTTTCGCATTGTTCGATGTCGAGGCGTCGAGCCTGGCATACAGCTCAGCGAATGCTTTCATGGCAGCACCGCAGCCAGTTCGGCCTCGGCGAGGGCGCGGTCTTCTTCGTCTTCACCGTATCGGGTATCGAACGCCATGGCATCAAGCTCCTGCTCGCGCAGATAACGTACCAGGGCGCCGGTCGATCCATGGGTCACCATGACCCGTTCGGCACCGGTCTGTTTGATGGCCCACAGCAAACCTGGCCAGTCGGCGTGGTCGGACAGGACGAAGCCTCGGTCTACACCGAGCCGCCGACGTGTTCCGCGCAAACGCATCCAGCCACTGGCGAAACCATCGCTGTAATCGACAAAGCGACGCATCCAGCTGCTGTTCGCCGCCGAAGGCGGTGCGAGCACCAGCGCCTTGCGCATCATCGGGTCGCTCTTATTGATGTCGGCGGCATCAATCGTGGGCGGCAAATGAACCCCCGCTTCGCGGTAGATCCGGTTGATGGGTTCCACGGCGCCATGCACGAGAATGGGGCCCAGTCGTGCGTCGATGCCATGGAGAATGCGCTGGGCCTTGCCAAGGGAATAACAGAACAGCACGCTGGTTTTTTCGACCGCCGCGTTGGCTTGCCACCATTGATTGATCTCGGCAAACACTTGCAGCTGGGGTTGCCAGCGGTAGATCGGCAGGGCAAAGGTCGACTCGGTGATGAAGGTGTCGCAGCGTAGCGGTTCAAACGCTGCACAAGTGCCATCGGGCTCGGTCTTGTAGTCCCCGGAGACTACCCAGACTTCTCCACCGTATTCCAGTCGTACCTGTGCCGAGCCGAGTACGTGGCCGGCGGGATGAAAACTGAGGAACACGCCGTGATGCAGCAGGCGTTCGCCGTAGCGCAGGGTTTGCAGGTTGATGTCCTGGCCCAGTCGCACGCGCAGAATGGCCTCGCCGGGCGCTGCCGCCAGGTAGTGCTGATTGCCGGCGCGGGCATGGTCACCGTGGGCGTGGGTGATCACGGCGCGCTCGACCGGTCGCCACGGATCGATATAGAAGTCGCCGGCAGGGCAGTACAAACCTTCGGGACGCGAGATAACAAGGTCCATGGCGTTGCCAGATTGGAGAGACTTGTTAGCTATGAGGTTGGCGCGGGGCGAGAAGTTCTATTTGATTTAGGGGGACCAATAACAGCTCCTGTAGGAGCGAGCTTGCTCGCGATGGCGATTCAACAATCAACATTCATTTTGAATGTCAGACCGCTTTCGCGAGCAGGCTCGCTCCCACAGGCAGGGGGCCTGGTTATTTTCCTGGTGTCAGCGTCAGTCGATTCTTGCCATAGGCGTTGTCGAAGTTCTGCGGCTGTATCGGCAGGCTCATGTACTGGCCCTTGAGCCAGGGTTCGATGCTGTTGAGGTAGTTCGCACTGGCCGGGTTGCCGGACTGACCGGTACCGTTCTGCGCCATCAGCGGTTCGGACTGGCCGAAATCGACGATAAAGCGCATGGCGGGCGCCAGCGTGGTGTTGAAGTCCTGGCCCCAGGCGAAGGCGGCGGTGTTGAGTGTGGTGTGATCGCCACCGGCCGGCAGCGGACCTCGTACCGTCTGGCCGCTGCTGTTCTTCCATTCATAGCGATGCAGTTTGCCCCACTGCCAGGCCTTGTGATCGCCGCCCAACTGACTGTCGCCGGCGCTGATCGCTGCGGCGAGGCTGCGCGCGAGGATCGCCGGTTTGTCTTCTTTTTGCGCGGTGCGCACGTCATCCCAGAACGGGCTGTCCTCACGCCCGAGCAAGTGATCGGCCTGGGCCGCGTAGGACAACTTGCCATCGGTGACAAAGGCCTTCCACGCCGGGCTGCTATCCGGGCCCAGTTCGTCGAGGAAGATCTGCCGGGTGCTTTCCTGCAGGAACAGTTCGTAGATGGCCGCATCGGTGGATGTCGGGATGAGCTTGCCATCGAACGCCATCAAGCGGCTGTAGGCTTCGTGTGCCTTGGCGCGATCGGCCGCCGGCAAGCCGTCGATGGCTTGTTTGAGTGGCTGGGCCATGCCCGGCGCTTCGAACATTTTCTTCAGCTTGGCCGCGAAGGTCGTGGTCTGGTCGTACTGCATGGCGATCAGGCTGCGGCTGTCGTGTTTGCCTGCGCCGGCCAGTTCGGCCAGACGCTCGCCGCGCTCCGGAGCGGCCCAGGAATTGGACAACTGCATGCCGTAGCCATGAGGGATGACCCGCTGATTGGCGGTGCCGAGCCAGCCTTGGGCCGGGTCCTGGTCGTATGGGTGCAACATCGGGTCGGCATAACCGTCCCAGTCGTAGCGACCTTCCCAACCCGGCGAGGGCAGCAGGCCTTCGCCTTCGCGGCGGTTCGGGTAGCGGCCGGTGACCTGCCAGCCGATGTGGCTGGCGTCAGCAAACACCAGGTTCAGTGCGATGGCGCGGATTTCGCGGCTGGCATCCGACGCTCTCTCGGCGCTCTGGGCGCGGGACAGGTCGAAGAACGCGTCCAGGGTCTTGTCGTCGGTGAAGTTCGGCATCTGCAAGGCCAGGCCGAAACCATTGGCCAGCGTGGTGCCTTGGGCGCTGTTGAGCAGCGGGCCATGGCGGGTTTCGTACACCGCCTCGCGAATCGGCCGCTGGCCTTTGACGAAATAGGTTTCGTTGCGCACGATCGCCGGCTGCCACTTCCCGGCGTTTTCGTAGGTAAGCCCGTTGCCCTGGCGCTTGATCTTCTCCAGGAACAGGTCCTGGTTGTCGCCCATCACGGACGCCATGCTCCACGCCACTTTACCGTTGAAGCCACCGAGCACCATCGGCAGGCCCGCGATGGTCACGCCGGACGCCTGATACTTCGGCGCGCGAATCTGCACGTAACTGAACAATGAAGGCACGCCCAGCGGGCCGTGACTGTCACTGGCCAACAGGCTCTTGCCGCTGCGGCTGCGTTGCGCGGCAATGGCCCAGTTGTTCGACGAGGTGGCGCCCAGCAGGCTCCGGTCCGACAGTTGTCCCGTGGCTTTGCTGAGTTCGGCCAGGCCCGGTACTTGCCCGTTTAGCTTGAGGCCTTGGAGTTTTTCGCTCTCGGCGACCGGCAGTTTTTCGTCGGGGGCGGACGGCGTCAGCCACGCCAGTTTGTCGGTGGTGACGGTCTGGGCTAGTACCAGCGAGGAAATCTCTTCCGGCAGGTTGGTCGACTGGCTGAAGTTCAACAGGCAGAAAATCAGCGCCGAATCTTCCGGCTGCCAGTATTCAGGCTGGTAGCCGGTGGCCGCGAGGTCCGCCGGCAGTTTGTCGCGGTAGCGGAACAGGTAGGCATTGACGCCCCGCGCATAGACTTCGAAGAAGCGCTTGAGGCGCGGCGAAGAGGCCTTGTACAACTCGCCGGCACTTTTCTTCAGGTTGACCGCTCGCATGTAGCGGTCGACATCCAGCAGGTCCGCACCGTGCATCTCGGCCAATCGGCCCTGGGCCAGCAGGCGCAGGGTGACCATCTGCGTGATGCGGTCGCTGGCATGCACGTAACCGAGGGTGAACAGCGCGTCGTGGAAGCTGTTGCTTTCGATCAGCGGCATGCCCATGGCATTGCGGCGCACCGAAACGTTCTGCGCCAGGCCCTTGAGCGGCTGCACGCCGAAGGTCGGCGGGAGGGTGTCCTGGGCATTGAAGTTCTGACAACCGGTCAGGCTCAAGACGCCCGCCACTGCTGCGGCAACGCCGAACCGGGGTAGAAAATGAGTAAGGGCTGGCGAGGCCATGGCAAAGCTCCTGCGGGGGGTAGAGGCGGTGGGGCGCAATAAAGGCGCTACGTTAGTGAGCGGGAGGTGGCCGCGCAAGCGGGGTACAAGGTTATTTCGGGATTTGTCTGATAAACCGAAAGATCGCTGCCTTGCCAGTCGCCATGGGTGATGTTGAAGTGCGACACGGTCAACAATCCTGGAGAACGGGTGGTATGGAGCTAAAGGCAAACGCGGCACTGATCATCATCGATCAACAAAAAGGCGTCCTTCACCCCAGGCTTGGCCGCAGGAATAATCCTCAGGCCGAAGAGCGCATCCTGGAATTGCTCGGTCATTGGCGGCGCACCGCTCGGCCGGTGATCCATGTGCAGCACCTGTCCCGCTCGGAGGACTCGGTGTTCTGGCCGCAGCAGTCAGGAGTGGAGTTTCAGGAGCGGTTCGCGCCAATGACCGGTGAACGCTTGATCCAGAAGCAGGTGCCGGATGCGTTTTGTTCGACGGGGCTGGAGACGCAGTTGCGCGAGGCGGGGATCGGGCAGTTGATCATCGTGGGCGTCGCGACCCACAACTCGGTGGAGTCCACGGCGCGCACCGCGGGCAACCTGGGATTTGATACCTGGGTGGCCGAGGATGCGTGCTTTACGTTCGACAAGGCTGATTTTTTCGGTCATGCCCATAGCGCCGAAGAGGTGCATGCGATGTCGCTGGGGAATCTGCACGGCGAGTATGCGACGGTGGTCAGCACTGCCACCCTTTTAATGGATGACTGACAACTATTGTGGGAGCGGGCTTGCTCGCGAAGAGGGCCTCAGCTTCAACATCGTTTTTGCCTGACACACCGCTTTCGCGAGCAAGCCCGCTCCCACAAGGGAACTGCATTCACAGCACAGGTCTGCTCGCGAAGACGATTCAACAGGCGAAGCTAATCTTCGCCCGAATCATCAAGCGCCGTGGCACTTCTTGAATTTCTTGCCGTTGCCGCATGGGCACGGATCGTTGCGGCCGACGTCTTTCAGGGCATTGCGCACCGGTTCCTGGTGAGCGTGGCCACAGTTCGGACCGTGGACATGGCCGTGGTCGTGATCATGGTGGTCATGATCGTGATCGTGGTTGCAGTCAGGGCCGTGGACATGAGGTTGCTGGGTCATCGGTGTTGCTCCGGAATTAAATCGGCAGCGATTATCACGCCATTGCGCGTCAGGTGCACGTAGTGGGCGATGAATATACCGGTTTCCAGTTCACCTTCCAGACGATAGGGAATGGGTTGATCGGATTTTTTCAGCAGTTTGGCCAGATCCCGGACCTTGGACCACAGGTTGGTGCGGATCGGCACCTTGAAGTAGGCACTGTGCCTGGGGCTGATGGTGAACCAGTGTTCGTACTCGCCGTCGGCCAGCAGTATGTCACCCAGGTGAACGCGGTACTCCAGACTGCGCACCGTCAGGTCGCTGTCGTTGGGGTTGTCGATGCGAAAATGCAGGAGGAATTTCTGTTCCAGCAGTTTGGCGCTGACCACCTCGACCTTCACCAGATGGACCTCGGGGTCCGGCAAGTCGTCGTCGAACCACGACGCACAGCCGCCGAGTCCCAGTGTCAGGAATACGGTGAGCAGACAGCGTGTGCAGCAGCGGATGATCATCGAGGTGTTTCCCCCTTGAGTTCCAGTCTAGACCCAAAGGATCGCAGCCTTCGACAGCTCCTGCGTGGTGGGCAGTCATTCCATGTATTAGCTGCTGAAGTAACCCGCACAACATTTCTTGAACTTCTGTCCACTGGCACACGGGCAGGGGTCATTGCGCCCGAGTTTGAGTTGCACGGTCGGGTCGATGAAATACCAGCGCCCGGTGTTCTGTACGAACGATGAGCGCTCTCTATGACTGTGCTCGCCACTGCTGTCGTGCCACCGCGCGGTGAAGGTCACGAAAGCGTGTTCAGGCTGACCACCCAGCACTTCGGAGCTTTCCACCTCAAGCCCCAGCCACGTACTTTGCGCGCTCCAGTCGCTGATCGATTGACGGTCCAGGCCGGCCTGTTGGGCGGGCAGGGTGGTGGCTACCAGATAGTCGACCAACCCCAGCACGTAGGCGCTGTAGCGCGAGCGCATCAAGGCTTCGGCGCATGGCGCCGGGTGTCCGGCATGGTAGTGGCCGCAGCAGGCGTCAAGCAGGGTGCCGCTGCCGCAAGGGCAAATGGATGTACTCATTGCATTACCACCAGTATTTCCCGAAGTTTTCCGGATTGGCCCAGAAGCGCGAATTGAGCCAGTCAGGGACTTGTTTGTATTCAAGCAGATCGTAGGTAAACAGGGTCAAGACCTGTTCGTCCCGTTGAAAGCGTTCGCTGGCTTGCAGGGCCAGGGAGAAAAAGTCCGTTTCCTGCCAGCCACAGGCCGGCAGATCCGCCAGCACGGCGATGCGGCTGGCATTGAGGTTGCGGATGCCGCCCAACAGGTTCAGGCCGTCGCGCTTGGGCAAATGCTCCAGGCAATCGACCACCAGGGCCAGGTCGAACCGGCGGGCCGCCAACTCGTCGGGCAAGGGGCCAGGGGCCGCGAAAGCCACGCAGCTGTCCGGGTGCGCGAGTTTGAATGCTTCCAGTGCCGGGAACTCGCTGGCACCGATCAACAACAGGCGCGCGGGGGCATATCGGTCAAGTAATGCGGCCAGTGCCTGCTGCGGCGTGCGTGAAGAAATACCTGCAATCATCGAAGATCCTCAATCAGATCTGCCAAGACTAGCCTGCCCGGCCGTTCGGGCCTAGAGCGGCTTGACGACAAATGCGCCAAGCTGCCGTTAATGCCTGAATAAACAGCATGGCCTATTGCTGGCGGAGATTAATACTCGGGTCTTTACTACCTGAATCGGTTCTAAGCCGATCCTTCAGGAGAAAACTAGATGAGCATAGTTCGGACAGCATTACCCTTGGTTCTGCTAACCAGTGTGTTGACTGGTTGCGCAGGTTTGCAGAAAACCGACTGGCCGACCTGTGCGGCGGTTGGTGGTGTCGTGGGTGCGGGCCTCGGTGCGACCGAAAGCTCGGCATGGGCAGGGTATGGTGCTCTGCTCGTTGGCGGTACGGCAGCGGCTTATTGCTGGGTGCACGGTGATGGCGACGAAGACGGCGACGGTGTGCCGGATAGTCGCGACAAGTGCCCGGGCACGCCTAAAGGCGTTCATGTCGATGCCAATGGTTGCCCACCACCAGCGCCTGTGGTCGAAGAGGCGGTTGTGGTCAAGGAAGAAACCATCGTCATCCGCGACGTTCACTTCCAGTTTGATAAAGCCACGCTTACCTCGTCCGATAAACAGGTCCTCGACAAGATTGCCACTCGCCTGAAAGCTGAAGCCCCGACTGCTCAACTGACCGTAACCGGTCATACCGACAGCGTGGGCAGCGACGCCTACAACCAGAAACTGTCGGATAAACGCGCCCACTCGGTGGTTGAATACCTCATCGAGCAAGGCGTACCTCGCAGCAACTTCGTATCGGTGGTCGGTGCCGGTGAAAGCCAGCCGGTTGCGGACAACAAAACCGCTGATGGCCGCGCACAAAACCGTCGTACGGAAATCAAAATCCAGCGTTAACGCCCCCTCGCATCCGCGCCTTGTGCAGTCGCGGATGCAGGTCTTTACTCCTGTGTAACCGGTATGGGCCGGTGACACAGGAGCTTTCAATATGATCGTTCTCACAAGGACCGTCTTGCCGGTTCTGCTACTTGGCAGCCTCTTGACCGGCTGCGCGACCCACAGCGATGGCACTGCCCCCCTCAATCAACGCACCTGGCCTATCTGCAGCCTCATCGGCGGCCTGGTCGGCGGTGGCCTGGGCGCAATCGAGAGTGGCGCCTGGGCCGCGGGTGGGGCGGCGTTGGGTATCTTGTCCGGCGGCTTGATCTGCTATGCCCAGGATGGTGACGAAGACGGCGACGGCGTTTTCGACCGGCGCGACCGTTGCGCTGATACTCCCGCCAATACCCCGGTCGACCATCGCGGTTGCCCGGTGCCGCAGTACCCGGACCGCGTCCAGACCGAGCCTGCGCAAACCGAAGTCATTACGCTGAGCGATGTACTGTTTGTCTTCAATCAATCCGACCTGACCCCGAGGGCCAAGAGTGAACTGGATGCGTTGATGAGCCAGTTCGAGGATGCCGATGTGGTCAGCATCAAGGTGGTCGGCCATACCGACAGCGTGGGGTCGGATGCCTATAACCAGGCCTTGTCTGAGCGACGCGCCAGCAGCGTGGCGGAATACCTGATCAGCCAGGGTGTGGCGCCGAACAAAGTCACCAGCGAAGGCAAGGGCGAAAGTCAGCCGATTGCCGACAATGAAACGGACGAAGGTCGTGCGAAAAACCGTCGCGTGGAACTGCATATAAATCGCTGAGCCAAGAGATAGAGCCGTCGAGCGACAGTTGTGAACGCTGCGACGGCCGTTCGGCGGCCTTCATGAAGATTTTTCCGTTGCCCTCTGGCTTATCCCGCGCGGAAGCCGTTACTGTGCGCCCAAACAATAATTCTCATCGGGGGAGCGTATGAAGGTCTTATGGGGGCTGGGGCGGTTATTGACCCTGCTGTTCTGGTTGGTGCTGCTGGTCAACCAGCTCACGCCATTTGTCTTTCCGCTGCACCTGTTGGTCAATCTGGCCGGCGGTCTGTTGGGGGTCATCCATCTTCTGGAAGCACTGTTGTGCTATCGCAGCCTGCGAGGTCGCGCCCATCCCTGGCTTGACCGCCTGAAGATCGTCATTTTCGGTGTATTCCACCTGCAAACCATTCCAGCCCCCAGCGCTTCGAAGGCTTCCCATGCGTAAACTCTGTCTGCTCGCCGCACTCATCAGTCCATTGGCCAGCGCACAGGTGGTGAGTGTCGAACCCAACTCGCTGATGCGCTTGCCCAACACCGCCAGCACCCTGCAACTGGAACGCCTGGAAGTAGCCGATTACGGCACCTTGCTGATTCCTTCGAACGTCACCGAAGTCACCGTGGGGGAGTTGCATCTGGGGCGTGAAGCGCGCATCGCCATTGTGCCGGGAGAGCAGGCACTGGCGCTGAAGGTCCGTCGCGCTGATTTGTCCGAAGGCAGCCAGATCACCGCGCGTGGCGCGCCCGGGACCTATCAGAAGGCCGCGCGATCCGGGCGCAATCTTGATTTGCAGATCAAAACTCTGAATGCGCCGCAATTGTTGGTGGACGCACGAGGCGGCGCAGGCGCACCGGGATTTGTCGGCCTGGATGGCGCCAACGGTCAGGACCCTGGCTGTACCTGGGGCCAGGCCGGTCGCGGTGCCGATGGCAGTGATGGCAGCAATGGTCAACCAGGCGCGCCGGGTGCGCTGGTCAAGCTGGCAGTGCCGCACGACTTTCCGGCAGACCGGATCAAAGTGCAGGTGGCTGGCGGTGCCGGTGGCCTGGCCGGCCCCGGCGGCAAGCCGGGTGCTGGCGGCAAGGCCAAGGGCTGCCTCGTCTACAAGGCCGATGGTGGCAAGAGCGGCAAACCTGGCGCCGACGGACAGCCTGGGTCTGAAGGTGCGGCGGGTTCGGTGACTGTGCAGCGGTTGTAAAGTTAACCAGGAACTACTGTGGCGAGGGAGCTTGCCTGTGGCGAGGGGGCTTGCCCCCGTTGGGCCGCGAAGCGGCCCCAATTCCGGCAATCACAATACTGCTGAAGGTTAGCGGTGTCTGGTTTTACGACTGCTTCGTAGCCGAGCGGGGCGGTACGGCGATCCGACAAGCCCCCTCGCCACAAAAACTCGGCAGATTCAAAACATCGGCCGAGCCGCCGCAATCGCCACCACAGCCAACCCCACCAACAGATTGATCCCCACCAACCGGCGAATCCGCCCCAGCACACTGGCACCCACCGGCCAATCCTGTTCGGCCACGGCGGTACGCAGCTCCGGCAGCATCAGCGCCTGAATGCGGATAAACAGCGCGGTCATCACCACATACAGGCCCATCATCACTTGCACATAGCGCGGTGCGGCTTCAAAGCCGTTGAAGTGCATATGCAGCATGCCCACGCCGCTGACCGGCAACAGCACCACCGCGACCCAGACCCAGCGGAAAAAACCTTGAAACACTTCTACCCACAACTTCAGCCGGGCAGGTCCTTCAAGGGCCGTGATCGCGGCGGGGCGCAGGACCATCCAGGCGAAAAACATGCCGCCGACCCAGACCAGGGCCGCCAGTACATGCAGGCTATATATGAGGCTAAAAGGTGTCATTCGGGTACTCCGTTCTGCGCAGGATTCATTAGCGGGGTATGATAGCCGTCGATCCGAACCACTGAAAATTTATCCAGCGTTTTTTGCGCCCGACAATCCATGATCAGCACCGAACTCAAAACCACGATCCAGGGCGCCTACTCGCGTTTTCTCGAAGCCAAGAGCCTCAAGCCGCGCTACGGCCAACGCCTGATGATCGCCGAAATCGCCAAGGTCCTGGGTGACATCGACACCGACGACGAAGGCCGGCGCAGTGGCGACCCCGCGATTGTCGCGGTGGAAGCCGGCACCGGTACCGGCAAGACCGTGGCCTACAGCCTGGCGGCGATTCCCACGGCCAAGGCCGCTGGCAAGCGCCTGGTGATCGCCACGGCCACCGTGGCCCTGCAGGAGCAGATCGTCTACAAGGACTTGCCCGACCTGATGCGCAACAGCGGGCTGAACTTCAGCTTCGCCCTGGCCAAGGGGCGCGGGCGCTACATGTGCCTGTCCAAGCTCGACATGTTGCTCCAGGAAGGCCACGCGCAGACCGCCACTGCGCAACTGTTCGAAGAAGAAGGCTTCAAGATCGAGGTCGACGAGGCCAGCCAGAAGCTGTTCACCAGCATGATCGAGAAGCTCGCCGGCAATAAGTGGGACGGCGACCGCGACAGTTGGTCCACCGCCCTGGAAGACGCCGACTGGGCGCGCCTGACCACCGATCACAGCCAGTGCACCAACCGTCATTGCCCGAACTTCGGCCAGTGCGCTTTCTACAAGGCCCGAGAAGGCATGGGCAAGGTCGACGTGATCGTCACCAACCACGACATGGTCCTGGCTGACCTGGCCCTGGGGGGCGGCGCCGTACTGCCGGACCCGCGCGATACCATCTACGTGTTCGACGAAGGCCATCACCTGCCGGACAAGGCCATCGGCCATTTCGCCCATTACACGCGCCTGCGCTCCACCGCCGACTGGCTGGAAACCACCGCCAAGAACCTCACCAAATTGCTCGCCCAACACCCGTTGCCGGGCGACCTGGGCAAGTTGATCGAGCAGGTGCCGGAGCTGGCGCGGGAGATCAAGACCCAGCAGCAGTTCATGTTCACCGCGTGCGAGCAGATTGCCGATTTCAAACCCGGCGAAGACGTCGAAGGCCGCGAGCGCCCGCGTCACCGATTCGTCGGCGGGGTGATTCCCGAGCACATGCGTGAAATGGGCATTGAGCTGAAGAAAGGCTTCGCACGGCTGACCGACTTGTTCACCCGCCTGACCGACCTGCTCAAGGAGGGCATGGACGGCGAGGTCAACATTGGCATCGCCAGCAACCAGGCTGAAGAGTGGTACCCGCTGTTCGGCAGCCTGCTGTCGCGCTCTTCCGGCAACTGGGAGCTGTGGACCGCCTTCACCGTCGAAGATCCGGAAGACAACCCGCCCATGGCTCGCTGGCTGACCCTGGCCGAAAGCGGGTCGCTGTTCGACATCGAGGTCAACGCCAGTCCCATCCTCGCGGCGGAAATGCTTCGGCGCAACCTGTGGAACGTGGCGTATGGCTGCCTGGTGACGTCGGCGACCTTGACTGCCCTCGGCACCTTCGATCGCTTCCGCATGCGTGCCGGCCTGCCGAAAAAAGCCGTGACGGCCGTGGTGCCAAGCCCGTTCCATCACGCCGACGCCGGTGTGCTGCGGGTGCCGAACCTGAACGCCGATCCCCGAGATGCTGCGGCGCATACTGCCGCGATCATTCGAGATCTGCCGGAACTGGTCGAGGGCTCGCGGGGCACACTGGTGCTGTTTTCCTCGCGCAAACAGATGCAGGACGTGTTCGATGGCCTGGACCGCGACTGGCGCAAGCAAGTGTTCATTCAGGGCAATCTGTCGAAGCAGGAAACCCTGAACAAGCACAAGGCGCGGGTCGATGGCGGGGACTCCAGCGTGCTGTTCGGCCTGGCCAGCTTCGCCGAAGGGGTCGACTTGCCCGGTGCCTATTGCGAGCACGTGGTCATTGCCAAGATTCCATTCTCGGTACCCGATGATCCCGTCGAAGCGGCGCTGTCGGAATGGATCGAAGCCCGGGGCGGCAATCCGTTCATGGAAATCTCCGTACCGGACGCCTCGCTGAAACTGGTCCAGGCCTGTGGTCGCTTGCTGCGCACCGAAGAAGACCGCGGCACCATCACCTTGCTCGACCGGCGCCTGGTGACCCAGCGCTATGGCAAAGCCATCCTCAACGCGTTGCCGCCGTTCCGTCGAGAAATTTCCTGAAGCACCGGTGGGCAGTTTTGCCCACCGCGTTGTCTATCTCTCTGCCACCGCTTTTTCACTGGCCTGTTGAAGGTCGTTAGGGAGAATTTCGTTCTCATGATTTGCCGTTCGTTGCCTGCCGTATTTGCCCTGTTGTTCGCAACACCGCTGTTGGCCGCACCTGCCAGCCAGCAGACGCTGTTCAACTTCGTGCGCCCCGCCGACGTGGTCCAGGTGGCGACACAGGACGCCAGCCTGCCGCAATCCAACGCCGAGCAAACCCCTGAAGGCGAAGTGCTGCGCCGGGTGACCTTCAACCCGGTCGCCCGGCCGACGTTGCGCCTGGCCCCGCAAACCGGTGCCTGGGACTGGTCGCAGTCGGGTGTGATGAGCCTGCGGATCCAGAGTGCGATGAACTGGGCGTTGACCCTGTACGTGACCATCCAGAGCAACGACGGCAAGACCCTGGTCAGTCGCGTCGATCTGCCGGCCGGGCCTGCGCAAACCCTGTTGGTGCCGCTGCAAGCGACATCGCCGCTGAGCCAGGGCATGAAGGCCGGCCCGCCGATGCCGATGACCGTTGAGGGCCAGCGTGTGTTGCTGGCCAGCAGCGCTGGTGAGCTGGATCGCAGCCAGGTAGTGTCCGTGACGTTGTCGATGGACCAGCCCAAAGCCGCGCAAAGCATCCTGCTGGAGCGCTTTGGGGTGCAGGACGTCGAGTCGGTCAGCCAAGCCGTGTATGGCGGCTTGGTGGATGCGTATGGCCAGTCGACCCGGGCCAGATGGCCGGAAAAAGTCAGCAGCGACGAGCAGTTGAAAAGCGCCGCCGCCAAGGAACAGCAACAACTGAAAACCTGGCTGGCTGAGCGCGAGAAGTCTTCCCTGGACAAGTTCGGTGGTTTGAGCAAAGGCCCGTCATTCAAGGCCAGCGGATTTTTCCGCACGGAGAAGCGCAACGGTCGCTGGTATCTGGTGACGCCTGAAGGCCACCCGTTCTATTCCCTTGGGGTCAACACCGTGGCCCCGGATGTCAACCAGACCTATGTGGCCGGTCGCGAGTGGATGTTCGAATCCCTGCCCAAGGCTGACGAGGCGCTGGCCGGCCACTACGGCGAAGGCGACAACCGTGGCGGCAATGGTGCCGATCAAGGGCGCGGCTACAATGCCGGGCGCTGGTACGACTTCTACGGTGCCAACCTGCAACGTCTGTATGGCGATCCTTGCGCGTTGGGCAGCGAAACCAAAGCGGGCGTCGCTGCGGCGGCCAAGGCGGATGCGGTTGAAGCGACAGCGACCAAGGCTGCGGAGCAACCTGTCGCTCCTGCTACCGCCGAGTCTGGTGTCGCTGAATCCGCCAAGACTGAAGCGACGATAGCAACAGCGGCACAGCCAACATCGGTCGAACCGTGCAAAGCGTTGTTCGACGAGCAGCGCTGGGCCAGTCACACCCTTGATCGCCTGCAGGCCTGGGGCTTCAACACCATCGGCAACTGGAGCGCCCCGGTACTGGGCAACGCCGATCGCGTGCCCTACACCTTGCCGCTGTCGATCGTCGGCGACTACGCCAGCATCAGCACCGGTACCGACTGGTGGGGCGGCATGCCCGACCCGTTCGACCCGCGTTTTGCCATGGCCACCGAGCGTGCAGTGGCGATTGCCGCCCGCGACCATCGTGACGATCCGTGGCTGATCGGTTACTACGCCGACAACGAACTGGCCTGGGCCGGTCCCGGGGATGATCCGAAAGCCCGTTATGCCCTGGCCTACGGCACCTTGAAAATGACCACCGACGTGCCTGCCAAGCGTGCATTTCTCAAGCAACTGCGTGACAAGTACCGCAATCAGGCGGGCCTGTCGAAAGCCTGGGGCATTGATCTGCCCGCCTGGGAATTGATGGAGGATCCGGGATTCGTGCCACCGCTCCCGAGCGCCGAGCACCCGGAAATCGAAGCCGACTTCAAATACTTCCAGAAGGTCTTCGCCGACACTTACTTCAAGACCATTTCCGACTCACTCAAGTGGCACGCGCCAAACCAGCTGCTGCTCGGTGGCCGTTTCGCCATCAGCACGCCGGAAGCCGTGGAGTCCTGCGCCCAGTATTGCGACGTGCTGAGCTTCAACATGTACACCCTGCAACCCCAGGATGGTTACGACTTCGCCAAGTTGCGCAGTCTCGACAAACCGGTGCTGATCACCGAGTTCAATGTCGGTTCGGCTGATCGTGGGCCGTTCTGGGGCGGCGTCACGCCGTTGGCGAAAGAGGAGGACCGTGGTACGGCGTATGCCAACTTCCTCAAGCAGGCAATGAGCGAGCCGTCGATTGTCGGTGTGCATTGGTTCCAGTACCTCGATCAACCGGTCACCGGGCGCTTGCTTGACGGTGAAAACGGTCACTTCGGGTTGGTTGGCATCACGGATCTGCCGTTCCAGGGCTTTGTCGACAGCGTGCGCAAGAGCAACCTGGTGACAGTCGAACAATTGGGCAAAGAGGCCGGGAAGGCTACGGCTGACGCCGACAAAGCCAGCCACGATGCGGAGGGCGGTCGCAAGGCCGAGGCCGGCAAGGGGCCGGGGAAGGGCGCGGGTGGGCATTCCGGCAAAGGTCATTAAAAGCTGAAACCCTGTGGCGAGGGGGCTTGCCCCCGTTGGAGCGCGCAGCGCTCCTACATTTTTCGGCCGCGGCGAAACAACCGCCCGGCCCGCCCCTGTTCCCAAAACCCTCAAGGGCTGGAACAATGCCCGCCACTTTGTAGAGCGTTAATCCGGAGAGTTGCGGGTGCAGATTCAGGGTCATTACGAGCTTAAGTTCGAAGCGGTGCGAGAGGCTTTCGCGGCGCTGTTCGACGATCCCCAGGAGCGTGGCGCAGCATTGTGCATTCAGATTGGTGGTGAAACCGTCCTCGATCTGTGGGCCGGCACCGCCGACAAGGACGGGGCCGAGGCCTGGCACAGCGACACCATCGCCAACCTGTTCTCCTGCACCAAGACCTTTACCGCCGTCACCGCGCTGCAACTGGTGGCCGAAGGCAAGCTGCAACTGGATGCGCCGGTGGCGCGCTACTGGCCCGAATTTGCCGCTGCCGGCAAAGCGTCCGTCACCTTGCGTCAACTGCTCTGCCATCAAGCCGGCCTTCCGGCATTGCGTGAGTTGCTGGCCCCCGAAGCCCTCTACGACTGGCAAACCATGGTCGACGCCCTGGCTGGCGAAACACCGTGGTGGACGCCGGGCGAAGGCCACGGGTACGCGGCGATCACTTATGGCTGGCTGGTCGGCGAATTGCTGCGCCGTGCCGACGGTCGTGGGCCGGGGGAATCCATTGTCGCGCGGGTTGCCAAACCTCTGGGCCTGGACTTCCATGTGGGGCTGGCCGACGAAGAGTTCTATCGCGTGGCCCACATTGCGCGGGGCAAGGGCAATGTCGGCGATGCCGCCGCCCAGCGCCTGCTGCAGGTGACCATGCGTGAGCCAACGGCCATGACGACCCGGGCGTTCACCAACCCGCCCTCGATCATGACCAGCACCAACAAACCCGAGTGGCGACGCATGCAGCAGCCGGCCGCCAATGGCCATGGCAATGCCCGTAGCCTGGCCGGTTTCTACGCCGGCCTGCTCGACGGCAGCCTGCTGGAAAGCGAAATGCTCGATGAGTTGACGCGTGAGCACAGCCTCGGCGAGGACAAGACTTTACTGACCCGAACCCGTTTCGGCCTGGGTTGCATGCTTGATCAACCGGACGTTGCCAATGCCACCTTCGGCCTTGGTCCGCGGGCGTTTGGTCATCCGGGTGCCGGCGGCTCCATCGGCTTTGCCGACCCGGAGCACGATGTAGCCTTCGGATTTGTGACAAATACCCTGGGCCCCTACGTCTTGATGGACCCGCGCGCGCAAAAGCTGGTGCGGGTTCTGGCCACTTGTCTGTAAAAGCGGCTGTCGGTCTCCAGGGCTGGAACCCGATAGCCTTTTCAGTTTCAAAACGTCAGTTTGTGCGGGCCGACGTGGCCTGATTTTTTTGACTTCATTTTTGTGGATATCCAATGTCATCCAATAAAACCCTCGCTTTGGCCCTGTGCTTCGCCATTACCGGTTGCGCACAGACTCCACAGAAAGACGCGACGGCACCTGTCGCCAAGACTGAAAGCGCCAGCCACTGGTACTGGCCGTTCGGTTCCGACGACAGCGCCGGCAAGCCCGTGGCCAAGCCGGAGGTGAAACCTGAGGTCAAACCCGTGGCGGTGGCCAAGGCCGAAACCGATAGTGGCAGCAAGTGGTGGTGGCCGTTCGGCGGTAACGAGCAGAGTACCGCCAAGGCCGTGCCGATGCCGGACCCGAAAGTCACCCAGGCCTGGCTTGACGACTACGAACCGCGTCTGCGCGAGGCGGTCAAGGACAGCAACCTGCAACTCGAGCGCCGCGAAAACGTGCTGGTGGTGACTGCGCCGGTCGAAGGCTCGTTCAACCCTGATCGTCCGGCCATGCTGCTGCCGGTCACGCTCGGTCCGTTTACCCGCGTTGCCAAGATCCTTGAAGCCGATCCAAAGACCGCTGTGTTGATCCTCGGCCACAGCGATACGTCCGGTGCGGCGCCTGCCAACGTCAAATTGAGCCAGGAACGCGCCCAGGCCGTTGCGGCGATTTTCCGTCTCAGTGGTTTGCAGCGTGATCGCCTGATGCTGCGTGGCCTGGGCGGTGATGCGCCGCGTGCTGCCAACGACAGCGTGCAAGGGCGTGCGCTGAACCGCCGCGTGGAACTGCTGGTGACCCCGCAAAACACCATGGTCGCGCTGCTGAGCAAGTACAACATGCCGGCCCCAGCCCCTGTGAGCATGGTTGCAGCCGCTGACGTCAAGCCGGTCGCCAAGCCGGTGACACCAGCCCCGGCGACTAAAAAGGCTGCTGTTCCAGCGACGAAAAAAGCCCCGGCGAAAAAAGCGGCGGCCAAGAAAGCACCTGCGAAAACCGCAACGCCGGCGAAGAAAACCACGCCAGCCAAAGCCTCCACGGCTGACAAGAAAGTCGCCGCCACTGATACTGCAAAGCAGTGATTCGTTAACCAAAAGGAATGCGCCATGACCCAGGGCCTGGCTGATATGCGTCGTGACTACACCCGTGACGGCCTGACCGAGGCACAAGCCCCGGCCGAGCCGTTTGCGCTGTTCCACCAGTGGTTCGCCGACGCGGTGAAAACCGAGCAGGCGCCGGTGGAAGCCAACGCCATGACCCTGGCCACCGTCGACCAGGACGGTCGACCGCACTGTCGCATTCTGTTGCTCAAGGGCCTGGACGAGCAGGGCTTCACCTTTTTCACCAACTACGAAAGCGCCAAGGGCCAGCACCTGGCCGCGAATCCGTTCGCGGCCATGACGTTTTTCTGGCCGGCGCTGGAGCGCCAGGTGCGCATCGAAGGGCGGGTGGTGAAAGTGACGCCCGAGGAGTCCGACGCCTATTATCAGGTCCGTCCATTGGGCAGTCGCCTGGGGGCCTGGGCATCGCCGCAGAGCCGGGTGATCGCCGATCGTGGCGAGCTCCAAGCGCTGCTCAAGGACACCGAGCAACGTTTCAGCGACACACAGCCCCATTGCCCGGAACACTGGGGCGGTTATCGCCTGTTGCCGGAGCGCATCGAGTTCTGGCAGGGCCGCCCAAGCCGCCTGCACGACCGCCTCAATTACCGCCAGCAGGGCGCCGACTGGATTCTTGAACGTCTGGCACCCTGAGCAGTCTACCGATCGGGATAGCCTGCCGCAGCGGCCTCCAGCCACTTCGGCAGGTCTCGACGCTTGATTTTCTGCGCCTGGGCACTCGCCAACCGTTCGAGCATGAAGGCTTTTTTCTGCTCGTCCTTGCCCGCCAGCGCTAGCGCCAGGTCGCGGTCCATCCAGCGTTTGATCCGCACGTACAGCCACCAATGGAAGTACAGTCCAGCGACGGTAGTAACGAAAATGATAAAGTAGTCCATGAAAATCCTTGGCCGGTGGGGCGGTTTTCCGATTTTGCCGCTACTGTGTGAGTTCGTGGAGGCACCTTAACGGAGCCTGAATCAAAGCAATTTTACCCGGGCGGTGCCGTGACAGGCGTCAAGCTGCGGGGTTTAATGAACATCTGTTTCTTTGGAGTTGATGCTATGCGTAAGTCTGTTCTGCTGGTTGCTTCCTTTTCCACGATGGCGATGTTGCTCACTGGTTGCCAATCGAACCTGACCGGCGACTCCTACTCCCGTGACGAGGCGCGTCGCGTGCAGACCGTTCGCATGGGTACCATCGAAGCATTGCGTCCGGTGAAAATCGAAGGCACCAAAACCCCGATCGGCGGCGCTGCAGGCGCAGTGGTTGGCGGCGTTGGCGGCAGCGCCATCGGTGGCGGCAAAGGCAGTATCGTTGCTGCGGTCATCGGCGCAGTCGCTGGCGGCCTGATCGGTTCGGCCGCAGAAGAGGGCATGACCCGCACCCAGGGCGTGGAAATCACCGTGCGCGAAGACGATGGCAGCATGCGCGCCTACGTTCAGGAAGTTCAGCCGAACGAAGTGTTCCGTGTTGGCGAGCGTGTGCGCATCGCCAGTGTGAATGGCACCAGCCGCGTTTCGCACTAAGCGGCAAGACGCTTAAAAGGAAACCCCCGATCAGGCGACTGGTCGGGGGTTTGTCTTTTAGGGAGGGACCACGCTATCTTGGGGGGCTGAGATGTCGCCATCCTGCCAGTTTCAGTTTTTATGTAGATGGAAGCGTCAATCTGCGAAATCGCTATTTCTCAGGGCTATCTTGATAATCTGCTCCGCTGTGAGTTCGCGAGAATTGTCCCCATCGCCAAAATACTCCCCCCCGGCCAGAAAAAAAGATCGGATATGCGCGCATCTGGAATATTGAGTTCCAACATCTTTAACCAGAAATACTGGGCATGCTCCGGTATTTCGGCATCCATGACCCGTCCGGCCATTTCGATCAGTTCAGATTGAGTAATATCTGTCAGCCGGTACTCATACGGTCCTGCCAACACCTTGCGAACCCACGTATCGTGATCCTGGCCACCGTAAATGCCTTGAAAATCGAGAAACGTCAGATTTGTCATGGCTTCGCGATTAAACTCAGCCAACTGACTCGCGGTCCCATCCCTCTCTCCACCATCAATTTCGGCTGCGAGAGCTGCAAGTCGAACAACCCTCGTTTCGTCGAGTTGCGGGGGCATCAATTCTTGGCGTAGCTCCATCATTTTCTCCCTAACTGTTTTGCTGTCGATCTGTCCCGAGTCACAGGGGCCGGAACGCAAAGTTAGCCTGGAGATTTGGAGGTTGATGCCAGCAGCGTCCGAAATGACTGCAGTACGAATCCGACAATCCTGTAGGTAACGACAGAAAGAAAAAGAGGGAGCCAATAGCTCCCTCTTTTTCCAGACATACTGATGAAGCGATTCAAGATTATGCGGTTTGCAACTCACGCTTGCGACTCGCCATCGCCGTCACCGCATAACCGATCAGCGCGGCGAGAATCGAACCGGTCAGGATTCCCATGCGGTCCATCCCGGCGAAATCACTTACGCCCGGCTCGAAGGCCAGTGAGCCGACAAACAGACTCATGGTGAAACCGATACCGCAGAGAATCGCCACGCCCAGTATCTGGCCCCAATTGGCGCCTTGGGGCAGGGCGGCGATACCGGTTTTCACGGCCAGCCAGGTCAGGCCGAAAACACCGACAGTCTTGCCCAGCAGCAGCCCGATGGCGATGCCCATGGGAACGTGATGAGTGAAGCTTTCGACGGTGACGCCGCTCAGGGACAGGCCGGCGTTGGCGAAGGCGAACAGCGGCAGGATGCCGTAGGCGACCCACGGGTGCAGGGCATGTTCCAGGGTCAGCAGTGGCGAAGGTTCGGCATTTTTTGTGCGCAGCGGAATGCAGAACGCCAGGGTCACGCCGGCCAGGGTGGCGTGGACACCGCTCTTGAGCACGCAGACCCAGAGGATCAGGCCAATGATCATGTACGGCCCGAGCTTGACTACGCCAAGCCGGTTCATCCCGATCAGCGCCGCAATACAGGCTGCGGCCAGCGCCAGGGACAGGGTCGACAGGGCACCGGAATAGAAGATCGCAATGATGATGATCGCGCCGAGGTCGTCGATGATCGCCAGGGTCATCAGGAACAGTTTCAGCGAGACCGGAACCCGTTTGCCAAGCAACGCCAGTACGCCAAGGGCGAAGGCAATGTCGGTCGCGGTCGGGATCGCCCAGCCGTTGAGGGCCGGCGGCGTGTCGCGGTTGAGGTACCAGTAGATCAGCGCCGGCACCACCATGCCGCCAATGGCCGCCGCGCCCGGCAGGACGATTTGCGATGGCTTGGACAACTGGCCGTCGAGGACTTCGCGCTTCACCTCCAGGCCGATCAGCAGGAAAAAAAGCGCCATCAGGCCGTCGTTGATCCATAGCAGCAAGGGCTTGGCGATTTTCAGTGCGCCGATCTGGGCCACCACCGGAGTGTCCAGCAGGCCGTTGTACAACCACGACAGCGGTGAGTTGTTGATGATCAGAGCCAGAACGGCAGCGGCGATCAGTAACAGACCGCTGGCAGCTTCCAACTGAAAGAAACGCGTGAAAGTGCTACGCAGAGGCAAGGTCGCTCTCCATCTGTGAATTCAAAAGGTGTTACACCCTAACAAGTACTGTTAGTTGTTAAAACAAAAGTTATATTCTTTTTTGTTATATCCCGTTACAGAGTGATCCGTCGCCAGCGAGCTGAGCCTAGCAGTTGTCGGACGTATTGGATCTCAGCTGTACCTGTGCCGGATGCAGGATTTTTCCTAAGCTTGTGGGATGGGCCTCGTACAAAGGCCAACTCCTGCCCGATTCAACGAGAAAACCATCATGAGCGACAACCGACAGTGGTCCCGCGAGGCGATCCGGATCATCGAAGCCGATTTCCAGCGCAGCGCCGACACCCACTTGATCCCCTTGCCGCTCCCGGGTTTTCCCGGCATCGAGTTGTATTTCAAGGATGAGTCCAGCCACCCCACGGGCAGCCTCAAGCACCGCCTAGCCCGTTCGCTGTTCCTGTATGCGCTGTGTAACGGCTGGCTCAAACCCGGTGCGCCGGTCATTGAAGCTTCCAGCGGTTCCACCGCGATTTCCGAAGCGTACTTTGCGCGAATGCTGGGCTTGCCGTTCATTGCGGTGATGCCGGCGACGACCTCAAAGGAAAAGATCGCGCAGATCGCCTTCTACGGGGGCCAAAGTCATCTGGTCGACGACCCGACCCAGATCTACGCCGAATCCGAGCGTCTGGCTCGTGAGCACGACGGGCACTTCATCGATCAGTTCACCTACGCCGAGCGCGCCACCGACTGGCGAGCGAACAACAACATTGCCGAGTCGATTTTTCAGCAGATGCGATTCGAGCAGCATCCCGAGCCGAGCTGGCTGATTTCCAGCCCCGGTACCGGCGGCACCACGGCCACACTGGGCCGATACGTGCGTTATCGCCAGCATTGCACCCGCGTGCTGTGTGCCGATGCCGAGCGCTCGGTGTTCTTCGATTACTACCAGACCGGCGATGCGAGCCTGCGACTGGACCACGGTTCGCGCATCGAAGGCATCGGCCGGCCGCGTGTGGAAGCGTCGTTTCTGCCCAAGGTGATCGACGCCATGGTCAAGGTGCCGGATGCCCTGTCACTGGCGGCCATGCACTACCTGGCGGAGCGCTTGGGGCGCCATGTGGGCGGGTCGAGTGGGACCAACCTGATCGGCGCCTTGATGGCCGCTCAGCACATGAAAGCGGCAGGGGAGACGGGGTCGATGGTGGCGATTCTGTGTGACAGCGGCGAACGCTACGCCACGACCTATTACGATCCGCAGTGGCTCAAGGCCCAGGGCTATGAGTTGAGTGGTTTGATGGCTGCGGTCGCGGCGACGGTGGAGCGGGGTGAGCCGCTGCCGGACTCGGTTCTGCGCGCCAATATCTGACACCCATTACCTGTAGGAGCTGGCTTGCCGGCGAGACGGGTTCGGATTCAGCATGAATGTTGGCTGATCCACCGCTATCGCTGGCAAGCCAGCTCCTACAGGGTTCCGGTCAGGCCTCGAGACCGAGGATGTCGCGGGCAACGGCTTCTGCAATCCGAATCCCGTCCACACCCGCCGACAGAATCCCGCCCGCATAACCGGCACCTTCACCGGCCGGGAACAAGCCTTTCACGTTCAGGCTCTGCATCGACTCGTTGCGGGTAATGCGCAGCGGCGAGGAGGTACGGGTCTCGATGCCGGTCAATACCGCGTCGTGCAGCGAGTAACCACGAATCTGCTTCTCGAATGCCGGTAGGGCTTCGCGAATCGCTTCGATGGCGAACGCCGGCAGTGCCAGGGCCAGATCACCCAGGGCAACGCCAGGCTTGTAGGACGGCTCGACGCTGCCCAATTCGGTGGACGGTTTGCCCGCGATAAAATCGCCGACCAGTTGCGCCGGGGCTTCGTAGTTGCTGCCGCCCAGCACAAAGGCGTGGGATTCCAGGCGTTCCTGCAGTTCGATACCGGCCAGCGGGCCGCCCGGATAATCGACTTCCGGCGTGATGCCGACAACGATCCCGGAGTTGGCATTGCGCTCGTTACGCGAGTACTGGCTCATGCCATTGGTCACCACACGATTCGGCTCGGACGTCGCCGCCACCACAGTGCCGCCCGGGCACATGCAGAAGCTGTAGACCGAACGGCCGTTCTTGGCGTGGTGCACCAGTTTGTAGTCGGCGGCGCCGAGTTTCGGGTGTCCGGCGTACTTGCCCAGCCGCGCGCGGTCAATCAGCGACTGCGGGTGCTCGATACGGAAACCCACCGAGAAAGGCTTGGCCTCCATGTACACGCCACGGCCGTGGAGCATGCGGAAGGTGTCGCGTGCACTGTGGCCGAGGGCCAGAATCACGTGCTTCGAATGGATCTGTTCGCCGCCATTGAGCTCGACGCCGACCAGTTGGCCGTCTTCGATCAACACATCGGTGACACGCTGCTGGAAGCGCACTTCGCCGCCCAGGGCGCGAATCTGCTCACGCATGTTTTCCACCACGCCGGTCAGGCGGAACGTACCGATGTGTGGTTTGCTGACGTAGAGGATTTCTTCCGGTGCGCCGGCCTTGACGAACTCGTGCAGGACCTTGCGACCGAGGAACTTCGGATCCTTGATCTGGCTGTACAGCTTGCCGTCGGAGAATGTCCCCGCGCCGCCTTCGCCGAATTGTACGTTGGATTCCGGGTTGAGCACGCTTTTGCGCCACAGGCCCCAGGTGTCCTTGGTGCGCTGGCGCACTTCGGTGCCGCGTTCGAGGATGATCGGCTTGAAACCCATTTGCGCCAGCAGCAGCCCGGCGAAAATCCCGCACGGACCGAAGCCGACGACGATCGGACGTGCGCTCAGGTCGGCCGGTGCCTGACCAACCATTTTATAGCTGACATCCGGCGCCACGTTGACGTTACGGTCATCGGCGAACCTGTGCAGCACCGCCGCCTCGTCGCGAACTTCAAGGTCGATGGTGTAGATGAAGCACAGCTCGGAGGACTTTTTACGCGCATCGTAGCTGCGCTTGAACAAGGTGAAGTCGAGCAGGTCATCGCTGGTGATACCCAGGCGCTGCACGATGGCAGGGCGCAGGTCTTCATCGGGATGGTCGATCGGCAACTTGAGTTCGGTGATTCGTAACATGGCGGGATCCGGTTCGCGGGGCGCACAACTGCGCCAGGGCGTTTGAAACCCGCGATTATAAGCCGCAAAGGCGCAGGCCCGTGAGGCTTAAACGATCAGTCGTCGCGCGATCCGCCGAAATACCCGCAGCCGCGCTGTACCTGGCCGTCGATGCGCAGCTCGGCGCTCATGTGCTGGATGCTGCCGGTGCTGCTGTCGACGCAGCGTTGCGGTGCAACCCACAGTTCAATGTGCTGGTTGTTGGCTTCGGTGCTGAGGTTGAAACGACCATCGCCCAGTTGCTCTTCGACGTAAGGCACGGCCAGCGGCGGCTGGCCGGCCCGGTCGAGGACCATGCCTTTGCCGCTGACTTTCACGCTCCACTCCGGGGTGTGGCCGGCGGCGCGCAGGATCAGCAGCTTGAAATTCGGATCCTCACACGCGTTGCTCGAGCGCTCGACGCGGTACAACTGCTCCAGATCGAGCTGGCCGTCACCACCGCTGCCCGCCACAACCCGCCCGCGCACGTCGGCAAACAGCTTGCCTTGCTTGTCCGCCAGGCTGGCCGCCTGCTGCAGGACGCTGGTACCGCCGGTGTCGTTGACCACGTAGCGGGTTGCCTGGTTGCACGGCTGGAACAGCAGTTTGCCGTCTGCCGCGGTCAACTGGCCTTGCATGCGTGTCTGGCCGACATGGGAGGCGTTCTGCTGCTCACCCTCGAACAACTGGCAAGCGGCGAACAGCGGAAGCAGGGCAACGAGGACTAAGGAACGGGCAACACGCATCTTGGGGTCTCCTGACAAGTGCCGCCACGTTACTCAGGCTGACCGTTGATCACAACCCTGCATTGCCTCGCTTTATGTAGGAACTGGCGCAGGCTGCGATCTTTTGCTCCTGATCTTGTTTGTACCTCTGAGGATCAAAGGCCAGATCAAAAGATCGCAGCCTGCGCCAGCTCCTACATTAACCGACGTGAAAGGTCTGACCTGTCTGCAGGCCTTCCACACTCTTGGCATAGGCCAAGGCCACATCCGCCGCAGGCACCGGCTTGAAGCCACGGAAGTACGGCGCGTATTTGCCCATGGCTTCGACGAGGACGTTGGGGCTGATCGAATTCACCCGCAGGCCGCGCGGCAGTTCGATGGCGGCGGCGCGAACGAAACTGTCCAGTGCACCGTTGACCAGCGCCGCCGAGGCGCCACTGCGAATCGGGTCGTGGCTGAGTACGCCGGTAGTGAAGGTGAACGACGCGCCGTCATTGGCGAAGTCGCGGCCGATCAACAGCAAATTGACCTGGCCCATGAGCTTGTCTTTCAGGCCCAGGGCAAAGCTTTCTTCGGTCATCTCGTTGAGCGGTGCGAAGGTCACGTTGCCGGCGGCACACACCAGGGCATCGAACTTGCCGGTCTGCTCGAACAATTTGCGAATCGAGGCGCTGTCACTGATGTCCACCTGAAAATCGCCGCTGTTGCGGCCAATCCGGATGATTTCGTGGCGTTGCGACAGTTCCTTGTCGACTGCCGAACCGATGGTGCCGTTTGCGCCGATCAAAAGAATTTTCATGGGGGCTGATCCTCGTATGGGTTGAACGAGGTATCAGTTTAGGGTGGTTTTTTCCGTAGATAAGCGCACTAATAGGCAACCTTTGGTTTTCAAATGGAAACAATCCATGAGCGAGATGGATGACCTGGCCGCGTTCGCCGTATTGATCGAAGCGGGAAGTTTCACCCTGGCGGCGCAGCAGCTCGGTTGCAGCAAAGGCCAGCTGTCCAAGCGTATCAGCCAGCTGGAAGCGCAGTTTTCCGTGGTGCTGTTGCAACGTACCACTCGCCGCTTGAGCCTGACCGCCGCCGGTGCTGCGTTGTTGCCCCAGGCCCAGGCGCTGGTGGTGCAAGTCGAGCGGGCGCGTCAGGCCCTGGCGCGTTTGAAGGACGACATGGCCGGGCCGGTGCGGATGACGGTGCCGGTGTCGCTCGGGGAAACCTTCTTCGATGGCCTGTTGCTGGAGTTCTCGACCCAGTATCCCCAGGTGCAGATCGAGCTGGAGCTCAATAACAACTACCGCGAATTGTCCCGGGACGGATTCGACCTGGCGATTCGCTCTGACGTGGCCCTTGACCAGAGACTGGTGGCGCGCCCGTTGCTGGCGTGGCAGGAACTGACCTGTGCCAGCCCGGCTTATCTGGAACAATACGGTGAACCGCAAACTCCCCAGGCGCTGGCCGAACATCGCTGCCTGCTCAACAGCCATTACAGCGGTCGCGAAGAATGGCTGTATCACCAGCAGCATGAGTTATTGCGGGTTCGGGTGTCGGGGCCGTTCGCCAGCAACCACTACAACCTGTTGAAGAAAGCCGCGCTGGTCGGCGCCGGTATTGCGCGCCTGCCGTCCTACTGTTTGCCAGCGGAGCTGGCGGACGGGCGTTTGCGATGGCTGCTGCGCGACTATCAGACCCGCAGCATGCCGATGTACCTGGTGCATCCGTATCAGGGCGGATTGCCCAAGCGTACGCAGGTGCTGGCGGATTATTTGATCGGCTGGTTCAAGCGCAGTGGGGAAGCGTTGGACAGGCTTTGAACCTCCACACGGATCCTGTAGGAGCTGGCTTGCCAGCGATAGCGGTATGCCGTTCAACATCTCTGTTGAATGTTTAAATGCCATCGCTGGCAAGCCAGCTCCTACAGGGACTCGTTGTTTTTTCAGGCATAAAAAAACGGCCCGAAGGCCGTTTTTTTGTTTACCGCAAAGACTCAGCCACCGAGGTACGCTTCGCGCACTTTCGGGTCGGTCAGCAGCGCTTCACCAGTGCCTTGCATCACTACCCGGCCGTTCTCCAGAACGTAGGCGCGGTCAGCGATTTTCAGTGCCTGGTTGGCGTTCTGCTCGACCAGGAACACCGTCACACCGTCCTTGCGCAGCTGTTCGATGATGTCGAAGATCTGCTGGATGATGATCGGTGCCAGACCCAGCGACGGCTCGTCGAGCAGCAACAGCTTGGGCTTGCTCATCAGTGCACGGCCGATGGCGAGCATTTGCTGTTCGCCGCCGGACATGGTGCCGCCACGCTGGTTGAAGCGCTCTTTCAGGCGTGGGAAAAGTCCGAGGACCTTGTCCATCTGTTCCTGATAGTCGCCCTTGGCGGTGAAGAAACCGCCCATCGACAGGTTTTCTTCCACGGTCAGCCGGGAAAACACCCGACGACCTTCCGGCACCACGGCAATGCTCTTGCGCATGATCTGCGAAGAGTCCTGGCCGACCAGTTCCTCACCCATGTAGCGGATGCTGCCGCTGTGGGCGCGCGGCGAACCGCAAAGGGTCATCAGCAGCGTGGACTTGCCGGCACCGTTGGCGCCGATCAGGGTCACGATCTCGCCCTGGCGGACTTCGACGTTGACGCTGTGCAGGGCCTGGATCTTGCCGTAGAAGGTGGAAACGTTTTCGAACTGCAGCATTTACGCTTCCCCCAGGTAGGCTTTGATCACTTCAGGATTGTCGCGGATCTGTTCCGGCGTGCCGTTGGCCAGGGGCGTACCCTGGTTGATCACGACGATGTGGTCGGAAATGCTCATGACCAGTTTCATGTCGTGTTCGATCAGCAGCACGGTCACGTTGTGCTCTTCACGCAGCACACTGATCAGCGCCTTGAGGTCTTCGGTTTCCTTCGGGTTCAGGCCGGCGGCCGGTTCGTCGAGCATGAGGATCCGCGGACGGGTCATCATGCAGCGGGCGATTTCCAGGCGACGTTGCTGACCGTAGGCCAGGGTGCCGGCCGGACGGTTGGCGAACTCACGCAGATTGACCTTGTCCAGCCAATACTCGGCGTACTCCATGGCCTCGCGCTCGCTCTTGCGGAACGACGGGGTCTTGAACAGGCCGGACAGGAAGTTGGTGTTCAGGTGACGGTGCTGGGCGATCAAGAGGTTCTCGACCGCGGTCATGTCCTTGAACAACCGTACGTTCTGGAAGGTGCGCACCACGCCTTTGAGGGCGATCTTGTGACCCGGCAGGCCTTCGATCGGCTCGCCGTCCAGCAGGATGCTGCCGCCGCTTGGCTTGTAGAAGCCGGTCAGGCAGTTGAACACGGTGGTCTTGCCGGCGCCGTTAGGGCCGATCAATGCCACCACTTGTTTCTCTTTCACGCTCAAGGCCACGCCATTGACCGCCAGCAAGCCGCCGAAGCGCATGCTCAGGTTTTCTACTTTAAGGATCTCGCGGCTCATTTGCGCAGCTCCATGTGAGGACGTTGCATGGGCAGCAGACCCTGAGGGCGCCAGATCATCATCAGTACCATCAAGGCACCGAACATCAACATGCGGTACTCACTGAACTCACGCATCATTTCCGGCAACAGGATCATCACCGTGGCTGCGAGCACTACGCCCAATTGCGAGCCCATGCCGCCCAACACAACGATGGCGAGAATCGTCGCCGACTCGATGAAAGTGAAGGACTCGGGTGTCACCAGGCCCTGACGCGCGGCGAAGAAGCTGCCGGCGAAACCGGCGAAGCAGGCGCCCAGGGTGAAGGCTGAAAGCTTGATGATCGTCGGGTTCAGACCCAACGCACGGCAGGCGATTTCATCTTCACGTAGCGCTTCCCAGGCACGACCCAGGGGCATGCGCAGCAAGCGATTGATGACGAACAGTGCGAACAGCGCCAGGAACAATGCGACCAGGTAAAGGAAAATCACCTTGTTGATCGAGTTGTATTCCAGGCCGAAGTACTCGTGGAACGTCTGCAGGCCTTCAGCGGCTTTACGTTCGAAGGTCAGGCCGAAGAACGTCGGCTTTTCGATATTGCTGATGCCGTTCGGGCCGCCGGTGATGTCGGTCAGGTTACGCAGGAACAGGCGGATGATTTCACCGAAGCCCAGGGTCACGATCGCCAGGTAGTCACCACGCAAGCGCAACACCGGGAAGCCCAGCAGGAAGCCAAAAGTGGCCGCCATCAGACCGGCAATCGGCAGGCAGATCCAGAAGCTCAGGCCGTAGTAATGCGACAACAGCGCGTAGCTGTAGGCGCCGACGGCATAGAAACCGACGTAACCGAGGTCGAGCAGACCGGCCAGGCCGACCACGATGTTCAGGCCGAGGCCGAGCATCACATAGATCAACACCAGCGTGGCGATATCCACCGCACCGCGAGAGCCGAAGAACGGCCAGACCAGGGCACCGGCGATCAGCGCGATGATGATCCAGCGCTGAGTGGTCGGCAGGGTCAGGAAGTTACTGGCCTTGGCCGGCATAAGGGGCATGCTTGGCGAAGAACGCCAGGCCGAGCTGATCTGCTGGTCGAACAATACCCGCAGAAACATCAGTACCGAGCACACCGCGATGGTGATCAGGGTGGCGTCGCTGGTGCCATGAACTTCGAGATTGATGCCGACGATGGTCAGCTTCAGACCGAGTACCGGGTAGGCCACGGCCCACACCAGCAAAGCGCTGAACAGCGCTTGTTTAAGATTCCTAGTCATACCTTCTCAACCTCCGGACGGCCCAGCAGGCCGGTTGGCCGGAACAACAACACCAGAACCAGCAGGCCGAACGCCACGACGTCCTTGTACTGGTCGCCGAAGATATCGGCACCAAAGGCTTCCGCCACACCCAAAACGAGCCCGCCGAGCATGGCGCCCGGAATGCTGCCGATACCGCCCAGTACTGCTGCGGTGAAGGCCTTGAGGCCGACCAGGAAACCGGCGTTCGGGTTGATCACGCCGTATTGCATGCTCAGCAGCACGGCTGCGATGGCCGCCAGCGCGGCACCGATGACGAAGGTCAGGGCGATGATGTTGTTGGTGTTGATACCCAGCAGGTTGGCCATCTTGATGTCTTCGGCACAGGCGCGGCAGGCGCGACCCAGGCGAGAACGGGAGATGAACAGCGTCAGGCCGAGCATGGCGACAAAGGTCACCACGAACACCACGATTTGCATGTAGGAAATCAGCACTTCATGTGCACCACCTGGCCCAAAGGCAAAGTTGCCCGGAATCAGGTTGGAGATGGATTTGTCCTTGGAGTCTTGCGCCAGCAGAACGGTGTTCTGCAGGAAGATCGACATGCCGATGGCAGAAATCAGCGGGATCAGACGGTTGCTGCCGCGCAGGGGGCGGTAAGCGATCCGTTCGATGCTGTAACCGTAGGCACTGGTGACGACGATGGTCGCCAGGAAAGCGGCGGTCATCAACAGCGGAACACTGTCGAGTCCCAGCATGGCCAGCCCGGCGATGGCGATGAACGCCACGTAGGAGCCAATCATGTACACCTCGCCGTGGGCGAAGTTGATCATTCCAATGATGCCGTAAACCATCGTATAGCCGATGGCGATCAGGGCATACGTGCTGCCAATGGTCATGCCATTAACCAGCTGTTGGAAAAAGTGATAGATGTCAGGCATTACAGCGCTCCTAAAAACCTGATACGCATTTCACTGGTGGAGTCATTTTCCCGCCCGAGCCCCGTGGATCTGCATCCACTTCGAATTCGGGGTTTGCCAGCGAACCGCTGATGACGGTTTTGAGATTTTCAGGTGGGGAGACTGGCGGATCACGCCAGCGCGGCCCAATACGTTCGTAAAACAAAGCCCACGGCACGCCGTGGGCTTTATTGGCAGTCAGTCAGGCAACGCCTTACTGAGGCTTGGCTTCAGTTTTAGGTTTGCCGAAGTGCCACTCGTAAACCACAAATTTGAAGTCTTTCAGGTCGCCTTTCTCGTCGAAGCTCAGGTCGCCGGTAGGGGTCTTGAAGGTGCCTTTGTGGATGGCTTCAGCCACTTTGGCGGAGTCTTCGGACTTGGCCGCCTTGATGCCCTCGGCGATCACTTCCACAGCCGAGTAGGCCGGGAACACGAACGGACCGCTCGGGTCTTCTTTCTTGGCTTTGAACGCGTCAGCCAGGGCAATGTTGGCCGGATCCTGGTCGAAGGATTTCGGCAGGGTCACCAGCAGGCCTTCGGAAGCCTCCTTGGCGATCTGCGAAATGGAGTCGTTACCCACGCCTTCCGGACCCATGAATTTGGCTTTCAGGCCTTTTTCCTGGGATTGACGCAGGATCAGACCCAGCTCAGGGTGGTAGCCGCCGTAGTAAACGAAGTCGACGTTGGCTTGCTTGAGCTTGGCGATCATCGAGGAGAAGTCTTTGTCGCCGGCGTTGATGCCTTCGAACACAGCGACTTTCACGCCTTTGCCTTCCAGAGTTTTCTTCACGGCAGTGGCGATGCCTTCACCGTATTGCTGTTTGTCGTGCAGGACAGCAACGATCTTCGGTTTTACGAAGTCGGCAATGTAGTTACCGGCGGCAGGGCCCTGGGCGCTGTCCAGACCGATGGTGCGGAAGACCATTTTGTAACCACGGGCGGTGATGTCCGGGCTGGTGGCAGCCGGGGTGATCATGATCACGCCTTCGTCTTCGTAGATGTCCGAAGCCGGTTGAGTGGAGCTGGAGCACAGGTGGCCAACCACGAACTTGACGCCGTCGTTGACGACTTTGTTCGCGACCGCTACCGCTTGTTTTGGATCACAGGCGTCATCGTATTCAACGGCTTCGAGTTTCTTGCCGTCTACGCCGCCCTTGGCGTTGATCTGTTCAATGGCCATTTTGGCGCCGCTGAACTGCATGTCGCCGTATTGGGCTACAGGACCGGTTTTAGGGCCGGCGATGCCGATCTTGATGGTGTCAGCTGCGAACGAATGGCTGGCAACCCCGGCCAGAACCATAGCGGCAAACAGTTTGGAAATCTGCTTAGTAGCCTTAGTCATAGTGCTCCACTCTTACTGTTGTAGTTTTTATAGTCCTGGCGCCGAAAGCAGCAGAACCGGGTCAGATATCTACGACATTCCCCGGAAAAGCCCCTCGGCAACTGTACCGGTACAGTGTAGAGCGCCGATTGTCAGCCTGGGAAGGCAGCGCCGAGGGGCAAAACCTGCAAGTGTCGCTTTATTGAAAGAAAAAGACAGAATTGCGGCGGGGCGTTGAGGGGCTTATAGCCGTATTCAGTGCATTCCCTGGCTTTCCTGCGCTTTTCATTTCGGTCACTCAATTGCAACCGGGTTTTTCTGCCAGTCCACCGACGTTATCATCTGCGTCGATTTCTTTTCCGGACAGTCCCATGAATCAAGAACCTAGCACCCTCTATGCCAAACTGCTTGGTGAAACCGCATCTATTACCTGGAAAGAGTTGGAACCGTTCTTTGCCAAGGGTGCCCTATTGTGGGTCGATCCTGGCCTGGATCTGATTGCCGCCGCCGAAGCCGTGGCCCAGGATGAAGGGGAGAAGGTGGCTGCCTGGCTGGCTGCCGACAAGCTCGCCAAGCTGTCTGAAACGCGGGCGCTGGATCTTTTTGAACGTGATCCGTCGTTGTGGGCGGTGGTTGTTTCACCGTGGATTCTGATCCAGGAAAGGGCGCAGGTTTAAAAGGTTGCACCGGCTTGGTGCGCTCCTTTCCCGCAGGAAAGTGTGTAGCCGAGTAGCGTGATGGCATGTTGCCGTAGAGAAAGGCCACAGCCTCACGGTGACGTAAACGTAACGGGAACAGTTGGGAGGGCAACTGAACGGCTGCTCAATTGTTACTGGATGTTGAAATGTACTGAATTCACGGCCGCCATCGCTGGCAAGCCAGCTCCCACAGTGTGCGTAACGTGACCAAATATCGTGATCACCACGAAACCTGTGGGAGCTGGCTTGCCAGCGATTGGGCGCGCCGCTTAGTAAGCCGTCTTGCCCGTATGGTTATTCAGCGAAATAACCTTGGTCTTGCCGATGCGGTGACGATAGATCTCGCGCAGGTACTTGATCGATTTCTTCACGCAGTCCCGGGACAGGCGGATGTCGTTGATCGAAACGAACTTGTCCTTGTCGTTGATCAGTTCACGGTATTTCTTCTCGTACATGGGCTTGATCGCGTACCAATTGGTATCAAGGATCTTCGCCGGATTCTCGAATTCGTTGAGCAACTCGTCGATCCGGTCTTCATCGAACTGTTCGTTGATGATGAAGTCCAGGATCGAATTATCCAGAGTCTCGTCGAAGCGGTACGGATTCTTCGCAAAGCAGCGTTTGATAAAGGCCACGATCAGCGTCAGGAAATCGTCCGACAGGCACGGGCTCTTGGCGATCAGGGTGGTCAGGGACAGGTTGGCCGAGGCACCGATCACCAGCGCGTAGCGCTTGAGCGTGGTGTTGGGGAACAGGCTGTTGAGGTGGGTCTTCAACCGGTTCAGGTCCATGTAGGACAGCTTGTAGTCCTTCGGCAAGGAAACAATCGACACCACCGACGAGCAATTCTTGAAGAAGTGCAGGTCGTGCAGGGCCGCCGCGTCGTACCCCGAGTTCTTGTACTGCTCCAGCGACGCGCGATAGCGCTTGGACTCGATCGGCAACAGGCTGATGCCTTCGATGGCCTGGGTGACCTTGTTGAAGTGCGGCAGGTCGATCGAACGGAAAAACAGGTCGTCGATGTTCAGGCGCGCCGGCTCTTTCTCGAACACCTTGAACTTGTCGCTGCTTGGCGGCGGGGTTTCCGGCACCACGGACTCGGCGTAGGCAATCGCTACCGGGCCTGCCAGGCTCATGAACAGGTCGTTGGCGTCCAGGCGAATGGTTTCGCCGATGTCGATGCCGGCCCGACGGAAGTAGTTCTGGTCGTAGTCGGTGGTGACCGCCTGAGCCGTCAGAATGTTGAATATCTGCTGCGAGATGTACTGGTTGGCGTGCTTTTCCATGGCATTGACATCAATGTTCTGGATATTGCCGTCATCGTTCTCTTCGGCGTAACGCATGATGTCGTTGGAAATCAGCATCATCGCATTCCATGGGCGGATGCGACCCATGACGCTGGCTTCGCTGCTGTCTTCGTTGGCGAAGTTGTAGGAGAAGTCCCACTCTTCCGAGAGGTATTTGCATAGCAGGCGACCGGCGTTGATGTGCAGCGCCTCGGACATTTCACTGCGGTGGTCGGAAATGTTCGGCAGTACACAGATGCCGCTGGTGAAGATCGGTTCGAAGACGAAGGAGTGGCCGCTCTTGCTGTCGTGCTCGTCCATCGGTTTGGTGTCGAACGTCTTGTTCATGTACGAGTGCTGCTGGGCCAGGCCGAATTCCGAGGCCATGCCCGAGCCGGTGCCGCCGCCGGCACTGAAGATCGAGAAATACAGGCGCGACTGGTTGGCCTTGATGCCGCAGCTGTCGATCAGGTACGAGTGAATCATTTTCCAGTCAGGGCTGGAGAAACGCTGGGTGTCCTTGTTCAGGATGATCTTGGCCAGGTATTGGCCGAGGATCGGCGCGTTACCGGCGCCACCGGCGTGGACTTCCGACAAGTCCATGATTTTCATTTTGCTGTAGTCGCGCAGGAAGCCGCTTTTTTCGCCCTTGCGCGAGAAGCGGATGCGTCCGGCGATGTCCTTGTCCAGGTCGCCGAGCATCACCAGCGGCTCGACCAGAAACACCGGTTTGGTGTTCTTGTTCTGACCCAGGCGCAAGTTGTTGCGGATCCACTGGGCCGGGCTGTAGCCCTTTTCGGCAAAGCGCTTGTCCGGTGACAGGCGATCTTCGTTGTTGAATTCGTTGAGGTAGAACTTGCGCGCGTTGTACACCAACTCTGCCACGTCCAGCGCAATGTTCGAGCCGCAGCGGCCCAGGCCGATCAGGCACACCGAGGGGAATTCCTGGTCGCTGTGCTGTTCGCTGTCGCCTTCCAGGTGCGGTGGGCGCGGGAACACCATGTCGCGCAGGCCGTCGAGGTTATCGAGGATGCGGTCGGTGTTGGTTTCGGTGAAGTAGAGGTATTGCTGGGTCGCCAACGGGCGGGATTGAACCAATGGCTTCGGTGATGACGGGCTGTTGGCCGCGGGGCTCAACGTCAGATCGGTTACCGCAGTGGCCGGGTTGTTTTTAGAAGTCATTGTTCGCCATCTACCTGGGCTGATTGGTTGGCCGACTCACTGGCGTCGACCCGTCACGGAATGGAATCGCGTCTTTTTTCAGCGCGCACCTGGACCATGCCTTGGTCTTTGGCCTGAGCATTGCTCGGGGGAATCCTTTCCCAAGTCATGATGAATCGGCCAGTATTTGGCGATCTTTAATCAAAAGGAGGCTAAATGATGTCAATGCTACCTTCGCTGGGGTTTGCCGGGATCGGCCTGATGGGGTTGCCCATGTGCCGGCGACTGCTGGCCGCGGGTTATCCGCTGGCGGTATGGAATCGCAATCCGGACAAGTGCAAACCACTGGTCGAGGCTGGCGCACGCCAGGTCGCCAGCCCTGCCGAACTGTGCCAGCACGCTGACGTGGTGATGTTGTGCCTGGCGGATACGGCGGTCGTGCGCGAGGTAGTGTTTGGTCCGGCAGGCATTGTCGAGGGGGCAAGAAAAGGCCAGCTGCTGGTGGACTTTTCCAGCCTGGAGCCTAACGCCACGCGGGAGATGGCCGCAGACCTCGCCGGTAGAACCGGCATGGGCTGGCTCGACACGCCGGTGTCCGGTGGCGTGGTCGGTGCAGAAGCCGGAAGCCTGGCGATCATGGCCGGTGGTGACGCACAGGATCTGGAGCGGGTTCGGCCTGTCCTGTCGATCCTGGGGCAACGTGTGACGCACATGGGCGGTGTCGGGGCAGGGCAGGTGACCAAGGCGTGCAATCAGATGATCGTCGCCTGCAATGCATTGGTGATTGCCGAAGTGGTCGCGCTGGCGGAACGTTCCGGGGTTGATGCAAGCCTGATCGCCGAAGCGCTGGCCGGCGGCTTTGCCGATTCGAAACCCTTGCAGTTCCTGGCTCCGCAAATGGCTGAAAACCGCTTCGAACCGATCAAGTGGCACGTGCGCACCTTGCTCAAGGATCTGGATGCCGCGGTGAAGTTTTCCCGTGAACAGGGCTCGGCGACACCGATCAGCGGTCTGGCCGCACAGTTGATGCGCCTGCACGGGAGTCAGGGATTTCTTGAAAAAGACCCGTCTACATTAGTGCAGATGTACCGTGCGCCAGACTCAGCGCCGTGACCGTGTAGGTGTGTTTGCGCTGGTTGATTTCGTTCAGCACCGGGAGTAACTCGGTCAGCGGCACTGGCCGACTGAGCAAATAGCCCTGAACGAAGTCACAGCCATGGTCCTCCAGGAACTGGTATTGCTCGAAGGTTTCGACCCCTTCGGTGACCACTTGCAGTTGCAGGGTATGGGCCATGACGATAATGGCCTGGACAATTTCCATGTCCTGGGTCGCCTTGGGAATGTCCTGGATGAACGAACGGTCGATTTTCAGCGTGTTGAGCGGCAAGCGCTTGAGGTAGGCCAGGGATGAATAGCCGGTGCCGAAGTCATCGATCGACAGCGATACGCCGAGGGCGCGTATCTGCTGCAGCAACACCAGTGTGTTGGCGATATTGCCCATCAAGGCGTTTTCCGTGACTTCCAGCTCCAGCCGATGGGGCTCGACACCGGCGGTCCGCAACGCGTACTCGATCTCATCGGCCAGTTCTTCGCGCGCCAGGTTCAGGGGCGAACAATTCACGGCAATCTTGAGGTCTTCACAACCTTGGCGCGACAACTCGCCCAGATCCTCGCAGGCTTTGCGCAGCACCCAGTTGTCCAGCTCGGCGATCAGGCCATTGGCCTCGGCGATGGCGATAAAGCGATCCGGCACGAGGAATCCGTGGACCGGGTGTTGCCAGCGGATCAAGGCTTCGAGCTTGCTGACCTGACCGGTCTTGAGGTCATAGATCGGTTGGTAATAGAGCATCAGGCCGGTGTCTTCACGCAGGGCGTGGCGCAACTCTTCTTCCAGTTGCAGCTCGAGCGTGGCGCGGGTTTTCAGGTTGGCGCTGAAAAAATTCAACCCGTTGCGGCCGCTGCCCTTGGACTGGTACAGCGCGAGGTCGGCGTTCTTCAACAGTTCCTCACAGGTCTTGCCGTCTTCCGGAAACAGGCTGATGCCGATGCTGGTGGTCATCACCATGCGCCTGCCGGCCAGTTCGATGGGCTCCTTCATTTTCAGCATGATGCGTTGGGCCAACTGTCGCGCTTCGTCACGATCATGCAGGTCGATGAGCAGGCAGAACTCGTCGCCGCCGAAGCGTGCGACCACATCCTCGTGACTGCGAACCGAGCTCTTGATGTGTGCGGCAAGCACTTTGAGCAGTTCGTCTCCGGCATCGTGGCCAAGGCTGTCGTTGATCCGCTTGAAATGGTCGATGTCCAGGAACAGGACTGCCAGCATCCCGCCTTCGTTGGTTTTCTCGATGAGTTTTTCGGCAAAGATCTGGTTGAACCCGCGACGGTTGATCAGGTTGGTCAGCGCGTCGTAGTGCGCCACCTGCTGCAGCGACATGCGCGCCTGGTCCAGTTGGCTGAGCAGGGAGTTGACCCGCTGCAGGTCGTGGTCCTTGTGTTGCAGTTTCTTGTCCGCCAGTGCCGCGCTGATGCTGCTCCCGATGATCAGCAAGGTCATGACCGTCACGGTCAGCGCCAGTTGCAGATGGCTGTGTTCGCCGGTTTGCACGGGCAGGCTGCCGTTGGGCAACACCAGATTGAAGGCGGCCATGGCCGTGAGGTGCATGCTCAGGATGCCTGCCCCGAGCAGCAGGCTGGAGCAGTATTTGAAGAGCTGATGCAGCATCCCGGCGCCGTTGCGCAGATACCATGCCAGCAACAGGGCTGCCAGCGCGGCACCGATCGCGATCGCGATGGAAAGGGCAAACAGGCCCGGATGGTAATAGACCGAAGCGTTGGAGTGCATGGCCGTCATGCCCACGTAATGCATGGTCGTGATACCCAGGCCGATCCCGATCGATGACGTGAGGCACTGTCGAAAACTCAGCTCGGGAAGGCTGAGGGTGTGCATGGCCAGCCACGCGGCGAGCAGCGCGATGGTGAGCGAGAACACCGTGACAGGCAGTTGGTAGTGAAGGTCGACAGGCGCCTGGAATGCCAGCATCCCGACGAAGTGCATGGCCCAGATACCGCCCGCCAGGCAGCCGCTGCCCACCCAGCGCCAGCGCGTTTGGGACGCGGTTTTTTCAGCGTGGGCCACCCGTTCGGCCATGTCCAGTGTCGCGAAACAGCCGACACAGGCGACCAGATAAGCCAGCAGCACCAGAAAAGGGTCATGTGTGCAATTGAGTATGACCTGCCCACTCTCTGGTAGCTCGGTAATGAAATGCAGACCAAGCCACTCCATAGCATGCCCCATCGTTATCCCTCGGGCCGGTGCAAGAGCGCCAGCGAATGTCATGGAGTATAGAGGGCATGGATGGAGCGCAAGCGGTAGTGGCACATTGGCGCCAAACATTTTGGCATTAACCTGATAGCGATTGGTGCTATTAGTCAGGCAATCTGCTTCTGAGGCGTCGCGAACACCGGTTGCAGGGCCGGCAAGCCGAATGCGGCACGGGCCGCGTCGCAATCGGGATTGGCCTGGCCATCGACCCATGAAGCGTCGAACTCCCGGCAGGTGCTGGAGCGTTTTTCGTAAATCGAGCACTGCACCGTACTGCCTACGTCTCCGACCAGGCTGGTGCAGCGCACGGGTTTGCAGCCGGTGCCGATCATCGCGACCCGGCTGGGGCTGATCTGCTCGACAAGTTCATCGGGTACCGTCCCCCCGGACGAGGCGCACTCACCCCAGAAAAATGACACGCGAAAATGAGAACAGCAGGCACCGCAATTCAGACACGGACTGGCTTCGGACATGGGCGATCATCGTAAGGAGGAGTGGAGACACAGGAGGGAATCAAGGCCGCTATTCTAGGCTTCGGCAACGGCTTGGGAAGGGGGGGCGAGCGGTATTTTTCATCGGCCGGACGAGCTGCGAAATACCCGCCCTGCGAAAGCTCCTACGGGTTGTGCACCATGGGCAGGTATCAACCTGGCGAATAATGAAAGACAGGTGTGGCCGGCCTGTCTAGATTGCAAAGTCCGGGGGCAGTGACGCCCCAAAAACAATAAAAGAGACGGACCCATGCAGAACTCGACCCAAGCGGCCAATGCCTGGCGCATCCTGTTCCTGTTGTTCCTGGCCAACCTGTTCAATTTTTTCGATCGCACCATCCCGGCCATCATCATCGAACCCATTCGCATGGAATGGCACCTCAGTGATTTCCAGTTGGGGATCATCGGTACGGCATTCACCATCGTCTACGCCATTGCCGGCTTGCCGCTGGGGCGCATGGCCGATACCGGCTCGCGCAGCAAGCTGATGGGCTGGGGGCTCGCGGTGTGGAGCGGGTTGACGGCCGTCAACGGCATGGTGGGCAGTTTCTGGAGCTTCCTGATCGTGCGCATGGGCGTTGGCATCGGTGAGGCCAGTTACGCGCCAGCCGCCAACTCGCTGATCGGCGATTTGTTTCCGGCGCACCGACGGGCACGGGCCATGGGCATCTTCATGCTGGGGCTGCCGTTGGGGCTGTTGCTGGCGTTCTTCACCATCGGCGCGATGGTCAAGGCTTTCGATAGCTGGCGCGCGCCGTTCTTTATCGCGGCGGTGCCCGGGTTGATCCTGGCGATCTTCATGTTTTTCATCAGGGAACCGAAACGCGGCGCCGCCGAGAGCGTTCAGGTGTCACAGGCAAAGATCGATCGACCGATTCGTCGGGTACTGGCCGTACCAACCTTCCTGTGGTTGGTGATGGCGGGCCTGTGTTTCAACTTCGCCACCTATGCCTGCAATTCGTTTCTGGTGCCGATGCTGCAACGCTACTTCCTCATGCCGTTGCAGGAAGCCGCAGTGGCGACCGGGGTTGTTGTCGGTGTGACCGGTTTGGTCGGCCTGACCCTCGGTGGCTGGATCGCGGACAAGATTCACCAGCGGGTCGCCAACGGGCGGCTATTGTTTGCCGCCTTCAGCCTGGTGATTTCGACGATCTGCACCGCGTGGGCGCTGCATTCCGGGCGAATCGAGATCGGTGTGTTCGTCGCCGTATTCAGTGTCGGTTGGCTGTTCGCCTACAACTTCTACACCTGCGTGTACACGGCGATTCAGGACGTGGTCGAACCGCGCTTGCGGGCGACGGCCATGGCGCTGTTCTTTGCCGGGCTGTACCTGTTGGGCGGTGGCCTGGGGCCGGTGGTGGTCGGGGCCTTGTCCGATCACTTCGCCCACACGGCGATGCTCGCCGCCGGCGCCGAGCAGATGACCGAAGCGTTCAAGGCGGTTGGCCTGCATGACGCGATGTACCTGATTCCGGTGGCGCTGTTGTTCACCGTCGTGTTTCTGTTCCTGGCTTCGCGGTGTTTTGTGCGCGATGCCAAGCGGATGAAGGAAGGGTTGGTGGCGGTGGTTGAGCCTGGCGTTACTGCGGCGACTGCATAATCGCTTTCGCGGGCAAGCCCGCTCCCACAGGGGATTTGTGAACGACGCAAAACCAATGTGGGAGCGGGCTTGCCCGCGAAGAGGCCATCAACAGCGCTACAAAATTCAATTAAATAAAAAGGCCCGCATCGCTGCGGGCCTTCTTTTTAAGCAGGGTGGATCAGGGGATTAACCCGCCACCAATACCCGAATCGCTTCCAGTCGCAACGCAGCCTTGTCGAGCATGGCCAGGCCTTGCTCGCGTTGTTTGCGCAGGGCCACCAGTTCGCTGTCGCGCACGGTCGGGTTGACCGCTTGCAAGGCGGTCAGGCGCGCCAGTTCTTCGTCGGTATCGGCGGCCAGGCGACGTTGCGCCTCGGCGACACGTTCAGTGTGGCGCGGCAGGATCTTCGCTTCACCGGCGTTGATCCGTGGCGTCAACTGGTCGCGCTGGGCCTGGATGAACTTGTTGGCGCTGGCACGCGGCACGCTTTCGAGCTGGTCGTTCAGGGTTTCGAACGACACGCGGGCCGACAGGTCGTTGCCATTGGTGTCGAGCAGGCAGCGCAGGGCGGCCGGCGGCAGGTAGCGGCCCAGTTGCAGCGAGCGCGGGGCAACCACTTCGCTGACGTACAGCAGTTCCAGCAACACGGTGCCCGGCTTCAGCGCCTTGTTCTTGATCAGCGCCACGGCGGTGTTGCCCATGGACCCGGACAGCACCAGATCCATGCCGCCCTGCACCATCGGGTGCTCCCAGGTAATGAATTGCATGTCTTCGCGAGACAACGCCTGGTTGCGGTCGTAAGTAATGGTCACGCCTTCGTCGTCACCCAGCGGGAAGCTGGCGTCGAGCATTTTTTCGCTCGGCTTGAGGATCAGGGCGTTTTCCGAATGGTCTTCGCTGTCGATGCCAAAGGCGTCAAACAGGGTTTCCATATAGATCGGCAGCGCGAACTGGTCGTCCTGCTCGAGGATATCTTCCACCAGTGCATCGCCTTCGCCCGCGCCACCGGAGTTCAACTCCAGCAAACGGTCACGGCCGGTGTGCAGTTCGGCTTCCAGGCGCTCACGCTCGGTGCGGGCTTCGTCGATCAGCGCTTGCCACTCGCCATCGTCGGCTTCTTCGAGCAGCGGCAGCAGGCGCGGGCCGAACTGGTGTTGCAAGGCGTTGCCGGTCGGGCAGGTGTTGAGGAATGCGTTCAGCGCTTCGTGGTACCACTGGAACAGGCGCTCTTGCGGGCTGGTTTCCAGGTACGGCACGTGCAGTTCGATGATGTGCTTCTGGCCGATCCGGTCCAGTCGACCGATACGTTGTTCCAGCAGGTCCGGGTGGGACGGCAGGTCGAACAGCACCAGGTGATGGGAGAACTGGAAGTTGCGGCCCTCACTGCCGATTTCCGAGCAGATCAGCACTTGCGCGCCAAACTCTTCGTCGGCGAAGTAGGCAGCGGCGCGGTCACGCTCGAGGATGTTCATGCCTTCGTGGAACACCGTGGCCGGGATGCCGGAACGCACGCGCAGGGCGTCTTCCAGGTCCATGGCGGTTTCGGCGTGGGCGCAGATCACCAGCACTTTGGTGCGCTTGAGCATCTTCAACTGGTCGATCAGCCACTCGACGCGCGGGTCGAACTTCCACCAGCGCTCTTCTTCGCTGGCGTCCGGCTGGGCCTGGAAGCTGACTTCCGGGTACAGCTCGGCGTGATCGCCCAGCGGCAGTTCGAGGTATTCGTCCGGGCACGGCAGCGGGTACGGGTGCAGCTTGCGCTCCGGGAAACCTTGTACCGCGGCGCGGGTGTTGCGGAACAGCACGCGGCCGGTGCCGTGACGGTCAAGCAGTTCGCGCACCAGGCGCGCGCTGGCTTCGGTGTCGCCATCGTTGACGGCGGCCAGCAGGGCTTCGCCTTCGTTGCCGAGGAAACCGTGGATGGTCTCGTGGGCTTGCGGCGACAGGCGTCCCTGATCCAGCAACTCCTGAACGGCTTCGGCCACCGGGCGATAGTTTTCGCTCTCGGCGCGGAAGGCTTGCAAGTCATGGAAACGGTTCGGGTCGAGCAGGCGCAGACGGGCGAAGTGGCTGTCCTGGCCCAGTTGTTCCGGGGTGGCGGTCAACAGCAGTACGCCAGGAATGGTTTCGGCGAGTTGCTCGACCAGCGAGTATTCAGGGCTGACCTGATCTTCGTGCCATACCAGGTGATGAGCCTCGTCGACCACCAGCAAGTCCCAGCCTGCCGCGAACAGCGCGTCCTGGGCTTTCTCGTCGTCCACCAGCCACTCAAGCGCGACCAGCGCGAGTTGGGTGTCTTCGAACGGGTTGCTGGCATCGCTTTCGATGAAGCGCTCTTCGTCGAACAGCGCGACCTGCAGGTTGAAACGGCGACGCATCTCGACCAGCCACTGGTGCTGCAGGTTCTCCGGAACCAGGATCAGCACACGGCTGGCGCGGCCCGAGAGCAACTGACGATGGATCACCAGACCGGCTTCGATGGTTTTGCCCAGGCCCACTTCGTCAGCCAGCAGAACCCGCGGTGCGATACGGTCGGCGACTTCGCGGGCAATGTGCAACTGGTGCGCGATCGGTTGCGCACGCACACCGCCCAGGCCCCAAAGGGAGGACTGCAACTGACGGCTGGTGTGTTCCAGGGTGTGATAGCGCAGGGAGAACCAGGCCAGCGGGTCGATCTGGCCGGCGAACAGACGGTCGCTGGCCAGGCGGAACTGGATGAAGTTCGACAGTTGGGTTTCCGGCAGAGTGACCACTTCGTTCTGCCCGTTGAGGCCGTGGTAAACCAGCAGGCCATCAATGTCATCGACTTCGCGGACGGTCAGCTTCCAGCCTTCGAAGTGAGTGATGGTGTCACCCGGCGAAAACCGCACGCGGGTCAGAGGCGCATTCCGTAGCGCGTACTGGCGGGTGTCGCCAGTGGCCGGGTAGAGCACGGTCAACAAGCGGCCGTCCTGTGCCAGAACGGTGCCTAAACCCAGCTCGGCTTCGCTGTCACTGATCCAGCGTTGCCCCGGTTGATACTGCTGCGCCATGCTGCCTGACTCCCACCTTGAAAAAGCGGGCTATCTTAACGGAATGAGGGCTCCAGGGCCAAAGGACTCTCAGAAAAACTCACAGTCTTACGTTAGCCCACCTGTGCAGGGATCGCCGTTGACTGCACCTATGAGTGCCAATTGAGTCACAGTTTGCGACCGATGGCTCAAGTCGCCATCCCCGCAGCCGACAGCCTGCTGACAGGAGACTGAAAACCATGCTGCCACCGATGCTCCCCTTGAGTGCCGTGCCGATCACTTCACAGACTGATCCGATCCGCCAGCGCCCGGATATTCCACCGGTGGTGCCGGTGCAGGAAAGCTCCAGTGAAAGCACCATCGACCTGCAAAAGCGCAATCCTGAAGAGGACGGGCTGTTGCTGCGCGAGGAACAGCGCCGCAGGCAGGAGCAGCAACGGCGTCGCCACGAGGCTGATAATGATCCCGAGGCGCACCTGGCGATTCCCGGGGATGAACTCAATGCCGACAACACCGTGCCGGTGGCGCCGCTGATGGAGGATCAGCCACGACAGGGGCTGTGGGTCGACATCGAGATTTGAGCACACGGCTGGTCAGCACGGCCGTCAGGCCGCATTATTGGCGCAGGGTTGCCGAACGCTACGGCGGCTGAAACTCATTTCAAGCGATGCACTGACTGCCATGAGCCAAGACGACAAACTGATTGACCTCAACGCTGAACGCGCCAAGCGTGTTCATGACCTCAATGACAAACGGCTCAATGAAGTTCGCCAGGCGTTCGAACAAGCCATGCCGTTGGGCAAGGTGAAGAAAAAGCCGAAAAACAAACCGAAAAAACGCTGACCCTCCCCCCGCATTCATTGATGCGGGTCAAACTTTCCCCTTCCTCTTGCCCCGTCTCGGGCGACATTGATCCCGGTCAATATTCTCTCCTGCCCGTTTGGTTAACTTAACCCTATCGCAACAGGGCAAGTGCAGGAGACGCGTCATGTTTTTCGACAACGTGGTGATCGCCGGAGTGCTGACTGTCAGCCTCATGTTTGTGTTTTTTGCAGGATTCGGACTTTTTATCTGGAAGGATTCGCACAAGCGGAAATAACCGTAGTTCTTTCTGGATGTAATGAGCACGCAAGGCATTTTGGGCAACTTCGGTTGCCCTTTTTTTTGCCTGTAAAACTCTATCGATACACGCAAACCCTGTGGGAGCGAGCTTGCTCGCGATGAGGCCATAACATTCAGCATCTATATTGACTGCAAGGCCGCTATCGCGAGCAAGCTCGCTCCCACAATGATTTGTGGTGTGGCGACAATTATGGCAATAAAAAAGGCGCGTTCCATGCGGAGCGCGCCTTTTTTGGTTTGGCTGCTTGTCAGCTGCCAAGCGCCTTCGAAGCGAGCCAGAACAACCCGGCCGACAGGGCCACGGTGGCTGGCAGGGTCAATACCCAGGCCAGCAGGATGGTTCTGACGGTGCCGCCTTGCAGGCCGCTTTTATTGGCAACCATGGTGCCCGCCACGCCCGAGGACAGCACGTGGGTGGTGGAAACCGGCAGGCTGAAGATGTTCGCCATGCCGATCAGGCTGGCGGTGGTGATCTGCGCCGACATACCTTGAGAGTAAGTCATGCCTTGTTTGCCGATCTTCTCGCCAATGGTCAGTACCACGCGTTTCCAGCCAACCATGGTGCCCAGGCCCAGGGCCAGTGCAACCGCCAGAATCACCCAGAACGGAGCGTATTCAGTGGTCGTCGTCAGGTCTTTGCGCAGCTTGTCCAGGTCGGCCTTTTCACGGGCGCCGAGGGTTGGCAATTTGCTGACTTTCTTCGCCGTGTCGTCCAGGCAGAGCAGATAACGACGTACTTCGATGCGGCTTTCCGACGGCAGCGAGTGGTAGTCGGCTACACCCTTGAGGGTACCGAGCAGGGCGGCAATGGTCGGCTCGGTCTGTTGCGGGTTGCAACGGAATTTCTCCGGCAGATCGCCTTCCACGCTCTTGCCCAGGGCCAGGAAATCGCCCAGGGTTTCCGAGTTGCGCTGGTAGAACTGGCTCAGGTGCAGCGTGGCGTCGCGGGTGCGCTCGATCTGATAGGTCGTGCTGTTCAGGTCGAGGACGAACTGCGCCGGCACGATACCGATCAGGACCAGCATGATCAGGCCGATACCCTTCTGGCCATCGTTGGAGCCGTGCACGAAACTCACGGCCATGGCCGAAATCACCAGTACCAGGCGATTCCAGAACGGCGGATGCTTCTTGTCGTCGATCTTGCGGCGCTGTTCCGGCGTCTTGTGCATCTTCGACAGCGGACGCCACCATTTAAGGCCGATCAGGATCAGCGCAGCGATCAGGAAACCGGCCATTGGCGAGAACACCAGGGAGGCACCGATATCGATCGCTTTCTGCCAGTTCACGCCGTCAGCCAGCGGAATATCGTTGATCAGGGCGTTGGCCAGGCCGACACCGAGGATCGAACCGATCAGCGTGTGGGAACTGGAAGCCGGAATACCGAAGTACCAGGTGCCCAGGTTCCAGGTAATGGCGGCGGCGAGCAACGAGAACACCATGGCCAGTCCGTGACCGGTGTTCACATTGATCAGCAGTTCTACCGGCAGCAAGTGGACGATGGCATACGCCACGCCGACCCCGCCCAGCAGCACGCCGAGGAAGTTGAACACCCCGGAGAAAAACACCGCCAGGTGAGGCGGCATGGCTTTGGTGTAGATAACGGTGGCCACCGCGTTAGCGGTGTCATGAAAGCCGTTGATGAACTCGAAGGCGAGGACAAAGGCCAGGGCGAGCAAGAGGCTCACAAGCACCCAAGCATCCAGTCCGCTGAATAAATCGATCATGAAGGTTTTCTGACCCGGTCATAAGGGGGCGCGATTATGCCAGAAAAGACTGCTAATCAATGCACTAGCTGCTCATCGGTAACATTCTTCAACGAATTTTTTTGCCGCAACACCCAAAGCCCAAGGGTTTTGCTGTGTTTTTTAACTTATTGATTTTGCTTGAAAAGATCGCTGCGGCGAGGGATTCGTACCGCTGAAGGATGAGGGCGAATGCCTGTACGAAATATCTGAGAAATACGTCAGATATCAAAATCTGCCTTCATCCGGGGGAGGGCAGTGGCCGCTGCCCGCTTGTAGCGGGCGCGCAAGGCGACCTCCATGCATCCCGCTTTTAACAGGTGCAGAGGCAGGTCCTTGTAAGGATCAGGCCGAAGCAGTCATGGCTCTTCGGCTTTGAGTTCCTTTTCCATTTTTTCAAGTTCTTGCTGGAAAACCTGATCCTGAACGGTGGCGCGTTTACGCCAGGGTTTGCGTTCCGGTTCGGGTTGAGCGGCGTAAGTGGTGACTTCTCCGCCGTAAACTTCCTTGTAGCGTTGTTCCTGGCGCTCTAGTTCCGCGCGCAGTTCGTCTTTCGTCACAGTGCTACCTGATTGAGTTGGGATAAATTCTGGTGAAAACGCGCTGCATCAAATCGATTGATCACGTTCGTCGAAAGGGCAATGCCCGCCAAGGCATCGTTTTGGCAACAACCGGGATCAATACTTCCATGTCACAGGCGGCCACGGCACCAGAGATAAACAGCTGACGTAGCTTCAGTTTCCTGTTTCAGCAAGCGCACTGGCAAGGCAGTGCAATGCAGATCTGGCGCTTGCAATGGGCAACGGAGATGGAACATCGCATTGCCGGGTAGCAGGTCCGGCAAGTAAAAAAACCGGAGTGCTACTGAATTGTATTATAGCGACCTATTTGAAGAACACTATCTCCAAAGAGTTAAAAGCGGGTCTTGTAGGGGCCGTTTTGTTGTGCGGAACTTTACGCTCCACTAGAACGTCGACTGATCCCTGATTGCTGCGATGCCTTTCTGACGCCATTAAGTCGAACAAGTTACGGTATTTAGAATGCCTTATTAAGGCCTGGATCGATCAGCTGTAAACGAGTTCGTGATTCAGCAAAAAACCGGACATCAGCGGACTGGCTGATTGACACGGCTGATTGCGATTATCGGTCGAGCGTTCGATAATCGCCCGGAGTTGACGGGCCGGGCTTGAGCGTCAGGCGGTAGCCCTTTGTAATAGTCGCTGATCCGAGTGGGTAAAAGGACCTTGTATGAACGATCAAATGCGTAATTCCTTCGCTTCAGTGGCTCCCCCCATCGTTGCTTCACCGGCCAAACGGATCCAGGCACTGACCGGCGACCCGGATTTCATGACGTCCCTGGCCCGTGGCCTGGCCGTGGTGCAGGCGTTCCAGGAGCGCAAACGGCACCTGACCATCGCCCAGATCAGCCACCGCACGGAAATTCCCCGCGCCGCCGTGCGCCGTTGCCTGCACACCCTGATCAAACTCGGCTACGCCACCACCGACGGCCGCACCTATTCGTTGCTGCCCAAAGTGCTGACCCTCGGCCATGCCTATGTGTCATCAACGCCGCTGGCGGTTTCCGCCCAGCCTTACCTGGACCGCATGAGCGAGCAGCTGCACGAGGCCTGCAACATGGCCACGCTGGAAGGTGATGACATTCTGTACATCGCCCGCTCCGCGACCACCCAGCGCCTGATTTCGGTGGACCTGTCGGTGGGTGGGCGCCTGCCGGCCTATTGCACGTCGATGGGACGGATCCTGCTGGCCGCGCTGGATGACACGTCGCTGGGCGAATACCTGGATCACGCCGAACTGCAGGCCAAGACGAGTCGCACGATTCACACCCCCGAAGCATTGCTCGAATGCCTGCAGGAGGTGCGACAGCAAGGCTGGTGCATCGTCGACCAGGAACTCGAGCAGGGGCTGCGCTCGATTGCCGTCCCGGTGTACGACGCCTCCGGCCAGGTGGTCGCGGCCCTCAATGTCAGCACCCACGCCGGGCGAGTCAGTCGCAACGAGCTGGAACAACGCTTCCTGCCCGGCCTGCTGAGTGCCAGCCGCGACCTCAGTACCCAATTGTTCACCTAAGCTGTTCGATAAACGCACAGAGTCGCGTTTGGCGAATTGACGCTGTTTCCTGTGGATCATTAATGTCGCGTCTGCGTCAGCCCCGGCTGGCCCCTTTTCGACTGTGATCCATGGAATAAAAATAATGAACCAGCCCCAGTCTGCTGTAGGAAACTGCCTTGACGTGCAGTCCTTCATCAATGCTCAACCTATTTCGCGCTACCAGTGGCGGGTAGTCATCCTGTGTTTCCTGATTGTCTTTCTCGACGGCCTCGATACCGCGGCCATGGGGTTCATTGCGCCGGCTCTGTCGCAGGATTGGGGAATCGATCGCGCCAGCCTCGGGTCGGTGATGAGCGCGGCTCTGATCGGCATGGTCTTTGGTGCACTGGGCTCCGGGCCATTGGCTGACCGCTTTGGGCGAAAAGTCGTACTGGTCGGAGCGGTGTTGTTGTTCGGTGCCTTCAGCCTGGCTTCGGCCTACAGCACCAACGTCGAGCAATTGCTGGTGTTGCGCTTTTTAACCGGGTTGGGCCTGGGCGCCGGCATGCCGAACGCCACGACCCTGCTGTCGGAGTACACCCCGGAGCGCAAGAAGTCCCTGCTGGTGACCAGCATGTTCTGCGGTTTCAACCTAGGCATGGCCGGCGGCGGATTTATCTCGGCCAAGCTCATTCCGGCCTTTGGCTGGCACAGCCTGCTGCTGATCGGCGGAGTCCTGCCGCTGATCCTCGCCGTCGTTTTGCTGTTCTGGCTGCCGGAGTCGGCGCGTTACCTGGTGGTGCGTAACCGCGGTACGGACAAAGTGCGCAAGGCACTGGCGCCGATTGACCCGACGGTGGTGGCCCAGGCGTCCAGTTTCAGCGTGCCGGAACAGAAGACCGTGAAGGCGCGCAATGTGTTTGCGGTGATCTTCTCCGGCACCTACAGCGTCGGCACCTTGTTGCTGTGGCTGACCTACTTCATGGGCCTGGTGATCGTCTACCTGCTGACCAGCTGGCTGCCGACGCTGATGCGTGACAGTGGCGCGAGCATGGAACAGGCCGCCTTCATCGGCGCGCTGTTCCAGTTCGGTGGCGTGTTGAGTGCGGTGGGCGTGGGCTGGGCGATGGACCGGTTCAATCCGCACAAGGTCATCGGCACTTTCTACCTGCTGGCCGGGGTGTTTGCCTACGCGGTGGGGCAGAGCCTGGGCAACATCACAATACTGGCGACGCTGGTGCTGGTGGCGGGGATGTGTGTCAACGGTGCGCAATCGGCGATGCCGTCGCTGGCGGCACGGTTTTACCCGACTCAGGGGCGGGCCACCGGAGTGTCGTGGATGCTCGGGATCGGCCGCTTCGGCGCCATCCTCGGGGCGTGGATGGGCGCGACGCTGCTGGGGCTGGGCTGGAACTTCGAGCAAGTGCTGACGGCGCTGGTGATTCCGGCGGCGCTGGCGACCGCGGCCGTTGTGATCAAGGGCATGGTCAGTCATGCGGATGCGACCTGAGTTCAGGCTTCGGAACCTTCACTAGGTCTGATGGCCTCTTCGCGGGCAAGCCCGCTTTTGGGGATCGGTAGTTAGGCAACAATGTGTTCGATAATCGAACGGTTAGTCGATTATCGGATTGTTTGGCGTATATCCCAGGCTTAACCTTCAGTCATTCCGGCGCTGCGCATCGGCGCCTTCTTCCACTGTCGGTTAACAACAAACGGGAGCCTGCCCCAATGGCTGAAATTCTTTCGCTGCACGACGCGGTGAAGCAATTCGTGAACGACGGCGATACGGTCGCGCTCGAAGGCTTCACCCATCTGATCCCGACGGCTGCGGGTCACGAAATCATTCGCCAGGGCAAGAAAGACCTGACCCTGGTGCGGATGACCCCTGACCTGATCTACGACCAGTTGATCGGTGCCGGTTGTGCCCGCAAGCTGATTTTCTCCTGGGGCGGCAACCCGGGTGTCGGCTCCCTGCATCGCCTGCGTGACGCCGTCGAGAAGCAGTGGCCGCACCCGCTGGAAATCGAAGAGCATAGCCACGCCGACCTGGCCAATGCCTACGTCGCCGGCGCTTCCGGCCTGCCGTTCGCGGTGCTGCGAGCCTACGCCGGTTCCGACCTGCCGAAGGTCAACCCGCTCATCAAGTCCGTTACCTGCCCGTTCACCGGCGAAGTGCTCGCCGCCGTGCCTTCGGTGCGTCCGGACATCACCGTGATCCATGCGCAGAAAGCCGACCGTAAAGGCAACGTACTGCTCTGGGGCATTCTCGGCGTGCAGAAAGAAGCCGCACTGGCCGCCAAGCGCTGCATCGTCACCGTCGAGGAAATCGTCGACGACCTCAATGCACCGATGAACTCTTGCGTGCTGCCGACCTGGGCCTTGAGCGCGGTCTGCCACGTCCCTGGCGGCGCGCATCCGTCCTACGCCCACGGTTACAACGAACGCGACAACCGCTTCTATCAAGCCTGGGACCCGATTGCCCGCGACCGTGAAACCTTCACCGCGTGGATCAACGAATACATCCACGGCAGCGCTGACTTCAGCGAGTTCCAGGCCAAACTGGCCGCCGCTTCGGAGGCGAAGTAATGACTTACACCACCAATGAAATGATGACCGTCGCCGCCGCTCGCCGCCTGAAGAACGGTTCTGTGTGCTTCGTGGGCATCGGCCTGCCGTCGAAAGCGGCCAACCTGGCGCGCCTGACGTCTTCGCCTGATGTGGTGTTGATCTACGAGTCGGGTCCGATCGGTGCCAAGCCGAGCGTATTGCCACTGTCGATCGGTGACGGTGAATTGGCGGAAACAGCCGACACCGTGGTCCCGACCGGCGAGATTTTCCGCTACTGGCTGCAGGGCGGACGCATCGACGTCGGCTTCCTCGGGGCGGCGCAGGTTGACCGCTTCGGCAACATCAACACCACCGTGGTCGGCGATTACCACGCGCCGAAAGTGCGTCTTCCGGGCGCCGGTGGCGCGCCGGAGATTGCCGGTTCCGCCAAGAGCGTGTTGATTATCCTCAAGCAGTCGGCGCGCTCCTTTGTCGACAAACTCGACTTCATTACCTCGGTCGGCCACGGCGAGGGCGGCGATTCGCGCAAACGTCTCGGCCTGCCTGGCGCCGGTCCGGTCGGCATCATTACTGACCTGTGCATCATGGAGCCGGAAGCCGGCACCCATGAGTTCGTCGTCACTGCCTTGCACCCGGGCGTGACCCGCGAGCAAGTGGTTGCTGCCACCGGTTGGGCAATTCGCTTTGCCGACCATGTCGAGCAAACCGCCGAGCCGACTGAAGTCGAACTGACCGCGCTGCGCGATCTCGAAGCCCGTACCGCAGCGGCACACGGCCAAGCCCCCGGAGAAGCGTGATGCGTGACGTTTATATCTGCGACGCGATTCGTACCCCCATCGGCCGTTTCGGCGGCGGTCTGTCGACGGTGCGTGCCGACGACCTGGCCGCCGTGCCGATCAAGGCCTTGATGGAACGCAACCCGTCGGTGGACTGGAGTGCCGTGGACGAGGTGTTCCTCGGCTGCGCCAACCAGGCCGGCGAAGACAACCGCAACGTCGCGCGCATGGCGCTGCTGTTGGCGGGGCTGCCGGAAAGCATTCCCGGCGTGACCCTCAACCGCCTCTGCGCTTCGGGCATGGATGCCATCGGCACCGCGTTCCGCGCCATCGCCAGCGGCGAGATGGAGCTGGCGATTGCCGGCGGCGTCGAGTCGATGTCCCGTGCGCCGTTCGTGATGGGCAAGGCAGACGCTGCGTTCTCGCGCAACATGAAACTTGAAGACACCACCATCGGCTGGCGCTTCATCAACCCGTTGATGAAAGCCCAATACGGTGTGGATGCGATGCCGCAGACCGGTGATAACGTGGCCGACGATTACAAAGTCTCCCGCGAAGATCAGGACGCCTTTGCCCTGCGCAGCCAGCAGCGCACCGCCGTCGCGCAAGCTGCCGGGTTCTTCGCCGAAGAAATCGTCGAAGTGCGCATTGCCCACAAGAAAGGCGAAACCGTGGTCAGCCAGGACGAACATCCTCGCGCCGACACCACCCTGGAAGCCCTGGCCAAACTGAAACCGGTCAACGGCCCGGACAAGACCGTCACCGCCGGTAATGCGTCGGGTGTAAACGACGGTGCAGCCGCATTGATCCTGGCCTCGGCCGAAGCCGTGAAGAAACACGGCCTGACCGCTCGCGCCAAAGTGCTGGGCATGGCCAGCGCCGGTGTTGCACCGCGGGTGATGGGCATCGGCCCGGTGCCGGCGGTGCGCAAACTGACCGAGCGCCTCGGCGTGGCAGTCAGCGATTTCGATGTGATCGAACTCAACGAAGCCTTCGCCAGCCAGGGCTTGGCGGTGCTGCGTGAACTGGGGATCGCCGACGACGCGGCCCAGGTCAACCCGAACGGTGGTGCGATTGCCCTGGGCCATCCGTTGGGCATGAGCGGTGCGCGTCTGGTGCTGACGGCGTTGCATCAGCTGGAAAAGACCGGTGGCAAGAAAGGTCTGGCGACCATGTGCGTCGGTGTCGGCCAAGGTCTGGCTTTGGCAATCGAACGGGTCTGACACACCCTGTCGGCTAATAAGAACTGAGGAAAGAGTAATGACTGACAAGCCTGGTTACCGTCGCCCGCAGGAGGGTACTCAGCCGGAGTACCTGCACCCGACCTATCAATCCACCAACCTGCGCTCGCCGTCCAAGCCGTTGGTGTTTCTACCCCATTCGTTGTCGGAAATCACCGGGCCAACCGTCGGCGCCGAGCGCGTCAACGAGAAGGACAATGACCTCACCGCTCAGCACGAAGGTCAGCCACAGGGCGAGCGCATCATCATTCACGGCCGCGTGCTGGACGAAAACGGTCTGCCGGTTCCGGGGATTCTGGTGGAGATCTGGCAGGCCAACGCCGCCGGTCGCTATGCCCATGCCCGTGACCTGCACGACGCGCCGCTGGACCCGAACTTCACCGGCACCGGCCGTACCGTGACTGACGCCGATGGCTGGTACCAGTTCCAGACCATCAAGCCCGGTGCGTATCCGTGGGGCAACCACCACAACGCCTGGCGCCCGGCGCACATCCATTTCTCGCTGTTCGGGCCGAGCATCCTGACGCGTCTGGTGACGCAAATGTATTTCCCGGGCGACCCGCTGCTGGCGTACGACCCGATCTACAACTGCGTGCCCGATACCCGCGCCAAAGAGCGCTTGATCGCCTCGTTCGATCTGGAAAAAACCATCCCGTCCTATGCCCTCGGTTATCGCTGGGACATCGTTTTGCGCGGCCGCGACGCCACGCCGATGGAGAAATAAGATGACGCTGACTGCGACCACGTCCCACACCGTCGGGCCGTACTACCACATCGGCCTGACCTGGCTGAACCGCGAAGACCTGACCGTCGAACAAACCCTGGGCGAGCGTGTGGCGATCACCGGGCAAGTGCTCGACGGCAATGGCGACATCGTCAACGACGCGATGCTGGAAGTCTGGCAGGCCAACGCCGCCGGTAAGTATGACCATCCGGAGGACGACCAGGAAAAACCCCTGGACCCGAATTTCGAAGGCTTTGGCCGGGTGCCGGTGGATGCCGAAGGGCGCTTCCGGTTCACCACCATCAAGCCGGGAACGGTCGAGGGACTCAAAGGCACGACTCAGGCACCGCACCTGGTGGTACTGGTGTTTGCCCGTGGTCTGGTGAAGCACCTGCTGACACGGATCTACTTTGAGGATGAGGCGGCCAACGTCAACGATCCGTTGCTGGAATGTGTGCCGGCCGAGCGTCGCGGTACCTTGTTGGCGAAAAAGGACGCGTCAGGTGTGTACCAGTGGAATGTGATTCTGCAGGGCACTGATGCGGAGACGGTGTTCTTCGATTATTAAGTGAACACCGAAATCCCTGTAGGAGCTGGCTTGCCAGCGATGGTCGTTAACGATTACGCGGATTGACTGGTTAACCGGGTCGCTTTTGCGTCTTTCGCTGGCAAGCCAGCTCCTACAGGGGATCTACGTCGCTGATGCATCTGTGGAACGGGACTGTTGCAAAGTATGTCTAGACTCTCACTGTCCCCATTGAGTGAAAAACAATGACAACGACCACCGCTACACAACCGCTATACACCGGTGAGGAGCGCAGCAAGCGGATCTTCGCCATTGTCGGTGCCTCGTCCGGCAACCTGGTCGAATGGTTCGACTTTTATGTCTACGCCTTCAGTGCGCTCTATTTCGCGCCGGCCTTTTTCCCCTCCGACAACCCCACGGTGCAGTTGGTCAATACCGCGGGCGTGTTTGCCGCCGGGTTCCTGATGCGACCGATCGGTGGCTGGATTTTCGGTCGGTTGGCAGACAAGCACGGGCGCAAGAATTCGATGTTGATCTCGATTCTGATGATGTGTTTCGGCTCGTTGCTTATCGCTTGCCTGCCGACCTACAGCAGCATCGGGATCTGGGCGCCAATCCTGTTGCTGTTTGCGCGTTTGCTCCAGGGCCTGTCGGTAGGTGGCGAGTACGGCACCACCGCCACCTACATGAGTGAAGTCGCCCTCAAGGGGCAGCGCGGTTTCTTCGCATCGTTCCAGTACGTGACGCTGATTGGCGGGCAACTGCTGGCGGTATTGGTGGTGGTGATCCTGCAACAGTTCCTCAGTGAAGAGGAGTTGCGTGCCTACGGTTGGCGGATTCCCTTCGTGGTTGGTGCGATGGCGGCGTTGGTTTCGCTGTATCTGCGTCGTTCGTTGAAAGAAACCTCCAGCAAGGAAATGCGCGAAAACAAGGACGCGGGCAGCATCAGCGCGTTATTTCGCGACCATAAGGCTGCGTTCATCACCGTGCTTGGCTACACCGCCGGTGGCTCGTTGATTTTCTACACCTTCACCACCTACATGCAGAAGTACCTGGTGAACACCGCCGGCATGCCGGCCAAGACCGCCAGCTACATCATGACCGGCGCGCTGTTCCTCTACATGTGCATGCAACCGGTTTTCGGCATGCTCGCCGACAAGATCGGGCGGCGTAACTCGATGCTCTGGTTCGGCGCCCTCGGCACGCTGTGCACCGTGCCGATCCTGTTGAGCCTGAAAAGTGTCAGCAGTCCGTTCCTGGCCTTCGTGCTGATTACCCTGGCGCTGGCAATCGTCAGTTTCTACACCTCCATCAGCGGCCTGGTGAAAGCCGAGATGTTTCCGCCGGAAGTGCGTGCATTGGGTGTCGGCCTGGCGTATGCGGTGGCGAATGCGATCTTCGGCGGTTCGGCTGAGTATGTGGCCTTGAGCCTCAAGGCCGTGGGCATGGAAAACTCCTTCTACTGGTACGTGACGGTGATGATGGCGATAGCCTTCCTGTTCAGCCTGCGTCTGCCGAAACAGGCCGCGTATCTGCATCACGATCTTTGATCTTCGCGCGCGGGTCGCAAAGGCCCGCGCCTTCAGGAACTGTTTATGAACCAGCGACCGGGCAATCAATTGTTCGATGCCTATTTCACTGCCCGCGATATGCGTGAGGTGTTCTGCGATCAGGGGCGGGTCCAGGCCATGCTCGATTTCGAAGCGGCATTGGCCCGGGCCGAAGCGCGGGTCGGGTTGATTCCGACGAGTGCTGTCGCGCCGATTCAAGCGGCTTGCAGCGCCGGGCTTTACGACTTTGCGGCGTTGGGCGAGGCGATTGCCACGGCGGGTAATTCAGCCATTCCGCTGGTCAAGGCGTTGGGCAAACAGATCGCTGCGCAGAATGCCGAGGCCGAGCGTTACGTGCATCTGGGCGCGACCAGCCAGGATGTGATGGACAGCGGCCTGGTGCTGCAATTGCGTCGTGCGCTGGCGCTGATCGAAAGCGATCTGGCGCAACTTGGGCAAACCCTTGCGACGCAGGCCGAACGATATGTGGCTACGCCATTGGCCGGACGCACCTGGTTGCAGCATGCGACGCCGGTCACCCTGGGCATGAAAATCGCCGGTTGGCTGGGGGCGGTGACGCGCAGTCGGCAGCGTCTGGCCGAACTCAAACCGCGTTTGCTGGTGCTGCAATTCGGTGGTGCGTCCGGCACCCTCGCGGCACTTGGCGAGCAGGCCATGCCGATTGCCCAGGCGCTGGCCGAAGAGCTGCAACTGAGCTTGCCCGAGCAACCGTGGCACACCCAGCGCGATCGTGTGGTGGAGTTCGGCGCGGTGCTCGGGTTGATCGCCGGCAGTCTCGGCAAGCTGGGTCGTGACGTCAGCCTGCTGATGCAAACCGAAGCCGCCGAAGTGTTCGAACCTTCGGCGCCGGGCAAGGGCGGTTCCTCGACCATGCCGCACAAGCGCAATCCGGTGGGCGCGGCGGTATTGATCGGCGCGGCGACGCGTGTACCCGGTTTGCTCTCGACGCTGTTCAGCGCCATGCCCCAGGAACACGAGCGCAGTCTCGGCCTGTGGCATGCCGAGTGGGAAACCCTGCCGGAGATTTGCTGCCTGGTGTCGGGCAGCCTGCAGCAAGCGTTGCTGATCGCCCAGGGACTGGAAGTGGATGCCGGGCGCATGGCGCACAACCTCGACCTGACCCAGGGCCTGGTGCTCGCCGAAGCGGTGAGCATCGTCCTCGCCCAACGGGTCGGCCGCGATACCGCACACCATCTGCTCGAACGCTGCTGCAAACGCGCGGTGGCCGAACAACGTCACCTGCGTGCGGTGCTCGGCGACGAACTGCAAGTGACCGCCGAACTGTCGGCGGCTGAACTCGATCATCTGCTGGACCCTGCCCATTACCTCGGCCAGGCCCAAACCTGGGTCGAGCGGGCGGTGGCCGAACATTCTGCATTGACTGCCTGAAGGAGAATTGCTGTGGCTTTTGTACAACTCGCCGAGGGCGAACTGCATTATCAACTGGATGGACCGGTCGATGCGCCGGTGCTGGTGCTGTCCAACTCTTTGGGCACCGACCTGCACATGTGGGACGCGCAAATCCCGGCGTTCGCCAAACATTTTCGTGTGTTGCGTTTTGACACTCGCGGCCATGGCCAGTCATTGGTGACACCGGGGCCTTACAGCATCGAGCAACTGGGCCACGACGTGCTCGCTTTGCTGGATGCCTTGCACATCGAGCGCGCGCATTTCTGCGGCTTGTCCATGGGCGGGTTGATTGGCCAGTGGCTGGGGATCAATGCCGGCGAGCGCCTGAACAAGCTGATCGTGTGCAACACCGCGGCGAAAATCGGCGATCCGTCCGTGTGGAACCCGCGTATCGAAATGGTCCTGCGTGATGGTCAGGCGGCCATGGTTGCCTTGCGCGATGCCTCGATTGCCCGCTGGTTCACTCCGGACTTCTCTGCCGCCAACCCGGCGGCGGCCAAGCAGATTACCGACATGCTCGCGGCCACTTCACCCGAAGGCTATGCGGCCAATTGCGCGGCGGTGCGTGATGCCGATTTCCGCGAGCGGTTGTCCTCGATCAAGGCGCCGTTGCTGGTGATTGCCGGGACCGAAGACGCGGTGACGCCGCCATCCGGTGGGCATTTCATTCAGGAGCATGTGCGCGGGGCCGAGTACGCCGAGTTCTACGCCGCGCATTTGTCCAACGTCCAGGCAGGCGATGCGTTCAGCGAGCGCGTGCTGGCGTTTCTGTCGGCTGATTGAGGGGATTTTCGTGGACGAAAAACAACGTTATGACGAGGGCCTGAAGGTCCGTCGCGCGGTCCTTGGAGACGCGCATGTCGACCGCAGCCTGACGACCCTGACCGAGTTCAACTCGGAGTTTCAGGAGATGATCACCCGCCACGCCTGGGGCGACATCTGGACCCGTCCGGGCCTGCCGCGCCATACCCGCAGCCTGATCACCATCGCCATGCTGATCGGCATGAACCGCGAGGGCGAGCTCAAACTGCACCTGCGCGCCGCCGCCAACAACGGCGTGAGCCGTGGCGAGATCAAGGAAGTGATCATGCAGAGCGCCATCTACTGCGGCATTCCGGCGGCCAATGCGACCTTCCACCTGGCCGAAGCGGTGTGGGATGAGTTGGGGGTCGAGTCGCGGGAATAGAATGATCGCATGACACCTGTAGGAGCCGGCTTGCCGGCGAAGGGGCCTCTGGATGATGCGTTGTTTTCGAGGACGCCTTCGCTGGCAAGCCAGCTCCTACAGGGTTTACAGCAAACTGATCGGATAGCTGATGATCAACCGGTTCTCGTCGAACTCGTTATTGCTGTAATCCCGGCGCATGGTCGAGTTGCGCCATTTCAGGTTCAGGTCCTTCAGCGCACCGCTCTGCACGGTGTAGCCCAGTTCCGATTCACGCCCCCATTCCTTGCCGTCGGTGATGTTGCCGGTGTGCACATTGTCGCCGCTGATGTAGCGGTTCATCAGGGTCAGGCCCGGTACGCCAAGGGCGACGAAGTTGTAGTCGTGGCGTACCTGCCAGGATTTCTCCCGGGCATTGTCGTAGCTGGAGTTGTAGCTGTCGTTGGCCAGGGTGCCGCCGCTGGTGCCGTTGACCCGCATCCAGGCGCTGTCGCCGGTGAGTTTCTGCAGGCCGACGTAGAAGGTGTTGCCGCCGTATTTGGCCGAGAACAAACCGTACAGGGTTTTGTTGTCCAGCTCACCGGCCCGGGCGCTGCCGTCATCCTTGCCGTAGAAGAAACCCAGGTTGGCGCCCAGGGTCCAGTCGCCGACGGGCTGGCTGTGGATCAGGTTGACGAATTGCTGGCTGTAGATGTCCTTGAGCTCGGCGTTCCACAGACCTATCTGAGTGCGCTTGTCATTGAACACGTACTCGCCGCCCTCGAAGTTGAAACGATCGGAGGTGAACGCGGCTTTGCCGGTCATCGACATGTCGCTCATGCTGCTGTCGTCGCGCGGGCTGTTCTGACGGAACTGGCCGCCGTAGAGCGTCAAACCATCGATTTCCTTCGAGGTGATCTGGCCGCCACGGAAGGTTTGCGGCAGCGAACGACCGTCGTCGGAGCGCAGGATCGGCAGTACCGGCATCCATTCCCCAACCTTGACTTCGGTCTGTGACAGCTTCGCTTTGAACGCCACGTTGGTGCGGCCGAAGTTGTCTGCAGGGCGGCCGTCATGGTCCAGCGGCAGCAGTTGCGTACCGCCGGTGCCTTTGCCGCCGTCGAGCTTCACCGAATACAAACCCAGCACATCCATGCCGAAGCCGACAGTGCCCTGGGTGAACCCGGACTTGGCGTCGAGGATGAAACTTTGCGTCCACTCTTCAGCCTTGCCTTGAGCCTTGGTCGGGTTGGTGAAGTTGCGATTGATGTAGAAGTTGCGCAGGTTCAGGTTGACCTTGGCGCCCTCGACAAAGCCCGACTCCTCGGCGCTGGCGGGCAGGGCCGCGCAGGCCAGGGCAATGGCGATCAGGCTGGGAACGAAGTACGGCGCGGGAGAAGGCGTCATGGGCTCAGGTCTCTCTAATTCTTGGGGATGAAACGGGGTGATGCCGCAACCCGGGGGTTGCAGACGAACAGTCAAAATCATGAAAAACGAAGCGGATCAGCCGGAGGGGGCAGGGCGCGGGGGCATGGTGTCGAACCTGTTGTTATTGGTTTTGTGGTTCGGATGGTGCGTGGAATGTACTGGATGGTTCAATCGTAAAAAGCGGGTTCTGGGCGGTTATCGAACATTAGATTGACTGTGATTTTTGTGCTGTTTTTGCGCGCCTCATCGCTGGCAAGCCAGCTCCCACAGTGTCCGTGTCGTACACAAAATTTGTGGATCACAGTGACCCTGTGGGAGCGGGCTTGCTCGCGAAGAGGCCATGCCTGACTACACATCTTTTCCCGCAGCCAACAAAAAGCCCACCAATCGGTGGGCTTCGTGTTTTCAGAGCACTATCAGAAATACTTCATCTTCGGCGCTTGTTCCTTCAACGGCTCGTTCTTCGCCGTCTGTTCGTTCCAGCCACCACCCAGTGCCTTGTACAGGTTGACCTGACTGATCAGCTGCGCCAGGCGATCGGTAATCAGATTCTGTTCGGAGTTGAACAGCTGACGCTGGGCATCGAGGAACGTCAGGTTGCTGTCGACACCGATGCGATAACGACGCTCGGCCAGGCGGTAGTAGTCCTGGTTGGCGCTGACCAGATTACGCTGTGCCTGTACCTGATCGGTGTAGGTCCCGCGTGCGGCCAGGCCGTCGGCGACTTCCTGGAAGGCCGTTTGAATGGACTTCTCGTAGTTCGCCACACCAATGTCTTTCTGGATCTTCGAGTAATCCAGGCTGGCGCGCAGGCTGCCGGCGTTGAAGATCGGCAGGTTGATCTGCGGCTGGAACAGCCAGGTACCCGAACCGCCCTTGAACAGGCCGGACAGGTCCGGGCTCAGGGTCCCTGCGTTGGCGGTCAGGCTGATGCTCGGGAAGAACGCTGCCCGCGCCGCGCCGATGTTGGCGTTGGCCGCCTTGAGGTTGTGCTCGGCCTGGAGGATGTCCGGACGACGTTGCAGCAAGTCTGATGGCAGGCCGGCCGGTACTTCGGCCAACAGATCGTCGTTCAACGGTTTGGCCGCTGGCAGGTTGGCTGGGACACCGGCACCCAACAGCAGTACCAGGCTGTTTTCATCCTGGGCGACCTGGCGGGTGTAACGGGCCAGTTGCGCACGGGCGTTTTCTACCGAGGTCCGCGACTGCGCCAGGTCCAGGGCCGAGGCGACCCCCACTTCGTTGCTGCGCGCGGTGAGCTTGTAGCTCTCCTCGAACGCGGCGAGGGTGTCCTGGGTGACTTTCAGCAGTTCCTTGTCGGCCTGCCAGGTCAGGTAGGCGTTGGCGACGCTGGCCACCAGGCTGAGTTGCGTGCTGCGCCGGCCTTCTTCGGTGGCGAAGTACTTCTGCAACGCTTCCTCGTTCAGGCTGCGAACCCGACCGAACAGGTCGAGTTCGTAGGCGTTGACGCCAACCGTTGCCGAGTAGGAACTGGTGATGCCGGCTTCGCCGGTCTGCGAGGCGTTAGCCGGAAGGCGCTGACGGCTGCCGGTGCCGTTGGCCGATACAGCCGGGAACAGGTCGGCGCGGGAGATGCGGTACTGAGCCGCAAAGGCGTCGATGTTCAGGGCCGCGACACGCAGGTCACGGTTGTTTTCCAGGGCAACCTGGATCAGCTGTTGCAGCGCCGGGTCATGGAAAAACTGCTTCCAGCCCTGCTCGGCTGCCGCTTGCGCCGGTGCCTGGGCCGGCGAATATGCCGGGCCCTGCGGGTATTGCCCCGCCACCGGTGCTTCGGGCTGCTGATAATCAGGTATCAGCGAGCAGCCACCGAGCACGAAGGCGGCGACTGCCAGGGAGAGTAGCGACTTGCTCATTAGCCAGCCTCTTTAGGAGTTTCAGTAGCGTCATCCGGGTTGGCAATCTTACGCTGGCCAAGGGACGACACGGTGACGAAGAACAGCGGGACCCAGAAGATCGCCAGCACAGTGGCCGTGATCATACCGCCGATCACGCCGGTACCGATTGCATGCTGGCTACCCGAACCTGCGCCCGTGGATATCGCCAGTGGTACCACACCCAGAACGAAGGCGAGGGAGGTCATGATGATCGGTCGCAGACGCATGCGGCAGGCTTCGATTGCCGCGTCGCGCAGGCTACGCCCCTGTTCGTGCAGTTCCTTGGCAAATTCGACAATCAGAATGGCGTTTTTCGCCGCCAGACCGATAGTCGTCAACAGGCCTACCTGGAAATACACGTCGTTGGACAAACCGCGCAGGCTGGTGGCCATCAGTGCACCGATGATCCCCAGCGGTACCACCAACATCACCGCGATCGGAATCGACCAGCTTTCATACAACGCCGCCAGGCACAGGAACACCATCAGCAGCGACAGGGCGTACAGCGCCGGCGCTTGCGAACCGGACAGACGTTCTTCGTACGACAGGCCGGTCCAGGAAATACCGACACCGGCCGGCAGTTTCTTGGCAATGGCTTCGACTTCGAGCATGGCTTCACCGGTGGAGTAACCCGGTGCCGGGGCGCCGAGGATTTCCATCGCTTCCACGCCGTTGTAACGGGCCAGTTTCGGCGAACCGTAGATCCACTCGCCCTTGGCGAATGCCGAGAACGGCACCATGGTTCCCTGGGCGTTGCGCACGTACCACTTCTGCAAGTCTTCGGGGCCCATTCGAGAGCCTGGCTGGCCTTGCACGTAAACCTTCTTCACCCGACCACGGTCGATGAAGTCGTTGACGTAGCTGCTGCCCAGGGCAATCGACAGGGTGTTGTTGATGTCGGCGATGGTAATGCCCAGGGCACTGGCCTTCTCGTCATCGATTTCCAGTTGGTATTGCGGTTCGTCGTTCAGGCCGTTCGGACGCACCTGAGAGAGGATCTTGCTTTGTGCGGCCATGCCCAGGAACTGGTTGCGCGCTTCCATCAGTTTTTCGTGGCCGATACCGGCGCGGTCCTGCAGGAACACGTCGAAACCGGTGGCGTTACCCAACTCCAGTACCGCCGGTGGTGCAAAGGCGAACACCATGGCATCGCGGAAGGTGAAGAAGTGCTGCTGGGCACGGGCCGCCACCTTGAACACGTTGTTGTCGGCGTTACGTTCGTCCCACGGACGCAGCATGATGAACGCCATGCCCGAACTCTGGCCACGACCGGCGAAGTTGAAACCGGTCACGGTAAACACCGAGTTCACCGCATCGCCTTCGCCGCCATCCTTGCCCGGGCGCAGCAGGAATTCACGCATTTCATCCACGACCACCTGGGTACGCTGGGCTGTGGAGCCGGCCGGGGTTTGCACCTGGGCAAACAGTACACCCTGGTCTTCTTCCGGCAGGAACGCCGTCGGAATGCGGGTGAACAGCCAGATCATGCCCACCACGATCAGCAGATACGCCAGCAGATACGGGATCTTGCGCTGCAGGATATTGCCGACACCACGTTCGTAGCCGCGAACGCCGCGGTCGAAATTGCGGTTGAACCAGCCAAAGAAACCACGCTTGGGTACGCCGTGCTCGCCTTTCGGAATCGGCTTGAGCATGGTGGCGCAAAGCGCCGGAGTGAAGATCAGCGCAACCAGTACCGACAGGGCCATGGCCGAGACGATGGTGATCGAGAACTGCTTGTAGATCACACCGGTGGAACCGCTGAAGAACGCCATTGGCAGCAGAACCGCCGACAACACCAGGGCGATACCGACCAGTGCGCCCTGGATCTGGCCCATGGACTTCTTGGTGGCTTCCTTCGGTGACAGGCCTTCTTCGCTCATCACCCGTTCGACGTTTTCCACCACGACGATGGCGTCGTCCACCAGCAAGCCGATGGCCAGTACCATACCGAACATGGTCAGGGTGTTGATGCTGAAACCGGCGGCCGCGAGGATCCCGAATGTACCGAGCAATACCACCGGCACGGTCATCGTGGTGATCACGGTGGCGCGGAAGTTTTGCAGGAACAGGAACATCACCAGGAACACCAGCGCGATCGCTTCGACCAGGGTGTGAACCACACCTTTGATCGACTCGGTCACCACCGGCGTGGTGTCGTACGGGAACACCACTTCCATTCCTTGCGGGAAGAACGGCTTGAGGCTGTCGATGGTCGTGCGCAGGGCCTTGGCGGTATCGAGCGCGTTGGCACCGGTGGCCAGTTTCACCGCCAGGCCGGAAGCCGGGGCGCCGTTGAACTGGGCGTTGATGCTGTAGTTCTCGCCACCCAGGCCGACTTCGGCAACATCTTTGAGGCGAACCTGGGAGCCGTCCTTGTTGACCTTGAGCAGGATCTTGTCGAATTGCTCCGCGGTCTGCAGGCGGGTCTTGCCGATGATCGTCGCGTTCAACTGGGTGCCGGGCAGGGCAGGCAGGCCGCCGAGCTGACCGGACGACACCTGGACGTTTTGCGCCGCGATGGCGGTCTTGACGTCGATCGGGGTCAGGTTGTAGTTGTTCAACTTGGCCGGGTCGAGCCAGATACGCATGGCGTACTGCGAACCGAACACCTGGAAGTCGCCGACACCCGCGGTCCGCGAGATCGGATCTTGCATGTTCGACACGATGTAGTTGGACAAGTCGTCCTTGGTCATGCTGCCGTCACGCGACACCACGCCGATCACCAGCAGGAAGTTCTTCACCGCCTTGGTGACGCGGATACCTTGCTGTTGCACTTCCTGCGGCAGCAGCGGGGTGGCCAGGTTCAACTTGTTCTGCACCTGAACCTGCGCGGTGTCGGAGTTGGTGCCTTGCTCGAAGGTCGCGGTAATGGTCATGGTGCCGTCGGAGTTACTTTCCGACGAGACATAACGCAGGTTGTCGATACCGTTGAGCTGTTGCTCGATCACCTGAACCACGGTGTCCTGTACCGTTTGTGCCGAAGCACCCGGGTAGGTCACGGAAATGGCGATCGCCGGAGGCGCAATGCTCGGGTACTGGTTGATCGGCAACCGCAGGATCGATAGTGCCCCGACCAACATGATCACCAGGGCAATCACCCAGGCGAAAATCGGACGGTCGATAAAAAATCTCGACATGGTTTACTCCCCTTTTCCGCCAGAGGCTTTATCAGCTGTCTGAGCGGGGGCCGGGTTCTTTGCGGCTACGTTGGTCGCTTCACTGGCCTTGACTTCGATGCCGGGTTTGACGAATTGCAGACCTTCGGTGATCAGGCGATCGCCGGCCTTCAGGCCGTCTTCGATCAGCCACTGGTTGCCGACGGTGCGGTTGGCCTTGAGATGACGCAGTTCGACCTTGTTGTCCGGGCCGACAACCAGAGCGGTCGGGGTACCCTTGAGGTCGCGGGTCACGCCTTGCTGCGGGGCCAGGATCGCCGCGCTGTTCACACCGGCCAGCAACTTGGCGTGCACGAACATGCCAGGCAGAAGGGTGTGGTCAGGGTTCGGGAAAATGGCGCGCAGGGTGACGGAACCGGTGGTCTGGTCAACCGAGATTTCGGAGAACTCCAGCTTGCCGTCCTGCTTGTACTCGCTGCCGTCTTCCAGGGTCAGCTTGACCGAGGCCGCGTTGTCGCCGGCTTTTTGCAGGCGACCGCTTTCCAGCTCGCGGCGCAGTTGCAGCAGCTCGACCGAAGACTGCGTCACGTCGACGTAGATCGGGTCGATTTGCTGAATCACCGCCATCGCGTCAACCTGGGCATTGCTGACCAGCGCGCCTTCGGTCACCGAGGAGCGGCCGATGCGGCCGGTCAGCGGGGCATAGACCTTGGTGTAGCGCACGTTGATCTGTGCGGTTTGCAGTGCGGCTTCCGATTGCAGGCGGTTGGCCACGGCGGTGTCGTATTCCTGACGGCTTACAGCCTGCTCGTCGACCAGTTGCTTGTAGCGGTCGGAAATCGACTTGGTCGAGCGCAGGTTGGCTTCGGCGCTTTTCAATGTCGCTTCATAGACCGACGGATCGATCTGATAGAGCTGCTGGCCGGCCTTGACGTCGCTGCCTTCCTTGAACAGGCGCTTGAGAATGATGCCGTTGACCTGAGGACGGACTTCGGCAATGCGGAACGCACTGGTACGGCCAGGCAGATCGGATGTCAGGGTGAACGCTTGCGGTTGCAGAGTCACGACGCCGACCTGAGGCGGTGGGGCGGCCGGTGCTGCCTCTTCCTTTTTGCATCCGCTGAGCAGCGATGCCAGGGCGACGGCGGCGACCAGAGCGGTAACAGCTGGCTTGAATTGCATGAAAATCCTCGGGTCAGGCGCGCAACGTGCGCACTAGAAAGGTGGAAGGTTGAAATATGGTTGCCGAGTGGATAAGTAGCTTGCTAAGTAATATACTTACGTACATGGTTGTTTGTAAATACCCAGGCGGCGTATCAAGGTCGTTACACAAGCCGTTGAAAGGTTGGAATTGTAGGCCGGGGACGAACCCCCAGAACGTTCGCCCCACTTTTATTCAGCTGATATTCAGACATCGCTGAAGCACCCTGATTGAGGTTGTACTGCCATGGTCCGTCGTACCAAAGAGGAAGCTCAGGAAACCCGCGCGCAAATTCTCGTGGCGGCCGAAAAGGCCTTTTACGAGCGAGGCGTGGCGCGTACGACCCTGGCGGATATCGCCACTCTGGCCGGCGTCACTCGTGGGGCCATCTACTGGCATTTCAGCAACAAGGCGGATCTGGTGCAGGCCATGCTCGACACCTTGCATGAGCCGCTCGAAGAAATGGCCAAGGCCAGCGAGAGTGAAGACGAACTCGATCCCCTGGGCTGCATGCGCAAGCTGCTGATTCATTTGTTTCATCAAATTGCGCTGGACCCGAAAACCCGGCGCATCAATGAGATTCTTTTTCATAAGTGCGAATTCACCGATGAAATGTGCGACCTGCGCCAACAGCGGGTGTCGGCCAGCCTCGAATGCAACGTGCGAATCGGTCTGGCCCTGAGCAATGCCGTCAATCGAGGGCAGTTGCCGGAAAACCTCGACACCGCCCGCGCCGCGATCAGCTTGCATGCTTATATTGACGGCATCCTGTACCAGTGGTTGCTGGCCCCCGACAGTTTTGAATTGCATACCGAAGCCGAACGATGGGTCGATACCGGGCTGGACATGCTGCGCTTGAGCCCCAGCCTGCGCAAATGAAACAAAATTCGTAATCGGGCCCGCGTGTGTCAGCGCTCGATGTTTATTAATGGGGTGCTTTTATATACGTACCCTTGGCAGGATGACAGGTAGCAAGCTCAGTATTTTGTAGGGAATTTGTGTCGAGATGGTGAGAAACCTATCCATACCTTGTGGGAGTGCTGAACCATCAGGTACAAAAAAGCCCCGGCTCTTTCGAGTCGGGGCTTTTGCGTTTCAATGGCTGCCGCTTACAGCGTCGGGTAGTCGATGTAGCCGACCGGGCCCTTGGCGTAGAACAACTCCGGGCGCGCTTCGTTAAGCGGTGCGTCGGCCTTCAAGCGTGCCGGCAGGTCCGGGTTGGCGATGAAGGGGACGCCGAAGGCGACCGCATCGGCCTTGCCGCTGGTGAGCAACGCGTTGGCGCTGTCCTTGGTGAAACGCTCGTTGGCAATGTAGGGGCCGCCGAAGGCTTCCTTGAGTTGCGGGCCGAGGCTGTCGGCACCTTCTTTCTCGCGCGAGCAGATGAAGGCGATGCCACGCTTGCCCAGTTCGCGAGCGACGTAGGTGAAGGTTTCAGCCAGGTTGTCGTCGCCCATGTCATGCAGGTCGGCGCGTGGCGACAGGTGCACACCTACACGGCCTGCGCCCCAGACTTCGATGGCGGCGTCAGTCACTTCCAGCAGCAGGCGGGCACGGTTTTCCAGGGAACCGCCATAGTTGTCGGTGCGCTGGTTGGTGCTGCTTTGCAGGAACTGGTCGAGCAGGTATCCGTTGGCGGCGTGGATTTCCACACCGTCGAAGCCGGCGGCCTTGGCGTTCTCGGCACCGACGCGGTAAGCGTCGACGATGTCGGCGATTTCAGCGGTTTCCAGGGCGCGCGGAACCGGGAAGTCGGCCAGCGGACGAACCAGGCTGACGTGACCCTTGGGCTGGATGGCACTCGGGGCGACCGGGGCTTCATCGTTCAGGTACAAGCCGTGGGAAATGCGACCCACGTGCCACAACTGCAGGAAAATCTTGCCGCCCGCGCCATGGATGGCCTTGGTCACGTTGGACCAGCCACGTACCTGATCGTTGGACCAGATGCCCGGGGTGTCCGGGTAGCCGACGCCCATCGGTGTCACCGAAGTCGCCTCGCTGAGGATCAGCCCGGCGGACGCACGCTGCACGTAGTACTCGGCCATCAGCGCGTTGGGTACGCGGCCTTCATCGGCGCGGCAGCGGGTCAGGGGCGCCATGATGATGCGGTTGGCCAACTCAAGGTCGCCCAGTTTGATCGGATCGAAAATAGACGTCATTTATTGCAGCCCTCGTGAGGTAGTGGTTGATCAGTTGGTAGCCGGTGCCAGATCGGGATTGCCGCTCTGACGGAAAGTAATCAGGGTGACCAGCAGGGCGAGTACCGCCAGTACGGCTGCGGCGAGCGGCACGCTGGTCAGGCCGAAGCCATGGGCGATCACACTGCCGCCGACCCAGGCACCCAGGGCGTTGCCGATGTTGAAAGCGCCGATGTTCAGGGTCGATACCAGGTTCGGTGCGGCTTTGCCGAACGTCACCACGTTCACTTGCAGCGCCGGCACGGCGGCGAAGCACGCGGTGGCCCAGAGGAACAGGGTGATTTCGGTCGGGATCAGCGCGACGCTGGTCCAGGTCAGCACGGTGGACACCACGGCCATGGTCACGAATACACCGATCAGGGTCGCGGCCATGCCTTTATCGGCCAGCTTGCCGCCGATGATGTTGCCCACCGTCAGGCCCAGGCCGATGAGCATCAGGGTCCAGGTCACGCCACGGGGCGAGACACCGGTGACTTCGCCCAGCAGCGGCGCGACGTAGGTAAACAGGGTGAACACCGAGGCGGCGAACAGTGCCGTCATGCTCAGGGACAGCCAGATGCCGGCGCCCTTGAGTGCGGCCAGTTCGGCGCGCATGTCGAGTTTTTCTTCATCGCGCTTGGCCGGCAGGAAACGGATCAGACCGATCAGTGCAATCACACCGATCACGGTCACCGCCCAGAAGGTCGAACGCCAGCCGGCTTCCTGACCGAGGGCGGTGCCCAGCGGTACGCCGAGGACGTTGGCCAGGGTCAGGCCGGTGAACATCAGGGCCACGGCCGAGGCGCGTTTGTTCGCAGGCACCAGGCCGGCAGCCACCACCGAACCGATACCGAAGAAGGCTCCGTGGCACAGCGCGGTGACCACTCGGGCAAACATCAGCACGTTGTAGTCGCCCGCTACTGCGCAGAGCAGGTTGCCGATAATGAAGATGCCCATCAACGCCACCAGGGCGGCCTTGCGCGGCAGCCTGGCGGTGGCCAGCGCCATGAACGGCGCACCGATGGCCACGCCCAGGGCGTAACCGGTCACCAGCCAGCCGGCACCGGGAATCGACACACCGAGGTCGGCCGCCACGTTGGGCAGAAGGCCCATGATGACGAACTCGGTGGTGCCGATGGCGAAGGCGCTCAAGGCCAGGATGAGTAGCGAGAGGGGCATGTCTAATTCCTTTTCGGCTGACTGACTTTAAGGGTCAGAGCTCTTTACTGAAGGTCTTGAGGAACTCCTGAATGGTTTCCTCATTGCGTTTGAAAAAATGCCACTGGCCGACTTTGCGGCTGCTGATCAGGCCGGCGCGTTGCAGGGTCGCCAGGTGTGCGGACACCGTGGACTGCGACAGGCCGCAACGTTGATCGATCTGCCCGGCGCAAACGCCGTGCTCGTTGCTGTGGGACTGGTCGGGAAATTCGACGGTCGGGTCCTTGAGCCAGTGCAGGATTTCTCGCCGTACTGGGTGTGCCAGGGCTTTTATTATTTCGTCGAGATTGATGGTCATGATGTGGGCTCGTGATGTTTAAAACGCTATATCGCGATGAGGCGAACTTTAAATCGGTATTTCGCGATATACAAATATGATTTGGCTCTGACCCGCTCACATTTCGGTATATCGAGTTATAACGATACGTTGAGTGTAACAAGACAAGGGGGCAGTGCTAAGCTGCGCCCATGAACTATCTCGCACATCTTCACCTCGGTGGCCAGCGTCCCGGCCAATTGCTCGGCAGCCTGTATGGCGATTTCGTCAAGGGACGCCTGCAAGGGCAATTCGCTCCGGACATCGAAGGGGCTATCCAGTTGCACCGCAGCATCGACGTGTTCACCGATCGCCATCCTCTTGTGGATGTCGCGTTGTCGCGTTTCTCCCTGACCCGTCGTCGCTATGCGGGGATCGTGCTCGACGTGTTTTTCGACCATTGCCTGGCGCGGGACTGGAGGCTGTATGCCGACCGGCCGCTGGAACTGTTCACTTCGGACGTGTACCGCGTGCTGTCCAGCGAGCGGCAACTGCCGGAGCGGCTGGCGAAGATTGCGCCGCACATGGTGGCCAATGACTGGTTGGGCTCGTATCAGGAATTTGAAGTGCTGGAGCAGGTGTTGCGCGGGATCTCGCGGCGCCTGACCCGGCCGGAGGAACTGGCGGCGGCGATGCAGGAGTTGCGGCAGTTGTATGAACCGTTGAGCGAGGACTTTCGGCTGTTCTATCCGCAGTTGCAGGATTTTGCGCGGAACTATCCAACGCCCTAAAACCCATGTGGGAGCGGCGGTTCGGCGCTCCGACTTGCTCGCGAAGGCGTAGTGTCAGGCGACATTGATATCGGCTGAGACTACGCCTTCGCGAGCAAGCCCGCTCCCACAGGGGATCTGCGTTTATGCTGCGATAGCAGGGCGCATCGGTGCTCGCTGAGGTTCAATGACAGCGCCAAACAACGCCTTCTGCACCGCCTGCTGCGCCTCGAACGCCAGTGCCGCGCGTTCCCGACCTTCACACGCGATTGGCTTGAGCAGATGAATCTCCACGCCGCCACGGTCATTGGCGAACAGACGCATCAGGTGCGACAACAGATCATCGTCGCCAATGAACGGCGCCAGTGCGCAAGGCTCGCCGTCACGCACATAACGGATCGCCACCGGCTGCAGCGCCACTTCGGAGTCGATGGCGGCAGACAGCAGGCGACCATGGAAGGTGCGCAGCGAACGGCCATCGGTGGTGGTGCCTTCCGGGAACATCAACAGCGGATTGGCCTGTTCCAGATGACGGGTCATCTGCTTGCGGATCAACTGGCTGTCACCCGAGCCGCGACGGATGAACAGGCTGCCGGCCTTGGCCGCCAACCAGCCGGCCACCGGCCAGGTGCGCACTTCGGCCTTGGACAGGAACGACAGCGGCGTGAGCATGCCCAGCAGCGGAATGTCGGTCCAGGACACATGGTTGCTGACCCAGAGCATCGGTGTCTTCGGCAGCTCGCCGTGGACGGTCACGTCAAAGGGCAGGGCGTTGCCCAGGCGGGCCATGAAAAATCGCGACCAGCGCTGACGACGCGCCATCGAGTGGGCCAGGCCCAGGCGTTCGAACACGCCGAACACACTGGCCATGCCCAGGCCCAGCGTCACCACCATCAGCACTCGCGCGATTCGCGCGTACACCCGCAACCGGCTCATTACACAGCCGCCTTGAAGTGTTTGGCGTAGCGCGGGCAGAGTTCGTCGCGCTTGAGCAGGATGAACACGTCGGCGACCTGGAAGTCTTCGTCCCAGCACGGCTCGCCGCAGATCTTCGCGCCGAGGCGCATATAGGCCTTGAGCAGCGGTGGCATTTCGGCAATCACGTTGGACGGGATGTCCAGGCTTGGCAGCGGGTTTTTCGGCTCGGCGCGCAGGTGTTCGGTGCACAGGTAGCGTTCGCGCAGACGCTGCATGATCGCATGGGCCTGCACGCCGCCATCCTGCATCGGAATGCTCGCGCAACCCATCAGGTAGCTGTAGCCGCCCTGGTTCAGGACTTCGGCCAGTTCGCCCCAGAGCACGGCGATGGTGCCGCCATTGCGGTAGGCCGGGTCGACGCAGGTACGACCGATTTCCAGGATCGGGCCTTGCAGGTGCACCAGGCCGTGGAGGCTGAATTCTTCTTCGCTGTAGAACTTGCCCAGGCTGCTGGCAGCCGTGTGGTCGAGCAAACGGGTGGTCGCCACCAGGCGCCCGGTGTTCAAGTCACGCACGCCGATGTGGGCGCAGTGAACGTCGTAGTCATCCATGTCCAGACCCAGTTCAGCGCCCTTGAGCTTGGCGTTGAATTCGCCGCTGAACACGTTGAAACGCAAGGCCTGGGCTTCCTGCAACGCCTCGGCGCCCACCAGGCGTTCGGCTTGCAGGCGGCGTTCGTTGGCGGTGTCGCTGATGCGGGCGATCTGAGTCATGGCGATTCTCCGTGCGGGCTGCTCACCCGTCTTTGGGTTACAGCGGATCGACTTTCTTTATCTAGCCGTGTTGTGCAAAGTCAGGCTATGTAGCCCCGGTGTCATCGCCATTAAGCTTTGGTGATGCTTATATGACAGCCCTCGAGGAGCCTCTTATGCCCTGGCAAACCCTGTTGAACAGCCGTGATCGCTTGCCCGCCAACCCGGACCTGGCCGAAGGTTTCGCGACTTTGTTGCAGCAGTTGGGCACGGTCACGCCGTTTGAATTGGCCGTGCTGGGCGGGCGGCTGATGGCGACGCCGGGATTGGCGTTTCTGGTGGGGTATCAAGCGGCATTGCGCATGCTCTGGCCGAGCGCGCCACTGAGCCTCGGCGCGCTGTGCGCCACCGAACAGCGCAGCCTGCGCCCGGCCGACATGCAAACCCGCCTGAGCGGTTTGCGTCTGAGCGGACGCAAGGATTTCGTCACCGCCGGCGATGCCGCCGACTGGCTGCTGGTGGCGGCGCGCTGCGAGGAACCCGGCGCCGACCCGCGCTTGAGCCTGGCGGTGATCTATTGCGATGAGCCGGGTGTGAGGGTGGAAAAACTGGCGCCGATCCCGTTGATGCCGGACATCAGCCACGGCCGGTTGTTTCTGGATAATGCCTTGTGCGAATTGCTCGCCGGGGACGGTTGGGATGCGTACGTCAAACCGTTCCGCACGCTGGAAGACATCTATGTACTGAGCGCCATGACGGCGTGGCTGTATGGGGTCGGTCAGGACTGTGCCTGGCCGCCATCCTTGCAAATGCGTCTGCTGGGGCTGTTGGCAGGGTGCGCGGAAACCAGTCGCCAGCCACCGACCAGTCTGGCCGGGCATGTGGTGCTTGGCGGGGTGTTCGCGCAGTTTGACGCGCTCAAGACTGAAGTGAATGAGGCACTGGCCGGTGGGCCCCCGGAGTGGGTGGCGATGTGGCAGCGCGATCAAGCGGTGATGGATCTGGCGGCGGGAGCCCGGGGGAAGAGGTTGGCCAAGGCATTGGCGGTGCATTGACGGGCCTCATCGCTGGCAAGCCAGCTCCCACAGGGATCTCTGGCGCACACAAAATCATGTAAGACACAGAACTTGTGGGAGCTGGCTTGCCAGCGAAGACGTCTTTATTGGCGCTACAAATTTCAGAACTGTCATTAACCTCGACTAGGCTCAGCAGGTTCAATCTCCGAGCCCCCGCCATGCCCAAAGGCTTGTCCCTGATTTTCCTGCTGTTGCTCAGCGTCACGGCCCAGGCCGAGTACTGGCCCGCCGAGCAATGGCCAACCGCCCCGACGCCGACCGGCCCGGCGCTTCAAGCTTTGGAGGCCTACGCCTTCCCGTCCCGCGATGACGGCACTCGCCAGGGCATTCGCACCGATGCCTTGCTGGTGATTCGCGACGGCCAGTTGCTCTACGAACGCTATGCCGGCCCGACGACGGCCGAGACGCCGCACCTGACCTGGTCGATCAGCAAGAGCCTGATGGCCGCCGTCCTCGGCGTGGCCTATGGCAAAGGCTTGTTCAAACTCGGTGACCCGGTGGCGAAGTTTTATCCGCCCCTGCAAAAACATCCCGACATGACCATGGCCGACTTGCTGCACTGGGCCTCGGGCCTGGACTGGCAAGAAGACTACGAGTACGCGCCGCTGAAATCTTCGGTGGTGGCCATGCTCTACACCCGCGGGCACCACGACATGGCCGCGTTCACTGCGGCGCATGAAGCGTACGCCGCGCCGGGTCAGGCATTCCGCTACTCCAGCGGCGACAGCAACCTGTTGTCCGCCGCGCTGAAAACCATCGTCGGCCCCGACCGTTATCCCGACTATCCATGGACTGCAGTGTTCGAACCGCTGGGCATTCGCCACGCCGTTTGGGAAACCGATGCCACCGGGACGTTCGTCGCGTCGTCCTATGCCTACCTGACGGCACGGGATCTGGCCCGGGTCGGTCTGTTGATGGCCCGCGAGGGGCGCTGGGGAGACAGGCAACTGCTGCCCAAGGACTGGGTGGCGTTCAACCGCGAGCCGTTCGCTCACTATCATGCCCATGAAGACGATGCCGTCCCCGGCGGCCAGTGGTGGCTCAATCGAGCGGTCGAGGGCGCGGCACAACCCTGGCCCGATGCCCCCGCCGATACCTTCGCGGCACTGGGGCATTGGGGGCAGGCGATGTATGTGGTTCCCAGCGAACAGCTGGTGATCGTCCGCTACGGCGATGACCGCGACGGCAGTTACCGGCACAACGAATTGCTCAAGCTCGCGCTCAAGGCCTTTGCCGGGAAGGTGCAGCCATGACCGGGTTCATCCGTCGTCGACCGGTCAGTTCGCTATTGCTGATTGTGCTGATCGCCTTGCTCGGCTGGATCTGGCACGAGCGTGAGGCGCTGTGGGCGTTCCCCGACATCATCAGCGCCTACACCGCCAAGGAATATTGTTCGTGCCGCTATGTGATGGGTAACGATACCCAGTACTGCCACGGCTATGTGAAGCAATGGCTGCCCGCCAGCGGCTTTACCGATGACCCGAGCGCCAAGCGCGTAACGGTCAGCGGCATGGGCCGCAGCAACAGCGCCGTGTGGATCGGCGAGCGCCAGGGCTGTCGCCTGCAACCTTGATCGCAATGAAATGGTGAGGCCTTGCGAGGGCTCCTGTGGCGAGGGGGCTTGCCCCCGTTGGGTCGCGAAGCGGCCCCAAAACCTGCAACTTCGGTAAACCAGAAAAACCGCGATCACCGAGTTTACGACTGCTTCGCAGTCGAGCGGGGGCAAGCCCCCTCGCCACAAAAAGCGGGTTTGGTGCAGTAGACGGCTTGCAATGCGCTGAGGGCCGGTTAAGGTTCAGCACAGGTTTATCTGCCCCACGAGTTTCTATGTTCAAGCGCTCCACCCTTCAAACCCTCGCTTTCCTGCTGCTGACCGGTGCCGCGTTGTCGGCCCGTGCCGATTGGTACCTGGATGGCGAATCTTCACGCCTGTCGTTTGTCAGCACCAAAAACGCCAATGTTTCCGAGGTGCAGCGTTTTCTGGTGCTGCATGGCAAGGTCGATCCCCAGGGGCTGGCGCAGGTGGAAGTCGAACTGGAGTCGATCAACAGCGGCATCCCGTTGCGCGATGAGCGCATGCGCAAGGAGCTGTTCCAGGTCGAGCGGTTCCCCGACGCCTTGATCACCACGAAAATCGATCTGCGCCCGATCAACGACCTCGCTCCCGGTGCGCAGCTGGAATTGCGTCTGCCGCTGATGGTCGACCTGCACGGCAAACAGCACGAATACCAGGCCGAACTGTTGGCCACCCGTCTCGATGACCGGCGCTTCCAGGTAGTGACCCTTGAACCGCTGGTGGTCAACGCCGAGGATTTCGATCTGGCACCGGAACTGGAAACGTTGCGCAAAATGGCCGGTCTCTCGGCCATCAATCTTTCGGTGCCGGTGGGTGCGGTGCTGATTTTCACGGCGCGTTGACATGGCCGGAGCGATTTTTCCCTGGCGTGAAGGCAACCACTTCGAACTGCTGATCGATGGCCCACAGTTTTTTCCTCGCATGCTGGTGGCGATTGCGCGGGCTGAAGAACAGGTGGAGCTGGAGCTGTATCTGGTGGAGGCGGGTGCCTGTGCCGAGGCCATGGTCCAGGCATTGGTGCAGGCCGCCGAGCGCGGTGTACGGGTGCGCTGCCTGTTCGATGATTACGGCAGCCTCGCCTTCACCCTGGCCTTGCGTCAGCGGCTGATGGCCGCCGGGGTGGAGCTGCGTTTCTACAATCGCCTGAGCTGGCGACGCTGGGTCGGCAACTTCTACCGCGATCACCGCAAGCTGCTACTGGTGGACCAGAGCCTGGCCGTGGTCGGCGGCACGGGCGTCACCGATGAGTTCTGGACGCCGGGCGAAGACGTCAGCGAATGGCACGAAGTGATGGTGGAAATCACCGGCCCGCTGGTGCTCGATTGGCAGCTGCTGTTCGATCGTCAGTGGATCGCCAACCGCCATCGTCGCGCCTGGCGACCGGCCTCGCATTTCGGCTTGCCACGGTTACCCCGTGTACCGTCCAGTGGCGAGGGGATGGGCCGGGTGGCCTATGCCGACGCCCGTCAACACCGGGACATTCTGCAATCGCTGGTGCGCGCCCTGAACAGCGGTCAACGACGGATCTGGCTGGCTACGCCGTACTTTCTGCCGACCTGGAAAGTCCGCCGCTCCCTGCGCCGGGCGGCTGCCCGCGGCGTGGATGTGCGCTTGCTGCTCACCGGCCCGCGTACCGATCACCCCTCTGTGCGCTACGCCGGGCATCGCTACTACCCGCGGCTGCTCAAGGCCGGGGTGAAGATCTACGAATACCAGCCGTGTTTTCTGCACTTGAAAATGGTCCTGATCGACGACTGGGTGAGCATCGGTTCGTGCAACTTCGATCATTGGAACCTGCGCTTCAACCTGGAAGCCAACCTGGAAGCTCTGGACCCCGGATTGACTCGAGCGGTAGCGGCGAGCTTCGAGCACGACTTCGCTCTGAGCCAGCAAGTCAGCCTGGAGGAGTGGAAGCGTCGGCCGTTGTGGCGGCGGGTCAAGCAGCGGATGTGGGGATGGGTGGATCGGGTGGTGGTGAATCTGCTGGATCGACGCGGCTGAACCAACGAAGCCTTTGTAGGAGCTGGCTTGCCAGCGATGAGGCCATCACATTCAACATATCCGTTGACTGTCAGGCCGCCATCGCTGGCAAGCCAGCTCCTACAGAGGGCTGCGCTGCTTTAGGGATTACAGCAACTCAAAACTCTGCTGCGTCACGTCCTCTGAATCCAGGCCGATCTGCACGTTGAACTTACCCGGTTCTGCTGCGTACTTGAGCTGGGTGTTGTAGAACTTCAGGTCATCCTCGGTGATGGTGAAGTGCACGACCTTCTGTTCGCCGGCCTTGATCATCACTTTCTGGAAGTTCTTCAGTTCCTTGATCGGGCGGATCATCGAGCCTGCCACGTCCTGGATGTACAACTGCACCACGGTTTCGCCGTCGCGCTTGCCGGTGTTTTTCACGGTGACACTGGCGTCGAGCTTGCCGGTCTTGTTCAGCGTGGTCGACGACAGCGCCATGTCGCTCAGGCTGAACTCGGTGTAGCTCAGGCCGTAACCGAACGGGTAGAGGGGACCTGTGGTGTCATCGAAGTACTGCGAGGTGTAGTTGCCTGGCTTGCCCGGGGTGAACGGCCGGCCAATGGTCAGGTGGTTGTAGTAGGTCGGAATCTGGCCGACCGAACGCGGGATGCTGATCGGCAGTTTGCCCGACGGGTTGTAGTCGCCGAACAGCACATCGGCGATGGCGTTGCCGCCTTCGGTGCCGGTGAACCAGGTTTCGAGGATCGCGTCAGCCTGTTCCTTTTCTTCGAGGATCGTCAGTGGACGACCGTTCATCAACACCAGCACCAGCGGTTTGCCGGTGGCTTTCAGGGCACGGATCAGCTCGCGCTGGTTTTCCGGGATGTTCAGGTCGGTGCGGCTCGACGATTCGTGGGACATGCCACGGGATTCGCCAACGGCGGCAACGACGACATCCGCATCCTTGGCCGCTTTCACCGCTTCGTCGATCAGCACGTTCGCCGGGCGCGGATCATCCACCACTTCCGGGGCGTCGAAGTTGAGGAAGTTCAGGTAACCGAGGATTTTCGGGTCGCTGGTGATGTTGGCGCCACGGGCATAGATCAGTGTCGATTTATCGCCCAGGGCGTTGGTCATGCCGTCGAACAGGGTGACGGACTGCGCAGGCCTGCCCGCGGCGGCCCAGCTACCCATCATGTCGATGGGCGCCTTGGCCAGCGGACCGACCAGGGCGATTTTCGCGGTCTTCTTCAGCGGCAGGATCTCGTTCCGGTTCTTCAATAGCACCTGGCTGCGGCGTGCCACATCACGGGCTTCGGCGCGGTGCAGGCGGCTGTCGGCGTAGGTGTCGACCGGATCATCCTCGGCCTTGCCGATGCGCAGGTACGGGTCCTTGAACAGGCCCATGTCGTACTTGGCGTCGAGCACCGCACGCACGGCGTTGTCGATGTCGCTCTGCTGGATCTCGCCGGACTTCAACAGCCCTGGCAGCTCTTTGCCGTACAGGGTGTCGTTCATGCTCATATGGATACCGGCCTTGATCGCCAGCTTCGCCGCTTCGCGACCGTCGGCGGCAACGCCGTGCTTGATCAACTCGAAAATCGCCCCATGGTCGCTCACGGCCAGGCCCTTGAAGCCCCACTCCTTGCGCAGCAGGTCGTTCATCAGCCAGGTGTTGGCGGTGGCCGGCACGCCGTTGATCGAGTTCAGCGCGACCATGACCCCGCCAGCACCGGCATCGATGGCGGCGCGGTACGGTGGCAGGTAGTCCTGGTACATCTTGACCGGGCTCATGTCGACCACGTTGTAGTCGCGGCCACCCTCGACCGCGCCGTACAGGGCGAAGTGCTTGACGCTGGCCATGATGCTGTCGGCCGCGTTCGCGCCAGTACCCTGGAACGCCTTGACCATCACGCCGGCAATGCGCGACACCAGGTAGGTGTCTTCGCCGAAGCCTTCGGAGGTACGGCCCCAACGCGGGTCACGGGAGATGTCGACCATCGGCGCGAAGGTGATGTCGAGGCTGTCAGCCGCGGCTTCCTTGGCGGCGATGCGCCCGGACAGGCCGATGGCATCCATGTCCCAGCTCGAGGCCAGGGCCAGCGGGATCGGGAAAATGGTGCGGTGGCCGTGGATCACGTCGTAGGCGAAGAACATCGGGATCTTCAGGCGGCTGCGCATGGCGGCGTCCTGCATCGGCCGGTTTTCCGGACGGGTGATCGAGTTGAACGTACCGCCGATGTTGCCTGCTGCGATTTCCTTGCGGATCATTTCGCGAGGCATTTCCGGGCCGATGCTGATCAGGCGCAGCTGGCCGATTTTTTCATCGAGGGTCATTTGCTTCATCAGGTTGCTGACGAAGGCTTCCTTGTTCTCCAGGGGTGCGGGCGTCGTGGCGGCCAATACGTTATGACTGGCCAGGCTGACGAACAGGCCCAGCAAACACAGCTTCTTCATGAATAGTTTTCTCAAGGGCCCAAACGGCGATATGCACGCCGGCCAGCCAAAATTTAGGGAGCGTCTATTGTTGTTCGGGTGCCGGCTCAAAAAAACAGAGCCAAAAAACGACAGCCGGGTGGCGGATGCGTTTTCGCGCAGGGCCTCTTTTTAGCCCATCGGCCCGTTGCAATCCAGAGGCGCGGGCGATTATGCCCCAAGAGCCGGTCCAGAAGGTTTCACGGTCGGTTTTTTCATGAATGTACAAGGGAGCGACATCCTGATGAATGCAAGTCCAACCTACCGCTCGCGTTTGCAGGTCGTCACGCTGCTGATGCTGGCCACGTTGCTGACCGCCTGCGGCATCAACAACATCCCGACCCTCGACGAACAGGCCAAGGCCGCCTGGGGCCAGGTGCAGAACCAGTATCAGCGGCGCGCCGACCTGATTCCCAACCTGGTGGAAACGGTCAAGGGCTACGCAAAACATGAAGAAGAGACACTGACCGCGGTCATTGAGGCCCGGGCCAAGGCCACGTCGATCCAGGTGGATGCCTCGACCCTCGACAATCCGGAAAAACTCAAGCAGTACCAACAGGCCCAGGATCAGCTCAGCGGCGCCTTGAGCCGCTTGATGGTGGTCTCCGAGCGTTATCCGGACCTCAAGGCCAACCAGAACTTCCTCGCCCTGCAATCGCAGCTCGAAGGCACCGAGAACCGCATCAGCGTGGCCCGGCGCGATTTCATCCTCGCGGTGCAGAAATACAACACCGAGATCCGCACCTTTCCCGGTCGCCTGTGGCACACGGTGATGTACAGCGACCTGCCGGTGCGTGAGACCTTCGACGCCACGCCGGGTTCGGAAAAGGCCCCTGAGGTCAAGTTCTGAGTGCAGCTTGTGCGTCACCACGGAAGAGGTTGCCAATGCGCGTGTTGAAAACGGGCCTGATGCTGTTGTTGTGGGTGGTGACGATCACGGCCCGGGCCGAACTGAGTTTTCCGGCACTGACCGGGCGCGTGGTCGACAACGCGCAGATGATCGAGCCTGCGGTGCGCGAGCAGCTCACTCAGCAGCTTCAGGCCCATGAACAGGCCACCGGCGAGCAGCTTGTGGTCGTGACGTTGCCGGACTTGCAGGGCACCGACATCGCCGACTTCGGTTACCAGCTCGGCCGACACTGGGGTATCGGGCAGAAGGACAAGAACAACGGCGCCTTGCTGATCGTCGCCCGGAACGAGCGCCGGTTGCGTATTGAAGTCGGGTATGGCCTGGAGGATCGCCTGACCGATGCCCAGAGTTCAGTGATCATCAACCAGGTCATCACCCCGGCATTCAAGACCGGCAACTTCAGTAAAGGCATCAGTGACGGCGTGGCGGCGATGCTGGTGGTGCTGGGCGGCAACCCCTTGGATGAACCCTCCACGGCGTATGAATCCAGAGGCGATCCGGGGGACGATTTCGTCTCGCGACATCCCGGGTTGTTGGTGTTTTTGGTGATGCTGTTCATCCTGACTGTTTTTGTGTGTCAGATGCTCGGTATCCTTCCCGCCGGCCGTGGCGGCTCCGGAGGATCCGGGGGCGGCTTTGGCGGTGGTGGATTTGGCGGCGGCGGTGGAGGCGGAGGCTTCAGCGGCGGTGGAGGCAGTTTCGGCGGGGGCGGTTCGTCCGGCGGCTGGTGATCATAAAAATGAGCAGGCATTTCACGACATGGCATTACTGACTGAACACGAACAACGCAAAGTCGCCGAGGCAATCGCCCGGGTCGAGCGCGACACCGACGCAGAGTTGGTGACTGTGCTCGCGGCCCGCGCCGACGACTATGCGTACATCCCGTTGCTGTGGGCCAGTCTGCTGGCGCTGCTGGTGCCGGGCATCGTGCATTACCTCACCGGCTGGCTGACCATGCACAGCCTGCTGCTGGTGCAATGGGCCATCTTCATCGTCCTGTGCCTGGTGTTTCGTCTGCCGAAAGTCACTACCCATCTGATCCCGCGCTCGGTGCGCCACTGGCGCGCCTCGAACCTGGCGCGCCGGCAGTTCCTGGAGCAGAACCTGCACCACACCGAAGGCAGCACCGGTGTACTGATTTTCGTCTCCGAAGCCGAGCGTTATGTGGAGATTCTGGTGGATGAAGGCATTTCCAGTCGCCTGGACAACAAGAACTGGGAGGCCATCGTCGCCACCTTCACCCAACAGGTGAAGCAGGGGCAGACGTTGCAAGGTTTTGTCAGCTGCGTCGAAGCCTGCGGCGAGTTGCTCAAGGTGCACGTGCCCGTGACCCATGTGCGCAATGAACTGCCGAACCGCCTGGTGGTACTCGGCTAAATCCTCCCTGGCGTTGTGTAACGCTCGCCGCTACAACTCCCGTCAATTGTCCGGGTTCGGCCTTGTCGTCAGTATTTCTCTCCAACAGTGGACGCCCAGCGACGGGCGTTCCCGCGAAGAGGGATTCTTATGGCAACCCGACAATCGATTGACTCTTTGGCACAGGCAGCCAATGGCGCTGAGGGAAGCAAGCCCAAGGCGAAACTGACGGCGAAAGAAACGCAAATCCTGATGTGGTGTTTCAAGGGTAAAACTTCCTGGGAAATCGCCAGGATCGAGAATTGCACGGAATCTACCGTCAATTTTCACTTCGCCAATATTCGCCGAAAGTTCGACGTCAGCTCTCGCACCTGCGCATTGCTCAGGGCGATCGAGTCTGGAGCGATCCAGGTGGATTCGGTCGTTGCGCGAGGTGCACATGAGCCTGACTGATTCGACCTACAACGGTATCGGTGCGCTCATGTTGGGAATGGGAATTGCGACGTTGCCGGCTGTCGATGGCGAGGTCCTGTTCGGTGCAATGCTCGGCGCGTGGCTGGTCACGACCACTCGCACCAGCTTCAAGGCCTGGCAGCGCATCGGTTCCTGGTTGCTGTCTGCAGGTGTCGGTTACCTCTTCACGCCTGTCGCACATCCGCTGGCGCCTTTTCTGACGGGTGGAGTAACAGCCTTTCTATGCGCGATGATCGTTATTCCCATCAGCATCAAGCTCATGCAATGGGTCGATGGTGCCGGTATCGGCGAAATCATTCGACACCTGAGAGGACGAAGATGAGGGGACGTGAATGGGATTGCCCTGATAGCCGGGACGGGCGTTTCTTGAAGCATGCAACTTCGGATGACAGCGTTCATCAGGTTTCATTCGAAGGTTTGAGTGTTGCCAGGATAGCGGCCATTTCGGAAAGCCTGAGTTCCATATCGCGCAGTCGTTGCTTTTCCTCGAGTGTGTTTTGTATGGCGCAGCGATCATTTTCGTCGAGCAACCGCCAGAGCGCGAGAATGGTGTTTTCCCGTGTTGTGCTTTCCTGACCGGTATCCGAAGAATCAGTAATTGTTTGTCTCAGAATCGGCCCTTCGCCCAGCAACAGCCAGTCAAGGGATATTCCCCGAGTTTGCGCGATTTCTACGCATAATGAGTAAGGTGTGCTGTCGCGGCCTCGCCAGCTACTAAGGGTTTGCGGGCTGATCTGTAGCGCGGAAGATAAAGAAGCATCGGTTTTTGTACCGGTAACTTGCTTTAGACGAGCTAGAACAGCTTGTGATTTTTTGCTACGCAATTTGAGCCGCTTCCTTTTGACATATGCTTTTTGAGTGCCTAATTTATGCGTAATGAGTACTTTTTTTCTTGTAAGTAATCAATCATCAAAGATGAGTCAGAAGAATACGATGTCGAAACTTCCTAATGGTATCAGGGTGATTTCCTACGAGCATGGCTCGACCCCATTACGCGTCTGCCCGAAGCAGTTCCTTATGCCTGGCAGACACTGTTCGCAAGCCCGGAGCGCCGCGATGAACGCCTCAAGCAGTATTGCGTTTGATCAGGTTGATTGCCACCCAATGACCCTCGGGATCCAAGCATGAGTACTTATAAAATGGTGTGCCCGCACTGCTTGAGCCGGATGCGCATCCGCACCAGCGAAGGCCGGCATATTTTCCTGCGGGTGGCGTATCTGCAATGCACGTCGGAAGCTTGCGGTTGGTCTGTACGTGCCGAATTTGAAATGACCCATGAGCTTTCGCCCAGTGGCATGCCCAATCCGGCCGTACGCCTGCCTTGCGCCGGGCCCGATTTGCGCCGTGCCTCCCGGCCTGTTGCCGTCAGTCCCGACACGACAGAAGTGTCGCAGGAGACGTGAGCATGAAGGTCATCGATGAACATGCAGATTTGAATGAGGAGCTATTGGCCATTGCCCAGGCGTTTCTGGGGCGTCATGAAAGTGACGGGGGGATCGATGATCAAGTCCTGTTTTGTCGCGCGGTGAAGCATCTGCAGAGTATGGATGTACCGATGTTCCTGGCCGAAAGGCTGGTCAGCCGTGCCTATGGCGTACTCAAGTCGTGCAACGACCGTCGGCGCCTGGACATCGATGCGAGTTCCGAAACGGTCGCCGTGGTGACTGACCCTGCCAATGGCCTGACCTGGGCAGTGCCAGTGGGACTGATCGTCAAACACATCATCAATTCACCGAACAATCGCAAGCTTCGCCTGGTGGAACCCTGAGGCTTCAACGGTTTATCGAGGTCCTGGACTGCGTGACTGGGACCTGCCACAAAATAACCCCGTGCCCAAAGTCCTCGTCCCCCTTAAAATACCGACATTCTCCGATTTGCATCGCCTGAGGCCGTTTTTCCATGTCCGTCACCGCCACTCCCGCCAGCCTCGCGCCGGATCATCACGCCCAGTTCATCGAGCTGCTGCAAGCCAGCCTCGAGCACAATGCGTTCATTAAACTGGTGCTGGCCAAGTACGCGGGCGATGAAGCGGATCTGCAACGGATCATCATCAAGCCGGTGACGGTCAAGGCGCAGCCTTGCCTGTCTTTCGTCTATCGCTACAAGACCCGTGATATCACCAAGAACCTGCCGCTGGCCGAAGGCGTGGCGAGCATTGCCGGGTTGCTGCCGGCGTCGTTCAAAAATGCGCATTTGTTGTCGTTGACCGACGAAGCTCAGCTCGAATACAGCAAAAAGGGCAAGTCATCGCTGTTCAAGAGCAAACCTCAACAATTGCGCGAAGTGCCATCGGCCGAGCACAACCGTGAGAAAAACCGTTTTCTTGACCTGAGCCGGCCGTTTCTCGCCGACCTGGGGGTCACCAACAAGCAGCATGAACTGATCCCGGCGATGTCACGCAAGTGGAAGCAGATCAACAAGTTCATCGAGGTGTTCAGCCATGCACTGACCTCGTCACCCCTGGCGCTGGACAAACCGGTGCGTGTGGCGGACTTCGGTTCGGGCAAGGGTTACCTGACCTTCGCCATCCACGATTACCTGCGCAACACCTTGAAGGCCGAAGGCGAGGTGACCGGCGTCGAGCTGCGTGAAGACATGGTCACCCTGTGCAACACCGCGGCCGCCAGGCTTGAGCACCCTGGCCTGGTGTTCAAGTGCGGTGACGTGCGCAGCGTGGCGCCGAGCGAGCTGGACGTGATGATCGCCCTGCATGCCTGCGATATCGCCACCGACTATGCGATCCACACCGGCATCCGCTCAGGCGCGTCGATCATCATGTGCTCGCCGTGCTGCCACAAACAGATCCGCCTGCAAATCCAGAGCCCGGCGCTGCTCAAGCCGATGCTGCAATACGGCTTGCACCTGGGCCAGCAGGCGGAGATGGTCACCGACAGTTTGCGCGCGTTGTTCCTTGAGGCCTGCGGCTACGAAACCAAGGTGTTCGAGTTCATCTCGCTGGACCACACCAACAAGAACAAGATGATCCTGGCGGTCAAGCGCGCCGAGCCGGTGGAACCGGCCCAGTTATTGGCGAAGATTCAGGAGCTGAAGGATTTCTACCACATCAGCGAGCATTGTCTGGAAACGTTGCTGCGCGCTGATGGTTATTTGTAAACGCCACAATCGTGTAGGAGTCCGGCTTGCCGGCGATGGCGATCTCGAAGACGCCATCGCCGGCAAGCCGGACTCCTACAGGGTTATGCCGTAGCGACCCGCGCCGGGCGCACAGCTGTCTTGCGTCCCAGCATCACCGTCACAATGACCCCACCGGCAAACAGCCAGGTAATCGGCTCCACCTGTTCGCCGAAGAACAGTGCCGAGAAGGCGATGGTGAAGAAGATCTGCAGCAACTGAATCTGGCTGACCCGGGCAATGCCGCCCATGGCCAGCCCGGCGTACCAGGCGAAGAAGCCGATGAACTGCGAAAACAGCGAGACATAACCGAAGGCCCACCAGGTCCTGGCGGAAACCTCGCCCTGGTGTTGCAGCGCCAGATACACCACCGGGCCGATCAACAGTGGCGTCGACAGCACCAGCGCCCAGCAGATCACCTGCCAGCCGCCCATCTCCCTGGCCAGTCGGCCTCCCTCGGCGTAGCCCAATCCGCCCACGGCAATGGCGCCAAGCATCAGCAGGTCACCGGCCTGAATGCTGCCGGCACCGCTGATCAGCGCATAACCGAGCACCAGCGCACTGCCCAATGCGGCGCAGGCCCAGAACGCTTTCGAAGGCCGTTCATGGGACAGCCACGCGGCGTACAGCGCCACGCACAACGGCTGCAAACCATTGACCAGCGCACCGTGGGACGCCGGCAAGGTTTGCATGGCCCAGGCCGACAACACCGGGAAACCGAGGATCACCCCGGCCATCACCAGCGTCAGGCCTTTGACCTGTTTCCAGGTCGGCCATTTTTCCCGGTGCCACAGCAACAGCAACGCCGCCGGAACCGCCGCAAACAGTGCCCGGCCCAGGCCGTTGAGCAGCGGGTGGAGTTCCTGCACGACGATCCGCGTGAAGGGCAGGGTGAGGCTGAAGATCACAACGCCGAGCAGGCCCAGGGCCATGCCGGTGTTTTCGCGCGAGGACATGATGGCAACCAGAATCGTGGGTGATGGGGTAAGGCTCCATATAGCCATAAACCATGGGTTGTCCGCTGTTACAGCTAGGCACAGACTTATCCGTACAGTTTGCGGGCCTCTTCGCGAGCAAGTCGGATCGCCGCACCGCCGCTCCCACATTGGAATGCGTTCCCCTTGTGGGAGCGGGCTTGCTCGCGAAGAACGATAACGCGGTCCATCAGGTAGTAGCCGGTTGTTACCCGCCCCGCCCGATAAGGACTACCTTGAATACTCCTGCACGCCCACTTCCAGAGGAGTCCTCCCCATGGCTGCGAAAAAAATTCTGATGCTGGTTGGTGATTACGTCGAAGACTATGAGGTGATGGTGCCGTTCCAGGCGCTGCTGATGGTCGGCCACACGGTGCACGCCGTTTGCCCGGACAAAACCGCCGGCCAGACCGTGCGCACAGCGATCCATGACTTTGAAGGCGACCAGACCTACAGCGAAAAGCCCGGTCACCTGTTTGCCCTCAACTTCGATTTCGCCAAGGTCAACGCTGCCGATTATGACGCCGTGCTGATTCCGGGCGGCCGCGCGCCGGAGTATCTGCGCCTGAACGAAAAGGTCCTGGAACTGGTGCGCGCATTCGACAAGGCCGGCAAGCCGATCGCCGCCGTGTGCCATGGTGCGCAGTTGCTGGCGGCAGCGGGTATTCTCGAAGGTCGTGAATGCAGCGCTTATCCGGCCTGCGCTCCGGAAGTGCGCCTGGCGGGCGGTACGTATATCGACATCCCGGTGACGGACGGCCATGTTCAGGGCAATCTGGCCACGGCGCCGGCCTGGCCTGCGCACCCGAACTGGCTGGCCGGTTTCCTGGGGTTGCTGGGTACCAAAATCACGCTGTAACGAGGGACATGTCGATGTGCGAGCTGTACGTCAAAGCCGACCCGATTCTTTACGAATCGCGCTCCCGCTCGCTACGCATTTGCGGGGTGGTCACCACCCTGCGGCTGGAGAATCAGTTTTGGGACATCCTCAGCGAAATCGCCGAAGTCGACGGTATGACCACCAATCAGTTGATCGCCAAGCTGTATGAAGAGGTGATGGACTATCGCGGCGAGGTGGTCAATTTCGCTTCGTTCCTGCGGGTGAGTTGTACGCGGTATCTGAGCCAGCGGCGGACGCAGGCGCCGGAGTTGTCGGTGGTACGGGCAGTGGTGAAGTAGTCAAAACTGCGTCGACCCCTTCGCGGGTAAGCCCGCTCCCACAGGGATCGCGCTGAACCTGTGGGAGCGGGCTTGCCCGCGAAGGGGCCGGTACAGGCGACAGAAACACCTGGCTGGTCTTTACTGTGAAGCGCGCAACCTCCCAATCGCCAAGGAGAAACAGCATGTCCGGATGGTATGAAGTGAGCAAAAGCAGCAATGGCCAGTTCAGGTTCGTCCTCAAGGCGGCCAACGCCGAGACCATTCTGACCAGCGAGCTGTACACCACCCACGCCGCCGCCGACAAAGGCATCGCCTCGGTCCAGGCCAACAGCCCGCTGGATGAGCGCTACGAGAAGAAAGCCACCAAGGACGGCCATCCGTATTTCAATCTCAAGGCCGGCAATCACGAAATCATCGGCAGCAGCGAGACCTATTCCTCCGATGCCGCCATGGAGAAAGGCATCGCCAGCGTGAAGGCCAATGGCCCGACCAAGGTGGTCAAGGACAAGACCTTGCCGGTGCTTTGATCCCACCACCAATCCCTTGGAGCTGGCTTGCCGGCGATAGCGATCGTAAGGGCTCAAGACCGCTTCGCCGGCAAGTTTTTGACTAAACCTCAACCGGGACCGTAAGCTTCGGGCCACCCAACGCATGGCTCTTCGAATCGAAAAACCGCAACTCAACCCCCGTCTCCTCAAACACCTTCGCGTAATGCCGCTTCTGGTGCTGGATGAAGGCCTTGCTGCGCGGGTAGATCGAGATCGCCAGCACCTGCGGTTTCGCCAGGCGCAAGGCATGGATGATGTGGCTGTCCTGCTCCCTCAGCGCATGGCCGAAGATGCACAACGCCTGGCCGTGACCGAGCAATTGCTCGTAGCAGAACGACAGATAGTCCGAACTGCGAATGGTCTTGAGCTTGTCCGCACTCGGCCCTTCGTTGACGAACAGCGGCACGTCGTCGAGGGTCTTGATCGTGTTGTTGATGGCGAAATTGCCCAGCAACGTGCCCTCGGTCGACATCAGCTTGCGCGCCGTGCCGTCCTGGTTGCGCACCAGGTGCAGACCGCCGTGCAGGTACAGCAAGCGGGTTTTGTCGGTGGCCGTGTCGCTCAGGTCAAAAGCGGGTTCGGCCCCCTGGAACAGATCGGTGATCGCCTCGGGCTGGTGTTGCACCGCCCAGTAGTTGATCAGGTCGTAATTGGTGGTGAACACCGTGCGGTAGCGGGCCAGTTCCTGATTGATCGTCGCCAGCGTCGAAGGCACCACCAGTCGCCACGGGATATGCACCGCATGCACGGTGTTGATCAGCGCTTCCTTGATCGCGTAATAGCGATTGCGCGGGGCGGCGGAGCTCACGGCCAGGGCCTTGTTGACCCGACTGGTGGTTTTCAACGCGCTCAGTACCTGCTCGAAACTGCGGGTCTGCATCGCGTCGAACACGCTCAGCTCGGATGGGCTCAGGGGTTTTTCTTCAACGGTGCGGGCATTTTCGAACAGCGACTCGTAGCCGAAATCGTCCCATACCGCGCGACTGGCACCGTTGCCCACCAGCAAACCACTGAACGAAGCGGTGCTGCGCAAGGCGTTCCAGTCTTCTAGTTGGGCATCGACATCCTGGAAATCGGTCATTGCAGTCTTCGTCTCACGGCAAAAGGTCTTTGGGCGGCGACTTTATCACGACCGGATGCCCGGCCACGGCACGACACGGGCGAAGAACGCTATGCTGCGACTTCGCCCGAGCCGACTTCGCCGAGTACCCGATGCTGCAAAAAAGCCTGATCCGCCGTCTCGACCTGATCACTCTGCAACTGTTCGTCGCCGTCCATGAAGAGGGCACGCTGACCCGTGCCGCGTCGCGCGAAGCGATTGCCGTCTCGGCGGCGAGCAAGCGCTTGATGGAGCTGGAGGAGGCGCTGGGCATCAGCCTGTTCGTGCGCCAGGCCAAGGGCATGTCCCTGACACCGGCCGGTGAAACCCTGCTGCACCATGCCCGGCAGATGCTGTTCAATGTCGAGAAAATGGGCCTCGAACTGGGCGAGCACAGCCATGGCGTGCGCGGCTATGTGCGGATGCTCGCCAACCTGTCGGCGATCATTCAGTTTTTGCCCGAGGACCTGCGGGACTTTTCCGAGCGTCACCCACAGGTCAAGACCGACCTCGAAGAACGTCCCAGCGCCGGGGTGATTCAGGGCGTGCTCGACGGGGTGGCCGACCTCGGCATCTGTTCCATCGATAGCGACATCAAGGGCCTGCACAGCGTGTTGTATCGCCAGGACAAACTGGTGGTGTTGATGCCGCCGCACCATCCCTTGGCGAGCCGGTCGAGCGTGGCGTTCGCCGATACGCTGGGCAGCGATTACGTTGGGTTGCATGCCGCCAGTTCGATCAACATGCGTACCCATGCTGCGGCCCGTGAAGCCGGCAAGGTGTTGCGGGTGCGCATTCATGTGCCGGGGTTCGATGCCATGTGCCGCATGGTCCAGGCCAACATGGGGATCGGCATCCTTCCGCAGCGAGCCTATGAATTGTTTGGCCGGGCGCTGGGTTTGCACGCGGTGCCGTTGACGGACGAATGGTCCGATCGGGCGTTGATTCTGGTGGTGCGCGATGAGGCGCTGCTGTCGCCGGTGAGCCGGATGTTGTTTGAGTATTTGCGGGGTTCAGCCTGATAGTTCTCGGCTGAATGGGTGGGCCTCATCGCTGGCAAGCCAGCTCCTACAAGGATCTGCGGCGCACACGGATCCCTGTAGGAGCTGGCTTGCCAGCGATGGCGGACTACAGATCGCGATGATCTCTCAGAGCGTTCGCATTTGGCGAACGCCCGTTGCCAACTGAAGGTTGGATTCATCAGGCATCAGTCCTCTAGCCTTGGCTCATATTCCAAGAACAAGAGGTACCCCGCGATGACGGCCCCCCTGAGTGCAATCAAGGTGATCGAGATCGGCACGCTGATCGCTGCGCCGTTTGCCGCGCGCATGCTGGCCGAATTCGGCGCCGAGGTGATCAAGATCGAAGCCATGGGGCAGGGCGATCCCCTGCGCAAATGGCGCAAGCTGCATGAAGGCACCTCGCTGTGGTGGTACCTGCAATCGCGCAACAAGAAATCCCTGGCGCTGAATCTCAAATCCCCCGAAGGCATCGAACTGGTCAAGCAATTGGCAACCAGCGCCGATGTGCTGATCGAAAACCTGCGCCCCGGCGCCCTGGAGAAACTCGGCCTTGGCTGGGACGTGTTGCACGCCCTCAACCCCAACCTGACCCTGGTGCGGATTTCCGGTTACGGCCAGACCGGCCCGTACCGCGACCGTCCGGGTTTCGGTGCCATAGGCGAGGCCATGGGCGGCATCCGCTACACCACCGGCACCCCCGGTTCGCCGCCGGCTCGGGTCGGCGTGAGCCTCGGCGATTCCCTGGCTTCATTGCATGCGGTGATCGGTGCGCTGATGTCATTGCTGCGGGTCAAGACCGGGCAGGGCGGCGGGCAGATCGTCGATGTGTCCCTGGCCGAAAGCGTGTTCAACGTCATGGAAAGCCTGGTGCCGGAATACGACATGCTCGGCCATGTGCGTGAACGCAGCGGCGGCGCTTTGCCGGGGATCGCGCCGTCCAATACCTATTTGACCGCCGACGGCGCCTACGTGGTGATTGCCGGCAACAGCGATCCGATCTACAAGCGCCTGATGCACACCATCGGTCGCGCCGATCTGGCCGAGGCGCCGGAATTCGCCCACAACGACGGGCGTGCAGCCAAAAGCAACCTGCTCGACGCCGCCATCACCCACTGGACCAGCAGCCTGCCCATCGACGAGGTGCTGGCCGCCCTGGAGGCTGCCGAAGTCCCGGCCGGGCGCATCTACTCGGTGGCCGACATCGTCGCCGATCCGCACTATCAGGCGCGAGACATGCTGCTCAATGCCGAGCTGCCCGGTGGCGCCACGGTAAAAATGCCGGGCATCGTGCCGAAACTCTCCGAGACACCTGGCGGCGTGAACTGGTCCGGCCCCGGGCTGGGCCAGCACACTGACGGCATCCTCGCGCAGTTGGGCCTCACCGCGATGGACATCGAACGCCTGAAAGTCGAAGGAGTGGTGCAATGATCACCGATTATTCCGACAGCCTGATCGTGCAGGAAGTGTCCCCGCGCGACGGTTTGCAAATCGAGCCGACCTGGGTTGAAACCCACGACAAGATTGCTCTGATCGATCAATTGTCGCTGGCCGGATTCAGCCGCATCGAAGCCGGTTCGTTCGTGTCGCCCAAGGCCATTCCTGCGCTGCGCGATGGCGAGTTGGTGTTCAAGGGCATTACCCGGCAGCCGGGGGTGATCTACGTCGCCTTGATCCCCAACCTCAAGGGTGCGCAACGGGCGCTGGCGTGCAGTGCCGATGAGCTGAACCTGGTGATGTCCGCCAGCCAGACCCACAACCTGGCGAACATGCGCATGCGCTGTGAGGATTCATTGGCAGCGTTCGGCGAGATCGTGCGGTTCGTTGGCGAAAGCCCGGTGCGTCTCAATGGCAGCATCGCCACCACCTTCGGCTGCCCGTTCGAGGGCAAGATCGACGAGGACCGCGTCGTGCAAATCGTCGAGGCCTATCAGGAACTCGGCATCCGGGGCATCACCCTGGCCGACACCACGGGCATGGCCAATCCGCGCCAGGTCGACCGACTGGTGCGCCGGGTGCTGCAGCGGGTGTCCCCGGCGGATTTGACCCTGCATTTCCACAACACCCGTGGCCTCGGTCTATGCAATGTGCTGGCCGCCTACGAGGCCGGTGCCCGACGTTTCGACGCCGCATTGGGTGGCCTCGGCGGCTGCCCGTTTGCACCGGGAGCCTCGGGCAACATCTGTACAGAAGACCTGGTGAACCTGTGCGATGAGGTCGGCATTCATACCGGCATCGATCTGCCGCTGCTGCTGAAACTGTCCCGAGGACTGCCGGCGCTGCTCGGCCACGAAGTACCGGGGCAACTGGCCAAGGCCGGGCGCAATTGTGACCTCCACCCCGTGCCTTCCTGACCCACCGAACAACCTGTAGGAGCTGGCTTGCCAGCGATGAGGCCAGCCCAATCAACATCAATGTCGACTGACACGCCGCTTCGCCGGCAAGCCGGCTCCTACAAAAAACACACCTGACCAGACAACAAAAATAATCGGACACCCACGGGAAGTCCGCCTGGAGAACCGCAATGAGCCTGAATGCACTGGAGGCGAGCGCGAGCCCGTCCGTTAGCCACGACACCGAAAAAGCCCTGGTCAGCAAAGTCGCCTGGCGCTTGATGCCGCTGATCATGGTCTGCTACCTGTTCGCCTTTTTCGACCGCATCAACATCAGCTTCGCCAAGTTTCAGCTGCAGACCGACCTGAGCCTGAGCGACACCGCATACGGCCTCGGTGCCGGGTTGTTCGTGGTCGGATACGTGATTTTCGAAGTGCCGAGCAACATGATGCTGTACAAGGTCGGCGCCCGGCGCTGGATCGCCCGGATCATGATGTCCTGGGGGCTGGCCACGGCGGCCATGGTGTTCGTCAACAGCGAATGGCAGTTCTACGTGCTGCGCTTCGTGATCGGCGCGATGGAGGCGGGTTTTGCCCCGGGCGTGCTGTATTACCTGACCCTGTGGTTCCCGCAGCACTATCGCGGACGCATCACCTCGATGCTGTTCCTGTCGTCGGCGTTCGCGGGCCTGGTGGGCGCGCCGTTCTCGGGCCTGGTGCTGCAACACCTCGACGGCTTTCTGGATATGCGCGGCTGGCACTGGCTGTTCCTGCTCGGCGGCGTGCCGTGCATCGGCCTCGGTTTGCTGGTGCTGACCCTGCTCAAGGACCGCATCGAAGACGCCCATTGGCTGACGCCTTCGGAGAAGACCATGCTGGCCAGCCGCATCGCCCGGCATGAGCCGCACAAGAGCGGTGGCTCGCTGCTCGCCGCGTTGCGGATTCCGGGTTTCCTGACCTTGGGGCTGATCTACTTTCTGATCCAGGTGGCGTCCTACGGCCTGAATTTCTGGGCGCCGCAACTGATCCGCAGCGCCGGCACCGAAAGTCCGGTGATGATCGGTCTGCTGACCGCCATCCCGTACATCTGCGGCGCCATCAGCATGGTGGTGATCGGACGCCTGTCCGATGCTTCCGGTGAGCGACGCAAGTATGTTGCCGGTCTGGTGGCCGTCGGTGCGGTCGGGTTCTTCTGTGCAGGGATCTTCGCCAGCCACACGACCTTCCTGATTGTCGCGCTGGGCCTGCTCGGTGCCGGGATCATCGCCTCCATCCCGAGCTTCTGGACCCTGCCGCCGAAACTGCTGGCCGGTGCCGGCGCGGGCGCGGCGGGCGGGATTGCGGTGATCAACACCCTGGGCCAGTTCGGCGGCATCGTCAGCCCGGTGATGGTTGGCCGGATCAAGGACCTGACCGGCAGCACCACGCCGGCGCTGTATGTCATTGGTGTTTGCGCACTGATCGCGGTGGCGCTGTTGCTGTGGGGGTTGCCGCAGAAGTTGCGGACCCTCGACAAGGCCTGAATCTACGTTGCCAGATAAACCGCTTTCGCGAGCAAGCCCGCTCCCACAGTGACCGCATATCCCCTGTGGGAGCGGGCTTGCCCGCGAAGACTGACTTAAACACGACATCGCACTTTCGGTTGACCCTTCAACTCACCGTCGCCAGGCTTTTGGCCGGTGCATCAAAAAACTGAATCAACACCACCCCGCCCATCAACAGCACCACCCCGAACACCTTGGGCAAGGTGACCTGCCGCTCCACCAGGCCAAACCAGCCGAAGTGATCCAGCAACAACGACGCCACCACTTGCCCTGCCAGCGCCAATGCCATAAACCCCGCGGCACCGAGCCTGGGCAGCAGCACCAATGCCAGGGAAATGAAGCACACCCCAAAAGCGCCACCCGCCCACATCCACAGCGGCGCCTTGCTGATAAAGGCCAGTGATGGCAACGGCAAGCGCATCGCGACGATGATCGGCAACAGCACGATAACGCTCACCAGCAACGAGGCGAGCGTCGCCCACAACGGATGACCCAACCCGCGCCCGAGGTTGACGTTGATCGCGCTCTGAAACGGCACCACCACCCCGGCAATCATTGCCAGCACCACCAGACCCGCCCAATGCAACGTACTCATGATCGTTCTCCAACAAGTTTTGCTGGACTCTAGGGTATTCGTCGCGCAGATTTAAATTCCGTTTTGTTATCCAGAACATGCAGCAGATGAATGATCTTCGACGCATCGACCTCAACCTGCTGGTGATCCTCGACGCCTTGCTCACCGAGCAACACGTGACCCGGGCGGCCGAGCGTTTGCATTTGAGCCAGCCCGCGGTCAGTCATGCGCTGGCGCGATTGCGCGACCTGCTTGGCGATCCGCTGCTGGTGCGCGCCGGAGCCGGCCTTGTACCGACGCCGCGAGCGCTGGAACTGGTGGCACCGCTGGCCGAAGCCCTGGCTCAGGTGCAAGCGCTGCTGGCGCCGAACGCGTTTGATCCGGCTATCGCCAGGCGCACCTTCCGCCTGGCGATGTCCGACTATGGCGCCGCCATTGTCCTGCCGGGACTGATCCGGACCTTGCGCCGCGAAGCGCCGGGCATCGATCTGCAAATCAGCCATGGCAGCCGTGAAAGCATGCTCGACGGGGTGCTCCATGGAGACATCGATGTCGCTGTCGGCGTATTCCCGGAAATGCCCAACGAATTGCGCAGCACGCCGCTGTTCGAAGAGCACTACGCCTGCCTGGTGGACCGCAAAAGCCTGCCCGCCGACGGTGTGCTCGATCTGCCCGCCTACCTGGCTCGACCCCATGTGCTGCTGGAAATGCGCGGCAGCGGCACCCCGGAAATCGAGCGCGCGTTGACGGCAATGCGTGAACGTCGTCGTGTGGCTGTCAGCCTGCCGCACTGGAGCGTGGCCCCGGAGTGCATCAGCGGCACTGATCTTATTCTGACGGTGGCCTCGCGTGGTCTGCGCGATATTGATGAACAGTCGTTGATCGTCGTGCCACCACCCTTTGATATTCCGTCGTTCACCTTTGTGTTGGCGTGGCATAAACGGCGGGGCGGAGACCAAGCGTTGAACTGGCTGAATCAGCGGATTGGTGCAGGCGTAGACGGGTTTTATTTTCGGGGGTAATGATTCGCTGTAATCACCAATGGATCGGGGGAAGGCGTCGAGTGTGGAAGACCCTGAGCACTTGCAGACGACCTTGGCGAACTCGATACGGAATCAGATAGGGGCGGTCGGGCAAAATCCATTCACGAGTACCGGGCAATCGACCTTCCCGGCCTGTCGCCGGAAAGCACGCAAGTTGATCGACACTGGCGAGAATGGCTTGTACGAAATCTGCTGCTGCCTTTGGATTCTCTATCGCAATGTAAGCGGCTTCTTCATCAAGGTTCTTGAGTGCAGTACGCAGCCACTCAACGCGCATTGCTTATCCACTTATCAGCAATCGCACTGACCTCGTCTGACGAGGCGAAGTCGCCGGCATCGGCTTCTTTCAGCGCTTTCTGAATTTCTTCGATTTGCCATGCTTCCCTCGCGAGATACTCACGCAAGGCATCGACTGCGAGGAACGACTTGCTTCGGCCCGTGGCCTTGGAAAGACTGGCGAGGGTATCGGCGATTTCGTCTGGCAGGCGCAAGGACATGGTGGACATGGCGGTCTCGATGTAGTGGTTTGTAATACAACATACTACAGTGTCATGCAGGGTGGAGGCCGCCCCGTTCGTCTGTCGTAACAAATGGTCTTGGGGTCGTGCTGAATGCTGCAATCTAAAGCCTGCCGGCAGCGGCCGTATGCGGGGATGAAGTTCTTCGAAGATCTGTAAGTCGATGTTGCGGGACCTGATATAGACTGGCCACCATTCACCCAGCAGTACACAAGGACTTCCCATGACCCCATCGCTACTAATGGCCGTGCTTGCCTCGGGATTCATCTATGGCATCACCCCGGGACCGGGCGTGTTGGCGGTGTTCGGCATTGGCGCAGCCCATGGGCGACGGGCCGGGGCGGGGTTTCTGTGCGGGCATTTGCTCGGCGATGTGGTGTGGTGCAGCACGGCGTTGATCGCAATTGTCGGTGCGCGGGAGATCGGCAGCACCGCGTTCGACGTGCTGGGTGTGCTCAGCGGCCTGTACCTGTTCTGGCTCGGCTGGCGTGCAGTGCGCGCCCGGCGCAGAAACGGCGATACGCCACAGGGCCCGGCGCGGCAGCCGTTCTGGCATGGCATTCTGTTCGGCCTGACCAATCCCAAGGCTTATCCGGTGGCGGTGGCGACATTCACGGCGCTGCTGTCGAGCCGCGCGGAACTGCTCCACTGGTCAATGCTGCCAGCACTGATCGGCCTGAGCTTTGTCGGTGGATTGCTTGCCTACGCTATTCTCATCGGCATCGTTGGGGCACGGCGGGTGCGCACCTTGTATCAGCGTCATGAACTGGCGATCACCCGGTTGTGCGGGGTAATGTTCATCGGCTTTGCGATCAACGCGCTGGTCCATGCGTTGCCGGGGCTGATGCCGAACAAGGCTTGAAGGTGATGACAAGGAAGCAAGGCCGACCGGGCAGGGATGATTGATGAGCGCTGCATTATCGGGACACCCACGCTGAACCATGGAAAACCGGAATTCCGCGCCATTGGCGAGCTATATCGATCTGTTGCTGGACGCCGTTTGTGCAGTGGACAAGCAGGGCCGCTTCGTCTTTGTCAGTGCGGCGTGCGAGCGCATTTTCGGCTACAGCGCCGATGAAATGATCGGTCAACTGATGATCGACATGGTGCACCCCGCAGATCGCTTGCGTACCCTCGATGCCGCCCGGGAAATCATGGGCGGCGAGCCCAAGCTCAACTTCGAAAACCGCTACCTGCGCAAGGATGGCCGGGTGGTACACATCCTCTGGTCGGCACGTTGGTCTGAGGTCGACCAGTTGCGCATTGCCGTGGCGCGCGACATCACCGAACGCAAGCAGGCCGAATCCCGGCAGGCCGCGTTGTATGCGATATCCGAAGCGGCCCACGCGGCGGAGGATCTGCTGGCGTTGTTCAGGCGTATCCACATGATCATCGGCGAGTGGCTGCCGGCGCTGAATTTTTCCGTGGCGCTGTACGACGAGCACTGTGCGCAGTTGAATTTCCCTTATCACGTCGATGACCAGGAGCCACACCCCGAACTGCCCGGGACCATGACCGGGCGGGTGTGCACCGAAGTGATCCGCACGGGGCAGCCGATCCTGTTGACCCCGGACCCGTGCGCGCCGCCTGCCGGCTTCGAAGCCCTGATGACCGGGCAGAACGCACCGTGCTGGCTGGGTGTGCCGCTGAACTCGCAGAACGGCACCATCGGCGCATTGATCGTCAAAAGCGTTCCGGGTGGCGAGCGCTACACCGAGCAAGACAAGGAACTGCTGCAATACGTCTGCGCCCAGGTTGCGACAGCCATCGAGCGCAAGCAGTTGCACGCCCGTCTGCAACACATGGCCCAGTACGACCAACTGACCCAGTTACCCAACCGTGAGCTGTTGCGCGAGCGCCTCAAGGCGTCATTGCAATTGGCCCGCATGGACGGCGGACGCATGGCCCTGTTGTACGTCGACCTCGACCGCTTCAAGCAAGTCAATGACACCCATGGCCATGCGGTCGGCGACATGCTGCTGCAAGCAGTGGCCAACCGGCTCAAGGGCTGCGTGCGGGAAACCGACACCGTGGCCCGCATTGGCGGCGATGAATTCGTGGTGTTGCTGCACAGCATTCATGCCGCAGACGATACCGACATCGTGGTCGGAAAAATCCGTCAGGTCCTGGCCCGGCCCCTGCGTCTGGACGGGCACAACCTGAGCATCCATCCAAGCATCGGCGTCGCCCGATACCCCGATCACGGCACCGAAGAGAAGCAATTATTTCGGCATGCCGATGAGGCGATGTACTGCGCCAAACGTGAGCATCACCTGCGAATGGTCTGACCACCGGGCACCGTTCGTCGTGCTATCCATGCATTTTTCTAAACCTTTTGGCACGCGCAAATTCAGATTCTATGCGGGCGCCAGCTCGCCGCGACTATCACCAAGAGGAAGAGAATCATGCCTAATTCAAGAAACTCGAACTCGGGAAACTTCGCCAACGATCGAACGAAGGCGTCTGAAGCCGGTCGCAAGGGTGGGAAAACCACCACCACGACTGTCGATAAAGAACCTGCGAAACCCGACATGGGCCGCAAACCCGGACAGAAATCCAAGTAATGGATGCAGGTGGTTTTGATTGAGAAGCGGGGGCGCAAGCTCCCGTTTGAATTTGAAAAAGGAGGGCGCGACCATGAAACGGATGGCCACCCGATTATGTAATGCCAGTTTTGCCACGTTACTGGGCCTGTTTGTCAGCAACGTCTTCGCCCAGTCCCCCGCCGAATTCATCGACGATGCGTCGGCCCAAGGCATGGCCGACATCGAGGCCAGTCGCCTGGCACACCAGAAGTCCGAGTCCAAAGAGGTCAAGGACTACACCATCGTCGTCATCAACGACCGCACCACGGCGAACCAGCACCTGGCGAAGATCGCCAGACAACTGGATTTGCCGGTAGCGCCGCGCGAAGAAATTGTCGAAAAGGCCAAAGCCCTGATGCCACAAGTCATGGAGGGGGCGACCTTCGATGAGGCCTATACGGCCAGTCAGGTGAAGACCACGCAGGAGGCCATCGAGCGGTTGCAGCAGGAAGCGCAGACCACCGACGTACCGCAAATCAAGGCGTTCGCCGAAGAAACCCTGCCCAAACTGCAAAATCATCTGCAAATGGCCAAGGCCCTGCAAGCCAGAAGCTGATCATCAGCAATTCTTCAGGTTTTGCTGACCTTTTTCCTGGACGACGGTGCCGTCCAGGTCAATGGTCAGGCCTTCGCCAAGGCTGCGATAGTGCTTTCTGAGCTTCTCCAGCTCCTTGAGGTCCAGCGCTTCAAGCCCGAGCATCGCGTTCTGCGCCTCTTTCGTCACCCGAAGCAACTCATCGACCTTCAAATGCAAAATGTCCGTGTCGCGGTTCTGTGTGTTCTGGATCAGGAACACCATCAGGAACGTGATGATCGTGGTCGAGGTATTGATGATCAGCTGCCACGTATCGTTGAAATGAAAAATCGGCCCGCTCAGCCCCCACAGACAAATCAGAGTGATCGCCCCCAGGAACGTCTTGGGGCTACCGGACCAGAGGGCGAGTTTCTGCGCGATCTTTGCGAATTTCATGACCGTGTTCCTTATTGGGAGGACGCCTGAATTTGTGACAGCGACGGTGGGATGAAAATTCGGCTGGAGTTGCAACCCATTGAAGCAGGGGAGTGGGCAAGATCTGATTTCTCGGTGGGAATCTTCCTTTGTGTCGGTTTGTGTCTAGTATCAATGGCAGTCAATTTGCCAGCATGTGTTCATACGGATCGAAACCGAAAAAGAGGCTACTCATGGAATTCTTCGAAAAGTTAGCAAGTCTCGCTGCCAAAGTTCGTTTGCAGAGCTCTGCCATTCAAACGGAGGAAGCGACCAAGAATGCTTTTGTCATGCCCTTTATCAGCACGGTACTGGGCTACGACGTCTTCGATCCGACGGAAGTGACACCAGAATTCGTTTGCGATATTGGAACGAAAAAAGGCGAGAAAATTGACTACGCAATCATGAAGGCTGGCGAGGTTCAGATCCTCATTGAGTGCAAAAAAATTGGTGAGCCGCTGCACATCAATCACGCCTCCCAGCTGTTCCGCTACTTCCATGTCACCAGCGCTCGAATCTCCATTCTCACCAATGGTCAGGTCTATAAATTTTTCACTGACTTGGACGCACCCAACAAAATGGACGAGAAGCCGTTTCTCGAGCTCGACCTGCTGGATATCGACGAGTACTCCGTCCCAGAACTGGTGAAACTCACCAAATCTGCATTCGATGTGGAGTCAATTATCAGCGCAGCAGGTGAGTTGAAGTACGTCAGCCAAATCAAAAAGGTGATTGCATCCCAGGTCAGCAAGCCTGACGACGATTTTGTGAAAGTGTTTGCTTCGCGGGTTTATGACGGGGTGATTACTCAAAAGGTCCGCGAGCAGTTCCATGAGCTGACGAGAAAGGCTGTGGTGCAGTTTCTCAATGACCAAATCAATGACAGGCTAAAGTCGGCTATGAGTGGTGCCATCCAGCCTGCGCTGGCCTCTTTACCAGTCGCTACTGGTGACACTGAACAGACGGATGTTCGAGATGAATCAGAGGACAAGGTTCTGACGACATTGGAAGAACTGGAGGGCTATCACATCGTCCGGGCCGTGGTTCGGTCGGTTGTTGATGCCAAGCGGATTGTTCAGCGCGACACACAAAGTTACTTTGGCATCCTGCTCGACGACAACAACCGTAAACCGATCTGCCGACTGCACTTCAACCGATCGCAGAAATACATCGGCATATTTGACGAAGAGAAGAACGAAACCCGGCATGCAATCAATTCCGTCGATGACATTTACGAGTACTCGGATCATTTGAAGAAAACTGTCGGGTATTACGATTAAGGCCCGTATCAAGTAAAAAAAACCGGCTAATCACGCCGGTTTTTTTTTGAAACGCTTAGCGAAGATTCCCACCAAAAGTGGAATGGAGCAGAGCTTGTCAGTCGAGGTATCGTAGCGATCCGGTTGCTGGCCTCGGCCAGGACAACGCACCGACAGGAGAACGCAATGAGTTGGTCCGCCAAACAGTACGTCGCTTTTGAAGATGAACGCACCCGTCCCGCCCGTGACCTGCTGGCGGCCATCCCCGTCGGGGATGTGCGTTCGGCCATTGATATCGGTTGTGGCCCCGGTAACTCCACCGAGTTGCTGGTCGAGCGTTTTGCCAGCGCCACGGTCCGAGGCCTGGACAGTTCGACCGACATGATCGAGGCCGCACGCAAGCGCTTGCCGCAGGTGCAGTTCGATATCGCCGGTATCGACACCTGGAACGACAACGGCCCGTTCGACGTGATTTTCGCCAACGCGGTGTTGCAGTGGCTGCCCGATCACGCGGCGCTGTTTCCTTCACTGGTGAGTAAATTGGCACCGGGTGGCAGCCTGGCGATCCAGATGCCCGACAACCTCAATGAACCTTCGCACCGCCTGATGCGTGAAGTGGCCGCTGACGGTCCTTGGGCCAGCAAACTGGCAGGCGCCGCCGGGCAGCGGACCGAGATGGCCGATGCCAGTGGTTACTACTCGATCCTCAAGGCCTGTTGCTCGCGCGTCGATGTGTGGCGCACCACCTACCATCATCCGCTCGCAGGCGGCGCATCTGGCGTGGTGGAGTGGTTCAAGGGCAGTGGCTTGCGGCCGTTTCTGGAGCCGCTGGACGAGGCGGAACGGGCGCAGTATCTGAAGCAATATCAGGCGGCTATCGAGCAGGCGTATCCAGCCTTGGCCGATGGTTCGGTGCTGTTGCCGTTCCCGCGACTGTTTATCGTCGCGACTCGCTGATGCAAAAAAGGGACAGTTGATGCGCGTCTTCCGTCCCTCCCGGGAAACATGGATAGCGCAATACCTGTAGGAGCCGGCTTGCCGGCGATGGACTCAAGTACGCCGCGTGTATCCAGTTCGCCCGCGTTATCGTTGACGACCATCGCCAGCAGGCTGGCTCCTACTTTTTTTCGAGCGTCTGGCGCTCAAGTATTCAAAAGCAAACGAGGCAAAGCCGAACAACCCGATCAATGAAATGATCATGATTCCCAACTCTGAATTGTGCATGTCGATCTCGGTGCGAAGGATGAGCCGGGAGGATAAGGGATCTATTTCCGGGCTCAACGCCGCGCTACGGTTTCTTTATTCCCGTGCCGGGATCTATACGCAAAAGATACGCGCGTGGCTCAGCGCTGAACGCCGACCAACATCATCATCGGCCGCTCCCGCTCTTCGGCCAGCGCCGGTTGCGCCGCCACCTCGGCATCGCTCGGCCCCCATTCGTTGACATGGCGGATGCTGAAACCCGCTGCAATCAGCATATTGAGCAACGTGCCAATGGTGCGATGCTGCTTGATCACACCCTCGGCCAGCCAATTGGTCACGCGCTCGCCTTCACGCTGATAACCGTCCACCGGCCAACGCTTGCGGCCCTCGGCATCGATGATCCAGCCAGGGTTACGCGGTGCCATGAAGATCGGGTGCTCGATGGAAAACACGAACGGCGAACCTGGCTTGAGCGCCGCATGGACATTGGCGAACAACCCCGGCAAGTCCTTGATGTAGTGCAGCGCGAGGGAGCTGTAGGCCAGATCGAAACTGCCGGCCGGCAGATCGAGGGCTTCCAGGTCGGCGCGCTCATAGCGGATGTTTGATGCGGCGGTGGTTTTGCGCGCCTGTTCCAGCATCTTTTGCGAAACATCCAGACCGAGCACGCTGTCAGCGCCTTGCTCACTGGCCCAACGACAAAACCAGCCGTAACCGCAACCGAGATCCACCACCTTCAGCCCCTGCATGGGTGGCAGCATGGCCTTCAGCGCCGGCCATTCCGGCGCGGCATCGAGACCGCCGATGGAACGGGCCATCTGGCTGTAGCCCTGGAAAAACTGAGGGTCGTCGTAGATGTTTTGGGTCATGTTCGGGTTGCTCTGTTGAAGTGCTCACAAGCTCCCTCGCCACAACAGCATGCCGCCCGGTGCAATCTTAGGACGGCTCTGCATCCATACGTCGAGCGATCACATCCAGTACATCGCAACCATCGCGCAACGGCACGCAGCAGAGCAATGCGAAGTCGCTCAGCACCACGGTGTCAGAGGTCAGGTCGCCGCGCATTGCGAGGTTTTCGAGGAGCTGCGTTACCGCTCGCATGCGGTAACTGGCGGTGCTAAGCAGTGAGTGCAGAGGTTGTGTGGTGTTGACGAACAGCGAGGGCAAGTCGTCGGCGTTGCTGGTTAAAGCCATATATTCATTCATGAGTGATTACCATGTTGGAGGAGGACGCACCACTCAATCGTCGCCAAACAATAGGGTGGTAGCTGTACGCGGGTTGGCGAACCGGACCATGGTAAAACCGGCAGACCCGAAGGTCTCCCACGCACAGCTACCAAAAAACAGGTAGCCAACTGCGTTCAAAAGCGCTCCGAGAAACTCTCGGAGGCTCCTGTACCACGGCATCGAGTCGCCAAACCCGATACGCCATTTGGGCGCGGTCGGACTATAGGTCTCATGACAAAGGCACAGCAATGCGCAAGTGTACGGACAATTCCCAGTGTCGTGTAGGACGTTGCTTTTTCTGGCGTTGATCGCCTGCATGCCTTTTAAAATCGGGCTTTCATTCTGACTTTGGCGAGTACTTCGCCCAATCCCGCCCACAAAAAACCGGCCACTTGGGACCGGTTTATTCATGTCAAAAGCAAGGTTTTCAGCTCTGCTGCAACACCTTGAGCGCTGCCGATGCCAGAAAACCCGAACGGCTTTTCTCTTCCGGGTGATGCAGTACGTACTCATCAATCCGGTTGAGCAGGTAGCCCGGCAACGTGATGTTCAGCTTCTGGGCCTTGCCCAGATATTTGGTGACGTCGATGTCCACCAGTGCCCATGCACACCCGGCGTATTTTGGATTGGCTGCGTGCAGGGTCACTTTGTTGGCAGGGGGAATGGGCGAACCATCTTCAGCCAGAATTTCGAAGTGGCCTTCAATGGCTTCCCGTGCCATGGCCATCGCGTCATCCAGGTCTTCCCCAGCGGAAAAGCACCCCGGAATGTCGGGGACTTCCACGCCCCAAGCGTGTTGTTCGTCACCCATTGAAATAGCGATTGGGTACAGCATGTTCATTGTCCTCCGCGGACGCTGGCGCGTCGGGCTCCTTAGAGCAGCGCCTGTTGCAAAATACTGATGGCCGTTTTCTTGAGCAGGTCTTTCTTCGGGTGAGGGACCGTCACCAGCCCGGGCTTGGTCGGATGCTTGAAGTGGTGATGGCTGCCTCTGATTCGCACCAGATACCAGCCGTCCGCAACGAGTTGGCTTATCAAAAATCGGCTATTCACATCACCTCCCTGTGGTGTGCTTGTGGTTACTATACCTACTGAAATTTTGTAATCAACACTATAACCACCAAGCCATCCTCGGCTTGGCGAACTAAGCGACAGGAATCGAGTCTAGAAGGGCCCTGCGGCATAGGCCCTGGGCAAGCCTGCAATGACCTATTTTGTGTATTTCGAGGTTTTGCCGTGAACGCGCCGTACAAATGTCGAGCACAAAAAACCGGTCACATCGGACCGGTCTTTTTGTGTATTCATATCTCCCGTCACTCAACTCTCAAACGCTGAGCGCACCGCGTCCACAACACGTTGCGCCATTCGGTCATCTTCAAGTGGTGGATAGCCTTTCTTCAGCTTTCCGGACACCACCCAGCCGTTCTCCTTGATCGAACGGATGATCCGGTTGGCATCCTGATCCGCCATCTCGAGCACTTCTTTGAGTTGTTCCTGCGCTCGCTGAAAGATCATTAAAACGCGTGCTTCATCCGCCATCTCCGTACGAATCGTGTGCTCGACGACGCGAGCGGTGTACAAGACGTGTTCGGTCAGGTCTGGGTAGCGCCAGGCAAAGCTTGCGTCTACGTATTCATCGAAGATGAAATTGCTGAGAGTTCCGTCCTCATAGGTCACGAGTTCACTAAATCGATAAGCTGCCGCGTAACGGCGCATAAACGGTCGTGAAAACACCTCGAGCGTACGGTCGTAGCCTGCCCTGAAATCGATCGAACTGGTGATAGTGGCCGACACGGGCAGGATCACGCCGTCGGGCACTGCCTTGTCCCTGATCAAGGTGTCGTTGATCAGGAAGCGATGAATCCGGCCGTTGCCGTCACGCATGGGATGGATGTACACGAAGCCGAATGCTAGCACTGCGGCGCGTGCCACTGACTCGGCACCCCGCGTTGCGATCTCGAACTCGTTGAGGCCTTCCAGTAGAGGGGCAAGTTCTTCAAAGTGCGGGGCAATGTAATGCACGACGTCCTCGCGCATTGTGGCCTGACCTACAAATACCGGGGAGCGCCGCAAGCCGAGCCCAATGGCATCTCGACCCAGAATGCCGGCTTGCAGGGAGCGCAGGCTGTCATTGCTTAATGGGGCTTCGATATGGCCGCAGTGCTGGGCAATGACATGCGCAAAACGCTGGATGCGATCAGCCTGGTCGGCCTCTTTTTCGATGAGAAAGCTGGCTCGTGACTCCTTGAACGTCAACCAACTGGCCGTACGCATCAAGATACCGGCACCAAAGGTTCGATCCAACTCCTTCAACGCCGCGCCGAGATCGAATTGCAGAGCCTCTTTGACTGCCGTCGTACGACGAACCAAAGGGCAAAAACCGGGTGTCCCGGGCAGGTTGTTTTTGACTCGCCAACGTCGAACTCGTGGTGGTTCACTACGGGTGAGGTAGTCCTGCGCAGAAAGTGCATCGACATAGCCACCGTTGGTTACGTCTGGCACATCCAGACTTTGCCCTGTCAGCCATTCGTAGAGAAACCCCGTGCGGCGAGCATATTGGCCAAAAGGCTCTCGCCGACACCAGGCTTCGACAGGTTCGGGTCCGGTCTTTGCAAACAAGCGAGCAAAGAATTCGAGATGGATCTCTTCGTACTTGAGGCCGAATTCGAAATGCCCTGAGAAATCGTCAGCAGGCCGGTAGCTGGGGGGGTACTGATTCTGCGTATGCCCGCTGCTTTCGCGACTGACACGTGTCTTGCCAATCGTCGACTCGACGCGCAGTGGCTGTGCCAGAACGATGTCGTACTGGTTTGCGAGTGCCTTTAAACCGACCTGCATTAACAAAATCCTTTACTGGGACGATAGAAACGCTAACGAATACCTGATCCTACGCGAAAACGTTAATTTTTCTAGGGAGATGAAAAGGCCAATGGGTACCGAAATTCGCTAACAAATCCCCATCCAGAGAAAAAAACGCTAACGGAAGTTTTATAGTAGTCGCTTCTGCGCAGGAGCACTCTGCGTATGGATGGATGTCAGGTAAGCCGTCTGAACAAAAAATTTGCGGAAGGTTCGGATGAAGGGAGCCCCTATGCCTGCGAGCCCCGATGGCCACGAAAACTATACGAGCGCCGGGCCTTGCGGGTCGATTCCGCGCTTTTGCGAATGCAGGGTGAGCCTCGTGGCGCTACACGCCAACTGAGCTAGTCTTTGGGCAGCAGGTGGGTATCCGACGAGAACAGCTCAACTATGAAAATATCGGTAAAGGCCATCGATTATCCAATAAGAGTATTTAAAGCGGAATGGCCGAATTTAGTGTTGTGGGCGTTTTTGTTGTCACCGCTGATAGTTAGACTGATCACAAACCATCAATACTCGAAATTTGATTTGTTGGCCATCTATACCGCTGCGATTTCAGTGTTGTGGCTTTTGGCGATTCGATTTGCTTCGTTCAATCAATTCAAAACTCACGTCGTTCTGTTTCCGTTCTATTTATTGGCGGCCGTCGATCTATTCCTTGTTCTGAATTTCAATTCGAGATTCACGGCGGCCTATGTTTCTATCGGTTTGAATAACTACAAGGAGACAAGCGATTTTTTGTCGACTTATTGGCGGCCGCTTAGCGTCGTTTTGATAATATTCGTCGCTTGCTATGGGGTAGGGCTCACAGGCCTGTATAAGCGTGAGTTATATAAAAACAAGGGTGTTTTCGTTTTGGCCATTAGTGCTTTGCTTTTGGGGTATGGCGCGTATTTTTATAAAACGGTCAAGGTCAATTCTTTCGGGAAACATGCGGTACTGGATCTCGTTGCAAAAGATCAAAGCACCCCCATCGGGTACTTGTCGCAAATAGGCCTCACGGCTCACCTGTATTTGCAATCAGAGCAATTCATCAAGCAGCGCCAGGAATCGGAGGTGAAAATAACCAGTGTTTCGAATGAGTCAAATATAGAAACTGTTGTTTTTGTAATCGGTGAGTCATCGCGGCCGCAAAATTGGTCTCTCTACGGATATGACAAGCAGACCACCCCGAATCTTGACAAGCTGGCAGGGATTTACAAGTTCAATCGCATGTGTACGACAGCCCCCTATACGTCGGTCGCAGTACCCTCAATGCTCAGCCTTGAGCCCATATCGGATTGGAATGCCATTGCGTCAAAAAAATCCTTGGTGGGTATATATCGCGCAGCCGGTTACATGACCTATTGGTTGTCAGTGCAGGAAGTCGATAGTTTCGGCGGAATCATTCCGCAAATAGCAGCAGAGGCTCAAAATTGGCAATATTTTGAAAGGAGCTATGACGGAGCATTGATGCCGGAATATATAAAAATATTAAACAAAGGCAGTGCGCAAAAACAAGCCATATTTATCCATATCAAGGGCAGTCATTTCGATTACTCGCGCCGGTATCCAGATGATTTTAAAAAATTCAAGCCGTCAACCAATAGCGCAAAAGATAAAATGACCGCGGAATATGATAATACCATCTTGTATACGGACTGGTTGTTAAGCTCAATTATTGAACAGTTGAAATTGAGCAAAAAACCATCGATATTGGTTTATTCATCGGATCATGGCGAAAATATCATGGATGATAGTCGAGGGTTGTTGGGGCATGGGATTGGCAATAAGTATGATCTGCCGGTTTCGGCGTTTGTCTGGGCATCCGATAATATTTCAGGCCAGCAAGCGCTCAAGCTTTCAAAGTTGAAGGAGAGGGAGAATCAAAGAGTTAGCATTTCGTCCTTGCCGCATACGCTTTTAAATTTTACTGGTGTTCTCACGAGTGAATATAGGAGTTCGGATGATTTGCTTAGCAATGATTTTGTGACGTCGAAATGTCCATACCTGCTCGGCACAGGGTATGTTCCAGCGTTTGATTTTGATGCACTTTAAACCGGTCAGATCGTTTTTCGGCGGGGGCAGCATGAAGTGGCGTGGCGGGTATGGCGAGGGGAGGATTGGGTCTGCCGCTTGAGGGTGAGACTGAACGTCCCCCCAATGTATCCCTCAGCTCGTTGACGCGTACAGGCGCTGCTGGAAGCTTTGAAAATAGTGGAGCGGGTGAAGGGAATCGAACCCTCGTTATCAGCTTGGGAAGCTGGAGTAATGCCATTATACGACACCCGCTCAGAGCGGCTGACTTTGTACCAGATACGCGCGAGGATTTGAAGTTTTTCTTTGCCCCAGATGGCTTTAGCGCAGGTGAAACGATGCATGGACCGCATGACGGTCGATCGCGGGCAAGCCTCGCGTCTGCAGAATACGTTTGATTCAACAGGGCGGGGCTTGCTCGCGATGACTCTGTTTCAGAGTGCCAATGCATGGTGGTCCTGGACGTAGTGGTAACGCGGTCGGCTATCGTGTTGGGCCGGTTTCAGGAATCCCATCAGTGCGTTGCGGCTGTCTCGGCAGGCGGCTTTGTGCTCCATGTCGAGAAAGTGGCCGGTGGCCTGAAGGGTCGTGAAGGTGGCGTGTTGCACGTGGTTGGCGAACAACCGAGCGCCATCGGCGGCGGTGTATTCGTCCCATTCGCCGTTCATGAACAGCACCGGCACGTTGATTTTTTCCGCCGCTTTGAAAAAGCATTGGCGATCACTGTGCAGCAGGTCGCTGATGTGGAAGTGCATCTGCCCGTATTCATGATCGGCCAGGCTGCTGACGTGCCGATAGTTGAAGCGCTTGAACAGGGTCGGCAGGTGTTTGCCGATGGTGCTGTTCACCAGGTTGCCGACCCGGTCGCCATCCCGGCTGCCGAGGTAATCGACTCCGCGCTCGAGGTAGTCGAGCATGTGCGCGTTGATCTCCGGGGAGAATGAGCTGATCACGGCTTTTTCGATGCGTCGTGGCCGTTGGGCCAAGGCGACCAGAGTCGCGGCGCCACCCCAGGAAAACGACAGCACGTGTTCGGCGGCGAAGTGGTCGATCAGTTCCAGCAGGATCTGCCCCTCGACTTCCTTGGTCAGCAATTTCTCGTGCAGGTTGTGGGCTTTTGACCGGCCCGCGTAGGGCTGGTCGTAGCAGACGACGTTGAACTGCGGATGGAGGTTTTTCACGGTTTGTGCAAACGACGCAGTCGTGGCCATCGAGCCGTTGACCAGGATAATGGTCTTCTCTGCGGCGTCTGCGCGATAGAACTCCGTGTAAACCCGATACTGACCCTGTATATCCAACACAGCGATTTCTGGCCTCATGTCATAAGACTCCTGGCAAGCGGGTATGCGCGCAATAGAGATTGCACGAGCTTTGTGACAGGTAGGCATACGCCTGGAATTTGAGAGGCCCATGTCGATCCAATGCAGTCCGGTCGACGGGTATTGTTATTGGCGGGCAGTCTGCCGGGTGAGGCCGGAACCCTTGGGTTCCTACCGGCAAAAAGTTTCTTAGAAGTATGGGGTGACTCATCGGTCACATTTCGGCCGACGTCCTGATTCAAGCAGGGGTCACGTCATCGCGCAAGTGCCATTGGTAAATTGTTCGACAACTTCTGCTCAGCGGTCGCCTGCTTAGATCAATCCGATCTCTTCATCGCTCAGTGGGCGGTATTCGCCCGGTTTCAACCTGTCGTCGAGCACCAGCGGGCCCATGCGCTCGCGGTGCAGGCGCAGCACTTTGTTGTTGAAGTGGCCGAACATGCGCTTGACCTGGTGATAGCGGCCTTCGACGATGCTCAGGCGTGCGCTTTTCGGCCCGAGCAGTTCCAGCCCGGCGGGTTGCGTGGTGAGGTCTTCGAAGGCGAAGTACAGCCCTTCGCTGAACTTGATCGCGTATTCAGGGCTGATGTCCTGTTCGGTTTCGACGTAATAGACCTTGGGCAGTTTGGTCTGCGGTTGGGTCAGGCGCCGCGACCAGCTGCCGTCGTTGGTGATCAGCATCAGGCCGGTGGTGTTGAAGTCCAGGCGTCCGGCGATGTGCAGCTCGTCCTTGTCCGGCTCGTGGATCAAATCGAGCACGGTCGGGTGCTGCGGATCCCGGGTGGCGCTGACGCATCCGGCGGGTTTGTGCAGCATGAAATGGCGCAGGGGTTTGCCGACTTGCAGCACGTCGCTGTCGACTTCGACGCGGCTGAACTCGCGGACTTCACTGTGCGGGTCGCAGACGACTTTTCCGTCGATCCTGACGCGTTTTTCCACCAGCAACAGGCGCACCTGCTTACGGTTGAAGCACGGCAGGTTGCTGAGGAATCGGTCGACACGCATGACTTAAGGATCAGTGAAGAAAGGGCCGCGCATCTTACTTGATCGATTCGGACGCTGCCTGCAACTGCGCCTCGACCTCGGCGCAGCGCGGGCACAGGCACGAGGCGTTGCGCAGTTGCGCCGGCAGCGCCTGGAGCACGGCCGGGTCGATGCTGACGCCGTAGCACCAGCAGGCGCGGTCGGCGGTTCGCGGGTCGGCCAGGGTGCAGTCGTTGGGTGCGCCGCAGGCGGGGCAGAGGTCAGGCTGGTTCATGGATGGAGTGAGCCATTTCCACGCAGGTTCGGTTACGGCCACTTTGCTTGGCCCGGTACATCGCATGATCCGCCCGTGACAGCAGGCTGTGCAAGGTGTCATCGGGCTGCAGGGTGGTCAGGCCGATGCTCACGGTCACCTGCAGGGCCTGACCGTTATAGGCATAGCGCTGTTGTTCCACGTGCTGACGAATTTTCTCGGCAATCTTCAGGCCGGTCTTGCCGTCGGTGTCCTTGAGCAGCACGATGAACTCTTCACCGCCCCAGCGGCAGACGATATCGGAGTGCCGCAGGCAACTGTCCAGATCCCGGGCGAAACCGATCAGCACCTGATCGCCGGCCAGGTGGCCGTAGGTGTCGTTCAAGGCCTTGAAGTGGTCGAGGTCCAGCAGCAAGGCGGTCAGCGGTTTGGGCTCGCGCCGGGCTTCTTGCATGGCCTGCACGGCCAGCAGGTCGAAGCCGCGACGGTTGGGCAGTTCGGTCAGGCTGTCGAGGGTGGCCTGGGCCTGGATCTTGTCCTGAAAGCGCTTGATGACCTGGTTGAGCAGAGCCAGCACGATCAGCGTGACCAGCAGGCAGATCAGCAGGTTGAGGTACAGCGACTGGCGGATTTCACCCAGGGCGCTGTCCTCGCGTTTGTCGACGAACAGGTACCAGTTCAGTTCCGGGATGAACCGCACATTGAGGAAATGTCCCTGGCCCTGCACGGAATATTCGTAGCTACCGCTGTGGGGTTTGGGCAGCCGACTGACCAGGTCCTTCATGCTGTCCAGCTCACCGAGTTTCTGCCCGATGCGCGCACCCTGCGGACCGCCTTCGGCGCCTGTCAGCACCAGGCGTCCGAAGTTGTCGACGAAATACACGCTGCGCTGATAACGCTGCTGGTACTTGTCGATCAGCTTGATCACGGCGTCGACGGTCAGGCCAACCCCGGCCGCGCCGATGAACCGGTCGTTGTAGTCGTGGACCTTGTAGTTGATGAAAAAGGTCAGGTTGTCCTTGTTGGCGAGGTCCGGGTCGACGTTGATCTCGTACGGATCCTTCATGTCCCGCACGCGGAAATACCAGGCGTCGCGGGGCTCGGTGGTCTTGACCTGCTTGAGCACACCCTTGGCGTGGTAGTAGGTCAGGCTGGTGTTGGAGACGAAGAACGCGGTGTAGGCGCCGTAGTGGGTCATGACCTCGTTGAGGTAACGGGTCATTTGCTCGGAATCCTTTTCACCATTGACCACCCAGTCGCGCATGAAGGTGTCGCGGGCCATCATCGAGGAGATCAGGATCGGCCTGACCAGGTCTTTCTGGATTTCCGAGTAGACCGTGTCCGAGGTCAGCGGCAGTTCGGTGTTGACGATGTTGTCGCGGATCGAGGCCCGGGAGGCGTAGTAACTGAGAAAGGAGGTGGCGAGGAAGCCTGCGCCCAGCAATGCGACCAGCGTGAGCACCAACGAGCGTTGAGAGTACAGCGGCGAGCGAAGCGGCATGGCAGTTCCATTGGCAGTCATCCGATGGCAAGCATTCTAAGGGTACTGCCGGGAAATAACTGCTCCATGTGCGCTGCGAATGGTCGTTCCTGCGTTCCACAGAGGTTGCACAGTACAGGGTGGGAGCGAGCTTGCTCGCGATAGCAGTCTGTCAGTCACATCCATCGTGAATGTGCTGGCGTCATCGCCGGCAAGCCGGCTCCTACAGTGCGTGTGTTCTGTAGGAGCTGGCTTGCCAGCGATCATTGCGCGAGGTACATCCGCCAGCCGCCGAAATGACTGATGTTCACCGCACCCTCCAGTCCATACGCCTCGCAGATAAACCCGCTCTCCCAGCGACCATCCGCCAGTTGCACCTTGCCCAATCCCAGCGGTGCCGGAATCCCGGTCAGGAACGAGCCCAGTTCTCGGCTGGGCAACTCCCAGACTTCCACCGCAATCGCCACGCCGCCATCCTTCACGCGGACCATGCCTGGGCGCAACGGCGGGCCGCCGGGCAGGGCATAGAGTTGATAATCCGGCGAGCTGAAGGTCGTTTCCAGCAACCGGGCGCCGCGCTGCTTGAGCTGCCAGTTCAACGCCAGCCCGTCCAGATGCGCACCGCAGACCACCAGCCGGGCCCGATCATGGCGGGCAAACGGTGCCGGTGCGGGAGCGGCCAGGCCTTGCTGGCGCTGCAAGGCATCCGCCACGCTCAACAGGTACTGATCGGTGAAGGCACGACCAAACAATGTCACGCCCCATGGCAGGCCGTTGTCCATGAACGCGCTGGGCACGGCGACGGCGGCGTAGTCGAGCAGGTTCATGAAGTTGGTGTAGTAGCCAAGCTCCGAATTGCGCAGCACCGGTTCGGCCTTGAGTTCTGCCAGCGACACCGACCGGCCAATGGTGGGCGTGACGACACAGTCGAGGCCTTCCAGCGCTGCATCGCACAGGGCCTTGAGTGCCTGTAGCCGGTATTGGGCGCGGAAGGTCTGCACGCCGTCGACGGCGGGTGCCTTGGCCAATACAGCGCGAATCACCGGCAACACGGCTTCGGGGTTTTGTGCCATCAACTCCCCGGCCACGCTGTAGCGCTCGGCCACCCACGGGCCTTCATAGAGCAAACATGCGGCCTCCAGAAACGGCGATAGATCAAGCTCCACCGCTTCGCCGCCCAAGGCCTTGAGACGGTCGATGGCATCACCGAACAATAGCGGGCCTTCAGGGCAGCCAAAGAATTGCAGGTCTTGCGCACGTGGCACGCCGAACCGGAACGGCTGTGGTGTGCCGAACGCAGAGCCGTCGTTCCACAGCGGGTTGCAGCGGCTGTATTCGTCCCGTGGGTCGAGGCGTGCGGTGAGCGCCAGCAACCGGCTGGCCTCCCGCGCCGTGGCGGTGAACGTAGTGACGCAATCGAGCGTACGACAGGCCGGTACCACGCCGGCCGTCGAGATCAGGCCCTTGGTGGCTTTCATGCCGACCAGGTTGTTCAACGCCGCCGGCACGCGCCCGGAGCCGGCGGTGTCGGTCCCCAGGGAAAAGCTCGCGACCCCGAGCGCCACGGCCAGCGACGAACCGGCGCTGGAGCCGCCCGACGGATACTCCGGCAACACGCTGTTGGGGCACACACCATAGGGTGAGCGGCTGCCGTTGAGCCCGGTGGCGAACTGGTCGAGATTGGTCTTGCCCAACGGAATCGCACCCAGGGCCAGCAGCTGTTCGACGATGGTCGCGGAACGCTCCGGCACGTAGGCAAATGCCGGACACGCCGCCGTGGTCGGAATGCCCGCCAGATCGATGTTGTCCTTGATCGCGAATGGCACGCCGTACAGCGGAAGGCTGTCGAGGTCGCGACCGTCGAGGGCGGCGAGGTACGGCTCCAGTTCATCGGCGCTGAGCAAGTGGATGAACAGGTGATAGTCCGGATTCAGCGCGGCGGCTTTGTCCCGCAGGTTCGTCAGCAATTGCCGGGGGGTGAGGCTGCCGTCGCGGTAGGCGCTGCGCAGGGCGTCGAGTTGCAGATTGATATTCATGGCATGCGTCCTTTTCAAAATGGGTTCAGTCGAGTTCCAGCACCACGACGCGCTGTCCGGCGCGCACCGCCGAACCCGGTTGCACGCGCACCTCGCGCACCACGCCGGCCATGGGGGCGAGCAGGGGGATTTCCATCTTCATCGACTCCAGGATCACCAGCACATCACCGGCCGCGACGCGCTTGCCGGCCTCGACCTGAACCTGCCAGAGGTTGCCGGCGATGTGGCTGTCGATGCTCTGTTGACCGCTGGCCAGCGGCGCCTCTTCGGTCGTCTCCGGGGCCGGTTCCTCACTGTCGAAATGCGCCTGGCCGCTGGCGATCCAGCGTTCACGCTCGGCATTGAACGCGCCTTTTTGCTGCTCGCGAAACGCGCCGATGGTCTCGGCTTCCTGCGTCAGAAACGCCTGGTAATCGGCCAGGTTCAACTGACTGTGTTCGATGTTCAGGTTGAAACGCCCGAGGGGGAAATCCTGGCGAATACGCAACAGTTCTTCGGCGCTGACCGGGTAGAAACGGATCTGGTCGAAAAACCGCAGCAACCATGGCTTGCCATCGAACGCGGCGACTTCGCGGTAGCGGTTCCACATCTGTAACGTGCGCCCGACAAACTGATAACCGCCGGGACCTTCCATGCCGTAGACGCACATGTAGGCGCCACCGATGCCCACCGAGTTCTCCGCGGTCCAGGTGCGCGCCGGGTTGTACTTGGTGGTCACCAGGCGATGGCGCGGATCGAGCGGGGTGGCGACCGGCGCGCCGAGGTAAACGTCGCCCAGGCCCATCACCAGGTAACTGGCGTCGAACACCGTGCGTTGCACTTCATCGAGGTTCGGCAGGTCGTTGATGCGGCGGATGAACTCCAGGTTGCTCGGGCACCAGGGCGCGTCCTTGCGCACCGTGGTCATGTATTTTTCGATGGCCAACTGGCACGCGGGATCATCCCAGGACAGTGGCAGATGGACGATACGCGAGGGCACTTGCAGGTCTTTGGCGGCGCACACCGCGTCCCATTCGCCGGCGATGATGCCGAGCAGGTCGGCCAGTGGCAGTTGTTCGGGTTGATAGTGGACTTGCAGTGAGCGGATGCCTGGCGTCAGGTCGATCACGCCGTGCAGGTGTTGGCTTTCCAGCGCTTGCATGAGGGCGTGGGCGCGGAAGCGCAGGACCAGGTCGAGTTCGGGGGCGCCGATTTCAAGGAGCAGATGTGTGTCACCCGACAGCCGTGCAACCAGCCGCGTATCTCCCTGACCGATATCCAGCACCACAGGCGACACAACCCCCTGTAGGAGCTGGCTTGCCAGCGATGAAGTTGATGCGGTGTCTGATCGGGCCCCATCGCTGGCAAGCCAGCTCCCACAGGTATCCCATTTGCGGGCGAGATCGCGGGCGGTCTTGATGTCGACCGGGATGAATTGCACTTTGTCCCCGGCCTTCAATTGCCCCAACTGCCAAAGATCTGCCTCGATCACCGTCACCGGGCACACGAACCCGCCAAGGCTAGGGCCATCCGGGCCGAGGATGACCGGCATGTCACCGGTGAAATCCACCGCACCAATCGCATACGGATTGTCGTGAATGTTCGACGGATGCAAACCCGCCTCCCCACCGTCGGCCCGCACCCATTCCGGCTTCGGCCCGATCAGGCGCACACCGGTGCGGCTGGAGTTGAAATGCACTTCCCACTGGGTGGCGAAGAAGGTGCCGATGTAGTTTTCGGTGAAGTATTCCGGCGCACCGTGGGGCCCGTAGATCACGCGAATCTGCCGAACCGCCGGCAACTCGGTGACCTGCTCTTCAGCCAGTTGCTGACCGGCGCTGCGGTTATTCAGCGCTGGCAGGTGCAACACGTCGCCGGCCCGCAAGGCGCGACCACCGTGTCCGCCAAATTGCCCCAGGGTGAAGGTGCTTTTGCTGCCCAGATACTCCGGTACCTGCAGGCCGCCACGCAGACACAGATAACTGCGCGCGCCAGCGCCGGCGATGGTGCCGAGGCTCAAGCTGGCGCCTGCCGGAACCACCAGCGCAGTGTTCATCGGCACGCTTTGACCGTCGAGCAGCAATGGAATCACCGCCCCGGTCACCGCCACCACCGCCTCGCAATTGAAGCGCAGCAACGGCCCGCTCATGGTGATTTCCAGCGCCGCCGCGCCTTCGTCATTGCCCAGCAAACGGTTACCCAGGCGCAGCGCCCGACTGTCCATCGGTCCTGAAGGCGGCACGCCGACCGCCCAGTAACCGAGGCGCCCCGGATAATCCTGAACACTGGTTTGCGTACCGGCGCTCAGCACTTCAAGGGTGTTGGCCTGATAGACCAGGCCTTCCAGGCAACGGGTCCACGGCTGGCCGCTGGCGAAAGGCGCATCCAGCAGGATCTGCCGCAGGTAATCGCGGTTGGTTTCCACGCCATAGAGCAAGCTGGCGTCCAGTGCCTGATGCAGATTCTCAGTAGCCTCTTCGCGCGTCGGCGCCCAGCTGATGACTTTGGCGATCATCGGGTCGAAGTAGGGCGGGATCTCGCAGCCCGCTTCGACCCAGGTGTCTATGCGTAGGTGTTTGCCATCGGCGTCAGGGAAATTCACCGCCGTGAGCAAACCGGGGCTTGGCTGGAAATCCCGCCCCGGATCCTCGGCATACAACCGCGCCTGAATCGCATGACCCTGCGGTTTCAAACCCTGCACCAGATCGCTCAGTGGCGGCAGCTCACCGGCCGCCAGTTGCACCATCCAGCGCACCAGGTCGACGCCCCACACCTGTTCGGTGACGCCGTGTTCCACCTGCAAACGGGTGTTCACTTCCAGGAAATAGAAACGCCGGGCATCGCTGTCGAAGACGAACTCCACGGTGCCGGCGCTGCGGTAGTTCACCGCTTTGGCCAGTTTGACCGCCGCCACGCACAGTTCATCGGCCATGCCCTCGGGCAGGTTCGGTGCCGGGGTTTCCTCGAGGACTTTCTGGTTGCGACGCTGCACCGAACAGTCGCGTACGCCAAGGGCGATCACTTCGCCGCGACCGTCACCGAACACCTGCACTTCCAGGTGACGGGCACGCTGGATGTACTTCTCGATGAACACCCCGGCGTCGCTGAAATTGTTCTGGCCCAGGCGTTTGACCGCTTCGAAGGATTCGCTCAACTCGGCCGCGCTGCGGCACACGCGCATGCCGATGCCGCCACCGCCGGCTGTGCTCTTGAGCATCACCGGGTAGCCGACCTGTTCACCGGCGATCAGTGCTGTGTCGAGGCTCTCGAGCAACTCGGTGCCTTCAAGCATGGGCACACTCTGTTGCCTGGCCAGGGCACGGGCGGTGTGCTTGAGGCCGAACACCCGCAGTTGTTCCGGTGTCGGGCCGATGAAGGCGATGCCGGCGGTTTCGCAGGCTTCGGCGAATGTGGCGTTTTCCGAGAGGAAGCCGTAACCGGGATGGACCGCGGTGGCACCGCTGGATTTGGCGATGGCGAGGATTTTATCGACCGCCAGGTACGTGCCGGCGGCGGCGCCTTCACCGAGGCTGTGCGCCTCGTCGGCCTGCAGGATGTGCAGGCTGGCGGCGTCGGCTTCGGAGTAAACGGCGACACCCTGTACGTGCAGGTCACGCAAGGTTCGCAGGATGCGGCAGGCAATGGCGCCACGGTTGGCAATCAGGACTTTTTCGAACATGGCATAACCCCCGGAGGCGATTGCGCATCAGCCTCGACTGGGATGCGGGCCGTCCCGCAGTTTTTCGACAGGCGCCGGGGTCGTCCCCGACGGCAGAATCAATTCGTTCCAAAACACCATTGGCCCCTTGTAGGAGCGAGCTTGCTCGCGATGGTCGTGAACGATTACGCGTAAAATCAGATGCCCAGCGGCGCTCTTGGGTTTTTCGCGAGCAAGCTCGCTCCTACAAGGGGTGGTGGTGGTTTTTACTGTTTGAGGCACTGGCCTGAACGGGCCTGGCACAAGGTGAACAGCCAACGGCGCAAGCGCGCGAGTTTCAGTTCCATACCAGCAGCTCCGCAGGGGTGGGGTTGTAGGCGTTGCACGGGTTGTTCAGTTGCGGGCAGTTGGAGATCAGCACGATCACGTCCATTTCGGCGCGCAGGTCGACGTATTTGCCCGGCGCGGAAATCCCGTCTTCGAACGTCAAGCCGCCGTCAGCGGTGACCGGCACGTTCATGAAGAAGTTGATGTTCGGCCCGATGTCGCCCTTGCCCAGGCGTCCGTCGTGGACACAGGCCCGCAGGTAGTTGTCGCGGCAGCTGTGCATGTAGCGCTTCTCCAGGGCGTAGCGCACGGTGTTGCTCTCTTGCGCACAGGCGCCGCCGAGGGTGTCGTGGCGCCCGCAAGTGTCGGCGACGATGGTCAGCATCGGTTTGCCGAGGTTGGAAAACAGCACGCTGCCGGTGCTCAGGTACACGCTGTTCTGCCGGCGCAGTGTGCGCTGCACGTCGTAGCGTTCCTTGGGATTGGCGACGCTGTAGAACAAGGTGTCGACGGCCTGATTGCCCTCAAGGTCGAGGATGCGCAGTGTCTGGCCGGCCTTGACCTCCATCAGCCAGGGTTCGCCGGCGGGGATGGTGGCGCGGTAGATCGCGGTGTCTGGTTGCCTGCTTGTGTGAACGGCAGCGGTAGCGATTGCGAGTGACATGGCAGCGATCCTCAGGCGAACAGACGGTCGGTATTGATGAAGCCGCGCTCGTTTTCCGGGCGCGAGGTGCGGCAGTGTTCGGCGACGCTGGTGTCGGCGTTCATCCAGCTGAGCTTCAGTGGTTTCGGCGCGTATTCCGGCGACGGGTCCATCGGATGCTGCAGGGCGGTGAGCACCACCAGGGTGTCCATCGGTGCGTACAACTCGATGTAGTCGCCAGCCTTGGAATTGCCCTCGACGAAATGGAAGCGCCCGGCGTCATCGACGTTCACGCGGCTGAACAGGTTGAGCGTCATCAGCAGGTCGGACAGGCCCAGTCCCCACTTGCCCAGTTCCACCAGCAGGTTGTCGGTGCCGTTGCGGAAGAAGCCGTTGCGCAGTTCCTGGTAGCGGCCCGCACCGTACTTTTCTGCCACTTCTTCGGCGCAGAGCACGCCGCCCAGGCTGTCGCTCCAGCCGCAGGTGTCGGCGGTGATGGCGGCCAGCACGCGGCCCATGTCCGAGTACAGGCAGTGGCCGGCGGTGAGCTTGGCGGTGTGTTGGCATTTGAGGCTGTCGGGCAGGTTCAGGCGCTCGGTTTTTTCATTGGCATTGAGCAGTGTCAGGCTGACGTTGGCGCCGCCGCGCAGGTCGGTCAGGCGCAGCAATTGGCCGCGCTTGAGCACGAAGGAACGATGGCCGCCGCCGGGGAGCATTTCTTCGGCGAAGGGCGGGAACAATTGGGTCGAATCAGTCATTGTGAAAAATCCTCTAAGCGATACGAAGCGTGCCCGCCACCGGCAGCGGCAGGGCGTCGACGGCTTTGCCCAGGGCGCGGCGGTCGCTGTTCAAAGGGATGTCGTAGGTGATACGCGCGCCATAGCGACCGGGCGCATGCGGGTCGAGACGGACCTTGTCGAACACCAGCAGGCGGGTGCCGAGGCTGAAACCTTCGGACAGGTCGTGGGTGACCATGAACACCGTCAGTCGGGTCTCGCGCCACAGCTCCAGGAGCAAGGCGTGCATGTCTTTGCGGATGCCCGGATCGAGGGCGCCGAAGGGTTCGTCGAGCAGCAACACCCGCGGCTTCATGATCAGCGCCTGGGCGATGGCCAGCCGTTGTTGCATGCCGCCGGAGAGCTGCGCCGGGTACTTGTCCAGTGAATGGCCGAGGCCGACCTTGTGCAACAGCACCGAGGCCTGTTCGCGGGCCTCTTTTTTCGCACTGCCGAACAGGCGCCCGAGCAAGGGCGAACGCGGCAGCTCGAGGCCGAGGGCGACGTTGTCCAGCACGCTCAGGTGCGGGAACACCGAGTAGCGCTGGAACACCACGCCACGGCTGGCATCCGGTTCACCGGCCAAGGGCTGGCCGTCGAGCAGGATCTCGCCGCGACTGGCGCGTTCCTGACCGAGCAACAGGCGCAGGAAGGTCGATTTGCCGCAGCCGGACGCACCCACCAGTGTGCAGAACTCACCCTCGTTGACGTTCAGGTTGAGGCCTTCAAGCACCACCTGATCGGCGTATTGCTGCCAGACGTTTTTAACGGTGATGAAGCTCATTTGGCGGCCCCCTCATACCAGGGGAACGCACGCCGGGTCAGGCGTTTTAGGCCCCAATCCATCAGCCAGGCGAGCAGGGTGATCCACACCACGTAGGGCAAGATCACGTCCATCGCCAGGTAGCGACGCACCAGGAAGATCCGGTAGCCGAGGCCATCAGTGGAGGCAATGGCTTCGGCGGCGATCAGGAACAGCCATGCCGAGCCGAGCATCAAGCGCAGCGAGATAAGCAGGCGCGGCAGCAACTGCGGCAGCACCACCCGCAGCATCAGGGTCCAGGTGGAGGCGCCGAGGGTCTGGGCCTTGATCAGCAGTTCCACGGGAATTTCCCGGGCACGCTGTTCCAGGTCCCGGGCCAGCGCCGGGGTGATACCGATGACGATCAGCATCACTTTCGACAATTCCCCCAGGCCGAAGACGATGAACAGGATCGGCAGGATCGCCAGCGGCGGCACCATCGACAGCACGGTCAGCAGGGGTGACAACGGCGCACCGAACAGCGGCAGGGTGCCGGCGGCGATGCCCAGGCACAGCCCGGCCAGGGCGCTGATGCCCAGGCCGATGGCCAGACGTTGCAGGCTGGAGGCCGTGTCCTGCCAGAGCAGGTAGTCGCCGGTGCGGGTATCGGCCACGAAGGCCAGGCGTTTCACCGCATCGGTCATCTGCACGGCGCTGGGCAGCAGCTTGTCGTTGGGGTTGTCCGTCAGCCGCTCGGCCGAGCCCATGAAGTAGGCGAACAGCACCAGGGCGAACGGCAGGATCACCAACAACAGGCGACTCGGGCGGTCCGGGTGACGGTTGATCAGGCGCATGGCCAAGTCCTCTGTTTACAACTTGGCGTCGGCAGCCAACTGCACGTAGCTCGGGTCGAAACGCAGCTTGAGGTTGCCTTTGTCGCCGCTGGTCACACCGTTGGCGAAGGCCATGCCGACCGCGCTGGTGTCCTTGGCGCCTTCACCCAGCAAGCCGTGCTGGAAGGAGAACTCGGCGACTTTGCGCATGGTATCCGGCAGTTGCTTGCTGGTGCTGAATGCCAGGGCTTCCTTGGGCGTGGCGAACAACTTGGTGGTGTCCAGTTGCGCCTGGAAACCGGCCAGATCGGTGCCCGAGGCTTTGGCCATGTGTTCAAGTGCGGTTTTGCCGGCGGCGTTTTTCGCGTTCATCAGCTCGACCACTTCGAACCACGCGCCGGTCAGAGCTTTGCCCAAGGCCGGGTTGTCTTTGAGGGTCTCGGAGTTGACCACCATCATGTCCATGATTTCGCCGGGGATCTGGCTGGAGTTGAACACTTCAGTCACCGCGGGCTTGGCCTTGATGTCCGAGAGCATCGGGTTCCAGGTGGTGACGGCGCTGACCTGTTCGGTGTTGAAGGCGGCCGAGATGTCGGCGTCGGAGGTGTTGACCACTTTCAGGTCTTTCTCGGTGAGGTCCACCGAGTCCAGGGCCCGGGCCAGCAGGTAATGGGAGACCGAGAGCTCCACCAGGTTGACGTCCATGCCCTTGAGGTCGGCGACCTTCTTGCCTTCGCCCTTGAGCACGATGCCGTCGTTGCCGTTGGAGAAATCGCTGACGATCAGCGCGGTGCTGTCGACGCCGCCGGCGGCCGGAATGGTCAGCGCGTCCATGTTGGTCATGGTGCAGCCGTCGAACTGGCCGGCGGTGTACTGGTTGATCGATTCGACATAGTCATTGAGCTGCACCACATCGATCTGGATGCCGTACTTTTTCGCCCATTTGTCGACGATGCCCTGGCTGCCGGCGTACTCCCACGGCATCCAGCCGGCGTAAATGGTCCAGCACACGCTGAAGTGGTCTTTCTGGGCAGCCTGGGACGAGAGGCTCACGAGGGCGGCGAACGCAGCGGCGAGCAAGGCGGGTAAACGAAGCTGGGACATGGTGGTTCTCCAGTTGATCAAGGACGCACAGGACGGCAGCGGCACCGCTAACGGTGGCTTGTCTCCCGGGCTTTTGTCCCGCCGTGTAACCTCAACTGGAGGTCGCCAACTCTCGGACCAGTCACTCGCGATTGCGAGCCGGAACCCTAGTCAGCCATTTGCAAATTGTGGTGCCGCGAACCTGTAGTGACTCCTGCACGGGGTTGTTAAAGCGAGAGGCGTGCCAAGTTGGCCCGAGCGCTCTAGCGTGGGGGACAGGGAGGTCGACGGTGTTGATGGGAGGGGCGCACTGCCTTGTGATGGTGCGCGGGTGCACCGCATTGGACCCTGTCCGCCGCTGATCAGAAGGTGGGTGCAACATCGCACTTGGCAGGGGATTGCCAGTCAAAACAGATGTCAGTCGGTGTGTGCCGACTGCTGTCACAGGTCTTTACGGAGGCCGCCATGTTACGTCGATTGTTGTTGGGGGCAGTGCTCGGTCTCGGACTGTCTGGCTGCTACTACTACGACGGTCCTGCCGACGTCTACGGGGGATCTTATTACTACCCCGGTTACTACTCGCCCTATTACTACGGTTACTACGGTCCGCGTTATTACGGTGGTTATCGCTCCTATTACTACGGTGGGCATGGTTACTACCGTGGCCACGGGTATTACGGCGGTGGACATCACGGTGGTGGATATCGCGGTGGGCACCGTTAATCAGGGCGTGAATAGATGAAAAACCTTTCATCGGGCAGATGTTTCTACTTGTTTCAGGAGCGCACCAGATTCCGAATTCGGTGTCTGATCTTTCGACAGTCAGCGAACATTTGACTGTCGCCTGCCAGCGTCGCTGGTGTGGCTCACCCGCGGTCCAGGAGGCCGCCATGCTCTGTCAAAAAATGCTGCGGCCAATTCTTCTGCTTGCTGTATTGGGATTGTCACTGGGTGGGTGCGTGCCTTACTACGATGAAGGAGGCAGTTACTACAGTTCCGAGGTCTATACCTCGCCATCGCCAACCTATTACGCCGGAGGGAGTTCCTACTACTCCAATGGTGGCGGTTACTACACACCGCCGCCCCGGTACTACATGCCTCCAGCGCGGTATTACCAGCCGACACCGCGTTATTACTCACAACCGCGGATGTATCAACCGTCGCGCCATTACCAGTCGGCCCCTCGTTATTATCAGCCGTCGCGGGGTGACTACCGCGCGCATCAGAACCATGGCTGGGACGGCCGTAACCGCGGAGGCTGGAACAATGACTATCGCGGTCACGATGGGCGCAGCAATCGTGGTGGGCGTGGCGATCACAACGGACGGGGCGGTCACCGCTAGCCCGTCGCAGTTCTAATGTGGGAGCGGGCTTGCTCGCGAAGGCGGAGTGTCAGTCAACATCAATGTTGCTGAAATGACGCCTTCGCGAGCAAGCCCGCTCCCACAGTGTTGTGTGCAGTTTTCAGTATTCGGACAAATCCGCCAGCGGATGCCGACCTTCCCAGGCCTTGTGAAAATGCGCCTCGACCACCGCATCCGGCACGTTGTTGATGTCCGGCCAGTGCCAGTGCGGCTTCTGGTCCTTGTCGATCAATCGCGCACGTACGCCTTCGCTGAATTCCGGATGACGACAGCAGTTGAGGCTCAGGGTGTATTCCATCTGGAAGACTTCGGCCAGCGACAGGTGCCGGGCCCGGATGATCTGCTCCCATACCAGATGCGCGGTCAGCGGCGCACCTTCACTCAGGGTCCTGGCCGCGCGGCTGAGCAACAGATCGCTGTGGTCGCGCAGGGCGCTGACGGCCTTCCAGGCGCAACGCACATCGCTGACATCCAGTAGCTCGTCGATCTGCCGACGGCGCGGCAGCCACTGGGCGTCAGGCATCCGCGCCACGGCTTCCTGCTGCAAGGCCTTGAGCAGGCTGTTGAGCTGCATGGGTGTCTGTTCCTGCCAGTTCAATTGCAGCAGGCCTTCGATCAACTCCGGCTGCTGTTCATCGAGCATAAAACGATCCGCCAGGTCCAGATCGATGGCGTCCCGGCCGTTCATGTGCGCGCCGGTCAGGCCCAGGAACAACCCGAGCTTGCCGGGCAGGCGTGACAGGAACCAACTGGCGCCAACATCCGGGTACAGGCCGATGCTGATCTCCGGCATGGCCAGGCGGCTGCTCGGCGTGACGATACGGGTGCTCGCTCCTTGCAACAGTCCCATGCCGCCGCCGAGCACATAGCCATGCCCCCAGCAGATCAACGGCTTGGGGTAGGTGTGCAGTTTGAAGTCCAGGCGATACTCCGCCGCAAAAAACTGCGCAGCCAGTGGCGGTACTTCACCCGGATGGACGCGACAGGCTTCCACCAGGCTGCGTACTTCACCGCCGGCGCAAAAGGCCTTGGCGCCATTGCCGCGCAACAGGACGCAGACGATCTGCGGGTCCTTGGCCCAGGTTTCCATGCGGTCGCGCAGGGCGTTGATCATCGGCAGGGACAGGGCGTTCAGGGATTTTTCGGCATCCAGGCTGGCGATGCCGATGCGCGCGCCGTCGGTGCCGGTGAGTTCTTCGAAGTGCAGATTCATCGTGACCTCGATCGGGAATTTGAGGGTTAAGTATGATCGCTGTGTGGGAAAGTGCCGGATCTGCGTCAGATCAATTGACAAGCGTGGTGAGCTTTCCTAGGGTTCGCCCCATTGTTTTTGCCGGATGTAACCATGACTGCTGACGACCGTATCAAACTCGAACCGGGCTGGAAGGAGGCACTGCGTGCCGAATTCGACCAGCCTTACATGGCAGAGTTGCGAAATTTCCTGCAACAGGAGCGGGCGGCCGGCAAGGAGATCTATCCGCCGGGGCCGATGATTTTCAACGCGCTCAATTCCACGCCGCTGGACAAGGTCAAGGTGGTGATCCTCGGCCAGGATCCTTATCACGGCCCGGGCCAGGCCCACGGTTTGTGCTTCTCGGTGCAACCCGGCGTGCCGGCGCCACCGTCGCTGGTGAACATCTATAAAGAGCTCAAGCGCGACTTGAACATCGACATCCCCAACCATGGCTACCTGCAGAGCTGGGCCGATCAGGGCGTACTGATGCTCAACACCACCATGACCGTCGAGCGCGCCAACGCCAATGCCCACAAGGACAAGGGCTGGCAGTTTTTCACCGATCGGGTCATTGAGGTGGTCAGCCAGCAGCAGCCGCACCTGGTGTTCATGCTTTGGGGCGCCCATGCGCAGAGCAAACAGAAGTTGATCGATGCGACCAAGCACCTGGTGTTGACCTCGGTGCACCCGTCACCGCTGTCCGCCTATCGCGGCTTCCTCGGTTGCGGGCACTTCAGCCGCACCAACAAGTTTCTGGAACAGAATGGCGAGACGCCGATCGAGTGGCGGTTGCCGCCGGTTTAAGCGTTAATTTCGAGGGCCTCTTCGCGAGCAAGCCCGCTCCCACAAGGATCACGCGAACCCTGTGGGAGCGGGCTTGCTCGCGAAGAAGGCGACTCGGTCCATCAGTCTGAATCCGGGTTGCGGTTCCAATACTTGAACAACGGCTCCGCCAGAAACAGCACAAACAACAACCTCATCACCTGCATCGCCGTCACCAGCGGCACCGACAATTGCAGGGTCTCCGCGGTCAGGCTCATTTCAGCAATACCGCCGGGCATCATGCCCAATGTCAGTGAGCGCAGATCCAGGTGGGTCAGCGCACTCAAACCCAAGGCCGCTGCAGTCGCAATCAGCATGGTCAGCACCGTGCCGATCAAGGTGCGGCCCATGAACGATGGGGCACGCCGGAAAAACTGCCGGTTGAAGTGACAGCCCAGGCCGCTGCCGATCAACCACTGGCCGACCTGGCTGCCGCCGTTGGGCAAGCCGATGTGCAGGTCCCAGCCGATGCTGACTGCCGCACTGACCAGCAAAGGTCCGAACAGCCAGGGGTTGGGTTGACGCAGGCGTTCCCAGATCCAGGCGGCCAATGCGCCAGCAGGAAACAGCACCGCCAGCCAGCGCCAATCGATGCTGGCCGCGTGGGCAATCGGCGCACCGTCACCCAACAAATACTTGAAGGCTGCCGGTACGCACAGCACCACCACCAACACCCGCAAACTTTGCCCCGCCGCCACACGGCTGAGTACCGCGCCATTGCGGGCGCCGAGGTTGACCATCTCCCCGGAACCGCCGGGCATGCTGGAAAAGAACGCGGTGGCGCGATCTTCACCGGTGCGGCGCATCAGCCATACGCCGACCACGGCGGACAGGCTGGTGACCAACGCCCCGAAGAAGATCAGACCGAAATGACTCAGCACCTGCTCCATCACCAGCGGGGTGAAGTGCAGGCCGATACCGATGCCGACGATCCACTGGCCGCATTTACGGCCACCAGGGATTTCGGCCAATTGCCAGGGGGTCAGGCAGCGCACGAGGATGATCGCCAGCAACGAGCCGACCATCCACGGCAAAGGCCAGCCGACCTGGCTGGCGAGGTAACCGCCCAACAGGCCGACCAGCGGGGTTCCCCACCAGGCTTTGAACGGTGTTCGATCAGACATCGGGGATGACGCGTTGCGCGGCCGAGCGTTTGCGCCAGATACGGATGAGTGGCATCAGAAGCATGAACGCCGTCAGGATCCAGCAACCGAAGGTGATCGGGCTCGACCAGAGGATTTCCAGCGCACCGTTGGAAATCGACAGGGCGCGGCGCAGGTTTTGTTCCATCAATCCCCCGAGGATGAAGCCCAGCAATACCGGCGACAGCGGGAAGTCCAGCTTGCGCAGGATATAACCGAAGATACCGATGCCGATCATCAGGAACAAATCGAACGTTGTCGCGTGCACCGCGTAGACACCGATCCCGGTGATGATCGCGATCACCGGCACCAGCGCCCAGTTCGGCACGGCGAGGATGCGGGTAAAGATGCGGATCATCGGGATATTGAGGATCACCAGCATCACGTTGGCGATGAACAACGAAGCGATCAGACCCCAGACAATGTCCGGTTGCTGCTGGAACAGCAGCGGGCCCGGGGTGATGTTGTACAGCGACAATGCACCGATCATCACCGCCGTGGTGCCGGAACCTGGAACGCCGAGGGTCAGCATCGGCACCAGCGCACCGCAAGCCGCGCCACCGATGGCGGTTTCCGGCGCTGCGAGGCCGCGCATGTCACCCTGGCCGAAAGTACCCTTGGCACCCGCCATGCGTTTTTCGGTCATGTAGGCCACGGCACTGGCCAGGGTCGCACCGGCACCCGGCAATACGCCCATGATGAAACCCAGTACACCGCAACGGATGTTCACCACGAACACCGACGCCGCTTCCTTGAAGTTGAACATCATCCGGCCGGTGGCTTTAACCGCTTCCTGGCCGTGGTGGGTTTTTTCCAGCAGCAGGAGGATTTCGCTGATAGAGAACAAGCCCAGCACCAGCACGACGAACTGGATGCCGTCGGTCAGGTGAATGTTGTCCCCGGTGAAGCGATACACACCGCTGTTGGCGTCGATGCCGACGGTCGACAGGAACAGACCGATCAGCGCCGCGATGAACGTCTTCAACGGACGGTCACCGGCCATGCCGCCGAGGCAGACAATCGCAAACACCATCAGTACAAAATATTCCGCGGGGCCGAAGGCAATCGCCCATTTCGCCAGCAGCGGGGCGAACAGCACCATGCCGCAGGTCGCGATAAAGGCACCGATGAACGAGCTCCATGCCGACAGCGACAGTGCTACCCCGGCCAGGCCTTTGCGGGCCATCGGGTAACCGTCGAGGGTGGTCATCACGGTGGACGCTTCGCCCGGAATGTTCAGCAGAATCGAGCTGATCCGGCCGCCGTATTCGCAACCCAGGTACACCGCCGCCAGCAGGATCAGTGCCGACTCCGGTGGCAGGCCGAGGGCGAATGCGATCGGAATCAGCAACGCCACGCCGTTGATTGGCCCCAGGCCCGGCAACAGGCCGACCACTGTACCGATCAGGGTTCCGCAGAGTGCAGTCACCAGGTTGTACGGGCTCAGCGCGACGCCGAAACCCTGACCCAAATAGCCAAGAGTATCCATATCAGTTCTCCAGAACGTCGAGCACGCCCAAGGGCAGCGGTACGTCCATCAACTTGTCGAACAGCAGGTAGAGGCCGACGGCCATCAAGCTGATGATCACGATGCTTGGCACCCAGCGACCGCCATACAGTCGCGCCATGGGCACGCCGATCAGGATGCTGGCGACGATGAAGCCCAGGGGTTCGAAGGTACCGGCGAACACCAGCAACAGCACCACGCAGATGCCGATCTTGGTCAGGGTTTCGCGATCCAGCGGCGGCTCGTCAGCACTGTGCTTGATCGGTGCCGGACGGAACACCATGTACAGCAGCGCTGAGCCCATCAGGCCGAGCATCAGCAATGGAAAAGCCCGAGGCCCCACCGGTTCGTAGGAAAAAGCCGCTTGGTACGGCCACGCCATCAATGCCAGGCCGAGACAGGCCAGCAACAGCACCGAAGCAAAAATGCGTTGTAAGAGCATGAGGAACTCCTGTGCTGCGACTCCCCAAACGGAGTCGCAGCCGCTAGACAGAGGCGATCACTGGATCAGGCCGAACTCTTTGGCCAGGACTTTGTAGTCCGCGACCTGCTTCTTCACATAGGTGTCCAGCTCCGGGCCGGTCATGGCGAACGGGAACAGTTCACGCTGGTCGCGCAACTTGGCGAACTCCGGTGAAGCCAGCAGTTTGTCGAAGGAGTCCTTCCACCAGGCGTAGTCCTCGTCGCTGACCTTCGGCCCCAGGTAGAAACCGCGAACCACCGGCCAGACGATGTCGTAGCCTTGTTCGCGGGCGGTCGGGATGTCCTTCATTTCCGGTTCGTCCAGACGCTTGTCGGAGAACACCGCCAGCAGGCGCATATCACCGCTCTGGATGTGTGGCATGGAGTCGGAAATGTCGGTGCTGCCAACCTGGATATGACCGCCGAGCAGGGCCGTGGCGATCTCGCCGCCACCTTCGAGGGCAACGTAACGCAGGTCACGCGGGTTGATCCCGGCGGCCTTGGCGATCAGCGCGGTCTGCATCCAGTCCTGGCTGCCGACGGTGCCGCCGGAACCGATCACCACTTTGCTCGGATCTTTCTTCAGGGCCTGGACCAGATCGTCGAGGGTCTTGTAGGGCGAATCGCTCTTCACCGCAATGGCGCCATAGCTGGTGCCAACGGCGGCCAGCCAGCGCACATTGCTTTCATCGAAACGACCGAACTTGCCTTGGGCCAGGTTCAGCAGCGAACCACTGGACCAGGCCACCAACGTACCGGCATCGGCCGGACGCTGGGCGACCACCGCGTTGTACGCCACCGCGCCGACACCGCCGGGCATGTAGGTCACCCGCATCGGTTTGGTCAGCAGTTTTTCGTTGATCAGCGCGCTTTGCGCCAGTTTGCAGGTCAGGTCGAAACCACCACCGGGCGAGGCCGGGGCGATGCATTCCGGGCGTTTAGGCTCGGCCATGAGTTGGCCGGCGAACAGCACACAGCTGGCGGCGAGGGCGAAACGGCGCATTGAACGATTCATTTTTGTCTCCAGTGGAGTTTTTGTTTTTCGGGATGATTCAGGTGCGACGATTTCGCGCGGTGCCGGCGTGTTCGGATCCGCACGGATCGAGCGACGGGCAGCCGGCTTCGGCGCGGGCAAGCGTAAACATCGGGGAGCAAGAGAAAGGGCGGGGCGGGCAAGCCTGAAGCTGTGTGGACAGCATGGTGCAGTACCTCGTTTATTGTTCTTATTGGCGAAAACGCTTCGAGGCGTTTTTCGGTAGTTACATGTCAAAGCACGTTTTCAAACTACGATTCGATGGTCGGCAGTCGAAACCATCCGTGGGGCGACTCTAACGACCCAACCTTTCGCTAACCTTTCAGTGGGCTTTCACGGTTTTTCGGGCTTCACAGCGGTGATTGCGGCTGTAAACTCCGCGCCAAAGAATGGCGTCGGCCATCCCTGAACGAGGTATAGATCCATGCGTGTCCTGCTCGTCGAAGACCATTTGCAGCTCGCCGAAAGTGTCGCCCAGGCGCTCAAGAGCACCGGGCTGACCGTGGACGTCCTGCACGATGGCGTGGCCGCCGACCTGGCGCTGGGCAGCGAGGAATACGCCATGGCGATCCTCGATGTCGGCTTGCCGCGCATGGATGGTTTCGAAGTGCTGGCGCGCCTGCGGGCGCGGGGCAAGAACCTGCCGGTGTTGATGCTGACCGCCCGCAGCGACGTCAAGGATCGGGTCCATGGCCTGAACCTCGGCGCCGACGATTACCTGGCCAAGCCGTTCGAACTGACCGAACTCGAAGCCCGGGTCAAGGCGTTGCTGCGCCGCAGTGTGCTGGGCGGTGAACGTATCCAGCGTTGTGGTGTGCTGGCCTATGACCTGGAAACCCGGCGTTTCACCCTCGGTGATGAATTGCTGACCCTGACCTCCCGCGAACAAGCGGTACTCGAAGCCCTGATCGCGCGCCCCGGTCGGGTGATGAGCAAGGAGCAACTGGCGTCGCAAGTGTTCGGTCTGGATGAAGAGGCCAGTCCCGATGCGATCGAAATCTACGTGCACCGCCTGCGTAAGAAACTTGATGGCCAGCCGGTCGCCATCGTGACCTTCCGTGGCCTTGGTTACTTGCTGGAAAGCCGCGATGCATAAGCCCAGCAGCCTGCGCTGGCGGTTGTTGTGGAACCTGGCGCTGCTGCTGGTGGTGTTAATGCTGGCCAGCGGGTTGAGCGCCTACTGGAACGGTCGTGAAGCCGCCGACACGGCCTATGACCGGACCTTGCTGGCCTCGGCGCGCACCATCGCCGCCGGCGTCTCCCAGCGCGACGGCACCCTGAGTGCCGACGTGCCCTACGTGGCCCTCGATACTTTTGCCTACGACAGTGCCGGGCGAATTTTCTACCTGGTCAACGACATCAATCAGAAGCTGATTTCCGGTTACGAAAACCTGCCCGCGCCACCGCCGGGAACGCCGCGCACCGATGACTATCCGGCGCTGGCACGTTTCTACAACGCCCAGTACCGCGGGCAGAACGTGCGCGTGGTGAGCCTGCTCAAGCCCGTGAGCGAGCCCAACATGAACGGCATGGCGGAAATCCGCGTGGCGGAGACCGATGAAGCGCGCGTCAGCATGGCCCGCAGTCTGGCGGCGGATACATTGCTGCGCCTGGGCATGCTGGCAATCGGTGCGTTGATGCTGGTGTGGTTTGCGGTGAGTGCCGCGTTGCGCCCGCTTGAGCGCCTGCGCACGGCGGTGGAAGAGCGCCAGCCGGACGATCTGCGCCCCTTGCCCTTGGTGGAAGTGCAGCGCGAATTGTGGCCGCTGGTGCGCGCCCTCAATCACTTTACCGAGCGTCTACGTGGACAGTTCGAGAAGCAGGCGCAATTCATAGCCGACGCCGCCCACGAGCTGCGCACGCCGTTGGCAGCCCTCAAGGCGCGATTGGAACTGGGCATGCGCTCGGCCGAGCCCGATACCTGGCGCAGCACGCTGGAGACCGCCGCCCAGGGCACTGACCGCTTGACCCATCTGGCCAATCAGTTGCTTTCCCTGGCACGGGTCGAAAATGGCGCCCGCGCGATTGCCGAGGGTGGCGCGCAGTTGCTCGACCTCAGTCAACTGGCTCGGGAGCTGGGCATGGCCATGGCGCCGTTGGCCCACAAGCGCGGCATCGCGCTGGCGCTGGAAGCGGATGAACCTGTCTGGTTGCGGGGCGAGCCGACGCTGTTGAACGAACTGCTGAGCAATCTGGTGGATAACGCACTGGCTCACACGCCGCCGGGCGGCAATGTGATTTTGCGCGTTTCGGCCCCCGCCGTGCTGGAAGTCGAAGATGATGGCCCCGGTATCCCTCTTGAGGAGCGCGATCGGGTATTCGAACGCTTTTACCGGCGCAATCAGCAAGTGGCCGGTTCAGGGTTGGGATTGGCGATTGTCGGCGAGATCTGCCGCGCGCATCTGGCGCAGATCAGCCTGCACGATGGAGAGCGGGCGGGGTTGAAGGTGCGGGTGAGTTTTGTTGCAGGGGAGTGATGCGGTGTCTGTTCTGGCCTCTTCGCGAGCAAGCCCGCTCCCACATTGAACCGAGTCGCCGCAGATCAAATGTGGGAGCGGGCTTGCTCGCGAAGAGGTCGACGCGGTCCTTGATCAGTAAAACATCGACCGTGTTTCTTCCAGGTCGGCGCACATCGCCTCGTCGTCGATGTCGATGCCCAGTGCATTGAAGGCCGGCACGCTCAACGGGTCAATACGAGCGAACGGATGGTCGGTGTCCTTGTGGCAATACAGGCTGGCCACCTGCACCAGATCCACATAGTCGACCTGCGCCGACTGGCGTTTGAAATTCAGGTAAAGCTGCGGCACCTGCACCAGCATGTCGGGAAAGTCCCAGACCTTGAGCAGTTTTTCGCCGATCAGCGGATGAATCTGGTCGATCACATGGTTGAGGCTGACCGGGTCGGACAGCAGTTCATAGTGATCTTCGGCGTAGGTCAGGATCGGCAGTACGCCGATCTGGTGCACCAGCCCGCCAAGGGCGGCCTGGTCGGGCTTGAGCCGGGTGTAACTGCGGCACAGGGCATAGCTGACGCCGGCGATTTCCAGGCTTTTGCGCCAGACTTCGCGCATTTTCTGTTCCACCACGTCGGAGCGGGCGTGAAAAATCTGCTCCATGACCAGGCCGATCGCCAGATTGCAGCTGTAGTTGATGCCCAGGCGAGTGATCGCGGTGTGCAGGTCGGTCACTTCCTGGGTCGCGCGCAACAGCGGGCTGTTGACCACTTTGATCAGGCGCGCCGACAGCGCGGTATCACGGCCGATCACTTTGCTCAGGGTACTGACGCTGACTTCCGGGTTTTCCGCGGCCTTGCGAATTTGCAGGGCCACTTCCGGTAACGTTGGCAGAACCAGGTCATCGTTATTGATGGCCTCAACCAAATCCTGTTGGACCTTTTCCGCCAGCTCGCTCATTGAGTCTCTCTAGGTGTTGCGCCAAGTGCTGCCGGTTATTGCTGGATTTCGCGATCGCGGTCCAGTTCATAAGGCAGGTCGAGCAGCTGCAAGGACGGCCCTTCGAGCGCCCCCAGGTGGATGTCTCCACTGTCTGCTGCTTCGGCTTGCAACACCGCCAGGAGCTCAATGCCTTGCTCGGCGCGGGCAGCCAGCACCACTTCGCCGATAGAGCTGCCATGGGTCGGGGAGAACAGCGCCATACCCGGTTCCGGCAGCTCGCCGGCAGCCAGTTGAAGGCGATACAGGCGACGCTTGAGCTTGCCCAGGTACTGCATGCGCGCGACGATTTCCTGGCCGGTGTAGCAACCTTTCTTGAAACTCACGCCACCGACCGCTTGCAGGTTGAGCATCTGCGGGATGAACAACTCGCGGGTGCCGGGCATGACCTGGCCGATCCCGGCACGGACCTGGCCCAGCAACCATTGATTCAGGTCACCTTCGCTCAGCACCGCCGACAGCTTGCCTTTGACCGCATCGGCAAGACTTGCGGCGACCCACAACTCGGCGCGTTGCGGCGAAACACGGATGGCGATCAGCCCGTCGTTGCGCACGACGCTGTCGGTTTCTGCCGGCAGGTCCAGACCGAGGCTGGCCAGTGCGGCGTCGCTATGGTCAATGCCGAAGCGGACCCAGGCGGCACTTTCGTCGGTCAGTTTCGATTTGGAAAACACCGCGTATTTTTTCAGGTCCGCCAATTGCGGTTCGAGCAATTCGCTGGCCATGGCCAGGACCACGCCGTCACCCTCGAGCAGGATGCGAAAGCTCGATTGCATCCGGCCTTTCTGTGTGCAGCGCGCACCGAGGCTGGCCCGGGAATCGCTCAGGTAGTTGAGATTGCAGGTCAGTTGGCCTTGCAGGAATTTGCTGGCGTCCGCGCCGCGGACCGCGAGAACACCTTCATGAGAAAGCGTGCAGAAAAAAGCAGAATCGGCCATGGGTCATCGCAGGGTAAAAAGTCTGGTGGACATCATAAGGGGCTGCCTTCGAAATGGGTAGTTCACAAAGGATCACCGGTGCCCGACCAAAGCCGACTGTTCGACCGGGCGCGGGCCTGTATACTTGCGGCCTATTTGAGGAGCGCTCCATGGTCGAAGATGTTGAACTGAACCGCCTCTTTTGGCACAGCCGCCGTGGCATGCTTGAGCTTGACGTGTTGCTGGTGCCGTTCACGAAAGAGGTTTACGCAACGCTCAACGAAGTGGATCGCGCGTTATACGTCCGACTGCTGACGTGTGAGGATCAGGACATGTTCGGCTGGTTCATGGAACGCAGCGAATCGGAAGATCCCGAGCTGCAACGCATGGTTCGCATGATCCTGGACCGTGTCCAGCCCAAGTAACGGGTTCGAATGCCGCTGGCATGCCTCGCGGCAGTTGCTGGCGGCGTATCTCCTGGCCCAGCTGTTCGCGTTGGGTTCGTTGTTTTTACTGTCAATTCCGGTCTGGGCCAGTTTGCTCGGTGTTTTTGGCTGTCTGCTGCATGGCTTTTGGGTGCTGCCGCGTCAGATTTTGCAGACGCACCCGCAGGCATTTTGCGGCTTGCGGCGCGATGCCGATGGCTGGCAGTTGTGGAGTCGGGCCAAGGGTTGGCAGCCCGTGCAATTGAGGCCGGACAGCCTGGCGCTGCCGTTGGTGGTGGTCTTGCGTTTCCGTCTGCGGGGCGAGCGCAGGGTCAGGGCCATTTGCGTGCCCCGGGATGCGCAGGCGGCGGATGTGCACCGACGCCTGCGGGTCCGGCTCAAATTCAGCCGACGTAGGTGGGCGGCACCAGAATAGTGTCCAGCGCGACCGGCAACAGGTCCGGGTAGTCGAGGGTGTAATGCAGGCCACGGCTTTCCTTGCGCTCCATGGCTGACAGAATCATCAGCTCGGCCACCTGGGCCAGGTTGCGCAGCTCGATCAAATCCCGGCTGACCTTGTAGTTGCTGTAGAACTCGTCGATTTCATCCAGCAACAGTTGCACGCGGTGTTGTGCCCGTTGCAGGCGTTTGTTGGTGCGCACGATGCCAACGTAGTCCCACATGAACCGCCGCAGCTCATCCCAGTTGTGCGCAATGATCACGTCCTCATCGGAATCGGTGACCTGGCTCGCATCCCAGGCGGGAAGGGGGGCGGGCATCGGAACCTGGGGCAACTGTTCGAGTATGTCCGTGGCTGCCGAGCGGGCATAGACGAAACATTCAAGCAGCGAGTTGCTGGCCATGCGGTTGGCGCCGTGCAGGCCGGTGAAGCTGGTTTCGCCAATGGCGTACAGCCCCGGCACGTCGGTGCGGCCCTGTTGATCGACCATCACGCCACCGCAGGTGTAGTGCGCCGCCGGGACCACCGGAATCGGCTGTCTGGTGATGTCGATGGAAAATTCCAGGCAGCGTTCGTACACCGTCGGGAAGTGCGTCTTGATGAAGGCTTCGGGCTTGTGGCTGATGTCCAGATAGACGCAGTCGATACCCAGGCGTTTCATTTCATGGTCGATGGCGCGGGCGACGATGTCCCGTGGCGCCAGCTCTGCCCGTGGGTCGAAGCGCTGCATGAAGCGCTCGCCGTTGGGCAGCTTGAGGTGGGCACCCTCGCCGCGCAGGGCTTCGGTGATCAGGAAGCTCTTGGCTTGCGGGTGATACAGGCAGGTGGGGTGAAACTGGTTGAATTCCAGGTTCGCCACCCGGCAGCCCGAGCGCCAGGCCATGGCGATGCCATCACCGCAGGCACCGTCAGGGTTACTGGTGTACAGGTAAACCTTGGCCGCTCCCCCGGAGGCGAGGATCACAAAGCGGGCGCCATAGGTATCGACTTCGCCGGTGCCGCGATTGAGCACATAAGCACCGAGGCAGCGGTCGCCTTCGAGTCCCAGGCGTTTCTCGGTGATCAGGTCTACCGCAACCCGCTGTTCCAGCAGTTCGATGTTCGGCCGTTTCCTGGCCTGTTCGAGCAGGGTTGTGAAAATGGCAGCGCCCGTGGCATCGGCGGCGTGGATGATGCGCCGATGGCTGTGACCGCCTTCGCGGGTCAGGTGGAATTCGAACCCGCCATCTTCAGTGCTCGACTGTTCATCGCGGGTAAAGGGCACGCCCTGGTCGATCAGCCATTGAATCGCTTCCTTGCTGTGCTCGACAGTAAAGCGCACCGCGTCTTCATGGCACAGGCCGCCGCCGGCATTGAGGGTGTCATCGACATGGGATTCAACGGTATCGGTGTCGTCCAGCACGGCGGCAACGCCACCCTGGGCCCAGAACGTCGAGCCATTGGCGAGGTTGCCTTTGCTCAATACGGCAATGCGCAAATGACCGGGCAAGGTCAGCGCAAGGCTCAAGCCGGCAGCACCGCTGCCAATTACCAGAACATCGTGTTGAAACTGTTGGCTCATTTCAGGATTCCGCTCAAAGCGACCCGGGTCGGGGGTGGCGCAGCTGGACTGGCGAGTCAAGTCAGCCGCACAGCCCACTAGTATATAGAGGGGGGGGACGGCACAATACCCGAGCCAGCATGGCATTGTGAAACTACTGTGACGCAAAATGTCGGGCGCTTCGTCGGATGTTTTTCTGCCCGTTGCGCGCGAGAATGACTGTATCGCCGATTTAACAGTCTTTTTCGCTTCAGGGTTGCACAATGTCGGTTCGGCGCAGCTATAAATATTTGGAACTTTTGCCAAAGTGCCAAGATCAATAGACCGTTGCCTGAAACAAGGGACAGCGTCGGATTCAGTACAGGATTGCAGTTCGATCCCTGGCGAAGAATCCGATGACAAGATTATTCGCGCAGCCGGGCCCACTCGCGCTGCGCTTTTCGTGCGTGCCAAATCAGAGCCCGCAGGAAACTTGCCTGGAGGGGGAGAACTTTTGCGAAAAGCCCGAGTCTATGTTTGCAAGTCTGGTGGTTTACTTCTGCAAGCCTCCTCCGAGCTCATCGAGGAGTGTTCATGCTAACCCAGGAAGAGGATCAGCAACTGGTCGAACGCGTTCAGCGCGGCGACAAGCGTGCTTTCGATCTGCTAGTGCTGAAATACCAGCACAAAATTCTCGGGTTGATCGTGCGTTTTGTGCACGACACCCATGAAGCCCAGGATGTGGCACAAGAAGCCTTTATCAAGGCATACCGTGCACTTGGAAATTTTCGCGGAGACAGCGCGTTTTATACGTGGCTTTACCGCATCGCCATCAACACGGCGAAAAACTATCTGGTTTCACGCGGCCGCCGGCCGCCGGATAGCGATGTCAGTTCCGAAGATGCAGAGTTCTACGATGGCGATCATGGCCTCAAGGATCTCGAGTCGCCAGAACGGGCTTTGCTGCGGGATGAGATCGAAGGCACCGTCCATCGAACCATTCAGCAACTGCCGGAAGATTTGCGTACGGCTTTAACTTTACGTGAGTTTGATGGTCTGAGTTACGAGGACATTGCGAGCGTCATGCAATGTCCGGTAGGCACCGTGCGCTCCCGGATTTTCCGCGCCCGGGAGGCCATCGACAAAGCCCTGCAGCCGTTGTTGCAGGAAAACTAAAGACAGCGGCGACAGCCAAGAGAGGAACGCCATGAGTCGTGAAGCCCTGCAGGAATCGCTGTCCGCAGTGATGGATAACGAAGCGGACGAATTGGAATTGCGTCGGGTATTGAATGCCTGTGACGATGTTGAAACCCGTGACACCTGGGCTCGTTATCAGATCGCTCGGGCAGTGATGCACAAGGATCTGCTGCTTCCACGCCTGGACATTGCCGCGGCTGTTTCTGCTGCTCTGGCTGACGAAGCCTCACCGGCAAAAGCGTCCCGCGGTCCATGGCGCAGCCTGGGTCGTCTGGCGGTCGCAGCTTCGGTGACCCTGGCCGTACTGGCCGGCGTGCGTCTGTACAACCAAGATGAGATCGCCGGTGCCGAACTGGCCCAGCAATCCGCCCAACCCGCACTGGCCGTTCCTCAAGTAAAAGGCCCTGCTGTTCTGGCAGGCTACAATGAGAGTTCGGAAGCTACAGGCCCAATGGCCAATGGCGTTTTGCAAGGTCAGCCAGGCTGGCACGATCAGCGTCTGCCAGGCTACTTGCGCCAACATGCACAACAGGCTGCACTGAAAGGTACTGAGAGCGCTCTGCCTTACGCTCGTGCAGCAAGTCTGGAAAACCGTTAAGGAGGATCATGCGCGCCATACCTCTACTTTCGCTTCTGCTCAGCGGCTGGTTCATCGTTCCAGCCCAAGCCGATGATGCCCAGGACTGGTTGACTCGCCTGGGCCAGGCAGAGCAGCAGCAAAGCTTTCAGGGTACTTTCGTCTACGAGCGTAACGGTAGTTTTTCTACCCATAACATCTGGCACCTGGTCCAGGATGGAAAGGTCCGCGAGCGATTGATCCAGCTCGACGGCTCCGCTCAGGAAGTCGTTCGCATTGATGGGCATACTCAATGCGTCAGCGGCACACTGATAGCAGGGCTGGGGGATTCCCCCAACTCCGCTGCCCGTGCACTCGATCCCCAAAAGCTCAAGAATTGGTATGACCTCGCCGTCATCGGCAAGTCGCGTGTCGCCGGGCGTTCGGCGGTGATCGTATCGCTGAAACCCCGCGATCAGCACCGCTATGGTTTTGAACTGCATCTGGACAAGGAAACCGGCCTGCCTCTGAAGTCTTTGTTATTGGACGACAAGGGGCGGTTGCTGGAGCGCTTCCAGTTCACGCAACTGGATACGGCCGACGTTCCTTCCGAAAAGGATCTGCAGGCCAGCAATGATTGCAGGCCGGTCAACCTTGACAGTGACAAGGCTTCTGCCGTCAAGGCTGCCCAGGTCTGGCGTTCCGACTGGTTGCCACCGGGCTTCGAGCTGACCAGCAGCACCGCTCGCAAGGATCCGCAGACCAAGACCCAGGTCAATAGCCTGATGTACGACGATGGCCTGGCGCGTTTTTCAGTGTTCCTCGAACCGTTGAATGGCGCAACCGTCACCGACACCCGTACTCAGTTGGGGCCGACCGTTGCGGTTTCCCGGCGCTTGAGCACGGCACAGGGCGACATGATGGTGACCGTCGTCGGCGAGATACCGGTCGGTACTGCTGAGCGGATAGCGCTTTCGATGCGTACCGACGCCACTGCAACCAAGCAGTGAGCTGAATTCGAAATGTTTCGTGAGCATTTCAATTTGCAAAAAACCCTTAAATTTCTTATAGGTCAGAGCCCCTCGGCTCTGGCCTTGTTTGTTGTTCCCGGAACAAAAATACCGGCGTATTGTTCCCGGTGTTCCTTGCTCCATATCGCTTAACCCTGCTCGTCGTAACGGGAGCCGTATGTCGATACCACGCTTGAAGTCCTACCTTTCCATTATTGCCACCGTGCTGGTGCTCGGTCAGGCGGTCACCGCCCAAGCGGTCGAATTGCCTGACTTTACGCAACTGGTCGAACAGGCCTCGCCCGCGGTCGTGAACATCAGTACCACGCAAAAGCTGCCGGATCGCAAAGTCAGTCAGCAAATGCCCGACCTCGAAGGCCTGCCGCCAATGCTGCGCGAGTTCTTCGAGCGGGGCATGCCGCCGCAATCGCGTTCTCCTCGCGACCGTCAGCGCGAGGCAACGTCCCTGGGCTCTGGTTTTATCATCTCGTCTGACGGCTATATCCTGACCAATAACCACGTGATCGCCGACGCAGACGAAATCCTCGTCCGTCTGGCCGATCGCAGCGAAATGAAGGCCAAGCTGGTCGGTACCGACCCACGTTCCGACGTGGCGCTGCTGAAAATCGAAGGCAAGGATCTGCCGGTGCTCAAGCTCGGTAAATCCCAGGACCTGAAGGCCGGCCAGTGGGTGGTTGCTATCGGCTCACCATTCGGCTTTGACCACACGGTGACTCAAGGCATCGTCAGCGCCGTCGGTCGCAGTCTGCCAAATGAAAACTATGTGCCGTTCATTCAGACCGACGTGCCGATCAACCCGGGTAACTCGGGCGGCCCGCTGTTCAACCTGAACGGTGAAGTGGTCGGGATCAACTCGCAGATCTATACCCGCTCCGGTGGCTTCATGGGCGTGTCGTTTGCAATCCCGATCGACGTGGCCATGGATGTGTCCAATCAGCTGAAATCCGGTGGCAAGGTCAGCCGTGGCTGGCTGGGCGTGGTGATTCAGGAAGTGAGCAAGGACCTCGCCGAGTCGTTCGGCCTGGAGAAACCGGCAGGTGCGCTGGTGGCCCAGATCCAGGATGATGGCCCGGCTGCCAAGGGTGGCCTGCAAGTGGGCGACGTGATCCTGAGCATGAACGGTCAACCAATCGTCATGTCGGCTGACCTGCCGCACCTCGTTGGCGCATTGAAGGCTGGCGCCAAGGCCGATCTGGAAGTGATTCGTGACGGCAAGCGCAAAAATGTCGAGCTGACCGTCGGTGCCATTCCGGATGAAGACAAGGAAATGGGCGCCGAGCCAAAATCCAGCATCGAACGCAGCAGCAATCGCCTGGGTGTTTCCGTGGTCGAACTGACTGACGACCAGAAGAAAACCTACGACCTCAAGGGTGGTGTGGTGATCAAGGAAGTGCAGGACGGTCCTGCCGCCATGATCGGCTTGCAGCCGGGTGATGTGATCACCCACTTGAACAACCAGGCCATCGGTTCCGCCAAGGAGTTCGCGGACATCGCCAAGGCGCTGCCAAAGAACCGCTCGGTGTCGATGCGGGTACTGCGTCAAGGTCGTGCGAGCTTCATCACCTTCAAACTGGCTGAATAACCCGGTTGATGGCTGAATAAAAAACCGCCTCGAAAGAGGCGGTTTTTTTATGTCCGGACTTATTGTCTGCGATGGCGTCAGCCCATCATGTCCTTGATCATGCGCTCTTGTTCCATCAGCTCGCGTTGCCGTGCGTCGATCCGCGAAGACAGCGGGAAGTTGCTGCCGGCCTTGCGTTTGGCGAAATCCAGTTGCTGAATGGCCTGTTTGTAGTCCCCGACCAAGGCAAAATATTCGGCGCGCGCCTGATGCAGGCCGATGATGTTGCCCGACAGGCCACGCGTCTCGGCAACCTGATACCACACGTCCGGATCATCCGGCCGTGACTTGAGCAGGCCTTCGAGGGCTTTTTCCGCATCCGCAGTACGGTTTTGCTTGAGCAGCAGGTCGACGCGCACCTGGTTCAGCGGGTAGTTGCCAGGGTACTGGGTCATCAAGCGGTCAACCCGGGACTGGGCATCCGGCAAGCGATTGTTGGTGATGTCCAGGTCGACCTGAGCCAGGTTGTAAATGATTTCGTTGGGTGCCTTGGCCAGCAACTGCTTGAGGTTTTCCCGGGCTTCATTCAGTTGGCCGCCCTTGATCTGGGCGATCGCCAGGCCGTAGCGCGCCACGTCGTTTTTCGGGTTCTCGTCGAGTTGGGCGCGGAAGCGCTTGGCGCCGAGCCCTGGGCTTTCCTCGTAGATCAGCTGTACGCGTGCGCGGATCAGTTGGTAGCGCATGCTGTCTTCAATACCGCCCGTTGGAAACTGTTCGGCGCGGTTGCGGGTGTCGGCAATACGCGATTCGGTGACCGGGTGAGTCAGCAGGAATTCCGGTGGTTTGGCATCGTAGCGGTACTGACGCCCCAGGCGCTCGAACATGGTCGGCATCGAGCGGGGATCGTAACCGGCCTTTTCCAGATTGAGGAGGCCGATACGGTCGGCTTCCTGTTCGTTCTGGCGGGAGAATCGTCGCTGTTCCTGAATGGCCGCCGCCTGTGTGCCGGCAATGGCTGCAATCCCCGCGTCACCGCCACCTGCGGCTGCTACCACGATACCCGCCAGCAATGCCGCCATCATCGGCACTTGCATGCGTTTTTGCGCTTCGATACCCCGGGCAAAGTGGCGCTGCGACAAGTGAGCCAGTTCGTGCGCCAGTACCGAGGCATATTCGCCTTCGGTCTGGGCGTTGAGGAACAAGCCACCGTTGACCCCGACGATCCCGCCCGGCGCCGCAAAGGCGTTGAGCTGCGGGCTGTTGATCAGGATGAACTCAAGGCGCCGGTCAGTAACCTGACTGGTCTCCACCAGACGGTAAACGCTGGATTCCACGTAATCCTTGAGTTGCGGATCGTTGAGCTGTGAGACCTGGCTGCGCAACATGGCCAGCCAGGCGCGACCGAGCTGGTATTCCTGTTGTGGCGAGACAATGGCAGAACTGGCGTCGCCGAGTGACGGCAGGTCGTCGGCGAAGCCCGGTGAGGCGAGCAGGCAAGCGAGCGTCAGCAGGGTAGGGCGCAAAAATGTCATGCACAAAGCCTTAGTCGACAAAGACCTTACTGTAGCCGGACACCGACGTTGCGACCAGATATTCTAGGCAACTCAACCACCTGAACCGGAGTGATGCAATGACCGATGCTGTAGAGCATGACGTTGAACTGGATGCCAGCGGCCTGAATTGCCCGTTGCCATTGCTCAAGGCCAAGATGGAGCTCAACCGGCTGGCCAGTGGCGCGGTACTCAAGGTCATCGCCACCGATGCGGGTTCGCAGCGTGACTTTCGCACCTTTGCCCGATTGGCTGGTCATACCCTGCTTCGTGAAGAGGATGAGGCGGGTGTTTACCGCTACTGGTTGAAAAAAGCCTGAAGTCTGCTGCGTTTGCTCCTAAGGAATATTGATGTTCAAAGTGTTACGCGACTGGATTCAGCGCTATTTTTCCGATGAAGAAGCGGTGGTGCTGGCTGTCCTGCTGTTTCTGGCGTTCACCGCCGTATTGACCCTGGGCGGCATGCTGGCGCCGGTGCTCGCCGGGATGGTGTTGGCGTACCTGATGCAGGGACTGGTGGTGACGCTTGAACGCCTGCGTGTGCCGGGCGGGGCCGCGGTGGGGCTGGTCTTTGCGTTGTTCATGGGGCTGTTGCTGGTGTTTATCGTGGTGGTCGTGCCGTTGCTGTGGCATCAACTGATCACCTTGTTCAACGAGTTGCCCGGCATGCTCGCCAAGTGGCAGTCACTGTTGCTGCTGCTGCCCGAGCGCTATCCGCACCTGGTGTCTGATGAGCAAGTACTGCAGGCCATTGAAGTGGCGCGCGGCGAAATCGGCAAGTTTGGTCAGTGGGCACTGACGTTCTCGCTGTCGAGCCTGCCCTTGCTGGTGAACATCATGATCTACCTGGTGCTGGTGCCGATCCTGGTGTTTTTCTTCCTCAAGGACCGGGCCATGATCGGCCAGTGGGTGCGCGGTTACCTGCCCCGTGAGCGGGCGCTGATCACCCGGGTCGCCCATGAGATGAACCGGCAGATCGCCAACTACATTCGCGGCAAGGTCATCGAGATCTTCATCTGTGGTGGCGTGACCTACATCGCCTTTGTCGTTCTTGAACTCAACTACGCGGCGTTGCTGGCACTTCTGGTGGGGATTTCGGTGGTGGTGCCTTATGTCGGCGCCGTGGTGGTGACTGTGCCCGTGTTTCTGATTGCGCTGTTCCAGTGGGGCTGGAGCGATCAGTTCATCTACCTGATGGCGGTCTACGGAATCATTCAGACACTCGATGGCAACGTGCTGGTGCCCTTGCTGTTCTCGGAGGCGGTCAACCTGCACCCGGTGGCGATCATCTGCGCAGTGCTGCTGTTTGGCGGGTTGTGGGGCTTCTGGGGGGTGTTCTTTGCGATTCCCCTGGCGACGCTGTTCAAGGCTGTGCTGGATGCCTGGCCGCGCAAGGAGCCTGTGGTGGCGCCGTTGCTTTAATTCTTCGGTGAGGCTGATGGCCTCTTCGCGGGCAAGCCCGCTCCCACAGTTGACCGAGTTGTTCAGGCGAACAAGGTCCAATGTGGGAGCGGGCTTGCTCGCGAAAGCGCCCTCACAGGCGCTGATAAAATCAGGCCTTGTTCAGTGCCTGAGCCGCAGCCAAAACCGCTTCCACATGCCCCGGCACCTTCACACCACGCCATTCCTGACGCAGCACGCCATCCTTGTCGATCAGGAACGTGCTGCGATCCACGCCCATGTATTCCTTGCCATACAGCTTTTTCAGCTTGATCACGTCGAACAGCTGGCAGATGGCTTCGTCCTTGTCGCTGATCAGCTCAAAGGGGAATTCCTGTTTGCACTTGAAGTTCTCGTGGGATTTCAGGCTGTCGCGAGACACACCGAACACTTCGGTATTGGCGGCCTTGAACGCAGCATGCTGGTCACGAAAGCCCTGGCCCTCGGTGGTGCAGCCCGGCGTGCTGTCCTTCGGATAGAAGTAGATCACCACCTGCTTGCCCTTCAGGCCTGCAAGGCTGACGGTCTGCCCGCTGGTGGCGGGGGCTTCGAAATCGGCAACCGGTTGGTCGATGGCAACGGCCATGAAAGCTTCCTTACATTGGGTTCTGTGGGCGCCAGGGTTCGATCAGGGCATCGAGGTTCAGTGCGTCGGCGAAATCCAGGAACTGATCGCGCAACCAGCTGATCTGCACACCGGCCGGCAAGGTGACGGTGAACGTGGCGTTGAGCATGGTGCCGCCGGTCTGCGGAGCCTGATAGGTGTCGCAGGTCAGGTTCTCCAGCTCGACATTGTGGTCCATGAAGAACTGGCACAGCTCGTTGATGATGTCCGAGCGGTAGGCCGAGCTGACATAAGCGACGTACGGCAGGGCCTGTGGGCGGTTTTCCAGGGCGGCGCTGCGCACCACGTTGACCGTGAACGCATGACGCTTGGCCAGCACTGGCAGGCTGCCTTCCAGGCGCGCCAGGGCATCCCAGCTACCGGAGATTTCCAGCACCAGGGCACTGCATTCGCCATGACGGGTCAGGCGAGAGGTGACAACGGCGCAGCGGTTTTCATGGCTGGCGCGGCACAGGACGTTGGTCAGCTCCATGGGGTTGGCGCCGAGGGCACTGATAACAAGGAATTGTTCGCGAACTGTGGGGGTGGACATGCAGCATTCCTAAAGCGATGAGCGGTCGGTACGTCTAAGGGCTGATTGGTCGGGAGCGAGCCTGCGGATGCGAACTCAGAAAGTCCCCAGTGACAGGTTGCGAACAGGCTCCGCCGGAGCGGGAGCGAGACGTGGCAACGCTGGATCAGGACTTGTGATGCCGAAAATGGAGGCTGAAACCCGACGGACGAGCTTGTCTGTAACGATCAAAGTCTGAAGGGTAGCGAAAACCGGCGCCAAGGGGAATGGCGGCAGCACAGTACTTCGCTTGTGCAAGCAACTTGGCGCCAGTACCATTACGGCTCTCTTTTTCCGGCAGGAGCGGTTTCATGATTGCGGGCAGTATGGTGGCACTGGTCACTCCCATGGATGCACAGGGGCGTCTTGACTGGGACAGCCTCAGCAAACTCGTGGACTTCCACCTTGAAAACGGCACCCATGCCATTGTCGCCGTCGGTACCACCGGCGAATCGGCAACCCTTGATGTCGATGAACATATCGCCGTCATCAAAGCGGTAGTCAAGCAGGTCAATGGTCGCATTCCGGTGATTGCCGGTACCGGCGCCAATTCGACCCGCGAAGCCGTCGAGTTGACCCGCAATGCCAAGGAAGCCGGCGCCGATGCCTGCCTGCTGGTCGTGCCGTACTACAACAAGCCGACCCAGGAAGGCCTGTACCTGCACTTCAAGCACATCGCCGAAGCGGTCGACATCCCGCAGATTCTCTATAACGTGCCAGGCCGCACCTCCTGCGACATGCAGGCCGAGACCGTGATCCGCCTGTCGACCGTGCCGAACATCATCGGTATCAAGGAAGCGACCGGCGACCTCAAGCGCGCCAAGGCCATCCTCGATGGCGTCAGCAAGGACTTCATCGTGCTGTCCGGCGATGATCCGACCGCGGTCGAGCTGATCCTGATGGGCGGCAAGGGCAACATCTCCGTCACCGCCAACGTCGCGCCCCGTGAAATGGCCGACCTGTGCGAGGCCGCCCTCAAGGGTGATGCCGAGACTGCACGGGCAATCAACGAAAAACTGATGCCGCTGCACAAGGACCTGTTCATCGAAGCCAACCCGATTCCGGTGAAGTGGGCTTTGGTCGAAATGGGCCTGATGCACGAAGGCATTCGCCTGCCGCTGACCTGGCTGAGCGCACCTTGTCACGAAACGCTCCGCACGGCCCTGCGCCAGTGCAGCGTCCTGGTTTAATTGAGGAAGTACAACGCATGAAGCGAATGGCCGGACTTTCCGCACTTGCCTTGATTATCTCCAGCACCAGTGGCTGCGGATGGATCTGGGGCCCGGAAGGTTATTTCCGTGACCGTGGTAGCGATTACCTGGAAGCGCAACAGACTGCACCGATGCAAATTCCGCCGGATATCCATACCGCCAAGCGTCTGGATCCGCTGTTGCCGATCCCGCGCAACGTGGCCGATGACACCGCCACGGGCGAATACGTCGTTCCTCGTCCCCAGCCGCTGACGGCGGCTGCCGATGCCAGTCCCTATTCGCTGCAGAAGAGCGGCGGCACCAGCTCGATCCTGGCGCAGAACCCACCTGCCGAAATCTGGCCTGTGGCCGTTCAGTTCTTCCAGGACAACGGTTTCCGTCTGGATGAACAGCGCCCGCAAACCGGCGAATTCACCACGACCTGGCAGCATTCCGATGAACTGTCTGCGGCCATGGCCAAGCGCCTGAGTGCGGCCGGTGTCAGCACCGACAGCGAAACCCGCGTGCGGGTGCGCATCGAGCCGGGCGTGCAGCGCAACACCAGTGAAGTCTACGTGGTCAGCGCCGAGCGTCCTGCCGGCAGCACCGCCGACGTCGAGTTCACCAACCGTTCGGTCAACACTGGCCTGGACGCGGCACTGGTCGACGACATGCTCGCGAGCATGAGCCGTATCTCGGAGAAGGGCGGTTCGGTCTCCATGCTGGCTTCGCGTGATTTCGACGCGCCCAGCCGTGTCAGCCTGAGTGAAGACGGTAGCGGCAACCCTGTACTGAACGTCGGTACCGACCTTGACCGTGCCTGGTCGAGCGTAGGTCGGGCGCTGGAGCAAGGCGAATGGCGCGTTGAAGACATCAACCGCAGCCTGGGCCTGTACTACATCAACCTGGCCGAAAAAGCCGAGAGCAAAGACGACAAGCCAGGCTTCTTCAGCAGCCTGTTCGGCAGTGCGCCGAGCAAGGAAGAGCGTGAAGCCCGTGCCGAGCGTTATCAGGTTCGCCTGAGCAAGGTTGGCGAGAACGTCCAGGTCACCGTCGAGAAGAACATCAACACCGTGGCGCCGGCAGATGTGGCGCGTAAAGTGTTGAGCAAGATTCAAGACAACCTGGGCTGATCCTATGCGTTTTGCCGTTCTCGGCAGCGGCAGTCAAGGGAACGGCACGCTGATAGCCAGCGCTGATACGTACGTGCTGGTGGATTGTGGTTTTTCCCTGCGGGAAACCGAAAAACGCCTGCTGCGACTGGGTGTGAACCCTGCGCAGCTGAGTGCGATACTCGTGACCCACGAACATGCCGACCACGTGCATGGCGTGGGTTTGCTGTCTCGGCGCTACAATCTGCCTGTCTACCTCAGTCGCGGGACCTTGCGCGGGATGCGCAAACCGATTGAACCCGCAGGCTTTCTGGCCGGCGGCGAGCAGTTGCAAATCGGCGACTTGAGCATCGGTGTCATTGCCGTGGCCCACGATGCACAGGAACCGACGCAGTATGTCTTCAGTGACGGTTTACGGCGTTTTGGCCTGTTGACCGACCTGGGCTCCTATTGCGACAAGGTGCTGGACGGTTACCGGGACCTCGATGCATTGATGATCGAGTCCAACCATTGCAGGGACATGCTGGCTCGCGGTCATTACCCGTACTTTCTCAAGCAGCGGGTGGGCGGTGAACTGGGACATTTGAACAACCATCAGGCGGCATTCCTGGTGGCCGAGCTGGGCTGGAAGGACCTGCAACACCTGGTCCTGGCCCATCTGAGCAGCAAGAACAACCTGCCGCAGCTGGCCCGGCAATGTTTTGTCGACACCCTTGGGTGCGACCCGGACTGGCTGCAACTGGCCGATCAAGATTCAGGGCTCGACTGGCGTCACATCGCCTAGCCCATCTACTTAGCAAGCGGAGCCCATCATGGAAAAACGTGAAGAACTCTACCGCGGCAAAGCCAAGTCGGTTTACAAGACCGATGACGCTAACCGTTTGATCCTGCTGTTTCGCAACGACACTTCGGCGTTCGACGGCAAGCGTATCGAACAGCTCGACCGCAAGGGCATGGTGAACAACAAGTTCAACGCCTTCATCATGCAGAAGCTCGAAGCGGCCGGCGTGCCGACCCAGTTCGACAAACTGCTGGGCGACAACGAATGCCTGGTGAAGAAGCTGGACATGATCCCGGTCGAGTGCGTCGTGCGTAACTACGCCGCTGGCAGCCTGGTCAAGCGCCTGGGTGTCGAAGAGGGCATGAAACTCAACCCTTACACCTTCGAACTGTTCCTGAAGGATGACGCCAAGGGCGACCCGTTCATCAACGAATCCCACGTTGTGGCTTTCGGTTGGGGCACCGCCGAGCAACTGGTTCGCATGAAAGAGCTGTCGCTCAAGGTCAACGAAGTCCTGAGCAAACTGTTCGACGACGCCGGCCTGCTGCTGGTCGACTTCAAACTGGAATTCGGCGTGTTCCACGATGGTTCCATCGTGCTGGGCGACGAATTCAGCCCGGACGGCTGCCGTCTGTGGGACAAGGCTACCGGCAAGAAAATGGACAAGGACCGCTTCCGTCAGGGCCTCGGTGACGTCATCGAAGCCTACGAAGAAGTCGCCAACCGTCTGGGCGTACCGCTTTAACCGACGCAAGCATCTGAAAGCACAGAAATATTTCGCTTAGGGGGTTCGCTTCCGGCGAAAGTGTTGTTATGATGCGCGCCGTTGGAGAGATGCCAGAGTGGCCGAATGGGACGGATTCGAAATCCGTTGTACCTTCACCGGTACCTAGGGTTCGAATCCCTATCTCTCCGCCATTATTGAATACGACTAAGCCCCTGTAATCGTCAGAGATTACGGGGGCTTTTTCGTTTTCGGCCTGTCGGCCAGGGTATCAACCCTGGCCATGTAAAGTCGCCGGAGCGCGACAATCCGGTTTACCCATCTCGGACGAACGGCTGCTCAGCGATCTGGAGGCATGCACAGCCACTTATCGGGCGCTACGCGAGAGATGCAGGATTTGGGTGAAGGTGCCATCGGCATTGGGCTCCGTACTCATTTCACCGCTGAACCCGGCATATTCCCCCGTAGCGCCAATTACCGCGACAATCGACTGGCCTGATTCATGCTCCTGTCCGGCCACGACGATGCTACCGGCGGTTTTGCCAGTTGCGTCGCTGAACAGAAGGGTCCATTGGCACTGGCTATGCTTTTCGGGGAGGGTATTGACGCAGTAACCGCTATTGCTGCCGATATCTTGTCGTTGCTCGTTCATCAGCGGCTGATCGAACACAAACAAGTCACCCTGCGATGGGCCGGGCGGACCAATGTCAATCGGGGTCTTGATGCCGCGGGTGCCGTCGGCATAGGTGATCAGGGTGAGTGTCTCTGGTTCATGGGCGTGCGCAATGACTGGCATGCTTATCAATATCAGGCCTAACGCGCGAAGGGTAAAGACGTTCATGTTTTTCGGCTCGGGTTTTGAAATAGTGAGCAGCCAAGAGTAACGGGCGGACTTGGGCGCGGCGACCCCTGCAATGTGAGTGCATATGACGGCGGCGTAGCTGATTCAGTGGAACCCCGACGATCAGACCCCGATCAAGGAAATCTGAATTGCAGCGGTGAAGCTGCTCGTTCGAGGCCACTTTCTTTCGAGCTGGAAACGGTCTGCATTCCTGCTCAATCCATTAAGTGTGAACCTCATCAGGCTGTTGAACTTGAGTTGGATAGACGGCAGTTGCCCCGGCTACCTAAACTGTCAGCAGATTTGGGGAATGGGGGCACTGGATGAATCGCAACGAACTTCGCAAGGCGGACATCAACCTGATGGTCGTGTTCGAAACACTGATGCTGGAGCGCAATGTCACTCGGGTGGCGGAGAAGCTGTTTCTCGGTCAGCCGACCATCAGCTCGGCGCTCAACCGCTTGCGTGCGATGTTCAATGATCCGCTGTTCATACGCGTTGGCCATCGCATGGAGCCGACGGCTCGGGCAGAGGAGATCATCAGGCACCTGTCGCCGGCGCTGGATTCCTTGTCCGTGGCCTTGAGCCTGACCCATGATTTTGACCCGGCCAGCAGCACGATGACGTTCCGCATCGGGTTGTCCGACGATGTCGAGTTCGGCCTGTTGCCGCCGTTGCTGCGAACGCTGCGGCAGGAAGCGCCAAACGTGGTGTTTGTGGTGCAGCATGTCGATTACTGGCGGATTCCCGACTTGCTGGCGTCCGGCGATATCACGGTGGGTATCAGCCAGACCCGTGGCTTGCCGGCCAATGCCAAGCGCAAGTTGCTGCGGCACATCCAGCCCAGCATTTTACGCGCCGATGCCTCCGACACTCCGCTGACGCTCGATGAATATTGCGCGCGACCGCACGTGCTGGTGTCCCATACCGCCAACGTCAGTGGCTACGCCGACGAGTGGCTGGCGGAAATCGGCCGCACGCGCCAGGTGGTGCTCTCGGTACCGCAATACAGCTCGTTGCCGGCACTGCTCGCCGGGACGGACCTGATCGCCAGCCTGCCGGACTACACCGCCGAGGCGATGGCTGCTTCGGGAATGCTGTTCAAGGAGCCCTTTCCGTTCAAGACACCGACCCTGGACTTGTCCATGGTCTGGCTCAGTCATGTCGATACCGACCCTGCCGAGCGCTGGTTACGTTCGCGCCTGGAGGCGTTCATGAGTGAGCGTGCCGTTTTGCCGCTGCCCGAATGACCAGGGCATGTTATACGTACGAGCTTTCCATCCCCTTCCAGGAGCCAACTCATGCCTCACCTGCACATGGAATACACCGCCAACCTGACTGACCTGAATGCCGATGTGGCGTTGATGCGGTTGAACAATACGCTGGTGGGTTCCGGTCAGTTTGCTGCCGAATTCGACATCAAGAGCCGCGCGGTCAGGGTCGAGACGTTCAAGGTTGGTACCGCTCTGGGTGAACGGGCATTCGTGCATGTGAAACTGGCACTGTTGAGTGGGCGTTCCGCACAGATCAAGAAACAACTCTCCGAAAGCCTGCTGGCGGTGGTTCAGGAGCTGTGTGAGTGGCCGAGCGGCGTTGAAGTCCAGTTGTGTGTGGAAATTCTCGACATCGATCGCGATTCCTACAGCAAGACCGCCATCAGCCACTGAGTATCAGGCCGTTTCCTGCGCGGCGCAGGCCTGGATCACGTGCGCTCGCAGCCAGGTGTTGGCGCTGTCCTGATCGATGCGCTGGCTCCACTGCATGTCGAGGGTGAAACCCGGCAAACCCTCGGGCGCTTCACAGTGATTGAAGGTGTCGGTACTGGCCAGCAGCCGCTGGATGCGCCGGGGCAGGGTCAAGGCATAGTCGGTGCCGGTAATCAGCTTCAGCGCTGCACTGTAACTGTTGGCGCGTGCGACGATCTGGCGCTGTGTGGCCTGCTGCGCGAGCCAGCCGTCGACCATGTTGGTGGCGGATGTCCAGGGTGTCGGGAACACGTGTCGACGTTCGACATAGGTTTGCAGGCTCAAACGTGGTTCCGCCGGGGTGGCGCGTTTGTCGAAGACACAGACCAGATCATCTTCGAGCAGCGTCCGGGATTTGAAATCGACGTGGCTGCGATGAAAGTTCGGACCGAAACACACCACCAGGTCGACGCTGCCTTCGCGTAACGCTTCGGCAGGGATGTCGGCTTCGAGCTTGAGCACATTGACCGTCACCGGAAGATCGGCGAGGGCGAAGGTTTTCAACAGGCGCGGCAGGATCAACTGCTCGAAATATTCCGGTGCGCAGAGGTTGAACGTCACGGCTTGCAGGCCTGGGTCGAACGCGGGTGAACCGGCGTGACACAAGTTGATGCTTTCCAGGATTTTCAGCACGTGAGGGTACATCGCGCTGGCTTTGCCGGTGGGTTGCATGCCGCCGGTACGGGTATTGATGAAGAGTTCGTCCTCGAAGCTGTTGCGCAGTTTTTTCAGGCAGTAACTCACTGTGGACTGGCTGACGCTAAGCGTCTCGGACACGCCGGTGACGCTGTTCTGCTCGTACACGGCGACGAACACCATGAGGTCCTGCATGTCGAGTTTTCTAAGCGAATTACTGTTCAGCATCCATTGCATCTCGCTGCGCCCCTTGCGCTTACCATGTGCAAGGGTGGGTGAATTATCCTAATGGAATGAGCGAACAGGGAAAATGCCTTGCAGGAAGTTTCGCCCTGGAGCCTTTCAACTCTGGACCATCGCCGACACGGCGCGGCGGCTGGAGATCAACAGCGCGAACATGCCGATGCCCACCAGCAGCGCACCGGCCAACTCCAGCGGCAGCGGCATCTGGCGGCCCCAAAGCCAATGAAACAAGGTGATGAACAGCGTGCTCAGGTAGATGTAGGAAATCACCGAGGATGGCGCGATCACACCGATGGCCCGATGCAGCAGCCAGAACGTCGCCAGGGTGGCGAATACCGCCAGGTACATCAGCCAATAGAAATCGTTGAGCGTCAGTAATGATGCCGAGCGCCAACCGCCACTGAATCCACAGAACACCAGTAGAAACAGCGCACCGAACAGCATGTTCCAGAACGTCATGGGCACCGGCCCGCGTCCCTTCAGACTATTGGCTTTCAGGCGTTGGCTGAGCGGAGCATAGAGCGCCATCGCCAGGCAGCCGATGCCGTACACGGTCAGCGCATACGGCGATGGCAACTCGCCGGGGCCGGCGTCTTTCATGATCAGTAACACCGCTCCGGCAGCGGCGAGCAGCATCGGCACAATGCGTTGTTTCAGGCGGCTGTCAGGTATGAGCACGGCTTCGAAAGCCAGGGTCATCAGCGGCACCAGCGTAAACATCGTCCCGGTATTGACGGCGGAGGTGTAGCGCAATGCTTCGAACAGCGATCCGAAGTACAACGCCAGCAGCAGGCCGAGCACCGCGTGACCAAGCAGCCCGCGGGCGGTCATGACGGCATTGCCTTCACGCAGCAACAGCGGCAGAAACACCAAGGCGCAGAACAACAGGCGCAAACCGGTCAGCAGGATCGGGTCGATGGCCTGGCTGACTTGCGCCGCTGCGGAAAACGATGCTGCGATCAACAAGGCCCAAAGCAGCATGCTGGCGTGAGCGGCGGCGAAGCCGGTGGTTTTCATGGCAGGCTCCGGGTCAGTGGATGTGGCGCTGTAGTGCCTTGGGTTGAAGCGCAAAACCATCAACATCATCAGCGCCATGACCGCCGTCAGCGACCACCAGGCCCATTCAAAGCTGCCGAGCCGGTCGCGGATTATCCCCGCCAGCAGAGGCGACAGGCTGGCGATCAGGTAGCCGATGCCTTGCACGAATGCGGTCAGGCCACCGGCGCGCAATGGATTGTCCAGGTGATCCAGCGATACGATCAGGCTCATCGGGAATAGCCCGCCAATGCCCAGCCCCAGCAGGCATGGCCACATCAGGCTCAAGTGCTGCGGACTCAGAATCAGCCCGCAGAAACCGGCGATGATCAGTGCCAGCAAGACCATCAGCACGACGCGGCGGTCGCGGCTGCGATTGGCGATGAAGGGCGTCAGCAGGCCCGACAGCACTTCCATTGCGGTGAGAAACCCGAGCAGCAATCCGGCGTGCTGCTCGTTCCAGCCCTTTTCCACGTAGTACGGTGCCAGCCAGGCCAGAACGCAGGTGTAGGACGCAGTGCCCAGGCCAAAGAAGATCGCGAGTAACCACGCGCGGGAATTGGCGAAGAACGAACCTTTGCGGGGTGCCCTCGAGTCCGGTGTTGGCATCCCCGCGCTTTGGCTGCGCCAGAAGAGCAATGCCAGCACGGCGAGTACGACCCAGATCGCCAGGCCCATACGCCAGCTGCCGGTAGACGCCATCACCAGTGGCGCAAAGGACGCACCCATGGCGGCACCGCCCATGATCGATGTGACGTAGAGACCCATGCACAGGGCAACGTGGTCGCTGAAGCGGGATTTGATCAGCGCAGGCATCAGGGCCTGGATCAGGGCGATGCCGATACCTGCCAGCACGGCGCTGAGGATCAATTCGGCTACCGAATCGAGAAACAGGCGCGACACCGTGGCCATGCCGATGATCAGCAACGAAAGTACGACAGTGCGCTGTTCTCCGAGACGCTCGCTGACACGCAGCCCGAAAAACATCGCCAGTCCCATGGCCATGACCGGCAACAGGGTCAGCAGTGAAGCCAGGCTGAAACTCAGCGGGATGTCCTCGCGAATCGCCGAGAGCAACGGCCCGACGGCGGCCATGGAGGGACGCAGGTTCAGGGCGACGAGAGCAATGCTGAACATCAACCAGAGGGCAGGGCGGGTAGTCGCGCGGGTGTTTTCCATGATCGGACCTTGAACGGTAGGGTTGCGATTAGGCGCGCGAGGTCGCAAGGCCGCAAATCAGAAAGTCTGGTGATGTATTTGGAAATTAAATAAGAGTGCGGTCATACGGATGCCGTTGAATGTTTAGCCATTCGACATCCAAGGTTCTTCAAATCCCGATTTAACGACTGAACCCGTCGTGTGACGCTGCGGGTCATCTGTTTTCTGCGGTTCTCTCTATGGACGGTTGGCCAGTCGCAATCCACCTCAAGGCAACCATCGGCGCTCGCGCGTCGAGCCTTGGTCGTCGATTCACGCCCGCCACCGCGCCAAGCCTCTCTGCACTTCCTTCTGAACTGGCCTTCTGGGCGCTGTGGCATTGCCGACATGCGCGCCCGCCGGATTTCCGCTTTTTCCGCTGATTGTTCCTACATATTCCGGTAGGTACCGGAATTAAAGTGCGGGTGCCTTTGCGCACCCGTCAAACACGGAAAAAAGAGAGTTCCCATGAGTACTGCCACGACCTCGTTCGCCACCCGGCTTGAAGCCCTGACTTTTCTGGAGCAGAACCCGGATATTGAAATGTTCGAGCTGTTCATCCTCGACAACAACGGTGTGCCGCGGGGCAAGCTGCTGCACCGTGACGAGCTGCTGGCGGTGTATGAAAGCGGGCGGCCATTGCCGAGCACCATCCTCGGGCTGACCATCAACGGCGATGACGTGGAAAACTCCGGACTGGTCTGGGATGTCGGCGATATCGACTGCCGGGCCTACCCTATCAGCGGCAGCCTCACGCGTATGCCGTGGCGTCTGATACCGACCGCGGCCGTGCAGGTCAGCATGCACCCGACTGAGGGGATGCCCGCTACCATTGCCGACCCCCGTCACTTACTGGCGAAAGTCATCGAAGGTTTGCAGGCTGACGGCTATTACCCGGTCATGGCGGCGGAACTGGAGTTCTATCTGCTGGATCAGCAACGCGACAGCAATGGCCGGCCGCAACCGGCTCGGGATGTCGATGGCGGGCGTCCGCGCGGCACTCAGGTCTATGGATTGCGCGAGCTTGAACAGATCGAACCCTTCCTCGCCGATCTCTACAGCGCCTGCAAGCTCCAGGGGATTCCGGCGCGCACGGCCATTTCCGAATACGCGCCGGGGCAAGTGGAAATCACCCTCGAACACCGCACCGACGCGTTGCAGGCAATGGACGAAGCGGTGCGCTACAAGCGCCTGGTCAAAGGGGTGGCCCACAAGCACGGCATGACAGCGTGCTTCATGGCCAAGCCATTCGATGATCTGGCCGGCACCGGGATGCATATGCACGTGAGTCTGGCGGACAAGGACGGCAACAATCTCTTTGCCAGCGAAGCCCCGGATGGAACGCCCCTGCTCAAGCAGGCTGTCGCCGGCATGCTCAGTACCTTGCTCGACTCGCTGTTGCTGTTCTGCCCCAACGCCAATTCCTACCGTCGATTCCAGGCCAACAGCTATGCGCCGCTGGCAGCCACTTGGGGTGTGGACAATCGCACCGTGAGTTTGCGCGTACCGGGCGGGCCGGCGTATTCCCGCCACATCGAGCATCGAATTTGTGGCGCGGATGCCAACCCCTATCTGGCGGCGGCGGCGATTCTGGCCGGTATTCATCGCGGTATCCGCGAACAGCTCGACCCGGGTACGCCGGTGGAGGGCAATGGCTACGCCCAGGCCGCGAAACTGTTGCCCACGGACTGGCTGACCACATTGCGTTCGCTGGAAGGTTCCAGTTGGGCCCGGGAAGCCTTCGGCGGCGAGTTCCTCGGTGTCTACCTGGCGGTGAAACGCGCCGAGTATCGCCAATTCATGGGGGAGGTGGGTGAGCAGGACTGGCGCTGGTACCTGCACCAGGCTTGAGCCGAAACTGAACCCGAGCTGAACCATTCTCAAATAGTCTGAAGTTTCTGGCAGGTGTTATAAGCCAACTAATTGTTGGCTTCTTTTTCACAAAAAATTGATGGTTGGCTACCTAAAATTAGAATTGTCTCGGTCAATGAAATTTTCACATTGACCGAAGGCACTTCTTTTCAGGACTCGCCGAACCTCATGTTTAAGATTAAAGCCGTGCGCCCCGAATGGGTGACACTGATTGCCAGTGCATTTTTGTTGGTTGGCTTCAACTTTGTACTCTGGCAACACCTGTTCGAAATCACCACGTCCGATGGCAAAGGCATCGTCATGCGCGTGGCCTTCGGGGCGATGATATTCGCGGCCTTCAACATCGTGCTGACCCTGCTGGCCTTCCGGCCGGTACTCAAGCCGCTCCTGACCCTGCTGTTCATGGTCAGCGCGGGCGTGGCGTATTTCATGAGCCAGTATGGTGTCCTGATCGACACCGGCATGTTGCGTAACTTCGCTGAAACCAATGCTACGGAAGTGCGCGACTTACTGTCGCTCAAGTTGTTTGTTTATATTATGCTGCTCGGTGTATTGCCGTCATGGCTATTGTGGAAGGCACCGATTAATTATCGTCGCTGGCACCGTGAACTGCTCAGTAAAGTCCTGGTGACGTTTGCTTCTGCGGCCGTTATTGGTGGAGTTGCACTGGTTAACTATCAAGGCCTGTCTTCGCTGTTTCGCAATCACCACGAGTTGCGCCTGATGGTGGTACCAAGCAACTACATTGGTGCCTCGGCTGGTTTCTTGCGCGAGAAAGTAGCGACGGCGCGGCAACCCTTTGTCAAGCTCGGTGAAGATGCCCAGCGCAATACGGTCTGGCAAACTCATGGACGCAAATCCCTGACTGTTCTTGTCGTCGGGGAAAGTGCCCGGGCAGAGAACTTCGGCATCCTTGGCTATAGCCGCGACACCACGCCGAAACTGAGTAAGGAAGATGGTCTGATCGCTTTCACCGATGTGCATTCCTGCGGGACTGAAACCGCCGTATCGGTGCCTTGCATGTTCTCCAACATGGGGCGCAAGGACTACAACGCCAGCAAGGCCAAGAACGAAGAAGGCCTGCTGGATGTGCTCAAACATGCGGGTATCGACGTGATCTGGCGTGACAACCAGTCGGGCTGCAAGGGTACGTGCGATCGCGTCACCATCCAGGACGTCAGCAATCTGAAAGACCCGGCGCTGTGCGCCAACAGTGAATGCCGCGACGAAATCCTGCTGCAGGGGCTGCAACATTTCATCGATACCCTGGACAAGGACACCGTACTGGTATTGCACCAGATGGGTAGCCACGGTCCGGAATACTTCAAGCGTTATCCGAAAGAGTTCGAGCGCTTCACCCCGGTTTGCGAGAGTAATGCCCTGAACAATTGCAGTCGCGAAAGTATCGTCAATGGTTACGACAACACCTTGGTCTATACCGACCATGTGCTGTCGACCTTGATCGATCTGCTGCGCAGTAACCAGTCCAAAGTGGACACCGCGATGCTGTATCTGTCGGACCACGGTGAATCCCTGGGCGAGTACAACTTGTTCCTCCACGGCACGCCTTACATGCTGGCACCGGAGCAGCAAAAGCATGTAGCCATGTTTGCCTGGTTCTCCGACAGCTATAAACAGTCGTTTGCGGTCGATACCCGCTGCCTGCAACAGAGTCGTGAAAAGCCCCTGAGCCAGGACAACCTGTTCCATTCGATGCTTGGACTGCTGGAGGTCAACAGCAAGGTCTACAACCAGGACCTGGACATGTTTGCCGGATGTCGTGGCCCGGTGACCGACGGCGTGCTGGCCAAGGATTGAGTGCTCCGGTTTTGCTTCACTCGGTGGCTGCCGACCTGCGGCCTGTTGAACGTTTATCAAGAGCCATTGCACATGTCCGCTCAACCCCCATCCGCCATCGAGCTTGAGATTGCCCGGCGCTACGATCAGGAACACGCGCGCGTCTGCCTTCAGCCGCAAGCGCCGGGCCTGGCCGGGCGGCTGACGCTCTGGCGTGAGGCGCGTCTGGTGCGCAATGCACTCAAGGTCGCTGGCGAACCGGGGCTGATCCTCGACGTGGCCTGCGGGGTGGGACGTTTCTGGTCGGTGCTGGCCGAACATGCCAATCGGGTGATCCTCGCGACGGACCCGTCCCAGGACATCCTCGATCATGCCCGCACACATCACCCGCAAAGCCTGCTGAAGCGGATCAAGACCTTTCAAAGCTCCGCCTTCTCGATTGGTTTGTCGGAGAACGCGGTCGACTGCATTTTTTGCATGCAACTGTTTCAGCACCTTTACAGCCCGGAACATCGTTTGGCGATGCTGAGCGAGTTTTACCGGGTCAGTCGCGATACGGTGATTGTCGCGGTGCGCCTCGACGGACGTTTCAAAGGCGCGCATTCAAGCGTGGAGGGGCCGTTACCGAGCAAGGCCGGGGTCGAAAGCGAGTTCAGGCAGGCGGGATTCCGCTTGCTCAGCCATCAGGATTTTTTTCCCGGTTGTGCGCAGATGCGGGTCTACGTGCTGGGTAAGACCAGCTAGGCTGAGCTTGTCGGACTATTCTTCATGTCACGCAGTCATTTTCGCTAACGCTCTTGTTCAGTGGATGCGCGGAAATCGCCGGGGGCGATATATACTGCGCGCCATTCTTCAAGGGAGAGCCGTGTGGCCATCGATATTCACTGGATTCGCGACAACGATAGCCTCGGTCGGTTTTGTGCCGAGTGGCAGCAACTGCCATTCGTTGCCCTCGATACCGAATTCATGCGGGTCGACACCTTCTACCCGATCGCAGGCCTGCTGCAGGTCGGCGATGGCAAACGTGCCTACCTGATTGATCCGCTGACCATCGACAACTGGCAGCCTCTGGCCGCGTTACTGGAAAACCCGGCCGTGCTCAAGGTTGTCCACGCGTGCAGCGAGGACCTCGAAGTCCTGTTACGCCTGACCGGTAGCCTGCCGGCGCCACTGTTCGATACGCAATTGGCAGCCGCTTACCTGAACCTCGGTTTCTCCATGGGCTATTCGCGCCTGGTGCAGGAAGTGCTCGGCATCGACCTGCCCAAGGGGGAAACCCGTTCCGACTGGCTGCAACGTCCGCTCTCCGACACCCAGATCAGCTATGCCGCCGAAGATGCCGTGCACCTGGCTGAAGTGTTCGTAAAGCTGCGTCCAAAGCTGTCTGACGAGAAATACGCCTGGGTTCTGGAAGACGGTGCCGAACTGGTGGCCAACCTGCGCCGCGAGATCGATCCGTACGAGGTCTATCGCGATGCCAAGCTGGCCTGGAAGCTGTCCCGTGCCCAACTCGCGGTATTGCGTGAGCTCTGTGCCTGGCGCGAAAAGGAAGCCCGTGCCCGCGACCTGCCGCGCAACCGGATCATCCGCGAGCATTCGTTGTGGCCGCTGGCGCGTACGCAACCGGATAATCTCGGCGCCCTGGCGAAAATCGAAGACATGCACCCGCGTACCGTGCGTCAGGATGGTGAGTTTCTGCTTGATCTGATCAAGCGCTCTGGCAGTGTGTCGCCAGATCAATGGCCGCCAGCCGTGCCGGAGCCGCTGCCGGTAGACGCTGCCGTATTGCTCAAGCAGCTCAAAGCCATCGGCCAGGCCGAGGCCGAGCGCCTGAACATTGCGCCGGAACTGATGCTGCGCAAGAAAACCCTGGAAGCGCTGCTCAAGAGCGGCTTCCCCAATGGTCCCTACCAATTGCCTGATTCGCTGCGTGGCTGGCGCCGCGAATTGATGGGCCAGGCGCTGCTCGACAGCCTGGTCACCGCCGGAGAACAGCCTTGAAACGTATTTGTTCCATCTACCGCAGCTCGAAGAGAAACGAAATGTACCTGTATGTGCTCAAGAGCGATGCTCTGGAGCGCGTGCCGGATCCCCTCATGGCAGCCTTCGGCAAGGCCATCCATGCGTTCGACCTGGTGCTGAGTCCCGAGCGCAAGCTGTCGCGCGAAGACATCACTGTCGTGCTGGAAAACCTCGAAAAACAGGGTTATCACCTGCAAATGCCGCCTGCCGAAGACGAGTACATCGAGCACTTGCCGGAAGAATTGTTGCGCCGCAACGATCCGGTGTGAATGGCCGACAGGCTCTGTTCAGAGTGGTTATGAAACACTGATTGATTTTAGCGATGGCAGCATCGACGGAGCACGGCTCTGTCGGCTGCCGTCTGCACCGTTTTTGAAAGGTTTGAAGCATGCGCGTCCTGATTGCTGAACACGACCACCCCGTGTACGCCCAACTGTTGCGCGAGGCGGCACCGGATCTGGAGGTGCTGACCAGCGGTGATTCTGCCGAACTGGCCAGCCAGGCCGCCGATTGTCCGGTGTGGCTCGGCCAGCCTGATCTGCTGGCGACCCTGTTACGCCAGGGCCATCAACCGCAATGGCTGCAATCGACGTGGGCTGGCATTACGCCGCTGCTGGCCGATGGCTTGCCACGGCACTATCGATTGACCCGTGCAGTCGGCATCTTCGGGCAGGTCATGGCCGAGTACGTGCTCACCTATATGCTCGGTCACGAACGTGAAGTGCTGGCGCGACTGGTCAGCCAGGTCGAACGCAAATGGGACAGCCGCCATGGCCAGAGCCTGGCGGGGCGCAAGGTGTTGATCGTCGGCACCGGTGATATCGGCCAGAGTGTCGCGCAGTTCCTCCTGCCGTTTGGTGTCGAGTTGTATGGCGTTGCCAGCAGCGCGCGGGAACAGGCGCCGTTCATCGAAGTCGGTTCACTGGCGGATCTGCCGCGGCTGGTCGGTGAGGTCGATTACGTGGTCAATCTGCTGCCGAACACGCCGGAAACCCACGATATCTACGACGCGGCGCTGTTCAAGCAATTCAAGCCGACCGGGTTGTTCATCAACGCCGGGCGCGGTGTGGCGGTGGTCGATGCGGATCTGGTGGAGGCCTTGAAGGAAGGGCATCTGGCGGGCGCGGTGATCGACGTGTGCCGTCAGGAGCCATTGCCCCAGCGGCATCCATTCTGGACCGCCTGGGGCCTGCTGCTCACGGGCCACAGCTCGGCACCGACTTCGCCGTCGATGATGGTGAAGCTGTTTGTCGAAAACCTGCGGGCGTTTCAGGCGGGAGAGGCGTTGCGTGGGGAAGTGGATTTCGATCGCGGGTATTAAATCCAATGCGATCAAAGTGTGGGAGCGGGCTTGCTCGCGAAGGCGGTGTGTCAGTCGACAATTACAGTGGCTGATACACCGCATTCGCGAGCAAGCCCGCTCCCACATTGGTTTTTCGGTGTGGCTTAGAGACTGAAGTCGCCTTCAGTCGCCAGCTCGCTCAACGGACGACGCGGGCTTGGTACTTCACGGGCCTGCAGGTATTCCGCCAGGCCGGCCTTGTCCCCCAGCTTGCCCACCGCGACGGCGGCGTGCAGGGCGTAGCCTTCAGGAATGTTCAGCTCCTTGCGGGTCAGTTCCTGGTCGAAGCCGGCCATGCCGTGGGTGTGCCAGCCGCTCAGGCTCGCTTGCAGGGCCAGGTGGCCCCAGGCGGAACCGGTGTCGAAGGTGTGCCACAGGGCCGGGGTTTCTTCAGTGGCGCCAGGCGCGACGAAGGTGGTTTTCGAAATCACGATCACCAGGGCCGAGGCATGTTGCGCCCAGCTACGGTTGAATTCGTTCAGCAGTCCCAGGTAGCGCTCCCAGTTCGGCGTGTCGCGACGAGCGTAAAGGAAACGCCAGGGTTGCGAGTTGTAGGCCGAAGGTGCCCAGCGTGCGGCTTCGAAGAAGCTCAGCAGGGTTTCTTCGGCAATGGCTTCGCCAGTGAAGGCGCGGGGCGACCAGCGATCGGTGAACTGAGGGTCAATGGTGTAATCGGCAACGCGTGGGTTGGCACTCATCAAGAGATTCCTTGCTGGTTTTGAAAGTGGGAGCGACGAAAAACCCTACTTGGCAGCGCAGAAACTGACAAGCCCGTTCTACCGACAGTCGCCAATGCTTGGCCCAAGGGGCTTCGGGCACTAGACTGGCGGCCTTTTCACCACCTGATGTCGATGCTCGAACCATGGCCGCCAAAGTAGAACCGTTCTGGATACGCAAGACCCTCGATCAACTCGATCAGGAGGAATGGGAGTCGCTGTGCGACGGCTGTGGATTGTGCTGTCTGCAAAAGCTTGAAGACGAAGACGACAACAGCGTCTATTACACGCGCATCGCCTGCAAACTGCTGGACCTGAAAACCTGCCAGTGCACGGACTATCCTAACCGTCGCGACACTGTGCCGGACTGTATCCAGCTCACGCCGGGCAAGGCCGACGAATTCAAATGGCTGCCGCCGACGTGCGGCTATCGCCTGGTCAGCGAGGGCAAGGACCTGCCGTTGTGGCATCACCTGGTGTGCGGTGATCGCGATGCCGTGCATCACGAGCGGATTTCCCAGTCCGGGCGCATGCTCGCCGAAGGCAGCGTGCCGGAAGACGACTGGGAAGATCACCTGATTTTCCGCGCGGGCTGACTGCCAGAGGCTCAACCTTTCACGAAGGAGTGTGTATGGCTGTGGGATGGCGGCAGGCGTGGGGCGTTGGATTACTGGCCGTGAGTGCGCCCGTATGGGCAGCGAACAAAGTCGATCTGGATTATCACGTGCGCCTGTTGCCGCAGAGCGATCAGGCCGAAGTGCGCCTGACGCTCGCCCAGGGCTCGGCGGTACGCAGCCTGGATTTCGACCTCGGCGACGGCAGCCACTACAGCGATTTCAAGGCCGACGGCCAATGGCAACTGACCCCTGGCAAAGCGGCGCGGGGTGTCTGGCGTCCAGCGGCCGACAAGGCCAGCCTGACGTATCGGGTGAATATCGACCACGGGCGCAAGAACGGCAGCTTTGACACGCGCATGACGCCAAACTGGGCATTGATGCGCGGCGACGATCTGGTGCCGGCTGCCAGGCTCGATCAACAGGATGGCATCGAACTGGTTTCACGCCTTGAATTCGAGCTGCCCGGTGGCTGGAAAAGCGTTGAAACCGCGTGGCCACGGATTGGTCAGAACAAGTTCCGTATCGATAACCCTTCCAGGCTGTTCGACCGGCCCACGGGCTGGATGCTCGCCGGCCAGCTTGGCAGCCGCCGGACCCGTCTGGGCGAGACTGAAGTTACCGTCGCCTCGCCGCTGGGGCAGGGCATGCGGCGTATGGATGTGCTGACGCTGCTGACCTTCGTCTGGCCGCAAGTGCAGGCGCTGTACCCGCGACACCCGGGCAAACTGCTGATCGTCGGGGCCAATGATCCGATGTGGCGTGGCAGCCGGTCGGCGCACGAGTCGATCTACCTCAACAGTCACCTGCCATTGCTCAGCGAAAGCGGCACCAGCGCCCTGGTCCGCGAGTTGGCCCAGGTATTCGGTCGGATCAACGGCACAAAGCGCAGTGACTGGATCGGCGAGGGCTTTGCCGAGTATTACGCCATCGAACTGGTGCGCCGGGCCGGCGGCATGAGCGATGAACGCTACGAGAGCCTGCACGGCAAACTGGTCAGGACCAGCCAGAAAGTCAGCACGCTGCGCAGTGATCGGGTCAACCCGGTGCAGGTGGCCAGGGCGGTGGTGTTGCTGCAGGAGCTGGATCGCGAGATTCGCCTGAAAACCCACAACAAGCGTTCACTGGACGACGTGTTGCGCGGGGCGATGCGCTTGGGGGATATCGATACCGAGGGGTTTGTTCAGCTCAGCGAGAGTGTGATTGGTGGGTCTTCGAAGGTGTTGAATACCGAGTTGATCCAGTAAAACCGCCATCGCTGGCAAGCCAGCTCCTACACCCGATTATGTGTACAACCCAGATCAAATGTGGGAGCTGGCTTGCCAGCGATGAGGCCAGTAGCCCCACCGAAACTTACGGATCAAACCCCGGCTTTCGGCGACTTCAACGAATCATTGCCGGTCACAGTGGCGGTTTTGGTCGCCGCCTCGGCATTGGCTTTCAACTGGCTCAGTTCCTCACCAGCCCGCTGGATCTTCGCCCGCACGTTGTCCATGTCCTGACGGCTTTTTTCCAGCAGGCTTTTCGCCGAGCTGTGGCCGGTAATGCCGCGCGCCAGGGCTACGCCGCCGATGGCCACCTGGATCAGGCCGAAGATCCCGCCACGACGCAGGCCCTTGCCCACCATCACCACACCGCCGGCCAGGGAGCCGATGCGTTCCCAGCCCTGCACGTTCTGCTCGGAAGGGCTCTGGAAGGGGGTGGATTCGATACGCTCGACGCGTTTGAGTTCGCTCATGGTCTGTCTCCAGGCTTCAGTGGTCGATAGTCAAGCTGACCGCCGGGGCGGGCAGCTCGTTCAATCGGATGTGCGGCGATTCAGCGGAATTTTGGCCCGGAGCGGGTATTGAGCCCCTTGGCCATGCGGTCGTAGAGCACGACGTTGACCGTGGCGGCCAGGTTCATGCAACCGGTGGTCGGAATGTAGACCACGTCTTCGCACCAGTCGCGAATCTCCTTATCCAGCGAGCCGTCTTCCGGGCCGAAGATGTAGAGCGCGCGATCCGGGTGGGTGTATTCCGGCAGAGGGCGTGCACCCTCAACCAGTTCCACGGCGACGGGCACACAGTTGAGCGGCAGGATTTTCTTCAAGTCCTCGATGCCGATCAGCGGGATGTCGTAGTGCACGCGCTTGGTATCGGTGACGAAGTCGGCGGCGCGCTCATAGCGCTTGCCGGTGTAGAACACCGATGCCACGCCATAACAGCCAGCGGCGCGCATCACCGAACCGACGTTCTCCGGTGACTTGGGGTTATACAAACCAATGCAGCTGTACCGTTTGTCTGCCACGAGCGGGGTGCCTTTCGGGAAAAAAGCGCGATTATACGGGGATTGGGCGGCAGTGGTCAGTTCGGAGATTGGCGGTGTAGCTGAGGCCGCCTTCGCGAGCAAGCCCGCTCCCACATTTGATCTGCGTCGTACACAAAACCAATGTGGGAGCGGGCTTGCTCGCGAAGGGGACAGATCAGGCGCTGAAAATATTCAGTCTTCCTTCTTCATCAACCCAGCCAACGCCGCAAACGGGTTATGCGTGGCCTTGGCGATTTTCGGCGTGCTCAGCGAGCCTTCACCGAAATACTGCTGGTCGGTATAGCGCGAGTGTTCGTTATCGTGGCAGTACAGGCACAACAGCTCCCAGTTCGAGCCGTCCTGCGGGTTGTTGTCGTGGTTGTGGTCGCGGTGGTGCACGGTCAGTTCGCTCAGGCGCTTGCCGGAGAACTCACGGGCGCAACGGCCACAGACGTGCGGGTACATCTTCAGGGCCTTGTCGCGGTAGCCCATTTCCTTGTCGCGCTGGTTGTCGGCGAGGATGCGATCCAGCTTCGAAGTGTTGGTCGGGGTGGACGAACTCATGGGTTCACCTTTGTAGAAAGACTGATGACGGTTATAGGGTGAAGTTTAGCCTAGCCCTTGAGCTTCTCGGCAATCCAGATGGTGTGGCGGGTGCCCTTGTTGCCGTGGGCGAAGACCTGGACTTCCTCGGCCTTGAAACCGGCTTTCTTCAGTTTGTCGGAAAATTGCCGATCAGCGCTGGCCGACCAGACCGCCAGCACGCCTTTGGGGCGCATGGCCCTGGCGCAGGCGTTCAGGCCGGCGGCGGAGTACAGCCAGCTGTTGGCCTTCTGGGTCAGGCCTTCGGGGCCGTTGTCGACATCGAGCATGATGGCATCGAAGCCCTGGGGTTCGGCTTGCAGGACCTTGGCCACATCTTCCATGCGAATCACCGTGCGCGGGTCGAGCAGCGGGTTGCCGGCCTTTTCGCCCAGTGGCCCACGGTTCCACTCAACCACACCGGGGACCAGTTCGGCGACCACCACTTCGGCGGTCTTGCCCAGGTGCTTGAGCGCCGAGGCGAGGGTGAATCCCATGCCCAGGCCACCGATCAGCACCCGTGAATTCGGTCGACCAGCGACTTTGCGGCAGGGGATCTCGGCCAGGGCATCTTCGGAGCCGTGCATGCGCGTGTTCATCAATTGTCCGCCGTCGCCACCCTGGATCTTGATGACGAAATCCTCGCCATATTCGAACAGGCACAGGGCACCGCCGTTTTCAGGAATGGGGGTGGTGTCCAGCAGAACGAAACGTTTCATGGGGCTCACTTGAAGAAAATTGGCAGAACTCGGGAGGGCAAACAGACGCAGTTGGGAGTAGCCTGTTCATGACGACAAGGCCAACGGAGCCATTGATGAAGCGCACCATTCTAACGGTCATTGCCCTGGCCGCGCTCTCGATAACTGCAGCGCAGGCCCAACAGTTGCAAACGATTCCCGTCAGCCCCGCGCCGATACCCGGTTCGCCTGGCACCGCCACACCCACGCCTTACCCGCAGATCAGCCCGGCGCCGTTGCCGAAAGTCGGTCCCGGCAGTAGCGGGCCGCCGTTGGTGCCGATTGAAATGCCCAGCCCGCCAACCAAGGATCAGCCCGTGCCGGGAATCGAACCGAACCCGCCGAAAGTCAAATCACCGGGTGGCTAGACCTGCTGCGAAAGCAATTGACCGTCGGCCATGCGCAGGCGTTTGGACAGGGAGACGGCGAGGGCACGGATGATCTTGGCGGCGATTTTCGGTGCATCGTTGAGCATCTTTTCCAGCGAGTCCTTTCCCAGGTTGAGCAACTGGCAGTTGCTGGCGGCCACGCAACTGGCCGAGCGCCGTTCGCCGTCGAGCACGGCCATTTCCCCGAACGAGCGGCCGCTGCGCAACGTGGCGATGGTGACTCGTTGCCCGTCAGCGGTAGTTTTCTGCACCGCCACCTGACCGGTATGGATGATACACATGAAGCTGCCGGCATCGCCCTCCTGGAAGATCTCCTCGCCCTGGGCAATGGTGCTGATACTGAAGTAACCCGAGGCTGCGGCGAAGTCCGCCGGCAACAGTTGATTGAACAGGCCGCAATCCATCAGCCAGTCGCGAATTTCGTTGTTCAGAAAGGTTGATTCAGGCATGTCGTCACGGTCTTTATTGTTGTGTCTGTTTTTTCGGGTATTGAATGGCCTTTGTAGGAGCGAGCTTGCTCGCGATTGCGGTTTCACAGTCAACGGTGAGGTTGATTGTGCAGACGTCATCGCGAGCAAGCTCGCTCCCACAGGGAGACGGGTTGTATCGGCGTCCGGCGTGCGGAATTAAGACCGGTGCCTCGGCCCAAGTTCCTCAGGCAATGGCCAACACCTTGAACAAAAATGCATATTCGAGCGCTACGTCACGCAATCCCTGATATCGACCGCTCATCCCGCCATGCCCGGCTCCCAGTTCAGTCTTGAGCAGCAGCGGATTGCTGTCGGTCTTGGTCGCGCGCAGTTTCGCCACCCACTTGGCCGCCTCCCAGTACTGCACGCGGCTGTCGTTGTAACCGGCGATCACCAGGGTCGCCGGGTAAGCTTGCGCGGTGACGTTTTCGTACGGGGCGTAGGCCTTGATCCGATCATAAACGTCCGGCTCTTCAGGGTTACCCCACTCGTCGTATTCCGTCACGGTCAATGGCAGATCGGGGTCAAGCATGGTGTTGAGGACGTCGACGAACGGCACTTCGGCGATGGCGGCGCCAAACAGCTGCGGCCGTTGATTGAGCACCGCGCCGATCAGCAAGCCGCCAGCGCTGCCGCCGCTGATTGCCAACTGCGGTGCAGTGGTGAAGCCTTGGGCGATCAGGTGTTCGGCGCAGGCGATAAAGTCGCTGAAGGTGTTGTGCTTGTGCTCCTGCTTGCCGGCGCGATACCAGGCTTCCCCCAGTTCGCCGCCGCCACGCACGTGGGCAATGGCAAACGCCATGCCGCGATCCAGCAGGCTCAGGCGCGCATGGGAAAACCATGGGTCGAGGCTTTCGCCATAGGCGCCATAACCGTAGAGGTACAGCGGCACCGGTTTGCCGAGGTCTGTGCGTTTGATCACCAGGCTGATGGGCACTTGCGTGCCGTCCGGCGCCGTGGCCCACAGGCGCTGGCTGATGTAGGCGTCGGCGTCGAACGGGCCGAGCACCGGGGTTTGCTTGAGGACTTTCTGTTCGCCGGTCGCCAGTTCAAGCTGGCGGATTTGCGCCGGACGGTTCAACGCTTCGTAGCGCAGGCGAATCCTTTCGCTTTCGAACTCCAGGCTGTTTTGCACGTGCAGGCTGTAGGCCGCATCCGGCAGTTGCACGCGATAAGGCGCCAGGCCTTGCGGGTGAACTTCAATGACCGGCAAGCCGCCGAGCCGCAGGCTGAGGGTCATGGCCCCGGTGTTCAGGCTGATGCCGTCGATCATCACCGTGTCGCTATGGGGGATCAGGTTCTGCCAGTCGGCTTCGGTGGGCGCGGCGCCGGTATCGATGGCCGTGTACAAGGCGAAATTGATGCCGTCGCGGTTGGTGCGGATGAACCAGGTCCATTGCCCGTCCAGTGCGCCGTGATCCACGTCGTACTCATGATCCTCGACCCGTGGCGCCAGGCAGGTAAACGCCTGCTGGGGCCGGGAGGCATCGAGGACCCAGACTTCGCTGGTGGTCTTGCTGCCCACGGACAGCAGCAGTTGCTGCTCGGAGCTTGAACGATAGCAATGCATGAAGAAGCGACCGTCCGGCTCATGGAACACTTCTTCGGCCGCCGTACCGTCCAGTCGATAGCGATACAGCTTGTGTGGGCGATGGGTGTCGTCCAGCTCGCCAAAGAACAGCGTCAGGCTGTCGTTGGCCCAGGTCATGCTGCCGTCACAGTCCTGGAACTCCAGCTCGCTGACGCGGCCGTCGGACAATTCCTTCACGAACAGCGTGTAAATCTCATCGCCACTGGAGTCGATGCTGTAGGCCAGGCGCTGATGGTCCGGGCTGATGCTGAACGCACCCAGGGAAAAGAAGCCGCCGTTGGCCAGTTCGTTGGGGTCCAGCAGCAGTTGTTCGCGGCTTTCGTCGAGGGTCAGGCTGTCATCGGCCGGACGCGGGCAGCGATAGTGCCGGGCATACTCATCGCCTGCGGTGGTGCGGGTGTAGTACAGATACGGTCCCCAGGGCGAGGGCAGGGACAGGTCGGTCTCGAGAATCCGCCCCTTGATCTCCTCGAACAGGGTTTCGCGCAGCCCGGCCTGGTCGGCGGTATGCGCCTCCTGATAGCTGTTTTCGGCTTTCAGGTAATCGAGCACTGCATCGGTGTCGCGCTCCTGCAGCCAGGCATACGGATCGGAGCCATCAGCCTTGTGGGCAATCGGAGCGTCGTGAATGTTGGCGGGTAGGGGCATGAAGGACTCTCGAGCAAGGGGCTTGGCAACCTGTGGGAGCGGGCTTGTGTGGCGAGGGGGCTTGCCCCCGTTCGGCTGCGAAGCAGTCGTAAAACAGGTACCGCGTTATTGACTCAATATCGCAATGACTCGTTTTAGGGCCGCTTTGCGACCCAACGGGGGCAAGCCCCCTCGCCACACAAGCCCGCTCCCACATGGACTGCACTCAACTGTCAGGCATTGATGCAGCCTGACGGGCGAAAAGCCGTTATCATAAGCGCCTCTTTGCCTGCCTTGCCATGGACACCATGACCGAGAACGACTATCTGATCGCTTGGGGCCTCTACGCCTTTGCTGCTTTGGGCTGCCTGTTGGTGTGGATGCGCTTGACCCGCTGGATGTGGCGTTGGCTGCGTGAGCCGCTGCGGCTGGTGATGGCCGTGTTGCTGTTCAGCCCGACCATCATCGACCCGGTCAAGGATAAAGTCGCACCGGCCGTCGCCATTACCGCACTCGACCTGCTGTTCAAGGTCGGCAACAACGCCTGGCGGGCGATTTCCGATCTGTTCATGTACGGCATGATCGCATTCGGCCTCTATCTGGTGCTGGTGGCGATCCGTTTCCCCATCGAACGCGCCGCCAACGCCCGCAAGGAGCGTGAGGCTGCCACCAAAGCCGCCGTCCGCGCCGAAGAGCCTGAGGATGATCAACCGTTTGGCGGTGCCGGCGATGATCGTTACGGTCGTCCGCCCGTGCCGAGCAATCCTCAGCGGATGCGAGTCGAACCCCGTCTGTAACCTTGCCCCTGCGATTGAGCGAGAGTCCGAACATGTGTGAGTTATTGGGCATGAGCGCCAATGTCCCGACCGATATCGTGTTCAGCTTTACCGGGCTGATGCAGCGCGGCGGCCGCACCGGCCCGCATCGCGATGGCTGGGGCATTGCCTTCTATGAAGGCCGTGGGCTGCGGCTGTTCCAGGACCCGGCGGCCAGCTGCGAGTCGGAAGTCGCCAACCTGGTGCAGCGCTATCCGATCAAGAGCGAGGTAGTGATCGGGCACATCCGCCAGGCCAACGTCGGCAAGGTCTGCCTGTCCAACACCCATCCGTTCGTCCGCGAGCTGTGGGGGCGCAACTGGTGTTTCGCCCATAACGGCCAGTTGGCGGATTTTCAGCCAACGGCCAGTTTCTACCGCCCCGTGGGCGATACCGACAGCGAAGCGGCATTCTGCGATTTGCTCAACCGTGTGCGTGCGGCGTTCCCCGAGCCGGTCGAGGTCGAGGCGTTGCTGCCGGATCTGGTGGCCGCTTGCGCCGAGTACCGCAGCAAAGGCGTGTTCAACTGCCTGCTCAGCGATGGCGACTGGCTGTTCTGCTATTGCTCGACCAAGTTGGCGCAGATCACCCGTCGTGCACCCTTTGGCCCGGCGCGCCTGAAAGATGTCGACGTGATCGTCGACTTTCAGGCCGAAACCACCCCCAACGATGTGGTCACCGTCATCGCCACCGAACCTTTGACCGAAAACGAAACCTGGACCCGCTACGAACCGGGTCAATGGAGCCTGTGGCGACGCGGCGAATGCGTCAGCCAGGGCATGACCGAATAAGGACTCCTTTGCATGTTGCTCAGTTATCTAAGGCTGGTGTTGTTTGCGGCGGGCCTGTTGATCGGTGTCCAGGTGCCGGGGTTCATCAACGATTACGCCAAGCGGGTCGAAGCCCATCTGATCGAGGCGCAAGCCGGGTTGAGCGGCTTCCAGAACACCGCCAATCAGTTCTTCAAGGGCGACATGCAGGCGCTGGTCGCGCATTACCGCGCCAGCGAGGACCCGATCTTTCGCAGCGACGCCGACAGCCTGAGCAACCTGCTGACCCGTCAATTGGCCTTGGATAAACAGTTCCAGGCGATGCAGGGGCCGTGGTACATCCGCTTCCTGCAAGTGGTACTGGCCGCCGATCCGGACATCCGCAAGGAAACCTGGAACGGCTACAGCTACCAGATCCTGTTGACGCCCGAAGCGATGATCTGGGGCATGAGTGGCGCCTTGCTGCTGTCGTTCGGGATCGAGTGCCTGTTCCGGCTGATCGACTGGGTGGTGCTGGGCGGCAAGCGTCTGCGCCAGAGCCGGCCGATCGAAGAGCGGGATTTGCGCGGGTTGTAAAAATGAACCTGTAGGAGCTGGCTTGCCAGCGATCCAGGCGGTGCGGTGAGTCAGGCAGGACGCCATCGCTGGCAAGCCAGCTCCTACAGGGGGCTTCAGCGATTCAGGGTGATGTAGTCCTCACCCACCTTCAACGCATACCCCTCCAGCACCTGCTGACACAACGCCACAATCTCCTCGACCCACTCCACACCTACCCGCCATGACACCACCACCTGCAAATCGGGAGGTCGCTGATCGATGTCCAGCAGGGTCAACTCCCCTCGCGCCAGCTCTTCGGCCACCAGCACCGGTGGCAACGCGCCGATACCGAAGCCGTCGCGCAACAAGCGAGTAATCGCCGACACCGAGTTCACGCAGTTCAGTCGCGGCGCCATTACGCCATTGGCCTGCATCAGGGCCAGCACTTCCTGGTGCGGATGGGAGTTTTTCGAATAGGTGATGACCCGCTCGCCTGCCAGGTCAGCGATGCCCGAGTACTCGCGGTTGTAAATGGAATTGCTGGCGACGATCCAGCCCATGGGGTGGCTGGCCAGTTCCAGGCTGCGCACGCTTTCCTGGCGCAGCAGGTCGGTTTGCAGGATCACGTCGAGAAAGCCTTTTTGCAGCTGATCGCAGAGGTTGAGCGAGGTATCGGCCACCAGCTCGATTTCCACCAGCGGGTAGTGATCGGTCATCTGCGCCACCAACGGGCTGAGCCAGGTATGGATCACCGTGTCCATCACGCCGATGCGCACCCGTCCGGCCTTGCTCGAACGGGTCTCGATCGACTGCTTGAGTGCCTGCATGGTGTCCAGCATCTGCTCGGCGTAATCGAGCACTTTGAGGCCTTCGGGCGTCAGGCTCACGCCCCGCGAATCACGCAGAAACAGCTTCACCCCGAGCTCGCCTTCAAGCACCGCAATTCGGCTGGAAATCGAAGCCTGAGTGGTGAAGAGCTTGTCGGCGGTCAGGCGGAAACTCTTGAGTCGGGCAACCCAGACAAAGGTCTCGAGAAACTTCAGGTTCATGGGATAAAGAATTCTTATGTCTAAGGCGGGTTTTTATTAGTTGGACGCAGCAGGGGCGCGCGTCCAAAAATCGGCGCATCCGGTTCCCACGATAGGCGTCGTCGGGGCTTAGAACAATACCAATAAAATCAGCGCGGAGATTTGCCATGAGTGCGCCCGACACCCCCGTCATTGCGAAAGCCACGGCTCGTCCGGGACCTTTCGACTGGTATCGCAACATCAATCAGCAGGAACGCCGCACCTTCTGGAGCTGCAAGATCGGCTATGGCCTGGACGGCATGGACACGCAGATGCTCAGCTTCGTGGTGCCGACCCTGATTGCCATGTGGGGCATCACCACCGGCCAGGCCGGGCTGATTCACACCAGCACCCTGATCGCTTCGGCCATCGGTGGCTGGGTCGCAGGGATACTCTCCGACCGCATCGGCCGGGTGCGCACCCTGCAACTGACCGTGTTGTGGTTTGCCTTCTTCACCTTCCTCTGCGGCTTTGCCCAGAGCTACGAGCAACTGCTGATTGCACGGACCCTGATGGGCTTCGGTTTCGGCGGTGAGTGGACGGCCGGCGCCGTGCTGATCGGCGAAGTGATCCGCGCCAAGGACCGCGGCAAGGCTGTGGGCATGGTGCAATCCGGTTGGGCGCTGGGTTGGGGGCTGACGGCGATCCTGTATGCGCTGCTGTTCTCGGTATTGCCACCGGAAGACGCTTGGCGCGCGCTGTTCATCCTTGGCATCGTGCCGGCAATTTTTGTGATTTTTGTCCGCCGTCTGGTCAAGGACCCGGAAATCTATCGTCAAGCCAAAGCCCGGCAGGAACCGAGCAATCCGTCGAAGTTCTATGAGATCTTCGCCCCCGGCATGCTATTCACCACGATTCGCGCTTCGTTGCTGACCACCGGCGCATTGGGCGGCTACTACGCCATCACGTCCTGGCTACCGACTTTCCTGAAAAACGAACGCGGTTTGAGCGTACTCAACACCAGCGGTTATCTGGCGATGGTGATCGTCGGTTCCTACGTGGGTTATGTCATCAGCGCCTATTTGACCGACATCCTCGGCCGCAAGAAGAACTTCATCCTGTTCGCCGTCGGCTCGTTCACCATTGTCTTGTTGTACACGCAACTGCCGGTCAGCAACGGCGTGATGCTGTGGCTGGGCTTTCCGCTGGGGTTCTTCGCCTCGGGGATTTTCAGTGGCATGGGCGCATTCCTGACCGAATTGTTCCCCACGCGCATTCGCGGTTCGGGCCAGGGTTTTTGCTACAACATCGGCCGTGCGCTCGCGGCGTTGTTCCCGCTGCTGATCGGCCTGCTCAGCCAGACCGTACCGCTGAGCGTGGGTATCGGTGCCTTCGCGGCGGTTTCCTACGGGGTGGTGATCCTTGCGGCCCTGAGCCTGCCGGAAACCCGTGGCAAGCAACTCGACGCCCAGTAACTGATAACCTGCTGGACTGTCCTATAGATATGTCCCGCAGCTGAAAAGAATAAAGCCTACAGGAGTGTTCAGTGTGAGCCGCCTGCTATTGAACTGTGACATCGGCGAGAGTTTCGGCAGCTGGACCATGGGTCTGGACGCCGAAATCATGCCCTTCATCGATTGCGCCAACATCGCCTGCGGTTTTCACGCCGGCGACCCGAGCATCATGCGCAAGACCGTCAGCCTGGCCCTCAGCCACGGTGTGCAAATCGGCGCCCATCCGGCCTATCAGGATCTGGTGGGCTTCGGTCGTCGCTCCATGGCCTATGCCACCCAGGAACTGCAAGACATCCTGCATTACCAGATCGGCGCCCTCGACGGCATCTGCCGGGCCCAGGGCGGCCGGGTCAGTTACGTCAAACCCCATGGCGCGATGTACAACGACATGATGACCAACCCGGCGCAGCTGCGCGCCGTTTTGCAAGCGGTGGCGTCCTACGACCGCACGCTGCCATTGATGCTGATGGCGACCCGCGACAACAGCGCGGCCCAACAAATGGGCGATGAATACGGCGTGACCCTGTGGTTCGAGGCTTTTGCCGATCGCGCTTACGACAGTGCCGGCAAGCTGGTCTCGCGACAACTGCCGGGCGCGGTGCATCGCGACCCGGAAAAAATCATCGAGCAGGCGCTGACCATTGCCCGTGGCGATCAGCTCACCGCCAGTGACGGCAGCGCCCTGCATTTGCAGGCCAACACCCTCTGCGTGCACGGCGACAACGCCAGTTCGGTCGCTGCCGTGCAACGCATCCGTGAAGCCTTGAACCGGCAGAGTGCGTCATGAAGCTGCGGGTGGAAGTGGTGGCACTGGATTGCCTGATGGTGCGCCTGTTCGATGAAATCGCCGAAAGCAACATGCCGTGGATGCTCGCGGCCAGTGAAAGTCTGCGCATGGCATTTGCCGGGCACCTGATCGATCTGGTGCCGTCCTACACCACATTGATGGTGCATTACGACCTGACGGCATTGAGCCCGAGCCAGGCACGGGAATTGATCGCCCAGGCACTGATCGATCTGTCGCCCAATGCGCGTACTCGCGGTACCTGTCATGTGTTGCCGGTGTGGTACGACTTGAGTGTCGGACCGGAATTGACGCTGTTGTCGCAGCGCAGCGGATTGGCGGTAGAGGAGGTGATCCGCCGCCACAGTGAGCGTGAATACCAGGTGTTCGCCCTGGGTTTTGCACCGGGTTTCGCCTTCATGGGGCTGGTGGAAGAAGCGCTCGCTGCGCCGCGTCTGAACACGCCACGCAAGAAAGTCGCGGCCGGCAGTGTCGGCATCGCCGAGCGGCAAACGGCGGCTTACCCGGTGGTGTCGCCGGGCGGCTGGAACCTGATCGGCCGCACGCCGGCAAGATTGTTCGACCGCAACCGTGACGGCTACAGCCTGATGCAACCCGGTGACACCGTACGGTTCGAAGCGGTCGGCCATGCCGAGTTCATTAACCTGGGGGGTGACGATACGCCTCTGGAGGCCCAGGCATGAGCCGTCTGATGATTGAAGCGAGTACGCCGCTGTGCCTGTTGCAGGATGCTGGTCGATTCGGTGTGCGGCATCTGGGCGTGACCCAGGGCGGAGCGGCCGATTGGCGTTCGATGTCCTGGGCCAACTGGCTATTGGGCAACGGACTGGATGCGCCGGTGATCGAAATCACCCTCGGCGGATTCACCGTGGTGGCTGAGGAAGAGTGCGTGCTGGCCTTGGCCGGGGCGGATCTTGGCGCGCGGGTGGACGGCGAGGCTTTGACCCCGTGGCGCAGTTTCAGGCTGCACAAAGGTCAGCGTTTGCAATTCACTCAGCCGTTGCTCGGAGCCCGGGCTTATCTGGCGGCGCCGGGTGGGTTTGATGCGCCGAAAGTGCTGGGCAGTAGCGCGACGGTGGTCCGGGAGGAACTCGGCGGGCTGGACGGCATGGGCCGTGCGTTGGGTAAAGGGGCGAGCTTGTGCTATTCGGGCAACCCGGTGATGTTGCTGCGCGAGTTGACCGCAGACCAACGGCCGGACCTGAACCTTGATGCGCCGTTGGACCTGGTCCTCGGTGCACAGATCGGCGAGTTCAGCGGGCAGAGCCTGTTCGACGCGTTCAACAGCGTATGGCATCTCGACAGCCGTGCCGACCGGATGGGTATTCGCCTGCTGGGTACGGCGCTGCAGTACCAGGGCAAGCCGATGATTTCCGAGGGCATACCTTTGGGTGCCGTGCAGGTGCCGCCCGACGGGCAGCCGATTGTGTTGCTCAATGATCGGCAGACCATTGGTGGTTATCCGCGATTGGGAGCGTTGACGCCGTTGGCACTGGCGCGGCTGGCGCAGTGCCTGCCGGGGACACAGGTACGGTTGAAGCCGGTGGTGCAGGATGTCGCTCATCGTGAGCATGTCGAGTATTTGCAGCGCTTCACACGCAGCTAAAAGCTTCGCGAGCAAGCCCGCTCCCACATTTGACCTGTGTCGTGCACAAAACCAATGTGGGAGCGGGCTTGCTCGCGAAGAGGCCTTCACAGGCGACGCATTTCTACTTGGACAGAAACCGCATCCCTTCTTCCAGCCCGCGAAGGGTCAGCGGATACATCTGGTCCTCGATCAAATCCCGCACAATATTGGTCGACGAGGTATAGCTCCAGGTGTCCTTCGGATACGGGTTGATCCAGATGAGTTTCTTGTACTTTTCCTTGAACCGCTGCATCCACACGTAACCGGCTTCTTCGTTCCAGTGCTCGACACTGCCGCCCGGCTGGGTGATTTCATAGGGCGCCATGGCGGCGTCGCCGATGAAGATCACTTTGTAGTCGGCGCCGTACTTGTGCAGCAGGTCCATGGTCGAGGTGCGCTCGGAGGTGCGGCGCATGTTGTTCTTCCACACCGATTCATAAATGAAGTTGTGGAAGTAGAAGTACTCCAGGTGCTTGAACTCGGTCTTGCAGGCCGAAAACAATTCCTCGCAAATCTTCACATGGGCGTCCATCGAGCCGCCGATGTCGAACAGCAGCAACAGCTTGACGGTGTTGCGCCGCTCCGGCCGCATCTGGATGTTCAGCAGTCCGGCATCCTTGGCGGTGTGGTCGATGGTGCCATCGATGTCCAGCTCTTCCGCCGCGCCCTGGCGGGCGAACTTGCGCAGGCGGCGCAGGGCGACCTTGATGTTGCGCGTGCCCAACTCCACCGAATCGTCGAGGTTCTTGTATTCGCGCTGGTCCCAGACCTTGGCCGCCTTGCCCTGGCGCTTGCCGGCATCGCCGACCCGGATGCCTTCCGGGTTGAAACCGCCGGAGCCGAACGGGCTGGTGCCGCCGGTACCGATCCATTTATTACCGCCGGCGTGACGTTCCTTCTGTTCTTCGAGGCGTTTCTTGAACTCTTCGATCAGCTTGTCCAGGCCGCCGAGGGACTGGATCGCCGCCCGTTCTTCGTCGGTCAGCGAGCGTTCGAATTCCTTGCGCAGCCAGTCTTCGGGGATCAGCGCCTGAAGATGGTCGTCGAGCTTTTCCAGGCCATTGAAGTAGGCACCGAACGCCCGGTCGAACTTGTCGAAATGCCTTTCGTCCTTCACCAGGATCGCCCGGGACAGGTAATAGAACTCGTCCATGTCGGCGAAGGTCACGCGCTGTTTCAGCGCGTTGATCAGGTCCAGCAGTTCACGCACCGAGACCGGCACCTTGGCTGCGCGCATTTCATTAAACAGGTTGAGCAGCATGGCATCAGCCTCTTAGCGGGTGCCGCGACGGCTCATGAACGCCAGACGCTCAAGCAATTGCACGTCCTGTTCGTTCTTCACCAGGGCGCCGGCCAGCGGCGGGATGGCCTTGGTCGGATCGCGTTCGCGCAGCACCGCTTCACCGATGTTGTCGGCCATCAGCAGCTTGAGCCAGTCCACCAGTTCGGAGGTCGAAGGCTTCTTCTTCAGGCCCGGCACCTTGCGCACGTCGAAGAACACGTCCAGCGCTTCGCTGACCAGGTCTTTCTTGATGTCCGGGTAGTGCACGTCAACGATCTTTTGCAGGGTGGTGCGGTCGGGGAACGCGATGTAGTGGAAGAAGCAGCGGCGCAGGAAGGCGTCCGGCAGTTCCTTTTCGTTGTTGGAGGTAATGATGATGATCGGACGCTTTTTCGCCTTGATGGTCTCGTCGATCTCGTAAACGTAGAACTCCATCTTGTCGAGTTCTTGCAGCAGGTCGTTGGGGAACTCGATGTCGGCCTTGTCGATTTCGTCGATCAGCAGGATCACCCGCTCGTCGGACTCGAAGGCTTCCCAGAGCTTGCCCTTTTTCAGGTAGTTACGAACGTCGTGGACTTTTTCGTTGCCCAGTTGCGAGTCGCGCAGGCGGCTGACCGCGTCGTACTCGTACAGGCCCTGGTGAGCCTTGGTGGTGGACTTGATGTGCCAGGTGATCAGTTTGGCGCCAAAGGATTCGGCCAGTTGCTCGGCGAGCATGGTCTTGCCGGTGCCCGGTTCGCCCTTGACCAGCAATGGCCGCTCCAGGGTGATGGCGGCGTTGACCGCCAGCTTCAGGTCATCGGTGGCGACGTAGGCCTGGGTGCCTTCGAACTTCATCTGCTAATCCTCGAACGGTAACGCCGACCTGAACGAGGCAGGGCGGGGGGGCGCAATAAAAGGGTCAGCCCCGACTATAACGCGCTGCCCGGTCGACTGTGAACGCAGACGGCTTATTCAGTCTCTGAATGGAGCGTCACATCTTGACTCAGTCTCGGCGGCTGGCCAGCATTGATATATCGCCATTTTGGCGATAGCGTGCCGGGCATGTCTACTAAATACCGATTTCGAGATACGTATCGCATTCAGTTGCGCGAAAAGGATCATCCACCACCCCACGTTCATCTGACGGGTGGCGGGCTGGACGTCATGCTGAGCCTGGAAACTGTCGAAGTGATGGTGGGCAAAGCGCTGCCGCTGATCATCAAGGAAGCGCTGGAGTGGGTCAGGGCCCATCAGGTGCAATTGCTGGAGGATTGGAAACGATGTTACCCATGAAACGACCAAGGTTATCAGCAGTGCAAGCATTGCCGGATTACCGATTGGCGCTGACGTTTATCGATGGCCAGCAACTGCTGCTCGATTTGAGCCGCGACCTGCAGGCCTATCCAGGCCTGCAACCTTTGCAGGGAGACGCTTTTGATCATGCAGCGTTGGGTGACGATGGCTGGAGTGTCGAATGGCCTGAGCTGGATATCCAGATCGGTGCAGACACGCTCTACCTGGATGCCCTGGCGCAGAATGCAGCCGACGAAAACACCCGAATCTTTATCGATTGGCGTGCTCGCACCGGATTATCGCTCAATCAGGCGGCTCAAGCGCTGGGGGTCAGTAGCCGCAGTATCAGCCGATACAGCAGTGGTCGCGAAGCGGTGCCCCGATCGTTGGCCCTGGCTTGCCTGGGTTGGGATTTCCTTCAACAGCAGTCGAATTCGCCCCGCGCGGCAGAAGACACTGGCCGGTACATCATCACGCGCAAAAATTAGCCTGCATCCGGCTTGGGCCGTTCATACCGTGCATTGAACGCCTGGATGAAACCATTGCGTAAAATCTGCAAAAAAGCCTGGAACGCGCTGACATCCTTCTGGTGAACGTTGCCGCTGAGTTCGACCTTTGTCGCAAACTGGTTTTTGCCCTGGTTTTTCAGGACCGTCTCGGTTCCACCGACGAGGGCTTCCCATATCGAGCGGAACAGCCCTTTGTCCTTGTTTTCCACGTCCTGCTGCCAGTTGAACACGTCAACATCGCGCATCAGCGGCTTGATATAGCCGGTCAGTCGGCCCTTGTTGGCCTGGGCTTCGATCACCACGTCGCCATGGCCGGCATTGAAATCGAACTTGCCGTAGGCCGCGGCGAAGTCGTTCAGGCGCTTGAGTTCGATATCCGTGGTGCGCAAGCGAAACTCGAAGTCTTCGAAATCGCTCAAGGGATCGAAAGTGGCCGAGGTTTCCAGTGGTGCATGCCCCAGCAGCAAGGCTTTACCTTCAAAACGTGCGTCGCGTTTGCCTTTGGTGTCGACCACGTTGGTCAGGTTGAAAATACGGGCATCCACCTTTGTGGCATTCATGTTCACCGGTGGTTTGGAGTTGAAGTTGCGAAAACTGATCTTGCCGTCGTTGATCCGCACTTCGTTCAGGGTAATGGGCAGCAGCTTGCCTAATTGGGCACGCCAGTCGGTGCCCTGGCCGGTCTGGGAATTTCGCTTGTTGGCCCCGCCGTCGACGAAGTTGACCTCGGGCGTGATGAACTGCACTTCGGCCACCACTGCGTGGTCGTGCCACAGTGAGTGCCAACTCACCGAGAGGTCGATCAATGGCGCGTTGACGAAAGGCACCGGAACCTTGCCATCGACCTTGACGATTTTCAGTCCGTTGATCTTGTAGGCCCCGCGCCACAGGGCCAGGTCCACGTCGGTGATCTGGCCCCGGTAGTCGCCCATGTCCGCCAACCTCTCATTCAGGTAATCGCGCACCAGATAGGGCAAGGCGATGTGCAGCGTTATCAGCAGTACAACGAGGCCGATGAGGGTCCACAGGGGCCAGCTATATCGACGTTTCATGGTGGCAAATCTCTGGCGATCTATAGCCATTGACTGCACTGACAGGCGGACGTTCGACCCGACTGGACGCCTGCGGGCAAGAGGGCTTACCTTGATGCCCTATTTCAATGCTGTCGTTAAGGACCCAGCCATGAGCCGCATTTTCGCTGACAACGCCCACTCCATCGGCAACACGCCGCTGGTGCAGATCAATCGCATTGCGCCGCGTGGTGTGACCATTCTGGCCAAGATCGAAGGGCGCAACCCCGGTTACTCGGTCAAGTGCCGGATCGGCGCGAACATGATCTGGGATGCCGAAAGCAGCGGCAAACTCAAGCCGGGCATGACCATCGTCGAACCCACCTCCGGCAATACCGGCATCGGCCTGGCGTTCGTGGCCGCCGCCCGTGGCTACAAACTGATGCTGACCATGCCGGCGTCCATGAGCATCGAACGTCGCAAGGTGCTCAAGGCACTGGGTGCCGAGCTGGTGTTGACCGAACCGGCCAAAGGCATGAAGGGCGCTATCGAAAAAGCCGGTGAAATTGTTGCCGGCGACCCGTCGAAGTACTTCATGCCGGCGCAATTCGACAACCCGGCCAACCCGGCCATCCACGAAAAAACCACCGGCCCGGAAATCTGGAACGATACCGATGGCGCGGTGGACGTGCTGGTGGCAGGCGTTGGAACCGGCGGAACCATCACCGGGGTTTCACGGTATATCAAGAATACCCAAGGCAAACCGATTCTCTCGGTGGCGGTGGAGCCGGCGGCGTCACCGGTGATCACCCAGGCTCTGGCCGGTGAAGAAATCAAGCCGAGCCCGCACAAGATCCAGGGCATTGGTGCCGGTTTTGTGCCGAAGAACCTCGATTTGTCGATCGTCGACCGGGTAGAACTGGTCAGTGACGAAGAGTCCAAGGCCATGGCCTTGCGCTTGATGCAGGAAGAAGGAATTTTGTGCGGGATCTCCTGCGGCGCTGCCATGGCGGTGGCCGTAAGATTGGCGGAGACCCCGGAAATGCAGGGCAAGACCATCGTCGTGATCCTGCCGGATTCCGGTGAACGTTATCTGTCGAGCATGTTGTTCAGTGATCTGTTTACCGAACAGGAGAACCAGCAGTAAGTGCTGAACAGGCACGGATCGTGGCTGGCGGTGATTGCTGCGGCGTGATCGCTGGTTACACCCGGTTGATGAGGGATTCGCATCAGCCGCCGTTCAGGTGTCTCGTGTTAAGAAACGCTTTGTTGCAGATCTGTTAACGTTGAATGTTGAAAAGTGCAGGTTTTTTACCGGATCGGCAGTGTTTATCATGCCGCAAGCCTCGTCGGACAATGGACCTGGTGCAAAGTCGCTTATCTTCAAAGGAGTTGTTGATGACCTTTTCGTTTGCCGCGAAAGCCTTGCTGTTGCTGCTGTTTCTCGGCAGCACCCTCTTTGTACATTTACGCGGCAAGGCGCGTCTGCCGGTTTTGCGCCAATTCGTTAACCATTCGGCACTGTTCGCACCCTATAACGCCTTGATGTACCTGTTTTCCGGCGTGCCTTCCAAACCGTATCTGGATCGCAGCAAGTTTCCCGAACTGGATGTGCTCAAGGACAACTGGGAGGTGATTCGCGACGAAGCGATGCACTTGTTCGACGAGGGGTATATTCGTGCGGCGGCAAAGAACAACGACGCCGGTTTTGGCTCGTTCTTCAAGAAGGGCTGGAAGCGTTTCTATCTCAAGTGGTATGACAAACCGCTGCCTTCTGCCGAAGTCTTGTGCCCGAGAACCGTGGCATTGGTCAGCGGCATTCCCAACGTCAAGGGCGCGATGTTTGCGCTGCTGCCGGGCGGCAGCCACCTCAACCCGCATCGCGACCCGTTTGGCGGCTCCCTGCGTTATCACCTGGGGCTGTCCACCCCCAATTCCGATGATTGCCGCATTTTTGTCGACGGTCAGGTTTACGCCTGGCGCGATGGTGAAGACGTGATGTTCGACGAGACCTACGTGCACTGGGTCAAGAATGAAACGCAAAAGACCCGGGTCATCCTGTTCTGCGATATCGAACGTCCGTTGAGCAATCGCTTCATGACCCGCATCAATCGCAGTGTCAGCGCCTGGCTGGGGCGCGCCACCGCCCCTCAGAACCTGGATGACGAGCGTGTGGGCGGGATCAACAAGGCCTACGCCTGGAGCAAGAACTCCAGCGATAGATTCAGTGGTGTGGTCAAGCAATGGAAGCGGCGCAATCCCAAGGCTTACCGTGTTCTGCGTCCGGTGCTGGCGGTGGTGGTGCTGACGTTGTTGGGGTATTGGTTGTTTGGTTGAGGCCGGATACGGCCTTTTGACCAACTCGTTGCAATCCATATCGAACGCTGGTTATAGTCGACACACGGTGAGTTTCGGACTCACTTTCTTATCCCTCGAGCAAAGATCAGCCCAATGCCTGCATCCCTCCTCAACGCGGTAGTCGATTCAGCGGTCAACGCTGGCGTCGTGCCGTGCGGGAATCAGCAGCCCGGGCAGATCAGTCATTACCCCCCACCTGTCAGTAGCACGCCGGTGTGCGCAGTCGTATCACCGCCAGGCGTTGGCATTTCGGGCTGATCAGCTGTCTTCTGCTGTTCCCGCGCCCGCCTGAAAAACTACTGGATTTCAGCTTTTGCTGAGTTGGCTTTTTGCCTGACTACAGGTGGTATTCATGTTTGTCCTTTCGAAAAAATCCGCGCTCGCGGCGGCGTCCACGAGCCTGTTCGTGCTGCTGTGGAGCAGCGGGGCGATCTTCTCCAAATGGGGGCTGGCCCACGCGTCACCCTTCGCCTTCCTGATGTTTCGTTTCGTCATTGCGCTATGCGGGCTGGTGTTGCTGGTGCCGTTGTTCAAGCTGAAGTTGCCCAAGGGCGGCAAGCCGATGCTGTATGCGATGGCCACCGGCGTGGTGTTGTTGGGGGCCTATCAGATTTTCTATCTGCTGGCCCTGGACCTGAAAGTCACCCCCGGGGTGATGGCGACCATCATGGGCGTGCAGCCGATCCTCACGGTGGTGCTGATGGAGCGTCAGCGTTCCTGGAGCCGGATGTTCGGTCTGATCCTGGGGCTGACCGGTTTGATCATGGTGGTCTATCAGGGCATCGGCCTGGCCGGGATGTCGCTGGCCGGAATGCTTTTCGGTCTGCTGGCGCTGGTGAGCATGACGTTCGGTTCGATCATGCAGAAACGCATCACTGAAAACCCTCTCGGCACGCTGCCGGTGCAGTACCTCGCCGGACTGCTGTTGTGCGGGATTTTCGTCCCTTTCCAGCCGTTTCACTTCGAGCACAGCAGCGGTTTCATCCTGCCGGTGCTATGGATGGGGCTGGTGGTGTCGGTGCTGGCGACGCTGTTGCTGTACCGCTTGATCGCCCGGGGCAACCTGGTGAACGTCACCAGTCTGTTTTACCTGGTGCCGGCGGTGACGGCGGTGATGGACTATCTGGTCTTCGGCAACCGCCTGGCGCTGTTGAGCCTGTTCGGCATGCTGTTGATCATCGTCGGGCTGGTGTTTGTGTTCCGTAAGTCGGCTTAAAACCGGAAAGGTCCGGAGCAATGCTCCGGGCCTTTTTCATTTGGCCAGCGCATGCTCGGCCCGCACCGAATTCATGAACGCCTGCATCGCCGACGATTGAATGCGATGACGCCGGGTGATCAACCCGTACGGTGGCAGCCGCGCCTCGAACTTGATCGGCAACACCGCCAGCAGATCCCGACCGGGATAGTCCTCGACCACCGACACCGGGGTGACACCGAGCATGTCGGTCTGCTGAATCAACGACAGCAAGGTCATGATCGACGTGGTTTCGACGATGCTGCTCGGGATGTCGACCCGCGCGTTGTGGAACACCTGATTGATGATTGCGCGCATCGGGCTGGGCTGCTGTTGCAGCACCCAGGTCATGTTCTGCAATTCGGCCCAGCTCAACTGCGTGGCTTTGGCCAGTGGATTCTGTGCGCCGGAAATCACGCACAGCGCTTCCTCGCCAAGGCTGTCGAACAGCAACTCCTCTGCCCGGGCACCGGCGGGAATCCGCCCCAACACGATATCCAGCTGATCTTGCAACAACGCCTGCACCAGCACGTCGCTGGTGTCGACCTGAATGCTCATCGACAAGCGTGGATGGCTTTGTTTCAAGGTGGCGATGGTGCGCGTCAGCAGCCCCGAAGCCAGTGCCGGAATGGCCCCGACCGCGACCCGGCCAAGGTTGCCGGATTCGAGGGCGACCAGCTCTTCACGCATGCCGCTGAGTTCGGCGAATACCATGCGTGCGTAATAAATGACCGTTTCCCCGAACGGGGTAGAGCGCATGCCCCGGGGCAGGCGTTCGAACAACTCGACGCCCAACAGGTCCTCGGCCTCATGCAGCATTTTGGTCGCGGCCGGTTGGGTCATGCCGATGTGATCGGCGGCGCGGCGCAACGAGCCGAATTCCTGCAACGCCAGCATCAGCCGCAGTTGGCGCAGGCGCAGTCGGCTGTGGATTACGTTGGCAGCAGGAATTCGGGTCATGGGCCGTGCTCGCAAAAAAGTCCTGCGGCAAGCCTGACAACAAATGCCAGGCGTTGCCAGCCTTGGCGTATCACAGCACCGATTTTGGCTTGGCGACCTGGGGTTTGCGCAGGCCGATCAGGGTTTGCAGCGCTTTGGAAATCAACGGCCAGAACAGCATCAGCAGCGCCGCGGTGGTCAGGCTGCCGACCAACGGGTTGGACCAGAAAATCCCCAGGTGCCCGTCGGAGAACAGCATCGACTGGCGGAACGCATCTTCTGCCTTGTCACCCAGCACCGCCGCCAACACCAGCGGCGCAATCGGGAAGCCGAGTTTCTTGAACAGATAACCCAGCGCACCGAAGCCCAGCATCAGCACCACGTCGAAGAACGAGTTGTGCACCGAGTAGGCACCGATGGCGCAGACCATGATGATGATCGGCGCGATGATCGAGAACGGGATGCGCAGGATCGAAGCGAACAGCGGCACGGTGGCCAGCACCACGATCAGGCTCACCACGTTGCCCAGGTACATGCTGGCGATCAGGCCCCAGACAAAATCGTGTTGCTCGACAAACAGCGTTGGCCCGGGGTGCAGGCCCCAGATCATCAGGCCACCGAGCATCACCGCCGCAGTCGCCGAGCCGGGAATGCCCAGGGTCAGCATCGGCAGCAGGGCACTGGTGCCGGCCGCGTGGTCAGCGGTTTCCGGGGCGATCACCCCTTCGAGTTCGCCCTTGCCGAAGTTGTCGCGGTTTTTCGAGAAGCGCCGGGCCAGGCTGTAGCTCATGAACGACGCGGCAGTCGGTCCGCCAGGGGTGATGCCCATCCAGCAGCCGACCAGGGTGCTGCGCACAATCGTCCACCAGTAACGCGGCAATTTCGCCCAGGTACGCAGGATCACCATGGGCGTGATCCGCGCATGCTCGCCGCGGAACACCAGTCCCTCTTCCACGGTGCAGAGGATTTCGCCGATGCCGAACAGGCCGATCACCGCCACTTCAAAGCTGATGCCGGTCATCAGGATCGGCTGGTCGAAGGTCAGGCGCAGGTTGCCGGACACGGTGTCCATGCCGACGGCGGCCATGGCGAAACCGATCATCATCGCCACCACGGTTTTCAGTGGCGGGTTCTTGCTCATGCCGATGAAGGTGCAGAACGCCAACAGGTACACCGCGAAGAACTCCGGCGAACTGAACGACATGGCGAACGCGGCAATTTTTGTCGAGAGAAAGGTCAGCAACAACACGCCGGCCAACGCACCCAGCAACGCCGAACTGAACGCGGCGGTCAGGGCTTCGGCGGCACGGCCTTCGCGGGCCATCGGGTAACCGTCGAAGGTGGTTGCCACCGATGAAGGCTCACCGGGGATGTTGAACAGGATCGAGGTGATCGAACCGCCGAACAGCGCGCCCCAGTACATGCACGACAGCAGGATGATCGCCGACACCGGCGACATGGTGAACGTCAGCGGCAGCAGCAACGCCACGCCATTGGGGGCCCCGAGACCGGGCAGTACGCCGACCAGAATGCCCAGCAGCACGCCGATCACCATCAGGCCGATATGGCCCGGCGTGAGGATCAGGTTCATGCCTTGCAGCAGGGAATCGAACTCGCTCATTTGAAATGTCTCCCGGCCAGGGCAATCCAGTCGCCCATTGGGCCGGCATCCAGCGGCACTTTGAACCACAGCGCGAAAATCAGGTAACTGGCCAGCACCGCGCCCAGGGACACGCTACCGATCATCCATTTGCCGTAAGGCTTGGCGCGGACCTTGTCACGCCACATGAACCAGGCAATGAAGCAGGCCGAAGCGACGTAGATGCCGGTGAACGGCATCGCACCGACGAATAGCGCAATGGGCACGAACACCGACAGCACTTGCCTGAACGCACTGCGGCTGACGAATGAGATGCCCAGGGCTTGCCAGCGCACCAGGGTCAACACGCCGTTGGCCACACTGGCGGCGCTCAACATCAGGCCGATGTAGAAGGGAAAGTAACCCGGCTCGGGGCCGGCATCACCCCAGCCGATACCCTGTTCAACGCTGCCGTACATCACCACCGCACCGATCAGCGTGGTGAAGAGTGCCAGGCCGAGTTCGACCCAGCGCGTACCGACCAGCGGTGGTGAATCCGAAGAATGGGACATGAAAGCACCTCCAGAGGTGACGGCCGTACGCAGGGCGGGCGGCCGTGAGCAACTCAGTTTTTCAGCCAGCCGGCCTCTTTGAACACCGGCGTGACGCGGGCGGTGTCTTTTTCGATGTAGGCGGTCAGCGGCTCGCCCTCGAGGAAGGTTGGCACCAGAGCGTTCTGCTTCACGTAAGCCTTGAACTCATCGGTCTGGGTGACTTTGCGCATCAACTCGACATAGAACGCACGCTGCTCGGCGGTGACATCGCCAGGCATGAACACGGTGCGCGGGAAGCGGTACTGATCGATGCCCAGGCCTTGTTCATGACAGGTCGGGACGTCGGCCCAGGATTTGTCGCCGGCGACTTTGTCGGTATAGCCCATGCGCTCCTTACTGAACACGCAGAGCGGCTCGACCTGATCACCACGCCATTGGCTGATGCTCTCGCTTGGATTGTTGACGTTGGCGGCGATGTGCTTGCCGGCCAGTTGCGTCGCGGCTTCGCTGCCGCTCTTGAACGGGATGTACACCAGTTTGCTGTTGTTGGTCTGGTTCAGCAGCAGGGTCAGGGTCTGGTCGACGTCCTTGGACTGGCTGCCGCCCATGCGCAGGTTCGACGGGTCGGCCTTGACCGCTTCGTAGAAGCTTTTAGCGTCTTTCCACGGCGCACCCTTGTAGCTCCAGAGAATGAAGTCATCCTCGGCCACGGCGGCGATCGGGGTCAGTTCCTGCCACTCGTAGCCGAGCTTGGACACCAGCGGCAACAGGTAGATGTTGTTGGTGCCGATCACCAGTTTGTCGGCATCGCCCTTGCTCATTTTCAGGTCGAGGAAGGCTTCGGCGCCGTTGCCACCGCCCTTGTTGAGGACGATGGTGTTCACGTCGAGCAGCTTGTGCGTGGTGATGATCGACTGGATCAGGCGACCGAGCTGGTCGGTACCACCACCGGGACCACCGGCGACGACGATTTCGACGTTTTTGTCCGGTTGCCAGGCGGCGTTGGCGAGAGCGGGAAGGGTACCGGCGGCGATCAATGCGCAACCAAGAAACAGACGGGAGGTGCGACGGACGAATGCATTTCGCATGATGGAAGAGCCTCGTATTTATGTTCTTGTAATTGTTATGAGCGGCTTGTTTGCGCGGTAAAGCCGCAAGCCTGGCCCGAGTGTGTGAAGGTGCGGGCACGGCGTCTAGTCAAAACAATACATACACCGATAGCCTGGGGTTATAGCTCGGCAAACAACTGACTGCTGTAGGAGCGAGCCTCCTCGCGATGGACTCAAGGGCACCGCGTTAATTCAGGAAGCACGCGTTTTCGTTCAAGACCATCGCGAGCAAGCTCGCTCCTACAGAAAAGAATGCGTGCCCACGTTGAAAGGTCGTTGAAAGCAGGGCATGACATAACCCGAGGCTATCGCCTGATTTCAAGTTTTGATTAGACGGTTATCAGCGAGCCTTCGATAGTGCTTATCAACACCTGCATCTCCACAAAAATAATAAATGAGGTATGCACCATGGTTCGTCCCAGTGCTTCCCTGCATCTGCCCGGCGCAGTTGCCCAGCCCAACGAAGCGCCCATGCCGGTGGCCGGTACCGCCAAAGCCAGCAGCGTGCGCTGGCGGATCTTCGCCATCATCTTCGCGCTGACCATGGTCAACCTGATCGACCGGGTGTCGCTGTCCATTGCGATGCCAACTATCGCCCATGAGTTTTCCCTGTCACCGAGCCTGCAAGGGCTGATCCTCAGCAGCTTTTTCTGGGCCTACGCACTGTTGCAGATTCCCGGCGGCTGGTTGATCGACCGCTTCGGCCCGCATCGGGTCATCAGTTGGTCCACCGGGTTGTGGGGCACGTTTCAGGTGCTGGCGGCGTTCGCCACCGGCGGCTTGTCGTTGTTGTTTGCCCGGGTTGCACTGGGCGCCGCCGAAGCACCGCTGTTCCCGTCGGGTGGCAAGCTGATTTCCCTGTGGCTGGCCCCGAGCGAACGCAGTCGCGGCGCGGTATTGATGGACAGCGGCAGCCCGTTGGGCGTGGCCCTTGGCGGGTTGATCATTGCCTGGCTGATTGCCTCGCTGGACTCCTGGCGCCTGGCCTTCGTGATCGCCGGTATCGCCACCCTGGTGCTGGCCTGGCTGGCACGGCGTTATCTGCGCGATGACCCGGCCGGTCACCCGCAAGTCAATGCGGCGGAGCTTGAGAGAATCAACGCTGGCCGCGCAACGCCCGCCGCCGAGGCGGCCCGGGCGCCGGTCAAGGGGTTGGGTATTGCGCCACGCTCGCTCAGCGGTTTGCTGATCGGCCGGGCGAGTTGGGCGATGGTGTATTTCGGCCTGCTGACCTGGGGCCCGAGTTACCTGGCCCAGGCCCGGGGTTTCGATATCAAGGGGATTGGTGCGGCGACCTTCGTGATTTTTGTCTGCGGTGCACTGGGTTCGTTGACCGGAGGTTTCCTCTGTGATGGCTTGATTCGCAAAGGCGTGAGTCGCGGGGTGGCGGTCAAGAGCCTGCTGGCGTTTTCCGGGCTGGTGGCCCTCGGCGCATTCCTGTTGCTGCCGACGTTGAGCCATCCTTTTGCGGCGGTGGCGCTGTTGGCCATGACCGCGTTCTTCCTGATGTGGGGCAGCCTCTACTGGAGCTTCCCGGCGCTGCTGGCGGCGCCGGCGCGGGTCGGTTTGATCGGCGGCGTGATGAACATGGCCGGTAGCAGCGGCGGCATCGTGGTGCCGATCCTGGTGGGCGTGATTCTGCAAGCGGCCGGTGGTTTTGCCCCGGTGCTCGGGTTCTTCGCGGCGTGCTCGGCAGTCTTCGTGCTCGCGACGTTGTTCATCAGCCTGGATGAGGTGCGCCATGACTAACGCGTTGTGGAACGGCCCGATCATCGACGCCCATCATCACTTCTGGGACCCGACCGTTAACGACCACCCATGGCTTGCCCCCGAGGCCAACATACCGTTTCGCTACGGAGACTACAGCGCGATCAAGCGCCGCTATTTTCCCGAGGATTACTTCGCCGATGCAGGTTCGCATAACGTCGTGCAAACGGTGTACGTCGAGACCGAGTGGAACCCGCAGGACCCGATCGGCGAAACCCGTTTCATCGAACAACTGGCCGCCCGCTACGGCGTACCCAATGCAGTCGTGGCGCAAGCCTGGCTCGATCATCCGGACGCTATCGATGTGCTCACTGAACAGGCGCGTTTCAAGCATGTGCGCAGCGTGCGCCACAAGCCCGGTGGCCCGATCGCGCCGGCGCAGGTGGGGCACCTGCGCAGCCTGATGAGTGACGAACACTGGCGCCGCAGTTACGCCGCGCTCGAAGCGCTGGGCCTGCATTTCGACTTGCAGACGCCCTGGTGGAACCTGCACGAGGCCGAACGCCTGGCGCGGGATTTTCCAGGCATCACGCTGATTCTCAACCACGCCGGTTTGCCCAATGACCGGAGCGCCGAAGGCCTGGCGGGCTGGCGTCTGGCGATGGCGCGGCTGGCGCAGTGGCCGAACGTGCAGGTGAAGATTTCCGGCCTGGGGCAGGGCGGCCAGCGCTGGCGCGCCAAGGACAACGCCTGGATCGTGCGCGAGGTGATCGCCATGTTTGGCAGCCACCGGGCGATGTTCGCCAGCAACTTCCCCGTGGACAGCCTGTGCGGCTCGTTCGATGACATCTACAGCGGTTTCAAATCCATCGTCGCCGATCTGCCGACAGCCGATCAGGAACGACTTTTCTACAGCAACGCACAGCGGGTCTATCGCTGTGAGCCTTGCGCCATTGAGCGGGCGCAGCCTGAACCCTTGAGGAGTGAAGCATGAGCAAATCCACCATCGCGATGGTCCTGGGGGACCCGGCGGGCATCGGCCCTGAGCTGATTGCGCGCCTGCTGGGCGAGCCTGAAGTGCGTGCCCAGGCCAATGTGATCCTGATTGCCGACGAAGCGGAAATGCGTCGCGGCATGCGCATTGCCGGGATGGAATTTCCCTATCGTCGCGTCGAGTCCCTGGAGCAGTTGGCATTTGTCGATGACACGCCGCTGTTCTATGACTTTCGCGGCGACACCCTCGGTGAGTTTGCGCGGAGCGAGGCCAGCGTCATCGGTGGCCGCTACAGCCTCGACACCCTGGAAAAAGCCCTGCGCCTGACCGAAGCGGGCATCACCGACGCCGTGTTGTTCGGGCCATTGAACAAGACTTCACTGCACATGGCCGGCATGGCCCACAGCGATGAGCTGCACTGGTTCGCCGAGCTGCTGGATTTCCATGGACCGTTCTGCGAATTCAACGTGCTCGACAATCTCTGGACTTCGCGGGTGACCTCCCATGTGGCCCTGGCCGATGTGCCGGGCCTGCTCAGCCAGCAACGGGTGGTGGAAGCGATTCAACTGATCGACACCGCGCTCAAGCGCAACGGGCTGGAAAAGCCGCGCATCGGCGTCTGCGGGCTGAACCCGCATAACGGTGATAACGGTTCGTTCGGTCGCGAGGAACTGGACATCATCGGCCCGGCGGTGCGTTCGGCGCAGGCACTGGGGATCGCGGCGGACGGGCCTTATCCGGCCGACACGATCTTCCTCAAGGTCCAGGGTGATGCCTGTGCCTTCGACGCGGTGGTCACCATGTACCACGACCAGGGGCAGATCGCGATCAAGTTGATGGGCTTCTCCCGTGGCGTCACGGTGCAGGGCGGACTGCCGATCCCGATCACCACCCCGGCCCATGGCACCGCGTTCGACATCGCGGGGCAGGGCAAGGCCAACGTCGGCGCGATCCGCCAGGCGTTCGAGATCGCGTGCCGGATGGGCACCCACAACCACTGACACAACACCCACCCCCTGTAGGAGCTGGCTTGCCAGCGATAACTGACTGACAGACACCCTTGAAGTGACTGTCAGGCCGCTATCGCTGGCAAGCCAGCTCCTACAGTTTTATGTGCTTCCTGATAACCCAATCTGTCGAATAACTACTTTTTGCTATCACTCCAGGTTATCGCCGGATACGCATAAGTGATTATCCGCAGCCCTTGGCCGCTGGCTAAAGTCGCTCCATCGAATGCGCAAGACCGCCGCCCGAGCGGCATTGCGCAGCGACTCACAATGACAAGAAGCCGGCAGCGCAAGGAAACTCTATTCATGAAAATCAAAGCGATCCGTACCCGCGTTTTCGAGTGGAAAGGCAAAGTCGTGCCACCCCAGGCGCACTTCTGCACCAATGCCAGCGACATCCTGTTCGAGCGCGGCGACGCCATGGGCTCGTTCCGCTTCCACGGCTGGCTGGTGGTGGAAGTCGAGACCGACACCGGCCTCGTCGGCATCGGTAACTGCGCCCTGGCGCCGCGTGTGGCCAAGGAAATCATCGACACCTACCTGGCGCCGATCGCCATTGGCGAAGACCCGTTCGACAACGAATACATCTGGCAGAAAATGTACCGCCAGAGCCACGCCTGGGGCCGCAAGGGCATCGGCATGGCGGCGATCTCGGCCATCGACATCGCGATCTGGGACATCATGGGCAAAGCGGTAAACAAACCCGTGTTCAAGCTGCTGGGCGGGCGCACCAAGGAAAAGATCTGGACCTACGCTTCCAAGCTCTACGCCAACGACAACCTCGACCTGTTCCTCGAAGAAGCCCAGGGCTATCTGAACCAGGGTTTCACCGCGCTGAAAATGCGCTTTGGCTACGGACCGAAAGACGGCCCGGCAGGCATGCGCCGCAACATCGAACAAGTGCGCGCCCTGCGTGAGTTGGCCGGCCCCGACGTCGACATCATGCTTGAATGCTACATGGGCTGGACCCTCGAGTATGCCCGGCGCATGTTGCCGAAACTGGCCGAGTTCGAGCCGCGCTGGCTCGAAGAACCGGTGATCGCCGACGACATTGAAGGCTACATCGAGCTGAAGAAGATGGGGATCATGCCGATCTCCGGCGGCGAACACGAGTTCACTTCCTACGGCTTCAAGGACCTGCTGGAACGCCGCGCCGTCGACGTGATCCAGTACGACACCAACCGCGTCGGCGGCATCACCGCCGCGCGCAAGATCAACGCCATGGCCGAGGCCTGGTCGGTGCCGGTCATCCCGCATGCCGGGCAGATGCACAACTACCACCTGACCATGTCCACCACGGCTTCGCCTATGGCCGAGTTCTTCCCGGTGTTCGACGTCGAAGTCGGCAACGAGCTCTTCTACTACGTGTTCAAGGGCGAGCCGCAACCGGTCAACGGCTACATCCAGCTGGATGACAACAAGCCGGGCCTGGGCCTGGAAATCTCCGATGAGTACCTGAGCGATTTCAACATCATCGAGTGACCGTCCGGCGCCGCTCTCTCGCGGCGCCCACCACGACTTTTCGGAGGGCCGACATGCGCCTGATTCAGTTTGAAAACACCGACGGGCAACGCCAGGTGGGAGTGGTTGAGGGCGCTCGGGTCCAGGTGCTGCGCGATACCCGCAGTACCCGTGAACTGGCCCTGGCCGCCATCCGTGCCCAGCGCAGCCTGCAGGAAGAAATCGCCCGGCGCGGCAGCGAACCCGGTCCGGATTACGCGCAGCTGTTGCAGCAGCACAAGGTCCTGCCGCCACTGGACCACGAAGACCCGGCCCATTGCCTGATCAGCGGCACCGGCCTGACCCATCTGGGCAGCGCCGCGACGCGGGACAAAATGCACCAGCACGACGGTGAAGTCGAAGCCGGCATGACCGACACCATGCGCATGTTCAAGTGGGGGTTGGAGGGCGGCAAACCGGCGGCGGAGCAGGTCGGCGCGCAACCTGAGTGGTTCTACAAGGGCGACGGCAGCATCGTCGTGCGTCCCGGTGCGGATTTCCCGGTGCCGCCCTTTGCCGAGGACGCCGGTGAGGAGCCGGAGCTGACCGGCCTGTATGTGATCGGCGACGACGGCCAACCGTACCGTGTCGGTTACGCGCTGGGTAACGAGTTCTCCGACCACGTCATGGAGCGGCGCAACTACCTGTATCTCGCGCATTCGAAGCTGCGCTGCTGCTCCTTTGGCCCGGAGCTGCGCGTCGGTGAATTGCCCAGACATCTGGTCGGCACCAGCCGCATCACGCGCAACGGCCAGACGATCTGGGAAAAAGAGTTTCTCAGCGGCGAAGACAACATGTGCCACAGCCTGGCCAATCTCGAATTTCATCACTTCAAGTACGTGCAGTTTTTGCGTCCCGGCGATGTTCACGTGCACTACTTCGGTACCGCCACGCTGTCGTTTGCCGACGGTGTGAAGACCCAGCCGGGGGATAGCTTCCAGATCAGTCTCGATGAGTTCGGTGCGCCTTTGGTCAACGGCATCGGCGAGAGCGCCCAGCCGCTGGCTATCGGTCAGGTACGCACACTCTGACTCCCGTAGGAGCCGGCTTGCCGGCGATAGCGATTTTGCGCGCGACATTGATGTTGAAGTGATTGTTCTATCGCCATCGCCGGCAAGCCGGCTCCTACAGGTCTGCAATCGATCAAGGAATCCACATGAGCCTATATCCTGGACACAACTACATCGGTGGTCGCCGCAGCGCCAACGGCACGTTGCAGTTGCAAAGCCTCGACGCCACCACCGGCGAACCCTTGCCCGGCACTTTCTTCCAGGCCAGCGAAGCCGAAGTGGATGCCGCTGCCAAAGCGGCGGCTGCGGCATACCCGACCTACCGCCACCTGAGTGCGGAAAAGCGCGCGCGGTTTCTCGACGCCATCGCCGATGAAATCGACGGGCTGGGCGATGAGTTTGTCGCCACCGTGTGTCGCGAGACAGCGTTGCCGGCCGGGCGTATCCAAGGTGAGCGTGGCCGCACCAGCGGCCAGTTGCGCCTGTTCGCCAAGGTGCTGCGTCGCGGCGACTTCTATGGTGCGCGCATCGACCGTGCCTTGCCGGATCGCCAGCCGTTGCCGCGTCCGGATCTGCGTCAGTACCGCATCGCCCTGGGGCCGGTGGCGGTGTTCGGTGCGAGCAACTTCCCCCTGGCCTTTTCCACCGCCGGTGGCGATACCGCCTCGGCACTGGCCGCCGGTTGCCCGGTGGTGTTCAAGGCCCACAGCGGGCACATGGCAACCGCACAGTGGGTGGCTGACGCGATCATCCGTGCCGCGGAAAAAACCGGTATGCCGGCCGGTGTGTTCAACATGATCTACGGAGGTGGTGTCGGCGAATGGCTGGTCAAGCATCCGGCGATTCAGGCAGTGGGCTTCACCGGTTCGCTCAAGGGCGGCAATGCCCTGAGCCACATGGCCGCAAACCGGCCGCAGCCGATCCCGGTATTCGCCGAGATGTCGAGCATCAATCCGGTGTTCCTGCTGCCGCAAGCCCTCGCAGTGCGCGGTGAGCAGATCGCGGCGCAATTGGCAGGTTCGGTGACCCTGGGCTGTGGCCAGTTCTGCACCAATCCGGGGTTGGTCATTGGTGTGCGCTCGCCGCAGTTCAGTGCTTTTCTTGAGGCGTTCTGCGCCCACATGAACCAGCAGCCGGCGCAAACCATGCTCAATGCCGGCACGCTGGCCAGCTACAACCGGGGCCTTGGCGAACTGCACGAGCATCCGGGCCTGAGCCATCTGGCGGGCCGGCCGCAACAGGGCAATCAGGCGCAGCCACAGGTGTTCAAGGCCGATGCCGGCCTGTTGCTCAAGGGCGATGAATTGCTGCAGGAGGAAGTGTTCGGGCCGACCACCATCGTCATCGAGGTCGAGGATCGGGCGCAGTTGGCGGCAGCATTGCAGGGCTTGCGCGGGCAATTGACCGCGACCTTGATTGGCGAGGCCGACGAACTGCTGGAGTACCGCTGGCTGGCGGAACTGTTGCAAGAGAAGGTCGGGCGGATCTTGCTCAACGGCTATCCGACCGGGGTCGAAGTCTGCGAGTCGATGGTGCATGGCGGGCCGTATCCGGCGACATCCGACTCACGGGGCACTTCGGTCGGCACCCTGGCGATCGATCGTTTCCTGCGGCCGGTGTGCTTCCAGAATTATCCGGACGCGCTGCTGCCCGAGGCATTGCAGAACGGCAATCCGCTGGGGATTCGGCGACTGGTGGATGGGGAGATCAGTGATTCAGCCTTGTAGTGCCTGAGCGGACCCCTTCGCGGGCAAGCCCGCTCCCACAGGGTTTGCGCGGACCTTGTGGGAGCGGGCTTGCCCGCGAAGGCGTCATCCGCCACGCAACCATTCTACCGTTCAACCACCAAACCCGGCTTCACCGCAGCCGGCTTCAACACCAGCCACAACGCCAACGCAATCAACACCCCGCCATAGATATGCGCCATCGACAGCGGCTCATCGAGAAACAGCGCCCCCCACAACACGCCAAACAGCGGGATCAGGAAGGTCGTGGTCATCGACTTCACCGGACCGATCGAACTCAGCAGCCGGAAGTAAATAATGTAGGCAAACGCCGTGCAGCCCAGCCCCAAGCCCAGCAACGACAGCCACACGCTCCAGCCGCCCCAGCTCGTCGGTGGCTGGCTGATCACGCTGTAGCCGAACAGCGGCAGCAGGAACAAAGTCGCGCCGAGCATGCTGCCCAGTGCCGACAAACGGCTATCGAGACCGCCGGCCTGATCGAGCCAGCGGCGGGCGAGGAATCCGGCAAATCCGTAGCACGTGGTGGCGAGCAGGCAGGCGACGGCCCCCATCAGCAGTGCCATATCGAACGCTACCGGACCGGCACGGGTCAGCACGCCCACGCCGAACAACCCCAGGAACACGCCACCGAGCTTGGCGCCAGTGAGCCTTTCATGGAAAAACAGGCCGCCGATCAGCACGCCCATCAAGGGGGTCGTGGCATTGAAAATCGACGAATAACCGGCAGGCAGCACCTGCGCGGCAACGGAGTACAGGGTCGCCGGGATGCCGGAGTTGATCACCCCGAGCAGCATCACGGTCTTGAGTTTGCCCTTGAAATCCCAGCTGATGCGCATCAGGCCAAGAATCACCAGCAACCCGGCGGCGGCAATCGACACGCGGAAAAACGCGGTGGGCAGGGAGCCGATCACCGGGGCGATGATGCGCATGAACAGAAAACTCGCACCCCAAATGGCCGCCAGGGACAGTAAACGGAAAATATCGACGGGGTTCACAGCGCGTTCCTTCCTTGAGGGAGGGGCGAAAGTGTTGCTGAGTGTGTGATCGATGGCAACCGAAAACCGGGCGTTGAACTCTTCAGGGCGTCGATGACGCGCGGCTGGAAAATTACGCTTCTCCTGCACCCGGTTCACTGGCTAAGCTCAAGCCTTCCGAATTCCCGCAGAGGTCTCACCATGCCGCAGCAATGGCCAGCCGCCGACATCGCCCGCTTGATCCTCGATGGCTTTGACGATTACCGCGAGCATTTCCGGCAGATCACCGACGGCGCCCGGGCCCGCTTCGAACAGGCCCGGTGGCAAGAGACGCAATCGGCGTCGGCGGCGCGGATCAATCTGTACGAAGATAAAGTCAGCGAAACGGTAGAACGACTGCGCACCGCGTTTGACGCCGACACCCTGGACGTCAGCTGCTGGCCACTGGTGAAAAGTGCCTACATCAGCCTGATCGACCTGCGCTTCGACGATGAATTGTCCGAGACCTGGTACAACTCGATCTTCTGCGGATTGTTCAGCCATGACCTGATCAGCGACGGCTGCATGTTCATCCACACCACCCGGCCGAGCCTGCGCCGGGCAAGGGCCGCGCAAACCCGCACCTACAAGCCGCAAGGCCAATTGTCGGCGATGCTTGCCAGCATCTTCGCCGACTACCGTTTCAGCGAGGATTACGCCGACCTGTCCGGTGACCTGAAGCGCCTCGAAGCGCAACTGCGCGAGAACCTGCCGGACTGGGTGTGCAAGGACCCGGAGCTGAGCGTCGAGCTGTTTTCCTCGGTGCTGTACCGCAATAAAGGTGCGTACCTGGTGGGGCGCATCTACACCGCCGACGAGCAATGGCCGCTGGCAATTCCCTTGCTGCACCTCGAAGGTCGCGGCATCCAGATCGATGCGCTGATCACCGACGAAGCGGACGTGTCGATCATTTTCTCCTTCACCCGCTCGTATTTCATGGTGGATGTGCCGGTGCCGGCGGAGTTCATCGGCTTCCTGCGGCGCATCCTGCCGGGCAAGCACATCGCCGAGCTGTACACCTCGATCGGCTTCTACAAGCACGGCAAGTCGGAGTTCTACCGGGCGCTGATCAATCACCTGGCCAATACCGACGACCAGTTCATCATGGCCCCCGGTGTGCGCGGCATGGTCATGAGCGTGTTCACCCTGCCGGGGTTCAACACCGTGTTCAAAATCATCAAGGACCGTTTCTCGCCGTCGAAAAACGTCGACCGCGCCACGGTGATCGAAAAGTACCGCCTGGTGAAAAGCGTCGACCGCGTCGGGCGCATGGCCGATACCCAGGAATTCGCCGACTTCCGTTTCCCGCTGAGCAAGTTCGACCCGGCGTGCCTTGAGGAGCTGCTGGACGTCGCGCCGTCCACGGTGTCGGTGGAAGGCGACACGGTGCTGATCCGTCACTGCTGGACCGAACGTCGCATGACTCCGCTGAACCTGTACCTGGAAAACGCCAACGAAGCGCAGGTGCGCGAAGCCCTGGAAGATTACGGCCTGGCGATCAAGCAACTGGCGGCGGCCAACATCTTTCCCGGCGACATGCTGCTGAAGAACTTCGGCGTCACCCGTCACGGCCGGGTGGTGTTCTACGACTACGACGAAATCTGCTTTCTCACCGAGGCCAACTTCCGCCACATTCCACAACCGCGCACGCCGGAAGATGAGATGGCGTCCGAGCCCTGGTACTCGATCGGGCCGCTGGATGTGTTCCCGGAAGAGTTTCCGCCGTTCCTGTTTGCCGACTCGGGGCAGCGCCGGTTGTTCGATCAACTGCATGGCGAGCTGTACAACGCCGACTACTGGAAAAGCCTGCAGGAGGCGATTCGCGCCGGCAAAGTGATCGACGTGTTCCCGTATCGGCGCAAGGGGCTGGATAACGAGTAACGCCTCAACCCCTTGTAGGAGCTGGCTTGCCAGCGATGACGGCCTGACAGCCACCCAAGAAGTGACTGTGACACCGCTATCGCCGGCAAGCCGGCTCCTACAAGGGATCTCGCTCATCCTTTAAATCTGCGACAATCCGCACCCTGCGCCACTAGACGACTGAATTGCGTACCCGATGACCGACGAATCGCCCTCCATCGACAAACTGCTGAAAAACCTCGATCACGCCATGCTCGCCGACCGCCACCGGCTGCGGCGGCAGTTGCTTGAGCTGCGCAAGAAACCCGACGAGGCCAAGCTGGGCCAGTGGGTGGCGCGCATGCAGGCGTCCTGTGACCAGGTGCTGGCGCGCCGCGCCAGCCTGCCGGTGATTCGTTACGACGACAGTTTGCCGATTGCCGCCAAGCGCGACGAAATCAAGAAGGCGCTGGAAAAACATCAGGTGCTGATCATCGCCGGTGAGACCGGCTCGGGTAAAACCACCCAGTTACCGAAGATCTGCCTGGAAATCGGGCGCGGCCAGCATGGCTTGATCGGCCATACCCAGCCACGGCGGATCGCCGCGCGCAGCGTGGCCAGCCGGGTCGCCGAAGAGCTGGGCACGCCGTTGGGTGCACTGGTCGGCTATCAGGTGCGCTTCGAGGACCAGAGCGATTCCAATACCCTGATCAAACTGATGACCGACGGCATCCTGCTGGCGGAAACCCAGAACGACCGCTATCTGGAACGCTACGACACGATCATCGTCGACGAAGCCCACGAACGCAGCCTCAACATCGACTTCCTGCTCGGCTACCTGAAAACCCTGCTGCCGCGCCGCCCGGACTTGAAGGTCATCATCACCTCGGCGACCATCGACCTGGAGCGTTTCTCCAGGCACTTCGACGATGCACCGATTGTCGAGGTGTCCGGTCGCACTTTCCCGGTGGACACCTGGTATCGCCCGCTGACCCTTGAGCAGGACGAAGAGGGTAACCGCGTCGAGGACGACCTGACGGTGGATCAGGCGATTCTCGCCACCCTCGACGAAATCGCCGCTCATGAGCGCAGTGAGCGCCGCAGTCCCGGTGACGTGCTGGTGTTCCTGCCCGGTGAGCGCGAGATTCGCGACGCCGCCGACATGCTGCGCAAGGCCCAGCTCAAGCACACCGAAATCCTGCCGTTGTACGCGCGCCTGTCGCCGGCCGAGCAGCAGCGGATTTTCCAGTCGCACCCGGGGCGTCGCGTGGTGCTGGCGACCAACGTCGCGGAAACCTCGCTGACGGTGCCGGGCATCCGTTACGTGATCGACAGCGGCACCGCGCGCATCAGCCGCTACAGCTATCGGGCCAAGGTCCAGCGCCTGCCGATCGAAGCCGTTTCCCAGGCCAGCGCCAATCAGCGCAAGGGCCGTTGCGGACGGGTCGAGCCGGGCATCTGCGTGCGCCTGTACAGCGAAGAGGATTTCCTCGGTCGCCCGGAATTTACCGATCCGGAAATCCTGCGGACCAACCTCGCGGCGGTCATTTTGCAGATGTTGCACCTGCGCCTTGGCGAGGTCAGCGCGTTCCCGTTCATCGAACCGCCGGATGGCAAGGCCATCAGCGACGGTTACAACCTGCTGCAGGAACTCTCGGCTGTGGATCGCAATAGCCAGTTGACGCCGCTCGGTCGCCAATTGGCGCGGCTGCCGGTGGACCCGCGCATGGGGCGCATGCTGCTGGAAGCGGCGAAGCTCGGCAGCTTGCAGGAAGTGCTGATCGTCGCCAGCGCCATGTCGATCCAGGACCCGCGCGAACGACCACCGGAGCGGCAGCAAGCGGCGGATCAGGCCCACGCCCAGTGGAAAGACGCCGACTCGGATTTCGCCGGTCTGGTCAACCTGTGGCGCGGATTCGAAGAGCAGCGCCAGGCGCTGACCGCCAACCCGCTGCGTAACTGGTGCCGCAAGAATTTCCTGAATTACCTGCGCCTGCGCGAATGGCGCGACTCCCATCGCCAGTTGAGCCTGATCTGCCGCGACATGCAGTTGAGCCTCAATAAAGAGCCGGCCGATTACCCGAAACTGCACAAAGCGGTGCTGGTGGGTTTGCTCAGCCAGATCGGCCAGAAAACCGAAGAGGGCGATTACCTCGGCGCGCGTCAGCGGCGGTTCTGGATTCACCCGTCGTCGGGCATCGGCAAGAAGCGTCCACAGTGGCTGATGACCGCCGAACTGGTGGAAACCACCAAGCTCTACGCGCGCATGGTGGCAAAGATCGACGCCGACTGGATCGAACCGCTCGCCGGGCACCTGATCAAGAAAAACCACTTCGAGCCCCATTGGGAGAAGAAGCGCGGCCAGGTGGTTGCGTTCGAGCAGATCACCCTGTTCGGGTTGATCGTGGTCGGCCGGCGGCCGGTGCATTATGGTCCGGTGGACCCGGTGGTTTCGCGCGAATTGTTTATCCGCGAAGCGTTGGTGCGTGGCGAGATTCAGTCCAAGGCCAAGTGCCTGACGGCCAACAAACAGTTGCTGGAGCAACTCGACGAACTGGAAGCCAAGGCCCGCCGTCGCGACATCCTGGCGGATGAAGAAACCCTGTATGCCTTCTACGACGCGCGCCTGCCGGCGGAGATTCATCAGACCGCGACCTTCGACAGCTGGTACCGGATCAACAGTCAGAAAGATCCACAGCTGTTGATCATGCGCGAAGAGGACGTGCTGGCCCGTGAAGCCAGTGAGGTCACCGCGCAGCACTACCCGGATACGCTGCACATCGGCGATCTGGAGTTGGCCCTCAGCTACCACTTCGAACCGAATCATCCACGGGACGGCGTGACCCTGCGCGTGCCGGCACCGCTGTTGCCGATGCTGCCACCGGAACGCCTGGACTGGCTGGTGCCGGGTGTCATCGAAGCCAAGTGCATTGCCCTGGTGCGCAACCTGCCCAAGGCCCTGCGCAAGAACTTCGTGCCGGTACCGGACTTCGTCAAGGCCGCCCTGCAGCGCATGACCTTTGCCGAGGGCTCGCTGCCCCAGGCCTTGGGTCGCGAGCTGCTGCGCATGACCGGCGCGCGGGTCAGCGATGAAGCCTGGGCCGAGGCGGCACAGCAGGTCGAAAGCCATCTGCGGATGAACCTGGAAATCGTCGACGGCCAGGGCAAGTTCCTCGGCGAAGGGCGCGATCTGGCTGAGTTGACGGCGCGTTTCGCCGAGGCCAGCCAGGCCGCATTGGCGGTGCCGCAAACCGCGAAGAGCCAGCTGCCGGTGGAGCCGAAAGTCTTCGCCGCCGTGGCCGAGAAGACCCAGCAGAAGATCGCCGGACTGTCGATGACGGTCTATCCGGCACTGGTGGAAGAAGCCGGCACGGTCAAGGAAGGGCGTTTCTCGACACCGGCCGAGGCCGAGTTCCAGCATCGCCGTGCCCTGCAACGCTTGCTGATGCAGCAACTGGCCGAGTCGGCAAAATTCCTGCGCGGCAAGTTGCCGGGCCTGACCGAACTGGGCCTGCTGTATCGCGACATGGGGCGTGTCGATGCGCTGGTGGAAGACATTCTGCTGGCCAGCCTCGACAGCTGCATTCTCGAAGGTGAAGACCCGCTGCCACGCGATGGCGCCGGATTGGCGTCCCTGGCCGAACGCAAGCGTGGCGCCTGGACCGAGCACGCCGAGCGTGTGGCGAAGTTGACCCTGGAAATCCTCAAGCTCTGGCACGGCTTGCAAAAGCGCTTCAAGGGCAAGATCGACCTGGCGCAGGCCGTGGCCCTGAACGACATCAAGCAGCAGCTCAGCCACCTGGTCTATCCGGGGTTTGTCCGGGAAACACCGATGCAGTGGCTCAAGGAGTTGCCGCGTTACCTCAAGGCCATTGAGCAACGCTTCGAAAAAATCGCTGCCCAGGTGCAGCGCGACCGGGTCTGGAGCGGTGAATTGAGCGGCCTGTGGACGCAATACCAGACCCGAGCCAATAAACATGCCCAGGAAGGCAAGCGCGATCCGCAGCTGGAGTTGTATCGCTGGTGGCTGGAGGAGTACCGGGTTTCGCTGTTTGCGCAACAGCTGGGAACCAAGGTGCCGATTTCCGACAAGCGCCTGAACAAGCAGTGGAGCCAGGTCGAACCGTAGACCAGAGACCACTGCATTACTCTGTGGGAGCGGGCTTGCCCGCGAAGGGGCCGTCAGTTTCAACATCAGCGTTGACTGACCCATCGCATTCGCGGGCAAGCCCGCTCCCACAGGTTGCTGTGGTGCCTGTAGCAAATGGTTCATCCAGCAAAAAGGCGCCAAAACCCAAGGATTATGGCAAACTTCGCGACCATAAATGCCGGTTTCGCGACCTGGAGCCTTCGGCCAGGTGGCGTCACGGAATAAAGCGATGCCAGGTTTGCGTCCCCAGACGGGAATAGACCCTTTGTGTGTTGGTACGACGGTGCCAATGCTTTCTGCCTGAACAGATTAGAGACACGACCATGCATAACGTCGTCATCAGTGGCACCGGCCTGTACACCCCGGCCAACAGCATTTCCAATGAAGAGCTGGTCCAGTCTTTCAATACTTACGTCGCGCAATTCAACGCCGACAACGCCGACGCCATCGCACGCGGTGAAGTGCAAGAATTGACCGAGTCCAGCGCCGCATTCATCGAAAAGGCCTCCGGCATCAAGAGCCGCTTTGTCATGGACAAGGACGGCATTCTCGACCCGCAACGCATGGCCCCACGCCTGCCGGAGCGTTCCAACGACGAGTGGTCGGTGCTGTGCCAGATGGCCATCGGCGCGGCCGAACAAGCCCTGCAGCGTGCTGGCAAGACCGCAGCGGACATCGACGGCGTGATCGTCGCCTGCTCCAACCTGCAACGTGCCTACCCGGCCATTGCCATCGAAGTCCAGGAAGCGCTGGGCATCCAGGGTTTCGGTTTCGACATGAACGTGGCGTGCTCCTCGGCGACCTTCGGTATCCAGGCCGCCGCCAACAGCGTGCAACTGGGCCAGGCCCGCGCGGTCCTGATGGTCAACCCGGAAGTCTGCACCGGCCACCTGAACTTCCGTGACCGCGACAGCCACTTCATCTTCGGCGATGCCGCCACCGCGGTGATCATCGAGCGTGCCGACCTGGCGACGTCCAGGTACCAGTTCGACATCGTCAGCACCAAGCTGCTGACCAAGTTCTCCAACAACATCCGCAACAACTTCGGCTTCCTCAACCGCGCGGCGGAAGAGGGCATCGGCGCCAAGGACAAACTGTTCGTGCAGGAAGGCCGCAAGGTGTTCAAGGAAGTCTGCCCGATGGTGGCCGAGCTGATCGCTGAGCATCTGCAAGAGAACCAGCTCAACATCAGCGACGTGAAGCGCTTCTGGCTGCACCAGGCCAACCTCAGCATGAACCACCTGATCGTCAAGAAACTGCTGGGCCGCGATGCGACCGAACAGGAAGCCCCGGTGATTCTCGACACCTACGCCAACACCAGTTCCGCCGGTTCCGTGATTGCGTTCCACAAGAACCAGGACGATCTGGCCGCCGGTTCGCTGGCGGTGCTCAGCTCGTTCGGCGCCGGTTACTCGATTGGTAGCGTGTTGCTGCGCAAGCGCTGATTCTACGATCTTTTTTTTGCGTGGGCTTTTGTGGCGAGGGGGCTTGCCCCCGTTCGGCGACGCAGTCGACGTAGAGCCGGCTGATACGGTATGTCTGTCAAATCGCAGTGAGCGGGTTTGGGATCGCTTCGCGATCCAACGGGGCGGTGCGGCGTTCCGACAAGCCCCCTCGCCACAATGAATATGTGCAGGCGGGGAATTGAAAACAGCCTGGCGTTGATGCATCGGAGGATGATGGGGACCGATACATCAACGCCAGGCTGTAAAAGGGGCCCGGGCTTCCTTGCCCGAGTCGTGTAGCGGGTTGAATCAGAACTTGGCTTCGGCATCCAGTTGCAGGGTGTTGATGTCCGAATCCTTCTTGTTGATGTTGGCGTTGGTCTGGTCCGAGGTCGCCATGTAGTAGGTCGCGCCCAGGGCAAAGTTCTTGTCCAGGTCGTAGCTCACTTTCAGCTTGCTGCCGCGCGAACCGGTGAAGCCGTTGGCGAAGTCGGAGTCGGTGAAGGCACCCACCACAGCGTTACGCTGCACGTCGCGGTAGTTGTAGTCCACGTTGAAGCCGTAGAGCTTGGACTTCACACCGGCCAGCCAGCCAGTGTCCTGGTCGTTGCTGGCATCGGTGTTGTTGACGTACTGACCGTAGATCGACAGTGGAACCGGCAGGTTGCTGAAGTCCAGCTGACCAAAGCCTTCGTACAGTTTGAACCGTTCGCCCGGGCTGTTGCCGTTGACGGCCAGTGCGCATGGTGCAGTAACGGTACCCGAGGTCGGGCAGGCGCTGCTGTCGTCGTTGTCGTAAGAGTAGAGACTGCCGCCCAAGGTCATTTTCATGCTGTCGGTGATGCCGAAGCGCGCGCCCAACTGGCCAGCGTACAGACGCAGGTCGTGCTTGAATTGCACACCTTCGCCGTCGACGTTGTCCTTGAGGGTGTAGTGACCGGCGCTACCGAACAGCTCGGTGCTGCCGCTCAGCGGGTACTTGTAGGTGACAGCCAGGCCTTCCGGGTTGATATCGCTATCCCAGATGATGTCGCCCATGCTCACCCATTGTTGCGGCATCTTGCCGCCAACCAGGTGCAGGTTCTTGATCGCGTCCGGGTGGTAGTCGATGTAACCCTGGTCCAGCCAGATCTGCTTCTTGTCGAAGTAGTTGTTCAGGTCCTGGTTGGTCGAGCGAGCGTCGTCGTTGCTGCCGGTGGCGATACGGATGCCGGTGTCGACCTGCGGGTTGATTTCGCTGTAGGCACCCAGGCGGGCACGAATGCGCTGACGATCCTGGTCCTTGTTGTTTGGCACGCCATCGTTGTGGACGTTTTCCTGACGGAAGCGCACGTCACCCTTGAACTGGGTCTTTGCTGCCCATGCAAGCTTCTGGTCGAAGGCGCTCAGTGTGTCGGTTTTCTTCGCGGTGGCCGCGATTTGCTCGTTGGTCTCTTGCTGAGCCTGACGGGCAATCTGCTGTTCTTTCTGATCCCTGGCCAGCTCGGCTTGCAGTTCGCTGTACTGCGCGTTGGTGATCGAGCCGTTAGCCTTGAGCATGTCGAGCAGTTTGGCGTCGACTGCGGCACTGGCCGGAACACTCAGGGCCAGCAACAGGCCACCGCACAAGGCCGCCGCAGTTTTCGTGGAAGCAAGACGCATATCAATCTCCGAAGATGAGAGGGGATGACAGAGCCATCCGGGGCACAACCGACCGTAAGGGGCGGAAAACTGTGGCCGGGTATAACCCGGCGCTCTAAAAACAGGCGCCAGTATCGCGATGGTTTATTACAGGGCGGTGGCAATGTGATGTCATGTCCATGACGATACAAAGCAGCCGTGAACTATTGAGTTAGAGCGCTGTCGTCGCTTTGCCCGTGTGCAATGTGGAGCGATAGGCGATACTCGCGGGGCTTTCACGCCACGAAGAGTGAGGATGGTGATGCCGTTGCAACGCCTGCAAAAACTGTCAGAAATCGCCCCGCAGACTTGGGATGCCATGGTGCCGGAGAGTCAGCCTTTTCTGCGTCACGCTTTTTTGAGCGCACTGGAAGACAGCGGCAGTGTCGGCCCCCATTCCGGCTGGCAGCCCGAGCATCTGCTGCACGTTGAAGGTGAGCGCCTGATCGCCGCGCTGCCCGCTTATCGCAAGTGGCACTCCTACGGCGAGTACGTGTTCGATCACGCCTGGGCCGATGCCTGCGAACGCGCCGGCATCGATTACTACCCCAAACTGTTGAGCGCGGTGCCGTTCAGTCCGGTCACCGGGCCGCGACTGTTGGCGGCCACGGTCGAAGACGGTTTTGAACTGTTGAACAGCCTGCCGGGCTATCTTGAACTCGAAGGGCTTTCCAGCGCCCACATCAACTTCACCGATCCATTCACCGATGCGGCATTGAGCGAGCAGCCCGGCTGGCTGCAGCGCGTTGGCTGTCAGTATCACTGGCAGAATCGCGGTTACCGGGATTTCCAGGACTTCCTCGACGTGCTCAGTTCGCGCAAGCGCAAACAGATGCGCAAGGAGCGCGAACAGGTGGCCGGCCAGGGTTTCGAGTTCGAATGGCTGGAGGGGCGGGATCTGAGTCAGGCGCAATGGGACTTCGTCTATGCCTGCTACGCCAATACGTACGCGGTGCGCCGGCAAAGGCCGTATCTGACGCGGGAGTTTTTCAGCCTGTTGGCCGAACGCATGCCGGAGTCGATTCGCGTGGTGCTGGCCAGGCAGGGTTCACGGCCGGTGGCGATGGCGTTCAGCCTGGTGGGGGGCGACAGCTTTTATGGCCGTTACTGGGGATGCCTGGCGGAGTTCGATCGCCTGCATTTCGAGACCTGTTTCTACCAGGGAATGGACTACGCCATCGCCAACGGTTTCCAGCGTTTCGATGCCGGTGCGCAAGGCGAGCACAAACTGATTCGTGGATTCGAGCCCGTCATCACCCATTCCTGGCACTACCTGCGGCATCCGGGGTTGAAGGCGGCGGTGAAAGACTTTCTGGAGCAGGAGCGGCTGGGGGTGCTGGCTTATGCAGAGGATGCGAAGTCAGCCTTGCCTTATCGACAAGGCTGATCTTCACCGCATGGCGTGTCAGTTGTCTTCCTTGCCCAGCCAGCGATACAGCACGCCGCCGACCACTGCGCCGAGCAGGGGGGCGACCCAGAACATCCACAATTGTTGAATCGCCCAGCCGCCGACGATCAGCGCCGGGCCGGTGCTGCGCGCCGGGTTGACCGAGGTGTTGGTGACCGGGATCGAGATCAGGTGGATCAGCGTCAGCCCCAGGCCGATGGCAATCGGCGCCAGTCCTGCCGGTGCACGTTTGTCGGTGGCGCCGAGGATGATCAGGATGAACATCGCGGTCATCACCAGTTCACAGACAAACCCTGCCGCCATCGAGTAGCCGCCAGGCGAGTGTTCGCCGTAGCCGTTGGATGCAAGACCTCCTGCCAGTTCGAAACCGGGTTTGCCGCTGGCAATGAAGTACAGCAGGGCGGCTGCAATCACGCCGCCAATGACCTGGGCAATGATGTAGGCCGGCAATTCCTTGGCCGGAAACCGCCCACCCACCACCAGGCCGAGGGATACCGCAGGATTGAGATGACAGCCGGAAATATGGCCGATGGCGAAGGCCATCGTCAGTACGGTCAGGCCAAACGCGAAGGACACCCCGAGCAAGCCGATCCCCACCTCTGGAAAAGCCGCCGCCAACACCGCACTGCCGCAACCACCCAATACCAGCCAGAACGTACCTACCAACTCAGTCGCCGAACGTTTTAACAGAGACATAAGAGAGTGTCCTTTCGAGATTATGCTGCCTTGAGCCTCCAGCCGATGGACTGCAGAACCACCTCCAGAACGTTGAAGTGAGTACAGCACGGTTTTTTCAGAATTCCAGCAGGCATAAAAAACCGCCAGGCCCCGTTGTTGACGGGGCCTGGCGGTTTTTTGTGATCGATCGGCTTCACTGCGTCCCCTGTAGGAGCGAGCTTGCTCGCGATGGTCGTCAACGATAATGCTGAGCACCTGACACCACGCGGTGTCCCTTCATCCATCGCGAGCAAGCCCGCTCCCACAGGTTTTGTGGCCCCTGCATGCTCAATCGATCCCGACAAACCCACCGGTCTGGTGTTGCCACAACCGCGCATACAAGCCGCCATGGGCGAGCAACTCGGCGTGGGTTCCGGTTTCGGCGATCTTGCCGTTTTCCAGCACCACCAGCCGGTCCATTCGGGCGATGGTCGAGAGCCGGTGAGCGATGGCGATCACGGTCTTGCCCTGCATCAGGGTTTCGAGACTTTCCTGGATCGCCGCTTCGACTTCCGAATCCAGCGCCGAGGTGGCCTCGTCCATGATCAGGATCGGCGCATCCTTGAGCAGCACACGGGCAATGGCGATGCGTTGGCGCTGGCCGCCGGAAAGTTTCACCCCGCGCTCACCGACATGGGCATCGAAACCGGTACGGCCTTCGGCGTCCGACAGGGCTGGAATGAAACCGTCAGCCCGGGCCTTGTGCACCGCTTCCCAGAGTTGCGCTTCGGTGGCGTCGGGTTTGCCGTACAGCAGGTTGTCACGGATCGAGCGGTGCAGCAGCGAGGTGTCCTGGGTGATCATGCCAATGCGCTCGCGCAGGCTTTCCTGACTGACGTCGGCGATGTTCTGGCCGTCGATCAGGATACGTCCGCCTTCGACGTCGTACAGGCGCAGCAGCAGGTTCACCAAAGTCGATTTGCCCGCGCCGGACGGGCCGATCAGGCCGATTTTCTCGCCAGCCTTGATGGTCAGGTTGAGGCCGCCGATGATCCCGCTCTGCTTGCCGTAGTGGAAGTCCACCTGCTCGAAACGCACTTCGCCACGGGCCACCGCCAGGGGTTTGGCCTGGTCGCGGTCGGTAACGGAGACCGGTTGCGAGATGGTCTGCAGGCCGTCCTGCACCATGCCGATGTTTTCGAAGATGCCGGTCACCACCCACATGATCCAGCCGGACATGTTGACGATGCGGATCACCAGGCCGGTGGCCAGGGCGATGGCCCCGACGCTGATCAGCGACTGCGTCCACAGCCACAGGGCCAGGCCGGTGGTGCAGACGATCAGCAGGCCGTTCATGCTGGTGATGACCACGTCCATGCTGGTGACCACGCGGCCGGCCAGTTGGGCTTTTTCGGTCTGTTCCTTGATCGCTTCGCGGGCGTATTGCTGCTCGAAGTTGGTGTGGGCGAACAGCTTCAGGGTGGTGATGTTGGTGTAGCCGTCGACAATGCGCCCCATGAGCTTGGAGCGCGCATCGGACGCCACCACCGAGCGATCCTTGACCCGTGGCACGAAGTACCAGAGGGCGCCGATGAAAGCGAAGATCCACGTCAGCAGCGGGATCATCAGGCGCCAGTCGGCTTCGGCGAACAGCACCAGCGAACTGATGGCGTAGATCAGCACATGCCACAACGCATCCACCGCTTGCACGGCGGAATCACGTAGCGAGTTGCCGGTTTGCATGATGCGCTGGGCGATGCGCCCGGCGAAGTCGTTCTGGAAGAAATTCAGGCTCTGCTTGAGCACGTAGCTGTGGTTCTGCCAGCGGATCATGCTGGTCATGCTGGGGCTCAGGGTCTGGTGTACCAGCAGGTCATGCAGGCCCACGAATATGGGGCGCAGCACCAGCGCCACCACCACCATCCAGGTCAGTTCGAGGGCGTGCTCGCGAAACAGATTGGCGTTCGGCGTGCCTTGGGCCAGGTCGATGATGCGGCTCAGGTAGCTGAACAGCGCGACTTCGATCAATGCACCAATCAGGCCGACGATCAACAGGGCGGCGAAGCTCGGCCAGACCTGCTTGAGGTAGTAGGTATAAAAAGGGAATACACGATCCGGCGGGGACGCCGTCGGTGCTTCACGGAAAACGTCGATCAGTTTTTCAAAGCGGCGATAAAGCATGGGTCGTTCGCCCGCGAGCGGGCTCTCCTTTTAACGGTTTGAGCGTTGCCGGCAAACACCGGCAACGGCTCGGACATCCTTGTCCAGCTTAGTCTCAGTCGATGCGCTTGGCCGACTTGATGAACACCGGGTCGGCCGGCACGTCCTTCATGCCGCTACGAACGGTGGTTGGCGAATTGACGATGATGTCGACCACGTCCATGCCTTTGACCACTTTGCCGAACACCGCGTAGCCGTCACCTTGGTCAAGGAAGTCGTTGTCCTTGACGTTGATGAAGAACTGGCTGGTGGCCGAGTCCGGCACCGAGGTACGGGCCATGGACAAGGTGCCGCGAACGTTGACCAAACCGTTGTTGTGCTCGTTCTTGATCGGCGCCTTGGTTTCTTTTTGCGTCATCTGTTGATTGAAACCGCCGCCCTGAACCATGAAGCCGGGGATTACGCGGTGGAAAATCGTGTTGTTGTAGAAGCCGCTGTCGACGTACTCAAGGAAGTTCTTGGTACTGATCGGCGCCTTGACCGGGTCCAGTTCGATTTCGATCTGGCCGTTGGTGGTTTCCAGCAAAACGTGCGGCGCCTTGGCGGGCGTTGCGGCCATCAGGTTGGCGGCAAACAGGACGGTGCCAGCGGCGAGGGCGATTTTTTTCAGCATGGGTCAGTGATCCTGAGTGGTGGTGTCGACTGCGGTCAGAAAATCCAGCAGCGTTTGGTTGAAGTGTTCCGGCTGGTCCAGTGGCGTGGCGTGGCGTGAATCGGCGATCACTACCAGCCGCGCATCGGGCAGCAGTTTTACGTAGTTTTCCTTCAGCGCCACCGGTGTGTAGTCACGGTCGGCACTGACGATCAGGGTTGGACAGGTGACCTTGGAAAGTCGTTCCTGGACCCCCCAGCCAACAATGGCATTGAAGCTGGCGAGATAAGCATGTTTGTCGTTTTTTGCCCAGCGCTCGGCCATTTTTTGTCGCAAGTCGGCCTGCTCGGGCTTCGGGAACAACTTGCTGCCCAATGCCTTGCCGATGGTGCGCAGGCTGAGTGCGTGCATCAGGCTCCAGCGCTTGAACCACTGCCAGTAATCGTCGCGGCTGCGCAGTTTGACCTCTGGCGCACTGTTGACGATGCACAGGCTCTTGAGCAGTTTCGGCTGGTCCACACCCAGCTGGAAGCCGATCATGCCGCCCATGGACAAGCCGACGTAGTGCGTCGGGCCGAGATTGAGGTGCTCGATCAGTGCGATCAGGTCGGCGCTGAAACCGGCAATGCTGTAGCGCTCCCGGGGTTTGTCCGAACGGCCGTGACCGCGTACATCCGGGACGATCACCCGGTAGCGGGTGGCCAGTGTCGGGATCTGCTTTTCCCAGTCCAGGGTGCTGGAACCGAGGCCGTGGACCAGCAGCAGCGGCGTGCCGTGACCATATTCCTCATAGTGCAGGTTGCAACCTTCGTGTTCGAAATAGGCCATGCATACACTCCGTGTCAGGCTTGTTCGGGGGCGGCGAACGGGGCGTCCAGTGGTGCGGTGTCAAAGGTGCGCAGCAGTTCGATGAGAATCTGCGTGGCCGGTCCCAGCGGTTTGTCCTTGTTCGAATACAGGTAAAAGCTCGGGTTGCGGCTACCGCCCTGATCCAACGGTAGCAGCTTGAGCGTACCTTCCTTGAGTTCCCGTTCGATCAGGTGCCGGGGCAACCAGGCAAAACCCAGGCCGCTGCTGACGAAGGTCGCGGCGGTGGCGAGGCTGCCGACGGTCCAGCGTTGTTCGGCCCCGAGCCAGCCGACGTCCCGTGGTTGCTGGCGGCCCGAGTCGCGGATCACCACTTGCATCTGGCTTTCCAGGTCCTGGAAGCTCAGTTCGCGGTTGAGGCGGTGCAGGGGATGCTCGGGGTGGGCGACCGCAACGAACTCGACGTCGCTCAATTCCGCGCCCAGGTAACCGGGAATACTGAAGCCCGTGATGGCCAGGTCGGCCACGCCTTCGAGCAGGACTTCCTCCACGCCCGACAGCACTTCCTCACGCAGGCGCACCCGGCAACCACGGCTTTGCGGCATGAACGCGGTCAAGGCGCGGACGAGGCGGGCGCTTGGGTAAGCGGCATCGACCACCAGGCGCACTTCGGCCTCCCAACCCTGTTCCATGTGATGGGCCAGGTCTTCGAGTTGGCTGGCCTGTTTCACCAGTTGCCGGGAGCGGCGCAACAGCACGCCGCCGGCTTCGGTCAGCACGGCTTTGCGTCCGTCGATGCGCAGCAACGGCACGCCGAGCTGATCCTGCATGCGTGCCACGGTGTAGCTGACCGATGATTGCGAGCGATGCAGCGCCTCGGCGGCCTGGGCGAAACCACCGTGATCGACCACGGCTTGCAGCGTTCGCCATTGATCAAGGGTCACGCGGGGCGCTTTCATGTTGAGCTCCTCTTGTCCTAAGCTGGCAGCCCTTACTGGAGGCTGCTGAATGAAAAAAATCTGTTGTGTGCTGCTGGCGCTGCTGCCGCTGACGGCGATGGCTTACCCGATCGATGTGAAGAAAGACCTCAACGGCATGAAGATCGACTACCAGACCTACGACACGGATAGCGACATCGGCTCCATCCAGGTGGCCAACTACGGCGACGTCGATGCAAGCTGCAAGGCCGTCTTCATCAATGGCCCGGAAGCACCGCGTACCCGCAAGATCGACGTACCGGCCGGCAAGCACAAAAATGCCACCGCCAAATTCAGCCGCAACATCATCAAGCTGCGTATCGAGCTGAGCTGCACCCCGAAATGACAGCAATCTCCTGTGGGAGCGGGCTTGCTCGCGAAAGCGGTGTGTCATTCAACGTTGATATCGACTGACACGGCCTCTTCGCGAGCAAGCCCGCTCCCACAGGGTATGTTGAGTTTATAAACGAATTTATTGATGGGTTATAGCAGTTATTTGCGCTTTTTCATCGATATGACTCTGTTTAACCTTCACTCCATCGACCTACAGCATTCTCAGATGGAGGCTACATCCCATGTCCCGCGTCCTGATCATCGAAAGCAGTGCCCGTCAGCAAGACTCGGTTTCCCGTCAATTGACCCAGACCTTCATCAGCCAGTGGAAAGCCGCTCACCCGAATGACCAGATCAACGTCCGGGACCTGGCCGTCAATCCGGTGCCGCACCTGGATAGCAACCTGCTGGGTGGCTGGATGAAACCTGCCGAGCAGCGCAGCGACATCGAGCAAGCGTCCCTGGAACGCTCCAACCAGTTGACCGATGAATTGCTCGCCGCCGATGTACTGGTCATGGCCGCGCCCATGTACAACTTTGCGATCCCCAGCACCCTGAAAGCCTGGCTCGACCACGTGCTGCGTGCCGGCGTGACTTTCAAGTACACCGAAACCGGTCCGCAAGGCCTCCTCACAGGCAAGCGCGCCTATGTGTTGACGGCTCGTGGCGGCATCTATGCCGGTAGCACCGCCGATCACCAGGAACCGTACCTGCGTCAGGTCATGGGCTTCATCGGCATCCACGACGTGACGTTCATCCACGCCGAAGGCATGAACCTGGGCGGTGACTTCCAGGAGAAAGGCCTGAACCAGGCGAACGCCAGGCTTGCGCAAGTGGCCTGACCCGTTAATCGCCAGATAATCGCTGGATGGTCTAGTGATCTGGCGCAACCCTTCAAGCCTGTACGCGCATCGAACCTCCCTTCGCACTTGTTGCTCCTGAGTGCTCTGGCCCGATTGAACGCTTTAGCGAGATCGGGCTTTTTTTTGCCCGGGATTCAATGCCCCCGCAAATCCCTGTAGGAGCTAGCTTGCTAGCGATGTCGGTGGATCAGCCAACATCATTGTTGCCTGACATTCAGCTATCGCCAGCAAGCTGGCTCCTACAGGAGATTGGGTGTTTTCCGACAGCTTTCGGGGATCGCGATTCAAGGCAAAACCCGCTATCGTCGCCGCCATTCGAAACGAGGCGAGCATGGGCTATCTACTTTTTGTCACGCTGATCCAGGCGTTTTCCTTCAGTTTGATCGGCGAATACCTGGCCGGTCATGTCGACAGTTACTTCGCGGTGCTGGTGCGTGTGCTACTGGCTGGGCTGGTGTTCATCCCGCTGACCCGCTGGCGCTCGGTGGAGCCGGCGTTCATGCGCGGCATGCTGCTGATCGGCGCCTTGCAGTTCGGCGTGACCTACGTCTGCCTGTACCTGAGCTTTCGCGTACTGTCGGTGCCGGAAGTGCTGCTGTTCACCATCCTCACGCCGCTGCACGTGACCCTGATCGAGGATGCACTGAATCGTCGCTTCAACCCCTGGGCCCTGGTCGCGGCGCTGGTGGCGGTGGCGGGGGCAGCGGTGATTCGCTTTGACCGGATCAACCCGGATTTCTTCATGGGGTTCCTGTTGCTGCAACTGGCGAACTTCACCTATGCCGCCGGGCAGGTGCTGTACAAACACCTGGTCGCCCGCCACCCGAGCGACCTGCCGCATTATCGACGCTTCGGTTACTTCTACCTCGGCGCACTGGCGGTGGCGTTGCCGGCGTTCCTGCTATTCGGCAAACAGAACTTCCTGCCCGAAGCGCCTTTGCAATGGGGCGTGCTGCTGTTCCTCGGTCTGGTCTCCACTGCACTGGGTTTGTATTGGTGGAACAAGGGGGCGTGCATGGTGAATGGCGGGACCCTGGCGGTGATGAACAACCTGCATGTGCCCGTGGGCTTGCTGATCAATCTGCTGATCTGGAACCAGCATGAAGAACTGGGGCGATTGTTGCTCGGCGGGTCGGTGATTTTACTGGCGGTGTGGATCAGTCGGTTGGGTATACGCAAGCCTTTGGCCGTTCATTGAGCCTTGTGGGAGCGAGCTTGCTCGCGATGACGGCATGACAGTCGGAAAAGATGTCGGCTGTGAAATAGCTATCGCGAGCAAGCTCGTTTCCACAGGAAGTTGTGTGAACTAATAAATCACTTCAGCGCCAGTTGCCCCACCAGAAACTCGATAAACGCCCGGGTCTTTTGCGGCACCCGCCGCGCCGACGAATACACCGCGTTGATGGTGATCGCCGGGGCCTGCCATTCGCACAGCACCGGCACCAGCCGCCCGCCCGCCAGCGCATCCTCGACGATGAAGTCCGGTAGCAGGGCGATGCCCATGCCGGCTTCGGCGGCCTGGGCGAGCAGGTCGCCGTTGTTGGCGTGCAGCGGGCCGGTGACGTTCACTCGCTGGGTTTCCTTGCCATTGCACAGTTGCAGGCTGACACCGCTCTGCAGATACCCGTAGTTCAGACATTGATGGGTGCGCAGATCCTGCGGAGTCTGCGGAACGCCCGCACGTTCGAGATAAGCCGGGGACGCCACCATGATGCGCGGTGCGGGCGCCAGTTGCCGGGCGATCATGGTCGAGTCGGGCATGCTGGCGATGCGGATGGTCACGTCAAAGCCGCCCCGCACCGGGTCGACCTGCTGGTCGCTGAGCACCAGTTGCAGTTCGATGTTCGGGTGCTGTTCATGAAACAGCGGAATCAACGGCCCCAGCCGCCGAAGACCGAACGACATCGGTGCATTGACCCGCAACACACCGCGTAACTCGCCGATGCCGTCACGGGCACGTTGCTCGGCCTCCTCCAGTGCCGCCAACACTTCCCGTGCTGCATCGAAATACTCGGCTCCGGCCTCGGTCAGGTGCAGGCTGCGGGTGGTGCGTTGCAGCAATTGCACACCGATGGCTTCTTCCAGCGCCTGAATCTGTTTGCTGACTTTCGAGCGCGGCACGTCCATGGTCCGGGCGGCTGCGGCGAAGCCGTTCTCGCCGACCGTGACGACGAAGGCGCGCATGCATTCGATGCGATCCATATTGTCCCTATTTTAGAATCAATGATTCTCGATTTTAGGTAATTGTCCCTTTTATCGCCAGCCCCTAAAGTGACATCCAAGCCGACAACAACGCCGCTGAAGGCAACGTCGACTAACCCCTTACCCATTCGAAGTCTCGACATCAAAAGGAACGCGCCATGTCTATTCGTGAACTGCTCAACCCAACCAACTCCGCCCTGATCCTGATCGACCACCAGCCGCAAATGGCTTTCGGCGTGCAGTCCATTGACCGTCAGACCCTGAAGAACAACACCGTGGGCCTGGCCAAGGCGGCGAAGATCTTCAACGTGCCGACCATCTACACCTCGGTCGAAACCGAAAGCTTCAGCGGCTACATCTGGCCCGAATTGCTGGCGGTGCACCCGGATCAGAAGCCGATCGAGCGCACTTCGATGAACTCCTGGGAAGACAAGGCACTGGTCGACGCGGTGAAAGCCACCGGCCGCAAGAAACTGATCATTGCCGCGCTGTGGACCGAGGTCTGCCTGACTTTCCCGGCATTGGAAGCCCTGGCAGAAGGCTACGAGGTGTACATCGTCACCGACGCTTCCGGTGGTACCAGCAAGGAAGCCCACGACATGTCGGTGCAACGGATGATTCAGGCCGGCGCGGTTCCGGTGACCTGGCAACAAGTGTTGCTCGAATACCAGCGTGACTGGGCACACAAGGACACTTACGAGGCGGTGATGGAACTGGTGCTCGAACACAGCGGCGCGTACGGCATGGGCGTGGATTACGCCTACACCATGGTGCACAAGGCACCGCAGCGGCAGGTCAAGTAACTCGCAATTTCTGAAAACGATGTAATTCCTGTGGGAGCGGGCTTGCTCGCGAAAGCGGACTGTCAGTCGACATCAATGTTGAATGACGCACCGCATTCGCGAGCAAGTCGGATCGCCGCACCGCCGCTCCCACATTTGTTTTTTGTGGTGTTACACCCTGCGCTTTTCAGCTTCGGGAATATGGCTCGCGCCCAGTACCGCCGGCCATATCCCCGCCCGCAAATCCGTTCCGCTCGGCTGCTGATAAAGACTCAAGCCAAATTCCGGCAGCACCGCCAGCAGGTAGTCGAAAATATCCCCCTGGATCCGCTCGTAGTCGGCCCATGCCGTGGTGCGGGTAAAGCAGTAGATTTCCAGTGGAATGCCCTGGGCGGTGGTCTGCATCTGGCGGACCATGCAGGTCATGTTCGGCTGGATCCCCGGATGACTCTTCAGGTAGGCCAGCGCATAGGCGCGCAAAGTGCCGATGTTGGTCATCCGCCGGCGGTTGGCCGACATGGCCGCGACGTTGCCCTGGGCCTCGTTCCAGGCCTTGAGTTCGGCCTGCTTGCGGGTCATGTAGTCGGTGAGCAAGTGCACCTGGGACAGCTTCTGCTCCTCGTCGTCGCGCAGGAAGCGCACGCCGCTGGCATCGATGAACAGGCTGCGCTTGATCCGGCGGCCACCGGAAGCCTGCATGCCGCGCCAGTTCTTGAACGACTCGGACATCAGGCGCCAGGTCGGAATCGAGACGATGGTCTTGTCGAAGTTCTGCACCTTGACCGTGTGCAAGGTGATGTCCACCACATCGCCGTCGGCGCCCACCTGGGGCATCTCGATCCAGTCGCCGACCCGCAGCATGTCGTTGCTGGTCAATTGCACGCTGGCGACGAACGACAGCAGCGTGTCCTTGTAGACCAACAGAATCACCGCCGACATGGCGCCCAGACCCGAGAGCAGCAACAGCGGCGAGCGGTCGATCAAGGTCGCGACGATGATGATCGCGCCCAGCACGTACAACACCAGTTTTGCCAGTTGCACATAGCCCTTTATCGAGCGGGTGCGGGCGTGCTCGGTGCGGGCGTAGATGTCCAGCAGGGCATTGAGCAGGGCGCTGACCGCCAGCAGCAGAAACAGGAAGGTGAAGGACAGCGCGACGTTGCCGAGGAAATTCAGACTGGTCTTGCTCAGGTTCGGCACCAGATTGAGACCGAACTGGATCACCAGCGAAGGGGTGATCTGCGCCAGGCGATGAAACACCTTGTTCTGCAGAAAATCATTGACCCAGTGCAAGGCCGGCTGGCGACCGAGCATTTTTGCCGCGTGCAGAGTGAGGTAACGCGCCACCCGTCCGAGGAACAACGCAATGGCCAGCAACAGCAGCAACGCCAGGCTGGAATGTACGAGCGGGTGCTGGTCGAGGGCACCCCAAAGGTCCAGGACGTTGATCCAGAGCTGTTTGATATCCATGGTCAAAACGATTCTTCTGTAGGGCGCGAGAGGCGATTAGAGCATTTAAGACGCTTTGTATTGCGTTTTGAGAAAAACAAGGCAACAAAAAACCAACTGTTTACCGCCATTTGCATAAAGAAACTCGGCCTGAGCGTTCGAAACCGTTACCCTATGCAGCTGTTTTTTTGCATTTCTTCGAGGTAGCACCCGTGTTTTCCCAATTCGCCCTGCACGAACGCCTGCTCAAAGCCGTGGCCGAGCTGAAATTTGTCGAGCCAACGCCTGTGCAAGCCGCGGCCATTCCGCTCGCGCTCCAGGGGCGTGACCTGCGGGTGACGGCGCAAACCGGTAGCGGCAAAACCGCTGCATTCGTTTTGCCGATCCTCAACCGTCTGATCGGCCCGGCGAAAATCCGCGTCAGCATCAAGACCCTGATCCTGCTGCCGACCCGCGAACTGGCCCAGCAGACGCTGAAGGAAGTTGAGCGTTTCTCGCAGTTCACCTTCATCAAGTCCGGCCTGATCACCGGCGGCGAAGACTTCAAGGTCCAGGCCGCGATGCTGCGCAAGGTGCCGGACATCCTGATCGGTACGCCGGGCCGGATGATCGAGCAACTGAACGCCGGTAACCTCGACCTCAAGGAAGTCGAAGTCCTGGTGCTCGACGAAGCCGACCGCATGCTCGACATGGGCTTTGCCGAAGACGTGCAGCGTCTGGTGGACGAATGCACCAACCGTCAGCAGACCATGCTGTTCTCCGCCACCACCGGTGGTTCGGGCTTGCGCGAGATGATCGCCAAGGTCCTGAACAACCCGGAGCACCTGCAGCTCAATGCGGTCAGCCAGCTGAACGACACCACCCGCCAGCAGATCATCACCGCTGACCACAACCAGCACAAAGAACAGATCGTCAACTGGCTGCTGGCCAACGAGACCTACCAGAAGGCCATCGTTTTCACCAACACCCGGGCCATGGCCGACCGCATCTACGGCCGTCTGGTGGCGCAGGAATACAAAGCGTTCGTGCTGCACGGCGAGAAAGACCAGAAGGATCGCAAACTGGCGATCGACCGTCTGAAGCAGGGTGGCGTGAAAATCCTCGTGGCCACCGACGTCGCCGCTCGCGGCCTGGACGTGGACGGCCTGGACCTGGTGATCAACTTCGACATGCCGCGCAGTGGCGACGAGTACGTGCACCGTATCGGTCGTACCGGCCGCGCCGGTAACGATGGCCTGGCCATCTCGCTGATCTGCCACGGCGACTGGAACCTGATGTCGAGCATCGAGCGCTACCTCAAGCAGAGCTTCGAGCGCCGCACCATCAAGGAAGTCAAAGGCACCTACGGCGGACCGAAGAAGGTCAAGGCCTCGGGCAAGGCCGTCGGCGTGAAGAAGAAAAAGACCGACGCCAAGGGCGACAAGAAGAAAACTGCCGCCAAGACCCCGACCAAGCGCAAGAGCGCCAACCGGCCGAAGAGCGATTCCCTGGTCAGCAAGGACGGCATGGCGCCGCTCAAGCGCCGCAAGCCGGAAGCGCCAGCGGCTGAGTAAGTCGTTGTAAGCGACCCAGGAAAAACCCGGACAGTGTCCGGGTTTTTTTATACCTGGCGTCTATCAGCCTTCGGTTTTCTTCTCGGCAGAGCCCAGCTCCTTCAAGCGCTGGTCGATCAACTGGCACTTGTCCGGCAAGTCTTTCGAGGCAGTGCCCAGATCCATTTTTTGCAACTCGTCATTGATCTCTTTGGCCTTGGTCGGGTTCTGCTCAGTGAGCTTGGCCACTTCCTGGGCCAGTTGTTCGCGTTTGGCGGTGGCTTCCTCGGGAGTGCAGGCCCAGGCGGGCAGGGCACAAGCGAGGGCAGCGGCGAGAGTCAGCTTCTTCAGCAGTGGTTTCATGGGCAAGGGCCTCAGCTTCGGTCAAGGCGGGTTATCCGGTTGAGCGCTGGCCCCTGGGGAAAGTTCAGTCTGTGATATTTGCGTGGGTTGTCAGGGCCCTTCGCGGGCAAGCCCGCTGCCACAGGTTTTGTGAACAGCACGGAAAACTGTGGGAGCGGGCTTGCCCGCGAAGGCCGCGCCTCGGTGTGTGGGGCTAACCACCATGGCAGCAACTCGACCTCGCCTGTTCCTCATATTTGTCATGGTGGCGCACCCACTCCATGATCTCCTCCTCGTTACGCCCCTTGGGCGTCAGGTCGAGGTAGTTGTAGGCGCCGACCAGCATGTCCAGCCCCCGGGCATAGGTGGAGTAGGTGTGGAATATTTCACCGGCTTCATTGCGATAAAACACGCTGAGACCGGGGAGTTCTTCCTCGGCGCCGTCGGTTTTTTCGTAGTTGTACGTAGCCTTTCCTGCGGCGACCTCTTCGGCCCGGGCACACACACCAAAGTCATAGTTGAAGTCGCATCCTGCCGACGACACCCAGTCGAACTTCCAGCCCATGCGTCGCTTGAACGCCTGGAATTCAGCGAAGGGTGCGTGGGAAACCGCCACCACGGCAATGTCGTGGTGGGCCAGGTGCTGGTTGGCGCCGTCGATGTGATCGCTGAGGTACGAGCAACCGGGGCAGCCCTCGTCCCAGCCCTCGGCGAACATGAAGTGGTAGATGACCAACTGACTGCGGCCGCCGAACAGGTCCGCCAGTTTCAGTTCGCCATTGGGCCCCTGGAAATGGTAGTCCTTGTCGATTTTCACCCAGGGCAGGGCGCGGCGTTCGGCGCTGAGTTTGTCCCGTTCCCGGGTGAAGGCTTTCTCGTGGATCAGGTGCTGTTTGCGGGCGGCGAGCCATTCTTCCCGCGACACGACGGGGTGATTCTGGATGTTCATGTTGTTTTCTCCTGCGTGGGGCCGGGGAGGTGACGTACACAGCCTAGTCGTTTGGCTTGGGTGGAATTCGACATGCCGCCGGTCGGTCGTCAGCGAAAGGCCGGCTGAACGGCTGTCGGGCGTACCTGTCACAACCTGTAAGGCCCGTTCAATTGCACGGGCATCCATCGAACGGACACCGGAGGTTGAATCAGGATGACGACTTACAACTGGGACTTGATTGAGCGCTTGCTGCATGAAGCGCAAAACAGTGCGGGCCATAATTTCACGCCGCGGCCTTACGCCGAACAGCATGCGGCGCAGAAGGCCGCGGAAGGCGAGTCGATTGAAAATCTTGATCATTTGAAAACGGTGGCTGGCGAGTACGAAAAGCTGCTGCTGATGCGTGGCTATATCGAGCCGCGACCGGAGGACGAAGGTGGTACGGGTGCCAATTACATTCTGACGGAGCGGGGTTCGCGTTTATTGAGCCTGCTCGATAGCAGCATTCCCGGTAATGATCACCCGCGGCAGGTACTTGATGAGCAGGAAGATGCGCTGGATGAGATGACGTTTGATGAGGTGGCGTCGAAGGCGCAGATTGCCTGAGGACTTTGTAGGAGCTGGCTTGCCAGCGATGGCGTCGTCCCATTGAACAATGACGTGAATGTGACGGCCTTATCGCCGGCAAGCCAGCTCCTACAAGGGATTCTGGCTGTCCGTTCAATCCTGCCCCGATCAGGCTTGCTTTGCCGCTTTCAGGCACTTCAGATCACTGAAGTCCTTTCTCACACCCTCGATTTTCTTCAGCAATCGCTCACGCTGGCTCGGTGTGCTTGCAGCCATGAGATCCACGAACAGCGAACGTGCCTGGGCCTCGGTGCTGGCAAAGGCCTGACGATAGGCGGGCGTCCACAAACTCTCGCGATTGATCAGAAGTGTCTCGATTCGTTGTGGGAATTGTGGACTGTGGCGTTGCGCAACGGCCGCGCTGAACTGTTTCTGCCAATGGACACGATTGGTCAGCCACTGCGTATTCTGATCACCCAAGGCGCTGGACCATGCGGTGACCCGCTGTTGCTGGGTGTTGCTCAGTGGGCCGAGCCAGTCGTTCAGGCGCTTCTCCATGCGCGCGCTGCGCTCCTTGATCTGCTGGTCGAGGGTGGGCTTGAGGTATTCCTCCTGGCGCTTGCGCCGGTCCTTGGCGAAGGCTTCATTCATATCGGCGACTTGCTTGTCATCCAGCCCTTGCAGCAACTCGATGGCTGACGGGGTGATTTCCCGCGCGGTCTCGGTGATCGCCTGTTCGGCTTCGTGGGCGCGGGCCTGCAAGGCGGCATCGGTGACCTGGTTGGTCGCGATCATGGTTTGCAAGCGGTCCAGCCAGTCGAGGTAGCCGGGCAGTTGGGTGGTGCAGTGCCAGCTCAGGTGTTCCTTCAGGCGTTCGTCCAGCCAGCTTTTCTGCTCGCCGTTCATGTCCAGGTAGTCGCTGAGCGTCCACGGGATGATCACATCGAGATTGCGGTAGGCCAGGCCCACGCGGCTGCAGGCACCGAGCGCGAGGGCAACGGTCAACACAACAGCGATATGTTTGAACCAGCGGGACATGGGCGAATCCTTGCGAAAGCCAGTCTTCGGGGTCTGATTCTCTTGTGAACCCATGAGGGGGCCGGCAGTTCAGCCGATCAATAGAATGCGTGTTCGGCCTTGAGCGTCACCAGCCCGTCGCATTGGCTGTTGTGCCCGGCATAGGCCGAGCAACCGCTGCCGCTCAGGCTGGAGTCACTGTAGATCAGGTCGAGGTCGATGCCCATGAACGGGCGGGACAGTTTCAGCGACCAATCGGTAAAACTGCCTACATATCCGCCATCCACCGCCACTGGCGTATTGAATTGGTGGGTGGTGTATTTCAGGCTGATGCCGACACCAAACGGTTGATTGCCGCTCAAGTCAGCGAACAGCGTGTTGTTCTGTTTGTCCGGGTCATTGCTGAAGGCGATGCCGAAACGGCTGCCGAGCAAGGTCAGGCCGCCGAACAGTTCCCGGCTGTCAGGGGTGGTGACTTCGGGGTAGCTGTAGCGGATCAGGCCGACTTCGTAGCCGAGGGTTTGGTCGAAGGGGTGTTTAAAGCCCGCGTAGGAGTCGATCTCGAGGTCTTTCCCCGGGCTGATGCCCATGCTGGGTGACCATTGGCCCACGTAGAAACCGTTGTCGTGGCTCAGGTCCAAGCCTCCGTGGAACGAGCCGACAGCCGAAGGTTTGACCAGGCCCTGGGCCATGCTACGGGTGGGGGTCGTGCCGAGCTTGAGGTCGAAGCTACCCAGCTCACGCTGAAAGATTTGTGCGTGTGCTGCGGAGCAAACCAACAGACCGCCGAGCAATGCCGATAAACAGAAAGGTTTGAACATGCGTCACTCCATGAACAGCGAGGGCAGGCTGGCGAGCCCGCTGAAACGCTTGATCCAGACGCGTGCAAGGATACCGGCGAATGATCGGCAGCGAAGGCCGTTCGTCGATTTCCATGGATTTGAAGGGGGGTCGGAGGGAGTGACGAGGGTTCCAGTCCAAGCGCTTCGAGGCTCAAAGCGCTTTGGGACCAGGTGACGCGAGGGGGTTACTTTTTGCCCAGGGTGATCTGCTTGGACGGGCCGAACGTCTGGCCGCTGACGCCTTTGGCAATTTGCTGGATTTCACCGCCGGATTTGAGAAACGCTGCGATCTGGCTGTTGATCGACTCGCTGGTTTCAACGGCTGGAGCTGGCTTTGCTTTGCTGGTGGATGCTTTTACGCGCATGGCGGCCATTAACCTGTAGAAAATTAACTTGGCCAGGCATCGTACAGGAATTACCTGATAATTGCTTGGCAAATATCCCCTCGCAATAATCCTGAGGTCGGGGTAATCAGCCCTCGGACAATATTCGAAATATACGTCTAAGCCGCTGTTTTAAATAAGAACATGCCTTGAAAAATGCCGAGTTACGCTTGTCTGGGCATGGCGTAAATGCCCGGATCGGTCTGACGAGCGGCCGGGCATGCGATGAAAGCCCGTGAAAATCAAGGCCTTCAGAGGATTTTCTCGCGTCACCGGGCCGGGGGCCGAACGCGGCGCTTAAAACCGGGTAGAATGCCGCCCACGCAATGAGGGTATTGGACATGGCTTTAGTCGGGCGTTACAACAGTTTGCAAGTGGTTAAACACACTAACTTCGGTTTATATCTGGACGGTGGCGCGGATGGCGAAATCCTTCTGCCAAATCGTTATATTCCAAAAGATATTCCTAGCGAAGATGAAGACTGGCTCAACGTTTTTATATATCTGGACAGCGATGACAAACTCATCGCCACTACTGAAAAACCGAAAGTTCAAGTGGGTGAATTCGCCAGTTTGAAAGTTGTTGAAGTCAACAGCATCGGCGTATTCCTGGACTGGGGCTTGCCCAAGGATCTGTTGCTGCCGTTCTCCGAAGAGAAGCGTCAGATGACGGCGGGCGAGTATGTGGTGGTACACGTCTACCTCGACAAGCACACCCGCCGCATCACCGCGACCGCGCGCCTGGACCGCTACCTGGACAAGACCCCGGCCAACTACACGGCTGGCCAGGAAGTGGACTTGCTGGTGGCCGAGGCCACGGACATGGGCTTCAAGGCCATCATCAATAACAAGCATTGGGGCCTGATCCACAAAAACGAAATCTTCAAGTTCATGCGCGCCGGTAAAGAAGAAAAGGGTTTCATCAAGGAAGTTCGCGCCGACGGCAAGATCAGCCTGAGCCTGCAGCCGGTTGGCCAGGAAGCGGCCACCAGCCTGAACTCGAAGATCCTCGCCAAGTTGCGTGAAAACAACGGCACCCTGGCCGTGAGCGACAAGAGCGATCCGGCGTTGATCAGCAGTCTGTTTGGTGTCAGCAAGGGTAACTTCAAGAAGGCCATTGGCGCGTTGTACAAGAATGGCCAGATTGTCATTCATGCCGATCGCATTGATCTCAGTTGAGGTTCTGACAATACAGAGAGCCAGGATGGCGCAGGCGGAGAAGTAGAGGTCTCTGGCAGGCGGCATTTTCTGGCCTGCTGGCTGATAATCGACAACATGATTTCTCGCCCCGGTGGTTTCTTTTCTACGAGAAGACCGGGGCTTTGCTTTTACTGCCGAGTCTTTGCCATGGATTGTGTCTTCGAGGTGTTCCGGTGAGCGCCACCCGGCGCAGTACCGACGGGTTTGCCCTGCAGGTGATGGTCGGGTTGTGCCTGATCTGGGGCGTTCAGCAGGTGATGATCAAGTGGGCGGCGGCCGATATTGCGCCGGTGATGCAGGCGGCCGGGCGTTCCGGCATGTCGGCGTTGCTGGTCGGGCTGCTGATCTGCTGGAAGGGCGGCTGGAGCCAGGTGAGTACGACCTGGCGCGGCGGCCTGCTGGCCGGTGCCTTGTTCGGCCTGGAGTTCTTCTTCATTTCCGAAGGCCTGCAACTGACCACGGCGGCGCACATGTCGGTGTTCCTCTACACCGCGCCGATCTTCACGGCATTGGGTGTGCACTGGTTATTGCCCAGTGAGCGTTTGCGACCCCTGCAATGGCTGGGGATTGTCCTGGCCTTTATCGGGATTGCCATCGCGTTTGCCGGCGGGGTGTCCTGGGACAACCTTGATTACCGCATGTTGATGGGCGATGCCTTGGGGGTGCTGGCGGGGGCCGCTTGGGGCGCGACCACGGTGGTGGTGCGCGCCTCGCGCCTGTCGGAAGCGCCGGTGACCCTGACGCTGTTCTATCAGTTGATTGTCGGTTTCTTCGGTTTGCTGTTGATCGCGCTGCTCAGCGGCCAGATCACCCATGTCAGCCTGACGCCCGTGGCAGTCACCAGTGTGCTGTTTCAGGGCGTGGTCGTGTCGTTCTTCAGTTACCTGGTCTGGTTCTGGCTGTTGCGCCGTTACCTGGCGGCGAACCTCGCGGTGTTTTCGTTCATGACGCCGTTGTTTGGCGTCACCTTTGGTGTCGTGCTGCTGGGCGAGAAACTGAGCCTGAACTTCATCCTCGGCGCAGTGCTGGTGTTGGCGGGCATCACCTTTGTCAGCGCTGAGCAGTGGCTGCGCCGTCGTTTGCGCAAAGCTCTGGGGCAGCACTGACCGGCGCGAGCAACAGACCGCCGGCGACCAGCAAGCCGCAGCCGGCCACCACCAGTGCCGGCTGCAGGCCGCCACTGAAATGACTGCTGAGCGCCGCCAGCAATGGCCCGCTGAGTTGGCCTACGGCAAAACAGGCCGTCAGCAGGCCGGCATTGCGTTGGGTGGCATGGGGGGCCAGTTCCCGGGAACGCTGGATCACCAGTTGCATGCAGGCCAGGAACGGCGTGCCGCACAGGATCACACCCAAGGCCAGCCCCGGACCGTTGGCCAGCAGGCAGGCAAACACGCCCGCAGCTTGCAGCCATAACGTTGCCATCAACCAGCGCCGCGTTGCGCCCGCTTTTTGGCGACGCAGACTCACCAGTACCACACCCGTAGCCGCCGCAAGTCCGAAGCACGGCCAGAACAGGTCGGCCTGCCATTGACCCTGGAATTGCGCATTGGCCATTTGCGACAGAAAGGTCGCCGGGATGATGTAGCCCAACCCGTACAAGCCGTAGATCAAGCCCAGGCGAGCGATGCCTTGAGTGCCCGATGCGCTGGCGCCGGGCGCAGCGGTCGCGGTTGCGCTCGCTTGTGGCAGGAACGGCAGAATCCCCAGCAGCATCGCCAGCCCTGCGCCGGCGTACACCAGCCACAAGGTGGCGGAAGTCTGGCCCAGCAGATTTGAGCCCAGGGCCAATAAACCTGTGAGAAAAATCCCCAGGCCCGGTCCGGCGAAGACCAGAGCGCCGAGCCGGGGACGACCGGCCGCTGCCGCGAGCGGCTGGCTCAGTGCGGTGATCATCACCAACACCCAGGCGCTGGCCACGCCGGTGCCGAAGCGCAGCAGCAGGTGCGACCAGAACCCGTTGGCCCAGAATGACGCCAGGGTCAGCAGCACGCAGAGCCACAACCCGCCCAGCAAGCGCCGTCGCACTTGCGGTGGACGCCGGGAAAACATGGCGTCTACCGCACCGATGAGATAACCGAGGTAGTTGGCGGCAGCAATCAGCCCGGCGGCGGTCAGGTCGATCTGACCTTCACTGAGCAGGTGTGGCAGTTGCGGCGTCAGGGCAAAACGGCCGATGCCCATGGCCATCATCAGGGCAACGAAACTGGCGGATAAACGAATCAGGGGAGACATGGTCTGGATACCGTTCAGAGGATCGATGACCGTCAGGCTAGGGCTGATTGACTTTCTTTAAAAATGAATAATAGTGAGTAACTTGTTCTTTTTTGGAGAATGTCGTGGAGTTCAGCCAATTACGCATCTTCCAGGCGGTTGCAGAAGAAGGGTCCATCACCCGGGCCGCCGAACGGCTGCATCGAGTGCCGTCGAACCTGTCGACCCGGCTCAAACAGCTGGAAGAGCAACTGGGTGTAGAACTGTTCCTGCGCGAGCGTCAGCGCTTGCAGCTGTCGCCTGCGGGAAAAGTCCTGCTGGACTACACCGCCAAGCTGTTTGCGCTGCGCGACGAAGCCAACGCGGCCGTGCAGGGCGGGCAGCCGGCGGGCGACTTCGTGCTCGGCACCATGTACAGCACGGCCGCTATTCACCTTCCGGGGCTGTTGGCGCGCTATCACCGGTTGTATCCGGCGGTGAACCTGCAAGTGCAATCCGGTCCCAGCGGTGAATTGCTCGAAGGCCTGCTCACAGGTCGACTCGATGCGGCGCTGGTGGATGGGCCTATGGAACTGGCCGGGCTCGACGGTGTGCCCTTGTGCGAGGAGCGCCTGGTGCTGATCAGCGAGGCCGATCATCCGCCCGTGCGCAACGCGCTGGATGTGGAAGGTCGTGCGGTGTTCACCTTTCGCCAGGGCTGCTCCTACCGCATGCGCCTGGAGGCCTGGTTCGCCCATGACCATGCGGCGATGGGCCGGGCGATGGAGATCGAGTCCTATCCGGGAATGCTTGCGTGTGTGATTGCCGGTTCCGGCGTGGCGCTGATGTCGGAGTCGATGCTCGCCAGCCTGCCGGGCCGCGAGAGTGTGGCCGTGCACCCGTTGGCCGAACCGTTTGCCAGCGCGACCACCTGGTTGATGTGGCGCAAGGGCATGGTCGGGGCCAACCTGAATGCCTGGATCGAGCAGCAGCAGGCGGTATTTCCGCCGACACCGGTGCAGGGGCGGGAAATTGCCTGAACGCCGGCTGATTGTGATGGATTCAGTAACAGATCATTGCGACTTTGCACGAGCATTGCGTAGGACTTCGGACTATTATCAGTGCGAAGGGGCTACAGAATTTTGGCCGCTCGGCACTACCCTGAAGGGGGCACCATGAAAGAGAAAATCCAAAACTGGCTGCATGACCTGGGCGTGGCGCTCGGCTTGATCGAACCGCCTCTGCAACCCGTGCCTGTTCGTACTGACGACGAGCAACGTCGGCGCCAGCAGCGACGCCGGTAATGGCTCCGGATCGCCAGTGAGAAGGGCTTGCTGTGGCGAGGGGGCTTGTCGGAACGCCGCACCGCCCCGTTCGGCTGCGAAGCAGTCGTAAATCGCCTGACGTGGTCTGCCAGATATAACCGGATTGTAGGGTTTTGGGGCTGCTGCGCAGCCCAGCGGGGCGATGCGGCGTTCCGACAAGCCCCCTCGCCACAGAACAGCATCCTGCCATTCAGTCCTGATTATCATTGGCAACATACTTGGCATTCAGCCTCAATGCCGCCCAATCTCCCGCAAAAACCGGCTCAAATCATTCACCGTGCTGGCGGTCTTGAGTATCCGGTCTTCCTCGGCCGTAAACGCCGTCACACCCAGTTCATCTTCCAGATGGAAGATCAGTTCTTCGATATCTTTTCTGTCCAATCCCAACTGCGCCAGGCTGGCGTTGTCGTCGAAGTCATCCCGGCCTTCCAGCAGGCGGCTGATGTAGCGATGTACGACAGCACGAAGGGCGGCTTCTTTCATGATCGTTCTTCGAGGAGGTGGGTGCAGTTCTCCCTGTCGTTGAGTACAGCAGGCTTTAGCCGTGTGAGCGCTGCCATTCGTCAATCATGCCGCGCAAATGCTCTCCGGAAAAACTGCCGAAATGCCCGCCATGCACCGTGCGGATCGGCAGCGCATGCAGGCGTTGCAGGCTGCGTGCGTAGTCCTCGAGGTTGGAATGGTAGGCGTCTTCGATCAGCGGCCCGTCGTAGATGATGTCGCCGCTGAACAAGGTCTCGGTGGCGGCTTCGTACAGGCAGATGCCACCCGGCGAGTGTCCCGGTGTGTGCACGACCTGCAAAACGCGGTTGCCCAGGTCCAGCACATCTCCATCTTCGATAAACCCCGTGGCCGGCGCGGCCTTGACCCGGTATTCGGCGTAGCACAGCGGGCAATCGGGGTGCGCCTCGAACATGTCGTCGCCGACAAAGGCTTTGCTCAAGTCGTTGTCGCCATCCGGCGCGGCCAGAATGTCCGCCTCGGCCGGGTGCACCAGGCGCTCGGCGAATTCGTGATGACCGGCGATGTGATCGAAATGGCAGTGGCTGGCCACGGCCACCAGTGGCCGCTCGGTGATCCACGGCAGTTGCTCGCGCAGGCTGACCAGGCCCGAGCCGCTGTCCAGCAGCAGGTCCTTGTCACGGCCCTGGATGTGCCAGAGGTTGCAGCGGTAGAAAGGCCGGATGTACGGCTCGTGAATCAGGCGGATGCCGTCGCTGAGATGTTTGACTTCGAACCACTGGTCGCGGCTGACGATCTTCATGAGCAGTTTCCTTCAGACGAAAAAAAACGAGTGTGGCAACCGACGCCACACTCGTCGAAGAAAGCATCGAGTCGTTATGTTTCAGCTTAGGCGGCGCTCGCCACCACAGCCGTGCGACGGGACAGCAGGCTGACCAGCACGAAGCTCACCAGGCCTACACCGAGGCTGTAGTAGATCGGGGTGTTGGCATCCAGGCCGTCCTTGAACATGAACGGCAGCGCGGTGGCGAAGCCCATGCCCATGCTGGCGATGGCGCCGGCGGTGGTGGCGCGTTTCCAGAAGATCGCGCCCATCAGCGGGATCAGCATGCCGCCCACCAACAGGTTGTAGGCCAGGGTCAGGGCGCTGATCACGTCGTTCACCACCAGGGCGATACCCAGCACCACAATACCGGTCAGCATGGTGACCAGACGGTTGAGGCCCAGGCTCGACTGTTTGCCGCCACGCAGTTTCGGCAGCAGGTCTTCGGTCAGGGTGGTGGCAGCGGCCAGCAGGCCGGCGCTGGCGGTGGACATCATGGCGGCCAGTGCGGCAGCGATCACCAGGCCACGGATTCCGTCCGGCAGGGACAGTTTGACGATGGCGGCGAAGGCGTTGTTGACGTTGTCCAGATCAGGGATCAGTACGTGCGCAGCCATGCCGATCAGGGCGCAGGCCAGGCCGTAGAGGATGCAGTAGATACCGGCAGCGGTACCGGCAACCTGAGCCACTTTGGCGGTCTTGACAGTGAACACCCGTTGCCAGATGTCCTGACCGATCAGGATGCCGAAGAAGTAGATCATGAAGTAGGTGATGATGGTGTCCCAGCCGATGGTGGTGAAGCTGAAGCTCGCCGCCGGCAGTTTCATGACCAACTCATCCCAGCCGCCGACGCGGTACATGCAGATTGGCAGCAGGATGAACATCAGGCCCACGGTCTTGATCACGAACTGGACGATATCGGTCAGGGTCAGGGACCACATGCCGCCAATGGCCGAATAGATCACCACGACGCCACCGCCCAGCAGTACCGAGACCCAGAACGGCAGGCCGAACAACACTTGCAGAACGGTGCCGATCGCCAGGATCGAGGTCACGCCGATCATCAGCGCGTAGGCCAGCATGATCACCGCGCTCGCGGAGCGGGCCATCGGGTTGTAGCGTTTTTCCAGCACCTGGGTAACGGTGTAGATCTTCAGTTTCAGCAGCGGTTTGGCAAGGAACAGGTTCAGCGCCACGATCCCGCAACCCAGCGCGGCACACAGCCAGAAGCCGGAGATGCCATGCACGTAGCCCAGACGCACGGTGCCCACGGTGGACGCGCCGCCCAGAACGGTGGCAGCCATGGTGCCCATGTACAGGCTTGGGCCGAGGTTACGACCGGCGACCAAAAAGTCTTCGTTGGTCTTGGCCTTGCGCATGCCGTAATAGCCGAGCAGCAGCATCGCGGCGGCGTAGATGAGTACAACGAATAAATCCAAAGCCATTATGGCGTGTCTCCGATTGTCTTTTTTATGTGAAACAAAGGCGTTTCTGTGGGGCAGCTCTTTGTGGGAGCGGGCTTGCTCGCGAAAGCGGTCTGTCAGTCACATCAGTTTTGAATGTGCCGCCGTCTTCGCGAGCAAGCCCGCTCCCACAGATCTTGTGTTACATCAGGCGACTTGACGCATCGCCGGTTTAGCGAGCGAGTCCGTGCTCTTGCTGCGCGAGTCGTTCGGGCCGAACACTTCGCGCGATTCCGGGAACAGGCTCAGCAGCGTCAGGTACACCAGCGAAGCCAGGCCCAAGGTCACTGGCAGGCTGATGTCGATGCCACCGGCCATTTCGCCCAGCGGCCCGACAAACTGACCCGGCAGGTTCACGAAGCACAGGCCGACGGCCGCGCTCGGGATCCAGGCACCCAGGCCACGCCAGTTCCAGCCGTGGGTGAACCAGTAACGGCCACCTTTCTCGCCGCGGGTGAACACTTGCAGGTCATCCGGGCAGTAGAAGCCGCGACGTACCAGCAGGCCGATGATCATGATCACCATCCATGGCGTAGTGCAGGTGATGATCAGCACAGCGAAAGTCGACACGCTCTGCACCAGGTTGGCCGCGAAGCGCCCGATGAAGATGAACGCAATCGACATCACACCGATCAGCAGCGTGGCCTTGACCCGCGACAGTACCCGTGGGAATACGCTGGACATGTCCAGGCCGGTGCCGTACAGCGAAGTGGTGCCGGTGGACATGCCGCCGATCACCGCGATCAGGCACACCGGCAGGAAGAACCAGCTCGGCGAGACAGCCAGCAGGCCGCCGACATAGTTGTTGGCCGCGATGTAGTCCGGTGCCTTGATCGCTACGATGGTGGCGGTGGTCAGGCCGAACAGGAACGGGATGAACGTTGCGATCTGCGAAATCACCACCGCCGCCATGATGCGGCGCTTGGAGGTGTCACGCGGGATGTAGCGCGACCAGTCGCCGAGGAACGCACCGAAGGAAATCGGGTTGCTCATGGCGACCAGTGCTGCACCGATGAAGGCTGCCCAGAAACCTGGCTGGCCCATGTTCACAGTCCCGGCGTAGTTCACGTCAAAAGGACCGGCGAAGGCGAAGATCCCCAGCAGGAACAGCAGGCTGGCACTCCACACCGCGATCTTGTTGACCCACAGCAGGAAGCGGAAGCCATAGATGCACACGGTCAGCACCAGGATCGCGAACAGACCGTAGGCCAGGCCCAGGGTCAGGTCGGTTTCCGGCAGGCCGATCAGGCGTTTGGCGCCACCGATCAGCGCATCACCCGAACTCCACACCGAGAGCGAGAAGAAAGCGATGGCGGTCAACAGCGACAGGAACGAACCGACGATCCGCCCGTGCACGCCGAAGTGCGCACCGGAAGACACGGCGTTGTTGGTGCCGTTGATCGGGCCGAACAGGCCCATTGGCGCGAGGATCAGCGAACCCAGCAACACGCCCAGCACAATCGCCCAGACGCCCGCCTGGAAAGACAGGCCGAACAGGACCGGGAAGCTGCCGAGGACAGCGGTAGCAAAGGTGTTGGAACCACCGAAGATCATCCGGAACAAGTCCGTCGGGCCTGCGGTGCGTTCGTTGTCAGGGATTTGTTCGACCCCGTAGGTTTCAATTTGCGTAAGGCTTTGGTCTTTGTTGTTGTTATTCATGATCAGCTCCGATCATAAAGGCGCGCTCATCGTGCGTGAGCGTCACCTGTGTTGGCTAAGGGGGTGGCAGCCCTTCCGGCATCGCGGACAAATGTTCGTGGCAGGCCAGCCATAGGCCTTGTTGTTCTTGGCCAGACGCTTGTTTCTTGAAAACAATCGTCTCGCGCTCCTGGCTAAAGTGCTGCTCCCCTTGCATGCGCAGCTCGGTGGCTACGTCATGGATGAAAATCGCCACGTCACCCTGCAGGCTGACGAAAGCGTTGCTCGAGGTGCACGAGAGCACCTCGAAGCCATCCTCGGCGCGCCAGCCGTCCCACATCGCCTGGTAGGCGTCGCGCGACAGCAGGGGCTTTTCGAGGGTGTAGAAGACGAAGCTGGCTTCAAAGCTGAAAGCGCCGAAGTAGGCTTCGCGATCGTTACGGGCAAAAGCGGACACCAGATCGGCGGCGGCTTTCAGAACCTGATCGCGTTCGTTCATGAACCATCCTCAGCGGTGGACTACGCCAGGCAGTACGCAGAGCATTTCGTACAGCAGGTTGGCGGCCAGCAGCGAGGTGTTGCCGGTGGTGTCGTAAGCGGGCGAGACTTCTACCAGATCGCAACCGACCAGGTCGAGGCCTTGGCAGCCACGAACGATCTCGATCGCCTGAATGGTCGTCAGACCGCCGATTTCCGGGGTGCCGGTGCCTGGTGCCCAGGCCGGGTCGATACCGTCGATGTCGAAGCTCAGGTAGACAGGACCGCCACCGACTTTCTCGCGGACTTCAGCCATCAACGGCTCCAGCGATTTGTGCCAGCACTCTTCGGCCTGAACCACACGGAAGCCCTGGTTGCGGCTCCAGTTGAAGTCGTCAGCGGTGTAGCCCTGGGCGCGCAGGCCGATCTGCACCACGCGGTCCGGGTCAATCAGGCCTTCTTCAACGGCGCGACGGAACGTGGTGCCGTGGGCGATTTTCTCGCCGAACATGTGATCGTTCACGTCAGCGTGAGCGTCGATGTGCACCAGGCCGACCTTGCCGTGCTTCTTGTGGATGGCACGCAGGATCGGCAGGGTGATGGTGTGGTCGCCGCCCAGGGTCAGGGGGATCACATCGTGTTCGAGGATGTTGTCGTAGGATTCTTCGATGATCCGTACGGCATCCAGCAGGTTGAAGGTGTTGATCGCGATGTCGCCGATGTCGGCAACCGACAGCGAGTCGAACGGCGCAGCGCCAGTGGCCATGTTGTACGGGCGGATCATCACCGATTCAGCGCGGATTTCGCGAGGCCCGAAACGGGTGCCAGGGCGCAGCGAGGTACCGATGTCCAGCGGCACGCCTACGAAGGCAGCGTCCAGGCCGGCAGCGGTATTCAAGTGGGGGAGTCGCATCATGGTGGCGATGCCGCCGAAGCGCGGCATTTCGTTGCCGCCCAGTGGTTGGTGAAGAATCTTGTCCACGGGTAGGGCCTCATCGTCGTTGTTTTATTTATAGGGTTGCGCCGTTCACGGAAGGTACGGCCACCGTTGTGGGGCAATTCTGCGAAATGTAGTGGCCGGGAAGAATCGCTACGGGCAAATACTTAGTTCAGATTTTTCTAAACTAATGGCGGGCGCGGAGATAGACTTCTCGACTTGAGGGGCGCGTTGTCTGGGCTGGCCCCTCGCCGGCAAGCCGGCTCCTACAGGTTCTGTGTTGATCTGTAGGAGCCGGCTTGCTGGCGATCGGTTGCGCAGCAACCGCCCTTCAGACAAAGCGGACTCAACTGACACTTTGTACGGAGCCCCCATGGCCAACGCTTTACCCGACCTGAAACTATTGCGCATCTTCGTCAGCGTGGTGCGTCACCAGGGCTTCGCCAACGCGCAGCAGGAGCTCAACCTCTCGACGTCGGCCATCAGCACCTATATGAGCCAGCTCGAAGCGGCCCTCGGCCTGGTGCTCTGTCATCGCGGCCGTGGCGGGTTCAGCCTGACCAGCAAGGGTGAGTTGTTCCATCAGGAAACCCTGCGTCTGTTGGGCGAACTCGAAGGCTTCGAGCAGTACGCCGCCGCGCTGAAGGGCGAGTTGCGCGGCACCTTGAACCTCGGGGTGATCGACTCCACGGTCAGCGACAAGGCCCTGCCGTTCGCCGAAGCCATCGGCGCCTACAGCCAGGAACACCCGGCCGTGCACTTGCACCTGTCGGTGATGAGCCCTTACGAACTGCAACTCGGCGTGCAGGACAACCGTCTCGACCTGGCCATCGGTGCGTTTTCCACGCGCATGAGCGGTCTGGTGTATATGCCGCTGTACCGTGAGCAACACTGGTTGTATTGCAGCACGCGGCATCCGCTGTTCAACGAGCGGCGCATTCCCGAGCAGGTCATCACCCAGCAGCGCATGGTCGGCCGTGGCTACTGGAGTCAGGCCGAGCTGGCGCGTCACGGCTTCAAGCACAGCGCTGCGACCGTGGAAAGTATGGAGGCCCAGTTGATTCTGGTGCTGTCGGGCGCCTACATCGGCTATCTGCCGGAGCACTACGCCCAGGCCTGGGCCGACAAGGGCGACTTGCGGGTGCTGCTGCCGGCGACCTTTGGTTATCAGGCGCCGTTCTCGATGATCGTGCGCCGGGGCCGTAGCCGCGAGCCACTGATCCAGACCTTCCGTGATTTGCTTAAAGCCCAACTGAATCAGGCCTGAAACGATGTCCAGAATCCAATGCCCGCGCTGCCTGCGTCCGCAATCTCACTGCCTGTGCCCGTTGATCCCGAGCCTCGACAGTCGCACCCGGGTGTTGCTGTTGCAGCATCCGAGCGAAGTGAACCATGCGCTGAATACGGCGCGGTTGGCGGCGTTGGGCTTGAACAATGCCGAGTTGATCGTGGGTGAGGTGTTCGAGAATTTGCCGGTGTTGTTGAATCAGCCGGGATATCAGGCGCGCTTGCTGTTCCCCGGAGACGGTGCGCAGCCGATGCAGGCCTATGCCCCGACAGATGAATCGATGTTGCTGGTCGTCCCGGATGGCACCTGGCGCAAGGCGCGCAAGATGCTGCACCTCAATCCGCTGCTGGCGGCATTGCCGAGGGTGACGCTGGCCGAAGGCGGTGTGTCCCGTTATCGGCTGCGCAAGGCACCGGGACCGGGGGCGTTGTCGACAGTGGAGGCGATTGTGCAGGCGCTGGAAGCCCTTGAAGCACCGACTTCGTTTGCGCCGTTGTTGAAGCCGTTCGAAGCGTTGATCGAGGGGCAGATTGCGGCGATGGGGGAGGAGGTTTACCAGCGTAATCATGCCGACAGGTGATCGGTGTATGGACCGGCCTCTTCGCGGGCAAGCCCGCACAGTGTTCGTGTTGTACATAAAATTTGCGAACGCCAATGAACCTGTGGGAGCGGGCTTGCCCGCGAAAGCGGCAGATCAGTCACAGCAGATTTTGGAGGCTGCCTACCTTTCCCGCATCGCCTCAGTCCGCGCTTTCAACACCGGCTTGAGCAAATAATCGAGCACCGTTTTCTCCCCGGTAATAATGTCCACCGTCGCCACCATCCCCGGGATGATCAGCAGCGGTTTCACATCCCCGCCCAGATGGTTTTTGTCAGTGCGCACCTGAATCAGATAAAAACTGTTGCCCTTGTCGTCAGTGATGGTGTCGGCGCCGATCAGCTCCAGCTTGGCGCTCAGGCCGCCGTAAATGGTGTAGTCGTAGGCACTGAACTTGACCATGGCTTTCTGGCCGGGATGCAGGAATGCAACGTCCTGCGGGCGGACCTTGGCTTCGATCAGCAGGTTGTCTTCCAGTGGCACGATTTCCACCATGTCACTGCCGGGCTGGACCACACCACCGATGGTGTTGACCTTCAACACCTTGATGATGCCGTGCACCGGCGAGACCACGGTGGTGCGGGTCACGCGGTCGTCGATGGCGATGCTCGACGCCGTGATTTTTGACAGGTCGGTGCGTTTCTCGTTCAGCTCTTTGGCGGCTTCGGAACGGAAGGTCTGTTCCGATTCGTCGATCTTGCTTTTGATCTCGTTGATCGCCGATTCCGCCCGGGGAATCGCCAGGGTGGTGGCGTTCAGCGAGCCGCGAATCTCCACGGCGCTGCGTTTGAGGCGCAGGATTTCCACCGGCGACACGGCGCCGGTGCTCACCAGCGGCGTGGACATGTTCATCTCTTGCTGCAACAACGCCAGGCTTGAACTGAATTGACCCTGTTTCGAGCGGAACTCTGCCAGTTCCTGGGTTTTTTGCCGAAGTTGCTCCGACAGTGTGCGCTGTTCGCTCGCGAGTCGACGTTGCCGCTGCTCGTACAGCGAGCGCTCGTCTTCGGCCACTTGCGGAGCCTTGGCGATCACTTCTTCTGACAGCTTGAACGGCCGGCCTTCGGCTTCGGCCGAGAGCCGTTCGACCTGCGCGGTCAAGGCGTAGCGATCGGCTTCGCTTTCACCCTTGTTCGACAGGTAGCGCGTGTCATCCAGGCGCAGCAGGGTGTCGCCCTTGTTCACCATCTGCCCTTCGCGCACAAAGATCTCGGTGACGATGCCGCCCTCGAGGTTCTGGATTACCTGGACCTTGCTCGACGGAATCGCCTTGCCTTCGCCCATGGTGACTTCCTGCAGCACGGCGAATTTGGCCCAGACCAGTGCGCTGATCAGCAACGCCGCCGCCAGCCACACGGTGATCCGCGACCAGCGCGGTGAGTCCTGCAACGAGGCGCCGGCGGTTTCCGGCATGAAGTCGACTTCGGCGCTTTTGCCGAAGCTGTTGAAGTAGCCTCGTCCTTTCGTTGTTGCAGGCAGGTCAGCAGACATGGCCAACTCCTAGACAGCCGCAGAGCCGACACGGCCCTTGCGCAGTGCATCGATGACTGCTTCTTTCGGCCCGTCGGCGACGATCCGTCCGTTGTCCAGCACCACCAGCCGATCCACCAGGCTCAGCATCGAGGTGCGGTGAGTCACCAGCAGCACGGTTTTGCCCTGGACCCAGCCGTGGAGTTTTTGCCGCAGGACGTCTTCGCTGCTGTTGTCCATGGCGCTGGTAGGTTCGTCGAGCAACAGGATCGGCGGGTCGAGCAACAAGGCCCGGGCCAGCAAAACCGCCTGACGCTGCCCCCCGGACAGCAACTGTCCGCGCTCGCCCACAGGCCGGTCGAAGCCTTGCGGGTGTTGCCGGGCCAGTTCGGTGACGCCGGTGAGTTCGGCCACTTCGAGCATGCGTGAGTCACTGATGTAGCGCGCGCCGAGGGTCAGGTTATCGCGCAGGCTGCCGGCCAGCAGCGGCAGGTCGTGAGCGACGTAACCGATCTGATGGCGCAGGTCGGCGACGTCCAGCTGTCGCAAGTCCAGGCCATCGAGCAATAGCTGGCCTTCTTCCGGTTCGTAGAAACCCATCACCAGCCGCGCCAGGGTGCTTTTGCCCGAGCCGCTGCGACCGATCACGCCGATTCGCTCACCGGGTTTCACACTGAAGCTGACATTGGCCAGGGCGGGAGCGTTCTGGCCGTTGTAGTGGAAAGTCACGCCGACAACATCCAGCGCGCCTTGCAGTTGGGTGCGCTCCAGAGGCCGTTGTTTGACGTCGCGCTCCTGAGGCAGGCCCATCAGCGCGTCGGTGCTTTTCATGGTCAGTTGCGCTTGTTGGTAGCGGGTGATCAGGCCGGCAATTTGTCCCAGTGGCGCCAGCACCCGACTGCCGAGCATGTAGCTGGCCACCAGGGCACCGACACTGAGGTTGCCGGCAATGATGCTGTAGACCCCGGCGACGATGGTCGCCATGCCCGACATCTGCTGGATGAACAGCGTGCCGTTGGTGGCCAGGGCCGAGAGGTTGCGCGCATGGCTGTCGAGGCGGGTGAGGGCGCCGTGGGTACTTTCCCATTTGTGCTGGCGTTCGCTTTCGGCGCTGCAGGCCTTGAGGGTTTCCAGGCCGCTGAGGGTTTCGATCAGCAATGCCTGGCGTTCGGCACCGAGGCTGAGGCTTTTCTGTACGGTGTCGCGCAGGCGTACCTGGATCACCATGGCGAATATGATGGTGATGGGAAACGCCAGAATCGGAATCACCACCAGCCAGCCACCGAGCAGGCCGATCACCAGCAGCATCAGCAGGCAGAAGGGCAGGTCGATCAGGCTGGTGAGGGTCACGGCGGTGAGAAACTCCCGCAGGCCCTGGAAGTCATGAATGCTTTGGGCAAAACCACCGATGGTCGCCGGCCGCGCTTTCATCGCCATGCCGGTGATGCGCTCGAACAGGGTGGCGGACAGGATCACGTCGGTTTTCTTGCCGGCGGTATCCAGCAAGTGCGCGCGAACGACCCGCAGCACCAGTTCGAAAGCGGTGCCGATCAGCAGACCGATCGCCAGCACCCACAAGGTCGAAGTGGCCTGGTTCGGCACCACGCGGTCGTAGGTCTGCATCACGAACAGCGGCACCATCAGCCCCAGCAGGTTGATCAGGAAACTCGCCAGGATCGCGTCGCTGTACAGCCATTTCGACAGCTTCAGCGTATCGCGGAACCAGGCCTGGACCCGAGGCACCAGCGGCGAGCGCAAGTCTTCGAGTTCGTGGCGTGGCCGGGCAAACAACGCCTGGCCACTGTAGTGTTCGGCCAGCTCTTGCGGGCTGAGCCATTGTTCGCCGCCGTCGGCTTCGCTGGGCAGGATCAGCACCTTGCCGTCCTCGGCATAACGACGCAGGACGGCCGTGCGGCCGTTGTTGAGCAACAGCAGCACGGGCAGGTTGAGCGGCGAGATGTCCTTGAGGTCACGGCGCAGCAGGCGCGCCTGCAAACCGGCCCGGGCCGCTGCTCGGGGCAGCAGGTCCAGGCTCAGGCGTTGGTGTGCCATGGGGAGCCCGGCACTGAGGCTGGCGCGACTGACCGTCGCACCGTGGAGTTTGCAGAGGATCAGCAGACCGTCCAGAAGCGGGTCATCGAAGCTCAGGCGCGGATCGACACCGGTGTTGCCGGGTTCCATGCTGGTCAAATTGATTGCTCCCGTTGCACTACGGCAACTGACAGATATCTGCATATCTCATTGTAGGAGCTGCCGCAGGCTGTGATCTTTTGACTTTGCTTTTCAGCAAACACGTTCAAAAGATCACAGCCTGCGGCAGCTCCTGCACGGGTACTTCGTTATTTCATTTCAGGCAGACGAGCTTCGTTTTTCACTTCGCTCTGGGCGATCGCGTCGGCGGGCAGTACGACCCGTTGTTTGCTCAACAACTGACCCATGTTCGCCAGGACGCGGTACATGGAAAACTCTTCGGTGTAGCGCACTTCGGTGTAGCGACGGTTGGCGTTGTAGAGTTCGTTTTCGCTGTCGAGCAGGTCAAGCAGCGTCCGCTGGCCGAGGCCGAACTGATCCTGATAGGCAATGCGTACACGCTTGCTGGTGTCGGCGTATTCACGGGCGGTCGGGGTTTGTTTCTTGGCATTGACCATGGCGTTCCAGGCCAGGTGAATATTCTCGTTGAGCTGGCGCAGGGCATTGTTGCGGATGTCCATGGCCTGGTTGATCTTGTGCGCGTCGGAGGCCAGGCGCGCCTTGTCGCTGCCGCCGCGGAACAAGTTGTAGTTCATCACCACGCCGACCCGCCACTCGTTGTCGTGGCCTTCGTCACCCTGCACGTTGTTGTTCGCGCCCACTGCCGCCTCGGCGTCAAGGCGTGGGTAGAAGGGCGACTTGGCAACTTCGTATTGGCTTTCGGCCGACTGCACATCGGCCTGGGCGGACTTCAGGTAAGGGTTGTTTTCCACCATGCTCTGCTGGGCTTCGGGCAGGGAGGTTGGGACTTCACCGCGAATCGACGGCGGGGCTTCGAGCTCATCGGGCATACGCCCGACAACGGCGTAAAAGTTCGACTCGGCGTCAGCCAGATCGACTTCGGCGGTGTCGAGGTTGTTTTCTGCCAGTGCCCGACGAGCGCTGGACTGGTCGGCATCGGCGTTGCTCCCCACGCCACGCTGGGTGCGCAGGCCGATTTGGTCGTTGACCCGCAAGTGCGCTTGCAGGTTGTTCTTGGCCAGGGTTACCAGTTCGCGGCGCTTGAGCACTTCGAGATAAACCTCGGTGGTGCGCAGGGCCAGATCCTGAGCCGTACCCTGAGCGTAATAGGCTCGCGAGTTGACCACGTCTTTGGTGCGAGCCACTTCGTTGGCGGTGTTGAACCCGTCAAAAAGCATTTGCCGCAGGCGCAATTCCGACTGGGTGTAGTTGAGGGTTTCGGTGTGGTGATTGCCGAGCGCCCGGGTATTGGTGTTATCGCTGTACCCGCGCCCGTAAGCGGCGTTCAGATCTACCGATGGATAAAAGCCCCCTTTGGCGACCTTCACGTCTTCGTCAGCCGACAGACGGCTGTCCACCCGCGATGCCAGTTCCGGGTGAGTCGCGATGGTGCTCTGGATCGCTTCGGTCAGCGTCATGGCCTGAGCCTGGGACGAGCAGGCCATGGCCAAAAGAACCGCGCTGCAGAGGGGGGTTAATAGGCGCATGTACATCTCCCTGATTCCTGATGGTGCTTATCAGTCGCCAATTATTTGACGACATTTATAGGTAAAGTTGTTTCATGACATTAACAAAAGAGCTAAGAACATTCTGAAGCGTAGCTAAGAAATTTTTTTCATAACGGCTATGCCAAAAAAAACTTATGCGCTCTGCGAAATCCAGCACATTGTTCAATTCGAAAGCCCTTGTTTTATGAGCTCTGGGGCGCTCATCGGGGGCTTGAAAAAAGTTCCAATCCACTTATCGACATAGAGCGGAGAAGTGCTGGAGGGGAGGGACGCTAACGATCCTGGGGTGACGGTTTTTTGTCACTTGAGTGATTCAAGATCGTTACGCATCGTTCACAGGCAACGTTGTTGCGCACAGGGATCCGATGCCATTGATTGCAGAGGCGTTTCCCCCAAACCGTAAACAGCGCCGTGAACGAATGGCTGGGCGAGATCGTTGCCGGGACCACGGCTTACTCAAGTAAACCGGGACCCGGAACACGATCCGCCAGACAACCCGCTTGAGCCATGAGCACGTTCTTCGCACAAACAAGGTGCCGACAGCGGTTGGCAGCGGAGGAAGTGCACATGGCTACGCTCATAGGAATCGTCAGTAAGGTCATCGGTCAGGTGTTCGCGGTTGCAAGCGACGGCACCCGGCGCGCGCTGGTCGAGGGGGACAAGCTGTTCGCCGGCGACCAACTGAGCACCGGCGCCGAAGGCGCGGTAGCGGTGCATCTGCAAAATGGCCAGGAACTGACCCTCGGGCGCGGCAGCAGCATGCAGATGACCCCGCAATTGCTCGCCAATCAGATTCCCCATGTGGACTCGTCCGAGGCGGTGACGCCGAGCCAGGCACAGCTGACGGATGTCGAACAGCTGCAAAAAGCCATTGCGGCGGGCGACGACCCGACCCAGACCGCTGAAGCCACCGCTGCCGGGCCTACCACGACTGCCGGTGTACCGGGTGGCATCGCGGGCAGCGGCCATAGTTTCGTCATGCTCGAAGAAGTGGGTGGGCGAGTCGATCCCATCATCGGTTTCCCCACTGCCGGTTTCAACGGCATTCCCGAACTTCCCGAAGAACGCCTGAACGCTAACCCGGACAATAACGCAGTAGCGGCCGATACCCCTGTGGTGCCGCCAGTGACGCCTGAGGTGCCGAACAATCCGGTCACCCTTGATGGCCTGTCGGTGGAGAATGGCGAGCTGACCGTCATTGAGGCCAACCTGGCCGACGGCTCGGCGAGCAACCCTGGTGCGCTGACCCAAAGCGGCACCTTCACCGTCAATGCACCCGATGGGCTGACCAGCCTCAGCATCGGCGGCATCAACGTGATCAGCGGCGGCGTGGCGGCAGGTTTTGCGCAGTCGATCACCACCCCGCTGGGCAGCACCCTGACCGTCACCGGCTATAACCCGGCCACGGGCGTGGTCAGTTACAGCTACACCCTCAACGGTGCCGAAACCCATGCAAGCGGTGAGGGGGGCAATACGCTCGGCGAACACTTCGCCGTGGTGGCCGGCGACAGCAATGGCGATAGCACCACCAGTTCGCTGGATATCAACATCGCCGACGACGTGCCCCAAGCGGTCGACGACAGCAATGGCATTGCCTCGGAAACCTTGCTGACGCTGAACGGCAACGTGCTGACCAACGATGTGCAAGGCGCTGACCGTGTGCCGGTCGGTGAAAACAGCGGGCCGATCACTCCCGGTACTTTCACCGGCATCTACGGCACCCTGGTGCTGAACGCCAATGGCACCTACACCTACACGCTGAACACCAGCGATGCCGATTTCAAGGCGTTGCACGGCGGTGGCGACGGCACCGACACTTTCACCTACACCCTCACCGACGCGGACGGCGATACCAGCACCGCCAACCTGGTGCTGCAGATCCACAACAACGATGATCCGGTGACGATTGGCGGCTTGAACGTAGAGGGCGGCGAACTCACCGTCTTCGAGAAAAATCTCAGCGATGGCAGCGCACCGGATGCCACCGCGCTGACTCAGAACGGCACCTTCACCGTTACTGCACTGGACGGCGTCACCAGCCTGACCGTGGGTGGCATCGCCGTGGTCACTGCGGGTGTGGCGGCGGGCTTCCCGCAGTCGATCACCACCCCGTTGGGCAGCACCCTGACCATCACCGGCTTCAACGCCGCCACCGGTGTCGTGAGCTACAGCTACACCCTGAACGACAACGAAGCGCATCCGACCGCCAACGGCGCCAACACATTGCCTGAGCAGTTCACTGTGACCGCGGTCGACGACAACGGCACTACCGCGACCGGTTCACTGGACGTCAATATCGTCGACGACCTGCCGAAGGGCGTGAACGACAGCAACGCTTCGACCGCTTCGGAAACCTTGTTGACCCTCAACGGCAACGTATTGACCAATGACGTGCAAGGCGCTGACCGGGTAACCATTGGTGAAGGCACTGGCCCGATCACCCCCGGCACTTTCACCGGTACCTACGGCACCCTGGTACTCAACGCCAACGGCACCTACACCTACACGCTGAACACCAGCGATGCCGATTTCAAGGCGTTGCACGGCGGTGGCGACGGCACCGACACTTTCACCTACACCATCACCGACGCGGACGGCGATACCAGCACCGCCAACCTGGTGCTGCAGATCCACAACAACGATGATCCGGTGACGATTGGCGGCTTGAACGTCGAGGGCGGCGAACTCACCGTCTTCGAGAAAAATCTCAGCGATGGCAGCGCACCGGATGCCACCGCGCTGACTCAGAACGGCACCTTCACCGTCACTGCCCTGGATGGCGTCACCAGCCTGACCGTCGGCGGTATTGCCGTGGTCACTGCGGGTGTGGCGGCCGGCTTCCCGCAATCGATCACCACCCCGTTGGGCAGCACGCTGACCATCACCGACTTCAACGCCGCCACCGGTGTCGTGAGCTACAGCTACACCCTGAACGACAACGAAGCGCATCTGACCGCCAACGGCGCCAACACATTGCCTGAGCAGTTTGCCGTGACCCTGGTCGATGACAACGGCACCACGGCCACCGGTTCACTGGACGTCAACATCGTCGATGACCTGCCACAAGGCGTGAGCGACAGCAACGCTTCGACCGCTTCGGAAACCTTGTTGACCCTCACCGGCAACGTGCTGAGCAATGACGTGCAAGGCGCTGACCGGGTAACCATTGGTGAAGGCACTGGCCCGATCACCCCCGGCACTTTCACCGGTACCTACGGCACCCTGGTACTCAACGCCAACGGCACCTACACCTACACGCTGAACACCAGCGATGCCGATTTCAAGGCGTTGCACGGCGGTGGCGACGGCACCGACACTTTCACCTACACCCTCACCGACGCGGACGGCGACAGCAGCACGGCCAAGTTGGTGCTGCAGATCCACAACAACGATGATCCGGTGACGATTGGCGGCTTGAACGTCGAGGGCGGCGAACTCACCGTCTTCGAGAAAAATCTCAGCGATGGCAGCGCACCGGATGCCACCGCGCTGACTCAGAACGGCACCTTCACCGTCACTGCCCTGGATGGCGTCAACAGCCTGAGCGTCGGCGGTATTGCCGTGGTCACTGCGGGTGTAGCGGCGGGCTTCCCGCAATCGATTACCACCCCGTTGGGCAGCACGCTGACCATCACCGGCTTCAACGCCGCCACCGGTGTCGTGAGCTACAGCTACACCCTGAACGACAACGAAACGCACCCTACGGCCAACGGTGCGAACACCCTGCCTGAGCAGTTCGCCGTGACCGCGGTCGACGACAACGGCACCACCGCGACCGGTTCACTGGACGTGAACATCGTCGACGACTTGCCTCAAGGCGTGAACGACAGCAACGCTTCAACCGCTTCGGAAACCCTGTTGATCCTCAACGGCAACGTGCTGAGCAACGACGTACAAGGCGCCGACCGGGTAACCATTGGTGAAGGCACTGGCCCGATCACCCCCGGCACTTTCACCGGTACCTACGGCACCCTGGTACTCAACGCCAATGGCACCTACACCTACACGCTGAACACCAGCGATGCCGATTTCAAGGCGTTGCACGGCGGTGGCGACGGCACCGACACTTTCACCTACACAATCACCGACGCGGACGGCGACAGCAGCACGGCCAAGTTGGTGCTGCAGATCCACAACAACGATGATCCGGTGACGATTGGCGGCTTGAACGTCGAGGGCGGCGAACTCACCGTCTTCGAGAAAAATCTCAGCGATGGCAGCGCACCGGATGCCACCGCGCTGACTCAGAACGGCACCTTCACCGTCACTGCCCTGGATGGCGTCACCACCTTGACTGTCGGCGGTATTGCCGTGGTCACTGCGGGTGTGGCGGCCGGCTTCCCGCAATCGATCACCACCCCGTTGGGCAGCACGCTGACTATCACCGGCTTCAACGCCGCCACCGGTGTCGTGAGCTACAGCTACACCCTCAACGACAACGAAGCGCATCCGACCGCCAACGGCGCCAACACATTGCCTGAGCAGTTCACCGTGACCGCGGTCGACGACAACGGCACCACCGCCACCGGTTCACTGGACGTCAATATCGTCGACGACCTGCCGAAGGGCGTGAACGACAGCAATGGCACCGCCTCGGAAACCCAACTGACCCTCAGTGGCAACGTGCTGAGCAACGACGTACAAGGCGCCGACCGGGTAACCATCGGTGAAGGCACTGGCCCGATCACCCCCGGCACCTTCACTGGCACTTACGGCACCCTGGTGCTGAACGCCAACGGCACTTACACCTACACGCTGAACACCAGCGATGCCGACTTCAAAGCCCTGCACGGCGGTGGCGACGGCACCGACACCTTCACCTACACCCTCACCGACGCGGACGGCGACAGCAGCACGGCCAAGTTGGTACTGCAAATCCACAACAACGACGATCCGGTAACCCTCAACGGCCTCAACGTGTACGGCGGCGAGCTCACGGTTTACGAGAAAAACCTCACTGACGGCAGCAACCCCAACACACCAGCCCTGACCCAAAGCGGCACCTTCACCGTCACCGCGCTGGACGGCGTCACCAGCTTGACCGTCGGCGGCATCGCCGTGGTCACCGGAGGCGTAGCGGCGGGCTTCCCGCAGTCGATCACTACGCCGTTGGGCAGCACGCTGACCATCACCGGCTTCAACGCCGCGACCGGTGTCGTGAGCTACAGCTACACCCTCAACGACAACGAAGCGCATCCGACCGCCAACGGCGCCAACACATTGCCTGAGCAGTTCACCGTGACCGCGGTCGACGACAACGGCACCACCGCCACCGGTTCACTGGACGTCAATATCGTCGACGACCTGCCGAAGGGCGTGAACGACAGCAATGGCACCGCCTCGGAAACCCAACTGACCCTCAGTGGCAACGTGCTGAGCAACGACGTACAAGGCGCCGACCGGGTAACCATCGGTGAAGGCACTGGCCCGATCACCCCTGGCACCTTCACTGGCACTTACGGCACCCTGGTGCTCAACGCCAACGGCACTTACACCTACACCCTCAACACCAGCGATGCCGACTTCAAAGCCCTGCACGGCGGTGGCGACGGCACCGACACCTTCACCTACACCCTCACCGACGCGGACGGCGACAGCAGCACGGCCAAGTTGGTACTGCAAATCCACAACAACGACGATCCGGTAACCCTCAACGGCCTCAACGTGTACGGCGGCGAGCTCACGGTTTACGAGAAAAACCTCACTGACGGCAGCAACCCCAGTGCATCGGCCCTGACCCAGAACGGGACCTTCACCGTCACCGCCCTCGATGGCTTGCAAACCCTGACCGTGGGCGGCATCACTGTCGTCAGCGCTGGCGTGGCCGTCGGCTTCCCGCAAACCGCCGTCACGCCGCTGGGCAGCACCCTGACCATCACCGGCTTCAACGCCGCCACCGGTGTGGTGAGCTACAGCTACACCCTCAACGACAACGAAGCGCACCCGACGGCCAACGGCGCCAACACCCTGCCTGAACAGTTCACCGTGACTGCGGTCGATGACAACGGCACCACGGCCACGGGCAGCCTCGACGTGAACATCGTCGACGATCTGCCGAAAGGCGTGAACGACAGCAATGGCACCGCCTCGGAAACCCTGCTGACCCTCAACGGCAACGTATTGACCAATGACGTGCAAGGCGCTGACCGTGTGCCGGTCGCTGAGAACAGCGGGCCGATCACCCCCGGCACCTTCACTGGCACCTACGGCACTTTGGTGCTCAATGCCAATGGCACCTACACCTACACCCTCAACACCAGCGACGCTGATTTCAAAGCCCTGCACGGCGGTGGCGACGGCACCGACACTTTCACCTACACCCTCACCGACTCGGACGGCGACAGCAGCACGGCCAACCTGGTACTGCAGATCCACAACAACGACGATCCGGTAACCCTCAACGGCCTCAACGTGTACGGCGGCGAGCTCACGGTTTACGAGAAAAACCTCACTGACGGCAGCAACCCCAACGCACCAGCCCTGACCCAGAACGGGACCTTCACGGTGACCGCCCTCGATGGCCTGCAAACCCTGACCGTGGGCGGCATCGCCGTGGTCACCGGAGGCGTAGCCGCCGGCTTCCCGCAGTCGATCACCACCCCATTGGGCAGCACGCTGACTATCACCGGCTTCAACGCCGCCACCGGTGTCGTGAGCTACAGCTACACCCTCAACGACAACGAAGCGCATCCGACCGCCAACGGCGCCAACACATTGCCTGAGCAGTTCACCGTGACCGCGGTCGACGACAACGGCACCACCGCCACCGGTTCACTGGACGTCAATATCGTCGACGACCTGCCGAAGGGCGTGAACGACAGCAATGGCACCGCCTCGGAAACCCAACTGACCCTCAGTGGCAACGTGCTGAGCAACGACGTACAAGGCGCCGACCGGGTAACCATCGGTGAAGGCACTGGCCCGATCACCCCCGGCACCTTCACTGGCACTTACGGCACCCTGGTGCTGAACGCCAACGGCACTTACACCTACACGCTGAACACCAGCGATGCCGACTTCAAAGCCCTGCACGGCGGTGGCGACGGCACCGACACCTTCACCTACACCCTCACCGACGCGGACGGCGACAGCAGCACGGCCAAGTTGGTACTGCAAATCCACAACAACGACGATCCGGTAACCCTCAACGGCCTCAACGTGTACGGCGGCGAGCTCACGGTTTACGAGAAAAACCTCACTGACGGCAGCAACCCCAACACACCAGCCCTGACCCAAAGCGGCACCTTCACCGTCACCGCGCTGGACGGCGTCACCAGCTTGACCGTCGGCGGCATCGCCGTGGTCACCGGAGGCGTAGCGGCGGGCTTCCCGCAGTCGATCACTACGCCGTTGGGCAGCACGCTGACCATCACCGGCTTCAACGCCGCGACCGGTGTGGTGAGCTACAGCTACACCCTCAACGACAACGAAGCGCACCCGAACGCCAACGGCGCCAACACCTTGCCTGAACAGTTTGCCGTGACTGCGGTCGACGACAACGGCACTACCGCGAGCGGTTCACTGGACGTCAATATCGTCGACGACCTGCCGAAGGGCGTGAACGACAGCAATGGCACCGCCTCGGAAACCCAACTGACCCTCAGCGGCAACGTGCTGAGCAACGACGTACAAGGCGCCGACCGGGTAACCATCGGTGAAGGCACTGGCCCGATCACCCCCGGCACCTTCACTGGCACTTACGGCACCCTGGTGCTGAACGCCAACGGCACTTACACCTACACGCTGAACACCAGCGATGCCGACTTCAAAGCCCTGCACGGCGGTGGCGACGGCACCGACACCTTCACCTACACCCTCACCGACGCGGACGGCGACAGCAGCACCGCCAACCTGGTGCTGCAGATCCACAACAACGACGATCCGGTAACCCTCAACGGCCTCAACGTGTACGGCGGCGAGCTCACGGTTTACGAGAAAAACCTCAGTGACGGCAGCAACCCCAACACACCAGCCCTGACCCAAAGCGGCACCTTCACCGTCACCGCGCTGGACGGCGTCACCACCTTGACTGTCGGCGGCATCGCCGTGGTCACCGGAGGCGTAGCGGCGGGCTTCCCGCAATCGATTACCACACCACTGGGCAGCACCCTGACCATCACCGGCTTCAACGCCGCCACCGGTGTCGTGAGCTACAGCTACACCCTGAACGACAACGAAGCGCATCTGACCGCCAACGGCGCCAACACCTTGCCTGAACAGTTCACCGTGACCGCGGTCGACGACAATGGCACCACGGCCACGGGCAGCCTGGACGTCAGCATCGTCGACGACCTGCCGAAAGGCGTGAATGACAGCAATGGCACCGCCTCGGAAACCCAACTGACCCTCAACGGCAACGTGCTGAGCAACGACGTGCAAGGTGCCGACCGGGTAACCATCGGTGAAGGCACTGGCCCGATCACCCCCGGCACTTTCACCGGCACCTACGGCACTTTGGTGTTGAATGCCAATGGCACTTACACCTACACGCTGAACACCAGCGATGCCGACTTCAAGGCGCTGCACGGCGGTGGCGACGGCACCGACACCTTCACCTACACCCTCACCGACGCGGACGGCGACAGCAGCACGGCCAAGTTGGTACTGCAAATCCACAACAACGACGATCCGGTAACCCTCAACGGCCTCAACGTGTACGGCGGCGAGCTCACGGTTTACGAGAAAAACCTCACTGACGGCAGCAACCCCAACACACCAGCCCTGACCCAAAGCGGCACCTTCACCGTCACCGCCCTCGATGGCTTGCAAACCCTGACCGTGGGCGGCATCACTGTCGTCAGCGCTGGCGTGGCCGTCGGCTTCCCGCAAACCGCCGTCACGCCGTTGGGCAGCACGCTGACCATCACCGGCTTCAACGCCGCGACCGGCGTGGTGAGCTACAGCTACACCCTCAACGACAACGAAGCGCATCCGACCGCCAACGGCGCCAACAGCCTCACCGAGAACTTCAACGTCGTCGCTACCGATACCGATGGCGACATCGCGAACGGGCAGATCAATGTCAACATCGTCGACGACCTGCCGAGCGCCAAACCTGACTCGTCGTTGGTAACGGAGGGCGGCACGGTCAATATCAGTGTGCTGGGCAATGACATCAACGGCGCCGATGGTCCGGCGACGGTGGTCGGCGTGCGCGCCGGCAGCAATACCTCGACCTCGGCCGTCGGCGGGCTGGGCAACCCGATCAACGGCACCTATGGTTACCTGACGCTCGATGCCAGCGGTAACGCGGTGTATCACAGCAACCCGAATTCGGTCGGCGCTGCCGGGGCCACGGATACGTTCACCTATACCGTGCGCGACTCCGATGGCGATGAAAGCACCACCACCATCACCATCGACGTGGCCAACAGCAATATCAAGGCCAACCCCGATAGCGACGTGACCGTCTACGAAAAAGCCCTCGACCTGAGCCAGGGCGGCCAGGATCTGGCCGCCGGTACGGTCACCGGCAGCGACCCGGGCAATACCGGTGAAACCGCGTCCGGCACCCTGGTCGGATCCGTCTCGGGTGCCAGCGGCGCGCTCACCTACACCCTGGTCGGCAGCGCCACCGGCGCCTACGGGCAGATCCTGCTCAACCCCGACGGCAGCTACACCTACACCCTGACCTCGGCGCCAAAAACTTCGCCGAATGCCAACGACGGGCCGAACAGCCTGAGTGAAAGCTTCACCTACAAGGCCACCGATGCGGCGGGCAACAGCAGCACCAGCACCATCGTGGTCAACATTGTCGATGACGTGCCCAAGGCGGTGGCATCGGATCGCTCGGTGGCGGCAGTGGAGATCGATTCCAACCTGCTGATCGTGCTCGACGTCTCCGGCAGCATGGCCGACGCTTCCGGCGTATTGGACGGGTCGGGCGCATCTCTGTCGCGGCTGGCTCTGGCCAAGCAGGCCATCAGTGCCTTGCTGGATAAATACGACGACCTCGGCGATGTGAAAGTGCAACTCGTCACCTTCAGCAGCAGTGCCACGGACAGGACCTCGGTGTGGGTCGATGTCGCGACCGCCAAGACACTGCTCACCGGCCTCACCGCGAACGGCGGGACCAACTACGACGCGGCCGTGGCGACCATGCAGACCGCCTTCAACACCTCGGGCAAACTGACCGGCGCGCAAAACGTCGGCTACTTCTTCTCCGACGGCAAGCCCACCTCCGGCCAGGAAATCGGCACCGCCGACGAAACCGCGCTCAAAGCCTTCCTCGATGCCAACAACATCAAGAACTACGCGATCGGCCTGGGCAGCGGCGTGAGCAACGCCAACCTCGATCCGCTGGCCTATGACGGCAGCAGCCACACCAACACCAATTCGGTGGTGGTGACCGACCTCAATCAGCTCAACTCGGTGCTGTCCGGCACTGTGATCGGCGCCCCGGTGACCGGTTCGCTGCTGGCCGAGGGCGGTACATTCGGCGCCGACGGCGGCTTCATCAAGACCATCACGGTGGACGGCATCACCTACACCTACGATCCGAGCGCCAACAGCAATCAGGGCTCGCTGAACTTCAGCGGCAGCGTCAACCACGGCACGTTCAACACCGTGGACAACACGCTGAGCATCGCGACCAACAACAGCGGTACCTTGCTGGTCAATCTCGACACCGGCGAATACACCTACATTTCGCAGAAAGCCACCTCGGTGGTGATCACCGAAAACATCGGATTCACCGTCAGCGACAACGACGGCGACCTGGCCAGCTCCATCCTGACGGTCAAAGTCATACCGAACGCACCGCCAGTGGCTGCCGATGACCATGTCATCACCAACGTGCTCTCGGGCAACATCGTGGTGCCGGGCGAGCTGTTGCTGGCCAACGACACCGATCCCAATGGCGATCAGCTCTCGGCGACTCCGACCTCCTTCAACACCGGCTGGATAGGGAGGGGGGCGGATTTCACCGGCACCAACCAGAACTTCAATTTCAACGGCAAGACTGTGACCCTGGCCCGCAGTGCCTTCGTCGCCGACGCGGCGGCCATGACCGCTATGCTGGTGGTCAGTGGCGCGCTGGGTTCGGTCGGCGGCAATAACGCTGACGATTTCATTACCGTCACCCTCAAGGATGGCGAAACCCTCAACCTGAACCACGACCTGGCGGCCGGGCGTATCAGCATGGAGTACTCGGCCAACGGCGGCGGGTTCACCTCCATTGCGGACGGCCAGACCATCACCGCGACAGGGAATACGACCTACCAGATCCACATCAGCAACATCCCCAACGGCTCGAGTGGTGGCAACGGTTCTGAAGACTATGAACTGACCATGACCGTCAACTACTCCGGGGCTCACGACATCGCCCCGGACTACCACGGCACCTACACCGCCAACGACAACCACGGCGGCAGCGACTCGGCCAACCTGACCATCAGCTATCAGGACGGCCACACCCTCACCGGCACCAGCGGGGATGACGTCATGGTGGCGGGCACGGGCAACAACGTCATCAATGCCGGCGACGGCAACGATGTGCTCACCGCCGGCTCCGGCAACAACGAGCTGCATGGCGGCGCCGGCAATGATCTGCTCTTCAGTGGACCGGGCATTGACACTCTGGATGGCGGCACGGGCATCGACACAGCCAGCTATGCCCACGCCACCGCCGGGGTCACGGTCGACCTCAGCCTGCTCGCTGCGCAGAACACCTTCGGCGCGGGCACGGACACCCTGACGGCTATCGAAAACCTCACCGGGTCGAACTTCAACGACGCCCTGAGCGGCAATAACACCAACAACGTGATCAACGGCGGCCTGGGCAACGACATCCTCAATGGCGGGGGCGGCGATGACTTGCTGATCGGCGGTCTGGGCAACAACACCCTAAGCGGCGGGGCAGGGGCCGATACCTTCCAGTGGCTGAAGGACAACAGTGGCCATGACGTGATCACCGACTTCACGCCCGGCACCGACAAGCTCGACCTGTCGCAACTGCTGCAAGGGGAAAACGGCACCACGGCTTCGCTGGACGACTACCTGCACTTCACCGTCACCGGCAGCGGGGCGTCGACGGTGACCAGCATCGACGTCAGCGCCATGGCCGGCGCCGCGCCGAACCAGACCATCGACCTGGCCGGCGTCAACCTCGCCAGTCAATACGGTGTCACGCCGGGAGCGGGTGGGGTGGTCGCGAGCGGGCATGACACGGCGACCATCATCAACGGCATGCTCAACGATCATTCGTTGAAGGTGGATACCGTGTGATCTGAAAACCTCAACGAAAAAACCCGTCATCCCTGTGCAAGTGATGGCGGGTTTTTTATTGTCCGAGACATAGACGAATATCCGACCAGTGGTAGCAAAACCTGTAATTTCTGACAGTAGCCAGCCATTTGTAACTGCCTTTTAATCGAGTCAACGATCAGTCGAATCGAGAGTTCATTTTCCTCGTACTGCGCTTCGAACAGGCGCCGATCACTCTGGATTGGGCGTTGAGTCGCTACGTGGGCTGAAGGCCCAACACTGAAAGGAGCTTTGAAATGACCGTCCCTGAAAAGCTGTCAAGCAAAGAAAAAAGACTGCTCAGTTACAGGAAAAAAACGCGTAATGGTCCTCTGGATAAATTGGGAACGCCCACACTGGAAACGATCGTATTGCTACCAGCAACGGCCGATGACCCGGGTAATCAACTTCATTCCAGGGATCAAGGTCTTGAGATGAAGCTGAAGATCCCACGGATTCCAGTGTCACTCTATCCGGAAGGCTCAAATATCACCGTACAAGCACTGTTTAATGACGACCCGGTAGGGGTCACACTGACCGGGATTACGCCGTTAGATGATGCGTGGTTCGAACAAACTCTGACGGTGCCGGCAGGCAATACGGCCACTGAGGGTGAGCACACGGTGGGGTATCGTGTTTTCTATCGACTGAACGAAGACGATTCGGATCCGCTGTTGGACATCCGGGTAGACACTACTCCCCCTGCTCCTGCCACCGAGGCCATTGTTCCTGCCAGGATCAAAGCCGAGGGCATTACGGCCGAGTACTTTGACGAGGAAAAAGTCGACCATGTCCTGGTGGGATACTTGCCGACCTACGCCGTTGCAAAAATCGGAGACGTCGTTGAGTTCATGTTCAAGGAAGTCGGGAAACCGGACGATCAGGCGACGCTCATCGAGCGCATTGAGCGCCTGAACCTTTCGGATCCGTTGAACACAAGAAAACTGACTAAATCCTTGATCGGGATAGACGAAGGAGAAATCGAGTTATTTGTCTATGTGACTGATCGCAAGGGAAACAAAAGTTCTGCTTCGCCGAAACTTAAAGTTGATGTGGCACTATTCCCTGCCCCGGCTGGAGAGGTGGTGACCGTTGCGCTGCATGATGATGACAACATCATTTTGTTCGAGGATGCACGCCGGCCAGTGAGCGCCATGCTCGACTATTTGAATTTCAAGCCTAATGATAAATGGCGGTTGGTGGTTGATCACCAAACGCCGCCATTGGAACCTGATGTGAGTGCTGTTCCGTTTTCCCATACATTGACTTATCGGTATCTTTACAATGATAACGATGGTCCGAAGGATGTTGATTTTGAATGGCAAATAAGGCGCGGCAACAAGCTCTATCCGACTGTACCCCATAGCCGTAAACTGAAGATCGACCTGAGAAAGCCGGGCGAACAGCCCGATCCCGATAATCCCGGTTTACCTGGCTCGCCTGATCCGAAGTTGCCGCTGATAACGGTTCAGGGCGTAGATGTGTTACGGCCAAACTACCTGACCAAGCTGGATGGAGAACTGGGCGCGAACGCATACGTCAATATCTATAAAGGACACAAAAAAGGCGATGTTGTACAGCTTATTTATCACGGAGCAGAAGTCGATGAAGCCGATGGTGGTGTTGTCGAACTGGACGGCAGCGAAACCGACACTACAGTTCTGAAGTTTAAAATCCCCGCTGCTTATATCAAGGCCACCCCAAACAATACGCAAATACGTGCCGAATATTTTGTCAGTCATGATCAAAATGCCACGGTGGCGCGCTCGAGAACGCAACACGTCGAGGTTTATGTTAACGAGATTCCCCTGCCACAGCCTGATTTTGCCATTACTGGCGATGCTGGCGATGGCCCGGAGTTGTATTGCGGATCTTTAAAACACAATGCGGATCTGGGCACGATGGCCGTTGAAGTCAAGTTTCCGGCAAAGGCAAATCTAAAAGACACCCTCGTTATCTTTCACGTTAAGGGGTACGAAAACACACAGGATGAGAATGGCAAAAATGTGCCGGGCCTGAGGTTGCCAGAAGCTGTGGATACCGTGACAAAAACGCCGAACGAGGCAGAAGCCGCGGCAGGTTTTAGCGTATTTTTCACTTATCACGTCTTCCAAAAAATCAAGAACGGTTGGTGTGACATCGTGTGCAGTGCCGTTCAGGAGGGGCATGACACAACGTCCGATGCTCGGTTGTTCCGGGTGGGCATGGAGCTCCCGGGGGGGGATTTCTGCCGTATTTCATGATCGAAAAAAACGAGAGGCGCTTAGGCGCCTCTCGTTTTTCATTACGTTATCCACTGTGTTGAAAGTCAGTTTAGGTAATGAGGGTTTTGCAAGTGCGATTGGAGATTAATCCTACATTTTTTTGTAGGAAGTAACGCTATCTTGCGCCCCCCTTCATAGTCCTCCAGTTGGTTTCATTCGGTGAGGACGGATTGATCAACAGGACATGAGCATGACAACTGACAACGTAACGTTACGCCGAACTTTTGTTTCAGCTTCCAATGGGATGCTGGCATTAGTGCCGGCATTTTTTTTGATGAGTTCGACAGCGTTCGCTGCCGTGATCGTCGACAACGGATCCACCCTGGATATCGATTCAACGGCTGCACCTGACAGCTATTCGGTGAAAAGCAACAGCACGCTGAAGATGACTGATGCGACCACCCGAAGTGTCAATGTCCAGACCGGTTCTACCCTGAACATCAATGGCGCGACCGTCACCGGCAATCCGGGTCAGGCGGGGATAACCATCAATACCAGCCGCGCAACCATTGATCGGGCGACGGTCAGCAGCGACACCATTGCGTTGCTGGTCAATCGCACGGCCCGAGGAACCTCAGGGTCGACGGTGACTGCAGCCAACAGCATTTTCAGTGGTGCCACCGCTGGTGCCGCGGTGACAGGTTTCAGTACCCTCGCGCTGATCAACTCCGAAGTCACCGGAACGGACGCAGGCAGCTTTGGCCTGATTGTGGCGGGAGGCTCCGTCACCGCATCCGCCGATACGCGAATCAGCGGTGAAGCCGCAGGCGTGCGATTTGAAACGGATCCGCTCGTTGGCACTGCGTCGCTGGTGCTGGACGACTCAAGCGTCGTGGGCCGCGATGGGCCGGCGATTCAAGTGGACGACGGTGTCGACGCCAGTATCGAAGTGTTGAACGGTTCCACGCTGGCGGGCGGTAACGGCAACCTGCTGGAAGTGCTGGGGGCATCGACGGCCGCCATGAGAGTGGCCGGCAGCGCCTTGCAAGGCAACGTGCAAGTCACTGACGCCAGCACCGCCAACCTGACGTTTGATCGAGGTCAGATGATTGGTGACGTGGTGGTCGAGGACGGTTCTACCGCCAATGTCACCCTGCAAAACGGTTCGCAGTTCACCGGTCGCCTGGATAACGTCACGGGCGTCACCCTCAGCCAGTCGAACTGGACCATGACCGGCAATGACACCATCGGCAGCCTGAGCATGGATGGCGGCCGGGTCGATTTCGGTGATGCCGGGGGCGCATTTCGTCAACTGAACGTGGGAACCCTCGATGGCACCGGCACGTTTGCCATGAAGGGCGATTTCTCTACCGGTGCCGGTGATTTTCTCAATGTGACCGGCGCAGCCAATGGTCAATTCGGCCTGGAAGTCGCGGCTTCCGGCACGGATGCGGTGGCCACGCAACCATTGGCACTGGTGCGCACCGCCAGTGGCACTGCACAGTTTTCGCTGGTCGGCGGGCGGGTGGATCTGGGCACCTGGTCCTATGATCTGGCGAGTGCCACCGATGGCAGCGGTGGTACAGAGTGGTTCCTCGACCCCGCCACCAAAACGGTCAGCTCCGGTGCCCAGACAGCGATGGCGCTGTTCCGCACCGCGACGACCATTTCCTATGGCGAGCTGAAATCACTGGAAAACCGCATGGGTGACTTGCAGTCGGACGGCAAGTTGCATGGCGTTTGGGTACGACCTTACGGCAACAAGTACAACGTTGGCGAGGGCGCGGGCGTGGCCTATCAACAGCGGCAACAGGGTGTTTCCATGGGCGCCGACACCCGTCTGGGCGATGGTCCGTGGAGCGTCGGGGTGCTGGCCGGTTACAGCCAGTCGGACATTGATCTAAAAGGCGGAAGCAGCGCAACGGTCGATAGCTTCTACGCCGGTCCGTACGTTGGCTGGCAGGCTCCGGACACCGGCTACTACGTCGAAGGCGCGCTGAAATTCAACCATTTCCGCAACGACTCGAAAGTCCGCTTGAGCGACGGAACCCGCGCCAAAGGCGACTACAGCAACTCGGCGGTCAGCGCCCTGGTGGAAGTCGGCCGCAACATCCGGCTGGAGGATGACTGGCGGGTCAAACCTTCCGCCCAGTTGTCGGCGGCAGTCATCGAGGGCGCGAGCTATGACCTGGACAATGGCATGGACGCCGACGGCGACCGGACACGTTCGTTGCGCGCCAAGCTGGGTGTCGCTGCCGGTCGTGACTTCAAGCTGGGCGGCGGTACCGTCGTGCAGCCATACGGGCGGGTCGCGATGGTTCATGAGTTTGCCAACAATGACAACGTGCATGTCAACGGCAACGAACTGAACAGCGATTTGTCGGGCAGTGGTGTTGAGGTGGGTGGCGGAGTGGCTTTTTCCCTGCGATCTAATGTACGGCTGAGTGCGGACCTCGACTACGGCAAAGGGAAAAACTACGAGCAGCCATGGTCGATGAGGCTGGGGGTGAGCTACGGGTTTTGATGGCCTGGTATAAAGGAATGAAAAAAACCGCGTTAAGCGGTTTTTTTCGTTTTTCAGATACTGCTTTTACAATCTGGTTTGCGAGTCACAGCTTATTAACGTGATATACGAATGTACCAGTCTCGCGAAGCCCGGCCATCCACACCTTTCAGGTAAAACTTGTAAGGGCCTCCGAGTGGATGCGAGCCAGTGTTTACATGAAATGTCCCATCTTCTTCAGCCAATTTTCTACCCGCAAAAATATCGTTGTCACGGTACAGGCTGACATAGGTGTTTGGCGGGGCCCCGCGGCCGTTGAAAGTAAACGCTTTGTTTTCAGATACACTTCCTCCATCTGGAATTTCAATTCCATTGGGGTCGGTAACATTGTCGATGGATAATTCACCTTTTGTAATGATGCTGAAACGATGAACAGCAGAGTACGGTAGGTCGCTGCCGTATAGCGGTTTGATTCTCAGGTCGTAGTTTTTAAAGCGCAATCCGCCAAGTTCAGCTTTAAAAGTATTATTGCCTTCGACCGACACCTCACGCAAAAAGTCGTCGCCGTCAAATATTTGCACTTTCTGCAGTCTGTGGGCTTGGCCTTCGACAGTCACGGTCGTTTCGTATGTGTAACCGTCCGGGTCAATATCGTTTGTGGAGTCAAAAATGCGCCTGATAGTTGGCCTGACTGCCTGTTCAATGGTGAACGTCCAGTGTTGAGTGCTTTCCGGGTTACCGGTGTACAGGCCCCTGATTTTGATGTTGTAGGCAGTTTCAGGTAATCCGAGAATAACTTTTCGGAAGTCACCCTTTTCATCGGCCGTGGCTTCACCGAGACGGGAGGTACCATTCAGTATCTCGACTGTTCCATGTGGTTTGGCTTGGCCAGTAAAAGTCAGTTTCGTATGAAGTGTGGTTCCACCTCCACTTCCTCCGACTTTGTTACCCTCAGGGTCAGTCACTTCATCAAGGATCGGCACGATGGTGGGCGCTTCGGGATTAATCGTCCAAGGATTTGACTCGGCATTGTCACCATAGTCTGCCACCGCAATGAATTGATAAGTGGTTCCGTAAATCAGATCTTGAACGAGTTTGGCCCATTTGCCCGTATCGTCGGTCGGTTCTGGCGTCAGGTCGGTGACTCCGTTGATCTGTAGCTTGATCGCCGCTAGCGGCGCCGCATCACCCCTGACAATTACATAGTTGTATGGGGTTGTACCGTTGTCCTCGATCAGGCCGTCCGAATCGAATACACGGGTATTGTGCGGCTGGATGATGGATTCCACCGTAAAGGTGCGAGGCGGATTGGTGGTTTCGTTGTCGCCATATTCCGCCCGAGCGGTCAGGCTGTAGTCACCGTCTGTCACATCGAGCAGAAATTTCCAGACGCCATCGACGAGATCGGCAGTTGCGATGGCGTCTTTTATCGGGACGTCGCTATTGAGTAGCTGAATGCTCTCACCGGGCAGAGCATGTCCCGTGATGAACAACGGACTCTTGTCGGTGGTCCCACCTTCATCGACAGGGGGGCCGTCTTCGGATTCGCGGACGTCGTCCAGGCTCAGCTTGACGTCCAGCGCCACGTGAAAGGTGCGGGCCGGGGTGGAAATCTCGCCATTGCCATAAAGCGCCTCGACGGTAAGGCGGTACTCATTGGGGGCGGACACCTCAAGTTCGATTTCCCAGTATCCGGTCTCCTCGTCGGTGGGTGTGATTGCTTCGCCGATGGGCTTGTCATGATTGCGCAATTGCACACGTCTGCCGGGCCTGGCATAGCCGTAGATCTTTACCTTTTTATCGTAGGTAGTGTCGCCGTCAGGGATCGGCCCCTTGGAGCCGACGACTTCATCCAGGCTCAGCTTGACGTCCTCCTTTACGGAAAAGGGATAGGGCGGCTCGGAAATTTCACCCTCGCCATAAAGCGCCTTGGCTCTAAGGCGGTACTCATTGAAGCCGGACACCTCAAGTTCGATTTCCCAGAGTCCGTCTTCCTCCCGAGCGGTCCCTGTTGCTCCGTCGATAAGGGTGTCGTAATTGAGCAGCTGCACCTGTTCGCCGGGCCAGGCATTGCCGCGGACCGTAACCATTTCGTCGTAGGTGGAGCCGTCTTCAGGGATCACCCTCTGGGAATCGGAGACCTCATAGAGAATCAGTTTTACATCCGATACGACACGGAAGTTGAATACATCGGACTCTTTACCATTGGCTGCCCTGATCTTGATCTTGTAGGTGCCAGCGGCGAGTCCATCGAGGGTGAGTCTGAAAAAACCGTCAGGATTAACGTTGATTTTCTTGCCCGTGGTTGTGTCGTCATTGAACGCTTCAACTTCCATACCGGGAGGTGCGAAGCCGGAGAACTCCAGCGAATCACCGGTGTAGGGATCGCCATCGTCAATCGGGCCATCCTTGCCGATGACTTTGTCGATGATCGGCGTCTCGCTCGCCAGGACGATCTCGTACGGAGTGGAGTAGTTAAAATCCGGTTGTAGCTCCATTGCGACAAGCTTGTAGCGCTTGAAGTCCGACAGTGTGTGCAATTTGCTCCAGTTTCCTGAACCTCCGCTGGTCACCGTAGTGAGTTGATCCATGTTATGGCGAATCTCGAGATCCGTATCTCGGCCGGCCGTACCCTTGAAGGTCAGGGTTTTGGAATAGGTTGCGGTGTTTCGGCCAACGGTTTGACCATCTTTGTCCAGGACTGCATCGAAGGTTACTGGTTCTGTTGTTTCACTCTGCGTGTCTGACGTAAGTGTTGAGGTATTCGGTGGTTTAGCAGTCATGATGATGACTCCGGGCATGAAAAGTGAATGTGCCCGAGTGATTTAAAACCTAGTCCGATAGCTTGCCTACTGTCATAAATAACAGGTGCGAGGTGGTTTCCGATCAATGGTCGATACGCATTGGCTGCATTGGTTTCGGCGGCCCGATCAGTTGCCTCCCGTCCCGAATACAATCAACTCCCGGATGAGACTTTGAGGTGGATTTTTATTGATGACAGCCAAGGCTGTAGTGCTGGAGGGTCGACAGGGCCGGCGGCAGTCCACCAGGCAATCTCAGTTCACCATTTTTCCGCTCGGTGTTTTTCTGGAGATATTGAACTCCATTTGCTATTGAAGGAAACGATGTCAACTAAGACTCGAAGTGTTTCGGGTGGCTACTGTGATAGTTGCCAGGTGTTTATTGTCTTTGGAGAATGAGTGGTGTTACTGGTATGGAAAGATGTTTTGTATTGCGATTTATTCTGGTGTAACTGGTATTTTTGACAGTGGCGCTTGTGTGTATGTCTTTTTAAAGTGGTGTTTCTTCTTTTGAATGCATTGATTTTAAGAGGTGGCATCATGACGGCTGTAGCTGGTTTTTCAAAAACTGAAAGTTCTCCCTGGGAACTGGCAAGTTTTCGCATTAATGGTGAGGACGTGCCGTGGAACTCGCCAGGCATCGGACTTCGTCGCGGGCAGTCAAATGAATTAACCGTCCAAGCGCCTTGGCTGAGCGGAACTAAAATCAATCTGGGATTGGTGAGTGACGAAGGGCTGGTCATCAGAGCCTCGCCTGAATTCGGTGAGTGGGTGCCGGAAGAGGGCAATACAGCAAAGTGGACACTGACGCCTGACAATATAAGCGGGCGTGTCAGGCTGGTGTTTTTTAGCCGGAAGTTTGAGCAGGTTCATAATTTTCCGTGTTGGGTGTTGTCGTCCAACCTGTCCGATGAGGGGTTCGCTACATTGGGTAGCACCGTCACACCAATACCTGCAGACTCGAAAAAGTTTTGGCCGGCCATAGGCAGAACCCTCAATTTTCAGGCTAAACCCGGTAGCCCCATCGCAGGCTTTCCACTGATGTTGAAGGTGCAAGCCAAACAGCCCGGGGCCGATCCGGTGACCAGCATCCCCCTCGTGATGGCGCCCACCACGAATCAGCAGTGGTCTGTGACCGCTGTAACGGAAGCCCGAGAGGTAGCTTTTGATCTCATCATTTCGGGTCAAGGGATGACGCCGCTTACCGTATCGGACTGCGTCAGGTTCTCCTCAAACCTTCTGGATTACGCCACGATCAAGCTGAATGACGTGGATGTTCCTGCTGACGGAGCACGGTTCAAGGGCGATACACCAGGAACGCTGAGTGTCGTTGCTAAACCGGGCAGCCCATCACTGGATTCAATGTATCTATACTGGGAAAAAGGCGGTGGACAGCTCAATGGAAATGACTTCAAGAGCGATCCTGGCTTCACTTTTCCAAACGGCAGTATGACTTGGGATATAACCTGTCCTGCGCGAACGAGTGGTGAGTTTGCATTGAGGATTAGAAAGGTTTTTGGTGCCACACAGACCAGCTTTCGTTGTTTGCTGGTGCCATAATCCATGTAGTTGATGCGTTTGGGGATGGCTCCGTTGATTGGGGCATCCCCAAATACTTCACATCGGCTGCGGCGGTCCGATCAAACGCCCCATGACGCCAAATACCCCCAGTGCCCTGATCTCCTCCAACTCCCCTTGGGTTTCTACTTGCTCCGCAATCAGCGGCAAATCAATGCTGTGGGTCGCACGAAAGATCGCGTCGATGAACAGCCGCTTGTCAGGCTGTTCGTCAATGCCGCGAATGTATGCCCCATCGATTTTCAGGTACGCCAAACCCAATTGGGTGAGGTTGCCGATCTGGCTGAAGCGCCCGCCGAAGTGTTGCAGGCCGATGCGATAACCGGTGTTCAGCAGGCTGTGGCTCAAACGCTGCAGTTCTTCGGGGGAGGGCAACTGGCGCTCGTCGATTTCCAGGGTCAGCAGCGGCGCCAGTTCCGGAAGGGAGTCGAGCAGGTCGAGGATTGTTCGCCATTGCACCGGGTCACGCAGGGTGCTCCCGTACAGGCTCAGTGCCAAGGGCCTGCGGTTGACCACCAGGTCGTCCAGCGTGGCTTCGAGCATGGCCAGGTCGAAGCGTGCCGACCAGCCGAGACGCTCGATCCATGGCAGGAAATGCCCGGCGGCAATCGCTTCGCCCTGTGGGTCGAGCAGGCGTGCGAGCACTTTGTGATGCAGCACCTGGCGGGTGTCGGCGCATTGCACGACGGGCTGGAAGTACAACTGCATTTTGCCTTCGGTCAAGGCATCGTCGATCCAGGTGCGCCAGTCGTGCTGGGAGTGATTCGGCGCGGTGTCATGGTGGCCCAGATACACCCAGGGTCGCTCGGGGCGCTGCCGGGATTCGGTCAATGCCTGATCGAGGCGCAGCAGTACGTTGCCGATCGGCTCTCCGGGGCGATAGGCGACAACGCCCAGATGGGCGACCGGCATGCAATCGCTGGCACCGGTCAGGCGCAGGTTCTCCAGGCTGATGCTGACATCGGCGGCCAGGCGCGCGGCGCTCTCGGCGTCCAGGCCCGGAGTCAGCAGGCTGAATTCACCACCGCGATTGCGCGCGGCCAGCCAGGTGCGACGTTCCGGCAATTGAGTCAGGCGCCTGAGCAGTTCGCCGGCGGCGCTGATCAGCGCGTCCGTTCGTTGGCCGCCCAGTCGCTGGTTAAGCCCGTTCAGGTCGTTGATCCGCAACATCAGCAGATGGCCATCGCGGCTCTGTTCGCACACGCTCAAGTGGTCGGCCAGTTGTTCGTCGAGCAGGCGCCGGTTGGCCAGACCGGTAAGGCTGTCCAGATAGGATTCGGCCCGCAGTTTTTCGCTGCGCGCAGCTTCTTCGACAAATAGAGCCTTGAGCTTTTCGACCATCTGGTTCATGGCCAGCACTACCCGTTTCAGCTCCGGTGTGCGTGGCAGGTTGGGCAGGCTGAGAAACTCGCGTTTACTGATGGCTTCGGCTTGTCGAACCATGCTGTCGAGTGGGCGGAACTGTCTGCGCAGCATCCATCCTCCAATCACCGCACTGAACAGCCCGCACAACAGCAGCCAGATCAGGCTGCCGAGGGTACTGTCCCAGAGCTTGGCCAGGGCGAATTGCGGATTGCTCAGCACTTCGACCCGTGCCAGCTGTTCCCAGCCGCGCATGACCAAGGCGTCGCCCCCTTCCGGGCGCAGGTTGACCAGGTTGACGAACCAGTCAGGCACACCGTCGATTTGTGTCGGTGTGCTGCGCTCCACCAGGGTGTGCTGATCCTTGAGCCTGATCACGCGGATGCTGCTGAAATAGCCGCTGTCGAAAATCGAACTGACCATCAGCTCCATCATTGCCGGGTCATCGACCTGTGCCGCCAGCGACAGTCCCAGCGCGGTGGCCGCGTCCTGGGCATGGGCACGCAGTTGACTGAGCGTTTGCTCGCGGGAGCTTTCCAGGCTGGAAAAAAAACTGCCGCTGAACGCCACCAGCAGGAACAGGCAGATGGCCAGGAACAACTGTTTACGCAGTGTCATGTCTCGCTCCTTGCCATGGCGGTTAGCCGTCGCCGATGTCGAACCCTTCGCTCTGCATCTTTTTCAACACGTCCTGCCAGCGCGACAGCTTTTTCGAGTCGCTGCTGCGTTGCCCGCCGTTCTTGCCCGGCAGGTACAGGCCTTCGGCGTTGAAGGCGTACACCGGCAGCAAGTCTTTGCGTTGGGAGGCGGGGCGGATATCGCCGATCAGGTTGTCCAGCACCAGTGGATCGGCCGTGGGGGTGCTGTAGAACGTCAACACCATGTGCGCCTGGTTCTGGCTCAGGGCCTTGACGTAGGTGATGCGCAATTTTTCGCTGGGAAAACCGAGTCGGCGCAGGCTGAAATACTTCGCCAGCGCGTAGTCTTCGCAATCGGCGGCACCCTTGATCAGGGCTTCGACGGGCGTGGCCCAGTAATCGGTCTGTTGCCAGATGCGCGTGTCGTCCTGGAAATTCAACTGCTGATTGAAGAAGCGGTTCACCGCGTTGAGCTGCTCACGTTCGGGCGCACCGCGTGCACTTTGCAGCATCTGGCTCCACGCCTCGATCCGGTTGCGTGCCGGTCCCAGCGGGCCGTAGCGTTTTTCCACGGTTTGCAGGATCTGCGCAAAATCCCAGTCGGCCCGGACGCCACTGAAAACGGTCAGTAGCAAACCGGCCAGCAGCAACCATCCGCCGAGCCGAAGTCGGAGCGCTGGCCATCCTGGACTACGCAGACTGCGGGCCATGTCTGGCTGCTCGAGTGTAGGTTCGTGGAGTTTAGGTGGAGATTGTGCAGGGGGTGGGCAGGTCGTCGGGTTGCCTACAGCACCTGTGGCGAGGGACACTTCAGGATTTGCGCAGGGTTTTTTGCCTGAGGATGTAGATCGTCACCAGCACCGCACTGGTCAGCATGAACCCCCGTGCCCAAGGCAGCGGCACCAGAAAGCAGGAAAACAGGATGCTCGCCCACATCAGGCCGATGGCGTAGACCTTGCCCTTGAGCGGAATGCCGTTGCCGTCGAGGTAATCGCGAATCCACGGACCCAGCCGCGGATGCTCGACCAGCCATTGATAGAAGCGCGGCGAACTGCGGGCAAAGCAGGCGGCTGCCAGCAGCAGGAAGGGGGTGGTGGGCAATACCGGCAGGAAAATTCCGATGACCCCCAACGCTACGCTCAGCCAGCCGATGGCCAGCAGCACGTAGCGCAACATCAGGGGGCGGTTGCCTATGGGATTGTCCATAGGCAGAACCTTAGTGGTGACGGGGTTTGAGAATCGCCGGTTTTTCGTCTGGTGCGTTGCACAGCAGGTACAGCGCAGTCAGGGCTTCCGGGATCTGCACGATCATGTCATCCATCAGGTTGGCGTCGGCGGCAATGTCGGAGAACTCCGGTTGCTCGTCGAACAGGCCCGAACCGACCATGATCGGCAGCAGCATTTCGCTGACTTCGTCTTCGGCGGTTTCAAACCAGGCTTCTTCGCGCAGGAACACGCCCTCCATGAAACCGATGCACCAGCCGCGCAGTTCGGAATCGTCCGGGTCGTCGCCCAGGTCCAGGTCGCACGGCAACTCGAATTCCTCGTCGGAGGCCAGTTGACGGGCGATGTGGGCCTTGAGGCCGATCAGCGTGGCTTCGATCTCTTCGCGCTGGGCTTCGCCACTGTAATGAGGCTCTTCGGCGAACAGCGCGTCGATCCATTCACGGTCCGGGACCACTTCGGAACAGATCGACAGCGCAGTGAGGTAGCCGTGGGCGGCCACGTAGTCCAGCGCCTCGTCATGCAGTTCATCAGCGTCGAGGAAGACTTGCAGGCGGGTTAGTTGCTCAGCGAAGGACATTAAAGGACTACCTTGGGGAATGTTCGATGCGGGAATTCTAGGCCTTCTTGAGCGCTTGGGCCAGCCGCACGGCAAATGTGGGAGCGGGCTTGCTCGCGAAAGCGGTGGGTCAGTCAACGTAAATGTTGAATTTGAAGCCGCTTTCGCGAGCAAGCCCGCTCCCACAGATTGTATTGCGTGTCTTATCAGCGGTGCCCAATGCCTGCCGGGGCTCGGGTATACTCGCGCGTTTTGTGATGCCCTGCTGGCTTCAAGGCTGAAATGTGAAGCGTCATGCAATGCGCACTTACGATTTGTCGGTGCAGCGTCGCGGGTTCTGAACCAGCCTTGCAGGGATGTTTCGGTGATTTTTGGAGTTTTTATGCTCGAACAGGCTCAACGCGTCCTCAAGGACATCTTCGGCTACGACAGTTTCCGTGGCCGCCAGGGTGCAATCATTGAGCGCGTGGCCAGCGGTGGCGATGCCCTGGTCCTGATGCCTACCGGTGGCGGCAAGTCATTGTGTTTCCAGGTCCCGGCGCTGCTGCGCGAAGGCTTGGCCGTGGTGGTCTCGCCGCTGATCGCACTGATGGACGACCAGGTCGCCACCCTGGAAGAGCTGGGCGTGGCCGCCGCCGCCTTGAACTCCACCCTCAGCGCCGAGCAGCAGCGCGACCTCGCTGCCCGCATCCGCCGCGGCGAAGTGAAAATGCTCTATCTGGCGCCGGAACGTCTGGTCCAGCCGCGAATGCTGTCCTTTCTGCAGGGGCTGAACATTTCCCTGTTCGCCATCGATGAAGCCCACTGCGTGTCGCAATGGGGACATGACTTCCGTCCGGAATACCTGCAACTGGGCCAGTTGGCGGAAATGTTCCCCGACGTGCCGCGCATCGCCCTGACCGCCACGGCCGACAAGCGCACCCGGGAAGAAATCGTCACCCGGCTGCACCTGCAAGACGCCGAGCGCTTCCTGTCGAGCTTCGACCGACCGAACATCTTTTATCGCATCGTACCCAAGGAACAGCCGCGCAAGCAGTTGCTGGCGTTCCTCGCCGAGCGCCGCAGTGATGCCGGCATCGTGTATTGCCTGTCGCGCAAGAAAGTCGAGGAAGTCGCCGCGTTCCTCAGCGAGCAGGGCTTTCCGGCGCTGCCGTACCACGCCGGTCTGCCCAACGATTTGCGGGCTTACCATCAGAAGCGCTTCCTCAACGAAGAAGGCCTGATCATGGTTGCCACCGTGGCGTTCGGCATGGGCATCGACAAGCCCAACGTGCGTTTTGTCGCGCATCTCGATTTGCCGAAATCCCTGGAGGCCTATTACCAGGAAACCGGTCGTGGCGGTCGTGACGGCCTGCCGGCAGACGCCTGGATGGCCTACGGCCTGCAAGACGTGGTGATGCTCAAGCAGATGTTGCAGAACTCCGAAGGCGACGAGCGCCACAAACGCCTGGAGCAGCACAAGCTCGACGCCATGCTTTCCCTGTGTGAAGAAACCCGCTGCCGTCGGCAAACGCTGCTGGCCTACTTCGACGAGGACATGCCCCAGCCTTGCGGTCATTGCGACAACTGCGTTGACGGCGTGCAGACCTGGGATGCCACCGAGCCCGCGCGGCAGGCGCTTTCGGCGATCTACCGCACCGGCCAGCGCTACGGCGTCGGGCACTTGGTGGATGTATTGCTGGGCAAGGACAACGAAAAGGTCCGTAACTTCGGCCATCAGCATCTTTCGGTGTTTGGTGTGGGCAAGGCGATGGCGGAAGGCGAGTGGCGCTCGTTGTTCCGCCAACTGGTGGCCCGTGGTCTGGCCGACATCGACCTCGAAGGCTACGGTGGCCTGCGCCTGAGCGACAGTTGCCGGCCGCTGCTCAAGGGCGAGGTGACCCTGGAACTGCGCCGCGATCTCAAGGCGCAAACCGTAGCGAAAAGCAGCAAGAGCCAGGCGAGCCAGCTGGTCCGGGGCGAGGAGCGCGAACAGTGGGAAGCCCTGCGTGCCCTGCGGCGCAAGCTCGCCGAAGAACATGGCGTGCCGCCGTATGTCATCTTCCCCGACTCGACCTTGCTGGAGATGCTGCGCAGCCAGCCGACCTCGCTGGCGCAAATGGCCACGGTCAGCGGCGTCGGCGCGCGCAAGCTGGAGCGTTACGGCGAGGCCTTCCTCGAAGTACTCGGCGGTCAGGTCGAGGCGCCGAAACCGGTGGCCGACGTACGTCACGAACTGATCACGCTGGCGCGGGCCGGTATGACACCGGTGCAGATCGCCGGTCAGTTGCAGTGCTCGGAAAAGAACGTCTACACCATGCTGGCCGAAGCGATCGGCAAGCAGCAGTTGTCACTGGAGCAGGCGCTGGATCTGCCTGAAGACCTGATGGGCGAAGTCCAGGACGCCTTCCTCGACGGCGAAGGCGAATTGCCGCCGGTTTCCGAGATCGCTGCGCTGTTCGCGGGCCGGGTGCCGGAAGGGGTTTTGTACTGTGTTCGCGCTGCCTTGCAATCGGAATTCGAGATTTGAGACATCCGTAGTGCTGATGTAACGATTCAGTGCAGATCAAGCCTTGCCTCGGATCGAGGCTCATGCTTAGCTGACTAATAATTAGTTTTTATTTATTTCAGTCTAATCATGAGTGTTTTATGCCGTTAACCGATCAACACCGCTTTGGCATGCAATTGGCCCAGATGTCCCGTGGCTGGCGTGCCGAACTGGACCGCCGTCTGGCGGGCATGGGGTTGTCCCAGGCGCGCTGGCTGGTGCTGCTGCACCTGGCCCGTTTCGAAGAAGCTCCGACCCAGCGGGAGCTGGCACAAAGCGTTGGCGTCGAAGGGCCGACCCTGGCCCGTTTGCTCGACAGTCTGGAAAGCCAGGGTCTGGTGCAACGCCAGGCGGTGCTGGAAGACCGTCGGGCGAAGAAAATCGTGCTCTGCGCCCCGGCGCGTCCCCTGATCGAACAAATTGAAACCATTGCCACGCAACTGCGTCACGAACTGTTCGAAGGCGTCGATGAGGCGGATTTGAAGGTGTGCATGCGGGTTCACGGGCATATCTTGGGCAACCTTGAAAAATCCTGAGGCATAACCGACGGCCAGGCTTTTGAGAGACCGCATTGCGCAGACTATAAGAACTACTCGGCAATATCGTGTTCGTAACGGATGTACGAACGCGTACGGGTAATTTTTGTAGATCTCAAGGATGCTCATGCTCAAGTGTTGGCGGTTGGTTGTGCGCGGTTGTTCACAGGGGTTGCTGGCTGGGGCGGCGATCACTTACTCGGCATGGGCTCCGGCGCTGGGCCTGGGTGAAATCACCTTGCATTCGGCGCTGAATCAACCGCTGCGTGCCGATATCGCCCTGGTGGATGCGGCTGGCCTGGAGGAGGGCGAGCTGTCGGTGAGCCTGGCATCGGCAGACGAGTTCAGCCGTGCCGGGGTCGACCGGGTCTTTTTCCTCGACAATCTGACATTCACCCCGGTCCTGCGCGGCAAGCGCAGCGTGATCCAGGTGACATCCAGCAAACCGGTCAGTGAACCCTTCCTGAATTTCCTCGTGCAGCTCGATCAGCCCGGCGCCCGATTATTGCGCGAGTACACGGTGCTGATCGATCCGCCGGGTTCGCCAGGCATTGTTGCCACCACCGATAAACCGGTTTCCAGTTCCGCCGCGTCCGCATTCCCCAAGGTTCAACCGATCGAAACGCCGCCCCCCGTGGCAAAGACGACGCCAGCAACTGACGTCTCCATGGTCGATCCCGCTGTGGAGCAACTGGCTGTCAGCACCCTGCAAAACCACATGTTGCAATCCACTGTCGATGAGCTCACTGCGAAGCTGCAAAGCCAGGATGAGCTGATCGACGGCCAGAAACAGCAGTTGGCCGAGCTGCAAACCCAGCTGGCTGAACTCAAGAAGGTAAAGGCGCAACCCATGGTTTCTGATGCAGTGGCACCGGCCCCCGCCATTGCTGAACCTCCCGGGGTTGGCTGGTTGCAGATTGCCGGCGTGTCAGCGCTGATGGCGTTGCTGGCGCTGGGCTGGTTTGTTCCTCGCCGGCGCCAGCAGCATCAGGCCACAGCTTCAGAGGTTCTGCCGTCGCCGCACGAGCCGTCGGCTGAGTTTTTTACCGAGCCAGTGATCTGGCCGCCCGTCACGCAATCGCCCACTGTGCAGCGCGACGGGGTGCCAGCCAATGATGAACTTGAGTGGGTCGATAACCGTCACTCCATCCCGGTCGCTGCTGCCGTGGCGGTGGCTCCCGGTTTGGCGATGTCCGGCGAATCCGCCATTGACGATGAGTACCGGCTCAACCTGGAGGCGCTGTCCATGGCGTCGAGTTGGGACGTGATCAGCCCAGGCGAGACCAGGCAACCGGTTGCTCTGGCCATGATCGAGCCTGCGTTCGGGTTGGAGGCACAACCTGATCAGCCGACTCGACAGGCACCGGCCGGGCTATCATAGCGGCGTCGTCAAACTCTGGAGTCAAGCCCCATCATGACCGCCCACAAACCGGAAATCGTCATCACCTATTGCACGCAATGCCAGTGGCTGTTGCGTGCCGCCTGGCTGGCCCAGGAACTGCTCAGCACCTTTGGTGACGACCTGGGCAAAGTTTCCCTGGTGCCGGGCACCGGCGGGGTCTTCCATATTTTCTGTGACGCCGTGCAGATCTGGGAGCGCAAGGCGGACGGTGGCTTCCCTGAAGCCAAAGTGCTCAAGCAGCGGGTCCGCGATCAGATCGACCCGGACCGCGACCTGGGACACAGCGACCGCACTCAGTGAGACGCAGCCTCGGCGGTTACGGCTTTCTTGCTCGAACTGCTTGAGAGCCTGCTGGATACCACTATTGCCACAATGATCAACGCACCTCCCAGCAACATGCGCAGGGTCGGGTTTTCGTTGAACAGCAGCCAGGCGACGGTGATGCCATAGACCGGCTCCAGGGCGAACACCACGGCGGCGGTGCGTGCCTTGATCACCGCCAGGCTGGCGACGAACAGACTGTGGGCGACACCGGTACAGAACACACCGAGCAGGCCGATCCACAGCCAGTCGATGGCGCGTACTTCGCTCAATTGAGGCGCCGCCACCGGCAGCAGGCACAGGGCAACCACCACGTTCTGACACAGCGCGGCCTGCACGGGCGGGACTCGCCCGGAGCCGGCACGGTTGGTCAGCGACAGCAGGGCGAACAACAAGCCGGAACCCACGGCCCACAGCAGGCCCGTGGTGGCGCCGCTGGCCAGATCAAAATCGGGCGTGACCAGCACCAGGCCGACGCTCACCAGCAGCACCAGCACAATCTCATTGGCGCGAATGCGCTCGCGGAAGATCAGCCCTTCGAGGATCACGGTGAAGGCCGGGAAACTGGCGAAGCCGAGCGTTGCAATCGCCACGCCTGCGACTTTCACCGCAATGAAGAAACTCACCCAGTGCCCGGCGAGCAACAAGCCGCTGAGCAGCAACCGACGCCAGTCCACGGCCTCGAGTTTCTGCCAGCGCGTCTGGCTGGCGAACCGCGCAAAAAACGCCAGTGCGAGCACGGCAAAAGCGGCACGGCCGAACACGATGATCGCCGGTGATGCGACAGCCAGTTTGCCGAACACGCCGGTCAGGCCGAACATCAATGCGCCGATATGCAAGGCGCCAAGCGCGGTACGGGGAGTCATTGCAATCCTTGATGACAAACGAACAGAGGCCTCATTGAAGCGCGTAATGGCCCGTCAAGTCTGTCGGCAGACTAGCGTTTTTTGTCGCCAGCCTCGCGCCGCAGTTTCCCGGGCGATGCCCCGAACTCGCGCAGCACCGCCGCCGCGAAGGCACTTTGGGAGCTGTAGCCGACGCGGCTGGCAATCTCGCCGATGGGCAGCGCCGAGTTGCGCAGCATGCCCACCGCGATATGCAGGCGTCGGCTGCGGATGTAGTCCATCGGTGTCTGCCCGCATTCAGCCACGAACCGCGCATGCAAACGGGCACTGGAAAGGCCGGCCACCCGGGCCAGGTCGGCCACCTGCAGCGGGTACGCCGCGTACTGGTCGATGTGTGCATTCAGCGCGGCATAGGGCAGGCGCCGACCGCCGACGGCGTCGGGCCTGGCGTTGTTCAGGCTGGCCAGCAACAACACCGCACCTTGTTGTGCGATCAGCGGGTCATCGACCGGACTGTTCGCCAGCCAACTGACCAATTGGCTTTGTCCCGCGTCCAGGGGCAGGCGGCCGGCGTTGTCGAGCAAGCGTCGGCTGGACTCGGCATGATCGCCCAGCGACTGTGCAACCCATTGTTCGCTGGGCACATCCAGCACCAGGCAGCGACTGCCATTGGCGCTGCCACATGCGTGATGCGCGCCTGAGGGCACCACCACGAAACTCTGCTGGACCACCTGGCTGCCACGCCCGTCGACCTCGAAATCCAGGGCGCCCGAAAGCCCGAACACCAATTGCGCGTGGTCATGGCTGTGGACGATCAGGTCGTGGCTGTATTGGCGGAGCGTGAGGATCGGTCTCATCGCGGGTCTCCCGGTTCAGGGCGTCAGTCTACACCGAGCCGGCCAACAAGCGTTGTCACAGGACTGACTTGACGCTGTCATGGACCATTAACCGGGCCGCGGCAGACTTGGCAAAACTTGCCAGAGGGTTGCCCATGACCAGCGCCGAGCTCGCCAAACCCACCCGTAAGCAACGCGTACGGACGCTATGGATTTCCGACGTGCATTTGGGCACCCGGGATTGCCAGGCTGAACACCTGTCGCAGTTTCTCAAGGGCTACCACGCGGACAAAATCTATCTGGTCGGCGACATCATCGACGGCTGGAAACTGCGCGGCGGCATGTACTGGCCGCAGGCGCACACCAACGTGATCCGTCGCCTGCTGACCATGAGCAAGCGTGGCACCGAGGTGATCTACGTCACCGGCAACCACGATGAATTCCTGCGCCGCTATTCGAAGTTGATCCTGGGCAATATCCAGTTGGTGGACGAAGCCGTACACGTCACCGCCGATGGCCGGCATCTGCTGGTGATCCATGGCGACCAGTTCGATGTGATCACCCGGTACCATCGCTGGCTGGCCTTTCTCGGTGACTCGGCCTACGAATTCACCCTGACCCTCAACCGCTGGCTCAATCATTGGCGCGCGCGATATGGCTATGGCTACTGGTCGCTGTCGGCCTACCTCAAGCACAAGGTGAAAACCGCGGTCAGCTTCATCAGCGACTTCGAGGAAGCCATCGCCCATGAATGCGTCAAACGCGAGCTGCACGGCGTGGTGTGCGGGCACATTCACCATGCCGAGATTCGCAAGGTGGGCGAGGTGGATTACCTCAATTGCGGCGACTGGGTAGAGTCGTGCACGGCGCTGATCGAGCATTGGGATGGTTCGATCGAGCTGTATCGACTGGCGGACGCCCAGGCGCGGGAGGCGCAGATGAAGGCGGTGAAGGTCGCCGAGCCTGCTTAGACTGTAGGAGCCGGCTTGCCGGCGATGGGGCTCACACGGACGCTATCGCCGGCAAGCCGGCTCCTACAAGTCCCGCTGGATCTTTCAGGCCGGCGAGTGCTCTTCCATCGCCGCCTTGTAGATCGAGTTCCTCGGCCTGGCAAACAACCGCTCCATCATCGGCTCGAAGAAACTCAATGGCAGCGTGTCATACGCCGGATCAAACGCCGCCGCATCGTATTTGGCACAGAACTCGACGGTCGCCTGGTATTGCGGATGGTCCTGGAACTGCTCGCGAAGATGCCGATCCATGCCCAGGTGATGAAAGAAGTAGTAGCCCTGGAAAATCCCGTGTTTCTCCACCATCCACAGGTTCTCGGCGCTGACGAACGGCTTGAGGATCGCTGCGGCGATGTCCGGGTGGTTGTAGGAACCCAGGGTGTCGCCGATGTCATGGAGCAGGGCGCAGACCACGTATTCTTCGTCGCGACCATCGCGAAAGGCGCGGGTGGCGGTTTGCAGGGAGTGGGTCAGGCGATCCACCGGGAATCCGCCAAAATCACCCTCCAGCAACTTCAGGTGCGCCACAATCCTTGTCGGCAATTGTCGCGCGTAGGCACTGAAGTCTGCGGCGATGATCGCCCAGTCTTCCTGCGTGCCGTCCTTCATGTGGGTGAAGCGGGCATTGGCATTCATAGGCAACTCTCTTGTGACGGATGTTCTCTAGAACGGAACGCGCCCCAGCACCATGTCCCGGTACATGACAAAATCGCCGAGCAGGCTATAGAAGGGGTGTTGGAACGTTGCCGGGCGGTTCTTCTCGAAGAAGAAGTGACCGGCCCAGGCAAAGCTGTAGCCCGCCAGAGGCAGGGCCCACAACAGCATCCAGGCTCCGCGACCAATGGTCAGCGCCAGTATCAAGATAACCAGCGTCGTGCCGATAAAGTGCAATCGGCGGCAGATACTGTTGCTGTGCTCGCTGAGGTAGTAAGGGTAAAACTCAGCAAAGCTGTTGAAGCGTTTGATGTTTTCCACGACTGCGATCTCTGTGGTTATTGTTCTGACTGCAAGTTGTTCTGCGGGTAGCTTATTTGAGTCTAGAGTGATCAATGGCATCAGCCAGTGACAATAGGCGCCACTTTAGTATCCTTCGGTCAATAGCCGTCGCATGCGGCTCACCATGTAAGAAAACGCCATGAGCGAACGAACGACTTCTGCAAGCTGGACGATGGGGATTGTCAAAGCGCTGGAGATGGACGGCCTGGATTGCCGGGTTCTGTTCAAGCAACTGGGGCTCGACTACGCGGCACTGGATGATCCGGATGCACGCTTCCCGCAAGATTCCATGACACGGCTGTGGCAACGCGCGGTCGAACTGTCCGGTAACCCGGCCATCGGCCTGAACATGGGCAAGGTGGTGCGACCGGCGCAGTTTCATGTGACCGGTTATGCCTTGATGTCCAGCCAGACACTGGCCCAAGGTTTTCAGCGTCTGGTGCGCTATCAGCGGATCATCGCCGAAAGTGCCGACCTGAGTTTCCAACTGCTGGACGAAGGCTATGCGCTGATTCTGACGGTGCATGGCGACCACCTGCCGCCGACCCGGCAGAGCGCCGAAGCTTCTCTGGCCTGCGCCCTGGCACTGTGCAGCTGGTTGACCGGGCGTACGCTGCATCCACGCAAAGTGCTGGTGCAAGGCGCCGAACCGGCCAATCCGGAACCCTATAAACAAGCCTTCCATGCCCCGCTGGTGTTCAACGCGCCTTACGATGCGCTGATTTTCGAGCGTTCGGACATGGAAGCACCCTTGCCGACGGCCAATGAAGCCATGGCGTTGCTGCATGATCGCTTTGCCGGCGAGTACCTGGCGCGCTTTTCCGAAAGCCGCGTGACGCACAAGGCGCGGCAGGTGTTGTGCCGCCTGTTGCCCCAGGGCGAGCCCAAGCGCGATACCGTGGCGCAGACGCTGCATCTTTCCCAGCGCACCTTGCAACGGCGCTTGCAGGAAGAGGGCACGAGTTTTCAGGCGCTGCTGGACGATACCCGGCGCGAACTGGCCGAGCAGTATCTGGCGCAACCGAACATGACCTTGCTGGAAATCGCTTACTTGCTGGGGTTCGCCGACCCGAGCAACTTCTTCCGCGCTTTCCGCCGCTGGTTCGATGCCACGCCCGGTGAATACCGGATGCGGCTGATGCAGGCACCTGAAGCGGTCAATGACGCCAAAATGCCGGAATACACAGTACAAACACAGTGATGATCTCCAGTCGGCCGAGCAGCATGCCGAACGACAGAATCCACTTGGCGGCATCCGGCAGGGTCGCGAAGTTGCCTGCAGGGCCGATGGTCTCGCCGAGCCCCGGGCCGACACCGGACACGGTGCTGGCCGCGCCGGTGAGGGCGGTCATCCAGTCCACGCCGAGCAGCGACAGCAGCAGCGCAATCACGCAGATGGTGATCGCAAAGAAGAACGAAAAGGTCAGGATCGAACGCACGATTTCTTCGTCGAGGCGGTGACCGTTGTACTTCTGCTTGATCACCGCGCGCGGGTGAATCAGCTGGTTCAGGTTGGCCTTGAGCAGGATATAGGCCACCTGGAAGCGGAAAATCTTGATACCGCCCGCGGTCGAGCCGGAACAACCACCGACAAACCCCAGATAGAAAAACAGCATCAGCGAGAAATTGCCCCAGAGGCTGTAGTCCCCCAGCGCGAAACCGGTGGTGGTCACCACCGACGTCACGTTCAGCGCCACATGCCGCAACGCCTCCAGCCAATGCAGCTGGGTTGTCCACCAATACCAGGTGCCGAGCACCAGCCAGGTCACCAGCAGCATGCCGAGCAGGCCTTGAACCTGTTCATCCTTGATCAGCGCCCGACGGTTGCCCCGCAATGTGGCGACATACAGGGTGAACGGCAGGGCCCCGAGAATCATGACGACGATCGCGACCCAATGCACCGCAGGCTGCGGCCACTTGGCCAAAGACTGGTCGGAGGTGGAGAAACCGCCGGTGGAAATCGCCGACATCGCGTGGTTGATCGCGTCGAACAGGCTCATCCCGGCCCACCAGAACGCCAGGCTGCCGACAATGGTAATGCCGACGTAGGTCGCCACGATCAGGCGCGCCACCATGTGCGAGCGGGGCATGACTTTTTCCGAGCGGTCCGACGATTCGGTCTGGAACAGCCGCATGCCGCCGATGCGCAGCAGCGGCAGGATCGCCACCGCCATGCCGATGAAGCCGATGCCGCCGAGCCAGTGCAGCAACGAGCGCCACATCAGGATGCCGGGGGACATGGTGTCCAGGCCGCTGAGTACGGTTGCGCCAGTGGCGGTGATGCCGGACATGCTTTCGAAGAACGAGTCGGTGTAGCTGATGTGTTGGGTCAGCAGGAACGGCAGCGCGGCGAAGATGCACACCACCAGCCAACTGCTGACGGTCAGCAGGTACATGTCCCGGGGGCGCAGGTGAATGTGTTCGGGGCGTCCGGGAATCACCAGCGCCAGCCCGGCGACAAAGGTGATCATGCTGGCCCAGAGGAACGACGGCAGATCGCTGGTGCGGTCGAAAATGACCAGCGTGGCCATCGGTATGACCATGGAGATCGCCAGCGTGATCAGGAAGATGCCGATGATGAAACCAATGATCCGTAAGGTCGGCAACGCCATGAGGTCCGCTCGGCTGATAGAGGAAAGGGCGCCATTCTACCCGTGAGGCAGGGCATGTAAACCGGCACTGCTGCGGCAGTTACAGCTAGAATAGCCGCACAAATTTTTCAGGAGGTGGCCGATGCAGGCTCTCGACGCTTTGCTCAACCGTGTTTCCGTTCCGCGACTGATTGACCCTGCACCCACTGCCGCGCAGCGTGAGGTGCTGTTCGGCGCCGCCATGCGCGCCCCGGATCACGGTCACTTGCAGCCTTGGCGCTTCCTGACGGTGGAAGGCGCGGCACGTGAGCAAATGGGCGAGCTGCTGGTCGAAGCGGCGAAGCTTTCGGACAGCGAAGTCAGCGAAGCGGCCATCGACAAGGCGCGTAACAATCCGCTGCGGGCGCCGTTGGTGGTGGTGGTGATTGCGCGGTTGCAGGATCACGTCAAGTATCCGAAGTCCGAGCAGTTGCTGGCGGCGGGCTGTGCGGCCCACGGGATCTTGCTGGCGGCCTATGCGCAGGGCATTGGCGCGGTGTGGCGTACCGGTGACCTGGCGTATTCGCCGCATGTGGCCAAGGGGTTGGGCCTGGCGGAGGGGGAAGAGGTGATTGCTTTCCTGTACCTGGGCACACCGCAGAAAGAACCGCGGGTGGCCGAGAAGGTCGACCTGGCCGAATTCGTCAGCGCCTGGCCGGGTAAGGCCTGAATCCGTCAGGACATTGAACTGTAGGAGCCGGCTTGCCGGCGATGGCGTCGGATCGATCACGATCGATGTCGGCTGTGATATCGCTATCGCTGGCAAGCCAGCTCCTACAGAGGTTGTGTCTTGGCCGGCACTCCCACATTAGGCCCCTTCTTTCAGAGCTGCACCACTGCCCCCGGCACCAACGGCAATTCCAGGCTGGCAATGAACCCGCCTTCAGGGTGATTGGCCAGCACCAGGCAGCCGCCATGGCGCTCCGCCGCTCGCCGGGCGATGGCCAGGCCCAGGCCGTGTCCGGCTGCGGTCTGCCCCGGCGCCCGATAGAACGGCTCACCGAGCTGGCTCAAATATTCGGCACTGACCCCGGGCCCGTGATCGCGCACGGTCACGACGATCCGTTCACCCTGACGCAGTGCCTGCATTTCGATCGGCAGGCCACCCACCGGATTGAAACGCTGGGCATTGCGCAGCAAGTTGTCGACGGCCCGTTCGATCATGGTCGGCCAGCCCTTCAGATTCAGTTGCGACTCGGCTTCGAGGTGTACGAGTTGCTCGGGTGAACCGAGTTGAGCATCCTTGTGCAAGGTGTTGAGCAAGGCATTCAGATCCACCTCTTCGGCGCTGGCGTTATCGGAGTCGACCCGCGCCAGCACCAGGATTTCGCTGATCAGCGCTTCCAGTCGGTCGCATTCCCGGGTCAGGCGCGGCCATAACTGTTCCCGTTCCTGTGGGCCGGCCCGTTCGGCAAGCGCCAGCGCGATACGCAGACGGGCCAGAGGCGAGCGCAGTTCGTGGGAGACATCGCGCAGCAGTTGCCGCTGGCTGCCAATCAGACTCTGCAGGCGCGCACCCATGCGGTTGAAGTCATTGGCCAGGACGCCAAACTCATCGCGACGGTTGGCCAGCTTGACCAGGCTGTTCTGTTGATACGTGGTTTGTCCCAGGTCATGCACCGCTCCGCGCAGACGGCTGAGCGGACGAGTGATGGAGAAGGTCACCAGCAGGCTGAACAGGGTCAGCACCACCAGGGCGATTCCCAGGGCACTGAGCGGCCAGAGCAGGCTCTCGCGGTGCCAGGCGTCCAGTTCCGGGTGCGGGATGCGGTAGATGAACAGGAAGGTGTCACCGGTTTTTTCGCTGGTGAACTCATCGGTCAGACGCCGCCATGGCAGGCGCCGGTCATCATTGTTCTGGCGCGCCTCAAAGGCCGCCGCACGTCTGGGGAAGGTGCCGCGCACCACCGGATCGCCGCTCTCGTTAAGCACCTGAACGTCGATGTGATACTGGCGTTTGCGCTGTTGGAGAATATCCTGGGCGGCGTCTTCGCCCTGACTTTCGTAAGTTTGCGTCCACTGTTCGGCCAGCGTGTTGAGGCCCGGGTGGCGGCTGAGAATCCAGGCGTCCTGGTTGAGCATGTGCCCGAGCAGGATGGAAAGCCCTGCAACCAGAGCGATGGCCAGCCAGAAGCTGGCCAGGATACGCCAGAACAATGAACGCACAGGAAATCCTCAAACAAACACAGAATCCCATGTAGGAGCGAGCTTGCTCGCGAAAAACGAATAGACAACACGGGCTGCCTGATGCCGCGCGTTATCGTTGACGTCCATCGCGAGCAGGCTCGCTCCTACAGTAGATCAAAAGCATCAGACCCAACGGTGTTCAGCCGTCGGGTCCGGGGTCAGCGCATTATTGCGCTTTTTGCGGTTGTTGCGCTTTCCAGGCTTTGAACTCGGCCCACTCGGCGCGACGTTCAGCCTGTTTTTTCTGGATCTCGTCGAATTTCTTCTGTTGATCCGGTTTCAGCACCGCACGCACATCGGCTTCAGCTTTCTGGTGCTTGGCGGCCATTTCGTCTTTCATGGCTTTCTGGTCGGCTGGCGAGAGTTTCTCCAGGTACATATCGACCAGTTGCTTACGCTCGTGCATCTGCTCGCCCATGATCTTGCGGATCTGCTCGCGCTGTTCACGGCTCAGGTCCAGTTCACTGTATGGGCCTTTGCCGTGCATGCCGTGCATCTGACCACCGTGGCGTGAACCGTCCATCGGCCCATCCATGGGGCCAGTGCCTTCAGGCATGGCCATGGCAACGGTCGGCAGGGCCGCCGCGAACATCAGAGCGATAAGAGTCTTGCGCATGGTGAATCTCCTTGTCTCGTTCCCGGTACGTTCCGGATGAGTACAGATTACGCAGATCAAGGTCAGCGGCGGTCAGCGGAGGGTAAAGCTTGGGTAAAGACGGTTTTGTATCTTCCTGACAAAACACAACCCTTGTAGGAGCTGGCTTGCCAGCGATGGCGTCATGGTTTACGACGCAGGACTCGCGGGCCTCATCGCTGGCAAGCCAGCTCCTACAGGGGGCGGGCTCAGAGGCTGTAGTAATAGCCGCGGCTGCGCAGGGCCACGATGCGCGGACGGCCATCGGGGTGTGGGCCGATCTTCTTGCGCAGGTTGCTGACGTGCATGTCCAGGCTGCGGTCGTACAGGGTCAGCTTGCGGCCGAGGGCAATCTGCGCCAGTTCCTGTTTGTCCAGGGGTTCGCCGGGCTGCTTGAGCAGGGCTTCCAGCAGGCGGCTTTCGGAAACGGTGAGGGTGAATTCCTGTTCGTCGATGTTGACCACCCCGCGCACCGGGCTGAAACACAGGTCGCCCAGCTCCAGCTGGCTGGATACCGCTGCCGGGTGGCTACGGCGCAGGACGGCGCGCAGGCGGGCGGTCAGTTCCCGTGGGTCGCAGGGTTTGGCCAGGTAATCATCGGCGCCCAGTTCCAGACCGAGGATACGGTCCAGGGGCTCGCCCCGGGCCGAGAGCATCAGCACCGGCAGATCCGGGTGATCGCTGCGCAACTGCTTGAGCAGCTCCAGGCCGCTGCCATCAGGCAACATCACATCCAGTACCACGGCCGCCGGAGCGGTTTCGGCCAGCGCACGGCGAGCGCTCTGGCCGTCGTGACAGGCTCGTACCTGAAACCCTTCCTGGCTCAGCCAACTGCTCAGGAGCTCACACAGCTCCTGGTCATCATCAATCAGTAACAGCTCGCTCATGACTCACTCAATTTAGCCATTGTCGACGTTTTCGACTTGCTCCACTGGCGAAGATACCGCAGAGCAGCGCCAATAGCGCTACTCCGGCGCCAATGACAAACCATTGTTGCTGGTCGGTCAGCAGGCGCGGCAGCGGACTGCTGGCCTGGGCTTCCTTGAGTTGCAGCTTCAAGCGCTGGTTCTCCTGGCGCAACCGGGCCAGCAGCGGGCTTTCGCGTTCGCCATCGGCAGTTTGCAATTGTTTGCTCAGTTCTTCCCGTTGCCGTTCGCTTTCTTTCAAGCGTTGCTGCAACTCGGTGATCTGGCTGCCGGCGCTCAAGGAAAGCGGCGTCGAGTTTCCACCCTCGGCATATTCTTCACCGTGGGCGGGCGCCACGATCGACAACGTGACCAACATCAGACACAACGGACCCTTGCGCATCGCGACTCCTGATTCCAATACGAGTATTGGGCAGGTTGTCGGCCGATAAACAGGAATAATGAGCGACTGAGAACGCGATGAACCGACAAGGTTCATCGCTTGGGGGATTTGTTACGGCAGGACTTGCTTGAACGGCTTGACCAGAACGTTGGCGTAGACACCTGCAGCGATGTACGGATCGGCGTCGGCCCAGGCCTGGGCGGCACTCAGGGAATCGAATTCGGCAACGATCAGGCTGCCGGTGAAACCCGCCGCGCCCGGATCATTGCTGTCGACGGCCGGGTGTGGGCCGGCCAATACGATGCGACCTTCGCCCTTGAGCACTTGCAGGCGCTCGAGGTGCGCAGGCCGTGCGGCCAGGCGGGCTTCCAGGGAGTTGGCGACGTCTGTGGCAATGATTGCGTAAAGCATGTCAGTCCTCGGTTTTTGGCGTAGTGGTGTCGGCATCGTGCAAATGGCGGGACAGGTAGATGCCCTGGCCGACCAGGAACAGCAAAGTCATGCCCAGGCTGCCGAAGACCTTGAAGTCGACCCAGTAGCTCTGGAAAGTGAACGCGACAAACAGGTTGGCGGCACCGCAAAACAGGAAGAAGGCGATCCAGGCGATGTTCAGGCGTGTCCAGACCGGCTCCGGCAAGGTCAGCGCGTGGCCCATGATGCGTTTGATCAGCAGGCTGTCACCGACGAAGTGGCTGCCGATGAACGCCAGGGCGAACAGCCAGTTGACCACTGGGGCTTTCCACTTCAGGAATGTCTCGCTGTGGAACGCCAGGGTCAGGCTGCCGAAGACCAGGCAGGCGATCAGGGTCAGCCACTGGCTCTTCTCCAGCTTGCGCTGCTTGATGAACAGCGTGCCGTAGACCACCAGGGAACTGACGATCAGCATCGCGGTGGCGCTGTAGATACCGCCTACAGTGACCTCATGGCCGGCGATGTCGACAACCCGTGGATCGATTTTGAAGACGATGAAAAACAGCAGGAGCGGGATGAAATCGATGAATTGTTTCACAGTGGCAGCCAGAAGCAGGATGTGGCGGCATAATAACAAACATATGGGCGCGCGATAGCGCCAGCTGATTTGAGGTTACAAAGCCCTGTGAATGTTGATTTGCACTGCCATAGCACGGCCTCCGATGGCGCCCTGGCGCCTGCGGTTCTGGTGGCGCGGGCGTTCGAGAAAGGCGTGCGAGTCCTGGCCTTGACCGATCACGACACCCTTGAGGGCCTCGACGAGGCCCGGCACGCGGCTGCCGCGCTGGGGATGCAACTGGTCAACGGCGTCGAATTGTCCTGCACCTGGGGCGGCGCGACCATTCATGTGCTGGGCTACGGTTTTGACGTGAACGCCGCGCCGTTGGTCGAGGCCATCGCCAGATTGCATGATGGCCGCTGGCTGCGCTCCGAGGAAATCAGCCGCAAACTGGCGCTCAAGGGCATGCCGGGGGCGCTGGATGGCGCCCGGGAGATCCAGCAGGCGTTGGGCGACAGCGGAAACGCGCCGGCCCGCCCGCATTTCGCCGACTGGATGGTGCGTGAAGGTTTCGTCAAGGATCGCGCCGAGGCGTTCCGCAAATGGCTGGGTGCCGGCAAGCTGGGCGACGTCAAGCAACACTGGCCGACCCTGGAAGAAACCGTCGAAACCCTGCGCGCGGCCAAGGCCTGGGTCAGCCTGGCACACCCCTGGCACTACGAATTCACTCGAAGCAAGCGACGTCGCCTGATTGCCGACTATATTCAAGCAGGGGGCCACGCCATCGAAGTGGTCAATGGTTACCAGCCTGCCGAACAAGTGGGCAGCCTGGCCATTCTGGCCCGCGAGTTCGGTCTGCTGGTCAGCGCCGGCAGTGATTTTCATGGCCCCGGAGGCTGGTCGGAGATCGGTGAATACCGGCCACTCCCCGAGGATCTGCCACCGCTATGGTGTCGATTCAAACATGACCCAGTTATTGCCGCCGTCTGAACAGGTAGAGAATGTGAGTCAATTTTTCCAGATTCATCCGGAAAACCCGCAAGCGCGCCTGATCAAACAGGCCGTCGAAATCATCCGCAAGGGCGGGGTGGTGATTTACCCCACAGACTCTTCCTACGCCATTGGTTGCCAGATCGGCGACAAGGTGGCTGTGGAGCGTGTTCGGCGTTTGCGCGGGCTGGATGAAAAGCACAACTTCGCGCTGATTTGCTGTGATCTGTCGCAACTGGGTCTGTTCGCCAAGATCGATACCGGCACTTTCCGCTTGCTCAAGGCCCATTTGCCGGGGCCTTACACTTTCATTCTCAACGCCACCCGCGAAGTACCGCGACTGTTGCTGCACCCGAAAAAACGCACCATTGGCCTGCGGGTGCCCAGCCATCCGATTGCCCTGGCATTGCTGGAGCAGCTCGGCGAGCCGTTGATGAGCGTGAGTCTGATCATGCCCGGTGAAACCGACCCGATGTATGACCCCCATGAAATGCGCCAGTTGCTCGAGCACCAGGTCGACCTGATCATCGATGGCGGCTTTGGCGGGATCAAGGCGTCCACCGTGATCAACCTCGCCGACGGCGAACCGGAAGTCATCCGCGTCGGTTGCGGCGACCCTGCGCCGTTCATGGTCGAGGCCTAGATGTCCGCTGTAGAACCCGTCGACAGTCAGGCCGGAGCCCAGCAGGAACTGCCCTTCGCCATGGTCTATGGCCAGGCGGTCATGGAAATGCCGCTGGACCTGTACATCCCGCCGGATGCCCTCGAGGTCTTCCTCGAAGCTTTCGAAGGCCCCCTCGACCTGCTGCTGTACCTGATCCGCAAACAGAACATCAACATCCTCGACATCCCGGTGGCGGAAATCACCCGCCAGTACATGGGCTACGTCGAGTTGATGCAGTCGGTGCGCCTGGAACTGGCCGCCGAGTACCTGGTGATGGCCGCGATGCTGGCCGAGATCAAGTCGCGGATGCTGCTGCCGCGGGCCGAAACCATCGAAGACGAAGAGGACGACCCGCGCGCCGAACTGATCCGCCGCTTGCAGGAATACGAGCGTTTCAAGGCCGCCGCCGAAGGCATCGATGGCTTGAGCCGCGTCGGTCGCGACGTGGTGGTGCCCAAACTCGACGCCCCGGAGGCCCGGGCTCGCAAGTTGTTGCCGGACGTGCGGCTGTCCGAGTTGCTGTTGTCCATGGCCGAGGTATTGCGCCGTGGGGACATGTTCGAAAGCCATCAGGTCAGCCGCGAGGCGCTGTCTACCCGGGAGCGCATGAGCGATGTGCTGGAGCGCCTCAAGGGCGGCGGTTTCGTGCCGTTTGTCGAGCTGTTCACCGCTGAAGAAGGGCGCCTTGGCGTGGTGGTGACCTTTATGGCGATCCTTGAACTGGTCAAGGAATCCCTGGTCGAGCTGGTGCAGAATGAGCCATTTGCCGCGATCCACGTGCGAGCCCGAGCCGAATAACGAGTCGAAACATGAACCTGACTGAACCCCGTGACCTGGCACCCTTGCTTGAAGCCTTTCTGCTGGCCTCGGGAAAGCCGCAATCCCTGGAAAGCCTGTTCGAACTCTTCGAGGAGGGCGAGCGCCCGGAACCGCCGGTCTTCAAGAAGGCCCTGACGATTCTCGCCAAGTCTTGCGATGGTCGCGCGTTTGAACTCAAGGAGGTGGCCTCGGGGTATCGCCTGCAAATTCGCGAGAAATTTGCGCCGTGGGTCGGGCGTCTGTGGGAGGAGCGCCCGCAGCGCTATTCCCGCGCCATGTTGGAAACCATGGCCCTGATCGCCTATCGCCAGCCGATCACCCGCGGCGAAATCGAAGACGTGCGGGGGGTGGCGGTCAACAGCAACATCGTCAAGACCTTGATGGAGCGCGAGTGGATCCGCATCGTCGGCTACCGCGACGTACCCGGAAAACCGGCGATGTTCGCCACCACCAAGGCGTTCCTCGATCACTTCAACCTGAAAAACCTCGACGACTTGCCACCGCTGGCGGAACTGCGCGAGCTGGAACCGGACCCGGTGCTCGATTTCGACGACGCCCCGGTACCCGCCGGGTTGCAAGCGTTGGCCGACGCCAGCGCGGAACCGGAAGAGCCGAAGGAAGAAACCAGTTTCCACACGCTGTTGCTGGAGCTGGACAGCATGGAGGAGGGGATCAAGACCGACTTCGATGACTTGTTGCGTGATGGCGCGGTGACTGAGTTTGATTCGGAGCAGCCCGACATCGAGCCTGAACCTGAGCCGGAAATGGAACCGGAGCAGGAAGACGACATCCTCGGCGTTGCCGAAGCCCGGGGAAAACTCCTGGCCGCCGTGGCAGCCCTCGAACAGCCGAAACCCGAGCCGGAACTGTCGGACGAAGAGGCCGAAGCCCTCGCTCTGGCCGAAGCCATCGAAGCCGAACGCCGTCAGTTCGAAGACTGATCTCGACCCTGTAGGAGCCGGCTTGCCGGCGATGGCATCGCAACGGCCTCCCAGATACACCGCGTTGGATGCATCGCTGGCAAGCCAGCTCCTACAGAAGGCCGACATGTCACCGGCCGGCGGAAAAACCAATAACCTTGCCTTGATCAGCTAGTCTCTGATGCGCAATCGCCCGCATGCGCGTATGATTCTCGACCCTTCGGCGATCCCTTCGCCAAAGTACCCAGATTTCAGACCACACCGGGAGGTGCCCAGATGAGTATCAAAGACCAGCAAGACGACCAGCCAATCGGCCCAGCAGGCGAAAAACTGCAGAAAGTCCTCGCCCGTATCGGCGTCGGCTCGCGCCGTGACGTGGAAGCCTGGATCAGCCACGGCCGCATCAAGGTCAACGGCAAAGACGCCACCCTTGGCCAGCGCGTCGACATGCACGACGCCATCACCATCGATGGCAAGGTGATCAAGCGCGAAGAGGCCGCCGAATCGGTGCGCCGCGTGATCATGTACAACAAACCCGACGGCGAAATCTGCACCCGTGTCGATCCGGAAGGCCGTCCGACCGTGTTCGACAAGATGCCGCGCCCTAAAGAGGGACGCTGGATCAACATCGGTCGCCTGGACATCAACACCACCGGTCTGCTGATGTTCACCACCGACGGTGAGCTGGCCAACCGCCTGATGCACCCTTCCTACGAAATGGACCGTGAATACGCGGTACGTGTGCGTGGCGAAGTCGATGACGAGATGATCGAGCGTCTGAAGGCTGGCGTTGTCCTTGAAGATGGCCCGGCCAAGTTCACCGACATCAAGCAGGCGCCAGGTGGTGAAGGTTTCAACCACTGGTACCACTGCGTGGTGATGGAAGGTCGTAACCGCGAAGTTCGTCGCCTGTGGGAATCTCAGGGCCTGGTGGTCAGCCGTCTGAAGCGCGTACGTTTCGGTCCGGTGTTCCTCAACTCCGACCTGCCGATGGGCCGCTGGCGCGAAATGAGCCAATACGAAGTCGACATTCTGAGTGCCGAGGTCGGCCTGACGCCGGTCGCCATGCCGCAGATGAACGCCAAGAGCAAAGACAAGCTTGACCGTATGCAGCGCAAGTCGTCGCGTCCGATGGCCAAGACCGAGCGTGTGCGTACCCTGCGTCCAGCCGCTGGGGCTCCTGCCGCTCCTGTCGCTCCACGTGCCAGCCGCGAGCCGCAGATCGAAGGCGAGCGTCCAGGGCGCAAGCCTGCTGCGCGCCCGGACGGCGAACGCGGTCCACGCACGCCACGTCCGGCCAATGGCCGTGCCGAGCGTGGCGAAGGTCGTGGTACGCCGGTAGCCGATCGCCCGGCCGACACCAAGCGCCCGGCCAAGCCGGCGCCGAAGCGTCCGGGGATCAAGCTGGTCGACGGTGACACGCCATCGGGCAAGCGCCGTGGCGCGCCGGCCGGATCCGGCCAGCGTCCGGGCTTTGGTCGTCGCAAGCCGGAATAATCGGCTGAGCGCTTCATAAAAAACGCCAACCTTCGGGTTGGCGTTTTTTTTGCCTGGCTTTAAGTCTGTGTCGTTTTTGAGGGCCTCTTCGCGGGCAAGCCCGCTCCCACAGGAGACCGGGTTGTTCTGGAGAAATGCGATCCACTGTGGGGGCGGGCTTGCCCGCGAAGGCGTCAGCGGCAACACCACACTCTCCCGAATGGAAACCCGATGTTACGGTCTGTAAAGAAAACCTGACGAAATTCACCGATTAGCCCCGTGGATTCGCCATTCCCAGAATGCCGTAAGAAAACGCTTACGCTTCAATGCCTTCCTTCCTTCTTCCAGCTCTCTGGCCCGCTTGTTTCACCGCTCCATGCAGGGTGTTATGCGCGCCATGCCTGTCGTGCAGGTGCATAACAAAAAGGAGGCGCAATGAACGCCGTATTCCATCTCCATCTCTCCGCGAGAGGCGGTTTTCCTGCCTTTCCCGTCGATGATCCGCAAGGATCTGACCCATTTTTTGCAGCCGCCCGGGCCTTCCGGGGCGGACACAGGCAATCCCGGCCATAGACACGCTTGTCCAGCGGGTCTGGCAGCAGGGGGTTACAGGTGTACAATGCGCCGCGTTTTACCTGTGACCTCCTGCGCATCTGCGCAACCCTCAAGGCTATCCGCCTTGTTCACTCCGCCGCGTCACGAGCGTGTCGGGTTCGATTTCGTCACAGATAAAAACAAACAGGTGACGCATGACCGTTGTAAATACGCTGAACTCCTGGTGCCTGCGCTGGGGTTTGATCGGTGCCGCTTAACGCCTTTCTTGAGCAGCAACGTCGACTGAACATCATCAAACCTTGCGTGAGACCCTTTTCATGAGTGGACAAAACCCGCAATCAGGCGAGCTGAAACGCGGCCTGAAAAATCGCCACATTCAATTGATTGCCTTAGGTGGCGCGATCGGTACCGGTCTGTTCCTCGGCTCGGCCGGGGTACTCAAGTCCGCCGGCCCGTCGATGATCCTCGGCTACGCCATCTGCGGCTTCATTGCTTTCATGATCATGCGCCAACTGGGCGAAATGATCGTCGAAGATCCGGTTGCCGGCTCCTTCAGCCACTTCGCCCACAAGTACTGGGGCGGCTTTGCCGGTTTCCTGTCGGGCTGGAACTGCTGGATTCTGTACATCCTGGTGGGCATGTCGGAGCTGACCGCGGTCGGCAAGTACATCCACTACTGGGCGCCGGACATCCCGACCTGGGTCTCCGCAGCGGGCTTCTTCGTGCTGATCAACGCCATCAACCTGGCGAACGTCAAAGTGTTTGGCGAGGCCGAGTTCTGGTTCGCGATCATCAAGGTCGTGGCGATCGTCGGCATGATTGCCCTGGGCAGCTACCTGCTGGTCAGCGGCAATGGCGGCCCGCAAGCGGCGGTGAGCAACCTGTGGTCCCACGGTGGTTTCTTCCCGAACGGTGTCAGCGGTCTGGTGATGGCCATGGCTTTCATCATGTTTTCCTTCGGCGGCCTGGAAATGCTCGGCTTCACTGCTGCCGAAGCCGACAAGCCGAAAACCGTGATCCCGAAAGCGATCAACCAGGTGATCTACCGGATCCTGATTTTCTACATCGGTGCCCTGGTGATCCTGCTGTCGTTGACACCATGGGACAGCTTGCTGACCACCCTGAACGCCTCCGGTGACTCCTACAGCGGCAGCCCGTTCGTGCAAGTGTTCTCGATGCTGGGCAGCAACACCGCGGCGCACATCCTCAACTTCGTGGTCCTGACCGCGGCGTTGTCGGTGTACAACAGCGGCACCTACTGCAACAGCCGCATGCTGCTGGGCATGGCCGAGCAGGGCGATGCGCCGAAAGGCCTGGCAAAGATCGACAAGCGCGGCGTGCCAGTGCGTTCGATCCTGGCCTCGGCCGCCGTGACCCTGATCGCGGTGCTGCTGAACTACCTGATCCCGCAAAACGCGCTGGAATTGCTGATGTCGCTGGTGGTTGCCACCCTGGTGATCAACTGGGCGATGATCAGCTATTCGCACTTCAAGTTCCGCCAGCACATGAACAAGACCAAGCAGACGCCGCTGTTCAAGGCCCTGTGGTACCCGTACGGCAACTACATCTGCCTGGCGTTCGTGTTGTTCATTCTCGGTGTGATGCTGTTGATTCCGGGGATCCAGACATCGGTGTACGCGATTCCTGTATGGCTCGTGTTCATGTGGGTCTGCTACGGCATCAAGAACAAGCGCAGTGCACAACCTGCGTTGCAGGCGGCAGTGAAGTAACTCCCCGCAGAAACGACAAACCCGGCCATGCGCCGGGTTTGTTGTTTTCAGGCTCATACAAATCCCCGGTGGGAGCGGGCTTGCTCGCGAATGCGGTGTGTCAGCTAAGTAAATGGTGACTGACACTCCCTCTTCGCGAGCAAGCCCGCTCCCACAAGGACCGCGTCTGCCCAGTCTATTCAAGGTATCCTGCACGCTCTGAATACGGACGCTTTTCCATGCTGGTGATTTCCAACAACGTGCATCTGCCGGATGCCGAGATCGAGTTGACGGCCATTCGCGCCCAGGGCGCGGGCGGGCAGAACGTCAACAAGGTGTCGAGCGCGGTGCACCTGCGCTTCGACATTCCGGCGTCGTCCTTGCCCGAGTTCTACAAGGAGCGGCTGCTGGCGCTGCGCGACAGCCGCATCACCAGCGACGGTGTGTTGATCATCAAGGCTCAGCAGTACCGGACGCAGGAGCAGAACCGCGCCGATGCGCTGTTGCGCCTGACCGAGTTGATCCAGAGTGCCGCCAAGGTCGAGAAAAAGCGCCGTCCGACCAAGCCGACCCTCGGCTCGAAAACCCGTCGCCTCGAATCCAAGAGCAAGCGCGGCAACATCAAGGCCGGGCGCGGCAAGGTCGACTTCTAGCGGGCGTCCCGCGCTTCGCGTTGCTTCGGTGCCTGCCGGTACAGGTAAAGGCTGAGTATCAATCCGCTCAACGCGGCGAGGGCCGCAAACAGGAAGATCGAAGCAAAACCAAAGCCCGCCGCAATGGCCCCGGCCAGCGGCCCGGTGATCCCCAGCGACAAATCGATGAACAGCGAATAGGCGCCGACGGCTGCGCCACGGCTGGAGGCGGGCACCAGGTTGACCGCTTCCACGCCGAGCGCCGGAAACACCAGCGAAAAGCCGAAGCCGCTCAGCGCCGCACCCGCCAGCGCCCAATGTGCATCCGGTGCCAGCCACAGCAACAGCAAGCCCAGGGTTTCCACCGACAGGCAGGCAATGGCGACCCGAAAGCCGCCGAGACGGTTGATCAGGTTGCCGAACAGCAGGCGCGCGCCGATGAAGCTGGCGCCGAACAGGCTCAGGCACAGCACCGCGTTGTCCCAGTGTTGCGTGGCGTAATACAGGGTGATGAAGGTGGCGATGGTGCCAAAGCCGATGGAGCCCAGAGCCAGGCCGCAGCCGTGTGGGAAGACGCGCCCGAGCACATGCATGAACGGCAGGCGCTCACCGGCAACGATCGGCGCGGCGGTTTTCGGCCAGGCCAGCAGCAGGCCGAGCACGGCCAGCAGCACAATGCTCACGCCCATGCTCCACAAACCCAGTTGATGGACGATCAAAACGCCCAAGGGCGCGCCGACGGCCAGTGCGCCGTAGCTGGCGATTCCGTTCCAGGAGATGACCTTGGCCGTGTTCGCCGCGCCGACCCGGCCGATGCCCCAGCCAATCGAGCCCGAGCCCACCAGGCTTTCCGCGCTGCCGAGAACCAGACGGCCGATCAACAGGCTGATCAGGCTCAAGGTCGGCAGGCTCTGGGTCCAGGCCGAGATCAACATGAACACGCCGCTCAGGCCGCAACCGGCCAGGCCATACATCACCGCCAGTTTGCTGCCCTTGTTGTCGATGATCTTCCCGGCATAGGGGCGGCTGAGCAGGGTGGCCAGGTATTGCACGCTGATCACCAGGCCCGCGACCACCGCGCCGAAGCCCAGGTCGCTGTGGACGTAACCGGGCAATACGGCCAGGGGGATGCCGATGTTCAGGTAGCCGATGAAGGTGAAAAGGACGATGGAAACGACTTGCAGCGTGACCGCCAGGGGGCGCTGGTTTTCAGGCATGGGTAAAGGGTCCACGGTAAAGCAGGATAGATAGGCTGCTTATGATAGCGGTGCGGACGGTCGTTGGTTGTGAAAAAGTAAAACTATTTGCCGGGCGGCGTCATTCAGCTTTGACGGGCGCAACCAGTTGCGTAGTGACCAGGGCGGCCAGCGCATTTTCCTGGGTGCCGAAGCGGGCGAGCAGGGCGGCTTGTTTCTCGGGGGTGAGGCGATTCCAGATCTCGATCATTTTCTCGGCGGTGCCGATCAGGACGCTTGCCTGCTTTTCATCAAAGGTTTCGCTGAGTTCATCGGTCATGGTGCGGGCTCGCGTTTCAGGCAGTGTGGAAAGCGCATGGTAGCGCTTTCCACACGGTCTGTACGGCGGGTGTTTCAGTCTTCGCTGTCAGCCTGGCGGCGGTCAGTGGCTTCTTTCGGCTCGGGCTGTTGGGCTCCGGCTTGTTGCGTGGTCGTCTGCTCAGGTACGTGCAGGCTTGGGAAGGGGAGATTAGGAATCTCGTGCATGGTTGCGCTCCTCGCTAAGTCTGTTGATAGATCTGGTAGATCCGCGCTTTAAAAAAGCCTGGGCAGGATACAGCACTGAAAATGACAAACGGACTTTTATATCCATTTGTTTCGACGGATGGGATTGTAAAGACAGGTCTAGAGGGGGCAACACACAGCAAATGTGGGAGCGGGCTTGCTCGCGAAGAGGTCTGATCAGCCGACATTTGCATCGCCTGACACACCGCATTCGCGAGCAAGCCCGCTCCCACAGGGGGGTTACTTGCAGACCTTGGCAATCGCTTCGGCCAGCAGATCCAGGCGCGTGGCATCAATCCCCGCCACGTTGGCCCGGCCCGAGCTGACCATGTACACGCTGTGATGATCCCGCAGGTTCTTCACTTGCTCAGGTGAAAGGCCGGTGTAGGAGAACATCCCGCGTTGCACGCCAATGTGCGCAAAGCGCTCGCGCAAACCGTGAGGCTCCAGTGCTTCCACCAGACCGCTGCGCAGTTGGGCGATACGCAGGCGCATGCCTTCCACTTCGTCAGCCCAGAGGTTTTTCAACTCCGGGTCGCCGAGGATGGTCGCGACCACGGCGGCACCATGATCCGGCGGCGTCGACCATAGGTTGCGGGCGATGTTGGCCAGCTGGCTGCGGATATCGGTGAGCTTGTCGGCGCTTTTCGCGCAGACAATCAGCGCGCCGGTGCGATCGCGGTACAGGCCGAAATTCTTCGAGCAAGAGCTGGTGATCAGCAGTTCCGGCAACTCGGCGGCGAACAGCCGGGTCGACCAGGCATCCTGCTCCAGGCCATCGCCGAATCCTTGATACGCGAAGTCGATCAGTGGCAGCAATTCGCGCTTGCGTACTACCTCCAGCACCCTCTGCCAGTCGTCGTGGGACAGATCGAACCCGGTCGGGTTGTGGCAGCAGGCGTGCAGCAACACCACGTCACCCTTGGGCGCTTCGTTGAGCACTGCCAGCATGCCGTCGACATCCAGGCGGTTGTCGCTGCCGACGTAGGGGTAATGGCTGACCTTGACCTTGGCGGCCGCGAAAATGCTTTCGTGGATCGGCCAGGTCGGGTTGCTCAACCAGACGCCGCGCCCCGGCAGGCACTGGGCGATGAAGTCCGCGCTCAGGCGCAAGGCCCCGGTACCGCCCGGAGTCTGGGTGGCGCCGGCGCGTTGTGCGCTGATCAGCTTCGAATCGGCGCCCAGCACCAGCTCATTGATTGCCTTGCCGAACGCCGGTTCGCCATGACCACCGATGTAGGTCTTGGTGGACTGGCCGTCCACCAGGCGCTGCTCGGCAAGTTTCACCGACTCGAGAATTGGCGTCAGGCCCTGGGCGTCTTTGTAGACTCCCACGCCCAGATCGAACTTGCGCGGGTTCGGGTCCTGCGCGTAGGCCTCCATCAGGCCCAGAATCGGGTCGCCGGGCACTCGGCCGATGGCGTCGAAGTGCATTACTTGCGCCCCTCAGCGTCCTTGGCCACTTCGTCGGTGCGCGCGGCCATGATGAAGTCGTTGCGGTGCAGGCCCTTGATCGAGTGGCTCCACCAGGTCACGGTCACTTTGCCCCACTCGGTCAGCAGGCCCGGGTGATGGCCTTCAGCCTCGGAGATCTCACCGACGGCGTTGGTGAAGGCCAGTGCATGTTTGAAGTTCTTGAACAGGAAGACCTTTTCCAGCTGCATGATGCTGTCGCGTACTTCGATGTTCCAGTCCGGGATCTGCTTGATCAGGATCGGCAGTTCTTCGTCGCTGACTTGTGGGGCGTCGGCGCGGCAGGCTTCGCAATGGGCTTGGTTCAAAGTGGACATGGTGTGTTTCCTGTAATCGAGTGTTTTTATATCGGTCGACAGTACCGTCACGCTAAACCAAAGCGACGGTGACTGACAGACTCACTTGTCAGCAAAAGTCGCGGTTCACGCAGCTTTTGGTTTTGGCGGAAATTTCGGCGTGTGCAGACCCATCTGCATCGCTTGCTTGACCATGCCCATGATGTCTTCGTGGGCCAGGTCGAACAGGCGCTTGAGGTTCGGCAGAGCGAAATACAGGGGTTGCAGGATGTCGATGCGGTACGGTGTGCGCATGCATTCCAGCGGGTCGAAGGCTTGATGTTCAGGCTCGTTCGACAGACAGTAAACGGTTTCCTTCGGTGAAGACAGAATGCCGCCGCCGTAGATGCGCTGGCCTTGCGGGGTATCGACCAGGCCGAACTCGATGGTCATCCAGTACAGGCGCGCCAGGTACACGCGTTCTTCCTTGGAAGCCTTCAGGCCGAGCTTGCCGTAGGTGTGGGTGAATTCGGCGAACCACGGATTGGTCAGCAGCGGGCAGTGACCGAAGATCTCGTGGAAAATGTCCGGCTCTTGCAGGTAGTCCAGTTCTTCGCGGGTACGAATAAAGGTCGCCACCGGAAACTGCTTGCTGGCCAGCAATTCGAAAAAGGTCTGGAAGGGAATCAGTGCGGGAACCCGGGCAACCTGCCAGCCGGTGGTTTCACCGAGGACCTTGTTGATTTCGCCGAGTTGAGGAATGCGGTCGTGGGGCAGACCGAGTTTTTCGATACCGTCCAGGTATTCCTGGCACGCACGCCCTTCGATCACTTTCAGTTGGCGAGTGATCAGCGTGTTCCACACCGCGTGTTCTTCGGCGGGGTAGTCGATAAAACCTTGCGCATCGGGCTCGCGAGCCACGTATTGCGTCTGCTTCATACTGCTCTCCTGCTAGGGGATGTCGTTCTTGTTATGTACTGCTATTGACCTAGAAATACCCCAAGGATTGCACTGTTGCAGCAGGTGTTCGGCGTCAAACGTAGGAAAATCCCCCGATAATCGTAAAGTTTTCGTTACGAAGTGACCGTGACCGCGCAGGTATTGAGATTTCTCGGTTTGAAAAACCCTTTGACTGTCACATAATCTTGACGACTATCTGAGCGCGTCGAAAGAAAAATGCGATCGAGCGCGCACCGCAAAACCCCCTGTGGGAGCGGCGGTGCGACGATTCGACTTGCTCGCGAAAGCGGTCTGTCTGATACGTCAATGTTGGCTGTGCGGACGCTTTCGCGAGCAAGCCCGCTCCCACAGGTTGCGCGCCAGGCGTCACAACCTCAATCACTGCTTTTTCAGGCCTTTTATATGCGTATCAAAGTCCACTGCCAGAACCGCATCGGCATACTGCGCGACATTCTCAACCTGCTGGTGGAGTACGGGATCAACGTGGCCCGCGGTGAAGTGGGGGGGGAGCATGGCAATGCCATCTACCTGCATTGCCCGAACCTGATCAACATTCAGTTCCAGGCCTTGCGTCCGAAATTCGAAGCGATTGCCGGGGTCTTCGGCGTCAAGCGTGTAGGGCTGATGCCCAGCGAGCGTCGGCACATGGAACTCAATGCCCTGCTCGGTGCGCTGGAGTTTCCGGTGCTGTCGATCGACATGGGCGGTTCCATCGTCGCGGCCAACCGGGCAGCGGCGCAGTTGCTGGGGGTGCGGGTCGACGAGGTGCCGGGTATTCCCCTGTCGCGCTACGCCGAAGATTTCGATTTGCCGGAGCTGGTGCGCGCCAACAAATCGCGAATCAACGGGCTGCGGGTCAAGGTCAAGGGTGACGTGTTCCTGGCCGACATCGCGCCCTTGCAGTCGGAGCACGACGACAGCGAGGCCATGGCCGGTGCTGTGCTGACGCTGCATCGCGCCGACCGGGTGGGTGAACGCATCTACAACGTGCGCAAGCAGGAATTGCGTGGCTTCGACAGCATCTTCCAGAGCTCGAGGGTGATGGCCGCAGTGGTGCGCGAAGCGCGGCGCATGGCGCCGCTGGATGCGCCGCTATTGATAGAAGGCGAAACCGGCACCGGCAAGGAATTGCTGGCGCGGGCCTGCCACTTGGCCAGTCCGCGAGGGCAGTCGCCGTTGATGGCGCTCAATTGCGCGGGGCTGCCGGAGTCCATGGCCGAGACTGAATTGTTCGGTTATGGCCCCGGTGCCTTTGAAGGGGCACGGGCCGAAGGCAAGCTCGGGCTGCTGGAGCTGACGGCGGGCGGTACGCTGTTTCTCGATGGCGTCGGGGAAATGAGCCCGCGCTTGCAGGTGAAACTGCTGCGCTTTTTGCAGGATGGCTGCTTCCGTCGTGTCGGCAGTGACGAGGAGGTCTACCTCGATGTGCGAGTGATCTGCGCGACCCAGGTCGACCTGTCCGAATTGTGCGCGCGCGGCGAGTTCCGCCAGGACCTCTATCACCGCTTGAATGTGTTGTCGCTGCACATCCCGCCGCTGCGCGAATGCCTCGACGGTTTGACGCCGCTGGTGGAGCACTTCCTCGATCAGGCCAGCCGGCAGATTGGATGCCCATTGCCCAAACTCGCCCCGGCGGCCATGGAGCGGCTCAGCCACTATCACTGGCCGGGCAACGTGCGGCAACTGGAGAACGTGCTGTTCCAGGCGGTTTCCCTGTGCGATGGCGGCACGGTCAAGGCCGAGCATATTCGCCTGCCGGATTATGGCGTGCGTCAGCCCCTTGGCGATTTTTCGCTGGAGGGTGGGTTGGACGAGATTGTCGGGCGTTTCGAAAAAGCTGTGCTGGAACGGCTGTATTCCGAGCATCCAAGCAGTCGGCAACTGGGCAAACGGTTGGGGGTTTCGCATACGACCATTGCCAACAAGTTGCGCGATTATGAGGTGGGCAAGACCGAGACCTGACTTAAGCTCGCTGTGTTTGTGCCGGCCTCTTCGCGGGCAAGCCCGCTCCCACAGGTTTTGTGAACGCCACAGATCACTGTGGGAGCGGGCTTGCCCGCGAAGGCGACAGATCAGTCACTCAAGAGGCCGGCACTTGCCACCCACCGGCATGACACCGCCGGTTTTTCGTCTTTGACACAAATCACCAATCCCCTCTGATCTCCTCAAGTCCCCTGTTTGCCGGGCCTCGCGCCGCCAAAAACAAGTTGGTCTGCAAATTGCTTATGGCTCAGCAACACAGCAGTGGGCGGCAAACGTCCGGCAGGCAGAGGAAAGAGTGTGGACAAGTACCTTTATGTGGCAATGACCGGCGCCAGCCAGAATGCACTGGCGCAAAAGGCGCATGCCAACAACCTCGCGAACATCTCCACCAATGGCTTCCAGAAAGACTTGGAGCAGGCCCGTTCGATGCCGGTGTTCGGTGACAGCTTTCCGGCGCGTGCGTTTGCCATGTCCGAACGCCCGGCCACGGATTTCTCCCCGGGCTCACTGGTGGAAACCGGGCGCGACCTCGACGTTGCCGTGCAAGGCGGCGGCTGGATTGCCGTACAGAATCCCGATGGCGGTGAAAGCTACGTGCGCACCGGCAGCCTGAACGTTGACGCCCTGGGCGTGCTGCGTGCCGGCAACGGCATGCCGGTCATGGGCAATGGCGGGCCGATTGCCGTGCCGCCAGAGCAGCAAATCGAAGTCGGCGAGGACGGCACCATCAGCATCCGCGCGATGGGCGAAGGTCCGCGGGTGATGGCTGAAGTGGACCGCATCAAGCTGGTCAATCCGGACCTGAAGAACATGACCAAGGGCCTGGATGGTTCGATCCACACCAAGGACGGCACGCCGGCGCAGGCCGATGCCAACGTCAAGCTGGTGTCCGGGTTCCTCGAGTCGAGCAACGTCAATGCCGTGGAAGAGATGACCTCGGTACTGGCCCTGTCCAAGCAGTTCGAGCTGCACATCAAGATGATGAACACCGCCAAAGACGATGACCAGGCCATGGCTCGGGTCTTGCAGATCAGCTAATTACCAGAACGTCGCGCCGTAAAACAGGCGCACGAGGAGAATCGAATGCTTCCGGCTCTATGGGTTGCCAAAACAGGTCTGTCCGCCCAGGACACCAACCTGACCACCATTTCCAACAACCTGGCGAACGTGTCGACCACGGGTTTCAAGCGTGATCGCGCCGAGTTCCAGGACCTGCTCTACCAGATCAAGCGTCAGCCAGGCGCCCAGTCGACCCAGGACAGCGAACTGCCGTCGGGTCTGCAACTGGGTACCGGTGTGCGCATCGTCGGCACCCAGAAGAACTTCACCGCCGGCAGCCTGCAAACCACCGAGCAGCCACTGGACATGGCCATCGACGGTCGCGGTTTCTTCCAGATCCTGCAACCGGACGGCACCACGTCCTACACCCGTGACGGTACCTTCCACCTGGACTCCAACGGCCAGATCGTCAACGCCAGCGGCTTTGCCCTGGAGCCGGCGATTGTCATTCCGAACGACGCGCAGACCTTCACCGTCGGCCGCGACGGCACCGTGTCCATCACCGTTGCCGGCAACCCGGCTGCCCAGGTGATCGGCAACCTGCAGACCGCCGACTTCATCAACCCGGCCGGCCTGCAGGCAGTGGGCAACAACCTGTTCCTGGAAACCGCCGCCAGTGGCGCGCCGCAAGTCGGCACACCGGGCCTGAACGGTTTCGGCACCACGCTGCAGAACACCCTGGAAACGTCCAACGTCAGCACCGTTGAGGAAATGGTCAACATGATCACCACCCAGCGCGCCTACGAGATGAACTCCAAGGTGATCTCCACCGCCGACCAGATGCTCTCGTTCGTAACGCAGAATCTGTAATCAAGTCTATGGGGCGGCCATGAGGCTGCCTGCAACACCGTGAGGTAGGGTCATGAATCGCTATGTATCTGTTCTGGCACTGAGTGGGATCACCGCGCTCGCAGGCTGCGTCCCTTCGACGCCCAAGCCTAATGACCCTTACTACGCTCCGGTGTTGCCGCGCACGCCGTTGCCGGCGGCCGCGAACAACGGCTCGATCTATCAGGCCGGTTTCGAACAGAACCTCTACAGCGACCGCAAGGCGTTCCGGGTCGGTGACATCATCACCATCACCCTGAACGAAAGGACCCAGGCCAGCAAAAACGCCAACTCGCAAATCGGCAAGAACAGCAAGGCCAACATCGGCCTGAGTTCGCTGTTCGGCAGCAGCGCCACCACCAACAACCCGTTCGGCGATGGCGACCTGAGCCTGAGTGCCAGCTACGAAGGTGACCGCGCGACCAAGGGTGACAGCAAGGCGGCGCAGGGCAACACCCTGACCGGTTCGATCACCGTGACCGTTGCCGATGTGTTGCCCAACGGCATCATCGCGGTGCGCGGCGAGAAGTGGATGACGCTCAATACCGGCGATGAACTGGTGCGGATCGCCGGCCTGGTTCGCGCCGATGACATCTCGACCGACAACACCGTGTCGTCGACCCGTGTCGCCGATGCGCGCATCACCTACTCGGGTACCGGCTCGTTTGCCGATGCGAGTCAGCCAGGCTGGTTCGACCGTTTCTTCCTCAGCCCGCTGTTCCCTTTCTAGGTGGCTTTCCAGTTGAGCATGTTGAATTTCAGAAGTCTCATGATGGCTGCGTTCATGATGTCCGCAGCGTTCAACGTTCAAGCAGAGCGCCTGAAGGACATCGCCAGCATTTCCGGCGTGCGTTCCAACCAGTTGATCGGCTACGGCCTGGTGGTCGGGCTTAACGGCACCGGCGACCAGACGACGCAGACCCCCTTCACCCTGCAGACCTTCAACAACATGCTCTCGCAGTTTGGCATCAAGGTGCCGCCGGGTTCGGGCAACGTGCAGTTGAAGAACGTGGCGGCCGTGTCGATCAGCGCCGATCTGCCGGCGTTTGCCAAGCCGGGTCAGCAGGTCGACATTACTGTTTCCTCCATCGGCAACTCCAAGAGCTTGCGCGGAGGCACCTTGCTGCTGACGCCACTCAAGGGGATCGACGGCAACGTTTATGCGGTGGCCCAGGGCAACCTGGTGGTCGGCGGTTTCGATGCGGAAGGGCGCGACGGCTCGAAGATCACCGTCAACGTTCCGTCAGCCGGCCGCATCCCCGGTGGTGCATCGGTGGAGCGCGCGGTGCCGAGCGGTTTCAACCAGGGCAACAGCCTGACGCTGAACCTCAACCGTTCCGACTTCACCACGGCCAAGCGCATCGTCGACAAGATCAACAACATGCTCGGCCCTGGCGTGGCCCAGGCCATCGACGGCGGATCGGTTCGCGTCACCGCGCCGCTCGATCCAAGCCAGCGGGTCGACTACCTGTCGATCCTGGAAAACCTCGAGATCGATCCGGGACAGGCGGTGGCGAAAGTCATCATCAACTCCCGTACCGGCACTATCGTGATCGGCCAGAACGTCAAGGTTTCTCCGGCCGCGGTGACCCACGGCAGCCTGACCGTGACCATCACCGAAGACCCGATCGTCAGCCAGCCCGGCCCTCTGTCCAATGGCACGACGGCGGTGGTGCCGCGTTCGAAGGTCAATGCCCAGCAGGAAGCCAAGCCGATGTTCAAGTTCGGCCCTGGCACCACCCTCGACGAGATCGTGCGGGCGGTGAACCAGGTCGGCGCGGCACCGGGTGACCTGATGGCTATCCTCGAAGCGCTGAAGCAGGCCGGCGCCCTGCAAGCCGACCTGATCGTGATCTGAGGACGGCCATCGTGGATATGCGCAAGAGCGGTCTGGTCAGCAGCAGCGATTCGGGTTCCTACTCGGACCTCAATCGTCTGAATCAGCTCAAGGTCGGCGACAAGAACAGCGACGGCAACCTGCGCAAGGTGGCGCAGGAGTTTGAATCACTGTTCCTCGGGGAAATGCTCAAGTCCATGCGTTCGGCCACTGAAGCGCTGGGCCAGGACAATCCGATGAACACCCCGGCAGCCAAGCAATATCAGGAAATGTACGACCAGCAACTGGCCGTTTCCATGTCCCGCGAGGGCGGTGGTATCGGCCTGGCTGACGTGCTGATGCGCCAGATGTCGAAGAACAAACCGCTGGCGCCGGGTGAAGCCGCCGCAGCGTCGCTGGCGAAGCAAGAGGCCGCGAAGGCAGCCGTGCAAACGCCGGTGGCGGCTGGCACGGTGGCAATCAACGGACCGCTGTCGCGGGTCAATGGGCAGCGTCCGTTGTGGGCTTCGCGCTCCGTCCATGCGCCGCAAGAGGCGGCTGAGGGTGGTCATCGCAATGACATGGCGCTGATCAATCAGCGACGCCTGGCATTGCCGCCGAAGCTGGCTGATCGTCTGTTGGCCGGGCTGGTACCTTCGGCGACGCCCGCTGCCACGACGATCAACAAGACACCGTTGCCTGAGCGCGCGACAAGCACCGGCACGGGACCGCTGTACAACGGCGACTGGCTGGCGACTGCGCAGCAATCCTCCTCGGGCGGCATGCAGATCTACGGTCGCGCCATGGCGCAGATTCCACTGGCGCCCCCGAAGAAAGCCTTCAGTTCCGCCGACCAGTTCGTCAACACCATGTTGCCGATGGCCAAGGAGGCAGCGGCGCGGATTGGTATCGATCCGCGTTACCTGGTGGCCCAGGCGGCCCTGGAAACCGGTTGGGGCAAATCGGTCATGCGCCAGCAGGACGGCAGCAGCAGCCACAACCTGTTCGGCATCAAGGCCGGCAACAGTTGGCAGGGAAATTCGGCGCGGGCGATCACCAGCGAATTCCGGAACGGGCAGATGGTCAAGGAGACGGCCGAGTTCCGTTCCTACGACTCCTACAAGGACAGTTTCCATGACCTTGTAACTTTGCTGCAGACCAATAATCGCTATCAAGATGTCGTGAAGTCGGCCGATAACCCGGAACAGTTTGTACGCGAGTTGCAGAAGGCCGGTTACGCAACCGACCCGGACTACGCGAGCAAGATTTCGCAGATAGCCAAGCAGATGACGAGTTACCAGAACTACGCTGCGGCGGGCGTTTCCACTACGCCTTTATAGGCACAAGGAATAAGGTCTGAACCATGAGTTTGCTCAATATCGGGATGTCGGGGCTCTCTGCTAGCCACGCTTCGTTGGTGACTACCGGTAACAACATTTCCAACGTCGATACCGTCGGGTACTCGCGCCAACAAACTGTACAGGGCACCAAAGGCTCTATTCAGTACGGCAATGTGTTCATCGGCACCGGCACGACGCTGGCCGATGTGCGTCGGGTGTACAACAGCTACCTCGATGCGCAGTTGCAGACCACTACCTCGCTCAACGGTGATGCGCAGGCTTATCTGGGGCAGGCCACTCAGGTGGACAAACTGCTGTCCGACAGTGGTACCGGCATCACCAAAACACTGCAGTCCTTCTTCTCGTCGTTGCAGACGCTGTCCGCGAACTCCAACGACAACGCTGCACGCCAGGCGCTGTTGACCAATGCCCAGGGTTTGAGCAGCCGCTTCAATGCCATGTCCCAGCAGTTGACGCAGCAGAACACCTACATCAACGATCAGTTGGGCTCGATGGCCGAACAGGTCAACAAGCTGGCGTCGACTGTCGCGGCGTACAACAAGAGAATCAGTGAAGTCAGCAGTTCGAGTGGCACGCCCAACGAACTGCTGGACCAGCGCAACGAAACCATTCGCCAGCTCAACGAGCTGGTCGGCACTCAGGTCACCGAAACCGAAGGCCGACTGGATATCTACCTGGGTAGCGGCCAGCCGTTGGTTGTCGGAGACACGGTCAATAAATTGCGCATGGCGGCAGACCCGACCGACCCGACCCGTTCCTCGATCATCATGGATCGTGGCAGTTCGTCGATCGACATCACAGGTGTGATGAGCGGCGGCCAGATGGGTGGACTGTTGCGCTATCGCTCTGAAGTGCTGACGCCGGCGGTCAATAGCCTGGGTCGCATCGCCATGGTTGTGGCGGATCAGGTCAACAAGCAGTTGGGGCAGGGCCTGGACCAGAACGGCAACTTCGGCGCCGCACTGTTCAACAACATCAACAGCGCGGCGGCCATCAGTCAGCGCAGCATCGCCAATGCGAACAACAACCCGGCCTCCGGCAACCTGAACGTCACCATCAAGGACACCAGCAAGCTGCAGGCCAGTGACTATCAGGTGACCGTCACGGCCACGGGCTACAACGTGCGTCGCTTGTCGGATAACACCGACATGGGCAACTTCGCGTTCGCTACACCTCCTGCTGCCGAACCGGTCATCGATGGCTTCAGCCTGAGCTTGAACGCAGGTTCGGTCACCGCTGGCGACAGCTTCAAGATTACCCCGACGCGCAGCTCCGCCGCGGATATGAGCACGGTCATGACCGACGCCAAAACCCTGGCCACGGCCGCTCCGCTAACCTCTTCCAAGGCCTCGGGCAATGACGGCACCGGTGCTGTCAGTCAGCCGACACTGAACACGGCCCTGGATATCTACGATCCGGTCCAGCGTCTGGAAGTGCAGACGGCGGTCAAGGCATCGATGCCGGTTCGCATGCTCATGACCAGCGCCACGGCCTATGAAGTGTTCGACGCCAAGGGCAACAGCATCGGTACCGGCAACATCGTGCCAGGCCAGAACAACGACCTGAACATTGCCGTGCCTTACACCGATGCCGGTGGCAATGCCAAAACCTTCAGCGTAGGGATGACCGTCAGCGGCAGCCCGGCTTCGGGTGACAGTTTCAACATTTCCATGACCGCGGCCGGCAGCACCGACAACCGCAATGCTTCGGCCTTGCTCGGTCTGCAAACCAAGGCAACGGTGGGGGCCACTGCCACGAGCCCGGGTGTGAGTTTTACCGAGGCTTATGGTGGCCTGGTGTCGAGCGTCGGCTCTCAGGCCAAGCAGGCTCAACTGGACGGCACAGCCACTGACACCATCCTGACCGGGGCGCGAAACGCCCGTGACTCGCTGTCGGGGGTCGATCTCGATGAAGAGGCCGGTAACCTGACCAAGTATCAGCAGTACTACACGGCGTCTTCGCAGATCATCAAGACTGCGCAGGAAATTTTCAGCACTCTGATCAATGCCCTCTAAGGAGCCGTAGAACATGCGCATTTCTACAGCACAGTATTACGCCACGACGGCTGCCAACTACTCTCGCAACCTCAATAACGTGATGAAGACCGCCGAGCAGGCCAGCAGCGGCGTCAAGCTTGAGACCGCAGCGGATGATCCGGTCGGCGCGGCCCGCCTTCTGCAACTTGAGCAGCAAAAAGCCATGTTGGGTCAGTACACCACCAACATCAATTCGTTGAACACGGCTCAAGCGCAAGAAGAGAGCGTGCTGGACAGCATCAACAACGTGCTGCAGAAAGTCAGCGAGTTGGCGGTACGTGCCGGTGGCGGTTCGTTGAACGACGATGACCGCAAATCCATTGCCGCAGAACTCAAGCAGTCCGAAGAGCAATTGCTGAGCTTGATGAACAGCAAGGACGCCAACGGCAAGTACATCTTCTCTGGCGCCAGCAACAATACCCAGCCGTTTGTGCGCAACAGTGACGGCACCTACAGCTATCAGGGTGACCAGACTCAGCTGGAGCTGAAGATCGGTGACTCGATGTCGCTGGGCCTTAACGATACCGGCTGGGACGTTTTCCAGCAGGCGATCAACGCCGCTCGTAGCTCGACCACCATGCTCACGCCGCCCGTCGATGACGGACGTGTCAGGCTGTCGCCAGGCCTGGTGAACTCCGGTCCGGCCTTCGATGCGAACTTCCGCGGCGGCGAGCCTTACAAGTTGCAGTTCACCAGCAGCACCCAGTTCGTGATCACCGATGCCACCGGCGCCGACAGGACCGCCGAGGCGACTGGCGGCGGGGTGTTCGACCCGAATGCCAAGGGCGGCTCCGACATCAACTTCCGCGGCGTGACGTTCAAACTGGACATCACCCCCCAGGCTGGCGATAACGCCACCAACATCGATGGCTTCATTGCCACGCACAGTTTCGAGTTGTCGGCCAAACCGGACAGCTTCGTCAGCAACCGTGCCCCGAGCAACGTATCGACGGTTGTGGTGAGCAATGCAGCGGTGAGCAACGCCGCTGATTACAACAGCTTTTTCCCTGAAGGCGGGGCGGTCCTGAAGTTCACCGGTCCCGGGACCTTCGATCTATACGCTCGTCCATTGACCAGCGGCAGCACGCCGGTAACCTCCGGGACCGTGGTGGCCGGCGTGGCGACAGCGGCCGGTGTCGACTTTACCCTGAGTGGCGGCACTCCTCCCGGCGTGCTCAATCCGGGTGATCAGTTCGATATCGCGGTCAATACGCACCAGACCCAGAACGTACTCGACACCATCAGTCAGCTGCGTTCGGCGCTCGACGCACCGACCCAAGGCAACCCGACCGCCCAGCGTTTTATGGAGAACACGGTAGCCTCGTCCATTGCCAACCTGAACAACGGCAAGAACCAGGTCGACCTGGCGCGTGGCGCGATCGGTGCCCGGGGTAACGTGATGGACATGCAGACCGACCAGAACTCCAGCGCCGGCCTGATCAACGAATCGACGGGCAACTCGATCAAGAACGCCGACCCGGCGGAAGTACTGACACGTCTGACCTTGCAGCAAACCATGCTGCAGGCCGCGCAACTGGCCTTCGCCAGGGTTTCCCAGTTGAGCCTGTTCAACAAGCTTTGAGTCGGTCTTGACCGCTCGCGGCCAGCCCTTGTCACAGGGGGCTGGCTTTTTTTGCTTTTTTTGGGGTAGGGCGAGGCCGGACAGGGCGGGATCCGGACCACAAAATCAAATAAAGCAGCGATGTCTGAGTGACCCGTCAGTCAAAACGCGCATCTTCACTGTATCCTGTCTGCGGGCGGTGAAGGTGGCGGGCTGTTCAAGGTGTTGTTCTTGAGCCCCGATGTTGCCTCCTCTGGGGTCCAGGCCCTGACTGTAGACGCCCTCGATTCAGCGAGCGGCGATGTTCAGCTGTTTATTATTGGGAAGCCATAATGATTGGCATAAAAAATATAGCGAGTTACGTGCCGGCAGCCGGGATTGATAATTACGCCCAGGGTGCAAAGTTCGACAAGGACGAAACCTTCATCCTTGGCAAAATCGGTTCTGCGTTTTTGCCGCGCATGGATGCCGATCAGGAAACGTCCGATCTGTGTGTCGAAGCAGCCAATGCGCTGTTCGCCGCCAGTCCAGAACTCAAGCGTGAATCCATCGACTGCTTGATCGTCGTCACCCAGAACGGTGATGAAGAAGGATTGCCGCACACCGCTGCGATCGTTCAGGACAAGCTGGGCTTGCCGACCCATGTCGCTGCTTTCGATATTTCCCTGGGCTGTTCCGGTTACGTCTACGGCATCTATGCGATCAAAGGCTTCATGGAAGCGGCAGGGCTGAAAAATGGCCTGCTGATCACTGCCGATCCTTATTCGAAGATCGTCGACCCGGAAGATCGCAACACCACGATGCTGTTCGGTGATGCCGCTACCGCCACCTGGATGGGCGAAAACGCTGTCTGGCAACTGGGCAAGTCGAAGTTCGGTACCGACGGTTCCGGCGCGCCGCACCTTAAGGTCAGCGACGGTGTGTTCTTCATGAATGGTCGCCAGGTGTTCAACTTTGCTTTGTTGAAAGTTCCTGCGCATTTGCATGAGTTGTTGGATGAGTCCAACTTGCAGGCGAGCGACATCGATGCCTTCTGCATTCACCAGGGCAGTGCGGCCATTGTCGATGCCGTGGCGCGCCGCTTCGAAGAAGGTGAACCGGAGAAGTTCGTCAAGGACATGCTCGAAACCGGTAACACGGTCTCCTCGAGCATTCCGCTGTTGTTGCAGAACCACGTCTTCGACTCCAAGTGGACCCGAGTTGCCATCAGCGGCTTTGGCGTGGGCCTCTCGTGGGGTTCGGCCATTCTCTATCGCGGTTGATTGACGGATTCGACGCTACAAAAACAACGCCCGGAAATTTAAACTTCCGGGCGTTTTGCGTTTTTTCTGACGCCGACTTTCTGGCTCTAAAGCCTTGAAAATAAAGGGCTGGCAAGCTGCCACTAAAAAATTCGAAAAAACCGCTCAAGCAAAGCCTCTTCACGACGATAACTATTACGTAGGTTCTCTAGGCCACACCAGGCGGTTGCCAGGGCCGGAAGCCGCAGTATCCATCCAACGAGGATTTCGTCATGGCTTTAACCGTAAACACCAACCTTGCTTCCTTGACCGTTCAGAACAACCTGAACAAAGCTTCCGGTAATCTGCAAACCTCCATGCAGCGCCTGTCCTCCGGCCTGCGTATCAACAGCGCTAAAGACGACGCTGCCGGCCTGCAAATTTCCAACCGTCTGACCAGCCAGATCAACGGCCTGGGCGCGGCTATCAAGAACGCCGGTGACGGTATCTCCATCGCGCAAACAGCTGAAGGCGCGATGCAGGAATCCACCAACATCCTGCAGAAAATGCGTACCCTGGCTCTGGCTTCCGCGAACGGCTCGCCAAGCGATGACGACCGTAAGTCGAACAACGCCGAATACTCTGCACTGACCGCTGAACTGACTCGTATTGCTACCACCACCACCTTCGGTGGTCGTAACCTGCTGGACGGCTCCTTCGGTACTACCCAGTTCCAGGTAGGCGCCAACGCCAACCAGACCATCAACATGACTCTGGGCGACGTATCGGCCAACAACATCGGCTCCCAGCAGCTGAAAAGCCTGGCGATCGCGCCGAGCGCAACCGGTGTAGCTGGTGGTGCTGTGACTCTCGTTGGTGGTGGCCAGACCGCAAACTTCACCATTACAGCGGGCGATTCGGCCAAGACTACCGCTTCGCAGATCAACAAAGCCGCTGTGGGTGGCGTGACCGCGACTGCCAGCACTGAAGCTCAATTCACTGTCAACAGTGCTGCGATCACTACCAGCGCCAACTTCACCATCAAAGTAGGCACGGGTGCCGCGGTGAGCATGGTGGGTGTGACCAACACCGGTGAACTGGCTGACCAACTGAAATCCAACGCCGCCAAACTGGGCATCAGCGTTAACTACGATGCCAAGGCGGGTACCCTGTCGGTTAAATCCGATACCGGTGAGAACATCACTCTGGACAACGGTGACGCAGACGCAATCGCCGGTATCTCGGTTGCAGCCAAAGACGGTTCCGGTGTCTATGGTGCTCCAGTTGCCGCCCTTGCTGGTCCTCTGCAGATCACTGGCGCTGTTTCCCTGAACTCCGCCAACAGCTACTCGATGAGCGGCGCGGGCGTGACCAACCTGTTCAACGCCGGTACTGCTGCCAGCTCGGTTAAAACCACTGTTGCGGCCACTGACGTTACCACTGCAGCCAACGCTCAGAACGCTATCGACGTGATCAGCCAGGCGATCTCGGCTATCGACTCCCAGCGTGCTGACCTCGGTGCGGTACAAAACCGTTTCGACAGCACCGTAGCCAACCTGCGCAGCATCTCGGACAACTCCACTTCTGCTCGTGGCGTGATCCAGGACGTTGACTTCGCAGCAGAAACTGCTCAACTGACCAAGCAACAAACCCTGCAACAAGCTTCCACTGCGATCCTGTCGCAAGCTAACCAGCTGCCATCGGCTGTACTGAAGCTGCTGGGTTGATTCCAGCGCTTGGTAACTGACGGAAGGGCGCGTTTACGCGCCCTTTTGTTTTTTTCATGATGAGGAGATCAGGCATGGACATGAGCGTCAAATTGAACCAGTCCTATCCCGCGGTTGCCCATCAGGGCGTAACGCCGAATGTCACTGGAAAACCGGAGCAGCCCAAGACTGAAACGCTGAAGGCCTCGAACCCCGAGCCAAAGCGTGACGAGCTGGAAAAAGCGGTTACCGATATTCAGGAGTTTGTCCAGGCTGCCCAGCGCAATCTGGATTTTTCCATTGATGACTCCACTGGCCGGGTCGTGGTCAAGGTCATCGCCACCGAAACGGGTCTGGTGATTCGTCAGATCCCGTCGGAAGCTGCACTAAAACTGGCCCAGAGCCTGTCGGACGCCAGTAGTTTGTTGTTTGACGGCAAAGTCTGAACTGGCATGAATTTTGTTGCTGTCGCTGTTTAAGACGATTCCGGTCAAGAAAACGGCAGCCACTGGATAAGGAGAGAGATGATGGCGGGTACAACGGTCAGCGGTATTGGTTCGAACATCGATACCCAGGCGATTGTTAAGTCTTTGGTGGACTCCGAAAGAGCGCCAAAACAGACGCAAATCAACAATCAGACGCTGAAAGCAACCACCTCGCTGTCGTCGATCGGCAAAATCCAGGCGGCGCTGGATGCCTTCCGTGGGGCGTTGGATAACATGAAAACCACCGCCAGCTTCAGCGGGTTGAGCGGCACGTCCTCCGATGAAAAAGTGGCCACGGTGACCACCGGAAACGGTGCGGCGGCGGGCAATTTCTCGCTGCTGGTCACCCAGTTGGCAACCGCATCGAAAATTTCCACCAAGGTTTACGCCGATGGCGCTTCCGCGGTGGTCAATGCCGGGGCGGTGCCGTCCACACTGAGCATCAAGCAGGGCACTGACACCTTCGACGTCAGCATTCCTGCGGGCGCGACGTTGCAGCAGGTGCGCGACTCGATCAACTCCCAGTACGCGAACCAGGGCTTGAGCGCCAACATCCTGACCGATGCCAATGGTTCTCGAATGGTGCTGACGTCCAACAAAACCGGGGTCGGTTCGGACCTGACCCTGTCGGGCAACTCCGGTCTGGAAACCGGCACCTCGATCCTCGCCACGCCGCAGAATGCCAAATACACGCTTGACGGCGTGGCGATGGAATCGAAGAGCAACACCGTTGCCGACGCCGTGAGCGGTATCACGCTGAAATTGACCGGGGTTTCTCCGGTCCCGTCTGGCGGCGGTGCGGCAACACCAACCACTATCACCGTGTCGGCCGACACTACGACGCTGAAGTCCTCGGTCAAGGGGTTTGTCGACACCTATAACGCGCTGATCAAGGCTGCCAACACCGAAACACAGGTCACGACCAATGCCGATGGTTCGTTGACGACAGGTGCGCTCACGGGCGACGCGTCGCTGCGTTCGTTGCTATCGTCGGTACGTACCGAATTGAACGCCATGGGTGGCACCGGTCAGATGAAATCCCTCGCCCAGTTTGGTGTCGAGACCGATCAGAAGACCGGATTGCTGTCGATCGACGATAAAGTGTTCAGTGCTGCGGCAAAGACCAATGCCGCCGATATCAACGGGATTTTTACGGGCGATACCGGTTTGCTTGCGCGCATGAAGACTGCTACCGACACCTTCGCGCAGAAAACCACCGGGGTCTTTGCCGCGCGTTCGGCGAGCTTGAGCGATAGCCTGAATGACCTGAAGAAGCAGCAGGACTCCCTCGATGCACGGATGGCCAGCCTGCAAACCAGTCTGACCGCCAAGTACACCGCGATGGACTCCCTGGTGGCCAGGCTGCGCGCCCAGAGCGACAGCATCATGACCACGCTCAATGCGCTGAACAATCCCAAAGACAGCTGATTTGGATCAGGCATGAAAAACCCGGGCCGCCTGCAAAGGCAGCGCCAGGGTTTTTTCACGGGAGCGGGTCTGCATTAAAGTTTTGTGTCGACCAGTCGACATAAAGATCAGAGCCTTCCCAATTTCAAGCTGTTGTCTGTCACGAGGTAGAAACATGAACCCCATGAGAGCCCTTCGCCAATATCAGAAGGTCAATTCCCATGCCCAGATCTCTGAAGCCAGCCCCCATCGCCTGGTGCAGATGCTGATGGAGGGCGGGCTGGACCGCATGGCCCAGGCCAAGGGCGCCATGGAGCGGGGCGATACCGCGCTCAAGGGGTTGATGATGGGCAAGGCCGTGGACATCATCATCGGCCTGCGTGACGGCTTGAACCCGGAAAAGACCGACGATCCGGCGTCGCTGCAACAGCTCGACAATTTGTACGCCTACATGATGACCCGGCTGATGGAAGCCAATCGCGATAACAACGCGGCGATCATCGACGAGGTATCGGGTTTGCTTGAAACCCTGAAAAGCGGTTGGGATGCAATTGCCAATCAATAGGCCCGAGGGTCTGAGGATGACGTCATGAGTCAAGCACTGCGGCGCATAGAAGAAACCCGCGAAGCCCTGATCGACGCCCTGGCGGCGCGTAACTGGGACGCGATCGGCGAACTGGATTCGACCTGTCGTGAATGCGTCGACGAGGTGCTCAGTGAAGCGCCGATCGATGAAGACGCGGTGCGGAGCAATCTGGAAGGGTTGTTGGCAGTGTACAAAGAGTTGCTGACGGCGACGATGGGCGAGCGTCAGGCGATAGTCGACGAGATGTCGCAGATCAACCAAGCACAAAAGGCATCAAAGGTTTACCATCTGTTTGGTTAATTGACGCCAGTTAATCCAAACATAGTGCGCCATAAATTTGACTGTGCGCGGTTTTTTGACTTAACTAGTGGCTGGTTCCAGAATTCAGTCGTCTTCAGGCATATCAGGCCTGCAAGCGTTTAGCTTGCCCCAGCATTTTGGGCATTGAGTTGACTAGGGAAGTTGCTATTGCATGTGGCGTGAAACCAAAATTCTGCTGATTGATGACGATAGCGTCCGCCGCCGCGACCTGGCGGTGATTTTAAATTTTCTCGGCGAAGAAAATTTACCCTGCGGTAGCCATGACTGGCAGCAGGCTGTCGGCTCTTTGTCGTCAAGTCGTGAAGTAATCTGTGTCCTGATCGGGACGGTCAACGCTCCTGGTGCACTTCTGGGCTTGCTTAAGACACTCTCGACCTGGGATGAGTTCCTTCCGGTTTTGTTAATGGGCGATAATTCTTCCATTGACCTGCCGGAAGACCAGCGTCGCCGGGTACTTTCGACCCTCGAAATGCCGCCCAGCTACAGCAAGCTGCTCGATTCGCTGCACCGTGCCCAGGTCTATCGCGAGATGTACGACCAGGCCCGCGAGCGCGGTCGTCATCGCGAGCCCAATCTTTTCCGCAGTCTTGTCGGCACCAGCCGGGCGATCCAGCACGTCCGCCAGATGATGCAGCAAGTCGCCGATACCGATGCCAGCGTGCTGATCCTCGGTGAGTCCGGCACCGGCAAGGAAGTGGTTGCGCGCAACCTGCATTACCATTCCAAGCGCCGCGAAGCGCCGTTCGTGCCGGTCAACTGCGGGGCGATTCCGGCCGAGTTGCTGGAAAGCGAATTGTTCGGTCATGAGAAGGGCGCCTTCACCGGGGCAATCACCAGCCGTGCCGGTCGATTCGAGCTGGCCAATGGCGGCACCCTGTTCCTCGATGAAATCGGCGACATGCCGCTGCCGATGCAGGTCAAGCTGCTGCGCGTATTGCAGGAGCGCACCTTCGAGCGCGTGGGCAGCAACAAGACCCAGAGCGTCGACGTGCGCATCATTGCCGCGACCCACAAGAATCTCGAAAGCATGATCGAGATCGGCACTTTCCGCGAAGACCTGTATTACCGCCTGAATGTGTTCCCGATCGAGATGGCGCCGCTGCGAGAGCGCGTCGAGGACATTCCGCTGCTGATGAACGAACTGATCTCGCGCATGGAGCACGAGAAGCGCGGTTCGATCCGTTTCAACTCGGCGGCGATCATGTCGCTGTGCCGCCATGGCTGGCCGGGCAACGTCCGTGAGCTGGCCAACCTGGTGGAGCGCATGGCGATCATGCATCCATACGGCGTGATTGGTGTGGTCGAGCTGCCGAAGAAATTCCGCTACGTCGACGATGAAGACGAACAAATGGTCGACAGCCTGCGCACCGATCTGGAAGAGCGCGTGGCCATCAACGGTCATACCCAGGACTTCACGGCCAACGCCATGTTGCCGCCGGAGGGCCTGGACCTGAAGGACTACCTCGGTGGCCTGGAGCAAGGGTTGATCCAGCAGGCGCTGGATGATGCCAACGGCATCGTGGCTCGCGCGGCCGAGCGCCTGCGTATTCGTCGTACCACGCTGGTGGAAAAGATGCGCAAGTACGGCATGAGCCGTCGTGATGGAGACGAACAGGCGGATGATTGACGCCTGTTTTTCAATCCATTCATTTATAAGAGGTTTTTTTTAGGCATGGGTATTGCTTTGTCCCTCGCAACGTTCCGTTTCACTGACGGTCAGCCAAGCGAGAGAGCACCATGCCCCCATCCGCCCAGATATCGCCTGCCTCAGATGCTTTTGCGGATGCTTTGCGGCAACCGTCGTCCGTAGAGCAGGCGAGCCGGCTGGGCCTTGAGCAGACATTCGCGCTGTTCAATCAGATGTCCAGTCAGTTGACCGATTCCTACAGCATGCTTGAAGCCCGGGTCACCGAGCTCAAGGGTGAACTGGCGGTGGTCAGCGCCCAGCGCATGCAGGAACTGGCGGAAAAAGAACGCCTGGCCAACCGCCTGCAAAATCTCCTTGATCTGTTACCCGGCGGTGTCATCGTCATCGACGCTCAGGGCATCGTGCGCGAAGCCAATCCGGCGGCGTGCGAGTTGCTGGGCCTGCCGCTGGAAGGTGAATTGTGGCGCCACGTCATTGCCCGCTGTTTTGCACCTCGCGAAGACGATGGCCATGAGGTCTCCCTCAAGGATGGCCGGCGCCTGTCGATCGCCACGCGCTCGCTGGACGCCGAGCCTGGCCAGTTGGTGTTGCTCAATGACCTGACTGAAACCCGCCATCTGCAGGATCAATTGGCTCGCCATGAGCGTCTGTCGTCGTTGGGGCGCATGGTCGCTTCCTTGGCTCATCAGATACGCACGCCGTTGTCCGCCGCGTTGCTGTACGCCAGTCATTTGACCGAGCAAGCGTTGCCGGTCGCTACCCAGCAGCGTTTTGCCGGACGTCTCAAGGAGCGCCTGCACGAGCTCGAGCACCAGGTGCGCGACATGCTGGTGTTTGCTCGTGGCGAGTTGCCGCTGACCGACCGCGTAACCCCAGGCCAATTGATGCAATCGCTGCAGGCGGCCGCACTGACCCACGTGCAGGATCTGCCGATCCGCTGGCAGTGCGACAGTCATTCGGGGGAGTTGCTGTGCAATCGCGACACCCTGGTCGGCGCGATCCTCAACCTGATCGAGAACGCCATTCAGGCCGGTGCCGGTCAGTTGCGCCTGAAGATTCACCTCTACACCCGCGGCAATACCCTGCGCCTGTGTGTCAGTGACAGTGGTTCGGGTATCGATACCACGGTTCTGGCGCGATTGGGCGAACCCTTTTTTACCACCAAGCCCACTGGAACAGGTCTTGGCCTGACCGTGGTCAAGGCGGTGGCCCGTGCGCATCAGGGAGAATTGCAGCTGCGTTCGCGGCTCGGTCGCGGCACTTGCGCGCAGGTGATCCTGCCGCTGTTCAGCAACGCTCAGGCAGCGGAGTGACAGAGATGGGCATCAAGGTTCTGTTGGTCGAGGACGACCGCGCGTTGCGCGAGGCACTGGCTGATACGCTGTTGCTCGCGGGGCACGATTACAAGGCGGTGGGTTCGGCGCAAGAGGCACTGGCGGTTGTCGGCGGCGAGGCCTTCAGCCTGGTGATCAGTGACGTCAACATGCCAGGCATGGACGGCCACCAATTGCTGGGCATGCTGCGAGCGCGGCAGCCACAGTTGCCGGTATTGCTGATGACGGCTCACGGTGCGGTCGAGCGTGCGGTCGATGCGATGCGCCAGGGGGCGGCGGACTACCTGGTCAAGCCATTCGAGCCCAAGGCGTTGCTCGATCTGGTGGCGCGCCATGCCCTGGGCAGTCTTGGCCTGGCCGAGGGTGAGGGGCCGGTAGCGTTCGAGCCGGCCAGCGCGCAGCTGCTCGAGCTGGCAGCGCGGGTTGCGCGCAGTGATTCCACGGTGTTGATCTCGGGTGAATCGGGCACGGGCAAGGAGGTGCTGGCGCGTTACATCCATCAGCATTCTCATCGGGCCAGTCAGCCGTTCATTGCGATCAACTGCGCCGCGATCCCGGACAACATGCTTGAAGCGACGTTGTTCGGTCACGAGAAGGGTTCCTTTACCGGCGCCATTGCCGCGCAAGCCGGCAAGTTCGAGCAGGCCGACGGCGGCACTCTTTTGCTCGACGAAATTTCCGAAATGCCCCTGGGGCTCCAGGCCAAATTGCTGCGTGTACTGCAGGAGCGGGAGGTCGAGAGGGTTGGCGCGCGTAAACCGATCACGCTGGATATTCGCGTGGTCGCAACCACCAACCGCGACCTGGCGGGTGAAGTGGCGGCGGGGCGCTTTCGCGAAGACCTCTATTATCGCCTGTCGGTGTTTCCGCTGGCCTGGCGTCCGCTGCGCGAGCGCACCGCTGACATTCTGCCGTTGGCCGAGCGTCTGTTGGCCAAGCACGTCAATAAGATGAAGCATTCGGCTGCCAGGCTGTCGCCCGAGGCTCAGGCGTGCCTGATCGGTTATCCGTGGCCAGGTAACGTGCGTGAACTGGACAACGCGATTCAGCGCGCGCTGATTCTGCAGCAGGGCGGTGTGATCCAGCCGCAGGACTTCTGCCTGGCCGGGCCGGTGGCCTGCGCTCCGTTGCCGGTGTCGGTTGCGGCGCCGGTGCGGCCTGTGGAGGTTGAGTCCGAGTCGGCCGGTGCGCTGGGTGATGACCTGCGTCGCCGTGAGTTCCAGATGATCATCGATACCCTGCGCGCGGAGCGCGGTCGGCGCAAAGAGGCGGCCGAGCGCCTGGGGATCAGCCCGCGAACCCTGCGCTACAAGCTGGCGCAGATGCGCGATGCCGGCATGGATGTGGAAGCGTATTTATTCGCCACCTGACCGCTAGCCCGTGCCCCGGCCCTGTAGGAGCGAGCCTGCTCGCGATGGTCGTTAACGATAACGCGGGGCTTCAGGATAAACACGTCGTTCTTGGGTCCATCGCGAGCGAGCTCGCTCCTACAGAAGATCGCGAGCTGATGAAGGCGTTTTGTTCGGCGTGGCCATGGAGCTGGCACCCTTGTTGCTAACACCTCATAACCCGCCGAGTGAGTGTCAAAAAATTGCGGGTCGTCAAAGAGAGAGACCATGAGCCAAGGTATTGAATTCAATCGGTTGATGCTGGATATGCGCGCCATGCAAATGGATGCCATGTCTGCGCCGAAAGCGACTGCCGTTCCTGAAGTGTCGGGCAGCAGCTTTTCCGACATGCTCGGCCAGGCCGTCAATAAAGTGAACGACACCCAACAGGCTTCCACTCAGTTGGCCAGCGCCTTCGAAATCGGCAAAAGCGGCGTCGACCTGACAGACGTGATGATTTCCTCGCAGAAGGCCAGTGTGTCATTCCAGGCGTTGACCCAGGTGCGCAACAAGCTGGTTCAGGCCTACCAAGACATCATGCAGATGCCGGTTTAAAGGACGAGATTGAGTCATGGCAGAAGCAGTCGCCGATAATGTTCCGGTCAAGGCTACTCCAATAGACGGCAAACCGCCGCTGTTCGGGTTGTCCTTCCTGGAAAACCTCTCCGAGATGACCATGTTGCGTCAGGTGGGCCTGTTGGTCGGTCTGGCGGCGAGCGTGGCGATTGGTTTTGCCGTGGTGTTGTGGTCCCAACAGCCGGACTACCGGCCTCTGTACGGCAGCCTTGCCGGCATGGACGCCAAGCAGGTCATGGATACCCTGGCCTCCGCCGATATTCCGTACACCGTCGAACCCAATTCCGGTGCCTTGCTGGTCAAGGCCGATGACCTGTCCCGTGCGCGGCTCAAGCTCGCGGGCGCTGGTGTCACTCCCAGCGACGGCAACATCGGTTTTGAAATCCTCGACAAGGAACAGGGGCTGGGCACCAGCCAGTTCATGGAGGCGACCCGCTATCGTCGCGGCCTCGAAGGCGAACTGGCCCGCACCATCTCCAGCCTGAACAACGTCAAGGGTGCCCGCGTGCACCTGGCGATCCCGAAGAGTTCGGTGTTCGTGCGCGACGAGCGCAAGCCGAGCGCTTCGGTGTTGGTCGAACTCTATTCCGGTCGCTCCCTCGAGCCAGGCCAGGTCGTGGCGATCATCAACCTGGTGGCGACCAGCGTTCCCGAACTCAGCAAGTCGCAGATCACCGTCGTCGACCAGAAGGGCAACCTGCTCTCGGATCAGGCGGAGAACTCCGAACTGACCATGGCCGGCAAGCAGTTCGACTACAGCCGCCGCATGGAAAGCATGCTCACCCAGCGCGTGCACAACATCCTGCAGCCGGTGCTGGGCAACGATCGCTACAAAGCCGAAGTGTCCGCCGATGTGGACTTCAGTGCGGTCGAGTCGACTTCCGAGCAGTTCAATCCGGATCAACCGGCGTTGCGCAGCGAGCAGTCGGTCAACGAACAACGCACCGCCAGCAACGGTCCGCAAGGCGTGCCGGGTGCCTTGAGCAACCAGCCGCCATCGCCGGCCTCCGCGCCGCAAACCACCGGTGGCGCGACTGCGTCGGCCGGCATGGTGCAGCCAGGGCAGCCTCTGATCGACGCCAACGGCCAGCAAATCATGGACCCGGCCACCGGCCAGCCGATGCTTGCTCCGTACCCTGCGGACAAGCGTCAACAATCGACCAGGAACTTCGAACTCGACCGCTCCATCAGCCATACCAAGCAGCAGCAGGGCCGGTTGAATCGCCTGTCGGTGTCGGTGGTGGTCGATGACCAGGTCAAGATCAACCCGGCCAACGGCGAAACCAGCCGTGCGCCGTGGACCGCCGATGAATTGGCGCGCTTCACCCGTCTGGTGCAGGACGCCGTCGGTTTCGACGCCAGCCGTGGCGACAGCGTCAGTGTGATCAACATGCCGTTCTCCGCCGAGCGCGGCGAGGTGATTGCCGATATTCCGTTCTACTCCCAGCCGTGGTTCTGGGACATCGTCAAGCAAGTGCTGGGTGTGCTGTTCATTCTGGTGTTGGTGTTCGGTGTCCTGCGTCCGGTGCTCAACAACATCACCGGTGGTGGCAAAGGCAAGCAGCTGGCCGGTATCGGCAGCGACGTCGAGTTGGGTGGCATGGGCGGTCTGGATGGCGAGCTGGCCAACGACCGTGTCAGCCTTGGTGGCCCGACCAGCATTCTGCTGCCGAGCCCGAGCGAAGGTTATGACGCTCAGTTGAACGCAATCAAGAGTCTGGTGGCCGAAGACCCGGGTCGTGTGGCCCAGGTCGTGAAAGAGTGGATTAACGCAGATGAGTGATAACCGAGCCGTTGCCGCCAAACTGTCCAAGGTCGACAAAGCCGCAATCCTGTTGCTGTCCCTGGGCTCCACCGACGCGGCCCAGGTGCTGCGCCACATGGGCCCCAAAGAGGTTCAGCGCGTGGGCGTGGCCATGGCCCAGATGGGTAATGTGCACCGCGAGCAGGTCGAGCAGGTGATGAGCGAGTTCGTCGATATCGTCGGCGACCAGACCAGCCTGGGCGTCGGCTCCGACGACTATGTGCGCAAAATGCTCACCCAGGCCCTGGGCGAAGACAAGGCCAACGGCCTGATCGACCGCATCCTGCTCGGTGGCAACACCAGCGGCCTCGACAGCCTGAAGTGGATGGAGCCGCGCGCCGTCGCCGACGTGATCCGTTATGAGCACCCGCAGATCCAGGCGATCGTGGTGGCCTACCTCGATCCGGACCAGGCCGGTGAAGTGCTCGGCAACTTCGACCACAAGGTGCGACTGGACATCATCCTGCGCGTGTCCTCGTTGAACACCGTGCAACCGGCGGCCCTGAAAGAACTCAACCAGATTCTCGAGAAGCAGTTCTCCGGCAACTCGAATGCCTCGCGCACCACCCTGGGTGGCATCAAGCGCGCGGCGGACATCATGAACTTCCTCGACAGCTCGATCGAAGGCCAGCTCATGGATTCGATCCGCGAAGTTGACGAAGACCTGTCCGGTCAGATCGAAGACCTCATGTTCGTGTTCAACAACCTGGCCGATGTCGATGACCGCGGCATCCAGGCGCTGCTCCGCGAGGTGTCCTCCGATGTGCTGGTGCTGGCCCTCAAGGGGTCGGACGAAAGCGTCAAGGAGAAGATCTTCAAGAACATGTCCAAGCGTGCCGCCGAACTGTTGCGCGACGACCTGGAAGCCAAGGGCCCGGTGCGCGTCAGCGACGTCGAAACCGCGCAGAAGGAAATCCTCACCATCGCCCGCCGTATGGCCGAAGCCGGAGAAATCGTTCTCGGCGGCAAGGGCGGCGAGGAAATGATCTAACACCATGGTCAAGAATGATGATGCCCCCACTGACCTGATCCGGGCCAGGGATGTCAGTGGCTTCGATACCTGGGCGCTGCCCAGTTTCGACCCGCCGGAACCCGAGCCGGAGCCTGAACCGGAACCCGAGCCGCCGGAAATGGAGGAGGTGCCGCTGGAGGAAGTCCAGCCACTGACCCTCGAAGAACTCGAAAGCATTCGCCAGGAAGCCTACAACGAAGGTTTCGCGGTGGGTGAGAAGGAAGGTTTCCACAGCACCACGCTCAAGGTCCGCCAGGAAGCCGAAGTGGCCCTGACCGCCAAGATCGCGGCGCTGGAGCAATTGATGACCCATCTGTTCGAGCCCATCGCCGAACAGGACACCCAAATCGAAAAATCCCTGGTCGACCTCGTGCAGCACATCACCCGACAGGTGATCCAGCGCGAACTGGCCATCGACTCGACGCAGATCGAACACGTCATGCGCGAGGCACTGAAGCTCTTGCCGCTGGGCGTGGACAATGTGCGGCTGTACATCAACCCGCAGGATTTCGAACAAGTCAAAGCCCTGCGCGAACGCCATGAAGAAACCTGGCGCATCGTCGAAGACGAGTCGTTGTTGCCGGGCGGTTGCCGGGTCGAGACAGAACACAGCCGTATCGATGCCACGGTGGAAACCCGCGTCGCGCGGGTGATGGACAAGCTGTTCGATCAGCTGCACGAGCAAGCCTTGCACCCGGCTGCGCCGGACCTGAGCCTGGAACTGCCGATCGAAGGCAAGCCTGCAGTCGCTCCGGCTCCGGATGTTCCCGATGCGCCTTGAACGCACCAGTTTCGCCAAACGCCTGGGCAGCTACGCCGAGGCCACGGGGCTGGAGGGCGCACCGATCCTCGAAGGCCGCCTGCTGCGCATGGTCGGCCTGACCCTCGAAGCCGAAGGCCTGCGCGCCGCCATGGGCAGCCGCTGCATGGTCATCAATGACGACAGCTATCACCCGGTGCAGGTGGAAGCCGAGGTCATGGGTTTCTCTGGCAGCAAAGTCTTTCTGATGCCGGTCGGCAGTGTCGCCGGCATCGCACCCGGTGCCCGAGTGGTGCCCCTGGCGGATACCGGTCGCCTGCCCATGGGCATGAGTATGCTCGGAAGGGTGCTCGACGGCGCCGGGCGTGCACTGGACGGCAAGGGCGGGATGAAGGCCGAAGACTGGGTGCCAATGGACGGCCCGACCATCAACCCGCTCAAGCGCGAGCCGATCAGCGAGCCGCTGGACGTGGGCATCCGTTGCATCAACGGCATGTTGACGGTCGGTCGTGGTCAGCGGCTCGGCCTGTTTGCCGGCACCGGTGTCGGTAAATCGGTGTTGCTGGGGATGATGACGCGCTTTACCGAGGCCGACATTATCGTCGTCGGTCTGATCGGTGAGCGGGGTCGTGAAGTCAAGGAATTCATCGAGCACATCCTCGGTGAAGAAGGACTCAAGCGTTCCGTGGTCGTGGCGTCCCCGGCGGACGATGCGCCGCTGATGCGACTGCGCGCCGCCATGTACTGCACGCGCATTGCCGAATATTTCCGCGACAAGGGCAAGAATGTCCTGTTGCTGATGGATTCCCTGACCCGTTTTGCCCAGGCCCAGCGGGAAATCGCCCTGGCCATCGGCGAGCCACCGGCGACCAAGGGCTATCCGCCATCGGTGTTCGCCAAACTGCCGAAACTGGTGGAGCGGGCCGGTAACGCGGAGAAGGGCGGCGGTTCGATCACCGCGTTCTACACCGTGCTGTCCGAAGGCGATGACCAGCAGGACCCGATTGCCGACTCGGCACGGGGTGTACTCGACGGGCACATCGTGTTGTCCCGGCGCCTGGCCGAGGAAGGACATTACCCGGCCATCGATATCGAAGCGTCCATCAGCCGGGTCATGCCGGCGGTGGTGTCGCCGGAGCACATGGCACGTGCGCAATATTTCAAGCAGCTGTGGTCGCGTTATCAACAGAGTCGCGACCTGATCAGCGTCGGCGCCTATGTCGCCGGCGGCGATCGCGAGACCGACCTGGCGATTTCCCTGCAACCGCAACTGGTCAAATACCTGCGCCAGGGCCTCAACGACAGCATCAGCCTGGGTGAAAGCGAAGCGTATCTCGCCTCGATCTTCGCGCCCGCGGCGGGCGGTTAAGCGGTCATGGCCCAGAGTCGGGCAGGCAGGCTGGCGCCGGTGGTGGAAATGGCCGAAAAGGCCGAGAAAACCGCGGTCCAGCGCCTGGGGCACTTTCAAGGGCAGGTTCGCCTGGCGCAAAGCAAGCTCGCCGACCTCGAAGCCTTCCGCCTCGACTATCAGGAACAATGGATCGTACGCGGCAGCGGCGGCGTCTCGGGCCAATGGTTGCTGGGGTATCAGGGCTTCCTGGCGCAACTGGGCACGGCCATCGACCAGCAGCGGCAAAGCCTGGCCTGGCATCAAAACAACCTGAACAAGGCCCGGGAAACCTGGCAGCAGGCATTTGCCCGGGTCGAAGGTCTGCGCAAACTGGTTCAGCGCTATGCCGATGAGGCGCGGGCGCTCGAAGACCGGCGCGAACAGAAATTGCTGGATGAGCTGTCCCAGCGCTTGCCACGGCAGGATCAGTATTGAATCGGGTGGACCGCGTTATCGTTCATCGCGGGCAAGCCACGCTCCCACAGGACTTGCGCCATTTCCAGCCTTGCCCCAACCTCTACCAACTGCTAAACCTTGTACAAGCAGGTTTACAAATGACAAGGAAGCCATGACATGCCAGTTGTTACAGAAGTCTCCCCCGATGGGCAAAAGCTGACGATCTCGGTCAAGGGGCGTTTCGATTTCGCCAAGCATCAGGAATTTCGTCAGTCCTACGAAGACAAGAAGCTATCGGCGGTGGTGGTCGACCTGAAAGACGCCACTTACCTCGACAGCTCGGCCTTGGGCATGCTGCTTTTGCTGCGCGATCATGCCGGTGGAGACGACTCCGATGTGCGCGTGGTCAACAGCAGTACCGACGTGCGCAAAATCCTCGCCATCTCCAACTTCGACAAACTGTTCGACATCAGTTGATTGCCATGCAGCCACTGGAGCCGCTGACGATCCTGATTGCCGAGGACAGCGCCGCCGATCGCCTGCTGTTGGCGAGCATCCTGCGCCGCCAGGGGCACGAAGTGCTGACGGCGGCCAACGGCGCCGAAGCGGTCGACGCGTTTCGCGAGCAACAGCCGCACCTGGTGTTGATGGATGCGATGATGCCGGTCATGGACGGCTTCGAGGCGGCCCGGCAAATCAAGGCCCTGGCCGGGGAAACCCTGGTGCCGATCATCTTCCTCACGTCCCTGTCTGAAAGCGAGGCGCTGGCCCGTTGTCTGGAGGTCGGCGGTGACGATTTTCTGGCGAAACCCTATAACCAAGTGATTCTCGCGGCCAAGATCAAGGCGATGGATCGCTTGCGGCGCTTGCAGGACACCGTTCTGCAGCAGCGTGACCAGATCGCCAGGCACCACGACTACCTGCTCAACGAGCAGCGCGTGGCCAAGGCGGTTTTCGACAAGGTGGCGCACGCCGGCTGCCTGAACGCCGCGCCGAATATCCGTTATCTGCAATCACCCTATGCGCTGTTCAACGGCGACCTGTTGCTGGCCGCGTTCACCCCGGCCGGCGACATGCACGTATTGCTGGGTGACTTCACCGGCCACGGTCTGCCGGCGGCCGTGGGCGCCATGCCCTTGGCCGAAGTCTTCTACGGGATGACCGCCAAGGGCTATGGCCTGGCGGAAACCCTGCGTGAAATGAATGCCAAGCTCAAGCGCATCCTGCCGGTGGACATGTTCTGCTGTGCCACGATGCTGTGCCTGAGTTTTCAGCGTCGTGCGGTGGAGGTCTGGAACGGTGGAATGCCCGACGGTTACCTGTATCGCATTGCCAGTGGCGAGCGCACCCCTCTGCCGGCGCGGCACCTGCCTTTGGGGGTGCTGAGTCCGGAATCCTTCGATGAGCGCACCGAAGTGCTTCCCATGGCGCTCGGCGATCGGGTGTTCCTCTTGTCCGATGGGGTGATCGACACCTGCGGCGCCAATGAACAGTTGTTTGGCGTGCAACGATTGCAGCAGGTGTTCGCCGCCAATCGTCAACCGGATGCGCTGTTCGAAGAGATCGAGCAGGCGCTGCGCGATTTCGGTGGTGAGGCGCGCGACGATGTCAGCATGGTCGAAATCAGCCTGCTGGAGCCGGAGCAGGTCACGCCACCGGCATTGGTCTACTCCGACAGCGGCCAGTCGTGCCCGCTGGACTGGTCGGTAAGCTTCGAGTTCCGCGCCGCCACGCTCAAGCGATTCAATCCCTTGCCCTATCTGTTGCAGTTGCTGCTTGAGGTGCATGGTCTTCGGGCTCAGAGCGGTGCCCTCTACAGTGTGTTGGCGGAGCTCTATTCCAACGCGCTGGAGCACGGCGTGCTGGGGCTGGATTCGAGCCTCAAGCGCAATGCCTCGGGTTTTGCGCGATATTATCAAGAGCGCAATGCCCGGCTTGGCGAGCTGCAGGAAGGCTATGTGCGGGTCCATTTGCAGGTGGCGCCGACAGACGACGGCGGTTGCCTGACGATACAGGTCGAAGACAGCGGTGAGGGGTTCGATATCGAGCGGGTGATGGAGAGGCCTTTGGACGCCATCCGCCTGTCGGGACGCGGGATCAGTCTGATCCGCCAGTTGGGGCGTAATGCCCGCTGGACCGACAATGGTCGAAGTGCACGCGTGGAGTTTATCTGGGAGGCTCTGGCATAATCCGCGCATTCTTGATCAAGGAGTGAGCAAGTGGACGACGACACACATGTGGATCGCAGCGTGCTGAGTGCATTGCGAGAAGTGATGGAAGAGGCTTATCCGGATCTGCTGGATATCTTTCTTGCGGACTCCGAAGAGCGCCTGAAAGTCTTGAGAGCGGCTGACAGTGCCGCACTGCTCGTTGAAACCGCCCATAGCTTCAAGGGCAGCAGCAGTAACATGGGGGCTCTCAAGCTGACCGAACTCTGCCACCAGCTTGAACAGCAGGCCGCCAGTTTGCCATGCTCGGCCGTTCTGGAACTGGTCGGCAAAATCGACCGCGAATTCGCCGGTATCCGCCCTCTGTACGAAGCTGAGCGACAGCGTTGCCCGGCGAAAATCTGAGCAAACGCTGCTTTTGGTCTCTATCGAGTGAAACTGGCTCGACCTTTGCAGTTATCTAACCCAACTGTACTTACGAGCCCTGTGCAGCGGAGACCGTTTCATGCCCGTTACCCCCAATATTCTGCTTCAGGCCTCCAGCCAGGCCAAGACTCAGGCTGCCTCCGCCAATCCCCCGGCAGTGGCCGCAGAGCCCGGGGACAAGGCCGCAAGCTTCGCCCATGTCTACGCCAATCAGGCCCAAAACAAGCCGACTGCGTCGGCAGATGCTCCGATCAAACCTGATCGTGAGACAACCTCCGGTGTCGGCGCAAAGAAAGACGCTGGCGACGACAAGTCTGCCGCCGGGGAGCCGGTGGTTGCCGATGGCGGCAAATCCTTGCCTGCCGACCAATCGGTGCAGGCTGACGACAAGACCGCCGGCGATGATGCGGCAGAGGTCGACCCGGCTCAAGTCGTCGATGCCGCGCCGGCCGATCCGGCGCTTGATCCCGCATTGCAGCAAGCCATACAGCCAGTAGTGTCGGCGCCAGTAATGCCAGCGCCAGCAGCGCCTGTCGTAGCCGATGCGGTGCCGCCAAAGGTTGAAGCGCCGGTAGCGGCGGCGATCGCGGCTACCAGCATTCCGGCGCCGACCCGCGCTGACGGCGACTTCGATCCCGAGGCCGATCCACTCGACGCCCTGCCGGCGTTACGCCTGGCGATGGAGCAGAGCGGTCACGTGTCGGCTTCCAGTCAGGCGCAGCCAAAGGCCGCACCGACACAGGCGCAAGTCCAGGCTGACGGTGAGCTGACGTCGGCGCAAAACTTTGCCGCCGGCATGTCGACCCTACTGGATGTTCAGGCCGACAAGGAGAGTGCCGGCAAAGGTGACGACAAGGCTTTCAGCGGCTTGATCGACGACGGTCTGAAAGATCTCAAGTCTGCCGTCAGCGACACCCGTGTCGATGATTTCGCCAACCGTCTGGCCGCGCTGACCCAGGCGGCCACACCGAAGACAGCCAATGCCTTGCCGGTGAACCAGCCGATCGCCATGCACCAGAGCGGCTGGACCGAAGAGGTGGTGAACCGGGTCATGTACCTGTCCAGTGCCAACCTCAAGGCCGCGGACATCCAGTTGCAGCCCGCTGAGCTGGGGCGTCTGGACATTCGGGTGAACATGGTTCCCGATCAGCAGACCCAGGTCACGTTCATGAGTGCGCATCCGGGCGTCCGTGAGGCGCTGGACAGCCAGGTCCATCGCTTGCGCGACATGTTTGCGCAGCAGGGCATGGGGCAGGTCGATGTCAACGTTTCGGACCAGTCCCGTGGTTCGCAACAAGGGCAGGAACAAGCCCGGCAAAGCCAGACCGGACGGACCAGCGCCAGCGGCGGCCGTATCGATTCAATGGATGACGACCTGACGCCGGGCGTCGCTGAAGTGGCTGCCACTACCACCAGCGTGATCGGCTCCAGCGCGGTCGACTATTACGCCTGATCCGGGGCACCGCACTTGTAGGCGCTGGCTTGCCAGCGATCGCGGTCTGTCAGTGACATTGTTCTTGCTGACACGGCCGCATCGCTGGCAAGCCAGCTCCTACGGGTCGGCGCACGTCGATCACTGGTTGTCTCCAATACCTCCCGATAGTTCTGGCATAACACTTGCTCTTGCCTTGCCGTGCGACTGTGAAACCCCGAATAGTGACGGATTATTGGCATGGCGAAGAGCGACGCAGCAGTAAAAGACCCCGCATCCAAAGGCAAACTCAAGCTGATCATCCTGATCGTGGTGGCCCTGCTGCTGGCGATCGGTGTGTCCGTGGGCGCGACCTGGTACTTCATGCACAGCGCTCAGAGCAAGCCTGCCGCCGTAGCGGACATCGCTCCCATCGGCAAACAGCCGGCGATATTCGAGCCGATGGCGCCGGCTTTCGTGGCCAACTTCAACCAGAACGGCCGCCAGCGCTACATGCAGGTGAGCATCACCATGCTCGGCCGCAACCAGGCGGATCTGGATGCACTCAAGGCCCACATGCCGGTGATCCGCAACAACCTGGTCATGCTGTTCTCCGGGCAGGACTTTGCGACCCTCGCGTCGCCGGTCGGCCAGGAAATGCTGCGTCAGAAGGCCACTGCCAGCGTCCAGGAAGTGGCGCAGAAAGAGCTCGGCAAAGTGGTGATCGAACAGTTGCTTTTCACTAATTTCGTACTGCAGTAGGAACACGACATGGCCGTGCAGGACCTGCTGTCCCAGGATGAGATCGACGCGCTGCTGCATGGCGTCGACGATGGTCTGGTACAGACCGAAAACGCTGCCGAACCCGGCACCGTCAAAAGCTACGACCTGACCAGCCAGGATCGCATCGTCCGTGGACGCATGCCGACCCTGGAGATGATCAACGAGCGTTTCGCCCGCTATACCCGCATCAGCATGTTCAACATGCTGCGTCGCTCGGCAGACGTGGCGGTCGGCGGCGTGCAGGTGATGAAGTTCGGCGAATACGTGCACTCGCTGTACGTGCCGACCAGTCTCAACCTGGTCAAGATCAAACCCTTGCGTGGCACCGCGTTGTTCATTCTCGACGCCAAGCTGGTGTTCAAGCTGGTGGACAACTTCTTCGGTGGCGACGGCCGGCACGCCAAGATCGAAGGGCGTGAATTCACCCCGACCGAACTGCGTGTGGTGCGCATGGTGCTGGAGCAGGCGTTCGTCGATCTGAAGGAAGCCTGGCAGGCGATCATGGAAGTCAACTTCGAGTACATCAACTCCGAAGTGAACCCGGCCATGGCCAACATCGTCGGCCCGAGCGAAGCCATTGTGGTGTCGACCTTCCACATCGAACTCGATGGCGGCGGCGGCGACCTGCACGTGACCATGCCGTACTCGATGATCGAGCCGGTGCGCGAGATGCTCGACGCCGGCTTCCAGTCGGACCTCGACGACCAGGACGAGCGCTGGGTCAACGCCCTGCGCCAGGACGTGCTGGACGTCGACGTGCCGATCGGTGCGACGGTGGCCCGTCGTCAACTGCGCCTGCGCGACATCCTGCACATGCAGCCGGGGGATGTGATCCCGGTCGACATGCCGGAAGAAATGATCATGCGCGCCAACGGCGTGCCGGCCTTCAAGGTCAAGATGGGTTCGCACAAGGGCAACCTGGCGTTGCAAGTGATCGAGCCGATCGAGCGCCGTTGACCGGCGCTCCTACCCATTCGCGGTTAACCGAATTCTGAACTTTTGCTCGCCGAGGACACTGACATTATGAACACGCAAGACGACCAGGCCCTGGCCGATGAGTGGGCCGCGGCCCTGGAAGAAACCGGTGATGCCGGGCAGGCCGACATCGACGCATTGCTCGCCGCCGACTCCGGCAACTCCGCGTCCAACCGCCTGCCAATGGAAGAGTTCGGCAGTGTGCCGAAAAACAACGATCCGGTGAGCCTCGAAGGCCCGAACCTGGACGTGATCCTCGATATCCCGGTGTCGATTTCCATGGAAGTGGGCAGCACCGACATCAACATCCGCAACCTGCTGCAACTGAACCAGGGCTCGGTGATCGAGCTGGATCGCCTGGCCGGCGAACCGCTGGACGTGCTGGTCAACGGCACGCTCATCGCCCACGGCGAAGTGGTGGTGGTGAACGAGAAGTTCGGCATCCGCCTGACGGACGTGATCAGCCCAAGCGAACGCATCAAGAAGCTGCGCTGAGTGAAAAAGTTTCTCGGGGCTGTGCTGGGGAGCGCGCTGGCCATGTCGTTCAGCGTGCTGGCGGCCGAACCGGTTGCAACGGCGACCACGGCTGCCGCGCCGGCGGTGAGCAGCGGGGTGGGTGGCCAACTGACGCAACTGGTGTTCGGCCTGTTGCTGGTGCTCGGGCTGATCTTTCTCCTCGCCTGGTTGCTGCGTCGGGTCCAGCAGGCCGGTCCGGCCGGCAAGGGGCAGGTGATCGAGATTGTCGGCTCCCGCGCGCTGGGGCCTCGCGACCGCCTGATGCTGGTGCAGGTCGGCAACGAGCAGATTCTGCTCGGCCTGAGCCCTGGCAGCATCACGGCGCTGCACGTCCTCAAGGACCCGGTGCAGGTGCCGAGCAGCGAGAAGCCGACGCCGGAGTTTGCGCAGCGCCTGTTGGAGATGTTGGGTAAAGATCAGAAGGATAAGAAGTAATGGGTGCGCTACGCATCGTTTTGACACTGGCCCTGATGCTGGCCGCGCCGCTGGCGTTCGCCGCCGATCCGCTGTCGATCCCGGCCATCACCCTGGGCACCAATGCGCAGGGTGCTCAGGAATACTCGGTCAGCCTGCAAATCCTGCTGATCATGACCGCGCTAAGTTTTATCCCGGCGTTTGTCATGCTGATGACCAGCTTCACCCGGATCATCATTGTCTTCTCGATCCTGCGTCAGGCGCTGGGCCTGCAGCAGACGCCGTCGAACCAGATCCTCACCGGCATGGCGCTGTTCCTGACCCTGTTCATCATGGCGCCGGTGTTCGACCGGGTGAACCAGGACGCCTTGCAACCGTATCTGGCGGAAAAACTGACGGCCCAGGATGCGGTCGCCAAGGCGCAGGTGCCGATCAAGGATTTCATGCTCGCCCAGACCCGCACCAGCGACCTGGAGCTGTTCATGCGCCTGTCCAAGCGCACTGACATCGCGACACCGGATCAGGCGCCGCTGACCATCCTGGTGCCGGCCTTCGTGACTTCCGAGCTGAAAACGGCGTTCCAGATCGGCTTCATGATCTTCATTCCGTTCCTGATCATCGACCTGGTCGTGGCCAGTGTGCTGATGGCCATGGGTATGATGATGCTCTCGCCGCTGATCATTTCCCTGCCGTTCAAGATCATGTTGTTCGTGCTGGTGGATGGCTGGGCATTGATCATCGGCACCTTGGCCAGCAGCTTCGGCGGTGTCTCGCCATGACGCCGGAAGTTGCGGTCGATATCTTTCGTGAAGCGCTGTGGCTGACCACTTTGATGGTGGCCGTGCTGGTGATTCCAAGTCTGCTGGTGGGGCTGTTGGTGGCCATGTTCCAGGCGGCCACCCAGATCAACGAACAGACCCTCAGTTTCCTGCCGCGTCTGTTGGTGATGCTGGTGACGCTGATCGTTGCCGGCCCGTGGCTGGTGCAGACCTTCATGGAATACATCCAGCAGTTGTACGGCAGTATTCCGCAGGTCATCGGCTAAGCCATGTCATCGCTGCTGCAGTTGACGGATACCCAGATCAGCACTTGGGTAGCGACGTTCATGTTGCCACTGTTCCGCGTCGGTACCTTGCTGATGGTCATGCCGGTGTTCGGCACCTCCCTGGTACCCAGGCGCATCCGACTGTATTTCGCCCTTGCCATCACCGTGGTCATCGCGCCGGGGCTGCCGCCGATGCCGCCAGTGAACGCGCTGGATTTGAGCGCGCTGCTGCTGATTGCCGAGCAGATCCTTGTCGGCGCGATACTGGGCTTCTCCCTGCTGCTGTTTTTCCAGGCGTTCGTGGTGGCGGGGCAGATTGTCGCGATCCAGATGGGCATGGGCTTTGCCTCGATGGTTGACCCTACCAACGGTGTGTCTGTCGCGGTGATCGGGCAGTTTTTCACCATGCTGGTGACACTGATGTTCCTGGCCATGAACGGTCATCTGGTCGTGTTCGAGGTGCTCACCGAAAGCTTCACTACGCTGCCCGTGGGCAGCGGCTTGATGGTCAATCATTTCTGGGAGCTGGCCGGCAAACTCGGCTGGGTGCTCGGCGCGGCGCTGTTGCTGGTGCTGCCGGCGATCACCGCGCTGCTGGTGGTCAACATCGCGTTTGGCGTGATGACCCGCGCCGCACCGCAGTTGAACATCTTCTCCATCGGCTTCCCGCTGACCCTGGTGCTCGGGCTGTTCATCGTCTGGGTCGGGCTGGCGGACATCGTTAATCAGTATCAACCGCTGGCCACCGAGGCCCTGCAGTTTTTACGCGAACTGGCAAAGGCGCGCTGAGTCATGGCTGAGAGCGAAAGCGGTCAGGACAAAACAGAAGACCCCACGGATAAAAAGAAAAAGGACGCCCGTGAAAAGGGTGAGATTGCCCGCTCCAAGGAGCTCAACACCCTGGCGATCATGCTCGCCGGTGCCGGTGCGCTGCTGGTCTTCGGTGGGGCGCTTGCCCAGGAGATGATGGACCTGATGCGCCTGAACTTTTCCCTGTCGCGCGACGTGGTGCTGGATCAGCGTGCGATGGGCACCTATCTGCTGCACTCGGGACAGATTGCCTTGCTGGCGATTCAGCCGGTGATGATCACCTTGCTCCTGGCGGCGTTGATCGGGCCGATCTCCCTCGGCGGCTGGCTGTTCTCCGCCGGCACCATGGCGCCGAAGTTCAGCCGTATGAACCCGGGTGCCGGCCTCAAGCGTATGTTCTCGGGCAAGGCTGTGGCCGAACTGCTCAAGGCGCTGGCGAAGTTCTTCATCGTCCTGTTCGTGGCCCTTGTGGTGTTGTCGGCGGATATCGACGACCTGTTGCGCATCGCCCATGAGCCACTGGACCGGGCGATCACTCACAGCCTGCAAGTGGTGGGCTGGAGCACGCTGTGGATGGCCTGCGGGCTGGCCATTATCGCCGCCGTGGATGTGCCGATACAGCTGTGGGAAAGCATCAAGAAACTGAAGATGACCAAGCAGGAAGTGCGCGACGAGCACAAGGATCAGGAGGGGCGGCCGGAGGTCAAGCAGCGGATTCGACAGCTGCAGCGCGAAATGTCCCAGCGGCGGATGATGGCCGCGATTCCCGAGGCTGACGTGGTCATCACCAACCCGACCCACTACGCCGTGGCCCTCAAATACGATCCGGAGAAGGGCAGTGCGCCGGTATTGCTGGCCAAGGGCTCCGACTTCCTGGCCCTGAAGATCCGCGAGATCGCCGCGGCCAACGAGATCCTGTTGCTGGAGTCGCCGGCTCTCGCGCGTTCGATTTATTACTCCACCGAGCTGGAGCAGGAAATCCCCGGCGGGCTCTATCTGGCGGTTGCGCAGGTACTGGCCTACGTCTATCAGATTCGACAGTACCGGGCGGGCAAGGGCAAGCGGCCTGATCCGCTCAAGGACGACCTGCCTATTCCACCGGATCTGCGCCGCGATTCCTGAGTCTAGCGCTGTCGCTGATGGCCCCTTCGCGGGCAAGCCCGCTCCCACAGGTTCGGCGAAAACCTTGTGGGAGCGTGGCTTGCCCGCGATGACGTCAGTCCCGGCAATACATATCCCCCTGAAAAAACTCTCTATTTCTCCCTTTGCAAAAGTTGGAAAGCTTCTTGCAATAGCCGCCCTGCGCCTGCTTCAGGCGTCAAAAGTTTGCTTTAAAGGAACGGGGAAAACCGGTGGATCGCTCTCAGTTAATCAACAGTGCCCGCAGCAACATTGCCGACCTCAGTCGAGGCAATCTGGGCGTGCCGCTGTTGCTGCTGGTCATGCTGGCGATGATGATGCTGCCGGTGCCGCCGTTCCTGCTCGACGTGTTCTTCACCTTCAACATTGCCCTGTCCATTGTCGTGCTGCTGGTGTGCGTCTACGCCTTGCGCCCGCTGGATTTCGCGGTGTTCCCGACCATTCTGCTGGTGGCGACGCTGTTGCGCCTGGCATTGAACGTGGCCTCCACGCGGGTGGTGATGCTCCACGGCCAGGACGGTCACGCGGCCGCCGGCAAGGTGATCCAGGCGTTCGGCGAGGTGGTGATCGGCGGTAACTACGTGGTGGGTATCGTGGTCTTCGCGATCCTGATGATCATCAACTTCGTCGTGGTGACCAAGGGTGCGGGGCGGATTTCCGAGGTGAGCGCGCGTTTCACCCTCGATGCGATGCCCGGCAAGCAAATGGCGATCGACGCCGACCTCAACGCCGGCCTGATCGATCAGGCCCAGGCCAAGGCCCGCCGCTCGGAAGTCGCCCAGGAAGCCGAGTTCTACGGTTCCATGGACGGTGCCAGCAAATTCGTCCGTGGTGACGCGATTGCCGGCCTGTTGATCCTGTTCATCAACCTGATCGGTGGCATGGCGGTCGGTATCTTCCAGCACAACATGAATTTCGCCGACGCCGGCAAGGTGTACGCACTGTTGACCATCGGTGACGGTTTGGTGGCGCAATTGCCATCACTGTTGTTATCGACAGCAGCGGCCATCATGGTGACCCGTGCGTCCGGCTCGGAAGACATGGGCAAACAGATCAATCGCCAGATGTTCGCCTCGCCCAAGGCACTGGCGGTGGCGGCAGGCTTGATGGCGGTCATGGGCCTGGTGCCCGGCATGCCGCACTTCTCGTTCCTGACCATGGCGGCCCTGGCGGCCGGTGGCGCTTACCTGTTCTGGAAAAAGCAGAACGTCGCCAAGGTTCAGGCCCTGCAAGAGGTCAAGCGCCAGCAGGAACTGCTGCCGTCGCCGGCCCGCGCCCAGGAAACCAAGGAGCTTGGCTGGGATGACGTGACGCCCATCGACATGATCGGCCTGGAAGTGGGCTATCGCCTGATTCCGCTGGTGGACCGCAACCAGGGCGGCCAGCTGCTGGCGCGGATCAAGGGGGTGCGCAAGAAGCTGTCCCAGGATCTGGGCTTCCTGATGCCGACCGTGCATATCCGCGACAACCTCGACCTGGCGCCGAGTGCCTATCGCCTGACCCTGATGGGGGTGATTCTGGCGGAGGCGGAAATTTACCCGGATCGCGAGCTGGCGATCAACCCGGGGCAGGTCTACGGTACGCTCAACGGCATTACCGCCAAAGATCCGGCTTTCGGCCTGGAGGCGGTCTGGATCGAAATCAGCCAGCGTGCCCAGGCGCAGTCCCTCGGTTACACGGTGGTGGATGCCAGCACAGTGGTGGCCACCCACTTGAACCAGATACTCTACAAGCACTCCAGTGAACTGATCGGTCACGAAGAAGTGCAGCAACTCATGCAATTGCTGGCCAAAAGCTCGCCGAAACTGGCGGAAGAGCTGGTGCCGGGCGTGGTTTCGCTGTCGCAGCTGCTCAAGGTGCTGCAAGCGCTGTTGGCCGAGCAAGTGCCTGTTCGCGATATCCGCAGCATTGCCGAGGCCATCGCCAACAATGCCGCCAAGAGTCAAGATACCGCCGCACTGGTGGCTGCTGTGCGGGTTGGCGTCTCCCGTGCAATCGTCCAAAGCATTGTAGGGACTGAGTCGGAGCTGCCAGTCATCACGCTGGAGCCAAGGTTGGAACAGATATTGCTCAATAGTCTGCAAAAGGCAGGACAAGGCTCGGAAGAGGGCGTTCTGCTGGAGCCAAGCATGGCTGAGAAGCTGCAACGCTCGTTGATCGACGCGGCGCAGCGTCAGGAGATGCAGGGTCAGCCGGTGATTCTGCTGGTGGCCGGTCCGGTTCGCGCGATGCTCTCGCGATTCGGCCGGCTCGCAGTCCCGGGTTTGCACGTGTTGGCTTACCAGGAAATCCCTGACAACAAGCAAGTGACCATCGTTGCGACAGTAGGGCCCAACGGCTGAGGTAGTGGTTTATGCAAGTTAAGCGTTTTTTCGCCGCCGATATGCGTCAGGCCATGAAGCTGGTTCGCGATGAGCTGGGCGCTGATGCAGCCATTATCGGCAACCGCCGGATTGCCGGGGGCGTCGAGCTGACGGCTGCGCTGGATTACAAGTTGTCGGCGCTGGCGCCGCGTGTTCCGAACATGGAGCTCGAAGACGAGCTGCGCAAGACTCAGTCGCGGATCGTCACCGCCCAGGCCGAATTGAGCCTGCGCAGCGATGGCGAGAGCGACAATGCGACCAACCGCCAGTTGTTCGCCGGCCTGCCGTTGACCGCCGCCGAGCCGCTGATCGAACCGACCTACGCCGAACCCCGTCGCCCCGCACCGGTTGCTGAGCCTGCGTCCAGTGGCGTGGACCCGCGTGCGTTCGACTCGATGCGCTTCGAGCTCAATAGCCTGCGCGAACTCATGGAAGTACAACTCGGGTCCCTGGCCTGGAACCAGCTGCAAGGCAGCCGTCCGGACCAGGCCAACCTCTGGCGTCGCCTGCAACGCATTGGCCTGTCCGGCCCGCTGTCGCGCGACCTGCTGGCACTGATAACCGAAATCCAGGAGCCTCGTCAGGCCTGGCGTATGTTGCTGGCGCACCTGGCGCGCATGATCGTTACCCCGGACGTCGAGCCGCTGGAAGAGGGCGGAGTCATCGCCATGGTCGGCCCTGCCGGCATGGGCAAGACCACGACCCTGGCCAAGCTGGCTGCCCGTTACGTGCTCAAGTACGGCGCGCAGAACATTGCGCTGGTGAGCATGGACAGCTTCCGCATCGGCGCCCAGGAACAACTCAAGACCCTGGGGCGCATTCTCAATGTGCCGGTGACCCACGTCGATCCGGGCCAGTCCCTGGTGCAGGCGCTGGATCCATTGCTGCGCAAGCGCGTGGTGCTGATCGATACCGCCGGCCTGCAGGCCAGCGACCCGGCCCTGCGCATGCAGCTCGAAAGCCTGGCCGGTCGTGGCATCCGCTCAAAAAATTATCTGGTCCTGGCAACCACCAGCCAGAAACAGGTTCTAACCGCCGCTTATCACAGTTACAAGCGTTGCGGGCTCGCCGGCTGCATCCTGACTAAACTGGATGAAACGGCAAGCCTGGGCGAGGTGTTGAGCCTGGCCATCAGTCATGAGCTGCCAGTGGCGTACCTGACCGATGGCCCGCGGATTCCGGATGATCTCCATCTGCCGCGCCGTCATCAGTTGGTCAGTCGCGCCGTCAGCGTGCAAATGCAGGAAGAACCCAGCGAAGAAGCCATGGCTGACATGTTCGCTGACATCTACCACAGCCCGACCAAGCAGGTCGGCTAAGGTAATAATGAATCGTTTTTGTACCTACATCGATGGTCTGCCATGCATTGTTCCGTTTGTGAACGCGCAGCCAGTAATGTGGCCTCCGTCTATGCAAGACAAGGTAAAGAAATAACATGGGCAGCATGCATCCCGTACAGGTGATCGCGGTGACCGGCGGCAAAGGTGGCGTCGGGAAAACTAACGTGTCAGTGAACTTGTCCCTGGCTTTGGCTGAGCTTGGCCGGCGCGTCATGCTGCTGGACGCCGACCTGGGACTGGCGAACGTCGACGTTCTGCTGGGGCTGACACCCAAACGTACCCTGGCCGACGTGATCGAGGGCCGCTGCGAACTGCGCGATGTACTGCTGCAGGGGCCAGGCGGCATCCGTATCGTTCCGGCCGCATCCGGCACACAGAGCATGGTGCATCTGAGTCCTGCGCAACACGCAGGCCTGATCCAGGCCTTCAGTGATATCGGCGACAACCTCGACGTATTGGTGATCGACACCGCTGCGGGCATTGGTGAGTCGGTCGTCAGCTTCGTTCGTGCAGCCCAGGAAGTGCTGCTGGTGGTGTGCGATGAGCCGACCTCGATTACCGATGCCTACGCCTTGATCAAGTTGCTCAATCGCGACTACGGCATGAACCGCTTCCGCGTCCTGGCCAACATGGCCCAGAGCCCGCAGGAAGGGCGCAACCTGTTCGCCAAGTTGACCAAGGTCACGGATCGCTTCCTCGACGTCGCCCTACAATACGTCGGCGCGGTGCCCTACGACGAAAGCGTGCGCAAGGCTGTGCAGAAGCAGCGCGCCGTCTACGAGGCCTTCCCGCGTTCCAAGTGCTCGCTGGCGTTCAAGGCCATTGCGCAGAAGGTCGATACCTGGCCGCTGCCTGCCAACCCGCGCGGGCACCTGGAGTTTTTCGTCGAGCGCCTCGTGCAGCAAACAGCAGGACCTGTGCTATGACAGCCAGCGGTTACAACCTCTACAAAAAATCGGCTCGTGATGCGCAGTACGAACTGATCGAGCGTTACGCGCCGCTGGTTAAACGCATTGCTTACCACTTGCTGGCGCGTTTGCCGGCCAGTGTCCAGGTCGAAGACCTGATCCAGGCCGGGATGATCGGCCTGCTTGAGGTATCGACCAAATATGACGCCAGCAAAGGCGCCAGTTTCGAGACGTACGCGGGCATTCGAATCCGCGGCGCCATGCTCGATGAAGTGCGCAAGGGGGACTGGGCGCCACGTTCGGTTCACCGCAATACGCGCATGGTCAGCGACGCCATTCGCTCGATTGAAGCGAAAACCGGCCGTGACGCTAAAGATCACGAAGTTGCGGCCGAACTCCAATTGAGTCTCGACGATTACTACGGAATTTTGAACGACACCCTGGGCAGCCGGTTATTCAGTTTCGACGATCTGTTGCAGGACGGCGAACACGAAGGGCTGCACGAGGATGGCGCGAGTGCTCATACCGAGCCGTCACGCGATCTGGAAGATGAACGCTTCCAGGCGGCGCTGGCGGATGCGATTGCCAATTTGCCGGAGCGTGAGCGACTGGTGTTGGCGCTGTACTACGACGAAGAGTTGAACCTCAAGGAAATCGGTGAGGTCCTGGGGGTCAGCGAATCGCGGGTCAGCCAGTTACACAGCCAGTGCGCGGCCCGCTTGCGGGGGCGTTTGGGGGAGTGGCGAGCGCGCTGAAGGCAGTGTGGGGGCACTGCGAAAGAGGCTGGTGTGGAATTGAACTGCGCCGGTCCCGATCTGTTGTGCTCCAGACAGTCATTGAGTGCTTTGCCGGATTGATTGAAATGGCGCGTCCAGGTGCTGGGCGCGTTTAAGACTGCTTGGAGGTCGAATTGGACAAGAACATGAAAATCCTCATCGTTGATGACTTCTCAACGATGCGGCGGATCATCAAGAACCTGCTGCGTGACCTTGGGTTCACCAACACCGTCGAGGCCGACGATGGCACTACCGCCATTCCGGTGCTCAACAGCGGAAGCATCGACTTTCTGGTAACGGACTGGAACATGCCGGGCATGACCGGTATCGATCTGCTGCGCCACGTGCGTGCCGATGAAAAGCTCAAGCACCTGCCGGTGCTGATGGTGACCGCTGAAGCCAAGCGTGAGCAGATCATCGAAGCGGCCCAGGCCGGCGTTAACGGCTATGTGGTCAAACCCTTCACGGCCCAGGCGTTGAAAGAAAAAATCGAGAAGATTTTCGAACGCATCGGTTGATGACTGCGCCACGGGGGAGCTATGGGCAATAACGAAACTTCATTGGGCGATTTTGAGTCGACCCTGAAAAAACACGCCGTCGAATTGGTCGAGAGCCTTGAAAAAGGCAAGTTCGGCGACGCGGTGCAATTGATCCATGAGCTCAACCAGACCCGTGACCGCGGCCTGTATCAGGAAGTGGGAAAGCTCACTCGCGAACTGCATAGCGCGATCGTCAATTTCCAGATTGACCCGCACATGCCGCAAGCCGAAGAAGTGTCGCAGATCACCGACGCCACTGAGCGTCTGGGTTATGTGGTCAAGCTGACCGAGGCCGCGGCCAACCGCACCATGGACCTGGTGGAGAGTGCCACGCCGCTGGTCAATAGCCTGGCGGATGAAGCCCAGGCCTTGAGCACGGACTGGGGGCGCTTCATGCGTCGCGAAGTCGGCGCTGAAGAGTTTCGTGAACTGGCCCGGCGGGTCGACGGCTTCCTGGTGCGCAGCGGCACGGACAATCGCGCGGTGTCGGGCAACCTCAACGACATCCTGCTCGCCCAGGATTACCAGGACCTCACGGGGCAAGTGATCAAGCGTGTGACCCAACTGGTCACCGAAGTTGAAAGCAACCTGCTCAAGCTCGTGCTGATGGCCAGTCAGGTGGACCGCTTTGCGGGCATCGAACATGACCGTGAAGCAATGCTTGCTGAAAAAGATCCACAAAAACATCTCTCTCAGGGTGAAGGTCCGCAGATTCATGCCGATAAAAGAGAAGACGTTGTGTCCGGTCAGGACGATGTGGACGATTTGCTATCCAGCCTAGGATTTTAGGTTTTTTGGGTTTTTAGACCTTTAGGAGCACCCCCCCTGATGAGCTTCGGCGCCGATGAAGAGATCCTTCAGGATTTCCTGGTTGAGGCCGGCGAGATTCTAGAGCAACTGTCCGAGCAACTGGTCGAGCTGGAAAGCCGTCCGGACGATGCGGATTTGCTCAATGCAATTTTTCGCGGTTTTCACACTGTAAAAGGGGGCGCCGGCTTCCTCCAGCTCAACGAGTTGGTGGAGTGCTGCCACATTGCCGAGAACGTGTTCGACATCCTGCGCAAGGGTGAGCGTCGCGTCGATTCGGAACTGATGGACGTGGTTCTCGAAGCGCTGGACGCGGTGAACAGCATGTTCAGCGAAGTCCGCGAGCGCAGCCCGATCACGGCAGCGACACCTGAGCTGCTGGCGGCGCTGGCCCGTCTGGCCGAGCCGCAATCGGCTGACGAAGGGGTTGCTGCGCCTGTTGCCGCCGTGGTTGAAGCGCCGGTGGCCGAAGCCGATTCAGGCGATATTACCGATAACGAATTCGAGCAATTGCTGGACTCGCTCAATGCTGTCAAGGCACAGGCCGAGGCGCCGGCGGTTGCCCACGCACCTGCAAGAGACACACCTGCCAGCGATGCGGCTGCCAGCGACGAAATCACCGATGCCGAGTTCGAGTCGTTGCTCGATCAGTTGCACGGTAAAGGCCAGTTTGCCGTCGATGCGATTGCGCAGGCTCCGGCTGCGCCAGAAGCACCGAAAGCGCCGGGCGACAGTTCCGATATTACTGACGACGAATTTGAAGCACTGCTCGACCAGTTGCATGGCAAGGGCAACTTTGCTGTCGAGGCCCTGGAGTCGGCCATTGCGTCGGTGCCTGCACCCGCGGCCCCAAGCGCGGCGGCGGCTGGCAGCGATCTGATTTCCGATCACGAGTTCGAAGCGCTGCTCGACGAATTGCACGGCAAGGGCAAGTTCAGCGAAGTTGGCACCGCGACAGCGGCCAACGGTTCGAACGCTGCGGTTGCGGCACCGGCAGCCAAGGCTGTGGCGCCCAAACCTGTGGCCAAGGCTCCCGAGCCAAAAGCCGAAGCTCCGGCAGCCGCCGCACCGGCTGCTGCCCGCGCCCCGGCCGCGCCACCGGCAGAAAAACCGACGAGCGAAGCCGAGACCACCGTACGCGTCGATACCGCGCGTCTGGACGAGATCATGAACATGGTCGGCGAGCTGGTGCTGGTGCGTAACCGCCTGGTCCGCCTGGGTCTCAACAGTGGCGACGAAGCCATGTCCAAGGCCGTGTCGAACCTCGACGTGGTCACCGCCGACCTGCAAACCGCGGTCATGAAGACCCGGATGCAACCGATCAAGAAAGTCTTCGGGCGCTTTCCGCGCCTGGTTCGCGACCTGGCTCGCCAGCTCAAGAAAGAGATCAACCTGGAACTCGTCGGCGAAGAAACCGACCTCGACAAGAACCTCGTCGAGGCTCTGGCCGACCCGCTGGTCCACTTGGTGCGCAACGCGGTCGACCACGGCATCGAGTCGCCGGAGGAGCGCGAAGCCTCGGGCAAGGCCCGTGGCGGCAAGGTGATCCTGGCGGCCGAACAGGAAGGAGATCACATCCTGCTGTCGATCTCCGATGACGGTAAAGGCATGGACCCGAATGTCCTGCGTTCCATCGCGGTCAAACGCGGCGTGATGGACAAGGACGCGGCCGATCGACTGAGCGACACCGAGTGCTACAACCTGATCTTCGCCCCGGGTTTCTCGACCAAGACCGAGATCTCCGACGTGTCGGGTCGCGGCGTGGGCATGGACGTGGTGAAAACCAAGATTTCCCAGCTCAACGGTTCGATCAACATCTACTCGGCCAAGGGCCAGGGTTCGAAGATCGTCATCAAGGTGCCGCTGACCCTGGCGATCATGCCGACGCTGATGGTCATGCTCGGCAACCAGGCGTTCGCGTTCCCGCTGGTGAACGTCAACGAGATCTTCCACCTCGACCTGTCGACCACCAACGTCGTGGACGGCCAGGAAGTGGTGATCGTGCGGGACAAGGCACTGCCATTGTTCTACCTCAAACGCTGGCTGGTCAGCTCCGCCGCTCACGAAGAGCAGCGCGAGGGCCATGTGGTGATCCTTTCGGTGGGCACGCAGCGGATCGGCTTTGTCGTCGATCAACTGGTGGGCCAGGAAGAAGTGGTCATCAAGCCATTGGGCAAAATGCTCCAGGGAACGCCGGGCATGTCCGGCGCCACCATCACCGGTGACGGCCGCATCGCGCTGATTCTCGATGTTCCGAGCATGCTCAAGCGTTACGCCACACGGCGTATTTGATTCTGGTGGAGCGGGGCGCCTGGCCTCGCTCCATCTAATGGAGTGTTTATGGCAGTCAAAGTCCTGGTGGTGGACGATTCGGGGTTTTTCCGCCGCCGCGTCTCGGAAATTCTTTCAGCGGATTCGAATATCCAGGTCGTCGGCACGGCGACCAACGGCAAAGAGGCGATCGATCAGGCGCTGGCCCTCAAGCCCGACGTGATCACCATGGATTACGAGATGCCGATGATGGACGGCATCACGGCCGTGCGGCACATCATGCAACGCTGCCCGACCCCGGTCCTGATGTTCTCCTCGCTGACCCATGAAGGCGCCCGGGTCACCCTCGATGCGCTGGATGCCGGTGCGGTGGACTTCCTGCCGAAGAATTTCGAAGACATCTCGCGCAACCCCGAGAAGGTCAAACAGTTGCTGTGCGAGAAGATTCTCAGCATCTCGCGCAGTAATCGTCGTGTCAGTCACTACAGCGCTCCGGCGCCTGTCGCTACGCCAGCACCGACGCCTGCGCCTTCCAGCGTGGGCAGTTTTACCAGCAGCGCACCCGCGCGTCCGGCACCGGCACCGATCCCGGTGCGTACGCATGCACCCGCTACGTCGTCGCCCGCGCCAAAACGCAAAAACTACAAACTGGTGGCCATTGGTACGTCCACCGGCGGCCCGGTCGCCCTGCAACGGGTCTTGACCCAGTTGCCGGCCAACTTCCCGGCCCCGATCGTGCTGGTTCAACACATGCCGGCCGCCTTCACCAAGGCCTTCGCCGAGCGCCTGGACAAGCTCTGCCGCATCCGCGTCAAGGAAGCCGAGGATGGCGACATCCTGCGTCCGGGCCTGGCGCTGCTGGCGCCGGGTGGCAAGCAGATGATGATCGACGGTCGCGGCGCGGTGAAAATCCTCCCGGGTGACGAGCGCCTCAATTACAAGCCGTGTGTGGACATCACCTTCGGTTCGGCAGCCAAGTCCTACGGTGACAAAGTTCTGGCGGTCGTCCTCACCGGCATGGGCGCCGATGGCCGTGAAGGCGCGCGCCTGCTCAAGCAGGGCGGCAGTTCTATCTGGGCACAGGACGAAGCCAGTTGCGTGATCTACGGCATGCCGATGGCCATCGTCAAAGCTGAACTCGCCGACGCGGTGTACAGCCTCGACGACATTGGCAAGCATCTGGTCGAGGCCTGTCTCTGATGGATGTTCTAAGCCTGATCGGCATCATCATGGCCTTTGTCGCCATCATCGGCGGCAACTACCTTGAAGGCGGTCACCTGGGCGCCCTGGCCAACGGCCCGGCAGCGTTGATCGTGCTCGGCGGCACCATCGGCGCGGCGCTGCTGCAATCACCGATGAGTGCCTTCAAGCGCGCCATGCAGATCCTCGCCTGGATCCTGTTCCCGCCTCGCGTCGACCTGGCCGGTGGCATCGATCGGGTGGTGAACTGGAGTCTGACCGCCCGCAAGGAAGGCTTGCTGGGTCTTGAAGGCATCGCCGACGCCGAGCCTGACAATTACGCCCGCAAAGGCCTGCAACTGCTGGTCGACGGCGCCGAGCCGGAAGCGATCCGCAGCATTCTGGAAGTGGATTTCTACACCCAGGAAAGCCGCGATATCGAAGCGGCCAAAGTGTTCGAAAGCATGGGCGGTTACGCGCCGACCATCGGCATCATCGGTGCGGTGATGGGCCTGATTCACGTCATGGGCAACCTGGGTGATCCGTCGCAACTGGGTAACGGCATTGCCGTGGCCTTCGTCGCCACCATCTACGGTGTGGCCAGTGCCAACCTGGTGCTGCTGCCGATTGCCGCCAAACTCAAAGCCATCGCGCTGCGCCAGTCGCGTTATCGCGAAATGTTGCTGGAAGGACTGCTGTCGATCGCCGAAGGTGAAAACCCTCGCTCCATCGAGTTGAAGCTTCAGGGCTTCATGGATTAAGGGAATAAGCTCATGGCTCGCCGTCGCCAGCATGAAGAACACGTCAACCACGAACGCTGGCTGGTGTCCTACGCGGACTTCATCACTTTGCTGTTCGCCTTTTTCGTGGTGATGTACTCCATCTCTTCGATCAACGAAGGCAAGTACAAGGTTATTTCCGAAGCCCTGATCGGGGTCTTTACCGATTCCGATCGCGCGCTCAAGCCGATCCCCATCGGTGACGAGCGGCCGAAGACCGTGACCCCGGCCAAGCCGCTGGTCAAGGACAGTGACCAGGTCGATGCCGGCGTCTCAGGCGCCAGCGATCCACTCAAAAGCATCGCCGACGACATCAGCGCGGCGTTCGGTGACCTGATCAGCTCCAACCAGATGACCGTGCGCGGCAACGAGCTGTGGGTCGAGATCGAGCTCAATTCCAGCCTGTTGTTCGGCAGTGGCGACGCGATGCCCAGCGACATCGCGTTCAGCATCATCGACAAGGTCGCGGCGATCCTGAAGCCGTTCGACAACCCGATTCATGTCGAAGGTTTCACCGACGATCAACCGATCCGCACCGCGCAGTACCCGACCAACTGGGAGCTGTCCTCGGCCCGCTCGGCCAGCATCGTGCGCATGCTGGCGATGCAGGGGGTGAACCCTGGTCGCCTGGCGTCGGTGGGCTACGGCGAGTTCCAGCCGGTGGCCAACAACGCCACCGCTGAAGGCCGCGCACGCAACCGTCGCGTGGTGCTGGTGGTGTCGCGCAACCTCGATGTTCGCCGCAGCCTGACCGGTACCGGAACCGCCCATGCGCAACCGGATGCCGCATTGAAGCGTGCTGGCACACAAACTGCACCGACCCCGGTCAAGTCGCCGGTACGAGAGAACGCCGTCAATTCTCCGTCACCCGCATTAACACGTTGAGCTATTTCTCGGTCGATCCGTGCGACCGGGAGGAACAATCCGAATGAGAGTCTGGGCAGTCGCCAATCAAAAGGGTGGTGTCGGTAAAACCACTTCCTCCATCGCTTTAGCCGGGTTGCTGGCCGAGGCGGGCAAGCGCGTGGTCGTGGTCGATCTCGACCCCCACGGCTCCATGACCAGCTACTTCGGCTACGATCCCGACAGCCTGGAACACAGCAACTACGATCTGTTCCTGCACAAAGGCAACGTGCCGCAAGGCCTGCCGGGCCAGCTGTTGCTGTCGACCAGCGACGAACGCATTTCCCTGTTGCCGTCCAGCACCGCGCTGGCCACCCTCGAGCGCCAGTCGCCCGGGCAGAGTGGTCTGGGCCTGGTGATTGCCAAGAGCCTGGCGCAACTGTGGCAGGACTTCGATTACGCCGTGATCGACAGCCCGCCCTTGCTCGGCGTGCTGATGGTCAATGCCTTGGCGGCGAGCCAGCAACTGGTGATCCCGGTGCAGACCGAACACCTGGCGGTCAAGGGCCTCGAGCGCATGGTCAATACCTTGGCGATGATTAACCGCTCGCGCAAACAGGCATTGCCGTTCACCATCGTGCCGACCTTGTTTGACCGCCGCACCCAGGCGTCTCTCGGAACCTTGCGCGTGCTGCGCGACAAATTCCCCGACGAAATCTGGCAAGGCTATATCCCGGTGGACACGCGCCTGCGCGATGCCAGCCGTGCCGGGCTGACGCCTTCGCAGTTCGACGGCAAGAGCCGTGGCGTTCTCGCTTACCGAGCGTTGCTCAAGCATTTGCTGGCGGCGCAACTCGTTGCGCAGGTGGCGTGAGATGAACTCGATCCCTGTAGGAGCGAGCCTGCTCGCGATGGTCGTCAACGATGACGCGGGAAACCTGGCACCCCGTGGCGCTCTCAGGTTCATCGCGAGCAAGCTCGCTCCTACAGGTGAGCGTTCATGAACCGGCCATTGAAAACCACTTCGCGCCCGCAACTGGCATTGCAGTCCTACCTGGACAGCTTGCTGCAGGACATGACCGAAGAATTGACGCTGCCGATAGAGGCAGTGGCCGAGGAGATCGCCACCGAAGCGGTGCTGGACGAGTTCCAGGCAGCGGTGCTCGAAGAGCAGGCCCGTGATGCCGCGGCGGCCGCGCCGGTGCCGGCATCCGCAGCGCCAGTGTTCAAGGCGCCGGTGATCGAAGCCCCGGTGCCGGTCATGGCGTCCGTTTCGACCATCGCTCCGCTGCTGCAAGCCTTGGTACCGCCACCTGTTGAAGCGCCGCCAGTCGCTGTCGAAGTGCCGCAAACCCTGGTGCCGCCCGTCGTCGAAGTGCATCTGCCACCGAGCAATACGCCGCCACCGGTGGACACCGAGGGTCGTCCGTCCTGGGCCGCCGAGCCTTTCGAATGCCTGCTGTTCGATGTCGCCGGCTTGACCCTGGCGGTGCCGCTGGTGTGCCTGGGATCGATCTATTCCCTGGCCGGTCACGAGCTGACGCCGTTGTTCGGCCAGCCGGAATGGTTCCTGGGCATCCTGCCGAGCCAGGCCGGCAACCTCAAGGTGCTCGATACCGCGCGTTGGGTCATGCCCGACCGTTATCGCGACGATTTCAAGCAGGGCCTGCAATACGTGATTTCGGTCCAGGGCTATGAATGGGGCCTGGCGGTGCATCAAGTCAGCCGCTCGTTGCGACTGGACCCGAATGAAATCAAATGGAGAAGTCATCGAGGTCAGCGGCCATGGCTCGCCGGCACGGTGATTGAACACATGTGCGCCTTGCTCGACGTCGCCTCGTTGGCGGAGTTGATCGCCAGTGGCGGGGCAAAGCACATGTCCGGCAGCAAGCCGAACCACAAACCGACAAACATCAAATAAACAACAGGCGACGTCACTCGATGACGTTGCACGGAACACACACCGCCAGGGCGGTTTCTTGAGGGGGCAGGGTATGAATGACAAGGCAACGGCGGCAAAAGGTTCCGAAGATCCGATCCTGCAATGGGTCACCTTCAAGCTGGACAACGAGACCTACGGCATCAACGTGATGCGCGTCCAGGAAGTCCTGCGCTACACCGAAATCGCCCCGGTCCCGGGTGCCCCGAGCTACGTGCTGGGTATCATCAACCTGCGCGGCAACGTCGTCACCGTGATCGACACCCGTCAGCGCTTCGGCCTGATGAACGCCGAGATCAGCGACAACACCCGCATCGTCATCATCGAGGCCGACAAGCAGGTTGTCGGGATCATGGTCGACAGCGTGGCCGAAGTGGTTTACCTGCGTCAGTCGGAAATTGAAACCGCGCCGAACGTGGGTAACGAAGAGTCCGCCAAGTTCATTCAAGGCGTGTGCAACAAGAACAACGAATTGCTTATCCTGGTCGAGCTGGACAAGATGATGAGCGAAGAAGAATGGTCGGAACTGGAGAGTATCTGATTGATTCTCGAGGTGGCGGTCATTGTCCTGTTCCTGTTCTGGGCAGGCACGCTGGCGATGTTCCTGGCGTACATTCGCGCCCAGAAGCAGATCGCCGCGCAACAGGCCCAGGGCGATGCGCAGCGCGACCAGCGCATCAAGGACCTGGGCAAACGCGTTGACAACTACCAGAACGGCAACGTGCGCATGGGCGAAGACCTGCATGAACTGCGGGCGATCGTTGCGCCGTTGCCGGACAAACTGGCGCAGCTGGAACAGCGCGACCCGACCAGCCTGTCGTTTGCCCAGGCAGCACGATTGGTCGGGATGGGCGCCAGCGTCGACGAACTGACCCAGTCCTGCGGCTTGACCCAGGCTGAGGCGGAGTTGATGAGCAAAGTGCACAAGAACTGATTCTTGTGATTGGCCTGAGATCCCTTTCGCGGGCAAGCCCGCTCCCACACTGGATCAATGTCGTACACAACATTTGTGTTCACAGAAGACCAAATGTGGGAGCGGGCTTGCTCGCGAAGGCGTCCTCGAATGCGCAGCAATCTTCCCCGCGATCCGACTCATTCCTCTCTATCCTCAGACAGGAATTACGCTGTCGTGGTCTCCTGCCTATAACATTCTCAGATCCCACCGTCTTGTGATCGCAACCAGCGATCAGTAGTTTGATCTGCTCAAACATACACAGTGCCAGGAAGGCTTATGATCGACATTTTGCGTGGTACACCGCTGTGGGTTTATGTGGTGTTTTTTATTCTGAGTTACTACGGCGTCATCGCCTGTTTCAGGAGCCACGTATCGAAAAGGTCATTGCAGATATCACCCGTGATATTCGTGGCTTTGTCCCTCGCATCGCTCAATCCCTCCCAGGAAATTGCAATCCAGCTTTCAGTCTATGCATTGGGATTGCTCGCGGGGTGGTTGCTGGCACTGCGTTTTTTCTCGTACAACAATGTGCAGTGCGAGGGGCAACATCTGGTTCTACCCGGTACGATCAAGGTACTGATTGTGTATTGGGGCTTTTTTGCCTGGCGTTATTACGAAGGTTACCAGGCGGCCATGTACCCGGAACTGGCCAATGAAATGTCGGCGGTTGCAGGGGCGGCGCTGGGGGCAGGGCTCATCAATGGATTGATTATTGGTCGCAGTTTCAAGCTATTGCGTTTCGTAGGTGCCGGCTTGCCAGCGAAGGCGGCTAAATGATCGCTGCAATATTCAAGTTCGTATTCGCCGGCAAGCTGGCTCCATAACGGGTTCATAAGCTCAATAATCATCCCCGCGTCCAGTGATGTCCTTCTTCACCATCAGCGCATCCGGACCCATCCCCGCCGGAAACTTCCCCTTCAAGCTCCACGCAAACGCAATAATCTCGGCAATCGTCAGATACAGCTCCTGCGCAATGCTGTCCCCCAGCTCCATGCGCGCCAGCAGTCGCACAAACTCGGCATTTTCGTAGATCGGCACTTCGCAGTTGCAGGCGATCCGTAGGATTTCCTCCGCCAGTTCTTCGTCGCCCTTGGCGGGGAAGGTAGGGACGGTTTGCCAGATGACTAATCGATTGATAGATAAAATACGTCACTTTGAGTGTTGCAGAATGATTCAAAAGTTTTCCTTTTCAGGGAATCCTAGTCCTACTTTAAGAAGTCCTGAATAGACCGTCGCGGTCAACTAAGTCCTACAGGATGAAGTATGAACATTCCTACAGCTAAATCTGTGTTTTAACGGCTTGTTTATTTTGGCGGTAATGGACTTGTCGTTTGTGCGTTGACAGGTGGAAACACAATTCTTTAAGTTTTGTTAGCGAGGGGTGATCAAAAGTAATCGATAAAGGAAAGGGTTGGATGAGGAAAATTAATATTCTGGGCGCTGGTCATATGGGTGGCGCAATATTGTTCGGGTTGAGAGAGGAGTATGGAGCTGGCCATCTAAGGGCGGTTGAAACTAACGCAGGTCGAGCTGCATATCTCACGGCCTGTGGGTTCGAGGTAAGTGAACGGATTGAACACGTTGATTGCAATGATATTGTTGTTTTAGCAGTCCCGCCACAGCGGTTTCAGATTGCAGTTCGGGATAATCAGGTACTGCTTTCTCACAAAGGTCCGGTCATATCCGTAATGGCCGGCGTTACGACTAAATCGCTTTGCAGGACTTTAGGTCATTCACGACTCATCCGTTCGATTCCAAACACGCCATCAGAAGTGCGGGAAGGAATTACTATTTACTACGCTCAAGAAAATGCTGACACTGATTTGATTGCAGCTGCGCAGATGGTTTTTGGCGCGATTGGGAGCTATACAAAGGTTGATGATGAGTGCCTGATTGATTCAGGTACTGCACTCGCGGGGGGTGGCCCCGCACTGGTCGCGTATTTTGCTAACGCATTACAGCAGTACGCGGAGAATGAGGGGTTTGACTCCGAGGTCGCTCGGCAAGTTTGTACACAGTTGTTGTATGGAACTTCATTATTGATGAGATCGACTGGTAAAGCGTCGATGCAACTATGTGAAGAGGTGCAAACGGCTGGCGGTACAACTGAGCGGGCTATCCAGATTTTCGAACGGAATGAGTTGAATAGGACTGTCGCACTGGCTTTAACAGCTGCTGCTGAGCGGTCGGTAGAGTTGGGGAACAGTGCTTTGTAAGGGAGGGGTTATGAAAAGTGAACAACTGCCGTTTAAGTTTAGTCGAGCCAGTACCCCAGGCATGGAGGGGAGTTTCTATAGTGTTTATTTTGGAATGGGGCTCAGTTTTAACCTGATTGATGAGCCTGGAGTTTTTAAAGTCAGTCGCGCCGGGTTGGCGTTTGGCTCGCTGTTGATACGTTATTTAAATAAAGAATGCATTGGTTCCAGGTTTTTGGATCTTGGAACTGGGAGTGGTGTGCATTCTTTTTTGTTGAAAGGAATGGGTGTTAAGTCCGTGACCGCGACTGATATCTGCAAGGAAGCAGTTTTTGTAGCACGGAGGAACGAGTTGTGTAATTTTGAGGTAAATACTATCGAATTTGCATCTGGTGATCTTTTTCAAGGGCTTTCAGGCGGTTCAGAAAAATACGATGTTGTCTTGTTTAATGCGCCAGGCTGGAGAACTCCTTCTGCTTCCTTTCTGAAGGCTCTCAAAAAGTCAGTCGGTGGAGAAGGGCTTCCAATTGATTCGATGTTTTATGGCGACAGAACATTGGAGAGGTTTTTTGAGGAATTGCCAGGTCATTTGAGCGATGGTGGCAAGGTCATCGTAGGGCTAAATTCATTAGTCGGTATTCGGCAGGTAATGAACAGGCTTCAAGAGTTGCATGCAGAAAAATATGTGATCGATTGTAGGCTTTTGGAACGACATGACTTTCCATTGCTTTTCTATACAGAAGAATGGGCACGGATACGAAATATTTTGGTTGATGAAGTAATGAATTGGACAAGGAAGGGCGAAGCCTATTGCAGCATGCAGGAGGGTGGCAAAATAATATGGTCGTATGAAATAGTTGAAATAACTTTGTGGAAAAGGTAGAGGGATGCTGCCTTCAAATAGAGGTCAACATTTTTTTATCGGCGCGCTCAGTGGGATATTGGCGAACGTACTATTGGGGTTGTCTTCAGTTTTTTGGAAGTATATTGGGGCTTTGAGTGCATTGGCATTGCTCAGCTATAGGGTTTACTTGTCTTTGGTCACAGTGTTTCTTGTCGTGTACGCTGGTCGGGAACTAAGGCCGCTTTTTGCTCAACTTAACATTAGGCTACTATTTTTACATGCCGTCGCAGCCATTCTGATAGCGATCAACTGGGGGGTGTTTATATGGGCATCTGTCCACGGTCGGGTACTTGAAAGCAGTCTCGGTTATTTGGTGGCGCCAATTTTAAGTATCGCGATGGGTGTCATTGTTTATAAAGAGCCAGTCACGGTGTTTAAAGCTGTGGCAGTGTTGGTTATGCTGATTAGTGTGGTGAGTCTTTTTGTGTTGAGTAACGATCTTGATATGAGAGTTTATCTAGGTATCGGCCTTGCTTGGGGTTTTTATTCGTGTCTGAAAAAAATGACATCTTTGAATGTTTTTAGCGGTTTGTTGTTGGAGTCTCTTGTGCTTTCTATTTTTTGCACTTTGATTTTTGTTTTTTTAGATCTCGGTATGACGATTCCTGATGATTTTGGTTTGTGGCGCACGCTTCTTGTTTTTAGTTGTGGGATCGTATCAATTGTTCCGTTGGCGCTGTTTTCGTTTTCAGCTAAAAGGCTTTCTGTGATGTCTATGGGGTTGTCGCAGTTTGTATTGCCACTCACGCAGTTTTTTGTGGCGACGATGATTTACAAGCAAGCTGCTTCTCCAGTAACTGTAATGGCTCTTTTAGCCGTAATAGTTGGATTGTTAGTGGTTGTGTTCGAGCCAATTCTTAAAAAGCTTTGTTTTTGTAGTGGCGGGGGGCAAGATGAAGTGTAAATACAAAGTCGTCGTAGTTGGCCTGGGTATTGTTGGAAGTGCTTCGCTTTGGAGGCTTTCGTGCTCTGAATGCGAGGTGCTTGGCGTCGATTCAGGGGCACCTGTAAACCTGTCGGCATCATCGCATGGCGCTTCCCGGATTTTTAGGCGTGCTTATTGGGAAGGTCAGTCTTACCTGCCATTGCTTTCCCAATCAGATAAATTGTGGCGTGAGCTTGACAGAACTTGTAGCAGGCATCTGATTTTTCATACTGGAGGGCTGTTTATTGGGCCGGTTACTTCAGGTGTTGTGCCAAAAAGTGCAGCCACCGCTCAGCAGGGTAATATCAATCATGCGTTGTTTTCTGCGGAGCGGACTGCTGAATTTTTCCCCGCGTTTCACATTCTTGAGGGGATGGAAGCGGTTTATGAAGACGGTGCGTACACTATTGCAGCGGATGATTCAAAGTTACATATGCTTAATTTGGCTGTGAGGAACGGTGCTGAAGTCCGATTTGGAACTTCAGTGGCGAGTATTATTAAAACCTCGCAGGGTATGGCGGTGCAGTTCGGTGGAGGGGAGCTTGTCCACACTGAACGAGTTATCTTGTCGACAGGCGCTGCTTTAGGTAATGCCCTGATTAGCGATCTCTCGGGATTGCTACAACCTAAAAGCGTACCCGTTTACTGGTTTAAACCAAAATCCAAGGAGGATTTGGATTTTTTAAAGGGATTCCCCGCTTTTTTGTATCAATTGCCAGACGGGCGCCTGCTTTATGGTACACCGGAAATCGGCACGGAAGAGCCAGGAGTAAAAATTGGGTTTCATAATTATCAACAGCTCCGATTTGATGCTGGCACGCACGCCCAGCCGGTAAAGGATAGTGATGTTGAGCAGATATCTGCCTGTGTCGAGCAGATATTTCCTGGATTGAATTCGATTCCATTTGCATCTAAAAAGTGCATATATACGATGAGTCAGGATGAGTCTTTTATAATCGGCGAGTCAGTGGATTTGTCAGGCGTATTTTACGTTTCTGCATGCTCCGGGCATGGATTTAAATTCGCCACGGGTTTGGGGGATGTGCTTGCGAGAGCTGCTTTAAATGGTTTTCTTTCAGAGGAAGTGTCGATATTTTGCGCAAGCAGGTTTTCTGTTAACAATAAGTAATGGTATTCAATAGTTACGAGGGAGTATGTGCTGGTCTCCGTTGTTGAGTGTTTCTCAGTGTTGATCAATAGTCGTCCCCACGATCCGTCACATCCTTCTCCACCATCAGCGCATCCGGACCCATCCCCACCGGAAACTTCCCCTTCAGATTCCAAGCAAACGCAATAATCTCGGCAATCGTCAGATACAGCTCCTGCGCAATGCTGTCCCCCAGTTCCATGCGCGCCAGCAGCCTCACCAATTCGGCATTTTCGTAGATCGGCACTTCGCAGTCGCGGGCGATCCGCAGGATTTCTTCCGCCAGTTCTTCGTCGCCCTTGGCGGTGAGGGTGGGGGCTTGGGTGCCGTCGTATTTGAGGGCGATGGCCTGGCGTGGGGCATTGGGGTTTTTCATGCGGTTTCGTCGACCCAGCGTTGTTCGAGGCGGGTTTGGGGGCCTTGGGGTGGTCTGCCGAGGTGGCAGTCCAGGTCGCCGACGTTCAGGCCGGCGGACAGCAGGCGGTCACGCAGCCCGGCCAGATTGCTTTCGATCAGGCTGGCGGTGTACGGCCGTTCGGCCCAGAGCTGGCCGCAGAGGCTGCCCTTGATCAGTTGTGCCTGGATTTGCAGGGGCCCCAAAGGCTCCATGGCGAAGGCCAGTTCGACTCGCCACAGCTGTTGCTTGGGTTCGCGTTCTTCGCGACGCTCCTTTGGCTGTTCTTTCTCGGGGGCGTCCTCGCGCTGGAACTTGACCTGCAAGGGCACGATGTCCTGCAGGTTGCGCATCGGGATTTCCAGTTGCCAGGTGCTCATCAGCCGTCCGTCGGCAGTGACGCCGGTTTGTTCCAGGCTCGACAGCTGATGGCTTTGCAGGCGTGAAACCGCAGCGGCGGCCAGGCGTAGCAAGTGTTCGAGGTCGTCTTCACCCTCGGCGCTTTGCAGCAGGCGTTCGGGCAGCGGGAAACCGCTCGGCGACGGTTTGGCACTGACCTGACCGAGCATGCCCAGGGCATTGCGGACAAAATTCGGCATGGCCTGGGCCAGGGTGTTGGCGGCGATGGTCGCGCCGAGGTTGGTGTGGGCCGGTAAGCCCTGACTCAACTGCGCAACCAGTTTGAGCAGGTCGCCTTTCATGTCCGGTGCGAGTGTCGGGTTTTGCCCTTTCAGCAGTTTGCTTTCGAGGAACGCACCACTGCTGGCCAGCGCCAGGGCCAGGCCCTTGGGGGTGCTCAGTTGCTGGACATCCGGCAGGCCTGCGAGCAACCGGGCAGCGGCGCTGCGCAGTTCGGTGGAGGTCTGGTCCGAGGGCGCAAGGTTCTGCAGGAGTTTGAGCAAGCCATCCAGCGAACCTTGGCGGCTTTGCTGGTCGACCAGTTGCCGGGTGACCGCGAGTTGTTCCTGGCGGCTGCTCAGTGGTACGAATTTCAATGTCTGGCTGTCTTGCACCTGCGCGCTCAACAAGGTGCCGATGCGCAAGGGCTGCGGACTGTCGATGCTCAGGGTGCTGCCGCTCAACGCGGTGTTGAGCAGGCTCACCATCGAGCGAAACACCATGGGCTGTCCGGGCACTTGCGGCAGCACTTGCGAGGTCAGCACCTTGCCCTGCAGCAGGGTGCCAACGGGCAGTTGCGCGGTGTCGAGGCGGGTGAGGGTGGCGACGCTGGAGGCGATGGCCTGTTGCACCGTCACGGCCAGGTTGCCGGCCGAGGGCTGGGTGACGAGCAGCATGGTGCCCAGGGCCAGCGGTTGATTACTGGTGGTCTGGACCGTGGTCTGGCGGCCGCTGTCGAGGGTGACCTTGAGCAGCATTTGGAAAGTCTGATCCGCCTGCTTGAGTGACAACACTTCGGCCTGGGCGGTTTGACCGACGCTGATCAGCCCCTCCACGGGCGTCAGCAGCTTGAGCAGCTCACCGCTGAGCACCTGCGGGCGTGAGGTCGCCGGGAGGGCCTGCGGCAGCGGGAGGATGTTCATTTCGCCTGTCATACGCGGTCACAACCTGAGGAAAATGCACTCTTTAGAGTAGGGCCTGGCATGTATAATGCCGCGCCGTTGTATCCAAAAATGGCGAAAACTTTGCAATTGTTTGACGCAGCTCTCTAGAACAAGACGTCATTGCAACTATGCTGCATCTCTTTAACGGCCGCGCCCGTGCCGACTTGAACCGTATAAGGCCCGTGAACCCTTGACCAGTCCTGTCCTGCAAACCGTTGCCCTTGCCTGTGAGCGAGACCTTCGGCTGCTCTTCGAAAATCTCGATTTGAGACTGGCCAGTGGCGAAATGGTGCAAATCAGTGGCCCCAACGGCAGTGGCAAGACCAGCCTGCTGCGCCTGCTCTCGGGGCTGATGCAGCCGACCGCCGGTCAGGTGCTGCTCAACGGCCAGCCGCTGAACGAGCAACGCGGCGAACTGGCGCGCAACCTGCTGTGGATCGGCCACGCGGCCGGGATCAAGGATTTGCTGACGCCGGAAGAGAATCTGAGCTGGCTGTGTGCCTTGCATCATCCGGCGACCCAGGAGGCAATCTGGCAGGCGCTGGCTGCGGTGGGGCTGCGCGGATTCGAGGATGTCCCTTGTCACACCCTGTCTGCCGGTCAACAGCGCCGCGTCGCGCTGGCGCGTCTGTATCTGGATAGCCCGCCGCTGTGGATCCTCGATGAACCCTTTACCGCCCTCGACAAGCAGGGCGTGGCGCAGCTCGAAGAACACCTGGCCGGCCACTGCGAACGCGGCGGCATGGTGGTGTTGACCACTCATCACACGCTGAGCCGGATGCCGGCCGGTTATCGCGACATCGATCTGGGGAGCTGGGCCGTATGAGTGTGTTCGGCCTGTTGGTCGCCCGCGAGGCGCGTCTGCTGTTTCGCCGTCCGGCGGAGCTGGCCAATCCGCTGGTGTTCTTTGCCATTGTCGTTTCGCTGTTCCCGCTGGCCGTCGGACCCGAGTCTCAATTGTTGCAAACCTTGTCTCCGGGGTTGGTCTGGGTGGCGGCACTTTTATCGGTTCTGCTCTCGCTGGACGGGCTTTTCCGCAGTGATTTCGAAGACGGATCCCTTGAACAGTGGGTCCTTTCGCCGCACCCCCTGCCTCTTCTGGTTTTGGCCAAGGTGCTGGCACACTGGGCTTTCTCCGGCTTGGCACTGGTTTTGCTCGCGCCCTTGCTGGCGCTGATGCTCGGTTTGCCTGCCGCCTGTCTGCCGGTGTTGCTGCTTTCGTTGCTGCTCGGTACACCGGTACTGAGCCTGCTCGGTGCGGTGGGCGCGGCGCTGACGGTCGGTTTGAAGCGCGGTGGCCTGTTGCTGGCCCTGCTGATTCTGCCGTTGTACATCCCGGTGTTGATCCTTGGCAGTGGCGCCTTGCAGGCAGCCTTGCAGGGGATGCCGGCGACCGGTTATCTCCTGTGGCTTGGTAGCCTGACCGCCCTGGCGATAACCCTGACACCTTTTGCAATAGCCGCTGGCCTGAAGATCAGCGTCGGCGAATAATGAGGTCTGGTCGTTTTTTGACCAGTAAAGGCCCTGGCTCTTCACAGTAAAGAGCAACCGTGATGGAAACAGTATGAACTGGACGTGGTTTCACAAGCTCGGCTCGCCCAAATGGTTTTACGGCATCAGCGGCAAAATGCTGCCCTGGCTGAGCGTTGCGGCCTTGCTGCTGATCAGCGTTGGCGTGGTCTGGGGCCTGGCCTTCGCGCCGCCGGACTATCAGCAGGGCAACAGCTTTCGCATCATCTATATCCACGTTCCGGCCGCCATGCTGGCGCAGTCCATCTACGTGATGCTGGCGGTGTGCGGCATCGTCGGGCTGGTGTGGAAGATGAAACTGGCCGACGTCGCCCTGCAATGCGCGGCGCCCATCGGTGCCTGGATGACAGCGGTTGCGCTGATCACCGGGGCGATCTGGGGCAAACCGACCTGGGGCTCGTGGTGGGTCTGGGATGCACGCCTGACGTCCATGCTTATCCTGCTTTTCCTGTACTTCGGTCTCATTGCGCTGGGCAACGCGATCAGCAATCGTGACAGCGCGGCCAAGGCCTGTGCGGTGCTGGCGATTGTCGGCGTGATCAACATCCCGATCATCAAGTACTCGGTGGAGTGGTGGAACACCCTGCACCAGGGCGCGACCTTCACCCTCACCGAAAAACCGGCAATGCCCGCCGAGATGTGGCTGCCATTGCTGCTGACGGCGCTGGGTTTCTACTGTTTCTTCGGTGCGGTGCTGTTGTTGCGCATGCGTCTTGAAGTGCTCAAGCGCGAAGCCCGGGCCAGTTGGGTCAAGGCCGAAGTGGAAAACAGCCTGGAGGTCGCTCGATGAGTTTTGCTTCATTCGGCGACTTCATCGCCATGGGTCATCATGGCCTGTATGTCTGGTCAGCCTATGGCATCTGCCTGGCGGTATTGGCCCTCAACGTGGCGGCGCCGATCCTGGCCCGCAAGCGGTATCTGCAACAAGAGGCGCGTCGTTTGCGCCGGGAGAACGGCAAGTGAATCCGCTGCGCAAAAAGCGTCTTATCATCATTCTCGCTATCCTGGTCGGGGTCGGCGCTGCCGTCGGCCTGGCCCTGAGCGCCCTGCAGCAGAACATCAATCTGTTTTACACCCCCACCCAGATCGCCAACGGCGAAGCCCCGCATGACACGCGCATCCGCGCCGGTGGCATGGTCGAGAAGGGCTCGCTGGAGCGCTCCAGCGATTCCCTGGATGTGAAATTCGTCGTCACCGACTTTAATAAGTCCGTAACCATCACCTATCGCGGCATCCTTCCGGACCTGTTCCGCGAAGGGCAGGGCATCGTCGCCCTGGGCAAGCTCAATGCCGATGGCGTGGTGGTGGCCGATGAAGTGCTGGCCAAGCACGACGAGAAGTACATGCCGCCGGAAGTGACCAAGGCGTTGAAAGACAGCGGTCAATCGGCTCCAACGCCCGCGAAGGAGGGTTGATCCATGACATCCGGCATCTTTATTCCCGAACTGGGTCATCTGGCGATGATCCTGGCCCTGTGCTTCGCCCTGGCCCAGGCCGTGGTGCCGCTGTTCGGTGCCTGGCGCGGTGACCGCCTGTGGATGAGCCTGGCCCAGCCGGCCGCGTGGGGGCAGTTCAGCTTTCTGTTGTTTGCCTTCGGTTGCCTGACCTACGCCTTCATGGTCGATGACTTCTCCGTGGCCTATGTGGCCAACAACTCCAACAGCGCCTTGCCGTGGTACTACAAGTTCAGCGCGGTGTGGGGCGCCCACGAAGGTTCCCTGCTGTTGTGGGCCTTGATTCTCGGTGGCTGGACCTTCGCGGTGTCGGTGTTCTCCCGGCAGTTGCCACAGGTCATGCTGGCCCGCGTGCTGGCGGTGATGGGGATGATCAGCACCGGTTTCCTGCTGTTCCTGATCATGACCTCCAACCCGTTCAAACGCATCCTGCCGCAAATGCCCAGCGACGGTGCCGACCTCAACCCGCTGCTGCAAGACATCGGCCTGATCGTGCACCCGCCGATGCTGTACATGGGCTACGTCGGCTTCTCGGTGGCCTTCGCCTTCGCCATCGCCGCGCTGATGGGCGGTCGCCTGGATGCCGCGTGGGCGCGCTGGTCGCGTCCGTGGACCATCGTGGCCTGGGCGTTCCTCGGCATCGGCATCACCCTCGGTTCGTGGTGGGCGTACTACGAACTCGGCTGGGGCGGCTGGTGGTTCTGGGACCCGGTGGAAAACGCCTCGTTCATGCCATGGCTGGTGGGTACCGCGCTGATTCACTCGCTGGCGGTCACGGAAAAACGTGGCGTGTTCAAGAGCTGGACCGTGTTGCTGGCCATCGCTGCGTTCTCGTTGAGCCTGCTGGGCACCTTCCTCGTGCGTTCCGGCGTGTTGACCTCGGTGCACGCCTTTGCCTCCGATCCGGAGCGCGGCGTGTTCATCCTGATTTTCCTGCTGTTCGTGGTCGGCGGTTCATTGACGCTGTTCGCCCTGCGCGCGCCGGTGGTCAAGAGCCAGGTCGGCTTCAATCTCTGGTCCCGGGAAACCCTGCTGCTGGGCAACAACCTGGTGCTGGTGGTGGCCGCCTCGATGATCCTGCTGGGCACCTTGTACCCACTGATTCTCGATGCCATGACCGGTGCCAAGCTGTCGGTCGGCCCGCCGTACTTCAACGCGCTGTTCATTCCGTTGATGGCGTTGTTGATGGTGGTGATGGCGGTCGGCGTGATCGTGCGCTGGAAAGACACCCCGGTGAAATGGCTGCTGAGCATGCTGACTCCGGTATTGCTCGGCAGTGCGGCCATGGCCGTGGTGGCTGGTGTCGCGTACGGCGACTTCAACTGGGCAGTGCTCGCGACCTTCATGCTCGCCGCCTGGGTGCTGTTGGCCGGTGCGCGTGACATTGTCGACAAGACCCGCCACAAAGGCCTGATCAAAGGCCTGCCGACCCTGACCCGCAGCTACTGGGGCATGCAGATCGCACACCTGGGCATTGCCGTGTGTGCGCTGGGCGTCGTGCTGTCGAGCCAGAACAGTGCCGAGCGTGACCTGCGCCTGGCGCCGGGCGAGTCCATGGACCTGGCCGGTTATCACTTCATCTTCGAAGGCGCCAAGCACTTCGAAGGCCCGAACTTCACGTCCGACAAGGGCACCGTCCGGGTGATCCGCAACGGCAAGGAAATCAGCGTGCTGCACCCGGAAAAACGCCTGTACACCGTGCAGAACTCGGTGATGACCGAAGCGGGCATCGACGCCGGTTTCACCCGCGACCTCTATGTCGCCCTCGGTGAACCGCTGGGTAACGGTGCCTGGGCTGTGCGTGTACACGTCAAACCGTTCGTGCGCTGGATCTGGTTCGGTGGTTTGCTTACGGGTTTCGGTGGTTTGCTGGCGGCGCTGGATCGGCGTTATCGGGTCAAGGTAAAAAGCCGCGTGCGCGAAGCACTGGGTATGTCGGGAGCCACTGCATGAAGCGTTGGTTGATGTTGTTGCCACTGGCGATTTTTCTGGTGGTTGCCGTATTTCTCTACCGTGGGTTGTACCTGGATCCGGCCGAGTTGCCTTCGGCCATGATCAACAAGCCGTTTCCGGAGTTTTCCCTGCCGGCGGTGCAGGGCGACAAGACCCTGACCCGTGCCGACATTCTGGGCAAGCCAGCGCTGGTCAACGTCTGGGGCACCTGGTGCATTTCCTGCCGGGTCGAGCACCCGGTGCTGAACAAGCTGGCCCAGCAGGGCGTGGTGATCTACGGCATCAACTACAAGGACGTCAACGCCGATGCCTTGAAGTGGCTGACGGACTTCCACAACCCGTATGTACTGGACATCCGTGACGACCAAGGCTCGCTGGGTTTGAACCTCGGCGTGTACGGCGCGCCGGAGACCTTCTTCATCGACGCCAGGGGCATCATCCGTGACAAGTTCGTCGGCGTGATCGACGAGCAGGTCTGGCGCGAAAAACTGGCGGGCAAGTACCAGGCGCTGGTCGACGAGGCCAAGCCATGAAGCGCTGGATCGCTGCCGCTGTCCTGGGCTTGAGTTTGGCCGGTGTGGCCCACGCGGCCATCGACACCTATGAGTTTGCCAAGGAAGGTGACCGCGAGCGTTTCCGCGAACTGACCAAGGAGCTGCGTTGCCCCAAGTGCCAGAATCAGGACATCGCCGATTCCAACGCACCGATTGCCGCCGACCTGCGCAAAGAGATTTTCCGCATGCTTGGCGAGGGCAAGGACAACCAGCAGATCATCGACTTCATGGTCGACCGCTACGGTGACTTCGTCCGCTACAAACCTGCGTTGAACGCCAAGACTGCCTTGCTCTGGTTCGGCCCCGCCGGCCTGTTGCTGGGGGGCGTCGTGATCATCGCGGTGATCGTCCGTCGTCGTCGCGTGCAACGCGCCGGCACCCCGGGCTCGCTGTCTGCCGAGGAGCGCTCGCGCCTCGACCACCTGTTGGATAAAACCAAGAATGATTGATTTCTGGCTCGCTGCAGGTCTGCTGCTTCTGGTTGCCCTGAGTTTTCTGTTGATCCCGGTGCTGCGCAGTCGTCGTGCCCAGCGTGAAGAGGATCGTACCGCCTTGAACGTCGCGCTTTATCAGGAGCGCGTGGCTGAGTTGCAGACTCAGCAGGAAGAGGGCGTGCTCGATGCGGCGCAAATGGACGCCGGTCGCGCCGAAGCCGCCCGTGAGTTGCTGGCGGACACCGAAGGCGTCGACGCGCCGCGGGTGTCACGACTGGGCAAACCCTTGCCGTTGCTGGCCGCCGTTCTGGTGCCGGTGCTGGGCCTGGGGCTGTACATGCATTACGGCGCCAGCGACAAGGTCGAACTGACCCGCGAATTCTCTCAGGCACCCAAGTCGATGGAAGAGATGACCCAACGCCTGGAGCGCGTGGTCGCCGCTCAACCGGATTCCGCCGAAGGCATGTATTTCCTCGGTCGCACCTACATGGCGCAGGATCGCCCGGCGGACGCGGCGAAGATGTTCGAGCGCACGGTGAACCTGGCTGGTCGTCAGCCCGAACTGCTCGGTCAATGGGCCCAGGCGCAGTACTTCGCCGATGGCAAGAAGTGGTCGGACAAGGTCCAGGCCCTGACCGACGAAGCGCTCAAGGCCGATCCGAAAGAAGTCACCAGCCTTGGCCTGCTCGGCATTGCCGCGTTTGAAGGCGAACATTATCAGGACGCCATCGATTACTGGAATCGCCTGTTGGCGCAGTTGCCCCCGGACGACCCGTCCCGGGAGGCGCTGCAAGGCGGGATCACCCGGGCCACGGAGAAACTGGTGGCCAGTGGTGGCAAGGTTGCGCAAGCACCGGCGCCCAAGAGCGCGGCGCTGCTCAAGGTCAGCGTCGATCTGGCGGCGGAGCTCAAAACCAAGGTCCAGCCTGGCGACAGCGTGTTCATCTTCGCCCGTGCGGTCTCCGGTCCGCCGGCCCCGCTGGCGGTCAAGCGCATGACCGTGGCCGACCTGCCGGTGACCGTCGAGCTGAGCGATGCCGACGCGATGATGCCGCAATTGAAACTGTCGAACTTCCCTGAAGTCCAACTGGTTGCGCGCATTTCCCGAGCCGGCAAACCGACCGCCGGCGAGTGGATCGGTCGCAGCCAGCCTTTGGCCAGCAGCACCACCGCGCAGCAAACACTGACTATCGACAGCCCGGACAAATAACAGGAAAACGCTACCATGACCGCCATCGCTCGTATTGCCCTGCTCAGCGTCGTTTTGGGGTTAAGCGCTTGTGCGGTCCAGCGACCACCGGAGCAAACGGCTCCGCCGCCGATACCGCCGTCGCAGCCCAGCCCCACGCCATCGACGTCGCCGGTACCGAGCAAGCCGTCTGTTCCGGTAAAACCCTCCAAGCCGCTGCCACGCACGTCTGCCAGCTTTGCGCCACCACCGGGGGGCAATAGCCATTGGGATCCGAAGCTTGGGGTTTATGTGCTTGATGATCAGCCCAATACCTTTTATCGCCAGCGCACCTATTACCGTTGGGATAACGGCTGGAGCCGGTCGATCAGTCCGAAGGGGCCGTGGGAGGAGACTGATATTCACGGTGTACCGGGTGGGCTTGGGCGGCAATTCGGGCAGTGAGGCACTAAGGCGACTTTCGGGTCGCCTTTTTTGTGCCTGCTGAAATGTGATTGTTGGGTTAGTGCTGAACCCCTGTGGGAGCGGGCTTGCCCGCGAAGGCGGCCTGATAGCCGACCTGTCTTTTGTTGACTGTGTACATATCCGGTTCTTCGGTAACGGCGGCTTATGGTTTCGCCCTTACGGCGACTCCTTTTTTTACAAGCGCCTAAAAAAGGAAGCAAAAAACGCTCGCCCCGAACGTACGGCCCCTCGCTGAGGCTCGGGGTTCCTTCGCTCCGGTGTCCATCCGGGGGCATTGCCCTCCGGTCGGCTTCGCTTCGACCTACATGCAATGAGTTCGACTGCGTCGAACGGCGCTGCGCGCCCATCCCCGGATGAACACCTGCGCTCAGCCTGCCGAGGGGGCGGGTGGATCAAGATCAAGAGCGGCAGGCGAGCTAACGCTCGGCCTGTTGAGTGGTGAAGAGCGTTTGTGTACGCCGACCAACTGTAGGAGCCGGCTTGCCGGCGATAGCGGTGTGTCAGGTGCTGCAGGGGTGGCGCCATCGCCGGCAAGCCGGGCTCCTACAGGGAGATGTGTGAAGCCTCGCGACCAGGCCGGTCGGTAGGTCGCCTCGCTTTGGCTTTAGCCAAACACCGCCCGCAACTGCGCTGCGAGCTGTGTCATCCGAACCTGAGCCTATACCGTGATCGAGTGGAAAACCTGCTGGTGCAACGGGTGCAGGTGATGGATCATTCGCCGGGCCAGCGGGCTGATCGGGTGCAAGCGCAGTCAGGATGGTTTGCCGGTGTTCCAGCAAGTGTGGCGGCAAATGAAGAGGGTGTTTTGATGGCGGGCAGGTTGATCTATCTCATCGGGCCTTCAGGTTCGGGCAAGGACAGCCTGCTGGATGCCGCGCGAACGCGGTTGGCCGAACGCGGCTGCCGGATCGTGCGCCGGGTCATTACCCGCTCGGCCGAAGCCGTGGGCGAGGCGGCGCTGGGTGTCAGTGCGCAGCAATTCACCGATATGGAAGCTCAGGGCGCGTTTGCCCTGAGCTGGCACGCCAATGGGTTGTCCTATGGCATCCCGCGGGAAATCGACGATTGGCTGGCCGCCGGCGAGGACGTGCTGGTCAATGGCTCTCGGGGGCATTTGCAGAGCACGCGCCTGCGCTATCCAGACGTATTGGTGCTGTTGTTGACTGTGGATCAAGCGGTACTGCGCCATCGCTTGCTGGAGCGCGGGCGAGAATCGTTGATCGAGATCGATCAGCGCTTGGCGCGCAATGCCCGCTTCAGCGAGCAACTTCTGGCGGACGACCCGACCGTACACGTGCTCGACAACTCTGGGTCGCTTGAGCAAACGGTCGAGCGTTTGCTGGTCTGCATTGACGAGTGACTGCCGGGATCGGACGACGAGCAATTACCTTCGTACGCCGCCAATGCAGGCAATGGCGCAGCCTGTGATCTTTTGATCTTGATTGAGCTGCCTGTCAGGCTTTCGTGCCCAACAACCCATGCACATACTCCACAAATGCCCGAGCCTTGGCGCTGGCCATTCTCCCGGTGGGGAACACAGCCCACAGGTCCTGGTTCGGCACTGTCCAGTCCTTCATCACTTCCCGGACCGAACCGTCGGCCAGTTCGGGCGCGAACATCCATTGCGAGGCCATGGTCAGTCCTTGATGGGCCAGCACGGCTTCACGCAGGCCTTCGGCGGCGTTGACACGGATCCGGCCGCTGACGGTCACCGATCGCTCCTCGCCGGCCTGGTTGAACTGCCAACTGGCACCGTCACCGAGGGTGTAGACGATTGCCTGATGCTTGCACAGGTCGGCGGGGCAGGTGGGGGCGCCGTGTTTTTCGAAGTACGCCGGTGTACCCAGTACCATGCGCCGGGATTCGGCGATCTTGCGCGCGGTCAGGCCTGAGTCGCTCAACGCGCCCATGCGCAGGGCGATATCGACGCCTTCTTCCACCAGATTGACGTTGCGATCGTCGAGCATCAGGTCGATGTTCAGCTCCGGGTGTTGCGCAAGGAAGGGGCCCAGGTGCGGAACGATGTGCAGCCGACCGAAGGTGACCGGCGCGCAGATACGCAGGTTGCCACTCAGCCCGCTGGCGCAACCGCGTGCGGCGTTGTCGGCCTCGTCGGCTTCTTCGATGGCACGCTTGGCCCGTTCGAAAAAGGCCAGCCCGGCCTCGGTGGGCGTCAGGCCCCGGGTCGAGCGCAGCAACAACCGTACCGCCAGCCGCGCCTCGAGTTGCGCGATGGTTTTCGACACGGCCGGCTGGCCGATGTTCAGGCGTCGTGCCGCGGCGGAAAACGAGCCGGTTTCCACCACGTAGACGAAGGTTTCCATTGCGCCGAGGCGGTCCATTGAGGGTCCTTGTGCAAAATCTTGAGGATGTCGCAAGTCAATGGTGTTAAGCCGTCGCCAACGATGCCTTTGGCGAAACGCTCAAGAACCGCAATAACGCCAGCAGTGGAAATGCACTACCGACGATCACGATCCACAGCCAGCCGCCCTGTTCGTACACGGCGCTGGCCACCGAAGAGCCGAAGGCGCCGCCGATGAAGATGCTGGTCATGTACAGGGCATTCAGGCGGCTGCGGCTTTTGCCGTCGAGGGCGTACACCGCACGCTGGCCGAGGACCATGTTCATCTGCACGCAGAAGTCCAGCACCACGCCAGTCACGGCCAGGCCGATGACGCTGTAGGCCGGATGGATGAACGCCGGCATAAAACTCAGGCTGGCGAACAGCAGGGCCAGCAACGACGCGATGCGGGTGTGGCCGGCATCGGCCAGGCGTCCGGCGATCGGGGCGGCAATGGCGCCGATGGCCCCCACCAGCGCGAAAACCGCGATCTCGCTTTGCGACAGTCCATGATTGCGTGCCAGCTCCAGCGGCACGGCGGTCCAGAACAGGCTGAATGTGGCAAACATGCAGCCCTGGTAAAACGCACGCTGACGCAGCACCGGTTGCTTGCGCAGCAGCGTCCATAGCGAACCCAGCAACTGGCCATAGGAAGCGCTGTGATCAGGCTCACGCTTGGGGATGGTCATGGCCAGCACGATGCTGATGGCCGCCATCAACACGGCGGCAATCACAAACATCGCGCGCCAGCCGAAGTGGTCGGCCACCACGCTGGACAACGGCCGGGCCAGCAGAATGCCGAGCAGCAAACCGCCCATGATCCCGCCCACTACACGGCCTCGGGTTTCTTCCGGCGCCAGGTGTGCGGCCAGTGGAATCAGGATCTGCACCGAAACCGAGCTGAACCCCACCAACAGCGAAATCAGCAAGAACACGTTCGGCTGATCGGTAAACGCCGCACCCAGCAGGCTGGCAATCGCCACCAGGGTGGTGATGATCATCAACCGGCGGTTCTCCAGCAGATCCCCCAGCGGCACCAGGAAAAACAGCCCCAGCGCATAGCCGATCTGGGTCAGGGAAACGATCAGGCTGGCCATGGTGTTGGTCAGGCCAATGTCCGGGGCAATCAGGCCGATGATCGGCTGGGCGTAGTAGATGTTGGCGACAATCGCGCCGCAACAGAAGGCGAACAGCAGCACCATGCCTCGGGTCATTGTCGCGGTGCCGTGGGGCACTTGGGTCGCTGGGTTCATAACGGGTCTCGCTCTACGGAAAGGAATGCGCGCAGGCTAACGGGCTGACTGAAACGGCGGAAGCGGGATTGGAGTGATAGCTATCATTCCATTGCGGAATGACTGACGAACGCATGTGTCGTGCGCCTAATGGCCTTGCGTCAAAAGGTCGAAGGTCAATGATACATTCACTACATCTTGTTCGATAGCGTGCTTATGTTCTCTCTCCACGTCTCATGACCTGAGGGCCGCTCCATGAATGTGAAGTTTCGTCAGCTGATTCGCCGGGTTTCAGTCGTCACCTTGATCAGCGTGTTCAGCGCTGGCCTGGCGCAGGCAGAAGACGCGCCAGGCACGCGCATCGGTGTGCGCGGCGAGATCACCGGTGTCAGTCCGGACGTTGTGAAGGTCCGCGCCAACAGCGGCGACAACCTGGTGATCAACCTGACCCAGGACACCAAGGTCCGCGCCGTGACCCTGGCCAATATCGAAGACATCAAGCCCGGCAGCTACATCGGCTCCGCAGCCATTCCCCAGGAGGACGGCACTCTCAAGGCCCTGGAGGTCCATGTGTTCCCGCCGGAGCTGGCCGGCAGTGGCGACGGTCATCGACCCTTCGATCTGGTCAAGGGCAGCAGCATGACCAACGGCAGCGTCGGCGACCTGGTGGTGAGCAATGGCCGGGTGCTGACCGTCAACTACAAGGGTGGCCAACAGAAGATCCTGGTGCCCGAAGACGTTCCCATCGTCAACCTGATGCCGGCCGATCGCAGTCTGTTGAAGGTGGGCGTGAAGATCGTGACCTTTGTCACGCAGGGTGCTGACGGCACGCTCACCGCTCAATCCATCTCGGCGGGCAAGGATGGCGTGACGCCGCCGATGTAGCCGACACATGGCAGAAACATACACGGAACACTGTAGGAGCGAGCCTGCTCGCGATGGAGTCACGGTCAACGCGTTTATTCAGAAAAAACGCATTATCGTTGACGTCCATCGCGAGCAGGCTCGCTCCTACAGGTGTTTATTGCGCATAAATCTGGTCGAAAATCCCGCCATCGTTGAAGTGGGTCTTCTGCACGGTACGCCAGTCACCGAAGGTCTTCTCGACGGACAGGAAGTCCACTTTCGGGAAACGGTCGGTGTACTTGGCCAGCACGGCCGGGTCACGCGGGCGCAGGTAGTTCGCTGCTGCAATCTCCTGGCCTTCCGGCGACCACAGGTACTTCAGGTATTCCTCGGCGGCGGCGCGGGTGCCTTTCTTGTCGACGGTTTTGTCGACCACCGACACCGGTGGCTCGGCTTCGGCGGAAACGCTTGGGTAGATGACTTCGAACTGATCGCGGCCGAACTCGCGGGCGATCATTTCCGCTTCGTTCTCGAAGGTCACCAGCACGTCGCCGATCTGGTTGGTCATGAAGGTGGTGGTGGCGGCGCGGCCACCGGTATCGAGTACCGGCGCTTGTTTGAACAGCTTGCCGACGAAGTCTTTGGCCTTGTTCTCGTCACCGCCGTTTTTCAGCACGTAGCCCCAGGCCGAGAGGTAGGTGTAGCGACCGTTACCGGAAGTCTTCGGGTTCGGCACGATGACTTGCACGCCGTCCTTGAGCAGGTCCGGCCAGTCTTTCAGGGCTTTCGGGTTGCCTTTGCGCACGATGAACACGGTGGCCGAGGTGAACGGCGCGCTGTTGTTCGGCAGGCGCGTGACCCAGTTGTCCGGGACCAGTTTGCCGTTGTCCGCCAGGGCGTTGATGTCAGTGGCCATGTTCATGGTGATGACATCCGCCGGCAGGCCGTCGATCACTGAGCGGGCCTGTTTGCTGGAACCGCCGAAGGACATCTGCAGGGTGATGTTTTCGTTGTGCTCGGCTTGCCAGTGTTTCTGAAACGCAGTGTTGTAGTCCTTGTAGAAATCGCGCATCACGTCGTACGAGACGTTGAGCAGCGTCGGTGCGGCTTGAGCCACGCTGGTCAGTGCCAGGCCAGCGGCCAGAAGAGAGGCGCCAAAGAGTTTTTTCACTGCGCAATCCTTGTTCTATTTAAAAGATGGGGCATTTTGCCAGCGACTATAACCGGGCTCGCATAGTCCTTTAAAGATTAAAAAACTATTTGCTTATTCCAGTTTTTTGAACAGTGCGTTGCCGCAACGGGAGCAGAATGCAGCACCCTGTTCGTGGCTGTTTTTCTTGCACACCGGGCAGTCGTGTTGAAGTTGATCGCCGCGCATGGCGTTGGCCAGTTCAGCGGTGAAAATCCCGGTTGGCACGGCGATGATCGAGTAACCGGTGATCATCACCAGCGACGAAATCACCTGGCCCAGGGGCGTCTTCGGCACGATGTCGCCGAAGCCCACGGTGGTCAGTGTCACGATAGCCCAATAGATGCCTTTGGGAATGCTGGTGAAGCCATGTTCGGGGCCTTCGATCACATACATCAGCGTGCCGAATACCGTTACCAGCGTGCAGACGCTGACCAGGAACACCACGATTTTTTGCTTGCTGCCGCGCAGCGCCGACATCAGGTAGTTGGCTTGCTTGAGATAAGGGCTGAGCTTGAGCACACGGAAGATCCGCAGCATGCGGATGATCCGGATTATCAGCAGATACTGCGCATCGGCGTAATACAGCGCGAGGATGCCGGGCACGATGGCCAGCAGGTCCACCAGTCCGTAAAAGCTGAAGGCGTAGCGCAGGGGTTTGGGCGAACAGTACAGGCGCAGGATGTACTCGCCGAGGAAGACCGCCGTGAAGCCCCACTCGATATAGGCGAGCACATCGGCGTAGTTGCGGTGAACGCTGTCGATGCTGTCGAGCATCACGATCACCAGGCTGGCGAGGATGATCAACAGCAGGATGCCGTCGAAGCGCCGACCCGCCTGGGTGTCGGTCTGGAAAATCATGACGTAAAGGTCTTCACGCCAGTGTTTGTTGCTGTCCATGGATAACGCCTGACTCGATGATCAGCGCAGCCTAGGTTGATTCTCCCCGGTAGCGCAAGGCGCGCTTTCGACCCTGGCTTTGCCGAGCATCTGAACAACCGTGCGGATCAGCCAGCAGGCAAGAATGAACGGCGCGGTCAGCGTGGGCAGACCCATGGCGGCAAACATCGGCGTCAGCAACAGCGCCAGGCCGATGCCGGCCAGCGGCAGCCACGGTTGGCGACGCTGGGAGCTGAAGGCGAGGGCGGCGAGTACGGCGTTGTAGCCGCCGAGGCCGAGCAGTGCGGTGTAGAAGTCGTGCTGCAGCAGGCTCCAGCCCATGCCCGCCACAGACGCCAACAACGCCCAGCAGAAGGCGCGGCGATCAGCGATCAGCAAGCCGGCGGCAATCATCGCACCGGCCAGCGGATGACCGAGGAACATCACCTGACCGATGCCTTTGAAAGGGGCGGCGAGCATGTTCAGGGGGCTGACCTCGATCAAATGCGCCTCTGTCGAGGGTGTGGCGAAGCACAGCAACACCCAGCTCAGCACCACGAATGGCGTGGTGTAGGCGGGGAGGTATTGGCTGAGGCGGACGCGCTTGAGCCACTGCTGGGTGAACATCGCGCTCAGGCCACCGGCGGCCAGAATCAGCGGCGGCATCATCGCCGACCAGGGGAAGTACAGGCTCAGCAACAGACCGAGCAGAACGCCGTTGTAGCTGAACAACCCGGCCTGACGGTCAGCCTTGGCGTAGTTGCGACGTTGCGCGGTGAGCAACCCGGCGACACCGCCGAGCAAGGCGCCGCCCAGTAAGGCGGGCGCGGTGAACAGGATTGCCAACAGGCACAGCAGGCCGCACAGCGGATTACGCTGGAGAAAGATCTGGCTGAAGCCGTTAAGCAAGGCTTCGGCCCAGTCGGGGCAGTGGGTGTTGAAGTGATTGGCAGGCATGGCAGGTCTGAATGTCAGTGAAACCGAGTTGCCTGCATCGCCGGCAAGCCAGCTCCTACAGAAATACGCTGTCCCTGTAGGAGCCGGCTTGCCGGCGATGAGGCCGGTATGGGCGCTAGATCAATGTCTCGATACGCAGAGAGTTAGTCGATCCCGGCTGCCCAAAGGGCACACCGGCGGTGATCAATAAGGTGTCACCACGCTGCGCCATGCCTTGGGCCTGGGCGATCTCCAGCGCGGTGGAGCAGACTTCATCGACCTGGCGCAGGCGATCGTTGACCACCGAGTGCACACCCCACGCCACGCTCAGGCGACGGGCGGTCTGCAGGTTCGGCGTCAGGTTGAGGATCGGCACGGTCGGCCGCTCCCGCGCCGCACGCAGGCTCGACGCGCCGGACTCGCTGTAATTCACCAGCACCGCCACCGGCAGCACGTTGCTGATGCGGCGAATGGCGCAACTGATCGCGTCGGAAACGGTGGCTTCGGCTTTCGGTCGGCTGACGTCGAGTTGAGTCTGGTAGTCCGGACCGTTTTCCACCTGGCGGATGATCTTGCTCATCATCTGCACGGCTTCGAGCGGGTATTCGCCGGACGCGGTTTCCGCCGACAGCATCACCGCGTCCGCCCCTTCGGCCACGGCGTTGGCGACGTCTGTGACTTCGGCGCGGGTGGGCGCCGGTGAGAAACGCATCGACTCCAGCATCTGCGTGGCCACCACCACCGGTTTGCCGAGCTGGCGGCAGGTGCTGATGATGTTCTTCTGGATCTGCGGCACGCTTTCGGCCGGCACTTCCACGCCCAGATCACCCCGGGCGACCATGATCGCATCGCTCAACTCGGCGATCTCGCGCAGTTGTTCAACGGCCGAGGGCTTCTCGATCTTGGCCATCAGGAAGGCCTTGTCGCCGATCAGGGTACGGGCTTCGCGGATGTCGTCGGGACGTTGCACGAACGACAGCGCGACCCAGTCCACGCCCAGCTCCAGACCGAAGGTCAAGTCGCGGCGATCCTTGGCGGTCAGCGGGCTCAGGTCGAGCACCGCTTGCGGCACGTTCACGCCTTTGCGGTCCGAGAGTTCGCCGCCATTGAGCACGGTGGTGTCGATGGCGTCGGCGTATTTGGTCACGACCCGCAGGCGCAACTTGCCGTCGTCCAGCAGCAGGTCCATGCCCGGCTCCAGTGCGGCGATGATTTCCGGGTGGGGCAGGTTGACCCGGCGCTCATCGCCCGGCGTGGCGTCGAGGTCCAGGCGCAAGGCCTGGCCGCGTACCAGTTGCACCTTGCCTTCGGCGAACTTGCCGACCCGCAGTTTCGGGCCTTGCAGGTCCATCAGAATGCCCAATGGATAATTCAGTTGGCGCTCGACTTCACGAATCCACTGGAAACGCTGGGCGTGGTCGGCGTGATCGCCATGGCTGAAGTTCAGGCGGAAGATATTGACCCCGGCCAGCACCAGCTCACGGATGTCGTCGATACCGTCGATGGCCGGGCCGAGCGTGGCGAGGATTTTGACCTTTTTGTCAGGCGTCATGTTTAGTGCTCTCAAGGATCAGAATGGCGCGGAAGTCGTTGACGTTGGTTCGGGTCGGCTCGGTGACGATCAGGGCGTCGAGTGCCTCGAAATAGCCGTAGCCATTGTTGTTGTCCAACTCGTCGCTGGCGCTCAGGCCCTTTGCGGCGGCGCGGGCGTAGCTGTCCGGGGTCATGATTGCGCCGGCGTTGTCTTCCGAGCCGTCGATGCCGTCGGTGTCACCGGCCAGCGCGTAGACGCCGGGCAGGCCTTTGAGGCTGTCGGTCAGGCTCAGCAGGAACTCGGCGTTGCGCCCGCCACGGCCATTGCCGCGCACGGTGACGGTGGTTTCACCGCCCGAGAGAATCACGCAGGGCGCCGCCAGCGGCTGACCGTGCAGGACGATCTGACGCGCGATGCCGGCGTGGACCTTCGCCACCTCGCGGGATTCGCCTTCGAGGTCGCCGAGGATCAGCGGGCTGAACCCGGCCTGACGGCATTTCACCGCCGCCGCTTCAAGGGATTGCTGCGGACGGGCGATCAATTGGAAGTGACTGCGTGCCAGGCTCGGGTCGCCGGGTTTGACGGTTTCCGACTCGGGGCTTTGCAGCCAGGTGCGCACCGAGGCCGGAACCTCGATGGCGTAGCGTTTGAGGATCGCCAGGGCTTCGGCCGAGGTGCTCGGGTCGGCCACGGTAGGGCCGGAGGCGATGACCGTGGCCAGATCGCCCGGTACATCGGAAATCGCATAGGTGTAGACAGTGGCCGGCCAGCAGGCTTTGCCCAGGCGGCCGCCCTTGATCGCCGAGAGGTGCTTGCGTACGCAGTTCATCTCGCCGATGGTCGCGCCGGACTTGAGCAGGGCTTTGTTGATCGACTGTTTGTCGGCCAGGGTGATGCCTTCGGCCGGCAGCGCCAGCAGGGCAGAGCCGCCGCCGGAGAGCAGGAAGATCACGCGGTCGGATTCGTTGAGGTCGCTGACCAATTCCAGCACACGCTTGGCCACGGCCAGGCCGGCGGCATCCGGTACCGGGTGCGCGGCTTCGACCACTTCGATTTTTTCGCAAGGTGCGCCGTGACCGTAACGGGTCACCACCAGACCTGACACTTCACCCTGCCAGCAACGCTCGACCACCTGGGCCATGGCGGCTGCGGCTTTGCCGGCGCCGATGACGATCACGCGACCGCTGCGGTCGGCAGGCAGATGGGCTTCGAGGACTTGTTGCGGATGCGCCGCGTCGATGGCTGTGGCAAACAGCTCGCGCAGCAATTGTTGCGGATCGACCGACATGGCGGGCTCCCGGAATTCTTGTTATTTGAAGGGCAACTCGGTCCAGTGTGGGAGCGGGCCCTGTGGCGAGGGGGCTTGCCCCCGTTTGAGTGCGTAGCACTCACAAGATCTTCGGTTCATCAGAGATTTTGGGGCTGCTTCGCAGCCCAACGGGGGCAAGCCCCCTCGCCACAGGCCCGCTCCCACATGGGGATGGGGCAGGACTTACTTCTTGTCGCGAATCGAGAAGTTCGCCATGTGTTCCAGACCCTTGATCAGCGCCGAGTGATCCCAGTTGCTGCCACCGATAGCCGCGCAGGTGCTGAACACTTGCTGGGTGTTGGCGGTGTTCGGCAGGTTGATGTTCAGCTCTTTGGCGCCTTGCAGGGCAAGGTTCAGGTCCTTCTGGTGCAGGCTGATGCGGAAGCCTGGATCGAAGGTGCCCTTGATCATGCGCTCGCCGTGCACTTCGAGGATCTTCGAGGAGGCGAAACCGCCCATCAGTGCTTCACGTACCTTGGCTGGATCGGCACCGTTTTTCGATGCGAACAGCAGGGCTTCGGCCACCGCCTGGATGTTCAGGGCCACGATGATCTGGTTGGCCACCTTGGCGGTTTGACCGTCGCCGTTGCCACCGACCAGGGTGATGTTCTTGCCCATGGCCTGGAACAGCGGCAGGGCGCGTTCGAAGGCGTCGGCATCGCCACCGACCATGATGCTCAGCGTCGCCGCCTTGGCGCCGACCTCGCCACCGGAGACCGGAGCGTCGAGGTATTGCGCGCCTTTTTCGTTGATCTTCGCGGCGAAAGCCTTGGTGGCGGTCGGCGAGATCGAACTCATGTCGATCACCACTTTGCCTTTGCCTACGCCGGCAGCGATACCGTCGGCGCGGAACAGCACGTCGTCGACCTGCGGGGTATCCGGCACCATGACGATGATGAACTCAGCTTCCTGGGCGACTTCTTTCGGGTTCGCCAGAGCAACGGCGCCAGCAGCGACCAGATCGGCAGGGGCGGCGTCGTGGTGCGCCGACAGGAACAGGCTGTGACCGGCTTTCTGCAGGTTCAACGCCATTGGGTGGCCCATGATGCCGGTGCCGATAAATCCGATTTTAGCCATGAGAAAATCCTCGTTTTATTTGTTTTTTGTAGGAGCCGGCTTGCCGGCGATGCGGGCGACACGGACTGTCTGATGCACCGCGGTGATGCCATCGCCGGCAAGCCAGCTCCTACAGAAATTGCGTTTAGATTGCGTTATGGGTTTTCAGCCAGCCCAGGCCTGCTTCGGTGGTGGTCAGCGGCTTGTATTCGCAACCGACCCAGCCCTGATACCCGATGCGGTCCAGGTGCTCGAACAGGAAGCGGTAGTTGATTTCACCGGTGCCTGGTTCGTTGCGCCCCGGGTTGTCCGCGAGCTGCACATGGTTGATCTCGCCCAGGTGCGATTGCAGGGTGCGGGCCAGGTCGCCTTCCATGATTTGCATGTGATAGATGTCGTATTGCAGGAACAGGTTGGCGCTGCCGACCTGCTCGCGAATCGACAGGGCTTGCGCCGTGTTGTTCAGGTAGAAACCTGGAATGTCACGGGTGTTGATCGCTTCCATCACCAGCTTGATGCCCGCCGCTTGCAGCTTGTCGGCCGCGTACTTGAGGTTGGCGACGAAGGTTTTCTCCACGGTGGCATCGTCAAAGCCCTGCGGCCGGATACCAGCCAGGCAGTTGACCTGGGTGTTGCCCAGCACTTGCGCGTAGGCGATGGCCAGATCGACACCGGCACGGAACTCTTCAACCCGGTCCGGCAGGCACGCGATACCGCGCTCGCCCTTGGCCCAGTCGCCAGCCGGCAGGTTGAACAGCACTTGGGTCAGACCGTTGGCGTCGAGCTTGGCCTTGATTTCGGCGGAGCTGAAGTCGTACGGGAACAGGTACTCGACACCACTGAAGCCGGCTTTGGCGGCCGCTTCGAAACGGGCAAGAAAGTCCTGTTCGGTGAACAGCATGGACAGGTTGGCTGCGAAACGCGGCATGGTGGTCTCCCGTAAATGTGTGAAGGCCCCCCTGTAGGAGCCGGCTTGCCGGCGATAGCGGTGTATCAATCGACATCAATGTGGCTGATGTATCGCTATCGCCGGCAAGCCGGCTCCTACAAGGGGAACGATCAGTAGTTAATCAAGCAACGAAATCGCCGTTGGTGCGTCGTCGCCGACCAGCGCCAGGTCTTCGAATTCGTTGACGGCGTTGATCTCGGTGCCCATGGAAATGTTGGTCACGCGCTCCAGGATGATCTCGACGATCACCGGAACCTTGAACTCCTCGATCAGTTCCTGGGCCTTGCGCAGGGCAGGCTGGATCTGAGCCGGTTCAAACACACGCAGTGCCTTGCAGCCCAGGCCTTCGGCCACCGCGACGTGGTCGACACCGTAGCCGTTGAGTTCCGGGGCGTTGAGGTTGTCGAAGGACAGCTGTACGCAGTAGTCCATGTCGAAACCGCGCTGTGCCTGACGGATCAGGCCCAGGTACGAGTTGTTCACGACAACATGGATGTACGGCAGCTTGAACTGCGCGCCCACCGCCAATTCCTCGATCATGAACTGGAAGTCATAGTCCCCCGACAGGGCCACGACTTTACGGTTCGGATCAGCCTTGACCACGCCCAGCGCTGCCGGAATGGTCCAGCCCAGAGGGCCTGCCTGACCGCAGTTGATCCAGTGGCGCGGCTTGTAGACGTGCAGGAACTGCGCGCCGGCAATCTGCGACAGACCGATGGTGCTGACGTAGCAGGTGTCTTTGCCGAACACCTGGTTCATTTCTTCGTAAACGCGCTGCGGCTTGACCGGCACGTTGTCGAAGTGAGTCTTGCGCTGCAGGCTGGCTTTACGCTGCTGGCAGTCCTGCAGCCAGGCGCTGCGGTTCTTCAGTTTGCCGGCGGCTTGCCACTCGCGAGCGACTTCGATGAACACGGTCAGCGCGGCAGCGGCGTCGGACACGATGCCCAGGTCCGGGGTGAACACGCGGCCGATCTGAGTGCCTTCGATGTCGACGTGGATGAACTTGCGGCCTTCGGTGTACACGTCGACCGAGCCGGTGTGACGGTTGGCCCAACGGTTACCGATGCCCAGCACCACGTCCGACTTGAGCATGGTCGCGTTGCCGTAGCGGTGCGAGGTCTGCAAGCCAACCATGCCCACCATCAGCGGGTGATCGTCAGGGATGGTGCCCCAGCCCATCAAGGTCGGGACAACCGGAATACCGGTCAGCTCGGCGAACTCCACCAGCAGGTCGCTGGCGTCGGCGTTGATGATGCCGCCACCGGCCACCAGCAATGGGCGTTCAGCCTGATCGAGCAAGGCCAAGGCCTTCTCGACCTGAACCCGGCTAGCGGTCGGCTTGGCCAGCGGCAGTGGCTGGTAAGCGTCGATGTCGAATTCGATTTCCGCCATCTGTACGTCAAACGGCAGGTCGATCAGCACCGGGCCTGGACGGCCGGAGCGCATTTCATAGAAGGCTTTCTGGAACGCGTAAGGCACCTGGCCCGGTTCCAGAACAGTGGTCGCCCACTTGGTGACTGGCTTGACGATGCTGGTGATGTCGACAGCCTGGAAGTCTTCCTTGTGCATACGGGCGCGGGGTGCTTGCCCTGTGATGCAGAGGATTGGAATCGAGTCGGCCGAGGCGCTGTAGAGCCCGGTGACCATGTCGGTGCCGGCTGGGCCGGAAGTGCCGATGCACACGCCGATGTTGCCGGCCTTGGTGCGGGTGTAGCCCTCGGCCATGTGCGAGGCGCCTTCAACGTGGCGAGCGAGTACGTGATCGATGCCGCCGACCTTTTGCAGGGCGGAGTACAGCGGGTTGATGGCGGCACCCGGGATGCCAAAAGCGGTATCGACCCCTTCACGGCGCATCACCAGAACGGCGGCTTCGATTGCTCTCATTTTGCTCATGGTTTTGTGCCTCTTTACGTTTTGTAATTGTATACAAGTGGCTTTGCGCAGAGTGTATTCACGGCGGACGGCGCAGGTCAATCCATTTTCTCAAGCGCTTGTTTCATTCGTCGGAAGCCCTTTCTACTGTGGCTTTTCGTCGCATGTGGCGCCTTTCGAGAATTATTGTATACAAAAAAATAATTCATTGTGTTCTATTTGTTGCATCGAGCTGCGACGCAAGCGCGCAGCCCACCGACTTTCCGAAAAACAAAATGAGGACGGCACCATGAGCGCTTTAACCTTGAAAGTCGCAGTCAACCTGGTCAACGAGGCCATCACCGCCGGGCGTGCAATCGCTGCGGCACCTTTGACCATCGCGGTACTGGATGCCGGCGGGCATCTGATCACCCTGCAGCGCGAAGACGGCGCCAGCCTGCTGCGTCCGCACGTCGCCATCGGCAAAGCCTGGGGCGCCATTGCGCTGGGTAAGGGTTCACGCCTGCTGGCGCTGGACGCCCAGCAACGCCCGGCATTTATCGCCGCGTTGAACAGCTTGGGGCAGGGCAGCGTCGTGCCGGCACCGGGTGGTGTGCTGGTGCGGGATCAGGACGGGAACGTGCTGGGGGCGGTGGGGATCAGCGGCGATCTGTCGGATGTTGACGAGCAGTGCGCGATCAATGCCATCGAGGCGTTGGGGTTGGTGGCGGATGCGGGGGTGGCGGCTTGATCTTCGCTGACTGAACTAGCGCTTTCGCGAGCAAGCCCGCTCCCACATTGGATCTATGGTGTTGCAAATCCCAATGTGGGAGCGGGCTTGCTCGCGAAGGCGATCTCCCAGACACATCCAGCTAAAGGTCTGCCCCATAGGCCCGCAGCCGCTGAACTAGCCTTTTCATGACTTCAACATGAGAGAGGGCAAGGAATGCCTGAGCTGTCAGCATCACACCGCCTGCGTATCGGCCGCTACGCCGAGCAAAATCGCATCTATCTACTGACTGCCAATACCTTGAATCGAGAACCTGTTTTCAGGGATTACACCCTTGGCAGACTGGTTGTTCATCAATTCAGGCAAGCACAGGATGACGGCTTTGCCGACACGCTGGCCTGGGTGGTCATGCCGGATCATTTCCATTGGTTGATTCAGTTGCAAAAGGGGACGCTGGCGCAATTGATGTGTCAGGCGAAATCCCTGAGCACTCGTGCAGTCAATTCGGCGCTCGGTAGAACAGGTAGCCTTTGGCAGCAAGGCTTTCATGATCATGCGCTACGAAAAGAGGAAGACCTGGTGAAGCTGGCTCGATATGTCGTGGCTAACCCATTGCGGGCAGGGCTGGTCGGGAAGCTTGGTGACTATCCGTTGTGGGATGCGATCTGGGTTTGATCTAAAACCGGGTTGCCGCCATTCGCGAGCAAGCCGCTCCCACATTGGATCTATGGTGTTGCAAATCCCCTGTGGGAGCGGGCTTGCTCGCGAAGGCCGCGACTCGGTCTACCGCTCCGGCTCACACCCCTTCAACACCAACCGGATAATCGTCTGCGTCGCCGCTTCGTAATCTTCTTCATCCAGCCTGGCCTTGCCGGTGATGGCGGTGATCTGCCAGTCGAAGTCGGCGTAGGTCTGGGTGGCGGCCCAGATGCTGAACATCAGGTGGTTGGGGTCGATGGGGGCGATTTGTCCGCGGTCGATCCAGGTCTGGATGCATTCGATGTTGTGTTTGGCCTGGCCATTGAGCTGTTCGACCAGATCGCTGCTCAGGTGGGGCGCGCCGTGCATGATTTCGCTGGCGAACACCTTGGAGGCGAAAGGCAGATCGCGGGAGATGCGGATTTTCGAGCGAATGTAGCCGCTGAGCACTTCACCGGGTTCGCCGTCGGGGTTGAACGGCGTCGAAGCCTGCAGGATCGGTTCGATGATGCTTTCCAGGACCTCGCGGTAGAGGTTTTCCTTGGATTTGAAGTAGTAGTAGACGTTGGGCTTGGGCAATCCCGCCTTGGCTGCGATGTCGCTGGTTTTGGTCGCAGCGAAGCCTTTGTCAGCGAACTCCTCACTGGCGGCACGCAGGATCAATTGTTTGTTGCGCTCGCGGATAGTGCTCATAAACCCGGTGATTCCTTGCCTGTTCTGGCGGTTGCGCATGGTATCACCGGCCTCGCGCGGCGCTCAAGAATGGACCGCAGCCCGTGATGCCGCGCTATGCTGCTGCGCATTCATTGCAGAAGGAAACAAGATTCATGGCAGGAAGCAGTTTGCTGGTACTGATCGACGACATCGCGGCCGTGCTGGATGACGTCTCATTGATGACCCAAATGGCCGCCAAGAAAACGGCCGGCGTACTCGGTGACGACCTGGCACTCAATGCCCAGCAAGTCAGCGGCGTGCGGGCCGAGCGGGAAATCCCGGTGGTCTGGGCAGTCGCCAAGGGTTCGTTCATCAATAAACTGATCCTGGTGCCGTCGGCATTGGCGATCAGTGCGTTCATTCCGTGGTTGGTCACACCGCTGTTGATGGTCGGCGGCGCTTATCTGTGCTTCGAAGGGTTTGAGAAGCTCGCCCACAAGTTCCTGCACAGCAAGGCTGAAGACGCCGTCGAGCATGCGCAGCTGGTCGAGGCGGTGGCCGATCCTGCCACTGACCTGGTGGCGTTCGAGAAGGACAAGATCAAAGGCGCGATCCGCACCGACTTCATTCTTTCGGCGGAAATCATCGCCATTACCCTCGGCACCGTGGCCGGTGCGCCATTGACTCAGCAAATCATCGTGCTTTCGGGCATTGCCATTGTCATGACCATCGGCGTTTATGGCCTGGTGGCGGGTATCGTCAAACTCGACGATCTGGGCCTGTGGTTGACCCAGAAACCCGGGCGGATGGCGAAAAGCATCGGCGGCGGGATTCTGCGTGCGGCACCGTACATGATGAAGAGCCTGTCGGTGATCGGCACGGCGGCGATGTTTCTGGTGGGCGGCGGGATCCTCACCCACGGCGTGCCGGTGGTGCATCACTGGATCGAAAGTGTCGGTGCGGCGGCGGGTGGCGGCGGATTTATCGTGCCGGTGTTGCTCAATGGCGTGGCGGGGATTGTGGCGGGTGCGGTGGTGTTGGTTGGGGTTATGGCTGTCAGCAAGATCTGGAAAGCGCTGAAAGGCTGAAGACAACACATAACAAATGTGGGAGCGGGCTTGCTCGCGAAAGCGGTGTGTCAGACAACCTTTTTGGTGACTGACACACCGCTTTCGCGAGCAAGCCCGCTCCCACATTGATTTACAGCTGCCTTATTTATTCGGCGATTTGCAACTTGCGCGCTTCAGTGTACACGTAGCGCACTTTCTCGTACTCGAACGGCGAGTTCATCTGGCCATAGCGGAAGCTGGTCTGGTTGCGCTTGTCGATGCCGCGCAGGACCCAGACTTCCGGATGGTTGGAGCTGACCTCGGCCACGTTGAGGAAGTTGATCGCATTCTCGGCCGTGTAATCCACTACCAGGCCGCTGGTATCACGCAGGTTCGACGGACCGAGGATCGGCAGGACGAAGTAAGCGCCGCCCGGCACGCCGTAGAAGCCCAGCGTCTGGCCGAAGTCCTCGCTCTGGCGCGGCAGGCCCATGGCGGTGGCCGGGTCCCACAGCCCGGCGATGCCGAGGGTGGTGTTGAGCAGCAGTCGCCCGGTGGTTTCCAGCGAGCGCTGGCCCTTGAGTTGCAGCAGGCTGTTCAACAGGTTCGGCACGTCGCCGAGGTTGTTGAAGAAGTTGCTGACGCCGGTGCGCAGGAAGCTCGGGGTGACGTAGCGGTAACCATTGACCACTGGCAGGAATACCCATTGGTCGAAGCGGTAGTTGAAGTGGTAGACGCGCCGGTTCCACTCTTCCAGCGGATCGTAGACGGCCAGTGCGCTGAGCGTCGAACGCTCGAATTCGCGCTGGTCCAGGCCCGGATTGAACTTGAGTTTGCTCAACGGTTCCTTGAAGCCGTCACTGTCGACGACCACGGGGGCGTTGGCTTTGCTGTTGTCTGCATGGACGACGCCTGCACAGAGTAACGCTGCGAAAAGCAGGAGAAATTTAGCCACGGAAGAACTCCAGCATGGCGTCGCTGTTGACGCGGTAATTAATGTTGCCGCAGTGGCCCCCGTGCGGGTAAACGGTCAGGCGATCACCGAAGGTCTTGCGCAGGAAGCCCAGGTCGCCAGGACCGAGGATCACGTCGTCGGCGTTGTGCATGACGGCGATTTTCGGGCTTTCGTGCAGATAGTCCTTCAGCGCATACAAGCTGACCTGATCAATCAGTTGCAGCAGGCTGCCGCCATCGGTGCGGGCGCGCCACATAGGGATGACTTGTTCGGTGATGTAGCAGTCGAAGTCGCATTGCAGCGCACGCTTGAGGAACGGCGTGAGGCTGGTGCCCTCGGTGATCGGGAACTTGGGCGGGGTGATCAGGCCGCGACGGTTGATCAGGTCCGAAGTGAAGGCGATGTCCGCCGCTGAAAAGCGGAACGAGGTGCCGATCAGCATGGCCATCTGTTCGTTGGTCAGGTGCTGTTTGGACTGCTGGAAGTCGTAGAGCAGGGCGTCGTTGAGGTCGATGTAGCCCTTCTGCTGGAAGTAGCGGGTCAGTTTGTTCAGTACCAGTTCATAGAACGTGGTGCTGGTGTTGATGCCCTTGACCTCGGTCTGGACCAGCTTGTCGAGGTTGGTGATCGAGGTGTAGAGGTTGACCGGCGGGTTGAGCAGCAGGACTTTCTTGAAGTTGAAGCTGCGGCGGGTTTCGTCCAGGTGCGCGACGAAAGCGGCGTCCAGCGCCCCCAGGCTATACCCGGTCAGGTAGTAATCGGTGACGGGCACTTTCGGGTTCTGTGCCCGCACGGCCTGCATCACCCGGTACATGTCTTCGGCGTCTTCCTTGGAAACGCCCGGCGTGGCGAAGCGCGAGGCGGCGCTCATGAAGTCATAACTGGTGGGCGATGACAACTGCACCACGTGGTAGCCGGCTTTGTAATAGAGCTTCTTCAGGTATTCGTTCAGGCTGCTGTCATAGCGCGCACCGGTGCCGGCGATCAGGAAAATCAGCGGCGCGGCGTGATCCTGCGTGGCAATGCGGTAGTCGAGTTTCTTGACGGCCCAGAAATTGTCCGGCAATTCGAACGCCCGTTCCGGACGCAAGGTGACGCTGCGCACTGTCTGATCGATGTCATCGTCCAGGGGCAGCTCCGGACGCAGGTCCGGCGGCGTGGTCGCGATGGTCGCCTCGAACGGGTTGGTCAGGGGGTAGCCATAACTGGCGGCGTCAATGTCGACCGCCAGTGCGGACGCACTCAATATAAGGCCGCCAAACAGGGCGGCGAAGCGCAAGGAGCGGAGCATGACTAAATCCCTTGGAAGAAGGTGTCAAATGAATTTCGCAGGCTATGACCACCGGATATGCGCCAAAGTGCCAACCCTCGGCACCAAACAGGCCTGATTTCGAAGTTATAGTAGCTGGACGATACACTTTGCAGCGATTGAATGCCCAGTTAACAGTTGTTATAGCTTGCGAAACGTTCAAGGGCGATTAAGCTGGCCGCCGTTTTTCGCCAATTGGAGTGTTTCATGTCCCGCCGCCTGCCCGTGATCCTGCTGCTTGTTTTGCTGCCTGTATGGCTGGCCGCCAGTTATGGCGCACGTTATGGCTTCATGGAGGATGCGCAGTGGGTCGGCATTTGCGTGGATGAGGCGAGTCGCTGGGAATGCCAGGTGCGTTCGAACCTGGGCCTGATGATTCACTTCGGGGTTCTGGGCTGGGCAGCGCTGGGCGCGGCGATCGCCGGTTTTGTCGTGCCGGGGTGGGCAGGCTGGTGGCTGGCGGTACTGGCGCTGGTGTTCGGGTTGCCGGCACTGGCGTTGTACAACACGACGCTGGCGGTGTTTGCGGTGGTGATTGCGGGGTTGCGGTTGGTCAGGGCTTCCCGTAGCGCCTGATAGTCAGCCTTCGCGAGCAAGCCCGCGAAGAGGCCCGTAAGGTTGATGAAAATTAAACCTTGCGAACCCGCAAGCAGCGCCACAACGCCGCCACTATCAACACACTCACCAGCGCCCAGCCCCAGGCCTGCTGGTTCAGTAAACCTTCACGAAACAGTTGCGGCGCGATGCCGGCACCAATGATGAAGGTCAGCAGGGCGATTTCCCGGCGCGGCACGCTCACCGGGCGGCACAGGTAGGCCAGCGCCGGCACGATGAACGCCACGCTCGGAAAACTGCGATAACGCGGGTCGAATACCAGTTCCAGCATCATCACTGCCGCCGCGAAACCTGCCGTTGCAACCAGCCAGCCAGCACGGCGCTCCAGTAAATCGAAAGTCCGCCCGCGCCACCCGTCACGCGGACTCAGCGCCAGTGCAGCATGGGCCAGCACCAGCAGATTCAGCACGGTCAGCAACCCGACCCACAGCCATTCACTGGTGAAGCGAGTGGTGACGCGTGCCAGGTCGCCCCAGGCGCCAATCGAGCAAGCGGCCAATGCGCCGAGCAGTGGCAGCACCAGCGCCGCGCGCGTCGTGCGAACCCGGCCGCCAAGCAGGAGGGTGCCGATAAAGATCAGGCCGCCCACCGCCAGCCATTGCGACCAGTACGGGACGTTTGTCACTGGCCCGGCCAGCACGCCCTTGTCCTGGCGATCGGCATCGAACAGTCCCCAGTAGCCGCCGACTGCACCTTCACTGGCGCGCTTCCATGGCTGGTCGAAGGCTTCGATCAGGTTGTAATGCCAGCCTTGCTGCTCGGCCATGGCGACAAAACCACGAATGAATTTGGCTTCATTGACCCGGCTTGGTACGGCGATTCTCCGTTGACGGCCCTCACTGGGCCAGCCGGTTTCTCCAATGAACACTTCTTTCGGGGCGAACATGCCCGCGAACGTCTGGCGTACTGCAGCAAGTTGCCCCAGCGAGACCTCGACATCCCAAGGGTAGTCGCCCCAGTAAGGCAGCAAATGGATGGTCACGAAGTCCACCGCCGGGGCGATTTCCGGGTGCTTTTGCCAGAACTCCCAGACGTCGGCATAGGTGACGGGCTGTTTGACCTGGCTTTTGACCCGATCAATCAGTTTTACAAGCTGTGTGCTGGTGACTTCCTTGCGCAGTAGGGCCTCGTTGCCAACGATTACCGCGGTCACCACGTCCGGGTTGGCATTGGCTTCGGCGATCAGTAGCTCTACTTCCTTGGCGGTGTCCACCGGGTTGCTGTTGACCCAGGCGCCGATCATCATTTTCAGCCCGTGCTTTCGCGCAAGATCCGGTAGAGCCTCGAGCCCCGTCATCGAGTAGGTTCGGATGCATTCGAAGCGAGTTGCCAGTAACGCGAGGTCCGCGTCCATGCGCTCGGGACGAAGGTTGAACGGCACATCGAACGGTGACTGATCCTTGTCGAACGGCGTATAGGACGCGCATTGCAGCTTGTGCGTGGCGCTGGCCGCGTCCGGCAGGATCACCGGTTTGCCGAGGCCGTACCAGAAGCCGCCAAGGGCAAACAGCCCGAGCAGGCAGGCGAATAGATAAGCAGCAAAAGGGAAGCGGTATGTCGCGGACATGGTCAGGCCGTGTGGGAGCAAAGCGGCGCATGTTACCTGCATTTACCGCGTGCCTGGTGGCCTGCATGATTTTGACATGCAAAGTTTGGGCGGTTTGGCGGGTGCGTTTGCCGTGGTCAGGATTAATGGCTTTCTGATGTCGTTTCTCGATGCCTTGAGGTCGCTGGCAGAGCAGGTCGCGATGAGCGTCAGGTTGATCATCGAAGGCGTCAGTACTCCGCTGATGTCGGGACGAGTTTGCTGTGAGGCGTGATGGGGGCGCTGTGCACCATAACAATACGTTTAAGCGACTCGGCATCCGTCGAGCGCAGCACTTTCGGGGAAGTAACGATGAAGATGCGACGACTCTTGGGCGCAGGTGCCGCTTTGGTGCTGGCGATCAGCTCTACCGTGGCCAGTGCCGCCGGAAAGGAAGTGACGATCGGTTACGTCGACGGCTGGTCGGACAGCGTTGCCACGACCAACGTGGCCGCCGAAGTGATCAGGCAGAAACTCGGTTATGACGTGAAGCTGCAAGCCGTTGCCACCGGGATCATGTGGCAGGGCGTGGCGACCGGTAAACTCGACGCCATGCTGTCGGCCTGGCTGCCGGTGACCCACGGCGAATACTGGACGAAGAACAAGGATCAGGTCGTCGATTACGGCCCGAACTTCAAGGACGCAAAAATCGGATTGATCGTGCCGGAGTACGTCAAGGCCAAGTCGATCGAGGACCTGAAAACCGACGACACCTTCAAGAATCGCATCGTCGGCATCGACGCCGGCTCAGGTGTGATGCTCAAGACCGATCAGGCCATCAAGGACTACGACCTGACCGGTTATCAACTCAAGGCCAGTTCCGGCGCCGGCATGATTGCCGAGCTGACCCGTGCCGAGAAGAAAAACGAATCCATCGCCGTCACCGGCTGGGTGCCGCACTGGATGTTCGCCAAGTGGAAGCTGCGCTTCCTCGAAGATCCGAAAGGCGTGTATGGCGCGGCAGAAACCGTGAACAGCATCGGCAGCAAAGGCCTTGAGGCCAAGGCTCCGGAAGTGGCCAAGTTCCTGAAGAACTTCCAGTGGGAATCCAAGGATGAGATCGGCCAGGTGATGCTGGCGATCCAGGACGGCGCCAAACCTGAAGCCGCGGCGAAGGACTGGGTCGCCAAGCACCCTGAGCGCGTGGCTGACTGGACCAAGTAATTTTGAGCTGACGCGTCTGGTCAGCATCTTCCAGGGTCGCTCGGCAAACTCATGCCAAGCGGCCCTTTGCTTTTCTGTAGGAGCGAGCTTGCTCGCGAAGAACCTGAGAGCACCGCGGGGTGTCAGGCTCCCCGCATCATCGTTGACCTCCATCGCGAGCAAGCTCGCTCCTACAATTGGCAGTTCTGTCATGTGGTTCTAAGACTAAGGTCGTCTGGAACCTGCCCCGCAGCCGCATAGAGTGGATACCGTTCCACTTCAATCTGTGCTGCGAGGATAAAAACAATGAACGACAGCATTTACCTCTCGATTCAAAACAGCCCGCGCTTCAAGGAGCTGGTTAGCAAGAGGGAACGATTCGCCTGGATTCTTTCGGCGATCATGCTAGGGCTTTACTCCGGATTCATTCTTCTGATTGCCTATGGGCCGCATTTGCTGGGGGCGAAGATCAACCCTGAGTCCTCGATTACCTGGGGCATACCGATAGGCGTCGGGCTGATTGTCTCGGCCTTCGTCCTGACCGGTATCTACGTACGACGCGCCAATGGCGAATTCGACGACCTGAACAATGCGATTCTCAAGGAGGCTCAGCAATGATCCGGCGTCTACTGGCTCTATTGAGCATCGCAGCTTTTGCACCGGGCGCCTGGGCGGCTGACGCCCTGACCGGTGCCGTGCAGAAGCAACCGCTTAACGTCGCCGCGATCCTGATGTTCGTGGTATTCGTGGGGGCAACCCTGTGCATCACTTACTGGGCCTCCAAGCGTAACAAGTCGGCTGCCGACTACTACGCGGCGGGCGGCAAGATCACCGGTTTCCAGAACGGCCTGGCGATTGCCGGTGACTACATGTCGGCGGCGTCTTTCCTGGGTATTTCCGCGCTGGTGTTCGCTTCAGGCTACGACGGGCTGATCTACTCGATCGGCTTCCTGGTGGGCTGGCCGATCATTCTGTTTCTGATCGCCGAGCGCCTGCGTAACCTGGGCAAGTACACCTTTGCCGACGTGGCGTCCTACCGCCTTGGGCAAACCCAGATCCGTTCGCTGTCCGCCTGCGGTTCGCTGGTGGTGGTGGCTTTCTACCTGATCGCCCAGATGGTCGGTGCGGGCAAGCTGATCCAGCTGCTGTTCGGCCTCGACTACCACGTCGCGGTGATTCTGGTGGGCGTGCTGATGTGCCTTTATGTGTTGTTCGGCGGCATGCTGGCGACCACCTGGGTGCAAATCATCAAGGCGGTACTGCTGCTGTCCGGCGCTTCCTTCATGGCGCTGATGGTGATGAAGCACGTCAACTTCGACTTCAACATGCTGTTTTCCGAGGCGATCAAGGTTCACCCTAAAGGTGAAGCGATCATGAGCCCGGGCGGTCTGGTGAAAGATCCGGTCTCGGCGTTCTCCCTCGGGCTGGCTCTGATGTTCGGTACCGCGGGTCTGCCGCACATCCTGATGCGCTTCTTCACCGTGAGTGATGCAAAGGAAGCTCGCAAGAGTGTGCTGTACGCAACTGGCTTCATTGGCTACTTCTACATCCTGACCTTCATCATCGGTTTCGGCGCGATCCTGCTGGTCAGCACCAACCCGGCCTTCAAAGACGCGGCCGGCGCATTGCTCGGCGGTAACAACATGGCGGCGGTGCACCTGGCCAATGCGGTCGGTGGCAGCATCTTCCTGGGCTTCATCTCGGCCGTGGCGTTCGCGACCATTCTGGCGGTAGTGGCCGGCCTGACCCTGGCGGGTGCTTCGGCGGTGTCCCACGACCTGTATGCCAGTGTGATCAAGAAGGGCAAGGCCAACGAGAAGGATGAGATTCGTATTTCGAAGATCACCACCGTTGCCTTGGCTGTATTGGCCATCGTTCTGGGCATTCTGTTCGAAAGCCAGAACATCGCGTTCATGGTGGGCCTGGCGTTCTCCATCGCGGCGAGCTGCAACTTCCCGGTGCTGCTGCTTTCCATGTACTGGAAAAAGCTGACCACTCGCGGTGCGATGATCGGCGGCTGGATGGGCCTGATCAGTGCCGTAGGCCTGATGATCCTTGGCCCGACCATCTGGGTGCAGATCCTGCATCACGAGAAGGCTATCTTCCCGTATGAGTACCCGGCGTTGTTCTCGATGATGATTGCCTTTGTCGGGATCTGGTTCTTCTCGGTCACTGACAAGTCGACTGCGGCTGACAATGAGCGGGCGCTGTTCTTCCCGCAGTTTGTTCGTTCGCAGACTGGCCTTGGGGCGAGCGGGGCGGTATCGCACTAAGTCTTGATGCTTTGATATAGCTGGCGATGTTTTATGAAGTGCTCCGGTCGAGAGATCGGGGCACTTTTTTATTGTGCGTTAATCGACCTGAATTTTGCGGATGTACCGAATTACTGTGGGAGCGAGCTTGCTCGCGATGGCGGTCTGTCAGCCGACCTGTCTCTTGTTGATCGTGTACATATCCATTGCTGCGGTAACGGCGGCTTATGGTTTCGCCCTTACGGCGACTCACTTTTTTACAAGCGCCTAAAAAAGTAAGCAAAAAACGCTCGCCCCTTACGTACGGCCCCTCGCCTAGGCTCGGGGCTCCTTCGCTCCGGTATTCATCAGGGCGCATCGCCTCCGGTCTGCTTCGCGACGACCTCCTCTCGATGTGTTCGACTTCGTCGAACGGCGCTGCGCGCCTGCCCCCTGATGAACACCTCCGCTCAGCCTTCCGAGGGGGCGGGTGGATCAAGATCAAGAGCGGCAGGCGAGCTAACGCTCGGCCTGATGAGTGGTGAAGAGCGAAGATGTACGCCGACCTGCCTTTGCTCTTCTGTGGGAGCGAGCTTGCTCGCGATGGCGGCCTGTCAGCCGACCGAAATCTCGCGGATCCAAGCCAGCAAACAGGCCGGCCGGTAGGCCGCCTCGGGCGTTGTTGCGGTACACGCCCCCTCGTGAGGCCGAGCGCAGGTCCTGCGCAGTGGGCAACCCGGCCATGGATGGCCGATGGCGGCGGGCTCTGTAGGAGCGAGCTTGCTCCGGGCGGCGTTCCGACGAAAAACCTGAGAGCACCGCGGGGTGTCAGGCTTCCCGCATCATCGTTGACCTCCATCGCGAGCAAGCTCGCTCCTACAGGCCGGGCGGCGTTCCGTTTTTCCAAGTGACCCGCCGTAAGGGCGGAACCATAAGCCGCCGTTACCTAAATAACGGATATGCCCACGATCAAAAAACCGCCAAACACAAACAAAAACGGCCTCTATATAAATAGAGGCCGTTCCCGGTACAACTCAACGCGCTACAGCAAGACAGATCTTACTTGCGGTCTTCCAGCTTGGTGATGTCACGCGACTCGTAGCCGGTGTACAGCTGGCGCGGACGGCCGATCTTGTACGGGCTGGAGAGCATTTCCTTCCAGTGGGAGATCCAGCCGACGGTCCGCGCCAAGGCGAAGATCACGGTGAACATGCTGGTTGGAATGCCGATCGCCTTGAGGATGATCCCCGAGTAGAAGTCGACGTTCGGGTACAGCGAGCGCTCGATGAAGTACGGGTCGGTCAGGGCGATCTCTTCCAGGCGCATGGCTAGTTCGAGTTGCGGATCGTTCTGGATGCCCAGTTCCTTCAGTACTTCGTCGCAGGTCTGCTTCATGACGGTGGCGCGCGGGTCGCGGTTTTTGTAAACGCGGTGACCGAAGCCCATCAGTTTGAACGGATCGTTCTTGTCCTTGGCCTTGGCGATGAACTTGTCGATGTTCGAAACATCGCCGATTTCATCGAGCATGGTCAGTACGGCTTCGTTTGCACCGCCGTGGGCAGGGCCCCACAGTGCAGCGATACCGGCAGCGATACAGGCGAACGGGTTGGCGCCCGAAGAGCCTGCCAGGCGCACGGTGGACGTCGAGGCGTTCTGCTCGTGGTCGGCATGGAGGATGAAGATCCGGTCCATGGCCTTGGCGAGTACCGGGCTGATCGGTTTGATCTCGCACGGGGTGTTGAACATCATGTGCAGGAAGTTTTCCGCGTACGACAGGTCGTTGCGCGGGTACATCATGGGTTGGCCCATGGAGTACTTGTAAACCATCGCTGCCAGGGTCGGCATCTTGGCAACCAGGCGGATCGCGGAGATTTCGCGATGCTGCGGGTTATTGATGTCCAGGGAGTCGTGGTAGAAGGCCGAGAGGGCGCCGACTACGCCGCACATGACGGCCATCGGGTGGGCGTCGCGACGGAAGCCGTTGAAGAAGGTCTTCAACTGCTCGTGAACCATGGTGTGGTTCTTCACGGTGCTGACGAACTGGGCCTTCTGTTCTGCGGTCGGCAGTTCGCCGTTGAGCAACAGATAGCAGGTTTCCAGGTAGTCCGACTTTTCAGCCAGCTGTTCGATCGGGTAGCCGCGGTGCAGCAGGATGCCGTTGTCACCGTCGATATAGGTGATCTTCGACTCGCACGAGGCGGTCGACATGAAGCCTGGGTCAAAAGTGAAGCGGCCCGTGGCCGTCAGGCCCCGAACATCGATAACATCGGGACCAACGGTGCCGGTTAAAATGGGCAGCTCGACGGGGGCTGCGCCCTCGATGATCAACTGCGCTTTTTTGTCAGCCATGTGGCCTCCTATTTATGCTTGAAATCATCAGACAGACCCCCCACGCAGGGCCCGCACCACTATAGTGAGATAAATCCGAATGTCAATTTGCCTAAAGTCTTGCTCCAGAAGGCTTTAACCGGACTTTTTTCTCGAAATTGGCTGCCATTTACGCCTTTTATGTCAGTTGCGCAATCCGCTGTTTGGGTTAGGTCTTTGCGTTGTCATTAGTAGCCTAACTGTCTATACTCGGCCACCGACCGCCAGGGGCTTTTGGGCCTGCTTTATTGGGGGTCGCATCCCTGGGTGGTGGTTACCTGACCAGTGCACTCCCCAACAACTTTGCCCTGATTGTTAGGGGCTCTTCAGTGTGAAAAAAAAGCCGTGAAAAGCCAACGACCTGTAAACCTAGACCTAAGGACCATCAAACTCCCCATCACCGGCGTTACGTCGTTTCTTCACCGTGTTTCCGGCATCATCCTCTTCCTGGGCCTTGGCTTCATGCTTTATGCATTGGGCAAATCCCTGGGTTCCGAGGAAGGTTTTGCCGAGGTGAAGGCATGCTTGACCAGCCCGCTGGCCAAGTTCGTAGCATGGGGCCTCCTGTCCGCTCTTCTGTATCACCTGGTAGCCGGTGTGCGCCACTTGATCATGGATATGGGCATCGGTGAGACGCTGGAAGGCGGCCGCCTGGGCTCGAAAATTATCATCGCCGTTTCCGTGGTGTTGATCGTTCTGGCAGGAGTTTGGATATGGTAACCAGCGTTACGAACCTTTCGCGTTCCGGTCTTTATGACTGGATGGCGCAACGTGTGTCTGCGGTCGTTCTCGCGGCTTATTTCATCTTCCTGATCGGATACCTCGCGGCGAACCCGGGCATTGGCTACGACCAATGGCACGGCCTGTTCGCCCACAACGGGATGCGTATCTTCAGTCTGCTGGCCCTCGTTGCCCTGGGCGCTCACGCCTGGGTCGGCATGTGGACCATCGCGACCGACTACCTGACGCCAATGGCGCTGGGCAAGTCCGCGACTGCAGTACGTTTCCTTTTCCAGGCGGTATGCGGCGTTGCGATGTTCGCTTACTTCGTCTGGGGTGTGCAGATTCTCTGGGGTATCTGATTCATGGCTAACATTCCAACGATTTCTTTCGACGCCATCATTATTGGTGGTGGCGGTGCCGGCATGCGCGCAGCGCTGCAACTGGCGCAAGGTGGTCACAAGACTGCCGTGATCACCAAAGTGTTCCCGACCCGTTCGCACACTGTATCCGCCCAGGGCGGCATCACCTGCGCGATCGCGTCTGCGGATCCGAACGATGACTGGCGCTGGCACATGTACGATACCGTCAAGGGTTCCGACTACATCGGTGACCAGGACGCTATCGAATACATGTGTCAGGAAGGCCCGGCTGCCGTTTACGAGCTGGACCACATGGGCATGCCGTTCTCGCGTACCGAGCAAGGTCGTATCTACCAGCGTCCATTCGGCGGCCAGTCGAAGGATTACGGTAAAGGCGGGCAGGCTGCCCGTACTTGCGCTGCGTCCGACCGTACCGGTCACGCGCTGCTGCACACCCTTTATCAGGGTAACCTGAAAGCCGGTACCGTGTTCCTGAACGAGTACTACGCTGTCGACCTGGTGAAGAACGGCGAAGGCGAGTTCGTCGGCGTGATCGCCATCTGCATCGAAACCGGTGAAACCACCTACATCCGCGCCAAAGCCACCGTGCTGGCGACCGGCGGTGCAGGCCGTATCTACGCCTCGACCACCAATGCCCTGATCAACACCGGTGACGGCGTTGGCATGGCGCTGCGTGCCGGCGTACCGGTACAAGACATTGAAATGTGGCAGTTCCACCCGACCGGCATCGCCGGCGCCGGTGTACTGGTTACAGAAGGCTGCCGTGGTGAAGGTGGATACCTGATCAACAAGCACGGCGAGCGTTTCATGGAGCGTTATGCTCCGAACGCCAAGGACCTTGCCGGTCGTGACGTTGTTGCCCGTTCGATGGTTAAAGAGATCATCGCCGGCAACGGTTGCGGTCCGAATGGCGACCACGTGATGCTCAAGCTCGACCACCTGGGCGAGGAAGTGCTGCACAGCCGTCTGCCAGGCATTTGCGAACTGTCGAAGACTTTCGCACACGTTGACCCGGTGGTTGCTCCGGTTCCGGTTGTTCCGACCTGCCACTACATGATGGGCGGCGTTGCCACCAACATTCATGGTCAGGCGATCACCCAGAACGCCGAAGGCGAGGATCAGATCATTCCGGGTCTGTTCGCTGTGGGTGAAGTGGCTTGCGTATCGGTTCACGGTGCCAACCGTCTGGGCGGCAACTCGCTGCTCGACCTGGTGGTATTCGGCCGCGCTGCCGGCCTGCACCTGGAAAAGGCGCTGACCGACGGTATCGAATACGACGACGCCACCGACGCTGACATCAATGCCGCCCTGGCCCGTCTGTCCGCCCTGAACGAGCGTACCGAAGGCGAAGACGTGGCTACCCTGCGTCGCGAGCTGCAAAGCTGCATGCAGAACTACTTCGGTGTATTCCGTACCGGCGAATACATGCAGAAGGGTATTGCCCAGCTGGCTGACCTGCGCAAGCGCATTGCCAACGTCAAGATCAACGATAAGTCGCAGGCGTTCAACACTGCCCGTATCGAAGCGCTGGAACTGCAAAACCTGCTGGAAGTGGCCGAAGCTACCGCCATCGCTGCCGAAGTACGTAAAGAGTCCCGCGGCGCTCACGCCCGTGAAGACTTCGAAGACCGTGACGACGAAAACTGGCTGTGCCACACCCTGTACTTCCCGGGTGACAAGCGCGTCACCAAGCGTGCCGTGAACTTCTCGCCGAAGACTGTTCCGACTTTCGAACCTAAAGTCCGGACTTATTAAGGGTGACCGCCATGTTGCAAGTCAGTGTTTATCGTTACAACCCTGATCAGGACGCTGCGCCGTTCATGCAGGAATTCCAGGTCGATACCGGTGGTAAAGACCTGATGGTGCTGGACGTGCTGGCCCTGATCAAAGAGCAGGACGAAGGTTTCTCCTATCGTCGCTCTTGCCGTGAAGGTGTTTGCGGTTCCGACGGCATGAACATCAACGGCAAAAACGGCCTGGCGTGCATCACGCCGCTGTCTGCTGTCGTAAAAGGTAACAAGTTGATCGTTCGTCCTCTGCCAGGTTTGCCGGTTATCCGTGACCTGGTCGTCGATATGAGCATCTTCTACAAGCAATACGAGAAGGTTAAGCCATACCTGCAGAACGACACGCCGGCTCCGGCCATCGAGCGTCTGCAGTCCCCTGAAGAACGTGAAAAGCTGGACGGTCTGTACGAGTGCATCCTGTGCGCTTGCTGCTCGACTTCCTGCCCGTCCTTCTGGTGGAACCCGGACAAGTTCCTGGGCCCGGCTGCCCTGCTGCAAGCGTACCGCTTCCTGGCAGACAGCCGTGACACCAAGACGTCCGAGCGTCTGGCTTCGCTGGATGACCCGTTCAGCGTATTCCGCTGCCGCGGGATCATGAACTGCGTCAACGTATGTCCGAAAGGCCTGAACCCGACTAAGGCCATCGGTCACATCCGTAACATGTTGCTCTCGAGCGGCGTGTGATTCAGCTGCTGTACCCGCTGTACCCGTAGATGCTACGGCGCAGGCTTCAACCGGCGCCGTAGTTTTAACCTGAGCAGCAGCTTAAAAGGCTGCGGCTCTTATTTTGAAGAAATGAGACAAGCAGGGGCATCCGGGCTGGTACCCGGACTATCAGTGTGATCCTAGTGGCTTGTTTTGGTCGCTGCATTCGGACTTCTGCAAGTTTGCTCGGTGTCGACACCGGTGGTGTTCCCCTAACCGAGGGTGACCAAGCATGCAAGAAAGCGTGATGCAGCGCATGTGGAACAGTGCCTACCTATCCGGTAGTAACGCTGCCTATGTGGAAGAGCTTTATGAGCTCTACCTGCACGACCCTAACGCTGTGCCAGAAGAGTGGCGCACCTACTTCCAGAAGTTGCCTGCTGACGGCAACTCTGCCACCGATGTTTCGCACTCCACAATTCGCGATCATTTCGTCTTGCTGGCAAAGAACCAGCGCCGCGCCCAACCGGTTTCCGCCGGCAGCGTGAGCAGTGAGCACGAGAAGAAGCAAGTTGAAGTGCTGCGATTGATCCAGGCCTACCGTATGCGTGGCCACCAGGCAGCCCAGCTTGACCCGCTGGGACTGTGGCAGCGTCCTGCACCTGCAGACCTGTCGATCAATCATTACGGCTTGACCAATGCCGATCTTGATACGACCTTCCGTGCCGGCGACCTGTTCATCGGCAAAGAGGAAGCGAGCCTACGCGAAATTCACGAAGCGTTGCAGCAGACATATTGCCGCACCATCGGCGCTGAATTCACGCATATCACCGATTCCGAGCAGCGCCAGTGGTTCCAGCAGCGTCTGGAAAGCGTGCGCGGCCGTCCGACGTACTCCGCCGACATCAAGAGCCACCTGCTCGAGCGCGTGACCGCCGGTGAAGGCCTGGAAAAATACCTGGGCACCAAATACCCAGGTACCAAGCGTTTCGGTCTGGAAGGCGGCGAAAGCCTGATTCCGATGCTCGACGAGCTGATCCAGCGTTCCGGTTCCTACGGCACCAAGGAAATCGTCATCGGCATGGCCCACCGTGGCCGTCTGAACGTGCTGGTCAATACCTTCGGCAAGAACCCGCGCGAGCTGTTCGACGAGTTCGAAGGCAAGAAGAAGGTCGAGCTCGGTTCCGGTGACGTGAAATACCACCAGGGCTTCTCGTCCAACGTGATGACCACCGGCGGTGAAGTTCACCTGGCGATGGCGTTCAACCCGTCCCACCTGGAAATCGTTTCCCCGGTGGTCGAAGGTTCGGTTCGCGCCCGTCAGGATCGTCGCAACGACCCGACCGGCGAGAAGGTTCTGCCGATCTCCATCCACGGTGACGCTGCTTTCGCAGGTCAGGGCGTGGTCATGGAAACCTTCCAGATGTCGCAGACCCGCGGTTTCAAGACCGGCGGTACCGTGCACATCGTGATCAACAACCAGGTCGGTTTCACCATCAGCAATCCGCTGGACTCGCGTTCCACCGAGTACGCGACCGACGTTGCGAAAATGATCCAGGCGCCGATCCTCCATGTGAATGGTGATGATCCGGAAGCCGTATTGTTCGTGACCCAGCTGGCCATCGACTACCGCATGCAGTTCAAGCGTGACGTGGTGATCGACCTGGTCTGCTACCGTCGTCGCGGCCACAACGAGGCCGACGAGCCAAGCGGCACCCAGCCTCTGATGTATCAGCAGATCACCAAGCAGCGCACCACCCGTGAGCTGTATGCCGATCGCCTGACTCAGGCCGGTGTGCTGGATGCAGAGCGTGTTCAGGCGAAAGTCGACGAATACCGCAACGCGCTGGACAACGGTCTGCACGTTGTGAAGAGCCTGGTCAAAGAGCCGAACAAGGAACTGTTCGTGGACTGGCGTCCGTACCTGGGTCACACCTGGACCGCGCGTCACGACACTCGCTTCGATCTGAAGACCTTGCAGGAACTGTCCGCCAAGCTGCTGGAAATCCCGGAAGGCTTCGTGGTTCAGCGCCAGGTTGCCAAGATCTACGAAGACCGCCAGAAGATGCAAGCCGGTGGCCTGCCGATCAACTGGGGCTACGCCGAAACCATGGCGTACGCGACCCTGGCGTTCGAAGGTCACCCGATTCGCATGACTGGCCAGGACATCGGCCGCGGTACGTTCTCGCACCGTCACGCTGTCCTGCACAACCAGAAAGACGCGGGCACCTACATCCCGCTGCAGAACTTGTACGACGGTCAGCCGCGTTTTGACCTGTACGACTCGTTCCTGTCCGAAGAAGCGGTATTGGCGTTCGAGTACGGTTACTCGACCACCACGCCGAATGCCCTGGTTATCTGGGAAGCCCAGTTCGGCGACTTCGCCAACGGCGCCCAGGTTGTAATCGACCAGTTCATCACCAGTGGCGAGCACAAGTGGGGCCGTCTGTGCGGTCTGACCATGCTGCTGCCGCACGGTTATGAAGGTCAGGGTCCGGAGCACTCCTCGGCTCGTCTGGAGCGTTACCTGCAGCTGTGCGCCGAGCACAACATTCAGGTGTGCATGCCGACGACGCCGGCTCAGATCTACCACTTGCTGCGCCGTCAGGTGATTCGCCCGCTGCGCAAGCCACTGGTAGTCCTGACTCCGAAGTCGCTGCTGCGCCACAAGCTGGCCATCTCGACGCTGGAAGATCTGGCCGAAGGTTCGTTCCAGACCGTCATCCCGGAAATCGATGCCCAAGACCCGAAAAAGGTCGAGCGCGTTGTTCTGTGTAGCGGCAAGGTCTACTACGACCTGCTGGAAAAACGCCGTGCCGAAGGTCGTGACGACATCGCCATCGTGCGTATCGAGCAGCTGTACCCATTCCCTGAGGACGACTTGAAAGAAGTCCTGGCTCCTTATACCAACGTCAAACATGCCGTCTGGTGTCAGGAAGAGCCGATGAACCAGGGTGCGTGGTACTGCAGCCAACACCACATGCGTCGCAGCATCAGCAACCTCAACAAGTCTCTCGTACTCGAGTACGCGGGCCGTGAGGCTTCTGCTGCACCGGCATGCGGTTACGCATCGATGCACGCCGAACAGCAGGAAAAACTGCTGCAAGACGCCTTTACTGTTTAACGCCTTCGCGCACCTGAAACCGAATTTAAGGAACCACAGACAATGGCTATCGAGATCAAAGCCCCCACTTTCCCGGAATCGGTTGCCGATGGCACCGTTGCCACCTGGCACAAACAACCGGGCGATGCGGTCAAGCGCGACGAACTGATCGTCGACATCGAAACCGACAAAGTCGTGCTGGAAGTGTTGGCTACCGCTGACGGCGTGCTGGGCGCTATCGTCAAGAACGAAGGCGACACCGTTCTGTCCGACGAAGTCCTGGGCTCCATCGTTGAAGGCGGCGCTGCCGCTGCCGCTCCGGCTGCCGCTGCTGCTGCTGCTGCTGCTCCGGCCGCTGCTGCCGCAGCTCCGGCTGCCGGCGCTGACGAAGACGCTATCGCCGCTCCAGCTGCTCGCAAGCTGGCCGAAGAAAACGGCATCAACCTGGCTTCCGTCAAAGGCACCGGCAAAGATGGCCGTGTAACCAAGGAAGACGTGGTTGCCGCTGTCGAAGCCAAGAAAGCGGCTCCTGCTGCCGCACCTGCCAAGGCTGCTGCTCCGGCTGCCGCTGCTCCTGTGTTCGCTGCTGGCGACCGCATCGAGAAGCGCGTACCGATGACCCGTGTTCGTGCCACCGTGGCCAAGCGTCTGGTTGAAGCCCAGTCGAACATGGCGATGCTGACCACGTTCAACGAAGTCGACATGACCGAAGTCATGGCACTGCGTTCGAAGTACAAGGATCTCTTCGAGAAGTCCCACAACGGCGTGCGCCTGGGCTTCATGTCCTTCTTCGTGAAAGCGGCTACCGAAGCACTGAAGCGCTTCCCGGCTGTCAACGCCTCGATCGACGGCGGCGACATCGTTTACCACGGTTATGCTGACGTCGGCGTTGCAGTTTCCAGCGATCGCGGCCTGGTTGTACCGGTTCTGCGTAACGCCGAACTGATGAGCCTGGCAGAAATCGAAGGCGGCATCGCCACCTTCGGCAAGAAAGCCCGCGACGGCAAACTGTCGATGGACGAAATGACCGGTGGTACGTTCACCATCACCAACGGCGGTACTTTCGGTTCGATGATGTCGACCCCGATCGTCAACCCGCCACAAGCCGCCATCCTGGGCATGCACAACATCATCCAGCGTCCTATGGCCATCAACGGTCAGGTCGTTATTCGTCCGATGATGTACCTGGCACTGTCCTACGATCACCGCCTGATCGATGGCAAAGAAGCTGTGACCTTCCTGGTGACCATCAAGAACCTGCTGGAAGATCCGGCTCGTCTGTTGCTGGATATCTGATAGAAGCAGCCATGAGCTGCAAGCCCGTGCTGTCGGAAAACCCGCAGCCTGGCTTGCCGCTCGCGGCTTGAAGCTTTTCGCTAAAGAGGATTTTTTGAATGTCGCAGAAATTTGACGTAGTAGTGATCGGTGCGGGCCCTGGCGGTTACGTCGCTGCCATCAAGGCCGCGCAGTTGGGTCTCTCCACTGCCTGCATCGAGAAGTACACCGACAAGGAAGGCAAACTGGCTCTGGGCGGTACTTGCCTGAACGTCGGCTGCATTCCATCCAAGGCCCTGCTGGACAGCTCGTGGAAATTCCACGAAGCCCAGGACGGTTTCGCGATCCACGGTATCAATCACGCTGGCGTGACCATGGACGTGCCAGCGATGGTCGGCCGCAAAGCCAACATCGTCAAAGGCCTGACCTCCGGCGTTGCGACCCTGTTCAAAGCCAACGGTGTGACCTCCATCCAGGGTCACGGCAAGCTGCTGGCCGGCAAGAAAGTCGAAGTCACCAAGCCTGATGGCTCGGTAGAAATCATCGAAGCCGAAAACGTCATCCTGGCACCAGGTTCGCGTCCGATCGACATTCCGCCAGCTCCGGTTGACCAGAATGTGATCGTCGATTCGACGGGCGCCCTGGAATTCCAATCCGTTCCAAAACGTCTGGGCGTGATCGGCGCTGGCGTGATCGGTCTGGAACTGGGTTCGGTCTGGTCGCGTCTGGGTGCAGAAGTGACTGTCCTGGAAGCCCTGGACACCTTCCTGATGGCAGCCGACACCGCTGTTTCCAAGGAAGCGCTGAAAACCCTGACCAAGCAAGGTCTGGACATCAAGCTGGGCGCTCGCGTCACCGGTTCCAAAGTGAACGGCGACGAAGTCGTGGTGAACTACACCGATGCCAACGGCGAACAGAACATCACTTTCGACAAGCTGATCGTAGCCGTTGGTCGCCGTCCGGTGACCACTGATCTGTTGGCTGCCGACTGCGGCGTGACCCTGGACGAGCGCGGTTTCGTGCACGTTGACGATCACTGCGCCACCACCGTACCGGGCGTTTACGCCATCGGCGACGTGGTTCGCGGCATGATGCTGGCGCACAAGGCGTCCGAAGAAGGCATCATGGTTGTCGAGCGCATCAAGGGTCACAAGGCCCAGATGAACTATGATTTGATCCCTTCGGTTATTTATACTCACCCGGAAATCGCGTGGGTGGGTAAAACCGAACAGGCCTTGAAAGCCGAAGGCGTTGAAGTTAACGTCGGCACCTTCCCGTTCGCAGCCTCCGGCCGTGCCATGGCTGCCAACGACACCGGTGGTTTCGTCAAGGTCATCGCAGATGCCAAGACAGACCGCGTACTGGGCGTCCACGTGATTGGCCCAAGCGCTGCCGAACTGGTTCAGCAGGGCGCGATCGGTATGGAATTCGGCACCAGCGCTGAAGACCTGGGCATGATGGTTTTCTCCCATCCGACCCTGTCTGAAGCCTTGCACGAAGCTGCTTTGGCAGTGAATGGCGGCGCCATCCACATCGCCAACCGCAAGAAGCGTTAAGACATAATAAGAAACCACGGCGGTTTGGCCCGTCGTGAGCCTTGCACGCAAGACTCACCGCGGAATATCCGCTGGACGCAGTCTTGCATAGCTTAGCTATGCAAGCAGCAGTCACAGGTGGTGCGGCACTTGAACGAGTGCAGCACCGAATGCGCAGTACCTAACGAAGACGGTAATAAGCATGAATCTTCACGAGTATCAGGGTAAGCAGCTGTTCGCTGAGTACGGCCTGCCAGTATCCACCGGTTACGCGGTAGACACCCCGGAAGCAGCAGCAGAAGCTTGCGACAAAATCGGCGGCAGCGAGTGGGTTGTCAAAGCCCAGGTCCACGCCGGTGGTCGCGGTAAAGCGGGCGGCGTCAAGCTGGTTCGCAGCAAAGAAGACGCCAAAGCCTTCGCACAGCAGTGGCTGGGCAAGCGTCTGGTGACTTACCAGACTGACGCCAATGGTCAGCCAGTCACCAAGATCCTGGTTGAATCGTGCACTGATATCGCTAAAGAGCTGTACCTGGGCGCTGTCGTTGACCGTTCGAGCCGTCGCATCGTGTTCATGGCTTCCACCGAAGGTGGCGTGGACATCGAGAAAATCGCTCACGACACTCCAGAAAAAATTCTGAAAGCCACTATCGATCCACTGGTTGGCGCTCAGCCATTCCAAGGTCGCGAGCTGGCATTCCAGCTGGGTCTGGAAGGCAAGCAAGTTGCTCAGTTCGCCAAGATCTTCGTAGGTCTGGCCAAGCTGTTCAAGGATCACGACCTGGCTCTGCTGGAAGTGAACCCGCTGGTGATCAAGGCTGACGGCGATCTGCATTGCCTCGACGCCAAGATCAACATCGACGCCAACGCCATGTACCGTCAGCCTAAGCTGAAGACTTTCCACGATCCGTCGCAAGACGATCCGCGCGAAGCGCACGCTGCCAAGTTCGAACTGAACTACGTAGCGCTGGAAGGCAACATCGGTTGCATGGTCAACGGTGCTGGCCTGGCCATGGGTACCATGGACATCGTCAACCTGCATGGCGGCAAACCAGCCAACTTCCTCGACGTGGGCGGCGGTGCTACCAAAGAACGCGTAACCGAAGCGTTCAAGATCATCCTGTCCGACACTAATGTCGCTGCAGTACTGGTCAACATCTTCGGCGGCATCGTTCGTTGCGACATGATTGCCGAAGGCATCATCGGCGCGGTGAAAGAAGTCGGCGTGAAAATCCCGGTTGTTGTTCGCCTTGAAGGCAACAACGCTGAGCTGGGCGCTAAAGTACTGGCAGAAAGCGGTTTGAACATCATCGCTGCTACCAGCCTGACCGACGCTGCTCAACAAGTCGTTAAAGCTGCGGAGGGCAAATAATGAGCGTCCTGATCAATAAAGACACCAAAGTTATCTGCCAGGGTATTACCGGTTCGCAAGGTAGTTTCCACACCCAGCAAGCCATCGAGTACGGCACCAAGATGGTTGGTGGTGTAACTCCGGGCAAAGGCGGCACCGAGCACCTGGGCCTGCCAGTGTTCAACACCGTGAAAGACGCCGTAGCTGCCACTGGCGCCACCGCCAGCGTGATCTACGTTCCGGCTCCTTTCTGCAAAGACTCGATCCTGGAAGCTGCTTTCGGCGGCATCAAGCTGATCGTCTGCATCACCGAAGGCATTCCTACCCTGGACATGCTGGACGCTAAAGTTAAGTGCGACGAGCTGGGTGTTACCCTGATCGGCCCTAACTGCCCAGGCGTGATCACACCAGGCGAATGCAAGATCGGCATCATGCCAGGTCACATTCACTTGCCAGGCAAGGTCGGTATCGTTTCCCGTTCCGGCACCCTGACCTACGAAGCTGTGAAGCAGACGACTGACGCCGGTTTCGGTCAGTCGACTTGCGTCGGCATCGGTGGTGACCCGATCCCGGGTTCGAACTTCATCGACATCCTGAAGCTGTTCCAGGAAGACCCGAAGACCGAAGCGATCGTGATGATCGGTGAGATCGGCGGTTCGGCTGAAGAAGAAGCGGCTGCCTACATCAAGGCACACGTGACCAAGCCGGTTGTTTCCTACATCGCGGGTGTGACTGCTCCTCCGGGCAAGCGCATGGGCCATGCTGGCGCAATCATCTCTGGCGGCAAAGGCACTGCAGACGAGAAATTCGCTGCTCTGCAAGACGCAGGCGTTAAAACCGTGCGTTCGCTGGCAGACATCGGCAAGGCCCTGGCCGAGCTGACCGGTTGGGCTGTCAAGTAAGCCTCGTGCTTGGCTGACGCTTTACCAAACAAAGGCCACCTTCGGGTGGCCTTTGTCGTTTCCGGCATTTGTGTTGGCTCTGCTGGCCCCTTCGCGGGCAAGCCCGCTCCCACATTTTGTACGCGTTCCAATGTGGGAGCGGGCTTGCCCGCGAAGGCGGACTTACAGGCACCAACCATTTATATGTATAAACGCGACACGGAAATGTCGCGTATCGGATAGTTCGCCCTCTAACAGTGCGTTTCTGGTCCAAATTCGTTAGGCTACGCGCCATTTTTGCGTCTGCGGCCCACAAGGCACCAACGCGCTAAAAGGGTCGGTCTTATACGGACTGACAGCATTTCCCTCACCCATAGGGAAATCCCTCTCTAAATTCCGATTCAGTAGTGTGGTATTTCCTTAATGAAAGTGTTGAAAGGCCAGGACATCCTGGCACTTGGTTTTATGACGTTTGCCCTGTTCGTCGGGGCTGGCAACATCATCTTCCCGCCTATCGTCGGTTTGCAGTCCGGGCCCAATGTCTGGATGGCGGCGCTGGGTTTCCTGGTCACGGCCGTTGGTCTGCCGGTGATCACCGTTGTGGCGCTGGCCAAGGTCGGTGGGGCAATGGATGCCTTGAGCAGCCCGATCGGTAAAGTCGCCGGTGGCCTGTTGGCAGCGGCCTGCTATCTCGCTGTTGGCCCGCTGTTCGCGACGCCACGTACCGCGACGGTATCCTTCGAAGTGGGCCTGGCGCCGCTGACCGGCGAGAGCCCGCTGGCATTGTTCCTGTACAGCTCGGTTTACTTCCTGCTGGTGTTCTTCATCTCGCTGTACCCAGGCCGTCTGCTGGATACCGTGGGGCGCTTCCTCGCTCCGCTGAAGATCATCGCCCTGGCCGTGCTGGGCATTGCAGCATTCGCCCTGCCGGCCGGAGACATTGGCCAGGCCACGCCTGAATACGTGGCGGCGCCGTTTTCCCAAGGTTTCATCAATGGTTACCTGACCATGGATACCCTGGGCGCCCTGGTGTTCGGCATCGTCATCGTCAACGCCATCCGTTCCCGCGGCGTCGAGTCGCCGGCACTGATCACCCGTTATGCGATCATCGCCGGCCTGATCGCCGGCGTCGGCCTGGCACTGGTTTACGTCAGCCTGTTCCGTCTCGGTTCGGGCAGCCATGAAGTGGCCGCTGGCGCTACCAATGGCGCGGCGGTATTGCACGCTTACGTGCAGCACACCTTCGGTTCGCTGGGCAGTGGTTTTCTTGCCGTGCTGATTTCCCTGGCGTGCCTGGTGACCGCGGTCGGCCTGACCTGTGCCTGCGCCGAGTACTTCAGCCGTGTGGTGCCGCTGTCCTACAAGACACTGGTGATCATCCTCGCGGCGTTCTCGCTGCTGGTGTCCAACCTGGGCCTGACCAAGCTGATTGCGTTCTCGATCCCGGTGCTCACCGCAATCTACCCGCCGTGCATCGTTCTGGTGGCGTTGAGCTTCTGCAAGGACTTCTGGCATGAGCAGGGTCGTATCCTCGGCCCGGTGATGCTGGTGTCGTTCATCTTCGGCCTGATCGACGCCCTCAAGGGTGCAGGCCTGGCGGACTGGATGCCGACGCAAATGGCCCACCTGCCGCTGAGCGAGCAGGGCCTGGCCTGGCTGGTGCCTTCGGTGATGACGCTGGTGGTTGCCGTTGTCTGCGACCGCCTGCTGGGCAAGCGCGAAGAAGCGCTGGCTTAAGCTTTACCGGCCCGTCACAAGCGGGCCTGTGAAAAAACAGAAATGCCCCGTATCAATCGATACGGGGCATTTTTTTATGGGGGATGCGGTGTCTTTTCTTCTGCGCTAACGTCGAAAGACTGCGCAATCCACTTGTAGGAGCGAGCTTGCTCGCGAAGAACCTGAGAGCGACGCGTTTATCCAGGTAACACGCGCCATGGTTCGCGACCTTCGCGAGCAAGCTCGCTCCTACAGGGGGACGGTGTTCCGCCACTACATCACAAGGACCTGCATGTCGTTCATCCAAGCCAACCTGATCCACATCCTTGCCGCCATCTGGTTTGTCATCTGCTGGGGCGGGTACACCCGCTATGCCACCTGGAAAGGCCGTGACACCGCGTGCCTGGCCAGTGTGCTGCACCTCTATCGTGAAGACTGGATGCGCCGCATGCTGCTGCGCGACAACCGCATCGCCGATGCCAGCGTGATCGGTAACCTGGAGCGCAACGCTTCGTTCTTCGCCTCCAGTACGTTAATCATCCTGGCCGGTATTCTCACGGTGCTGGGGGCTTCGGAAAGGGCGGTGTCGTTGCTGGCGGATATCCCGATGGTGCAACAGGCGTCCCAGGGCATGTCGGAAATCAAGTTGCTGTGCCTGGCGCTGGTGTTTGTCTATGCGTTCTTCACGTTCAGCTGGTGCATGCGCCAGTACAACTTTGCGGCGGTACTGGTAGGTTCGGCGCCAATGGTCGGCGAGCGTCTTGTGTCGGAACAAGAGCGCAAAGCGTTTGCTTCCCGCGCGGCTCGCGTTATCTCCATGGCCGCCAACCAGTTCAACTTCGGGCTGCGTTCCTACTACTTCGGCATGACCATGCTGGCCTGGTTTGTCAGCCCCTGGTTGTTCATGTTGATGAGTGCCGGCGTGGTATTCGTGTTGTACCGCCGCGAGTTTCACTCTGACGTTCTCGACGTGATGGTCTATACCCCTACAGAGGCGCCATTGCCCGAGGTGATCAAAGAGGCAGCTTGATGAGTATTCCGTTCTGGTGTGTGTTTATCAGTGCCGTGCTGATTTACGTGGCGCGTATGCCCGTGACCAAGGCCATGAAAGAGCAGGGCGGTTACAACAATCACCTGCCGCGCCAGCAGCAGGGCCAACTCACAGGTTTCGGTGCCCGTGCGCTGGCGGCGCATGAGAATAGTTTTGAAGCCTTCATATTGTTTGCGGTGGGTGTGTTGATGGCGCATACAACGCAGACGGCAGGCTGGCTCATCGATTTGCTCGCGATCATCTTTGTGATCACTCGGGTTATTTATCTGGTGTGTTACTGGAAGGACCTGGCCTGGCAACGCAGTCTGGTCTGGCTGGTGGGATTAATCTGTTCGCTGTTGCTGATGATTAGTCCGACTTTTCGAACGATTTTGCTCTAAGCATTTTTTGAAGGCAAAAGAAAACCCGCACTTGGCGGGTTTTCTTTTGTCACGCTAAAAACCGGATTAGTTCTTAGGCGCTTCCGGAGCGGCTGGAGTGGCCGGAGCAGCCTCTTTTGCCGCTTCCGCGTTCGATTCAGCCTGAGCTTTGGCAGCTTCGGCGTTTTCTTTCGCCGCGTCGTTCACTTTATCCTGAGCTTTGCTCATGTCTTGCTGAGCTTGCTCAGCATGTTTGTTAGCTTCTTGAGCTTTGTCCTCGGATTTTTTATCGCAGGCAGCGAGACCGAGGGAAGCGGTCAACATCAAGGCAATAGCTAAAGTCTTACGCATGGGGTGTTTCTCCTGATGAAAAGCATGTACTGGCATTAAGAGCTCACACATCAGGGTTAAGTTCCTTAATTCTTTCAGATATATAAGTTTTGTTCTAATGCGGAACTTTTACCCGGACTGCCACCGCATTGCACGAACGTAAACAAGAGTGTTTATCAAATGGCTGAAAACCCCGTTTTTGAGCGAGCGCAGCGCTTTTTGTCGGCGCTGCGACATTGTCAGGTACTTGGACTAAGCGTTCACAGCGCCAGCAGCGAAGGGCTGACGATTGTGCTGCCGTACAGCCCACAGATCGTTGGCAACCCCGAAACCGGCGTGATTCATGGCGGGGCGCTGACCTCGCTGATGGACACGGCCTGTGGCATGGCGACGCTCTGTGTGCTCCCGGAGTTCGAAGTCTGTCCGACCCTCGACCTGCGCATCGACTACATGCACGCCGCCGAACCGCACAAGGATGTCTATGGCTTCGCCCAGTGCTACCGGGTCACCACCGACGTGATTTTTGCCCGTGGCTTCGCCTATCAGGATGATCCCGGGCAACCCATTGCCCATGTGACGGGCGCATTCATGCGCATGGGCAAGGGCATCAAAGGCACCAAAGGCTTTGGTAGCGCCGTCGCCGGAGGTGCGCAATGAGCGAGTCGCTGAAGGATCAATTGCAAAAGGCCCATGAGCAGGGCGATTACGCCTCGCTGCTGGATTTGATTCCCTATGCCCGGCTGATTGGCGTCGAATGTTCACGGGTGGGAGATGAGCTGCTGTTCAAGCTGCCGGCGAACAAGGACAACATTGGCAACCCTTTGCTGCCGGCGATTCATGGCGGGGTGATCGCCGGGTTCATGGAATTGGCAGCGGCGCTGCACCTGCTGGTGTTTACCGGATCATCCGGGGTGCCGAAGATCATCGACTTCTCCCTGGATTACCTGCGAGCCGGGCAGTTTCGCGACACCTGGGCCCGATGCCAGGTTTGCCGCCAGGGACGACGGGTTGCCAACGTGGCGATTACCGCCTGGCAAAGTACCGAAGCCGAACCCATCGCCACGGCCCGTGCACATTTCAAACTCGAGGAGCCCTTGAAATCCTGAACTCAGCCCCAAACTCTGATGACAACCCGCCGCCGACCCTCAAGGTCGCGGCTTATGCCATCTGATTGGAGTTTGATGACCATGAGTGTGGAAACTCAAAAGGAAACCCTGGGCTTCCAGACCGAGGTGAAGCAGCTGCTGCATCTCATGATCCATTCGCTGTATTCCAACAAGGAAATCTTCCTTCGCGAATTGATCTCGAACGCCTCTGACGCTGTCGACAAATTACGTTTCGAAGCCCTGGCCAAGCCAGAGCTGCTGGAAGGCGGTGCCGAACTGAAAATCCGCGTGAGCTTCGACAAGGACGCTAAAACCGTCACCCTCGAAGACAACGGTATCGGCATGAGCCGCGAAGACGCGATCACCCACCTGGGTACCATCGCCAAGTCCGGTACCGCCGATTTCATGAAGCACCTGACCGGCGACCAGAAGAAAGACTCGCACCTGATCGGCCAGTTCGGTGTCGGTTTCTACTCTGCCTTCATCGTCGCCGACAAAGTCGATGTGTACAGCCGTCGTGCCGGCAGCGCTGCCAGCGAAGGCGTGCACTGGTCGTCCAAGGGCGAAGGTGACTTCGAAGTTGCGACCATCGACAAGGCCGAGCGCGGCACTCGCATCGTCCTGCACCTGAAATCCGGTGAAGACGAGTTCGCCGATGGCTGGCGCCTGCGCAACATCATCAAGAAGTACTCCGACCACATCGCCTTGCCGATCGAGTTGCCGAAAGAAGTGGCGGCCACTGAAGGCGAAGACAAGCCGGCCGTTGAATGGGAAACCGTCAACCGCGCCAGCGCTCTGTGGACCCGTCCGCGTACCGAGATCAAGGACGAGGAATACCAGGAGTTCTACAAGCACATCGCTCACGATTTCGAAAACCCGCTGAGCTGGAGCCACAACAAGGTCGAAGGCAAGCTGGAATACAGCTCGCTGCTGTATGTGCCGACCCGCGCTCCGTTCGACCTGTACCAGCGTGAAGCGCCGAAAGGCCTGAAGCTGTACGTGCAGCGCGTGTTCGTCATGGATCAGGCCGAGTCCTTCCTGCCGTTGTACCTGCGCTTCATCAAGGGCGTGGTCGATTCCAACGACCTGTCGCTGAACGTGTCGCGGGAAATCCTGCAGAAAGACCCGATCATCGACTCCATGAAGTCGGCGCTGACCAAGCGCGTGCTGGACATGCTGGAGAAACTGGCGAAAAACGAGCCTGAGCAATACAAGGGCTTCTGGAAAAACTTCGGTCAGGTCATGAAGGAAGGCCCGGCAGAAGATTTCGCCAACAAGGAAAAGATCGCCGGTCTGCTGCGTTTCGCATCGACCCATGGCGATGATGGCGAGCAGGTTGTCGGCCTGGCCGAGTACCTGGCGCGCGCCAAGGAAGGTCAGGACAAGATCTACTACCTGACCGGCGAAACCTACGCGCAGGTCAAGAACAGCCCGCACCTGGAAGTCTTCCGCAAGAAAGGCATCGAAGTGCTGCTGTTGACCGACCGCATCGACGAGTGGCTGATGAGCTACCTCAGCGACTTCGACGGCAAGAGCTTCGTCGACGTGGCGCGCGGTGACCTGGACCTCGGCAACCTGGACTCGGAAGAGGACAAGAAGGCCGCGGAGGAAGTCGCGAAGTCCAAAGAAGGTCTGGTTGAGCGTCTGAAAACTGCACTGGGCGAATCCGTTGCGGAGGTCCGGGTGTCCCATCGCCTGACCGATTCGCCGGCGATCCTGGCCATCGGTGAGCAGGACCTGGGCCTGCAGATGCGCCAGATCCTCGAAGCCAGCGGGCAGAAGGTTCCGGATTCGAAGCCGATCTTCGAATTCAACCCGGCTCACCCGCTGATCGAGAAGCTCGACAACGAGCAGAGCGACGAGCGCTTCGGCGATCTGTCGCACATCCTCTTCGATCAGGCAGCCCTGGCTGCCGGCGACAGCTTGAAAGATCCGGCGGCCTATGTGCGCCGCCTGAACAAACTGTTGGTCGAGCTATCCGCTTAACTGTGTTGCAGAAAAACCCGCTTCGGCGGGTTTTTTCATTCTGGTGTTCAACAATCAGGAGTCAGAAATGAGCCAAATCACTGTACGTTCCGTTGCCTATCAGATTGATGGCCAGGCCTACGAAAGCCGTCTGGCCTTCGATGCCGACCATAAAGGCCCGCGTCCGGGTTTGTTGATGGCGCCGAACTGGATGGGCGTCAGCGCCGGTGCCGAGGAGATCGCCAGGTCCGTGGCAGCCAAGGGCTACGTGGTGCTGATCGCCGACCTTTACGGGCAATCGGTTCGTCCGTCGAACAATGACGAGGCCGGGGCGGCAATGATGCCGTTGAAGAATGACCGTGGGTTACTGCGCAAGCGCATGCAGGTAGCGTTCGAACAGTTGCAGAGCCAGGGCGAGGCGGCCGTCGATACGTCGAAGCTGGCGACCTACGGTTTCTGTTTCGGTGGCTGCTGTGCCCTGGAGTTTGCCCGTACCGGGGCGCCGGTGAAGGCCGCGGTATCCTTCCACGGCACGCTCGATACACCGAATCCGGCCGACGCGAAAAATATCAAGGGTAAGGTCCTGGTCCTGCACGGTGCTTCCGATCCACTGGTGCCGAAAGAGCAGTTGCCAGCGTTCGAAGATGAAATGAACGCGGCCGGTGTGGACTGGCAGTTGCTGAGCTATGGCGGTGCGTTTCACTCGTTCACCGACCCGCACGCCAAGGTGCCGGGCATGATGATGTATGACGCCAAGGTGGCTGCCCGGGCCTTCACTTCGATGCATAACTTGCTGGATGAAGTGTTCAAGGGCTGATCGCAGTCCTTGTAGGAGCTGGCTTGCCAGCGATGGCAACCTCAAGATCGCCATCGCCATCGCCGGCAAGCCGGCTCCTACAGGGTTTTGTGTGAGTTGAGGAGGCCTATTTCAAAGGCAATTCGATCCTCTCGCTTTCCCCCGGCACCGTCGGCCAGTCCCCGGCCGCCCAACGCCGCCGCGCTTCATCAATCGCCGCCGGATCGCTTGCGACAAAATTCCAGTTGATCCGCCGTGGCCCGTCCAGCGGCGCGCCGCCAAACAACACGGCGTGACTGTCGCTTTCAGCAAACAGGGTCAACTCTTCTCCGGCAGGCAGTACTACCAACGAAAGCGGTTCTATCAGCTCGCCATCCAGTTGCACCTCGCCGCTCAACACATACAGCGCACGTTCTTCATGCTCGGTGGGAATCAGCAATGTCGTCGCTGTTTGCAGGTGCAGTTCCGCGTACAACGTAGGAGAAAGCACCGGCACCGGTGACTCCAGGCAAAAGCCCGACCCGGCAATCATGCGGATCTTCACCCCCAGGTTTTCGCTGACTGGCAAGGTGGACGCCGGATGGTGGCTGTAATGCCCCGGACCCTGTTCTTTATCCTTGGGCGATGCCAGCCAGATCTGCAAGCCGTGCATCGTGAAGCCGCTCTCCTTGAGTGCTTCGGGCGTGCGTTCGACGTGGGCAATGGCGCTGCCGGCCGTCATCCAGCTGACATCGCCGGTATCAACAACCTGGTCGGAACCCAGGCTGTCCTTGTGCTGGATTTGCCCCTGGAACAAATAGGTCAGGGTGGACAAGCCAATGTGCGGATGCTGGCGGATGTTCATGCCTTTGCCCGGCGGATAACGGGTTTCCAGCATGTGATCGAAAAACACGAATGGCCCGACGCTGCGGCACTTGGCGGATGGCAGTGGACGCAGGATCGGCTGACCTTCGACGTCTTCGGTGCGGGGGCGGATCACGAGCGGAGTGTTCATGGTGCGTTCCAGGCTGAGCGGGTGATGCGTTCGAGCATAACCCGCTTGCGCAGCCGTTGCCGCTATTGGCTGAAGGCGCCTTCGGACAAATGCGTTTCGATGCTGACTTCAGACGTGGTCATCAGCTTGTGGATCGGGCAGCGATCGGCCACGCGGTGCAGCTCGTCGCGCTGGGCGTCGCTGAGTGCGCCTTTGAGGGTCAGTTTGACGTGCAGTGTGTATTGGCCTTTCTGTTCCAGGCTGTTGTCGCGCTTGACCTCGACACCGACACCGGTCAACGGGATGTCCTTCTTCTTCGCATAGAGCTTGAGGGTCAGGGCTTTGCAGGCGCCGAGCGCGGCATCGAAATAATCGTGCGGTTCCGGGGCAGTGCCTTCACCGCCCGCCGTGACGGGCACGTCGGCGAAGAGTTCATGGTCATCGATTTGTACGCTGTGGCGAAAGCCTTCGGCAGAAACGGTGTTGACGGTAACGGTCATGGGAAACCTCGCAGGTAACAGGAAAACTCATTCGATCAAAAAAGACCTTGAAGGTATAGAGTCATCGCGCTTGTCGGGTGTTCCAATCTGTAGGAGCGAACTTGCTCGCGATGATCTCACCGGCACTGCGTGTATCCGCAAGGGCGAGTCATCGTTAAAGTCCATCGCGAGCAAGCTCGCTCCTACAGAAGAGCAAAAAAAAAACCCCGCGATGGCGGGGCTTTTCGTGTCGATCCGGATCAGCTGCCTTTGACAGTCTTGCCGTTGACCTTGCCGTCCAGGAGCATGATGTTGTACTCCTTGCCGTCGTTTTCGACCTGTTGCAGGCGGACCAGCAGGTAATCCCAGTCCTTGGCGAACCACATCACGGTGATGCGTTTGCTCTGCGTCGGGTCGCGCACGCGCTCAACCTTGATCGCATCGATCTGACCGGCCTTGGTGTCGACTTTTTCCGAACCCAGCACGCGGAAGTCATAGGTGTCGACTTCGCCGCCATCGACCACTTGATAGCTCATGGTCTTTTTGCCGGCAGCGACATCATGTTGCAGCGCCAACTGGTAGGTGGACTTGTCGACCATGCCGCGGTTGAGGGGAAGCTTGACGGCGTCACCTCGATCGGTGCCGGTGATCATCTTGGTGTTCCAGTCGAAATCCAGATCCGATTTCTTGGCCTTGCCCAGGCCGCCACGCTCAAAGTGGTACGACTCCGGAAGAAGCGTGTCCTTGTCCAGGGTCAGGGTGCTTTCCTCGGACAGGCTGGCAATCATCATCGATGCCTTGAAGCTCAGTTTCCATTTGCCGTCGCTGGTTTTTTCAAGGCTGCGCTCGGCAGTGCCGCTCATGGGGAGCTGTTTCCAGTCGGCGGTGTAGCTGGCGGAGAAGGGTTGAAGTTCTGCCGCCTGAGCGAAGGGCAAAGCGAGCAGAGCGCAAGCGAAGAGCAGGGCGCGACGCATAAAATCTCCTAGTTTCGAATCAAGTGGCCGCTGGCCGCGAGTAGCTGTCCATCCAGTAAAGCACCTTGCTCGCCGAGGGCCAGACGACCGTCGGCAAACCAGCGTACGGCCATCGGGTAGATCAGGTGTTCCTGAACATGGACCCGTTGCGCCAGACTCTGCGGCGAATCCTGTAACTCTACCGGTATTACAGCCTGTACGACCAGTGGTCCGCCATCGAGTTCCTCGGTGACGAAGTGCACGGAGCAGCCGTGCTCGGCGTCGCCGGCCTCCAGCGCGCGCTGATGAGTGTGTAACCCTTTGTATTTGGGTAGCAGCGAGGGGTGGATATTGAGCAGGCGACCCTGATAGTGGCGTACGAAACCCGCGCTGAGAATGCGCATGAATCCGGCCAGTACCACGAGTTTGGGATTGAAGGCGTCGATCAGTTCGATCAGCGCGGCATCGAAGGCCTCGCGACCTTCGAAAGCCTTGTGATCCAGGGTGCGGGTGTCGATACCCGCGTCCCTGGCGCGTTGCAGGCCGTAGGCGTCGGCGCGGTTGGAGATCACCGCAGCGACGCGGACCGGGCTGTCGCCGGTCCGCGTGCTGTCGATCAGGGCCTGCAAGTTACTGCCGGTGCCGGACAGCAGCACCACCACATCACAGGTCTGAGACATCAATGAGCCTTGAGGTTCTTCAGTTCTACCTGAGCCGCGCCTTCGGCAGCGGTGGAGATCTGACCGATGACCCAAGGTTGCTCGCCGGCTTCGCGCAGAACGTTCAGGGCGGCTTCAACGTGCTCCTGAGCCACGCAGATGACCATGCCCACGCCGCAGTTCAGCACGCGGTGCATTTCGTTCTCGTCGACGTTGCCTTTCTCTTGCAGCCAGTCGAACACGGCCGGACGGGTCCAGCTGGCCACGTCAACCACAGCCTGCGCGCCTTTTGGCAGAACGCGCGGGATGTTGTCCAGCAGGCCGCCGCCAGTGATGTGGGCCATGGCTTTGACCGCGCCGGTTTCCTTGATCAGCTTGAGCAACGGCTTCACGTAGATACGGGTCGGGGCCATCAGCAGGTCGGTCAGCGGCTTGCCGTCGAGCTGGGTGTTTTCGATGTCGGCGCCGGACACTTCGATGATCTTGCGGATCAGCGAGTAGCCGTTGGAGTGCGGACCGGAAGACGGCAGGGCGAGCAGGGCGTCGCCGGCAGCAACCTTGGAGCCATCGATGATTTCGGATTTTTCCACGACGCCGACGCAGAAGCCGGCCAGGTCGTAGTCTTCGCCTTCGTACATGCCCGGCATTTCAGCGGTTTCACCGCCAACCAGCGAGCAGCCCGACAGTTCGCAGCCAGCGCCGATGCCGGTAACAACCTGGGCAGCGGTGTCGACATTCAGTTTGCCGGTAGCGTAGTAGTCGAGGAAGAACAGTGGCTCGGCGCCGCACACCACCAGGTCGTTGACGCACATGGCAACCAGGTCGATGCCGATGCTGTCGTGCTTGTTCAGGTTCAGTGCCAGGCGCAGCTTGGTGCCGACGCCGTCAGTACCGGAAACCAGCACAGGCTGTTTGTAGCCGGCCGGGATTTCGCAGAGGGCGCCGAAACCGCCCAGGCCGCCCATGACTTCCGGGCGCGCAGTGCGCTTGGCGACGCTCTTGATGCGTTCGACCAATGCTTCACCGGCGTCGATGTCTACACCGGCGTCCTTGTAGCTCAGGGAGGGTTGCTTGCTCATGATCCAGGCCTTTAGGGGGGATTCAGGGGTAACGACCGAGTCCAGCGGGGCCGCCGAAATCGACGAAGGCGATTGCCTCACGCGAATTTCGAAAGTGCCCGGCTGTTGCCGGTCTGCGAAGGCGCGCGATTTTATCAGGCTTGAGCCGCAGCGGCCATCCTCAGGCCGACAGCAGGGCCATATCCGTTAAAAAAAACCGTTGATGCGCGGTGTCGGTGGCATCCTGCATGGCTGTATAAAGTGTCGCGATTAACCGTCTATCGTTATGACAGTGCGAAAACTTACCCGGAACGTGTGAATGTTTTGCGTCGGGCAATGGTCACAGCCTTGCTCGATCGTCTTCATGCGGTCTGTTCCAGCCGCTCTTGTCGTCAGGAATCTTCCATGCGTTTTTGTAAATTCTTGCTTGTGAGTTGTTTGTCAGTGGTCAGCCTGGTCAGTCATGCCGAAACCGTCAAAGGCCTGTATCAGGTGCGCGAGCCGGTGAATGGCCAGTCGCCCGAGGAGCGTGACCAGGCGACTCAACGTGCATTGGACACTTTGGTGTTGCGCCTGACGGGCGACCCCAAGGCCGCTGAAAATCCGGGGCTGGCGGCAATTCGCAAAGATCCGCAACAGATCATCAGCCAATACGGCTTTGAAGCCGGTCCGCCGGAAGTCCTGAAAGTCGATTTCGACCCGGCTACCACCGAGCAGGCCCTGCGCCGCGCCGGCCTGGCCGTGTGGGGGGGCAATCGGCCGTCGATCCTCGGCTGGTGGCTTAACGATTCCACCGAGGGTTCAAGCCTGGTGGGCGACGGCCAGGCCAGCGCGGCGCCGCTGCGTCGGGCTGCCCAGCACCGGGGCTTGCCATTGCGCTTGCCACTGGCGGACCTGAACGAACAGATCGTCGCGACCGCGCCGAATCTGGAAGGCGCAGATTCCGGCCCTTTGCTTGCGGCATCGGAACGCTACAACGCCGACGCCCTGCTCGCGGTACACGCCAAAGAGGAGGGCGGGCAGTGGCAAGCCAAGTGGCAATTGTGGCTGGGGGATAAAAAGGAGGCAGGCAGCGTGCAGGGCGCCGATCAGGCCGCCGTGGCCGATGCGGTGATGCTGGCGGTCAATGAGCGCCTGGCGCCGCGGTTTGTCGCCAAGCCCGGTGCTTCGAGCGCGCAATTACTGGAAGTGCAAGGCATGAATCTTGAACACTACGCGGCCCTTGGGCGCTTGCTGGAGCCATTTGGCGGGCGCGTGCAAAGCGTCGATGGCGACCGGATCGTCTACCGGGTCAATGGCAGCGCCGAGCAGTTGCGTGCGCAACTGTCGCTGGCACGGTTGCAGGAAGCGCCGGCGGCTCAGGCACCGACTCCGGCAGTGCCGGTTCAACCGGCCGCCGGAGGTGCGGTGCCAGCCCCGGCACCTGCGCCAGCGGCGACACCGCAACTGCGGTTTCGCTGGTAGTTTTTCTCTCTTTATATAGAAGCAATGGAGTGGTTCATGGCCGATACGCGGCGTTGGTTCTGGCTCGGTGGGGTGGTCCTGCTTTGTGTTTTTGTCTGGTTGTTGCATCCGATCCTGACGCCGTTCCTGGTGGCCCTGCTGTTGGCCTATCTGTTCGACCCGCTGGTGGATCGACTGGAGAAGGCGGGGCTGTCTCGAACCTGGGGTGTCGTGGCGGTGTTTGCCCTGGTGACGTTGATCCTCACCGCGCTGCTGTTGGTCCTGGTGCCGTTGCTCGCCCGGCAGCTGTTTCGTTTGTATGAGCTGGCCCCGCAGATGCTCGACTGGCTGCAGCACACGGCGTTGCCCTGGGCGCAATCGAAGTTCGGCCTGTCGGAGGGCTTCTGGAAGTTCGACCGGCTCAAGGCAGCCATCGGCGAGCACATGAGTCAGACCTCTGATGTTGTCGGTGTGGTGCTGAGTCATGCGACGGCCTCGGGGTTGGCATTGATTGGCTGGTTGGCGAATCTGGTGTTGATCCCGGTGGTGAGCTTCTATCTGTTGCGCGATTGGGACCTGATGATGGCCAAGGTCCGCAACCTGCTGCCCCGTGATCGTGAGGAGCGCGCGGTATCGCTGGCGGGTGAATGCCATGAAGTGCTCGGTGCGTTCATTCGTGGCCAGTTGCTGGTCATGGTGGCCCTGGGGGTGATCTACGCGGCAGGCCTGATGCTGGTCGGGCTGGAGCTGGGCTTGCTGATTGGCATGATTGCCGGTCTGGCGGCGATCGTGCCGTACATGGGGTTTATCATCGGCATCGGTGCGGCGCTGATTGCAGGGTTGTTTCAGTTCGGTGGTGATCTTTACCCGATGCTCGGCATTGTCGCGGTGTTCATGGTCGGCCAGGCGCTGGAGGGTATGGTGCTGACGCCGTTGCTGGTCGGTGACCGGATTGGTCTGCACCCGGTGGCGGTAATTTTCTCTGTTCTGGCCGGGGGGGAGCTGTTTGGCTTTACCGGTGTGCTATTGGCATTGCCGGTCGCCGCGGTGATCATGGTGCTGGTGCGCCATGTGCAAGATTTGTATAAGGATTCCGATATCTACGGGGGCGCCGACGACCCGCAGCTGTAAAAGGTGTCGATGGGCGATGGCGAGCTGCCCCGGGTTCGTGCCGGGTCAGCCTGATTACACAGCGCGACTGTCACATGCACCGCCAAAGAAACTGTCATAAAACCGGTGCGTTAACGCAAACCTTTGATTTTGCTTGTGGTCTATCGCATTGTGCGGCCCGCTTCACGGGTATAAACTTCGCAAACTTTACACAGAGGCCACTAACGGTTCCTTTGGAACTGTTCAGTCAGCATGAAACCGATTCAGCTGCCCCTAGGTGTGCGTCTGCGTGACGACGCCACCTTTATCAACTACTACCCAGGCGCCAATGCCGCTGCACTCGGCTATGTCGAGCGGCTATGCGAAGCCGACGCCGGCTGGACCGAAAGCCTGATCTACCTTTGGGGCAAGGATGGGGTAGGGCGTACGCACCTGTTGCAGGCTGCCTGCCTGCGCTTCGAGCAATTGGGAGAGCCTGCGGTGTATCTGCCGCTGGCCGAGCTGCTCGATCGCGGTATCGAGATTCTCGATAACCTTGAGCAGTACGAACTGGTCTGCCTCGATGACCTGCAGGCGGTTGCCGGCAAGGCGGACTGGGAAGAGGCGCTGTTCCATCTGTTCAATCGCCTGCGTGACAGCGGCCGGCGCCTGCTGATTGCCGCGTCGACATCCCCGCGCGAGTTGCCGGTGAAGCTGGCGGACCTCAAGTCGCGCCTGACCCTGGCCTTGATCTTCCAGATGCGCCCACTGTCCGACGAGGACAAATTGCGCGCCCTGCAATTGCGCGCCTCCCGTCGCGGACTGCACCTGACCGATGAGGTCGGGCATTTCATCCTGACTCGCGGTACCCGCAGCATGAGTGCGCTGTTCGAGCTGCTTGAGCGTCTCGATCAGGCCTCCCTCCAGGCTCAGCGCAAGCTGACAATCCCGTTTCTGAAAGAAACCCTCGGCTGGTAAACCCGCTGAAACCGGGGCTTACAGCCGTTTCGGCATATTTCAGGCGCCAGAAATTGCGCTTTCCTGCAAGGTTGCAGGCCGCGTGCATGTTTAAAATGGGCTTAAGCGCTTAGATGTAAACGAGAAACCAATAAGTCACAAAAAGATTGATTGAATTTGCAAATGAGGTCGATAGCGGGCATAGTCTCGACTTCTTTACAACTTCAGCCACGGTCGTGCCCATGCTAAATCGCTTCGCACCCCTCGTGCCTCTCGCACTCGTCACCCTGTTGTTCGGTTGCGCTGCCCACACTCCAGTGGCCCAGCAAGCGCCGCAACAGCAGGTTCAAAACTCGGCCACTGCCCAGTCTTCCGCCCTCTTTCAGGAAGAACTGGCCACCGAAAAAGAACTCGCAGACTTCGCTGGCGGCAAGTCCTACCAGCTTCCGGTCCTGGCCGACAGCATCCTCGAACGCGGCATGTCCCTGATCGGTACCCGTTACCGTTTCGGCGGCACTTCTGAAGCCGGTTTCGATTGCAGCGGTTTCATCGGTTACCTGTTCCGCGAAGAAGCGGGCATGAACCTGCCACGCTCCACCCGCGAAATGATCAACGTGGACGCTCCGCTGGTCTCGCGCAGCAAGCTTGAGCCGGGCGATCTGCTGTTCTTCGCAACCAACGGTCGTCGTGGTCGCGTCAGTCACGCCGGGATCTACCTGGGTGACAACCAGTTCATCCATTCCAGCAGCCGCCGCAGCGGTGGTGTGCGCATCGATAGCCTGGGCGACAGCTACTGGAGCAAGACCTTCATCGAGGCCAAGCGCGCCTTGGCGATGGCACCTAACGCGTCGCCAATCGTCACTGCCCGCAAATAAGTGCACAGTTTGTAGGGTGAACTTAAAGTCTTACTTGAAGTTTGCCCCATAACAGCTAAAATCCTGATGTATGAATGATGGCAAACCGCCTGCGTCCCGCGCAGGCGGTTTTCTTTTCTGCACTCCCGGCAGAAAAAAGCCGCAGCCAGATCAGGATGCTCTGCTTATGACGACGTCGGCCCGCCTCGCAATCATGTTCTTCGCCGCGCTGCTCAGTGCCTGCGCCAGCCGCACACCGCCTCCCGCGCCGGTGGTTCGCGTGCCCATCGTATTTGGTTCCCCCCAAGCTTTTTCGCCCGAGGCGGAAGACGTGCTGTTTCGCGCGCTCGGCCTGGTGGGTACGCCTTATCGCTGGGGTGGCAACACGCCGGATTCCGGATTTGATTGCAGCGGCCTGATCGCCTATGTGTATCGCGATGTCGCCGGTATTGCCTTGCCGCGCACCACGCGCGAGATGATCTCCATGCAAGCGGCGAATGTCGGCAAGGAAGGCCTGGAAACCGGCGACCTGCTTTTCTTCGCCACCAATGGCGGTTCCCAGGTCAGTCATGCCGGCATCTACGTGGGGGAGGGGCGTTTCGTCCATGCACCGGCCACCGGCGGCACGGTAAAGCTCGACAGTCTGTCCAAGGCCTATTGGCAAAAGGCTTACCTGAGCGCCAAGCGTGTTCTGCAGCCTGAACATCTGGCGCGCAACCCGTAACGTCCGGAGCTGCTGCTCATGACTGCTCGCACACTGAATCTCGACGACGACCTGTACCAATACCTGCTTGATGTTTCCCTGCGCGAAACACCGCTGCTCAAGCGCTTGCGCGATGAGACCCAGGCGCTGCCGATGGCCCGCTGGCAGGTGGCACCGGAGCAGGGACAGTTTCTCGCCTTGCTGGTGAAGCTGACCGGCGCCAGACGCTTGCTCGAAGTCGGTACATTCACCGGTTACAGCGCGCTGTGCATGGCGGCGGCATTACCGGCTGACGGTTCGCTGATGTGCTGTGATATCCCCGGCGACTATAACGCCATCGCACAGCGCTACTGGCAGGAAGCGGGACTCGCCGGGCGGATCGACCTGCGCCTGGCGCCTGCACTGGAAACCCTTGCCGAGCTCGAGCGGCAAGGGCAGACCGAGCAGTTCGACCTGGTGTTCATCGATGCCGACAAGGCCAACTACCCCAGTTATCTGGAGCACGCCCTGCGTTTGCTGCGGGTCGGTGGGCTGGCGGTATTCGACAACACCCTGTGGAGCGGGCGTGTGCTTGAGACCATCCCCGAGAGCGCGGATACCCGGGCGATCCAGGCGCTCAACCTGGCGTTGAAGGAGGATGTGCGGGTGGATCTGTCGCTGTTGCCGTTGGGTGACGGGCTCACACTCTGTCGCAAACGCTGAACCCTGTGGGAGCGGGCTTGCTCGCGAATGCAGGCTGTCAGTCGACTGATGTTTTGACTGATGCACCGCCTTCGCGAGCAAGCCCGCTCCCACAGGTTAGGTGACCTATTTCACTGCCGACACCCGCCACACCTTGTTCCCCACATCATCGGCCACCAGCAGATCGCCCTGCCGGTCGATCACCACGCCCACCGGGCGGCCCATGGCCTCTTCCTTTTCGTTGAGAAAGCCGCTGAGCACTTCAATCGGTTGTCCCGCAGGTTTGCCTGCGCTGAACGGCACGAAAATCACTTTGTAGCCACTGTGGGGTTTACGGTTCCAGGAGCCGTGCTGCCCGATGAAGGCCCCTTGGGTGAACGGCGCCGGCAGCTTGCTGTTTTCAGCGAAGGTCAGGCCCAGTGATGCCGTGTGTGGGCCGACGGCATAGTCCGGAGCGATGGCCTTGGCCACCAGGCCGGGGTTTTGCGGCTCGACGCGAATATCGACATGCTGGCCGTAGTAGCTGTACGGCCAGCCATAGAATGCGCCGTCTTTCACCGAGGTGATGTAGTCCGGGACCAGGTCGCTGCCGATTTCATCCCGCTCGTTGACCGCGGTCCACAGCGCGCCACTGCGCGGTTCCCAGGCCATGCCGTTGGGGTTACGCAGGCCGGAGGCGAAGATCCGGTGCTGGCCGGTGGCGCGGTCCACTTCCCAGATCGCTGCGCGCCCTTCTTCCTTGTCCATGCCGTTTTCCGCGACGTTGCTGTTGGAGCCCACGGTGACGTAGAGCTTGCGGCCGTCCTTGCTGGCGATGACGTTTTTGGTCCAGTGGTGGTTCAGCGGGCCACCCGGCAGGTCGACCACTTTGACCGGCGGCGACTTGAGCGACGTATCGCCGTTTTCATAATGGAATCGCAGCAGGCTGTCAGTGTCGGCTACATACAGGTCATTGCCGACCAGCGTCATGCCGAAGGGCGAGTTGAGGTTTTGCAGAAACACCGTGCGGGTTTCCGCGACGCCATCGTGGTCCTTGTCGCGCAGCAAGGTGATGCGGTTCGCGCTGGGTACCCTGGCCCCGGCGCGTCCCATGACTTTCTTCATGACCCAGCCGCGAATGCCTTTGCCGTCTTCGGGTTTGGGGGGCGCGTTGGTTTCCGCCACCAGTACGTCGCCGTTGGGCAGCACATAAAGCCAGCGGGGGTGATCCAGGTCTTCGGCAAAAGCGGCCACTTGAGTGCCCGCGGCGGCGACGGGTTTCGCGCCCTGTGGCCAGCCGATGGCCGGGGCGATGTTCAGAGTCGGGATCAGGGTTTTGTTGGGGGGCGGCAGTTGAGGTGAAGGGCCGGTGCCGTCGGAGACTTGCAGGCCGGCGGTCTCACTGCAACCGGCGAGCCCTCCGCAGATCGCGATAACGAGAACGAGCGGGGGCGTGCGCATACGGGTGTTCCCTATGAGTGCCTTGTTCTAATCATAGAGATGTGTTGTCGTCCAATGGTTCAACGGCTAGCCACGTGCTTCCTTGAACAGCACCGCAATGCCGGGGTGATAGTTGCCGGCTTCATTGCGCAACTTGCGGTAGGCATACGGGAAATACCAGGCGACCGCGCAGGTGTGTTCCTTTTGCAGGTCGTCGACCATGTCCTGGAGTTCTTCCGGTGTCGCACCTTGCTGGGCTTTTTGCGGGGCGACGAACAGGCAGCCGAGTTTCAGGTCGCTGGCGTGGCTCAGGCGCTTCGCATCGCTGGCGATGTCGAGCAGGGCCTGGGTCAGATTGAGGCTGTTGACCCGTGGCCAGCGCTGGCTGGTCTGGATGTAGGCGCGGGTTTCGGGCGAGGCGAGGAACAAGTCGGCGCGGCTGTTGCGTTCGCCTTCTTCGGTCTGCTTGCGGGTGGGTGTCTGTTGCAGTGTGACCATCTCAGCCATCCAGGCGGCGGCCGACAACAGTCCGAGATTGGCTTTTTCGTCGTGCCAGTAGGGGGTGTCGCCATCACCGCGGACGGCGTTATAGCGGTCGATGCATTCGAACCAGCGCTCGAGCACAGGGCGCAGGAATTCCAGCTTTGGATTGCTGATGATCATGCCTTGCATGGGCTCACCCTTATTATTGTGTTGTGAGGTTATGGCTCTTTGATATCACTGCTGAGAGCGAGGCACAAGATTGACGTCAGTTTTTTGCTTGACGACCGTTATTCGGAGGATGGCCTCCCGGCTTTAATTGACGCTCCACCCCCAACCCTCTAACCTTCGCGGCTTGTTTCAGGTGCTCTGTGACTTGGGTCGACAGAGTGAAACAGGGAAGCCGGTGAACGCGTTCTTCTGTTGGTCGAAGACCCGCCATTCCGGCGCTGCCCCCGCAACGGTAAATGAGTGAAAACTGTGTCTGATGCCACTGTGTCGATTCGATGCGGGAAGGCGCGCAGTCTGGCTTCGCGCCACTCATGAGCCCGGAGACCGGCCTGATTCATCCAGCGGCATCACGGTGGGCGATGCCAGGCTTGTTGCCTTCTATTGCTGTGCCTGCCCGCCGTTATTCCTGTCTCAACGGAGAGCTCCCCCATGACTGATACCCCCGATCGTGACGAACGCCACCTGGCGCGCATGCAGCGCAAAAAAGCCGTGATCGACGAGCGCATCGCCAATTCCCCGAACGAGTGTGGTCTGTTGCTGGTGCTGACCGGCAACGGTAAGGGCAAGAGCAGTTCGGCCTTCGGCATGCTCGCCCGCGCCATGGGGCACGGCATGCAATGCGGCGTGGTGCAGTTCATCAAGGGCCGCAACAGTACCGGCGAAGAGCTGTTCTTCCGGCGCTTTCCCGAGCAGGTGCGATTTCATGTGATGGGCGAAGGGTTTACCTGGGAAACCCAGGACCGTCAGCGCGACATCGCTGCCGCCGAAGCGGCGTGGGCGGTGTCCCGGGAACTGCTGCGCGATCCGTCCATCGGCCTGGTGGTGCTGGATGAGCTGAACATCGCCCTCAAGCACGGCTACCTCGATCTTGATCAGGTGCTCAGCGACTTGCAGGCCCGGCCGCCGATGCAACACGTGGTGGTCACCGGGCGTGCCGCCAAGCCGGAAATGATCGAGATGGCCGACACGGTCACCGAAATGGGCATGATCAAGCACGCCTTTCAGGCCGGGATCAAAGCGCAGAAAGGCGTCGAGCTGTGAACCAGCCACGTCATTGCCCGGCGGTACTGATTGCCGCGCCGGCCTCCGGCCAGGGCAAGACCACCGTCACCGCGGCGCTGGCCCGGTTGCATCGCAATCAGGGGCGCAAGGTCCGTGTGTTCAAGTGCGGCCCCGACTTTCTCGATCCGATGATCCTCGAGCGTGCCAGCGGTGCACCGGTGTATCAACTGGACATGTGGATGGTCGGCGAGCAGGAGAGTCGCCGGTTACTGTGGGAAGCCGCCGCTGAAGCCGACCTGATCCTGATCGAAGGCGTCATGGGGCTGTTCGACGGTACGCCGTCGAGCGCCGATCTGGCGCGGCATTTCGGTGTGCCGGTACTGGGGGTGATCGACGGCACCGCCATGGCCCAGACCTTCGGCGCACTGGCCCTGGGGCTGGCGCGTTATCAGTCGGACTTGCCGTTCGCCGGCGTGCTGGCCAACCGCGTCGGTACACTGCGCCACGCGCAACTGCTCGAGGGCAGCCTGACTGAAGGATTGCGCTGGTACGGCGCGCTGTCCCGGGAAACAGGGATTGAACTGCCGAGCCGACACCTGGGGCTGGTTCAAGCCAGTGAGCTGAATGATCTCGACCTGCGCCTCGATGCCGCGGCCGATGCCCTGGCCAGCAGTTGCGAGGTCGCGCTGCCCCCGTCAGTCGAGTTCGCCGCCCCCGATGTCATCGTCGCCGAACCGCTGCTGGCCGGTGTGCGCATTGCTGTGGCCCGTGATGAAGCCTTTGCGTTCACCTACGGTGCGAGCCTGGATTTGCTGCGGGCGATGGGCGCCGAGCTGTCGTTTTTCTCGCCGATCCGCGACCGCCAATTGCCGGAGGCGGACAGCCTGTATCTGCCGGGCGGTTACCCGGAGCTGCACCATGTCGCGCTGGCGCAAAACACGGCGATGCTCGAGGCGATCCGCGCCCACCACCGGGCGGGCAAACCCTTGCTCGCCGAGTGTGGCGGCATGCTGTATCTGCTCGACTCCCTGACCGATGTCGAGGGCACTCGCGCCGAACTGGCGGGCCTGCTGGCCGGTGATGCGGTCATGCAAAAGCGTCTGGCGGCGCTGGCGTTGCAAGCGGTGGAGCTGCCGGAAGGTTCGCTGCGCGGGCACACCTATCACCATTCGCTGACCAGCACTGAACTGGTGCCGATTGCCCGGGGCGTGAGCCCGAATGGCGGGCGCGGAGCGGAGGCGGTTTACCGTGACGGGCGGATGACCGCCTCCTACGTGCACTTTTATTTTCCGTCCAATCCCTCGGCAATTGCCGCGCTGTTTGCGCCGGACCTTGAAGCCGCCATCGCTGGCAAGCCAGCTCCTACAATGGATCACCTAACCCCTGTAGGAGCTGGCTTGCCAGCGAAGAGGCCATGACCGACAACGCATTCACCGAAGCCGAACGCGCAGCGGTCTACCGCGCCATCGGCGAGCGCCGCGACATGCGCCACTTCAGCGGCGGCACCGTCGAGCCCGAGTTGCTCCAGCGCCTGCTCGAAGCTGCACATCAGGCGCCCAGCGTCGGCCTGATGCAGCCCTGGCGCTTCATCCGCATCAGTGATCGCGCCTTGCGCGGGCAAATCCAGGGGCTCGTGGAAGAGGAGCGCATCCGCACCGCCGAAGCCCTCGGCGAGCGCAGCGACGAGTTCATGAAGCTCAAGGTGGAAGGCATCAACGATTGCGCCGAAGTACTGGTCGCCGCACTGATGGACGACCGCGAGCAACATATCTTCGGCCGCCGCACCTTGCCGGAAATGGACATGGCCTCGCTGTCCTGTGCCATCCAGAACCTGTGGCTCGCGTCCCGCGCCGAAGGGCTGGGGATGGGCTGGGTGTCGCTGTTCGAACCCAAGGCACTGGCGGACCTGCTGAGGCTGCCGCCGGGAGCCAAACCGCTGGCGGTGTTGTGCCTGGGGCCGGTAAAAGCGTTCTACCCGGCGCCGATGCTGGTGCTCGAAGGCTGGGCGCAGGCGCGTCCGCTGCATGAATTGCTGTATGAGAACTATTGGGGAGTGAGTCAATGAGTGTGGCGTTGTTGAGTGTCGCCGCGGTTGCGCTGGATGCGCTACTGGGCGAACCCAAACGCTGGCATCCGCTGGTGGCGTTCGGCCGTTTTGCCGATCGCATCGAACAACGTTTCAACGGCGGCGGTCGCGGCTGGCGCAGCCATGGCGTCACCGCGTGGGTGATCGCCGTACTGCCGCTGGTGCTGTTGGTCACGGCATTCTCCTGGGCGCCGTACGTTGGCTGGATCGTCGAGATTCTCGCGCTCTATTGCGCCCTCGGCATGCGCAGCCTCGGTGAACACGTCACGCCGGTGGCCAAGGCTTTGCGCGGCGATGATCTTGATGAAGCGCGCAAGCGTGTGAGTTATCTGGTCAGCCGAAAAACCAGTGACCTGGATAAAACCGAAGTCGCCCGTGCCGCCACCGAGTCGGTGCTGGAAAACGGCAGCGACGCGGTGTTCGCCGCGTTGTTCTGGTTTGCCGTGGCCGGTGCGCCGGGCGTGGTGCTCTATCGCCTGAGCAATACGCTGGATGCGATGTGGGGCTATCGCAATGAGCGCTTCGAACGGTTCGGCTGGGCGGCGGCGAAGATCGACGACGTGCTCAATTACATTCCAGCGCGTCTGGTGGCACTGACTTACGCGCTGCTGGGCAAAACCCGGCTGGCGTTGAAATGCTGGCGCACCCAGGGCCCTACCTGGGACAGTCCGAACGCCGGCCCGGTGATGGCGGCAGGGGCGGGTGCCCTTGGCGTCGAATTGGGCGGAGCGGCGATTTATCACGGCGAACTGCACCAGCGTCCGCAACTGGGCGAAGGCGTGCCCGCGGATGCCGACTCCATTGACCGGGGCTGGCAACTGGTCCAGCGCGGGGTATGGTTATGGCTGCTGATTCTCTGCCTGGGGGCTGAATTTTATGCTTGAACACGGTGGACGATTGCGCAAGGCGGCGCTCGAATACGGCATAGATGAAGCCGACTGGCTGGACCTGTCGACGGGCCTTGCGCCCTGGCCGTTCCCGGTGCCGGATATTCCGCTGCGGGCCTGGGCCCGTTTGCCGGAGGCGGACGATGGTCTGGAACAGGCCGCCTGTGATTACTACGGCACCTTGCAGGCATTGCCGGTGGCCGGTTCGCAAATGGCGATCCAGTTGCTGCCGCGATTGCGTCGGGCGGGCAAGGTCGGCGTGCTGTCGCCGTGCTACGCCGAGCACGCCGAAGCGTGGCGTCGCAACGGCTACATCGTGCGGGAAGTGCTGGAGCAGGAAGTCGACTTCTTTATCGACAGCATCGACGTGCTGGTGGTGGTCAATCCGAATAACCCCACGGGCCTGAGCCTCACCCCCAGTCGACTGCTCGACTGGCACACGCGACTGGCCCAGCGCGGTGGCTGGCTGGTGGTGGACGAAGCGTTCATGGATAACACGCCGCAACTGAGCCTGGCACCGTTTGCCCATCAAGTCGGGCTGATCGTCTTGCGCTCCTTCGGCAAGTTTTTCGGCTTGGCCGGCGTGCGTCTGGGGTTTGTGCTGGCCGAGCGCAAGTTGCTCAAGTTGTTGGCTGAACAAGTGGGGCCCTGGGCCGTGAGCGGGGCAACCCGGGTAGTGGGGCAGGCCTGCCTGCGCGATACCGAGGGGCAAACGCGGCAACGGCTGCGCACCGAAGAGGCCAGCGAGCGCCTGGCGTCTTTGCTGCAGCAACACGGCTTTGAGCCCCAGGGCGGCTGTGCGCTGTTCCAGTGGCTGATCACCGAGCGCGCCGAAGCACTGCATGAGTTCATGGCCCGGCGCGGCATTCTCCTGCGGTTGTTCGCGCACAACAGCAGCCTGCGATTCGGCCTGCCCGGTGACGAAGCCGCCTGGGGGCGGCTGGCGCAGGCATTCGAAGATTTCGCCAAGGAAAACCAATGACCACGCTGATGGTGCAGGGCACCACGTCGGATGCCGGTAAAAGCACGCTGGTGACTGCGTTGTGCCGTTGGGCCACGCGTCAGGGCATTAGGGTAGTGCCGTTCAAGCCGCAGAACATGGCACTCAACAGTGCGGTGACCGCCGACGGCGGCGAGATTGGTCGTGCCCAGGCGGTTCAGGCCCAGGCCGCACACCTCGAACCGCACACCGACATGAATCCGGTATTGCTCAAGCCCAACAGTGACACCGGTGCCCAGGTGATCATCCATGGCCGCGCCGTCACGAGCATGAACGCCGTCGCCTATCACGACTACAAAAGCATCGCCATGCAAGCGGTGCTGGCCTCCCACGAGCGCTTGAGCGCGGCGTATCCGCTGGTGATGGTCGAAGGTGCAGGCTCTCCGGCGGAAATCAATTTGCGTGCTGGCGACATCGCCAACATGGGCTTCGCCGAAGCGGTGGATTGTCCGGTGTTGCTGATTGCCGATATCAATCGCGGCGGGGTTTTCGCCCATCTGGTGGGCACCCTCGAACTGCTGTCGCCGAGCGAACAGGCGCGGGTCAAAGGTTTCATCATCAATCGTTTTCGCGGTGACATCGCGTTGTTGCAACCCGGTCTCGACTGGCTTGAAGAGCGCACCGGCAAACCGGTGATGGGTGTGCTGCCGTACGTGATGGACCTGCACCTGGAGGCCGAGGACGGCATCGATCAACGCCAGACCGATAAAGCCGAGCGGGTGCTGAAAGTCGTGGTGCCGGTGCTGCCGCGCATCAGCAATCACACCGATTTCGATCCGCTGCGCCTGCATCCGCAGGTGGACCTGCAATTCATCGGGCCCGGCCAGGCGGTTCCGCCCGCCGACCTGATCATTCTTCCCGGTTCGAAAAGTGTCCGCAGCGACCTCGCGTACCTGCGGGCCAACGGCTGGGAAACCGCGATTGCCCGGCATCTGCGATACGGCGGAAAACTGCTGGGGATCTGTGGCGGCCTGCAGATGCTCGGTGAGCAGGTGCATGACCCTCTGGGCCTCGAGGGGGCGCCGGGTTCCAGTGCCGGTTTGGGGTTGCTGGCGTTCCAGACCCGGCTCGAACAAGAGAAACAGCTGCGCAATGTCTGCGGTCGCCTGGCGCTGGAAGATGCGCCGGTATCAGGCTATGAAATTCATGCTGGCGTGACCACCGGAGCGGCCCTGGAAAATGCCGCCGTGCATCTGGATGACGGCCGCTGTGATGGTGCGCAAAGTGCGGATGGACAGATTTTCGGCACCTACCTGCACGGGCTGTTCGAATCGCCGGCGGCGTGCAGTGCGCTGTTGCGTTGGGCCGGTCTGGAGGAGGTGCAGGACGTGGATTACCACGGCTTGCGCGAGCGCGATATCGAGCGGCTGGCGGATCTGGTGGAGAAGCATCTGGATACCGGGCTGTTGCGGCAGCTCTGTGGGATTTGAGGCGTCTGTGCTGGCCTCATCGCGGGCAAGCCCGCTCCCACAGGGGATTGCAACCAGACACAAATCCCGGGAACGCCCAATAACCTTGTAGGAGCGGGCTTGCCCGCGATGAGGTCAGTCGCCTCAGCGAAAATTTCAAGGAAACAACCATGCTCCAACTGATCCTCGGCGGCGCCCGCTCCGGCAAGAGTCGCCTGGCTGAAAAACTCGCCACCGACAGCGCCCTGGCCGTGACCTACATCGCCACCAGCCAGCCACTGGATGGCGAAATGAGCGAGCGGGTGGCCCATCACCGTGCCCGTCGTCCTGCCGAATGGGCACTGATTGAAGAACCTCTGGAACTGGCCCGGGTACTGCGTGAAAGCGCCCGTGCCGACCACTGCCTGCTGGTGGATTGCCTGACCCTGTGGCTGACCAATCTGCTGATGCTCGACGATGCCGGGCGCCTGGCTGCCGAGCGTGATGCCCTGCTGGACTGCCTGGCATCGTTGCCGGGGGAAATCATTTTTGTCAGCAACGAGACCGGAATGGGTGTCGTGCCGCTGGGCGAATTGACTCGCCGCTATGTCGATGAAGCCGGTTGGCTGCATCAAGCTCTGGCTGAGCGCTGTCAGCGTGTCGTCCTGACCGTCGCCGGCCTGCCCCTGACTCTGAAAGGAACTGCGTTATGACTCAATCCTGGTGGCTGAACCCGTGCAGGCCGGTCGATACCCAAGCGCTCGAACAGGCCCGGGCGCGGCAACAGCAACTGACCAAGCCGGCCGGCTCCCTCGGTCAGCTGGAATCGGTGGCGGTGCAGCTGGCGGGGTTGCAGGGGCGGGTCAAGCCGAGTCTGGAGCAGGTGTGGATCGCGATATTTGCCGGCGACCATGGTGTCGTCGCCGAGGGCGTGTCGGCCTATCCTCAGGAAGTCACCGGGCAGATGCTGCTCAACTTCGTCAGCGGTGGTGCGGCGATCAGTGTACTGGCGCGACAACTGGGCGCTTCCCTTGAGGTGGTGGACCTTGGCACGGTGACGCCGTCGCTGAACCTGCCCGGTGTGCGTCACCTGAACGTCGGCCCGGGCACGGCCAATTTCGTACAGGGGCCGGCCATGACCGAAGCCCAGGGGCAACTTGCTTTGCAGGCCGGTCGTGACAGCGTGCAGCGGGCGATGGCCAGCGGTGCGCAGTTGTTCATCGGTGGCGAAATGGGCATTGGCAACACCACCGCCGCCAGCGCGCTGGCCTGTGCCTTGCTCGATTGCCCGGTGGGCCATTTGACTGGGCCTGGCACCGGGCTCAACGCCGAAGGTGTCAGCCACAAAGCCCGGGTGATCGAGCGTGCCCTGGCATTGCATGGCGCACAGCGTGAGGATGCCTTGCAGACCCTGTTCAACCTTGGTGGCTTCGAGATTGCCGCGCTGGTCGGTGCCTATCTCGCCTGTGCTCAAGAAGGTGTCGCGGTGCTGGTGGACGGCTTCATCTGCAGTGTCGCTGCGCTGGTCGCGGTGCGCTTGAATCCTGAATGCCGGCAGTGGCTGTTGTTCGGTCATCGCGGCGCCGAGCCGGGACACCGTCATGTGCTGGACACCCTGAGTGCGCAACCCTTGCTCGATCTTGGTCTGCGGCTTGGTGAAGGCAGTGGCGCGGCATTGGCTGTGCCGCTGTTGCGTCTGGCGTGCGACCTGCACGGGCAGATGGCGACCTTCGCCGAAGCCGCCGTGGCAGATCGTCCGGCATGACCCTGCGCGTGGATCTGTTGCGTCACGGTGAAACCGAATTTGGCGGTGGCCTGCGCGGCAGCATCGATGATGCCTTGACCGACACGGGCTGGGCGCAGATGCGCGCCGCCGTGGTCGGGCAGGGGCCATGGGATCGGTTGGTCAGTTCGCCGTTGCAGCGTTGTGCGCGGTTTGCCGAGGAGCTCGGGGCTCAACTGGGTGTGCCGGTGCAATTGGATAAAGACCTGCAAGAGTTGCATTTCGGCGCCTGGGAAGGGCAAAGCGCGGCAGCGTTGATGGAAACCGACGCGCAGGCGCTGGGTTTGTTCTGGGCCGATCCTTACTCGTTCACGCCGCCTCAGGGCGAGCCGGTTGCAGACTTTTCGACACGGGTGCTGGCAGCGCTGGAGCGTTTGCACGCGACCTGTGCCGGTGAGCGCATTCTGCTGATCAGCCACGGCGGGGTGATGCGCCTGTTGCTGGCACAGGCTCGCAGGCTGCCGCGAGAGCAACTGCTCAACGTTGAGGTTGGGCATGGCGCAGTGTTTTCACTGAGGATGGAGTCCGCTGGTTTGTTGAAGGAAGTGCTCTGACCATGTTGCCATTCTGGATCGCCCTGCAATTTCTCAGCAGCCTGCCGATTCGCCTGCCGGGCATGCCTGAGCCTGGGGAGCTGGGGCGGTCACTGCTGTTTTATCCGCTGGTGGGATTGCTCTTTGGCGTGATTTTGTGGGCAGTGAGCTGGCTGTTGCAGGGTGCGCCAGCGTTGTTGCACGCGGCGTTGTTGCTGAGCGTTTGGGTGCTGCTCAGCGGCGGGTTGCATCTCGATGGCCTGGCGGACAGCGCCGATGCCTGGCTCGGCGGTTTTGGCGACCGTGAACGTACGCTGACCATCATGAAAGACCCGCGCAGCGGACCGATCGCCGTGGTGACGCTGGTGCTGGTGTTGTTGCTCAAGTTCACTGCGCTGCTGGCGCTGATCGGGCAATCGAATTCGCTGGCCTTGATCATCGTGCCGTTGATCGGTCGCAGCGCCTTGCTCGGCTTGTTCCTGACCACACCCTATGTGCGTGCCGGTGGCCTGGGGCAGGCCTTGGCCGATCATCTTCCGCGTTCGGCGGGCAGGCAGGTGTTGGCGGTCAGTGCACTGGCCTGTGTGTTGATTGCCGGTTTGAGTGGTGTGGTGGCGGTGGTGTTGGCGGTTCTCGGGTTTGTCTGGTTGCGGCAGGTGATGTTGCGGCGGCTCGGTGGAACGACGGGGGACACGGCGGGGGCAATGCTGGAGTTGCTGGAAGTTGCAGTGCTGGTAGGCTTGGCGCTGTTCTGATGGGGTTGTATTGAATGTTCTGGCCCCTGCGCGGGCAAGCCCGCTCCCACAGGGTTTCTGTTTTGTTGACAAAATGGTGGGCACACCGAAAATCTCTGTGGGAGCGGGCTTGCCCGCGATGGCGGTCTGCCAGGCGCCGCTCAATCATTGAAGAAACCATGTAACTTGATTTAACACGCTCGCGGGTATATACACGCACCATGCTCGATTCCCAATGTTTATGCATCAACCTGCGTCGCGCCGCCCGTGGCGTCAGCAGGCATTACGACGGCGCTCTCGACGGCTTCGGGATCAACGTTGCGCAGTATTCTTTGCTGTGTAATCTGCAGCGTCTGGATCAGCCGAGCATTTCAACCCTGGCCGAGGCCATGGGCCTGGATCGCAGTACCTTGGGGCGTAATTTGCGGGTGCTGGAGGGTGACGGCCTGGTGACGCTGGTCGAGGGCGAGGACATGCGCAACCGCATCGTCCTGCTGACCGAGGCCGGTGCAGAGCGTCTCAAGGCTGCCTTGCCGGCCTGGGAAGCCGCGCAGCAGCGCTTGATCGATCGCCTGGGGGCCGAGAAGCGCGAAACCTTATTGAAGCTGCTGGACGAACTGGCGTGATGCCGGTTTTTCCGAACATAAGCGGGTATATACCCGCTACCGGAGAACAACAATGACATCGATGTGGCGTACGTGCGGTTGGGTTCTGTTGGGGAGTGCGCTGATCCTTGCGTTGTCTCTGGGGGTTCGACATGGCTTCGGGCTGTTTCTGGCGCCGATGAGTGCCGAGTTCGGCTGGGGGCGTGAAGTCTTTGCCTTCGCCATCGCCTTGCAGAACCTGATCTGGGGCCTCGCCCAGCCATTCACCGGCGCGCTGGCCGACCGCTTGGGCGCGGCGAAAGTGGTGCTGGTCGGTGGCGTCCTGTACGCGGCCGGGCTGATTTGCATGGGGCTCTCCGACTCGGCAGTGACCCTGTCCCTGAGCGCCGGCCTGCTGATCGGCCTCGGGCTGTCCGGCACGTCGTTCTCGGTGATCCTGGGGGTGGTCGGTCGCGCAGTACCGCCGGAAAAGCGCAGCATGGGCATGGGGATCGCCAGTGCTGCCGGCTCGTTCGGCCAGTTCGCGATGTTGCCCGGCACGCTCGGTTTGATCGGGTGGCTTGGCTGGTCCGCGGCGTTGCTCGCGCTCGGCTTGCTGGTAGCGCTGATCGTACCGCTGGTGAGCATGCTCAAGGACAAGCCGTTGCCGGTCCTGGGCCACGAACAAACCCTTGGCGAAGCACTGCGCGAAGCCTGCTCGCATTCCGGATTCTGGTTGCTGGCGTTCGGTTTTTTTGTCTGCGGATTCCAGGTGGTGTTCATCGGTGTGCACTTGCCGGCCTATCTGGTGGACCAGCACCTTCCGGCGACGGTCGGTACCACGGTGCTGGCGCTGATCGGCCTGTTCAACATTTTCGGCACCTATACCGCCGGGTGGCTCGGCGGGCGCATGTCCAAGCCGCGTTTGCTCACCGGTTTGTATTTGCTGCGGGCGGTGGTCATTGCGTTGTTCCTGTGGGCACCGGTGACCACCACCACGGCCTACCTGTTCGGCATGGCCATGGGCTTCCTGTGGCTGTCGACGGTGCCGTTGACCAACGGTACGGTGGCGACCTTGTTCGGCGTGCGAAACCTGTCCATGCTCGGCGGGATTGTTTTCCTGTTTCACCAGCTCGGTTCGTTCCTGGGCGGCTGGCTGGGCGGGGTGGTGTATGACCGAACCGGGAGTTATGACTTGATCTGGCAAGTGGCAATTCTCTTGAGCCTGTTGGCCGCCGCCCTCAACTGGCCGGTGCGTGAACGGCCGGTGGCGCGCCTGCAAACACAGATGAGTGCGACATGAACAGCCTTTGGCCACGGATCGCTGTAGCCGCCGTCTGCGCCTTGTTGCTGGCGTTGTCGTGGTGGGGCTGGCATCAGGGCGGGCTGGCGCTGATGCAGTTGGGCATGGGTGCTTGCTAGTGAGCGGCGAGGGCGAGTAACGTCGCTTTTGACGAATCATCAAGGATGCTCGAGATGCTCAAGCGCTGGTGTGCTGTTCCCGCGTTGCTGATGGCGTTGTCCGGGCTGGCTTGGGCTGCTGACTGCCCGGAGGTGCTGCAGGGCTCGCTGCCGAAGTTGCGGGCCAAGGAGTCCATCGACCTGTGCCAGCGTTACGCCGACAAACCGCTGGTGGTGGTCAACACCGCCAGTTTCTGCGGCTTCGCGCCGCAGTTCGAGGGCCTTGAGGCACTCAATCAGCGCTACAAGGCGCAAGGGCTGGAAATACTCGGCGTGCCGTCGAACGACTTCAAGCAGGAGTCCAAAGACAGCGCCGAGACTGCGAAAGTCTGCTATGCCAACTACGGCGTGACCTTCACCATGACTGAACCACAAAGGGTTCGTGGCGACGATGCGACGCACTTGTTCAAAGTGCTCGCCCGTCAAACCAGTGCGCCAAAGTGGAATTTCTACAAGTATGTGGTGGATCGCCAGGGCAAGGTGATCGCCAGTTTCTCCAGCCTGACCAAGCCGGATGATCCCGAGTTCATCGCCGCGGTAGAAAAAGCCCTGGTTTCGCCACCGCTGGCCTCCGCTCCCTGACCTGTAGGAGCGAGCTTGCTCGCGAAAATCTCAAGGCGCTTCGTTCATCCAGTAAGCACGCGTCATCGTTCGCGTCCATCGCGAGCAGGCTCGCTCCTACAAATGAAAAGCCCCGCCTCTGTGAAGAGAGCGGGGCTTTTTTGAATCTGATGGCGAGCGGTTCAGGATCGCCGGGAATCATCAGAAGCGGTAGGTTGCACCGAGACCGAAACCGTTCGCGTAGTTTTCATACTTGGCGTTGTAGCTCTGGCCACGGTCGTTGCTGTTGTTGACCTTGACCGACTCTTCGCGCAGGTACGAATACGCCAGGTCGATGGTCAGGTCGTCGGTTGGACTCCAGCCGGCGCCCACGCTGAAAATCTTGCGATCGCCCGTCGGGATGCGCGGAGAGCGGTCGACGTTGTTGGTCGGTGCCTGGTCAACGGACAGACCGGTACGCAGTACCCATTGCTTGTTCAACTGATAGGACGCACCGATGGCGTGAGCCCAGGTGTCGTGCCAGTTCTGTTCTTCTGTGATGGTGCCGAACTGACCGTTCAGGACGGCTGGAACACCTGTGTTTTCAACGGTGATTTCTTTCAGGCGGCTCCAGCGGGTCCAGGTGCTGCCTGCGTACAGAGTCCACTTGTCGTCGAGCTGGTGAGTGACCGAGAAGTCCACCGATTCAGGTGTGGTCAGGTCCAGCGAAGCGTCGTATTTCTGGTTAGGGTTCTGGCCGATCAAGCCCAGCACGTTGTAGTTGACCTTGGTGTTGCCCTCAAGCTTGTACTTCACTTTCGAGTGGTAGGTCAGGCCGACACGCGTGCTGTCGGTGGCTTGAACCAGCACGCCGATGTTGTAGCCCAGCGCAGTATCGTCACCTTCGATCTTGACCTTGCCGTCTGGCGCGGCCTGGGTGATCGACAGGTTCGATTCCAGGGTGCCGTCGATGCGGTTGATGGTCGGGCCGAAACCGATGGAGACCTTGTCGTTGAAGGCGTAGCTGACAGTCGGTTGCAGGGTGACGATTTTAACTTCGCTCTTGCTGCCGAAGTAACGACCGGCAAAGCCGTTTTCGTAGTCGGTTACCAGGCCGAACGGTGCGTACACGCCGATACCGAATGCCCAGTGGTCGTCGATTGGTTTGACGTAGTAACCCATCGGCACGCCCATGAAAGGGACCATGTCACCTTTGTTGGTACCGCCGTTCGGGCGGGAGCTGGCGTCACTGATGTCAGTGTGCGCGTCGATGAATGCAACACCGCCGGTCACTTGTTCGCGCTTGATGCGGGACATGCCGGCAGGGTTGCCAGCAATGGTTGATGCGTCGTCGGCAGCAGAAGATCGCCCGGCAAAACCTGTTCCCATCCCGCTGATGCTTTGTTCGTTGAGGGCAAAGCCACTTGCAAAGAGCTGGGTGGATGCCATGGCAACGGCGAGACTAAGGGTGGTTTTGAGCATTACTTTTTTCATTATTAGAACTCCTGGTGATCACCGGGGCGAAAATTACCAACATTTTCGTCCCGGCGCCATAGGCTGTATGCCTTGATTTAGAGCGGTTTTGTAGGACAATCAGACCAAAATCGCGACTTGTTGCGCGATGTTTGGATCCAGAAGAGTCAGCAGGCTTCCTGATTCAGGGGTGAAACACAGGTTTGCCAGGCGCTGGTGAAATCACGCAGCCGCCCCTGGGGATGAAATGTCTGGCGCCAGATCCTGGCCATGCCCAATAGATCATCAGGGGAGGGGAGGGGAGTATTCTGTTCCTCCACCAGCAGCCAGGCGATGGCTGTGGCGTAACGCAGGTTGACGGTCAATTCGAGGTGCGGGCCGCTCAGAAACGCATGCTGGCTGGCCAGGCCGCGGACCAGGCTTGCTCGCTCCGGATCAAGGGCCAGGTAATGGTCCCAAAGGGCCTGGTGGCGGGGCTCGGCAATGCGGTACAGGCCGTGCCCACGGCGGTCATGCAGGGCGGAACCAAGGGCTGACTGGCTGGCGGCAATGCCCAGCAGCAGGGATTCGGCAGTAGCGCTATGGCGTCCGAGGTAGATCAATGTCGGACGAATCACATAGCGGCACAGTTCGCTGGCAGCGATACCCATAAAACCCTCGAAACCTGAATTGGACGGCGATACCTGAAGGGGGGGCTTGGCAGCTGTGAATCGGCTCAGGCTCGCCGCAAGCGGGTCAAGCCGCTTGAGTTGAAGTGTAGTGTCATATTCGCGCTGTAAAGGACTGTTTTTACAATATTTCCAGCGACCAGTTATAACCCTTATATCGGATCGTGCTTAGTCGTGGTTCGAGGACAGGGAAACATCGGGCAATAAAAAGCCCTGCTTTTCGGGCAGGGCTTTCGGGTTTTTCAGCCTTTCTGGCGTTTCAGGCAACCAGGGCCTGACGGGTACGCTCGATCACGGCCTGCAGCGGCTCGGCGCTGGAGTATTGATCGGGGTACAGGCGTTCGCTGTGACGAGCGATGCCGTGTTCGTTGACCAGGGTGAAGCTGAAGCAGCCTTTGCGAGCGGCCATGATCAGGCAGTTCATTGGTGCAAAAGCGTTGGTTAGGGTGCGAATGGCATCCTGAGTGTGGATTTGAGTAGACATTATTGGGTGTTCCTACAAATGACACGGATAAGAACCGTGCAACGTTAAAACGTTCCAGTAACGTCGATCACCATTGATCGAACGAAGAACCCGACTGGAACAAAGCAGCCAGTTTGAAGCGCTGATAAGTGGGCGCGCTTGGGCTGGCAGGTAGGTACTTAGGAGGGCAGGCAACACATCGAGGGCAAAGGTTCTGGGCCCGGGGTGAAGATCCTGATCAATTTGCAGGTTGGTTCGAGCAGAGTAGGCAGGCGGAGCAACACCCTTTGTTTTCGATTCAAAGGTCGTGTCGGCGCAAGATTTACCTGGAAACCATCGAGGTGGTCGATCCCGCTTGTTCGGTGGAGGCTTCCGTGGGGAAGGCTGACCGGGGGGATTTGTTCGACCAGAATTGACTTTCAGCTTGGTACTAACGCCGCGGATACTAACGGATTGAACTGGATAAGGGAAGTGTGTTAGCAAAAAGAATTTCCCGGCGGGGCTTGATCGGGCTGTTTTACCTTGCAGATCAGCGTATGAAGCGGCGCTGCCTCCGATGGATAGGCCCCTAGCAGAACAAAATCCGACCATCGGTCATCGACGTTGATAGCAACGCAGCCGTCTAAAAACCGGGTTTGCCAGGGCTTATCCCCAGCCATGACCAAAAAACGCGCCGAAAAAGTGCATTGATATAACCGTCGCAAAGGCACTTGTGCACATTAGTTGCAGAGTCTGTCACTCCGCTGTCATCTCACGTTCAAGCGTAATGGCTGCCTGTAACCAAAATTTAAGTCAATGAAAAACATCGCTTTTTTTTACTGGTGAAAAAATCGTCAGTTTGACTGCGAACCCCATTCCACAGGGCTTTGAGCGGGTTCAAGGACGGTTGTCCACTGAGTTATCCACAGCTTCTGTGGATTGTCCCGAGCGCTTGCTCTAGGACGGGCGTGCCGGGACATTTTCAGCTTTACCTGTAAGAAAAAGAGAGTAAAGTTGCGCGCCTTCCGATCTGCCCCACAGTGCTTTATGAAGTTTCGCTCAGCCCCTGTTTCCTCTACCTCCACACCACCCTCTGTTGCCCCTACCAAGCGCTTTTCCATGCGCGTGGCAGAGTGGCTGTTGGACAGTCCGCACCTGGGCGAAAACCCTAACGTCAAACACATCGCCGGACGTCTGCTCAAGCAACCGGCCCGTGAGGGCGTGGTGGCTGCGCAAAGTCGCCTTGGCCAGTTGATGTGCCGCGAATGCGGGAATGCCCGGGACCGCCGCATCGGTCAGGACCTGTTGCGCCAGGCCGCTCGGGCAGGCGATCGCCGCGCTCAACAGGAACTGGGGCTGATCGAAGACTGAGCTGTCCAAGACCGGACGCCTTGGTTAACCTTCAGGCTTTACCCGAATGGCAGGAGTGGCTATGGCAATGGACTTGACCAGCGTATTGCTGGGACTGGCAGCGGCAGGGTTGCCGTTGCTGGTATTGGCCTGGCAACTTCAGCGCCGGGCCAGTACCACGCAGGCAGACGTTGCACTGCTGCAGGAACGCCTGGCCATGGCGCAACTGGCACAGGACGGCTTGAATGCACAACTCGAGTCCAGCCGCGATGAAATCGCTGATCTGACCCAGGCCAACTCCGCCAAACAGGCTGATCTGGCTGCACTGCGTCGTGAAGTCGAACTGCTGCAGATCGAGCGCGACGACGCCCGGGACGCCGCCCATGCGTGGAATATCGAGCGCGCCGGCAAAGACGCCGAACTGCGCCGTCTGGATGCCCAGGCCGCGTCGCTCAACGCCGAATTGCGCGAGCAGCAGGACAGCCATCAGCAACGCCTGAACGACCTGCAAGGTTCGCGGGACGAATTGCGCGCGCAGTTTGCCGAGCTGGCGGGGAAGATTTTCGATGAGCGCGAGCAGCGTTTTGCCGAAACCAGCCAGCAGCGCCTGGGGCAGTTGCTCGATCCGCTCAAGGAGCGCATCCAGTCCTTCGAAAAGCGTGTCGAGGAAAGCTATCAGAACGAGGCCCGTGAGCGTTTCTCCCTGGCCAAGGAGCTGGAGCGCCTGCAACAGCTGAATTTGCGCTTGAGCGACGAAGCCACCAACCTGACCCGCGCCTTGAAAGGGCAGAAGACCCAAGGCAATTGGGGCGAACTGATCCTTGAGCGCGTGCTCGAGCATGCAGGGCTGGAGAAGGGGCGCGAGTACCAGACCCAGGTCAATCTCAAGGGACCGGACGGCGAACGCTTCCAGCCGGACGTGATCATTTACCTGCCGGGGGACAAGCAGGTGGTGGTCGACTCCAAGGTCAGCCTGACGGCCTATCAGCAATACGTCGCGGCTGAAGACGAGGCCATCGGCCAGATCGCCATCAAGCAGCACGTACTTTCATTGCGCAATCACGTCAAAGGCCTGGCCGGCAAGGATTACAAGCGCCTCGATGGCTTGCACAGCCTGGACTTCGTGTTGCTCTTCGTGCCGATCGAGGCGGCGTTTTCTGCCGCGTTGCAAGCTGAGCCGACGCTGTTTCAGGAGGCATTCGATCGCAACATCGTGATCGTCAGCCCCACCACGTTATTGGCGACCCTGCGTGTCATCGACAGCCTGTGGAAACAGGAGCGCCAGAGCCAGAACGCCCGGGAAATCGCCGAGCGGGCCGGGTGGCTGTACGACAAGTTCGTGCTGTTCATCCAGGATCTGGACGAGGTCGGCAATCGCCTGCAGCAACTGGACAAGGCCTACAGTTCGGCACGCAACAAGCTGACAGAGGGGCGTGGCAACCTGGTCAGCCGCAGTGAACAGCTCAAGCTGCTGGGGGCACGGGCGAGCAAGAGCCTGCCAGCGGATTTGCTGGAGCGGGCGATGACCGATGTCGACGGGTTGGTCGAGTTGCCGGAGTAGCCCCCGGCCGAGCACGGATCCTGTGGCGAGGGGGCTTGCCCCCGTTGGGCCGCGCAGCGGCCCCCATACCATTTGGATTGTCTGACGACTGCTACGCAGCCGAACGGGGGCAAGCCCCCTCGCCACAGGAGGCTGTGTTAAACCTCGCTACAACGGCAAATACCGACTCAACAACGCCCGCAACGCCGCCGGTTTCACCGGTTTGGCCAGGTAATCCAGCCCTGCTGCATGCACCTTGTCGACCGTCTCCGGCCGGCCATCGGCGCTGATCACCACACCAGGAACCGGCTCGCCCATTTGCGTGCGCAGCCAGGCCATCAGATCGGTACCGGTTTCGCCATGATCGAGGTGGTAATCCACCAGCGCCAATTGCGGGCGCATGCCTTCGCCCAGCAGCGTTGCGCATTCCTCGCGATTGCGTGCGGTCCAGACCTGGCAACCCCAGCGGCTGAGCAAGCTGTTCATGCCGATCAGGATGCTGTCCTCGTTATCGATGCACAGCACCTGCGCGCCATTGAGCAATTTGCCATTGAGCTCGGCGACTTTGACCGGCGCTACGGTTTGCGCCGGGGCCAGCGGCACGCTGACGCTGAACACGCTGCCGCGTCCCGGCCAGGAGCGCACGCGCAAGGTATGACCGAGCACGCGACATAGCCCGTCGGCAATGGCCAACCCCAGGCCGAGGCCTTTTTCGGCCCGTGTCTGGTGGCTGTCGAGGCGCTTGAACTCTTCGAAAATCACCTGTTGTTTATCTTCCGGAATACCCGGCCCACGGTCCCACACTTCCAGGCTCAATGCTTCCTTGTGCCGGCGAACGCCCAGCAGTACCGGCCCTTTGCCGTAGCGAAACGCATTGGTCAGGAAGTTCTGCAAAATTCGCCGCAGCAGCTTGATGTCGCTGTCGACCCGCAGCGTGCTGCCGCGAACGCGGAACTCCAGACCTTGTTCCTGCGCCAGCACCTTGAACTCTGTACCGAGGGTATCGAACAGTTCGTTGAGCGCGAACGGCTGGCGATTCGGGTTGATCTTGCCGTTCTCCAGGCGGGAGATGTCCAGCAGGTCGCTGATCAGGTCCTCGGCCGAGCGCAGCGAGCTGTCCAGGTGCCCGACCAGTTTCTGTGCTTCGCCGGAGAGTCCATCGTTCTGATGGGAGAGGGCGGCGGAGAACAGCCGTGCCGCATTCAGCGGTTGCATCAAGTCATGGCTGACGGCCGCGAGGAAACGGGTCTTGGACTGGTTGGCCGCCTCGGCGGTGCCCTTGGCTTCGGTCAGGGCGACGTTGAGCTGCGACAATTCGTGGGTCCGTTCGGTGACCCGTTGCTCCAGGCCTTCGTTGGCTTCGGTCAGCGCCTGCTCGGCTTCGCGGAACGCGGTGATGTCGGTGAAACTCATGACGAAGCCGCCGCCCGGCATCGGGTTGCCGATCAGCTCGATGACCCGGCCATTGGGGAACAGGCGCTCGGAGGTATGCGCGCGGCCCTGGCGCATCCAGTGCAGGCGACGCGCGACGTGAACTTCGGCTTCGCCGGGGCCGCACAGGCCGCGCTCGGCATTGTGGCGAATGATGTCGGCGATCGGCCGACCGACACTGATCAAGCCGTCCGGGTAGTTGAACAACTCCAGGTAGCGACGGTTCCAGGCCACCAGTTTCAGCGACTGGTCGACCACGCTGATGCCCTGGGTGATGTTCTCGATGGCGCCTTGCAGCAAGGCGCGGTTGAATTGCAGCACCTCCGAGGCTTCGTCGGCGATGCGCACGACGTCTTCCAGTTGCATCTCCCGGCCTTCAATGGCGGCTTTTACCACCGCGCGGGTTGAAGAGGCACCCAGCACACCGGCCAGCAGGCGTTCAGTGTGGGCGATCCATTCACCGTCCGCGTTCTGGTTCGGGTTGAAGCCTTTGCCCTGGCGATAGGCAAAGCGGATGAAGCTCTGACGGGCGCGCTCTTCGCCGACGAAGCGCGCCGCCAGTTGCAGCAGGTCGTCGATCTGCACCGCCAGCATCGAGCGTGCGCTGGGGCGGGCACTGATTTCCTGGCCGATGAAGCGGCCCGCCTGCCAGTGCTCGGAAACCCGGGTGCGCGACAGCACCGAGACCCAGGCGAACAGCGTGAAATTGCCAGCCAGCGACAGCACCACGCCCTGGGTCAGCGGGGTGATCGGCAGGTTCAGTGGGTTGCTGTGCAACCAGGCCAGCCCCGGGAATGTGCTCAAGGAAAGGCCGAGGCTGAGGGCGGCGATCGGCAGGATCAGGGTGTAGAACCACAGGAAGGTGCCTGCGGCGAGGCCGGCGAAAACGCCGCGGCGGTTGGCCTGTTTCCAGTACAGCGCACCGAGCATGGCGGGGGCCAGTTGGGTCACGGCGGCGAAGGCGATCTGGCCGATGGTCGCCAGGCTGGCGGTCGAACCCAGCAGGCGGTAACTGACGTAGGCCAGCAGCAGAATGACCACGATGCTGACGCGGCGCACCGACAACATCCACTGGCGGAACACTTCGAACGGGCGCTCGGCGTTGTTGCGACGCAGCAGCCAGGGCAACAGCATGTCGTTGGACACCATGGTCGACAGCGCCACGCTGGCCACGATTACCATGCCGGTGGCCGCCGATGCGCCACCAATAAACGCCAGCAGGGCCAGCGCCGGATGCGCCTGCGCCAGGGGCAGGCTGATGACGAACGAGTCCGGCAACACCGAGCTGGGCAGCAGCATCTGGCCGGCCAGGGCGATCGGCACGACAAACAAGGCAGCGAGGGCGAGGTAGGCCGGGAATACCCACTTGGCCAGGCGCAGATCCTGGGGATCGATGTTCTCGACAACGGTCACGTGGAACTGCCGCGGCAAGCAAATGATCGCCATCATTGCCACACCGGTCTGCACCACCATCGATGGCCAGTTGATGGTTTCCTTCCAGTACTGTTCGAGACGCGGCGCCAGCATGGCCTGGTCGAACAGGTCGTCGAAACCGTCGTACAGGCCGTAGGTCACGAACGCGCCGACGGCAAGAAACGCGAACAGCTTGACCAGTGATTCGAAGGCAATTGCCAGCACCATGCCACGGTGGTGCTCCGTGGCGTCGAGGTTGCGGGTACCGAAGACGATGGTGAACAGCGCCAGCACCAGCGACACGATCAGTGCCGTGTCCTGGGCCCGGGTGCCCATGGCGTCGGCGCCGGCGCCGATCAGCAGGTTCACGCCGAGCACAATGCCTTTGAGCTGCAGCGCGATGTAGGGCAACACGCCGACCAGGCAAATCAGCGCCACCACCACCGCCAGCGACTGGGATTTGCCATAGCGCGCGGCGATGAAGTCGGCGATCGAGGTGATGTTCTCCTGTTTGCTGATCATCACCATTTTCTGCAGGACCCACGGCGCGCCGACCAGCAACAGGATCGGCCCGAGGTAGATCGGCAGGAACGACCAGAGCTGTTCGGCGGCCTGGCCCACGGCGCCGAAGAACGTCCAACTGGTGCAATAGACCGCCAGCGACAGGCTGTACACCCAGGCGCGCACACGCGGCGGCAAGGGCGCGCTGCGACGGTCGCCATAGAAGGCGATGGCGAACATGATGGCCATATAGGCCAGGGCGACGGCGGCAATCAGCCCGGTGGACAGCGACATGGGGACTCCAGACAAAAGACTCCCGGGCCTCACACCCGGACAGACAGTCTCGCACGACCGCCAGTGTTAGTCAGTGTCGACCAAGGTCGTGGCGTGGCGGGGTGTCGCAGGGGGATTTGCAGTGTCTGGGTGGGCCTCTTCGCGAGCAAGCCCGCTCCCACATTACGACCACGTTCAACCAGGAAAAACGCGATCACCTGTGGGAGCGGGCTTGCTCGCGAATAGCGGTATTACGCAGTCAACGCAATCTCGATCAACCGATGCAGCTCTTCAACCTCCAGCGCGGCCTCGGAAAATAGAATGCGGAAAACGATGGGGGCGGCGATCAGGTTGATCAGCCGATCGACACCCGGCACGGGCTCGTCGGGAAAACGGTCGAGGATTGTCTGCAACTGCCCGCCAATAATCGTCGCGCAGTAACTTGGCTTGAGCGCCGCCTGTACGTCGCGCAGCATGTTGCGGCCAGGTTCGGAGCTCATTTCGTCCAGGTACTGTTCCGCCCAGGCTCGAATATCGCCGCGCAGGCTGCCGGTGTGGGTGGGGTCGTTGTCGGGCTGCATACGGGCGAGGGCGACGTCGGCCAGCAGCGCCGACAAATCACCCCAGCGACGATAGATGGTCGAGGGTGTAACGCCTGCGCGCGCAGCAATTTGCGGCACGGTCAGGCTGGCGCGGTCCTGCTCCTCGAGGAGTTGACGCACGGCTGTATGAATCGACTCTTGTACCCGCGCGCTGCGTCCGCCCGGGCGTAAGGTGGGAGCTGTCATCCTGGGGTTCCTGTAAAAGCCATGCCTCGGACCTTAACACAAAGAATTTGCTTTAAGAGAGATCCGGTAGCACACTCCGCAAAAGCAAAAAGTTAGCTTTTGTGGAGCGCGCCCATGTCCAGTTCTCATTCAAACCGTGCCAGCCTGTGGTTTCTTGCCGTTACCTTGCTCAGTTTCCTCGCGGCCTCCACGGCGCCGACGCCGCTGTATCACCTGTATCAGGAGCAGATGCAGTTTTCGGCCGCGACCCTGACCCTGATTTTTGGCGTGTACGCCCTCAGCCTGTTGGTGGCGTTGCTGACCGTCGGCTCGCTGTCGGATTACCTGGGGCGCAAACCGGTGATTTTCACGGCGGTGGTGCTGAATATCCTGGCGATGTTGCTGTTTATTCACGCCGACAGCGTCACCTGGCTGATCAGTGCCCGAGTCCTGCAAGGTTTTGCCACCGGCATGGCGACCGCCGTGCTGGGTGCAACGCTACTGGATACCGACCGCGAACGGGGGCCGCTGGTCAATAGCGTTGCACCCTTGACCGGTATGGCCATTGGCGGGTTGGGCTGCGGTGTGTTGGCCGAGTTCGCCCCGGCGCCGTTGCACCTGACGTTCTGGCTGCTGCTGGCGTTGTTTGTGATGCAGGCGTTGTATGTTTGGCGCTTGCCGGAAAGCGTCTCGCGGCAGGCCGGGGTTTGGGCTTCATTGCGACCGACTCTGCATGTACCGCTGCAAGCGCGCTCGACTTTGTGGCGGGTGCTGCCGCTCAATACTGCCCTGTGGGCCCTCGGCGGTTTCTACGCTTCCCTGGCGCCTTCGTTGGTGCGCACGGCCACGGGCTCGACCTCGAACATGATCGGCGGGGCGACCGTTGCCGCCTTGACGTTGACCGGTGCGCTGATGATTTACAGCATGCGCAACCGACCCGCCGGCAAGTCATTGTTATTGGGCGCCAGCCTGATGCCAGCGGGTGTCGTGATGATTTTGCTGGGTGTGCACAGTGCCAGCCTGCCGCTGTTCTTCCTTGGCACCCTGGTCGCAGGCTGTGGTTTCGGCTCCGGTTTTCTTGGCACCTTGCGTAGTCTGGTGCCGCTGGCCTTGCCCCATGAGCGTGCCGGGCTGGTGTCGACGTATTACGCGCTCAGCTATCTCGCCTTCTGCCTGCCATCGCTGCTGGCCGGGAACCTGAGCCGAACCCTCGGTTTGGTGACGACCGTCGACGGTTATGGCGCGGTGTTGATACTCCTGGCCCTTGGCGCTTTGGCAGGTTTGATGCGCCCGCGTTCAGGCAGGGCATGCGAGGCCAGTTCCTGATTAAATATCTATGTAATAGATAACATATAGAGATATTACCCGTTATATAGATATTCGATCCGGATCTAAGATGGGCTCTACCTCACGAGAGGACAGGAGTTCGCCATGACATGCGCCAATAGCATCAAGCCGGGAAACAAACCGTTCAGCCACCTGCAGCACCCACGCGAAGTGATCCGCCAGTTCACGCCTAACTGGTTCGCGGCCACCATGGGTACCGGTGTGCTGGCGTTGGCACTGGCGCAATTGCCGGTCGCCATGCCCGCCTTGCACGCCTTTGCCGAAGCCCTGTGGCTGTTCAACATCGCGTTGTTCCTGCTGTTTACGGCGCTGTACGCCGCGCGTTGGCTGCTGTTTTTCGACGAAGCACGACGGATCTTCGGCCATTCCACGGTCTCGATGTTTTTCGGCACCATCCCGATGGGTCTGGCGACCATCATCAACGGTTTCCTGGTGTTCGGCCTGCCGCGGTGGGGCGAAGGTGTGATTCACCTCGCCGAGGTGCTGTGGTGGCTGGATGTGGCGATGTCGCTGGCCTGCGGCGTGCTGATTCCCTACATGATGTTCACGCGTCAGGAGCACAGCATCGACCAGATGACCGCTGTCTGGTTGTTGCCGGTGGTCGCGGCGGAAGTGGCAGCCGCCAGCGGTGGCCTGTTGGCGCCGCATTTGGCCGACGCTCACTCGCAACTGGTGATGCTGGTGACCAGCTACGTACTCTGGGCATTTTCCTTGCCAGTGGCCTTCAGCATCCTGACCATTCTGTTGCTGCGCATGGCCCTGCATAAACTGCCCCACGAAAACATGGCCGCCTCGAGCTGGCTGGCCCTTGGCCCGATCGGCACCGGCGCGTTGGGCATGCTGGTTCTGGGCGGCGATGCACCGCTGATTTTCGCGGCCAACGGTTTGCCGGGCGTCGGTGAGATTGCGGCGGGGCTGGGCCTGGTGGCGGGCATCACCCTGTGGGGCTTCGGCCTGTGGTGGATGCTGATGGCGCTGCTGATCACTGTGCGCTACCTGCGTGCCGGCATCCCCTTCAATCTGGGCTGGTGGGGCTTCACCTTCCCGTTGGGCGTCTATTCTCTGGCGACGTTGAAGCTGGCCAGTACCTTGAACCTGACGTTTTTCAGTGTGTTTGGCTGTGTGCTGGTGGCGTTGCTGGCGGTGATGTGGCTGATCGTCGGCAAGCGCACGGTACTGGGCGCCTGGCGTGGTGAACTGTTTGTCTCGCCGTGCATTGCCGGATTGAAGAAATAACCGGCAAAGATTAGGTAAGGTGTGGCCTGGATCGAGTTTCGATACTCCAATTACAGTATCCAGGCCACTCTCTACATAATCAGGGACACATGGAAGATGAGTCACCCCTCACAGTTCACCTTGTTGCGTACCCGGCGCTTCCTGCCGTTCTTCATTACCCAGTCGCTTGGGGCATTCAACGACAATGTGTTCAAGCAGTCGTTGATCCTGGCGATTTTGTACAAGCTGACCCTCGAGGGTGACCGCTCTGTCTGGGTCAACCTGTGTGCGCTGCTGTTTATCCTGCCGTTTTTCCTGTTTTCGGCCCTGGCCGGGCAATTCGGGGAAAAGTTCGCCAAGGATGCGTTGATCCGCCTGATCAAGCTTGGGGAAATCGCCATCATGGCGGTCGGCGCGGTCGGCTTTCTGTTCGATCACCTGTCGCTGATGCTGCTGGCGCTGTTCGCCATGGGCACCCATTCGGCGCTGTTCGGGCCGGTGAAGTACTCGATCCTGCCGCAGGCCCTGCGTGAGGATGAACTGGTCGGCGGCAACGGCCTGGTGGAGATGGGCACCTTCCTGGCGATCCTCGCCGGCACCATTGGCGCCGGGGTCATGATGTCTTCGGCGCATTACGCACCGGTGGTGTCCACGGCGATCATCGGCATTGCCGTACTCGGCTACCTGGCCAGCCGCAGCATTCCCCGGGCGGCGGCTGCCACGCCGCAAATGCGCCTGAACTGGAACATTTTCAGCCAGTCCTGGGCCACATTGAAACTGGGCCTGGGGCAAACACCGGCGGTGTCACGCTCGATTGTCGGCAACTCATGGTTCTGGTTTGTCGGGGCGATCTATCTGACGCAGATCCCGGCCTATGCCAAGGAATGGATGCACGGCGACGAAACCGTGGTGACGCTGATTCTGACGGTGTTCTCGGTCGGCATCGCTTTGGGTTCGATGCTGTGCGAGAAGCTCTCCGGGCGCAAAGTCGAGATTGGCCTGGTGCCCTTCGGATCGTTCGGCCTGACCGTCTTCGGGCTGCTGCTGTGGTGGCATTCCGGTGGAATTCCGGACAGCGCCGCCGGCCATGGCTGGATCGACATCCTCGGTTTCGGCCACACCTGGCTGGTGTTGCTCGACATCCTCGGCCTGGGCGTCTTCGGCGGTTTCTACATTGTGCCGCTGTACGCGCTGATCCAGTCGCGCACCGCGGAGAACGAGCGGGCGCGGGTGATTGCCGCCAACAACATCCTCAACGCGCTCTTCATGGTGATGTCGGCGATTGTCTCGATCGTCTTGCTGAGCGTGGCCAAGCTGTCGATCCCGCAGTTGTTCCTGGTCGTGTCGTTGCTGAATATCGGTGTCAACGCCTACATCTTCAGGATTGTCCCCGAGTTCACCATGCGTTTCATGATCTGGCTGCTCAGCCATTCCATGTATCGCGTCGAGCATCGCAATCTGGACCTGATCCCCGACGAAGGCGCGGCGCTGCTGGTGTGCAACCACGTGTCGTTCGTCGACGCCTTGCTGATTGGCGGCGCGGTACGTCGGCCGATTCGCTTTGTGATGTATTACAAAATCTACAACCTGCCGGTGCTGAACTTCATCTTCCGTACCGCAGGGACGATTCCGATTGCCGGGCGCCAGGAGGACATCCAGATATATGAGCAAGCCTTCACGCGCATTGCCCGGTATCTGAAGGACGGTGAGCTGGTGTGCATCTTCCCCGAAGGCAAATTGACCGCCGATGGCGAGATCAACGAGTTCAAGGGCGGCTTGACGCGGATTCTCGAGGAGACACCGGTGCCGGTGATTCCGTTGGCCTTGCAGGGGTTGTGGGGGAGTTTCTTCAGCCGCGATCCGAATAAAGGGCTGTTTCGCCGGTTGTGGTCGCGGGTGACGTTGGTGGCCGGGCCGGCGGTGGCGATTGAGGTGGCGCAGCCGGTGAGGTTGCAGGCGTTGGTGGGGGATTTGCGCGGGGCAGTTAGATAACAGTTGTAGTGCAGGCCCCATCGCGGGCAAGCCCGCTCCCACAATAATCGCAGGTGTACACAAAATGTGTGATTCACCTCCGGCCCTGTGGGAGCGGGCTTGCCCGCGATGGCGTCAGTGGCCTAAGCGCTGATCTTGAGCCCAACCAACCCGCTAATGATCAACGCCACACTCGCCAGCCGCACCAGCGCCATCGACTCGCCAAACAGAATGATCCCGGCGATCACGGTGCCAACGGCGCCGACACCGGTCCAGATTGCATAGGCTGTGCCCAGCGGCAACTCCTTCATGGCAAGGCCGAGCAGGCCAAGGCTGATAGCCATGGCCGCAACGGTCAATACAGTGGGGAGCGGGCGGGTGAAACCGTCGGTGTACTTGAGGCCGACGGCCCAGCCCACTTCGAAAAGGCCGGCGAAAAACAGAATGATCCAGGACATGAAGACCTCCATCGTCTGACGGGGTCGTCCCCTGATTAATGACTCGATCGAGCCGCGAGGTCGTCCTCGCGATGGGCAATATAGTGCCCAGCATTAACCCGGGGATCAAGTTTCCCAGTCAGTCGCTGACCTGTTGCGCCGCCATTTCCCGATCCTGTTTTTCACTCATGCGACGGAAATACGTCGAGAGCAATGCCCCGGAAATGTTGTGCCAGACACTGAACAATGCACTGGGCACGGCCGCCAGCGGCGAGAAGTGCGCACTGGCCAACGCGGCGCCCAACCCGGAGTTCTGCATGCCGACTTCCAGGGCCAGGGACTTGCGCTGGGCCAGAGGCAGCTTGAACAGGCGCCCGGTGAAGTAACCCAGCAGGTAGCCAAAGCTGTTGTGCAGCATGACCACGGCCATGATCAACAGGCCCGACTCGGCAATCTTCGCCTGGCTGGCGGCCACCACTGCCGTGACGATGATCACTATGCTGACCACCGACACCAGCGGCAACACGTCCACGGCGTGGCGAACCTTGTCGCCGAGCACCCGTTGGGCAACCACGCCCAGCACGATCGGCAGCAGCACCACTTGCAGGATCGACCAGAACAACTCCATGAACGACACCGGCAACCAGGCCGAGGCCAGCAGCCAGATCAGCGCCGGCGTCAGCAGGGGGGCGAGGAGGGTGGTGACGGCGGCGATGGCCACCGACAGCGCCAGGTCGCCACGGGCCAGCCAGGTCATCACGTTCGACGAGGTGCCGCTTGGGCAGCAGCCGACCAGAATCACACCGACGGCGATTTCCGGCGGCAAGTGGAACGCCTGGCAGAGCAACCACGCCACGCCGGGCATGATCACGAAATGGGCAACCACGCCCAGGGCCACGCGCCAGGGATGGCGAGCGACTTCGGCGAAGTCTTCGAGCTTGAGGGTCAGGCCCATGCCGAACATCACCAGCCCCAGCAGCGGCACGATAGCGCCTTTGAGGCCGAGGAACCATGCTGGCTGCAGGAACGCCACGACAGCGAAAATCAGTACCCAGTAGGCGAAGGTGTTGCCGACAAAACGACTCAATGCAGCCAGTACGCGCATGGCTTGATCCTTGTTATGAGAGCTACGCAGTTCTGTAGGAGCTGGCTTGCCAGCGATTCAGGCAACTCGGAGTGCCTGACACACCGCTTCGCCGGCAAGCCGGCTCCTACAATAGTCACTACCGGGCTTAGATCCCTTGCGGCGTCTCTTCTCCACCCAATGCTTCAACCAGCGCCGGCAGGAAGTCGCCAAAGGTCAGCATCATCAGGGTGAAGCTGGCGTCCAGTTGGCCCAGGGCTTCGTCGCCGCCGTCCTGTTCCGCCTGGTCTTGCAGCAGGTCTTCGAACTTCAGGCGCTTGACCACCATCTTGTCGTCGAGGACGAACGACAGTTTGTCCTGCCAGGCCAGGGACAGTTGAGTGACCACTTTGCCGGTGCTCAGGTGCAGCTGGATTTCTTCGCTGGTCAAGTCCTGGCGCTTGCAGCGCACAATGCCGCCGTCTTCGTGGGTGTCGCGCAGTTCGCACTCGTCCAGCACAAAGAAATCGTCCGCGGCTTTCTGCGTGGTGACCCACTCGGTCATGGTCGCGGTCGGCGACATTTTCACGGTCAGCGGACGTACCGGCAGGGTGCCGATCACTTCACGCAGGGTCGACAGCAAGTCTTCGGCGCGTTTCGGGCTGGCCGAGTTGACCAGGATCAGGCCCTGTTTCGGCGCGATGGCGGCGAAGGTCGACGAGCGGCGGATAAAGGCGCGGGGCAGGAAGGCCTGGATGATTTCATCCTTGATCTGATCGCGTTCCTTCTTATAGACCTTGCGCATTTGCTCGGCTTCGATCTCTTCGACTTTTTCCTTGACCGCGTCACGCACGACGCTGCCCGGCAAAATACGTTCTTCCTTGCGCGCGGATACCAGCAGGAAGTCACCGCTGACGTGCACCAGTGGCGCATCTTCGCCTTTGCCAAACGGCGCGACGAAACCGTAGGTGGTCAACTCCTGGCTTGCACATGGGCGCGCCAGTTTGGTGGCCAGTGCAGTTTCCAACGCCTCGGCATCAACAGGCAGATCTTGGGTCAGGCGATAGATAAGCAGGTTTTTGAACCACATGGGGTGAGTCTCTCCTTTATACAAAGGGGGGCATTATTGTCTTCGCCGTGCCATAGGCCAACCTTTCTCTAAGCCTTTGGAAGGCCTGAGAAAATTATTTAAAAAAGTGCTTGCCAGAGGTTGGGTCGCTCCGTAGAATGCGCGCCACACCGAAGCGAAGGGTGATTAGCTCAGCTGGGAGAGCGTCTGCCTTACAAGCAGAATGTCGGCGGTTCGATCCCGTCATCACCCACCATTCGTTTCATGTGTTTAGCGCAGCGGTAGTTCAGTCGGTTAGAATACCGGCCTGTCACGCCGGGGGTCGCGGGTTCGAGTCCCGTCCGCTGCGCCATATTCGGTAACCTGGAACACTGAACGCCAGGTCACCACGGAAAAACCCGCAATAGCGGGTTTTTTTCTGCCTCAAGTTTGTACGTTGTACCCGCGGGATGTGTCGTTTTACCGGTTTTCGGATTTATTTGAAAAAAACTTCAATTAAATCAACACTTTACGAAAACTTGTGGCATAATGCGTCCCGTAACGAAGCGAAGGGTGATTAGCTCAGCTGGGAGAGCGTCTGCCTTACAAGCAGAATGTCGGCGGTTCGATCCCGTCATCACCCACCATTCGTTTCAAGCGTTTCGCGCAGCGGTAGTTCAGTCGGTTAGAATACCGGCCTGTCACGCCGGGGGTCGCGGGTTCGAGTCCCGTCCGCTGCGCCATATTCGGTAGCCTGGAACACTGAACGCCAGGTCACCACAGAAAGCCCGCCTTGTGCGGGCTTTTTGCTGTCTGGCGTTTGGCCATTCCTCAAAGCGATCCCGGGATCGCTTTTTTTGTGTCTGCCCGGTTATTGCTCGGCGTTGCGGCTGTGCCGGTAGTCGCTGACAGCTTCATAAACGGCTTTGCGCAGGCGATTGATTCCGCCGATGGGGCGGTGTGCCTCGATACCGAACCAGGGATTGAATGACTGGTTGTCGCATTGCAGGTTCAGTGCCGGTGTATCGAAGTCCTGCGCCGGCACCTTGATCTGCGCCACCGTCTCGAAGGGCGCATCGCTTTCGCGCCATTCAATGCTGGTGTCTTCAATCGGCATGTACTTGTTGGCGTCCTGTCGCTGGATTTGCAAGACGAAACACGCGGGTACCCGGTCGGTCGACAACTGTTGGTTCAGCGCATTGCGCAGGAAGTTCGGCAACTTGCGGTTTTGTTCCGGCAGGTTGTAGGTCGGGCAACTGCCTGGATCGGGCATGACCCGGAACTTGGCATTGGCCTCGCCGAATTTGTAGGGTGAAACCGAAAAGTATGTCGTCCGGGTTGGGCTCGATGGAGCAGGGGACAAGGTCGCCAGGGCAATAAACAGGTGGCGAACCTGCCACGAACGCGGATCCCACCCCGGAAAGAACGCCATCATTTTTTTACCCTCGGCCTGGGCAGCGACGTTCTGACGGTATTCGGCCACGTTACTTACAAAGAAATTCGGATGGCTGAACATCACAAAGTCCTGTTCGCTTCGCCCCGCCTGATCGCTCAATAGTTGTGTGCCCGCAACATCGAGCAGCTTGATCGCCATGCCCCGGGCATCGCGGATGCTGTCGAACTGCGGGTAGGCGTTGCCATTGGACAGGCGCATCGTCGCTTGCCAGGTTTTGCCCGGCTCGCTGAACACGCCCTGGCGCAATTCGCTGGCCAGTTCCGGCAATACCTGAACTTCGGCTTTGACGCAGCCATGGGCTTTGGCGTGGGCATCGCGCAAGTAGCGGGTGCTTTCGCGGTGCTGATCGACGATGCGCACGGCGGTCTGGATGATGTCCCGGGTCATCGCGGCTTCATCGTCCGCAATCGACTCCTGCGCCGAGACCGGTCCGCGCTGCTGCCAGGCAAACCAGGCGGTGGCCAATGCCCAGCCCAAAACGCCGAGAACCAGCAGCCACAGCAACAGCTTGCCGAGGAAGGCGCCCAGGCGCAGCCAGAGTGTAATCAGCATGAGAGCGTCCTTTTGGCTGAGTCCGTGGTCATGGCAATTGCGCTTCCAGCGGGCCGTCCAGCACTTTCAGATATTCCAGCAGTGCCCAACGCTCCTGCGGCTGCAACCAGCGGCCGATCACGCCATTGCCGAGTTTGCCGGCACGGAATTCATGACCACTGTTGTGGTTGCCGGTGATTCGCGTGTCGAACAGAAAACCATTGGTAAAGGCTTCGGTGCGGTAACCCAGGTGTCCCGGGTCATATTCGAAAGTGCCTTTGTAGAACGTGGTTGCACGCTCATCCTGCGGCGACAGCAATTGATAAATGCTCGGTACCGAACCGTTGTGCAGAAACGGTGCTGTCGCCCAGACACCCGCCAACGGCCGGGCCTTGTACGAACGTAGTTCGCGCACACCGATTGGCAGGCCGAATCCGTCCATTTCCGGGCGCTCGGCCGGGGTGACACTGGCGTCCTGATAGGCGCGGTCGCGGACGAATGCCGTGACATAGGCCAGCCCCGTGGCCACGGACACCTTGCTCAGGTCCAGTGGTTCGTCGGGTTTTGGCTCTACATCGAGTTTTTCCAGTTCCGCCTGCTTCCATTGCAGTGCTGTCAGGTCGAAGCGATGGTCGGCGATGTTGTTGGCCGCGCCCGGGTCTGTGCCGATGTCATCCACCGGGAGCATTTTCAGGTGCTGAACGTATCGTCCCTCGCCCTGGTTGGTACGCGGTACATGGCAGCCCGCGCAGTTTTCCGCGAACAGGGTGCGCCCCTTGGCGGCCAGCGGCTTGTCGATCGCGCCCAGCAGGTCTTCCGGCCAGGCCGGCGGCGAGAGTCGTTGCAGGGTTTCTTCGATCAGGTGCAGGTCGCGCACACGGACGCTGGAGGGATAGCGGGCATCGCCTATCAGCGGCTGGCCGTTCTGGTCGAAGAAGTTCAGCGTGGCGCCGACGCCCAGCGCCTCGCCGATGTTGCGGGCCATCGGTTGTTTCGCCGAGCCGTTCCACTGCACCCATTCGAACGTCCACATGTCCCACAACTGCGGATAATCGACCGGAGCATTGGCCACGCGGTAGTTGTCGGGGGAAATCGCGTCCCCGAAGCTGGCGTTGGCAATGCGTCCGAAGGCATCGGTGCGCCCCGGGCCTTCCTCGGTTGGATAGAGCCCGCGATGGGTGTCGTTCCAGGCCACTTTGAGGAAAATATCGAGTGAAGCCTTGAACTCTTTGCGCAGTTGCTTGTGGCGCGTCTCGTAGTCCTGGCCCAGTACGTTGCGTGCGAAACGTTCGAATTTCCACGGGTTGTAGTAGGTCGAGACCAGGCTGGCGACCAGCGCTTGTCCGAAACTGCCCCCCTTGAGCGTAGGAACGCTGGACGGCAGGACATGCTGCGCCGAACCGCCGTCGATACGCACGGCTTGCCCCTTGAAGCGCAGTTCACCGGTGTGGCAGGCCGCACAGGTGATATCCAGAAACACGTCCGGGCTGCCGGCATTCTGATGCCGGGTAAAGCCGGCGGGGAGGTTGCCGGGGTTGTTCGGTGTCGGTTTCTGGCCGGGGTCCACCAGAAAGCCGAAGCGCGCAAGGTATTCGGGGGCGGCGAAGCGTTGCTGCGAGAAGGGCAGTTCGAGGGCCGTGAACCAGTCATAGCGCAAGCCTTTGACCTGGGTGCCCTGGGGTGTGAAGTAATAAGTCTCTCGGTCGACGGCGCTCCATTGGTCCAGGTAATGCACCTGTTGTGCAGGCGACCAGGCCGGCAGTTTCGGGTTGGCGACGTAATAAAGAACCACGGCCAGGGCCAGCCCGAGCAGGACTGCGATGAGAACCAGCAAGCGTAGGAAGAGGCGCAAGATAAACATCCTTGTCGAATTACCATGCCGTTATGCCCGAGTACCCAAGGTGCGGCAAGAGGCCATTACGCCAGATTGCAGGTTCAGGAATCAGCCTCTGTAGGAACAAGATGAAAGAAGCTTCATCACTCCAATTGTGAAAAGCGTTTAAACGCCTGAACTTATCAATTGTTTCCGGCTCTCATGCCGGTAGCCATTGGTCGTGGCGGCCTGATAAGCTCGCGGCTTTACTCGATTGCCCTTTAGGCGCATGAACAAGGAAATAGCATGAAACAGCATCGGTTGGCGGCGGCGGTGGCCCTGGTTGGCCTGGTACTCGCGGGTTGTGATTCGCAGACCAGCGTAGAGCTGAAAACTCCGGCGCAAAAAGCTTCCTACGGCATTGGCCTGAACATGGGCAAGAGCCTGGCTCAGGAAGGCATGGATGACCTGGATTCCAAAGCTGTAGCCCAGGGCATCGAAGACGCCGTCGGCAAGAAAGAGCAGAAGCTCAAGGACGAAGAGCTGGTCGAGGCGTTCGCCGCACTGCAAAAGCGTGCCGAAGAGCGCATGGCCAAGATGAGCGAAGAGTCGGCCGCTGCCGGCAAGAAATTCCTCGAAGAAAACGGCAAGAAGCCTGGCGTGACCACCACCGCTTCGGGCTTGCAGTACGAAGTCGTGCAGAAAGCCGATGGCCCTCAGCCAAAGCCGACTGACGTAGTGACCGTTCACTACACCGGCAAGTTGACCAACGGCACCGTATTCGACAGTTCCGTCGAGCGTGGCAGCCCGATCGATCTGCCGGTCAGCGGTGTGATCCCGGGTTGGGTCGAAGGCCTGCAACTGATGCACGTTGGCGAGAAGTACAAGCTGTACATCCCTGCTGACCTGGCTTACGGTGCTCAAAGCCCGAGCCCGGCGATTCCGGCCAACTCGGTGCTGGTATTCGACCTGGAACTGCTGGCCATCAAGGACCCGGCAAAAGAAGACGCCGCTGCCAAGTAACCAGCGCCTGCTTCGACAACAACGCCTCGCTCATGCGGGGCGTTGTTGCATCTGGCGTTCGGCAGGGGCAAACAAAACGAACAGACGCTCTAGGCCGGAGTCTTAGGCATAGTAGTCTCGGCGGTAGACGCACAAGGTCGCCAAGTCAATGAAATTATGGGTTTTTTTTGATGAGTAAAAAACGCCCGATCTGAACGCAGGCCTTGTAAAACGGGGCTTACAGCGATGAAATGCAGCTCTGTTCACAAGGTTATCCACAATTTGTGTGGATAACATTTCAACGGGAGGAATGATGAAAGCACCCTGGAATTTCGCTCGTTTCCTGCCCCTGGCCGGACGTCTGCTGGCACGCGGTCGATTGCCGACCCTGTTGTTCGCCGTCGCCAGTAAAGGCGCAAGCCAGGGCAATCGACTAGGCAAGATCAAGGACGACCTGAAGCTGTTGCAGGCACTCTGCCTGGCCTACTGGCGGGGCGAGTATCGCGCCATCAGCCCCAAGGCGCTGGTGTCGGTTGTCGCGGGCCTGATGTACTTCCTCAGCCCGGTGGATGCGATCCCGGATTTCATTCCGGTGTTCGGCATGTTCGATGACATCGCAGTCCTGGCATGGTTGATGAAAGTGCTCGACGACGAGCTCAATGCCTTCCGCGCCTGGCGCAAACGGCAGGTCCCGGAGAAGCTCGCGGTGGTTGAGCGCCTGCCCGATACCGCCGAGCAACTTCAACTGCAAGGCCCGAAAAAACGCTGAGTCGATTTTGACGACTTCATAGATTGATGCCCCCCGCGACCTTGGCCGCTGTTAGGATTACACTTCTAGGGAAAAGTGCCGACTCGCTAAGTGTTGTTGTCCTACGGGGTAGTGATGGATATTCAGATAATTACACGCGAAGGCGAGCCCGAGTATGCGGTTCTGCCATGGGCTCAATATCAGGCGTTATTGAAAGCAGCGGGCATCAAGGAGCAAGCGTCGCCTCAAGCCACGAAGCCTCAGGCGGCGACACCAGACGCGATTCTTCCGGGTCTGGATCAACTACGCAGTTTGCGCGAGGGGAAGGGCATCGCCATCGAGGCGCTGGCCCGCACGGTAGGCATCAGCCCGTCTTACCTGGCCATGATCGAAAGTGGCGAGCGTCTGCCCGACGCCGCGATTCGCCGCAGCCTGGCTTGGGAATTGACGGTGCCAGGGTGGAGGGATGAATCGTGAGTGTACGCATCAGTCGTCAACACTGGGACGGATTGTTGGGCGAACTGGATCAGGCGCGGCGCCAGCGCCATCTGTTGACGTATCGGGCGTTGCTGGAACGTTTGCAGCTGCCGACCCCGGCCATGCAGACCCTGACGGCAGCCCTTGAGCATCTGGCGGCTCTGGACGCCAAGGCGGAGCAGCCATTGCGCAGTTCGCTGGTGATCAGCCAGGGCGCCAGCCGTTTGCCTCGCACCGGATTCTTTGAGTGTGTCGAGCGCCTCGGGCGTTTTTCCGGGCCGTCGGACGGCGTTGCCGCCGCGTCCTGGCACGCTTCGGAAGTGGTGCGGGTGTTCGAGTACGAATACCCGGAATCGGCCGAGGCCTGAATGTTTTTGCAACTCAAGGCGCGAGCCGGGTACTGGCTCGCGCGCCGGTTGTTTCACTGGTCGTGGTTTGTTCGCCAACCGCAGGGCTGGCGCTGGCTCGAAGGCCAGTTTGCACGCATGGCCAACCTGGGCGACGTCGGCGCCCAGAGCTTCTATGGGCACATCCTGACGTTTCGTGGTGTCGGCCTCGGCGCTCGTGAGGAGGGCGTGCGTTTGTTGCGCCTGGCGGCGTTGGCGGGCGATGGCAAGGCGGCGTATCAAGTGGGCGTGATCTGTTTGGCCGGGACGGCGAGCAAGGCTCCGGATCCCCTTGAAGCGGCGCGATTCTGGGAGATCGCGGCGAAGGCCGGGCATCCGTTGGCGTCGATCAAGTTGCAAGAGTTGGCGTCTCGTGAGTCTGAGCTATAACCCTGGGCTGACCGGGGGATGGCTATTTGGGGAGTTGTCCTGCGCCTGTCTGCAAGGCGGCTTGTCTTTTGTTGACTGTGTACATATCCGTTTCTTCGGTAACGGCGGCTTATGGTTTCGCCCTTACGGCGACTCCCTTTTTTACAAGCGCCTAAAAAAGGAAGCAAAAAACGCTCGCCCCGAACGTACGGCCCCTCGCTGAGGCTCGGGGTTCCTTCGCTGCGGTATTCATCCGGGGGCATTGCCCTCCGGTCGGCTTCGCTTCGACCTACATGCAATGAGTTCGACTGCGTCGAACGGCGCTGCGCGCCCATCCCCGGATGAACACCTCCGCTCAGCCTGCCGATGGGGCGGGTAGATCAAGAGCTGCAGGCGAGCTAACGCTCGGCCTGTTGAGTGGTGAAGAGCGAGGATGTACGCCGACCTGCCTTTGCTCTTCTGTGGGAGCGGGCTTGCCCGCGAAGGCGTCCTGTCAATCACCGCTGCCCCATCAGGCAAGCACCTTCACGTTCCTGCACCACCCGGCTATCAATCACATGCACGCTATAGCCCTGCACATTCTTCGCATGGTGCTTGGCTTGTGACGCCATTTCCGCCAGCTGGCTCGCATCGAGTTGTCCACAGGCCTGTGGATGAAGATGCACCACGCCGATCGACAGCGACAACAGCGCAAACTCCTGCCGCACGCCCTGGCGATTCGGTGCGATGAAGCAGCCGGCTTCCAGGTGCTCGCTGCGGTAGAAGCGCCGGCATTGGCTCTGGAAGTCGTCGAGCAACTGGTTCAACCGTTTGCGCCAGTCTTCCGGGCCGAGCACCAGCAGGAAATCATCACCGCCGATATGCCCGACAAAGTCGCGGGACGGGTCGATGCGGTCGTTCAGGCATTGCGCCAGGCACAGCAGGACTTCGTCGCCGCGGCCGTAGCCGTAGATGTCGTTGAAAGGTTTGAAGCTGTCGATGTCCACATAGCAGATCACCGATTCCCGTTGCTGTTGCAGCAGCCGCGTCAGGCATTGCTGGATCGGTACGTTGCCGGGCAGCAAGGTCAGCGGGTTGGCGTAGCGGGCTTGCTGGATCTTCAGTTCGGTGATCAGTTTGAGTACGTCTATCACGCGGCCCAGCCCGAGATAGCCGCCATTGAGGGTGATGATGAAGTCTTCTTCGATGCGCTGGCGGGCACGGCCTGTGATCAGGCGGCTGACTTGTTGCAGCGACTGACTCAGCTCGACGGCGAGGAAGTCATCGTTCATCAGGCGGCTGATGGGTTTGCGGGCGAACAGATCGGTGGCAAAGGGCTTGAGCAGGGCATCGGAGAGCGAATGTCGATGGACGATACCGCAAGGCTGACCCTGTGCATCCAGGACCGCCAGCGAGTTCAGGTTGGCCTGGCGGCGGAAGGCTTCGAGCACCGTGGCGGTCGGGGTGTCCCGGTTTACGGCGGGTTGCTCGTTGAGCAGTGCGCTGAGGTCGCTGCCGTCTTCGCTCAGTACAACGCTGGTGCTGTCCTGGCGGGGCATCATTGCCCGGGCATCCCGTGGCGCGTGCTCCTGGGGGCGGCAGAGCAGATAGCCCTGGACCAGATCGACGCCCATCTCGGTCAGTACCGTGAGCTCTTCCGGTAACTCGATACCTTCGGCAATGACTTGCGCCCTCGAGGCCTTGGCGATTTGCAGGATCGAGCCGACGAACTCGCGCTTGAGCGCATCCTGATGAATGCCATCAATGAAATGCCGGTCGATTTTCACGTAATCCGGCCGTAACTCAGACCACAAGCGCAAACTCGAATAACCCGCCCCCAGATCGTCCAGCGCAATCGAAAATCCCATCGCCCGATAGTGATGCAGGGCGGTTTGCAGCAGCTGGAAATCATCCGTCGGCGTCTGTTCCGTGAGCTCGATGACCACCTGGCTCGGCGCAATGCCGAAGTCCTGCAGCAATTGCAGGGTGCGTCCCGGTTGATGGGCCGCTTCGAGCAGGGATTCCGGGGATACGTTGAGGAACAACAGGCCGGGCAGCTGTTGTTCATTGAAGCGTCGGCAAGCGCTTTCGCGGCAGGCAATTTCCAGCTCGCTCAAACGACCGGCCTGGCGGGCGACGGCGAACAGCGCGACAGGGGAGTGCAGAGGGCTGTTGGACGGCCCGCGACTGAGGGCTTCGTAGCCGAGAATGCGTCGCTCAGAGAGGCTGATGATCGGTTGGAACAAACTGTGCAAACCGCCTTGAGTCAGGATCGAGCTCAATGCACTCAGCTGTTCGGTTGTGGTCATGGCGATCTCTGGCGATAAAAAAAGGACTGGCGTGGTCCCTTTCTACAAGGAGCACGCCAGTCCCGTATTTCACGACAGAATGATGACTGTTTGATGACGCCCTGGAGGGCGTTAGCATTAAATTGCCATCAGCTGCTGGTTAACACTCAGTGCTTCGCCACTGCCGTGTTGAGTTTCAGGTAGTCCAGCAGAATCCGCCCGGTTTCGCTCAGGTAGGCATCGTCTTCAGGTTTGGTCTTGTCATCCTCGGCCGCGATGGCATCTTCGTCTTCTTTCTTCAGCTCTTTGAGCGGTTCTTCGCCCTTGGCCTTGCGACGGATGTTTTCCATGGTCAGCTGTTTGGCTTCGATGTCGGCGTGCTGGGCACGACGCTCGGCTTCATTGAGGCTGACGGTTTTTTCGGCCATCAGTTTCTGCGCCAGGGCCAGCTTGTCGCGGATGAACACGAACTCCGCATCCTTGGCTGTACGTATGTCATGCTCGGACTTGAGCTGCGAAATGTACGGCTTGAACGGATCCAGCGACGGCTTGATCGCTGCCTTGATGGTGTCCCACGGCATGGCTTCGGGCAGGGCGCTTTCGCCGATTTCCTTGGTGTCGATGATCGACGGGTAATCGATGTCCGGCAGAACGCCCTGATGCTGGGTGCTCTGTCCGGAAACCCGGTAGAACTTGGCCAGGGTCAGTTTCAGCTCGCCATGATTGAGTGGCTGAATGGTCTGCACGGTACCTTTGCCGAAGGTCTGGCCGCCGATGATCAGTGCGCGGTGGTAGTCCTGCATGGCGCCGGCAAAAATCTCCGAAGCCGAGGCGGACAGGCGGTTGACCAGCAACGCCATCGGGCCTTTGTAGAACGCGCCCGGGTTTTCATCTTCCAGCACGTCTACACGGCCATCGGCGTTACGCACGAGCACGGTCGGGCCTTTGTCGATGAACAGGCTGGTCAGCTCGGTGGCTTCCTGCAAGGAGCCGCCGCCGTTGTTGCGCAGGTCGATGACCACACCGTCGACTTTGTCTTTCTGCAGTTCAGTCAGCAGTTTCTTGACGTCGCGGGTGGTGCTCTTGTAATCCGGGTCGCCGGCACGGAAGGCCTTGAAGTCCAGATAGAACGCCGGGATCTCGATGACGCCGAGCTTGTAGTCCTTGCCGTCCTGCTTGAGGTTCAAGACCGATTTCTTCACGGCCTGGTCTTCGAGCTTCACCGCTTCACGGGTGATCGGCACGATCTTGGTAGTCTGGTCGTTCGGCGCATTGCTGGCCGGGATCACTTCCAGGCGCACCACGGTGCCTTTCGGACCACGGATCAGCTTGACCACTTCGTCCAGGCGCCAGCCCACCACGTCGACCATTTCCTTGTTGCCCTGGGCAACGCCGATGATCTTGTCGGCCGGTGCAACCTGCTTGGTCTTGTCTGCCGGACCTGCCGGCACCAGGCGCACGACTTTCACCTGGTCGTTATCGCTCTGCAACACGGCGCCGATGCCCTCGAGGGACAGGCTCATGTTGATGTCGAAGTTCTCCGCGTTATCCGGCGACAGATAGTTGGTGTGCGGGTCGTAGGACATGGCGAAGGTATTGATGTACGCCTGGAAGATGTCTTCCGCACGGGTCTGGTCCAGGCGCGCCAGCTGGTTCTTGTAGCGCTTGGTCAGGGTTTCCTGGATCTGCTTGGAATCCTTGCCGGCGATCTTCTGGCGCAGGACCTCGTCCTTGACGCGTTTGCGCCACAGGTCGTCGAGTTCCGCGGTGGATTTGAGCCAAGGGGCGTCCTTGCGGTCGATCAGCAGGGTTTCCTTGGTATTGAAGTCAATCTTGTCGACGCCCTTGTTCAGCTCGGCAAGGGCAAAGTCCAGACGCGCCTTTACGCGGTCCAGGTAGCGCTTGTAGATGGTGAACCCGGCGTTCAGGTCGCCGCTCTTGAGGAAGTCGTCGAACTGCGTCTTCCACTTGTCGAATTCGGCAATGTCGCTGGCCATGAAATAGCTGCGCGATGGATCCAGCAGCTTGAGGTAGCTGTCGTAGATGATCACCGAGCGCGCGTCATCGAGTGGCGGCTTGCTGTAGTGGTGGCGTTTGAGCAATTCCACGACGTTCAGACTGGCGATCACTTCGTCACGATCGGGCTGAAGCTTGTCCCAGCTATTGGCTGCGAATGTATTGCTCGACATCGGCAGCAAGCCGATACCGATGAATAAGGCGAGGGCAGTGCTGGGGAACAGATGCTTCATGCTGATTCGACGCGGGGACAATTGATAACGCATATTAGGCCGTCTTTGAAGTCGCCGGCTCTTTGGGAGCCGGTCGCATAATGCAAAAAGCCCGGCGCTATAGCTTCGGGCTCAGTCCAGACTCACTATGGAGGCACTGTGAAAGCATTGCAAGGCGTTGACGGTCAAGTGGTATGGGTTGATGAACCCAGTCCTGCATGCGATGTAGGGCAAGTTCGTATTCGAGTGGCGGCAGCGGGCCTCAATCGCGCCGATTTGTTGCAGAAGGCCGGTCTATATCCGCCGCCGCCAGGGGCCAGCCAGGTGCTTGGTCTAGAGTGCTCGGGGGTCATCAGCGAGGTTGGCGCCGGCTCCTCCTGGCAGGTGGGCGATCGGGTTTGCGCCTTGCTGGCCGGGGGCGGGATGGCCGAAGAGGTGGTTGTCGACGGGCGGCATGTATTGCCGGTTCCCGACGGAATGTCACTGGTCGAAGCGGCGGCATTGCCTGAAGTTTATGCAACAGTCTGGCTGAATGTGTTTCAACTGGCTGCGCTCAAGCCGGGACAGAAGGTTCTGCTGCATGCCGGAGCAAGTGGCATTGGTTCAGCGGCCATTCAGCTGTGCAAGGCCTTCGGTAACCCGTGCTGGGTCAGCGTCGGCTCTGCCGAGCGACTGGCGTACTGCGAAGCGCTGGGTGCCCAGGGCGGCGTGGTGCGTAACGGTGATCTGGAGAGCTTGCGGGATCTGGGTCCGTTCGACGTGATTCTCGACCCTGTGGGTGGCAGTTACGCGGCCTTGAACCTGAAGTTGCTGGCTCAGGATGGTCGCTGGGTGTTGATCGGCCTGATGGGCGGGCGCGAGGCCAAGCTGGATCTGGCCCAGGTGCTGGCCAAGCGCGTGCAGTTGCTGGGCTCGACCCTGCGCAGCCGGGATGATCAGTTCAAGGCAGATCTGTTCAGTGATCTGGGCCTGCACGTGTGGCCGTTGTTCGCCGAGGGGCGCTTGAGTGCGCAACTGGCCAGGACATTCCCGATCAAGGATGCCGAGGCAGCGTTTGCCGAGTTGGCGAGCAATACCGTGGCGGGGAAGGTGGTGTTGGTGATTGATGAAAGCTTGAGCTGACCTGTAGGAGCTGGCTTGCCAGCGATTCAAGCGACGCGGTCAGCCTGTCGACCGCGTTATCGTTCATCGCTGGCAAGCCAGCTCCTACAGGTACGTGGTTATTTCCAGTCGTGGATCGGCCAACCGGCCTTTTCGGCCTGCTCGCGCAACACCGGATCCGGATTGACCACATGCGGGAAATCCACCTTCAGCAACAGCGGCAGGTCATTGCGAGAGTCGGAATAGAAACTCGCGCCTTCGAGGTTTTCCTCTTCCGCATCCAGCCACTCCAGCAAGCGGGTGATCTTGCCTTCGCGGTAGGTCAGGGTGCCCACGGTATGGCCGGTGTAAACGCCCTGAGCCACTTCCAGTTCGATGCCCAGAATCTCGTCGATCCCCAGGCGTTCGGCGATGGGGCCGACCAGGTGAGTGCCCGAGGCCGAGATCACCAGAATCCGGTCGCCGGCCTTGCGGTGTGCCGCGATGGCTTTGGTGGCGTCACTGAATATGATCGGCTCGATGTAGTCTTCCACCCACGGGCCAACCAGATGCTCGACCTCTTGTGGCGTGCGGCCGATCATCGGCTCCAGGCTGAAGGTCATGAAATCTTCCATGCGCAATTTGCCGTGGCTGTAGGCATCCATCAGCTCGTTGTTCTGTCGCATGAACGACTCGGGGTCGACCCAGCCCAGGCGGCCCATCTGCTCGCTCCAAAGGGTGGCGCAGTCGCCGTGGATCAGGGTTTCGTCCAGATCAAAAATTGCCAGGGCCATCAGTGCAGTTCTCTCTTCAGCATAAGCAAAGGCATCAGGCTACCTCACACAGGGCCGTCGGATCGATGGAAAGCGCCAGGCGCTGACCATCGGGATGCAGGTCGGCCGCCGAGCGGTTCAGCACATCCACCACCAGTTCCACGCCCCGGGCTTCGACCCGGTAGCGGATTACGTTGCCCAACAGGCTATGGCTGCGCACCTGCGCGTCCAGTTCACCGTTGAGGCTCAGTTCGATGGCTTCCGGGCGAATGGCGATGCGCTTGTTGATTGGCCGCTGCAGCAGCTTCGAGGCGCTGTCGGCGTCCAGCAGGTTGTAGTTGCCGATGAAACCGGCAGCGAACACATCCACCGGCGCAGTGTAGAGGGTTTCGGCGTCGCCGCTTTGTACGATTTTTCCCTGATTCATCAGGAAAATCCGGTCAGACATGGTCAGGGCTTCTTCCTGATCGTGTGTGACGAAAATCGTGGTCAGGCCCAGTTCGCGCTGGATCTGACGGATCTGTTCGCGCAGGTGCTTGCGAATGCGCGCATCCAGCGCCGACAGCGGTTCGTCCAGCAGCAACAGGCGTGGCCGGGTCACCAGCGAGCGGGCGAGGGCGACGCGCTGGCATTGGCCACCGGACAGCTGATGTGGATAGCGTGCGGCGAAGTCTTGCAACTCCACCAGTTTCAGTACTTCGGCGACACGTTTCTGGCTGTCATCGGCATTGACCTTTTGCATGCGCAGACCGAAGGCGACGTTTTGCTCCACGGTCATGTTGGGGAACAGCGCATAGCTCTGGAACACCATGCCGATCCCGCGTTTCTGCGGGCTCACCGGCACGATATCGGCACCATCGAGCAGGATTTTTCCGCCATCCACCGAAGTCAGGCCGGCGATGCAGCGCAGCAGGGTGGATTTGCCGCAACCGGACGGGCCGAGCAGGGTGACGAACTCACCTTTCTGGATTTCGCAATTGATGTCGCTGAACACCGTGGTGCCGGCGAAGCTTTTCTGAAGATGTTGGACGCTGACATAGCTCATTCGCTTTTGTCCCTGTTCAAGATATTGGCAATCCAGGTCAGAACCAGCACAAAGAAGAAGTAGGAAATCACCAGCGCACTGGTGAAATGACCGCTGCTGTTGCGCATGTTGTTGAGGTAGACCTGCAGGGTTTCGTAGCGGGTGCCGACGAGGATGTTGGCGAACACGAACTCACCGAACAGGAACGAGAACGACAGCAGCAGCGCCACCATCAGGCCCTTGCGCAGGTTCGGCAGCACCACCAGGAGGGCGGCTTGCCAGGTGCTGGCGCCGAGCAACTGGGCGGCGTCCATCAGGTCGCGCAGGTTGATCGCTTGCAGGTTGTTGGTGATCGCCCGGTACATGAACGGCAGCGCCACGGTGAAGTAGCAACCGATCAGGATCCAGGGTGTACCGACCATGGCGAACGGCCCGGAACCATAGAGCTGCAGCAGCCCCACCGACGACACCACCGGTGGCACGGCGAAGGGCAGCAGGATCAGGATGTTCATCAGCGCATCGAGTTTCGGGAAGTGGTAATGCACCACGAACAGCAACGGCAGGATCAGCACCACGGAAAGAATCAGTGAGCCGACGCAGACCAGCAGCGATTGCCCGAACGCATGCAGGAAGCGCGGATCGCTCCACAGCTGGATGTACCACTTGAGGGTGAAACCGCTGGGCAGAATGGTTGCCGACCAACTGCTGGCGATCGAGTAGACCAGCGTGCCGGCCAGCGGCAACAGCAGGATGGCAAACAACAGGTAAACCACGACGCGGTGGTAGACATCGGCAGGCCCCAGTTCAGCGCGAGACATGGTAGCTCCTCTTCAACAGCAACTGATGCACGATGGTCACCAGGGTCATCAAGGCCACCAGTACCACGGCCAGGGCGCTGGCCAGGTTCGGGTCCAGGGAAATGTCACCGGACACCATCGCCGCAATGCGAATCGGCAGCACGTTGAAGTTGCCGGTGGTCAGGGCGTACACCGTGGCGTAGGCACCGAGGGCGTTGGCCAGCAGGATCACGAAGGTGCCCAGCAGTGCCGGCGTCAACACAGGCAATCCGATGTGCCGCCAGTACTGCCAACCGTCGGCGCCCAGTAGCGCAGCGGACTCACGCCAGTCTTCGCGCAGCGCATCGAAGGCCGGGTACAGCAGCAGCACGCCGAGGGGAATCTGGAAGTAGGTGTAGAGAATGATCAGCCCGGTTTTCGAGTACAGGTTGAAATCCTGAATGATGCCGGCCTGCTTGAGCATGATGGTGAAGCTGCCATTGAAACCGAGCAAAATGATGAACGCAAAGGCCAGGGGCACGCCGGCGAAGTTGCTGGTCATGTTGGCGAAGGCGTTGACAAAATTGCGCAGTTTCGAATCGACCCGGCGCAGGGAGTAGGCGCCCAGTATCGCGATGATGATCCCGAACACGCTGGACCAGAAGCTGATCTCAAGGCTGTACTGGATCGCCTGCAGGTAAAACTTCGAACTGAAGATTTTGCTGAAGTTGGCCAGGCCCCAGCCGAATTCTTCCGATTGCAGGCTGTTGATCATCACCCAGGTCAGCGGTGCGATCTCGAACACGATGAAGAACAGTGCGAACGGGACCAGGCATAAGGCGGCCAGCCATTTACTGCGGGTCATGGCATTCACTTGAGCAGCTCCCGGCAGACCGGTTTGTCGTGGGGCGCGCCCAGCAACTCGCAGACGGTGCCGCAGATCTCGGTCTGTTTCGGCGTTGCGCCGGCGTCGAAGCTGAACGCATCGCCGAGAACGAACAACGGCACCTCACGTTCTTCCGGCAACAGGCCGTTGTGGGAGCGGTCGTTGTTCATGCCGTGGTCGGCGGTGACCAGCACCTGATAACCGGCATCGAGCCAGCCTTGCAGGTAGTCGGCCAGGATGATGTCGGCCGAGCGCGCGCTGTTGCGGTACTGCGGGGTGTCGAGGCCGTGCTTGTGCCCCGCGTCGTCGATGTTCATCGGGTGGATCAGCAAAAAGTGCGGTGCATGGCGCTGGCGCAGGTTTTCGGCGTCGGCGAACAGGTGCGAATCGGGGTAGTGGTCGTTCCAGTAGAAATGCCCATGCTGGATCGGCAGTTGCGGGTCATCGGTGTGGCGGTCCCGTGCCGCCACGAAGGGCGAACGGTTATACAGTTCGCTGACCCAGTGATAGGCCGCCGCGGCGGTGACTAGACCTGCGTCGGTGGCGTAGTGATAGATGCTGCGCTGGTTGGACAGGCGCGAAACGTTGTTGTGGACGATGCCGCTGTCGATGGGCGCAACGCCAGTCAGGATGCATTCGTACAGCGGGCGGGACAGGGCCGGCAACTCGCACTCCAGTTTGTAGAGTGCCGCACGTCCTGCACCGACGTACGCCTGCAGGTGCCCCATGGCGTGACGGGCGACCTCGTAGTTGAGGCCGTCGAGCACCACAAGGATGACGTTGTGCTTCATAGGGGCAAAAACTCCGTGTAACAGATATTCGAAGCTCATTCGATCCACTGTGGGAGCGGGCTTGCTCGCGAAAGCGGTGTGTCAGTCGACATCGATGCTGGATGTCAGTCCGCTTTCGCGAGCAAGCCCGCTCCCACATTTGGATCGCCATCAGATCCCGAAATGGGGATCTTCCCGGTTATTGCATATTGATGATGACTTCTTCCTGCCATTTCTGAGGAAGGGCCTTGGAGGTCTTTTCCCACGCATCCGCGTCTTTGATCGGCGTCACTTTCTTGTACTGCTCGTTAGGCAGCAGCTTGGCCTTCACGTCGGCTGGCAGTGTGATGTGCTCGGCACGGATCGGACGGGCGTTGCCCTTGGCCAGGTTGATCTGGCCGGCGTCGCTGAAGATGTATTCGCGGGTCAGCTTGGCGGCGTTCGGGTTTTTTGCGTACTTGTTGATGATGGTGGTGTAACCGGAAATCACCGAGCCGTCGGACGGGATCAGCACTACGTAGTCATCCGGGTTGGCCATCTTGGCCTTGTAGCTCAGGCCGTTGAAGTCCCAGACCACGCCGACTTCGATTTCACCTTTTTCCATGGTGGCAATCGTCGGGTTGGACATCGACAGGCGACCTTGCTTGGCGATGTCGGCGAACAGCAGCAGGGCAGGCTGCAGGTTTTTCTCGTCGCCACCGTTGGCCAGTGCCGCGGCCAGTACGCCGTTGGCTGCCTGGGCCGCGGTGCTCACGTCACCGATGGACACCTTGTATTTGCCGCTCTTGAGGTCAGCCCATTTGGTCGGGGCTTCGGAGCCGTGCAGCAACTTCTTGTTGACGATGAAAGCGATGGTGCCGGTGTAGGCCAGTGCCCAGTTACCGTCCTTGTCCTTGGCCCAGGCTGGCACTTGATCCCAGGTGGAAGGCTTGTAGGGCTGGACCACGCCTTGCTTGACTGCGATCGGGCCGAACGCTGCACCGACGTCGCCGATGTCGGCGCTGGCGTTGTCTTTCTCCGCGGCGAACTTGGCGATCTCCTGGGCCGAACTCATGTCGGTGTCGATGTGCTTGAGGCCGTACTTGTCGCTCAGGTCTTTCCAGGTGCCGGCCCAGTTGGCCCAGTCATCGGGCATGCCGACACTGTTGACGGCGCCTTCCGCTTTCGCGGCGGCTTCCAGGGTTTTCAAATCATCGGCCGCCATGGCGGCAGTGCACATTGCGATGGTCGAGCCTAACAGTGATGCCAGGAAAAGCTTTTTCATTCCGAAGCTCCTTGGGTCGTGTTCAACGCTGCGATTGCGGTTTGTGTTGGTCTAGGTCAGCAATACCTGAGCCAATTTAAGTGGGCTGGATGACACTTTGATGTCGCTCGTCGCCCTGGGGGACTTTTTGTTCAGCGGTATCGCGACTGGCCAGATAAGCGTAGACCATGGTCAAGGCCTCGGCTGGCAAGGGACTTGGCCGATGAATTGCAGGTTTTCGAGTTCGCAGAATGGCGACCGTTGGGCAGCGTTGTCACATCGCGGTCATCTACGCTGCCTACGCTTGCAGACTATTGAATGAGCCGGTTTGCGCGGCGGTTCTGCCCTGAATTGGTGCTGGTCTAGTCCAGATAGGAAACATTGATGCGTGACGAGGCAACAAAAGCGGTAACAGCCATCGGCCAGGTGCTTCAGGAGCAGATCGACCACGGCCTGTTGGCGCCGGGCAGCAAATTGCCGGCCGAGCGCAAACTCAGTGAATTGTTCGGCACCACGCGGATCACTTTGCGTGAGGCGTTGTTGCAGCTGGAGTCGCAGGGGCAGATTTATCGCGAGGAGCGTCGCGGCTGGTTCGTCTCGCCGCCACGCCTGGCGTACAACCTGATGCAGCGCAGCCACTTTCACGCGATGGTCAGTGCCCAGGGGCGAGTGCCGTCCACAGAGGTGATTTCGGCGCGGTTGCAACCGGCGTCGGCGGCGGTGTGTGCCTGGCTGCAATTGCCGGCGCTGTCGAGCGTGATCCAGATCTGCCGCTCTCGGCGGATCGACGGGCGGCTGGTGCTGTATGTGGAGCACTATCTGAACCCGCAATACTTTCCGGGAATCCTCGATTTCGACTTGAATCAGTCGATCACCGAGTTGTATGCGCGGCATTACGATTTGCACTATGGGCGGGTGCGCTTCGAGATTGTGCCCACGGCGTTGTCGGTGGATGCGGCAGCGGCGCTGAAGGTGTCGGCGGGGAGCCCGGGCTTACGGATTGCCCGCGTCAACTATGACCAGCATGAACGCCTGATCGACTGCGACCTGGAGTTCTGGCGACATGATGCGATTCATGTCGGGGTGGATGTTGTCTAGCGTCCGACCTTCCTGTAGGAGCGAGCTTGCTCGCGATGGTCGTTAACGATTACGCGTGTTTACTGGCTAAACGCGGTGTTCTTGAGTTCATCGTCGGAACGCCGCCCGGAGCAAGCTCGCTCCTACACGGGCTATTCACCCTGCGGGCCACCCCCCGCGGTAATCACCTGAATGCTCATCCGCGGTGTCGCCAGGTCCAGTCCGGCTTCATCCATGTGCCGCTTGAGTGACAGGTTGAACGCTCGCGACACTTCCCACTGCTTGATTGGTGCGGTCTTGAAGCGGGCGCGCAGGATCGCGTTGCCCGACTCGAAACTTTCCACCCCCTGGAACTCCAGCGGCGACCAGATATTGCGGCGCTGCAACGGATCGGTGCGCATTTTCTGGCCGACTTCGCGCATCAGTTTGATGGCGTTGTCGATGTCCATGTTGGCCGGTACCGCGACCCGGAAGATCGCGTAGCCGAATTCCCGGGAGTAGTTCTTGATGCTTTTGATTTCACTGAACGGGATGGTGTGGACGATGCCGTCGATGTCCCGCAGGCGCACGGTGCGGATGGTCAGGCCTTCGACCGTGCCGAGGTGGCCGCCGACATCCACGTAGTCGTCGATGGCCAGTGAATCTTCGATGATGATGAACAGCCCGGTAATCAGGTCGGCTACCAGCGATTGCGCACCAAAGCCGATGGCCAGGCCGATCACCCCGGCACCGGCCAGCAGCGGCGTGACGTTCATGCCCATGTTCGCCAGGGCAACGATCAGCGCGACAATGAAAATGGCCACGAACAGCACGTTGCGAATCAGCGGCATCATCGTCTGCGCGCGAGCATTGGCCAGGCCTTTGCGCGAGCGGGTCAGTGCGTGGTGCACGGCGGTGTCGCTGAGAATCCAGATCAACCAGGCGAACAACAGCGTGCCGGCGAGGCTGAACAACTTGACGCTGACTTCGTGGCCGTCGCCTTCGGTAAAGCGGATCAACGACATGCCCCAGACCCGCAGGCCGAGCTCGATAAAGGCCAGCCACACCAACAGGTGGAGGATGGTGTAGAAGAAGTTTTTCAACCGTTCCGAATACACGGCGTAACGCCGGATGCCGCGCTGGGGCTTGAGGGCGTGGCGGCGTACCAGACCGTTGATGACCATGCACAACACCAGCAACACGGTGCAGATCAGCGACTGGCGCAGGGCTGTGCTGGTGTCGCCAGCGGAAATGAACGTCGCGAACAGGGAAATGGCCACCAGCACCAGCGCCGGCACGTACCAGAAGGTGCCGAGAATCGACAGGGTGTCGTTGAGGGCGCGGCGGGTCAGGCGTCGGGACAGCGGCTGGTTGCGGATCAGGTGGGCGATCGGGCGGCGGAAACGCAAGATGAACCGGGCGGTGGACAAGGCTGCCAGGACGTTGGCGATCGTGGCTGCCGTATGGGCCAGATGGCTGCCGAGGCTGTCGACCAGTTTTGGGTCGCTCAGCGCTTCGCCAAATGCGGCGAAGCTGCCGATCAGCCACAGCGGCCGAAACGCCTGGTGCCGCAGAATGTACAAGGCGCGGTGGCGGTGTGGGCCGTCGAGCAGGGAAAAGGCAATCACGCAGATGGCCGAGAAGCAGGTGCCGACGACCAATGCGTAGGCCAGCACCATGGCCAGGCTTTTGCCCAGGGACGAGGGCAGGGCATAGCTCATGTAGATCGTGATCACCAGGGCGATCAGCCAGGGCCCGAGTTTGCGCAAGGCAAAGCGCAACATGTCCAGGGCACGGGGGTGTTGCGGCAGTTCTTCAGTCAGGCCGAAACGCATGCGCACACGGTGGCTGATCCAGATCAGCGCGGCGGCCAGCAGGCTCCAGACCATCAGGATCATGGCGAACGCAAAGAGCATCGGCAGCCATTCATTGGCCGGCAGCGCCAGGGCCATCAACTCTTCCTGGGCCTGGTCGAACTCGCTGGACCAGCGCGTGAGCGGACTGTCGTCACCGGAAAATTTCTTTTCGATCGTGGCCAGGGTTCCGCCAATCAGGCCCAGCACGCCTTCTTCGGTAATCGGCTGGGCCTGTTTGGTGGTGTCACGCAGCCTCTTCAGATCGGCCAGCAGCTTGGTGCGCTGCTGATCGTTTTCCAGTGACTTGATCACTTCGTCCAGGGACTGCCCCAGCGGTTCCTGCGCTTCGGGCTGCGCCTTGGCCTGGCTGCCGAGCAGGCTTGGCAGGCCGGCCGCCTGGGCAGGTGCCACTGGCAGCAGCATCAGGCAGGCAAGGAAAAAATACGGAAGGGCAAAAAGACGAGCGAACACTAGGCGGTCAACCTCGCAAGGAGCGGATCGACCGAGTGTACGAGGCCGTCAAAATCAATGCGAGCCAAGGGCGATGAATTATTCGTTGAGTTTGGCGAGGATCTTGATCACCACGGTCGCGAGGATGGTCAGCATGCCGATCCACATGGCGAACACACCGGCATTTTTGTCGCGAAAGTTGAAGCCGACGGCCAGCAGGAGCATCCCGGCAAGAATCGGGATCAGCATGGCGTGAAAGGTGGACATCGAAATCATGGAGACAGCCTTGTCGAAGGGATACTTGAAGTCTAGGCGGCTTTTGAAGCAGCCGAAGTGATGTGTGTAGGAGCGAGCTTGCTCGCGATGGATTTCAGGGCGCCGCGTCTATCCAGAAGGCACCCATAATCGTTCACGTCCATCGCGAGCAAGCTCGCTCCTACAGGGTTTACGGCAACTCGCGACAGGCGTAGAACGCGCTCAGTACCTTGACCAGGTGCGCCAGGTCGTGGCTACCGCACAGTTCGCGGATCGAGTGCATGGCGAACGTCGGCAGGCCGATGTCCACGGTGCGCACGCCCAGGTGGCTGGCGGTGATCGGGCCGATGGTCGAGCCACAGCCCATGTCGCTGCGCACCACGAAGCTTTGCACCGGCACTTCTTCAGCCATGCACAGGTGACGGAAGAACCCGGCGGTTTCGCTGTTGGTGGCGTAGCGCTGGTTGCTGTTGACCTTGATCACCGGGCCAGCGTTAAGTTTCGGGCCGTGGTTGGCATCGTGCTTGTCGGCGTAGTTCGGATGCACGCCGTGGGCGTTGTCAGCCGAAACCAGCAGGGATTTCTGAATGGTGCGTACGAATTCATCCCCTTCAGGCAGCAGGCGACGCAGGGTTTGCTCAAGCATCGGGCCGTCGGCACCGCAAGCTGAGCAGGAACCGACTTCTTCGTGGTCGTTGCAGACCAGCACGCAGGTTTCGTCTGTGTCGGCCGTCAGCAGCGCTTGCAGGCCGGCATAGCACGACAGCAGGTTGTCCAGGCGTGCGCCGGCGATGAAATCGCCATGCAGGCCAATGACCGCAGCGCTTTGGGTGTCGTAGAAACTCAGCTCGTAATCAAGCACCACATCGGCATTCAGGCCGTGTTCGCGGGCGAGCTGGTCGGTGAGCACCGCGCGGAAGTCCACGCGCTCGTCCCCGGCGAATTGCGCGAGGATCGGCGGCAGTTCGGTCTGGGCGTTGATGGCCCAGCCCATGTTGGCTTCCCGGTTGAGGTGAATCGCCAGGTTCGGAATGATCGCGACCGGGGCCTTGAAGTCGATCAGCTGGCTCTCGACCTTGCCGTCACGCCGGAAGGTCACGCGGCCGGCCAGGGACAGGTCGCGGTCGAACCACGGTGCCAGCAGTGCGCCGCCATAGACTTCGACACCCAACTGCCAGAAACCCTGGCGTTGCAGCTCCGGTTGCGGCTTGACGCGCAGGCACGGGCTGTCGGTGTGGGCGCCGACCAGGCGAATGCCGCCGTGCAGCGGTGAATGGCGGCCCATTTTGATCGCGACAATCGAAGAGTCATTGCGGGTGACGTAGTAGCGACCGTTGGCTTCGGTATTCCACGGCTCGCGCTCGTCGAGGCGTTGATAGCCCGCCGCTTCCAGGCGCTGAACAAGGCTGGCGGTGGCATGGAACGGGGTAGGGGAGGCCTTGAGGAAATCGATCAGGCCTTGGTTCAACTCTTCGCGCATAAAGTAGCTCCAGACAGCAGTGGCGCCAGTTTAACGTATTGGTTGCAGAAGTGGCGGTGGGCTGATGTTGGGGTGGACACCCAGTTTGAGCATGCAGGACTCCTGTAGGAGCTGGCTTGCCAGCGATTGCGGTGGATCAGTCGACATATTTATCGCCTGAATGGACGCCATCGCTGGCAAGCCAGCTCCTACAGGGGGAGTGTATGGATCTCAGAACGGTGCCGGGCACTCGAAACGCAGGCGCTCGCCACTTTGCGGATGGGTGAAGGTCAGCATGCTCGCGTGTAGGCACAGGCGCGGCCAGGCCGCCAGCGCCTGCTCGTGGGCATAGAGCCCGTCACCCAGCAGCGGATGACCGATCGACAGCATGTGTACGCGCAACTGGTGGGAGCGGCCGGTGATCGGTGTCAGCTCAACGCGGCACCAGTCGCCGCAACGCTCCAGCACGCGCCAGAAGGTCAGCGCATGTTTGCCGAACTCATGATCGACCACATGCCGCGGCTTGGTCGGCGGGTCGTAGCGCAAGGGCAGGTCGATGCTGCCGCTGTCCAGTTCCGGCTGACCCCAGCACAGGGCGGTGTAGGCCTTTTCGGTCTCGCGGTCGTGAAATTGCCGGGACAGCTCGCGATGGGTGTCCGGGTCGCGGGCCAGCAGGATGATGCCGGACGTCTCCCAGTCCAGCCGATGGACGATTCGCGCTTCCGGGTAGCCGTTTTCCTGCAGGCGGGTAATCAGGCAGTCCTTGTTGTCATCGGCCCGGCCAGGGACAGAGAGCAACAGGGTCGGTTTGTTCACCACCAGTACGGCAGCGTCCTGATGGATGATGTGGATGTTGGACAACGGCATTGAAACAGCCTCGTAACAAACGCCAACGGCGGCTCGATCATTCTCACGCCCCTCTTTCGTAGGAGCCGGCTTGCTGGCGATGCAGGCAACGCGGTCTGACTGTTACAACGCGTTGAAGCTATCGCTGGCAAGCCAGCTCCTACAGGGAGGGCGTTTCGAATGATCGAGCCGCCGTGGCTCCTGGCGGATCGACTCAGCGATCAGGCAGGGTGATGTTGAGTTCCAGAATCGAGCAGCTGCCCTGGCTTTCCAGTGCGACGTGCACGTCATCGGACCCGATGTTGACGTACTTGCGGATCACCTCGACCAGTTCCTTCTGCAAGGCCGGCAGGTAGTCCGGGGTGCTGCGTTGGCCGCGTTCGTGCGCCACGATGATCTGTAGACGCTCTTTCGCTACCGACGCGGTGCTTTGCTTTTTGTTGGCACGAAAGAAGTCAAAAAGGTTCATTGCTTAGTTGCCTCCAAACAGGCGCTCGAAGAATCCCTTCTTCTGTACATCAAGGAATCGATGATCCACGGTCTTGCCCAGCAGGCGGTCAACGGTATCGCTGTAGGCCTGGCCGGCATCGCTCTGGTCGTCGAGAATCACCGGAACGCCCTGGTTGGATGCCTTGAGCACCGCCTGGGATTCAGGGATCACGCCGAGCAGGGTCACCGAAAGGATTTCCTTGACGTCTTCTACGCCGAGCATTTCGCCTTTGCTCACACGCTCCGGGTGATAACGGGTAATCAGCAGGTGTTCCTTGATCGGGTCTTCGCCGCGCTCGGCACGACGGGACTTGCTGGCCAGCAGACCGAGCATGCGGTCGGAGTCACGCACCGAGGAGACTTCCGGGTTGGTCACGACGATCGCTTCGTCAGCGAAATACATGGCCAGGTGGGCGCCTTTCTCGATGCCGGCCGGGGAGTCGCAGACCACGAACTCGAAGTCTTCCTTGAGTTGCATCAGGACTTTTTCCACGCCTTCGACGGTCAGCGCGTCTTTGTCGCGGGTCTGGCTGGCGGCCAGCACGTAGAGGTTTTCCAGGCGCTTGTCTTTGATCAGGGCCTGTTGCAGGTTGGCTTCGCCGTTGACCACGTTGACGAAGTCATACACCACGCGGCGCTCGCAACCCATGATCAGGTCAAGGTTACGCAAGCCCACGTCGAAGTCGACGATCACTGTTTTGTGGCCGCGCAGAGCGAGGCCGGTACCGATAGCGGCGCTGGTGGTGGTCTTACCCACACCACCCTTGCCGGATGTAACCACGAGAATCTTGGCCAAGGTGTTTCACCCCTAAGGAAAAAGGACTTTTCAGCCCCTGAAAAACATCTCCTGAAAAACTACTGCAGTCGGACAGCCTTGGCTGGAATCTGGTTTTGAGCGGCGCTTACCCCCGGTAAACACTGCTTTCGGCCTTTTTCCTACTTCGTTTGAGCCGTTTTCGCTACGTTTTAGAGATGCTTGGAAAATGCGGCAGTATCCGTTAAAGCCGAATGATGTTCAACACGTCGCCGGACAGGCTGACCTGCACACCCGAACCCCACAGAGGATCGCGGCGCAGATCTTCGGAAACCTTGTAATGTCCGGCAATGGAAATCAGTTCAGCACTCATTTGCTGACAGAAAATCCGCGCCTTGGTGTCGCCCTTGACGCCGGCCAACACGCGACCACGCATCGGGCCGTATACATGGATGTTGCCATCGGCGAGAAGTTCCGCCCCCGGGCTGACCGAGGAGATCACCACCAGATCGCTGCCCTGGGCATAAATCTGCTGGCCACCACGTACTGGCGACGTGATGATTTTTGTCGGTTTGATGGTTGGTTCAGGCGGTTTTTCCGGTTTTTTCTTCGGTTCCCCTTCGGTCAGGTCCAGTGGACGCTCCCGGGCACCGGACGGCGGCAACACCGGCAGGTCGACCGCAATGGCGGCGGCAATGTCTTCGATGCGGCTGGCGCGGATTGCCAGGGTGCGCAGGCCATGTTGGCGGCACACGCGCATCAGGCCGGGCAGATCGACGGCGCCTTCGTTGGCCGGGAGTTTGTCCAGGGCCAGTACCAGCGGCGCGTTGCTGAAGAAGTTGGGCGCCTGGGCGACCTTGGCGGCCAGTTGCCGATCAAGGCTTTCCAGGTCGTTACGGGCCAGTTCCAGCACCGTAATGGCCAGCATGCTGCCCTTCAACTGGAACACGGGATCTTGGTCTAGCGGTTCGGTTTGGCTCATGGTCGGCATACAACGACTTGTCACTAAAAGTGCCGAGACTTATAACGAGAACGCCCGCAGGCCGCAAGCCGGGTCGAACGATGTAGAATGCGCGGCCATTGTCATTCCGGAAGCATTAATGGACCGCCCGCGTTTTCGAAAAGCATTTCTATCTCCACGTTTCTGGCCGCTGTGGTGTGGCCTGGGGCTGTTGTGGCTGATCGTCCAGTTGCCGTATCCGGCCCTGCTGTGGATAGGCCGCGTCCTGGGTTCATTGATGTATCGCGTGGCCGGCGACAGACGGCGCATTGCCAAGCGCAACCTGGAACTGTGTTTTCCGGAAAAAACCGCCGCCGAACGCAAACGCCTGCTCAAGGAAAACTTCGCCTCCACCGGTATCGCATTTTTTGAGATGGCGATGAGTTGGTGGTGGTCGCGCAAGCGCCTGGCAAGTCTCGCTCACGTTGAAGGGCTGGAGTATCTGCAGCAGGCCCAGCGCGAAGGCAAGGGCGTGATCCTGATGGCGCTGCATTTCACCACGCTGGAAATCGGCGCGGCGTTGCTCGGTCAGCAGCACACCATCGACGGCATGTACCGCGAGCACAAGAATCCGCTGTTCGACTACATCCAGCGCCAGGGCCGCGAGCGGCACAACCTCGATTCGCTGGCGATAGAGCGTGAAGACGTGCGCGGCATGCTCAAATTGCTGCGCTCGGGCCGCGCGATCTGGTATGCGCCGGATCAGGACTACGGCGCCAAGCAAAGCATCTTTGTGCCACTGTTCGGCATTCAGGCGGCGACCGTCACCGCCACGAGCAAGTTTGCGCGGCTGGGCAAGGCGCTGGTGGTGCCGTTCACCCAGGAGCGTCTGGCGGACGGCAGCGGTTATCGCCTGGTGATCCATGCGCCGCTCGAAGGCTTCCCCGGAGAAACCGAGGAAGAAGACTGCATTCGCATCAATCAATGGATCGAAGGCGTCCTGCGCCAATATCCCGAGCAATACTTGTGGGCCCACCGCCGCTTCAAGAGCCGTCCACCGGGCGAGCCGAAGCTGTACGCCAAACGCGGTTGAATCCCGATCCCCCGTAGGAGCGAGCCTGCTCGCGATGGACTGGAGAGCGCCACGGGGCGTCAGGTTACCCGCGTTATCGTTGACGTCCATCGCGAGCAGGCTCGCTCCTACAAGGCAACGTCATCCCATCAAGCACCATGGAGAGTTGTGCATGAGTCCAGGCGAACCGGTTACAGGGTTGATTCTTTCCGGGGGCGGGGCTCGGGCGGCTTATCAGGTCGGGGTGCTGGCGGCGATAGCCGAACTGCTGCCGCCGGGGGCGAGCAATCCGTTTCCGGTGATCGTCGGCACCTCGGCGGGCGCGATCAACGCCGTCAGCCTCGCCAGCGGGGCAATGGACTTTCGTCATGCCATCCAACGCCTGACGGCCTTCTGGCAGGGCTTTCGCAGCCCTCTGGTATTGCGCAGCGACTGGCCCGGGGTCATTCGCCAGGCCAGTCGCTTTGTCAGCCACAGTTTGCTCGGCATCGGTGCCCAGGTTCCGGTGGCGCTGCTCAACAGTTCGCCGCTGCGGGATCTGCTCAACGACAAGCTGCATATGGGCGGCATCGCCGAAGCGATCGCCCAGCAACAATTGCATGCGGTGGCGGTCACGGCGTTCGGCTATGAGTCCGGCCAGGCCGTCACTTTTTATCAGGGCGGCGGCAAGATCGATGCCTGGTTGCGCCATCGACGCATCGGCGTTCCCACCCGACTGTCGGTTGAACACTTGCTCGCCAGTTCGGCGATTCCGCTGCTGTTCGCCCCGGTGAAAATCGGCGAAGAGTATTACGGTGATGGCGCGGTGCGTCAGTCGGCGCCGATCAGCCCGGCGCTGCATCTGGGCGCCAGTCGGGTGCTGGTGGTGGGCGTCAGCGGCAACCCCCGTGGTATCGACCCGCAACAACCCTTGCAGCGCAGCTACAGCGGTCAACAGCCGACCCTGGCGCAGATCGGCGGGCACATGCTCAACAGTACGTTCATTGACAGCCTGGAAAGTGACATCGAGCTGTTGCAGCGCCTGAACCAGTTCAGTCACCTGATGCCCGACGGCACACCGACCCGCGCATTGGGCGTGGCACCGGTGGACGTGCTGGTGATTTCACCGAGCCAGCCGATCGACGAGATTGCCGCGCGGCATCGTCAGGAATTACCGGCGGCGCTGCGTCTGTTCCTGCGGGGGCCGGGTGCGACCAAGACCAGCGGGGCAGGGGTGCTGAGTTACCTGCTGTTCGAGGCGGGATATTGCAGCGAGTTGATCGAACTGGGGCGACGCGATGCGTTGGCCAAGCGCGGGGAGTTGAGCCGGTTTCTGGGGCTGAAGTAGGAGCGAGCAAGCTCGCGATGGACGTTAACGATGACGCTGGGTGCCTGACACCCCGTGGCGCTCTCTAGTCCATCGCGAGCAGGCTCGCTCCTACAGGATCAGAAATGAACCTTAACCAGGAAACTGGTCACGCTCTGATCCGTCTTGAAGCCCTGGCTGTCTTCAATCCCGTACTTGTTTTTCCAGTAGTCATACTCGACACCGACGTACAGCTGCTTGGCACCCAGGTTCAGCGCCTTGCCCAGGTCGTATTTGACCTGTGGGTTGAAGTGCAGGTTGGCGTGGTATTCGCCTTTGCTGTTGACGTCGTTGTCGACGACCCAGTCCATGAAGCCGTCGATCAGCACGTCCGATTCACCCACCGGGATGGTGTAGGACCAGACCGGCGAGACCTGCCAGATGTTGTCGCCCGGGCGGTCGCCTTCGGTGTGACGGTTGTAGAAGTTCAACTGGAAGTAGTCGAAGCCCGGGATGGCCAGGTCGAAGCCAGGGCCGATCAGGTACGACTCGGTGTCGTCTTCGCCGAACTCGTAGGTCATGGCCAGCAGGACGTCCTTGATCGGGCCTAACTCGAACTTCTGGTCGAAGATCTTGTTGAACGACAGGCGTGGGCTGAGCTCGCCATAGTGGCTGTTCTTGCCCGCGAAGGCGTCTTCCTTGCCGTTGTAGAAGATCTTGTCGATGAAGAAGAAGTTGTCGCCGTACTTCCAGCCATCGGCGTGTTCGAAGGTCACCGTCTGCTGGATGCGCGGGTTGACCTGGAAGTCCTTGCCATACAGGTAGGTCAGGCTGTTGGTCTGCCACTGCAGCAAATCGCCGGCCATGGCCTGGCCCCCGGCCAGCATCGATCCCGCCAGCATCAGGCTAGTGCACGTACGTTTCATTCGGTTGCTCCCAAAAAGTAGGTGGTTCCACGTTATTTTTTTAAGATCGGCGCTCTGGTGTGGCGCCTGTTTCCGTAGCGGTAAAAAATGATCCAATCGGTCAGCTTTGGTGCTTTTAGCAAGAGCTGAGCCAAGGCTTTCAAAAAGCAAAAAAACTCCCGCTCGACGGCTCAAGAGCAGTCGATTGAGAGGGGTTTTGGGGTGCCTTGGTGCCTGCCAGCGCCGGGATAAGTTGGCCTGCTGGTCAGGTTTTACATCCGGGCTTTTTTTTAAACCGGATTCGGGCGGCCGCGGAGAATACTGACTCCTCGGCCAGGTCTCAAGTGCTCCGCAACGGCGCACCGACGACAGGTTTGGCGCACGGTTGCGGGGCTGCATCAGAAATGCACCTTCACCAGCAGGCTGGTGGTGTTTTCATTGGTGTCGAATTTGCCGCTGTTTTCGATGCCGTACTTGTCTTTCCAGTAGCTGTATTCGGCGCCGACGTACACCTGTTTCTCCCGCCAGCCCAGGGCTTTGCCCAGGTCGTATTTGATCTGCGGGTTGAAGTGCAGGTTGGCGTGATAGGTGCCATGGGCGTTCTGGTCGTTATCCACTACCCAGTCGATGTAGCCGTCGATCAACAGGTTCGAATTGCCCAATGGCAAGGTGTAGGACCAGGCCGGCGTGATCTGCCAGACGTCGTCGCCGGGACGCGAGCCTTCGGTCTGGCGGTAGTAGAAGTTCAGGGTGAAAAAATTGAAGCCCGGTACCGCCAGGTCGAATCCGGGGCCGATCAGGTAGGCCTCGGTGTCGTCTTCGCCGTTCTCGTAGGTCATGGCCAGCAGCACGTCCTTGATCGGGCCGAATTCGAAGCGACGGTCGAGGATCTTGCCCAGGGAGAGGCGCGGGCTGAACTCGCCGTAGTAGGCGTGGACGCCTTTGTTCCTGTCTTTCTCGCCGTTGTAGTAGGTGCTGTCGATGAACATGAAGTTGTCGCCGTACTTCCAGCGGTCGGCGTGCTCGAAGGTGATCGTCTGCTGGATCGACGGGTTGACCGCGAAATCCTTGCCGTACAGATAGCTCAGGCTGTTGGTCTGCCACAGCAGTAAATCGCCGGCCATGGCCTGACTCGCGGCCAGCAGGCCAGCACCCAACAGCAGGTTGGTTTGTGTCCGAATCATCTGTTGCTCCCTCTTGTTTTTATTTTCAAGGCGCAGGAAACCCCTACCCCTGTAGGAGCGAGCTTGCTCGCGATGGTCGTCAACGATTACGCGTGTTATCTGGATAAACGCGGTGTTCTCGGGTTCATCGCGAGCAGGCTCGCTCCTACAGGGGGGGGCGTTTCTGTCTTAGTGGGCGTGGCAGTCGTTGTTGGCCGCGCGTTCGGCGCCACCGAGGATGTTGAACAGCAGGTTCAGCGTCAGCGCGCTGAGGGTGGCCATGGCAATGCCGCTGTGGGTGATCGGACTCATCCACACGGGCAGGTGGGCGAAAAACTCCGGGCGCACCACCGGGATCAGGCCCATGCCGATGCTCACCGCCACCAGCAACTGGTTGCGACGGTCACCGATGTCGGCCTCCTGGAGAATCTTGATGCCGGTGGCGGCGACCATGCCGAACATCGCAATCGCGGCGCCACCCAGGACGGCCGGAGGGATAGAGGCCACCAGGAACGCGGCCTTGGGGAGCAGGCTCAGGACGATCAGCAAACCGCCGGCGACGATGGTCACGGAGCGGCAGCGCACACCGGTCATCTGCACCAGGCCGATGTTCTGGGCAAAGGAGGAGTGGGTGAAGGTGTTGAAAAAACCGGCGAAGAACGAGGCGCCGGCATCGCACAGCAAACCGCGACGCAACATCCGTGGGCAGACTTCCTGGCCGGTGATCTTGCCCAGCGCAAGAAACATCCCGGTGGACTCGACGAAAATGATCACCACCACCAGGCACATCGACAGGATCGGTGCGAGTTCGAATTTCGGCAGGCCGAAGTGCAGCGGGGTGACGAATTGCAGCCATGGCGCCTGAGCCATGCCGCTGAGGTCGACCATGCCGAGCAGGCCGCAGAGCACGTAGCCCAGGCACATGCCGATCAGCACGGAAATATTGACCCAGAAGCCGCGCATGAAGCGGTGGACCAACAGGATGGTGCCCAGCACCAGGGCGGCGATGGTCAGGTAGATCGGCGAGCCGAATTGAGCGGCGCTGGCACCGCCGCCGGCCCAGTTCACGGCCACGGGGAACAGCGACAAACCGATCGAGGTGATGACCGTGCCGGTCACCAGCGGCGGGAAGAAACGTACGACCTTGGACATGAACGGCGCGATGAGCATGCCGAAGAACCCGGCGGCGATGGTCGCGCCGAAGATCCCCTGCAGGCCGATACCGGGCATGCCGGCCATGGCGACCATGCTGCCGACGGCGGCGAAACTGGCCCCCATCATCACCGGCATGCGAATGCCCATGGGACCGATGCCGAGGGACTGGACGATGGTGGCAATACCGGCCACCAGCAGGTCGGCGTTGATCAGGAAGGCGATTTCTTCACGACTCAAGCCAGCGGCCTGTCCGATGATCAGCGGCACCGCGATGGCGCCACCGTACATCAGCAGAACATGTTGCAAACCGACCAGGATCAGTTGCAAGAGGGGCAAACGCTGAATGGCGGGTGCGTCGGGGATGCGCGCTGCGGATAGCTCGGACATGCAACACCTCGGATCTTTTTTATTCTTGTGATTTTGTGCATCGGGCAAACCTGTGGGAGCGGGCTTGCTCGCGAAGAGGCCATAACATTCAACATCGTTGTTGACTGACCCTACGCCTTCGCGGGCAAGCCCGCTCCCACAGGTTCTGTGTTGCCTGTGTGGGAGCGAGCCTGCTCGCGAAGCTTTTAACGATCAGTTGGTCTGGGCTCCCTGCACAATCCAGGCACCGATCAGGTCACGTTCCTGCTGGGTCATCTGCGTGATGTTGCCCAGTGGCATGATCTGGCTGGTGACGGCTTGCGCCTGGATCCGCGGTGCGTTCTGGCGGATCTGCTCGGGGGTGTCGAACATCACACCGGCAGGGGCCGCACTGAACAGCGGGCTGGTGGGCTTGGCCGAGTGGCAAACCGCGCAACGTTCCTGAATCACGCTGTGCACTTTGTCAAAGGCAGGGCCGGCGTTGGACGCTTGCACCGGAGCGGCGGCTGGCGCTTCTGCAGGTTTGGCTTCAGCGGGTTTCAAACCACCGCCCACTGCGGTTTCCGGCAGCGGCTGGTATTCGATCTTCGCCGGTGCCTTGGCCACTTCCGGGCTGTTCAGCGGCGCAGGGCCGGTGACGTAAGCCAGGCTGATCATGCCGACGGCTGCGACTGGAAGCGTCCAGGCAAACTTGTGGCTGTCGTGACGGGTGTTGAAGTAGTGACGCACCAACACCGCCAGTACCGCGATCCCGGCCAGGATCAACCAGTTGTACTGGCTGCCGTAGGTGCTCGGGAAGTGGTTGCTGATCATGATGAACAGCACCGGCAAGGTGAAGTAGTTGTTGTGACGCGAACGCAGCAGGCCTTTGGCCGGCAGGGCCGGATCCGGCGTGCGGTTCTCGGCGATCGCCGCCACCAGTGCGCGCTGTGCCGGCATGATGATGCGGAACACGTTGCCGACCATGATGGTGCCGATGATCGCGCCGACGTGCAGGTACGCACCGCGACCGCTGAACACTTTGCTGAAGCCATAGGCCGCGCCGATGATCAGCACGAACAGGATTCCACCTAGCAGGGCAGGGCGTTTGCCCAGGGCCGAGTCGCACAGGAAGGAGTAGACGAACCAGCCGATGAACAGCGAGCCGATACCGATGGCCACGCCTTCAGGACCGCTCAGGGTGCTGCCCGGAGCCAGCAGGTAGAGCGTCGGGTTGGAGTAGAACACCACGCACAGCAGCGCGATACCCGACATCCAGGTGAAGTAGGCTTCCCATTTGAACCAGTGCAGGTTGTCCGGCATGGTCGGTGGAGCCAGCTTGTATTTTTCCAGGTGGTAGATACCGCCGCCGTGGATCGCCCACAAATCGCCGGCCAGGCCGGTTCTCGGGTTGACCCGGTTGAGGTTGTTTTCCAGCCAGACGAAATAGAACGACGCACCGATCCAGGCCACGCCAGTAATCATGTGAACCCAGCGCACGCTCAGGTTCAGCCATTCCAACAGATGTGCTTCCACAGTCTTTACCTCTCGCCCGTCACTCTTGTTGTCGAGTGATCGGACCTTCTCTTATTGGTGGGGGGCGAGGATCAAACGCTCATCCTCTTTGAAAAAATGCTCATCGCAGTTATTGCCTGTGCCACTGCGATCAACCACCAGGAAGTCATCCCGCTTTTCGATCGTCAGCACCGGGTGGTGCCAGACGCCGCGATGGTAATTAATGCCCTGCCTGCCGTTGGTGACGAAGGCGCGGACCAAGCCTGATACAGGTTCATCGCCAAGTGGCGCGACCACGATCAGAAAGGGGTTGCCGAGCAGCGGAATGAAAGCCTGGCTGCCCAGCGGATGGCGCTCCAGCATGCTGACGGTCAGCGGCATGTCCTGCGCGTCGGCGCGGAAGATGCTGATGATCGCGTTGTCCGCCGGCGTAGCGGTTTCGACCGTCGCCAGTTTATGGAAGCGCATGGTCGAACCGTTGTTGATCATGAAGTGATCGCTGCCGTCGGTTTCGATCACGTCACCGAAAGGGGCGAAGGCTTCTTTGGTCAGCGGTTCAATCGTCAGTGTGCGCATGCTGTTCTTCTTAATCTCAGATGTGTTGGGGTGCTGCTTTTGTAGGAGCCGGCTTGCTGGCGATGGCGTCAGTGAGGGCGCTATCGCCAGCAAGCCGGCTCCTACAGGCTCAGCTTTACTTCGCAACCTTGCCCAGAACACGCAGGCGGCTCACACCACCATCCGGGAACACGTTCAGGCGGATGTGGGTGATCGGGCCCAGTGCCTTGATCTGCTCGGCGAAGGTGTGTTCGGCGTGCATTTCCAGCTTCTGGCTTGGCAGCAGTTCGCGCCAGAACAGCGATTGGGTTTCGATCTGGCTGTCGGTGCCGCCCTTCACGAAGGCGCCCTGGATCGAGCAGCTGTCCGGGTAGTTGCCCTTGAAGTGCAGGGTGTCGACGATGACTTTCTCGACTTCGCCGGCATGACCCAGCGCGACGATGACCCAGTCATTGCCCGGCGTACGGCGACGCGCGGTTTCCCAGCCGTCGCCCATGTTGATGCCACGGCCCGGGTTGAGGATGTTGCTCATGCGGCCGAAGTGTTCATCGGAGCAGGCGAGGGCGCGGCCACCGTTGAGGGCGGCGGCCAGGTCGACTTGCTCGTTGTCGCCGATGGCCGACCAGTCGCGGAACGGCACGCCGTACACACGCAGACGGGCCACGCCGCCATCCGGGTAGATGTTGAAGCGCAGGTGGCTGAAGGCCTGGTCGTTGCTGATTTCGTGGTAGTGGTGGCTGTTGCCTTGCAGCTCGACAGCGGACAGCACTTCAGTCCACTGGGTGTTTTCATCAGGCTCGCCCGACGCCAGGAAGCAGGCTTCCAGGGACGCCGATGGCGGGAAGTTGCCGGTGAAGAATGAAGTGTCGATGTCGACGCCCTTGATCGAACCCGGTACGCCCAGGCGGATCACGGCGCTGTCGAAGCCTTCGAAGCGCTTGCGGCGCGATTCCCAGCCGTCCATCCACTTGCCGTTGTCATCGAACACGCCCTCCTTCCATACGGCCGGGGTCGGTTGGAACAGACGGTTGGCGTCTGCGAACCAGTCATCGGTGACCGAGATGATTTTGGTGCCCAGGCGGGCGTCGGCCAGGTTGACGAACTTCTCGAAAGGTACGGCGTAAGCTTTCATTCTTCTTGTCTGCCTTTAATAAGTTGGCTTGGGATGCTTGCAAGGCCCTGGGCGTTTTCGGCGTTCATGAAATCGCTGGGCCAGGCTTGCTATAGGGTCAGTAATCGGAACAGGGCGATCTTGTTGATCTCCGCCAACGCGCATTTGAACTCGGTGTCGACCGGGTTGTGGATGCGCGTTTCGAACGCTGCGAGGATCTGATGCCGGTTGCTGCCTTTTACCGCCATGATGAAGGGAAACTTGAACTTGGCTTTGTAGGCGTCGTTCAGCTCGGTGAAGCGCTGGAACTCTTCGGCCGTGCATTGGTGAATACCGGCGCCAGCCTGTTCATGGGTGCTGGCTTCGGTCAACTGGCCCTGGACGGCGGCTTTGCCGGCCAGGTCCGGGTGAGCGTTGATCAGAGCCAACTGGCTTTCGTGATCGGCGCTCAACAGGATGTCGCTCATGCGCTGGTGCAGGGTTTCGATCTCGTCGATCGAAGCGTCCTGGCCCAGGTCGAAGGCCTTTTCGGCCACCCATGGCGAATGTTCGTAGATATCGGCGAAGACGCTGACGAACGCGTCGCGGCTCAAGGTCGATGGTTTGATCGATTGAAAGGTGCTCATTTGGCAGCCCCTTGGTACGGGTGGGTTTCCTGCCAGTGACGCGCGATGTCGACGCGACGGCTGAACCACACCTGTTCATGACTTTTAGCGTATTCGATAAAGCGCTTGAGCGAAGCCAGACGCGCCGGACGGCCGATCAGGCGGCAGTGCAGGCCGATCGACAGCATCTTCGGTGCTTCGGCGCCTTCGGCGTAGAGCACGTCGAACGCATCCTTGAGGTATTCGAAGAAGTCGTCGCCCTTGTTGAAACCCTGGACCTGGGTGAAGCGCATGTCGTTGGTGTCCAGGGTGTACGGAATCACCAGGTGCGGCTTGCCCGTCGGGTTGTTCGGCTCCCAGTAGGGCAGGTCGTCGTCGTAGGTGTCGCAGTCGTAGAGGAAACCGCCTTCTTCCATCACCAGGCGACGGGTGTTCGGACCCGTGCGGCCGGTGTACCAGCCCAGCGGGCGTTCGCCGGTGATTTCGGTGAGGATGCGGATCGCTTCGAGCATGTGCTCGCGTTCCTGGGTTTCGTCCATGTACTGGTAGTCGATCCAGCGGTAGCCGTGGCTGCAGATCTCGTGGCCGGCATCGACCATGGCGCGGATCACGTCCGGGTGACGCTGGGCGGCCATGGCCACGGCGAAGATGGTCAGTGGAATGTCGAATTCCTTGAACAGCTTCAGGATCCGCCATACGCCGGCACGGCTGCCATACTCGTAAAGGGATTCCATGCTCATGTTGCGCGCGCCTTGCAGCGGCTGGGCAGACACCATTTCCGAGAGGAAGGCTTCGGACTCTTTGTCGCCGTGCAGGATGTTGCGCTCGCCGCCTTCTTCGTAATTGAGTACGAACGACAGGGCAATGCGGGCATTGCCCGGCCAGTGTGGATGAGGAGGGTTACTGCCGTAACCGACCAGGTCGCGTGGGTAGTCAGCGCTCACTGCAGGCTTCCTTCTTGTTCGATGATGACGGTTGGTGTGACGCAGCTGAAGAATGGTTGGCAGGCTGGCGTCACAGCGATGGGCTGATTGTATACAACTTTATATTCACTTTGTAAGCCTGAATTTTCGCATTTTTAACCGACTGTCATCTTTTACTGCTATTGGCGTGAGCCTGCAAGAAATCTGCCTGACTGGTCAGTAATTTGATGAAGGGTTCATAGAGTGTGCAGTTCGGCGGGAAATCGGCGGTAAATGTGCAAGTGGTGGGTATAACGCGAAAAATGTCGTTTTTATTGTGTACAATTTTTTTGAAAAGTGTCTTAATCAATCGCTCGCCGCAGCTTTTCGTGCTCCGAATCGGTGCGGTCTCCTTTTCAACTGACTTCGGGAGGCGCGAAGTCTGACTGCTCCACGCAGGCAGGCGCGCAGAATCAATGGGACGTTTGACTACACACGTTTTGGACGCAGCACACGGTTGCCCGGGCAGCTCGATCAAGGTCGAGTTGTACCGCGTTGAAGGATCGCACCTGGAATTGGTCGCCAGCGCGATAACCAACAGCGATGGCCGTGTCGATGCACCGCTGCTGCAAGGCGATGACTACCGCACCGGGGTCTATCAGGTTCAGTTTCATGCCGGCGATTACTACCGCGCCCGCGGCGTCAAGCTGCCGGAGCCGGCCTTCCTGGATGTCGTGGTGCTGCGTTTCGGCATCTCTGCAGAGCAGGATCACTACCACGTGCCGTTGTTGATTTCGCCTTACAGCTACTCCACCTATCGCGGCAGCTGATCCCCCAAGCAGCTGCTGCACCCTGGAAGCGACTGCGCATATAGCTTCTTTGGTTTTTCGCCCGCTCACACTGCGGGCTTTTTTTCGTCCTTGGAAAAGGTGGTGTCTGATCTGGCGCTATCGCCGGCAAGCCGGCTCCTACAGAGGTTGAGTGGTGCCCAAGACCTTGTAGGAGCTGGCTTGCCAGCGATGCTTTTAGCGGCTCAGCAGGGACGCTGCCCCCGCTCCGCTGAACAACCCCGCACTGATCCGGTTAAACCAGCTCTGGCCCTTGCCGCTGCGCAGATAACGTGCCGCGCCATGGGCGCCGAGGCCATAAGCCAACTTGCAGGCCAGATCCAGCAACGTCCAAGTGACAATCATCACCAGCAACTGCGGCAGGAACGGCTGTTCGGCACTCAAGAACTGCGGCAGGAAAGCGGCGAAGAACAGAATGTCTTTCGGGTTGCTCGCGCCCAACATGAACGCACGCCCGAACAGTGCACGAAAGCGCGGCACCGGCGCGGCCTGCGGCACTTCAGCACCGTGGGAAGGCTGGCGCGATTGCTGCCAGCTCTGCCAGGCGAGATAGAACAGGTACAACGCACCGAGGATTTTCAGGGCACTGAACAGCTGTTCCGAAGCCAGCAACAACGCACCCAGGCCCAGCGCCGAAGCACTCAGCAGGCAGATCGAAGCCGATACGCCGCCCAAAAAGGCCGGATAAGAGCGGCGCAGGCCGTAATTCAGACTGTTGCTGATCATCAGCAACGACAGCGGCCCCGGGATCAGGATCACTATCAGCGCGGCGCCGCTGAACAGCAGCCAGGTTTCCAGACTCATCACTTTCCTCCATTTGCACAAAAGCCTCACCCGACGGGGTGAGGCTGTTTTGAAGCGGGTCCCGCGTAAGGTTTACAGGAAGATGAACTTGGCGATGAAGATCGCGCAGAGCACCCACAGACTGACGGAGATTTCCTTGTACTTGCCGGTGCCGGCCTTCAACGCCACGTAGGTGATGAAGCCCAGCGCGATGCCATCAGCGACCGAGAAGGTCAGTGGCATCATGATTGCGGTGACGATCGCCGGGATGCTGTCGGTCGCTTCATCCCATTCGATGTGGGCCATGCCGCCCATCATCAGCATTGCCACATAAATCAGTGCACCAGCGGTGGCATAGGCGGGAATCATGCCGGCCAGTGGTGCGAAAAACATTGCCGCTATAAATAGCACACCCACGGTGACTGCGGTAAGACCAGTCCGACCACCCGCAGCGACACCTGCAGCACTTTCTACATAGCTGGTCACTGGCGGAACACCCACCACTGCACCGAATACGCTGGAAGCACTGTCGGCTTTCATGGCGCGGGAGAGGTTTTCGATGCGGCCATCGGCGCCCACCAGGTTGGCGCGCTGGGCAACCCCCATCAAGGTACCGGCGGTGTCGAACATGTGTACGAAGAGGAACGCCAGGACCACGCTGATCATGCTGATGTTGAACACGCCGGCGACGTTCATGGCCATCCAGGTCGGAGCCAGGCTTGGCGGGGCCGACATGATGCCCTCGTAGTGCACCAGGCCCAGACCCCAGCCAGCGAGGGTCACGGTGATGATGCTGATGAGGATCGCGCCGAACACCTTGTGATAGCTGAGGATGGCGATCATCAGGAAGCACACGGCGGCGAGCAATGGGCCGGGTTCGCGCAGGGAGCCGAGCTTGATCAGCGTGGCCGGGCTATCGACGACGATACCCGCGGTTTTCAGGCCGATCAGCCCCAGGAACAGACCCACGCCGGCGCCCATGGCGAAGCGCAGGCTGACCGGGATGCTGTTGAGCAGCCATTCGCGGATCCGCGAGAAAGTCAGGATCATGAACAACACACCGGAAACGAACACCGCGCCGAGGGCGGTTTCCCAGTTGTAGCCCATGGTGCCGACCACGGTGTAGGTGAAGAAGGCGTTGAGCCCCATGCCTGGCGCCAGGCCGACCGGCCAGTTGGCGTACAGGCCCATCAACAGGCAACCGAGTGCTGCGGCGATACAGGTAGCGACGAAAGCCGCGCCATGATCGATCCCGGCGTCGGCCATGATGTTGGGGTTGACGAAAATGATGTAAGCCATCGTGATGAAGGTTGTCAGACCGGCAATCAGCTCGGTCTTCACCGTGGTGCCGTGCAAGCTGAGTTTGAACAGACGTTCCAGCAAGCCATTGCGTAATGGCGGCGAGAGATCCAGCGTCGATGCTTCGGATTTGCGGCTTTCCACAGCGAATACTCCTCAAGAGTTTTATTGTTATTTCCAGGGCCGGACCCATGAGGGTGGCAGCGGCCCTTTGAGGCACTTGCGAATTTGTTGACCGCTTGGTCAGGAACTCGCACGAAGTGGATTATGCTTTTGTATACAAAGAATGCAAATAATGTTTTTGATTTTGTCGACGAAAAGTTTGGCAATAGGGATATATCGCCTGTACCGGCCCCTTCGCGAGCAAGCCCGCTCCCACAGGAAACCCGGTCAGGCACAAGGTTTGTGGACACCATCCATCACTGTGGGAGCGGGCTTGCCCGCGAAGAGGCCGGATCAGCCAGCATCAAAATCAGCAACTCAGTCGGTATGCGCCTGACTTTTCCCCAACGCCAGATTCACCGCCAGCCACCCATTCACCGCCGTCTCCCCAGCCTCGGCAAACACGCGCTCCAGCAATTTCACCTGCTCACGCCTCAACGCCTGCTCAAACCGCGCGCCTTCCGCAGTCAACTCCAGCAAACGCTTACGCTTGTCCGTCTCGGACGCGACGCTGTCGACCAGATGCATCTCCAACAATTGCCGCAAGGGCATGTTCAGCGCTTGCTTGCTCACGCCAAGCAAGGTCAGCAACTCCTTGACGCTCAGGTTCGGATAGCGGGCGATGAAAAACACGATGCGTTGATGCACCCGGCTCAGGCCGCGGCGCTCGAGCATTTCATCGGCCTTGGCGGTGAAAGCCTGGTAGCCGAAGAAAAACGCTTCCATGGCTTGCTGTTGGGAAAGTGGGTTTTTAAGGTCAAGCATATTGACGTATCCGTTCGAGGAAGCGTAATTTCGGTCAACAAGTTTGACTCATTTTCCTCATGTCTCGCTACCGGTGATCCCCATGGCTTTTTCCGAACGTGTCTCACGCCTTAAAAGTTCTTTGATCCGTGAAATCCTTGCCGCCGCTCAGCGCCCGCAGGTGATGTCGTTTGCCGGAGGTCTGCCGGCGGAAGCCATGTTGCCGAAGGTCGACTGGGCCGAGATGCCGCTTTCCATGGGCCAGTACGGCATGAGTGAAGGCGAACCGGCACTGCGTGAAGCGTTGGCCGCCGAGGCGCGAGCGTTGGGTGTGGCATGTGAGGCAAGTCAGGTACTGGTGGTCAGTGGTTCACAGCAAACCCTGGATCTGGCCGCCAAGCTCTACATCGACAAGGGCACCGAAATCCTGCTCGAAGCGCCGACTTATCTGGCGGCATTACAGATTTTCCAGCTGTTCGGCGCCGATTGCCTGACCGTGCCGCTGGAGGCTGACGGGCCGAACCTTACGGAGCTGCGTGCTCGCCTGGAGCAACACCGCCCGGCCTTCATCTACCTGATCCCGACCTTCCAGAATCCTTCGGCGGTGCGTTACAGCGAAGCCAAACGCGACGCGGTGGCAGCGCTGCTCGACGAGTTCGGCGTCACCCTGATCGAAGACGAGCCTTATCGCGAGCTGACCTTCGACGGCGGCAGCGCCACGCCGATTGCCGGTCGTTTGAAAAAAACCAGCTGGATCTACACCGGGACCGTGTCGAAAACCCTGTTGCCAGGTTTGCGCGTCGGCTATCTGATCGCCAGCCCGGACCTGTTTCCCCATCTGTTGAAACTCAAGCAGTCGGCGGATTTGCACACCAACCGGGTAGGCCAGTGGCAGGCGCTGCAATGGATCGGAACCGAGAAGTATCAGCAGCATCGCAGTGAACTACGCGATTTTTACCGGGTGCGCCGGGATGCGTTCCAGCTGGCACTGCAAACCCACTTCTCTGATCTGGCGGACTGGAACGAGCCACAGGGCGGGCTGTTTTTCTGGTTGAAACTCAAGCAGCCGCTGGACACTCGAACCTTGCTCAATGCGGCGTTGGCCAACGATGTGGCGTTCATGCCGGGTGAGCCGTTCTTCCCCGATCCGGACAAGCATCACGGGTATTTGCGGTTGAACTTCAGCCACATTGACCCGGCGCGGCTGGAGGAGGGGCTCAAGCGGCTGGCGGCGGTGGTGCGACAGGCGCAGGCGGCGCAAGCGGCCTGAAAACAAATAAACCGGCGCAAGGGCCGGTTTATTTTTGTCTGAGTCATGTGTCGTTTTAGCGGGCCTCATCGCTGGCAAGCCAGCTCCCACAGGGTTTGTGAGCGCCACTGATCACTGTAGGAGCTGGCTTGCCAGCGATGGGGCCATCAGCAACACCACAAGCAAATCAGGCTGCCGCAAATCGCTTGTCCAGATAATCAATGATCACCTTGGACTCATACATCCAGGTGGTCTGGCCATTTTCTTCGATACGCAGGCACGGCACCTTGATCTTGCCGCCTTGCTCGAGCAAGGTCTGGCGGTCCTGTTCGTTGTTCTTCGCATCGCGCAGGGCCACCGGCACGTTCAGGCGGCGCAGGGTGCGGCGAGTCTTCACGCAGAACGGGCAGGCGTGGAATTGATACAGCGTCAGGCCCTTGGCGGCCGTTTCGACCTGGGCCTGAGCCGCGGCGGGGCGCTTTTTCTTGCCCGGACGCGTGATGAAGTCGATGAAGATGATCAGTTGGCCAAGGCCGACACGAAGCGCTTTTACGAACACGTTGAAAGCCTCACGGTGCAAATGAAGAAGGGCGCGCAGCTTACCTGATTTTTCTCGGACGAAAAAAACCGGCGATGAATGCCGGTTTTCTTCGTGCCGCGAATTACTTGATGAGGCTGAGGAATTCGCTGCGGGTGGCGGCGTTCTCGCGGAATTCACCGAGCATCACCGAAGTGATCATCGTCGAATTCTGCTTCTCCACACCGCGCATCATCATGCACATGTGCTTGGCCTCGATCACCACTGCAACGCCCAGGGCGCCGGTGACTTGCTGGACCGCATCGGCGATCTGGCGGCTGAGGTTTTCCTGGATCTGCAGGCGGCGGGCGTACATGTCGACGATCCGCGCCACCTTCGACAGGCCCAGGACCTTGCCGCTCGGGATGTAGGCAACGTGCGCCTTGCCGATGAACGGCAGCAGGTGGTGTTCGCACAGCGAGTACAACTCGATGTCCTTGACCAGCACCATTTCGCTGTTGTCGGAGCTGAACAGGGCACCGTTGGTGACCTCTTCCAGTGTCTGTTCATAGCCGCGGCAGAGGTACTGCATGGCTTTGGCGGCACGTTTTGGCGTGTCGAGCAGGCCTTCGCGGGAAACGTCCTCGCCGAGCTGGCCGAGGATCGCCGTGTAATTCTGTTCCAGGGACATGAAACTACCTGTGGGATTTTACGCAAAGGGCAAGGGTACGGTGACGGACACGACGCTGCAAGCGTGGCGCATCAGCTTTACTCGTCGCGGCCTTCCATCATGGTGCGTTTGAGTATCACATAGACCGCCCCGGCACCGCCGTGTTTCGCCTGGCACGAGGTGAAGCCGAGCACTTGCGGATGCTGGCGCAGCCAGGTGTTGACGTGGCTTTTGATCATCGGCCGCTTGCCGTCCAGGCGTACCGCCTTGCCATGGGTGACGCGCACGCAGCGGATTTCGAATCTGGTTGCTTCGGCGAGGAACGCCCAGAGGGTTTCCCGGGCCTTTTCCACGCTCATGCCGTGCAGGTCGAGGCTGCCTTCGAATGGAATCTGGCCGATCTTGAGCTTGCGCATCTGGCTTTCCTGCACGCCGTCACGCGCCCACATCAGCTCGTCTTCAGGGCCGACGTCGATGACGAATTGATCGGACAGACCGTCAACGGTGGTGGATTCGGTGCGCACGGTGGCCGCTTGACGCAGTTTGGCAATCTGCGCACGGTCAGCCTTGGGTTTGCCGGTTTCGGCGCGATCGTGCTTGATCGGCTTGACGCCTTGGATCGCGCTTTTGAACAGGGAAAAATCGTCGTCTTGCATGTCAGCCTCCGCGAAGGGCGGCCAGTTTACCCAACTCGAAGCGAATCGGGCGCGACAAAAACGCGCGCAGCGCTTGGCTCAGTCGTGTTTTTTCATCAGGTGCGGAGACATGGCCAGTTCCCGCGACTGCCGCGAGCGACGGCGGCAACGGCGCCACAGCCAGACACCGAGGTACAGCACGAACAGACCGATGGCCAGGATCACGGCAGCACCGGTGCGGCTGGTGTTCAATTCACCCAGGGCGGGTGCGTGGCCGAGCAGGCCGGCGGCACCGGCCATGGCGAGCAACACGCCGCACATCGCCAGCAATGCCGCGAACGTCGCGCCGATTCGAAAACGCCAGTTGCGTTGGCCTTTGGGCCGCAAGCGGCGAGCGTCAAAACCATCGGATAACTTCATTCCGACCTTCCTCAATGGGTATCGGCCCTTCGACCGGGAGTTGACCGGGATGTTCCTGAGGCTAAGACAATTACGGCAAATGAGAGGTTTTTGCGGATGAGCGGCGTTCCAGGCCGCTCATTGAGCGTCGATCAGATCAGTTCACAGGTCAGCGCGAGGGTGGCGAAGTTGTCGCCCATGATCGCCATTTCGGTCTGATGAACGTGCGCGGCGCTCAGGACGCCACCCTTGTAGGGCAGGTCGCGTGTGGCGCAGGCGTCTTCGATAAGCGTGCAGCGGAAACCCAGGTTCTTCGCGGCGCGCACCGTGGTGCTGACGCTCGAGTGACTCATGAAGCCGCAGACGATCAGGTCGAGGGCGCCGAGGTCCTCCAGGCGTTTGGCCAGTTCGGTACCGTGGAACGCGCTCGGCAGCAACTTGCCGATGATGGTTTCGTCGCTTTGTGGCTCAAGACCTGGAATGAATTCACCACCGACGCCTTGCGGGTTGAACATGCCACCGAGCGTGCCGAGGTGGCGGACATGCACGATCGGCCGGCCGGCGGCGCGGGCCGCGGCGAGTAACTGCTTGATGTTCGCGACGGCCTCATCCATGCCGCTGAGGGCCAGCGGCCCGCTCAAATACTCTTTCTGGGCATCGATGATGATAAGGGTCGCATGACTCAGTTTGGCTGCCGGATAACCGCGGCCGCTGAGTTGAAACATCGTTTTTGGAACGGACATTCTGGGGCTCCTTGGTGTGGGGCTTTTGCGCCATTGTCCTCTGGCTGAGCGGTTCTGTGAATCGCTACGATCGTAGGTGCCGTGGTTGCTGGTCTGTAGCCTTGTCAATAGTCACGTTTTGTTCAATAGCCTGGCGAAAAAACGGATAACTCCTACATTCGAGTCGGTCGTTTTCCCGCGTCGTCGTGGCGCCGTTTGACTGGTAGAATCGCCCGTCGATTTTTCTGGAGTTTGCCGTCGTGATCACTTCCCGCCTTCGCACCCTGCGTGACCATATCCGTTGGGCCGTCAGCCGCTTCCATGGGGAGGATCTGTTTTTCGGCCATGGCACCGACAACGCCTGGGACGAAGCCCGTCAACTGGTGCTGGGGGCGCTGCACCTGCCGTGGGAAATCGCCGACAGCTACCTCGACTGTAATCTGGAAGAAGACGAAGTGGTCCACTTGCAGTTGCTGCTCAAGCGCCGCATCGAAGAGCGGGTGCCAACCGCTTATCTGCTGGGCGAGGCCTGGTTCTGTGGCATGTCGTTCATCGTCGATGAGCGCGTGTTGATCCCGCGTTCGCCGATTGGCGAGTTGATCGAAAACCGTTTTACCCCGTGGCTGGCCAACGAGCCGGCACGGATTCTCGACCTGTGCACCGGCTCCGGCTGCATCGGCATCGCCTGCGCCTACGAGTTCCAGAACGCCGAAGTGGTGCTGGCCGACCTGTCGTTCGAAGCGCTGGAAGTGGCCAATCAGAACATCGAGCGCCACGGTGTCGATGAGCGCGTGTACACGGTGCAGGGCGACGGTTTCGAGGGCTTGCCGGGACAACGTTTCGACCTGATCGTGTCGAACCCGCCCTACGTCGATGCGGAAGATTTTGCCGACATGCCGGACGAATACCAGCACGAACCGGAACTGGGCCTGGCGTGCGGCGATGACGGTTTAAACCTGGTGCGTCGCATGCTTGCCGAAGCGGCGGATCATCTGACCGAGAAAGGTTTGCTGATTGTCGAAGTGGGCAACAGCCAGGTGCACGTCGAGGCGTTGTACCCGGAAGTCGACTTCGCCTGGCTGGAGTTCGAGCGCGGTGGTCACGGTGTGTTCATGCTGAGCGCGCAGCAGTGCCAGGAGCATCAGGCGTTGTTCGCTTCCCGCGTCTGATTGGTTGAAACCCATCGCTGGCAAGCCAGCTCCCACAGGCTCAGTGTGTGCCGCATCATTTGAGTACGGCGCAAATCCTGTGGGAGCGTGGCTTGCCCGCGATAGCCGCGCCGCGGTCTCAAGCCTTCAGCGGTGCGTAGCAATCCAGATCAGCAACCCCGCCTGAAACACCGCAAACGCCACCAGGCACGTAATGGTGAAGCGCAGCCCTGCGTCTTCGCGTTTGTATTTGCTGACCTTCTCTTCGTGTTTCTTGAGTTTGACTTCCTGCTCGGCCAGGTTCTGCTCGGCTTGCTGGAGCATCTGTGCCGCCTCGAGAATCTCCACGACCTGCAGTTTTTCGCTGTTCCAGTCCCCCGCGAGGTCGCCGACCTTGACTGCTTTGACGCTGCCTTTCAAATGCTGGGCATCGGCATACACCACGTCGAAACCGTGCATGCGCAAAAAATGATCGCGGCGCTGGCGGGTATCTTCGTTGAGCGCTTCCTTGTTGTTCAGGTCAAAGCCGTCGACGGTGTAGGTGGGCCAGCGCTGCTTCGCCCAGTTGATGCCCTGAGCGATCATGAACCGGCCGATGCCGCGGTTCAGCGGTTCGACCTGCAAACCGCTTTCCGGTCCGAAATGCACGCGCTTTTCAGCGTGATCGACCCACACATCCAGATGATTCTGTTCCTTGCGCACGCGCTGGGCGGGCAGGGTGATGCTCATGCGCATCAGGCTGCGCGCCTTGTCGTTGCGCTCGGCATAGCCGAACTCGACAAAGCGCAATGGTCGCCCGCCTGTATTGCGGTCAGTCTGCAGCGGCGCCAGACGGAGCATCTTGTGGTGCTCGACGTGGACGTCCGCCCAGGGCAGCTCGACCGCTGGCGGTGCTTCTGTTTCAGCGGGGGTGTCGGGTGAAGTCTGGGTGTCAGTCATAACGGCGAGATCCTGTCCAAGCTCAGCTTGTCGCCAACCAATGTGTTGGCGACAAAGGCTTATCGGCCGTTTTTCCCAGGACTGGAGGGTTAGGGGCGTTCTCAACTAGTTTTCACATCGCGCCGTGCCTGCTGTTGTGCAGGGCAAGGCGCGAGAAGCGTGGTTTGGTCATTCCAAATAAGCTTCGAGCAACGCAGCCCTGCACAACAGCAGGCACGGCCCTTCGGGTTGTGCCTTAAAGCGGGCCAGGCTGCGTTGCAGGCCTTGGAAAGGGAAAAACCATTCCCAGCGGCCTGCGCCTTGCCTGGCCCGCTTTAAGGCACAACGCGGTGCGAAAACTAGTTGAGAACGCCCCTGAGCCGTTAACTGGTGCGAAGTCCGTCGATAAACCCGAGGATTCGCGTGCCCAGTTCCGCCGCCAGAGGCAATTGCGGGTCCTTATAGGAAGCCAGCTGGCGTTTGACGTCGTTGGGCACGATGCGCATGACGTGGTTCATGCCTTCGATCAGGGCCAGTTCGGCGTCCGGTTTGGCGGCCTTGAGCAGCCTGGCGTCATTGATGCCGACCTGGATGTCGTTGCTGCCCTGGATGATCAGCGCTGGCATCTTCAACTGGCCAAACGCTGCAGCCGGATCCTGGCGGAACAGGGAAATCAGGTACGGCTGCACGCTCGGACGGAAAATGGCCTGCAAGGGTGGCGGCACATTGTCGTCGGGCTTCCCGGCCTTGAGGCTGTCGAGCAATTGGTTACTGCGCAGCAACAACGGCGGTGGCAGGCGATTGCCCAGTTGCTCACGGATCACCTGATCGACCGGTCGCGCGCTGCCCGAGACGGAAATCACCGCATCGGCGTCGATGGTTGGCGCGGCCAGGCTGGCGATCAAGGCGCCTTCGCTGTGTCCGAGCACGATCAGTTTGCCGAAACGCGGATCAGTCTTGAGCTTCTGGCCCCAGGCCTCGGCGTCGGAAACGTACGCGTCGACTGTCAGATTGCGTTCGTCCGGCGTCGCGGCCAGGCTTGCTGCAACGCCGCGCTTGTCGTAACGCACGCTGGCGATGTTGTGTTTGGCCAGCACCCAGGCCAGGCGCTTGAGGCTATCGTTACGCCCGCCGTCAGGATTGTTGCCGTCGCGATCCGTAGGGCCGGAGCCGGAAATGATCAGGACAACGGGTACCGGGTTGTCGGACTTGGGCAGCAGCAAAGAGCCGAAAAGCTCGCCGGTGCCGGTGTCCAACGTGATCGGCCGTTGCAGGACAGTCGCCTGGGCGAAGCCGGAAATCAGGGTAAGGCTCAAGGCTAGAACTCGCAGCATCATCACGCCATCATCAAGAAGATGCCGGTTGGACTCACAGGCACCCATAAGGTTCGAGGATGAACTACTTGGGTAGCCTGCGTATACTGGCGCGCATTACGTATTCAGGTTCATTTCACGGAGCGTCCTGCATGTCCGGCAATACCTACGGCAAGCTGTTCACTGTCACCACCGCGGGCGAAAGCCATGGCCCGGCGTTGGTCGCCATTGTCGATGGCTGCCCGCCGGGGCTGGAGATATCCCTGGAGGATCTGCAGCGTGACCTGGACCGCCGCAAGCCCGGCACCAGCCGCCACACCACCCAGCGCCAGGAAGCCGACGAAGTCGAAATCCTCTCTGGCGTGTTCGAAGGCCGCACCACGGGGTGCGCCATTGGCCTGTTGATCCGCAACACCGACCAGAAGTCCAAGGACTACTCGGCGATCAAGGATCTGTTCCGCCCGGCCCACGCCGACTACACCTACCACCACAAGTACGGTGAGCGCGATTATCGTGGTGGCGGTCGCAGCTCGGCCCGGGAAACCGCGATGCGCGTCGCGGCCGGTGCGATTGCAAAAAAATACCTGGCCAGCCAGGGCATCGTGGTTCGCGGCTACATGAGCCAGCTCGGGCCGATTGAAATCCCGTTCAAGACCTGGGACTCGGTCGAGCAGAACGCCTTCTTCAGCCCGGATCCGGACAAAGTGCCTGAGCTGGAAGCCTACATGGACCAGTTGCGCCGCGACCAGGATTCGGTCGGCGCGAAAATCACCGTAGTGGCCGAGGGTGTGATGCCAGGCCTCGGCGAACCGATCTTCGACCGTCTCGATGCTGAACTGGCCCATGCGCTGATGAGCATCAACGCGGTCAAGGGCGTGGAAATCGGCGCCGGTTTCGCCAGCGTTGCCCAGCGCGGTACCGAGCATCGCGATGAAATGACCCCGCAAGGTTTCCTCAGCAACAACGCCGGCGGCATTCTCGGCGGTATTTCCTCCGGGCAGCCTATCGTTGCGCACCTGGCGCTGAAGCCGACGTCGAGCATCACCACGCCGGGCCGTTCCATCGACATCCATGGCAACCCGGTGGAAGTGATCACCAAGGGCCGTCACGACCCGTGCGTGGGTATCCGTGCCACGCCGATCGCCGAGGCGATGATGGCCATCGTGCTGATGGATCATCTGCTGCGTCACCGTGGGCAGAACGCCGATGTGCGTGTGAGCACGCCGGTGCTGGGTCAGCTGTAAATGGCTGACCTCCTGGTCGCAGCCGTCTGATGGCGACTGCGGCGCTCCCGTACTGGCGGCTCTCCAGTTTCTATCTGTTCTATTTCGCCTTGCTCGGTTCGACAGCGCCGTTTCTGGCGCTGTATTTCGATCACCTGGGATTCAGCGCCGCGCGCATCGGCGAGCTGGTGGCGATCCCGATGCTGATGCGCTGCGTGGCGCCGAACATCTGGGGCTGGCTGGGCGACTTCACGGGGCGGCGGCTGGCCATCGTGCGCTTCGGCGCGGTGTGCACGCTGCTGACCTTCTCGCTGATTTTCGTCAGCAAGACCTACGCCTGGCTGGCGATGGTCATGGCCTTGCATGCGTTCTTCTGGCACGCGGTGTTGCCGCAGTTCGAAGTCATCACCCTGGCGCACTTGCAGGGGCAGACCTCGCGCTACAGCCAGATTCGCCTGTGGGGATCGATCGGTTTCATCATCACCGTGGTCGCGTTGGGCAGGTTGTTCGAATGGCTGAGCCTCGACATCTACCCCGCGGCGCTGGTGCTGATCCTGGCCGGCATCGTGCTCAGCAGCCTGTGGGTGCCCAATGCCGAACCGACACCGGGCAACCGGGTGGCGGGGGACGGATTTCTCAAGCAATTGCGCAGCCCCGGTGTCTTGGCGTTTTACGCCTGCGTGGCGCTGATGCAGATGAGCCATGGACCGTATTACACGTTTCTGACCCTGCACCTTGAGCGGCTGGGTTACAGCCGCGGCGTGATCGGCATGCTTTGGGCGGTCGGCGTAGTCGCCGAAGTGCTGATGTTTCTGGCCATGAGCCGGATACTCGCGCGCGTCTCGCTGCGTCGGGTGCTGATGGCCAGTTTTCTGCTGGCGGCGTTGCGCTGGCTGTTGCTGGGTTCGCTGGCGGAGTTTCTTTGGGTGCTGTTGTTTGCCCAGGTGTTGCACGCGGCGACGTTCGGCAGCTTTCACGCCGCTGCCATTTCATTCGTGCAACGTAGCTTCGGCGCACGCCAGCAAGGTCAGGGGCAGGCGTTGTACGCTGCCCTGGCCGGTACCGGCGGTGCATTGGGTGCGTTGTATTCCGGCTACAGCTGGAACGCCCTTGGCGCCGCATTGACCTTTAGTATTGCCAGCCTCGCAGCGCTCGCCGCTGCCGTTATCATTGCCACATGTATGCAAGAGGACAGGCCATGAGCCTTACCCGTGAACACCTCGCCCAGGAAATCATCGACGCCGGGCGTTTTCTCTATGGCCGCGGTTGGTCGCCGGCCACCAGCAGCAATTACTCGACCCGCCTGTCGCCGACCGAAGCCTTGTTGACCGTCTCCGGCAAGCACAAGGGCCAGTTGGGCATGGACGACGTGCTGGCCACCGACCTGTCAGGCAATAGCCTGGAGCCGGGCAAGAAGCCGTCCGCCGAAACCCTGCTGCACACTCAGCTTTACAGCTGGCGGCCCGAGATCGGCGCGGTGCTGCACACCCATTCGGTGAATGCCACCGTGCTGTCACGCCTGACGCCGCAAGACTTCATCGAATTCGAAGACTACGAACTGCAAAAAGCCTTCAGCGGTGTGACGACCCACGAGTCCCGGGTGCGTGTGCCGATTTTCGACAACGACCAGGACATTGCGCGCCTGGCCGCCAAGGTGCAGCCTTGGCTGGACGCCCATCCCGATTGCGTCGGCTACCTGATCCGCGGCCATGGCCTCTACACCTGGGGCGCACGCATGAGCGATGCCCTGCGGCAGATCGAGGCCTTTGAATTTTTGTTCGAGTGCGAGTTGAAGATGCGCTCGCTCTTGAACGTTAAAGCATGAACCGTTAAGGAGTTGCCCTGATGAGCAGCCTGTCCGTTTATCACGTCTCCAGCCCTGAAATCCCCAACAAGGTGCTGACCCATTTCGAAGACATCGCCTCGACCCTGGCTGAACAAGGCGTGCGTTTCGATCGTTGGCAAGCCGCCACCCGGCTGCAGCCGGGCGCCACCCAGGAAGAAGTGATTGCCGCCTATCAAGCGCAAATCGACCAGCTGATGACCGAGCGCGGTTACATCACCGTCGACGTGATCAGCCTCAACAGCGATCACCCGCAAAAAGCCGAACTGCGCGCCAAGTTCCTCAACGAACACCGCCATGGCGAAGACGAAGTGCGATTTTTCGTCGCCGGCCGTGGCCTGTTTACCCTGCACATCGACGATTACGTCTACGCCGTGCTGTGCGAGAAAAACGATCTGATCTCGGTTCCGGCTGGAACCAAACACTGGTTCGACATGGGCGAGCACCCGCATTTCATTGCGATCCGCCTGTTCAACAACCCGGAAGGCTGGGTGGCCAATTTCACCGGTGAAGACATCGCCAGCCAATTCCCGCGTCTGGAGGACTGAGTCGATGCCGATCAAAGCGATTCTCACCGACATCGAAGGCACCACCAGCGCGGTGAGTTTTGTCTTCGACGTGCTGTTTCCCTATGCCGCCAAACACCTGCCGGCGTTTGTTCGTCAGCAGGCCGGGCGCGCTGACGTGGCCGAACAACTGGCCGCCGTACGCCGCGACAGCAATGAGCCGCACGCCGACGTCGAACGGGTCGTCGAGATCCTGTTGGGCTGGATTGCCGAAGACCGCAAGGCCACGCCGTTGAAAACGTTGCAGGGCATGGTCTGGGAGCAGGGCTATCAGGCCGGGCAGTTGCAGGGCCACGTGTACCCGGACGCCGTTGAAGCGCTCAAGCGCTGGCATCAGGATGGCTTTCAACTGTTTGTTTATTCGTCCGGTTCTATCCAGGCTCAGCGGTTGATCTTCGGCTGTTCGGTGGCGGGGGACCTGACGCCGCTATTCAGCGGCTACTTCGATACGACTTCAGGGCCAAAGCGCGAGGCGCAGTCCTACGTCAACATCACCCGGGCGATCAACCTCGAGGCGGGGCAGATTCTGTTCCTGTCGGACATCGTCGAAGAGCTCGACGCGGCGCGCTCGGCAGGAATGGCCACTTGCGGCCTGGCTCGCGAGGGCGGGAAGCTGGCGGGGCATGTGACCGTGGACAGCTTTGCGCGGATCGATCCCGCTATTTTCTAAACGCCTCAAAACCTGTGGGAGCGGGCTTGCTCGCGAAAGCGGAGTGTCAGTCAACATTCACGTTGGATGACACTCCGCTTTCGCGAGCAAGCCCGCTCCCACATTGTTTTTACAGCGAGTGATAAGTCGGCAAGGCAAACCGTTGCTGGCTTTGCAGCAAGGAAATCTGCGGCAGTTCACTGGCTTGTTCGGCGAGGTCGCGGCGAATCGCACTGATGACCCACGTCAGTTGGTCGCCATTGTGCAATTGCTGGTAGGAAATCGAGCGTTTGAACACTTTGCCTTCGCCGCCGCTCAGTGTCAGCAGGATCCCGCCATCAGGACGGGCCTGGGTGGTGACTGTGTAGTTGGAGAACAGGGACGTAAATTTTTCCTGAATCAGGCTCATGTCGTTCAGCTCCGTGATGACTTGAATGGCGTGGAGAGACCGTTGCAGCCTTTGTGCCAGTGTTTTTACTTGTACAATATCAATAAAAATCAATGACTTACTGTTTTTGGTGATTTTTGCATTCGTGCAATCTGCATGAATGGCCATCGTGCATCCTGCATTTTGCGAGGTCGCTCGGCGATTCGATGGAACCATTGCTCAAGGCAGGGTTCACGCCGGGCAACCTGGCGATCGCCGATCAAGATCACGGATACAAAACATTTCAAAAACCGCGTGTACAGCTCAAGAACCGTTGACGTATTTTCGGCCTCAGACATCGCCGCCCGACAATAAAAATACAGCGAACGGGAGCATCATGAGCCGCACGTCGAACGACACGATTACCTGGGGCATGATGCTCCGCAAGCTGCCTTCCATCGCCAAGGCCATCCCTCGGGTGGTCAAGGGCATGAAGGCCGCCAACGTCAAGGACCCGACCCAGGCGTGTGGTTTGGGCTGGAGTTTCGAGCAAGCCACATTGCGCAACCCGGATGGCCCGGCGCTGCTGCAGGACGACGTCACGCTCAGTTACTCCGAGGTCAACCAGTGGGCCAACCGCATCGCCCATCACCTGATCGGCCAAGGTATCGGCAAGGGTGACGTGGTCGCGGTCTTCATCGAGAACCGCCCGGAACTGCTGGTGACGATTCTGGCGGTGGCCAAGGTCGGCGCGATCAGTGCCTTGCTCAATACCTCGCAGACCCGCGACACCCTGGTGCACAGTGTGAATCTGGTGGCGCCGGTGGCGATCATTGTCGGTGAGGAGCTGGTTCCGGCGTACCAGGCGATACGAGATCGGGTGGCGATCCAGCCTGCCCGAACCTGGTTCGTCGCCGATCAGGACACCTCTCGCCAACCGGGTATCGCGCCTGAAGGGTTCATCAACCTGATGACCGTCAGCCTCGACGACGCCAGTGACAACCCGGCCAACAGCCAGCGGATTTTCTTCGACGATCCCTGCTTTTATATCTACACCTCGGGCACCACGGGGCTGCCCAAGGCCGGAGTGTTCAAGCATGGCCGCTGGATGCGCAGCTCCGCGAGCTTCGGCATGATCGCGTTGGACATGCGCCCGGAGGATGTCGTCTATTGCACCTTGCCGCTGTATCACGCCACGGGCCTTTGCGTGTGCTGGGGCTCGGCCGTCAGTGGTGCCAGCGGGTTCGCCATCCGCCGCAAATTCAGCGCCAGTCAATTCTGGAGCGACGTTCGCAAATACCAGGCAACCACCATCGGTTATGTCGGCGAACTGTGCCGCTACCTGGTCGACCAACCACCGAGCGCCAACGACAGCCGGCACGATGTGAAGAAGATGATCGGCAACGGCCTGCGTCCCGGCGCCTGGAACGAGTTCAAGACCCGCTTTGCGGTGAATCACATTTGTGAACTCTATGCCGCCAGCGATGGCAATATCGGGTTCACCAATATTCTCAATTTCGACAACACGATCGGGTTTTCCCTGATGTCCTGGGAACTGGTCGCCTATGACCACGACAGCGGCGCGCCGATTCGTGAAGCCAATGGCTTGATGCGCAAGGTCGCCAAGGGCGAGCAAGGGCTGTTGCTGGCAAAAATCGACGACAAGGCTCCGCTGGACGGCTACACCGACCCGCAGAAAACCGCCAAGGTCGTGCTTGAGGATGTGTTCGAAAAGGGTGATCGCTACTTCAACACCGGCGACCTGTTGCGCAACATCGGCTTTGGTCATGCGCAGTTTGTCGATCGCCTGGGCGACACCTACCGCTGGAAGGGTGAAAACGTGTCGACCACGGAGGTCGAGAACATCCTCCTGCAACACCCGCATATTTCCGAAGCCGTGGCCTACGGCGTGGAAATCCGCAACACCAATGGCCGGGCCGGGATGGCAGCGATCACGCCCGCCGAATCCCTGGCCACCCTGGACTTCAGTGAACTGCTGGCCTTTGCCCGTGAGCAAATGCCGGCCTATGCGGTGCCGTTGTTCTTGCGGGTGAAAGTGAAAATGGAAACCACCGGGACTTTCAAGTATCAGAAGACCCGGCTCAAGGACGAAGCTTTCGACCCGGGTAGGACCGGTGATGACCCGATCTATGCCTGGCTGCCGGGAACCCAGACTTACGTGCAGGTCACGGAGCAATTGTTGTCCGACATTCACGGCGGCAAGTACCGCTATTGAATCTGGCTATGGCCGTCCATGAGAAAAAACAAGTGACAGTGCCGGGACCGCTCGGGAAACTGTCGGCTTTTACGAATGACAGAAAAGGGAGTGCCCAATGTCAGACAAAAGCCGCCAGATGACCCCCGAAGAAGCCGCCGAATTTGCCGAACAGGTATTCAACAAGGCACGGGAGGGCGATGCGGCGATGATGGCCGCGCTGCTGACCAAGGGTTTGCCGCCGAACCTGCGTAACCACAAGGGCGATACCTTGCTGATGCTGGCCGCGTACCACGGTCATGTGGACACGGTAAAAGTCCTGCTGGAGCACAAGGCCGACCCGGAGATCCGCAACGACAACGGCCAGAGCCCGATTGCCGGCGCCGCCTTCAAGGGCGACCTGGCGGTGATCAAGGCCTTGGTCGACGGCGGCGCGCAGGTGGAAGGCTCGTCCTTCGACGGCCGCACGGCGCTGATGATGGCGGCGATGTTCAACCGCGTCGAAGTGGTCGACTACCTGATCAGCAAGGGGGCCGACCCGCAGGCCAAGGACGCCAATGGCATCACCGCGCTGGAGGCCGCCAGGACCATGGGGGCTGCCGATACGGTTGCTCAACTGGAAAAACTGCTGGGCTGACGTTGAACCCTTGGGTGAGGGAGCTTTTGTGGCGAGGGGGCTTGCCCCCGTTCGGCTGCGAAGCAGTCGTAAAGTCAGCATATGCGGTCTTTCTGATGTACCCCAATTGAATGTTTCGGGGCCGCTTCGCGACCCAACGGGGGCAAGCCCCCTCGCCACAGGGATTGCATCGCTACAGGACCGCATTTCACGCATTAATGCGGTATCCTTCGCGCCCTCAAAATTCACCTCGCTACAGGATCCTCCCCATGAAAGCCGCACTCGTCGAACTCATCAGCAAAATCAGCTCCGGGTGCATGGGCGAAGACGAAATCCTCAAGGTCGCAGACGAAGCGGCCCAGGCCTACGCCGACCCGCAGGCTTTTCTGAGCGCCAATCCGGACATCAACTACGACGAAACCTTCCCGATCCCGTTGGGTGAATGGGTGGTGGTCGGCAGCCTGCCGGACACGGTGCTGTTCCAGGCTGATACCTACATGGACCTGTTCGCGCAGATCGTCGCCTCGTTCGGCCCGGGCGTGGAGTTCAATCTCAAGCCCAAGCAACTGGCCAAGACCGAAGCCTTGACCGCGCTCAACCGCATCCAGGTGCAAATGAGCAGCCTGAACAAGGAAAACGGGGGCTACACGCTGATGAACTTCAGCCAGTTGCTCGATGACGAATTGCAGGTGGTACTGGTGTACGGCAATGACGTGCCCCGCGTGCTGCAATTGTGCGCAGAAGCCGGCATCGCAGCCGCGCCCTCCCTGGAAGCCCTGAAAGTGGCAATCCACGTCTGATAGCCAAATACTGTCAAATCAAAGGGAACCCTCACGACGACCGTCTATCCTAAGAGGGCAAATCACTCTTCAGGAGCGTCACCATGGGTTCCACGTTCAACAGCCTGGTTGCCTTGATCATTTTTGCCCTGGACATCTGGGCCATCATCAACGTATTCAAAAGCAGCGCCGAGACCGGGATGAAAGTCCTCTGGGTACTGTTGATCGCACTGTTGCCGGTGCTGGGGCTGATCATCTGGGCCATCGCCGGGCCGCGGGGCAACGTCAAATTCTGACGGATTTCCCACAAACAACACCGACCCTGTGGGAGCGGGCTTGCTCGCGAAAGCGGTGAATCAGTCAACATTGATGGTGACTGACACTACGCCTTCGCGAGCAAGCCCGCTCCCACATTCGACCTGTCATGTTCCGCGACGTAGAATGCGCGCCTTTCCCGGTCATTCGAGACGAACGAATGGCCATCATGGGCGGGTAACCGTCCGTTGCCACCCGCATTCATCGGAGCACTTCCCATGAGCAATACCCCGACCAGCCACTACCTGGAAACCCTCTACGAAGGCTACGGCCAGCGTTTTCGCATGGAAAAACTGCTGCACGAAGTGCGCACCGAACACCAGCACCTGGTGATCTTCGAGAACCCGCGCATGGGCCGGGTGATGGCGCTGGACGGCGTGATCCAGACCACCGAAGCCGACGAGTTCATCTATCACGAAATGCTGACCCACGTGCCGATCCTCGCCCATGGCAGCGCCAAGCGCGTGCTGATCATCGGCGGCGGCGATGGCGGCATGTTGCGTGAAGTGGCCAAGCACCGCAGTGTCGAGCACATCACCATGGTCGAGATCGACGGCACCGTGGTCGACATGTGCAAGGAATTCCTGCCGAATCACTCCAAGGGGGCATTCGATGATCCACGCCTGAACCTGGTGATCGACGACGGCATGCGTTTCGTCGCCACCACCACTGAAAAGTTCGACGTGATCATTTCCGACTCCACTGACCCGATCGGGCCGGGCGAAGTGCTGTTCTCGGAAAACTTTTACCAGGCTTGCCACCGCTGCCTGAACGAAGGTGGCATCCTGGTGACCCAGAACGGCACGCCATTCATGCAGATCGAAGAAGTGAAGACCACCGCCGGTCGCCTGCGCAGCCTGTTCCCGGACTGGCACTTCTACCAGGCCGCCGTGCCGACCTACATCGGCGGCTCCATGACCTTCGCCTGGGGCGCGACCGATACCGCTTATCGCAAGTTGTCCCGCGAAACCCTGCAACAGCGTTTCACGGGCAGCGGCATCGTCACTCGCTACTACAATCCTGAAATCCACATCGGCGCGTTCGCTTTGCCGCAATACGTGTTGCAGGCCGTGAACAAGCCCAGCAACGACTGATTGGATGAAATGCAACACCTGTGGGAGCGGGCTTGCTCGCGAATAGGCTGTATCAGTCAGCAATTCTGTCAACTGACACCCCCTATTCGCGAGCAAGCCCGCTCCCACATTGAATTGCGGCGGAACAAGGCGGAACAATTAGCCAGCTAACAAGGTCGAGATAGAGGTAAGCCCATCCATGGGTTTTATCGAGGAGGCTTCAATGCAAAAGTGGAAAATCACTTTCGTGGATGATCATGGCGAAACCGTTAACGAGGTCTTCGAGTGCACCGAGCGCCCGGATAACGAGTGCGCCGCCAAGCTCATCAAGGCCCGGCTTCTTCCTGTCGCTGCCGAGCTGGATCTGAACGATCTGGAGGGGCGGACCGCCGATGCGAGCGTCAAAGAGCTCAAGTCCCAGAACAGCATTCAAATCCTCGACATAACTCCAATCTGAACGGCACCTGTCGCATTCACATCGAGACCTTGGCAGCGGCTCTATCTTGAGGCTACTCTGCAAGCGAGATCAGCGAATGAATCGCTAAGGTCTGGTCTTGTCAGCTCCATGCTTGTTTCCCGCCGGCACATCGGTTGCCGTCGCTCGCGCTGTTCGGTTGCGGGTGAGGGAGTACGGAAAGTCTATCCATCGTTTTGAGGAGGACGTTTCATGAGCACAGCCTATCAAGAAGACATCAGCAGCAGCGTGTTGCGCCGCATGAAAGAAGGCGGTTTTGACTTTTCGCGGTTTCATCCCATCGAGTTCTACGCCATTTTCCCGGATGAGGAGCGGGCACGCAGGGCGGCAGGTCATTTCCACCGGGGTGAATCCCTGGATGCGCAAGTCAGTGTGCGCGACGACGGCGCTTGGGCGCTGGAGTTGTGCAAAGTCATGTATGCCACCTACGACGATATCGGCGACTTCGAGCAGGGTTTCGAAGCGGTTGTCGAACCGTTGGGCGGAATCATCGAAGGCTGGGGTGTGAAACAGGAGGTACGAGGGCGACTCGCATAAACTTATGAACAGTGACAACCGGCATTGACGGCTAACCTTCGGGTTGGCCGTTTTCGTTTTTGCCGCCAGGAAATTGAACATGACCCCCTGTAGGAGCTGGCTTGCCAGCGAAAGCGTCCTCCTTGAGCAGCACATGACTTAACGACCCCTTCGCCGGCAAGCCGGCTCCTACGGACTATGCTGGTGATAGGCGATAGCCACGCCTTGCAATGAAGCGGGGGCGATCAGATTGGAGCAATTGCCGCACAGGAATGGTGCGGTCCTTGCGCATTGATTATCCAACTGATTGATATCAAAGCGTTTATGCCGCTGGCACGGGCCTTGCGAAGGTCTGGACGTCCGAGTGACAAGGAGTACGGCATGATCCGCACCTATTTTGATGAGATGTACGATGCCGGCGGCCAGGTCCGCCCGCATTATCGGGAGTTTGCCCGTTGGCTGGCCGAGACGCCTGACGAGCTTCTGGCACAACGGCGACGCGAGGCCGATCTGCTGTTTCATCGCGCCGGGATTACCTTCACGCTCTACGGGGACGAGCAGGGCACAGAGCGCCTGATTCCCTTCGACACCATCCCCCGCAGCATCCCCGCCAGTGAATGGCGGGTCGTCGAGCGCGGTTGCATCCAGCGGGTCAAGGCGTTGAACATGTTCCTCGCCGACCTGTATCACGAGCAACGCATCATCAAGGCCGGCATCATTCCGGCTGAGCAGGTGCTGGCCAACGAGCAGTACCAGTTGGCGATGCAGGGGCTGGACCTGCACCGCGATATCTACTCGCACATCTCCGGCGTCGACCTGGTGCGCGACGGTGACGGCACCTACTACGTGCTCGAAGACAATCTGCGCACACCGAGCGGCGTCAGCTACATGCTCGAAGACCGCAAGATGATGATGCGCCTGTTCCCCGAATTGTTCGCGGCGCAACGCATCGCCCCCATCGACCACTACCCGAACCTGTTGCTCGATACCCTGAAAAGCTCAAGCCCCATCGACAACCCCAGCGTGGTGGTGCTGACGCCGGGGCGCTTCAACAGTGCGTTCTTCGAGCATGCGTTTCTGGCGCGGGAAATGGGTGTGGAGCTGGTGGAAGGCGCGGACCTGTTCGTGCGTGACGACAAGGTCTTCATGCGCACCACCGACGGGCCGAAAGCGGTCGACGTGATTTATCGTCGCCTCGACGACGCCTTCCTCGATCCGCTGGCCTTCAACCCGGAGTCGATGCTCGGCGTGCCGGGGCTGCTGTCGTCCTACCGTTCCGGCAACGTGGTGTTGGCCAATGCCATCGGCACGGGGGTGGCGGACGACAAATCGGTGTATCCGTTCGTGACCGACATGATCCGTTTCTACCTTGATGAAGAGCCGATCCTGAAGAACGTGCCGACCTGGCAGTGCCGTAATCCGTCTGAGCTTTCCCACGTGCTGGCCAATCTTCCAGAACTGGTGGTCAAGGAAACCCAAGGCTCCGGCGGTTACGGAATGCTGGTGGGGCCGGCGGCGACGGCGGCGGAAATCGAAGCCTTCCGCGCGCGGATCATCGCCAAGCCCCATGCCTATATCGCACAACCGACGCTGTCGCTGTCGACCTGTCCGACCTTTGTCGAAAACGGTATCGCGCCACGCCACATCGACTTGCGGCCGTTTGTCCTGTCGGGTCGCGAGACCCGGGTGGTGCCCGGCGGTTTGACCCGTGTCGCCCTGCGCGAAGGCTCCCTGGTGGTCAACTCCTCCCAGGGTGGCGGAACCAAGGACACCTGGGTGGTCGAGGATTAAAGGAAGCCTGCCATGTTAAGTAGAACTGCCTCGGATTTGTATTGGATGTCGCGTTACCTGGAGCGGGCGGAAAACCTCGCACGGATGCTCGATATCAGCTATTCGCTGTCGCTGATGCCGCAAGACGGCCGTGGCGACGGTTTGCACGAACTGGCCATGCCGCTGTTGATCACCGGCACCCTGGACGATTACCTGGAGCGCCATGGCGAACTGCATGCCGAACGGCTGCTGCATTTCTTCGCCCTGGATGCGGCCAACCCGGCGAGCATCTACAGCTGCCTCGGTGCCGCACGGGCCAGCGCCCATGCGGTGCGTGGGCGCATCACCGCCGACATGTGGGAAAACATCAACGCCACCTGGCTGGAAATTCGCGGCATCGCCGAACAGGGCCTCAGTCGCTACGGCATGAGCCGTTTCTGCGAGTGGATCAAGGAACGTTCCCACCTGTTCCGGGGCGCGTCCTACGGCACCATCATGCGTAACGATGCGTTTCGCTTCATTCGTCTGGGGACCTTCATCGAGCGGGCGGACAACACTTTGCGCCTGCTCGATGCCCGTTACGAAATGGCCGGCGACCAGGCCGAAGCGGTCAGCGATGGCACCGCTCACGCGTATTACCAATGGAGCGCGTTGTTGCGGGCGTTATCGTCGTTTGAGGCCTACACGGAAATCTACCGCGACGCCCCTGGCGCCCGACATGTCGCCGAATTGCTGTTGCTGCGCGCGGATGTGCCGCGCTCCCTGCGCGCCTGCACCGAAGAAATCGACCAGATCCTCGCACAATTGCCGGGGGCCAACGGTCGTCCGGCACAGCGCCTGGCGGCAGAAATGGACGCACGCCTGCGCTACACCGGCATCCATGAAATTCTCGAAGAAGGCCTGCACGCCTGGCTGACCGAATTCATCCCGCTGGTGCGCCAGTTGGGTAACGCGATTCACAGTTCTTATCTGGAGGCCGCATGAGACTTTCCATTAGCCACGAGACCACCTATCACTACGAAGACAAGGTGCGGGCGAGCATCCAGTACCTGCGACTGACACCCCACGACAGCGAGCGCCAGCACGTGCTCAGTTGGCAGCTCGACCTGCCGCGCCCGGTGCGGGCGCAACTCGATCCGTTCGGCAACATCCTGCATGTGCTGACCATGGACGAGCCTCACGAGGCGATCATCATCGGTGCCCGCGGCCAGGTCGATATCGATGAATGGCGTGAGGCCGAACACGAAAGCCAGTCGGCATTGCCGTTTCTGCGCTTCACTCGGTTGACTGAAGCCGATGCCGCCCTGCGTGCGTTCGCCGAGAAGGCGTGTAAGCAACGCCGCGACCGCACGGCGTTGATCGATCTGATGCATGGACTCAACCAGCATATGACCTACACGCCGGGTTCCACGGAAGTGGACACCAGCGCGGCCCAGGCCTTTGCCGGACGCTCTGGCGTCTGTCAGGACCATACCCATGCGTTTCTTGCCTGCACCCGCAGCCTGGGCATTCCTGCACGTTATGTGTCGGGCTATCTGTACAGCGAAAGCAGCGAACACCTGGCCAGCCACGCCTGGGCCGAAGCCTGGCTGGATGACGCCTGGTACAGCTTCGACGTGACCAACGAACTGGCCCGGCCAGAACGTCACCTGAAACTGGCGGTGGGCCTGGATTATCTGGATGCCTGCCCGGTACGCGGGATGCGCCGGGGCGGCGGGTGTGAGCAGATGCACGCGAAGGTGCTGGTCTCACCGACGCCCGCGCCAGTGATCTCGGTGCAGCAGCAGTAACAAGTATCACTGCTCATCCTGTGTAGGAGCTGGCTTGCCAGCGATAGCGGTCTGACATTCAACATTGATGTCCGACTGTGATGACCTCATCGCTGGCAAGCCAGCTCCTACAAGGGGAATGCATCAGGGCTTGATCTTGCGCCCGACCATATGCTGCAAATACCCCACCAGCATCCCCAGATCCCCATCCGGCAACACCTCGGCCGAGAACCCGGGCATCTTCGCTTGCGGCCACTGGCGCAAGCTCTGTGGATCGCGAATGTAGCGCTTGAGGAAGTCCGCGCCGAAGTATTCGGTCGGGCTGTATGGAATATTCAGGTCCGGCCCGAACTGCGCATCCCCGGCACCATTGAGTCGATGGCACGCCAGGCAGTTCTTCTGGAACAACGCAAAACCCTTGTTCACCGGATCATCGGCCTTCAAGGACGGATCGGGCAGCAGGGCAGGGAAACGCTCGGCCACGGGCGCCAGGCGCTTGATGCTCGCCACCTGGAACGGCCATTGCTCGGGGCTGATGTTGTCGGCCTGTGGATCGGTCCAGACCAGGTAGAACGGCCCGGCCCCCGGTTTGCCTTCCGATAGCGCTGGCCACGGTTTGGCCGGGTCTTCAATCGCCAGCCAGGCCCGTGCCCCTTGGGTATTGAGCAACGGCGCCGCGGCCATTTCGGCGGCAAAGCCATCCAGGGCCACGGCTTGCAGGTGGTCGTCAGGCTTGATGCCGGTCAGCAGGGCGGACAGAGGCACGGCGCGGTAGCTCATGTCCCGTTTGTAGGAAACGTCGTTGCTGATGTTGAGGGTTTGCACCTGGGGATGCTTGAGCAATTCCTCCGTCTGCCAGGTGCGACTGTTCGCGCCCAGCTCCAGATTCAGCTGTGCGGCCAAAAGGGGCGAACCGAACAGCAGGGCCCCGAGCAGAATGAGCATTTTCAAAGTGATTGCCGTCCTTGTCGTGGAAGTGCCATGAAGGGTGGCACAGCCACGCTGGCCCGGGTAGCGGGCCAGTCACATTTTGATAGTGGCAATTAAAAAACTGTGACGCCGTATCTTTCAGACGCGACTAGCCGATGACCTTGGTCAGGTTCGGCAATATCAACAACAGCGTGGTGGCAAAAAGGATGAGCCCGGCTTGACGTACTTTCGATTGTTTGAACATGGCTTGACCGCCTTTATTGTTATTTCCTGATGCCTGCCTGCATAGCTCCATGTTGGCAGCGCGTTGCACTTCCTGTAATGACGAGCGCCTCGGCAAAACCCGACGACAACTTCGTACAACTTCACCTTAGAGCCCGCGCTGCGCTTGGTTTAGATCCATTTCATATGGTTAGGTTGCGATTAGCTTTAAAAAAGGCATGAGGCCTATTGCCAGCTTCTTTGCCGCCCTTTGGCTAGACAGGTTGGTGTCCTGAATCGGTTAATCCGGTCGTTCACGACCGTCCGTCTGAGCGTGTGCGTCAACATCTGTGAGCGCTGCGGTCATTGAATCAAACGCGGCTCGGGACAAGAGTGAGCGCTCTGCCTTTACTCTCCTGCACTGCGGTTCGAGGACGTCATGACCCAAGCATTGATTTTCGACGCATTACGCACGCCCCGTGGCAAAGGCAAGGCCGACGGCGCCTTGCACAGTATCAAGCCGGTGAACCTGGTGGCCGGTTTGCTCAGCGCGCTGCAGCAGCGCACGGCGCTGGACACCAGCCAGGTCGATGACGTGGTGCTCGGCTGCGTGACGCCGATTGGCGATCAAGGCTCTGACATCGCCAAGACCGCCGCCCAGGTGGCCGATTGGGATGTCAGTGTGGCGGGGGTACAAATCAACCGTTTCTGCGCTTCGGGGCTGGAGGCGGTCAACCTCGGCGCAATGAAAGTGCGTTCCGGCTTCGAGGATCTGGTGGTGGTCGGCGGTGTCGAGTCGATGTCCCGGGTGCCGATGGGCAGCGATGGCGGCGCCTGGGCGCTGGACCCGGCGACCAATCTGCACAGCCACTTCACGCCGCAAGGGGTGGGTGCCGACCTGATCGCCACCCTTGAAGGCTTCAGTCGTCAGGACGTCGATGCCTACGCCCTGCATTCCCAGCAGAAGGCAGCGCGGGCGCGGGCCGACGGTTCGTTCAACAAGTCGCTGGTGCCGGTGCAGGACCAGAACGGCATCATCCTGCTCGATCATGATGAATTCATCCGCGCCGACTCGACCCTGGAAGGCCTGGGCAAGCTCAAGCCGAGTTTCGAGATGATGGGGCAGATGGGGTTCGATGCCACCGCACTGCGGGTCTACAGCCATGTCGAACGGATCAATCATGTTCACACCCCGGGCAACAGCTCCGGGATTGTCGATGGCGCGGCGCTGATGCTCATCGGCTCCGAAGCCAAGGGCCGGGAGCTGGGGCTGCAACCCCGGGCGCGGATTGTCGCCACGGCGGTCACCAGTACCGACCCGACCATCATGCTCACCGGCCCTGCGCCAGCGACCCGCAAGGCATTGGCCAAGGCCGGGCTGCGGGTCGAAGACATTGACCTGTTCGAGGTCAACGAGGCGTTCGCTTCGGTGGTGTTGAAATTCATCAAGGACATGGCGGTCGACCCAGACAAGGTCAATGTCAACGGCGGTTCCATCGCCATGGGCCACCCGCTGGGCGCTACCGGTTGCGCCATTCTCGGCACGCTGCTGGATGAACTGGAAGCCCGACGCCTGCGTTATGGCCTCGCGACCCTGTGTGTCGGCGGCGGCATGGGTATTGCCACCATCATCGAACGCCTCTGAGCCCGGACTTCAAGGAACCCCGTTATGAGCGAAGCCATTCGTTACGAAAAAGGCCAGGACCAAATCGTCGTCCTGACCATCGACCTGCCGGGCCAGAGCGCCAACACCATGAACGCGGTGTACCGCGAGGCCATGGCCGACTGCGTCGCGCGCCTGGTGGGCGACAAGGACAACATCGCCGGTGTGATCATCACGTCGGCCAAGAAAACCTTCTTTGCCGGCGGCGACCTCAATGAATTGATCAAGGTCGGCAAGCCCGAAGCCAAAGCCTTCTACGACATGGTGCTGACCCTCAAGGGGCAGTTGCGCACCCTGGAAACCCTCGGCAAACCGGTGGTTGCGGCGATCAACGGCGCGGCACTCGGCGGCGGCTGGGAGATCTGCCTGGCCTGCCATCATCGGGTGGCGCTGGATAATCCTGCGGTGCAACTCGGCCTGCCGGAAGTCACCCTCGGCCTGCTGCCGGGCGGTGGTGGCGTGGTACGCATGGTGCGTATGCTCGGGATTGAAAAAGCCCTGCCGTACCTGCTGGAAGGCAAGAAGGTGCGGCCGCAACAGGCATTGCAGGCGGGTTTGATCGACGCGCTGGCGACCGACCGCGAAGATCTGTTGGCCAAGGCGCGGGCGTGGATTCTCGCCAACCCGGTGGCGGTTCAGCGCTGGGATGTGAAGGGCTATCAGATTCCGGGCGGTACACCGTCAAGCCCGAAAGTCGCCCAGATGCTGGCGATTGCCCCGTCTATCCTGCGCAGCAAAACCCAGGGCACGATGCCCGCGCCGGAGAAAATCCTCTGCGCGGCGGTCGAGGGCGCGCAGGTGGATTTCGACACCGCGCACCTGATCGAAACCCGCTACTTCACCGAACTGACCACCGGCCAGGTCTCGAAAAACCTGATCGGTACATTCTGGTTCCAGCTCAACGAAATCAATGCCGGCGGCTCGCGGCCGCAAGGTTTTGTGCCTTATGTCACCCGCAAGGTCGGCGTGCTCGGCGCCGGGATGATGGGCGCCGGTATTGCGTTTGTCAGCGCGTCGGCGGGTATTGAAGTGGTACTCAAGGACATCAACCTCGCCGCAGCCGAGAAGGGCAAGGCCCATTCGGCAGCGCTGCTGGACAAGAAAGTCGGCCGCGGACAAATGAGCATCGAGCAACGTGACGCGGTGCTGGCGCGCATTCAAACCACCGAAAACGATGCTGACCTGGCCGGTTGCGACCTGATCATCGAGGCGGTGTTCGAGGATCGTGACCTCAAGGCAAAAGTCTCGTTGGCCGCGCAGAAGGTCGTCGGCGTGGACGCGGTGATCGCGTCCAACACCTCGACCTTGCCGATCAGCGGCCTGGCGTGCGCCGTGCCCGATCAGAGCAAGTTCATCGGCCTGCACTTTTTCAGCCCCGTGGAAAAAATGCCGCTGGTGGAAATCATCAAGGGTGCCAATACCAGCGACGAAACCCTGGCCCGCGGATTCGATTACGTCCTGCAAATCAGGAAGACCCCGATTGTGGTCAACGACAGCCGCGGTTTCTTCACGTCGCGGGTGTTCGGCACCTTCACCAACGAAGGCATTGCCATGCTGGGTGAAGGTGTGAACGCGGCGATGATCGAGACTGAAGCACGCAAGGCCGGCATGCCTGTAGGACCGCTGGCGATCTCTGACGAAGTTTCCCTCAGCCTGATGAGCCATATCCGCCTGCAAACGGCCAAGGACCTGCAAGCAGAAGGCAAGCCGCTGACAGAACATCCTGCGTTTGCCGTCATCGACTTGCTGCTCAATGAGTTCAAGCGTCCGGGCAAGGCGGCCGGTGGAGGTTTCTACGAGTATCCGGTGGGGGGCCAGAAACACCTGTGGCCGGAGTTGAAAAAACGCTTCGAGAAAGCCGACGGGCAGATTTCGCCAGTGGATGTGCGTGATCGCCTGCTGTTCGTGCAAGCCATCGAAACCGTGCGTTGTGTGGAGGAGGGCGTGTTGACCTCGACGGCGGACGCCAACGTCGGCTCGATCTTCGGCATCGGTTTCGCCGCCTGGACCGGCGGTGCACTGCAGTTCATCAACCAGTACGGCGTACAGGACTTTGTCGCCCGCGCCCAGTACCTCGCCAAGCAGTATGGCGAACGCTTCGCGCCACCTGCATTGCTACTGGAAAAAGCGGCGAAAGGGGAGGCCTTCTAAGGGCGCGATGACACATTTCGGGGCTTGCCTTGTCACCGTGTTTCGAGGCAGGCTCTGGGGTGTGCATTATTCCCATCACGTGTCAGGTATTTTTTATGTCGTTACGCATCTGCATTCTGGAAACCGACCACCTGCGTCCGGAATTGGTTGACCAATATCAGGGCTACGGGCAGATGTTCAAACACCTGTTTTCGCAGCAGCCGATTGCCGCCGAGTTCACCGTCTACAACGTGGTGCAGGGTGAGTACCCAAGCGACGACCTGACATTCGACGCCTACCTGGTGACGGGCAGCAAGGCCGATTCCTTCGGCACCGACCCGTGGATCGAAACCCTCAAGAAGTACCTGTTGTCCCGCTATGAGCGTGGCGACAAGTTGCTCGGCGTCTGCTTCGGTCATCAGTTGCTGGCATTGCTGCTCGGTGGCAAGAGCGAGCGTGCCTCCCAGGGGTGGGGTGTCGGCACCCACAACTACAAACTGGCCGCCAAGGCGCCGTGGATGAACCCGGTGCGCGAAGAACTGACACTGCTGATCAGCCACCAGGATCAGGTCACGTCGCTGCCGGAGAACGCCACGGTTATCGCCTCCAGCGATTTCTGCCCGTATGCCGCCTATCACATCAACGATCAGGTGCTGTGCTTCCAGGGGCATCCGGAATTCATTCACGACTACTCCCGCGCCCTGCTGGAGATTCGCCAGCAGGCACTGGGTGAGCAGATCTACTCCAAAGGCATTGCGAGCCTGGAGCAGGAGCACCACGGCACCACGGTTGCAGAGTGGATGATGCGGTTTGTCGCGCACAAGCCGGCCGCTGTTTAAAACCTGTAGGAGCGAGCCCTGCTCGCGATGGTCGTGAACGATAACGCGCCAAACCTGACAGCCCGCGGTGCTCTCAGGTTTTTCGCGAGCGAGCTCGCTCCTACAACCAGCCGGACTTCTTGAAACTGGCCCACAACCCCAGACAGCCCAGCGTAATAAACCCCAGCACCCCGAAATACCCGTAGTGCCAGCTCAACTCCGGCATGTTCTGGAAATTCATCCCGTAAATCCCCGCCACCGCCGTCGGGAAGGCCAGAATCGCCGCCCAGGCCGCAAACTTGCGTTGCACCACGCTCTGACGAGAGGCCTCCAGCAGCACTCCGACCTCAATCGTCTGGCTGGCAATATCCGCCAGGGTCGTCAGGTCTTCCATCTGCCGCGTTACATGAATCTGCACATCGCGAAAGTACGGACGCATGTTCTTGTCGATGAACGGGAAGCTCAGCTTTTGCAGTTCCTCGCCAATCTCCACCATCGGCGCCGCGTAACGACGCAGGCGCAAGACATCCCGGCGCAAGCCATGAAGTTTCTGAATGTCATGCTCATTCAGCGCACTGCAAAGTACGTTGCGTTCCAGCTCATCGATTTCAGCATGGATGGCTTCACCCATTGGCTGGTAGTTTTCGATGACGAAGTCGAGGATGGCGTAAAGTACGAAATCTTCTCCGTGCTCCAGCAGAATCGGACGTGCCTCACAGCGCTGTCGGACATAGGCGTAGGAAGCCGAATGGCCGTTGCGTGCGGTAATGATGTAACCCTTGCCCGCAAAGATATGTGTTTCGATGAATTCGAGTTTGCCTTCATTACGAATCGGCGAGTACGTAACGATGAACAGCGCATCGCCGAAGGTTTCCAGCTTCGGCCGGCTGTGCTTTTCCAGGGCGTCTTCAATCGCCAGTTCGTGCAGGTTGAACTGGCGTTGCAGATTGCTCAGTTCCTGGGCGTTCGGCTCTTCCAGGCCGATCCAGACAAAGTGCCCGGGCTTTGCCGCCCAGGCTGCGCCTTCGTCGAGGGTGATATTGGTGACTTTCTTACCGGCGCTATAAACCGCAGCAGCAACAACTCTACCCATGATGGTGATTCACTTCTTATTGGCAGCTTTCTATTAGCGATAAACGCAATGGCAGGCATTGTTCAGCTTAGCCTTGGCGATGCTTGAGAGTCAGCTAAATCTGCAGCGTTCAGGGGCAAAAGAAAACCCGCACTTGGCGGGTTTCATTCAGGCGGCTTGCAGTTGCCGGTCCATCGACTCGATGCATTCACGCATCTGCTCGCGGCACTGGGCAATCAGCAGGGGCATGTCGTCCAGGCTCAATCCGGCGGTGGGAATCGCCGGCAACGAGCGAATCAGGATTTTCCCGCTGCGCCAGCGGTTCAATCGCATGTGTTTGACGTAACTGCTGACACACACCGGCACGATGGGTACCCCGGCGGCAATGGCCATCTGGAAGGCACCTTTCTTGAAGGGCAGCAACTCCTCGCCCAGGTTGCGCGTGCCTTCCGGGAACACCCAGATCGAGGTGTCTTTGTTTTGCAGGGTGTGGGTGGTGGTCAACATCGATTTGCGCGCCTTGTGCGCATTGCCGCGGTCGATCAGCACATTGCCGGCCAGCCAGAACAGCTGCCCGAACAGTGGCACCCATTTCAGACTTTTTTTGCCGATGCACACGGTTCGGCGGGGCACCACGTTGCCAAACACGAACAGGTCGTAGTTGGACTGATGATTGGCGACGATCACGCAGCTGTCAGGTTTATCCATTAACGGCCCGACTTCGGCCTTCACCCGCAAACGCAAAATACACATGGCCGGCCACGCATACAGGCGTGCGCACAGGCGGCTGTTGTCCGGGTTGAAAGGCCGGCACAGGCCGAGGATGACACCCAGTACACCCGCCACGATAAAATGCAGGCCCATCAATGACATACGAAACAAAAACAGCATTTACAGGCCCCACCGGGACAAAAGGTGGCGCAGTGTACGGATGTGCACTGTTTTCGGCAATTGCTGCCAGAGTAGTGAGAGATAGCCGATGTTTGTGCTGATGTTTCCGACTAATGGGTCAGACGCGGTCTAGAGCGGTTACAGGTGTTTAACCAGGACAGGTACGAAAAAGCCCGACACGACGGTCGGGCTTTTCTTTGCCGCAGATCCGGGCTTAACCCAAATGCTCCTGGTCCTGGATGATCGCGTTGTCCAGGGCCTCCAGCAGTGCTTTGCGCACTTTCAGTTTGGTGTTCTTGTGCGCGGTCATGTTGATCTTCTTCAACTGACGAGCCGCCGCCAGTGCCGTGCCTTGCAGCTCTTCAGCTGACACCACGACATCCAGGAAGCCGGCAGCCACGGCGCCTTGCGGGTTGAACATCTCACCGTTGACCACCGAGCGCTGAAGCGCCACCTTGTTCAGGCGGTCACGGGCGATCTCGATGCCCGCGTGGTGCATGGTCATGCCTATCTGCACTTCGTTCAGGCCAATGCTGAACGGACCGTCTACGCCGATGCGATAGTCGGCCGACAACAGCAGGAACGCACCCTTGGCCACCGCATGTCCCGGGCACGCCACGATCACCGGGAAGGGGTGCGACAGCAGGCGGCGGGCCAGGGTCGAGCCGGAGGTCACCAGTGCCACGGCTTCTCTAGGGCCGGCCGTCATCACCTTCAAGTCATAACCGCCAGAGAGAATGCCCGGCTGGCCGGTAATGATCACCACCGCACGATCAGTCACTGCCCGATCCAGCGCAGCGTTGAACTCGGCAATCACATCCGGGGAGATGGCATTGACCTTGCCATTGCTCAAGGTCAGGGTCGCGATACCGTCTTCGAGATGGTAGGAAATCAACTCACTCATGACGCTATTCCTTTCAATAAAGTTGGGCAGACGTTACCCACCGCCGCAGGCCAGGTAAAGCGCCGTGACTGACCCGCCAGTCACCCTTTGCCTGCCCGCCAGGCGCAGCCCGCCGCGCCTGCTGCGCATTCCCCTCTATATAGAGGAGGGCACGAAGCCGGAGATTGGCCGGTTTGCCATGGCCCGGAGGGAGCGCAAACGCTGAATCGCGTTAACCGCATGAAAATTCTGAAAAAAATGTTTGCCATCGGAAAAGCTTTCGACTACATTAGCGCGCCTCGACAGACAGAACATGTTTGAAGAGATACGGTGAAGTGTCCGAGTGGCTTAAGGAGCACGCCTGGAAAGTGTGTATACAGGAAACTGTATCGAGAGTTCGAATCTCTCCTTCACCGCCAAATTCGAAATGACTAAACCCCTGAAAACGTTAAAGTTTTCAGGGGTTTTGTTTTTTTGGGCGTTAAAAAAGGCCTGTATGGGAACATCCATGGGAACACTTGAGGATTTTACGCAAGCGACCTATCTCCGACTTCTCTCTCAGCAGTGCAGGGCCGGGTGGACCCAAACCTACGACTCTCCTGGAAGGCAAGGGAAACGGTCTCTCAACTATCCGCGGCATTAAAATGCAATTACTCTGCTTCGTTTGACCGATGCTCAATTTGATCATCTACATGCGGGGGAGCGATGACAGTATCCAATTTAGAAAAGTACCGGAAGGATCTGAAGGCGTTACTTCTAGAGGGGGGGGCAGTACTTCAGGCGCTTAGCCGTGCCGCGGACGGTGAGGAAAAATGGCGAGCCCGTTTGGCAAGGGGGGGATGGACCGAGGAGAAAATTGAAAGTTACGGCAAAAAGCTCAAACCCTTTCGGGTTTGCTACAACCACTGGTATTCGGAAGCTCTGGTCGTTGTAAAGCAGCTACTTCCCGACCGGTATGCGGACTTCGTAAAATTTTATGAACGACCAAAAACGCGAAAGTCATTTGATGTCGAGAGTTATCGAATCGAGGATGCGTGCCAATCCCTTTCGTCGACTCGGTATGGCGGGGAAGTGGTCGTTGACATGTCTGCCGCTGTTCCGTTGCTGCAGCAGCAGATAGCTATCCTTGAGTCCATAGAAAAACGTTTCGAGAGTTCACTCTTTGACATCAAGCAATTGGTACAGGCTGATCTCTTTGATTCCGAACTTGATGTTGCTAGAGAGCTGCTAAAAAACAAATTTGCTCGCGCTGCGGGCGCTGTCGCCGGAGTCGTGCTGGAAGGCCATCTGAAGCAGGTATGTGACAACCACAATTTGTCCAAGAAGTCTGGAACTATCGCAGTGCTCAACGATGCGCTAAAAGCAGCCGGTGTCATTGAACTGTCGCAGTCTAGGCATATCCAGTTTCTTGGCGATATTCGTAATAAATGTGGTCATAAAAACCCGACCGAGCCAACAGTTGACGAAGTAGGCGAACTGATTGCTGGAGTCGACAAGGTTATAAAAACCATCTTCTGAACCATTTGTTGGGGCCAATTTGGCCCCTTTGAGAAAATGCCTAAAGGTTCAGGGCAAGTTGAAGCATTCCGATGACATCTGGTCCATCCTCATTAATCCACGTCCCATAGTGCTGGCGGATCATATTTGCGCTGGTGTGGCCCATCTGCTCCGCGATCCAATCAACTGATGCTACGCCGGTGGTCAGCAACTGGCTGGCGTAGGTGTGCCTGCATTGGCCTGGCCCGCGATAGCGAACGTCGGCCGCTTTCAAGTGCGCTTTGAAGAATCTGTCTCTCACGACAAAGTCGCTGACGTGCGGCAGACCGCTCTTGATTCAGGAGTACGAAGTGCAGCTTGTGCTTACGGACTGTCTTGTTGTCCCGCTCGACGACATCCACCGTGTCCACGGTCTTGAGTTGGTTGATGGCGTCCAGCTTACGCAGGGCGTCCCACGCTGGTTCCAACAGTCGCACTTTGCGTGTAGAGCGCCGGGTTTTCGTCACTCGATAGGCCCCCCGCGCCTTTGATCGGCGGAATGTCACCGTCCCCTGTTTCAGATCGACGTCCACCAGATTGCAGCCCCTGCGGCAGGCCCGCCATGGTGAAACCGCCCAGCCTGCGGATTCCGCCGCAGTTGATGGGCATCGTGCCGCAGAACGCTGGGGGCTTTGGATCAATCAGGGAGGCGGCGCAGATCTATGCGGCGAACGAACTGGAACCCCTTCAGACTCGGATGCTTCAGCTGAATGATTGGGTTGGGGAGGAGGTAATCCGGTTCAAACCCTACGAAATCATCGGGGAGGCAGTAAGCCCCCCTGCGTAATAAACGAGGAGACGGGTCAGTACCTATGTAGGACATGGATTCATGCCAGCGGAATCTTCCAAAGTTCTTCCAGATTGACGTCATCACTACTAGGGCGATGGCCCTGGAGAAGCGGATCTATCTTTAGGATCATGGGTAGATCAAACGCAGTTCCGGTGACTACGCAACAGCCCTTAGCAAGGGTAGGTATCAATGCTTTCGAGGAGGAATCAAGTGTGCTGATGGTGTTGTCCAGCAGCATGAGATCACGGTCATTGACGAGTCGATGGATGAAAAAATTGTGGATCTGGGAAACGATTGTCGGTGAGATGTCGGCGGGGCGCTGACTGGAGAGTGTGAGGTAAACCCCGTATTTTCTGCCCTCCTTGATGATTTCTTCAAACAACTCGAGTCGATAGTCTTTCCAAATTTCATGCTCGCGTGTGGACTGCTCAGATAAAATATTATGAGCTTCGTCAATGATAAGGTGAAGTGTGCGATTGGGCGGGCTCTTGAGGGTCTCTGAATCTTTATGGTTGATATAGAAATTTTTGGCGATGAGTAGAGGCAGGATTTTTTTTATTTCGTTTTTGCATTTTTTCAACGAGATAACATGTAATAGCGTAGGGGGAGACGGGATATCTACAATTTTTAGCACGTTGCGAAGTGCTGAAATTGACGATTTTGCTCGTGAAAGCACAGGTTGGATGTGTTCATATTGTGCATAACCTAAGACGACATCCGAGCAGAGTTGAAGATAACACCGGAGGATTAGTTCGCTAAACTGGTCCATTTCAGTTAAGTCGATATACTCAAGTAATGGCTTTAGATGTTGCTCAAAACCATCGCTGTCAGAGTTGTAGTAGTTTCCATAAGTATCCCTGAAGTGTTTTCTCTGCGCGTTGTAAACAATTCCCTTCAAATGTTCTTGTAATGGCTCGCAGTCGAGAATTCTCGCAATTTCTCGACTCAATTCTAATGCGTCAGGTTTTGGCTCGCTAGCGCTGAAAGCTTTTTCGAATGTCCTCTCAATGTAACGCTCAAGCGAAATATTTTTGAAGCGCTCTTTGCCGCTAAGAACACGCCTTAGAAATGGTTGCTGAGTATTTGTAGTTGCCTGGAATAAAAGGCTTAGTGTTTCTGCGTCCCAGAAGTGTACTGCTTCAATCGGAAATTTGTGGCCGGCTTTCTTGTGGTCAAGAATGGTTATCTTCTTGTCCTTCGCTGGAAGGATTTGTCCTTCAGTATATTCACCGTTGAAATCAATAATAACAAATTGGCTTTTATGTCTGAGGGCGTCCAGTTTTTCGTTGAACAAAGTTGTGTACAGTTTTGCGAGTGTATTCGACTTGCCGCTTCCGGTATTGCCGAAAATGCCAATGTGACTGTTGAAGATTTTTGTCCAAGGCAAGTTGATCGGAACGTTTTCCTTTAGCATAGAGCCTATGGAAAAAGAACCGGCACCTTCGGTGCCATAAATTTTGGCGACCATGAGTTCGCTCAGAAGATATGCTTTGTCTCTGATCATTGGCATAAACTTTATACCCTCAAAGAACATGTCATCCACGATGTAGCCAATGGGGCGCACATCTACCTTGCGTACATAGAGAGTCTTTTCAGCATCGGCATCCAACTTTCGCTCATCGAGATATTCGCCTTCGACTAGGCAAACAATATCGATAAAACCGCGCTGAATCGTGATGTGCTCCCGAAGTGATACTCCTCTATACCTAATGCCATCGAAAAAAATTGTCTCATGACTGGAATCTTCAAAGATGCGAAGAGATATGCGAACTCCGGAGACGGCAATGACTTCACCAACGACAATGCTCATACAAGATCCTCGGTTTGAGGAGGTACGTACCGCTGCGGCTTCAGTGAGAAGACATATTTATTGAAGTTGGTGAAGTCGAGTTTCTCGCCATCAGGTGGCGAAATAATTGTAACGTTTTTCCAAAGTTTGAATTCTTCGACTAGAGTTTCCGCGCTTTTTTTTGCTGTAACAGCAAATGAAGGTCTGAAGTTGTGGGTTCGCGAGTGAACGCTGAATCAGTTTAAGAATGTGCTCGTCGGCGAACGAGAAACCGAAGACGATGAGAATTGAGTTTGGTTTCTCAAGTTCATAACTCAGAAGCCTCAGCATCTGGTAGTAGTGCTCTTCAAAAACTGTTTCGTGAAACTTCCATTTTGTGGGGTTTACGATAGGGAGCTTGTTGTAGGCCTTCCAAAAATTATCCCTCTGCTGTGAAGTGAAATCTACGCGCGGAATTCTTGTTGTAATACCGCCTTCAGTAACAAGGTAGTCAGAGAATTTTTGGATCTTTTCTAATGTTCTTGGGTGGATTAAGTTGTTGAAGTTATTTACATACTTAACTTCTATTTTCTCGCTGATTTTTGACCAGTAGACAGATCCGTGAAGGTGGATAAGGTTGATCTGCGGAATGCCATAATGGGATCGCTCGAATATACCCGTCTGGCATTGGAATGTGCTGAAGTTTTTCGAGTGTAACAGTTTTGTATGGAAGCCAGAAGTTCCGTCGTTTATGACGAAGTCATGAGAGCCTTTGGCAAGGATGTTGTCGGCGCTATGTGCCAAGCAACCATCATAGTTTGTTGTGAAGATATTGATTTTTCTGTTGAGGTCTTTTCTTCTTTCAAGCAAGCCTAGGGTTGTTGTTAAAAAGATTTCATAGTTTTCGAGGTTTGTCAGGCCCTTCGCGTTTTTCACGGTTTTTGGTGAAAAGTTCTGAACTGGGTAAATGCATGTATTGTAATAATGCATAAATAGAGCGGTATGCCTGTCGGGCCAGTTGGCATACGTTGTGGCAAGCGTCTCAATAGTCTGCCATTTGCCCAAAGGGCATTTAACTTTCAAGGCCAGTGTCGGGAACAAATCTGCGGAAGCACCCGAGCCTAATAGGATGTTGATATTTTTGTTGTAAACATCCAATGGCTCAATCGACTCAAACATATGCGACCCTATTATTGGTTTTCCGTAAAAATAGAGCGTCTTACAACGCAGTTCTACTCCGACCCCGGCCCGCTCCCACCAGGTGGCTCGTATAGATGTCGGTAGGGTTCCGCACCCTCCTGGTTTTTTTCGAAAAACCCTCTGAGACCCTTTCTTTCATAGCCCTTCCACTGGGTTGCATAACCAATGCCCGAAGGTAACTCAGTAGATGGCATTTTGTCATCCAAGTGGGAAGTGACCAAGCAATACCTTCAGATCTTGTAGCGCGCTCTACATATTCACGCGCTTGCGTTGTTCTATGCCTGTCTAGGCCAGTCCTATGAGATTTCATCATGCAGGGTGATCCGCAGAGGTTGGGGCGCGTGCCAAGGGGGGCATCAAAATGGTGCATCCAGGCATTTTGGCGAGTCAGTTCTCTTGGCGCGCGCCGTCGTCCCCCCACCTCGCCTGCGGGCTAAATAGGTCTTTTTTGCTGCGCCCCTGCGGACCACTCCCGGCGGCTCAGGCTGGGCGCTTGCTTGCCGTATTGGAGAGGACAAAAGCCTGCGGAACCCTGCACCGAGGGGGGTATTTCGTTGAAGGGGTTGGAGGCTTTGTTGTTCAGGGGGAGGGGGGGAAGTCTCAAAAAGAGTAATTTCCGTAATCTCCCCACGGGAACGGTCTGGAGGCCATGGATTCCGTGGGGTTGGAGATTACAAAAAGGAGTAATAGAGAAGTAATTGAAAAAGTAACTATTTATCAAGTCATTGATTTTGAAGGGGGTTGTGAGAGGGGAGGATTACATTTATAAGGAGTAATCAGATTACTTCAATATTACTTAAAGATTGCCTTTTTCAACTCAAATAAAACCTATGTATTTCAAAGGCTTGCGGCTTAAAATTGAGCGAGGTTACTAATGTTACTCTTTTTTTTGCCCCCCCTCTAGATTTTGAATTTCAGGCCCCTATACGTGTGATGCGCACGCGTACTGAGGTGCATGCTGATGCTCGTGGGAATGGCGTGGGAATGCTTTCGTGCATCCGGCACCGCTGGAGCCCTTGTATTCCGGTGCGTCGGCTGCGCGATCGAGGGGGCGGGCACTTTCGAATCTCTCCTTCACCGCCACATTCTGAAAACCCCCGCAAGCTAACGGTTTGCGGGGGTTTTTCTTTTTCAGTTGTGCCACTCAATACATCCCGCCACTTCCCGAGTCTCCACTACGTCAGCTCAAACCGCTCTTGCGCATAATCCTTACCTGCCAGGGTAAGTTCAAAAATGGTGGCGCCGAACGTACCCCGAGTCACTTTTTGATTCACAAGACGTTTAGCCTGGAGTTGCTTCAGACCCTCTTCAACTTCCAGCTTGCTGAGTGAGACCAGTTTGCAAATCGAGTCCAGGTTTGCAACTTTTCTGAAGTTTGCGTGATAGGCCAAAGCTTCCATCAGCAGCGTTTGGTTATCTGTCAGCTGTGGAAACTGTGGGTTGTTCTTTTTGTAAATTTTTCGCTCTATCTCATGTAGCTCGCTGTAGGCTCCGTCGTTGCTGCGGTAGTAGTAAATCACTAAAGTCAGGATGCTGACGAAAGCCCCGATAATCATCAGTAGCGACCAGTTCGGCATTGGCGTTTCCAGTTGAAGCCAGCTCCATGTACGTAGCAGCCAGCCCTTGATCTCTGCCAATAACGTCAGCTCGAAGTAAGTGTCGAGCAGCTTTGTGGCAATGATCAGGGCAATAAGGAAGCCTGCAACCGTGTAGGCCATAGCCTTGCAAGTGAACGGGGAATGATTGCCTTCTGCCGCCATGCTGATGGTCTCCAGCGCAGGGAACCGATCTTTCAGCATAGCAGCAGGGCACTCTGGCATTGACCACGCAAGCAGTGAACAAGGCGAGCCGGCTGTTAGACTGTCCGGATTCTTCGAATGGAATCGACATCATGCTTCCTCCTTGCTCCAGTTTTTGTGGTACAGCCAGGTTCATAGCGACTGTGTGGATGGTCGCCCTGTCATCACTGGCCCTCGCTTCCGCTCCTGCAACCTTTCCCGACGCCGAAGCCAGCGACCCCGCCAGGCTGGGCTGGATGGTCGGGTCTCCACCTCCCGCTGATCGCACTGTGCGTTTTGAAGACGGCGAATACCTGAACAGGAATAAACAGCAATGATCACCACCACAACCCACTCCATTGAAGGCCGGCAAATTACCGCCTACCTGGACATCGTCAGTGCCGAGTCAGTGCAAGGGATCAACGTTGTTCGTGACGTATTCGCTGGCATGCGCGACATTTTCGGCGGGCGCTCCCAGACGCTGGAGCGAGCGTTGAAGGAAGCACGCATTCAGGCCACCGATGAGATCAAGGAGCGGGCACGGGCGCTTCAGGCGGACGCGGTGGTGGGGCTTGGCTATGAGATCAGCATGCCGGCCGGCAAGGGCGGGATGGTCGTCGTGTTTGTGACCGGGACAGCGGTCAAGTTGCGATGAGGGATCGCAGCCATTCGTCGGTCACATGGAAATTCGAACGGAAAGTCCATTAGTGACCGGCTAGTCTGAAATCCTTGGCGGTCGATATTTTTCAGGCAAAGGGCTTGCCGGTGTCGATCCCGCTCGTTGAAAGGGGTGAAGAGATGGCTGATCCGTATATCGAGGACGATGGCGCAGAGTTTCCGATCAACAATTGCGTGCAGTGTGGCCAGACCCAGTATGTGGCCAGTTTCGGCGAGGACCAGACAGAGGTCGACAAGATCAAGACCAGGGCGTGCCGGGTCCTGAAGGGCAAGTTCCTGCCCAAGGTGACAGCACCGGTCAGGAAGTAGGCGAACGCAGGCAGACCCCGTCATTGAGCGGGGTTTTTCATGTCTGAAAGGTTTTCATGACTAATTTTTTAAAGTGGCGATCTTTCACAAACTTTTCACAACAACCTCCGTAGTCTCGACTCATCCGTTAGAAAGCAACACCTGGCCCGTTTCCCCAGCGGGCTTTTTTTTTGTCCGTCGTAAAACCTTTTCCATAAACGCTGTCCAACCGTCGCCAATCGCGAAGTTGGACCGGCGTGCTGGACTCTATCCGCGCAAAAGCATTCAATCTCGCCTCCTTTGTGTGTACCCCTATTTTTTGAGGTTTTTGTCATGCGTTTAACACTGCCTGCTCTGGTTCTGGGGCTTCTGGTTGCTCAAGGTGCAATGGCCGGTGACGGTACTGCCGCGCTGGGTGGTGGCTTGGGCGGCGCATTGGGTAACGTGGTCGGCCAGAAGATGGGCGGCAGCACCGGCGCAGTGATCGGTGCGGGCGTTGCTGGCGCGGCGGGCAGCGCAGTTGCCGCCAAAAAAGGTCATCGCACCAGCGCTGCCATCGGTGGCGGTGTCGGCGCAGCCGGTGGTTCGGTGATCGGTAAAAGCCTGGGTGGCAATTCCGGTGCCACCATTGGCGCAGGCCTGGGCGGTGCATTGGGCGGCGGTGTAGGCAGCAACCTGGCCAACGGTCACAAGCGTCACTGATGCTGATCCAGATGTGAAAAAGCCCGGCTTGATGCCGGGCTTTTTCATATATGAACGATTTACGCCGCAACGGCTCAAATCTTCCATACCCCTGAAGAATGCGAGGCGTGCCATGAACCCCAAAACCGACGGCAAACAAAACGCAAGCCCGATGACTCGACGATTGATGTTGCCTGCGATTGTTTTTGGATTGCTGCTCTCCCAGGTGGCGCTGGCAGGCGGTAATGGAGATGCCGCGGTGGGCGGTGGTCTTGGTGGGGTGCTGGGCAACGTGGTCGGTGGCCAGGTGGGTGGCAGTACTGGCGCAGCAATTGGTGCGGGTGTCGGCGGAGCGGCTGGCAGTGCTGTTGCCGCACCGAAGCACAATCGCACCGAAGCGGCGGTAGGCGGTGGTTTGGGCGCAGCGGGCGGATCGGTGGTCGGCAACAGTCTTGGCGGTTCGACCGGATCGGCCATCGGTGCCGGTCTTGGCGGTGCGGCCGGCGGTGCGATCGGCAATGATCTGGGGGATGGCAGTGGTCATTCCCATTCCGGTGGCGGACATAAACACTCGAACAAGCACCACAAAAAGCATCACTGATTGAGTGAGGCATACCATGACTCTGGAATCCGAAGACACGGAAGACAAAGACCCAAGCGCACAGCCATCCATCAACGATCCCGGCAATGAAGATCCGGGGTCGCTGATGGATGATGCGACGGTGCCACTTAACGATGCTGATGATGCAGGCGATGTGGGAAATATCGAGTTTGATGATGAGGAAGAGGACGAAGACTGATTGAGTCCTGTTGCCGAATCAACCGATCGTCTACCGGGTCGAACGCGTCCATCGCGCAGTCCTCGATATGTCATGACCTGCGCTTGAGGTCAGATGAGAGGTGCGATATGAACACTGATCCAAAGGCCTTCGACGATGATGAAACGCCGGAATATCCACTGCCGTCACCTACCGATTCCTTGAGCCGCGACCAACGGCCCCCAGACGACGATGCCGGCGTGGAGCAAGTGCCGAGCGACGAGAGCGACGAGAATGTCGAGGCAGATCCGCACGATCGGCGCGATGCAGATACCGATGGCTCGGAAGACTTGGCTACTTCGAAGCGGCGGTGAGGATGTCCGGGGCTCGAATGCTTCCTGAGCGAATCGATCCGAGGGGATCGCCCGATCCCAGCGGATCCACCCATCCCGTCGGGTTGCGGGTGTACCGATACGGGTTCAACCCACCGCCCGGCCTGAGCGGATCCGGCGTCAGAAAACGACCGAAGTCCGGATGGTAATAGCGATGCCGGTTGTAGTGCAGTCCACTCTCAGCGTCGAAATATTGCCCCTGAAACCGTAAGGGTTGTTCGAGCCGTTCGCGGCTCGACTCGCGGAGTTTGCCGTGGGCGGTGTATTGGGCCGACCAGACGATCGCACCGCCGTGGCCGGTCAGTTCCTGCGGGGTGCCGAGGTGGTCGAGTTGAAAGTAGTAGGGGCAGGCGTGTGCCCGGCCTTTGCCGTCGAGCAGCGCCAGCGGGCGGAAGCTACCGGGCTCGCCGGGTTCACTGCGTTCGTAGATGTAGCTGCGGTAGTGCCGGGGGCCGCTTTCAGCGATCAGCCGGTCGTCTTGCCAGAAGTATTGCGTGGTGTAGCCATCAACCGTTTTGTGGATGCGCCGGCCGAAAGCGTCGTAGCGATAGCTGACACTTTTACCGTCCGGGGGGCTGACGCCGATCAGGCGATGCTGGCTGTCGTAGGCGTATTCGGTGACTTGGGGCGGCAGGCCGCGGCGTTCGCGGATCAGATTGCCGAAGGCGTCGTAGTCGTAGCAGCTGCCGTCATTGCCACTGCCACTGCGCTGCAGGCGGTTGCCCTGGAAAACACATGGGCCGGGACGCCCGTGGATCAGCAGGTTGCCGGCCGGGTCGTGGGTGAAGTGCTCTGCGCACTGGTCGCGGGTGTGACGTACGCCGGTCAGGCGGTCGAGTGCATCGTATTGATAGCGGCGTGAACCGTGGCGGCTGTCGGTAACCTTCAAGAGATTGCCTTTGGCGCTGTAGGCATACTCGCGGCGGTACAGCGGTCGTTGTTTTTGGCTGATGACATGGGCCAGTAAACGGCCTTGCTCGTCGTAGCCGTAATCGCTGAGCAGAAGGCCCTGTTGGCGCTGCTGTTCGCGCCCGCCGACAAAGCGATGGCGGGTCAGGGGTGTGCCGTTGAGGTCGATGGCCGTGAGGGCGCCTCCCGTGGCGCGGTGGTAGACGAGGATACAGGCGTCCGGCAGGCGCAGGCACTTGAGCCGTCCGCAGACGTCGTAGTCGTAACGCAGGGTGCCCCAGCCCTGATACTCGGTGATCAATCGGTCCTGAAGGTCGTATTCGAACTGCAATGGAGCAGCCCGGCCGTCATCGACGCTGACCAGTCGCCCGAGCGTGTCGTAGTGGTACTCGACCCTGACCCCATCGGGCAAGGTTTTGCCCCGTAAGCGCCCGGCGCTGTCACGCTGATAGCCGGTGACCAGCTGCGAGCCGTCGTCGCCAAACTCGGTTTTCTTCAGCAATTGGCCATTGAGGTCGTAGCTGTAAGCGGTACGACGTCCATCGAAGGCGGTTTCCTGTCGGATCAATCCTTCCGGCGTGTAGTCCAGACGGTAAGTGTCGCCCACCTCGTTTTCGATCTCGGTCAGCAGCAATTGCGCATGGTCGTAGCGGTACTTCAACGTGCTGCCGTCGGGGTTGATCCGACGGCTGATCAAGTGCAGGTCGTCGGCGTATTCGTAACGGGTTACTCGTCCCAGTTCGTCGGTCTCGGCGGTGATCCGGCCGTAGGCGTTGTAGCGCCAGGCACGGCAGGCCCCCATGGGCAGCGTGGTCCGGTTCAGTCGACCTACGGCGTCCCACTCATAACGGGTGATGGCACCGTGTTCGTCCTGCCCGGTCATCCGCCGCCCTAACGCATCGTAGGAAAACATGCGCTGAGAACCATCGGGCAAGGTTTCTTCCAGCAATTGTCCCAGGGCGTTCCAGGCAAACCGCTGAATACTCTGGTCTGGAAACCGGATCGTCAGCAAGCGCCCCAGCGAGTCGTAGGAATAGTGGGTGATCTGTCCCTCGGGATCGATGACGGTCGTGATGTCTCCCTGGGCATTGCGCTGGCAGCTCCACGTCGCCCGACCGCGAGTGCGGGTGTGCAGGAAGCCGTGGCGATACTTGTAGGACGTGGGCGTCTCATCCGGCGCAAGCCGCGTGATCAGTCGCCCGGCTTCGTCATAATGGTATTGAGTGACGGCGCCGAGAGCGTCCTGCTCGAAGATCAACCGGCCCAGATTGTCGTAGGCCTTGTGCCGTTCGCCGCCGTCCAGCCCGATCTGGCGCACCAGTCGCGCGTTTGGGTCATGAACGTAAACCTCTTGGCTGCCGTCGGCGTTGTTCACCGTCACGGTGCCTTGATCGTCCCAGACGTATCGCGCCTCCATCTGCGCAAACGAGGCCCAATGATGGACGCAGCGGGCGGTTTTGCCGGAGCGTTCCCATGCCCAGAAGAAACTCGCGCCGCCCGCCAGTTGCCGTTGCAGGACCACGTGCTGCTCGTCGTAGTCATAACGCTCGCTTTCACCCACGGCGTTGGTCGCCTCGACCAATCGCTGGCGGGCGTCGTAGCGGTAGCTGACCAGTGTCTGTTCGGTGCGCCAGGTGTGCGCCTCGGGCCCGCAGCGCTGAAACACCTGATAGTCGACGGCCACCAGGTGCTTGAGGTCATAACGCAGCAGCAAGGCACGGTCGGCGCCGTTGTCCAGGCGCTGAATCCGCTCAAGGCCGTCCCGCTGTACCGTCAGGCGGTTGTCGTAGGCGTCGCTGATCACGGCCAGTCGGCCGTCGCGGAAATGAAAAAAGCGCGCCGCGTCGCCGGCCTGGGCGAGGATCAGCTCGCCCGGTTCTTCGCCGAGGTAAATCGCCGCCCGCGACAGTCTGTTACGGATCAACGGGCGAGCCGTCGTCGGCCATGGAAATGGCGTGCGGTGGTTTTCGGCGTCGATCCACAGCACCTGCTCGCCGTTGAATTCCAGATGCTGGCACAGCGAGTGCCGCCAGCCGAAACCGAGCCCGCTGTCGAGTTCGACGGCACGGGTGCGATAGAAGCGGGTGAAGTCGAACGGCAAGATCCCGTCGAGGGTGCCGTCCGTGAGGGCCAGTGATACTTCACCGGTGACCGTGGACACCGGGCCGTTGTGGGGGGCGGAGCGCTCGAGGGTATCGATACAGGCGGCGAATCTGTGCACCTGTGTCGGGGGACCGCTGGCGGGACATGCCAATACCTTTTGGGGATCGAACATCTGCAGACTTTCGCTTGGCGGAATGTAGGACGTGAGACTCTGCGGAGGATCTTCAAGGAAAGAAGTCGGGAAAGTTGGCGTGTGATGTAGGGCGAATCGCCAAATCACGAGAGCCATTCGGCGTAGATCGGGATTTCATCGTTGCTCTGAGACGGCTGCGCTCGCTATGCTGCTGAATCCTTTAATCCATTCGGGTGCGGGCCTCACCGGCGCCGCCCGGGATGCCTTGGAAAACGGATCAGATGCGATGAATGCACCGCTCAAAACATTCGGCCCGATCAAGGCCGTGATTTTCGATATGGACGGCTTGCTGCTGGACACCGAGGGCATCTACACCGAAGTCACGTCCATCATCGCCGCGCGCTACGGCCGAACGTTCGACTGGAGCATCAAGCAGAACATCATTGGCCGGGGCGCAGGGGATCTGGCGCGTTATGTGGTTGAAGCGCTCGACCTGCCGATGACCGCCGAAGAGTTCCTGGTGATCCGCGAGCCGCTGATGCGCGAGCGTTTTCCTACAGCGCAAGCTATGCCTGGCGCACAGGAACTGGTGCGGCATCTGAAGGCCAACCACATTCCGATTGCCGTGGGTACCAGTTCATCGAGCCAGTCGTTCGGCCAGAAAACCACCCTGCACCGCGACTGGTTCACACTGTTCGACTTTATCGTCACCGCCGATGATCCCGAGGTGGGGGCGGCGAAACCGGCACCGGATATCTTCCTGACAGCGGCGCGGCGTCTGGGCGTCGCGCCCGAGGATTGCCTGGTGTTCGAGGATTCGCCCTTTGGTGTCACCGCGGCGAAAGCGGCGGGGATGACGGCGATTGCGATTCCGGATGCGGCAATGGCCGACGCCAGGTACGCACACGCCGATGGCATTCTTCGTACGTTGAAGGCGTTCGAGCCGGGCGCCTTTGGTTTGCCTGTGCTTGAGTGGGCCTGACAAAGGAAAGTGTGGGAGCGGGCTTGCTCCCACATTTTGCTTTGCGTTCAACGCATCAGGCGCCGAAGCCGCCGTCGATGGTCAGGCTGGCCCCGGTGATGTAGCCGGCTTCCGGGCTGACGAGGTAGGCGACGAAGCTGGCGATCTCTTCGGCCTTGCCGTAACGGCCCACGGCCATCAACGGGATCAGGCTCTCCGCAAAGTCACCCTCGGCCGGGTTCATGTCGGTGTCGACCGGACCCGGCTGTACGTTATTGATGGTGATGCCTTGCGGGCCGAGGTCACGGGCCAGGCCTTTGGTCAGGCCGACCAGTGCCGACTTGCTCATGGCGTACGGGCCGCCACCGGCAAAGGGCATGCGATCGGCGTTGGTGCTGCCGATGTTGATGATGCGACCGCCTTCGGTCATGTGCCTGGCGGCGGCCTGGGTGGCAATGAACACGCTGCGTACGTTGATGGCCAGGGTCTGGTCGAAGTCTTCGAGTTTGAACTCGGCCAGCGGTGCGACGGCCAGTACGCCTGCATTGTTGACCAGGATATCCAGGCGACCGAAGGTTTCCACCGTGGCGGACACGGCACCGCGGATCGCATCGGCGTCGGCGCTGTCGGCCTTGATGGCCAGGGCCTTGCCGCCCTTGGCGGTGATGCTGTGTTGCAACTCTTCAGCCTTGGCTGTCGAGCTGACATAAGTGAAGGCAACGGTCGCGCCTTCAGCGGCCAGGCGCTTGACGATGGCTGCACCGATACCGCGGGAACCACCTTGAATCAATGCCACTTTGCCGCTGAGGTTCTGAGTAGTCATGTCGATCTCCAAGTCCCGAGGCGAGATGTCCCGGTTGATGGAGCCTAGTATCGATTCAGGATTACGAGCTGTGTAGACCATAATTGCGATAGTCTGTGTAAACCAAAAGTTTATAGTGGCGCCTATGGAAACCTTCAGCAGTATCGAATGCTTTGTGCGCAGCGCCGAGGTCGGCAGCTTCGCCGAAGCGGCGCGACGCTTGAGCCTGACGCCGGCGGCGGTGGGCAAGAGCGTTGCCAAGCTTGAGGCGCGCCTGGGCGTCAGATTGTTTCAGCGCAGCACGCGCAGCCTGACGCTGACCGAGGCCGGTCAGTTGTTTCTCGGCGAAGTCAGCACCAGCCTGCATACCATCCAGAATGCCGTGGCCAATCTCGCCAGCGCCGGTGGGCAGCCAGCGGGTACATTGAAGGTCCGCATGGGGACGGTATTCGGTTGCCTGTACATAGTGCCGATGCTCGGCGAGTTTCTGCAGCGATTCCCGGCGATCAACCCGGACTGGCACTTCGACAACCGCCAGGTCGATCTGATCGGGCAGGGGTTCGACGCGGCCATCGGCGGCGGCTTCGAATTACCCCAGGGCGTAGTCGCACGCAAGCTGAGTCCGGCGCATCGGGTATTGGTGGCTTCGTCGAATTATCTGCAGGCACATACGTCAATCACCGAACCGGACGACCTCAAGCACCACGACGGGATTCTGATCCGCTCACCACAAACCGGTCGCGTGCGCTCCTGGCAGTTGACCCATCGCAATCAGCAACACAGCCCGTTGACGCTCAAGGCGCGGATGACCATGAGCGATTCCGAGGCTGCTTGCGTCGCCGCCGCACAAGGTCTGGGCATTGCGCTGGTGAGTATGCCGTTTGCCTCGGGTTACCTGGAGACGGGCAAGTTGCAGCGGGTGTTGCCGGACTGGTACATCGACGACGGCTACACCTCTATCTATTACGCCGAACACAAACTGCTGCCAGGCAAGACCCGGGCGTTTGTCGATTTCATCATCGAGCAGTTTGCCGAGCGGGGGGTGGGGCAGAGGTTTAGTGCGGTTTGAGTCAGGCTTGGGACCGAGGTGCCCCCTTCGCGAGCAAGCCCGCTCCCACAAAGGGGGGGGCAGTGTGGGAGCGGGCTTGCTCGCGAAGAGGGCGCCGCGGTCTACCGGGCAAACCGCCCCGGCCAGCCAATGATGTTTTTCGGCCGCGGCGTCGCATAGGTCCGCACTTTCGAGGTCGACAACCCCAGGCGCACCAACGATTCGGCAATGGTCACCGCCGCCGTCACCCCATCCACCACCGGTACGCCGGTACGCCGGCGAATCTGTTCGTCCAGCCCGGCCATGCCACCGCAACCGAGGCAAATCACTTCGGCCTTGTCCTGGGTCACCGCCAGTTCGGCCTGATGCACGATGGCTTCCAGTGCGCGCTGCGGTTCGTGCTCCAGTTCCAGCACCGCCAGGCCACTGGCCCGTACCGAGGCGCAACGGTCCCACAGGCCGGAGAGCTTGAGGCGGTCTTCGATCAGCGGCACGGTGCGGTCGAGGGTGGTGACCACGGAATAGGCGTGACCGAGAAACATCGCCGTGCTGGCGGCGGCATCGGTGATATCCACCACTGGCACGTTGAGCAGTTCCTGCAAGCCTTCACGGCCGTGTTCGCCGTAGCCGGCCTGGATCACTGCGTCGAACGGCTGGTCGTAGGACATCACCCGGTCCATGACCGCGATGGCCGCCAGGTAACTTTCGAAGTTGCCCTCGATGGAGTCGGCGCCGAAGTGCGGGGTGAGGCCGACGATTTCCGTGCCGGGCGATGCGACGGCCTGTGCCGAGCGGGCGATGGCCTGGGTGATGGATTCGGTGGTGTTGACGTTGACCACGAGAATGCGCATGGGGAGTCCTTATTGCGGATGGTTCTGCGGCCCGACTTTGCCGGGCCGCCATGGAGTTAATGGCTGACGTTTTCGACTGCGATGGCTTCGCCGCTGACATCGGCGTAGTGCGGTTGGCGCTTGGCGATGATCAGGTAGAGCATCCCGGCGATGCCGGCACCCACCAGCCAGGAGAATGGCGATACGTTGTGGAAACCGGGCACCAGGGCCAGGACGATGGCGATCAGGGCGGCGGGAATGAACGCCGCCACGGCGCGCAAATTGACGCCGCGGCTGTAGTAATACGCGCCGTTGGGATCTTCGCTATACAACTGCGGCACGTTGACCTGGCCTTTTCGAACCAGCCAGTAGTCGACCATGATCACGCCGTACAACGGACCGAGCAGGGCACCGAGGCCGGACAGGAAGTACACGATCACCAGCGGGCTGTTGTAGAGGTTCCACGGCAGGATCAGCACGGCGATGGTCGCGCTGATCAGTCCGGCGCGACGGAACGTCAGGTACTTCGGCGCCAGGTTACTGAGGACGAACGCCGGGGCGACGAAGTTGGCCATGATGTTCACCGCCACGGTGACGATCAGGAACGCCAGGCAACCGAGTACCAGAAAGAAGGTGTTGGGGATCGAGGCGATGATTTCGGTCGGGCTTTCGATGATCCGGCCGTTGATCTGAAACTGCGCGCCGCACAGCAGGACAGTGATGCTGGCGAACACCAGGATATTCACCGGCAAGCCCCAGAAATTTCCGACCTTGATGGTCTTGCGGCACGGTGAAGAGCGGGCGAAGTCGCAGAAATTGAGGATCAGGGTGCCGTAGATCGCCAGCCACAATGCGCCACCGGCAAAGATATTGCGCCACATCTCACCACCGGTCAGCGGCTCACGGATCGACCAGGCAATGGTCGCGTTGGCCTGGAAGTACATCCACGCGGCGAGGGCGGCAACGGTCAGCAGAATCACCGGGCCGGCAAACGCCTCGTAGCGCCGCACCATCTCCATGCCATAGGCCAGGATCGCCAGTTGCACGAACCAGATCGCGACGAAACACACCCAGCCCAGGGTCGACAGGCCGAGGATCGAGTTGTGGTCGTAGTCGGCGAACCCGGGATGGATCGCTGTCAGCAGCACGCGAAAGACGACGGACGCGAGGTACGTCTGAATGCCGAACCAGGCGATGGCGATCACGGCGCGGATCAACGCAGGAATCTGCGCCCCGTGAATGCCGAAACTGATCCGGCTGATGACCGGAAACGGAACCCCGGTCTTTTGTCCCATGTAGCCGGACAGGTTCATGAAGCAATACACCAGCGCCGCTCCGATCCCCAGGGACAACAGGATCTGCCAGCCGCCCAGGCCCAGGGCATACAGGCCGATGGCAAAGGAGTAGTTGGCAATGTTGTGAACGTCATTGGTCCACAAGGCAAAGATGCTGTAGCGCCCCCAGCGCCGGCCTTCGGCCTTGGTCGGTGCGAGGTCCTTGTTGTGCAGTCGGGGGCTGAGCACCACGGGGGAGTGATGCGCCTGATGGTCGGCGGTGTGGGTGGAATGGGAGGAGGGTAGATCCAGCGCGATATTGTTATTGGAGAGACGAGTACGCATTCCGGCAGGCTCCTGATGCTCGACGCCGCGATGACTGTGCATGAGCCTTGGCTCGACAAATCTTCGTCGCGGGTAGCGAATATCATTGGTTACGGGGCATCTGCAGCCTGTACGGGATAGGGCGCTTCAGGCTTGCGGATCTAAAGTGTGTGTATGTTTTGAGATTATTGTATACAAAACATGTATGCACTTAAGCCAGATCCATGCCAGTCGAGCGATCTATGAACGGTGCTGTTCATTTCGTTTTGTTATGGCTTTTCGCCAAGTTATTGAAAAATTGACAATATAAATTGACCGTTTGAACAGGTATTTATTTTGAATGGGAGATTCAGCAGGGCGTGGCAAGGCACGTCAGGGGGAGGAAAGTAACTTTTTGGGGCGCAGAAACTAAAAGTGCACACACGAATGGCACCTATGGTGACAATCGTGTGTACACGTTTTTTTAAAGCTGCAGATAACACTGTAAGAGCGAGCTTGCTCGCGATGAACCCGAGAACGCAGCGGGGTATCAGGCACCCCGCGTTATCGTTGACGACCATCGCGAGCAGGCTCGCTCCTACAGTGGGTTTACGCTTTGGACTTGCTGATGATATTCCCCGCGTGCAACCCGCATTCCTTCTGCGTCGCTTCTTCCCACCACCAGCGGCCTTCGCGTTCATGCTGGTTCGGCAGTACCGGGCGGGTGCAGGGTTCGCAGCCGATGCTGATGAAACCGCGTTCGTGCAGGCTGTTGTACGGCAGCTCCAGCATGCGGATGTAGCCCCAGATCTCTTCGCTGGTCATTTGCGCGAGCGGGTTGAACTTGTACAGGGTGCGTTCCGCGGTGGAGAACGCGGTGTCGATTTCCATCACCGCGACGGCGCTGCGGGTGCCGGGGCTCTGGTCCCGACGCTGGCCGGTGGCCCAGGCCTTTACGCCGGACAGCTTGCGGCGCAGCGGTTCGATCTTGCGGATGCCGCAGCACTCGCCATGGCCGTCCTTGTAGAAGCTGAACAGGCCTTTTTCCTTCACGAAGGGTTCAAGTTTCGTGTAGTCCGGCGACACCAGCTCGATGTCGATCTTGTAGTGCTCGCGCACCTGATCGATGAAGCGATAGGTCTCGGGGTGCAAGCGGCCGGTGTCGAGGCTGAACACCTTGACGTTCTTGTTCAGCTTCCAGGCCATGTCCACCAGCACCACGTCCTCGGCGCCGCTGAAAGATATCCACAGGTCATCGCCGAACTCGGCAAACGCGAGTTTCAGGATGTCCTGGGCGGATTTGTTGGCATAGGTCGTGGCGAGTTCCACGACGTCGAACGTTGGGCTCATCAGGGCGGCTTCCTACAGGTCGGTGGCGCTGGGCGCTCTATATGGGGCCGATGGTAACAAAAAGCTGCGCGGGCCGGGGCATCCTCTGCGTTGCACCGGCAGGCCCGAGTCGCTAGAGTTCGGCAATCTTTTTGCTCGCTCGACTCAATAATCAATACAAATGGGAGTGTCTTGTGGAAATTGCCTGTCTGGATCTTGAAGGTGTGCTGGTCCCGGAAATCTGGATCGCCTTCGCCGAAAAAACCGGGATCGAATCCCTCAGGGCCACCACCCGGGACATTCCCGACTACGACGTGCTGATGAAGCAACGCCTGCGGATTCTCGACGAGCACGGCCTGAAGCTCTCCGACATTCAGGAAGTGATTGCCACGCTCAAGCCGCTGGATGGCGCCATCGAGTTCGTCGACTGGCTGCGCGAGCGCTTCCAGGTGGTGATCCTGTCGGACACTTTCTATGAATTCTCCCAGCCGTTGATGCGTCAACTGGGCTTCCCGACCTTGCTCTGCCATCGACTGATTACCGACGACAGCGGTCGAGTCACGGGCTATCAACTGCGTCAGAAAGATCCAAAGCGTCAGTCGGTCCTGGCCTTCAAGAGCCTCTACTACCGGGTGATCGCGGCGGGGGATTCCTACAACGACACCACGATGCTGGGCGAGGCCGATGCCGGGATTCTGTTCCATGCGCCGGATAACGTGATTGCCGAGTTCCCGCAGTTCCCGGCGGTGCATACGTTTGAAGAGCTGAAGCAGGAGTTCATCAAGGCTTCGAACCGCACTTTGAGCCTGTAACTCGATCCCCTGTGGCGAGGGGGCTTGCCCCCGTTGGGTCGCGAAGCGACCCCAAAACCTGACACTGCGCATCCCCAGATAGAGCGCGTGTAACGGTTTGCGACTGCTGCGCAGCCGAACGGGGGCAAGCCCCCTCGCCACAAAAGTACTGCGTTACAGGTTTTGCAGGGTATCGAGCAGCACCTTCACCTTGGTGATCGACTCCTGATATTCGGCTTGCCACTCGGAATCCGCGACTATCCCGCCACCGCCCCAGCAACATACCTGCCCGTCCTTGACCAGCAAACTGCGGATGGCGATGGAGCTGTCCATCTCACCGCGCACGTCCAGGTACAGCAACGAACCGCAATACAGGCCACGTCGGGTCGGCTCCAATTCGTCGATGATCTGCATCGCGCGAATCTTTGGTGCGCCGGTGATCGAGCCGCCGGGGAAGCTGCCGGCGATCAGGTCCAGAGCGTCGCGATCATCCGCCAGCTCACCGGTGACGCTGCTCACCAGGTGATGCACGTTCGGGTAACTTTCCAGGCTGAACAACTCCGGCACCCGGACCGAGCCGATGCGGCAGGTCCGGCCGAGATCGTTGCGCAGCAGGTCGACGATCATCAGGTTTTCCGCGCGGTCCTTGGGGCTGGCCAGCAGTTCGGCGGCATTCGCGGCGTCTTGCTCGGGCGTCAGGCCCCGAGGCCGAGTGCCCTTGATCGGGCGGGTTTCGACATGGCGCTGGCTGACTTTGACGAAGCGCTCCGGCGACAGGCTGAGGACGGCATCGCCGTCAGGCAGGCTCTGGAAGCCGGAAAAAGGCGTCGGGCACGCTGCGCGCAAGGCGCAGTAGGCGGCCCACGAATCACCCTGGCAGGACGCGCGAAAACGCTGGGCGAAATTGACCTGGTAACAGTCACCGGCCTGAATGTACTGGTGGATGCGCTCGATGGCTTGTTGATACTCGTCAGCGCTCAAGTCGGCGGTCATCGGGGTGAGCAGTTTGAAGGGCGCGACGGCTTCAGGTGCCGGTTGGCTGAACAGCCCGATCAGGCGCTGACGTTCGCTGTCGGGCAGGGTCGGGTGGAATACCAGCTGGCTGGTCAGCGCGAGGTGATCGCTGATCAATGCCCAACCGTACAGGCCGAAACGCGCGTCGGGCAGATGCAGGTCGTCACTGGCCTGGCTCGGCAGGCGCTCCAGATGTCGGCCGAAGTCGTAACTCAGGTAACCGATCAACCCACCGGCAAACGGCAACTCATAAGGCGCCGGCACAGAGGCTTCGCCCAGGCGTGTCAGGTTATCGCGCAGGCGTTGCAGGAAGGCCTCGCCACTTTCGTCGGGCGCTACCGTCAGTTGTTCCAGCGGCCAGGCGCTGAGCAGGTCATAGCGGCCGCGGTCGGCACTGGGGCGGCCGCTGTCGAGCAGCACGGCGCCGGGGGCATGGCGAATCGCCGCGAAGTAGTGGGCGGGGTTGGCGCGATAGGGCAGCGGGTGTACGGAGCAGGTCAACATGGGTGGGGACATCAGCCATCAAGGCGGGGTGGCGATTGTAGTCCCCTCGGAGAATTGCTCCTAGAGGGGGATGTGGTAGGAGCGAGCTTGCTCGCGATGGACGTGAACGATGACGCTGGGAGCCTGACACCCCGTGGCGCTCTCTGGTCCATCGCGAGCAAGCTCGCTCCTACAGGAGAAGGGCCTCAGCCCTCAACCGGCGGAATATGCCCGAACATCTCCTGAACGAACGCCACGCGTTCTTCGACCGTCTCGGTCACGCCACGCGCCTTCAGGTCTTCCAGTCGTGCTTCCACCGCGTGAGTACGCAACGTCAGCCCGCAGTCATTGGCAATCTGGATATTCAGCCCCGGCCGGGCGTTGAGCTCAAGGATCAGCGGGCCTTTTTCCTGGTCCAGGACCATGTCGACACCGATGTAGCCCAGCCCGCACAACTCATAACAGCCAGCGGCGAGTTTCATGAAACCGTCCCAATAGGGCAGTTGCACGCCATCCACCGCGTTGGTGGTGTCCGGGTGTTTGTTGATGATGTTGTTCAGCCAGGTGCCGCGCAGGGTCAGGCCGGTGGCCAGGTCCACGCCGACGCCAATGGCGCCCTGGTGCAGGTTGGCCTTGCCGTTGGACTGGCGCGTCGGCAGGCGCAGCATGGCCATCACCGGGTAACCCATCAAGACAATGATGCGGATGTCCGGCACGCCTTCGTAGCTGATGCTCTTGAAGATCTGGTCCGGAATCACGCGGTATTCGATCAACGCCCGGTCGCGGTGACCACCCAGGGAGTACAGGCCGGTCAGGATGCTGGAAACCTGGTGCTCGATTTCTTCATGGCTGATGATCCGGCCGGACACCGTGCGATAGCGCCCTTCGAAGCGGTCGGCGATGACCAGGATGCCATCGCCGCCAGCGCCTTGGGCCGGTTTGATCACGAAGTCATTGCGTGCGCCGATGATCTCTTCGAGGTTGTCGATTTCCTTCTCGGTGGAGATCACGCCATAGAGCTCGGGCACATGGATGCCGGCGGCGATGGCGCGCTCCTTGGTGATGATCTTGTCATCGACGATCGGGTACAGGCTGCGCTTGTTGTACTTGAGCACGTAGTCTGCGTTGCGCCGATTGATCCCCATGATGCCCCGGGCTTCCAGGGCCTTCCAGGTCTTCCAGAAGCCGAACATCAGGCGTCAGCCTTTTTCAGGAAGGCCTTGAAACGCACCAGTTCGGTCAGGCGATAGCCGCGATAACGACCCATGGCCAGCATGAAGCCCACCAGGATCAGCAGAATCGCCGGGAAGGTGAACACGAAGTACACCAGTTCCGGCACGGTCATGATCAGGTGCGCCAGGGACGCGGCGAACAGCGTGCCGATAGCGACTTTCATCGCATGGCCACCGCCGCGTTCTTCCCAAGTGATCGACAGGCGTTCGATGGTCATGGTCAGGATCACCATCGGGAACAGCGCGACCGACAAGCCGCGCTCCAGGCCGAGTTTGTGGCTGAACAGGCTGATGGCCGCAATCAACACCACCACGAACGTCAGCACCACCGACAGTCTCGGCAGCATTTGCAGTTTGAGGTGTTCGAGATAGGAGCGCAGCGACAGGCCCAGCGCCGTGATGATGGTAAACAGCATGATACCGAAGCCGAGCTGGGTTTCGCGGAAGGCCAGGGCGATCAGCACCGGAGTGAAGGTGCCCAGGGTCTGGATGCCGATCAGGTTGCGCAGGATCAGGATCACCAGTACGCCGATCGGGATCATGACCATGATCATGAAGGTCTGCTGGGTCTGCAGCGGCAGGCCGTACAACGAGTACTCGAGGAAGTTGGCGTCGGTGTTTTCGTCGGTCAGCTTGGCCAGGCGAATGGCGTTCATTTCGCTGTTGTTCAGGCTGAAGGTCACATTGGCCTTCTTGCCGCCGTCGACGGTGATCAGGTTTTCGTCGCCGGTCCACCACAGCAGGCGGTCGGTCGGCAACCCTTGCTCACCGGTTTCCGGGTTGAAGTACAGCCAGTCGGTGCCATTGAAACTGCGCAGCCACAGTTCCGGTGTTTGCGGCTGGTCGGCCACCAGGCGGATGGTGTGGACCTTCTCGATCGGCACGTGGGCGATGGACAGCAGCAGCTCGACGGTTTTCGCCTTGTGCGCGGTGGATGGATCACCGGCCAGCAACAGTTTCACGTTGTCGTCGTTGAGGTTGTTGACCCGCTTGATGGCTTCGCCGACGAAGGTTTCGACGTCGGCCGAGTGCTGGCGAATCGGTGCGAGCAGGGCTTCGGCGGCGATTTTTTCCGGGCCTTCGATGGTGATGCTGTCGCGAAAGGTCGGGCCTTTGATCTTGGCCTTCTCGCCGGAATAACGCTTGGTCAGCACCAGGCGGTAATACAGCGTCTGATTGCCTTTGGCCCGGCGTGCCGACCAGGTGACCTTGCGGTTGCCGTCGACCCGGTTCACGGCCACGCCGTAATTATTGGAGATGAAGCTCTCGTTGAGGCTGACGAAGTCGCGGCTCAGCGGTGGCACGAACATCTGGATCTTGACCGGATCCTTGGCGCTGGCGACGAACTCGACCTTGGCGTCGATGTTCCACAGGTCGTCAGTGGCGTCTTCGGTCACCGGGATGCCCAGCACGAAGATCTGATAGGCCGTAACTGAAATGCCCAGCACCACCAGGATGGCGATCAGCAATTTCAGATGAAGGGTAAGAGAGCGCATTTGAATTACTCGGCGGTATGAGCGTCGGTGGTGCAGGCAGGTTTGCCGGCAGCATATTTAAGGCTGGGGTCAACCAGTGCATCGAAACGCTTGAGCGCTTCGGAGCCAATCAGGAGCGGGTATTGGAACGCGCTGCGGTCGGTCAGGTTCACTTCGATGCTGCGCAGGGCCGAGCCCATGCAGATGTCCAGTTCGATCACGGGGCGGGCGGTGTACTTCTTGCCTTCCTCGGGGTCGTAGTCGCCGGCCCGGCGCTTGATCTTGCTGACACGGGCCAGCGGGCGTTCGATCGGGTGCGAATGGGCGGCGTCGATGGCCAGGTAAAACCGCACCCAGGATTCGCCGTTGCGTTTGAAACGTTTGATGTCCCGTGCACTCAGGGAAGCGGTTTTCGCCCCGGTGTCGAGTTTGGCCGCCACTTCCAGGTCGATGCCATTGAGCGAGGCGTACTCATTGAGGCCATACACAGTTTTTTCCCCGGCCATTGCGAACCCGGGCAGGCAAAGTAAATAAAGGAAAGCAGGGAAGGGCTTGAGTCTCATAAATCCTGGTGCGCAGCGGTCCGACTTGATTCAAGGCCCTGGCATCGCTGCGCAAGCTCCCTCGTATGCCTGGCAGATCTTTATGACAGGCAGTGCAGATGTGACAAACAAATGCGGCGGCATTCTAGCACGGTGGTTTGACGGCGCCAGCGCTGGCCGGTGGCTATGAACCTGTCGGGTTGCTTCGTTATGGTGCAACCGGTTATCAGAAGATTGTCGACAATATCTATTTATCCTTTGACTGTGCTGCCGGTATTCGTTAGTTTTTGCGGCATTGGCTCACAAGGTGTCGACAATATGCTGGATCAACTCGATCCCCCGGTTTCTACGCAAGACGATACGGAGACACTTTCCGAGAATGTCTTCCGCCGCATTCAGGCGGCTATCGTCAAAGGCGAGATCGCGCCGGGCAGCAAAATCTCCGAACCGGAGCTGGCGCGTACCTACGGCATCAGCCGTGGCCCGTTGCGCGAGGCCATCCATCGCCTGGAAGGTCAGCGCCTGCTGGTACGCGTGCCGCATGTCGGCGCGCGGGTAGTGTCGCTCAATCATGCCGAGCTGCTTGAGCTGTACGAAATCCGCGAGTCCCTGGAAGGCATGGCCTGTCGCTTGGCCGCCGAGCGCATGAGCCTCGAAGAAATCGACGAGCTGCGTCGGGTGCTGGAAACCCATGAGCGTGACGAAGCATTCCAGGCAGGTCGGGGCTACTACCAGCAGGAAGGCGATTTCGACTTCCATTACCGAATCATCCAGGGCAGCGGCAATCGCACGCTGACCCAAAATGCTCTGCGGCGAGCTGTATCAATTGGTGCGCATGTACCGCATCCAGTTTTCCACCACGCCCAATCGCCCGCACCAGGCGTTCGCCGAGCACCACCGCATTCTCGATGCCATCGCCGACCGTGACGGTGAGCTGGCCGAGTTGTTGATGCGCCGTCACATCGGCGCCTCCAAACGCAATATCGCCCGTCATTACCAGGACGGCGTCAACCCGACAGCCAAACGAGGTGAGTCATGAGTTCGAACAAGAGCACACCAGGCCAGCGTTTCCGCGATGCGGTCGCCAGCGAACATCCACTGCAAGTGGTCGGCGCAATCAACGCCAACCATGCGCTGTTGGCCAAGCGCGCCGGTTTCAAGGCGATCTACCTGTCGGGTGGCGGGGTGGCTGCCGGCTCCCTCGGCTTGCCTGACCTGGGCATCACCGGCCTGGATGACGTGCTGACCGACGTGCGCCGTATCACCGACGTCTGCGATCTGCCATTGCTGGTGGACGTGGACACCGGTTTCGGTTCCTCGGCGTTCAACGTCGCTCGTACCGTCAAGTCGATGATCAAGTTTGGCGCGGCGGCGATTCACATCGAAGACCAGGTTGGCGCCAAGCGCTGCGGCCACCGTCCTAATAAAGAGATCGTGACCCAGCAGGAAATGGTCGACCGCATCAAGGCCGCCGTCGATGCCCGTACCGACGACAGCTTCGTGATCATGGCCCGTACCGACGCCCTGGCGGTGGAAGGCCTGGAGTCTGCCCTGGATCGCGCCGCTGCCTGCATCGAAGCCGGCGCCGACATGATTTTCCCGGAAGCCATCACCGAACTCGACATGTATAAGCTGTTCGCCAGCCGCGTGAAAGCGCCGATCCTGGCCAACATCACCGAATTCGGCGCGACCCCGCTGTACACCACCGAGCAACTCGCCGCTGTCGACGTGTCGCTGGTGCTGTACCCGCTGTCGGCCTTCCGCGCCATGAACAAGGCCGCGGAAAACGTATACACCGCACTGCGCCGCGATGGCACGCAGGCGAATGTCATCGACACCATGCAGACTCGCATGGAGCTTTACGATCGCATCGACTACCACACCTTCGAGCAGAAGCTCGATGCGTTGTTTGCCGCGAAGAAATAATGAACACCCTGTACCTGTAGGAGCGAGCCTGCTCGCGATAGACGTCAACGATGACGCGGGAAGCCTGATACCCCGCGGTGTGCCGTCCACCATCGCGAGCAGGCTCGCTCCCACAGAAGAGCAATGAGTTTCCCCTAAAAATTTCAAAAAATTGGAGACAGCAATGGCCGAAGCAAAAGTACTCAGTGGCGCCGGGCTCCGTGGCCAGGTAGCCGGGCAAACCGCACTGTCCACCGTGGGCCAGTCGGGTGCCGGTCTGACCTATCGTGGTTATGACGTACGTGAACTGGCGGCTGACGCACAGTTCGAAGAAGTTGCCTACCTGCTGCTGTACGGCGAGCTGCCGAGCAAGGCGCAACTGAACGCCTACATCGCCAAGCTGAGCAAGCTGCGTGACCTGCCGCAAGCGCTGAAAGAAGTGCTCGAGCGCATCCCCGCCGACGCCCACCCGATGGACGTGATGCGTACGGGCTGCTCGTTCCTGGGCAACCTGGAGCCGGAGAACAATTTCTCCGAACAACACGACAAGACCGACCGCCTGCTGGCTGCATTCCCGGCGATCATGACTTACTGGTATCGCTTCAGCCACGAAGGCAAGCGCATCGATTGCGTCAGCGACGAGCAGTCCATCGGCGGCCACTTCCTGCACCTGCTGCACGGCAAGAAACCAAGCGAGTTGCACGTCAAGGTGATGAACGTTTCGCTGATCCTCTATGCGGAGCACGAGTTCAACGCGTCGACTTTCACCGCACGTGTTTGCGCATCGACCCTGTCCGACCTGTATTCGTGCATCACCGCGGCCATCGGCTCGCTGCGCGGCCCGCTGCATGGCGGCGCCAACGAAGCGGCGATGGAAATGATCGAGCGTTTCTCGTCGCCGGAAGACGCGATCAAGGGCACCCTCGGCATGCTCGAGCGCAAGGACAAGATCATGGGCTTCGGCCACGCGATCTATAAGGACAACGATCCGCGCAACGAGGTGATCAAGGGCTGGTCGAAAAAACTCGCCGACGAAGTGGGCGACAAAGTGTTGTTCCCGGTCTCCGAAGCCATCGACAAGACCATGTGGGAGCAGAAGAAGCTGTTCCCGAACGCCGACTTCTACCATGCCTCGGCGTACCACTTCATGGGCATCCCGACCAAGTTGTTCACACCGATCTTCGTCTGCTCGCGCCTGACCGGCTGGGCTGCACACGTGTACGAACAACGCGCCAACAACCGCATCATCCGTCCAAGCGCCGAATACACCGGCGTTGAACAGCGCAAGTTCGTGCCAATCGAACAGCGCTGAATGGTGGAGGGCGGCAGCGGGATCTGAATTAAACGCAGATCCCTGTAGGAGCGAGCTTGCTCGCGATGGAGTGTCATTCACATTGGTGTCGACTGATACACCATCGCGAGCAAGCTCGCTCCTACAGTGGATTGTGTTGGCTTCGAATCCGGTGCCAGGCCCCACCTTTTGTAACTACCGTGACCGAGTCCTGACGATGAACACACAATTCCGTAAACCGCTGCCTGGCAGCCACCTGGATTACTTCGATGTCCGCGCAGCGGTCGAGGCGATCCAGCCTGGCGCCTACGACACCCTGCCGTACACCTCCCGTGTGCTGGCGGAAAACCTTGTGCGTCGCTGCGACCCGGCCACGCTCACCGAATCCCTGAAGCAATTCATCGAGCGCAAGCGCGACCTCGATTTCCCGTGGTTCCCGGCCCGCGTGGTGTGCCACGACATTCTCGGCCAGACCGCGCTGGTCGACCTCGCCGGCCTGCGTGACGCCATCGCCCTGCAAGGCGGTGACCCGGCGCAAGTCAACCCGGTGGTGCCGACCCAACTGATCGTCGACCACTCCCTGGCCGTCGAGCGTGGTGGCTTCGATCCGGACGCGTTCGAGAAGAACCGCGCCATCGAAGACCGTCGCAACGAAGACCGTTTCCACTTCATCAACTGGACCAAGAAGGCGTTCAAGAACGTCGACGTGATCCCGCCGGGCAACGGCATCATGCACCAGATCAACCTGGAGAAAATGTCTCCGGTGATCCAGGTGCGCGACGGCGTGGCCTTCCCTGATACCTGCGTCGGTACCGACAGCCACACCCCGCACGTCGATGCGTTGGGCGTGATCGCCATCGGTGTCGGTGGTCTCGAAGCCGAAAGCGTGATGCTCGGCCGCGCATCGTGGATGCGTCTGCCGGAAAGCGTTGGCGTCGAACTGACCGGCAAGCTGCAACCGGGCATCACCGCCACCGACATGGTGCTGGCGCTGACCGAGTTCCTGCGCAAGCAAAAAGTCGTTGGCGCATGGCTGGAGTTCTTCGGCGAAGGCGCCTCCGCGCTGACCCTCGGCGACCGCGCAACCATCTCCAACATGGCCCCGGAATACGGCGCCACTGCGGCAATGTTCTACATCGACCAGCAGACCATCGACTACCTCAAGCTCACCGGCCGTGAAGACGAGCAGGTGCAGTTGGTCGAGAACTACGCCAAGCAGGTCGGCCTGTGGGCTGACAGCCTCAAAGGCGCGCAGTACGAGCGCGGCCTGACTTTCGATCTGTCCTCGGTCGTGCGCAACATGGCCGGCCCGAGCAACCCGCACGCCCGTGTGGCGGTTTCGGATCTGGCCGCCAAAGGCATTTCCGGTCAGTGGGACGATGTGCCGGGGCAAATGCCGGACGGCGCGGTGATCATCGCCGCCATCACCAGCTGCACCAACACCAGCAACCCGCGCAACGTGATCGCCGCCGGCCTGCTGGCGCGCAACGCCAACAAGCTCGGCCTGACCCGCAAGCCTTGGGTCAAGTCGTCCCTGGCACCGGGTTCGAAAACCGTGGCGCTGTACCTCGATGAAGCCGGCCTGACCGAAGAGCTGGACAAGCTCGGCTTCGGCGTCGTGGCTTTCGCCTGCACCACGTGCAACGGCATGTCCGGCGCACTGGACCCGGTGATCCAGCAAGAGATCATCGACCGCGACCTGTACGCCACTGCGGTGTTGTCCGGCAACCGTAACTTCGACGGCCGGATTCACCCGTATGCCAAGCAAGCGTTCCTCGCGTCGCCGCCCTTGGTGGTTGCGTATGCGATTGCCGGCACCATCCGTTTCGATATCGAAAAAGACGTGCTGGGCGTGGTGGATGGCAAGGAAATCCGACTGAAAGACATCTGGCCGAGCGACGAAGAAATCGACGCGGTGGTCAAGGCGTCGGTAAAACCGGAGCAGTTCCGCCAGGTGTACATCCCGATGTTCGCCATCCACGAAGACACCGGCCCGAAAGTCGCGCCGCTGTACGAGTGGCGTGAAATGAGCACCTACATCCGTCGTCCGCCGTACTGGGAAGGCGCGCTGGCCGGTGCCCGTCCGCTCAAGGGCATGCGCCCGTTGGCGGTGCTGCCGGACAACATCACCACCGATCACCTGTCGCCATCCAACGCGATCATGATGGACAGCGCCGCCGGCGAATACCTGGCGAAAATGGGCCTGCCGGAAGAGGACTTCAACTCTTACGCGACTCACCGCGGTGACCACCTGACGGCGCAGCGCGCCACCTTCGCCAACCCGAAACTGTTCAACGAAATGGTTCTGGAAAACGGCAAGGTCAAGCAGGGTTCGCTGGCCCGTGTCGAGCCGGAAGGCAAAGTGATGCGCATGTGGGAAGCGATCGAAACCTACATGGATCGCAAGCAGCCGCTGATCATCATCGCCGGTGCCGACTACGGTCAGGGTTCATCCCGCGACTGGGCGGCCAAGGGCGTGCGTCTGGCGGGTGTGGAGGCGATTGCCGCCGAAGGTTTCGAGCGCATTCACCGCACCAACCTGGTGGGCATGGGCGTGTTGCCGCTGGAATTCAAACCAGGCACCAACCGTCACACCCTGGCCATCGACGGCAGTGAAACCTACGACGTGATCGGCGATCGCACGCCGCGCGCCGAGCTGACGCTGGTGATCCATCGCAAGAACGGCGAGCGCGTCGATGTGCCGGTGACCTGCCGCCTCGACACCGCTGAAGAAGTGTCGATCTACGAGGCCGGCGGCGTGCTGCAACGCTTCGCCCAGGACTTCCTCGAAGAGTCGGCGGTTGCCGTTTAACGCACGCAATACAGACACGGGACTTCAAGTCCCGTGTCTGCTTTCAGATCAGGAGTAACGAGCACCATGGCCCACGCAGCTACGTTTCCAAAGCAAATAAGGATACCCGCCACTTACATGCGCGGCGGCACCAGCAAAGGCGTGTTCTTCAGTCTCAAGGACCTGCCCGAAGCGGCACAGGTCCCGGGCCCGGCCCGCGACGCGTTGCTGCTGCGCGTGATCGGCAGCCCCGATCCGTACGACAAACAAATTGACGGCATGGGTGGCGCGACCTCGAGCACCAGCAAAACCGTGATCCTGTCGAAAAGCACCAAGGCCGATCACGACGTCGATTACCTGTTCGGCCAGGTGTCCATCGACAAGCCCTTCGTCGACTGGAGCGGCAACTGCGGCAACCTGTCGGCGGCGGTCGGTTCGTTCGCGGTCAGCAACGGCCTGGTGGACGCCAGCCGTATCCCGCATAACGGCGTAGCCGTGGTTCGCGTGTGGCAGGCCAACATTGGCAAGACCATCATTGCCCACGTGCCGATCACCGATGGTGAAGTGCAGGAGACCGGTGATTTTGAACTCGACGGCGTGACCTTCCCGGCGGCCGAAGTGCAGATCGAGTTCCTCGATCCGGCAGCGGAAGAAGAGGGCGGCGGCGGTTCGATGTTCCCCACCGGCAACCTGGTCGATGACCTGGAAGTGCCCGGCGTCGGCACCTTCAAGGCGACCATGATCAACGCCGGCATCCCGACGATTTTCGTCAATGCCGAAGACATCGGCTACAAGGGCACCGAGTTGCAGGGCGCGATCAACGGCGACCCGAAAGCCTTGCTGATGTTCGAGACCATCCGTGCCTACGGCGCATTGCGCATGGGCCTGATTTCCAACATCGACGAAGCGGCCAAGCGCCAACACACGCCGAAAGTCGCCTTCGTGGCCAAGCCGGCGGACTACGTGGCGTCCAGCGGCAAGGCGATTGCCGCAGGCGATGTCGACCTGCTGGTGCGTGCGTTGTCCATGGGCAAGTTGCACCACGCGATGATGGGCACGGCGGCGGTGGCGATCGGTACGGCTGCAGCGATTTCCGGCACCCTGGTGAACCTCGCGGCAGGCGGCATCGAACGCAACGCGGTGCGCTTCGGACACCCGTCCGGCACCCTGCGCGTCGGCGCCGAGGCCAGCCTGGTCAATGGTGAATGGACCGTGAACAAGGCGATCATGAGCCGCAGTGCGCGGGTATTGATGGAAGGGTTTGTGCGGGTACCGGGGGATTCTTTCTGACGCGCATCTGAAATCACCACAAGACCCTGTGGGAGCGGGCTTGCTCGCGAAAGCGGTGTGTCAGGCAATGTTGATGTCGACTGACACTCCGCCTTCGCGAGCAAGCCCGCTCCCACACTGGAGCGAGCCTGCTCGCGATAGGGCCGCAACAGGCCCGGGAGATTTACTTGAAACGCCGCTCCACACCTTTCTCCACGAGAATCTTCGCGGAAATTTCTTCCACGGAAAAATGCGTGGAGTTGATGTGCGGAATGTTTTCGCGGCGGAACAGGTTCTCGACCTCGCGCACCTCGAACTCGCACTGGGCGTAGCTCGAATAGCGGCTGTTGGGCTTGCGCTCGTTGCGAATCGCGGTGAGGCGGTCCGGGTCGATGGTCAGGCCGAACAGCTTGTGTTGGTGGGCGCGCAGGGCGTTTGGCAGTTGCAGGCGTTCCATGTCGTCTTCGGTCAGCGGGTAGTTGGCCGCGCGGATACCGAACTGCATCGCCATATACAGGCACGTCGGCGTCTTACCACATCGCGACACGCCCACTAGTATCAGGTCGGCCTTGTCGTAATAGTGCGTGCGGGCGCCGTCGTCGTTGTCGAGGGCGAAGTTAACGGCCTCGATACGCTCCATGTAATTGGTGTTGGCGCCGATGGAGTGGGACTTGCCGACGGTGTAGGAAGAATGCTCGGTCAGTTCCTGTTCAAGCGGTGCCAGGAACGTCGAGAAAATGTCGATCATGAAACCATTCGAGGTGGCGAGAATCTCACGAATGTCCTGATTGACGATGGTGTCGAAGATAATTGGACGGAAGCCGTCTGTTTCGGCGGCTTTGTTGATTTGTTGTACCATGGCCCGCGCTTTGTCCACGTTGTCGATGTACGGCCGCGTGACTTTGCTGAAGGTAATGTTTTCGAACTGCGCCAGAAGGCTTTGACCCAGGGTTTCGGCGGTAATGCCGGTACCATCGGAGATAAAGAAAGCAGATCGTTTCATTTGCACCTTGGGCCTTAAGCTAGTGACGAATCTTGGATATGATAGGCGCGATTTGCCGGCCGCCAATGGCCCGCATTCTCACTTATTTTCCAGGTCCAGGCCATATAGCCGGTAAATGCTCACTTAAGCAGCCGGTTTCTGAGCTTTTCCAACACAGTTAGTGGAGAGATCACCTTGGTAGAGTACGTAGTTTCCCTCGATAAGCTCGGCAAACACGATGTTGAGCATGTGGGGGGCAAGAACGCATCCCTGGGCGAGATGATCAGCAACCTTGCGGGTGCCGGTGTATCGGTGCCCGGCGGCTTCGCCACGACCGCTCAGGCTTATCGTGATTTCCTGGAGCTGAGCGGCCTGAATCAGCAGATTCACGACGCACTCGATGCCCTGGACGTCGATGACGTGAATGCCCTGGCCAAGACCGGTGCCCAGATCCGTCAATGGATCATGGAAGCCGAGTTCCCTGAAAAACTGAATGCCGAAATCCGTACCGCGTTCGCCACGCTGTCCGCCGGCAACCCTGACGTGGCCGTGGCCGTGCGCTCTTCCGCTACCGCCGAAGACCTGCCGGATGCTTCCTTCGCCGGTCAGCAGGAAACCTTCCTGAACATCCGTGGTGTCGAAAACGTCATTCGCGCCGCCAAAGAGGTGTTCGCCTCGCTGTTCAACGACCGCGCCATTTCCTACCGCGTGCACCAGGGCTTCGACCACAAGCTGGTCGCCCTGTCGGCCGGCGTGCAGCGCATGGTCCGCTCCGAAACCGGCACCGCCGGCGTGATGTTCACCCTCGATACCGAATCGGGCTTCCGTGACGTGGTGTTCATCACCGGCGCCTACGGCCTGGGTGAAACCGTCGTTCAAGGCGCGGTGAACCCGGATGAGTTCTACGTGCACAAAGGCACGCTGGCCGCCGGTCGTCCGGCCATCCTGCGCCGCAACCTGGGCAGCAAGGCCATCAAGATGATCTACGGCGACGAGGCCAAGGCCGGTCGTTCGGTCAAGACCGTCGACGTGGACAAGGCCGAGCGCGCACGTTTCTGCCTGACCGACGCTGAAGTCAGCGAGCTGGCCAAGCAGGCGATGATCATCGAGAAGCACTACCAGTGCCCGATGGACATCGAGTGGGCCAAGGATGGTGACGACGGCAAGCTGTACATCGTGCAGGCCCGTCCGGAAACCGTGAAGAGCCGCACCCAGGCCAACGTCATGGAACGTTACCTGTTGAAAGAAACCGGTACCGTGCTGGTTGAAGGTCGCGCCATCGGCCAGCGCATCGGCGCCGGCAAGGTCCGCATCATCAAGGACGTGTCCGAGATGGACAAGGTCCAGCCAGGCGACGTACTGGTGTCCGACATGACCGACCCGGACTGGGAACCGGTCATGAAGCGCGCCAGCGCCATCGTCACCAACCGTGGCGGTCGTACTTGCCACGCGGCGATCATTGCCCGTGAGCTGGGCATCCCAGCGGTAGTCGGTTGCGGCAACGCCACCCAGCTGTTGAAAGACGGCCAGGGCGTGACCGTTTCCTGCGCTGAAGGCGACACCGGTTTCATCTTCGAAGGCGAACTGGGCTTCGACATCAAGAAGAACTCCGTGGATGCCATGCCGGAGCTGCCGTTCAAGATCATGATGAACGTCGGCAACCCGGACCGCGCCTTCGACTTCGCGCAGCTGCCGAACGCCGGCGTGGGCCTGGCTCGCCTGGAGTTCATCATCAACCGCATGATCGGCGTGCACCCTAAAGCACTGCTGAACTACGACGGTCTGCCGCTGGACATCAAGGAAAGCGTCGACAAGCGCATCGCCGGTTACAACGATCCGGTCGGCTTCTACGTCGAGAAACTGGTCGAAGGCATCAGCACCCTGGCGGCTGCGTTCTGGCCGAAGAAGGTCATCGTGCGTCTGTCGGACTTCAAGTCCAACGAATACGCCAACCTGATCGGCGGCAAGCTGTACGAGCCGGAAGAAGAGAACCCGATGCTGGGCTTCCGCGGTGCTTCGCGTTACATCAGCGAATCGTTCCGCGACTGCTTCGAACTCGAATGCCGCGCCCTCAAGCGCGTGCGCAACGAGATGGGCCTGACCAACGTCGAAATCATGGTGCCGTTCGTTCGTACCCTGGGTGAAGCGAGCCAGGTGGTCGATCTGCTGGCGGAAAACGGTCTGGCCCGTGGCGAGAACGGCCTGCGCGTGATCATGATGTGCGAACTGCCGTCCAACGCCATCCTCGCCGAAGAATTCCTCGAGTTCTTCGACGGTTTCTCCATCGGCTCCAACGACCTGACCCAGCTGACCCTGGGCCTGGACCGCGATTCCGGTATCATCGCGCACCTGTTCGACGAGCGTAATCCGGCGGTCAAGAAGCTGCTGGCCAACGCCATTGCCGCCTGCAACAAGGCCGGCAAGTACATCGGCATCTGCGGCCAGGGTCCTTCGGACCACCCGGACCTGGCCAAGTGGCTGATGGAGCAGGGCATTGAAAGCGTTTCGTTGAACCCGGACTCCGTTCTGGAAACCTGGTTCTTCCTGGCTGAGGGTCAGGCTTCGGCCTGATCCGGTGCAAACGGGCCGCTCCCCCTGTAGGAGCGAGCTCGCTCGCGATCGACGTCAACGATGACGCGTTTTTGCTGGATAAACGCGTTGTCCTGGAGTCCATCGCGAGCAAGCTCGCTCCTACAGGCGAGCGGTCTTTTAGAGATTCAAGCAGGGCGGGCTCTCCGGATGCCGCCCTTTTTTGTGCAAGAGATTATGCAAAGCAGCAGCAACCTATTTCCTGTCGCCCTGATCAGCGCCGAACGGCGCGGCGATCTGAGCGAAGATGTGTATCGCTTGAAACCCGGTAACAGCCCCGACTTCACCGTCGAACTGGCTGTGACACGCCTTGGCATGGCCGATGAGCCGTCATCCCGTGGTGTGCCGGTGATCCTGCTGCATGGCAGCTTTTCCAATCGCCGGTTCTGGTTTTCTCCCAAGGGCCTGGGGTTGGGCGCCTATCTGGCCCGCTTGGGGTTCGACGTCTGGATTCCGGAAATGCGCGGCCATGGCCTGTCCCAGCGTAACCACGACTACCGCAAGAACCGGGTCGCCGACTACGCACGCTATGACCTGCCGGCCATTGGCGCGTTCGTGCGCGAACAGAGCGGGCAGGTGCCGCACTGGATCGGTCACTCGCTGGGCGGTACCACACTGGCCGCAGCGCTGGGTGGCGAGTACATCGGTGAGCCGGTGGTGGCCTCGGCGGCTTTTTTCGGTACACAAGTCAGCCGCACCTACTGGCCATTGAAGATTCCGCCGGTGGAGTGGAGCAGTCGCTTCATTCTCAAGCGTTTTGCCCAGTTGTCCGGAGCAAGGCTCAAACGCGGCCCGGAGGACGAGCCGATCGGCCTGGCCCTGGAAAGCATGCGTTGGTTCGGTCTGTTCGGGCGCTTTGGCGATGCCGATAAAGACTGGTGGGCCGGTTTGGCCGATGTCAGGTTGCCGGTGCTCGCCGTGAGTGCAGCGGGTGATCATCAGGACCCGGCGTGGGCTTGCCGAAAACTGTTCGAACAGTTCGGTTCCGAGCACAAGCAATTTATCAATCTGGGTCGTGATCAGGGTTTCGGCGACAATTTCGGTCACGTTGAAATGCTCGTCAGCAAACCTGCCCAGGCCGAAGTCTGGCCATTGGTGACCCGCTGGCTGGCGGATCAGCAGACACCCTTGTTGGGTGGGCAAGGGGATTTGGCCGCAGCGGTTTGAGCCTGATGCTCTAACAAGGGCATTTCGCTCTGGTCGGCTTGCGGCTAAGATATGACGCATTGAGCTGTTCCGGTCACTTTGCGTGACTGAGTCATCACTGATGTTCGTGCTGTCTTCCTCTTTACAGGAGTTTCTCGATGATCCATTACCTCACGCCTGACCTGTGCGACGCCTATCCGGAGCTGGTGCAGGTGCTGGAACCGATGTTCAGCAATTTCGGCGGCCGTGATTCCTTCGGCGGCGAAATCGTGACCATCAAGTGCTTCGAAGACAACTCGCTGGTCAAGGAGCAAGTCGAGCTCAAGGGCAATGGCAAGGTTCTGGTGGTCGATGGCGGCGGTTCCCTGCGCCGCGCGCTGCTGGGTGACATGCTCGCCGAGAAAGCCGCCAGCAATGGCTGGGAAGGCCTGGTGATCTATGGTTGCATCCGTGACGTCGACGTCATCGCGCAAACCGATCTGGGGGTTCAGGCGCTGGCCAGCCACCCGATGAAAACCGACAAGCGCGGTATCGGCGATCTCAACGTTGCTGTGACCTTCGCCGGCGTGACCTTCCATCCGGGCCATTACATCTATGCGGACAACAACGGCGTGATCATCTCGCCCAGCCCGCTGAAAATGCCTGAATAAAAACGGCTGCAGACCAGAGGAGTGCGGATGTTCGAGGAAGAAAACGCGCAATGGGGGCTGGTGCATGCCCTGGTGCTGGACGGTAGAGGCGGTGCGCGTTCGATTGCCCGGACTGAACTTGACGACTTGCAGCTGCAGGCCCATGAAAGCCTGTGGTTGCACTGGGATCGCAGTCATCCGCAAACCCAGACCTGGCTACGCAAATCCAGCGGTCTGAGCGAATTCAGCTGTGACCTGTTACTCGAAGAAAACACCCGTCCGCGACTTTTACAGCTTTCCGACAGCGAACTGCTGCTATTTTTGCGCGGGGTCAATCTGAACCCCGGTGCCGAGCCGGAAGACATGGTGTCGGTGCGGATCTTCGGTTCTGCCCAGCGTGTCATTTCCCTGCGTTTGCGTCCGTTGCGTGCCACTGAAGAACTGCTGGTGCAACTGTCCGAGGGCAAGGGGCCGAAAACCGCCTCGGAACTCATCCTGTATATGGCGCAGTACCTCACCAACAAGGTGCAGGATCTGGTCAGCGACCTCTCGGAAGTGGTCGATGAGGAAGAGGAAAAGCTCGATGCCGACGAACGGTATGCACCGGAACACGGCGCCGTATTGCAGATCCGTCGCAGGGCCGCCGCGTTGAAGCGTTTTCTCGCGCCGCAGCGGGATATTTTCGGTCAGTTGACGCGGATCAAATTGCCCTGGTTCGTCGAGGACGACGGTGATTACTGGAACGAATTGAACAACAGCCTGACCCGCTACCTCGAAGAGCTGGAACTGACCCGGGAGCGGGTGGGGCTGGTCCTGGAGGCTGAAGACCGTCGGTTGAGCGTGCGCATGAACCGCACGATGTATCGCTTCGGGATCATCACCGGGATCTTTTTGCCGATGAGCTTTCTGACCGGGCTTTTGGGGATCAACGTCGGTGGCATTCCGTTCTCTGCCAGCCCTTATGGCTTTCTGATCGCCTGCCTGATGATGGTCTCGGTGGCGCTGGGGCAATGGTGGTTATTCCGACGTTTGCGCTGGGTCTGAGGGAAAGCATGTGACCCGACCAAACCTGACCGCGTCTCCCACAGACATCACGAGAGGTGCGTATGCACGATCCGTTTGAACAGTCTTTGCGCGACATGCTCAACGCCTCACCGTCCACCCGGGACGACGATGCGTGTCTGGGGCGTGTGCTGAAAACCGCCAACCGCCAGGTCGGCGCCGGTGATTTGTTCAGTCTGCTGGGGCGCTGGTTGCCCGCACTGATGATTGCCCTGAATAACGGATCGGCCCATGTCTCGCCGGTATCCCGTCTTCGTAAACCTGCTGCCCGCACTGCTGATAAGGCTGATTGAATATGGAACTTGATCTCTGGACACAGAGCCTCGTCACTGCAATGACTGCGTTGTGGACCAAGGTTGCGAACTTCATTCCAAACCTGTTCGGCGCACTGGTTGTGCTGCTGTTGGGTTTTGTCGTGGCCAAACTGCTGGACACCTTGCTTTCCAAATTGCTCGCCAAACTGGGGCTGGACCGCTTGATGGGCGGTACCGGCCTGACCAAGCTGATGTCCCGCGCCGGCCTGCAGGTTCCCATTTCGACCCTGATCGGCAAGATCGTTTATTGGTTCGTTCTGCTTATTTTTCTGGTTTCTGCCGCAGAATCCCTTGGACTTGAGCGAGTATCAGCTACGCTGGATATGCTCGCGCTGTATTTGCCGAAGGTATTCGGCGCGGCGCTTGTGTTGCTGGTAGGTGTTTTGCTGGCGCAACTGGCCAACGGGCTGGTCCGCGGAGCGGCAGAAGGCGTGGGTCTGGACTATGCTTCAGGGCTTGGACGAATTGCCCAGGGCCTGGTGATCATCATCAGTATTTCGGTGGCGATCAGCCAGTTGGAGGTCAAGACCGACCTGCTGAACCACGTGATCGTGATTGTGTTGATAACCGTTGGTCTGGCGGTAGCGCTGGCCATGGGGTTGGGAAGCCGGGAAATTGCCGGCCAGATTCTTGCGGGAATCTACGTGCGTGAGCTGTACCAGGTTGGGCAACAAGTGCGTGTTGGCGAGGTCGAAGGCCAGATCGAAGAGATCGGCACGGTTAAAACCACATTGCTGACCGATGAGGGTGAGCTAGTCTCTCTTTCCAATCGGATCCTCCTCGAGCAGCATGTGAGTAGCCGCTAACCCGGCAAACCCTGCTAATGTATGCCGCCGCAAAATGCCAGCTGACGCTGGCTGCGGAGGATATTGACCTGACTGTCGGCCCGACTTGTTTTGAATAAAGCTCAATCGCTCTCCATGCGCTACGACCCCCGCGAGCTCTCTGATGAGGAGTTGGTCGCGCGCTCGCATACCGAGCTGTTTCACGTAACACGCGCCTACGAAGAACTGATGCGGCGTTACCAGCGAACATTATTTAATGTGTGTGCAAGATATCTCGGGAACGATCGTGATGCGGACGATGTCTGTCAGGAGGTCATGTTGAAGGTGCTGTATGGCCTGAAGAACTTCGAGGGCAAATCGAAGTTCAAGACATGGCTATATAGCATCACGTACAACGAGTGCATCACACAGTATCGGAAGGAACGGCGAAAGCGTCGCTTGATGGACGCATTGAGTCTTGACCCCCTCGAGGAGGCGTCCGAAGAAAAGGCGCCGAAACCTGAGGAAAAGGGTGGACTTGATCGCTGGTTAGTGTATGTGAACCCGATTGACCGGGAAATTCTGGTGCTACGTTTTGTCGCAGAGCTGGAGTTTCAGGAGATCGCAGACATCATGCATATGGGTTTGAGTGCAACAAAAATGCGGTACAAACGCGCTCTGGATAAATTGCGTGAGAAATTTGCAGGCATTGCTGAAACTTAGTTCAGCGCAAATATCTCTTACGTGTAGGCAAGTTCTGTTAGACTTGCCGCCGAGTTGTCCCCCGGTTTGCGGGACTGCTTCACAATCACCAGATGGGGATTTAACGGATGAAACTGAAAAACACCTTGGGCTTGGCCATTGGTACTCTTATTGCCGCTACTTCGTTCGGCGCATTGGCACAAGGCCAAGGCGCAGTTGAAGGCGAGCTCAACTACGGGAAGAAGTACAACGACAGCGTTAACAACGTTGAAGACGGCTACACTCCTGGCGCCTCCATCGGTTACTTCTTGACCGACGACGTATCGTTGAACTTCACCTACAACAACGATGACTACACCCGTTCGAACAACAACACCGGCAACCAGAAGATCGAGGGCGACCAGTTCGGTCTGAACGCTCAGTACCACTTCAACAACGCTGGCGACGCTCTGCGTCCTTACGTTCAAGGTGGTGTCAAGCACGGTAGCCTGACCAACGTTGCTGCTGACGGCCACACCGGTCGTGACCAGTCGACTTTCCTGACTGCTGGCGCTGGCCTGAAGTACTACTTCCTCGAAAACGTCTACGCTCGTGCTGGCGTAGAAGCTGACTACAAGCTGGACAACGGCCGTTGGGACTACATCCCGTCCGTAGGTCTGGGTGTGAACTTCGGTGGCGGCAACAAGCCTGCTGCTGCTCCGGTTCCAGCACCAGAAGTCTGCTCCGACAGCGACAACGACGGCGTTTGCGACAACGTTGACAAGTGCCCGGACACCCCGGCCAACGTAACTGTTGACGCTGATGGCTGCCCAGCTGTTGCTGAAGTCGTTCGTGTAGAGCTGGACGTGAAGTTCGACTTCGACAAGTCGGTAGTCAAGCCAAACAGCTACGGCGACATCAAGAACCTGGCTGACTTCATGAAGCAGTACCCATCCACCACCACTACTGTTGAAGGTCACACTGACTCCGTCGGTCCTGACGCTTACAACCAGAAACTGTCCGAGCGTCGTGCAAACGCCGTTAAGCAAGTTCTGACCAACCAGTACGGTGTTGAATCGTCCCGCGTTCAGTCCGTTGGCTACGGCGAATCCCGCCCAGTTGCTGACAACAAAACTGAAGCTGGTCGCGCTGTTAACCGTCGCGTAGAAGCGCAGGTTGAAGCTCAAGCTAAGTAATTAGCCCGCAGCTCCGAGAAAAGCCCGGCTCAGGCCGGGCTTTTCTTTGTCTGCGATTTGGTGGGGAGGGACGCGTCAGGCGCGCTGACTTCCAACATTCATGTCGATGGACAGGACCTCTTCTCGAGCAGGCTCGCTCCCGCAGGAGGAGATGGCGTTGGCTGCGACTGCACCAATCACCAGGATTGCCGGGCTTTTCAACTCGAAGGCACAGGCATCGTCCTCCATTGCCATCAGGTTGCTTCGACATTCCCGCTGATGCGGCAACGATGCATTTTCAATCATTGCCACCGGCGTATCTGCCGCCATTGCGCCCGCCAGCAGGTGCTCACGGATCTCGCTGAGCTTCGCCACCCCCATGTAGATCACCAGTGTCGTGCCACCTTGGGCCAGCGCTTGCCAGTTCAGGCTGCTGTCATCCTGAGTGTGGGCGGTCACCAGCGTTACCCCTCGTGCCACGCCGCGCAGGGTCAATGGAATATCGCATTGCGTCGCGCCCGCCAGGCCGGCGGTGATGCCATTGACCAGCTCAACCTCGATACCACGATCGCGCAACCACTGCGCTTCTTCACCGCCACGCCCGAAGATGCACGGGTCGCCCCCCTTGAGGCGCACCACGCATTTGCCCTGACGGGCATAACGCAACATCAGGCGATGGATAAAGGCTTGCGGCGTTGAGCGGCAGCCACCGCGCTTGCCCACCGCAATTATCCGCGCGCCGGGGCAGTGCTCCAACACCGCGTCGTTGACCAGATCGTCGATCAGCACGACATACGCTTCTCTCAACGCCCGGACAGCTTTGAGGGTCAGTAATTCAGGATCACCGGGACCTGCACCCACCAGCCAGACTTTTGCGCTCATAGTGTTTTCCTCACGAGATGGCGGCTTGCGGCTGCGCGGTGGCGGCCAACAAACGCTTGATTTCCGGGACGCAGGAGCCGCATTGCGTGCCGCAACCCAATTCTTGTTTCAACCCCGGCAAGTCCAGGCCGCGGCGGATGCCGGCGCAGACCGCGTTTTGGCTGACGTTTTTGCAGTTGCACAGGGTTTTGTTACCGATCGCTTCGGCGTCAACCTGGCCCGGTGGGGCGCTCAACGGCGCGAGCAGCCAGCGCCGTAGTTGTTCATCGGCGCGACCTTCGAGCCAGAGGTTTTGCAGCCAGTGCCGGGCGAGGGTTTCACCCGCCAGGCGGATCGCGGTGATCCGGCCGTTTTCGATTCGAACCCGCTTACCGATGGAGCGTCGTGGATCGTCGTAGGCCAGCACCGGTCCATCGTTGAGCCCCAGGCATTGATCGATATCGCGCAGCAGTTGCGGATCCGGCGCCGTGGCGCTGGCAGCGCGTATCAGCAGCGCAGGGCGCTCACGACCGGTCAGGCTGAGGCTGACGTAGGAAAACGCCTCGCAGAGGGGGCGTAGAGTCTCAAAGTGTTGTTGGACATCGCCCTCTATCAGCGCGAAAAGGTGCCAAGGCAATTGCACCGGTTCCAGGCGCACACCGCTGTGTTTGAGCTCCGGTTGTTTCGACAACGGGTCGAAGGCGGGCAGGGTGAGGCTGTTCACGCCCCCCTTGAGAAAACGGTCACCAAAATGCATCGGCAAGAAGGCTTGGCCCGGACGCACGCTGTCGTCACTGGCGACCGGCACGATCACCGCGCCGCGGCGGCTTTTCAGGCTGATCAAATCACCCGTTTGCAGGCGATGCCTGCGCAGCTCATCCGGGTGCAGGCTCAACACGGCTTCACTGACATGGCCGAACAACTGCGCGGCGGTGCCGGTGCGGCTCATACCGTGCCACTGATCACGCAGACGACCGGTGATCAGCGTCAGCGGGAAGCGCGCATCCCGTTGTTCCTTGGCGGCGCGATACGGATCGGCCACGAACTGCGCGCGTCCGCTGGAGGTCGGGAAAATGCCGTCGAGATAGAGGCGGGCGGTGCCTGCGCTGGACCCCGCAGGAAAGGGCCATTGTTGCGGGCCGATGGTGTCGATCAATCCGTGGCTGATACCGGACAAATCCAGATCCCGGCCACGCGTCAGCTGTTTGTATTCGTCGAAGACCTGCGCCGGGGTGTCAAAGGCAAACAGGCTGGTGGCTTCCGAGCGCAGATGTTTTTCCAGGCGCTGTGCGAAATCCACCGTGATCGTCCAGTCCGGACGCGCTTCACCCGGTGCGACGATCGCGCGGCGGACGTGGGAAATACGCCGTTCGGAGTTGGTCACTGTGCCGTCCTTTTCGCCCCAACTGGCGGCGGGCAACAACAGGTCGGCAAACCTGGCGGTTTCAGTGGTGCGAAAGGCTTCCTGCAAGACCACGAACGGGCAGGCCTCCAGTGCCGCGCGCACGGCAGCCTGATCGGGAAGAGACTGCGCGGGGTTGGTGCAGGCGATCCACAAGGCTTTGATCTTGCCGCTGCCCACCTGCTCAAACAACTCGATGGCAGTCAGCCCCGGGTTTTCAGGCAGTTGATCAACACCCCAGTAAGCGGCCACATCGGCACGGTGCTCAGGGTTGGCGGCGTCCCGATGGCCCGGCAGCAGGTTGGACAGACTACCGGTTTCCCGTCCGCCCATGGCATTCGGCTGGCCGGTCAAGGAGAAAGGACCTGCACCCGGACGACCAATCTGCCCAGTGGCCAGGTGCAGATTGATCAGTGCACTGTTTTTCGCGCTGCCGGCGGTGGACTGATTCAACCCCATGCACCACAGCGACAGGAAAGACGGTGATGTGCCGATCCACTCGGCACATTGCTGCAATTGCCCGACGCTGATGCCGCAGAGCTGCGACACCATCTGCGGCGTGTAGTCGCGCACCAGTTTCTTCAGCTCGGGCAAGCCTTCGGTATGGTCCTTGATGAAGTCACGGTCGATCCAGTCTTCCCACAGCAGCAGATGCAGAATCCCATGGAACAAGGCGACATCGGTGCCGGGCAATATCGCCAGGTGCAGGTCAGCCAGATCGCAGGTGTCTGTCCGACGTGGGTCAATGACGATGACTTTCATCTGCTGTCGACGGGATTTGGCTTCTTCCAGTCGGCGAAACAGTACCGGGTGGGCGTAGGCCATGTTACTGCCGACGATCATCACGCAATCGCTCAATTCCAGGTCTTCATAGCTGCATGGCGGGGCGTCGGCGCCCAGGCTGCGCTTGTAGCCGACCACCGCCGACGACATGCACAGCCGTGAATTGCTGTCGATGTTGTTGGTGCCCACCAGCGCCCGAGCCAGTTTGTTGAAGGCGTAGTAGTCCTCGGTCAGCAACTGCCCGGAAATGTAGAACGCCACGCTGTCCGGGCCATGCTCGGCAATGGTTTGGGCGAAAACGCTGGCGGCGTGATCAAGCGCGGTCTCCCAGTCGGTGCGGCTGCGCGCCAGGCCTTTGCCCAGGCGCAGTTCCGGGTACAGCGCCCTTGCCGTCAAGTCGCCGGTCAAATGCAGGGTTGATCCCTTGCTGCACAACTTGCCGAAATTGGCCGGGTGTGCCGGATCGCCGCTGACGCCGAGGATGCGCTCGCCGTCATGCTCGATCAGCACGCCGCAGCCGACCCCGCAATAGCAGCAGGTGGACGCGGTGATCTGGCGGTCCATCAGCCTGCGTCCCGCAGGGCCAGCATCACTCGGCCATTTTCGACCCGCGCCGGATGGTGGTGGGCGCAACCGACGTCCGGGGCCAAGGCTTCGCCGCTTTCCAGGTCGATTTGCCAGTTGTGCAGTGGGCAGGCCACGCGTTTGCCGTAGATCAAACCTTGGGACAGCGGTCCGCCCTTGTGCGGGCAACGGTCGTCGAGGGCGAACACTTCATCGTCGCTGGTACGAAAAATCGCGATGTCGCCTTTAGGGCCGGCAATGATCCGCGAGCCCAGGGCATTGATTTCATCCAGTGCGCAGATATCCAGCCAGTTCATGCCAACACCTCCAGGTTTTTCACGGGGATGACGTCGAATTCTTTTTTCAGCTGTGGCTGTTCCAGGCGTTCCTTCCACGGGTCCTGTTCGAACGACAGGGAGAACTGCAGGCGATCGTTGAGCGCCTTGCGCCGCTGCGGGTCTTCCAGCACGGCTTTCTTGATGTGGTCCATGCCGACCCGTTGCAGGTAGTGCACGGTGCGTTCGAGGTAAAAGGCTTCTTCGCGATAGAGCTGCAGGAATGCGCCGTTGTATTCGCGGACTTCTTCGGCGGTTTTCAGTTTGACGAAGAATTCCGCGACTTCGGTCTTGATCCCGCCGTTGCCGCCGATGTACATCTCCCAGCCGGAATCGACGCCGATGATGCCTACGTCCTTGATGCCCGCTTCCGAGCAGTTGCGCGGGCAACCGGAGACAGCCAGTTTCACTTTGTGCGGCGACCACATGTTGAACAGGTCGTGCTCCAGTTCGATGCCCAACTGCGTGGAATTCTGGGTGCCAAAGCGGCAGAACTCGCTGCCGACGCAGGTCTTCACGGTGCGGATGGATTTGCCGTAGGCGTGGCCGGACGGCATGTCGAGGTCTTTCCAGACGCCTGGCAAATCCTGCTTCTTGATCCCCAGCAAGTCGATGCGCTGGCCGCCGGTGACCTTGACCATCGGCACGTTGTACTTGTCGGCAACGTCGGCAATGCGCCGCAGTTCCGAAGGATTGGTCACGCCGCCCCACATCCGTGGGACAACCGAGTAGGTGCCGTCTTTCTGGATGTTGGCGTGGGCGCGTTCGTTGATCAGTCGCGATTGCGGATCGTCCCTGGCTTCCCCTGGCCAGGTGGAAATCAGGTAGTAGTTGATTGCCGGCCGGCAGGTGGCGCAGCCGTTGGGTGTACGCCAGTTCAGGTAGCTCAGGGTGCCGGCGATGGTCAGCAGATGCTGCTCGCGGATGGCCTGGCGGATTTGCCCGTGGTTGAGGTCGCTGCAGCCGCAGATGGCCTTTTCGCTTTTCGGTTTGACGTCGGCGGCACCGCCCACTGTGTTGATCAGGATCTGCTCCACCAAACCCGCGCACGAACCGCAGGAGCTGGCAGCCTTGGTGTGTTTTTTCACTTCGTCGACACTGAACAGCCCGTGTTCCTGAATGGCCTTGACGATGGTGCCTTTGCACACGCCGTTGCAGCCGCAGACTTCGGCCGTATCGGCCATGCTCATGGCCTTGTCCTGGCCCTGGTGCCCTACGTCGCCCAAAGCGTTTTCGCCAAACATCAGATGATCGCGGATCTCACTGATGGCGTGGTTTTCACGGATCTGCCGGAAATACCAGCCGCCATCGGCCGTATCGCCGTACAGGCAGGCGCCGACCAGCACGTCGTCCTTGATCACCAGTTTCTTGTAGACCCCGCCAATCGGGTCGGAGAGGGTGATGGTTTCCGTGCCTTCACTGCCCATGAAGTCGCCGGCGGAAAACAGGTCGATACCGGTGACCTTCAATTTGGTCGAGGTCACCGAGCCCTTGTAGGTGGCAAAACCCAGTTGGGCGAGGTGGTTGGCGCAGACTTTGGCCTGTTCGAACAGCGGCGCCACTAAGCCATAGGCGATGCCGCGGTGGCTGGCACACTCGCCGATGGCATAGATCCGTGGGTCGTAGGTTTGCAGGGTGTCGTTGACCAGAATCCCGCGGCTGCACGGAATGCCGGATTTCTCCGCCAGTTCGGTATTGGGGCGAATGCCGGCGGCCATCACCACCAGGTCAGCGGGGATGATGTCGCCGTTCTTGAATTGCACCGAGCCGACCCGGCCATTGCCCGCGTCGTGCAGGGCCTGGGTCTGCTCGCACAGGCGGAAATGCAGGCCGCGAGACTCCAGGGCGGTTTGCAGCAGCTGGCCGCTGGTCTTGTCCAGTTGCCGCTCCAGCAGCCACTCGCCGATATGCACCACGGTGACGTGCATACCCCGCAGCATCAGGCCGTTGGCGGCCTCCAGGCCAAGCAGGCCGCCACCGATCACCACGGCGTGGCGATAGGTTTTCGCGGTATCGATCATGGCCTGGGTATCGGCGATGTCGCGGTAGCCGATCACGCCCTCGAGGGTGTTGCCGGGAATGGGCAGGATGAATGGCGTCGAGCCGGTGGCGATCAGCAGGCGATCGTATTCGGCTTCACTGCCGTCTTCGGCAATGACCCGGCGCTTGACCCGGTCGATCTCCACCACTTTGCGGTTGAGCAGCAGTTTGATGTTGTTGTCCAGGTACCAGTCCAGATCGTTGAGTACGATCTCTTCGAAGGTCTGTTCGCCCGCCAGCACCGGCGACAACAGGATGCGGTTGTAGTTGGTGTGCGGTTCGGCGCCGAAGACCGTGATGTCGTACAGCTCGGTACTCAGCTTGAGCAGTTCTTCCAGGGTCCGGACCCCGGCCATGCCGTTGCCGATCATCACCAGTTTTAGTTTTTTCATCAGGTTCTCCGGGGAGTCCAGGCCTGCCTCATCAGGGTTCAGGCCATGCTCGACAAATTTTGCGCAAACAAAAAAAGGCGTCCCGCTAGTTGCCTAGCGAGGACGCCTTTGTCCTGGTCCCGTTCTCTCGGGAAGTGCAGCCTTCGTCGTTGAAGCCTGCGCTTTATGTCTGTTGAAAGAGGTAATGCAGTGGTTGTGCCAAGTCGCTCAGGTCCCGTGTTTGTTGGCGTTCTTCCCGTCCGCAAGGGCAGGGTCGCGAGGGAATGCACTGATTCAAGGCGCGTTGCCCGCTAATGGAGCGCCACCATCAGCAGCACCAGGTTGAGCAGCAGCGATACCAGCGCCAATGTCCGCCAGACCTTCAGCGGCTCGCGCTCCAGCAAGGGTTTGGGGCGCACGCTCAAACTGCGGCGCTCTCCCTGCTCGATCAGCAGCAACCATTCTTCCGCCGTTTCGAAACGCTGTTCGGGGGCCGCCGCCACGGCGCGTTCCAGGTGATGGGCGATCCAGTCCGGCAGGTCGGGCCGATAGCGGCTTGCGTTGACCGGGAGACCAAACCTCGGGCGCTGGAACGCTTCGATTTCGCCATAGGGATAGTGCCCGGTGAGCAGGAAATACAAGGTCACACCAACGGCATACAGGTCCTGCTGTGGCGTCGGCACGTCGCCACGAAAGGCTTCCGGCGCGATGTAACTGGGTGTACCCGGCAGAGCCCAGGGCAGGTCTTGCGAGAGACCGGGGCAGTAGGCGAGGCCGAAATCCAGCAGGCGCAGTTCACCGTCGTCCCCCAGCAACAGGTTTTCCGGTTTGATATCGCGATGCAGAATCTGTCGTCGATGCAACAGGCCGACCGCTCGCAGTAAGCGTTCGGCGATGTCTTGCCACTGGGGCAGCGGCAATGGTCCGCTTTGCTCATGCCGTTGCGCCAGGGTAGCGCCCGAATATTCGCGCATCACGTAGTACAAATGCTGACGCTGACTGGCGGCATGCACTTCAGGAAAATGCCGACCGGCCACGCGTTTGAGAAACCACTCTTCCGACAGCAACGCTTGCCCGGCCTGGTGATCGTCGTGCAGGCGCGCCGGCAGGGTTTTCAGCAGCCAGGCTTGTTGCTGAGTGTCGCGCACACGATAAAGCAGCGATTGCTGGCTCTGTGCGACGATTCCCTCGACTTGCCAGCCGTCGAACGTCTGACCCGGTTTCAGGGCTGGCGGCAGCGGCCATTGCTGCAAGTGCATCAATGCATCGCCAATGCTCGCTTCACCGAGTGCGTCGACCCGCACCAGCAAGGCGCTGGCGTTGTCCTGGCTGCCTGCCAGGTGTGCGGCATTGACCAGGGTTTGCGCAGCGCTGTGTAAGTCCGGTTGATCACGCAGGATCGCCGCAATGGCGGTATCGCCGAGGACGGCCCAGATGCCGTCGCTGAGCAGGACGAAGCTTTCATCGAGGCGCAATTCACCGTCGAGAAAATCCAGCACCAGGTGTTGATCGAGGCCCAGCGCCCGTTTCAGCACATGCTGCATGCCCGGCTGGTCCCAGACGTGATCCTCGCTGATTCGCTGCAATCGGTCGGCGTGCCAGCGATACACCCGGCAATCGCCGACATGGGCCAGGGTAAAACGCCGGCCACGCAGGACCAGCGCACTCAGGGTGGTCAGCAGCGGTTGTCCGCCGCCGTTGGCCTGCAACCAGCGGTTTTGCGCCAGCAACAGGCGATCAAGTGCTTGCGCCACGCTCCAGGTTTCCGGCGTGGCGTAGTAATCCAGCGCCAGGGCCTGCAGCGTCGAACGGGCCGCCAGGCCGCCATCGGCGCACTGGCTGACACCGTCGGCGATCGCGAACAGGTAACCTTTGCTCGCCGCCAGCGCCGGGGCCGGCGTGACCAGGCGCAGGGCATCCTGATTCTCCTCGCGCGGGCCGATGGCGCTGGCTTCGGCGAAACTCAGTTGCAGGCTCATCGAGGCGTCAGACCCGCGCAGCCGTCACGGCCGCCGAACCCCAGGTGGTTCTCCAGCGCCGTTTCACGCCGTGCAGGCCGAACCAGGCCAGAACGCCGAGGCTGGCGAACAACCACAGCGCCAGTTGATAACTGCCGGTGCTTTGTTTGATCGCACCCATGCCGGCCGCGAGGGCAAAACCACCGATGCCGCCGGCCATGCCGATCAGGCCGGTCATCACACCGATTTCCCGACGAAAACGCTGCGGCACCAACTGGAATACCGCGCCATTCCCGGCACCCAGGCCGAGCATGGTGCAGACGAAAAGTGCGAGTGCGGCGTAGGAATTCGGCAGGTTGAAGCCGACTGCTGTGATGCAGATCGCCGCGACGGTGTACATCGCCAACAGGGTTCGAATGCCGCCGAACCGGTCAGCCAGCGCGCCACCCAAGGGGCGCATCAGGCTGCCGCCGAACACGCAGGCCGCCGTGTAGTAACCCGCCGTCACCGGGCTCAGGCCGTACTGGTCGTTGAAATAGCCGGGCAGGGCGCTGGCCAGGCCGATGAAGCCGCCGAACGTCACGCTGTAGAAAAACATGAACCACCAGCTGTCACGATCGCCCAGGGCCTTGAAGTAGTCGGCCATGGATTTGGCTTTTGGCCGCTCGGGGGCGTTTTTCGCCAGCCAGGCAAAGACGATCAGGGTCAGGATCAGCGGAATCAGGGCGAAGCCGAACACGTTGCTCCAGCCAAACGCCGCCGCCAGTACCGGGGCGATCAAGGCGGCGAATACCGTGCCCGAGTTGCCGGCGCCGGCGATGCCCATGGCCTTGCCTTGATGCTGCGGCGGATACCACTGCGAGGCCAGGGGCAGGGCAACGGCAAAGGACGCGCCGGCCATGCCGAGGAACAGACCCAGCAGCAGCGCTTGCTCGTAGCTGTGGATGCCGAGCTTCCAGGCGCCGAACAGCGCGCAGATCACGATGACCTGACCGATCAGGCCGGCGGTTTTGGGCGACAGGCGATCAGCCAGCATCCCCATGACAAAGCGCAAGACCGCGCCGGCCAGAATCGGCGTGGCGACCACCAGCCCGCGTTGCTGTGTCGTCAGGTGCAGGTCGGCGGCGATCTGTACCGCCAGAGGTCCGAGCAGGTACCAGACCATGAAGCTCAGGTCGAAATAGAGGAAGGCTGCGAACAATGTGGGGGTATGGCCGGATTTCCAGAAGCTTGAATTCATCGCGCACCTCAGCTGTGAAGAGTCTCGAAAGGAGTCATGAGCTTGCAGGTGGGGCGCCGCTACGGCCGCTCCACCGGCCCCGTGCTGTGGGGCCAAAACGAAAAAACGCCGCCACCCGATCCGCCAAGGGCAAATGAGGTGAGCGACGTCTTTGTCGTAGGTGGGGCAACCGCCGTTGGTTACCTGTGGTGATTACTTAGCCAGATTTGTGCCAACAACCGAAACCGGGTCGCCGCCATTCGCGAGCAAGCCCGCTCCCACATTCGACCGCGATCAAATGTGGGAGCGGGCTTGCTCGCGAAGGCGATAGAACATTCACCACAGGGCATCAGCCAAGCAGCTCGCTCATGGCAATGATCTGCTCCGCCACTTGAATCAGCTTCTGCTGGCGGCTCATCGCCTGGCGGCGCATCAGTGTGTAGGCCTCTTCTTCGTTACAGTCCTTCATTTTCATCAGCAGCCCTTTGGCCAGCTCGATGCGCTTGCGCTCGGCCAGTTGCTGGTCGCGGGCCTGCAACTGGGCGCGCAAAGCCTGATCGCTTTCGAAGCGTGCCATGGCCACATCGAGAATCGGCTGCAGGCGTTGTGCGTGAATGCCTTCGACGATGTAGGCACTGACTCCGGACTTGATCGCCTGGCGCATCACCTCGGGGTCATGTTCGTCGGTAAACATCACAATCGGACGCGGCTGGTCGCGAGTGACCAGCACCACTTGTTCCATGACATCGCGCCCTGGTGACTCTGTATCGATCAGAATCACGTCCGGACGCACCGTTTCGACGCGTTCGGGCAAGTCGATGGTCAGGCCGGATTCATCGATCACTTCGAACCCGGCCTCGGTCAAGGCGGCCTTCAGGCGACCGACTTTTTTCGCGGTGTCGTTGATCAGCAGGATACGCAGCATGTTCGTCGTCTCCTGTCAGCGGCTGGCGGATCGGTGCGAGCTGTCGCTCATGGCGTGCAGTTTGAAACTGCGGGCATAACCGGCCGGGTCCGAACCGTCCCAGATCTTGCCGTCGATCAATTGACTGCTGCGCATTTCCTTGCCTGGTGCCGCGACGCCTACAGCGCTGGCCGCTTTACGATACAACTCCAGTTGATGGACTTGACGGGCCACGGCGAGGTAATCCGGGTCATCGCGCAACAAGCCCCAGCGACGGAACTGGGTCATGAACCACATGCCGTCGGACAGGTACGGCAGATTGACCTCGCCTTCACCATGGAAGCGCAGGGCGTGCGGGTCTTGCCAGCGATGGCCCAGGCCATCGACATAGTCGCCCAGCAGGCGCGGCTCGATGCATTCCAGCGGCGCATCGAGGTATTGCGCTGCACTGAGCAATTGCGCGGTGCTGCGGCGATTTTCGCGGCTTTCTTCGATGAAGCGGCTGGCTTCCAGCACCGCCATCACCAACACCCGCGCGGTATTGGGGTATTGCTCGACGAACGCACGGGTGCAACCGAGGACCTTTTCCGGGTGATCGGGCCAGAGGGTCTGGGTCGTGGCCAGGGTGAAACCGAGGTCCTGCTGCACGGCGCTGGCGGACCAGGGTTCACCGACACAGAACCCGTCGATACGCCCGGCCCGCAGGTGGGCGACCATTTGCGGAGGTGGTACTACCACGCTGTCGACATCCAGCAGCGGGTGTATACCCTGGCTGGCCAGCCAGTAATACAACCACATGGCGTGGGTGCCGGTAGGAAACGTCTGAGCGAAGGTGAGTTTTGGGCGAGTTTGGTGCACGTGCCGATCCAATGCCTCAGGACTGGTCACTCCCAGCGCCTGCAAACCGCGGGACAGATTGATGCTCTGGCCGTTCTGATTCAGGCCCATCAACACCGCCATGTCGGTCGCGGCCACGCCACCGATGCCCAGGTGAACGGCGTAAATCAGACCATAGAGGCTGTGGGCGGCATCGAGTTCGCCGCTCACCAGCTTGTCCCGCAGGTTGGCCCAGGACGATTGGCGCTTGAGGTTCAGGGTCAAGCCGTAGGGTTGGGCGAAGCCCTGGGTGGCGGCGACCACCACCGAGGCGCAGTCGCTCAGGGCCATGAAGCCGAGATTGATTTCGGTTTTTTCCGGGGCATCGCTGCCATGGACCCAAGCCAGAGGGCCGGCTGACGGTTCGTTCATCGCGCGTTCACCTTGCAAAAAAAACGTCGTCCCGGGTCCGTGCAGGGGCAGGCCGGGGACGACGCCATTGTCTTTGCACCCATTCCGACGCTGGCGTGGGTGCTGGTGACCGGAAGGGTGCAAGGCATATGCCAGCAACCGCTGATTTGAACACGCGCCTCGCTTGCCACCCCGTTGCCCGGCTATAATCGCCGCCTCAATTCGCCGCCAATCGAGTCAAATCCGCCCATGTACACCCTGGCCCGTCAGCTGTTGTTCAAACTCTCCCCGGAAACCTCCCACGATCTGTCCCTGGACCTGATCGGCGCGGGCGGGCGTCTTGGACTCAACGGCTTGCTGTGCAAGGCCCCGGCGAAGAAGCCGGTGAATGTCATGGGCCTGGACTTCCCGAACCCGGTGGGCCTGGCCGCCGGTCTGGACAAGAACGGCGCGGCCATCGATGGATTCGCCCAACTGGGTTTCGGTTTTGTCGAAATCGGCACCATCACCCCTCGTCCGCAGCCGGGCAACCCCAAGCCTCGCCTGTTCCGCTTGCCGGAAGCCGAGGCGATCATCAATCGCATGGGCTTCAACAACCTCGGCGTCGATCACCTGCTGGCCCGCGTGGCGGCGGCCAAATACAAGGGCGTGCTGGGCATCAACATCGGCAAGAACTTCGATACGCCGGTCGAGCGTGCCGTGGACGACTACCTGATCTGCTTGGACAAAGTGTACGCCCACGCCAGCTATGTGACGGTCAACGTCAGTTCACCGAATACGCCGGGCCTGCGCAGCCTGCAATTCGGCGATTCGCTCAAGCAGTTGCTGGCCGACCTGGCCGAGCGCCGCGCGGAGCTGGCCTTGCGTCATGGCAAGCATGTACCGCTGGCGATCAAGATCGCGCCGGACATGAGCGACGAAGAAACCGCACAGGTTGCACAAGCGCTGATCGAAACCGGAATGGATGCGGTCATCGCCACCAACACCACCCTGAGCCGCGTCGGCGTCGAAGGCATGGAACATGGCGACGAGGCCGGTGGTCTGTCCGGCGCACCGGTTCGCGACAGGAGCACCCACACCGTGAAAGTGCTGGCATCGGAGCTGGGTGGTCGCCTGCCGATCATCGCTGCCGGCGGCATTACCGAAGGCAAGCACGCCGCAGAGAAAATCACCGCGGGCGCGAGCCTGGTGCAGATTTACTCGGGGTTCATCTACAAGGGCCCGGCACTGATTCGCGAGTCCGTAGACGCCATCGCAGCCTTGCGCTAATACCTGTAGGAGCCCGGCTTGCCGGCGATGGCGTCATTGATATCGCCATCGCCGGCAAGCCGGACTCCTACAGGAACAGTTTTTGCCAAGGGGCAGGCATAAAAAAGGGCCCCTTTAAAGGAGCCCCTGGGCCGCAGCCCGCCGTCCGGATGGGACGTGCGTGGTTAATTCAGTACAAAATCAGATTGTCGTGTCGGAGTGTTGTGCCCTGTAATTAGCCGACGGCGTGAAGTTCGTTGAGTCTGTGGATTCCCGCAGTGCCGGTCATACCGTCCCAGTTGTCGCCGCGTCCTTCTCGCCAGCCGTTGATCCAGGCTTGGCGTACCGACGGTAGAGTAAATGGGCAAAGCTCACGGGATTTGCCACCAACGCCATATTGATATCCGCGCAAAAATGCTCTTTCCAACGGATCACGCTTAAGTCTTCTCATAGGGTGTTGCCCTCACTTGTTGACTGTATTTATCGCGTCGACCTCTATTGAGGTCTGGCAGAAAAACTCTGCCGTTGGGGGCTCGTTGCCGGCGTGACGAGCCAAGGTGTTGGCGTCATTGCGGCGCCAACCTGAGTTGAGTTCTAACCAATGCGTCACATCGAGGGAATGATCGTTTTGTCATAAGGACGTAACCATCCATGTGTTAAGGCCATAAGTAACAGAGTGTTTGTAGCGTATTTATTAGCCAAACCCCGGTATGATCGGCCCTGCGCTGGATGATGGGCTTAATCCTTTAGTGAGAATGGCTCCCGTTGCCGGGAGGCACTATTCGACGAAGGGTCGACTTATGACATTTCATTGCATCAACTTTTTTATCTGTCCTTGCATCTAAGCTCATTTAACCCGAGCAGCAGGGGTGGAACGGCACACCTTCGTGCCACGCGGGCGCTCTTCGAGAAAAGCGCCTGATTGAAAACCGGACCGGCAATGCGTTGCCCGGTCACTCAGCTAAAGGTTCTGGAATTCCCATGTCCGATCGTTTCGAACTCTTCCTCACTTGCCCAAAAGGCCTTGAAGGCCTGCTCATCGAGGAAGCCGTCGGGCTTGGCCTTGAGGAAGCACGGGAGCACACCTCTGCCGTGCGCGGCATGGCCACCATGGAAACCGCTTATCGCCTGTGCCTGTGGTCACGCCTGGCGAACCGCGTGCTGCTGGTGCTCAAGCGTTTCCCGATGAAGGACGCCGAAGACCTGTACCACGGCGTGCTGGACATCGAGTGGCAAGACCACATGCTCAACGACGGCACCCTGGCCGTCGAATTCAGCGGCCATGGCTCGGGTATCGACAACACCCACTTCGGCGCACTGAAGGTCAAGGACGCCATCGTCGACAAACTGCGGACCCCGCAAGGCGACCGTCCGTCCATCGACAAGCTCAATCCGGACCTGCGCATTCACCTGCGCCTGGACCGTGGCGAAGCCATTCTGTCCCTCGACCTGTCCGGCCACAGCCTGCACCAGCGCGGCTATCGCCTGCAGCAGGGTGCGGCACCGCTGAAGGAAAACCTCGCGGCCGCCATCTTGATCCGTTCCGGCTGGCCACGTATCGCGGCCGAAGGCGGCGCGCTGGCCGACCCGATGTGCGGTGTCGGTACGTTCCTGGTGGAAGCGGCGATGATTGCTGCGGACATCGCGCCGAACCTGCGCCGCGAGCAGTGGGGCTTCACTGCCTGGCTCGGTCACGTCCCGGCGTTGTGGAAAAAACTCCACGAAGAAGCGTCTGAGCGCGCCGCGGCCGGTCTGGCCAAGACACCGCTGTGGATCCGTGGCTACGAAGCCGATCCGCGCCTGATTCAACCGGGTCGCAACAACGTCGAGCGGGCCGGCCTGAGCGAGTGGATCAAGATCTACCAGGGTGAAGTCGCGACGTTCGAGCCGCGTCCGGACCAGAACCAGAAAGGCCTGGTGATCTGCAACCCTCCGTACGGCGAGCGTCTGGGCGACGAGGCGAGCCTGCTCTACCTCTACCAGAACCTCGGCGAGCGCCTGCGTCAGGCCTGCCTGAACTGGGAAGCGGCGGTGTTCACGGGTGCGCCGGATCTGGGCAAGCGCATGGGTATCCGCAGCCACAAGCAGTATTCGTTCTGGAACGGCGCCTTGCCGTGCAAGCTGCTGCTGATCAAGGTGCTGCCCGATCAGTTCGTCACCGGCGAGCGTCGTACGCCGGAACAGCGCCAGGTCGAGCGTGAGCAAGCCGCCTACGATCAGGCGCCGAACGAACCGCAGGAACGCAAGTTCAACAAAAACGGCAACCCGATCAAACCGACGCCGGCACCGGCTCCGGTGGTCGAGCAGCCGCGCCTGAGCGAAGGCGGGCAGATGTTCGCCAACCGCCTGCAAAAGAACCTCAAGGCCCTGGGCAAGTGGGTCAAGCGTGAAGGTATCGACTGCTACCGCGTGTACGATGCCGACATGCCGGAATATTCCATGGCCATCGACCTGTATCACGACTGGGTCCATGTTCAGGAGTACGCCGCGCCGAAATCCATCGATCCGGAAAAAGCCTCGGCCCGCATGTTCGATGCCCTGGCCGCCATCCCGCAGGCGTTGAACATCGACAAGAACCGTGTGGTGGTCAAGCGCCGCGAGCGTCAGAGCGGCACCAAACAGTACGAGCGCCAGGCGGCGCAGGGCAAGTTTGTCGAGGTCAATGAAGGCGGTGTGAAGTTGCTGGTGAACCTCACCGACTACCTCGACACCGGTCTGTTCCTCGACCATCGGCCGATGCGCATGCGTATCCAGAAAGAGGCGGCCGGCAAACGCTTCCTCAATCTGTTCTGCTACACCGCAACGGCCAGTGTGCATGCGGCCAAGGGCGGCGCGCGCAGCACCACCAGTGTCGACCTGTCGAAAACCTATCTGGACTGGGCGCGTCGCAACCTGTCGCTGAACGGTTTTTCCGACAAGAACCGCCTGGAGCAGGGCGATGTGATGGCGTGGCTCGAAGCCAGTCGTGACGAGTACGACCTGATCTTCATCGACCCGCCGACGTTCTCCAACTCCAAGCGCATGGAAGGCGTGTTCGACGTGCAGCGCGACCAGGTGCAACTGATCGACCTGGCCATGGCGCGTCTGGCACCCGGTGGCGTGTTGTACTTCTCCAACAACTTCCGCAAGTTCGAACTGGAGGCCAATCTTGGCGAGCGCTATGCGGTCGAAGACATCACTGCCCAGACCCTTGATCCGGATTTTGCGCGCAACGCCAAGATCCATCGCGCCTGGAAAATCATGGCACGTTGATGGTTGCTCCCTGTAGGAGCGAGCCTGCTCGCGATGGTCGACAACGATAACGCGGGCTGTCTGAAAGCACGCGGTGTTCTTGAGTCCATCGTGAGCAGGCTCGTTCCTACAACGCTGGTCAAATTAGTGGCTAATAGCTATAACTCAACTCAGGGCCAAAGGGCTTTCCCGCACCTGGCGTTTGTTTTGAGTTGCGTTTTATGTCGTTGCACGCCGTGCGCCCCAAGATCCTGGGTTTAATCAGCGAAGATGCCTCGGCCTGGCTGGTCGCGCTGCTGGTTTTGTTGATCGGCGGGGTGCTCACCGGGTTGCTGGCGTGGTCGACGCTGAATCTGTTTCACCATCAATTGCGGCAACGTTTCCAACTGCTGGCCAGTGAACGTTACAGCCGTATCGAAGAGCGTTTCGAAGATCAGGAACAGCGCCTCGATGGCCTGCGCCGGTTTTTCACCAATTCCGGTTCAGTGTCCCGAGCGGAATTCGACGGCTACACCCAACCATTGCTGCTGCGAACCCAGGCGTATTCCTATGCCCAGCGGGTCACTCGTGACGAGCGGGCAGCGTTCGAGCGACGGGTGCGAGACGAGGGCTTGAACAGCTTCACCCTGAGGGAGCTCAACGCCGACGGCCAATTGCAACTGGCCGGCGAGCGAGATGAGTACGTGGCGGTGCTGTATAGCCAGACGCAAAGCAAACTCGGTTCCCCCCTCGGCTACGACTTGCTGGCCCAGCCGCTGCGGCGTGCCACGCTCGAGCGGGCCGATCAGCGTGGCGGCATGGCGGTATCACAACCGATGCATCTGGTGAGTATCGAACCGGCTTATGCGCGCGGCGTGCTGCTGGTCGCGCCGCTCACGCAGCGCACCGGACAGGACCTCACAGCCACGAAGCCCTACGGGTATGTGATGGCGGTGATCAGCATGCGCCAACTGCTGGCGGACGGACTGCCGGAAGCGAGTCGCGACTATCTCTCGGTACGCATCCTCGATCTGTCGACCGACGACCAGCACGAAGTGCTGTTCGAGTCGCCCAACCCGCCAGCCGTCAGCGAGCTGTCGGCCACGCGCCTGTTGCGCATGGCCGACCATGACTATCAGGTCGATATCCAGCCCAGCGACGCGTTCGTGCAGGCCAACCATTCCTCCGTGACCAGCCTGGTCGTGTTGGGTGGATTGCTCAGCCTGTTGCTCAGCGCCTTGCTGTATGTGCTGGTCAGTCAGCGGCAGCGGGCGTTGAGACTGGTCGAGCAGCGTACCCAGGAGCTGCGCGATCGTGAACAGGAGCTGCGTGGCACCCATGGTCAGTTGCGTGGCGTGCTGAATGCCGCCACCCAGGTTGCGATCATCGCCACCGACCTGCGCGGCGTCATCAGCACTTTCAACGCCGGTGCCGAGCAGATGCTTGGCTATGCCAGTGCCGAAGTGGTCGGCCATATGACCCTGGAGAACCTGCACCTGCCCCGGGAGCTGGCCGGTCGTTCGGCCGAGTTGAGCGCGCGCTATGGCAAGCCGGTGCCGACCTGCCAGGCGATGCTGGTGGAAGGCGACGTGGAGGGCAGTCACGAGGCGCGGGAGTGGACCCTGGTGCGCGGCGATGGCAGCCATCTGATGGTCAACATGCTCGCCACGCCGGTGCTTGATGAGCAAGGCCTGTGGGTCGGGCACCTGGCGGTGTGCATCGACATCACCGAACGCAAGCGGGTCCATGAAGCGCTCGCGGCGCGGGACCTGCTGTTGAAGAAACTCAGCGCCCATGTGCCTGGTGGCATCTATCAGTTCAAGATGGAATTCGACGGGCGCTTCAGCGTGATCTATGCCAGCGACGGCATTCGCGATATCTACGAGCTGGAACCCGACGTGCTGCTGCTCAATGCCGAAGCGATCTTCACCCGGATTCACCCCCAGGACGCTACCCGCGTCCGCGCCTCGATCCGTGCCTCCGCCGAAACCCTCAGCCCCTGGCGCGAGGAGTACCGCGTGCAACTGCCGCAACGCGGGGTGCGTTGGGTGCGCGGCGAAGCCACTCCGGAGGAACTGCCCGGTGGCGGCGTGCTCTGGCACGGCTACATCTCGGACATTTCCGATATGAAGCGGGTGGAAGAAGAATTGCGCGCGTTGTCGGTCACCGATTCCCTGACCGGCATCCACAACCGGCGTTATTTCCAGGAGCGCCTGACCACCGAAATGGCCCGGGTGGAGCGGGGCGGTGGGGATTTGTCGGTGATCATGCTCGACATCGACCATTTCAAGCGCATCAATGACCTGCATGGCCACGCCATGGGTGACCGGGTGTTGCAGGCAGTGTGCGAACGGATCGGCCACCGGCTGCGTCGCACCGATGTGTTCTGCCGCCTGGGCGGCGAGGAGTTCATGGTGCTGTGCCCGGATATCGGCGGCGAGCATGCCTATGTGCTGGCCCAGCAATTGTGGCAGAGCCTGCGCAGTTCACCCATTGAAGGCGTTGGTACGGTCACCGCCAGTTTCGGGATTGCCAGTTGGCGGACCGGGGAGGGCGCCGATGCCTTGCTGTTGCGCGCGGACTCGGGGGTTTATGCGGCGAAACAGGCAGGGCGAGACCGGGTAGAAGAGGAGATGAATTAACCCGGGCCGTACGCAATTAATGTGGGAGCGGGCTTGCTCGCGAAAGCGGTTTGTCAGTCACATCGATGTCGGATGTGACGCCGTCTTCGCGAGCAAGCCCGCTCCCACAGGAGATCTACTGTGTTCTTTAGATCCGGTTACAACACCGAAGCCGTCTGCGGCGCTTTCGGTTGGCGGTACAGGTCGAGCAGCACCTGATCAAGCACCGACGAGGCGCCGAACGGGGCCTTGTCGTTGAGGATCGCCACCACCGCCCAGGTGTTGCCGTTGACGTCGCGACTGAAGCCGGCAATCGCCCGTACGGTGTTCAGCGTGCCGGTCTTGACGTGGGCTTCACCGCGCATCGCCGTGGTCTTCAGGCGCTTGCGCATGGTGCCGTCGGTGCCGGCAATCGGCATCGAACTGATGTACTCGGCGGCATACGGGCTGTGCCACGCCGCTTCGAGCATCGAGGCCATTTCCCGGGCGCTGACGCGCTCGGCGCGGGACAGGCCGGAGCCGTTCTCCATCACCAGGTGCGGCGCGGTGATGCCCTTTTTCGCCAGCCACTGACGCACGACACGCTGAGCGGCCTTGGCGTCGTCACCATCGGCATCGGTACGGAAACGTTGGCCCAGGCTCAGGAACAACTGCTGGGCCATGGTGTTGTTACTGTACTTGTTGATGTCGCGGATGATTTCCGCCAGGTCCGGCGAGAACGCCCGGGCCAGAACCTTGGCGTCTTTAGGGGTTGGCGCCAGCACATCCCTGCCCTGGATGCTGCCACCCAGTTCCTTCCAGATCGCGCGGACGGCGCCGGCGGTGTAGGTCGCGTGGTCGAGCAGCGACAGGTAAGTCTGCGAACTGCAGCCTTCACCCAGTTGACCGCCGACGGTAACGGCCACGGTTCCATCAGCTTGCGCCACTGGGTTGTAACGCACGCCACCGGTGCATTGCTTGGAGTTGAGGGCCTTGACCTGGTTGTCGATGCGAATGCTCGCAATCGGCGGTTCCACCGAGACCAGTACCTTGCCCGAGTCATTGCGCGCAACGAAGCGCAGCGCCTTGAGGTTGACCAGCAGCGAGTCGGGTTTGACCAGGAACGGCTTGTTCTCGTCGTTGCCGTCGTCATTGAACTCCGGCAGTTGCGGTTGCACGAAGAAGGTTTTGTCCAGCACCAGGTCGCCGGTGACCTGGGTGACACCGTTGGCACGCAGGTCGCGCATCAGCAGCCAGAGTTTTTCCATGTTCAGCTTCGGATCGCCGCCACCCTTGAGGTAGAGGTTGCCATTGAGGATGCCGCCGCTGAGGGTGCCGTCGGTATAGAACTCGGTTTTCCACTGGTGGTTCGGGCCGAGCATTTCCAGGGCCGCGTAGGTGGTGACCAGTTTCATGGTCGACGCCGGGTTGACCGAGACGTCGGCGTTGAACACCGTCGGGGTGCCGGGGCCGGTGAGCGGGATCATCACCAGCGACAGGGCGTTGTCCTGCAACTTGCTGGCTTTCAGGGCTTTTTCAACGTTGGGCGACAGCGCAGTATTGACCGGAGCTGCAGAAACGGGGAGGGCCAGGGGGAGAAGAAAACCGGCCAACAGCAATGGACGCAAAGATTTGATCATCTGAAATAAAACCCTACAGCCGAGGGGAAAAAAGATGAGGGCATGAAGATAAATTCCCTCAATGGTCATGAAAGTGTCGGCATTATGCCCCAAGGTGTTGCGGCTTGTGCCGTGCGTCGGCCCTCTAACCGGCTATTTTTTTACCGACGGTAGGCGTGGTGGCCCAGAGAGTCAGGCAATCGGCGGCTTAAACTGCTAAAGTGCCGCCCGTTATTACTTAAGAGGATTGTTCCAATGGCGACTAACCGTTCCCAGCGTCTGCGCAAAAAACTGTGCGTCGATGAATTTCAAGAGCTGGGTTTCGAACTGAACCTGGATTTCAAAGAAGATTTGGCTGATGAAGCCATTGATGCTTTCCTCGATGCGTTCCTCAAAGAAGCCATGGAAGCCAACGGCCTGGGTTATGTTGGCGGCGACGACTACGGTCTGGTTTGCCTGCAGAAGCGTGGCTCGGTCAGCGCTGAACAGCGCGCTGCCGTTGAAGCCTGGCTCAAAGGCCGCACCGAGCTGACCAGCGTTGAAGTCAGCCCGCTGCTGGACGTCTGGTACCCGGAAAAGCCGATCAATCCGGTAGCTTGATGTTCTGAAAAGAACGGCGACCCAAGGGTCGCCGTTTTTTTTTTGCTTTTTTTTGTAGGAGCGAGCTTGCTCGCGATGGTCGTCAACGATATCGCTGGAAACCTGACACCCCGCAGTGCTCTCGGGTTCATCGCGAGCAAGCTTGCTCCTACAGGGCATTGCGCCAGTTCAGAATCAGCAGCGTCACCACCCCCGCGACAATCCCCCAGAACGCCGAACCGATGGAAAACAGCGTCAGCCCCGATGCCGTGACCATGAAGGTGATGAGCGCCGCTTCACGCTCCTTCACTTCGCTCATGGCGATGCTCAAGCCGTTGATGATCGAGCCGAACAGCGCCAGTGCGGCAATCGACAGCACCAGTTCCTTGGGCAGTGCGGCAAACAATGCCGCGAGCGTCGCGCCGAACACGCCGGCGATCCCGTAGAAAATTCCGCACCAGACGGCGGCGGTGTAACGTTTGTTGCGATCTTCATGGGCGTGCGGACCGGTGCAGATCGCCGCGCTGATCGCCGCCAGGTTGATCCCGTGTGAGCCGAACGGTGCCAGCAGCAAACTGGCGATGCCGGTGGTGGTGATCAGCGGCGAGGCTGGCACGGTGTAGCCATCGGCGCGCAATACGGCGATGCCGGGCATGTTCTGTGAGGTCATGGCGACGACAAACAGCGGGATGCCGATGCTGATGGTCGCGGCCAGGGAGAATTGCGGTGTGGTCCAGACCGGCGTGGCGACCTCCAGGTGAAACCCGCTGAAGTCCAGCAGCCCCATGAAACCTGACAATGCCGTGCCGATCAGCAAGGCTGCCAGTACCGCATAGCGCGGCGACAGGCGCTTGACCAGTAGATAAGTGACGAACATCCCCAGTACCAGGGCCGTGCGGTGTTGCGCGGCGACGAAAATCTCGCTGCCGATCTTGAACAGGATCCCTGCCAACAGGGCGGCGGCCAGGGAGGCCGGGATTTTTTTCACCAGCCGTTCGAAGCTGCCGGTCAGCCCGCAAATCGTCACCAGCACCGCGCAGGTCATATAGGCACCAATGGCTTCGCCGTAGCTCACGCCGCCCAGGCTGGTGATCAGCAGCGCGGCACCGGGGGTCGACCAGGCAATGGTGATCGGCGTGCGATAGCGCAGGGACAGGCCGATGGAGCACACCGCCATGCCGATGGAGATCGCCCAGATCCACGAAGAAATCTGCCCGCTGCTCAGGCCCGCCGCTTGCCCGGCCTGGAACATCAGCACCAGGGAGCTGGTGTAGCCGGTCATCATGGCGATGAACCCGGCGACGATGGCCGAGGGCGAGGTGTCGGCCAATGGGCGGAGCTGCGTGTGGGTGGCGTCGTTCATGACGGGGGTGTTCCTTATACATATGAATAGAGGTCCGCGACAACGCAACCCTCTGTAGGTGCTGGCTTGCCAGCGATGACGCCCTTGAGTCTGGCGCAAGCCTCAAGACCGAATCGCCGGCAAGCCGGCTCCTACAGGGATGCAAGCGCTGCGGATTCTGCGTTAAAGCCTAAACTCAAACGTAATGGATCGTTGCGATACAGCGGAAGTGACAAACAGCCGTACAGTCGTGTTGCCACTAAGCATTGTGTACAATTACAGTGTTTTTTACGCGATACTTGCCAGCGACCCACTGTGCCGTATTACAGTCACGGTCAATTCGCCGCAGTTCTTCCGACTCGAGTGCCCATGAACGAACAGTTGCAACCCCTAAAGAAACAACCGCGAGCAGGCAAAGCCGGCCGCAGCGGTACCCAGGACGATATTGTCTACGCGCATATCTTCGAGGCCATCCTCGAGCAGCGTCTGGCGCCCGGCACCAAGTTGAGCGAAGAAGCGCTGGGGGAAATTTTCGGGGTCAGCCGCACCATCATTCGCCGCGCGCTGTCGCGCCTGGCCCATGAGGGCGTGGTGCTGTTGCGTCCGAATCGCGGCGCCGTGGTTGCCAGCCCGAGTGTCGAAGAGGCGCGCCAGGTGTTCATGGCCCGGCGTCTGGTCGAGCGCGCGATCACCGAGCTGGCGGTGCAGCACGCCACCGCCGAGCAGATCGCCGAATTGCGCCAGATGGTCAACGACGAACGCGACAGCTTCTCCCGTGGCGACCGTGGTGCCGGCATCCGCCTGTCGGGCGAATTCCACCTGAAACTGGCTGAAGCGGCGAAAAACGCCCCGTTGATCAGCTTCCAGCGCAGCCTGGTGTCCCAGACGTCGCTGATCATCGCCCAGTACGAAAGCGGCAACCGCTCCCACTGTTCCTACGACGAGCACACCCAGTTGATCGACGCCATCGAGAAGCGCGACGCTGAACTGGCGGTGAACCTGATGATGCATCACATGGATCACATCGACAGCAAGCTTAACCTCGACGAGGAAAGTGCTTCGGATGACCTGCATGCAGTGTTCTCGCATTTGCTGCAGACCAAGAAGCCGGGTCGATCGACCGCCAAGCTATAAGCTGGACCGGGTCGCCCCAATCGCTGGCAAGCCAGCTCCCACAGGGACCGATGTGAATCGCAAATTGTGTAAACACTGAGATCACTGTGGGAGCTGGCTTGCCAGCGATAGCAATCGGACAGGCAATAAAAATCCCCCGTGCTGAAAAGCAACGGGGGATTTTTTATGCCCGGAATACCTTAGCGCTGATGCACCAGATTCCCCGCCGCATACGTCTGCAACACAGTCCGGTCATCCCCCAGCGTCATCAACACAAACAACGTCTCGGCGATGTTATTGGCCTGCTTCAGGCGATAGCCCAGCAGCGGCGTGGCGTTGTAGTCCAGCACCAGGAAGTCGGCGTCGGTGCCCGGTTGCAGGGTGCCGATCTTGTCTTCCAGGCGCAGCGCACGGGCGCCGCCGAGGGTGGCCAGGTACAGCGACTTGAACGGGCTCAGGCGCGCACCTTGCAGCTGCATCACCTTGTAGGCTTCGTTAAGGGTTTGCAGCAGCGAGAAACTGGTGCCGCCGCCGACATCGGTGCCGATGCCGACATTGAGCTTGTGCTTCTCGGCCATCGGCAGGTTGAACAGGCCGCTGCCGAGGAAGAAGTTCGAGGTCGGGCAGAACGAGATGGCCGAACCGGTTTCTGCCAGTCGCGCGCACTCGTCATCGCACAGGTGCACACCGTGGGCGAACACCGAGCGCTCGCCGAGCAACTGGTAGTGATCGTAGACATCCAGGTAGCCCTTGCGCTCGGGGAACAGCGCCTTGACCCACTCGATTTCCTTGAGGTTTTCGCTGATGTGGGTCTGCATGTACAGATCCGGGTATTCGGTCAGCAACTGGCCGGCCAGGGTCAACTGTTCCGGGGTGCTGGTCGGTGCGAAGCGTGGGGTGACGGCGTAGTGCAGGCGACCCTTGCCGTGCCAGCGCTCGATCAGCGCCTTGCTGTCGACGTAGCTGGATTCGGCGGTGTCGGTCAGGTAGTCCGGGGCGTTGCGGTCCATCATCACCTTGCCGGCGATCATCCGCAGGTCGAGCTGCTCGGCCGCTTCGAAGAACGAGTTCACCGATTGCGGGTGCACGCTGCCGAACACCAGCGCGGTGGTGGTGCCGTTGCGCAGCAGTTCCTTGATGAAAATGTCCGCGACCTGATCGGCGTGGTCCTTGTCGGCGAACTGGCTTTCGCACGGGAAGGTGTAGGTGTTGAGCCAGTCCAGCAATTGCTCGCCATAGGCGCCGACCATGCCGGTTTGCGGCAGGTGGATGTGGGTATCGATGAAACCGGGGGTGATCAATGCGTCTTGGTAGTGGGTGATCTCGATATCCGCCGGCAGGGTCGGCAGCAATTCGCTGGCGTGGCCCAGGGCACTGATCTGGCCGTTATCCACAACCAGCAAGCCGTCTTCGAAATACTCGTAGGAGGCTTCGATACCGACTTCGGCTGGGTCGGCGATGCTGTGCAGGATGGCGGCGCGGTAAGCTTTGCGAGTCAAAGGCATGAGATTCTCAGTTCGAGGCTTTCAAGTTTGCGGTTTGGCTGCGGCGTGACGCGGGCAGCAGTTTGGCAATCGGTTCGGCGCTGGACGTCTGCTGGCCGAAGTTCGCGTTATAGGTGGCGATGATTTCGCCGGCGATGGAGATGGCGATTTCCACAGGCAACTTGCCTTTGACTTCGCCGATGCCCATCGGGCAGCGCATGCGTTGCACTACGCTAGTGTCGAAACCGCGGTCGCGCAGGCGATGTTCGAACTTCACCCGTTTGGTCTTCGAACCGATCAGGCCGAAGTAGGCGAAGTCGTTGCGCTTGAGGATCGCAGCCGTCAGTTCGAGGTCGAGCTGGTGGTTGTGGGTCATCACGATGCAATAGCTGCCGGCGGGCAGGTCATCGATTTCATCCACCGGTTCTTCGCTGACAATCTTGCGCACACCGTGGGGGATCTGTTCGGGGAATTCATCTTCCCGCGAGTCGATCCAGCGCACCCGGCAAGGCAGGCTGGCCAGCAGCGGCACCAGGGCGCGGCCAACGTGGCCGGCACCGAACACGGCGATCTGCGCCTGCACCTGGCCCATCGGTTCGAACAGCAGAACGGTGGCGCCGCCGCAGCACTGGCCGAGGCTGGCGCCGAGGCTGAAACGCTCCAGATGAGTGTCCTGCTTGCCGCTGGCGAGCATCTCGCGGGCGATCTTCATGGCCTTGTATTCCAGGTGCCCGCCACCGATGGTGTCGAAGGCCTGGTTCGCGCTGATGACCATTTTCGAACCGGCATTGCGCGGCGTAGAGCCGAGCTCTTCGATGATGGTCACCAGAACGCAGGGTTCACCCCGGTTTTGCAGGTCGGCGAGGGCGTCGATCCAGTTGTACATGTTTCACCTCAACATCTCTGTTGTCAGTTCGGGCCTCATCGCTGGCAAGCCAGCTCCCACAGGATTTGAGTTGAATCCAAACTCTGTGGACACCACAAAACACTGTGGGAGCTGGCTTGCCAGCGATGGCCGCACCTCGGTCTTAGAGCGAAGCCAGCTCGGTCTCCGCCTCGACAGCCTTCGCCGCCTTCAACTGGCGCATCTGCTCACAGCCCCACAACACCCGCTCCGGGGTCGCCGGTGCGTCGATCTTCGGTTGATGTTTGTAATCGCCCAGGCTCGCCACGGCGTCCTTGATCGCACACCACGAAGCGATACCGAGCATGAACGGCGGCTCGCCCACGGCCTTGGAATGGAACACCGTGTCTTCCGGGTTCTTGCGGTTTTCCACCAGCTTCACCCGCAGGTCCAGCGGCATGTCCGCCACGGCCGGGATCTTGTAGCTGGCCGGGCCGTTGGTCATCAGCTTGCCCTTGTTGTTCCACACCAGCTCTTCCATGGTCAGCCAGCCCATGCCCTGGATGAAACCGCCCTCGACCTGGCCGATGTCGATGGCCGGGTTCAGCGAGGCGCCGACATCGTGGAGGATGTCGGTGCGCAGCATCTTGTATTCGCCGGTCAGGGTGTCGACCAGCACTTCGCAGCACGCCGCGCCAAAGGCGAAGTAGTAGAACGGCCGGCCACGGGCCTGGCTGCGGTCGTAGTAGATTTTCGGGGTCTTGTAGAAGCCGGTACTCGACAGCGACACCTGGGCGAAGTACGCCTGCTGGATCAACGCTTCGAACGTCAGGATGTGATCGCGGACTCGCACGTGGCCGTTGTGGAACTCCACGTCTTCTTCGCTGACCTTGTACTGGCGCGCGGCGAATTCCACCAGGCGCTGCTTGATGGTTTCGGCGGCGTTCTGTGCAGCCTTGCCGTTCAGGTCGGCACCGCTGGACGCGGCGGTCGGCGAGGTGTTCGGCACCTTGTCGGTGTTGGTCGCGGTGATCTGTACGCGGTCCATTTCCACCTGGAACACTTCGGCCACGACCTGCGCGACCTTGGTGTTCAAGCCCTGGCCCATTTCGGTGCCACCGTGGTTCAGGTGGATGCTGCCGTCGGTGTAGACGTGCACCAGGGCACCGGCCTGGTTGAGGAAGCTGGCGGTGAAGGAAATACCGAACTTCACCGGGGTCAGTGCCAGGCCTTTTTTCAGGATCGGGCTGTTGGCGTTGTAGCGACGGATCGCTTCGCGGCGCTCGGCATACTGGCTGCTTTCTTCCAGTTCGGCGGTCATCTCCTCGAGCATGTTGTGCTCGACGGTCTGGTAGTAGTGGGTGACATTGCGCTCGGTCTTGCCGTAGTAGTTGGCCTTGCGCACGGCCAAAGGATCGAGGGCCAGATGGCGGGAGATGGCGTCCATCACTTCCTCGATGGCCACCATGCCTTGCGGGCCGCCGAAACCACGGTAGGCGGTGTTCGACGCGGTGTTGGTCTTGCAGCGGTGACCGTTGATGGTCGCATCGCCCAGGTAGTACGAGTTGTCCGAGTGGAACATCGCGCGGTCGACGATCGACGCCGACAGGTCAGGCGAGCAACCGCAGTTGCCGGCCAGTTCCAGGTTGATGCCGTGCAGGCGGCCGGTGCTGTCGAAGCCGACGTCGTACTCGACATAGAAGGGGTGACGCTTGCCGGTCATCAGCATGTCTTCGACCCGTGGCAGGCGCATCTTGGTCGGCTGGCCGGTCAGGTGCGCGATCACCGCGCACAGGCACGCCGGGCTCGCCGCCTGGGTTTCCTTGCCGCCGAAACCGCCGCCCATGCGGCGCATGTCGACGACGATCTTGTTCATCGACACGTCCAGTACTTCGGCCACCAGTTTCTGCACTTCGGTGGGGTTCTGCGTGGAGCAGTAGACGATCATGCCGCCGTCTTCGGTCGGCATCACCGAAGAGATCTGGGTTTCCAGGTAGAAGTGCTCCTGGCCGCCGATGTGCAGGGTGCCCTGGATGCGGTGCTCGGCAGTGGCCAGCGCCGTGGCCGAATCGCCGCGCTTGTGGGTGTGGCTGTCGAGTACGAAGTGGCGCTTGCGCAGGGCTTCGACCACGTCCAGCACAGGTTCCAGATCTTCGTATTCGATGATTGCGGCCATGGCCGCCTTGCGCGCGGTTTCCAGGTCTTTCGCCGCCACGGCGACCACCGGCTGCCCGACGAACTGCACGGTGTCGATGGCCAGCAGCGGATCGCCCGGCAGCAACGGACCGATGTCCTTCAGGCCCGGTACGTCTTCGTGGGTGATGGCGATGCGCACGCCTTCGAAGGCGTAGCAGGGCGAGGTGTCGATGCTGATGATCCGGGCGTGGGCACGGTCCGACATGCGCGCGTAAACGTGCAACTGGTTCGGGAATTCCAGGCGATCGTCGATGTACTGCGCTTCACCGGCTACATGCTTGGCGGCGCTGTCGTGCTTGACGGCGCGGCCGACACCGGTGGTCAGGTCCTTGGCGAACAGTTCAGCCAATTCGGCTTGGGTCTTCTCTACGGCGTGATGATTAGACATAAGCGGTCACCCGGGTCTCGATGTGCGGTGTTTGCAGTTCGATGAAGTATTTGCGCAGCAGGTTCTGCGCGCTGAGCAGGCGATATTCCTTGCTGGCGCGGAAGTCCGAGAGCGGCGTGAAGTCTTCGCCCAGGGCAGCGCAGGCGCGTTCAACGGTGGCGTTGTTGAATGGCGAGCCGAGCAGTGCGGCTTCGCAGGCGGCAGCACGTTTCGGGATGGCCGCCATGCCGCCGAAAGCGACGCGGGCCTCGGTGACCACGCCGTTTTCCAGGCGAATGTTGAAGGCCGCACACACGGCGGAAATGTCGTCGTCCAGGCGCTTGGAGACTTTGTAGGCGCGGAACAGTTTTTCGACGCTGGCGCGGGGCACGATGATTTTTTCGATGAACTCGCTTTCCTGGCGCGCCGTGACGCGGTAATCGATGAAGTAATCTTCCAGGGCCAGGGTGCGGCGGGTTTCGCCTTTGCACAGCACGATTTGCGCGCCGAGGGCGATCAGCAGGGGCGGCGTGTCACCAATCGGCGAGGCGTTGCCGATGTTGCCGCCCAGGGTGCCCTGGTTGCGGATCTGCAGGGACGCGAAGCGGTGCAGCAATTCACCGAAGTCCGGGTACTCGGCGTTGAGGGCTTCGTAGCAATCGGAAAGGGCGGTGGCGGCGCCGATCTCCAGGCGATCGTCAAAGCGCTCGATGCGTTTCATCTCGGCGACGTTGCCGACGTAGATCATCACCGGCAGTGTGCGGTGGAACTGCGTGACTTCCAGCGCCAGGTCGGTGCCGCCGGCCAGCAGGCGGGCCTGTGGATAAGCGTCATAAAGGTCGGCCAGGTCGGCCACGGTCAGTGGCACCAGGCAGCGTTTGTCGCCGCTGTTGAGTTCGCCGATATCGGTCGGGGCAATGGCTTTCAGGCGCGCGATGGTGTCGGCCTCGCGGGCGTCGAACTGGTCCGGCTGCTTGCCACAGCAGGACTGCTCGGCGGCTTCCAGGATCGGCCGGTAACCGGTGCAACGGCAGAGATTGCCGGCCAGTGCTTCGTGGGCCTTGGCATGATCCGGTGCATCGCTGTTCTTTTGCAGGGCAAACAGCGACATCACGAAGCCGGGGGTGCAGAAGCCGCATTGCGAGCCGTGGCACTCGACCATGGCTTTCTGCACGCTGTGCAGTTCACCTTTGTGCTTGAGGTCTTCAACGCTGATCAGTTGTTTGCCGTGCAGGGACGATACGAAGGTCAGGCACGAGTTGAGGCTGCGATAGCGAATGTGTTCGCGGCCGTCGTCATCAGTCTGCAATTCGCCGACCACCACTGTGCAGGCGCCACAGTCACCGCTCGCGCAGCCTTCTTTGGTGCCGGGTTTGCCCACATGGTCGCGCAGATAATTGAGCACGGTCAGGTTCGGGTCCAGGGCGTGCTCGCTACGGAGTTCCTGGTTTAGTAAAAACTGGATCACGGAAGGCCTCGCAGACTCATTATTGTTGTTAACCGATAGGAACCGAATTTAGCAGGTCTGACTTTTCGGTCAATGATTTTCTGACTTAAAGGTCAGGAAATTGCATTTTGTCGATTAACCACCTGTTCCTTAATTATTGTCGTTGGTTCGATAGCCTGCTTTTTTGCTTGAATCGTGCCAAAAACCTCCGGGCGGGCACTCCGCCCTGACGCAGCAATTGCGCTACACTGCGCCGCTTGTACAGATCAAAGAGTTTGAAGGACAACCATGACGTTCAAGGCGCCGGACAGCCTCGCCGAGCAAATCGCTCACCACCTCGCCGAACGCATCATTCGCGGCGAAATGAAGCCCGGGGAGCGCATCCAGGAACAGAAGGTCACGCTGGCCCTCAATGTCAGCCGTGGTTCAGTCCGCGAGGCTTTGCTTATCCTTGAGCGTAGGCACCTGATCGCGATCCTGCCGCGACGTGGCGCCCACGTCACCGAGCTCACGCCGCACAAGGTGCAGAGCCTGTGCACGTTGATGAGCGAGATGTACATCCTGCTGGCCAACTCCGTAGCCAGTGGCTGGAAAGTCCAGGCCGACCTGGCGCCGTTCGTGCAGATCCAGCAGCGCCTGACCGCCAGTTACGAGCGCCAGGACATCCACACCTTCGTCGACGACAGTTTCAACGTGATGCGCGCCACCTACGGGTTTGCCAACAACCCGTACCTGCAGGAAACCGTCGAGAATCTGCAGCCGGCCATGAGTCGTGCCTATTTCCTTGCCCTGGAGCAGCGCAAGGCGTCGATGAGCGAGTTCCTGGAATTGTTCGAACGCTTGCTCGCGGCCGTGATCGCCCGGGACTTTGCGCAGATTCGCGTGGTGCTTACGGCTTACGCCCAGCGCAGTTGCGATCTGGTGATCTCCGCCCTGACGGACGCCTGAGCGTGCGGCTCAAGTGCATCAAGCTGGCGGGGTTCAAATCCTTCGTCGACCCGACCACGGTGAACTTCCCCAGCAACATGGCGGCGGTGGTCGGGCCCAATGGCTGCGGCAAATCGAACATCATCGACGCCGTTCGCTGGGTAATGGGTGAGAGTTCGGCGAAGAACCTCCGTGGCGAGTCGATGACCGACGTCATCTTCAACGGCTCCACCAGCCGCAAGCCGGTGAGCCAGGCGAGCATCGAACTGGTGTTCGATAACTCCGACGGCACCCTGCTCGGCGAATACGCCGCCTACGCGGAAATTTCCATTCGCCGTAAAGTAACGCGCGACAGCCAGACCACCTATTACCTCAACGGCACCAAGTGCCGGCGTCGTGACATCACCGACATCTTCCTCGGCACCGGCCTTGGCCCGCGCAGCTACTCGATCATCGAGCAGGGGATGATCTCCAAGCTGATCGAGTCCAAGCCCGAGGACCTGCGCAACTTCATCGAAGAAGCGGCGGGCATCTCCAAGTACAAGGAACGCCGGCGCGAGACCGAAAACCGCATCCGTCGTACCCACGAGAACCTGGAGCGCCTGACCGACCTGCGCGAAGAGTTGACGCGTCAGCTCGAGCGCTTGCACCGCCAGGCCGAGGCCGCCAAGAAGTACCAGGAATACAAGGGCGAGGAGCGTCAACTCAAGGCGCAACTGTCGGCCCTGCGCTGGCAGGCGTTGAACGATCAGGTCGGCCAGCGTGAAGCGATCATCGGCAACCAGGAGGTTTCTTTCGAAGCCCTGGTGGCTGAACAGCGCAATGCCGACGCGAGCATCGAGCGCCTGCGTGACGGGCACCACGACCTGTCGGAACGCTTCAATCTGGTGCAAGGGCGCTTCTACTCGGTCGGCGGTGACATTGCCCGGGTCGAGCAGAGCATCCAGCACGGCCAGCAACGCTTGCGGCAATTGCAGGACGACCTGAAGGAAGCCGAGCGCGCGCGTATGGAAACCGAATCCCACCTCGGCCATGACCGCACGCTGTTGCTGACCCTCGGCGAAGAGCTGGACATGCTGACCCCGGAACAGGAAGTCACCAGCGCCGCCGCCGAAGAGGCCGCCGCCGCGCTGGAAGAATCCGAAACCACCATGCATGGCTGGCAGGAGCAGTGGGATACGTTCAACCTCACCGCCGCCGAACCGCGCCGTCAGGCCGAAGTGCAGCAATCGCGAATCCAGCAGCTGGAAACCAGCCTGGAGCGCCTGGCCGATCGTCAGAAACGTCTTGGCGAAGAGCGCGCCTTGCTCTCGGCGGACCCGGAAGACGCGGCGATCATGGAGCTCAGCGAGCAGCTCGCCGAGTCCGAGGCGACCCTCGAAGATTTGCAGACCAGTGAAGAGGCTCAGGTCGAAAAGCTCGAGCAACTGCGCCAGCAATTACAGCAAACGCTGACGGCGCAACAGCAGGCCCAAGGCGATTTGCAGCGGCTCAACGGTCGATTGGCTTCGCTCGAAGCCTTGCAGCAAGCCGCGCTCGATCCGGGCACCGGCACCGCTGAATGGCTGCGCGAACAGAACCTGGCGAATCGGCCGCGCCTGGCCGAAGGCCTGAAGGTCGAGGCCGGTTGGGAGCTGGCGGTGGAAACCGTGCTCGGCGCCGACCTGCAGGCGGTGCTGGTGGACGATTTCAACGATTTCGATTTGTCGGGCTTTGCCCAGGGCGACTTGCGCTTGCTCAGCCCGACCAGCGATGGCGTACGGGTGCCGGGCAGCTTGCTGGACAAGGTCGAGGCGCAGATCGATCTGTCGCCATGGCTGGGGCAGGTCAAGCCGGTCGACAGCCTTGAGCAGGCCCTGGCCTTGCGCGGGCAATTGGCTGCCGGGCAGAGCCTGATCAGCCGTGACGGTTACTGGGTCGGTCGGCATTTTCTGCGCGTGCGTCGGGCCAGTGAGGCGGAAAGCGGTGTGCTCGCCCGTGGTCAGGAAATCCAGCAATTGGGCCTTGAGCGCGAAGAGCGCGAAGCCGCCGTCGAAACCCTGGAAACCCAACTGCAAAATCTCAGGGCGCAGCAGCGTCAGCAGGAAAACGGCCGCGAGCATTTGCGCCGTTTGCTGCAAGACGAAGCCCGCCAGCAAGGCGAATTGAAAGCCCAGTTGTCGGCCGGAAAAGCCAAGGCCGAGCAATTGACCCTGCGCCGCACTCGCCTCGACGAAGAACTCACCGAGCTGGATGAACAGCGCGCGCTGGAGCACGAAAACATCGGTGAAGCACGCCTGCAGTTGCAGGAAGCCCTCGACAGCATGGCGCTCGACACCGAGCAGCGCGAGCTGTTGCTGGCCCAGCGCGACAGTTTGCGCGAGCGCCTGGATCGGGTGCGGCAGGAAGCGCGGCAACACAAGGATCATGCCCATCAGTTGGCGGTGCGTCTGGGTTCGCTCAAGGCGCAGTACGATTCGACGCGCCAGGCGCTGGAGCGTCTGGAGATGCAGTCCGAACGCCTGACCGAAAAGCGCGAACAACTGAGCCTCAATCTGGAGGAGGGCGAAGCCCCCCTGGAAGAGCTGCGCCTGAAACTCGAGGAGTTGCTCGACAAGCGCATGACCGTCGACGAAGAACTCAAGACCGCGCAGATCGCCCTCGAAGACGCCGACCGCGAACTGCGCGACGCCGAGAAGCGCCGCAGCCAGGCCGAACAGCAATCCCAATTGATTCGCAGCCAGCTCGAAACCCAGCGCATGGAATGGCAAGCCCTGACCGTACGCCGCAAGACTTTGCAGGACCAGTTGCTGGAAGACGGCTACGATCTCCACGGCGTACTCGCGACATTGACCGCCGAGGCCAGCGAGAAGGAAGCCGAGGAAGAACTCGAGCGCATCGCCGCGCGAATTCAGCGTCTGGGCGCGATCAACCTGGCGGCCATCGATGAGTACCAGCAACAATCGGAGCGTAAGCGTTATCTGGATGCCCAGGACGCCGATCTGGTGGAAGCGCTTGAAACCCTTGAGAACGTGATTCGCAAGATCGACAAGGAAACCCGCAACCGCTTCAAGGATACCTTTGATCAGATCAATGGCGGTTTACAGGCGCTTTTCCCAAAAGTTTTCGGTGGAGGTCGCGCGTATTTGGAACTGACGGGCGAAGATCTACTCGATACAGGGGTGACAATCATGGCGCAGCCGCCTGGAAAGAAGAACAGCACCATCCATTTGCTCTCTGGTGGCGAAAAAGCCCTGACCGCATTGGCCCTGGTTTTTGCGATCTTCAAGTTGAATCCGGCGCCGTTCTGCATGCTCGATGAAGTTGACGCGCCACTGGATGACGCTAACGTTGGACGCTACGCAAATTTGGTTAAAGAGATGTCGCAGTCGGTGCAGTTCATCTATATCACCCACAACAAGATCGCCATGGAAATGGCCGATCAACTGATGGGTGTGACGATGCACGAACCCGGTTGTTCACGTCTGGTGGCAGTGGATGTCGAGGAGGCGATGGCGATGGTGGATGCCTGAGTCGTGGTTGCAGGAAGGCGTGTTTATGGGTTGTACGACTCTTTTCCTCGCTTCGACTTGCTGGCCAATCGACATATTCGCGTTAGCCAAGGTGGTAGACGGTGTAAAGTTGCCTTTGGTCGTGCTAGTTTAATGTCAATTTTTCGTATACGTGGGCAAAACGCCTGTCAGAACATAGAGTTGGCGCCACGTTTTAAAGCGGTTTACAGGTTGTAAACCCCTTATTTTTCAGCATTTTTTATAGAGGCACGGGATTACATGGAAATCGGTCTGCGCGAGTGGCTGATCGTCATCGGCATTATTGTCATTGCCGGTATTCTTTTTGATGGCTGGCGCCGTATGCGCGGCGGCAAGGGAAAACTGAAATTCCGCCTTGACCGAAGTCTGTCCAACCTGCCGGACGAGGACAGCAGCGCCGAGCTGCTGGGCCCGCCGCGCGTGCTGGACACGCATAAAGAGCCGCAACTGGACGAGCAGGATCTGCCGTCGGTGAGCATGCCGGCCCGCGAGCCTCGTGAATCGGGCTCCAAGCGCGGCAAACGTGGCCACAGCGAGCCTTCCCAGGGCGACATGAACCTCAGCCTGGATCTGGATGGCGGCCCGAGCTTCAGCAGTCGGGACGACGATTTCCCGGATGACACCAAGTCCTCGCCAGCGCACAGCGAAAAAGATCAGCCGCAAGCTGAAGAAGTGCTGGTGATCAGCGTGATCTGCCGCGACGCTGCCGGCTTCAAGGGCCCGGCGCTGTTGCAGAACATTCTGGAAAGCGGCCTGCGTTTCGGCGAGATGGATATTTTCCACCGTCACGAAAGCATGGCGGGCAACGGCGAGGTGCTGTTCTCCATGGCCAACGCCGTCAAGCCGGGCGTATTCGACCTGGACGACATCGACCACTTCAGCACCCCGGCGGTGAGCTTCTTCCTGGGTCTGCCAGGCCCTCGCCATCCGAAGCAAGCCTTCGACGTGATGGTGGCCGCGGCGCGCAAATTGTCCCAGGAGCTCAACGGCGAACTGAAGGACGACCAGCGCAGCGTACTGACTGCCCAGACGATCGAGCACTACCGTCAGCGCATCGTCGAATTCGAACGCCGCGCCCTGACCCAGAAGCGCTGATATTGGCAGTGTGTGGGCATGACTGCCACGCACTGTAGGAGCCGGCTTGCTGGCGATGCGGACTTGAAGCCGCCATCGCCGGCAAGCCGGGCTCCTACAATGAATCTGCGCCGCATCAACAGATTGAGCAGCCTCGGCTGCTCTTTTGCTTTATGAGAGAACACCCATGACCGCCGCCAAGAACCGTATTTTAGAGCTGCGCGCTGAGCTGGATCAGCATAACTATCGCTATCACGTGCTCGACGAGCCGAGCATTCCGGACGCCGAATACGACCGCTTGTTCAACGAACTCAAGGCGCTGGAAGCGGCCAATCCCGAGCTGATCACCAGCGACTCGCCCACCCAGCGAGTGGGCAGCGCGGCGCTGTCGGCGTTTACCCAGGTGCGTCACGAAGTGCCGATGCTCAGCCTCGGCAACGCCTTCGAAGAAACCGACATGCGTGAGTTCGACCGCCGGGTGAGCGAAGGCCTGGATTTGCCGGCGGGCGACCTGTTCGGTGGCGGCGCAACAGTCGAATACAGCTGCGAGCCCAAGCTCGACGGTTTGGCCGTCAGCCTGTTGTACCAGGATGGCGTCCTGGTGCGCGGCGCCACCCGCGGCGACGGTACGACCGGCGAAGACATCAGCGTCAACGTGCGCACCGTGCGCAACATTCCGCTCAAACTGCACGGTACTGGCTGGCCGGCGACCCTTGAAGTGCGTGGCGAAGTGTTCATGTCCAAGGCCGGTTTCGAACGGCTCAACGCCACGCAACTGGAAGTCGGCGGCAAGACTTTCGCCAACCCGCGCAACGCAGCGGCGGGCAGTTTGCGCCAGCTGGATTCGAAGATCACCGCCAATCGTCCACTGGAATTCTGCTGCTACGGCATCGGCCAGGTGTCGGCAGACATTGCCGATACGCACATCGGTAATTTGCAGCAACTCAAGGCCTGGGGCATGCCGATCAGCCATGAGCTGAAACTGGCGCAGGGTATCGCCGAATGCCTGGATTACTACCGCGACATCGGTGAGCGGCGCAACGCGCTGCCTTATGAAATCGACGGTGTGGTGTTCAAGGTCAACAGCATCGCCTCCCAGCGCGAGCTGGGTTTTCGCGCCCGTGAGCCGCGATGGGCCATCGCCCACAAATTCCCGGCCATGGAAGAGCTCACCGAGCTGCTCGATGTGGAATTCCAGGTTGGCCGCACCGGTGCGGTGACGCCCGTGGCGCGTCTGAAGCCGGTCAAGGTCGCGGGCGTCACGGTGGCCAACGCCACGCTGCACAACATGGACGAAGTCGCACGCCTGGGCCTGATGATCGGCGATACGGTGATCATTCGCCGTGCCGGTGACGTGATTCCGCAGGTGGTGCAAGTGGTCATGGAGCGTCGTCCGGAAAATGCGCGGCCGGTGCAGATCCCGGAGAAATGCCCGGTGTGTGGCTCCCATGTCGAGCGCACGCAACTGATCAAGCGCAGCAAGGGCCGCGAGACGGTCAGCGAAGGCGCGGTGTACCGCTGCGTCGGTCGCCTGGCCTGTGGCGCGCAACTCAAGCAGGCCATCATTCACTTCGTTTCCCGTCGTGCCATGGACATCGAAGGCCTGGGCGAGAAGAGCGTCGAGCAACTGGTCGACGAAGGCCTGGTGAGTTCGCCGGCCGATCTGTACGCCCTGACGTTCGAGCAGATCGTCGATCTGGAAGGCTTTGCCGAACTGTCGAGCAAGAACCTGCTCGGCGCCATCGAAGACAGCAAGAAACCGGGCCTGGCGCGGTTCATCTACGCCCTCGGGATTCCCGATGTCGGCGAAGAGACGGCCAAGGTGCTGGCCCGTTCCCTGGGTTCGCTGGAACGGGTGCAGCAGGCCTTGCCGCAGGTGCTGACGTACTTGCCGGATGTCGGGCTGGAAGTCGCGCACGAGATCCACAGCTTCTTTGAAGACGCACATAACCAGCAGGTGATCGCTGATTTGCTCAGGCATGGCCTGCAGATTCAGGACCAGGGCGAGTTGGCTGCCGAGTTTGCCGCGAGTACGACATTGGGTGGTTTCCTCGACAAACTGCATATTCCGTCGGTCGGTCCGGGCGGGGCGCAGAAACTGGCGGACAAGTTCGGCTCGCTGCAGGCGGTGATCGACGCGGACTGGCTGGATATGCGTCAGGCACTGCCGGAGAAACAGGCCAATTCGGTGCGCGAGTTTTTTGCGGACGAGGAAAATCGCCAACGATCGATCACTGCTGAGGCGCAGTTGGCCGATTTCGGCATGCACTGGCAGAGTGAGAAGAAGGTCGTTGAAGGCTTGGCGCTGGCCGGCCAGACCTGGGTGCTGACCGGCTCGCTGGAGCTGATGAGCCGCGATGTGGCCAAGGACAAACTCGAAAGCCTGGGGGCCAAGGTCGCCGGCTCCGTGTCGGCCAAGACCCATTGCGTGGTCGCAGGGCCGGGCGCCGGTTCGAAGTTGACCAAGGCCAATGAGCTGGGGTTGAAAGTGCTGGATGAAGCGGCGTTTGTGGCGTTTTTGAGCAAGCAGGGTATTTCCGTGTGACGCCATTCGCTGGCAAGCCAGCTCCTACAGACTTTGCGCGATTCTTGTAGGAGCTGGCTTGCCAGCGATGGCAATTTCAGCCCTCTCGCAAGCAGGGGGAACGATCTTGTCACGGTAATGATCTAGTCTTGGCAAGCCCCAGGGAGAGATCGCCATGTACCGTTTCTTCGAACAGCTCAGCTCGCGCATCGCCGCGCCGTTCACGGGGGAGTGTTCGCGCAATAGCAAGGTCTGGTCCTGTCGTTGCGGACAGTCGCTGTTCTTTCGCAACAGCCAGTGCCTGGCGTGTTCAGCGGCCCTTGGGTATCAACCTGAGCAAAGTCGTTTATCTTCCCTGCAACCGGGCGAGCGCCCCGACACCTGGTGGCTCGACGCCGATCCGCAGGCGGGCGCGTTCCGCCGCTGCGCCAACCTCGACTCACCGGCTGCGTGCAACTGGCTGCTTGCGGCCAATCCCCACGAAACCTTGTGCATGGCCTGCAGCTTGAATCGCACGATTCCCGACCTGTCGATCACGGAAAACCACGAGCGCTGGCGCAAGGTGGAAACCGCCAAGCGGCGGCTGGTCGCGCAACTGGTCAGCCTGGGGTTGCGGGTGATTCCCAAGACAGTCGATGAGGAAACTGGCCTTGCCTTCGATTTCATCGGCGTCGACCTTGAAGGCAAGCCGCCGACCACGGGCCACGCCAACGGCTTGATCACCCTCGATATCAAGGAAGCCGACGACGCGCACCGCGAGCAGGTGCGGGTGCAAATGCACGAGCCCTATCGCACGTTGCTCGGGCATTTTCGTCACGAAGTCGGGCATTACTACTGGGACCGATTGATCGCCCATAGCCATTGGCTTGAGCCGTTTCGCGGCTTGTTTGGCGATGAGCGCGCGAGCTACGCCGATGCCCTCGAACGGCATTATCAGCAGGGCGCGCCGCTCGACTGGCAGCAACACTGCGTCAGCGCCTACGCGACCATGCATCCGTGGGAAGACTGGGCGGAAACCTGGGCGCATTACCTGCACATGATGGACGCGGTAGACACCGCACTGGGTTTTGGCATGAGCGCCCGGGAAATGGACTTCGACTATCAGCCGTTTCCACCCCAAACCCTCTACGATCCGCAGCATCCCGGCGGCGCGGCTTTCCTGTCGTTCGTCAACGCCTGGATCGAACTGGCCGGCATGCTCAACGAGCTGTCACGCAGCATGGGGCAGCCGGATTTCTACCCCTTCGTCCTGCCGCCTACTGTCGTTGCCAAGCTGCACTTCATTCACCTGGTGATTCAGCAGGCGGGCGGCAGGGCGGATGCAGTGCTTGAGGCGCAATAGCAAGTGCTTGAACCCCCTCATGTTTTTAATCCGAAACCAACGGTTGTAACTTCGCCTCAGATAGGTACAATGGCGCGGCTCGCCGACAGGTGAGCGTCGTTATGGTGACCCTATCGGTCCCCCCGCAACGATCAGCCGTGAACCCGGTCAGGCCTGGAAGGGAGCAGCCGCAGCGGTGACATTGTGTGCCGGGGTGTGGCTGGTAGGGTTACCACCTTAACGCCACGCGAGTGCTCTCTCGCGTTATCTTCTTGAATACAGACTATCGCTAGCTGCCAGGATCTTCTCCGGGGCGGTTTTTCGTCGTTTGCGCTTTATCCACAGCCGTCGGCTCGCCACCGATATACAGCCGAACAATTTCATCGATCTCCCCGGACATCTTCATCCGCACCAGGGTGCGCAGAATGCTCTGCACCGGGACCTGTGGGTCGTTGCGAACGTAGCAGCCGAGACGGTTTTCCTGCAGCACTGCCACGCTTTGCAGTTGCTGCTCCGGCAGCAGGCGGTGATTGAACCAGTCCAGGCTCCATTGATTGCTGACGGCATAGCGATTGCGGCCGGCCAGGAGTTTTTCCAGCACTTGTTCCTGATTGCGTGCGTCGTCGCGTTGCAGTTGGCCGCTGTCGAACAGCGGCTGCAGGGTCGGGTAGCTATAGCCCAGCACGGTGCCAATGGGCTGTTGTGGCAAGTCGGCGGGTTTGACTGCGTCGGGCGGCGCATGCCGGCTGATCAACACGTCAGGTTGAGTGAAGAGCGGGATGCTCCAGAGATATTCGTCAGGTTGCTCGGGCAGCCACGATTGCGCGGCATAACAGCGGACATCGACCTCGCCTTGCTCCATGGCGCTTTGTATGCGCCTGCGGGGCAATACGTGGAATTCGGCCGGTACGCCGACCTGGGTCGCAAGGCTGAGCATCATGTCATACAGGATGCCCTGGGTCGGTTTGCCCCGCTCAAGCTGCACCATGGGCATGCTCCAGCTGTCGGTTATCACGAAGCGCAGCGGTGCTGGCGCCGCCGCCACGTCCAGGCTGATCAACAGCAATGCCCCCAAGGCCAGCCGCATAAACACTCCGTTAAATGCCCCCCCGATGTGCAGCTTAGCCACAATACACGAGCGCACCGGATGCAATTTGTGCCTTGCTCCGCTAGCATTAGCCGCTTCTGCTTCCTTCGCTGCGACGGTTTTCGATGAGTTATCAGGTTCTTGCACGTAAATGGCGTCCGCGCTCGTTCCGCGAAATGGTCGGCCAGACCCATGTGCTCAAGGCTCTGATCAATGCCTTGGACAGCCAGCGGCTGCACCACGCCTACCTCTTCACCGGTACCCGTGGGGTCGGCAAGACCACCATCGCGCGGATCATTGCCAAATGCCTTAACTGTGAGACAGGTATCACTTCGTCCCCCTGTGGCGAGTGTTCGGTGTGTCGCGAAATCGACGAAGGCCGCTTTGTCGACTTGATCGAGATCGACGCCGCGAGCCGCACCAAGGTCGAAGATACCCGCGAATTGCTCGACAACGTGCAGTACGCCCCGAGCCGTGGGCGCTTCAAGGTCTACCTGATCGACGAAGTGCACATGCTCTCCAGCCATTCCTTCAACGCGCTGCTCAAAACCCTCGAGGAGCCGCCACCCTACGTCAAGTTCATCCTGGCGACCACTGATCCGCAGAAACTTCCGGCAACGATTCTGTCGCGGTGCCTGCAGTTCTCCCTGAAGAACATGACGCCGGAACGGGTTGTCGAGCACTTGACCCATGTGCTGGGTGTCGAGAACGTGCCGTTCGAGGACGATGCACTGTGGTTGTTGGGCCGTGCTGCCGACGGTTCGATGCGTGATGCCATGAGCCTGACCGACCAGGCGATTGCCTTCGGTGAAGGCAAGGTCCTGGCCGCCGATGTGCGGGCGATGCTCGGGACCCTCGATCACGGGCAGGTCTACGACGTCCTGCATGCGCTGATCGAAGGCGATGCCAAGGCGTTGCTCGAAGCCGTCCGCCACCTGGCCGAACAAGGCCCGGACTGGAATGGCGTGCTCTCGGAAATTCTCAATGTGCTGCACCGTGTTGCCATCGCCCAGGCCTTGCCGGAAGGTGTCGATAACGGTCACGGCGACCGTGATCGCGTGCTGGCACTGGCCCAGGCCTTGCCGGCCGAAGACGTGCAGTTCTACTACCAGATGGGCCTGATCGGTCGCCGCGACTTGCCGCTGGCGCCGGATCCCCGGGGTGGTTTTGAAATGGTGTTGCTGCGGATGCTGGCGTTCCGGCCCGCAGACACCGCGGATGCCCCGAGGCAACCGCTAAAGCCAGTGGGGATCAGCCAGGCCACAGTTGATTCCGCAAACTCAGTGGCTGCCGCGCAGGTCGTTGCGCCGGTAGCCGCTGCGGCCGTTGCACCGATAGCGGCTGCGCCAGTGGCGGCTCCTGCGCCAGCAGCGGAACCGGTGGCGCCGGTCGTTGCGCCAGAACCTGCGCCTGTGCCTGTGGTTGAAGCGTCCGTGGTCGAAGAGGTGGTCGACCTGCCGTGGAATGACCCGGTCGCGCCTGCTCCCGTTCAGCAGCCGGCGGTGGAGCCGGTGCTGGAAACCGCCAGCGAACAACCCGAATTACCGCCGATGCCGTTGCCGACGCCGGACAGCGTGGTGCCGGATGCCCCGGAGTGGGCCGCCGCGCCGATCCCGGAGCCTTCGGTGGCCGACGTCGATGCCGCAACGCCGGGCATGGACCTGGATGACGAGCCGCCGCTGGACGAGGATTACATCGAGCCGGACATGGATTCGGCCTACAGTTACCTCGACGAACTGGCCAGCGAGCATGCCGCCGACCCGGCTCCGGAGCCCGAGCCTGAGCCCGCGGCAATGCCGGCCACCGGTCTGGCGCTGCAATGGCTGGAGCTGTTCCCGAAATTGCCGATTTCCGGCATGACCGGCAGCATCGCCGCCAACTGCACGCTGATCGCGGTGGATGGCGACAATTGGCTGATGCACCTGGACCCGGCCCACAGTGCCTTGTTCAACGCCACTCAGCAGCGTCGCCTCAACGATGCGCTGAACCAGTATCACCAGCGCACGCTGACCCTGAGCATCGAGCTGATCAAGCCCGAGCAGGAAACCCCGGCACAAGCGGCGTCTCGTCGTCGTGCCAACCGTCAGCGCGAGGCGGAGGAATCGATCCACGGCGATCCGTTCATCCAGCAAATGATGCAGCAGTTCGGTGCAGTGGTTCGTAACGATACTATTGAACCTGTCGACGCCCTGGTCACTCAGGGCTAATAACTGAAGGCGCTCGGCTACATTCCGCCGGGCGCTGTTTTGATCCAAGTACTTTTGAGGTGATTACCATGATGAAAGGTGGCATGGCCGGCCTGATGAAGCAGGCACAGCAGATGCAGGAAAAAATGGCCAAGATGCAAGAAGAGCTGGCCAACGCCGAAGTCACCGGTAAGGCCGGTGGCGATATGGTCACCGTGGTGATGACCGGTCGTCATGACGTCAAGAGCGTGACCATCGACCCGAGCCTGGTCGAAGGCATGAGCGAAGACGACAAGGAAATGCTGGAAGCGGTCATCGCATCCGCGGTCAACGATGCCGTGCGCAAGATCGAAGCCAACAGTCAGGAAAAAATGGGCAGCATGACCGCCGGCATGCAACTGCCGCCGGGCATGAAACTGCCATTCTGATTCGCCTTCAGGCGGCAGATGAGCTACAAAAAATGCCAGGCATTGCGCCTGGCATTTTTTTTGGCTGACAGATGTGTGGTGTCGGTGAAATTGCCATCGCTGGCAAGCCAGCTCCCTGTAGGAGCTGGCTTGCCAGCGATGGCTTCACTACGGTCCAACTGAATAAACATCGAACGCCATACCGCCACAAAGGTCTGCTCCCTATATCACCGAACCCCATCGATCACAGGAGACGCCGCCATGTCCGACCCCATGACCCTCAATCAACGCATTGTCCTGGCTTCACGCCCGGTCGGTGCGCCAACGCCGGAAAACTTCCGCATGGAGCGGGTGGCGTTGCCGGAACTGGCCGACGGTCAGGTGCTGCTCAAGACCGTTTTCCTGTCGCTGGATCCCTACATGCGCGGACGCATGAGCGACGCTCCGTCCTACGCGGCACCGGTGGAAATCGGCGAAGTCATGACCGGGGGCGCGGTCAGCCGGGTCGAGCGCTCGCTCAATCCGAAGTTTCAGGAGGGTGACCTGGTGGTCGGTGCCACCGGTTGGCAAAGCCACAGCATCAATGACGGGCGCAGCATCATCCCGGTGCCGTCGGGATTGCCCAGTGCATCGATGGCCCTCGGGGTGCTGGGAATGCCGGGCATGACCGCGTACATGGGCCTGATGGACATCGGCCAGCCCCAGGCCGGCGAAACCCTGGTGGTTGCAGCGGCCTCCGGCGCGGTGGGGTCGGTGGTCGGCCAGGTGGCGAAGATCAAGGGATTGCGCGTGGTCGGCGTGGCTGGCGGGGCGGACAAATGCCGTTATGTGGTCGACGAGTTGGGCTTCGACGCCTGCATCGACCACAAGAGTCCGGACTTTGCCGATGAGCTGGCCAAGGCCTGCGGCAAGGGCATCGACATCTACTATGAGAACGTCGGCGGCAAGGTCTTCGACGCCGTGGTGCCGTTGCTCAATCCCAAGGCACGGATTCCACTGTGCGGCCTGATTGCCTCCTATAACGCCCATGAAGCGCCGAGCGGGCCGGATCGCCTGCCCCTGTTGCAGCGCACCCTGTTGACCAAGCGGGTGCGCATCCAGGGCTTCATCGTGTTCGATGACTATGGTGATCGCCAGCCGGAATTTCTCAGCGCCATGGCGCCCTGGGTGCGCGATGGCAAAGTGAAATTCCGCGAAGACGTGGTCGATGGCCTGGAACAGGCTCCCGATGCGTTCATCGGCATGCTGGAGGGGCGCAACTTCGGCAAACTGGTGGTTCGGGTTTCCCCGGACTGAGTAATTGACGCTGCAATTTGACGCTCAACCGAGGCGCGGGTATAAACCGCGTCTCGTTGTTTTGTCGGACTTTTCCACCATGAGCTTCAGCCCTTTGATTCGCCAACTGATCGACGCCCTGCGAATTTTGCCAGGCGTGGGGCAGAAAACCGCCCAGCGCATGGCGTTGCAGTTGCTCGAGCGTGACCGCAGCGGCGGCTCGCGCCTGGCGCTGGCCCTGAGCCAGGCCATGGAAGGGGTCGGTCACTGCCGCTTGTGCCGTACGCTGACTGAAGATGATCTGTGCCCGCAATGCGCCGATACCCGTCGCGACGACACCTTGCTCTGCGTGGTGGAAGGCCCGATGGACGTCTATGCGGTGGAGCAGACCGGTTTCCGCGGGCGCTACTTCGTGCTCAAGGGGCATCTGTCGCCGCTCGACGGTCTGGGGCCGGAAGCCATCGGCATCCCGCAATTGATGGCGCGGATCGAAGAGGCTGGCACGTTCGCCGAAGTCATCCTGGCGACCAACCCGACCGTGGAAGGTGAAGCCACAGCGCATTACATCGCCCAGTTGCTCAGCAGCAAAGGCCTGATCGCCTCGCGTATCGCCCATGGCGTGCCGCTCGGTGGTGAACTGGAACTGGTGGATGGCGGCACGCTGGCGCATTCGTTTGCCGGGCGTAAGCCGATTTCTCTGTAATGCGGTGTCTTGGCTGACGCCATCGCTGGCAAGCCAGCTCCTACAGTGATGGTTGCACCCCTGTAGGGGCCGGCTTGCCGGCGATGCAGGCGACGCGGTTTCACAATCCTGTTGAAAACCAAGCAAGCGCTCGGTTAACTTCACTGACCCCTTCAGTGGAGCTCGCCGATGCCTGCCTTTCAGGAATACTTCGACCCCAGCCACCAATTGGTCCGTGACAGCGTCAGACGTTTCGTCGAACGCGAGATTCTTCCTGATATCGAGCAGTGGGAAGAAGCCGAAAGCTTTCCGCGCGAGCTCTACCTCAAGGCCGGCGCAGCGGGGATTCTCGGCATTGGGTACCCGCAGGCTTACGGAGGCAGCCATGAAGGGGATCTGTTCGCGAAGGTTGCCGCCAGTGAAGAGTTGATGCGCTGCGGCTCAGGCGGGCTGGTTGCCGGCCTGGGGTCGCTGGATATCGGTTTGCCGCCCATTCTCAAGTGGGCACGACCCGAAGTGCGGGATCGTGTGCTGCCCCAGGTGTTGTCGGGAGAGAAAATCAGCGCCCTGGCCGTCACCGAGCCCGGCGGCGGCTCCGATGTCGCCAACCTGCAAACCCGCGCCGTGCGTGATGGCGACTTTTACCGGGTCAATGGCAGCAAAACCTTTATCACCAGTGGTGTGCGTGCGGATTTTTATACCGTCGCGGTGCGTACCGGTGAGCCGGGCTTCTCCGGCATCAGCCTGTTGCTGATCGAAAAGGGTACGCCCGGTTTCACCGTAGGACGGCAACTGAAGAAAATGGGCTGGTGGGCGTCAGACACGGCCGAACTGTTCTTTGATGATTGTCCGGTGCCTGCGGGAAATCTGATCGGCGCCGAGAACATGGGCTTTGCCTGCATCATGGGCAATTTCCAGAGCGAACGTCTGGCCCTGGCACTCATGGCCAACATGACTGCACAGCTGGCGCTGGAGGAGAGCCTGAAGTGGGCGCGCCAGCGCGAAGCCTTTGGCAAACCGATCGGCAAGTTTCAGGTGATCAAGCATCGCCTCGCCGAGATGGCGACCGCGCTGGAGGTGTCCCGGGAATTCACTTACCGCCAGGCGGCAAAGATGGCGGCGGGGCAGAGCGTGATCAAGGAAATTTCCATGGCCAAGAATTTTGCGACGGATACCGCAGACCGGATAGTGACCGATGCGGTGCAGATACTCGGTGGGCTGGGATACATGCGCGAGAGCCTGGTGGAGCGGCTGTACCGCGACAACCGGATTTTGTCGATTGGCGGCGGGACGCGGGAAGTGATGAACGAGATCATCAGCAAGCAGATGGGGCTCTGAGCCGAGCTTGAATTCAGTGGTGTTGCCGCTGACGCCATCGCGGGCAAGCCCGCTCCCACAGGGGATCATGGGTAGACACACATTGTGTTTACTACAGAGATCACTGTGGGAGCGGGCTTGCCCGCGATGGCGCCGGGACAGGCGCCGCTTACATGTCAGTCAACGCAAACTGCGTCAGGCAGAACGTCGGAATGCCCATGTCTTCCAGGCGCTGCGAGCCACCCAGCTCCGGCAGGTCGATGATCGCCGCCGCTTCATGCACCCGCGCGCCCATGCGGCGGATCAGGTTGGCGGCGGCAATCAGGGTGCCGCCGGTCGCGATCAGGTCATCGAACATCACCACCGAGTCACCTTCGCACAGGCTGTCGGCGTGCACTTCCAGGAAGGCTTCGCCGTATTCGGTCGCATAGCCCTCGGCCAGCACGTCAGCCGGCAGTTTGCCTTGCTTGCGGAACAGCACCAGCGGCTTGTTCAACTGATAGGCCAGTACCGAACCGATCAGGAAGCCACGGGCGTCCATCGCGCCGATGTGGGTGAAGTCAGCCTCGACGTAACGGTGGGCGAAGCTGTCCATCACCAGGCGCAGGGCCTTGGGCGACTGGAACAGCGGGGTGATGTCGCGAAAGATCACGCCCGGTTTCGGAAAGTCGATGACAGGGCGGATGAGGGATTTGATGTCGAAGGAGTCGAAGACCATCGTCTAGGTGTCCTGGCAGGGCTGCAAACGACGCAGTATAACGGCGGCTGAACCGTTTCGCTCAGCCGCAACGTTTTGTTTCAGCCTTCCAGTGAACCACCGGCCAGGGCGCACAGCTGGATCGGGTCGATAATCCGGATTTCCTTGCCTTCTGCCGCAATCAGCTCGTTTTGCTGGAAGCGGGTAAAGACCCGGGACACGGTTTCCACCGCCAGGCCCAGGTAGTTGCCGATTTCGTTGCGCGACATGCTCAGGCGGAACTGATTGGCGGAAAACCCCCGGGCGCGGAAACGTGCCGACAGGTTGACCAGGAAGGTGGCGATGCGTTCGTCCGCGGTCTTTTTCGACAGCAGCAGCATCATCTGCTGGTCGTCACGGATTTCGCGGCTCATCACCCGCATCAACTGACGGCGCAACTGCGGCAGTTGCAGGGCCAGTTCGTCGAGGCGTTCGAAAGGAATTTCACACACCGAGGTGGTTTCCAGGGCTTGTGCCGACACCGGGTGTTTTTCGGTGTCCATGCCTGACAGGCCGACCAGTTCGCTGGGCAGGTGGAAGCCGGTGAGCTGTTCTTCACCGCTGTCGCTCAGGCTGAAGGTCTTGAGGGCGCCGGAACGGACGGCGTAGACAGAATCGAAGGTATCGCCCTGGCGAAACAGAAACTCGCCCTTTTTCAGCGGCCGGCCGCGCTTGACGATTTCGTCCAGCGCATCCATGTCTTCCAGATTCAGCGAAAGTGGCAGGCAAAGAGGGGCCAGGCTGCAATCCTTGCAATGGGCTTGACTATGAGCGCGCTGTTTTACTGGCTCGGACATTTCTTCAATCCTTGTGGGAATTCACACATAAGACGTAAGGGTAACCCACCATAGGAGATCGAGGCCAGTCTGGGGCGCTAGCTTGCAGAATTAGATCACCCGCGAAAATCGCTGGCGGCTGTGTTGTTCCAGGTACGCGTCGAACACCATGCACACCGAACGCACCAACAGTCGCCCGGCGGGCAGGATGGTGATCCTGTCGCGATCGAGTTCGAGCAGCCCGTCTTTGGCCATGCCTTGCAACTGAGGCCAGAGTTCGCCGAAGTAGCCCTGGAAGTCGATGTTGAAGGCCTGTTCGATGTCGGAGAATTCCAGGCTGAAGTTGCAGATCAATTGCTGAATGACCGCGCGCCGCAGCCGGTCATCGGCATTGCACAGCAGGCCGCGGCTGGTGGCCAGTTGCATTGAGGCCAGGGTGTTCTGATAGTGGTTCAGGTCGCTGCTGTTCTGGCAGTAGAGGTCGCCGATCTGGCTGATTGCCGAGACGCCGAGGCCGATCAGATCGCAATGACCGTGGGTGGTGTAGCCCTGGAAATTGCGTTGCAGGGTCGATTCTTCCTGGGCGATCGCCAGCTCGTCGTCGGGCAGGGCGAAGTGGTCCATGCCGATGTAGCGGTAACCGGCGCTGAGCAGTTGCTCGATGGTGCGCTGCAGCATTTCCAGTTTCTGCGCGGGTGTCGGCAGTTCATTGCTGTTGATGCGCCGCTGGGGCAGGAAGCGCTCCGGCAGGTGGGCGTAGTTGAACACTGATAGCCTGTCGGGTTGCAGGCGGATGACTTCATCGACGGTGCGGGCGAAGTTATCCGGCGTCTGTCTCGGCAGGCCGTAGATCAGGTCGATATTGATCGAGCGAAACTGCAAGGTGCGGGCGGCGTCGATCACCGCGCGGGTTTCCTCCAGGCTTTGCAGGCGATTGACCGCTCGCTGCACCGCCGGGTCGAGGTCCTGCAGGCCGATGCTGACCCGATTGAAGCCCAGTTCGCGCAGCAGTCCCATGGTTGACCAATCGGCCTCGCGGGGGTCGATTTCGATGCCGTAGTCGCCGGAATCGTCGTCCAGCAAATTGAAGTGTTTGCGCAAGTGCGCCATCAACTGGCGCAGTTCATCGTGGCTGAGAAAGGTCGGCGTGCCGCCACCGAAGTGCAGTTGCTCGACTTTCTGGGCGGGGTCGAGGTGGCAGGCGATCAACTGGATTTCCTGTTCCAGGCGCTGCAAATACGGCTGCGCCCGGCCGCGATCCTTGGTGATGACCTTGTTGCAGGCGCAGTAGTAGCAAATGTTCGCGCAGAACGGCACGTGCACGTACAGGGACAATGGGCGTTGGGCCTTGCGGCTGTCGCGCAGGGCATGGAACAGGTCGAAGGTGCCGACCTGGCTGTTGAATTGCACGGCGGTCGGGTACGAGGTGTAGCGGGGTCCCGCCAGGTCATAACGGCGGATCAGATCAGTGTCCCAACGAATGGCGTCGAGCATCATGCGGGCATTCCCCGAATAGGCTGGCAGTGTCGGCCACTTTAGGCGAGGTCGGGATTGGGCATCTTGATTTGCATCAAGAGTCAAGAATTGTGGTGTCTATGCTGGCCTCTTCGCGAGCAAGTCGGATCGCCGCACCGCCGCTCCCACAGGGAAACGCATTCCAGATGTGGGAGCGGGCTTGCTCGCGAAGGGCGCGCCGCCGATCTAGTGCCCCATCAACCAATGCTGATGCGGCCCCGGCAGTGTCCAGAGGCCAAACAACATCACCAGCAAGCCACCCGCCATGCGCACACTGCGCTTGCGCAACACCGCGGTGACGCGCTCGGCAGCCAGGCCTGTCGCCAGCAATACCGGCCAGGTGCCCAGCCCGAACGCAAGCATCAACAATGCACTGTCCAGCGCGTTGCCCTGGCTGGCCGCCCATAGCAAAGTGCTGTAAACCAGGCCGCACGGCAGCCAGCCCCAGAGCGCACCCAGCAGCAGTGCGCGCGGAACGCTCGATACCGGCAGCAACCGGTTGGCGACTGGCTGGATGTGCCGCCACAAGCCTCGACCGAGGCTTTCGATACGGGTCAGGCCGCTCCACCAGCCGGCCAGGTACAGGCCCATGGCAATCAGCAGCAAGCCGGCGAGGACACGCAGGAACATCGCTGCCGGGCTGCTGGCCACGGCCCATCCGGCCAGGCCGATCAACAAGCCCGCGCAGGCATAACTGAGAATCCGCCCCAGGTTGTAGGCCAGCAGCAGGCGAAAGCGACGGCTGCGTTGCTCCTTGGGAATCGCCAGGGTCAGCGCGCCCATCAAGCCGCCGCACATGCCCAGGCAATGGCCGCCGCCGAGCAAGCCGAGGATCACCGCCGACACCAGCAGTGGCGCCAGTTCAAGCATGGGGCGGGGCCTTGTCTTGCGGCTTGGCCGGTTGGCCGCTGGCCTCATCGACGGCGGCGGTGTGGTTCGGGTCCTGGTCGTCGAACAGGATGCTGTGGGCCGGGCCGTCGAGGTCGTCGTACTGCCCGCTGTCGACCGCCCAGAAGAAGATATAGACGGCGATGGCCACGATCAGCAGCGCAGCGGGAATCATCACGTAAAGAGCTGGCATCTGGACTCCATGCCCGCGCGGCTCAGGCCGGCAGCGGGCGGGTTTCTGGCGGGGTGTCGAGGGCGCGCTCGCTCGGCATCCGAGTCAGGCGCAGCGCGTTCAGCACCACGGTCAACGAACTGATCGACATGCCTACCGCCGCCCAGACCGGAGTGATCCAACCAAGGGCGGCGAAGGGCAACATGAGGCCATTGTACAACCCGGCCCACAACAGGTTCTCGATAATGACCCGACGGGTGCGCCGCGCCAGGCTGAAGGCTTGCACCAGCGCGTCGAGGCGGTTGGACAGCAGCACCGCATCGGCACTGGTTTTCGCCAGATCAGTGGCCGAACCCATGGCGACGCTGATATCCGCCGCCGCCAGCACCGGCACGTCATTGACCCCGTCACCCAGCATCAACACCTTGCGGCCTTCCTTGTGCAGTTGTTGCAGGACTTGCAGTTTGTCATCCGGGCGCAAGCCGCCGCGGGCTTCATCGATGTCCAGTTCTGCCGCCACGCTGGCGACCATCGGCGAGCTGTCGCCGGACAACAACAGGGTGCGCCAGCCCCGCGCCCTGCACGCGGCCAGCAAGGCCGGCGCATCGGCACGCAAGCGATCATCGAGGACGAGCCAGGCCAAGGGCCCCTGGCTGTCGCCGAGCAGCAGCCATTGGCCGGCTTCTTCGGGCATCGGCGGCGCCTTGGCACCACTGAGTTCACAGACGAAGCGCCGCTGGCCGATGCGCAGGCGTCGCCCTTCAACCAGCCCCTCCAGGCCAAGACCCGGTGTGCTGTGGACTTCTTCGGCCGCCATCGGTGCACGACCGAATGCACGGGCGATGGGGTGTTCGGAGCGGTTTTCCAGGGCGGCGGCGAGGCCCAGGCATTGGTCGCTGTCGAGGGCGCCGAGGGGGCGGATCGAGCGCAACGCCAGTCGGCCTTCGGTGAGGGTGCCGGTCTTGTCGAAAATCACCGTGTCGATCTGGTTCAGGCCTTCCAGCACATGACCGCGGGTCAGCAGCAGGCCAAGTTTGTGCAAAGTGCCGGTGGCCGCAGTGAGGGCGGTCGGCGTCGCCAGCGACAAGGCGCACGGGCAGGTCGCCACGAGCATCGCCAGTACGATCCAGAAGGCTCGCGAGGCGTCCAGTTGCCACCACAGCAGGCCAATGGCCGCAGCGGCAATCAGCGACAACAGCAGGAACCATTGCGCGGCGCGGTCGGCGATTTCCGCCAGGCGCGGCTTTTCGGCCTGGGCACGCTCGAGCAGGCGAACGATGGCCGAGAGGCGCGTGTCCTGGCCCAGGGCCTGGACCTCGACGGTCAGTGCGCCTTCGACGTTCAGGGTACCGGCGGTGACCGCATCGCCGAGGGTGCGAGGGTGCGGCAGGTATTCGCCGGTCAGCAGCGACTCGTCGATACTCGATTGGCCGTCGAGGATCTTGCCGTCGGCCGGGAGAATGGCGCCTGGATGAACCAGTACTTGATCACCGATGCGCAGTTCGCTGAGCAAAATGCGTTCGCTCTGGCCTTCAGGCGTCAAGCGCAAGCACGAGGCGGGCAACAGATTCACCAGCTGCGCGGTGGCGGCGGCCGTGCGCTCGCGGGCGCGCCGTTCCAGATAACGCCCGGCCAGCAGGAACAGGGCAAACATGCCGACGGCATCGAAATACAGTTCGCCGACCCCGCTGATCGAGGTCCAGATCCCGGCAACGTAGGCGCTGCCGATGGCCAGCGACACGGAAACGTCCATGGTCAGGTGGCGGGTGCGCAGATCGCGCATGGCGCCTTTGAAAAATGGCGCGCAGCTGTAGAACACGATCGGGGTGGTGAGGAACAGCGCGACCCAGCGCAGGATGGTGTGCAGTTCTGGACTGAGGTCGATGTTGAATTCAGGCCAGGTGGCCATGGTCGCCATCATCGCCTGGAACCACAGCAATCCGGCGACGCCAAGCTGGCGCAGGGCCAGGCGGTTTTCGCTGGCCAGTTGTTCGCTGGCGCGGTCGGCCTGATAGGGGTGTGCGGCGTACCCGATGTGGCGCAGCTCGCTGAGGACCTGGCTCAGGGGTAATTGCGCGTCGCTCCAGCGCACGTGCAGGCGATGGTTGGACAGGTTCAGGCGCGCTTCGGCCACCGCCGGCAAGGTGCGCAGGTGTTTCTCGATCAACCACCCGCAGGCGGCGCAGCTGATGCCTTCCATCAACAGTGTGGTTTCGGCCATTTCGCCTTCGTGGCGAACAAAGGGCTGCTGCACATCGGCGCGGTCGTAAAGTGCAAGTTCGTCGACCAGTTGTACCGGCAGCGCCTCGGGGTTGGCCGAGGCTTCGCTGCGGTGCTGGTAATAGCTGTCCAGGCCGCCGGCGACGATGGCCTCGGCCACGGCCTGGCAACCCGGGCAGCAGAACTCGCGGGACTCCCCGAGTACGACGGCGGTGAAGCGACTGCCGGCCGGGACGGGCAGGGCGCAGTGGTAGCAGGGGAGTGGGGTGGTCATGGCTGATCTATGGCGTCTGAGTGGGCCTCATCGCCGGCAAGCCGGCTCCTACAAAGCTCGCGTGATTCCGTAGGAGCCGGCTTGCCGGCGATGCGCGAAGCGCTTGTTTATTTCTTCAGGTCTTCGGCGCCTTGCAGAGGCTCATCACCGAGCAGCAGATCCTTGTCATGGTTGACCAGTTCTTCTTCGAACATGCGCCAGATATGGTCGTCCTGGGTGCCGAGCAATTCGACAAAACGCCGGCCTTCGATCTTGTCGCTCAATTGGCCGATGTAGCGACCCTGCTCGGTTTCACTGCGGGTCAAGGTGATCTTGCGATCCTTTTCCGGCTGGGTCGGCGAGATCAGGTTCAGCTCCAGGGTTTTCGGATGGCTGTCGCCGCTCAGGCGCAGGTCAACTTCGCCGGTCACGTCATCGAGATGAACGCTGGCGCGCATTTTCAGGTTCTGGGCCAGCAGCTCACGGTCGAGGGAGCGGTTGATGCCTTTGCCGGCCTCGTAGTAGTTGTCGTTGACCAGGTTGTCCGGGTTTTTCACCGCGATGGTCACCATGGACAAGGTCAGCATCACCGAGCAGGCCAGGATCCCGATGATGATCCACGGCCAGAGGTGCTTGTACCAGGGGCTTGCGGCATTTGCTGCGGGCATGTTCTGTTCTCTCAACGATTTTGTGGGCCGATGAACCGGCTCTTGGCTTCAATGTGGACGCTGTCGTCATCGGCATCCTTGAGGATGAATTTCACCTCGTTGGTGCTCGACGGCAGTTTTTCCGGCGCGACGGACAGCTCGGCAGGCTGGCTGACGATCTCGCCGGCCGCGACCTTGATCTCGCGCCGGCCCTGCAATTTGAGATCCGGAAGGCCGGAGGCTTCGAGCAGGTAGGTATGGTCGCGCTGGTCCTTGTTCATGATTTTCAGGCTGTACACGTTTTCTATCCGGCCTTCGGCGTTCTCGCGGTACAGCACGCGGTCCTTGCTGACATCGAAACCCACCAGCGCACGCATGAAAAACGCGGTCACCAGCAAGCTGATCATCGCCAGCAGTACCACGGCATAGCCGATCAGGCGTGGACGCAGTTTATGGGTTTTCTGCCCGGACAGGTTGTGCTCGGTGGTGTAGCTGATCAGCCCGCGCGGGTATTCCATTTTGTCCATGATGGCGTCGCAGGCATCGATGCAGGCAGCGCAGCCGATGCATTCGATTTGCAGGCCGTCGCGGATGTCGATACCGGTCGGGCAGACCTGGACGCACATGGTGCAGTCGATGCAGTCACCCAGGCCCTGGGCCTTGTAATCGATGCCTTTCTTGCGCGGGCCACGGCCTTCGCCGCGGCGCGGGTCGTAGGACACGATCAGGGTGTCCTTGTCGAACATCACGCTCTGGAAGCGCGCGTACGGGCACATGTAGATGCACACCTGTTCGCGCAACCAGCCGGCGTTGCCGTAAGTGGCGAGGGTGAAGAAACCGACCCAGAAGTAAGACCAGCCATCCGCCTGACCGGTGAAGAAGTCGAACACCAGTTCGCGTATCGGCGAGAAGTAACCGACGAAGGTCATGCCGGTGACGAAACCGATCAACAGCCACAGGCTGTGCTTGCTGAACTTGCGCAGGAACTTGTTGGTGCTCATCGGCGCCTTGTCGAGCTTGATGCGCTGGTTGCGATCACCTTCGGTGACCTTTTCGCACCACATGAAGATCCAGGTCCAGACGCTTTGCGGGCAGGTATAACCGCACCAGACCCGTCCGGCGTACACCGTGATGAAGAACAGGCCGAACGCGGCGATGATCAGCATGCCGGACAGCAGGATGAAGTCCTGGGGCCAGAAGGTGGCGCCGAAAATGAAAAACTTGCGCTCCGGCAGGTTCCACCAGACCGCCTGATGACCGCCCCAGTCCAGCCACACCGTACCGAAATACAGCAGGAACAACAGGGCACCGCCAGTTATCCGCAGGTTGCGGAACAGGCCGGTGAAGGCGCGGGTGTAGATTTTTTCCCTGGAGGCGTAGAGGTCGACGCTGTTGTTCGCGTTCTTGGTGGGTGGCGTGACGTCGTGTACCGGAATCTGGTTGCTCATCATTGCATCCCACGGCAGTGGAAAAGTGCCTCGGTCAGTACGTGCCGACCGCGGTCAAAAAGGGGTGTTGCAGTGGCGCAATGATACGCCTGTCGCTCTAGCCTGCGGGTGCGACCTTTGGTCGCGTTGGGTAAAAATCATGAATGGTGTAGCGAATGTAACAAAACGTGATCTGAGTCAATTGACTTGTGAAGTATGGACGGTTTTCAGCAAGGCCGCGCGCAATCGTTGACGATGCCGTGGCGTGAGTTGTTGCGGTTAGTGTGAATAATCAGTTCGTATCGGCGAGGGTGCGGATATCAGTGGGTTGATGCGCGGGAAATATCTTAACTTAACTGTTCTGCTTTGATTGTTTGATGTTTTGTTTTCTGTCTAATAGTTTAAGGGTTGGGTGCGGATAAGTTTTATTCGTGCGTTATTCAATCTATGGATGGAAGTTATTTCTATGTTTTTTCATGAAAGTATCAAGGCTTTTGCCTGTCTGTTGTTGTTCTCGGCATCTACTGTTGTGCATGCGATTGAAGGGATGCCTCGTCATATGGTGTTTGCGTCTGATCCTCAATATCCATGGACGGAAAAATCCGATAGTGACGAGCCTGAGTCCGCTGCGGATTTTGAAAAACGTTCCAAGTGGCTGGTGGATAGCCAGTTCTCGAGCATTGCCGACTTCCGCATGAAGCATGGCGCGTCGTCGCAGGTGCCCCTGATGATCAATGGCGACATGACGGCATTCGGTCATGGGTGGCAGCGTACCTACATTAACTCGGTATTGAATAAATACTTTGGTGATGACTACCTGTACGGTCTGGGTAATCATGACTATCAAAATAATGTGGATGATTGTTTTAGTAATAGCTGCGCTGCAGGCAGTATCGTGGAGTTCAAAGAGCATCACCAGGGTAAAGTCGATGAGTTTGACCTGGATGTAGTGGGTGGAGCGCTAAGCAGGTTGTATACGGGTAGTCTCGCTTACTCGAAAAATATAGGTGAGGTTCATATGGTTCAACTCAATAATGAGCCGACCTACAGTGTCCGCATCTCTCATCCGTTGAACCCGACGACATTCGAAATTACCAGTTCGCTCGACTGGCTGGAGAAAGATCTCAAGGCAGCCCGGGTTCAGGGCTATGCGATCATCATCAACATGCACAAGCCGGACGGCATGATGGGGGACTGGGAGCAAGTAAAACGTTTCCAGGAAATGGTCGCCAAGTATGAGGTCACGGCCATCTTTGCGGGTCACTACCATCAGGATGGAGGGCAGGTCTCCAGTCTGAATGGTGTGCCGATGTTTCTCAGTGGTGGCGCTTCCCAGGAGACTTATCTGATTGCCAGCTTTTCCGAGGATCGCAAGCAACTGGATGTCAGTCTGGTGAAGAACAACGATTGGCAGGCGCGTCAGTTGATCCGGACGGTGCCCGTGAAATCGATTTTTGCCAGCCGACCATAAAAAGGGTTCTTCACGGAATCCCGGGGGAACACGTGCACCATCAAACAACGAGGCCCGAGCGCATACGGCCATGGATGGCCGATGGCGGCGGGCTCTGTAGGAGCGAGCTTGCTCGCGAAAAACCTGAGAGCACCGCGGGGTGTCAGGCTCCCCGCATCATCGTTGACCGCCATCGCGAGCAAGCTCGCTCCTACAGGTATCGGTGTTCCCCCGGAATCCGGGGGAACACCGATAACGAAATATCTGTAGGAGCGAGCTTACTCGCGAAAAACCTGAGAGCACCGCGGGCTGTCAGGCTCCCCGCATCATCGTTGACCGCCATCGCGAGCAAGCTCGCTCCTACAGTTATCGGTGTTCCCCCGGAATCCGGGGGAACACCGATAACGAAATATCTGTAGGAGCGAGCTTACTCGCGAAAAATCTGAGAGCACCGCGGGCTGTCAGGCTCCCCGCATCATCGTTGACCGCCATCGCGAGCAAGCTCGCTCCTACAGGTATCGGTGTTCCCCGCAATCCGGGGGAACACCGATAACGAAATATCTGTAGGAGCGAGCTTGCTCGCGAAAAACCTGAGAGCACCGCGGGCTGTCAGGCTCCCCGCATCATCGTTGACCGCCATCGCGAGCAAGCTGAACTGGCCTAATGATCCCGGACACCTCTTAAGGGCGATATGATTCGTCCAATCAGGAGGTTCCATGCAAGAACGAAAGACCTACACCCGCGAGTTCAAGCAACGTGCTGCGAGCATGGTTCTTGATGACAACTGCTCAATTACTGATGTCTGTGCGTCGATGGATGTCGGCCCTACGGCTCTGCGCCGCTGGGTTGATCAGGTTCGCAAAGAGCGTCAGAAAGGCCAGCCACTAGCCGGTACCAAGGCCATCAGCGACGAACAGCGAGAGCTCCAACAGCTGCGAGCCAAGGTCAAGCGTCTGGAGACCGAGGCTGAAATCTTAAAAAAGGCTACGGCTCTCTTGATGTCGGATCCCGATCGTTTTTCCTGATCGAGGAGCTGAGGGAGTCAGGCTCGTATCCGACTAGCCTGCTTTGCAGTGCGCTGAACGTATCCCGTAGCGCGTTTTACGACTGGCTTCGCCGCCGTTCAGCGCCGAATACCAAGCGTGACGTGCTCAGAGCCAAAGTCGTGCAATTGCATATTGAAAGCCGGGGAAGCGTAGGCGCGAGAATGCTCTCTGAGCATTTGAAGGCCCAGCAGCTCAAGGTAGGACGGTATCTGGCCGGAAAACTCATGGAGGAGGCAAATCTGGCCAGCCGACAGCGCCGCAGGCATCAGTATCGCTCCAGAGGCGTCGAAGCTTTTGTGGTCAAGAACCTGCTCGAGCGCAACTTCGAGCCGACCTCAATAAACCAGGTCTGGTGCGGCGACGTTACCAGCTTGTTGGTCGCAAAGCGCTGGTACCACCTGGCAGTCGTGATTGATCTGTTCGCCCGCCGGATCGTTGGTTGGGCGTTTTCTCTGATCAATGACGCCAACCTGGTTAGCAGGGCGTTGAGAATGGCGGTGGGGGTTCGAGGCAAGCATACGGGCTTGATGTTTCATTCAGATCAAGGCTGCCAATACACCAGCCAGCGCTTCCAGTCCGAGCTGCTTGAGCACGGGATAACGCAAAGCATGAGCCGCAGAGGGCAATGCTGGGACAACGCTCCAACGGAGCGATTCTTTGGGACACTCAAGTCAGAGTGGGTACCCACCAAGGGCTACAAGGAAATTGAAGAAGCCAGGCGAGATATGACCAGCTTCTTCATGCGATACAACCGAATTAGGCTCCATAGCTACAACAAATACCTGTCGCCGATAGCCATGGAGCAGCAGGCGGCTTGATCACCGTAAATGGTGTCCGGCAAAACTTGACCAGAACAAGCTCGCTCCTACAGGTATCGGTGTTCCCCGCAATCCGGGGGAACACCGATAACGAAATATCTGTAGGAGCGAGCTTGCTCGCGAAAAACCTGAGAGCACCGCGGGGTGTCAGGCTCCCGGCATCATCGTTGATCTCCATCGCGAGCAAGCTCGGTCCTACAGGTATCGGTGTTCCCCGCAATTGCGTGAACAACCATAAAAAAAGCCGCGCCAGATGACTGGCGCGGCCTTTCCTGTTACCGAAAGCGCAGGTCTTACTGAGACTCGGCTTCCGGAGCTTTTTCACCGTGAGACAGGCTGTAGACGTAAGCGGCCAGCAGATGAACCTTGTCGTTACCTTGCAGTTGCTCTTGCGCAGGCATCTGGCCCTGACGGCCGTAACGGATGGTCTGCTGCAGTTGAGCGAAGCTCGAACCGTAGATGAACGCTGCCGGGTGAGTCAGGTTGGGGGCGCCCATCGCTGGCGTGCCTTTGCCTTCCGGACCGTGGCACGCCACGCAGTTGGCGGCGAACAGTTTCTGCCCGGCAGCCGGGTCGGCCTTGGCGCCTTCCGGCAGCTTGCGGCCATCGAGGTTGGTCACGACAAACGCGGCCACGTCGGCCACGCCTTGCTCGCCGATCACTTCAGCCCACGCCGGCATCACCGCATGACGGCCGCCCATGATGGTGGTCTTGATGGTTTCGGGCTCACCGCCCCAGCGCCAGTCGGCGTCGGTCAGGTTAGGGAAGCCATAGGCGCCCTTGGCGTCGGAACCGTGGCAAACCGAGCAGTTGGAGGCGAACAGTCGGCCACCCATCTTCAGGGCTTGCGGGTCCTTGGCCACTTCTTCGATTGGCATGGCCGCGAACTTGGCAAAGATCGGACCGAACTTGGCGTCCGACTTGGCCATTTCCTTTTCCCACTCGTGGACGCCGGTCCAGCCGGTCTGGCCGTTGGCGAAGGGGGTCTGCTTCTCGTTGTCGAGGTAGCCGTAACCCGGCAGCAGGCCTTTCCAGTTACCCAGGCCCGGATACAGCGCCAGGTAGCCCAGTGCGAAGATGATGGTGCCCACGAACAGCATGAACCACCATTTCGGCAGCGGGTTGTCGTACTCCTCGATCCCGTCGAAGGAGTGCCCGACCGTCTCGTCTGTCTGCTCGGTGCGCTGGCCCTTGCGGGTCGACAGCAGCAGCCAGGTCAGGGAAAAGATCGTACCGAGACTGAGGACTGTGACGTACAGACTCCAGAATGTAGTCATTCTTTGTTACTCCTAGAAGCTTGCTCGACGTGCTTGATGGCTTCGGGATCATCCGCGAAAGGCAGCAAGGTCGCGTCTTCAAACTCCGACTTGCGCTTGGGACTGAACACCCACAGTGCCAGTCCGATGAAGGCCACCATCACGACAACGGTGCCCAGGCCACGAATCATCCCGATATCCATCTAATTCACCGTTTGCTTTTGATGATGGTGCCCAGGCCTTGCAGATAGGCCACCAGCGCGTCCATTTCGGTTTTGCCCTTCACGGCATCCCTGGCGCCGGCGATGTCTTCGTCGGTGTAAGGGACGCCGAGCGTGCGCAACACTTCCATTTTCTTGGCGGTGTCTTTGCCGTCGAGCTTGTTTTCCACGAGGAACGGGTAGGCCGGCATTTTCGACTCAGGCACGACGTTGCGCGGGTTGTACAAGTGCGCACGCTGCCAGTCATCGGAGTAACGACCGCCGACACGGGCCAGGTCCGGACCGGTACGCTTGGAACCCCACAGGAACGGATGGTCCCAGACGCTTTCACCGGCGACCGAGTAGTGGCCATAGCGTTCGGTTTCAGCACGGAACGGACGGATCATCTGCGAGTGGCAGCCGACACAACCGTTGGCGATATAAACGTCCCGGCCTTCCAGTTCAAGGGCGGTGCGGGGCTTCATGCCCTCGACCGGCTTGTTGGTGACGTCCTGGAAAAACAGCGGAACGATCTGGGTCAGGCCGCCGACGCTGACGGCGATGACCATGAAGAAGGCCAGCAGGCCAATATTCTTCTCGACTGCTTCATGCTTCATCAGTGAGCTCCAACTACAACGATCTGTTCGGCGGCTTCGGCTTCAGCCGGGTTCGAGGCGCGTACGGTACGGAAGACGTTGTAGGCCATGAACAACATGCCGGTGGCGAAGAACGCACCGCCCAGGGCGCGAACGATGAAGCCCGGGTGGCTGGCTTGCAGCGCTTCGACGAACGAGTAGGTGAGGGTGCCGTCGTCGTTGATTGCACGCCACATCAGGCCCTGGGTGATGCCGTTGACCCACATCGAAGCGATGTAGAGCACGGTACCGATGGTCGCGAGCCAGAAGTGCGTGTTGATCAGGCCGGTGCTGTGCATCTGCGCACGACCGAACAGTTTCGGGATCATGTGGTAGATGGCGCCGATCGAGATCATCGCTACCCAGCCCAGGGCACCGGCGTGTACGTGGCCGATGGTCCAGTCGGTGTAGTGCGACAGCGAGTTGACGGTCTTGATGGCCATCATCGGGCCTTCGAAGGTCGACATGCCGTAGAACGCCAGCGACACCACCAGGAAACGCAGGATCGGGTCGGTGCGCAGCTTATGCCAGGCGCCCGACAGGGTCATCATGCCGTTGATCATGCCGCCCCAGCTCGGTGCCAGCAGGATGATCGACATCGCCATGCCCAGCGACTGAGCCCAGTCCGGCAGAGCGGTGTAGTGCAGGTGGTGGGGACCGGCCCAGATGTACAGGGTGATCAGCGCCCAGAAGTGCACGATCGACAGGCGATAGGAGTAGATCGGACGCTCGGCCTGTTTCGGCACGAAGTAGTACATCATGCCCAGGAAGCCGGTGGTCAGGAAGAAGCCCACGGCGTTGTGGCCGTACCACCACTGGATCATTGCGTCCGTCGCACCCGAGTAGGCCGAGTAGGACTTGAACAGGCTGACCGGCAGCGACATGTGGTTGACGATGTGCAACATCGCGGTCACGACGATGAAGGCGCCGTAGAACCAGTTACCCACATAGATGTGCTTGGTCTTGCGCTTGACGATGGTGCCGAAGAACACCAGACCGTAGGTGACCCAGACAATGGCCAGCAGAATAGCCAGGGGCCATTCCAGTTCCGCGTATTCCTTGGTGGTGGTGAAACCCATCGGCAAGGTAATGATCGCGCCGACGATCACCGCTTGCCATCCCCAGAAGGTGAAGGCAGCGAGGCTGTCGGAAATCAGTCGCGTTTGGCAGGTTCGCTGCACGACGTAATAAGAAGTGGCAAACAGTGCACATCCACCAAAGGCGAAAATCACCAGGTTGGTGTGCAACGGGCGTAAGCGTCCAAAAGTCGTCCACGGCAGACCGAAGTTCAATTCCGGCCATACGAGCTGTGAGGCGATGAAGACACCGAGCCCCATGCCAAGGATCCCCCAGACCACCGTCATGATGGCGAACTGGCGGACTACCTTATAGTTATAAGCAGTCGGACTGATTGCTGTGCTCATTCTAAGGTTCCACGGTTTGGGTGTTTTATTAGGATTAAAAATCGGCCGCAAGTATGGAGAAAGCAGGGGGTCATTGCAACGCGCCATGACCTGGGTCAATGCTTTCAAATGCTGATTCTGCGGCCTTTCCATGCGCCGCGTAGGGACAAAATTGCCCGCGGGCAAAACGTCCCGGCGGACTGATCAGGCGAGGGGGTCAGGTCGGATGTAACGAGGTGTGTTCAAACGCAACGTTTGGCTGACCGAAGGCAACTGGCTCGACAGCCGGTATCTACCAGCCTTTGCGGCCTGTCATCGGGCAGATTCGTCGAACACATCGTTCCGGGTCGACCTGGAACCGGCACCGGCCAGTCCGCTTCGGGGGAAGCTTAGACCTGAATCCGGGGAACCGAAAGGAAGAGTCAAAGAGGGTGCGACAATGCGTCGCAAAGGGGCAGGGAACTGCCGCATCCGGGAGAATGCGGCAGCAGAGCGGTCGGGATTTATTCGCGGATGTCTTCAGCCTGCAGGCGCTCGGTATTCAAACCGTGGGACAGGCTGTACACATACGCGGCCAGCAGTTGCACCTTGTCATTGCCGAGCAGTTCGTTCTGCGCCGGCATATGGCCCTGGCGACCATGCCGAATCGTCTGTTCAAGCTGCGTCAGGCTGGTGCCGTAAATGAAACCGGACGGGTGCGTCAGGTTCGGCGCGCCCATGGCTTCGGTGCCCTGGCCGTTCGCTCCATGACAGGCGACGCAGGTGGTGCTGAAGGCTTGTTGTCCAGCTTGCAGGTCCGCCTTGCTGCCTTCCGGCAAAGGCAGGCCGGCCAGATCATGACGCACAAAGGCGGCGACGTTTTTCACGCCTTCCTCCCCCAGGACTTCGCCCCAGGCCGGCATCATCGCCATCCGGCCACCCATGATGGTGGTCTTGATGGTTTCTGCGCTGGCACCCCAGCGCCAGTCGCTGTCGGTCAGGTTGGGGAAACCGTACGCACCCTTGGCATCCGAGCCATGGCACACCGAGCAGTTGGAGGCAAACAGGCGGCCGCCCATTTTCAGCGCTTGCGGGTCTTTGGCCACTTCTTCCACTGGCATTGCCGCAAATTTGGCGAAGATCGGCCCGAACTTGGCGTCAGCCCTGGCCATTTCCTTTTCCCACTCGTGGGCACCGGTCCAGCCATTTTCATAGCCGGGGAGGATACCTTTCCAGTTGCCCAGGCCCGGATAAAGGATCAGGTAGCCGACGGCGAACACCAGCGTGCCGGCGAACAGCATGAACCACCATTGCGGCAGCGGGTTGTCGTACTCCTCGATGCCATCGAAGCTGTGGCCCATGGTCTGGTCGACGCTGCCCTTGGTCTCGCCCTTACGGGTGCCGATCAGCAGCCAGGTCAGGCCGATCAGGCTGCCGATGGTCAGTACGCAGATCCACGTACTCCAGAAGGTGGTCATGGCCGGGTACTCCTTGTGGCTGAATCTTCGGTGATGTCGGGTTGTGGTTCGTCGGCGAACGGCAGCAGGCGCGCTTCGGCGAATGCCGGGCCGCGCTTGCCGTTGAACACCCACAGCGTCAGGCCGACGAAGGCCACGAACACCACGACCGTGCCCAGGCCGCGGATCATTCCAGTGCTCATTTCAACAACCATGGCTCACCTCTTGCTCTTGATCGCAGTGCCGAGCACTTGCAGGTAGGCGACCAGTGCATCCATCTCGCTCTTGCCCTTGAGCGAAGCGACGGCGCCGGTGATGTCTTCGTCGGAGTACGGCACGCCCAGGGTGCGCATGGCCTTGATCTTGGTTTCGGTGTGGCTGCTGTCGAGTTGATTGGCCACCAGCCACGGGTAGGCGGGCATCTTCGACTCCGGCACGACGTTGCGCGGGTTGTACAAGTGCGCGCGGTGCCAGTCATCCGAGTAGCGCGCACCGACCCGCGCCAGGTCCGGCCCGGTACGTTTCGAACCCCACAGGAACGGGTGATCCCAGACGCTTTCGCCGGCCACCGAGTAGTGCCCGTAGCGTTCGGTCTCGGCGCGGAACGGACGGATCATCTGTGAGTGACAGCCGACGCAGCCTTCGCGGATGTAGATGTCGCGGCCTTCCAGTTGCAGCGCGGTGTAGGGCTTCATGCCTTCCACCGGTTTATTGGTCACGTCCTGGAAGAACAGCGGGACGATCTGGGTCAGGCCACCGATGCTCACGGCCAGGATCATCAGCAGCAGCAACAGGCCGACGTTTTTCTCGATAGTTTCGTGTTTCATGGCGGACTCCTCAGGCCATCTGCGCGGCAGCGGCGACTTCGGCAGGCTGCGAGGCCCGCACGGTGCGCCAGGTGTTGTAGGCCATCAGGAACATGCCGCTGAGGAAGATCGCGCCGCCCACCAGCCGCACGACGAAGCCGGGGTGGCTGGCCACCAGGGTCTCGACGAAGGAGTAGGTCAGCGTGCCGTCCTCGTTCACCGCACGCCACATCAGGCCCTGGGCGATGCCGTTGACCCACATCGAGGCGATGTACAGCACGGTGCCGATGGTGGCGAGCCAGAAGTGCGCGTTGATCAGGCCGATGCTGTGCATCTGCTCGCGTCCGAAGACTTTCGGGATCATGTGGTACAGCGCGCCGATGGAAATCATCGCCACCCAGCCGAGCGCGCCGGCGTGTACGTGGCCGATGGTCCAGTCGGTGTAGTGGGAGAGGGCGTTGACCGTCTTGATCGCCATCATCGGCCCTTCGAAGGTCGACATGCCGTAGAACGCCAGCGACACCACGAGGAAGCGCAGGATCGGGTCGCTGCGCAACTTATGCCAGGCGCCCGACAGGGTCATCATGCCGTTGATCATGCCACCCCAGCTCGGCGCGAGCAGGATCAGCGACATCACCATGCCCAGCGATTGCGCCCAGTCCGGCAGCGCGGTGTAGTGCAAATGGTGCGGGCCGGCCCAGATGTACAGGGTGATCAGCGCCCAGAAGTGCACGATCGACAAGCGATAGGAGTACACCGGGCGCTCGGCCTGTTTCGGCACGAAGTAATACATCATTCCCAGAAAACCGGCGGTGAGGAAAAAGCCCACGGCGTTGTGGCCGTACCACCATTGCACCATCGCGTCGGTGGCGCCGGAGTACAGCGAGTAGGACTTGGTGAAACTGACCGGCAATTCCATGTTGTTGACGATGTGCAGGATCGCCACGGTGATGATGAACGCACCGAAGAACCAGTTACCGACATAGATGTGTTTGGTCTTGCGCTGCATGATTGTGCCGAAGAACACGATGGCGTAGGCGACCCAGACAATGGTGATCAGGATGTCGATCGGCCATTCCAGCTCGGCGTATTCCTTGGAGCTGGTGTAGCCCAGCGGCAGGCTGATGGCCGCCAGCAGGATCACAAGCTGCCAGCCCCAGAAGCAGAACGCGGCGATTTTCGGCGCAAACAATTGCGTCTGGCAGGTGCGTTGCACTGAATAGAACGAGCTGGCGAACAGCGCGCAGCCGCCGAAGGCGAAGATCACTGCGTTGGTGTGCAGCGGGCGCAAGCGGCCGAAGCTGGTCCAGGGCAAATTGAAGTTGAGTTCGGGCCAGACCAACTGGGCAGCGAGAAAAACCCCGAGCCCCATGCCGACGATGCCCCACACCACCGTCATAATGGCGAATTGGCGGACCACCTTGTAGTTGTAGGCGGTACTGATAGAAGTGTTCATGGTTCCCCATCCACGGTTCAGCCGAAGTGAGCGCACTCGCGCAAGGCAGCGCACCCTTCGGCCGGAGTTATAGGCAGACTGAAAGCGAGGCAAGCATGGACAAAGGGCACAAGGCCGGTATTGACGGGGATCAATGGGCGCAGTGCGTGCGGGATCATGGATGGTTGTGGAATGCCGCGGCCGGCAAGGCAGCGGCGACGCTGATCCTCGCCCACGGCGCCGGCACACCGATGGACAGCGACTGGATGGGCGACATGGCTGCACGCCTCGCTGCTCAAGGCGTCAACGTATTGCGCTTCGAGTTTCCGTACATGGCGCAGCGGCGCATCGACGGCGGCAAGCGCCCACCGAATCCGGCACCGAAACTGCTCGAATGCTGGCGTGAGGTGTATGCCCAGGTGCGACGCCATGTCACTGGGCCGCTGGCCATCGGCGGCAAGTCCATGGGCGGGCGCATGGCCAGTTTGCTCGCCGATGAGTTGGGGGTGGATGCGCTGGTGTGCCTTGGGTATCCGTTTTATGCGGTGGGCAAGCCGGAGAAACCTCGGGTCGAGCATTTGGCTTCTTTGAAAACCCGAACCCTGATTGTGCAGGGCGAGCGCGATGCGTTGGGCAATCGTGAAGCGGTCGAGGGGTATGCGCTATCGCCAGGTATCGAAGTGTTCTGGCTGGTGGCGGGGGATCATGACTTGAAGCCGTTGAAGGCTTCCGGGTTTACCCATGAGCAGCATTTGGCGGCTGCGGCTGAGAGGGTGGCTTCATTCCTTCAGTGAAAGGTGTGGTGTTGCAAATGGCCTCTTCGCGGGCAAGCCCGCTCCCACAGTGATCTATGGTGTGGCTTGATCGTGTGATCAATGCAAAACCCTGTGGGAGCGGGCTTGCCCGCGAAGGCGGCCGCACAGGCAACATACTTTTCAAATTGATAATAAAAAACCCGGAAGCTTCCACTGTCCGGGTTTTTTTGTCATTCCAGCCTCAATCAGCGGTTAAACCGCTCCACCAACGAATACTGGGTGTTCGCAGTCTTGGTCAGCTCTTCACTCAACAACGCCGAGTTCTGTGCCTGTTCCGAGGTCTGGTCCGCCAGCGCCGAAATGTTGCTGATGTTGCGGCTGATTTCTTCGGCCACGGCACTTTGCTCTTCGGTCGCGGCGGCGATCTGGGTGGTCATGTCGGTGATGTTGGCCACCGCTTCACTGATCCCCACCAGCGCCTGGTCCGCTTCCAGCACCCGCGCCACGCCTTCTTCCGCCTGACGATGCCCGGCTTCCATGGTTTGCACTGCAGTACTGGCGGTGTGCTGAAGCTTGGCGATCAGCGCATGAATCTGCCCGGTGGACTCGCTGGTGCGTTGCGCCAGTTGACGGACTTCGTCGGCCACCACTGCAAAACCACGACCCATCTCACCGGCGCGGGCCGCTTCGATGGCGGCGTTCAGCGCCAGCAGGTTGGTCTGGTCGGCGATGCCTTTGATCACGTCGACCACGCCACCGATTTCGTTACTGTCCTTGGCCAGTTGGGTCACGGTGACGCCGGTTTCACCCACCACCACCGACAGGCGCTGGATGGCTTCGCGGGTTTCCCCGGCGATGTCACGACCGCGACCGGTCAGCCGATTGGCTTCCTGGGTGGCATCGGCGGTGCGTTGTACGTGGCTGGCGACTTCCTGGGTGGTAGCGGCCATCTGATTGACCGCGGTGGCCACTTGCTCGGTTTCGACGCGCTGACGTTCCAGGCCGGTGGAGCTGTTGTGCGCCAGGGCATCGGATTGCCTGGCTTGATCGGTCAGGTGTTCGGCCGTGTCCTGCAGACGGGTCAGGCAAGTTTTCAGACGCGCTTCCTGGCTGAGGATCGACATCTCCAGGCGCGCCTGGGCACCACGGCTATCGGTGTACATCTGTGCAATCAACGGGTCAGACGTTGTCTGTTCAGCCAGTTTCAACAAACGCTTGAGGCCACGCTGTTGCCACTGAAGGCCCATCAGGCCCAGAGGCACCGAAAGACCGGCCGCCAGGGCAAAACCCCATTGCGAGTTCAGCGATGCACCGATCATGAAGCTCAATTGGCTGACCAGAATGAACGGCATCCAGTCCTGCAGGATCGGTAACCATTTGTCCGAGGAGGGAACGGCCGACTTGCCCTGGTTGATGCGCTGGTAGAGCGCCTCGGCACGGCGGATCTGTTCGGCGGTGGGCTTGACCCTCACCGACTCGTAACCGATCACCTGATTGCCTTCGAAAACCGGTGTCACATAGGCGTTCACCCAATAGTGGTCACCGCTCTTGCAGCGATTCTTCACGATGCCCATCCATGGCAAGCCTTGTTTCAGTGTGCCCCACATGTGTGCGAACACCGCGGCCGGGACGTCGGGATGACGGACCAGGTTGTGCGGTGCACGGATCAGCTCCTCTCGGGAATACCCGCTGATTTCGACAAAGGCGTCGTTGCAGTAGGTGATCATGCCCTTGGCATCGGTGGTGGAGATCAACCGTTGCTGGGCCGGGAAGGTCCGCTCGCGTTGTGTAATTGGCTGGTTGTTACGCATGGCTTTTTTAATCCGCAAGGCTTTCAAGTGCTGTATCGGCAAGACCGGCGGATTGTTGAGATTTTTTTTCGATAATCAGTGAAGCGTCGCAAAATGACCCTTGCGTCAGCCGGCGAGCATCGGATAGGTGAACAGGCCGAAGTGCAGCAGGTTCAAGCCGACGTGGGTCGCGATTGCGGCCGCCAGCCCGCCGAAGCGGTAGGCCAGGCCATAGCCGATCCCGGCCAGGCTGGCCAACAGGACCCATTGCCAGCCTGCACCGGCATGGGCCAGGCCGAAGATCAACGAAGCCAGGAGCAGGGCAAGGTTTTCGCCATGGCGCAGGTTTTTCAGGCAACGGCTCAGGCCACCCTGGATGTAGCCGCGGAACAGCGCCTCCTCGACCAGTGTCACCAGCAGCAGATTGTTCAGTAGCCACCACCAGGCTTGATCAGGCCATTTCGGCGCCCAGGCGATGACACCCAACAATAGCGCGCCGCCCAGCGCCAGCACGGCACTCAAAGTCAGCGCAATGGCGCTGACAGGCAGGAACAGGCGCAGCGATCGCCGACCGACAATCCATGGGCAGACCAACAACAGCCAGAAACCGATCAGGGGCTTGTCAAGGTTCAGGTACATGGAAAACGACACGGCGTCATCGGTGAAACGCTGCGGGGCTATGACTTGACCGCTTTGGAAGCCGGGCCACCAATGCGTCGCAAGGGCCAGCGCGAGAATGATGAACAGGCCATGGCCCAGGTAGCGGACAAAAGGGATCTCGCGCTGGCGAACCGCTGCACCGGCCACCAGCAACAGGAACACCGAGAATGCAGAGAGCCAACCGAGGTGGCCGTAGGTCAGCGCCAGAGCGTAGCCGAGGAAAAGCAGGGCCAGAAACGTCCATGGCAGGGCAATCATGTGAAGTCCTTGAGTTGAAGTCTTGCGAACGCCCCTGATGTCCTGTGGGAGCGGGCTTGCTCGCGAAGAGACCATGACATTCAACACTTGTGTCGACTGATCCAGCGCATTCGCGAGCAAGCCCGCTCCCACATTTGCTCATGTGTCAGGCATGAAAGGGTGAGCATGAGGCGAGCGATTGTACTGGCGGGCTCCCAGACAAAAAACACCGCCCGAAGGCGGTGTTTGTGTCAGCGTATGGCTAGGAAGCAATCAACTGCCGCAACACGTAATGCAGAATCCCTCCGGACTTGAAGTACTCCACCTCATTGAGCGTATCGATGCGGCACAGCACCTCGACCTTCTCGCGGCTGCCGTCTTCGCGAGTGATGACCAGTGTCAGGTTCATCCGTGGCGTCAGCTCGACACCGGTCAAGCCGATGATGTCCAGGGTTTCACTGCCGTTCAGGTTCAGGCTCTTGCGGTTCTGATCCAGCTTGAACTGCAACGGCAGCACGCCCATGCCCACCAGGTTGGAGCGGTGGATGCGTTCGAAGCTTTCGGCGATGACCGCTTTCACCCCCAGCAGATTGGTGCCTTTGGCCGCCCAGTCGCGGCTCGATCCGGTGCCGTATTCCTGGCCGGCAATCACCACCAGCGGGGTGCCCGATGCCTGATAGCGCATGGCGGCGTCGTAGATCGGCATTTTTTCCCCGGTGGGAATGTAGCGGGTGTTGCCGCCTTCCTCGCCGCCGAGCATTTCGTTGCGAATGCGGATGTTGGCGAAGGTGCCGCGCATCATCACTTCATGGTTGCCGCGCCGTGAACCGTAGGAGTTGAAGTCCCGCGGTTCCACACCTTTGTCGCGCAGGTATTGCCCTGCCGGGCTGTCCGCCTTGATGTTGCCGGCGGGGGAGATGTGATCAGTGGTCACCGAGTCGCCGAGCAGGGCGAGAATGTTCGCTGCGCTGACATCCTTGACCACGGGTGGCGGGCCGCCGATGTCGTCGAAGAAGGGTGGGTGCTGGATGTAGGTCGAGTCGTCCTGCCAGACATAGGTCGCCGCTTGTGGAACCTCGATCGCCTGCCATTGTTCGTCTCCGGCAAACACTTCGGCGTATTCCTTGTGGAACATGGCGGTGTTGACCTGATTCACCGCGTCGGCGATTTCTTTGCTGCTGGGCCAGATGTCGCGCAGGTAAACCGGTTTGCCATCCTTGTCTTCGCCCAGCGGTTCGCGGCTGAGGTCGGTGCGTACCGTGCCCGCCAACGCATAGGCGACCACCAGCGGCGGGGAGGCCAGCCAGTTGGTTTTCACCAATGGATGCACCCGGCCTTCGAAGTTGCGATTGCCCGAGAGTACCGATGCCACGGTGAGGTCGGCTTGCTGGATGGCTTTCTCGATGGGTTCCGGCAGCGGTCCGGAGTTGCCGATGCAGGTGGTGCAGCCGTAGCCGACCAGGGCAAAGCCCAGTTCATCGAGGTAGCGGGTCAGGCCGGCTGCCTTGTAATAGTCGGTGACCACCTTCGAGCCGGGGGCCAGCGAGCTCTTCACCCAGGGTTTGCGTTTCAGGCCTTTTTCCACGGCCTTCTTCGCCACCAGCCCGGCCGCCATCATCACGCTCGGGTTGGAGGTGTTGGTGCAGGAGGTGATGGCCGCGATGACCACGGCGCCGTTTTTCAGGCGATAGGTCTGGCCTTCGTAATGGTAATCCGCCTCTCCGGCGAGATCGGCGTTGCCGACGGCGACGCCACCGCCGCCCTCGCTTTCCAGGCGGCCTTCTTCCTTGCTGGTGGGTTTGAATTGCAGGTCGACGAAGTCGCTGAAGGCTTGTGCGACATCCGGCAGCGACACCCGGTCCTGCGGGCGTTTTGGTCCCGCGAGGCTGGCCTCGACGGTGCCCATGTCCAGCGCCAGGGTGTCGGTGAACACGGGCTCCTGGCCGGGCAGGCGCCACAGGCCCTGGGCCTTGCTGTAGGCCTCGACCAATTGCACTGTTTCAAGGGGGCGGCCGGACAGGCGCAGGTACTCCAGCGTGACGTCGTCCACCGGGAAGAAACCGCAGGTGGCGCCGTATTCCGGCGCCATGTTGGCGATGGTCGCGCGGTCGGCCAGCGGCAGGTCGGCAAGGCCGTCGCCGTAAAACTCGACGAATTTGCCCACCACGCCTTTCTTGCGCAGCATCTGGGTGACGGTCAGCACCAGGTCGGTGGCGGTGATGCCTTCCTTGAGCTTGCCGGTGAGTTTGAAACCGATGACTTCCGGAATCAGCATCGACACCGGTTGCCCGAGCATCGCCGCTTCCGCCTCGATACCACCGACGCCCCAGCCGAGCACGCCGAGGCCGTTGATCATGGTGGTGTGGGAGTCGGTGCCCACCAGGGTGTCGGGGAAGGCATAGGTGCGGCCGTCCTCGTCCTTGGTCCAGACTGTGCGACCGAGGTATTCAAGATTCACCTGGTGGCAGATCCCGGTGCCCGGCGGTACCACACTGAAGTTGTCGAAGGCACTCTGGCCCCAGCGCAGGAACGCATAACGCTCGCCATTGCGCTGCATTTCAATGTCGACGTTCTGCTCAAAGGCGCTGCTGCTGGCGAACTTGTCGACCATCACCGAGTGGTCGATCACCAGGTCCACCGGCGACAGCGGGTTGATGCGCTGTGGATCGCCGCCGGCCTTGGCCATCGCCGCGCGCATGGCGGCCAAGTCGACCACGGCGGGAACGCCGGTGAAGTCTTGCATCAGCACCCGCGCCGGGCGGTACTGGATTTCGCGGTCGGAGCGGCGCTCCTTGAGCCACGCGGCCAGCGCCTTGAGGTCGGCGCCGGTGACGGTTTTTTCGTCCTCCCAGCGCAGCAGGTTTTCCAGCAGGACTTTCAACGACATCGGCAACCTGTCCAGCTCGCCCAGGCTCCTGGCGGCGTCGGGCAGGCTGAAATAGTGGTAGGTCTTGTTGCCGACTTGCAGGGTTTTCAACGTCTTCAGGCTATCGAGGGACGGCATTGCGATCACTCCTTGAAGTCCGCACGGCTACGGACTGAGGGGACGGACAGAGCCTTAAACCTAGCCCTGTTTTCGGTAGCTGGCTAATAACTGGACTCTATGGGCAAGTCCTGGGTTCCGAAGTCGGCTATCATGCGCCGGTTTTCGTGACAGGCTTTGCTTCAGGGCAAGCCTGGGCATCGTGCAGTGGCCGAAATTCATCGCCATTGCCCAGGAGTAAGAATGAACACCCTATTCATGCATTGCCGGCCGGGCTTCGAAGGCGAAGTCTGTTCCGAGATTTCCGACCTCGCCGCGCGCTTGAACGTGGCCGGCTACGCCAAGGCCAAAGCCGCCACCGCTTGCGCCGAATTCGTCTGCACCGAAGAAGACGGCGCCGAGCGCCTGATGCGCGGGCAGCGTTTCGCCGAGCTGATCTTCCCGCGCCAGTGGGCCCGGGGGATTTTCATCGATCTGCCGGAAACCGACCGCATCAGCGTGATCCTCGCCCATATGGCGGACTTTCCGCTGTGCGGCAGCCTGTGGCTGGAAATGGTCGACACCAATGATGGCAAGGAGCTGTCGAACTTCTGCAAAAAGTTCGAAGTGCACCTGCGCAAGGCGCTGATGGCCGCCGGCAAACTGGTGGAAGACGCTCACAAACCGCGGTTGTTGCTGACCTTCAAAAGCGGCCGTGAGGTGTTCATGGGGCTGGCCGAGTCGAACAACTCGGCGATGTGGCCAATGGGCATTCCCCGTTTGAAGTTTCCTCGGGAGGCGCCGAGTCGCTCGACCCTGAAGCTGGAAGAGGCCTGGCACCACTTCATCCCGCGCGACCAGTGGGACGAGCGCCTGCACAGCGACATGACCGGCGTCGACCTCGGGGCCGCTCCGGGTGGCTGGACCTGGCAACTGGTCAACCGCGGCATGCTGGTGACGGCCATCGACAACGGCCCGATGGCCGAAAGCCTGATGGACACCGGTCTGGTGCAACACCTGATGGCCGACGGTTTCACCTTCAAGCCCAAGCAGCCGGTGGACTGGATGGTCTGCGACATCGTCGAGAAGCCCGCGCGCAATGCGGCGATGCTGGAAGAGTGGATCGGTGACGGCCATTGCCGCGAGGCGGTGGTCAACCTCAAGCTGCCGATGAAACAGCGCTATGCCGAGGTGAAGCGTCTGCTCGAGCGCATTGCCGAGGGTTTCAAGGCGCGGGGCATCAAGGTCGAGATCGGCTGCAAGCAGCTGTACCATGACCGCGAGGAAGTGACCTGCCATTTGCGCCGGCTGGACGTGAAGAAACCCAAGTCCCGCTGAAGCACCGCAACCCCCCTGTAGGAGCGAGCCTGCTCGCGATGGACCTGAGAGCGCATTGGGGTGTCAGGCATCCAGCGTTATCGTTAACGATCATCGCGAGCAAGCTCGCTCCTACAAGGGTACGGCGTTATGCCACAGATGACGTTACACCCGGCAATGCGCGACAATGCCGGTCAGTTTCAGGAGTGAATCATGAGTGAAATGCTTGATACGCCGGTAGACGGCACCCTCGATGCCACCGGCCTCAACTGCCCCGAGCCGGTGATGATGCTGCACCAGCACATCCGTGACCTGGCGCCCGGCGGCCTGCTCAAGGTCATCGCCACTGACCCGTCGACCCGTCGTGACATTCCCAAGTTCTGTGTGTTTCTCGACCACGAACTGGTGGCGCAGCACGAGGAGGAAGGCACCTACCTCTACTGGATTCGCAAGAAGTCCGGCTGACGGCACTCCCAAAAAAAAGACCTGCAAACGCAGGTCTTTTTGTTTGTGCAATCAGCCGGCCGAGCGGCTGTTACGAATCCGTTTGCGCGCACTGAGCGTCAGGCGGATCGACAACATCAGCGCCGCACAGCTCAAGCCGGCAATCAGCCCTTCCCACAGCCCGCTCGGGCCGCTGGCCGGACCGAACCAATCGGTCAGTCCCAGCACGTAGCCGACCGGCAGGCCGATGCCCCAATAGGCGAACAAGGTCAGGATCATGGTCACCCGAGTGTCCTGGTATCCACGCAACGCGCCCGCGCAAATCACCTGGATGGCATCGGAAAACTGATACAGCGCGGCATAGACAATCAACATCGACGCAATCTGGATCACGGCCTTGTCAGGCGTGTAGATCGAGGCGATCGGTTCGCGCAGGAGCAGGATCAGGCTCGCCGAGAACGCCGCGAACACCAGTGCCGCGCCGAGCCCGACCTTCGCCGCGAAGCGCGCCTGCCAGGGATTGCCGGCCCCCAGTGCCTGACCGACGCGCACGGTCACCGCCATGCCCAGCGAATAAGGAATCATGAACAGCAACGAGCTGATATTGAGGGCGATCTGATGCCCGGCCACCACGGTAGAGCCGAGACTGCCGATCAACAGGGCGATGACCGCGAAGATGCTGGACTCGGCGAAGACGGCGATGCCAATCGGCAGGCCAATGCCGACCAGGCGCTTGATCACGGCCCATTGCGGGCGGTCGAAGCGCACCAGCACCCGGGTGCGGGCATAGAAGGGGGCCCAGAAGGTCCAGCCGGCCATGCTCAACGCCATGAACCACATCACGATGCCGCTGGCCCAGCCGCAACCGACGCCGCCCAGGGCCGGAGCGCCGAAATGGCCGTAGATCAACGCATAGTTCAGCGGGATGTTCAGCAGCAGGCCGCACAAGCCGATGACCATGCTCGGGCGGGTACGCCCCATGCCATCGCTGTAGCAGCGCAAAACGTAATAGAACGCCATGCCGGGAAACCCGAAAGCGATCCCGTGCAGGTAACCTATGCTCGGCTCGATCAATTGCGGATCGACTTTCATCCAGTGCAGGATCGGCTCGGCGCCGAGCAGCAGGCCGCTGCCGATCAAGCCTACACACAATGCCAGCCACAGCGCCTGGCGTACCAGCGGACCGATCTCGTCGAACTGCGCGGCGCCAAAGCGTTGTGCGACCTTGGGTGTGGTTGCCAGCAGAACACCGGACATCAACAGGTAGACCGGAATCCAGATCGAGTTGCCCAGGGCCACCGAGGCCAGGTCCCGTGGGCTGACACGGCCGGCCATCACCGCATCGACGAAGCCCATGGCCGTGGTGGCCAGTTGCGCGATCATGATGGGCAGGGCCAGGCCGAGCAGGCCCTTGAGTTCCAGGCGAACGGGTGTCGTCCGCGCAGGCGCAGTGGCGACGGTACTTTCAATAACAGGATTCAATAGCGAAACGTCCAAGAGGGTTTTGATGCACAGGCGCGCATTCTACGCGTTGACGCGGCAGTCAGGAAAAGGCTCGTGTTAGCGATTTGTAATCAAAACAGGAACCCGATCTCTGTGGCGAGGGGGCTTGCCCCCGTTGGGCTGCGAAGCGGCCCCAAATCATCTTCAGTATTCTTTCAGGTACACCATGCAGACTGAATTCGCGACTGCTTCGCAGCCGAACGGGGGCAAGCCCCCTCGCCACAAGGGGCGCGTAATGCTTGCTGGCTCACAACGGCCATCTACGCCTACACTGCCGATCCGCCAAAGGAGCCTGCCATGCTGATTGTTGCCGACGAAAATATCCCCCTGCTCGATGCCTTCTTTGGAGGCTTCGGTGAAATCCGCCGGGTGCCGGGTCGCGCCATCGACCGTGCCGCGGTCGAGCAGGCCGATGTGCTGTTGGTGCGTTCGGTGACCAACGTCAATCGCGCGCTGCTCGAAGGCAGCAAGGTGCGCTTTGTCGGTACGTGCACCATCGGCACCGATCATCTGGACCTGGATTATTTTCAGCAGGCCGGTATCACCTGGTCCAGTGCACCGGGCTGCAATGCCCGCGGCGTGGTCGACTATGTGCTCGGCAGCTTGCTGACCCTGGCCGAAATCGAAGGGGCCGACCTGACCCGGCGTACCTACGGCGTGGTCGGTGCCGGCGAGGTGGGCGGCCGACTGGTCAAGGTCCTGCAGGGCCTGGGCTGGAAGGTGCTGGTGTGCGATCCACCCCGGCAGGCGACTGAAGGCGGTGACTATGTCAGCCTCGAGCAGATCATCGACGAGTGCGACGTCATCAGTCTGCACACGCCGCTGACCAAGCAGGGGCCTCAATCGACCTGGCATCTGTTCGATGAAAAACGCCTTAACCAGCTCAGATCCGGTACCTGGCTGATCAATGCCAGCCGCGGACCGGTGGTCAACAACGCGGCACTGCGTGATGTGCTGTTGGAGCGTGAAGACCTGCAAGCAGTGCTCGATGTCTGGGAAGGCGAGCCTGAAGTCGACGTGGCGCTGGCCGAGCTGTGCGTGCTGGCCACGCCGCACATTGCCGGTTACAGCCTCGACGGCAAGCAGCGGGGCACCGCGCAGGTTTATCAGGCGTATTGCGATTTCCTCGGGCAACCGGCCCGCGTCAGCCTGAGCGATTTGCTGCCGGCACCCTGGCTGTCGCACGTGACCCTGAATGCGCAAAGCGACCCGGCCTGGGCCTTGGCGATGCTGTGCCGTGGCGTGTATGACCCGCGTCGTGACGATGCGGATTTCCGTCGCAGCCTCGTCGGCAGTGTCAGCGAGCAGCGCGCGGCATTCGATGTGCTGCGCAAGAATTATCCTTCGCGCCGTGAGATCGACGGGTTGCAGGTGCGGATCGAGGGGGATGCGCCTGAGTTGCAGCGGATTGTGGCGGCGTTGGGGGCGATGGCAATCTGATAGGCCGTGGTGGCCCCTTCGCGAGCAAGCCCGCTCCCACACTGGATCTATATGCACCACAAATCCCCTGTATCCCTTTCTACATCGCGAAGGGCGCGCCACAGTTCTGGATTGGATCGGCAGGCATAAAAAACCCGGCCAACAATGGGCCGGGTCAAGAAGACGGTGGCTATATCACTCTTGTTCGGCAGGCTTGACCAATCGCTGTTCCAGTTCGCTGCAAGCTTTCTGGATCATTTCTTCAGTGATCGGTACTTCGCGGCCCTGCTCGTCGATAATCGAGCAGCCCAGAGACTGGTCTGGTTGCGTGCGGATCACTTGAATCTTGTCATCGCTGCTGTGTTGCAAGGACATGGCCTGTCTCCTCATCAGGTTGTGTGCTTACTGTAGAACCGCCAGGTGACCGGGCTATGACAACTCCCTGCGATCTTTCCGGGGGGACAGGACCAGTCCAGCAGAAATGCCTTCCCGTGGCTAGCCGAACTTTAGACCAATAGCGTCTAGCCTCTAGTGTTGGTGGACATAATTAACCTGACTCATTGTGATTTGCAGCGAGCCACCCCATTGAGCGGTGTAGGCTGACCCTAATGATTGTCTTGTCCCGGATGTTTGCGATGCTCTCTGCCCGTCACCGCCGTGCCGTTCGCCTGGCCACTCGTTTCATTGCGCCGTATCGCTGGCAGGCCTTCGGCGCCTTGCTGGCGTTGATCGCCACTGCCGGCATCACCTTGTCCATGGGGCAGGGCATCCGCCTGCTGGTGGACAAGGGGTTCATGACCCAGTCGCCACACCTGCTCAATCAGTCCATTGGCCTGTTCATGTTGCTGGTCGTGGGGCTGGCGATCGGAACCTTTGCCCGGTTTTACCTGGTGTCTTGGATCGGCGAACGCTGCGTCGCCGATATCCGGCGTGACGTGTTCAATCACCTGATTTACCTGCACCCGGGTTTTTACGAAGACAATCGCAGCTCCGAAATCCAGTCCCGCCTGACCGCCGACACCACGCTGCTGCAATCGGTCATCGGGTCTTCGCTGTCGTTGTTCCTGCGCAATCTGTTGATGGTGATCGGCGGGATCGTCCTGTTGTTCATCACCAACCCCAAGCTCACCAGTATCGTGGTGGTGGCCTTGCCCCTGGTGATCGCGCCGATCCTGATCTTCGGTCGCCGGGTGCGTAACCTCTCGCGCCTGAGCCAGGACCGGATTGCCGATATCGGCAGCTATGTTTCCGAAACCCTGGGGCAGATCAAGACCGTGCAGGCCTACAACCATCAGGTCCAGGACGAGCAACGGTTCGCCGTGACCGTGGAGGAGGCGTTCAACACCGCACGCAAGCGCATCTTCCAGCGGGCGTGGCTGATAACCCTGGTGATCGTGCTGGTGCTGGGCGCGGTCGGGGTGATGCTCTGGGTTGGCGGGATGGACGTCATCGCCGGGCGAATTTCCGCCGGCGAGCTGGCGGCGTTCGTGTTCTACAGTCTGATCGTCGGCAGTGCGTTCGGCACCTTGAGCGAGGTGATCGGGGAGTTGCAGCGGGCAGCCGGCGCGGCCGAGCGGATTGCCGAGTTGTTGCGTTCGGAAAACATCATCCTGCCACCGGTCGCCGGCGCGGTGACGCTGCCGGAACGGGTCGACGGCCGCCTGCAGCTGCAAAATGTGCGTTTTTCCTACCCGTCGCGGCCGGAAAGTTATGCCGTCGACGGCTTGAGCCTGACGGTCAATGCCGGTGAGACGCTGGCGCTGGTCGGGCCCTCCGGGGCCGGCAAGTCGACGGTGTATGACTTGCTGCTGCGTTTCTACGACCCGGCCGAGGGGCGCATCCTGCTCGATGGCGTGCCGTTGACGCAGCTCGATCCGCTGGATCTGCGCCGCTGCTTCGCCCTGGTGTCACAGACCCCGGCGCTGTTTTTCGGCAGCATTGAAGACAACATTCGCTACGGCAATCCGCAGGCGACGCTGGCCGAGGTACAGGAAGCGGCCAAGATCGCTTACGCCCATGACTTTATCGAAGCCATGCCCAACGGTTACCAGACTCATCTGGGGGATGGCGGTCTCGGCCTGTCCGGCGGCCAGCGCCAACGCCTGGCCATCGCCCGCGCGTTGCTGGTGGACGCCCCGATCCTGCTCCTCGACGAAGCCACCAGCGCCCTCGACGCCCAGAGTGAGCACCTGATCCAGCAAGCGCTGCCGAGCCTGATGAAGAACCGAACCACTCTGGTGATCGCCCATCGCCTGGCCACGGTTAAAAACGCCGACCGGATCGCGGTGATGGATCAGGGGAAACTGGTGGCGGTAGGGACGCACCAGGAACTGATTGCCAGCAATGCGTTGTATGCGCGTTTGGCGGCGTTGCAGTTCAGTGACGGCAAGGCTACCGCCGAACTGTAGGACCTGCCGCAGGCTGCGATCTTTTGATCTTCAAGGCCCCTGACAAAAAATGCCCGTATCGTTTGATGCGGGCATTTTTTAGAGCAGGATTAAAAGATCGCAGCCTGCGGCAGCTCCTACATTACCGGTCATTGATCGTCGAAAAACCGCTCATGCCAATCCACGATCGGCTGGGGCGAGTTGAGCTTCTGGCCGTAGATCACCGAGTACGACAACACGTTTTGCACGTACTGGCGGGTTTCGTCGAACGGGATGCTTTCCACCCACACATCGAAACTCAGGTGGTCGGCACCGCGCAGCCATTGGCGGACGCGACCCGGGCCGGCGTTGTAGGCGGCGGAGGCAAGGACGCGGTTGCCGTTGAACTGGCTGTGCACCTGGCTCAGGTAAGCGGCGCCGAGCTGGATGTTCTTGTCCGGATCGAACAGTTGCTGTGGCGAGCTATAGGGAATGCTGAACTTGCGTGCGGTTTCCTTGGCGGTGGCGGGCATCAGTTGCATCAGGCCCGAGGCGCCGACACCGGAACGGGCATCGTCCATGAATGCACTTTCCTGGCGGGTGATGGCGAACGCCCAGCTCGGATGCAGGCCGCGGCTCTTCGCTTCACGCACCAGCGTGTTGCGGTGGGCCATCGGGAAACGGATATCCAGATCGTCCCAATACTGCGCCTGGCTGATGGTGCGAATGGCCGGGAAGTACCATTTCAGGTCGTAAGCCAGTTTGGCCTGGGCAACCATCTCGTCACGGCTGAAGTGACGGCTGACGTGGTACCACTCGCGGCGACCGTCGACGATTTGCCCGCGAGCGTGGAACTCCAGAGCGCGACGTATGCCGGGGGTGTTGCGTACTTTGTTGATCAGCGCCTGGCTCATCACCAGCGGCTTGTTGTTCAGCGAGTAGGGCGACTGCGAGCGATCGGCGGCGAGGAAACCATAGAAGTCGCGTTCGCGGGCCAGGTTCTTGTAGAGCGTCTGCGCTTCCGGATTCTGTGGTTGCGCCAGTTCCAGGCTGCGGGCCTGCCAGTAGCGCCAGCGGTTGGTGGTGGCCAGGTCCTGGGGCAGGCGGCGGGTCAACTGATAGGCATCGTCCCAGCGCGCCAGACGCAGGAGCAGGCGCAGGCGCCATTCGGAAACCGTGTTGTCGCGCAGTTCCGGATCGTATTTGGTCATGACGTCCAGGGCTCGGCCGTCGAAACGTTTGGCGAGGGTCAAGCCGATTTCCCGGGCGATCGCCACTTTTTCATCCCGGGAGAAGTGCATGCTGCTGGCGTAGCCATCGAGCAGGTCCATGGCTTTGTCCGGGTCCTGGCGAGCCAGGCGGCGCAGGCCGAGGCTGACCACGTCGGACATGGCTTCATCGGCCGGGGTGAAGCGTGACGGCTGGTTGAGCAGTTCCGGTTTCTGCGCGACGTCCACCAGCAAGCGACCGCGCGGGGCGAGGGTGGTCAAGCCGTTGACCAGGCTGTTGGCCAGCGGGTAGTTGCGCGCCTGGGCGGCGAGTTTGGCGCGCTCCCAGCGTTTTTGCTCGGTCAACTGGCCTTCGGCCGCCCACATGCCGAACAGGGTGTCGCAGGCTTCGGGTTGGGATTTACCGGTCAGCCAGAGTTTTTCCGCGTTGGCGTTACCTTCGGCCTTGAGGTTGTGGCTGAGCTGGTACTGCGCATTCAGGCAGTCCAGCTCGGTGAAGTTCATTTTCGGGTCGTAATACTTGACGAAAGTCGCCCAGTCACCCCGGTCCGCCAGCCAGCGCAACCAGCGCAGTTTCATCCAGTTGGCCTGGGGCAGGTCGCCGTGTTCGGCGAGGAATTTCTCGATTTCGGCGTTGCTCGCGGTTTTCAGGCGCGCGGTCAGTTCGTCGTAGGCCAGGTACGGTTCCAGCGGATAATCGGCGAGGGCCTGGCTGTAACGGAAATACGGGCCGGTATCACCCTTGGCCAGGGCGCGCTTGGCTTCATCGTAATATTGGCGCTGGGTGGACAGGTCCACCGCCTGGGCGGATTGAAACGCTGCGGCTGAAAGTAAAAAGCACGACAAAAGATTGAAAAGGCGACTGCGCATGAGACGTCCAGGCAGAGAAAACATGACAAGTGCGGGGTAGGCCCGCACTGAATTGTCTGTAGCTTAGCCTTTTGCCAGCAGCCGGCGAAAGCTTTGCGGGTCTTCCCGCATCAGTTCGCAACATTTGTCGTTCAGAGTGCTACGAGAGTGAAATTGCCGGCCTTCTGAAGCCTCAAGTCAGGTAGAATGCGCGCCCGGTTTTTGGAGAAGCTCATGACCCTGCTCAAATTCAGCGATGTGTCCCTTGCTTTCGGCGCTATGCCGTTGTTGGACAAGGTGTCCTGGCAGATCGCCCGTGGTGAGCGGGTGTGCATCATCGGCCGCAACGGCACTGGCAAGTCCAGCATGATGAAGCTCGTCAAGGGCGACCAGAAGCCCGATGACGGCTCCGTTTGGCGCGCACCCGGTCTCAAGATCGGCGAATTGCCGCAAGAATTGCCGGTGGCCGACGAGCGGACAGTGTTCGACGTGGTGGCCGAAGGCCTGGACGGCGTCGGTGCGTTGCTCGCCGAGTATCACCACCTGAGCCAGAACATCGTCACCGATGCCGATCTGGACAAGCTGATGCACGTCCAGCACGACCTCGAGGCTCGCGATGGCTGGCGCTTGCAGACGCTGGTCGACAGCACCCTGAGCCGCCTGCAACTGCCGGCAGACAAGACCCTCGCCGAGTTGTCCGGCGGCTGGCGTCGTCGCGTCCTGCTGGCCCAGGCCCTGGTGTCCGAGCCGGACCTGCTGCTGCTCGACGAGCCGACCAACCACCTGGACATCGGTGCCATCGCCTGGCTTGAAGAGGCGCTGAAGGATTTCCAGGGCGCCGTGCTGTTCATCACGCACGACCGTTCTTTCCTGCAGAACCTGGCAACCCGCATCCTCGAACTGGATCGTGGCGGCCTGATCGACTGGAACGGCGACTACGCCAGTTTCCTCGTGCACAAGGAAGCCGCACTGGCGGCCGAAGAAACCGCCAACGCGCTGTTCGACAAGCGCCTGGCCCAGGAAGAAGTGTGGATTCGCCAGGGCATCAAGGCCCGTCGCACCCGTAACGAAGGCCGCGTACGCGCGCTGAAAGCCTTGCGCGTCGAGCGCAGCGAACGTCGCGAGCGGACCGGCAAGGCCAACATCCAGCTGGAAACCGCCGACAAGTCCGGCAAACAGGTCATGGTCCTCGATAACGTGAGCTTTGCTCACCCGGACGGTCCGTTCCTGATCAAGGACTTCTCCATGGTGCTGCAGCGCGGCGACCGTATCGGTCTGCTCGGCGCCAACGGTACCGGCAAGACTACGCTGCTGAAGCTGATGCTCAGCGGCTTGCAGCCAACCAGCGGCAAGGTGGAAGAGGGCACCAGGATCGATGTTGCCTACTTCGACCAGTTGCGCCATCAGCTGGACCTGGAAAAAACCGTGATCGACAACGTCGCCGAAGGTCGCGACTTCATCGATATCGACGGCCAGAGCCGCCACGTGCTGAGCTACCTCGGCGACTTCCTGTTCAGCCCGCAGCGTGCCCGCACGCCGGTCAAGGCGCTGTCCGGCGGTGAGCGTGCCCGTCTGTTGCTGGCCAAGCTGTTCAGCAAGCCGGCCAACCTGCTGGTACTCGACGAACCGACCAACGACCTCGACGTCGAAACCCTCGAATTGCTCGAAGAGGTCCTGCTGACCTTCAACGGCACCGTATTGATGGTCAGTCACGACCGGGCATTCCTCGACAACGTGGTGACCAGCACCCTGGTCTTCGAAGGTGAAGGCAAGGTGCGCGAATACGTTGGCGGTTATCAGGACTGGCTGCGTCAGGGCGGTTCGCCGCGCCTGCTCGGCGTGACCGAGAGCAAGTCCGGCAAGGCCGACCTGAACTCTGCTGTAGTCAAGGCCGAACCCGCGCCAGTGGTGGCAGCTGTCGAAGCGCCAGTGGCGAAGAAGAAGCTCAGCTATAAATTGCAGCGTGAGCTGGAAGCGTTGCCCGGCGAGATCGAAGCCATGGAGCAGCAGATCGCTGCCGTTGAAGCGCAGATGGCCGACGCGGGTTTCTACCTGCGCCCGGCTGCCGAGACGGCTGCAGTGATCGCTCAACTGGCGCAGTTGCAGGCTGAACTCGACGTGATGGTCGAGCGCTGGGCCGAACTGGATGCCTGATTGATCCTGCAATAAAAAAGCCCGGCCTCACACGCGTGAACGCCGGGCTTTTCATATGCAGTGCAATCCCTGTAGGAGCGAGCTCGCTCGCGATGGTCGTCAACGATGACGCGGGAAACCTGATGCCCCGCGGCGTTCTCGGGTTCATCGCGAGCGAGCTCGCTCCTACAGGCTTGACTATCAGCTTTTGGTTTGCAGGCGCACCGCAAGCACATCACAAGGCGCGCCATGCAGCACGTCATTGGCGGTGGAGCCGAGCAGCAGTGCCAGGCCGTGCCGGCCATGGCTGCCCACTACGATCAGGTCGCAGGTTTGCTCCTTGGCCAGATGGTGGATTTCCTGGCGTGGCTGGCCATAGGTCAGGTGGCTGTATTCCCTGGAGAGCTCCGGGTATTTGAGGATCAAGCGGTCAAGGCGCTCCTTGGCCTGATCGAACTGCTGCTGTTGCAGTTGTGACAGGTCCATCGGCACGTCGCCGCCGAAGGCCATCGCCATCGGCTCGACAATGTGTACCAGTGACAATTTCGCGCCGTTGCTCACCGACAGCTCGCGAGCGCGGTGGATCACAGGGTCGCACTCTTCGGTCAGATCTACAGCGACCAGAATATGGTTGTAGGGCATGAGGTGCTCCTCCTGAGGATTGCAATATTGGTAAGTATGGCTGGTTTCAAGCGCATTGGTTCCAAAGTGACACAATGGGCTCATCAAGAATCGGGAGTACAGATATGACGGTGTGGATAGTGGTGTCAATCCTGCTGGTGGTACTCAGCCCACTGGCATGGTTGCGCCCGTCGCGTGCCCAGAGTGGGCGCATCGCCCTGCGCATGGAGGCCCGGCGCATTGGGTTGGCCATGCAGCTGGCGCCCCAGGAGTGGCCACACTGGCTAAGCCAGGAACCGCCGAGCCCGTGCGCCCAGTACCATCGTCCGCGGCGGGGCAGTCAGCCGGCGTGCTGGAGTTACTGGCAAAAATCACCGGGTGTCTGGGTCAATCAATGGCAGGAAACCTGTGAAGATCAGGCGCTGCTCAATCATTTCGAAAAATTGCCGGGTAATGTCTACAAGGTCGAGGCCGACAAGCAAATCATCGCCTTGTATTGGGGCGAGAAGGGCGAAGCCGAGGTGTTGCAGCACATCGATGCCACCCTCAAGGCGCTCGCCTGAAACCCGATCCCCTGTAGGAGCGAGCTCGCTCGCGATGGTCGTGAACGATGATGCTTGAAACCTGACACCCCGTGGCGCTCTCAGGTTCATCGCGAGCAAGCTCGCTCCTACAGAGTAAAGAGTACAGAGGAGCGCATTTGCCGTTTTTTTTTCGGCAATAAAAAGCCCGACAACATCATCGGGCGGGTTGGCCAGGCAGGCCGGTAAATCGGTGTTGGCTGATCTAGCGCTGGGCATTCGCCATAAGCGTTCACAATTTTCCCCTTGGTTCCGCCAGCGTAGCTTGTTAAACACGGGCTGCAGCGAATTAGGGCGCATTTTCTAACAATTGATTCTATGAATGACCCTGCATGCTTAGGCGTGTTTAAGGTCTTAGCAGTACGGATATGACCGGAAAGTCGCGTTTCAACCCGTGTTTCGGGCGATTGACAATTGTCGGAAATTCCGTGAAGGTGACGTACCCAAATCAAACGGGCGTATGAATTGAGCGTTTGTATTTCAGACCGCTCCTACAGAATCCCGACTATCGCGTTGGCGGGTGTGCCGGGGGAATGGGCGTAGCATTGACGATTAGCGTCCCTGCCAAGCCATTCGCCTGCGTCCGACGTGTACTGTTCAGCTTCCATATCGTGGAGATCAGTTGATGATTTACGAAGGTAAAGCCATCACGGTTAAGGCTCTTGAAAGTGGCATCGTCGAACTGAAGTTCGACCTCAAGGGTGAGTCCGTCAACAAGTTCAACCGTCTAACCCTGAACGAACTGCGTCAGGCCGTAGACACCATCAAGGCAGATGCTTCGATCAAGGGCGTGATCGTCAGCAGTGGCAAGGACGTGTTCATCGTCGGCGCCGACATCACCGAATTTGTCGACAACTTCAAGCTGCCGGATGCAGAGCTTGTTGCTGGCAACCTCGAAGCCAACAAGATTTTCAGCGATTTCGAAGACCTCAACGTTCCGACCGTTGCCGCGATCAATGGCATCGCGCTGGGTGGCGGTCTGGAAATGTGCCTGGCGGCGGACTACCGCGTCATGTCCACCAAGGCCAAGATCGGCCTGCCGGAAGTCAAGCTGGGCATCTACCCGGGTTTCGGCGGTACCGTTCGTCTGCCGCGTCTGATCGGTGCCGACAACGCCATCGAGTGGATTGCCGCCGGCAAGGAAAACCGTCCTGAAGACGCGCTGAAAGTTGGCGCTGTCGACGCCGTGGTTGCTCCTGAGAAGCTGCAAGAGGCCGCACTGGAACTGATCAAGCGCGCCATCTCCGGTGAGTTCGACTACAAGGCCAAGCGCCAGCCGAAGCTGGAAAAGCTGAAGCTGAACGCCATCGAGCAAATGATGGCTTTCGAAACCGCCAAAGGTTTCGTGGCCGGTCAGGCTGGCCCGAACTACCCGGCGCCGGTTGAAGCGATCAAGACCATCCAGAAAGCCGCGAACTTCGGTCGCGACAAGGCGCTGGAAATTGAAGCAGCAGGTTTCGCCAAGCTGGCCAAGACCTCTGCCGCGCAGAGCTTGGTCGGTCTGTTCCTGAATGACCAGGAACTGAAGAAAAAGGCCAAGGCCTACGACGAAATCGCCAAGGACGTGAAGCAGGCCGCCGTACTGGGCGCCGGCATCATGGGTGGCGGTATCGCCTATCAGTCGGCTTCCAAAGGCACGCCGATCCTGATGAAGGACATCAACGAGCACGGCATCGAGCAGGGTCTGGCCGAAGCCGCCAAGCTGCTGGTTGGCCGCGTTGATAAAGGTCGCATGACCGCCGCGAAAATGGCTGAAGTGCTCAACGGCATTCGTCCGACCTTGTCCTACGGTGATTTCGGTCACGTGGACCTGGTGGTGGAAGCCGTCGTCGAGAACCCGAAGGTCAAGCAAGCCGTACTGGCTGAAGTTGAAGACCAGGTCAAAGAGGACACCATCCTCGCGTCCAACACCTCGACCATTTCCATCACCTTGCTGGCCAAGGCCCTCAAGCGTCCGGAAAACTTCGTCGGCATGCACTTCTTCAACCCGGTGCACATGATGCCGCTGGTGGAAGTGATCCGTGGCGAGAAGTCCAGCGAGCTGGCCGTTGCCACCACCGTTGCCTACGCCAAGAAAATGGGCAAGAACCCGATCGTCGTCAACGACTGCCCGGGCTTCCTGGTCAACCGCGTACTGTTCCCGTACTTCGGCGGTTTCGCCAAGCTGGTCAGCGCCGGTGTGGACTTCGTCCGTATCGACAAGATCATGGAAAAATTCGGCTGGCCTATGGGCCCGGCCTACCTGATGGACGTGGTCGGCATCGACACCGGTCACCATGGCCGTGACGTGATGGCTGAAGGTTTCCCGGACCGCATGAAGGACGACCGTCGTTCGGCTGTCGACGTGCTCTACGAAGCCAAGCGCCTGGGCCAGAAGAACGGCAAGGGCTTCTACGCCTACGAGACCGACAAGAAGGGCAAACAGAAGAAAGTCGCCGATCCTTCGGTACTGGAAGTGCTCAAGCCGATCGTTTACGAGCAGCGCGAAGTCACTGACGAAGACATCATCAACTGGATGATGATCCCGCTGTGCCTGGAAACCGTGCGTTGCCTGGAAGACGGCATCGTCGAAACCGCTGCCGAAGCCGACATGGGTCTGGTCTACGGTATTGGTTTCCCTCCATTCCGTGGCGGTGCACTGCGCTACATCGATTCGATCGGTGTCGCGGAGTTCGTTGCCCTGGCTGACCAGTACGCTGATTTGGGCGCGCTGTACCACCCGACCGCGAAGCTGCGCGAAATGGCCAAGAACGGCCAGAGCTTCTTCGGTTAAGCGCCCCCAACTAGAGTGAGAGTGAACTTATGAGCTTGAATCCTAGAGACGTCGTGATTGTCGACTTCGGTCGTACTCCGATGGGCCGCTCCAAGGGCGGCATGCACCGCAACACCCGCGCCGAAGACATGTCGGCGCACCTGATCAGCAAACTGCTGGAACGCAACGTCAAGGTCGACCCGAACGAAGTCGAAGACGTGATCTGGGGCTGTGTGAACCAGACCCTGGAGCAGGGCTGGAACATCGCGCGCATGGCGTCGCTGATGACCCAGATCCCGCACACCTCGGCCGGCCAGACCGTCAGCCGTCTGTGTGGCTCGTCCATGAGCGCTTTGCACACTGCTGCGCAAGCGATCATGACCGGCAACGGTGACGTATTCGTCGTGGGTGGCGTCGAGCATATGGGTCACGTGAGCATGATGCACGGTGTCGATCCGAACCCGCACATGTCGCTGTACGCGGCAAAAGCTTCGGGCATGATGGGCCTGACTGCGGAAATGCTGGGCAAAATGCACGGCATTACCCGCGAGCAACAGGACGCTTTCGGCGTGCGCTCCCACCAACTCGCCCATAAGGCGACCGTGGAAGGCAAGTTCAAAGACGAAATCATCCCGATGCAGGGCTACGACGAGAACGGTTTCCTGAAAACCTTCGACTACGACGAAACCATTCGTCCGGAAACCACCCTGGAAAGCCTGGCGGCTCTCAAGCCGGCGTTCAATCCGAAGGGCGGCACCGTGACAGCGGGTACTTCGTCGCAGATCACCGATGGTGCTTCGTGCATGATCGTGATGTCGGCGCAGCGCGCACAGGACCTGGGCATCCAGCCTATGGCGGTGATTCGCTCGATGGCAGTGGCAGGTGTGGATCCGGCAATCATGGGCTATGGTCCAGTACCGGCCACACAAAAAGCACTGAAGCGCGCGGGTCTGGGTATCTCCGACATCGACTTCTTCGAGCTCAACGAAGCTTTCGCCGCACAGGCCCTGCCAGTGCTGAAAGATCTGAAAGTGCTCGACAAGATGAACGAGAAGGTTAACCTGCACGGCGGCGCGATCGCCCTGGGCCACCCGTTCGGTTGCTCCGGTGCTCGTATCTCCGGCACTTTGCTCAATGTGATGAAGCAGAATGGCGGTACCTTCGGGGTAGCCACCATGTGCATTGGTCTCGGCCAAGGCATCTCCACCGTCTTCGAACGCGTTTAAGCGTTTCGTTGATGGAAGCCGGGGCCAAGTGCCCCGGTTTTTGTTTTTCGGGATTTATTTTTGTTTTTATTTTGAAAAAATTTGAGTGAGGGCCAAAGCATGCCGATACAACCTGGGCTCTACCAACATTACAAAGGTCCGCAGTACCGCGTATTCAGTGTTGCGCGGCATTCGGAAACCGAAGAAGAAGTGGTCTTCTATCAAGCCCTGTATGGCGATTACGGCTTTTGGGTGCGTCCCTTGAGCATGTTCCTGGAGTCCGTCGAAGTTGACGGAGAACAGGTGCCACGCTTTGCTTTGGTGCAGGCCGAAGAAAGCCTTTTTACCAAGCCATAAGCTGAGCTCGCGCAATACCCTGCGCTTGACCTCACCTTGTAGCCACTATATATAGCGGTGCCGCGTCAGGCGCCAATCGCCTTTCACTTCTCGAATTCAGGAATTTTCTGATCCATGGGCAAATCGCTGGTCATTGTGGAATCCCCGGCTAAGGCCAAGACCATCAACAAGTATTTGGGCAACGAATACGTGGTGAAGTCGAGTATCGGCCATATCCGAGACCTGCCCACCAGCGGTTCGGCTAGCGCCAGCAAAGAGCCAGCCGCCAAGCGCGGCAAGGCTGCTGCAGGTGAAGCGCCGGCACTGTCGCCTAAAGAAAAGGCGCGCAAGCAGCTGGTCGCGCGCATGGGGGTCGATCCGGATCATGGCTGGAAAGCCAAGTACGAGATCCTCCCGGGCAAGGAAAAAGTCATCGAAGAGCTGCGCCGGCTCGCCAAGGATGCTGACACCATCTATCTCGCAACCGACTTGGACCGCGAGGGGGAAGCCATTGCCTGGCACCTGCGCGAAGCCATCGGTGGTGACGACAGCCGCTACAAGCGCGTGGTGTTCAACGAAATCACCAAGAAGGCGATCCAGGAAGCCTTCTCCCAGCCGGGCGAGCTGGATATCGACCGCGTCAACGCCCAGCAGGCCCGTCGCTTCCTCGACCGCGTCGTGGGCTACATGGTTTCGCCGCTGCTGTGGGCCAAGATCGCTCGCGGTTTGTCCGCCGGTCGTGTGCAGTCGGTTGCCGTGAAGCTGGTGGTTGAGCGCGAACGTGAAATCCGCGCGTTCAACCCGGAAGAATACTGGGAAGTGCACGCCGACCTCGGCACCGCAAAAGGCGCGACCGTGCGTTTCGACGTGGCCCGCGAGAAAGGCGAAGCCTTCAAGCCGCTCAACGAAGCCCAGGCCATGGCCGCGCTGGAGAAGCTCAAGGCTTCCAGCTACAGCATCGTCAAGCGCGAAGACAAACCGACCAGCAGCAAGCCGTCGGCGCCGTTCATCACCTCCACCCTGCAGCAGGCCGCGAGCAACCGCCTGGGCTTCGGGGTGAAGAAAACCATGATGATGGCCCAGCGTCTGTACGAAGCCGGCTACATCACCTACATGCGTACCGACTCGACCAACCTCTCGGTTGATGCCGTGGCGATGGCGCGTACTTATATTGAAGGCGAATTCGGCAAGAAGTACCTGCCGGAAACCCCGAATGTCTACAGCAGCAAGGAAGGCGCACAAGAGGCTCACGAAGCGATTCGTCCCTCCGACGCCAATACCGAGCCAAGCAAGCTGTCGGGCATGGAGCGTGACGCTGAGCGCCTCTACGAGCTGATCTGGCGCCAGTTCCTGGCTTGCCAGATGCTGCCGGCGCAATACCTGTCGACGACCGTCACTGTGGGCGCTGGCGACTTCGAGCTGCGCGCCAAGGGCCGCATCCTGAAGTTCGACGGTTACACCCGTGTCATGCCGCAAATCGCCAAGCCAGGCGATGACGATGTGCTGCCGGACATGGCCCAGGGCGACGTGATGAAGCTGATCAAGCTTGATCCGACCCAGCATTTCACCAAGCCGCCGGCGCGTTACTCGGAAGCCAGCCTGGTCAAGGAAATGGAAAAACGCGGCATCGGTCGTCCTTCGACCTACGCAGCGATCATTTCGACCATCCAGGACCGTGGTTACGTGGCGTTGCACAACCGTCGTTTCTACTCGGAAAAGATGGGCGACATCGTCACCGAGCGCCTGGCCGAGAGCTTCTCGAACCTGATGGACTACGGGTTCACCGCCGGCATGGAAGAGCATCTCGATGACGTGGCCCAGGGCGAACGCGACTGGAAAAACGTGCTCGACGAGTTCTACGGCGACTTCAAGAAGAAGCTCGAAGTAGCCGAAAGCCCGGAAAACGGCATGCGTGCCAACCAGCCGGTGATGACAGACATTCCGTGCACGACCTGCGGTCGTCCGATGCAGATTCGCACCGCGTCGACCGGTGTGTTCCTCGGTTGCTCGGGCTACAGCCTGCCGCCGAAAGAGCGCTGCAAGGCCACCGTCAACCTGGTACCGGGCGACGAAATCGCCGCGGACGACGAAGGTGAGTCGGAGTCGCTGGTATTGCGTGGCAAGCATCGCTGCCCGATCTGCAGCACGGCGATGGACGCCTACCTGCTGGACGAGAAGCGCAAGCTGCACATCTGCGGTAACAACCCGGATTGCGACGGCTACGAAATCGAAGAGGGCACCTATCGCATCAAGGGCTATGAAGGTCCGAGCCTTGAATGCGACAAGTGCGGCAGCGAAATGCAACTCAAGACCGGCCGTTTCGGCAAGTTCTTCGGCTGCACCAACGCGACTTGCAAGAACACCCGCAAACTGCTGAAGAGCGGTGATGCGGCGCCGCCGAAGATGGACCCGGTGAAGATGCCTGAGCTGAAATGCGAAAAGGTCAACGACACCTATATCCTGCGCGACGGTGCATCCGGCCTGTTCCTGGCGGCCAGCCAGTTCCCGAAAAACCGTGAGACGCGTGCTCCGCTGGTTATCGAGATCGTGCCGCACAAGGATGAGATCGATCCGAAGTATCACTTCCTCTGCGAAGCGCCGAAGAAAGATCCCGATGGCCTCCCGGCGGTGATTCGTTACAGCCGCAAGACCAAGGAGCAGTACGTGCAGACCGAAGTTGACGGTAAGCCGACTGGCTGGAAAGCGTTCTACGACGGCGGCAAGTGGACGGTTGAAGACAAGCGCCCGGCGAAGACCGCCAAGGCTTGAAACTGTAGGAGCGAGCTTGCTCGCGATGGTCGTCAACGATGACGCGGGCCTTCAGGATGCCCGCGTTGTTCTCAGGTCCATCGTCGGAACGCCGCCCGGAGCAAGCTCGCTCCTACAAAAGGCGCATGGGAACTGCGAAGGCGTAGAATCGCAAGACCCCTGTAGGAGCGAGCCTGCTCGCGATGGTCGTCAACGATAACGCGGGCTTTCAGGATGCCCGCGTTGCTCTCAAGTCCATCGCGAGCAGGCTCGCTCCTACACAGGACCTGCGTGAAGCAATTATTTCGTTGTGGAGGCTGCCGTCATGGCCCACGAACTTTATACCCGCACCAATCAGAAGATTTATTTCGCCGGCTTGTCGCTGGAAGCACTGGCGCGCACTGAAGAGGGTCGTGCGATGAATTCGCTGGCGCTGATCCAGGCCGGACGCGAATCTGCGCTGTTTCACCTGTACGGCGCGCTGTTGGGCCTGTGTCATGAAATCGCCGGCTTCTATCGCCTGCCTCAGGCCAATGCCCCCCGTGCGGAGCTGCTGCTGACTCGCGAAGTGCTGGAAACCATCGCCATTCCGGAAATGGCCGAACTGGTGGAACTGGCCAATAACCCGGAGACCTGGCTGGCCAAGTTGCTGGCTGCCCATGCTGCGTTGTTTCAGCCGCCGCGCGCGCCCCACAAGCCAAAAGGGGACGTGACCCAGCCTTTGATTCAGGCTGTCAATCTGGATGAAGTGGATGAGCCTGAGGAGCTGAGTCGGGAAGAGCTGGAGAGCTGGCGCCAGAATCTGAAAGGATTGGCGATCCGCTTTCGCGAAGGCTTGAACGAGTGCTGATAGAAACAGTTTTGGGATGGCATCTGGTCAAGATCCCGAGCGAAGCCTGGCCGATGCCTATATAATCCCCGCCTTTCGTGGAGAACAGTCCTTTATGCCAACGTCCTTTCTAGAAATTGTCGAGTTACCAGACGGCCGTATCGAGCTGCGCAGGGCCGAGGACGAGGGTTCTCTGGTTACTTTGGATTTCTCTGAGGACGCCAAAGCGTTCCTGCAAGGGCAACACGTGGAAGTCGCCAAGGCGATGTTGAGCGTGGGAGTCCAGATGGCAGGTCGCCTGGTTGAAGGCGAATTCGACAAGGACGAGGGGCCACGGGTTCTTCATTGATCCCCGTCCGTCAGTTTTCCTGATGTCGCTACCCATCGGCTTCTCTCTCCCTGGAGAAGCCTCGCGCGGTTAAGCTCGCGCCCCGGCTGTCAGTTATCCCAAACGAATATTCAGGCTCTGAGCGTCCCCGGTCCGGGCGGCGCTGATCAGCTGTTGCCGGGATTGGCTGCTCAGCGGGTTGAGCCAGCTGACAACCGTATGGCTGCGTCCAAGACGCAGGGCTTCGCAGGTCAGTTGCTGAGCGCTTTGGGCGCCTCGGGGGTGCAGCAGCAGAATACGCTCGCGGTTGAGGCCGGCATCTCGCAGCCAGGCTTGAGTCAGGCTGGCGGGCGGCGCGATCAGTGTCAGCCAGCGTGCGTCCTGCTCCTGGCTCAATTCCCTGAGGATCGGTGCCAGAAGGCTCAGGCAGTTCCCGGCTGCACCACGCAGTGACAGCTCGCTGAAAACGTCTGGTTCGGCGCTCCAGGGGGACTCGACTACGTCTTTCAGGATCGGCGCCAATGGCTGTGCCATGAACGCTTCGAACAACGGCAGTTGGGTTTGCTGTGGTGATGGCTGTGGGAACTGCATGGAGCCTCCTTTAGCGGCGAATCACGCCGACACTCAAGCCTTCGATCACCAGTTCCTGATCTTGAAGGTTCACTTCGATAGGGGCGAACTCGGGGTTCTCGGCGATCAGCCAGACTTTGCTGCCGTCACGTTTGAAGCGCTTGACGGTCACTTCGTCGCCGATTCGTGCAACCACGATCTGGCCGTTACGGGCTTCGCGGGTGGTGTGGACGGCCAGCAGGTCGCCGTCGAAAATGCCGACATCCTTCATGCTCATCCCGTGGACGCGCAGCAGGTAGTCGGCGCGCGGATGGAAGAAGGCAGGATTGATGTTGCAGGACTCTTCGATGTGTTGCTGCGCAAGAATCGGGGCGCCGGCTGCGACCCGGCCAATGATCGGCAGGGTGGAATCGTCGGCCTTGGCTTCGAAGCCGGGGATGCGAATGCCACGAGAGGCGCCAGGCGTCATCTCGATAGCGCCCTTGCGGGCCAGCGCCTTGAGGTGCTCTTCCGCCGCATTGGGTGACTTGAAACCCAGTTCCTGAGCGATTTCCGCACGGGTGGGGGGGTATCCGTTGTCTTCCAGGCAGCGTTTGATGAAGGCCAGAATCTCGGCTTGTCGTGGCGTCAGCTTTAGCATATTGATCGCTCTGTTTTTTTATACAGTGACTGGGATTATATACAGTAAGGCGGTCTTGGCAATGCTCCATTTTTCAGTCGCCGCCAGACGGTCAATCAGTCAGTGGATTGAAGCTTTGCCGTTGTGTGGTTAAATGTCTGACCGACCATTCCCGAAACGAACTGCCAGACTTGACAATGCACAGCCTGAAACGTATGTTTCAAACAAGTGTTTGTCAGGCGGAGTAGCCATGGCCCAGTCGGAAACCGTTGAACGCATTCTTGATGCAGCCGAACAGTTGTTTGCGGAAAAAGGTTTCGCTGAAACCTCGTTGCGCCTGATCACCAGCAAGGCCGGTGTCAACCTGGCGGCGGTGAACTATCACTTCGGTTCGAAGAAGGCGTTGATCCAGGCGGTTTTCTCGCGGTTCCTCGGGCCGTTCTGCATCAGCCTCGACAAAGAGCTGGAGCGGCGTCAGGCCAAGCCTGAAATCAAGCCGAGCCTCGAAGAGTTGCTGGAAATCCTCGTCGAGCAGGCCCTGGTGGTGCAACCGCGCAGCGGCAACGACCTGTCCATCTTCATGCGTTTGCTGGGGCTGGCGTTCAGTCAGAGCCAGGGGCACTTGCGTCGTTATCTGGAGGACATGTACGGCAAGGTGTTCCGCCGCTACATGATGCTGGTCAACGAAGCGGCGCCGCGTATTCCGCCCATCGAACTGTTCTGGCGCGTGCACTTCATGCTGGGTGCGGCGGCGTTCAGCATGTCCGGTATCAAGGCCTTGCGCGCGATTGCCGAAACCGACTTCGGCGTGAACACCTCGATCGAGCAGGTCATGCGCCTGATGGTGCCATTCCTGGCCGCCGGCATGCGTGCCGAATCCGGTGTGACCGATACCGCCATGGCCACAGCCCAGTTGCGCCCACGCAGCAAATCGACACCGGTTGCCGCCAAGGTTTAACCGCGCACGGGTGGGCGCGGCAGCTGACATCCGCTAAGCTAGCCGCCCATGCCGACTCTCGTTCTGAACCCGTTTCCCATCGAACTCGCCAGTCTGCCAGGCCTTGCCCCTGGCGGCGAATGCGTGTGGGCCGGGTTTTCTGTTATCAAGGAATTTTTATGACTGCTGGCTTGCAAGGCTCGTTGATGGTGGACGTCGCCGGTACCTGGCTGACGGCTGAAGATCGCCAATTGTTGCGCCAGCCCGAAGTGGGCGGCTTGATCATCTTTGCCCGTAACATCGAGCATCCACGCCAGGTGCGTGAGCTGAGTGCGGCGATTCGCGCCATTCGCCCCGATCTGCTGTTGGCGGTGGATCAAGAGGGCGGCCGCGTGCAGCGCCTGCGCCAGGGTTTCGTGCGCCTGCCCGCCATGCGCGCCATTGCCGACAACGCGAACGCCGAATACCTGGCCGAGCAGTGCGGCTGGATCATGGCGACCGAAGTGCTGGCCGTTGGCCTGGACCTGAGCTTCGCCCCGGTGCTCGACCTGGATTACCAGCGCAGCGCCGTTGTCGGCACCCGTTCGTTCGAAGGTGATCCCGAGCGCGCTGCCTTGCTCGCGGGTGCATTCATCCGTGGCATGAACAGCGCCGGGATGGCCGCTACCGGCAAGCATTTCCCTGGCCATGGCTGGGCCGAGGCTGATTCCCACGTCGCGATCCCCAACGACGAACGCAGCCTCGACGAGATCCGCGCCAACGACCTGGTGCCGTTTGCCAAATTGAGCAAGCAACTGGCCGCCGTCATGCCGGCCCACGTTATTTATCCACAGGTCGATTCCCAGCCTGCCGGTTTCTCCCGCCGCTGGTTGCAGGACATCCTGCGCGGCGAGTTGCAGTTCGATGGCGTGATCTTCAGTGACGACCTGTCCATGGCAGGTGCTCACGTGGTCGGCGATGCCGCCAGCCGTATCGAAGCGGCGCTGACGGCCGGTTGCGACATGGGCCTGGTGTGCAACGACCGTGCGGCCGCCGAGCTCGCTTTGAGTGCTGCCCAGCGTCTGAAGGTCAAGCCTTCCGAGCGCATTGCGCGGATGCGCGGCCAGTCGTTTGCCAGCACCGAATACCGTCAAGACCCGCGCTGGCTGGCCGCTGTCGGCGCGCTCAAAGAAGCTCAATTGATTGATTAAGGACTGTTCGTTATGACGGTTTACGCGATTATCGGTGGCACTGGCCTGACTCAGCTCGAAGGCCTGAGCATTCGCCAGTCACTGGCAGTGGACACGCCTTATGGCGCACCTTCGGCCGACGTTCAGATCGGCGAGTATGCCGGCAAGGAAGTGCTGTTCCTCGCGCGTCACGGCCATCCCCATCGTTTTCCGCCGCATCAGGTCAACTATCGCGCCAATCTCTGGGCGTTGAAGCAGGCCGGTGCCGAAGCCATTCTGGCGGTCAACGCCGTGGGCGGCATCCATGCCGCCATGGGCACCGGGCACTTCTGCGTGCCCCATCAGTTGATCGACTACACCAGCGGTCGCGAGCACACCTACTTTGCCGATGACCTGGAACACGTCACTCATATCGACTTCAGCTACCCCTATAGCGAGCCGTTGCGCCAGCAATTGATCGCGGCGCTGGCGGCGGAAGCTGTGGGCTACAGCAGTCATGGCGTGTATGCCTGCACTCAAGGGCCGCGCCTGGAGACGGTGGCTGAAATCGCCCGGCTGGAGCGCGACGGCTGCGACATCGTCGGCATGACCGGTATGCCGGAAGCCGCCCTGGCCCGCGAGCTGGAACTCGATTACGCCTGTCTGGCGCTGGTGGTGAACCCGGCGGCGGGCAAGTCGACGGCGGTGATCACCATGGCCGAGATCGAGCAGGCGTTGCATGACGGCATGGGCAAGGTGAAATCGACGCTGGCGCGGGTGCTCAAGGGCTGAGTCAGCCTTGGCACCGAGTTGCTCCTTTCGCGGGCAAGCCCGCTCCCACAGTGACTGCGTCGAACACAAACTCTACGAACGCCATTAAACCTGTGGGAGCTGGCTTGCCAGCGAAGGGGTCGGTTCAAGCACCGCTAATCTCAACGTTTTCCGAGATTTTCCGGCAATGGCGCAAACAACGCCTCGATATCGTCGCTCTGCAGCTTCCAGTCCCCGGCCTTGCGCCCATCCAGCACGCCGGCCGCGAGGTCGGATTTTTCCTTCTGCAGGTGCTGGATCTTCTCTTCCACCGTGCCGCGCGCAATCAGTTTGTAAACGAACACGGGCTTCTCCTGACCAATGCGATACGCCCGATCGGTCGCCTGGTTTTCCGTCGCCGGGTTCCACCACGGGTCGTAGTGAATCACCGTGTCCGCTTCGGTCAGGTTCAGGCCAACGCCGCCGGCCTTCAGGCTGATCAGAAATATCTGACGCTTGCCGCTCTGGAATTCCTTCACCGGTGTGCGGCGGTCGCGGGTCTGGCCGGTCAGCAGGGCGTAGGCGATTCCACGCTTGTTCAGCTCATCCTCAATCAGCGACAACATTGAAGTGAACTGCGAGAACAGCAGGATCCGCCGACCTTCCTCGAACAATTCCTCGAGCATTTCCATCAGGCTGTCGAGTTTGCCCGAGGTGCCGCCACGGCTTGGCAGGGTCGCCTCGTTGACCAGGCGCAAATCGCAGCACACCTGACGCAGTTTCAGCAGCGCTTCGAGAATGATGATCTGGCTGCGGGCCACGCCTTTGCGGGTGATCTCGTCGCGGACTTTCTTGTCCATGGCCAGGCGCATGGTTTCGTAAACGTCACGCTGGGCCTCGTTGAGTTCGACCCAGTGGATGATCTCGGTTTTCGGCGGCAACTCGGTGGCCACCTGTTCCTTGGTGCGACGCAGCAGGAAGGGTTTGATCCGGCCGTTGAGGTGCTGAAGCCTGACCTCGCTGGTGCGTTTTTCAATCGGTACGCGGTAATCGCGGTTGAAGCTTTTGACGTCACCGAGCCAGCCGGGCAGGAGGAAGTGAAACAGCGACCACAGTTCACCGAGGTGGTTTTCCAGCGGTGTGCCGCTCAGGCACAGGCGCTGCCGGGCATTGAGCTCGCGGGCAGCCTGGGCGGCCTTGCTGGTCGGATTCTTGATGTACTGCGCCTCATCCAGCACCAGTATGTGCAAGGGCTGCGCCGCCAGGCGCTCGACGTCCTTGGGCAGCAGCGCATAGGTGGTCAGGATCAGGTCGTAGTCAGCCAGCTTGTCGAAGTGTTTTTTGCGGCTGGCGCCGTACAGCGCCAGTACCTTGAGCTGCGGCGTAAAGTGCGCCGCTTCGTCGAGCCAATTGGGAATCAGGCTGGTCGGCATCACCACCATGCACGGCCGATCGAGACGGCCGGCGTTTTTCTCGCTCAGCACGTGCGCCAGTGTCTGCAGGGTTTTGCCCAGGCCCATGTCGTCCGCGAGAATGCCACCCACTTCCAGCTGCCGCAGTGATTGCATCCAGCTCAAGCCTTCAAGCTGATACGGGCGCAGCGTCGCATTCAAACCTTCCGGGGCGACGGCCGTGTGGTCCTTGATGTCACGCAGGCGCTGGGCAAAGGTGCGGATCTGCTCGCCACCCTCCCAGAGCAGTGGCATGTCTTCCAGCGGGTTCAGGCGCGTGGCATCGGCCTTGCTCAGGCGCAGCGTGGTGTCGCCGGGTTCCTGCAGGTAGAACTCGCCGAGGGTGGCCAGTACCGGTTTCAGGCGGCCGAAGGGCAGGGCGACTTGCAGCGGGCCGTGCTCGGAGTTCGGGCGATGGGGGATGTTGACCAGAATCAACTCGTCGTCGCGGCGTCGGGCAAGGCGCTCCGGGTTGAGGATTTCGGTGTGGGAACGCATCAGGTTGAGCAGGATCGGCAACAGGCTCAGGCGTTCGCCATTGACGATGATCCCAAGCTCCAGGTCGAACCAGTCTCGCTCCGGAGCCTGTTCGACCGTGGCGTACCAGTCGTCTACCGCCGTCAGGTCGAAACCGAAGTCCTCGTCAATCTGCAATTCCCAGCCCTGGGTGCGCAACTTCGGCAGTTCATTGAGGGTAAAGGTCAGCCAGGCGCTGTCATTGACCATTTCGAACAGCTCGCCAGCGCTTTCCGGCAAGGCCTTGCTTTGCCGGGTGGCGACTTTGAAGCCGAGGATTCGCAGCTGTTCCCGGTAGGACTGTTCCACGTCCGGGTGGCGTTTTATCCGCAGCGTCTGGGTTTCCTGGCGAATCAGGATGTCGGTGTTTTTCTGTCCGGAGACGTACTCGTCCAGGTAACTGAAGGACAGTGCCGCACGATGCTGGATGTAACGCTGCATTCGACCGTTGCGCGGTTCGAAGGCGCTGAACTCGATGCTGGCCAGCCACAGGCGCGGTACCGGTTGCACATTGTCCACCAGCACTTGCGGCGGGGCTTTCGGGCTGCGGTTTTCCAGGACTGCCTGGAGTTTTTCCAGGAGTTCGGCGTCTTTGGCGGCAGCGGGGTAGTCGAGGGTTTCCTGCACTTGCAGGAGTACCGCTGCGCAATGTTTGCAGTTGCTGTGGACCGGGCAGGAGCAGGTGGCGTCGACCATCAGCAGCGTGCCTTTGGCTGACTCGCGCAGGCGAATGGTCTGACGGTAAACGTTACCGCCCGAGCCTTCGCACGCGGCGACGATGGTTGCGTCGCCGGCCTCGACGATCCTGACACGATTCTCCAGCGCGTAGCGGCGACCACGTTCCAGGCTCTGTTCCTTGAATCGGCTGACCCAGGATGGTGCCAGGGGTTTGCTCAGGGTCGCGGACATGGGGAATCAGTCCGGAATTTCTTCGGGAGCTGCTCGGGGGGCGGGGGCGGTCAGCGAAGTGATCTTGATCAGCAGGCCGAGGTGGCCGTTGTCGAGGAAGTTCAACTGGCCGTTCTTGGTATGGCTTTCCTGTTTCAAGCGCTCGCTGGCTGTCACCATGCCATTGGCATCGATCTGATTGACCCAGAAGTCGGCGTCTACGTCGGTAAAGCGTCCCAGTTTCATGCTCAGCGTGCCCTCGATCGGGAACTGACCATATTGTTCCTTGCCGTCGCTGATCGCCACTTTGCTGGCGTTTTCGCCGAGCGTCTGTTGCCAGGCCTTGTGCAGCAACACCGTGTAGTCGGCGCTGCTGGTGAGTTTTTCCACCTCGCCATTCAGGCTTGGCGTACGCAGGCTGTCGGGGCTGACGGGTTGGGCGCCAGCGGCCCAGTCTTCCGGTGCGGCGCGGCTGACAATCGCCGGCACGGCGTTTTGCCGGACCAGAATCATTTCGACCTGATACAGGTCATCGGCAAATGCCGTGGGGGCGACCAGCGCTGGCATCAAAAGGGTCAGCAGGGTCAGTGAGCGGAACAGGCGCATGCGGCGTCCTTCAAGCAGTTTTCGGAACGAGGCGCTCGAACAGCGCCTCTACAGTATTAAAGCGCTCTTCCGGGCGCTCCATCGGAACCATGAACTTGAACATCGTGGCCCCTTCGAATTTGTAGCGTTTTGGCTGGCTCTGGATCAGCTTGATCAGGGTCAACGGATCGACCGGCGTCTGCGCAGCGAACTCGACGCGACCGCCTTGCGGGCCGCCATCGACTTTCTTGATGCCCAGTTGCTCGGCCTGCAGCTTCAATGCAGTGATACGGATCAGGTTCTTGGTCGGTTCCGGCAACAGGCCGAAACGATCGATCATCTCCACCTGCAAATCCTTGAGGCCGTCCTCATCGGTGGCCGAGGCAATGCGCTTGTAGAGAATCAGGCGAGCGTGGACATCCGGCAGGTAGTCCTCGGGGATCAACGCCGGTACCCGCAAGTTGACTTCAGGACCCCCGCCGAGCGGTTGATCGAGGTTAGGCTGCTCGCCCTTGCGGATCGACTTCACCGCGCGTTCGAGCATTTCCATGTACAGCGTAAAGCCGACCGCCTGGATCTGCCCGCTCTGACCGTCACCGAGCAGTTCGCCGGCACCACGGATTTCCAGGTCGTTGGTGGCGAGCACGAAGCCCGCGCCGAGGTCCTGCGTGTTGGCGATCGCTTCCAGGCGCTTTTCCGCGTCCGGTGTGATTTGCTGGCGCGGTGGCGTCAGCAGGTAGGCGTAGGCCTGGTGGTGACTGCGTCCGACCCGGCCGCGCAGCTGGTGCAACTGGGCCAGGCCGAACTTGTCGGCACGCTCGATGATGATGGTGTTGGCGCTCGGTACGTCGATGCCGGTCTCGATGATGGTCGAGGCGATCAGCACGTTGAAGCGCTTGTGGTAGAAGTCGCTCATCACCTGCTCGAGTTCGCGTTCGCGCATCTGCCCGTGACCGATGCCGATCCGTGCTTCCGGTACCAGCTCGGCGAGGTCGGCGGCGCATTTCTCGATGGTCTTCACATCGTTGTGCAGGTAATAGACCTGGCCGCCACGCAGCAACTCACGCAGCAAGGCCTCTTTGACCGTGCTCTTGTTCTGCTCCATGACGAAGGTGCGTACCGACAGGCGGCGGGCCGGCGGGGTGGCGATGATCGACAGGTCACGCATGCCCGACACCGCCATGTTCAGCGTGCGCGGAATCGGCGTGGCGGTCAGGGTCAGGATGTCGACTTCGCTGCGCAGGGCCTTGAGTTGTTCTTTCTGGCGCACGCCGAAACGGTGTTCCTCGTCGATGATCACCAGGCCCAGGTTTTTGATCTTCACGTCGTCCTGCAGCAGCTTGTGCGTGCCGATGACGATGTCGATCTTGCCTTCGGCCAGATCGGCGACGGCGGCATTCACTTCCTTGGCCGACTTGAAGCGGCTCATCACTTCCACGGTCACCGGCCAGTCGGCGAAGCGGTCGCGGAAGCTGTTGTAATGCTGCTGGGCGAGCAGGGTGGTCGGCACCAGGATCGCCACTTGCTTGCCGCCATGCACGGCAATGAACGCGGCGCGCATCGCCACTTCAGTCTTGCCGAAGCCGACGTCGCCGCACACCAGGCGATCCATTGGCTTGGGCGCGAGCATGTCTTCGCGCACCGCCTCGATGGTGGTTTGCTGGTCCGGGGTTTCTTCGAACGGGAAACCGGCGCTGAAGGTGGCGTAGTCGGCCTTCGGATCGGCGAAGGCGTAGCCTTCACGTGCCGCGCGACGTGCATAGATGTCGAGCAACTCGGCGGCCACGTCGCGCACCTGTTCGGCGGCTTTGCGCTTGGCTTTCTGCCAGGTCTCGGAGCCGAGGCGGTGCAGCGGGGCCAGGGCGTCATCGCTGCCGGTGTAGCGGGCGATCAGGTGCAGGTTGGCCACCGGCACGTAAAGCTTGGCGCCTTCGGCATATTCCAGGGCAAGGAATTCGGCGGTCTGGCTGTCGATTTCCAGGGTTGCCAGGCCCAGGTAACGGCCGACACCGTGGTCGATGTGCACCACCGGCGCACCTTCGCGCAGCTCGGTGAGGTTCTTGATGACCGCATCGTTGTTGGCATCGGCGCGCTTTTCGCGGCGCCGGCGCTGCATCACGCGCTGGCCAAACAACGGGCTTTCGGCAACCAGGGCCAAGGCTGGATCGTCCAGCACCAGGCCTTCATCCAGCGGCGCGATGGTGATCGCCAGGCGGTCTTTGCCGGCGACGAAATCCGGCCAGCTGTCGACGGTTTTCGGTCGCAGCTTCAGGCGTTCCAGCAGCTCCAGCAGCACTTCGCGACGGCCTGCGGATTCGGCGGTAAACAGCACGCGACCAGGGAACTCGTCGAGGAAACCGGCCAACGCCGCCAGCGGTTGGGTGGCCTTGGCTTCGATGGCCAGGTTCGGCAACTCGCGAGCCGGGAAGCGCTCGCGACCGCCACCGCTTTCCACATCCTGTTGACTGGCCACCACGCGCGGCCAGTTCTTCAGGCGTGCGAAGCAGTCTTCCACCGGCAGGAACAGTTCGGCGGGCGGTAGTAAAGGACGGGACGGGTCGACGCGGCGTTCCTCATAGCGATTGCGCACGTCGTTCCAGAAGTTTTCCGCGGCTTGCTCGATGCCGGGCAGGGAAAACACTTGCGTGTCCTGGGGCAGGTAATCGAACAGCGTCGAGGTTTCTTCGAAGAACAGCGGCAGGTAGTACTCGATGCCGGCCGGCGTAATCCCGCTGCTCAAATCCTGGAAGATCGGGCAGCGGCGGAAGTCGACGTCAAAACGCTCACGGAAGCGCGCCTTGAAGCGGGTGACCGCTTCTTTCTGGAGTGGGAACTCCTTGGCCGGCAACAGCTTGACCGAGTCGACTTTGTCGATGGAGCGCTGGTTCTCCGGGTCGAAGGTGCGCAGGGTTTCGATTTCGTCGTCGAACAGGTCGATGCGATACGGCAACTTGCTGCCCATCGGGAACAGATCGATCAACGAGCCGCGAACGGTGAACTCGCCGTGTTCATACACCGTATCGACGTAGCGATAACCCGTGGCTTCAAGCCGGGTACGCATTTGCTCGACGTCGAGTTTCTGGCCGATATCCAGCACCAGGCTGCTGCCGAGCAGGAATCTGGTCGGTGCCAGGCGATGCAGGGCGGTCGTGATCGGCACCACCAGTACGCCATGGCTCAGCTCCGGCAACCGGTACAGGCTGGCGATGCGCTGGGAAATGATGTCCTGGTGCGGCGAGAACAGGTCGTAGGGCAGGGTTTCCCAGTCGGGAAAGTGCAGTACGGGCAAATCCGGGGCGAAGAAACCCAGCTCCTGTTCCAGCCGTTCGGCACTTTGGCTGTCGGCGGTCAGCAGCAGGGTAAAGCGCTTGGCAGCGCTGGCGGCCTCGGCGATGGCCAGGCTCAGGGCGGCACCGGGCAGGTTGCCCCAGTGCTGTTTACCTGCCGCGGCAGGGAGAAGCGGTAGACGCAGAACGGGCACGGAAGGTTGAGCTCCAAGCGTTGCGACAAAGTCGGTAATTGTAGCGGTCTACGATGCCGCCTGTCAGTTGCTGACTGTGTCTAAAGCACGGGTTTGGCGAAATGTAGTGGTAAAGACAAAATCCGCGGGTTTTTTACCCGGAATTATTGAATATGTAGTGCCAAATACAGCGAGTGTTACGGAGGGTTACGGATAAGGTGGCGCGACCTCCAAAAAATTGACTGCGCTGAAAGCCCCGGTTTTATTGGGTTTGCGCGAGGCGCAATTTTTTTGAACGACGAATTGTTACGTAAAGCACGACGGGCGCGCATTGCTACCGCTGTCACTCGGCGGCATAATGTAGCCCCTTTTTTCTGCCCCTACATGTGGAAGGTTCCCGTGACTCAGAAGCCCGACCAGTGTCTTGGTGAATGGATCGACCGTGAAGCACTCGCTGAAGCGATGATTCCGCTTATCGGTCAGCTCTACCGCAATAACAACGTGGTGAGCTCGATCTATGGCCGCAGCCTGATCAATCGTTCAGTCATTGCGATTCTCAAAGCGCACCGCTTTGCTCGTCACCGTCAGTCCGACGATAGCGAGCTGTCCGTCCACGAAACATTCCCGCTGATCAAGGCGATGAGCGAGCTCAAGCTCGGCGCTGCTTCGGTAGACCTGGGCAAGCTGGCGGCCAAGTTCAAGGCCGAAGGCAATGGCCGTACTGCCGAGCAGTTCGTCCGTGAAGAACTGGCCGACGTGGTTGGCCAGCAAAACGCATCGGCCCGCAAAGGCACCGACGTTGTCCTCTATGGCTTCGGTCGTATCGGCCGTCTGCTGGCGCGCATCCTGATCGAGAAAACCGGTGGTGGCGACGGCCTGCGCCTGCGCGCCATCGTTGTCCGCAAGGGCGCCGAGAACGACCTGGTCAAACGCGCCAGCTTGCTGCGTCGTGACTCGGTGCATGGTCCGTTCGATGGCACCATCACCATCGATGAAGCCAACAACACCATCACCGCCAACGGCAACCTGATCCAGGTTATCTACGCCAAGAGCCCGGCCGAAGTCGACTACACCCAGTACGGCATCGAAAACGCTCTGATCGTCGACAACACCGGTGTATGGCGTGACGCCGACGGCCTTGGCCAGCACCTGGCCTGCCCGGGCGCTGCCCGCGTGATCCTCACCGCACCTGGCAAGGGCGCGCTGAAGAACATCGTGCACGGCATCAACCACGGCGACATCACCCCTGACGACAAGATCATCTCGGCGGCTTCCTGCACCACCAACGCCATCGTGCCGGTGCTCAAGGCAGTCAACGACAAGTACGGCATCGTCAACGGCCACGTCGAAACCGTTCACTCGTTCACCAACGACCAGAACCTGATCGACAACTTCCACAAGGGCAGCCGTCGTGGCCGCGCCGCGCCGTTGAACATGGTCATCACCGAGACCGGTGCCGCCACTGCAGCCGCCAAGGCGCTGCCAGTGCTCAAGGGCAAGCTGACCGGCAACGCGATTCGCGTTCCTACGCCGAACGTGTCGATGGCCATCCTGAACCTGAACCTGGAAAAGGCCACCACTCGCGAAGAGATCAACGAGTACCTGCGCCAGATGGCCATGCACTCGGATCTGCACAAGCAGATCGACTACGTGAGCTCCCAGGAAGTGGTTTCCACCGACTTCGTTGGCTCGCGCCACGCAGGCGTAGTGGACGCAGAAGCGACCATCACCCAGGATAACCGCGTTGTTCTGTACGTCTGGTACGACAACGAGTTCGGTTACAGCTGCCAGGTGGTTCGCGTGATGGAAGACATGGCCGGTGTAAACCCGCCAGCATTCCCGCGCTAAGCCTTAGCCGCACATGAAAACGCCCCGACTTTGGTCGGGGCGTTTTTGTTTGTGCGCTCTGCAATAAGTACGCTTTAGAAACAATCCTGTAGGAAAAGGATCGTTTCTTTTGGCGAAACTTCTGAATCATTCTTTTGATCCTGCCGTGAGGGTCGAGGCGCTGTTAGCGTCCGCCGCATTATTTCGGACGGCCGGATGAAAAGGAGAAACAACAGTGAACAAGGGTTATTACATTGGTCTGAATGACAAAACCACCTGTGGTGGCAAAGTCCTGGATGGTGATACCCGAGTCATGATGTATGGCATCGCCCATGCCCGCGAAGGTGATCGAGTCACCTGTGGCAAGGACGGCAAGACTTACAAAATTGTCGGTGGCATTTCGCACATGATCAGTCATGGCAAAGCCATGGCGGGCACGCTGGATAGCCATAGTGGCTGCCCATGTAAAGCGCAACTGATTCCCTCGGTGTTCACAGCCAGCTACCGAAACAAGGCCGGTCCTGTACGGCAAGCCACCAGCGTCGCGGGGGCGCCAACGACTCAAACGGATAGCGGGTTTACGACGAAATCCGGGCTGGCTGATCCAAAGCTTGCAGAAAAAGTCGCTGCCCCACTCGGCCGCCTTGATGGAGGTGGAGCCTGTAACCATCCAGACCAAATGGAAGAGCTTGCCGCCTACATTGCCGGCGAGATGAATCGAAACATCAAGCATCCGTCTGTATTGAAGATGAAAGAGCTGATCAGCTACGACAGTGACGCGGCTGCCAAGAAGTTTCGGGAGCTACCGTGGTACGCCAGACTGGCGGGGCCACCGAACTTCAATACCATCGCATGGACGAAGAAGCTTGAGGCGATGGCGATATGGACGAAGCAGGTGGGTCAAAACATGGAGTGGGACCATAAACCGAAGCTGGAGGCGAAGTACAACGGTGTCGTTCGGCACAAGCAGGGGAAGTACGAGTATTACTACGATATCTGGTCGAACATTCACTATGGGTACGTTGGTATCGCAGGCGGGCTCTCAGAAAGTGTACTGCTGGATGGGGCTGGAGCTGAGCAGATTGTCTCGGACTCCGCGAGGAAGGTTGCCGAACTGACAAAGCCCAAAGAGGATAGAGTTCACCCCGGCCCCCGCCCTACGGCCAGCCCTTGGACAGAGTTGCGGTCCTGGGACGATGTTGCGGATAGAGTTTCAATCAGCATCGGCATTAAACTCCATATGCAGTATCCAAACGGTGGAATCACCGCGAAGATGATCATGAATGAAGTGCTTGCCATTCCACCAGAGGACTGGGGGGAAGGAATCCGTGTCCACGTCTGCAAGTAAACCGCGAAGATCGCACAAGCGATGGCTATGGATCCCGGTTGTTTTTCTGGTCATCACCCATTGGGATATTGGGTTACCTGCTGTGACTATCCATTATCCCAAAGATGCTAAAGAAGAACTTAAATACATCTGGAATGTACAGCACCGGATATTCAAAGGGCGGATGCAGCCTGGGGGCGGTACACGTGATTATGGTTTCTTGTTTCCAGATGAGAAATTTTTCATGGAGATTTCTTGGTGGAACGATGGCACTCTCCGACGCTGCGTTAACGTAACCCCTAAGTGGCCCAATACACACATTTACCTCGACGCCAACGGTGACATTGATCACAGCGAAGGCAGCGGTACGGATTCGGATCGTTTGAAGCAATGCATCACCGATACCGCGACTCCATGAGAAGACCAACATTTGCAGCCAATACTGTTCAGTCAGGAGCTTTGTAGGAGCGAGCAAGCTCGCGATGGAGTCAAGAGCGCTGCGTTTAACCAGCAAGCACGCGTTATCGTTGACGACCATCGCGAGCTTGCTCGCTCCTACAAAAAAACAAACTGAGCAGCATTGAGCATTTTCAGTTGTCTTTGCCGGTAAGCCGATTCGGGGGTGGTGCATAATGTTCAGCCAGGTGGGTCAAAACATGGAGTGGGACCATAAACCGCACAAGCAGGGGAAGTACGAGTATTACTACGATATCTGGTCGAACATTCACTATGGGTACGTTGGTATTGCAGGCGGGCTCTCAGAAAGTGTACTGCTGGATGGCGCAGGGGCTGAACAAATCGCTTCGGACACCCTACGCAAGATTGAGGAGTCGTTAACAAAACCAATAGAGGAAAGAAAGCGCCTCGGCCCCCGACCTACAGCGAGTCCCTGGACGGAGCTACGATCATGGGATGATGTGGCTGATAGAGTTTCGATAAGTATCGGTACGAAGCTAGCCATCCAGTACCCCAATGGCGGGATAACCGCGCAGATAATTATGAATGAAGTGTTGGCAATTGCTCCGGAAAACTGGGGAGATGGAGTTCGTGTCCATTCCTGCAAATAAACCTCGGTCGCGTTACTTTCGCTGGCTATGGATTCCATTGATACCGCTGTTACTGCCCCTGCTGGTGCTTTTACTGATTGTCCTCTGGCGAATTGTTGTGCTGCCTACCGCAGTCGTCCATTACTCCAAGAGCGGCGTTGACGAACTGCGGTTCATCTGGAATGTGCAACACCGGATTTACAAAGGAGGCCTCCCTCCAGGCAGCAGCACACGGGATCATGGTTTTTTGTTTCCAGATGAGAAGTTTTTCATGGAGATCTCTTGGTGGAACGATAAAGATCTCCGACACTGCGTAAACATCATCCCAACATGGCCCAGTACGCACATTTATCTCGACGCCAACGGCGACATTGATCACAGCGAAGGCAGCGGTACGGATTCGGATCGTTTGAAGCAATGCATCACCGATACCGCGACTCCATGAGAAGACCAACATTTGCAGCCAATACTGTTCAGTCAGGAGCTTTGTAGGAGCGAGCAAGCTCGCGATGGAGTCAAGAGCGCTGCGTTTAACCAGCAAGCACGCGTTATCGTTGACGATCATCGCGAGCTTGCTCGCTCCTACAAAAAAACAAACTGAGCAGCATTGAGCATTTTCAGTTGTCTTTGCCGGTAAGCCGATTCGGGGGGGTGGTGCATAATGTTCAGCCTTGGGGCTATGTCTGGGCAGGCTGTAAAAGATGGATGTATTGAGCTGGCCTCTAGTCGGTCTTATCGTTTTGATTGGTCTGTTGTCTGGCTGCGGCCATGGCGATTCGATGGAGTCTTTCGATGGCCCGACCATGGGCAGCACTTATTCGATCAAGTACGTACGCCATGCCGGCCTTCCGGCGCCGGACGAAGTCCGTGTCCAGGTCGAGCAAATCCTCGCTGAGGTGGACCTGCAAATGTCGACCTACCGCAGCGACTCGGACATCGAACGTTTCAATGCATTGCCGGCCAACGGCTGTCAGGCAATGCCGGCGTCGATCCTCGAGTTGGTCCGCGTGGGCGAGCAACTGTCCGTGCAAAGCGATGGTTCCTACGATCTGACGGTGGAGCCGTTGCTGAACCTCTGGGGATTTGGTCCGCAGGCCCGGGAGGAGAAGGTCCCTGCCGCCGACGCGCTCGCTGAAGCCCGCCAGCGCGTCGGCCACCAACACTTGCACATCGATGGCGACACGTTGTGCAAGGACGCCGCTGTCGAGGTCGATTTCAATAGCATCGCCGCCGGTTATGCGGTGGACACGATTGCCGCAAGGCTCGAGGCGCTGGGCATCCACGACTACCTCGCGGAGGCGACAGGCGAGCTCAAGGCGGCCGGCAGGAAACCCGACGGTTCGCCATGGCGCATTGCACTGGAAGAGCCGCGGGATGATCGGCAGGTGGCCGAGCGCGTCATTGCTGTCGACGGTTATGGTCTTTCAACTTCCGGCGACTACCGGAACTATTTCGAGCAGGGCGGACAGCGTTTTTCCCACACCTTCGATGCCCGCGCCGGTGCGCCCGTCTCACACGCCCTGGCGTCCGTCACGGTGATTCATCCTTCAGCGTTGATGGCCGATGGCTTATCGACGCTGTTGCTGATTCTCGGCCCGGAGCGCGGTTGGGACTTCGCGGAAAAACACGATATCGGCGCTTTTTTTGTGATTCGTGCCGATACCGGTTTCGTCACACGCAGCAGTCACGCTTTTGAGCGCCTCAGTGGCAAGAAAACCGAGTGATTGTGGCGATTTGAGCATTGAAAACTGGCGTTGTAGCGCAGGCAAAAGTAGCCTACGACGCGACCAAGGGTTAATGTGCCCGGCGTTGACGCTTCTATAGACTGTGTCCGGGTGCTGCACTGGCCCCAAATTGTTCCTTCATGCCACAGATTGGCGTGATTTAGCCGCAGGTGCCGAGGGTGCCGCGGCCTGTTCTGAGGAGTACGCATGGCTGTCTACAACTACGACGTGGTGGTGTTGGGTTCCGGCCCGGCGGGGGAAGGCGCGGCAATGAACGCCGCCAAGGCAGGGCGCAAGGTGGCGATGGTCGATAGCCGTCGCCAGGTCGGCGGCAACTGCACTCACCTGGGCACCATCCCCTCCAAGGCACTGCGTCACTCGGTCCGGCAGATCATGCAGTTCAACACCAACCCGATGTTCCGGGCCATTGGTGAGCCGCGCTGGTTCTCGTTCCCGGACGTGCTGAAAAGCGCCGAGAAAGTCATCTCCAAGCAAGTCGCTTCGCGTACCGGCTACTACGCCCGCAACCGCGTCGACGTGTTCTTCGGCACCGGCAGCTTCGCCGACGAGCAAACCATCGAAGTGGTCTGCGCCAACGGCGTGGTCGAGAAACTGGTGGCCAAGCACATCATCATTGCCACCGGCTCGCGTCCTTATCGCCCGGCGGACATCGATTTTCACCACCCGCGTATCTACGATAGCGACACCATCCTCAGCCTCGGCCACACCCCGCGCAAACTCATCGTTTACGGCGCCGGCGTGATCGGTTGCGAATACGCCTCGATCTTCAGTGGCCTGGGTGTGCTGGTCGAACTGGTGGACAACCGTGGCCAGTTGCTGAGCTTCCTGGACTCGGAAATCTCCCAGGCCCTGAGCTATCACTTCAGCAACAACAACATCACCGTTCGCCACAACGAAGAGTATGACCGCGTTGAAGGCGTGGACAACGGCGTGATCCTGCACCTCAAGTCTGGTAAGAAGATCAAGGCCGACGCCTTGCTCTGGTGCAACGGCCGTACCGGCAACACCGATCAGTTGGGCTTGGAAAACATCGGCGTGAAGGTCAACAGCCGTGGCCAGATCGAAGTCGACGAGGCGTATCGCACCTGCGTGCCGAACATCTATGGCGCCGGTGACGTGATTGGCTGGCCGAGCCTGGCCAGTGCCGCCCACGACCAGGGCCGTTCGGCCGCTGGCAGCATTGTCGACAACGGCAGCTGGCGTTTCGTCAATGACGTGCCCACCGGCATCTACACCATCCCGGAGATCAGCTCGATCGGCAAGAACGAGCAGGAGCTGACCCAGGCCAAGGTGCCGTACGAAGTCGGCAAGGCGTTCTTCAAGAGCATGGCGCGGGCGCAGATTGCCGGCGAGCCGCAAGGCATGCTGAAGATCCTGTTCCACCGTGAAACCCTGGAAGTGCTGGGCGTTCATTGCTTCGGTTATCAGGCGTCGGAGATCGTGCACATCGGTCAGGCGATCATGAACCAGCCGGGCGAACAGAACACCCTGAAGTATTTCGTCAACACTACGTTCAACTACCCGACCATGGCCGAAGCCTATCGGGTCGCGGCGTACGACGGCCTCAACCGGCTTTTTTGAGCGGCTCCGGCCGGTGGCCTGAGCCGGCCGGGGAGACCGATTTCAGCAATTCTCGAGCGTGGCGCTGGCCAAACCGGGAAAGTCTGTAATCAGGCTGTCAACGCCGAAGTCGGCGAGTCTGCGCATCAGCGCAGGCTCGTTGACGGTCCACACCGACACATGCAACCCCTGACGCTGCGCCTTTTGCAGGCGTTCCGGCGTACACAGGGTCCAGTTCAGCGCCAGAATCTCACAGCCATAACTGGCCGCGACCTTCAAGGGGTCGAGCCAGGCGTACTCGGCCACCAGTCCGCGGGACACGTCCGGCACCAGTTCCAGCGCAGCCTTGAGCACTTCACGGGAGCTCGAGGTGATGGTCACCTTGTCCATCAGGCCATGACGCTGGACCATTTCGCGAATCGCCAGCACGGTGGTCGCGGCACGCATCCGTGATGCGCTCTTGACTTCCAGCTGCCAGTGATCGAAGTCGCACTTCTCGAACAGTTCTTCCAGCGTCGGAATCGGGCACGGCTTGATCCAGCCCGGGCCACCCTTGCGCGCGTCATAGGTCACCAGCTCTGCCGCCGTGTGTTCGACGACCTTGCCGCGACGGTCCGTGGTGCGCTTGAGGGTCGGGTCGTGGATGACCATCAACTCGCCGTCCCTGGACAGGTGCAGGTCCAGTTCGCAGCGACGCACGCCGTGCTTGAGACATTCCTGAAAGCTGGTCAGGGTGTTTTCCGGTGCTTCGCCCTTGGCGCCGCGATGGCCGTAGATGAGGGTCACGGTTCTTCCTTAAATTAATTGCCTGATTCGAGTTGTTCGCGGGCCAGGCGTCGTTCCTGGGCCTGCTTCTGCAAGATGTGGCGGGCCAACAGTTGGCGCTGGGCGTCGGTCAGGTGTTCGAACTCGGTGCCGACGTCATAGCCATCGCCCTTGCGGTCGCAATGGGTGACACGGGCGCGCAGCAGCAGGCCGAGGGCTTGCGGCATCAACACCAGCTTGACCGACAGGTGCGCGCCGGCGGCGATGGGCGATGGATGCTGAAAGTCGATGCCGCCTTCGGAGATGATCACCGGCTGCGGTTCGCCGATCTGCCCGAGCACGGTGATGGCGATCACCTGGCTCAGCAGATCGATGCGTTTGTTCTGTGATTTCAAGAATGCCGCAATGTTGCGGTCGCGCTCATTGATCTGGCGCAACAGGTGCTGCGACTCGAATTCACTGAGGTGCAGTTCGCTGAGCAAGTTGAAGAGTGGGGAAGCATCCTGCAACACTTCCTGGCCTGCGGCTTCAGAAGCGGACAGGGGCCGAATTTCCAGTGCGATCGTATCCTCGATACGGTAGTATTCGCGGCGATCTTCTTCATCTAATGTCGACATGGCGAACCCATGGTAGCGGCGGTGGTCTGAGTGTAAAGCTGGTTATCGACCCCCGCCACAAGGACGTTCCTTTTCCCTCCGAACAAGCCCCGACATGTTCAGACCTCTCTTCGTATTTATCGGCACGCGTTACACCCGTGCAAAGCGTCGCAATCATTTTGTGTCATTCATTTCCCTGACTTCGATGATCGGGCTCGCCCTTGGCGTGGTCGTGATGATCGTGGTGCTGTCGGTGATGAACGGCTTTGATCATGAGATGCGCACCCGCGTGCTGGGCATGGTGCCCCACGCGACCATCGAGTCCGGCGAGCCGATCAGCGATTGGCAAAGCCTGGCGGCCAAGGTCAGGCAGAACCCGCAAGTGACGGCCGTGGCGCCGTTTACGCAAATGCAGGGGTTGCTGACCAACAACGGCAAGGTCTCGAAGGTCCTGCTCAATGCCATCGACCCGGCGCAAGAGCGCCAGGTGTCGATCATCGATCACTTCATGACCCAGGGCAAACTCGACGACCTGGTGCCGGGCGAGTTCGGCATCGTCATCGGCGACAAGGCCGCGGCCAAGCTCGGTGCGGCGATCGGCGACAAGCTGACCTTCGTCGCGCCGGAGGTCACCGTGACCCCGGCCGGGATGTTCCCGCGCATGAAGCGCTTTACCGTGGTCGGCATTTTCCATGTCGGCGCCGGTGAGCTCGATGGCTACCTGGGTGTCACCAACCTGCAGGACCTGGCCCGGCTGCATCGCTGGAAACCGGATCAGGTCCAGGGCCTGCGCCTGAAGTTCGACGACCTGTTCCAGGCGCCGCGCACCGCGTGGAGCATCGCCCGCGACCTAGGCGAAGACCGCTTCTACGCCCGCGACTGGACCCGCACCCATGGCAACCTGTATCAGGCGATCCGCATGGAAAAAGCCATGATCGGCCTGTTGCTGCTGCTGATCGTTGCCGTCGCGGCATTCAACATCATTTCCACACTGGTGATGGTGGTGAACGACAAGAAGGGTGACATCGCGATCCTGCGCACACTGGGCGCCACGCCGGGCACGATCATGCGCACCTTCATGGTGCAGGGTACGGTCATTGGTGTGGTCGGCACGGCCATTGGCGCCGTGGTCGGGATCTTCGCCGCATTGAACGTCAGTGCCGCGATCTCGGCCCTCGAAGGCCTGATCGGCCACAAATTCCTCAACGCCGACGTGTACTTCATCGATTACCTGCCGTCGCAAGTGCAGAGCCAGGACGTTGTCATGGTCTGCGCCGCCGCGTTGATCCTGAGTTTCCTCGCCACCCTGTATCCAGCCTGGCGTGCCGCGCGCACCCAGCCTGCGGAGGCGCTACGTTATGAGTGAGTCGGGCATGAGTGATAAAGCAATCTTGAGCTGCCGCAACCTGGGCAAATCCTACGAGGAAGGTCCGGAGTCGGTAGAGGTCCTGGCCGGGCTGCAACTTGAAATGCATCCGGGCGAGCGTGTGGCGATTGTCGGCAAGTCGGGCTCGGGCAAAAGTACCTTGCTCAACCTGTTGGGCGGCCTCGACACGCCGACCAAGGGCAGCGTCTGGCTCGATGGCGAAGAACTGTCGGCGCTGAGCGAGAAGAAGCGCGGCCTGCTGCGTAACCGTGCCCTGGGCTTCGTGTACCAGTTCCACCACTTGCTGCCGGAATTCACCGCGCTGGAAAACGTCTGCATGCCGCTGCTGATCGGCAAGACCGCGATCCCGGAAGCGCGCCAGCGTGCCACGGCGCTGCTGGAGCGGGTAGGGCTGGGCCACCGGCTGGAACACAAACCGGCCGAATTGTCCGGTGGTGAGCGCCAGCGCGTGGCCATCGCCCGCGCCCTGGTCAACACTCCGGGCCTGGTGATGCTCGACGAGCCGACCGGCAACCTCGACGCCCACACCGCCCAGGGCATTCAGGACTTGATGCTGGAACTCAGCACCTCGATGCGCACGGCGTTCCTGGTGGTGACCCACGACATGAACCTGGCCCGCCAGATGGACCGAGTCCTGCACCTGCAGGAAGGTTGCCTCACGCCCATCTGATTGACTGAAACCCGATGCCTGGAAAGGCGTCGGGTATTTTATTTTTATACGGTGCCCCAGCGAATGTTCAGACCGTTATCGATCTTTATCGGCACGCGCTATACCCGCGCCAAGCGTCGTAATCGCTTTGTTTCCTTCATCTCGATGACCTCGATGATCGGCCTCGCCCTGGGCGTGCTCGCCATGATCGTGGTGTTGTCGGTGATGAACGGCTTCCAGCGCGAAATGAGCTCGCGCATCCTCGGCATGGTGCCGCATGCCACCATCGTCGGCGTCAACCCGATCGACGACTGGCGGCCCGTGGCAGCGGCTGCAATGAAAAACCCGGAAGTGACGGCGGCGGTGCCGTTCACCGAGATGGAAGGCATGCTGTCCTACAAGGGCACGATGCAGCCCATCCAGGTCAGCGGTGTCGACCCGGCGCTGGAAGGCCAGGTGTCGATCGTTGCCAAGCACATCGTCCAGGGCAGTCTAGAGGCCCTGAAAGCTGGCGAATTCGGCGTGGTGATCGGCGAGATCACGGCGCGTCGCTTCCGCTTGAACGTCGGCGACAAGATCACCCTGATCGTGCCGGAAGTCAGCAATGCGCCGGGCGGCATTACCCCGCGCATGCAACGGCTGAATGTGGTCGGCGTGTTCAAGGTCGGTGCCGAGCTGGATGGCACCATGGCCCTGATCCACATGGCCGATGCCGCGCAGATGCAGCACTGGGAGCCGAATCAGGTGCAGAGCGTGCGCCTGGCGGTGAAGGACCTGTACGCCGCACCGCAAGTGTCGAGCGACATCGCCACGGGGCTGGGCGCCGCCTACAAGGCTGACGACTGGACCCACACCCAGGGCAGCCTGTTCAGTGCGATGAAGATGGAAAAAACCATGATCGGCCTGCTGTTGCTGATGATCGTCGCAGTGGCGGCGTTCAACATCATCGCGACCCTGATCATGGTGGTGAACGACAAGGGCGCGGACATCGCGATCCTGCGCACCATCGGTGCCACGCCGCGGCAGATCATGGCGATCTTCATGGTGCAGGGCACGGTGATCGGTATTGTCGGCACCCTGATTGGCGGTGTGTTGGGCGTGATTGCCGCGCTGAACGTCAGCCAGATCGTGGGCTGGATCGAGCGGGTCAGCGGGCAGCACATCTTCAGTTCCGACGTGTACTTCGTCAGCAACCTGCCGTCCGAGCTGCAAGGCGGGGATGTGGCGTTGATCTGCTCTGCCGGGTTTGTATTGAGTTTCCTCGCCACCGTTTACCCGGCGTGGCGTGCGGCGAAGATCGAGCCGGCTCACGCGTTGCGCTATTCCTGATACCGCCATCGCTGGCAAGCCAGCTCCCACAGGGATCTGCGTCGTACACTGATTATGTGGACGCCACAAAACACTGTGGGAGCGGGCTTGCCCGCGAAGAGGCCGGAGCTGCCGGCCTCAATCTCCCCTTGGCAACTCAATCACAAACCGCGTCCATCCATTCTCCGATTCGCAACGAATCTGCCCGCCATGGGCGCGGATGATCGACTGCGTAGTCGCCAGCCCCAATCCCGCATGTTCACTGCTGCCTTCGCGACGTGCCGGGTCGGCCCGGTAAAACCGGTCAAACAGGCGCGGCAATAGATCTTCGGAAATCTGCTGGCCCGTATTTTCAACGGTCAGGCGCAATTCTTTTGGCTGATCGACAATCCGCACTGCGGGCAGCACATCTTCAGTTCCGACGTGTACTTCGTCAGTAACCTGCCGTCCGAGCTGCAAGGCGGGGATGTGGCGTTGATCTGCTCTGCCGGGTTTGTATTGAGTTTCCTCGCCACCGTTTACCCGGCGTGGCGTGCGGCGAAGATCGAGCCGGCTCACGCGTTGCGCTATTCCTGATACCGCCATCGCTGGCAAGCCAGCTCCCACAGGGATCTGCGTCGTACACTGATTATGTGGACGCCACAAAACACTGTGGGAGCGGGCTTGCCAGCGAAGAGGCCGGAACTGCCGGCCTCAATCCCCCCTTGGCAACTCGATCACAAACCGCGTCCACCCATTCTCCGATTCGCAACGAATCTGCCCGCCATGGGCGCGGATGATCGACTGGGTTATAGCCAGGCCCAACCCGGCATGCTCGCTGCTGCCTTCCTGCCGCGCCGGATCGGCCCGGTAGAAGCGATCAAACAAACGCGGCAGCAACGCCCCGTCAATGCCTTCGCCGCTGTTCTCGACCGTCAGGCTCAACCCCTTGGGCTGCTCGACAATCCGCACCCGAACCTCGCCATCAACCGGTGTAAACCGCAACCCGTTGTCCAGCAAATTGGAGAGTGCCCGACGCAACATGCTGCGATCACCTTCCATGCGCGCGTTACCGTCACGGCTCAATTTCACCCGAGCGTCCTCTGCCAGCGGCGCAAAAAATTCCAGCAGCAGATCCGCTTCCTGTCCCAGCTCCAAGGGCTCGCGCTTGGGCATCAACAGCCCATGGTCAGCCTTGGCCAGATACAGCATGTCGTTGACCAGTTGCGCCATCCATTGCAACTCCTCGAGGTTGCTGTGCAGGGCTTCGCGGTAGTCCTCGATGGGGCGGGGGCGGGTGAGGGTGACCTGGGTGTGGGTCAGCAGGTTCGACAACGGGGTACGCAATTCATGGGCAATGTCGGCAGAGAACGCGGACAGGCGCTGAAAAGAGTCGTCGAGGCGTCCGAGCATGGCGTTGAAGTTGTGGGCCATGTCCGCCAGTTCGGGTGGCATGTTTTCTTCGGGCAATCGCATGTTCAGCGATTGTGCGGAAACACCACTGGCGACCGCACTGATGCGCCGCAACGGGCGCAAGCCGCTGCGCGCTGCCCAGGCCCCCAGCAGTGCGGTGGCCAGGGCTGACAGGCCGACGGTCAGCCAGATCAGATGCTGCATGCGTTGCAGAAAGTGCTGGTGGTGGGTGATGTCCAGCAGCAGGGTCAGTTGCGGTGAATCGGGTTTGTCCGCAAAAAGCGGCGCATTCAGCACGCGGTAATCCATGCCTTCATGGCTCACTGTCGACAATCCGGACTGGTGCGGCAACAGCTGCGGAATGTTTGTCGAGCTGTCATACCAGCGCTGACCGTCGCTGCCGGTGATGCGCAGTGACAGATCAGCCTGCCGGCTCAGTTCCTCCGTCAGCTTCACTTCGCTGTCACTCGATTGAAAGTCGTGCAGGGCCCGACGCAAGCCCGTCAGCTTGGCGTCCAGCAATTGCTGGTCGAGCTCGACAAAGTGCGCCTCACTGGCGCGGCTGAACAGCACCCCGGCGAACAACGACACCACGGCGGTGCAGGCGGCAAACAACAGCGCCAGGCGGCTGCTCAAGGAGAGACGGCGCATCAGGCAGGGCGCTCTTCAAGCACGTAGCCCATGCCGCGCACGGTGTGGATCAGCTTGTTGGGGAATTCATCGTCGATCTTCAGGCGCAGTCGGCGGATCGCCACCTCGATGACATTGGTGTCGCTGTCGAAATTCATGTCCCAGACCTGGGACGCAATCAGCGACTTGGGCAGGACTTCGCCCTGACGGCGCAGGAGCATTTCCAGCAGGGCGAATTCCTTGGCGGTCAGGTCGATCCGCTGGCCGCTGCGTTCGACCCGGCGCCGGATCAGGTCCAGGCGCAAATCGGCCAGTTGCAGGCTGGTCTCCTGAGGCGTGGCGCTACCGCGACGCAACAGGCTGCGAACCCGGGCCAGCAGTTCGGAGAAAGCAAACGGCTTGACCAGATAGTCGTCGGCGCCCAGTTCCAGGCCGTGAACCCTGTCCTCCACGGCGTCACGCGCCGTCAGAAAAAGTACCGGCGTGTCCAGGCCGGCGCCGCGCACGGCTTGCAGAATCTGCCAGCCATCGCGGCCGGGCAGCATCACATCGAGAATCAGCAGGGCATACTCGCCGCTGAGGGCCAGTTGCTGGCCGGTGCTGCCGTCGGCCACCAGTTCCGTGGTGAATCCGGCCTCAGCCAGACCCTGGCGCAGGTAGTGGCCGGTCTTCGGTTGGTCTTCGACAATCAGCAGTTTCATGGACGACTCATGGCAAATGGAACGAACGCTTTATACCGTGGGCAGCGTTCATACAGGTCAACCTGACAAAGTTGTAATCTGACTGTCAGGTTACGGGCAGTGGCAGCAGTTTAGAGTCTTCCTCATGCTGAGCCTTATTTTGTTGGAGTACGACGATGTTTTTACGCAAATCCCTGGCGCCAATCCTGTGTTTGCTGGCGCTGAGCTCACCGGTGTGGGCGGACGGCGGGCATGCCTACGATTTCGGCCAACCGGCCCCGGCGGCCAAGGCGACCCGCAGTGTCGAAGTGCTCATGGGGGACATGTCCTTCACGCCGAAGGCCATCGACATCAAGGCCGGGGAAACCGTGCGCTTCGTGCTGGTCAATAAAGGCCAGTTGCTGCATGAGTTCAACCTGGGGGACGCGGCGATGCACGCCAGGCACCAACAGGAAATGTTGCAGATGCAACAGAGCGGCATGCTGACGCCAACCGGCATGAAGGCCAGGGACCACGGCAACATGGCCGGCATGGATCACGGCAAAATGGATCACGGCATGAAACATGACGACCCCAACAGCGTGCTGGTGGAGCCGGGCAAGACCGCCGAGCTGACCTGGACCTTCAGCAAGGCCACCAACCTCGAGTTTGCCTGCAACATCCCCGGTCATTATCAGGCTGGCATGGTCGGCAAACTGACTGTCAGTCAGTAAGCACTCAAAGGCGGGAGCAAAGGCTGATAGAATCCGCTGATTCTTCAGTCAGGTTTCCGCCATGCATCCCGCAGCCGAACACTCGCCGCTGGGCAAGTCCAGCGAATACATCGCCACCTACACGCCGTCCTTGCTGTTCCCGATCCCGCGCACCGCGAAGTGGGCGGAGCTGGGCCTGACGGCTGAAACCCTGCCGTACAAAGGCGTGGACTTCTGGAACTGCTTCGAACTGTCCTGGCTGCTGCCTTCGGGCAAGCCGGTGGTGGCGATCGGCGAATTCAGCATTCCGGCGGATTCGCCGAACATCATCGAGTCGAAATCTTTCAAGCTCTACCTCAACTCCCTGAACCAGACGCCGTTTGCCGACACCGCGAGCCTTGAGGCGACGCTGGCCAAGGACTTGTCGGCGGCTGCCGGCAAGCCGGTGGGCGTGCGCATTCGCAGTCTCAAGGATGTCGAGCGCGAAGGCGTCGTGGCCTTGCCGGGCGTGTGCATCGATGAACTGGATATCAGCGTCAGCAACTACGAGCATCCACGGCCGGAACTGCTGCGTTGCGATGATTCGCGCATTGTCGAGGAAAGCGTGCACAGCCATTTGCTCAAGTCCAACTGCCCGGTCACCAGCCAGCCGGACTGGGGCAGCGTGGCGGTGGAGTACCGTGGTGCGGCGCTGGATCACGCGAGTCTGCTCGAGTACATCGTCAGCTTCCGTCAGCATTCGGACTTCCATGAGCAGTGTGTAGAGCGGATCTTCCTCGACCTGCAGCGGTTGCTGAAGCCGGAGAAACTGACGGTGTACGCGCGTTATGTGCGTCGTGGCGGGCTGGATATCAACCCGTATCGCAGCACTGAAGCGGTGCAACTGCCGAACCATCGCCTGGTCCGTCAATAACGCTTTAATGTGGGAGCGGGCTTGCTCGCGAAGGCGTACTGTCAGCCAATGAAGTGGTCGACTGACACTCTGCCTTCGCAAGCAAGCCCGCTCCCACAAGGGATTTGCGTTGGTTGTCCATCGTGGAAATTAAAAAACCCCGCCATCGCCAGCGGGGTTTTTTTGCATCAGGAGGGTTCAGATTCCCATGTTGGCCAAGGCCTGCCCGATGTTGCGCAGGGTGCCGGCAAGGGTCGGGTGTTCGAGTTCGAAGCGTTCGACGGCGAGGTTGACGTTATCGGCGATATTGGAATCTTTGGTCTTGGTTTCGAGCTCAAGCTCAAGTTCGATCTGTTGCATCAGTGCGTGCAGATCTTCGCGTTCAGCTTCGGACAGTGGAGGATTCTGTTCCAATTGCTCGCGCAGGGCATTGAGCTGGTCTTGCAGTTCGCGGGCAGGCATGGCGTTCTTCCTTCTCTCGATTGGCACTGGCATAGACCACAAGGGTCCGCCAAAGGTCTATGGCTGACCTTTAGATTAATCCACTCCTGCCTAACCTGCATGATCTCGATCAGGGCTTTTCGCCTTTGAACCGGCGCAACTGGATGTCTGCCAGGCAGGTGTCGAGTTCACCGAGATGATCGATCACCGAATGCACGCCCAGGCCGAAGAGTTGCATCGTGGCCTTGCCGCGTTTGATGTCGCGCTCCTGCTGGGTCAACGCTTGCCATTGCCGGGGCGCCAACCCGCACAGAGAACCGCAGGACGCCAGGCCGATGGTCCACAGCCCGGCATTAAGCCCCGCTTGCAACAGGCGGGGTTCACCGCTCACCAGTACACAGCCGTCGAGTCGGTCAACGTTCAGGGTCATCAGGGCTTGCCAGCAGGCATCCGGGGCGGGCCATGGACTAATTGTTGCCGGATGTTGCGATGGTTTGATCCATTCCGGCAGCGCGGCGGCCAGGGACTGGCTGAGGGTGGGAGGCAGTTCATCGAGCCAGGCACAGGGGATTTGCTGGCGCTGCAAACTGAGCAGGCTGTCCAGTGCGCCGGGGGTGGACTCTGCGTGCTCGGCCAAGTGGTTGCCGTGGCGATGGGTGCGTGCGCCGAAATCCACCAGGCAGCCACTGAGGCCGAACAGGACGGCGGTCAGACGGGGTGCGGTTTGGGGCAAGGCTTCGGCGAGCGGCATATGGACGTCCCTGAAATAGCCTGAAGGCTAGCGGGCGACAGTGACAGTTGAGTGACATGGATGTGAATCGCACACATTTGGAACGATTCCTACGGCGCGGGATAAGTGCAAAGTGCCTTAAACGGCGTTTACGTCTTATACTTGCCCACTTATTGCCCGGGCCAGGCGCCCGAGCCGGTACAAACCAAGGAGTTTTTTTCTATGCGCTGGAGCAATCATCTAGCCAGGATTTGTGTATGCGCCAGTGTGATGCTGGTTCCGTTCGTTGCCCAGGCAGCCTCGGAAGATGATCCTTGGGAAAGCGTCAACCGCCCGATCTACAAGTTCAACGACGTGATCGACACCTACGCGCTGAAGCCCTTGGCCCAGGGCTACCAGTACATAACTCCGCAGTTTGTCGAAGACGGCGTTCACAACTTTTTCCGCAACATCGGCGACGTGCGCAACCTCGCCAACGATATCCTGCAGGCCAAGCCTCGTGCCGCCGGCGTTGATACCGCACGCATCATTTTCAACACCACCTTCGGCTTGCTGGGCGTGATTGATGTCGGCACCAAAATGGGCCTGCAGCGCAATGACGAAGATTTCGGCCAGACGCTGGGTTACTGGGGGGTCGGCAGCGGCCCTTACGTGATGCTGCCACTGCTGGGCCCAAGCACCTTGCGCGATGCACCGTCCAGGTACGTCGACAGCTACACGGGCGCCTATCGCTATGTAAACGACGTTCCCGTGCGTAACTCGTTCTTCGCCCTGGACATCATCGATACGCGTGCCAACCTGCTGTCGAGCGAGAAGCTGATCACTGGCGACAAGTACACCTTCATCCGTAATGCGTACTTGCAGAACCGGGAATTCAAGGTGAAAGACGGCCAGGTCGAAGACGATTTCTGATCTCGACCGGTAAACCGAAAAAAGGCGGCCATCAAGGTCGCCTTTTTTGTTTGCGAAGATCTGCATGCGAATGAAATCGCGCTTTTCACTGGTGTCTCGACCGGTTTGACTCGTGGGTTCGAACCTTCCATTGGGTTACGGATTTGACTGTTCTTATAACTCTCGGTGATTTGACAAGCAAAGACGTCAAGCGACCATCGGCGTGAGCTTGAAACGCCCCGCGGATGGGAGTACCGTCTGCGCCTTAGAAGGGCACCTCTGGTGTACACGTGTGTAGGGCAAATGCCCGAAAGCGGTGCGACAGAGAGGCTAGAAAGCGAATCCAGTAGTGAGTGCCGGGTCAAATTCCCCGCCTGCTACGCCAACCTAATTCTGGCGCCGTTTGCCCACATGCCAAAAACCAGTGCCACGCTGCTGATAATCGATGATGACGAAGTAGTGCGCGCGAGCCTCGCCGCCTATTTGGAAGACAGTGGTTTCAGCGTCTTGCAGGCCAGCAATGGCCAGCAGGGTCTTCAGGTATTCGAGCAAGACAAGCCCGACTTGGTCATCTGCGATCTGCGCATGCCGCAGATGGGCGGACTCGAACTCATCCGCCAGGTCACCGAGCTGTCGCCGCAAACACCGGTGATCGTGGTGTCGGGTGCCGGCGTGATGAACGACGCGGTCGAGGCCCTGCGCCTGGGCGCGGCGGACTACCTGATCAAGCCTCTCGAAGATCTGGCCGTGCTCGAGCACTCTGTGCGCCGGGCCCTGGATCGCGCGCGCCTGCTGCTGGAGAACCAGCGCTACCGCGAGAAGCTGGAGAAGGCCAACCGCGAGCTCGAAGCCAGCCTGAACCTGCTCCAGGAAGACCAGAACGCCGGTCGCCAGGTGCAGATGAACATGCTGCCGGTCAGCCCGTGGACTATCAACGAGTTCAAATTTGCTCACCAGATCATCCCGTCGCTGTACCTGTCGGGTGATTTCGTCGACTACTTTCGCGTCGACGAGCGTCGGGTAGCGTTTTACCTGGCGGATGTTTCCGGTCATGGCGCCTCTTCAGCCTTCGTCACCGTGCTGTTGAAGTTCATGACCACGCGCTTGCTGTTCGAATCCAAGCGCAGCGGCACCTTGCCGGAATTCAAGCCTTCAGAGGTGCTTGGTCATATCAACCGGGGCCTGATCAGTTGTAAGCTGGGTAAACACGTCACAATGGTCGGTGGAGTCATCGACGAGGAGACCGGTTTGTTGACCTATAGCATCGGCGGTCATTTGCCGTTGCCAGTGTTGTACACGCCAGACAGTGTTCGTTATCTGGAAGGGCGTGGCCTGCCGGTGGGCCTCTTCAACGAAGCCACCTATGAAGACCACGTGCTGGAATTGCCACCGACGTTCAGCCTGACGCTGATGTCTGATGGCATTCTGGACCTTTTGCCAGAACCCACACTCAAAGAAAAAGAAGCGGCGTTGCCCCAAAGGGTCAAGGCGGCGGGCGGCACCCTGGATGGGCTGCGGCAGGTTTTTGGATTGGCCACGCTAGGGGAGATGCCGGATGATATCGCCCTGTTGGTGTTGAGCAGGAATCTTTGATGAGTACCGGTAGAATCCAGTTCGCCGAGCAGGACGGCACCTTCGTCCTGAAGTTCGTCGGTGAAGTTCGCCTGACCCTGTGTTCGGCGTTGGATGCGACTATTGAGCGGATCTTCAGCGCGTTGAATTTCAACGCGATCGTGATCGATCTGACCGAAACCCGCAGCATCGACAGCACCACGCTTGGCCTGCTGGCCAAGCTGTCGATCCTGTCGCGGCAGAAAGTCGGCCTGCTGCCGACCGTCGTCACCACCCACGAAGACATCACGCGGCTGTTGCAGTCCATGGGCTTCGAGCAGGTCTTCAACATCGTCGACAAGCCGGTGCCATGCCCGGAATGCCTGGACGACCTGCCAGACCAGGATCAGTCCGAAGAAGTGGTGCGGATCAAGGTGCTCGAAGCGCACAAAATCCTCATGGGCCTGAACGACACCAATCGTGAAGCCTTCCATGATCTGGTGAATGCACTCGAACGCCACTGATCTCATGACTCAACGGGCGCCTGTCCGGGCGTCTTCGCCGGCAAGCCGGCTCCTACAGTGGTACGTTGATTACACAAATCCCTGTAGGAGCTGGCTTGCCAGCGATGGCGTCCCACCAAACGCACACAAAAAAGGGCGAACCCACCAAGGTTCGCCCTTTTTGCATGACTCCCGCTCAGATCACAGCTTGGCCTGCAACAACGCCTCAAGCTTCTCCTGATCCCGCGCGAACTGACGAATACCTTCAGCCAGCTTCTCGGTCGCCATCGCATCTTCGTTGGACAACCAGCGGAACTGCGGCTCGTTGAGGCTCAGGCGCGCTTCACCGGCGTGGCCAGGCGCCAGTTTACGCTCCAGTTTGCCGGTATCCGCTGCCAGCTTGTCGATCAGGTCCGGGCTGATGGTCAGGCGGTCGCAGCCGGCCAGTTGTTCGATCTGGCCCAGATTGCGGAAGCTCGCCCCCATGACCACGGTCTTGTAGTCGTTGGCCTTGTAGTAGTTGTAGATACGCGTCACCGACTGCACGCCCGGATCATCCGCACCGGTGTAATCGTTGCCGTTGGCTTTCTTGTACCAGTCGTAGATACGGCCCACGAACGGCGAAATCAGGAACACCCCGGCATCGGCACAGGCGGCTGCCTGGGCGAAGGAGAACAGCAGGGTCAGGTTGGTCTGGATGCCTTCCTTTTCCAGGATCTCGGCGGCGCGGATGCCTTCCCAGGTGGAGGCGATCTTGATCAGTACGCGGTCGCGGCCAATGCCGGCCTTGTCGTACAGCTCGATCAGGCGATGGGCGCGCTTCAACATGGCATCGCTATCGAACGACAGGCGCGCATCCACTTCGGTGGAAATGCGGCCCGGGATCACTTTCAGGATTTCCTGACCCACGGCCACGCCAAAACGGTCGCTGGCCAGGCCCACATCGCCCTTGCAGTCGTTGACGCTGGCGTTCAGCAGCTCGGCATACGCAGGAATGGCCGCGGCCTTGAGCAGCAGGGAAGGGTTGGTGGTGGCGTCCACCGGTTTAACGCGAGCGATCGCTTCGAAGTCGCCGGTATCGGCAACCACGGTTGTCATTTGTTTGAGTTGTTCCAGCTTGGAAGTCATGGGCGTGCTCTGTCCTATGGGTCTGATGACATTACCCGAGCGCTGACAGCCACTCAAGGGCGTGTACGTGTATAGACGGCCCCTGCGGCAACAACGTGAAAACGGCTGTTTGAAAGACGGGGGCGTGGTATCGGTAAATAGGATGCCAGGCAGGCTCACAGGTTCAACTGATCTGACGGTTAACGCCTTGCAATCAGAGCATCTGACGCCTGAGTCTTCTCATAACTCTCGCGGCACCTCGCGTGTAACTACCGATATCGTTGAAGTCTATATAGTTCGATTGCGGGCTCAATAATTGTTATAAAAAGTCACTTAATGCTGGGTCGGATTAGTCTTTGTGCTAACAAGTGTAATGTTATTTGGCAAAGGCTTTATCGTTAGAATACGTCCAGTACATATATGGAATAAGGTGTAATGTAATAATTGCAAATGTGTGCTTGTAGAAATAACTTCACGACGTGAAGAGGGATATGTTTTTGGATGCGTTTGATGATTTGATGCTTGGCTACGCACTAAAAAAATTGACCAGCGTGTTTGAAGAAGTCATGGAACTTTCGAAAAATACCGCTTTGGACAAGGCGACGTGCGTGCTGGGTATCAGACAGTCCAAAAGCGCAAAAAAAATCCCCGTCTGGTTGGGGCGCCTGAAAGTCAACACCCCTTATCAAGTGACGCATGTGCTGATCAATCAGATGCACGCCTCTCGAAAACTCAACAACGACCGGCGCTTCGCGGCACAAGTGGCCTTGCTGGAAGCGCTGGTAGAGGACGGACTGGCAATGCACATCGCGAGTTATTCGGTAGTTGTCGTAGAGAATCGTCTGAAGTGCTTTGTTGATCGATGAGCGTTGTATCTACTGAACACGCGGCCAGTATCCATTACACTGGAAAATTGCATCAGGGGTGAGGAAGTAGATTGGTGTCAAAACTGTACATCACTCAATACGCCGGCATCACCGTCATGCTTCCAGCGGCCATGGTCGTCGCTGGTTGGTTATGGTGCACGACATCCAGAAAACTCGCCCTCTTATGGCTAGGCGTACTGTTCGTAGCCTATTTCGTCGTAGGTATCAGTAAAGTGCTGTTCAAGGGCTGGGGAATCGGCCTGGAAAGTCTGGATGTCGCGGTCATCAGCGGCCACGCGATGAACGCCTGCCTGGTGTCGACCGTTGTACTGAGTCTGCTGTTCCGTCAACTGGATCATCGGCTTCGATGGCTGGCACAGGGTGCGGGGCTACTGTTGACCTGGTGGTTCAGCGTCCAGTATGTCGGGCAGACGATTCATCCTCTGCCGGAAGCGATTGCCGGGGCGGTTGTGGGGTCAGTCGCGGCGTGCGTATTTCTTTTAAGGCTGGAGAGAAAGGAAATACGCAAAATTCCCCGGCAGGCGCTGGTGCTGGGGCTGGCGGTAATTCTACTGAGTACGAGCATTCCCAAGTACACCGCTGAGGGGGTTTTGAACTCGCTGGCAGTGACTCTGTCGGGGGCAGAAAAGGCGTTTATGCAGCCTCATTGGCGCTCTTCTGGTGCGTCCTTTTGATGGCGGGTTTTGGTCAGAAAGCGACGCTAGGACTCACTACTGCTTTTCTCGTCAATCCGAGCCAACAGTTCTGCAGTTTTCAATTGCATCAGGGCTACATCGCCGCGACTCTCAACGGTTAGCAGGATTTCAGACTCGCTCTCCGAAAGGTGGACTTTGAAACGCCACTCAGTGAACGTCAGGCTTAGGCCATTGCTCTCGTCCATGTCCAGTGCCTTACCGGCGTACAGGGAACAGAGATGTTCTAGTACGTCAGTCGGATTGCGGACTGCACATCGAATTTCCCCGGAGGAGGGGAAGAGCCCAATGCGTTCCACCAGTAATCTGGGTTGAGTGGAGTTTGCGGAGGGTGCTCTTTCGTACGTCCGCAACCAGGCCATCAATCCACTGTTGCCCTCGGTGAACTTCTGCCCCAAAACCATATTGCCCGGTGCAAAAGGGTCCAGCGATTTATAGACAGAGTCGATCGGTGATCTGGAAGCGTTCATAGTGGTCTGTCTCGCAAAAGGTTTATGGCCGCTCAGAAACGCGGCACCCAAGAGCTAAAAATTACCGGTTACAGGCCTTTTTTATAAAAGTTTTCATAACAGAAGTTGGTCGCGTCGATATAGCCTTCCGCTCCGCCGCAGTCAAAGCGGTGACCTTGGAACTTGTAAGCCAACACACAGCCACTTTGTGCCTGCTTCATCAATGCATCAGTGATCTGGATTTCTCCACCCTTGCCGGGCTCGGTTTCGGCAATCAAGTCAAATATGTCGGCCGTCAGAATGTAACGACCAATAATGGCCAGATTGGACGGAGCATCTTCTGGTTTAGGTTTTTCAACCATACTGTTGACCCGGTAAATACCTTCGCGAATCTGCTCGCCAGCGATCACTCCGTACTTGTGCGTCTGATCGTTGGGTACCTCCTGGATGGCAACGATCGAGCACCGGAACTGCTTATAGAGCGCGATCATCTGCGACAGCACACCATCGCCTTCCAGGTTCAAACACAGGTCGTCAGCCAGCACCACCGCAAACGGTTCGTCACCAATCAACGGCCGACCAGAAAGAATGGCGTGCCCAAGCCCCTTCATCTCCACCTGACGGGTGTAGGAGAAGGTGCAAGTCTCCATCAGCTCACGAGTGCCCGACAGGAACTTCTCTTTTTCGCTGCCGCGAATCTGATGTTCCAGCTCGTAGCTGATATCGAAGTGATCTTCCAAAGCCCGCTTGCCACGACCGGTAACAATCGCCATGTGCTGAAGGCCGGCATCCCGAGCTTCCTCAACGCCGTACTGGATCAGAGGCTTATTCACAACGGGCAGCATTTCCTTGGGCATGGCTTTTGTGGCAGGCAGAAAGCGAGTGCCATAGCCAGCTGCGGGGAATAGGCATTTACGGATCATGTAGGCGTCCTGTTATATATACGATAGAAATGTTAATAACAAAAAAGGCGAACTTGAAACTATTGTTAGAGTTGTCTTGCTGGTAGTCGTATTCCACTAAATAACAACGGAATCATTCAGTGATTTTCTCAAAGTTCTTATAGAACGCATCTTTGTCGCGGCCATTGGTCATTGTGTACAGCGAATATTGGCGGTTAAGACGCGCGCCACCATCGCGAGTCAGCGGAGCCCAGACCAGGTTGGCACGACGCATCGTGGATACGCTCATCAACTCGTCGAAAGGGACCGAGATATAGATGCCTTTGTCGAAGCTACCCTCGCCGAACTCTTCTTCAGAGGCTGTGGTGCGGGTGACCCAGCCACCGAACTTCACGCCGTTAGTGAACTCATGCGACAGATCGATCGTGGCGCCCCAATCGCGCGCCAGGTACCGTCCAACACTGACCGCCGCCTGCAAATCGAACGGCAGTTCGGTATAGGTGGTGATGTGACCGGTCACGGTGTTGTAATCGCGCAGACCAAAACCCTGGTCAAAGTCACGCTGGCGCACAAAGTTCAAATCAGCACCCACGGCCCAGCGCTCGCCCATGGGGCGGTACAGCAATTCACCTCCGACCCCGGCGAACATTGACTCCAGATAACCGCCATACACCATGCCGAACAAGTCTTGATCCAGTTGCTTGGCATGGTTTAGCTGAAATGTCGGCATTGTTACATCAGAGGTGATGACGTACTTGCGCAAGTCGGTGCGCACTCGGGGCAGATTGCTCGGCGCGTCGTACGTGAACTTATCAAAGTTGTTCAGGAGATTGGTGCTTATGACCCCGCTCGTCCACGTGTTGCGGGTAAAGCGGTATTCTGCGTCCACATCAGCGGTCAACTGGTACAACAAACCGTCAGGACCACCAACGTTTTGCTTGTAACCCAAGCCGAAACCATAGGTAAAAGGCTCGAGGGCCTGGGTGTACAGCGTGTTTTCAATGTGTGGCGTGGCCCGGTTCAATTCGGTGGTGCGGTGCAGGTCTGCAAGGTCTTGTTGGTTGTTCACCACGGCCCGGAAGGTTTCGCGCGGCACGCTGACTTCGTCCACGGGCATGTCGTAACGCTTGTTCACCATCGTGAACCAGTCGATGTCGTCATTCGCGCTGTTGTCCAGAATCCGGCTGGCCCGGCCCACGCCTTTGGCGGAGTAGAAATAGCGCGACTGCTCGCCATACACAATCAGCTCGGAATCGCGCTGAGCAATACGCTCGACCTTATAACCTGCGTTGTTTTCCAGTCGTTTGGAAACCCCCGCCCAGTCGACCTGATCGAGCGGCGTGGTTGGCGCGTGTGCCGGCAGCGCTTCGACAGCGGGGTCGTAGCGCTTGGCCGGCGCCTTGCGGCTGGCGAAATTGGTATGAAATGTGATGCCGAACAACGCGGTGTTGCCGCGCTCCCAGCCTGCGGTCAAATCGACAGAGTCAGTTAGTTTGAAGACCGCCCCGATGTTGATGGGTGAGTCCTGCTTCAGGCTATTGTCCAGAGGCTCGTGCTTGTAGTCATTACCGTCGAACTCGAGTTTCAAGCTCAAGGGCGACCAGGGCGTCTGATAGGCTACGCCGCCAAACAGCGCGGGCGAGCCTCGAAAATACGAGTTGGTATTGACGTCGCCCGCGTCCGCGCCTGTATTTACCGGGCGTGTATCAAAGCGCTCATCAAGGTACCCCAGCGGATTTTCGAAATCCCCCCGGTTACCGATATAGCCCCAGGCAATGCCCAAGCTGAAATCCAGATTGTAGTAACGTTTGTTCGCCACAAAGTATTCGCTGGAAAACAGGCCGGTGCCCCCAACATCGCGAAAACCGAGCGCGACCTCGGGCAGCCAGTGGCTTTCTTGCCAGAGGCGGGCTTTGACATCGACCGCCTTGTCTTTATAGCTCTGGTCCCCGCTGAATGCCTCGGCCCCGTATTTACGGTCGCTGATAGCGGTATAACGAAAACTGCCTTCCAGCCAATCAAGGGGCTGTATTGAAATGCTATAGCGAGAATATGGGTCTGTCCGGTTGGCGTTCAGGCTGAATTCGCCGGCGGGTGCCATCCGTGCGGTGGGGGTTTGCAACAAACCCACGCCACCGAAATCATTCTGGGTAAAACGTGGCTCGCCATGAGCCAGACTGTAGGGCAGCAACACTACGGCGGCAAAACGTAACTTCAAGGGGCCACCTCGGGCAACGGTTGGGTGGCGAGAAACTGGGCCAGCTGCTCGTTCAAATCGGGTGTAGGCAGATCCGGATCATCGTTTCGCACGGGCACCAGAATGGTGCTGCCTGCGGCGGCAAACACCCCGTCTTCGCGGTTCCAGGCGGCGTTGCCGACTCGCCTGACCTGGCCATCGGGCTGAATCAACCACAGGTAATCGGCATCTGCGTCGGGCACCGGCAGACAGCTTTTGAGATATTCCTGGGCTGGCTGCAGGGCGCGATAGGGCAGCGTGCAGGGCTGTTCAACTGCGCCCAGGACAGTGACCGTCGTCGGGCGTAGAGGGTAAATCAGCCGGTCGCCGTCACTGAGCGAGTAATTGCGGGCGAACCCAACCTCCAGCGCCACGGGGTCGAGTACCGCGATTTTTCGGCCGGTAACGGGCAGTCGGCTGACCTCTTCAAACAGGCGCGCAGCCAGGGCCGCCAGGCTGCTTTTTTCTTCAAGCAAGGCGCCACGTTGAAGCATTTTCAGATCGAACAGCACACCGGCTTTAAGGCGGGTTTGCTGCATCATCAGTGGTTGGTGCAACCAGGCGGCGGCCAGCCAGTAACTTTCGGCGTTTGGGTGTCCCTGGCTGACGGCATCGAGCAAGCGCGTGCCTGGCACGAGCGTGAAGGATCCGGCGTTCAGTACATCACCCGTGACTGTGACAGCGGCCTGAGTCATCGCAGAACTTGCCAGCAACAGGCAAGCCGACAGCGTTTTCGAATATCTCACCGAGCCGTCTCCCAGTCGGGGCGCAATTGCACGATCTTCAAGAAAAGCTCCGGCGTGAGATGTTGTTCGCTCTGCAGAATCAAGCCGTCGTCAGGCCTGACCCAAAAACGGTTAGTGGCCTTGAAACCCAGCTCGGGGATGTCGACGCGTTCGTCTATGCGCAGCAGCGCATAGTCCTTGTCCAGAATGGTGACGGTTTCGATGGCCTGTCGACTGAAGCGACTGTTGACCGCCAGTCCGACCCGCGGCCCCTGATAGACATCAATCCAGCGGGTACTGCTGTAACCGTCGGGCAATCGCTGCAAGCCACGCTTGAACGGCGACTCACCGTCGAAGCGCGTACCATCGAGATTGATGCTCAGGCCTACGGTGCGAACGACCAGGCCATTGCGCATCAACAACACTTGCTTGCCGGAGGCGACCCAGAACTCCAGGTCGCCCTGCTGGCGAAGCTTCGCCAGCACACCTTCGCTGGCGTGCGTGGTGACCTTGATTTGCGCATAGGGCACGGCCTCCACTTGCGCCGCAGTCACTTCCAGCGGTTGGACGCCCAGGGTGGAGGCTTTAAAGGTATCCAGGGACGCCTGCATCAACGGATTGCAGCCACACAGCAGTAAACCCACCGCCAGGCATGAGCTGTTACGCAAAGTTTTCAAAGCGGCTCAAACCTTATCGACTGCTGGCTTCACTGAGATTGTTTTGAGCCGCTGCTCCGGTACCCAGGACAAGAGCCGAGGGCAGCAACTGACTGATCAAGCGGTTCCAGCGGGTCACGCCTGCAGGGCCGACGTAGACAATGTCCTGGGGGTGCAGATCGAAGCGGCTGGCGAGAGCAAAGGCGGTAGGCGATTCGGCGTCCAGCTGAAAGACTTTTGCCGGCTCGGTTTCAAGGTTTTCGGCACCTCGAATGACATACAGCGCATTGCCATTGGAGGTGGCCTGGTTCAGTCCACCGACCGTTCCGACCGCATCCGCCAGATTCATCCGGTTGATTTTGAACGTGAGCGCCCGAGGCTGGTTGACCTCACCCATGACGTAGATCTTTTTCCGGTCGTTGTAGGGAAGGTACAACTGATCGCCGTCTTTCAAATAGACGTTATGCAACTGCGAGCCTTTGCTGTTGAGCGAGTCCAGGTCCAGCGGATACTCACGTCCGTCCCGGGTCAGCGTCAGGCCGGCAAGGTCGGCATTCAATGGATCGACGGTAGCAGTGCCCATGGCTTCGACGACACTGAGCGGCGAAGTGGTAATGGGTAGTTGACCGGCTTTTAAAATAGCACCGGAAATAACGACTTTTTGACTGGCAAACCGCAAAACACTCAAGTCAACCTGGGGGCTGTCGACGAATTGGGTCAGGCGCTCGGCAATAAAACCGCGTAGCTCCTCGATGGTTTTGCCGGCGGCATGAATATTACCGATGTAGGGGTAGAACATGGTGCCGTCCGGGCGTACCAGGCGACCGTTCGCATCAATTTGCTGTTGCGCACCCGATGGCGCAGTCAACTCAGGATGGTCCCACACAGTGATGTACAACACATCATTGGCGCCAATCCGGTAAGCCCCCGGCCTGAACGCCAACAACTCGGCAGGCACCGAGGTTTGCACTTTTGTCGCCGCGTTCTGGGCAATCAGTTTGGGCGTTATCGGAATCAACTCGATCCGACTGCTTTCCGGTGAGCCATCACGGCCGACCTGACTGGTATCCAGGTGTTGACCGGGTGAGAACATACAGCCTTGCAGGGCAATACCCGCAAGCACAGCGAGCGACAAACTACGAATCATGATTGAGGACACTTGTGGAGGAAACACATCAGAACGGAACCACCCGGATTGCTCCGGGTGGTAGAAGGCTATCGACCTCGCGGTGCGCTTAGCGTGTACCGGTGGTGCCGGTCGTGCCAGTAGTGCCGGTCGTGCCCCCGCCATTGTTGCTTCCGCCACTGGATGACAGCGCCGCGACTCCGGCTACAACCGTGGCGCCGAGGCCGATAACACTCTCTGTGCTCAGGTTGCCGATGAGAGGGGTGGGCTGTTTCAAAGGAGTGTTTGCTGCGGGTTTTGCAGGCGTGCCTGGAGCAGAAGACGCTGCGGGAGGCTCAGCGGCCAAAACGGAGGCACTTAAAGAAAGCATTAGAGCTGAAGCAAGTAGTTTGGTCATGGTAGATTCCTTTTTGATGCATCGTCGGTATTGGCGGTGAAACTAAGAAGCGAGCGTGCAAGGCCAAAAACTCAGAGCGTCCATTAACGTTAAGGATAGTATTGATTCGAACTCGATGAGCTTGGACCTCTGGGTCATTCCTCAGTGAGATTTATCTCGCGATAATTGCCTTAAGAATACCTGTGTAGGACGCCTGATAGGTCTGACGTTTTATAACGCGCGCTCGCTGTTTCTAACATTGTTGGGCCGCGCCACGAGTACGGTGATGATATTCAAGCCCGCTTAAGCTTTTCTTTGATGAGCAACCATGCGAACTTGCTGTTGGTGGTCAAGTAGCGCTTCCACATCCTGCCAGGTTCCTGGATGACACGGTACAGCCATTCCAGCCCGTAATTCTGCATCCATTGCGGCGCGCGTTTTACCTTTCCCGCGACCACATCGAACGTTCCGCCCACCCCCATGACAAAGGTGACCCCCAACTGATCGCGCCAGCGGTTGATAAAGTTTTCTTTCATCGGCGAGGTGATGGCGACGAAAAGCAGCTGCGCACCTGAAGCCCGAACCTTCTCGACCAGTGCGGCTTCGTCGTCCCAGAAATACCCATGGTGATACCCGGCGACTTTCAGCCCAGGGTAAAGCGCCTTCACCTTGCTCGCGGCGGTGGAAACGACGTCGTCCTTGGCGCCTAACAAGAACACCGAAAATTGGTTGGCCGCGCTCATCTCCAGCAATTCATGAAACAGGTCGACACCCGCGACGCGCTCAGGCACTGAGTGGCCGAGAAAGCGGGCACCCAACACCACACCCATACCGTCGATATTAATGATGTCACAAGAACGAACGGATTCGCTCAACTGAGGGTCGTCACGCATGTTTACAAGCTTGGCGACATTCACTACCACGTGCTGGGTGAAGTGGCCGGCAGTAATCGCGCTACGAATTGTCTCGACGGTGTTGTCCATGGAAGCGACATCCATGGGACAGTCCAAAACTTCAATTCTTTGCATAGTTAATCTCTGCGGAGTATGGGGTGTAAAGGCGAGCGAGTAATACGCCTAGGCCAGCGGGGGAAGTACGAAGCGGTCCTATCAATTGGATAGATTTTTTACCAGCAAATGTGCAATAACTGTTGTCGGTCGCTAGCTGGGTCAATAACTACGCAGTTAAATTGCGAGTCTGCTGCAAATGCCCGCTCGTACCGGTATAGGAGGAGTTTCGCAGCAAACTAAGGATGAGTAAGTCGACATGTATCTAGCCAGAAAAGCAAAAAATTTACAGGTTAATCGCTTGTTGGTGAAATGAATTCAATGTCATTGATGTCCCTGCAATAGTGTCGGTGATTTATATGTTTAATCCATTTGTGTCCGAGTTCCAGTGATAGTGCCGGGGTTGCCGGTTACGATGGCAAGGGTGGGAATGCTGCCTCGAACAACCGCGCCCGCACCAATAATTGCACCTTTCGAAATATGAGAGCCAGGCAATATAATTGCGCCAGAAGCAATCCATACATCGTCTTCGATAGTGACCTTTTTATAGGAGTAGCCCTGTTCAGCAATGTTTTTGCTTAAAGAGCGAAATTTGTGGTTTTGCGAGTAAATGACGACTTTAGGGCCAATTAAAACATTGTCTCCTATATCGATTTCGCCGCCTGCATGAATTGTACAGCCCCTATTGATCGAAACATTACTGCCAATTTTCAGTTTTTCTGGGTGATTTATATGGGTTCCGTCCCAGATGGTAGAAAATTTTCCAGTTTTATACCCCCATGTTAAGTTTCGAATGTGGCACCCAAGCTTGCCGGGTACGTATTTAGTAAATAAAATAAACCATTGCTTAGCTTCGAAGCTGAATTGTGCTAGTAGTTTTTTCATGTTCTTGCCTGGCTAAGAATATAAAGTAAAGGACTGACCTGATTAGTAAGAGTCCGAGGACGGTTGTGGCAATTGTATATGTGCTTACTGGAAGCTGCGACAGTAGTATTAAAAATGGTGTTGAGAGAATAATGAAGTAAAGGTTTGCAATAAATATGGTCTTGCTCAACCCTGTAGCCCCCATTGCAGATGAAATCACTGCATAAGCAATTCGGGTCATTGAAATCCCTAAGAATATAGCTATTAAAACATAGTCTTGGGTTTCTGCTGAACTGATAAGCGAGATAACGTATGCTGATAATCCAGAGTAAGCTAATAGTGATACTGGTGTCAGAATTAGTACTCGTCTGATCTGCCTTTTTAGATCGCTGATGTTAAATTTGGCTTTAAATGAAATTAGCTGTGTGAGTCCTATGAAGGATGAAATAATTAAAAATGGATAGGTGTAAATTGTGGCTATGTAAAAATAATTCCCAAGTTCCTCTTTGCCAATCAGCTTGCCTACTGCAAATTTATCAAAACTATTGATTGCCACTATTATAGCGGTAGAACCCAAAAAACTGGCGGTAAAAGGTATGGTGTTTATTTGCAGTGCAGAAGAGTCAATTCTACCTCGTATTGAAAAGGCTGCTGATGAAAGTCCTAATAGGCACGCTAGTAGAAGTGTAGTTTCAATCGATTCGTAACTCACATTTCCTTTGAAATAAAGGATTGCCACGATGATTGCCAGGGATATTGTTTTCCAACTGTGCAATATAACTTGACTGTTTGTGAAGTTTGAGCAAAGGCGATGAAGTGATGAGGCGAATAAAGCTACGGAAAGAGAGAAGCAAATGATGAATATTTTCCAAGGAGAGCTTTTGTAATCAAAGAAGTGAGTGTAAAAAAAAGAAGATGCCGCAGATGTGGATGCTGCTATTAGCAGAGCAGTCACCACTGCGTTGGAGGGTAAGAGTAAGGTATTTTGCGCGGAGATGCTTGCAAGTCTGAGCGTAGATTGTTCATAAGAAAGCAATCCTATTGCTGATGTAATCATTGTGAGCGTTATAAGTCCTGAATAACGTCCGTAATCTTCAGGTGAAAGATAATGTTTAAGTAATAGTATGGATAGGAAGACTGATCCTGCGCCCAGTGCCATTATGGCTAAGGGTATTATTTTTTTGATCTGCATGGGTATTGGTTCTGTTGATTTCAAAAATGATTGCGATGAAAATCAGTATTCGCGGGAAGCTATATGCTAGGTTATATGTATTTTCTTGAAGGAAAGACAAAATAAGCTGAGCTGCCAGCATACCTATTAGGATGCTGTGCTTCCGATTGTTTTTCTTTAGTAGGGATATAAGTACTGAGGCGTTTAATGCTATGAATAGTGCAAGTCCTGCTGCGCCAGTATGGTAATAGATAACACCAATTGTGCTTTCTGCTCCGGTTTTTAGTTTTTCTGTGAATTCAGAATCAGCATAGTTCCCTCCGCTACCTAAATCATTCCCTGCAATAGATGGGTAGAATACGAATACTTGGGAAAGCCCCATGAAGTGAATGAATGAACTATCGCCGGTTCCTCTTGAAGCAGAAATTATCGTGCCGAGCGAAATTACCGAAATTAGTAGTATGTTAGTGATAAGTCTAAGCTTTACTGACTTCTTCCAAAGAAATTTGTTTGCTTCAGTTATGAATATAGTAATGATCGGTATGGCCCAGGCGCCTTTTGAAAATGTGATAAATAGTAAGAAGCACGATGCGCCAAGAAGTATAGCTTTGTTTCTTCGTACAAAATAAATAATATAAACAATTATGAAGGCAAGGGTATAGCCTGCGAGGATGGAGTCGATAATTAACCCAGGATTTCTAATTACAGGGATTCCTGCTATTTTTGTTGCGGCTCCAGCCGTGAAATATTTAAACTCACCATCGATTTCTTGCATGATGCTATCGGTGTCCTGCCTATTATCTGCTAGAGAGGACGTTAACGAAATTAGGGTGTCGTAGCCTGATACTACATGCGCCAATGCACCAATGAGCGAACCAAACAAGATTAAAGCAATATAGGTTTCTATTTTGCTAGAGATTTTTTCTCTGTTTTTGATGAAGGTCATGTTGCCCATACTAATAATCGTGATGATCATTGGGATGTACATGTTGATTAAATATTTTATGGCTACCATCTTGTTTGTGGCAAAAAATGTACCTTTTATTAGTAATAGAAGAATTACTGCAATGCATAGTATTTGAAATTTTGCAGGCTTAGATAAATATTTGGTAAGAATAATAGCTAGAAAGATTGATCCTGCTATTGTCTTGACATGTGCTGGCTCAAGATTGCTTACGCCTGTATTTGCGCTAATCGCACTCCAGGTCCATTGAAAAGTCAGATAAAAGCAAATTACGAGTAAGCACTCAAATGGCTTTCTTTTGAATTTTAAATATAGGGCTGAAGCAATAATAGATAGAAGGGCCATCTCATTAATAAAAAATAGCAGAGATGTGCTGATGATGCTCAAAGATGTTCCTTTGCTAACCTTCATTAAGAGCATTCCTGGTTTGCAAAGTAGAGTTTTTGTAAGGTGGAAAGCTCAGGTAGTGCATTGTGGTGTGCTTAGCTCTATTTTGTATTTTATGGATTGGAAGGATACTGCCTTTGTTGTGTGCAAAGGCAGCGTCAATAAGAAATTAATTCATGCTGCGAATTAGCTGTTCCAGATGCCTCGGGTGTCAATAAGTTTGCGATTTTCTAGTTGCTCTAGACTGACTTCTTTAAAGAATTTATGGTCTACGAGCAGAACGATAATGTCTGCTTCAGGTAGCGCATGATCAATGCTGCTCAACGTTAGTTGGTTAGTTAATTTCGCAGGGAGTTCTTCAATGTGCGGCTCGACTGCCAACACTCGCCCAGGGTGGCTAGCAGCGATTTTCTGTGTGATTGAAACTGCCGGACTCTCGCGCAAGTCGTCAATGTCTGGTTTGAAGGCTAAGCCAAAACATGCAATTGTAATTTCGTAGGCTGTTTTTAATGGGTTTTTCTGAAGTAACTCTGCGACAGCAATCTTAACTTTATCTAGTACCCACTCTGGTTTACTGTCATTCACTTCCCGAGCAGTCCGAATTAAGCGAGCTTCATCTGGGGTTTTGCTAACGATAAACCACGGATCAACTGCAATGCAGTGTCCGCCAACCCCGGGGCCAGGTTGCAGGATATTGACCCTTGGGTGGCGATTGGCCAGGCGGATCAGTTCCCAGACGTTGATATCCAGCTTGTCGCAAATCATCGAGAGTTCGTTGGCGAAGGCGATGTTCACGTCACGAAAACTGTTTTCGGTGAGTTTGCACATTTCCGCAGTGCGGGCGTTGGTGACGATGCATTCGCCCTGGACGAAGATCTTGTAAAGGCTGATGGCCAATGCGGAGCATTTCGGTGTCATGCCACCAATAACACGGTCGTTCTGCACCAGTTCGTGCAGCACATGGCCGGGCAGTACGCGTTCCGGGCAGTGGGCAATACGAATGTCGGAGCTTTCACCGTGGGTTTGCGGAAAACTCAGGTCTGGACGAGCTTCGGCGAGCCAGGCGGCCATCTGTTCGGTAGCGCCGACCGGGGAGGTCGACTCCAGAATGACCAGGTCGCCTTTTTTCAACACCGGAGCAATGCTTTTACTGGCCGATTCGATGTAGCTCAAGTCCGGTTCATGGTCGCCCTTGAACGGAGTGGGCACCGCAATCAGAAAAGCATCGGCGGGTTCCGGCCGGGTGGAGGCGCGCAGGTAGCCTTCAGTTACGGCGGCATGCACAACCATGTCCAAGTCTGGTTCAACGATATGAATCTGACCGCGGTTAATAATATCGACCGCATTTTGATTGACATCGACGCCGATCACTTGTTTTTTGCGCGAAGCGAAGACTGCCGCAGTGGGCAAGCCGATATACCCGAGTCCAACGACGGAGATGGTTTTGAAAGGCATGGGACGTCCTTGAATAGTGATGTGTAGATACGTTTTTCAAGCGAGCTAACTGCCGCGCAACGCAACGGCTGTTAAGCAAGGGAGGGGGTTAACGAGCGAGCAGCGCCTCGATGATGCGCTGGCAGGCGTTACCGTCGCCGTAGGGGTTATGGGCGTAACTCATGGTGCGGTAGGCGACCGTATCGGTCAGCAAACGGTTCAATTCGCGGGCGATATCCGCGGTTTCGGTGCCGACCAGTTTCACCGTGCCTGCGGCAACAGCCTCTGGCCGTTCTGTGGTATCGCGCATCACCAGCACGGGTTTGCCCAGTGACGGCGCTTCCTCCTGGATGCCTCCGGAGTCGGTCAAAATGATATGCGCGCGGCTCATCATGTGAACGAAAGGCAGGTAGTCCAGAGGGTCGATCAAGTAGATGTTGTCAATGCCGGTCAGGAGTCGATTGACCGGCTCGCGCACATTGGGATTGAGGTGCACGGGATAGACGATATCAACGTCTGGATGTTGCTGGGCAACCTCCATCAACGCCTGACAGATGCGCTCGAAGCCGTCACCGAAACTTTCCCGGCGATGGCCTGTAACAAGGATCAATTTTCGAGCGGGGTTCAGAAAGGCTGCCGGCGCAGAGGCTTGGGCAAGCAGTGCTTGGTCCTGGTCGAGGCGTTTGACGACATCCAGCAGGGCATCGATCACTGTGTTGCCAGTGACGACGATAGTGTCCGGATTAACGCCCTCACGTAGCAGATTAGCTTGTGAAGTTTCAGTCGGAGCGAAGTGCAGGTTGGCCAATGCACCGGTAAGTTTACGATTGCCTTCTTCCGGCCATGGAGAGTAGAGGTTACCCGTGCGCAAACCGGCTTCCACGTGCGCAACCGGAATCTGCTGGTAGTAGGCCGCGAGGCTGGCAGCAAAGGTGGTGGCGGTATCTCCGTGAACCAACACGATATCGGGTTTGAATTCTGCCAGGACTTTCTTCAGCCCTTGCAAGATCGCACTGGTGACATCGGTCAGGTCCTGGCCGGGTTTCATGATGTTCAGGTCGAAGTCCGGCTCAATGGCAAACAACCCCAGCACTTGATCGAGCATTTCACGGTGCTGGCCGGTGACGCAGACTTTCGCCTCAAAGCGTTCATCTGCCGCCAGTGCCAAGGCAAGTGGAGCCATTTTAATGGCCTCAGGACGGGTACCAAAAATGCATAGGGTCTTCATAGGGCGATCCATTGCTATGTTCGTAGCTGAAGGGGGAGGGATGTTTGGACTGACATGACAAATGTCGTTTCAGAGCGATGCTGTATAAAACAACGGTGAGCCAACCTTTGTTGATCCAGAGAAATACACCGAATTAACGGATAACCATCGACGTTGGGTGCTACTAGTTTGATTTTTGCCACGCTACCGCCCCAGGATTAATTGCCAGTCCCTGAGAGCGTCATTATTTTTTAATGTGTCTGCATCTTTCTTTAGCTGCAGGTAGCAAGGTGGAGTTGATATGGCTACCGCGATGCACTTCTGCTCGACGGTAGCGGGGTACAGATAACGGTTAGTTAACTAACCGTTATCTGATTTATATTCATAGTTGTAATAACCATAATCGGCATAGCCATATTTGGCCGAGGCGCGTTTTTCAACACCATTGAAAATGGCGCCTTTCAAATCGATGCCATTTTGAGCAAAGCGACGCATGGTCAATTCAATTTCACGAGCTGGGTTAAGTGCAAAACGCGTCACGATCAGGCTGGTTCCGGACTGGCGACCGACAATCGCCGCATCCGTCACCGCCAGCAACGGTGGAGTATCCAGAATTACCAGGTCGTACTGGGCGCTGACTTCGTCCAGAAAGGCACTGAAGTTCGCGTGCATTAGCAGTTCTGAAGGGTTGGGCGGTATTTGTCCGCGGCCGATAACGTCAAGGTGCTCGAATTCAGTTTTATTGATCGCGGTTGCCAGGTCGCAGCGCTTGACCAGTAAATCAGAAAGCCCGTTTTCAGCCGGGATTCCGAAAACTTTATGCAGATACCCTTTGCGCATATCCACGTCGATCAGCAATACACGCTGGCCGGTCTGAGCGATGACTGCGGCGAGGTTGGCGGAAACGAAGGTTTTACCTACCTTAGGGCTTGGGCCGGAGATCATCAGGCGATTATTACCAGCTTCGAGCATGGCAAAGTGCAGACTGGTGCGCAGGCTGCGCAAGGCTTCCATGGCCAGGTCTGTGGGGTGACTGCTGGCCAGTATGGGTGCGACGTTGTTGGCGCGGCCCCGGTTACCACGGGAGAGTTTGCTTTCTTCACTTTTCTGCAGCGCGCTGAACGGAATGGAGGCATAAACCGGCAACCCCAGCTGTTCAATTTGATCCGGATTTTCCACGCCGCGGTTAAGGGCTTTGCGAAACAGCACCACTGCAATCGCCAGGAAAGCCCCTAGCAGGGTGGCGATGAGTACGATCAGGGCCTTCTTGGGTTTTACAGGCTTGTGCAGATCCACATCAGCGGTATCGACCAAGCGCACGTTGCCCACGGTGCCAGCACGCATTACATCCAGCTCCTGGGATTTATTCAGGAGCTGGGTATAAATTTCGGTGCTGACTTTTACATCGCGGGTGAGGCTAAGCAGTTCTTGCTGCGTTGAAGGCAGGCCCTCGACTTTTTTGGCCAAACCATTCTGCTTGGCTGTCAGCTCGCCTAATTGGCTGAGCAAGGCCCGATAGGCGGGATGCTGACGGGTAAACTTGCGATCCATTTCCGCTTGCTGCAATTTCAATTCGGAGATGCTGGTATCCAGCGCCACGATCTGGTCGAGAATGGCTTTGGCTTCCAGGCTGATATCGATGGACTTACTGCGAATTTGATACTTGTTCAGGGCGTTTTCGGCTTTTTCCAGGTCTTTGCGGACCTGAGGCAGTTGATCTTGTAGGAACTCCAGGCTTTGAGCGGCTTCGGCCGACGTTCGCTCAACATTTTGCCGTACGTAGAGCTTGGCGATTTCATTGAGGATTTGAATGGCTTCAGCCGGTTCCTCGCTTTCAAGAGCCAGTCCGATCATGCCGGATTCTTTACCGCGCTCCGATACATCTAGTACCTTTTGGTACTTCAAAATACTGGTCAGGCGTGGGTCGCGCACAATGCTGAACGTTGTACCCGGATTCGCCTGCAACACTTCGACCTGCAGTTTAATGCCGTCCTGGTCATAGGCTTGGCCCACTTGTCCCTCGACGAGGACATTGTCATCTTCATCCAGCAAAGTGAAGTGGCCACCTTCACCGCTGACGAACGTTAGTTCCTCACCCAGAAGTTCTTGTGGGAGCTCGAGCTGAAATATTTTCAGGGTTTCGCCACCCCAGGCAAAGCTGCTCATGCCAAACCATGGCGTCGCGACCGTATTCACAGCGTCTGGTTTGAAATGACGAGCAATAAAGTCGCCGATCACCGGAAAACGGTTCGGCTCGACAGTGATATCAAGCGATAGATTGTCGACAACCTTGCCGATAATGGCGCGCGACTTGATTAATTCAATTTCTGTGGTTGAAGGTGACTCTTTACCCAACATGCTGTTGATATCGGAGAAACCGAGCAAGTCATTTTTTTTAGCCTCCACCTGTACCAAGGCAGTTGCCTGGTAAACAGGATTGGCCAACACCGCATAGGCCGTTCCAACGACCATGGAGGCAGCAGTGATCCCGGCAATCAACCATTTATGATCGACCAGTGTCCCGAGTAGGCCCATCAAGTCGATTTCATCATCGTCCTGTGAGGTTAATGCTGGAGTTTGCTGCATAAGTGGGTTCTTTTTTAACAGGTATTCGAGGAGTGGTTTAGCGTGCGAGACGCCGTGCCCAGGCGGTTACTGCTTCTTCAATCAACGCGTATGCATGCACAAAAGCAGGTTTGCCTTGACGGTAGGGGTCGCTGATTTCGCGGTTGTTCTGCCACTTGCCCAGCAAGAAGACCTTTCCTCGCGCTTCAGGCGCGAGCTTGAGAACACGGTCAATGTGGGACTGCTCCATCACCAGGATCAGATCCGATTCGCTGATGGTGGCGGGGGTCAGTTGATTGGCTTTGTGCTCATTTGGCAGGTGGCCATGCTCTTCCAGTACGACCCGGGCGGTGGACTCGATAGGGTGGTCTTGTAGCGCGCCAAGGCCCGCTGAGCTGACTTCGATGTCGGACCGGCCCAGTGCATCTCGCAACAAATGTTCTGCAGTAGGGCTTCGGCAAATGTTGCCAATGCAAACGATTAGAATCTTGTTAAACAAGGCAACCTCCCTGGAAATTCCACACTTGTGGTGATGGTGCAATTGGAAAGACTGAAATTCTGTTTTTCTTCAATGGCACTTTTGTGACGGCTTGCAGCTATTGGGTGTGTGCCTCTTTCCGTGAGGAGTTACCGTACTGGATGAAACTATTCGCTGCTAAGACTCTGGTCTGCTGGAATCTGGACTTGGAGCGTGCTTTACGGTTGCTACGCTAAAAATCATAACTGGCAACCCACGGCAACATCAACCATTAAATGCCACGCACTAATGAATGCCATGCAGTAAAAAAAATATCCAGATATAAAGCCCGATATTAAATAACGCGTTAAATAACATTTCTTGGTGTTATCGGACGAATTATAACTTTTTCGACTTTTTTGTATTGTTCAGTGTTGGGCTGTGTTAAATACCGTGGGGTGTAGTTTGATGATAAGCGTAGGCGATCGCCTTGGGTAAAGCGTTCCCTGGCATTCGTTTATTGCCAATAAGTTTCGCGTTGTTTTAAAGGCCAGGTTTTCATGATCGTCCAACTCCGTTTTTCAGGTGCGCTTCCAGCCTTGGGAGAAATCCGTCGCAAGGTCGGAGGTAAATCCATGGAGCTACTTGACCGCATTGGCGCAGAAGGGGCTGATTGTGTCCATCCATAGTGCTTCGGCTGTTCAAGCGACCCTGCCTGAGAGTCTCACCGCTCGTGCATGGTATTTGGTTCAGTGCAAGGCCAGCCAGGACGAGCGTGCAGAGATCAATCTGATTAACCAGGGATATACCTGTTTTCGCCCTACGCACCAGCGCGAGCGTGATTTACAGGGGCGCATGAGGACTGTGCGCGAATCGCTGTTTCCAGGTTATCTGTTTATCCAGCTCGGCTCAGGTGAGAGCTGGGCGCCTTTGCGTTCTACCCGCGGTGTATTGCGAATTGTCAGTTTTGGCGGCAAGCCGCTGCCCGTAGGTGATGACTTGATCGCCCGACTTTATGAGCACGATAGCGGAGCCCTTGTGGAGGCTCGGTTTGCCTGTGGCGAGCGGGTACGTATCAATGAAGGGCCTTTTGTCGATGTGGAAGCGATCTTCCTGGCGATGGAGGGAGAGCAGCGTGTGTTGCTCCTGATGACGTTGCTGCAGCGTGAGCAAAGAATCAGCATCCCCCTGGTCAATATCAGTAAGCATTGACACGGCGCGTTGGTCCCGGCCCGCCAATCAACGAGCAGATACCATTCTGGCAACAAAATTAGTTGCTCTCGTCTTCGCTCCCCCCTCAGTAGGCATTAAGCTTTTTTCGCAGCGCCGGGAAGGTAGCGGTCTCAGTCAGGACCGCATCTTTATGGCGTAGCTGACGTTCCGGCTCGCGAACAGATTTATGCCGTCACGTGATTGCCCGATATCCACTTTTTTGCGGTCAACTACCGCCGTTGCGCTTGCCTGATGATAAGTCCGGGCATGCCGATATTGCCCTGAATCTGCTCAGCAGGCTGTACGGTATCGAGCGGAGATTTAAAAGAAGTTGGCGATGAACATCGCCAGGAAAGTCGACAGCAGAACAACCTGTCGCTGCAGTTGCAGGCGTGGCTGGTGAAAGATCCAGCCACGAGTGACGAGGCTAACGCAGTGCGCAAATGGCTTGCTTCTCCTGGTTAGCCTGCAGGTGCACCATCAATAAATGTCTTTCGACAGCAAGGTGAACGGCGTCTTCATCAGGATTTTCACATCCAGCCACAACGACCAGTTATTGATGTACTTAAGGTCGATCTCGACGCGCTTTTGCATCTTGTCGATGGTGTCGGTCTCGCCGCGGCAACCGTTGATTTGAGCCAGCCCGGTGATCCCCGGTTTGATTCGGTGGCGCGCCATGTAGGCGAGAATCTTGCCGGAGTAGTAGTTATTGTGCGCAACGGCATGGGGGCGTGGCCCGACGAGCGCCATATGACCCTGCAAGACATTGAACAACTGCGGCAACTCATCGATGGAAGTGCGACGGATAAAACGCCCGACCGGGGTAATCCGCGAGTCGTTACGACTGGCTTGCTTGACCTCATGATCGTCGTGCACGCGCATCGAGCGAAACTTCCAGACCTTGATAACCTTCCCGTTCCAGCCGTGGCGGTCCTGTTTGAAAAATACCGGACCCTGGGATGTGAATTTGACGGCCAGGCCAATGATCAGCAGTAACGGGCTTAGAGCGATAATGGCCATCAGAGCCACGCTTTTATCGAACAGGCTTTTACTCAGCGCGGCAGTGGGTTGGCTGCTCAGCGGGCATTCAATCAAATGGATTGCCGGCATGCCATCCACATCACTGACCGAGTGATTGAGCAGCGTCAGGCTATTCAAGTCCGGGACCCAGACAACATCGACGTTGGCATCCAGCAAGTCGACATACATTTCTTCGATTTGTGCCGCTTCGCTCAGCGGTAGCGTGATGTACAGGCGTCGGATGTCATGAGTCTTGATCAGTTCGAGCAGTTCCTCTTGCGGGCCTACGACCGGTGGCGCACCTGTCTCCAGCAAAGGAGTAGTGTCGGAACTTACCAGGCCTACCAATGGGAAGTGATGGAGGGTACGAAGCTTACTAGCCAGCCCCAACGCCAGCTCGCCAGTACCCACAATCAGCGTTCTGCGTTCAATTTGAAGTGCCCGTTGGTAGTACTTCGAAAAACCATGCAGCGGGACGTACAACAGCGCCTGCCCGATGTAGCTGCAGATAGCCCATACCAGAATGATTTGACGAGAAAACAGTTCGTTGGCCTTGCAGAGGAAGGCGACAATAGCCAGCGCTGCCAGTGTCATTGACCAACCCATCAGAAGTCTTACCAGACCCTCCAGGTAATTGTCCTTCTTGGCATAGACGCCGCACCAGGAATAGGCAGGAACCGATGCTAGTACAGTAAGAGTTGCACAGACTCGATAATAGAACTCAATCGTCCCCGTCTTGTAATAAACCAATACCAATAATAGGGCAACAACAAAGCCTAGGCCAAGCGCCCACTGTCCCCAGAAGGTCAATCCTTTGAGGGTGGTATTTCGATTGATACGAAGATTGTTAACCATACGATATCCCCAAAATACGTCCATTCGCGTTTCGACAGACAAGAGCCAAAATCAATGCAGTAAGAGTTATTGTTCATATTAGATGGCGTTGCATTGACGAACGAAGCGCCAAAAGGGCAGCGCCGTCATCAATGGATAGATTAATTTATTCGCGCGAGCACTGTCTGACGACTTTTAACGGGTGGGTTGTATATCTTGTTGATATGTCTGGGCGAGAAGCGCGTTAGAAATAGTCTGGATTCAACTTTGTTAACACGGCTTTGTAGAGGGGCGGGGGGTGAAGGAGATACGGGTAGATAAAATGGCGTGCTTTTTATTGTTGTATTGCACTGCCGCGGTGAACATCTGAATGGCTTGGACTAGATTTTTACGCGTACGATTTTTTGTATCACGCAGTACCCACGATTCCTTACTGCACGAAAGAGGCGTTCGCCGTTACTAGCGTTTTTAAACTTTTCCTGTAATCGGCTTAGACACATTTCGAGGCCCCGATAATGTTCAGGTTCTCTGCCAATGCTACGGATAAGGTCCTCCTTGCTGACCACGCGATCCTCATGGTGCAGCATTTTTTTCAGCAGCGTGGCCTCCAGGCCAGTCAAGACAATCTCCACGCCATCCTTGGTCAACGCGCCGCTGCCATCGCTCAGTCGCCAGGTTTCAGTCAGTGGGGTGTGCGGTTTGGCCGTCTGGGAGACGTATTCCCTGGTGTCATCTCTGGCGTTGTCCGCAGTTGATGTGAAGTGAGTAAATTTCGTTACGGATTGGGCAACTTGCCATTCGGACTTGAATGTCGAAAGGATGCGCTGAGTATCATGCTTGATAACCGGAGGAACCATTTTGGCCACCTGCGGGGAAATAAATTCCATCAACCTTGGGGCAGAAGTGGGTGGGGCAACGCCTTCAAAAAACATCTTTGCTTGTGATGTGCCGCAACTGTTATATCGCTTGCTGGACAGTAATGCCTCAAGCTCCAGTTCTAGTGCAGGGTTGTGAGTAACCACGACAAAGTATTTTCTAGGGAGGTTTGTGCTGCTATCCATGGCTCTCTCCTGAGTTGCACGTCTGGGTGTTGATTCAAAGGTTGTCGGCAGGGGAGTAATAACTCCCTTGGAAGTAATCAAAGGGCAGCGCACGTGCCAGTATATGACTGGCAGCGTGCTCGACTCTGTCTGCTATAAAAGCGACTTTTGTGTTATGAGTGAGCATGGTCATACGTTCGTGGAGACGATTGAATAACTCTGGATTGCCACTGAGCTTGAGGCTCAAGTCTAGAGAGGAAATAGAAATTTTTATATAGTCGAATAAATCCAGGGTTGTAAGGATTTCGATACTTTGATTGTCGATGTTGTAGTCGTCAAACGCGATTTCTACGCCATGGTCTTTCAATAGATATACGTTGCGAAGGATTTTCTTTTTTTCTACGAAGCTGACTGCGGAGAGGGGGAGTTCATTGAGCGCGATAACCAGTGTCTGGCCATATCCGCGCAGAGCATCGCCGGACTGTATCAGCTCTTCTGTGAGCGCAGAGTTGGCAAGATCTGACTGTCTTACGCAAACAAATCTACGGCTTAAGTATTTACTTCCGTTAGTGGTGTTGTGATCTTTCAGCGAAAATGCAATCAGCCTGGTTTGCATCAGTACTTCACTGTAGATCCCACTCATCTGATGCGCCTCTGGCGCGCAGGGCGCGGAAGCGGAGTCGTCAAAATGTATTCTGATCTCGCTGCCAAACGGGCAGTCATCCCGAGTGAGGATCAATTGTCGAGACAGGTAATGCTCTGCGTGACCGTAGAGTCGCACGCTCCCTGTTGCGTTCATAATACAGAAACTCCCTTCTACACTAAGAATCAGGTTGTCGAGATCAGACCCCTGATTAAACGATATCCATGCCCACGAATACTTTGAATGGCGTTGATGCCATATATGCCTTTTATTTTTCCGCGAAGGCGACTGATCGACTTTTCCAAGGCTCTTGGATCATAAAAATTTATATTCAGCCCCATGATCCTGGCGATTTCATCATGGCTCAAGATTTGGTTTTTTGTTTGAGAAAAAGCCTCGAGAATTTTCATTTCTGCAAACGATACATCCAGTTTTTTATAGTCGCCAATAAGGCACATGCGAGTGGGGTCCAAAAACAAATTATGCTTTTTTTGCCATTCGGGACTGTCAAAAAACTCGGACAGTAGGTCAGTGTTTTTGTCTGCAAAAGTGTCGCAATTAATACAGTAGTCGGCCCCGGCAAAATAATATTTCATCTTGTTGTAAGTGCCTCTACCGGTGATGGCTACAAAAATTATTGACGCCAGATTTTCGGCGCGAACATTTTCTACCACGGTGAGGCTTTCAACAAACGCTTGAGGGCTGTCGATAACGATAAAAATTGCACGGTATGAACCAGGATCGTTGTTTCTTTTGAATGAGTTGCTATAGCACAGTGCATCGACGGCAATATCCTTGCCTACGTGGCTTGCGACTAATTCCCTAAAGCCCTCAGCTAGCGTATGAGTTCGCCCAATGGTGAGAATACCTGTCTCCTCCTTCGCGTCGGTGTGGCCTGTAGTCGTTAGTTTCCCTGTAAGCATCATGCTTTGACTCGGATGGGTGCTGGCATTTGAATGTTAAAGCACTCATTCTTGTTTGTGACTGACAATTGGTAACATTTCACCGTTTTTTCAAGCGGTCGTTACGTTTTTTTAACATTGCCGGTCATTCTGGCGTGATCGTTTGCTCGCTTGTGGTTCGAGATGTCTGGTGGTCTATGGCAATCTCGTGGGCTGGCAGGTCATAGCATTATGCCATCTATTGCCTCAGGGTCCCGCGTTTTCGCATCAATACGACCGTGCATGCCGATAAAGTTCCCGCTACTTGATTTTTTTGATTGGGTGTCATGAGGCTGCAGGGCTTTGTGGTTTTAAATGCGAGTTATTGCTTTTGTTTGGCTCAGCACTATCCAATATTAACTGTTGTATAACGTTCATGTTGGTGGTATCGGTCATGGACATTTCATAACATTGGGTTTTATTAATCGGCCTAATGCGCTTTACTTTCGTGTTGGCGTTGAATTAGAGCGGGGTCGACGCATTGGTATTTGTTGGTGAGGGGGGGTTGATGGATCTTTGGACAACCATATCAGTGTTGATTTTAGGGATGGTCGAAGGTCTGACGGAATTTTTGCCTATATCAAGTACGGGGCACCAGATAGTTGTCGCGGACTTGCTCAGCTTCGGCGGCGAGCGAGCCATGGCCTTTAACATCATCATTCAATTGGGCGCGATCCTGGCGGTTGTCTGGGAGTTCCGTCGCAAGATTCTCGATATCGTTACCGGCTTACCGACCCAACGCAATGCACAACGTTTCACCTTGAATCTATTAATCGGTTTTCTTCCGGCAGTGGTCTTGGGGGTATTGTTCGCCGATAAGATCCATGAGTATCTGTTTAATCCGATCACTGTGGCAGTGGCATTAGTGGTGGGGGGCGTTGTCATGTTGTGGGCAGAGCAGAGGGACCACGTGGTGCACGTCGACCATGTCGACGACATGCGCTGGCCGGATGCGCTGAAGGTAGGCTTCGCGCAATGCCTGGCGATGATACCGGGCACTTCCCGTTCCGGATCGACCATTATCGGCGGGTTGCTGTTTGGCCTGTCGCGCAAGGCCGCCACCGAGTACTCGTTCTTCCTGGCGATGCCCACCATGGTCGGTGCGGCGGTGTATTCAGGCTACAAGTACCGGGAGCTGTTCCAGGCCGGGGACCTGCCGGTTTTCGCCCTTGGGTTCGTCACGGCGTTCTTTTTCGCCATGATCGCCGTGCGCGGCTTGCTCAAGTTCATTGCGAACCACAGTTATGCCGCGTTCGCGTGGTACCGGATTGTTTTCGGATTGTTGATCCTGGCGACCTGGGCATTCGGTTGGGTGAACTGGACGGCGGCGGCCGCCAGCTGACCGGCGAGCCAGGCGGATCGAACCGCCTGGTTTAAATGGCGAGAACAACCGGGCATCAACGCCCTTCAAGCAACCCGGCCGCTTGATCGAGCAAGGCCAGGGGCTCCTTGGCCTTGTGGATATCCACCGACAACAACTGCCGAAACTTGCGCGCCCCCGGGAACCCGGTACCCAGCCCCAACACATGCCGCGTGATGTGGTGCATCGAACCGCCGGCATCGATGTGTGCAGCGATATACGGCCGCAACTGCGCCAGTGCTTCGGCACGGGTGATCACCGGCGCCGTACTGCCGAACAACTGCTGGTCCACCTGGGCCATCACATAAGGGTTGTGATACGCCTCGCGGCCCAGCATCACGCCGTCGAACGTCTGCAAATGCTCGTGGCAGGCCTCCAGCGTCTTGATGCCGCCGTTGAGGATAATCTCCAGTTCAGGAAAATCCGCCTTCAACCGCGCTGCTACGTCATAACGCAGAGGCGGGATGTCACGGTTCTCCTTCGGCGACAACCCCTCCAGAATCGCAATCCGCGCGTGCACGGTAAAACTGGTGCACCCGGCATCCCGCACCGTGCCGACGAAATCACACAGCTCCTCGTAACTGTCCCGGCCATTGATCCCGATACGGTGCTTGACCGTCACTGGAATCGACACCGCATCACGCATCGCCTTCACACAATCGGCCACCAACTGCGGATGTCCCATCAGGCACGCACCGATCATATTGTTCTGCACCCGATCGCTCGGGCAGCCGACATTCAGGTTCACCTCGTCGTAACCATGCTCCTGTGCCATGCGCGCACACGCCGCCAGGTCCAGCGGCACACTGCCGCCAAGCTGCAACGCCAGCGGATGCTCGGCCTCGTTGTGGCGCAGGAAACGCTCGTGATCGCCGTTGAGCAGGGCACCGGTGGTGACCATTTCGGTGTAGAGCAGGGCGTTTTTCGACAGCAGGCGCAGGAAGAAGCGGCAGTGGCGGTCGGTCCAATCCATCATGGGTGCAACGCTGAAGCGCCGAGACAGTGCGGGGCTTGATTCTGCTGGGCTAAAGCTCTGTTTTTGAATCATTTTACTCAACGTGTTTTCAGCGTGTTTTGGGGCGTTTTCAGGCGTTTTTTAAGTCTCGGTGGTACGATGTACTACTCAAAAACTGACGCGTACCACTTTCGATATGGCGACTATCAGGGCAAGAAAACTGGCAGATGGGACTGTGAGCTACACGGCTCAGATCCGCATCAAGCGCGACGGAGTGCAAGTCTACCAAGAGAGCCAGACCTTCGCCCGAAAACAGGCCGCCCAGATTTGGGCGCGTAAGCGCGAGTCGGAGCTGGATGAGCCTGGTGCGATCGAGCGGGCGAGCCGCAAGGGTACCACTCTCAAAGAGATGACCGATCGCTACCTGGTCGAAGTCGAGAAAGCCCGGCCGCTGGGCAAGACCAAGCGAGCGACACTCAACGCCATCGGTGAGACGTACCTAGGCGAGTTGACCGATACGGATATCAATACTCAGTGCCTGGTCGATTTTGCACTTTGGCGGATGAGTCCGGAGGGTGGTGGGGTTCAGCCACAAACCGCCGGCAATGACCTCGCCCACCTCGGGGCTGTACTAGCGATTGCCAAAGACGCATGGGGTTACCAGGTTGATCCGCTCGCCATGGGCGGCGCCAGGCGGGTGCTACGCAAGCTGGGCTACAACCTGAAAAGCCGGGAGCGTGACCGCCGACCGACTTTGGACGAATTGGAAAAGGTGCTGAAGTACTACCAGGACATGCAGGCGAGGCGTCCGACCGTCATCAATATGCTGAAAGTCGTGGGTTTTGCCCTGTTTTCCATGCGCCGGCTGGATGAAATAACGCGTATTCGCTGGGCGGATGTCGACGAGCCTGGTCAGCGGGTGCTGGTGCGCGACATGAAGAACCCCGGGCAGAAGATCGGCAACGATGTTTGGTGTTACCTACCGGACGAAGCATGGCAGATCCTCCAGGCAATGCCGAAGGTCGGCGACGATATCTTCCCCTACAGTCCTGAATCTATCTCTACGTCATGGGCGAAAGCTTGCAAGTTCCTGGAAATCGCAGATTTGCACTTCCACGATCTTCGCCATGAAGGAGTCAGTCGCCTGTTTGAAATGGATTGGGATATCCCGCGTGTGGCAAGCGTTTCCGGACACAGGGATTGGAATTCGATGAGGCGTTACACCCACCTGAGGGGCAAGGGTGATCGATATTTGGGGTGGGAGTGGTACGAGAAGATATTGAGGGCACCCGTCCAACTGGGCGCCGCATCAATGAAGTGGCTCAATAGGCGTGTTTTAACCTGTTGAGCTGGCTGTGTTCTTTAACAGCGGCCGCGCGTTGTAAGTCCAGATACGCGGCCAAGTCGGAGAGGTGGATGCCCTTGGCCGACTTCTGGCTCGGTTCCAGGCGGGTGATAGGCAGCTTGATCTGACCGCTCATCACCTTGCGCTGGAACATGTCCGGCGTCAGATGGGTGAAGTAATCCCGGCAAGCCAGCTCCAGCGGGATGATTGCTTGGCCATCGTACTGAGCCATCAGGATAAAGTAGCCCATTCCGCCATGCGCTCATATTCATATAATGGCATTCCACATATTACACATCCAAATCCGCAGCGCTGCCTAACTTCGCGTTGAATTGGGAGAGGGATGTTTCTGTTTGTGCACTTTTCTTCTGTTTCCATACATTGCTCCTAGCAATTCGGTTTCTCCAGCCCAGAAAAAAGTCCCCGCACTTGGCTTAGGTGAGGGCTCTTGGATAAAAGCGACGTTACCTTATCCGACGGCAAAAAAACCTGCCTTGTCCTTGGGCTTGCCCAGCACATAGGCTACATGCACCACTTCTGCCAATTCACTCATTCGCATAGGTCTTGCTCCTTGTGATTGCGCCCTGATGGCCAGGGCCAGCGTAGCGCATGGGACGTACCGGCGGGAGTTCCTTTCTGTTCATTGTGGCAGCGCGGTGGTCACTTTAGATCACGAGACTCTTTCCTCTTCGCAGCCTGGCAACCCTGTCCGGGAAACAACGCATGTCCAACACTCTCGAATGCCTCCCTTGCCGCCGAAATCAGAATGGCATCCAGACTTACTTGGGCTGTGCGCTGAGGTCCTGCGGGGGAGATCTATCGCGCCTCGGACGGAGGAAGGGTGTTGCCCTTTTTTGGTGCAAGGTCGGCTGGGTAGGCTAGTCTTAACCTGGCGCGCGCCGTCGTCCCCCCGCCACGCCTGCGGGCTAAATGTGTCGTTTTTTCTGCATACCCGCACCCAGCTAAAACCCGCCCAAGCTGGGGGCTGCGCACGCGAATGTGTGGTGGAAAAAGCCTGCGGAACCCTGCACCGAGGGGAGAGTTCCAGTGAGGGCGTGGTTGCCCAGCAGTTACAGGGGAGGGGAGAGGTCTGAGAAAGAGTAATTTCGGTAACTGTATTGAGACTTTCAGTCCGGAGGCCACGTATTCCGTGAGCTTGAGGATTACAAAAAGGAGTAACAGTGGAGTAACTGAAAAAGTAATTAATCTGTAAAGCATTGATTTGTAAGGATTTCAGTGTGATGAAGGATTGCATTAAAATAGAGTAATCAGATTACTTCAATATTACTTAAAGATTACCTTTTTGCAGGATGAAAAAACCTTTATTTTCAATGGTTGAGCGAACGGAGCAGTCAAGATTACTGATGTTACTCTTTTTTTGGCCAAAAAATTTTGGGATCTATAATCGCCTACATGCAGGCGCGCACGTACGAACGGCAGTTGTGGGCCAGTGCGATTTCAGTTGCGGGTGAAGCGTGTGGATAGTGTCGGGATTGGAGCGACAGGCAATCGCTACATGGATGAGCATGGGGCGCTGCAGGCCCTGGCGGGATGCTGGATCGTGGTAGTAAGCCCAAGCTGAGTAACTAAGGAGGGACTGGCGCGAGCTCAAAGAATTGGTGCTATCACCGGCAACGGCGATCACGGTCTGATCGCCTTGATCGCGTGCCATTGCTTCGTGAAAGCGGTCTCAGTCATGAGTCAGAGACTTAAAACTCATTCAGGATTTATTGTTTGGATCAGGCAGTAACCACGACTTCTTACTGAACGGAGGAGGCGGTCGCCTTTGGTGAACCTCTTGAATTTCGCTTGCAATCTACTGAGGCACATGGGCAACCCTTTGTAATTATAAGGGTCCTTATTTAACTTCATAAGGATTTCCTCATTGCTAACAACGCGCTCCTTGCAGCTTGCTAATAAGTCAAGCACTACGCACTCCGTGCGAGTTAAATTGATAATCGTTAGATTGTTAGAAAGCAGACGTTGGGGTTTGTTGAGCGCCCAAGTTTGTAACTTCGGCATATTGATGCTGTTAGATACACGCGTAGAGCCACGTGGGTCGAACCAGACAGAAACCTCATCGATAGTACGTCCGAGGGCTATAAAGTCTCCCTCGGAAGGGTTGAGCGGAGCGGGTGTTAGATCTTCTGGCATAGCGCTTCCTCCATGCATAAGAAAAGCGTAGCCCAAGAGGTGTGCCCACTGTAAACAGACGACGAAAAAAACTTAACGTCGTGTCTGGGATTAGTTGACCACTACATCTAATGGATAGAGATGGTGGTACGAAAGAGGTACGCGGTAAAAACAGATCATCTGTAAGCCTTTATTTACAAGGCTTTCAGGATTAGATGTTCCAATCCATCATGGGCGCGACGGAGAAACGGCGAGACGGCGGGGCGGGTGTAGCGTTGGCTGCGGACATTGGCAATCTGGAATCGGTGAGGCTGGGAGGTGGGGAGTTTATCAGGATTGGGATGACGGGGCTCAGGAGTCCGAATACCGGCAATCAGGTCTGTTTAATTCAGTACGAAAATGTCAGATATTTCCTGCAGCTCGCGTCTCCATCGCCCGCGTTGCACTCCCTCAGCCACCGGGATAGCTTTTTTGCGTCGCTGCAAATTCAGTGTCAAGGGTGTGGAAGTCCTTCACAAGATCTGGGCGCACAGGCGCCACCTGAATTTAGGCAGGCGCTTCTTTCAAGGCTGCTGTTAAATTATGGCGGCTGTGCGCGGGGCGCTGTCGATGCGGCAACTGGCTATGGGTGGGCGACTTGTTGGTGAATCGAAGTTTGGACAATGTCGATCCCCAAGGCAGTGAGCGATCGCCAGGTGCACACGGTTCCTGAACCAACGCTATCACCCCACAAAGTTTCATGATGCCCGGCACAGCCGAGGCATAGGATGACCGCCAAAGGTCATGTCCCCCGCGCCTCAACCCACAGGAAGGAAAAAATGTTCGCAAACCTGATCAAGGTCTCGCTAATCGCAGGTGCCGTGCTGTTGAGCGCCTGTTCGGGTGTGAGTGCCCCTCGCGATTATTCGGCTGACTCGGTGCAGCCGGCCGGCTTTGGCCCGGGTCCCACCCACAGCAACGTCAACCAGATGAATTTCCATGGCAGTGCGTTGGGCAATAGTTTTGGCGAGTACAGCTCGAGTTTGCTGCACGGCGATTGATACGCGCTGCACAATCAACAAGGGCGCTCCCTCGGGAGTGCCCTTGTTGTGCGAAAAAAACAATCCATTACTTCGCGTTTGGCACCGCCAACCACTGCCGCAGAATCTTCTGATAATTGCCCGTTGCCTTGGCCAGGTGCAGCCACTGATCGACGTACAGCTTCCAGGTGATGTCGTCACGGGGTAGCAGGTAGGCTTTTTCGCCGTATTGCATGTGGTGCGTCGGGTTGACGGCGCACAGGCCCGGTTTGAGCTTCTGCTGATACAGCGCCTCCGATGCATCGGTGATCATCACGTCAGCCTTTTTATCCAGCAGTTCCTGGAAGATGCTCAGGTTATCGCGCAGCTGCAATTGCGCCTGGGGCAGGTAGGCGTGGACGAACGCTTCGTTGGTGCCGCCGGCGGGTTCGACCAGGCGAACCGAGGGCTGGTTGATCTGTTCGACCGTCTGGTACAGCGCCTGGTCTTCGCAACGCACCAGCGGGATTTTGCCGTCGACGTCCAGGATGTTGCTGAAGAAGGCTTTTCTCTGCCGTTCCAGGGTGACCGAGATGCCGCCCATGGCGATGTCGCACTTGCCGGCGAGCATGTCGGGCATCAGGGTTTTCCAGGTGGTGGGCACCCACTCGACCTTGACGCCCAGGCTGTCGGCCAGGGCGCGGGCCATGGCGATGTCGATGCCGGAATACGCGCCGTCCTCGGCCTTGAGGGTGTAGGGCTTGTAGTCGCCGGTGGTGCAAACGCGCAGTTGTCCCTGTTGCATGACGCTGTCCAGATGCGAAGGTTCTGCCTGGGCGCCAAGGGAGAGTGCGAGCAAGCCGCCGAGCATCATTGCTCTTTTGATTTTCGTCATTGTTATCGGGCTTTTGTGCTGGAGTGGTTTTGAAGGGGGGAGTGTAGTGAAACTTTCACCGGTGTGAAAAATCAATGCCCCCTGAAGATGCCTCATTCCACTTCCGGGCTCAACGTCCCCAACCACGCCACCAGCCCCACGATCAACACCGCTGCAGCCATTTCCGCTACCACGCTGCGCCGAAGTGCATGGGCTGCCACGCGATACTGGCCCTCGCGCAATGACCGCTCCAGCAAGGGGCCAAGATGAAAGCGGTTCAGCGCCGCCAACACCAGCATCCCGGCAAACAGCAGCACTTTGATCGTCAGCAGAATTCCGTAATGGCTGAGTAAAACCTCATCGAGTCTCGGCCCGAGGATGAACAGGTAGTTCACCACGCCCGTCACGGTGATGATCACGACGATCAGCGCACCGACAAGCTCGAATCGCCTGATGGCGTGAGCCAGCAAACGAATGTGTGCTTCGGTTTGCAGGCCCCGGGGTTGCGCCATCAACGCGAACGCCAGCAACGCGCCGAGCCAGGCGCCCGCCACCAGCAAGTGCAGGATGTCTGTCGTGAAGTGCCAGTAACGACGGCTGCCTTCGTCCATGGCGCCATGCCCGCTCCAGGCCAGGCTGGCGAGGGCGATGCCGCCGGCAGTGCTGGCGATCACCAGGCTGATGCCGGGGGCGCGTGGGTTGAGCATCACCGCCAGACCTGCGACCGCCAACGCAGTCATCCGCACGGCCCAGGCCATCCCGACGTCTGTCTCGAACAGCATCATCTCGAGGTGAGGGCGTAGCTCGGCAACGTCTGATTCGCCGCTCATGGCGCGGACCATCAGCACCATGCCGGCGATGGACAGCAGCGCGCCGAGTCCGGCAGTTCCCGTCAGCCATCGGCGAAAGGGCAGCACCGTCCCGGATAGCCGTTCCTGTCCTTTAAAGCTGTACAGCCCGAACAGCGCCACGCCAAACAACAGCATCAAATCCACATACAACACAAACCGCAGAACGACGTTGGCCGAGTCGCTCATTGATCATTTCACTTTGAACGTGACGTTGCCGGTGATCGGGTGGGTGTCCGACGACACCGCGCGCCATTCGACCTTGTAGGTGCCGGCAGTCAAGGCTGTTGTCGGGGTAATGAGCATGGTTTTCGGATCACTGCCGCCGCTGACCTTGGCCTTGACCGGCATCGGGGCGTGGGCCATGCCGGGCATTTCGGTCATCAGCAGTTTGGCGCCGGAAAACTGGGTGACAAGGTTTTCGGAAAAATGCAGTTCGATCTTGTCGGGCGGCGCACCTTCTGCGCCTTCCACTGGAGTGGAGGCGAGCAGTTTGGGGTGCGCTTGAGCGAGGGTGCTCATGAGCAGGCCGCTGAGTAACGCGATAACGACGGCGGTGGGTTTGATGATGCGCATGCAAGGTCCTTTACCGCTCGAAGCGGTTGTTGTTGGTTTTGGCTGAGTCTGTTCAGAACCACATCCGAAGTCCGAGCACGAGGCGGGTTTCGCTGCGGTCCTCGCCTTCGTCGTTGGCGTAGTCGGCGGTGTTGCCGTAGGTGCGGTTCCAGGTCACGCCGAGGTACGGCGCGAATTCCCGGCGGATTTCGTAGCGCAGGCGCAAGCCGGTCTCGGTGTTGGACAGCCCCGCGCCGATGCCCCGTTGCGGATCGTTTTTGCCGTAGGCGTTGAGCTCGAGGGTCGGCTGCAGGATCAGCCGGTTGGTCAGCAGGATGTCGTAGTCGCCTTCCAGCCGCACGGCGCTCTGGCCGCCTTCGCCGATGAAGGCCGTGGCTTGGGCCTCGAAGTTGTACAGCGCCATGCCTTGCACGCCGAATGCGGCCCAGGTTTGCGGGGCGCCGGGTTTGAAGTCCTGGCGCACGCCGCTGACGACGTCCCACCACGGGGAAATGGCGTGGCCCCACAGGGCCTGGATTTCCGCGTCCTCGGTCACGCCATTGGTGCGCTCGCCTTCGGACCGCAGCCACAGGCGATCGATGTCGCCGCCGACCCAGCCGGACAAGTCCCATGCCAGGGTGCTGCCGTCATTGGCGTCCTGCCATTCCAGTTTGTCGGTGAGGAAAAACGAATTGAGTGTGGTGTCGTGCACATGGTGGCCGGCGGGATCGGTATACACCGCAGCGCGATCGGCATCGGTCAGCACCGGGATCGGCGTACGGCTTTCGCTGGGGGCGGCGGGCTGCATCTGGCCCTCGTCCATGCTCTGCATCTGGCCGTGGTCCATCTGGCTGTGATCCATGCCTTGCATGCCGTCGCTGGCGGCCAGCGCCGTCGAGGTCACGAGTGCGAAAAAAACCGGGGTGAATCGAATCATGGGGTGCGCCTCATTCTTCCACGCGAACTTCACGGAACATGCCCATTTCCATGTGGTACAGGAGATGGCAGTGATAGGCCCAGCGGCCGAGCGCATCGGCCGTGACCCGATAGCTGCGCCGGGAGCCCGGTGGCATGTCGATGGTGTGTTTGCGCACCATGAACTGGCCGTTCTCGTCTTCGAGGTCGCTCCACATGCCATGCAGGTGGATGGGGTGCATCATCATCGTGTCGTTGACCAGCACGATCCGCAGCCGCTCGCCGTACGTGAGGCGCAGCGGTTCTGCGTCAGAGAACTTCACACCGTTGAACGACCAGGCGAATTTTTCCATGTGCCCGGTCAGGTGCAGTTCGAGGGTACGGCCGGGTTCGCGGCCGTCCGGGTCTTCGAAGGTGCTGCGCAGGTTGGAGTAGGTGAGCACGCGGCGCCCGTTGTTGCGCAGGCCCATGCCGGGGTCGTCGAGTTTCGCTGATGTGGACATGGCTTGCATGTCCACCAGCGGGTTGTCGGTTTCCGAGGCCGGGTGGGACTGCATGCCGGGCATGTCGCCCATGGCCATGTTGCTGTGATCCATGTTCGCCATGCTGCCGTGGTCCATGCCGTCCATGCCCATGTCATCCATGGTCACCAGGGGGCGTGGGTCCAGTGCTGGCAGCGGTGCTACGAGTCCCGCCTTCACCGCCAGGGTGCCGCGTGCGTAGCCGGTACGATCCATCGCCTGGGCGAACAGGGTGTAGGCCGCTTCGGTCGGTTCGACGATAACGTCGAAGGTTTCCGCCACGGCAATGCGAAACTCGTCGACGCTCACCGGTTTGACATGGAGGCCATCGGCGGCGACCACGGTCATTTTCAGGCCGGGGATGCGCACGTCGAAGTAACTCATGGCCGAGCCGTTGATGAAGCGCAGCCGCAGCTTTTCCCCCGGGCGGAACACCCCGGTCCAGTTCATGTCCGGCGCCTGGCCGTTCAACAGGTAGGTGTAAGTGGCGCCGCCGACGTCCGCGAGGTCGGTGGGGTTCATCTTCATCTCGGCCCACATCGTGCGATCGGCGACGGTCGGCCCCCAGCCTTGTTCGCTGACGTCGTGGATGAAGTCGCCTACGGTGCGCTTGTTGAAGTTGTAGTAATCGGACTGTTTTTTCAGCGTCTTCATCAGGTCGACCGGGTCTTCGTCGGTCCAGTCGCTGAGCATCACCACGTAGTCGCGGTCGTACTGGAACGGCTCCGGGTCCTTGGCGTCGATTACCAGCGGGCCGTAGACGCCGGATTGTTCCTGGAACCCCGAATGGCTGTGATACCAGTAGGTGCCGTTCTGCCGCAGGGTGAACTGGTAGACGTACAGGCCGCCCGGCTCGATGCCCTTGAAACTCAGGCCCGGCACACCGTCCATGTTGGCCGGCAGCAAGATGCCGTGCCAGTGAATGGAGGTGCTGTCCTTGAGTCTGTTGCGTACCCGCAGCGTCACCGTATCGCCTTCACGCCAGCGCAGCAGCGGGCCGGGAATGCCACCGTTGATGGTCAGTGCAGTGCGCGGGGTGCCGGTGAAGTTGACCGGGGATTCGCCGATGAACAGGTCGAAATCATTACCGGCCAACACCTGCGGTTCGCCGGGACTGCTGATCGCCCAGACCGGCGTGCGCCATAACCCGAGGCCGCCGAAGAGCCCGCCGATGGCCAGGCCTTTGACGAAGGTGCGTCTTGAAGTGTGGGAGTGCATGCCGTGTGTTCCGCCCGTCAGCCTGTTGAACTTGTCGACGAGGCTAGCGGGCGGTGCCTTTCAGCTGGCTGAGGCGGGGATTACAGTTTTGACAGGTTGGACGTCGCTTTCTGGCTTGAAGCGGACTTTTCCCTTGAGGCCACGGTGTCGCCGCAGTTGATGTAGGAGGACGACTTCAACCAGCGCTGATCCGGGTAGTAGGAAAACAACAACTGCCCGTCCTTCATCGAATCAATCAGCCGATGGGCAATCGCCGGTCTGACGGCCGGGCAACCCAGGCTGCGGCCGATCCGGCCATTGGCGCGGGCCAGCACCGGGCTGACGTAGGGTGCGCCGTGAATGACGATGGCCCGGTCAAAGGCGTTGTCGTTGAAGCCGGGCTCCAGGCCTTCCATGCGCAGCGAGTATCCGTTCTGGCCGAGATAGCTTTGCTGGGTGCGGAACAGACCGAGGCTGGTGGCGTGGCTTTCATTCTGGTTGGAGAACAGCGTCGCCATGTTTTCGCCGCTGTTGCGGCCATGGGCGACCAGTTCGTGAAACAGCAACTTGCGCCGTTTAAGGTCGAAGACCCACAGGCGTTGTTCGGTCGAAGGCAGGGAGTAATCGATCACCGCCAGTCTTTGGGCTGGGGCGACGCCTTGGGCACGGCTGCATTGGGTGGCGCGAACGGCCAGGGCAATCACTTTGGCGTCGGCGCCTGGTGCTGCTTTGACCAGCGCGTTTTCAAGCGAATCGGCGTAGGCTGACGTTACTGAAAGACACGTCAGTAATATGGCAAATAAAAGGCCAAAGCGGTTTAGCGCCATAGTCGGGTCCCATCATGATAATTTCGAGTCTAGCAGCGCGCGCAAAGCTGGCGCCGTTGAATCGGGGGATTAAGGATTATCCATGGTGCAATTAACAAGGTCATTCGTCATAAGCCGCATGTTTTTTATGGGCTTTCTGATCAGCGGTGCCGCATTTGCGCAAACTTCGCCGATTGAGCCGGTATCTGCAGCGAGCAGCATAAGCGATGCCGCGGCGCCTGACGATGCAGTCGGCCAGGCGATTCAGGCCACGCTGGAACCGCTGCGCTCGGCCTTTCCGCCGTTGCTCACGTCGAGGCGCAATCAGCGTGTGGACGTCAGCCGGGTGGTGCTGGATTTCTATATGCATCGCAACTATCGCGCCGCGTGGACGGATGATCGTGATGTGCTGCAGTTACTCAAGAGCCTCGAAGACACCAAGGTCGACGGCCTGACCCCGGCGGACTTCCGTATCACCGAACTGGCCCAGGCCCATGAATCGCTGATGGCCGCCATGCCTTCCACGGCACAGCGGGCGATGTTCGACATGGCGGCCACCCGTACCTTCATCACTGCGCTGCTGCAACTGCGCCGGGGCAAGGTCGATCCGTCGCGGCTGGACATTCACTGGAATTTCGATCCTGCCGGCAGCAATGCCCGCGAGGACATGAACAACCTGTTCGCCGCCCTCGATGCCCATGACGTGGCACGTGCATTCGCCGATGCGCCTCCCCAGGAACAGATTTACCGCAATTTGCGCGGGGGCCTGGCCCGGTTACGCCAGGTGCGGGATGCGGGTGGCTGGCCGAAAGTCACCGAAGGACAATCGCTCAAGCCCGGCATGGACGGGGTGGCGGTCGGACAATTGCGTGCGCGCCTGGTGGCGGGCGGGTACCTGGACCCGCACCTGGCGAAAAAAGCCGGTTACGACGACAAGGTCATTGCCGCGGTGAAGAAGTATCAGACCGAGCAATACCTGGGGGCCGACGGCGTGGCGGGGGCGGCGACGCTGGCGGCGCTGAACGTGCCGGTCGAGGCGCGGATCGATCAGGTGCGGGTCAACATGGAGCGCGCCCGCTGGCTGTTGTACAAACTTCAGGGCACGTTCGTGATCGTCGATATCGCCGGCTACAAGGTGGCGATGTACCGTGACGGTCTGCCGATCTGGCGTTCGCGGGTGCAGGTCGGCAAGCCGGTGCGCAGTACGCCGGTGTTCCAGGCCGAAATCACCTACATCACGTTCAACCCGACCTGGACCGTGCCGCCGACCATCCTCAAGCAGGACGTGATTCCGAAAATCCAGAACGATCCGGGCTATCTGGCGGCCAACCGGATTCGCGTGCTTGATCGCGAAGGCAATGTGCTCGATCCGTCGGACGTTGACTGGAGCAACCCGCGAGGCATCCACCTGCGTCAGGATGCCGGGCCCGACAGTTCGTTGGGGCAGGTAGTGATCCGCTTCCCCAACGACTATGCGATTTACCTGCATGACACGCCGCACCGCGAACTGTTTGCCAAGACGGTCCGGGCCACCAGCTCGGGCTGCATCCGCGTGGAAAACCCGCTGCAACTGGTCGAGTTGTTGTTCAACGACCCGGTGCGCTGGAACAGCGCCGGGATTCAAAAGCAGTTGGCCAATGGCAGGACCGAGAATATCCAGCTGCCGGTGAAGGTGCCGGTGCTGCTGGCCTATTGGACCGTGGACCTGAGCAATGACGGGCGGGTGACGTTCAAGCCGGACATTTATGATTACGATGCCCGGGTGTTGCAGGGCTTGAGTCAGCCGACGAAATTGCCTCCCCTGGATTTGCGTCAGGCAGAGATCCCGCTGGTGGTGACGGGGCAGAACCAACAGTAACCCAAGACTGAAAAGGCGCCTCGGGGAGCGCCATTTTTTTTGGGGGGGGGGCCACTGGTTTGGAGCGCGGGCACGGCCCCCTGTAGGAGCTGGCTTGCCAGCGATGGTCGTTAACGATAACGCGTGTGAACCGGATGAACGCGGTCCCCTGTAGGAGCTGGCTTGCCAGCGATGGTCGTGAACGATAACGCGTGTGATCTGGATAAACGCGGCGCACTGGAGTCCATCGCCAGCAAGCTGGCTCCTACAGTTTTCCGAGCCCTTTGGCAACCTTCCTAAAGCGCCAACCCTTGTTGCACCACTACAAGCAGATCGCTTTCTGTCAGCGCCACCGCATCCAGCTGTGCCGTGGCTTGCTCGATCGTTTGTAGCCACCAGTGTGTTTGGCCGTGTTCGTCCACGGTGCGCAGCAGGGCGAACTCGTTACCCGGAGAGTGAATCTCGACGCGCCCCTCGCCATCGGCGGTGAAGCGTGCAACCGGGTCAAAGGTCATGCTGTACCCGTTGCCGGAGATGACCAACTGGTCGATGGCGTAATCGTAGGCGTCACCATCGACATGACTTTCGATCACGTGGGTGGCGTTGCGCCGCAGGACCAGGCCCGCTTCGGTCAAGGGCAGCAGCCAGTGCTCGATCCGTTGATACAGTTCGTAGACCTGGCCCGGCCAGCCATCGATCGCCTGATCCGCGCCGGTAAGCCGTGTCTGTTTCAATTTTGCAGCGAGCTCGTCTGCCTTGCTCATGTCGATTCCCTGTATGGAGGTCAGTCTAATCGTAGCTCGTTGACGCGCAGGCCGTGCTGCCCTGGGTCATGTTTGCAGCACGGCCTGGCGGGTGTGATACCGCTGGGCAAGTGGTTGCCCATTTGACGCGGATAACCCCGTAAACTACGGCCCACAAAAACTGAGGGCTTTGGGCCGTTGCCCATGCCATGCCCCCGACAGGATGAACGTTTGCCCACGCGCTTTAACAACCCGGACCACGCCCCTGGCGTTGCATTGAAACGCATACCGCTGCGCAAGGCCGCGGTGTTGTTCATTGCCACAGTGTGTCTGTGCCTGTGTGGTTTGCTCTACCTGCAACTGGAACAGTCCCGTCGCCATGATCTGAGCCTGGCGCAAGTGGCGTCTTCGAACCTGACGCGGGCCATGGCGCAGCAAGCCGAAGACACCTTCATGAAGGCTGACCTGGTGCTGACCAGCCTGGTGGACTGGATTCAGGCCGACGGTTTCGGCCAGGACATGCGACCCCGCTTGCAGCAGACCTTTGCCCGGCGGGTGCTGGCACTGGATCAATTGCACGGCATCCTGTTGTTCGACCAGAAGGGCCAGTGGGTGGTGACCTCGTTTGAAAACCTGCCCCGGGGTGCCGGGGTCGCGGATCGCGAGTACTTCAAGTATCACCAGCAGAACGTATCGTCGGTGGCGCATATCGGCCCGGCCATCCGCAGCCGGGAAAACGGCGAGTGGATCATCCCGATTTCCAAACGGGTCAACGACAGGAACGGCCATTTCCAGGGCGTGTTGCTGGCCGGCATCAAGATGTCGTACTTCGACCAGTTCTTCAAAAGCTTCAGCCTCGACGACAACGGCTCGATGTTCCTCGGCTTGACCGATGGCACGCTATTGGCGCGTCGACCTTTTGTGGAGGCGCAGATCGGCACATCCCTGGCCCAGAGCGAGATTTTCCAGAAGTCCCTGCCACTGGCCACCTCCGGTAATGCGATATTCACCTCCGTCATCGACGGTGTGACGCGCCTGTACGCTTACCGACAGCTGGAGGCGTATCCACTGGTGGTCACTGCGGCGTCGTCCACGGAATCCATTCTCGCGGGCTGGTACGACACGGCGTTCCGCTCCAGCCTCATCGTTGCCCTGGTGTTGCTGGGCGTGGGGTTGTTCGGTTGGGTGTTCATTCATCAGGTGCGCGTGGGTGAGCGGGTCGAGTCGGATTTGCGCAGGGCCCAGGAAGCGCTGGAGCTGATCGCCACGCATGACAGCCTGACCGGCCTGGCCAACCGCCGGTTGTTCGAACGGGCGCTGGATATCGAGTTCGGGCGCGGTGCCCGGCAGGCAAGCCCCTTGAGCCTGATCATGCTCGATATCGATTACTTCAAGCGCTACAACGACACCTACGGCCACGTGGTGGGGGATCACTGCCTGGCCGAAGTGGCACGCGCGCTGAAGAGTTGCTGCCACCGCAAGGCCGATCTGGCGGTGCGTTACGGCGGTGAAGAGTTTGCGGTGCTGCTGCCCGACACCGACATCCGTGGCGCCATGTCGATTGCCGAGCAGATCCGTCGCAGTGTCATCGACAAGAACATCACTCACACCGGCTCGCCCAATGGTTACGTGACGGTCAGTCTCGGTTGCTATTCGTTCGTGCCCTCGGGGCGTGACAGCATGGACGTGTTTGTCGAGCGGGCCGATGCGGCGTTGTATCAGGCCAAGCATTCGGGGCGGAACCGCGTGGCTACGTTGTCGATGGCCGGTGCTTGCGAGGCATTGATGCGCTCTGATCGTTGAAGTGCTTTTGTTGCCGGTGGACCGTCTTGCTGGCCAGTCAGAATTGATCGTCTAGAGTTCCGTTAGCGCTGTCGAACCCGGCAGGCTCCCCCACGTAAGGACGATCGCCAACATGTTGCTACCTCAAACGTTGACAGCCGTTGCTCTGACCGTCGCAGCCGCTGCCATTTTTCCGCTGGTCAGCCAAGCGCAACCGAAAATCACCGCCGAAGAAGCGCATACCATCGGCGTGGATGCTTACATCTATTTTTACCCGCTGCTGAGCATGGACATCACCCGCAAGCAATTCACCAACATCGAGCCGGGCAAGGAATTCGGCAAGGGCCCGATGAACATGTTTGTCAGTGTGCCGCAGTACCCGCCAGCCGATTTCAAAGGGGTGGTGCGCTCCAACTTCGACACCTTGTATTCGATTGCCTGGCTGGATTTGACCAAGGAGCCGCTGGTGGTCGCCGCGCCGGATACCGACGGGCGTTTCTACCTGCTGCCAATGCTCGATATGTGGACCGACGTGTTCGCGTCGCCGGGCTGGCGCACCACGGGCACCGAGGCCGGCCAATTTCTGGTGACGCCGCCAGGGTGGACCGGCACGGTGCCCGCCGGGATGAGTCATCTGCCGGCGCCAACCCCGTTTGTGTGGGTCATCGGCCGTACCAAAACTGACGGCGCGGCGGATTACGCGGCGGTGCATAAGATCCAGGCCGGCTACACGGTGACGCCGTTGTCCCGGTTGGGTAAGGAGCCAGAAGCCGTCACCGTGAAAATCGACCCGGCAGTGGACATGAAAACGCCACCGAAGATTCAGGTCGACTCCATGTCGGCGGCCGATTACTTCACTTACGCTGCCGAGTTGCTGAAGGTGAACCCGCCGCACAGCACCGACCAGCCAATGCTGGCGCAGATCAAGCGTCTTGGAATCGAAGTCGGTAAGTCGTTCAACATGGAGGCGCTGGACCCGCAAATCCAGGCCGCGCTGCAAAGGGTGCCCCAGGATGCGCAGGCCTTGATGAGCTGGAAAGTGCCGACCCTGGCGCGGGAGGTCAATGGCTGGTCGATGAACACCGACACCATGGGCGTGTACGGCAACTACTACCTCAAGCGTGCCATCGTTACGCAGGTGGGGCTCGGCGCCAACCTGCCCGAGGACGCGATTTATCCGTTGAACATCGGCGACAGCAACGGCAAGCCACTCGATGGCGCGAACAAATACGTGTTGCATTTCAGCAAGGGCGAGACACCGCCGGTGAACGCCTTCTGGTCGGTCACCCTGTATGACCCGCAAGGTTTCCAGGTCGGCAATTCACTCAACCGTTTTGCGGTCAGTAGCTGGATGCCGTTCAAGAGCAACGCCGATGGCTCGCTGGACCTCTATTTCCAGAACGAAAGCCCCGGTAAGGATCTGGAGGCCAACTGGCTGCCGGCGCCCAAAGGCTCATTCAATCTGACCATGCGTTTGTACGGCCCGAAAGCCGAGGCGCTGAATGGCAAGTGGAACCCGCCGGCGATCAAGCAGCTGTAAGCCCTGGACGAAAAAAGCAGCCAACGACGTCATGTCATTGGCTGCTTTTGTTTGTCCAACTGCCCGTCCCGCCGCCAGCGCCGCCTGTTCCACCTCCGGGGGCACCGGTGCCACCGCCCGCGCCACTGCCCGGACCATTGACGCCGGTGCTGCCCATTGACGAGCCGGAGCCATGACTGCGGCCTGAGTCGCTGGAGGGGGAGCCGGGCCTGTTGCTGTCTGGCTGCATGGTTGAACTGCGGGTTGCGGCGGGTGCCGTACCGGTCGCGCCAGGACCCTCGCCGGACGCCGCAAAGGTGGCCACGGACGTAGCCGCCAACCATGCGGCCATGAGCAGCGAAGTCATTTTTATGTTCATCATGGTCGTCTCCAGGATGAGTCATTACCTGATGTTAGTGTGACAGGGCACACGGTGGGTGCCGATCCGGTTGACGAGTGGCGCGGGCCTTGGTGGGCCACCAATCCATGGCCCAACGAGAGCCCTGTGGGAGCAACTGTCTGCAGCATGCCTTTCGTCACCGCCCCCGGGACCGCTGACGCAACCTGCGAAACGTGCTGGTGTCACACGTCAGGCACCTCGTCCTCAGGAGTGTCCGTTCATGAAGAAGCTGCGGATCGCCACGTTCAACGTCAATGGCCTGCGCGCCCGGCTGCCCAACCTGCTGGCCTGGCTTGAGCGGGAAAAACCGGACATCGCCTGCTTGCAGGAATTGAAGGCAGTGGACAGCGCATTCCCGGCTGCCGATCTTGAAGCGCTCGGCTACGGCGCTATCTGGCAGGGTCAGGCGTCATGGAACGGCGTGGCGATCCTGGCGCGGGATGCGCAGCCGCTGGAGAGCCGACGCGGGTTGCCCGGCGATGACAGCGACAACCATAGTCGTTATCTGGAAGCCGCGGTCCACGGGGTTCTGGTGGGTTGCCTGTATCTACCCAACGGCAACCCGCAGCCGGGGCCGAAATTCGAGTACAAGCTGGCATGGTTCGAGCGACTGATCCGTTACGCGCAGGCGCTTCAAGGCAGTGAACATCCGGTGGTGCTGGCGGGTGACTACAACGTGGTGCCCACCGACCTGGACATCTATAACCCGCGCTCGTGGCTCAAGGACGCCTTGCTGCAACCGGAGAGCCGCGAGTGCTACCAGCGGTTGCTGGACCAGGGCTGGACCGATTCATTGCGGCACTTGCATCCGCAGGATCGGCTCTACACGTTCTGGGATTACTTCCGCCAGCACTGGCAGAAAAACTCCGGTCTGCGCATTGATCATCTGCTGCTCAACCCGGCCATGAGTCCGTACCTGCAAGACGCCGGGGTAGATGCCTGGGTGCGCAATGAGCCCCACGCCAGCGACCATGCGCCGACCTGGATTCAATTGGGTTCGCGCAGGCGGCGTTGAGTTTTTCATGACGAGTGATTGGCTAAATCAATTGTCGGTGGCCGTGCCGGATCCCGTATACATAGCGACCATTGGCGGAGCAATCCGCCGCTTGCGTGCAAAAGGATTGAACGATGAGCGAGCCACGCCTGACTGACCGTGCTTTGTATCTGCGACGCCTGGGCTTCGATGCACCCCCGGCACCGACCCTGGAAACCTTGCGCCAGTTGCAACTGCGCCATACCGGGGTTTTCCCGTTTGAAAACCTCACCACGTTATCCGGCGAACCGGTGCTGATCGACCTGCCGTCCATCGAGCAGAAGGTCTTGCATGCGGGTCGTGGCGGTTACTGCTACGAGCTCAACAAGCTGTTTCTGGCCTTGCTTCAGGAATTGGGTTTCGACGCCCGTGCCATCAGCGGTCGGGTGGTGATGGGACAGCCGGAGGGCGCCTGGACGGCCCGGACTCATCGCCTGAGCCTGGTCATCATTGACGACGTACGCTACATCGCCGACGTCGGCTTCGGCGGCATGGTGCCGACCGCGCCACTGCAGCTCGACTCCCGAGCTGAGCAGCTCACCCCTCACGAGCCGTATCGCATCGACCTGCACGTCGACGGTTTTACCCTGCGCGCCAATGTGGCCGGTGAATGGCGAGCGATGTACATCTTCGACCTGCAACGCCAGGAAGCTATCGATTTTGCTGTGGGCAACTGGTACGTCTCGACCCACCCCGAGTCGACTTTCGCCAGGCAGTTGATGGTGGCGCGCACCGGGGAGGGCTGGCGCCGTACGCTCAACAACGGCAGCTTCGCCATTCACCGGATCGGCCATGACAGCGAGCGGCGGGAGATGACGGATGTGCAGGAGTTGATTGGCCTGCTGGGCAGTGAGTTCGGCATCCGCGTACCGGAGCAGGCGCAATTGGTGCAGACGCTGGAGCGATTGATCGCAGCGCCGCAATAGCGGGCTGATCGCAGACATCACAAAGGCGGGTCAGATTGATCCGCCCTTTGTGCTTCAGGGCCGAACACCCGGCGCCATCACCCGTTGAATTTCGCGCAAGGCCTCTGCCAGTTTCTGCTCCAGGCCCTTGAGTTCGGCAGGCGTGAGGGTTTGTTTCAGTTTTGCCGTCTTGCCTTCGTTGAGCAGGGCCCGGCGCAACGTATTGTTGATCGCCGTCTGGTAGCCATACCCCTCGTGTTCTGCCAGTGCGCGGGCCGCTTCGATGACAGCGTCATCGAGCATGATGGTTATGCGGGTCTTGCCTTTGGCGGGCGCCACGGCCCCGCGCCTGGCGTCACTGAAGTCGTATTCGTCTTTCATCGGTCATGTCTCCAGATACTGACGGCGCTCGCTTTTGGTGGCGATGCGCGCGGAAATGATTCGAACGAAATTCGGATCGCGGTAGGTGTACGCGACGACCAGCAAACGGCCTTTGGCATCCAGCCCCAGGGTGATCCAGCGTTGTTCATCGTGGTGGTGGTCCTCGATGGTCAGCGCTCGTTCGTCATGGAACACCGGTTCAGTCTCTGCGAGGCTGATGCCTTGGTGCTTGAGTTTGTTGGCTGCGTTCTTTGCCTTGTGGAACTGAATGTCGAATGACTTCATTATGCATACTTTATATGTATATAGAAGGGGCGGGTCTTACCGATGGTCGCCAGGAATTGGAAAGACTAGTCAGCACCGAGGGGGAGGCTGCGAGGGATGTATTTCAAGGTTTTTGGCTGGGTCAGGAGGGTGGGTATCAGGCGGGAATGGACAAGTATCCATTTTGTGACTGATAAGTTGTATACAACTCTATAGACATTTGTCCTATGTCTTGCATACAGTGTGCGCATAACAAAAACCAGGGAACCCCCTCCATGAAAACGCCCCATGTTTCACACCAACGGCCCGAGGACGAAAACCTAGGGATCGGCGCGAATATGGCTTATGGCCTGCAACATGTTCTGACCATGTATGGCGGTATCGTCGCGGTGCCATTGATCATCGGCCAGGCGGCCGGGCTCTCGCCAGCGGACATCGGTTTGTTGATTGCTGCTTCATTGTTTGCGGGGGGGCTGGCAACGCTGCTGCAAACCCTGGGTCTACCGTTTTTTGGTTGTCAGTTGCCGCTGGTGCAGGGCGTATCTTTCTCCGGCGTCGCGACCATGGTGGCGATTGTCAGCAGTGGCGGGGAGGGCGGGTTCCAGTCGGTGTTGGGGGCGGTGATAGCGGCGTCCCTGATCGGACTGCTGATAACCCCGGTGTTCTCGCGTATCACCAAGTTCTTCCCGCCGCTGGTGACTGGCATCGTGATTACCACCATCGGCCTGACGCTGATGCCGGTAGCCGCGCGCTGGGCCATGGGCGGCAACAGCCACGCGCCGGACTTCGGCAGCATGGCGAATATCGGTCTGGCGGCGGTGACGCTGGTGCTGGTGCTGTTGCTGAGCAAAATCGGCAGCGCGACCATCTCCCGCCTGTCGATCCTGCTGGCCATGGTCGTCGGTACGGTGATCGCGGTGTTCCTCGGCATGGCGGATTTCTCGTCCGTGACCCAGGGCCCGATGTTCGGATTCCCGACACCCTTCCACTTCGGCATGCCGACCTTCCACTTCGCTGCGATCCTGTCGATGTGCATCGTGGTGATGGTGACGCTGGTGGAGACCTCGGCCGACATTCTGGCCGTCGGTGAGATCATCGGCACCAAGGTTGACTCCAAGCGCCTGGGCAACGGCCTGCGCGCCGACATGCTGTCGAGCATGTTCGCGCCGATCTTCGGCTCCTTCACCCAGAGCGCCTTTGCCCAGAACGTCGGGCTGGTGGCGGTCACCGGCATCAAGAGCCGCTACGTGGTGGCCACTGGCGGTCTGTTCCTGGTGATCCTCGGCCTGCTGCCCTTCATGGGCCGGGTCATCGCCGCCGTGCCGACCTCGGTACTGGGGGGCGCCGGCATCGTGCTGTTCGGCACCGTCGCGGCCAGCGGCATTCGGACCTTGTCCAAGGTCGACTACCGTAACAACGTCAACCTGATCATCGTCGCCACCTCCATCGGCTTCGGCATGATCCCGATCGCGGCACCGAACTTCTACGACCACTTCCCGAGCTGGTTCGCGACCATTTTCCATTCGGGCATCAGCTCGTCGGCGATCATGGCCATCGTGCTGAATCTGACCTTCAACCACCTCACTGCCGGTAACTCCGACCAGCAATCGGTATTTGCGGCGGGTACCGAGCGGGTGCTGCGTTATCAGGATCTGGCGGCGTTGCGCGAAGGGGACTACTTCAGCGACGGTAAGCTGCACGATTGCGACGGCAAGGAGATTCCGGTGGTGGAATCGGAACACAGCGGGGCAGAACCACGGGCGCTGCACGTCAAAAGCAGTGAGCATGTCTGACGTTCACGGCGACTGAAAATAAGAGCCGATCTGTTGAGTGGACAGATCGGCTTTTTTCTTTATGGATCAAAAGATCGGCCACAAAAAAGCCCCTGTATCTTTCGATTCAGGGGCTTTTCGATGTTGCTGTCTGGCTCCACGACCTGGACTCGAACCAGGGACCCAGTGATTAACAGTCACTTGCTCTACCAACTGAGCTATCGCGGAATGGCGCGTATCTTACTGATTCAAAAAGAGAAGTCAAGCATCGAATAACAATTGGAGCGAATTATCGGGACGGGCGGTGGTTTAGCGGCGATTGACGGTTACCAGGATCGCCCCGGAGGTCTACCATGGCCGCCCGGAAGTGGTGACACGCGCTGCCGGCCATTCGCCGAAAAGGTACGCGCCATGAATCATTTGATCCTCCCACCTCGACACCACGGGGTGCGCCGATGAGCATCTCTCAGATCAGCCTGCCCAAGGGTGTCGGCCCCCATGCCGAAAAGTTGTTCGACACCATCACTCAGGCCGGCACCGCTGAAGCATTGAACCGTGCGGGTGGCAAGGCCGAAGGTTTCGTCCTGGGGCTGGAAAGCACCAAGGCGATCAAGAGCCAGGTCGCCGAATCGCTGTATGTCGCCTATGACGACGCTGCCAGCCAGCGTGCGACCGAACTGGCTTAACCGCCGAAGGTAATGGTGCCAAGCATCAGTTTGGCATACAGCATCGTGGCGCCCAGTTGCACCAGCCACAGGGCCAGGCCGCCGAGGAATACACCCGCAGCGACTTGCATTACCAGGTTGTTGCCGCGTTTGGCCGGGGCGCGGGGGATGAAGTGATCCAGGTCATCCAGGTCATCGCGGTCGGCGCGCAGGTCATCATTTTTCATAAAGGGTTCTCGCAGAATACTCAGGCATACACAAAACCTGTAGGAGCCGGCTTGCCGGCGAAGAGCCGAGGGCATTCATGTTGACCGATAGACTGCCATCGCCGGCAAGCCGGCTCCTACAGGGTAGATGTGTGCAGTCTAGAGGGCTGGGTCGTTGCTTTGAAAATTATCTGAAGCGAATAAAAAACGGGAAGCCACAGGCTTCCCGTTTTTCATTTCAAGGCTGAATCAGATGACCTGGACAATCGCGTCCGTCACCACCTCGATGTTGCTCTGGTTCAGCGCGGCCACGCAGATGCGGCCGGTGTCCAGGGCGTAGATGCCGAACTCGTTGCGCAGGCGATGAACCTGCTCAACGCTCAAGCCGGAGTAGGAGAACATGCCGCACTGACGGCCGACGAAGCTGAAATCGCGCTGAGGCGCTTTTTTTGCCAGCAGGTCGACCATCTGGGTGCGCATGCCACGAATACGCAGGCGCATTTCGGCCAGTTCGGCTTCCCACTGGGCGCGCAGTTCCGGGCTGTTCAGCACGGCAGCGACAACGCTGGCACCGTGGGTCGGCGGGTTGGAGTAGTTGGTGCGGATCACGCGTTTGACTTGCGACAGTACGCGCGCGCTTTCTTCTTTCGATTCGCTGACGATCGACAGGGCACCGACGCGCTCGCCGTACAGCGAGAACGATTTGGAGAACGAGCTGGAGGCAAAGAAAGTCAGGCCCGACTCGGCGAACAGGCGCACGGCAGCGGCGTCTTCGTCGATGCCATCGCCGAAACCTTGATACGCCATGTCGAGGAACGGCACGTGGCCTTTGGCTTTGACGACTTCCAGGACGTTTTTCCAGTCGGCCGGGCTCAGGTCCACGCCGGTCGGGTTGTGGCAGCAGGCGTGCAGCACAATGATCGAACCGTTTGGCAGCGCGTTCAGGTCTTCCAGCATGCCGGTACGGTTCACGTCGTGGGTCGCGGCGTCGTAGTAGCGGTAGTTCTGCACCGGGAAACCGGCGGTTTCGAACAGGGCACGGTGGTTTTCCCAGCTCGGGTCGCTGATTGCCACGACGGCGTTCGGCAGCAGTTGCTTGAGGAAGTCGGCACCGATTTTCAGAGCGCCAGTACCGCCAACGGCCTGGGTGGTGATGACGCGGCCAGCGGCGAGCAGTGGCGAATCATTGCCGAACAGCAGCTTTTGCACGGCCTGGTCGTAGGCGGCGATGCCGTCGATTGGCAGGTAGCCACGGGAAACGTGTTGAGCGGCGCGAATCGTTTCGGCTTCGACAACGGCGCGCAGGAGTGGAATTCGCCCCTCCTCGTTGCAGTAAACACCGACCCCCAGGTTGACCTTGTTGGTACGGGTATCGGCGTTGAATGCTTCGTTGAGGCCCAGGATTGGATCGCGTGGTGCCATTTCGACAGCGGAGAACAGGCTCATTATTGCGGCGGCTCTGAATGGAGAGTGGAGGGACGTGTCGCGCTCCAGCCGAATGCACTAGAGCGGTGCACAAACGGGGAGCTAGTATAGAGGCCATCGGCGATGGCTGGCGACAGGCGATTCACCTTTTAAGGCAAGTTTTTCCGATTATTTATCGACCGTCAGTCGATTGGTCTCGGCAAAGGTTTTGCGTGATGCAGGACGTTTGCCTTGAAAGCGCTGGCAATCGGCTCCACATTGAGCACAATCCAGTTTTTTCCTCGGGCGACATCGGTCGTTTGCGGTCTTTCTCGTTCATGCCGGTTTGTCCGGCAAGAGTGATCCAGAGGTATTTCATGTCTGAATTCCAGCTAGTCACCCGTTTCGAGCCCGCCGGCGATCAGCCGGAAGCCATCCGCCTGATGGTCGAGGGCATCGAGGCCGGGCTGGCGCACCAGACGCTGCTCGGTGTGACCGGCTCGGGCAAGACCTTCAGCATCGCCAACGTGATCGCCCAGGTGCAGCGCCCGACGCTGGTGCTGGCGCCGAACAAGACCCTGGCGGCGCAGTTGTACGGGGAGTTCAAGGCGTTTTTCCCGAACAACGCGGTGGAGTATTTCGTTTCCTACTACGACTACTACCAACCCGAAGCCTACGTGCCGTCCTCGGACACCTTCATCGAGAAAGATGCCTCGATCAACGACCACATCGAGCAGATGCGGCTGTCGGCGACCAAGGCATTGCTCGAGCGCAAGGATGCGATCATCGTCACCACGGTGTCCTGCATCTACGGTCTGGGCAGTCCGGAAACCTATCTGAAGATGGTGTTGCACGTGGATCGCGGCGACAAGCTCGACCAGCGTGAGTTGCTGCGGCGCCTGGCCGACCTGCAATACACCCGCAACGACATGGAATTCGCCCGTGCGACCTTCCGCGTGCGCGGCGATGTGATCGATATCCACCCGGCGGAATCGGATTTCGAAGCGATCCGCATCGAGCTGTTCGACGATGAGGTGGAAAGCCTGTCGGCATTCGATCCGCTGACCGGCGAAGTCATTCGCAAGTTGCCGCGCTTCACCTTCTACCCGAAGAGCCACTACGTCACGCCCCGGGAAACCCTGATGGGCGCGGTCGAAGGCATCAAGGTCGAGTTGCAGGAACGCCTGGAATACCTGCGCTCCAACAACAAGCTGGTGGAAGCCCAGCGCCTGGAGCAGCGCACCCGTTTCGATCTGGAGATGATCCTCGAGCTGGGTTACTGCAACGGCATCGAAAACTACTCGCGTTATCTGTCCGGTCGCGAAGCCGGCGCGCCGCCGCCGACGCTTTATGACTACCTGCCGCCGGACGCCTTGCTGGTGATCGACGAATCCCACGTCAGCGTTCCGCAGGTGGGCGCCATGTACAAGGGCGACCGCTCGCGCAAGGAAACCCTGGTCGAATACGGTTTCCGCCTGCCCTCGGCCCTGGACAACCGGCCGATGCGTTTCGATGAATGGGAAAGCATCAGCCCGCAGACGATTTTCGTCTCGGCGACGCCGGGCAACTATGAAGCCGAGCACGCCGGGCGCGTGATTGACATGGTGGTGCGCCCGACCGGGCTGGTGGACCCGCAAATCGAGATCCGCCCGGCACTGACCCAGGTCGACGACTTGCTGTCGGAAATCACCAAGCGTGTCGCTCTGGAAGAGCGGGTGCTGGTCACGACGCTGACCAAGCGCATGGCCGAGGACCTGACTGACTATCTGGCCGACCACGGCGTGCGCGTGCGCTACCTGCACTCGGACATCGACACCGTGGAGCGGGTCGAAATCATCCGCGACTTGCGTCTTGGCACCTTCGATGTGCTGGTGGGCATCAACCTGTTGCGCGAAGGCCTGGACATGCCGGAAGTGTCGCTGGTGGCCATCCTCGATGCCGACAAGGAAGGTTTCCTGCGTTCCGAGCGCTCGCTGATCCAGACCATCGGGCGGGCGGCGCGTAACCTCAATGGCCGGGCGATTCTGTATGCCGACCGGATCACAGGCTCCATGGAGCGGGCGATCGGCGAAACCGAGCGTCGTCGCGACAAGCAGATTGCTTTTAACCTGGCCAATGGCATCACGCCCAAAGGCGTGTTCAAGGACGTCGCCGACATCATGGAAGGCGCCACAGTGCCCGGCTCGCGCAGCAAGAAGCGCAAAGGCATGGCCAAGGCCGCCGAGGAAAACGCCAAGTACGAAGCCGAATTGCGCTCGCCGGGCGAGATCGCCAAGCGTATCAAAGGGCTGGAAGAGAAGATGTATCAGTTGGCACGTGACCTGGAATTCGAAGCAGCGGCGCAGATGCGCGACGAAATTGCCAAGTTGCGTGAAAGACTACTGACCGTTTGATTTAACCCTTGTAGGAGCCGGCTTGCTGGCGAAGCGTCAGAATCTGACACACCGTGTCGTCTGGATCGCTGGCAAGCCAGCTCCTACAAGGTCTGTGGATGGACACAAGTTTTGTGAACACCATCAATCCTGTGGGAGCGGGCTTGCCCGCGAAAACGTCCGCAAGTACGCCACAATTTTTCAGGACTAGTGCGCCTCGCCGGCCTTCAACCCCGCCGGCAATTTCCGGGTCAGCAACACCGCCAGCATGCTGATCCCCAGCGCAATCCCGACAAAATGAAACGCATCGTTATAGGCCATGATCGACGCCTGCTGATGCGCGATCTCGCTGAGTTTGCCCAATGCCGCCGTTTCACTGCCCAATCGGTCGGTCAGCGAGGCAATGCGCTCGGCCACCTGCGGATTGCTCGGTACGATGGACTCACGCAGGTAATCAAAATAAACCTTGGTCCGCGCATCCAGCAGTGTGGCGAGCAGGGCGATGCCGATGGCCCCGCCGAGATTGCGCAGTATGTTGAACAGGCTCGATGCCGACCCTGCATCCTGGGGCAGGATGTAGGCGGTCGCGATCAGCGAGATGGTGACCATGATCAGCGGCTGGCCCAGGGCGCGGATGATCTGGATCTGATTGAACTGCGGCCCGGCAAAGTCCGGGTTCAGCACGCCCGAAGAGAAGCTCGCCAACCCGAAGAGCCCGAAGCCCAATGTGCACAGCCATTTCGGCGAGACGAACTTCATCAGTTTGGGCACCAGCGGGATCAGAAACAGCTGCGGCACGCCCATCCACATGATCACTTCGCCAATCTGCAGGGCGTTGTAGTTCTGGATTTGCGCCAGGTACAGCGGCAGCAGGTAGATCGAGCCGTACAACCCGACCCCCATGCCGACGCTGGAAATGCTGGACAAGCCGAAGTTGCGGTTGCCGAGGATGCCGAGGTTGATCAACGGATTGGGTTTGGAAAACTGCACGATGACAAAGGTGATCAGGCTGACCAGCGCGATGCTGCCCAGGGTCACGATCAGGCTGGATTCCAGCCAGTCCTTGCGATGGCCTTCCTCCAGGAATACCTGCAGACAACCGAGCCCGACACCGAGGGTGAGAATGCCGGCGTAGTCGGTGCTTTTCAGCAATTCCCAGTGCGCTTCTTTCTTCTCCAGGCCGTACATCAGGCCGGCGATCATGATCAGGCCGGGCGGGATGTTGATGTAGAAGATGTATTCCCAGCCCCAGTTCTCCGTCAGCCAGCCGCCGAGGGTCGGGCCGATGGAGGGCGCGAACGTGGCGGTCATGGCGAACATGGCCATGCCTTTGGCGCGGTGGTGTTCCGGGAGCTTGATCAGGGTCAGGGTGAACGCCAGCGGAATCAGCGCACCGCCGGTAAACCCCTGCAGGGCGCGGAACACGATCATGCTCTCCAGGCTCCAGGCCATGGAGCAGAGCAGGGAAGCCGCGAGAAACCCGAGGGACACCCACACCGCCAGGCGTCGCGCCGACAGCAACTGCACGAGCCAGGCAGTGAGCGGGATCATGATGATCTCCGCCACCAGGTAGGAGGTGGAAATCCACGAGCCTTCCTCCAGGGTCGCCGACAAAGCGCCCTGGATATCCTTGAGCGAGGAATTGGTGATCTGGATGTCCAGCACCGCCATGAAGGCGCCGAGCATCACGCTCATCACCGCGATCCAGTCCCGCCGGGTCGGTTCGCCGACCGGGCGGATCAGTTGATCACCGGCCATCGTCAGCGGCGTCTTTGCTGCTCACTTTGGTGGTGACGTCCGCAGGGGCATCCTTGATGTTCACCTTGGCGGTCACCGACATGCCCGGACGAATCTTGCCGCGCAACGGATTGTCGGCGGCGAAGGTCAGTTTTACCGGAATCCGTTGCACGACTTTGGTGAAGTTGCCCGTGGCATTGTCCGGCGGCAACAGGCTGAACTGCGCGCCCGAGGCGGCGAACAGGCTGTCGACGCGGGCTTCGATCGGGGTGTCGCTGTAGGCGTCGAAGGTCAGTTCGGCTTTCTGGCCGGGCTGCATGTGGCCGATCTGGGTTTCCTTGAAGTTGGCCTGAATCCAGATGTCTTCGTCCGGCACGATCGACAGCAGGTAAGCGCCGGCCTGCACGTATTGGCCTTCGCGGGCGGCACGCTGGCCGATCAGGCCGCTGATGGGGGCGTGGATTTCGCTGCGTGTGAGGTTCAGTTCGGCCTGGGCCAGGTCGGTTTTTGCGTTGGCGATCTGCGCGTCGAGGCGTTTGATCTCGGCGGTCAGCGCGTTGACCTGCTGGCGCTGACTTTGTGCGTCGGCCTGGGCCTTGGCCACTTGCGAGCGGGCAATGTGGGATTCGGCGGAGAGGGTGGTCACCCGTTCTTCCGAGACATAACCGGGTTTGCGCAAGGTCTCGGCGCGGGTCAGGTCGATCTGCGAGCGGCCCAGGCTGGCCTGGCTGGACGCGACTTGCGCTTCGCTGGCGGCAATCAGGCTGGCCTGCTGGGTCAGTTTGCTCTGGGCTTGCAGGCGTTCGGCCTGGCGGGTGGCCAGGGCGGCATTGGCGCGGTCGACAGCGAGACGGAAATCGTCGCCTTCGAGTTTGATCAGCAACTGGCCTTTCTCGACATGCTGGTTGTCCTGCACCAGCACTTGATCGATGCGTGCGCCCAACTGGCTCGACACACGGGTGATCTCGCCCTGGACATAAGCGTTGTCGGTGCTTTCATAAAAGCGCCCCTTGAAGAACCAATGGGCAAACAGGCCCCCGGCAATCAACAGGACCATCAGCAGGAATGTAAAGAGGCGACGCTTGAGTTGGGCAGGCATGAGGCAAACTGTAGTCGAGAAATTGTAAGGGAAGTTATCAGCAGGCAAATCTGGCATACAGCCGATAAGTGGTAAATGCAATCGGCGGATATTCGGCCATTCACCGCGTCATAGAGGCGTTACAGACGCAACCTTGGCTTAAATGCCCTGTTCGCTGGAGCCGGGCGGGTGTCGCCTGTTACCATTCGCGCCTAGTTTGAACTTCGCTTTTTTTTCTTTTCGAGACATGCCATGACCACCGTCCGCACTCGCATCGCGCCATCGCCTACCGGGGATCCCCACGTAGGTACCGCCTACATCGCCTTGTTCAACTACTGCTTTGCCAAGCAGCACGGCGGTGAGTTCATCCTGCGGATCGAAGACACCGACCAATTGCGTTCGACCCGTGAGTCCGAGCAGCAGATTTTCGACGCCTTGCGCTGGCTGGGGATCGACTGGAGCGAAGGCCCGGACGTCGGCGGCCCGCACGGTCCGTATCGGCAAAGCGAGCGCGGCGATATCTATCAGAAGTATTGCCAGCAACTGGTCGATATGGGGCATGCCTTCCCGTGCTTCTGCACTGCCGAAGAGCTGGACCAGATGCGCGCCGAGCAAATGGCTCGCGGTGAAACCCCGCGTTACGACGGGCGCGCGCTGCTGCTGTCCAAGGAAGAAGTCGCCCGTCGCCTGGCCGCTGGCGAACCCCATGTGATCCGCATGAAGGTGCCGAGCGAAGGCGTCTGCGTGGTGCCGGACATGCTGCGTGGCGACGTCGAGATCCCGTGGGACCGCATGGACATGCAAGTCCTGATGAAGACCGACGGCCTGCCGACGTACTTCCTGGCCAACGTGGTCGACGATCACCTGATGGGCATCACCCATGTGTTGCGCGGCGAAGAGTGGCTGCCATCGGCACCGAAGCTGATCCTGCTTTACGAGTACTTCGGCTGGGAACAGCCGGAGCTGTGCTACATGCCGCTGCTGCGTAACCCGGACAAGAGCAAGCTGTCCAAGCGCAAGAACCCGACCTCGGTGACGTTCTACGAGCGCATGGGCTTCATGCCGGAAGCGATGCTCAACTACCTGGGCCGCATGGGCTGGTCGATGCCGGACGAGCGCGAGAAGTTCTCGTTGCAGGAAATGGTCGACAACTTCGATCTGAAGCGCGTGTCCCTCGGCGGGCCGATCTTCGACATCGAGAAGCTGTCCTGGCTCAACGGCCAATGGCTGCGTGACCTGCCGGTGGAAGAGTTCGCCGCGCGCGTGCAGAAGTGGGCATTCAATTCCGAATACATGATGAAGATCGCGCCGCACGTGCAGGGCCGGGTCGAAACCTTCAGCCAGGTGGCACCACTGGCCGGGTTCTTCTTTGCCGGTGGCGTGAATCCGGATGCCAAGCTGTTCGAATCCAAGAAACTGTCGGCTGATCAGGTCCGTCAGTTGATGCAGTTGATCCTGTGGAAACTCGAAAGCCTGCGTCAGTGGGAGAAGGACAGCATCACCGCGACCATTCAGGCCGTCGTCGAATCCCTGGAGTTGAAGCTGCGTGATGCCATGCCGCTGATGTTTGCCGCGATCACCGGCCAGGCCAGTTCGGTGTCGGTGCTCGATGCGATGGAAATCCTCGGTCCGGACCTGACCCGATTCCGCCTGCGCCAGGCCATTGACCTGCTGGGCGGTGTGTCGAAGAAAGAAAACAAAGAGTGGGAAAAGCTGTTGGGCGCTATCGCCTGATCCCGCGTGCCTGACCTTGTAGGAGCCGGCTTGCTGGCGAAGCGACCTTGCAGCTTGCATCGATCTTGCGGCCGCCTTCGCTGGCAGGGCCGCTCCTACAGCTGGAAAAACCCCGAATTTCCGGGGGGAGGGCGGTAAGTGGTTGTTATGCCGACAAAAAATTTTGAAAAATTTCAAAAATAAGTTTGACAGGCTTTCGATACGCCCTTAAGATTCGCCCCGTCCTCAGCGATGACATCAACGATGAGGGGCTATAGCTCAGCTGGGAGAGCGCTTGCATGGCATGCAAGAGGTCGACGGTTCGATCCCGTCTAGCTCCACCAATTTACACTTCAAGGCCTGGCCACACCGGTCTTGAAGCGATCAACACTCAGCGTTGATCAGTTGTATGGAAGGGTTTGCGTCCCCTTCGTCTAGTGGCCTAGGACACCGCCCTTTCACGGCGGTAACAGGGGTTCGAGTCCCCTAGGGGACGCCAGTTTTACAGAAGCGATGTTGCAAGATGTCGCTCCGCCGCGAGGCGAAAAATCCGGGGCTATAGCTCAGCTGGGAGAGCGCCTGCATGGCATGCAGGAGGTCAGCGGTTCGATCCCGCTTAGCTCCACCAATTTTACAGTTCAAGGTCTGGCCACACCGGCCTTGAATCGATCAGCTCTCAGCACTGATCAGTTGTATAGAAGGGTTTGTGTCCCCTTCGTCTAGTGGCCTAGGACACCGCCCTTTCACGGCGGTAACAGGGGTTCGAGTCCCCTAGGGGACGCCACGATTACCCGCTCTGCGGGATTTATAAGGGTCATTCAATTATTGAATGGCCCTTTTGTTTGTCTGGCGTTTGGCCAAATTCCTCCATTTCCAAAAAAACTGTTCTTCAGACCAGCGGTCACGCCCATGACTTGCTAAAATTTATTATGAGAATAATATTTCAATCGTAATATTCGGAGGTAACGATGAACGATAAAAAAGCTCAAACCCGCGAACGCATCCTCAAGGCTGCCAGCGCAGCGCTGATTCAGCGCGGCCCGGCCGAGCCCAGTGTGGGCGAAGTGATGGGTGCAGCGGGCCTGACGGTCGGTGGCTTCTACGCCCACTTCGAAAGCAAGGACGCGATGATGCTCGAGGCGTTCAAGCAATTGCTCGGTCACCGCCGCGACCTGATTGCCGACATGGACGCGGAGTTGACCGGTGAAGAGCGCCGCGCGCTGGTGGCTGCGTTCTATCTGTCGCGCAAGCACCGTGACTCCTCCGAATCGGCCTGTCCGATCCCGGCATCGGTCGGCGAACTGGGGCGGCTGCCGGAAGCGTTTCGTGTCGCCCTGAATGAGCATGTGGAATTGATGGTCGCGCAGTTGGCGGCCAGTCCTGAAGAAACCGAAAAAGCCCTGGCCGATATGGCCTTGATGGTGGGTGGGCTGGCTCTGGCGCGGGCGCTGGGGCCGGGAGAGTTGTCCGATCGATTACTGCGCGCCGCCAAATCGGCAGTGCGTTGACCCTGAAGGCTGCGGCCTGAGGAGAATGCGATGAGCGCGTTAAAGTGGGTTCGTGGCGTTAATGGCACCTTGGGCTGGTTTGCCCCGAAACTGGTCGCTAGTAAAATGCGATTGGCCTTCATGACACCGCGGGACCTGCCGCCCCGTGACTGGGAACTGCCGCTGTTGGCGCGATCCGAGCGCATTACCCTGCGGTTTGGCCTTTCGGCGCTGCGTTGGGGGCAGGGGCCGGCCGTGCTGCTGATGCACGGCTGGGAAGGTCGGCCGACGCAGTTTGCCAGCCTCATCACCGCGCTGGTCGATGCCGGTTACTCGGTCGTCGCCCTGGATGGTCCGGCCCATGGCCGCTCACCGGGCAGAGAAGCGAATGTGGTGCTGTTTGCTCGCGCCATGCTTGAAGCCGCTTCCGAATTGCCCCCGCTGCAAGCGGTCATCGGCCACTCCATGGGCGGCGCCAGCGCCATGCTCGCGGTCCAGTTGGGGTTGCGCACCGAAACCCTGGTGAGCATTGCCGCCCCGGCGCGGATTCTCGGCGTACTGCGTGGTTTCGCCCGTTATGTGGGGCTGCCGCCGAAGGCTCGCTCGGCGTTCATTCGTCAGGTGGAGAATGATGTCGGCATGCGCGCCGCGATGCTGGATGTCGCGCACTATCAACTCGATATGCCCGGCCTGATCGTTCACGCCGAAGATGATGACTTCGTCCCGGTCAACGAGTCGCAATTGATCCACGAAGCGTGGTTCGACAGTCGCCTGCTGCGCTTGAAGGAGGGTGGTCATCAGCGCGTATTGGCCGACCCCCGAGTGATTGATGGCGTGTTATCACTGCTGGCCGGTCGCAGTCTGCAATCACGCCAATCCGCTTGAGCTTCCGTTACACTGCCCCGGTCGAAATCATCTGACCGGGAGTGGGGCATGGGCTGGGATCGGGAAACGCCATTTATCATTGATCTGCAAGTGGACGCCGAGGACATCGACGGGTTAGGGCACGCGAACAACGCGGTCTACGTGACCTGGCTCGAGCGCTGCGCCTGGCGCCACTCCCAACGCCTTGGCCTGGATCTGGTCGAATACCGGCGGTTGGACCGGGCGATGGCGGTGGTGCGCCACGAGATCGATTATCTGGCAGCGGCCTATGAAGGCGATGAGCTGCAATTGGCGACCTGGATCGTCGATTGGGATCAGCGCCTGAAAATGACCCGGCACTTCCAGCTGATCCGCCCCAGCGACAATGCAACGTTGCTGCGCGCGCAAACCACGTTCGTCTGCATCGAGCTGTCCACCGGCAAACCCAAGCGCATGCCGACGGAGTTCATCGAAGGCTATGGCCCGGCGATTCAAGCGCAGGAGTTGGTACAACCCTGATTCCCTGTGGGAGCGGGCTTGCTCGCGAATGCAGTGTGTCAGCAAATTAAATGTTGGCTGACACGACGCTTTCGCGAGCAAGCCCGCTCCCACATTGGATTTGCGATGTTCTGCAGATTTTCTCTGAAACCCAGTAAACTGCCGCACGTTTTTCCTCGAGTGTGTTTTTCATGCAAATTGCTTTGGCGCCCATGGAGGGGTTGGTCGACGACATCCTGCGCGATGTGCTGACCCGCGTGGGTGGTATTGACTGGTGCGTGACCGAGTTCATTCGGGTCAACGACCAGTTGCTGACGCCTGCCTATTTCCACAAGTTCGGCCCGGAGCTGCTCAACGGCGCCCGGACGGCGTCCGGCGTGCCGCTGCGTGTGCAACTGCTCGGTTCCGATCCGGTGTGCCTGGCGGAAAATGCCGCGCTGGCTTGCGAGCTGGGTTCGCAAGTGATTGACCTGAACTTCGGCTGCCCGGCCAAGACCGTCAACAAATCCCGTGGTGGCGCGGTCCTGCTCAAGGAACCCGAGCTGCTCAACCAGATCGTCGAGCATGTCCGTCGTGCCGTCCCCGCGCACATTCCGGTCACCGCCAAGATGCGCCTGGGCTTCGACAGCCCGGACGGTTCGCTGGTGTGTGCCACGGCCCTGGCCGAAGGCGGTGCGGAACACATCGTGGTGCACGCGCGAACCAAGGTCGATGGCTACAAGCCGCCGGCGCATTGGGAGTGGATTCCACGGGTGCAGGACGTGGTCAAGGTGCCGGTGTTCGCCAATGGTGATATCTGGAGCGTCGAAGACTGGCGTCGTTGCCGCGAGATCAGTGGCGTGGAAGACATCATGCTCGGTCGCGGCCTGGTTTCGCGCCCCGATCTGGCGAAGCAGATTGCCGCTGCCCGGGCCGGTGAAGAGGTCGTGGAGATGACCTGGAGCGAACTGCTGCCCCTGATCCAGGACTTCTGGCTGCAAGCCAAGGCGCAGATGACGCCACGCCAATCGCCGGGTCGCCTGAAGCAATGGCTGGCGATGCTGACCCGCAATTATCCCGAGGCGGTAGAGCTGTTCACCGTCCTGCGTCGTGAGACCGAACTGGATAACGTCTCGCGTTTGTTGGGGCTGCCGGTGGCTGAAGCCGCCTGAGGCTCTTTTAAAAAAAGTAGAAAATAAGCTCTTGAAATGCAATCGGCGGTCCCTATCTAAGGGTTACGCGATGCCGAATTCGGGTCGCGGAGACAAAAAACCTTGCTGATTGTTTTCAGGAGATTTGAATCATGGCTACTACATTTTCCATGGCCCCACTGTTCCGTTCCTCGGTAGGTTTCGACCGTTTCAACGACCTGTTCGAAACCGCCCTGCGCAATGAGCCAGGCAGCAGCTATCCACCCTATAACGTGGAAAAACATGGCGACGACCAATACCGTATTGTCATCGCAGCGGCTGGTTTCCAGGAAGAAGACCTGGAGCTTGAAGTCGAGAAGGGTGTGCTGACCATCAGTGGCGGTAAACGCGACGCAAACGAAGACGTTACTTATCTGTATCAGGGCATTGCGCAACGTGCCTTCAAACTGTCCTTCCGTCTGGCGGACCACATCGAGATCAAGGCTGCCGGCCTGAGCAACGGTCTGTTGAGCATCGACCTGCTGCGGGTGATTCCGGAAGAGGCGAAAGCCAAGCGCATCCCGATCAACGGGGCGCAAAAACCGGCTCTGCAACACTGAGTCCGGGCAGGAAGAAGGGCGCCATTGGCGCCCTTTTTTGTGGCTTCCACTGGTTTGAGCGTGGGCACGACCCCTTGTAGGAGCCAGCTTGCTGGCGATGGTCGTTAACGATAACGCGTATAAACTGGATAAATGCGGCGCACTTGAGTCCATCGCCAGCAAGCTGGCTCCTACAGTTTTCCGGGAATGCGTGAAGAGCCTTTTTTGTGCGCGTCACTTCAGGAGTTTTTGAAATTCTTCCACCGGCAACGGCGGACTGTGCAAATACCCTTGGTAGAAGTGACACTCCAGCCCCTGCAGGAACTCAAGCTGCTCCGCTGTTTCCACCCCTTCGGCAATCACTTTCAAATCCAGGCTGCGGGCCATGGCGACGATGGCGCGGATGATCTCGGCGTCGTTCGGGTCGCTGGTGGCGTCGCGGATGAACGACTGGTCGATTTTCAGGGTGTCGACCGGCAGGCGCTTGAGGTAGGTCAGTGAGGAATAGCCGGTGCCGAAGTCGTCCATGGCGAAGCTCACGCCGAGTTTTTTCAGGCGGCGCATTTTGCTGATGGTGTCTTCCAGGTTCTGGATCACGATGCCTTCGGTGATTTCCAGCTTCAGCAAGGTGCAGGGCAGCCCATAAGTGGCGAGGCTGTTTTCAACGCGTTCAACGAAATCGTTCTGGCGGAACTGGCGCGGGCTGATGTTCACGCACAGGCTGAATTTGTACGGGTTCACCAGGCCTCGGTCGATCAGTTGCTTGAAGGCCTGGCAGGCTTCGTCGAGGATCCAGGTGCCGACCTCCAGGATCAGTCCGCTGTCTTCCAGCACCTTGATGAACTCCGTGGGTGATTGCGCGCCGAGTTCCGGGTGATTCCAGCGTACCAGGGCCTCGGCGCCGACGATGCGGTCGCCCCGGGCGTCGACCTGGGGTTGGTAATGCACGCGAAATTCGCCTCGGGACAGGGCCAGGCGCAGGTCGGTTTCCATGCGCAGGCGTTCGCTCGCGGCCTTCTGCATGGTGTTGTGGTACATCTGCGCGGTATTGCGCCCCGAGTCCTTGGCGCGATAGAGCGCGATGTCGGCGCGCTTGAGCAGGTCGGTCGGGGTCGAGCCGTGATCGGGGATTAGCGCAATGCCGATGCTTGGTGTCACTTGCAGGCGCTGGCCGTCGAGGAACATCGGTTCGGACAGCAGTTCGCGGATAGTGTCGGCCAGTTCGCGGACCTGATCGCTGACCTCGCTGCGCGACCCTTCGAGACCGCTGAGCAGCACCACGAATTCGTCGCCTCCCAGGCGCGCAACGGTGTCCTCCATGCGCACGCTGGCCTCCAGGCGCGCGGTGATGATTTTCAGCACGGTATCGCCCACTGGATGCCCGAGGGAGTCGTTGATGTGCTTGAAGTGGTCGAGGTCGAGGAACATCAGCGCGCCGCGCAGGTTATGCCGTTTGAGCAGGGCGATCTGCTGGCTCAGGCGGTCCATCAGCAAGGCACGGTTGGGCAGGTTGGTCAGGGGGTCGTGGTAGGCCAGGTGGCGAATCTGTGCTTCGGCGTTTTTCAGCAGGCTCACGTCTCGCGCGGTCAACAGCAGGCAGGCGGTTTCGTTGAGGGTGATCGGCTCCACCGAGACTTCGACGGTGAGCAGTTCGCCGCGCTTGTTGCGCCCAAGCATTTCCTGGTGATGAACCCGGCCCTTGATCTGCAATTCGGCCAGCAGCGCCGAGCGTTGTTTCTCTTCCGCCCAGATCCCGACCTGGTACACCGTGCGGCCCACCACTTCCTCGGCGCGGTAGCCGGTCAGGCGGCAGAAACCGTCGTTGACCTCCAGATAGCGGCCGGTGTCGCGCTCGGTGATGGTGATGGCGTCGGGGCTGGAGTGGAAGGCCTTGGCGAATTTCTCTTCACTGGCCTTGAGCGCCGCTTCCGAGCGTTGTTGCTGGGTGATGTCGCGCAGCGTGGTGACGATGCAGGCCTGGTCGCCGACGCTGATCTGGCGGCTGGAAATTACGCAGGTCAGGGCCTGTCCGTCCTTGTGCTGGACCAGAATGGCGACGTTGTTCAGGCCTTGTTCGCGGATCACTTGTTCGATCCGTCGCAGGCTTTTCGCCGAGGCGTCCCACAGGCCGATTTCGTCGGCGCTGCGGCCGATCACATCGGCGGTGCTCCAGCCGAAGGTCTGGGTGAAGCTGGAGTTGATTTCGATGAACTGGCCGCTGTCCTGGTGGGTGACGCAGATCGGATCGGGGCTGACCTGGAACAGCGTGGCGAATTTTTCTTCGGAGGCTACCAGCCGTTGTTCGCGCTCCACCTGGTCGGTGATGTCGAGCAAGGTGCCGGCCATGCGCACCGGCACGCCGTTGTCATCGCGGTAGAGGCGGGCGCGGCTTTCCAGGTAGCGTGAGCTGCCGTCGGGCAATTGCACGCGGTAGGTCAATTGATAGTTGCCGGCCGGGCCTTCGCGCAGGCTGCGGTAGGCGTCGCGCATGGTGTCACGTTCTTCGCCGGGCACGCCTTCGAAGAACTCGTCGAAGGATTCGTGAAAGGGTTTGGCTTCCAGGCCGTGCAGTTGGGCGGCCCGTGCCGATCCGTAGAGCATGCCGCTGGGAATGTGCCAGTCCCAGGTACCGAGTTGCGCCGAATCCAGGGCCAGGTCGAGGCGTTCCTGGCTGTCCTTGAGGGCGTGTTCGGCGGCTTTGCGTTCGGTGGTGTCGAGGAAGGTGCTCAGCAGATAGGGCTGGCCTTCGAGCTCGACTTTTTGCGCACTGAGGATGCCGTCATGGATCTGGCCGTTGCTGGCGCGGAACTGCACTTCCATGCTGACCACATCGCCTTTGGCTTTAGTGGCCTTGACCAGATCGGCCCGTTGCTCGGGATGTACCCACAGCCCCAGTTCCAGGGTGGTGCGGCCGATCGCGTTTTGCACCGGCCAACCGAACAGGCTTTCGAAATACTGGTTGGCTTCGGTAATCAGGCCGTCTTCCTGACGGGTCAGCAGAACCATGTTCGGGCACAGGTGAAACAGGGTGGCGAAGCGTTTTTCCGAACTGCTCAACGCCTGTTCACGCTGGCGCTGGTGAGTAATCTCGCGGATCACGCCAATCATCCGCGGCCGGCCATGCTTGTCCGGCAACAGGCTGCCGCTGATTTCCAGCCAGTGCAGGCTGCCGTCGGGCCAGCGGATGCGGTGGTGCATGGCCTGCTCCAGTGGCGCACCGCCAATGACCGCGTGAAAGGCACGAACGGTTTTGGCGCGATCCTCTGGCGGCAGCAGGTCGAGGTATTCCAGGTCATGGGGCAGCGGTTGCCGTGGATCGAAGCCGAACAGCGCCTGCGTACCCCGGGACCAGCTGATCTGCCCGCGCTCGATGTCCCAATACCAGGCGCCCAGGCGCGCTCCGTTGAGCGCGGCGAGCAATTGCGAGGCGCTTTCCCAGCTCTGTTCGGAGCTTTTCGGATCAATTGCCTGGATACGCGGCATCGGCGGAATACGGTCTACAGATTTCGGCATTGGCAAGCCTTGGGCTGGTGTTGGGCGTTTGTTGCAGGTATTCGAGGCTCTATAGGAGTAGCACAAGTTAGCCTTGAGTCCCTGGCAGTTCGAGTTGAGCGTCCAGCAAGGCCATGAAGGCCCGCGCAGCATTCGACAGCGTCCTTTCCGTGTGCAGGATATAGCCTAGCTGGCGAGTGAGCTGTATGCCCGGCAAAGGTATGCGCGCCACCTGTTCATCGAGCATGGTGCGCGGCAAGACACTCCAGGCCAGGCCGATCGAGACCATCATCTTGATGGTTTCCAGGTAGTTGGTACTCATGGCAATGTTGGGCGTCAGGCCCTGGGCTTCAAACAGCCGTTGCACGATGTGGTGGGTGAAGGTGTTGCCGCCGGGGAATACCGCCGGGTGTCGGGCGATGTCCGCCAGGCTGACCTTGCCGTTGTTGAGCAGTGAATGCTCCGGGGCGACCACGAAATCCAGCGGGTCGTCCCACACCGGCGTGGCCTTGACCAGTGTGTGGGGCTCCGGTGCGAGGGTGATGACCGCCAGTTCGGCGCGGCCATGGAGAATTTCCTCGTAGGCCACTTCCGAATCGAGGAACTGAATATCCAGCGCCACTTGCGGGTAGCGTCGGGTGAACTCCCTTAATAAGGGTGGCAGACGGTGCAGGCCGATGTGGTGACTGGTGGCCAGGGTCAGACGGCCGGTCACTTCGCCGGTGAGGTTGGTCAAGGCGCGGCGCGTATCATCCAGCACATTGAGAATCTGATAGGCCCGCGGCAGCAGGGCGCGCCCGGCCTCGGTCAGGCCCACTTCACGACCCAGGCGATCGAACAGCCGCACCTTCAATTGCTGCTCCAGTCCGGCGATGCGCTTGCTGATGGCCGGCTGGGTCAGGTGCAGCCGTTCACCTGCACCGGAGAAACTTCCTGTCTCGGCAATGGCAATAAAAGCATTGAGGTTGGCCAGGTCCATGTTTGTATTCCAGTTGGTTATCCAAAGCATAAAAAATATGAATTTGAGTTATTTAATGTAACCCCATAGGATCGACCTCACAAGCCAAGGGGTTATTGAATCGCTCAAGACCCAGGGCATAGAAACAAGCTGATGAGGAAACCGTCTGATGGCCGGCAAAACGCTCTACGACAAGCTCTGGGATTCGCATTTGGTCAAGCAGCGCGACGATGGCTCTGCGCTGATCTACATCGACCGTCACATCATCCACGAAGTGACTTCGCCGCAAGCCTTCGAAGGCCTGCGTCTGGCCGGGCGCAAGCCATGGCGCATCGATGCCAACATCGCGACCCCGGACCACAACGTACCGACCACCCCGGAGCGCAAGGGCGGCATCGACGCCATCGTTGACCAGGTCTCGCGTCTGCAAGTCCAGACCCTCGATGACAACTGCGATGAATACGGCATCGTCGAGTTCAAGATGAACGACGTTCGCCAGGGCATCGTCCACGTCATCGGCCCGGAGCAGGGCGCTACCTTGCCGGGCATGACCGTGGTCTGCGGCGACTCCCACACCTCGACTCACGGCGCATTCGGTGCCTTGGCTCACGGTATCGGCACTTCCGAGGTCGAGCATGTGCTCGCCACCCAGTGCCTGGTCGCCAAGAAAATGAAAAACATGCTGGTGCGTGTCGAAGGCCAATTGCCGTTCGGCGTGACCGCCAAGGACATCGTGCTCGCCGTGATCGGCAAGATCGGCACCGCCGGCGGTAACGGCCATGCCATCGAATTCGCCGGCAGCGCAATTCGCGACCTGTCCGTGGAAGGCCGCATGACCATCTGCAACATGGCCATCGAAGCCGGCGCTCGCGTAGGCCTGGTGGCTGCAGACGAAAAGACTGTGGAATACGTCAAGGGGCGTCCGTTCGCGCCGAAGGGCGCGGAGTGGGACCTGGCCGTCGAAGCCTGGAAAGACCTGGTATCCGACGCCGACGCGAAGTTCGACACCATCGTTGAGCTCGACGCGACCCAGATCAAGCCGCAAGTCAGCTGGGGCACCTCGCCGGAAATGGTGTTGGCGGTCGACCAGAACGTGCCGGATCCTGCGAAGGAAATGGACCTGGTCAAGCGTGATTCCATCGTCCGTGCTTTGAAATACATGGGTTTGACCGCCAATCAGGCGATCACCGACATCCAGCTCGACCGCGTGTTCATCGGTTCCTGCACCAACTCGCGGATCGAAGACCTGCGCGCCGCAGCGGTGATCGCCAAGGGCCGCAAAGTGGCCTCGACCATCAAGCAGGCCATCGTCGTTCCAGGCTCGGGCCTGGTGAAGGCTCAGGCCGAATCGGAAGGCCTGGACAAGATTTTCCTCGAAGCCGGTTTCGAATGGCGTGAGCCGGGTTGCTCGATGTGCCTGGCGATGAACCCGGACCGTTTGGAAAGTGGCGAGCATTGCGCCTCGACTTCCAACCGTAACTTCGAAGGCCGTCAGGGCGCCGGTGGCCGTACCCACCTCGTCAGCCCGGCCATGGCCGCGGCCGCCGCTGTGAACGGTCGTTTCGTCGACGTCCGTGAATTGATCTAAGGAGCGCAGCATGAAAGCTTTTACCCAGCACACTGGACTTGTCGCGCCTTTGGATCGTGCCAACGTCGACACCGACCAGATCATTCCGAAGCAGTTCTTGAAGTCGATCAAGCGCACCGGTTTTGGCCCGAACCTGTTCGACGAATGGCGTTACCTGGATGTGGGGCAGCCATACCAGGACAACTCCAAGCGTCCGCTGAACAAGGACTTCGTCCTCAATGCCGAGCGTTACCAGGGCGCCAGCGTGTTGCTGGCCCGTGAGAACTTCGGTTGTGGCTCCAGCCGTGAACACGCGCCGTGGGCGCTGGAAGAGTACGGTTTCCGCAGCATCATCGCGCCGAGCTATGCCGACATCTTCTTCAACAACAGCTTCAAGAACGGCTTGTTGCCCATCATCTTGAGCGATGCCGAAGTCGACGAACTGTTCCAGCAGGTCGAGGCCAATCCGGGGTATCAGTTGCAGGTCGATCTGCAAGCCCAGACCGTGACCCGTCCGGATGGCAAGGTCTTGAACTTTGAAATCGATGCGTTCCGCAAGCATTGCCTGTTGAACGGCCTGGACGATATCGGCCTGACCTTGCAGGACGGCGATGCGATTGCAGCGTTTGAAGCCAAGCACCGTGCGAGCCAGCCGTGGTTGTTTCGCGACGCGTGATTTTGCATAAGGCGTGATGACGCTATCGCTGGCAAGCCAGCTCCCACAGGTTTTGTGAACGGCGCATATCACTGTGGGAGCTGGCTTGCCAGCGATGAGGCCCGACCAGGCAACACAAGACTAAACCCCAAAAAAGGAAGTCCCCCATGACCAGCACCGCCCAGCACAGCCAGGTAGTCCAAAAGCAATTCGGCGAACAGGTAGCCGCCTACCTGAGCAGCGCCGTCCACGCTCAAGGCACCGAATTCGCGCTGCTACAGGCTGAACTGGCGGGGCAGGGCGATGCCCGGGTCCTGGACCTGGGTTGCGGCGCCGGCCACGTGAGTTTCCACGTAGCGCCGCTGGTCAAGGAAGTCGTGGCCTACGACCTGTCGCAGCAGATGCTCGATGTGGTGACGGCTGCCGCTGCTGACCGGGGTTTGAGCAATGTGTCCACGGTCAACGGTGCCGCCGAGCGCCTGCCGTTCGCCGAGGGTGAGTTTGATTTCGTCTTCAGCCGCTATTCGGCGCACCATTGGAGCGATCTGGGTGTGGCCCTGCGGGAAGTGCGCCGGGTGTTGAAGCCGGGTGGCGTGGCGGCATTTGTCGACGTGTTGTCACCGGGCAGTCCGTTGTTCGACACTTACCTGCAAAGCGTCGAAGTGCTGCGCGACACCAGCCATGTGCGCGATTATTCCGCCGGTGAGTGGCTGCGCCAGGTCAGCGAAGCGGGGTTGCACACCCGCAGTACCACCCGTCAGCGCTTGCGCCTGGAGTACAACAGCTGGGTCGAGCGCATGCGCACCCCTGAAGTGATGCGCGCGGCGATCCGCCAGTTGCAGCAGTCGATGGGGCATGAAGTACGCGAATATTTTGAGATTGAGGCCGATGGTTCGTTCAGTACCGATGTGTTGGTACTGTTTGTAGAAAGATAGGCACCGATCGATAGAATTTTTCCGGGAGCGCCCGTGGGCGCACCGACTGATGACATGAGGAAAGCATGAGCAAGCAGATTCTGATTCTCCCAGGTGACGGTATTGGCCCGGAAATCATGGCCGAAGCGGTCAAGGTGCTGGAACTGGCCAGTGACAAGTTCTCTCTGGGCTTCGAGCTGAGCCACGACGTGATCGGTGGCGCGGCCATCGACAAGCACGGCGTGCCTTTGGCCGATGAAACCCTGGAGCGCGCCCGCGCGGCCGATGCCGTGTTGCTGGGGGCGGTCGGCGGCCCGAAATGGGACACCATCGAGCGTGACATCCGCCCTGAGCGCGGTCTGTTGAAAATCCGCGCGCAACTGGGCCTGTTCGGCAACCTGCGTCCGGCGATCCTGTACCCGCAACTGGCCGAGGCTTCCAGCCTGAAGCCGGAAATCGTTTCCGGGCTGGACATCCTGATCGTTCGCGAACTGACCGGCGGCATCTACTTCGGCGCGCCTCGTGGCACCCGCACCCTGGAAAACGGCGAGCGTCAGTCCTACGACACCCTGCCGTACAGCGAAAGCGAAATCCGCCGCATCGCCCGTGTCGGCTTCGACATGGCCATGGTCCGCGGCAAGAAGCTGTGCTCGGTGGACAAGGCCAACGTACTGGCGTCCAGCCAGTTGTGGCGTGAAGTGGTCGAGCAAGTGGCCAAGGATTATCCTGAAGTCGAACTGAGCCACATGTACGTCGACAACGCCGCCATGCAGCTGGTGCGTGCACCGAAGCAGTTCGACGTGATCGTCACCGACAACATGTTCGGCGACATCCTGTCCGACCAGGCTTCGATGCTCACCGGTTCCATCGGCATGCTGCCGTCGGCGTCCCTGGACACCAACAACAAGGGCATGTACGAGCCGTGCCACGGTTCGGCGCCGGACATCGCGGGCAAGGGCATTGCCAACCCGCTGGCGACCATTTTGTCGGTGTCGATGATGCTGCGTTACAGCTTCAATCAGCAGGCTGCCGCCGACGCCATCGAGAAAGCCGTGAGCCTGGTGCTCGATCAGGGCTTGCGCACGGGTGACATCTGGTCGGCCGGTTGCACTAAAGTCGGTACGCAGGAAATGGGTGACGCAGTAGTCGCCGCGCTGCGGAATCTGTAATCTCTCGGGCCCGCTGCCAAATTCAAGACAAGGCAGCGGCCCACATTTCAAGAAGGTGTAGTTGCGATGAAACGTGTAGGTCTGATCGGTTGGCGCGGTATGGTCGGTTCCGTGCTCATGCAGCGGATGCTGGAAGAGCAGGATTTCGATCTTATCGAGCCGGTGTTTTTCACCACTTCCAATGTCGGTGGCCAAGGCCCGTCCGTGGGCAAGGACATTGCTCCGCTCAAGGACGCTTACAGCATTGAAGAGCTGAAAACCCTCGACGTGATTCTGACCTGCCAGGGTGGCGACTACACCAGCGAAGTCTTCCCCAAGCTGCGCGAAGCCGGCTGGCAGGGTTACTGGATCGACGCCGCTTCCAGCCTGCGCATGCAGGATGACGCGGTGATCGTGCTGGACCCGGTGAACCGCAAGGTCATCGACCAGCAGCTCGATGCGGGCACCAAGAACTACATCGGCGGCAACTGCACCGTCAGCCTGATGCTGATGGGCCTCGGTGGCCTGTTCGAAGCGGGCCTGGTGGAGTGGATGAGCGCCATGACCTATCAGGCGGCCTCCGGTGCCGGCGCACAGAACATGCGTGAACTGATCAAGCAGATGGGTGCGACCCACGCCGCTGTCGCCGATCAACTGGCCGATCCGGCCAGTGCGATCCTCGACATCGACCGTCGTGTGGCCGAAGCCATGCGCAGCGACGCGTACCCGACCGAAAACTTCGGCGTACCGCTGGCCGGCAGCCTGATCCCGTGGATCGACAAGGAACTGCCGAACGGTCAGAGCCGTGAAGAGTGGAAGGCCCAGGCCGAGACCAACAAGATCCTCGGTCGCTTCAAGAGCCCGATCCCGGTCGATGGCATCTGCGTGCGCATCGGCGCCATGCGCTGCCACAGCCAGGCGCTGACCATCAAGCTGAACAAAGACGTGCCGATCGCCGATATCGAAGGGTTGATCAGCCAGCACAACCCTTGGGTCAAGCTGGTGCCGAACAGCCGTGAGACCAGCATTCAGGAGCTGAGCCCGAACAAGGTCACCGGCACCCTGAACATCCCGGTTGGCCGTCTGCGCAAGCTGAACATGGGCTCGCAGTTCGTCGGCGCGTTCACTGTCGGCGACCAGTTGCTGTGGGGCGCGGCCGAACCGCTGCGTCGCATGCTGCGGATCCTGCTCGAGCGTTGATCGATTGACGCAATGAAAGAACCCGCGCCTTGAACGAGGTGCGGGTTTTTTTATGGGATTTTTGTCGCCAATGATGCCCTCATCGCTGGCAAGCCAACTCCTACAAGTCACGCGTACCTGTAGGAGCTGGCTTGCCAGCGATGGGGCCGGAACATGCACCGAAGAACCCGCAGAATTGCCTGCATGCCAGTCACCCGGTAAAGTGCCGCTCCCCCCGTTTCGCCAGAGGCCAAGCCATGAACCAGTCCATTGATATTGCCGTGATCGGCGCCACCGGTACTGTCGGCGAAACGCTCGTGCAGATTCTCGAAGAGCGCGATTTCCCGATCGGCACCCTGCACCTGTTGGCCAGCAGCGAGTCGGCTGGCAGTTCCGTACCCTTTCGTGGCAAGAATGTGCGGGTGCGGGAAGTCGATGAGTTCGACTTCAGCAAGGTGCAGTTGGCATTTTTTGCCGCCGGCCCGGCTGTTTCCTTGAGTTTTGCTTCCCGTGCGACCGATGCCGGTTGCTCGGTGATCGATCTGTCCGGTGCCTTGCCGGCCGACAAGGCGCCGCAGGTCGTGCCTGAGGCCAACGCTCAGGTGTTGGCGGGCTTGAAAAAGCCCTTTCTGGTCAGCGCTCCAAGTCCTTCGGCTACCACGCTGGCGGTGGTGCTCGCGCCGCTGATGGATGTGCTCGATTTGCAGCGTGTCAGCCTGACCGCCAGCCTGGCGGTATCGGCCCAGGGCCGTGAAGCCGTGAGCGAGCTCGCCCGACAAACCGCTGAACTGCTGAATGTGCGGCCGCTGGAACCGAAATTCTTTGACCGGCAGATGGCCTTCAACCTGTTGGCCCAGGTCGGCAAGCCGGATGAACAAGGTCATACGCTGCTGGAAAAACGCCTGGTGCGGGAGCTGCGTCAGGTCATGGCGCTGCCTGCATTGAAGATTTCCGTTACTTGCATTCAAGCCCCGGTGTTTTTTGGCGATAGCTATAGCGTGACCCTGCAGTGCGCCAGCGACATTGATTTGGCCAAAGTCAATGCTGCGTTGGAAGACGCGCCCGGTATCGAGCTGGTCGAGGCGGGCGATTACCCGACACCGGTAGGTGACGCGGTAGGGCAGGATGTGGTCTACGTGGGGCGGGTTCGCCACGGTATCGACGACCTGTCGGAACTTAATCTGTGGCTGACGTCAGATAACGTACGCAAGGGCGCCGCGCTCAACGCTGTGCAGCTGGCTGAGTTGTTGATTAAAGACCTGCTGTAAAAGATACTTTGCAACAATTTGTCGAATGATTCCGTGCGAGCCTATGCTTGCCGGAGCGCTGAAGGCGAGCCACTCTGCGGGGCTTTGCGGGGCATCAATCAAATGATCGCGCGCGACGACCTTCGTCGTTGCACGCAATGCCTTACGGCGGCGGCTATCAATATCTTCTCGCTGGCCGAGGAATGTTCAAACTAAGGATGAGCTAATGGTTCAAGTTCGCAAACTGGTGTTAGCAATAGCGGCCGCCTCGGCGCTGTCCTCCGGTATGGCGCATGCCCTCGGGCTCGGGGAACTGACCCTGAAATCGACGCTCAACCAGCCGCTGGTGGCGGAAATCGAGCTGCTCGATGTCAAGGACCTCACCGCTGCCGAATTGGTGCCGAGCCTGGCTTCGCCGGAAGATTTCGCCAAGGCCGGTGTCGACCGCCAGGCGTTTCTGAATGACTTGACCTTCACCCCGGTGCTTAACGCCAACGGCAAAAGCATCCTGCGCGTGACCTCCAGCAAGCCGCTCTCCGAGCCGATGGTGAAATTCCTGGTTCAGGTGATGTGGCCGAACGGCCGTTTGCTGCGCGACTACAGTGTGCTGCTCGATCCATCGAAATTCTCCTCGCAAACCGCCGAGGCGGCTGCGCAGCCCGCACCGACTTCAACCGTCGCTGCGCCGGTTACCGGTGCGACCAAGCCCTCGCAATACACCACCACACCGCGCGATACCCTGTGGGAAATCGCCGCGAAGGCGCGTAATGGCGGTTCGATCCAGCAAACCATGTTGGCCATTCAGGCGCTGAACCCGGACGCTTTCATTGACGGCAACATCAACCGCCTGAAAACCGGCCAGGTGCTGCGTATGCCGGATCAGGTGCAGAGCACCAACCTGCCGCAACCCAAGGCTATCGCAGAAGTGGCCGCGCAGAACAAGGCCTGGCGTCAGGGGCGCCGGTATGTCGCCAAGCCCGGGGCAGGGCAGCAGCAACTGGACGCCACCAATCGCGCTCGCACCGATGTTGCTCCGACTCAAGCGCCCAGCGACAAACTGAGCCTGGTGTCTGCCGAGTCCGGCAAGAATCGTGGCAAAGGGCCTGCCGGCGATGCCGTGGCCCTCAGCAACAAGCTGGCGGTGACTCAGGAAAGCCTCGACACCAGTCGTCGTGATAACGCCGAACTGAAGAGCCGCGTGGCCGACCTGCAAAGTCAGATGGACAAACTGCAGCGCCTGCTTGAGTTGAAGAACAATCAACTGGCCAAGTTGCAGGCCGAGGGCGCGACTGGCGCACCAGGCACCGCAACGGCTCCGGCTATGTCGGCCGAGCTGGCGCCCAATCCGGCTGCACCTGTTCCGGCAGAAGCCGCGGCGCCCGAGGCAGCTGCGGCGCCGGTCGGGCAGCCTGTCGAGGCGACGCCGGCCACATCCGACAATCAGAAGTTCAATGAGCTGCTGAGCAATCCGGTGCTGCTGGGTCTGGTGGGTGGCGGTGCTGTCGTTCTGCTGCTCTTGCTGCTGTTGCTGGCGCGCCGCCGCAAAGCCCAGCAAGCAGCCGAGAAGCATCAGCGCATGGCGCGTGCCCTGGCCGAAGAACAGCCGTTCTCCGCCGATCTCGACCTGCCGGAAAGCAGCTTCGAAGGCCTGGAAGTTCCGTCGCCAAGCGTGAAGCTGGCGACTGCACCGGCGCCAGCTCCCGCACCGGTCATTGCCCCGGTCGTGATGACCACGCCGATCGCCGCGCCATTGGTGTCGCCGGCTGCCGAGCGTTCCGATGACGTGCTGGGCCAGGCTCAGTCGCACATTGATGCCGGTCGCCTTAACCAGGCCGCCGCGTTGCTGGAGGACGGCGTCAAGCGAGAGCCTCAGCGCAGCGATTTGCGCTTGAAGCTGATGGAAGTCTACGGCCAGCAAGGCGACCGCGATGCGTTCGTCGGCCAGGAGCGCAAGCTGGTGGCCAATGGCGACAACTTCGCCCAGGTGGAAAAGCTCAAAAGCCGCTTCCCGGCCATGGCGCTGGTGGCTGCCGGTGGTATCGCCGCAGCCGCCGTTGCTGCCGAACTGGACGCGCAGTACGTCAAGGACCTGTTGCTCGATGAGCCGCAAGCACCCGCGCCGGAACCGACGCCGTTCGAGGATGACCTCGACAGCGCCTTCGACCTGAGCCTGGATGATCTGGACACGATTCAGCCTGTGGCACCAACACCAGCACCTGTACCGGAGCCTGAAGTGGAGGCTTTGGCGGATCTGGACGAATTCCCCCTGGATGACGATCTGAGTTTTGAGTCGGTGTTGCAGCAACAGACCGAAATCAAGGAAAACCTCGACGACCTGTCGGACTTCGACCTTGACCTGGATCTCGGTGCGCAGCCGTCGCCGGCGATGCTGGCTGAAGATGATTTCCTGCTGGATCTGGATGAAGGCGTGAAGGATTTTCCAGTCGCCGAAACCCCGGCTGTTCCTGAAGTTGCGCTGGATGATCTGGATTTGCCTGCCGATTTCGACCTCTCGCTGGCCGACGAAATGAGCACGCCGGGTGCGTTCGCCGCCGAGCTGGATGATGTCAACGCCGAGCTTGAAAGCTTGTCCAGCAGCATCGGTGAACCGACCTTTACCGAAGCCGATGCCGCACTGGATGGCGATGACGAGTTCGACTTCCTCTCGGGTACCGATGAAGCCGCTACCAAGCTCGATCTGGCCCAGGCCTATATCGACATGGGAGACAGCGACGGTGCCCGCGACATCCTCAATGAGGTCGTGAGCGAAGGCAGTGACGAGCAGAAGAGCGAAGCCAGGGAGATGCTTTCGCGTCTGGCTTGAGTGATCGGTAGGTTGTAAACAAAGCGGCAGCCCATTGAGGCTGCCGTTTTTGTTTGGCTGATGAATTGATGTCGTCTGCTGTGGCCTCTTCGCGGGCAAGCCCGCTCCCACAAGGTTCTGTGGCGCTCACAAAACCTGTGGGAGCGGGCTTGCCCGCGAAGAGGCAGGAACAGTCAAAGGAGATCTCTCTGGTATCCCCGCCCGGCGGCCTTATAATGCCCGCCTTTGGTACATCATCAGGCTGTCCCTCCTTGGCAAATATAGATAACCCGGCCGCCGAAATGGCAGCCGACGGCTTTTTCCGGATCGCGCTGGGCGTTGAATACAAAGGCTCGCGCTACCGTGGCTGGCAGCGCCAGGCGTCCGGGGTGCTCACTGTGCAGGAAACCCTCGAAAACGCCTTGTCCAAAGTCGCCGATTCACCCGTTTCGCTGATGTGCGCCGGGCGTACCGACGCCGGGGTGCATGCCTGCGGACAGGTGGTGCATTTCGATACCCAGGTCGAGCGTTCGATGAAGGCCTGGACCATGGGCGCCAACATCAACTTGCCCCACGACGTCAGTGTCAGTTGGGCCAAGGTCATGCCGGCGCATTTCCATGCGCGGTTCAAGGCCATCGCCCGGCGTTATCGCTACGTGATCTACAACGATCAGATCCGCCCCGCGCACCTGAACGAAGAAGTGACCTGGAACCACCGCCCGCTGGACGTCGAGCGCATGGCCGAGGCGGCTCAATACCTGCTCGGCACCCATGATTTCAGTGCTTTTCGCGCTGGCCAGTGTCAGGCCAAGTCGCCGATCAAGGAACTGCATCACCTGCGTGTCACCCGTCACGGCAAGATGATCGTGCTGGATATTCGCGCCAGCGCCTTCCTGCACCACATGGTGCGCAACATCGCCGGCGTGTTGATGACCATTGGCGCCGGTGAGCGTCCGGTGGAGTGGATGAAAGAGGTGCTGGAGAGCCGGATTCGGCGGTCCGGTGGCGTGACGGCGCATCCATTCGGGTTGTATCTGGTGCAGGTCGAGTACCGTGACGAGTTCCAATTGCCAGAACGTTACATCGGTCCACACTTCCTGACCGGCTTCTCCGAACTTGGCGGCTGACGCCCTCGAACGCTTTTGTTACCATCCGGGACTTTCCCGGATTTGTCTTGGAGTTGTGTTGACATGTCAGCCGTTCGCAGCAAGATCTGTGGGATTACCCGCATAGAGGATGCGTTGGCAGCCGTCGAGGCCGGGGCGGATGCCATCGGCTTCGTGTTTTATGCCAAAAGCCCCCGTGCGGTGACGTTCCAGCAGGCGCGCTCGATCATCCAGGCGCTGCCGCCGTTCGTGACCACCGTCGGCCTGTTCGTCAACGCGAGCCGTTGTGAACTGGGCGAACTCCTCGATGCGGTGCCCCTGGACCTGCTGCAATTTCACGGCGATGAAAGCGCGGCGGATTGCGAAGGCTGGCACCGCCCTTATATCAAGGCGCTGCGGGTCAAGGCGGGGGATGACATCGCCGCGGCCTGTGATGCGTATGCCAGTGCCAGCGGAATCCTGCTTGATACCTATGTCGAAGGCGTTCCCGGAGGAACCGGTGAGGCGTTTGACTGGTCACTGATACCGCAAGGCTTGAGCAAGCCGATCATTCTGGCCGGCGGCCTGACGCCGGATAACGTCGCCGAAGCGATTGTCCGTGTCCGGCCTTATGCCGTGGATGTCAGTGGCGGGGTAGAGGCGAGCAAGGGCATCAAGGATCACGCAAAGATTCAGGCATTTATCAAGGCGGTACGCGGTAGCACCTGTTGATGTGACGGCTGGCAGTCTGCCGCCGTCCACTGCACTGTACAAAACGGCTGAGGGTCATGGGGTGGTACGCAGGTCACGTTTCGCTGATCCGGCCATTCACTGATCATCGCCGCACACATGAATTTAGCGCTAGGGCATACACGGGGCTGCGAACCAGAGCGTTCGGGCCGCCGGTACTGGAGAAAGAAAGCATGAGCAACTGGTTAGTAGACAAACTGATCCCTTCGATCATGCGTTCCGAGGTCAAGAAGAGCTCGGTGCCTGAAGGTCTTTGGCACAAATGCCCGTCTTGCGAGGCTGTGCTGTATCGTCCGGAGTTGGAAAAGACCCTGGACGTTTGCCCCAAGTGCAACCATCACATGCGTATCGGCGCCCGCGCCCGTATCGACATCTTCCTCGACGTTGAAGGCCGTACCGAGCTGGGTGCAGACCTGGAGCCGGTTGACCGTCTGAAATTCCGCGACGGCAAGAAGTACAAGGACCGCCTGACCGCTGCACAAAAGCAGACCGGCGAAAAAGACGCGCTGGTTTCAATGAGCGGCACCTTGCTGGGCATGCCGATCGTGGTTTCTGCGTTCGAGTTTTCCTTCATGGGCGGTTCGATGGGTGCCATCGTCGGTGAGCGTTTCGTTCGCGCCGCCAACTACGCCCTGGAAAAACGTTGCCCGATGGTCTGTTTCTCGGCTTCCGGCGGTGCGCGCATGCAGGAAGCGCTGATTTCCCTGATGCAGATGGCCAAGACCTCTGCGGTGCTGGCGCGTCTGCGTGAAGAAGGCATCCCGTTCATCTCCGTGCTGACTGATCCGGTCTACGGCGGCGTTTCCGCCAGTCTGGCGATGCTGGGCGACGTGATTGTCGGCGAGCCGAAGGCGCTGATCGGTTTTGCCGGTCCGCGAGTGATCGAGCAGACCGTGCGTGAAAAACTGCCGGAAGGTTTCCAGCGCAGCGAGTTCCTGCTGGAGCACGGTGCCATCGACATGATCATCGACCGTCAGGAGCTGCGTCCGCGCCTGGGCAACCTGCTGGCGCAAATGATGGGCCTGCCGACGCCGAAGTTCGTGGCTGCACCCATCGAGCCAATCGTGGTTCCACCGGTACCTGCCAGCCTATGACCCAACGTACCCTTGGCGAATGGCTCGCCTACCTTGAACAGTTGCACCCATCGGCCATCGACATGGGGCTGGAGCGGTCGCAGCAGGTAGCGTCCCGCATGGGACTGGGCAAGCCGGCGCCACGGGTGATTACGGTCACCGGGACCAACGGCAAGGGTTCCACCTGTGCGTTCGTGGCGTCCTTGCTGCGGGCCCAGGGCTTGAAAGTGGGGGTTTACAACTCCCCGCACCTGCTGCGCTACAACGAGCGGGTAACGGTCAACGGCGTCGAAGCCACTGACGCCGAGCTGTGCGAGGCCTTTGCTGCGGTAGAGGCCGGGCGTGGCGACACTTCGCTCACCTACTTCGAAATGGGCACCCTGGCGGCGTTCTGGCTGTTCCAGCACTCCGGGCTCGATGCGGTGGTGCTGGAAGTCGGTCTGGGCGGTCGTCTGGACACGGTCAACGTGGTGGATGCCGACATGGCGCTGGTCACCAGTATTGGCGTCGATCATGCCGATTACCTGGGTGATACCCGAGAGTCCGTGGCCTTCGAGAAGGCCGGTATTTTCCGCCAGGGCGCGCCTGCGCTCTGCGGCGATCTGAATCCTCCACAACCCTTGCTGGACAAGGCGCGCGAGCTCAATTGCCCGTTTTTCCTGCGTGGGCGCGATTTTGATCTCGGCGTGACCGATCACCACTGGCAATGGCGCGGTATCGATGCGCAAGGGCGTGCGGTTGAGCTGCGCGACCTGCCGCTGCTCGACCTGCCGATGGAAAACGCCGCGCTGGCGTTGCAGGCTTACTTGCTGCTTGGCTTGCCTTGGGTGGATGCGCAGATTATCGAAGCGCTGCGGGCTACGAAGGTGGTCGGTCGTCTGGATCGCCGCGCGTTCGAGTGGCAGGGCAAGCGTTTGAATTTATTGCTGGATGTGGGGCATAACCCGCATGCGGCGGAGTATCTGGCCCGTCGTCTGGCCAGTCGTCCACCGGTTGGCAAGCGTCTGGCGGTGTTCGGGCTGCTGGCGGACAAGGATCTGGGTGGTGTTGTCGGCGAATTGAATGCTAGTGTCCAGCACTGGGCTGTTGCACCGCTGGATTCTCCTCGGGCGCGTCCGGTTGCGGATTTGCACGATGCATTGCAAGGTCTGGGTGCCTCGGTCACGTCATACGGCAGTGTAGCGGCCGCCCTGGAAGGGCAGTGCGCGCAGGCCACGAGCGACGACGAAATCCTGTTGTTCGGATCATTTTATTGTGTTGCCGAGGCCCTTGAATGGCTGGCCCGGCGCTCCACGGAGGAAGCGGCAAATGGCGTTGCTGGATAAGGCTTACAAACAGCGCATGGTTGGCGCCCTGGTGTTGGTCGCGCTGGCGGTGATTTTTCTGCCGATGCTGTTTTCCCGCCAGGACGAACAGCGCCAGGTGACGGTCGAAGCGCCGGCGGCCCCGCAGGCGCCTGCGCTGCCCCAGGTGCAGGTCGAGCCTGTGGTGGTGCCTGAGCCGCAAGCCTTGCCCCAGGAGCCCGTGCCGAGCGATGACGAAATCGCCCAGCAGGAATCGGCGGTGCCGGTTGTGCCGGTGGCTCCGGCACCTGCTGCCAAACCGGTTACGCCGCCGCCTGCGCCGGTCCCGGCTCTGGCCGCCAAGCCTGCGACCGCGCCTGCCCAGCCCATCACGGCGGCACCGGGCAAGCCGGATACCACGCAAAGCCGTGTCGATGCCAATGGTCTGTCGGTCAGTTGGTCGGTGCAACTAGCCAGTCTGGCGAACCGTGAAAGCGCAGAAAAGCTTCAGAAAACCCTGCGCAGCCAGGGTTACAATGCCTACATCCGGACCGCCGACGGCAAAAACCGGGTATTTGTCGGGCCGCTGATCGAGCGTGCAGAAGCCGACCGGCTGCGGGATTTGCTGAACCGCCAGCAGAACCTGAAGGGGTTTGTCGTGCGCTTTCAGCCGGAACGTGGCTAAAACTATCGCCCCGATATGCAATGCACTGACAATCGCAGCTTACCGATAAGCATGGGCTCTGCTAAAATGCGCCGCCTTATCCGTCTGTAGGCTGCACTGTGCCATTTACCTGGGTTGACTGGGCGATCGTAGCAATCGTCGCCATCTCCGCATTGATCAGTCTGAGCCGCGGCTTCGTCAAAGAAGCACTGTCGCTGCTGACCTGGATCATCGCAGGAGTCGTTGCCTGGATGTTCGGTGGCTCACTGTCCGAGTACCTCGGCGGGTACATTCAAACGCCATCGGCCCGTATAATCACGGGCTGTGCCATCATGTTTGTCGCCACTTTAATCGTAGGCGCAATGATCAATTATCTTATCGGCGAACTGGTTCGCGTCACCGGGCTCTCCGGGACCGACCGATTCCTCGGCATGGCCTTCGGCGCCGCGCGTGGCGGGTTGCTGGTGGTCATCGCCGTCGGGCTGTTGAGCCTGGGGCCGGTACAGCAGGACGGGTGGTGGAAAGAGTCACAGCTCGTGCCAAAATTTCTATTGGTCGCCGACTGGTCCAAAAACCTGATCCTCGGGTGGAGCAGTCAGTGGCTTGCCAGCGGAATCAGCGTACCCGCTGATATTCCGTTCAAGGAGCAACTCTTGCCGATGGCCAAAACGCCTCAGTGAGTAGTGCTCAGTTCAGATCCATTAAGTAGGGGTTGCGTCGCATGTGTGGCATCGTCGGTATCGTCGGTAAGTCGAACGTCAATCAGGCGCTGTATGACGCGCTAACCGTGCTCCAGCACCGCGGCCAGGACGCTGCCGGTATCGTGACCAGCCATGATGGCCGGTTGTTTCTGCGCAAGGATAACGGCCTGGTGCGTGACGTGTTCCAGCAGCGTCACATGCAGCGCCTGGTCGGCCACATGGGCATTGGCCATGTGCGTTATCCGACCGCGGGCAGCTCGACGTCGGCTGAAGCTCAACCGTTTTACGTCAACTCGCCTTACGGCATCACCCTGGCGCACAACGGTAACCTGACCAACGTTGAACAACTGGCCAAGGAGATTTACGAATCTGACCTGCGCCACGTCAACACCAGCTCCGATTCGGAAGTGCTGCTCAACGTGTTCGCGCACGAACTGGCCCAGCGCGGCAAGTTGCAGCCGACCGAAGAAGACGTGTTTGCCGCCGTCACCGACGTGCACAACCGTTGCGTCGGTGGTTATGCCGTCGTAGCCATGATCACCGGCTACGGCATCGTGGGCTTCCGCGACCCGCACGGCATCCGCCCGATCGTTTTCGGCCAGCGTCACACCGACGAAGGCGTCGAGTACATGATCGCCTCGGAAAGCGTTTCCCTGGACGTGCTGGGCTTCACCCTGATTCGCGACCTGGCGCCAGGCGAAGCGGTCTACATCACTGAAGAGGGCAAGCTGTACACCCGTCAGTGCGCGACCAACCCGTCCCTGACCCCGTGCATCTTCGAACACGTCTACCTGGCGCGTCCGGATTCGATCATCGACGGCGTGTCGGTCTACAAGGCCCGTCTGCGCATGGGTGAGAAGCTGGCCGAGAAGATCCTGCGCGAGCGTCCGGATCACGACATCGACGTGGTCATCCCGATTCCGGACACCAGCCGCACCGCCGCGCTGGAGCTGGCGAACCACCTGGGCGTGAAGTTCCGCGAAGGCTTCGTGAAGAACCGCTACATCGGCCGGACCTTCATCATGCCGGGCCAGGCCGCGCGGAAAAAATCCGTACGCCAGAAGCTCAACGCCATCGAACTGGAATTCCGCGGCAAGAACGTGATGCTGGTGGATGACTCCATCGTTCGCGGTACCACTTGCAAGCAGATCATCCAGATGGCCCGCGAAGCCGGCGCCAAGAACGTCTACTTCTGCTCCGCGGCGCCAGCGGTTCGCTACCCGAACGTCTACGGCATCGACATGCCGAGCGCTCACGAGTTGATCGCGCACAACCGTTCGACCCAGGACGTGGCTGACCTGATCGGCGCCGACTGGCTGATCTATCAGGATCTGCCTGACTTGATCGAAGCGGTCGGTGGCGGCAAGATCAAGATCGACAAGTTCGATTGCGCGGTGTTCGATGGCCAGTACGTCACTGGCGACGTCGACGAGGCTTACCTGAACAAGATCGAACAGGCACGCAACGATGCCTCCAAGGTCAAGACGCAGGCAGTCAGTGCGATCATCGATCTGTACAACAACTGAGTTTCTACCGGCCCTGAGGGGCCGGTTTTGTATCCGGCTTTTAAATTACGAGAATAGGGAAAGGAGTGACAGCATGAGTCAGGATTGGGATGCCGGTCGGCTGGACAGCGACCTCGAAGGCGTAGCGTTCGATACCCTGGCCGTACGTGCCGGTCAGCACCGTACGCCGGAAGGCGAACACGGTGATCCGATGTTCTTCACTTCCAGCTATGTATTCCGCACCGCTGCCGACGCAGCTGCGCGTTTTGCCGGGGAAGTACCGGGCAACGTTTACTCGCGCTACACCAACCCGACCGTACGCGCCTTCGAAGAGCGCATTGCCGCTCTGGAAAGCGCCGAGCAAGCCGTGGCCACCGCCACCGGCATGGCTGCGATCATGGCCGTGGTGATGAGTCTGTGCAGCGCTGGCGATCACGTATTGGTGTCGCGCAGCGTGTTCGGCTCGACCATCAGCCTGTTCGAAAAGTACTTCAAACGTTTCGGCATCGAAGTCGACTACGTTGCCCTGGCGGATCTGTCCGGCTGGGATGCAGCGATCAAGCCCAACACCAGGCTGCTGTTCGTCGAGTCGCCGTCCAACCCGCTGGCCGAGTTGGTCGACATTGCCGAACTGGCGAAAATCGCCCATGCCAAGGGCGCGATGCTGGTGGTCGACAACTGCTTCTGCACCCCGGCCTTGCAGCAGCCGCTGAAAATGGGCGCGGACATCGTCGTGCACTCGGCCACCAAGTTCATCGATGGCCAGGGCCGTTGCATGGGTGGTGTGGTCGCCGGTCGCAGCGAGCAGATGAAAGAAGTGGTTGGCTTCCTGCGTACCGCCGGGCCGACCCTGAGCCCGTTCAACGCCTGGATCTTCCTCAAGGGCCTGGAGACCCTGAACCTGCGGATGAAGGCCCATTGCGCCAACGCGCAGCAACTGGCCGAGTGGCTGGAGCAGCAGGAAGGCATCGAGAAAGTCCATTACGCCGGCCTCAAGAGCCATCCGCAGCACGAGTTGGCGCTGCGCCAGCAGAAGGGTTTCGGTGCGGTCGTCAGTTTTGAGGTAAAGGGTGGCAAAGAGGGCGCCTGGCGCTTTATCGACGCCACGCGCCTGATTTCGATCACCGCCAACCTGGGCGACAGCAAGACCACCATCACGCATCCGAGCACCACGTCCCATGGTCGCCTGGCGGCGCAAGAGCGTGAAGCGGCGGGCATTCGTGACAGCCTGATCCGCATTGCGGTCGGCCTGGAGGACGTGGCGGACCTGCAAGCCGATCTGGCGCGCGGCCTGGCTGCGTTGTGATCGAGTTGTCTGTGCCAAACACCGGCTCCAATGGTCGCGTAGCACTGGTGACCGGTGCTGCGCGGGGCATAGGCCTGGGGATTTCGGCCTGGCTGATCAGCGAAGGCTGGCAAGTCGTGCTGACGGATCTGGACCGGGAGCGCGGTTCGAAAGTGGCGAAAGTGCTGGGTGACAACGCCTGGTTCATCGCCATGGATGTCGCCAACGAGGGGCAAGTCGCGCTGGGTGTGGCCGAGGTGCTTGGCCAGTTCGGGCGCCTGGATGCGCTGGTCTGCAATGCAGCGGTTGCCGATCCGCACAACATCACCCTGGAAAGCCTCGACCTGGCTCACTGGAATCGGGTGTTGGCGGTGAACCTCAGTGGGCCGATGCTGCTGGCCAAGCACTGTGCGCCGTACTTGCGCGCTCACAACGGCGCCATCGTCAATCTGGCCTCGACCCGCGCCGCGCAGTCGGAACCCGACACCGAGGCCTATGCGGCGAGCAAGGGTGGCTTGTTGGCCCTGACTCACGCATTGGCCATCAGCCTTGGCCCGGAGATCCGGGTCAATGCCGTCAGCCCTGGCTGGATCGATGCGCGCGACCCCTCGGTGCGACGCGCCGAACCCTTGACCGAGGCCGATCATGCCCAGCATCCGGCGGGCAGGGTGGGGACGGTCGAGGATGTGGCGGCGATGGTGGCCTGGCTGCTGTCGAGGAATGCCGGTTTTGTCACCGGGCAGGAATTCGTGGTCGATGGCGGCATGACCAAGAAGATGATTTACAGCGAGTAAGCTCCGGGATTGATGTCGGATGTGCTGCCGCTTTCGCGAGCAAGCCCGCTCCCACAGGGGCATGCATTCCAAATGTGGGAGCGGGCTTGCTGCATATACATAATTTTGTCTTTTTCAGAAAAACTTCAATCCTGCTATTGACTTAGGTTCGCTACCTGCGTAAATTTCGCGGCCTCGGAGATGCAAACGGGTGATTAGCTCAGCTGGGAGAGCGTCTGCCTTACAAGCAGAATGTCGGCGGTTCGATCCCGTCATCACCCACCACTCCCGAGATACTTGCGAAAGCAAGAGGTAGGCTGAAATGCCTCCACCGACGCGCAGCGGTAGTTCAGTCGGTTAGAATACCGGCCTGTCACGCCGGGGGTCGCGGGTTCGAGTCCCGTCCGCTGCGCCATATTTTCCGAGTCAGATTCACCTGGTTCGAGATTGAAAAGCTACTGAGTTTTCAATCAGACGAGTTACTTGAGCATCTGCTCAAAGCGATACGCAGCGGTAGTTCAGTCGGTTAGAATACCGGCCTGTCACGCCGGGGGTCGCGGGTTCGAGTCCCGTCCGCTGCGCCATATCTGCCCCGAGGCCCACTGAACGCCTTGGAGCTACGAAGAAACCACTGGTTACTTCGAGTCGATAGCAAAAACCCTGGTCGAAAGACCGGGGTTTTTTGTGTCTGCGATTTGGATTTTTCTCCTGCCTCGCGACGCTCAGGGTTTCGCCTCTGCCGGCCTGGCGCGTATGCCCGGTTAATTCCGATGACTCTCGAAAATCCCCCTCAATAGCCCGCAGCCCTGTTAAACCGGCGCCTGCGCGGCCGAAATGCCTGCCTGTCATTAAATAATTCAAGCATTTACCGGGTGCAATTCGCACAAAGAGCTTGGTTTGCCCTTACAACACTAATTAGAATGAGTCGCATTTAAAATATTTCTTCGCCCAGGGTTCCTTCAGATGAGTGATGCCGCGATGCCGCCGGAGCAAGCCTTCCACGACCTGTACCGCGACCATCGGGGCTGGCTCGAAGGCTGGTTGAGACGACGCATGAGCAATGGCAGCGATGCGGCGGACCTGAGCCAGGATACCTTCGTTCGTGTGCTTGCCAGCTCTCAGCGCATCGCCGACTTGCAAGAACCTCGCGCCTACCTGGCGACAGTCGGCAAACGACTGCTGAGCAACTTCTACAAGCGCCGCAGCCTGGAGCAAGCCTATCTCGATGCATTGGCGTTGCTGCCGGAGGACTGTGTGCCGTCCCCGGAGCAACGCTGGATCCTGCTGGAAACCCTGCAGGCCCTGGACGAATTGCTCGATGGATTGCCCAGGTCGGTACGGCGGGCGTTTCTCTGGAGTCAGCTGGAAGGCTTGGGCTATCAGGAGATTGCCGAGCGTCTGCAAGTCTCGGAACGCACGATCAAGCGCTACATGGCTCAAGCCTACGAACATTGCCTGCTGGTGGAGATGTGAACGGTTCGGCATCTTCGGCCCAGGCCCGACAAGTCGTGCGGGCCGCCGCGCAGTGGCTGGCCCTCATGGAATCCGGCTGTGCCAATGAGCGGGACCGGGAGCAGTTGCAGAGCTGGCGCGATAGTCATTCCAGCCATGAACAGGCCTGGCAGAAAGCGCAATGCTTGCGTCAACGCTTTGCCGACCTGCCATCGGCCCTGGCCATGGCCAGTCTGGACCGGCCGCAAGCCAGTCGACGCACGGTGCTCAAGCGCGCCGTCGGTGCGGTGGCGTTGCTGCCGACCGCCTGGTTGATCAGTCGGCAGTTGCCTCTGGATGCCTGGGGGGCCGACCTGCGCACCGTCACCGGGGAAAGCAAAAAAGTCCGGTTGGCCGATGGCAGCGCTGTGCAACTGAACACGGCCAGTGCCGTCGATATTGATCTGAAGAGCCGGCGCCTGACACTGGTGGAAGGCGAAATGGCGCTGAACGTGCCCGGGACTTCGCCGCTGACGATACTCACGCGCTTCGGGCAAGTGACCGTCAGTCAGGGCGAAGTGTGTGTGCGTCAGGGGCAGACGGGCTGCAAGGTGTCAGTGCTTCGAGGCTCAGTGCAGCTGCAGCCTCTGCACGGGCCGGTCTTTTCGTTGCGCGGCGGCCAGCAAGTCAGCCTTCAAGCGGCGGGTGCCGGCGCTGTGGAGCCATTCGATGTGCTGGCGCCTGGCTGGCGTGAGGGAGTGCTGATGGCGCAGAACCAACCCTTGGGGGATTTCCTGCGCGAACTCAGCACCTATCGTCCGGGCGTGTTGCGCTGGGAGCCGGAGCTGGAATCGCTGCGCATCACCGGCAGTTTTCGCCTGGAAGACACCGATCGCATCCTCGCGCTTCTGGCGGTCAGCCTGCCGCTGGAGGTGCATTCGCGTACGCGTTATTGGGTAACGCTGGTACCGCGCAAAAATAGTGTTTAACGCGTGTCCCCTTTTTTCGCGGCGCTTGTCATTCAAGGCAAGTGAAACGAAATCAGAGAGATTCTCAATGCCCGCAGTGATGCCTTGCAGTACGCGTCTGGCTCCATCCCGGTTGCGCCCGTTGATGCACTTGAGTCTGTTGTTGAGCCTGAGTGCCTGTCCGTTGTTCATCACTGCCGGTTGGGCCGAAGACGCGCCCCGGCGCAGCTATCAGGTGCCAGCCGGCAGCCTCGGCGCGGCGCTGACCCGTTTCGCCGGGTTGGCCGGGGTCAATCTGTCCGTGGACCCGGCACTGGTGAGTGGGCGCACCAGCCCTGGCCTTTCCGGCGACTTCGCGGTGGAAGAGGGCTTTGCCCAACTGCTGCAGGGTTCGGGTCTGCAACTGCAACCGGTGGGCGATCAGGCGTACATGCTGACCCCGGCGCCAACAGGCAGCACCCTGCAATTGGGCGCGACCTCTATTTACGCGACGGCGGACACGGCACGCGGTGATCCGTATGCCGGTGGGCAGGTTGCACGCCGTGGGTCGCAAGGCTTGCTGGGCTCGAAAGACTTCATGGAAACGCCGTTCAGCGAGACCACCTACACCAGTGAGTTGGTGAAAAACCTGCAGGCTCGTACCTTGGGCGACCTCGTTGCCAGCGATCCCTCGGTTCGCGCCACCAACCCGGCGGGTGGGCGGTATGAGCAGTTCACCATTCGCGGGCTGAGCCTGTTCAACAGTGATGTCTCTTACAACGGTCTCTACGGCATTCTGCCGACGTACACCATCGACATGGAAATGGCCGATCGCGTCGACATCCTCAAAGGCCCGAGTCAGCTGATCAATGGCATCTCGCCGCGGGGCAGCGTGGGCGGCGGGATCAACGTGGTGCCCAAGCGCGCCACCGACGTGCCCGTTACTTCGTTTACCGGCAACTACGCTTCCGACAGCCAGGTCGGCGGTGCGGTAGATATCGGTCGGCGCTTTGGTGAGGGGGACATGTTCGGTGTTCGTTTCAACGGCGTGAAGCAGTCCGGCGACACCGAATGGGATCACCAGAGTGTTGACCGCGAGATGGCTGTGCTGGGCCTGGATTTTCGCGGTGAGCGCCTGCGGCTCTCGACGGACATCGGACATAACGAGCGTGACACCGACGCCCCGCAGGAGCGTGTGCAGGTCGGCGCCAAAGCTCAGGTTCCGCATGCCAGCGATGTTCGCCACAACTATGCACAGCCGTGGAGCAAGGCGCGGACCAAGGACACCTTCGGTACGGTGACCGGCGAGTACGATGTCAGCGATTCCGTCATGGTGTACGCCGGTGCGGGTGCGCGTAAAAGTAATCACGACTTCCTTCGGCACGCCGTAGCGGTCACCAACAACGCGGGCGATTTCAGCGTTCAGCCACGTGACTTCACCCGTGACGAAAATGTCCGGACAGCCAACGCCGGGGTACGCAACTGGTTTCATACCGGTCCGGTGAGCCATGAAATCAACCTGGCTGCCAGCTATTTCTACATGGACTTCGAAAATGGCGGCGCCCGTTATGCCGCCGCCCCGAGCAATATTTACAACCCCGTGGAAACACCTACACCCAGCACGCCCACGCGACTCGATTCGAAGGTGTACACCGAGAACCGTTCCAGCAGCGTGGCGTTGTCCGACACATTGGGTTTCCTCGATGACCGGGTGCTGTTGACCGTAGGCGCCCGTTGGCAGCGAGTGCAAGTTGACGACTGGACGGACAATGTCAAAGGCGACACGGCCTACGATGAGGAAAAGGTTTCGCCTTCGGGCGGCATCCTGTTCAAGGCCACCGACAAGCTCTCGTTGTATGCCAACTACATGGAAGGCCTGAGCCAGGGCAAGATCGCCCCGTCGACCTCGGTGAACGAGGACGAGATTTTCCCGCCGTTCATCAGTCGGCAGGTCGAGGTCGGTGCCAAATATGATGCGGGTGCGTTCGCCATTACCACTGCGGTGTTCCGGATCAAGCAGCCGGCCTATGAAACCAACGCCACGACGCGGGTTTTCGGCCCGAACGGTAAACGCGAAAACAACGGCGTGGAAGTCAGTGTGTTCGGTGAGCCGCTCAACGGTTTCCGCCTGCTCGGCGGCGTCATGTACATCGACAGCAAGCTGACCGACACCACCGACGGCACCTTTGACGGCAACCGCGCGCCCGCGACGCCGGAATACAACGTCAGCCTGGGGGGCGAGTGGGACGTGCCGAATGTACAAGGCCTGACCCTCACCAGCCGCGGCATCTATTCCAGCTCGCAGTATCTGGACCAGTCCAATAACAAGGAAATCGATGCCTGGACGCGTATCGACGTGGGCGCGCGCTACGCCTTCAAGGTTGAAGAAAAGAACATCACCCTGCGCGCCAATATCGAGAACGTGGCCGACAAGCGCTACTGGAGTTCGGCCGGGGCCTCGGATGACAGCGAGCCTGGATTGACGCTCGCGACTCCACGAACCTACCTGCTGTCGGCGACCGTCGACTTCTGAATCGATTCAACCGTGGAATGCGCCACAGGGAAGGGCGCTACCGAGTTGTGTCATGAATCGATTGCAGAGGACCAGAGCATGCCCGGCCTGACTGACCCACCCAAGAAAGAACAGCCCAATACGCCCTCCAGGCGCACGCTGCTGCGCCTGTCCCTGGGCCTGCTTGCGCTCAGGTTTGCCCCGTCGGCGTGGGCCCGGGCCGACGCTGCGCCGCTGCGGGTGATCACCCTGTTTCAGGGGGCCACGGACAGTGCCGTGGCGCTGGGCATCACACCCTGCGGCATCGTCGATTCCTGGAGTGAAAAGCCCACCTATCGCTATCTGCGCTCGGCGCTGGAGCCGGTGCCCCATGTCGGGCTGGAAACCCAGCCCAGCCTTGAGGACATCGCGCTGCTCAAGCCGGACGTGATCATCGCCTCGCGCTTTCGCCATGAACGCATCGCGCCGTTGCTCAAGCAGATCGCCCCGGTGGTGATGCTGGAGGAAGTGTTCGAGTTCAAAAAGACCCTGGTGTTGATGGGCCTGGCCTTGCACCGCCAGCAGCGCGCCGACGAGGTGTTGGCCCGCTGGCAGCTGCGCACGGCACAACTGCGCGAGCAACTGCAGGAGAAATTTGCCGGGCGCTGGCCGCCGACGGTGTCGATTCTGGATGTTCGTGAGGACCATATCCGCAGTTATCTGCCGGCCAGTTTTCCAGGTTCGGTGATCACCGAGCTGGGGTTTGGCTGGAGTGAGGCCAGTCGGGCGGCGAGCGGGGTATCGATCAAACTCACCAGCAAGGAGAGTCTGGCGGTGGTCAATGCCGACATTTTCTTTGTTTTCTTGCGCGCGGAGAAAACGGCAGTGCAGCGAAACTATGAAAGCCTGGTGCAGCATCCGCTGTGGCAGCAAATGCGGGCGCCGCAACAGGGGCAGGTGTGGCGGGTCGACGGAGTGGCCTGGAGCCTGTCGGGCGGGATGCTCGGGGCGAACCTGATGCTCGATGACGTCGCACGGCTGATCACGGTGGACGTGTGCTGATGAGCAATGGTTTGAAGTTGTGCTGTGCCGCCGTCGTGTTGCTGCTCAGCGGCGTGCTGAGCCTGGCGGTCGGCGCCACCTGGATTCCGTTGTCGCACATTGCCGCCGCGTTCGTGCATCCCGATCCGCTGAGCGTCAGCCATGTGCTGGTGACCACCACGCGCCTGTCGCGCACCTTGATGGCGATGGCCGTGGGCGCGAGCCTGGCCGTGGCGGGGGCCTTGATGCAGGCGCTGACGCGCAATCCGCTGGCGTCCCCCGGGTTGTTCGGGATCAACGCCGGCGCGACTTTTTTTATCATCCTGTGCTCCTCGCTGTTTTCCCTGTCATCCCCGGATGCCTGGCTGTGGTGCGCGTTCATCGGCGCGGCCGTGGCCGGCAGCCTGGTGTGGCTGATCGGCAACATGGGGCAGGGCAGTCTCAGCCCGCTGCGCATTGTGCTGGCGGGTGCGGCGATGGCCGCCTTGTTCTCCGCGTTCAGCCAGGCGTTGCTGGTGGTCAATCAGGATGGGCTGGACACGGTGCTGTTCTGGCTGGCGGGCTCGTTGACCGAGCGCAGCCTGTCGGTCGCCGCGCCACTGCTGATCTGTGGCGTACTCGGGTTGTTCGGCGCGATGTTGCTGGCGGGGCAGGTCAACGTGCTTGACGCAGGCGAGGAGATCGCCACCGGCCTGGGTCAGCGCACCGGTTTGATCCGGCTGCTGATGAGCGTGCTGGTGGTCTGTCTGGCGGGCAGTGCGGTGGCATTGGCCGGCAGCATCGGGTTTATCGGCTTGCTGGTGCCGCACATGGTGCGCAAGGGCCTGTCCATCGATCATCGCTGGTTGCTGCCGGGGTGTGCGCTACTCGGCGCGATTGTCCTGCTGCTGGCCGATACCTTGTCGCGGGTGTTGATCCTGCCGCAGGAAGTCCCGGTGGGCGTGATGACGGCGCTGTTCGGCGCACCCTTCTTCATTCTGCTGGCCCGGCGTGGAGGTCGTTATGGATAAGGTCCTGACCTGGCGCCGCAGTGGCTTTTCCCGGCGGATCAATGTCGCCACGTTGTGGCGGTTGCTGGCGGCGTTGGTGGTGACGGCGCTGATCATGCTCGGCTCACTGTCGCTGGGCAAAGTCATGCTGTCGCCGTTGGAGGTGCTGCGGATTGTGCTGTCGAGCCAGGACGCCAGCCTGACGTTCATCGTCGAGCAACTGCGCTTGCCGCGCATGCTCCTGGCGGCGTTGGTCGGGGCGGCGTTGTCGGTGTCGGGGTTGATTCTGCAAAGCATCATCCGCAACCCGCTGGCTTCACCTGATCTGCTGGGTATCACCAGCGGCGCCAGTGCGGCGGCCGTGCTGTATCTGGCGTTTTTCTCCGTGGCGCTGGGCCAACAGTATCTGCCGCTGGCGGCGATGTCCGGTGCGGGGCTGGCGGCATTGGCGATCTATCTGCTGGCCTGGAAGCAGGGGGCCTCACCGCTGCGCCTGGTGTTGATCGGGGTCGGCATCAGCGCGATGTTGACCGCCGCGACCACCTTCATCCTGGTCTTCAGTCCGCTGACCACGACCCTGTCGGCTTATGTCTGGCTGACCGGCAGCGTGTACGGCGCCAGTTGGCCGGAACCGCTGGCGCTGGGGCGCTGGTTGTTGGGTATCAGCCCACTGCTGGTGCTGCTGGCCCGGCAGGTAAGGGTGCAACAACTGGATGACGCTCTGGCCCAGGGCATTGGCGTTCGGGTGCAGTGGCTGCGCGCCGGTTTATTGCTGGTGAGCGTGGCATTAGCCGGTGCAGCGATTGCCTGGGGCGGGGCGATCGCGTTTGTCGGGCTGATTGCGCCGCACATTGCCAAGCGTCTGGTCGCCCCGGGTTTTGGTGGCCAGGCGGCGATGGCCGCGTTGGTCGGGGCGAACCTCGTGGTGCTGGCCGACCTCGCCGGGCGTGTCCTGTTTTTGCCGCTGGATCTGCCGGCCGGGATTTTTGTCGCGGTGCTGGGCACACCCTTTTTTCTCTATTTGTTGATTAAACAGCGTCATTAAGGAATTCAACGCATGACGTCGATTGCAAGTCGCGGCCTGACCCTGAGTTACCAGCGCCAGGTCATTATTGATGCGCTGGACATGCAGCTGCCCCAGGGCAAGATTTCGGTACTGATCGGCAGCAACGGCTGCGGCAAAAGCACCTTGCTCAAATCCTTCGCCCGCCTGCTGAAACCGCAGCAGGGCTCGGTGATCCTTAACGGTGTGGATATCCAGCAAAAGTCCACGGCCGCCGTGGCCAGGGAGTTGGCCATTTTGCCTCAGACCCCCAGTGCGCCGGAGGGCATCACCGTGCGGCAGTTGGTGGCGCTGGGGCGTTATCCGTATCAGAGCTGGATGCAGCAGTGGTCGGCTGAAGACGAGGCCATGGTCAACCGCGCGCTGACGCAAACCAGTCTGCAGGCCCTGGCGGACCGACCGGTGGACGCGTTGTCCGGCGGGCAGCGCCAGCGCGCGTGGATCGCCATGACCCTGGCCCAGGACACCGGCATCGTGTTGCTCGACGAACCCACCACGTTTCTCGACCTGGCGCACCAGATCGAAGTGCTGGACCTGCTGCGCGACCTCAACCGGCTCGAAAACAAGACCATCGTCATGGTGCTGCACGACCTCAACCTGGCCTGTCGTTACGCCGACCACATGGTTGCGGTGCACAACCGGACGGCCATTGCCCAGGGGCGGCCCGACGAAGTGTTGACCGAATCCTTGGTCAAAACCGTATTCGACCTCAATTGCCGGATCATTGCCGATCCGTTCTTCGGCACGCCGCTGTGCATTCCGTTTGGCCGGGAATTGCCGCAATGAGTCTGGCACGTCATTTCACCGCCTCGCAGTGGACGGTGTTGTCCGGCGGCTTGCGGCTCAAGGACGGCGACGAGCGCGACCCGTTGCGTTCGCTGATGGCCCGGGACTTGTTGCAGGAGGACGTGTGCGAGCAACTGCTGGACACCCTGGGCCCGGTGATCGGCTCGCCGACCCGGGCGATCACCGCCTCGCTGCTGGGCAAGCGCTTGTCGTTTCTGGCGACCGGCGCCTGTTTGTATGCGATGTCGGTGTATGACAAGGGGCTGTTGTTGACGCTCGACAACACGCTGATCGAATACGGCCACGACGATGGGCAGTGGACGTCGTCGATGCCCCTGCATCACGGTCTGCCGCTGACCTTTGGAGCCAATGAGCGCGAGGCCTGGCGGGAGGCTCTGGTGCGGGGACTGTTCGCGGGTCTGCTGCAACCGTTATGGCACACCTTCAACCGTGTCACTGGTGTCTCCCGGCGCATCCTCTGGGAAAACACGGCCGTGCGCGTGTACTCGCTGTATGAAAAACGCATGGCGAAAATCGAAGACCCGTCAGTGCGCGAGCGCTGTGAAGCGGATTTCAATTGGCTGCTGACACAAGCTGAGCCTGCGTTGTTCGGTCTCGATTACAACCCGCTGAGCCATTTCCGCCGACCGCCGACGCTGGTGGACGACGGGCAGCGCAGCATTCGCTTTCGCCGAACCTGTTGCTTTTACTACCTGGCCACCGACCCCGCTGAATACTGTTCGACCTGCCCGTTGCTCCGCCCGGGGAAATGCCGATGAAATGTGCATTTAGGGAGGGCGGGGCAGGCGCCGGAGCGATGGCACAGGCGCCTGCCCTTCACAGAAAGTGCATGGCTCAGCCCTGCAGATACACCGCGTGGGTATGGGTGTATTCGTACAGCCCATGCTTGCCATCCGCGCCGCCGATGCCGGACTTGCGCACACCGGCATGGAAGCCTTGCATGGCTTCGAAGTTCTCGCGGTTGACGTAGGTTTCGCCAAAATCCAGCTCGCGCATCGCCTGCAGGGTTTTGCTCAGGTCACGGGTGTAGATCGATGAAGTCAGGCCATAGGCGCAGTCGTTGGCCAGGGCGATGGCTTCGTCCAGGTCGTCGATTATCTGGATCGGCAGCACTGGCCCGAAAATCTCTTCGCGCATGATCTCCATGTCCGCGCGACAACCGGCTAAAACAGTGGGCTGGAAATGGAAGCCGTTCGGCAGGTCGGCGATCTGCCCGCCGCTGATCAGGCTTGCGCCCTGGCTCAACGCGGTGCGGACTTTACGGTTGACGCTGTCCAGCCCCTGGCGGTTGATCAGCGGGCCCATCTCCACGTCGGGCTGGGCAATCGGATCGCCATAGCGCGTTGCACTCATGGCCGCCGCGATGCGTTCGATGAACTGATCCGCCACCTTGCGCTCGACATAGACCCGCTCGGCGCAATTGCACACCTGGCCGCTGTTGATGATCCGCGAATCGCGGATCGCCCTGACCGCCAGGTCGAGGTCTGCATCCGCCAGCACAATGGCCGGCGCCTTGCCGCCCAGTTCCAGGTTGAGCTTGGTGATGTTCGGCGCGGCGGCGGCCATGATCCGCGAGCCGGTGTCGACGCTGCCGGTGAAGCTGATCATGTCCACGCCCTTGTGCGCGCTCAGTGCCGCGCCGACTCGGCCGTCACCGCAGACTACGTTGAACACGCCGGGCGGCAGGTCGGTTTCGGCGACCAGCCGGGCAAATTCGAAGCAGTTGTTCGGGGTTTCTTCGCTGGGCTTGATGACGATGGTGTTGCCGGTCAGCAGGGCCGGGGCCATCTTGCGGGCGATCAGGAAGAAGGGGAAATTCCATGGCAGGATCCCGGCCACCACGCCCAGTGGTTTGCGCAACAGGAAGATGTTTTCGTTCTGGCGATCACTGGTGATGATTTCACCTTCGATGCGCCGGGCCCACTCGGCCATGTAATCGAGGTAGTCGGCGGTGAAATTGACTTCGACTTCCGCCAGCCCGCTGATCTTGCCTTGCTCCAGGGTGATGGTGCGCGCCAGGTGCGAGACGTTTTCCCGCAGTTTCGCGGCGATCCGGCGCAAGTAGCCGGCGCGGTCATTCGCCGGTTTGCGCGCCCAGTCTTTCTGCGCGGCACGGGCGGCGGCGAGGGCGCGGTCGACGTCCTCGGCGGTCGAGGCCGGGACTTTCGACAGCACGGCGCCAGTGGCCGGGTTGATCACATCGAGGTGGGCAGCGCTGGCCACGAACTGGCCGTCGATGAAGTTCTCGTAAACAGGCACGGATGACATGGTGCGACTCCTTGGCAGATCAGTAAGTGCGTGACGGCGCTTGAGTGGTGGCAGGTTCGCGATAGCGGGCGAGGGTGGCCATGGCGCCTTGGCGTAGCAGGCTGATGTCGATGGCCACCGCAATGAACTGGCAGCCCCAGCGCTGGTAGCGGCGGGCGTCTTCTTCGTTGGGGGCGAGAATCCCGCAGGCCTTGCCGGCCGCCAGTGTGGCGTTCACGGCGTGTTGAATCCGTTCCTGGACTTCCGGGTGACCGGGGTTGCCGGCGTGACCCAGGCCGATCGACAAATCCGCCGGCCCGATAAACACCGCATCCACGCCCTCGACGGCGGCAATCGCGGCGACGTTTTCAACGCCGGTGCGCGATTCCACCTGCACGATCAGGCACAGTTGTTCGTGGGCGGTATTCAGGTAATCCGGCACACCGTCCCAGCGCGTGGCCCGGGTCAGGCCGCCGCCGACCCCGCGGATGCCGTGGGGCGGGTAGCGCATGGCGCGCACCAGTGCCTGTGCCTGCTCAGCGGTTTCGACCATCGGGATCATCAGCGTCTGCGCGCCGATATCCAGCAGTTGCTTGATCAGGTTGGCATCGCCGTTCACCGCGCGCACCACTGGCGCGGTCGAGTAGGGCGCCACGGCCTGCAACTGGGCGAGTACGCCGGGCAGCGTGTTGGGCGCGTGCTCGCCATCGATCAGCATCCAGTCGTAACCGGTGGTGGCGACGATCTCGGCGGCGTAGCCGGTGGCGAACCCGGCCCAGATGCCGTACCGGGTTTCGCCGTTGTTCAGTACGGCCTTGAACGCGTTGTGCGGCATGTTCATCACGAACTCCTTTCTCAGCGGTTATACGGCCGATGCAGTTGGCATTCCGGGTTGAGGGTCACACCGAAACCTGGCTGGTCGAGTGCAGACAGGCGCATGCGGCCATTGACTGGCACCGGTTCGCCGAGCAATTGCGGGTGGAACATAGGCACCACTTCGTCAGCCTTCGGCGCCATCATCAGGAACTCGGCGAACGGGCTGTTATGCCGGGTGGCGACGAAGTGGTAGCTGTACACCGAAGAGCCGTGGGGGATGACTAGCGCGTTGTGGGCGTCGGCCAGGGCCGAGATCTTCACCAGTTCGGTGATCCCGCCGCACCAGCCGACATCCGGCTGAATGATGTCGCAGCAACCCATCTCCAGCAGCATGCGGAAGCCCCAGCGCGTGGCTTCGTGTTCACCGGTGGTGACCAGCATGCCCTTGGGTACGTTGTTGCGCAGGGCGGCGTAGCCCCAGTAATCGTCCGGCGGCAGGGCTTCTTCGATCCATTTCAGGCCGTATTCGTGGGCGCCAACCGCCAGTCTGGTGGCGTAGTTGAGGTCCAGGCTCATCCAGCAATCGAGCATCAGCCAGAAGTCCGGACCGACACGCTCGCGCATGGTCGCCAGTTCTTCGAGGTTCTTGCGCAGGCCTTCTTCGCCTTCGGCCGGGCCGTGGTGCAGCGGCATCTTGCCGCCGATGAAACCCATTTTCTGCGCCAGGTCCGGGCGGGCGCCGGTGGCGTAGAACTGCAATTCGTCGCGCACCGCACCGCCGAGCAACTGGTGCACGGGCTCCTGGCGGATCTTGCCGAGCAAGTCCCACAGCGCCAGGTCGACGCCGGAGATCGTGTTGATGACGATGCCCTTGCGCCCGTAATACAGGGTCGACTGGTACATCTGGTCCCAGATTTTTTCGATGTCGGTGACCCGGGCGCCTTCGAGGAAGCGCGCCAGGTGCTTCTCGACAATGTAGGCGGCAGGTTCGCCACCAGTGGTCACGGCAAAACCGACGGTGCCGTCGCTGGCTTCGATCTCCACCACCAGGGTGCCGAGTACGTTGATGCCGAAGGTACGGCGGCTCTGGCGGTACTCGGGGTATTTGCTCATCGGCGTGGCAATGTGATCGTCGATCCAGTGGCCGTCGGCCTGGTCGTGATAATCCGCGCCGCCACCTCGCAGCGTGAAAGCGCGGACGTGTTTGATGGTTGGAATGCCCATGGTGTGATTCCTTTTGTTAAACGGCGGTCAGGTTTAAACGGTGGCCGGTTTGTTCGAGGCTTCATGGCCGGGAGCGCGTACGCCCAGTACCAGCAACGCGGCGATGACGGTGGTAACGGCCAGCACGTACAAGCCTGCTGCCGGTGAATGGAAAGCGCCTTCGGCCCAGTTCTTCAGGATTGGGGCGATGAAGCCGCCGAGGGCGCCGAACGAGTTGATCAGGGCGATCCCGGCCGCGGCGGCGCTGCCGGCGAGGTAGCTGGAGGGGAAGGTCCAGAACACCGGTTGCACGGCGATGAAGCCGGAGGCGGCAAAACACAGGGCGATGATCCCCAGCAGCGGGTTGCTGAAGGTCACCGAGCAGGCGATCCCGGCGGCGGCCATCAGCAAGGTCAGGCATGCGGTGCGGCGACGTTCACCGGTGCGGTCGCTGTAGCCGGGGATCAGGTAGGCGGCGATCAATGCGCAAATCCATGGGATCGCCGTGACCAGGCCGACCATCAGCCCGACTTTGGTCCCCAGCAGTCCGCCGACCTGGCTTGGCAGGTAAAACACCACGCCGTAGACGCTGGCCTGGATCAACAGGTAGATCAGGCACAGGTACAGCACCGAGGGTTGGCAAATGACGTTGAGCAGGCTGCGGCCGTGGTTCTGTTTATGGCTGTCTTCCTGATCGAGCAGGTTTTGTACTTGCTGGCGTTCCTCGACGGTCAGCCACTTGGCGTCGGCCGGCCGGTTGTCCAGGTACCAGTAGGCCCAGATGCCCACCGCCGTCGCCATCAGGCCTTCAACGGCAAACAGCCACTGCCAGCCGTGGAAGCCGGCGAAGCCGTCCAGTTCCAGCAGCAGGCCGGACAACGGGCTGCCGAAGATGAACGCCAGCGGCGCACCGAAATAGAAGAAACCCATGGCCTTGCCGCGCACGGCGCTGGGAAACCAGTAGGTGAGGTAGAGGATCACGCCGGGGAAGAAGCCGGCTTCGGCCACGCCCAGCAGGAAGCGCAGGATGTAGAAGCTGGTTTCTGTGTGGGCGAAGACCATGGCGGCGGAGACCAGGCCCCAGGTGACCATGATCCGGCACATCCACAGGCGGGCGCCGACGCGGTGCAGGATCAGGTTGCTCGGCACTTCAAGCAACGCGTAGCCCACGAAGAACACGCCGGCGCCGAAGGCGAAGGCGGCATCGCTGATATGGGTGTCGGCTTGAAAGGCTTGCTTGGCGAACCCGACGTTGGCGCGGTCGAGGAAGGCCATGATGTACATCAGCAGGAGAAACGGGAGTAGCCGCCAGGAAATTTTGGCGAGCAGAGGCGCGGGTAGAGTCTTCATCGCAGTTTTCCTTTGGTAGGGCATTTGTTCTTATGGGGAAGACTGTACGGCCGCTGATCGATGCGTTACAAATCGAATCTAGCTCACAACTGATACCTTGAGGGTATCGATAAAAAAGGCCCGCCATGACCACGCCGATCATCTCCCGCAGCCTGCTCAATCGCCTGCGCTATAAGCATCTGCACATGCTGGTGACGCTCAGCAGCAGCCAGAACCTGCACCGCGCTTCGCAAAGCCTGAACATGTCGCAACCGGCGGCAACCCGCATGCTCCATGAGATTGAAGACATGTTCGGCTGCGATCTGTTCGAGCGCCTGCCGCGGGGGATGCGCCCGACAGCGCTGGGCCAGGAACTGATCCGCTTTGCCGAGTCGGCCATCAGTGGTCTGGACCGTTGTGCCGAGGACCTGATGGCGCGGCAGCAGGGCGGCTACGGCTATCTGTCGATCGGTACCATCATGGGCGCTGCGCCGGGTCTGGTCATGGATTCGATTGCCGAGATCAAGGCGCTCAATCCGCAGCTGCGGATTCGCATCATGGGCGACACCAGCGACCAGGTGATCCAGTTGCTGGAACAGGGCCGCATTGACCTTGCCATCGCCCGGCGCAATGCCGCCACCGACAGTGAGCATTACGTCTTCGAGCAATTGGGTAACGAACGCTTGCTGGTGGTGGTGCACGCCGGCCACCCGCTGGCCCGGCGCAAAAAACTGGACATGGCGGAGCTTGTCAGCGGTTGGCCGTGGATCCTGCAACCGGAAACCAGTCCGGCGCGCATCGGTCTGGATCAGGCGTTGCAGCGCCTGGCGCTGCCGTTGCCGGCGGACATCATCGAATGCAGTTCGGTGTACTCCATGCAGCAACTGATTCAGCTGACCGACGCGATCATGGTTCTGTCGGAAACCGCATTGCGCGACTATCTTAAAATGGGCCTGGTGGTGGCGTTGCCGGTGGAGCTGGATGTGCAGATGGCGCCATTCGGGTTGTTGTTGCGCAAGGGTGAGCACATCAGCCGGGAGTTGGGGTTGTTCATCGAACTGCTGCGTCGAAAAGTCGCGGTTTTTTGATTTCTTGGTCAGTTTTTAGTTTTCCGCGAAGGCATAAGCCTATAAACTTAACCTTTCGGTCAGCTTTGCACTGTCAACAACAGCCCTTTGCATCGTCGAAAAGGGCTTCTGCAAGACTCGAGATTTCCAGTACATAACCAGAAGGGCGGACCCCATAACCGCCCAGAGGATGATCCATGTCCAACCGTGATATATCCCGGCGCTCGTTCCTCCAGGGCGGGCTGGTAGCGGGTGTGAGCGTGACGCTCACACCGTTGAGCAGCCAGGCGCTGGCCGCCTTGATGGAAAACAGCGTGACCGTGCCGTCCGAGCAGTGGCTCGGCAACAATGGCAAGGCGCGCGCCCGTAACGATGCCTTGTCCAAGGTCTGCGGCAGCAAGGTCTTTGCCCGCGACATCCGCGCCAAGGACATGCCGGGCTGGCCGCAGCAGCAAGGCCACGCCATGCTGCTGAAAACCATCAAGGCCGACCACATCTTCGCCGGCATCGACCTGTCGTGGCTGGGCGCCGAGTTACAGCCGGACCGCATCGTCACCGCCGAGGACCTGGTCAAGGACGGCATCGTGTTCCCAGAGGAACACGCGCCGGATCCATTGTTGCCGGCCGGCAAGGTGCCGATGTTCATCGGGCACCCGGTGGCGATCCTGATCTGGAACGACTTCGAGCGCTTCCGTCAGGCCAAGAACCAACTCAAATTCAATGACAAGGCCATCCGCTACGGCGATAAAGTGCCGTTCTACGAAGGCGATCCATACGGCAGCTTCCGCTACGTGCGCGTCGGCGGTGCGACCTCGGCCGACGAAGACGAGTTCGCCAGCCTCAAGGATTCGATCCTGTTCCCGATGCTGAAAAACCGTCGTCCGGTGTGGAACTCCCAGCCGAACCTGCACGGCAACCTGACCGAGCGCGGGTTGTTCTACGCCGACCGCATGAAGCAGCAGATCGACACACCGCCGGACAACTGGCTGGTGTTCGACGAACGCTACAAGACCCCGTCGATCGAGCCGGCCGCCCTGGAGCCGGACAACGGCAACGGCTGGTACGACCCGGCCACCAAGACCCTGCATTTCGTCGTCGCCACCCAGTGCCCGCTGGAAGCCGCGACCGAGACCGCGAAGATGATCGCGCCGTCGCGTTTCGGCCTGGCCAACCTGAACATGCACCCGGGTTACACCGTCGGTTACGGCTCCAAAGACCACAACATTTTCGTCTACTACGCAGCGCTGGCTGCGTTGTACGGCGCCGGTGTGCCGGTGCGCCTGGCCAACGACCGCTACGAGCAGTTCCAGAGCGGCATCAAGCGTCACCCGTTCGACATTCGCTACCAGTTGGCGGTGGACAAGAACGACCACAGCTTCAAGATTTTCCGCGCTGAAATGAGCGTCGACGGTGGCGGGCGAATCAACTACAGCCCGTCGGTGGCGGCAGTGGGCGCCACGGCCGCGCAATCGATCTATTACATGCCGCAGAACGACCTGCAGGTCACGGCTTACCATTCCCGCGCGGTAGAAGCCGGGTCGATGCGTGGCTACGGCACCCTGCAGAGCATGGCGTCGACCGAAATGATGGTCGACGAAATCGCCGATCGCCTGGGTGTCGATGCCATTGAACTGCGTCGCAAAAATGCGTTGCGCTCGGGCATGAAAAACACCCAGGGCGCGATCCCGGCCGGTGCCTTGCGCCTGCACGAGATTCTCGACAAGGCGGCGGTCCACGAGGTCTGGAAAAACCGCGACGCGATCAAGAAACAACGCGAAGCCGCCGATCCGGACAACTGGTACGGCGTGGGTTTCGCCATCTGCCAGAAAGACTTTGGCACCGGTTCCGAAGCGCCGATGGCCAGCATTGAATTCACCGCCGAAGGTCGCATCAGCCTGCGCCACATCGGTATCGAGATTGGCACCGGCATGTCGACCTCGCAGGCCATGGTCGTGGCCGATTTCCTCGGTATCCCGGCGCACGAAGTGAAGACCGGTGAAACCGAATGGAAAGAGTTGCAGCTGATCAGCAGCGGCAACCCGTACATCATGAGCCAGGCCGAACAGGATAATGTCCTGCGCAACCCGCGTTGGGTCGGCAAGGTGGCTTCGGCATCGTCGGCCACCAACTCGGCGTACTACTTCAGCCACGCCACCCGTGAAGCGGCGCGCGTGTTGTTCAACCACGGCCTGTGGCCGGCGGCGCTGGAGATCTGGCGCCAAGGCCCTTACGGCGGTCAGGCCAACCCCTACGTGGTGCGCCGCGAAGACGCCCATTGGGTCGACGGCAAGCTCACCGCCAACGGCATGGAACCCCTGCCGTTCGCCATGTTGGCCAAGCGTGTTCACGAGCGCGGCCTGGTGAGCGGCGCCACCGTGCACGGTTTCAACCGCTGGAGTTGGGCCGAGGCCGAGTTCAGCATCGACGGCGTGCGTGAGCGCTTGCCGCTCGATGGCCTGGCCGTGAAGTACGGCGACGGTGCACCGAAAGCCAAGCAGGCGCAGATGAACAGCGCCGGTTTCCATTTGCTGGACCGGCAGAACATCGCCTACCCGGCAACCCAGTTGAACAACGCGGCGGTGACGTACTACAGCCCGGTGGCGACGCTGGTGGAAGTGAAGGTCAACAAGGGTTCGAACGAAGTGTCGGTACTCAACCATCACTCGTGGGTCGAGTGCGGTCGTGTGTTGGTGCCGGAACTGGTCAAGGGCCAGCTCGAAGGCGGCATCGCCATGGGCATCGGCCATGCGCTGATGGAAGAAATGCCGCTGTACGAAGGCGGGCCGGGGGAGGGTGACTGGAACTTCAACCGTTACCGCCTGCCAATGGCGCGCCATGTTGCGGTCTGGAAGCAGACGGCGGAGATCCTGCCGCCACTCTCGCCAAGCGACCCGTCCAAGGGCATCGCCGAAGTGGTGATGATTCCGGTGGTCGGTGCCATCGGCAATGCCGTGGCCCATGCCATCGGTAAACGTGTCCGCGACCTGCCTATCACTTCTGCACGCATCAAGGAGGCCCTCAATGGCTAACCGTCCGCTTCAACTGACCCTCAACGGTCAATCCGTCGGCCCGGTGGACATCCCTGATGACCTGCCGATGATCGACTACCTGCACGAATACAAGAACCTCACCGGTTCGCGCCTGGGCTGCGGCCAGGGCATCTGCCACGCCTGCGTGGTGATCGTCGACAACCCCGACGGCACCAGCGAAGAAGTGCGCACCTGCATCACCGGCGCGCACTATTTCGAAGGCAAGAAAGTACGGACCATCGAAGGCCATGCGACCCGCGACGAGCAGGGCAAGGTCACCGAGCTGAACCCGATCCAGCAGCGCTTCGTCGACGAATTCGCTTTCCAGTGCAGCTACTGCGCGCCGGGCTTCGTGAATGCCGCGACGGTGCTGGTGGAAAAGCTGCAGCGTCAGCCGATCGTCAAAAGCCAGCTGGAAAAAGTCATCGAGGACAGCCTCGGTCATCACATCTGCCGTTGCACCGGGTACGTGCGCTACTACAGCGCCACCCGCAACGTGCTGACCGATCTCGGCCTGGTCAAGGAGGGTTAAGCATGAAGTCACTATTGTCCCGCCTGACGCTGGCGGTCGGCCTGGCTGCGCCCGTGTTGCTGGCCCACGCCGATGAGGTGCAGGTCAAGCAAGGCCAATACCTTGCCCGCGCCGCTGATTGCATGGCCTGCCACACCGCGCCGGGTGGCGCGCCCTATGCGGGCGGCCTGCCGATCGTGTCGCCGTTCGGCACGATCTACGGCACCAACATCACCCCGAGCAAAGAGCACGGCATCGGCCTGTACAGCGATGACGAGTTCTTCGCCGCGCTGACCGAAGGCAAGCGCCGCGATGGCGCGAACCTGTATCCGGCGATGCCGTACACCTCGTATCACCTGATGCCGCGCGCCGATTCCGACGCGATTCATGCCTACCTGAAAACCGTCGAGCCGATCGAGCGCGCCGCGCCGGTCACCAGCCTGAGCTTTCCGTTCAACGTGCGTCTGGGCCTGATGGGCTGGAACATGATGTACGGCAAGGATGTGAAGCTGGAGCCGGCTGAAGGCAAGAGCGAAGCCTGGAAGCGCGGCCAGTACATGGTCGACGTGCTCGGTCACTGCGGCGAGTGCCACACCCCGCGCGGCTTGCCTGGCGCGATGCAGCAGGACAAGCGCATGACCGGCGGCATTCTCAATGGTTATCTGGCGCCAAGCCTGCTGGCCACTGACCTGGCGGCCCGAGGCTGGAATCATCAGGACCTGAGCTCGTTCCTCAAGCACGGCATGAGCGCCCAGGGCACGATGTTCAACGAGATGTTCCCGGTGTTCCACAACAGCACCCAGGGCCTCAGCGATCCGGATCTGGCGGCCATGGCGACCTTCCTGCTCGGCGATCAGCCACCGGCGGCGAAAGTGCTCACCGAAGTGCCGTTGGACAAACTGAGCCCGAGTGCCCAGCGTGGCCGTCAGGAATATTTGAACGTCTGCGCCGGTTGCCATGCGCCGGGCGGCGAGGGCAAGCCGCACATCGCCGTCGCCATGCGCGGTAACACCACGTTGCGCCTGGAAGACCCGCGCAACCTGCTGCGGGTGATCGACGACGGTATCGGTGAGCAGAAGTTCTCCGGGTTCGAGCACATGCAGCCGATGCCGGGCTTCGCCGAGAAGTTGAGCGACAGGCAACTCACGGATCTGCTGAACTACCTGCGTCAGGGCTGGGGTGGTCAGCCCAATGACCTGGCGGTGAACGACGTGCAGACGTTGCGGGCTGATGCGCCGCCGCTCGAGCACAAGGCCCACTGATATGCAGCATCTCGATCTGCAAGTGGTGCGCCGGGCGCTGGAGTGGTCGACGGCCGGTCAGCGTATCTGGCTGTGTACGGTGCTGGCCACGTACGGCTCGGCGCCGCGTGCACCGGGTTCGCTGCTGGCGGTGAACACTGACGGGCACTGGATCGGTTCACTCTCCGGTGGCTGTGTCGAGGAAGACTTTCTCGAGCGCGTCGCCGAGGGCGCGTTTATGGAGCCGGTCAACGTCGTTCGTTACGGCGAAGGCGACGACCCACGCTCGCGCGTCAGCCTGCCCTGTGGCGGGGTGCTGGATGTACTGGTCGAGAAGCTTGAGGCCGATTGCGAGGTGCAGGCGCATTTGCGCGAGCTGGAGTCAGCGTTGTTGGGTCGACGTCGATTGATCCGCGAAGTCGATCTGCAAAGCGGTGCGCGCAGCCTGTTCGATGATCGGGAGCAGGGTGTGCGTATCGAGCGTGAAATCGACCGCGTGCGTGTGCGTGTCGGCGCGGCCCAGCGCTTGTTGCTGGCCGGCTATTCCAGTGTGGCTCAGGCCTGTGCGGAATTTGCCGTGGGCCTGGGGTTCGAGGTGATTCTGTGCGATCCGCGGGACGAAGTGCTGGAAGGCGTCGTGCTGGAAAACGTGGAGATTCGCCGCCAACTGCCGTCGGTGTTCATCGCCGACGGCGGCTGCCACAGCGACACGGCGGTGGTGGCGTTGACCCACGACCCGCGCATCGATGACCTGGCGATGATGGAGGCGGTTCGCACCGAGGCGTTCTATATCGGTGTGATGGGCTCCATGCAGACCTCACAGAAGCGCTTCGAGCGCTTGCGGCGCATCGGCGGTCTTGGGGATGTCGAGTTGGGGCGGATTCATGCGCCAATCGGGCTGAACCTGGGCAGCAAGACGCCAGCGGAGATTGCCCTGGCGGTGCTGGCGGATATCCTGCGGATTCGCAGCGGTATTGCGCGGGACCGACTGTAACCCACCGCCCCTGTAGGAGCTGGCTTGCCAGCGAAAAGGAGGTCATATCCAACAACGATGTTGGCCGATGGAACGCCTTCGCTGGCAAGCCAGCTCCTACAGGTCCCTCAAACGCCGAACTTGTCCCGCAATCCGTAATACCAGGCGCCCAGCGCCGCGAACGGCGTACGCAGCATTTGTCCGCCCGGGAACGGGTAGTGGGGCAGGTCGGCAAACGCGTCAAAACGCTCGGCCTGGCCGCGCAACGCTTCGGCCAGCACCTTGCCCGCCAGGTGTGTGTAGGTCACGCCATGACCGCTGCAGCCCTGGGAGTAGTAGATGTTGTCGCCCAGGCGTCCGACCTGAGGCAGGCGCGACAGGGTCAGCAGGAAGTTACCGGTCCACGCGTAATCGATCTTCACGTCCTTGAGCTGCGGGAAGGCCTTGAGCATCTTCGGTCGAATGATCGCTTCGATGTTCGCCGGATCCCGCGCGCCGTACACCACGCCGCCGCCGAAAATCAGGCGCTTGTCACCGCTGAGGCGGTAGTAGTCGAGCAGGTAATTGCAGTCTTCGACACAGTAGTCCTGAGGCAGCAGGGTCCTGGCCAGTTCTTCGCCCAGGGGCTCGGTGGTAATCACCTGCGTGCCGCAAGGCATCGACTTGGCGGCCAGTTCCGGCACCAGATTACCCAGATAGGCGTTGCCGGCGACGATGATGAATTTGGCCCGGACCTTACCCTGCGGCGTGTGCACCAGCGGATTCGCGCCGCGCTCGATACGCACGGCCGGCGACTGCTCGTAGATCGTCCCGCCCAGGGATTCGACCGCCGCCGCTTCACCCAGCGCCAGGTTGAGCGGATGAATGTGGCCGCCACTCATGTCCAGCATGCCGCCTACATACTGATCACACGCCACCACCTCACGGATGCGGCGTTGATCCATCAGCTCGAGCTGGGTGTGGCCGAATCGCTCCCACAGACGCTTCTGCGACTCCAGATGACCCATCTGCTTGGCGGTCATCGCGGCGAACACACCACCGTCCTTCAGATCGCACTGGATGTTGTACCTGGCGACCCGCTCACGAATGATCCGGCCACCTTCAAACGCCATCTGCCCCAGCAACTGAGCCTGCTTGGGACCGACCGTGCGCTCGATGACATCGATGTCGCGGCTATAACTGTTAACGATCTGCCCGCCATTACGCCCGGACGCCCCGAAACCCACCTTGGCGGCCTCAAGCACCGTGACCTTGAAACCGTTCTCCAGCAGAAACAGGGCAGAGGACAGCCCCGTGTAACCGGCGCCAATCACACAGACATCGGTCTCGACGTCATCCTGCAACGCCGGGCGCGGCGGAACCGCATTGGCCGATGCGGCGTAGTAGGACTCTGGGTAGGGAGTGTTAGCCATTCGGCGGCCTCTGTTTAATATATTTTACGAGTGCGTTGATCCTACCCGAGTTGAAAATCGGCCGCCAGCCACCCGGAAAATCTTCTTTGTACCGGCAAAATTAAATATTTTGCATATTCATAGGGTTAGCGCGAAAAAAGGTGTTGACACCCCTCCGGAATTCCGTAGAATGCCGCCTCACAGCAGGCACGTAGCTCAGTTGGTTAGAGCACCACCTTGACATGGTGGGGGTCGTTGGTTCGAGTCCAATCGCGCCTACCAAACAAAATCCGCTCTGCTGGGCGGTCTAGAGGGGTTACCGGAAACGGTAACCCCTTTTTGCTTTCTGCGATTTGCAAAACTTTTGCAAAACTTTTGCAAAACTCCCACCTCAGAACGCCAATTCGGCGCCCACCTCCAGGTACTCGATCTTCTTTTCGTCGTGCCCCTCCTGATAGTGCTTCGTCATTTTCTCATCAGCATGGCCCATCAGCGCCTGGATGTATTCCTGTGGGAAATTTTGCTGCTCGTACAGCCATGCCCCTAAAGCGCGAATCTCGTGAAAAGTGGGGCGCTCGCCGGCCGGCAAATGGTCGTAAGCATGTGCTGCATCCCTGGCCTTGCTGAATTCCTTGGTCAGGTAGTCCGGGGTCACCGACGTCCAGTGGTCTTTCGCGTCGATCTGTTCCCGGCGCCGGGCCTTCGGTTTGTAGTGGATGAGATATGGCGACACCAGAGGCGACCGCAGGCACTCACCGACAACCTCACGCAGTGCTGCTCCCATGGTGATTTTCAGGTGGACCGGGTTTTCGTAGCCCTGTGTCTTCCCGGGAGATACCGTCAGCGTGTTCTTGTCCATGTCCACAGCCGACTTCAGCCAGGTGACGATGTCCTCGCGGCGCTGAAGGCTGGCCAGTGCCAGGCGTATCGCCCGCTTAAGCCATGGCGGCGTGGTGGCTGCATCGATGATTGTCTTCAGCCCGTCGAGCGTGTGCCGCTGGCGCTTCTTCTCTGCTTCCTTCTTCACCAGGGTCAGCTCGGCGTTGTTGCGCTCGGCCAGTCCCTTGGCAACCGCGAAGGCGAAGATTTGCACCCACAGCCCGCGGTGCTTCGTGTAAGCGTTGTTGCTGAACTGGTCCAGGTATTCAGCCATAGCAAGCACGTCCATTTGCCCAATGAGACGGTCGCCCAAGTCCTGCCGGTACCGCTCGATCTTGAATTTTATTTCCTCCAGGGTACGGGAGGCGTAGCCCTTGTCCGGTAGCCACTCGTCCGTGAAGCGCTGCAGCAGGTTGCTGACGATCGGCAGTCGATCCCCAGTCAGGACGGCAAGCAGCGAGCCGTCGTCCACTACCAGTTCCGCGAACTTCAAGTTTGCCGCCCTGGCCAACTTGATCGCCTCCTCCAGTGGGCGGTTGATGCTGGTCATTACGCCGGTGACGGGGTTGCGGTACCGCCAATACTTGCCGTTCGGGTAGAGGTTTGGCGGGAGCTTCTTGTTCTGAAGCGTGCGCGGCCGGGCAGCCATCAGCCGATCTCCAGCATTTTGGCCAGCAGCGGGTCGCTCGACCCCATGATTGCAGCCTGCACATCCACGAAATACATCCCGCCCTTTACCTCTCCGATCACTTCGCCTTCCTCAATCCATTTCTTCAATTGCTGCAGGCTCGGCTTTCCGCCGACGTACCGCAGCTTCCTGTATTCGCCTGCCTCCATGAGGCGCGGCAGCTTGACCGTTATCTGGGCCAGGACTTTTGCCATGATGTTGCTCCATGCCGCGCGTGGCGGCAGAAGGTGGGAGTGGAGTTATTCGTCTTCTTCGTCTTCTGGCCAACCCTTTAAGTCGCGCGCCCAGGCCGTCCACTGCTGCTGATCCTGCTCGCTCATTTCGTCCCAGCTACCGGCAACCTCAAAAGACACGGTCTCTCCGGCCTTGAGCCTCACTGTCCCGCAGTTGCTGCCGAGGTCTTCGTCGGCGTACCGGACCGTTATCTCGTCATCTGGATGCCGCTTTGAAAGTTCTTTTAGGAGTGGCATGGGGCACGACCACGCGGTGTGGAATGAAAGCTCGCCGGCATCAAGGTCAATTACCTGGTCATAGGCGTTCCACTTCGTCCCCCAAACATCCCGAGCGAAGTCCAGGGTGTGGAAGTGCCCGCAAGCCCTCTTGTTGCGCAGCATTTGGATGAACTGCTCGAAGCACTCATCGCTCAGTTGCATCACGTCGGCTTCGGCGCGGTTTCGCCTTTCAAGGCCAGCGATCAGCGGGTGATTGTTGAGCGGCTGGGCGGTGATTGCCTGCGCTGCGGTCTCGGCCTGGCCGCTGATTCCATCCCAGGGGAACTGCCCGGTAAATGGAAAGATGGTGTTGAAATCAATCTTGCCGCTTTCGTTGATCAGCGACTTCAGGACGTGGGCAGGCGCGTGCACCTTGTTGGTCACATGGTTTGGCATGGCAATAGTTTTCCTCGCCCGCCGTTCACCGGCAGGCTGGTTGAGTTTTGGAAATCAGATGAGGGGTGTTAGGAGGGCTGAAAGGCTGAACTAAGGTTTGTTGGTTCGCCTCGCCAGTTGCATACACGCTTTCTCCCCTGAAGGTAACTGGCGGGGTGAACCCCCATTTCCGCGGCCCCTTGTAGCAGTACACCTAGGCGAACAAGGCGAGGGCGCTCACGCTGCCACCTCCTTTTTCATCCACTCCTTGTAATCGCCGGCGTACTCCCAGCAATACGTCGCCGGCCATGCGCCGCGCGTTCCGGGCTCGACGAAGTGATACCAACTGCCGCCCGGACGCGGTGTTGTCTTGCACCAGACGTGCTCGGCACCACCGAGGAACCAGCCTGGGTATGCTTCACGGCTTCGGTCATGAACTCGATGCCTTCTCGCGGTATGCTTCAGGCATTTGTTAAAGGAGGGCGTTATGGGTAGGGTGCTGGCGATAATTGGAATTGTTCTTACCGTGGGATACGTTTTTTTTTCCTGGTGGCTCGTAGGCAGTCGAATTCAAACGCTTCAAACCATGGATTTGAACGAGGTTGGGGATTTCCTTGCCGGTGCATTTGGCCCTTTGGCAATTCTCTGGCTGGTGTTGGGTTTTTTCCAGCAGGGGATTGAACTTCGCCAAGGGACGGCCGCGCTAAATTTGCAGGCGTCGGAATTGAAAGCTTCGGTTGATCAACAAAAAGAATTAGTCGGCATATCCACCGACCAGTTAAATATGGCTAAGGCCAACGCAGAACTTGAGAATAGGCGTCTTGCGTCCTCTATCGAACCAAAGTTTTCAATGAATGGTATATACAGCGGACAAGATTCTGAAGGTCCGAGATTTTTGTTTAGGGTATTTAACGGCGGGCATACAGTCACTTGTGTTCAGGTAAAGATTGACTCACTAGATATATTGAATTTGGATTTGCTGGGTAACCTGCAGGATACAAGCTTTACGAAAGGTTTTTCGTGGGGTCCAGAGCAGTATTATTGTTTGATAGTTGTGAGTTATCTGAATGGTCTTGAAGAACCAAAATCAAGAAGATTTAACGTTGAAATAAATATGAACGTGAATCGAAACGGCTGGTTGGTTCAAATCTTACCAAAAAATGGACTTTCTGAAGGCCCCCTATCTTCCGTAAGCATTTAAGCAGCTGCCATCAACGCCTCAATGATTCGTTGGCCTGCCAGAGGTGGTACGGCATTGCCAGTCATGTGCATGGTTAGCCGGTGGCTGTCCGGGCGCAAAGTGTCAGCCGGAAAAGATTGCGCAGCCATTGCCTCGTCTGCGGTGATCATTCGCATCTGGTCACCGTCGACCACGGCCCATCGATCCAATGTGGTGATGGTGCCGATTGGGCGATCCAGGCTGCGACCAGTCAGACCCGAGCCTGAACCGTAGTATGGCATCACGAACCGGTCGCCAAACTTCTTCCGGCCATTTTCGACTCGAGTCAGCGTGGAAGTAGCTCGGCCTGGTTTGTTGATCGGCGACCACTTGCCAGCGTCAAAGTCGATTATTTCGCTGGCGGGCACGTGCTGATGTTGTTGCAGTTGCAAATGCAGCGGAGCCTTGCTGCGTGAGCAGACCATGAATAGGCGCACCCTGTGCTGAGGGACGCCGAGATCGGCGCAATCAACAATATGCGGAGCCATTGCATACCCTAAGCGCTGCATTGCGTCTGCCCAGGCCGGGTACAAAATCCAGTCCATGAACTCCGGCACGTTCTCGATCACGGCAAACTCCGGTCTGTTTACCTCGGCGTTCGCCACCGGCGCCCAAGCCGTCGACCGCGAATTGTCATGCTTTGGCGTACCTGACTCTTTGCCGCGCGCCTTCGTGTGCCCCTGGCAGCATGGCGAGGCCAGCATCACGTCGTGCTTCGGCACCTGTGACCAGTCAGCCTGGTGCAGGTCTTGGCAAACGTGTTTCGTTTCCGGGTGGTTTGCGCTGTGCCACTCAACCGCCGACGGCCAGTGGTTCGCAGCCCAAAGCACGTTCAATCCAGCGGCTTTTCCACCGGTAGTCCATCCACCGAAGCCGGCGAACAAGTCGATTGCTGATTGCATAGAGGATCCTCGCCGGCTGGCGTGATTCGTTGAAGTGGGGTATTTGTGTTCGGCCCGGCATGGAGCCGGAGGGGGGATTTAGATGCAGTCAGTGTTCAGATATTCGGGTCAGAAATACAATGACGCGCTTCTGGCGCTTGGAAATGTGAGAGTCGGGACTCTGCACGACTTCAGAAACATTGAGCATAAAAAAGGCATTGCCGATGCTAAGGAAGGGCTCAAGTGGGTAGAGCATCACATTCCGCATGCAACCAACAGAGACGGAAATATTCACTCTGCTGCTATTGAGGCATTTGGGTTTTTCGGTAATCCAGGTGGAGGACTGATGGAGTTTAAAAATTGCAACTTTGTCCAGCAGTTTAATCACCCAGATTGCTTTATTCACTGCACTTCGGCCGACTATCTACGAAGCACAATGGATGAATTCGAAGGAGCGGATTCATGCGTTGAGATAGCTGATGTGGCAGGGTTTTATAGGCGGCTGACAGAGTCACTGAACAAGATTGTTCCAGTACAGCTCCTTACCGTTGCCAAGGTCACCTATATGGAGCGGCGGGAGGATTGGAATGGAAGAAACTGGGGGACCTATCCCGCGCTGATTAAAGAACCCGAGTTCTCTAGGCAGGGAGAGATACGGGCAATCTGGGGTCCAAAACGCGACTCAGTTATTAAGCCTCTGGTACTGAACGATATAGGCCTAATTTCATTTTGTAGAGCTGTCGGTGTACCGCCTGGTGTGGCGCAATAGGTGATGGTGGGTCAGTCACGTACTCCGAGATCCAGACCAATCTGGCTGACCTGGTCAATACATTCCGGACTCAGCCAGATGCACTCGGTTCGATTGGCTGTCCCACGGCCGGCGCTAATTCGCGCTGACGTGCTGTAGCAGGCCCAGCCTGGCAGCATTTCCGCGTACAGGTCGCTCGGGTATCCCGACAGAACGACCATTCCTTCTAGCTCGAGTAAAACTTCGAGCAACTCACGGTGCGCGGCGTCGTCCATCTCGTGCTTGTAGTACCGACCGCTCGATGCACCCTTGTACCTGGTGTCATGCACGTAGGGCGGGTCGACATAGTGCAAGGTGTGGGGCCCGTCGTGGGCTTTGATGACCTCGATCGCCGGTCTGTTCTCGATGAGTACGCCTGTCAGGCGCTGGCCAACCTCGGCAAGCTGTTCAGGGTATGTCGCCCAGAGTGCTTGCGCCGTTCCGTACTGTCGCTTCGTGTCGATGCGAAAGCCAGTTACGCCCTTCGTTGCGCCGGCAGACCCGAAACCCATCTGGGCGCGAATGATTGTCCGCCGGGCTCGTTCGATCGATTCGGTACTCGGCTCCCACGACAATTCGAATTCCTCGCGGGAGTAGGGCGTGAAAACCAGACGCTCGGTGAGTCCCGATCGTGTGACTGGATCCTGTAGGACGCGGAACAGGTTCACGATGTCGCCGTCCAGGTCGTTGTATACCTCGGCATACGATCGAGGCTTCTGCATCAGCACGCCCGCTGCGCCGCCGAATGACTCGACATAGCAAGTGTGCGGTGGGAAGTGTTGCAGCACCCACGGCGCAAGCCGGAACTTGGCCCCGTGGTAGCGGATGACCGGTGCGGTGATGGTCATAAGTTATTTCCAGTCAGGCGCAGCCCTCCATGATCGGATGCGGCAGCGGGGGTGGTGGCAATTTGGATGTGGGATGGCTTAGGATTGAGGATGGATGCAACGAATTATTCTTCGTTTTACTCGGGAAACATAAATGGCACATAACTGGCGCTGTCCTTATTGCTCGCATTCTTCGACGATTACGTCACAAAACCAAAGTGGCGCATTTCACTCTTTCAATCACAACAACTTCGTAGGTGAAGATCTTGGATTTAAAGTAGTTACAACTGTATGCCCGAATGATGAATGCAAGCAGGTTACTATTAATGCACAGCTTGGCCACTCTAGATATGGAGGTGGTAGGAACCATTTTTCGGCGCCTATTATTGAAAGTTGGGCTTTGAGACCTTCAAGTAGTGCAGTCGCCTTTCCCGAATACATTCCTGAGCCAATTCGTCAGGATTACGAGGAGGCATGCGCAATAGCTCAACTTAGCCCAAAGGCTTCGGCGACCTTATCTCGGCGGTGCCTCCAAGGTATTATTAGAGATTTCTGGAAAATCGTGAAGGGCCGTCTTGTCGATGAAATTGAGGCCCTTAAAGATAAAATTGATCCTGATACTTGGGCTGCAATCGATGCTGTTCGTCAGATCGGAAATATTGGCGCCCACATGGAAAAAGATATCAACGTAATCATCGACGTAGAGCCTGAAGAAGCCCAGCTCCTGATCGAGCTAATCGAAACGCTTATTAAGGATTGGTATATTGCTCGTTTTAAGCGGCAGGAGCACTTAGCAAAAATCAAAGCTGCTGCCGAAAACAAAAAGTGATTCCTATTTTGGATAAATAATTTTATCCCCAGGATCGTGGTTCAACTCTGCCATGCTCTGGTCATGAAATGCTCGCGACACCTTTTCGCTTGGTTCGTAAGGTGTCGTGACACACTGAAGCATCTGTGCCGCCGTTACGAAGTCGGCGGCTATCACGTTGCGCAGCAGGTTTTGGTACACCTCCTGCTGATTGTTGAAACCGTGTTCTTTCATCAAGCGCTTGAGGTCCGACATGAACACGCCGGCCACTTCAACAGTGAACCGGCCGATTCCCTTCGCGGCATCGTCCGCTGCTTTCTTCTCGCGCTTCTTGCGCTGCTTGATGGCTTCCGCCGTCGGTTCCCGCTGTTCCTCGTCCATGGCCTGCCTCTTCAATTCCGTGGGCCGGTAGATCCAGCCATGTCTGTCGTCGGCGCTGGCGCACCTGGTTGCTGATTTTTCTCACGGGGGCCCCGGGAACTTGATGTTGTTCTCGCGGGCGATGAGCCTGGCGCGCTTGGCTTCCATGCCCATTTCTTTCGCTGCTTCGATGACGGTCTTGCCGGCGTCGGCCAGTTCCTTCAGCCGCGGCGCGAGTTTGTCGCGCTCGATCTTCAGTTTGTTGCTGTGGGAGCTGCCGAACATCAACTCTCGTTCACCGCTGACGCCCGGGGCGATTTCCTGCACCGATCGGCCAGCGCCGAAGAATTGATCCAGCTTTCGGTTCAGGTCGTCGATGAGCGAGTCGCGCGGGTTGGGCATTGGTACGCCGATCACTGCGCACCCCCGGGGAGGCGGTTGGCCTTTTCCTCGAGCTGGATGGCGAAGTCGACGGCGGATGCGTATTCGAACCGGAAGCCGCGGGTCTTGCCGGTGACCAGGTCAACGATGTGGTACGCCTTCGGCCCGACAGTCTTCACCTGGAAGCGAACCTTCTGCGCGGGTGATGCCTGGCCGATCATGGCGTAGAACGCGGCGGTGGCGATGCTTGCACGAGCACGCAGGGCGGCAACCCCGTCGACTCGCTGTTGAAGTGATGGATGCATGGCGATTCCTTGGTGGGGTTGCGTGTATCCGTCAGCACTCGGGCCGCCTGCTGGTTGCCGTTGGGCGCAGGGGAGAGTGCTGACGGATAAAGGCAGGCGAAAAAAAGCCCGATCGGAACCGGGCTTTTGTTTGCGTCACGAAGACCTCCCTACGTGACAGCCTCCCAGGCCCGCTACTGGCGACGGCCTGGGTTTGAATCATCATCAGTGTGTTGTCGCGAGGGGGTAGGCCTACCGGTTGCCCGATTGGTGCGCGGTGACACCGTCGACCAAAATGTCCGCTGCCTGATCATGGATTCTCGAGCGAATATTCAGGCTTTCTTCGCTACCCAAGTTGGAGCGTTCGTCTATTTCATGATGGTCATCCTCTGGTGCGCGCCGTTGGCATCATGGCGGGCGCTCGCCGTTCTCTGGTGTTGCCTGCGGGGGGCCGCATTGCGCGGTGCAGAATCATCCGCATCCCGCTGCCCACTCAGTGAATGGGCAGAAGTGATGCTTTGCGAGTAGGGTGGCCAGCGGCCATCTCACCACTACGCAGGTGACGCGCTTCCCAGATATGCTGAGAGCTCTACCAATCAGCAAGGAAAGTCTTATGCAGATTTCTGCAGTATGTGCAGCGTGCGGGAGCAAGATGCTCGTGATTCCGGATGACGACGAGGTCGATCAGATGGTCCGGTGCAGCGAATGCAACACGGATATCGGGGATAAAGCAGCGGTAACGGCCAAGCTGAGAGAGGCAGCGCAGAAAGAGGCCGATAAGCTTGTCCAGGATATGAAAAAGCGTCTCGAGAAGGCGTTCAAGCGTCGCTGATATCGCCCCCGGCGCCTTTAGCATCTTGCTCTAGGCGCTCTTTCACTCGTTGATACACCGCCTCAGCGAGATGTGCTACCAGCGCTTCAAAGTCCGCGTCCCCTTGCTTAGGGATCTCAACCCGAACAGTTAATTGTTCTGTTTTCATCGGTGTCACCTTGTTTGGTTGTCATCCCGATGCACCCTGTCGCCAAGGTGCAGCAGCGATGCTTTGCCGTCGTTTACGCGATAAAAACACCATCAGTAGATTCCCCAACTGGGCCTTGAGGATTCGGGCCTTCAGCCTGGCCAACGATGATTTCCCGCCGCATCGCCTCGGCAACAAGGGCGGTCTGGCGGTTGACGCCCAACTTGAACATTGCGTTGGATATGCGCTTAACCACGGTCCCTGGCTCGACATCGAAGGCTCGGGCGATTTGTTTTGCGGTTAAGCCCTGGGCAACTGAAAGCAAAAACTGGAGTTCGCGACGAGCAAGGCCTCGGCCGAGATGGCCGATCCATGTGCCGCTTTTGATTGTTGATTCCATGCTGTGTACCTCTCGGTTGATTTCCCAATGCACCCGGGTATCCAGGTGCATCAGTGAAACTGTCCGTCCTATTTCCGCCGGAAGGGGCGGGGTGCATTGCTTGCCGGGTCATTCGTGCCTACTGGGCTACACGGTTAAGGCGTTTCACCATCGAGCAGCCGTCCAGGTTGTTCCTGTCGTTGGCAGGCTTTCGGGCCTGTCTGCTCGCCGGTCGCCGGTAGAGGCAATGCGGTCTGTTGTTTGTTTCGCTGATTGTTAAAGAGCGGTGTCTGGTGGTCGTCGCGGCGGTGTGTCGCTTCGATGGGTGAAATATGAACCAGTAGTTCATATTCGGTCAAGTACCAAAAGTACATATTTTTATGAAAAGTACAGAGCTCATGGAAATCTCCACCTGGCACATTTGGGGATTTACCTCTGGGAGCCGCTTCGATATAGTTGCTTTATACTGGATGTATATACAGCAATAGGGGGGGTGGAATGGCAAAGCCGCAAAAGCAGTCAAAGCAGATCGTTCGACAGGAGATCACCGGAATAGAGCGGCTCGGCCTGCGCGTTTCATCGATGATCAATCACCCAGTAGCGCAGACTCAGCGATGGGTGACAATTCATCGCCTGGACACGGACGGAGATCGGGAGTGGGAGGAGGTGATGGGCTTGCTATCCGAAACAGACGGCATTGAAATGACATTCAATGACGACGAGTCGGTGACTCTGAGGTGGGAAGCCAGCCCCGAAGAGGACCGGCCGGTGGAGGTTGCCGAAGAAGTTGAGGAGCCCGCGCCTTTTTGAACGAGCACAAAAAAGCCCGCTCGAACGGCGGGCTTTTGGCAGGCGGGCTCAAACCAAGTTGGCATTCCATACCAGCAGCACCCGTGCCTGAATGTAGGTGTCTTCCGCCCTTATGGTTTGCGGCGGATGGCGGGGGTTGTCTGAGAGCATCGTGATCTGCTCGTCGCCGATCCATTGGAGTCGCTTGATGTAAAGATGCCCCTCCCAAGAGAACATGTAGATCCCATCGCCTGAGAACTCGCGGACGCTAACGTCGACCAGCAGTGGGTCGCGATGCTTGATTGTGGGAGCCATCGATTGGCCCCAGCCTGTCACCATCTTCAGGTGAAAGTGTTCTTTGAACTCAACGCCCATCTCGCGCAGATGCTGTGGGCTGACACGCACATCCTGGAACATCTCGGGGTAGTCGTGTGGAATCTGCCCGCCGCCCATCGCGGCCCGGACGTCGTAATGCGCAATCCAGACTTCATCTCCCACGACACCAGGTCGGTAGTAATCGATTTCAATTGCTCCGCCGCCTTCTTCTGCTTCGGCGACTGCAAGTAACCGTCTGCGAGCATCGTCTGACAGTCCTTTGCCTTGCTTGGCAAGCATGTTGCGCACGATATCCGCTGCTGAAATTGAGGTACTTTCAGTTTCGCCGCTATCCGTTTCGGCAAGCTTTGAAAAAGCGGGCTCGCTACCCGAACCATGTTGCAGCCACTCGATTTTCACGCCGAGCGCATCCGCAATTGCGCTCATCTTGGCAGGTCCTGGCAGAGACTCACCATTGAGCCATTTGCTTGAGGCCTTCGGCGTGACTTTAGCGATTTCGGCCAGTCGAGCACCTGCGCCCCACTGGTCGATGCCGTGGGCAGTTAGGGCTTTTTTGAGCCGGACAACGAAAGCTGCTCGGATGTCTTCGATATGAACCATAGGTTCAATATCGCATGCCCTTGCATGTACTTTCAGTTCCGACATAATATGTACTGTAAGTTCATATTTGACTCGGAGGCCATATGCGGCCGCTCAAGAAATCGATTGATGATGCCGGTGGTGTTCCCGCTGTGGCTCTGGCCTGTGAGAAGACGCCACGAGCGATCTACAAGTGGCTGGTCGCTGATGCTTTGCCGCGCACTGAGTACACCGGTGAAACCCAATACGCCAAAAAAATTGCCGAATTGGCGGCCGCTAAAGGCAAGCCTTTTGATGTCGCTTGGTTGCTTGCCGAGGCTCACCCAAAAAAGGCTGTGGCATAGCGGGGGCTGTGCCTACCACTGAAGTCACCCTGGAGCGATTGGAAGCCATGCAGCACCACCTCGATTTACTCAAGGAAGACCTTGAAGGGATTCGGGAAGACCTTCGGAACGCTGAGAAATAGCCCGTAGGTCCATTGGCGCCAGTATCGGATTTAACGGGGGAGAGGGGCAGTGCATCGCAATGGCTGTTGATCCATCCAGTAGAAAAGACCTATCAGGAAGACCATTAGGGGAAAGGAAATGGACGGCAAGACATCAGGACGTATGGGGACATTGAACGCTGTGAGCGGTAGCTCGGTCGGCGGGATTGGTCGCGTCTGCGGAAAAGTAACCGCCTGAATCGCAGGCACAAAAAAGCCGGGCTGCAACCCGGCTCTTTCAACAACATGCAAAACACTGAGGGGCCATTATGAACACGATCATCACCCCCGGCAATACCCGCCATGTCGCGACACTTTTGGAGCAATCGCAAAACGTGTCGCGTCACACCATGTCGTCACGCGAGATAGCCGATCTGACCGGCAGCACACATGACAATGTGCTGAAAACTGTTCGTGCGCTGGTTGCCAAGGGTGTCGTTTCTTCGAACGACACCCCCTATGTGCACCCACAAAACGGTCAGGTCTACCGCGAGTTCCTGCTATCCCAACGCGACACCTTGGTGGTGGTCTCAGGCTACAGCGTTGAACTGCGCGCACGGATCATTGATCGCTGGCAGGAACTGGAAACCCAAGCCGGTCAGTTTCGGATACCCGCGACTTACGCTGAGGCGTTGCAGGCGGCTGCCGACCAGGCCAAGGACAATCAGTCACTGCGTTTGGTCATTCTCGATCAGGCGCCGAAAGTTGCCGCCATCAAACGACTGGCTGCGGCTGGCGGTGCGATTTGCATCACCGACGCAGCCAAGCATCTGCAAGTTCAACCGTCGAAGCTGTTCGCTTGGATGGAGCAGCACCGCTGGATCTTCCGGCGTCAGGGCTCAGGTCGCTGGACCGCCTACCAGCCTCGCATCACGTCCGGCTACATGATCCACAAAGTCACTTCCTTGAAGGCTGATCCGGAAACCGGCGCCGAGCGCGCGGCCTTCGATCCACTGGTTACCCCGAAAGGCCTTGCTCGTCTGGCCGAATTCAACATCGGAGCCTCGCTGTGAGTGTTCAAGCAATGTCCTGGGCGCTCTCGCTGCCTACCGAATCCCTTAAAGACTCGAGCGCGCGTCACGTGCTGCTATGTCTGGCCAACTACGCCGGCTCGAACGGTGCTGGCGCCTTTCCATCTGCCTCGACCTTGGCACAGGACACCGGCCTTTCCGAGCGCACCGTGCGCTACAAGCTGGACGATCTGGAGAAAGTCGGGCTGATCCAGAAGGGCAATCAAGCGATTGCCGCCGTGCACATCGATCGTCATGACCGCCGCCCAGTCGTTTACGACCTTCAACTATCGCGGGGTGCAAATCCTGCACCCCGTACAAAACGGGGTGCAGATGACGCAACGGGGTGCAACTCACAACAGAACGGGGTGCAGCCTGGAACAGAACGGGGTGCAGCGGCTGCACCCAATACATCAATTAACCATCAAGGAACCGAAGAGCAGCTGCAGCGCGAGTTTGCCGATGTGGTTGCCGAGCAGAATCAGGCCGCCATCGAGGCGCTGGATGAGCGCCAACGTTTCGCCATGTTCGCTACCTGGGTGCCGAGCGAAAAGGCGCTGGCTGATCAGCTCGCGATTGCCGGTCTTCCAGCTGAGTTGGTTACTACTGAGCTGCTCGCTGATTTCAGGGGCTTCTTCGTTGCTAAGTCCGGAACGGTCGACAGTTCGTCCGGTTGGTGTTTTCGACTGGTCAAGTGGATCAAACGTGACCATGCCGTGAAGGCCGGCGACACCGATGACGACATGGACGCAAGTGGCGACTGGGCAGCAAAAGGAGTTCGACTATGAAATCCGCATCACACGTTCGTGACCTCATCGCGTCTCGCCGCACCGATCCAACATATCTGCCTCCGGCAGAACCAGTGGTCGCCGAAGTCGACCCCGCTACCAAGGCTGTCATCGACGATCTGTTCTTGCGCTTGCGCGGTGCTTGTGGCGCCTGGCGCCAGTCTTGGCCGACTGAGGCTGTAATGAATGCGTCGAAGCTGGAATGGCTGGGCGAGTTCATGCGCTCCGGCATTACCCGGATGGAGCAGATCGACCACGGCATGCGCGTACTGAGCGCGAGTAAATCAGCGTTCGTGCCTGCCCCTGGGGTGTTCGTCAGTTGGTGTTTCGCGCCAGAAGGCCTCGGTTTGCCCGGAGTTGAAAAAGCATATGCCCAGGGCTTGCGCAACTGTCACCCAGCCATGCGCGGTTCCGCGAAGTGGATGCACCCAGCGGTTTATCACGCCACCGCGGCTGCCGGATTCCACAGCTTGCCTCTGCTGTCCCGGGAATTGGGGCTTGCCAGCTTCGAGCGTCACTATCTGGCCCAGTGCCGAAAGATCTGGAAGGGCGAACCACTTGGCCAGATTCCGGCCGCCGAGCTGGCGGCCCCTCAAGCGAAACGAACCCCAGAAATTGGAAACAAGGCCTTGGCCGAACTGCGCGCACGCCGCGCCGGAGTATCCGTATGAGCGCATTGAACACCCAAGTGGCTGGCGGTCATTACAAGTCACTGAAGATCCAGCCGATTGAATACATCCACGCGAATAGCATTCCGTTCGCCGAAGGCAGCGTCATCAAGTACGTGACTCGGTGGCGTGACAAGGGCGGCATCGCCGATTTGGAGAAGGCCAAGCACTTTCTCGAGTTGTTGATCGAGCTTGAGCAGGCGAGGGCGCCAGAATGAAGTCGGCCAGTCCCAAGCTGCTCCAGCAGAAGGCAGTCCGTGCCAGGCCAATCGATCGGGAAGGGCAGGAGCAGGCCGCATTGATGCGCGAGCTGGAGCTGCGCTACCCGGCAGTGTTTGAGTTGATCTATCACGTGCCCAACGGCGGGCACCGCGTGAAGGCAGTGGCCGGCAAGTTGAAAGCCCAGGGCGTGAAGGCCGGTATTCCCGACCTGGTGCTGACCATGGCGCGCGGTGGGTTCTTTGGCCTGTACATCGAATTCAAGGCCACGCCGCCAAACGATGCCGCCATCTCACCCAGCCAGCAAGAGCGCATCCGCAAGCTCAATGAGCAGGGGTATTTGGCGATGGTATGCCGTGGACACTTCGACACCATCGAGCAGATCCGCGCTTACCTGCGGCTCGCTCCTACAGTGGTGGCCGCATGACAATGACCGTGGCCTTTTCTGATGCCGAGATTCGGCGGCGTGCCGATGATCCGGCCGCGGTGCTGATGCGAGACCCGCGTCACCCGGGGCTGTACTTCCGGTTCACCGAGGCTCGTCCACGCGGGACCTGGAGCTTGGTAGTGCGCAAGAAGTGGAACCGCATTGGCGCCTATCCGGACCTGTCGGCGAAAGCGGTGCTGGCGGCATTGCCTGACCTGCGCATGCGGCTGAGTACCGACCCAGAAGCGGGTGCCGCCGTATCGCCGTGGGCAACGCTGGGCGAGCTGCTGAACTGGTATGCCGACCGGATGAGCCGCGACCGCAACCTCTCCGACAAGCGCAAAGCCACGGGCAAGTCAGCCATCACGTGCCACCTGATTCCGCGCGTGGGTGATTTGGCGATTGCGGATGTCCGCCACGGTACCCTCGACACCCAACTTATGTGGCCACTGCAGGAAACGCTGTCGCTGGAGTTCGTCCGGCTGATCTTCGGCCTGCTGGTGGTCGCCTGCCGCCAGGCGCACACGCTGGGACTGATCCCGTCCAACCCGATGGCAGGCATCAAGTTCAGCGACTTCTCCAAGACCAAGATCAAGGCTAAGCCAGCGCGCCTTCGTGGTGTGCAGATCGAGGGCCTGCTGGGCCAGCTGCATGAGCTGTTCGAGTTCGATCCCCAACCGGCCATGCTCGCGCTGATGATGCTGTGCCACGGCACCCGCATCGGCGAAACGCGCAAAGCGCAGTGGTCGCACATCAGTCTCGCCGAACGCACCTGGTACCTGCCGGTGGGCAATACCAAGACCCGCGTTGAGCACTCGCTCCCACTGACGGAGCAGGTCTGCAACCTTCTAATCCGGTACCGCGCGGCGCAACAAGCAAGCCATTACGACGGCGACTACCTGTTTCGCTCCCACAGCGGAAAGGGCATGAGCGAAGGGCAGGCCAGTGCCGTGTTCACCGGGCTGGGGAAGGGCGAGTGGAGCAGTCACGACCTGCGCAAGTTGGCCAGGACCGGGTGGGCGGACCTGGGGATCGACTTCCTGATTGGCGAGATGCTGATCAACCACGCCATGGGCCACAACGTGCAGGCTTACATCCACACCACCGTCGAAGAGCGCAAGCGCGCCGCCCTCGAACTGTGGCATGCCCATTTAGACCAGAAGGGTTTTGCCCTGATTCACGGGTTGAAGGACGGTAGAAACGAAAATTCTGGTAATCCGCTGAAAGCCACGGAACACAAGGGTTGCAAGGCCATTCAAGAATCAACCATAGGCGAGGTTTAAAAATGATGATTTTGCTCGAAAGGCACACCGGCCTCGCCGTTAACCCCACCGAAGTAAGTTCAATGGTGATCCGCAGCTCAAACGGCTGGCAGGTGCTTGACGTGAAGATGTCGACGGGCGAACGGCACATGGTTAAGCACACCGCTCACTGCTCGGACGGCGACGATATTTACGCGGTGCACAAGCAGCTGCTGGAGGCCAAATGAAGAAGTCACACAGCCCAGCCTTCGGTGTTGCTCAGTTGGACTTGGCCAAGTGTCCGGCCTGCCGAGGACGTGCGGTGATCAGGGGCGTATTTCATGAGCTGGCCTGCGTGCAGTGCAACGCCGCCGGATGGGTCACTGCTGAGACTGGCGAACCGCTGCCGCTGGAGGTGCTGGTAACCCAACTGAGTATCCGGCTCCAGGCCGCCGAACACCAGGTTGAACTATTGAAGCGCGAGCCCCTGATGTCGGGTCCGGCTGCGCAGTACGAACGGAATAACCGCCGCGGCGCCGGCGGCACCAATTTCACAGGGGATTGATCGATGGCAAGAACAATGAGTTTCACCGAGCGCACCTCCGAGGACCTGCTGGAGCATTGGGGGCGCTGGGTGGTGCTGGGGTCTGGCGTGTCCTGCTGCGCATCTCGCGAGAACACGTTGCACACACCGATGATCACTGACGACGACGCACTGATGATTGACGGACTGATGGGGCGACTGCTGAAGCGCTACCCGGAATGCGGTAATGTTCTGATGAAGTACTACACCTCGCGTGACAAGGCGCTGGTCGATGTCGGTAAGAAGCTGGGCTTCGGCGAAGAGAAGACGCGACAGCTTTGGAAGGCAGGAATAGCCTGGATTGATGGTGCTCTCGATATTCGTCGTCAGGCCGCTTGACAGGACCGGGGCCGAACTATAGATTTCAGTTACTTTGCGGTTTTTCCGCGAGCAAAGCCCGACTCTTGAGTTGGGTTTTTTGCTTTTTGTGTTGTGATTTCTTAAGGATGATGAAGTGGAAGGGATCAACCCATCAATTTGGTTTCCAGTAGTCACGCTGGTTGTTGGTGTTTTTCTGAAAGCTGTTTTTGATGCGTGGACAGATAACAGAAAGGTTGCTGTTGAAAGAGAATCAAGAGTTGAAAAGCGAAAAGAAATTATCCTTTTGCAGCGGATTGATCTTCAGCGAAAAGCGCTCGGGGACTTGCAGATTGCCCTAGCGGACATGATGCGTTCTTCAAACTTGAATTATATGCACGACTTGAAAGCGTTTCGCGAAACCAATGTCTGGGGCCTGACCGAAATGTCTGAAGAGCTGAGTGAAAGGGTCAGAAACCACTTTCGAGCAGTTACCCTGATGAGAGTACGGGTTAGTGATCAGGAGGTTAGGGAGTCAAGTGGTAAATTATCTTCAACTTGCTCCCGCATGACTTTGGTGCTGTCGAAGGAAGAGGCGGATAGATTGTTGGACGTAGCAACCGTTGAATATTCGGCGATAAACGAAAAAGTAGGTGCTGCCCTCAGAGCTTTAGAGCATGAAGAGCAAGCGCTTCTTGTGTAAGTATTGATCAAGACATTGTATGCCCAGCAAGTTGTAAGTAGCCAAGCCATCGAACTGGGCATTTTAATGCAGACGAAGCGCAGGCTGACGCGATAAGTCGGTAGTGGTGTCTCACAAACCCGTGCGGTCACTGTGGGTCAGCGCGATAAGAGTTTGAGGTATGCGATCCAGCGATCGAACCTATGAAGCCGGAAATCCCCACCGGCCCTCTGCCTCATGACAAGCCTCGGCATTTGCCGGGGCTTTTTCGTTTTCGGCTCCACCACACCCATCGCTCCGAGCTGGGAGTGCAGTTGGAGCCGACTTTTTATTCAGGCTGCTTCGACAGACACCACCAGGCGTTTGCCCAGGGCAGCCAAAGCGCTTTCCACTTGCTCGACTTTAGAGCTGTGCTCGAAGTCCAGTAGCCGGTCTACCTTGGTCTGCGCTGCGTTGAGCAGCCGGCACAGATCGGCTTTGCGCATGCCCTTATCCCGCATGGCGTTCCACAGAGCTATCTTGGCTTCGACCAGTGCTGACTGATGGACAACGTACTGGCCATCCTTCGCTGGTGAGGCTTCAGGGATGTGGCGCAACTGATCGACGTAGATCGATAGGGCGAGCTGCAGGCCTTCGGCCGCGTTGAGCAGCAGTTGTTCGAGCGTGTCGCCTGCGCTGTGCGCCTCTGGGATGTCGTCGCAGGATGACCAGAACGAGCCGGCTTCTTCCCATACGTTGACTGCGTAGCTGTGCATTGTGTTACCTCTTGTGGAGCTGATGAAACGGAGTTCAAAGGGTAGAGCCTCAATCCTTGAGGCCCAGTTGTTTGATGATTGCCTTCCTAGTCCCTTCGGCCATCTCCTTGGCCCCGTGGTTGGGAAGGGTCGTCTGTTTGCCGTTGTAGTAGATTTTGAAGTGACTTCCTGTTGCTGACTTCGAAATCTGAACCCCTCGGGCTAACAGCCACCGCTTGAACTCATTACATTTCATCAACTCTCCTCTGTTTGGTTGATGAGTCCATTCTACATCATTTGTGTGGTGATGAAACACATATGTGGTGTGATTTGCTTTAGTAAGACCACTTTCCCTTTGCTCCCTAACCGGGAGGATATCGAGATGCCAAACATGCCCGACAAACCAGACACCTGGCTGCTCGTTCTCGCGTGGCTGAGTCAGCACTCGCCGACGATCTATGCCGGCGCGCTGTCATTCGTGGTTGGTGCGTTGGGCATCATCTATGGCGGCGGGACACGGCGACAGGCGCTGCTGGAGGCCTCGCTCTGCACGCTGATCACCATTGGCTTGATCCCGCTGCTTGAGTACTTCGGCCTGCCTCAGAACTTCGCGACGGCAGCCGGTGTGTTCATCGGCTTCCTCGGTGTGAAGAAGATCGCTGACCTAGCTGATCGGTTCGCTGACTTCAAACTGCCTCGGCGTGCTGAGTGATGGCCTGTGCTGGATGTGACGCCCGCCGAGTGCGATCGGCTAAGTGGTTGAGCATCGCCCGAGAGCGTGCTGCCTCGTTGATCTCACCGAAATCGAATGCCGGAGCGTTACCTGATGGGAAGGCTGAAGACGCTGGGAAGCAGAGTTCAAACCCAGGCTGACCGGCTGCCAGCCATCAACACGAACTCATGGCGTGCCACGAAGGAGACATCTGCTCAGCGCGGCTACGGCTACAAGTGGCAGAAAGCGCGTGAGGTCTGGCTTCGTGATCACCCGCTCTGCGCTTACTGCGAGCGCAACGGTCGAGTGACAGCAGGCAGTGTTGTCGACCACATCATCGCTCACCGCGGCGACATGGTCCTGTTCTGGGATCGATCGAACTGGCAGACCTTGTGCAAGCCTTGCCACGACTCGGTCAAACAGGCCGAAGAGTCTGGCGCGACTGGAGGGTGGTAGGTGGCTCGGGCAGTACGGCGCAAATGAGATGAAATATCATTTGAGGCGCACCAAAGTGGTGCGATTGAGAATGGCTATGGAGGGGGGGTGCTAAATATAGGGGGTTAATACGCTCCAGACCGCGCCCGATCCCATTCGTACTTTTTTTCCCGACCCTAAGGTTTTTTGTTAATGGTGTTAACAGACAAACAACGACAGTTTGTTGACGCAAAAGCCCGGGGCGCGTCAAACAAAGAAGCGGCAGAAGCCGCAGGATGTAAGGCTTCCACGGCTTCCGCAGCGGGTTCCCGATGGGCCAATGATCCCAAGATTGCAAGCGCAATCCTTGCTCGCCGGGCCGAGCTCAGTGTTAACCCTGAGAAATCGCGAAAACGCCGAGAGCAGCCATCCGATCAAGCGCCCGAGACGGAAGAAGCCGGTGGTGAGTTCCTCGATTGCCTTCCCAACACCGAAGACCCACTGGTCTGGCTACTGGCCCTAATGAACGAGCCCAGGGCCAAGGTTTTTGATCGGCGCAACGCTGCCCAGACGGCTGTGCCCTATGTGCATGGCAAGAAGGGTGACGCCGGCAAGAAGGAACTGAAAGAGCAGGCCGCCAAGGAGGCGGGGAAGGGCAAATACTCCGCCGGCAAGCCGCCGCTCACTGTCGTAAGGAAGTAGCCAATGCTTTGGACAACTGCCTGCCCTGACTGGTGGCAGCGTCTCTCTGTGGGCGAGTCAATCATCCCGGCACCGCTGTTTCCCACAGAGGCGGAGGAAGGGCTGGAAGTATTCCGTTCGCTGAAAATCGTGGACGCACCTGGTTGCCCGACCATCGAAACAGCGTGCGCGCCGTGGGTTCTGGATTTTGCCGGCGCTATTTTCGGCAGCTACAACAGCGAAACAGGCCATCGCCTGATCAGCGAATACTTCCTCTGCATTCCGAAGAAGAACTCCAAGTCGACGATCGCGGCGGCGATCATGCTGACCGCGCTGATTCGCAACTGGCGGCTGGAAGCCGAGTTCATCATCCTGGCACCGACCAAGGAGATTGCCGACAACGCCTTCAAGCCGTGCGCGGCCATGGTCAAACACGATGAAGAGCTGAGCGATCTGCTTCACGTCCAACCACACCTGAAACTGATCACGCACCGTGAGACGGGCGCAACATTGAAGGTCGTCGCAGCAGACAGCGACGTCGTAGGTGGCAAAAAGGCCGTCGGCGTTTTGATCGACGAGGCCTGGTTGTTCGGCAAGAACGTCAAGGCACCGGACATGATCCGGGAGGCCACGGGCGGCCTGCTGTCCCGTCCGGAAGGCTTCATCATCTGGCTGACGACTCAGTCGAACGAGCCGCCGGCCGGGATATTCAAGTCGAAACTGAGCTACGCGCGCGGCGTGCGTGAGGGCCGAATCGACGATCCACGCTTCCTGCCGGTGATTTACGAATTTCCCCCGGAGATGATCGAGAGCGGCGAAGCCCGGCGCCCTGAGAATTTTCACCTGGTGAACCCCAACATGGGGTACTCGGTGGACAGGCCGACGCTTGAACGCCTGTTTATGCAGGCCGAACTCGACGGCGAAGCCGAGGTTCGAGGCTTCCTGGCCAAGTTCCTGAACATCGAGATCGGCCTGGCGCTGATGTCTGACAGTTGGGTGGGCGCCGATTTCTGGGAGCCACAAGCCGAGAAGGGCCTGACGCTGGATTCGCTCATTGAGCGCTGCGAAGTGATCGTCGTAGGTGTCGATGGTGGGGGGCTGGATGACTTGCTGGGGCTGGCGGTCATGGGGCGGGTTCGAGAGTCGCGCACCTGGTTGCACTGGGCGCACGCATACGCTCACCCATCCGTTCTGGCGCGCCGTAAATCGGAAGCTCCACGCTTGATGGACTTGGCGGCAGTTGGTGACCTCACGCTTGTGCAGAAAATTGGCGATGACGTTGAACACCTTGCCGCGACGGTCGCGCGCATCAATCAGGCGGGCCTGCTCGACAAGGTCGGGCTCGATCCGGCCGGCATTGGGGCCGTGCTCGATGCGTTGGCAGATGCCGGCGTCGAGGAAGACCAGATCATCGGTATTTCACAAGGCTGGAAGCTGACAGGCGCAATCAAAACCACCGAGCGCAAGCTCGCAGAGGGCGCCCTGCTGCACTGTGGTCAGCCACTGATGGCCTGGGCCTGCGGCAACGCAAAGGGCGTGCCATCGGCCAACGCATTCCTGATCACCAAGCAGGCGTCGGGCACTGCGAAAATCGACCCACTCATGGCCACGTTCAACGCCGTATCGCTGCTGTCTCTGAACCCAGAGGCACGTGGGGGCATGGACGACTACCTCAATAACGGCTTTTTCGGACTAGTAGGCTGACCATGGCATTTCGTTGGTACAACCCCCGTACCTGGGGATTCTTTGGCTACACCGATCCGACCACGGGCGATTACGTCGAAGTGGATATGGAAATCGGCGGGAAGCGCACTAAATCCGGCGTCCGGGTGAACACCAAAACTGCGCTATCAATCAGCATGGTTTGGTCGTGCGTAAAAATCCTCTCGGAATCACTGAGCGGTTTGCCGCTCAAGCTGTTTGACGACGCCGAATCTGGTCGAAAACAGGTACCGGGAAATGATCCTGCGCTGAAGCTTTTGCGAAAACCCAACCCCTACATGACGCGCCTGAACTTCCTAAAGTTCGTGGTGGTGAACATGGCGCTGCGGGGAAACGCATTTGCCTTGATTGAGCGCAATCGTAACGGCGACCCCATCGGGTTTGTCCCCCTGCGATTCGATACTGTCACGATCAATACCGAGGACGATCTCTTTTATTTGGTAACGCCAAGTGAGGGGGATCCCTATCCGGTATCGCCGGAAAACATGCTGCATTTCAAGTTGTTCAGCCTCGACGGCATCGTCGGGTTGTCACCCATTGAGTACCAGGCAGAAACGATGGGGCTGGCTAAAGCTGGGCAGCAGTGGTCGTCGCGGTTCATGCGAAAAGGCGGATTCACTGGCGGCTACGTGATCTACGAGAACTTCCTGACCAAGCAGCAGGAAGCTCAAATCATGGCGAAGTTTCCGGACGTCCGGAAGGCAGATGCCGACGACATCGGGAAGATGGCAATCCTGCAGGGCAATCCAAAGATTGTTCCTGCGGGCCTGAGCCAACGAGACGCTCAGTTCATCGAATCCCAACAGTTTCAGGAGGAGGCGCTGGCCGGCATCTACGGTGTGCCGCTCTGGCTGGCAAACCGTGCTGGCAAGACTTCGATCATGGGGTCGAACCTCGAACAGCAGCTCACCGGCTTCATCACCTTTGGCCTGAAACCCTATATCGACGCCGTCGAGGACGAGTTCAACGACAAGGTCTACCGCAAGTCTTCCCGTTTCGCCGAGTTCACAGTCGAAGGGCTTCTTCGGGCCGACAGCGCCGGGCGCGCGGCTTACTACCAGGCAGCGCTTGGCGGTTCCGGTGGATCTGGATGGATGTTCATCAACGAGGTTCGCGAAAAAGAGAATCTGCCGCCATTGGCTGGCGACGAGTACAACAAGGTCACCCGGTGGGAGATGCAGACCAATGTCAAAAATTGAAGTCCCGTTCGAACTGAAAACCGTGGATGACGCGGGCAACTTCGAGGGCTACGCCGCGGTATTCAACAACGTTGACCTCGGCGATGACGTCATCCTCCCCGGTGCTTTCACCCGAGTAAAAACAACGCGTAGCGGAAAATTAAAGCTGGCGCTCTACCACGACCTGACTCGATTGGTCGGTCTGGCGGATTTTACCCAGGACGACCATGGGCTTCTGGTGAAAGGGAAGGTCAATCAGGCAGTGAGCTATGCCAAAGACGCCTATGAGCTGATGCGGGCCGGGATTCTCGACAGCATGTCCATCGGTTTCAACACGCTCAAGGCTGATTTCGAAGAGCGTGCTGGCCGGACTGTTCGAATTATCAAAGAAGCCGAGCTGTGGGAGGCCTCCTTTGTCCCGTTCGGCATGAATCCCGAGGCTCAAGTCCTCAGCGTCAAATCAGATATCAGGCTTTTCGAGAATGCCCTGCGCGATCGCATGGGCCTCTCGCAGAAGGAAGCGGCGGCAGTCGCTTCGCTCGGCTATCCCGCGCTCCGCCGTGACGGCGGCAGCGAGGCCACGGCGATCGTGGAAGAGCTGAAAGAAATTTCCACCCTATTCGCTACTACATTCGGAGCAAAGCCATGAGCGAAGTGAAAGAACTGAAATCCTCCCTGGAACTGCAATTGAAGGAAGGCTTCCAGGGCCTGCAAGAAAAGTATGACTCGGCCATGACCGAGGTGCAGAAGGGCAACAAAGTCACCGGCGATCTGAAGAAACAGATCGAAGACCAAAAAGGTGAACTGCAAAAGGTCATCGACCAGGTGCAGGACCTCGAACAGAAAGGCGTGAAGCTACGCGGCCAGCCAGGTGAGGGCAAAAGCTTCATCGACATGGTCAAGGGCCATGACAACTACAAAGGCCTGCAGCAAAAGAGTGTCAGCACCGCCGAAATCGAGGTGACGAAATCTGACCTGGCCAGCATGAAGGAAATGAAGGTCACCAGCGCCGGTATCGTGGCTCCGATCTATGACCCGGTTATTCAACCTGGCATCCGTCAGGAGCTGCGCATCCGCGACCTGCTGACCACCATTCCGGTGTCCGGCCAAAACTACACCTACTTCCGCGAGAACGTGCATACCCGTGGCGCGGCTCCGGTCGCTGAAGGCGGCTTGAAGCCGACCAGCAACGTCACCTTCACTACCGAAACCGATCGTGTGAAGAAGATCGCGGTGTGGATGCCGGCGACCGATGAAGTGCTGTCCGACGTGCCTCAGATGTTCGCCTATCTGCAGCAACTGCTGCGTTACGACCTGAAACTCGAAGAGGAGTCCCAAATCCTCAAGGGTGACGGCACGGGCGAAAACCTGAATGGCCTGATGACTCAGGCCACTACCTACAACACAGCCCTGAGCAAGACCGGTGACACGGCGATCGACCTGATCCGTCGCGCCATTTACCAGGTTCGCAAGCAGTCGAAAATGTCGGCCGACGGCATTGTCATGACCGAGCTCGACTGGATGAACATCGAGCTGCAGAAGGATGGCGAAAACCGCTACCTGTTCGCCAATCTGCAGGGCTTGGTCACGCCAATCCTGTGGGGGCGTCCGGTGATCACCTCCGACAGCATGGACGAGGGCGATGCAGACACCGGTGGCGAGTTCCTAGTGGCGAACTTCGCGCGCTCCACCACGCTGTTCGACCGCATGGCGTACCAGTTCAAGATGGGCCTGATCAATGATCAGTTCATTCGTAACGAGATCGCGCTGCTGGTCGAGGAGCGCCTGGGCTTGGGCGTCCGCCGCAAGGAAGCGCTGGTCAAGGGCCAGTTCACGGTCGCGCCGTAACTCACCATCACCGTCCAAGGCCGGCCATCCGCCGGCCTTTTTGTTTCTGGAGGCAACATGAAAATCAAAGCTCTGTGGGGTTTTGTAGGCAACGCCGAACTCCTCGGCGCCGATTCGCCGAAGGTAAAAAGTGGGCAAGAGTTCGAAAGCGTCGATCACGAGTACGCCCATGTGCTGCTCGGCAAAGGCTTGGCGGTAGAGCTCGATGCAAACGGCAAGCCTAAGGTCGCGAAGCCGAAGAACACCAAGCCCGCAGCTCCTGATGAGAACAAGGCTGCTGCTGATAAAGCCGCTGCTGAGAAGGCGGCGGCAGACAAGGCAGCTGAGGAAAAAGCAGCCGCTGACAAGGCTGCCGCCGAAAAAGCAGAGGCGGAAAAGGCCGCCGAAGAGAAAGCTGCTGCGGACAAGGCTGCTGCTGAGAAAGCCGCCAAAGAGGCCAAGTAAATGCTCGACATGACCACCGTGAAGTTGCATCTGCGAGTCGATGGCGATGAAGAAGACGCGCTGATCGGTGGCTACCTCGACGCGGCCAAGGCGCACGTAGAGCAGCACTGTGACCGGAAACTGGTCGACGCTGATCCGGTTGAACCTGACGAGATGGGCCTCACCCGCGACGTCGAGCAGGCCGTTTTGCTGCTGGTGGGGCACTGGTACTCCAACCGGGAAGCCGTGGTGATCGGCGGTGCGCCGTCGGCCGTCCCTCTCGCAGTCGACAGGCTGCTTTGGTACAGGAAGCGCTTCTAATGCAGGCCGGCAAACTCAAGCATCGGGTTCAAATCCAGCACAAAGTGACGGCGCAGGATCAGCAAACCGGTGAGCAATTGACTGAGCAGTGGGTCGAGTTCGCCAGGGTCTGGGCTTCAGTCGAGGACTTGAGCGCTCGCGATTTCATTGCTGCTCAGGCCGGCCAGTCCGAGGCAAAAAGTCGGGTCGTTATTCGATACCGCGAAGGAATCACCCCTGCAATGCGTGTTGTGCTGGATGATGGCACTGTTTGCGGCATCGTTGGACCTCCGCTGGCTGACGCGAATTCTCGCAAGGAGTATCTGACGATACTGGTTACCTCGGGGGTGAGCGATGGCTGATTGGGTCACTTACAACCTGAAGGGCGCCGACGAACTGTCCGCCAGATTCAAGGGTCTGACCGAGGAAATGCGCCGCAAGGTGGTGTTGCCGGCGGCCAAGGACGCCATGGACATCGTTCTGCTCGACGCCAAGGATCGCGCAGCACGTATCGATGACCCGGAAACGGCCAACTTCATCCCGGCTAACCTGGCGATGATCGAACGCAAGGCGATCGGCGAGGAAGTCGGCGCCGTGGTCATCTCCGTGGGCGTGCGCATGCGAAAGCGCGGGCAGAAGGGCGGCAACACGTTCTATTGGTGGTGGGTGGAATTGGGTACCGAGAAGAACCGGGCGAAACCTTTTCTCCGGCCGGCCCTGGCCAACAACCGTGAGGCGCTGTTCAGGGAGTTCCTGAGTTCGGCCAAGTACCAACTGATCAAGCTGGGGGTGAACTGATGACCGCACCCATTTTTACGGTGTGCGCCGGGGCGCCGGCAGTCACTGCGCTGCTCGGCATCAACCCCACCCGGCTTTATCCGCACGGCGAAGCACCGGAGGGCACGCCCCGGCCGTACGCGGTCTGGCAGGTCGTCAGCGGCTCGCCGATCAATTACATCAACGGCGTTCCGGACACGGATCGGTACGGCCTGCAGGTGGACGTGTACGCCGAGACGGCATCATCTGCTGAAGCGGTTGTGAAAGCGCTACGCCAGGCGATCGCCAAGCGTGCATACGTAACCGGTTTCGGTGTTGATGATCGGGACAAGGACACGCACAACTACAGAAAAGGTTTCGACGTCGCCTGGCTTGTGAGCCAGTAGATCGCACCAGAAAGACCGACCCGCTCCGGCGGGTTTTTTTATGCCTGTCAAACAGTGATTTCACAGGAAATCGGGGAGTACCAAATTGACCATTAACACCCAAGGCACTGAGCTTTTCGCGCTCGACCCGGCCGACAACAGCGTCATCGACGTCGGTTGCTTCACTTCGCTGGACGGGATTGACACTGCGATCGCGCAGATCGATGTGACCTGCACCAAATCCAAGGCGCGTGAGTATGAAGCCGGCTTGGCTGAGCCAGGATCTGCATCGTTCGGCCTGAACATCGACCCGAAAAACCCTTCCCATTTGCGGCTGCACCAGCTGAAAAAGGCGGGCACCAAGCTCAAGTGGGTGGTGGGTTGGTCGGACGGCTATAACTTCGATACCGAAACCGGTATTCCACCTCTGGTAGGTGCTGAAGGTTCACTGGCAGGCATCGTGCTGAACTCTGCGGGCACCGGTTACACCACGGCTCCAACTGTCGCAATCACCGGCGGTGGCGGTACCGGTGCGACTGCTACGGCCCAGATTGCCGACGGCAAAGTCACCGGATTTACCATCACCAACGCTGGCTCAGGCTATACCACCGCTCCGACGGTGGCGCTCACCGGTGGCGCAGGCACTGGTGCATCAGTGCGGGCGCTGGTCAACGAAAGCGCTGACTTCGACCTTCCGAATACCCGGACCTGGCTCACCTTCGAAGGCTACATGAACGCTTTCCCGTTCACCTTCGGACTCGGTGATGTCGTGAAGTCCAACGTCGGTATCCAGGTGTCCGGCGAGATCGAGCTGATCGCCAAAACCTCTGTTTAAGGAATCCCCATGGATCTGAGTATTGCAGCGCTGGCAGCCGCCGGCGCGTTCGCCGCTCCGTCGGTGAAGAAGGAAATTCAATGGCACGCGGGCGGTGTCCTTCAGAAAGCCACGGTCTTCGTGGCTCATGAGTCGTACATCTCTGTAACCCAGCGCTGGGACGCGCAGAACCAAGGTGTGGATATTACCGCGCAGCGCATTGCGTCGTGCATCGTCGACAAGGATGGCAAGCCAGTGTTCACGGTGTCTGACGTTCTTGGCGGGCCTGAAACCGGGCATGGCCCGCTGTGTGCTGAGCTGGCAATCGTGCTGCTTTCGGCGATTGGCGAAGTCAACCAGATGTCGGAGGGCGCCCTGGAAAAAAAATCGACCCCGAGGAAGAGTTCTGGCACGAGCTCGTCCTCGCGGGGATCGGCGGCCGCACGATCGCGGAAGCCAAGCAAAACCTGAGCTATGTCGAAGCGATGGACTGGATGCGGTATGCCCGGAAAGCCGGTTCGCTGAATCTGGGAATTCGCCTCGAGCATGGTTTCGCAATGCTGGCGACGTTGCTCAACAACGTGCACGGCGGGAAAGCAACCTTTGATGATTTCCTTCCCGATTGGGGTCAAAAGCCCGAGCCAAAAGAAGCCACGCCGCAGGATCTGTTAGCGCTGCTGCAGTCGGTCAAGAGGTGATTTATGGCGGTTGATTCACTTGGCCAACTGACGGTCGATCTGGTGGCCAACACCGGCGGCTTCGAAAAGGGCATGGACCGCGCCCAGCGCGCGCTCAAAGCGGCGACCAAGGAAGCGGCCTATCAGGCTGGCCAGCTCGATAAGTTGGTGGGCCAGATCGACCCGGTGATTGGGGCTTACGGTCGCCTCGACAAAATGGAAGAGCAACTGCGCAAGCACCGCGCGGCCGGTCGGCTGGATAATGCCGACTTCACCATGTACCTCAACAAGCTGAAGGAGCAGCGGGACGCGGTCGAAAAAGTCGATCGGGTCATGGCCAAGAATGGCCAGACCGCTAAGCAGTACGCAGCCAACCTGCGCGGCGTTCCGGCACAGTTCACCGATATCGCCGTGTCCTTGCAGGCCGGCCAAAACCCGATGACGGTCTTCCTGCAGCAGGGCGGCCAGCTCAAGGACATGTTCGGCGGCGTCGGACCTGCGGCCAAGGCGTTGGGCGGTTACGTGCTGGGCCTGGTGAATCCGTTCACGGTAGCGGCAGCCGCCGCTGGTGTTCTGGCGCTTGCTTACAAACAGGGTTCAGACGAGGGAACTGCGTTCACCACCTCGCTGGCCATGACCGGTAATACCGCCGGCACCACGGCCAGCAGCTTGGCAACCATGGCCCGCCAGGTGTCGAGCGCTGGCGGTACCATCGGCAAAGCATCCGAAGTGCTGGCGCAATTGGCGGCTTCTACCAAGATCCCCGTGGCGGCGTTTGAGTCGATATCTGAGGCGGCGATCAAATACGAATCGGCGACCGGTATTGCGGCCAGCAAAACGGTCGAGAATTTCGAGAAAATTGCCAAGGATCCTGTCGGCGAAATTCTGAAACTCAACGAGTCGATGAACTTCCTCACGGCGACCACCTACGAAAACATCAAATCGTTGCAGGAACAGGGGAAAACGCAGGAGGCGGCGGCAGCGGCAACGGCGGCGTATGAGGATGGTCTGAACCGCACCTCCACGTCCATCAAGCAGAACCTTGGCTATCTTGAGGCGAGCTGGGGCGCGGTCAAGAGCGCTGCCAAGGGCGCATGGGACGCTGCACTCAACGTTGGGCGCGAGGAAACGCTCGACCAGCAGATCGCCAAGCTCGACGAGCAGCTCAACACGATCGCCGACAGTGCGACCTTGCGCAGCAAGCGCAACCCGAGAGGCAAGCCCGCAGACCCATTCAGCAACCTGGCGCCCGACGACAGCTTCCGCAAGGACGCGCTCGAGCGGGAGAAAACCGACAAGCTTTTGCTCAAGTCCGAGCAGGATCGCCGGGCGGCGGCAAAGGGTTTTGCACAGCAACAACAGCAGCAGGCGCTGGAAGACCAGGTACGTCTGGACAAGCTGCGCAAGGAAACCGAGGGCAACTCGGCCAAGCGTGAGCGCGAGCTGGCGGATTACCGGTTGCTCGTTGAACGGCGCGTCACTCAGTCGAAAGCCTCTGGCGATAAGTCACTGCTGATTTCCGCCGAGCAGCAGGCGAAAGACATCGCCGCGATCAACGACAAGTACAAGGATCCCAAAGCCGCCAAGACGCCGCAGTACCACGAGGACGCGGGTATCAAGGCGCTCGATCAGGCGAAACAGCAGTACGCCGTTCTGCAGCAGCAGGCGGCGCTCATCGGTGACCAGAACGCGGCCAGCCAGAACCTTGGCACGAATGCGAAAAAGCTGGTCGAGTGGGAGCAGCAACTCGCCGACATCAAGCGCAAGAAAACCCTCACCGCCGAACAGCAATCACTGCTGGCGAACCAGGAACTGATCACCGCTCAGCTCAAGCGCAACGCGGCGCTCGAAACCGAGAACACACTGCGCGAGAAAGGGCTGGAAACCCGCCGCAAGTTGGCGGCATTCGATGAGAACCTGAAAAGCCAGCTCGCCAGTGCACAGCAGGGCCTGGACAACAACCTGGCTGGGATTGGCCTTGGCGACGAGCAGCGCAAACGCTTGCAGGAGCAGCGCAGTATTCAGCAGTCGTATCAGTCGCAAATGGACAAGCTGACCTCCGACTACAACAAGAGCAACAAGGATCAGTTCAGTACCGAGCTCTACGACAAGGAAACCGCAGCACTGCGGGCCGCACTCGACAAGCGTCTGGCCATGCAAACCAAGTTCTATGAGGACGAGGATCAGGCCAGGAGCGACTGGACGCTGGGGGCATCCTCAGCTTTCCAAAACTACGTCGACCAGGCGAAGGATGTTGCCGGACAGGCCAAATCGGCCTTTACCTCGTTGTATGACGGACTGACCGACGCCGCAGTGGATTGGGCATTTGGTGCTGATAAGACATTCGGTGATGTGGCCAAGAGCTTTGCCCGTATGGTCGCCAAGATGGCCCTGCAGTCGGCGGCGTCGAATGTGTTCTCCAGCATCGCCGGCAGCGCCCTGGGCGCGGCGTTAGGTGGTGGGGCGCCGACGTCGGCTGGTAGCACTGCCGCGGGATACTCGGCCGACGTCCTGTCGAAATGGCCGGGCCTGTCTGATGGTGGTTACACCGGCGACGGCGGTAAGTACGAACCCAAGGGCATCGTGCACGGCGGCGAGGTAGTGATCCGCAAGGAAGTGGTTCAGCAGCCGGGTATGCGTGGGTACCTGGAACGCCTGAACAAGCACGGGTACGCGGACGGTGGTTATGTCGGGCTGTCCGGCGGTTCATCGGCCGCACCGGCAGCCACTGGGCAAGTCGTCATCAACCAGTCGTTCCAGGTACAGAACGCCGGGGCCGGCACCTCGCAACAAGACTCGCAGGCCCTTGGCCAAGCCTATGCGGATGTCGCAAGGCGCGGCGCCCAGCAGGAAATCGCCAAGGAAACTCAACCGGGCGGACAGATCTGGAGGCTTGTGAATGGCCGTTGAAATCTTTGACTGGTGCCCGATGATCGAAGCCACCAGCACGCCGGAATACCGGAATCGATCTTCGAAGTTCGGAAATGGCTACGAACAGGTGGTCGGGGACGGCCCGAACAATCGGGTCGATTCCTGGCCGCTGACGTTCGTTGTGAGGGAGGCGGTAGCGCTGGAAATCAAGGCGTTTCTGGATCGTCACGGCGGACATAAATCGTTCTTCTGGACGCCGCCGCTGGGCGAGCTCTCGTTCTACCGCGGCACTGCACCAGCGATCACTCCGAAGGGTGCTGGCTGGTACACCCTGACAACGACATTTACCCAATCGTTTCTTCCATAAGGGGCAATCATGCCGCTGATCAGTGACATCCAGGTTCTTGAGCCTGGCAGCGAAGTGCTGCTCTTTGAGTTGGACGGCACGGACTATGGGGCAGACGTTTTGCGTTTCCATGGGCACGCGATCCCGCACACGCCGGCCGAGCTGATCGCCGCGGGCGCCGATGCCGATCAACTGCCTGCGAAAGCTATCTGGTGGCAGGGGAACGAGTACGGTGCCTGGCCAATGCAGATCGACGGCATCGAGGCGAATGGCCACGGCACAGCCGTGCGGCCGACGTTGTCCGTCGGCAACGTCAACGGGCGCATCACCGCGCTTTGCCTGGCGTTCCAAGACCTTGCGGATTTTAAGCTGACGATGCGCCACACGCTGGGCACGTATCTGGATGCGCAGAACTTCCCGGCCGGTAACCCCACGGCAGACCCGACTCAGGAGACGATCGAAGTCTGGTACATCGACCAGAAGACCAACGAGGACGGCGAGACAGTCAGTTGGGAGTTGGCCAGCCCGGGCGATGTTGGAGGCGAGTCAGTTGGCAGGCCGGCGACAACCTTATGCCACTGGGCGCTGACGGGCGGCTATAGAGGTCCGAATTGCCAATACACCGGCCCTTATTTCGACATGGACGGAAATCCTACGGGTGACCCCGAAAAGGATCAGTGCAATGGGCTCCTTACGACTGGGTGCGAATGCCGGTTCGGGAAGGGGAACCCTCTCAGCCATGGTGGCTTCCCTGCTGTATCCCTGATTGCCCGGAGCTGACCATGCGAAAGTACATCTTGAGCGCGATCCAGGCGCATGCAGCTGCCGAGTACCCGAAAGAGTGCTGCGGCCTGCTGCTGGGCATCGGTCGCAAGCAGCAGTACTACCCGTGCCGCAACGTCTCCACCGAGCCGAACGAAGAGTTTCGGATCGATCCGGAGGAGTACGCCGCGGCCGAGGATATCGGCGAGGTGATCGGTGTGGTTCATTCGCACCCGGACGCCACCAGCCGCCCGTCAGCGCGCGACCTGGCCATGTGCGAGGCTACGGCGCTGCCTTGGCACATCCTGAGCTGGCCCGAGGGCGACCTGCGAACGGTGATGCCATCCGGAGAGGTACCGCTGCTCAAGCGTCCGTTCGTGCACGGGGCTTGGGATTGCTGGCAGGTCTGCGCTGACTGGTACAAGCGGGAGTGGGGGCTGGAGTTTGAAGCTTTCAAGCGTGCCGATGGCTGGTGGGAGAGCAAAGAAAACATCAGCCTGTATGAAGCCAATTACGAGGCTGCCGGCTTCTATCGGGTCGACCAGCCACAGCGCGGCGACATGATCGTGATGGAGGTGGGGCGGACTGTTTTCCCCAATCACGCCGGGATTTTCCTCGGGAGCGATCCGGCACTACCCGACGAAGATGCGGCGACCTTCGGCCCTGGTCCTTTTTTGTTGCACCACCTCTACGGCAGGCCGTCGGAGGTCATTGTGTTCGGCGGCCCTTGGCTCGACCGGACGCGCTTGGTGCTGCGTCATCGCGATGCTCAGTGATAAGGTTATGGCCTTTTCCACAGGAGTGACCTGCATGAAATTGATCGTAGGAGCGTTGGCGGTAGTGCTGTTGGCGGGATGTGCAACTTCACCGACGCCGTCCAGCGAGGCCCGTCCAGCGCCGGCAAGTCAGCTGTCGGCCTATCAGACAAAACCATCTGGAGCCTACGGCACTCTTCAAGTGATCCGCGACACTGGCCACACCGGCAGCCTTTGCTCGATGGCAGTTTTCATTGACGGCAAGCAGGCGGCCAAACTCGATCCAGGTCAAAAGGCATCTTTCTATCTGCCGCCTGACTCTGTGTCAGTTGGAGCTTCTTATACCGGCTCTGGCATCTGTTCGATGGGTGCCGAGCGCATAGAGCGCGAAGCGATCGTGAAGGACGGTGCGGTTAAAAAATATCGAGTATTTACCGGCGGCGATGGGCAGATAGACATACTTCCCACGACGCTTTGAATTGACCGCCTCCGGGCGGTTTTTTATTAGCCGGAGGCAAACATGGCTTCAACTGCGCACTACACGCCCGCTACGAAAGTGATGTTGTCCGGATCGCTAGCCAAGAAGTTTTTCCGAAGCAAGCCATTTTTACTTGATGGTGGATCGGGTGCTGAGGTCATTCGCGCGTTGAATGCCACAGTTGAAGGTTTTGCTGATGAGATAAAGAGGCTTGAGCGGCTCGGGATGACCTTCGCGATTTTTCGAAACCGTAAAAATATTGGCACGAATGGTCTGGACCTTGGCGGGACTCGAGAGGTCCGAATTGTTCCCGTGGTTTCAGGCAGCAAGCGCGCAGGCGGCCTGCAAACGATCATCGGATCAGTTCTTATCGCAACAGCTTTCGTGCTTTCCTTCACGCCATTCGCGGCAGCTTCGCCCTACCTTTATCAGGTCGGGGCGGCGATGGTGATAGGCGGCGTTATTCAAATGCTCAGCCCACAGGCTTCCGGCCTGAAGCAGAGCTCATCCCCAGAAAATGCCCCGTCCTATGCCTTCGGCAGCGCCAAGAACACTACGGCCAGCGGCAACCCGGTGCCGATCTGCATCGGCGAACGCCGGTGGGGCGGCATGATCATTTCTGCCTCGATCAACGCTGAAGACAAGACGTAATTAGCACGCAGCACACAGACCGCCCAAGAGGCGGTTTTTTTATGCCTGGAGGAACGCATGGGCGCAGCAGCACAGATCGAGATCCACGGCGAGAAGGGCGGCAGCAGCAAGCCAAAGTCGCCGACCGAAGCCAGCGACAGCCTGCGTTCGACCAACCTGGCCAAGCTGCTGATCGCCGTAGGCGAGGGTGAGTTCGACGGTACTCCGACCGATTACGACATCTACCTGGACAACACGCCAATCCGCGATGCCAGCGGCAACTACAACTTCCCCAACGTGAAGTGGGACTGGCGGCCGGGCTCGGTGGATCAGACCTATATCCCGGGCATTCCGTCCGTGGAGAACGAAACCTCGCTGAACGTTGAGCTGCGCAGCGATGCGCCGTGGGTGCGTTCGATTACCAACATTCAACTGTCGGCAGTGCGCTTGCGTTTTGCGTGGCCGGCCCTGCAGCGCCAGGATGACCAAGGCAACGTGGGCGGGTACCGCATCGAGTACGCCATCGACGTGGCCACCGACGGCGGCGCCTACCAGCAGGTGCTGGTGGATGCCGTGGACGGTAAGACCACCACCCGTTACGAACGCTCGCGCCGGATCGATCTGCCGCACGCCACCACCGGCTGGCAGATCCGCGTGCGCCGCCTGACTCCAAACCAGAACACCAACAAGATAGCCGACACCATGCTGGTGGCTGGTTACACCGAGGTGATCGACGCCAAGCTGCGCTACCCGAACACCGCGCTGCTCTACATCGAGTTCGATGCCGAGCAGTTCACCAACATTCCGGCCGTGACCGTGAAGTGCAAGGCGCGGCGCTGGATGGTGCCGAGCAACTACGACCCGGTCGCCCGCACCTACGCCGGCACTTGGGACGGCAGCATGAAGTCGGCCTGGACCAACAACCCGGCATGGATCACTTACGGCGTTTGCACCGAGGACCGCTTCAGCCTGGGCAAGCGCATCAAGCCGTTCATGGTCGATAAATGGGAGCTGTACCGGATCGCCCAGTACTGCGACCAGCTGGTGCCGAACGGCTTGGGTGGTACCGAGCCGCGTTTTCTGTGCGACATGAACCTGCAGGGTAAGGCCGATGCCTGGTCACTGCTGCGCGACATCGCCGGCATTTACCGGGGCATGACCTACTGGGCGCAGGGGCAACTGGTGATGCAGGCCGATATGCCGCGCGCGCAGGACTTCGACTACGTCTTCACCCGGGCCAACGTCATTGACGGCAAGTTTTCCTATGGTAGCGCGTCGGCGAAGACCCGCTACACCCGGGCGCTGGTCAGCTACGACAACCCGGCGAACAACTACGACACCGACGTAATTCCGTTCGCTGACCTGGATTTGCAACGGCGTTACGGCGACAGGCCAACCGAACTGAGTGCCATCGGTTGCACGCGTGCGTCTGAAGCCCAGCGCCGCGGCAAGTGGGCCATCCTCAGCAACAACCAGGACCGCACCGTGTCGTTCAAGACCGGCATGGAGGGCGTGCTCCCGTTGCCTGGCCACATCATCCCGGTGGCTGACTCGCTGTTGGCGGGGCGCGAAGTGGGCGGTCGCATCTCGGCCGTGGCCGGCCGCGTGGTGACGCTCGACCGCGACACCCAAGCCAAGGCCGGTGACCGACTGATCATCAACCTGCCCGGTGGCCGTGCCGAAGGCCGTACCGTACAAAGCGTTTCCGGCCGCGCGGTGACCGTGACCACCAGCTACAGCGAGCCACCGTTGCCGCAACTGCAATGGGCGCTGGACGCCGATGACCTGGCGATCCCGTTGTACCGTGTGCTACGGACAAAGCGAACGGCCGAGGGCGACTTCGAAATCAGCGCGCTGCAATACGACCCGAGCAAGTTCGCGCACATCGATACCGGCGCGCGCCTGGAAGAGCGGCCGATCAGTGTCATCCCGATCACCGTGGTACCGGCGCCGGCGAGCGTCACCCTGGCTGCAATTTCAGTAATCTCCCAGGGCATTGCCGTCGCCACCATGACGATCACCTGGCCGGCGGTGCCCGGCGCGGTCGGCTATGACGTGGAGTGGCGCAAGGACAGCGGCAACTGGATCAAAGTGCAACGCACCGGGCTGACCAGCGTCGACGTTTCCGGTATCTATGCTGGCGCGTATGTGGCGCGCGTTCGTGCTGTGAGCGCTTTCGACATCTCGTCGATCTGGCGCAACTCGATCCTGACCAACCTCAAGGGCAAAGCAGGTTTGCCACCGGCGGTGTCATCCTTGACCGCGACAGCGCTGCTATTTGGCATTCGCCTAAAGTGGGGCTTCCCGGCTGGCGCCGAAGACACCCAGCGCACGGAGCTCTGGTATGGGCCTGCCAATAACCTGGGAGCTGCAACCAAGCTGGCAGACTTGGCGTACCCGCAAAGCGATTACTCGATGCAGAGCTTGCTGGCGGGTTCCACATTCTTCTTCTGGGCGCGCCTGGTAGACCGGATCGGCAATATCGGCCCGTTCTATCCAGTGGTAAACGGCGTGATGGGGCAGGCCAGCGCTGAGGCCGGTCCGATCCTGGACATGCTCTCCGGCCAGATCACCGATTCCGAGCTTGGCGAGCATCTGCTGGGCGAAATCGACAAGATCTCCGGCGACGGACCCGAGTCTGTCAATGGTCGAATTGAAGCAGCCAAGGATGCGCTTAACGACCGGATCGACCAAATCACAGACGCCCTAGAGTACGTTCCGGCGAAAAGCTACCTGAAGAACGACAACGTGCGCAAAGGGCAGCGCCTGTACACCGCCATTCAGGCCGTGCCCGCTAACGCCGGCGGGGCCAATGCGCCGCCTAATCCGACCTACTGGCTCGACATCGGTGGCATCGTATCGACGGTCAACGCCCAGGCGGTGCAGATCAGCCAAAACACAACCGACATCACCACGGTAGACGGCAAGGTCACGGCTGCGTCGACTTCCCTGCAATCACTGCAGGCGTCGTACCGCGCTGATGATGGGGAAGGGGACTTGGCCGGAGCCCTGAATGAGTGGGATAGCGCCGCGAAGTTTGCGGAGGAAGTGCGAACCCGCGCTACGGAAAGCGAGGCATCGGCCATCCGCCTGACCACACTCGATGCGCAGGTTGCGGGCAACCAAGCCGGAATCCGCACCCTGGAGACGGTGCTGGCCACCGACCGCTCTGCAACAGCGAGCCGCCTGGATTTGTTGAGCGCATCTGTCGGCAAGAATACCGCAGACATCGGCACTGAATCCGAGGCCCGCGTTGGAGCGGATGACGCGCTGGGGCGAAGGATCAACACGATTGAATTAGAGGTCGATGACAGCACGGCGAAGATTCAGGACGTACAGGACGCTCAGGTGAATACCGATGCGGCGGTGGCTTCGATGCGGACAACCGTCGAGGCCGTATACACGGCCGGGCGGGATGACGACGCGGAGGGCGATCTGGCTGGAGCATTGGAGGCGTGGGGATCTACGGCGAAGTTTGCTGAGGAAACCCGCGTCAGGGCTGACGGTGACACAGCCCAGGCACGGCGCTCGGAACAGTTGGAAGTGTCTATCGGCAGCACGAACGCAGCCGTGCAGACAGTCAGTCAAGCGGTGGTAGCGCTCGACGGCAAGGCCAGCACGATGTGGTCGGTCAAAATGCAGCTGAACAGCCAGGGTCAATACGTTGCAGCGGGCATCGGCCTGGGCATTGAGAACGGCCCGGCGGGATTGCAGAGCAAGTTCCTGGTGAACGCTGATCTTTTTGCCGTGGTTAACGGCATCGACGGCACGTTGTCCTCTCCGTTTGCTGTTACCGGCGGGCAAGTGTTCATGCGGTCGGCATTCCTTCAGGACGGCTCCATCACCAACGCCAAGATTGGTTCTTACATTCAATCTGATGACTACCAGATTGGTGTGAAGGGTTGGGCGATCAACAAGAGTGGTGGCTTTGAAATGAACGGTGCAAACGCTAACGGCAGGATGCAACTTATACCAACTGCCTTGAAGTTCTACCACTCAAATGGTGTTCTCGGTATTGACTTGAGTTTATGAAATGACAGGACTTGTAGTAAGAAATGCAGCAGGTCAAGTAACTGTTGATATGACTATGAATATCAGCCAGACAATGGGGTATGTGGATACGGGGTCTGTGAATGGCGGAATAACCATTCCATCCCCGCCGGCTGGTAAAACTATGTATTACATTATTGTCCCGCTTGTTACTACAAACGTTACGGGGAAGCTGCCGGGGGTAACTCTCTCCGGTAACACTCTCACGTGGGCATATTCCTATCCAACGAATGGGTGGGGATATTTTTCAGCCAATTCACGAATCTACTATGGGTATTACTGATGCCGCAACTAGTTGTCAGGAAGCCAGATGGTAGTCTCTTGTTTGACACCAACAACATTACTTACGGGTTGGTCAAAAGTGGATACCTAGCGTACACCTCATCTTGGACACGTCGAACGTTAAAGTCTCTAGGTCTTGACCCTAATGATGGAGCTAACTGGACCCCATCAGTTCAAGTTAATGATCCGAACAGATACGACCAGATGTGGAGTTTCACTGTCACCAACGCTAAGTCACCCATTGTGTTTTTGGTTGGTTCTGGTGTTTTGAATGGGACGACTACTTCTGGAACAAGTATCACTTACCACTACTCTAATGCTAGCGCTAGTACAAAGTTCTACTGCTTTGATCTGATGGCAGATAATCTCGTCGGATCACCATTTCTGAAGACTTTCAACTCTTCAGGTGTTCTTACATTCAACTCTCTACAAGTACCATTGAATGTTATAGGTACAGCTACGCCACCCGGACCAACAGCACCGTCTGGTTCATATGGTGTTCAAAATGCATACAACGGTGGTGTATCTGTACCGAGGTATTCAGGAGATGACCCTTACACGCAGAAGACCGATTGTGTATTCAATATTGCTTTGACAGCAGGTGTTGAATATGCGGCGCATCTTCCTTGGAACCGAGGATGTGGCTTGTGTGACGGTAATAGTATAGGTGGAGCACCCTTGTACTCAGTTGCTGAAGGTGTATACGGGCGTACGGGTGGCATCAGCTTCATGTTTGGTGCTTTTGGCGGTACAACACTCGTTACAGCAACTGCACCTCGCCCATATGGGTACTACCAAGTGCCTACTGACAGAATACCTACGGCACTAATTATCACTACTGCCAACTTGCCATTCCCATTCGGATAAGGAACAACTATGCCCTGGTACAGATCAGGAACAGTCGCCGTCACCAGCGGCGGCACTACAGTGACCGGCACCGGTACAGCCTTTGCCGCCAACGCTCGCGTGGGCGATGCCTTTCAAGGCCCGGATGGGCGCTGGTACGAAGTCTCGAACATTGCCAGCACGACGGTGCTTTCGATTCTTCCCGCGTATCAAGGGGCTACCGCCTCTGGCGGGGCGTATGCCCTGGTGCCGGTTCAGGGTTACGTGAAAGAGTCCGCCGACCGCCTGCGGCAATTGGTCGACCAATGGGGCGCCACATTGGCCGGGCTCGGATCGGTCTCTGTCGAAAACGTGGTGCCCGTTTCAAAAGGCGGGACGGGTGGCAACACCCCGGCTTTGGCCCGTGCCGGCTTAGGCCTTGGCGCCGCTGCTGTCGCGGCCATTCTCGGAACCGTCTCGCAAGGCGGCGGTGTGCCTTCCGGCGCCATTTTTGAAAAGGTGGTGAACGCGAACGGTGAGGCCACGAAATTTGCAGACGGCCGGCTTATTTGCATTGGGCCGATTGCGGACTTCTCGGTTGCGGCCGGCGCCATTGCAACTGTTTCGCCGCTGGGCGTGTTCCCGGTGCTGTTTATCGACACTGCGTACACCTTTCAGGCCTTTGGCACACCTCAAGCAAGTCTAGATGTGTATGGCTACACCACAGATAACTCAAAGGCCAACTGGTCTGCCAAGGCGGTTTACCGCAATGGTCCGACCGCTCAAACAATCGCCAATGGCCGGTATTTAGCAATCGGGAGGTGGTTCTGATGATCATCAAGCTTTCACCGCAGGGCGGCCGGCTGCCGCTTTCAGTTCAAAAATCCGGCGATGTGCTGATCATCAACGGCGAGTCGTTCGACTTTCGGCAGCTGCCGGAGGGGGCGGTTCTGCCCTGGTCGGCGGTTCACTGTCAGCATGTGGTGGGTGATGTGACCCGGCGCAATGGTGACCTCATTATCGCCCTGGGGATTCCCTGCGACGCGGATTCCAGTGTCGCGGTTCGCTTCCCCAGCGACATTGTTAATCCACCCGATGGTGATGTGAGGCTTCCAGAATGAACATCGACTTTAGCCAAATGATCACTGCCGAGCAGCAGCTGGAGGAGCGCAAGAATGCAGAGCTGGAAGCTGCGCTCAATGCGCGCCGGACCGCCTACCTTTCCGAGTCAGATCCCCTGCGGTTGGAGGCTGACTATGACGCCCTTTCTCAAGGCCTGGAGCCTGACTACACCGAGTGGCTTGCCTCAGTGGCTGCCATCAAAGCCCGCTACCCGTTGCCGGTGAATGCCGAAGCGTCTGAGATCAACGACGCCTAAGCGCTTAGCGAAGACCAAGGCCCGCCATCGAGCGGGATTTTTTTTGCCCGGAGAAAAGTGATGACCGTATCCGAGAAAGACCGCGACATCTTCGCCCGTACGTTGTGGGGCGAGGCCCGCGGCGAATCCCTGGCCGGCCAGATCGCCGTGGCCTGGACCATCCGCAACCGAGTGCACGACGGCAAGGACAAGTCCTGGTGGGGGGAGGGCTATGCCGGTGTGTGCCAGAAGCCCTACCAGTTCAGCTGCTGGAACCGGACCGACCCGAACTTCGCCTACCTGAGTGGCGCGAAGCCAATTCCTTTCCGTGAGCTGGCGCAAGCACGGATCGCCGCTGACCGGGTGATCGATGGAAAGGTGTCGGATCCCACCGGCGGTGCCACGCACTATTACGCGATCGCCATGAAGACGCCACCGGCCTGGGCGGCGAAGGCAAAGCAGACCCTCAAGCTTGGCGGGCACGTCTTCTTCAAGGATGTGCCATGAACCCGGCCTCGCTGAAACTGGCGCTGGCAGGTGCCTTGCTGCTGGTGCTGGCCACTGCGGGTGGCACCTGGAAGGTTCAGGACTGGCGCTACGGCAAGCAATTGGCCGAGCAGGCCGGGCTGCATCAGGACGACCTCACCTCTATCAGCAACGCGGCGGCTGCCCGGGTTCGCGCCGATCAGGACAGGCGTCTGGCGCTCGAGCAGCGACTGTCGGCCAGTGAACAAACCCATTACAAGGAATTGAGCGATGCTCAAACCAACCAAGCTCGCCTGCGCGATCGCCTTGCCACTGCTGATCTGCGGCTGTCAGTCCTCCTCGACGCCACGGATTCAGCCAGTTCCTGTTCAGTGTCAGCCGGTACCGGCGCCGGCAGCGTGGTTCATGCAGCCGTACGCGGCCGACTTGACCCAGCGCATGCTCAACGAATTGTCGCCATCACCGATGAAGGTGACCGGGGATTGATTGCGTTGCAGGCTTGCCAGGCTTACGTCAGAGAACTGGTGCGATGACCCTACATTCTTTGCCGCGAAAATTAGCATGCAGGGCGTGATTGCTTGATTCAAGATAGCCAAAATATGCTTAAACGACCTTAACTTCGATTCTCTGAAGTTTCCGCATTTTTTCTCGAATGAATTCAAGCACAGGCTTTTCAGGTTTGAATTTTAGACTCTGCCCATTAGAGCAGTGGATTGTTAACCGAATAGTAGAAATGTCTAGATCTGTTCGACAGTCTCTAGCCATTGCGGAAACCCAATTGTGTTCATCTTCTAGTGGAAAACCAAAATGGGCTTGGTCACCATCATTCAGAAGTCTGAACAAGCTTTCACAATGCTGGGTTGCTGCACCTATCTTAATAAAACCATGTTGTTTTTTAAATACCCCATGTTGAACTGTGATACTTGAGATTTTGAAAGGCCTCTCACCGGCGTTTGTGACAATCATCGAAACAAGATTTTCAGGAGGGATACCGCCACCGACGATAGTTCTTATTCCGCACATTACGGACAGCTTCACTCTTTGTGATGACCGTGCCAGATACAGCGCAACGATCGCAGCAGATACTGATCCGAATGCTGACGCCCAATCAGCTACTGAACCCCAATTAATTACCATTTATTTGAAAGCTCCAAAAATGTGGAGCTTGAAGATAACTCGGAGTTGGTGTTCGCGAAATAGTTTGTGGAGGTTGCCCATAAATTCTGTACCACTTTTTGTACCATTCCTCCGTTTTTTGGGGGGATTTAGGGGGATGAATACCCCCCTGAAGCCCTTAAACCCCCCTGACCAAAAACGCCAGCAAGTCCGCACAACGCCCAAGGATGTCCATGGTCACTCTGGCGTCATGAGCACCGCGAGCGTCATCTTGATGAATTCCTCATTTTTGTCGATGGCCTCCAGGGCGCCGCGCACGTTGTCGGCAACGTCGGCTGACCCGCGCAGCTCAACCCAATTCGAAAGCTCCATGATGGCGGCTTCCAGGGCAAGCTGGTTTTCGTTGAGCTTGAACAGCAGGGAAGGGAGCAGATCAGAGTTTGGCATCGCGAATCCTCCGTGGAGTTTCCAGCGTAGCAGGGGCGAGCTATTGGCTTGGGGTTCAGGTCGGCAGAACGCCGGGGAGGGATGACACTACTGTAGGAATATACAACGCTAAGTTATTGATTTTTATAGGGTGAAATGCTGATTTTGTACGTCGTCAAAACCACCTATTTTTCCTTTTTGATCAATAGCTTGCACTGGTTTCGGGGTCACCTTGACATGGTGGGGGTCGTTGGTTCGAGTCCAATCGCGCCTACCAAACAAAATCCGCTCTGCTGGGCGGTCTAAAGGGGTCACCGGAAACGGTGACCCCTTTTTGCTTTCTGCGATTTGCAAAACTCCCACCTCAGAACGCCAATTCGGCACCCACCTCCAGGTACTCGATCTTCTTTTCGACGTGCCCTTTCTGGTAGTGCTGCATGACTCATCAGCGCCTGGATGTATTCCTGTGGGAAGTTTTGCTGCTCGTACAGCTATGCCCCTAAAGCGCGAATCCGGCCGTTATAAACTGGCCGGAAAGTCCGTGAATTATTTTATTGTGCGCTGGAAGATTCGTAAAAGCAGTCGCTGCTAGAGCTCTAGTTTTGATCGGTATTTGAATGCTCGTTCGTTACAAGGTCTACAAGCAATTTTTTTGCCAGGTATTCAGACGCCATTGGCGTAAGGTGTCCATAATCCCAGCTTGTGATGCCTGCTTTAATGTCATTTCCCAAGTAGGTCATGCAGCCATCTTTGTTGCAGAATGCGCTTATTATATCGGCATAAATTGCTCCCGAGTTGGCCAGGCTTTTTTTCAACTCGGTGTTTTGATCCATGACTAACTTGTTTAGCCCTAAAAAAGTGCGCCTTGGCGTGTTAATCCACAGGGTTTTCATGATCGTTTTAGGAAGATCAACTGACCAGTGTGGTGTGGGTCCTGTAAAAATAACGCGCTTAACGCCAGCGTCTTTCAATACCAGGAAAATACGGCGAAGAGCCGCCGGGTCGTGGTTTTCATTTTGGCCAACAATTACTACGTCTGGAATTACCTGCTTTATTTGCTTGAGAGCAAACCAGTTCGACTGCGTACAGAAATCTGTGGTTGAAGGCTCCTTGACGTCGGGAGACGCCACGCATCCTGAACTGGCGACTTGTAGGATATCCCAGTTTTCAGGCATTTCTTTTCTTAACCCTGAGAAAAGTTGTTGGGCGTGAGAGTCTCCCCAAATAAATAGTGTCTTGCCTTCTGGGAATTGCTTTGTGTAACAACTGCTGTCTATTTCGGCGACCGGTACATTTGTGGAGTTCCCTTTGACGTACTGGGCTGTATTTTGAAAATTGCACTCGCCACGATAATTCTTAAATAGTTCAAGTTTTGCAAAATATTTTCGCTCTGGTAAAGAGTTTTCAAAATACTCCGCGAATTCCTCTCTGTCTTTTAAACGAGATTTGAAGCCGCCATTCGCGTATGTAGCGTATCCAGTTATCCCGAAAAATAACATAAGAACGATCAGTGCTGTTGTTTTTGTGTTGTTGTAACCGCTAAGGCGCAATGGTCGCTCGACAAATTTATATGTCAGCCAAGACAGTAGTACGGAGGTCGCAACAGCCAGGATCAATGTTGTTGGTGAAGCTGTGCTCCCTTCCAGGATATGAGCGAATGATAGAAGAGGCCAATGCCAAAGATACAATGGGAAACTGATAAGTCCGAACCAAACGAATATTCGATTGGATAGTATTGTTTTATTGAACCATGCATATGGACCTCCCGCGATAATGAGAGATGCGCCCACAGTTGGCAATAGTGCCCACCAGCCGGGAAACTGGTTGTTCTTGGTGGTTAGAGAAAACGCCAATGCAAGGCATGTAAGCCCAACAAAGGATTGAGTGTTTCGAATAACTGGGCCGCCGACCCCTCTCCATTTCGGAAATGTCCGGCTTTTATACAGGGTCACATAGGCCAGATATGATCCAATTAGGAGCTCCCAAAATCTGGTTTGCGGTGAGTAGAAAGTGCCAACTGGATCTGACTGCACGCTCATCAAGTTTAAGGCGAACGATGTGCCGCCAATCAAGGTGAGTAGTATCAGAGCGTTCAGTCTTATTTTAAATGCGGCCCAGAGTATCAATGGCCAAGCCAGATAAAATTGCTCTTCAATACCCAAGGACCATAGATGTAGGAGCGGTTTTGTATCTGCGCTATTTTCGAAGTAACCGGATTCTGCACGTAGCACGAAATTTGATATGAAAGCAGAGCCTCCGGCAATGTGTTTTCCAAGTTGCATATATTCATCAGCAAGGAGAACGAACCAGCCGAATGCCCAAGTGGCGGCAAGCATGAGCAAGAGCGCGGGGAAAATCCGACTTACCCGACGGCTGTAGAATTCCACGAAACTAAAACTGTTTTTCTCGAGGCTTCCGAAAATGATGCTGGAAATCAGGAAGCCGGAAATAACGAAAAAGACATCGACACCAACGAACCCACCCGGAATCAGGGATGGAAAGGCATGGAACGCGACGACAGACAGGACTGCGATCGCGCGCAGCCCATCAATATCTGGCCGATATTTAGGGTGACTCAGGTGCTTATCGACCGCTGATTGCGGCGATTCAGATAAGGAGGTCATTGTTTTCGTAGATCCGATTTAATTGAACGCCATACTTGGGCGCCGAGCAGCATACCAGCACCACAAACCTTTCCCGCCATTGAGCGGTTTTTTCGCCTGGAGAAAGCCATGGGCATCACCGCGCAGCAGCTGCTGCAGATCCCCGAGCGCCCGCCGCCAAGCGGGCGTTTTTGCACCTGCGCTCAACGCGGCCATGGACCGCTACCCAATCATCGGCGCAAAACGTGTTGCCGCGTTCGTTGCGCAGATCGGCCATGAGTCTGGACAACTGAACTACGTGCGGGAAATTTGAGGGCCAACTTCGGCCCAGATCAAATACGAGGATAGGGCAGACCTGGGCAACACCGTAGCAGGCGACGGCTCCAGGTATCGCAGCCTGTTACTGGGTAAATCAATCAGTGTGTCGCTTGCCTCATAAAAGCTCAGAGCGCGAAACCCGTCGCATGAACCAGATGCGCCTCCTGCGCTCCAGCGATCAGGTGCATTGGGACGTTCTGTTGTACGTCAATGGACAGGACCTCGAAGCTCCCTACAATCTGGAGGTGTCGCTCGCTCAGTTCGGTCGACTCTGCTGCCTTTTCCTTAGCCATTCTCGCGTGGTTCATTGCGATTTCGTTGAGCGTTGACACGTTACATCTCCCGGTGACTGACCAAGCGTATCGCTGGAGTCCTTAAGCATTGTTGAATGGCTGCTGCGTCAGAATCATGTCGTTCCCGCGCTGCTACGCGCGATCTCTGCAATCCTCAAGCCACGGATGCGGTTGAACTCATCGTCGTGTTTTCGCAGGCGACGAATGGCGGACAACGGTGGATGATGATCCGGATTCTTCGCCATTCAGGCGTAAACTAGTGGGGCTGCCTCATTCAAAGGAGCCGCCTATGAACGTCGATCAAATCAGCAAACAGGCACCCGTAGACAAAGCCGTTTGGGATCAATACTTCTGCGCTGCATTGATTGCCGAAAGCAATCTGACAGCCCCGGTTGTGGGCGGGGCTACGCACGAAGACAGGCAGAACCTGTTGATCGAGAGGGCCAGAACCCTGGCCGACAAAATGATGGAAAACAGGAAGTAACCAGAGCCCAGCCATCGCGCTGGGCTCTTTGCATGCGGCGCTCTTTGCATCCGGGGCTATGCGCCGATACTGGCGATGTGCGCGTTGTGGCTCAGGCGATCAACTCTACCTTGCCGCTCGCCAGGCGATAGACACCTCCCACGATCTTCAGCATGCCTTTGCTCTGCGCATCGGTCAGTAACGGCGAGGCCTGTTTCAGGCTGTTGACCGAATTTTTGACGTTCTGCGCGGTGGCGTTTTCCATCAGGCTCCCGGGTTGCTTGAGCACGGTCTCGATGGCCGACTTGAGTGCGTCGGTCAGTTTCGGGATATGGCCGGGGAAAACCGTCTGGTCCTTGACGGCCTTGATACCGGCCTCGATGGCGCCGCAGCTCTCATGGCCGAGTACCAGAATCAGCGGGGCGCCCAGTACGGCGACCCCGTATTCAAGACTGGCCAGGCCTTCCGGGGTGACAAAGTTGCCCGCGACACGGATGGAGAAAAGATCGCCGCGCGCAGTGTCAAACGCATACTCCGGGGCGATGCGCGAGTCAGAGCAGCTCAGCACGGCCACGAACGGATTTTGACCCGACACCAGGGCCTCTCGCTCAGCCTTGAAATCATGAGTCTTGGATGTACCGCTTACATATCGGTCATTGCCCTCCATCAGTCTTTTCAGTGCCATGTCGGGACTGATCACGTTTTGTGGTTTGGGTGGGGCTGACGCTTTTTCGGCTGCCTGGATGATCCTGCCGGGCAGTGTGCCGGTCAGCAGCAGGGCACCTGCGCTCAATCCGGCAAATTGAAGAAAACGACGACGGCCTGTTGTGTTTGAAGCAGAGCTTGAATCACATGATTCACACATGATTGTGTTTACTCAGTTCAATGCGGTGAGAGTGAGTTGCTGTTGGGGCTGGGACTGCCACGGTAGCTCAATGCCAGCGCAGTGGAGTCTAGTTGGTCCGTCATATTGTGTTCCGCGCATTGTCCAGGGATGCCGTGCACGCAGCCATTTCATGGGCTACTACTGACAGGCTCATACAACTTCGACCTGGCAGGAGTTTCTCGATGCTGACTCATTGGTTACTGGCGGCGGTTCATCTTTTGGCGGTTGCCTTGGGATTCTGGGCAGTGCTGACTCGAGGCACGGCTTTTCGGCGTCTGGCCGATGGGACTGCAGAAGCTCGCAGTGTCCTGATGGCGGACAATATCTGGGGTATTTCAGCTGTCGTGTTACTGGTCAGCGGGGGGATGCGAGCCTTTGGCGGGTACGAGAAAGGCACGGACTATTATCTGCATCAGCCGCTGTTTCATCTGAAGATGACGCTGTTCGTGCTGATCTTGCTGCTGGAGATTGCGCCCATGGTGACGTTGATCAAATGGCGGATAGCGCTGAGCCGTAAAGTCGCCTTCGATACCGGCCGTGCGAAGCTGTTTGCACGGATCAGTCATGTCGAGGCGCTGCTGGTGCTGTTGATGGTGGTGGCGGCGACTGGCATGGCGCGCGGGGTGATGTTCGGTTAGCTACGGTGCGAATGCGTCCTTCCCCAGGATAAACAAGAAACGTCCGACAGCCAGGGCCTTGAGCTTGTCGCTAGTATCGACCCCTGGAAGCTTGCGTGGCGATGCGATGCTGAATCTTTAGCCAGCCGTGGTTGCGCACTGAACGGGCTGGCTACTGACTGCAACAGAATTCAGGACTGCGGCTTTTCCGGGGCGGTCAGGCCGGCCTGAATGCGCTGATAAATTTCTTCACGGTGCACTGCAACGTCCTTCGGGGCGTTGATGCCGATCCTGACTTGCTGGCCGCTTACGCCCAGGATGGTGATCGTAATGTCATCACCGATATTAATGCTTTCACCGACTTTGCGGGTGAGTATCAGCATGGTCTTCTCCTTGATTGCTTTGTGGGGCACCTGATTCGGACAGTGCAGAGGTCGGTGGTATGTATAGATTAGTGCGAAGTCTCACAGTTTGGGTGCCTCTTTCTGACGCGCAGATGTGGCATTAATTCCCAAGGCGTAACTATACAGAGGCCGTCACCATGATTCTCGTTGTTTTGAGCCCATTTTACGGCACTCGTGAAGTATTCATGGATGTTAAAATCCCCGCTTTAAGCATTTAGAGGGAAACGCCGTGCGCAAAATGGTCTTGGTACTCGCGATGTTGGCACTGGCGGGATGTGGAGAGGGCGGCAGTGTGGAGGCGCCGAAGCCAAAACCGGCGATGGCTGCCGTACCCGCGGCAGTGTCCGGCCCGCAATGGGATCTTGAAGTGCGAGGTGAAACCCCTCAGGCGGTCAGTGATTTGAGTGGCTGGCTGATCGAGCACAGTTTCATGTCCAGCATCGTCAAGGAAAATGGCAATACGCGAATCCTGATGGGGCCGTTCAATTCGAAAGCCGAGGCCGAAGCCAAGCAGGATGAAGTCCGTGCGGCGCTCACTCGCTCGAAGAAGCAAAACATCGAATTGCTGGTGCTTGAGCGTCCGGCCGCTCAATAACATTCGGCAGCGAAGATGTTGGGCAAACAAAAAAGGCCTCGGGGTTTAGCCTCGAGGCCTTTTTGGTTTCAGGTGTCGCCTGGATTCAGCCGCAGGCCTTCATGTCCACCGGGCCGACGAACTCGTTGCCGCGTCCCATGACGCATCCCACGCTCTGGTTGCGTTGACGCTCCCAGGCCTGTACGGGATAGGTTTTGTCCCAGGCTTCGTACAGTTGCCGGTCCTGTTTCGACAGGCGCAAGCCGTACTGCTTGCTCATGTAGAAGTAGGTCCGGGCGATCATGCCGCGGATGGAAGGGCGGGGCATGACTTTCTTGGCCTTGAAGTCGATCTGGGTCAGGCACGAACCATACTGTCCCGACTGTTCGGGCAGCCAACCGAAACTGAAGTTGCTGCGATCGCCATTGACCTCGCCAATGCTGGGCACCAGGTTGTGCAAATCAGCTTCAGCCTTCTGGTAAACCGGATCGTAGCGGGTGCAGTTCTTGCGACCGCCTTCTTGCCAGCACTGGCGTTGATGGCCGATCTGCCAGGCCGGAACGATATGCTCCCACTCGATGCGGGATGCGCGCTTGGCATTTTTGCGCGGCACATAACCGCAGCCGGCAAGGTTCACCCGGTTGCCGGTGTACTTGCAGCCACAGTAAAACTCGGTGGATTGGGGGGCGTAGAGCTTCCACGCGACCTTTTTCGCTTCGGTGAAGGTGCGCGGCGCGTCGGCTTGCGCCGTCATGGCAAAAAACACAAACAACAAAACAAACCAGCGGCCACTCATCGACTCAATCTTCCTTCGGCACAACCCAGAAAATCTGCACGCCGCCATCGTCGCGATAGGCGAGGGTGACGTTGTCGTTCTCGTCGATTTCTTCCAGCAAGCGTTCCCATTCATCCACCGGCTCGTCAGGCAGGCGGAAGATCAGTGCTGCCCTGGCCTTTTGTGCGGTGGGGGAGTTGATGATTTTCTGAACGCGCAGGCCCATGCGTACATAGGTGTCAGGAGAGGCAGAGGTAGTGTCCACGGGATTATCCTTATTAAGCTGTACGTGCATACAGTATTTAACTGTAGGCAATTTCGCAACTGCTTAAAAATCAAGAAAATCCTCTGACAGCGGTTTGTTCTATTTGGTGTAAGGCGCAGGGAGTTTTTTTGTCAGATCGAGCGGCGCCAATCGCCAGGGCTGGAGAATGGCGCACAGGGTGCCCGACCGGATTGGTCGGGCGAGGGCGAATCAGTATTCCCAGAACATCCGCTGCAGCTCTTTGCTGTCATTGGTCTTGGTCAGCGCGACCATCGCCAGGATCCGGGCCTTTTGCGGGTTCAGGTCGTGGGCCACGACCCAGTCGTATTTGTCGTCAGGCTGTTCGGCGTTGCGCAATACGAAGCCGCCGGCGTTGACATGGGAGGAGCGAATGATCTGCACGCCATCCTTGCGCAGGGCTTGCAGGGCAGGGACGACCCGCGACGATACCGAGCCATTGCCGGTGCCGGCGTGGATGATGGCTTTGGCGCCTGATTGGGCGAGGGCCTTGTAGGCGGTGTCGCTGACATTGCCGTAGGAATAGGCGATCTCGACGTCAGGCAGGCTCTTGATGGTCTTGATGTCGAATTCGGAATCCATGGTGTGGCGCTTGGCTGGCAAACGGAACCAGTAGGATTTGCCTTCTACCACCATGCCCAGCGGACCCCAGGGGCTTTTGAACGCTTCGGTCTTGATGTTGATCATTTTGCTGACGTCGCGACCCGACTGGATTTCATCGTTCATGGTCACCAGCACGCCTTTGCCTCGCGCATCCTTGCTGCTGGCCACGGCCACCGCGTTGTACAGGTTGAGCATGCCATCGGCGGACATCGCGGTGCCCGGGCGCATGGAACCCACGACAATGATCGGCTTGTCGGTTTTTTCCACCAGGTTCAGGAAGTACGCGGTTTCTTCCAGGGTGTCGGTGCCGTGGGTGATCACGATGCCATCGACGTCTTTGCTGTCGGCCAGTTCGGCTACGCGGCGGCCCAGTTGCAGCAGGTTTTCGTTGGTGATGCTTTCGGAAGCGATTTGCATGACCTGTTCGCCACGAACGTTAGCCACCTGGCTCAGTTCTGGAACACCGGCGATCAATTGTTCAATGCCGACTTTCGCCGCTTGGTAGGTCGCGCTGTTGGCGGCGCTGGCGCCGGCGCCGGCAATGGTGCCGCCGGTGGCCAGGATCACCACGTTTGCCAGTTTCTGTTGGGTTTCGGCTTCTTTGGCCTGAAGGGCGGTCGGCAAAAGCAGCAGCAGGGCCAAGGCGCCCGGAACAAAGGTCTTGAGTGCAGATGTCATTATTTTTCTCTTCTAGTTGTGAGACGGTGCAGATGCAGGTTCATCTAGATACGCCCCGGGCGAATCTGAACGCCGCAGGTGCATGGAGAAGAGCAGGATCTGTACCAGTAACACCCTGAATCGAAAAAAACGCGTAACTTAATGATTTGTAACGGTATTGCAGTTTGTGTCCGGAGGCGGTTCCGGGGGCGGGCGTCCGGATTGCCGAACATGTTTAACTTTTGTGTTCGGCTCTCCGAAACGGAGGGCGGTCTTGTTCAAGATTTCTGTTTAAAATTTAAGGGCGTCAAATCGTCGTTAGCGGTTAAAGAAAAACGCGCGTCGGTCGATGCTCCTTCAAAGGATCTGTTTCTGCAGGAGTTCACATGTCGTTATCCATTGGCTTCCCGAATGCCGCAGGCATCACCATCGGGGGGAAGCCTGCGGCGACCATGCCCGTCTTGGGCGATGCAACAGAGGATGCGGGTGCCAAAGCGCCGGGTGTAAAGGAAGGCGACGGCACCCGGGTTAAAACCGGTCCGGCAGGCCTGGGACAAAGTGCCGGCGCACAGGCCGAATCGGGAACCAGCGATAACACCCGTGTTGCGGTGAAGGTCCTGCTCAAGCGGCTGAAGGAGTTGCAGCAGCAATTGCGTGAGCAACAGCAACAATTGGCCCGGGCCCAGTCGGCGTCCTACCCGACCCCGGAAGCCAAGACCACCGCGGTAGCGGCCATTCAGGCGCAGGTTGCCGAAACCACCGGCGCCATCCTGCAGGTGAGTGCGAGTCTGATCAAAGAGTTGACCAAGGGTTCCGGCACGGGATCGGTGGTCAACACCACGGCATGAACGGAATGCCGTTTTTCGCCAATCCGCTCTGAAAGCACTTTTCAGGTCGTTGACAAATACCGGCAGGATTCGCATAGTCTGGGTCACGCAAACGTTTGCGCGGCCCCTGTAATGGCTTTCCATCACAGTGGGTCGTGAAGCTTACGCCGGCGCAAGCGTTGCTCACAATAATCATAAGATCGGAGTGAACCCATGAAGCTGCCATTTGCTGGACGTCTTCTCGCTGTCGCTGTGCTGGCTGCCGCATCCGCTGCACTGCCTGTCTCCTCTGCCTTCGCTGAAACCACAGAAAAACCGAAAGTCGCACTGGTCATGAAGTCCCTGGCCAATGAGTTTTTCCTGACCATGGAAGACGGCGCCAAGGCCTATCAGAAAGATCACTCCGGCGAATTCGACCTGATCTCCAACGGCATCAAGGATGAAACCGACACCGCCGGCCAGACGCGCATCGTCGAGCAGATGATCCTGGCCAAGGTCAATGCACTGGTGATTGCGCCGGCAGATTCCAAGGCCATGGTTCCAGTGATCAAGAAAGCCATCGATGCCGGTATCACCGTGATCAACATCGACAACCAGTTGGACCCCGCCGTCGTCAAAAGCAAAAACATCAATGTTCCGTTCGTAGGCCCGGACAACCGCAAGGGCGCACGCCTGGTCGGCGATTACCTGGCCAAACAGCTGAAGGCCGGTGACGAAGTCGGCATCATCGAAGGTGTGTCCACCACCACCAATGCCCAGCAGCGCACGGCAGGTTTCAAGGATGCGATGGAGGCGGCGCAGATCAAGGTCGTGTCGTTGCAATCCGGTGACTGGGAGATCGACAAAGGTAACAAGGTAGCCGCCTCGATTCTCAGCGAATACCCGCAAACCAAGGCCCTGTTGGCCGGCAACGACAGCATGGCGGTCGGCGCAGTGTCTGCGGTGCGCGCCGCGGGCAAGGCCGGCAAGGTGCAAGTGGTCGGCTACGACAATATCAACGCCATCCAGCCGATGCTCAAGGATGGTCGGGTGCTCGCCACTGCCGACCAGTTTGCAGCGAGGCAGGCGGTGTTCGGCATCGAGACGGCATTGAAGATTCTCAAGGGCGAGAAGGTGGACGGTGGCGCCAATGGCGTGATTGAAACGCCGGTAGAACTGGTCACCAAGTAACTTTCTGGCGACGCAACGGCGCTCGTCCAGCCGGATGGGCGCGTGGAGATTTTTTATGTCCGCTTGCGCTACGAACGCTGTCCTCTCGGTCAGCGGTATCGGCAAGACCTACGCCCAACCGGTCCTGGCCGGCATCGACCTGACGCTCATGCGCGGTGAAGTGCTGGCGCTGACCGGCGAGAACGGCGCAGGCAAAAGCACGCTGTCGAAAATCATTGGCGGGCTGGTCGCGCCGACCACCGGCCAGATGCAGTTTCAGGGGCAGGTCTATCGTCCGGGCAGTCGGAGTCAGGCAGAAGACCTCGGCATCCGCATGGTCATGCAGGAACTCAATCTGCTGCCGACCCTGTCGGTGGCGGAAAACCTGTTTCTTCACAATCTGCCCAACAGCGGTGGCTGGATCAGTCGCAAGCAATTGCGCAAGGCTGCCCTCGAGGCCATGGCTCAGGTCGGGCTCGACGCCATTGACCCGGATACCCTGGTCGGCGAACTGGGCATCGGTCATCAGCAAATGGTAGAGATCGCCCGCAACCTGATCGGCGATTGCCATGTGCTGATTCTCGATGAGCCCACCGCGATGCTCACGGCACGTGAAGTCGAAATGCTGTTCGAGCAGATCACCCGCCTGCAGGCTCGCGGCGTATCGATCATCTATATCTCTCATCGCCTCGAAGAGCTGGCGCGGGTCGCGCAGCGCATTGCCGTGCTGCGCGACGGCAATCTGGTCTGTGTCGCGCCGATGGCCAACTACAACAGCGAGCAACTGGTCACCCTGATGGTCGGTCGCGAGCTCGGCGAACACATCGATATGGGGGCGCGCAAGATCGGCGCTCCGGTGTTGACGGTCAAGGGTTTGACCCGTGCCGACAAGGTTCGCGACGTGTCGTTCGAAGTGCGTGCCGGAGAGATTTTCGGCATTTCCGGCTTGATCGGCGCGGGGCGCACCGAGTTGTTGCGCCTGATCTTCGGTGCCGATATCGCCGACAGCGGCACGATTGCCCTGGGCTCGCCGGCGCAGGTCATCACTGTGCGTTCGCCCGTGGATGCGGTCGGGCATGGCATCGCGCTGATCACTGAAGATCGCAAGGGCGAAGGCCTTTTGTTGACGCAGTCGATCGGCGCCAATATCGCCTTGGGCAACATGCCCGGCATCTCCAGCGCCGGCTTTGTCGACAGCGATGAGGAGGGCGCCCTGGCCCAGCGGCAGATCGATGCCATGCGTATTCGCAGCTCCGGTCCGGCACAGTTGGTGTCCGAGCTGTCCGGCGGTAACCAGCAGAAAGTGGTCATCGGTCGCTGGCTGGAGCGCGATTGCTCGGTACTGCTGTTCGACGAGCCGACCCGTGGCATCGACGTCGGTGCCAAGTTCGATATCTACAACCTGCTCGGTGAATTGACCCGCAAGGGCAAGGCGCTGGTGGTGGTTTCCAGCGACTTGCGCGAACTGATGCTGATCTGCGACCGGATCGCTGTGCTGTCGGCAGGAAGCCTGATCGATACGTTCGAGCGCGACCGCTGGACCCAGGATGAGTTGCTCGCCGCTGCTTTTGCCGGCTACCAAAAACGTGATGCGCAGCGCTTCGATGCCGCGCCTAGGGATCTTCCATGAAAACCGCTTCTTTCGCCGGCACACGCAGTGGCAACTTCTATGGCCTGGGCACCTATCTGGGACTGGCGGGTGCCTTGTTGGCGATGATCGTGCTGTTCTCGGTGCTGAGCAGTCACTTCCTGTCCTACGATACGTTCAGCACCCTGGCCAACCAGATTCCGGATCTGATGGTGCTGGCGGTCGGCATGACCTTTGTGTTGATCATCGGGGGTATCGACCTGTCGGTGGGTTCGGTTCTGGCACTGGCGGCCTCGACCGTGAGCGTGGCGATACTGGGCTGGGGCTGGAGCGTTCTGCCCGCAGCGTTGCTCGGCATGGCCGTCGCGGCGCTCGCAGGCACCATCACCGGCTCGATCACGGTGGCGTGGCGGATACCGTCGTTCATCGTGTCCCTGGGCGTGCTGGAAATGGCGCGTGGAGTGGCGTACCAGATGACCGGGTCGCGTACGGCCTACATCGGCGATGCGTTTGCCTGGTTGTCCAATCCGATCGCCTTCGGCATTTCACCCTCGTTCATCATTGCGTTGCTGATCATATTCATCGCCCAGGCCGTGTTGACCCGCACAGTGTTCGGTCGCTACCTGATCGGTATCGGCACCAACGAAGAGGCCGTGCGGCTGGCGGGGATCAATCCGAAGCCCTACAAAATCCTGGTTTTCAGCCTGATGGGGTTGCTGGCCGGCATTGCCGCGCTGTTCCAGATTTCTCGCCTGGAAGCCGCCGACCCGAATGCCGGCTCCGGTCTTGAGTTGCAGGTGATCGCCGCCGTGGTGATCGGCGGGACCAGCCTGATGGGCGGGCGCGGCTCGGTGATCAGCACGTTTTTTGGCGTCCTGATCATTTCCGTGCTGGCCGCGGGGCTGGCGCAGATCGGGGCAACCGAGCCGACCAAACGCATCATTACCGGCGCGGTGATCGTGGTGGCGGTGGTGCTGGACACTTATCGCAGTCAACGCGCAAGCCGGCGGACCTGAGTCATGGCGACTATCAAAGATGTGGCAGCCCTTGCCGGCATTTCCTACACCACGGTTTCCCATGTGGTGAACAAGACCCGCCCGGTCAGTGAGGAAGTCCGGATCAAGGTCGAGGCCGCGATCCAGACCCTCGACTACGTCCCCAGCGCCGTGGCCCGTTCACTCAAGGCCAAGACCACGGCGACCATCGGCCTGTTGGTTCCCAACAGTCTCAACCCGTACTTCGCCGAGCTGGCCAGGGGGATCGAGGATTACTGCGAGCGAAACGGTTACTGCGTGATCCTGTGCAACTCCGACGACAATCCGGACAAGCAGCGCAGCTACCTGCGTGTGTTGCTGGAAAAACGCATCGACGGGCTGATCGTCGCCTCGGCCGGCGGCGACAGTGGCCTGGTACAGGGTCTGAAAGGCGTGCGCACGCCCATGGTGATCGTCGACCGCGGACTGGACGGTGTCGATGCCGACCTGGTGCGCATCGACCATGAATACGGCGCGTACCTGGCGACCCGGCACCTGTTGGAGTTGGGCCACCGGGATATCGCCACGATCAGCGGACCGGAAAACACCAGTGTGGCGCAGATGCGTCTGGCGGGTTATCGCAGGGCCTTGAAAGAGGCGGGCGTCGAAGTCTCTCCCGAGCGCATGCTGGCAAGCGATTTCACCAGCACCGGCGGTTACAGCGCTGCCGCGATTTTGCTGGAAAGCCATCCGCCTACCGCCATTTTTGCCGCCAACGACATGATCGGCATCGGTGTGCTGCGAGCCGCCGCCGAGCGCAATATTCGCGTACCGAGCGAGTTGTCGGTGATCGGCTTCGACGATATCCAGATGAGTCGGTATGTCTACCCGTCGTTGACCACGGTCGGGCAATCGATCCTGCAACTGGGTGAAATGGCTGCCGAAGTGCTTTTACGGCGAATCGCCACGCCGGGCCTGGCGACCGATCAGCGGATCGTGACGCCGAGTATTGTCATCCGTGAATCGACGGCGCCATTGGCCGGCGTGTTTGCCCAGTTCCGTTGAGAGTCGTTGAAACAGAGAGCCGTTGAAAACAGAAAGCCGCTGACCCAACAGCGCCGCCGAAACAGAATCGATGAGTAGCAATGTATGCCAGCAAAAGTAGTGGTAATAGGCAGTTTGAACATGGACCTGGTGACCCGGGCGCCGCGCTTGCCCAAGGGCGGTGAAACGCTGATTGGTCAGTCGTTTGCCACCGTCTCCGGCGGCAAGGGCGCCAATCAGGCCGTGGCTGCGGCGCGGCTCGGAGCCCAGGTGTCGATGATCGGCTGCGTGGGCAATGACGCCTATGGTGAGGCGCTGCGCGGGGCGCTGTTGGCCGAGCAGATCGATTGCCAGGCGGTGAGCACCATTGACGGTTCCAGCGGCGTGGCGTTGATCGTGGTCGACGACAGCAGTCAGAACGCCATCGTGATCGTTCCCGGTGCCAACGGTGCATTGACCGCTGAAGCCATTGACCGTTTTGATTCGGTGATACAAGCGGCGGACGTGCTCATCTGTCAGCTGGAAGTGCCCGATGCCTCCGTTGGCCATGCGCTCAAGCGCGGTCGCGAGCTGGGCAAGACGGTCATCCTCAACCCGGCGCCGGCCAGCCGTCCGTTGCCATCGCACTGGTACGGGTCTATCGATTACCTGATTCCCAACGAGAGCGAAGCGTCGGCCTTGAGCGGAGTGTCTGTGGACTCCCTAGAGACCGCCCAGGCCGCGGCGACCCGGCTGATTGCCCTGGGCGCCGGCAAGGTGATCATCACCCTCGGCGCGCAAGGTTCGCTGTTTGCCGATGGCCAGCGCTTCGAGCATTTCCCCGCGCCGGTCGTAAAGGCTGTCGATACCACGGCGGCGGGCGATACGTTCGTCGGTGGTTTCGCTGCGGCGTTGGCTGCGGGGCAGGATGAAGTGCAGGCGATCCGCTTCGGTCAGGTGGCTGCGGCGCTGTCGGTCACCCGTGCCGGCGCGCAACCGTCGATTCCCGCCTTGAGCGATGTACAGGCGTTTAAAACTCCATGAAAAAGACTCCCTTGCTCAACATCGCTTTGTCACGGCTGATCGCCTCATTGGGGCATGGCGACATGGTCGTCATCGGTGACGCCGGTCTGCCGGTTCCACCGGGCGTCGAATTGATCGACCTGGCCTTGACCCAGGGCATTCCGGATTTTGTCAGCACCCTGAAGGTGGTGCTCAGTGAGATGCAGGTCGAAAGCCATGTGCTGGCTCAGGAGATTTTCGATAAGAAACCGTCGGCCCTGATCGTGCTGGATGAACTGAGCGGCGAAGGCGCACTGGGGCGGCGTGAGGTGCTCAGCCATGAACAATTCAAGGTCCTGAGCCGGCAGGCGAGGGCGATTGTTCGTACAGGCGAGTGCCAACCGTACTGCAATATTGTGCTGGTCGCTGGCGTAACGTTTTAACTGGCTGTCCGTGCTTTGATTTCCCCGGCGCAAGGAGCGCGCCACGTATCGCTATGCTCAGAAACTGCACCCACTGCTCCGGAGTCTGCTGCTTTTGTCCCTGATTACCGCAACAAACGCCCAGGCGGCACAAAAAATCGACTTGATCATCGACACCGACCCTGGCGCTGACGATGTCGTTGCCTTGTTGTTCGCCCTGGCGTCGCCGGACGAGCTGAATGTTCGGGCGCTGACCACCGTTGCGGGCAACGTCCGCCTGGACAAGACCTCGCGCAATGCGCGACTGGCCCGCGAGTGGGCAGGGCGCGAAGAGGTGCCGGTCTATGCGGGCGCGCCGAAGCCCCTGATGCGCACACCCATCTATGCCGAGGACATTCATGGCACGGAAGGGTTGTCCGGCATTGCTGTGCATGAACCCAAACAAGGCCTGGCCAAGGGCAGTGCCATCGCTTATCTGATCGACACCCTGAAATCCGCCGAGCCCCACAGCATTACCATCGCCATGCTTGGTCCGCAGACCAACCTGGCCCTGGCGCTGATCCAGGAACCGGGTATCGTCCAGGGCATCAAGGAAGTGGTGGTCATGGGCGGTGCGCACTTCAACGGCGGCAACATCACGCCGGTGGCTGAATTCAACCTGTTCGCCGATCCGCAAGCCGCCGAAGTGGTGCTCAAGAGTGGCGTGAAACTGACCTACCTGCCGCTGGATGTGACCCACAAGATCCTGACCAGCGACGCGCGTCTGCAACAGATTGCGGCGCTGAACAACAATGCGAGCCGTTTGGTGGGCGACATTCTCAATGAATACATCAAAGGCGACATGGAGCACTACGGCATTTCGGGTGGCCCGGTGCATGACGCCACGGTGGTCGCCTACCTGCTCAAGCCGCAATTGTTCAGCGGCCGCTCGGTCAACGTGGTGGTCGACAGCCGCGAGGGACCGACGTTCGGGCAAACCATCGTTGACTGGTATGACGGCCTGAAAGCGCCAAAGAATGCGTTCTGGGTTGAAAGCGGCGATGCCCAGGGCTTCTTCGATCTGCTGACCGAGCGTCTGGCCCGTCTGAAGTAAGTGTCATGGCCCGCAGGTGCCTGCGGGGGTCACTCCCGCCCGCTGATAGTTTCGGACTTCTGGTCCGACAGATGCTTCTCGAAAATCTGTTCGATGAACGATTGGGCGGCTTCGGTTCCCAGGTCCCTGACCAGCAGGTCGATACCGATAATGGCAAGCTCTTCCGTGCTGCTTGGACTGTAGGAGCTGTGGCCGTCTTGCCACTTGGCCTTGATGTCAGCGTCGATGCTTACGGTGGTCATGATGGCACTCGTGAAGTCGGGGGAAAGTCTGAGTGCCGAGTTAACCATTTTGCGGGGCTTTTGACACGTCGACTTAGGCACGAAAGAAGGGCTATGCGACACTTGGTCCTTGACGAATATTCAAGGAATGCGCCGTGCAAATCGATTTGAACTCTCCAGATGGCCTGACCCTTGAGGCCGTGCGTCAGTTGCTGGCCGGCGCCAGTGACGATGAGCACACCCAGTTGCGGGTCACCAAGGGAGGTATTGCGTACATCTCCTCGGGTGTCGTGGGCGGTACCGATATCGACGGGTTGTTGTTCCGGCTCGAAACCTGGGCCAAGGGCTCCGGTTATGTCGGGCGAGTCGCGGCCAGCGATGAAGTCTGGGTCATGCAAATCTTCAATGCCTTGAAGGAGAACTGGCCCAATCCTCCTTACGACTACATCGACGTCTATTGAGCGTCGTTCATATTCAGTCACGATTCAGTGATTAAGGGGAGTGCGGTGCTCAGGCAGAATCGCGGCTCGTCCGGATTGCGGGCAGGGTGCTGGCACTGCCTGCCTGTGAAACCAAACCCCGGTCTGGTTGTCGCACGATCTCAGCTTAATCATTGAATAAGGAGGCTTCATGCCTTGGAAGCTCGCGTCATTGGGTACTTTGCTGGCCGTTGCCACGTTGGCCGGTTGCAGCACAGCCTCTACGGAGTCGGCAAACGCGGATGTGGCGACGACTGACACGGGTCACAGCCGCTGTGAAGCGAAGGCTGCGGAGTTCACCATCGGCAAACAGGCATCGCCGCAGTTGCTTGAGCAGGCGCGTACCCGCGCAGGGGCACAAAGCGCGCGGTTCCTGCTGCCGACCGATATGGTGACGCTGGAGTACCGTTCCGATCGCCTGAACCTGAATACCGATGCCGGCAGGGTGGTCACCCGGGTCAACTGCGGCTGATCCCCAGGCTTTTGTTTCACCCATAAAAAACCCCGTCACATGGACGGGGTTTTTTTAGTGCGCCTGGAAATTACTCTGGGCGAACTTGAGCAGCTTGCATACCCTTTTGGCCTTTCTCAGCCACGAAGGAAACAGTCTGGCCTTCTTTCAGGCTTTTGAAACCGTCGCTTTCGATAGCTTTGAAGTGTACGAACAGGTCGTCACCGCCACCTTGAGGAGTGATGAAGCCGAAGCCTTTTTCATCGTTGAACCATTTAACGGTGCCGGTTTGGCGATTAGACATGGTGTATCTCCAAGAAACATATATTTTCAGTAGTACTGTGCTGCTCAGGCCAACTGGGCACACCCGAGTATCATAGTCGAAATGTTCGGTTTGGGACCCCCCCAGACGCGCTGTTTGCTTTCATATTGCACGTCTTTCACCGCAATGAATGGCTGTGAGCCCCGGTTTCAGGGGGTTTGCGCTGCAAAACAGGGGATTAAAAAAACCCGTAAAAGCTGCGTAAATTATGTGAATCAGCCGATATTTGGTTGTTTTAGGGCCCCGGATCACTCAAAAAACGTCCTGCGCAGCGCTATTTCTGGACTCTGCACACCGAGATTTCTTTCAGTGCGCGCTGGCTCAATTCAGGGCCAGCTGGATTGTTTTTGTCCATCAACTGCGCGATCTCCTGGGTGGTGAATTTCTTCTCCAGAACGTCGGCGCCGCATGAACAGTGCTTCTTCGCTTCGGCCGGGTTGACAGTTTGGCTGGCAGCTTTTGTGCAATCGCTCATGTACTGGGCTTTCACACCATTTGGCCAGGCCGCGTGTGCGCTCAGTGGCAGCAACAGGGCAAGCGGGGCGGCAAAGGCAAAAAGACGGATAAGGCGCATGACAGGAACTCCTTGGGGTCGATATCTGTGGCGATTCTCAGTCAGTTTGAGGCATCTCGTATATCTCAAGTTCACTCTGCGCCATAAAAGGGAGGAAATTTTCACCGTCTGATTGCGTGCAGGCCGATAACCGTTCATCTGTGCTAGCATGCCCCGCTCGGGCGTTTGCAGGCTCCGACGGACCTTCAGTCCCGGTGGCGGCAGATGCACGATTAACCCTGATTTGAATCCCAGTCACTCTGGTTCGGTTTTCCGGTTGGCCGCAAGGCTCCTGCCGCTGTAAGGCAGGCGTTCGTCATTGAATGGCCTGGACCGGATCTTGTACTGGCTCATCCCAACCCACGTGACCTTTGGTAGGGGTCACCACTAGGAGAGGAGGCGCCATGCCAACTATTACTCTTCCCGACGGCAGTCAACGTTCATTCGATCACCCGGTTTCCGTAGCCGAGGTCGCCGCATCCATCGGTGCAGGCCTGGCCAAGGCCACTGTTGCCGGCAAGGTCAATGGCAAGCTGGTCGACGCCAGCGACATCATCGACAGCGACGCGTCGCTGCAAATCATCACGCCAAAGGATGAAGAGGGGCTGGAGATCATTCGCCACTCTTGCGCCCACCTGGTTGGCCACGCGGTCAAGCAGTTGTACCCGACCGCCAGAATGGTCATCGGTCCGGTCATCGACGAAGGCTTCTATTACGACATCGCCTTCGAGCGTCCTTTCACTCCGGACGACCTGGCGGCCATCGAACAGCGCATGCAGCAGCTGATCGAGAAAGATTACGACGTGATCAAGAAGGTCACTCCGCGCGCCGAAGTGATCGAAGTGTTCAAGGCCCGTGGCGAAGACTACAAGTTGCGCCTGGTCGAAGACATGCCGAATGAACAGGCCATGGGCCTGTACTACCACGAAGAATACGTCGACATGTGCCGCGGTCCGCACGTGCCGAACACGCGCTTCCTGAAATCCTTCAAGCTGACCAAGCTGTCCGGCGCCTACTGGCGTGGCGATGCCAAGAACGAGCAATTGCAGCGCGTCTACGGCACCGCATGGGCGGACAAGAAGCAACTGGCGGCTTACATCCAGCGCATCGAAGAAGCCGAAAAACGCGATCACCGCAAGATCGGCAAGCGCCTGGGCCTGTTCCACACCCAGGAAGAGTCGCCGGGCATGGTGTTCTGGCACCCGAACGGCTGGACTTTGTACCAGGTGCTCGAGCAATACATGCGCAAGGTTCAGCGCGACAACGGCTATCTTGAAATCAAGACGCCGCAAGTGGTTGACCGCAGCCTGTGGGAGAAATCCGGGCACTGGGCCAACTACGCCGACAACATGTTCACCACCCAGTCGGAAAACCGCGACTACGCGATCAAGCCAATGAACTGCCCGTGCCACGTGCAGGTGTTCAACCAGGGCCTGAAGAGCTACCGCGAGCTGCCGATGCGCCTGGCCGAGTTCGGTGCATGCCACCGTAACGAGCCATCGGGTGCCTTGCACGGCATCATGCGTGTGCGCGCATTCACCCAGGACGACGCCCACATCTTCTGCACCGAAGAGCAGATGCAGGCCGAGTCCGCCGCGTTCATCAAGTTGACCATGGACGTCTACGCCGATTTCGGCTTTAAAGATGTCGAGATGAAACTGTCCACTCGTCCGGAAAAACGCGTCGGTTCCGACGAGCTTTGGGATCGCGCCGAAGCGGCACTGGCCGCAGCCCTTGACAGCGCGGGCCTGCCGTACGATCTGCAGCCGGGCGAAGGTGCGTTCTACGGTCCGAAGATCGAGTTCTCGCTGAAAGATTGCCTCGGTCGCGTCTGGCAATGTGGTACCCTGCAGCTCGATTTTAACCTGCCTGTGCGTCTGGGAGCCGAATACGTCTCCGAAGACAACAGCCGCAAGCACCCGGTGATGTTGCACCGGGCGATCCTGGGGTCCTTCGAACGGTTCGTCGGAATCCTGATCGAGCACTACGAGGGGGCGTTCCCTGCGTGGCTGGCTCCGACCCAGGCAGTGGTGATGAATATCACTGATAAACAGGCTGATTTTGCCGCCGAAGTGGAAAAAACTCTCAACGAAAGCGGGTTTCGTGCCAAGTCTGACTTGAGAAATGAAAAGATCGGCTTTAAAATCCGCGAGCATACTTTGCTCAAGGTTCCCTATCTCTTGGTTATCGGAGATCGGGAGGTCGAGATGCAGACTGTCGCTGTGCGTACTCGTGAAGGTGCTGACCTGGGCTCGATGCCCGTCGCCCAGTTCGCTGAGTTCCTCGCCCAAGCGGTTTCCCGGCGTGGTCGCCAAGATTCGGAGTAATTATTATTAAGCGTGAAATGAGACAAGATAAACGAACTGCACCGAAAGCCCCGATCAACGAGAATATCTCGGCACGCGAGGTTCGGTTAATTGGGGCTGAAGGTGAACAGCTCGGGATTGTGTCAATCGAAGACGCGCTTCTTAAGGCTGAAGAGGCCAAGCTGGATCTGGTGGAGATTTCCGCCGATGCAGTACCACCTGTTTGCAAACTGATGGACTACGGCAAATCGATCTTCGAAAAGAAGAAGCAGATTGCTGCGGCCAAGAAAAACCAGAAGCAGATTCAAGTTAAAGAAATCAAGTTTCGTCCAGGGACGGAGGAAGGGGATTACCAGGTAAAACTGCGCAACCTGGTACGTTTCCTGAGTGACGGGGACAGGGCCAAGGTATCCTTGCGATTCCGCGGCCGTGAGATGGCCCACCAGGAGCTGGGGATGGAACTCCTCAAGCGAGTTGAAGGTGACTTGCTCGAGTACGGTTCGGTCGAACAGCATCCTAAGATGGAAGGACGCCAGCTGATCATGGTCATCGCCCCGAAAAAGAAGAAGTAATCAACAGGGCACGGCAGGCCTTCTGATTATGTTTATCAACTGAATGCGGAGTATCCGAACATGCCAAAAATGAAGACCAAAAGTGGTGCTGCTAAGCGGTTTCTGAAAACTGCTAACGGTATCAAGCACAAGCACGCTTTCAAGAGCCACATCCTGACCAAAATGTCGACCAAGCGTAAGCGTCAACTGCGCGGTAGCAGCTTGCTGCATCCGTCTGACGTGGCAAAAGTCGAGCGCATGCTGCGCCTTCGTTAATTTTAGTCAAGAATAGAGGAAGTAACTCATGGCTCGTGTAAAGCGTGGCGTCATTGCCCGTAAGCGTCACAAAAAAATTCTGAAACTTGCTAAAGGCTACTACGGCGCACGCTCCCGCGTATTCCGTGTTGCCAAGCAAGCGGTAATCAAGGCAGGCCAATACGCCTACCGTGACCGTCGTCAGAAAAAACGTCAGTTCCGCGCTCTGTGGATCGCTCGTATCAACGCTGGTGCTCGTATCAACGGTCTGTCCTACAGCCGTTTCATCGCCGGCCTGAAAAAAGCGTCCATCGAGATCGACCGTAAGGTTCTGGCTGATCTGGCAGTGAACGAAAAAGCGGCGTTTGCTGCGATTGTCGAGAAAGCTAAAGCCACCTTGGCTTAAGTACCCCCGACAGTCACCCGGCTTCGCATCTGTGGGGCCAGGTGTTAAACGTCATAAATAGGGGAAGAGCCTTCAAGCTCTTCCCCTATTTTGTATCTGGAGTCTGTACATGGAAAACCTGGATGCGCTCGTCTCTCAAGCACTAGAGGCTGTGCAAAGCGCTGAAGATATCAATGCCCTGGAGCAAATCCGGGTTCACTACCTTGGCAAGAAGGGTGAATTGACTCAGGTGATGAAGACACTGGGGAATTTGCCGGCAGAAGAGCGTCCGCAGGTCGGTGCGCTGATCAACGTTGCCAAGGAGCGTGTCACAGAGGTCCTTAATGCGCGCAAGGCATTGTTTGAAGAAGCCGATCTGGCTGCCAAACTCTCTGCCGAGTCCATTGACGTGACCCTGCCTGGCCGTGGTCAGACCTCCGGTGGTCTGCATCCGGTTACCCGCACTCTGGAACGCGTCGAACAGTTCTTCACCCGTATCGGCTACGGCATCGCCGAAGGCCCCGAGGTCGAAGACGATTATCACAACTTCGAAGCGCTCAACATCCCAGGCCATCACCCGGCCCGGTCGATGCATGACACCTTCTATTTCAATGCGAACATGCTGTTGCGCACCCATACCTCGCCGGTACAGGTCCGCACCATGGAGTCCAAGCAGCCGCCGATCCGCATCGTCTGCCCAGGCCGCGTCTACCGCAGCGACTCCGATATCACCCACTCGCCGATGTTCCACCAGGTCGAAGGCCTGCTGATCGATCGCGACATCAATTTCGCCGACCTCAAAGGCACCATCGAAGAGTTCCTGCGGGTGTTCTTCGAAAAAGAACTGGCCGTGCGTTTCCGTCCTTCGTACTTCCCGTTCACCGAGCCATCCGCTGAAGTCGACATGGAATGCGTGATGTGCAGCGGTAAAGGCTGCCGCGTCTGCAAGCAGACCGGCTGGCTGGAAGTGATGGGCTGCGGCATGGTTCACCCGAACGTGCTGCGCATGTCCGGTATCGACCCGGAAGAGTTCTCGGGCTTTGCCTTCGGCATGGGCGTTGAGCGTCTGGCCATGCTGCGTTACGGCGTGAACGACTTGCGTCTGTTCTTCGACAACGACTTGCGGTTCCTCGCGCAATTTCGCTAGTCGTAACGAATTCTTAGGAGAGCAGGATGAAATTCAGTGAACAATGGCTGCGTGGCTGGGTTAGCCCGCAGGTAAGTCGCGCCGAGCTGGTTGCTCGTCTGTCGATGGCCGGTCTTGAGGTCGATAGCGTTACGCCGGCCGCCGGTGTTTTCAGTGGCGTGGTGGTTGGCGAGGTGCTGAGCACCGAGCAGCACCCGGACGCCGACAAGCTGCGCGTATGCCAGGTCAGCAACGGTTCGGAAACCTTCCAGGTGGTTTGCGGTGCGCCCAACGTGCGCCCGGGCCTGAAGATTCCTTTCGCCATGATCGGCGCCGAGTTGCCAGGTGACTTCAAGATCAAGAAGGCCAAGCTGCGTGGCGTTGAGTCCAACGGCATGCTGTGCTCGCAATCCGAGCTGCAGGTCGGTGAAGGTAACGACGGTCTGATGGAGCTGCCGGCCGATGCGCCGGTGGGCAAGGATTTCCGCGTTTACCTGGACCTGGAAGACGCCAGCATCGAGGTCGACCTGACCCCGAACCGTGGCGACTGCCTGTCCCTGGCCGGCCTGGCCCGTGAAGTGGGTGCTTTGTACGCCGCTCCGGTCAGCCGTCCGGTAGTGGCTTCGGTGCCTGCCGCGCATGACGAAGTGCGTTCGGTAGAAGTGTTGGCACCCGCCGCGTGCCCGCGTTATCTGGGTCGTGTAATCCGTAACGTCGACCTGTCCAGGCCTACGCCGCTGTGGATGGTAGAGCGTCTGCGTCGTGCCGACGTGCGCAGCATCGATGCTGCCGTCGACATCACCAACTACGTGATGCTGGAACTGGGTCAGCCGCTGCACGCCTTCGATCTCGCCGAAATCAACGGCGGCATCCGTGTGCGCATGGCCGAAGACGGCGAGAAGCTGGTGTTGCTCGACGGTCAGGAAGTCAGCCTGCGTAGCGATACGCTGGTGATTGCCGACCACTCCCGCGCACTGGCAATCGCTGGTGTCATGGGTGGCGAGCACAGCGGTGTGTCCGCGACCACACGTGATGTGTTCCTGGAAAGTGCCTTCTTCGACCAGATCGCCGTGGCAGGCAAGGCCCGTTCCTATGGCCTGCACACCGATGCATCCCATCGCTATGAGCGTGGCGTGGACTGGCAACTGGCCCGCGAGGCCATGGAGCGCGCGACTGGCCTGCTGCTGGAAATCACCGGCGGTGAAGCGGGTCCGATCATCGAGACTGTCAGCGAGCAGCACCTGCCGAACATTGCTCCGGTCACCCTGCGTGCCCAGCGCATTACCCAGATGCTGGGTATGGAAATGGATTCGGCTGAAGTGGAGCGCCTGCTCAATGCCTTGGGCCTGACTATTACGGCCGACGGGGCAGGGCAGTGGCGCGTAGAAGTGCCAAGCCATCGCTTCGATATCAGTCTGGAAGTCGACCTGATCGAAGAACTGGCACGCCTGTACGGCTACAACCGTCTGCCGGTTCGTTATCCACAAGCGCGTCTGGCGCCGCAAGCCAAGGCCGAAGCCCGTAGCGACCTGCCTGAACTGCGCCGCCTGCTGGTTGCCCGTGGATATCAGGAAGCAATTACCTACAGCTTCATCGATCCGAAACAGTTCGAACTGTTTAATCCGGGTGTTGAGCCGTTGCTGCTCGCCAATCCGATCTCCAATGACATGGCCGCCATGCGTTCGTCCTTGTGGCCGGGTCTGGTCAAGGCGCTTCAGCACAACCTGAACCGTCAGCAGGATCGCGTACGCCTGTTCGAAAGCGGCCTGCGTTTCGTTGGTCAGCTTGAAGGCTTGAAGCAAGAGCCGATGCTCGCCGGTGTGGTTTGCGGCAGTCGCTTGCCGGAAGGCTGGGCGCAGGGTCGCGATACCGTCGACTTCTTTGACGTCAAGGCTGACGTGGAAGCGGTACTGGGCTTCGCCGGTGCCCTGGATGCGTTCACTTTCGTGCCAGGCAAGCACCCGGCATTGCACCCGGGCCAAACCGCACGCATCGAACGCGATGGTCGTCTGGTCGGCTTCATTGGCGCGATCCACCCCGAGTTGTCGAAAACGCTCGGTCTCGACCGTCCGGTCTTCGTCTTCGAGTTGGTTCTGGCGGAAGTCGCATCGGGCAAAATGCCTAAATTCCACGAGTTATCGCGCTTTCCTGAAGTGCGTCGTGACCTTGCACTGATTGCGCACAAAGATGTTGCAGCCACGGCTGTACTGGACGTAATCCGTGAAAATGCAGGCGAATGGCTGACAGACCTCAGGCTATTTGACGTGTATCAAGGTAAAGGCATTGATCCTGATAGAAAAAGCCTCGCAGTCGGCTTGACCTGGCAGCATCCATCGCGCACTCTTAATGACGATGAGGTGAATACCGCAACGCAAAACATCCTCACCTCGCTCGAACAAAGGTTGAACGCCACGTTAAGGAAGTGACGTATGGGGGCTCTGACGAAAGCTGAGATGGCGGAACGTCTGTATGAAGAGCTGGGCCTGAATAAACGGGAGGCCAAGGAATTGGTCGAACTGTTTTTTGAAGAAATCAGGCACGCTCTCGAAGACAACGAACAAGTCAAATTGTCCGGTTTCGGCAATTTCGACCTTCGGGACAAACGCCAGCGGCCTGGCCGCAATCCGAAAACGGGGGAAGAAATCCCGATCACGGCTCGCCGTGTGGTCACCTTTCGTCCAGGGCAGAAGTTGAAGGCCCGAGTTGAGGCTTATGCTGGAACCAAGTCATAACGACGAGCTCCCCGTCATCCCGGGCAAACGCTACTTCACCATTGGTGAAGTCAGCGAGCTGTGTGCGGTAAAACCACACGTGCTGCGCTACTGGGAGCAGGAGTTTCCTCAGCTCAACCCGGTCAAACGCCGCGGAAACCGCCGGTATTATCAGCGCCAGGACGTGCTGATGATCCGGCAGATCCGCGCGCTTCTTTATGACCAGGGGTTCACCATCGGCGGAGCGCGTTTGCGTTTGTCCGGTGATGAAGCCAAAGACGACACCACCCAATACAAGCAAATGATCCGCCAGATGATCGCCGAGCTCGAAGATGTTCTGGTTGTACTCAAGAAATAAATTCTCGCTTTTAAATACTTCCAGTTTTCAAAAGCTTGCGATATATTCTTGAGCGTTCCTCGAGATGAGGAACGGGTAACACGCCTAGTCGGGGCGTAGCGCAGTCCGGTAGCGCACTAGCATGGGGTGCTAGGGGTCGAGTGTTCGAATCACTCCGTCCCGACCATATTTTTCAATGAAAAGCCCAACTCTAATCGGTTGGGCTTTTTCATTGGTGAGCGGGGCGAAGGTTTTCCTCCCGCCAGAGATTCGTCGTTCTCACCCGCGCTTTCTTCCAAGCTGAATCATACATTCGGTGCATCGCGTTGCCGTTGTACGGTAAAACCCAGTCCTTGCTCTGACCGTGCTGTAGGCGTCCGCCCATTCATCCAACTCGATACGATCAAACGCCACGCTCTGTTTTCCGACAAGCGCTTGCGTGATCGCCTTGTCACTGCCGATTTACGGCCTGCCAGGCCTGCACCAACAAAATCCCTACACCGAAGCGAAAAAAACAGCCTGATCGGATGCGTCAACATCCAGGCTGACCACCATCCCCGCAGATTGTCCCGGCAAGTCCCGCCAAGCCTCCTATAGATACATTTTTGATGATTATTGATTTTCTAATCCCCCCTCCATCCGCTTTAAATGCGCCTCGAGGAAGGTAAGCAAAGACAGGTCCTGCAGTTCGCTTTGACGCAAGCTTCTGATGCCGCCAAATCCGCATCTGCTCCTCCTCATCTTGTGGGCTGTTCTCCCCACACCTTCAACCGGGACACGCAGACGAAAGTTCACACGCCGCATTTCGGTTTTTCCCCGGTTCGAGACTGGGTTAAACCGCACAAAGGAGGGATGCCAGGATGCTGATAAAAATCGAAAAAGCGCGGACACCGCAAGACTGGAATGTCTGGATGAACGCGTGGTGCGTCACGTTTCGCAGCTATGCCGAAGCTCTGGCGTTCGTGAACAGACTGGAAGGCAGGATAAATGCACCACACCTGTTGCCTGTCAGCGAAGACAGGCTTGTATTGGAACGGTAAACCCCCCGACAAATGCCGGGGGATCTGCGCGAGTTGGCGCGGGTTCTATTTCGATACCACGATGCCTGCTGGCTTCCAGGTGCCTTCGCCAGCCGGCAGGACTGAAGGTGGCGTCTCCTTGGGCCAGTAGAGGCGCATCACCAGGTAAATCGGGCCGTCGGGGGCGGGCAGCCAGTTGCCTTCCAGCGCCTTGCCGGGCGAGGTCCGTTGGATGTAGAGGGTCAGTGACCCGTCGGCATTCTTTTTCATGCCGGGCAGCATGGGCGAGTTCAGTAGATAGCGGTCGATCGGGTTCTTGATAAGGAGCTGTGTTTTGCCGTCGTACATCGTCACCGACCAGAAGGCGTTCACTGGCGGCAGTTGCCCCGCCGGGAAGGTGAGTGTGTAGTTATGCTTGCTGCCATCGAGTGGTTCGCCGGTCGCGGTTGTGCGGGTGATGGGGTAAGTGGCTTCCACGGCATCGTTGCCGTAAATACCGCCTTTGGCCGCGCCCGCGCGCTTCAACCAGTCGCCATTGTAGAAATGGCGGTCGCCAAAGTACGAGCCGATGCCCCAGCCATTGACGTTCTTGAGTCCGCCGGACAACCACTTGTCCACCTTCTCGTCACCTTCCTTCATGCCCAGCAGGACAGCGGCCTTGTGCTCGAGCGAGAGGTCCTGGAGCTTGAAGCTCTTGCCCGGTCCAATGCCGATTTTCGCGATTCGAGCCCGAATGTCCCGGTCTTCCGGTGTTGGCGGTACATACTGGAGCGCGGCATCAAGATATTCGAAGAAGTTCTCCTTGATCCCCGCAGTGGTGGTTGGAGGGAAATTGATAACCGGCGATGCAGGCGCCGCCGGTTGCTTCAAAAACGCCGATAGCGGCTGGGCTTTGTAGCCGGACTGCACCTTGACCACATTCGGCATGTCCTTGGGATTGAAGAGCTGGGTTCGGTAGCCGGCCACCGTGAAGGGCGTTGTCGAATGGAAAACTTTGCTGATGCCGGGTGGCATGGAGCCCTTCCAGTCAGGCCCGACCACCATGTAGTTACCTGGGCCGTTCCCCGTGGTGCGGCTGCCGATGTAGCCGTAGTTGTAGGTGTTGCCGTCGATCAGTTGCACCGAGTAATACCGTTTCTTTTCCACGGCGGGTACCGTGAGCACCATGGGCTCAGCGCGCAGATCCAGCCAGAGGAAGGAGTAGGGGGTATCGCTGTTGGGCGTGACGATGGCCGTATCCTGGTAAGTGAAGACACGGGGTTCGTTCTTGATCTGGTTGAAGGGGGCCTTGAACTGCGGGCCGCTTTTGTCCACGGCGTACTCATACATGACCGCATAGTTCATTACGATCGGCAGTCCGTAGATGAAGGCTTCCTCGGCGATGGCCTTCGTTTCCGTGAGGCTGGGCGCGGCGATGCCCTTGGCTGCATCGGCTTTTTCGGCCTGGGCCACGGGGTCGTTCTTGCTGGCACAGCCTGATATAAGCGCCACCGAAGCGGCAGCGATGGCGATCCATTTCATGCAAGTTGAATATTCCGGTTTCATCCTTTGTCGCTCCTGACCAAATCATCTCTGCCCTGGATGTCTTGATCAGCGTTTGAACACGTCGAGACTCCAGCTGGTTTACTGCCGTATCTGAGCGTAGGTCATGAAGCAAACCCCCGCTATTGACTGGGGGGCAGCCAATGTTGGGGGCAAACTTCTTGGATTGCGGCAAGCAGTCAACTGAAGTGAAGTGGCGACTAATGAGGGGCGTCAGCTGGTTTCTTTTCCGGAACGATGAAACGCACTGTCGTACTGGTAAGGATCTTGTGAGTCGGGTCGGCCACTTCAAGAAGAACCTGGTGAGTGCCAGGGGGCAGTCCGACCAGGATAATCGGGTCTTCACTGGTGTGTGCCCATGTACCTTTCCAGTCGTCGACGGTCACGTGAAGATGCCCGAGGCGGGGTGATACATCAGCCGCCGCCTTACCAAACACCGGCATGATCCTCGCGTGCTCTGCGCGGTATTGGATAATGACGACTCCGCGGGCAAGAGGCTCGGCAAGCGGCGGCTCGGCAATGAGTCTGGGCGCCGTCTCAGATTCAAGGGGAAGTATTGCCGGTGGGTGATAGGCGTCTGCTATTTCTTCACCGCGCGCGGCTGCGCAAAAGAACACCGCCAAAGCAAAGGCCAATGGATTTCTGAGAGAGAGGGACATGGTGTTTTTCTCCCGGGTGATCTCATTCAAGCCTAGATCAAACCGAGTATTGCCCCCGTGTGTATTTGAAATCTGAATCGGCTGCTTGTTTCATCGACCGGTTGAGCCCACAGGTGGCTGCAGCCCTTCGCGACAGATAGCAGCGCGTCGAATGCAGAGCGCTCAGCTTCTATATTTCAGCGCCTCCACAAACGCAGAAAAGGCGGGAGATGCCTGGCGTCTGTTGGGGTAATACAAATGGTAGCCCTGAAACTCAGGGCACCAGTCGGCCAAGACTTCTTTGAGTCGGCCGTCGGTTAGATACGGTGCTACCAATTCCTCTGGTACATAGGCCAGGCCAACGCCATCAACGGCGGCATTGAGAACATGCATGATGCTGTTGAACACAAGTTGTCCATCTGCCTTGACTGTAAAAGCCTGGCCATTTCTTTCAAATTCCCATGCGTAGATCACACCTGATGGTCTATGTCGGATATTCACGCAGTCATGCCCGGTCAACTCATGGGGGGTTGTGGGTGCCGGGTTGCGTTCGAAGTATTCTGGAGAACCCACTACTGCCAACCGCCAATCCGGCCCTATGCGAACGGCGATCATGTCCTTGCTGATCGATTCGCCCAGGCGAATACCCGCATCAAATCGCTCCTCGACCACGTTGGTGAACCCATAGTCGACGTAGAACTCCAGTGTGATATCCGGGTAGCTCTTCAGGAAGCTCGCAAGCATCGGCCGAATGCACAACTCAATCTGATCGTCAGTACAGGAAATACGAATCGTGCCCCTGGGCTTGTCCCGCAGCTCGCCCAGCGCTTCAAGCTCGGCGGTGATCTGGTCAAAAAGCGGGGCGATCGAACGCATCAACCTTTCTCCCGCCTCTGTGGGCGACACATTGCGCGTCGTGCGGGCCAGCAGCCGTATCCCCAGTCTTTGTTCAAGTGCCCGGATCGTATGACTCAGCGCAGAAGGCGTAACGCCCAGTTTGGCGGCGGCCTTGGTAAAGCTTTGGTCGCGCGCCACCGCCAGAAAAGCCTGGAGATCGTTGACTTTGGTATTGGCCATTGCTGAATTTTTCTCAAAACCACATGAAGATTATCCTTACTAATCAAGATATCTCGATTCCGTCAAGCTCTGTCACCTATCTGGAACGGAGTACTGATGATGAGCGAGACACCTGCAACCTTCCTTGAAGCTACAGAAGCCTTGCCCCCTCGAGGGCTTGATCGGCGTGAGTTCGTGAAGGCCACCGGCGTCAGCATTGCGGCTCTTGGCGTCCTTTCGGGCGCAGTCGGCCCCGCCTTCGCAGCTGACTCAAAAAGTGCAGGCAGCCCGCCGGAAGGTGCCGACAACTTTTACAAAAGCGACAAGGTCACCGTGCAAAAGGTGACCTTCAAGAACTCATACAATCTTCAAATTGTGGGCAATCTTGTAACGCCCAAGAATCTGGCTGCAAACGCTAAAGCGCCTGCCATTATCGTCGGGCATCCCATGGGAGCAGTCAAAGAGCAAAGCTCCATGCTCTATGCACAAAAGCTGGCGGAACAAGGCTTCGTCACGCTCGCGATTGACTTGCCTTTCTGGGGAGAGAGTGAGGGCCTGCCTCGAAACCAGGTCGCCCCCGAAATGTACGCCGATGCGTTCAGCGCTGCAGTTGACTACCTGGGTACGCGGGATTTCATTGATCGCAAGCGTATCGGCGTACTGGGTATCTGTGGCAGCGGTGGCTTTGCCATCAGTGCGGCCAAGATGGATTCTCGTTTGAAAGCCGTGGCCACTGTCAGCATGTACGACATGGGCGCTGTCACCCGTCATGGTCTGGGGCACTCAGTGACTGCCGAGCAACGCCAGGCCATGCTCGTCAAAGCCGCCGAGCAACGCTACGGCGAGTTCTCTACCGGGCAAATGCATTTCCTCAACTATTTGCCAGTGCAGCTTGGTAAAGATGCTGACCCGGTCATACGTGAATTCTGGGACTTCTACCGTACGCCACGCGGTATCCATATCCCTCATGGCAGAACGTTGGAGCTGACGCAAAACCGCGCCTTGACCAGTGAAGTCCGGTTCGTGAATTTCTATCCATTCAACGATATCGAGACGATTTCCCCGCGGCCGCTGCTGTTCATCGCTGGCGATCAGGCGCACTCCAGAGAGTTCAGCGAGGAGGCCTACCAACGTGCCGCCGAACCTAAGGAACTGGCCTGGGTTCCCGGCGCGGGGCACGTGGATCTGTACGACCGTGTGAACTTGATTCCCTGGACCAGACTCACCGCCTTTTTTACCCGGCATCTGACGGTGGTCGGCTAAAAGACCTGTGTTTCAGCCAACCACTATTTGATGAGAGGTTTTTAATGACGACTCAAGTATTCGACTCCCCGGCTGGTGATGCCCTCGGCACGCCGGGGGCTGGGGAACTGCAGGCTTACTGGAGTGGCATCTTTGCGATGACACTGTGCGTATTCGCACTCATCGCCTCGGAGTTCATGCCTGTCAGTTTGCTCACACCGATTGCATCGGATCTGCAAATCAGTGAAGGACTGGCCGGGTATGGGATCGCCATCTCCGGCGCCTTCGCGGTGCTGACAAGCCTTTCGATTTCCAGGCTTGCTGGCTCAATGGACCGCAAGACGCTGTTGCTGCTACTGACCGGGATTATGTGTGTGTCGGGGTTGGTGGTCGGTCTGGCGCCAAACTATACGGTGTACATGATGGGGCGTGCGCTGATCGGCGTGGTGATCGGCGGATTCTGGTCGATGTCGGCGGCAATGGCCATGCGCCTGGTACCGTCCCATAGCGTGCCCAAGGCTCTGGCAATCTTCAACGGCGGCAATGCTTTGGCAACCGTAGTGGCCGCACCACTGGGAAGCTATCTGGGCAGCGTCATGGGTTGGCGGGGGGCTTTTTTCTGCCTTGTTCCGGTAGCGATCATCGCGTTGATCTGGCAGTGGATCAGCCTGCCAGCCATGACGGCGGCGCCGCGCAAAGCGGGCGCGGGCAATGTCTTTCGATTGTTCAAGAGCCCATTGGTCAGTTTTGGCATGTTGAGTGTGGGCACTTTCTTCATGGGGCAGTTTGTATTGTTCACCTATCTGCGCCCGTTCCTGGAGACCGTCACCGGTGTAGATGTCTCCATGTTGTCGATGATCCTGCTGGTCATCGGTGTGGCGGGTGTCATCGGAACCATTCTGATCGGCACTTTCCTGAAAGTCGGCATGTACCGCGTCCTGGTCTGCATTCCACTGTTGATGGCCGCCATTGCACTTTCCTTGATTGTCCTTGGCGGCGGAGTCGTGGCAGCTTTTGTATTGCTGGGGCTGTGGGGCCTGGCCGCGACAGCGGCACCTGTGGGGTGGTGGTCGTGGTTGGCCAAGGCGTTGCCCGGGGATGCTGAAGCGGGTGGCGGCCTGATGGTGGCAGTCATTCAGCTATCCATTGCGCTGGGCTCTACCCTCGGCGGGCTGCTGTTCGATGGGAGCGGTTATCGCATGACATTTCTTGCAAGCGCTATCTTGCTGGTACTTGCGGCAGTGACGACGTTTTTCACATCGCGAAACCAGGGTTAACAGAAAGCAGATGCCAAGAAGCTGTTTCGTAGCTCAAGCCTTGATAGCGAAGTTATGTAGCACCCAGGTTTTGATGCCGCAATGACTTGCTGCGAGGGCATGAAGGGAGTCATCGAATGTGGGTGGTTCAGCCCCAAATATAGGGTGAGCGAACCCCGTGATGGGGAATTTTTCACCACCCGAATAGACCGTTTCAGTGCAATCGCTGGGCCCGGCTTTACCCATGCCAAATGGCTTGGATTTTGCTCCGGTGCTCATACTGAAGCATTCATTGAATGCGGTATCCGGAGATTCGAGCCATGTGGGCAAAAACTCTGCTTCTCGGCGTCGTGTTTGGAATCGGGATCGTTACCAGCGGCTTGGCTACGAGTATGATCCTGTTTTGGTGCGAGTTGTGTTAACCGATATCCCTTGCGCTTCAGGCACCGGCGATCACGGCCCGGTGACCCTCAATACGGCTGGACACTTCCGTTGAGCCGCTCTGATTGACGCAATACCGCTCTCTTCAAGGATACAGCGGGAGTGAGGTCGTCTGGCATGTTGTTCCTCCAGTTCTTGAGGAACGCCTGGCAGGTGGAAACACACGCAGCGGGCATGCGCTTCAGGCGTAAACTGAACAGGGTGCAGCCTGCATTGAAAAGCGTTGCACCCGGAGGTGATGCCATGCGCTCAATATCCGTTTGCACCTCGATCGCACTGCTGGCGCTGTTCATGGTGCCACTTGCCACCGCTGCGCCTTCGGTCGACGTCGTCTTCAATAACCCCGAAAAATTCAGCGATGCCAGCCTGGACAGTCCGGGCTATGAACGTGGGGCCGATCCTTATGTCATGAAAGAGCTGCGCAGCTACATCCAGAAGCTTGGCGAGCGGTACCTGCCAGCCGACCAGCAACTGCAAATTGAAATACGCAACATCGACCTGGCCGGTCGTTACGAACCCTGGAGGATAAATGCCTATGAGGTGCGCTTCATGCGCGACATTACCTGGCCGAGCATCGATCTACATTATGTACTCAAACAAAATGGCCAGATCGTGAACCAGGCCGATGCCAGAGTCATGGATCAGTTCTACCTCCAGCGGCCGGGGCGTGCGAACAGAAGTGACAGGCTCTACTCCGAGAAGGCGATGCTCTCGGACTGGTTCCAGAGACAATTCGCCGGGCAACATCAGAGCGGGTTGAATTGAACCACCCTGCGCTCTGAATCCGTGTTCGGCTTGAAGAAACAAGGGCCAGAAAGTAAAAAGCCCGGCGCTGGGCCGGGCTCTCTGTAGATGGGCCAAATCCCTTTGGCTGACCGTATTGTGCTAGATAGGTGTGACGAAAGTGTGACATCAGAATACGAAATGCCGTGGCGTAACCGTTGGGCCAAGTGCTGCTGGAGTACGACACGACATCAAAACTTTCGATACGCTCTGCTCAGTACTCCACAATGGTTTTGGGGCAATCGAATGGCGGTCAGTGACGCGCCACTGAATGACTTGAGCATTCGCCCAAGTGGGATTTGTCTTTAATCTGCTCCGAGGATTGATCGAGATGGCGCATTCACTTCGATACCAAATAGGCGAATCCGTCCGCACTATCGAGGCCGAGGTGGGGAAGCTGCTCGATCTGGCTGCAACGCTCAGAGAAGCAGGGGATGAAGAAATGGCCGTAGCTGTCTCGACCCAGGCGAACAAGCTGCTTGAAGCAGCAGTGGCGCTGAGGATTGCGATGTCAGGCTGACTGTTCGCGCTGCGCTCCAGGCTGACCCAGCTCGAAGCACTGCATTGCCCTTAACGCCGATCCAGCCAAACCGTCTGTGCATTACAGAATTCGCGCACTCCGAAGTGCGAGAGCTCCCGGCCAAAGCCACTCTTCTTCACGCCACCAAAACTGACACGCGGATCGCTGGCGCTATAGCCGTTGATGAACACGCCACCGGTTTCAAGTTCGCCAGCCATCTGCCGGGCGAGTTCGCCATTGCGCGTGTAAATAGTGGCGGTGAGGCCGAACTCGCTGTCATTGGCCAGCGCCAGCGCATGGGCGGCGTCTCGGGCCGTGATGATTGAAGCCACGGGACCAAACAGTTCCTGTCGGAAGGATGTCATCTGATCGGTCACGTCGCCCAGTACAGTGGGTTCGTAGTAGTTGCCGGTGCCTTCGGCCTTCTTTCCACCCAGCAGCAAGGTCGCGCCTTCTTCCAGTGTGTCGCGCACCTGTTGGTCCAGTTCGTCGCGCAGGTCAAAGCGCGCCATTGGGCCGATGTAAGTGGTGGAGGCGAGTGGATCACCGATAACCAGTCGTTGGGTGGCCTCGACGAACTTGCGGGTAAATTCCTCTGCAATGCCTTGCTCGACAATCAGGCGTTTGGCAGCGGCGCAGACTTGTCCGGTGTTTTGATAGCGCCCGATCACGGCGGCTTTGACCGCCTCATCGAGGTCCGCGTCGTCGAGCACGATAAACGGGTCGGAGCCGCCCAGTTCCAATACGCATTTCTTCAGTGCAGCTCCGGCCTGAGCGCCGATGGCCATGCCCGCACGCACACTACCGGTGAGGGTGACAGCCGCGATGCGTGGATCGGCGATCGCCTTGGATACACCGTCCGGGGTGACGTTGATGACCTCGAAGACACCTTCAGGAAAATCCGCCTGCTTGACGGCTTCCAGCAGCAGGTAGGCGCTGCCCATGACGTTTGGCGCGTGCTTGAGCACGTAGGTATTGCCGGCGAGCAGGGTAGGGACCGCGCCGCGCAGCACTTGCCAGATGGGGAAGTTCCACGGCATCACGGCGAGAATCGGGCCGAGCGGGCGATATTCAATGTGTGCTTTGCCGCCTTCGACCAGGGTCGATTCTGCGCTGAGCATGGCGGGACCGTGTTCGGCGTACCACTCGCAGAGCTGTGCGCATTTTTCAATTTCGCCACGGGCCTGAGCAATCGGCTTGCCCATTTCCAGGGTGATCATGTTGGCCATGGCCTCTGCATTGTTGCGCAAGGCCTGGCCGAGGTTGATCAACCGCTGCGCGCGTTGCTCTACCGGCTTGCCGCGCCAGGCCCGAAACCCGCTAGTGGCCCGCGTCAGCGCGGCCTGTAATGCCGAATCGGATTCGAAAGGGTACTGGCCGATCTGCTCACCCGTGGTCGGGTTGATCGAAATGGCATGGGTAAGGCTGGATACGTGGGTCATGGCACCGTCCTGCTAGGTAGGAATGTGCTCAGGTTATGGGGGTATATGTTTTATGAAAACTGAATAATACTGAGCATAACGTTCACGTTTGGAGAATGACTTGGATCTGGTCCAGCTCGAAATTTTCAAGGCTGTCGCCGAGCACGGCAGCATCAGCGTGGCCGCCCAGCATATCCACCGGGTGCCATCGAATCTCACCACCCGAATCAAGCAGCTTGAGCAGGACCTGGGTGTGGATCTGTTTATCCGCGAGAAGAGCCGCCTGCGCTTGTCGCCAGCCGGTTGGAGCTTCCTGGATTACGCTCGACGTATTCTCGACCTGGTTCAGGAGGCGCGGGCCACCGTAGCGGGCGAGGAGCCGCAAGGCGCCTTCGCCCTGGGTTCGCTGGAAAGCACTGCAGCGGTACGAATTCCAGAGCTATTGGCTGCCTATAACCAGAAGCACGCGAAGGTCGAACTGGACCTGTCCACCGGCCCCTCCGGGACCATGATCGACGGGGTGCTGTCGGGGCGGCTGGCCGCGGCATTTGTCGATGGGCCGGTGTTGCATCCGGCGCTGGAAGGCGTACCGGCATTCGAGGAGGAGATGGTCCTGATCGCGCCACTCAATCATGAGCCGATTCATCGGGCCAAGGATGTGAATGGCGAAAACATCTATGCCTTCCGTTCCAACTGCTCCTATCGCCATCATTTCGAAAGCTGGTTTGCCAATGGCGCGGCGGTGCCCGGCAAGATTTTCGAAATGGAGTCCTATCACGGCATGCTGGCCTGCGTCAGCGCCGGGGCCGGCCTGGCGCTGATGCCACGCAGCATGCTCGAAAGCATGCCGGGGTGTACGACGGTCAGCGTCTGGCCGTTGTCGGAGTCGTTCCGCTATCTGCGCACCTGGTTGGTGTGGCGCCGGGGGACGGTGTCGCAGAGCCTCACGATGTTTGTGCGCTTGCTGGAGGAGCGTGGTGTCGCGTTGATCGATAAATAGTGGAAAGTTAACGGTCAGCGCTGAAAAACCGGATAATGGCGGCCAAATCGTTTAGCTCGTTATTCTGGTAATCGCACATGGAAATCAAGGTCAACTTTCTCGACAACCTTCGACTTGAGGCCAAGTTCGACGACTTCACGGTGATCGCCGATCAACCCATTCGCTACAAGGGTGATGGCTCGGCGCCGGGGCCGTTCGATTATTTCCTGGCTTCGTCGGCGTTGTGTGCGGCGTACTTCGTGAAGTTGTATTGCGAGACTCGCAATATCCCCACCGAAAATATCCGCCTGTCGCAGAACAACATCGTTGACCCGGAAAACCGCTACAACCAGATTTTCAAGATTCAGGTCGAATTACCGGCGGACATCTCCGCCAAGGACCGCCAGGGGATCTTGCGCTCCATTGACCGTTGCACGGTAAAGAAGGTGGTGCAAACCGGGCCTGAGTTCGTGATTGAAGAGGTCGAAAACCTCGACGCCGATGCCCAGGCGCTGCTGATGCCGCACTCGACCTCCGAGGCGGGCACCTACATTGCGGGCAAGGACCTGCCGCTGGAGCAAACCATCGCCAACATGTCGGGCCTCCTGGCCGACCTGGGCATGAAGATTGAAATCGCTTCGTGGCGCAACATCGTTCCCAATGTGTGGTCGCTGCACATCCGCGATGCGCACTCGCCGATGTGTTTTACCAATGGCAAAGGCGCGACCAAGGAAGGCGCGCTGGCATCGGCGTTGGGCGAGTTTATCGAGCGGCTCAACTGCAACTTTTTCTATAACGATCAGTTCTGGGGGGAGGACATCGCCAATGCGGCGTTTGTGCATTACCCGGACGAGCGCTGGTTCAAGCCGGGCCCGAAGGACGAACTGCCGACTGAAATCCTCGACGAGTACTGCCTGAAGGTTTACGACCGGGATGGCGAGTTGCGTGGTTCGCATCTGTACGACACCAACTCCGGCAACACCCAGCGCGGCATTTGTTCGCTACCGTTTGTGCGCCAGTCGGACAATGAGGTGGTGTACTTCCCGTCCAACCTGATCGAAAACCTGTTCCTGAGCAATGGCATGAGCGCCGGCAACACCCTGGCCGAAGCGCAGGTGCAGTGCCTGTCGGAAATCTTCGAACGCGCGGTCAAGCGCGAAATCCTCGAAGGTGAAATGGCCCTGCCGGACGTGCCGCAGGAAGTACTGGCGAAATACCCGGGCATTCTGGCCGGTATCCAGGCCCTGGAAGAGCAGGGCTTCCCGGTGCTGGTCAAGGATGCGTCGCTGGGCGGGGAGTTCCCGGTGATGTGCGTCACCTTGATGAACCCGCGTACCGGTGGCGTATTTGCCTCGTTCGGCGCGCACCCAAGCCTGGAAGTGGCGCTGGAACGCAGCCTGACGGAACTGCTGCAGGGTCGCAGTTTTGAAGGCTTGAATGATCTGCCGCAGCCGACCTTCGAAGGGCAGGCGGTGACTGAGCCGAACAATTTCGTGGAGCACTTTATCGATTCCAGCGGTGTGGTGTCGTGGCGCTTCTTCAGTGCCAAGCCGGACTTCGAATTCGTTGAGTGGGATTTCTCCGGTCAAGGCGAAAACTCCAATGCCGAAGAAGCCGCGACCTTGTTCGGCATTCTCGAAGACATGGGCAAAGAAGTGTACATGGCGGTCTATGAGCATATCGGCGCCAAGGCCTGCCGCATTCTGGTGCCGGATTACTCGGAAATTTATCCGGTCGAAGATTTGATCTGGGATAACACCAACAAGGCGCTGCAGTTCCGCGCCGACATCCTGAATCTGCACAGCCTGAGCAAAGTCGGCCTGCGATCGCTGGCCCAGGGGCTGGAAAGCAGCGAGCTGGATGATTACACCGACATCACCACCTTGATCGGCATCGAATTCGACGACAACACGCCTTGGGGCAAGTTGACGATCCTGGAGCTGAGGCTGCTGATTTATCTCGCCTTGCAGAAGTTTGATCAGGCCAAGGATCTGGTGGAAGCCTTCTTGCAATACAACGACAACACCGTCGAGCGCGGCCTGTTTTATCAAGCGGTGAACGTCGTGCTGGAAATGCAGCTGGACGATGATCTGGAACTGAGCGACTACGAGGTCAACTTCCGCCGGATGTTCGGTGACGAGCGGATGGACGCGGCGATAGGGTCGGTCGATGGCAGCGTACGTTTCTATGGTCTGACACCGACGAGCATGAAACTGGAAGGCCTCGACAGGCACCTTCGTCTGATCGACAGCTATAAGAAGCTACATACGGCGCGGGCCGGGGTGGCGACGTTATTCAGCTGAAAGCGCTGACAAAAAAGCACCTTGGGTGCTTTTTTGTTTTTTGGCGGCCAGCACAATCTTCCCTGTGCGGTGGACTCGCTTTTTGGCCATGACCTGGGCAGTGGCTGGCA
>NZ_JBRJHL010000001.1:1957500-4335000 GCF_053628995.1 Pseudomonas sp. AP3_22 TE3818 | reverse complement strand
GTCGAGCAGGTACGAAAGTAGGTCTTAGTGATCCGGTGGTTCTGTATGGAAGGGCCATCGCTCAACGGATAAAAGGTACTCCGGGGATAACAGGCTGATACCGCCCAAGAGTTCATATCGACGGCGGTGTTTGGCACCTCGATGTCGGCTCATCACATCCTGGGGCTGAAGCCGGTCCCAAGGGTATGGCTGTTCGCCATTTAAAGTGGTACGCGAGCTGGGTTTAGAACGTCGTGAGACAGTTCGGTCCCTATCTGCCGTGGACGTTTGAGATTTGAGAGGGGCTGCTCCTAGTACGAGAGGACCGGAGTGGACGAACCTCTGGTGTTCCGGTTGTCACGCCAGTGGCATTGCCGGGTAGCTATGTTCGGAAAAGATAACCGCTGAAAGCATCTAAGCGGGAAACTTGCCTCAAGATGAGATCTCACTGGGACCTTGAGTCCCCTGAAGGGCCGTCGAAGACTACGACGTTGATAGGTTGGGTGTGTAAGCGCTGTGAGGCGTTGAGCTAACCAATACTAATTGCCCGTGAGGCTTGACCATATAACACCCAAGCAATTTGCATGCTTCGAGCTGAAAAGGCGAAAGAGCACCAGATTGCGGTGTGTGAAGACGAAACGAACCGAAAGTTCGAGAGACTCGCAAAACACCAGACTATCACCTACCCAATTTGCTGAAGCGAGGCCACCTGGCCACGACTCAGTACCCGAATTTCTTGACGACCATAGAGCGTTGGAACCACCTGATCCCATCCCGAACTCAGAAGTGAAACGATGCATCGCCGATGGTAGTGTGGGGTTTCCCCATGTGAGAGTAGGTCATCGTCAAGATTAAATTCCGAAACCCCAATTGCGAAAGCAGTTGGGGTTTTGTTTTTGTCCGCCGGAAATTCAAACTACTGCCCCAACCGCTCCAGTGTGTGCTCCAGCGGTTCCAGCGACACACAGATAAAACCATCAAGCGGTCGATTGAGTTCCTCCACCAGCAAGATGGTTGCCCCCGTCGACAGGGAACACATCAGCAATACGACGACAATGGTCCCGTTGCGTGGTGCAAACAGGCCGAACGAGCCGAAGATAATCCCCAGCCACGTCACCAGGATCACCAGCATCACCGGTGGAATCGATTGATTGGACTGCAGCAGGGTCAGCCAGCGGGCGGCAAACACGGCGTCCATGTCTTGCAATGCCTTGGCTTTGAGCGAGCGCTGATCATCGTTACCGGGAGACAGTGATTCGACCTGGCGTTGCAGGCCTTCGGAGCGACGGATCACTTCGGGGCTGTCGAGTTGTGCAATCTGACGGTGATCGCGGGTCGCGAGCACTTGGGTGACTTCGGCGTAGTTGTGCTTGAGCTCGGTACGGATACTCTGGGTATCGGGGCCATAGCGGGCCAGCAAGCGGTCGAATTGAATCACTTTCGCTGCCGCGCCCTCCAGCTCGGCATTGGCCGTATCGAAGGTGCCTTTGGCAGAGGAAACGAGCAGGCCGAGGACCAGCGCCGACATCGTTGCGATGAGGCCGGTGCCCAGCTTCAGCACCGCTACTGAGTCATCGCTCAGATGATGGCTCGGTAACCGCTCTCTCACGTACGAACCCAGCAGTGCGCTGGCGGACAGGCAGGCGAAGACGATGAGGGCGATCACCAGATCATTCAAATTCAACCTCCGTTGACGCTACCTTCCGCGGGGAGATATCTACCGGTACTTGATCACGCTGCTTTTGAGCTTGCGTCTCTCGATGGTCGTCGCGTCGCGAGCCCACAGCGGTCCGTTGGCATGGGTTCCAGGAGCAAGAGTTTGAAACGGGTGGGCCAGGACAGGTCACGGGCCGGCATGGGAGGTTTCCTCCTCTGGTTCGCTGCTATCGATGTGGCAAGTTGACGGTAGCAGACAGGCCGGGAGTTTCCAGAAAGCCCAACCTTTTCAGGTTGGGCTTTTTTGTGCCTTCATTTCTGTCGATCGACTAAGGCCGTTCACTGATCCTTTTCGCAATTGACCATCCACGACACACCAAAACGGTCGACGAGCATGCCGAAGCGCGCTGCCCAGAACGTGGTCTCCAGGGGCATTTGCACAGTGCCACCGTCCGCCAGTGCATTGAACACCCGTTCGGCCTCGACAATGCTGTCGACGTTGAGTGAAATCGAGCAGGCACTCATTTTATCGACGGGGCGATCCGGTGTGGTGTCCGACCCCATGATCGCCTGATCGCCCACGATCAGGCGGGTATGGATGATCAGGTTGTGCAGATCCTTGGGGAAATGCTCACCGGCAGGGGTTTCACCAAAGGTCAACATGGCTTCGATCTGGCCTTGCAGGCACGTCGCGTAGAACGTGAAGGCGGCTTTGCAGTCGCCATTGAAGATAAGGTAGGGATTGATTTTCATGGTCGGCTCCAGGTGCTCGAGTACATACAACGGTTTGGACGCCGGTTTTTTCGGCGAATTCCGATTGTGTCGAGCCGACAAGCAAAGCGCTAAATCTTTGTCGGAGCTTGTGTTTCTTTAGATGTTTTTTCCATAGGGCGGGCGAGGCTTATCGTCTCCGGCACACGCCGCGGCGCCAGCACACGCTCGATGGCGCCGCTGACCATGCTTTCCAGCAGCTCCTCACGTTCCTGCTCGTCCAGCACATGGGGCGTCAGCCAGCTGGGGGCGCTGTTGAGCAGCGCGCCAATGGCATGCCCGGCGGCCAGCAGGCCTTGCTCGCTGAAACGGGACTTCGCGCACAGCATCTTCAGCAACGTGCGTTCGTATTGCTCGCGCAGTTGCCTGACCCGAGCCTGTTGCTCTTCGTTCAGGCAACCGCTGTCGCGCTCCACCAGGCGGAAATGCCAAGGCATCTCCCGATGCAGATTCAGATGAGCGCGAATCAGGCTGTTGAGTTTGTCGCGTTTGCCGGGCGCTTTTTGCTGGATGCGCCCCAGAGTAGCCAGCAGCTCCTCGTAGAACTCCTCGATCAGGTCCAGCAGCAGATGCTGTTTACTCGGGTAATGGTGATACAGCGAGCCCGCAGAGAGCCCCAGGCACGTCGCGAGCTCACGCATGCCGACCTGGCCGAACCCCTTGCAGGCAAACAGCTCCAGGACCTTGTCCCGGTACTCGGCAAAGCGCGAGCAACGCTCAGGCATAGGCATGGAAGCCGCGCCCCGTCTTGCGCCCCAGGTAACCGGCAGCGACCATTTCCTTGAGCAATGGCGCCGGGCGATATTTGCTGTCGTTGAATCCGTCATAGAAGGCTTCGAGGATCGACAACAGGGTATCCAGGCCAATCAGGTCCGCCAGGGCCAACGGGCCGATAGGCTGGTTGCAGCCCAGGCGCATGCCGGCGTCGATGTCTTCGGCGCTGGCCAGGCCTTCCTGGAACACCAGGATCGCCTCGTTGATCATCGGCACCAGGATCCGGTTGACCACGAAGCCCGGACGGTTGCCGGCGGTGATCGCGGTTTTGCCGAGCGTGGTCGCCATGTCCAGCGCCAGTTTATGGGTCGCGTCACTGGTTTGCAGGCCGCGGATGACTTCGATCAGGCCCATTACCGGCACCGGATTGAAGAAATGCAGGCCGATGAAGCGCTCTGGCTGGCTGACACTGGCGGCCAGTTGGGTGATCGACAGCGACGAGGTATTGGAGGCAATGACGCATTCGTTGCTGACTTGCGCGGCGATCTGTTGCAGTACACGCAGTTTCAGGTCGAGATTTTCAGTGGCCGCTTCGATGACCAGTTGCGCGTCACGCAGGACGCTGTAATCGGTGCTGGTGCGGATTCTGTCGAGGGTGGCCTGTTTCTGCTCCGGTGTCAGGGTTTCCTTGGCGATCTGCCGGTCAAGATTTTTACCGACCGTCGCGACGGCTTTTTGCAACGCGCTTTCAGAAATGTCGAGCAGGGTCACGTTGAAACCGGCCATGGCACAGACCTGTGCGATGCCGTTGCCCATGGTGCCCGCACCGATTACACCGATGTTTTGCAGATTCATTTTCCGTCCTTCGATCAAACCCTGCGATACCTTGGCCGCGACTGCAGCCGAAGGCGTACTATTGCCGCGAGTCTAGAGCCGGCAGGGCGGTTGTCCTATGCCAAAACTGTTCAACGGCACTGATGTTTTTTGCCATTCGGGTGATGAGAGAGAAGCGAACCAATGCGGGAAAAGGACTCGGTTGCCGCCTATTTCGTGCAGGCAATGATCCATGGGCTGAGGGACGATCCGCAGCGCGTGACGGCCGTGCTCGAACAGGCGGGCATTGATCCGGCGGTCATGCAACAACCCACGGCGCGGGTGCCGGCCAATGCGTTTGCGGCGTTGTGGCTGATTCAGATCCGCGAACTCGACGACGAGTTTTTCGGGCTCGATTCCCATGGCATGCCGCCGGGCAGTTTCGCCCTGATTTGCCGCGCCCTGATTCAGGAACCCGATCTGCACAAGGCCATGCGTCAGTGCCTGGCCAACTTCGGGCTGTTCCTGCGCGACTTTCGTGGCTCGCTGGCCGTGCGGGGCAAACGTGCGGTCATCAGCCTGCAGACCCGTTCGAAGGACAACGATGCCAGCCGGTTTGGCGAAGAAACCTTCCTGGTGTTGATGATCAGTCTGCTGTGCTGGCTGGGCGGGCGGCGCATTCCCATTGACCGTGCGGACTTTCGCCATTCGCGCCTGTCGCTGAGTGACGACCGCCTGCTTTGGGGACCCAACCTGACCTTCGGTGCCGAGCGCACTGAAATCGAATTTGCCAGCCATTACCTGCGCCTGCCGGTGGTTCAGGACCTGGCGTCGCTGAAAGTGTTTCTGCGCACCGCGCCGCAATGGCTGGTGATCCGCTTTCGTAACCAGCATGGCCTGGCATCGCAGGTTCATCAGCGCTTGCGCGGCAGTCACTACAGTGAATGGCCAACGTTGCAGGCCTTTGCCCTGGAACAGCACCTGAGCCCCAGCACCTTCCGCCGCAAACTGGAGCGTGAAGGCTGTTCCTATCAGGAGATCAAGGACGAAGTACGCCGTGGCGTGGCCTTTGAGCAATTGCGTCAGAGCGACGCGAGCATCAGCGATATCGCCGAGCAACTGGGCTTCCAGGAGCCCAGCGCCTTCCATCGGGCGTTCAAGAAGTGGACCGGGGAGAGTCCGGGGCGCTATCGGGCCCGTTATCAGGGAGACTGTGGGAGCGAGCCTGCTCGCGAAAGCGATAGGTCATTCAACAGTGATGTCGTCTGACACTCCGCCTTCGCGAGCAGGCTCGCTCCCACAGGGATCCGTCATGGCATTTCCGGCAGTTCCTGCGGACGCAGGTCGAAGACCAATACTTCAGCGTCCACGCCGTTGCTCAAGGTCAGCGCCCGTTCATCACGGACCCGCACACCGTCGCCTTCCTGCAACAACACACCGTTGAGTTCGACGCTGCCCCGGGCCACGTGCACGTAGGCATAACGGTTGGCGGCCAGTTCCAGGGTGGCGCTTTCCTTGCCGTCGATCAGGCCGGCATACACCCGTGCATCCTGACGCACCTTCAGCGAACCCTTGGCGCCGTCCGGCGAGATGATCAGTTGCAGGCGCCCGCGTTTTTTCTGGGGGCTGAAGTGCTCCTGCTGATAGCGCGGTTTGGCGCCGCTGACGTCGGGCACGATCCAGATCTGCAGAAAGTGCACCGGCCGTGTGCTGGAGTGGTTGAACTCACTGTGGGCCACGCCGCTGCCAGCGCTCATCAGTTGCACATCGCCGGGGCGGATCACCGACCCGGTGCCCAGGGTGTCCTTGTGTTCCAGGGCACCCTCAAGCACATAGGAGAAGATCTCCATGTCGCGGTGCGGGTGCTGGCCGAAGCCTTTGCCGGCGGCGACGCGGTCGTCATTGATCACCAACAGGTCGGAAAAACCCTGCTCTTTCGGATTGCGGTAGTTGGCGAAGGAAAAGGTGTGGAACGACTTCAACCAGCCGTGATTGGCCAGACCACGATCCGAGGCTTTGCGAAGAGTCAGCATGATGAAATCTCCTGTGGGGACGTGAATTCGTCCGAGTGAGGAGAAGGTTAATGTTTACTCGTTTGTGCAATAAGTAGGTGAAAATTGAAATACTGTCTCTTTATGGTTGACAATTTGTGAGCGCGAATCAGCTATTCTGTTCCGATATTCGGCCCTGATGAATGGCATGTCTTTTGTGGGAGCGGGCTTGCTCGCGAATGCGGTGGGTCAGTCAACATCCATGCTGACTGATCCACCGCATTCGCGAGCAAGCCCGCTCCCACAGAGGATGTGCACCGTCTCAATTAATCCAGTGAATTCCAATCCATGAAAACCGTGGCAATGGTGCTGTTTCCCGACTTTCTCCTGCTCGATATGGCCGGGCCCATGGAAGTGTTTTCCATCGCCAATCGTTATCTGAAACCCGACGATCACTATGTGCTGACGACCATCGGCACCGAACCCGGCGCATTGCGCGCGTCCAATGGCGTGAGCGTGCAGGCCGACCGGCACATCGATCAGGCCTGCGAAGGTTTTGATTTGCTGCTGGTACCCGGTGGTCCCGGTGCCTACAACGAAAAGCATCCGCCGTTGCTCGACTGGCTCAGGCACAACGTCAGCCGGTCCGCCGGTTACGGCTCGATCTGCACTGGGGCGTTTGTGCTGGGGCATGCGGGTTTGCTCGATGGCTATCGCGTCACCACCCACTGGCACTACACCGAGCGGCTGATCAAGGGCTTTCCGAAAGCGACCGTCGAGACCGACCAGATCTTTGTCCAGGACCGCAACCTGATCACTTCCGGCGGTGTCACCGCCGGGATCGACCTGGCGCTGTCGGTGGTGGCACAGGACCATGGCAAAAAAGTCGCCCAGGACGTGGCCAAGGTGTTGCTGGTGGTCATGAAACGCCAGGGCGGGCAAGCGCAGTTCAGTCCGTTGATGGCGGCGGTGGCGCCTCACGAAACGGCGATTACCCGCGTGCAGAACCACGTGCTCGAACACCTCGACGAGTCCTTCAGCATCGAATGCATGTCGGGACTCGCCAACATGAGCCCGCGGCATTTCACCAGGGTTTTTGCCCGGGAGGTGAACATGACGCCAATGGAGTTTGTGCAAAGCGCGCGCATCGATTGCGCCAGGAACCTGCTGGAAACCACCGAGTTGCCGCTCAAGACCGTGGCCTTCAAAAGCGGCTTCGGCAGCGTGCGGCACATGCGTTTTCTGTTCAGTGAAAAGCTTGGCTTGACCCCGACTCAATACCGCGAGCAATTCAGCTAGGGTGCGTGTCCGTTTTGCGCACCGCAATGGCCGTTACGCTCCCCCCGCAACGGTTGTACCGTCACCAAGGACTGCCAAGATACGAGGTAACTCATTGCAAGGAAGGTGCGGAGCCTGGATGGACTCACGTGCCAGATCAGGTTTCCCGCGAGTGACTGCCCATGAACAGCCTCAGAGATGTCAGCAACGAAGCGGTGCTGCAATTCGGACCCTACGCTTTCCACCTCAGTCAGCGGCTGGTGCTGGAGGGTAATCGACCGCTGCGCCTGGGCGGCCGCGCCCTTGACGTGTTGCAGGTGCTGGTCGAACACGCGGGCTCGGTGGTCAGCAAGGACGAGTTGATTGCGCAGGTCTGGCCGCGCTCCGTGGTCGAAGAGATCAACCTGCGCGTGCACATCGCTGCCCTGCGTCGGGCCTTGGGCGACGGGCAGAACGGTCAGTGCTATATCGTCAACATTCCCCAGCGCGGCTACAGTTTTGTCGCCTCGGTGCAGCACTTGCCGGAGCCCGTGGCGTTCCCGAGCCAGACCGTACAAAAGCCCCTGCACAACTTGCCGGCACGGCTCACGTCGATCTCCGGGCGCGATGCCCTTGTCGGCAGCCTGGTGCGGCAGTTGCCGGTGCGGCGATTCATGACCCTGGTCGGGCCTTGCGGGATCGGCAAGACCACCGTGGCCTTGCGCGTGGCCGAACTGTTGTTGCAGCACTATCGGCATGGCGTGTGGCTGGTGGACCTGGCGGCGATCGATGACCCGGCGCAAGTGACCGATCATCTCGCACGAACCCTTGGGCTGGAGGTCGGCACCACGCTGGAGGCGCTGGCACAGCGGCATGCCCTGTTGGTCCTGGACAACTGCGAGCATCTGCTCGAGCGCTGCCGGACGTTGGTCGAGACTCTGCTGCAATCGATGCCGCGACTGTCGATCCTCGCCACCAGCCGCGAGCCACTCCAGGCCGTGGGCGAAACCGTGTTGCGTCTGCCACCGCTGGCGGTGCCGCCGGCGTCAGCGCTGCGCAGCGTTGCCGAGGTCATGGGCTATTCGGCGGTGCAGTTGTTCGTCAGCCGTGCCCGGGCCCGTCAGCAAGGCTTCACCTTGCGCGAGCAAGACCTCAAGGCCGTGCGTGAAATCTGCCGGCGCCTCGACGGCCTGCCGCTGGCGATTGAACTGGCGGCAGCACAAATCGACGCGTTGGCCCTGGTGGGGTTGCAGGCGCAACTCGACAACTGTTTTCAATTGCTGACCCAGGGCCGCCGCACGGCCGTCCCCCGGCATCAGACCCTCAAGGCCGCGCTGGACTGGAGTTACGAACGGTTGACTGCGCTGGAACAATCCGTGTTGCAGCGCTTGGCGGTCTTCAAGATGGCCTTCACCCAGGATGCCGCGATAGGCGCGATCAGCGGCGACGCGATACCGGTCGCCGAGCTGATCGAGGTGCTGGACAACCTCGCACTCAAATCATTGCTGTCCCTGGAGCAGGGCGGCGGGGTGATCCGTTACCGCTTCCTCAACACCACCCGCACCTATGCCCTGGAAAAGCTCGAACTCAGTGGGCAGTTGCGCACCCTTGAAATGCGTTATGCCGGTTTCGACAATCAAACGCCCAGGCCTTCAGGCCGGCAAGTGACAATGCAACTCACCGAGTAAGTGGCGGACTGCTTTCAGGTCCGGCGTGGCAAAACCTTCGGTGAAGCGCTGGTAGACCGGCGCCAGCAATGCATGCGCCTTTTGGTGGCGGCCCTGACGCTGCCACAATTGCGCCAGCGAGGTGGCGCTGCGCAGCTCCCAGGCCAGGGCGCCCTGGGATTTTGCCACGTCGAGTGCCTTGAGCAACACGGTTTCAGCCATCGCAGCGTTGGCCGGACACTCCGTTGCCAGCAGCGTCTCGGCCCTGGCCCGCAGTATCTCTGCCGTGCTCCAGCCCGACGCGCCGTTTTGCGCACGTTCGAGCAAGTCGTCATCGACGCAGGTGGAATCCAGCGTGACCATGATGTCTTTGATCAATCCGACACTTCGTTGCCTGGCGGGCGCGACATCGACACCGCCGATCACCTGTGCGTAGTGTTGCGCCCAGGTATGGAACAGCAGGACCGAGTGTTTCTGCGCCTGCAGCAGCAGCAGGCGCAGGAGTTCGCGGGCGCTGCGGGTGTCACCGTTGTAGTAGGCGATCAGGCAGCCGGCGAGCGCCAGGGTGTAGCAGATCGACGTGCCGTGGTTGATCTGCAACGCGATGTCCAGCGCCTGCCGGGCTGCGCGCCAGGCCTGTTCCGGTTGGCCTCGCAGCCAGAGGATGCGCGCCTGGATGGTCAGCGCCGCGACACTCTGGTCGTATTGCACGCCGAAGCCATGGGTGAACCGGTTGAGATGACCACTGTGGGCCATGCGTTGCAGTACCTGTTCGGCATGCTCACCGGCCTGTTGCTGGTCGCCGGAAAAATGCAGGGCAAGCACCCGCAGTCGATGCGTGCTCAGGGATAACAGGGCGTCATCATGCAGCCCCAGTTGATCGAATTGCCGGCTCTGTTGCAGAGCCATCTGGTATTGGCCGCAACTGAGATTGACCGCCAGGTGACCGGAAATCGCCCGCAACTGACCGGCCACATCGTTGAGTCGGCTGGCCAGGGTTCTGGCGCTGACAAAGGCGCCAACGGTTTCGGCGCTCGCGCCTTGAGCGTGGTAACAGGCACTGCCCAGGGCCAGCTTGAGGGTCATCTGCAAACGCGGGCAAGGCTCGGCAGACTGCTCGAGCAGGGCCAGGGCCTTGCGCACATAACCGCCGTGTTCCTTGAGCAGTGACAGCTCCTGCCACAGGGGCGTGGACGTCGCGGCCAGGCGAATCGCCAGTGCCTGCGGCCCTTGCCCGTGCAAACCCCAGTCGAGGGCCGCGCGGATGTCCTCCAGGGTCCGGCCATAGCGCTCGAGCCACAGGCCGGTCGAGGTGTTCTCCCATTCGTCCTGCGCCTGTTGCATCAGCGCCAGGCAACGCTCGGCATGGCGCTCCCGTGTGCCGGGCAGGTCGGGGCTTTGCGCGAGTTTTTCCAGCGCATGGCTGCGGGTGGTATCGAGCAGACGGTAGTAGACATCCTCATCGCCCACCTCCACGTTCAACAGGGACTTGGCGACCAGTTGGGTGATCGAGCCGAACACTTCGCGAGGTTCGATGTGTTCGCCGACAATCACCGCCGCTGCGGACTCCAGGGTGAAGCCGCCGCGAAACACACTCAGTCGGCGCAGGCAGGTCTTTTCGCAGGCGTTGAGCAGCTCGAAGCTCCAGTCCAGTGTCGCGCGCAGGGTCTGATGGCGTGCCAGGGGCGTCTGGCAGGGCTGGGTCAACACCCGGAAACTGCTTTGCAACTGCGCCAGCAAGCCGGCTAATCCGAAGTTGCCCACTTGCGCCGCCGCCAGTTCGATGGCCAGTGGAATGCCGTCCAGTCGGTGGCAGATGTCGATCAACAGCGGCAGTTCATCGTCCGTCAGTTCAAAGCTGTCATGGCTGGCCATGGCCCGCTCGACAAACAGTTGCAGGGCGGAAAAGGTCATGGCCTGGGCGCGGTCCAGGACGGCGATGGGCGGCGGGCAGTCGAGTGATGCCAGGCGCTGGACGCATTCGCCTTCGGCCCTCAGGCTCTCGCGGCTGGTGGCGAGAATGTGCACGTGCGGCGCACTGCGCAGAATGTTTTCGCAGAGCTGGGCGATGGCGTCGACCAGGTGTTCGCAGTTGTCGATGACCAGCAGCATTTGCCTGTCGCGTAGACAGTCCGCCAGCCCGTTCAGGGGTTCGTCGTCGTGCAGGGCCAATTCAAGCAACGTCGCCAGATGACCGTTGATCATCAGCGGGCAGTTGATCGGGGCCAGGTCCAGCAGGCGAATACCGTCCCGGTAGAGGCCGATCATTTGTTCGGCGACCCGCAAGGCCACTGTGGTCTTGCCGATGCCGCCGGGACCGACGAGGGTGATGAAGCGCTGGCGCGGCAGTTGCACCACCAGATTGTCGACCAGCGTCCGCCGGCCGATCATGCGTGTGCGGCGCACCGGCAGGTTATGCCGGCTCGGCGCGCAAGACACGGGTGCCGGCGGTTGTTCGACCGGCTCCCGTGAGTGCGGTGCGACGAAGCTGTACCCGCGCTGGGCCACGGTGACGATGTAGCGCTGGCCGGCCTGGCCGTCGCCGAGCGCCTTGCGCAGCGCGGCCATGTGCACCCGCAGGTTGATGTCTTCGACCACGCTGTCGGGCCAGACCCGGGCGATCAATTGCTGCTTGCTGACCACGTTGCCGGCGTGTTCCAGCAGGATCAACAGGATGTCCATGGCGCGCCGGCCCAGGCGCAAGGGCTGGTCGGCCTCCATCACCAGGCGTTGTCCGGGGTAGACCCGGTAGGGGCCGAAATGCACAGCCTGTTCGGGGGAAAGGGTCAACGAGTCGCTCCTGCTGCAGCCGTCTGGTTCGCGGTTTACGAGCATATTCCTCAGGTTTTTTACGCAGCGCAACGTGCCGCCCGGGTGACTGAAGGGGCAGGCATTGACTCTAGCGTATCGGCCAGCGGCTGTCGGGCCCGAAAACATTGGGTGCGACAGAAGGGCAGGACATGCCGGGGCTTTTTGCGCGCCAAGGAAAATTAACAACGTTTAACTCGTCGCGCGTCTGGTCTGCGCACAAAACTCTATCCCTGTAGGAGCGAGCTTGCTCGCGATGGTGTGTCAGCCACATGGGTGTTGACTGATACTCCATCGCGAGCAAGCTCGCTCCTACAAAGGGAATTCAATCATTCGCAAGGACACCGCAATGAGCAACGTGGTGGTGGTCTATCACAGTGGCTACGGGCACACCCGGGTCATGGCCGAAGCCGTGGCCGCGGGCGTCGAGCGGCACCTGGGCAGCACCTGCCAGTTGATCCCGGTCGAGGAAGTGGACGAGCACTGGGCGCGGCTGCACAACGCCGACGCCATCATCTTCGGCGCGCCGACCTACATGGGCAGCGCCTCGGCGGCCTTCAAGGGCTTCATGGAGGCCACGGCGGCGTTCTACCTGGCCCAGCCCTGGCGCGACAAACTCGCGGCGGGCTTCACCAATTCCGGCTGCCTGTGCGGCGACAAACTCAACACCTTGCTGCAGATGGCGGTGTTCGCCGCGCAGCACTCGATGATCTGGGTCGGCCTCGACCTGCTGCCGGCGCGTTCCAGCACCGGCGCGTTCAACGGCCAACTCAATCGCCTGGGCAGCTCACTGGGCGCCATGGCCCAGTCGAATGTCGAGCAATCCCCCGACGATGCGCCGCCTCCCGAGGATCGCTGCACCGCCGCGCATCTGGGCGAGCGGGTGGCGCGCCTGGCCGATCGCCTGAACCGACTTCCCGTTTGATTCACCCCCCCAACCCTCGTTAAGGAAGCATTACCCATGAGTACCTTCACCACCCGCGATGGCGTCGAGATTTACTACAAGGACTGGGGCACCGGTCAGCCGATTGTCTTCAGTCACGGCTGGCCGCTGAACGCCGACAGTTGGGAATCGCAGATGATTTTCCTGGCCTCCAACGGGTATCGGGTCATCGCCCACGACCGTCGCGGTCATGGGCGTTCCAGCCAGCCGTGGTCGGGCAATGACATGGACCATTACGCCGACGATCTGGCGCAGTTGATCGAGCTGCTCGACCTGCAAGACGCCGTGCTGTTCGGCTTCTCCACCGGCGGTGGAGAGGTGGCGCGCTACATCGGTCGCCACGGCACCGGCCGCGTGGCCAAGGCCGGGCTGATTTCCGCGGTGCCGCCCCTGATGCTCAAGACCGAAGCCAACCCCGGCGGCCTGCCGCTCGACGTGTTCGACGGCATCCGCCAGGCCTCGCTGGCCGACCGCTCGCAGCTCTATATCGACCTCGCCAGCGGACCGTTTTTCGGCTTCAACAAGCCGGGCGCGAAACCGTCCCAGGGCATGATCGACTGGTTCTGGATGCAAGGCATGATGGCCGGCCACAAGAACGCCCATGACTGCATCAAGGCGTTCTCGGAAACCGACTTCACCGAAGACTTGAAGAAGTTCGACGTACCGACGCTGGTAGTGCATGGCGACGCGGATCAGGTCGTGCCTTACGAGGCGGCGGGTGTGTCCTCGGCCAGACTGGTCAAAGGCTCGACCCTGAAGGTTTACCCAGGTGCCCCTCACGGGTTGACGGACACCCACAAGGATCAGCTCAACGCTGACCTGTTGGCGTTCTTGAAAGGTTAACAAACCAGATCAAAAGGTCGCAGGCTTCGCCAGCGCCTACACGCTAGCGTGCATGCCCGTAGGCGCTGGCGAAGCCTGCGATCTTTTGCTTTTAAGGCCACGCACCATCTGACAGCGCCAGGCAAACGGATTGATGCCTTCGCTGCGGGTGAAGATGTGGCAGAAGTGCGCCTGATCGCAGAAGCCGCATTCGAGGCTGATTTGCGTAAGGCTCATGTCGGTGTACTGGATCAATTGTTTGGCCAGGGCAACGCGTTGCTGGCGAATCCATTCTTGCGGCGAGAGGCCGGTGCTGCACTTGAACGCGCGGGAAAAGTGACTGCGCGAGAGGGCGCAGGCCTTTGCCAGTTCAGTGACTTCCAGGCTGTCGCCGAGGCGCTCGAGGATCAGTTGTTTAACCAGCCGTTCGCGCTGCGGGCTGAGGCCACCGGTGCTTTTCTTTGGCACAGGCGTGAATGGCGCGGGCGCGGCATTTTGCTGAACGTGAGCCATGGTGAATGTCCGTGTCGGTAGGCTTCATTCTTGGACCCGAAGGCTCTGGCTTGCGAGTTAATCGTTGTTAATTCCTCGTTAAGTGCGGGACGGCCTGGGTAAAGTCAGACACACTTCTCAACCTCGCGCCTGGCCGAGCACACAAGGGAACCGTGCCTATGAACCGTAATGATCTGCGTCGCGTCGACATGAACCTGCTGGTGATTTTCGAGGCGTTGATGTTCGAAAAAAATCTGACCCGCGTCGCGGAAAAACTGTTCATGGGCCAACCGGCGGTGAGCGCTGCGCTGGGGCGACTGCGTGATCTGTTCGACGATCCATTGCTGCTGCGCAACGGTCGCGGCATGGAGCCGACGGCGCGGGCACTGGCGATTCTCAAGGAGCTGCAGCCGGCGATGGACACCATTTCCGGTGCGGTCAGCCGGGCCAGGGAATTCGATCCGGCGACCCGTTGCGATGTGTTCCGCATCGGGCTGTCGGACGATGCCGAGTTCGGTTTGTTTCCGCCGTTGCTGCGTCAATTGCAAGAGGAGGCACCGGGCATCGTCGTGGTTGTGCGGCGGGCCAATTACCTGTTGATGCCGGCGTTGCTGGCGTCGGGGGAGATCTCGGTGGGCGTCAGTTACACCACGGACCTGCCGGCCAATGCCAAGCGCAAGAAGCTGCGCGATATTCCCTGCAAAGTGCTGCGCGGTGATACCCGGCCGGGGCCGCTGACCCTGGATGAATACTGCGAACGGCCCCATGCGATGGTGTCGTTTTCCGGTGACTTGAGCGGCAATATCGATCTGGATCTGGCGAAGGTCGGGCGTAGTCGTCGTGTGGTGTTGGGGGTGCCGCAGTTCAGTGGGTTGCGGGCGTTGCTCGCGGGGACGGAGATGATCGCTACCGTGCCGGACTATGCAGCGTGTGCGTTGGTCGAGGGGTGTGGGTTGCGGGCTGAGGATCCGCCGTTCGAGATTGAGGCGGCGCAGTTGTCGATGGCCTGGAGCGGGGTGCATGACAATGATCCGGCGGAGCGGTGGTTGCGGGAGCGGATTGGGCAGTTCATGTCTTTGGCTTTGGATGTTCGTTAGGCTTTTGGCCTTGGCGGCCTCTGGGCCGACCAGGTTCTTGGTTGATTGAGTACATATCCGTTTCTTTGGTAGCGGCGGCTGGCGGTTTCGCCCTTACGGCGACTCCCTTTTTTACAAGCGCCTAAAAAAGGAAGCAAAAAACGCTCGCCCCTTACGTACGGCCCCTCGCTGAGGCTCGGTGTACCTTCGCTGCGGTATTCATCCGGGGGCATTGCCCTCCGGTCGGCTTCGCTTCGACCTACATGCAATGAGTTCGACTGCGTCGAACGGCGCTACGCGCCCATCCCCGGATGAACACCTCCACTCAGCCTGCCGAGGGGGCGGGTGGATCAAGATCACAAGCTGCAGGCGAGCTAACGCTCGGCCTGATGAGTGGTGAGAAGCGTGGGTGTACGCCGATTTGCTTTTGCTCTGCTCTTCTGTGGGAGCGAGCTTGCTCGCGATGGCGGCCTGCCAGCCGACCAATTTCTTTCGAATGTACCCAGTCCAACAGTGGGAGCGAGCCTGCTCGCGAAGGCGGTCTGCCACCCGACCTGATTTTTGCAGATGTCCCCAATCTCTGTGGGAGCGGGCTTGCCCGCGATGGCGGACTGCCAGTCAACCAATCTCTCACAGGGAATATGCAGTGTGCTGACAGCTCTGTTTAAAAGCCGTCAGCCTCTATTCCTGAAAGCCACACCGCCTTGCGTCGTTACCTACAACTACGCCAGAATCCGCCGGCTTGTGAGTCTTGACCATGATCTCTAACGTTCTCCGCATCGCTGCCCATTCAGCGATCGGGTTTAGCAGCTCGGTAAATTTCAAGGCTCGCCAGTGTCACCTCAAGATCATTTCGGTCTGCAATTTGGTGGCTGTGCGTGGGGCACTTCGGTGCGCCGGGTTCCTTGATCCCTGGTCTGCTAACCCGCGTACAGCCGCCACCCAATTCGTTTAGCAGCGACCTGTGGCGGCTCCATTGATCAAATCCCCCGAAAGACCCCACCTCACCGCGCAATCCCAGCACATCGCAACGCGTTGCTGGGGATTGCGCAGATCATCATGTTGGGCGAGCTGGCGGTGAATCGGGCGCTGGATAATCTCGATCCGCAGGAATAACCCGGTAGTAGCAACAATAAATAAACCTGTGGGAGCGGGCTTGCTCGCGAAGGCGTCATGACATTAAGCATTGATGTTGACTGACCCACCGCCTTCGCGAGCAAGCCCGCTCCCACAGGATTTTGTGTGATTTGCAGAGCGCCGGCGTGCTCGCAAACAGAGCACGTACATTCAATTTTTCCTTCCCCTGTCCCGGCACTATCGAATCCAGTCCCGGCGCATGGGCGCCGGTGGTTTTTCATTTGTGCGGGTGGGCCATGGACGCTTCGCGACGCGATGATCGGGCGCAAGACTGGGGGTTGCTGTTCCTGCGGGTCAGCGGCGGGTTGTTTCTGTTGTGGGTGCACGGTTTGCCCAAGCTGCTTCACTACAGTGCCGAGTTGCAGAACATCGAAGACCCTTTCCACCTGGGGGCGAACCTGACGCTGCTGCTGGCGATCTTCGCCGAGGTGGTGTGCCCGCTGCTGATCGTCGGCGGATTGCTGGTGCGTCTGGCGTGTTTGCCTATTCTGTTTTTGCTATGGGTGTCGATGTTGATCGTGCATCCGCAGTGGACCCTCTTCGAAGGCCAGTTCGGCTGGCTGTTGTTGATCGTGTTCACCAGCATTCTCATCGCCGGGCCGGGACGGCTGGCGCTCAATGTCCGTTTCGCCGGAGCCTTGCGTTATGTCTGATCTCAATCGCCGTGAACCGGCAAGTCCCGGGCCTGATGAGGTGGTGACCTTGATCGTCAAGCACCGGGTCAAGGCCGGTTTTGAAGTGCCTTATGAAGCCTGGCTGCGCAACATCGTCAAGGTGGCCGCGCAGAATGTCGGGCACCTGGGCGTGGATGTGGTGCGCGGCAAGAACGCCGGCCTCGACACCTATACCTGCGTGCTGCGCTTTTGCTCGACCGAGGCGATGCAGAACTGGCTCGATTCGCCGCAGCGCCAGGCGTTGGTCGACGAAGCCGCGTCGATGCTGGCCGATGGCGACCAGACCGAAGTCAATCCGGTCAACGAGTTCTGGTTCTCGCCCCAGGCCGAAGCCGGTACGCCACCGCCGCGCTGGAAGCAGGCCGTGGTGACGTTGCTGGTGATCCTGCCGCACACCTTGCTGGTGCCGCTGCTCTGGGGGCCTCTGCTACGGCTCAACGCCTGGCTCTCCAACTACGTGGTGGCCACGTTCCTGATCACCCTGACCATCGTGCTCTCGGTGGTTTACATCTTCATGCCCATGGCGACGCGTCTGTTCGCGCCCTGGCTGTCTCCCGCCACTTTGCACGAGGAACCGTGATGAACGCCGATCTGATTTTGTTCAATGGTCAATTTCATACCGTTGACCGCGAAAAACCGCTCGCCAGCGCCGTGGCGATCAGCGACGGTCGCTTTGTCGCAGTGGGCAGCGATGCCGAGGCCATGGCCCTGCGTGGCTCGAGCACCCAAGTGATCGACCTCAAGGGCCGCTGTGTGATTCCCGGGCTCAACGACTCGCACTTGCACCTGATCCGCGGCGGCTTGAACTACAACCTGGAACTGCGCTGGGAAGGTGTGCCGTCCCTGGCCGATGCCTTGCGCATGCTCAAGGATCAGGCCGACCGCACGCCGACGCCGCAGTGGGTGCGGGTGGTCGGTGGCTGGAACGAATTCCAGTTCGCCGAAAAGCGCATGCCGACCCTGGCGGAGCTCAACCAGGCGGCACCGGACACGCCGGTGTTTGTCCTGCACCTGTACGACCGTGCCTTGCTCAACCGCGCGGCCTTGCGTGTCGCCGGCTACACCCGCGACACGCCTAACCCGCCGGGTGGCGAGATCGTGCGCGACGCCAATGGCGAGCCGACCGGCATGCTGGTGGCGCGGCCCAACGCGATGATCCTGTACTCGACCCTGGCCAAGGGGCCGAAGTTGCCGCTGGAGTATCAGGTCAACTCGACCCGCCAGTTCATGCGCGAACTCAATCGCCTGGGTCTGACCAGCGCCATCGATGCCGGCGGCGGTTTCCAGAATTATCCGGACGATTATCAGGTGATCGAGCAGTTGGCGAAGGATGAGCAACTGACCGTGCGCATCGCCTACAACCTGTTCACCCAGAAGCCCAAGGAAGAGTTGACCGATTTCAAGAACTGGACCGGCAGCGTGAAGCTGCACCAGGGTGACGATTACCTGCGGCACAACGGCGCCGGGGAAATGCTGGTGTTCTCGGCGGCGGACTTCGAAGACTTCCTCGAGCCGCGCCCGGACCTGCCGCAAACCATGGAAGCCGAACTGGAACCGGTGGTGCGTCACCTCGTCGAGCAACGCTGGCCTTTCCGTTTGCACGCGACCTACAACGAATCCATCAGCCGCATGCTCGACGTGTTCGAGAAGGTCAACCGCGACATTCCGTTCAATGGCTTGCCGTGGTTTTTCGACCATGCCGAAACCATCACCCCGCAGAACATCGAGCGGGTGAGGGCGCTCGGTGGCGGCATTGCGATTCAGGATCGCATGGCGTTCCAGGGCGAGTATTTCGTCGAGCGGTACGGCGCGAAAGCCGCCGAAGCCACGCCACCGATCAAGCGCATGCTGGCCGAAGGCGTACCGGTCGGTGCCGGTACCGACGCCACGCGGGTATCGAGTTACAACCCGTGGACTTCGCTGTACTGGATGGTCAGTGGCCGCACCGTCGGCGGCATGGAACTGCACGCCGAAGGCCTGTCGCGTCTGACGGCGGTGGAACTGTTCACCCACGGCAGCGCCTGGTTCTCGTCCGAGCAAGGCAAGAAAGGCCAGATCAAGGTCGGGCAATTGGCCGACGTCGCCGCCCTCAGTGCGGACTTCTTCAGCGTCGATGAAGAGGCGATCAAGTGGATCGAGTCGGTGTTGACGGTGGTCGGCGGCAAGGTGGTGTACGGCGCCGGTGACTTCGAGAAGCTCGGGCCGGCCAGCGTGCCGGTGCTGCCGGACTGGTCGCCGGTGGTGAAGGTGCCGGGCCACTGGCGCCCGACGTCGCCGATGCAGGCCCAGGTTCACCACTGCAGCGGGCCGTGTGCGGTGCACTCCCACAGCCATGAACGGGCGCGCCTGTCGAACGCGCCGGTCAGCGATTTCGCCGGTTTCTGGGGCGCCTTTGGCTGCTCGTGTTTTGCCTTCTGACGCATTCAAAAAAGCGCCGACCCAACAGGGCGGCGCGGTATGCAACAACCATCCATCAAGGAGCTTCCAATGAGCAACGTTCCGTACAAACGCCTGAACAAAGACGATGCCGTGGTATTGCTGGTCGACCACCAGACCGGTCTGATCTCGCTGGTGCAGGATTTCTCGCCCAACGAGTTCAAGAACAACGTGCTGGCGCTGGGCGACATCGCCAAGTTCTTCAAACTGCCGACCATCCTCACCACCAGTTTCGACAGCGGTCCGAACGGCCCGATCGTGCCGGAGCTCAAGGCGCAGTTCCCGGACGCGCCGTTCATTGCCCGCCCGGGCCAGATCAACGCCTGGGACAACGAAGACTTCGTCAAGGCGATCAAGGCCACCGGTCGCAAGCAACTGATCATCGCCGGTGTGGTGACTGACGTGTGCGTGGCGTTCCCGACCCTGTCGGCCATTGCCGAAGGCTTTGAGGTGTTTGTGGTGACCGACGCTTCCGGCACCTTCAACACCACCGTGCAACAAGCGGCCTGGGCACGCATGTCGGCCGCCGGTGCACACCTGCTGAACTGGTTCTCCGTGGCCTGCGAGCTGCAAGGCGACTGGCGCAACGACATGGAAGGCCTGGCCAACCTGCTGTCCGAGCGCCTGCCGAACTATCGCAACCTGATCAATAGCTACATGAAATTCACGGCCAAGTAAGACCTGTCCTGTGGGAGCGGGCTTGCTCGCGAAAGCGGTGGTTCAGTCAACATCAATGCTGACTGTCATGACGCTTTCGCGAGCAAGCCCGCTCCCACAGGGTTTTGTGTTCACATCCGCTTATCGACTCTGCAACCACCCCAAAAAACCACCTTTCCTGACCGCCACCGGTTTGGCCATTAACGCCATCCGGCTGTTCTGCTGGCGCACCGCTTGCAGCTTGTTCAACGCCCGATCGACCTCCCGACGTTGCGCCATGCAGTTGCGGGTCAGGGATTTGTCGAGGCGGTAGATGATGCTTGAGGTCATGGCGGTGAACCGTGCCTGGGACGGCGTATCGGCGAGGATGCTTTGTTCGCCCATGACTTCACTCGGCCCCATGCGCCCGGCTTCGATCTGCGTGCTGCCGTCGGGGACGGTGGCGCTGACCACGCCGGTGGCGATGACGAACAGACTGTCCGGTACTTCCTCCAGGTCCAGCACCACATCACCGGCCGCGTATTGCTGCGCCACCATGTTCTGGGCCAGGCGATCCCGTTCCTCGACGCTCAGGGAGCGGAAGATTTTCACTTCGTCGAGCAGTGCCCGTGCGCGGGTCGACGGCTCGATCACGCCATCGGGTTGCCGGGAAATGCCTGCCGCTTCGAGGTGCCGATGGGCCAGGTCGAACAGTTGATTGCGCACTTCACCCTTTTTGGCCAATTCGGCGATGAAGCCGCTGGCCACGTATTCGGACATGGTTTCGCCGGCCTCCTTGAGCACGGCTTTCGGCGCCGGATCGAGAAGCAGGCTGCTGCTGCCCTGAAGAGTACGGTCCAGGGCATCGAGTACCCGACGCGGGCGAATGTGGTTGGGTACCTGAATGCTGATCGACACGCCGTGCATGTTGAACGGGCGGCTGAGGTTGACGATCTTTGCCTTGGCCGCCACCGAGTTCGGCACTACCGCTGTGCTGCCGGCGCTGGTCAGCAGGTGGGTGGCACGCCAGTCGATGTCCAGCACCTTGCCTTCAATGCCGTCGATGGAAATCCTGTCATCGACCTGATACGGCTTGGTGGTGTTGAGCACGATGCCGGAGAACACGTCGCTCAAGGTGCTCTGCAATGCCAGGCCCACTACGATGGCGACGACGCCGGAGGTCGCCAGCAAACCTTTCACTGGCAGTTCCAGCACGTAGCCGGCGGCGGCCACCACCGCAATCAGGAACACCAGTGCGCCGATGACATCCTGCAACAGCCGGCCGCTGTGGCCGATGCGCCGCATCAGGGCCAGGCCGATCACTTCGGTGAACACCCGCGCCGCGTACAGCCACCAGAGAATCCCCAGCGCCGTGGCCCCCAGTTGCGCCACGCGATCATCGGCAAACAACGGCGCCTGCAACGGGCTGACGCCAGCATTGATGAGCACCGCGCCGAACAGCACAAACAGCGCCAGGCGCACACCGACCCGGCTGACGCGATGCTTGAATGGCGCGAGGTGCCAGAGCAGAGCGTCGATGGCCAGCAGCAGGGTGCTCAGGGAGAGCAGGTGACCGAGGAGAAAGGACATGGGAATGCTCCAGTAGAAATGAGGTCGCGCAGGTGGAGGGTGCTGTTGTGGCGAGGGAGTCGTCGCCCGCTTGAGTGCGGAGCAGATTAATACTGTGTCAGGAAAGGAAAAAGCGGCTATAAAGTGTTTGACTGTCAACCAGGAAGTGACAATGAATCCCTTCGAAGATATGCGTATTTTTTGCCAGGTGATGGAGTCTGGAAGCTTCACGGCTGCCGCCGATCAACTGGGGCTGTCCAAGCAGTTTGTCAGCCGTCGCTTGATGCAACTCGAAGAGCGCCTGGGCGTGCGCTTGCTCAATCGCTCGACCCGGCGACTGGATGTCACGCCGCTGGGGCAAAGCTATTACGAGTCAGCCTTGCGCCTGCTCAGCGAAGTCGAACAAGTGGAGCAGGGCATCGCCGGCCAGACCACCGAGCCACGCGGGACCCTTCGTGTGAGCGCTCCGCTGTCGTTCGCACTGGCGCATCTGGGCTGCCTGTTGCCGGTGTTTTTGCAGCGCTATCGCGACGTGACGGTGGAGATGGATTTGAGCGATCGGCCTGTGGATTTGCTGGGTGAGGGATACGACCTGGCGTTGCGCATCGGCACGCTCGAGGACTCGACCTTGATTGCCCGGCGGATCGCGTCGATCCCGCGGGTGTACTGTGCAAGCCCCGCGTACCTGGTCGAGCGCGGCACACCGCGCAAACCTGAGGATCTGCACGGTCATGACTGTCTGCCGTACGGCCATGGTCGACAGGTGCAATGGCGTTTTGCGGGGCAGGGCAAGCCGCTGACGGTCAACGTCACCGGGCGGATGCGGGTCAACAACGGCGAGGTGCTCAGGGATGCGGCTATCGCCGGCCTGGGGATCACGTATTTGCCGGCGTTCATCGTCGGCTCGGCGCTGAAGGATGGACGGCTGGTGGAGGTACTGGAGGATGTGCGCCCCGAGCCGCTGACGTTATCGGCGGTGTATCCGCAGCATCGTCAGAGTTCGCGGCCGGTGCAGGCGCTGGTTGAGTTCTTGCGCGAGGCGCTGGATCAGTCCGAGGGTGGGTTGTAAGGATAGGGTTCACACAATCTACTGTGGGAGCGGGCTTGCTCGCGAAGGCGGTGGGTCAGTCGACATCAATGTCCCATGACCCACCGCCTTCGCGAGCAAGCCCGCTCCCACAGGGGTTTTGTGTTGTATGGGAATCAGTAGGAATCAGCTCTTTTTGTCATCGCCGGATTCGGCATGGACACCACGGTCATCGCCGGGCTCGCCATTGGCATGAACGCCACGGTCATCGCCGGGCTCGCCATTGGCATGAACGCCACGGTCATCGCCGGGCTCGCCATTGGCATGGACGCCACGGTCATCGCCGGGTTCGCCATTGGCGTGGACGCCATGGTCATCCCCCGCTTCATCATGGGTGCCGTTGCGTCCTGAGGACGAGGCTGTTCCGGAGTGACTCGAACCACTGTTGGCACTGCCATGGCCGCTGTTGCTGCCATGGTCGCCGCTATGGCCGCTGCCGCTGTTTCCGCCGTTGCCACCACTGCCGCTTCCGCCGTGACTGCCGCCACCGCCGCCACCACCGCCACCACCATTACCGCCGCCACCTCCATTGCCACCGCCACCATTACCGCCGCCGCCTCCATTGCCACCGCCACCACCGCCACCACCACCGCCTCCACCGCCACTACCCCCATCCTTGGCCTGTGCACTGGATACCCCGGACAGGTTGTCCGGAATCAGTACGGTAGACGCCGACAGAACCGCGCCAATAGCTACTGCCAGTAAAAGCTTATTGATGTGCATGTCGTTCTCCGTCTTCTTGTTTGAGTCTGGAACGTTGATGAAGCTTGCAACGTGCTGCTTTTTCCCCATGGGAATCTGTTAAACACCTCGGCGGGCTGACTTATTCAGTTGGGTGGTTGAACAAATGCAACGGACAGCGCGGCCCTGTTCCAAAAGTCAGTGAATGCTCGAGGCCAGTTCGAAAATCGGGATGTACATCAGGATCACGATCACCCCGATCAACAGGCCGATGAAGGTCATGAGCAAGGGTTCGAACAGCCGCACGAACCATTCGATCCAGCGGCTGATTTCTTCGTCGTAGAAGTCGGCGCTGCGCTCCATCATCTGCCCGAGGTTGCCGGACTGTTCACCGGCGCGCAGCAGGCGCAGCGACACGGGGGTCACCAGTTGATTGAGTTCCAGCGCGGTGGACAACGATTGCCCTTCACGCACCCGTTCGCAGGCCTGGTCCAGCCGGCTGCGTGAGGCGACGGTGAGCAGGTTGCGGACCATGCCCATGGCGGTGACGAGGGGAATGCCGCCTTGCAGCAGGATGCCCAGGGAACGGTAGAAGCGTGCCAGCTCATACATGAAGATGCGCTGGTGCACCGCGGGGAGTTTTTCGATCACGCGGTCCAGCCCCCGCCGAAAGGCCGGTTGGCGCTTGAGCAGGACGAGGGCGACGATGATGGCCAGCAAGCCACCGAAGAATTCGCCCTGGTGGGCGTGAAGGAACATGCCGCTGCTCATCAGGATCTGCGACAACCACGGCAGGTTCGACCCCAGCCCTTCGAACACCAGGCTGAAGCGCGGCACGACGTAGCCCATCAAGAACAACACCACGCCGCCGCCCACTACCAGCAACAGCATGGGGTAGATCGACGCGCTGATGATCTTCTGGCGAACCTCGTCCATGCGCTGTCGATAGCTGACATATCGGCCCAGGGCATCGCCGACGGCGCCGGTCTTCTCGCTGGACTGCACCAGCGCCACGTACAAAGGCGGGAAAACGGCCGACAACTGGCCCAGGGCCTGGGAAAACGATTTGCCCTCGTAAAGCAGGCGCACCAGCTCGCTCAGGGTTTTGCGGGCTTGTGGCGCGTTTTCCTTTTCCGCCAGGCTTTCCAGCGCATCGATCAACGGCAGGCCGGCGTTGAGCAAGGTGGTCAGTTCCTGGCTGAACAACACCAGGTTGAACGTCTCGCGCCTTTGCAGGCGCAACGAGCGCCAATGTCGCTCGGCGTGCAGGCTGACCACCCGCAGGCCCTGGTCCTCGGCGATGCGCCTGGCTTCGCTTTGCCCTGGCGCATCGACGGTCATTGAGACGACACCGGCCTTGCCGACGGCTTTGAGGTGAAAGCGCATGGTCGCCATATCCGTCAGTTCCAGTTGGTGACTTCGGCGTTCTCGCCTTCGCCGCCGGGTTGCCCGTCCTTGCCCATGGACAACAGGTCGTACTCGCTGTTTTCACCGGGATAGCGATAGCTGTAGTTGCGGCCCCAAGGGTCTTGGGGGAGTTTTTTCTGCAGGTACGGGCCGGTCCAGCGCGGTTCGTCGGCGGGGGCCGTGACCAGCGCCTGCAAACCCTGTTCGGTCGACGGGTAATGGCCGACTTCCAGGCGGTAAATGTCGAGGGCTTTGCTCAAGCCTTCTATTTGGGCCTTGGCCACTTTCACTTCGGAACGGCCCAGTTGGGCGAAATACTTCGGCGCGACGATGCCGGCCAACAGCCCCAGCACCACCAGCACCACCAACAGTTCGAGCAGGGTGAACCCGCTTTGGGTTCGCCGGGCATAACGCAGATGCTGATTCATGATGACCTCGCACGGTAGGCAGCAGTGTTGCCAGTTGCCATGTAGTTGTTGTCCTTCAACAGCATGCAATTGCCATGCTCATGCTCGGTGATCCTTCTGCACCCCCCGTGCTACGGGCCTTCTCACTTACGGCACAGTGCTTGCGTATGGCTGTTGCACGACTGGCCATTGGGGCAATACCCCCATTTTTCGGGGCCGGGAAGGGGAGGTCTAATAATGAAATCACTCACCACCGGATTGCTGGGTCTGCTGGTCTTGACCGGCGCCGCACAGGCCGATGTGTTTGTTTCCGTGGACGCCAATGGCAGCTACGTCCTGTCCAATGTCCACCGCCCCGGACGCCACTATGAACGGGTGATCCGTGAACCCGATGCGCCGGTCGTCAGCCTCGACCAGCAACCGCAGATGATCGCCGCTCAACCCTACGCCGAACTGGTGGCGGCGGCGGCCACGGCCAACGAGCTGCCGGCGGCGCTGCTGCACGCAGTGATCAAGACCGAGTCGAGCTACAACGCCCGCGCTACCTCACCCAAGGGCGCTCGCGGACTGATGCAGTTGATGCCCGACACCGCCCGCGAAATGGGCGTGACCAACGTCTACGACCCCAAGGCCAACATCCAGGGCGGCGCCCGCTATCTCAAGCGCCTGATGACGATGTTCGACAACGATATCCGCCTCGCCGTGGCCGCCTACAACGCCGGCCCGCAAGCGGTGCTCAGCCGCGGCAACGTGGTCCCGCCGTTCGCCGAAACCCAGCGTTATGTGCCCAACGTGCTGAACCAGTATCGGCGTTTGCAGGGGTTATCCGCGGATGCGCCGCTGTGATCGAAACCCCGGGGGCGATTTTCCCCAATAGTGGGGAATAGTGGCCCCAGTCGGAAAGTGGGGGATTGGGTGGGGAATATCCCCCGGCTTATCAAGTCATGATTATAACTTGCTGATTAATAACGTATTTTTATTGGCATGCGGATTGCTCCAGACGATTTGTCGAGAAGTGTTCCCCCGATAACCCGCAGCGAGGTCCGAGTCCATGATCGGCATATCCCACGCTTCGTCCTTGATTAATTTGCAGCGGGTGGCTGTCGGCGATTGCCTGACCATCAATCTGCAGAACCTGCTGGCTTTGTGGGAGCGTGCTTGCTCCCACAAGGGTCGGGCAAGGCAGGAACAGATCGGTAAAGAGGAATGTTGTTATGGACAGGACCATCACAGTCGCTGGCAGCGCGCTGATTCTCGGGATGGCCCTGATCGGGTTCGGGGTATGGCGGACCGCGCCCCCGACTGCGCTCGACGAAGTCGCCTTGCCCGACACCTGGAGCGACCAGGCGCTGGAGCGTGACGGGAATTCGGTGGGCCTTGCCGACGTGCAATCTCGTGTGATGGACAAAGCCTCGGGCCAGCCCTTGTCCGGCGACGTGCCGGGTGTTCGGGTCGAGCCAGGCGATACCCACTAGGAGGAAACTGACATGAACCGATTCGCGCATCGCGCACTGCTGACGTTCTGCCTGTTGGCCTTCGGTATCGACCAGGTGCCGGCTCACTCGACGGACGGGCACACCGGGCACGACATGGGAGCCAGGAAGGCCGGCCAGGAGACCGCCCGGATCAAGATTGCCGACGTGACCTTGCTGGACCAGGACGGCAAGGTCGTCAGCCTGGAAAAAGACCTGGTCAGCAACAAGATCGTGGTCATGGGTTTCATCTACACCAGTTGCACCACGGTCTGCCCGGTGGTGTCCTCGATCATGGGCAAGGTGCAGAAACAACTGGGTGCGCGGGTCGGCACCGAGGTGCAACTGGTGTCGATCAGCATCGACCCGCAGCGTGACGATCCCCAACGCCTGAGCGACTACGCCCGCACCTTCCAGCAGGGGCCGGGCTGGAGCTGGCTGACCGGTTCGCCGCAGTCGGTCAATGCCACCCTCAAGGGCCTGGGCGCCTACAGCGGTGACTTCAAGAACCACTCGCCGCTGATTCTGGTGGGCGACGGCAACAACCGTTTCTGGACCCGCTATTACGGTTTCACCGACCCGACGGAACTGGCCCGGGCCGTCGAGAAACTCAGTGGTGAACGCAACGTCCACGCCAAGCACACTGCCATTGCCATGGAGCAACAGCCATGAGAGCCATCGACTGGTTTGCCCTGGGTATCTGCTACTGCATTTTCAGTTCAGTGGCGTTTGCCCACGAAGGGCATGAGCAGACCACCGCGCCTGCGGTGGCCGCCGCGCAGCCGTCCAGCGGCACCCACGACGCGAAGACCTGGTTCACCGACACGCCGTTGCAGGACCAGAACGGCAACACGCTGCGTTTCTACAGCGACACATTGAAAGACCGTGTGGTGCTGCTCAATGTGATTTTCACCCGTTGCAACGATGCTTGCCCGCTGATTACCCGCAAGCTCAAGGAAGTGCGTGAAGTGCTCGGCGACAAGGCCGACGGCATCACCTTTATCTCCCTTACCAGTGATCCGCTGCGGGACACCCCGGCGGTACTCAAGGCTTACACCTTGAAACAGGGCGTCGATGGGCCCCACTGGTTTTTTCTTACCGGCGACAAGGCGCAAATGGACCTTGTATTGGGGCGCATCGGTCAGATCGTGCCGACCCCCGAGCAGCACTCCACCCAGTTGATCGTCGGTGATGTGGCGAACAAGCGCTGGAGCAAAATCCGTCCCGATGCCCCGGCGGCCGCTATTGCCCAGCGCCTGCAGTTGCTGACAATGCCTGTGGCCGGACGCTAGCCATGGCCATCAATACTGCCCTCGTCCTTGGCCTGCTGCTCTTCGGCGGCCTTTCGCTCAGTGTCCAGGCGCTGCCATTGAGCCTCAGTGAAAGTGCCGGCAAGCGCCTGTACCGCGAAGGTGTATCGGCCAGCGGCGAGCCGATCATGGCCCGGGTCGGCGCATCGAACATGGTGCTGCCGGCCACCAGCCTGCCGTGCGCCAACTGTCATGGCGAAGACGGCCTGGGGCGACCCGAAGGCGGGGTGCGCCCACCGGACCTGAGTTGGTCGCGGCTGGCCAGCAGCCATGGCCAGCAGCACATCAACGGCCGCAGTTATCCGGCCTACAGCGACAGCACCCTGGCGCGGGCGGTGCAGGAGGGGCGCGACCCCGGCAACAACCGGCTCGATCCGTCGATGCCACGGTTCGTGTTGTCGATGAACGATCAACGCAACCTCACGGCGTACCTCAAGCGCCTGGCCGAAGACCGCGATCCGGGCCTGACCCCCGACAGTCTGCACCTGGGCACGTTGCTGCCGGGCACCGGGCCATTGAGCGAGGAGAGCGTCACGGTGGCGGCGGTACTCAAGGGCTGCGTGACGCGTATCAATGAGGCGGGGGGCATTCACGGCCGGCAGTTGCGCCTGACCATCCTCGACCCCGGTACCGATCGCGCCAGTGCCGAAAAAGCGCTGGACCGATTGATCGATGAAGAGCAGGTGTTCGCCCTGATCGCCCCGCTGGCGCCGGCATTGGACGTGGACCTCGCCGTGCGCCTGGAACGGGCCGGCATTCCGCTGATCGGGCCGCTGTCCTTGCAGGGCACGCCCCACGCCAGCCCGCAGATATTCGAACCACTGCCGGGCCTTCGCGAGCAATTGATCGCCCTGGCCGATTACGCCGGTGCCAGCCTGCGGGTGCTTCAGGGGCCGACGCTGATCGCCTATCCGGACGAATCCGGCCAACGGCGGGCGGCGCAGGAACTCGGCCAGTACTTGCAGGGGCACGCCTGGCAAAAGGTGCGCCTGCAAGCCTACGACCCGAGCGGGGAAGATTTGCCCCTGGGGTCGCGCTCGGTGTTTTACCTGGGCACCAGCAGCGGCTTCAGCCGACTGGCCGAGCGCCTGCAAACGGCGGGGCAGGTGCCTTACCTGTTCGCCACCTCGAACCAGGTGGCGGGCAATCTGACGCAGGTGCCCAGCGGATTTTCCCGGCGGGTGTTCCTGGCCTATCCGTTCGTGCCCAGCGACTGGACCCTGGCCGGGCGCCTGGCCTTGACCCAGTTGCGCGAACACCAGGGCCTCGGTGGCCAGCACGCGATACTGCAAGTGGGCGCGTTCAGTTCGATGATGCTGCTCAGCGAAGGCATGAAGCAGGCCGGGCGGGATGCCAGCCGCGAAAAGCTGGTCAGTGCCCTGGAAGGCCTGCATGACTTCGATACCGGGCTGACGCCCCTGATGAGCTTTGGTCCTGGCCGACGCCTGGGCTTGAGCGGTGCCCATATCGTCACGGTGGATCTGCCGGACCAGCGATTCTATCTGGTCGCCCCCTATAAACCTGTCGCCGCCACGCCCTGACCGGAGGCCGATCATGAAACTCGACACTTTGCTGGTCCTGCTGACGTTATGGGCACCCGTGGCGTGGTGCAGCAACGGTCCGGCCGCGGCGCGGGTCAATGGCGAGGAAATTTCCCAACTGCGCCTGGAGCGCTACTTCGCCGAATACCTGGAAGATCAGGGCCGGGCGGTAGGCAACATCCGCAACCCGACCGCCTACAAGCAACTGCGCAAGGCTGCGCTGGATGCCTTGATCGATCGCGAATTGCTGTGGCAGGAAGCCGTCAAGCGCGGCGTGGTGATCAGTGATGCCGTGGTCAAGGACCAGATCGATCAGACCCGTCAGGCCATGGGCGGAGCCGAGGTGTTTGCCAGGCGTCTTGAAGAGGCCGGTTTCGATGAGGCCGGTTACTCCGAATACACCCGCCGTGAACTGGCGGCCCGGCAAGTGTTCAATGACCTCATCCAGGCCGCCGGGCCGGACGAAAAACAGGTCCGGGCATTCTACGAAGAACACCGAGGCGAGCTGAACCGGCCCGAAGAAGTGCGGGCCCGGCATATCCTGGTCAAGGTAGCGCCCGGTGCTGACGCTTCCACAGTCGAGGCTGCGCGGCTACGCTTAATTGAAACAAGGGCGTCCATCGTTGCCGGGGCCGATTTCGCCGGCGCTGCCCGTAGCGGGTCCGAAGACGCGTCGGCCAGCGAAGGGGGCGACCTGGGCTACTTTCCCCGTGGACGGATGCTGCCGGAGTTCGAGGCGGCCGCGTTTGCCCTGGCACCGGGGGCCATCAGCGAACCCGTGCGCACGGCGGTGGGCTGGCATCTGATCTATTTAGAGAACCACAGGGAGGCGAGCCATGTCCCGCAAGAGCAAGGACTTGAGAGGGTTCGGGCTTACCTTGCCCGCCAGCAACAGGTTCAGGCGCGCTCGCAGGCCTTGGCGCAATTGCGCTCGCGCAACCGGATCGAGCGGATTGATGATGACTAGGGTGTTCCCCAACAGTGGGGGAAAAACGTCAATGCCCATCCGATCGCTTTCCCCGTTTTTGGGGGATGGGATTGCTGCACAAAAAGGCATTGTTTTTAAATTCAAGGACATGAAGGCCTAAAATAACCGGCGCTCAGTCTGGCATGAAGTGTGCGTTAGTCCTCTCAGGGCACGCGCTCCGCCAGGTTCAAAACCCGGACCTGCGGTTTCAAGGAGTCGACCTTGTTAAACAAAGTACTGGTTGTTGATGACGAACAGCTGCTGGCGGAAAACCTCCAGGGTTACCTGCAGGCGCAAGCGCTGGAAGTCCGGATTGCTCACGACGGTGCACATGGAATCGCCGAAGCAGACGATTTCGCACCCGATGTGATGGTGTTCGATTACCGCTTGCCGGATATGGAAGGCTTTCAGGTGCTCGATGCCGTCCGCCAGAACAGGAAGTGCCATTTTGTGCTGATCACAGGGCATCCAACCGCGGAAGTTTGCGAGCGGGCCCGGCTACTGGGAGTCAGCCATATCCTGTTCAAACCCTTTCCGTTGGCGGAATTGGCCCGTGCAGTGCTTGATCTTCTGGGCAGGCGGCGCGAGCCCAGGCCGGGTGTGAGCACTTGCGAAGGATTCGTCGAACGACGCCAGAGCAGGACCGAGAGTTTCCCGCTGCAGTTGTACGACGGTAGTTGGGTGCTTGCAGATCGCCGAAAAAACACTTCGGCTTCCATGGCGCCAGACGACGAACAATTGCTCACCGGGGAGTAGTGGCGCGACAAGACGTTCCGGCCTGTGCCGAAATGGCTCGCCGCGCCGACAGGGCTCAAAGCCCCGGGCGTTGGAGAGCATGCCATGGACCGTCTATCCCTTGCCGTAGAACCGGCGCAAGTGGAATGTGTACCGACTCGTTTCAGCAGTGAACAACTGGCCCGGGCGCGCGCCCTGGCCACCAGTTCCGGCGAGCGGATGCTGGACACCCTCGGGGAGTTGAGTGAACTGGCTCCCATGCCTTTCATCCAGTGCCTGGGTGTCACCCTGCACTACCCGGTGCTCGACACCGACAGCCTGTTCAGTGCCACACCGGTGTTCGACCGGGTGACCCTGGCCCAATGCCTCAAGCGAGAATTCATCCTGCTGCGTCACGACGATGCGGTCATCGGCGTGTTTGCCGACCCCTTCGACAGCGCACGCCTGGCCTGGATCGATGAATGCCTGCACGGCGCGCCGCTGTACCTGGTGCAGGCCGACGACCTGAAGGCCTACCTGGCGCGTCACGAAGAAAGTTTCCACGCGGTGGAATCGCTCAACGCCCAGGCCGAGGGCGGAGCCGAGATCGATACCCTGCAAAGCCTGTCCCTGACCAGCATCAGCGAAGACGCCAGCGTGGTGGTCAAGCTGGTCAACTCGACGCTGTACGACGCGCTGAAAATGCACGCCAGCGACATCCACCTCGGCACCACCGGCAGCGGACTGGTGATCAAGTACCGGATCGACGGTGTGCTCAACAACATCAGCAAGATCCAGGGCAGCGAGTTCGCCGAGCAAGTGATTTCCCGGGTCAAGGTCATGGCTGAACTGGACATCGGCGAAAAGCGAGTGCCCCAGGACGGTCGTTTCAAGATCGGCATCAGCGGACGGCAGATCGACTTCCGGGTGTCGATCATGCCAAGCATCTTCGGCGAAGACGCGGTGCTGCGGGTGCTCGACAAACAGGACCTCGCCGACAAAGTCTGTGGCGTGCAACTGCAAGCCCTGGGCTTTGAAGAAGATACCCTGCGCCAGTTGCGCCGGCTGGCCGCCGAACCCTACGGCATGGTGCTGGTGACCGGGCCTACCGGTAGCGGCAAGACCACCACCCTGTACGCGATGATCACCGAGATCAACCACGGCGTGGACAAGATCATCACCATTGAAGACCCGGTGGAATATCAACTGCCGGGCGTGCTGCAAATCCCCGTCAACGAGAAAAAGGGCCTGACCTTCGCCCGGGGCCTGCGCTCGATCCTGCGTCACGACCCGGACAAGATCATGGTCGGTGAAATCCGCGACCCGGACACCGCACAGATCGCCGTGCAATCGGCGCTCACCGGTCACCTGGTGTTCACCACCATCCACGCCAACAACGTGTTCGACGTGATCGGCCGCTTCACCCAGATGGAAATCGACCCCTACAGCCTGGTCTCGGCACTCAATGCCGTCCTGGCTCAGCGTTTGATCCGTCTGGTCTGTACCAGTTGCAGCGCCCCTTACAGCCCGACAGAAGAAGAGCTGGAGGTCTCGGGGCTTGATCCGCAAAAGGTCGCTCACTACCGGTTCGTCCACGGCAAGGGTTGCGGGCATTGCCGGGGCACCGGGTATCGCGGGCGCAGTGCGATTGCCGAACTGCTGCACCTGGATGATGAATTGCGGCAAATGATCGTCGAGCGCCAACCCATCTCGAAAATCAAGGCCCATGCCTGCAAACGTGGCTTGCGCCTGTTGCGCGAGTCGGCGCTGGAACTGGTGGAACAAGGCCGGACCACTCTCGAGGAGATCAATCGTGTCACTTTTATCTCGTGAGCAATTTGTCGCCGTGCTCGGCGCCAGCGGTGTAGGCCTGGGGCATCGCCAAGGCAGTGCAACCCACTGGCTGGGCAGCGTCGGCTACATCGATGAAGGTTTCCAGGCCTGGGCGGTGGCCCTCGACACCCTCGACCGTTTGCTGGCCGAGCACGCCGTTGCCAGGGCGGAACTGACGGTGGTGGTCTCCGGACACTTCAGCCGCTATTGCCTGGTGCCCTGGAGCGATCAGATCAGCAGCCCGACCGAATTGCTCGGCTTCGCCCAACTGTGTTTCGAAGACCTCTACGGTGCACCGACGCAACCCTGGAGCCTGGTGCTGTCGGCCGAACCTGCCGGTTATGACCGCATCGCCACCGCGCTGCCCCGGGACTTGCTCGACCGCCTGCGCGCCCTCGTCAGCGCGCGTGGCTTGCGCCTGCGTTCGGTGCAACCGTATCTGATGGCGGCGTTCAACCATTTCGATAAAAGCCTTGATGCCGGGGACTTCCTGTTCGTGGTCGCCGAACCGGTACGCAGCGTGTTGCTGCTGGCCCGGGAAGGGCGCTGGACGTCGGTGCGTTCAGTGGGCAGCAGCGACAGTGATGCGGCCCTGACGGCGCTGATCGGCCGTGAGAACCAGTTGCAGGCATCCACCAGCGAACGGCCGTTGACGGTCTACCTGCATGCGCCGGCGCGCATCGACTCGCACCCTGAAGTGCCTGGTGTGCATCTGCGCACCCTCGAAGAAGACCGGACAGCCGTACGCGATTGCCTGTACGTCATGTCTCGGGCGGTGGCCTGACATGCGCCCCCTGATGCTCGACTTTCAGCCGCGCCGCCGTGCAGGTCCCCTGGGCTGGAGCCTGCTCGCCGGTGGCGTGGTGCTGACACTGACTTGCGCTCTGGTGCAGCAGCACCTGAGCAACGAGGCCGAACAACAGCAGGGCCACCTGCAAACCACCCAGCGGGTGCTCACCGGCGACAACGGCAGCAAACCCGGCCTGACCCCGGCGGAAACTCGCGAGCAGGCGCAGAACCTGGCCGAAATGCGCAAGGTTTCCCAACAGTTGCGCCGCCCCTGGGAGCGTCTGTTCGCCACGCTGGAAGCCATGCCGCGGGACAACATTGCCCTGCTGACCCTGACCCCGGACGCCCGCAAAGGCCAGGTCCGGATCAGTGCCGAGGCGATGGACCTGGACGCCATGCTCGATTTCCACCGCCGCCTCGAAGCCAGTGACGAGCTGTCCGACGTGTCGCTGCTCAGCCACGAAATTGTCGCCAACGTGCCGGAACACCCGGTGCAGTTCAACCTGTCGGCTACCTGGGAGATCGGCGATGCAAATCCATAAATTGATCGTCCACGAATACCTGCAAGGCCTGGGGGTTCCGGGGCTGGCCGGGTTGGCCATGCTGGTGCTGGCGCTGAGCTATGGCCTGGCCGGATTGCTGCCGGACTGGCAGTCGCTGCAAAGCCTCAACCAGCAGACCCGCGAGGCCACCGAGTACCTGGCCAAGGTCGAAGACGGCACCGTGGCTGCACCCGTTGTGCCGCAGCGCCAGCTCGACGACTTCCGCAGCAAGTTGCCGTCCCAGCCCCAGGCCACCGTGGCCATCGACAAGATCTACGCCCTGGCTGCCCAGGAGCGCATCACCTTGTCCCGGGGTGAATACTCCCTGGGCGTGGACCCCAAGACGCACCTGGCCCGCTATCAGATTCTGCTGCCGGTACGTGGCAGCTATCCGCAACTGCGGCGTTTCCTGCACGCCTTGCTCGGCCAGTTGCCGGCGGTGGTGCTGGAAGATGTGGAGTTTCAACGCAAGAAAATCGCCGATACCGACCTGACCGGCCGGATCCGCATGACCCTTTACCTGTCGAGGTCGTGATGAATACCAAGCGAGTGGTGGGTTGGGTGGCGTTCTTCGGTGTAGCGGCAGCGTTCGCCTGGTTCCCCGAATACTTCAAACCGGCTGACGACAGCGACCCTGCGGTGGCCGCCGTGGCCACGTCAGCCAAAGGCAAGGCCTCGGGCGCAGCGGCGGCTGCATCAAGCGCCGCGGCGGTAGTGCCGATCAAGGACCTGAGCCCGGCAGGCGACCTGTTCGCTGCCCGCAGCTGGAAAGCGGAGCCGGTCCTCGGCACCGTCATTGAACAACCGGTAGTCGTGACTCCAGAGGTGCAGGTCCCCACTGCACCGCCAATGCCCTTCCAGTTTGTCGGCAGGCTGGATGACCGTTCCGATCTGCAGGTGTTCTTGCAGAGCGGCGAAAAAATATACGTCGTACGCAAAGGGGATGTCATCGACGAAACCTGGCGGATCGAGCGCATTTCCAAAGAGGAGCTGAGCCTGGTCTACCTGCCTCTGCATTTAGCTCAGACTCTGTCTGTGGGGAGTACGGAATGAACAAATCCCGTTTGCTGATGAGCCTTTGTCTCTGCGCAGGGCTGGCTGCATGCAGTTCGGCGCAGGTCGCCAAGGAAGAAGCTTCCGCCCTGATGGAATCTGGCCAGTACGAAGCCGGCCTGGCTCGCATCGAACAGGGGTTGCGCGAGAACCCTCGCGATACCGATCTGCACATCGCACTCAACAGCGGTCGGGCCCGCGCCGTGACGGCACTGCTGACCCAGGCCGACATGGACCGCGCCCAGCGTAATTTCGCCGGGGCCCGCATGGGCTACAGCCGGGTCCTGGGCATCGAGCCGAACAACCGTCGTGCCCAGGACTCCCTGCGCCAGCTCGACTACCTGCGCAGCATGGACGAGAAACTCGAATTGGCCCGTGGCGACCTGCGTCGCGGGGACATCTACGGTGCCGACCGCCAGGTCAAACAGATTCTCGAACTGGACCCGACCAACGAGGGTGCCAAGGAGCTGCAAGACAACATCCGCCTGGTGCAGAGCCGCAACGTGGTGCAGTACCCGCAGCTGCGTACACGCCTGGACCGGCCGGTGACCCTGGAGTTTCGCGACGCCAACCTGAAGACCATTTTCGAAGTGCTGTCCCAGGTCGCCGGCCTGAACTTCATCTTCGACAAGGACCTGCGCCCGGACATGAAAGCCACGATCTTCGTACGTGACGTGCGCATCGAAGACGCCGTGGAGCTGCTGCTGCAACAAAACCAGTTGCACCAGAAAGTGGTGAATGAAAACACCTTGCTGATTTACCCGGACTCGCCGCAGAAGCTCAAGGATTACCAGGAGCTGGTGATGCGCACCTTCTACCTGACCAGCATCGATGCCAACACCGCGTTGAACATGATCAAGACCATGCTCAAGACCCGCGACGTGTTCGTCGATGAACGCCTCAATACCCTGACCATGCGCGACACCGGCGACGCCGTGCGCATGGCGGAAAAACTCCTGCAATCGCAGGACCAGTCCAACCCCGAAGTGGTGCTGGAAGTGGAAGTGATGGAAGTCGCCCGCCAACGCATTCTCGACCTCGGTCTGCAATGGCCCAACACCTTCGGTGTGATCAACAGCGACGGCTCGCCAGTGTCCATCCTTGACCAGCTCAAAGGCATCAATTCCAGCCGCATCTCCATCAGCCCGGCGCCCCAGGCCAAGATCAACGCCCAGGACAAGGACATCAACACCCTGGCCAGCCCGGTGATCCGGGTGAGCAACCGTGAACAGGCGCGCATCCACATTGGTCAGCGCGTGCCGATCATCAGCGCCACCTCGGTGCCTTCGACCCAGGGCCCGGTGATCACCGAAAGCGTGACCTACCTCGACGTCGGTCTGAAGCTTGAAGTGCAGCCCATCGTCCACCTGAACAACGAAGTGGCGATCAAGATCGCGCTGGAAGTCAGTAACGCCACGCCGCTGACGCCGACCGCTCAGGGCACCATTCCAGTCCAGGTCGATACCCGCAACGCCCAGACCACCTTGCGTCTGCATGATGGCGAAACCCAGATCCTCGCCGGCCTGGTGCGCAACGACCATGGCAGCAGCGGTAACAAGATTCCTGGCCTGGGCGACATTCCTGGCCTGGGCCGCCTGTTCGGCAGCAACAAGGACGATGTCAGCAAGTCCGAACTGGTGCTGTCGATCACCCCGCGGATCGTGCGCAACCTGCCGTACCAGAGCCCGTCGGACATGGAATTCCCGACCGGCACCGAAACCAGCATGCACATCCAGGCCCCTGACCGTTCGATGAGCACCACGGTTCAGACCGGCCCCATGAGCGCACCGATCGCCACCACCGTTACCGTCGGGAAGCCATGATCATGAACGCCTCGCAACGCGGTTTTACCCTGATCGAAGTCGTGGTGACGCTAGCCCTGGTCGGCCTGTTGGCCGGCATGGCCGCACCGCTGACCGAGACGGTGGTGCGCCGGGGCAAAGAGCAGGAACTGCGGAACGCGCTGTACCAGATCCGCGATGGCATCGACGCCTACAAACGCGCCTTCGACGCCGGCTACATCGAGAAGACGCTCGACAGCAATGGCTACCCGCCGAACCTGAAAGTGCTGGTCGATGGTGTCCGTGACGTGCGCAGCGCCAAGGGGGCCAAGTTCTACTTCCTGCGGCGCATCCCCCGTGACCCGCTGGCCACCGTCAAGCGTGACGATGAGGGTGGCTGGGGCCTGCGTGCCTATGACAGTTCGGCCGAGAACCCGCGGGAGGGCCAGGACGTCTTTGACGTTTACTCCAAGGCCCGGGGCAAGGGTCTCAACGGCATCGCCTATAGGGAGTGGTGAGCATATGCGTCGGCAAAAGGGTTTTACCCTGTTGGAACTGATGGTGGTCATGGCAATCATCGCAACCCTGATGACGATCGCCATGCCACGCTACTTCACCAGCCTGGAAGCCTCCAAAGAGACCACCCTGCGCCAGAGCCTGTCGGCCATGCGCGAGGCGCTGGACCACTACTACGGGGACACCGGGCGATATCCCGACTCCATCGAACAACTGGTCGAACTGCGCTACCTGCGCAACCAGCCGCTGGACCCGATTGCCGAGCGCAAGGACACCTGGGTCATGGTCGCTCCACCGGAAGGCGTGGCGGGCGGGGTGGCCGATATCAAGAGTGGCGCCTCCGGGAGGGCACGTGATGGCAGCCTTTACTCCGAGTGGTAAGCCTTCGGGCCAGGACGGCTTCACCTACCTGGGTGTGCTGTTTCTGATCGTCGTGATGGGCATGGGCCTGGCCAGTGCCGGCGAGTTGTGGGCCACCGCTTCACGCCGGGACCGGGAAAACCAGTTGCTCTGGGTCGGTACGCAGTATGCCCAGGCGCTGCGCAGCTATTACCGCAGCTCGCCCGGCGTCGCCATGTACCCGAAAGAACTCGCGGACCTGTTGCAGGACGAGCGCTTCCCGTCGGCCAGGCACCATATCCGCAAGTTGTACCCGGAGCCGATGACGGGGGGCGAATGGGAGGTGATACGCGGTATCGACGGACGGATCAGCGGAGTGTACTGCTCCTCCACGGAGAAGCCGCTCAAGCAGGTGAACTTTCCCAGCCAGTGGTCGGACTTCAACGGCATGGCCAGCTACAAGGACTGGCAGTTCGTGGCCGAGAAAGCCTTCCTCGATGACTCCAGCGGGCAGCCGAAAGCACAGTCCACCGCACCTCAGGCATTGCAGCCTTGAACCCTTGGGAGCGGGTTTTGCGCCAGATATACCGGGTCCAATTGTGGACTTGCTCGCGAAGGCGGCCTGATAGCCGACCTGTCTTTTTTTGACTGTGTACATATCCGTTTTTTTGGTAACGGCGGCTTATGGTTCCGCTCTTACAGCGGGTCACTTTTGGCAAACGCCCCAAAAGTAACCAAAAGGTCTCGCCCCTTACGTACGGCCCCTCGCTGAGGCTCGGGGTTCCTTCGCTCCGGTATTCATCAGGGCGCATCGCCTCCGGTCTGCTTCGCGACGACCTCCTCTCGATGTGTTCGACTTCGTCGAACGGCGCTGCGCGCCTGCCCCCTGATGAACACCTCCACTTAGCCTGCCGAGGGGGCGGGTGGATCAAGATCAAGAGCTGCAGGCGAGCTAACGCTCGACCTGTTGAGTGGTGAAGAGCGAAGGTGTACGCCGCTCTGCTTTTACTCTTCTGTGGGAGCGGGCTTGCTCGCGAAGGCGACCTGCCAGCCGACCAATCTCTCACAGGTATACCCAATCCCTGTGGGAGCGAGCCTGCTCGCGAAGACGGCCTTGCAGCCAACGAAAGTCCTCTGCCTCACACCAGCAAAATGGCCAGAAATTATGGATGTCAGGCAAGGCTGTAGGACCAGGAGCGAGGCTACACCGCCTTGCGTCGTTGCCTACAACTACGCCAGAATCCGCCGGCTTGTGGGCCTTGGACCCTGACTCTATCGTTGTCGGGTCGCTGCAAATTCAGCGACCGGATTTAGCGATCCGAACAGATACAGGGACACCAGCACTCCAGTCTTGATTGCATTCGTTTCTATGCCTGCAATTTGATTATGGCGGCTGTGCGTCGGAGACCTTCGGGTCTGCCGGGTTTGCCTGTAACCGGTTCGCTAACCTTCGTACAGTCGCCACCCTTACTTGTTTAGCGACAGGTCTTGGTGGTTCCAGTTTCTACAGGAGCTCCACCATGTTCAAACCCACACCCAATCCCCCAGAATCAGAAACCGATACCACCCGGAGTGCATCAACTCTCCACCTCAAACCCGCCATCCTCAAAAACGACGCACCCCACAACCCCAGCACTATGTTCACCATCGTGCCGAACATCGACACCGAAAGCCTGTTGGCCCATGCCTGTGAATCGCTGGCCTCGGCGAGCGTCATGGCCAGTGATTTCGCAACATTCCTGGATGGTCCGCAACGCAGCATGTTGCTGGGGATCCAGCAGGTGATCATGCTGGCGGACCTGGCAGTCAACCGCGCACTGGATAACGTCGCCCCACTGGACTAAGCGCTGAACCTAGTGGCGCGGGAGCCAGCTTCCTCGCCACAGAAAGCACATCAACTTTTGGATGCGTCCTACGCACACTTCGGAAACATCCTATATCAATCTTTTTTCCCTTCCTGAAAGCTGCCCAGCGTTTGAACGAGGGTGGCAACGAAGCCTCCCCGTCCGCTTCAAAAGCCCAGGGAGGCCTGATTTTGTCCACCGCACTGCGCACCCTCATCGGCCACAACCGCCACACACTCAAGATCGACCAGCTCGACACCCACCTCGACGTCCTCACCTTCGAGGGCCATGAGTACCTTAGCCAACCCTACCTCTACCGCATCGAATTCACCGCCAGCGACCTCGACATCGGCGCGGAAAAGTTCATCGGCCAGTACGCCGAGTTCAGCCTGTACGACGCACCGTCCAACGTGCCAGTGTTCGACTGGGAAGTGCCCAGACCGATAATGCCGCTGCGCACGCTGTACGGCCGCATCACCGCCTGCCAGCGCCTGTCCGGCTCAATCGACGAAGCCCGCTACGAAGTCACCCTGCAACCGCGCCTGGCCCTGCTTGATCGCGGCCAGCAAACGCGGATCTATCAGCACCAGTCCGTGCCGGACATCGTCAAAAGCATCCTGCGCGACCGCCACGGTCTGGACACCGGGCACTTTCGCTTCAACCTCAAGCGCGAGTACCCGCAGCGCGAGCAGGTGATGCAGTACCAGGAAAGCGACCTGGCTTTCATCAGCCGGATCCTGGCCGACGTCGGCATCTGGTACCGCTGCATCCAGCACGAAGAGCTCGCCTTCGACGTCGTCGAGTTCTGCGACGACCAGCGCTGCTACCAGTTCGACGTCGAGCTGCCGCTGCGCTCGCCGTCGGGCTTCAGCAACAGCGAGCAGGACAGCGTCTGGGCCCTGCAAACCCGCCACCGGGTGGTGGAACAGCAGGTCAGCGTACGCGCCTATCACCCCGACGACAGCCGCGCCTACCTCGACGGCGAGGTCGACCAGACCCTCGGCGAGCCCGCCACCCACGGCGTGGCCACGACCCGCGGCGTCGCCGACAACACCTACGGCGAGGCCTACCACTACGCCGAATCCTACCGCGTGCTCGGCAAGTCCCACCTGCGCGACGAAGACCTGCAAAGCGAAAGCGGCTTTTTCTATGCGCGCCTGCGCCACGAACGCTACCTCAACAACCAGACCCACCTCAGCGGCACCAGCAGCAGCGCCACCCTGGCCCCGGGCCAGGTCCTGACCGTCAGCGGCGACGCCCCCAAGGCCTTCGCCTCCCGCGTGGTGATCACAAAGATCACCACGCGCGCCGCCCGCGACCGCAGCCTGACCTGCGATTTCGAAGCCATGCCCTACGCCTTGCGCCTGTGCTTTCGCCCACCCTTGCTAGCCAAACCACAAATCGCCGGCACCCTGCCAGCGCGCGTTACCCACCCCCAGAGCAACCCCCTTTACACCGAAATCGACATGCAAGGGCGCTACCGGGTCAAGTTCCTCTTCGACCGCGACACCTGGCCCGCCGGCCGCGAAAGCAAATGGCTGCGCCAGGCCCGCGCCTACGCCGGTGACACCTACGGCCTGCACCTGCCGCTGATCGCCGGCACCGAAGTGGCCATCGCCTTCGAACAGGGCGATCCGGACAAACCCTACATCGCCCATGCCCTGCACGACGACCAGCACCCCGACCTGGTGACCCAGCGCAACGACCACCGCAACGTGCTGCGCACGCCGGCCAATAACAAGTTGCGCCTGGACGACACCCGGGGGCAGGAGCACGTCAAGCTCAGTACCGAGTATGGCGGCAAGAGCCAACTCAACCTTGGGCATCTGGTGGATGGCCAGCGGAGGAAACGTGGGGAAGGGTTTGAACTGAGGACGGATCAGTGGGGGAGTATTCGGGCGGGCAAGGGCCTGTTCATCAGTGCCGATGCACAGGCCAAGGCGCAGGGGCCGGTGCTGAACATGGACGCTGCCGTCGGCCGCCTGCAACAGGCCGGCGAACAGCTGCAAAAGCTGTCGGTCGACGCCCAGGCCGCCAATGCCGAACCGGCGGACGTGGCTGCGCAACTCAACCTGCTGCGCCAGGATTTGGAACAGCTCAAGTCCCAGGTCCTGCTGCTCAGCGCCCCGCAAGGCATCGCCCTCACCAGTGGCCAGCACCTGCAACTGGCGGCCAAGGACAACCTGATGCTCAACGCTAGCGGTGAAGCCGACCTCAGCGTGGTCAAGCGGCTGTTCATTGGCGTCGGCCAAGGCCTGAGCCTGTTCGTGCGCAAGCTGGGGATCAAGCTGATCGCCAATCAGGGGCCGATAAGCGTCCAAGCGCAAAACGACCAGTTGGAACTGATCGCCCGCCATGGCCTGGAGATCACCAGCACCGAGGACGAAATCCACATCACGGCGAAAAAGAAAATCGTCCTCAACGGCGGCGGCAGCTACCTCAGCCTGGATGAGTGTTGCATCGAATCGGGCACAGCGGGCGACCACAAGGTCAAGGCAGCGCACTTCGAATACAGCGGCCCGGCGAGCATGAAGGCCACGCATCCGGATTACCCGCAAAGCCTGTCCCGGCAAGTGATCAACCTGAGCGTGTCGCCAGCCCCGAACACCTCCAGCCAAGGCTGGGCAGGCATGCCTTACACCCTGTACGCCGACGGCGCGGTACTCAAGCAAGGCGTGCTGGACAAGACCGGGCAAGTGTCGATTGACCATCAGGTGGTGACACGAGGCTACCGGTTGGTGATGGCCAACGGCGCGGTCTACCAGATCCCGGTGCCCACCGAATACCGCAACGCCGAGCAGGCGCAACTGGCCAATCGTGGTCTGCGCAACCACCCCTCGCAAACCGATACCGGCGTCAATCAGCCCGCGTCGCACACCGATCATCGCGGGCAGTACGCCACGCACATGGACATCACCGATCAGGAAGGGGAACCCCAATGACTCAATTCGAATGCGTGGTGCCCATCGCACTCCAGCACACCAATCAGGCCACCTGCACGGCGCCCTGGTATGTGTGCAACACCGAATACCACCCGGTGGGAGCCACCTATCAGCCCTTGATCAACGGCGAGGAAGCCTTCAAGGCCGTGCACGAGGCCATCGCCGCGGCGAAAAAGTCTGTCGATATCATCTGCTGGGGCTTTCAGCCGTCGATGTTTTTCATCCGCAAAGGACAGTCACCGAGCATCGGCGAATTGCTCAAGGCCAAGGCCAAAGAAGGCGTCAAGGTTCGGATGTTGGGCTGGGAGATGCCATTTAATCTGGCGGGCATGGGGGGTGAAGCCAACCTGCCCGGCAAAGGCTCGATTCGTATCGCTGATCGAGCGCTGCAGCGCTCCACCGAGGCGCAATACGCCGAAGACCGCGAGTGGTTTGCCCGCTGCGCGGTCGCAGGCAACAAGGCGGCTCAACAGGTCGCCAGTGGCCTGCCAGCGTTCGTCAGCCGTGGTTTCAGTTGGCAAGAAAGGGCAGAAATCTCCCATTGGGTGAAATACGAAAGCCTCGACCCGCACATCAGCACCAAGATGCGGCAAGCCCTGAAGTTCGCACCCTCGCACCACCAGAAGACGGTGCTGGTCGACTACGAACTCCCCGATAGCGCCGTCGGTTTCGTCATGGGCCACAACATGCTCGACGAGTATTGGGACACTGATTCCCATTCGGCGCTGAACCGCGCCGAAGGCAGCAAGCCTGCACCCAACGCCGGCCCGCGAGGCAATACCCCGCGCCAGGACATCTCCAGCCAGGTCAGCGGACCGATCCTGGAACACCTGCACCACAATTTCGCCAGCGCCTGGCTCAAGGAAACCGGTGAAGACCTGCTCGACTTGCGCCAGTCCAAGCAAGTCGGGCTGCAGCTGCAATGCACCCCGGGCGCAACACGGCAGATCGCCCAGATCCTGCGCACCCAGGCCCAGGAAGGCAAACGCGATATCGAGACGCTCTACCTGCAAGCGGCGAACAACGCGACCCAGTTCATCTACATCGAGAACCAGTATTTCCGCTGGCCGCCTCTGGCCGAACTGATCAAGTCGGTCGCCGCCGGCCAGACCCGGGCCGGTCGCGACCCCGGCATCCACGGCCCCCTGCACCTGTTCGTGATCACCAATGCCGGTGACGACAGCGTAGGCGACGGCACCCGCAATACCCAGCGCATGCTCGCCAGCCTGGGCCGGGCCGAGACCATCCCCGAAGTCACCAAGTTACAGCGCATCGAAGAAGTGAAAAAAAACGCCCCGCCCCGGCCACGCCCCGAACCCCGGGACCGCGTGGGGCACCGGGAACTGGCCGAATGGCAGGAGGATCTTGATTGGCACATCAAGCAGATCAAGGACAGCACCATCGAACCGGAGGACATCCCCGGCCTGAAAGTGCACTTGTGCTCGCTGGTCGCCCCCGACTCGCCAGCGGGCAAGAAATGGATGGAGGTGTACATCCACTCCAAGCTGATGATCGTCGACGACGTGTTCACCACTCATGGTTCGGCCAACATCAATACGCGCAGCATGCAGGTGGATAGCGAGCTGAATATTGCCCATGAGTGGGCGAGTGTGACCCAGGCAATGCGACGGCGGTTGTGGGATCTGCATACGGCTGGGAAAGGGGTGCAGGAAGAAGTGGGTGATGCATTCAAAGCTTGGCAGAAAATCATTGATGACAATAAAGATCTTCAAAAAGACAAGGAAAACGGTGTTCCCGAGGCACCTCTCGTCGAGTTTTTTTACGGTAAGGCCAAACTGTGGGACCTCGACTGATGCGCCGTTTTCTCCTGCTCTCCTGCCTGCTGTTGGTCGCTTGCGATAGTCGCAGCGCCTTTACCTACACGAAGAAGGACCCACATGTGAAACCGCTGACTGAAATTAAAGCCAATCTGGCCTTTACTTGCGCCCACGAGAAAATCCCTGAGGCCAGTGCCGAGTCCGACGTGCTGTTCCAGTACGCCCGCTGGTTGCAAAAGAATAACCAGCTCAAGCAGGACAAAAGTGTCGATGTCGAAATCGAACGGCTGTATCGCATTGCCGCCGAAAACGGTCATTACAAGGCCAATATCAATCTGCAGAATGGCGCCATGCGCGGCCGTTTCCAGCTCCGAGGCGATGAGCATTTACGTCTGAGTCAGCAATTGATTGATGCCGGTGTGGCAACGGGGTACTTCTTTGTCGGGATTTTCCTGCAGCAAGGCTCGGCAGGCCTTAAACAAGATCCGGAAATGGCCTTGCGGTACTACCGCAAGGCTGCCGATCAAGGCAGTGCCGAAGCGCAATACTATGTGGGTGACAAGCTGGCATCGAGTGACATTGCTCCGGATATCGCTAGGCAGATGCGTCGTTGTGCCGCCGAACAGAAGCATGGCAGGGCAGCTGTCGCACTAGCTGTCAATCTTAAGAACAAGGGGATTTACCAAGAGGCAGTTGAGGTACTCCAGATGGGTGTTGCCGGAGGGGATGAACATGCTGCTGGTCGCTTGGACGATGCATTTCGCGGCCCCCCTAAGACCAACAAACTGGACTACCTCGGTCAATCGGAAGACCTTGAACGCGCCGACCGCTACAAAAAAATCTGGAAAATCCTAGCCGGTTATTCCTACGCCAACCCCAAAGTCCCCGAAATCAACGAAATCGTCCCGCTACCCCCAGCCAAGCTCCCAGCCTGGGACGGCAAGCTGCAATGGCTCGAAGCCCGCCTGGCGAATGTCCCGCCGGAAAAACCCAGCCCGGCGCTGATCAAGAAGCTCGTCGAGGCCAAGGTCCTCGACCCCGCCACCGGCCGACCCATTCCGGGGTCGCCGGCGTTCAGCGATACCAACTTCCTCGGGCCGACCTGTTTGAGTGGCAACCCCTGCCCGCAAACCGGTTACTGGAAGTTCCACTGGTCCGGCCGAGGGCATTATTTGTTGATGCAACGAAACGACGCTCGCCATTTCGAACGAGGCGAGATCATGCCGACGGCGCTGGTCAGTTTCTATCGCCCACGCATTTGGCCACTCTCTGACAAGTACACCGAGAGACAGTATGAGGTGAACTGGGGCCTGCTCGGATGAGCCGTCGTCTTGCCATGACGCTACTGAGCTCGGTACTGCTTGGCGCTTGCACCCTTGACGCCCGCGTGACGAAAGCCACCATGGACCCGCTTACCGGGATCAAAGCCGATCTGGCCTTCACCTGCGCCCATGAGCAGATTCCGGAGGCCAGTGCCGACGCCGACGTGCTATTCCAGTACGCACGTTGGTTGCAAAAGAATAACCAGCTCAAGCAGGACAAGACTGTCGATGTCGAAATCGAGCGGTTGTATCGCATTGCCGCCGAGAACGGCCACTACAAGGCCAATATCAACTTGCAAAACGGCGCCATGCGCGGCCGCTTCCAGCTACGTGGTGATGAGCACTTGCGGCTGAGCCAGCAACTGATCGATGCAGGGGTGGCCACAGGGTATTTTTTTGTTGGCATCTTCCTGCAACAAGGCTCGGCGGGCCTTAAACAAGATCCGGAAATGGCCTTGCGGTACTACCGCAAGGCTGCCGACCAAGGAAGTGCCGAAGCGCAATACTATGTGGGTGACAAGCTGGCACCGAGTGACATTGCTCCAGACGTTGCCCGTCAGATGCGCCGTTGTGCTGCTGAGCAAGGGCATGGTAAAGCGGCTGACATGTTGTCGCTCTATCTCAGAGATGAACAAAAATATAGTGAAGCAATCGAAGTCTTGCAGATGGGTGTTGCCGGCGGCTCAAGCAATGCGGCTTCCCGCTTGTCTAAAGGTTTTCTTAACCCATCTCCCTCAGATGAGTTGTATTACCTCGACCAACAGGAAGACCTCGAACGCGCCGACCGCTACAAAAAAATCTCGAAACTGCTCTATGGCTACTCCTACGCTAACCCCAAAGTCCCCGAAATCAACGAAATTCTCCCCCTACCACCGGCCAAGCTCCCAGCCTGGGACGGCAAGCTGCAATGGCTCGAAGCCCGCCTGGCGAATGTCCCGCCGGAAAAACCCAGCCCGGCGCTGATCAAGAAGCTCGTCGAGGCCAAGGTCCTCGACCCCGCCACCGGCCGACCCATTCCGGGGTCGCCGGCGTTCAGCGATACCAACTTCCTCGGGCTGACCTGTTTGAGTGGCAACCCCTGCCCGCAAACCGGTTACTGGAAGTTCCACTGGTCCGGCCGAGGGCATTATTTGTTGATGCAACGAAACGACGCTCGCCATTTCGAACGAGGCGAGATCATGCCAACGGCGCTGGTCAGTTTCTATCGCCCACGCATTTGGCCGCTCTCTGACAAGTACACCGAGAGACAGTATGAGGTGAGCTGGGGCCTGCTCGGATGAGCCGTCGTCTTGCCATGACGCTACTGAGCTCGGTGCTGCTTGGCGCTTGCACCCTTGACGCCCGCGTGACGAAAGCCACCATGGACCCGCTTACCGGGATCAAAGCTGATCTGGCCTTCACCTGCGCCCATGAGCAGATTCCTGAGTCCAGTGCCGACGCCGACGTGCTGTTCCAGTACGCCCGCTGGTTGCAGAAAAACAACCAGCTCAAGCAGGGCAAGACTGTTGATGTCGAAATCGAGCGGTTGTATCGCATTGCCGCCGAGAACGGCCACTATAAGGCCAATATCAACTTGCAAAACGGCGCCATGCGCGGCCGTTTCCAGCTGCGTGGCGAAGAGCATCTTCGCCTGAGTCAGCAATTGATCGACGCGGGTGTTGCCACGGGCTACTACTTCGTGGGGATTTTTTTGCAGCAAGGCTCGGCAGGGTTGAAGCAGGACCCGGAAATGGCCTTGCGTTATTACCGCAAGTCCGCCGACCACGGCAGCGCATTAGCGCAAGCCTACGTGGGTGATAAGCTGGCACCGATACATTTTGCTCCGGATGTTGCCCGACAGATGCGTCATTGCGCGGCTCAGCAAGGTAATGGCGAGGCTGCTAGAGCTCTTGGAGTTAATTTATCGACAAATGGACGTTATCAAGAGGCACTCGAAGCATTCCAACTCGGAGTTGCTGCGGGTGATGAATCTTCTGCTTCCTTCTTGGAAAATGGCTTCCGCGGCCCAAAACCAGATGACCGGTTGTACTATCTCGGCCAACAGGAAGACCTCGAACGCGCCGAACGTTATGAAAAAATCTGGCGAGTGCTCGCTAACGCTTCTTACGCCAAGCCCACAGTCCCCGAAATCAACGAAATTGTCCCCCTCCCGCCGGCCAAACTCCCAGCCTGGGACGGCAAGCTCCAATGGCTCGAAGCCCGCCAGGCCAATGTCCCACCAGAAAAACCCAGCCCGGCGCTGATCCACCAACTGGCCAAGGCCAAACTCCTCGACCCCGCCTCCGGCCGACCGCTGCCGGACTCTCCCGATTTCATCCGCGCACCTTTCCCCAGGTTGACTTGCAACAGTGGCCAAGCCTGCCCGCAGACTGGCTATTGGAAAGCCGAGGGCATCGTCGACAAGATCCGACGTTTCGAAAAAGACGAAATCATGCCGACCCTGAATGTCCAGCGCAGCCATAGCCGCTTCCTGCTCGCCGACCGGGTCACCATCGCCGAAGAAAACATTAGATGGAGTCTGTTCGGTGAGTCCTGAGATTTCCTGATCTGTTTTTTGCTGCGCGCTGGCCGGTTGTTGCGCCAGCAACGCAGAAAGCTAAACCACCGCCAATTCCGGCAACTGCAAGGAGCAGCACAATGACCAAACTTAAAGCAGGCAAAATAAACGTAGAGTTTGAGGCAGTCCCACAAGGAGCTGAAACGGCAGCAGGCGATAGCTATGTTCAGGTAGACCGCGAAGGTAACTTCGTTGGCGCCCAGGTTTCTGGCGGCGTGGTGGAAAAGGTAGAGGGCGGCGTGAAAGTCACTCGCCCGGACGGGGCAATAGTGTTCCTGCATGACGCGGGAAATATCACGATCGAGAATATGATCCCCAAATCGGTAGGGGTCGAGGATCTATTCGAGATTGAATCCTTCGCGATGCGAACCGTGGATCAGTTGCGTATTTATCGCGTGGAGTATTTTGGCGGGGGGTATGTCGAGGTGACGTATTCACAGGAGGGTCAGGTGATAGGCCTCACCGGTCACAATATCAAGCAGTCCATCAGCAAGGACAATGAGATTCTGGTTCGCCAAGGTGATTCGGCCAGCGGTCAGGTGCATTGATGCCCTGTAGGAGCGAGCTTGCTCGCGATGCACTCAAGGACGCCGCGTGCAGTCAGAATGCCCGCGTTATCGTTGACCACCATCGTCGGAACGCCGCCCGGAGCAAGCTCGCTCCTACAGGGGGCTGTTTGCGTAACGCTCGTTAATTCAGTGCGCTCTCCAGCATCTCAATCAACTGTTCTGGCCAGACCGTTTCGCTGGTCGTTAACAGATCTTCCACCGACCACCACTTATGGTCAGCCATTACCCGAACTTCGTGAGCCGTCCACCCCTCACGGGACAGGCGTTCACTCTCGGTATGAACCACAAAATACCGTTCAACCGACAACACCGTTTCACCGCTTGGCAGCATCATCGGAAAACTGCGCTCTGCAACGCTGGCTCCCACGGCAGCGACGTTCAGCCCGGTTTCTTCAAACAGTTCACGAACCGCCGCCGCCTCAAAGGATTCACCCGGCTCAAGCCCGCCGCCGGGTGTCGCCCAGTGGCTTTGGCCGTCGAGGGCATCGCCTTTGTGCCGGAAGTGAAACAGCAGAACCTGTTGCGAGGGATTGATCACCAGCAGTCTGGCGGAATGGCGTTGGCGCATTTTTTTCTTTCCATAGAGTGCCGCGAACCGCAGCTTTCACTGCGGCTCGCGACGGTAAAGCTCATGTCGGCGTTATTACACCAAAAGGGTTAAGCCACCACCCGATAACACGGCACATACGCCGCGCCGCCCGGCAGTTTCATGCGGTGCTGGGCGACGAAGGCTTTGAGCAGCAGGTCCAGCGGTTGCATGATCGCCGCGTCGCCACGGATCTGGTAGGGCCCGTGCTCTTCGATCAAACGGATGCCCTTGTCCTTGACGTTGCCGGCGACGATGCCGGAGAACGCGCGGCGCAGGTTGGCCGCCAGTTCGTGGGAGGGCAGGTCGAGGCTCAGTTTCAGGTTGGCCATGTTTTCGTGGGTCGGGTCGAACGGGCGCTGGAAGCCTTCGTCGATTTTCAGCAGCCAGTTGAAGTGGAACGCGTCGTTGCGCTCGCGGCGGAACTGCTTGACCGCCTTGAGGCCCAGGGTCATCTGGCGCGCCACTTCGGCCGGGTCATCGATGATGATCTGGTAGTGCTGCTTGGCGGCGTCGCCCAGGGTGGCGCCGACGAACGCGTCCAGTTGCTCCAGGTACGGCGCGGCATGTTTGGGCCCGGTGAGGACGACCGGGAAGGGCAGGCCTGCATTGTCCGGGTGCATCAGGATGCCCAGCAGGTACAGGAACTCTTCGGCCGTACCGGCGCCGCCCGGGAAGATGATGATGCCATGGCCGACGCGGACGAAGGCTTCCAGGCGTTTTTCGATGTCCGGCAGGATCACCAGTTCGTTGACGATCGGGTTCGGCGCTTCGGCGGCGATGATGCCGGGTTCGGTCAGGCCCAGGTAGCGGCCGCCGTGGATGCGTTGCTTGGCGTGGGCGATGGTCGCGCCTTTCATCGGGCCTTTCATCACGCCGGGGCCGCAACCGGTGCAGATGTCCAGGCTGCGCAGGCCCAGTTCGTGGCCGACTTTCTTGGTGTATTTGTATTCTTCGGTGTTGATCGAGTGCCCACCCCAGCACACCACGATCTTCGGCTCGACGCCTGGGCGCAGGGTGCGGGCGTTGCGCAGCAGGTGGAAGACGTAGTCGCTGATGCCCTGGGAGTTGCTCAGGTCGATGCGCTGGCTGTCGAGTTCGTTTTCGGTGTAGACGATGTCACGCAGGGCGCTGAACAGCATTTCCCGGGTGCTGGCGATCATTTCGCCGTCGACGAAGGCGTCGGCCGGGGCGTTCAGCAGTTCCAGGCGTACGCCGCGGTCCTGCTGGTGAATGCGGATCTCGAAATCCTTGTAGGCTTCCAGAATGGTCTTGGCGTTGTCGACATGGGCGCCGGTGTTGAGGATGGCCAGGGCGCACTGGCGGAAGAGGGTGTAGGTGCTGCCGGAACCGGCTTCGCTCAATTGCTGGACTTCCCGCTGCGAGAGCGTTTCCAGGCTGCCTTTGGGACTGACGGAGGCGTTGATAACTTGGCGTTGGGTCATTCAATGATCCTTAAAACGATGTCATTCACACAGCAACTACGAATGGCATCCGAATAATGTGTATTCATGAAAGAAGATGGCACGAACTGCGCGGTCTCGCCATGTCCCCCGCTTGACGATGAAAAGATGAAAAGATCAAAAGGAGCCCCAGCATAGCTAAATCCCCCGCAGAGGGGATAATGGCCCGCTGTCTTTTTGCCTCAGACGCCTTTTTACCCTTTCAGCTCAGGAAACCCGACGCAATGTTCGAAATCCAGCCGATGAACGCTGACACCTACCGGCAACAGACGCGGCGCAGCACGGTCATCATTGCCCTGATCTTCCTGGCGCTGGCGATGCTGCTGTCCACGGCGGCGGTGGCGCTGTTCGGCACGCCGGCGGGCGACAATCTGCGCTTCAACGTCGGTGGCGTGTTTGTTGCCGTGCTGGCGATGGCGGCGCTGATGCGCAAGGTGTTCTGGCGCCAGGCGTGGATGGCGCCTGCGGTCTACAGTTGGCAACTCAAGCGCAGCCTGATGAGCATCACCAATGTCATGCATCATGTAACGGCCGCCGTGGAACGCGGTGATCCGGTTGCGATGAAGCTGTTGCGTTTCTACCATTTGGGCTTGAACCAGATGCATCAACTCGATGGCAACTCCAGTGACCATGGCCAGTTGATCCGCGAAATGGACCAGCACAAGGAACGCATGCAAGCGCAGGGTATCGAAATCGAACAGACACGGCTGGATCCCGCGTGGCTGGAGGCGGTTAAACAGGCGTCGCGCTAACATCATGGCGAGCCCGGCTCGGGCATGAGTGAGCAAAAACGGCGATCAGGAAGGCTCGTCCGTCATCGACACACAGGGAGCACCATGGGACATCCATTGATCAACGATCAAATTGAAATGCGTCGGTCAGCCGTGCCAAGGCTCAAGGTCCGCTCGGCGGTGACCTTGCTGATGGCGGTGTGCCTGTCGATGGTGGCTATCGTGATCTGGGAAGCCTGGAGCTCACGCCAGTACCGCCTGCATGACAAGGAAGTGGTGATGTCCAATCTGGCGCAGACCCTGGCTTCGCAAGCGCAGGCAACGATCAAGCAGGCCGATACGCTGCTGTTCACGTTGGTCGATCGTCTGGAACACGACGGCGCGGATCAACCCCGGCTGCCGGCGTTGCTCAATGCCCAGCGCAGTGAGTTGAGCCAGCTCCATGGCGTGTTCGTTTTCGACGAAAAAGGGCAGTGGCTCGCCAATTCCAATGGCGCCGGCCAAACCGGCGTCAACAATTCCGACCGCGAATACTTCATCTTCCATCGCGACAACCCCAGCCGAGGGCCGCACATCGGGCCGTCGATCAAGAGCCGGTCGAGCGGCGAGTGGATCCTGACGGTTTCGCGTCGGCTCAATCATCCCGACGGCAGTTTTGCCGGCGTGGCGCTGGCGACGATTTACCTCACTCATTTCCTGCAGCTCTACGACAGCATCGACATGGGCAGCAACGGCGTGATCACCCTGATTGCCGACAACGCCAGCATTGTCATTCGCCGACCCTTCAAGGAGGCGGATATCGGCAGCAGTCTCGCCAAGAGCCCGTTGTTCACCCAGTTGTTGCCCAAGGGCGATGCGGGCACGGCCACGATCACGTCGGTCGTCGACGGTGTCGAGCGGGTGACGGGGTACCGCCGGGTCGAGGGTTATCCGCTGATCGTGTTTGCCGCGCTGAACAAGAATGAAGTGCTGGCCAGTTGGCGCAAGGAAACGCTGCTCAGCGCCGGCATCGTCACGCTGTTGCTCAGTGTTCTCGGGGTACTGGGGTTCCGGCTGATCAAGCTGATGAAGCAGCAGAATCTGGTGCAGGTCGAGTTGCTGGACACCCGGGACAAGCTCCTGGAGGTCAATCGCAACCTCGAAGGCCTGGCCCTCAAGGATGCGCTGACGGGGCTGGCCAACCGGCGTCAGCTCGACGCGTTCATCGATGCCGAAATGGGCCGTGCCCAGCGCAGCCAGAGCGAGCTGGCGCTGTTGATGATCGATGTCGATCATTTCAAACCGTTCAATGACCGCTACGGCCACCTGGCCGGTGATGAGTGTTTGCGCAAGGTCGGTGCGATCATCACCGACAACATCAAGCGCCCCGGTGACCTGGCCGCCCGTTATGGCGGCGAGGAGTTTGCGGTGGTGCTGCCCGGCACCGACTACGTCGGGGCATTTCTGGTGGCGGAGAAAATCCGTCGCGCGGTGCTGCAGGCCGATATTGCCCACAGCGACAGCCCGGAAGGCGCCGTCACCGTCAGCGTTGGTGTGTGTGCCAGCAATGGTGCGTCCCAGGTTCGCTCCGAAGACCTGATCGGTGCGGCGGACAAGGCGCTGTACGTGGCCAAGGCCAGTGGGCGCAATATGAGTGTGATTGCCAACTGAGGCTCAGGCGTCAGGCAAACCGGTCCGTTCCCTGAACCAGTCGGGTCGCCAGGCCTGGTTTTTCAAGCTGCTCCAGCCACCAGCCGAGGGCGCGACCGTCATGGTCGCCACGCCAGCCGGCGTAGAGGATGTTCGGTTCGCGCGGGTCGGCCATCGGCTTTTCAACCAGCGTGCCGTTTTTCAGCAGTGAGCCAACCCGGTGCCGCGGCAGCCAACCCACCCCCAGCGCATGGCACTGGGCGAGGATTTTCGCGGCCATGGTCGGCACGGCCAGCACCGCTTGCCCACCGGTGACGCCGTAGGTGCTGCCCTCGGTGACTCTGGACGAATCGGCCACCACCACGGCCCGGTGCTGCGCGACCATGGCCCGGGTAATCGGGCTTTTGGCCTTGGCCAGCGGGTGCCTGGGTGACACCGCAAACACCCATTCCATTTCCCCCAGTTGCATCCAGCGCAAGGACGGAATCGCCGCAGGCTCATTGGTGGCGCCGATGATCAGGTCCGCGCGGCCTTCGCGCAGCGCTTCCCAGACCCCTTTGAGCACTTCCTGGGTGATGCGCAGCGGGACGCCGGATTGCAGCGCATCGAATTCGTCGATCACCGGGATCAGGGTTTCGAACTCCAGCAGCTCGTCGGTGACAATCCACAGGCGGCTCTCCCAGCCATTGGCCACTTGCCGGACCCGTTGGGTCAGGCGCGAGACGTCCTGCATCAGCCGCGCCGCTTCGTTGACCAGCAACTCACCCGCCGGGGTCAGTTGCAAACGGTAGCGGCGGCGGTCGAACAGCAACGCATCGAAGCGTTCCTCCAGCTGCCGCGCCGCATAGGACACGGTCGACGGCGCCTTGCCCAGATGCGCCGCCGCCCGCGACAGGCTACCGGTTTCGCGGATGGCCTCGAGTAGCGCCAGGTCTTCGGTCGACAGCATGTGCAAAATCCTCAAACGAACATCACACCCTGTAGGAGCCGGCTTGCCGGCGAAGGGGCCCGCGAGTGCGATGCATGGCTCAAGGCCGATCGCTGGCAAGCCAGCTCCTACAGAGGCAGGGTGGGTGACTCAGGAGGTACGGATCAATCGAAGATAGACCATCAGGTTGATCACCAATACCACGCTGCCCAAACCCAGTTGAATGGTCGGCGTCAGGCCCGCCGGGTAAATCACCGGCCAAATGTAATGCTCGATGAACCCACCGCCATAGCCGGTTTGCCCGGCCCCCTGGCGCATGCGGTTTTCCCAGTCGGTCAGCGGGCAGGGCAGGTGGAAGAACTCCACCGCCATCCCCCACAGCGCAGCAGGCGGATGCCACCAGATCAGGTGGCGCCATTTGAGCACCAGCAGCCCGCCGAACACGACAAACACAATGAACGACAGGTGAAACAGCATCAGCCCGTCGGCGGCGATTCGGTACAGCATGTCGGTGCCCCTGAAGGCTGATCGAATCGCTCCATGGTACTCGGGCCGCGGGCCGACGCTCTATCGATTGTCGCGGCCCAATGCGTTGAGCACACCCTTCAAACGCTCGGTCATCGACTCACTGCTGCGTTGCATCGGTGCGCGCAGTTCGTCACCGATCAAGCCTTGCAGGGCCAGCGCGGTTTTTACCGGGGCCGGGTTGGGCTCCAGGAACAGGCTGTTGATCAGTGGCAGCAAACGGAAAAACGTGGCGCGACCTTCAGCCAATTGGTTGTCGCGGATCTGCCGGTGCAACTGCACGAACAGTTCCGGATGGACATGCGCCGACGCGGCAATCGCGCCTTTGGCGCCCAGGCACAGGGTATTGAAGATCTGGTTGTCTTCGCCGCACAGCACGTCGACGTGGCCGCTATCGAGCAAGGCGAGGGTGTTGGAAAAGCTACCACCGCAATCCTTGATCGCGACGATCCGCTCGTGGGCGACGATGTTGAGCAGGGTCACCTGTTCGAAGGCCACGCCGGTACGGTAGGGGATGTCGTAGAGTATCAGTGGCACGCTGGAGGCATCGGCGACCGTGCGGAAAAACGCTTCGAGGCCGGCCTGGGACGGGCGGATGTAATACGGCGCCGGCACCAGCAGGCCCGCCACCGGGCGCTTGAGGATCTCGCTCTGGAACTGCAACAACTCGGTCAGGTTGTTGCTGGCCAGGCCCATGACCACCCGTTGCGCCGGCACCAGCTCCAGCACTGCATCAAGCACGGCCAGTTGCTCATGCTTGCCCATCGCCGCGGGTTCGCCGGTGGTGCCGCAAACGACGAGGCCGTCGACACCTTTTTCCAACAGATGGCTGACCAGCCGGCGCAAGCCGACGAAATCGATGGCGCCGTTGTGGAAGGGTGTGACCAATGGAACCCAGATACCCTGAAACGCTGACATGCTTTTTTCTCCTGATGGTTGACCGATTTCGTCACCGTCAGGGGCATGGAAGGAGAGTAAGCAAGGGGAGTGTGGTCCGTCGCGCTCAATGTCCTGTCAGCTCATCTGACGGGACAGCGCGCCCCGGTCACATGAGCGACTGTTTCTTCGATTTGAGGGCGTGCGCAACGCAACCTTGCGCCTTGGCAATCAAGCCAATGACGGAAGTGTTGAGGTTGAAGGTTGCGGACATACTTGCTTACACCCTGAGTGAGGCGCCCAGTTTTAAAAGCCGGCGCGCCTTTTGTCAATCACGAAAATCAGCGAACTCGGCGCGCATCCGGCCATTGTGCTTGGCCTTGTAGAGCAGATGATCGACCTGCTCGACGAACTCCAGGGCCGTCGCATGCATCGATGCCAGGGTGGTGCCGACGCCGAGGCTGATACTCAGCAGCTTCGATACGTTCGAGAATTCGTGGGGGATCTGCTGCTGGCGAATCAGGTGCAGGCATTTGCGCGCCACCAGCCGTGCGGATTCGGCATCGGTTTCCGGCAGCAGCCAGACGAACTCTTCACCGCCGATCCGGGCGATGAAATCCCGTGGCCGGTTCGCCGCCAGGGACAAGGTTTGCGCGACGCGGCGCAGGCATTCGTCACCCTTGATGTGGCCGTAGTGGTCGTTGTACTGCTTGAAGTAGTCGATATCCAGCACCATCACCGACAACGGCGAGCCGGTACGCTGGGCCGTGTTCCACTCGCGTTCCAGCACGGTATCGAACATGCGGCGGTTGGCGATGCCAGTCAGGCCGTCCTGGAAGGAATACTCTTCGAGCTGCTTTTGCAGCCGGATCAGGTGTTCTTCGGTTTTCTTGCGCTCGCTGATATCGAACATGAACCCCACCAGCGCCTCGACTTCACCGTCCTTGCGCACCACGTGCACCACATCGCGGATCCACACGTACTCGCCGCTGTCGGTCAGTGCCCGATAGTCGGCCTCGTGATCGATGCCGGCCCGCGATTGCGAGACACAGAAGTCCATCACGTAGTCGCGATCATCCGGGTGCATGCGCTCGACCCAGTCATTGACCGAGGCCCAGCTGTGCTGCTTCCAGCCCAGCAGTTCTTCGATCTGTGGTCCGATGTAGCTGAAGGTCATGGTTTTCCAGTCGATGCGCCAGGGAATGGCTTTGGTCGACTCAAGCAGGGTTTTGTAAACGTCGCTGTCGGTTTCGACTGAACTCATGAAGGGCCTGCCTCGATGAAAAATGCAGGGCCATCATGTTGCTAGCACTTTGGCGAATCAAGCGGGCAGCCGATGAATGGCACTCAGGCGTATCAGTGAGCAAGATTGTTCAAGCCATTGGCCGCCACAGCTGGCAAAGTCTCAGGTCTTTCCCTGTCTGTAGACTGTCATGTCCAACTCAATCATGCCGCGCAGTGCCTTTTTGCGCGGCGCTGCAGCGATCATGCCGCTGTCCCTGGCCACCGCGCCCTGGGGCTTGCTGGCCGGCTCCATGGCCATCGAAGCCAACCTCTCGCCCCTGCAAGGCCAGGGCCTGTCGAGCATTGTGTTTGCCGGTGCGGCGCAACTGGTGGCCATCGGCATGCTCAAGGGCGGCGCCGGGATCTTTTCGATCTTGCTCACCACGCTGTTGCTGACCTCCCAGCATTTGCTTTACGGGATGAGCATGCGTTCGGTGATTTCTCCATTGCCGGGGCGCTGGCGTGCGGGCCTGGGTTTCTTGCTCACCGATGAGCTGTTCGCCCTGACCAGCCAGCACGACAAGCAGCAATTCAACCGCTGGTACGCCCTGGGCGTGGGCCTGACCTTCTACATCGCCTGGAACCTCTTCACCCTGGCTGGCATTGTGCTCGGCAGCAGCATTCCGGGCCTTGAACACCTGGGCCTGGATTTCTCCATCGCGGCCACCTTCATTGCCCTGATCACCCCGGTGGTGCGCAACGTGCCGACTGTGGTGTGCGTGGCGGTGTCGCTGTTTTGCTCGGTGCTGTTCAGCTCCTGGCAATGGGGTTCAGCGCTGGTGCTGTCGGGGCTGGCGGGGATGACCGCCGGGTTTGCCTGCAATAAATTCTACGGTGGACGCACATGATGGTCTGGGCTGTGATTGTCGGAATGGGCGTGTTGGTGTTCCTCAACCGCTACGTTTTTCTCGAACCGCGCCTGCCGGTGCGCCTGAGCAGCAATGCCCGGCAATTCCTCGGGTTTGCCGTACCGGGCATGTTGACGGCTATCTGTGGGCCGATTGTGTTCATGCCGGAAAAACAGCTGAACCTGCACTGGGACAACCCCTATCTGATCAGCTCGCTGGTGGCGGTGGGGCTGGTGCTTTACACGCGCAACACGTTGCTCAGCATGCTGTTGAGCATGGGCTTTTTCTTTTTGCTGCGCTGGTGGCTCTGAGCGGAGCAGGGGAACTGATCTAAGCTTAAAGTGGATGACCGATCCCTTCAGGAAGCGAGGTGAACATGGCCAATGAACCCAAGCGTCCGGACCCGGAAGAAGACGTGGACGAACCCACGGAAGAAGAGATGGAGCAGCAGAAGCGTTCGATACCGGACTGGAAGCATCCTGACGACGGTAAGGAACTGTCAGAACCTGACCGCAAGTTCTGACCGGCACGCGAACACAACAAAGCCCCGCCATTGTAGGAGCGAGCTTGCTCGCGATGGGCTCAAGAGCACCGCGTTTAGCCAGTAAACACGCGTTATCGTTAACGACCATCGCGAGCAAGCTCGCTCCTACAATTTCCTTTCCATTCAGTGGGGCGTTGTCGTTATCGACAGATTCAAGGCACTTCCTTGATCAGCGCAGCGCCCTGGTTCCTGACATTTCCGACGGCCTTGTCCACCTTGTACCACTCAAATACGTGACTGACCTCGCCTTGGGATAACGCCATTTCCTCGGCTCTTTCCTTGGGCGTGGCCGGGTCCAGCCATTCCCGCGCCAGCTCGGGCGAGAACACCACCGGCCGCCGGTCATGCACGTCAAGCAGGCCGCCTGCGCTGTCCGCGGTGAGGATCACGAACCCGTCGTGCTCCCTGTGCGGGGCTCCGCCGATGGGGTACTGGCCGATGGCCGCACAGAAAGCCGGCGCGCGGTCCCGTCGCCGAATCAGCCAGGGCTGTTTGTTGCCGTCACCGGCGTCGACCCACTCAAACCAGTTATCGATCGGGCAGATCGCGCGATGCGGCCAGATGGCCCGGAAGTACGGGCCGTGGGCGACTTTTTCGACCCGGGCATTGGTCGGCTCCGTGCGATCCGTTGCCCAGTGCGGCCGCCAACCCCAGCGCACGGCGTCGGCGTGCAGCCGCTCGTTCTCCAGGTGCAGCAGGGCGAGTGGCGTGGTGGGCGCGGCGTTATAGTGCGCCAGGGGTTCGTTGCCGACGTGATTGACCAGCGCGTCGGGGATGCTCAGCACCGCCACGAAGTCGTGAATCCCGCGGTATTGCGACAGTCGTCCGCACATGGCCTGACACTCTGGTTGAGCGTTTTTTCAGTTTAGTAGCTGGCGACGAAACAGGCTTGGCAAGCGCCGGAACCAAAGCCTGTGTACCTTATCCAACCTCGGCCCGGCGTCTCGGGCGAAGGATTCCTGCCAACTTGCATTTCAATCGTGATGGTCTGGCCCAAGGCAAAAAATGAAACAGTGGTTCAAGTGTTTAACGGTGTGCGCCCTGGCCGTTGGCTTGCTGGGTTGTATCGCCGCCCCCATTGCAATGACGCCGCAGACCGAACAGCGTTTGCAGGCGCAACCGCCCATCCGTTTTCTGCTGACGTTCGATGACGGTCCCAGTGCATCGAGCTGGTGGAACCCGACCGTCACGGTGCTTGAGAGCCTGGCACAAAACCCGCTGCAGCCGGGGATCAAAGCCGTGTTCTTCGTGCAAACCCGCGCGCCGCGCGCTGGTGGCAGCGAATTGGGCCGGGACATCATGCGGCGCGAACACGCCGAAGGTCACATTCTGGGCTTCCACACCGCAACGCCCTGGCACACCAATCATCGCTCGCTGGAGCCGCAAGAACTGGAGCAGGCCCTGACCGATGGCAGCGCCGACATCGCGGCGATCACCGGCGCCCCCCCAACCCTGCTGCGCCCGCCATTCTGGAACTACGACAAGCGCACCTTCGCCGCTTATCAACAGCATGGCCTGCACGTGCTGCTCACGGACTTGAGCGCCAATGACGGCAAGATCTGGGGTTTCAATGCCAGCCCCCGGCGCCGCTCGCACATGCTGCGCTCGATGTCTGAAGTGCGCGAACGCATGGCTCGTGGCGAATTGCCGGTGGTCGACGGGGTGATTCCGGTCGTGGTGACATTTCACGATCTCAACCGCTATACCGCCCGGCATACCCGTGAATACCTGCAGATTCTGCTCGACAGCGCCCGGGAGACCGGGGTGAAAACCGCGGACAAGCCGTTTTACGACGACCAGGCTGCGCTACAGCGGGCGGCCATGGCGCGAACCGTGCGCGATGGCTCGCAGCCGGTCGAGTTGCCGGGGTTCTGGAACTGGATCTGGGGCGGGAACGCCCGTTAAAACGACCAGGAATGAGACCTGGGTAACAGTAATTGCGAATGATTTCTTGTGCAGATTCGCAAAGTGTATCTATTCTGAAACGGATCCAGTCCGATCTACTGTCGCCGAGGCACCGGCCATGGTTCCTATTTCAGTTCTTTGCAGCATTGTAGAGTCCGGTTTTGAGCCACTGTCGTGCGAATGTACGGAGAGTCTCGGGCTGCTGCGCATCGAAGTCTACGAACCCGTCACCGGGCGGGTGGAGCTGCTGATCAGCGGTGTCTCGACAGCCGAACTGACCAGCGTGCGTGCCATCTCTGATTTTATAGGCGAGTTGCGTACCGAGATGAAGGCAGGGCGCCGGGCTTTTGCCGGCTGATACTTCGCTGTTCGAATGTAAGCGCCGTCCTGTGGCGAGGGGGCTTGCCCCCGTTGGGGTGCGAAGCACCCCCAAAATGGTCCTTACGTTCATCTCCGGGAAACCGGGTAGCGGCTTTTAGGGCCGCTACGCGCCCCAACGGGGGCAAGCCCCCTCGCCACAGGTTATCGTCGTCTTACGCTGCCGGTGGCAACAGCTCATCAATCATCCGCAAACAATGGTTCAACCCCGGCGAAACATCGCCCACCCGTCGGCTGAGGATGATCGGCGAGGTCGCGTTGTCTTCCAGCAAGGGGGTGAAACCGATGTCGTCGCGGTGCAGCAACTGCACCGAGGCCGGTACCAGCGTGACCCCGATTCCCGCGCCCACCAGACCGATCGCCGTTTGCAGTTCGTTGGTCCACTGCGCGACGTGGATGCTCACGCCGTAGGACTCAAACAGCGCGATCACATGGTCGGCGTAACTCGGCCGTGGATTGCCGGGGTACAGCACAAAGGGTTCCCTGGCCAGTTCCCGCAGGCTGATGGGCCCGGCGAGCAACGGATGGCCGGCGGGCAGGGCGGCGACCAGGCGGTCTTCGGTGAGCACGGTCTGGACGATGGCCGGGTCGTCGATGCGGATCCGGCCAAAACCGATGTCGATGCGCCCGGCCTTCAATGCCTGCACCTGTTGCAGGGTGGTCATTTCCGACAGGCCCAATTCCAGCTCCAGCGGTTCGCCACTGCGTAAACGGCGGATCAGCTCCGGCAGCACGCCATACAGTGTCGATGGCGCAAAGCCGATTCCCAGCCAGGTCTTTTCACCCAGGCCGATACGCCGCGTGTTGTCGCAGACCTTGTTCAGTTGTTCGAGCAGGGCGGTGGAGTGCTCATGAAAGAATCGCCCGGCGTCGGTCAACTTCAGCGGGCGGCCGCGCTCAAGCAACATCACCCCCAGTTCGTCCTCCAGTTGCTGGATCTGCCGGCTCAACGGCGGTTGAGCAATGTGCAGGCGCTCGGCGGCGCGGGTGAAGTTGAGGGTCTGAGCCAGCACCTGAAAGTAACGCAGGTGACGCAGTTCCATGGGGCCTCCGGATGTTCAATTGAATACCTTTAAGGTATCAAGCCAGACCAATTCTATATTGGCCGCCCGGAAAAAGCCGTACGAGAATCCGACTCAGAACTTCAAGAACCTGACGGGTATCGAAATGCTTGCAACCGCCATTGAGTCGATCGAGACGATCATCGTCGATCTGCCGACTATCCGCCCGCACAAGCTGGCCATGCACACCATGCAGAACCAGACCCTGGTGATCGTTCGCGTGCGTTGCGCCGACGGCATCGAAGGCATCGGCGAATCCACCACCATCGGTGGCCTGGCCTACGGCAACGAAAGCCCGGACAGCATCAAGACCAACATCGATACGCACTTCGCACCCTTGTTGATCGGCCAGGACAGCGGCAACGTCAACGCCGCCATGCTGCGCCTGGAGCGCAGCATCCGTGGCAACACCTTCGCCAAATCCGGTATCGAAACCGCGCTGCTCGACGCCCAGGGCAAACGCCTTGGCCTGCCGGTCAGTGAATTGCTCGGTGGCCGCGTGCGTGATGCGCTCCCCGTCGCCTGGACCCTGGCCAGCGGTGACACGGAAAAAGACATCGCCGAAGCGGAAAAAATGCTCGACCTGCGCCGCCATCGCATCTTCAAGCTGAAGATCGGTGCCGGCGAGGTCAACCGCGACCTGGCCCATGTCATCGCCATCAAAAAAGCCTTGGGTGACCGCGCCAGCGTGCGTGTCGACGTCAACCAGGCGTGGGACGAAGCCGTCGCGCTACGTGCCTGCCGAATCCTCGGCAGCAACGGCATCGACCTGATCGAACAGCCGATCTCGCGCAACAATCGCGCCGGCATGGCTCGCCTGAATGCCATGAGCCCGGCGCCGATCATGGCCGACGAATCCATCGAATGCGTGGAGGATGCGTTCAACCTGGCCCGCGAAGGCGCGGCCTCGGTGTTCGCCCTGAAGATCGCCAAGAACGGCGGCCCGCGCGCCGTGTTGCGGACCGCCTCTATCGCCGAAGCAGCCGGTATCGCCCTGTACGGCGGCACCATGCTCGAAGGCGGCCTGGGCACGATGGCGTCGGCCCATGCCTTCGTCACCCTGAACAAACTGGCGTGGGACACTGAACTGTTCGGCCCGTTGCTGCTGACCGAAGACATTCTCAGCGAGCCGCTGGTGTATCGCGATTTTGAACTGCACGTGCCGAAAACACCGGGCCTGGGCCTGAACCTGGATGAAGAGCGCCTGGCGTTCTTCCGTCGCGACAAGACCACTCATCAAGCCTGAGGAGAGCATTATGCTGTTTCACGTAAAAATGACCGTGAACCTGCCGGTCGACATGAATCCGGAGGCGGCGGCCAGACTCAAGGCTGACGAAAAAGCCCTGGCCCAGCGCCTGCAAGAGCAGGGCAAGTGGCGTCACCTGTGGCGCATCGCCGGGCACTACGCCAACTACAGCGTGTTCGATGTCGACAGCGTTCAGGAACTGCATGACCTGCTGATGCAATTGCCATTGTTTCCCTACATGGCCATCGAAATCGACGCGATGTGCCGGCATCCTTCTTCCATCCGTGACGATGACCGCTGAGCCTCGCCTGTTCAGCTCGCTACGCCCATAATTACAAGATGAGGAACCCTGAAAAATGAACGTCAAGATTTCCCACACTGCCGAAGTCCAGAAATTTCTCGAAGAAGCCAGCGGCCTGCTCAACGACGCCGGCAATCCACGGACCAAGGCGCTGGTCTACCGCATCCTGCGTGATTCGGTGAACATCATCGAAGACTTGGCCGTGACCCCGGAAGAGTTCTGGAAAGCCGTCAACTACCTCAACGTGCTGGGCGCGCGCCAGGAAGCCGGGTTGCTGGTGGCCGGTATTGGCCTGGAGCATTACCTCGACCTGTTGATGGATGCCGAAGACGAGCAGGCCGGCAAGACCGGCGGCACTCCGCGCACCATCGAAGGTCCGCTGTACGTAGCCGGTGCGCCGTTGTCCGAGGGCGAGGCGCGTCTGGATGACGGCGTCGATCCGGGCGTGACCCTGTTCATGCAAGGCCGCGTGTTCAATACCGCCGGCGAACCCTTGGCCGGGGCCGTGGTGGACGTCTGGCACGCCAACACCGGCGGCACCTACTCGTACTTCGATGCCACGCAGTCGGAATTCAACCTGCGTCGCCGCATCGTGACCGACGCCGAAGGCCGCTACCGTTTCCGCAGCATCGTGCCGTCGGGCTATGGCTGCCCACCGGACGGTCCGACCCAGCAACTGCTCGATCAACTGGGCCGTCATGGCCAGCGCCCGGCGCACGTGCACTTCTTCATTTCCGCACCGGATCATCGCCACCTGACCACCCAGATCAACCTCGACGGCGATCAATACCTGCACGACGATTTCGCCTACGCCACCCGCGACGAACTGATCGCCAAGATCACCTTCAGCGACGATCAGCAGCGCGCGGCGGCCCATGGCGTGAGCGGTCGCTTTGCCGAAATCGACTTCGACTTCACCCTGCAGTCGTCTGCACAACCTGAAGAACAGCAGCGCCACGATCGGGTCCGCGCCCTGGAAGACTGACAGCAAATCCCTGTGGGAGCGGGCTTGCTCGCGAAAGCGGAGTGTCAGTCAACGTTGATGTTGAGGCTGATTCCGCCTTCGCGAGCAAGCCCGCTCCCACAAGGGGTATCGGTCAACTGTCCGGAAATGCCTCAAGCGCCTGACGCACTGTTCTAGAATGGACCGACGCAACCTATAACAACAACGAGAGTGACCTGATGATGCAAGCGCAACTGTTGAGTCAGCGCAGCCGGGTGTTCGACCATGCTGACCCTTACGCAGTGTCGGGCTACGTCAATCAGCACGTCGGTAACCACTGCATTCTCATGCCCCGTGCCTGCAACCCGCTGGCCAGCCTTGATCATCGCAAGTTCGCCAGCCTCGACCTGTGCCGCATCAGCTACGGTGCCAGTGTGCGCGTGACGTCCGGTGCGCTGGACAGCATTTATCACCTGCAAGTGCTGCTGCGCGGCAACTGCCTGTGGCGTGGACACGGCCAGGAGCATTACTTCGCCCCCGGCGAATTGCTGCTGATCAACCCCGACGATCCGGTGGACCTGACGTACTCTGCCGATTGCGAAAAATTCATCCTCAAGGTCCCGACCCGCTTGTTTGAATCGGTCTGCGATGAGCAGCGCTGGCGCTATCCGGAGCAGGGCGTGCGGTTTCTGGAAAACCGTTATCAGCTCAATGAACTGGAAGGTTTCGTCAACCTGTTGGCGATGATCTGCCAGGAGGCCGAATCCACCGAGCAGATCCCCAGGGTGCAGGAGCATTACACGCAGATCATCGTCAGCAAGATGCTCAGCCTGATGAGAACCAACGTCAGCCGCCTTGAGCTGGGCTCGCAGGCGGCCACGTTCGAAGCGCTTGCCGATTACATCGCCAATCACCTCAAGCAGGACATCGACAGCGAAGAACTGGCGCGCCAGGCCCACATGAGCTTGCGTTCGTTGTATGGATTGTTCGAACGCAATGCCGGTGACACACCGAAGAACTACATCCGCCGCAAGCGCCTCGAGTCCATCAAAGCCTGCCTCAGCGACCCGACCTGCAACGTGCGCAACATCACCGAAGTGGCCATGGACTACGGCTTCCTGCACCTGGGACGGTTCTCCGACAGCTATCGCAAGCAGTTCGGCGAATTGCCGTCCGATACCCTCAAACGCCGGCACTGAATCACACTCGATCTCCTGTAGGAGCTGGCTTGCCAGCGATGGCGTCCGCGCAGGCACACCGCGTCGCCTGAATCGCCGGCAAGCCGGCTCCTACAATGTCCGCGTATATCACTGCACAAAACGGATAAAGGTCTGCACCCCGCGGATACTCCCGCCTGATCCACCGTCCTAGCATGACCCCTGCCTGAACAATAACAATGGAGGCGGTGGCCATGACCCTGCGACCCGAATATTTGCATTCCCTGCTTGAAGACGATCCCGAGCAGGGCCTCTATCGCTGCAAGCGCGAGATGTTCACCGACCCGCGTCTGTTCGATCTGGAGATGGAACACATCTTCGAAGGCAACTGGCTGTACCTGGCCCACGAAAGCCAGATCCCCAACATCAACGACTTCTACACCACGACCATGGGGCGCCAGTCGATCTTCATCGCGCGCAACAAGGACGGTGTGCTCAACGCCTTCATCAACGCCTGCAGCCACCGTGGCGCGACCCTGTGCCGGCACAAATCCGGCAACAAGAGCTCCTACACCTGTCCGTTCCACGGCTGGACCTTCAACAACTCCGGCAGGCTGCTCAAGGTCAAGGATCCGGCCAACGCCGGTTATCCCGCGAGCTTCAACTGCGAAGGCTCCCACGACCTGACCCGCGTCGCGCGGTTCGAGTCCTATCGCGGCTTCCTGTTCGGCAGCCTCAAGGCCGATGTCCTGCCACTGGTCGAGCACCTGGGCGAGTCGGCGAAGATCATCGACATGATCGTCGACCAGTCCGCCGATGGCCTGGAAGTGCTGCGCGGCTCCTCCAGCTACATCTACGAAGGCAACTGGAAACTCACCGCCGAAAACGGCGCCGACGGCTACCACGTCAGCTCCGTGCACTGGAACTACGCGGCCACCCAGAACCAGCGTAAGCAGCGTGAAGCCGGTGACGCCAACCCGACCATGAGCGCCGGTAGCTGGGCCAGGCAGGGCGGTGGTTTCTATTCCTTCGACAAGGGCCACATGCTGCTCTGGACCCGTTGGGCCAACCCCGAGGACCGTCCGCTGTACGAGCGCCGCGATGAGCTGGCGCAGGATTTCGGCAAGGCTCGCGCCGACTGGATGATCGAGAACTCGCGCAACCTGTGCCTGTACCCCAACGTGTACCTGATGGACCAGTTCAGCTCGCAGATCCGCATCGCCCGGCCGATCTCGGTCAACCGCACGGAGATCACCATCTACTGCATCGCCCCGAAAGGCGAGAGCGACCACGCCCGTTCCAGCCGGATTCGCCAGTACGAAGATTTCTTCAACGTCAGCGGCATGGCCACGCCGGACGATCTGGAGGAATTCCGTTCCTGCCAGACCAGCTATCAGGGCAGCGTCACCACCTGGAACGACATGTCACGTGGCGCCGAGCACTGGATCGAAGGTGCAGACGAAGCCGCCAAGGAGATTGACCTGCACCCGCTGCTCAGCGGCGTACGCACCGAAGACGAAGGCCTGTTCGTGCTGCAACACAAGTACTGGCAGCAGACCATGCTCAAGGCCCTGGCTGATGAGCAGTCGAAACTGATCGCTGTGGAGGACGTGCAATGACCATCACCTACGACAGCGTGCGCGACTTTCTCTACCGCGAAGCGCGTTACCTCGACGACCGCCAGTGGGACGAGTGGCTGGAACTGTACGCCCCGGACGCGACCTTCTGGATGCCGTCCTGGGACGACAACGACGAGTTGACCGAAGATCCGCAGCGGGAAATCTCGTTGATCTGGTACGGCAACCGCACCGGCCTGGAAGACCGCATCTTCCGCATCAAGACCGAGCGCTCCAGCGCCAGCGTGCCGGACACCCGCACCTCCCACAACATCAGCAACATCGAGCTGCTCGAACAAGCCGACGGACTGTGCAAGGTGCGCTTCAACTGGCACACCCTGAGCTTTCGCTACAAGACCGTCGACAGCTATTTCGGCAGCAGTTTCTACACCCTCGACGTGCGCGGTGAAAACCCGTTGATCAAGGCCAAGAAAGTGATCCTGAAGAACGACTACGTTCGTCAGGTCATCGATGTCTACCACCTGTGAGGCGACCGACATGACCCATTCCATTGCTTTCAACTTTGAAGACGGCGTCACCCGTTTCATCGACGCCAACGTGGGCGAGACCGTGGCCGATGCCGCTTACCGCCAGGGCATCAATATCCCGCTGGACTGCCGCGACGGCGCCTGCGGCACTTGCAAGTGTTTTGCCGAAGCCGGTCAGTACGATTTGGGCGAGGAGTACATCGAAGACGCCCTCAGCCCTGAAGAGGCCGCGCAGGGTTTTGTCCTGACCTGCCAGATGCGCGCCCAAAGCGATTGCGTGGTGCGGGTGCCGACGTCCTCCGAGGTCTGCCGCACCCGTCAGGCCAGCTACGACGCGACCATCAGCGCCGTGCGCCAGCTGTCCGACAGCACCATCGCACTGTCGATCAAGGGCGAAGCCCTGAGCAAACTGGCGTTCCTGCCGGGGCAGTATGTGAACCTGGGAATCCCCGGCAGCGAACAGACCCGCGCCTATTCGTTCAGCTCGTTGCAGCGCGATGGCGAAGTCAGCTTCCTGATCCGCAACGTGCCCGGCGGCTTGATGAGCAGTTTCCTCACCGGCATGGCCAAGGCCGGCGATTGCATGAGCCTGGCAGGTCCCCTGGGCAGTTTCTACTTGCGTGACATCCGCCGGCCGTTGTTGCTGCTGGCCGGTGGTACGGGGCTGGCGCCATTCACCGCGATGCTGGAGAAGATCGCCGAGCAGGGCAGCGATCATCCGCTGCATCTGATCTACGGCGTGACCCACGATTTCGACCTGGTGGAAATCGACCGCCTCGAAGCCTTTGCCGCGCGTATCCCCAACTTCACTTTCAGCGCCTGCGTCGCCAGCCCCGAGGGCCAACATCCGCTCAAGGGCTACGTGACCCAGCACATCGAGCCAAAGCATTTGAACGAGGGTGATGTCGACGTCTACCTGTGCGGCCCGCCGCCGATGGTCGAGGCCGTCAGCCAGTTCATTGGCGAGCAAGGCATCGCGCCTGCGAACTTCTACTACGAAAAATTCGCCGCCAGCGCGGCGTGAGTCGACCCAATGTGGGAGCTGCGGTGCGGCGATTCGACTGGATCGCGAAGAGGCTGGAACATTCAGCATTGATGTCGTCTGTAAGTCCGCTTTCGCGGGCAAGCCCGCTCCCACAGTTGATGGGGGCGACCGCTGATTCTGTGCACGACACAGATCCATTGTGGGAGCGGGCTTGCCCGCGAAGAGGCTGGAACATTCAGCATTGATGTCGTCTGTAAGTCCGCTTTCGCGGGCAAGCCCGCTCCCACAGTTGATGGGGGGCGACCGCTGATTCTGTGCACGACACAGATCCATTGTGGGAGCGGGCTTGCCCGCGAAGGGGCTGGAACATTCAGCATTGATGTCGTCTGTAAGTCCGCTTTCGCGGGCAAGCCCGCTCCCACAGTTGATGGGGGGCGACCGCTGATTCTGTGCACGACACAGATCCATTGTGGGAGCGGGCTTGCCCGCGAAGGGGTCGGAACATTCAACAGAGATGTTGCGGATGAGACTGCCATCGCGAGCCAGCTCGCTCCCACAGGACTGCGTTTGGCCTGCATTTTCTTGATTGGCCGGAATTATTTGAGGTGTCCATGAACAGATTTCACGAAAAAATCGCGCTGATCACCGGCGCGGCCCAGGGCATCGGGCAGCGGGTGGCCGAGCGCATGGCAGCCGAAGGGGCGAAGCTGATCCTGGTGGATCGTTCCGAACTGGTGTTCGAAGTGCAGCAACAACTGGCGTCGACCACCCAGGTTTTGGCCCTGACCGCCGACCTTGAGCAATACGACGAATGCAGCCGGGTGATGCAAACCGCCGTCGAGCGTTTCGGGCGCCTCGATGTGCTGGTCAACAACGTCGGCGGCACCCTCTGGGCCAAACCGTTCGAGCACTACGAGGCGTCGCAGATCGAGGCCGAGGTCCGCCGTTCGCTGTTCCCGACCCTGTGGTGTTGCCATGCCGCACTGCCGTTCATGCTGGAGCAGGGCAGCGGGGCGATCGTCAACGTCTCTTCCATCGCCACCCGCAGCCTCAACCGCGTGCCCTACGGTGCGGCAAAGGGTGGGGTGAATGCCTTGACCGCCTGTCTGGCGTTCGAAACCGCCGGTCGTGGCGTGCGGGTCAACGCCACGGCGCCTGGCGGCACCGAAGCACCGCCGCGGCGCATACCCCGCAATGGTGCCGAGCAGAGTGAGCAGGAAAAGCTCTGGTATCAGCAGATCGTCGACCAGACCCTCGACAGCAGTCTGATGAAGCGCTACGGCACCCTGGATGAGCAGGCGGGGGCTATTCTGTTTCTGGCCAGCGACGAAGCGTCCTATATCACCGGCATGGTCATGCCCGTGGGGGGCGGCGATCAGGGCTGAGGCGAGTGGCGAACAACCCCATCGGCAAACGGAGTCAGGGTGATGAGTGACAAACCCACGATCGTGCTGGTCCATGGTTTCTGGGGCGGTGCCGCCCACTGGAACAAGGTCATCGCCAAATTGCTCAGCCGGGGCGACACGCACATTCGTGCCGTCGAATTGCCGCTGACTTCGCTGGCTGATGATGCCGAGCGTACGCGCAAGATGGTCGCCCAGGTGCCCGGTCCGGTGCTGCTGGTGGGGCACTCCTATGGCGGCGCGGTGATCACCGAAGCCGGCGACCAGCCGAATGTGGTCGGGCTGGTGTACATCGCCGCGTTCGCCCCGGACGCCGGTGAAAGTCCCGGCGGCATCACGCAACGTCACCCGCCTGCGGCAGCGGCCAACCTGACCCCGGACAGCGACGGCTACCTGTGGGTCAAGCCCGAGCTCTATCACGAGAGCTTCTGCCAGGACCTGCCGGCGACCGAAGGGTTGGTCATGGGCCTTACCCAGAAAGCGCCGCTGGCGAGCACCTTCGGCGACAGCATTGGCACGGTGGCCTGGAAGAACAAGCCATCGTGGTATCAGATCTCGACCGCCGACCGGATGATCGCGCCACAGAACCAGCAATGGATGGCCGCGCGGCTCAACGCCCGGGAGATTCTGACCCTGAACGCCAGTCATGCGTCATTGGCGTCGATGCCCGCCGAAGTGGCGGCCTTGATCGACAGGGCAGCGACGGCATTGGCCAACGGCTAAGGCCTACAAGCGCCGCACAAAGGCGTTGACGATACTGCGCATGGCATCGCTGATGTTCAGGTTGTGTAGTGCATCCAGCGGGTGCCAGATGCACTCGGTGATTTCGTTCAGCGGTCGCAATTGCTCCAGGTTCAGCACCGACACCTCGAAGACGTGGTGTCGGGTGCCGTCCGTTTCCAGCTCCAGCACGTATATCAACTCGTCCACCCGCAGACCGGTTTCCTCCCACAGCTCGCGCACGGCAGCATCGGCTGCGCTTTCACCCCGTTCGAGCTTGCCGCCAGGCAGCGTCCAGCGACCGCCTTGCTTGCGTACCAGCAGTACATGCCTGTCCTGCTCGCAGATGATGGTTGCGCGTACTTTCATGGGTTACCCGATGGCTGGTTGTCATGGAACAGGCAGGAAGAGGCAGCATTCGGGCCAGGACTGCAATTGCGCTGCCATTGGGTAGTTTGAGCTGCCAATGGGACGAAAAGTGCAACCGAAAGGGGGAATTTCCACGGCGACGTCTGGTCGGTATTTTGGAGAAGGGTGGGTGTAAGGTAAACAAGTCAACCTGATAGCACTGCCCAGGAGGAGGTGACCATGAGCGTTTCGATGCTGAACAAGATGCACATGAACGGCTATGACGTACTCAGCGTGAACAACGGCCCCTGGCGGGTATGCACCCAGGGTGACCGGCTTGGCTCGTTCAACAGTCGAGAGGAGGCATTGGCGTTTGCCGCGTCACTGCCCGGCTACAGGGCTCGTGCCGGCAAGCCTGCAGGCAGCCATCAAACAAAATGACCCCCTGTAGGAGCGAGCTCGCTCGCGAAAAACGTCCGGACAACGCGTTCATTCAGACAGGGCGCGTCATCGTTGACGTCCATCGCGAGCGAGCTCGCTCCTACAAATAGCGCGCTAGTACCCACCCCCTCCGCTGGGCCGGGAGGGCTCCCGGGCCTTTTGCTGCGCGTGACTCCATTCCGCGCAGGTCATGAAGCTCTTGTGGTCGACCATGCCGCGGCCATCGAAACTGACGTTGTACGCCTGCTGATGACCGGCCTGAGTCAGTTTGTAGTCAAAGCAGGTACCGGCTTCAACAGTACGATCAGTCACCGCCAGGGGTTGGCCGCCGATTTGCCGGACTTGCTCCCGGGTCATGCCGGTGTCGACTTTCGCCACCAGCGGCTGGTCCTGATAGATCGAGTTGGTGCTGCAGCCTGCCAACGCGGTCAGTACGGCGACCAGCGTGAATAGAGGCCTGTTCATGGCAGCGCTCCCGCTATTGAGCCTTGTTGCGGCTAATGACCTTGGCTTTCACTTCCTCGGCATAGCCAGCCAGTTTTTGTTCATCACCCTGAAACAAAGCACACAGTCTTTGCACGGCTTGCGCGTCGCCTTCGCTGCCAAGCTCGCGCAACCGCTGCTCAATGCGCAAAAGCTCCACCGCCGACCAGCGCAAATCTGACGCAAGCCCTTGCAGGTCACGCCGAAGTTCCTGTTCCGAATCGTTAAGCCACATGATGACCTCCTGAACACTGCATTCCGCAATGTTAGACCCGTTTACCGGACCGGATGTTGTGTTGTCTGAGTCAGCGGGGTTTCCTTTGGTCGGGAAAAGCGAACAGGACAATGCGCTGTCCTGCTCTAGTGCCGGTGTTCTCAAGCCAGGATGACGTCAAATGACAGCCTGCAAGGAACTAACTGGGCAAAGTGATATCAATGACTCGCCGAATCGTCGGGATGGATGTACGGTCGGCGGCAAGCTACATTTTCTCTTTTCGAATTTAAGGAAACAGCATGCGGATGTTGATGGGGGGAGTCGCGCTGGCATTGCTGGGCGGATGTTCGTTGCCGGCGTCGCTGGTACCGGGCGAGCCGAATGTCAGCAAGCACAGCGATAAGACGCCAAAAGAGTATGCGGCGTGCGTTTTGCCGGCCTGGCAGAAGGAAGTATCGAATACGACCCAGGTTTCGATTTCCAACGGCTACCGGATCACCGCACCAAGCGTGATAACGGCCGATGAAGTGCTGGATATCGTGAAATACAAGGATGGCAGCCAGATTTCGCTGTATCAGGGGCCACCTTGGGCCAAATCCGGCGACCTGCGCAAAATCGTGCGCGACTGCCTTTAAGCGCGAAAGGGTGAAAATCGGTCACCGACCGTTTTTCGCCTGAGCTGAGAAAAACCGGATGCCTGGCGTGCATCCGGTTTTATGTGGATCAGTCTGAAAGGTTGGTCGCAGGAATGATCTGCTCACTGGCCTGGGCACTGCTTTTCCTTTCCCGACGCTCGTTCATCCAGCTCTCCACCTTGACGCCGAATTCGGCCGGGGCCTTGCGCCCGAATTTCCTGGCGATGTCGAGGATGGTTTGCTGGGTGAGGGCCTCTTCCATGCGTTTTTGCGCAACCATCATCGCCCCATGGACCGCGCACGGACCGTCCAGTGCCCAGGCCGGCGGGGTGCCGTCGAACACTGCGCAACGGCCACGGATTTCCCGGCAATCGAAGATCGACTTGCGGCCGTCGATGGCGTTGACGATATCCAGCAGGGTGATTTCGTCGGCGGGCCGGGCCAGCTTGAAGCCTCCGCGCATGCCTTCGGTGGCGACCACCAGTTTGCCTTTGGCCAGCTTGGTGAAGATTTTCGCCAGATAGTCAAGGGGAACGCCTTGCAGTTCGGCAAGGTCGCGCACACTCGCTTCGCGCGAATCGCCACCGTTGCCGACGAGAAAAAGCAGGCAGTGGATGCCGTACTCGACACCCGCGCTGTAAAGAGACATACAAATCTCCGACTTGATTAGTCGCCAATTCTAGCAGCAGAGCCTAAGCCAGGCAATGAATCGTCGCGCCCTGAAATTTTTTTGTCTGCTCGAAAAATCCTTGTCATGCGCGTTCTTGAGGCTTTTCTGCCGAAGCATCGACGGGTTCGATGGCGGCCATCAAAAAAAACCGGTTGCGGGATTTAACTAGGATCAATACAGTCGTAGTTGTTCGAGCGGCACAGGTCGGCGGTTCTCGAAAAACACCGACCTCGTGCCCGCTCCCGATGAGCGTGACTCATAACCCTTGTTACCCCCTGGAGTTAAAGATGAAACAGCACATTCTGGTGATCGGCGCAGGTTTCGGTGGCATGTGGACCGCTTTGAGTGCCACGCGCCTGTTCGACATTCACGGCCACAACGACGTTGAAGTGACCGTGCTGGCGCCCCAGGCCGAGCTGCGTGTGCGTCCGCGCTTCTACGAACCGAACGCCCATCAACTGGCTGCGCCGATCGGAGATCTGTTCGATGCTGTAGGGGTCAGGTTCATCAAGGGCGCGGCGCAGACCATCGATGTCGAGCAAAAACAGGTCGGCTATGTCGATGCCGCCGGTGCCCGACAAGTCTGCAGCTACGACAAACTCGTTCTGGCCACCGGCAGCGGCCTGGCTTCGCCAAACACCCCGGGCGTGGCCGAACATGCGTTCGACGTCGACCAGATCGAACAGGCGGTGCGCCTGGAAAACCACCTCAAGGCGCTGGCCAATCAGCCCGAAAGCAACGCACGCAACACGGTGGTGGTGGCCGGTGGCGGTTTCACCGGGATCGAAACGGCGACTGAAATGCCGACCCGCCTGCGGGCCATCCTCGGCGACCGTGCCGACATCAATGTGATCATCGTTGACCGTGGCGATAAAATCGGCGGCTCGATGGGCGAGGAAATCGCCGAATCGATCGTCGAGGCCAGTGTGGCGACCGGCGTGAAATGGCACTTGAAAGCCTCGGTCGTGTCGGTCGATGCCAATGGCGTCACCCTGTCCGACGGTGCGCGTATCGATGCCAGGACCGTGGTCTGGACCACCGGCGTTCGCGCCAGCTCCCTGACCGAACAGATCCCGGCCGAACGCGATCGCCTGGGCCGCCTGCATGTCGACGCCCACCTGAAAGTGATTGGCCAGGACGACATCTTCGCCACCGGCGACGTGGCCTACGCAGCCAGCGACGAGATCGGCAACTACGCCCTGATGACCTGCCAGCACGCGATTTCGCTGGGCCGTCATGCCGGCAACAACGTGGCGGCGCAGATCCTCGGAGTCGACCCGACGCCGTACAGCCAGCCCAAGTACGTGACCTGCCTCGACCTCGGCGCCTGGGGCGCGGTCTACACCGAGGGTTGGGACCGCCAGGTCAAGTTGGTCAAGCATGAGGCCAAGGCATTGAAGACCCAGATCAACACCCAGTGGATCTACCCACCGGCGGCTGATCGTGTCACTGCGCTGGCTTCGGCGGATCCGATGATTCCTGTGGCCTGAGTCGTCAATCGCGTTGATTGAACAACGTTGTTCGAAAAAATCCCGCCCAGGGCAGCCAGGGCGGGATTTTTGATTATTCACGGATTACCGGGAAAGACGTGGTTGATCTACATAAGGATGAAAAAGAGCTCGCTATCGCGCTAACCGGGCTCGATGCGTCATTCCTTGTAACAGCCACGCGTATCGACATGCACTTCCAAAATGCGGAAGCGTCCTACGCGATTGTCAGAAATGCCTGATTTTCATTCCAGCCAACCTCTTGAATGCTTTCGCCCCCCCAGGACTCGGGTGAAAGCACAGCCTTTCCTGCACGTCCCCCGCCTCAGACCAGGAAGGCCTGACCATGAGCACCGCACTGCGCACCTTCTTCGACCACAGCCGCCACACACTCAAGATCGACCAGCTCGACACCCACCTCGACGTCCTCACCTTCGAGGGCCATGAGTACCTTAGCCAACCCTACCTCTACCGCATCGAATTCACCGCCAGCGACCTCGACATCGGCGCGGAAAAATTCATCGGCCAGTACGCCGAGTTCAGCCTGTACGACGCACCGTCCAACGTGCCCGTGTTCGACTGGGAAGTACCCAGGCCGCCCAAGCCCCTGCGCACCGTCTATGGCCGCATCACCGCCTGCCAGCGCCTGTCCGGCTCAATCGACGAAGCCCGCTACGAAGTCACCCTGCAACCGCGCCTGGCCCTGCTTGATCGCGGCCAGCAAACGCGGATCTATCAGCACCAGTCCGTGCCGGACATCGTCAAAAGCATCCTGCGCGACCGCCACGGTCTGGACACCGGGCACTTTCGCTTCAACCTCAAGCGCGAGTACCCGCAGCGCGAGCAGGTCATGCAGTACCAGGAAAGCGACCTGGCCTTCATCAGCCGGATCCTGGCCGACGTCGGCATCTGGTACCGCTGCATCCAGCACGAAGAGCTCGCCTTCGACGTCGTCGAGTTCTGCGACGACCAGCGCTGCTACCAGTTCGACGTCGAACTGCCGCTGCGCTCGCCGTCGGGCTTCAGCAACAGTGAGCAGGACAGCGTCTGGGCCCTGAAAACCCGCCACCGGGTGGTGGAACAGCAGGTCAGCGTACGCGCCTATCACCCCGACGACAGCCGTGCCTTCCTCGACGGCGAGGTCGACCAGACCCGCGGCGAGCCCGCCACCCACGGTGTGGCCACAACCCGCGGCGTCGCCGACAACACCTACGGCGACGCCTACCACTACGCCGAACCCTACCGCGTGCTCGGCAAGTCCCACCTGCGCGACGAAGACCTGCAAAGCGAAAGCGGCTTTTTCTATGCGCGCCTGCGCCACGAACGCTACCTCAACAACCAGACCCACCTCAGCGGCACCAGCAGCAGCGCCACCCTGGCCCCAGGTCAGGTCCTGACCATCAGCGGCGACGCCCCCAAGGCCTTCGCCTCCCGGGTGGTGATCACAAAGATCACCACGCGCGCCGCCCGCGACCGCAGCCTGACCTGCGATTTCGAAGCCATGCCCTACGCCTTGCGCCTGTGCTTTCGCCCAGAAGTACCGCCCAAACCACAAATCGCCGGCACCCTGCCAGCGCGCGTTACCCACCCCCAGAGCAACCCCCTGTACACCGAAATCGACATGCAAGGGCGCTACCGGGTCAAGTTCCTCTTCGACCGCGACACCTGGCCCGCCGGCCGCGAAAGCAAATGGCTGCGCCAGGCCCGCGCCTACGCCGGCGACACCTACGGCCTGCACCTGCCGCTGATCGCCGGCACCGAAGTGGCCATCGCCTTCGAACAGGGCGACCCGGACAAACCCTACATCGCCCACGCCCTGCACGACGACCAGCACCCCGACCTGGTGACCCAGCGCAACGACCACCGCAACGTGCTGCGTACGCCGGCCAATAACAAGTTGCGCATGGACGACACGCGGGGGCAGGAGCACATCAAGCTCAGCACCGAGTATGACGGCAAGAGTCAGCTGAATCTGGGGCATCTGGTAGATGGCCAGCGGAAGAAGCGTGGGGAAGGGTTTGAGCTGAGGACGGATCAGTGGGGGAGTTTGCGGGCGGGCAAGGGCCTGTTCATCAGTGCCGATGCACAGGCCAAGGCGCAGGGCCCGGTGCTGGACATGGACGCTGCCGTCGGCCGCCTGCAACAGGCCGGCGAACAGCTGCAAAAGCTGTCGGTCGACGCCCAGGCCGCCAATGCCAATCCGGCGGACGTGGCAGCACAGCTGAACCTGCTGCGCCAGGACCTCGAACAGCTCAAGTCCCAGGTCCTGCTGCTCAGCGCACCGCAAGGCATCGCCCTCACCAGTGGCCAGCACCTGCAACTGGCGGCCAAGGACAACCTGATGCTCAACGCCGGTGGCGAGGCCGACCTCAGCGTGGTCAAGCGCCTGTTCATCGGCGTCGGCCAGGGGCTGAGCCTGTTCGTGCGCAAGCTCGGGATCAAGCTGATCGCCAATCAGGGGCCGATAAGCGTCCAAGCGCAAAACGACAAGCTGGAACTGATCGCCCGCCATGGCCTGGAGATCACCAGCACCGAGGACGAAGTCCGCATCACCGCCAAGAAAAAAATCATCCTCAATGGCGGCGGCAGTTACCTCACCTTGGAGCAGAGCGGCATCGAATCGGGCACAGCGGGCGACCACAAGGTCAAGGCGGCGCATTTCGAGTACAGCGGTGCGGTCACGCAAGTACCGGAGATACCCGTGCTGCCGCCATTGCACGATTACGCGACCAAGCATCTGGGCTTGACCAAAATCTCCGGTTAATCCGGAACGCGCTGCTTCATCACAAGGAACGGATAAACATGCTCGGCTACATTTTTGAGGTTATCAAGGACGAGATCAGCTATCGACGCGAGCGAGACCGGCGCGCCGCGCTGCCACCTCCGACCCCCGATACACAATCGCCTCCTGCGACACCATCACTCGGCATGCGCATACTCTCGCCACCAGCGCGACCGACAGTGTCAACGGCGCCGCTGAAGAACTGGAGACACCCCTTCGGCGACCGTGGCAACCCGTTGCAGCAGTTGACCCAACTGGCCAACGCCCAAGCCGGTTACTACCCGTTGGGTCGCAATGGCATGTGGCATGGCGGCGTGCATTTCGATTCCAGTACCACAGGCTCCGATGCGCTGTCTCAGGTGCACTGTCTGGCTGACGGCGAGGTCGTGGCCTACCGGGTTCCCGAGCACACACCGCTTAGCACCTTTTATCCAGCGGCAGGGGGCACCCTCAAAGCGCCGTTTGCTTCGGGGTTCGTGCTGGTCCGGCATCACCTGCAAGCACCGAAGATGGATGGCAGCGGCGAAGAACCGCCTGGTCTGACCTTTTACAGCCTGTACATGCACCTGGAAGATTGGGCGCATTATGAAGCGGCCCCACAGGTGCCACGGCCAAGCTTCTGGTCTTATAACCCGGTACTTCGCGTCAAGCCCGACGCGCCCGACAGAATGCCTGGCCACCCGGAACAACGGGGGGCGAATGTCCGGCACAAGGATCGTCAAGGCCAAGTGATCGACTTTCTGCCCGTCGGTACGCCAGTGACGATCAGTGGCAACGGCAACTTTCGCAAGTTGGAAAACAGCCATGGCCCGGCGTTTCTACGTACTGCGGATGGCTCGTTACAGGGCTATGTGAAATTCAACTCGCTGGAACGTTTGCCGAGTGGCGAATGCTGTGTGGTCACTGACGAATTGAGTGTTTACCCGGAGCCGAGTTCTGAGGAAATACCGCTGGGCAAGTTGTTGAAAGGGGCATCTGTAACCCTCAGTGGCGAAGGCGAATTCCGCAAGCTGGAACGCGTCGCCCAGTATGTGTACTTCGACTCGTTGCAGAGTGAGCGCAAACCGAAGATTTTCGATGACGTGGTAGTACTCGACCAGCCAGCGCCCATCAAGGCCGGCGAGCTGATCGGGCATCTCGGCCCGTATCAGGAATGCGACGGAACCGCGCCACAGCAAAAGCTGCACCTGGAGGTCTTCAGCGATGATGACGTGGAAGCCTTCTTCGCCGCGAGCCGTGTCTGGGCCCAGCGCCTGCCGGATAAACACAAGACCTGGCTGAAGCTGGCAAAGGGCACGCCCGTGTCGGCGCATCAAGATCACATCAGCGCCCGTCTTTTGCCCATCTGGAGCCGCGACAATCCCGGCAGCGATGCCGACCTGCTGGTGCCCAAAAGCCTGCTCGACGGCTTGCCGAACGAGCGGAAAATCCGGGTGCCTACCGGTGCCAGCGGCAAAACCTACAACTGGTACCGCCTTGAGGGCCTGCTCTATGACGCAGCCGGAAAACCGCTGGACGGCTGGGTGCGTGAGGAAGTGGGCGTCACACCCTGGGTCAGTCCCTGGTCCTGGGACGGTTACGACGTTCTCTACAACTACGCCCTGCCGCAGTTGAGCCTGTCCTATCTGTTCAGTGTCACCGGCGTACTCGGTGAAGAGTCGAAGGAGCGCCTGCGCGCCCGGGCGGAAAAGTGGGACAAAGGGCGGATGCAGACGCGCCTGTACGAAATCATCGACCGAGACCGCAACGGCAAAATGACCGCCGACGAATTGCAAGCGGCATTGCGGGTGCCCGCGCTGGCGCAATCGTTGGCACAGTTGGTGATCCTCAGCGAAAGCGAATGGTTATACCGGCAGAGCAAGTGGGATGCACTGGATGAAGTGTTGGGGCATACCAATTCGGCACCGATTTTGAATTGGGTGGCGGAGAAACAGCGAATGAAGCAGTTGAGCTGGTGGGGTGAGGTGGCGGGGAAAGTTGGGTTGTCTAAGGAAGGGATGGTGTTTCACATTCATCCGATTGGATTGTGGGGCAATTTCATGAGTAAGAGGTTTACTTTTACACTGAAAATCATGAGGCAGATATATCCGAGGTTGGGGCTTGATCGCGATAGTGATCTAAAAGAAATTGCAGGGGAACTCAATGCCAATATTGAATTCTACAAATTAGACACGCCCTTGCGACGAGCACACTTTTTTGCGCAAATCCTGCAGGAAACAGGAGATCAATTAGCCACTGAAGAGAGCTTTGTTTACAAGGTTAATGATTTGATTCGGTTGTTTAAATATTTTAAGAACAATCCAGAAAAAGCAAGTGCACATGGATATAAAATAGATCGTGGAAAAATAAAAGAAAATGGTTCGCCCATGAATAAATTTGATTTTGAGGTCATTGCCAATGGCGCATATGGCGCACGAAGGGAGCTTGGAAATAGAGGGTATTCAAGTGGGGATGGTTGGAAGTACCGTGGGAGAGGACTTAAACAGTTAACAGGACTGCATAACTATACTGAATTTAATAAGTGGTATCGACTAAATGCCATTCAATGGCTTGGTGATGAACAGGACTTTGTGGAGAATCCAGATCTTCTTAGAAAGATGAAGTATGCTACGCGATCAGCTGCGAGTTTTTGGTTGATAAATAAACTGTATGAAGTCGCAGATAAAGGTAGTTCGCCAGAGACTGTTGATAAGATAACAAAAATTGTCAACTTTCACACGGATAGTCATCCCGACAGAAGAAGGCGATTTATTCGTATTTGGGGTGAGGGGTTTCTTCAATGATTAAGTTTAAGTACGCCCATCTTCTAATTTTATTGCCCGTAGTGGATGGTGCTTGGGCGAAAGATCCTTACGTCGACATTGATACTACTATGTGCAGAGAAGGTGAGGATATTTATATAAGCTGCGCATTAGATGGCGGCGCTGATCCGTATAGCTATGATGGCCCAGTGGCTTCTATTTGCGCCAAAGCTAATGTTTCTCCTGATGTCGGATACGTGCAGTATCGCTATGGAAGGCCAGTTGATGGTGCGCTAGAACAAAAAATAGAAATGCAGTTTCCAGAAAAAAAGACTCCACCTAGAGGAATATTTAGGGTTTATAGTTCTAGAAATATTGACGGCGCTGATACTGCTTTGCGTTTCTCTAGTGGAAAGTATAGTTATTCGTTTGAAAGTCACGGTCTTGATGGTTATAAGGTTGTAGTAAGGAATCAAGGTCGAGAGGTTTTCAATAAAAATTGTACTTTGCCAGGGAAAAATTATTTGATTGATAAAGCATATGATGGAATAGAGTACATGGATCTTGGTAATCAGAAAATGTCCGAACTTAACGAGTAACGTTGAATTCGTATTGTGATAACCAGTTGGGAAGTCGCTGCGACACCGTAACTAGGCATGCGCATACTTTCGCCATCAGCGAGACCGACTGTGTCATCGCCGCCGCTGAAAATTGGAGCCCCCCCCCTTGGACGCGTTAGGTACGACGTAAAAATTAAGGAGTGCCTATGAAAATCTCAAACAAAATTGGTAGGGTGTTAGTGGCGGTAACTATGCTTATAGCATTCGAAGCTTTAGCGAATGAGTGCAAGAAAAGCATTTCCAGTTCACGTGTATTTCACCAATTAAAAACAGAAAGAAATCTTATTTGCATTGTTTCTGACAATGGCAAGGTTGTCATATCTGTATATCGGAACAATGAGTGGGTTGCGCCGATTTCAAAAAATGCGGTATTGCTAGATGAGTCTGATTTGGCAGATGATGCTGTTCGTCTTGAGCCCGCAGGCGATGGATTTCAGATATTCTTGGAGTATCCCAATAATATTTATCTCGTTGGATTTGATGCGGATGCGCAACGTGTTGTCGAATCATATGTATTGATAAGACTGAATTCCATTTCACCGAGCGCCCCTCCTCAACAAATGCACCTTGCATTAACTTCGGAACAACGGGCGGCACTAAAATTTGAGAGTCTTGCCAAAGCCAATGTTTTCGATCAAGAACATTTAAGTCTTGAGCAGCCGTTAAATGCAGTGATAACCGCGAAAAAATCACAAGTTTCATATTTTTTTAATGAATCAAGCTCCTCGGGTAATTATTTGATTTATGGTGACGACGTAAAAGTAGTTGACTTCAATAGTGGGTGGATAAAAATTCGGTATGGATCTTCGCAACATAACGAACGCAGTGGGTGGGTTCCGTTGGCGGATATATTGTGATGGTTGACGCGTTAAGTGGTGGGAGAGATTTTTAGTCGCGCTATTGCGGGCAGCTTACACTTGGCTATTGCTGTTTCGTGTTGATTTTTGAGAAAAAGGCGCGGTATATAAAAAGCATGAAGCTAAAGGTGATATCAATATCCTGATTGATAAGGAGCCGCTCAATGTAAGCCTTGTCACGCTTGCCGTAAATGGCGGAAGTAACGGGTTGAACGAACGAACCGATATATTTAATGCGCTAATGAAAGAATGGGGGCTGAAGTGAAATTTTATCAAGTAAAAATCTTCTCGTTGATCGTTTGTTTGATGGGTGTAGATTTTCTGCGTAATGTCACTTTTGCTATTGAAACAGTTCCAGTGGTGAAAATAGAAAGGCAATCACCTCTTTCTGTTTCATTGCTAGAGCAAGGAGTAACGCACAAACTTTCAATTTCAAAAAATATACATGATGAAATCGATGAGATATACACTGATTTTCACCTGCAAGATCTTAATGGCGATGGTGTGCATGAAGTTGTGGCAACGCTGGATGATCATGGAAGCGTAAACCAATGTTCAAAAGCTTACATAGTAAATCTGGCAGATTACTCACTGGATAATCTGGTTTTCGGTAATGGCCCATTGTGCAACCATAAAGTTGACCAAGAATACTTGATTAGCTCGTACAGAGATGGCGCGATCTGGAAACAGGACATCTACAAAGTTGAAGGGCGTGCGACACAAATAGTTTTTGCGGATAGCTGTATAGGGTGTGGCGAAGTTGTAAGAAAAAAATACGACTTGGATGGAGGTTATTTTCAATATCTTGCGCATGACAGTAGAAACTTTAAAGAGCGCCATCCAATATTTGCAATGGTTTCATCGATGAGGGCCGAAGTTTTTAGCAGTCCCGGAGTCTTGTCTGGAAAATATTTGACACGCTGGGATAAGGTGGTAGTGGTCCAAGTAGATGATTCAAGTTCAGGCATTCCCTGGATTAAATTCAGATTTGAAGGGGAGGTAATTACCGATGGGTGGATTAAGTGCGGCGACATTGAAGATTGCAATAATTTGTAGATCTAAACAATGCCTGGCTAATTTTTAGTGTGCAAAGTTTAATCGTCAGCAGCCTTCATTGTCCCAACCATCTTTTGAAGAACGGGAGATCAGAGTGCTGGCAGCTCACAGAGAAGAAGCGACTAAATTTGGGAAAGGTTTAAAATGCGATTGCTGGGATTGATTACGTATTATTTTAGTTTTTTTTTGGATTTTGACTGCTATTGCCGCAGAGAGACATCCGGCGATTAAACAAAACGACATTCCAGTCGCCTTAGACGATCATTTATGCGCCCGTGGTTGCGTATTGATTTCTTCGTTGTCTGAAATGGAAGCGAATTAGCCATGCCGGTCAGACTAGATAGAGTACCTCCTCTCGCACTGCGTCCTGCACAACCTGGGCTTTTGCGTTGGCTCGGCTTGCTGTTGCTGTTGCTGTGTTTGTTGGTGGGTGTGGGCGGAGGGGTAGTATTTAATGATGACCCCTTGCCCCAGTGGCCTGTTGATTTCTGGGGCTTGGCCGTAGGTGTACCGATCTTCGGTTGGTGTGTGCTGGGCTTCTTGCGAGTGGCGGTGTATTTCGGCCAACAAGGAGCAGCCGATGGGTGGGATGCAGCCCGTGAGGAAGATCTGATTCGTAAAATTCGTCAGGGTCGGCGCTCTCAGCAATTGTTGAGTGTGAGCCTGCACACCGCTTTTCGAAGTCCAGAAGACCAGCAAGATGAGCAGTTGAATAAGTTGGACAGCGGTACTCAATCTCTGAAGGCTCAACCGACACGACTGGGCGAAGGACCATTACGCCACAGTCGTTTGCATTGTGGTGCGGATGAATCGTTGAACGACTTGCTGCTGCGGGTGATGACGCAGGTACTCAGCGACTTGGCGCAAACCCTGGCTCAGGTGCCTGACGATAGGCCATTGGCTTTGTTGTTAGAGATCGAAAGCAGCTTTTCGGAAGATTTGTTGTGCCGAGTGTGGCAACAGGCGTGGGCTGAGTCGGGTATTCGCCAAACAACGGTACCCGTCGAGGGCTGTGGATTGGCCGCAGTTGATCAGTGGCTCGACCAACGCATCAACGATCAGGCGATGCTGATGATTGTAGCGTTACAGCTTGCGCCGGAGCAGACCGAAGGCACCGCGGAAGTCGCCGTTGGTTTGCTGTTGGGCAACCGCCTGACGCAATCCACCCTGGCACCCATCGCCTACCTCCACCGTCCTGAGCAAGAGCGCGAGCCGACCGACGCCGACCTGCTCTACGCCACGCGCCAGGCCCTCGACTGGGTGCCGCTGCAAGCGCAGGCGGTCGAGCGGGTCTGGCGGGCGGGGATCGATGCGCAACGTCATGCCGCCATCGCCACCGTGTTGAGGGAGGTGCCCATGCCGGTCCAGCTGCCACAGGGTGTGTGCAACCTCGATGCGTTGCTCGGGCAGCCGGGGAAAACCTCCCCCTGGCTGGCCATCGCTGCCGCTGCACGAACGGTTGAGTGCGGTGCCGGGCCGCAATTCATTTTCAGTGGTGGTGGCGCTGCCACGACTGGGCTTTGGGGCGCGGTGTTGATGCCGGTGTCTGCACTTCCGATATAGGAAATCTCGAATGCAGTTTCGACGCTCTGTAAGGGGCCGGCGGGCTGTTGCTCACCGGTCTGGTCTCGGAGGAATTGCTCTAGCATGACATTCAAGAAGCGCAACGCCGAGTCCCGCACCTATTGCAGAATCTTTTCTTTTACGACTTGAAACATTGCCTGTGTGAAATTAACCGTGTATTTTTTCATGAAATTAAAAATACAAAATTTCACGAGGCCGTATGTTTCAGCAATCCACCCGGCATGTCGCCAGTTACTACGCCCATAGCTGCGCCGATCAACTGGTCAATCGGACCACACTGGAAGGTGAGCAAGACACCGAAGTGCTGATCATCGGGGCCGGTTTCAGTGGATTGCACACGGCGTTGCGCCTGGCGCTGGCCGGCAAGCGCGTGACCTTGCTCGAAGCCAGCCGGGTGGCCTGGGCCGCGTCCGGGCGTAATGGCGGGCAGGCGATTCTCGGCTGGTCGTGTGACATGCCGCCGCTGGAAGCGGCGCTGGGATACGAGCGAGCGCGGCGATTGTGGGACGGCATGCGCTGGGCCGCGCGCGAATTGCGTGATCTGTCTGGCCGTCATGAATTCGATTGCGACTATCGCGCCGGCCACCTCTGGACTTCGGTGATGCCGCGGCGAGTGGGGCTGCTGACCGAGTGGCAGCACGAGGCCAGCCACAAGTGGGGTCACGACAAACTGCAATTCATCCCCCGGCAACAGCTGCCGGAATGGGTGGCCAGCGAGCGTTATCAGGCCGGCCTGTTCGACCCCGAGGGCGGGCACTTGAACCCGCTGAAACTGGCGCTGGGCCTCGCGGAGGCGGTTGAGCGGGCTGGCGGCCGTATCTACGAGCAAAGCAAGGCGCTGAGTTATGGCGAGGAGGGCGAAGGCTTTGTGGTGACGACCGAGCGCGGTCGTATTCGCGCCGATGTGCTGGTGCTGGCGTGCAACGCTTACCTCGATCGGCTCGACCCGCAACTGGCGAGTTGTGTGTTGCCGGTCGGCACCTATCAGGTCGCGACCGCGCCGCTCACCAGGGACCAGGCCACTGCGCTGCTGCCGAGCAACGTGTGCGTGACCGACAACCAGTTCGTGCTCGATTATTTCCGCCGCACCCCGGATAACCGCCTGCTGTTCGGCGGCGGTTGCACTTACCTGGGCGGGATGCCCAAGGACATCGCCGCCGCGACCCGGCCGTTCCTGGAGCGGGTGTTCCCGCAACTCACGGGCGTCGAGCTTGAGTTTGCCTGGGGCGGACACATCGACCTGACCCTCAAACGCACGCCGGATATCGGACGGCGCGGCGATCTGTACTGGATGCAGGGCTATTCCGGGCATGGCGTGCTGCCGACACTGGCCGCGGCGCGGGCGGTGTCCGACGCGATCCTCGGTCAACCCGACGAACTGTCCCTGTACCAGGGCCTGAACAACGGCAGTTTTCCCGGCGGCAAATACCTGGCCGCGCCGCTGGAAGCCATCGGCAAAGCCTGGTATCGACTGCGCGACAGTATTTGAAGCGACACTTTCTGGAAGCCTCTTGATGGACATGCAAGAAGAAATCTCGGCGCTGGCGATCCTGATCCAGGACCTGCGCAAGCACAAGAAGTACACCCTCAAGGAACTGGCGGACAAAATCGGCCGCTCCGTCGGTTTTCTGTCCCAGGTCGAGCGCGGCCTGTCGCGCCCGACGGTGGCGGACCTGACCGCGATCAGCGAAACCCTCGGCGTGCCGACCACCTATTTCTACAGCCTGCCCAAACCCATGGCGTTGTCCTGGGTCACTCGCCCGGACGAGCGCCGCACGCTGTACTACGCCGACGGCATTACCGACATCCTCGTTTCGCCAAAAATGCGCGCGTCGTTCTCGATGCTTGAAAGCCAGCTCGAACCCGGCGCCAGCAGTGGCGACCGGCACATGAAGGACAGCTCGGAGCAGGGCGGTTATGTCCTCGAAGGGCAACTGACCCTGTGGCTCGACGACAACGAACCGGTGACCCTGCATCCCGGCGACAGCTTTCAACTGGCCAGCCATGCGCACTGCCGCTACGGCAACCTGTCCGACCAACTGACCCGCGTGCTTTGGGTTTACACCTGATAACAACAAGGACCAAAACGATGGATGCCGTGTGCTCTGAACTGCTGGCCGAAGTTCGCAACTTCCGCCACTGCAACCCCGAAGTGCGTTATGTCGACCTAATCTCCCTGGACATTCCGGGGCATTTCTACGGCAAGCGCTACCCGATCGAGATGCTGGAGAAAGTCGCTGCCGGCAGTGCACTGAAACTGCCGCAAAACTGCGTGCTGCTCGGCACCCAGGGTGGGCTGTTCAAGATCGGAGACTACTGCTTCAACGATGGTGACCCGGATGCGTTGCGGCGTTTGGTGCCTGGCACCTTGAAGCTGGTGACCTGGGAAAAGCAGCCTCTGGGCCAGATGCTGATCACCTCCGACGGCACGGAAAAACCCATCGAATTCGAACCCCGTGAAGTGCTGGCCCAGGTGTTGAACCGCCTGCACCGTAAAGGGATTTTCCCGGTGGTGGCCTTCGAGCTGGAGTTTTACCTGTTCGACAGCCGCTTGAAGGACGGCCTGCCTCAGTTCCCCCGTGATGAATTGACTGGCGATGCCGATGATCAGCCGAACATGCACATCGAACGCTTGTCGCGCTTCGCCCCGGTGCTCGATGAGATGGTCGAGACCGCGCGAGCCCAAGGCATCGATGCCACGGTGATTACCGCCGAACTCGGCCCGGGCCAGTTCGAAATCAACTTCGGCCATTGCGATGACGGCCTGCGCGCCGCCGACTGGGCGGCCCTGTTCTGCCGCAGCACCCGGGGCGTGGCGCTCAAGCACAACCTGCGTGCCAGTTTCATGGCCAAACCTTACCTGCAACACCCCGGCAGCGGCATGCACGTGCACGTCAGCCTGTATGACCAGGCCGGCAACAACTTGCTGGCGGCGAACGGTCAGCGGGCGCTGCGCCATGCCGTGGCCGGTTGCCTGGAGGTGTTGCCGCACTGCATGCCGATCTTTGCCCCGAACCACAATGCCATGCGTCGCTTGAGCGGCACGGTGAACGTCGCGTCCCGCGCCAGTTGGGGTTTCGAGGACCGCGATGCGTGCTTGCGTATTCCGGAGTCGGACGTCAAGAACCTGCGCATCGAACATCGCCTGGCGGGCGCCGATGCCAACCCGTATCTGGCGCTGGCGGCGATCCTGGTGGGGTTGGAGCAGGGCCTGGAAGGGGAGCGCGAGCCGATTGCACCACTCAACGAAGACCGCAGCAGTGGCATCGATTTCCCGTTGGAAATGCTCGAAGCGGTGCAGTCCATGCAACATCATTCAGCCGTGCGCGAAGGCTTGGGGGCGGAGTTTGTGGACGTCTATTGCGAAAACAAACGTCAGGATCATCTGGCATTTCTGCATGACATCAGCGCGCGGGAATATCGCTGGTTCTTGTAGTCGCCCTTAGAAAACATGTGGATATATAAAGGCTTAGAGCATTTAGTAACTGGATAGTGAATAAAAATATCTTGTTACAGGCCGAAATATTCCGTAATATCCGCGCCGCGTTCACCACCACGGTTTATGCATTTTTAAGTCCCGGGCGTCCATCAGCTGCCCGGGATTTTTTTTGCCTGAAATTTATGGATCCTGTAGGAGCCGGCTTGCTGGCGAACCGGACGATGCGGTGTGTCAGGCAGGGCGCTTTCGCTGGCAAGCCAGCTCCTACAGGTTTTGCAGTGTCAGGCAGGTCCTGGTACTGACACGCGAACGGAGCGACTCATCAGCCAGTAATAACTCACCGCCGGCACCAGCAACCCGACCACCCACGCCAGATCCACCCCGTCCAGCGCCGTGGCCACCGGGCCGACGTACAGCGTGGTGTTCATGAACGGAATTTCCAGGGCGATCGCCAGCAGGAAACTGCCGCAGGCAATCCGGTTGACCCGCCCGTAGATCCCGTTCAGGTCGAAGATGTCGTCAATCCGGTACTGCCCTTTGCGCAGGCAGTAGTAGTCCACCAGATTGATCGCCGTCCACGGGATCAGGAAATAGCTCATGAAGAAAATGAAGTTCAGGAAGAAGTTGATGAAGTCGTCCTGACTGATGGTGCACAGGGCCGTGGCCACCAGGCTGATCAGCAGCATGAACACACCGCGCACCCGTGGCGTCACCTTGAGTCGGGCGAAAGGCTCGATCACGGTGATGGTCGACATGAACGCGCCGTACAGGTTGAACACGTTGATCGACACCTGGCCATAGACGATGAAGGCGAACAGCAGCACCGCGCCAGTGCCGAACAAACCGGCGACGTGCCCGCCGACATTGCTGGAAAAGTCGCCGATGCCGACGCTCAGGATCGCCCCGAGAATCATCATCCACGCGCCGCCGCTGACCGTGCCGGCATAGCTGTACCAGAACACCTGGGCGGTCGGCGTAGTGCTCGGCAGGTAGCGCGAGTAGTCGGCGACGTAAGGCGCGTAGGACAGTTGCCAGGTCACGGCGATGCTCACCGCCACCAGGAACTTCGACAACGAGAAGCCGGTCGGCAGCCATTGTTCGGCCGGGATCGGCAACTGCAAGGCGAGCACCGTGGCGGCCACGAACACCACCAGCGACAGGATCGACAGCAGCTTCTGCAAGCGGTGAATCAACCGATAGCCATAGAGGGCGACGACGAAGCACAACGCGCCGATCAGGTAGATGTTGCCGGACATCGGCAGCGGGCTGACGGACTCCAGCGCCTGGGCCGCGAGCAAGGTGTTGCTGACGAAGAAGCCCAGGTAGATCAGCATCACGAACAGCAGCGGCAACACCGCCCCCAGCACGCCGAATTGCGCCCGGCTCTGGATCATTTGCGGAATGCCCAGCTTCGGTCCCTGTGCCGAGTGGGAGGCCATGAAAATCGCCCCCAGCAACGAGCCGACGATGATCGCCAGCGCACTCCAGAACAGGTTGAGCCCCATCACCACCGGCAGCACGCCGGAGGCGATGGTGGTGATGTTCATGTTGGCGCCGAACCAGATATAGAACAGCGAACCCGGCTTGCCGTGGCGTTCGGTTTCGGGGATGAAATCGATGCTTCTTTTTTCGACTTGCATGGCGATCACTCCTGAGTCCGGACGAGACGGGATTGCAGACGGGCGATGGTGCCGGGCAGCTCATGGGGCTGATGGGCAAACAGGTCCGGACGCTCGGGGATCAGGCTCAGGTAGTCGCGCTGTTCCAGGGCGCGCAGGCATTCGGTCGTGGTGAGGATTTCCAGCGAGTAGACCCAGTTGGCCATGATCAGCAGCGCCGAATAATGCCCGGCCTCGGTGGTCGTGGTGCAGGCATCACTGACCAGGCGTACGCGATAGCCCAGGGCGAAGGCATCGAACACGCTGGTCAGTACGCAGACGTCGGTCAACACGCCGCAGACGATCAGCGTGTCGACCTCCATGGCCCTGAGTCGGGCATCGAGGTCGGTGCGGTGAAAGGCGCTGTAACGGCCCTTGTCGATGATCCATTCACCGGACTGCGGCGTCAGCGACTCGATGATTTCCACTTGCCGGGTGCCGGCGCGGTAACCGCCGGGGCCACCGTCGGCGGCCAGGGGTTCACCGTGGGGCAGGTCGCTGCCGTCGGCCTGATTGATGTGGCGGGTATAGAGGACAGGCATCCGCTGATGGCGGGCGGTATCGAGCAGGGCGGCGGTATGGGCGAGCACCCTGTCGAAGTTTTCCAGGACGAAACCGTCCTCCTGCTGCATGTCGATGATCAACAGCGCGTTGTTATTGTTCATTGGGCAAACCTGATCAAAGGCGAAACACAAGGCACCGCACGCGCCAGGCCATGGCGAGACGCGGGGTGCGTGATTGGCTGTTCGGGTGGGCTCAGTGAACTATTTGCCAGAAGCCGTTCTGCTTGGCCGAAACGCAGGCGCGCAGACGCTTGAAATGCAGGTGCGAGGCGGTCCATTCACCGCGCAGGTAAGCCCGCGCGGCGCCGGAGGGAAGGGCGAGTGATGGGAGGCGATCAGTGAACATGGAAATCGACCCCCTGTAGGAGCGAGCTTGCGAAAGCGGTGTGCCAGGCACATCAATCCCTGTGGGAGCGGGCTTGCCCGCGAAGGCGTCATCACAGCCAGCATAGATGTTGACTGACCCGGCGCTTTCGCGAGCAAGCCCGCTCCCACAGTTGAGGTGGGCTGACCCCCGGCCTCGCATTCGGGAGCAGGGTGGCGCAATCAGCGAAACGCTGGCACCACATGCTTGATAAACAGCTCCAGGGATTTTTTCTTCTCCGCGTGGGGCAGGCTGTTATCGCACCAGAAGCTGAATTCGTCGACCCCCAGTTCCTGGTAGTACTTGATGCGCGGAATGATTTCTTCCGGGGTGCCGATCATGGCGGTCTTGTGCAGGCTCTCGAGTTCGAACTCGGGGCGACCGGCGAATTTCTCTTCCGGGCTCGGCGCGAGGAAGCCGTTGACCGGGGTGGTCTTGTTGCCGAACCAGGCATCGAAGGTGCGATAGAACTTCGAGATCGCCTTGGCCCCGACTTCCCAGCCCTGCGGATCGTCGGCGGTGTGCACGTGGGTGTGTCGCAGCACCATCAGTTGCGGGCGCGGCACGCCAGGATTGTTGTCCAGGGCCGCCTGGAATTTGTTCTTCAGGTCGAGGACTTCCTCGTCGCCTTTCATCAGCGGCGTGACCATGACGTTGCAGCCGTTGGCCACCGCGAAGTTGTGGGAGTCCGGGTCGCGGGCTGCGATCCACATCGGCGGGTTCGGCTGCTGGATCGGCTTGGGCACGCTGGTGGAGGTGGGGAATTTCCAGATGTCGCCGTCATGGGCGTAGTCGCCGTTCCACAAGGCCCGCACCACCGGAACCATTTCCCGCAACGCCTGGCCGCCGGAGGAGGCGGGCATGCCGCCGGCCATGCGGTCGAATTCGATCTGGTAGGCGCCACGGGCCAGGCCGACTTCCATGCGCCCGTTGCTGATCACGTCGAGCAACGCGCATTCACCGGCCACCCGCAGCGGATGCCAGAACGGCGCGATGATGGTGCCGGCACCGAGGTGAATGGTAGTGGTCTTGCCCGCCAGATAAGCCAGCAACGGCATCGGGCTCGGCGAAATGGTGTACTCCATGGCGTGGTGTTCGCCGATCCACACGGTGCTGAAACCACCGGCTTCGGCCATCAGCGTCAGTTCGGTCAGGTCTTCGAACAACTGGCGGTGGCTGACGCTTTCGTCCCAACGTTCCATGTGTACGAACAGGGAAAACTTCATGACGCTTACCTCGGATCTTTTGTTGTTGGCCTGTCGACTGCGGGCCTGATGGATATTGGTATACCATAATACGGAATGACTGCAAAACATTTCTCTGCCGGCAACCCCGGGTTCTGTGGGAGCGGGCTTGCCCGCGAAGGCGGAGTGTCAGGCGACATCGATGTCGAGTGTGCCGGCCTCTTCGCGAGCAAGCCCGCTCCCACAGGGGGATGCGGTGATATCAGAGGGATCAGGCCAGAACAGGCAGGGCACCCATCTTGCCGTGGCAATACACCAGTGGCCCGCTGCTCTGCCGGGGCACGATCAGGTTCTTCACCGCGCCGACCATGATGGCGTGATCGCCACCTTCATATTCGCGCCACAACTCGCATTCGATGACCGCCGTGGCGTTGGCCAGGATCGGGTTGCCCAACTCGCTGAGCGTCCACTCGATCCCCTGGGCCTTGTCCTTGCCTTTGCGCGCGAAGGCATAGGCTTCGCTTTGCTGGCCGCCGGAAAGCACGTGGATCGCAAAACGTTTGTTCCTGATCAGGACCGGATAGGAGTCGGAGCTGTAGTTGGGGCAGAACAGCACCAGGGCCGGGTCCATCGACAGCGAGCTGAAGGCGCTGGCGGTCAGGCCGACGATTTGCCCATCTTCATCGAGCGTAGTGATCACGGTCACTCCGGACGGGAACGAGCCCATGACTTGTTTGTAGATGGCGGCATCGATCATTGGACGGTCCTCGGGTGGTGTGACGCGTTTTTATGTGTTTGTAGGTCTGATGGTATACCGTAATACATCGATTGCAAGGTCTTTTTGAGTGAACCGATAAACGTACGGCTTTCGTCGCAAACCCAATAATTACGGGACTATTGGCTAGAAAATGTGGGCGTGAATCGGGCAGGATACCGGCTCAGAGGCTTGTTCAAAGACCGGATCAGTCTTGTTTAAAGTTTGGAATACCATAATATGGTCCGCATCTGAGGGGCGGCCAGAGAGTCCCCCCGGTTTGGCTTCATACAAAGATAAGAACAGACAAACTCGAGTTCATGCACATGTCCCAGATGTCCCGGCAAGATCCGTTGATCGAGAACCACACGGTCGACTACGTTCCACTCGCAGAGCGCCATGGGAAGGCCCGCGATCTTTTCACCCTGTGGTTCAGCACCAACATCGCGCCACTGCCCATCGTCACCGGCGCCATGGTGGTCCAGGTGTTCCACCTCAACCTGTTCTGGGGCCTGCTGGCGATTGCCCTCGGGCACATGGTCGGCGGTGTGGTGATTGCGCTGGCGTCGGCCCAGGGGCCGTGCATGGGCATTCCGCAGATGGTCCAGAGTCGTGGTCAGTTCGGCCGCTATGGCGCGCTGCTGATCGTGTTTTTCGCCGCGTTGATCTACATCGGTTTCTTCATTTCCAACATCGTGCTGGCGGGCAAGTCGATTGTCGGCATTGCGCCGTCGGTTCCGGTGCCGGCGAGCATTCTCATCGGTGCCCTCAGCGCCACGGCCATCGGGGTGATCGGTTATCGCTTCATCCATACCCTCAACCGCATCGGCACCTGGGTCATGGGCAGCGCGTTGCTCGCCGGTTTCCTCTACATCTTCGCCCATGACCTGCCGGCGGACTTCTTCACTCGCGGCGGGTTCAACCTGTCGGGCTGGCTGGCCACGGTCTCGCTGGGCATCATCTGGCAGATCAGCTTCTCGCCGTATGTGTCGGATTACTCGCGCTACCTGCCGGCGGACATCGGCATCACCCGGCCGTTCTTCGCCACTTACCTGGGGGCGACCCTGGGCACGATCCTGTCGTTCACCTTCGGTGCCGTGGCGGTACTGGCGACGCCCGAAGGCACCGAGGCGATGACGGCGGTCAAGCAGTCCACCGGTTGGCTGGGGCCGATCCTGATGGTGTTGTTCCTGCTCAACATCATCAGCCACAACGCCCTGAATCTGTATGGTGCGGTGCTGTCGATCATCACCTCGATCCAGACCTTCGCCAGCCAGTGGACGCCGAGCATCAAAGTGCGCGTGGTGTTGTCGGGCATCGTCCTGGCGGGTTGTTGCGTGGTGGCGCTGGGTGCCTCGGCGAACTTCATTTCGCAGTTCATCGGCCTGATTCTGGCGCTGCTGCTGGTGCTGGTGCCCTGGGCGTCGATCAACCTGATCGACTTCTACCTGATCAAGCGTCGCCGCTACGACATCGCCTCGATCTTCCGCGCGGACGGCGGCATCTACGGGCGTTTCAACCTGCACGCGATCATCGCCTACTTCATCGGCATCATCGTGCAGCTGCCATTCGCCAACACTTCACTGTATGTCGGGCCATACGCCAATCTGGTGGACGGCGCGGACCTGTCGTGGCTGGTGGGGCTGGTGGTGACATGCCCGTTGTACTACTGCCTCGCTACGCGAAGCCAGGCGCAGGAAAGCCGTGCGATGAAGTTCGGCTACACCGACTGAGGCAAAATCGTTTGGCGTTCGATTGAAAATGCCCGGCGCGTCGCCGGGCATTTTTGTGTTCGCTGACCGCTCAGGGATGCTTGAACACATTCAGGCCGCGTTGTACCGCCGGCCTGGCTTCGACCGTGTCGAACCAGCGCGATAGCTGTGGAAGCCGCTTCCAGTCCAGCCGGTCACGGAATGCCATGGCAATGGTGAACGCCGAAATGTCGGCCATGGAAAACTGTTCGCCGGCCATGAATTCGCCGGTCAAAAAACTTTCCGAGTAGGTCAGTTGTTCGATCACCCGCAGATCGATGATCGCCGCCGCTTTGTCCTGGCCTGCCTGGTGCAGAAAAAACGCGGCATGGCTGGGGGCGATGACGTCGGTCACGAAAAAGAAATAGCGGTCGATCACCCGGGTACGCACAGGTCCCGGCTGCGCCGGTGCCAGCTTTCCGGGGGCAATGGAGTCGGCGTACTGGATGATGGCGTTGGACTGGTTGATGACCAGCGTCGGCGTCGTCCCGTGATCGATCAGGGTCGGCACTTTCCCGGCCGGGTTGAGCGCCAGGTAGTCAGGCCCGCGGTGCTCCTGTGCATACAGGTCGAGCTTGCGTGCCGTGTAGGCGATGCCCGCCTCTTCGAGGGCGATCGCGGCCCGCAGACTGTTGCCGGAATTGGCGCCGAACAGCTCTATCCGATCGTTCATGGGCATTGCTCCTTGGGGTGACACACAGGCAGCCAGCGAACACTGCCGATGAGGTCAGTATGATGAAAATCCGCCGCACCGATATTCAAAAACAGTGATCGTCCATACCCCTGCGCGACAAGCCGTATCCTGCTACGAAAACAACTTTCACCGCGTTTGATAATAGCCAGCCGAAATGTTTTAAGAGTTTTGTCTACCTGCCCACCGTCCCACAGAAAAAACGATGTATGGGTTGGCCGCCGCACCGTCGGCGAAACGTCCCGCGACGCTGATCAATGCGGACAGGTATTTTGGCCGTTTCGATCTCCTTTTGGCCTGACTCACGCTGTGAACCGGCCCCGCCCTCGGCAAGAATCACAACCAGAAACTTCACTTCCTTGCCCTTGGCAATTTTCAAGGCCGCTGCCGTGTACAGAACATAAAAACCATCGAACTCACGCCACACTTGGGGAAATGATCCATGGACTCAATGAAACGCATACTGGGCGCCACCGTTTGCGGACTGTCGCTGCTGGCCAGCGCGGTGCACGCCGAACAGCAGAAATTGCGGGTGTACAACTGGGCGGACTACATCCTGCCGTCCGTACCCAAGGATTTTGCCAGGGACACCGGGATCAAAGTGACCTGGGACACCTTCGACACCAACGAGTCCCTGGAAGCCAAGCTGCTTACCGGCAACTCGGGCTACGACCTGGTGGTGCCCTCGAACCAGTTCATCGAAACCCAGATCAAGGCCGGCGTGTTCCAGAAACTCGACAAGTCCAAACTGCCGAACTGGTCGCACCAGGACCCGGCGTTGCTCAAGCTGCTGGACAAAAACGACCCGGGCAACCAGTACGGCGTGCCCTACATGTACGGCACCGTGCTGATCGGTTTCAACCCGGCCAAGGTCAAGGCGGCGCTGGGCGAGAATGCGCCGGTGGACAGCTGGGACCTGGTGTTCAAGCCCGAGAACATGGAGAAGCTCAAGGCCTGTGGCGTAGCGATGCTCGATTCGCCATCGGAGATCCTGCCGCTGGCCCTGCATTACCTGGGGCTGGACCCGAACAGCCAGAACCCGGATGACTACGAAAAAGCCAAGGCGCTGATGCTCAAGGTCCGCCCTTACGTTACCTACTTCAACTCCGCCAAGTACATGACCGACATCGCCAACGGCGATATCTGCGTGGCCATCGGGTATTCCGGCAGCTTCTATCAGTTCGGCAACCGCGCCAAAGAGGCGGGCAACGGTGTGGTCGTCGACTGGCGCCTGCCGAAAGAGGGCGCGCCGATCTGGTTCGACACCTTCGCCATCCCGAAAAGCGCCAAGAACGTCGCCGAGGCCCACGAATTCCTCAACAACCTGCTGGACCCGAAAGTCATTGCGCCGATCAGCGACTTTCTCGGTTACCCGAACGCCAACAAGGACTCGCTGGCGCTGATCGACAAGAACATCACCGGCAACCCGAACCTGACACCCACCAGCGAGGCATTGAAGACGCTGTACGTCGTGCAGCCATTGCCGCAAAAGCTCGAGCGGGTGCGCACGCGGGTGTGGACCAGCATCAAGTCCGATCAGTAACCCCGGAAACTGGTGGGAGCGAGCTTGCTCGCGAAGGCGTAGTGTCAGTCAATGCAGGTGTCGACTGATCCACCGCCATCGCGAGCAAGCTCGCTCCCACAGTTGAATGTTGTTGTGCACAAATTCTGCGTACGACATAAAGCCCCCTGTGGGAGCGAGCTTGCTCGCGATGGCGGACTGACAGGCAACAGAGATGTACGGCGCAAGGCTCAGCGAAAAAACTCACCCGGTGTCTCGCCGAACTGCTGACGAAACGCCGCAATAAACGCCGACGTCGAGTCATAGCCACAAGCCAACGCCACATCCGTCACTCGCTCACCCTGTTCCAGGGGTGTCAGGGCGCCGAGCAGGCGCAAACGCTGACGCCAGGCGCGAAAGGTCAGGCCGGTGTCGCGCAGGAACAGGCGACTGAGGGTTTTCTCGGTGACGCCGAATTGGTCGCTCCAGTGACTGAGGGTGGTCTGTTGCTCGGGGTGCGACTCCAGGCTTTGCGCGATTTGTCGCAGTCGGCTGTCCTGGGGCAGCGGCAGCATCAGGTCGATCTGGGGTGCCTCAGCCAACTGATCGAGAATCACCTGGGCCAACCGGCCGTGCGCTCCGTCCTGATCGTATTCCACCGGAATCTGACTGAAGGCACGGATCAACTCGCGCAACAGATCGCTGACCCCCAACACATGACAGCCCGGCGGCGCCCAGGTCGAGACACTGCAATCGATGTACAGGCTGCGCATTTCCGTGCGCGGCGAACTGAACACCCGGTGCGGCATGCCCGCCGGAATCCACACCGCACGCTCCGGCGGGGCGACGAAGCGCCCGGCGCCGGTCTGGATTTCGAGCACGCCCTGGATCGCATAGGACAACTGCACCCACGGGTGGCTGTGGCGCCGGGTCAGGGCGCGATTGGGCAGCGATTCGGTACGGCCGTAGAGCGGTCGAGGCAGGCTGGACAGCCCGGGAATACTGCGCCGGATACTTTTGTCATGTCCTTTAGGCGGCATCGGTGGGCTCATCGGCGTTAGTCGGTAATATCCAGTCACGTTAGAGTCGCTTTCACGTACTGGCAACCCCCGGATGATCAACCCATGACGCGCCCCCGTTTGTTACCCGACAACTTCACCCTGACCCTGATCGGCGTGGTCGCGCTCGCCAGCCTGCTGCCTGCCAGCGGTCAGGTCGCGGTCGGTTTTGGCTGGCTGACCAACATCGCCATTGCGCTGCTGTTTTTCCTGCACGGCGCCAAGCTGTCCCGCGAGTCGATCATTGCCGGTGCCGGGCACTGGCGCCTGCATTTGCTGGTGTTCAGCCTGACCTTCGTGCTGTTCCCGCTGCTCGGCCTGGCGCTCAAGCCGCTGCTGTCACCGCTGATCGGCAACGACCTGTACATGGGCATGCTCTACCTGTGTGCGCTGCCCGCCACGGTGCAGTCGGCGATTGCCTTTACTTCGCTGGCGCGGGGCAACATCCCGGCGGCGATTTGCAGCGCGGCGGCGTCCAGCCTGTTCGGGATTTTCCTCACGCCCTTGCTGGTGACCCTGCTGCTCAATGTGCATGGCGAAGGCAGCTCGACCCTCGACGCCATCCTCAAGATCAGCGTGCAGTTACTGCTGCCGTTCATTGCCGGGCAGATCGCGCGGCGCTGGATCGGCAACTGGGTGGCGCGCAACAAGAGTTGGCTGAAGTTCGTCGATCAGGGTTCGATTTTGCTGGTGGTCTACGGCGCGTTCAGCGAGGCGGTGATCGAAGGCCTCTGGCACCAGATTCCGCTGCTGGATCTGGTCGGGCTGGTGGTGGCGTGCTGCGTGGTCCTGGCGCTGGTGTTGGTGGCCTCGACCGTATTGGGCAAGGCGTTCGGCTTCAATCAGGAAGACCGCATCACCATTCTTTTCTGCGGCTCGAAGAAAAGCCTGGCGACCGGTGTGCCGATGGCGCAGGTGTTGTTTGCCGGTAGCACCATTGGCGTGTTGATCCTACCGTTGATGTTGTTCCACCAGATTCAACTGATGGTCTGTGCGGTGCTGGCGCAGCGTTTTGCCAATCGGCCGGAATCGATTCCGGAACTGATGGCCCAGGTCGATCCCTGAAAATCCCGGAAAACTGTAGGAGCCAGCTTGCTGGCGATGGACTCAAGTGCTCCGCGTTTATCCAGCTCACACGCGTTATCGTTAACGACCATCGCTGGCAAGCCAGCTCCTACAAGGGGCCATGCCCACGCTGAACCTGTAGGAGCCAGCCTGCTGGCGATGGACTCAAGTGCGCCGCGTTTATCCAGCTCACACGCGTTATCGTTAACGACCATCGCTGGCAGGCCAGCTCCCACAAGGGACCATGCCCACGCTGAACCTGTAGGAGCCAGCCTGCTGGCGATGGATTCAAGTACGCCGCGTTTATCCGGTTAGCACGCGTTATCGTTAACGACCATCGCTGGCAAGCCAGCTCCCACAAGGGACCATGCCCACGCTGAACCTGTAGGAGCCAGCTTGCTGGCGATGGATTCAAGTGCGCCGCGTTTATCCGGTTAGCACGCGTTATTGTTAACGACCATCACTGGCAGGCCAGCTCCTACAAAGGACCGCGTTTATCCAGCTCACACGCGTTATTCGTTGACGACCATCGCTGGCAAGCCAGCGCCTGCATTAGCGCTGGTCAGCCGCCAATGGCGGGGTGCGCGGCGGGATCATGCGTTTGCTGCCGGTGGACTCGAACGCCGATGCCAGGTGCAGCAGTGACGAGTCGTCATAGGCGCGCCCGGCAAACGTCAGGCCGACCGGCATGCCGATGTCCGGCATCACGCCCATCGGTACGGTGACCGTTGGCACGCCGAGGTGGCGGATGGCGAGGTTGCCGTTGGCGACCCATATACCGTTGCTCCAGGCGATATCCGCCGAATGCGGATCGACGTCGGCATTCGCTGGCGCTACATCGGCGACCGTCGGGAACAGCACCGCGTCGAGGCCCAGGCGATCCATCCAGTCTTCCAGATCGAGCTTGCGGGTCTTCTCCAGTCCGCGCAGGCCGTCGGGCACTGTGCTGATCTGGTCCCACGGCGTGATGCCGCGCTCGGCCATGCGCACGTATTCGTCCATGCCGGCGACCAGGTCGCCCTCGCGGTTGGGCAGGGTGCCCGGGTCGTGAGGGAAGATCAGCGGGCCGTCGACATCGACCAGGCGATTCAATTTCGGATCGCCGTTGGCCTGCAGGAAGTCATCGAACGCCCAGGCGGTCAGGTCCCACAGTTCATGGTGCAGAAATTCCTTGGAGACGATGCCGCGATTGAACACGGTCGGCGCGCCAGGGCGATCGCCTTCGCAATTGGAGACCAGCGGGAAGTCCACGTCGATCACTTGCGCCCCGGCGTCTTCGAGGGCCTTGCGCGCCTGTTCCCAGAGACCGATCACCGAAGGACGGGTGTTGATGCGCTGGCCGGTCGGGCCACCGATGCCCGGTGCTTCGGAGGTGCCGGCTTCAGGGTCGGCGTTGATGTACATGCGCGGAATGCCGAACTTCTTGCCTTTGAGCGCTTCGCTGTTCGCCGCCAGTGCGGCATAGGATTGCGGGCGTACCTCGGACGATTTCGGAATGGGCACCCAAGGCTGCAAGCGCCACAGGTCACCACGAGTGTCCGGGTCATCGGCCACCACCACGTCGAGCACTTCGAGCAGGTCGGCCATGGTCCGGGCAAACGGCACGACCACGTCCATGGTCGGGGTCAGCGGCCAGTTGCCGCGTACCGAGATCACCCCGCGCGAAGGGGTGTAGGCGCACAAACCGTTGTTCGAGGCCGGGCCGCGACCACTGGACCAGGTTTCTTCCGCCAGGCCGAAAGCGGCGAAGCTGGCCGCGGTGGCCGTGCCGGCACCGTTCGACGAACCGGAGGCGAAAGGGGCGGTGAGGTAGCCGGCGTTGTACGGGCTCTCGGCGCGGCCGTAGACGCCACGCTGCATCCCGCCGTTGGCCATCGGCGGCATGTTGGTCTTGCCCAGACAGATCGCCCCGGCGGCGCGCAGGCGTTCGATGGTGAACGCATCGCGATAGGCGACCAGGTCCTTGAAGGCCGGGCTGCCGGAAGCGGCAGTGAGGCCCTTGACCAGATAACTGTCCTTGGCGGTGTAAGGGATGCCGTCCAGCGGACCCAGCGTCTGGCCCTTGGCGCGACGGGCGTCGGCGGCCTGTGCTTCGGCGAGGGCCTCGGGGTTGCGCACCACCACTGCGTTCAGTGCCGTGGGCGTCTCGGGGCCGTCATAGGCGTCGATCCGCGCGAGATAGGCCTGGACCAGTTCAACCGAGGTGGTCTGGCCGGATTCGAGTGCGGCGCGCAGCTCGGCAATGGAAACTTCGGTGACTTCGATCATGCTGCCACCGCCGCTTGCAGGTGGAGGGTCCCAAACACTTCACTTTTCTCGAAATGGACTTTCATATCGTTATTCTCGTTGCACTGTGTGGCACGACAGGGTCGGGTGTTAAAAATACTGAGCACTATTTAGCATTAAACCGGGATTTTAGGAATCCGTTGTCCAATTTATCTTACAGGTGACTTCACGCCATCCCTGGAACCTGTAGGAGCCGGCTTGCCGGCGATGGACTCAAATGCGCCGCGTTTAATCAGATCACACGCGATATCGTTAACGACCATCGCTGGCAAGCCAGCTCCTACAACTGATCTGATCTTCAAACCTGTGCAAGCCCCAAAAAAAGGCCACCACAACCCGACGTTGTGGTGGCCCGAGGGTGACTCATTATAGTGGCCCGCGCGCGCAGGCCAATGGATCAGTGAGCGCCGGCAGCCTTGTTCAGGTCGCTTTCGGCCCATTCGGTGTAGACGCAGGCGTCTGCGGTGGCCCAACGCACCCGCACCGAGTCGCCCGCCTTGAGCGGCATGCCGGCGGCGGACAGTGCCTTGACCGTCATCGAGGTGCCGCCAGCAGTGATCACGCTGCAGGTCTGGCTTTCGCCGAGGAACAGCACTTCCACGACCTTGGCCGAGACTTCGTTCCAGCCGGCGGCCAGCGGTTCGGCAAGGGCTTGTTCATTGCTCAGGGCCAGGGCTTTTTCCGGGCGTACCATCAGCAGCACGTCCTGGTCGGTTTGCAGGCTGGCGGTGAGTCGGATCGACAGCGCTTGCCCCTCGAAGGTCGCCACCGCATTGCCCTGGGCCTTGAGCTTGAGGAAGTTGGAGTTGCCGAGGAACGAGGCGACAAAGGCGTTCGGCGGATTCTGGTAAAGGTCATAACCGCTGCCCAGGCCAACGATCTTGCCGTGGCTGAAAATCGCGATGCGCTGGGACAGGCGCATGGCTTCTTCCTGATCATGGGTCACGTAGACGATAGTGATGCCCAGGCGCCGATGCAGCTGGCGCAGTTCATCCTGCAAGTCTTCGCGCAGTTTTTTGTCCAGCGCGCCGAGGGGTTCGTCCATCAGCAAAATGCGTGGTTCGTAAACCAGTGCGCGGGCGATGGCGACGCGCTGTTGCTGACCGCCAGAGAGTTGCGAAGGGCGGCGATGGGCAAATTGCTCAAGCTGCACCAGCTTGAGCATCGCATCGACCCGGCGTTCGCGTTCGGCCGTGGCCAGTTTGCGAATGGCCAGTGGGAAGGCGATGTTGTCGCGCACGGACAGGTGCGGGAACAGCGAGTAGCGCTGGAACACCATGCCGATGTCGCGTTTGTGCGGCGGCACGTTGATCAGCGACTGGCCGTTGACCAGGATCTCGCCGCTGCTCGGCGTTTCGAAGCCGGCGAGCATCGACAGCGTGGTGCTTTTGCCCGAGCCGCTGGAGCCGAGGAAGGTGAGGAATTCACCGTCCTTGATGTCCAGCGAGATGTTGTCCACGGCGGCAAAATCGCCGTAGTGCTTGTTCAGGTTACGCAGGCTGACCAGGGGTTTGTCATTTTGCTGCGCGGAATCTTTGATCACTGCACTCATGTCGTACTCCTGGCGCTCAAGCGCTGATTTCGTTGCGCCGGCGCAGAGCGGCGGCGATCACCATGACCAAGACCGAGAGGCCGATCAGCAGCGTCGAGGCGACGGCGATCACGGGCGTCAGGTCCTGGCGCAGGGTGGTCCACATTTTCACGGGAAGGGTTTGCAGGGTCGGGCTGGCCATCATCACGCTCAGCACCACTTCATCCCACGAGACGAGGAAGGCGAAGAGGGCGCCGGCAACCATGCCCGGGCGGATCGCCGGGAAAGTCACCTTGAACACCGCTTGCAGGCGCGAGGCGCCGCAGATCACCGCCGCATCCTCGATCGACTGATCGAACAGCTTCAGCGAGTTGATGATCGAGATGATGGTGAACGGCAACGCCACGATCACATGGCTGACCACGAAGGCGAACATGGTCCCGGTGTAGCCCAGTTTCAGGAACAGCGCGTACACCGCCACGGCGATGATCACCAAAGGCACGATCATCGGCAGGGTGAACAGGCCGTAGAGCATTTCGCGGCCGGGGAAGCGGCCGCGCACCAGGGCGAACGCGGTCGGCAAGCCCAAAGCGACGGCGAAGAACGTGGTCAGCACCGCGACCTTGAGGCTGGCCATCGCCGCGTTCATCCAGTCGGCGTTGGAGAAGAACTGGCCGTACCATTTCAGCGTCCAGCCCGGCGGCGGGAACACCAGCCATTGCGACGATCCGAACGACAGCAGCACGATGAACACGATCGGCAGCAGCAGGAACAGACCGATCAGCCCGGTGGTGGCATAGAGGCCGAAGCGCATCCGGCGGCTCATGGCATTGGGGGTCAGGAGCATGACGGCTTACCTCGCGTTGCTGGCGCCAACCGGGGATTCCGGCTGGAGCTTCAGGTAGAAGTAGAACAGCACCAGCGTGATCACGATCAGCAACGCGGCGCCGGCGCTGGCCAGGCCCCAGTTGAGGAACGACTGCACCTGCTGAATGATGAACTCGGGCAGCATCATGTTCTGCGCACCGCCCAGCAGTGCCGGGGTCACGTAGTAACCGAGGGACATCACGAACACCATCAGGCCACCGGAGAACAGCCCCGGCCGGCACAGCGGCAGGAACACCCGGAAGAAGTTGGTCCAGGGGCTGGCGCCGCAGATCGAACCGGCCTGCAGGATCATCGGGTCGATGGCCTGCATGGTCGCCTGCAACGGCAGCACGATGAACGGGATCATGATGTAGCTCATGCCGATCACCACGCCGGTGAGGTTGTGCACCATCTCCAGCGGTTGATCGATGATGCCCATCGCCATCAGCGCCTTGTTGATCACCCCGGAGGCTTGCAGCAACACCAGCCAGGAGTAGGTGCGGGCGAGCAGGCTGGTCCACATCGACAACAGCACGATGTTGAGGATCCAGCGCCCCCAGCCACGCGGCACCAGGGTGATCGCCCAGGCCAGCGGGAAGCCCAGCAGCAGGCTGAACAGCGTCACCAGGCCCGCCACCGAGAAGGTGTTGAGCAGGACCCGGGCATAGGCCGAGTTGGCGAACAGTTGCTCGTAGTTGCCCAGGCCCGGCACCGGCTCCAGCACGCCGCGCAGCAGCAGGCCAATCAGCGGCGCGAGAAAGAACAGGCCGAGGAACAGCAGGGCGGGGACCAGGTTGCTGGCGCCACGCCAACGCTGCTTGAGCGACGGCGAGGGTTGCTTCGCAACGGTCTGGCCGACTGCCGAACCGGCAGCGCCGATGGCGCTCCCGGAGGCCGTGGAAGGTCGAGGCGCGGTTGCCGTCATTTTCATTTGACCAGCCATTCGTTCCACCGTGTCGCAATGGCCGGACCGTTCTTGGCCCAGTATGCGAAATCAAGAGTGATCTGATCCTTTGCGTAAGCGGTCGGCAGGTTCGGGGCCAGCGCCGAGTCCAGGCGCGCCACGCTGTCGACGTTGACCGGGGCGTAGGCGGTCAGGTTGGAGAAGTCGGCCTGTCCCTTGGCGCTGCTGGCGTTGGCCAGGAACTTCATCGCCGCGTCCTTGTTTTTCGAACCCTTGGGAATGACCAGGATGTCGGCCATGACCAGGTTCTGCTTCCAGCTTACGCCGACCGGGGCGCCGTCTTCCTGCAGGGCATGAATCCGGCCGTTCCAGAACTGGCCCATGCTTGCTTCACCGGAGGCCAGCAGTTGTTGCGACTGCGCGCCGCCGCCCCACCAGACGATGTCTTTCTTGATGGTGTCGAGTTTCTTGAACGCACGGTCCAGGTCCAGCGGGTAGAGCTTGTCCGCCGCTACACCGTCGGCCAGCAGCGCCAGTTCGAGCACGCCAGGGCTTGGCCATTTGTAGAGGGCGCGTTTGCCGGGGTAGGTCTTGGTGTCGAACAGCGCGGACCAGTCCTGAGGCTTGCTGGCGCCGAGCTTGCCTTCGTTGTAGCCGAGGACGAAGGAGAAGAAGAACGAGCCGACGCCGTGATCGCTGACGAAGCGCGGGTCGATCTTGTCGCGATCAATGACTTTGAAATCGAGGGGTTCGAGCAAGCCTTCGGAGGCGGCGCGCAGGGCGAAGTCGGCTTCGACATCGACCACGTCCCATTGCACATTGCCGCTTTCGACCATGGCCTTGAGCTTGCCGTAGTCGGTCGGGCCATCCTGCACAACGGTGATGCCGCTGGCCTTGCTGAACGGATCGGCCCAGGCCTGCTTCTGCGCATCCTGGGTGCTGCCGCCCCAACTGACGAAGTTGACGCTTTCAGCCGCCAGCAATGCCTGGCTGGTGACGCTCAGCAGTCCCGCAAAAAGAACCGCGGTCGCACGTTTGTTCAACACCATTTTCACGCCCTCATTGTTGTGTTTATGAGCGGGGCCTTCGAGTGCCCGCCTATCGGGAGCAGTAGGTCCGTCGAGTCAGTGCTGACTGTCCGGTCTATGGAATATCATATTATGGTATTCCAAACTTTGTGCAAGCACTTTGCCGTACCGGCTATCAGCCAAAAGTGGTTTTTCAGAAATGTGAATCACCCTTTGTAGGAGCTGGCTTGCCAGCGATGGTCGTTAACGATTACGCGTGTTTGCAGGATAAACGCGGCGCCTTTGGGTCCATCGCTGGCAAGCCAGCTCCTACAGTGGGTAGATCATTCGGTGAATGGGATGCTCTCCACTACCTCCAGGTCGTACCCGGTCAAGCCCGCATATTTCAGCGGCGGACCGAGGTGACGCAGCTTGCCGACACCCAGGTTCTGCAGGATCTGCGCGCCGGTGCCTACCTCCGAATAAATCCGCGACTGCGAACGGCTGAACTGCCGGGGCGGCTGGGTCAATTGCGGTACGCGTTCCAGAAGCGCCTGGGAGGATTCGTGATTGGCCAGCACCACCACCACGCCGTGGCCTTCGGCGGCGACACGCTGCAAGGCGGCCCACAAGGTCCAGTTGGTCGGCCCGCTGTACTCGGCGCCGACCAGGTCGCGCAACGGATCGATCACATGCACGCGCACCAGCGTCGGCTCTTCACGGCGCAAATCGCCCATGACCATGGCCATGTGGACACCGCCTTCGATGCGATCCTCAAAGGTGATCAGACGGAAGGTGCCGTGCACCGTCGGCAGATCACGTTCACCGATGCGCACGATGGTGTGTTCGGTGCTCAGGCGGTAGTGGATCAGGTCGGCGATGGTGCCGATCTTGATTCCGTGCTTGCGCGCGAACACTTCCAGGTCGGGGCGGCGGGCCATGGTCCCGTCGTCGTTCATCACTTCGACAATTACCGAGGCGGGCGTATGGCCGGCCAGGCGGGCGAGGTCGCAACCGGCTTCGGTGTGACCGGCGCGGGTCAGCACACCGCCTTCCCGGGCGCGCAGCGGGAAGATGTGCCCGGGTTGCACGATGTCGGCGGGACCTGCGTTGGCGGCGACGGCGGCGGCCACGGTGCAGGCACGATCGGCGGCGGAGATACCGGTGGTCACACCGACGGCGGCCTCGATGGACACGGTGAACGCGGTGCTGAACACGCTGCCGTTGCTCGGCACCATTTGTTCCAGGCCCAGGCGTTTGCAGTGTTCGTCGGTCAGGGTCAGGCAGATCAGGCCACGGGCTTCACGGGCCATGAAGCTGATCGCCTCGGGTGTGCAGCAGTCGGCGGCCAGCAACAGGTCGCCTTCGTTTTCCCGGTCTTCATCGTCGACCAGCAGGACCATTTTGCCGAGGCGGTAATCTTCGATGATTTCTTCGATGCTGTTGAAGGCCATGCTGGAGTCTCGGTGTTTGTGGGATGAGTAATGTGGTATACCATAATACAAAACAAGCTGAGAGGTCACTATGAAGGCGTACTGGATTGCTCACGTGGATGTCACCGACCCTGATCAATACAGCCAATACACCCGGCGGGCGCCGCAGGCGTTTGCCTTGTTTGGCGGTCGGATTCTGGCGCGGGGTGGGCGTAGCGAGGCGATGGAAGGTCGGGCGACGCCGCAGCGCAGTGTGGTGATCGAGTTTGATTCCTATGAGCAGGCGGTGGCTTGTTATCACTCGGCGTTGTATCAGGAGGCGCGTGGGTATCGTGAGGGGGTGGCTTTGGCTGAGGTCATCATCGTCGAAGGTGTGGCGCCGCTCTGAACTGCGCCGCCTGACCCTGTAGGAGCTGGCTTGCCAGCGATGGCGGCGGGCTCTGTAGGAGCGAGCCTGCTCCGGGCGGTGTTCCGACGAAAAACCTAGAGAGCACAGTCGGGAGTCAGGCTCCCCGCATCATCGTTGACCTCCATCGCGAGCAAGCTCGCTGCTACAGGCCGATATGTACACCCTCAAAAATCCACCTATTACTGCTGCAACACAGTGGCCTGGTTGGTCGAACCATACTGTTGCACGGTGGCTGTCTGGGTCATGCCGCTCTGGTCGATGTTGGCGATGTTGCCGGTGCCACCCTGGATGACATAGGCCACGTTCATGGTGTCGGCCTGTTTGACGGTGATCATGTTGTCGCTGCCGTCCTGATTGAACTCGGTGCTGTTGCCCGTACCCATTGTGCTGCCCATGGCCAGGTTGGTCTCGCCGCGCTGGTCGGAGATCAGGATGTTGTCGGTGCCGTTCTGGTCGAAGTACAGCTCGTTATACACATTGTCCTGGCTGACGGTGGTTTTGTTGCCGGTACCGGTCTGGTGGGTGGTCACGATATGGCCGGTGCCGTTCTGGGTGAAGTTGGCGACGTTGTCGTAGCCATTCTGGTTGATGGTCGCACGCTGGTTTTTGCCGAACTGGCCGCCGGTCTGCGGGCCTTTCCAGTTGCTGGCGTAGACCTTGTTGCCGTCACCCGCGGCGGTGACATTGAGCACCTGGTCAGTGCCGTTTTGATAGGTGTAATGCACGTTGCTGTTGCCTTGTTGATACAGCGCCAGGGTCGAGTGGGTGGATTCGTACTGGTCGGCATAGAGGGCGTTGAGGTTGCCGACCTGCAGCACCGAAGCCACGTTGTCATCGCCAAAGCTCTGGTCGACTATGGTTTCGTTGGTGTTCCCGTATTGGTTGATGGTCAAGTTGCCGCCCTGGTGGCGGTGTCTTGCACCGCCGCGGCATCGTTGCCCAGACCCTGTTGCTGTTGATTGGCGCTACTGAGCGCAGCCGCGACCTGCTTCACGTCGGCGATGTTGGGGGTGCCGTCCTGAAACTGGTTGGAAATGCTGTCTTCAGCCATGGCCTGGGCACTGACCATGACGAGGATCGCGGCGGTGAGGGGCGTCAATTTGAACATGATTGAATCTCCATTTCGGGTGCAGTGCTTTAGCGATATTGTTTGACCGAAACGCTCATGCCGTTCCCGGACTGGTTCACGGCGCTTTGCAGCCCCGTGCCGGCCTGGTCGATGCTGGCGCTGTTGTCATTGCCGTTCTGCGAGATCCGGGCGCGGTTGTGGCTGCCTGTCTGGGTAATCGAGGCATCGTTACCGGAGCCTTGCTGATTGATCATTGCCATCAAGTCGCTTCCTTGTTGCAGGATGTAAGCCTCCTGATTGCTTCCCGACTGGACGATGGTGCCGAGCAACGACTGACCGTTCTGTTGCAGCATCGCGACGTTGGCCTGGCCGTTCTGGTCGATCAGCGCGTGCTGACCTGTCGGGGGTGGCAATTCACCAAGATCGCCACCGGGGCCGAGGTCCTCGTTTTCCATCAGATCGTCGGCGTGCACGCCTGTAATGCCGCACAGCACAAGCAGGCAGAGCAGGGCGGCAGTCGATGTTTTCATGGGCCTGTCCTTAGGGTTGAAGCCGGCCCCATCAACCCGCGTGGCTGATGGGGCGCGGGCTCAGTTGGCGATCACCGGCACCGAACGCACGGAGCCTTGGGACGAGGTGATCGTGGCGGTCGGGTTCGCCGACGGAACCACGGTGGTGGTGTTGTTCACCGTCAACTTCCAGCGTCCATTCACCGGTACGGAGGTGGTGCCCAGGGTGACCAGCCCGGCAGGGGTAGTGACCTTGATGGTGATGGTGTTGCCGGTGGTCACCGATGAGGTGCCGGCAAAGTTCCAGGTGAAACGGTTATTGGAGCGGGCGCTCACCGTTGCGGTGGTCACTGCGAAGGTTTCCGCAGCAGGCCGTGGCGAGACCTGCACCGTGACCGTGGCCGGTGACGTCGACACCGCGCCGAAGCTGTCCCGGGCGAAGTAGGTGAAACTCGTGGTGAAGGCCGTGGGAACGGAGGCCGGTGGCGTGTAGGTGAGCACCGTGCCGTTACTGCTGACGGTGCCGCGACCTGTCGGTGGTGGAGTGAAGCTGGCGACGGCCAGCGGCAGGTTGCCTTCCGGATCGGTGTCGTTGGCCAGCACGTTGATCGGGATCGCCACACCCAGGGTCGTGACGGCATCGGCGACTGCCACCGGAGGCCGGTTAGGCGCCACGGTAATGGTCACGGTGGCCGCCGTCGTCGAGGCCAGGCCTTTGACGTCCTGGGCCTTGTAGGTGAAGGTCGCGGTCAGCGGCGCGTTGACCACGGCCGGAGGGGTGTAGACCACTGCCGCGGTGCCGCTCAATGCCACGGTGCCCTGGCCGGCGGCCGGTGGGGTCAGGGCGGTAATGCTCAGCGGTGTGTTGCCATCAGGGTCCCTGTCGTTGGCCAGCAGGTTGAGGGTGATCGGCACGCCGAAGCTGGTGCTGCCGGTATCGGCGACGGAGATCGGTGCCTGGTTGGCGCCGGTGTCCGGTGCAGTGCCGACAACGACGACCGGCTCGGTGTCGCTGCCACCGGCGGCGGATTTCACCGTGACAGTTGCAGGTGGTTGGGCCAGGTCAGCCACCGTCAGGCGTTGCAGGGTGCCGGATTTCGTCAGTCGTCCGAAACCCTGGGCGACCATGTCCGGTACCACCACTTCGTCTGTGGAGGTGGCTTCGATCAGCAGGCTGTGGTTGCTCCAGCTATACCGAGCGGTCTGGATTTTCACCACGTCCGAGAGCTTGCTCGACACCGCGGTCGGGCGGGTGGTGCCGGCCGGGTTGGTGGCGGTCACCACCACGACCGGAGGCACGGTGCCGTTGGCCAGCAGATGCTGGGCGAAGAACGTGCCGTTGTTATCGCTCACCATGCTGGTCTGGCAAGGCGTCGGTGGCGGGCCGGGCACCAGGGCGATGCTTTCGCGAAAGCACAGGGTCGAGCCGTTGGCGGCTTTGGCGAACACTTCGACCCGGGTGCTGTTGCCCCCCGTGCCGGCGGTGCGCCGGTAGGTGGCACGGCTCATGTCCACCGCGGTTTGGGCGCGGCTGTCGAGCACCTTGCCGGCCACGGTGAAGAGGTTGGTCTGGAGGGTCCCGGCCGGGCCCTGGATGCGCACGAAGTTGGTGTTGTTGGGGCTGCCGGTCACAGCCTCGGTGAGGTTCGGGTCGCCGATGAAGGTTTCGATGGCGCCGGTGTCCGGATTCACCGCGGTGTAGGGGCCGTTGACGCTGCGCAGGAACGGCCCGAGCGCGCCGTTGACCGCACCGGTGAACACCCCTGGCGCACCGATGCCGACGTCCCGGGTGATGTTGATCGCGCGGCGGCCCGGGCTGGTGACGTTGACCGTTTCCACACCATAGGGGTGAGTAATGGTGTAGGTCCCGGCAGTGGGAATGTTTATCCGCATGCGAATCCGCGCGAAGCTGATCTGGTCGCCGTCGACCGGATTGCCACCAGCAAAGGCAGCCTCGATCCCGGCGACATAAGCGTCCATGCCATAACCGGCGGCATTGTTGGGGATGTTGGTCTCGGCCAGGTACCAAAAGGCTTCGTCCGGCCAGTTATCCGGGAACACCATCGGCTGGGTGTCGTCGAAAATGCCGGGTGTCGGCAGCAGGGTGCACATGTAGGCCGGCGGCACACTGGCAGCGACCCGTGTGCTGACGGCGCGGGACTGGCACAGCTCCATCGACAGCAGATTCTTGTCCTGATACCAGATCGGGAATTTCCCGGTGGCAAAGGTGTAAGGGCCGGGATCGACGGCGGCGAGTTGCGCGAAGGCACTGCCGGACAGCGATAGAGTCAGTCCCAGGGCGTTGACCGCCAGGCGTGGCCATTTGTTCATGATGCCTCCTGATGAGGATCTGGGCATGTGAGCGTTCATTGCACGATGACCACTTCTTCGGTATCGCTGCCGCCATTGGATGACGTCACGCGAACCTGGGCTGGCGGAATCGGCGTGATGCCGGTGGCCAGGCTTTTCACGGCGCCGTCGCCACTCAGGGCGCCGATGGCAAGACCGGTACCGGTGGTGGCGGTGAGCACCGGTGGCGATGTTTCATCGCTGGTCGAGGCGGTGATGCTGATTTGCCCGGTGTTCAGGCTGTACTCGGCACGTGAGATCGTCACCAGGTCGGTCAGCGGCATGGGCAAGACGGTCGGCGTGCTGCTTGGGATCGCCAGGTGGTTGTCGGCGGTCACCTGCAAGGTGCTCGGCAGGGCCGGATTGGTCGGCGACTGCGCATACCAGTGGCCGGTGGTGTCCGCTTCGGAGAAGTTCAGCACCGGGTTGTTGCTGGTCAGGGTCACGCTGGCCGGTGGCGGCGGGGCCATCACGAACACATCCTGCTGGGCCACCGGTGCGCTGGCGCCGGCATGTCGCGAGTAGGTGCTGCGTTCGGCGATCACCGGGGTCGGCCGGACCACTGTCGACAACTTGCCGGAAACGGCAAAGAGGGTGGTGCGCAAGTCCAGGCCATTGGGGCCTTCGATGCGCACGTAGTTGGTGTTGAACGGGCTGCCGGTGACGGCTTCGTTGAGGTTCGGGTCACCGACGAATTTTTCCGCCTGGCCCGTGGTCGGGTTGGTCTCGGTGTAGGGGCCGTTGACGCTGCGCAGGAACGGCCCGACGTCACCCTTGAGCGCGCCGTTGTAGGTTTTTGGCGCGCCGATGCCGATGTCCCGGGTCATGTTGATCGCCCGCCGGCCGGGGGTGTCGATATTGAATACCTCGACGCCGTAGGGGTGGGTGATGACATAGGTGCCGGCAACCGGCACGTCGACGCGGATACGGATACGGGCGAAGCTGATCTGATCGCCCTCCAGCGGATCACCACCACTGAAGGCGGCCTCGAGCGCCGAGACATAGGTCAGGTCGATGCCTCGGGCGGCGTCGACGATGGTCGTTTCGCCGGTCGCCCAGAACGCTTCGTCGGGGAAGTTGGTCGGGAAGACCAACGGTTGGGTGTCATCGAAAATCCCGGGGTTGGGAATCAACGAGCACATGTAAGTCGGGGCTCCAGGTGCGCTGGCAACCCTGGAACTGACAGCCTTTGACAGACACAGGTCAAGTGTTCGGCCGTGGGCATCTTGATACCAGGCGGCGAAATTGCCGTTGGCTGGCAGGTAGGGGCCGGGGTCTACGGCAAACAGCGCTGCCTGGGCGATGCCTTGGGCCAGAGCGGTCACGACCAGCGCGGTCGCGGTTTTGCACAGTAAAGGGTGCATGAGTATTCCCTCTATCGAAGTACCTGCCCCATAGGGGTGGGTCAGTTGGCTGGGAAGTTGGCAACTTCCATACCAATTAGCGAAAACGCCCGTGAGAGGCCCGGAGTAAAGGCGTGGACGCAGTCGCCGCCGACAGACCGGGAAGTGCTCTAACGGGCGGTTGTCCCCAATGTTGGGGGTGATGGGGCGTAGGGGAGGGTGGGGAATCACAGCCCCCAGGTTCGGGCAATTTGCCTTGAGTGGGCTATAAACCTATGGGGGGTTACCGGGAACGTGTTCATGACCACAATCGCCAAAGTGCTTGCGAGCGAAAGCGAAGTCCGCTTGAGAACGCGCAAGCAGCCGTTCGATCTGCTGCGCTGGTTTTCGCTGATCAGCATGGCGGTGATCGGCACGGTGGCGGTGGCGTTGGGAGCGGTGTCCACGCGGTTCGTGATTACCGAAAGCGTGCAGCGCGATGCGCTATTGACCTCACAGTTCGTACAGGCGATTGCCACGGCCGAGGTGCGCCATCTGTCGATGCCCAACGTGCGGACCATGGGCGAGTTGCTCGACCCACGAACAGACAAGGACTTTCCCGACGTCGACCCGCTGGCCCGGGCCAGTGCCCGTGGTGAATTCCTCGACCATATCGAAAATCTGCCGGACGTGATCCTGGCCAATATCTATGCCCCCGACCGCATGGTGATCTGGTCGACCAACCCGTCCTTGATGGGTACCACGATTCATGACGATGAAGACCTCGAGCGGGCATTCAACTCGAAGACGTCCGTGTCGACCAGTTACCACGATGTGGACAAGTCCCGCATGGAGCAGAAGTTCGTGGCGCCCCCCAAATTCATCTTCCTCGAGAACTACATTCCCCTGTTCGACGCCGATGGCACCACGGTCACGGCGATGGTCGAGATCTACAAGGAACCGCAGGACCTGATCAACCGCATGGAGCGCGGCCTGGTGCTGATCTGGCTGGCGACCGCCCTGGGCGGCGCTCTGATTTACCTGGGGCTGTACTGGATCGTGCGGCGTGCGGCGATCCTGCTGGCGACGCAGCAGAAGCAATTGATCACCAACGAAACTTTCGTCGCGCTGGGGGAGATGTCCTCGGCGGTCGCCCACAGTCTGCGCAACCCCTTGGCGAACATCCGTTCCAGCGCCGAGCTGGCGATAGAGTTCGACGACGGTCCGGCACACGGCAACATCAACGACATCATCGGTCAGGTCGATCGCATGTCGAATTGGGTACGGGAGTTGCTCCAGTCCCTGCGACCGCTCAATGACGAGGCGGAACCGGTGAACCTGGTGGCTGCACTGCACGACAGCCTGCTGGCTTACGAGCAGCAGATCGGCAAGGCCAGGGTCAACGTGGTGTTCGAGCCGGACCAGACGCCCATGGTCCTGAGCCAGCACGTGCAACTGACCCAGATCCTCAACAGCCTGCTGTCCAACGCGGTGGAAGCCATGGACAGCGGCGGAACGCTGACCATCCGGATCGAGCCGCGCGAAGCCCAGCGTGTCAGCGTGACAGTCAGCGATACCGGCATAGGCATGAGCGAAGAACAGCGCACCATGGCCTTCCGGCCGTTTTTCACCACCAAGCAGAGCGGGCTGGGCGTCGGGCTGGTGCTGGTCAAGCGGATCATGGAGCGTTTTGGCGGTGTGGTGACCCTCGATAGCCGTGAGGGCGAGGGCACGACCGTCCGTCTGTCGTTTATGCTGGTCCCCTGAAAACGGGGATGGACCATCCCCGTTAGCGGGTGTCACTCCCCAGCCCTTTCCGCGCTCATGGCACATTGATGCTGATAAGCCATTGTTTTGTCGAGTGTTAATACTTTTGTATAAAACAGTTACAAAGCTGGCGAGGTCCTTGCACAGCCACCATCACCCCCTTCACGACATCGAGGCGGCTGGTGATGGAAAGAAAAGCGCGGCACACCTTCAAACGATTAACACTATTAACGCCTTTGGGCGTCTTACTGACAATGGCGCTGGGCACCGCGACATTGCGCGCCAGCCCCATCGACGACGAGCGACAGCCAGAGCCTACCGATCCTTCGGCGTATTACGACGAACCCGCGGATGAACCGGCGGCGCTCAATGCCATTTTGAGCATGCCGGAGGCCAACCAGGATTCCTTCGATTTGCCTAACGGGAACAAAGGCTCACGGGATTCCACCCGGGTGGAAAACCAACTTCCACCGGCACAGCAAACCAGTTTCAACTACCCCACCAATGGCAAGCCCAGCCCGTTGTTCGGCGCGCAGCCATTTACCCAGCAACTGGTGTTGTTCGAGGAGTTCGGGCCGCAAAAACTCGACCCCACCACGCCTTCGGCGCCGCTGCCGTTTCCGCCACCGGCCATTGGCCCGTTGCCACAACAGGACCCTACCAGTGCGGCGCGCAGTGCACCGCCCAGCGCCGCGCTCGATGCCTTTTTGCGCCAACCGGGGCTGACACCGTTTCCGAGCCAGTATTCCAATGCGGTTGACCGCAATCCGTGGCAGGCGCAGATCGAATATTTCCTCAACCGTCATATCGGTTCTTCCGCCGAAGGTCGTCCACCAGGAAAGGGCTGGTCCCATCAGCGCTGGAACGAGTTCTACCCGCAGAACGCCTACAAAACCGTGCAGACCGGCGCACGGGTCAATGGCGGTCTGCGTGATGCCGTGCAAATGCACCACTACGCCGTGGGCGAGTTCGGTCCTGGCGGTCTGTATCACAACGTCGCCGGCGTACCGGCAACCGACGGCACCTCCAAGGGCGTCGATGCACGCTTTCACCCGAACATGCCGGTGCAAAAGCACAACTCGGTGTGGACCTTCGACGGCACCTTGCCGCCAAAACTGCTGATGGTCAGGTATGGCCAGCCGGTGCTGATGCGTCACTACAACGGCTTGCCCATCGACCCGGGCGCGAACATGGGGTTCGGCCTGCACACCATCACCACCCACGAGCACAACGGTCACGCTCCGGCGGAAAGCGACGGCTATGCCAACGCGTTTTTCTTTCCGGGACAGTATTACGACTATCGCTGGCCGATTCAGTTGGCCGGCTATGACAGCATCAATACCGATGCACAGGATCCGCGCGCGGCGTTCCCTTGCGCCCCGGGTGAAACCCTGTGGACCAACGACGGCAGCCCGGGCCGCAAAACCTGCGACCACGGCACCATCAAGATCCGCGGCGACTGGCGTGAAACCATGAGTACCCACTGGTTCCACGACCACATGCTCGATTTCACCGCGCAGAACGTCTACAAGGGCAACGCGGCGATGATGAACTACTACAGTGCCCTGGACCGTGGCAACGAGTCGGTGAACGACGGCGTCAACCTGCGTTTCCCCAGCGGCAGCGCCTTGCCTTGGGGTAACCGCGACTACGACGTCAACCTGGTGGTGGCCGACAAGGCCTGGGACGCCAACGGCCAGCTGTGGTTCAACCCGTTCAACACCGACGGCTTCATCGGTGACCAGGTGTTGGTCAACTGGCAATGGAAACCGACCCTGGACGTGCGTGCCCGCAGCTACCGGTTCCGCATCCTCAACGGTTCGGTATCGCGTTACTACAAACTGGCGCTTGTGCGTGAAATCAAGGGCTCCAGCGGCGAGTTTCAGGGCCCCAAAGGTTCCGGGGTGTCCTATGCCCGGGTGCCGTTCCACATGATCGCCAACGACGGCAACATCATGGAACACAGCGTGCCCTTCGACGGCACCATGGACCTGGACGCCGACGGCGACAAACAGAACCACAACGCCATCCTGCCCACCCAGGGCATTGCCGAGCGGTTCGACATCATCGTCAATTTCGCGAAAAACGGCATCAAGCCAGGCGACAAGATCTTCTTCGTCAACCTGCTGGTGCATGACGACGGCAAAGGCCCGAAAGAGCCGGTGGCGCTGGCGGACGTGCTCTCGGAGAAATACCTGGCGGTGATCAAGCAAAGCAGCAAGGGACCGCAGTGGGACAGGGGTGATCCGGCGGTGGGCAAGATCCTGCAGCTCAACGTCAAGGCCTACACTGGCCAGGACCTGGCCATGGACCCGGCGCTGTACGAGCCGGCCAAACCGGGCAAGGCGGAAGGCCTGGTGATGATCCCGCTGAAGATCCATCGCGACAATGCCGCCGACAAGGCGCTGCTGGCCAAGGCCCGCCATCGCACCTTCACCTTCGGCCGCTCCGACGGCACCGATGAGGCGCCCTGGACGGTCAAGACCGATGGTGGCTTCGGCTTCCACATGGACCCACGCCGCCTGAACACGGCCACCCAGTTGGCCAGTGGCCCGACCGATGCCGGCGTCAAGGGTTTCGGGACCCTGGAGGTGTGGAACATCAAGCTCGGCGGCGGTGGCTGGAGCCATCCGGTGCATGTGCACTTCGAGGAGGGGATCATTCTCAGCCGCGGCGGCAAGGCGCCGCCAGAGTGGGAAAAATGGGCGCGCAAGGACGTGTACCGCATCGGTACGGAAAAGGATGGCCTGGACAGCGTAGAGATGGCGATCAACTTCCGTGAATTCGCCGGGACCTATATGGAGCATTGTCACAACACCCAGCACGAGGACAACTCGATGCTGCTGCGCTGGGACATTGAACATCCGGGGCAGTTCCAGTTGATGCCGACGCCGCTGCCAAGCTGGGATGGTGTGCGCTACGTGAGCACTGCCGCGCTGCCAACCTTCCGTACCGGTGATGGTTTCGGTCCGAAAGCGACCGCCAAAAAATGAACCGGGAGGGTCTCGACATGAACACGAAGCTGCATTCACCACGCTCACGCGCTTTAGGCATGCACCTGGTGCTGATGTTGGTGACCGGTTTGCTGGCCAGCCAGCTGCTGGTCGCCAGCCAGCCATTGTCGACGCCCACACCGGCCCCGGCAGCCGCTGCCGAACCCGCTGTCGTTGAGGACGCCACCCCCTGGGGTGGCGGCTATTTCCCCAACACCCTGCTGACCGACCAGGACGGTCGGCAACTGCGTTTTTTCGATGACATGATCAAAGGCAAGGTGGTGGTGATCAATTTCATCTTCACCTCGTGCAGCGACTCCTGTCCCCTGGAAACCGCGCGCCTGCGTCAGGTACAGAAACTGCTGGGCGACAGGGTCGGCAAGGACATTTTCTTCTACTCCATCAGCATCGACCCCTTGAGTGATACCCCCGAGGTCCTCAAGGCCTATGCGCAACGCTTCCAGGTCGGGCCCGGGTGGAAATTCCTCACCGGGGAATTCGCCGACGTCACCGAGCTGCGGCAGAAACTGGGCCTGTTCATCGAAGGCATCGATAACGGGCGCAACAAGGACCACAACCTGAGCCTGATCGTCGGCAACCAGGAAACGGGTCGCTGGATGAAAGCCTCGCCATTCGAAAATCCATGGATCCTGGCCGACCAACTGGCCAATACCCTGCAGAACTGGAAGCAGCCCAGCGTGGAAGAAAGCTACGTCGATGCGCCGCAAATCCGTCCGCCAAGCAATGGCGAAGAGCTGTTCCGCACCCGCTGCGCGTCGTGCCACAGCCTCGGCCCACTGGACGGGCAGGGCATCGGCTTGCGCAGCATCGGCCCGGACCTGATCGGCGTGACCCATCAGCGCGATCCGGCCTGGCTCAACCGCTGGATCCGTGAGCCGGACCGCATGCTGGCGGAAAAGGACCCGATTGCGATGGAGCTGTTCGAACGCTACAACAGGATCTCGATGCCCAACCTGCGGCTGGACCAGAAGTCCGCCCAGTCCATCATCGACTTCCTGCAAGAGGAAACCGACCGTCAGCATCCGCCCGTGGCGCCGTTGGCCAGTGGTAGCGAGGAGCCTGAACATCATCATTCAGTTGCGCAACCGAACGTGCCCCAAATGCAATAGCGTCAAAATAGTTACGTTGGCCAGTCAATTGCTATCAATGTTACCTACACTGATTTGATACATGGCTGGAAAGGCTGGTTTTCAAGGACTCAGGACAGACCCCATGCAGATACTGGAACAACAAAAAGTACCTGCGCCGCAGGCCCCGGCAGCGCCGCGCAAGGGGTGGCGGCCGCAGTTCAACTTGCTGCGCTGGTTCTCCCTGGCCAGTTTTTTCATCATCGCCGTGGTGGCGCTGGGGCTGGGTTACATCTCCACGCGCTTCGTGGTCGATGAAAGCATCGAGCGCGATTCGATGCTGACCGCGCAGTTCATCCAGGCCATTGGCGAGGCCGAAATCCGTCATGCCGGAATTTCACCGGGCAGAACCATGGGCGAAATGCTCGACCCGCGACTGGATCATGCCTATGCCGACGTCCGCCCTGAATCCCGGGCCGCCGCACGCGCCGAGTTTCTCGACCATGTGGAGCATCTGCCGGACATCCTGCTGGCGACGGTATACGCCCAGGACCGCACCGTGGTCTGGTCGACCAACTCCGAATTGATCGGTGTGCGCATCGAGGACGACGATGAACTGGATGAATCCTTCGAAATGAAATCGCCGGTGTCCACCAGCTACCACCAGATCGATGAAGAGCGTCCCGAGCAGCGCCTGCTGCACGAACCGGAATACCTGTTCGTCGAGAACTACATTCCGATGTTCAACGCCGATAAAAGCAAAGTGATTGCCATGGTGGAGATCTACAAGGAGCCGGTGGACCTGGTGGGTCGCATCCAGCGTGGCTTCAAGGCGATCTGGCTGGCGACCCTGATTGGCGGCGCGGCGATCTACCTGGGGTTGTTCTGGATCGTGCGGCGTGCAGCGATACTGTTGCAAAGCCAGCAAAAACAGCTGATCGCCAACGAAACCTTTGTCGCCCTGGGGGAAATGTCCTCGGCGGTCGCCCACAGCTTGCGCAATCCACTGGCCAACATCCGCTCCAGCGCCGAACTGGCCCAGCACATCGCCAGCCAGCCGGCCCAGAAAAACATTGGCGACATCATCAATCAGGTCGACCGCATGTCGCGTTGGGTCCGGGAGTTGTTGGTGTCGTTGCGGCCGATGAATGACGACTTTGAAACGGTCGACCTGGTGCTCGCCATCGAAGACACCCTGAGTGCCTTTGAGTCCCTGATCAAGCGTTCGAACGTCGAGGTGCGTTTCTCTCCGGCCAGCGTGCCACCGGTCGTCAGCCACCAGGTGCTACTGACGCAAATACTCAATAGCCTGTTTGCTAACGCACTGGAAGCCATGCCCAAGGAGGGCATGCTGACGATCGAGATCGACTCCTCGGTGCCCGGCTACTTGAGCATGATCCTGACCGACACCGGCAAGGGGATGTCCAAACAACAACAACAAATGGTCTTCAAGCCGTTTTTCACCACCAAACAAGGCGGATTGGGTGTGGGCCTGGCCCTGGTCAAAAGAATAATGGAACGGTTTGACGGCTCGGTCGAACTGACCAGCCGGGAGCAGGAAGGAACCCGCGTTTGTCTCAATTTCAAAGTGGCAACGGGAGGGGTATATGGAGCACAGCATTCTGCTGGTCGAGGATGACGAGATCCTCGCCGAGAATATTCAGACTTACCTGGAGCGCAAGGACTTCGAGGTGACCGTCTGCCACTCGGCTGAAGATGCACTGGAGCAATTGGGTTCTTTCGCACCTGACGTGGTACTGACCGACAACTCGTTGCCTGGCATGAGTGGTCACGACCTGATCCAGAAGCTGCGCATCAGCGCGCCGGATCTGAAAGTGATCATGATGACCGGTTACGGCAACGTCGAAGACGCCGTGGTGGCAATGAAGGAGGGCGCCTTTCACTACGTCACCAAACCGGTGGCCCTGCCGGAGCTCAAGCTGCTGCTGGACAAGGCCCTGGCGACCGACCGCATGGAGCGCACGCTGTCCTTTTATCAGGAGCGTGAGGCCCAGAAGTCGGGGGTGCAGGCACTGATTGGCGAGTCGGCACCGATGGTGTATCTCAAGGGCACCATCAGCCAGTTGCTCGACGCCGAACGGCGGATGGCCAACAGCGATCTGCCGCCGGTCCTGGTGGAAGGCGAGACCGGTACCGGCAAGGAACTGGTGGCCCGGGCACTGCACTTCGACGGCCCGCGCAGCAAAGGCCCGTTCATTGAATTCAACTGCGCTTCGATCCCGTCCAACCTGGTGGAGTCAGAGCTGTTCGGCCACGAGAAGGGCGCCTTCACCGACGCCAAGGACCGTCGCATGGGGCTGGTGGAAGCAGCCGATGGCGGCACGCTGTTCCTCGATGAAATCGGTGAAATGGACCTGCTGTTGCAAGCCAAGCTTCTCAAGCTGTTGGAAGACCGGACCATTCGCCGGGTCGGTTCGGTGAAGGAGCGCAAGGTCGATCTGCGGGTGATCAGCGCCACCAACTGCAATCTCGAACAGATGGTCCAGCAAGGCAAGTTCCGCCGCGATCTGTTTTTCCGCCTGCGCATCATTTCAATCAAGGTGCCGCGCCTGTACGCCCGTGGCGCCGATATCCTGCTGCTGGCCCGGCACTTCCTGGGGCTGCATGGCAAACGCTACGGCAAGCCGAACCTGTATTTCAGCAACCAGGCCGAAGAGTTGCTGCTCAGCTACAGCTGGCCAGGCAACGTGCGCGAATTGCGCAACATGCTGGAGCAAACCGTGTTGCTGGCACAAAGCGACACCATCGCTGCCCATCAATTGAACGTCTGCCTGAGCCTGGTGGATGAGCCACCGATGTTTCATCAGGAGCCGCAACATTTCAGCGAGCAGCGTCCGTCCTACAACGGCGGCGAATCCATGAACCTGCCGGAAGTGGAACGCGACATGGTGCGCAAGATGCTCGACAAGACTGACTGGAATGTCACCAAGTCGGCACGCCTGCTGGGCCTTAGCCGTGACATGTTGCGCTACCGGATCGAAAAGCTCGGCCTCGCCCGCCCGGACAAACGCCAGTGGTAGAGAACGCCTCCCTGGCGCTCACTGCAACATCGGGCCCTGTCTCAGGCAGGAAAGCATGCAATCGGGATTCTCGACTTCCTGGTTCACGTAGACGCCACGCTCCGGATCGTAGGAGCGGATAAACACCCGAACCGTGGCATCGGCCACGGTTGGCAGACGCGAGTCGGTAAACACGTGCTGGCTTGAAACCGGAATGAAATCTCCGGGCGCGGTCGGGATGTATGAACCCGGCGGGATGATGTTCATGGAAGGTGGTGAGGGGTGGGCGAAGGGTTGGTCGGTGCCGTAATAGTTGAATTCACTGCTGTAGTCAGTGGTGTTTGGAAAGTCGTCGGCGCGGGCCGCAGCGGACACGCTCAGGCAGAAGGCGAGCAAAAGCGTCAGGTCGGTCTTATTCATGGCAACACCTGCTAAATCGGTTTAACCACATTTCTTCCAAGGTCATTAACTATAGCTCGCGCCGGGAGCGGCTGTCGGCGCTGCGCGGATTACAAGTTCGCAACACCTTTCAGGATGGGCTTGATCTAGACTCCGGCCGGTCAATTCGACGACCCGACCCCTGGAGCGTGCAATGGAACTGCCGACAAAAGAACAAGCCATCGCCAGCAACCGCGAGGCCTGGAATGACTCCGCCCGTCACCACAAAGACTCCAGCGAATGGCAAGCCTTGTTGAAGGGCGTGGAACAGTCGGATTTTTCCTGCCTGGATGACACCCTGACCGCGCTGCTGGCCCAGACCGGTGTCGACGGCAAGGAAGTGCTGCAACTGGGCTGCAACAATGGCCGCGAAAGCCTGTCGCTGTTCGCCCTGGGTGCACGCAGCGTAGTGGGCGTCGACCAGTCCGACGCATTTCTCGAGCAGGCTCGGGAACTGGCTTCCCGCTCGCCCCATGCGCCGCAATTCATCGAAGCGGACATTCACCACTTGCCTGCCTCACTGCAGGCGCGCTTCGACCTGGCGCTGATCACCATCGGGGTCTTGAACTGGATGCCGGACATCGGCGAATTCTTCCGCCATGTGGCGCGTACGCTGAAGCCGGGCGGCGCGCTGGTGGTGTACGAAACCCACCCGTTCCTGGAAATGTTCGACCCCGAGGCCGCCGATCCTTTTCGCCCGGCCAGTTCATACTTCCGTCGCGAACCGTTCGTGCAGCACGAGCCGATCGTCTATGAGGGCAAGGTCGAACAGCCAGCTGCGCCGTCCTACTGGTTCGTCCACACCCTGGGCGACCTCTTCGGCGCTGCCATTGCCGCAGGGCTGCAGATTCGTCACTTCAAGGAATACCCGCACTCCAATCGTGAAGAACTGTATGACTGCTATCAGCAGCAGGTGGCGCAGTTGCCGTTGTGTTTTACGTGGGTGGTGGTGAAGCCAGCGACATAACACGCAGAATCAAATCAGAGACTTGAGTGATTGACCGTGTGCCCTGGCTGCGCGCAGAGATCTATGCCCAGGGCATGAATGACCTTCAGGACCGTATCGAAACGCGGTTTAGCTCCGGGCGCGAAGGCTTTGTAGAGGCTTTCGCGACCCATTCCCGAGTCTTTGGCAATCTGTGTCATGCCACGGGCTTTCACCACATAGCCGATAGCGCGAAGAAACTCCTCGTTGTCACCGTCTGCGAGTACCTGAGACAGGTACTCGCTAATGGCTTCATCACTGTCGAGCAGTGCAGCCATGTCGAAATTCGTCAAAGTCTGGCTCATGGTCAAACCTCCTTTGCCATTTTTTTTGCGCGTTTGATATCGGCGTTTTGAGATGACTTGTCACCCCCGGCCAGCAAGACAATGACGACACCGCCTCGCATCGTGAAGTAAACCCGGTATCCGGCACCCACGTCCACGCGCATTTCAGAAACGCCATCACCGACTGGTTTGTTATCGCCGAGATTACCCGCAGATGCGCGGTCAATGCGACGAGCGATAGCTAGCTTGGCCCGTTTTTTTCTGAGGAAGATGTAGGCGACTCCTTCGCGAGCAAGCTCGCTCCTACAGACCGCCCTGCGCACGGTGAGGCGCAGCGTCGCCCGCAGCGGTATAGGCCACCCTCGGCACACCCGGCAAGCGCTGTTCCAGCAGCGCACTCAAGGACTCTCCCGGTTCCAGGTAGGCATCGCCGAAGTCGGCGCCGAGCCGGTTCGGGTGGGCGACGATTTCCAGCAGTCCGTCGGCCGGCGGCGCGGCGTTGCGCAGATCCCGCGGGGTGCACACGTAGTCGGCGGTGGTGCCGGCCAAGTGGCTCAGGCGACGGTTGAGCAGGTCCTTGAACACGCGTTTGGGCAGGCTGAGGTTTTGTTTCAGGTTGCGCACCAGACGCACCGGCACCCCCTGGCGGGCGGCGAAGCGCGCGACGATCACGCCGATCGGCCAGATGTTGTGCACGTGTTGATGGGAGTCCAGATGACTGGGGCGCAAGCCGTTGTCCAGGCAGCGTTGCCACTGGGCTTCGAGTTCTTCGAGCACGGCGTGGCGATCCCGGCGCCCGAGCCAGAGGCGGCTGCGAGACCGGTTGAGGTGGAACACACCGGCACCGTCGCAAAACGTCGGGCGCTGCACAATGCTCTGGCTCAACGGACGGCCGTGGGTCAGGTTGAAATGCAGGCCGATGCGGCCTTCGAGCAACGGATGCCGGGCCAGGACGCAGGCTGTTTCGAACGCCGGCATGTTGGCCATGGCGGTGGCGGAACTGATGAGCCCGGCCTGGAACGCGCCAAGGATCACGGCGTTTTCGCAGGCACTAAGACCGAAATCGTCAGCATTGACGATCACTTGCCGAGGCATGTTCACCCTCCTGGAGTTTTTCCGAAGGCGCAGGCGTTTTGACAGCAGGTGCCGCGACGGGCGTCGGGGTTACGACTGTGGCCGCTGCGAATCCACTCAAGATTTTGGACACTCAACCCACTCATCATTTGTAGCTGGAAACTGGGGGTACGCAAAAACCAAAAGCACCCGTGGCGCACGAGCGTGGTTTTTATCGACCTTGCCGGGCTCGCCAGGCGCCCGGCGCGTACCCCAGCCACCGCAGGCATGCGCGGTTGAAGCTTTGTACATCGCTGTAGCCCAGGCGGTCGGAAATCTCCACCAGTTCCAGACCTGTCCCCTGCAGAAAATCTTCGGCCCGGTAGCGGCGGTACTCGTCGAGCAACTCGGAAAAACTCCAGCCTAACGCCTTCAAGCGTCGGGCGGCGGTGCGCTCGAGCAGATGCTGGGTGCTGCACCATTGCTGCCAGTTGGCTTGTGCGAGGTCGACGATCAAGTGGTCGCAGACTTGCTCCAGCAAGGTCGGTTCGCTGTTGCGTCGGGTCTGTTCCAGCAGTTCGACCAGTGTCTGTTCCAGCTCATGATTGCCCGGCGTCAACGGGATGACGAACAACTGTGGATCGAGGCGGATCGAGTGTTGCGCCTGTTGCCACTGCACGGGGGCGCGGAAGGCTTGCTCGTGAGCCTGCGGGTTGGCGGTGCAGGGCCCGGTCAGCCCGATGCCCAGCACCGGATCGCGCTCGAGGCCGCTGGCGAGGAACTTGCGCCGCAACATGCTGCACAGGCTGATGAGGATGTAATCGGCGGTGGCGGCGTTGGCTTTGACGCTGCCGCGATCGAGCAGGCGCAGTTCGACGGTGTCGCCGCCGCGCAGGATCTGCGCCTGGAAGTGCCCGTTGAAAAACGGAAAGAAGCGCACGAAATACTGGCAGGCGCTGTCCAGTGATTCGGCCACATCGAACAGGTACGTCAGGCCATTGGTGGCGGTGGAAACGAAACGCCGACCGGCCGCCAGGCCGATCAGCGGGTCGCCGGTCTGTTCCAGGGCAAACGCCCAGAAGCGCCGCGACATGAACAGCGGAATGCGCATGAAGGGTGTGCGCAACTCGAACAGGCTGCGACGAAACAGGCCTTCGATGTGTTCGCGGTCCACACCGCGTGCCAGCAGCTCTTCGATGGCCGGCAGCAGGGTCGGTGCGTAGAACGCATTGGGTATGGATTGATCGTGCAGTGGCTGATCGCTTTTTGTCATGTAGGGCTCACAGCTTGTTCCGGAACACTGGTTAGGCTGCCCGACGTTAAGCGATTTGCCGGAGCAAGACCATGCTTGATTTACGCCAGCTCGATTTGAACCTGTTGCTTGCCTTCGATGCGATTTACCAGCAGCGCAGCGTCACCCGTGCCGCCGAGGTGATGTGCCTGTCGCAACCGGCCATGAGCAATGCGTTGCGTCGCCTGCGCGAGTTGTGCGGCGATCCGCTGTTCATCAAAAGTCGCCTGGGCGTGACGCCGACACTGGTCGCCCATCGTCTGGCCGACTACGTGCGTGCGGCGCTCGAGTCATTGCGCGATGGCTTGCGCATGATCCCCGCCGCGCGGCAGAACAATCCGCTGCTGCGCATCAGTTGCCTGGATTGCCTGCAACCGGTACTGCTCGATGCCTTGCTCGAATCGCCCCATGCCGATTGGCAGGTGCGTTATTTCCAGCCCCGGCGCCGTGACGCCTTGCAGGACCTGGCCAGCGGCAAGCTGGATATCCTGATCGACCTCGACCAGCCGCTGGCCGGGCTTGCCGGCCTGCACAAGCAGGCATTGCCCGCCGACCATTACGTGTTCGCCTATGGCACCGCGCTCAAGGCGCCGCCGCGCACCCTGCAGGAGTATCTGGAGCAACCGCAGATTCAGGTGTCGAGCCGCCGCGACGGACTCAGCCCGGTGGACTTGCAGCTTGGCTTGAAAGGCCTGCGCCGCCATATCGCGATGAGCACCCAGAGCACCCTGGCCGCGAAGCTGATCGCCGACCGCCAGCCGTTGGGCATCAGCCTGCCAAGCCGGGTCGCCAGTGTGCTGGGCCTGCAACACGTGCCGCTGCCCCTGGACGAACCCGTGGAGTTGAAACTGGCGCTGTACATCGAGTCCCGTTATCGCTTCGAGCGCAGCCGCGAGGAGGCGATGCATTGCCTGCTGCGCGCCCTCGGTGAGCCCCGGGCATTGCAGGCGCTGGCGCGGCGGGCGTGACGCCCACACAACCAGGGTTGTGCATTGCAATGTGGCGAGGGGGCTTGCCCCCGTTCGACCGCGAAACGGTCGTAATACCAATGTTGGTTCTACCCGAAGAAATAGGCTGGCAGTTTTAGGGCCGCTTCGCAGCCCAACGGGGGCAAGCCCCCTCGCCACATGGATTTGTGGAGCTGCTTGAGGGGCCTAATTCGACGCCAGCAAACGCCGGTCAACCGACAACACCGCCTCGACCATCGCCAGCGCCGCCGGTGTCAGGGAGTGGCCGGCGCGGCTGACGATGCCGTAGTGCAATTGCAGGCCGGGATCGCCCTTGGGCACATCGACAAATTCCAGCAGGCGGATCAGGCGCTGGTCGACCAGTTCGGCCAGGGCCTCCATGGTCGCGATGCCCACCGCGTCGGAGCGCATCACCACGCGGCGGATGGCATCGAACTGCGCGCATTCCACGCTCGGGTTGAAGTCCGCCTCGCCCTGTGCGTCGGCGAGGATCTTGCGGATCATCGGTGGAATTCGCGTACCAACCACCGCGTAGTCGAGCAGGGCGCGCAGGGACAGGTCCTGCTGTTGCGCCAGGGGATGACCGACACGGCAAAAGAACCGCCCGCGCCGGGGGCGCAACAGCTGTACCTGGTATTGCGGGTCGCCGGTGAAGTAGCGCGAGTCGGCCACGAGGAATTCGATCTGCTGTTCACGAAGCCAGACCGCCAGTTGTTCCCAGTCGCCCTGGTGAAAACTGATGCGGATCGCCGGGTGCGCCTGGATGAATTCCGCCAGCGCCTCGGGCACCAGCAACTGTGCCGGATAGGGGCCACAGCCGAAGTGCAACTCGCCACCGGTAAGGCCGTTGTATTGCGTCAATTCGTTGTGCAGGGCCTGGCTGCCGGCGAGCAGGCGCCGGGCATGTTGCAACACCAATTCACCCTGGCCCGTCAGGCGGAATTCGCGGCTGCTGCGCTCCACCAGCGCGCAGTCGAGGTCGCGCTCCAGGGTCTGGATGCTGCGACTGAAGGCCGGTTGGCTAAGATTGATCGCCTCGGCGGCGCGCCCGAAATTGCGGTAATCGGCCAGGGCGACAAGGTGGCGGAGTTGTCGTAGATCCATCATGCGTCTCCTGCATTCAGCGGATACTTTTAATGCATTGGATCGATAGCACAGAGGCTGGCATAAGTACACGCCTGTCTTCTCTCCGTAACGTGCCATGACCTGCCAACCGTTCATTTCCAGCGCCTTCACCCGCACCATTCTCAGCCATGCCCGGCAGTCCGGCCTGTGCCAGGACCAACTGCTGCAACGGGCCGGCATCTGTCTTTCGTTGCTCGAAGGGCAGGATCTGCACGTGCCTGCGCACCTGGTCGAGCGTCTGTGGAACGAATGCGAACGTGCGGGTGCGGGGGTGTCGTTTGGCTGTGAACTGGTCAATGGCATGGCGACCACCACGTTGCGGGGTTTGAACATCCTGCTGGACTCCGCCGCCACCTTGCGCGCGAGCCTGGCGTGCTTCACTGATTTCCTGCCACGGGTGACCAACTATGTGGTGGCGGAACTGGAGGAGGGTGACGGACAGGCCCGCCTGCACTTGCGCAGTGCCGGCCGGCAGGCGCATTTTTTCGGCCTCGATGCGGCGACCCTGACGTTGGTGCGCAACATTGCCCGACGTTTGGGGCGGGCGCCGGCCGAGGTGTTTGTCAGCGTTCGCCTGACGCCGCAGCAGGCAGCCGGGCAGTGGTTGCGTAGCGTGGGTATCGAGGTGCTGGAGGGGGCACATCCGTGTTTGAGTCTGCCTGCGGTTAGCCTTGATGAGCCGTTGTTGGGGGCTAATGCGTTTTTGCATCAGAGCATGTTGCGGCATTGGCAGACTGCGGCGGCGCAAGATAGTCGTAGCGACAGTCTGGAGTTGGCGCGGCATTGGTTGACGGCCGGCGATCAGCCGATTGAGCGGATAGCCGAGCGGTTGGGGTATCGGCAGGCCAGTAATTTTATTCGGGCGTTTCGTAAGCGGTTTGGGGTTACGCCCAAGCAGTTTCGTCTGGGGGTGTAGGTTTTGTTGGGGGCATATCCGTTATTTAGGTAACGGCGGCTTATGGTTTCGCCCTTACGGCGACTCCCTTTTTTACAAGCGCCTAAAAAAGGAAGCAAAAAACGCTCGCCCCGAACGTACGGCCCCTCGCTGAGGCTCGGGGTTCCTTCGCTGCGGTATTCATCCGGGGGCATTGCCCTCCGGTCGGCTTCGCTTCGACCTACATGCAATGAGTTCGACTGCGTCGAACGGCGCTGCGCGCCCATCCCCGGATGAACACCTCCGCTCAGCCTGCCGAAGGGGCGGGCAGATCAAAAGCAGCCGAGGCGGCCTACGGGCCGGCCTGGTTTTCCTGACCGTGCTCAATTCAAAACTGTAGGAGCGAGCCTGCTCGCGATGACGGCCTGCCAGCCGACCGAAATCTTGCAGATGTACCGAATACCTGTGGGAGCAAGCTTGTTCGCGAAAGCGGCCTGCCAGCCGACCGAAATCTTGCAGATGTACTGAATACCTGTGGGAGCGAGCCTGCTCGCGAAGGCGGTCTGCCAGCCGACCGAAATCTTGCAGATGTACTGAATACCTGTGGGAGCGAGCCTGCTCGCGAAGGCGGTCTGCCAGCCGACCGAAATCTTGCTGATGTACTGAGTACCTGTGGGAGCGAGCTTGCTCGCGATGGCGGCCGGCCAGTCGACATGTACCTCACAGACGAACGAACCCAACAACCAGGCCGGCCGGTAGGCCGCCTCGGGCGCTGTTGCGGTGTACGCCCCCTCGTGAGGCCGAGCGCAGGTTCTGCGCAGTGGGCAACCCGGCATGGATGCCGGGTTAGCCGCCCCCGGCCATGGATGGCCGATGGCGGCGGGCCCACGGAGCAGGACCGGAGCGAGGGTATGCCGAGCCTAGGCGAGGCACCGAATGTAAGGGGCAGGAGCCCTTGGTTACTTGGGGCTTTTCCAAGTGACCCGCCGTAAGGGCGGAACCATTAGCCGCCGTTACCGCAGAAACGGATAGGTACACCTTCAAAAAAACACGCCGCCTGCAACGCAGCCATCGCGAGCAAGCTCGCTCCCACAGGGGGATCAGCGAATAAAGTGAATCTTCCCGCTGTCATCATTGCCCATGTAAATGCCATAAACCCCGGCCTGCCGCTCCTCGATATAACGCTCGAGAATCTGCCGGATCGCCGGATAGTAGATGCTGTCCCAGGGAATCTCCTCAGGCGCGAAGAACTTGTAGTCGAGGGTTTCCGGCCCGTATTGCCCGGTGATCTCCAGCGCGATGGCGCGGAAGATGATGTACACCTCGCTGATCTTGGGCACGCTGAAAATCGAGTAGGGCGAGACGATTTCCGCACGCACGCCACTCTCTTCCCAGACCTCGCGCAAGGCCGCCTGCTCGGTGGTCTCGCCGCTTTCCATGAAGCCCGCGGGCAGGGTCCAGGTGCCGGGGCGCGGCGGGATGGCGCGCTGGCACAACAGGTATTTGCCGTCCTGCTCGATGATGCAGCCGGCGATGATTTTCGGATTGATGTAGTGGATGTAGCCGCAACCGCGGCACATCAGGCGCTCGTGCGTATCGCCCGGCGGCAGCTGCTGACCGAGATCAGCGCTGCCGCACTTGGGGCAAAAGCTCGGGCTGAACATCTCAGCGACCTATGCGCGGTTCTTTCAGCGCGATGGGCAGGGTGATCGCCGGGATGTCGCCGGTTTCTTCCTGCTTGCGCTTGAGGTAGTCCAGGGCGACGGCAGCGGCCGCGCGCACGTGGTCGACGCAGGCCTGGTGGGCGGCCAGCGGATCGCCGCCCTTGATCGCCTCGACCATGCGTTCCATTTCCTGGTTGCTGGCGCCGCGACGGTTTTCCTGGGACACCGAGGTCGCGCGCAGGTAGCTGATGCGTGCCTGCAATTGGCGCAGCTGAGTGGCCGCGACATGGTTGCCCGAGCCTTCGAGCAGCACGTCGTAGAAACCCTGCACCGAATCGATGACCTGTTGCAGTTCGCCGTCCTTGAGCGCCTTGCGGTTTTCTTCGAGGGCTTTTTCCAGGGCCTTGATGTCCTTGGCCTTGGCGCGCAGGGTGAACAGTTGCACGATCAGCCCTTCGAGCACGCAGCGCAGCTCGTAGATGTCCACGGCATCGGCCAGGGTAATGATCGCGACACGCGGGCCCTTGGCATCGGCGAATTCCACCAGGCCTTCGGATTCCAGGTGACGCAAGGCTTCGCGCACGGAAGTACGGCTGACGCCCAGGCGATCGCACAGATCGCGTTCGACCAGACGGTCTCCCGGCAGGAGCTGGAAGTTCATGATGGCGCTTCGCAGTTTATCCAGCACGATTTCGCGCAGGGTGACGGGGTTGCGATTGACCTTGAAGCTGTCGTCAAGTGGCAGGCGTTTCATGGGGTCCGCTCTGATTGTGGCTGTCCATGCAAAAAGAGCACTTCGATTACGGGAATCCCGGTGCTCGGTCGGATCAAACAGCCAAGGGTTAACTGGAGGCCTCGGCATCGGCTTCGGCGAAGGCTTCACGGGCGAGCCGGAAACTGTCTACGGCAGCGGGGACACCGCAATAAATGCCGACCTGAAGCAATATTTCGCGTATTTGCTCACGACTCAGGCCGTTACGCAAGGCGCCGCGCACATGCAGCTTGAGTTCATGGGGCCGGTTGAGGGCCGAGATCATCGCCAGGTTGATCATGCTGCGTTCCTTGAGGGACAAACCCTCACGGCCCCAGACATGACCCCAGCAATACTCGGTGACCATCTCCTGCAAGGGACGGGTGAAGTCGTCGGCGTTCTCGATGGAGCGATTGACGTAGGCTTCGCCCAACACCTGGGTGCGGATCTTCAGGCCTTTTTCGTATTTTTCGTTGTTCATTCCGATTGTCTCCTGTGGGGGCACGGATCTGTGGGATCCGGCTTGCCGGCGATGGCGTTCTTGAGGACGCATTCGCCGGCAAGCCGGCTCTTACAGGTTGAACGCGCGGCTCAGAGGCCGCCCATAAAGGTGTATTTGAGTTCCAGGTAATCCTCGATGCCGTACTTCGAGCCTTCACGGCCCAGCCCCGAGGACTTGATGCCGCCGAAGGGGGCGACTTCGGTGGAAATCAGCCCTTCGTTGATCCCGACCATGCCGTACTCCAGCGCCTCGCTCATGCGCCAGGCGCGGCCCAGGTCGCGGGTGTAGCAGTAGGCAGCGAGGCCGAATTCGGTGTCGTTGGCCATCTCGATGGCCTGGGCCTCGGTGTCGAAACGGAACACTGCGGCCAGCGGACCGAAGGTTTCATCGCGGGCGACTTTCATCTGCGTGGTGACGCCTGTGACCACGGTCGGCTGGAAGAAACCGTTGCCCAGCCCATGGCGTTCGCCGCCGCACATTAGTTGTGCACCCTGGGCCAGGGCGTCTTGCACGTGCTCTTCGACCTTGGCCACGGCACGTTCGTTGATCAGCGGACCCTGGGTCACACCTTCTTCGAAACCGCTGCCGACCTTGAGTTGCGAAACCCGTTCGGCAAGGCGTGCGACAAAGGCGTCGTGGATGCCGGCCTGCACCAGAAAGCGATTGACGCAGACACAGGTCTGCCCGGCGTTGCGGAATTTGGCGATCAGCGCACCGTCGACGGCACGTTCCAGATCGGCGTCGTCGAAGACAATGAACGGCGCATTGCCGCCCAGTTCCAGCGAGACTTTTTTCAGCGTCGGCGCGCACTGGGCCATCAGCAGCTTGCCGATGGCGGTGGAGCCGGTGAACGACAGTTTGCGCACCAGAGGGCTGCTGGTCAGCTCGGCGCCGATGGCGATGGCGTCGCCGGTGATCACGTTGAAAATACCCGCTGGAATGCCGGCCTGTTCCGCCAGCGCAGCCATGGCCAGTGCCGAGAAGGGTGTTTCCGGCGCCGGTTTGACGATGCACGGGCAACCGGCGGCCAACGCCGGTCCGGCCTTGCGGGTGATCATCGCCGCCGGGAAATTCCACGGCGTGATGGCCGCGACCACGCCAATCGGCTCCTTGCTGACCACGATGCGTGCATCGCCCTTGTGGCTGGGAATGGTGTCGCCGTAGATGCGCTTGGCTTCCTCGGCGAACCACTCGATGAAGCTCGCGGCGTAGAGGATTTCGCCCTTGGCTTCGGCCAGCGGCTTGCCTTGTTCGAGGGTGAGGATTTCGGCCAGGGCGTCGGCATTTTCCAGCATCAGGGCATGCCAACGCTTGAGCGTATTGCTGCGTTCTTTGGCGGTCAGCGCGCGCCAGGCCGGCCAGGCCTTGTTGGCGGCCTCGATGGCCAGGCGCGCCTGCTCGGCGCCGAGGTCCGGCACCTGACCGATCAACTCGCCGGTGGCCGGGTTGAAGATGTCCTGTTGCGCACCATCGGGCGCCTCCAGCCATTGGCCATTGATGTAGGCCTGCTGGCGGAACAGTAACGAGGCTGCTGGGCTCATGCCGGCTCCTGACAAAAAAAGAATATGCACCGCGGTACCTGTGGGAGCGGGCTTGCTCGCGAAAGCGGTGGGTCAGTCATATTAATGTCGACTAACACTCCGCCTTCGCGAGCAAGCCCGCTCCCACAGGGGGATTGTGTCGAGCCATCAAGCCAGGGCAGGCAGCGGACCCAGCTTGCCTTTGTGGTAGATCATCGGTGTCACCGGTTGCTCGGGCAGGATCAGGTTCTTCACCGCGCCGACGATGATCGCGTGATCACCGCCGTCGTATTCGCGCCACAGCTCGCACTCGATGATCGCCGTGGCCTTGGCCAGGATCGGGTTGCCCCGTTCGCTCAGGTGCCACTCGATGCCTTTGGCTTTGTCCTTGCCTTTACCGGCGAAGGCATAGGCTTCGGCGGTCTGCTCGGCGGACAGCAAATGAATCGCGAACTGCTTGCTGTCGCGCAGCACCGGGTAGGTGTCGGAGCCGTAGTTGGGGCAGAACAGCACCAGTGCCGGGTCGATCGACAACGCACTGAAGGCGCTGGCGGTGATGCCGACGATGCCGCCGTCCGGGTCCAGGGTGGTGACCACCGTGACCCCGGACGGGAACGAGCTCATCACGTCTTTGTAAATGCCGGGTTCGATCATTTTCCAGGACTCCTAGCGCATCACGAAGGGATCAGGCATCGGTGCCTGGGACAGGTTGATCCACACCGTTTTCAGCTCGGTGTAGGCCAGCACCGAATCGATGCCGCTTTCGCGTCCATAGCCGCTGTTCTTGAAACCGCCGATCGGCGCCATGGCCGAGACCGCGCGGTAGGTGTTGACCCAGATGATCCCCGAGCGCACGTCCCGGGCCAGGCGGTGGGCACGGCCCAGGTCGCGGGTCCAGATGCCGGCGGCGAGGCCGAACTGCGAGTCGTTGGCGATCGCCAGGGCTTCGGCTTCGTCCTTGAAACGGATGACCGAAGCCACCGGGCCAAAAACTTCTTCCTGCATGATCTTCATCGAGTTGCGGTCGCACTCGAACAGCGTCGGTTCGTAGAACCAGCCGTCGCCCAGATTCTGCGGACGCTTGCCACCCAGGCGCAGACGCGCACCTTCGGCGATGGCATCGGCCACCAGGCCTTCGACCACGGCCAGTTGCTGCGCGGTGGCCATCGGGCCCATTTCGCTGCTGTCTTCCTGGGGGTTGCCGATGCGAATGCGCTGGGCGCGTTCCACCAGGCGAGCGACGAACTCGTCGTAGATTTCATCCTGCACCAGCAGGCGCGAACCGGAGACGCAGCTCTGCCCGGAGGCGGCGTAGATCCCGGCGATGGCGCCGTTGATCGCGCTGTCGAGGTCGGCGTCGGCGAAGATGATGTTCGGCGATTTGCCGCCCAGTTCCAGCGACAGTTTGGCGAAGTTCTCCGCACTGCTGCGCACCACATGCCGCGCCGTGGCCGCGCCGCCGGTGAAGGCGATCTTGCGCACCAGCGGATGGCGGGTGAGGGCGGCACCGGTGCTTGGGCCATATCCGGTGACGACGTTGACCACCCCCGGCGGAATCCCGGCTTCCAGGGCCAGGCGCGCCAGTTCGAGGATGGTCGCCGAGGCGTGCTCCGACGGCTTGATCACGATGGTGTTGCCTGCGGCGAGGGCTGGAGCGAGTTTGATCGCGGTCAGGTACAGCGGGCTGTTCCACGGGATGATCGCGGCAACCACGCCCATGGCTTCGTGCACGGTGTAGGCAAACAGGTCCGGCTTGTCCAGCGGCAGGGTGCCGCCTTCGAGCTTGTCGGCCAGGCCTGCGGTGTAGTGGAAGAACTCCGGCAGATAACCCACCTGGCCACGGGTTTCTCGGATCAGCTTGCCGTTGTCGCGGCTTTCCAGCTGCGCCAGTTGTTCCTTGTTTTCGGCGATCAGGTCGCCCAGGCGTCGCAGCAATTTGCCGCGCGCAGTGGCGGTCAAGCCGCGCCAGGCCGGGCTGTCGAAAGCGGTTTGCGCGGCTTGTACCGCGCGCTCGACATCGGCTTCGTCGGCATCGGGCAATTCGGCCCAAGGTTCGGCCAGCGCCGGGTTGAGGCTTTCGAAGGTCTTGCCGGACAGGGCATCGACCCATTCACCGCCGATGCACATCTGGAAGCGTGCGAGTGTCATGCAACGATCCCCTTGATCTGGTTTTGTTGGGAGTGCGCGGCCTGCAGAAACTCCAGCAACAGCTGGTTGACCAGGCGCGGCGATTCTACGGGCATCATATGCCGTTGCTCGGCGAGCACGGCAACGGTCGCGCCGGGAATGCGTTCGGCCAGTTGCCGGGCCATTTCCGGGGTCGAGCCGGGGTCCAGTTCGCCGGTGGCGATCAGCGTCGGCACGCGGATGCTGCCCAGGTCGTCGGCGCGGTACATGTCCTGGGTGGCGAACAGTTCATAGGTGGTCAGGTAACCCTGAGGGTCATTGCCGGCCAGGGTCTGGCGAATCGCGGCGATCTGCGCCGGGTTCGCGGCCTGGTATTCGCGGCTGAACCAGCGCGACAGCGCCGCTTCGGCATTGGCGTCCGGCCCGTGTTCGGCAGCCTGGCTGGTGCGGGCGATGACCCCCGCGCGCTGTTCGGCGCTGCGGTTGAACACGCTGTTGAGCACCACCAAGCCTGACAGGCGTTGCGCGTAGTGCAGGGCAAACGCCCGCGCCACCAGCCCGCCCATGGAAAAACCGATCACCGTTGCCTTGGGCAATTGCAGGTGGTCGAGCAGCTCCAGCAACTGGTCGGCATAGCCGAGCAGCGGTGTGCCACTCTCTGGCCGCGGACTGGCGCCATGGCCGAGCATGTCGTAGGCGATGACGCGGTACTTCGTGGCCAGGCCAACGATCTGGCCGCCCCACATTTCTTTGTTCAGGCCCACGCCGTGGATCAAGACCACGGGCTGGCCTTGGCCGGTCGCCAGGTAACTGGTGCCAGCCGGGGTGAGTTCAGCGGTGAGCCGAATCATGGAGCGCTCCTGCAATGCCTTCTTGTTGTCGTTCTACCGGCCGGTTACTGGGCTTTTTCGGCGGCCAGTTCTTCCAGGTCGATGTAGCGGTTGCCGATGCGCGGGTGCAGGCGGCCGCCGTCGGCGCAACCCAGGACCACGACGATTTCGTCGGCACGCGGGGCGTCTTCGATCTGCATTTCCAGGGTGATGTAGTGCGAACGCAGGCCTTCGTCGTCCTTGTGCATCATCGGGATCTGGATCGAGGTGCCCGGGCCGCCGCGCTTGTTGGTGAAGCTCAGGTAGCTCTTGGCCTTGACCGCTTCGCGGTAGTGGTTGCCGAAGCGCAGGGTGTGGATCACCGCCGAAGCGTGCTCGATTTCACCATCGGCACCGACCACCGCAGCCTTGCCGTAAGCCTCGATCTTCTCGGCGCCGCCGATGATGCCCACCAGACGCTCGACCATCAGTGCGCCGAGGTCGGAGCAGTTGGCGCGGATCTGTGGTTTCAGGTCTTCGACGAAACCGTTGCCCAGCCAGGGGTTTTTCATCACCACGGCCAGACCGACCATGGTCACGGGCTTATCGGTGGCTTTGCCGCCTTCAATAAAGGTTTCTTCGACATAGCTGACGATCTTGCGGATTTCGAAACTCATGAGCTGCTCCGTAGAGGTTTTGGGTGTCTGTGCGTCTGATGGTATACCATAATACCGGAAGCACAAGTCCCCGAACGGAGTTTCTGGCTGGATGGCGTGCAAAAGTGTGCGCCACCGGTCGCAGCGGACAAACGGCAGGCACGGGTTTGCGCCGGGCACAGGCCCGGAGGAGAGAAGGGTTAAGAAGGGGATCAGCGGTCAAGCAGCGTGTCGGTGTACCTGGCGGGAAAGATTGTGAGATTGGTTAGAACGATTATTTCTTTCCGCTATTTATATAGATGCAATCTGCATATCCATAACCGATTAATCCGCATCATGGCTTTTACCTTGTCCGTGATCGAATCCGATTGTTCGTCACAGCAGAAACAATCGTCCTGCCTGCCTCGTTAAGCCTGCCCCGACATCGACTTTGGCTGTTCGATCGCCAGCTTGTTGCGCTCGGCCGATTCCCTAGAATCGGCCTCCATCAGCTTCGCCCAACTATCCAGTCCTTCAGGGAGTAACACCATGATGAATGCCATGCAGATGCAAATGCCGATGAACGCCCCCATGCCAATGATGCCGATGATGGGCATGCCAATGATGATGGCGACCATGTCCTGCGACATGATGGACGACGGCATGATGTGCAAGATGATGCCGGCCGCTGGCATGGACATGGCCATGTTCAAGAACAGCGCTGAAATGATGCAGATGATGATGAACTGCGGCATGCCGATGATGATGCACTGCGGCAACATGAGCATGATGTGCATGTCCCAGGCGAGCATGGCCATGCCGATGATGAACATGATGATGCCAATGCCGATGATGGGCATGCCGATGCCATCGATGAAGTGCGTGATGGAATGCACCATGATGGCTGACGGCATGATGTGCAAAATCATGCCGATGGCCGGCATGAACATGGACATGATGAAAAGCTGCTGCGCGCTGATGATGAAAATGATGAACGACTGCAGCATGCCGATGATGATGAGCTGCAACGGCATGCCGCTGATGTGCTGCACCTGCTAAATCCTGCAACGTACCTGTAGGAGCGAGCTTGCTCGCGATGGACGTCAACGATGACGCGGGTTTTCTGAAAAAAACGCGTCAGCCTTGAGTCCATCGCGAGCAAGCTCGCTCCTACAGGTCGTTTTAGTCCAGGCGTTCCGGGTAGGTCACTACAAGATAAGCCACCGCTTCACTGTCGGCGGGGTTGCGATAGCGGTGGGGCTGGTCGGCATAAAACAGGATCGAGTCCCCCGTGGACAGCAGGTAACGCTCGTCGTTGACGCTGATTTCCAGCACACCCTGCGCCACCACCAGGTTTTCCTGGACGCCTGGGCCATGGCCCTGCGAATGGTCCTCTCCCAACGGGCTCAGGCGCAGCTCGTAGAATTCCGATTGGCGCGCCACGTCAAACGGGAACAGGGCCCGGCTGACAAAAGCGCCGTTGGCACTGACCAGGCGTTTGCTCTGGCTTGCCGACAGCACGGCCACACCTTCGAAGGCCCGATGCTCCAGAAACGCAGCCACCGATACCTTCAAGCCTTTGGCGATTTTGCACAGCACCTTGATGGACGGCACACTGCGCCCCGATTCGATTTGCGCCAGCATGGCTCGGCTCACGCCGCACTGTCGGGCCAGGGCATCGAGGGACAGATGGCGCTTGCCCCGCAGACGCAGCAGGTTTTGTGCTACCCGTTCGCAGATCGGGTCCTCTTCAGGGGCATCCGGATTGTTCAGGTCCAGCACAGGTTCGTCCGCGCTTATCAGAAAGCGCGAGGGTTCGTGCGCGTTCACGCCTGACGTGTCTCGGCAGACCGAGACGCCTGAACCCACTGGAATGCCTGAAATCCGGCGTTGCGTGCGTACATCTCCCACATGGCCCGTGCCCGTTGCTGAGCTTGTTTGCGTTTGCGGTAGCTGGCGAAATCGATGAGGTTGTCAGTCGGATTCATGGGGCACTTCACTGTGGTGATGAATGACGGGATGACTGGAGAGTACGCTTCTAGTTTTATAACGATAAATACTTAATTTTTATTTATTAATTCCTTTTTGTTCTTTGTGTGGGCGGTTTCAGGTACCAACGCAATACCTGTAGGAGCCAGCTTGCTGGCGATGGACTCCAGCGCGCCACGTTTATCCAGCTCACCCGCGTTATCGTTAACGACCATCGCTGGCAAGCCAGCTCCTACAAGGGGCCATGTCCATGCTGGAACTGTAGGAGCCAGCTTGCTGGCGATGGATTCCAGTGCGCCGCGTTCATCCAGCTCACCCGCGTTATCGTTGACGACCATCGCTGGCAAGCCAGCTCCTACAAGGGGCCATGTCCACGCTGAAACTGTAGGAGCCAGCTTGCTGGCGATGGATTCCAGTGCGCCGCGTTCATCCAGCTCACCCGCGTTATCGTTGACGACCATCGCTGGCAAGCCAGCTCCTACAAGGGGCCATGTCCATGCTGAAACTGTAGGAGCCAGCCTGCTGGCGATGGACTCAAATGCGCCGCGTTCATCCAGCTCACCCGCGTTATCGTTCACGACCATCGCTGGCAGGCCAGCTCCTACAAGGGGCCATGTCCACGCTGAAACTGTAGGAGCCAGCCTGCTGGCGATGGACTCCAGTGCGCCGCGTTCATCCAGCTCACCCGCGTTATCGTTGACGACCATCGCTGGCAAGCCAGCTCCTACAAGGGGCCATGTCCACGCTGAAACTGTAGGAGCCAGCTTGCTGGCGATGGATTCAAGTGCGCCGCGTTAATTCAGGTTCACACGCGTTATCGTTCACGACCATCGCTGGCAGGCCAGCTCCTACAAGGGAACGTGTCCACGCTGAGAGTGATGTGACCTCCAAACTCGTGAAAGCCCCTCAAAAAAACCATGAAAAAACCCGGCTGATCAGGCCGGGTTTTTTGTTGGGCGTTGTGGTGCAGCGATTAGTTATGCCGCACGGTTCTGGATCAGACGATCCGAGCCACCTTCAGCAACGCGGTTCTGCAGCAGTTTGTCGGAGCCACCTTCAGCAACGCGGTTCTGCAGCAGTTTGTCGGAGCCACCTTCAGCAACGCGGTTCTGCAGCAGTTTGTCGGAGCCACCTTCAGCAACGCGGTTCTGCAGCAGTTTGTCGGAGCCACCTTCAGCAACGCGGTTCTGCAGCAGTTTGTCGGAACCACCTTCAGCAACGCGGTTCTGCAGCAGTTTGTCGGAACCACTTTCAGCGACGCGGTTCTGCAGCAGTTTGTCGGAACCACCTTCTGCCACGCGATTCTGCATCAACTTGTCGGAACCATCGGCGGCGACGCGGTTTTCGATCAGGCGATCGGAACCACCCTCGGCCACACGGCTTTCAATCAGACGATCCGAGCCGCCTTCAGCGACCACAGGTTGAGCAGAGGTAGCGGCAAAAGCGTTAACTGCGAAAACCGAGAAAGCGATACTGAGGAGGGTCTGGCGTTTCATGATCGTGTGCTCCGGGGTGCTGATGGGTTGGTATGGAGCAGATGTTACGCCGTGGATTTTTTATGAGAACTTCATTGAATCAATGGTGACTATCGATGCAGTCAATGGATGATTCGGTGCCTCCCACAGGTTTTTGCAGTGGCCATAGGGGGGCGGGGGGGTTAGCGGGAAATGAGGCCGTGATCGATGGCGTATTTGACCAGCGCCGCCGGTTTGTCGATGTTGAGCTTGCGCCGGATGCTCAGGCGGTGTGTCTCCACCGTGCGCACGCTGATGTCCAGCTCCCGGGCCATTTCCTTGTTGTTCAGCCCTTGCGCCATCTTCGACAGCACCTGGCTTTCCCTCGGGGTCAGTTCGTTGTCGGTGTTCTTGTCGGCGATCAGCCGCTGGGCGATGTCGGCGCTGTAGAAGGTCCCGCCGCTGGCGATGGCTTCGATGGCGGCGATGATTTCCCGTGACGGGGCGTTTTTCAGCACGTAGCCGCTGGCGCCGGAGCGCACCGACTCACTGACGTACTCGTAATTGTCGTACATGCTCAGCACCAGCACCTTGAGCGACGGGTACTGGCTGCGCAGCACGCGGGTCAGTTCCAGGCCGTTCATGTCCGGCAGGCTGATGTCGACCAGCAGCAGGTCCGGCTGGCAGCGTCCGACCATGTCGATGGCGTCGGCGCCGTTTTCCGCTTCGCCGACCATTTCCAGGGGCGACATCACGGCCAGCAGCGCCTTGATGCCGTCGCGCACCAGGGAGTGATCGTCGACCAGGGCGATGCGGATCGGGGAGGGCAGGTTCATCGCAGCTATACACTCTTGTAGTGGTGGGGCCGGCTCAGCGTTTTGCACCGGGCTTCATCGGCAGTCGTACGTCCAGCTCACTTCTGCCCGGCATCGAGATCAAATCGAAGCGCCCGCCATAATGTTCGACGCGTTCGCGGATGTTACGCAAGCCAATGCCGGCCTGACGACGTTCGACCTGGGCGACGTTGAAACCGATGCCGTCATCGACCAGCGTCAGCCGCACGGACTCGTCGCAGCCGCGCAGTGTAATGGACACGTGCTTCGCCTGGGCGTGGCGTTCGATATTGGTCAGGCCTTCCTGGACGATGCGGAACAGCGACACCGCCGCGCCGTCGACCAGTTGGCAGTCGAATTCATTTTCGTCGTAGGTCACGGTCAGCCCGCTGCGCTGCTCGAATTCGGCCGCCAATTGGCCGATGGCCGCCGGCAGGCCGAGGGTGTCGAGCAAGGATGAGCGCAGGTCATGGGAGAGACTGCGCACTTCACCGATGGCATCGCCCAGGCGTTCGGTGGCGTCCTTCAAGGTGTTCAGGCCCTTGTCCTGGGCTTGTCCGCTTTCCAGCAGATGGCTGGCCAGTTCGAACTGAAACTTGATCGAGACCAACACCTGGCTGATGCCGTCGTGCAACTCGCGGGACACCCGGGATCGTTCCTCTTCCTGCAGGCTGACGATGCGCTGGGTCAGGCGCTGCAGTTTCTTGTCCGCCAGGCGATGCTCGCTGACGTTGAGGGTCATGCCGGTGGCGAAGACGAACAGCACCGCGACCAGTGCGACCACGGCAATCGCCATCATGGTCTTGCGGATGCCCATGGCCACCTCGGCACGGGCCTGCTGGGTGGCGCGCTCGACGTCTTCGAGGTAGATGCCGGTGCCGAGCATCCAGCCCCAGCGGTCGAGCATCACCACGTAGGCGAGCTTGTCGGTCACCTGGCCGGAGGAGGGTTTGTTCCAGGCATAGCGTTGGAAGCCTTCGCCCGATTGCGCGCTTTTCAGCAACGCCTGAATCACCGGCAGGCCGTGGGGATCCTTCATGTCCCACAGGTACTGGCCCACCAGTTCCGACTGGCGGGCATGCATCAGGCTGCGGCCTTCGTGGTCGTAGACGAAGAAGTAGCCGTTGATGCCGAAGCTGAGCTTGCGCAGTTCTTCCAGCACTTGTTGCTGGGCACGGGCGTCGCCATGGCCGTCGTCGTACAGCGGGGCGATCAGGCTCTGGGCCATTTCCACGTAGTTTTTCAGTTCCGCACGCTTGCTCGCCAGAATGCTGTCTTCGATCAACTGCGCCTGTTGATCGCCCAATTGGCGGTTGAGGGAAATCACCAGCGCGCAGATGACGGCAATGGCCAGCACCAGCGGCAGAATTCCGAGGGCGACGATCTTGTGTTTGAGCTGCATGTTGACTCCTGCCCGCGCGAAGGCTGGGGATCATATGCCAAAGAGGCGCTCGACCTGTAGCGCGGCTGGACGGAATGACTGGTGGCCGGGATGAAATGCAAAACCAGTGTGGGAGCGGGCTTGCTCGCGAAAGCGGTGGTTCAGTTGACATCAATATTGACTGATCCACCGCCTTCGCGAGCAAGCCCGCTCCCACAGGGGATCTATGGCGTCTACGTAGAACTACGTAGACGCCACGTACGTAGTAACGCGGATTTATTTGTGGACGGCATGCGCAGATATTGGGCCAGCTCCGCACCGCGGACACAATTATAAAAATTACCGCCGCAGTCACTGGCTGTCGGCAGGAGACACGCTATGCCCCGTCTGGCTAAACACCTCGCCTGGTTTGCCGTGGCTGTCCTGGGAGCGATTGCGCTGAGTGTCGTGGCCCTGCGCCGCGGCGAAGCGATCAACGCCCTGTGGATCGTAGTCGCAGCCGTCGCCATCTACCTCGTTGCCTACCGCTACTACAGCCTGTTCATCGCCAACAAAGTGATGCAGCTCGATCCCGCTCGGGCCACGCCGGCTGTGCTCAATAACGATGGTCTGGACTATGTGCCGACCAACAAACACGTGCTGTTCGGTCACCACTTCGCGGCCATTGCCGGTGCAGGTCCGCTGGTCGGCCCGGTACTGGCGGCGCAAATGGGCTACCTGCCCGGCACGCTGTGGCTGATCGCCGGCGTGGTGCTGGCCGGTGCCGTGCAGGACTTCATGGTCCTGTTCATGTCCACCCGCCGCAACGGCCGCTCCCTGGGCGACATGGTCCGCGAGGAAATGGGCCGCATCCCCGGCACCATCGCGCTGTTCGGTTGCTTCCTGATCATGATCATCATCCTCGCGGTGCTGGCGCTGATCGTGGTCAAGGCCCTGGCCGAGAGCCCTTGGGGCATTTTCACGGTAATGGCGACCATCCCGATCGCGATGTTCATGGGCATCTACATGCGCTACATCCGCCCGGGCCGCATCGGTGAGATCTCGGTGATCGGCGTGCTGTTGCTGCTCGGTTCGATCTGGCTCGGCGGGCAGATTGCCGCGGATCCGGTGTGGGCCAAGGCCTTTACCTTCACCGGAATCCAGATCACCTGGATGCTGATCGGCTACGGTTTCGTGGCCGCGGTGTTGCCGGTGTGGCTGATCCTGGCGCCCCGTGACTACCTGTCGACCTTCCTGAAAATCGGCACCATCGTCGCCCTGGCCATCGGCATCCTGGTGACCATGCCCGAGCTGAAAATGCCGGCCCTGACCCAGTTCATCGACGGTACCGGCCCGGTCTGGAAGGGCGGTCTGTTCCCGTTCCTGTTCATCACCATCGCCTGTGGCGCGGTGTCGGGCTTCCATGCGCTGATCGCTTCCGGCACCACGCCGAAGTTGCTCGCCAATGAGGGGCATGCCCGTTACATCGGTTACGGCGGCATGCTGATGGAGTCCTTCGTGGCCATCATGGCCATGGTCGCCGCTTCGGTGATCGATCCGGGCGTGTATTTCGCCATGAACAGCCCGGCGGCCGTGGTGGGCGCCGATGCGGTGGCCGTTGCGCAAACCGTCAGCAGCTGGGGCTTTGCGATCACGCCGGAAGCGTTGCAAGCGGTGGCCCACGACATCGGGGAAACCACCATCCTGGCCCGTGCCGGCGGTGCGCCGACCCTGGCGGTGGGGATCGCGCAGATCCTGCACCAGCTGTTGCCGGGCGAGAACACCATGGCGTTCTGGTACCACTTCGCGATCCTGTTCGAAGCACTGTTCATCCTGACCGCGGTCGACGCCGGCACCCGTGCCGGGCGCTTCATGCTCCAGGACCTGCTCGGCTCGTTCGTGCCGGCCCTGCGCCGCACCGAGTCCTGGACCGCCAACCTGATCGCCACTGCCGGTTGCGTGGCCATGTGGGGTTATCTGCTGTACCAGGGCGTGATCGATCCGCTGGGCGGCATCAACACCTTGTGGCCGCTGTTCGGTATCTCCAACCAGATGCTGGCCGGTATTGCACTGATGCTCGGCACCGTGGTGCTGATCAAGATGAAGCGCCAGCGTTATGCCTGGGTCACCTTGCTGCCGGCTGTGTGGCTGCTGATCTGCACCACCACCGCCGGCTTCATCAAGCTGTTCGATGCCAACCCGGCGATCGGCTTCCTGGCCCTGGCGAAGAAGTACAGCGATGCCCTGGCCAATGGTCAGGTGCTGGCCCCGGCCAAGAGCATCGAGCAGATGCAGCACGTGATCTTCAACGCCTACACCAACGCCACGCTGACTGCGCTGTTCCTGTTCGTGGTGTTCAGCATCCTGTTCTTCGCACTCAAGGTCGGTATCGCCGCCTGGGGCAGCAAGGAGCGTACGGATAAAGAAGCGCCATTCCAGGCGCTGCCGAATGCATAGGCGAGGAGGGCAGCATGTTCAATGACCTGAGTCGCCTGGGCAAATACCTCGGTCAGGCCGCGCGCCTGATGGTCGGCATGCCCGACTACGACAACTACGTCGAGCACATGCAGAGCAAGCACCCGGACAAACCGGTGATGGACTACGAGGCGTTCTTCCGCGAGCGCCAGGAGGCCCGTTACGGCAGTAAAGCCGGACCCAAGTGCTGTTGAGTGAACAATAAAAAACCGGCTGAAAGGCCGGTTTTTTATTGCGTGCAGCAAAGCCCCGGGTCATGCCAAGCATTGCCAATCTCCTTGCTGATTTGCACTGTTTATCAGCTATCTCCACGGATGAAGCGACAGTTCCCCGGACCGGTACTTTAATGGAGGGTCTGGAGCGACTGATCGCGGGGCTGTCATAGCCTCAAGGCTATGGATCCCATACCGAAAAGCTATTTCATCAATCGGTGATCCGGATCCACGCTCAAGGGTGGTTAGCTGAAAACAAAATCAAGAGGAGATGCCATGTCAACTGAATCGAAATGCCCGTTCAATCACGCCGCTGGCGGTGGCACGACGAACCGCGACTGGTGGCCGAACCAACTGAACCTGAAGATCCTGAGTCAACACTCGCCCAAGTCTGACCCGTTGGGGGGCGACTTCAACTACGCCGTAGCCTTCAAGAGCCTTGACTTCCAGGCGCTGAAAAAAGACCTGACTGCGCTGATGACCGACTCCCAGGACTGGTGGCCGGCGGACTTCGGTCACTATGGGCCTTTCTTTATCCGCATGTCCTGGCACGCCGCGGGCACCTATCGCACCGGCGACGGCCGGGGCGGCGCCGGTTCCGGTCAGCAACGCTTTGCACCGCTCAACAGCTGGCCGGACAACGTCAGCCTCGACAAGGCCCGCCGGTTGCTCTGGCCGGTCAAGCAAAAGTACGGCAACAAAATCTCCTGGGCCGACCTGATAGTCCTCACCGGCAACGTCGCCCTGGAATCCATGGGCTTCAAGACGTTTGGTTTTTCCGGTGGCCGCGCGGATGTCTGGGAACCGGACGAAGACGTTTACTGGGGTTCTGAAAGCAAATGGCTGGGCGGTGACTCGCGTTACGGAAAAGAAGACAAACCGGTGCAGAAACCCGGCGATGTCCCCTTGGTGGCTGAGCCTGGCAGAAACGAGGACAGCCGTACCGACAATGGCCGCAATCTGGAAAACCCCCTCGCCGCGGTGCAGATGGGCCTGATCTATGTGAACCCGGAAGGTCCGGAAGGCGAACCGGACCCGGTCGCCTCGGCCAAGGACATCCGCGAAACCTTCGGCCGCATGGCGATGAACGACGAGGAAACCGTGGCGTTGATCGCCGGTGGCCACGCCTTCGGCAAGACTCACGGCGCCGGGCCAGCCGACCACGTCGGGGCGGAACCTGAAGCCGCCGGCCTGGAGCTGCAGGGCCTGGGCTGGAAGAGCACATTCGGCACCGGCAAAGGGGCCGATACCATCACCAGCGGCCTGGAAGTGACCTGGACCACCACGCCCACCCGATGGAGCAACAACTACCTGGAAAACCTGTTCGGTTTCGACTGGGAACTGACCAAGAGCCCGGCCGGCGCCCATCAGTGGAAACCGAAGAACGGTGCCGGTGCCGGGATCATTCCGGATGCCTTTGATCCGTCCAAGCGTCGTGATCCGACCATGCTGACCTCGGACCTGGCCCTGCGTTTCGACCCGATCTACGAACCGATCGCCCGGCGCTTCCTGGCCAACCCCGATCAACTGGCCGATGCTTTCGCACGCGCCTGGTACAAACTCATTCACCGTGACATGGGCCCGCTCTCGCGCTACCTCGGCCCGGAAATGCCGGGCGAGGAACTGCTGTGGCAAGACCCGATCCCTGCCGTCGATCATCCGCTGGTCAACGACAGCGATGTGGCGGACCTGAAAAGCAAGGTGCTGGCGTCCGGTCTGTCGGTGTCGCAGCTGGTATCGACGGCGTGGGCCGCTGCTTCCACTTTCCGTGGCTCCGACAAACGCGGCGGTGCCAACGGCGGGCGCCTGCGCCTGGCGCCGCAGAAGTCTTGGCCGGCCAACCAGCCGGAGCAACTGGCCAATGTGCTGGCCAAACTTGAAGGTATCCAGAAGGAGTTCACCAGTGGCGGCAAGAAAATTTCCCTGGCCGATCTGATCGTGCTCGCCGGTGGCGTGGGTGTCGAACAGGCGGCGAAAAACGCCGGCCACAGTGTGACGGTGCCGTTCAGCCCGGGACGCACGGACGCCAGCCAGGAGCAGACCGATGTCGAGTCCTTCGGTTTCCTTGAACCGATTGCCGACGGCTTCCGGAACTACCTGAAAACCCAGTACCGCGTGACCGCCGAAGCCTTGCTGATCGACAAGGCACAACTGCTGACGCTCAGCGCACCGGAAATGACGGTACTGCTGGGTGGCCTGCGGGTGTTGAACACCAACGTCGGCCAGAGCAAACACGGTGTGTTCACCCAACGGCCGGAAGCGCTGACCAATGACTTCTTCACCAACCTGCTGGACATGGGCGTGGAGTGGAAGCCGGTGTCGGATGCCCAGCAGGAGTTTGAAGGGCGTGATCGCAAAACCGGTGCGGTGAAGTGGACGGGCACCCGGGTTGACCTGGTCTTCGGTTCGAACGCGCAATTGCGTGCGCTGGCCGAAGTCTATGCCAGCGCCGATGCGCAGCAGAAATTCGTCAAGGACTTCGTGGCTGCGTGGACCAAAGTGATGAACCTGGATCGCTTTGACTTGAATCGCCGCGTTTAGAGGAGATAACGCTGGCACTACCGGCAAAAGGTGCCTCGGCTCGCCCTCCGGCTTTTACATCAGCGGAGGGCATCCGGCGATCATGGTGCGAACCGGCACTCAAGGCTGTCTTTCAATAAATGAGAGGTTCTCTTCTCGAATGACGCCGGCAGCATCATCGTAGAGAAACGGCAGAAACATGTAACGGCGACCTTGGGTTACTGAAGTGGCTTCGTGCAAGAGTGAACACGAAAACACCACGGCCCCTCCTGTCGGCGCGTTGTAATAGACTTTTCCATACTCTGGAAAATGCAGAAAACCACCTTCGTACTCTCCCGAGTTAAGAAACAGGGAAACGGCAAAACGGCGATGCGCCGTACCCTTGGTGGTGTTATCCCGATGGGGCCGGAAATGCCCGCCTTCCTCACTGTTGTAGCAGGCCACCAGATAGCGCTCCATTCGAGTGGCGTTGAACTGGAACGCTTTATGTAACTCTGGAAGCAAACGGCTGGCTATACGCGATTCACAGGCTTTGGCTAGCGCTTCATCCTCAATGACGCAGTCACGACGTCGTTTGTGATTATGGTCAGTGATGTGGACGGTTTTGCCCGCCTGCTCCGTCATGAACCCGGATTCCTCTCCGCCACGTTCGTCGTAATAACTGATCAGTGCTTTACACAAAGACGGCTCAAATATACGGGGAACCACCAGGACGGGGGCGTGTGGTGTGGCGGCATGTGGCGCGGCCGTTGCCGGCAATCGATCCAGAAAGCGCATTAACGAGGGTACATGGTTATCAATGGGGGGGCTTATCGGGACGATGGCCAGGACACGTAGCGCAGGGTCCAGCACATAGGTCATTTGCCTGATGCTGCCGTCTGGCTGCAATGTACCGTAGAGCTTGCTGACTGACCGATCGAAATCCCAGATGAAGCGTATGCCGGGTATAGAGCTCTCCACCCGCTTCAGCTTTTCATCCTCTGGGTCGACGGAAACACCAAAGAAGCAGATTTGATCATCATCAAACCGCGGGCGATGAGCCTGAATATCTTCCAGAACTTTAGTGGATACAGGGTCAGCCGCAGAACCAAAAAAATAAAGCACCACATACCGACCGGCAATCGTGTCGAAACAAAAGCGTTCTCTCAGTTGAGTGCGGCAATGAAACCAGGGGGCTGGTTGACCGACTGAAAATGCCGTGGCACGCATCACAACTCCTTGCCGGTTGGCCGTGGATCGTTGCAGGTAAAGCTAGTTCAGTCTTGTTGAAGTTGCCTGCAGTGCTGATGGCGACGCTTCATCCATGACTTGTATCGCTGGTTTGTCGCAGGGCCAGGTGGGCTGTTTTTTCGGCCTCGGCGGGCCAGGCATCGATCACCGATTGCAGGAACTGCTGCGACAATCGCGGGTTGTCCAGGGCTCTGGCGATCAGTATCGCTCCGGTAATCGATGACAGGATGCGCAAGGCTTCCTGGTGCTTTTCATCATCGGTTTCGCCCTCGACCAATGGCATCAGCGTTTCGATCAGGGTCTGCACGCCTTGGGTGAACGAGTGGCTGACGGCTCCGCCGTTGCGCGCGACATCGGCCGCCAGGGCAGGGATCGGGCAGCCTTCGGTCCAGTTGTTCATGTGGCCTTGGCTCAAGTACCTCTTGAGCAGTTCGGGGATGGATTTGGCCGCTCGCCAGTCGTCGATGTTGGTTTCGAACGTACGGCTCACGGCCTCCGACGCCAACTGCTCCTTGCCACCTGGGAACTGTCCGTAAAAGCCGCCGTGGGTCAGGCCCACCGAGCGGGACAGTTCGCCGATCCCGATGCCGTCGATGCCTTTTTCCCGGTACATCCTCGAGGCCGCGCCGAGGATCGCTTCCTTGTTGGCGGCTGCCTTGTCTTTCGTCACTTTCATGAGTGGAGTCCTGTCTTGCGATGGGCGCCATGGCAATTTATTGCTGAAGGGCTGGTATTAATGATGATCGTAATATAAATTCGCGGCAATGGCCTTGCAGGCCCCGAACCCGTGGTTCAAGTCAAAACACCTCACAGGGTGCTGACCCATGAAACGTAATGATCTGCGCAATATCGACCTCAATCTGCTGGTGGTATTCGAGGCGCTCATCCAAGAGCGCAACGTCACTCGGGCCGCCCAAAGACTGTCCCTGGGTCAACCGGCGGTCAGCGGCGCATTGGCTCGTCTGCGCACGCTGTTCAACGACCCTCTGTTTAAACGCATTGGCCACAAAATGGAACCGACCACCCGAGCCTTGCAGGTGGCGCAAACGCTCGGGCCGGCACTGGACTCCATTTGTTCGGTCGTCAGTCTGACGGCTTGCAATGAAAAAACCTGCTAATTCATAGGGGGCTTTCCCCGGGCGCGGTCTTTTGTAGGAGCTGGCTTGCCAGCGATGGTCGTTAACGATAACGCGTGCGAACTGGATGAACGCGGCGCACTGGAGTCCATCGCCAGCAGGCTGGCTCCTACAGTTTCAGCGTGGGCTGGGCCCCTTGTAGGAGCTGGCTTGCCAGCGATGGTCGTTAACGATAACGCGGGTGAACTGGATAAACGCGGCGCACTGGAGTCCATCGCCAGCAAGCTGGCTCCTACAGTTTCAGCGTGGGCAGGGCCCCTTGTAGGAGCTGGCTTGCCAGCGATGGTCGTTAACGATAACGCGGGTGAACTGGATGAACGCGGCGCATTTGAGTCCATCGCCAGCAAGCTGGCTCCTACAGGTATTGCGTGAAAACCTTTTTTTTGTGTTTATACATGATGGTCATCATTAATGGTGATACCCAAGTTCACTCCGTTTGATTTTTCGCTGCCCTTTGTGCGGCCGAGAATTCTCCAACCCTTAAACCGTCTGGCGGACACCCCCATGGAACAGTCACTCAAACCTTTGCGTTATCCCCTTGCTGCCCTGACCCTGGCGGCCATCACGGCCTGCGGTCACGCGCCCGATGCCGCCAAGGCGCCTGGTGCGCCCTCTGTCACCGTCGCCAAAGTGCTTGAGCAACCCATTACCGAATGGGACGAGGTCACTGCCCGTCTGGAAGCGCCGGAAACCGTCGTGGTTCGTCCGCGGGTTTCGGGGCAGATCGATCGTGTCGCCTTCACCGATGGCGAGTCGGTCAAGAAAGGGGATCTGCTGTTCCAGATCGATCCACGTCCGTTCGAACACGAAGTGCACCGCCTCGAAGCACAGTTGCAACAGGCTCGCGCCGCACTGGTTCGAACCGCCAACGAAGCGCAACGCGGCCAGCGCCTGCTGAGCAGCAATGCCATTTCTGCGGAACTGGCCGACACGCGCAGCACCACGGCCCAGGAAGCCAAGGCCGGTGTCGATTCGGTTCAGGCGCAGCTGGATCTGGCGCGCCTGAACCTGAGCTTCACCCGCGTCACCGCGCCGATCAGCGGCCGGGTCAGCCGTGCCGAAATCACCGCCGGCAACATCGTCACCGCCGACACCTCGGCGCTGACCAGCGTGGTCTCCACCGACAAGGTCTACGCCTATTTCGATGCCGACGAACGCCTGTTCCTCAAGTACGGCCAGCTCTCCCGTGAAGGCCGGCGCAGTCAATCCACGCCGGTGTACATGGGCTTGTCGAACGAGGAGGGCAATAGCCACCTGGGGCAGATGAACTTCGTCGACAACCAGGTCAATCCCAAGACCGGCACCATCCGTGGCCGCGCGGTGTTCGACAACGCCGACGGCCAATACACCCCGGGCTTGTATGCCCGATTGAAACTGGTGGGCAGCGCGGCCTATGCGGGCCTGCTGATCAAGGACGAGGCCGTGGGCACTGACCTCGGCAAGCGATTCGTGCTGGTGATCGACCAGGACAACAAGGCCGTGTACCGCAGCGTTGATCTGGGGCCGAAGCTCGAAGGCTTGCGCATCGTGCGCAGCGGTGTGCAAAAAGACGACCGGATCATCATCAACGGCCTGCAACGGGTTCGTCCCGGCGCGGTGGTCGCGCCTCAGGACGCGCCGATGGCCGATGCGCAAACCGTCGCCAACCTGGCCCGTCAGCGGCAGGCCGTCGAGGCGGGTAATCAGCCCGTCGCTCCGTCACCGGCACTGGTGAAAACCGATGCCGCCGTTTCGCCTCGCGGATAAAGGAACACTGCCATGAAGTTCTCCCGGTTCTTTATCACGCGGCCGATCTTCGCCGCCGTGCTCTCGCTGCTGATCCTGATCGCCGGCGCCATCGCGCTGTTCCAGTTGCCGATCAGCGAGTACCCGGAGGTGGTGCCACCCACCGTTGTCGTTCACGCCAACTATCCGGGGGCCAACCCCAAGGTCATCGGTGAAACCGTGGCCGCGCCCCTGGAACAAGCCATCACCGGCGTGGAGAACATGCTGTACATGTCCTCGCAGTCGACGGCGGATGGTCGACTTACGCTCACCGTGACCTTCGCCCTGGGCACCGATCTGGACAACGCCCAGGTACAGGTGCAGAACCGCGTGACCCGCACCGAGCCGAAACTGCCGGAGGAAGTGACGCGCATCGGTATCACCGTGGACAAGGCGTCGCCCGAGCTGACGATGGTGGTGCACCTGACCTCGCCGGACAAGCGCTACGACATGCTGTACCTGTCCAACTACGCGATCCTCAACGTCAAGGATGAGCTGTCGCGCCTGAACGGAATCGGTGACGTAAAGATGTTCGGTATCGGCGATTACTCGCTGCGTATCTGGCTTGATCCGAACAAGACCGCATCACGCAACCTGACTGCCACCGATGTGGTCAATGCGGTGCGTGAACAGAACCGCCAGGTGGCGGCCGGCCAACTGGGTTCACCGCCTGCGCCCAACGCCACCAGCTTCCAGATGTCGATCAACTCCCAGGGCCGGCTGGTCACCGAAGAAGAGTTCGAGAACGTGATCGTCCGCAGTGGTGCGGACGGCGAAATCACCCGCCTCAAGGACATTGCCCGGATTGAGCTCGGCTCCAACCAGTACGCCTTGCGCGCCTTGCTCAACAACCAGGAAGCGGTGGCGATGCCGATCTTCCAGCGCCCGGGTTCCAATGCCATCGACGTTTCCGATCAGGTGCGGGCGAAGATGGCCGAGCTGAAGAAGAGCTTCCCGGAGGGCATGGACTACGAGATCGTCTACGACCCGACCATCTTCGTGCGCAGCTCGATCGAGGCGGTGGTCCATACCCTGTTCGAAGCGCTGATCCTCGTGGTGCTGGTGGTGATCCTGTTCCTGCAAACCTGGCGCGCCTCGATCATTCCACTGGTCGCCGTACCGGTGTCGTTGATCGGCACCTTTGCCGTGATGCACCTGTTCGGTTTTTCCCTTAATGCCTTGTCGCTGTTCGGCCTGGTACTGGCCATCGGCATCGTGGTCGACGATGCGATCGTCGTGGTGGAGAACGTCGAGCGCAATATCGAGACGGGGCTCGATCCGGTCGAAGCGACCCAAAAAGCCATGGGCGAGGTGACCGGCCCGATCATCGCCACGGCGTTGGTGTTGTGCGCGGTGTTCGTCCCGGCGGCGTTCATTTCCGGCCTGACGGGGCAGTTCTACAAACAGTTCGCCCTGACGATCGCGATCTCCACGGTGATCTCTGCGTTCAACTCGCTGACCTTGTCGCCGGCATTGGCGGCGGTTTTGCTCAAGTCCCACAGCGCACCGAAGGACCGCTTTTCGAGGATTCTGGATCGCCTGTTCGGTGGCTGGCTGTTCAAGCCCTTCAACCGGCTGTTCGAAAAGGCCGGCAACGGGTATGTCGGGACCGTGTCCAAGGTCATCCGTGGCAGCAGCGTGGCGTTGCTGGTCTATGCCGGTCTGATCGCCTTGACCTACATGGGCTTCAGCACCACGCCGACCGGGTTCGTGCCGACCCAGGACAAAAAGTACCTGGTGACCTTCGCGCAACTGCCGGATGCGGCCAGCCTGGATCGCACCGAGTCGGTGATCCGCCGCATGAGCACCATCGCCATGAACGAACCGGGCTTTGACAGCGCCGTGGCCTTCCCGGGCTTGTCGATCAACGGATTCACCAACAGCCCGAACGCCGGCATTGCCTTCATCGGCTTGAGCGCTTTCGATGAGCGCAAAAGCCCGAGCCTGTCCGCCGGAGCGATTTCCGCTTCGCTGAACGCCAAGTTCGGTGGCATTCAGGACGCCTACATCGCGGTGTTCCCACCGCCGCCGGTTCAAGGCCTGGGCACCATTGGTGGCTTCCGCCTGCAGATCGAAGACCGCGGCAACCTGGGTTACGACGAGCTGTACAAAGAGACCATGAACATCATCGGCAAGAGCCGCAGTGTTCCGGAACTGGCCAACCTGTTCACCAGCTACACGGTCAACGTGCCGCAGGTCGAGGCCGCCATCGATCGCGAAAAAGCCAAGACCCACGGCGTGGCGATCAACGATATTTTCGACACGCTGCAGGTGTACCTGGGGTCGCTGTACGCCAACGACTTCAACCGTTTTGGCCGTACCTATCAGGTCAATGTCCAGGCTGAGCAACAGTTCCGCCAGGAGCCGGAGCAGATCGGTCAGTTGAAGGTGCGCAACGACCGTGGAGAGATGATTCCACTGGCCACCTTCGTCAAGGTCAGCCCGACGTCGGGGCCGGACCGGGTCTCGCACTACAACGGTTTCGTCACCGCAGAAATCAACGGCAGCGCGGCCCCGGGCTACAGCTCCGGCCAGGCGCAGGCGGCGATTGAAAAGTTGTTGAAGCAAGAGCTGCCCAACGGCATGACCTACGAGTGGACCGACCTGACCTACCAGCAGATCCTCTCCGGCAACACCGCGTTGCTGGTGTTCCCGCTCTGCGTCCTGCTGGCGTTCCTGGTGTTGGCGGCCCTGTATGAAAGCTGGAGCCTGCCGCTGGCGGTAATTCTGATCGTGCCGATGACCCTGCTGTCGGCGATTGCCGGGGTGATCATTTCCAAGGGCGACAACAACATCTTCACCCAGATCGGCTTGATCGTGCTGGTGGGGCTGGCGTGCAAGAACGCGATCCTGATCGTCGAGTTCGCCAAGGACAAACAGGACCAGGGCCTGTCGCCGCTGGACGCTGTTCTCGAAGCCTGCCGGCAGCGTCTGCGCCCGATCCTGATGACGTCGTTCGCGTTCATCATGGGCGTCATCCCGCTGGTGACGTCCACTGGCGCCGGTTCCGAGATGCGTCGGGCCATGGGGGTCGCCGTGTTCTCCGGGATGCTCGGGGTGACCTTCTTCGGTCTGTTGCTGACACCGGTGTTCTACGTCCTTATCCGTCGCTACATCGAACGTAAAACCGCGCGTCAGGCGGCCCGCGCTCACTCGCTCAAGGTTATTGATCCGGAGGCACACTGATGAAGGCTTTCAAGCTGTTTTTACCGAGTCTGCTGGTCACCGCGTTGGCCGCCTGCACCGTCGGGCCGGATTACAAGACCCCGGACACGGCGCCTGCCCATGTCGTCTCGGCCCAAGGGGCCAACTACGATCAAGCGCGTTTCGAAACGGTGTGGTGGCAGCAATTCGATGACCCCACGTTGAATCAGCTGGTCGGCAAAGCCCTCAATGGCAACCGCGATCTGCGCGTGGCCTTCGCCCGCTGGAAAGCCGCGCGGGCCATTCGTGATGACATCAGCAACGACAACCTGCCGGTGGTCACCAGCCGGGTCAGCAGCCAACAGGGCAAGTCGCAGGTGCCGGGTCTGACCGAGCAGCGGGTCAATACCGATCGCTACGACCTGGGCCTGGACATGGCCTGGGAGATCGATCTGTTCGGGCGTATCCAGCGCGAACTGGAATCCAGCGATGCCCGGGAAGACGCCACGGCGGCGGACCTGTACCAACTGCGGGTGAGCATGATCGCCGAGTTGGTGGATGCCTATGGTCAGCTGCGGGGTGCGCAACTGCGGGAAAAAATCGCCCTGGCCAACCTGAAGAACCAGAGCGAATCGCGCAGCGTCACGGTGAGCCTGCGTGACGCGGGCGTAGGCAATGAACTCGACGTGGTGCGTGCCGATGCCCGCCTGGCGGCCGTCGAGGCGAGCGTGCCGCAACTGCAGGCGGAGCAGGTGCACCACAAAAACCGCATCGCCACGCTGCTGGGTGAGCGCCCGGACACGCTGGGCATCGACTTGAGTCCGAAGGACTTGCCGGCCATCGCCAAGGCGTTGCCGGTTGGCGACCCCGGCGAGCTGTTGCAGCGGCGCCCGGATGTGCGCGCGGCAGAGCGACGCCTGGCGGCTTCAACGGCGGATGTCGGCGTGGCCACCGCCGACCTGTTTCCACGGGTGAGCTTGAGCGGATTCCTGGGGTTCATCGCGGGGCGTGGTTCGCAAATCGGTTCCAGTGCCGCCCGCGCCTGGAGCCTGGGCCCGAGCATCACCTGGGCTGCGTTTGACCTGGGCAGTGTGCGGGCGCGCATTCGCGGCGCAAACGCCGAGGCCGAAGGGGCATTGGCGACCTATGAGCAACAGGTGCTGCTCGCCCTGGAAGAGTCGGAAAACGCCTTCAGCGACTACGGCAAGCGCCAGCAACGCCTGCTGTCGCTGATCAAGCAAAGTGAGTCGAGTCGTGCAGCGGCCGACTTGGCGGCGACCCAATACAAGGAAGGGGTGGTGGACTACCTGGTGTTGCTCGACGCACAACGCGAGCGCCTGAACGCCGAAGATGCCCAGGCACTGGGTGAAACCGACCAGTACCGGGCCATTGTGGCGATCTACAAATCCCTGGGGGGCGGATGGGACAGCGGCGACACCCGGCTTGCGAAAAACAACTGAGCTTGCTCTCTCGCCACCTGTAGGAGCGAGCTTGCTTGCGATGAACTCAAGAGCGCCGCGCTTAACCAGCAAGCACGCGTTATCGTTAACGACCATCGCGAGCGAGCTTGCTCCCACAGGGTTAGTGGGTGTACGCAGTATTTGTGAACTACCGAATCTCCTGTGGGAGCGGGCTTGCCCGCGAAAGCGGTAGTTCAGCCACCGATGATGTTGGCTGTGCCGACGCCTTCGCGAGCGAGCTCGCTCCCACAGGGTTAGTGGGTGTACGCAGTATTTGTGAACTACCGAATCTCCTGTGGGAGCGGGCTTGCCCGCGAAGCGGTAGTTCAGCCACCGATGATGTTGGCTGTGCCGACGCCTTCGCGAGCGAGCTCGCTCCTACAGGGTTAGTGGGTGTACGCAGTATTTGTGAACTACCGAATCTCCTGTGGGAGCGGGCTTGCCCGCGAAAGCGGTAGTTCAGCCACCGATGATGTTGGCTGTGCCGACGCCTTCGCGAGCGAGCTCGCTCCCACAGGGTTAGTGGGTGTACGCAGTATTTGTGAACTACCGAATCTACTGTGGGAGCGGGCTTGCCCGCGAAAGCGGTAGTTCAGCCACCGATGATGTTGGCTGTGCCGACGCCTTCGCGAGCGAGCTCGCTCCCACAGGGTTAGTGGGTGTACGCAGTATTTGTGGACTACCGAATCTACTGTGGGAGCGGGCTTGCCCGCGAAAGCGGTAGTTCAGCCACCGATAATGTTGGCTGTGCCGACGCCTTCGCGAGCGAGCTCGCTCCCACAGGGTTAGTGGGTGTACGCAGTATTTGTGAACTACCGAATCTACTGTGGGAGCGGGCTTGCCCGCGAAAGCGGTAGTTCAGCCACCGATGATGTTGGCTGTGCCGACGCCTTCGCGGGCAAGCCCGCTCCCACAGGGATTTTCAGTGGGCAAAAGAACTGTGTTTGGCCCAACACCGATGTAGGAGCAGTCTCGCTCCTGCAGTCAGCGGTGGCCGGAAATGCATTTTTGTTCAATGACCGTCCACAAGACGTGGTAACCCCAAGGAATTGTCCTCACGCAAAACCTCCGGCAACAAGGCATCGGGAAACCCCTGGTAAGCCACCGGGCGCAGGAAGCGCTCGATGGCGGTCATGCCCACCGAGGTGAAGCGGCTGTCCGAGGTGGCCGGAAACGGCCCGCCATGCACGGTGGCAAAACACACTTCCTGCGGATGGGCGAAGGCGTTGACCACGATGCGCCCGGTGCGTCGTTCCAGGGTTGGCAGCAGGCGACGGGCCAGGGGCAGGTCCTCCTGTTCAAGGTGCAGGGTCGCGCTGAGTTGCCCCTTGAAGGCGCGCGCTACCCGTAACAGCTCCGCTTCATCCCGGACCTTCACCAGCAGCGCGGACGGGCCGAATACCTCCTGGGAAAGCGCCGGCTCGGCGAGAAAATGTTCGCCATCGACTTCGAACAGCGCCGAACGCCCATCGACTTCAGCGGTGGCGGTCGAGCCCACGGCGACGAGGCGGGCGCCGGCGTTTTCCAGGGTGCGCAGCCCGTTCAGATAGGCCCCATGGATGCCCGGTGTCAGCATCGTGCGCGCCGGTGCTGCGCTCACGCGTTGGCTCATGGCGTGGCGCAGTGCTGCAAACCCTGCGCCTTCGACGGCCAGCAGGATCGCCGGCTTGAGGCAGGCTTGCCCGACGTTGACCAGCATGCGCTCGACAAAGCCATCGCCAATCGCCGTGCCGCGTTCGGCGAGTGCCCGGGGCAGGATGAAGGTCGGGTTGACGCTGGTCATCTCGGCGAAGACCGGAATCGGCTCGGGGCGTTGTTGCGCACGCCGATACAGCGCCATGCCACCCTGTTCGGAACCGGTGAAGGTCACGGCCTTGATCAGCGGATGATCGACCAGCGCTTCACCGATGGCATTGCCGCTGCCACGCACCATGGAGAACACGCCTTCGGGCAATCCGCAGTCTTGCACCGCCTGGCGGATCGCCCGGGCCTGGATTTCCGAGGCGCCGGGATGCGCGTTGTGCGCCTTGAGAATGACGGTCGATCCCGCCGCCAGCGCCGACGCGGTGTCGCCACCGGCCACCGAATAGGCGATGGGGAAGTTGCTCGCACCGAAAATCGCCACCGGGCCGATGGCGATTTTTTGCAGGCGATGATCCATGCGCGGGCGAGGCTGGCGCTCAGGTTGCGCCGCGTCGATGGCCAGTTGCAGGAAACGCCCCTTGCGCACCACATCGGCGAACTGGCGGAACTGGGTGGCCGCCTTGATTGCCTCGCCTTCCAGTTGCGCCTCGGGCACGCCGGTTTCCAGGGCGGCCCGTGCCGCCAGCGCCGCGCGAACGCGGTCGAGGTTGTCGGCGATGCGTTCGAGAAACGCCGCCCGCACGGCGAGCGAGGTATGGCTGTACACATCGAATGCTTCATCGGCCAGGGTCGCCGCGCGGTCGACATCGGCCACGCTACCCAATGCGAACGCCGGTTCAATCGGCTGGTTGGTCGCGGGATTGAGCGCCTTCAGGGTGCCTTCGCTGGCGCCGACATCACGGGCGCCGATCAGCAGGTTGCCGGTCAACTGCATCACGCACCTGCCTGTGCCAGTGCGGCAACCAGTTCATCGGTGGTCAGGATGGCGTGAGCGAAGGTCGGGCCGTTCAGTTCATGGGCCGAATGCATCATCTCCGGCTTGAAGGCCGCGGTCGCGTCGCGTACCAGGGTGACGTGATAGCCGAGTTCCTGAGCGTAACGGGCGGTTGCCTCGATGCAGGTGTTGGCCAGCAGGCCGACGATGATCACGTGGGTGATACCCTTTTGCTTGAGGCGAAAATCAAGGTCGGTATTGGCAAAGCCGCTGGAACCCCAATGTTCCTGAACGATGATGTCGCCGTCCTGCGGCGCGAAGTCGGGGTGCCATTCACCGCCCCATTCCCCGCGTGCGAAGTGGTGCATGTGCATGATCTTGCACTGGGTGGGGCTTGGGTGATCCCAGTTTTCGTAGTCGCCTTTTTCCCAGCGGTGGTGCGGTACGATGACCACCGGAATGTTGAGCCCGCGAACGGTGCGATCAAGCGTGCGCAGGTTGTCTAGCAAGCCGACGCCCTTGGCAATGGGCTCGATCAAGGGGTAGATCTTTCCGCCTTCCGACAGGAAATCGTTGTAGGGGTCGACCAGCAGGTAGGCCGTCCGATCAAGAGGGTAGGTGGCGTTGGACATGGCGGTGCTCCGCAAGATAATCCGTGGATGATGAAGTGTAGTTGCCAGCAATTCATGTAGATATGATAATCATAGTAACTAGGCAAGAGGCAATACCGCATGTCGGTGAAAGCAAGCGTTTCCGAAACCCTGTGCCCGATTTCCCGGGCGGAAGCCGTCGTGGGCGACCGCTGGACGGTGCTGGTGCTGCGTGAATTGTTCATGGGCAGTCATCGCTTCGATGAAATCCAGGCGCAGACCGGCGGTACGCCGCAAATGGTCGCGGCGCGCTTGAAGAGCATGGAGGCCGACGGGCTCCTGGAGCGACGTGCCTACAGCGAACGGCCCAAACGCTACGAATATCACCTCACGGAAAAGGGCGATGCGTTCCATTCGGTGGTGCTGGCACTGCGGGCCTGGGGCGAAACCTGGTGCAAATCGCCCGAGGAAGGTTTGGCGGTGGTCTATACCCACCGCAGTTGCGGCGAGCCCGCCGGCCTCGGTCCGCTGTGCGCCCATTGCGGGCAGCCCTTGCGCCGCGCAGACCTGATCAGTGAACCGAGTGCCGCCTATGTCGCCGAACGCAGCGCCCGGCGCGAAGCGTTCAAGGCCTAGCGGCGGGTTTGTATCGGCAGGTATCCGCAACGTCCGTCGTTACCCGGGCATACAAAACCGGGGTTTCCAGACACCCTGGCGATACACGGCGGCCTTCAAATGCAACCACCGGCACCGTGTCATTTTCGGCGCGGCTGGCCAGGGTTCAACTGGAGGAAAGGCAATGTTGCGTATCAACACCCGTCACACCATCGGCAAGCTGGGCATTGCCCTGGCCGCTGCAGGGCTTGCGACCTTCGCGAGCCTCTCTCAAGCCCAGGCGGCACAGCCGGCTCCGGCGATGAAAAGCTGGCAGCAGGGCCTGCATCGCACCGATCTGGTACGCGAAGACCTGGGCGCCGCCGATCGCGAAGTCACTCAGGTGCTCGTGGACTTCGACCCGGGCGTGACATCACCCAAACACGCTCACCCTGGCGTAGAAGTGGCGCACGTGATCAGCGGGACCTTCGAGTATCAACTGGAAGGGCGGGCACCGGTGACGCTCAAGGCCGGTGATTCGTTGTACATCCCCGAAGGCGTCGCCCATGTGGCGAAGAACGTGGGCCAGGACAAGGCCTCGGAGCTGGCAACCTACATCGCCAGGAAAGGCCAGCCACTGCTGATCCTCAAGGAGTAGATGAACTGTGGGAGCGAGCTTGCTCGCGATGGTCGTTAACGATAACGCGTGCTTACTGGCTAAACGCGGCGCTCTCTAGACCATCGCGAGCAAGCTCGCTCCCACAACAACAAAAACGATTGCGGTGTTCAGCCGCGTCGGTCAAACCAGATTGATCTCGACGTCGATATTGCCGCGAGTCGCTTTGGAATACGGGCAAGTCTGATGCGCCAGTTCCACCACACTGCGTGCGATGGCCGGGTCCAGGCCCGGCAGGCTGACATTCAGGCGGGCTTGAAGGAAGAAAGCGTTTTCGGACTTGCCCAGATCGATTTCGGCATCCACCGCAACATCGCTCGGCAACGCCACTTTCAGCGAGACGCACGCCTTGCCCATCGCCCCGATGAAACAGGCCGACCAACCCGCCGCCAGCAGTTGCTCAGGATTGGTGCCGGCGCCCGAACCTCCGGGAGGCGAAAGCTTGATGTCCAAGCGTCCATCGGTGCTGCGCGCCTGACCGTCGCGGCCGCCGGTGGTGTGGGTCTTGCCGGTGTACAGCACGGTATCGATTGCATTGATCATGGTGTTTTTCCTGTCAGTGGGTCGCTGGAATGCTCGGAAAACCTGCGCTTTCCGATGCGCCCCACTTTTTCACTTCCATGTACTGCCCATATGTCCTGAACCTGGCGGATGTGTATCGCCGTGTAAGGTGGCCGGGGGGAAATACAGTTCGATACAAACCGCTTGAGTGCGCGCGGCGTCGGAGGTTATTGACTGCAAACCTCCCACACACAACCGCGCAGCCAGCGATGCGCCGGGTCGGCGTCCATGCGCGGGTGCCAGAGCATCGACACCGTGATCGGCGGCGTGGGGAAGGGCAATGCAAAGCCATGCATGCCCTGGCACAGGTTGCCGACATGCCGCTGCGGTACGCTGGCGACCAGGTCTGAAGCCCGCGCCAATGCAATCGCGGACGCAAAACCGGCGACGATGGTGATGATCTCCCGCTTCAGCCCCAACTCAACCAAGGCGTCGTCCATCACACCTTTTTCATGGCCCCGGCGTGAAACCAGGATGTGCCGGGCGTCGGCATAACGCACCGGTGTGACTTCACCTTGGGCCAGTGGATGACCCTCGCGCACGACGCCAATGAAGCGGTCGCGAAACAGCATCCGGGTCCGCACTTCCGGGCTGGTGGATTCGTCGATCACGCCGGTTTCCAGGTCCACCGAACCGTCGCGCAGCAGGGTGCTGTCCTTGTTCAGCTTCTGCACGAAATTCAGGCGGACACCGGGCGCCTCGCGGTGGATGCGGGCGATCAGCGGCGCTCCGAAATTCTCCACGAAGCCGTCGCTGGTGCGCAGGGTGAAGGTGCGCGCCAGTTGATCGAGGTCAAGTGCCTCGGCGGGGCGCAGGACGGCTTCGGCGTTCTGTACGAGCACACCGACGCGTTCACGCAGCTCCAGTGCCCGGGGTGTGGGAACCAGTCCGCGCCCGGCCCGCACCAGCAACGGATCGCCTGTGGTTTCGCGCAACCGCGCCAGCGCCCGGCTCATGGCCGACGGGCTCAGGCGCAAACGCTGCGCGGCCCGGGCCACGCTGCCTTCTTCGAGCAACACGTTCAGGGTGATCAGCAGATTCAGGTCGGGCATGGAATGGGTTCCTGTGGGAGCGGGCTTGCTCGCGAAGGGGCCATCAGCTTCAACATCAACGTTGGCTGACACACCGCTTTCGCGAGCAAGCCCGCTCCCACACTGGGTTGTGGGTAGGTGGCGTCTGGTGCATGTATTCAGTGCAAACGCTGCGTCTTCCGCCATGTTATGGCTGGGCTTAGGCTCCAGACAACCTGTTTGCGGAGTCGCGAGAAAATGAAGTCCATATCGATTCGGGGCGCGCTGGCCAGCCTGTCGCTGTCCATGCTGCTGTCATCCCTGGGCACGAGCATTGCCAACGTCGGTTTACCGACACTGGCCGCCGCGTTCTCGGCCTCTTTCCAGCAAGTGCAATGGGTGGTGCTCGCTTACCTGCTGGCGATCACGGCGCTGATCGTCAGTGTCGGGCGGCTCGGCGACATCATTGGTCGTCGGCGTTTGTTGTTGATCGGAATTTGTGTGTTTACCGCCGCTTCAGTCCTGTGCGCCGTCTCATCCGGTCTCGGGTTGCTGATTGCCGCCCGGGCCCTGCAGGGCATCGGCGCGGCCATCATGATGGCGTTGACCCTGGCGCTGGTGAGCGAGGCGGTGCCCAAGGCAAAACTGGGCAGTGCGATGGGCCTGCTCGGCGCGATGTCGGCGATTGGCACCTCGCTCGGCCCGACCCTCGGTGGGTTTTTGATTGCCAATTCGGGATGGCAGGCGATTTTTCTGGTCAATGTGCCGTTGGGTGTTTTGGCGATGTGCCTCGCGCAGCGTTTTCTGCCGAAAGATGACCCTGAGCAAAGGGCGGATCAAGCGGGTTTCGATGTCCTCGGCACCCTGGTATTGGTCCTGACGCTGCTGGTCTATGCGCTGGCGATGACCCTCGGGCGTGGCCGTTTTGCGCCGCTGAACCTGGCACTGCTGCTGGTGGCCGTGGTGGGGGCGGGCGTGTTTGTGTTCGTCGAGCGCACCACCGGGTCGCCGCTGGTTCGCCTGACGATGTTCCGCAATGTGCAGTTGAGCGCAGGTTTCGCCATGAGCCTGCTGGTGACGACCGTGGTCATGACCACCCTGGTGGTGGGGCCGTTTTATCTCACCGGCGCACTGGCGTTGAATGCAGCGAGCGTTGGCCTGGTGATGTCGACGGGGCCGCTGGTCGCCGCACTGGTCGGGGTCCCGGCGGGTCGATGGGTCGACAGATTGGGCGCACATCGATCCGGCACGTTCGGATTGCTGGCCATGCTGACCGGCGCTTGCATCCTGCCTGCCGTGCCGACGGGCTTCGGTGCGCTCGGCTACATCGTGCCCCTGGCGGTCATGACCGCCGGTTATGCGCTGTTCCAGGCGGCCAACAATACCGCCGTGCTGTCGGCTATCGCGCCGCAAGAGCGCGGCGTGGTCTCCGGCCTGCTCGGGTTGTCGCGCAATCTGGGCTTGATCACCGGCGCTGGCGTGATGGGCGCCGTGTTCGTCTTCGGCACGGCCAGCCATGATGTTTTGCAGGCGCCACCTGAGGCCATTGCGCAGGGGATGCGCTTGACGTTTGCGGTTGCGGCGGGGCTGATCTGCATCGCCCTGGCGATTGGCGCGGTCAGCAAAATCGTTTCACGTCGCCTGATCGCGTCGTGTTGAAAAACGGCGCGACTGTCGTGAAAACGACCTGTTTGCGCTGAACGCGAAGCCTTGTGAGTTTTCTGTTGAACGACTGTTCAGTCTGGACTATGTTGAGGGCCACCTTCCCCCGGCTGGTTGCGGGCTTGCGTTTCTTCAATTCGAACGAGGCACTGGCATGCGGTTTTCACCCTTTGTAGAGCGGATCAGTGGCCAAGGCGTTGCCGCCTGGGATATTCACTACGCGGCCAACGCGGCACAGCGCAAAGGCGAGGACGTGATCATCCTCAGCGTCGGCGACCCGGATTTCCCCACCCCGGATTTCATCACCGATGCCGCCATCCACGCCTTGCGCGAAGGGGATACCCACTACACCGAAATCGCCGGCCGCCAGGCCTTGCGCGAAGCCATCGCCGGCCGCTACAGCCGGTTGATCGACCGCGAACTGCAGGCGTCGAACATCATTCTCACGGCCGGTGCGCAGAACGCCTTGTTCGCCACCTCGATGTGCCTGCTCGGTGCCGGCGACGAAGTGATTGCCTTCGATCCGATGTACGTCACTTACGAAGCCACGCTCAAGGCGTCCGGCGCCACGCTGGTACGGGTGCCCTGTGCGGCAGACTCGGGTTTCCGCCTCGATGCCGCCGTGTTGGCCAAGGCCATCACCCCGCGCACCCGGGCGATTTTCTTCTCCAACCCGAACAACCCCACCGGCGTGGTACTGGGTCGCGAAGAGCTGCAAGCCATCGCCGACCTCGCCATCGCCCATGACCTGTGGGTGGTGGTGGACGAGGTCTACGAGAGCCTCGCCTACGAGCGCGAACACCTGAGCCTGGCGGCGTTGCCGGGCATGGCCGAGCGCTGCGTGGTGATCGGCAGCCTGTCGAAATCCCATGCCATGACCGGTTGGCGCATCGGCTGGGTCGTGGCCAACGAAGCCCTGGTCAATCATGTCGAAACCCTGGTGCTGAGCATGCTGTACGGCTTGCCCGGTTTCGTCATGGAAGCGGCGCTCAAGGCCGTGCAGTCCCATGATGACGTTACCCACGGCATGCGCGAGATCTATCGCCGGCGCCGCGATCTGGTGGTGTCCGGCCTGGCCGATTGCCCGGGTATCAGCGTGCTCAACCCGGATGCCGGCATGTTCGTGCTGGTGGACGTGCGCGGCACCGGCCTGACCTCGCTGGAGTTCGCCTGGCGCCTGTTGCGTGAAGCCGGTGTCTCGGTCCTGGATGCCGCGGCATTCGGTGAGCCGGCCCAGGGTTTTGTACGGCTTTCGTTCACCCTCAGTGAAGAGCGACTGGCCCAGGCCTGTCAGCGCATTCGCGGTTTTGTCCAGGTGCTCAACGGTGAAGCGCCGAGGCCGGTGATCGGCACCGTGACCAGCACTGCTACCGTCGAACCGGCCGCGGCCAAGACCATGATCGAGGTCGATCGCCTGCACAAACGCTTCGGCAATATCGAAGTGCTCAAGGGCGTATCCCTGACCGCCCGCGAAGGCGAGGTGATCTCCCTGATCGGTGCCAGCGGCTCGGGCAAAAGTACCTTGCTGCGCTGCATCAACATGCTCGAAGTGCCGGACCAAGGCCGCATCCTGGTCGATGGCGAAAGCATTCACCTTAACCAGAATCGTCCCGGTGCACCGCTGGTGTCGGACGCCAAACAGCTCGTGCGCATCAGGTCGAGCCTGGGCATGGTGTTTCAGAACTTCAATCTCTGGCCCCATCGCACGGTGCTGGAAAACCTCATCGAAGCGCCGACCCAGGTCTTGCGTGAAAGCCGTGCGGAGGCCACCGAACGGGCCGAAGCCCTGCTTGAACGCGTGGGGCTTGCGGCCAAGCGCAACGAGTACCCGGCGTTTCTCTCCGGGGGACAGCAACAACGGGTGGCCATCGCCCGGGCCCTGGCCATGCGGCCCAAGGTCATGCTGTTCGATGAACCCACCTCGGCACTCGACCCGGAACTGGTCGGGGAAGTGCTGCGGGTGATCCGCTCCCTCGCCGAAGAAGGCCGGACCATGATCCTGGTGACTCATGAAATGGCTTTCGCACGCGATGTCTCTTCCAAAGTCGCCTTCCTGCATCAAGGGCTGATCGAGGAAACCGGTTCGCCGGACGAAGTGTTCGTACACCCACGCAGCGAGCGTTGCCGGCAATTCGTCAACGCTCATCAGACTCGCTAACTCATCATAAAAAGACGGGAAAACAACATGGGAAATCGACGTTTTGCAAACTGGTTGACCGGTGCGGCCTGCGTATTGCTGGCCGGCATGAGCGCGGCTCAGGCACAGCCCATCCGTTTCGCGGTGGCCGCCGAACCCTATCCGCCGTACACCGAAAAGCAGGCCAACGGTGAGTGGAAGGGCTTTGAAGTCGACCTGATCCACAAGCTGTGCAGCGAAATGAAAGCCGATTGCGAGATCAAGGAAGTGGCGTGGGACGGCATCATTCCGTCGCTGCTGGCGAAGAAGATCGACGTGATCTTTTCCTCGATGTCGGTGACCGAAGAACGGGAAAAACAGATCGCCTTCAGCAAGGCCTACTACGACTCGGCGATTGCCGTCGTCGGCCCGAAAGAGGCCTCGGTGAAGAAGTACCCGGATGACCTCAAGGGCAAGATCATCGGCGTGCAGAACTCGACCGTGAGCGCCAGCTACCTGAAGACCTACTACGAAAAAATCGCCGACGTTAAGTACTACGACACCCAGGACTCGGCCAACGCCGACCTGATTGCCGGGCGCATCGACCTGATGATGGCCGACGGCACCGCCATGGCCGCCTTCGTCAAGACTCCGGATGCCAAGGACCTGGCCTACCTCGGCACCGTGCCGTACGACCCGATCTTCGGCAAAGGCGTAGGCGCCGGCCTGCGCAAGGACGACACCGAACTCAAGGCGAAACTCGACAAGGCCATCCAGGAGTTGCTGGCGAGCAAGGACTACGACGAGCTGTCCCAGAGCTACTTCGGCACCAGCGTGAAGCCGGCGTTCTGACGCCACGCCAAATCGCGACCCCAACCCTGTAGGAGCCGGCTTGCCGGCGATGCGATGGTGAATGTGTCGCCGTCATCGCTGGCAAGCCAGGTCCTACAAGGGGCAGGCGAAACGTAGATCTGAATTAAACACCGCCCACTGTAGGAGCCGGCTTGCCGGCGATGCGATGGTGAATGTGCCGCCGCCTTCGCTGGCAAGCCAGCTCCTACAAGGGTAAAGGGGTGCTTTCAGATCGCATACTGGAGGTTGATATGCCGGCAATGTTCGATCTGATCAATTTCACCGAACAAGGATGGGGCAGTGCGCTGTTGAAGGGGCTCTGGATGACCCTGCAGATTTCCGCTGGGGCCTTTGTGCTCGGGCTGGCGATCGGGCTGGTGGTGGCGTGCCTCAAGCTCGGCGCGCCGAAGCCGATTGCGGCGCTGATGCGCGGCTACACCACCTTGTTCCGCGCGGTTCCCGAGTTGTTGCTGATTCTGTTGCTGTACTACGTCGGCTCCATGCTCCTCAACTCGCTGATGACCCGACTCGGCTATGGCGTGGTGAATGTCAGCGGTCCGCTGGCGGCCATCGTCGTGCTGGGGCTGGTGCAGGGCGCCTACGCCTCGGAGATTTTCCGCGCGGCGATCCAGGCGATTCCCTTCGGCCAGATCGAAGCGGCCAAGGCGTTCGGCCTCAACGGTTTCGGTCTGTTCCGCCGGGTCACGCTGCCGATCATGGCGCCTTACGCCATGGCCGGGATGGCCAACCTGTGGATCAACCTGATCAAGGACAGCGCGCTGATCAGCGTGGTCGGCACCAACGAGCTGCTGTACACCGCCAAGCAAGGCGCGGGTTCGACGCGCCACTATCTGTTGTTCTACCTCACGGCTGCCGCGCTGTACTACGCGGTGACCTTGGCGTCGAACTATCTTTCGGGACGGTTGGAGCGACGCATTCGTCGCTGGATGCCTCTTGTTGACTGAACCGGCAGAGAGAATGAAATGATTCCAGCGTGGATAGTTGAATACGGGGCGCTGTTGGGCCGGGGGCTGCAAACCACCCTCATCATTCTGTTGGTCTCCAGTGTGTTCGGTTACCTGCTGGCGGTGCTGGTGGCGCTGGCGCGGATCTCGAAAAACAAGGTGATCGCCAAGGTCAGCCTGTTCTACACCAGCGTCACGCGCGGCACGCCGCTGCTGATCCAGATCTACATCTACTACTACGGGCTGGGCAGCCTGTTTGCCCAGTTCCCGCTGATTCGCGGCAGCTTTCTCTGGCCTTACCTGCGCGATGGCTACTGGTACATCGTGTTCGCCCTGGTGGTGTCGATGGGGGCCTATGTCGGCGAAGTGATTCGCGGTGGCCTGCTCGCGGTGCCCAAGGGCGAGATGGAAGCCGCGTCAGCCTTTGGCATGACCGCGCGCCAGTCGTTGCTGCGGGTGCGCTTGCCCCGGGCCCTGCGCCTGCTGTTGCCGACCCTGGCGGGGGAGACCGTGATGCTGCTCAAGTCCACGGCACTGGCCTCGACCATCGCCGTGATCGACCTGCTCGGCGCCGCCAACGTGGTCCGCGCGCAAACCCTGCAGGTGTACGAACCCCTGTTGCTGGTGGCCGGTGTCTACGTCTGCCTGACCTTCCTGATCGAAGCGCTGTTTGCCTTCGCCGAGCGGCGCGGAACGCCCGTGCGCAGGTCCGCCTGATGAGCTCGTCCAACGTCGATCGCTCGCTGCAGGGCATTGGCCTGTGCACCCTGGGCTACGCGTTCCTGTCGTTGCAGGATGCGGTCATCAAGTGGCTGGTGGCCGATTATTCGGTGGTCACCATTCTGTTCTGGCGCGCCGCCGTGGTGGTCGTGGCCGTGCTGCTGGCGGGGCGTTCGCGCGTTATCCAGCGCGCCTGGCATTCACCGAGCCGGCGCCTGCTGGTGGTGCGCGGCTTGCTGTCGATTGTCGCCTGGGTGCTGTACTACACGGCCGCCCGGGACCTGACCCTGGCCGAGATGACCACCCTGTATTTTTCCGCGCCGATCATGGTCACGGTGCTGGCGGCGGTGATCCTCAAGGAGCGCGCCAGCGGCTGGCAGTGGTTCAGCCTGATCGTCGGGTTCGTCGGGGTGATCATTGCCTGCCGTCCCGACCACATGACCGAGCCGTTGCCCATCGTCCTGACCCTGCTGGCGGCGATGTGCTGGGCGTTCACCTACATCCAGCTGCGTCAGGTGGATGACCAGACCTCCGTGCTGGAACAAATGCTGATCACCAACGTGGTGTTTGTGATTTGCATGGCGGTGGCGCTGCCGTGGACTTACACACCCTCGCCAACACCGGCCTGGCTGGGCATGCTCGGCGCCGGCCTGGTGGGCGGCATCGGCCAGTTCCTGCTGTTCGCCAGTTTCCGCCGCGCCACCGCGACCTTGCTCGCACCGTTCGAATACACCGGCTTGATCTGGGCGTTTGCCCTGTCGAGCCTGGTCTGGGGCACGCTGATGGACACGTCACTGATGATCGGCGCCGGGTTGATCGCCGTCAGCGGCACCCTGGCGATGATCTTCGGCCGGCACCCGTCACAGGACGTCGTCGGTGCTGAATGCTCCGTGACGCAGCCCCTTTATCCAGCAACGGCAGATATGCAGTCCGTTGGCGGCGCTGAAGGTCTCGGGGTTCAGGCACCACTCGAGCCAGAGACCGTCGAGCATCGCCGATAGGCCGATGGCGGCCAGGCGCGTGTCGTGAATCACAAAGCCTTCGCTGGCCGCCAGGCCGTCGAGCAACTGGCGGATCAGATCGAGGTAGGCGCGGTAGCTTTTTTCGTGGGACTGGCTGACGTGTTCGGAGTGACGGATCAGGCTCCAGAACACCACCCACACCCCGAGCAGTTTCGGGTCCATGACCCTGGGCGAGAACGAGCCTTCCAGAAAGGCATCGATCTTCTGCGCAGGTGTCTGTGCCTGTTCGATTTCCTGGAGCAGGGCAGTGGTCAGCTCGCTCGCGAGCCGTTGGTAGGTGTCGGCGATCAGTGCCTCGATGCTGCCGAAGTGATGGTTGAGCAAACCCACGGACACCCCGGCTTCGGTGGCGATGCGCCGCACGGATATCCCGGCGTGACCGTCGCGGCCCAGGCAGCGCAGGGTGGCCGCCACCAGCATTTCGCGGCGGTCTTCGGGTTCGGCGCGACGGTTTTTCGGGGCATCGGTTGTCACAAGGCTGTCCCTGGATGAGCTTCCACGCTGTCGAGCTTAGTTGAACACCTGTTCAATCACCAGCCTCGACAGCCGCGATACAGCGTTTTTCAACGGTCATGACAGGAGGGAAAACCAATGCCGCAGGATATTTCGTTCAGTGTCAGCAACAACAACGGCGATGCCGTGCGGGTCGGCGCCTGGCGCTATGCCGGCGATGGCAGCGGGCCGAACGTGCACCTGCAGGCCGGGGTGCATGCCGATGAAATCGCCGGGATGCTGGTCCTGCATGTGCTGATGCAACGGCTACAGATCGCCGAAGCCCAAGGTCGGCTCAAGGGCCAGGTAACCGTGGTGCCACAAGCCAATCCACTGGGCATCGGACAGTTTCGCCAGGGCCGGATACTCGGGCGTTACCACGACGCGACCGGGCACAACTTCAATCGCGCGTTCGACCAGTCGGCGGCCATGGCGCGACCTTCGACCTGCGTCCAGCAATGGCAAAAAAAACTGGTGCAACTGGCAGCCCCGGCCGACGTGATGCTCGACCTGCACACCGACGACGAAGCCCTGCCGTACCTCTACGTACACCGCAGTTTCTGGCCCGGCGGTCGCGAACTGGCGGCGGCGATGAAGATGGACGTGGCGATCATCTGGGATGACGGCGGCGACGGTTCCTTCGAAGAAACCATCATCGCCCCGTGGATACGCGACGGCGTCACAGCAGGGCGCATGGCCGCGACCCTGGAGCTGCGCGGGCAGGGCGACGTCAACGACCGCTTCGCCGAGTCGGATGCCGAAGGGCTTTACAACTGGCTGTGCAGTTGTGGCGTCATCAATGAGTCCGTGGCGCCTGCAGACTGGCCTGTCGAAGCCGTGGAAATGGGCCACATGGAAACCCTCATCGCCCCGCAACCCGGCGTGCTGATCTTCGAAAAAGAGCTGGGGGATTTCGTCGAAGAAGGGCAGCGCTTTGCCCGGATCCTCAGGACCCCGGGCGACCCGACTTCCGAAGTGGTCCTGCATGCCGAACAAGCGGGGCGCCTGATCACGCGCTATCGCGACCGACTGATCGCCCAGGGCATGGGCGTAGCGAAATTCACCGGCAGCCGGGTGTCGCGTCACTGGAACGGCGGGTTGCTCGACCCGAACTAGCCAACATCAACCACACAAACCCTGTGGGAACCGGCTTGCCGGCGATGCGATGGTGAACATGCCGCCGCCATCGCTGGCAAGCCAGCTCCTACAATTGAGCGCTGTGAACACGACCCTGTGGGAGCCGGCTTGCCGGCGATGCGATGGTGAACGTACCGCCGCCATCGCTGGCAAGCCAGCCCCACAATTGAACGCTGTGAACACGACCCTGTAGGAGCCGGCTTGCCGGCGATGCGATGGTGAACATGCCGCCGCCATCGCTGGCAAGCCAGCTCCTACAATTGAGCGCTGTGAACACGACCCTGTGGGAGCCGGCTTGCCGGCGATGCGATGGTGAACATGCCGCCGCCATCGCTGGCAAGCCAGCTCCTACAATTGAGCGCTGTGAACACGACCCTGTAGGAGCCGGCTTGCCGGCGATGCGATGGTGAACATGCCGCCGCCATCGCTGGCAAGCCAGCTCCTACAATTGAGCGCTGTGAACACGACCCTGTAGGAGCCGGCTTGCCGGCGATGCGATGGTGAACATGCCGCCGCCATCGCTGGCAAGCCAGCTCCTACAATTGAGCGCTGTGAACACGACCCTGTGGGAGCCGGCTTGCCGGCGATGCGATGGTGAACGTACCGCCGCCATCGCTGGCAAGCCAGCTCCTACAAATGACCGGGTTTATTCACGCGGATCAATCTGATCCAACACCCGATTCGCCGTGATCTCCGCCAGCATCACACTATTGGAAATCCCCAACAGGGCATTGCGCGACCCACCCTCCAGATGATCCACCAACTGATGCATCATCACATCGACCGAGGCCAGGGTCTCGACCAGATACACCATCAGCGTTTCGGTATCGGCCTCGGGGTCGACGGTAAACAGAGTGCCAGGCGTGCGCGGTGTGGCTTTGATGTCGGCGGTGGAGGGGACGTGGAAGGCGGATTCGGCGGCGTCGTTGAGCCTGTTTGAATCGGGCTCGCAGGGGGATGTCGGATCGGTGTCCGGCGGGTTGGGGGTGACCTTGAACATGGGAGTCTCCGCTTCATGGTTGAAGCTGCCACGTTCGTTTCCAGACGAAGGGGTGGCAGCTGTACGCAGGCTGGAAACCCGGGGAAACGGCAACCCGGTAGACCCGAAGGTCTCCCGCGCACAGCCGCCATAACGGAGTGCACACTTAAAAGCGTGCAAGCATAGGTTACGAAGGGCGCGGTGGCGCCATTTTCATTTCGGGGTTTCCAGACCCGACCGCTGATTAAGCAGCGGCACGCGAACGATAGAACCCGACCCCTAAGCGCACAAGCCGGCGGATTCTGGCGTACCCGTAGGCAACGACGCAAGGTCTTGTAGCCCGCCGGAAATACCCTACAACCTTTTTAAACAAGCGCTCGCAGGCAATGTCGAGCGATCCCCACGCGAGCAAAAAACATCCCTGATCAACTGAAGACCGGCTTTCGTGTATCGCTGTGTATCAGCGCACGAAATCCGACTACAACCCTACAAAACCCACTCATCACGGATACAGCCCGGATACACCACTGGGGCCAAATAGACCTGCCAAAGCGAGAAGCACAACGCAGCTCGCAACCAGGTTCATCAACCCTTGTGGTACGGCCAAAAGTGGTCCCGCCACGTCATTGATCCGGAGTATCAACATGTCTCGTATCCAGTCGAACAAAACCCGTATTGGCCTGATCGCTGTAGCACTGGTCGGCGGTATCAACTTCGCATCCTCGGCGTTTTCCGCCGAAGCCCTGCCTCAGGGCTATCAACTGGCCTCCGCCGAGAAGACCAGTGAAGGCAAGTGTGGCGAAGGCAAGTGCGGTGCCAGCGAAGCCAGCGCGCAAAAGACCCAGGCCGAAGGCAAGTGCGGTGAAGGCAAGTGCGGCGATGCTTCGTTCGCCCGCACCGACGCCGACCATGACGGCCGCGTGTCGCTCAAGGAACTGCTGGCCGTGGCACCCAAGGGCACAGAGGAATTCAAGGCCATGGACGCCAACGGCGACGGTTTCCTGTCCGAGGGTGAGGTGTACAAGTTCCGCACCAACCAATACACCTCCAACGGCAAGAAAGTACCGACCGAGCTGTTCACCAAGCTGAGCCAGGCTAAAGACTGATCAGATGCAAACAAAAAACCCTTCCTGCGTTGACGCGCAGGAAGGGTTTTTGCGTGGGCAGTAGTGGTTTGGTCGTCAGGCGCGAAATCGCACTTCACTTGACCACCCGCTTACATTTGACCTGACCAGTTATTTGTATTCGTTCTAACGACCGATTGCGTCGGATTTAATCAGCAGGTGTTCATTGCGAAAGGGGGGTAGGTTTTAAGGGGCCTTGCGCGAATGGTGTCTATAATTTCCCAGATATCGGCCCCATTGGTCAGTGAATACAAATGCACGCAGATGACGATTCGCAGCCCGGTTCTGAAATTCTCTTCGACGAAGCTGATTGTGGCTTGCTGCTTACCGCAGAAAATGGCCAGATCACACAGGCCAACCTCACCTTCTGCCGCTGGATTGGCTACCGCAGGAACGAGCTGATCGGTCGTCACATCCAGGACTTGATGAACCACGAGGGAAGGATGTTCCACAAGACGTACTGGACGCCCCTTATGCAAATCCAGGGCGTAATCGCTGATGTCAAGTTCGATCTTGTTCACTACAACGGGCATTCAATTGCGATGATGCTCAGCGCCATCCGTTGTGAGAGTTCTGCTGGTGTATTTCTGGAAATGACGCTGTTCAAGGCCGAAGATCGGCAAAGGTACGAGCGCGAGTTGCTCAATGCCCGAATGCTCGCCGAAAGACATTTGGCAAAACACCTCAAGGATCAACGGGTAATGGATATTACCCAAGACAAGCTGCGCATCACCTACACCGCGGCTGAAGACAGAGCCCTGTTCGCCGAGCAGCTTATCGGGATTGTCAGTCACGACCTGCGCAACCCATTGTCGGCGATAAAAATGGCGGCGGAACTGTTGGGTCGCAGGGAGATGGATGCTAAACAAGCACAAATACTTGGTCACATCACCCACTCGGTAGAGCGCGCACAGCGTTTGGTGGCCGATCTGCTGGATTTCACTTTGACTCAAGTCGGGCGAGGTATCGCAGTCCTGCCCAAACCAATCGATCTGCACGAGCTGGTTGCCGACTGCCTGGACGAATTGAGTCTGGCTTTCCCCGGGCATGAATTGATCCACTTGCGTGATGGGCAAGGTGACTTTACTGCCGACAGTGATCGGCTGTATCAGCTCATCGGCAACCTGGTCGCCAATGCAGTGGCCTACGGTGCTGCCGATAGCGAAGTCACCGTTTCTTCGAGCTTCGAAGATCAAGCCGTCATTATTACAGTGCACAACCTTGGCACACCCATACCACCGGAGTTGCTCGAGGACCTGTTCGAACCGATGATCCGTGGCAGTCATGACAATGCTGAACTTAGAAGTGTAGGGCTGGGCCTGTTCATTGTTCGTGAGATCGCAAGGGCGCACTACGGCGAAGTGGCTGTAACCTCTTCTCTAGCAAGCGGAACGACATTCACTGCAAGCTTTCCTCGCACCCTGAATTAGCTTGGATTGCCCCTTCACTCAGTCCCATCGCCCCTCCATTGCCAGCCGGCGATAGCCTGGCGTGACTGGCCGCTGTGGGTCGGCTGCTGCCCTCGTAACGGGTCGTTATCGACCGAATGCAAGGAGGTAGAAACCTTTAAGGCCCATCCGCCCACAACTCAGCAGCCACCTGCGAGCATTGCTACGTCCAGTCATCGACCTGATGATGCCCGCCGCTCGACAGAAGTCGCCCTTCAATCCCGAGCAATCTTGTCATTTGCCAAGGCTTAGGGCAGGGTCGATACCACCGAGATTTCTGCCAAAGGAGTCACCCCATGTCAAAGCTCTATCCCAGTATCGATCCCGAGGGGCTGGTCGAGTACTCAGTGGTCTACACCGACCGCTCGCTCAACCACATGTCGCAGTCATTTCAAGGCGTGATGAAGAACATTTCCACGACCCTCAAACAGGTCTACAACGCCCAGGCGGTTGCGGTGGTCCCGGGCAGCGGCACATTCGGCATGGAAGCGGTGGCGCGACAGTTTGCCACCGACCAGCAATGCCTGGTGATACGCAACGGCTGGTTCAGCTATCGCTGGAGCCAGATCCTTGAAATGGGCAACATCCCGGCGGCCACCACGGTGCTGAAAGCCCGACCGGTCGACACGGGGCGCCAGGCTGCCTACGCCCCACCCCCTCTGGACGAAGTGCTGGCAGCCATTGCGGCTTCGAGGCCGCAGATTGTCTTCGCCCCCCACGTTGAAACCTCATCAGGGATTATCCTGCCCGACAAGTACCTGCGGGCTGTCGGCGACGCCGTGCATGCGGTGGGTGGCCTGTTCGTGCTGGACTGCATCGCCTCAGGCACCATTTGGGTTGATATGCACAAATGCGCGGTCGACCTGCTGATCAGCGCACCGCAGAAAGGCTGGAGCGCTTCCCCTTGCTGCGCCCTGGTGATGTTCAGTTCCCTGGCCCTCGCGCGCATCGAACAGACGCAAAGCAGCAGCTTCGCCTGCGACCTGAAAAAGTGGCTTCAGATCATGCAGGCCTACGAACAGGGCGGACATGCCTACCATGCGACCATGCCCAGCGATTCCCTCGCGCGATTTAACGAAGTGATGAAAGAGACACAAGCCTACGGTTTCGACAAGGTCCGCGGCGAACAACAGGCGCTGGGTGATCGGGTGCGCGCAATGTTGACCGGCAAAGGCATCAAAAGCGTGGCCGCCGCCGGCTTTCAGGCCCCTGGCGTAGTGGTGAGCTACACCGATGATGCCGACATCAAGAGCGGTAAGAAATTTGCCGACCACGGCCTGCAGATCGCCGCCGGGGTGCCGTTGCAATGCGACGAGCCGGCCGACTTCCAGACCTTCCGCATCGGTCTGTTCGGACTCGAAAAGCTGCACAATATCGAGCGCACGGTCAGCACCCTCGAGCAGGCACTGGACGAGGTGATGGTTGACTAAGCCCTCATCTCGCCCGCAGCACACGCTCCTTCAGGTACAGACTATTTCGATATGAAACACATATTTGATCGTTTACGTGGCTGGGCCCGCTATTCGCTTGATGCCTGCGCAGGTGCTCGAGGAGTGTCAGGTCAAAGCGAGTGAGTGGGAGAAAAGCCATGTGAAGCGGCCAGCGAACAGATTTGCTGCGGTAATCATTGCATTGGTATGGTTCGTTGCTGCGGGGATTTTGGGGGCTTGCTTTCTTTGAATAGAAGTCGTGTCTCCATGACCGCTTGCTGGCTTGTCGGCAGAGTTATTTGACCTGCCGCCTTGGTCCTACAGCTGTTAACCCGTTGCGCCCTTGGTTTCGGGGCGCTCTGGGTTTAAATACACCACCCTGTCAGATGCCAGATTTAGAGCTCCCCCCGCGAGTTAAAGTATAAAGTCCGCCGTGGTCGCGGTGTTGAGACCGACTATCTGGATGGCGAATTCGGCGGCGCTGTCCGCATCGGTGTTGCCGTAGAGCACGCCCCCTGCAACCTTCAACTGTCCGGCCGCACTGAAGGCTGCGGTACTGCCGATGATCGAGCTGAAGGCTTCATTGGTGTTCGTCGCCGTGTTGGCATCGAGCGTCGACAGGTCAATCTTGTCGGCTCCCTGGGTGAAGTCGGTGATGATGTCCCAGGTGGAGCTGGTCAGCCCCGTTTCAGCGAGGGCATTGAAATCGAAGATATCGTTACCGACGCCGCCGGTGAGAACATCCTTGCCCATACCGCCGATCAGGATGTCGTTCCCGCCCCCACCGTTCAGCAGGTTGGCGGCGGTGTTGCCCGTGAGCGTGTCGTTGTAATTGGACCCTATGAGGTTTTCGATGGCGATCAGGGTGTCTGAGCCTGAGCCGCCGGTGGCCTGGGCCGTGGTCGCGGCCAGGCTGGCGCTGACGGCACTGCCGGCATAGGCGTAGGAGGCGGTGTCGACGCCGGTGCTGCCATTGAGGACATTGTTGCCGGCCCCGGCAAACAGGGTGTTGTTGAGGTCGTTACCCGTCAGGGTGGCGATCCCGGTGGCGAGCACTCGCCCATTCTCGACATTGACGCCGAGGGTGTAGGCGCCGAGAGAGCTGAAGACCGTATCGCTGCCGCCAATGCTGGCCGTCGTATTGGTTTCAATGACGACGTCGCCGGCGTTATCGACGTAGTAGAGGTCAGATCCATCACCGCCCGTCATCCTGTCGAGACCTGTGCCACCATCGAAAACGTCATTGCCCGCCCCACCGTCGAGCGTATCGTTTCCGGCGCCACCATTGAGCTGGTTGGCGGCGGCGTTGCCCGTGAGTGTGTCGTTGTAGTTAGAGCCGGCAAGGTTTTCGATGGCGATCAGGGTGTCGGAGCCTGATCCGCCGGTGGCCTGGGCCGTGGCCACGGCGAGACTGACGCTGACGGCGCTGCCGGCATAGAAGTAGGACACCGTATCGACGCCGGTGCCGCCATTGAGGACGTTGTTGCCGACTTCGGCATAGAGGGTGTTGTTGAGGCCGTTGCCCGTGAGGGCGGCGACCCCGGTGGCGAGGAGGCGACCGTGCTCGACATTGTCGCTGAGGGTATAGGCGCCGAGAGAGCTGTAGACCATGTCGCTGCCGCCGGTGCTGGCCGTGGCATTGGTTTCAACCACGACGTCGCTGGCGTTGTCGACGTAGTAGATGTCGGAGCCATCACCGCCCGTCATCCCGTCGGCGCCAGTGCCGCCATTCAAAACGTCATTGCCCGCCCCACCGTCGAGCGTATCGTTTCCGGCACCACCGCTCAGCAGGTTGGCGGCGGCGTTGCCCGTGAGCGTGTCGTTGTAGTTGGAGCCAGTGAGGTTATCGATGGCGATCAGAGTGTCAGCGCCTGATCCGCCGGTGGCCTGGGCCGTGGTCACAGCCAGACTGACGGCGACTGCACTGGTGGCATAGAGGTAGGAGGCGGTGTCGACGCCGGTGCCACCATTGAGGACGTTGTTGCCGACCCCGGCATGGAGGATGTTGTTGAGGCCGTTACCCGTCAGGCCGGCGATCCCGGTGGCGAGGACGCGCCCATTCTCGACATTGGCGCCGAGGGTGTAGGCGCCGAGAAAACTGTAGACCGTGTCGCTGCCGCCGGTGCTGGCCGTGGCATTTGTTTCAACCACGACGTCAGCCGCGTTGTCGACGTAGTAGATGTCAGAACCCTCATCACCCGTCATCCTGTCGACGCCTGCGCCGCCATTTAAAAAGTCATTGCCGGCACCGCCATTGAGCGTATTGGCGGCGGCGTTACCGGTCAGCGTGTTGGCGAGGCTGTTGCCCGTGCCTGTGAGCGCCGAGGTGCCAGTGAGGGTCAGGTTCTCCTGATAGTTGCCGAGGGTGCGGCTGACGCTGGAGACGACGGTGTCGACGCCACCGGTGTCGGACGTCTCGCTGACCACGTCGCTGGCATGGTCGACGTAGTAGATGTCATTGCCCAGGCCGCCGATCATCACATCGACGCCGGCACCGCCATTGAGGGTATTGGCGGCGGCGTTGCCGGTCAGCGTGTTGGCGAGGCCGTTACCGGTACCATTGATCGTTGAAGTCCCTGTCAGTATCAGGTTCTCCAGGTTGGCACCCAGCTCCCAGCTCACAGCCGACTTGACCGTGTCAGTGCCGGCACCCACCTCTTCACGAAGTTGAACCAGGCTATCGACCACTGCGTAAGTATCATTGCCAGCACCCCCGACCAACAGCAGGTTACCCTGACCGTTCAGCGTGTCATCACCGCTCCCGCCATTGACCTCCAGCCGTACCGCGGTGCCATCGGCACTGAAGCGCTGGACATGGATACCGTCATTAACATGACTGGACTGTCCTTGAGACACCCAAGTCACCGCCCAGCCGCCGTCTTCCAGAGACGTGACCTTGGCGACAACCTGATGGCCGTCAGTGGTGGTGTTGACCAGCGTTTCGCCACCGACGGTTTGGCCCGCTGCGTTATAGCGCTGGGAATAGATAGCCAGCCCACTGCCATCCTGTTCGCCGCCCGCTTCCCAGGTCACCACCCAGCCGCCATCAGCCAATGCCGTTACATCGGAGAAACTCTGAGACTGAGTGGCAAAGTGAGGGCTGTTTATGACGAGGGTTTCACCGCCGACCGCCTGACCATTGGCGTCATAGCGCTGGAAGTAAATATCGCTACCATTGGCAGCTACGCTGAAGGATGACCAGCTCACCAGCCAGCCACCATCGTTCAAGGCCGTTACCGCAGGAATGTACTGGTCATTCAGCGTATTGGTGTTTACCTGCGTTTCGCTGCCTACCCTGTTACCGGTTGCATCGTAACGCTGGGCATAAATATCGAAGCGGCTTTCGCCCGGGTGATTCGCATGCCAGGTCACCAGCCAGCCACCGTCCTTCAGGGCCGTCACGTCAGAGCTGTACTGTGCGATCTGATTATCCCCTGTCGTCGTGTTGACCTGGGTTTCACCCCCCACAGCTATACCCGCTGCGTCATAGCGTTGGGCCTCGATCGTGAAGTTATTGCCAGCGACGTCCCGCGACATCCATACCACCACCCAACCACCGTCATTCAGTGCTGTAACAGCCGGGCTGTCCTGGCTTTCAGCCGTGTGGGTATTGACGCGCCATTCATCGCCCATGGGATCGCCAGCCGCGCTGAACCGCCGGGCATAGATGTCACCACTCCCCCCAGTGTAGAACCAGGTAACCACCCAGCCACCGTCAGCCAGCCCGGTGACATCGGAATTTTGCTGAGCGTATAGCGAATTCAAAGGCGCGACAGTAATCTCATCGCCCAGCCTCTCGCCTGCTGCACTGTAACGTTGGATTAAAATATCGCCCGAATCAGAGGACTGCATGGACACCACCCACCCACCGTCGGCCAGTCCGGTAATGGAGATACTGTCCACAGTCATCGGCGTCAGCGTACTGACCCGGCTTTCACCGCCAGCCTTGACGCTCAGAATCCTGTCGGCGAATTGCAGGCTTTCGATATTGCGCAGGTAATCGGTACCCTCATCGCCACCAACGACATTCAGGTCGGTGACCGTCAGCTGGCCGTTACTCCATCCAAAGCGATAGTCGCCAGCGTTGCCCGTATAGATAGCCGTATCCTGGCCCGCACCGCCGTTGAGGGTGTCGTTTCCTCTCGCGCCCGTCAGGCTGTCAGGCCCACTTGTCCCTGAGAGGTTATCGTTTTCCGTTGTGCCGATTACTGTGGCCAAAGCTGATGTCCTTCATTCCAGGTAGCAGGTGGAGCCCAGGCAACGGCGTTGTTATCGAACGCTGCCGGACAGGTTTAAATCGTGCAGGACACTTTATAGAGGCACTTAAACAACAAAGTGGCCCGGCAAATTAAAGAAATTCACTTGCGCTTGGATGTCGGAAGAGTCCATGCGCGCCACTCATCGCAGCCGAGTCTGGTTTCGGCTGATGATTTCACCCCGCCTAAAGATGTGGTCAATATCGGCAATGGTGGACCCAGGCATGTAGCCGTAAACAAATGGCAGTTGTCCGAAAGTAGTTTGTAGTCGCGGTGCTTGCCGATCATGTCCAGAGCCTTCCAGGCGAACAATTCGTCCTGATCCTATGTAGATTCCGCTGTGCTCGACGAAATTCATTGCCAGCCCACAGTAAACGACACTGTCAGGGACGGGCTCGACGGTAACCAGTATTACGTTGTCGATGAAACTGCCGATGAGGGGCAGATTACGCAGATCCAGGGGCATCCCTGAGGTAGGGAACGAGGGCTTTCGAGCTCTTTTTACGGGGTGCAAGTACGGGTCAGGACCCGCCACGATGCGCCATAGGTCTCTAATCAGGGACAATTGATGAATCCTTTCATACGGGGATTGAGTAATGTCAAATTAACATTATCTAAAGCTCCAATATGGCCGCCTCGAGAGCGCGTTGGTTTTCGTTGATCTTGAACAGTAGGGAAGAGAGTAGATCTGAATTTGGCATCGCGCATTCTTCGGGAAGATTTCAGCGTAGTCGTGGGAGTGGGTGTTGATCGGGGCGGGTAGGGGGATAGGATTATTTTCCGTACTCTTGACCGGCAGCTTCTGGCCGAATTTTGTTGTCGCCACCGTCAGCTATGGGCTGAGGATTCAACCGGTCAAGGCCATTAAGCGTGGTGGTCAATTCCATATAAATGGCTGCTCAGGTCGAATGCAATCGGAAGGACAAGTCCATGCAATTGCCCATCACGCCTTAACCCAACGCTGGCGACTCCAACTGCTCAATCCATCAACAGCAAACACCAACAGCAACATGGCCAGAATCACCGTGCTGGCCTGAGCCTCCTGGAACAGGCTGAGGCTGACATAGAGCATCTGCCCCAAACCGCCGGCACCGACAAACCCCAGCACGCTGGCCATGCGGATGTTGTTTTCCCAGCGGTACAGGAGGTACGCCAGCAGCTGCGGAAAGAGGTTGGGCAGGGTGCCGTAGCAGAAGGCCCATACCACGTTGCCGCCCTGCAAACGAATGGCTTCGGCAGGTTGTGGCGGGGTGTTTTCCAGCGCTTCGGCGAACAGGCGGCCGAGTACCCCAGTGGTGTGCATGGCCAGTGCCAGGGTGCCGGCGTTCGGGCCGAGTCCGGCGGCCAGCACCATCAGCGCGGCCCACACCAGTTCAGGAATGGCGCGCAGGCCATTGAGTACAAGTCGCGACGTGCTCTGCAACAGCCAGCCGAAGCGCCCGGCCGCCGGTAGCGCCAGCAGCAGGCCAAACACTGCCGCGAGCAGGGTGCCGAGGGCCGACATCGCCATGGTTTCCACGGCGCCACGGCCGATGGCTTGCAGGTGGCTGGCGCTCAGGTCCGGGCTGAGAAAGCGCAGCACGTAGGCGCCCATCTGCTTCAGGTTTCCGCTGCCCGTCAGTTCGCCGAGGTCGATGCCCAGATAGCGGAACGAGGCGACGATCGCGGCGCCGATGCACAGGATCAGCAGCAGGTTGATCAGGCGATTCATGCGAACCTCCAGCGCATCAGGCGGCTGATCTGGTCGGCGAACAGCACCAGGACGAAAAAGGTCAGCAGCATGCTCGCCACTTCACCGCCGGCGAACATGCGCAGCGACAGGTCGATCTGCTGGCCCAGCCCGCCGGCGCCAACGAAGCCCATCACCACGGACGCGCGGATCGCGCATTCCCAGCGGTACACCGTGTACGACAGCAGTTCCGCCGCGACATTGGGCAGGATGCCATAGCAGAACGCCGCCAACCGGCCACTGCCGGCTTGCAGCAGTGAGTGGGCGGGGCGCTGGTCGACCGACTCGAAGATTTCCGCGTAGACCTTGCCCAGCATGCCGCTGTAGGTGATGGCAATGGCCAGCACCCCGGCCGTCGGGCCAAGGCCGACGGCGCGCACGAACAGCAAGGCCCAGACGATTTCCGGCACGCTGCGCAGGACGATCAGCAAGCCGCGCACCCGGCCAACGCAACAACCGGCCCAGGGCGCTCGGGCGGCCGCTGCGCGAAGCCGCCGACAGCGACAGCGCGCGGCTGGCGAGCAGGCTGGCGGGCACGGCCAACAGCAAGGCCAGGGCCATGCCGGCGGTGGCGATGGCCAGGGTCTGCAAGGTGGCTTGCCACAGCAGCTGGAGGAACTCTTCGCCATGGGCCGGCGGCCAGAAGGCCGAAACGAAACGGCCCATTTCACTCTGGCTGTCGGCCTTGAGCAGCACGCCCAGGTCCAGTTCGCTGAAGTGGATGCCGGGCCACAGCAGGGCCAGCGCCAGCAGGCTGAGCAACAGGCGGGGCAGGGTGGCCGGGTCTCGTGTATCGCGCGTCAGCATCGGGGAATCTGCAGGCTCAGGGGCGCCACCGGAGCGGGCGGGGACTGCAGTTGCTCGTTGGCGTAGAGCTTGTCGAGCAAGTCGTGGTCGATGTCGGCGGAGGGAAGATCGAAGAGGATCTGGCCGTCGCGCAAACCGATGATGCGAGAGAAATTACTCAACGCCAGATCCACCGCATGCAGGCTGGCGACCAGGGTCACCTTGTGTTCACGGGCGTGGCGGCAGAGGATCGACAGGGTGTGCCCGGCCAGCACCGGGTCCATCGCCGACACCGGCTCATCGGCCAGCAGCACGTCGGGGGCCTGGTACAGCACGCGGGCAATGCCCACGCGCTGCAGTTGGCCACCGGACAATTGCTGGCACTGGGCGAACAGCTTGTCGCCCAGATCGAGCTTAAGCAGGGCCGCGCGTGCGCCGGGCACATCCACCGGATGCAACAGGCTCAGCAGGCTTTTGGCAAAACCCCACTGCCCCAGTTTGCCGGCCAGCACCGCCGTGACCACGCGCTGACGCGGTGGCAGTGGCGGCGCCTGATGCACCAGGCCGATGCGCGCGCGCAGGCGTTGGCGCTGTCGGGCGCCGAGCTGCCAGGCGTGTTCGCCGAGTACCTCGACCGTGCCGCTGCCGGGGCGCAGGGCGGTGGCCAGCAGGTTCAGCAGGCTCGACTTGCCGGCGCCGGACGGGCCGATGATCGCCACCTGCTCACCGGCGCTGATGTGCAGGTCGACCTCATGCAGCGCCCGCACGCCCGTGTCGTGGGTGAGGCTGACCCGGTTCAGATGCAAGGTCATTTCAGCAGGTCGGCAGCGCGCGCGGCTTCCTCGATGCCCTTGTAGTTCTCAGGCTTGGTCTCGATGAAGCGGCTGGCGGCCTGCAGGTCCAGGATCGCCTTTTGCTCCGGGTTGGCCGGGTCGAGCGCGAGGAAGGCGGCCTTGATTTTCTCGGCAAGGGCCGGGTCGAGGGTGCCGCGCACGGTCCAGTTGTAGTCGAAGTAGGCCGGCGTGGTGGCGAAGACCTTGACCTTGTCGGTGTCGACCTTGCCGGCCTTGACCAGTTTTTCCCAGACGCTGGCGTTGAGCACGCCGGCATCCACTTTGCCGGCCTGAACCCAGGCGACCGTGGCGTCGTGGGCGCCGGAGTAACCGACGCGGCTGAAATAGGTTTCCGGCTTGATGCCGTCCTGCAGCATGAAATAACGCGGCATCAGGCTGCCGGACGTCGACGAGACCGAGCCGAAGGCGAAGGATTTGCCCTTGAGGTCGGCCAGGGATTTGACGGCCGGGTCGGCGGTGATGAATTTGCTGGTGAACTGGGCATCCTGCTCACGCTGTACCAAGGGAATGGCATTGCCGGTTTTCAAACGCGCCTGCACGAAGGTGAAACCGCCCAGCCAGGCCATGTCGATACGGTCAGTGGCCAGCGCCTCGACCACCGCCGGGTAGTCGGACACCGGTACGAACTCGACCTTCATGCCCAGTTGCTTCTCCAGGTATTCGCCCAGTGGCTTGAACTTGCGCAGCAATTCGGTGGGGGCTTCGTCGGGAATGGCGCTGACCTTGAGGGTCTCGGCAGCCTGTGCCAGCAGGGTGGAAAGGGACAGGGTCAGGCCGACGGCCAAGGCCAGGGTACGTTTGAGCATGGAAGTTCTCCGGTTCAATAGCGGAAAAATGTCGATGCGCCCCGCACAAGCTGATTGCTGCACGACGCTTCGTGAGGGTAGACGAAAACGCCGCGATTATAGGGGCTCTTGGGGGCTTGACCAGCATTGAAACAAGGCTCAGGGCCCAAAAATGGGTTCTTCACGCAATCCCGGGAAATTGTAGGAGCAGCCGGTCGACGCTCGATTGCCGGCGATGGACTCAAGTGCGCCGCGGTTATCCAGCCAGCACGCGTAATCGTTAACGACCATCGCTGGCAAGCCAGCTCCTACAAGGGGTGCCCCGGGAAACTGTAGGAGCGAGCCTGCTCGCGATGCACGTTAACGATTACGCGTGCCAGCTGGAAAAATACGGTTTCCCTCACACTTATCGCCGGAAGACCGTAGCAGATAGCCATTGATTCTCCCTTTTCCTACATGCATCCCGGAAACGTCCCATTTACGTTTGTTACCCCTGCGTTAAACCTGTGCGCCGCACGTTGTCATGCCTGCGCTTTCACCTGGAAGCAGGAGCAATTTGCGCGTTGGCGGGTGCACTGGCGACTCGCTCAAGTCATCAACACACAAGGATTTGAAGCAATGGCAAAGGGATATTTCATTCGCAAGGGTGACAAGACCAGCTGCGGCGGCGAGGTGCTGGAGGGCGATACCCGCATCACGATGTTTGGCTTTGCCCATGCCCGCGAAGGGGACCGGGTGTCTTGCGGCAAGAGCAGCGAATTCTTTCAAATCCAGGGTGGTGTCTCGTTCATTGACAGTCACGGCAGGCCGGTGGCTGGCTCATTGGACAGTGTCAGCAGTTGTCCCTGTAAAGCCACGCTGGAGCCCTCGATTACCATAACCAGTTATATCTCGAAGGTTGATTCAGCGCCCCCCACAGCCAGGTCCGTCCCACAATCCGCGGCACCTCCTGCCCCTGCCAATCCGGTTTCGCCTCGCCAGTCCGGGCCTGCTTCGGCAGCGAAGACTGCCACGCCTTCCTTCAGCGAACGTCCGGGAACGCTCTGCGAGAACCTCTGGCGCGGCTACCAGCAACGGGTCGAAAACGTCGTGGCGCCTGGCGGCAAGCTGATTACCGACCCGAAAGCACGCAACAAGGCGATCAATGCCGCCTACGCGCAGCTGTGGCGCCACGATAAGCGTTTTCAGTGGGCGGGGCTGGCGGCCTTTGCCTCGAAACAGGTCGGCTGTGGTCTGCTGCACGCGGCTGAGTCGGTCGAGAAGATGCAGGCTGAAACAGAGGCGATGCAGCAGTTGAGGGACAGCTCCCGGCAAGGGCTGGTGGGCTTGCTCAGCCCCAGCGAGCGGGAAAAGCGGGCGACGATTCGGGAGTTTGAACAGCGCCAGCGCGACTACGAACAGGCCAACCGTGACAACCCGGTGTGGGGCTTCACCCATTGGGGTGTCGACAGTGCGCTGCCCCTCGCGCAACGGATGTACCGGTTCGTGCACGAGATGTTGGCCATGGGCAACACCACGCTGTTCCTGGATGTGTATCCGTTGCATGTGTTTTATGCGGAGCGGGGGTTGGCGGCGTTGAAGGATTGTCTCGCTTCACGGAAGGACATCTATGGGAGTGGTGAGCATCCGGTACTGTGGCCGGTCGGACAGGAAACGCTGAGGTTCGGGACTGACCACAAGGAAATCCTCCTGGCCTTCGAGGCGATTGATGCTGGGAACATCGCTAAAAGTGTTGAGCATCTGGCTTGGCACGAACAACAGAATATTCTGCAACTAGCGATGTACAGCGATAGCGGCCTGCAATGGTTGCTGCGCGGCAACCATGCCTCCTACGTCACCAATATTCCCTCTGGAGCCGCTCAGGCCATTGAACTGACCCTGGCCAGTCAGTGCCGTCCCGTCGAGGACGGACGAACCATTGGTTTTGGCAACAACCCCATTGCCAACTTGGCCGATATCAAGCAGCGCATGGCCTTCGTGCTCAAGGCGGCACAGCAGTTTGATGATTTGCTACTTAGCGACAAGCGCGAGCAGCTTGAGCAGTCGATTCGGGAGATTGCCGTCGGTGGGGGCGTTCGATGAATATGATGCACCGCTTGGGCTGGCGCCGTGTCGTGTTGGCACTAGCCGTCACGACCCTCCTGATAGTCGCAGCAATTGAAGTCCTGTCGGATGAGCCAGAAATTGCGTTGGTGATTGGCGAGCCTTGGGAAGATATGCGCCAGCGCTCCAGTGCGTCGATTGATCCAGCCATTCCCGGACATTATTGGGGCCAGATGCCCGAGTCTGATGCTCGCTTGCGCTTCGCAGACCCTCAATACGGGTTTGTAACCCCATTGGCGCGCTTCTTTAGCGTGAGTTTCGATGATGAGCGGGTCAGCAATGTCCGCATGTCCCCGCAAATCGAGCCACTACTGCTCGACGACACCCTCAAAGTCGTGCTGGATTTGCAGGAGCAATGGCGCAAAGCCGGTTGGACCCCCATCCGGGTCAAGGAAGATCCTCCATTCGCAGACACGCCAGAATGGCGAGCCCGATTGCGTGACGTGAACAAAGGCGGCACCTCCTATTGGCATGCGGAAGACAAGTATCAAGTGATGCTGGTGGTTCATCGCTTCAAGGACAACAAGCGCCCCACGGAAGAGCGCTACCTCATCACGCTGGCACTGGCCACGCCGTGGACGAACCCTTGACCCTGCGTTATGAATACGGACGCAGCAATCGCCGTGGGTGGAGGCGTGCGATGAATTTGATACATCGCGCAGGCTGGCGGCGTGGCATTTTGGCAATGGCGGTCGCTTCCCTCCTGACGCTGGCAGCGATTGAAGTGCTATCGGATGAACCGGAAATCGCCTTGGTGATTGGCGAGCCTTACGAAACCATGCGCCAGCGCTCTACTGCAAGCATCGACCCTGCCATACCGGGGCACTCCTGGTTCAACGCCCCCAAGTCTGATGCACGTCTTCGTTTCGCTGATCCTCAGTTCGGTTTTGTGACCCCACTGGCACGCTTCTTCACAGTGGGTTTCGGCCGCGATCAGCGGATCGACGGTGTCCGAATGTCCCCACAAATCGAACCACTGTTGCTCGACGACACCCTCAAGGTCGTTCTGGATTTGCAGGAGCAATGGCGCAACGCCGGCTGGGTGCCCATCCGGGCGGAGGAGTTCCCATCGTTCGCCGACACCCCGCAATGGCGTGATCGACTGCGTGAAGTAAAAAACGTTGAAAAAGCCTATTGGCGAGCCGGTGACAAGTATCAACTGATGCTGGTGGTCAGTCGCTTCAGGGACAATAAGCGTCCCACGGAGGAACGCTACCTCATCACATTGGGAATCCACCGATCACGGGGCGTGCAATGAGTTTGCTGCAGTGCATAGGCTGGCGGCGCGGTGCGATGGCACTGGCAGGCGCGGCCCTCCTGACGCTGGCGGCGATTGAAGTCCTGTCGGATGAGCCGGAAATCGCCCTACTCATTGGCGAGCCTTACGAGGCAATGCGCCAGCGCTCAAGTGCTGCCATCAATCCGGCTATTCCAGGGCATGTGTCTTTCAATATCCCAAAGTCCGATACGCGTCTGCGTTTTATTGATCCCCAGTACGGTTTCGTTACCCCGCCAGCCCGATTTTTTACGGTTATTTATAACAAAGACATAATCAACAGCGTCCGCATGTCCCCACAAATCGAGCCGCTGCTGCTTGATGACACCCTCAAGATCGTGCTGGAACTGCAAGAGCAATGGCGAAACGCTGGCTGGACCCCCATCAAGGTCGATTACTTCCCTTCATTCGCCGACACCCCTCAGTGGCGAGCCCAATTACGGGACGTGAACAAAGGCGGCAAAACTTATTGGCATGCGGGCAACCAGTATCAAGTGATGTTGATAGTGAATCGTTTCAGGGACCAGAACCGCCCCACAGAAGAGCGCTACCTCATCACGCTGGCACTGGCCACACCATGGACGAACCCTTGACCCTGTAGGCGAGCTGGCTCTGGGCGGTGTACCGCCGAAAGCGGTGTGTCAGTCTGCTACTTTGCCGACTGATCCACCGCCATCGCGAGCAAGCTCCCACAGGGGATCTCTGGTCAACAGCCAATTTTTGCCTGACAGACATTCAAGTGTGGGAGCGGGCTTGCTCGCGAAAGCGGTGTGTCAGTCACATCGATGTTGGATGTGCCGCCGTCTTCGCGAGCAAGCCCGCTCCCACAGGTTTTGCGGTGTCCTGCCATTGAGGTTGCTTACATCCTTGCCAACGCCTGCGCCAGATCCGCGCGCAAGTCCTCGACGTCCTCAACCCCCACCGACAACCGCACCAACCCATCACCAATCCCCAGCTCTGCCCGGGTATCGGGCGGGATGGTGGCGTGGGTCATGATCGCCGGGTGTTCGATCAGGCTTTCCACGCCGCCCAGGCTCTCGGCCAGGGCGAAGATCTGCACGTTCTCGAGGAAGCATTTGGCGCCGGCCAGGTCGCTGTTGAGGTCGAGGGAGATCATCCCGCCGAAGCCGCGCATTTGCCGCTGGGCCAGTTCGTGCTGCGGGTGTGAGGGCAGGCCGGGGTAGTAGACCCGTGAGACTTGTGGCTGACGCTCCAGCCACTGCGCCAGTTCCAGTGCGTTGCTGCAATGCCGTTCCATGCGCAGGGCCAGGGTCTTCACCCCGCGCAGGGTGAGGAAGGCGTCGAATGGGCCGGCGATGGCGCCGACGGCGTTTTGCAAAAAGCCCAACCGCTCGGCCAGTTCGGCGTTCTGCCCGACCACGGCGATGCCGCCGATCACGTCGGAGTGGCCGTTGAGGTATTTGGTGGTCGAGTGCAGCACGATGTCGAAACCCAGTTCCAGCGGGCGCTGGATCCACGGGCTGGCGAAGGTGTTGTCGGCCACGCAGATGATGCCGCGCGCGCGGCAGGTGCGGGCGATGGCGGCGAGGTCGGTGAGGCGCAGCAGCGGATTGCTCGGGGTCTCGACCATGACCATGCGGGTGTCGTCCTGCAGGGACGCCTCGAACGCCGCCAGGTCGGTCAGGTCGACGAAGCTGAAGCGATGCCCGGCGCTACGCTGGCGCACCTTGTCGAACAGGCGGAAGGTGCCGCCGTACAGGTCGTTGCCGGAGACGACGTGCGAACCGGCATCGAGCAGTTCGAGCACCGTGGAAATGGTTGCCAGCCCCGAGGCGAAGGCAAAGCCCCGGGTGCCGCCTTCGAGGTCGGCCACGCAGCGCTCCAGGGCCCAGCGCGTCGGGTTGTGCGAGCGCCCGTAGTCGAGGCCCTTGTGCACCCCGGGGCTCTGTTGCAGGTAGGTGGAGTTGGCGTAGATCGGCGGCATCAAGGCCCCGGTCGATGGGTCCGGCGTTTGCCCTGCATGGATCACCCGGGTGGCGAAGCCCTGAGGCGGGGCGTTTTTGTCCTGTTGACTCATGGCAGGGATCTCCGCAAATGGTTGAGCATGTCGGTTCGGGTAATCAGGCCGTGGAAACCCGAGGCATCCTGGATGATCGCCACCAGCCCACGGCCCAGCTCTGCCTCCAGTTCCGCCAGGGTGGCAGCGGGGGACAGGGTCTGCAGTTTGTCGGTCATGGCGCTGGCCACGGTTTTACGGAAGTGCGCAACGTCCTCATGTACCCCCAGCAGGATGTCGGACTCGTCGATCACGCCGACCAGTTGCTGCCCCTTCACCAGCACCGGCAATTGCGACACGTCCGCCAGACGCATGCGCTGGAACGCGGTGAGCAGGGTGTCGTCGGGGCCGACGCTGATCACCCGGCCATCCTCGAAACGCCGCGCGATCAGGTCGCGCAGGTCGCCGTAGTGCTTGCGTTGCAGCAGGCCCTGATCGTTCATCCACTGGTCGTTGTAGACCTTCGACAGGTAACGCGTACCGGTGTCGCAGACGAAGCTCACCACCCGTTTCGGCTGGGTCTGTTCGCGGCAGTAACGCAGTGCCGCCGCCAGCAAGGTGCCGGTCGATGAGCCGCCGAGAATGCCTTCTGCGCGCAGCAACTGGCGGGCATGGTCGAAGCTTTCTTCATCGCTGATCGAATAGGCGTGGCGCACGCTGGACAGGTCGGCAATCGACGGGATGAAGTCTTCGCCGATGCCCTCCACTGCCCAGGACCCGGGGGTGGGGAGGGGGGCACCGCGGCTGTATTCGGCCATCACCGAACCGACCGGGTCGGCCAGGACCATTTCCAGGTCCGGCTGCACCCGTTTGAAGAAGCGGGTCAGGCCGGTGAGGGTGCCGGCCGATCCAACGCCGACGACGATGGCGTCCACATCATGCTGGGTCTGTGCCCAGATCTCCGGCGCGGTGCTGCATTCGTGGGCCAGCGGGTTGGCCGGGTTGTTGAACTGGTCGGCGAAGAACGCATCGGGAATTTCCGCCGCCAGTCGTGCGGCGACATCCTGGTAGTACTCGGGATGGCCCTTGCCGACATCGGAGCGGGTGATGTGCACCTCGGCGCCCATGGCCTTGAGGTGCAAGACCTTCTCGGTGGACATCTTGTCCGGCACCACCAGCACTACGCGATAGCCCTTGGCGCGGCCGACCAGGGCCAGGCCCAGGCCAGTGTTGCCGGCGGTGGCTTCGACGATGGTGCCGCCGGGCCTGAGGCGGCCATCGCGTTCGGCGGTGTCGATCATGGCCAGACCGATGCGGTCCTTGATCGAGCCGCCGGGGTTCTGTGATTCGAGCTTGAGAAACAGCGTGCAGGGACCGGTATCGAACCGGCTGACGCGTACCAGCGGGGTATTGCCAATCAGTTCGAGTACGGCAGGACGGGAATAGTCGGGCATGTCATCACTCCTTGCGTGGATCCGCACTGGATGGACAGCAATCCGCGCCGGGTCTTCGCGCCGGTCGCGGGCAATGCATCGCTTGGACCATAGGCCGGGATCGGGTCGACCGCAACCTTGCACGGCCAGCCGGTCACCTCGACGCTTTTTCCTCGCCAGCAACCACAAAAAACATAATTTCGCTAATGCCCGGCTCCGAACAGAATGCGGCCAACACCCTGATACCGATAGCCGCAGCAGAAGAACAACAGTGATCAGAATCGAGGCGGCAGCCATGACCGACCTGAATCAAACCACCTTTCAGAAGTGCACAGCCATGACAGTTGATAAAACCGCAATTGATACGCTTGTTGTTGGCGCCGGCCAGGCCGGCGTGGCCATGAGTGAACACCTGAGCAAACTCGGTGTGCCCCACCTCGTGCTGGAGCGCAACCGTATCGCCGAAGCCTGGCGCACCGGTCGCTGGGATTCGCTGGTGGCCAACGGTCCTGCCTGGCACGACCGCTTCCCGGGCCTGGAATTCGACGGCCTGGACCCGGACGCCTTCGCCGGCAAAGAGCAGGTGGCCGAGTACTTCGAAGCCTACGCCCGCAAGTTCAACGCGCCGATCCGCACCGGTGTTGAAGTCAAGAGCGTACAACGTAATGCCGACCGTCCGGGTTTCACCGTTGAAACCTCTGACGGCGTGATCGAGGCCCGCAACGTGGTGGTCGCCACCGGCCCGTTCCAGCGTCCGGCCATTCCGCCGATTGCCCCGCCAATGGCCGGCATCAGCCAGATTCACTCCGCCCAGTACTACAACCCGCAGCAACTGGCCGAAGGTGCGGTGCTGGTGGTGGGCGCCGGGTCGTCGGGCGTGCAGATCGCCGATGAGCTGCAACGTTCCGGCAAACAGGTCTACCTCTCGGTCGGCGCCCACGACCGTCCGCCGCGCGCCTATCGCAACCGCGATTTCTGCTGGTGGCTGGGGGTGCTGGGCGAGTGGGATGCCGAGGCCATGCAACCGGGCAAGGAACACGTGACCATCGCCGTCAGCGGTGCCCGCGGCGGCCACACCGTGGACTTCCGTCGCCTGGCGCATCAGGGCATGACCCTGGTCGGCCTGACTCAATCGTTCAATGGTGCGGTGGTCAGTTTTGAAGACAACCTCGCTGACAACATCCGCCGTGGCGATGAAAACTACCTCGCGTTGCTCGACAAGGCCGACGCCTATATCGAGCGCAACGGCCTCGACCTGCCGCTGGAGCCGCAAGCCCGGGCCATGCTGGCCGATCCGGATTGCGTGACCCAGCCGATCCTTGAACTGGACCTGGTCAAGGCCGGCGTGACCACCATCATCTGGGCCACCGGTTATTCCACCGACTACAGCTGGCTGAAGGTCGATGCCTTCAAGGACAACGGCAAACCGCAGCACCAGCGCGGCGTGTCGGCCGAGCCGGGGGTGTATTTCGTCGGGTTGCCGTGGCAGTCCCGTCGTGGCTCCGCGTTCATCTGGGGCGTTTGGCACGACGCCAAGCACATCGCCGATCACATCGTTAAACAGCACACCTATTTCAACTATCGGGATGCGACCCAGCGTCAAGCCGACGCCGCCCGTGCACCTGTTCAGAAAGCCAGCCTCATGGGAGTTCGTTAATGCCTACTCATACCCGCATCCGCATGTTCAACACCAAAGACACCTACCCGAACCAGACGCTGGACAACGATTTGTGCCAGGCCGTGCGCGCCGGCAATACCGTGTATGTCCGTGGTCAGGTCGGCACCGATTTCAACGGTCAACTGGTGGGCCTCGGTGATCCGCGCGCCCAGGCCGAACAGGCCATGCGCAACGTCAAGCAGTTGCTGGAAGAGGCGGGCAGCGACCTGAGCCACATCGTCAAGACCACCACCTACCTGATCGACCCGCGCTATCGCGAGCCGGTGTACCAGGAAGTCGGCAAGTGGCTCAAGGGTGTGTTTCCGATTTCCACCGGGCTGGTGGTCAGTGCCCTCGGCCAGCCGCAGTGGCTGATGGAAATCGACGTGATTGCCGTTATCCCTGAATAAGGACTTCGCCATGACTTTTTCCATCGTGGGTCGCTGCGCCGAGACCGGCCAGTTGGGCATTGCCATCAGTTCTTCGAGCATCGCCGTCGGCGCGCGCTGCCCCTGGCTGCGGGCCGGGGTTGGCGCGGTGTCGAGCCAGAACATCACACTGCCGGCCCTCGGCCCGCAGATCCTCGATGAACTGGCCAACGGCTCGGCGCCGCCCCAGGCGCTGGACCACTCATTGACCCGCAACGGCTACAGCCAGTACCGCCAGGTGGCGGTGGTGGATGCCCACGGGCGTACGGCGGTGTTCAGCGGCAACCATGCACTGGGCATCAACAACGCGGTGGCCGGAGACCAATGCGTGGCAGCCGGCAATCTGCTGGCCAACAGTGAGGTGATCGAGGCGATGGTCGCGGCCTTCGAAAACAGCGAAGGCTGCCTCGCCACCCGCCTGATGAACGCCTTGCAGGCCGGGCAGGACGCTGGCGGTGAAGCGGGCGCGGTGCACTCGGCGGCGTTGTCGGTGGTCGGTGACCTGACCTGGCCGATGGTCGACCTGCGGGTGGATTGGGCCGATGAAAACCCGATTGGCGAGCTGGGCAAACTGTGGACGGCCTACGAGCCGCAATTGCAGGACTACCTGACCCGCGCGCTCAATCCGACCCTGGCCCCCGCGTATGGAGTGCCCGGCGATGAGTGAGTTGCGCAGCCGCGCCATGCTCGCGCGATTGATCGGGTTCGCCACGGTCAGCCGCGACTCGAACCTTGAGCTGATCGAGTTCGTGCGTGACTACCTGCACGGACTGGGCGTGGCGTGCGAACTGATCTACAACGCCGAGCGGACCAAGGCCAATCTGTTGGCCACGGTCGGCCCGAGCGTGGCCGGCGGCATCGTGCTGTCGGGTCACACCGACGTGGTGCCGGTGGACGGCCAGGCGTGGACGGTCGAGCCGTTCAGCCTGAGCGAGGCGGGCGGCAAGCTTTACGGTCGCGGCACCGCGGACATGAAAGGCTATCTGGCCTCGGTGCTGGCCGCCGTGCCGGTGTTTCTCGCCAGCCCTTTGAAGCGCCCGGTGCATTTGGCGTTTTCCTATGACGAAGAGGTCGGCTGCCTTGGCGTGCGCGGTTTGCTGGAGGTGTTGCCCCAACGCATTCCGGCTCCGGCGTTGTGTTTGATCGGCGAGCCGACCGAGCTCAAGCCGGTGCTCGGCCACAAGGGCAAGCTGGCGATGCGTTGCCACGTGCGTGGTGCGGCCTGTCATTCGGCCTACGCGCCTTATGGGGTCAATGCCATCGAGCAGGCCGCGCGCCTGATCGGTCGGCTGGGCGACATCGGCGCCACCCTGGCCCGGCCGTCATTGCACGACAAGCGCTTCGATCCGGCGTTCTCGACCGTGCAGGTCGGCGTGATCCAGGGCGGTACGGCGCTGAACATCGTGCCAGCGGACTGCCGTTTCGATTTCGAGATCCGCGCCTTGCCGGACTTCGCCCCGCAAGTGGTCGTCGATGAGCTGCAGGACTACGCCGAGCAGACATTGCTGCCGGCCATGCAGGCCGTGGACACCGATACCGCGATCCGCTTTGAAAAAATCTCGGCCTATCCGGGCCTGGCGACACCCGCCGACAGCGCCGCCGCCCGGCTGATTGCCGAGCTGTGCGGCAGCGATGATTTCGGCACCGTGGCCTTTGGCACCGAAGGCGGGCTGTTCAATCAGGCCGGGATTGCGACCGTGGTCTGCGGTCCCGGCAGCATGGACCAGGGGCACAAGCCCGATGAATTTGTCAGCGTCGATCAGATGGCGGCCTGTGACCGCCTGATGGATCGCCTGGCGGTGTATCTGAGTGAGCAATAACAACAATGGGTCAACAGGGCTGATTCCGGTCAATCACCTGTAGGAGCCGGCTTGCCGGCGATAGCGATTTGGCAGGCGACATCGGTTTTGACCGATCCGCCGCCATCGCCGGCAAGCCGGCTCCTACAGGAGACGAATCGGCATTGGTCAGTATGCGAACCCATACTTTCGAGGAAGCGATCCATGTCCAGATCCTTGCGTTGCAGTGTTCCGTTTGCCCTGGCGTTGTTGAGTGCCAGTGTGTGGGCGGCCCCCCAGGACCTCACCGTGATTTCCTTCGGTGGTGCTACCAAACAGGCCCAGGATAAAGCCTACTTTCAGCCCTTCAACGCCAGCGGCGCGGGCAACATCATCGCCGGTGAGTACAACGGCGAGCTGTCGAAGATCAAGGCCATGGTCTCGGCCGGTCACACCAGCTGGGACGTGGTGGAAGTCGAAAGCCCCGAGCTATTGCGAGGCTGCGAGGAGGGCCTGTTCGAGAAGCTCGACGCCGGGCGCTTCGGTGATTCGGCGAACTTCGTGCCCGGTGCGCTGACCGAATGCGGGGTGGCCACTTACGTCTGGTCGATGGTCATGGCCTATGACCAGAGCAAGCAGGCGAAGGCGCCGCAATCCTGGGCGGACTTCTGGAACGTCGCCGACTTCCCGGGCAAGCGCGGCCTGCGCAAGAGCGCCAAGTACACCCTGGAAATCGCCTTGCTGGCCGACGGCGTCAAGGCGGACGACATTTACAAGGTCCTGAATACCCCGCAAGGCGTGACCCGGGCCTTTGCCAAGCTCGACCAGATCAAGCCGAACATCCAGTGGTGGGAGGCGGGCGCGCAGCCGGCGCAATGGCTGGTGGCCGGCGACGTGGTGATGAGCGCGGCCTACAACGGCCGGATCGCCTCGGCGCAAAAGGAAGGCATGAAGCTGAGCATCGTCTGGCCGCAAAGCCTGTACGACCCGGAATACTGGGCGGTGGTCAAAGGCACGCCGAACAAGGCGCTGGCGGAAAACTTCATTGCGTTCGCCAGCCAGCCGCAGACACAAAAAGTCTTCTCGGAAAACATCCCTTACGGGCCGGTGCATCGCCAGACCTTGCCGCTGCTGCCCAAGGACGTGCAGGAGCAACTGCCAACCGCCGAGGCCAACCTGGCCGGCGCGCGGGCGGTGGACGCAGAGTTCTGGGTCGACCATGGCGAAGAGCTGGAACAGCGCTTCAATGCCTGGGCTGCGCGCTGATACACAATCGTGTAGCGACACAAACCCCTGTGAGAGCGGGCTTGCTCGCGAAGGCGGTGGGCCAGTCAACATTAATGTTGCTTGTGCCGGCCTCTTCGCGGGCAAGCCCGCTCCCACAAAAAACAGTGCGATACCTCGGGTTGTAGCGTTGCCGCCTTCGCGCAGTGCTGATGGTAGTCAGTTAAAACGCAGGACCCTGTGGGAGCGGGCAAGCCCGCTCCCACAAAAAGCCTGGTGCAATACCTCAGGCTCAAGCTTTGCAGCCTTCGCGCAGTGGTGATGTTAGGCAGGTAAAGCACAGAACCCTGTGGGAGCGGGCTTGCTCGCGAAAGCGGTATGTCAGTCACATCGATGCTGGAGGTGCCGCCGTCTTCGCGAGCAATTCCTCTCCCAGTGCGATACCTCGGCCAGGTTGAAATACGGCTGTAATTCGGGATAGCCGTTTGTCGGGCGTATGGTTATGCTCAGCGAGCCTGCCGATCGCCAATGATAAACAACCACAGTGAAGCCATGAGCCAATCCGACACGCGTGCGACTGTTCTAGCGCTGTATCCAGAAGATTCCCGTGAGGCAGCGGCGTTGCTCAAGCAGGCAGTGCCGCTGATGGTTCGTCACAACATTCCGCCCAACCCGGTGCACTACGCGCTCTGGTACACCTACAGCAAGGGCCAGGAGCCGGAACTCAATCGGCACCTGGACCGGGTGGTCAACGATTTCGACTCTTTCCCGCCGGAGTCGGCGGCCAGGCTGTTTCGCGAGTACATCATCCGCGACGAACTGGCGGACGCCCGTTCCGGGCAGCAGGACGCGATCAACCTGGTCGACGACATGGAACGCGATGTCTCGCGCAGCGTGAAGGGTAACCAGAACTTCCAGGCCAGCCTTGGCCAGTACCTGCAAATGCTCGAAGAGCCGGCCAGCGAGCGCTTGCCGAGCATCCTAATCCAGCTGCAGCAGAGCACCCGGCTGATGCAGGGGCAGCAGGAACACTTCCTCGCCCAGTTGCAGTCGGCGCAACACGAGATCAAAAGCCTGCGCGACAAGCTGGAGCGTGCCCAACTGGCCGCGACCCTCGATGGCCTCACCGAATTGCTCAACCGCAGCACCTTCAACCGCAAGCTTGAACAGGCGATGAATGAATCGGCGTCCGGTGTGGCGCTGGTGATGCTGGATATCGACCACTTCAAGCAATTCAACGATCAGTACGGCCATCCGTTGGGGGACCGTGTTCTCCAGCATGTTGCCCGGGTGTTGCGTGACTCGCTGTCGGGCGAAGCGTTCGCGGCGCGTTATGGCGGTGAGGAGTTCTGCGTGGTGCTCAAGGACTGCCCGGATCTGGCGGCTGCGGCTGCGTTTGCCGAGCGGCTGCGTCTGAAAATCCAGTCGCTGCGGGTCAAGGCCCGGGGCACTGATACCGTGCTGGACACCATCACCGCGTCGTTCGGCGTGGCCCATGCACAACCCGGCGACACACCGGAAAGCCTGCTGACCCGCGCCGACGACGCGCTGTACCAGGCCAAGCGCAACGGGCGCAACCTCGTACGACAGTAACCCCTTAAAGGACGAACCCCAGCACCTGTGGCGAGGGAGCAAGCTCCCTCGCCACAAGGTTGTTTGTTGCTCCTTCCATCGGCCGGTTAGCCGAGGATGAAGTAGACCTTGCGCACCGGGGTGAGGTTTTCCCAGGTGCCCTGGAATCCGCTGGCGACCACGAAGGAATCGCCGGGGCCGAACGTGCGTGCGACGCCTTCAGCATCGGTCAGGCGCACCGTGCCCTCGAGAATGTGGCACAGCTCATCGTAATCGCACTGGCAACGCTCCCGGTGCGGTCCCGCTTCCCAGATACCGGCCACGGCGTTTTTCCCAGGCTGCACAAAGTGCCGCCAACTCTTGCTGCGATAGGGTGCGTCGACCACGGCCGGGTCGTTGATTTCGGTTTCACGGGGGGCAAGGTCGCTGGCGAAGTCGATGACGTGCCGGGGCAGGGCTGTGGACATGATGGTCTCCGGATCAGGAATCGAAACCGATGCCAAAGGCATCGAAGGTCTTGAGCAGCAGGTCGCGGTGACCGTCGCGGTCCTCCCGCGCCAGAGAGCGCTGGGCCAGTTTCACGCCGACATAACGCAACGGCTCGGGCGGAAAGCGGAACGGCGCCTTGGAGGTCATCAGCAACTCCGTTCGTTCGGTGCGTTCCCCGGCCAGCAGGTCGAGCATGTTCAGCGCGGCGAAGCGACTGGCCGATACACCTTGCCCGGTGAAGCCCAAGGCATAGGCGACGCGGCCCTGATGTTCGCAACCGGTGAACATCGTGGTGCGTGCCGAGGTGTCGATGATGCCGCCCCAGGCATGGCTGAACCGCACATCGCCCAGGGCCGGGAAGGTCTGTTGAAACTGTTCGGCCAGGCGCTGGAAGCTTTGCGGGCGTTGAGTCAGGGCTTCGTCACGGCGCCCGCCGAAATGGTAGATGGCATCAAAGCCGGCCCAGAGAATGCGGTTGTCGGCGGTCTTGCGCAGGTAGTGGAACTGATTGCCGGAATCGGCGATGCCGTAACGCTCGGTCCAGCCGATGGCGGCCAGTTGTTCATCGCGCAGTGGCTCGGTGACCAGCGAGTAGTCGTAGACCGGGATCACGCTCGAGGCCAGATGGCCGAGCAGCGGCGGGGCGATGTTGGTGGCGAGGGCGATCTGCCCGGCGATGATTTCGCCGTCGGCCGTGCGCAGGCGCAGGCTGTCGTTGCGGGCCTCCAGTTGCAGCACCGGACTGTTTTCGAACAGCCCGATCCCTTGTTCAAGGCAGACGCGACGCAGCTCGGCGGCCATTTTTGCCGGGTTGAGCAGCGCATAGTTGGGTTCGAACAGGCCTGCCACGTAGGCCGGGGAGTCGAGTTTCCGGGCCAGCTGAGGGCCTTCCAGCCACTCGCAGTCAATGCCGAAACGGGCGTAGTTGCGTTGCATGGCGCGCAAGCCGTCGACCTGCCAGGGTTGGCTGGCGACGTTGAGTTTGCCCTGGCGTTCGAACTCGACCTGCAGGCCAAAGCGTTGCAGGTCGGCCGCCAGCTCATCGAGGTTCTGCCGGCCCAGGCGGATCAGTTGCTGCGCTTCATCCGGCCAACGCTTGAGGGCGTTGGACACGCCATGGGAAATGCTCGGTGCACAAAAACCGCCATTGCGACCGCTGGCCTCACCACCGCAACGACGCGCCTCGATGATCGCAATGCTCAATCCGGGGTGGCGCTGGCGTGCCAGTAGCGCCGTCCACAATCCGGTGAATCCAGCGCCGACCACTGCGAAGTCGCATTGCACGGTTCCGCTGACGGAAGGTGCGGCGGGCGGCGGGGTGATGGTGTCCTGCCAAAAGGGATGGGGCAGGACGTGGTCGAGCGCATCGAGACGCGGTGGGGCATTCATGCTGAAACTCCGGCGGTGTGTCGGGCAGCGACGATTGCGTTCGGTTGCCCGATGTTTTTGTTGTTCTGGCTAGAGGTCTGGAAGCGCAAGTATTGCCCGCGCGGCAATGTCGGTGCCGCGGGTCGCCTGCATGCGCAAGCTGAACGATGCGAGGCGTTGCTTCATCGCTTGGTCGGCCAGCAGGTGTTCGAGGGCGCCGGGCAGGGCGGCCAGGGGATCGGCGAAGCGCGGCAGGTAGCGGCCGACGCCGACTTCCTCGGCGCGGGCGGCGTTATCGTGACCGTCCCAGCAATACGGAATGATCAGCGACGGCAAGCCGAAATACAGCGCCTCGCAGAAGCTGTTGTTGCCGCCGTGATGGATGAACACATCGCATTCCTTGAGCACGGCCGGCTGGGCAAACCAGCTGTCGAGGTACACGTTGTCCGGCACGGTGGTGTACATGTCGCGGTAGGCGCCGACGTTGACCAGGAAGCGATAGGGCAAGGTCTCGATCGTGCTGATCAGGCGCTTCATCATCCCGGTGTCGGCGGCGCCGAGGCTGCCGAAGCTGAGGTAGATCAGCGGTGCGTCGTTGTGCCGTGGAAAGTCCGGGACGATGTACGGCGCTTCGCGGCGTACGCAGCCGTCGAGGTAGACGTAGCGCTGCGGATCGAGCGGCTGCCGGCGTTCATAGCGCACAGGCGTCGGCGACAGCAGCAGGTTGAGCCAGGGTGAATCGGTGAGGAACTGCCCCGCCGGACAGGGCGCCGTATGGTTGCCCAGGAGAAACTGCGAAAAGCGTTCATGGGCTGGTGCGATAGCCTTCAGGTACTGCTCGGAGTAACGCTCGCAGGCCTCGGTGTCACTGGCCAGGCAGCCGGAGAGGTACGGCGGAACGGCGGCATCCGGCAGTTCAGTCTCGGCGCAGGACACCACCCGCACCCACGGGCAGCCGGCGTTGGCGATGGCCGGGAACATCACCACGTTGTCGAGCACGATCACGTCGGGCTTGAGGCGGCCGAGCAACTGCTGCAAGGGTTTTTCCGCTTCGATCGCGGTGTCGATGATGGCTTCCCAGGCGGGCGCCACGTAGCTGTCGATCTGCGCCAGCGGGGTCTGGTCGAAGTAGGGAATGCTGCGCTCGATGAAGCGTTCCCAGTAGTGCTGATGTTCCGCCGCCGACAACGGGCTCACTTGCGGAATCGGGTATTCGTCGAAGCCGTACTCGGCGAACAGCCCCTGGAAATGCTCGTGGCAGATGAACACCGGTCTGGCGCCCAGCGCTCGCAGCGACTGAGCGATACCAATGCAGTTCAAGGCCGCGCCGAAACTGGCTTCCGGAAACAGGGCGATCAGTTTTTGTTTTTGCATGGCGAGGACTGTCCATGGCGGGTCAGACCCGCCGCTCCTGAAGGTGTTTTTGATGCTGTCTTATTTTCAAAAAAAAATCATCATGTTTTTGCGCGGCGCTTAACGACGCCCGAACAGATGACTCTGCGGGATGCCCCGGTTAGCGGTTTGCGGGCGTTGCGCGGCGCTCAGGCGCAGGTGCAGGCGCAGCAGGTCGGCGGCGATCTCCATCTGCCCGCGTTCGATCTGCGCGATGATTTGCAGGTGTTCGCGCAGGGCCTCTTGCAGGCGGTGCACGCTGACCGATGGCAGCAGGTTCGGCAAGCGGCGCAAGCCCTGATGCTGGAGCAGGGCGTCGCTGATGAAGCGGTTGCCGCAGCTCTGGGCCAGCAGTTCGTGGAAGCTGATGTCCAGCTCGCGAAACTGCTGCAGATCGAAGTCTTCCACGGGGCGGGCGAGCAGGCTTTGCATGGCGCTGCGCAACAGCGCCAGGCGTTGCGGGTCGGCGTTGAAGCTCGGGCTGAGCAAGGCTTCGGGCTCGAGGATCAAACGGAATTTCAGGCTTTCTTCGAGGGCGGCCAGGCTGTTCAGCGACGGACGAAACAGCCAGGACTGCCCGGGGCCGCGCTCGATGGCCTGGCTTTCGCTCAATTGCTGCAAAGCCTTTTGCGCCGCCGGCCGGCCGATGTCATAGCGGCGCATCAGTTCGCTGATGCTGATGCTGTCGCCCAGGCGCCCGGCCATGCGGTCACGCAGTACCGAGGCGGCCAGTTCTTCTTCCTCGGCCTGGGGCAGGGCAGCGTTGAAGGCCTGGCCCGCGGGCGATGCCAGCAATCGGTAACCCTTGCCGGCTTCGTGGCTCAGCAGGTTTTCTTCCAGCAGCACTTTCAGCGCGCCGCGAATCAGCGTGCGCGACACCTGGAAGGTGCGGGCCAGGGCCTGTTCGGCCACCGGGTCACCGGCCACCAGGCCGCTTTCCTGGGTGTGCTCGAGGATGCGCCGGGCCAGTTCCAGGTGATTGGTGCGCGGTTTTTTTTCGGCTGTCGTGCTCAAGCGTCTTTTCTCGTTGTGATCCGCGGTGGGACTCAGTTGCCCATCTTATGTCATGCGCTGGCCAGTCGTCAGGCCGGAAAAAAGCGTTGACATCTTTTGATACTGGTCCTAATTTCTAAAAAAAAACACAAGCAATCGTTTCTCGTTTTGCCGTACTGCCTTCGAACACAACAATAAACAATCGTCGGGTGAGTATTTATGAGCAAGCTGAATGATCTTCTGTGCGCGGGATTGGCCGTTTCCCTGGCGATCGCCTCACAGGCTGCAAGTGCGAAAGACATGGTGATTTCCATCTGGGACGGCTACATGGCCCCGGATGCGCTGGAGAAGTTCAAGGCTGCCAGCGGTGTGGACGTCGACAAGGCGCTGCACGCCACCAACGAAGAAATCATGGGCAAGCTGATGGCCTCCGGTGGTGAAGGCTATGACGTGGTGTTTGTCTCCTCGCCCTTCGCCGAAGTCCTGCACAAGCAGGGGCTGCTGGCGGACATCGATCCGGTCAAAGTCCCCAACCTGAAGAACCTCTACCCCGAAGCCACTCACTTGGAATATGACCAGGGCAACCAGTTCTCCGTGCCCTACACCTGGGGCACCACCGGCATCTGCTATCGCTCCGACAAGGTGACACCGGCGCCACAGAGCTGGAACGAGCTGCTCAACCCGAGTGATGCCCTCAAGGGCAAGGTGACGATGCTCGCCACCGACCGCTGGATGCTCGGTGCCGGTTTCCTCGCCAAGGGCTGGTCGGTCAACGACAGTGACCCGGCACAAATCGCCGCGGTTCGCGACCAGTTGATCGCCACCAAAAAACGCATTCTGTCCTTCGACGACACCACCTTCTATTCCAAGCTCGCTTCCGGCGAATCGCTGATGGCCCACGCCTGGGACGGCTGGTGCAACTACGGCACCCAGGCCAACGCGGCGATCAAGTTCGTGGTGCCCAAGGAAGGTTCCGACCTGTGGGTGGACACCATGGTGGTGCTCAAGAGCTCGAAGCACCAGGACCAGGCCTTCACGTTCATCAACTTCATGCTGGCCAAGGAAAACCACGCCTGGGTCGCTGAAAACATCCTCTACAAAGTCCCCAACCAGGCGGCCATGGCCGGGTTGTCTGCGGACCTGCTCAAGCAATACCCCAACCTGACCATCGCCCCCGCCGAGCTGCTGAAAATGGAGCAATTGCGCGACCTGGGCGGCACCACGCAAAAGGCCTACACCCGCGCCGTCACCGAAATCATGGCGGCGCAGAACTAACGCCACGTCGATCCGAGGCATGCCCGGCATGCCTCGCCACGCTCGCAAGCCGCTTCTGTCCTGAAGCGGGAGGATAGGGTTAATGAGTGCTTTGCATGCTGACAGGCGTCTGTCGGCCTGGCTTCTTGCGCCCGGCTTTGGCTGGCTGCTGATGTTCCTGGTGATTCCGTGCCTGCTGGTGCTGGTCTACAGCTTCGTCGAACGCGGTGCCTACGGTGGCATCGACTGGTTGTTCACCTGGGAAAACTATCAGCGCGCATTCGATCCGCTGTACCTGGGCATCCTGCTCAAGTCGGCGAAAATCGCCGGGCTGGCCACGGTGTTCGCGGTGTTGATCGGCTACCCGGCAGCCTATGCGATTGCCCGGGCGCCACGACGGCGCCAGGCGGTGTACCTGTTCCTGGTGATGCTGCCGTTCTGGAGCAATTACCTGATCCGCACCTACGCCTGGATTGTCCTGCTCAACCGCGAAGGCCTGATCAACCGCCTGCTGCAAGTGTTCGGCTACAGCGGTGAACCCATCAGCCTGCTGTACACCGAGTCGTCCGTGGTGTTGGGGCTGGTCTACAACTACATCCCCTTTGTGATCCTGGCGATCTTCTCGTCGCTGTCGCGGATCAACAATGAACTCTGGGACGCCTCGAAAGACCTCGGCGCCTCGGGCTGGATGACCTTTCGCCGGATCATCCTGCCGCTGAGTGTGCCGGGTATCGCCGCCGGTGCGGTGTTTGTCTTCGTGCTGAGCATCGGCAACTTCATCACCGCCGACCTGCTGGGCGGCAAGCAGGTGCAGATGGTCGGCAACCTGATCTATGCGCAATTCCTCACGGCGCGGGACTGGCCGTTCGGCGCCGCACTGAGCTTCTTCCTGATCGCGATCATGCTGATCCTGTTGTTCATCCAGGCCCTGGTGGCCCGTCGTGCAGAAGGGGCGCGCTCATGAGTCAGCCACGTTCTGTCAGCGCCACCGTGCTGGGTTCGCACCTGGGGCTGGTGTACGCCTTCCTTTATATACCGATCCTGGTGTTGATCCTGCTGTCGTTCAACAAGTCCGGACTGCCCACCGCCTGGGGCGGCGTATCGCTGAAGTGGTATGCGGCACTGGCGCACAACACGGCGATCCTGTCGGCGGCGCTCAACACCCTGATCGTCGCCTTGTCGGCCACCTTCATTGCCTGCGTGCTCGGCACGTTCCTCGCGCTGGGCATCGAGTTGCGCCGCAAGGGCAATGACAAGGGCCAGGTGGTCGATACCTTGCTGATGGCGCCAATGATCATTCCCGACATCGTGCTGGCGATTGCGCTGCTGAGTTTTTTCAACCTGCTCAAGGTTGGCCTGGGGCTGCACTCGATCATCATCAGCCACGCGGTGTTCAACATCGCCTTCGTCTGCGCGGTGGTGCGCACGCGGCTCAAGCACTTCGACTATTCGATCCTCGAAGCCTCGATTGACCTCGGTGCGAGCTGGTTCACCACCTTGCGCCGGGTGCTGCTGCCGGTGATTTTCCCCGGCGTGCTGGCCGGTGGATTGCTCTCGTTCACCCTGTCGGTGGACGAATTCATCATTGCCTTTTTCAACTCAGGCTCCGGCCAGGCTTCGACCACGTTGCCCATGCAGATCTACGCCATGATCCGCTTCGGCGTCACCCCGGAAATCAACGCTCTGGCGACGCTGGTGATGCTGGTGAGCATCACCGCGCTGCTGGCTTCGCAGCGTCTCAACAAGGCTCCTCGCACCCATGAATAATTCATCTGCGGTACTGATCCTGGATAAGGTCAGCAAGTCTTATGGCAACGGTCTGGCGGTCAACGAGGTGTCGCTGAGCATCCGCGAGAACGAGTTCTTCGCGCTGCTCGGGCCGTCCGGCTGCGGCAAGACCACGCTGCTGCGCATGCTCGCCGGTTTCGAGACCCCCAGCGGTGGCTGCATCTACCTGGACGGCCATGACATCTCGCCGCTGCCGGCCAACAAGCGTCCGCTGAACCTGATGTTCCAGTCCTATGCGCTGTTCCCCAACATGACCGTGCGCAAGAACATCGCCTACGGCCTGGAAATGGAGCGTCTGCCCGAAAGCGAAATCCGCCGGCGGGTCGATGAAGTGCTGAGCACCGCGCAACTGGGTGAGCTGGCCGAGCGCAAACCCGATCAGCTTTCAGGCGGCCAGCGTCAGCGCGTGGCATTGGCCCGGGCGCTGGTCAAGCGTCCGCGGGTGTTGCTGCTCGACGAGCCCTTGGGCGCCCTCGACAAGAAGCTGCGGGAAAAGATGCAGCTGGAACTCAAGCGCCTGCAACACGAGAGCGGCATCACCTTCATCATCGTCACCCACGATCAGGAAGAAGCGCTGGTGATGTCCGACCGCATGGCGGTGCTCGACGGCGGCAGGGTGTGCCAGTGCGGCAGTCCGTCGGAGCTGTACGAGAACCCCAACAGCCGGTTTGTCGCCAACTTCATCGGCGTCAGCAACCTGCTCGAAGGCGTGCGCACGGGCCAGCACTCGGTGCGCGTGAATGGCCAGGAGTTGAGCGTGGAAACCGACGCACCGCTGGTGTCCGGTCAATCCGTCGCCGTGGTGGTGCGCCCCGAGCGCCTGCAAGTGCTGACGGGGCAGGGCAGCGATTGCCCCAATCAGGTCAGCGGAAAAATCGTCGAAGTCGCCTACCACGGCCTCGACACCAACCTGCACGTACAGACAGCCCTCAGCGACAAACCGTTGATTGTGCGCGTGCCGTCCTCACAGTTTGAATTCGCCCATTTTGCAATCGACACGACCATCCGGCTGGGCTGGCAGGCCCGGCATGCCCGCGTATTGACACGCTGAACAATAAAAAGACCAGGCAGGAGCAGCACTCGATGAAACAGAAAGTGATCGCATTCTTCCCCGAAGCCGCCTACGGCCCGGCGCTGAACTCAGTCGGTATCGCCCAGGCGTGTGAAGCCCTGGGCCATAAAGCGGTGTTCCTCACCGACCCGGGCATGAGCGGTGTCTACGCCGGTTATGGTTTCGAGGAGCACATGGTCAACATGTCGGCGCCGATGCCGGCCGAAGAAATGGCCCGCTACTGGGTCGACTTCATCAACGGCCACATTCCGAACTTCCGCAAGTCGCCGCTGGAGCAGATCGACAACTACGTCAAGGAATGCTGGGCGGCCATCGTCGAAACCGCCAAGTGGGCGCAAAAGGACCTGCCGGCGGTGCTGGACAAGGTCAAGCCCGACCTGATCTGCGTCGACAACGTGATCCTGTTCCCGGCGATCAAGCAATACGGCAAGCCGTGGGTGCGGATCATTTCCTGCTCGGAAAACGAGATCGAAGACCCGGATATCCCGCCGCACCTGTCGGGCATGAGCATCGACGACAAGGCCGGCCACGCGCAATTCCGCCAGCGCTTCGAGGAAGTGGTCGGGCCGATCCACGAGGACTTCAACCAGTTCCTCCAGGCCCACGGTGAACAGCCTTATCCGCTGGGCACCTTCTTTGAAGCCTCGCCCTTCATGAACCTGCTGCTGTACCCGGACGCGGTCAAGTTCGACCGCCGCCATCCGCTGCCGGCCGAGCGTTTCCATTACCTGCAAGGCTGCGTGCGCCACGACACGCCGTACGAGATTCCACCGTTCCGCGCCCACAACGACAAGCCGCTGCTGTACGCCAGCTTCGGCAGCCTTGGTTCCGGCGACGTCGAGTTGCTCAAGCGCTTGATCGAGGCGGTGGGCAAGCTGCCTTACCGGGCGTTGTTCAACGTCGGCGAGCACCTCGACGAATACACCGACCTGCCGGACAACGTGCAGATTTCCAACTGGTTCCCGCAGCCGTCGGTGATCGCCCAGGTCGACGCGGTGATCCACCACGGCGGCAACAACAGCTTCACCGAGTGCCTGTTCTTCGGCAAACCGGCGATCGTCATGTCCTACGTCTGGGACGGCCACGACAACGCCATGCGCGCCGAAGAAAGCGGCCACGGTTTCAAGCTCGACCGCTACGAATGGAGCGAAGAACAGCTCGCACAAAAACTCCACGCCTGCCTCAACGACGGGGCGATGCGCCAACGCCTGCAGCGCACCAGCGCGCAGATGCAATCCCGCAAAGGGCCGCAAGACGCGGCCGCGATTCTCGACAAGGTGCTCAACGATGCCTGATTCATCCACCACGGCGGGTATCACGCCGTACCTCGAAGCCGTCAGCAGCCGCACCGACCTGGTGGACTGGGGCGTGCAGAGCGACGCCGTCGAAGGCGCCTCGCATTCCAGCGGCCGCTTGCTGTTCAAGGGCCCGAACAACAGCCCGGAAACCGGGTTGTGGGTGTGCACCCCCGGGCGCTGGCGGCTGTCGATTCCCCGGGACGAGCTGTGCCATTTCATCGCCGGGCACGCCACTTACCGTAACGACAACGGCGAAGTGATCGAAGTACGGCCCAACACCCTGGTGCTGTTCCCGGCCGGCTGGACCGGTGAATGCGACGTCCGGGAAACCCTGCGCAACGTTTACATGCTGGCCTGAACCTGTGGGAAACACTGCAACCCCTGTAGGAGCCAGCTTGCTGGCGAAGAACATCAGGACAACGCGGGCATCCAGACAGCACGCGTCATCGTTGACGTCCATCGCGAGCAAGCTCGCTCCTACACACAACCTGGAGAACAACACATGACTACCCCGTTTCTGTACGACCCCCTGAGCATCACCGACGTCAAGGATTGGGGCGTGATCCCGACCATGCTCGAGGGTGAATCCCGTGTCTCCGGCGTGGTGCTGCACAAAGGCCCCGAAGGCCAGTCCGAATGCGGCATCTGGATCTGCACCCCGGGCAAGTGGTTTTGCCATGTCACCAGCGACGAGTTCTGCCACTTCCTCGAAGGCCGCTGCACGTACGTCCACGAGTCCGGCGAAGTGATCGAGATCAAGCCCGACACCGCCGCCTTCTTCGGCAAGGACTGGAAGGGTGTGTGCACCGTCCACGAGACCATCAAAAAGGTCTACATGATCCGGTGACTGCCATGACAGATGCACTGGCGTCATTGCCAACCCGTGAAGACCAGCGCGCCGCCTTTCTGGCCCGCGCCGGTTTCGCCGGGGCCCCGCTGGTGGCCTTGCCGGCGGATGCTTCGACCCGGCGCTATTTCCGCCTGGACGGTGCCGGCCTGTTGCTGATGGATTCGCCGCCCCATAGCGAACCCATCGGCCCGTTTGTGCGCATCGCCCGGCAGTTGCAAGGGCTGGGCCTGTCCGCGCCGGCCTTGCTGGAAGTGGATGAAGCGGCGGGGCTGGCGCTGATCGAGGATTTCGGTCACGACACCTACACCCGATTGCTGCTGGCCGGGCATTCGGAGTCGAGGTTGTATCACCTGGCGGTCGATACGCTGGTGGCCTTGCATCGCGCAGCGCCAGCGGCGGAACTGGCGCCTTACGACGAACAGCGACTGGCCGACGAGTGCGCGCTGTTCATCGACTGGTACGTGCCTTTACTCGTCGGCAAAGAGGCGGCACAGGGGCTGCGCGAAGAGTATCTGGCGCTGTTCGCCGAGGCTTGTGGTGACGTTGCCCAGCGCCGCGAAGCCCTGGTGCTGCGCGACTTTCACGTCGACAACCTGATGCTGCTGCAAGGCCGCGAAGGTGTCGCCGCCTGCGGCTTGCTGGATTTCCAGGACGCCCTGGCCGGGGCGGCGGCCTATGACCTGGTGTCGCTGCTCGAAGACGCCCGGCGCGATGTGCCCGAGGCGCTGCGCGTGGCACTGATCAGCCATTACCTGTTGCAGCGCCCGGAGCTGGACGCGCCGGGTTTTCTCGAAGACTACCGGCGCCTGGCCGCCCAGCGTCACGCCAAGGTGCTGGGGATTTTTGTGCGCCTGGCCGGCCGTGACGGCAAGCACGCTTACCTGGCGCACTTGCCGCGCACCCTGGGTCTGTTTGTCCGCGCGCTGGACGCCGAGGCCTTTGCGCCCCTGCGCCAGTGGCTCGACCGGCACGTGCCGGGCTGGCGAGAAGAACTGCCCGCCGCGACCCTGGCGACATTGCGTGAAACCCCTTATCGATTGGTTCAAGGATCATCCCATGGCCACCTTTAACAGCGAATCTGCCTTGCGTTTCATCAATCCCGAGTTCCTGCCGCTGAGCGATGGCCGCGTGCGCCAGGTGCTCGATCCGGCGACCCAGCAACCGGTCGGGCAAGTCGGCGTGTGTGGCGAAACCGATGTGCAAGCCGCCATCGATGCCGCCACCGCCGCGCAAAAACAATGGCGCCTGGTCGACGCGAAAAGCCGCGCCGCGCGCCTGCATCAACTGGCCAATGCCATCGAGCAGAACCTGGTTTGCAACCGTGAAGTCGCCCGCCTGATGACCCTGGAGATGGGCAAGCCGTTTCCCGAGGCCATGGGCGAACTGGCCAACTGCGCGCCGATCTTTCGCTACTACGCGGAAATGGCCCGGGACGATGCCGGCAAGGTCGCCGGCACCACGCAGATCGGTTCCTTCCAGCATGTGCGCTACGAGCCCTATGGCGTCAGCGTACACATCATGCCGTTCAACTTTCCGATCCTGCTGATGTGCTGGACGGTCGCCGCGTCGCTGGCGGCGGGCAATGCCTGCCTCATCAAGCCGGCGGAAGCGACGACCCTGTGCACCCTCAAGTTCATGGAGCATTTCAGCGCGTTGTTGCCGGGACTGGTGTCCTGTGTGCCGGGCGATGCGGTGACCGCGCAGTTGCTGGTGCAGTCGGCGCAGACCCACGCGGTGGCCTTCACCGGCAGTGTGGCGGCGGGCAAAGCGGTGGCCGTGGCCTGTGCCGAGCGGATGAAGCCTTGCGTCATCGAGGCCGGTGGCAGCGATCCGTTGATCATCTCCAGGCATGCGCCGCTGGATGTGGCAGCGGCGGGGGCAGTGACGGCTGCATTCCATCTCAGCGGGCAGATCTGCACCTCGGCGGAACGCTTCTACGTCGTCGATGAAATCCATGACGAGTTTGTCGCGAAATTCGCCGAGCGCACCCGCGCCCTGCGCATCGGCCATGGCCTGGAGCGCTCGGAGATCGGGCCGATGGTCAGCGAAGCGGCGCGCAATAAAGTCATGCGCCTGGTCGATGACGCCGTGGCCAAGGGCGCAAAAGTGGTGTGTGGCGGGCGGATTCCACCCCAGCAGACGGTCGGCTGGTTCTATGAGCCGACCATCCTCACCGGCGTGACCGGGGACATGGCGATTCTTCAGGAAGAGTGCTTTGGCCCGGTGGCGGCGATCTGCCGGGTCAGCGATTTCGATGAGGCGGTGCGGCTGGCCAACGACTCGCCGTTCGGCCTCGGGGCCTCGCTGTTTTCCACGGACCTGGCCGAAGCCATGGAGGCCGCCGAGCGGCTCGAGGCGGGGATGGTCTGGGTCAACAACCCGCTGATCGACAACGATGCGCTGCCGTTCGGCGGCTGGAAGATGTCGGGTCTTGGGCGCGAGCTCGGGCGCCAGGGGCTGGAAGCGTTCCGCCGCTCGAAGATGGTCATCATCGATCACCAGCCGAAGATTCAGGACTGGTGGTATCCGTACGCCGACGACGTGTTCTATCGCGATCCGGCCTGAAGCCCGGATGCACACAGGAGGATCGTGATGAGCGACAACATGGGCGGGTCGACGCTGGCGGTGATTCTCGCGGCCGGGCAGGGCAAGCGGATGCAGTCGCCGCTGCCCAAGGTCTTGCACCCGGTGGGCAACCGGCCGCTGCTCGGCCATGTGCTGGCGGCGGTGGAGGCGGCCGGTATCGAGCAGCGGGCGGTGGTGGTGGGCGCGGGCGGCGGGCAGGTGGCTGAATACCTGCGGCAGGTCGCACCGACGGCACAGGTGTTTACCCAGCACGAACAACGGGGCACGGCCCACGCGGTACTCGCCGCGCGGCCGGCTTTGCAGGCCCAGGAACAGGAGCAGCAGGGCTGTGTGTTGGTGCTGTTTGGCGACTCCCCCCTGATCACCCCGCAGACCTTGAATCGCTTGCGCAGGGCGTTGATGGACGGCGCGGCGGTGGCGGTGGCGGGTTTCCACACCCAGCGGCCGGGACCCTACGGGCGGCTGCTGGTGGAGCAGGGGCGTCTGCGGGCGATCCGCGAAGCCAGGGATGCGAGCCCGCAGGAGCTGGACATCAACTTCTGCAATGGCGGCGTCATGGGCCTGCGGGCAGATACCTGCCTGTGGTTGCTGGAGCGTATCGGCAACCACAACGCCCAGGGCGAGTACTACCTCACCGATGCGGTGGCGCTGGCCAACGAGGCGGGGCTGCTGGTGATTGCCGTGGAGGTGGAGGAAACCGACGTGCTCGGGGTCAATGACCGCGAGCAATTGCAGGTCGCCGAACAGCTGTACCAGCAGCGTCGGCAGCGCAGGATCAAGGAGTGTGCCATGGGTGACTATCAACGGTTGTACATCGGCGGTGAGTGGGTTGTCCCGGTTCAACGCGGTGTTTTCGATACGCTCGATCCGAGTGACGAGTCGGTGCTGGCGCGGGTGGCTTCTGCCACGTTCGAGGACGTCGACCGGGCGGTGGCGGCCGCGCGTTCGGCGTTTGATGAGGGGGACTGGCCACGCTGGTCCGGCGCGCAACGGGCCGAGGTCCTGCGTCGTATCGCCGAGGGCATCCGCCGCCGTCAGGACGAACTGGCCGCCATCGAAGTGCGCGACAACGGCAAGCCATTGCCGGAAGCGTTATGGGACATCGCCGACACCGCCGGTTGTTTCGACTTCTATGCCGGGTTGGCAGAACAATCGGATCAACAGAGCGAACAGTCGATCGATGTGCCGGATGCGCGCTTCACGTCATCGGTGATCAAGGAACCGGTCGGTGTGGTCGCGGCGATCATCCCGTGGAATTTCCCGATGCTGATGGCCTCGTGGAAAGTTGCCCCGGCGCTGGCGGCAGGTTGCACCGTCGTGCTCAAGCCATCGGAGCTGACCCCGTTGACCGCCCTCGAACTGGCGGCTATCGCCGACAGGGCGGGCCTGCCGGCCGGGGTACTGAACGTGATCACGGGCCTTGGACGCGAGGCGGGAGCGCCGTTGGCCAAACACCCGTATGTCGACAAAGTCGCCTTCACCGGCAGCGTACCGACCGGGCGCAAGATCATGCAGGCGGCTGCCAACGATATCAAAAACATCAGCCTGGAACTGGGCGGCAAATCACCCTTCGTGATCTTCGCCGACAGCGATCTTGAAGCCGCCGTGGAGTGGATTCTGTTCGGGATCTTCTGGAATCAGGGCCAGGTCTGTTCAGCCACTTCGCGGGTGCTGGTGGAGCGCGGGTTGTACCCGGCGTTGCTCGAACGCCTGATTGCCGCGACCGAGCAGATTCAGATCGGCCAGGGTTTCGAGGAGGGGGTGAAACTCGGGCCGCTGGTCAGTCAGGGGCAACTGGACAAGGTGCTGGCGGCCATTGCAGCCGGTCAGCAAGAGGGCGCGCGGCTGGTGTCGGGCGGTGGGCGGCCGGGCAATCTGGAAAAGGGTTATTACCTGACGCCGGCGATTTTCGCCGATGTCCCCGAGGACAGTTCGGTATGGCGTGAGGAGATCTTCGGGCCGGTCGTGTGCCTGCGCGCCTTCGACACGGAAGCCGAAGCGATCCGTTTGGCCAATGACTCGCCGTTCGGCCTGGCGGCAGCGGTCATGTCCCGGGATATCCCGCGCTGCGAACGGGTCGCCCGTGGATTTCGCGCCGGCATTGTCTGGGTCAACTGCTCGCAGCCGACCTTCGTCGAAGCGCCGTGGGGTGGCTACAAGCAGAGCGGCATCGGTCGCGAACTGGGTGAGTGGGGCTACAACAATTACCTGGAAACCAAGCAGATCACCCGCTACAACGGCGAGCCCTGGGGGTGGTATCTGAAGTGAAGTGAACGCCGGTTGGCAGGTGCCCCGCGGTGCTCTCGGGTTTATCGCGAGCAAGCTCGCTCCTACAGATGGATTGGCCGCCAACGAAAACACAAACCCTGTAGGAGCGAGCTCGCTCGCGATGGTCGTCAACGATAACGCGGGCTGGCAGGTGCCCCGCGGTGCTCTCGGGTTTATCGCGAGCAAGCTCGCTCCTACAGATGGCATTGGCCGCCAACGAAAACACAAACCCTGTAGGAGCGAGCTCGCTCGCGATGGTCGTCAACGATAACGCTGGCTGGCAGGTGCCCCGCGGCGCTCTCAGGTTTATCGCGAGCAAGCTCGCTCCTACAGATGGATTGGCCGCCAACGAAAACACAAACCCTGTAGGAGCGAGCTCGCTCGCGATGGTCGTCAACGATAACGCGGGCTGGCAGGTGCCCCGCGGTGCTCTCGGGTTTATCGCGAGCAAGCTCGCTCCTACAGATGGATTGGCCGCCAACGAAAACACAAACCCTGTAGGAGCGAGCTCGCTCGCGATGGTCGTCAACGATAACGCGGGCTGGCAGGTACCCCGCGGTGCTCTCGGGTTTATCGCGAGCAAGCTCGCTCCTACAGATGGATTGGCCGCCAACGAAAACACAAACCCTGTAGGAGCGAGCTCGCTCGCGATGGTCGTCAACGATAACGCGGGCTGGCAGGTGCCCCGCGGTGCTCTCGGGTTTATCGCGAGCAGGCTCGCTCCTACAGATGGTATTGGCCGCCGGCGCAACACAAACCCTGTAGGAGCGAGCTCGCTCGCGATGGTCGTCAACGATAACGCGGGGTGGCAGGTGCCCCGCGGTGCTCTCGGGTTTATCGCGAGCAAGCTCGCTCCTACAGATGGATTGGCCGCCAACGAAAACACAAACCCTGTAGGAGCGAGCTCGCTCGCGATGGTCGTCAACGATAACGCGGGGTGGCAGGTGCCCCGCGGTGCTCTCGGGTTTATCGCGAGCAGGCTCGCTCCTACATCCCCACACATGGGTTACTACACCCACCTTTATCACCACATTTGCGTCTCGCCGGGCACACCGGGAAACAGTTTGTTCATTAACATGGACTTTTTCTTCGCCCTGTGGTGATGGCTCATTCGTTGCTTAACCCTCTGGTACCCGCAACAGTTTTCGTCCCGGACATCATGGAGACGGCGGGGCTCGCCTGATTCGGCATGACGCGAGGGGTAAAAAAATGAAGCGAGCGACACCAGCATGCAACCCCATCGCCTTACCGCTCAGGTCAAGTCCGCCCTGTACGATGCTCCTTCCCGGAACACGCCACGGGCTGACAACCTGCTTCCACCCAACGTGCAGTCATCATTCAGTTCGCCACCGACGGGCAGCCCAACCAATTGTTCGCGGGAGCTATTACATGTACGGCGGGAAAGGGAGAATTGGTGATGGCGTCCACGACTAAATCCATTGCTCTAATCACGAAAAGATCGACTCACCTTTACAAGCAGCTCGCTCAGTTGAGTCTGATGTTTATCGCGTTGCTGATGATGCTGGCGTTGTCCGCCGCACTGGCGATGGAGTTGACCCTTTGAGCATTCTGACCTCCCGTCGCCGATGACGGGTCAGGTCTGATGCAAGCGGGTGAGCCAGCCTGTGAATTACCCAGCCTATGGAACTGCAAACCATTTCGGCAATCGAATCCTTTACGGGCGAGACTGGCGTCGTAATGGTTACGCATTCGCATTGAACGCCCTGTATGGTTGTAAAGCCGGGAGGGGTTGCATGGGCAACAACGCGATGGTCAAGTTCTTTGCGGGCTACCTGTTCGTGTGCGCACTGCTGGCATGGGCGGTGACCCAGGCGTCTCCCTGGATTGCCTCGCACCTGCTGCTCAACTGGATTCTCTAGCGCCGCGCCCCTCAATGCCACGCCCGATACTTCAGGCTCCGCGAGGGTGCAAGCCACGGTTTGACCTTCTTCCTCTTCTGCGGTCCTGCCGCGACCTGTTTTCCCTGACGCATTCCAGTGGCAGACGAACGGTCATTTGCATTGCACTGTGACGGTGCGCCTCTATATAGTGGCACAACAATATCACCCCTTGGTCAGCGGAGCTGCATTCACATCGTTGGGCGCTCTGGCTGACGCCTTGCCCAATAGAGAATGTGCATGCCAAACCGCTCTTTACACTTCAAGTTGTTCTGGACGGCCCTGACTGGAACAGTGGTCGTCATGGCGTTGCTCCTGGGTTCCATTGCCTGGATCGCTTATGGCACGTCGATAAAGGAAACCTCTGCGCTGGTCGAGACCGTCGTCAAGGCCAATGCCAAGGAAGTCGAAGTTGAACTGGGGGCCGGCTTTACCGTGGCCGAATCGCTGGCCAGTGTCGCCACGGCGATGCAGCAACAGCACGTCGAGCGCCGGGCCGCCGATGCGATGACGCGCCAGTTGCTCGAGGCCAATCCGAACCTGTTGGGCCTGGGGCAATACTGGGAAGCCAATGCGTTCGACGGCAAGGACAGTGACTTCGTCAACCAGCCGAACCACGATGCCACGGGCCGTTACCTGACGTACTGGAATCGCGCGAACGGCACGGTGAAGTCCGAGCCGCTGAGCGGTTACGCCCCGGAGAATGCCGATAACCAGTACTACTACCGGCCGCTGCACACCCGCCAGTCATGGGCGACCGAACCCTATGTCTACAGCACGGGCAACGGCCAGAAGGTGATGCTGGTATCGATCATGGCGCCACTGTTGCAGGGTGGCAAAGCGCTGGGTGTGGCCGGTGTCGATATTCCGCTGGAAAACATCAACCGGCAGCTGGCGAAAATCGACGCCTATAAAGGCTACGGTGCGCTGGTCTCCAGCGACGGGCTGTACGCCAGCCATCCCGATGCCAAGCGCCTGGCACAACCGGCCGACGATTTGCCCGCTGAAGCCAAAAGCGCCATCAAGGCCGGCCAGCCCTATCATTTCGAGCGCGATGGCTGGGGCTATGTGCTGCAACCGGTGCGTATCGGCAAGGCTCCGAACAGTTGGGCGTTGATGGTGGCCTATCCACTGGCCGAGGCCATGGCCGGCATCAATCACTTCCTCTATACCGCGGTGGTCATCGGCCTGGTGGCGCTGCTGGCGCTGGCCATTGTGCTCTGGCATCTGCTGGCATGGCAGATTCGTCCGCTGTCGGGCCTGACGGTCGGTATCCAGGCCTGGGGCGGCGAACTGGGCCTGCGTTTCGAACAACGCAGCGGCGATGAGACCGGCAAGCTGGCCGGGGCGTTCAACCAGTTCATCCAGCGCCTGGGGGACCTGGTGGGGTCGATCCGCCACAGCAGCGCGACGCTGATGCAGATCTCCACGCACCTGGGCGACACCACCCAGGCGGTGGCCGAGCGCGCCACCTCACAACACACGGCCACCGAGGAAATGGCCAGCGGCGTCACGGCGCTGGCGCACTCGGTGACGGAAATGTCCCAGCAGGCCGAGGACGTGGAACAACTGGCGCGCAATACCGAGATGCTGACCACGCATATCTCCGGGGACATGAGCCAGACCCTCGCCGGTATCACCCACATCGACCAGACCATGGATGTGGTGGCTGACGCCGTGGGCGATCTGGAAAAACGTTCGCAGCAGATCGCCGGCATCATTGCGGTGATCCGCAGCATTGCCGACCAGACCAATTTGTTGGCGCTCAATGCGGCGATTGAAGCGGCGCGGGCAGGGGAGCAGGGTCGAGGGTTTGCGGTGGTGGCCGATGAAGTGCGGCAACTGGCCGAGCGCACCAGCCGTTCGACCGGGGAAATCGGCGAGATGATCGGGGCCATCGGTTCGGACGTGCGCAACACCGTCGCCAACGTGCAGCAGGTCGGTGAGGCGGTGCGTCAGGGTGTCATGCAACTGACCACGTCGGCGCAGGGGGTGGACCAGATCCGCCAGCATGCCCAGGACATTCTGACGCGCATCAGCGAAGTGGCGCGCCAGACCCAGAGCCAGGCCGCGACGGGGGAGCAATTGTCCGTCGCGATCCAGGGTGTGAGTCGCATTTCCGAGCAGAACGATCACGCGATCCGCAGCCTGCTCGATCAGTCGTTGCAACTGCGCGACCAGGCCGGTTCGCTGAACCGGCAACTGACCCAATTCAAGGATTGAGCCAGTTGCCGACGCTAGCGGGTTAGTGGAACGGAAAGATGTAGTTCATCCAGGCAGCCATGCGCAGGAGGATCTTGCGCATCATCGCGATGTGATGGAAATGCTGGCTGTACAACGCCGCCTGGCCGTAGGCACCGCCGGGCATCAGGTCGGCGTACTGGGCATAGTCGGGGTCGGTGATTTCAATGATCACCGGTACCCGGCCGGCCGGTGGTGAACCGGTGAAACCGATCAGCGTGCCCGACGGTTGGATCTGGCCTTCGGCAATGACAGAAATCACGGTTTTGACCTTGCCTTCGAACACCTTCCCGGGAATGCCGTCAAAAGCGACTTCAGCCTCATCGCCCTCGGTCAGGCGCAACAGGCTGTTCTGCCGCATCCACGCCGAGAAGTAATGCCCTTCGGCGGGAATGAACACCATCGACGGGCGCAGCGGCAGCTTGGTCGCCATCATGCCCGGACGCAGCGAAACATGGGTGACGAAGCCTTTGCTTGGCGCACGCACCGTGGTGTTGTCGAGTTCGTACTGCGCGTTGTCCAGTTGTGCCTTCAGGTCGTCACTGCGAGCGACCACGATGTCCAGTTCCCGTTGGGTACCGAAATTACGCTTGATCAGCTCGGTGATCCGGGCACGATCGGCCTGGGCGGCAAGCAGTTGTGCCTTGAGGGATTTCACCCGGTACTCGAAAGGCGCGGGGTCGATGCGAAACAGCACGTCGCCTTTTTCCAGCGGCTGGTTGGTCTTGACCGGCACGTCGATCACCTGGCCACTGACCACGGGAATCACTGGAACCGATACGAAATAGGAACGCGCCACCTCGGAGTAGGGGTGGTTGTAGTTCATCGTGAAAATCATCGCGCCGACAATCACGATTCCGCCCAGCACCGCCGTGGGCACTGTCCATTTGTTCAACGGGATGCGGAAGATCTTGAAGATGGCAACGCAGATTGCCGCATACGTCAGAACGAGTAAAAGATCCATGGATCAAAGGCCCTCGCCGGGATTGTTCGTTGGCAGCCTGCCCTGTGCAGTACCGGTCGCCGCCTCAAGGCGCTCGATCCGGCCTTGCAGTTCGGCGACGTGTTGTTCGAGGTGAACCACATGGCTCTTGGGTGAGTGTCCGTCACTGAACCCCCAGCCCCGGTCCTCCCGATAGGCCATCGCCCAGATCCACAGGAACGGCCAGAGCGCGTGCAGGGTGAACAGGCTGACCCAGCCGGTGGCGTGGATTGCATCCTGGTGGGGGTGGTTGCGGTGGACGGCAATTTCATAGGGGATGTCGTGGAGCAGGATGATCCCGTAGAACAGGACGAGCCCGACAAAGATCAGCAGGCCCAGCGCGAAGTAATCAAGCATGAATCACTCCTCTTGAAGCAGGTGACGTGTGGGCATGAGTGTAGCCGTTCAATCTACACTTGAAGGGGATGCGGATATCCAGCCCGGGCACCCGGTGCCTGGCCGAAGCGTCGACCGGCATCGTGCAGGCAGCCCAAGGGGAGGTGAAATCATGCCAGGCAATGGTCAATTCGAAAGGGCGCCCGTACTTGACCCAGTCGAGCGCATTACCGAGGTGATCTTCGGCCTGCTGATGGCCATGACGTTCACCGGCACCATCAGCGTGGCCACGGCAGACCAGGCCGCCGAACGCACGATGATGCTGGCCGCGCTCGGTTGTAATCTCGCCTGGGGACTGGCCGATGCGGTCATGTACCTGTTGCGCGCACTGGTCGAGCGCACGCGCAGGATCAAGCTGTACCTGGCCCTGCGCAAGGGCGCGGATGCCTCGGCCGGTCGGGCGCTGGTTGCGCAGGTGTTGCCGTTGCAATTTGCGACGGCGGCCGGCAGCGAGGGCCTGGAGCTGCTGCGCCGTCGGCTGCTCGAGCAGCCGCCCTTGCCGATCAGGGCCGGCCTCGGCTGGAACGATTTCAGGGGGGCGTTCGGTGTTTTCCTGTTGGTGGTGTGCTCGACCTTTCCGCTGGTGGTGCCGTTCATACTGCTCGACCAGACGGCACTCGCCATCCGCTTGTCCAACCTGATCGGACTGGTGGTGCTGTTCATCGCGGGCTGGATGCTCGCCAGATACGCTGGCGCCACACAGTGGCAGGGAGGGGTGATCATGGCCGCTACGGGAGGTGTGCTGATCCTTGCGATCATTGCCCTGGGCGGCTGACAACTGGACATAATTCAACACACTAAAGACTCATTCTCATTTACAATTGCCCTTCCATTTACGTTGGGCAGCCCGGTATGGATGTTCTTGCCGCAATCCATCTTTATTTATCCCAGTGGGTGATCGAGCCGGTCACCCGGCAGTTCCTGGGCATTTTCGACTTCAACGGCAGACTCGGTCTATCCTTTCTCTGCATGTCTTACAGCGTCGCTTATTGCCTGTTCCGCTACCGAAAATCCCGGGGTTTGACCGACGCGTGCTCCTTCGTTCAGTTCATCGGCGGCCGCCGGGTTTACCTGCACCGCTCGGCGCTGCTCGACTACCGCTATTACTTCGTGCTCGCCATCCTCAAGGTTGTCCTGGTGCTGCCCATCGTCGGTCTGGTCGATCCGTACGTGCTGCGCTCGGCGGACTACATCGCCTTCTTCACCCGACTGTGGGGCGCGCGCACGCAAGTGGAGGAACACCTGGCGCTGACCCTGCTCTATGGGCTCGGCGTATTCCTGGTCAAGGATTTCAGCCATTACTGGGGCCATCGCGCGTTTCATTCGCGGTACCTGTGGGCCTTCCACAAAGTCCATCATTCGGCGCCCGTGCTGGTGCCGGCGACGGCCAGCCGCGTGCACTTTCTGGAAGAAGTGGTCGAAAAGCTCACGGACATCATCTGTGTCGGCGCCTTTGCCGGTGTCTTCTGGTACGCCTGCGGGGGAGAGATCAGCCGCTACACATTGTTTGGCGTGACCTACATGGTGTTCATCTTCAATAGCCTGGCGGCCAACCTGCGTCACAGCCATGTCTGGTTGTCCTTCGGGCCGGTGCTCGAACGGGTGCTGAGCAGCCCGGCGCAACACCAGATTCATCACAGCGATGCGCCACGACACTTCAACAAGAACTTCGGCATCAACCTGTCACTGTGGGACTGGATGTTCGGCACGCTGTACGTCACCCGGCCCACACCCGAGGTCATCGCCTTCGGCACCGGGGAACAGGATCACGAGCGTTACCTGACGATGAAGGGGTTGATCGTCACGCCTTTTGTGGATGTCGCCCGCAAACTGCTCTGTGCAATACGCCCGAAAGTACAGGCTGGAAACGCATCTGATCCGTATTTTTCAGTGCAATCTGCCTCTGTAACGGATACAGCCGCCAGCCCACAATAAATCTCCGGTACGGCCGCACTCGGCGCCCGCTGTACCGCCAATTCATAGTGTGGGAGGCCGCATGGCCAAGATGACGATTTTTCTCGGCGGTTTTCTGCTGTTGACCATTCTGATCGGTGTGCTGGCGACGATTCCTCCGGCGTGATTACTGCGGCCGGTTTTCGTCGACGGCCAGGCGCAGCTCGCGGTACGCCGCAACCAGTTGCTCAAGGCTGAACGCACGATTTCTGCCGCTGGGGTTAGGCAGGACCCAGACCGCGGCGTTGCCGAAGGTTTTCGCTTGAAGGCCCCAGGCAACCTCGCGCTGACCGGACAGCGCGCAATACGCCGCCTTGCCCAGGAATGCCACGAAACGCGGCGCATGGTGGGCGATTTTCTGTTCGAAGCCCGCTGCGGCGGCGCTGAACTCGTGCAAGGCCAACTGATCGGCGCTGGCCGTCGGCCGCTCGACCACTGCGGTCAATCCGCATAGATAGCGCAAGAGCGTCCGGTCGTTTTCCGGTTGCACCTGCTCAGGCGTAAACCCGGCGAGATGGAGCGTGCGCCAGAAGCGATTGCCGCGCCCGGCAAAGTGGTGCCCTTGGGCGGCGGCAGTCATGCCGGGATTGATGCCGCAAAAGATCACGGCAAGCTCCTCGGCAAGAATATCCTCGAGTCTTTCACTCACCGCAGATCACTCTGATCGCCTGGCGTGCGAGCCTTGTCAGCTCGTCTCGGGATTTACCGGCCCGGGCACGGATCGAAATGCTGTGCAGCAGGGACGAGGCGAGCACGGCAAGGGCGGCCGGGTCGGCATCGCCTTTCAACTCGCCGGCATCTTTCGCCGCTTGCAGGCGAACTTCCAGATCGGCATCCAGCCGGCTCAAGCGGTCGGACAGCACTTCGCGAATCTGCGGGTCCTCGACAGCTTCGGTGGTTGCCGTGCCGATGGCGAAGCAACCGCGGGGTTGGCCATCGCCCGAGAAGTAAATCGATAACTGCCCCTCGTAGAAACGCTGCAAGGCCTCGGCCAGCGGCAGGTTCAGGTCCGTCAGCGCCTCATGCATGGCCGCCGCTGCAAACTCCCAATATTGCTCCAGCGCTTTGATGTAGAGCGCGTGCTTGTCGCCGAATGCCGCATAGAGGCTGGGGCGGTTCATGCCGGCGGCGGTGGCGATGCTGTCCAGGGACGCGCCGGAATAGCCGGTGTTCCAGAACACACCGAGTGCCTGCTGCAACGCGGTCTGCGGGTCGTAGGCCCGAGGGCGGCCGCGGCCTTTGCCCTCTGTCGATTTATTTTGTGCCATGTCGTACAAAATCCTTGTGGGGAGATGGGGCGAGGGATATTCTTACACCATCGCACAAAATTAAGGAATCAGAAATTCCTTGATCCAGGGTTTGTTGTAGCCGGGCTCGAACTGAGTGTTGCGGCGACGAAACCGACGCGCTGGGAGCGATCCTCCCGACCGCGCACGGGCTTGCTTGTTTACAGCATTTATTGACTTGCGGGCCACCGGCGCTTGTTGCCGATGCGGGCCCGATTACCCGGCTAAAGGTGAACTCGATCATGACCAAAGCGTTCGATATCCCGGCTTCACAGACCTTCGGGCAGGCTGGCCCAAACCCGGCCGGCACGCCCACCCGAAAACCCCTGAGACAGACCTTGCGTCCCTGGCTGATGGTGGGTGTTCCCCTCCTGTTCGCGGCGCTGGGCTATGCCCACCATGTGTCTGGCCAGGCCTATGTGTCCACCGACAACGCTTACGCCCGCGTGGCCAAGGCGTCGATCAATGCGCGGATCTCCGGGCAAGTGGTCGAGATTGCCGTCGAGGACAATCAGCCGGTCAGCAAGGGCCAGGTGCTGTTCCGGATCGATCCGAAACCCTTCCAGATCGCCGTCGACCGTGCGCAAGCGCAACTGAGCGTGGCGCGGCTGCGGATCGACGGGCTCAAGGCCAGCTATCGCCAGCAACAGGCGGAACTGCAATCGGCGAAAGCGTCGGCTGACTTCGACCAGAAGGATTTTGCCCGCAAGAAAGCACTGGTCGCGACCGAGTTCGTTTCGAAGTCGATCTACGAACGGGCCGACACCGACGTGAAGGTGGCGCGGCAACGGATCGCGTCCATCGAGCAACAGATCGCCAGCACCGTGGTAGCCCTGAACGGCAATCCGAACATCGAGGCCGATAGCCACCCGACGGTGCGCGAAGCCCAAGCGCAGCTCGACGAGGCGCAGTTATACCTCTCGTACACCACGGTGTATGCGCCGCAGGACGGCATCGTGGCCAAGGTTGACGACCTGCAGGTGGGCAACTACCTGAACAACGGCGCGCCGGCCTTTGCCTTGTTGTCCGGTCACGAGATCTGGATCGAGGCCAACTTCCGCGAGACCGACGTGACCCACATGCGCCCTGGCCAGCAAGCCACCATCCGCATCGATACTTACCCGGATCGCGTGTTCAAGGCCCACGTCACCAGCATGAGCCCGGGGGCCGGGTCGGATTTCGCCCTGCTGCCACCGGAGAACGCGACCGGCAACTGGGTCAAGGTGACGCAGCGGGTGCCGGTACGGCTTGAGCTCGACGAAGTGGACCCGGCGCTGCCGCTGTTCTCCGGAACCAGCGCCACGGTAAAGATCGACACCCGGTTTCGCAGCCCTTGGTGGCATCCGCTCAAGGCGTTGCTGACTGCAGGTAACTTCTGATGAACGCCCAGTCGATAGTAAGCCCCGGCGGGGAGGGCGCGCGCTCGCTCAGGTTCGCTGCTTTGCTGGCGACCTATATGCAGTCGGCCAACCTGCCGTTGCCGAACGCGGCACTCAGGTTGATTCAGGGCAGCCTGTCGATGACCGACGATCAGGCGGGCTGGATTTTCACCTCGTACCTGGCCGCGAGTGCGATCAGCATGCCGCTGGCCCAGTGGCTGGCCGTACGCTTTGGCTTGAAGTGGGTGTATCAGTCGGCGCTGGCGTTGTTTGTCCTGGGCTTGCTGCTCGCCACGGTGGCGACGACGCCGATGGAATTCGTCGGCGCACGCATCGTTCAAGGCATTTCCAGCGGCGTACTGGCGCCGCTGTCGATGGCGATTACCATGGAAACCTTGCCGCCGGAAAAGCGTGCGAAGTTCGGCGTGAGCTGGACCGCCATCGTGCTGTTCGGCATCGTCAGCGGCCCGAGTATCGGTGGCTGGATCGCCGAACATTTCGGCTGGCGCCCGATGTTCTACCTCAGCGTGCCACTGTCGCTGTTTATCTTCCTGGTGGCGGCGCTGTTGTTGACCGAGAAGAAAGCCGAAAAACCTCCGGCGTTCGATTTCTTCGGTTTCGGCACCTTCACCCTCGGCCTGATCAGCCTGCAGATGCTGCTCGACCGGGGTGAACGCCTAGACTGGTTCGCCTCGCCCGAGATCTGGCTCGAAGCCGTGGCGTCGGCGCTGGGGTTCTACCTGTTCGTGGTGCACGTGCTGACCTCGAACGTGCACTTCCTCAACAAGCGCCTGCTCAAGGACCGCAACTTCGTGTTGTCGACGGTGATCTTTTTCGCCCTCGGTTTCGTGCTGTTGTCGACCATGGCCCTGACCTCGCCGATGCTCGACGAGATTCTCGGCTACCCGCCGGACACCACGGGCGCCTTGACGATCCCGCGTGGCATGGGCCTGGTCGGCGCCTTCCTGCTGATGGGGCGGCTGCCCGCGCGCTTCGACCGTCGCCTCTTCGTCGCGGCCGGTATCGCCATCGTGATCTATGCCAATTGGCTGATGCTCGGCTATTCGCCGCTGATGGACGAGTGGCCCGTGGCGGTCGCCGGCGCGATCCAGGGCGCGGGCCTGGGCATCCTGATGCCGGCGGTGAGCAACGTCGCGTTCAGTACCCTCGACCCCGCGCTGCGCGCCGAGGGCACCGGCCTGTTCAATCTGGCCCGGGTCTACGGCAGCACGCTGGGGGTGGCGATCGTGCAGCTGTTTTTCTTCAACAACACCCAGGCCATGCACATGGCGCTGGTCAGCAACCTCACGCCGTACCGCGTCGCCACGCAATCGCTGGCCTCGGCGCCGTTGCAGGTGCTGGAGGGGCTCAACGAAATGATCACCGGCCAGGCCGCGTTCATCGCCGTGGTCGACCAGTTCAAGGTCCTGATGGTGGTGATGCTGGTGGTGAGCCCGCTGGTGTTGTTTCTTCGCAAGCCTGTTGCGGCCAATTAGTTTTCGTGGAGTTCGCCAAATGAAATCCTGTGCGCTGGTCATCACCCGATACTTGCTGCAAACGAAGATCGCGGCGTTGTCGCTGCTTTTCTTGCTGACGGCCTGCACCGTTGGCCCCGACTATCAAACACCGCCGGCGAGTACATCGCAGCACTATGACCCACAGGCCGAGCATCGTCTTGCCCAGGGTGCCGATCCACGCATCGACTTCGGCAAGAAGGTCAGTGGCGATTGGTGGTCTGCCTTTCGCTCGCGCAAACTCGACCAGGTGGTGCGTCGTGCCATCGACGGCAACCTGGACCTGGTGGCCGCCGACGCAACGATCCGCCAGGCCGCTTCGTCTGTCGCGGCGGCGCAGGGTGCGCTGTATCCGCAGGTCGATTTCGCTGCCGTGGCCGGTCGTCAGCGGCTGCACAACGCCAGGGAGCCCTCGATCTCCAACTTCTATGCGATTGGCCCGCGGGTGGGGTTCGACCTTGATGTGTTCGGCGGCAACCAGCGTCTGGTTGAGCAGCAGCAGGCGTTTGCCGAACTGCAAAAACACCGCTACGAAGCGGCGTACCTGACATTGACCGGCAACGTTGCCAGCCAGGCCCTGCTGCTGGCCTCGGCCAACGCGCAGAGGCAAGCCGTGGAAAAACTGCTCGCCAACGATGCGAAAAACCTGGAGCTGGTGCGCATGGCGCACCTCAACGGCAGCACCACGCAGATCGATGTGTCGCTGGCCGAGACCCGGCTCGCCCAGGATCGCACGCTGTTGCCGCCCCTCGCTCAGCAGCGCGATGCGGCCCGCCATGCACTGTCGATCCTGACGGGGAAGGGGCCGGCGGACTGGATCGCTCCCGACTTCGACTTGAGCGAGTTCGCCCTGCCGTCGAACCTGCCGGTCAGCCTGCCTTCGGAAATGGCCCACGACCGCCCGGATGTGCTGCAGGCCGAGGCGCAACTGCACATGGCCAGCGCGGCGGTGGGCGTGGCGACGGCGAACCGCTATCCCCACGTCACGTTGTCGGCGTCCCTGGCGCAGGCGGCTTCGGGCAATGGCGGCGCGGCACTCTGGGGTTTCGCTGCCGGGCTGGCCGGGCCGATCTTCGATGGCGGCACGCTCAAGGCTGAACAACAGGCTGCAGTTGACGGCTACAAGGCGACGCTCGCCGGATACCAACAGACGGTCATCAACTCGTTCGGCCAGGTCGCCGACACCTTGCAGGCGATCAATCACCATGCCGAGGAACACCTGGCCCAGACCGACGCCTTGCGCGCGGCCGAAAACAGTCTGCGGTTGAACCAGCAGGCCTTCGCGCAAGGCGAGAACAGCATCCTCCAGGTCCTGGAAGCGGAGCGTGCCTATGAGCAGGCACTGCTGGGACAGATCCGCGTGAATACCGCGCAGTACCTCGACACCGTGCAGCTGTTTGTTGCCCTGGGCGGTAACGCTGTCGGCACCTTCGAGCAACGCGTTGCCTCTGGCGACGGGCAGACACCTTCGTATCAATAATGGCTGCGGCCTGGAGTAGACACATGACCTATGAAGCCTTTCACGATGGACTGCGCGATACCCGGTTTGCGCTCAACCATGGGGCGGTCGAGATGCCGGCGGTTGGATTCGGGACCTTGTTCCGCGATCTCGCCACGACCACTGATGCGGTGAAGGAAGCGCTGGCCGCCGGTTTCCGCCATTTCGATTGCGCCGAGCGTTATCGCAACGAAGCCCAGGTCGGTGTGGCGCTGACGCAGGTGCTGGCCGCCGGTAAAGTCCGCCGCGAAGACCTGTTCATCACCACCAAGCTGTGGAACACCAACCACCGTCCCGAGCGCGTCGAGCCCGCGTTCGCGGCCAGTTGCCAACGCCTGCAAGTGGACTACATCGACTGCTACCTGATCCACACGCCGTTTGCCTTTCAACCCGGCGACAACCAGGACCCGAGGGACGCGCTGGGCAACGTGATCTACGACACCGGCGTGACGCTGATCGAAACCTGGCGGGCGCTCGAGCGCCTGGTGGATGAGGGGCGGGCGAGGTCCATCGGGGTGTCGGATATCACGCTGGACGCGCTGAAGGCGCTGGTCGCCGTCGCCCGGATCAAACCCGCTGTGGTGCAGGTCGAGTCCCACCCTTATTTGCCGGAGTGGGAACTGCTTGAGTTCTGCAAGGCGCACGGGATTATCGTGCTGGCGTTTGCGCCATTGGGGCATGGCATGCAGCCCAATGTGCTGGCAGACCCGGTGCTCACCGCCATCGCCCGGCGTCTGCAGAAAACCCCGGCCCAGGTCGCGCTGGCTTGGTCGGTGCAACGCGGGGTGGCGTTCCTGACCACCTCGGCAACGCCGAGCCATATCCGGGAAAACATCGATATCTCGACTTTGCCGCTCAGGGCCATGATCGAGATTCAACAAGACATCACAACCCGTATACGCTTCAACTCGGTGGTTGAAACCGGTGTTCCCGGATTCATTGCGCGCAAGCCGTAGTGCCTGAGATCAGGGCGGTGCGTCACGGGACCGTCCTGTCTGCCTATCCCTGGAGGTGAAACCGATGGATGTTTTTCAGACCCTGCGCTGTTTCGCGGCGGTGGCCCAAAGCGGCAGCTTCACCGCGGCGGCCGCGATGCTGGACACCACCACGACCAACGTATCAAAAGCCGTTTCCAGCCTCGAGGCCAGGCTGCAGACGCGCTTGATCAACCGCACCACCCGGCGCCTGGCATTGACCGAAGCCGGTGTGCGCTATTTGCAGCGCTGCGAGCGGATACTGGAGGACCTGCGTGAGGCCGATGCAGAGGCGGGCACGGCCCAGGTCATGCCCGCAGGCCGACTGAAAATCCACGCCATGTCGGCCATCGGCAACCACTACGTGATCGGCGCCATCGCCCGCTACCGGCAAACCTGGCCTTCGGTGTTGTTTGACCTGACCGTGACCAATCGCCTGCCGGACTTGCTCGAAGAGGGCTACGACATGTCGATCGTGCTGGCGCGGGACCTGCCCGATTCCGGCTTTGTCGCCCAGCGGCTGGGCATCACCTACAGCATTCTCTGCGCCTCGCCCGAGTACCTGAGCCAGCGCGGGACTCCCGAGTCGCCGGGTGAACTCGCCGGCCATGATTGCCTGCGAATCGTCAACACGGTCATGCCGGCCGAGAACTGGGTATTTGAAGGCCCGCAGGGGACAGAGACATTCAGCACGCCGGTGTCGCCCTTTCACGTCAACACGGCTGACGCCATGACCTTCGCGATCAAGAACGGGATGGGGATTGGCATTCAACCGATTGCTTCGGCCGTCGAGGGCCTGCGGGCGGGGACGTTGGTGCGCGTATTGCCGGCATATCGGCTTGAAGAGTTGAACCTGTTTGCGATCTACCCGTCACGCAAGTTTGTGGATGCAAAAATAAAAACCTGGGTGGAATTTCTCAAGCATTCCATTCCCGGTGTGCTGGCGTCTGATGAAAAAATTGTCGGTGCGTCGGTGTAGCTGGCGCTGTACCCATGGAGTGTCGACCCTCCATCGTCCATACAGTGCTCACCCGTTCGAGCAGCCGGTGCCCATCACTTGATATTCGACGGTACGGCGTTGACCCCGGGAATCTTCATAGGTCATGCGCGCCGGGACCGGTCCGCATTCGTTGGCGATTTCCGATACTTCGATGACGCGTTTGATATCAAGCCGGGTGCCGTAGGTGTAGGTTTCCACGGGCGGTTGGCTGGCGGCGGCAGTCGCGTGGTTGTCGTCTGCCAAGGCCTGGGTGCCGGCGCTGCCCAGCGCAAGCAAGAGTGCGATGTTCAACAGTTTCATGATCTTTACCTCGTGGTTAAAGCGTTATCCCGGGGATTATTCACTTGGGTGGAGTCGATGTTAGGCGTTTGGCAGGGGCGCAAAAATCGGTCGGCGGGATAAACACTGTTGCCGGATTGATCATGAATCGAGGGGGCTTTCGGCGTGGACACAGCCCCCTGTAGGAGCTGGCTTGCCAGCGATGGTCGTTAACGATAACGCGTGTGAACTGGATGAACGCGGCGTACTGGAGTCCATCGCCAGCAAGCTGGCTCCTACAGTTTCAGCGTGGGCGTGGTCCTTTGTGGGAGCTGGCTTGCCAGCGATGGTCGTTAACGATACCGCGGGTGAACTGGATAAACGCGGCGCACTTGAATCCATCGCCAGCAAGCTGGCTCCTACAGTTTCAGCGTGGGCGTGGTCCTTTGTGGGAGCTGGCTTGCCAGCGATGGTCGTTAACGATAACGCGGGTGAACTGGATAAACGCGGCGTACTTGAGTCCATCGCCAGCAGGCTGGCTCCTACAGTTTCAGCGTGGGCGCGGTCCCTTGTGGGAGCTGGCTTGCCAGCGATGGTCGTTAACGATACCGCGTGTGGACTGGATGAGCGCGGCGTACTTGAGTCCATCGCCAGCAGGCTGGCTCCTACAGTTTCAGCGTGGGCGTGGTCCTTTGTGGGAGCTGGCTTGCCAGCGATGGTCGTTAACGATACCGCGTGTGGACTGGATGAGCGCGGCGTACTTGAGTCCATCGCCAGCAAGCTGGCTCCTACAGGTTCAGCGTGGGCGCGGTCCTTTGTGGGAGCTGGCTTGCCAGCGATGGTCGTTAACGATACCGCGTGTGGACTGGATGAGCGCGGCGTACTTGAGTCCATCGCCAGCAGGCTGGCTCCTACAGTTTCAGCGTGGGCGTGGTCCCTTGTGGGAGCTGGCTTGCCAGCGATGGTCGTTAACGATACCGCGTGTGGACTGGATGAGCGCGGCGTACTTGAGTCCATCGCCAGCAGGCTGGCTCCTACAGGTTCAGCGTGGACGCGGTCTTCTGTAGGAGCTGGCTTGCCAGCGATGGTCGTTAACGATTACGCGTGTGATCTGGATAAACGCGGAGCACTGAAGTCCATCGCCAGCAAGCTGGCTCCTACAGTTTCAGTGTGGGCGCGGTCCCTTGTAGGAGCTGGCTTGCCAGCGATGGTCGTTAACGATACCGCGTGTGAGCTGGATGAACGCGGCGCACTGGAGTCCATCGCCAGCAAGCTGGCTCCTACAGTTTCCCGGGGATTGCGTGAAGGGGTTGGGCGGGAGGGAGCGTCGGTCTCAAGACTTCTCCCCCGAGGCACATCAGGAACTCTGCCGATCAATATCGCGCCGCAGCACGACGGCGGTGGTGATGTCTTCAACGTAATCGTGACTGGCGACGGCATCTCTGACCCGGTTCAGGTCATCGATGGTTCGCGATTCGATCTCGATGACCAGGTCGAGTTGGCCACTGACCGAGGACACGCGACGGACCTGCGAGTTTTGTGCAAGTAGATCGAGCAGGCCCATTGCAGGCGTGCGCTTGAGGCAGACCAGCAGGATTGCGCGAATCACGTTGGCGTCGATTTCACCAATATCCGCCCGGTAGCCTCGGATCACGCCATTGCGTTCAAGGTTGATGACCCGCTCGCTGGTAGCACTTCTGGATAGCCCGATTCTCGCTGCCAGGGCCTTCAGGGCGATTCGAGCTTCTTTGGAAAGAATTTCGAGTATTTCGCGATCTTTCGTGTCCAGGTCGCGCATCAGAACTCCCTAATTTTGCTGCCGAAATTGTGCCGGTCTATTCCGGCAATATGCAGGCTGAAGCCGACCGTATACCTACTGCCGTCCAGGGCTTTGCGTGCCAAGCTATCTGAAAAAAATGGCTTGGAAAACAATTACCATGACAAATCTTTCCCATCCTGCCCCCCAGTTCTCGACCGGGGATGCCGAAAAACTGAGTGAGCAGCTTTTCAATGTAATTGGCACGGCCACGCCTCTGGATGGCGAGCGCGATCGTAACTACCGGTTGAATACAGGAACCGATGCAGGATGGATTCTGAAAGTCGTCAATTCGACTGAACCGCGCGTTGAAAGCGAGTTTCAGACGGCCATTCTCAGCCATCTCGCCACTCACAATCCCGAGCTTACCGTGCCTTTTCTGAAGAAAAGCCTTGCCGGTGAATACCTCGCCACTGCGGTAGCGCTCTCGGGCGAAACCCATGCGGTGCGCCTGGTGAGCTGGTTGCACGGAACGCCGCTGGCCGAGGTCAAGCGTACCTTCGAATTGATGCGCAGCCTAGGCCAGTCGTTCGGTGAGATCGACCGTGCACTTCAGGGCTTCATCCATCCGGGCGCGGTACGTGATATCGACTGGGATTTGCGTCACGCCGCACGTTCGCGATCGCGCCTGCACTTCGTCAAGGATCCTGGCAGAAGGGCCATTCTGGAACGCTTCATTGAAAGCTTCGAACAAAACGTCCAACCGAAGCTTTCGCGCCTGCGTGCTCAAGTCATTCACAATGACGGCAATGACTGGAACATCCTCGTCGACTCGCACAACCATCAGAACGTCTCGGGCGTCATCGATTTTGGCGATGCGGTCCATACGATCCTGATTGCCGAAGTCGCCATTACCTGCGCCTATTCCATTCTCGACATGGAAGACCCGATCGGCGCGGCTGCCGCCCTCACTGCCGGTTTCCACGAGAAGTACCCTCTGCAGCCGGAGGAGATTGACGTCCTCTTCAATCTCATTGCGATGCGCCTGGTCACCAGCGTCACCCTGTCGGCATCGCGATGCGACCAGACCCAAGACAATCCCTACCTTGGCATCAGCGAAGCGCCGGCCTGGCGCCTTCTGGAGCGGATGGATCGCATGAACCCGAGACTGGCGACGGCGATCCTGCGCAAAGCCTGTGGTTTTGACGCGGTCGAAGGCGCGGGTGCGGTTCGCCGCTGGGTGGCCGAAAACAGCAAGTCCTTCGCCGATATCGTGCGTCCATCGGCGGCAACCATGAACAAGGTGATTGCCCCGTTCGGAGATGCTTCGCATGTGATGACCATCGCTTCGGCCGAGCAGCGCCCAGCGCAGGCAACGAAGTGGTGGAATGATTTCTCTGCCGAGCACAAGGTGCCGCTCGGCATCGGGCCATGGGGTGAGGAAAGAACCATCTACACCGACACGGCGTTTGAGTCGCGATTCATTGAAGGGCAGCGTCGGATCATTCACGTCGGTGTCGACTTGATCATGCCCGCTGGAACGCCTCTCTATACGCCTGTTGCCGGTGTGGTGCAGAGCGTCGAGGTCGAGCATGAGCCGTTGGGTTATGGCGGCTTGATCATGCTCAAGCACTCGCCTGAAGGTTGCCCGCCATTCCTGACGCTGTGGGGGCACATGGCTCATGAAGCCCTGGCGCGGCTCAAGCCCGGTGACCGCCTGGAGGCTGGCGCGCTGGTGGGGTACATGGGGGCGGATACGGAAAATGGCGGGTGGATTCCCCATGTGCATTTTCAGATGTCCACTGACACCGGGTTGAAAGCGGGCGAGTTCATCGGCGTGGGTGAGCGGGCCTATCTTGAGGTCTGGGCGGACCTGTTCCCCGATGCATCGATTCTCGCGGGGATTCCTGCGGAAACCTACAGCCAGGACGGACGCACCAAGGCAGAGCTTGTGGCCAGGCGCAAGGAGCTGTTGCTGCCAAACCTGTCGATCTCCTATTCGGACCCGATCAAGTTCGTTCGCGGTGACGGGGTCTGGTTGATCGATAACTTTGGCAGGGCGTATCTGGACTGCTTCAATAACGTCTGCCATCTCGGCCACTCTCATCCGGACGTGGTGCAGGCGCTTTCCCGCCAGGCCTCACGCCTGAACACCAACACGCGCTACCTGCACGACAATATCGTCGAGTATGCAGAGCGGCTCACCGCCACTTTGCCTGAAGGTCTGACGGTGGCTTCCTTCGGTTGTTCAGGAAGTGAAGCAAACAGCCTCATGCTGCGTATGGCGCGCAATCACACCGGGCGTAACGATGCGATCGTGCTGGATTGGGCTTACCACGGCACGACACAGGAACTGATCGACCTGAGCCCCTACAAGTACAAGCGCAGAGCCGGTAAAGGGCGTGCAGACCATGTGTTTGAAGCAGCCGTCCCGGATGCCTACCGTGGCATGGATCACTGGGCGTTCGAGGAACTTGGCAAGCGTTACGCCGAGAGCGTGGCGGATCAGATCGAGCTCATGCGCAAGCAGGGCAGAGCGCCGGCGTTCTTCTTGGCGGAGTCCATTCCAAGTGTCGCCGGGCAACTGTTCTTCCCGGAAAACTACTTGAAAGAAGTCTATGCAATGGTGCGTGCGGAGGGTGGTCTTTGCCTGGCTGACGAAGTCCAGGTCGGCTTTGGTCGTGTAGGCAGCCACTGGTGGGCTTTTGAAACCCAGGGTGTGGTTCCCGATGCAGTGTCCATGGGAAAACCCATTGGCAACGGCCATCCCATGTCGGCGGTGGTGACCACGCGGGAAATTGCCGACAGCTTCAACAACGGCATGGAGTACTTCAATACCTTTGCCGGTAGTCCGGTTTCATGTGCTGTAGGCCTCTCGGTGCTCGATGTGATTGAGCGCGATAACCTGAAACTCAATGCACTGACCATTGGCAACTATCTGCTCGACGGCTTCCGTAAATTGCAGCAGCGCTACGATGCAATAGGCGATGTGCGCGGGCAGGGTCTTTTTCTTGGGATAGAACTTGTCACGGATCGCAAGACCAAAGTGCCGGCCACGCAGTTGGCCAAACAAGTAGCCGATGGTGCCAGGGAGCGCGGCATTTTGATCGGTACTGAAGGCCCCCATGACAATGTCCTGAAGATGCGCCCATCGATGATTTTCAGTCAGGCAAATGCTGACTTTCTGCTTGAGGTCCTGGACGAAAGTTTCAAGGCCGCACTCCGCTGACCCGGCTGGCCCGACATAGTGTCGGCCAACTCCGGCAATGTGTCAGGCAGGCTGACACCTTGCCGGGTGCTTTCCAGAAGTGCCTATGCAAGACTTTTCATGAAGGCCGGGTGAATAACCCCAAGAAAATAATAAACAATTCTTCCAAGGTGCCATCCAATGCTATCCAAAAAGCTCAAGGGTTTGATTGTCGCTTCTACCGTGGCGGCTGCGGCGCTACTTTCCACTTCAGTTGTTCATGCTGATGATTTGAAGTCGATCCAGGATTCCAAGGAAATCCGTATCGCAATGAGCGGTCAATACTCTCCCTTCAGCTTTGCCAACGAGCAGAACCAGATTGTCGGATTCGACGCCTCCATCAGCGAGGCACTGGCTGAGAGGATGGGGGTAAAAGTGAAGATCATCACCACGCCGTTCGATGGGATCATTGCCGGTCTTCTGGCGAAAAAATATGACGCCATTATCGCTTCCATGACCATTACCCCGGAGCGCCAGAAGGCCGTGGATTTCGTCGGGCCCTATTACCATGCCGGCCGAACGATCGTAGTGAAGGAAGATTCTTCGATCAAAAGCCTCGATGATCTCAAGAATGTGTCTGTCGGCGTGACCCTCGGCGACGCTCACGATAAATGGGCCAGGGCCCGCGGCAACCTGAAGGTCAGAACGTACAAGGGTCTTCCGGAAATGCTGGTCGATCTGGAGGCCGGGCGTATTGACGCGATAGTGATGGACAGTGTTCCGGTGCTGGTCGCCGTCAAGGAGACCGGGCAGAAAGTGCGCATCATTACTCCACCGGATAGCGATGGCGGCATCGAAGGCATGGGCATTGCCCTGCGCAAGAACAACCCCGAACTCAAGGCGACCCTGCAGAAGGCGCTTGAAGACATGCTCGCTGACGGCACCTACGAAAAGATCTCGATGAAGTGGATTGGCAACGATATCCGCTGATTCGTGTTCAGCAGGGCTCGACTTGTCGTCGGGCCAGTCAATCCGACTTTTCCGAGCGTGCTCATGGATCTGACTCTCATACAACGCACATTCCCGTTTTTCCTGGAGGCGGCCTGGATTACGGTGCAGATCTCTGTACTTGCTCTGGTGCTTGGGTTTCTGGTTGCAATCGTGCTCGTGGCTGGCCGATTGTCCACTGTTCTCGCCTTTCGATGCCTTGCAAGGCTCTACATCAGCGTTTTTCGCGGCACTCCCTGCCTGGTTCAACTGTTCATCATCTACTTTGGCGGGCCGCAGATCGGACTTGAACTGGAGCCGTTTGCGGCAGGGGTAATCGGCTTGGGTCTGAACATCGCTGCCTACATGGCGGAATCCATTCGTGGCGCTATCACCAACGTTGACCCTGGCCAGGAGGAAGCGGCACGTTCAATTGGTTTTGGGCGCGGCCAGACCTTATGGTTTATCACGCTGCCACAAGCTGCAAAGTTGATGATAAGACCGCTGGGCGTGAACGCTGTTGCCCTTATCAAAGGTTCTGCACTGGTGTCGACGATCTCTGTCGTTGAACTTTCATATACAGCGCAACGCTTTATCAGTTCAACGTATAAACCTTTTGAGATTTTCATGGTGTCTGCGCTGCTTTACATCGTGATGGTCTACTCGGTCAGATTTGTTGTTGACTATCTCGATAATCGCTTCGCGGCAAGGTGAGAGCATTCAGATGCAAAGCCTGGATCTTAGTATAGTTACACCTTATTCCGAGCTACTGGCGACGGGTCTTTGGTGGACGGTCGTGATGTTTGTAAGTTCCAGCTTATTGAGTTTGATGGCAGGGGTAGCCTTTGCACTCATCGTTCTTTATGCGCCCAGGATTTTGGCGCTGCCCGTGCGTTTTATGACGTGGTTACTCATGGGGACGCCACTGCTTCTTCAGTTGTACTTGATTTATTATGGTCTTGTGCAAGTGGGAATCGATATTCCGGCGCTGGTGGCGGGCATCATCGGCCTCAGTTTGCACTTTGCCGTCTACAATGCCGACGTCATTCGTGCCGGGTTGGTCTCAGTCGACCCGGGCCAGATTGAAGGTGCCCGCTCCATTGGTCTCAGCCGTGGACAGACTCAGCGTTACATCATTGTACCGCAGGCACTTCGCAGGACCATTGCGCCGCTGGGAAACAACCTGATTGTTCTTTTAAAAGATACTTCTCTGGTTTCCATCATCGGTATTGCGGAGTTGGTGTACAGCGCGCAGCTTGCCGTAAGCGAGACCTATAGCCCGTTTGAATTTTATCTGACTGTTGCGGTTATTTATTATGCAGCCAATCTTGTTCTCGAAGCCGGCCTGCATCTTCTGGAAAACAAGGTAGAGATGTCACGATGACCAGAAAAGAATTCATGGTTGAGGTGAAGGGCGCTCGCAAGGCTTACGGAGCACTTGAAGTACTCAAGGGAATCGATCTTTCCGTATCTCGCGGACAGATCGTCGCCATCATCGGCCCAAGTGGGTCTGGCAAAAGCACGCTTCTGCGGTCAATCAACCACCTGGAAGTGCTTGACGATGGCGAGATCTGGTTAGAGGGTGAGCAAGTCAATCGGCCATTGAAAGGTCGTGCGTTTGAACAACATATAAACGCTGTGCGTCAGCAGATGGGCATGGTGTTCCAACACTTCAATCTGTTTCCGCACTTGACCGTGTGTGAAAACATTGCGCTTGGCCCGATAAAACTCAAGGGGGTTACGAAGAAGGCATCTCGTGAGTTGGCAATGGAATATTTGTCAAAAGTTGGATTGGCCAACAAAGTCGATGAGTATCCTTCTCGCCTGTCGGGGGGCCAGAAGCAGCGCGTTGCCATAGCAAGGGCATTGGCCATGCAGCCAAAAGTCATGCTGTTCGATGAGGCCACATCAGCGCTGGACCCTGAACTTGTCGAAGAGGTCAACCTGGTCATGAAGCAACTCGCCGCGGAGCACATGACCATGTTGATCGTCACTCATGAAATGCGCTTTGCCGGCGAAGTTGCAGACCGGATTGTCTTTATGGACGGCGGGGTTGTAGTCGAGGAAGGGGCGCCGCAAGAGATCTTGCAAAACCCTGTCCATGAACGAACCCGGTCATTCTTGAAAAAGCATTTGCACGATAGATAAGGTGCGCTTTCGCTTCTGAACGCCGAGGGCAGGCGAGATCAAACGCCATGGCGCAGTCGTGAATATCTCCGGCGACTGTAATCGTCACCGGCGATACGTTGAGTCAGCGCGGAAAAAATAATGGTCACCTTCCGACAAGAGAATGCGACCTCTCTCCTGTCGCTCCCTGCCGTACATTTGAGCTTTTCCGCGCTTGGCAAAACTGTGCACGAATGAGCGTGCCCGGTAATTTACGATGGTGGCGGGATTACTTCTCGACCAGTATTTTCGGGTTGGCACTGCCCCAGACGGTGTAGAGGTCGGCCAGAAGCGCGCCGTTGATCTCTTCGACTTCCGCCTGGCTGACTTCGTTTGCGCCTTGCTTGCCAAACAGCACTACTTCATCACCTGCCTTGACGTCGGGTGCATCCGAGACATCGACCATCACGGTGTTCATCGAAACCTTGCCCACCACCGGCACGCGATGACCATTGATCAATACCACGCCTTTATTGGTGAACACGCGGCGATACCCATCGGAGTAACCGACCGTGATGTTGGCGAGTTTCGAATCACGTGCCAGGGTGAAGGTGCGGTCGTAACCCACTGTGTTTCCAGCGGGATAGTCATTGACCGAGGCCACATGCGACTTGAATTGCATCACGCGCCGATATTCAGTGCGCGAAATGACGGTATCGCCAAACAACGCGCCGCCCGTGCGCACCATGTCCAGGCGCGACTCGGGTACTTCCAGGGTGGCGAAGGAGTTGGCCGCGTGCAGGGTGATTTTCTTGCGATCGAGCTGGGCCACGTCCATCAGCCAGGCCGCTTGTTCGTTGAAGGTTGCCAGGCCCTTGCGTACGTCGTCCTTATCCTCCACCGCGAAGTGGGTCATGATTGCGACCACTTCCAGATTCGGTACCTTTGTGATTGCCACGGCGTCTTTCTTGCCCTGTTCGGTGGCCATTTCCATGCCGTTACGGCTCATGCCGCTTGAGTTGAGGCCGATGTGCACCTGCAGTTTTCGACCGTGCTTATGTGCAAGATCGGCCGCCTGGCGGGCGAAATCGAGGTTGCCCACCAGTTCCTCGATGTTGTACTGCAAAGCATTTTCCAGCTCCCCCAGGGAAGCGGTGCGAACACGGATCAACTGGCCTTTAAAGCCGCTTTCGCGAACCACTCGCGCCTCTTCGTTACTGGCGACCGCCACACAGGGTACACCGAGCGCGATCACCGAAGGCATCACCAACCCGATACCATGACCATAAGCGTCGGCTTTCAGTACCGCACAGAGTTTCGACTTGCCGGCCAGCTCCGCTTGCAGGGTACGGATATTGTGCTCTAACGCGGTCTTGTTGATTTCAATCCAGGCATTACTGATTTGCGCAGTCAGCTCGGAGTTGCCATTAGTGAGCGACAGCGGCGGCGCCGCCTGGGCCTGGCTCTGCAAAAAAAACAGGCCGAGGGACAACGCTAGAACAGTACGAGTAAAGGGCATTTGAAACTCTCCATGTAATCGGTCTTTTTATTATTCCGATGCCGATTATTGGAAGGCGATGTAAGTTGCCGTTGTACGCCGCGTTCGAAGATGTAAAAACATGTAAGGAATATGTTCGCGGCCGTTGTGGGTGCCGGTGTCTGCAAGGTGCAAGTCGGGGATCGCGTCGCCCTCTTAACGATACAAGTTCAGTTGGGCAGACGCTTGGGCTGAAGCGAGCGCGACCTGTGGTTTTCCTTTCGCCTGTCGCTACATGAGTCAGATCAGGCGACCCAGCGCATCACCTTCTCAAGGTGGCCAGTGTGCGCGTCCAGTTGTTCATTGAGAACTATAAAGCCCTGCCTCTCATAAAAATGGATAGCAGGCGCATTCGCCGAATACACAGTCAGCTGTAGAGTTGACTTGGATGCCATGGCGTCCGCGAGAAGCTGCGTACCTATACCGTCCCTCTGACGTTCAGGCGATACGAATAGCGCCGCAAGTGTGTCTCCATATACAGAGCAGAACCCTGCTACCGTCCCGTCTGCCTCAAACACTCGGGACATGGCGCCGGGCAGGTAGACCTCACGCATGGCATCAAGCTGGCTATGCCAGAATTCGGGGACTATGAAGTGATGCGCCTGGATTGACGCTCGTAGCCAAATGTCCAATACGGGCTCCCGGTCAACGTTTCGAAAGTCGCGGATCATGAGGCCTCAACGATTGAGTCAGGAAGAAAACATTGTGCCATATGCGTGCTCCGCGCAACGGTCCTCCGTTTACAGATCTACCTGGCACTGATTCTGATCAAACAGCAATACATGGGACTGGAACTGTGACTGCCAACGCCGCGTGCTCTACACCGGTGGTACCTTCAGCAAGGTGCTGTTTCCAGGGCTGCGCCTGGCTTATCTGGTTGTCGCGGTTGTGTGCGTGTTCATCGCTGTACGCTCCTGGAGAAAGGTCGTGAATTAGACTAAACCCGGGTATCGAATGATGGGAGTGACAAGCGTGGCGGGATTTCGATGGACTCGATGATCACGGCCGCCGCCCAGGCGCTGGCAGCGGGCAATCCACTGGGCGCTCTGGACCGCGTGGCCTTGCGCGACGATGCGCCGGCGCTCGCCCTGCGCGGCATCGCCATGGCGCAACTGGGCGATCTGGTGCGCGCCCGGGCGCTGGTCAAGCGCGCGCAACGGGCCTTTTCGCCCAGGGAGGTGCTGGCCCGTGCCCGATGCGTGGTGGCCGAGGCCGAAATCGCCCTGGCTTCGCGGGAACTCGGCTGGCCGGTCAAGGCGCTCGAAACGGCACGGGTCACCCTTGAACAGCACGGTGACCGGGTCAATGCCGCTCACGCGCGGTATCTGCAAATCCGCCGTCTGCTGCTGATCGGCCAGCTCGATGAGGCGCAGCAGTTGCTGGCCAGTCTCGACCCCGGCCCCTTGCCGCCGGCCTTGCGCGCTACCCATGAACTGGTGCTGGCGGGGATCGCCATTCGCCGCCTGCAATCGAACGCGGCGCGGGAGGCGTTGACGCGAGCCGGGCAGGCTGCCGGTCAGACGGGGATTGCCGCGCTGATCGCTGAAGTCGAACAGGTGGCGCGCCTGCTCGACGCACCCGCGGCACGCCTGATTGCCCGGGGTGAGGAACGTGCGCTGCTGCTCGATGAAGTCGAAGCCTTGCTCGGTTCAACGGCGCTGGTGGTGGACGCCTGCCGGTACGTTGTGCGGGGCTGCGGCATGTCGGTGTCGCTGGCGACGCGGCCGATCCTGTTCGTGCTCGCCCGCGCATTGGCCGAAGCCTGGCCCGCCGACGTTGCGCGGGAAACGCTGATCGCCCGGGCGTTCCGTCTGAAGCTCTCGGATGAGTCCCATCGTGCCCGGCTGCGCGTGGAAATCGGCCGCCTGCGTAAAGCGCTCAAACCGTTGGCCGGCGTCATCGCGACGCCCCGTGGTTTTGCCCTGCAAACGTCCGTGTGCACGGAGGTGGTGACACTGGCGCAACCGGTCGAGGAAAAATTTGCCGCAGTATTTGCCTGCCTCGCCGATGGCCAGTCGTGGTCGAGTTCCGCCCTGGCCCTGGCGCTGGGTGCCAGCCAGCGCACGGTGCAGCGTGCGCTCGATACGCTGGCGGAGCAGGGCAAGGTGCAGTGGTTTGGCCGAGGCCGCGCGCGGCGCTGGATGACGCCGCCCGTGCCGGGATTCGCGACGACCTTGTTACTCCCGGCGCCGCTGCCCGGTGGCTAGGATGAACGCCACCACCCCCCCATTGAGGAATGCCAGATGAAACACGCAACTGCTGAAGTCATTCGTGAATATGGCCCGTTTGCCGAGGTCGATCATGTGTGCGGCGTCACCTGGGACGGCGAAAAGGTCTGGTTCGCCAGCAACAGTAAAATCAATGCCCTGGACCCGGAAAGCGGCAAGCTGCTGAACTCGATCGATGTCGCTGCCCATGCTGGCACCGCGTTCGATGGCGAGCATCTGTTCCAGATCGCCGACGACCGCATCCACAAGATCGACCCCCGCACCGGCCGCATCCTGTCGACGATTCCGGCCCCCGGCGCCGGCACCGATTCGGGGCTGACCTGGGCCGAAGGGACGTTGTGGGTGGGCCAGTACCGCGAACGCAAGATCCACCAGATCGACCCCGAGACTGGCAAGATCCTGCGCACCCTCGAATCCAACCGTTTTGTCACCGGCGTGACCTGGGTGCAAGGTTCGCTGTGGCATGGCACCTGGGAGGGCGACGAGAGTGAGTTGCGACGCATCGACTCGCAAACCGGTGAAGTACTCGAGAGCCTCAGGCTGCCGGAAGGCGTCGGCGTGTCGGGACTTGAGTCCGATGGCGGCGAGCGATTGTTCTGCGGTGGCGGCGATAGCGGCAAGGTGAGGGTGGTGCGTCGGCCTTCGTGAGGCACGGATCTGTGTACACCCACTTATCCTGTGGGAGCGGGCTTGCTCGCGAAGGCGGCGTGTCAGACGACATTGATGCTACCTGATACACCGCTTTCGCGAGCAAGCCCGCTCCCACAGAGTCAGTGGAAATCACAGTGGGAGCAAGCTCACTCCAGCCACTCAGTCCGCTTGTGGATGCTGATCGCTGATATCGTACCAATCCGCTTTCGAGCCGACGCAAACATGTTTTTGCTTGCGTGTCCGTAGCGGCGTATCCAGCGAGCCGAGGGCAATCGAAACCCACTCGGAAAACGCGCCTGTCGAGTCAGTCCAGAACAGCGAAGATCCGCAGCGGGAACAGAACTGTCGCGTGACACCTTTGGACGATTGATACGCCATCAGCGAGTCAGTGCCGGTCATGATCGACAGCGCCGAGGCGGGCGCGCTCGCGTAGGTCGCAAACGCTGCCCCGTGGCTCTTTCGGCATTGGCTGCAATGGCAATGGGTGACGGCTTTCAGCTCGGTCGACACGTGATATTTGATGGCGCCGCAGAGGCAGCTGCCCTGGTGAAACTCATCCATGTAAAGTCATCCCTGGATCGATAGTATTTTTCCGTCCTGCCATGTTTTCTGCTGGTCGAAATCGGTCTAAAAGCCCGGTTGGCAATCGTCCCTGTTTTGCTATCCTCAACCTTGTAGGTGAAGACGCAGACTGATGCGCAAAAGGATAGCAAGGAGACGTGGGGCGCGTTCCGAAGGGTACACGGTTAGAAAGATCCCCGCGCTGGGATCCAGCCCTTATGCCGTGTGAAGCAGAAGAGTTCCATTACGGTTTCACGACTCTTTTGTGGGAGGCCTGATAAACCTTGTAAGCCGGAGACCAGCACCGGCCACCTACTTGTACTCACCCACGAAGCCCGCCCAGTGCGGGCTTTTTAATGCCTTGGTTTTTTCACGATTCAGACGACGTCTTTGTAGGAGCCAGCTTGCTGGCGATGGTCGTTAACGATAACGCGTGTGATCTGGATAAACGCGGTGCACGTGAGTCCATCGCCAGCAAGCTGGCTCCTACAGGTATTGCGTGAAAAACGACGTGGACGCGGTCCTTTGTGGGAGCTGGCTTGCCAGCGATGGTCATTAACGATAACGCGTGTGATCTGGATAAACGCGGTGCGCTTGAGTCCATCGCCAGCAAGCTGGCTCCTACAGGTATTGCGTGAAAAACGACGTGGACGCGATCCTTTGTGGGAGCTGGGCTTCTACAGGTATTGCGTGAAAAACGACGTGGATGCGGTCCTTTGTGGGAGCTGGCTTGCCAGCGATGGTCGTTAACGATAACGCGTGTGATCTGGATAAACGCGGTGCGCTTGAGTCCATCGCCAGCAAGCTGGCTCCTACAGGTTCCCGTGGAGAATGTTTTTCATGCCGCACGATGGCTCTGGTCAGCCGCTCAAGGCGCGCCGAACAGCATCGTCCAGTAAACACCGTTGTCGCTGCGGGCGTTGGCGGCGTACGCGGCACCGACCTGGGTGAACATCGGGTTCATCAGGTTGGCGCAGTGCCCGGGACTGGCGAGCCAACCGGCCATGGCCTTGCTCGGCGAACCTTGCCCGGCGGCGATGTTTTCACCGATCTGGCGGCCACGGTAGCCGGCAGCCCTGGCGCGGTCGGTGGGCATGTCACCGTCGGGGTCCTGGTGGGCGAAATAGTTGCCGTAGGCCATGTCCTTGCTGTGATTTTGTGCTGCGGAACCCAAGGCCGCGCTCCAGGACAGCGGCCGCGCGGCGGCGAAACGTTGGCGACCGCACAGGCGCGGCCTGGCCCGGGCAGCGTTGACCTGTGCCAGCAACGCCTGGGCGGCGCTGCGCGGATCACTGGTTTTCCCGTCGAGCACCGGCCGCGCCAGCACCACTTGCCACTCGCTCCCGGCGCGGCTGACGCCGATATCGGCGTATTGGTTGTCGAGCAGTGCAGCGCAGTGCTCGTCCTGGAACATATCGAAGGCTTCTTCGGCATCCCGAGCACCCACCACGCGGATAGAGCGCACCATGGTTGCCTGATAGCCGGAAGCCTTTAACCGGTCCCGCAACCCACCGCCATAGCCAACGGGCAGGGCCAGGTTCGATTTGAGCGTCAGGGGGGCCAAGCGTTGCGCGGGGCGACGGTCGCAGCGTTGCGGATGGGCGCGGTAGTCGTTGATGGCGTCGACCAGTTGCCGTTGCCCATCGGCGTGGGCGGGGCTGGCAAAAACGGGGAGCAGGGAAAACAGGCACAGCGAAGAAAAGCGCAAGGCAACGACGGTTTGGCGCATGAACGGACAACTCGGATGAGATGACGACGATAGGAGAGGAAAAATGCTCGGGTATGACTGGCGTCTTGGGACAAGGTTCACGGCGGACGTGAACCTGTTTATTGTCGGAACCCAATGTCCGACGAAGGGTATTGAAAACCGGCCGGTAACGCCGACCTCTGTAGGAGCGAGCTAGCTCGTGATGGACTCAAACGCAACGCGTTGAATCAGGAAGCTCGCGTTATCGTTAGCGTCCATCGCGAGCAAGCTCGCTCCTACAGAAGATCGGGCCGGATCAATCCACGCAGGCGTACACCACCAGCTCCACCAGCATTTCTTCCCGGGCCAGGCCCGCCACGACCATGGCGGCGCGGTTTGGGTAGGGCGCCTGGAAGTACTCGGCGTAGACCGCATTCACGGTTGCCAGGTAGCTGCGGTCGGTCACGTAGATCAGTACCTGGGTGACCGCGTCCAGCGAGCTGCCGGCGGCTCGCAGGGTGTGGTGCAGATTGTCCAGGGTCTGCCGGGTCTGCGCTTCGATGCCGCCGCTCACCACCTGGCCCTGGCGGTCGATGGGGATTTGCGCGGTGTACAGCGTGCCGTTGCCGACAACTGCCCACTCCAGTGGTGCGCGCGAGGCAAAGAGGTCGGTCTTGATCGCCTGTTTCATTGATGCTTCCTGATGCGGGTTTGAGGGGTTTACCGGGCGTCGCTGCCTTCGCCGGCTCCACGGCGACGGGATTCTTCGGTGCTTTCCACCAGCACCCGCTCACCCAGTTTCTTCAACTGGGCCCAGACTTCATCATCGACCTGCAGCCCGCCCGCGGGTGTTGGCTGACTGTGTTCAAACGTCGGGGCCGCGTCTTCGGCACTCAGGCGTGGCAGGAGCGCGAAGTTGCGGGACATCAGCACGTTGATGCTTTGCTCGTCGCCCTGCGCCGGTTGCGGCAGGTCATACACGCGCAAGGCCGGGCTGGGGTGGCCGGCGCTGAAGGTGGCCACCAGTTCCTGCCGGGCATCGCGCCAGTACACACAAAAATTCAGGCCTTCTCCGGCACAGCGCGCCAGGTAGCCCAGCAGCAGAACGCGGTTGTGGCAATGGCGGACGCGGATCAGCGCACTGCCGCCGCGCAAGGCCTTGGCCACCCCCAGTTCGATGGCCTGGGCGGCGCAGCGCAATACGCTCTGGCCATGGGCATCGAGGATCAGCTGCGTGGCGTCTTCGTAGCAGGTTTCGATGGGGCGATCGACTTCATCGTGAAGAAAGTCCAACGCCTTTTTCAGCGCACCGACACCGTCGAGGCCTTGCTGTTGCAGCCTGGCAATCATCTCGGCGGCGTCGTCGCAATCACCGGGTGCAAAACCGATGCCTTCGAAGGCCTTGCGGCAGATCACCTGGATTTCATTGAGCGATACACGCATTTCAGAGTGCTCCGGCAGCGTTGGCCAGTTCAGGCATGACGGCAAAATTCCAGTCGTCGGCGAACGGCTGGCCAATCTCGCTGACCAGCGGTGCTCCCTGAAACAAGGTGATGCGCACCCAGCGGCTGGACTTGGGGTCGAACTTGCCGGCGCCGAAGAGCGCCAGCTTGCAGCGCAGCAAGTGGATTGGCAGCATGCTGCGGTCCATCAGGTTGGCGCGGATCTCCCCGAAGGCGCAGCGGGCCATGCCCTGCAGGCGGCAGACGGTGCCTTTGAACTGCGGCAGCGCCAGCAGAAAGTGCGCGGTCAATTGCCGTGGGTGTTGCTCGCGGTAGGCAAGCAGGGCCCGATGACAACGTTGAATGTTGTGCGCGATCCCCAACTGCATTTCTTTCTCGGCGCCTGGCTCCATGGCCCGTTCACCCAGGCGTGGTTCTTCCTTTTCCGCCGAGCGATACCAGAAAAAGTGGTTGGCCTCGGCGCCGCTCAAGTTGTAATCGAGCGCCCAGCGGTACTGGGTCTCGATGAGATCGCACAGCTCATCCAAGGGCATCTCGGCGTTCAGGCGAAACCCCTCGTTGACCGACATCTGCTCGGCCAGCGGATCGACCTGTTCGGGGTACAACTCCAGCAGCAGGCTGACCAGCAGTTCCTGGCAACCGGCGCCGACGCTCACTTCGGCCCAGGCCTGCAGGCGCGACCACAAACCCGCGTTGACCGACTGCTCTGCGAACCACTCGGCCAGTTGTTCGAGATCGGCCAGCGTCTGCTGGTCGATGGTGCTTTGCCGTTGGTCCTCGGTGCTGGTCTGCTGCAAGTGCTGACGGGCCCGTAGCAGCAACGCCTGGAAGCGCTGGGCATGAGGCAGGTCAGCCGCTTGTGCCACCACCTTTGCCAGTGCGGTTTCCCTGGACCACACCCATTGGTTGACCAGTTGCGGGTGATTGATCAGGAACGGCGCCATGCCCAACCCCGTGGAATTGCCGACCCCAAGGTAACGCTGCAGGGCAGGGTCCAGACCCACCGCCCGCTGCGGGTTGCGCGCCCGGGCCATGTGTTCGATCTGCTCGATGCTGAAATGCCGCAACAGGTACACGGTAAACATCTGGGCGCTGAAGGGTTGCGTGAAGTCCGCAGTGCCTTGCAGGCAACTCAAGTCGGCGATGCCGAACTTGCCGTTGCCGTACACCGCGGTGGTGCGATACAGGTAGCCGACCTCGGCCAGTTGCCGTGGGTCTGGCTGACAGCCTTCGGCCAGCGCCTCGAGAAAACGCTCGAAGTTGCGCAGGCTACGGTTGGCCCGCGACAGCACCAGCACTCGCGAATCAAAACGCCCGGCTTCCTGCAACGGCACATTGCGTCGCAGGTCAGTCAATTGCTGTTCGTCGACATCACCGGCAAGCAGGACAAAACTGACATCCCACTGATCGGCGATGACCCGGTCACTGCGCTTTTCCGGCGGCAGGTACATCGAGAAAATCACGCAGTGATAGTGGGCACTGGCGGTGTCGATGCGGTAGATCGCCGTACCGAAGCCCTCGGCATCCAGGTCGAAGCAGGTGCGCTGGATGCGCCACTGCTCGTTCATCATCCGCCGCATGCTGCTGCGCACGAAACTCAAGCGGCTTTGAAAGTGGCTGCCCAGCCGCTCCAGGTCCATGACCCGGGCGGCGGGCCGCAAGGCCGAAGCGGTGTCTGTGTCGGTGTGCGACATCATTGCGATTCCTGAACTGTTCATCATCAGACCGCCTGTTCGCGAGCCATCTGCCGGGCGATGCGCAGTGCATCCCAGAGCGACGGCAGGATCAGCAGCGAAACCGGTACGGCAGTAATTACGATAAAGGATTGCAGCGCCGTGACCCCGCCCGAACCGATGGTGATCAACACCACCGCGGCCAGGCCCATGCCGATGGCCCAGAAGGCCCTCAGCCATGGTTTCGGCTTGTCATTACTGGACATCGCCATTGCCACGGTGAACGCCATCGCATCGCCGTTGGTGGCCACGGAAATGAAGCTCAGGAACAGGAACAGCGCCGAGATCAGTCCACCCAGGGGCAGGTTTTGGGTCACGCCCAGCAGCAGGTCCTCGGGCTGCGCGCCGTGGGCCGTGACGATGCCTGGCGTCTGCAATTCCATGCCGATGCCGGCGCCACCGACGATGGTGAACCAGAACATGGTTACCAGCGGGGCGATGATCGACAGGGTCATGATCACTTCGCGGATGGTCCGGCCACGGGAAATCTTCGCCACATACAGGGCGACCATCGGCGCGTAGCCAATGAACCAGCCCCAGTAGAACACCGTCCACCAGTCGAGCCATTTCGGGTCGGCGCGGAACAGGGTCATCGGAATGAACTGCTCCAGGTGCAAGGCGAACGCCGTGGGAAAACCGCCGAGAATGAAAGCGGTGGGCCCGAGCAGTACCATGAATACCGCCAGGCCGATCATCAGCCAGACGTTGATCCCGCTGACGAACCGGATCCCCTCCAGCCCGACCAGGCAGGAGATGGTGTACATCACGGTGACCAGCACGATGGTGATGGACTGCACCACCAGATCATTGGGAATGCCCCAGACCGAGTGCAACGCACTGCTGATTTGCAGGCCGAGGAAACCGATCGGGCCGATGGTGCCGGCGACGACGGCGATGATCGAGGTGGCGTCCGCCAGGGTGCCGATCGGACCCTTGAGCGCGCGTTCACCGAACAACGGATAGAGCAGGGTACGCGGCGCCAGCGGCAGGCCTTTGTCATAATGCAAATGCATCAGCACGATGGCCAGCAGGCTGCCCAGCACCGCCCAGGCGAGAAAGCCCCAGTGCACGAACGATTGCGCGAGCGCAGCGTGTGCGGCGGCTTCGGTGTGCGGTTGCACCCCGGCGAACAGCGGTGGCGGACTGGCGAAATGCATCATCGGTTCCGCTGCCGCCCAGAAGGCACCGCCCCCGGCGAGCAGGGCGCACATGATCACGGCGATCCAGTTGAAGGTGCTGGTATCGGGGCGCTGGTCGACGCCGCCCAGGCGTACCCGCCCGCATTTGCTGAAGCAGATGAACAGGCTCATGGCGAAGGTTGCCAGCATCAGGATCTGCCAGTACAAACCGAAGAACTTCGTCGACCAGGCAAAGAGCGTGTTCACCAGTAGCGAGACACCATCGATGTCGATCAGCGCCGCGATCAGGAAGGCGCCGAGGAACCCGCCGCTGATCAAGAACAGCGGCCAGTCGATGTCTTTTTTCGGCGGTGCAAGGTCCAGTGGCTGGACGTCGGCTTGCAGGGAATCGGATATTTTCATGATGCCTCCAAAATACGCGCCTGGGGCTGTGCATCGCCGGTCGGGGAGATGAACGGGAGGCTATTGTTGTTATTTTTCATGCTGTCCTCACGGTGTCGATCAAGAGTCAGTTTTGCGCCGTCGTAGCGTTTTCCAGCAGGCGCAACCAGTTGAGTCCCATGATGTTGCGTACCTCGTCCTCGGCGAATCCCCGGTCGCGCAGGCCCTGAGCGATGACCGGGAAATCCCGGCTGTCGCGGAACCATTGCAACGGTGCCGGCCAGTTGGCGTTGTCCTTTGATCCTTCGCCATAATCCTTGTCTTTGCTCCAGCGCCCGTTGCGCATCCATTCGAGCACTTGCAGGGGTTGTTGCTGGCACAGGTCGGTGCCGATGCCGATGTGTTCGACGCCCATCAATTCCGCGGTGCTGGCGACCATGTCGCAGAACGATTCCAGGGTGCAGCCCGACGCTCCCTTGAGGTGGAAGGGGTACGTGCTGAAACCCAGCAGGCCGCCGGACTCGGCGATACCGCGCAATACCGCGTTGGACTTGTTGCGTTTGGCCGCGTGGAAACTCGACGGGTTGGCGTGGGAGACGATCACCGGCCGACTCGACAGCTCGATGGCTTCCAGGGTGCTGCGCTCGGCGCTGTGGGACATGTCGATCAGCATGCCAACGCGGTTCATCTCGCGGATCACCTGGCGGCCGAAACGGCTGATGCCATTGTCTTCGGTCTCGTAGCAACCGCTGGCCAGCAGGCTCTGGTTGTTGTAGGTGAGCTGCATGATCAGCACGCCGAGCTGGCGGAAAACCTCCACCAGGCTGATGTCGTCTTCAATCGGCGAGCAGTTCTGGAAACCGAAGAAAATCCCGACGCGGCCTTCCTGATGCGCCAGGCGAATGTCCGAAGCCTCGCGTACCGGACGAATCAGCTCGGGCCAGGTTTCGAAGCGGCGGTTCCACTCGCCGATTCGCGACAGGGTTTCCCGGGCGTTCTCGTGGTAGGCGATGGTGGCGTGCACCGCGCTCAGGCCACCTTCCTGCATCTGGCGAAAGATCGCTTCGTTCCAGTGGGAATATTGCAGGCCGTCGATCATCAATAAGTCGTGCATGCTGATCTCCTGTTCAAGGTCGCACGTAGGTGGTCTTGACCACGGTGTAGAACTCGCGGGCGTATTGCCCTTGCTCGCGTGGCCCGAAGCTGGAGGCTTTGCGGCCGCCGAACGGCACGTGGTAGTCGGTGCCGGCGGTGGGCAGGTTGACCATGACGCAACCGGTGCGGGCCCGGCGCTTGAAGTCGCTGGCATAACGCAGTGACTGGGTGATGATCCCGGCGGTGAGGCCGTATTCGGTGTCGTTCAACACGGCGAGGGCTTCTTCGTAATCGCTGACCCGGATCACACAGGCAATCGGCCCGAAGACTTCCTCGCGGTTGATGCGCATGTTGTTGTGACTGTTGGTGAACAGGGCGGGGCGCATGTAGTGCCCGGCCGGTTGCAGGTTCAGCAATTGGCCGCCCTCGACCAGGGTCGCGCCTTCGTCTTCGGCCAGTTGCAGGTAATGGAGGTTCTGTTCCAGTTGTCGGGCTTCAGCCACCGGGCCGATCTGCGTGCCTTGTTGCAGGGCATGACCGACCTTCAGTTGACGCATGCGCGCCACCAGCGCTTCGACGAAACGGTCATGGATGCCGTCGCAGACGATCAATCGCGAAGAGGCCGTGCACTTTTGCCCGGTGCCGAAGAAGGCGCCGTTCAACGCGCATTCCACCGCGATGTCGAGGTCGGCGTCATCGAGCACCACCAAGGCGTTCTTGCTGCCCATTTCCAGTTGGCAACGCACCAGATTGCTGGCGGTGGCGACCGCGACGCGGCGACCGGTTTGCAGGGAACCGGTGAAGGTCAATGCGTCGATGTCGGCGGACTGGATCAGGCTTTCGCCGACCACGGCGCCGCTGCCCATGACCAGGTTGAAGGTGCCGGCGGGCAAGGCCTGGCGGCTGATGATTTCAGTCAGGGCCCAGGCGCTGGCCGGCACCAGGTTGGCCGGTTTGAACACGACGGCGTTGCCGAAGGCCAGGGCCGGGGCAATCTTCCACGCGGCGGTGGCCATGGGGAAATTCCATGGCGTGATGATGCCGACCACGCCCACCGGTTCACGCTGGACTTCGATCTCGATGCCGGGGCGTACCGAAGCGGCCGTCTCGCCCATCTGGCGCAGCACTTCAGCAGCGTAGTAATGAAAGAACTGCGCGGAGCGATTGACCTCGCCGATGCCCTCGGCCAGCGGCTTGCCTTCTTCCCGGGAGAGCAGTTCGCCGAGTTCTTCCTTGCGTGCCATCAACTCGTTGCCGATGGCCATCAACACCTGCTGGCGCTGTTCCAGGCCGCTGACGGCCCATTGCGGCTGGGCGTCGCGCGCGGCGGCGATGGCATCCAGCGTCTGTTCGGCGCTGGCCTGATGGTAATGGCCAATGAGGTCTTGAACATCCGAAGGGCTGTGGTTGGCGATGACGCCCTGGCCTTCGCACCAGTTACCGCCGATGTAGTTTTTGCAGGGTTGCAGTGCCATGGGAACCTCCGATTGCGTTGGCCCCATCTTGAGAGTATTACTCTGCAAATAAAAATTAATAATAAATATGAAATGATAAGGAAAACTAACCGTGTTGCCCGAACTGAAGATTACCCAACTGCGCTATTTCGTCCTGGTTGCCCGGCTGAAAAGCTTTCACGGCGCGGCGAAGCAGGCCTATCGCACGCAACCGGCGTTGTCCCTGGCCGTACGTGAACTGGAGCAGAAGCTCGGCCAGCCATTATTCGAAAAGGGCGGTAAAACCGAACTGACGCCATTCGGCGAGCACTGTTTGCCGCTGTTCCAGGATTTGCTGGCGCATCACGACCGCATCGCCCGTGAAGTCAGCTTGCTGGCACGGCATGAAATCGGTCAGGTGAGCATCGCGACGGTGCCGTCGGTGGCCAGTCGGTTGTTGCCGCATCTGCTCGCACGGTTTGTCAGCGATCACCCGAAAATGCAGATCAGCATGCAGGATGGCAATGCCGACAGCGTGCAGCAGTTGTTGGTCCAGGGGCAGGTGGATTTTGCGATCAGCAGCGTGTGGACGGCGGACGAAAACATTGAGTTCGTGCCGATCCTGAGTGATCGGGTGGGGGTGGTCTGCCGCCACGATCATCCGTTGGTGGCGCAAGGCGAGGCCTTGCATTGGTCGAGCCTGCAGGCCTATCCCCTGGTACGCAATGGCACCTCGCGCTTGCTTGCAGGCACGGACGCGGCGGGGTTGCTGGACAGCAGTCTGCTGTTCGTCTCCAACATGATTTCGCTGATCGCGATGCTGGAAGAGGGCATCGGCATCACGACGCTGCCGTCCCTGGCGTTCCCGCAGGGCAACGAAAAACTGGTGTTCCTGCCACTTTCCGAACCACGGGTGGAGCGCCAGATCGGCATCCTGTGCCGCAAGGGGCACAGCCTGTCGCCGGCGGCAGCCGAGTTGATGGGGTTTCTCAAAGCGAACATGCAGATGGTCGATCTGTAAGGTCAGTCTTCGAGTGGCGGTTCCGGGCTTTCTGTCGGTCGCAGCCTGAAGCGACAGACATGCCCGCCACGCACCATGCACTCGCTGTGCTCGACTTCACCACCGCCCAGCGCGCCGATCAAGGCCAGGTCCAGTTCGCAGACCACCGGATGCTCGGCGGCCAGGCGATGGAACACGCAGTTATGCGCGACGATTTCCGGCGTGTTGCCTGAGCGAAAAAACACCTCCGCTTCATAGCCGGCCTGGTTCATGTGCTGGACGATCCTGGCTTCGTCCACGACCTGTTGTTCACGGTCCAGCGCCAGTTTGCGGCCCATGCTGCGCATCAGCGAGGCCAGGGCTTGGGGGCCGATGATGGCGGCGACTTCATCGATCAGGACGCTGGCCAGTAGCTGATAGTGGCGAGGGAACTGCTCCCGTGCGTGGTCGGTGAGCCGATACAGCTGCTCCGGGCGACGCCCCGTCGGGCGGGTGTCGCCGCGCAACACCAGGCCGTCACGCTCCAGCGCCGCCAGGTGTTGGCGGATCGCCGTGCGCGTGACGGCCAGATGTTCAGCCAACTCGTCAATGCTCATGCCGCCGGCATGGTGCAGCAGCGCATTGAGCAGGTCTTGCTGTGTTCGACCCAGTCCTTCCAGCATGGGGTGCCCTCGCGCGAAATCAGAACTTGTCCGGGAATTGCTTGACCAACGCGCCGGTCAACGCATCGGCCAGGGCCAGGATGTGCGTGCGCATCATCGCCCAGGTACGGGCTTCACCGGCGTAATCGTGCGCGGCAAACTCATCGATCTGGGCAATGTGGTGACCGCCATGGGCCGACAGCATGTTGACCAGTGTGGCTTCAGGCAGATTGGGGTTGGCGCCGGCCAGGAACGCCGCAATCGCCTTGGCATTGCTGGTCAACTCGGTGACGGCGGCCTGCTTGCCCTTGGCGTCCTTGGCCACGGTGGCGTCGCTGTAGTGTTTCACCGCGCCCCAATGGCCGGCAAGCAGCTTGAGCAATTGATCCGCCGCCGGTTGGCCGTAGAGCGGGGCGATGCTGTTGGCGATCTTGGTAGCGTTGTCGACCACCTGATCGGCCGCGACCTTGGCTTGTTTCTGGTCGGCGGATTGATTGGCCAATGCGTAGTTTCTGATCCAGAAAATGTGCTCGACCCAAAGGTCACGCAGGGCCAGGCGCGTGGTCAGCGCGGGGCTGTCGGCAACGGCGGGTGAAGCGGCAGGCGTCTGGCTCCAGACCGGTTGCGCACAGAAAGCCAGCAGGAGCAAAGCCAGGGTTTTGATATTCATGACGGCACCCTCTGAGAGTGGGAACGTTCGACAATATCAATATAGGCATATAAATATGTTTTTATTGGCTGGAAGCGAACTCTCAGATGAATGGCCATAGCCTGTTGCCGGAAGCGACTGGGGGCATAGGGAGGCTTTTTGTGGCGAGGGGGCTTGCCCCCGTTCGGCTGCGCAGCAGTCGTAAAACAGCTACATGCGGTTAACCTGAATACGCATCGTCTGGATTCGGGACTACTTCGTAGTCCAACGGGGGCAAGCCCCCTCGCCACAAGGACCGGTGTTGCCGTTACAGCCCATCCCCCAGCGCCTTCAAGTACTCAGGGCTTTCGCTGATCGAGTTATGCCCCGTCCCCGGTATCACCTGCAATGACGCCACGCCTTTGGTGAAATGACTCAACAAACGCTCGGTGCTCGAACGCGGAATCACTTCGTCATGCTCGGCCGCTATCAAGACCGTCGGTACGGTGATGCGGGCGGCGAACTGCCAGGACGGGTATTTGTCCTTCAGCAACCAGCGCACCGGAAACCAGCGAAACTGACGGACGGCCAGCCCTTCGAGGCTGTTGTAGGGCGTGATCAATACCAGGCGCGCGGCCGGGCGCTGGCTGGCAAGGCGCACGGCGACACCCGACCCCAGGCTGCGTCCGACCACCGCCACGTGCGGATGGCTGGCATACACCCGGTCGAACAAGGTCAAGGCGTCGCGGGCAATGGCCTCTTCGGAAGGCGAGCCGGAGCTGCCGCCAAAGCCACGGTAATGCAGCAGATACAGCGCGTAATCAGGGAACGCCTGGGTGAACCCGGGCAAGTTGCGCGAGACATCTTCGGCATTGCCGCCAAAGTAGATCAGCGCATTCGGGCCTTCGTGAGGCCGGATGGACACCAGCACCCGTGCGTCGGCGACGGGCAGGGTGAGCAGCGTCCCGGCTGCCCCGACGGCGCGCGGTTGCGGGTAATAGATCAGCGCCCGCTGAAACACGAACAGCGCCACGCACAGCGCCAGGTACAACGCAGCGACGATGACGACGAGTAACACCAGGGTGCGCGACATTCGACTAACGTTAGTGGGCGGCATTGACGGCTCGGGGTTTGAAAGTGGCAGGCGCCGCAGGGCCTTGTGAGTGTAGTCAATCGACCCTTGGCGCGGGTTTTCCGCCGTGTCGGTGTCACAGGCCGAACCCGAACGACTGGTGAGAAGCGTTTTATGAGCCATCCTGAGGGTTACACCCGTAGAGAAATACTCACGCTGGCTGCCGGTGCTTCGGCGGTCTTCACGTTCGGTCCGGCGGGTGCGCAACCCGCGCCGTCGACGGGAACAGGAGGCAAGACCATGCAGACTCGCGCCATTCCTTCCAGCAACGAGTCCTTGCCGATCGTAGGCTTGGGCACTTACCGCGGATTCGACGTCGAGCCTTCGCAACCGGCCTACAAGGACTTGCCCGCGGTACTGGATGCGTTGTTCGACAAGGGTGGCAAGCTAATCGACAGCTCGCCGATGTACGGTCGCGCCGAACAGACCACCGGCGAACTGCTGTCGATCCATGAACCGCGCTCGCCGGCGTTCCTGGCCACCAAGGTGTGGACCCGCGGGCGCGAGGAAGGCATCGCGCAGATGGAACAATCCTTCGCCCTGTTGCAGACCGACCGGATCGACCTGATGCAGATCCACAACCTGCTGGACTGGCAGACGCACTTGCCGACCCTGCACCACTGGAAAGAACAAGGGCGCATCCGCTACATCGGCATCACCCATTACACGGCGTCGGCCTACGACGAAGTGGAAGCGGTACTCAAGGCCGAGCCGCTGGATTTCCTGCAGATCAACTACGCCCTGGATGATCGCGGTGCCGAGAAACGCTTGCTGCCGTTGTGCCGCGAACGGGGCGTGGCGGTGATCTGCAATCGGCCGTTCGGCGGTGGTAGCCTGCTGGCCAGACTGAAAGACAAACCGCTGCCAGGCTGGGCGGCACAAGTCGGGGTCAAGAGCTGGGCGCAACTGGCACTGAAGTTCCTGTTGTCGCATTCGGCGGTGACCTGCGTGATTCCGGGCACCGGCAACCCGCGCTACATGGCGCAGAATGCCTGGGCCGGTTTCGGCCCGACGCTGACCGATGCCCAGCGTCAGCAGCTGATTGCGCTGGTGGACTAGCGCAGCCCGGCGAGTCCCGCAACCTCTCCTATACTGTCCGCGTCCATGCCGTTGAAAGCGCATTCGTTGCCCTGACGGCGTCCCTGTCCATCACTGCAAGGAGATCGAACATGGCTATCCGCATTGGCGACGAAGCACCGGATTTCACCGCCGAAACCACCGAAGGCACGCTCAATTTTCACCAATGGATCGGCGACGGGTGGGCCATCCTGTTTTCCCACCCCAAGGATTTCACCCCGGTGTGCACCACTGAACTGGGCTACCTGGCCAAACTCAAGCCCGAATTCGACAAGCGCAACACCAAGGTCATCGGCCTCAGCGTCGACCCGGTCAGTGACCACAACCGTTGGGTCGGCGACATCGCCGAGACTCAGGGCTGCGCGGTCAACTATCCGCTGATCGGCGATGAAAACCTGGTGGTGGCCAAGCTTTACGACATGATCCACCCCAATGCCAGCGGCGGCGCGCGCACGGCGGTGGACAACGCCACGGTGCGCTCGGTGTTCATCGTCGGCCCGGACAAAAAGGTCAAGGCCATGCTGATCTACCCGATGAGCGCCGGGCGCAATTTCGATGAAGTGCTGCGCTTGCTCGACTCTCTGCAACTGAATGCCAAGCATACCGTTGCCACGCCGGTGAACTGGCGGCCGGGTGAGGATGTGATCATCCCGACTTCGGTGTCTGACGAAGACGCGAAGAAGAAATACCCGGATGGCTTCACGACACTGAAGCCGTATCTGCGGACGGTGGCTCAGCCGAAGTAACCTCGGCAGCCCTGAAACCGCCTTCGCGAGCAAGCCCGCTCCCACAGGGATCTCCGGTGAACACGAGATCCCCTGTGGGAGCGGGCTTGCCCGCGAAGGGGCCGGCCCTGCTGGCCCAGGACTTCAAACCAGATACTTGCGAAACCACCCCAACGTCCGCTCCCACGCCAGCTTCGCCGCCGCCTCGTCATAACGCGGCGTCGAGTCGTTGTGGAAACCATGATTGCAGCCCGGATAAATGTAGGCCTCATAGGTCTTGCCCCCGGCCTTCAACGCTTTCTCGTAGGCCGGCCAGCCCTCGTTGATCCGCGTATCCAGTTCGCCGTAGTGCAGCATCACCGGTGCCTTGATCCGGGGCACTTCCTCGGCCGTTGGCTGACGGCCATAAAACGACACGGCGGCGCCCAGTTCCGGATAGGCCACGGCGGCGGCGTTGGTCACGCCACCGCCGTAGCAGAACCCGGTGATGCCGACTTTTCCGGTGGCGGCAGGGTGTTTCATCATCCACTCGACGGCGGCGAAAAAGTCGTTCATCAGCTTTTCCGGGTCGACCGTGGCCTGAAGTTCGCGGCCCTTGTCGTCATTGCCGGGATAACCGCCGACTGAGGTCAGGCCGTCCGGGGCCAGGGCGATGAAGCCGGCCTTGGCGACACGCCGGGCCACGTCTTCGATGTACGGGTTGAGCCCGCGGTTTTCATGCACGACCACCACCGCCGGCACCTTGCCGGTGGCCTTGGCCGGGCGCACCAGATAAGCCCGTACCTGGCCATGGCCCTTGGGCGAAGGGTAGGTGACGTACTCGGCCATGATGTCCGGGTCGGTGAACTCGACTTGCTCGGCCAGCGCGTAGTTGGGGCTTAGCGCCGCGAGCAGGGCACCGGCGGTCAAACCGCCAAAGGTGAACAACGCTGCGCGGTCGAGAAACTCCCGGCGATTGATCTTGCCGTGGGCGTAGTAGTCGTAGAGTTCCAGCAGTTCCGGGGCGAAGTCTTTGGCTGTCAGGCGGGTCATCGGTGCAACTCCTCTCGGCTGGTTGAACGCGGACCCTGTGGGAGCGGGCTTGCTCGCGAAAGCGGTGTGTCAGATACATGGATGTTGGATGTGCCACCGCATTCGCGAGCAAGCCCGCTCCCACAGGGATCCAGGGTGATGCCAAAACCTCATTTCACGCACTGCGCCCCGGCCTTCGCCACCTGCGCATCCTGCTCGGGCTTGACGCCTGACACCCCGACAGCCCCAATCACCTGGCCCTCGAAAACAATCGGCACGCCACCCTCAAGCGAAGTCAGCAGCGGTGCTGACAGAAAAGCGTAGCGCCCGGCGTTGACCATGTCCTCATAGCTTTTCGATTCGCGCCGTCCCAGGGCCGAGGTGCGGGCCTTTTCGGTGGCGATGTACGCACTGCTCGGTGCGCAACCGTCGAGGCGTTCGAGGGCCAGCGGGTGGCCGCCGTCATCGACCACCACTATGGTCACGGCCCATTGATTGGCCTGTGCCTCGGCACGGGCGGCTTTGATGATCTGCTGGACTTCGGTCTGGCTCAGCACGGCTTTGCGGTTCATGGGCATCTCCGGGATTCGGTTAAGGCAGGGCGGCTTCGACCAGTTCGATCCAGTGCCGCACCGGGGTCCGGCCCGCGCCGTCGAGGTGCGACTGGCAGCCGATGTTGGCCGTGACGATGACCTCGGGATGGCCGCTTTCCAGGGCATTGAGCTTGTTGTCGCGCAGTTGTCGCGACAGCTCGGGCTGGGTCAGCGAATAGGTGCCCGCCGAGCCGCAGCACAGGTGCCCGTCGGGCACGGACGTCAGGTTGAAACCGAGTCCGGTCAGCAGCGCTTCCACGGCGCCACCGAGTTTCTGCCCGTGCTGCAAGGTGCAAGGACAATGGAAGGCCAGGCGCTGCGAGGCGTGGATCCCGAGTTTTTCCAGCGGCTCGTCGCGCAACACCTCCACCAGGTCCCGGGCCAGTTCGCTGACCTTTTTCGCTTTTTCGGCATAGGCCGGGTCGCTGGCGAGCAGATGGCCGTAGTCCTTGATGAAGGCGCCGCAACCGCTGGCGGTCTGCACAATCGCCTCGGCGCCTTTTTCGATGCCCGGCCACCACGCGTCGATGTTGCGCCGGGCGCGATCGAGGCCGGCGGCCTGGGCGTCCAGGTGGTAGTCCACGGCGCCGCAGCAACCGGCTTCGCGGGTCGCGATGACGCTGATCCCCAACCGGTCCAGCACCCGCGCCGCCGCGGCATTGGTGTTGGGCGACAGGCCGGGCTGCACGCAGCCTTCGAGCATCAGCACCTGACGCTCGCGCAGGGTCATGGGCCGTGGCTTGGCCGGGTAGACACGGCGCGGTAACTTGCTTTGCAGGGTGCCGGGCAGCAGCGCACGGAACATCTGGCCGCCATTGACCAGGCTCTTGAACAGGTCCGGATGCGGCACGGTATGGCGCAACCCCTCGCGCAACAGGCGCTGCCCGAGCGGACGCGGCACCGCCGCATCGACCACCGCGCGACCGATGTCCAGCAGGTTGTGGTAATCGACGCCCGATGGGCAGGTGGTTTCGCAGTTGCGGCACGACAGGCAGCGATCCAGGTGTTGCTGGGTCTTTTGCGTGACGTCGTTGCCTTCCAGCACCTGCTTGATCAGGTAGATGCGGCCCCGCGGTCCGTCCAGTTCATCGCCGAGCAATTGATAGGTCGGGCAGGTGGCATTGCAGAAGCCACAGTGCACGCAGGTGCGCAGGATGCTTTCGGCTTCTGCGGCGCGGGGCAGATGGCGGGCGCTTTCACTCAGGGTCGTCTGCATGGTTCAAAGCTCCGCGTACAGGCGTCCGGGGTTGAAGATGCCCCGTGGATCGAGTTGTTGTTTGAGGTTGCGGTGATAGCGCATCAGGGCCTGGGGCAGCGGCTGGAACGGGGTGTCGGTGAGGCCGTGGCTGAAGCAGGTGACATGGCCGCCGACTTCGTCGACGACCTGGCGGATGAACGCCGCTTCGGCATCGGATTTCAACCAGCGCTGGGCGCCGCCCCAGTCGATCAACTGGCGCCCCGGCAGCGACAGGCGCGGTGTGTTGTGCGGCAGTGACAGGCGCCAAAGCGGCTGGTCTTCATCGAAGAAACTCAAGCGCTGTTCGTTGAGATCTTCCCACCAGGAAGCGTCCAGCCGTTCGCCACCGAGGCGCTCGTGGGCCGCCGCCACCGAACCTTCACCGCCCTCGAGCCGCAGGTGCAGGCGTGTACCGTCGTGACAGGCCGCGCTGATCGGCAACGGTTGCTGGCCCCATTGCGCCAGGCGCAGCAAGGCGCGTTCAGGGTCCATTTCCAGGCTGATACTCAGGACTTTCCGGGGTTTTGGCAGCACTTTGAGCGAGACTTCGGTGATCAGCCCGAGGCAGCCGTAACTGCCGGTCATCAGGCGTGACAGGTCGTAGCCGGCGACGTTTTTCATCACCTCGCCACCGAAGCGCAACAGTTTGCCTTGACCGGTGATGACCCGCGTGCCGAGGACGAAATCGCGCACCGAACCGGACCAAGGGCGCCGTGGGCCGGACAGTCCGCAGGCGATCATGCCGCCGACCGTGGCGCCGTCGCCAAAGGACGGCGGCTCGCAGGGCAGCATCTGTTGTGCGGCATCCAGCGCCTGCGCCAGTTCCGACAGCGGCGTGCCGCAACGGGCGGTGACCACCAGTTCGGTCGGGTCGTAACTGACGATGCCCCGGTGCGCGCGGGTATCGAGAATTTCCCCGGCCGTGGTGCGGCCAAGAAAACCTTTGCTGTTGGAACCCTGGATGCGCAACGGCGTAGCGTTTTCCAGCGCCTGATTGACCTGTTCCAGGAGCATTTGGCTGTCATCGAAATCTGCAGGGCCGTGCATCAGAAACGCTCCAGCTCGGGGAAGGGCAATTGACCGCCATGTATATGCATGGCGCCGAATTCGGCGCAGCGGTGCAGGGTCGGAATGTTCTTGCCGGGGTTGAGCAGGCCGCTCGGGTCGAAAGCGGCTTTGATGGCATGGAACAGGGTCAGCTCATCGTTGTTGAATTGCGCGCACATCTGGTTGATCTTCTCGCGACCCACGCCGTGCTCACCGGTGATGCTGCCGCCGACCTTCACGCACAGCTCCAGAATCTTGCCGCCCAGGTTTTCCGCGCGCTCCAGTTCACCGGGTTGATTGGCGTCGAACAGAATCAACGGATGCATGTTGCCGTCGCCGGCGTGGAATACGTTGGCCACCCGCAGGCCGTATTCGTTCGAGAGTTCGGCGATGGCGTGCAGCACGCCGGGCAGTTCGCGACGGGGGATGGTCCCGTCCATGCAGTAGTAATCCGGCGAGAGGCGGCCCACCGCCGGGAAGGCGTTCTTGCGCCCGGCCCAGAAACGTACGCGCTCGGCTTCGTCCTTCGCCTGGCGCACCTCGGTCGCACCGGCCTGTTGCAGGACCTGGCGCACCCGGTCGCAGTCATCCGAGACATCGGCTTCAACACCATCGAGCTCGCACAGCAGAATGGCCTGGGCCTCCACCGGATAACCGGCGTGGATGAAGTCCTCGGCGGCGCGGATGGCCAGGTTGTCCATCATTTCCAGGCCACCGGGGATGATGCCGGCGGCAATGATGTCGCCGACGGCGCGCCCGGCTTTTTCCACGGAGTCGAACGCCGCCAGCAATACCTTGGCGGTCTGCGGTTTGGGCAGCAGCTTGACCGTGACCTCGGTGATCACCCCGAGCAGGCCTTCGGAGCCGGTGAACAGTGCCAGCAGATCGAAACCGGGGGCGTCGAGGGCATTGGAGCCCAGGCTCAAATGCTCGCCGTCGACCGTGAGGATGTCGACCTTGAGCACGTTGTGCACGGTCAGGCCGTACTTCAGGCAGTGCACGCCACCGGCATTTTCCGCGACGTTGCCGCCGATGGAGCAGGCAATTTGCGAGGATGGATCCGGCGCGTAATACAGGCCGAACGGTGCCGCCGCCTGGGAAATCGCCAGATTTCGCACACCCGGCTGAACCTGCGCGGTACGGGCGGCGGGGTCGATGCCCAGGATGTTGTTGAAGCGCGCCATCACCAGCAGCACGCCTTTCTCGAGGGGCAGCGCACCGCCGGACAAACCGGTGCCGGCGCCACGGGCGACGACCGGGACGTGCAGCTCATGACAGACGCGCAGCACCCCTTGCACTTCATCGATGTGCCGGGGCAGCACCACCAGCATCGGCGTGGTGCGATAGGCCGACAGTCCGTCGCATTCGTAGGGCTTGAGTTCCTCTTGCTGATGCAGGATTTCCAGGCCCGGCAAGCGGCTCTGCAGGGCCTGCAACAGTGCCTGTCTGTCGACGTCGGGCAAGGCGCCGTCAACGCGTTCATCGTAGAGAATGTTCATGGGATCACGATTCTCGCTGGAGACCTGCGACCTTCATCATTGGCCTGATACGGCCGGCTGTCCATGGGATGTTTGTCCGCACGACGGACCATTCATTCAATAAAAACCACTCGCCCATGTGGGAGCGGGCTTGCTCGCGAAGGCAGTGTGTCAGACGGTAATGTCTTCGACTGACACTCCCTCTTCGCGAGCAAGCCCGCTCCCACAGTTCGATTTAATGCCCGCCCACCACCATATGGCTGAACGGCGCGACGTAGGCCTGCAACGTCACCAGCCCGCCGACCAGAATCGCCAGCACAATCGAGTGGAAGAACACGTAGCGCAGGATTTCCCCTTCATGGCCGTACCAGCGGGTGGCGGTGGAGGCGACCACGATCGACTGGGCGTCGACCATCTTGCCCATGACCCCGCCGGAACTGTTGGCGGCGGCCATCAACACCGGGCTGATACCCAGTTGCTCGGATGTCACCCGTTGCAGGCCGCCGAACAGCACGTTGGATGCGGTGTCCGAGCCGGTCAGCGCCACGCCGAGCCAGCCCAGCAGGGTGCCGAACATCGGGTAGAAAATGCCCGTCGCGGCGAAGGCCAGGCCCATGGTCGCATCCAGGCCGGAGTAGCGTGTGAGGAAGCCCAGCGCGAGCATCGCGGCAATGGTGATCAGCGAGTAACGCACCACCCACAGGGTGCGCAGGTACTGGCGAATCAATTGCGGGATCGAGTACCCCATCAGCAAACCGCCGACAATCGCCGCCAGCAGAATGCCGCTGCCGGTGGCGGTGAACCAGGTGAACTTGTACACCGCCTCTTCGGTTTTCGGCGCCGGCACCACGGGCGGGACTTTTTCGACTTGCAGGTGCAGGGTGGTGAAGGTCACGACCGGCGCGAACACCGGGTTCGCCTCGCGCATCGGCTTGCCCTGCGGATCGAGCTTGGCGGCACTGGTTTGCGGGTCGATGGCCGGGCGGGTGTCGAAGGTGTTCTTGAAGCCTTGCGTACCCCAGATGAACACGAAGATCGTCAGGATGATCCACGGCATCCACGCCCGCATCACCGCCGGTTTCGCCTCGTTGGCGAAGGTGGCGGTCGGTACGGGCTTTTCGTCGTGCTCGGCGTCGATCTTCGAGTTGTCAACCCGGCCGGACAGGGCGGCGGAGGTGTGCACGGTGGCCGGTTTCCAGACCCTGAGGAAGCCGGTCAGGCAGGCCATGGAAATCAGCGCGGCGATCACATCCACCAGCATGGGCCCGTGATAGTTCGACACGAGGAACTGCGGAACGGCAAAACTGACCCCGGCCACCAGGATCGCCGGCCAGATCTCCAGCATCTTGCGCCAGCCGGCGAAGGCCCAGATCAGCCAGAAAGGCACCAGCACCGAGAAGAAGGGCAACTGCCGGCCGACCATCATCGACAGCTCCATCTCATCCAGCCCGGTGACCTTGGCCAGGGTGATGATCGGCGTGCCGAGGGCGCCGAATGCCACCGGCGCGGTGTTGGCGATCAGCGCCAGCCCCGAGGCGGCAAGCGGCGAAAAGCCGAGCCCGATGAGAATCGCCCCGGTCACTGCCACCGGCGTACCGAAACCGGCCGCGCCTTCGAAAAACGCACCGAAGCAGAAGGCGATCAGGAGCAATTGCAGGCGCCGGTCATCGGTGATGCGCGCCAGGGAGTCTTGCAGCACCTTGAACGAACCGTTTTCGGTGGTCAGGCGGTGCAGGAAGATGATGTTCAACACGATCCAGCCAATCGGCAGCAGACCGTTGGCTGCACCGAACAGCGCCGCGGAACCGGCCATGTTCGCTGGCATGCCGAAGGCGAAGATCGCGATCAGCAAGGCCGAGGCCAGGGCGAGCAACGCCGCCAGGTGCGCCTTGACATGAAAAAACGCGAGGGACGCCAGCATCACCACCACCGGCACAGCCGCCATGAGCGTTGAAAGCACCGGGTTACCGAACGGATCGTAGACTTGCTGCCAGACCATGTTCCACCTCTGCTTTTTATTGTTGGACGTGCAGATCCCCTGGGGGGAGGTGGCCTTGAGTATAGGTGGCATTGCGCCGCTGTCAGGCCAGGCCCTCCGGTCCATCGGGGCGGCGCAGTTCCGGGGCCTGAGCTAGCATGGCCAGTAGGGTTTGAATTCAGTCAGGGGAGGAATGCAGTCATGACCGAGCGCCATATAGAACACAAGGAGACGCTATCGAACGGATGCAAAATCAAAGTCACCGCCGAGATATTGAAAGACGGTTCGTTGGGCATGTTTATCGGTGTCTACAAGCCGGACGGCACGGTCATCGACGAAAACCACGACCCACGCCCGCACATGCTGGACATGGAGGCGGCCATGGATTGGGGAATCGATATTGCGAGGGGCACTGGCAATAGCCAGCGAACGTTGTGAGCGGTCCCCGTCCGTGCCTGGGTGACCGACGGTCGCTGTCAGAACCCGAACGAACGGGCCGAGGCTTTTGCCAGCTCGACATCCAGCAAATGCTCGGCCAACACGTCATTCAAAAAGCGGAACTGGTCATTGAGCCCGACCACTTCATTGCTGAAGTGATGATCGGCTGAGGGGATCAGCAACGCTTCGAACTTCTCGTCGAACAGCAGAGTCAACTCTTTACGTGACTCGAATTTCTGCGCGTAGAAATTCTTGCCGAACAGCGGAAAACGCACGGCGAGGGAGACGGTGTGCATCATGATGTTTGCTCCTCGCTCAGGACGTACCAGGCAAACACACTCAATGTGAACGCCGTCAGGGCCAGGCAGGTCAGCAGATGGATCAGCATGAGGTTTCCCTCCGATTCGGGATGTCGTGTTGGCTTGGGATCGATCCTACGCTGACGGCGTTCAAGCGGAAGGCAATCGCGGCGATGGTGAATATCGACGCCAGTGATGGTGCAATTTGCACTGCCTGCTCTGGCCCCTTCGCGGGCAAGCCCGCTCCCACAATGTTTTGTGCTTGCCACATGATCCGGGCACGACACGCAACCTGTGGGAGCGGGCTTGCCCGCGAAGAGGCCCTCAAAAATGCCGCAGGTTGTCGGCCATGCACATGTCGCGACCTATACTTGAATCATGGTTTTCGAGTGCTGGACATCCCGCCCGGTGCACACTTCAGGAAGCCGCCATCTTGAACCTGCGTTCGCTGATCATTGCCGTGCTGGTGGTGTTGGCAGGGTGCGCCACGCCGCCCCGTGCGCCGGTGGAAGTGGCGCCGGTCATCGTTCCCGCCAGCACCTGGCAGCAGGTGGACCGGGAGATCGTCGCCGCGTCCCAGTCGGCCACCGAGCAGACCCGAATCTACGCCCGTGGCGCCATGGAATACTGGCGTACACGGGTCTATGAACTGACCGAAGAGAATTTCATTCCGTGGTTCAGCAGCTACTGGACCCAGGAATGGCTGTCGATGAAAGTCAGCTGGTACACCATCAGCGCCAAGGGTGAGCAGGATGCCTCGGCCAAGCGCCTGGCGGCGTACCTGCTCGAGGCCTATCAGGAGAAGGTCCTGGCCCCGGTGGCGGCGGAAATCGATCCCGACGCGATTCTTGGCCTGGCAGCGGCATTCTACGTCGACATCCTCAAGGAAGAACTGCAGAAAATCTCCACCCGCCACGGCGTGCCGATGGCCCAGCTCAACGGGCGCATCCAGAAAATCCCGGCCATTGCCCTCGGGCCACCGCCGGCACGGGACGCCTCGTTGTACCAGGTCGTGCACACCGAATCATTGACCACATTGCCGGCCTACGCCGCGTTGCTCGACAAAATCCACAAGGCCGGCGGTGACAAGGGGGTGGGCTCGACCGACACCGCGATGGCGCCGGTGGCCAAGCGCGCCAGTCAGCGCATGGAAGCCGAGATGGCCCCGCGCGGGGCCGCCAGTGCCGTGGCCGCCGCCGCCGGGAAACTCGCCGGCGGATTGATCACCGTCGGAGTGGCGGGCATTCGCGCAATCATTCAGGCCAATGACAGGCCGGACAGCGAGGCGCTGATCCGCAGCAGTCTGGGCAACACCTTCGACAAGGCCTGGATCAAGCTGGTGCAGAACCCGACCACCGGCGTCATGGCCGGCACGCTTTACATGGCGAAGCAGATTGAAGGGAATCTGGGCGGCGGCGCACAACCGCCGGTCGGTTTGAGTGCCGGCACTGTCGATTGGACGCCGGCGCAACCGACTACTCAGCAGAACACCCCATGACCCAAGGAGAAACACTCATGTCTTATGTCGATGGTTTTATCGCTGCCGTACCCACCGCCAACCGTGGGCAATACCTCAAGCACGCCCAGATCGCCGCCTCGGTCTTCAAGGAAAACGGTGCCTTGAGCGTGGTCGAATGCTGGGGCGAGGACGTGCCGGAGGGCAAGGTCACCTCGTTCCCGATGTCGGTGAAACTCAAGGAGGGCGAAACCGTTGCCTTTGGCTGGATCATCTGGCCGGACAAGGCCACCCGCAATGCCGGGATGGACAAGATGATGCAGGACCCGCGCATGAAGCCGGACGTCAATCCGATGCCCTTCGATGGCCAGCGCATGGTGTACGGCGGGTTTGAAGTACTTCTCACGGCTTGATGCCGGACGCGGGGTCACTCCGGCGTCGGGGTGATCCTGCAACTCTTGCGCTGGCGGATCTCGTCGTCCGTCGGCCGCTCGCGGATGAACTCGAAGCGCGGCTCACCTTCGCTGTAATGCACCAGCCAGCCCCATTCCAGCTGGCGTTCATCCTGACCTGGCGCGGGCGGTCTGGCCCACCATGGCTCTTTGCTGATGATCTGTCGCATGCTCACCCCCTCCGGTTGTGGGATGTCAGAACTATAACGCGCCTTGTGGACGATGCCAGAAATCCGCTGGCCGGCAGGCGGGTGTTGAGTACACTCAGACAGTCTTCCCACAAGGAGTGCGGCATGAACGACGAAACCCGCGAGCCGACCAAGCGTCTGTTCTTTGCGCTGGACTGCGCCCCGGCCCAGCGCCGGGAGATCGCTCAGTGGCGCAGTGCGCTGCAGCTGCGCAATGGTCGACCGGTGCCGGCGGACAACTTTCACCTGACGCTGAAGTTTTTGGGCGCGGTGGGTGTGGCGCAGATCGCCGACCTCTGCACCGCTGCGGCGTCCATCCGCGCGCCGGACGAGCGCTTGACGGTGGTGCTTGACCGGCTGGACGTATGGCGCAGGGCAGGGGCGTTGGTGCTCGCGCCGCAGCAGGCGCCCCCGGCATTGCTGCGTCTGGTCTATGCCCTGGAACAGGCGATGTTGCCGTTCGGGCTGGAGGAGGCCCCAAGGGAGTATCGCCCGCACCTGACCCTGGCGCGGGACTATCGGGCGCCGGTGCCGGAGTCCCCGACCGCGCCGGAGTTCATCCTGCGTGCCGAGCGCTTCACCCTGTTCGAATCCCACAAGGGCCGTTATCGGGCGCTGGCCGAATGGCCGTTGCTTGATGTTGACCGCACATAAAAAAGGTTCTTCACGCAATCCCTTAAAAACGTGCGTCTGACCGGGAAACTGTAGGAGCCAGCTTGCTGGCGATGGACTCCAGTGCGCCGCGTTTATCCGGTTCACACGCGTTATCGTTAACGACCATCGCTGGCAAGCCAGCTCCTACAAAGGACCGCGCCCACACTGGGAAACTGTAGGAGCCAGCCTGCTGGCGATGGACTCAAATGCGCCGCGTTTATCCAGTTCACCCGCGTTATCGTTAACGACCATCGCTGGCAAGCCAGCTCCCACAAAAGACCGCGCCCACACGGGGAAACTGTAGGAGCCGGCTTGCCGGCGATGGACTCCAGTGCGCCGCGTTCATCCGGTTCACACGCGTTATCGTTAACGACCATCGCTGGCAAGCCAGCTCCTACAAAGGACCGCGCCCACACTGGGAAACTGTAGGAGCCAGCCTGCTGGTGATGGACTCAAATGCGCCGCGTTCATCCGGTTCACACGCGTTATCGTTAACGACCATCGCTGGCAAGCCAGCTCCCACAAAAGACCGCGCCCACACGGGGAAACTGTAGGAGCCGGCTTGCCGGCGATGGACTCCAGTGCGCCGCGTTCATCCGGTTCACACGCGTTATCGTTAACGACCATCGCTGGCAAGCCAGCTCCTACAAAGGACCGCGCCCATACTGGGAAACTGTAGGAGCCAGCCTGCTGGCGATGGACTCAAATGCGCCGCGTTCATCCAGTTCACACGCGTAATCGTTAACGACCATCGCTGGCAAGCCAGCTCCCACAAAAGACCGCGCCCAAACGGGGAAACTGTAGGAGCCGGCTTGCCGGCGATGGACTCCAGTGCGCCGCGTTCATCCAGTTCACACGCGTAATCGTTAACGACCATCGCTGGCAAGCCAGCTCCCACAAAAGACCGCGCCCAAACGGGGAAACTGTAGGAGCCGGCTTGCCGGCGATGGACTCCAGTGCGCCGCGTTCATCCGGTTCACACGCGTTATCGTTAACGACCATCGCTGGCAAGCCAGCTCCTACAAAGGACCGCGCCCACACGGGGAAACTGTAGGAGCCGGCTTGCTGGCGATGGACTCCAGTTCGCCGCGTTTATCCAGTTCACCCGCGTTATCGTTAACGACCATCGCTGGCAAGCCAGCTCCCACAAAGGACCGCGCCCACACGGGGAAACTGTAGGAGCCGGCTTGCCGGCGATGGACTCCAGTGCGCCGTCCGGTTCACACGCGTTATCGTTAACGACCATCGCTGGCAAGCCAGCTCCTACAAGCGACCTTGCCCATGCTGAAAAAAAACCAGTGAAGGCCCTATAAAAAAAGGCGCCCGAGGGCGCCAAATTCACCTGAACCGAGGGAGCCAGGTGAGGCCGTTCTACTTGCAGGAGAGGCAGCGGTGGTAAGGCGCTGCGTGAACGGAAATTGGTAGAGCTGAAATGTGTGCTGGATGTTCTGGCCTCATCGCGAGCAAGCTCGCTCCCACAGGTACGGCATGTACCTTGAAGTTCGCGCTATCCCTGTGGGAGCGAGCTTGCTCGCGATGGCTATGTCAGGCTCAGCAGATCAATTGAGTGAATTACTGGCCGAGTTTCACCTTGGTCCAGCCTCGGGTCATGATCCGCTGGATGGCGATCGGCTGGTCCGGTACGGCATAGAGCGTGGCCATCACCGCTTCCGACGGGTAGGAGCCCGGATCGTTGCGGATCGCTTCATCGACCAGTGGCGTGGCCGCCGCGTTGGCGTTGCTGTAGCCGATGTTGTTGGTGATGTCGGCGATCACGTCGGGGCGCATCAGGAAGTTCATGAACAGGTACGCGTTCTCGACGTTGGCGGCATCGCGCGGGATCGCGAGCATGTCGTAGAAACTGGCGGCGCCTTCTTTCGGGATGCTGTAGTCGATCTTCACCTTGTCCCCGGCTTCCTGGGCGCGGGCCTTGGCCTGCAGCACGTCGCCGGAGTAACCGACGGCCACGCAGATGTTGCCGTTGGCCAGGTCCGAGATGTATTTCGACGAATGGAAGTACGCCACGTTTGGGCGAATCTTCATGAACAGCGCCTCGGCTTCGGCGATGTGCTGTTTGTCCTGATCGTTCACCGGGTAGCCCAGGTAGTGCAGGGCGGTCGGGATCATTTCGGTTGGCGAGTCGAGGAAGCTGATGCCGCAGGCCTTGAGCTTCTCGGCGTTTTCCGGTTTGAACAGCAGGTCCCAGGAGTTGGTCGGGGCGTTGGCGCCGAGCACTTCCTTGACCTTGGCCGGGTTGAAACCGATGCCGATCGAGCCCCACATGTACGGGATGGCGTGAGCGTTGTCGGGATCGCTCGCGGAGGCATTTTTCAGCAGCACCGGATTGAGGTTGTTCCAGTTCGCCAGCTTCGACTTGTCCAGCGTCTGGTAGACGCCGGCCTTGATCTGCTTGGCCAGGAAACTGTTGGACGGCACGACGATGTCGTAGCCGGATTTGCCCGCCAGCAGGCGAGCTTCGAGGGTTTCGTTGCTGTCGAACACATCGTAGGTCACCTGGATACCGGTCTCGTCTTCGAACTTCTTGACGGTGTCCGGGCCAATGTAATCCGACCAGTTGTAGACGCGCAGAACCTTGTCATTGGCCTGGGCGCCGGTGGCGATCGCGCCCAATAAGGACAGTGTCAGCAGAGTCCTGCCAAACATTTTCATCGGTACAACTCCATTTCTTTTTTATTCAAGATCACAAAACAGTGAACACAAAACCTGTGGCGAGGGCGCTTCTGTGGCGAGGGGGCTTGCCCCCGTTCGGCTGCGCAGCAGTCGTAAAACCAGCGAGTGCGGTGAAACTGAAACACCGCGGTTTCCGGTTTTGGGGCCGCTTCGCGACCCAACGGGGGCAAGCCCCCTCGCCACAAAAGCCCCCTCGCCACAGTTAATTCAGCAGCGGCTTAAGCCGTTGCTCCTGCCAGCTGCTTTTTCGGTTGTTGCCAGGATTCGCTGGCGGTCTGGTCCATGGCTTCCTGGATCGCGCGTTTGCGGGTGGCTTCGGCACGGCGGCTGAAGTACCAGACCATGAAGGTCACGATCGACACCGCCAACAGGATCAGGCTGGCCACGGCGTTGATCTCGGGCTTGACCCCCAGACGTACCGCCGAGAACACTTCCATCGGCAGGGTCGTGGAACCCGGGCCGGAGACGAAGCTCGCCAGCACCAGGTCATCCAGCGACAGGGCGAACGACATCATGCCGCCGGCCGCCAGTGAGGGCGCGATCATCGGGATGGTGATCAGGAAAAACACCTTGAACGGTTTCGCACCCAGGTCCATGGCCGCTTCCTCGATGGACAGGTCCAGCTCGCGAAGGCGGGCGGAGACTACCACCGCCACATAAGCGGCACAAAACGTGGTGTGGGCGATCCAGATGGTGACGATGCCGCGTTCCTGCGGCCAGCCGATCAACTGCGCCATGGCCACGAACAGCAGCAACAGCGACAGACCGGTGATCACCTCGGGCATCACCAGCGGCGCGGTGACCAGGCCACCGAACAGGGTGCGCCCCTTGAAGCGGGTAACGCGGGTCAGCACGAACGCTGCCAGGGTACCCAGCGCCACCGCCGCGATGGCGGTGTAGCAGGCAATCTCCAGCGAACGCACCACCGAGCCCATCAGTTGCGAGTTGTCGAGCAAACCGGCGTACCACTTGAACGACCAGCCGCCCCACACCGTCACCAGCTTCGAGGCGTTGAACGAGTAGATCACCAGGATCAGCATCGGCAGGTAGATAAACGACAGGCCGAAAATCAGCATGAACTTTGAAAATCCGAAGCGTTTCATCCCCGTGCCTCCATCTCTTTGGCCTGACTGCGGTTGAACAGCAGAATCGGCACAATCAGGATCAACAGCATCACCACCGCCAGGGCAGACGCCACCGGCCAGTCGCGGTTGTTGAAGAACTCTTGCCACAACACACGGCCGATCATCAGGGTTTCCGGACCGCCGAGCAGTTCCGGAATCACGAACTCACCGACCACCGGAATGAACACCAGCATGCAGCCGGCGATGATGCCGTTCTTGGCCAGCGGCACGGTGATTTTCCAGAAGCTGTTGAAGGTGCTCGAACCCAGGTCCGACGCGGCTTCCAGCAGGCTCTGGTCGTGCTTGACCAGGTTGGCGTACAGCGGCAGCACCATGAACGGCAGGTACGCATACACCACACCGATGTAAACAGCCGTGTTGGTGTTGAGGATCTCGATCGGCTGCGACGTCAGCCCGGTCCACATCAGGAACCCGTTGAGCAGGCCGTTGTTGCTGAGGATGCCCATCCACGCATACACGCGGATCAGGATCGCGGTCCAGGTCGGCATCATGATCAACAGCATCAGCACGTTCTGCGCTTCCTTGCTGGCCTTGGTGATGGCGTAGGCCATCGGGAAACCGATCACCAGGCACATCAGGGTGCTGAACAGCGCGACCTTCAACGAACCGAGATAAGCCGAGAGGTACAGCTCGTCCTGGCCCAGCAAGGTGTAGTTGCCGATGTTGAGCAACAGCTGGAATTTCTGTTCGGCGTAGGTGTAGATCTCCGAGTAGGGCGGAATGGCCAGGGCCGCTTCCGAGAAGCTGATCTTCATCACCAGGAAGAACGGCAGCATGAAGAACAGGAACAGCCAGATGAACGGAATCCCGATGACGAACTTGCGCCCGCTGGGGACCAGTCTCAGAAATTGCTGATTGAAGGTTTTCATGCGCGCAGTACCACGCCGCTGTCGTCTTCCCACCACACGTAGACCTGATCGTCCCAGGTCGGACGTGCACCACGGCGTTCGGCGTTGGCCATGAACGACTGGACGATCTTGCCGCCAGGCAGCTCGACATAGAACACCGAGTGGCCGCCGAGGTAGGCGATGTCATGCACCTTGCCGCTGGACCAGTTGTAGCGGTTGTCCGGCTTGACGGTGCTGACCAGTAGTTTTTCCGGGCGGATCGCGTAGGTGATCGACTTGTCCTGCACCGAGGTGCTGACGCCGTGACCGACGTAGATCTTCTGTTCCAGGTCCGGGCTGTGGATGATCGCGTGACCTTCCAGGTCTTCCACCACGGTGCCGTCGAAGGCGTTCACGTTGCCGATGAATTCGCAGACCATGCGGCTGACCGGTGCTTCATAGATGTCGACCGGGCTGCCGATCTGGGCGATCCAGCCCAGGTGCATGATCGCGATGCGCTGGGCCATGGTCATGGCCTCTTCCTGGTCGTGGGTCACCATCACGCAGGTCACGCCCACGCGCTCGATGATTTCCACCAGCTCCAGCTGCATTTGCGAGCGCAGCTTTTTATCCAGGGCGCCCATCGGTTCGTCGAGCAGCAGCAGCTTCGGACGCTTGGCCAGGGAACGGGCCAGGGCCACGCGCTGACGCTGGCCGCCGGACAGTTGGTGCGGCTTGCGCTTGGCGTACTGGGTCATGTGCACCAGGCGCAGCATTTCCTGCACCCGGGCTTCGATCTCGGCCGCTGGCAAACGGTCCTGCTTGAGGCCGAAGGCGATGTTCTGCGCCACCGTCATGTGCGGGAACAGCGCGTAGGACTGGAACATCATGTTGATCGGTCGTTCGTACGGCGGCATGTCGGTGATGTCGACACCGTCGAGCAGAATCCGGCCTTCGGTCGGGCGCTCGAAACCGGCGAGCATGCGCAGCAGGGTCGATTTACCGGAGCCGGAACCGCCGAGCAGGGCGAAGATTTCACCCTGGTGGATTTCCAGGGACACATCGTCCACTGCGGTGGTTTCGTCGAATTTCTTGGTGACGCGATCGACTTTCACCAGGACCTTTTTCGGTGCCTGGTGACCTTCAATAGCCTTCCTGTAAATGCTGGAGGCGTTTGCCATGTGAAACTCCCAACAGGTTTCAGTCGCCCGGCCAACACGGCCCGGCTTAATAGTGGATTGCAAACCCGAGGCGGGTGATGCCGGCCAATTCATGCGCGGTCCCTGTGGGAGCTGGCTTGCCAGCGATGAGGCCCTGACAGTCGACATCATCGTTGACTGACCAACCGCCATCGCTGGCAAGCCAGCTCCCACAGGGAATTGCATTTGCCTTGCTGGCATCACCCATCCCGCTCGGGTTTATTCGGCGCCGCCGTCCTGGCTGCCTGGTCGTACTTGTTGTTATTGCAGTGTGTTGTTGTCACGAACGGGACACGCAAAAGCGCCTGCCCGCTCGTGAGGGCAGTTAATCGTTGATCCTGGGTGCCGGGTCGTCAGCGCGAGTGACGCAGCGCCGCCCGTTGCCGGCAGGCTTCGCCGAACGCCTGGAAAATACTCAAGTAAGGCGGGTTGTTCAGAACCTGCCATTCCGGGTGCCATTGCACGCCGAGGGCGAAGGCCTGGCTGTGCTCGACCGAGATCGCCTCGATCAGGCCATCGGGTGCGACGGCTTCGGCACGCAGGTCGGGCGCGAGGCGGTCGATGCCCTGGCTGTGAATCGAATTGACCTGGAACACCGCAGGCAGGTCCAGCGCTTCGAACACACCACCGGGCTGCACATTCACCGCATGGGCGGGAGCGTATTGCACGGCCAGGTCCGGGTGGTTGGCCTCGCGGTGGTCGAGGAAGCCGGGAAGTTCATGGACTTTCTGATGCAGGCTGCCACCGAACGCCACGTTCATTTCCTGGAAGCCGCGGCAGATGCCGAGCACCGGAACGCCGGCAGCGATGGCTGCGCGGATCAGTGGCAGGGTGGTGCGGTCCCGTTGCGGATCGTGTTCCGTGCCGGGGGCGCTGTCGGGGCCTTGATAGTGGAAGGGTTCCACGTTCGACGGCGAGCCGGTCAGCAACAGACCGTCGAGCTGCGGCAGCAGGTCATCGATTTCGGTCAGGTCGCCTAAGGAAGGAATAACGACAGGCAGCCCCAGCGCCGCGACGCTGACAGCACGCAAGTACTTGTCGCCGCTGATGTGGTAGGGGTGCAGGCCAATCTGTTTGACGCACGCAGTAACGCCGATCAATGGCTTGAATGCCATTTTTATCACCTCGAAGTTTCACACTTGAACGAGCTTTTCCGGAGCTTAGCCTTGTTGATTTTAATTAACAACTCTCATGTAAAAAATTCTAAACGCCGCACGTCCGATCTTCAGGATTTACGCGTGTTTGAGGGCGTATCTGGCACTCTCGTCCTTCTGAGAGGCCCGAAAATAAACGTTGATAGGCCAGGTGTTCGCTATTGACTTCACTTTGCCTTTCGGATTGACTGGGCTCGTGAAAGGGCGGTGAACATAATAATTAACAGTAAAAAATAGGTGCATCATGTCGGTCCCTCTGCGTACCGTTCAACTCAACGAAGCAAACGCATTCCTTAAGAAATATCCTGAGGTTTTGTACGTCGACCTTCTGATTGCGGATATGAACGGTGTGGTGCGCGGCAAGCGCATCGAACGCACCAGTCTTCATAAGGTTTACGAGAAAGGCATCAACCTGCCGGCGTCTCTGTTTGCTCTGGACATCAATGGCTCCACGGTGGAAAGCACCGGCCTGGGTCTGGACATCGGCGACTCCGACCGGATCTGCTACCCAATCCCGGGCACCCTGAGCATCGAACCCTGGCAGAAGCGCCCGACTGCGCAACTGCTGATGACCATGCACGAACTCGAAGGCGAGCCATTCTTCGCCGACCCGCGTGAAGTGCTGGCCAATGTCGTGCGCAAGTTCGACGACATGGGCCTGACCATCTGCGCCGCGTTCGAACTGGAGTTCTACCTGATCGACCAGGACAACGTGAACGGTCGTCCGCAATCGCCGCGTTCGCCGGTATCCGGCAAGCGTCCGATGTCGACCCAGGTGTATCTGATCGACGACCTCGACGAATACGTCGATTGCCTGCAAGACATCCTCGAAGGCGCGAAAGAGCAGGGCATCCCGGCTGACGCCATCGTCAAGGAAAGCGCCCCGGCGCAATTCGAAGTCAACCTGCATCACGTGGCTGACCCGATCAAGGCCTGCGACTACGCGGTCCTGCTCAAGCGTCTGGTGAAGAACATCGCCTACGACCACGAGATGGACACCACCTTCATGGCCAAGCCGTACCCGGGCCAGGCGGGCAACGGTCTGCACGTGCACATTTCGATTCTCGACAAAGAAGGCAACAACATCTTTGCCAGCGAGGATCCCGAGCAGAACGCCGCGCTGCGACACGCGATCGGCGGTGTGCTCGAGACCCTGCCGGCGCAGATGGCGTTCCTCTGCCCGAACGTCAACTCGTACCGTCGTTTCGGCGCGCAGTTCTATGTGCCGAACTCACCGAGCTGGGGCATCGACAACCGCACCGTGGCCGTGCGCGTACCGACCGGATCAAAGGACGCCGTGCGCATCGAGCACCGCGTGGCCGGTGCCGACGCCAACCCGTACCTGCTGATGGCCTCGGTATTGGCCGGCGTGCACCACGGCCTGACCAACCAGATCGAGCCGGGCGCCCCGGTGGAAGGCAACAGCTACGAGCAGAACGAGCAAAGCCTGCCGAACAACCTGCGCGATGCCCTGCGCGAGCTGGACGACAGCGAAGTCATGGCGCGCTACATCGACCCGATGTACATCGATGTGTTCGTGGCGTGCAAGGAAAGCGAGCTGGCCGAGTTCGAGAACTCCATCTCCGACCTTGAGTACAACTGGTACTTGCATACCGTCTGACGGTGTTGGCGGCGTACACAAAAACCTGTGTACGCCGCCAAGCCAGCTCCTGCAAATGAGTTTCGTGCCTGGCCCCCTGTAGGAGCCGGCTTGCCGGCGATGCGGTCCATCAGGCGACATCGATGCTGAATGTCCCTGCGCTATCGCTGGCAAGCCAGCTCCTACAGTGGGTCCCGCACTACCTATTCCCCTGCGTCGAGTCACAACCATGACAAACACTCGCAGCGATTGGGAGCAACGCTTCCAGTCCCTAACAATCGAAGGTCGTGCCTTCATTGACGGCCAATACTGCGCGGCCGCCAGTGGCGCCACGTTCGAATGCTTAAGCCCCGTGGACGGCCGTTTCCTGGTGAACGTCGCCAGCACCGACGAAGCCGACGCCAATGCGGCGGTCGCCGTTGCGCGCCGCACCTTCGAATCCGGTGTGTGGGCCAACCTGGCCCCGGCCGAGCGCAAGCGCATCCTGATCCGTTTCGCCGACCTGATCCTGGCGAACCAGGAAGAACTGGCCCTGCTCGAAACCCTCGACATGGGCAAGCCGATCAGCGATTCCATGAGCATCGACATTCCGGCGACCGCCAACGCGATCCGCTGGACCGCCGAAGCCATCGACAAGATCTACGACGAAGTCGCCGCCACCCCCCACGATCAGTTGGGCCTGGTGACGCGCGAAGCGGCCGGCGTGGTTGCGGCCATCGTGCCGTGGAACTTCCCGCTGATCATGGCCAGCTGGAAATTCGCCCCGGCCCTGGCGATGGGCAACTCGTTCATCCTCAAGCCTTCGGAAAAGTCGCCGCTGACCGCGATCCGCATCGCGCAGCTGGCACTCGATGCCGGCATCCCGAAAGGCGTGTTCAACGTCCTGCCGGGCTACGGCCACACCGTGGGCAAGGCGCTGGCGTTGCACATGGATGTCGACGTGCTGGCCTTCACCGGCTCCACGGCGATTGCCAAGCAGCTGATGATCTACGCCGGGCAAAGCAACATGAAACGCGTCTGGGCCGAAGCCGGGGGCAAGAGCGCGAACGTGGTGTTCGCCGATGCGCCGGATCTGCGCGCGGCGGCACAGGCAGCGGCCAGCGGCATCGCCTTCAACCAGGGCGAAGTCTGCACCGCCGGTTCGCGCCTGCTGGTGGAGCGTTCGATTCGCGAGCAGTTCATGCCATTGCTGGTAGAAGCCTTGCAAGCCTGGAAGCCGGGCCACGCACTCGATCCTGCGACTACCGTTGGTGCGGTCGTCGACCAGCGTCAACTGGACAACGTGCTGCGCTATATCGGCATCGGCAAGGAGCAGGGCGCCGAACTGATCGCCGGCGGCAGCCGCACCCTAGAAGACACCGGTGGCCAGTACGTTCAGCCGACGATTTTCGACGGCGTGACCAACGCCATGACCATCGCCCGGGAAGAAATCTTCGGCCCGGTGCTGTCGGTCATCACCTTCGACACCTTTGATGAAGCCCTGGCGATTGCCAACGACAGCATCTTCGGCCTGGCCGCCGGCGTCTGGACCCGCAACCTGAGCAAGGCCCACACCTTCGCCCGTGGCTTGCGTGCCGGCAGCGTCTGGGTCAACCAATACGACGGCGGCGACATGACCGCGCCGTTCGGCGGGTACAAGCAGTCGGGTAACGGTCGGGACAAATCGCTGCACGCGTTCGACAAGTACACCGAACTCAAAGCGACCTGGATCAAGCTCTAACAACAATAAAGCGGCGGTCGCCGGCAATCTGCGGCGGCCATCGGAGAAATTTATGAAACACAGCTCTAGCAATCAACAGCATGTAAACAGCTACTACGCCGCCACCCGCAACTTCACCGGTGATTTCCCGGTGCTGGAAGGGGCGGTGGACTGTGACGTCTGCGTGATCGGCGCCGGCTACACCGGCCTGTCCTCGGCGCTGTTCCTCGCCGAAGCGGGCTACAGCGTGACCGTGCTCGAAGCGGCCAAAGTCGGCTTCGGCGCCAGCGGTCGCAACGGCGGCCAACTGGTCAACTCCTACAGCCGCGACGTCGATGTCATCGAAGAGCGCTACGGCGACAAGACCGCCGAAGTGCTCGGCAGCATGATTTTCGAAGGCGCCGACATCATTCGTCAGCGCATACAGCACTACGACATCCAGTGCGATTACCGTCCCGGCGGCATCTTCGCGGCGATGAACAAGAAGCAACTCAAGGGCCTGGCCGAGCAGAAGAAAAGCTGGGAGCGCTATGGCAACAAGAACCTGACATTGCTCGGCGAAGCCGACATCAAGCGCGAAGTGGGTTCCGACGCCTACGTCGGTGGCCTGCTGGACATGCAGGGCGGTCACATTCACCCGCTGAACCTGGCCCTCGGCGAAGCCTCGGCGATCATCGGCCTGGGCGGCAAGATCTATGAGCAATCGGCGGCAGTGGAAATCACCTATGGCGAGCCGATCACCGTGCGCACTGCCAAAGGCGTGGTGAAGGCCAAGTACCTGCTGATCGCCGGTAACGCCTACCTGCCGCAGGGTCTGGACAACCGCGTGACCAGCAAGAGCATGCCGTGCGGTTCGCAGATCGTCGTCACCGAGCCGTTGTCGGAAAAGCAGGCTCGCAGCCTGATCAAGAACAACTACTGCGTCGAAGACTGCAACTACCTGCTCGACTACTACCGCCTGACCGCGGACAACCGCCTGCTGTACGGCGGTGGCGTGGTCTACGGTGCGCGCGAACCGGACGACATCGAGCAACTGATCCGCCCGAAAATCCTCAAGACCTTCCCGCAATTGAAGGACGTGAAGATCGACTACCGCTGGACCGGCAACTTCCTGCTGACCATGTCGCGCATGCCGCAATTCGGCCGTATCGAGAAAAACGCCTACTACATGCAGGGCTACAGCGGCCACGGCGTCACCTGCTCGCACCTGGCCGGCAAACTGATCTCGGAAATGATCCGTGGCGACGCCGAGCGTTTCGACGCGTTTGCCTCCTTGCCGCACATGCCGATGATCGGCGGGCGTACCTTCTCGGCACCGTTGACCGCGCTGGGCGCCGTGTACTACTCGCTGCGCGACCGTTTCGGCATCTAAGCTTTACCTCGCCGGCGGCATCTCCCCAAAGGGTGCCGCCGGATTTTTATCTGAAACACCGCTGTCCCCTTGTGGGAGCGGGCTTGCTCGCGAAGAGGCCATATCAGCCAAAACAGATGTCGCCTGACACACCGCTTTCGCGAGCAAGCCCGCTCCCACAGGTTGTGCAACTTCATGGCAAATGGCTATTTTTCCAGCCGTTTATCGAACCTGCTGAGCATTACCAGCAAACGTGATTTAATAGCCGCCTTTCATGTTTCCGGGACCGGAAAACGGCGTGATCCGCGCCTGTACTCCACCCCTCCATTATCCCTGTAGGAGCGAGCCTGCTCGCGAAAACGCCAGTTCAATCAACATCAATGTTGAGGCTAAAATCGCAATCGCGAACACACTCGCTCCTACGGGTTGGCACATAAGGCTGTCATGGACACGGGCTCACGACTCAAATTAGTACGCGAAAGCTACAAACTGTCCCAGCGCGAGCTGGCCCGGCGTAGCGGCGTCACCAATGCAACCATCTCCCTGATCGAACAGAATCGGGTCAGTCCTTCCGTCAGCTCCCTGAAGAAACTGCTGGAGGGCATCCCCATGTCCCTGGCCGACTTCTTCACCTTCGATCAGCCACCCCGCGAACACCAGTACGTCTTCCGCGCCAACGAACAGCCCGACCTCGGCCGCCATGGCCTGCGCCTGTTGCTGATCGGCGCGTCCGTACCGAGCCGGCAGATGCGCCTGCTGCGCGAGCAGTACGCACCGGGCGCCAGCTCCGGCGAAGAGCCGATCGTGCATTCCGAAGGCGAGGAGTGTGGGCTGGTGACACGGGGTACGGTTGAGTTGACCGTGGACGGCCAGGTGAGTGTGCTGAACGCCGGGGATGGTTATTACTTCCCGACGACCTTGCCGCATCGGTTTCGCAATATCGGGGCTGATGAGGCGGAAATCATCAGCGCCAACACCCCGGCCAACTTCTGATGAGGGCTCTGTAGGAGCCAGCTTGCTGGCGATGGCGTCGGTGTATTTTCATAAGACTTTCGGACGCCATCGCTGGCAAGCCAGCTCCTACGGGGCGTCGATTCCCCGGCGACGGCTGACGGCTCGCCGCCGGAAGAACAAGTGTCAACACGAACCCGCAGAAATGCGGGTTTTTCGTAGGCGCTCCGTTATTTGTCTTCAGGCACTTCAAACCCCCGCAACTCAATCACCCCAAACACATCCCGTACATCCTGCAGCAAAATCCGCGAAATGTTGGTCACGGTATTGATGTCGTTTTCGGCGTAGTCGGGGAGGCTGGTGCAGGCCATGAGGTTGAGGTATTGCAGGACGGCGTTGAGGCGTTCGGCGGCGCAGTTGTGGAGCTCGCGTAGTGGGGCGTCGCTGTCGATGAGGAGGACGGGGTAGCTGGTGGCGATTTGTTTCATGGGGGTAAAGCGGCGGGGTGGACTGTTAGTCGTCATAAGTAAAACTTCCTCGTATCTGTAAGAAGAGCTACTCCCGGTCGCTGCGATTCGAATGGGGGTGGTAGCTATGTGCGGGTTCGCAGACCGAGGATACGAGGAACCCGGCAGACCCGAAGATCTCCCACACACAGCCACCATAAAGCGACATGCGGGCGCAGATGCGACCGTCATCGGATTGATGGACTGCAAGGTTACTACACGTATCTACAGGGCTGCGAAACCCTGTCGCCAATTCAAGTCAGCGACGGGCGCACATTAGGCGGAGATTTCCAGTGCCGCAACCAGCCTGTAGGACGCAAAATACCCCCTGTGGCGAGGGAGCTCGCTCCCGTTCGGCGGCTCTGCCGCCGTAAAACCGGGCACTGCAATGTGTCTGAGGAAATGAGTTGCAAGGGATGAGGGCCGCTTCGCAGCCCGGCGCAAGCAAGCTCCCTCGCCACAGAGAGGCAAGTCCTACAAGTTTTTCAGACGTCAAGATTGAACGTTCGTCGGATGGCGGGTTGCTACCATCGCAATTGCCTGCCGATATCAACACGGCTGCTAAGCTTGGTCGTTGCAGTGCCCGAGCCCCATTCCTGCTCACGCTGCAAAGGTAATCACGGAGTGCGACATCCATTCCTGTCGGCAACCTGCACGGAGGCAGGCGATGGTGATCATGAGCATGGCCGATTCGACGGCGGCGGGGGTTCCCGAGCCGCTCGATCGGGAAGAAATCGAGCGGGTGCTGGCGCTGTTGCTGGTCAGCCCGTTGTTTGCCAAGTCCAGACGCATGGGCAGTCTGTTGCGCTTTCTGGTCGAGCACGACCTTCAGGCTTGCAAAACGCCGCTGACCGAACATGCCATCGGCATCGCGGTGTTTCGTCGTGACCCGGCAGTGTATTGCACCGGCGACGATCCGGTGGTGCGCGTGCAGGTGGGACGCTTGCGGCGCAAGCTCGCAGCGCATTACGCCGGCAACGGCCAGCAGGACCCGGTGCGCTTCAACATTCCACCCGGGTGTTATCGCTTGACCTATCAGCGGCTGCGGCCCAAGGGCGTCGGCACGCGCCATCCTGTGGTCCAGATCCAGCCGTTTACCTGCCTCACCCGCGATGGCAATGACTTTGCCCGGGGCTTGTGCGAGGAGTTGAGCTGCCGCCTGTTCGAGTCGTTCGAACAGGCGCAGACCGGGACCAATCATGTGTTGATGCGGGTGGCACGCAACAGCGAGCCGGTAGCGGACTTCAAGCGTGGCGGGCGTTACAGCTATTGCCTGGAGGGCAGCGTGCGAGTCGAGCCTTCGCGGGTGCGCGCGTCATTGCGCCTGGTGGATGTGGCGCAGGGGCGAATTCGCTGGTCGGCGCAGTTCGATCGTGATCGACCCTATGGCATCGCCACCCAGGAGGACCTCGCGCAGTCGATCTGTCGCTCGCTGACGGGCTACTTCGCCACGGCGGGTAAAGAGAAGTGATAGGGCAACCGCAAGGTTGCCCCGGTATGACGGTTATACGGTTTTCCACTGACCGCCTTCGTAAAGGCGACCGGCGGTGTTATCGAACGTCAGGTCAATTTCGATCGCCTTGGAGCGTGAGGTACTGAACATGGTGCTGGTCTGCACGTTCTGTTCGAACCACACGAGGATGGTTTCCACCGGTGTCAGCACGGTTTCTCCGGTGACCACCTGATCCACCGCAACGTAAATGGGGGTGCTGACCTGATTGCCATCAATGCCGGTAGATAGCTGGTTGATACCCGGATGGATGGGGCCGTAGTCGTTTACAAAGGTCATGGAAATGTTCGGCCCCCCGGTAACCGCCGAACTCAGCAGACCGTGCTCATCGAGTGTCGATGTTTGCCCCAGGCCGATATTGACGATGTTGGTCGAGACTTTGACCTGCACATTTGCCTTGAACAGGTTGGACGCAAACAGCTGATATTGAGGCGTCCAGCTGAACTCGTTGTTGCTCAGGTAAGCGTCATAGGACTGCCAGACCACGTTGTAGTCGGCGTCACCCACCTTCTTGGCAAAGCACAGCTTGTAGCCGGACTTCTTCAGCTGCGTCAGGTCGCCGGCGGCGATTTCGATGGTGACGGTTTTTTGCGAAGCCGCCAGGGCCGACCTCAGTACCCGGCCGTAATCCGACGCCTTCAATTGCGTTGCACCCATGATCGACTTGACGGCTTCTTGCACATCATTGTGAAGCTGCTGGCTCTGTTGGCTGACAGCGGTTGACTTGCTCATGGTTTCCCTCTTCCTTGGTGGTGTGTTGGGCAAACAATGGGCTGCTGGCGCTTGGCGCTGCAGTGCATTGACGGCTTCACTCTAGGGTCGAGGGGCAGGGCGGCTAAGTGTCTTGGTGTTACAAGTGGGTATCGGGGGGGTATCAGGGGCCGGGGCAGCGGGGCAGCCGATCGGCCGCCCCGCCTTGACCTCAGGCGGCCCGGGCATCGGCCCAGACGAAGTTCCAGCTGGTGCGTTTGCCCTTGGCGATCTCGATCAGCTTGTTCTCGTACACCGTGTGATTGACCACGCCGGTGTAGGTCAGGGTGCGGGCGGCATTGTTCCCGGTGACCTCGCCCGGCGTGCCGCCCGACTCGAGCATGGCTTTTTTCATGTCGGCGTCCGACGGGGCGCTGCTCTGGTTTTTTTCCACTTTGACGAAACTCATGATTCACCTCTTCCGTGATGGGGGGATCGGTGCCAGCGCGCGCCGACAAGTCGACGACCCTGTTCCACACCGACGGCCATACTCTATTGGCCCGTTCGGCGGCGCAGAAGTGACAACTGCGGCGCTGAGGTAACAATCGGGAAACAGCGCCATGCATTGAAGTATCTGCGACGTATCAAGCGGAGTCTGGTTGAGCGTTTCGGGTGGGAAGGGTGAGGACCGGCCGGGTCGCAAGGGCCGCTTCGCAGCCCGGCGGGAGCAAGCTCCCTCGCCGCGGTGAGTGATTTTCTGTGTGGTTTTCGGACGTTGGGATGAACGGATCGTTGCGTTCGGTGACCCGATGGAACCAACTCCGTCAATGGCGTCTAAAGTTCAGGGAACATTCCCGCCACGAAGGAACGACTCATGTTCAAGTCTCGATCGTTGATTGCAGCAATCACCTGTCTGGCCCTGGTCAGCGGCTCAGTGACTGCACTGGCTGATCCAGGAAACGGCCAGGGCAACAACAAGGCCAACCATGGCAACCAGGGCAGTCATGGCAACAAGAACAAGAATTCCGGCGGCGGGGATTGGAGTCATGGTCCCAGCATCAATCACAGCAGCGTGCTCGAGATCATTGGCGCCAACACGGGCTACTGGAGCCCCGGGCCTGCCTTGCCACCGGGTATTCAAAAGAACCTTGCCCGAGGCAAACCGCTTCCACCGGGCATTGCCAAAAAACTGGATGGCCGGCTGGTCGGCAGGTTGCCCCACTATGACGGTTACGAATGGCAGCAAGTCGGCACGGATCTGATCCTGGTCGCGCTGGCCACCGGGCTCGTCTATGAAATTCTCAACGGTGTGTTCGATTGATGTGTGAAGGGGCTTCCAGCCGCCTGTCGTCGAGCTGGAACTGTTTGAGGGATATCGCGTCATACGTCACGCAATATCAACCACCTACGGAAGCAATCATGCTTTTCAAAAACAAGAGTCTCGTTGCTGTAATGTCATGCGCCATGATGCTTGCAGCCGCCCCTTTGCTGCCTGATGGCCTGTCGATCATGGGTTCCGCCTACGCGAAGGACGGCGGTGGCGGTGGCGGTGGAAACGGTGGCGGTGGCGGCGGTGGAAACGGCGGTGGTAATGGCGGCGGAAACGGTGGCGGCCACGGCGGCGGCATGGGTGGCGGACACGCCGGCACAGGCCACTCCGGCAGTAACGGCCGCGGCAACGGGCTGGACAGCGACCATGCTGGCAAATCCGTGCGCGACCATGGCCTGAGCGGCAACCACTACGGTAGTGAGCGCAACGATGACAACGGTCATGGCAGCACGACCTCAGGCATCGCCCACTCCAAGGATACTCGCGGCCTCTCCAAGGCCAGGGCTATCTCGGCCTCGACGCCGGGTGAGCACAACACCAAGGGCTTGAGTAAAGCCGGGCTGTCGACCTCGAAAAAAAACCATTGAGTTCACAGCAGTAGCGAGCAGTATCAGAAAAGCCAAAAACCCGCTGAAAGGCGGGTTTTTTGCGTCTGGCGATTTGATCGCCGAACATTGCGCAGCACGTTTCCCACCCGGCCTGTCATTGGTTTTCGGCACTGAAGCTGGCCGCACACCGGGCCATGCACGGACAGAAAACGAGCCACCCGGACACATCGCGCAGTGATTTGCGTCTGCGGGCGATTTGTCATGTTCAGCGTCAATGCAATGTAGATATTGGTCAGCCCAACGTGATTCCAATGAGGCTGCACTGTGTTCCAACGACTTGTGTGTTCGCTGTCTGTTTTGAGCCTGTCCATCGCTGCCGCCCAGGCGGCCGAGACTGTTCCCCTCAACACGCCACGCCTGAAAAGCATCGACAATTTCCGCGATGTCGCCGGTCTCACCACGGCATACACCACAGCCAACGACGGCACGATGCGTGGCGCAGTGTTTTACCGCTCCAATGCGCTGACGCCATCGGCGGCGGACCTGGCGACCCTCAACGGCCTGGGCATCAAGGCGGTCTACGACCTGCGCACGCCCACCGAGATCGCCGCCACGCCCGACACGATGCTCACAGGCGCGACCTACAGCAACATCGACATCATCGGCGGCTCGACGTCGGGCGCGAACGTCACCAACATCGCGTTCCACAGCGCCGCCGAAGCCACCGCGATGATGCAGGACACCAACCGTGATTTCGTACGGAACGCGGGGATGCGCAGCGAGTTCAACCAGCTGTTCAATGAACTGGCTGCGGTCGACGGTGCCGCGCTGTTCCATTGCACCGCCGGCAAGGACCGCACGGGCTGGACCGCCGCTGTGCTGCAAAGCATCGCCGGGCTCGACGATGCCACCATCATGAGCAACTACCTGGCCACCAACGACTACACCGCGGCGCGTATCAAGGCGACCCTGGCGGCGATGCCACCGGGCATGGCGACCATCTATGGGCCGCTGATCGGTGTGGAGGCCAGTTACCTGCAAGCCGGCCTGGACCAGGTCACCGCGCAGTACGGCACCATGGACAATTACCTCAAGCAAGGCCTCGGCCTGTCCCAGGAAACCATTTACGTGTTGCGCGGCAAGATGGTGTTCTACAACAGCCTGCCGGGCGCGGCGGACCTGGCGGGCAACGCCGCGGCCGGCGCGCAATTGTTGCAGCAACTGCAGAACAGCAACCTGTCGGGCACCTACAGCGCCTACAACTACTACCTGCAATCGGCCATCGATGCGCGCAGCCTCGGCGGCGTCGAGTCCACCGTTGGCGGCCAGGTGCATGCCGACGCTGCCAGTTATCTGCTGCGCCAGGGCGCGATGATCGATCAGGCCGCTGCACCCTTCACCAGCGGCACCGACCTCAAGGCCGGGCAATATCGCCTGTGGAGCACCGCCCTGGCGGGGTATCTGGGCACCGACGGCTCCTCGCAGGCCTCCAGTAGCAACGAGCATAGCCAGGGCCTGATGCTTGGCCTGACCCAGCGCTTTTCCGAACAGCTCAGCGCCCATGCCGGCTTCGGCTACAGCCGCGGCAATGTCGGTGGCGCAGGTGGCGAGGCCGATACCGACCTGACCTTCTTCAGCGTAGGTGCCCGCTTTGCACCGAACGGTCTGGAGCGTGGCCTGTTTGTGGATGCCGATGCCAGCGCCGGTTATCTCGATTACGAGAGCAAGCGCGAACTCGGCGGCGGCCTGGGCACGGCCAAGGGCGACAGCCATGGCAACCTCACCGGCGCGACCCTGGCCGTGGGCTATCGTGTTCCGGTGAGCGGCGTGACCCTCGAGCCAAGCCTCGGTGTGCGGATCAGCCACGTCAATCTGTCGGGCTTCCAGGAAAAAGGCAGTGAGCTGGCGCTGGACGTCGATGGCATCCACGAGACCCGCAAGAGCGCGGTGGCCAACCTCAACGCATCCTTTGCACCGGTCAACCTGGGCGCCTGGCAACTGGTGCCGGGGGTGCAAGTGGGCTACGAGCATGTGCTGGGCGACCCTGAAGTCGACAGCGAAGGGCACCTGCTGGGCCTGGACATCGAGCAACAGGCCGCCTTCGACAACCGTGACCAGTTCACCGGTGGCGTCAACGTCATGGCCAACCTTGGGCCGTGGAGCGTGGGGGCAGAAATCGGCGCCAGCGGTGGCGGCGACAGTCATGGCTTCAACGGCGGGCTGAAGGCCAGCTATCTGTTCTGACGATCAGTCAAGGCAAGCTGTGGGAGAGGGCTCGCGAAAGTGATCTGACAGGCACATTGATATTGAGTCTTCCGGCCCCTTCGCGGGCAAGCCCGCTCCCACAGGGTTTTGTGCTTGCCACATGATCCGGGCATGACATGCAACCTGTGGGAGCGGGCTTGCCCGCGAAGGGGCCATGTCAGTCGACATGGATGTTGAATGTCACTACGCCTTCGCGAGCAAGCCCGCTCCCTCAAACCCTCAATGGGTCGCCACTGGCCGCGTTCGCAGGCCCCTTCTCACGTCTGCGGGGCTGATGCCGTAGGCGCTCTGGAAATACTGGCAAAACCGCCCGACGTTGCTGAAGCCGTATTGCAGGGCCACGTCTGTCACCGACGCCGCCGCCCCCTGGGACAGCGCGGCAAAGGCGCGCTCCAGGCGTACCTGGCGCTGATAGGCAACGATCGAAGTGCCCATGAAACGCTGAAAACCTTCCTGCAAGGCGCGCAGGCTGACATGGGTCAGGTGCGCCAGCTCCGTGCCGCTGGCCAGGTGGTCGGGGTGCGCCTGGATGTATTCAACGGCCAGCTTCACATGCCGTGGCGCTATCAGTGGAGAAGGGCGCCGGAGCGCCTCGGTGAAGTTGTGCGGCCAGGTTTCCAGCACCGCATCGACCAGCATTTCACGAAGGCGCGAAGGCATCAGCGAACCGCTGTTGATCAGCAGGTCGAACTCGCTGCCCGTGGCCAGTTCGATCAATGCCCGGATGCCCTGCAAGGCCGATGCCCGCAGATCCACCACCGGTTCGAACTGCACCTTTTGCAGGATGGGTTTGCCCAGCAGCGTCGACAGGCGCTCGGTGATCAGCCGACGGCTGATCGATATCCCGTGCTGTGCGTGGTTATCGACAAAGCGCGCCGAGCGGACCTCGGCCTTGTCGATCGCCAGGCCGATCTGCGCGAAACCTACGGACTCGGTGACATGGTTGAAGATGATCTTGCCGGCGGTAGGAATGACGAAAGTGATTTCATCCAGGGGCGCGGGAAAGTCCACCGTGAAGTCGCCGCGATAGTGCATGCGCCGAAAACTGACACCTTCGTGCCGGCCGTAGACCCCGCCGATGATGATGTTTTTCGGCGGCGGTGCAGAGTCGGCATACAGGTTGCCGAACAGGTTCGAGAACAATGCGCCGAAGTCGTCGCAGCTCATGTCGTTGGACCTGATGATGATTTGCTTGCGCGTCGTGCTTGCGTACACCTGAAGTGTCACCTTGAGCGGATGGGCAAAGCCCTGGTACAGGGAACTGGCGATCGGAGATCGAGCGGATGCGGTTCGGGAAAGCGTCAGGACGTTATCAGTGAGTAATGACAGGTTTGTTACCGGTTTTTGCTGCTAGCCCCGTTTCCATTCACCCGACACCACCGCTCGCACCGGACAACCGGTGGCACGAGCGGTACCGGGGCGTGGGCTGGCCTGCACTGGCCAGGGCTATTTCACCGGCTCTGTCGCCTTGATATCCCCGCAAAAGATATCGACGTTGCCATCGGTCGCAGCCGTTCGCACGACCACCGAATACTTGCCGTCAAGCAAGGTTTGCAACTGCACTGGCGCGGTTCGGGTAAAGGACCAGCCGCGTATGGGTTGGCGTTCGGTGTTGACGGTGTCGTTCATCGCGTAGGCGACTGACCCGGGTTGCGCGCAGGTGCCGTTATTGATGAACGAGTAAAGGCGCAGGGGCAGGGTAACCCCGGTTGGAACACCGCTGATGAAGAAACTGAGCCCGGTTTTCTTGTCCCAGTCGGTCAAGGTGACGGTGCCGATCTGACCGGCGTTTTGCCGGGTGGCGACCAGGTTGAGGTTCACGCCGTGGTGTGAGGAAGTGGCGCAGCCGAAAAGGCTTGCCGCGACCATGAGGGCTGCCAGAGAGGTCTTGAGCTTCATTGCCAAACTCCTGAGTTGAAGAACTGCAATGGGGGGAATTAGCGGGTATAGCTCATTTATCGCCTTCATGACGTCGTCCATTTAGGGCTTTCCATTTTTGCGCGCAGAGGGTGGGGCGTCTGTCTCCTTCTCCAGCCATGTGGCGGCGTAGCCGTGCAAACCGGCTACATTTGTAGTCGAGCCTGCGTGGATTGCCTGCGGGCAGGTGCACTTCGATGCCGATGAAGGTCAGCAGTGGTTACGCGTGCAGTTAACGGATTGTGCGGTCAGTTGAGCCCACTCATCATCCGCACGGACGATTTGCGACTGGAGTGACTGATGAATCAACAAGGCAGCGATCCGCAAGCGCGGAACCCCGGCATTCCAAAGCGGGGTACCTTGCGCAGCCTGTTGATCCCGGAGTGGCTCGGCAGCTATCGGCCGGATTGGCTGCGGGGCGATGTGGTCGCCGGGCTGACGGCAGCGGCCGTGGTCATTCCCAAGGCGCTGGCGTACGCCACGATTGCCGGCCTGCCGGTGCAGGTCGGGCTGTACACGGTGCTGGTGCCGATGGTGATCTATGCCGTGCTCGGCACGTCGCGTCCGCTCAGTGTCAGCACCACGACCACCCTGGCCATTCTGGCAGGCTCGGCACTGGGCCAGATCAGCCCCGATGGCGATGCGGCGACCCTGCTGGCGGGCTCCGCCACGCTGGCCCTGATGGTGGGCGCGATCCTGATCGTCGCGGGGTTGCTGCGCCTGGGTTTCGTCGCCAATTTCATTTCCGAACCGGTGCTGGTGGGGTTCAAGGCCGGCATAGGCGTGGTCATCGTGCTCGACCAGCTCCCCAAGCTGCTGGGCACCCACATCGACAAAGGTGGCTTCCTGCACAACCTGGTGGCCACTGTGCAGAGCGTCCCTCATGCCGCGCTGCCGACCGCGGCGGTCGGGGTGTTCATGATACTGCTGCTGGTCGGCATGAAGCGCTTTACGCCGCGACTGCCCGCGCCCTTGATTGCGGTGGCGCTGGGCATCCTCGGCATGAGCCTGCTTGGCCTGGAGAGTTTTGGTGTGTCCGCCGTTGGCGTGGTGCCGATCGGCTTGCCGGCGCCGACCCTGCCGCTATGGTCGCTGGCCGAAACCCTGTGGCCTTCGGCGATGGGTATCGCGCTGATGAGTTTCACCGAAACCATCGCTGCGGGACGCGCGTTCGCCCGCAGTGACGAGCCTGCGCCACAACCGAATCGGGAGCTGCTGGCCACTGGCGTTGCCAATATAGGCGGTGCGTTTCTCGGGGCCATGGTCGCGGGGGGCGGGACCACTCAAACGGCGGTTAACCGCCTGGCCGGCGCCCGCTCGCAACTGGCTGCACTGATTACCGCTGCATTGGCATTGGGCACTTGCCTGCTGCTGGCACCGCTCATTGGCCTGATGCCCAATGCCACCCTCGCCGCCGTGGTGATCGTGTATTCGGTGGGCTTGATCGAGCCGGCGGAGTTTCGCGAGATCCTGTCGGTTCGCCGTACCGAATTCGCCTGGGCCGTGGTGGCCATGATCGGCGTGATGCTGCTGGGCACGCTGCAAGGGATCGTCGTGGCGATCATCGTCTCGTTGCTGGCCCTGGCCTATCAGCTCTCGGACCCACCCGTGCATGTTTTGGCACGCAAGCCCGGCACCAACGTCTATCGCCCGCAGGCCACCGGCAACGCGGATGACGAACAGTTTGACGGGCTGCTGTTGCTCAGGCCCGAGGGGCGGGTGTTCTTCGCCAATGCCGAGCGCATCGCCGAGAAAATCCGGCCGCTGATCGATGCAGCGTCACCCAGGGTCGTGGTCCTGGACCTGCGCAGCGTGTTCGACCTGGAATACACGGCCCTGAAAATGCTCACCAGCGCCGAGCAGCGCATGAGCGAAAAAGGCATTTCACTGTGGCTGGTGGGCATGAGCCCCAGCGTATGGGACATGGTCATCAAGGCCCCCTTGGGCCATACGTTGGGCGAGGCACGCCTGTTCCTGAACCTGGAACTGGCGGTTGAACATTATCAGCGCAGTCGACGCTGAATAAACGCGGCCGGGCGCATTCCGGACGCTGTGTGACGCATTGAAGGAGATAACGGGCATGGCAAAGAAGAAGACGGCAACGAAAAGCAAACCGGTTGAAAGCGGCAAGCTCAAGAACAAGGTGTATCTCGAGGAACTGGCGCGGCTGCATGTCGAGCTGGTCAAGCTGCAGGAGTGGGTACAGCACTCGGGCGCCAAGGTCTGCATCGTCTTCGAGGGCCGTGATGGCGCCGGCAAGGGCGGGACCATCAAGGCACTGACCGAACGGGTCAGCCCGCGGGTGTTCCGGGTGATGGCATTGCCGGCACCGACCGAGCGGGAAAAAAGCCAGATGTATGTGCAACGTTATCTGCCGCACATGCCGGCGGCCGGTGAAGTGGTGATCTTCGATCGCAGCTGGTACAACCGCGCCGGTGTCGAGCGGGTCATGGGGTTTTGCAGCGAAGAACAGGTGCGCACCTTTCTCACCGTGGCGCCGCGGGTCGAGCATGCACTGGTCGAATCGGGAATCATCCTGATCAAATACTGGCTGGAAGTGAGCCCGGAGGAGCAGACCCGACGCCTCAAGGCGCGCATCACCGACGGGCGCAAGATCTGGAAGCTGTCACCGATGGACCTCAAGTCCTATAACCGCTGGTACGACTACTCCCGTGCCCGGGACGACATGTTCGAGGCCACCGACACCGAGTTCGCCCCGTGGCGGGTCGCCAACTCCAATGACAAGCGGCGGGCGCGACTGAACATCATCAGCGATGTGCTCAGCAGCATTCCTTATGAGGAAGTCCCGCGGGCGAAAGTGAAACTGCCCAAGCGCCAAAGCCCCGGCAACTATCGGGATCCGAATTATCCGTTCAAGTACATTGCGGAAAAATTCTAGAATCCCGCAGCACTGTGCTGCCCGTGCCCGGTCTTCAATACTCGGGCACGGCAGTCGTGAAATCGCCTCCCCGCTTTTCCGGAGTCAACCGACCATCCCCGTCTCAACGGCCATGCCGCGCTGCAACCAAAAACACGCCAATGATCTTCGAGTAGGAAATTTCCTTAGTTGTGTAGGAAATGGCTATTTAGAGAGAAGGCAAGTTCTGAGTGCGATGTAAGGCGCGTCTAAATATTAATTTGGCGGTTGGAATGTCTTTGTAAGATGGTTCACCATTACATCTGACAGTGTTTGAGTATTTGTTTCCGTAGTTGCGGTCGCCTTTGAAAAGGCTCATCTTTCGCTGCCGAAGCAAGCTTGCATGTTACGTTCGCTTATGTAATTGCGTATTGTCGGCTCAACTCCTGAGTTCGATTATATCAATGAATTTTTGTAACGCTTTATGTTGTTACAAATATCCAGGGAGATTTTATGGCTTCTGGTAGTTTCCAAAACGAAGTGCCCAAGGCCCGGGTCAACATCAAGCTCGATTTGCATACGGGCGATGCACAGAAAAAAGTCGAATTGCCGCTCAAGTTGATGGTGATAGGCGACTACAGTAACGGCAAGGAACAGCGGCCGTTGTCCGAGAGAAGCAAAGTCGCCATCGACAAGAATAATTTCGATAGCGTGCTGGCCGAGTTTTCTCCCGAGGTCAAGCTGGCGGTGGCCAATACCCTGGCGGAGGATGCCGGCGAAGCGGCGGTCGATCTGGGTTTCCGGAGTATGAAGGATTTCGAGCCGGAACAAGTGGCTCGGCAAATTCCGCAACTGCGCGCACTGCTGGCAATGCGTAACTTGCTGCGCGACCTCAAGTCCAACCTTTTGGACAATGCCACGTTCCGCCAGGAACTGGAGCGTATTCTCATGGACGAGGCACTGAGTGACGAACTGCGAGGTGAGTTGGCGGCACTGGCTCCGGAACACATTCGTTAATTCACCTCGGCTCGTTTAAAGGGAAGTTTAAAAATGTCTATCGAACATTCTCCTGCGCAATCGCGCGGCACTACAGTGTTGCCTGAAGAAGACCAAGGCGTGTATGGCGCGTTGTTTGGCAAGATCAATCTCAACCCGGTAAAAGTGCTGGGCGAAATTGAAGTGTTTCAAAATTCCGAGGCGCTGTCGGACGTTTCTGCCGATGAGCGAGTGACTGCCGCTGTCAGTGTTTTCTTGAATTTGATCAAACAGTCTTCGCGCAAAGTCCGGCGTCTGGACAGGACACTGCTGGATGAACATATTGCGTCGCTGGATGCACAAATCAGCCGCCAACTGGACGCCGTGATGCATCACCCGGATTTCCAGCGGGTGGAGTCCACCTGGCGCGGTGTGAAATCGTTGATCGACCAGACCGATTTCCGCCAGAACGTGCGCATCGAATTGCTTGATATCAGCAAGGATCACCTGGTCCAGGATTTCGAGGATGCACCGGAGATCGCACAAAGTGGCCTGTATGTGCATACCTACACCCAGGAGTACGACACCCCGGGTGGCGAGCCGATCGCCGCTGCCATTTCCAACTTCGAGTTCGACCGCAGCCCGCAGGACATTGCCTTGCTGCGCAATATTTCCAAAGTCTCGGCAGCCGCGCACATGCCCTTCATCGGCTCCGTCGGCCCGGCCTTTTTTGGCAAGCGCTCGATGGAAGAAGTCGCCGCCATCAAGGACATCGGCAACTACTTTGACCGTGCCGAATACATCAAGTGGAAAGCGTTCCGCGACAGCGACGATGCCCGCTATATCGGCTTGCTCATGCCCCGCGTGCTGGGCCGTCTGCCGTATGGCCCGGACACCGTTCCGGTGCGCAGTTTCAACTACATCGAAAGCGTCAAGGGACCGGACCACGACAAATACCTGTGGACCAACGCTTCGTTTGCCTTCGCTGCCAACATGGTCAAGAGCTTTATCGCCAACGGCTGGTGCGTGCAGATTCGCGGTCCGCAGTCTGGCGGCGCGGTCACCGACTTGCCGATTCACTTGTACGATCTGGGCACTGGCAATCAGGTGAAGATCCCTTCGGAAGTGATGATTCCGGAGACGCGCGAGTTCGAGTTCGCCAACCTCGGGTTCATCCCGCTCTCGTACTACAAGAACCGTGACTACGCGTGCTTCTTCTCGGCCAACTCCACGCAGAAACCGGCGTTGTACGATACCCCGGAGGCCACCGCCAATAGCCGGATCAATTCGCGCCTGCCGTACATCTTCCTGCTGTCACGCATTGCCCATTACCTGAAGCTGATCCAGCGCGAAAACATCGGCACCACCAAGGACCGCCGATTGCTGGAGTTGGAGCTGAACAAGTGGGTCGGTGGTTTGGTAACCGAGATGCTGGATCCGGGTGACGACCTGCAGGCTTCACACCCGTTGCGTGCTGGCAAAGTCACCGTTGAAGACATCGAGGACAACCCGGGTTTCTTCCGCGTCAAGTTGTACGCCGTGCCGCATTTCCAGGTGGAAGGCATGGACGTCAACCTGTCGCTGGTTTCGCAGATGCCCAAGGCAAAAGCCTGAGTCCTGTGCAAACCCAACCCATTGCGTAGGGATTCGACCTCATGAAAATCGACCGCCCCTTGTGGGCCGCGGGGGCATTGCTGTCCCCGCAGCAATTCCAGCAGCAGGCGCGCTGGGAAGCCTGGGCCAACGAGTGTCTGGCTCGTTTGTCCCTGGTGCACCCCTGGGGCGTCCAGGACGTCGCGTTTGACCTGCAAGCACTGCGCCTGGGCAAGCTCAAGGCCACTCGCCTGAGCCTGCGCATGCCTGACGGCACCTTGATCGACACTGACCATGTCGATCGACTGCCCCTTGGGCTGGAGCTGTCGCGCCTGCTGTCCGACGATACCCAGGCGGCGACCTTGCTCCTGGCCTTGCCACTGGAACAGGCCAATGGCAACAACTGCCTGTTCGACGCCGACAAGGCCGATCGACCCACCCGTTATCGTCAGGACTGGCGTCAGGTGCAGGACATTTACGCCGATGAAGTGCAATCGGTCGGCGTACTGGAACACGTGCTGAGCCTGCGCTTCGATCACGACGAGAACGGCGATTACCTGACCTGCCCGATCGCGCGCCTGGTGCGTGACGGGCAGGGCGCCTGGAGTCTTGATCCTGACTATGTGCCGCCGCTGCTCAGTTTCGCGGCGCACCCGGGTCTGTTGACGCAACTGGACAACCTGTTGACCCAGTTGTCCTCCAAGCGTCAGCGGCTGATGGGCATGCGCCGTGAGAGTAACCAGCGAATGGCTGACTTCGCCGTGGCCGACGTGTCGTTGTTCTGGTTGCTCAATGCTTTGAACACCTACCAGCCGGTATTGGCCGATCTCAAGGCCTGGCCGGCGCGACATCCCGAGCAGGTCTATCTGGAGCTGACAAAACTGGCCGGCAGTCTGCTGACCTTTTCGCTCGAACACGATGTCGAGCAGATTCCGCCTTACCGCCACGAAGACCTGGAAAGTGTGTTCCCGCCACTTTTGCGCATGATTTCCACGTTGCTGGAGGCCAGCCTGCCTTCGCGGGTCATTGCCCTGACACTCGAGCAGAGCGCCGCCAACCGTTGGCAGGTCCGACTTGACGACGCCCGTTTGCGCGAGCCCGACAGCGCCGATTTCTATCTGTCGGTGCGTTGCCGCTTGCCCGCTGTGCAATTGCAGAATCAGTTCCCGCAACTGTGCAAGATCGGCACACCGGACGAAGTCGATCAACTGGTCAACGCCGCACTGGATGGCGTGCCGTTGCAGTCCCTCAGCCATGTCCCGGCGGCCATCCCCCTGCGCCTGGAAAATCAGTACTTCGCCCTGGATCTCAACCATGCCAAGGGGCAAGCCATTCGGGACCAGGGCATCTGTGCCTTGTACGTCCCGAGCACCCTGGCCGACGTCAAACTTGAACTGTTCGCGGTACTACGTGCATGAACCTGATCGAAGCGAAAAAACCGGCCGCCATGACGGTCGACATCGACGCGTTGTTGCAAGACAGCTACCTGCTGGTGGTCGAGTTGCGGCAAGGGGCCTCCGCGCAAAGCAGCGAAGAGGTCAAGGCGCTTTGCGTAAAGCAGGTCGAGCACGTTCGCCAGCGGCTCATGGATGCCGGCCTGGCCCAACGCAGCATCGACCATATCAGCCACGCTCAATGCGCGTTGCTGGATGAAACCATGCTCAACCGCACCGATAACGATGCCCATTCCCGGTGGGCCAGTGAACCCTTGCAAGCGAAGTTTTTCAATCGCCACCAGGCCGGGGAGTTCCTGTACGAGGACATGCGCGAGGTGCTGCGCGAACCGGCGCCGGACCTTCAGGTACTGACGACCTTCCAGCGGGTTTTGACCCTGGGTTTTCGCGGCCGTTATCGTGATGACAATGACCCCGAGCGTGAACAACTGCTGGCCGATCTGAATGCCCGGGTCGCACCACTGAAGCTGCGTCAGTCATTAACCGCACCCCTCCGCGCCAGCCATGGCGCAATGGCGTTGCACTGGATGCGCTCGCCGCTGGTCAACGTCCTGGCTGCCGGTCTGTTGCTGGTCGGTGTCTGGTACGGCCTCGACCAGTTGTTGGGTGGTCTGGTTGCGACGCTCTTGGCCGCGCAGGCCTGAGGTGGAGCCCATGACGCTCAAACTCAAACAAGGGCTTTGGCTGTGGGCGGGTGCACTGGCCCTGATGCTGCTGGCCATCATCCCGTTTGGTGGATGGGGCCGTGCCGCCGTGGCCCTGATCGTTGTCGGTTGCGTTGCGCTCGCCTGTGTCCGGGCCGCGCGTCAACGGCAATTACCCGGCCCGCTCGACAACCTGGCGTTGCCACCGGCAGCGTATCGTCATCCGGTGGTACTGGTGTGTGGTGATGGCCTGGCCGGGCTGTTTGGTGAAACGTGCAACGGCCAGCCGGCGTTGCGCATGACCGAGCAGGGCTGTTACCTGCGGGTCTCCCGTGCGGAACAACTACCGGGGGTGACTGACAGCGTCCTGGCCTTGCGTCCCGAGTGGGCCGGGCAGCTCTGCGTGATGTTCATTGTCAACCCGGGCGAGCACACCGATGCCGCGGTGTTGGCCGGGCACGTGCGCACGTTCAATTACCAGGCCGGGCTGATTCGCCAGCGTGGCATTGCACTGCCGCTGATGCTCGTCAGCTACTTGCAATCATCGGCGAGCAAGGGGGCCTGGTTCAGTTGGGAAGCCGGTCAGGACAGCTGCAACATTCGTGAAGGCGGGTCGTGCCTTGGCCCCAACGACTGGCATCGGCTGCCCGCTGAACATGCAACCCACACTCGGCGGTTGCAGGCCAGCGTCCAGCTCAACAGTGCTGCTGCCTGGCTGGATGAATATGTCCTGGCGCACTTCGCCAGTCGCGAAGGTCGCCAGCCTGCCGGCCTGCCGCTGGTTTGCGCCCGCACCTTCGTACCGGCTCTGCCCGGGATGATGACCGGCAATCTGTGGGGGCAATGGCTGTGGGGCAAGACCGGGCTGCGGGACGCCGATGCACAGGTGCAAGCGCTGGATGCGTCGCTGCCGTTCCCTGATCCTTTGCTGAATCTGCTGCCGGTCCAGGCTCAGCGTTTGCCAATGCGTCGTGCAAGCGTGATCGCGCTGTGGCTGTTCACGGTAGCCGCCGTGGTCGCCCTGACCAGTTCGGCCTGGCAGAACGCCCTTCTGCTGCGTCAGGTCAGCGATGACCTGAGGCGGTATGCGTCCATTGCTCCGACGGAGCGTCGCGATCAACCCGAATTTGCCCAACGGGAAGAAGCGTTGAACGTGCTGCGCGAGGACGCCGTGCGCCTCGACAGTTACTACCGCCGGGGTGAGCCCCTGGCGCTGGGCCTTGGCCTGTATCGCGGCGAGCAATTGCGCGCTGGGCTGCTGTCGACCATCGCCAACCACCGGCAACCGTCGACGAGCCCGATGCCGGCACGCGCGGCGCGAACCGTGCGCCTGGACAGCCTGTCGCTGTTCAGCAGCGCCAGTGCCCGACTCAAGCCGGAATCGACCAGGGTGCTGATCGACGCCCTGGTCGGCATCAAGGCCCAGCCTGGCTGGCTGATCGTGATTGCCGGGCATACCGATGCCGTGGGCAGCGACGAACACAATCTGCAGTTGTCCCGCGCCCGTGCGGCGGCGGTGCGTGACTGGATGCAACGCATGGGCGGCATCCCCGACAGCTGTTTCGCGGTGCAGGGCTTTGGCAAGAGCCAGCCGATCGCGAGCAATGACACCGAGGCGGGGCGTCAGGCCAACCGTCGCGTCGATATCCGTCTGGTGCCGGAAGCGGGGGCCTGTGCGCATCCCACGACCGGGGCAGACGTACAACCCCCTGTCGCAAACGCGGCATCTGTGTACTGAAAAAAGGAGCTTCACATGGCAGTCCCCATTTACCTGTGGCTGAAAGATGACGGCGGCGCGGACCTCAAAGGTTCAGTGGCCGTGCAAGACCGCGAAGGCAGTATCGAGGTGGTCGCCCAGGACCACAGCGTGTACATCCCCACCGACAACAACACCGGCAAATTGACCGGCACGCGGGTCCATACCCCGTTCCTGTTCACCAAGGAAATCGATGCCTCCAGCCCCTATCTGTACAAGGCAGTAACCAAGGGCCAGACGTTCAGCAGTGCTGAGTTCAAGTGGTATCGCATCGACGATGCCGGCCAGGAAGTCGAGTACTTCAACACCACACTGGAGAAGGTCAAAGTGGTGAAAGTCGCCCCGAAAATGCACGACGTCAAAGACCCGGGCAAAGAGAAGCACAACCATCTGGAACAGATTGAGTTGCGCTACGAGAAGATCACCTGGACCTACAAGGACGGCAACATCAGTCACTCCGATTCCTGGAACGAACGCTAGACCGCGTAACCCCGGACGGCCAGCAGGCAGGCCCCTGCCTGTTGGTTTCGGTGTGCTGGGCTGAGCGTCCGTTCGCGGACGTTCACCCCAGCCCATCTTGCCTCTTTCCATTGCCACAACCGACCACAGGCTGGACTTCCAGCACAAGGATGTTTCCCCATGTCCCATCATTCCACGCGCCTGCTTCGCCGCCTCAATCCCTACTGCGCCCAGGCGCTCAGCGCGGCGGCTTCCTTGTGTCAAAGTCGTGCCCATGGGCGGGTCAGTATCGAACACTGGCTGCTCAAGTTGCTGGAGCAGGGCGAGGGCGATCTGACCCTCATTGCGCGTCGCCATGAGTGGGACATGGATGTGCTTTGGCGCGGTTTGCTCGACCACCTCGACAGGCTGCCGCGCAGTGTGCAGGGCAAGCCGCAGCTGTGCGGCAAGTTGCAGAAACTCATCGAGAACGCCTGGCTGCGTGCTTCGCTGGAGGGTAACGACAACCTGCGTTCGGCACACTTGCTCGGTGCATTGCTGGAGCGCCCGGACCTGCTGGCTTGCGAAGCGGTCTGGTCAATACTGGGCCTCAGCGAAGTCCAGTTGCAGCAGATGTTTGCCTTGCTCGACCAACACTCCGAGGAACGCCCGCAGGTACAACAGCAAAGCGCGTTGGACCCGCTCCCGGCGACGCAGCTCGCCGACGGTGCCGGGCACGATGCCTTGCAAGCGGTGCTGGACAGATTCACCCAGGACGTTACCGCCAAGGCGAAAGCAGGGCAGATCGACCCGGTGTTCGGGCGTGACGATGAAATCCGCCAGGTCATCGACATCCTCAGCCGGCGGCGCAAGAACAACCCGATCCTCGTCGGCGAGCCCGGCGTCGGCAAGACCGCGCTGGTCGAAGGCCTGGCCCTGCGCATCGCCGATGGCAACGTGCCCGACCGCCTCAAGGCAGTCAGCGTGCGCACCCTGGACCTTGGCCTGCTGCAAGCAGGCGCCGGGGTCAAAGGTGAGTTCGAACAACGCCTGAAAAACGTCATCGACGCCGTGCAGCAATCGGCCAACCCGGTGCTGCTGTTCATCGACGAAGCCCACACCCTGATCGGCGCCGGTAACCAGGCAGGTGGGGCGGATGCCGCGAACCTGCTCAAGCCCGCCCTGGCCCGCGGCGAATTGCGCACCATCGCCGCGACCACCTGGAGCGAATACAAACAGTACTTCGAGCGCGATGCCGCCCTGGAGCGGCGCTTCCAGGTGGTCAAGGTCGACGAGCCTGACGACGCCAGCGCCTGCCTGATGCTGCGCGGTCTCAAGGCGCGCTATGCCAGCCATCACGGCGTGCACATTCAGGACGCGGCGGTACAGGCCGCGGTCAGCCTGTCGCGGCGCTACCTCACGGGCCGCCAGCTGCCGGACAAGGCCGTCGACCTGCTCGACACCGCCAGCGCGCGGGTGCGCATGAGCCTCGACTGCGAGCCCCAGGTGCTGGTCCGGCTCAAGGCCAGGCACGCCGCCTTGGCGCTGGAGCAGCAGGCGCTTGAACAAGACGCGCAACTCAATGGCAGCGCCGCCAGCGAGCGCTTGACGCTGATCGCTGAGCAACAGGCCGAACTGCAACAACAGCAAAACGATCTGCTGGACCAATACCGTCATGAACTCGACCTGACCCGGCAACTGCTTGACGCACGTCAGGCCGACCCCCTGTGCACTGACCACTGCGCGCAGCTACAGCAACGGTTGCTGCTGGCCCAGGGCAACCAGCCAATGCTGTCCCTGGACGTCGATGCCCGCAGCGTCGCCGAAGTGATCGCCGACTGGACGGGCGTACCTCTGGGCAGCCTGCTCAAGGACGAACAGGCCAGCCTGCTGGCCCTGGAACAGCAATTGGCCGAGCGAGTGATTGGCCAGGAGCATGCCCTCGGTGCCTTGGCCCAGCGTTTGCGCGCGGCCAAGACCGGCTTGACCGAAGAACAGGCACCGCTAGGTGTGTTCCTGCTGGTGGGCACCAGCGGCGTCGGCAAGACCGAAACCGCCCTGGCGCTGGCGGACTGCCTGTTCGGTGGCGAAAAATCCCTGATCACCCTCAACCTGTCCGAGTACCAGGAAGCCCACACCGTCAGCCAGCTCAAGGGCTCTCCACCGGGTTACGTCGGTTACGGCCAGGGCGGCGTGCTGACCGAAGCGGTGCGCCAGCGGCCCTACAGCGTGGTGTTGCTGGATGAGGTGGAGAAGGCGCACCGCGACGTGCTCAACCTGTTCTATCAAGTGTTCGACCGTGGCTTCATGCGCGATGGCGAAGGGCGCGAAATCGACTTCCGCAACACTGTCATCCTGATGACCTCCAACCTCGGCAGCGATGAGCTGCAAAACGGTCTGCGCGAACAGCCCGAAGCCAGCGACAGCGACTTGCACGAATGGCTGCGACCTCTGCTGCGCGAGCACTTCCAGCCGGCGTTGCTCGCCCGCTTCCAGACCCTGATCTACCGCCCGCTGCTGGCCGACGCGCTCAAGCATATCGTCGCCCTGAAACTTGCCAAGGTCGCCAGTCGCCTGCACAGCCATTACGGCCTGGCCTGCCTGATTGAGGATGGCCTGCACGATGCATTGGTCGCTGCCTGCCTGCTGCCCGACACCGGTGCGCGCAACATCGACAGCCTGCTCAACCAGCAGATTCTGCCGGTCCTCAGCCAACAGCTGCTGCAGCGTCAGGCCGCCAAATACAAAACCCTTGGCGTGACCCTGGGCTTTAGTGAAGAGGAGGGCATCACGCTGCAATTCACCGACGGACCTTCAGTCGTTGCACCGGAGGGCCGAGCATGAACCCTGTCTTCGGCCACAACCGCCACACACTCAAGATCGACCAGCTCGACACCCACCTCGACGTCCTCGCCTTCGAGGGCCATGAGCACCTTAGCCAACCCTACCTCTACCGCATCGAATTCACCGCCAGCGACCTCGACATCGGCGCGGAAAAATTCATCGGCCAGTACGCCGAGTTCAGCCTGTACGACGCACCGTCCAACGTGCCCGTGTTCGACTGGGAAGTACCCAGGCCGCCCAAGCCCCTGCGCACCGTCTATGGCCGCATCACCGCCTGCCAGCGCCTGTCCGGCTCAATCGACGAAGCCCGCTACGAAGTCACCCTGCAACCGCGCCTGGCCCTGCTTGATCGCGGCCAGCAAACGCGGATCTATCAGCACCAGTCCGTGCCGGACATCGTCAAAAGCATCCTGCGCGACCGCCACGGTCTCGACACCGGGCACTTTCGCTTCAACCTCAAGCGCGAGTACCCGCCGCGCGAGCAGGTCATGCAGTACCAGGAAAGCGACCTGGCCTTCATCAGCCGGATCCTGGCCGACGTCGGCATCTGGTACCGCTGCATCCAGCACGAAGAGCTCGCCTTCGACGTCGTCGAGTTCTGCGACGACCAGCGCTGCTACCAGTTCGACGTCGAACTGCCGCTGCGCTCGCCGTCGGGCTTCAGCAACAGTGAGCAGGACAGCGTCTGGGCCCTGAAAACCCGCCACCGGGTGGTGGAACAGCAGGTCAGCGTACGCGCCTATCACCCCGACGACAGCCGTGCCTTCCTCGACGGCGAGGTCGACCAGACCCGCGGCGAGCCCGCCACCCACGGTGTGGCCACAACCCGCGGCGTCGCCGACAACACCTACGGCGACGCCTACCACTACGCCGAACCCTACCGCGTGCTCGGCAAGTCCCACCTGCGCGACGAAGACCTGCAAAGCGAAAGCGGCTTTTTCTATGCGCGCCTGCGCCACGAACGCTACCTCAACAACCAGACCCACCTCAGCGGCACCAGCAGCAGCGCCACCTTGGCCCCAGGTCAGGTCCTGACCATCAGCGGCGACGCCCCCAAGGCCTTCGCCTCCCGCGTGGTGATCACAAAGATCACCACGCGCGCCGCCCGCGACCGCAGCCTGACCTGCGATTTCGAAGCCATGCCCTACGCCTTGCGCCTGTGCTTTCGCCCAGAAGTACCGCCCAAACCACAAATCGCCGGCACCCTGCCAGCGCGCGTTACCCACCCCCAGAGCAACCCCCTGTACACCGAAATCGACATGCAAGGGCGCTACCGGGTCAAGTTCCTCTTCGACCGCGACACCTGGCCCGCCGGCCGCGAAAGCAAATGGCTGCGCCAGGCCCGCGCCTACGCCGGCGACACCTACGGCCTGCACCTGCCGCTGATCGCCGGCACCGAAGTGGCCATCGCCTTCGAACAGGGCGACCCGGACAAACCCTACATCGCCCACGCCCTGCACGACGACCAGCACCCCGACCTGGTGACCCAGCGCAACGACCACCGCAACGTGCTGCGTACGCCGGCCAATAACAAGTTGCGCATGGACGACACGCGGGGGCAGGAGCACATCAAGCTCAGCACCGAGTATGACGGCAAGAGTCAGCTGAATCTGGGGCATCTGGTAGATGGCCAGCGGAAGAAGCGTGGGGAAGGGTTTGAGCTGAGGACGGATCAGTGGGGGAGTTTGCGGGCGGGCAAGGGCCTGTTCATCAGTGCCGATGCACAGGCCAAGGCGCAGGGCCCGGTGCTGGACATGGACGCTGCCGTCGGCCGCCTGCAACAGGCCGGCGAACAACTGCAAAAGCTCTCGGTCGACGCCCAGGCCGCCAATGCCAATCCGGCGGACGTGGCAGCACAGCTGAACCTGCTGCGCCAGGACCTCGAACAGCTCAAGTCCCAGGTCCTGCTGCTCAGCGCACCGCAAGGCATCGCCCTCACCAGTGGCCAGCACCTGCAACTGGCGGCCAAGGACAACCTGATGCTCAACGCCGGTGGCGAGGCCGACCTCAGCGTGGTCAAGCGCCTGTTCATCGGCGTCGGCCAGGGGCTGAGCCTGTTTGTGCGCAAGCTCGGGATCAAGCTGATCGCCAATCAGGGGCCGATAAGCGTCCAAGCGCAAAACGACAAGCTGGAACTGATCGCCCGCCATGGCCTGGAGATCACCAGCACCGAAGACGAAATCCACATCACCGCCAAGAAGAAAATCGTCCTCAACGGCGGCGGCAGCTACCTCACCCTGGAACAGAGCGGCATCGAGTCGGGCACGGCAGGGGATTACAAGGTCAAGTCGGCGGACTACCTGTACACCCAGGTCAAAGCCACCCAGCCGGCGCAAGTATTCGGGTTGCCGCAGGTTATCGATCCGCCGCTCGAGTTCCACGAGCAATTCCGGATCTTCAGGAGCGATGGCGAACAACCCTGGGCCAGCGTGCCCTACAAGATCACCGCCGCCTCAGGCCTGGTCTGGAAAGGCACCACCGACAGCCAGGGGTTTACCGAGCGTGTCTACACCGCCAAGCCCGAAGAGCTGTCGCTGGTCTACGACATCGAAGAGGAGGAAGAGGAAGAAGAACTGGAAGGGATCACCCTTCGACTGGGGCTGTTTTTTGATGGGACGGGCAACAATCTGGCCAATGCCGCGACCACGGCGCAGTGCCGGCGGGAGGACCTGTCGTTGTTCGATGAAAGTGAGCTGGCGAGCATCATCGAACATTGCAAAGGCTATGGTTTTGGCGAGTTCGATGGCGATGCCTTCAACAGTGCGCCGGACAACAGTTATGGGAATGCGCCGAGTAATGTGGTGTATTTACGTGAATTGTATCCAGACAACACAGCAACACCGATTACGACGAACGCGGCAATCGGTTATTTGAAGGTGTATCTGGAGGGTATCGGTACCCTCAGTCGTGGCGAGGATTCACTCTTCGGCATGGCCACAGGCCTGGGGGAAACCGGAGTCGTGGCGCGGGTTGAGCAAGCACCTGACCTAATCAAAGAGCAGTGGGATCTGTTTCAAAAAGCCAACCCTGGAACTTATATCCGCAAGATCGAGTTCGATATTTTTGGCTTCAGTCGCGGTGCCGCCGCCGCACGGCACTGTGCCAACGAGCTGCTCAAACCGGGTCGCGGCTTGTTCAAAGAACTGCTGCAGCCTGGCCGGTTCACCTTGCTGACCACGTTTGACCCGGCGGTGGATATCAGCCTCAACTTCATCGGCCTGTTCGACACCGTCGCCGCCATCGGAGGCATTGACCTAAGCGTGGCAGATGACCACAACCCGGGTGTGAACCTGTACCTGCCACCCGGTTGCGCCCGTCAGGTCATTCAGTTGCAGGCCCGCGACGAGCGCCGTCACAATTTTGCCCTTAACGGCGTGCATCACCACCATCGGCAAATCAGCCTGCCCGGGGTGCACTCGAACATCGGCGGTGGCTACTTGCCGCGCGCCCGCGAACGGCTTTGGTTGACGAAGCCGAGCCGTTTCACCCAGCGCCACAATCAACGGGTGCAGTCCACATCGGAGTGGATAAAGAATCTGCCTAAAGTCCAGGCGCTCCGTGACAGCGGCATTGCCGGTGATGGCCGTATCGAAATCAAGAGCTGGCCGATTCCGACGGTGGCCCGTGGCGGGCCGGAGACTCAAGACCAGCTGCATATGTTGACCATTGAAATCGATCGGACGGTTCGGGGTGAGTTGGCCCTTGTTTACTTGCGGTTGATGCGTGAGCTGGGTGTGCGCCATGACGTGCCATTTGATGTCATCGACGAGCAGGACCGACGTTTTCAGCTACCAGAAGAACTGCAACCCATCGCCGCTCAGATACTGGAGCAAGCACTCGCAGGTGCTGAAGTCAGCCTCGATCCCCACCAGGAGCGTCTCTTGCGTGAGCGTTACATCCATCAGTCCGCTCACTGGATACCTAACGGCATTTTCATGACCATGAAGCCAACAGCCGATGGTAAACGCAAGGTGTATCGCAACCACCCGCAAGAGGGTTATCCCCAATGAGGCGCTTGAGCCTGCTCTTCGGTTTGCTGTTTTGCCTAAGCGCCTGCGCCAGTGGTCCACAACCACCCGCAGCGCCCAAGCTGCCCTATTACAGTTGGTATGTCGGTCTGGCGGCTCCTCGTTTCATGGAAGTGTGGGTTGAGACTGTCGATGTGCTCGACCAGAGGGGGCTGCCGTTCTTCCGCGTGTCTGCGGGGGTAGCCAGTTACACCGGAAAAGTGGAGGGCTGGCACAAAGGAGGAGGATCGATGATGTCTGTAAACAACGTCGACCTGCCCGAACGGATCTTCTTGCGTTGGCAATCGCTGGTGGAGCCGCAGGCCTACAAAATCCGTATCCCGATCCCGCAATGGGTACGCGATGAAATGATCAAACCGGAGTGGGTGTTTTGCCAAGGCTCCAAAGAGTGGAGGAACGACTATCGAAAGATGATCACCTTGGGCATGGCCCCCGGCGGCATCGTCAAGGTCTGGGTGGGCGGAGCATGTCTGGACTTCAAGGAAGTCGGCCGCTTTCAGGCGGAGGTTGAGCCGCTTGGACCTCATCGGAACGGTAACGGTATTTACTACCGGGCACCGAAGCCGGAAGCCCAGGCTTATATCGACCAGCACGGTATTCCCTACGGTACTTGGTAGGTCATTACTTGGAAGGAGGCTAAACAGGTCAGCTTATTTTAAATCGAGTGAACGGCACGTCTAAATGCTCGGTAGTTGACAGGTATTCGCGTAAAGAAAGTTTTTGGAAGCATCAATTGATTTGAAAGGGATCTCTAAGGTATGCAAATTCGAAATGTTCTATTTGCAACTGGTACATCGCTTTTCTCCGCTCTATCGGCAGCTGGCTCAAGCGATTTTGTAGGGCGTTACTACCTGCAAGGTGCGATGGAGATGGCTTCTGAATTGCAACTAAATAAAGACGGTACGTTCGCTGGCGGAATTGTTTATGGCTCGGCGGAAGGTTATGCCAAAGGCAGTTGGCGGGTAGATGGGGATGCAGTGTTATTGCAAAGCGATGCCGGTAATACACCGAGGGCTGCGGGTGATATCAGTTTTAGTTTGCAGGATGAATTAAATTTGGAAGAAGTGGAGGAGTATCACGATTACGATAGTGAACGCGGCTATGAACTTGCGCGAAATAATTATGTTTTGGAAATAAAGCACGATCAGTATACAGCTCTTCCAGCGATTAACCCTGTAGACGTGTTTCTGGAATTTTCTGATGGTTCTGCAGCGAATCTGGTTTGGAAGAGTGAGTATGATTGGCGTCTATCGCTACCCTTTGATGAGCGAAAAGTTCTAAAGAAAATTGGCTTTCGTGATAAGGGAGGATCAGATGCTATTAAGTGGTTTGAGGTTTCTAATACTGCGCGTTGGCTTGGTATTGATTGGAAGAAGAAGCCAGGCCGAAAAATATCCTTTGATCAGCCATATGAGCGTGATCTGGCGGGGGCTGAGCTTTACTATAAAAATAATCCTGAAGAGCTGAAGCATATTAAGGGTAATTATCTGATTGCTATGTACTACGATAATGAGCTTATTAAGCCGAAGATTAATTCCGTGAGCGTTTACTGGGGGTATGAGGACGGATCCATAAAAAAGGAAATCTGGAATGAATCTAAGGAGCAATTAGCACTCCAGCCATATAACGTGCGGAGAAAACTACAAAAAGTCGGATTTCAAGAGCAAGGTTCGAAAGGACCCGTTCAGTGGGTGGAAGTTTCCCCAACAGGACGCTGGTTTAATATTTATTGGTCGGGATATCGGCCCGGCCAAGAAGACGATCCTTCAATGATATTCAGGGACTTGGCACTGGAGATCAAGCCGAACTGCCTGGAGTTGGATCTGGGCAGTGGCAAGGCGTGCTTCCGTAAATGACTTTTCTCAAGCCTTTTAGATGGAGCCCCGTCTGAGAAGTGCAAGCGGGTTCGATCTTGGCCTTTTTGAGTTGATGAAACATGAAATGGGGGCGTCATGCAGCAAGTCAAACATGCAGGAAGCACTAACGATGCTGACAGCACAGTCGTCAAAGTGGTGTCTGTGGAAAGTTCGTTAACCTGGGTGTCGCCTGCCGAAAATGCAGTGTTCAAGATCACACAGGATGCAGAATTACCAGAAATCGTCTTCGAGTTTCGCACGCAAGTGGCCGGTGATTATAAATGGTCATGGACAATCGAGTGGGAGGCAAAAGTCAGTGGGTTAAGGGAGCGCGCCAGAAAAGGTAATGTTCTGCAGACTTTCAAAGAATCGGGCTCGTTCGTCAGTAACGCTCGTTCATGGACCGTCGGTTTTTCTGAAAAGGTGTTGGGCGGCACGTTGACCGTGGAGGTGAGTGTCGGCGCCAAGATATTGAAAAGAGCCATAGTGATAAAAGGGCAAAATCCCAGTGCGCAGAGCGTCGCAACTTACATTGCCACCCTTGACGACATGACGGGCTTTGAAAAGCTGCTGGAGCAAGAAACCAACTCCAAACACTTCATTAACTTCGATGGCGAGCCAATAGTTGCCTTTGATAAAGGTTTCGGCATCACGCAAATGACCAATCCGGTACCCAATTACGAGCAAGTCTGGAACTGGAAAGCCAACATCCTGGCGGGATCTTCGATTTATAAGGACAAAGTGCGCATCGCCAAAAAATACCTGGGGCAAGCAGGCAGAACCTATACAGAAGATCAGCTGCGCCATGAAGTGTTCAGCCGGTGGAACGGTGGTTCTTATCACGAGTGGGATAGGGTTTCTACTTCCTGGGTCAGAAAGAAGAACCTTTTGTGTGATGCCAATACCGGAAATATAGGCTGGTCGATGGATAACGAAATGAACAAGGACAAAACGCAAGCACAATTGCGAGAGCGAGATAAGGATACCTATTCGAAGGGAACTAAGGGGCAGTCGGATGATCACCCATGGCAATACCAGGGAGTGTGTTATGCAGATCATGTGCTTGGTAAATAAGCTCGGAAAGTTCCTGGTTGGGTTGTTGCTCGGATTGGCAGCCGTTACCTGCGCAAATGCCGAAACAGTGTGGCTAAAAAATAATGGCGGGCAGGTGCATCTGCAGATGGCCGATGGAACGGTGTATGACGTGAAGTTGTTTTCCGACGTGGGTGGTGTGTTTTATGACAGAGACAAGCACACGATCGGGGGAAGGGAATATGTCTCGCTGTTCCAGGTTTTATCTTCGAATTCTGCACGCCCTTCAGGCGTTTGTGGTGCGGGTAACGAGGTCTGGCTCCATGTCTATCAAGTCGCTGGCGCAGTTTTGAACGAAAAAATAAAAGTATTGGTGAGTAGTTGTTTACGCTCGATTTCACTGGCAAGTCAGAACACAGGGGATCAGATGCAAGATTCCGATTTCTCTTCAGTGCAATGGAGCTTAAAGGGGTTTTCCATTGAGTGGTTCGAAAATGTCGATGCTGCCGGGCGACCCTTGCAGTTTACGAACTTTGTTTTGCGTGAGGACGCTTTTTTACCGCAAGACGTATTGAGCCAAGAGAACCCGAACTAGAAATTTTCCATTCAATTAAAAAGGATCAAAGCATGAAAGGCATCATCCGTATTGGCGACAAAACCACCGGTGGCGGCACCGTACTTTCGGGTTCCACCGACATGCGATTCGAGGGTGTCGGTGTGGCGCGCGAGGGGGACCCGGTGCGCTGTCCAAGCCACGGCCGCACGGTGATCGCCGAGGGGCATCCGGCGTTTCGTGACAATGGTGTCCCGGTCGCTTTCGATGGCCATCGCTGCGCATGCGGTTGTGCGCTGGTTTCTTCCTTGCCTGTAGCGGGTGCGAACTAGCCTATGCCAGTCAGATTGGATCGAGTCCCAGCATTAGCGCTGAGACCTGCGCGCCCTCGTGTCTGGCTTTGGGCAGGTTTGCTGCCTCTGTTGCTGCTGATGGGGGCGGGGGTGGCGTTGTTGTTCGGGCCTGCAGACTTGCATCAGCAGCCAGTCAACTTCTGGGCACTGTCCCTGGGGGTACCGTTGGTTGGCTGGTGCGTGTTGGGTTTTGGGCGAGCACTGATTTACATAGGTCAACAAAGTGCTGCCGATGGTTGGGATGAAGCTCGGGAGAACGATTTGATTCGCAAGACCCGGCAAGGGCGTCGCTCCCAACAATTATTGGGTGTGAGTCTGTATACGGCCCTTCGAGAACCAGGTGGTCAGCCAGCCGCTCAACTGGATGCTTTTCTGAGCGGGACTTCCTCTATTGCGGCTCGACCCGTGCGGGAGGGCTCAACACCGTTACGTCACAGTCACTTGTCAGGCGATAGGGAAGACCCCGAACTCCTGCTGCTGGACGTGTTGAAGCAGTTGCTCGGCGATTTGGCGCGAACTCTGGAGCCGTTACCGGACGGTGCGCCACTGGCATTTTTACTGGAGGTCGAAAGCGGATTGCCTGAGGGGGTGTTGCGTCGCGTGTGGCGCCAGGCGTGGAGTGCGTCGGGTATCCGTCAATCGTCGATTCCTGTCGAGGGCAGCGGGTTGGCCGCGGTGGATCACTGGCTTGACCAGCGTATTGACGATCAGGCCTTGCTGATGGTGGTGGCGGTGCAGTTTGCACTGGAGCAGCCCGAAGGCACGGCAGAGGTTGCTGTTGGCTTGTTGCTGGGCAACCGTCTGACGCAAACGACCTTGGCGCCGATCGCCTGCCTCCATCGTCCCGAACCAGAGCGCAAGCCCACCGACACCGATCTGCTCTACGCCGCACGTCAAGCTCTCGACTGGGTACCACTGGGTGCGCAATCCATCGAGCAGGTTTGGCGCGCAGGTATTGATGCGCAACGTCATGCCGCCTTGTCGATGGTGTCGGCGGAATTACCTCTGCCAGCCAGGCCTAACCAGGGTTTTTGCAGTCTCGATGATTTGCTTGGGCATCCTGGACCCGCAGCACCTTGGCTGGCCATAGCCGCCGCGGCGCAGGCGATTGAGCGCGGTGCCGGGCCGCAATTCATTTTCAGTGGCGGCGCCGTCGCCGATGGGCTTTGGAGCACGGTGCTGATGCCCGTGTCACCCCTTTCGAAATAGGAATCTCGAATGCAGTTTCGACGCTCTGTAGGGATAGGTGTGTTGGTCAGCGTGCTGGTGGTCGCTGGTCTGGTTTTGGCTGCACAGGTCTGGTATCACCCTGAGTCGCTGGGTATTGAATCCGGCAGCGGCTGGCAAACGTTCTGGTTTTCGGTGGTCTCGGCCACCACCTTGATCGTGGCGATATTCCTGGGTGGTTATCCATTGCTGGGACGGCTGTTGGGGCATTCAACTTATGGCCGGCTTGATACGGATGACGTTCAGCAGCCTGCGCAAGTGTCCCCCGAAAAAACCGCTGATACGCCGGGAGCACGAACCATCGCGGCGATCAAAGCTTCCTTGCGCAAGCGCCACGGCCACCTCTGGCGCCACAAAACCCGCCTCCTGCTCATCGTCGGCGAACCCGAGCAGATCCAGGCGATCGCCCCCGGCTTGAGCCACGACAACTGGCTGGAAGACCACAACACCCTGTTGCTCTGGGGTGGCAGTGTGCAAACCAAACTGGACGCCTCGGTACTCGACCGCTGTCGCGCCTTGACCCGCTGGTGCGCCCTCGACGGCGTGGTCTGGGCGCTGAACGCCGAGCAGAGCGCCGACGACAACCTGATGGGCAACGGTGCACGTCACCTGCAAGATCTGGCGCGCACGCTGGGCTGGTCGTTGCCGCTGCACCTGTGGCAGGTCTGCGCCAGTTCGTGGGCGCAGGACCAGCGCCCAACCCAGGCGGTCGGCTGCGTGCTGCCGTCACGCCTGACGCCGCCGATCCTGGAACACGCGCTGAAAAATTTGCTGGAACCGTTGCGCCACGAAGGCTGGGCGCAGATGAGCACGCGGCCCGATCATGATTTCCTGCTGCGCTTGTCGCGGGATTTGCAGGTCGAAGGCCTGGCCCGTTGGCGTCAGGCGCTGGCGCCGTGGTTCGGGGTCTTCCGGCAGGACCTGCCGTTGCGCGGGTTGTGGTTCAGCTTGCCGCTGACCCGTAAGACGGATCGCAAAGATGACCACTTCTGGCCGATGGGCCCGGTCTGGCAGGGCGTGCTGGACGCCCCGAAACCGCGCAGCCGGCGTTTGGGCTGGAGCGCGCCGCGCGTCGCTTATGGGCTGGCGTTGGGCCTGGCCGTGGTCTGGGGCACCGGTCTGTTGCTGTCGTTCGTCAGCAACCGCGTGCAGATCGCGCAGGTGCAGACCGTGTTGACCACCCTCGAACAATCGCAAAGCGCTGATGAACAATTCCTCGCGTTCAACGAACTGGTGCGCGAGCTCGGGCGCCTGGATTACCGCGCCGAGCACAGCACGCCGTGGTATCAGCGCTTTGGCCTCAATCAAAACGATGCGCTGCTGGCCGCGCTGTGGCCGCGTTACGTCGAGGCCAACAATCGCTTGCTGCGCGATCCGGCGGTGGCCCATTTGCAGGCGCGGCTCAACGCGCTGGTCAAACTGCCGCCGGACAGCCCCGAACGCAGCAAGCGTGCCGGTGTGGCCTATGCCCAGCTCAAGGCCTACCTGATGCTGGCACGCCCGGAAAAAACCGACGCGGCGTTCCTGGCCCAGGTCCTGAGCGACGCCGAGCCGCAACGCGCCGGGTTCTCGCCGGGGCTCTGGCAAGGACTGGCACCCACCTTGTGGCAGTTTTATGCGCAGCAACTGGCGCGCCATCCGCAATGGGGCATCGAAGCCGACCCCCGGCTGGTGGCCCAGGCCCGCCAAGTACTGCTCGGCCAGCTCGGCCAGCGCAATGGCGAAGCCAGCCTGTACCAGAGCGTCCTCGACGGCGCGGCCAATCACGCTCCGGCGTTGAATCTTCAGCAGATGGTCGGCGACACCGAGGCAGCGGCGCTGTTTACCACGTCGGCCGAAGTGCCGGGCGTGTTCACTCGCCAGGCCTGGGAAGGCCAGGTGCGGCCGGCCATTGCCGCCATCGCCGAGGCCCGTCGCGAAGAGATCGACTGGGTGCTCAGCGACAATCCCGCCAGCCTCGCCGTCGAATTGAGCCCGGAGCAACTGCGCGAGCGCCTGACCGAACGTTACTTCCAGGACTACGCCAATGCCTGGCTGGATTTCCTCAACCACCTGCGCTGGCAGCCGGTCGACAGCCTCGGCGAGGTGATCGATCAACTGGCGCTGATGAGCGACGTGCGCCAGTCGCCGCTGATCGCGCTGATGAACACCTTGGCCTGGCAGGGGCAGGCCGGCACGCGCGGCCAGGCCCTGGGCGAGTCGTTGATCAAGTCGGCGCAGAAGCTGATCGCCCAGGACAGCGTGCCGCCGATCGAGCAGTCGCTCGGCGGTCCGGGTGGTCCGCTGGACGCCACCTTCGGGCCGTTGCTGAGTCTGTTGGGCAAGGACGCCGAGCGCACCTACGACAGCGAGCGCCTGAGCCTGCAAGCCTTCCTCAACCGGGTCACGCGGGTGCGCCTGAAGCTGCAACAAGTGAGCAACGCGCCGAACCCGCAGGCGATGACTCAGGCCCTGGCGCAAAGCGTGTTCCAGGGGCATAGCGTCGACCTCACCGACACCCAGGCCTACGGCAACCTGCTCGCCGCGAGCCTCGGCGCCGAGTGGGACGGGATCGGCCAGACCCTGTTCGTGCAGCCGCTGGAGCAGGCCTGGCAACGGGTGCTGCAACCCTCGACGGCGGGCCTCAACAGCCAGTGGCAGCGGGCGATCGTCAAGGACTGGCATGGCGCTTTCGCCGGCCGCTACCCCTTTGCCGCCACCAGCAGCGACGCGTCATTGCCGATGCTCGGGCAGATGATCCGTGCCGACTCCGGGCGCATCGAACAGTTTCTGCAGCAGCAACTGGGCGGCGTGCTGCGCAAGGAAGGCAGCCGTTGGGTGGCCGATGCCCGGCACAGCCAGGGTCTGCACTTCAACCCGAAGTTCCTGACGGCGATCAACCAGCTCAGCCACCTCGCCGACGTGCTCTACACCGACGGCGGCATGGGCCTGAGTTTCGAGCTGCGCGGCAAGCCGGTGCGCGACGTGGTGCAGACCACCTTCATTCTCAATGGCGAAAAGCATGAGTACTTCAACCAGAAGGAACGCTGGCAGCGCTTCAGCTGGCCGGGCTTCAGCCAGCATCCGGGCACGCGTTTGTTGTGGATCAGTGTGCTGGCCAATGAACGGCTGTTCGGCGACTACGAAGGCACCTGGGGCCTGATCCGTCTGCTGGAACAAGCGAAAGTCACCGCGCTGAACGACACCGACAGCCAGTATCGCGTGCAGCTCAGGGCACCTGATGGCCTCGACCTGACCTGGCACCTGCGCACCGAACTGGGCGCAGGGCCGCTGGCGTTGCTCAAGTTGCGCGGCTTTGAATTGCCGGCGCAGATTTTTCTCGGCGAAGGCACTCAAGCGCAGCCTTATGCGCAGAATGGAAGTTACCCATGAGCCTGCTCAAACTGATCACCCGTTGCCTCGGCGAACGTGACCCGCTGGCCCTTGCCCGTACCCAGGCCGACTGTTGGCAATCCTGGTTGCAGCCCATCAGCGCGCAGTCGCCGGTCGGTGAAGACCCGGGTTATGACGATGACTTCCAGCGCATGCGCGAAGAGGTCAACAAGCTCACCGGCGCGAACGTCGACGAGGTGATTCAGCTGGCGGAGAAGTTGCTCGGCCAGCGCTGCAAGGATCTGCGCGTCGCCACTTACTACCTGTGGGCACGCCTGCAGAAGGACGGTGAGACGGGGTTGGCCGATGGCCTTGGTTTATTGGCGGCGCTGGTTGAGCGGTACGCCGGCGATGTGCTTCCCGTGAGGGCCAACAGCCGCAAGATGGCCCTGGAGTGGTTGACCGGCGGCAAGGTGCTGGACAGCCTGTCGCTGTACCCGGAGGTGGTCAAGACCGAGGCTGAACGCACGGTGGCGGCGCTGGCCTGGCTTGAACATGGGTTGCAAGCCTGGCCCGAGGATCAGCGGCCGCAGCTGGATGCGTTGCATGGGGCGTTGTCGGCGCGCCTGGCGCAGTCTGGTGGGGTCGATGCGGTGGTGCCGCAACACAGCGCCAGCCACGAGTCCGTCGGCCAGGCCAGCGCGCCGGACAGCCTGGCCATCAAGTCCGGGCGCGACCTGCTGGACAGCGGCCGGAAGCTGGCCGACTACCTGCGTGACCAGCCCCTGGGCTGGCTGGCGGCGCACCGCCTGATGAAGAGTTTGCGCTGGGATACCTTGCACGAGCCGCCGCTACAGGACGCCAGCGGCACGACGCGTATTTCACCGCCCAGGGGAGAATCCAGGGCGAAACTCAAGCGCTTGTATCAGCAACAGAACTGGAGCGAATTGCTTGTTCAGGTCGAATGGATATTCGCCGAGGGGGTCAACCATTTCTGGCTGGACCTGCAGTGGTACCTGGTCCAGGCCCTGAGCAAACTACCGGCGCCTCACGACGGCTGGGCCGACATCGTCAAGCGCGACCTGGGTATGTTCCTCGAGCGGCTGCCGGGCCTGGAGGCGCTGGGGTGGAACGACGGTACACCGTTCGCCGACGAGACCACCCGTGAATGGATCGCTCAGCACGTAAGCGCGCAACAGTCGCGCCAGCTCCTGCCCGCAGCGGCCCCGGCAGCGGTCATGGCCGATGGCGAGATTCTGTCCCTGGAAAGCGAGGCGCTGGCCCAGGCCGACAGCGACGGCGTCGAACATGCACTGGCCTGGCTGGCCGCGCGCCCGGACATTCACAGCGGTCGCCAGCGCTGGCTGCTGCGCCTGCTGATGGCGCGGGTGGCCGAGCAATGCGGCAAGAACGACCTGGCCCTGCACCTGCTCGGTGAACTGGATGCCACGGCCGAGCGCCAGGCCTTGGCGGACTGGGAGCCGGAATTGAATTTCGAGGTCAAGGCCCGCCTGCTCAAGCTGACCCGCCTGAAAGCGCAGCGCAACGATGCCGACAAGCCGGCCCTGGCCAGGCGCATGGAGACGTTGCTGGCGGCGCTGGTTGCCATCGATCCGGTACGCGCCGCCGTACTGTGCGGTTGAACCCCATTTATCAGGATTATTTACAGCATGGACAATCTGACACTGCGTTATTACGACGCCGAGATGCGCTACCTGCGCGAAGCCGGGCAGGAGTTTGCGCAAGCGTTTCCCGACCGCGCGGCGCAGTTGAACCTGGACAAACCCGGCGCCCGCGATCCCTATGTGGAGCGTCTGTTCGAGGGCTTCGCTTTCTTGATGGGGCGCCTGCGCGAAAAGCTCGACGACGACTTGCCGGAGTTGACCGAAGGCCTGGTCAGCCTGTTGTGGCCCCATTACCTGCGCACCATTCCCTCGCTGTCGATCGTCGAGTTCCAGGTGGAGCTGGCACAGCTCAGGCGCAGCGAGCTGATCGCCGCCGGCCAGGAGGTGCTCTCGCAACCCATCGGGCCGCAGCGTACCGTATGCCGTTACACCACCACCCAGGACCTGCGGCTGCAACCCATCGAATTGCAATCCTTGCGCCTGGCCCATGAGCCCGACGGCCGCTCGCTGCTGCGCCTGCGGTTTGCCTGCGCAACGGCGATCGACTGGAGCCAGATCGACCTCAGCCGCGTGCCGATGTACCTGAACGCCGATGCCCCTCTGGCCAGCGCGCTGCATCAGGCCCTGACCCTGCATGCCCAGGCGTTGTATGTGCGCCTGCCGGGCGAGGCGCAACGAGTTGCACTGGCAGGTCATTTCGCGCCCAAGGGCTTTGCCGACGAGGACCGTTTGTGGCCAAAGGGCGACAGCGCGTTCAGTGGGTATCAGTTGCTGCTGGAGTATTTCACCTTCCGCGAGAAGTTCATGTTCGTCACCCTCCATGGCCTGGAGCAGGTGAACATCACTGCGGATATGCCCTGGTTCGAACTGGAGGTGGTCCTGCGCGAGTCGTGGCCGCAGGCATTCAACCTGAGCGCCGAACACCTTCGCCTGCATGCGGTACCGGTGATCAATCTGTTCACCCTGGAAGCCGATCCGATGCCGCTGGATCCATTGCAAACCGACTACCTGTTGCGTCCCATGCGCCTGCAGGACGGTCACACGGAAATTTACTCGGTGGACCGGGTCACCGCATCGAAGAACACCGAGCGTCTGGACTATGTGCCGTTCAGCAGTTTTCGTCACAAGGGCGGAATGTTGCGCGACGAGGCGCCCGAGCGTTACTTCCATACCCGCCTCAAGCGAGGCGCCATTGGCCTGCACGATACCTGGCTGATTCTTGGGGGCGACGGCTTCGATCAGGATCGCTTGCAGGGCAGCCAGAGCCTTTCCCTGCAACTGACCGGGACCCACGGCCTGCTGCCACGCAAGGCGCTGCAAAGCACCCTGCTTGATGGGCTGGTCAACACCGCCGTGAGCGGCTTGCGCGTGCGCAATCTGAGCGCCCCGACCTTGCCGTGTTATCCGCCGAACCGCGATCGTTTCCACTGGCGCGTACTCAGCCACCTGGGCTCCAACTTCCTGCCGATGCTCGATAACGCCGAAGTGCTGCGCGGCACCCTGGCGCTGTACGACTGGACCGGCAGCGAGCTGAACCGTCGTCGCCTGGCGGCCATCGTCGAAGTCAGGCACCACCTGGTGCAGCGGTTCGAAAAGGGCTTTCTGCTGCGCGGCGTGGACATCGAAGTGACCCTCGACGCCCATGGTTTTTGCGGCGAGGGCGACATCAGCCTGTTCGGCGAAATGCTCCATCGCTTCTTCGCGCTGTACGCCGACATTCACCTGTTCAACCAGCTCACGCTGATCCTTCAACCTACTGGAAAGTGCCTGCGATGGAACGAGAACCACAGTCAGCGTATTCCCGGCTGAAAGCCTGCGGATTGCTCGAGGTGCTGGAGGGGCGGGTGGCCGAGGCCAGTCTGTATCGGTTCTGCCAGCTGCTGGAGCAAGCCCTGCCAGGCCATCCGCCGCTGGGCAGCAGCAGCCATCCGGCAGACGACCCGGTACGGTTTCGCCCGGACCCCGGCATGGGCTTTCCCGCCGGTGAGCTGAAGTGCATCGAGATCGATGACCGGCAGCCGCTGCGTCCGGCGACGGTGCGTACGCGGCTGTTGGGCTTGTACGGCGTGGATTCGCCATTGCCGACGGCTTTTGTCGACGACATTGCCCAGCGCCGCGACGGGCATGAGGCGCTTGAGGCGTTTCTGGATATTTTCAACCACCGGATCTTCACCCAGTTCTATCGGATCTGGCGCAAGTATTCCTACCCGGCCACCTTCGAAGCCGGCGGCAGTGATGCGACGTCGCAGTGTCTGCTGGGTCTGGTCGGTCTTGGCATTCCCGGCACGGCCAAGCGCATTGCCACGCCGGTTTCGCGGTTTCTCGCGCTGCTTGGTGTGATGCGCATGCCCACCCGCAACGCCGAGGGCATCACCGCTCTGGTGTCGCTGCTCGCTCCAGAGACCCGGGCCAGGATCACGCCGCACTGGCCACAGAGAATCCCCCTGGCCCATCCGGCAAGTCTGTCCGCGAGTCGTCCGGTCAGCCTGTCCCAGGGCACGCCGCTGGGGAGCAACGGATTCGACGCCAACAGCCAGCTGCACTTGGCGCTGTTCACCAGGGACCGGGACGAAGCTCGGGGCTGGTTGCCCGACGGCCAGTTGTATAACGATCTGCTGGTGTTGCTGCGGGTCTACCTGGGCTGGCGCTGCACCGCCAGGCTGCGGTTGTCGCTGCCGGTGCGCAGCTTGCCGCAACCGGTGCTGGGGCGGGCGCCGATCCGCCTGGGTATGACCGGCATGCTGGGTTCGGGCAGTGACACCTGGCAGGGCGCGGAACACGACACCATCACCATCAATCTGGGCCGCTACCAGGGCCTGTCGAAAAATACTCGGAACAGGGAAGCACAGCATGTCGCGTACCGTTGGTAATTCATTGATCCTGACCACGCTGGCGGTAGTGCTCGCCGGCTGTGGTGTCACTCAGACTGTCTCGGAAGGCACGGCATCTGCCACCCGCTCGATTTTCTACAAACAGGTGAAAGACTTGCGCCTGGATTTCAGTGCCCGCACGGCCATCAACACTGATGTTGCGGACATGAATGCGATGTCGGTCCCGACGCTGGTGCGGGTCTATCAACTGAGCGACAGCAAGGCGCTGCAGAGGGCTTCCTACGACAGCCTGCTCGGTGGCGACGAGCAGGCGCTGGCCGGCAATTTGCTCGATACCCGGGCGCTGGTGATCAAGCCTGGCGAGGGCGCGAAACTGGATGTGCCGCTGGATAAGGACGCGCGTTTCGTCACGGTGGTCGCGCTGTTTCGTAACCCCGATGTGCAGATGAATACCTGGCGCTTGACCTTGAACCGCGACGATCTCGACCCGGACCGGGCACGGGTCATCGAGCTGGGGGACAACCAATTGACCCTGCGCGCATTGGCCCGGGACTGACCATGCCTGACCTCAATCCATCGCTTTACGAAACACTGCTGCAGAACTTCGACGGTGACCTGGACCTGTATCAAGTCAATGAAGAGGACCAGCACACGCTGTCGGTACTGGACAACCTGCAACGCATCCTCAACAGCCGGGCCGGAACACTCGCGCACCTGCCCGATTACGGTCTTCCCGACATGGGCCAGATCCTCCAGGGCCTGCCGGGCTCGGCGCACGTGTTGATGAGGGCCATGCAGGACACCCTGAGCAAGTACGAACCGCGTCTGGCGACCGTGCACATCGAGTTGCTCGAGCAAGCTTTGCCAGGCCATCTGGACTACAGCCTCGACGTGCTGCTCAAAAGCGGCCGGCAGGTGACCTTCGGTACCACACTGGCAGCGGAGGGCAAAGTCCTGGTGCGCCATCTGAAACGACAGCAATGGCTGTCGAAATCCTGAACTTATAAAGCAACGGAGGCTGACGGTGCTATTTGAAATGCGTATTCGACTGGGCGGTGATCCGCGCGGTTACGGTGAGTTTATTGCGCTGCGAGAAGAGCTGGCGAAGTTGAGTCATCCGGCCTGTCCCGATGTAGATTGGGCGAGAGTGGAGCAGTGGTGCCTGGCACTGTTCGAACACAACGGCGCAGACCTGCAGACGGCCGCCGCGTTTGCCCTGGCGCGCAGCCAGCGGCATGGCGTGGAAGGCATGACCCAGGGGGTGACGCTGATCGAAACCCTGTGCGGCCAGTGGGCGGCCTGTTGGCCACCCATGGCGTCGGTGCGCCTGGATATCCTTGCCTGGCTGTGCGTGCAGTGGCAGGCGTTGTTGCGCAATCTGGCGCCGGGAACACAACACTTCCCCGAGTTGCTTCAACTGGACAGCGGGCTGGCGCGTTTGCAGCAGCGCCTGGAGCTGCAGGCACAAGCGCCGGTGGTGGCCCTGCATGCCTTGCGCCAGCAGATCGAGAGCCTGATCCGGCGCATGCAGCGCAGCAGCGTTGTGGTTGGCACGCTATCGCCGCCTGCAAGGGAGCCGGCGCCGCCCGGGTTGATGCCTGTGGTGATATTGCCGCCCAACCCCTTGCCCATGCCTGAAATGCCGCCGGCGAAGCGTCCCCTGGCCCGGTGGCTTTGCGCTGCAGCCCTTGTGACGGGCCTGGTCAGCGGAGCCTGGTGGCTGGGCTCGACCGGCGTCGCCGAGCTACGCCTGGCGCATCTATTGCAGCCGCCACCGACTATTGTCGCGCCGGTGCACCTGGACAGCCTGTCGTTGTTCGAGGCCGGCAGCGCCGAGCTCAAGCCGGGTTCGACCAAGATCCTGATCAGCGCCCTGGTTGACATCAAGGCTCAGCCGGGCTGGCTGATTGTTATAGGCGGGCACACGGATGGTCGAGGCAGTGCGCAGCACAATCAGCAACTCTCACACGCCCGGGCCTCGGCCGTGCGTGACTGGATGCAACGCATGGGTGATATTCCTGACAGCTGCTTTGCGGTGCAGGGGTTTGCCGCCAGCCAGCCTGTCAGCAGTGATGACAGCGAAACCGGGCGTGCGGCGAACCGACGGGTTGAAATCAGCCTGTTGCCACATGCGGGTGCATGTGGGCAAACGGCGTCAGAGGAGCGCCCCGTGTAGGCGAGGGGGGAGGGAAATACAGGCGTAACTGCGGTCCGTTCCCGCGGCTACGCCTGCACAGGGTTCAAGCCTTGATCACATATCCATAAGCGCGAATACGCCCCTCATGCTCCTTCAGATAAACCCCCTGCAACTCCGGTGTGAAACCGGGCAAGCGGTTGATGCCTTCCTCCAGCGCCAGGAAGTACTTCAGCACCGCGCCACCCCAGACTTCGCCCGGGATGATGCAGAGCACGCCCGGCGGATAAGGCAACGCACCTTCAGCCGCGATCCGCCCATCGGCATCCGCCAACGCCACCAGCTCGACGTTGCCGCGGATGTACTCGATTTGCGCTTGCTGCGGGTTCATGGCCTTTTTCGGGAAGTGTTCCTTGCGGAACATGTCCTTCTGCAACTGCTGCACATTGTGATGGCGATACAGGTCGTGCATTTCCTGGCAGAGCTGGCGAATGGTGTAGTTGCGATAGCGCTCCTGATGCTGCGCGTAGATGGCCGGCAGCACCCGGCTCATCGGCGCGTCGTCGCTGATGAAGCGTTCGAAGCGGGCGATCTGGGCGGCCAGGTGGGTCATCTTCGCCCAGTCTTCGGCCGGGGTGAGCAGGAACAGGATCGAGTTGAGGTCGCATTTTTCCGGGACGATGCCGTTCTCGCGCAGGAAGTTGGCGAGGATGCCCGCGTGAATGCCAAAGTCGGTGTAGCTGCCGTCCACCGGGTCGATGCCCGGCGTGGTGAACAGCAATTTGCACGGGTCGATGAAGTACTGCTTCTCGGCGTAGCCGGCAAAGGCGTGCCAGCGGTCCTTGGGATGGAACTCGAAGAAGCGGATGTCGCTGGCGATGTCTTCCGTTGGGTAGTCTTCCCAGGCGCGCCCTTCGATGGTGTCCGGCACGAAGGGGCGGACCATGGTGCAGGCTTCGAGAATCAGCTTGCGCGCCTCGATGCCGAACTTCACGCAGTCTTCCCACAGACGCAGGCCGCTGCGGCCCGAGTGAATGCGCGCGTTGACATCCAGCGAGGCGAACAGCGGGTAGAACGGGCTGGTGGAGGCCTGGGCCATGAAGGCGTTGTTCAGCCGGTGGTGGTTGCAATAGCGGGCCTGGCCCTTGATGTGCAGGTCTTTCTTGTGCACCTGGGAGGCCTGGGAAAAACCGGCCTGCTGTTTGTGCACCGATTGGGTGACGAAGATGCCCGGGTCGTTTTCGTTCAGGTCGAGCAACAGCGGCGAGCAGTCTTTCATCATCGGGATGAACTGCTCGTAGCCGACCCACGCCGAGTCGAACAGGATGTAGTCACACAGCTTGCCGATGCGGTCGACCACTTGCCGGGCGTTGTACACGGTGCCGTCATAGGTGCCCAACTGAATGATCGCCAGGCGGAACGGCCGTGGCAGTTGGGCCTTGTCCGGGGCGACTTCGGCAATCAGTTCGCGCAGGTAGTCTTCTTCGAAACAGTGGGCGTCGATGCCGCCGATGAAGCCGTAGGGGTTGCGCGCGGTTTCCAGATACACAGGCGTTGCCCCGGCCTGCAGCAGCGCGCCCTGGTGGTTGGACTTGTGGTTGTTGCGGTCGAACAGCACCAGGTCGCCCGGGGTCAGCAGGGCGTTGGTCACCACCTTGTTCGACGCCGAGGTGCCGTTGAGCACGAAGTAGGTCTTGTCGGCGTTGAATACTTGCGCGGCGTGTTTCTGTGCCAGCAGCGCCGGGCCTTCGTGGATCAGCAGGTCACCGAGCTTGACGTCGGCGTTGCACATGTCGGCGCGAAACAGCGTCTCGCCGAAAAAGTCGAAAAACTGTCGGCCGGCCGGGTGCTTGCGAAAGAACTGGCCGCCCTGGTGACCGGGGCAGGCGAAGGTCGCGTTGGCCGCTTCGGTGTACTTCTTCAGTGAGTCGAAGAATGGCGGCAGCAGGCTGTCTTCATAGGCTCGGGCCGCTGTTTCCAGTTGGTTGCCATGGTACTCGGCGTTGGCGCGGGTGAGATCGAAAATGCCGTTCACCTGCAGCAGCACGTCCGTCAGGTGCTTATAGACTTCCCGGGGACGGTTGGCTGAGTCCGGCGAGGCCACCAGGAAAATCGGAATGTCGAAACCGGTGCGCTGAATGGCACCCAGTGCGCCGGCCATGACGTCATTCACAGACACCACCGCCACGGCGACGTTGGTGAAATCGGTCTGGCTGAGCGCTACCACTTCCCGAGCGTTCTTGAAGCTTGCGGCGGCGCCATCGCTGACGGCTATTTTCAGGGGTTTCATCGTGGCGTCTCCAGGCGGGCACTCAATTGTCCGCAACATTTTAAGAGATTAATTTCCGGGGGCGCCTTCCAGTACCCCGGCATCGGAAATCGTGTCACCACTGGTTATAGAGCATATTCCTGATCTGTCAGGCTTTTACCGCGACCTTGCACATCTTGACGCCTCACGACCTGTCGGTCAGGCGTGGACCAGCGCAATGGTGAACGAGACCACGATCATGCAGGCAAAGGCAAAATTGATATTCATGAGGTTTCCATCCAGGACATGAGTGACGGCGCCATCTTGAACAGCTCACGGGAAAATAAAAAATTCGCTGTAATGATTTGAAAGATCGAAAAAAATGATACCGGGCCGGTTCGTTGTTTTTGCCGGGGGTTGCGGATACCCTCGTGCAACACGCAGTTACACGCATAAACGGGCAAAAACATGCAAGACAACCATTCTGCTGCGGAACTGCCGTCAGTGCGCCGGCAAAAAATCCTGTTGATCCTCGAGCGTGACGGCAAGGTCATGGCCTCGGAGTTGAGCCAGCATTTCGCGGTGTCCGAAGACACCATCCGCCGCGATCTGGCGGAGCTGGCCAGTGCCGGCCTGGTGCAGCGGGTGCACGGCGGGGCGCTGCCGCGGCCCAAAGACACGGGCAAGGACTATTTCACCCGGATCAGCGAAACCGATGAGGTGAAGACCCATTTGGCGCAACTGGCTGCGCAACGGGTGCAGGACGGTCAGATCGTGGTGTTCGATTCCGGCACCACCACATTGCAGATCGCGCGTTCGCTGCCGACGGAGATCGCCATCACCGCGATCACGGCGTCGCCGATGACGGCCATTACCCTGTCCGAATACAAAGGCATCAAGGTGATCCTGGCCGGCGGCCAGCTCAACCCGGCGACGATGTCGGCCAGCGGCCACGAAACCCTGCGGCTGCTGGCGGGCATCAAGGCCGATCTGCTGTTTACCGGGGTCTGCGCGATCCACCCGCAGGTGGGCTTGAGCTCACTGCACTTTGATGAAGTGCCGGTGAAGCAGGCGATGCTCGATTGTGCGTCCCATGTGATTGCCGTAACTACCGCCGATAAGCTGGGCGCGGTGGAGCCCTTTGTCGTCGCGCCTTGCAACCGTGTGCACACGCTGATCACCGAGCGGCATGTGGCGTCTGGCAATGTGGAGGACTATCGGGTGTTGGGGATTGAGGTGGAGCAGGCTTGAGCTTTTTTTGCTGGCAGGTGTGTTGAATGTACCGGCCCCTTCGCGGGCAAGCCCGCTCCCACAAGGGTTATTTGTCAGCCTCGAAATTTGTGGTCGACATAAATCCCTGTGGGAGCGGGCTTGCCCGCGAAGAGGCCAGCACAAACAACATCCATGTTGAATGTACTGGCCAATAACCTCAGCGCAATCGCTCAAGCATCTGGTAGTACCACATCCCGGCAGCCAGCATCGGATTGCCCAGCAGGTCGCCCATGGGGACGCGGATGTGCTGGCAGGCGGCGAAGGTGTCGAACTGTTCCAGTTGCCCGGTGATCGCGCGGCCCATGATTTCACCCATGATGTGGGTGGTGGCGATGCCGTGGCCGGAGTAGCCCTGACAGTACCAGACGTTATCCGACAGCTTGCCCAGTTGCGGGATGCGGTTGATCACGATGCCCATCGCGCAACTCCACTGGTAATCGATGGCCACGCCTTTGAGCGCCGGGAAGGTCTGCTCGATGCACGGGCGCAGCTCGGCGGCGATGTCGCGTGAATCCTTGCCGCTGTAGTTGGCGCCGCCACCGAACAACAGGCGACCGTCAGCGGTGAGGCGGTAGTAATCGAGCACGAAGCGGCAGTCGTAGACCGCCAGGTCTTCGGGGTTGATCTGCCTGGCCAGATCGCCCAGCGGCGCGGTGGTGACGATGCCGCCCATGGCCGGGAAAATCTTGCCCTTGAGCTTGCCCGGTTCTAGCTTGTGGTAGACGTCGCCGGCCAGCAGCACCTGATTGGCGTCGATGTGCCCGTGGGCGGTGCGTACGCCAGGGCTCTTGTGAAGGCCATCGCCGTGGATGATCTCCAGCACTTCGCTGTTCTCGAAAATCAATGCACCCAGGCTCTCGGCTGCGCGGGCCTCGCCGATGCACAGGTTGAGCGGGTGCAGGTGCATGTTGCGGGTGTTCTTGATCGCGCCGTGGTAGAGGTCGCTTTGCAGCAGGTCGCGCACCTGGCTGCGGTCGAGCAGGCTGACTTCATCACCCATGCCACGGCGCACCGCCTCGTCGTAATCCTTGCGCAAGCCGTCCATGTGCGCGGGTTTGTACGCGGCGTGCAGGTGGCCGTGCTTGAGGTCGCAGGCGATGCCGTATTTTTCCACGCGCTGCCGGATGATCTGGTGCCCGCGCCAGCGCAGGTTCCAGATGAAATCGTCGACTTCATCGCCGATGGAGCGGCGCATCTGTTTGCGCATGGCTTCGTCGCCCGACAGGCTGCCGGTGATCTGGCCGCCATTGCGCCCGGTGGCGCCCCAGCCGATCTTGTGGCTTTCGACGATGGCGACCTTCAGGCCTTTTTCCGCCAGCTCGACCGCAGTGGCCACGCCGGTGAAGCCGCCGCCGATGATCGCCACGTCAACCTTGTGCCGGCCTTGCAGCGTCGGGTAATCGGTGTCCTGGTTGAGGGTGGCGGTGTAGTAGGAATTGCAACGTTGAGTCATGTCGGTGTCCAGGCAGGATTGGGAGAAACCAATGCCGGTCAGTCGAAGTGCGCAACCTGTAGGAGCTGGCTTGCCAGCGAAGGCGTCGTGTCAGTCGCCATGGTTGTTGGCAGGTACACCGCTTTCGCTGGCAAGCCAGCTCCTACAGGGATTGCATACGCTGAGCAAATGTAGGGATAGCGAAGGAGGGTGCTCGCCGATCAGGCGAGCAGGGCGCTATCCGGCGGACGTGCGGAGTGACGCAACTTGGAACGGCGCAGGGCCATGGGCAGGTTGACGATGCGCTTCATGCAATGCCGTCCGCGGCCAGCAGCGAGGTGGCCTGGATCGAAATGTTCAGCAGTGACGGCAAAGTACGCATGGCGCAGGTTTCCGGCGGCGGAAATCGTCGGTGGCGAGTAGCACAAGCCATCCGGGGGATGGCTGGATACTAGGGAGGATTAGCGCGCGTGTAAATGTTTGATTCAGAACATCAGGTGCACCACCAGCCCGATCAACCCGCAGCCGATCAACACCTCGATCACCCCGCGCTTGAACCGCAGCAAGGCAATGCCCGCCACGATGGCGATCAGCAGCGAAGGCCAGTCCAGTTGTCCTTCGAAGCCTTTGGGCCACAGCACGTGATAGGCAAAGAAGCACGCCAGATTGAGAATCACGCCCACCACGGCGGCCGTAATGGCCGTCAGCGGTGCGGTGAAGGTAAGTTCGTTGTGGGTCGATTCCACCAACGGTCCGCCGGCGAGGATGAACAGGAACGAAGGCAGGAAGGTGAACCAGGTCACCAGCGTGGCGGCCACGGCACCGGCGACAAAGGCTTGATCCGGGCCGAAGACCTGATGCACATAGGCGCCGATGAAGCCGACGAAGGCGACGACCATGATCAACGGACCTGGAGTGGTTTCACCGAGCGCCAGGCCGTCGATCATCTGCGTCGGCGTCAGCCATCCGTAGTGACCGACTGCGCCCTGGTACACATACGGCAGCACCGCATAGGCACCGCCAAAGGTGAGCAGCGCCGCCTTGGTGAAGAACCAGGCCATCTGGGTCAGCGTGCCTTCCCAACCGAACAGGGCGGTGAGCGTGGCCATGGGCAGCGTCCACAAAATCGCACCGATAACCGCCAGGTACGCCAACTTCAAACCACTGAAGCGGGCGTGTTCAGGGGACGGGGTGTCGTCGTCGATCACAGCCGGGCCGTACGAGTGTTTCGCCGCGCTATGGCCACCGGTCCTGAATTTTTCCGGTGCCAGTCGTCCGCCGAAGTAACCGATGATCGCCGCCCCGAGCACGATCAACGGAAACGGCAAGTTGATCACGAAGATGGCCACGAAGGATGCGCCAGCGATGCCCCATAACCAGCCGTTCTTCAGCGCCCGCGAGCCGATCCGGTGAGCCGCCTGCACCACGATGGCCGTGACCGCCGGCTTGATCCCGTAAAACAGTCCGGCGACCACGGGCACCTCGCCAAAGGCGATGTACACCCAGGACAGGGCAATCAGGACGAACAACGACGGCAGCACAAACAGCACGCCGGCGATCACGCCGCCCCAGGTCCGGTGCATCAGCCAGCCGATGTAGGTCGCCAACTGCTGAGCCTCGGGCCCGGGCAGCAACATGCAGTAGTTGAGGGCGTGCAGAAAGCGCCGCTCGGAGATCCAGCGCCGGCGTTCGACCAGTTCCTGATGCATGATCGAGATCTGCCCGGCCGGTCCGCCAAAGCTGATGAAACCAAGCTTGAGCCAGAACAGGAAGGCTTCGCGCAGGCTGATGGTCCGGGGCTGGGGCACAGCCTGTTGCGTGATCGGAGAGGGCGTGGGGCTCAAGCGCGGGTTCCTTGTGCAGGGAAACGTTGAACCCGTGACTGTAGCTATGCCGGAACGCGTTGCATAGCCGCCTCTTGTGACGTATCTGCCCAGCGCTCGACAGCGGATCGGTCGCTGTCCCGCGCATCGACCCAGCGTGCGCCGCCCGCCACGTCTTCGCGTTTCCAGAACGGCGCGTCGGTTTTCAGGTAGTCCATGATGAACGCACAAGCCTCGAAAGCGGCCTGGCGATGCGGGCTGCTGACGCCGACAAACACGATCGGCTCGCTGATCGACAACCGGCCGATCCGATGCACGATCTCCACGGCCCGCAGTGGCCATCGGGCCCGGGCGTTGTCGATGATTTTCTGCAGCGAGCGTTCGGTCATGCCCGGGTAGTGCTCCAGAAACAACCCGGCGACCGCCTCGCCCTGATTGATGTCGCGCACGTAGCCGACGAAGTTGACCACGGCCCCCACGCCCGGATCGTTGGCCTGCAGGCTGGCGATCAGCTGAGTGACGTCGAACACTTCACGCTGGACCCGAACCGTCATGTCTCAGCCCCCGGTGACCGGTGGAAAAAAGGCGATCTCGTCAAAGTCCTCGATCACCCGGTCCGGATGGCACAGCTCCTGGTTCAGTGCGCACATCAGGTTTTTTTCACCGAGCACCTGGCGCCACAGCTCGCCGCGAGCCATCAGCAAGCGGCGCACGTCTTCGATGGTCCTGAGGCTGTCGGTCAGGGGCAGTTTTTCACCGCCCAGGTTGAGCTGTTCGCGGTAACGGGCGAAGTAATTGATCAGGATCATTGTGCGTCCTCGAACTTGAAATGACCGGAGCGGCCACCCTGTTTACTGAGCAGGCGGATGTCGTCGATGACCATGCCCCGGTCCACGGCCTTGCACATGTCGTAGAGGGTCAGGGCCGCCACACTGACGGCGGTCAGGGCTTCGAGCTCGACCCCGGTCTGGCCCTCGACGCGGCAGGTGCCGAGGATTTTCACGCTGTCCGGTGCGCAGGCCTTGAGTTCGACATGGATCGAACTGAGCAGCAGGGTGTGGCACAGCGGGATCAGCTCATGGGTTTTTTTCGCCGCCATGATGCCGGCGATCCGCGCCACGGCAAATACATCGCCCTTGGGGTGGCCGTCGCTTTGAATCAGCTTCAGGGTGTCCGGGCGCATCCGCACCCAGGCCTGGGCCTGGGCTTCACGCTGCGTCGGGGGCTTTTCGCTGACATCGACCATGTTGGCGCGACCCTGGTTGTCGAGGTGGGTCAGGCCGTTGGGCGATGCATTTGAAATGTCTGTCATGGGAGGTTCCTGCGCTGGCCGGCGCGGTGATCAAGTGAAGGCATCATGCCGGGCTGTAAATGCGTGGCGCGTTGCGGTGGGGGACGTGAATCAGGTTGAGGCGATGCTTGATCGCCCATTGCACGGTCAGGGCGGTGGGCGCCGACAGGCTGACCAGCGTGCCGAGCCGGGCCCTGACGGCCTTGTGGATCAGCTCCAGGCTGCAACGGCTGGTGACCACGGTGAAGCCGCTGCGGCTGTCGATGCCGGCGTGTTGCAGGGCACCGATCAACTTGTCCAGCGCGTTGTGGCGGCCAATGTCTTCGCGGCAGATCAGCGCGTTGCCTTCGCTGTCGAAGTACAGTGCTGCGTGCAGGGCGCCGCTGCTGCGGGCCATTTGTTGGGCCTGTTCGATGCGCTGGCGGATGTCGATGAAATGCTCGGCGGGCGGCAGGGCAACCGGCTCGAGAATCTCCAGTTTCGGCAGGGCCTGCTCCAGCGCTTGCACGCCGCACAGTCCGCAGCCGCTGGTACCCGCCATTTGCCGACGATGGTTCTTCAGCGCCCAGAACGCGCGGCTGGAGATCTGCACGTCGGCTTGAACGGCCTGGTCGAAGTGGGTCAGGCGCAGGTCGTAGATTTCACGCGGGTCCTCAACGATGTCGTTGCTGACGCTGAACCCTCGGATGAAATCCTCGAGGTTGCCCGGCGACACCATCATCACGGCCTGGCTCAAACCGTTGTAGGTGATTGCCAATGCGATCTCTGCGGCCAGTGCCGCCTGACAGACTGATGCGCCGTTGTCGTATTCGCGAAAGTTCACACTCAAGGGTTTGGGGGCGGGTGCGTTAGTGTCGCTTCGATCATCGGCTTGTTCAACTTTGCACAACATGAAAAGAACCTCGAAGCGCTGAATTAAGTTCAGGCTACGGGTAACTTTTCAAAGCGTCCAATCGCTTGTTCCGATGCGCCGATTGGTGATGTCTATCACGCTGGGCAAACAGGTCCGGTACGGTTTTATATCAAACCGAAACTTGATCAGTCGGTCCGGCTGAACAAGGTTCGTGCTTCGGCGAAACACTTCTCGGCAATCGCCGAACGTGGCTCGGTCTTGCGCATCACCAGGCCCAGGGGCGCGAGCACGCTGGCATCGGGCAATTCGATGAACGACAGGTGTTCGATGGGCTCTTCCAGGCCGCTGTCCAGCGGCATGATCGCGCAACAGAAACCTTCGTGGATCGCCTGCAGCAACTGGTAGGTCGAATCGCTTTCCAGGATCGGCTGCGGGTCCAGTCCGCGGCTGCGAAAGCTCAGGTCGATGGATTTGCGGTAGTGCATGCCGTTGCTGAGCATCCCCAACGGCAACTCGGCGGCGTCCTCCCAGCTCATTTGCGTGCCGTCGAAATGGAAGTGGCGGGTGTCGTACAACAGGCCGACGCGGGTCTCGCCGATCTCGAAAAACTCGAAATAGCTCGGGTTGACGTGGTCGAGGTAGCACACGCCGAGGTCCAACTGATTGTTGCCCAGACCCTCGATGATCTGGTCGGAACTCAGGGACGACAGGCTGTACTTGAGCTCGGGAAAGCTGCGGGACAGGCCCTGGATGTAGGTGACCGGGTTGAAGCTGCTGAGCGGCACCAGCCCCAGGCGCAGGTTACCCACGAGCTGGCCCCGGCACGCGGCGGCCTCGGCGAACAGCCCGTCGTGGGCGGCCAGCAGGGTTCTGGCCCAGGCCAGTACACGCTCGCCGGCCTCGGTAAAACCTTCGAAGCGCTGGCCCCGGGTGACCAGCACCAGGTCCAGTTCATCCTCCAGGTTGCGCAGGCGCATCGACAGCGTGGGCTGGGTGATGTGGCAGCGCGCGGCCGCCTGGCCGAAGTGGCGGGTCTGCTCCAGGGCGATCAGGAACTTGAGTTGTTTGATGTCCATGACGGCACCTGCTGACGGGGGAGTGAAGGGTTAAGTATTGACTCAGGTGTGCAAGACACAAGGCGAGGCAGGAATCGTGAGGTACAGACGATCTCATTGTCTTTGGTATGCGTCCAATCACTGCTATCTAAGGGGTTATCGACGGGCTCTATCATTGCTGTGGCTTCTGCTGTTTTTATATTGATAGATTGGCTCGATAGTCTGGTTGATTAGAGTGATTAGACACGGATTTATTTATCGAATTAGTCTCCGGAAGTCATTTAACTTCGCTATCTAATTCATGCCTGCCGGAGAACTCCATGAGCGTCAAACCGGATGTATTGTTTATCCCTTTGAATATTGCCGTACTGACCGTCAGCGATACCCGTGAATATGCCAATGACACCTCCGGCCAATTACTCGTCAGTCGTTTGCTGGAAGCCGGCCACACCCTGAGCGAGCGCAACCTGCTCAAGGATGACCTGTACAAGATCCGCGCGCAGGTGGCGAACTGGATCGCCGATGACGGCATCCAGGTGGTGCTGATCACGGGCGGCACCGGGTTCACCGGCCGCGACAGCACCCCCGAGGCAGTGGCCTGCTTGCTGGATAAACAGATCGATGGCTTCGGTGAGCTGTTCCGGGCGATTTCGATCCTCGACATCGGCACCTCCACGGTGCAGAGCCGGGCGCTGGCCGGGCTGGCCAATGGCACGTTGGTCTGCTGCCTGCCGGGGTCCACGGGCGCCTGCCGCACCGCGTGGGAAGGCATCCTTGCCGAGCAGCTCGACGCGCGCCACCGGCCGTGCAATTTCGTGCCGCACCTCAAGCCTGTGCAAGCCTGCGGGACGCGCGGATGAGCGCTTCACCCTTGATGCCGGTAGAGGACGCTATCGACCGATTACTGACAATGGCCGAGGCGCAGTGGATTGAAGGCAGCGAAGCCGTGCCGCTCAGTGCCGCGCGGCAACGGGTATTGGCCAATGACCTGCTGGCAACCCTGGATCTGCCGCCGTGGCCCAACAGCGCCATGGACGGCTATGCCCTGAATGTCGAGGGTTGGGACGGGGCACCGCTGACCGTGTCGCAGCAGGTGTTTGCCGGCCAGGCCCCCGAAGCCCTGGCGCCGGGAACCTGTGCGCGCATCTTCACCGGCGCACCGGTTCCGCCGGGTGCCGACTGCGTGGAGATGCAGGAGAACACGCAGGTACTGGATGACGGACGTATCCGCTTCAAGCAGCCCCTGAGCGCCGGCAGCAACATCCGCCCGCAAGGCCAGGAGAACCGCGTCGGCGATGTGCTGCTGCGTGCCGGCAAGCGCCTCGGTCCGTTCGAACTGGCGGTCGCGGCGGCGCAGGGCTGCACCCATCTGCAGGTGGTGCGCCGACCACGGGTGGCGCTGTTGTCCACCGGCGAAGAGCTGGTCGAGCCGGGCAATCCCCTCAAGCCCGGCAGTATCTACAACAGCAACCGGACATTGTTGAGTCATTGGTTGAATGCGTTGGGTTGCGAGGTCATCGATGCCGGCATTCTTCCCGACGAGCCACGCCAGACTCGGCTCAAGCTCGAACAACTGCAACACACGGCAGACCTGATGCTCAGCACGGGCGGTGTGTCCGCCGGAGACGCCGACTGCCTCGGCCAGGTGCTGCGCGAGTGCGGCAAGCCGCTGCTGTGGAAACTCTCGATCAAACCCGGCAAGCCATTGACCGTGGGCCACTTCGGCCGCGTGCCGGTGATTGGCCTTCCGGGTAATCCGACATCGGCGTTGGTCACGTTCGGCCTGTTGGCCCGGGCTTATCTGTTGCGGATTCAGGGCGTCGAAGACGTCGAGCCGTTGAGCTTCCCGGTCAGGGTCGGCTTTGCCTGGCCCAAACCCGGGAGCCGCCGGGAGTACTTGCGGGCGAAACTCGAAGGAGGGAGAGCGGTGCTCTATCCGAACCAGAGTTCAGGCGTGTTGCTGGGTGCATCCTGGGCCGATGGGCTGGTGGAAGTGCTGGAAGGCTGCACCCTGGAAGTGGGCGACACAGCGCGGTTCATACCCTTCAGCGAACTGTTCTGAATACCACAAACATACTGTGTGGGCTTGCCCGCGAAGGGGCCGGCATATCCAACGGAGATGTTGGCTGACAGACCGCTATCGCGAGCAAGCTCGCTCCCACAGTTTTGATCTTCATTGAATGCGAATTCTGCGGTGGGCAACAATCCCTGTGGGAGCCTGCTTGCCGGCGATGAGGCCGGCAGATTCAACAGAGATATCGACCGACCCACCGCCATCGCTGGCAAGCCAGCTCCTACAGTGGATTTTTTGTGAGCCTGGCTTTCGTGCACGCCGACAACCCCCTGTAGGAGCCGGCTTGCCGGCGATGAGGCCGGCAGATTCAACGGAGATATCGACCGACCCACCGCCATTGCTGGCAAGCCAGCTCCTACAGTGGATTTTTGGTGAGCCTGGCTTTCGTGCACGCCGACAGGCAATTGTAGGAGCCGGCTTGCCGGCGATGAGGCCGGCAGATTCAACGGAGATATCGACCGACCCACCGCCATTGCTGGCAAGCCAGCTCCTACAGTGGATTTTTGGTGAGCCTGGCTTTCGTGCACGCCGACAAGCAATTGTAGGAGCCGGCTTGCCGGCGATGAGGCCGGCAGATTCAACGGAGATATCGACCGACCCACCGCCATTGCTGGCAAGCCAGCTCCTACAGTGGATTTTTGGTGAGCCTGGCTTTCGTGCACGCCGACAAGCAATTGTAGGAGCCGGCTTGCCGGCGATGAGGCCGGCAGATTCAACGGAGATATCGACCGACCCACCGCCATCGCTGGCAAGCCAGCTCCTACAGTGGATTTTTGGTGAGCCTGGCTTTCGTGCACGCCGACAACCCCCTGTAGGAGCCGGCTTGCCCGCGAAGGGGCCGGCAGATCCAACAGAGATGTTGGCAGACAGACCGCCTTCGCGAGCAAGCCCGCTCCCACAGTTTTGATCTTCAGTGAATGCCTATTCTGCGGCTGACCTCGATACCTGTGTGTTTCCTGAAAATCAGTTCAACACAAAATCCACCGGCTCCAGTTGCGGCGGCAACTCCGTCACGCCCAGAGCCGCCAGCACATCGCGCTCGATGTTGCGCACGATGGCGTCGGTGGGCAGGTCGTTTTCGTCGCGGCCGAAGGGGTCTTCCAGTTCGTCGGCAATCGCATCCAGGCCAAAAAAGGTGTAGCTGACAATCGCAGTGAAGATCGGTGTCAGCCAGCCCAGGGGTTCGGCCATGGCAAACGGCAGCAGGATGCAGAACAGGTAGATGGTGCGGTGCAGCAACAGGGTGTAGGGGAAGGGCAGCGGGGTGTTCTTGATCCGTTCACAGACCGCCTGGGCGTGGGTCAGGCCGGCCAGGTGGTTGGCCATGAGCGTGTAGCGCCAGTCGTTGATCGCCCCGGACTCGTTGAGTGTCGAGCACTGCTGACCGACCTGCATCAGGATCTGCCCGCTGATGTCCGTGGTGTCGCCCTCGGGCATCGGGTGCAGCCAGTCGCCACTGGCGGCCAGTTCGTTTTCCCGGCGCAGGCGCGCGTTGAGGGCATGGGCGAAGCCGCACAGATTGCTGAGGATTGTGTGTCGTTCAGCCGCGTCCTTGATTACCAGGGTTTCACGAATCATCGAACGGACTTCGACTATCACATCGCCCCACGCCTTGCGCGCTTCATACCAGCGGTCGTAGCAGGCGTTGTTGCGAAAGCTCATGAAGATCGACAACGACAAACCCAGCAGCGTGAAGGGCGTTGCGCTGACCTTGGAAAAGTAGCTGGGATGCAAGGTTTCAATGAGCACGATGGCCGAGGCGAGCAACGTCACCATCAGGCTGCGCCAGGCAATGCGCTTGGCAATCGAACCCTTGAGGGACGTCAGCACGCCGATCAGGTTGGGTTTGGGTCTCACGATCATGGGGTTCAGCCGCCCGTCATGTTCATGAAGCGAATGACCTGGATATCGTCGTTCACTTCGAAGTTGTGTCGATAAGGCTTGAGTTTCATCGCCTCGATAATGGCTTTTTCCAGGCGCTCGGGCTGTCCGGGGTGGCTGCGCAAGACAGCCTTGAGATCCACCGAGTGCTCATTGCCCAGGCACAGCAGCAGGCGTCCTTCCACGGTCAGCCGCACCCGATTGCAGGTGCCGCAGAAGTTGTGGCTGTGGGGGGAGATGAACCCCAGGCGAATCTGCGGTGCCTCGGCCAGGCGCCAGTAGCGCGAGGGACCCTGGGTCGACTCGGCGGAATCAATCAAAGTGTAGCGTTCGGCGATGCGTTCGCGGACCTGCGCGCTTGCGAAAAACGATTCGGCGCGGCTGTGCTCGTCGATGGTGCCCAACGGCATTTCCTCGATGAAGGAGATGTCGAGGTTGCGGTCGATGGCGAAGCTCACCAGATCATTGATCTCATGGTCGTTGCGGCCCTTCATCACCACGCAATTGAGCTTGGTGTTGCGAAATCCGGCCTGGTTGGCCGCGTCGATGCCCTTGATGACCTGCGCCAGGTCACCGGTGCGGGTCAGTTCGCGAAAGCGTTGCGGGTCCAGGCAGTCGAGGCTGATGTTGAGGCGCTTGACCCCGGCCTCGAACAACGGCCCGGCCAGTCTGGCCAACTGCGAACCGTTGGTGGTCATGCACAGTTCACGCAGGCCGGGCAGGGCGGCGATCTTCTCGCACAGTTGGACCACGCCCGGACGGATCAGCGGCTCGCCCCCGGTCAGGCGGATCTTGCGGGTGCCCAGCGCCACGAAGCTTTGTGCCAGTTGATAAATCTCTTCCAGGGTCAGCACCCGTTGCCGGGGCAGAAACTGCATGTCCTCGGCCATGCAATACACGCAACGGAAATCGCAGCGGTCGGTGACCGACATCCGCAGATAGTCCACGCGCCGGGAGAAGCCATCGATCAAGACTCGTTCTGACATGACACCCTCGCTTGGTGTTGGATGGACTTTTGTGTAGGAGCGAGCCCTGCTCGCGATGGTCGTTAACGATGACGCGTGCTTACTGGCTAAACGCGGTGCTCTTGAGTCCATCGCGAGCTCGCTCCTACAGGTATTGCGCTGTTAACGAATCTGTTGAGCGCAGGCTAAGAGCAACTTTAACGGGCGTCCAATCACTATTAACAACCGGGTGATCGAGCGGGTCGATGATGAACTTTATTTTCTGATTTTAAGGGCTGTAAGTGATCTCAAGTGATTGAAAAATAAAAATAAAAATCCATGATAGAGCGTTTCGATAATGTGGTCGTAAATAGCGATTAGACAATAATTAATCCCCGTCCATATGCTTTTCTCCGTCAAACGATCAATGGCCTGAATCAGGTCACGGAGAAGTACCATGTCTCAAGTCGACCGCTACAAACCCTACAAAGGTGCCGCCGCCGGTTGGGGTGCACTGATTGCTGTTACCAAGAACTGGCTGGGCAGTGAAAACGCGCTGAAGAACATTCGCGCCATGCTCAAGACCAATCAGAACGGCGGTTTCGACTGCCCCGGTTGCGCCTGGGGCGAGTCGCCGGAAAACGGCATGGTCAAGTTCTGCGAAAACGGCGCCAAGGCGGTTAACTGGGAAGCCACGGGCCGTCTGGTCGACCCGGCCTTCTTCAACAAATACAGCGTCTCGGCGCTGGCCGAGCAGAGCGATTACTGGCTGGAGTATCAGGGCCGCCTGACCCACCCGATGCGCTATGACGCGGCCACCGACCGTTACGTGGAAACCACCTGGGACGAGGCCTTCGCGACGATCGCCCGGCACCTCAATGCGCTGGAATCGCCGGACCAGGCCGAGTTCTATACCTCGGGCCGGGCCAGCAACGAGGCGGCTTATTTGTACCAGCTGTTCGTGCGGGCCTACGGCACCAACAACTTTCCCGACTGCTCCAACATGTGCCACGAAGCCAGCGCGGTGAGCATGATCGAAAGCCTCGGCGTGGGCAAAGGCACCGTGGTGTTCGACGACCTGGAGCATGCCGACGCGATCTTCGTCATCGGCCAGAACCCCGGCACCAACCACCCGCGGATGCTTGAACCCTTGCGCGAAGCGGTCAAGCGCGGGGCACAGGTGATCTGCATCAACCCGCTCAAGGAGCGCGGACTGGAGCGCTTCCAGCATCCACAGCACCCGATCGAAATGCTCATGAACGGCTCCGAGCCGACCAACACCGCGTACTTCCGCCCGGCCCTGGGTGGCGACATGGCGGTCATGCGCGGCATGGTCAAGTTCCTGCTGCAGTGGGAGCGCGAAGCACAGGTCAGCGGCGGCGAGCCGGTGTTCGACCACGCCTTCATCGCCGAACACACCACGGGAATGGGGGCCTACCTGGGCGAAGTCGACGCCACCAGTTGGGAGCACATCGAGCAGCAGTCGGGCATGTCTTTGGCTGACATCGAACTCGCCGCCCGCATGTACGCCCGGGCCAAGCGCGTGATCATGTGCTGGGCGATGGGCCTGACCCAACACACGCACTCGGTGCCGACCCTGCAGGAAGTCATCAACCTGATGCTGCTGCGCGGCAACGTCGGCCGTCCCGGCGCGGGCCTGTCACCGGTTCGCGGTCACAGTAACGTGCAGGGCGACCGCACCATGGGCATCAACGAACTGGCGCCCACCGAGTTGCTCGATGCCCTGGAAAAACGCTTCTCCTTCAAACCGCCGCGTGAGCATGGCCACAACACCGTGATGGCGATCGGCGCGATGGAGCAGGGACTTTCGAAAGTGTTTATCGCCCTGGGCGGCAATTTCGCCCAGGCGACCCCCGACACGCCGCGTACCCACGCTGCGTTGCGCAAGTGCGACCTCACCGTGCACATCGCCACCAAGCTCAACCGCAGCCATCTGGTCACCGGCCGTGAGGCGCTGATCCTGCCGTGCCTGGGCCGCACCGACATCGACATCCAGGCCGAAGGCCCCCAAGGCGTCACCGTGGAAGACACCTTCAGCATGATCCACATCTCCCACGGCCAACTGAAACCCAAGTCGAAACACCTGTTGTCGGAACCGGCGATCATCGCCGGCATCGCAGCCGCGACACTGGGCAAGCACCCGATCGACTGGAACTGGGCTATCGGCGACTACGGCCGTATCCGCAACATGATTGCCGACACCATTCCCGGCTTCGAAGATTTCAACCGGCGCTTGCTGCACCCGGGCGGTTTCCACATGCCCAACGACGCGGCCAAGCGCATCTGGAAAACTGCCAGCGGCAAAGCCCAGTTCACCCCGAGCGTGCTGCCGGAGCACCTGATCAGCGAGGGCGTGCGTAATCTGGCGGTCAAGCCGCACCTGATTCTGCAGACCATGCGCTCCCACGATCAGTACAACACCACGCTGTACGGCCTGGATGACCGTTATCGCGGGGTCTACGGCATGCGCGACGTGGTGTTCGCCAACGAGCAGGACATTCGTCGGCTGGGTTTCGAACCGGGGCAGAAGGTCGACCTGGTGGCGCTGTGGGACGACGAACGCGAGCGTCGGGTCAGCGGTTTCACCCTGATCGCCTACGACATTCCGGCCGGTCAGGCGGCGGCGTACTACCCGGAGACCAATCCGCTGGTGCCGCTGGAAAGTTACGGTGACCGCACCTTCACCCCGACTTCCAAGTTCGTCGCCATCCGGCTGGAGCAGGCCAGGGCCAGCAACCTGATCTCGACGTCCGCCGCCTAGTACCGGGGCGCTCACCGTTCACTGTGACTGTAGGAGCCGGCTTGCCGGCGATAGCGGTTCGTCAGGCGACCCCTGTGTCGATGGCCATTGCGCAATCGCCGGCAAGCCGGCTCCTACAGGTTTATCTCCTTTAAAGCCTCGATGAGGATTTCGACATGTTCAACCTGGAGGCACTGGACCTGGCGCGGATGCAATTCGCGTTCACGGTTTCATTCCACATCATCTTTCCCGCCATCACCATCGGGCTGGCCAGTTTCCTGGCGGTACTTGAAGGCTTATGGCTGAAGACCCACAACGACACCTACCGCGATCTCTACCATTTCTGGTCGAAGATCTTCGCCGTCAACTTCGGCATGGGCGTGGTCTCGGGGCTGGTCATGGCCTACGAGTTCGGCACCAACTGGAGCCGCTTCTCCGACTTCGCCGGCAGCATCACCGGGCCGTTGCTGACCTATGAAGTGCTCACGGCGTTCTTCCTCGAGGCCGGTTTCCTCGGGGTCATGCTGTTCGGCTGGAACCGGGTAGGGCGCGGCTTGCACTTCTTCTCGACGGTGATGGTGGCCATCGGCACGCTGATTTCGACCTTCTGGATTCTCGCCTCCAACAGCTGGATGCAGACGCCACAGGGTTTCGAGATCGTCGACGGTCGCGTGATGCCGCTGGACTGGCTGGCCATCGTGTTCAACCCGTCGTTCCCGTACCGCCTGGCGCACATGGCGATTGCCGCCTTCGTGGCCACTGCGTTCTTTGTCGGCTCGTCGGCGGCGTGGCACCTGCTGCGCGGCAACGACACCAAACAAGTGCGCAAGATGCTGTCGATGGCGTTGTGGATGGCCTTGATCGTCTGCCCGATCCAGGCCGTGGTCGGTGACGCCCACGGCTTGAACACCCTGGAACATCAACCGGCGAAGATCGCCGCCATCGAAGGGCACTGGGAAAACAACGGTAGCGAAGCAACGCCGCTGGTGCTGTTCGGCATCCCGGACATGCAGGCCGAGAAAACCAAATACGCCATTGAGATTCCGTACCTGGGCAGCCTGATCCTGACCCACAGCCTCGACAAACAGATCCCGGCGCTCAAGAGCTTCCCGAAAGAGGATCGCCCCAACGCGACGATCATTTTCTGGAGCTTCCGCGTCATGGCCGGGCTGGGCATGTTGATGGTGCTGGCCGGCGTGCTCGGTCTGGTCCTGCGTCGCAGCGGTGCCATCTACCGCAACCGCTGGTTCCTGCGCCTGATGCTGTGGATGGGCCCAAGCGGCCTCATCGCCATGCTCGCCGGCTGGATCACCACGGAAGTGGGGCGCCAGCCGTGGGTGGTGTATGGCCTGCAACGTACCGTGAATGCCGCGTCCAATCACAGCGTTACGCAGTTGAGCCTCTCGTTGGCGCTGTTCGTGGTGATCTACTTCTCGGTCTTCACGGTGGGTATCGGCTACATGATGAAACTCGTGGCCAAGGGGCCCAAACCCCATCACGAGCAGGCGCCTGCGGGGCATTCCGATCAGGTGATCACACCGCGCCGGCCGCTGTCTGCCGACGCTGAAATCCTCGAAACCGACGCCCGCGTCAATTGAAGGAAGGGAGTTGAGTCATGGGTATTCAAGGTATCGATTTATCGCTGATCTGGGGCGTGATCATCGCTTTCGGCGTGATGATGTACGTGATCATGGACGGCTTCGACCTGGGGTTGGGCATTCTGTTTCCGCTGATCCCGGATGCGCAGGAGCGCGATGTGATGATGAACACCGTGGCACCGGTCTGGGACGGCAACGAGACCTGGCTGGTGCTGGGTGGCGCTGCGCTGTACGGGGCGTTCCCGCTGGCCTATTCGGTGATTCTGGAAGCGCTGTACCTGCCGTTGATCCTGATGTTGTGCGGCTTGATCTTTCGCGGCGTGGCGTTCGAGTTTCGCTTCAAGGCCAGCCCTGAAAAGCGTCATGTCTGGGACATGGCGTTCATCGGCGGCTCGCTGCTGGCGACCTTTTCCCAGGGCGTGGTGATCGGCACTTACATTGCCGGCATCCCGGTGGTCGACCGCCAGTTCGCCGGTGGTCCGCTGGACTGGCTGGCACCCTTTCCGTTGTTCTGCGGAGTCGGCCTGATCGTCGCCTATGCGCTGCTCGGCAGCACCTGGTTGCTGGTCAAGACCGAAGGCATGCTCGAGTCGCGGATGCGCCTGTTCACCCGGCCCCTGGCTTGGCTGCTGTTGGCGGTGATCGGCGTGATCTGTGTGTGGACACCGATCCTGCATCCGGACATCGCCACGCGCTGGTTTGCCCATGCGCACCTGGCGGTGTTCGGTGGCCTGGCGGTGCTGGCCTTGCTGGCGATGTTCGGCTTGCTCAAGACCCTGCGCCAACGCCACACCCATTGGCCGTTCGCCTTCACCCTGATGCTGGTGTTCCTGGGGTACATCGGTCTGGCGTTCAGTATCTGGCCGAACATCGTGCCGCCGTCGATCAGCCTGTGGGCCGCGGCGTCACCGCCGACCAGCCAGTTGTTCATCCTGATTGGCGCTTTGTTCATCCTGCCGATCATCCTGATGTACACGGTCTGGAGCTACTACGTGTTCCGCGGCAAAGTGAGGATTGGCGATGGCTACCATTGATTCCCGTGAACCGGCACCGGCGCCTTGGTACAAGCGCCTGGGGTGGCTGGTGTTGATCTGGCTGGGCAGTGTGGTTGCGTTGGGGGTGGTGGCGGGGGCGTTGCGGATGTTGATGCAGGCGGCCGGGATGAGTAGTCACTGAGGGCAAGTCGTTAGAGGGTTCCAGTTTGCTTTGAGGTGTTTGGATTGGGTTGGGTGAATATCCATTCCGGGGGTAACGGCGACTATTGGTTCCGCCCTTACGGCGGGTCACTTTGGAAAAGCCCCAAAGTAACCAAAGGGCTCTTGCCCCTTACGTTCGGTGCCTCGCCTAGGCTCGGCATTCCCTCGCTCCGGTCCTGCTCCGTGGGCCCGCCGCCATCGGCCATCCATGGCCGGCGGCGGCTAACCCGGCATCCATGCCGGGTTGCCCACTACGCAGAACCTGCGCTCGGCCTCTCGAGGGGGCAAGAAGATCAAAAGCCAAAGCGAGGCGGCCTACCGGCCGACCTGGTTCTGATGGGTACGTGTTTCCCTGTAGGAGCGAGCTTGCTCGCGATGGACGTCAACGATAACGCGCGCTGTCTGAATGATCGCGTTGTTCAGACGTTTTTCGCGAGCAAGCTTCGTTCCTACAGGTACGATCTGTCCCGCGGCCAAGGACCTTCAGTCTCACCGCAAAAACTTTCTTGAAGGGCATAGAGTCTTGTCATTACAGCGCCCAGGTTCACGTCCTGTTGGCCGGTGTATTCGGCAGTTTCACCTGCACGTAGGCCAATACTTGCTGACGACGTACTCCACCGAGTAAATGTACGAAATCATCAATGTGGTATTCGTCACCAATGCACTGGCATCAATCCTGTTGCTGTATCTGATCGGTCGCAAGGTAAGTGCTGAACGCTTCAGGGGTTGGGCGTGCGGGGGTGTATTGGCCTTCGCTGTCAGGGGTCAATATGATTTTGCATAAAGTGCCCACATGTTCGTTTTGTGGCCGGTAAATAAACAGTTCGCGGAAGCTTTAGGTTGTTTTAGCGGAATACAGCGAACGGTTACTCCAAGCTCTCCGATGGCGTTTTCAACTTTTTTGTCATCGGTGAAGGGGGCGAGAACAAAGGCGTTAAGTTTTGCGTTCTGTTTAAAGCGCTTTTTGAATTCGTCCAGGGTAGTGACCATTGTGGTGTTGTCGGACAATTTCTTCTGTGCTACCTCCAACATGTCTTTTTGAAGGGTGGTCAGTATTTTTGAGATATTTTTAACGAAACTTTCAGTGTCAAGTTGCAGAAGAGTTTTGCAGTTGTTTCTACAGGAGTAAGACACCACATTTTGCTCCAGTTCCTTAATGCCAATCTCGACGCGGACAGGGACGCCACGCTTGATGTGGAACCACTTTTTTTCGCCGCTGTTCATGTCCCGCCAATCGATGCTGGCCCGAAGGTTTTGCCCTTTCAGTTTTTTCCGGGATATCTGCTTTTGCAGTTTTTTGCAGTAGGCATTAATGGCATCTGCATTTTGTTCGTCGCGGACGATCGGAACAATGATCACCTGGGTCGGCGCCACGAGGGGCGGGAGTACTAGCCCGTCATCGTCGCCATGGGCCATTATCATCGCGCCGATCAATCGCGTGGATACTCCCCAGGACGTGGTCCATGCCAGTTCCTTTATCCCTTCTTTGTTCACGAAGCGAATGTCTGAACTCTGTGCGAAGTTCTGGCCTAGAAAATGAGAAGTACCTGCTTGCAGGGCCTTGCCGTCTTGCATCATTGCTTCAATGGTATAGGTGCTGACGGCGCCCGGAAAACGCTCCCAAGAGCACTTTTCGCCCTTGATTACCGGTATGGCCAAGTGCTCGGTAGTAAAGCGCTCGTAGATATCCAGCATCTTTAGCGTTTCGTCCAAGGCCTCATCATGAGTTGCGTGAACGGTGTGACCTTCTTGCCATAGGAACTCCGATGAGCGAAGGAAAATCCGAGGACGCATTTCCCAGCGCATTACGTTCGCCCATTGATTGATAAGGAGCGGCAGATCCCGATAGCTTTGTACCCATCGTGAAAAGGATGCACCGATGACCGTTTCACTGGTGGGCCTGATGATCAACGGTTCTTCTAGTGTTCCTGCGGGAGTAAGGGTTCCATCCGTTGATTTTTCGAGACGGTGATGGGTTACAACCGCGCACTCTTTGGCAAAGCCTTCAACATGCTCGGCTTCTTTTTGAAGAAAGGATAACGGAATCAATAGTGGAAAATAGGCGTTTGAATGTCCTGTGTCTTTGATTTTCTGATCAAGTTCTCGTTGAATCTGCTCCCATATGCCATATCCCCAAGGACGGATAACCATGCAACCTCGAACTGGAGAGTTCTCAGCCATTTCCGACTGGATAATCACTTGTTGATACCAGTCAGAAAAGTTGTCATTTCTTGTAGGTGATATTGCGTTTTTCATAGAGCCCTGACTTTGAGGTCGAAATTTGCTATTCGAAATGGTGTCGTAAGGGGCTAGGTATATTTATTGCGCTTTGAAATTTCAAGATTTCATGTGTGGTTTTTCATATTTCAGAAATTTCCTTCAGAAGGATCTTTCATTTTGTGAAGTTACTCCGCTCTTCGACGTGTTCATTGACCAAAAAGAACCCCCAATGCAATCGCTTCGGGGGCTATGGCACTCACTGCGCCCCAAACATCGCCGTCCAGTAAATCCCCGCATCGCTCTTCGGGTCGGTCGCGTAAGCCGCGCCCAGTTCGCGGAACTGCGGGTTCATCAGGTTGGCGCAGTGGCCGGGGCTGGTCAGCCAGCCTTCGACTACCTTGTGCGCGGTGTCCTGCCCGGCGGCGATGTTTTCGCCGATCTGCTGGAAGTCGTAGCCGGCCAGTTCCGCGCGGTCGCCCGGGGTGCGGCCATCGCGGTCCTTGTGGTCGAAATAGTTGTTGTTGGCCATGGAGCGCGAGTTGTTTTCGGCGGCGCTGGCCAGTGTGGCGTTCCAGGCCAGCGGTGGCGCGGCGGCGAAGGATTGCGCGCCGCACTGGCGTGGGCGGGTGCGTGCGGCGTTGAGTTCAGTGAGCAGCTTCTGGCCTTCGGTCTGGGCGTCGCCCAGGCGTGCGCTCAACAATGGCCGCGCGACCACGATGCGCCATTGCCGGTCCTGGCGGAAGACGCCGACATCGACGAATTGCGGGTCGAGGACGATCTGGCAAAAACTCTCCTGGATCGCCTTCATCGCCGCGGCTGCATCGCGAGGTCCGGACAGGCTGATGGCCTGCACGTTTTTCATCGGATAACCGGCAGCGGCCATGGCCTGCTGCAGATCACCGATACTTGGGGCGGTGAGCACCAGGCGCGGGTCGGCCGACAGCGGCGGCAGCTCCGATGACACCTGGCCGGCACAGCGTTGCAGTTGGCTGCGGTAGAGATTGATCGATTCGATCAATTGCGCTTCGTCCGCCGCCATGGCGTTGGCGGCAACTGCCAGGCCCAGTGACAAACCGGTCCAGCGAATTGCGGATGAGATGAACCCCATGAAAATCCCCCTTGAGCAGATGGCGCCCATGATGCGCGAAGTTGACCCATCCAGGACAATGGATTTATCCAGAGTGTAGTGGGCTAAGCGAAATCATTTCACTACTACACTGAATCGAATCGAATCGCTCACCGAGTGACACCGACCATGCGCCTCGACTGGATCGCCACCTGCCTTGCCCTCACGCTGCTTGCCGGCCCGGTATCGGCTACGGATCAAGAACAAAAAAAGGAATCGGCCGAGAACAAGGCCGAGGTGCTGGAGCAGAAGGCCGCCGAGAACAACAGCCCCGCACCGGCGCCCAGCAATGAAGCCATTACCCAGTCCGAGGTCCAGGCCGTTGACCCGGCGGGTGCCGCGCCGCTGGACGATGCGATCACGTGCCTGGCCCGCTCCATTTACTGGGAAGCCAAGGGCAAGGACGCTGCCGACATGGAGGCGGTGGCCAATGTGGTCATGAATCGCCTGGGTCACGAGGGCTTTCCGGACACGGTGTGCAAAGTGGTCAAGCAGGGTTCGGAGACCAAGAGTTGTCAGTTCTCCTGGTGGTGTGACGGCAAACCCGATTCGGTCCAGGAAGAGGTGCCTTACGCGATGGCCAAGGAAATCGCGCGCAAGGCCCTGAACAAGGAGTTGCCGGATCGCACCCAGGGTGCCCTGTATTTCCATGACCGTACGGCCAAGCCGGACTGGGCCAGGAAATACATCAAGACCGTGGATATCGGCTTGTTCCGTTTTTACAAACCCCATGACGGATCGGCCAGATAACAGCGGTGATTTCGGCCAAATATTTTATTTTTTTGAGGCCGTGCGAGGTGCTATCGAAACTGAAATGTTTCTGTTTTATAAGCTTCATAACGTAACCGTGCGCGAATGACGCGATAAGCAGGAACTACACATGAAGCTGATGAGGGTCTGGATCAGTAATCTCGCGCCGATCACGGCGCTGTCAACGGCGTGCCTCCCATGACCGTCCTGGTCACCGGTGCCGCCGGTTTCATCGGTTTTCATACGGTCCAGCGCTTGTGCCGCGAAGGTCTGGACGTTGTTGGTATCGACAACCTCAACGACTACTACGACGTGGAGCTCAAGCACGCACGCCTCAAGGTGCTGGAGACTTTGCCGGGTTTTCGTTTCCGGAAAATGGACATCGTCGACAAACCGGCCTTGTTGGACCTGTTCCGCGACCACGGGTTTACCGAGGTGGTGCACCTGGCGGCGCAAGCCGGAGTCCGCTACTCGCTGGACAACCCGGATGTCTATGCGCAGTCGAACCTGGTGGGTTTCCTCAATGTGCTGGAAGCCTGTCGGCACCATCGCCCCGAGCACCTGATCTACGCCTCGAGCAGCTCGGTGTACGGCACCAACAGCAAGATGCCGTTCAGTGTCGAGGACCCTGTCGAACATCCCGTATCGCTGTACGCCGCCAGTAAGCGCGCCAATGAACTGTTGGCCGAAAGTTACTGCCATTTGTATGGCTTGAAAGCCAGTGGCCTGCGCTTTTTTACCGTCTACGGCCCGTGGGGCCGCCCGGACATGGCGCTGTTCAAGTTTACCGACGCCATCCTCAAAGGCCTGCCCATCGACATTTACAACCAGGGCCAGATGTCACGCGACTTTACCTACGTCGACGACATTGTCGAAGGCATCGCCCGACTGCGGCCAAAGCCTCCGGTGCCGGAAGGGGGCGCCGCTGGCGTCAACCGGCTCTTCAACATCGGGCGTGGCAAGCCGGTGGCGTTGCTGGATTTCGTCGAGTGCCTGGAGTCGGCCCTGCATCTGCAGGCCCGACGCAACTATCTGCCGATGCAGGCCGGTGACGTGGTCAAGACCTGGGCCGATGTCTCGGCACTGGCCGAATGGGTGGGCTTCAGCCCGCAGGTGACGCTGGAAACCGGCGTCGCAGCGTTTGTGCAGTGGTATCGGCAGTTCTATCGGATTTGAAGCGTTCGCCTCTGATCTCGGAAAAATCATAAAGGGCGAGAGAGACTCCATGAGCCATGACATTTTTGTATCCGTACTGATTCCGGCCAAGAACGAAGCGAACAACCTCAAGCCGCTGCTAGAGGAAATCCGCGTGGCGCTGGCCCATGAGTCGTACGAAATCATCGTCGTCGATGATGGCAGCACCGATGCGACCCTGCAGGAACTGCGGCAGATCCGCCACGACGGTTTGAACACCTTGCGCATCCTCCATCACGAACGGTCGCTGGGGCAAAGCACCTCGCTGTACCACGCCGCCCGCGAGGCGCGCGGGCAATGGCTGGCGACCCTCGATGGCGACGGCCAGAACGACCCGGCGGACATCCCCGGCATGCTGGCGCTGGTGCGCGGCGAACCGGGCAAGGTCGATGTGCAACTGGTCGCCGGGCACCGGGTCAATCGCCGCGACACCGCGAGCAAACGCTACGCCTCGCGGTTCGCCAACAACCTGCGCCGGCGCCTGCTCAAGGACGCCACCCCGGACACCGGTTGCGGCCTGAAACTGATCGAGCGCGCGGCGTTCTTGCGCCTGCCTTACTTCGACCACATGCACCGCTTCATTCCGGCGCTGATCCAGCGTCACAACGGGCGCATGATCGTGCACCCGGTCAACCACCGACCACGCACGGCCGGGGTGTCGAAATACGGCAACCTCGACCGCGCGCTGGTGGGGATTCTTGACCTGATCGGTGTCTGGTGGCTGATCAAGCGCACGCGGCTGAACACCATTGCCCAGGAGCTCCAGGGATGATGCTGACCCGTGAAACCCTGTGGCTGGTGGTCGGCTTTGCAGGGCAGATTGCCTTTACCGGGCGGTTTGTCCTGCAGTGGCTGTACAGCGAGTACAAAAAGCGCAGCGTGATCCCGACCAGCTTCTGGTACCTGAGCATCGTTGGCAGCTCCTTGCTGCTGGCCTACGCCATCTACCGTCAGGATCCGGTGTTCATTGCCGGGCAGGCCTTCGGCTCCATCGTCTATTTTCGCAACCTGCAATTGATTGCCAAAAGCCGCAGCGTGAAGGAATAAGCCATGCGTAGATCGTTGTCGCCCCGGGTCGAGTGCCTGGGGCTGATGCTGCTTGCCCTGTTGCTGATCGGCGCGGGGCTGGGGCTACGCCAGGCACAGAACGTGGATGAGGAGCGCTTCCTCGGCGTCGCCCTGGAGATGCTGCAGAACGGCTCGTGGTTGATCCCGCACCGTGCCGCCGAGATCTACGGCGACAAACCGCCGATTTTCATGTGGACGGTGGCGTTCTTCACCTGGTTGACCGGCAAGCCCAACATCGCGCTCTATCTGCCGGGACTGTTTTCGGCCGTGACGGTCACGGCGATGGTCTATGACCTGGGCCGCCGCTTGTGGACCCAGCGTATCGGGCGTAACGCTGCGCTATTGTACCTGGCGACCTACCAGACCTACAGCATCCTGCGCACCGGCCAGATCGACAGCTTTTTGATTCTGTTCACTTCGCTTGGCCTGTACGGTCTGGCGCGGCACCTGCTGCTCGGCCCGGCGTGGCGCTGGTTTTACGCCGGCTGCGCGGCCATGGGCATTGGCGTGATCACCAAAGGCGTGGGTTTTTTGCCGGCGCTGTTGCTGATTCCGTACGCCTATGCGGTGCGCAAAGGCTGGCCGGGTGTGGTGGCCATGCCTGGCGAGGCGCGCAAGTGGTTGCTTGGGTTGGCGCTGATGCTTGGCGCCATCGCGATCTGGCTGTTGCCCCTGGCCGGGTCGATCTTCTTCAATGGCAGTGCGGACGAAATGGCCTATGCGCGGGAGATCCTCCTGCACCAGACTGCGGGCCGCTATGCCGCTGCGTGGCATCACCGCGAACCGTTCTGGTACTTCTTCACCAACGTGATTCCGCAGTACTGGCTACCGTTGGTGCTGGTGCTGCCATGGCTGGTGCCTGCCTGGCGCCGTCAATTGCAAAAGCGTGACGGCCGGGTCCTGGTGTTGCTCGGTTGGGTGGTGCTGGTGGTGCTGTTTTTCTGCATCAGCACGGGCAAGCGCAAGTTGTACATCTATCCGGCGCTGCCCGGGCTGGTGCTGGTCGCCGCGCCGCTGATTCCGTGGCTGCTCAAGCGCTGGTTCAAGAAGCACCCGCGTTTGCGTCGGGTGTTCCCGGCACTGGCGGCGACCTGGTTCGCGCTGTGGTTCGCCCGGGGTTTCATCGAACCGCTCAAGGACGGCACCAACATCGATCAGGTGCTGATGGCGCAGGCGGCGACCATGACCCAGGGCGCCGATCTGGTGCTGGTCAACTGGGAGGAGGGGCACTGGTTGTTCGCCCGCCAGCCGATCGTGCATTTCGGCATGGATAACTCGTCCATCGAGAAGGCCGCACTGTATTTGCGCGAACACCCCAAGGCCTACGCCTTGGTGCCGGATGACGTTTTGAACCAGTGCTTCAAAGCCGAAGCGGCCCGTGAACTGGGCGAAAACGCCCGGGCGAACTGGTCGATCGTGGGGGTGGATGCCGACAACGGCAAATGCCAGCCGCCAGAAGCCGACAAAGCCTATCGGTTCAGCTGGAATGACCCGCACATGCCAATGGTGCCGGCGCAGGTAGCCAATCCCTGAGGACAAAAAAAGGCCCTTCACGCAACCCCGGGAACCTGTAGGAGCCAGCCTGCTGGCGATGGACTCAAGTACGCCGCGTTCATCCAGCTCACCCGCGGTATCGTTAACGACCATCGCTGGCAAGCCAGCTCCTACAGGGGACCGTGCCCACGCTGAAACTGTAGGAGCCAGCTTGCTGGCGATGGACTCAAGTACGTCGCGTTCATCCAGGTCACACGCGTTATCGTTAACGACCATCGCTGGCAAGCCAGCTCCTACAAAGGACCGTGCCCACGCTGAACCTGTAGGAGCCAGCTTGCTGGCGATGGACTCCAGCGCGCCGCGTTCATCCAGGTCACCCGCGTTATCGTTAACGACCATCGCTGGCAAGCCAGCTCCTACAGGGGACCGCGTCTACGCTGAACCTGTAGGAGCCAGCTTGCTGGCGATGGACTCCAGCGCGCCGCGTTCATCCAGGTCACCCGCGTAATCGTTAACGACCATCGCTGGCAAGCCAGCTCCTACAAGGGACCGCGTCCACGCTGAACCTGTAGGAGCCAGCTTGCTGGCGATGGACTCCAGCGCGCCGCGTTCATCCAGGTCACTCGCGTTATCGTTAACGACCATCGCTGGCAAGCCAGCTCCTACAGGAGACCGCGTCCACGCTGAACCTGTAGGAGCCAGCTTGCTGGCGATGGACTCCAGCGCGCCGCGTTTATCCAGATCACACGCGTTATCGTTAACGACCATCGCTGGCAAGCCAGCTCCTACAAAAGACCCTGCCCACGCTGAAACTGTAGGAGCCAGCTTGCTGGCGATGGACTCCAGTGCGCCGCGTTTATCCAGATCACACGCGTTATCGTTAACGACCATCGCTGGCAAGCCAGCTCCTACAGGAGACCGTGATCTCACTGGCTGGCGTCCAGCACCACGCGGTAGCGCGCCTTGCCGCTGCGCAAATGATCGATGGCGTCGTTGATCCGGCTCATGGGAAACATCTCGACCTGCGGCAGGATCTGGTGGCGGGCGCAGAATTCCAGCATGGCCGCGGTGTTGGCGGGTGAACCGACCGGTGAGGCGGACATGGTTTTTTGCTGGGGAATCAGGTTGAACACGTGCACCGGAATGGCGTCGGGCACGACGCCGACAAAGTGCAGGCGCCCCTTGCCGCGCAGGGTGGCGAGCATGGCGGTCCAGTCGAGGTTGGCGTTGGCGGTGACCAGGAGAAAATCCAGGGTGCCGGCAATGGCATTGAGCGCATCGGTGTCGGTCGAGGCGACCACCTTGTGCGCGCCCAGGCGCCTGGCTTCGTCCTGCTTGCTCAGCGATGAGGTGAACGCCGTGACTTCGCAGCCCCAGGCGTTGAGAAAGCGCAGCGCCAGGTGACCAAGGCCGCCGATGCCCACCACGCCGGCCCGGTCAGTGGGCTTGATGCCGAATTCCACCAGCGGGTTGAACACGGTCGAGCCGGCACAGAACAGCGGCCCGGCCATCGCCGGGTCGAGCCCGGCCGGGATCGGCAAGGCCCAGGCCCAGTGCGAGCGGACGCGGTCGGCAAAGCCGCCGTTGCTGCCGATGATGGTCGGTTGCACCGTGCTGCACAGGTTATGCGAGCCTTCGATACAGGACGTGCAATGCATGCAACTGCCCTTGTACCAGCCGATGCCCACCCGTTGCCCCAATTCCAGGCCACGCACCTGGGCGCCCATCCGAACGATACGGCCGACCACCTCATGGCCGGGAATGAACGGGTAGCGGCTAATACCCCAGTCGTCGTCAATCAGCGACTGATCGGAGTGGCAGACGCCGCAATACTCCACGGCGACTTCCACCTCATCGTTGCCCAACGGACCGGGATCGTAGCTGTAGCGTTCCAGTGGCGCGCCCGCTGTCGTGGCGGCCCAACCGGTAAAGGTGGTGAGTTCGCTGCTGTCGCTCATGGGATACCTCCAGATCAGAAGTCAGGGGCCTTGGCCGCTCGGGTGCAGCGGCGGAGCGAGGAAAGTGTAGCGGGTTGCCGGCGGTCCATCGGGCGCGCGCCTGGATACTTGAAAATACAAAGGCGCTCGATGCGGACACAATGCCGATACATGAGCGCGGTTTCATGGGCCAGGTCCCACGCCCACAGAGAGATCCGCCATGTTCCGCAAACTGCAGCAGGTTGCCAGAATGTTCAGCCAGAGCGCCCGATTGATGGTCGGCGTTCCCGAGTACGACAACTACGTGGCGCAAATGGCCCGCAACCGTCCGGGCGAGCCAGTGATGAGTTATGAGGCGTTTTTCCGCGAACGTCAGGAAGCGCGTTTTGGCCGGGGCAAGTGCAATACGCGGTGCTGTTGACCCGGGAGTTACCTCAGAAATCCAGATCAATCACGAAGGCATCATCGAAATCGGGATTTTCATTGATGCCGTTCTTGGCATAGCCCCGAGGGTTGCAGACCACCCGGGTATTACCCACCCGATAATCGAAGCTGCCATGGGTGTGGCCATGCAGCCACAGTGCCGGCTGCCAGTCTTTGATCCGCGCTTCGAGGTCCGAGACAAAACTCGAGTTGATCGGCGAACCGGCAAAGCTCGGGCCGATGCTCGAGCGTGTCGGGGCGAAATGAGAGACCACCACCGTGGGCGTGCTGCTGTCGCGGGCGAAGCAGTCTTGCAGCCAGGCGACCGTCTGCAGAAACACCAGCTGGGAAATGGCCGGCGTGAACAGGTCGGGAAAATCAGGGGCGATTTTGATGTGGCTGAAGTCGCGGATCAGCTGAGTCGCCAAGTCGATACCCAGCGCTCGATCCTCGGGACTGTCGAGCAGACGATAGTCAGACCACAAGGTGCAACCGAGAAAACGCACGCCGTCGTGGACGTACTCCGAACGTTCCAGCACGTGGATCTGCGTGCCTTGCGCCAGGCTGTTCAGTTGCTCATAGGTGGAGATCAGGTCACTGCCATAGAACTCGTGATTGCCCGCCACGTACAGCAGCGGAACCGGACACACCCTGGCCCACTCGATGGCCTTGGCGGGGCGCGCGATATCCCCGGCGAGCACGACAATATCGGCCTCCACGGCGGGAAACGGGACCGCGTTGACGGACAGGTGCATGTCGGACAGCAAGGCGATGCGCATGGATCAACTCCGGCGTGGCTTGGAGGGCAGGTCAATCAAGTTACGCGGTGTGAGCCCGTCGCCACAACCCTCCTGCTCGCGATAGCGGCGTGTCAGGCGCCATCTATTTTGGAGGTGCTGGCCCCATCGCTGGCAAGCCAGCTCCTACAGATCGCTGGCATAGGACAGTGTTTTTGTAGGAGCCGGCTTGCCGGCGATGCAGGCGCCACGGTCTGCCAGACAGGCCGCCTTCGTCGGTATGCCTGTTTTACTTCAAATACCACCCCCACGGCTGGTCACTGACGTACTCGGTCACCTGCTTGACCTCCAGATAATTGTGCAACCCCCATTGCCCCAGTTCCCGGCCGATACCGCTGTGTTTCATCCCGCCCCAGGGCGCTTCGACGAAGGTCGGTTGCGAGCAGTTGACCCAGACGATCCCGGCGCGCAGCTGGTTGGCGACCCGGGCAGTGCGCTGCAAGTCGGCGCTCATCACGGCGGCGGCCAGGCCGAAGCGGCTGGCGTTGGCCATTTGCACGGCTTGCTCTTCGGTCTTGAAGCGCTTGATGCACAGCACCGGGCCGAACACTTCTTCGCGCCACAGAATGCTGCTGTGGCCGGGCTCATCGAAGATCGCCGGCTCAATGAAATACCCTTCGGCCAGATGCGCCGGTCTCCGTCCGCCGGTGAGCAAACGGGCACCACTGGCCAGGCCCTGGTCGATGAAACCGAGCACCTTGTCGTACTGGCCCTGGCTCACCAGCGGACCCAGCAGAACCCCGGGCTGCATACCGGGGCCGATACTGATCTTGCGAGTTTCCTCCACCAGCCGTTCGATCAGGCGCGGGGCGATGGATTCCTGTACCAGCAGGCGTGACGTGGCGCTGCACACCTGGCCCTGGTTCCAGAAGATCCCGAACAGAATCCACTCTACGGCGGCATCGACATCGGCGTCATCGAACACGATGAAGGCCGACTTGCCACCCAGTTCCAGGCTGATGTTCTTGATGTCCCGCGCTGCCGCCGACATGATTTTCGCCCCGGTGGGCACGCTGCCGGTGAAGGCCAGTTTGTCCACGCCCGGATGCTCGGTGAGCGGACTGCCGGCGTCGGCACCGAGGCCGGTGACCAGGTTCAACACCCCGGCCGGCAAGCCGATGCGGTCGGCGGCGGCTGCCAGTTCAAGAGCGGTCAGCGGCGTCAGCTCGGACGGTTTCAACACCACCGTGGCCCCGGCGGCCAAGGCCGGGGCGACCTTCCACGCAGCCATCAGCAGCGGGTAGTTCCAGGGGATGATCTGCCCGGCCACGCCAATCGGCTCGTGGCGGATGCGGCAACGGAAACGCTCGTCCGGCAAGGCCAACGGCTGGTCCTGTTGCTGGTCCAGATCGCGGGCCAGACCGGCGTAGTAACGGAAGCAGGCAATGGCATCGCCAATGTCCCACTGGGCTTCGGGCAGCGGTTTGCCGTTGTCGCGCACTTCCAGTTCCGCCAGTGCCTGTTTGCCGGCCTCCAGTTCATCGGCCAATGCCTCCAGCCACTGCGCACGTTCAGCGCCGCTGGTCTGACCCCAACCGTTGTCGAAGGCCCGGCGGGCCGCGCGCACGGCGTGGTCGACGTCCTCTTCAGTCCCCGCCGCCACCCGGTGGAAGACCTGTTCGGTGGCCGGGTCGATCACGTCCAGATAGCCGCCCAGGTCCGGGCTGACCCATTCGCCGTTGATGTAGAGCTGATCACGCATGGTGCGACTCCTGGACGCCGGTGCGGCGGTTTTGCAGATGGCGGGAAGTGAACAGCAGGGCCAGCGACACGCAGATGATCACCGTGGAAATCGCGTTGATCTCCGGCGTCACGCCGCGGCGGATGGAGGAAAAGATGTAGATCGGCAGCGTCGTTTCGGAACCGGCGACGAAGAAGGCGATGATGAAATCGTCGAAGCTGAAGGTGAAGGCCAGCAGGAACCCGGCCATGATCGCCGGGCTGATCTGCGGCAGGGTCACCCGCCAGAAGGTGTCCATCGGTGGCGCGTACAGATCCGCCGACGCTTCCAGCAAGGCCTTGTCCAGCGAGTCGACGCGGCTGCGCACGATCACCATCACCAGGGCCATGGTGAACAGCGAATGCGCGGCGATCACGGTGAAAAACCCCATGTTCAACTTAGGCACACTGGGCAGCCAGCTCGCCAGCAGCGGGTTGATCAGGTCAAACAGGCTGATGAAGGCGATCAGCGTCGAGATGCCGATGACGATGCCCGGCACGATGATCGCGCAGTAGGTCAGCGCATCGAACAGCATCCGCACCTTGGCGCCACAGCGCTGCAAGCCGAACACCGCCAGGGTGCCGAACAGCGTGGCGATCACCGCGGAACTTGCGGCAATCAGTGCGCTGTTGCCCAGGGCTTCCATGATGAACGGGTTGCCGAACGCGGTGCCGAACCATTGCACCGAGCAGCACTGGAAGGCCAGGCCACTGCGCCCGGCGTTGAAACTGAACAGCACGATCAAGGCAATCGGCGCGTAGAGGAACAGGTACAGCGATGTCGAATAGCTGCGCAGCCACATGTCACAGACCTCCGTCGGCAGGGCGGCCGCCGTAGCGCGCCACCAGTTTCAGATACACGCCGATGATCAGCAGCATCATCGCCACCAACGTCATCGCCAGCGCACTGCCGAACGGCCAGTTGCGCGATTGCAGGAACAGGTCGACCAGCGCATTGCCGACAAAGAACACCTTGCCGCCACCGAGAATGGCCGGGATCAGGAACTCGCCCATCAGCAGGATGAACACCAGCATCACCCCGGTGATGATCCCCGGCGCCGACAGCGGCAGGGTGATCCGGCAAAAGCTTTCGAAGGCGCTGGCGCCCAGGTCGGCGGACGCTTCGAGCAGGCGCTTGTCGAGTTTTTCCAGGCTGACGTAGATCGGGAACACCATCAGCGGCAGGTAGCCGTAGACGATGCCGATCAGCACCGCCCACGGCGTGTTGATCAGCCGCACATCCTCAAGCCCCAGGCTGGCCAGCAGCGCCGGAATGCCTTTGCCGCTGAGGATGAAAATCCACGCGTAGGTGCGGATCAGAAAACTGGTCCAGAACGGCACGATCACCAGGGTCAGCAACAGCGAACGGTTCCGGCTGACCTTGACCGCGAGGAAGTACGCCAGCGGATAGGCCGCCACCAGGCACACCAAAGTGCCCAGCGGCGCGAGCATCAGCGTATTGCTGAACGCTGCGCCGCGAGAACCGAGGTTCAGGTAGTTGGCCAGGGTGAAGCCACCGGCGTAACCGCCCACGGCGCTGCGCTCGCCGAAACTGAAAACCAGGATGATCACCAGCGGCATCAACAACAGCAGCAGGAACCACAGGGTCGAAGGCAAGAGCATCAGCAGGGTGATGCGCCGGCCGAGGCTGCGCCGCTGGCGAACCTCGGCCGACAGGGCATGGCCCGGCTGCACCGTTTGCGGGTGGGCGGCGGCATTCATGGATGACTCCTCATTGGCCATGGTCAGGCGATCAGGCGGACTTGAAACGCGCCATCAGTTCGGCACGCGCCGGGCTGGTCAGCGTCGCGGCGGCACCGAACTCCAGCGGGCTCAAGGCCTCGGCGGCCGGGTACATGATCGGATCGTCGAGCATCGCCACAGGCAGCAGCGCGTCGACACGCTTGTCGCCGCTCGGGTAGCCGTGGCTCAGCACTTCGAGCTTGTTGTGCTGCGGATCGAGCAGGTAGTTGATGAACGCGTAGGCGGCGTCCTTGTGCTCCGAGCTTTTCGGGATTGCAAAGAAGTCGCTCCACAACTCGCCACCTTCCTTGCCCAGTTCGAACTGCATTTGCGCGTTGTCGCGGTGCAGTTGCGAAGCGTCGCCGGTCCACGACATCGCCAGCCAGGCATCGCCGCTGCGCATCGACGGCTGAATGTCGGAGTTGATCGCGAACAGGTGCGGCTTGACCTCGATCAGCAGTTTTTCCGCATCGGCCAGTTCTTTCGGGTCCAGGGAGTTGAAGCTATAGCCGAAGCTTTTGAGGGCGTTGCCGATGGCGGTCAACTGGTAGTCGTGGACCATCGTCCGGCCACTGGCCGGACCCTGGGCGGCGACCCAGAATTCCTTCCAACTGGTCGGGCCGTTTTTCAGCTTGCCGGTGTCGTAGAGCATGCCGGTGGTGCCCCAGTTTTTCGGCACCGCGTAGACCTTGCCGTCCACCGTGCCCTGGGCCATGAATTTCTGCTGGAACGCCGAGGCATCGAAGTTGGGAATGCGCGACAGGTCCAGCGGTTCGATCAGGCCCAGCCCGACGTAGGTGCTGATGGTGTAGTTGGTCGGCACCAGCACGTCCCAGCCACTGCCACCGGCCTGCAATTTGGCGAGCATTTCCTCGTTGGAGCCGAACACGCTCATCGACACCCGGGCGCCGGTGGTCTTGCCGAAGGCGTCGAGGTTTTCCTGGCTGTGGTAGTTCGGCCAGGTCGCCAGCGACAGGCGATCACCGAGCTTGGCCTGCTCGGCAGCCTCGGCGCTGGAGGTCAGCAGGCCGGGCATGTGGGTGGCGACCACGGCGGCGGCAATGCCGAGGCCGGTGCGGCCAAGGAACTCGCGGCGGCTGATCGAGCCGTTCTGCCAGCTGCGCAGGGTTTTGATAAAGGTTTTCTGGTCCATAGCACGCTCCACATCCGGTTGATGAAACGAATCGATGATTTACAACGCCATGGCCAGGCCATTGGCGTGATCCCAGCCGACGCGAACCGCTGCGCCGTGTTCGAAGGCATTGGCGCCGTGATCCTGCTGGCGCGGCACCCGCACGCAGACCACGCCGAAGGCCTGGGTGCGTACGCGGTATTCGGTGGAGTTGCCCAGGTAGATCCGGTCTTCGACGCAGCCCGGCAGCTTCACTTCGCGGCTCATTTCGGCATTGGCGCCGGCGATGCTGATCAGCTCCGGGCGCACCGCAATGCAGCCGGCTGTGTTGGCGCTCAGGCCTTTGCCGGTAGGCGTCAGCGGGCTGGTCAGTTCCAGTCCTTGCTCGGTACGCAGCACCACCGAATTGCCGTTGAGCTGGCGCACCGTGCCGTCGAACAGGTTGGACTCGCCGATAAAGTCGGCGACGTAGCGGCTGGCTGGAGCTTCGTAGAGTTGCTCCGGGGTGGCGGTCTGGATGATCGAACCGTTGTGCATCACGCTGATGCTGTCGCTCATCGACAGGGCTTCTTCCTGATCATGGGTGACCAGCACGAAGGTGATGCCGACCTCGCGCTGCAAACGCAGCAACTCTGATTGCATTTCCTTGCGCAGCTTGCGATCCAGCGCGGCCAGCGGCTCGTCGAGCAGCAACACCGTCGGCTTGTTGACCAGTGCGCGGGCGAGGGCGACACGCTGTTGCTGGCCGCCGGAAAGCTCGCTCGGCTTGCGCTGGCCAAAGCCGCTCAGACGGACCATCTCCAGCGCTTCATCGGCCATGCGCAGTTGCTGTTTCTTGTCCGGGCGCGGTGTGCGATAGCGCAGGCCGTAGGCAATGTTCTGCGCCACGGTCAGGTGCGGGAACAGCGCGTAATGCTGGAACACCATGTTCACCGGCCGCTCGAAGGCCGGCACACCGGCCACGCTTTTACCGGCCAGACGAACTTCGCCGCTGGTGGGCTGCTCGAAGCCGGCGATCATGCGCAGGGTGGTGGTCTTGCCACAGCCCGAACCGCCGAGAAAGGAATGAAACGAGCCACGCCGCACCGCGAAATCCAGACCGCTGACGGCCTGCACCTCGCCATAGCGTTTGACCACATTGCAGAATTCGATATCGCTTGGCGGGGTGTTGTTCACGAGGCGGGCTCCCTTGCAGTGATGAATCAGTGCGTCGGGGGCCAAACTAGCAATGGGGGTTTTGCGGTGTATATATCCCTTGGGGGATAGGAAGGGATTGTTGTAGGAGCGAGCTCACTCGTGATGGGCTTAAGAGCACTGCGTTCAGCCAGTCATCCCGCGTATTCGTTAACGTCCATCGCGAGCAAGCTCGCTCCTACACAAAATGCAGGTGCGTGTTTAAAGACACCCGGGGTTACTTCGCGAAGGCTACAACACCTTGCGTCGTTGCCTACAGGTACGCCAGAATCCGCCGGCTTGTGCGCCTTGGGGGCGGGTTTTATCGTTTGCCGGTCGCTGAATAACAACAGCGATCGGGTTTGGTAGCCCGGGTTACAAGGTGCAATGCGTCACTATCAGCAGCGTTTTTTCTGCTCTGCTACATGGTGGCCATGCACAGGGCGCCTTTGGGCGCGCCGGTTTCCTTGTACCCGGTCTACCAACCTGCGTATGGCCACCACCCTACGTTTGGTAGCGTGAGAGTGATGGCTCCTTTTTACGGTACAAGGAGTTTCACTATGTTCAAGGTCACACCCAACCCGCCGGACACTGATCCGGCATCCTCGTGCGAAAGCCTCGACCTCAACCCCGGCCCCCAGATCATGGCGACGCCGCGCAAGCCCAGCACGATGTTCATCGTCAATCCCGACCTCAATACCGAAACCTTGCTGGTGCATGCGTGTGAATCGTTGGCCTCGGCCAATGTCATGGCCAACGATCTGGTGGATCATCTGGAAGGGACGAGCCGCAATGCGCTGTTGGGTATTGCCCAGGTGATCATGCTGGGCGAACTGGCGGTGAACCGCGCACTGGATCAGCTTGATCCGCCCTGACCACAATCTCCAGAACACCTATCAACCTGTAGGAGCTGGCTTGCCAGCGAAAGCGGTGTGTCAGGCACTGGCTTCTTGGCTGAATAACCGCCTTCGCTGGCAAGCCAGCTCCTACAGTTTTTGGGGGGGCAATACATAATTCATTTACACCGCTCCCACAGGGATATGCGTATACCAACGGGTATCAGGCTTGCAGCCTGAGGCCGGGCGCCTGTAACGGATCCTCCGTCAGCTCCCGAATGAACAACCCCAGCAACTCCGATTGGCTGCCAATGCCCAGCTTGGCGTAGATGTTCTTGCGGTGAATCTTCACCGTGCCGGGGCTGATGTTCAGTTGTTCAGCCACCGATGCGCTGGAGTGGCCGCGCAGCAACAGCTGGACAATCTCCTGCTCGCGCCCGGTGAGGATGTGCGCGCCGAAGTGGTCGAAGGCTTCGCGGATCTTGAAGTCCAGGTCTTGCGCCGGGCGCGGTTGTTGGGCCTGGCGCAAACGCCAGGCCTCATTGATGACTTGTTCGACCACCGCTTGCGCGCATTCGACCAACTGCATTTCGTCCCGGCTGAAGGCGCAACTGGCACTGGAGCGCATCAGCGACAACACCGCCATGGCGCCACCACCGAGGTCGACGAAAAACGCCACTTCCTCGGCCAGGCCGGTCTGCTGGTAATAGGTCAGGAAGTATTCGCCAAGGTAGAAATGGTCGGGGGCGAACTGGCGCAGGCGCCACAGCCCCGGCGCCTGCCCGCGTGTACAGGCCAGGTAGAACGGATCGAGCAGGTAAGGCCCGCACTGGTAGTCGTCGACATACACCGCGCGCTTGTCCGCCGAAAACGTATCGAACAACGCCAGTGGCCGGTGATTGCCTTCGTAGACAAACAACACGAAATGATCGACCGGGCAGATTTGTCGAAGCCAGTGGCTCAACCCCGACAACCGCGCATGCCCGGCAGGCAGGTCGAGCAGGTGGGCGACTCCGGTGGTCCAGAGTTTCAGTTCCTTGGGGCGCATGGCGGCTACAGGCAGAAGAGGATGGCCTTTGGATGCACAAAGTACGCCATGGCGGGTGGCCCCGTGTGGAGCGGGGTGGGGGACGGTAAGGCGTTTAAAAGACGCACCGCATTGGGGCCGGGTGTTACCGAGTGCTACAGGGCTGGTAGCAGAAATGATCAGGCGGTTGAGTGGTGCTGGACGATCTGGATGAGGTTGCCGCAGGTGTCGTCCAGTACCGCTAGGGTGACCGGTCCCATCACCGTCGGCGGGCGGGTGAACTGAACGCCGGCGGCGCTGAGCCGGGCATATTCGGCCTGCACGTCCTCGACGCCGAAAAACGTGCAGGGAATGCCATCCTGCTTGATCGCGCTCTGGAAGGTTTTTGCCGCGCCGTGGGCATTGGGCTCCAGCAGCAGCTCGACGCCATCGGGATCGCCAGGAGAGGTCAGCGTCAGCCAGCGGTGTTCGCCCATGGGAATGTCGTGCTTGAGTTCAAAGCCGAGTACATCCCGGTAGAACGCCAGTGCCTTGGCCTGATCATCGACGAGCACGCTGGTGACTACGATTTTCATGGGGTGTTCCTCCTGATGGCCATTCACGCTCCCGAGGGGCGTTTGCCAGTAGACGGCAACATTATGGTCAGAATTCCCAGCAGTGGCAGGAAAGAACACAGCGTGTACACGTACTCGATACCATGGATATCCGCCAGGTGCCCAAGCAACGCAGCACCGATCCCGCCGAAACCGAACATCAGGCCGAAGAACACCCCGGCGATCATGCCGACGTTGCCGGGCACCAGTTCCTGGGCGAAGACCACGATGGCCGAGAATGCCGAGGCGAGGATGAAGCCGATGATCATGCTCAGCACACCCGTCCAGAACAGGTCGACGTAGGGCAGGGCGAGGGTGAACGGCGCCGCGCCGAGGATCGAGAACCAGATCACTTGCTTGCGGCCGATCCGGTCGCCGATCGGGCCGCCAAAGAACGTACCCGCCGCGACGGCACCGAGGAACAGGAACAGGTACAGCTGCGAACTGGCCACCGACAGGTCGAATTTCTCGATCAGGTAAAAGGTGAAGTAACTGGTGAAACTGGCCATGTAGAAGTATTTGGAAAACACCAACAGCGCCAACACCACCAGGGCGAAGGTCACCCGCCGTTTCGACAGGCCGTGGGTGGCCTGGCTGCCTTGCTTGAGCTTGAACAGGTTCAGGTGATTGCGATACCAGCGGCTCAGGCCGTATTGCACGAGGATGGCGAACACCGCGAACAGGCCGAACCAGGCGACGTTGCCCTGGCCATAGGGAATGATGATCGCGGCGGCCAGCAAGGGGCCGAAGGCGCTGCCGGCGTTGCCACCGACCTGAAAGGTCGACTGCGCCAGGCCGTAGCGACCGCCCGAGGCCAGGCGTGCCACCCGCGAGGTTTCCGGGTGAAAGGTCGACGAACCGACACCCACCAGTGCCGAGGCCACGAGAATCGCCGGGAAACTGCCGACCATCGACAGCATCAGGATACCGATCAGGGTGCAGACCATGCCGGCCGGCAGCAGCCATGGTTTGGGATGACGGTCGGTGTAGAAGCCGATCCAGGGTTGCAGCAATGAGGCGGTGAGCTGGAAGGTCAGGGTGATCAGGCCGACCTGGGTGAAGCTCAGGCCATAAGTGGTCTTGAGCATCGGGTAGATCGACGGCAGCACGGCCTGGATCAGGTCGTTGATCAGGTGCGCCAGCGCACAGGCGCCGATGACGCGCATGACCAGGGGGCTGGCCTGGCTGGCGACCGAGACGGTGGGTGAGGGCGAGCTGAGGGTGGTGGTCGACATGGGCGGGTTTCCGGATAAAAAACGCGAGCCGCGAACGCAAGGCGCAGCCAATTTCAGGGTTCGGCGTTATCCTATGGCCCACAAAGTCGCCCGTCTCGCGCAACTCGGGCGCCGACCATCGCAAAAAGGGCGTCATGATCAAGCCATTGCAGACATTTCTTGCGGAAATCGACCAGGGCGGCTGGAACGTTCGCAGCAGTGCGACCGATTACCCGGAAAACTGGTTTATCGCGCCGCATTCCCATGAGAAGCATCAACTGATCTATGCCATCGAAGGCGTGATGGTGGTGCACGCCGCCACCAGCCAATGGACGGTGCCACCGAGCCGAGGCATCTGGATGCCCAGTGGGGAAGTGCACTCGATTCGCTGCGTGGGGCCGATCAAGATGCGCAGCGTGTTTGTGCACCCCGACGCAAGCCCGGACCTGCCAGGCGAAACCCGCGCGGTGAGTGTGTCCGCCTTGCTCAGTGAGCTGATCAAGGTCTCGGTGGACTTCGATTTCAATTGCGATCCGGACTCGCGGGAAGCCCGGGTGCTGCGGCTGATCCTGGATGAACTGACGATCCTGCCGACCTTGCCTTTGAACCTGCCGCAGCCCACCGATCAACGGATCAACCAGATCTGTAGCGCATTGCAGCAAGACCCGGGCGATGGCTCGACCTTGTCGGATTGGAGCGCGCGGTTGAGCCTCGACGCCAAAACTATCCAGCGCAGATTCCGCAAGGAAACCGGCATGACTTTCGGCCAATGGCGCCAGCAAGCGCGACTGTTGCTGGCGCTGGAACGCATCGCCGTCGGGGAGAAGATCATCGACATCGCCGGGGAGCTGGGATACGACAGCCCGAGCGCGTTCACCACCATGTTCAAGAAGCAGTTCGGCAAGACGCCGAGTGATTTTTTCAGGTGATGAAAAGGGAGTTCTCTTGCTCAAGAGAACGCCCTTCGGTCACCGGCACAGCGTCAAACAAAAAGTCGCAACAGTATCGTCGCCAGAATCACCGTCGAAGCCCCGCCAATGCGCGTGGAAATCTGCGCGAACGGCATCAGCGACATGCGGTTGGACGCCGAGAGGATCGCCACGTCTCCGGTGCCTCCCAGGCCGCTGTGACAGCAGGTCACGATGGCCGATTCGATGGGGTACATCTTCATCAGGTTGCCAATGAAAAAGCCGGCCACGGTCATCGACACCACCACCGAGACGCACACCAGCACATAGCCGACCGAGAACACTTTCACCACGCTGTCCAGCGGCACGTAGAGCATGCCCAGGCCGATCATGACCGGCCAGATGAAGGCCGACGACACCAGCTTGTAAAAGGTGTTGGCGCCTTTCTCGAGTTTCTCCGGCAGCACCCGAAGGTACTTAAACAGCACCGCCGCGAGGATCATCATCACCGGGCCGGGAATGCCCACGACTTTTTCCAGCAGGCCGCCGAGGACGAAGAACGCGCAGATCACCAGGACCCCGGCACCCATGACGCGGAAGTCGACAAGGGAGCCGGTGTCTTCCTTGACCTTGAATTTATCGTTCTCGTCCTTGGCGCGGATCAGCGATCCTTCGCCATTGATGTTCGGGCGTTTGAGAGCCAGGCGAGCGAGAAAACCGGCACAGATGATCGCCGCGATGTTGCCGACCACGGCGGCGGGCGCCAGTTGCGCCACGTAGATATCCGGGGTGCCGCCGAGGATCGCCGAGTAGGCCAGCGACAGGGGCAGAATCCCTTCGCCGATCCCGCCGCCAATGATCGGCACGATGATGAAAAAGAACGTGTGGTGAAAGCTGTAGCCCACCAGTTTGCCGACCGCCAGCCCGCTGGCAACGGCGGCCAGGGTGCCGACGAGCAGGGGAATGAACATCCGCAGCATGCCCTGGACCAGGATGAAACGGCTCATCCCCAGAATGCTGCCGACCACCAGGCTGGCGATCACGAAGTACAGGAAATTGGCTTCCTTCATGAGCATTTTGGTGGCGTCGATCGTCGCCGGCCCGAAGAAGCCGTAGAACACCAGGATCGAGGGCAGCATCAGGCACAGGATCGCGCCGCCGCCGATTTCCTTGAGGATCGGCAGGCGCGAGCCCAGTTGGCCGAAGAACACGCCCATGGTCATGATCACGGCGAGCCCGCCGATCATGTTCTTGGGCAGCAAGCCCAGGTGGGCCGAGAGATAAACGATGACTGCGATGCCGAGAAAGATCGGCAGCGGGATGACGCCGATTTCGTAGGCGCAGAGGCTGCGCAGGCGTTGCACGAAACCGCCGTCGGGGGTGTTAAGGGTTTGCTCGTAGGGCTTGTTCATGTCGCGCTTTCCTCATGTTGTTTTTATCGAGGATTCAGAAACCACGGTTGGCCGGGGATGGATTGCCACTCGGTAGATCGATGCTATCCTTCGCGAATAACGCGATAAACAGCAAAAGTATGAGGCGTATGAACACGAATCGTGATCAATTTCCCTTGCCTGAAGACCTCAAGGTGTTCCTCACCGTCGTGCGCAAAAACGGCTTCGCCAGCGCCGCCGAGGAGCTGGGGTATTCGCCGGCCTACATCAGCAAACGCATTTCCGTGCTGGAAACCACGCTCTCGACCCGCCTGCTGCACCGCACGACAAGACGCATCGCACTGACCGACGACGGTGAGCGGGTGCGGGTGTGGGCGGAGAAGTTGCTGGGTGACTTCGATGACTTTGTCGGCGAAATATCCGAGGCGCGGCAACAGCCCATGGGCTCGTTGCACATCTGCAGCAGCTTCGGTTTTGGCCGTAATCATGTGGCGCCGGCCATCTGCGAGTTGTCGCAGACCTATCCGAAGCTGGAACTGCGTCTGGACGTGTTCGACCGCGTGGTCGATATCGTTGGCGAGGGCTTCGATTTGGAGATTCGCGTGGGGGATGACCTGCCGGGTCAGCACCTGGGGCGCAAACTGGTGAGCAACCGGCGGGTGCTGTGTGCGACGCCCGAGTACCTGGAGCGGCGTGGTGTGCCGCAGTCTCTGGCTGACCTCAAAGACCATGATTGCCTGGTGCTCAAGGAGCGCAACAACGCGTTCGGCGTATGGAACCTGACGAAGGACGGGCAAGAAGAATCGGTACGTGTCAGCGGGCCGTTATCCTCGAACAACGGTGAGATCGTGTTGCAGTGGGCCTTGAGTGGCGGCGGGATTCTGTTGCGCTCGATGTGGGATGTGAAGCCGATGCTGGAGCAGGGGCGACTGGTGCAGGTGCTGCACGATTACACCCAGAGCGCCAACGTCTGGGCGGTGTACCCGACGCGGCTGAGTCAGTCGGCCAAGCTGCGGGTTTGCGTCGAGTTTCTCGAGGAATATTTTCGTCATCTGTCTCTGTAGGAGCGAGCTTGCTCGCGATGGACTCAAGAGCGCCGCGTTTAGCCAGTAAACACGCGTTATCGTTGACGACCATCGCGAGCAAGCTCGCTCCTACAGGAATCTGCTCGGCCCGTTGCAACGTGGTGCCAATGGCATCGAGCCCCACCGGCGTCATTATCCTCTGTAGGAGCGAGCTTGCTCGCGATGGATTCAAGAGCGTCGCGTTTAGCCTGTAAGCACGCGTTATCGTTAACGACCATCGCGAGCAAGCTCGCTCCTACAGGAATCTGTTCGGCGCGTTGCAACGTGGTGCCAATGGCATCCAGCCCCAGCAGCGTCATTATCCTCTGTAGGAGCGAGCTTGCTCGCGATGGATTCAAGGGCGCCGCGTTTAGCCAGTAAACACGCGTTATCGTTAACGACCATCGCGAGCAAGCTCGCTCCTACAGGAATCTGCTCGGCCCGTTGCAACGTGGTGCCAATGGCGTCCAGCCCCAGCAGCGTCATTATCCTCTGTAGGAGCGAGCTTGCTCGCGATGGATTCAAGGGCGCCGCGTTTAGCCAGTAAGCACGCGTTATCGTTAACGACCATCGCGAGCAAGCTCGCTCCTACAGGAATCTGTTCGGCGCGTTGCAACGTGGTGCCAATGGCATCCAGCCCCAGCAGCGTCATTATCCTCTGTAGGAGCGAGCTTGCTCGCGATGGATTCAAGAGCGCCGCGTTTAGCCAGTAAACACGCGTTATCGTTGACGACCATCGCGAGCAAGCTCGCTCCTACAGGGTCCTTATCAGTTCAGCCAGGGATTTTCCGCCAGGTGCCGGGCTTCGAACTGGCGAATCTGTACGGCCCGTTGCAACGTGGTGCCAATGGCATCCAGCCCCAGCAACAATGACTGCTTGCGCAGTTCATCGATCTCGAACGGGATCAGGTTGCCGTCCGCCAGTTCGATGGTTTGCTCCGGCAGGTTGACGCTGATTCGAGCCGTTGCCGGATTGCTGGTCAACGCGGCAATCTGCTTGAGTTGATCCTCGGTCAGCTGAATCGCCAACACCCCATTGCGCTGGCAGTTGTCGTAGAAAATGCCGGCGAAGCGGGTGCCGATCAGTGCGCGGATGCCGACCTGCTTCAGGCCCCAGACCGCATGTTCGCGGCTCGAACCACAGCCGAAATTGGCACCCACCACCAGAAACGCAGCCTCGCTCCAGGCCGGTTGGTTGAGGATGAACCCCGGATCGGGTTCGCCGGACTCAAGGAACCTCAAGTCAAAGAACAGGCCCTTGTCCAGGCCCTTGCGATCAATCCCTTTGAGGAACTGCTTGGGCATGATCACGTCGGTGTCGATGTTGGCGGCCAGGAGCGGGGCGGCGCTGCCGCTGATGATAGCGAAAGGTTGCATGGTTCAAGCCTCCAGCGCGAAGGTGCGCACGTCGGTCAAGTGCCCGGTAATCGCTGCGGCGGCAACCATGGCCGGGCTCATCAAATGGGTGCGCGCACCGGCGCCTTGCCGGCCTTCGAAGTTGCGGTTGGTGCTTGAGGCGCAGCGATCACCGGGGGCGAGCACATCGTCATTCATGGCCAGGCACATCGAGCAACCCGACTGACGCCATTCAAAACCGGCGTCGAGGAAGATCTGCGCCAGCCCTTCGTCTTCGGCCTGGTCACGCACCATCGTCGAACCGGGAACAATCATGGCCCGCACGTGGGCCGCCACCCGTTTGCCGCGCACGACGCGGGCGACGTCGCGCAGGTCCTCGATGCGCGCATTGGTGCACGAGCCGATAAACGCGTGGCTGATCACCACGTCGCTGAGCGGCATGCCCGGCTCCAGGCCCATGTAGTTCAAGGCGCGTTGCATGCCCTGACGCAGGATCAGGTCTGGCTGCGCGGCCGGGTCCGGCACATGCCCGCCCACCGGTGCGGCCTGATCGGGGCTGGTGCCCCAGGTGACCATGGGTTCGAGCGCCGCGACATCCAGGGTGACTTCGCGATCGAACACCGCACCTTCGTCGCTGTGCAGGCGGCGCCATGTTGCGACGGCCTGTTCCCACAGCTGGCCCTGGGGTGCGCGGGGCTTGCTTTGCAGGTAGGCGAAGACCTTGTCATCCGGAGCCATGAACGCGCCTCGGGCGCCGGCCTCGACGGCCATGTTGCAGATGGTCATGCGCGCTTCGACGCTGAGGTCGCTGATCGCCGGGCCGGCGAATTCGACGGCATAGCCCGTGGCGCCCGAAGCGCCGATTTTCTCGATCAGGGCCATGATGATGTCCTTGGACGTCACGCCAGGCCCGAGCAGGCCATTGACCGTCACGCGCATCGTCTTCAGGCACTTGTAGACCAGGGTTTGCGAGGCCAGCAGGTGTTCGATTTCCGAGGTGCCGATGCCGAAGCCGAAGGCACCCAGGGCGCCGTAGGTGGTGGTGTGGCTGTCGCCGGCGGCAACGACCATGCCGGGCAGGATAAAGCCCTGCTCGGGGGCCACGACGTGCTCGATGCCCTGGCGCTTGTCCAGCACATCGAACAGTTCGATGCCGAAGTCGCGGCAGTTTTCTTCGAAGTAGGACACCTGACGGGCACCGCCGGCGTCCGGCATGGCGGCAATACGTGTCGGTGCCGTGGGATTGACGTGGTCGACCACCGCCAGCGTCGCACTCGGCCGCCAGGCTTTGCGACCTGCGTCGCGCATGCCGCTGAAGGCTTGCGGGCTGGTGTATTCGTTGGCGACCTGGCGGTCGATGTACAGCAGCACGTGGCCCTGATCGTCGAGGGCACAGACGGTGTGACTGTCGATGTGTTTCTGGTAGAGCGTTCTGGGGCTGTGCATGGTGTGGGCTCTTGTTGTCATGCGAGATCACGGAAACGTACCCACAGCATATTCGTCGCCATTTCTGCATCAAGCGCCATTAAGTGAAGGCATTGAACACGTTGTGTGAACAATCGATGCCTGCCCGGCGTAAAGAAATCACCTGGAACACTGGGGGAAATGCCGTAATCGATGGGGTTCTTCTCAATATCCCGCCTGTGGGGGGCTGCCTTAGGCTGTGTGTTTTTGGCAAACCGGTCGGCGGAGTCGCTATGCGTTTATTTGAACTGATCACTTTCACTGTGCGCGTGCGTACCGTCGCCGACCCTGGTGCGCACCCAGGCAGTCGCCGACGCCGTCTGGCCGCCGGAAAACTCCGGCCCGCAATTGCGCGACATGCGCTCGACGATCTACCTGCCGGCGAAGTTCTCGCCCTGCAGTGACGGGGGCATGGCTCGACTAGCCAGGGGTGAATTCAAGATGGTTGAATAGCGCTCCCCAAGACGTCGAGACAACACAGTGCTCAGAAACGTGACGGACATGGATTTGCGCCTGCTGCGCATTTTTTCCATCGTCGTGAAATGCGGTGGGTTCACCGCGGCCCAGGCCGAGTTGAACATGAGCCAGTCGAACATCAGCACGCACATTTCCGGGCTGGAAAAGCGCCTGGGCTACCGCATCTGCGAGCGCGGCAAGGGCGGGTTTCGCCTGACCGAAAAAGGCCAGCGCATTCTCAAGGCGTCGTCGGTGATGTTCAGTGCGGTGGACGCCTTTCGCGACGAGGCACAGGACCTGGCGGGGCGGTTGGTCGGCGATCTCCATGTGGGCCTGGCCGACAATATCGCGACCTTGCCGACGGCGCGCATCGATGCCGCCATTGCGCGGTTCTATCAGCGTGAGCACGACATGCACCTGCACATCTTCGTCAATTCGCCGACGGAGTTGGAACTGGCGGTGATTGATGGGCAACTGGACCTGGCCATTTCGTACTTCAGCCGGCCGTTGCCGACCTTGACCTATCAGCCACTGTACTCGGAAGAAATCGGGATTTTCTGCGGGCAGGCGCACCCGTTGTTTGACGTGGCGTCGCCGAGCCTGGAACAGCTCCAGGCCAGCGACTGGATTCGTCACGGTTTTCTGCCGGTCGATCAGGTGCTGCCGATTGCACCGGATCGCGCTTCAGCCACCGCCTACCACATGGAGGCGGTGGCCCATGGCGTGCTGGCAGGGACCCATCTGGGTTATCTCCCGGCGCATTACGCCCGGCCGTGGTTACAGAGCGGGCAGATGCGGGCGTTGCACCCTTTGAAGCTGCGCTACGAGGTGCAGCACAGCATGATCACCCATGTCGGCCATCCGCAAAGCGAAGCGGTTCGCGCGTTTATTGCGGACTTGCTGACCGAGCACGGCGTGTAGCCAATCAGCCCAGGCAGCGGGTGACGTGCTTGACCGACTGATAGGCCGACAAACCCCACGGCCCGAGTTCGCGGCCGATGCCGCTGCCCTTGGTGCCGCCCCACGACGTTTCGACGAACACGGCCTGGATCGAGTTGATCCACACATGACCGACTTCCAGCGCATTGGCGACACGTTCGGCACGTTCCAGGTCGGCGCTGATCACCGTGGCGACCAGGCCAAAACGGCTGTCGTTGGCCAGCGACAAAGCTTGCTCTTCTGAACTGAAGCGATGGCTGCACAGCACCGGGCCAAAGATTTCTTCACGCCACAAACGGCTGTTCAACGGCACGTCGGTGTACAGCGTCGGGCAGACGAACCAGCCCAAATCAGGCAGCACGTCCCCACCGGCCGCACAGTGCAGGCCTTCGGCGCGGGCGATGGCGAAGTACTCGTTGACCTTGTTCCATTGCACCTGGCTGGTCAGCGGGCCCATGTCAACTTCGCCAGTGAGCGGGTTGCCCACACGCAGTTTTTCCAGGGCTACTTTCAAGCGTTCGGTCAGCGCATCGGCGATGTTGTCCTGCACCAGCAGGCGCGAGGTGGCCGAGCACATCTGGCCGGCGTTCCAGCAGATGCCGGCGACGATCCATTCCACGGCCTGATCGAGGTCGCAATCGTCGAACACCACGATGGCCGACTTGCCGCCCAACTCCAGGGTGACCGGCCGGCAGTGGGCGGCGCTGCTGTGCATCACCTGGCTGCCAACGGCATTGCTACCGGTGAACGAGAGCTTGTCGATGCCGGGGTGATTGCTCAACGCCGCACCGGTTTCAGCCTTGCCACCGACGATGTTGAGCACGCCCGCCGGTAAGCCCAGTGCCTCGGCGATGTGGCCGTAAGTCTGTTCGATCAGCGGGGTGATTTCCGAAGGCTTGAGCACTACGGTGCAACCGGCGGCCAGGGCCGGTGCAAGCTTCCAGGCACTGGTGACCAACGGGAAGTTCCACGGCACGATCAAGCCGACCACACCCACCGGTTCCAGACGTGTGTGGGAGGTGAAACCGGGCACGGACAGGGCCACTTCACGGCGCTGCTGATCCGCGAGTCCTTCGGCAAGGCCAGCGTAATAGGTGAAGGTGGACACGGCGTCGTCGATGTCGACGACCGCCTCGTGATGCGGTTTGCCGTTGTTCTGCATTTGCAGTGCGATCAGGCTTTCACGGCGCTGTTCGATCTGCTCGGCGAAGCCACGCAGGTAGGCGGCGCGTTCGCTCGCGCTGATGTTGCGCCAGGCAGGCAGCGCCCGGCGCGCGGCGGCGATGGCTTGATCCACTTGTGCCGTGCTGGTGGCCATGAATTCGGCAAAGGGTTGGCCGAGGGACGGGTCGAACACGGTGATCAGTTCGGCACCTTCGCCCGCCACCCAGTGTCCGTCGATGTAATGTGCGTGGGTCATGCGGATACTCCTGGCAGGACGCCCTTGACTGCGTTACTAAAGATCTGGCTGTAGTCGGCGGCGCTGAGGACGCAGGCGTTGGTGTCGGAAGAAGAAATGTCGGCGAGCGCTTGTTCCCCGACCCAGTCTGCCGCCTTGGCGTCGAGGCCGATTTCCTCCAGGCAGTGGGGAATCCCGAGCCGTTGACGCAACTCCAGCACCCAGTCGAGGAAGCCTTGGAAGTCCGCCTGCGGCAGTTCCAGGTAGCGGGCCAGCCGTGCGATGTCGGGGCTGATGGTGTCGCGGTTGGCGATTAACACGTAGGGCAACAGGATCGCGTTGAGCAATCCGTGATGCTTGTGATAACGCGCACCCAGCGGATGGGCGAGGGCATGCACGCCGCCCAGGCCTTTCTGGAACGCCACCGCTGCCATGGCCGAGGCCACCAGCATGCCTTCGCGGGCGACCAGGTCCTGGCCATCGGTGTAGGCATTGAGCAGATGCTGCTGGATCAGGCGAACACCTTCGACGGCCACGCCGGAGGACATCGGGTGATACAGCGGCGAGCAGAAGGCTTCGATGTGGTGGGTCAGTGCGTCCATGCCCGTCGCGGCGGTCAGCGCTGCTGGCAGGCCGCGGGTCAGTACGGGATCGAGGATCACCGTGGCCGGGAGCATTTCCGGGTGGCTGATCACACGCTTGATGTTCAGTTCGCTCTGGGTCAGCACGGCTTCGCGACCCAGTTCGGAACCGGTGCCGGCGGTGGTAGGCAGGGCGATCAGGCGTGGCAGGTTCAGGCGTGTGAAATCCGCCAGGCTCGGGTAGTGGGCCATCACTTGCGACCACTCGAAGCGCACCAGGCCTTCAGGGTCGACGGCCGCGAGGCTGATGCCTTTGGCAGCATCCATCGCGCTGCCGCCACCGAGGGTGATCAGCGAATCGTGTTGCCCGGCGTGGTAGGCGGCAACGCCACGGGCCACGTCGTCCATGCTCGGGTTGCTGGCGAGGTCGCTGAACACCGCGAATGGAATCCGTGCCTCGGTCAGTCGGGCCTTCAGCAGCGCCAGTGGTTCCAGTGCGAGCATGCCAGGGTCGGTGACCAGCAGCGGGTTGCGCATGCCCAACAGGTTGCAACGCTCGGCCAGCAGGTCGAGCGCGCCCGGCCCACAGAAAATTTCTGTAGGGTAATTCCAATAATGAACAGACATTTGAAACTCCGGATCGGCGAGGCCCATCAACCGTGGGCCTCACACAACAAGACAGGGGGTGTTATTCGGTGCGCAGTTGTGGGGTGGCGGTGCGCAGATACGGCTTGGCCCAGACCATGTAAAGCAGGCCCAGTACTGCCAGCACCGAGAACACCAGGATTACCGCCCACACCTGGAACCACGGCGCGCCCGGTGGTGCCAGCGATTCCCTGGGCCAGGCAACGTTGATGGCTTCGAACACCAGCCACACGAACGCGACAACGTTCACCAGCAGCCCCCAGCGGCCGAGGCTGAATACGCCAGGCTCGGGTTTCCAGCGACCACTCAGGCGAGCGAGCAGGGCGCAGGACACGACGATCAAAAACACCACGAAGAAGCCGCCGCTGCCGAACGCAATCAGGGTGCCAACGGCGGTCGCGTTCAAGCCCAGCACCAGGCCGAAACTGGCAAACAGGGTGCTGAAGACCATGGCCGCGAACGGCACCTTGCGCTTATCGACCTGACGCAACAGCGCCGAGGCCGGCAGGATCGAATCGCGGGCCATGCCGAACACGGCGCGACCGATGTAGGTCTGCACCGACACCACACAAGCGATGAACGCCACTAGCACGATGCCCACAAATGGACGCTCCGACCACGCACCGAAGGCGTCGACGACGGCTGGGGTGACCGGGTCGATGATCTGCCCCGAGACCATGCCGGCAGTGTTGGTGTAGGACAGCGTCACGGCGAACGCGGTTAGCATCACGGTCAGGCCGACCAGGATCATTGAACGCAGAATCGCACGCGGCGTTGAGGTACGGGCGTCGGCGGTTTCTTCCGACACTTGCGAGCAGGCATCAAACCCGAGGAATGCCCAGCCACCGACCGCCATCGCCGTCAGGAAACCGGAGAAATACGAACCGTCAGCGTTGCCGGTGGCCGGCAAGCCTTCAAACAGCAACGACAATGAATGGTTGCGGAAGAACAGCAGCAACAGCACGCCAATGCCAATCGAGGCAATGGCTTCGGCGACGATGCCGGCGTTGACGAAATGCTTGAGCGGGTTGATCCCGAACAGGTTCACGCCCAAACCCACCAACAACAGCACCGCGCCACAGAACACCTGGGCATTGGCCGACGGTGGCTCACCGGTGAAAAACAGCCACAACCAGAAACCGCCGAGGTAGGCCACGGTGGTCAGCGAAGCCAGCGCCGAGGCCAGGTACATGAAGCCGGTGAACCAGGCCCAGCGGTCGCCGGCCAGGCGCTTGACCCACTGGTAGCAACCGCCGGCCAGCGGGTATTGCGAGGCCAGTTCGGCATAGACCAGTGCAACGAGCAATTGCAGCGCCAGGCACAACGGCACGATCCACACCCAGGACGACCCGGCGCTCATGGCGCCCAGGGACATCACCGAATAGATACCCACGACCGGCGACACTGTGGCAAAACCCACCGAAAACGACGACCAGAGGGACAAGCCGCGATGCAGTTCCTGGGCATAACCCTGGCTGTGCAGCAGGTTTTCATCGGCATTTTGCCGTGAGGGGGAGGAGGTCATTGATCACCTCCAACACAAGCGCAACGACCGGCACGCAAGCGTGCGAACGTAAATGACATGGGAATTCCTTGGGTCGGCAGACACATTGTTTTTAGGATCGCCTTTTAATCAGGCTTACCGACGAAACGGGCTCCTGCGGGGAGGAGTGGGGGCAAGCTTAAATCAGCCAAACATTGGGAAAAATTCATATGTTTGTAGGCTGACTTCTGGATTTTTAAATGTTTGCCGGGGGCCGCTGCGCGGCCCAACGGGGGCAAGCCCCCTCGCCACAGGGCTCGTGTTTAAAGGGCGTCAGGGTTACTTCATGAAAGCTACAAGACCTTGCGCCGTTGCCTGCGGTTACCGATCCGACATCCCCCTGGGAAAGCCCCGATTCAAAAAAAACTCCACGAAGCCGCCGTGGGTCGCGCAATGCCCTGCTTGTGATGAATGACCCCAGGCAAGTCCCCCCTGTTCGCCCACCCTTTGCCCTGTCGGCAAGGGGCCCGTGCCGGCTGTCGTTGAACTCAGAATCGATCCAGCCGGTACGGCGCCGTCGCTGGCAGGCTGTGGGGCTGGGTGTCGGTCAAGGGCGAGGCCATTTGCGCGATCATCTCTGCCGTGACCGCCGCCTGGGTCAACCCCAGGTGCTGATGGCCGAAGGCAAGCAGGACCTTGCCGTCGCACACCCGGTCGATGATCGGCAGGGAGTCGGGCAGGGAGGGGCGGAAACCCATCCATGGCGTCGCTGCTTCGGCACTCAGGTCGCGTTTGAACAGGCCTTTGCTCAGGCGATGCAACTGCCAGGCGCGCTCCATGGTCGGCGGGCACTCCAGGCCGGCGAATTCAACGGTGCCGGCCAGGCGCAGCCCGTCTGCCATCGGCGTCATGATGAACTTGCGCTCCAGCGACGTGACGGCGAACGGCAGGCGCCCGTGTTCGTGGGGCAGCATCAGGTGATAGCCGCGCTCGGTGTCCAGCGGCACCTTCTTGCCGGTCAGCGTGGCCGTGAGTTTCGCGGAATGCGCGCCGCAGGCGATCAGCACCTGGTGGCTGGAGAGCCGGCCTTGATCGGTGATCAACGACACGCCGTGTGCATTCAATTGCCCGCCCTCGACCCGCAGCTTGAGGAACTGCACGCCGCTGCTTTTAGCGGCGCGGACCAGTTCGCCGACCACCCGGAAAGGATCGAGAAAATGCCCGGTGCGCGGGAAGAACAATCCACCCTGGATCTGCTCGCTCAGTTGCGGCGCCGCATCGCGTACCGCCTTGGCCTGCCAGAAATCCACCGGCACCTGCTGCTGGCGCATGCGCACCTGTAGCGCCTCGATGGCCTGTTGCGAGTCGGCGCGCTCGAACACCAGCAACGAGCCGTCTTCTTTCATCAGTTCGGGACGGTCGATTGCCTGCAGCAAGCGGTGCCAGGCACCCAGGCTGCTTTCATTGAGCGCGCGGATGCCAGCCACGGTGCGCTGGAACGGTGCCGGGCGCAGGTTCAGCAACAGGCGTGCGAACCAGGGCAAGGCCCGGGGCATGTATTTCCAGTCCAGGCGCAGCGGGCCCATCGGGTCCATGAGCATGGCCGGCAGGCGTTTGAGGATGGACAGGTCGGCGATGGGGAACACCTGTTCCGTGGCCAGGTGCCCGGCATTGCCGAACGAGGCGCCACGGCCAGGCTCCTGTTGATCGATGACCACCACCCGCCGGCCCTGGCGCGCCAGGCGCAGGGCGCAAGCGACGCCGATGATGCCGGCGCCGATCACGGCAACGTCCGCCACTGTATTGGGGCTGTTGAAAAGGGAGTCGTTGGACATGGCCTAGGCTTCTCTCTGGCCGTCGAGCAGGCGACGCAACTGCAACGGATTGTCGTGCTTGAGCGCGGCCGGCAGCAAGGCGTCCGGGAAGTCCTGATAGCAGACCGGGCGCAAGAAACGCAGGATGGCGGCGGTGCCGACCGAGGTGCTGCGCGCATCGGATGTCGCCGGGAACGGGCCGCCATGGACCATGGCGTCGCACACCTCCACCCCGGTCGGCCAACCATTGACCAACAGGCGCCCGGCCTTGCGTTCCAGGGTCGGCAGCAAGGCGCGGGCGCTCTCCACATCGCCGTCGTCCAAGTGCAGGGTGGCGGTCAATTGACCTTCAAGCTGTTCGATGACCTGGCGGATTTCCTCGTCGCTGGTGCATTGCACGATCAACGATGCGGCACCGAACACTTCCGCCTGCAACGCCGGGTTGTCGAGAAAGTCACGGGCCTGGGTGACGAACAGGTGGGCCTGGCACTGGTTAGGTGTTTCGCCCCTCAGGCCGGTGGCCACCGATTGCGCGTGCGCATGCTCGAGCAACGCACCGACTCCGGCCTCGTAGGCGTTGAAAATGCCGGGCGTGAGCATGGTCTGCGCCGGGCTGCGTCGTACCTGATCCGCCGCTGCATGGAGGAAGTGCTCAAGCGCCGGGCCCTGGCGGGCAATCACCAGACCTGGGTTGGTGCAGAACTGGCCGGCGCCTTGGGTGAGGGAGGCGACGAAACCTTGCGCCAGCGCTTCGGCTCGCGATTGCAGGGCCGCCGGGAACAGCAACACCGGGTTGATCGAGCTCATTTCCGCATACACCGGGATCGGCTCTGGACGCGCCTGGGCTGCGCTGCACAAGGCCATGCCACCGCTGCGCGAGCCGGTAAAACCCACGGCCTTGATGCGCGGATCGCTGACCAGGGCGATGCCCACTTCGCGGCCGGAGCCGAACAGCAGCGAGAACACGCCTTCGTGCAGCCCGCACAGTTTGACGGCGCGAGCCAGCGCTCGGCCCACCAGTTCACTGGTGCCGGGGTGCGCGCCATGGGCCTTGACGATCACCGGGCAACCGGCGGCCAGCGCCGACGCGGTGTCACCACCGGCGACCGAGAAGGCCAGGGGAAAATTGCTGGCGCCGAACACCGCTACCGGACCGAGCGGTACCTGACGCTGACGCAGGTCCGGGCGGGGCAGGGGTTGGCGTTCCGGCAGCGCGGAGTCGACCCGTACATCCAGCCATTCACCGGCTCGCACGGTGCGGGCAAAGATGCGCAGCTGCTGGCAGGTGCGGACGCGTTCACCCTGGATGCGCGGGCGTGGCAGGCCGGTCTCGACCATGGCGCGGTCGATCAACTCATCGCCGAGGGCTTCGATTTCGCTGGCGATGGTTTCGAGGAATTCGGCGCGGGCGTCCAGGGATGTCGCGCGATAGCTGTCCAGGGCACGCCACGCCAGGGCGCAGGCCTGTTCGACGTGTTCGCCGCTGCCACCGTGATAGGCCGGTTCGAGGGGCAGATCAGTGGCCGGATCAATGCCGCGGATCGCTTCGCGGTTGCCGGAGATGGCCTGCTGGCCGATCAGCATGTTGCCTGTCAGAGTCATGGTGTTTCCTTAAAAAAATTGGGCGGATCGGTCAGCGAAACAACGGGGGCTCCACGGGTTAATGCCGATCGAGACCCCTCGCCACAGGTTGATCAGCGCTGGTCGAGCCTCAACTGATCGGCATTAGGCTTCATGGGACGAAAACAAAGGCGGCGCACCTCGGCACGCCGCTGTACAGCCGGATGTCAGGCGAAGTCCTGCTCCGCCGACCACTGCTCGTACCACTGGCGGAACAGCGCGTACTGGTTCTCGGCATAACGACGCTGGGCATCGCTGAGCGCATCGGTTTCGTTGAAGTGCAGGCTGTATTCCTTGTCGCCGTTGAGCACCATCAGGTGCTTGTAGTAGAGCACCAGGTCGCAGCCCTCATCGAAGGACGACAGCACGGCGAGTGCCGACTCCAGCTCCCGGGCCTGGCGACGGGCCTTGGCATCGCCCTTGGCCGCTTGTTTGCTCAGGGCCACCAGGCGCAACACTTCGCGCGGCAGTGCGTTGCCGATGCCGGTGATGGCGCCGGTGGCGTTGCAGTTGACGAAGCCATGCACCACCTGGGTGTCGACACCGACCATCAGGGTCACGTCATCGTCCTTGGAGGTGATGTGTTCGGCCGCATAGCGCAGGTCGGCCGCACCGCCGAATTCCTTGAAGCCGATCAGGTTCGGGTACTCGCGGCGCAGTTCGAAGAACAGGTCGGCGCGGGTGGCGAAGCCGTAGTAGGGGCTGTTGTAGATCACCGCCGGCAGGCCAGGAGCGGCCTGGAGGATCGCGGCGAAGTGGGCTTTTTGCGCGGTGGCCGAAGCGCCGCGGGACAGCACGCGTGGGATGACCATCAAGCCATGGGCGCCGACCTTGGCCGCGTGTGCCGCATGGGACACCGCTTCGCGGCTGTTGACGGCACCGGTGCCGACGATGGTTGGCACGCCAGCGGCCACCAGGCGCGCCACGCCTTCCTGACGCTCGGCTTCGGTCAGCAGCGGCCAGTCGCCCATGGAGCCGCAATACACCACGGCGCTCATGCCGATGTCGATCAGCTCGCGACCCTTGGCCACCAGTGCGTCGAAGTCCGGCTTGCGCTGGGCGGTGCATGGGGTCATCAGGGCAGGGATGCAGCCAGTGAAAATGTTATCGCTCATTGTGTTGTCACTCCTTGAAGCGTTCATTCAGATTTAGGGAAGAGGCGTGGGGCTTAGATGCCCCACGCAAAGGGATCCTGCTCGTCGATCAGCAAGGTGCTGTCGGCGGTCATGTAGGCGCGGCCGGTGATGAACGGGATGATGCGTTCGCCTTCCCATTCGAAACGGCCGACGAACTGGCTGGCGGTGATGCTGGCCTGGACCCAGCGTTCACCGGCGGCGAGTTTTCCGTCGGCCGCCAGGCACGCCAGTTTTGCGCTGGTGCCGGTGCCGCAGGGTGAGCGGTCGTAGGCCTTGCCGGGGCACATGACGAAGTTGCGGCTGTCGGCGTGGTCGTCCTCGGCGAACAGTTCGATGTGGTCGATCAGCGCGCCGTCTTCACCGTGGATGCCCTGATCCTGGAGGGCCTTGAGCATGGCCCAGGTGTACTCGGTGAGGAACTCGACGTTGTCCATCTGCAACGCGTGACCGTGGTCGGACACCAGGTAAAACCAGTTGCCGCCCCAGGCGATGTCGCCGTAGACACGGCCATGTCCGGGCACGTCGACCGGCACCTGGTGGCGGTAGCGGTAGGCGGGCACGTTGCGCAGGGTGACGTTGCCGTCCTCGTGCAGCGTGGCGCTGATCGGGCCGACCGGCGTATCGATCTTGTGCTCGCCGGGCTGGATGTGACCCAGGTGATGCAGCGAGTTGACCAGGCCGATGGTGCCGTGACCGCACATGCCGAGATAACCGGCGTTGTTGAAGAAGATCACGCCGCAGGTGGCGTCCGGCGACACCGGTTCGCAATACAGCGCACCCACCAGCACATCGTTGCCACGGGGCTCCAGCAGGCAGGCGCGACGCCATGGGTCATGCTGCTCGCGAAAGGTGTCGCGCTTCTCGGCCATGGTCCGGCCAGCCAGCTGGGGCAAACCCGACATCACCAGGCGAGTCGGCTCGCCACCGGTGTGGGAATCAATGACATGTACTTTTTTCATAAACCTTCCTAGTGGAAAAACTCAGAGGTTTTGCAGGCCTGAATTTCAGCGAGAGGTCTGCACGGACGCACCGATCGGGCGCTGGCCTGTGGCCGTGCCGCTGTAGACGGGAATGACTTCTTCTTCACCGTCCTCGGCATCCAGGCGAACCAGATGCGCCGGCACGCCGGTGGCCGCGCCCCAGTAGTAGATGCCCATCGCACAGGCCGCTACGACCAGGGTGTCAAATGGATGGGTGAGTACGCCCATGCCGCCAAAACTGCCAAGCCAGGACAGCACGATGGTCACGGCATAGAAGCCGATCAGCCATGCCGAAGAGCGCACCTGCTGGGCCAGGCTCAGGTGTTGGGTCGGTACGAAACGACCGCACAGCAGGTACACCACGAACATCAGGATCTGCAGGCCGAGCAGCCAGGACACGGTGCTCCAGCCCGACCAGTAGACGATCAGTGCGGCGATGATGAATGACAGCGGGCCGAGGACACCCATGCGCTTGACCTTGAACGGTCGCGGCATGTCCGGCGCATTGCGCCGCAGGGCGGCCACCGACACCGGGGCAACGGCATAGCTCAGCACCAGCGCGGCGGAGACCACGTTGATCAGGGCTTCCCACGAAGGGAAAGGCAGGGTCCAGAACACCGACAGGGCAAAGGTCAGCCACAGCGCCGGACGCGGGATGCCGGACTTTTCGTCAATGCGGGTGAAGACCTTGAAGAAGGTGCCGGTCTGCGCCCAGCCGTAGATCACCCGTGGGGTGGCGTTCATGTAGATGTTGCCGCAACCGCTGGGGGAGATCACCGCGTCGGCCACCACCAGATAAGCCAGCCAGCCCACACCCAATGCCAGGGCGATGTCGCGGTAGGGCAGGGCCAGTTCCTTGGCCACACCGGCCCAGCCGTTGGCGAGCATTTCGGTGGGCACGCCGCCGAGGAATGCCACTTGCAACAGCACATAGATCGCGGTGGACAGCAGCACGGAGAGGATCAGCGCAATGGGAATGGTGCGTTGCGGATTCTTCACTTCGCTGGCCACCGAGATGATCGGCGTCAGCCCCAGGTAGGCGAAGATGATGCCGCCGGCGGACACCGCCATCTCGACACCGGACAGCCCGAACGGCATGAAGCCCTGGGACTGGAAATTCTCCGGTTTGAAGAAGGTGAACAGCACGCCGATCACCAGCAGCGGCACGATGAACTTGAACATACTGATCAGGTTGTTGGCCTTGGCGAAGGTTTTCACGCTGTAGTAGTTGAGCATGAAGAACAGGCACAGCAAGCCGAACTGCACCAGCCAGCCAAGCGCCGTCGGATTGCTGGAACCGGCCTGGGTCAATGCGGGAAACCACGCCGCGGCGTACTGGCGCGCGGCGACCACCTCGATGGCCACCAGGCTGGAAAACGCGATCAGCGTGATGAAGCCCATCAGGTAACCCAACAGTGGGCCGTGGGAGTAAACCGGGTAGCGAATCACACCGCCGGCACGGGGCAATGCGGCGCCGAGTTCACAGTAGACGATGCCCAGCAGCAGCACCGCAAAACCGCCCAGCAGCCAGGAAAAGATCCCCGCCGGCCCCGCGATGGCGGACACGTGACTGGCTGCGAACAGCCAGCCGGAACCGAAGATGGCCCCCAGTCCGATAAACGTAAGGTCTATCAACGAAAGTTGTTTTTTGAACTTGCCTTGGCCTGACATGGCATCGCCTTCTTGTGAGTTATTGGATAGGCAGGTGTGCACTTCAAATCGCCCCCCTTTCGGTTTTGCCGGGGAGGGCGGTGGCCATAGAGTGAACTTGGCGGCGTGCTCGCGATTGATGTTTTGCTTGGGTGTCGATGACGAAATCAGCACAATGGGAACTGTCTGATTTTTGCGAGGGGCCGGTGGATGACTCAGGATGCGTTTGCGCTGTTGTGCCAGGGCGACGACTCGAACCGCCCCGAATCCATCGAGCAACTGCTGGCCGGCGTTGCGCTACTGCTGCCCATGCTCGATGTCATTCCGAATGCGGCGATCTTCATCAAGGATGTGCAGGCGCGCTATGTCATGGCCAACCGCACACTGGTGCAGCGTTGTGGCCTGAAGCAGCTCAAACCCTTGCTGGGGAAGACCAGCGCCGAGGTGTTTCCCGAGCAATTGGGGCCGGGTTACACCGAGCAGGACCGGCGGGTGCTGGAGCAGGGGTTTGTCCTGGAAGACCAGCTGGAGTTGCATCTGTACGGCAGTCGCGAGCCGGGCTGGTGCCTGACCCATAAGCGACCCTTGTATAACCGCCGCAATGAAATCATTGGTCTGGCGGGGATCTCGGTCGACCTGCAATCGGCCAGCGACACGCACCCGGCGTACCAGCGCCTGGCGGCGGTGGACGAACACATTCGCGCGCATTTCAACCGTCGCGTCACCCTCGGCGAGCTGACACGCATCGCCGGGATTTCCGTGGCGCAACTGGAGCGCTACTGCAAGCGCGTGTTCCACCTGACGCCACGGCAGATGATCCAGAAGGTTCGCCTGGAGCATGCGCATCGGTTGCTGCACACCGACCTGCCGATCACCGACGTCGCCCTGCAATGCGGCTACACCGACCACAGCGCCTTCACCCGGCAGTTCAAGGCCTTGACCGGCTTCACCCCGCGCCAGTACCGCCAGGCCACCGGTCTTGAGTAGCCGAGCGCTGCGCATTAGCGACGCGCCCGGAATGGCCCTGTAAACTGGCGGCGCAAAAGGCGCTCGCCTTACCCTTTCAAGCAAGAGAACTTCCAATGGCAAACCACGACCTGACCTTTACGCCTGACCTCGATGCCGATTCGATTTCCTCCGACGTCGTCGGTTTCGCCGGTGTGCTGGTCTCGACCCAGATCCCGACCCGCGCCGACGGCAGCCTGGAACTGGGCGACATCACCCTGCAAAGCGAATGCACCCTGCAAGCGCTGAAGGTTGCGCTGGAACGTGCCGGCAGCTCCATGGACCGCGTGATGCACCTGACCATCTACCTCACCGACATGGCCGACCGCGCCGCGTTCAACGAGGTCTACAAGCGCTACTTCGCCAAACCGTGGCCGGTGCGCGCCGCTGTCGGCGTTGCCTCGCTGGCGGTGGAAGGCATGCGCGTGGAAGTGACCGCGATGGCGGCCAAGGCCTGATCTCGGCAACACACAAAAGCCCTGAGGGCTTAATTTGTGGTCAACGCCGATCAAATGTAGGAGCGAGCTTGCTCGCGATGAACATAAGGGCGACGCGTGCATACAGAATGCCCGCGTCATCGTTAACGTCCATCGCGAGCAAGCTCGCTCCTACAGGGATTGAGGCTGGCCAGGCCTGCCCGAAACGCCACCCGGCAGCATACGGGTGCCGGTCAGGCGAGCAACACACAAAAGCCCTGAGGGCTTAATTTGTGGTCAACGCCGATCAAATGTAGGAGCGAGCTTGCTCGCGATGAACATAAGGGCGACGCGTGCATACAGAATGCCCGCGTCATCGTTAACGTCCATCGCGAGCAAGCTCGCTCCTACAGGGATTGAGGCTGGCCAGGCCTGCCCGAAACGCCACCCGGCAGCATACGGGTGCCGGTCAGGCGAGCAACACACAAAAGCCCTGTGGGCTTAATTTTTGGTTAACGCCGATCAAATGTAGGAGCGAGCTTGTTCGCGATGAACATAAGGGCGAGGCGTGCATACAGAATGCCCGCGTCATCGTTAACGTCCATCGCGAGCAAGCTCGCTCCTACAGGGATTGAGGCGGGTCAGGCCTGCCCGGAACGCCACCCGGCAGCATACGGGTGCCGGTCAGGCGAACAACACACAAAAGCCCTGTGGGCTTAATTTGTGGTTAACGCCGATCAAATGTAGGAGCGAGCTTGCTCGCGATGAACATAAGGGCGACGCGTGCATACAGAATGCCCGCGTCATCGTTAACGTCCATCGCGAGCAAGCTCGCTCCTACAGGGATTGAGGCTGGTCAGGCCTGCCCGAAACGCCACCCGGCAGCATACGGGTGCCGGTCAGGCGAGCAACACACAAAAGCCCTGTGGGCTTAATTTTTGGTTAACGCCGATCAAATGTAGGAGCGAGCTTGCTCGCGATGAACATAAGGGCGAGGCGTGCATACAGAATGCCCGCGTCATCGTTAACGTCCATCGCGAGCAAGCTCGCTCCTACAGGGATTGAGGCGGGTCAGGCCTGCCCGGAACGCCACCCGGCAGCATACGGGTGCCGGTCAGGCGAGCAACACACAAAAGCCCTGTGGGCTTAATTTGTGGTTAACGCCGATCAAATGTAGGAGCGAGCTTGCTCGCGATGAACATAAGGGCGACGCGTGCATACAGAATGCCCGCGTCATCGTTAACGTCCATCGCGAGCAAGCTCGCTCCTACAGGGATTGAGGCTGGTCAGGCCTGCCCGAAACGCCACCCGGCAGCATACGGGTGCCGGTCAGGCGAGCAACACACAAAAGCCCTGTGGGCTTAATTTGTGGTTAACGCCGATCAAATGTAGGAGCGAGCTTGCTCGCGATGAACATAAGGGCGACGCGTGCATACAGAATGCCCGCGTCATCGTTAACGTCCATCGCGAGCAAGCTCGCTCCTACAGGGATTGAGGCGGGTCAGGCCTGCCCGGAACGCCACCGGGCAGCATACGGGTGCCGGTCAGGCGAGCAACACACAAAAGCCCTGTGGGCTTAATTTTTGGTTAACGCCGATCAAATGTAGGAGCGAGCTTGCTCGCGATGAACATAAGGGCGACGCGTGCATACAGAATGCCCGCGTCATCGTTAACGTCCATCGCGAGCAAGCTCGCTCCTACAGGGATTGAGGCTGGTCAGGCCTGCCCGAAACGCCACCCGGCAGCATACGGGTGCCGGTCGGGCGTTTCGCCGCTACAATGCACGCCTCGACCGTGACAAGCCTGACTAAAAAAACTATGTCTTTGCCCAAACATCACCTGGAATTGCTCAGCCCTGCCCGCGATGTCGCCATCGCCCGCGAGGCTATCCTGCATGGTGCCGATGCCGTGTACATCGGCGGCCCGAGCTTCGGCGCCCGCCACAACGCCTGCAACGAGGTGAGCGAGATTGCCGAATTGGTGGAATTCGCCCGTCGTTATCACGCGCGGATCTTCACCACCATCAACACGATCCTGCACGACAACGAACTGGAGCCGGCCCGCCAGCTGATCCACCAGTTGTACGACGCCGGCGTCGATGCGCTGATCGTCCAGGACCTGGGTGTGATGGAGCTGGACATCCCGCCGATCGAACTGCACGCCAGTACCCAGACGGACATCCGCACCCTGGAGCGGGCGAAGTTCCTCGATCAGGCCGGTTTCTCGCAACTGGTGCTGGCCCGTGAGCTGAACCTCAAGGAAATCCGCGCCATCGCCGACGAAACCGACGCGGCCATCGAGTTCTTTATCCATGGCGCGTTGTGCGTGGCGTTTTCCGGCCAGTGCAACATTTCCCACGCGCAGACCGGGCGCAGCGCCAACCGTGGCGACTGCTCCCAGGCTTGCCGCCTGCCGTACACCCTCAAGGATGAAAAGGGTGGCGTGATCGCTTACGAAAAGCACCTGCTGTCGATGAAGGACAACAACCAGAGCGCCAACATCCGCGCGCTGGTCGAGGCGGGCGTGCGCTCGTTCAAGATCGAGGGCCGCTACAAGGACATGGGCTATGTGAAGAACATCACCGCCTACTACCGCCAGCGTCTCGACGACGTCCTCGAAGACCGCCCGGACCTGGCCCGCGCCTCCAGCGGCCGTACCGCGCACTTCTTCCTGCCCGACCCGGAAAAGACTTTCCACCGTGGCAGCACCGATTACTTCGTTACTGACCGCAAGATCGATATCGGCGCCTTTGACTCGCCGACCTTCACCGGTCTGCCGGTGGGTGTGGTCGAGAAAGTCGCCAAGCGGGACATGCAGGTCGTGACGCACGAGCCGCTGTCCAACGGTGACGGTCTCAACGTGCTGGTCAAGCGTGAAGTGGTGGGTTTTCGCGCCAACATCGCCGAACCCAAGGGCGAATTCGAGGAGGACGGCGAGAAGCGTTATCGCTATCGCGTCGAACCTAACGAGATGCCGGAGGGGATGTACAAGCTGCGCCCCAACCATCCGCTGAATCGCAATCTCGATCACAACTGGCAACAGGCGCTGCAACGGACCTCGGCCGAGCGTCGCATCGCCCTGAGCTGGGTCGCTCGCCTGCGTGAAGAACAGCTGGAACTGACCGCGACCAGCGAGGAAGGCATCAGCGCCAGCGTCACCCTGGCCGGCCCGTTCGGCGCGGCCAACAAGCCGGAGCAGGCGCTGGAGCAATTGCAGGATCTGCTCGGCCAACTGGGTACCACCCAGTACCACGCCATCGACATCAAGCTGGATGCGCCGCAGGCGTTCTTCATCCCGAACTCGCAGCTCAAGGCCTTGCGCCGCGAAGTGATCGAGGCCTTGACCCAGGCGCGGGTCGCCGCCCACCCGCGCGGCAGCCGTAAAGCCGAAACCACGCCGCCGCCGGTGTACCCGGAGTCGCACCTGACGTTCCTGGCCAACGTCTACAACCAGAAGGCCCGCGACTTCTATCACCGCCATGGGGTCAAGCTGATCGACGCCGCCTACGAGGCCCACGAGGAAGCCGGCGAAGTGCCGGTGATGATCACCAAGCACTGCCTGCGTTTCTCCTTCAACCTGTGCCCGAAACAGGCCAAGGGCGTGACCGGCGTGCGCACCAAGGTCGCGCCGATGCAGCTGATTCACGGCGATGAAGTGCTGACGCTGAAGTTCGATTGCAAGCCATGCGAAATGCACATCATCGGCAAGATGAAGGGCCACATCCTCAACCTGCCGCAACCGGGCAGCGTGGTCGGCCACATCAGCCCCGAAGACCTGCTCAAGACCATCCCGCGCGCACCGCACTGAGTGACCGGCGAGCGCGCCGCAACGGCGCGCTCGCCTGTTGTTCAATACCCCGTGTAATTGAAGTAAACGACTGCCACGGCAACTGCGAGGCCAAAGGCTGCCAGGGCTTTTGCCTGTGCGCTTGCCTGGAATTCACTCGACGCCTGCTCAAGGGGATGCGCGTACGCGGTGGGGTCCTGGCGGCGCTGCCGCATGGCCCGATAGCTGTAGCGCAAGCCAATCAGCAGGGAAATGGCGATCAGGCCGAGGATCAGCCTGCGTATCGGCGGTTTTCCAGTGGCGGCCAGGCTGCCCTCGTGTTCACAGGCCGGACTCCCGAACTCCACCACGGAAATCGGTTGGTAGACCGCGGGGGACTGCTTTGCATCTTGCAGCGCCGCCATCTGCTCCAGATCCATTGCCTGATACTTCCACAGTGTCGACGATCCTTCCCGGCAGTAAGTGAACGCAACGGGGCTCGAGGCGCCGATGATGCACGCGTCATTGATGCCGATTTTTTTCAGGGTTTGCGTCGCAGACCGTGTGAAGTCCAGTTCGAGGACAGGAATGACGCCGTTGGCAGACACCGCGACCGACACCAGCAGGCCCGCCATGGCGCAGAGGGTTGATATTTTCAAGGTGTGGGCGTCCTCGTTTGTAGTTTTTTTTGTTTTAAACGCGGAGTCGGGTTACAGCCTGTTCTTGCTGGAGTCTAGACGCTGGCGACAAACCCGCAGCGGCAGTCGTTGCTATCCACAGGTCTCGAGGACAGCTTTTTCAGCTCGTTTGAATTCCTGTTTGATGTCGGTGGGGATGCGTTGCTTTTTGAGTTCCTGGCCGAGGAAGGGTTGATCGCTGCGGGAATGGACCTCGGCGTCTTCGGCCGATATCTGTGCTTCGATGGCGGCGGCGTGTTTGTCGATGACGGCATTGACCTCGGCTTCGTTCCTGGCCGTATCAAGTGCCAGGACCAACTGGCCGGCCTCGGCTTTTTCGGCCTCGGCATAGGCTTCGACCGTTAATCCGGAGGCCAGGGCTCGCGCCTGGGTTTCCAGGCCGTTGAGATGCTCCCGGGCGGCCCTGCAGACCGCTTCCTGTCGCTGGCTCTCGATGTGTTCCCAGGTGTTCAGTCCATAAATCGCGGCCCCGACCACCAGGATGGTTGCAAAGGTGCCCATCAGTTTGCCTTTCACATTTTGCGCCCTCAAATGGCAAAGGAGGGGTGTTGAGCAAACGATTTCCGATTCCATCCCCTAAAGGAAAAGCGTAGCAGACGTGATCGGGCCGAATGTGCGTCGAGCACTTCCCCGGGACTTGGCTGAACACTAAGCATCTGTTTTAAAAAACAAATTGTTTTATTGGGGCTTCCCATGCGAGGCAAAAGTTGGTAAATTGCCGCCCACTCTTGCACAGGCCCTCAGGGAGCCTCTCACGCAAGCAGGCAACATCGCTTGTTGCCACTCAAGAAAGCGAGTGCCTGGCACTCATCGCTACAGATACAGGGGCGTCGCCAAGCGGTAAGGCAGCAGGTTTTGATCCTGCCATGCGTTGGTTCGAATCCAGCCGCCCCTGCCATTTTTTCTTCCTGCTCAATCAGAAAACACTCGGCCGACGGTTGTTGTTCGTCGATTCGCCGGTTTTTTGCGTTCGTTATTCATGTTCCGGATGTTCCCTCGCAAACCAGCGTGCAGCCAAGGCTCGCGCAAGGTCTTTGTGCGCGAGCCTCTAGCGAAAGCGCTCCGGGATGGCCTCGGCAAACGGATACCAGGCAAACCAGGGCCGTGCCTCGTCGATCACCCGCTTGACCGAGGGCCTTTCGGTCAACCTGTCGAAATAGGCGTTCAAGTGGCGATGCTCGTCGGCAAAGGAGACGAGGGTGCTGGCATAGAACAGCGCCGGGGCGGCGGCGCAATCGGCCATGCTGAATGCCGGACTGGCCACCCAGGTGTTTGCCGCCAGTTGCCGTTCAAGCAGGCCGTATGCCGTTGTCAGCGCGGCGCGCTCGCGGGACAGGTCGCCGTTGGCGGCGTTCAGGCGGTCAGCGACGATCTTCTGCATTGGCACCTGGACGTGGAGGTCGAAAAAGCGATCCCACAGCCGCACTTCCAGGGCGGCTTCCCAATCGTGCGGAATCAGGTGTGCCTGGCCGGCATGGAGCCGGTCCAGATATTCAATGATCACACTCGACTCCGGCACGTTCTTTTGCCGGGTGTGATCGCGAAGCACCGGAAACTTGCCAATCGGCCACAGCGCTTGAAGTTCGGCCCGGTCGGCGTCGTTGCCCAGGTCGATGACCCTTTTTTCAAACTCGATGTCCAGTTCATAGAGGGCGATCAGTGCTTTGTGGCAGAACGACGAGAGCGGGTGGAAATAAAGAGTCAGTGACATCCTTCCATTCCTCGGTGAGATGCAAACCGCTTCATTATCCGTCGCCATCGGCCAATGCGCGAGGCGCTCCATCATGATGTCCGGTGCGGGCTGTTCGGGTTAGAGTGCAGATCCTGGCCTGAATATCAGGCATGCCACGTTCAGGGACATAGCGCCATGCACCAGATCGGACTCATTGTTTATCCCGGTTTTCAGGTTCTGGGGCTGGCCATGTGTGCCGCCTTCGAATTGGCCAACAGTGCCGGTGACGAATCCTTGTACCGCATCGCCTTGTTGTCCGAGCCGGGTGGCCTGGTGCAAACGTCCGCCGGTTTTGCTGTGCAGACCGAAGCGTTCGACCAGCGCGCGTTCGATACGCTGCTGGTCCTGGGCGACAACCTGATCCGCCCGACCACTGCGGGCATGCTGGCGTTTTTGCGCCGCGCCAGTCACGGCACCCGACGCCTGGGCTCGATTTGCACAGGGGCGATTGCTTTGGCGGAGGCCGGTTTGCTTGACGGTCGGCGGGCGACCACCCACTGGGCGCATGTGCCGGCCTTTCGCAAGGCGTACCCGAACGTGAAGGTCGAGCAAGACCGGATCTTCGTCAATGATGGTCATCTGTGGACGGCGGCGGGCATGAGCGCGTGCGTGGACCTGGCGTTGGCGCTGGTGGAGCAGGACCTGGGCGCCGACCTTGCACGCAAGGTGGCGCGGCAATTGGTGGTGTACCACCGGCGTTCCGGCGGACAGTCGCAGTTTTCAGCGATGCTGGAACTGGCCCCCAAGACCGATCGGATTCAGGCCGCGCTGAACTACGCCAGGCAGAATCTCAAGTCCGCGCTGTCGGTCGAGGAGCTGGCCAGCGTGGCCAATCTCAGCCCCCGGCAATTCAGCCGGGTGTTTCATGCCGAAACCGGCCAGTCTCCGGCCAAGGCCATCGAACGCCTGCGGGTCGAGTCGGCCCGGTTGATGATGGAAACCGGACGGCACTCCATCGATGTGGTGGCGACGGACACCGGTTTTGGTGATCGGGAGCGGATGCGTCGTGCTTTCATTCGTGCCTTCGGGCAGCCGCCGCAGGTGATCCAGCGCGCAAGTCGGGGTTGATTTGGTGATGTCCTGAAAGGTGGTGTATACGACATTCAAGCCTTAATATGATAGGCGTAATCTTGATCTCGTTGAAACCTTTCCCTCAGTGAGATCACCGCCATGACCATCGTCAAAGCCGCCGCCGTACAAATCAGTCCCGTTCTCTACAGCCGTGAAGGCACCGTCGACAAAGTGGTGCAGAAGATTCTCGAACTCGGTGAACAGGGCGTGCAATTTGCCGTGTTCCCGGAAACCGTCGTGCCGTATTACCCGTACTTTTCCTTCGTGCAGTCGCCGTTCGAAATGGCCGCCGAACACCTCAAGCTGCTGGACCAGGCTGTCACTGTGCCTTCGCCCGCCACCGATGCCATCGGCGCAGCGGCCAGGCAAGTCGGCATGGTCGTGTCCATCGGCGTCAACGAGCGTGATGGCGGCACGCTGTACAACACGCAGTTGCTGTTCGATGCCGACGGCTCACTGATCCAGCGTCGCCGCAAGATCTCCCCGACCTACCATGAACGCATGATCTGGGGCATGGGCGACGGCTCCGGCCTGCGGGCCGTCGACAGCGCGGCAGGGCGCATCGGTCAACTGGCCTGTTGGGAGCATTTCAACCCGCTGGCCCGTTATGCCTTGATGGCCGATGGCGAACAGATCCATGCGGCGATGTACCCGGGGTCGTTTGCAGGCCCCCTGTTCGCCTCGCAAATGGAGGTCAGCATTCGCCAGCATGCGCTGGAGGCTGCGTGTTTCGTGGTCAACTCCACGGCATGGCTGGACCCCGAGCAACAGGCGCAGATCATGGCGGATACCGGCTGCGCCATCGGCCCGATCTCCGGCGGCTGCTATACCGCGATCATCAGCCCGGATGGCACAGTGCTGGGTTCGTTGCAGGAAGGTGAAGGCGAGGTGATCGCCGACCTCGACATGGGCCTGATCGACAAGCGCAAACGCATGATGGATTCCCGCGGCCACTACAGCCGCCCGGAACTGCTGAGCCTGCTGATTGACCGTACACCGCACGCCCATGTGCATGAACGCAGTGCGCATCCGAGGCTGGTCGAACAGACCGGGATGGAAGAAGTGATTGGGTAGGTTGTTCACGTAATTGCGGGGAACACCGATACCTGTAGGCGCGAGCTTGCTCGCGATGGAGGTCAACGATGATGCGGGGAGCCTGACACCCCGCGGTGCTCTCAGGTTTTTCGCGAGCAAGCTCGCTCCTACAGGTATCGGTGAGCCCCGGGATTCCGTGAAGTCCCTTCTGTTTGTCCGCATTGCAGATTGCGTTTCAGCGACGCCAGAAGTAACGCGCCAGCAGTGCGTCGAGGCTGAGCTTGCCGGCACCGGACAGCAACAGCGGAGTGAGGGCCACAAGGTAGATCAAGGGCAGTTTGAAGTTGCCGTAACCCTTGTTGCTGATGGCGTACCCTTGGGCAAGTTCACTCAGGGTGTGCCAGTCGGCGGGCCAATGCACGGCGGCGGTGGCGACGACGGTCACCACCATCAGGCTCAACGCCGAGAAGCGTGTGCCAAGGCCCACCAGCAAGGTCATGGCGAAGATGAGTTCGGCCCACATCGACAGTTCCCAGTTCAACGTCGCTGGAAGGTGGTCGAACGGAAACGGGAAGCGCTCCTGGATATCGGCGAACCAGTTCTGGCCGTTGAATTTTTCCAGGCCCGACTCGAGGAATTCCCAGGCAAGGAACACTCGCAGCGCCAGGGGCGCAACCCAGTTGCCGGCACGGTCGAGGTTCAGGTTCAGGCCTTTGACGGCCGAGGAAAGGGTGGTGTTCATGGACGATGATCTCCTTCAGGTCGGGGAGGCGGGGCAACGGCATGCCCCGTGAATTGAGCGCTTTGATCGGCGTGGCCAATCGACAGGCGTATTTCATCAACGGGGTGTATCTGCGGTGTGTCGTTGGGGTGGGGTTTTGCGTGCGGGGTGTGTCTGGGGCGGGGCGGTATACATTGAGATACGTAAGTGCACAACCAGTGTGGGAGCGGGCTTGCTCGCGAAAGCGGTGTGTCAGTTGACATAGTGTTATCTGACACACCGCTTTCGCGAGCAAGCCCGCTCCCACAGGGGATCACCGGTGCGAAGCGTGACGCTCCGGGGAAATTGCTATACATTTTCCGGCCGCCCCCCTGCATGGTGAAACCGCTTCATGTCTCTCGCGCTCGAACGTCTAGTCGCTGGTACGCCCATCCCTTTCGCCGGTAATCGTGTCACCGTCGTCAGCCCCGAACTGGCGCAACGCTTCCAGCCCGGTGATCACCTGCTGGTGGAGCAGGTCAGCGGCGAGTTGTTGTTGATCCCCGTGGCGGACCAGCAAGCGGCCAACGTCGCGATCGAGCGCGCCCAAGCGGCGTTTACCGCGCTGTCGGCGGTGTCTGATCAAGCGATCAGCGCCTTCTTCGACCTGTTTGCCCAACGCCTGGAAACCCCGCAATGCTGGACCTTGATCGAGGCCGCCAACCTGGTCGACATCGAGCGGGCCAAGGCGCGCGGTCGCTCGACCACCCGGTTGCTGGCCGATGAGCGCATGCGTCGCGACATGATCGCCGGCCTGCGCGCGTGGCGTGATGCCGCGGCCACTCGGGGCAAGGTGATCAGCTGCGTCGAGCACGATGGCTGGAAGGTCGAGCAAGTGGTCTCGCCGTTGGGCATTGTCGCGTTCGTCTTCGAAGGCCGGCCGAATGTATTTGCCGATGCGGCCGGTGTGTTGCGCACTGGCAACACCGCCGTGCTGCGCATCGGCAGCGATGCGTTGGGCACGGCCCAGGCAATCGTTACGCATGCACTGAACCCTGCGCTGAGCGACGCCGGCTTGCCGGCCGGTGCGGTGTCGCTGGTGGAAAGCGTCAACCACGCCGCCGGTTGGGCGATGTTCGCTGACCGGCGCCTGTCATTGGCGGTAGCCCGCGGTTCGGGTCGCGCCGTCAGCCAGTTGGGCAGCATCGCGCAGCAGGCCGGCACGGCGGTCAGCCTGCACGGCACCGGTGGCGCCTGGCTGATCGCCAACGCCGATGCCGACGCCCAGCGCTTTGCCGCCGTGGTGCGCAATTCCCTGGACCGTAAAGTCTGCAACACCCTGAACGTCTGCCTGATCCACCGCGACCGCGCCGCTGAACTGGTGCCGCTGTTCCTCTACGCACTCAAGCAGGCCGGTACTGCGCGGGGGCAGGGCTGCAAGCTGCACATCGTCGAAGGCAGCGAGTCGCACCTGGCGCAAGACTGGTTGACCGCAACGGTGGAGGTGTACCGCGCTGAAGGCTATCAGACCGAAGCCCAGGCCGAGGCGTTGCCGGAAGATCAATTGGGCCGTGAATGGGAATGGGAAGAAACCCCGGAAGTCAGCCTGAAAATCGTCGACGACCTGGACAGTGCCATCGCCTTGTTCAATCGCTACAGCCCGCAGTTCACCGTGTCCTTGATCAGTGAAAGTGCCGAGGCCCAGGAGCGTTTCTACAACGCGGTCAACGCGCCTTTTGTCGGCAATGGCATCACCCGTTGGGTCGACGGCCAGTACGCGTTGAACAAGCCGGAACTGGGCCTTTCGAACTGGGAGAGCGGGCGCCTGTTTGCGCGCAGTGCGATTCTCTCGGGTGATGGCGTGTTCACCATCCGTAGCCGCATGACCCAGATCGATCTGGGCGTCAAACGCTGAGACAGCGGAACCAGTGACCGCTGCAAGGGCGGTCACTTTTTTTCAAAAACCGGTGGTTCCGGTCAAGCGGCTTTGATCGCCTTGGCCGATACCGCACAAGTGCCCGGATGCTCGACCAGCGACACGAATCTTCGGCTGTCGGCATCCAGCGCGTCGATCGAACCGGTCTCGATGTCGTACACCCAGCCATGCAGGTTCAACAGGCCTTTTTCCTGGGCCAGTCGCACGCTCGGGTGCGTCTGGATGTTGGCCAGTTGGGCGATGACGTTCTCCCGCACCATCGAACTGACCTTGGCCGCTTCACTGGCGTGTGGCCGGGCTTCGTTGATTACTTTCGCCGACTCGGCGTGTTGCAGCCAGCCGCTGACGGCGGGCAGGTGATCCATGCAGGTGCACTTGGCCACCGCCGTCATGGCGCCGCAGTCCGAATGACCGCAAATCACGATGTCGGTGACGCCGAGCACCGCGACGGCGTATTCGACCGTGGCCGATACGCCACCCGGATGCGGGCTGTAGGACGGCACGATGTTGCCGGCGTTGCGGATCACGAACAGTTCACCGGGTTCTTGCTGGGTCAGCAGTTCCGGCACGACACGGCTGTCGGAGCAGGTGATGAACAGTGTGCCCGGATGCTGGGTGGTGGCCAGGTGTTTGAACAGGTCGGTGCGTTGCGGAAAGGCTTCTTTCTGGAACTTCAGGAAACCGTCGATGAGCGCTTTCATGATCGCGTCCTCATGGGTGAGCAGGGTTCGGCCCGCACGGGGCATGCGGGCCGGTATCAACTTAGAAAGGACGCAGCGGCAGGAACTTGCCGTCGAGGGTGATGACCGCGCGGGAGCCGCCTTCCGGATCGTCGACTTTCTTCATGTCGAGCTTGAAGTTGATCGCGCTGATGATGCCGTCGCCGAACTGCTCATGAACCAGAGCTTTGAGGGTGGTGCCGTAGATCTGGATCATTTCGTAGAAGCGGTAGATGGTCGGGTCGGTCGGCACACCCGAGAGGCTGCCGCGCAGCGGGATGATCTGCAAGCGGGCCACGGCGTCGGCGTCCAGTTCGAGTTTGTCGCCGACCACTTTGGCGGCGCTTTCCGGCAGCGGGTGTTGACCGAGCAGGGCGGCGGTGACGTAGGCCAGGCTCAAGCCGGTGCCATCGGCGAGGTCTTGCCACGACAGGTTTTTGCGAGCCTTGGCATCAAGGACAGAAGTGGTCAGGGCCAGGCTTGGGTCGTTGTAGGCGTGGGACTGTTGCATGGTGATTCTCCTATCGGGAGTGACGTTGCTGGGGGGTGGGGCCATCTTCTGCCGATCCATCCATAGCGTCCAAGACCGATATACAATGCAATGCATAAGCACTGCCTATAGATGGAGAGTCCGATGTTGCTTCGCCATTTGCGTTACCTGCTGGCGGTGGCCGACCAGGGTGGTTTCACGCGCGCCGCCGAAGTGCTGCATGTGTCCCAGCCGACCTTGTCGCAGCAGATCCGCCAACTGGAGGAATCACTGGGTGTGAGCCTGTTCGACCGCACCTCGCGCACGGTCAGGCCCACCGATGCCGGCCAGGCTTACATTGAATGCGCGCGGCGGGTACTGGTGGAGCTGGAGGCGGGCAGGCGTGCGTTGCATGACGTGAAGGATTTATCCCGCGGCACCTTGCGCATGGCCATGACACCGACCTTCATGGCTTATCTGGTAGGGCCGCTGGTGCGCGACTACGTGGCGCGCTACCCGAACATCCACTTGGAGATTTTCGAGTTGTCGATGGACGAGATCGAAGCCGGGCTGGCGGATGATTCGCTGGATATTGCGATTGCGTTTGATCAGGTGCGCAGCACCGACATCGAGTCGATCCCGGCGTTTACCGAGACCCTGGGGCTGATGGTCGGGCGCGATCATCAGCTTTACGAGCATCAGGACGCGTTGTCCGCGCAAGAGGTGGCTCAACTTGAGTTTGCGCTGCTGACCCCGGATTACATCACCCGCACATGCATCGATGAGTATTTCGCTGAGGCGAAGATCACGCCCAAAGTGGTGATTGAAGTGAACTCGGTCAACACGCTGCTGGAAGTCATCCGACACTCCGCTATTGCCACCATCCTGCCGGAACCCATCGCCACGCAGGATCGGGCACTACGCAAGCTTTCCATGCAGGGGGCGGCGCCGGAGCGCGGGGCTGCGTTGCTGCGGCGCAAGAACAACTACCACAGTGCAGCGTCGGTGGCGTTTGTGGATCTGGTGTTGGGGACCGATTTTTCATAACCACTACAAAACCCTGTGGGAGCGGGCTTGCTCGCGAATGCGGTGTATCAGTTGACATAGTGTTATCTGACACACCGCATTCGCGAGCAAGCCCGCTCCCACAGTTGATCTTCGTACGGGCATAAAAAAAGGCCTGCTCCTTAATGGGAGCAGGCCCTGTTTTTCAATAAGTCAGTGACGACTCATTCAATTAGTAGAACCGGTCAATCACCCGAACTTCGTTCTGATTCTGCATCGAGGCCCAGGCCTGTTTCAGGGTTTGCAGAACATTACCGATGAAGTCCTTGTCGGCCGCTGCCTTCTTGCCGACATAGCCCTGGCCGCGACGGTACATCTTCAGTCGGGCCAGCAGGTTCTGGTTGTTCTGGTCGAACTCTGCTTCGTGGGCGTGCGGCGACAGGCAGTCGATATGAACCTGGCCACACTTGCTGATCCAGAGAATATGGCTGTCGTGGCTGTCTTTCTTTGCAGCGAACATACGAGCCAGTTCATCGATAGTTGGTTGATTGTTCAGATTCATCATAAAGCCCCTTGACCAATTGGTGATCTTTCAAAGTTGATTCGCTAATACAGGTAGCCCATCGGTTAGTTGATCCCTGGCACCGAAACCAGGACGTCAGCGTTCGACCGCCTTATCGGGCGGGGTCCTGCGTCTGTTGCATGTAGTCGTGTTGAATAACTGCTACGCAATAGCGTCACAACGAAGAGAAGCGGCGAAAACCTTAAGGCCACTGCCGACATTTTCAGGGTCGGCCACAAGCATCATGAGGATTGCTCGCCAAGACTTCTCGCCCTTGTACTGGACGTTCAGGCCAGGTCAGCTTCTTCAATCTGCCTTGTGGGCAGCGTGTATCCGGGAAAAACAGCTCGGCGGTCAGACGAGCTTGCTCAAACGTGTTGCCTGTACTCCCGATCGGGGAGACGTCTGCATCATGCAAGGGCAAAACGGAGGCGTCAACGGTTTTGTAGTGAATATTTTCAGTCACTACATATTGTCGGACAAAGCTGTTCGGAATTAGCGAGGGGAGACGAGGGTGTGTCCATCAAGACGACAAAGGCGGACACGCAAAGCGGTAAAAAGTGCAGGGATGACCGTCTACCACCTGCTGATGCAAGGTGAACGCGCCAACGCCGAGCCCCGGCATCACGGTGGCCCAGAACAGGCGTGCCGGCTGATTCGCCTCGAGATGGAAAATCTGCCATTGACCGGGTAATTGGCTCAAGAGGGTGGAAACGACAAATCGCGCGACACCCCGGCCACGAAAGCGTCGACTGACAAACAGATAGCCGATGTTGTAGTCGGCGCCGGGGAGATGAGTCCGGTTATCCACGGTCACGAACCCGGCCAGTTCCCCGTCGACCTTGATCAGGAAAGGTCGGGTGGCCGGGTGTCGCCAGTACTCCGGCATGGGCAGGATGTTGAAGAATCCGGATTCACCCAGCTTTAGCGGCAGCCATTCGCTGAAGTCGTAGGTGTAGAACTGCATCAGGTTTTCGAGGGTTTCCAGTTCGTCGCGTTGGGCGGCGTGCAGTGCTATCGAAGACATACGGGGGTGGCTCCTGATCGGCCAAGGGACACAATTGATTATGGTCGGCGTCGCCACAAAGGCTCAGTGTCAGGTCTATGTTTTGCTTGCCGGTTTTGACTTGCGCCGGGTGCCGCTCGCGGGTTTGCGCGGGGCGCTCTTGCGTTTTTTCTTCCAGGGGGCTGCGGCGGATCCGGTGGGCGGCGGACCGCTGATGGTCAGGCTCAGTCCGGCACAACGGCTGACCTGCTTGCTCATCCACGCCGCCTGTTTGGTGACGAACTCTTCAAGGCTCATTTCCCCGCTTTGCACCATGTCCAGGGCCTGTTCCCAGATCGCCGTGGTGCCCGGGTCGGCGATGGCCCGTGGCACGGCGTCGATCAGGCTGAACGCGGCCGGCGTGGCGGCCAGGGCCTTGCCGTTCTTGACCAGATAACCACGGTCGAGCAGGCCCTGGATGATCGACGCACGGGTCGCTTCGGTGCCGATGCCGGTGGTGTCCTTGAGCTTTTGCTTGAGCAGCGGGTCTTCCACCAGTTTGGCGACGTTCTTCATGGCCTTGATCAGATCGCCTTCGGTGAACGGCTTTGGCGGTTGTGTCCAGAGGTCCTTGAGCTGCACGCCGGCCACTGCACAATCGATGCCTTCGGCCAGGTTGGGCAGTGTCTGTGGCGCTGGAGCTTCGCGTCCCCTGGTTGCAGCCAGTGCCTCGGGCAGGGCGCGTTTCCAGCCCGGCTCGATGATCTGCTTGCCGACAGCGCGCAAGGCAAGACCTGCGCAATCGAAGTCGGCCTGGGTGCGGTCGTATTCGTGGTTGGGCAGGAACTGCGCCAGGTATCGCGCGCGGATCAGCGTGTAGACCGCGCGCTGTTTGCCGGCCAGCTTGTCGAGGTTCTTCGCCGCAGCGGTGGGGATGATGCCGTGGTGAGCGCTGACCTTGGCATCGTTCCAGGCCCGTGAGCGCCGTTGCGGATCAAGGTGATCGTGCAAGGCGTTCAACGCCGGGTCGGCCTGGCGCAGCGCCGCCAGAATGGCCGGTGCTTCGCTGTGCTGGCTGAGGGGCAAGTAGCCGCAATCGCTGCGCGGATAGGTAATGACTTTGTGGGTTTCGTACAGCGCCTGGGCGATGTCCAGGGTTTCCTGGGCGCCGAGGCCGAGCTTCTTTGAACAGACCTCCTGCAGGGTGCCCAGGTCGAACGGCAGCGGGGCCACTTCGCGCATCCGTTCGGTGCGCAGCTTGATCACCCGCGCACTGGCCGCGCCGCTCATGGCGGCCGCCGCTTGTTGGGCCAGTGCCTGATTCAGGCAGCGGTCCTGATCGTCGCAAACCTCGGATGCCGCGCGCCATTGCGCCGTGAATGCGGTGCCGTTGTGCAGCAGTTGCACATCGATGGCCCAGTAGGGGACGGGCACAAAGTCGGCGATGCTGCGATCGCGATCCACCACCAGGCGCAAGGTCGGCGTTTGCACCCGGCCCACCGGCAGCACGCCTTGATAGCCGGACTGGCGCCCCAGCAAGGTGAACAGCCGGCTCATGTTCATGCCGATCAGCCAGTCGGCCCGGGAGCGCCCCAGGGCCGAGTGATAGAGACTGAACGTTTCGTTGCCCGGTTTGAGTGCCGCGAGGGCCTTGCGGATGGACGCATCATCCAGGGCCGACAACCAGAGGCGGCGGATCGGCCCGCGATAGCGGCAATGCTCCACCAGTTCCCGGGCGATCATCTCGCCCTCGCGGTCGGCGTCCGTGGCAATGATCAGTTCGCTCGCTTCACCGAGCAGGCGCTTGACCGCCTTGTATTGGCTGGCGGTGCGCGGCTTGACGGTCATTTTCCACTTTTCGGGAATGATCGGCAGGTCGGCCAGCACCCAGCGCTTGTAGCGCGCATCGTAGGCATCCGGCGGTGCGGTTTCCAGCAGGTGGCCGATGCACCAGGTCACCGTGACGTCTGTTCCCAGCCAGCAGCCATCGCCCCGGCGCCGGGCGCCGAGGACAGCCGCAATGTCTTTGGCCTGGGAAGGTTTTTCACAGAGGTACAGCCGCATAACCACCATCGTCGATCTATGTGTCAGGGGTGCACAGAATGGCGCTTGATGGACGATGGAGCAATCTTTATCTGTATGGATGTACAGCCTGGTGTGTCGCTCCCGTTCGGCTGTGAAGCCGTCGGGAGGGGGAAACTTGGGTTATACCTGATAAATCGTGGTTTCAGGTTTGGGGCTGCTGCACAGCCCATCGCGGGCAAGCCACGCTCCCACATCATCGATTTGCAGGTCCATCACCGTCATGAGGAACGTATTCCATGAAAAGCTCCGGTCCTAGTCCTGTCATCACCATCGCCGAGCAGCCTGGCTGTCTGCTGGTGAGGTTTCACGGTATTCAAGTGGCCGCTTCGGCGCGGGCCCTGGTATTGCTGGAGGCCAACTACCCGCCGGTGTACTACGTGCCGCGAGAGGATATCGACGAGAAATATTTCGCCCGCACCGACCACACCAGCTATTGCCCGTACAAGGGCGATGCGAGTTATTTCAGTTTGCAGGTGCCGGGGCATGAGAGTGCCAATGCCGTGTGGAGTTATGAGAACCCCAAGATATCGGTGCAGCAGATACGCGAATACGTGGCGTTCTACCCGGATCAGGTGAAGTTCGAGTTGCTGGACGCAGAGGTTTGACGGGCGCCGTCAGCCAGGCGCAGTGCTGGCGAGAGAGTCCGTGGACGCCCCCGCCAGCAGGACGGATCAATTCTTGTCGAGATCCACGTTACGCGTCTCACGCAGGCATATCATCCCCACCACCAGGCTCACCCCGGTGATTACCACCGGATACCACAGCCCGTAGAAGATGTCCCCGGTGTACACCACCAGCGCGAACGACACCGTCGGCAGGAAGCCGCCGAACCAGCCGTTGCCGATGTGGTAGGGCAGGGACATCGAGGTGTAGCGGATGCGGGTCGGGAACAGTTCGACCATCAACGCCGCCAGCGGGCCGTAGCACATGGCCGAGATGATGATCAGCGCGACAATCAGCGCCACGATCATCGGTTTGTTGATCTGCTGCATGTCCGCCTGTTGCGGGTAGCCGGCGAGGGTCACGGCACCGCGCAAGGCGGCTTCGTCGAAACCATCGATCTTCACGTCACCGACGCTTACCTGCACGCCACTGCCGGCCGGGGCCGCTGCGCCCTGGTACGGCAGGCCCTGCTTGACCAGGAAGGTCTTGACCTTGTCACAGGGGCTGTCGAATTTCGCCTTGCCCACCGGGTCGAACTGGAACGTGCAGGTGGCCGGGTCGGCCATCACGGTGATCGGTGCCTGGCGGCTGGCCTGGTCGATGGCCGGGTTGGCGTAGTGGGCCAGGGTCTTGAAGATCGGGAAGTACAGCGCGGTGGCCAGCAGCAGGCCGATCATCAGCACCGGTTTGCGCCCGACCTTGTCCGACAGCCAGCCAAAGAAAATGAAGAAGGGGGCGCCTATGGTCACGCTGACAATCAGCAAGCCGTTGGCCACGGCCGGGTCCATTTTCAGGAACTGGGTGAGGAAGAACAGTACATAGAATTGCGCGGCGTAGAAGGTCACCGCTTGCCCGGCATTGATGCTGAACAGCGCGATCAGCACCACCTTGAGGTTTTCCCATTTGCCGAAGGAGTCGCGAATCGGCTGTTTGCACAGCTTGCCTTCCTCTTTCATTTTCACGAAGGCCGGCGACTCGTGCAGGCTCAGGCGAATCCAGGTGGAGATGCCCAGCAGCACGATGGAAAACAGGAACGGAATGCGCCAGCCCCAGACTTCGAACTGGTCGCCGGTGAAGTAGCGGCAGCCCAGCACCACCAGCAGCGAGAGCAGCAGGCCCAGGGTCGCGGTGGATTGAATCCAGCTGGTGTGGAAGCCGCGCTTGCCGATGGGCGCGTGCTCGGCGACATAGGTCGCGGCGCCACCGTATTCACCGCCCAGGGCCAGGCCCTGGAGCATGCGCAGCACCACCAGGATGATCGGCGCGGCGATGCCGATGCTGGCGTAGGTCGGCAGCAGCCCGACACAGAACGTCGCCAGGCCCATGAGGATGATGGTGGCGAGGAAGGTGTACTTGCGCCCGATCATGTCCCCCAACCGACCGAACACCAGCGCGCCGAACGGCCGGACGATGAAGCCGGCGGCGAAGGCCATCAGCGCAAAGATGAACGCCGTGGTGTCGTTGACCCCGGCGAAAAACTGCTTGCTGATGACCGCCGCGAGGGCGCCATAGAGGAAAAAGTCGTACCACTCGAAGACGGTCCCGAGGGACGACGCGAAGATGACTTTCTGGGTTTCCTGGCTGGTGCCCGCGCTGCGCACGGCTTCCAGGGGCTGAACGTGTTCTGACATACCGGTATCCCTCACAGTGATTGTTTTTGTTGTTCCACTGTCGGCGCCGGCCTTGTGGGCGGGTGCCGCTACTGCGATGTATCGGGTGTACTCGTTACTTGTAGGAGCGAGCTTGCTCGCGATGAACCTGAGAGCGCACGTGGGTGTCAGGTTTACAGCGTTATCGTTGACGACCATCGCGAGCAAGCTCGCTCCTACAGGGGGCGCACAGGATTCAGGGGTGTGCGATCAGTTCCATTGTCGGTGTGATGCTCCTTGTGGCGGGGTGAGGATCAGTTGTGCCGCTTTCTCTGCAATCATCAGCGTTGGTGAGCAGGTGTTGCCCGAGGTGATGCGCGGCATGATCGAGGCATCGGCGATGCGCAGGCCGGGGATGCCATGGACCTTGAGTTGCGCATCGACCACGGCCTCGGCGTCATTGCCCATGCGGCAGGTGCCCACGGGGTGGAAAATCGTGGTGCCGATGCGCGCGGCGGCTTCGTGCAGTTGTTCCTCGCTTTGCAGGCTGGCGCCGGGCAGGTATTCCACCGGATTGAAGGCGCGCAGGGCGGGTGCGGCGACGATGCGCCGGGTCAGGCGAATGGCGTCGGCGGCGACCCGCAGGTCTTCCGGGTGGCTGAGGTAATTGGGCTGGATCAGCGGTGCTTGTTGCGGATCCGCCGAGCGGATATCCACCCGGCCACGGCTTTGCGGGCGTAGATCGCAGACCGATGCGGTGAACGCCGGGAAGGCATGCAGCGGTTCGCCAAAGCGCTCCAGCGACAGCGGTTGCACGTGGTATTCGAGGTTGGCTGAAGTCTGTTCCGGTTCCGAGCGGGCAAAGGCGCCCAACTGGCTCGGCGCCATGGACAGCGGGCCGCTGCGGTCATACAGGTAGCGCAGGCCCATGCCCAGCTTGCCCCACAGGCTGCCGGCCATCTGGTTGAGGGTGCGGGCATTTTCCAGCTTGTAGATCAGCCGCAGTTGCAGGTGATCCTGCAAGTTGCCGCCGACACCGGGCAGTTCATGGGCGACGCCAATGCCCAGCCTCTCAAGCAGCGGACGCGGGCCGATACCGGAGCGTTGCAGGATGCCGGGCGAACCAACCGAGCCGGCACAGAGGACGATCTCCTTGCGCGCCTTGAAGGTCTTCGCCTGACCTTGCCAGCGGGCGCTGACGGCAGAGGCGCGGCCATTGTCCAGCAGCACGCGGTCGACTTCGACCCCGGTCAGTACGGTGAGATTGGAGCGTTGGCGAATCGGTTTGAGAAACGCCTTGGCCGCGTTCCAGCGGATGCCGGCCTTCTGATTGACCTGGAAATAGCCGCAACCTTCGTTGTCGCCCTGGTTGAAGTCATCGATGCTGGCGATGCCGCTTTGTTCGGCGGCACTGCGGAAGGCGTCGAGAATCGGCCACGACAGGCGCTGGCGTTCGACTCGCCATTCACCCGCGTCGCCGTGAAATTCGGCGGCACCGGCGAAGTGGTTTTCACTTTGCTTGAACAGCGGCAACACGTCTTGCCAGCTCCAGCCCGGGTTGCCGTCGGCGGCCCAGCGGTCGTAGTCACCGGCCTGGCCGCGCATGTAGATCATGCCGTTGATGGATGAGCAGCCGCCCAGTACCTTGCCGCGCGGATAGCTCAGGGCGCGACCTTGCAGGCCCGGTTGCGCTTCGGTCTTGAAGCACCAGTCGGTGCGCGGGTTGCCGATGCAGTACAGATAACCCACGGGGATGTGAATCCACGCATAGTTGTCGCGGCCGCCGGCTTCGAGCAACAACACGCGATGTCGAGGGTTGGCCGACAGTCGATTGGCCAGCAGACACCCGGCCGGCCCGGCTCCGACCACGATGTAATCGTATTCATCAAGGGAAGCCTGCATCCCTGACCTCGTTTTGTTGTTCTTGTTGTCTGTCATCCTAGTTGTTAGCTTTCGTCAAAAGAATGTTAGTTTTTGCGCAGCCGCTGTGCGTTTTTAAACAGCATCCCGAACGGCAACGAACAAGGACGCTTCATGTTCGACTGGAATGACCTGCGGTTTTTTCTCGAATTGCAACGCAGCGGGAGGTTGCTCACGGCTGCCCGGCGCTTGAACACCACCCATGCCACCGTGGCGCGGCACATCGAGGCCATCGAAAAGAGCCTGGGTACGGCATTGTTCGTTCAGCATGCCCAGGGTTATGAGATGACCCCGGCGGGCGAGGCGTTGCTTAAACACGCCGAGGCGATGGAGAACGTGGCGCTGCTGGCCCAGGAGGAAATCACCCAATCCACCGCACCCTTGGGCAAGATCCGTGTCGGGGTGACCGAAGGCCTGGGCATCATGTTCCTCGCCAGCCGCATGAACGGCTTGTTCGAACGCTATCCGGGGCTGGAAGTGGAACTGGTGGCGGTGCCGCGGTTTGTCAGCATCCTCAACCGCGAGGCGGAAATCAGCATCCACCTTGAGCGCCCGGCCGCCGACATGCTGGTCACCCGCAAGCTCACTGACTATCGCCTGGCGTTGTATGCCAGCCAGGAGTACCTCGATCGTTCGCCGCCTTTGCGCAGTCGCGAGGATCTGGGGCGTCATGCCTGGATCGGCTATGTCGACGACCTGCTGTTCAGCCAGGAATTGATGTTCCTCAACAGCTTCTGCCGCAACCCGCAGGTGGTGTTTCACAGCACCAGCGTGATCGCCCAGCAGCAGGCTGCGCGCTCAGGCCTGGGGATTGCGGTGTTGCCGTGTTACATGGCCGGCGCCGATCCGGGGCTGGTGCCGCTGTTGCCGGATGAAAGCATCCAGCGCAGTTACTGGATCAGCACTCGCCGGGAGTTGCACAAGTCGGTGCGGTTGCGGGTGCTTTGGGATTATGTGGTGGAGTTGTGTGAGCGGGAGCAAGACCTGCTACTAGGCCACAATCGTCTGTAGGAGCCGGCTTGCTGGCGAAGGGGCCCGAGAGAATTGCATCCGATTCGGGACCGTTTTCGCTGGCAAGCCAGCTCCTACAAGGGATAGCGGCGTAATCAGACGATCTCGAACTGTGTGCTGGCCAGCCGCTCGCCGTTAACCATGATATGCACCGCATGACGCCCCGCATAATGCCGGCGGGTAGTCAGCTCCTTGATCTGCTGCCCACGGCTGACGGCTTCGCTGGCGTTGCCGGGCAGTGTCAGCGCCTTGAGCTTGAAGACCTTCGCCGAGGTGCTGCCGTTGGCCTTGACGTAATCGATGGCGTAGTCGATCACCAGGCGCTGGCTGTTTTCAACGGTGGATCTGATGGCAAACGACAGGGTGATTTTTTCTCCCAGGCCAATCACCGGCGGTTCGACTTTCACATCGACGATCTCGACTTCAGGCTTGCCGCCCGCGCCGATAATCGCCAGTGCCCGCTGATTGCCCTGTTTGATCAGGCTGCGCAGGGCGTGTTTGGCGATCCATGCGGTGTGCCGGTTATCCAGCGACCAGCCTTCGATCAGGTCCAGCACCCAGCCGGGGTGGTCCTTGGTGATGTCGTTGAGGTGGTTGGCCACGGACTTGCGCACGTGCAGGCTGGTGTCGGCCTTGAGGTTGTCGAGGATTTTCGCGGCGAGTGTCGGGTCGGCCTGGATGGGTTCCAGGCGGAAGGACCAGGGCAGGCGTGGCCGGCAGCCTTCACTGGCCAGGCGTCGTACGTGTTCGTTGTCATCCAGCGACCAGTCGTGCATCAGCTTGAGCGAACGCTCGAGGTCGCCGCGCAGAAAGTGGCGGATCGCGAATTCCGAAGAGCCGAAAGCAGTGAAGTATTTGAGCGCGTCCATCGACTGATCGAACGCATGGGCGCCGTAACGGGCGACGTAGTGCGGCAGGCACATGCTGACGAAGCCGCTGTTCAGGCGCGGGGCGAGGGCGCGCAGCACCTGCAGCGATGCTTCATAGTCCAGCGGCAGCACGGCGTGCAGGCATTCGCTGACCCGGGCCATGCGCTGCATGACGCTGAGGTCTGCCAGGCCGGATTGGGCCAGCTTGAGGAATTTCTTGGCATCAAAACCGGGATACACCGCTGTCATCTCTGTGGCGATGTGCTGGAGGCGCTCGGTGTTGAAGATTTCCTTGAGGGCGGGGGCAGGTTGGTCAGCCATGGTGGTTCCTTGGTCGTTGTTGATCCATCACACCGCGTTATCGTTCTTCGCGAGCAAGCCCGCTCCCACACTGGATCTGAGGTGCGCACAAATGTTGAGCCTGGCAGAGACCTCTGGTGGGAGCGGGCTTGCTCGCGAAGAGGCCATTCCAGTCACCTCATTTCTTGCCCGCCTGCTCCTGCAGTTGATCCGACTCGAACAACCTGGCCAGTTCCGCCCGGGCTTCCTGCGCCGTCTGCATCACTTTCACCGCGTCGTCATACACCGCGTGCTGGGCTTCCAGCACCTCTTCGTCGTGCTGCTTGAAACGCTTGATCCGTGCATCGGCCTGGGCTTGGGTCAATCCCAACCCGATCAGGGTTTGCCGGCTCATTTCCAGGCTCGAAAAAAAGGTCTCGCGCACGGCGTGAGCACCGACGTCCATCAGCCGGTGCACATGCTGACGGTTACGGGCGCGGGCGATGATTTTCATATGCGGATAGAGCTTGCGCACCAGCTCGGCAGTCTTGATGTTGGTGTCCGGGTCGTCTGTGGCGATCACAAAAAACTCGGCTTCGCCGACCTTGGCCGCGCTGAGGATTTCCGGGCGCATCGGGTCGCCGTAGAACACCGGCACGCCACCGAAGCTGCGGGACAGTTCGATGGTTTCCACCGAGGTGTCGAGGGCCACGAACTTGATGTTCTGCGCGCGCAGGATCCGCGCAACGATCTGGCCCATGCGGCCCATCCCGGCGATTACCACTCGCGGCGCGTCGGCGTCGATTTCACGGAAATTATCCGGTACTTCCACCGGTTGCACTTTCGGGCTGACCAGGCGTGCGCAAGCCAGCAGCAATAGCGGCGTCACGGCCATGGACAGGGTGATGGTCAACACCAGCAAGTCATACAGCCCGGCGGCGAACAGCCCATGATCGCGACCGATCTTGAACACTACAAAGGCAAATTCACCACCGGCCGCCAACACGATACCCAGGCGGATCGCACTGACGTTCTTCAAACCTCCGGCCAGGCGGCCGACGATAAACAGCAGCGGCAGTTTGATCGCGATCAGCAGCAGGGTCAGGCCCAGCACTGCGACCGGCGTGCTCAGCAACAGGCTCAGGTTCGCGCCCATGCCGACGCTGATGAAAAACAGCCCCAGCAACAGGCCCTTGAACGGTTCGATCTGGGCTTCCAGTTCATGGCGATACTCGGAGTCCGCCAGCAGCAGACCCGCGAGGAAGGCGCCAAGGGCCATGGAAATACCGACCAGCTCCATCAACCAGGCCGTGCCGATCACCACCAGCAACGCGGTGGCGGTGGAAACCTCCGGCAACGCGGTCTTGGCCACCACGCGGAACACCGGCCGCAGCAGGTAACGCCCGCCGATCACCACTACGGCGATGCTGGCCAGCACTTGCAGACCGTGGTTCAGGTTTTCGCTGGCGCTGGTGCTGTGATCGCCACCGGCCAGCAGCGGCACCATGGCGATCAAGGGGATCGCGGCGATGTCCTGAAATAACAGGATCGCGAACGCCAACCGCCCGTGGGGGCTGGTCAGTTCCTTGCGCTCAGCCAGGCTTTGCAGGCCGAACGCCGTGGACGACAGCGCCAGGCCCAGGCCGAGGACGATCGCGGTGTTCAACGGCTGGCCAAACAACCACAAGGCCACCACGCCAATCACCGTGCCGGTCAGCAGCACTTGCGCCAGGCCCACGCCGAACACAGATTTGCGCATCACCCACAAGCGTCGCGGCGACAGCTCCAGGCCGATGATGAACAGCAGCAATACCACGCCGAGTTCGGAAATGTTCGCAACGCTTTGCGGGTTGTCGATCAACCCCAGCACTGACGGGCCGATGATCACCCCGGCGAACAGATAACCCAGGACCGCCCCCAGTTGCAGGCGCTTGGCTAACGGAACGATGAGTACGGCCGCCATCAGGAACACGACAGCGGCTTGTAGCAGGTTGCCTTCATGGGGCATTGGAAAACTCCAGGACTCGGTACAGCGGGGGTGACAAGAATAAAGGCTGAGCCCTTCGGCGTCAGCAAAGCGCTCGGCTTCAGATGTTACAATTTGCATTAGTTAGTTACATTTATAGGATTAGCTGATCAATCAGCGTCGCTTGCGAGTAACCCCATGGCGATCAACTTCGACCTCAATGACCTGCAGGCCTTCCGTGCCGTGGTCGAGCAGGGCAGCTTTCGCAAGGCCGCCGATACGGTGCGCATTTCCCAGCCCGCGTTGAGCCGGCGGATCGAAAAACTCGAAGATGCCCTTGGCGTGCGCCTGTTCGAGCGCACCACGCGCAAGGTCAGCCTGACCCAGGCCGGACGGGGTTTCATGCCCAGCGTCGAGCGCCTGCTGGACGATCTGGACGTCGCATTGCTGGGCATCAGCGAAGTCGCTTCGACCCGGCTCGGCCATGTCACGGTCGCCTGTGTACCCTCGGCGGCTTACTACTTCATGCCGCGGGTGATCGCGCACTATCACCGGCAGTTTCCGCGGATCAAGGTCAAGGTGCTGGACTCCAGCGCCCACGACGTCTTGAGCGCGGTGGTCAATGGCGAAGCGGATTTCGGCCTGAGCTTCATGGGCACGCTGGAAGCCGAAGTGGATTTCGAGCCCCTGGTGCAGGAAGGGTATGTCGTGGCGTGCCGGCGCGATCATCCGCTGGCGGGGCGAAGCAGTGTCACCTGGGACGAGTTCTATCGGCAGGATTACATCTCGCTGGATAAAACCTCGGGCAACCGTTTTCTGCTGGACCAGGCGTTGACCGGCGTGGTGCCGCAGCGGCCGAGCATCTGCGAAACCCGGCACGTAACCACCATGATCGGACTGGTGGAGGCTGGGTTGGGCGTAGCGGCAGTGCCGCTGATGGCGATGCCGGCAGCGGATCATCCGATCCTGACGCGGGTGCCGCTGACCGATCCGCAAGTGATGCGCAGCGTCGGTCTGATCAAGCGCCGGGGTCGAACCCTGACCCCGGCGGCATTGGAGCTGGAACGGCTGGTGGTGGAGATGAAAGTCCTGCAGCCGGCGGTCAGCGACTGACCGAGTCCAGTCCGGTCGCTTTCACATCCGGTTGAGCCTGGGTCGAGGCCATATATTCCAACAAGGCCTTGGCTTCGGCCGGGTGCTGGGCACCTACCGGGATGCCGGCGGCAAACCGGGTCACCGATTGCACTGACTCCGGAATCTTCGCCACGAAGCTCACCCCCGGCACTGGCAACAATTCGCTGACTTGCTGGAAGCCCAGTTGATAGTCGCCGGTGGCAACCACAGAGCCCACGGGGATTTTCGGCACCATGGTCGATTTGGGCTTGAGCTGGTCTTCGATCCCCAGGCGTTTGAACAGCTGCTGCTCGATGTACACGCCGCTGGCACTGTCGGAGTAGGCCACCGATTTCGCCTCGAGCAATGTCTTTTTCAGGCCCTCGACATTGCTGATGTCCGGCTTCGGTGCACCTTCGCGCACCACCAGGCCAATGCGCGAATCCGCCAGTTCGACCCGTGAAGCAGGGTCGACCTTGCCTTGTTTGATCAGGTCGTCCAGTGCGTAGCCGACCATGATCACCACGTCGGCTTGCTCACCCCGGGCCAGGCGATTGGGAATCGCTTCCGGGGCCTTGCCCATGGAGGGACCGAGCGCGGTGTCGAGGGTGTTGCCGGTGGCGGCGGCGAACTTCGGGCCGAGGATCTTGTAGGCCGCCGTGAAGCCGCCGGAAGTCATCACACGGATCTCTTCAGCCTGGGCAATGCCGCTCAATCCAAGGCTGGCCACCAACGCGATGGCGGCAAAACCGAACTGTTTTTTCATGATTGTGTTCTCGATCAAGGGCAGGTTCACGACGCCACCGGTTGCAGATGATTCGAGGCGCGGCGATAGAGCATGAGCGTCGCGCACAGCGCGCACAGTGCTGCAAAGCTCATCCAGTAGCCTGGCGCCGCCTTGTCGCCGGTGTACTGGATCAGCAAGGTCGACATCGCCGGCGTGAACCCGCCGAACACGGCCGTGGCCAGGCTGTAGGCGAGGGAGAAACCGGCCACCCGGACCTCCACGGGCATGATTTCCGTCAGCGCCGGGATCATCGCGCCGTTGTACAGGCCATAAATGAACGACAGCCACAACAGCACCAGCAGCATGTGGATGAAGCTGGGCGCGTTCACCAGGTAGGTCAGCACCGGGTAAGTGGTGGCGATGGCCAGCAAGGCCATGGTGATCAACACCGGGCGTCGACCGATACGGTCCGAAAGTGCACCGCCAATCGGTAGCCAGATGAAGTTCGAAACACCCACCAGCAATGTCACCAGCAGCGCATCGGACGTGCTCAGGTGCAGGACGGTTTTACCGAAGGTCGGTGCGTACACCGTAATCAGGTAGAAAGCGGTGGTGGTCAGGGCGACCATCATCATGCCGGCGAACACGATCAGCCAGTTTTGTCCCAGGGTGCGGAACACCTCACCCATGCTCGGGCGGTGTTTACGGGTGGCGAACTCTTCAGTTTCTTCCAGGTTGCGGCGTAGCAGGAAGATGAAGGGCACGATCATGCAGCCGACGAAGAACGGAATCCGCCAGCCCCAGTCGGTAATCACACTCGGCGCCATCCACTGGTTCAAGGCGTAACCCAGTGCGGCGGCGACGATGATCGCCACTTGCTGGCTGCCCGACTGCCAACTGGTGAAAAAGCCCTTGTGGCCGGGTGTGGCGATTTCCGCGAGATACACCGACACGCCACCCAGTTCCGCACCGGCGGAAAAGCCCTGCAACAGCCGCCCGATCAGCACCAGGGCAGGGGCGAACAAACCGATGGTTTCGTAACCGGGCACCAGCACAATCAGGACCGTACCGCTGGCCATGATCGACAGGGTCACGATCAACCCTTTACGTCGACCCACGTCATCGATATAGGCACCCAGCACCACGGCGCCCAACGGACGCATCAGAAAGCCTGCGCCGAACACGGCAAAGGTCATCATCAGCGAGGCGAATTCGCTGCTGGCCGGAAAGAACACGGCAGCGATCTGCGTGGCATAGAAACCAAAAAGGAAGAAGTCGAACTGTTCGAGGAAGTTGCCCGAGGTGACCCGGAAGATTGCGCTGGCCCGGGAGCGACCGGCAGTCGCGGGCCGTTGGATTGATGCTGTCATTGATCTGTACTCCACCGCTTTTATGACGTGCACCGGCTGGACGCGGCGCACGGTTCTTATTAGGGCGGATAGTGGAGCAGGGGCATCGATATGTTAATTGCATTGTTGGCATGCATTGATGCGAGAAGTGGATCAATGCATTCGAGGAGCAAACGCTATTCGCTGTGTGCCCGCACCACGCTCTCGGTGCCCAGCCGATACTGATTGTTCCCGCCGCGCTTGGCTTCGTACATCGCCAGCCAGGTCGGCAATGGCCATCAGGGCGTTGAACCGTACGGGTAATAGTTGATTATCTTAGGTCAGCCAACAGGTTTGAACGCAGCGCGCGCAGACGGCAATGGTTGCCAATCGCGGGCAAATCTGGGAAAACGGCGCCCATCAGGCCCTTGAGGGCGAGTGAGCATACGAGTGAATTCAATGAATGACGAGCTTCAGGTAATCGATCTGCAGTTGGGTGACGGAAAAGCCGCCGTCAAAGGCGCGCTGATCACCACCCAGTACCGTGGCTGGCTGGAGGACGGGACCGAATTCGATTCGTCCTACAGCCGGGGCAAACCCTTCCAGTGCGTGATCGGCACCGGGCGGGTCATCAAGGGCTGGGACCAGGGCATCATGGGCATGCAGATCGGTGGCAAGCGCAAGTTGCTGGTGCCGGCGCACCTGGCCTATGGCGAACGCACCATGGGCAAGATCACGCCGAATTCGAACCTGATCTTCGAAATTGAATTGCTGGAAGTGCTGACGCGGGATGATTGACCGGTGCGGCTGGGGAGATCTACGGCAACTGCCCCGTATCCCAAAGATGGACCAGCTCTCCCGGTGCCTGGTCCTCCGGCACTTTGAGCACCATCCGGTCTTCCTGCTCGCCTAGCCGATAGTTCACCTCTATCTGGTAAAAGCGCTGATCGCCACGCCCGGATACCGTGCTGTCCAGGGTCAGGCAACCCTCCAGTACCGAGCAGATGCGGGTGCGCTGGCTGATGTCGCATTGCGCAAACTCGATCTCCCGAGGGCGGCTCAAGGCGTGAATCGCCGCGAAACCACCCTGGCGGGAGAGGCGAACCCGGGCGTCGTCGCCCAATGCAGGCAGGGTTTTCATAGGGTCTCCGTGATTTCGATGCCCGTTTGAGCCCAGCCCTGGCGCACGGCCTCGACTTCTCGCGCACCGAAGCGTTGGCCGGCATGGTCGACGGTCAGCCGGGCGAAGGCATCGAAATCGGCGTCCGGATTCAGGCGTTTGTCGCACAGGGCGTCGTACCAGATCACCCCGGCTTTCTTCCAGGCGAACCCGCCAAGCGCTCTGGCCGCCAGATAAAACGCGCGATTGGGGATGCCGGAATTAATGTGCACACCGCCATTATCCTCCTGGGTGATGACGAATTCACGCATGTGATCCGGTTGCGGATCCTTGCCCAGCAGCGGGTCGTCGTAGGCCGTGCCCGGATGGGACATCGAGCGCAGGCCTCTGCCATTGATCTTTGGCGACAGCAGGTCAGCCCCGATCAGCCAGTCCGCCTGCTCGACGGTGTGGCCAAGGACGAATTGCTTGGTGAGGATGCCGAACACATCCGACAGCGACTCGTTCAAGGCGCCGGACTGGTTGGCGTAGATCAGCCCGGCCGTGCTTTCGGTCACGCCATGGGCCAGTTCATGGGCGACCACATCCAGCGAGCGGGTGAAGCGCTGGAAAATTTCCCCGTCACCATCACCAAAGACCATTTGCGCACCATTCCAGAAGGCGTTTTCATATCCCTGGCCATAATGCACGCTGCCGACCAAGGCAAATCCCTTGTTATCGATCGAGTCGCGGCGCAGCACCTTCCAGAAGAAATCATAGCTGGCACCCAGTGCATCGTAAGCTTCATCGACGGCCGCATCGCCTGTGGCCGGCTGGCCTTCCATTCGCACCGGCATACCCGGCAAGAGCATTTTGTTCTGAGCGTCGTGGAGGCTGCGCTGGGCCACTCCCGGCTTACCGGGCGGTGGCAGAATCGCCCGTTCCGGCGGCCGCGAAGGTGGCCCGGGATTGGGTAGCAGGTTTTGTACATGATGCAGGGTGATCATCGCCGCCGTGCGCTGCGGCTCTGAACCGTGGGCGATGATGCGGTTGAGAATGTAGGGCGGGATGAAACTGCGCAGTGCTGGTGAGTCGTTCATCAGTGCATCCCTGGCGTGACGGCGGTCGATACTGATCTGATCCGGGCACCCCGCGTTCGGTTCCGTGCTCGGTCCTGTGGGGCGAACTTGCTGGCGATAGCGACAGGTCGGTCAACAATGATGTTGAATATCACGCCACCGTGGCGAGCCAGTTCGCTCCCACAGGTTTTATGATTGAACTCACCCCCTTACAGGAAGCCCATGTCACCAACCAATGAATTTCTGGAGATGGTTCAATTGCTGGATGTCGCTTACCGGCACTGGACCGGTGTGCGCTTGCCGGCTCCGCAATCGCTCAGCGAAGACGAGCGTCTGGCCTGGCTGCATGCTCACGCGCCTTTTGCTTTGCTGGCCCATGGCACTGAGGCCGATCCGCTGTTTTATTACGCCAACGAGCAGGCCCTCGCCAGTTTCAAGTACCCGCGCGAGCAGTTCATCGGCATGCCTTCGCGTTTCAGTGCGTCACCGCTGGACCGGGACATGCGCCAGACGCTTCTGGAGCAGGTCACGGCCCATGGCATTGCTCATGGCTACAGTGGCTATCGGGTGGATCGGCAGGGCAATGCCTTCATGATTCATGAAGGCAAGGTGTGGACGCTGGTTGATCAGCAGGGTGTGCATTTGGGGCAGGCGGCGTTGTTCTGGCCGGATGCTGCACGGGTTGGGCGGTTGGACTGAGCGTCGATCAAGCCACCGGCCAGTCCCTGAACAGCGGAATTCGTCCATTGGCGGACGGGCGGTAATCCCAGGTCAGGCGGTCCAGTCCCGGCTTCATCGCCAGAATGTGGCGGACAGTAGCGCCAGCGATGCTCAACGCCAGCGTCTGCCCCGGACATTGATGGCGCCCCGCACCAAAGGTGAAGCTGCGCCGGTTCGGGCGGTCGAGCAGGAGTGCGTCGGGGTTGTCGTTGAGCTGTGGGTCGCGATTGGCCGAGGCCAGCAGCACCAGGATCATGTCCCCGGCATTCAGCTTTGCGCCGTCAATCTCGCAGGGGGCGGCGACGAAGCGGCGGGTGTTCTGTACCGGCGGGTCCAGGCGCTGCACTTCGGCCAGCAGTTCGTCGACATGGGGTGACTCGCTGAGTAACCACGGGTGTTGAATCAACGCCAGCACAGCGTTGCCGATCAACCCGGCCGTGGCGTCGAACGTCTGGGAAAACAGGCCGATCAGGTTGGCGATCAGCGTTTGCGGTGCGCCGCGGGTGAAGCGCTGGCGAATGCCTGCAAGCAGACGGCTGTGGTTGTCCGGGTCGGCCAAAAGCTCGACACAGTAACCGCTCAGTTGTTCGGCGGCGACATGGGCGGCGGCCAGCTGTGCCGAGGTACTCAAGGGCGACAGGCAAGCCACGAAGTCCGCCGTCAGTTCGCTGATGATTCGGCCCTGAGCCGGGGTGAATCCCAGCAACGCCGCCACCACGCACACCGGCCCACGGAACATGGCGTTGTACAGGCCGACGGCGTCGGCGGTGATCAACCGGGCGCTGACCAGACTCTCGACTTCCCTCGTATCGATCAACTCCAGCCCCGGCGCAATCGCCGACCGTGGGCATTGCTGGCGCTCACCCTCATTCATGCGCATCAGTTGGCCGAACACCTGGCCGGCCATGCCATCGGCAATCGCCCTGGGGACTGGCTCCTGCGCGGGGCGAACCTGGCAATCGGCATGCGCCAGCACGGCAGTCACCGCCCGGGCGCTGCTGGCCACCCACATGTTCAGCCCCGGATGAAAAGCCAGCCCGCCCTCGGCACGCAGTTGTGCGTAGTAGGGATAAGGATTGGCATGGGTCGCAGCGATGATCGGGTCCATGGGTCACAGCCTTTTGTTGTTGGAAAGTGTTGCTACTATCTCCAGTCCGAAAGGGCGTTGATTCGTCCGGGAGCGAAATATGAGCGCAGAACAACACGACATGGGTGTCTCGCAGGTGGCGGCGGCCATCGCCGAGCCGGCGCGGACGAAAATCCTCTGTTCGCTGATGGACGGCCATGCCCGCACCAGCACCGAGCTGGCGGCGGTGGCCGAAGTCAGCGCGTCGACCGCCAGTGCCCACCTGGCCAGGCTCAAGGAGCTGGCGCTGGTGCGGCTGCACGTCCAGGGGCGTCACCGCTATTACAGCCTGGCGGACAAACGTGTCGCCCAGGCCCTGGAAGCGCTGATGGTGATCGGCCAGAACACGGCGCCGCGCTTCCAGGCGCGGACCCCGGACCGCCTGCAGTTCGCCCGCACCTGCTACGACCACATGGCGGGCACCCTGGCGGTACTGTTGCATGACCGGATGCTCGAAGCGGGCTGGCTGGAGGAAACCGACGAACAGGCCTATCGCTTGAATGACAGTGGTTCGGCAATGTTTCAGGGGCTTGGGATCGAGGTAGAGGACTTGAGCACCTTGCGCCGTCGTTTTGCCTGTCCGTGCCTGGACTGGAGCATGCGCCGGCCGCATCTGGGCGGGTCGCTAGGCGCAGCGTTGCTGCAAACGGCGCTCAAGCGCCAGTGGGTGACCCAGGATCTGGACAGTCGGGCGTTGGCGTTGACGGCGTTGGGGCGCAAGGAGATGGGCGTCCGTTTTGGTGTCGAGTTGCCCACGGAAATTGAAGGCAGCCGATCGCAGTCTGCGGCGGCCCGGGGGGCATTGCTCAACCCGAACCAGTAGGAGCCGGCTTGCCGGCGATTGGGCCTTCAAGCATGGCGGTGTATGTGAGGACGCCATCGCCGGCAAGCCGGCTCCTACAGGGGCAGGTGGTAGTTTTTGAATTCGGAGCCATGAAAAAGCCCCCCGTCGGTCACCCGATGGGGGGCTTTTGTGCGCCTGGCGTCAGGTCAGACCTTGACGATCCAGCCCGCTGGCGCTTCGATGTCGCCGGTTTGCACACCGGGTCAGCTCTTTGTAGAGCTTCTGGGTGACCGGGCCGACTTCGGTTTCGCTGTGGAACACGTGCAGGTGGTCGTTGTAGTCGATGCCGCCAATCGGCGTGATCACCGCCGCAGTACCGCAAGCACCGGCTTCCTTGAAGTCGGAGAGCTTGTCGATGAACACGTCGCCTTCAACCACTTCCAGACCCAGACGGGTCCTGGCCAGCTCGATCAGCGACAGACGGGTGATGCCCGGCAGTACCGATGGCGAGTTCGGGGTCACGAACTTGTTGTCGTGGGTGATCCCGAAGAAGTTGGCCGAACCGACTTCCTCGATCTTGGTGTGGGTCATCGGATCCAGGTAGATGGCGTCGGCAAAGTGGGCTTTCTTGGCCTTGGAGCCCGGCATCAGGCTGGCGGCGTAGTTGCCACCGACCTTGGCCGCACCGGTGCCTTGTGGCGCGGCGCGGTCGTAGCTGGAAATCTGGAAGTTGTGCGGGGTCAGGCCACCCTTGAAGTAGGCGCCGACCGGGATGCAGAAGATCGAGAAGATGAACTCGGGGGCGGTACGCACGCCGATGTTGTCACCCACGCCGATCACGAACGGGCGCAGGTACAGCGCGCCGCCGGTGCCGTACGGCGGAATGAAACGCTCGTTGGCGCGGACCACGGCCTTGCAGGCTTCGATGAATTGCTCGGTGTCGACTTGCGGCATCAGCAGACGGGCGCAGCTGCGCTGCATGCGCAGGGCGTTCTGGTCCGGGCGGAACAGGTTGATCGAGCCGTCCTTGCAACGATAGGCCTTCATGCCTTCGAAGCATTGCTGGCCATAGTGAAGGGCTGTGGAGCCTTCGCTGATGTGCAGCACGTTATCTTCGGTCAGGGTGCCCTTGTCCCATTCGCCATTGCGAAAGTACGACAGATAGCGCTTGTCGGTCTTGATGTAGTCAAAACCCAGCTTGTCCCAATTGATGCTTTCGTTACCCATGACACCCTCTATCACTTAACAACCGCCGAAACGGTTCAAGGCTTCTGACGTTTTTCCGGATGGGCACAACAATACTTCATTCCGGGCCGATTTCGCAGCCCGCAATGTATTCCTTTGATCGTTCCCGCTTTGCCTCGTAACGATTACATCCCTGTAGGAGCCGGCTTGCCGGCGATGGCGGCGAACCTGATCCACCGCGTTGCATTGATCGCCAGCAAGCCGGCTCCTACAGGATGTGCGTAGAGTGTTTACAGATGCAGCGCGTGGCCCAGAGCCCGTAATGCCGCTTCCTGCACCGCCTCACCAAGCGTCGGATGCGCATGGATGGTGCCGCCGATGTCTTCCAGCCGCGCGCCCATCTCCAGGCTTTGCGCGAACGCCGTGGACAATTCGGACACGCCAACCCCCACCGCCTGCCAGCCGACAATCACATGATTGTCCCGACGGGCGACCACACGCACGAAGCCGCTTTTCGACTCCAGAGTCATCGCCCGGCCATTGGCGGCGAACGGGAAGCTCGACACGATACAGTCCAGACCTGCAGTCCTGGCCTCGTCCGGGGTCTTGCCGACCACCACCAGTTCCGGGTCGGTGAAGCACACGGCGGCGATGGCGGTCGGGTTGAACTCGCGGGATTTACCGCTGATCAGCTCGGCGACCATCTCGCCCTGGGCCATGGCCCGGTGCGCGAGCATCGGTTCGCCGCTCAGGTCGCCGATGGCATAGACGTTGCGCATGCTGGTCTGGCAACGGTTGTCGATCTTGATCGACGAACCGTTCATGTCCAGGTTCAGCGCTTCGAGGTTCCAGCCCTGGGTGTTCGGCTTGCGACCGACGGCCACCAGCACCTGGTCGGTTTCCAGGTTCAGGGTCGCGCCGTTCGGGGCCAATACTTGTAATGTATTTTCTTTTAAATCAAAGCCTTGCACGCTGTGCTTCAAGTAAAGCTTTACGCCGAGTTTTCTCAGTTCGTCGTGCACAGGCTGTGTCAGTTCGGCGTCGTAGGCCGGCAGGATGCGCTCCTGCGCTTCCACCACGCTGACCTCGACACCGAGCTTGCGATAGGCAATGCCCAGCTCCAGGCCGATGTAGCCACCGCCGACCACAATCAAGCGCTTGGGCATGGATGTCGGCGCCAGGGCTTCGGTGGACGAGATGATCGGCCCGCCAATCGGCAACATCGGCAAGTTGACGCTTTTCGAACCGGTGGCCAGCACCAGGTGTTCGCACTGGATGCGTGTGTCGCCGACCTCGACGGTTTTACCGTCAACCACTCTGGCCCAGCCTTGAACGACCTGGACCTTGTTCTTTTTCAGCAGCGCGGCAACGCCGGTGGTCAGGCGATCGACGATGCCGTCTTTCCATTCGACGCTCTTGGTGATGTCGAGGGTCGGCGCTGAAACGCTGATGCCCAGGGCCGAAAGCCGATGGTGCTGCTGCGTCTGATGAAACTGCTCGGCGACGTGAATCAATGCCTTGGACGGGATGCAGCCGATGTTCAGGCAGGTGCCGCCCAGGGATTGGCCTTCCACCAGGATAGTCGGGATGCCCAGCTGGCCGGCACGGATCGCCGTCACATAACCGCCGGGACCGCCGCCGATGATCAGCAGCGTGGTATTCAGGGTCTGCATGACTTTCTCCACAAATGCTTAATCGACAAAGAGCGTGGCGGGTTGTTCGAGCAAGCCACGAATGGCCTGGATGAAGAGCGCCGCGTCCATGCCGTCGACCACGCGGTGATCGAAGGAGCTGGAGAGGTTCATCATCTTGCGGACCACGATCTGGCCTTTGATCACCATCGGCCGTTCGACGATCTTGTTCACGCCGACAATCGCCACTTCCGGCAGGTTCAGCACCGGCGTGCTGACGATGCCGCCCAGGGCGCCGAGGCTGGTCAGGGTGATGCTCGAGCCGGACAGCTCATCGCGGCTGGCCTTGCCGTTGCGCGCGGCGCTGGCCAAGCGCGAGATTTCCGCTGCGCTGTCCCACAGGCTGCGGGCTTCGGCGTGACGTACCACCGGCACCATCAGGCCAATATCGGCTTGCGTGGCAATGCCGACGTGCACGGCGCCAAGGCGGGTGATGACCTGTGCCTCATCGTCATAACGGGCGTTGATCTGCGGGAAGTCGCGCAAGGCGACGACCATGGCGCGGACCAGGAACGGCAGCAAGGTCAGCTTGCCGCGAGTCGCACCGTGTTTTTCGTTGAGGTGCGCGCGCAGCTCTTCCACGGCGGTGACGTCGATTTCTTCGACGTAGCTGAAGTGGGCGGCGCGCTGGGTGGCGTCCTGCATGCGCTGGGCGATCTTGCGGCGCATGCCGATCACCGGGATCTGCTGTTCATCGGTGCGCTGGATGTAAGCGCTGCTGACCGTCGATGCATTCGACTCACCCTGAGCCAGGTAGGCGTCCAGGTCTTCATGCAGCACGCGACCGGCCGGGCCGCTGCCACGCACCAGGCGCAGCTGAATGCCCAGGTCCAGCGCATGCTTGCGCACGGCCGGGGAGGCCAGCGGACGTTCATCGGCCGCGCGAGCCACCATCGGGCCCTGGCAGACAGCCGCTTTCGGCGCTGGGGCAGCGACCGGTTTGCTTTCAACCACGGCTTCGACTTTCGGTGCGACCACCGGGGCTTCTTTAATGGGAGCCGGTTGCGCCGACTCCTTAACGTTGCCTGCGCCTTCGACTTCAATGCTGATCAGCACACTGCCAACCGCCATGACTTCGCCCGGCTGGCCACCGAGGGCAATCACCTTGCCATGCACCGGCGACGGGATATCGACCATCGCCTTGTCGGTCATGACATCGGCCAGCACCTGATCTTCGACGACCATGTCGCCGACCTTGACGTGCCAGACCGACAATTCAACTTCTGCAATGCCTTCACCAATGTCCGGCATTTTAATGACGTGCGTGCCCATTCAGACCTCCATGACCCGTTTCAACGCCGCGCCCACTCGGGACGGCCCTGGGAAATACGCCCACTCTTGCGCGTGCGGGTAAGGGGTATCCCAACCGGTGACGCGTTCGATCGGCGCTTCCAGGTGGTGGAAGCAATGCTCTTGCACCAGCGACACCAGTTCGGCACCAAAGCCGCAGGTACGGGTCGCTTCGTGCACCACCACGCAACGGCCGGTCTTTTTCACCGATTTGACGATGGTTTCAAGGTCCAGCGGCCACAGGCTGCGCAGGTCGATGACTTCGGCGTCAACGCCGCTTTCTTCAGCAGCGACTTGCGAGACGTACACGGTGGTGCCGTAGGTCAGCACGGTGACGTCCTTGCCCGGACGGGTGATCGCAGCGACGTCCAGCGGCACGGTGTAGTAACCGTCCGGCACTTGCGCGGCAGGGTGTTTCGACCACGGGGTTACCGGGCGGTCGTGGTGACCGTCGAACGGGCCGTTATACAGGCGTTTCGGCTCGAGGAAGATCACCGGGTCATCGTTTTCGATGGAGGCGATCAACAGGCCCTTGGCGTCGTACGGGTTGGACGGCATCACCGTGCGCAAACCGCAGACCTGGGTGAACATCGCCTCGATGCTCTGGCTGTGGGTCTGGCCGCCGTAGATGCCACCGCCGCAAGGCATGCGCAGGGTCATCGGTGCGGTGAACTCGCCTGCCGAGCGATAACGCAGGCGGGCGGCTTCGGAAATGATCTGGTCGGAAGCCGGGTAGACGTAGTCGGCGAACTGGATCTCGGCCACCGGACGCAGGCCGTAGGCGCCCATGCCCACGGCGACACCGACGATGCCGCTTTCGGAAATCGGCGCGTCGAACACCCGGGAGGTGCCGTATTTGTTCTGCAGGCCTTCGGTGCAGCGGAACACGCCGCCGAAGTAGCCCACGTCCTGGCCGAAGACCACGACGTTGTCGTCACGTTCAAGCATCACATCCATGGCCGAGCGCAGGGCCTGGATCATGGTCATGGTGGTCGTGGTCATGGCGGTTTCCAGCTCGATATTGTTGTTGTGATCGTTCATGTCAGATCCCCAACTCTTGACGCTGGCGCTTCAGGTGCTCCGGCATCTCTTTGTAGACGTCTTCGAACATGGTCGCAGCGCTTGGAATCTGGCCGCCGGCGAGGGTGCCGTACTGTTCGGCTTCTTTCTGTGCGGCGATCACTTGGGCTTCCAGTTCGGCGCTGACCGCGGCGTGTTCCTCTTCGGACCACTGGCCGACCTTGATCAGGTGCTGCTTGAGGCGCGCAATCGGATCGCCGAGCGGGAAGTGGCTCCAGTCATCGGCAGGGCGGTATTTCGACGGATCATCGGAGGTCGAGTGCGGGCCAGCGCGGTAGGTGACCCATTCGATCATGGTCGGGCCGAGGCCGCGGCGCGCACGTTCGGCGGCCCAGGCGGAGGCGGCGTACACGGCGTAGAAATCGTTGCCGTCGACCCGCAGGGAGGCAATGCCGCAACCGACGCCGCGACCGGCGAAGGTGGTGGCTTCACCACCGGCGATCGCCTGGAAGGTGGAGATCGCCCACTGGTTGTTGACCACGTTGAGGATCACCGGCGCGCGGTACACGTGGGCGAAGGTCAGGGCGGTGTGGAAGTCCGACTCGGCGGTGGCGCCGTCGCCGATCCAGGCCGAGGCGATTTTGGTGTCGCCCTTGATCGCCGAGGCCATGCCCCAGCCCACGCCCTGGATGAACTGGGTGGCGAGGTTGCCGGAGATGGTGAAGAAACCGGACTCCTTGACCGAGTACATGATCGGCAATTGCCGGCCCTTGAGCGGATCGCGCTCGTTGGACAGCAGCTGGCAGATCAGGTCGACCAGCGGCACGTCGCGGGCCATCAGGATGCTTTGCTGGCGGTAGGTCGGGAAGCACATGTCGTCGATGTTCAAGGCCAGGGCCTGGGCGCTGCCGATGGCTTCTTCGCCGAGGCTCTGCATGTAGAACGACATCTTTTTCTGACGCTGGGCGACCACCATGCGGTTGTCGTAGATGCGGGTCTTGAGCATGGCGCGCATGCCCTTGCGCAGGATCTCCACCGGCACGTTTTCGGCCCACGGCCCAAGGGCATTGCCCTGATCGTCGAGCACGCGGATCAGGCCACGGGCCAGGTCAGCCGTGTCAGCCGGTTCAACGTCGATTGGGGGTTTGCGCACCGTGCCGGCATCGGTCAGATGCAGGTAGGAGAAGTCGGTTTTACAGCCGGGACGGCCCGAGGGTTCGGGGACGTGCAGGCGCAGCGGTTCATACGCTTGGGTCATGGCTTCTACGCTCGATCTTGTGAATTTCTTGTAGTGAGCTGACAGATTTCGTTCGGTAGAAGAAATCTTGTCCTACAACAATCATAGGCCCGCCCAAGAAGAATATTTCTCTCTGTTTCGTTGCGCCAAAGATCATTTGCAGATAAAAAACCTGCATAAACAAAAAAAACAGGTGGTTTTGTCTCATGCGCAAACTGGACCGTACCGACATCGGCATTCTCAACAGCCTTCAGGAGAATGCGCGCATCACCAACGCCGACCTCGCACGTTCGGTGAACCTCTCGCCGACGCCGTGTTTCAACCGGGTCAAGGCCATGGAAGAACTGGGGGTGATCCGCGAGCAAGTGACGCTGCTCGATGCCGACCTGCTGGGGTTGCACGTGAACGTGTTCATTCACGTCAGCCTGGAGAAGCAGGTGGAGGAGGCGTTGCAGCATTTCGAAGAAGCGATTTCCGACCGCCCCGAAGTGATGGAGTGCTACCTGATGGCCGGCGACCCGGACTACCTGATCCGGGTGCTGGTGCCTACCATCCAGTCGCTGGAGCGTTTCATGATGGATTTCCTGACCAAGGTGCCCGGGGTGGCGAACATTCGATCGAGCTTTGCCCTCAAGCAGGTGAGGTACAAAACCGCGCTGCCGCTGCCGGCCAATGGCCTGACGTTGGGCACCTGAAAATCAAGGATCGCGCTGTGTAGGAGCTGCCGAAGGCTGCGATCTTTTGATCTTCAGGGAGCCACCTTTCCCCAGAATCAAGAGATCGCAGCCTGCGGCAGCTCCTACAGGGTCAGAGCTGATTGATGGGGATTTTCCGTGTGGTACAAAACCGCGCTGCCGTTGTCGGTCAGTGGGTTGACGCTGGGAGGATGACCCACGGAACTCGGTTAGAAATACTCATATCGATAGTCAAGACCTTCCGTGCTCAGGGTCTGTTCAACGGTAAAGTGTTGCGGCCACGGGGCAGGCTCGTTGTCAGGATTAAAAACCAGCGTTGATTCGAACAGTTCATTAAACATGTCCGGCCGGCCCGAGTATGGAGGTGTCGTTGGGTGTTGACGTCTCCACCGCTCCCACAGGAGATCGAGGTAGCAATGATGCAGGAAAAACAGGGGGTCGTTAGGAGAAGAGGCGGTTGTCATGTCTCCACCGATCCAGGAATGCACGGGATTGTGCAAGTCATTTTCCGATGAGCTTTCCCATCCGCCTGTCGGTTCCTGGTAAAGAGGATTTTTGAGTGTCGAGGTAACTGCCTCAATGGTCGGTAAAAAGGCTGTGCCCGCCAGGTTACGTCGCAGTCCAGGGTTGCCCGTCTCCCCGTCCCACACCCTGATGTCGAATCGACCGTTTGCCATGGCAAACGGCCCAAAGGTGACACGGGCGTCTTGCGCCGGATCGCCATCTCCTCCCATGAAATGCGAAGTGAATGGGTTGTCTGTTCCGCCGAGCTGCCAGTTCCAGTAGGGCAGGGTGATGCCAGGGTTACTGGTTGCAGCTTGCATCGCCAACTCGAACTGACGGAGGAATATTCGATGCCAGGGATAGAAGAGTGGGCTGCCGTGGGGGTTGGGATCAAGAGGAGTTCCCGCGCCCATGGAGTTTTTATGTATTTGAACAAAGTCATCGTAGCGGCTTTGGCGGCCAGGACGAAGGACGCTGCCGACGTCGTTTTTCAGACTCAACACCGCCTCGATAAAATCAGCTTTTTGCTGTGGCGTCATGTCACGGTGGTTGCGGCGGATATCCATATTGCAAAATCTCCATTGGTTGTTTGCCCAATGAAGTCTGATTATCTGATGAGAAATATTCCACTTCACCCCTATCGCCAGGGCATGTAGGCAAAGTCTTTTGTGCCAAACCGTTCGGTGCCTTTTCTTATAGGGTGTTTAGCGGGATTTTCAGATAGACCACGCCGTTTTCCTCCGCCGGGGGTAAATTCCCCGCCCTCACGTTCACCTGAATCGCCGGTAGCAGCAGTGTTGGCATGCCCAACCCGGTATCGCGTTTGGTGCGCATGTCGACAAAGGCCTTTTCGTCGATGCCGTCTCGTACGTGGATATTGCTTTTGCGCTGTTCACCCACGGTAGTCATGCATTGGGAGGAGCGTCCCTCGGGCGGATAGTCGTGGCAGACGTACAGGCGCACGCTGGCGGGGAAGGCCAGCAGCTTGCGGATCGAGGCAAACATCTGGTTGGCATTGCCACCGGGGAAATCACAACGGGCAGAGCCGACATCGGGCATGAACATCGTATCGCCTACCAGAATCACATCTGCGTCGATCAGGTAGGCCATGTCCGCCGGCGTATGGCCGGGCACGTGCAGGGCGGTCGCCTTGAGGTTGCCGATCATGAACGATTCGTCGGGGGCGAACAGGTGATCGAATTGCGAACCGTCGACGCGAAATGATGGCTCCAGATTGAACAGCGCCTTGAACACGTCCTGCACCTTGCTGATCGACTCGCCGATGGCGATTTTGCCGCCCAGTTGCTCGCGCAGATAGGGCGCGGCGGACAGGTGATCGGCGTGGGCGTGGGTTTCCAGCAGCCATTGCACTTGCAGTGTGTGGGCGCGGACGAAGGCGATGATTTTATCAGCCTGGGTGGTCGCGGTACGCCCGGCCGCACCGTCGTAGTCGAGCACGGGGTCGACAATCGCACACTGCCCGCCATCAGCCTCGTAGACCACGTAGCTGTAGGTCGAGGAGGCGGGGTCGAGGAAAGCTTCAATCAGTGCGGGCATGGACACGAACCTGTGCAGGGGTGGAAAAGTCAGTTGCAACACTTTATATAAAAACATAATGTTCGCAGCTTAAGTGACGTTGAAGGCATCCTGCAAATGCAATCCAGTCTGACCGAATGTGAAGTCGCCCAACTGCGCGCCTCGGCCTCCAAGGCTTGCGCGCTGCTCAAGGCCCTGGCCAATGAGGATCGCCTGTTGATCCTGTGCCAGCTGACCCAGGGCGAGCGCAACGTAGGCGAGCTGGAAAAAATGACCGGCGTGCGCCAACCGACCCTGTCCCAGCAACTGGGGATCCTGCGCGATGAAGGACTGGTCGCGACCCGTCGTGAAGGCAAGTACATTTTTTACGGTCTCGCCAGTCACGAGGTGATCCAGGTGATGAAAACCCTCTCCGGGCTGTATTGCGGGGCGGTGCTTAAAAGCTGGGTTCAACCTTGATCTTGTTCAACACACCGAACCTGTGGGAGCGGGCTTGCTCGCGAAAGCGGTGTGTCAGCCAACGTTTATGTCTACTGACACACCGCTTTCGCGAGCAAGCCCGCTCCCACAGTTGTTTTGTGTCGCGGCTGATAGAAAACTTGCGTGCAGCAAAAGGAACAAGCAATGAACGATCAACACTGGGGCCCATCCATCAGTGCAGATATCGTGGTGATCGGCGGCGGCACGGCGGGCATAGGCCTTGTCGCCAGCCTGCTCAAGCGTAGCCCGCAGCTGAACATCACCCTGATCGAACCCGACTCCCGGCACTACTATCAACCGGCCTGGACGCTGGTCGGCGGTGGCGCCTACAACGTGGAAAACACCGTGCGGCCGATGGCGTCGGTGATGCCGCGCGGGGTCAATTGGGTGCAGGCTGCCGTGACCGGTATCGACCCCGACCATTGCCGGCTCATCCTCAGCGACGCGCGCACGGTCAGCTATCAGAACCTGGTGGTCTGCCCCGGTCTGCGCCTGGCCTGGGAGAAAATCGAAGGCCTGGAGCAGACCCTCGGTCAGCACGGCGTGACCTCCAACTACAGCTACCGGCACGCGACCTACACCTGGGATCAGGTGCAGAAACTGCGCGGCGGCAAGGTGCTGTTCACCCAGCCGGCCATGCCGATCAAATGTGCGGGAGCGCCTCAAAAAGCGCTGTACCTGTCCTGTGATCACTGGAACAGGAGCGGTGTGCTGAACAACATCGATGTCGAGTTCAATCTCGCAGGCGCTGCGTTGTTCGGCGTGGCGACCTTTGTCCCGCCGCTGATGAAGTACATCGAGAAGTACAACGCCCGGCTGGCATTCAATTCGAATCTGGTCAAGGTCGACGGCCCGGCGAAAACCGCGTGGTTCGAGGTCAAGGACGCCGAGGGCACTGTCACCCGCCAGGCAAAAACCTTTGATTTGCTGCATGTCGTGCCACCTCAGGTGGCCCCGGAGTTCGTCGCCCAGAGTCCGTTGGCCGACGCCGCCGGCTGGTGCGAGGTCAATCCGCAAAGCTTGCAACATCCGCGTTATCCAGACGTCTTCGCACTGGGTGATATCTGCGGCACCACCAATGCAAAAACCGCCGCTGCGGTGCGCAAGCAGATAGTGGTGGTGGCCGAAAACCTGCTGGCCTTGCGCAAGCAACAACCACTGCCGCTGAAGTACGACGGCTATGGCTCCTGTCCGCTGACGGTGGAGAAGGGCAAGGTGATCCTTGCCGAGTTCGGTTATGCGGGCAAATTGCTGCCGACCTTTCCCCTTGACCCGACGACGCCGCGCCGCTCGGCGTGGTGGCTCAAGGCAACGCTGCTACCGTGGTTCTATTGGAACGGTATGCTCAAGGGTCGCGAGTGGCTGACGCGTCTGTCCCGGGTCGACTGAGAATTCCCTATGTTGCTGGCAAGTCTGTTTGGCGTGGTGATGGGGTTGGTATTGGGTTTGACTGGCGCGGGCGGCGGGATTCTCGCGGTGCCGGCCCTGGTATTGGGATTGGGCTGGAGCATGACCCAGGCCGCTCCGGTGGCGTTGTTTGCGGTGGGCAGTGCGGCGGCAGTCGGCGCCATCGATGGATTGCGCCATGGCCTGGTGCGGTATCGCGCGGCGTTGCTGATCGCCGCGCTCGGTGCGGTGTTTTCGCCGGTGGGCATCTACTTCGCCCATCAGTTGCCGGAAAAAATCCTGATGATCCTGTTCAGCCTGCTGATGGTCATGGTGGCCTGGCGAATGTTGCGCCGTGAACGCAAGGACGAAGGCCCGAGCGACCACGGGCATGCCAACTGGGGCCAGAAAAACTGCATGCTCGATCAACAGACCGGGCGTTTTTCCTGGACCGCCAAATGCACCGCGACCCTCGCCGCGCTCGGAGCGGTCACGGGTGTGGTCTCGGGATTGCTCGGGGTGGGTGGCGGCTTCCTGATCGTCCCGGCGTTCAAGCAACTGACCGATGTGCAGATGCGCGGGATCATCGCTACTTCGCTGATGGTGATCAGCCTGATTTCGGCCATCGGCGTGATCGGCGCGTTTCATGCCGGCGTGCGCATCGACAGTGTGGGTGCCACCTTCATTGGCGCTAGCATCATCGGCATGATCATCGGCCGCAAGCTCTGCGCCCGGGTGCCGGCGCGGGCGTTGCAGGTCGGCTTTGCCAGTGTCTGCGTGGTGGTCGCCGCCTACATGTTGCTCAAGGCCAACGCCTAGCCGGTACCGGTTCCTGTGGATGCCAGTCGGGTCCACAGGCCTACGCCCTAAGTGGCGAGCCTCGCCGACGAGCGGTCTTACGCCATAGCGGTCACGCGCCGCCAGCCAATCCAAAGCACCTCAAAACCAGCCCCAAGGCAGCGTATGGCGCCGCCCGTCAGGTTTCGATAATCGCCTCCGACACTCAGTCCCCCGTTTCGGAGCGCGCCATGCACAACAATAAGAACGTCACGCATCGTTTTCTGCCAGCCTTTATCGCCAGCCTGTCTGCCCTGGGCCTGAGCCAGGTGGCTGAGGCGGATATCATGCTGTACGACAAGGACCAGACCACGTTCTCCACCGACGGCTACATCAACGCCTTCTACGTAAACAGCGATGTCGACCGCGCCGGCGATCAGTACGACCGTCGGCAGTCACGGGTCAAGATGGGCTTTTTGCCCAACTACCTGGGGTTCAACATGGGCAAGCAGGTAGACGATCTCAAGCTCGGCGCCCGTGCCTCGTTCTGGGTCACCATCAACGACAGCCAAACCAACGGCACTGACACTGCCATCGATGTGCGGCAGTTCTTCGGCACCGTGGCCAACCCGGAGTGGGGCGAGGTGCTGATCGGCAAGGACTTCGGCTTGTTCGCCCGTTCCAACATCCTGCTCGACGAAATGCTCGCCGGTTACGGCCAGGTCAGCGATACGTTGGGGCTGGTGGATGGCGGCGGGGTGTCGTTCGGCAACATCGGCACCGGCTACCCGTATCCGTTCCCGACCTCGCAGATCACCTATCGCACCCCAGTGATGGACGGTCTGCGCGTGGCGGTCGGCATCATGGACCCGGTGGACACCAACGACAGCAGCCCGACGGGCAAGGCCTATCAGGAAAACCCGCGTACCGAGAGTGAAGTCACCTATCAGTTCGACCTGGCGGGGGCCAAGATCTACAGCTGGGTCAACGGCAGCTACCAGACCTCGGACAACACCGACTCGACGGTCGAGACCGTTACCTCCAAGGGCGTCGGTTATGGCGTGCAGGCGAAGATGGGCGGCTTGTCCCTCACCGGGTCCGGTTTCCAGGCCAGGGGCATCAACCCGTTTTTCACCAACAATGCCGGCGAGCCGACCCTGCGCAACGTCGACAGCGATGGCTACCTGATGCAGGGCTCCTACAAACTGGGCAAGAACCGCCTGGCCTTGTCCTACGGCAAGACCAATGACGACGGCAACGGCGTGGTCGGCAGCGGTGCGGACTACGAGACCCGCGGCATCGCGTTGTTCCATGACGTGAACGACAACCTCAAGCTGGTGGCCGAATACAACCAGTTCGAAATCAACGGCCATGACACCGATGAGCAGAACGAAGACACCGACACCTTTGCCGTGGGCGCGGTGCTGACCTGGTAGCAGGCTGGAATACAAATAATTGTGGGAGCGAGCTTGCTCGCGATGGCTGAGTGTCAGGCGACATGGATGTTGGCTGTGATGGCCCCATCGCGAGCAAGCTCGCTCCCACAGGTATGAGCTTTATCTGTCTCATCCCATCGAAGCGGCTACCCGCTACCCAAGTAGCATTCGTCGCACCCCACAGACTTCGTACACTCGTGCCTCATACACACGCACCTGCGGGAGGTAAGGATGCAGCAGAGCGAAGGCGTCGTCAGTGCAATGTCCCAGGCCACCGATGCCCGGCAGGTCGCGCAGGAACTGGCACGACAGTTGTTGCATCCGCACCTGGGGTTCGTGCTGTTCTTCTGTTCCGCCGAATACGACTTGCAGGCGCTGGGCCAGGCCTTGCAGCAAAGCTTCGGCGGCATTCGCCTGGCGGGTTGCACCAGCGCCGGGGAAATCACCCCGCTGGGCTATGGGCGCAATTGCGTGACGGCGGTGGGTTTCGACCACCGGCACTTTTCCATCTCGATCGAGCTGATCGACCAGATGGAGCACTTCAGCCTGATCGACGCCCAGCAAATGGTCGAGCGCCTGGTCAGTGGCTGTCGCAGCAACACCCTGGCCCCGATCAAGGGCAACAGCTTTGCCCTGACCCTGCTCGATGGCCTGTCCAGCCGCGAAGAAATGGTCCTGGCAGCCTTGAGTGCGGCCTTGGGCGACATTCCGCATTTCGGCGGCTCGGCCGGCGACGATAACTACCTGACCCATACCCATGTGTACTTCGATGGCGAGTTCCACAGCGGCGCGGCCGTGGTGGTGCTGGTCAATACCTGGCTGGATTTCGAAGTGTTCACCACCCACCACGTGCTGCCCCGCGCCGAAAAGCTGGTGGTCACCGGGGCCGACAGCACCTTGCGCCGGGTCTTCGAACTCAATGCCGAGCCGGCTGCCGAGGAGTACGCCCGGCACATCGGCGTGCCGGTGGCGCAGCTCGATCATCGGGTCTTCGCCGCGCACCCGTTGGCGGTGCGGATCAACCAGCAGTACTACGTGCGGGCCATCCAGCAGGTGCATCCGGACCTGAGCCTGAGTTTCTACTGCGCCGTGGAAAACGGCATCGTCCTCACCGCCATGACCCCGGGGCCGATGCTGCCGAACCTGCAGCGCCTGTTCGAGGGGTTGCAGGAGCGCCTGGGTGATTTGCTGCTGACCATCGGTTGCGACTGTTTCCTGCGGCGTCTGGAACTCGAAGACGACGGCAGCCTTGATCAGATCGGCAGTTTTTTGCGCGAGCAACGGGTGATGGGTTTCAACACCTACGGAGAACAGTTCAATGGCATGCACATCAACCAGACCTTCACCGGCGTTGCCATTGCCCGCGGCCGTGCCCCAGGACATCGCTGAGCTACAGGCCGAGTTGGCCGTGCTGCGCCTGGAGAACCATAAACTGCAGCGCATCAATGCCGCGCTGATCGAACGGGTCGAGTCAGGGGGAACCCGCGGCAACGATCCGTATGCGGCATTCCAGCATTCGGTGGTGCTGGCCGAGCAAGTGCGCGAACGCACCGATGCCCTGAACCAGGCCATGGCCGAACTCAAGGCCGGTAATCATTTGCTCAGCGAAGCCCGCCTGCGCGCGGAAACGGCGCACCAACACCTGATCGATGCCATCGAAAGCATTTCCGACGCCTTCGTGCTGTTCGACGCCGACCAGCGCATTGTGCTGTTCAACAGTCGCTTCAAGGCGTTCTGGAGCAACAGCCGGGTGCGGATCAACGCTGGCATGCGCCTGACCGAGGTCAAGCGGCTGATGATGAACAACGCCCTGTTCACCGAAGAGCCGCGCGGGCATGCCGACGAAAACCTGCTTTACCGCCTGCAGAACGGGCGCTGGCTGCAAGTCAGCGAGCGGCCGACCCAGGAAGGTGGGCGGGTGATCCTGTTCACCGACATTACCGACGTCAAACTCAGCGAAACCGTACGCCGTGAGCAGGCGGTGGCGCAGAAGTCGCATCTGTTGCAACGGGCGGTCGACAACCTGTCCCAAGGGGTGGCGATGGTCAGCGCCGAGGGCATCCTGGAGTTGTGGAACCGGCGTTTCCTGGAGTTGAGCGGCCTGGCGCCGGTGGCGGCCCATCGCCCGTTTGCCGAAGTGATCGCCGACAGCGAGCTGAACCTGCTGACCCCGGCCAGCCGCGATGGCAACGGACGACCGGTGCGTGAATGCGAGCAGCGCCTGTACGATGGCCGGGTCCTGGAAATCCGCACCCATCCGTTGCCCACCGGGGGTTTCGTCAACACCTTCACCGACATTACCGAGCGCTACCAGCACGCCGAGGCACTGAGTGAAAGCGAACACTGGATTCGCCTGATCACCGATCATGTCCCGGCATTGATTGCCTACCTCAATGCCGACCTGGTCTACGAGTTCACCAACAAGGTCTACGAAGAGTGGTACTGCTGGCCTCGCGGCGTGATGCTCGGCCAGAGCCTGCGCGAAGTGCACAGCGAACAGCATTACCAGCGGCTGGAGCCCTACGTGGCCAGGGCACTGGCCGGTGAGAGCGTAACGTTCGAGTTCGCCGAAACCAACGTCAACAACCAGGAGCGCTACATGCTGCGCTCTTATGTGCCCAACCGTCTGGCCAGTGGCGAGGTGGTGGGAATCTTCGTGCTGATCCGCGACATCACCGAACGCCGCCGCACTGCCGAGGCGCTGCATCAGGCGTATCAGAACCTGGAGCTGCGGGTACGCGAGCGCACGGCGGAATTGACCACCCTCAACGATCAGCTGCTGCGCGAGATCGATGAGCGTCGCCTGGTCGAGTCACGCTTGCGCGAGGCCAAGCAGGAAGCCGAGCAGGCCAACCTGTCGAAGACCAAGTTCCTCGCCGCCGTCAGCCATGACCTGCTGCAACCGTTGAATGCCGCGCGCCTGTTTACCAGTGCCTTGCTGGAACGGCGCGAGCCGATGTCCAGCGAGACGCTGGTGCGCAACGTGAGCAATTCCCTGGAAGACGTGGAGAACCTGCTCGGCACCCTGGTGGATATTTCCAAGCTCGATGCGGGGGTGATCAAGGCCGACATTGCGCCGTTCGCCCTCTGTGAACTGCTGGACAACCTGGCCGCCGAATACACCCAGGTGGCGCGCAGTGAAGGCCTGCAATTGCACTTCATCGGCTGTTCGGCGCTGGTGCGCAGTGACATCCAGCTGCTGGCGCGGATCTTGCGCAACCTGTTGAGCAATGCGATTCGCTATACCTACAGTGGTCGCGTGGTGCTCGGTTGCCGGCGGCATCATCAGTGCCTGACGATCGAGGTCTGGGACAGCGGCATGGGCATTGCCGAGCATCGCCTGGAGGAGATTTTCCAGGAGTTCAAGCGCGGCGATGTGCAGCGACCCGATCAGGATCGCGGTTTGGGCCTGGGCCTGGCCATCGTAGAGAAGATTGCCGGCATCCTCGGGCACCCCATTCATGTGCGCTCGTGGCCGGGTCGGGGTTCGATGTTCTCGGTCGAAGTGCCCTTGAGCGCCACCGCGCCGAAGCCGCCGCCCGCGTTGCAGATGAGCGAGCCGATGCTCGAGCGCCTGCGGGGGGCCCGGATATGGGTGCTGGACAACGACGCGACCATCTGTGCCGGCATGCGCACCTTGCTGGAGGGGTGGGGGTGTCGGGTGGTGACGGCGTTGTCGGAGGAGGACCTGGCGCGGCAAGTGGACAACTACCACGCCGAGGTCGACTTGCTGATCGCCGATTACCACCTGGACAACGATCAGAACGGTGTCGACGCTGTGGCGCGCATCAATGCCCGGCGCGCATCACCGGTCCCGGCGATGATGATCACGGCCAACTACAGCAATGAACTCAAGCAGCAGATCCGCGAACTGGGCCATACCCTGATGCACAAGCCGGTGCGGCCGATGAAGCTGAAGACGGCGATGAGTCATTTGCTCGCAAGGCCATGAGCCTGTCGGTGTTTGTGAGGGCCTCATCGCTGGCAAGCCAGCTCCCACAGTGGATGTGTGCTGTTCACAAAACCCTGTGGGAGCTGGCTTGCCAGCGATGGAAGCGACACGGTCTTGCTGACTCAACGCCGCAAATAAGACCCGAAATCAATATCCCCGGCACTCAGGATCGCCTGCACCCGGTTGTGCACGTTGAGCTTGCGCAGGATCGCCGAGACGTGGGCCTTGACCGTGGTCTCGGCGATTTCCAGGGTGTAGGCGATCTGCTTGTTCGATTCGCCCTTGGTCATGCGTTCCAGTACCTGCAGTTGCTTGCGGGTCAGGGCCTGGAGCAGTTCGGGCGGGAAGCTCGGGGTGTCGTTCATCCGCCGGTGGGTGCTGCTTTTGGCGGTGCGGATGATGTCGGGGGGCAGGTAGACATTGCCATTGAGAATCTGCTGGATGGCATCGGTCATCTGGGCACGGGGTGAAGACTTGGTGATGAAACCCACCGCGCCGTAGGTGATGGCCTGCAGCACGATCTGTTTGTCCTGTTCGGCGGAGACAATCACCACCGGAATGGTCGGCGCTTCGTTACGCAGGTTGATCAGGCCATTGAGCCCGTGCATGCCGGGCATGTTCAGGTCGAGCAGGATCAGGTCCAGGTCATCGTGTTCCTGGGTCAGGGCCAGGGCGCTGTCCAGGTCGGCGGTTTCCATCACTTCGCTGCCGGCAAAACCGTCGCTGATGACGTTGTGGATGGCTTCGCGAAACAGCGGGTGATCGTCGGCAATCAGGATTTTGTACATGGCCTTTCACCTCATTATTTTGATTATGGTGTGGCATCAACACGCACGCGTAAAGCTCAGGGAAAGGGTTCGGGCCTGGCTGGCGAAACCGGCAGCCTGGCCGCTTGCCAGGCGTCCAGACCATCGCGATACCAATACAGGGTCTTATAGCCCATGGTGGCTGCGCGCCTGACCGCATTCCAGCTCAACCAGCAGTCGGCGCGGCAATAGAAGACCAGCGGTTGCGTCGGGTCGCCGGCGGTCAGTTTTTTCAGGTTGGCGGCGAAATAGTCCTGCCATTGCGGCGTCAGCTCACCGTCACCGGTATTGGCCAGCCAATGGCTGCCGGGCAGGTTTTCATGGGGTTGGTCTTCGATGAATTGCCCTTGCAGCCACTGCCGGCGGTAGACATCGATCAGCACCGGGCGCGGGGTTTGGCCGAGCAGGGCTTGCAGGGCGGGGGTATCGACGATGGTTGCGCCTTGCAGCTGGTCGGGCGTCGGGCTGCGGTACAGGCCGATGCGATAGCCGTCGCTGGAGAACAGCGCGGTGTCGGCCTGCGCGGTGCTCAGCAGCAGGCCCAGCGACAGGGCGGCGAGAGTAGGGCGCAACAGGCAACGTCGGGCACGCGGCATGGGGTCAGTCCTTATAGTTATGGACCTATTACATGCCAGTCGGGGGACGTTGGGAATGCGACGATAGACAGGGAAAACCAGTACTAAAGTAGGAGCCGGCTTGCTGGCGAACCAGGCTACGCGGTGCAATTGATACGCCGCATCGTCTGGATCGCCGGCAAGCCGGCTCCTACAGTGGGGGGTGTCAGTTGGATTTACGCAAGGCCGCATGCTGCGGGTTGAAGGTCAGTACGGCGAGCAACGCAAACAGCAGCGTCAGCCCCGTGCACACCGCCAGCGCCAGCGGATTGAAGCGTTCATACAGGGCAAAACGCACCAGTTCCACCGCATGGGTGAACGGATTCACCGCGCACAGCCAGTACAACCCTGCGCTGGCTTCGCGCATCTTCCACAGCGGATACAGCGCCGATGACAGGAAAAACAGCGGGAAGATCACGAAATTCATCACCCCGGCAAAGTTCTCCAGCTGGCGGATCGCGTTCGACAGCAACAGGCCCAGTGCGCTGAGCATCAACGCCACCAGCAGCAGGGCCGGCAACGCCAGCAACAGGCCCATGGCCGGTGGCTGCACGCCGTAGACCCAGGCAATCGCCAGGAACGCATACACCTGCAGCAGCGAAATCAATGACGTGGCCAGCAGCTTGCTGCACAGCAGGAAGGTACGCGGCAGGGGGCTGGTCAGCAGCACGCGCATGCTGCCCATCTCACGGTCGTAGACCATCGACAGAGACCCCTGCATGCCATTGAACAGCAGGATCATGCAGGCCAGGCCGGGAATGATGTAGACCTCGTAGGGGATGTAGGTGTCGTAGGGCTCGATGATCGCGATCCCCAGCGCCGCGCGAAAACCCGCGGCGAACACCAGCAACCACAGCAGCGGCCGCACCAGGGCGCTGAGAAATCGGGTGCGTTGCAGCACAAAGCGCAGCCATTCGCGCAGCACGATACCGCTAAAGCATTGCCAGTAAGCGTTCATTGGGCAGCTCCCGATGTAGTCAGGCGGGTGAAGGCCGAGCCGAGGTCTGCGCCGTGTTCCAGGCTCAGGGCATCGGCCTGCCCACTGGCCACCAGCCGGCCTTGATGCAGAATCAGCAAGCCATCGCTGGGCTGCACTTCGTCGAGCAGGTGGGTGGTCCAGAGCACGCTGATGTGCTCCTCGCGACACAGGCTGCGGATGTGCCGGTTGAGCGCCAGGCGACTCGCCGGGTCGAGGCCGACACTGGCTTCATCGAGCAGCAGCAGGCGTGGCTCATGCAACAGGGCGCGGGCAATTTCCACCCGGCGACGATGGCCGCCATTGAGTTCGCGCACCCGTTCGCGGCGGCGGTCGGTCAGGGCCTGGCGGGCCAGTTCGGCGTCGACCCGAAGGTCGGTCTGACGCCGGGACAGGCCATGCAATGCGGCGTGATAACGCAGGTTCTGCTCGACGCTGAGGTCCAGGTCCAGGGTGCTTTGCTGGAACACCACGCCCAACTGCCTGAGTGCCGGGCGTGCCGCGCTGCGCAATGAATTGCCACCGACGCGGATCTCGCCTTGCTGCAGATCATAGAGCCGGGTCAGCAGGGCAATCAGGGTCGACTTGCCGGCGCCGTTGGGTCCCAGCAGCGCGGTGAAACGCCCGGGCTCCAGGCTGAAACTGACCTTGCGCAAGGCCTCCCGGGCGCCGTAGGCAAAGCTCAGGTCGCTGACTTCAAGGGCGTTCATGGCGTCACCACCACGCCCCAGGGATAGCGCCCGACCTTCACCGATTTGCTGACCTTGAGGCTGTCGACATCGATCACCGAGACATCGCCGCTGACGCCGTTGGTGGCCAGCAACTGCTTCTGATCCGGGGTGAACGCCATCTGCCAGACCCGTCGACCCACCAACAGGTAATCGAGTATCTCGTAAGTCCTGGCATCGATCACCGCCACATGATTGGCCGGGCCCAGTGCGACAAAACCGTATTTGCCATCGGCGCTGAGCTTGATGCCGACCGGCTGGACCTTGTCCGGGTGCACGCCCTTGATCTGGAAGTTCAGGGTCTTGAGCACGGTGCGGCTGGCTACATCGAGAATGGTCACGGTGCCGCCGATTTCCGCCGAGGCCCAGAGTTTCGCGCCATCGGGGGAGAACTCGACGAAGCGCGGACGCTGATCCACCAGGGTGCTGTCGGCCAGGGTCTGGGTGCTGGTGTCGATCCAGTGCAGCATGTTGGTGGTTTCGCTGGTGTTGACCGCCCACTGGCCGTCAGGGCTGACGGCCATGCCCTCGGGCTCGACGCCGACATCGATCTGGCCGAGTACCTTGGAGGTCTCGGTGTCGATCACCGTCACCAGCGCATCGTCTTCGTTGGAGACGTACAGCCAGCGGTTGTTCGGGTGCAGGGCGAATTGCTCGGGGTCTTTGCCCGAGGGCAGTTCCTTGATGATCTTGCGTGTGGCCACGTCCATCACCTGGACCCGGTCCGAGTCGCTGGCGCAGATGTACAACAGCTTGTTGTCATGGGACAGCAGCAGGCCGCGGGGGCGCTGGCCGACGGGCAGGGTGTCGGTGACTTGCAGGGTCTGCAGGTCGATCAGGCTCAGGCTGTTGTCCTTTTCGTTGGAGACCCAGGCAGTGCTGGCAACGGCATGGCCAGCGGCGAGCAGCAAGGTGCACGAGAGCAGGGTGCGGCGCATGGCGGATTCCTTGTTGTTGTGATGTTCGGATCAGGGAAAGCGGCAGCTGACTTCGGGTTTGTCGTAGCCCAGGCTGTCCATTTCGTTGAACGGGTGCAGAAAGCCGTCCTGGGGTGAGGTGCTGACCAGCGCCCGTGGCTGGACGATGGGGATCGGCTGGCGCAACTGGCCGTTCCACGGCCGGTAACTGAGCTTGCGACCCTTGAAACCGTCGAGGGGCAACTGGTCGCTGATTTCAAGCGTACGGATCGCCATCGGCTCGGCCTGGCGCAATTTGCTCACGGCGCTGGCGACACTGCGCACGGCCATCCAGGCGGCGAAATCGCGGTCATTCATCCAGCGTCCGGTCAGGGCTTCGAAGCGTTTTTGCAGCTGCGCGGCGCCGTAGGTTTCCACGGTCTTGTGCCAGCCCACCGGGGTCAGGCCCTGGGTGCCGGCGACCGGGCGTGGGTACCAGGTCTGGTAGGGCACGTATTCACCGAAATCGCCGCGTTCATCGGCCACCAGTACCACGTCGTACTCGGCGGTCTGGGTGAACAGCGGCATGTCGGCCTGGGCGCTGCGGCGTTGGTCGTTATCGAAGCTCCAGGTTTTTTCCGCCACCAGTTGCAAGCCGAAACGTTTGGCCCCGCGGCGCAGGGCGGCGGCATAGGCTTGATCGTCCGGCGTCGGGCCGACAATCAGCAGCGCCCGCTGCCATTTGCGCGACACCAGAAACTGCGCCAGCGCATCGGCGAGCATCGCCCGGCTCGGCAAGGTGTGCAGCACGTTCGGCAGGCAATCGGTGGTGCGCAGGCTGTCATCGGCACTGCCGGCGTTGAACAGCAAACTGTCGGGCAGTGCCGCACTCAATTGGCGCAGGCTGGTCGCGGGGGCATTCACCACAAACAGGCGCAGGCCTTGTTCGTGCTGAGCTTTCGCCGCTTCGAGCAAGGCTTCGGGGCTGTCGACGCTGGCGCTGACCAGGCTGTAGCCGTGGTTGAGAAAACGCCCGGTGCTGTTGCTGTCGGTGATCGCCAGTTCGGCGCCGCGCAGCCCGGCATCGGTGGGTTCGGGAATGACGTTGGACAGCAACGGGCCGGGGTCGGGGCGATAACCCAGGTAGCCGATCCGCACCTGCAAGGGGGCATCGGCGGCCTGGCTTTGGGTGGCCAGGCCGGCGGCGCAGGCAATCGCCAGCAGGTAGATCAGGGCGTAAGGGGCAAGCTGGCGCATAAGGCTCTCCATGACCGTTAGCGCCAGCATAGGAAGCCTTTGGTGCAGTGAACATATGCAGAAAGTACCGAAGGGCCAGTACCAAGGTAGTAACTCGCCACGCGCGGCGCGGTTCTAGCATGGGTAGCCACGGCCATTGATCTGGAGGGGATTGACCATGCGTATCGTCAAAGCACTGCTCCTGCCGTTTCTGCTGATCCTGACCCTGATCGGCGTCGACCGGCTCCAGGGCCCGCGTCCGGTGTCCAACGATCGCCTTACGACCAAGGGAGTAGGTGGCGACCACCAAAGCAGCATGGGGTCTGGGCGCAGGGCTTTCTAAGATGGCTGCCATAGCCTCTGCCAAGAGGTTTTGCGTGCAATCCAGAGGGCATGACAATGACAACAAAATGCAACGCCTTGCTCGTGACCGGGCTATTGGCCAGTTTGATCAGCGCAGGTTCCGTCTGGGCCCACGGCAACGTGGTCCCACAAGCCGTGGCCACCCCGGGGCTGACCCCGATCAAGGAAGCCGGTGTGCAACTCGATGCCGATGGCTGGGCCGCGGTGAACCCGTATCGCACCGCCCCGGAACACGACAAGGCAGTGGAAATCGGTGCCTCGGCCTACACCCAGAATTGCGCGGCCTGCCATGGCCTGGAAGCCAAGTCCGGGGGCATCGCCCCTGATTTGCGCATGCTCGATGTCGGCGAGGCGGGCGATGAATGGTTCGCCGAACGGGTGCGCCATGGCGCGGTGCGCGACGGTCGCGTGTACATGCCGAAGATGGCCGACTACCTGAGCCAGGAAGCCCTGTGGGCGGTGCGCACTTACCTGGACACTGTGCACGTCGAGGAGTGACCCATGCGCCTGTTCGCGGTGTTGATCAGCGCTCTGTGGCTGTGCTGCCAGGCGGCGCAGGCGCAGGTTCGCAACTACGACGAAATGATCGCCGCCGGGGAGCTGAAGGTGGCGGTCTACCAGGACTTCGCCCCCTACAGCTTTGAGCGCGCCGGCAAGCCCCAGGGTGTCGATGTCGAGCTGGCCGAAGCCCTGGCCAAGGCGCTCGGCGTGCGCCTGACGCTGATCTGGGCGCCGGCCGGGGAAAAGCTCGACGACGACCTGCGCGATTACATCTGGCGCGCCAGTGCCTTGCACAACCAGCAACTGGCCGACCTGATGATGCGCGTGCCCTACGACCATGACTACGCGCAGAAGCGCAACGAACTCGGTGAGCTGGTCAACGGCCATGTGGTGATGTTCGGTCCGTACCAGAACGAACAATGGCAGGTGGCCTATGACCGCCGAAGGCTGGACAAGGTCGCCAGCGTCGCGGTGTTCGAGCAGCACCCGATTGGCGTCGAAGTCGACAGCGTGCCGTCGTTCTACCTGACCTCGGTGTTCAACGGCATGCTCGCCGGCAAGACCCATCACTATCCGGGCGTGCCCCAGGCGTTTGCCGCGATGAAGGCCGGCGAGGTCGACGCGGTGATGGCCATGCGCGGCGAAATCGACTGGCAAGTGCACGAAGCGGCCGACCCGCAGCTGGCGCTGGCAGAAAACGCTTACCCGAACATGGGCAAGCAGCTCTGGGAAATCGGCATGGCGGTGCACGAAAGCAACCGGCAACTGGCCTATGCCGTGGAAGAGGCGCTCGAAGGCCTGATCCGCGAGGGCGCGGTGAAGACCATCTACGGCCATTACGGCCTGCAGTACGACGTGCCCGAGATGTATCAATAAGGAGCAGGCGATGAAATGGCGAGGGAGTTGTCTGTGGGCCTGCTGGTTGAGCCTGGCGGCACAGGCTGGCGCGATCGATCCCGGCAAAGACCCGGTGCCATCGGTGATGTGGGCCTTCTATCAGCAGCAGTTTCTGGGCAACACACCGTTCGTTTTCGATGAGCGGGTCAAGCTGCTGGCGCCGCCGTTTGCCGAAGATGCCCGACAGGTGCCGCTGGAAATTGATGCCCGGGCGTTCAAGGGCGATGTGGTGAGAATCCTCGCCTGGGCAGAACTGAATCCGTTGCCGAAAATCGTCGACTTCCAGCCGCTGGATTCGGTTTTGCCCTGGCTGTCGTTGCGCATTCGCATCGAACAGGCCACGCCCTTGCGCGCGGCGGTGTTGACCCGCGACGGCGTGTGGCATGTCGGCTCGACCCTGATTGACGCCGCGGGTGGCGGTTGCACCGCGCCGAGCCTGGTGCGCACCCAGCCGGGCTGGGAGGAGCACATCGGCGAAGTGCTCGGCGGGCGCTATCCCCGGGACGGGTTCAGCCGTTTGCGTTTGCAGGTGGCCCATCCCATGGACAACGGCATGGTCAGCGGCATTCCGGAATTCTTCATCAACCATGCCGAGTTGCGCGACCACAACGAGCAGGTGCTGGCCCGGCTGGAGCTGTTTCCCGCGGTCAGCGAAAACCCCAGCTTGGCCTTCGACATCGAAGGGGCAGGGCAAACGCGCCTGCTGCTGCGGGACAACAGCGGCAATGAGTTCGATGCGTCGATCCCCTGACCCCAAGGAGCGTGGCATGCGCTGGATCCTGTTGATGGTGTTAAGCGTCAGTCTGCCGGCCCTGGCCGATCTCGACTACTCACTCAAGCCCCGGCAGATCGCCCAGGACACCTGGCTGCTGGAAGGCAGCACCGATAATTTCGCCAAGGGCAACGGCGGCAACATCGTCAACACCGCGTTCATCGTCACTGAACGCGGTGTGGTGGTGATCGACACGGGGCCGTCCCGGCGTTACGGCGAAGCGATGCGCAAGGCCATTGCCACCACCACCGACAAACCGGTGATCGAGGTCTTGCTGACCCATCACCACCCGGACCATGTGCTCGGCAATCAAGCCTTCACCGACGTGCCGATCGGCGCCCTGGCCGGCACCACCGAGTTGGTGCACCGGCAAGGCGATGCCATGGCCGAGAATATGTACCGGATGGTCGGCGACTGGATGCGTGGCACCGAAGTGGTGCTGCCGACGCAGACGCTGACACCCGGCGTGAAAAGTTTTGGGAATCACGATTTGCGCTTGCTGAGCCTGGGTGGGCATACGGGCGCGGATCTGGCTATTCTCGACCAGCAAACCGGCGTGCTGTATGCCGGGGACCTGGTGTTTTATCAGCGGGCGCTGACCACGCCCAACAGTCCGGGGCTGTCAGTGTGGCTGGCGGACATCGCGACCCTGCAAGGCTTGCCCTGGACGCAGGTTGTGCCGGGCCATGGGCCGGTGGCCAGTGACCGGCAACCCTTCGAGCAGATGCGCGATTACCTGAGCTGGCTCGATCAGCTCATGCGCGACGGCGCGGCCAATGGCAGTGATATGGCGGAGATGATCCGCAGCCCCATCCCCGAACGCTTCGCCGGGATCAACCTGAGCCGTTATGAACTGATCCGCAGCGTCAGTCATCTGTATCCGCGCTACGAGCGCGAGCGGATGATGCGGGTGGATTCCAACGCAAATAACTGACCCACCCCGATCTAATGTGGGAGCGGGCTTGCTCGCGAAGGCGGAGTGTCAGGCGACATCGATGTTGAATGTGCCGGCCTCTTCGCGAGCAAGCCCGCTCCCACAGGGGACCTGTGTCGGGTACAAATCGCTGCTCATCTCCTCCGACCCTGTACCAAGGAACTAGCAATCTCCTCATTGCGGGCAATTGTTGCCAGGGCGGCGGCGCCCAAGAATCTGCACCAGACCGGGAAAATTTCCGGACATAACAAAAATCCGCAGAGGAAGCCGTCATGACTCAACCCGCACGTCGCCAGCCCTTCGTCTTGAGCCTGCTGCTCAGTGCCATGCTGTTGTCCGGCCAGGCATTGGCCGGGGTTTCCGACCAGGACATTCTCCAGGACCCGAAGAACCCGGAACAGGTCGTGACCAACGGCCTCGGCGTTCAAGGGCAGCGCTACAGCCCGCTGGATATTCTCAACGTCGACAACGTCAAGGAGCTGCGCCCGGCCTGGGCGTTTTCCTTCGGCGGTGAAAAGCAGCGGGGCCAGCAAGCGCAGCCGATGGTCAAGGACGGCGTGATGTACATGACCGGTTCCTACTCCCGGGTCTTCGCCGTGGATGCGCGCACCGGCAAGAAACTCTGGCAATACGATGCGCGCCTGCCCGATGACATCCGCCCTTGCTGCGACGTGATCAACCGTGGCGTTGCGCTGTATGGCGACCTGGTGATCTTCGGCACCCTCGACGCCAAGCTCGTGGCGCTGAACAAGGACACCGGCAAGGTGGTGTGGAGCAAGAAAGTCGCCGACCACAAGGAAGGCTACTCGATCAGCGCCGCGCCGCTGGTGATCAACGGCAAGCTGATTACCGGCGTGGCCGGTGGCGAGTTCGGCGTGGTGGGCAAGATCGAGGCCTACGACCCGAAAAACGGTGAGCTGCTGTGGACCCGGCCGACGGTCGAAGGCCATATGGGCTACGTCTATAAGGACGGCAAAGCCGTGGAAAACGGTATCTCCGGCGGCGAGGCGGGCAAGACCTGGCCGGGCGATCTCTGGAAAACCGGCGGTGCGGCCCCTTGGCTTGGCGGTTATTACGACCCGGAAACCAACCTGCTGCTGTTCGGTACCGGCAACCCGGCGCCGTGGAACTCGCACCTGCGCCCTGGCGACAACCTTTACTCCTCGTCGCGCCTGGCGCTCAACCCGGATGACGGCACCATCAAATGGCACTTCCAGAGCACGCCCCACGACGGTTGGGACTACGACGGCGTGAACGAGCTGGTGTCGTTCAACTACAGCGAAGGCGGCAAGGAGATCAAGGCGGCGGCCACGGCCGACCGTAACGGTTTCTTCTACGTGCTGGATCGGACCAACGGCAAATTCATCCGTGGCTTCCCGTTCGTGGACAAGATCACCTGGGCCACCGGCCTGGATAAGGACGGACGGCCGATCTACAACGAAGCCAGCCGACCCGGCGCCCCGGGTTCGGAAGTCAAGGGCAGCTCGGTGTTCGTGGCGCCGGCGTTCCTCGGCGCGAAAAACTGGATGCCGATGGCCTACAACCGGGACACCGGGTTGTTCTATGTGCCGTCCAACGAATGGGGCATGGACATCTGGAACGAAGGCATCGCCTACAAGAAAGGCGCGGCGTTCCTCGGCGCCGGCTTCACCATCAAACCGCTCAACGAAGACTACATCGGCGTGCTGCGGGCCATCGATCCGAAAACCGGCAAGGAAGTCTGGCGTCACAAGAACTACGCGCCGTTGTGGGGCGGGGTGCTGACCACCAAGGGCAACCTGGTGTTCACCGGCACGCCTGAAGGCTTCCTGCAGGCGTTCAACGCCAAGACCGGCGAAAAGGTCTGGGAATTCCAGACCGGCTCCGGCGTGCTCGGCTCGCCCGTGACCTGGGAAATGGACGGCGAACAGTACGTCTCGGTGCTCTCCGGCTGGGGCGGCGCGGTACCGCTGTGGGGCGGCGAAGTGGCCAAGCGGGTGAAGGACTTCAACCAAGGCGGCATGCTCTGGACGTTCAAGCTGCCCAAGGACCTTGTAGCCAAGCACTGATCCCACGTCGACCGCATAACCCCTGTAGGAGCGAGCTTGCTCGCGTGGACCTGAGAACACCGAGGGGTGTCAGGTGCCCAGCGTCATCGTTGACGACCATCGCGAGCAAGCTCGCTCCTACTAAATAACGAGAGCCCCTCCTGCCAACGACGCATTCGTCTGGCACGCGGGGCTCTCTAGTATCGGCTCATCGCCTGTCAGTACGACAGGCATCGACCCAGACAGAGGCCCACCATGATCTACGCACAACCCGGAACCCCAGGCGCCGTCATCACCTTCAAACCGCGCTACGGCAACTTCATCGGTGGCGAGTTCATTGCCCCGATCAATGGCGAGTACTTCACCAACACCTCGCCGGTCAACGGTGAAGTGATCGCCGAGTTCCCGCGCTCCAGCGCCGCCGACATCGACAAGGCCCTCGACGCCGCCCATGCCGCTGCCGACGCCTGGGGCAAGACCTCGGCCCAGGACCGCTCCCTGGTGCTGCTGAAAATCGCCGACCGCATCGAGCAGAACCTTGAGGTCCTGGCCGTCACCGAAACCTGGGACAACGGCAAGGCCGTGCGCGAAACCCTGAACGCCGACGTACCGCTGGCGGCCGACCACTTCCGTTACTTCGCCGGCTGCATCCGTGCCCAGGAAGGCGGGGCTGCCGAGATCAACGAGCTGACCACGGCCTATCACTTCCATGAGCCCCTGGGCGTGGTCGGGCAGATCATTCCGTGGAACTTCCCGCTGCTGATGGCCGCCTGGAAACTCGCACCGGCGCTCGCCGCCGGCAACTGCATCGTGCTCAAGCCTGCCGAGCAAACGCCGCTGTCGATCATGGTCTTCGCCGAGCTGATCGCTGACCTTCTGCCAGCGGGCGTGCTGAACATCGTCCAGGGCTTCGGTCGCGAAGCCGGCGAGGCCCTGGCCAGCAGCAAGCGCATCGCCAAGATCGCCTTCACCGGTTCGACCCCGGTGGGTGCGCACATCATGCATTGCGCCGCCGAGAACATCATTCCGAGCACCGTCGAACTGGGTGGCAAGTCGCCGAACATCTTCTTCGAAGACATCATGAACGCGGAACCGGCGTTCATCGAAAAAGCCGCCGAAGGCCTGGTGCTGGCGTTCTTCAACCAGGGCGAAGTCTGCACCTGCCCGTCCCGGGCGCTGGTGCAGGAGTCGATCTACGAGCCGTTCATGGCCGAGGTGATGAAGAAGATCGTCAAAATCAAGCGCGGCAACCCGCTGGACACCGAGACCATGGTCGGCGCCCAGGCGTCCGAGCAGCAGTACGACAAGATCCTCTCGTACCTGACCATTGCCCAGGAGGAGGGCGCCGAGCTGCTCACCGGCGGCGCGGCTGAACGCCTGGAGGGCGACCTGTCCAGCGGTTACTACATCCAGCCGACCCTGCTCAAGGGCCACAACAAGATGCGCGTGTTCCAGGAAGAAATCTTCGGCCCGGTGGTGGGTGTCACCACCTTCAAGGACGAAGCCGAAGCCCTGGCGATTGCCAACGACAGCGAGTTCGGCCTCGGCGCCGGCCTGTGGACCCGCGACATCAATCGCGCCTATCGCATGGGCCGGGCGATCAAGGCCGGACGGGTGTGGACCAACTGCTACCACCTGTACCCGGCGCACGCCGCGTTCGGCGGGTACAAGAAGTCCGGCGTCGGCCGGGAAAACCACAAGATGATGCTCGATCACTATCAGCAGACCAAAAACCTGCTGGTGAGCTACGACATCAATCCGCTGGGGTTCTTCTGACTTCGCACTAACGACAACCACCCTGTAGGAGCGAGCTTGCTCGCGATGGACGTCAACGATGACGCGTTCTGTCTGTATGCACGCGGTGTCTTCACGTCCTTCGCGAGCAAGCTCGCTCCTACAGCGTTTGTGCGTTCATGTCGACCGCACACCCCCTACCAAATCACCCCGCCAACTCCTTCGAAAGTAGCATTCGGGCGCCCGATGCCCCGTGCATTAATGGCACTACCGGAATCACCCGGCACAAGAAGAGGAATGACCCATGTGGACTAAACCCGCGTTTACCGATCTGCGCATTGGCTTCGAAGTGACGATGTATTTCGCCAACCGTTGATTGATCACCCGGCCAGCCGATGGGTTGGCCGGGCCTGCCTTCTGGAGCATCCGCCATGCACATCCGCGTACTCGGTTCCGCCGCTGGCGGTGGTTTTCCGCAATGGAACTGCAACTGTCGCCAGTGCGCCGGTGTGCGCAATGGCAGCCTGCGGGCCCAGCGCCGTACGCAGTCGTCGATTGCCTTGAGTGACGACGGTGTGGAGTGGGTACTGTGCAACGCGTCACCGGACATTCGCGCGCAACTCGAAAGTTTTGCACCACTGCAACCGGCGCGGCGCCTGCGTGACAGCGCTATCGCCGGCATCGTGCTGCTGGACAGCCAGATCGACCATTGCACCGGTTTGCTCAGCTTGCGCGAAGGCTGCCCCCATGACGTTTGGTGCACCGAGCGTGTGCATCAGGACCTGAGCAGCGGTTTCCCGTTGTTCAACATGCTCGGACACTGGAACGGCGGATTGCACTGGCAACCGGTCAGCCTCGATCGCCAGCCGTTCGGCATCCCGGCCTGCGGGCATTTGCAATTTCGTGCGATCCCCCTGGTGAGCAACGCGCCGCCGTATTCACCCAATCGCGGCAACCCGCAACCGGGCGACACCATTGGCCTGTTCGTTGAAGACCTGCGCAACGGCGCGTCGCTGTTCTATGCGCCGGGCCTTGGCCGAATCGACGATGAAGTGCTGGGCTGGATGCAGCGTGCCGATTGCCTGTTGCTGGACGGCACCCTGTGGCGCGACGACGAGATGCGTCTCTGCGAAGTCGGCCAGAGCCTGGGCAGCGAAATGGGGCACCTCCCACAAAGCGGCCCCGGCGGGATGCTGGACGTACTGGAGGGTTTCAACCGCCAGCGCAAGGTGCTGATCCACATCAACAACACCAATCCCATTCTCGATGAAGACTCGGCCGAGCGGGCGCTGCTGGAGCGGCGGGGGATCGAAGTGGCTTATGACGGCATGAGTATTGAGCTGTAGCGAAGGACGCCTTCGCGGGCAAGCCCGCTCCCACAGGTTTTGTGGACACTGCCGAACCCTGTGGGAGCGGGCTTGCCCGCGAAGAGGCCGGAACAGACACCGAAGATTCCCCGGAGACCCGCAATGACCGACACCCCCCTGTCCCCCAGCGAATTCGAAGCCGCCCTGCGCGCCAAGGGCGCCTACTACCACATCCACCATCCTTTCCATCAGGCCATGTACGCCGGCCGCGCCAGCCGCGAGCAGATCCAGGGCTGGGTCGCCAATCGCTTCTACTATCAGATCAACATTCCCCTGAAGGACGCCGCGATTCTCGCCAACTGCCCGGACCGCGACGTGCGCCGCGAGTGGCTGCAACGGATTCTCGACCACGACGGCGTCCCCGGCAGCGAGGGCGGTATCGAAGCCTGGCTGCGCCTGGGCGAAGCCGTGGGCCTGGATCGCGAGCAGATCCTCTCCCAGGAGCTGGTGCTGCCCGGTGTGCGTTTCGCGGTGGACGCCTACGTCAATTTCGCCCGTCGCGCCTGCTGGCAGGAAGCGGCCAGCAGTTCGCTGACCGAACTCTTTGCCCCACAGATCCATCAGTCTCGACTCGACGCCTGGCCGACCCATTACCCGTGGATCGACGTCGCCGGCTACGACTACTTCCGCACGCGCCTGAGCCAGGCGCGGCGCGATGTCGAGCATGGGTTGCGCATCACCCTGGCGCACTACGTGACGGCCGAGGGGCAACAACGCATGCTGGAGATCCTGCAATTCAAGCTCGACGTGCTGTGGAGCATGCTCGATGCCATGAGCATGGCCTACGAACTTGCGCGCCCGCCGTATCACACGGTTACAGGCGACAATGTCTGGCACCGGGGGATCGCCCTGTGAGCCTGATCGATCGCCAGCAGTCACCGGCCTTGCGTCGCGGTTTTCGTCTGCAATGGGAGCCTCGTCAGGACTGCCACGTGCTGCTGTACCCCGAAGGCATGATCAAGCTCAACGCCAGTGCCGGGCAGATTCTCGACCTAGTGGACGGCCAGCGCAGTGTGGCGGCGATCATTGAGCGATTGAGCGCGAATTTCCCCGGCGTACCCGGGATCGACGAAGACGTGCTGGCGTTTCTGGAGGTGGCCCATGCGCAATTCTGGATCGAGTGAGACGCTTCCCGGCCCCCCGTTGTGGCTGCTCGCCGAGCTGACTTACCGCTGTCCGTTGCAGTGTCCCTATTGCTCCAATCCGTTGGACTTTGCCCGGCACGACGAGGAACTGAGCACACAAGAATGGATTCGCGTATTCCGCGAGGCGCGGGACATGGGCGCCGCGCAATTGGGCTTTTCCGGTGGTGAGCCATTGGTGCGTCAGGACCTCGCCGAACTGATCAAGGCCGCCCGGGACATGGGCTACTACACCAATCTGATCACCTCCGGCATCGGCCTGACCGAGCAGAAGGTGCGCGACTTCAAGGTGGCCGGGCTGGACCATATCCAGATCAGCTTCCAGGCCGCCGATGAAGCGGTGAACAACATGCTCGCCGGTTCGCGCAAGGCCTTTGCCCAGAAACTCGCCATGGCCCGTGCGGTGAAAGCCCAGGGCTATCCGATGGTGCTGAACTTCGTCACCCATCGGCACAACATCGACCGGATCGCGCAGATCATCGAGCTGTGCCTGGAGCTGGAAGCGGACTTTGTCGAATTGGCCACCTGCCAGTTCTATGGCTGGGCTGAACTCAACCGCGTCGGCCTGCTGCCCACCCGTGAGCAATTGCAGCGTGCCGAGCGCATCACTAACCAATACCGCGAACGCCTTGAAGCCCAGGGCCACCCGTGCAAGCTGATCTTCGTCACCCCGGACTACTACGAGGAACGTCCCAAGACCTGCATGAACGGCTGGGCCAACCTGTTTCTCGACATCACCCCCGACGGCACGGCCTTGCCTTGCCACAGCGCCCGGCAGTTGCCGGTAGCGTTTCCCAACGTGCGCGAGCACAGCCTCTCGCACATCTGGAACGACTCGTTCGGCTTCAATCGTTTTCGCGGCGACGACTGGATGAAGGAGCCGTGCCGCTCCTGCGACGAAAAGCACAAGGACCTGGGAGGGTGCCGCTGCCAGGCCTTCATGCTGACCGGCGATGCCGCCAATGCCGACCCGGTGTGCAGCAAGTCGCCGCACCACGGTGTGATCCTCAAGGCCCGTGAGGACGCCGAGGCGCCGGGGCTGGGGATGGAGCATCTGACATTGCGCAACGCGAAGGCTTCGCAGCTGATCTATCGCGGCTAACCCGAACGACACAACCGCCTGTAGGAGCGAGCTTGCTCGCGATGGAGTGTCAGAAAAATGAGTGTCGACTGACACACCATCGCGAGCAAGCTCGCTCCTACAGGGGGGCTGTGGTGAATCCAGCCATTGGTCTGATTGCATTCACGGCAGGATGGTTTAGTGTGGTTTCTACCTTCCAGAACAATAAAAACAGGCTTTCCAATGAGCCAGAGTCTCAACCAGCTGCGCAAGTTCGTTTCCCCTGAAATCATCTTCGGTGCCGGTAGCCGGCACAGTGTCGGCAATTACGCCAAGACCTTTGGTGCACGCAAGGTCCTGGTGGTCAGTGACCCCGGCGTGATCGCCGCCGGTTGGGTCGCCGATGTCGAGGCCAGCCTGCAGGCGCTGGGCATCGAATACTGCCTGTACAGCGATGTCTCGCCGAACCCTCGGGTTGAAGAGGTGATGCTCGGTGCCGAGATGTACCGGGAAAACCACTGCGACGTGATCGTCGCCGTGGGTGGCGGCAGCCCGATGGACTGCGGCAAAGGCATCGGCATTGTCGTCGCCCATGGCCGCAGCATTCTCGATTTCGAGGGCGTGGACACCATCCGCGTGCCCAGCCCGCCGCTGATCCTGATTCCGACCACCGCCGGCACCTCGGCCGATGTCTCGCAATTCGTGATCATTTCCAACCAGCAGGAGCGCATGAAGTTCTCCATCGTCAGCAAGGCCGTGGTGCCGGACGTTTCGCTGATCGACCCGGAAACCACCCTGAGCATGGATCCGTTCCTGTCGGCCTGTACCGGCATCGACGCCTTGGTACATGCCATCGAAGCCTTCGTGTCCACCGGCCACGGGCCGCTGACCGACCCCCACGCGCTGGAGGCGATGCGCCTGATCAATGGCAACCTGGTGCAGATGATCGCCAACCCGAGCGACATTGCCCTGCGCGAGAAGATCATGCTCGGCAGCATGCAGGCCGGGCTGGCGTTCTCCAACGCCATCCTGGGCGCCGTGCATGCCATGTCCCACAGCCTCGGCGGCTTTCTCGACCTGCCCCACGGCCTGTGCAACGCGGTGCTTGTCGAGCATGTGGTGGCCTTCAATTACAACTCGGCACCAGAGCGCTTCAAGGTAATCGCCGAGACGTTCGGCATCGACTGCCGGGGCCTGAATCACCGGCAGATCTGCGGGCGCCTGGTCGAACACCTGATCGCCCTCAAGCACGCCATCGGCTTTCACGAAACCCTCGGTTTGCATGGCGTCAGGACCTCGGACATTCCGTTCCTGTCGCAGCATGCGATGCACGATCCGTGCATCCTGACCAACCCGCGCGAATCCAGCCAGCGTGATGTCGAGGTCGTCTATGGCGAAGCCCTCTGACGAGCAACAACGGGCCCTGACCGGGCTGCTGGGGCTGGGCAGCCATTCGGCGCGCAAGAGTCATTACCCGGAACTGGCCGCGCGCCTGGATGATCTGGAAGCCGAGCGCAACCGCTACAAGTGGTTGTTCGAAAACGCGGTGCACGGGATCTTCCAGGCCAGCCTGCACGATGGCATGCGCGCCGCCAACCCGGCGCTGGCACACATGCTCGGCTACCAGGACCCGCAGGAGGTGCTGTTCTCCCTGACCGACCTGGCCAGCACCCTGTTCGTCGACGGCGCGCAGGAACTGGAAGCCATCGGCGAAATCCTCAGGCACCAGCGCAGCCTGCACGGCTATGAAACCCGCTTGCGGCGCAAGGACGGCAGTCACCTGGATGTGTTGATGAACCTGCTGCTCAAGCCCGGCCAGGAAGGCCTGGTGGAAGGGTTCGTCTCCGATATCACCGAGCGCAAGCTGGCCCAGCGACGTTTGCAGCAACTCAATGACGAACTGGAGCAGCGCGTCGTCGCGCGCACCGATGAATTGCTCGAAGCCAACCGTAACCTTCAGCAGCAGATCACCCAGCGTAAACAGATTGCCAAGGCCTTGCGCGATGCCCGCGATGCCGCCGAGGCCGCCAACCACAGCAAGGACAAATACCTCGCCGCCGCCAGCCACGACCTGCTGCAACCGCTGAACGCCGCGCGGTTACTGATTTCGACCTTGCGCGAACGCAAGTTGCCGGAAGCCGAACAGGTGCTGGTGGAACGCACTCACCAGGCCCTGGAAGGGGCCGAAGACCTGCTGACGGATCTGCTGGACATTTCCCGGCTCGATCAGGCCGCGGTCAAGCCGGACATCGCGTTGTACCGCCTCGACGAACTGCTGGGGCCTCTGGTGTCGGAGTTCCAGTCCGTCGCCCAGGCAGCCGGTTTGAACCTGCGGGTGCACATGGCCGATTACGCCATCAGCACCGACTTGCGCCTGATGACGCGGATCCTGCGCAACTTCCTCAGCAATGCCTGCCGCTACACCGATGACGGCAGCATCCTGCTGGCGGCAAGGCGTCGGGGCGAGATGTTGCGCCTGGAGGTCTGGGACACCGGGCGTGGCATCGCCGCCGACCGGCTCGATTCGATCTTCCTCGAGTTCAACCAACTGGACGTCGGCCGCGCCGCCGACCGCAAGGGCGTGGGCCTGGGGTTGGCGATTGTCGAGCGCATCGCCAAGATCCTTGGCTACAGGATTGGCGTTCACTCGTTGCCGGGGCGGGGTTCGATGTTCAGCATCGAGGTGCCGTTATCCGACGAGGTTCCATTGCCCGTGAGCCAGGCGGTGCCACAGCCGGGCACCGGCAACCCGTTGCCGGGACGCCGTTTACTGGTGATCGACAACGAAGTGAGCATTCTCCAAAGCATGGGCGCGTTGCTCGGGCAGTGGGGCTGCGACGTTCTGGTCGCCACCGATGAAGCGGCTGCACTGGCGGCGTTAGGCGGGCAGGCGCCGGAACTGATTCTCGCGGACTACCACCTCGATCACGGGGTGGTCGGCTGTGATGTGGTGCGACATTTGCGCGAACATTTCCACCAGGACATTCCCGCGGTGATCATTACTGCCGACCGCACCGACCATTGTCGGCGTGCGTTGCAGCGGCTCAACGCGCCCTTGCTGAACAAACCGGTGAAGCCCGGCAAGTTGCGAGCGGTGTTGAGTCAACTGTTGGGGGCATCAGCCTGAAACGGCCGATACTGCAGGGTCAAGCCCAGTTCGGTGGCTTGACCTTGCTCCAGCAAACGCAACCCCGGCCGACCGGGCAGGTGGTGCGCGTTGACCGGGTGGCTCACCGGTTCGATGCAGAAAAATTCCAGGCCCACGGGGCAGTAGAGCAGGTAGTAATCGCTGCCGGTGGCCTGGCAGTCCAGTTCGTATCCGAGGTCGGGCTGGCGGATCAGGCAATGGCCGTTCCATTCGCAGAAGCCGTTGTCCACGAGCGATTCGGGCAATGGCTTGAGCTGCTGAAAATCCCACTCGACCGGCAATGCGCTGAGTTGCGTCGGTAGCTTTTTCTCATTGCACAACCATACCTCGCGAGCTGCGGCCTGCAGTCGGGTGTTGGCGGTGCGCGGCAGATACGGATGCAGTCCCAGTCCATGCCAGGCCGCGTGTTCGGCCAGATGCGTAACGCTCAATTCGATGCTCAACTTGCCCGCGTTCAAATGGAAACGTTGCCGGGCGCGATAAGCGAAGGGGGGTGTGCTGTCGAGTTGCAGGACCACTTCATTTTCCGACCGGGAAACCACATCCCACGCCTGCTGCCAGGCGCTGCCGTGAATCGGCAGGGGATCGGTGAGGCTGTTGGGCGCCAATGCCAGCCAGCCATCGGGGCAATCGAAGCCGCCTTCGGCGATGCGGTTGGACCAGGGGATCAAGGGAAAGCAGCCGAGCTTGCCGGGCAGGCCGGTGTTCAGGGCGTGCTCATCGGCGTGGCGCAGCAAGGGCTGGCCGCTGCTGCGCACGGTCCAGTTGACGATACTGGCGCCGAGTTCGGGGGCGAGGTTCAGGTGAGTGTATTCGTCTTCGAGTTCGAGAAGTGCGGGCGTCATCGTCGTCACTGATCCTGAAATCGCGGTTCCGCCAAGCCCTTCACGCCAGGATCGAGCGCGAACACGCCCCCGGCCAGTGATTGCGGGTCATGGTCGTCGCCGGGGCGGATCGAGGTCACGAACAGCGTGTCCAGTCGAGAGCCACCAAAGGCGCACATGGTGGGTTTTTTCACCGGTACCGCGAGGGAGCGGTCAAGTCGGCCGTCGGGGGTAAAACGGTGAATCAAGCCGGCGTCGTTGGCGCAAATCCAGTAGCAGCCATCGGCGTCGACCGCCGCACCGTCGGGTCGACCTTCGTGCCGGTTCATGTCAACGAACACGCGGCGGTTGGAAGGGGTGCCGGTTTCGGTGTCGTAGTCGAAGGCCCAGATCTGCTGGATCTGCGGGTGGGAGTCGGACAGGTACATCGTGCGCCCGTCCGGGCTGAAGCCCAGGCCGTTGGGCACGATGAACCCGTTCAGTCGGGAATCGAGCGGCCCGCGTTGCCCGGCGCTGTAGCGGTACAACGTACCGTTGGCGGCGTTGGCGCCCATGTTCAGCACCATGCTGCCGGCCCAGAAGCGTCCCTGACGATCGCAGCGGCCGTCGTTCAGGCGCATGTCGGCGCGGGCATGCTCGACGTGGGCCAAGGGTTCACTGTCGAGGCTGCCGTCGTTGTGCGGATGCAGGCGGAAGAACCCGCTTTCCATGCCGGCGACCCAGCCGCTGTCGGCATGACGCGCGATGCAAGCGAGCATCTGCGGGGTTTTCCAGGTATCCACCTGCCCGGTGTCGGTACGCCAGCGCTGTAAACCGCCGGCGGGAATATCGACCCAGTACAGAGCGCTTTCTTCAGGCACCCAGACCGGGCTTTCACCGACTGCGTTGCGGGCGTCGACAATCAATTCAGCTTGCATGGCAACTCATTCCCTTGGTTTTTGTTGTGGGGATCAAGCGGGGCGCAAAGGTTCAGTCACCGAACGGGCCGGCTACGCAGAAGGCGCCGCCCTGATACAGCCGCGCCGGGTCATCGGCGGCAGGCATCGGCTGGGCTTCGATTTTTTCGCGGAACTGTTCGGAGCTGTCCTGCGCGACAAAACCCAGGGCCGTAGCGTAGCGGTTGTCCCACCAGACGTCCTTGTTGTCGGACACGCCGTAGACCACGGTGTGGCCGACGTTCGGGGTGTACAAGGCGCGTTCGAGCAGTTGCGTCAGGTCGCCGAAACTCAGCCAGGTGCTCATCATCCGCCGATTGTGCGGCTCGGGGAACGAGGAGCCGATGCGCACGCTGACGGTCTCGATGCCATAGCGGTCGAAGTAGAACGTGGCCATGTCTTCGCCGTAGGACTTGGACAGGCCGTAGTAGCTGTCCGGGCGGCGAGGGGAGTGGGCGTCGATGACTTCGTCCTGCCGGTAGAAGCCGATCACATGGTTGGAACTGGCGAAGATCACCCGCTTCACCCCGTGGCGGCGCGCGGCTTCATAGATGTGGAACACGCCGCAGATGTTGGCGCCGAGGATCTCTTCGAACGAGTGCTCGGTCGACACGCCGCCGAAGTGCAGGATCGCGTCCACGCCTTCGACCAGTTGATGCACCGCTTGCTTGTCGGCGAGGTCGCACGGCATCACTTCTTCGCGATCATCGATGGCGGGCGCGATGTCGGCGATGTCCGACAGGCGAATGACATTGGCGTAAGGGCGCAGGCTTTCGCGCAGGACTTTGCCGAGGCCACCGGCGGCGCCGGTCAGCAGCAGGCGGTTGAAAGGGGGGCGGGTGGTTGCTGTGGTCGTCATGGGAATCCTGGGGCGCGGTTGTTGTTTTTGATTTGTTGTAGGTTGTCGTATGACTTGGTTGAAGTATCGTTAGGCTTTCCGCTGCTTGTCAACGCGGCATGAGTGGAAATTGACGGAGGGTCGTCCTGTCCGTCCTGTAGGAGCGAGCTTGCTCGCGATGGTCGTCAACGATAACGCTGGAAACCTGATACCCCGTGGCGTCGGGTTCATCGCGAGCAAGCTCGCTCCTACAGGGGCTGGTGTTGATGCCTACGATTTACAACAACGAAATCGGGTAGCTGATGAAAATGCGGTTTTCATCGAATTCGTTGGTGCTGAAACTCTTGCGGATGCTCGCGTTACGCCATTTCACGTTGAGGTTTTTCAGCGCACCGCTCTGCACCGTGTAGGCCAGTTCGGATTCGCGACCCCATTCCTTGCCGTCGGTGATGGCGCCGGTGTGCACGTTGTCACCACTGATGTAGCGGTTCATCAGGGTCAGGCCGGGAATGCCGAGGGCGACGAAGTTGTAGTCGTGGCGCACCTGCCAGGATTTCTCCCGGGCGTTGTCATAGCTGGAGTTGTAGCTGTCGTTGGCCAGGGTGCCGCCGCTGGTGCCGTTGACCCGCATCCACACATCGTCGCCGGTGAGTTTTTGCAGGCCGACATAGAAGGTGCTGCCGCCATATTTGGCCGAGAGCAGGGCAAACGCGGTCTTGTTGTCGAGGTCACCGGCCTTGGCGCTGCCGTCTTCCTTGCCGATGAAGTAGCCCAGGTTGGCGCCCAGGGTCCAGTCGCCGACGGGCTGGCTGTGGGTCAGGTTGAAGTATTGCTGCTGGTAAATGTCGCTGAGTTCCGAGTACCAGACGCCGACCTGGGTGCGCTTTTCATTGAACGCGTATTCACCGCCGCCGAAGTTGAAACGGTCGGAGGTGAACGCCGTTTTTCCGTTCATGAACATGTCTTCCATGCTCGCGTCGTTGCGCGGGCTGTTTTTCTGGAATTGACCGCCATACAGCGTCAAGCCGCTGATTTCGGCGGACGTCACCTGGGCGCCCTGGAAGGTCTGCGGCAGTGAGCGGCCATCGTCGGAGCGCAGGATCGGCAGTACCGGCATCCATTCGCCGACCTTCAATTCGGTTTTTGAAATCTTGCCTTTGAGCGCCACGCCCAGGCGGCCGAAATTGTCGGCCGGGCGGCCGTCGTCGTGGATCGGCAACAGTTGCGTGCCGCCAGTGCCCTTGCCGCCATCGAGCTTCTGCGAGTACAGGCCCAGTACGTCTACACCGAAGCCAACGGTGCCCTGGGTGAACCCGGACCTGGCATCGAGGATGAAGTTTTGCGTCCACTCTTCAGCCTTGCCCTGGGGGTAGGCCGGGTTGATGTAATTGCGGTTGAAGTAGGCGTTGCGCAGGTTCAGCGTGGCCTTGGCGTCGTCGGTGAAACCTGCGGCCTGGCCGGTGATGGGCAAGGCGAGGGCCAGCCCGCTGCAGCCGATCAGGCTCAGGGTATGACGACGAGAAAGGTTTAAACGCGATGAACGGACGGACGAATTGCGGACGAGCTTGCTCACTGTGACGCTCCCTTGTTTCTTGTTTTTATTGTTGTCATACGTCGTCGTACAACATTGGGGGCGATATTTGCGGGATTTTTGTGGGTTGTCAATCGGAAGTTGTACGATGACTTGGTACTGTGGGAGCGGGCTTGCTCGCGAAGGCGTCGTAACATCCAACATAGATATTGCCTGTGCTGGCGCCTTCGCGAGCAAGCCCGCTCCCACAAGGGAATGGAGTGTCAGCTGGAAATCATGGGGGGCAGGGTACCCAGCAGCGAAACCGCCGCCACTGCACCAAGCCCCAGCATCCACTCCAACATCACGCTGGTGCGCAATGCTTGCAGGCGCTGCTCGCAATCATTGATCCGCAAGCGATTGAACAAAGCCAGGCCGAGCATCGTCGCCACCAACGTAGCCTTGATCAACAGGATCAAGGCAAACCCGCTGAACAACGGCGTCGGCCAGAACGCCCCGGTGAGCACCCTTACATTGATCAGCCCGGTGATCAGCAACCCGGCGACCAGGCCGTAACCGACGCCGCTGAAACGCTGCAACATCACGCGGATCGAATGCCCCGCAGGCTGTCGCAGAATCATCACCAGTAACAACAGGCCGCCGAGCCAGGCACCCACGCAGAACAAGTGGATCAGTTGATTGAGGATCAGCAACTGGCCTGCGCTGCCATCGAGCATGGCGCCGTGGCCGACCGGGGCCAGGGTGGCCAGCAGCAGGCCGCTGAGGCTCAGGCGCAGTGCAAGGCTTGTGCGCAAGGGTGTCAGCAGCAACGCCACCAGCGCGAGGTTAATCAGCAAATGCCAGCGCCAGACCTGGCCGAAAAAGGTATTGCCCAGCACCCGGTACAGGGTCGACGGATCGAAGGCCGCGTCCCAGGCCCCGGCCATGCTCGCGGTAATCAGCAACAACCAGCAGACCCCGCTGGCCAGCGCCACCACGGCCAGCCAGCGGCAGGTGCGTGCCAGGCGCTGATCCAGTGCGCTTTCGTCACTCGATAGCAAGGGCCTGAACAGCCAGGCCCCGAACAGCATCAGCACCACGATGAAATGCAGGAAGCGGCACAGCACCAGCGCACTCGCCATGAGTTACTGGCCAACCTTGAAGGCGTAGGCTCCTTCGCTTTTGTGGGTGTCGACCGATACCGCATGCCATTCGACCTTGTAGGCGCCGGCGGTCAGCGGCGCGGCGGGGGTGACGACCAGGGTTTTCTTGTCGCTGCCTTCGGTGGTCAACGCTTTCACCGCCACCGGTGCGCCATCCCGGGTCAGGGTGACTTTGGTGAAACTGGCCTCGACACCCTCGGAGAACTCCAGGCGCAATTGCGTGGGTGCGGTCACGGTGCTGTCGGCGGCCGGTGTCTGGCTTTTCAGGTGGGCGTGGGCCAACACCGAAGAAGCGGCGAGCAGCGAGCCGAGCAGGACCGTGATGGTCAGGGTTTTCTTGAGCAGCATCGTGAGTACCTCAGGCAGTTTCCAAGTGCGCTGAGTTTAGCTTTCCGACAGCGGCTGTACGAAGATTCGTTTTACCCTGTCGCCGCAGTCCAGAGCGGATGCTAGTCTTGCTCAACGCTGTTGTCGGGGACCCGCATGGGCAATCACAAGATCGAGATTCGTCGCAGTAACGTCGAAAAAATCCTGCTGGGGGCGGAAAAGGTCTTCGCTGAAAAGGGCTTCGGCAGCACGGCCATGGCCGACATCGCCGCTGAAGTGCAACTGCCGCGTTCCAACCTGCATTACTACTTCAGCACCAAGACCGAACTGTACAGCGCGGTGCTGTTCGATTTGCTGGAAGTCTGGAAGCAGGACGCGCTGTGCTTCGAGATGTTCGACGACCCGCGCGTGGTGCTCAGCAGCTACATCCGCGCCAAGATGAACCATTCCCGCAGCCGGCCTCATGGTTCGAAAGTCTGGGCCAACGAAATCATCCACGGCGCACCGACCCTCGGCGCAGCGCTGGATGCGAGCCTGTACGACTGGGCCAAGATGAAGGAAGCGAAAATCCGCCAGTGGGTGGACGACAAACGCATCCTGCCGGTGGAGCCGTCGAGCCTGCTGTACATGATCTGGGCCTCGACCCAGCACTATGCCGACTTCGATCACCAGGTGAATATTCTCAACGACCACCAGCCGCTGTCGGACATGCAATTTGAAAAAGCGGTGCAGACGGTGACCAGTGTGATTTTGCGGGGGATCGGGTTGGAGCCCTGAGATTTTTGGTGGTTGTTCGGGACCCATCGCTGGCAAGCCAGCTCCTACAGGTTTATCGCTATCCCTGTAGGAGCTGGCTTGCCAGCGATGGCATCAGTTCAGACACCCCTGAAGTCAGATACTGACGTGATACGGATTCCTCGGATCATGATTCCAGTCCAGGAACGGCTTGCCAGTCTCCACCGGCACCATCTCGATACAGTCCTGCACCGGACAGGTGATCTGGCACAGATTGCAGCCCACGCACTCCTCATCGATCACCTGGTACTTGTGCGTCCCATCCGCTTGCTTGAGGCTGGCCACGGCCTGGTGTGAGGTGTCCTCACAGGCAATGTGGCAACGACCACAGCCGATGCACGCTTCCTGATCGATTTTCGCGATCACCTGGTAGTTGATGTCCAGGTACTTCCAGTCCGTGGTGTTGCCCACCGCGCGCCCCGAAAATTCCGCGATGCTGGCGTAGCCCTGACTGTCCATCCAGCGTGACAAACCGTCCTTCATGTCTTCGACAATCCGGAAGCCATGCAGCATCGCCGCCGTGCACACCTGCACCGCGCCGCTGCCCAGCGCAATGAATTCCGCGGCGTCGCGCCAGTTGCCGATGCCGCCGATGCCGCTGATCGGCAGGCCTTGGGTCTGTGGGTCACGGGCGATTTCGGCGACCATGTTCAAGGCAATCGGCTTGACGGCCGAGCCACAGTAACCGCCGTGGGTGCTCTGGCTGCCGACCATGGGGTTGGCGACCATGCGTTCGAGGTTGACGCTGGTGATCGAGTTGATGGTGTTGATCAGCGACACCGCATCGGCGCCGCCACGGTGGGCCGCACGGGCGGCGACGCGGATGTCGGTGATGTTCGGCGTGAGCTTGACGATCACCGGCAGCGAGCAATAGGTTTTGCACCAGCGGGTGACCTGTTCCACGTATTCCGGCACCTGGCCGACCGCAGCGCCCATGCCGCGTTCCGGCATGCCGTGGGGGCAACCGAAGTTGAGCTCGATGCCGTCGGCGCCAGTGGCTTGCACCAGCGGAAGAATGTGTTTCCAGGACTCTTCGACGCAGGGCACCATCAAGGACACGATCAGTGCGCGGTCCGGCCAGTCCTTTTTGACCTGGGTGATTTCCCGCAGGTTGATCTCCAGCGAGCGGTCGGTGATCAGCTCGATGTTGTTAAAGCCAAGCACCTCCCTGTTCGCGCCGAAGTGCGCCGAGTAGCGCGACGACACGTTTACCGCCGCGGGATCTTCCCCCAGGGTTTTCCAGACCACGCCGCCCCAGCCGGCCTCGAAGGCGCGGACCACGTTATAGGCTTTGTCGGTGGGTGGCGCGGAGGCCAGCCAGAACGGATTGGGTGCCTTGATGCCGGCGAAGACAATCGACAGATCGGCCATTTACGCAGCCTCCACGTTGAGCATCAGTTGAGCGTTGATCGCCTCGGCGGCGCGCTTGCCATGCTGCACCGCTTGCACGGTGAGGTCTTGATCGAGGCTGGTGCAGTCGCCACCGGCATACACGCCGGGGATGCTGGTGCGCAGTTGTTCATCGACGGCAATGCGCTCGCCCTGGCGCTTGAGTTCACGCGCCAGCGGATCGGCGAGGGCGTCGTTGTCGAAGGCCTGGCCGATGGCCTTGAAAATCGCGTCGGCGGCCAGTTCGAAGGTTTCACCGGTGGTTTGCAGGCGCCCTTCGACCAGATGAGTGCGGGCGAAACGCATGCCGCGCACCCGGCCGTGGTCATCGTGCAGCACTTCTTCAGGTTGTGCCCAGGTCATCAGCCGCACCTGATTGGCCTTGGCAATCTCCTGTTCGTGATGGGTGGCGCCCATGTCTTCGACGCCGCGCCGGTACACCAGATTCACGTCACGGGCGCCGAGACGGGCCATTTGCACGGCCATGTCGATGGCAGTGTTGCCCGCGCCGAGGACGATGCAATGCTCGGCCAGGGGCAACTGGCTCAGGTCATCGGCCTGGCGCAGTTCGCGGATGTAGTCGGTGGCGGCGAGCAGACCGGGCGCGTCTTCGTGGGCCATGCCCAGTTGTTTGCTGGCGTTGAGCCCGAGGCCGAGGAACACCGCATCGAACTGTTGATGCAGTTCGCTGAGGGTCAGGTTGTCCCCGAGTTTTTGCCCGTGGCGGATTTCGATTCCGCCGATTTCCAGCAGGAACTCAAGCTCCCGTTGCGCGTAGTCATCCACCAGTTTGTATTTGGCAATCCCGTATTCATTGAGGCCGCCAGCCTTTTCCCGGGCCTCGAAGATCACCACGTCATGCCCGTGCATGGCGCTGCGGTGGGCGCAGGACAATCCGGCCGGACCGGCGCCCACCACGGCGATGCGTTTGCCGGTGGCGGCAGCACGCGGGAACGGGTGAGTGCTGAAATGGGCGTTGTCCACGGCGTAGCGCTGCAACAGGCCGATCATGACCGGCGCACATTCGTGGGCGTTGTTGCGCACGCAGGCTTGCTGGCAAAGGATTTCCGTCGGGCACACCCGGGCGCAACTGCCGCCGAGGATGTTGGCCGAGAGGATCTTCTGCGCGGCGCCTTGCACGTTGTCCTGCTGGATATTGCGGATGAACGAGGGAATGTCGATTTCGCTCGGACAGGCATTCACGCAGGGCGCGTCGTAGCAATACAGGCAGCGCGAGGCTTCGAGCTGAGCCTGGCGCTCGTTGAGCGGTGGCGCCAGATCGGTGAAATGGCCGGCGAGGGCGGCCGCATTCTCAACGGGATGCGGAAGGTGGTCCAGGGTCTTGATCACGGTTTTGGCCTCACGGTTATTTGAGGTGCTGCCTCTGATGGGCATTGTTTTTTTGTTGGCTGTGATGACGCCATCGCTGGCAAGCCAGCTCCTACAAGGGGAATGCATTTCAACCTGTGGGAGCGGCGGTGCGACGATTCGACTTGCCCGCGATAGGCCGCAGGCCGCTTTCAGCGTTTCACAGCGACCGGCTGATTCAACTCGGCCCGCTTGCTCAGCAAGTCAAACACCGCCGGGTACGCCGGTCGTTCGATGTAGCGCCCGGCGCCACGCTCGGCCCGCAGGTCGCCGTCGGCCCAGACCACGCGGCCCTGGCTGATGGTGTGGCTGGGCACGCCGCGCACGGTCTTGCCTTCGAAGATGTTGAAGTCCACCTGCTGATGGTGGGTCTTGGCGGAAATGGTCCGCGTGCCTTGCGGGTCCCACAGCACCAGGTCGGCATCGGCCCCCACACGAATCGCGCCTTTGCGTGGGTAGAGGTTGAAGATCTTCGCGGTGTTGGTGGACGTCAGCGCGACGAATTGCTGCATCGAGAAGCGTCCGCTGTTCACCCCTTCATCCCACAACACCGCCATGCGGTCTTCGATGCCGGCGGTGCCGTTGGGGATCTTGCTGAAGTCGTCGCGGCCGGCGGCTTTTTGCTCGGCGCAGAAGCAGCAGTGGTCGGTGGCGGTGGTGTGCAGGTTGCCCGATTGCAGGCCATGCCAGAGCGCCTCTTGATGACCGCGAGGGCGGAACGGCGGGCTCATCACGTAACCGGCGGCGGTTTGCCAGTCCGGATGGCGGTAGACACTGTCGTCCAGCAGCAGGTGCCCGGCCAGCACTTCGCCGTACACCGGCTGGCCCTTGCCGCGGGCGTAGGTGATTTCGTCGAGGGCTTCCTTGGTCGAGACGTGCACCAGGTACAGCGGCGTACCCAGGGTTTCGGCGATGCGGATCGCCCGGCTCGCGGCCTCGCCTTCAACCTGTGACGGCCGCGACAGCGGATGCGCTTCCGGCCCGGTGATGCCCTGGGCCATCAGCTTGCGTTGCAGGTGATAGACCAGTTCGCCGTTTTCCGCATGCACGGTCGGCACGGCGCCCAGTTCCAGGCAGCGTTCGAAGCTCGCCACCAGGGTGTCATCGGCGGCCATGATCGCGTTCTTGTAGGCCATGAAGTGCTTGAAGCTGTTGACGCCGTGCTGGCTGACCAGTTCGGCCATTTCCTCGCGGACCTGGTCGCTCCACCAGGTAATGGCGACGTGAAAACCGTAGTCCGACGCCGACTTCTCGGCCCAGCCGCGCCATTGATGGAAGGCTTCGAGCAGGGATTGCTGCGGATTGGGAATCACGAAGTCGATGATCGAGGTGGTGCCGCCGGCCAGTCCCGCCGCCGTGCCACTGTAGAAGTCTTCGCTGGCCACGGTGCCCATGAAGGGCAGTTGCATGTGGGTGTGCGGGTCGATGCCGCCGGGCATCAGGTACTGGCCGCTGCCGTCGAGCACTTCGGCGCCTGCAGGGATATCGAGGTTTTCGCCGATGGCCTTGATCACGCCGTCTGCGCAATACACATCGGCGCGATAACTTTCATCATGGGTAATAACGGTGGCGCCACGGATCAACAGAGACATTCCGAGTTCCTCGCAGGCAATGACCGGCTTATGCCGGTTCTAGATGTTCTATACAAAAACAGCCAGGACGGATCGATTCCTGTCAACGCTGTCAGGATTAAACGCTAGCTGCAGTTATTCGAATCGGCAAGAATATTTTTTATAAGCTTATCTAGTTATTAACTGATTGATATTTAACGACTAAATACAAGAATCACCAAAATGGTGAGCGACCTCACCATTTTGACGCACTTGACAGGATCGAAAAATAGTCAAGATTTCTTATGTGAAATCAGCTGTTTGAGTATGGTCTATGGTTGATGCGCAGCCATTGAAAAAAAGATCAACGCACCAGTTTGAGTCCTGACTGTCCGGACAACTTGCCTGGCATTCGGCCTGAGTGGCCTGACAACTAGTCGAGTCAGCGAATAAAACTGATAAACAACAGTGGGTTGCAATGTGTTTATGGAACTGCCCGATGCGTAATCGGGGTACCCGGCACGTTTATTGATGCCGCCAGCCCCCGATGAGCAAAAAAATAATTCAAAGAACAGTGGAGCGGCCATGCAACAGATCAGATCGCAAGTGACCGAGCGCGACGGCTTGTTTGAGCTGGAAGCCGGCAGCGATGTCCTCGACAGTCCCCGTTACAACCACGACATTGCACCGACCAAGGTGCGCGAACGCACCTGGAACAAATGGCACATCACCGCGCTGTGGGTGGGCATGGCGATCTGTGTGCCGACCTACACCCTCGGTGGCGTGCTGACCGCGTACTTCGGCCTGACCGTCGGTGAAGCGCTGCTGGCGATTCTGTTTGCCAACATCATCGTGCTGATTCCCCTGACCCTGAACGCCTTTCCCGGCACCAAGTACGGCATTCCCTTTCCGGTGTTGCTGCGCTCGTCCTTCGGCGTACTCGGTTCCAATATTCCGTGCCTGATCCGCGCCCTGGTGGCGTGCGGCTGGTTCGGCATCCAGACCATGTTCGGCGGGCTGGCGATTCACCTGTTCCTCGGCTCGGTGTTCGAGGGCTGGAAATCCCTGGGCGGTACCGGCGAGGTCATCGGCTTCATGGTGTTCTGGGCGCTGAACCTGTGGGTGGTGATACGCGGCGCCGAGTCGATCAAATGGCTGGAAACCCTGTCTGCACCGCTGTTGGTACTGGTGGGCGTAGGGCTGCTGGTCTGGGCCATGCCGAACGTGTCGATGACCGAGTTGCTGGCGATTCCGGCCAAACGTCCCGAAGGCGCCGGGGTGGCCAGTTACTTCGCCGCCGGGCTGACCGCGATGGTCGGCTTCTGGGCCACGCTGTCACTGAACATTCCGGACTTCAGCCGCTACGCGAAAAGCCAGAAGGATCAGATCGTCGGGCAGATCATCGGCCTGCCGCTGACCATGTTCCTGTTTGCTTCCCTGGGTGTGGTGATGACCGCGGCCTCGGTGAAGCTGGTGGGCGTGACGGTTTCCGATCCTGTGACCCTGATCGGCCATATCCAGAGCCCGGTGTGGGTCGCACTGGCCATGGCGCTGATCATTATCGCCACGCTGTCGACCAATACCGCAGCGAACATCGTGTCGCCCACCAATGACTTCCAGAACATCGCCCCCAAGGTGATCAACCGCACCAACGCCGTGCTGCTGACCGGCTTCGTCGGCTTGGCGTTGATGGCCCATGAGCTGCTGAAAAAGCTTGGCCTGATTGTCTCTGATCTCAGCCTGGAAACCGTTTATTCCAACTGGTTGCTCGGCTATTCCAGCCTGCTCGGGCCGATCGCCGGGATCATGGTAGTGGACTATTTTCTGATCAAGAAACAGCAGCTGGACCTTGCCGGCCTGTACCGCGATGACGTGTATCCGGCGTGGAACTGGAGCGGTTTCATGGCCTTCGGCGTGCCGGTGGTGTTGACGTTGCTGTCGCTTGGCAGCGATGTCTTCAGCTGGTTTTACAGCTACGGCTGGTTCACCGGTTCGATCCTGGGTGGGGTGATTTATTACGGGTTGAGTGTGATGTGGCCCAGCCCGTCTGTCGCGAAATCTGCGGTGTGAACATGGGCCCCATCGCTGGCAAGCCAGCTCCTACAGGGTTCTCGGGTGTTCCCAAAACTTGTAGGAGCCGGCTTGCCGGCGATGGCGGCCACTGAAGAAACAAAAAAGAACAGCCAGAGGAGATCATCATGAACGCGGTCGTCGACGTTCTGCAGTCCAGCCATCAACACATCAACCGCGACCGCCTGTGGCAGTCGCTCATGGAACTGGCCAAACTCGGCGCCACGGTCAAGGGCGGCGTGTGTCGTCTGGCCCTGACCGATCTCGATCGCCAGGCTCGCGACATCTTCGTCAAATGGTGTGTCGATGCCGGCTGCACCGTCAGCATCGACGCGGTCGGCAACATCTTCGCCCGTCGCCCCGGACGCAATCCTGACCTGCCACCGGTGATGACCGGCAGCCACATCGACACCCAGCCCACCGGCGGCAAGTTCGATGGCTGCTTCGGTGTATTGGCGGGCGTCGAGGTGCTGCGCACCCTCAATGACCTGAACATCGAAACCGAAGCACCGCTGGAGGTGGTGGTGTGGACCAACGAAGAAGGCTCGCGCTTTGCCCCGTGCATGATGGGTTCCGGTGTGTTCGCGGAAAAATTCACCCTCGAAGAAACCCTGGCCAAGGTCGATGCCGATGGCGTGACCGTAGGTGAGGCGCTGAATGCCATTGGCTATGCCGGCCCGCGTAAAGTCAGCGGCCACAAAGTCGGGGCCTATTTCGAAGCCCATATCGAGCAAGGCCCGATCCTGGAAGACGAACGCAAGACCATTGGCGTGGTCATGGGCGCTCTCGGGCAGAAATGGTTCGACCTGAAACTGCGTGGCGTCGAAGCCCACGCCGGCCCGACCCCGATGCACCTGCGCAAGGACGCCCTGGTCGGTGCCGCGGTGATCGTCGGTGCGCTCAACCGCGCCGCCCTCAGCCATCAACCCCATGCCTGTGGCACCGTCGGTTGCCTGCAAGCCTATCCCGGCTCGCGCAACGTCATTCCCGGCGAAGTGCGAATGACCCTGGACTTCCGCCACCTGGAACCGGAGCGTCTGGACTCGATGATCGCGGAAGTGCGCGAAGTCATCGAAACCACCTGCGACGAACATGGCCTGACCTACGAACTCACCCCGACCGCGGACTTTCCGCCGTTGTACTTCGACAAGGGCTGCGTCGAGGCTGTGCGCGGTGCCGCCCAAGGTTTGGGCCTGTCGCACATGGACATCGTCAGCGGAGCAGGGCACGACGCGATCTTCCTCGCTGAGCTCGGTCCGGCCGGGATGATCTTCGTGCCGTGCGAGGGCGGTATCAGCCACAACGAAATCGAAAACGCTGAACCGGAAGATCTGGCGGCTGGGTGTGCGGTGTTGTTGCGGGCGATGCTGGCGGCTTCGGTGGCGGTGGCCAAAGGCGAATTGGCTGCCTGAAAACTGTGACGTGCGCTGAATTATTCAGCGCACGTCACAAAGCAAAATGCTCAATCGTCATCCTGTTGAATCCCTCAATCAGTGGAGCAACGCGATGTCGTCCAACACCCAACCGGTCAATCTGCTGCAATTGATCCCGCAGGTTTTCGAAAGCCTGACCCAGGTTCATGTCGCTCTCGACAATCATGATCTCAATCCCACCCTCAAGCATTTGATCCACCTGCGCGCCTCGCAGATCAACCAATGCGGTTTCTGCGTGAAGATGCACACCCGCGAGGCCCGTGAGGCGAACGAGACCAACGAGCGTCTGGATCGCCTGATCGTCTGGCGTCATGTCAGTGATTTCAGCCCTTCGGAGCGCGCCGCGCTGGCGTGGACCGAAGCCTTGACAGTTCTGGATGAAAAAACCGATTACGCCAGTTTGCGCGGTGCGCTCAGAGCGCATTTCAGCGACGAACAGATCGGCGCCTTGACGGCCGAGATCGGCATGATCAACCTGTGGAACCGTTTACAGGTGTCGAGGCACTGATTGATGAGCTCCGCTGAAAACGCCGCCACTGCGTTCGAGCAGCGCCGGCCCTTTTTGCTCGGTCTGGCCTACCGCATCCTCGGCTCGCGCGCCGAAGCCGAGGATGCGGTGCAGGAACTGTTCATCAAATGGCTGGAGGCCGATCGGGCCTCCATCGCCACGCCGGCCGCCTGGCTGACCACGGCCTGCACCCGGCACTGCATCGATGTGCTGCGCTCGGCCCACACCTCCCGGGTCGACTACATCGGCACCTGGTTGCCGGAGCCGATTCACACCACCCATCAGGACTCACCCGAACACCGGCTCGAACTGGCCTCGTCATTGTCCACGGCGTTCATGTTGCTGCTCGAGCGCCTGTCACCCAAGGAGCGCGCCGCGTACCTGCTCCATGAAATCTTCGACATGGATTACCCGCAGGTCGCTGATGCGGTCGGCGTACAGGAAGCCGCTTGCCGCAAACTGGTGTCCCGGGCCAAGGCGAGTCTTGGCAGCGGACACGCCCGTTACCAGCCGCCACCCATGCGTCAAAACCAATTGCTGAGCGCGTTTCACAGCGCTATCGCCAGCGGTTCGACCGTCTCCCTGAGCGCCATGCTGACCGAGGACGTTGAACTCTGCGCCGACAGCGGCGGCAAGGCCCCGGCCATCCGCGAAACCCTGGCGGGTATCGCTCGCGTACTGGATTTCATTGGTCAGTCGCTGCACACCTATTGGCAGGCGTGCCAATGGCTGCCCATTGAGATCAACGGTGCCCAAGGTGTGCTCATCAAGGCCGACGGCGTCATCACCGCGTCGATGACCTTTGGCTTTGATGAAGCGGGGCGGGTGAGCCGGATCTTCATCATGCGAAACCCGGAGAAGTTGGCGCGGCTGGAAGCGTCGTTGGACGTGCACTAGTCAAGCGACCACGAGTTCAGGAAAGTATCGAGATCCGTGTGGGAGCGGGCTTGCTCGCGAAGGCGGTGTATCAGGCGAAATTGGTGTTGGCTGCAACACCGCCTTCGCGAGCAAGCCCGCTCCCACAGGTTCTTCGCACGATCAGACACTCCTGCGGTCGTAGTCTTCACAGGGGAAGAATACTAGTGGAGACGTTATGAGTCAGGACGTCCTGAGCACGGAAACCAATCGCCGCCAATTGCAGCAGATCATCGCCGGTCTGTCCGACGGGGTGATTCTGCTCGATCCCGACCAGAGCATTCTGTGGGCCAATGAGGCAGCGCTGGCCATGCACGGTGTTGCGCAAGTCAGCGACCTGGGTGCCAACGCCGGGGCCTATGCCAAACGCTTCGCCTTGCGCTATCGCAACAATCACGGGGTGGCAATCGACAGCTACCCGATCAACCGGGTCGCGCGGGGCGAGACGTTCAGCGATGTGCTGGTGGAAGTGACGCCGGCGGCGGACGAAGCGCGTACCTGGGTCCATCGCGTGCGCAGCCTGGTATTGGCCGACAGCCGTGGCGAGCCGGAATCACTGGTGTTGATCATGGACGATGTCACCGAGTGGGCCAGCGCCGAGCAGCGTTTTGAAAAAACCTTCACGGCCAATCCGGCACCGGCGGTGATTTGTCGGCTCAGTGATTTGCGCTACATCAAGGTCAACCCGGGGTTCCTCGAAATGACCGGTTACTCCCGTGACCAGGTGATCGGCACTTCCACTTATGAGCTGGACGTGTTGGACCAGGCTGAGCACAAGGAACTGGCCAGGCAGCGACTATGCGAAGGGGCGACCATTCCCCAAATGCAGGCCGAGTTGCGCCTGGCCGACGGGGGCAGCAAGCAAGTGATCGTGGCCGGCCAGCCGCTGGAGCTCAACGACGAAGCCTGCATGCTGTTTTCCTTTGTCGACATGGAGCCCCGGCACAAGGCTGAAATCGCCCTGCGCCAAAGCGAAGAGCGTTTCGCCAAGGCCTTTCGCCTGTCGCCGGTGCCGATACTGGTATGCGGCGCGGCGGATCAGCTGGTGCTGGATGTCAACGAAGCGTTCCTGCATACCCTGGGGTATTCCGGTGAAGAGGTGCGGGGGATCGGCATAACGCAGATCGACTTCTTCGAAGACCGGCACGCACGCATCCAGCTGTTCGCCGCCCTGGAGAAAACCGGCAGCCTGGACCGCATCGATGTGCGTGTGCGTAGAAAAGACGCCGGGCTGATCGATTGCACGGTGTCGGCGGACACCGTGAACATTCAGGACACACCCTGTTATCTGCTGGTGTTGATGGACATCACCGAGCGCAAGCGCACCGAGCTGGAGCTGGTGGCGGCCATCGAGGAAGTGATGAAGGACGCCTCCTGGTTCAGCCGCACGCTGATCGAAAAACTGGCCAACGTAAAAAGCGTGAATTCACCGAAGTTGCCCAGCGCGGCCCTCACCGAGCTGACCGGCCGTGAGCGCGATGTGCTGGGCCTGATCTGCGAAGGCCTGGCCGACAAGGAAATCGCCGCGCGCCTGAAGCTGGCGCCGAACACGGTGCGCAACCATGTGGCTGCGGTGTATTCCAAGCTCGCCATACACAGCCGCAGCGAGGCGATTGTCTGGGCGCGGGAGCGAGGACTGTTCTCCAGCGAGTGGCGGCCCAAGGGGCAGCGCTAAGGTGCAATTGCACTAAGGCACAGGGTGCAAATTCATGTGTCGACCCGCTGTGGCGGCTTTTAGGCTGGGGATGTAGCAGGCGACTTGAAGTCACCTGCGCGCCCCCTGCGTAAACCGTCTACAGGAATAGCCCCCATGAGCCCGTTACACCTTGCATCAAGCCGCCAGGGCCCGTCGCAATGATTACGCTGGCGCAGTTGAGGCTGCTGATTGAACGCAGTTTTTCACCCTTGGCCTGTGAATGCAGTATCACCGGCGAACACTGGCTGACCGTGAAGCTCTATCACCCGGTGTCGGGCCAGGTGGACCTGGTGGTCAGTGGCCTGAACATGAGTACGCTGCAAACAGCAGAGTCGGTCGCCTCGCTGATCGAAGAATTGCGCTATGAACTGCAGTGCAACTCCCTGCAGCGTCCTGACCCGGTGATGTAAGAACTGCCAGCTTTTACTGGCATTGGCCACTGGCTGGGCTATAAGTGATTCGCAGATATTTATTTTTGTGACAGGTGTATGGATTTTGCGCGCCGGTTTTGTTGTCACAAAAATGTGTCTATCACTTATCGCGGGTCAACCTATGAAAACTCTTGGGAAACGCGTTATCTCACCCTTGTCGCTGGCAATGTGCGTAGCGATTCTCGGCGGCTGTTCCAGTCCGCCACCCCCTCCAGCGGTCACGCCGCCCCCTCCTGTACGCACCTGCCAGGCCATGGATAAAACCGATGTGCTGGGCGATGTGCGTGCTGAAAACGGCGAGGTGACCCGAGTCACCACCACGACTCGCTGCGTTACGCAATAAACCCGGGCGCTGCCTTCGTTGAAGCCCCCGTGTCGAGTGCACCGTACTGATCGCCGACCTTGCCGGTACGGCGGTATTCGCCATTGAAGGCGCGATCAGCGCGATGCGCAGTCTCTACTTGCCTGGAGTGATCCGGGGCTTGCAGACCGTCGTCAGCTAAAAATCTTCAATAACTTGTAAGCCATCAGCGGTTTTTATCGCAATTTGTTCTACTTGATCTGTCATTTATGACAGTTCCCAGTGTGTCGATTTTTCCTGATAGTTGAAGGACTGTTTCTAGGTCCATCGCTGAATAGGAAACGTCGTCATGACCGCCAAACTGAAAGCCGCAACCGTTATACCAAGCTCGTGGGATCAAGCCACGTTGTTGATCAACGGCAACAAAGTGGAAAGGGGAGCGAAAGTCGTTTTGCGACGTGGGCAGGATAACATTGTGACGGTAGAGGCCTCTCTCGCGATCGCCAAAAAGCTCAACCTGGGGTTGGTGCATGGTGGCGATTTGATTGTCGATGCAATGCCGAAAGTTGGCGATTGGGTGTCTCCCGACGCAGGCACGTTCAAATGGACGATTACGCCGGGACTGCTCAAGAGCGGCCGTATCACCCTGGTGTTTTTCAGTCGGGAAGTGAATGTGCCGTGGGTCCATCAAAGTGTGGTGGTTTCGAGCAATCTCGCCGCAGAAGCCACGGTTTATTTCGACGGTACTGAAATTCCGGAAAACGGTGTGAATCTTTTCGGCGGCGAAACAAAAAAAATCACGTTGGTTGACAAGAACGGGAATCTTCTGGACGGTATTCCCCTGGCTCTCGATTGGGTTCCTGGCCAAGGGCTTGAATATAAGGATCTTGTTAGTGAACCACCTCTTCGAGAGTTTTCCACGGGGCACGAGTGGGCTATCACCGGTGCTGAGAAGGAGGGAACATTCAGGCTGAAAATTTTCAATGAAGGAGAACAGACGGCACTGCAGACGCCGACTAATCGATTGGTGTCTGCTTACAGGCTAAGGTACCTGGCGCTGATGGGGGGAGAGTATGTAGAGATTCCTCAACCTCCGATTGAGGTGGGTGTAGTCATAGGTATCTACTTCATGATTGTTCGGGTAAGAAAGTCTGATAATTCTCCGGTAGAGGGTGCCACTGTGACATTCAATGTCCCGGGCTTCTCCCCTCAATCGAAAACTACCAATGCTGATGGAATCGCGTCTTCGCCATTTTCTTTGTTGATACCGGGTAAACGAGAATGTTCTGCGGTAATGACAAGCGATGGCCGGGAGTATGTGACGAGGTTACTTTTGGATGTTCTACCGCCGAATTAAAAACGGATCAAACATTAATCGTCTCGCCATTTTTATCATTGGAATGAAGAAAGGCAGTCAATCGACTGCCTTTCTTCATTCCGTACATGACGTTGAAACGCAAATCTAGAGCTTTTATCGAATTTTGCTCAAGATAATCTATCACTTATGACGGTTTTCAACTTGTCGATTCATCCTGATAGTTAACGGACTGTTTTTAATGTCTATTACTGAGAAGGAACGTCTCGTCATGATCACCGAACTAAAAGCTGCAGCCGCTGCATCTAGCCCCTGGAAACAAGCCACGTTGTCGATCAACGGCAAGAAAGTGCAATGGGGAGCGAAACTCGTCTTGCTCCTTGGGCAGGAGAATGTTGTGACCGTGGAAGCCCCACCCGCGATCGCCAGGGCGCTGAACCTGGGGTTGGTGAATGGTGGCGATTTGAATATCGTTGCATCGCCTAAAGTTGGCGATTGGGTGCCTCCCATCCTTGGCAAGTTCGAATGGAAGATTACGTCGGACGCAAGCAAGAGCGGCCGTGTCACCCTGGTGTTTTTCAGTAGGGAAGTGGAGGTGCCTTGGGTGCATCAAAGTGCGGTGATTTCGAGCGATCTGGCGGAGGAGGTCACGGTTTTGCTCAATGGCAATGCGATGCCGTCCCGCGGGGCAAACTTCATTGCCGGGCAGCCCAACCGACTGACGCTGGATTACAAGAATGGAGATCTGCTGGCGGGTGCACCGTTGGCGATTGACGTGGAGCCTCTATCAGGGGTTGTACCCAATGACTTCACTTGTGTGCCAGAGCTTCAGGAACTATCCACGAAGCATGAATGGACGTTAACCGGCAAACAGCTGCAATCCGGAATCTTCAAGTTGAAGTTGTATAGCGAAGGTGAAGGGGCGTCACTTTCAACGCCGGCGAATCGGTTGAGTCGAGAGGTTTTCCGATTTCTTGATCTGCTCAATTTCGACTTGCCATTACCTCCTGGACAAGTCGTGTTGCCGCGTAACCTTTGGCTTGTTTTCAGGGTGAGGCTCATGAATTCAGATGGCTCTCCTGCAGTGGGTGTGGATGTGACGTTTACAGCCCCTGAACACGAGCCATCCCAGTATAAAACTGACGCCAACGGGATAGCCCTTTCGACCGGCTTGCGCTTCAGTACTCCTGGCGTGCGTTTAATCAAAGCGGTAGCAGCGCTTCCTGTGGGGGCAACACCGCTCGACCTGCTGGTGAGGATTACAGGAGGCGAGAGCTAAGCAACAGAAAGGCTGCCCTATCGGCTCCACGGGCTGCCTTTTCATTCCACATTCAACGAAACCCGAGTCATTGATGTTGTTTTAATCAAAGTTGATATCAAAGACTTGCTGTTTATCGCCGAACGATCTTTCGCTCTGTCATTTCTGACAGTAGGCGCCAGCCGACATTTTTCAGATAGTGAAAACACATGGTTTTTCACGCTGTGCCAATGATCGGGAGATGTCGCTATGGCGGGTAATCGTAATTCTGGGGTGATGGCTATTGAACCGCTGCTTATCTGCCATGGTGCTGAACATGACTTGAAGCTCGCGGCAGTCGAGGACAGTCCCTGGATCAACCAGGGCGCCAGCGTCAATCCGATTCCCGGAGAAACATCACCCATCAGTAGCGAACCTGAAATCGGTCAATATCAGCCACTTCTGGCGGACGGGGCCGAGTGGAAGCTCATATGCCCGGCTGAAGGTACCGACATCGATTTCAATCTTCAGGTGCAGAGTGAATTTACCGCCGTGCCTTACCCACTTTCTTTCAAACTGGGGGATTACCGGCGAAAAATTCTGAATGAGCGGGATCCTATCAGTGCGCCGGTGGTGGGCGATGAAGTAACAGCTGAGATTCAGGTCGGTTCGTTTTATACCGATAAGGAACTGGAAGGTGTGGATTCGACTGGTACTTCGACGGGACAATCGTGTGTACTGTAAAAACAACAGGTTTGGGGTGGAGCAAGTTCGACCATGCAGTTACCGAAGTGGGGGAGCATACGATTACGGCCAAGGTCTACAGCCCGTATGACGACACCACGTCGGAGCATAACTTTACGCTCAACGTCTATCTGGAAAGCCCTTGGGAGCAGGCCACACTGCTGATCAACGGTGAGCTTGTTGCCTGGAATTCACCGGGCGTCTTTTTGTTTCGTGGACAGCCCATTGATGTGAAAGTCGAAGCGCCATTCCTGAGGGGGAAGGAAGTCGCTCTTGTTTTGATCAATCCGGACGATTTGGATATTGAAGCCTCTCCGGAATTTGAAGCGTGGGTGCCGACATCCGATGCCAAGGCAAGCTGGACACTTGCGGCGAATGGTACAAAAAGTGGTCGTATCAAGCTGAAGTTGCTGAGTAACGATGTCCAGGCTTGGGAAATCCCTTGTGCTGTGTTGTCAGCCAATTTGGCGGAAGAGGCTGACGTCGAGATTGAATGTGCTCCTGTTCCCAACGACGGCAATTGGTTTATCCGGGATAAGCCGCAAACCGTTACGCTCAAACTAAAACCAGGCAGTCCACTCACGGGGCTGCCTGTAACCTTGAGTCTGGAAGTCATAAACGGTCTTGATCGTTAAAACGTGAGGAGTGAACCGGATTTTGGCTGTGAGGACACAAGTTATAGCTGGGCAGTGACGGGGAATACCAAAAGCGGCGAATTCCAGCTATCGCTGAAAGGTACGGGCATGACTGCGGCGATTACTGTGGCGGTCAGCAAGTTGATATCGAACGATCTGGCCGAAGAAGTAACGGTCAAGATCGGAGGGCAAGACGTTCCTTCCGGTGGTAACGTGTTCTTCAGGGGGCAGTCCAAGGACGTTGTGGTGACCCCCAAGCCTGGCAGCCTAATCGCTGGTTACCCGATAGCACTGGCATGCACGGTCAACGAGCCTCTTCAACTGACGGATTTGAGCAGTAGACCGTCATTCAATGATTCTAATCCAACCTATGAATGGGATGTCACTGGGGCGAACAACAGCGGCTTCTTTCAATTGCAGATAGTTGCCAAGGATATGACCCCGATTAACGTAACAGCCAGTAAGTTGCTGTCGACAGACCTGAACGATGAAGGAGAGGTCTGGATTGGAAGGGAAAACGTTTCTTCTGGCGGTAGCGTGTTCTTCAGGGGGCAGCCTAGGGACGTGGAGTTGAAGCCCAGACCCGGCCGCCCGATCGAGGGGCACCTGATATCGCTGACACGCAAGGTCAACAATCCTCTTGAACACAATGACTTGAGCAGTTCACCGCGATTCGATCCGTTTGAACCAACCCTTAAGTGGAGTGTTACCGGAGCGAACAGAAGCGGCCTCTTTCAATTGGAGCTGACTGCTGAGGGTATGGCTACGCCGATTACCGTAACTGGTAACAAGTTGTTGTCGACCAGACTGGCCGATGAGGTAGACGTCAAGATTGGAGAGAAAGAAGTTACTTTCGGTGGTGGCGTGTTCTTCAAGGGGCGGGCCAAGGTCGTTAAGTTGCTCCCTATACTCGGGAGCCCGATCGAAGGTCACCCAATAGCGCTGACGCGCACTACCGAGATCCCTCTTTCTATGGGCGATTTGAGTAGTATTCCACTATTCAGTCGTTTTTTACCGACCTTAGAATGGGAGGTCACCGGGGCAAATAAAAGCGGCATCTTTCATTTGCACGTGACGGGTGAGGGTATGGCCACACGGATTAACATAACTCCCAACAAATTGCTATCCACCAACCTGACCGATGAAGCTATACCATTGTTCAACGGGAGAGCTATTCCTGCCGACGAAGTATTTGGTGGGGGAGTGACTAAAGTGTTGACTCTTGACTATAAGAGCAGTTTTTTGCCTGGTGTCCCTTTACGCTTGAATTGGGTACCGAAACCCGGCCTTGTAATAAATGATGTGTCTTCCACGCCTCCACGTAATTCTGATACGACAACTCACAGTTGGGACATCGTTTGTGCGAAGAATAAGACGGGTATATTTGATCTGGAACTGGTTGCCGGTGATAACAACGAGGCCAAACTTCTAATTCCGGGTAACAGACTATTTCCTAAGGCTGTCATTTTCAGGTTCTTAAATACCGACGGTGAGTATCATCCCCTGCCTCCAGAGACAATTGTCGCGAATAGAGGTTGGGCGTACTTTGTGGGTGTGCGACTTCTTACGATGGACGGTTTACCGTTGCCGGATAAAAGGGTAACGTTTCGAATTCCTGAGCATCCACTGTCTGAAGGTAGAACTAGTGAAGCTGGATATGCTAGGTCGCCGCTTGGGGTGTTGTTTAGGAATCTAGGAATCTTTGAGGTTTATGCAGAATTCAACATTGAAGGGAGGGTAGAGTCTGTGAGTATGCTGGTGGAAGTTAAAAATATATCGCTCTCGGAGTGAAATATCACAGTCCTGTTAGTCCCCATCCGCCACAGGTGCTGCGGTTATTGCCAATGTTTCGCGATGCGCAATAGGGGGGAAGCACTGTCTTCCCCCCTATGCGTTTTCAGGGATTGATCAGTCAGTTGCCTTGTTCCGTTCAAATCCCCCCATCAAGACAAAAACCCACCATCCACATTCAACGAAACCCCAGTCGTATAACTGGAAGCATCACTCGCCAAATACAGCACCGCCCCCGCCATCTCACTCGGATCCGCCACGCGCTTCAACGGAATCTGCTGCAACGCCGTGTTCAAGATCGCCTCATTCTTCACCAGTGCCGAAGCAAACTTGGTATCGGTCAACCCCGGCAGCAGGGCATTGCAACGAATCCCGAACTGCGCGCATTCCTTGGCGAACACTTTGGTCATGTTGATCACCGCCGCCTTGGTCACCGAGTAGATGCCCTGGAAGATGCCCGGTGAAACGCCGTTGATCGAGGCGACGTTGATGATGCTGCCGCCACCGTTTTCGCGCATCAGCTTGCCGGCTTCGACCGACATGAAGAAGTAGCCGCGGATGTTCACGTCGACGGTTTTCTGGAAGGCGCTGAGGTCGGTGTCCAGGACGTTGCAGAACTGCGGGTTGGTCGCGGCGTTGTTGACCAGGATGTCGAGGCGGCCGAACTGTTCCTTGATGCCGGCGAAGACCTGGCTGATCTGTTCCATTTCGCCGATGTGGCAGGCGATGGCGGTGGCCTTGCCGCCGGCGGCGATGATCGCGTCGGCGACGTGCTGGCAGCCTTCAAGCTTGCGGCTGGAGACGATCACGTGGGCGCCTTGCTGGGCCAGCAGTTTGGCGATGGCTTCACCGATGCCACGGCTGGCGCCGGAGACGAAAGCGATCTTGCCGTCGAGGTCGAACAACTGAGTCTTGGACATGGGATTCCCTTATGAAAAGTCTTGTTATCGAGTCAAATGCCGTGTGCGGCCAATGCTGTTCAGTCGAGGCCAGTCAGTGCGCGTTATCGTTCACGATCATCGCGAGCAGGCTCGTTCCTACAGGCTGGATTTCTGGATCACCTGCAGGCTCATCTGCTCCAGCAGCTTGTTCATGTGAATGAATTGCGCGAAGCGTTTGTCCTGGGTCTGGCCGTGGTAGAAGCGGTAGTAGATCTGCTGCACGATGCCGGCCAGGCGGAACAGGCCATAGGTGTAGTAGAAGTCGAAATTGTCGATCTGGATGCCCGAGCGTTGGGCGTAGTAATCGACGAACTCGCGGCGGGTCAACATGCCCGGCGCGTGGCTTGGCTGACGACGCATCATCTGCACCGGTGCCGGATCATCGGCTTCAATCCAGTAGGCGAGGGTGTTGCCCAGGTCCATCAGCGGATCGCCGAGGGTGGTCAGCTCCCAGTCGAGCACGCCGATGATCTGCATCGGGTTGGCCGGGTCGAGGATCACGTTGTCGAAGCGGTAGTCGTTGTGCACGATGCTGGAGGTCGGATGGTCGGCCGGCATCTTGTCGTTGAGCCAGGCTTTCACCTTTTCCCATTGTGGCGCATCGGGGGTCAGGGCCTTCTCGTAGCGATCGCTCCAGCCTTTGATCTGGCGCGCCACGTAGCCTTCGGGCTTGCCGAGGTCACCGAGGCCATAGGCGTTGTAGTCGACCTGGTGCAGTTCGACGAACTTGTCGATGAAGCTCTTGCACAGGGCTTCGGTTTTCGCCGAATCCAGCCCCAGCTCCGGCGGCAGGTCGGAACGCAGGATGATGCCGTTGACCCGTTCCATCACGTAGAACTCGGCACCGATCACCGATTCGTCGGTGCAGTGCACGTAGGCTTTCGGGCAGTACGGAAATCCGTCGCGCAGTTGATTGAGGATGCGGAATTCACGGCCCATGTCGTGAGCCGACTTGGCCTTGTGGCCGAAGGGCGGGCGACGCAGGACGAACTCCTGTTCGGGGTATTCCAGCAAGTAGGTGAGGTTTGAAGCGCCGCCCGGGAACTGGCTGATCTTCGGCAAACCGCTGAGCCCCGGTATATGGGCCTTGAGGTATGGATCGATCAGGCTGGCATCGAGCTCTTCGCCGGTGCGGATACGGGTGGACTGGTCAGTAAGCGCCATGCTTATCCCTTCTGCTTATTCTGGAGGCCTGAAACTATTGGCTAATCTAATGCGCACACCCCGCACCCACAACCGCGATCGGCTCTTATAGGTGAGCGTGTTGCCGGCCAATCATTGTTTTTGATACAGCTGTTTGAATTGCCCTCAATGAACGACCTGGCTCCTGGCCGGCGGCAAGTCGATCGGCGTCAGCACCGGTTGGCTGGAGAAAAACGCCACGAGGTTCTTGCCCACCAGTTCGACGGTGCCCTGGGTGGCTTCCGGGGACAGTCCGGCGACGTGGGGCGTGAGGATCACGTTGCTCAGGGTCTTGAGCGCATCCGGCACCTTCGGTTCGGCGTCGAACACATCCAGCGCGGCGCCGGCGATCCGGCGTTGCTCCAGGGCGGTGATCAGGTCGGCGGTGGCAATCACGCTGGCCCGGGCGATGTTGACGATAAAACCCTGGGGACCCAAGGCGTCGAGGACCTGGCGATTGATCAGGTGCTTGGTGCCCAGGCCGCCGGGCGTGGCGAGGATCAGGTAGTCCGAGGCGCGCGCCAGTTCGGTCGGGGTCGAGTAGAACGTGTAGGGCACATCGCTGCGACGTTGACGGTTGTGATAGCAGATACTCATGTCGAAGCCGGCACCGGCACGTTTGGCGATGGCCATGCCGACTGCGCCGAGGCCGAGGATGCCCAGGCGTTTGCCGGCGAGGGAAGGGCGCATGATCTTCGGCCACTCGCCGCGCCGAACGGCGGCATCACAGCGAGGCACGTCGCGTACCAGCGACAGCAGCAGCGCCATGGCATGGTCGGCGACGGACGAGGCGTTGACCCCGGCACCATTGGTGACGGTGATGCCCCGGTCGGCGGCGGCCTGCAGGTCGACGTGTTCATAGCCGGCGCCGATCACACAGATGATCTTGAGTTTGGGCAGCGCGGCGATTTCATCGGCATACAGCCCCAATGGTCCACGGGTCAGGACGGCGTCGATCTGCCCGGCGTGGCGGGCGATGGCTTCGGCGCGCTCGGCGGGCGTCGGGGCCAGTATCAGGTGGAAGCCCTGATGTTCGAGGATAGGCAGGTAATCATTGATGGTTTCAACCAGTACCAGAACGGTTACAGGCATGCTTGGCTCCCTGTGGGCATCGAAAAATCGGCTCGAACGTCGCTTGAGATTGCTGATTTCAGGATAGCTTGGCAACCGCCGGCGATCGCTGCCTGCGCCATTTCAAGTGGAACTGCGTGTGTAGGAGCTGGCTTGCCAGCGATGGTCGTTAACGATAACGCGTGTGATCTGGATAAACGTGGCGCACTTGAATCCATCGCCAGCAGGCTGGCTCCTACAGTTTTAGCGTGGGCGCGGTCCTTTGTAGGAGCTGGCTTGCCAGCGATGGTCGTTAACGATAACGCGTGTGATCTGGATAAACGTGGCGCACTTGAATCCATCGCCAGCAAGCTGGCTCCTACAGTTGCAGCGTGGGCACGGTCCTTTGTAGGAGCTGGCTTACCAGCGATGGTCGTTAACGATAACGCGGGTGAGCTGGATGAACGCGGCGCGCTGGAGTCCATCGCCAGCAGGCTGGCTCCTACAGTTGCAGCGTGGGGCACGGTCCTTTGTAGGAGCTGGCTTGCCAGCGATGGTCGTTAACGATAGCGCGTGTGATCTGGATAAACGCGGCGCGCTGGAGTCCATCGCCAGCAAGCTGGCTCCTACGGTTTCCCGGGAATGCGTGAAGAACCTTTTATTTCGACGCTGAGAGTGCTGCCCGCGCAGCCTCGAGAATTTCATCCGACAGTGGATCGCCGCGGGTCGCCCGGGACAACATCAGCGCGCCGAACATTAGCGAATACTGCACCAGCGCCTGCTGCCGTTTGTCGGCTTCGTCTTCGGTGTCGAGCAGTGAGCCCAGGGAGTCGAGCAGGTTGTTCAGGCCCTGCAGATAGGTTTGACGCAAACCGCTCTCGGCGGCCTCGTGGCACATGTCCCCGGCAAAGGCCACCACCGGGCAGCTGTCACCCGGATTATCCCGGCTTTCGTTGGACAGGTACGTTCCGACCACGGCGCGGCGGGCGGTGTCCTTGCTCTCCTGAGCGGCCACCCGCGCTTGCCAACGTTGCGCGGCCTGCTCGAAGGCCCGGCCACTGGCCTCTTGCGCCAAGGCTTCGCGGGATTCGAAGTGCCCGTAGAAGCCGCCGTGGGTCAGGCCCGCGGCGGCCATCACATCGACCACGCTGATCCCGTGCAAGCCGCGTTCGCGGAACAGCCGTGTGGCGGCATCGACAATGGTCTCGCGGTTGAGGTCGGCTTGTTTGCGGGATACGCGTGGCATGGGTCACTCTCGGGTCTGCAGGTTGAGCATCAGAGGGCGTATTGGGCAATTCCGTTGCCGAACGACCAGTTCTCTTTTTTAACTTCCACCAGATTGATGAAAACGTCCTCCATGCGCACGGCCAGCTCTGTGTGAAGGCTTTCGGCGATGGTTTTGTAGAGGTTTTTTTTCTGCTCGACGGTTCTCCCCTCGCTCATGGTGATCTGGATCACCACCAACTGGTCCGTGCGGTCGATACCCAGGTAACCGGGATCAAAGATGAAATGCTGCTCATCGTGTTCGGCGAGTATCTGGAAATTATCATTCTCCGGCACACCGATGGTGCTGTGCATGGCGGCGTAGATCAATTGGCCGATGCGTTTGGCGTGGGTGGGGTCCTGATGTTTTTTGATGTCGACGCGAACCAGTGGCATGGGAAGACTCCAGTAGGAATGCAGGTTGTTTAAAAATACATGATGGCGGACCTTTATCAAGTGCGGATTGCGCTTTGGCGATCAAGTGCCAGTGCCTGAATCACCGCATTCCCCTGTAGGAGCCGGCTTGCCGGCGAAGGCGGCCTTGAGCCTTGCGCCGATCTTTCAGGCGCCTTCGCTGGCAAGCCAGCTCCTACAGGGTTTTTTTCGTCAACCTGGTACCACCGTTCCTCACCTAAGTCTTTGCTTCTGTTCACTAATCCTCCAGAATCGCGCCCCTGTTCCGGTCAGGGCGCTGCCTGTCGGGTATTCCGACGCGTTCTGACCGGGTGGCAAGTGACCGGAATGTGGAGATCCCACCGGATGAATGATCAGGCCAATAGCGTCAACAAACGCTATGTAGCAGCAACACCCGCAACGCTTTCGAGCTGGAATCGCCAGGACACCACGTGGATGCTGGGCCTGTTTGGCACGGCGATTGGTGCGGGCACCCTGTTTTTGCCGATCAATGCGGGCCTCGGCGGTTTCTGGCCGCTGCTGATCCTGGCGTTGCTGGCGTTCCCGATGACGTTCTACGCGCACCGCGGGCTGACCCGTTTTGTGTTGTCCGGTCGCGAAGGCGCCGATATCACTGAAGTGGTGGAAGAGCATTTCGGCATCAAGGCCGGTGCGCTGATCACCTTGCTGTACTTCTTCGCCATTTTCCCGATCCTGCTGATCTACAGCGTGGCCCTGACCAACACCGTGGGCAGCTTCCTCGAGCATCAACTGCACATCACGCCGCCACCGCGCGCCGTGCTGTCGCTGGTGCTGATCCTCGGCCTGCTGGCGGTGGTGCGTTGCGGTGAGCAACTGATCGTCAAGGCCATGAGCCTGATGGTCTATCCGTTCATCGTCGCCTTGCTGTTCCTGGCGGTGTACCTGGTTCCGCACTGGAACGGCGGCATCCTGACCACCGCCAGCAGCGTGCCGGCACCCTCGGCGCTGTTGCACACTCTATGGCTGGCGATTCCGGTGATGGTGTTCTCGTTCAACCATTCGCCGATCATCTCGGCCTTCGCCGTGGACCAGAAGCGTCGCTACGGCGATCACGCCGAGGAGCGCAGCTCGCAGATCCTGTCCCGGGCGCACCTGTTGATGGTGGTGATGGTGCTGTTCTTCGTCTTCAGTTGCGTGCTGACCCTGTCGCCAGCGCAACTGGCTGAAGCCAAGGCGCAGAACCTGTCGATCCTGTCGTACCTGGCCAACCACTTCAGCAATCCGACCATCGCCTTCGCCGCACCGTTGATTGCCTTCGTGGCCATCTCCAAGTCGTTCCTGGGGCACTACATCGGCGCCAGCGAAGGTCTCAAGGGGCTGATCGTCAAGAGCGGCAAGCGTCCGTCCGCCAAGGCCCTGGACCGCATGACCGCCGCGTTCATGCTGGTGGTGTGCTGGATCGTCGCCACGCTGAACCCGAGCATCCTGGGCATGATCGAAACCCTCGGTGGCCCGGTGATCGCGGCGATCCTGTTCCTGATGCCGATGTACGCCATTCGCAAAGTGCCGGCGATGGCACGCTATCGCGGTCAGGCGTCCAACGTCTTCGTGACGGCGGTGGGCCTGGTGGCGATTACCGCGTTGATCTACTCGCTGACGGCATGATCGACCGGCCTGCTCGCGCAGGGCCGGATTGACAGCTACAGTGGCCGCTGCACGTACGTGCAGCGGCTTTTTTTCGCCTGGAGACATTGGATTGTCGAGCGCCCCCAACGCAAATCCCACCGAACAACCCAACCGCTGGCAGGACCTGTTGGCCGGGTTGTCGATAGCCGGCCTGTTGTTGCCCGAAGCCGTCGCTTATTCAAGCATCGCCGCAGTGGCGCCCCAGGCCGGGGTGATCGCCTTGTTTGCCGGGTTGTTGTGCTATGGCCTGTTCGGTACCAGCCGTTTTGCCATTGTCTCGGCGACTTCCTCATCAGCCGCCGTGCTGGCCGCTGCCACCGCGACCCTGGCCGATGGCGATCCGCAATTGCGCTCGACCCTGGCCATCGGTCTGGTACTGATGACCGGGGCGTTTTTCCTGCTGGCCGGGCTGTTCAAACTCGGCAGCGTGACCTCGTTCATCGCCAAGCCGGTGCTGCGCGGCTTTGCCTTTGGCCTGGCGCTGACCATCATTCTCAAGCAGGTCGCCAGCGTGGTTGGCGTGCATTTGACCGAAGCCAACCTGGTGGGTTTTCTGCCGCAATTGCTGGAACAACTGCCGCAATGGAACTGGGCCGCAGCCACGGTCGGTGCCGTCGCATTGGCCTTGTTATGGCTGTTCGCGCGGTTTCGGCGCCTGCCGGGTGGTTTGCTGGTGGTGGTGATCGGCATCGCGGCGGGGCAGTGGCTGGACCTGCCGGCCCATGGCGTGAAGCTGATCGGCTTGATCGACCTGAGCCTGGAGGTGCCGAAGCTGCCGGTGCTGCCGTTTGCCGACTGGTTGCGTGTGGGTGAGTTGGCGTTCGCCATGGTGATGATTCTGTATGCCGAGTCGTATGGCTCGATCAGTGCCTATGCGCTCAAGCACGGTGATCGCGTCACCTCGAACCGAGACCTGCTGGCACTGGGGGCTTCCAACCTGCTGTCCGGACTGTTCCACGGCATGCCGGCGGGCGCGGGGTATTCGGCGACGTCGGCCAATGAGGCCGCCGGTGCCACTTCACGCCTGGCCGGGATCGTGGCGGCGCTGGTGGTGCTGCTCATTGTCCTGACGGTGCTGCCGTATATCGCCCTGACGCCGGAACCGATTCTCGCCGCCATCGTTATCCATGCCTTGGGGCGTGGCTTGAGCCTGCAGCCGCTGGGACGCTATTTCATCTGGCGCCGTGACCGCTTGCTGGTGATCTGCGCCGTGGGGGCGGTATTGCTACTGGGTGTGCTGGACGGCTTGCTGGTGGCGGTGGCGATCAGTGTGTTGCTGATGCTCAAGCAACTGTCGGCGGCGGATATCCAGATTCTCGGGCGCATCGATGGCGGTCACGACTTTGTCGACCTGCAACGCCATCCAACGGCGCAAGCCGTGCCTGGCGTGTTGATCGTGCGGCCGGGTGAGGCGTTGTTCTTTGCCAATGTCGAGCGGATTCTCGGCGCTGCCTTGCACTTGATCCGGCATTCGCAAACGCCGATTCATACGGTGATTCTCAGTCTGGAGGAGTCGCCGGATCTGGATGGCACCAGCATTGAGGCGTTGCAGGCGTTTTTTGTGCATGTGCATCAGGAAGGCCAGTGCCTGATCCTGGCGCGTCTGAAGGACGAGGCACAAGCGGCGTTGGCGACGTTGCCGCAGGTGGGGGCTAACGGGGTGGTGCTGAGTGGGTTGAGTGTGGATGGTGCGGTGAAACAGGCCCTCGAGCTGAGCACATGACCGCTGGGTGCAGGCCTTTGTGGCGAGGGGGCTTGCCCCCGTTCGGCTGCGAAGCAGTCGTAAATTCGGTAAACACTGTTTAGCCATGGAAATACCGGGGCCGCTGCGCGCCCCAACGGGGGCAAGCCCCCTCGCCACAAAAAGCTCTCACTTCACTGGCGAGTTTTCAGGCATAAAAAAACGCCGCTCATCTCACGATGGGCGGCGTTCTTCATTGCTTTGTAACGTTAGGCTTGAACGACCGGGATGTTGGCGTTCGCAGCCGCTTCACGGAACTCGGCGATCTGGTCGAAGGACAGGTAGCGGTAGACATCGGCCGCCATGCTGTCGATCTTGCCAGCGTATTCCATGTACTCCTCGACGGTCGGCAGGCGACCCAGGATGGAAGCCACGGACGCCAGCTCAGCCGAAGCCAGGTAGACGTTCGCGCCGTCACCCAGACGGTTCGGGAAGTTACGGGTCGAAGTCGACACAACGGTCGAGTTCGGCTCTACACGTGCCTGGTTACCCATGCACAGCGAGCAGCCCGGCATTTCCATGCGCGCGCCGGCCTTGCCGTAGATGCCGTAGTAGCCTTCTTCGGTCAGCTGGTGAGCGTCCATCTTGGTCGGCGGCGACAGCCACAGACGGGTTGGCAGCTGACCCTTGACCTGTTCCAGCAACTTGCCGGCAGCGCGGAAGTGACCGATGTTGGTCATGCACGAACCGATGAACACTTCGTCGATCTTCTCGCCAGCAACGCTGGAGAGCAGGCGAGCGTCGTCCGGGTCGTTCGGCGCGCAGAGCACAGGCTCTTTGATGTCGGCCAGGTCGATCTCGATGACTTCAGCGTATTCGGCGTCCTTGTCCGCTTCCAGCAGCTCAGGGTTGGCCAGCCAGGCTTCCATCGCTTGAGCGCGACGTTCCAGAGTACGTGCATCGCCGTAGCCTTCGCCGATCATCCAGCGCAGCAGGGTGATGTTGGACTGCAGGTATTCGGCAATCGACTCTTTGGACAGCTGGATGGTGCAACCGGCAGCCGAACGTTCAGCCGAGGCGTCAGACAGTTCGAACGCTTGCTCTACGGTCAGCTTAGGCAGACCTTCGATCTCCAGGATGCGACCGGAGAAGGCGTTCTTCTTGCCTTTCTTCTCTACGGTCAACAGGCCAGCCTGGATCGCGTAGTAAGGAATGGCGTGAACCAGGTCACGCAGGGTGACGCCTGGCTGCAGTTCGCCTTTGAAGCGAACCAGGATCGACTCAGGCATGTCCAGCGGCATGACGCCAGTGGCTGCGGCGAACGCAACCAGACCGGAACCGGCCGGGAACGAGATGCCGATCGGGAAACGGGTGTGGGAGTCACCACCGGTACCGACGGTGTCTGGCAGCAGCATGCGGTTCAGCCACGAGTGGATGATGCCGTCGCCCGGACGCAGGGAAACGCCGCCACGGGTCATGATGAAGTCAGGCAGGGTGTGGTGGGTGGTCACGTCGATCGGCTTTGGATAAGCCGCGGTGTGGCAGAAGGACTGCATCACCAGATCGGTCGAGAAGCCCAGGCACGCCAGGTCTTTCAGTTCGTCACGGGTCATTGGACCGGTGGTGTCCTGGGAACCCACGGTGGTCATCTTCGGTTCGCAGTAGGTGCCCGGACGAACGCCGGTCACGCCGCAAGCCTTGCCGACCATTTTCTGCGCCAGGGTGAAACCCTTGGTGCTTTCAGCCGGTGCTTCCGGCTTCTTGAACAGGGTCGAAGGTGGCAGACCCAGCTCGGCGCGAGCCTTCTCGGTCAGGCCACGGCCGATGATCAGCGGAATACGGCCGCCGGCACGAACTTCGTCCAACAGGACCGGGGTCTTCATTTCGAAGGTGGTCAGGACTTCGTCGGTGCCGTGTTTGCAGACTTTGCCAGCATGCGGGTACAGGTCGATCACGTCGCCCATGTTCATGTTGGAAACGTCGAATTCGATTGGCAGTGCGCCAGCATCTTCCATGGTGTTGTAGAAGATCGGAGCGATCTTGTTGCCGAAGCAGAAACCGCCGGCACGCTTGTTCGGCACGTAAGGAACGTCGTCGCCGAAGAACCACAGTACGGAGTTGGTCGCCGATTTACGCGAAGAACCGGTACCGACCACGTCGCCGACGTAGGCGATCGGGAAGCCGGCGTTGCGCATTTCTTCGATCTGCTTCATCGGACCGGTGACGCCTTGTGCGTCCGGCACAATGCCGTCGCGCGCCATTTTCAGCATGGCCAGGGCGTGCAGCGGGATGTCCGGGCGGGACCAGGCATCCGGAGCAGGGGACAGGTCGTCGGTGTTGGTTTCGCCGGAGACCTTGAACACGCGCAGGCTGATCTTGTCGGCCAGGGTAGGGCGCTTGACGAACCACTCGCCGTCAGCCCAGGACTGCAGCACGCCTTTGGCGTGAACGTTGCCGTTCTTGGCTTTTTCCGCGACGTCGTGGAAGGCATCGAACATCAGCAGGGTGTGCTTGAGTTCTTCGGCAGCTACTGGCGCCAGTTCGGCATCGTCCAGCAGGTTTACCAGGGTCACGATGTTGTAGCCGCCCTGCATGGTGCCGAGCAGTTCAACAGCGCGCTTCTTGTCGATCAGGGGGGATTTGGCTTCGCCCTTGGCGATGGCGGACAGGAAGCCAGCCTTGACATAGGCTGCTTCGTCCACTCCAGGCGGAACGCGATTGGTGATCAGGTCAACGAGGAATGCTTCTTCGCCAGCCGGGGGATTTTTCAGCAGCTCGACCAGGCCTGCAGTTTGTTCGGCGTTTAGCGGCTGGGGAACGATACCCAGTGCTGCGCGCTCTTCGATATGTTTGCGGTAGGCTTCAAGCACAGTTATTACCCTCATCAGTGGTCCCAAATGGGTGTCCGGGACGCTCATCCCGAAATTGCCGTACTCATGCGCTGCATGGCGTTGTGAGCCACTTAGCCAGAATTACCGACAATTCCTTACAGAAGCTGCTTTCAAAGTTTTACGCCTGCAGAACGGGAGCTGATGAGGGTTGGCGTTGGGCTTTTCCCCGCTGGAAAAACCCCTCGCCAACACCGCTCTGAAGGAACGACTGTGCTCGTGACGCTTTGAAAACAGCTTCTAACGGACATTGGCGCCTAAAAAGGCAGGCTGATTCTACGGCAAAAAAAAATTTAAGGTAAGTCAGGTTTTATTGGACTTTGGTGGCGGCCGGTAAACGCCGATTTACCCATGGCCCTGAACTTTGAGGGGTGATCAATGGTGGACAAAGGTCTAACATGCCGGCCTGTTCTGCTTTTTCGCGTTTTGCCTACCTATGCCCAATCAGACCATCAAGACGCCGTGCGTCGGCCTTTGCTCCACTGTTTACGGTGACTTGGTGTGCCGTGGCTGCAAGCGTTTCCACCACGAAGTGATCCACTGGAACGGTTACAACGAGGAGGAGAAGCGCGCTGTATGGCTGCGTCTGGAGCAATTGCTGTCGCAAGTGATGGCCGCCAAGGTGGAGATTTTCGATCCGGCGCAGCTGCGGATGCAGCTGGAGCAACGCAAGATCCGTTTCGTGCCCCATCAGTCGGAATATTGCTGGGCCTACCAGTTGATCGCCCGGGGGGCGCGGGTGATCAACAACCTGGAAGCCTATGGAATGGTGTTGCTGCCGGAGTTTCGCGACTGGAACCTGCCGGAATTGCGCGATGCCATTGATCGGGAATTTTTCCTGCTCTCCGAGGCGCATTACCAGCGCTACATTGCGCCGGGGTTCCTGAGGGATGCGTTTGAAGGCTGATTTTTAAAAGCTTCGCGAGCAAGCCCGCTCCCACAGGGGATTTGCGTCGTTCACAAATCCTCTGTGGGAGCGGGCTTGCTCGCGAAGACGGCCTTTCAATCACCACATATCTCAATGCTTGCCGGCAATTTCCTCAAGATGATCCTCGATCTCCTGCGGCTTGAGCACCAATACGTCACTTTCAACCGAATCGAGCACCACTTCCGCCGTATTGCCGATCAACGCCCCTGACAACCCGCTACGGGCCACGGTGCCGATGACGGTCACGGCCGCCTGCAGCTTGTGCACCATGAACGGAATCAACACGTCCGCCGGGCCTTCCTCGATGTGCAGGTGATCATCGTCGATGTCGAACTCGGCCTGGAACGACTTGCATTGCTCGCGGTAGCGCGCCTGGATGGTTTCGCTGAGTTGAAACGTCGGGTCGGCCGACGACAGCATCGGCGACGGGTGGGCGCTGATCACGTGCAAATGGGCCTTGGCCAGGGTTGCGATTTCATAACCATGATTGATGATGGTGTTGTGCAGGTGGCGGTGTTCGAGGTCGGTGTTGCCGACGTCGATGGCTGCCAGTATCACTTTGTCTTTCCATGAACCAGCGGTTTTCACCAGCAGTACCGGGGAAGGGCATTGGCGCAGCAATTTCCAGTCTTCGGGTGTCAGCAGGGCCTTTTTCAGGGCGCTGTCGGGAAAGTGCTGCTTCACCACAAGACCGCAGCCTTCGGCTTGCTGCACCTCGACGATGGTTTGATGCAGGCTCTGGTTCCAGGCCTGCTCAGTGGTGACGCTGAAGCCATCCTCCGTCAAAGCGGCCTTGAGCACACTCAACAGGCTACTGTGATCATGCTTGGGGTCGCACACCAGCAGATGCAACTGTGCCTGGGTCACGCCGGCGATCAGCTTCGCCCGTTTGAGCGCGAGGCTTTCGGAGTGTTCGGGGTCTATGACCACCAGAATGCTGCGTACGGCTTGCATGAGCGTGATCTCCTGAAAATTAAAAAGCACGGCGTTGCACAACTATAGTTGCTGTCTGCGATTCGGGGACTTGATGCATATCAATGGTTGGCGACTGGTGGTCTGCGGGCAGGCCGGTATAATCGGCGCCCTTCGTTTTGAACCTATTTGTCCGTGAGCCCCATGATCCTTCCCGAAATTCACGAGTTCCTTGGCTGCCGCACCCCCGACGGCTGGGTTCAAGCCGCGCTGGCCGATCAGGAAACCTTGCTGATCGACCACAAGAACTGCGAATTCAAGGCCGCCAGCACCGCGTTGAGCCTGATCGCCAAGTACCATTCCCACGTCGACCTGATCAACATGATGTCGCGCCTGGCCCGGGAAGAACTGGTGCACCACGAGCAGGTCATGCGCCTGATGAAGCGCCGCAAGATTGCGCTGCGCCAGCTGTCCGCCGGGCGTTATGCATCGGGCTTGCGCAAGGTGGTGCGCAGTCACGAGCCGGTGAAACTGGTGGACACCTTGGTGGTGGGCGCATTCATCGAGGCCCGCAGTTGTGAGCGTTTCGAAGCGCTGGTGCCGCATCTGGATGAAGAACTGGGCAAGTTCTATTTCGGCCTGCTCAAGAGCGAGGCCCGGCATTTCCAGGGTTACCTGAAACTGGCCTACCTGTATGGCGACGCCAGGGACATCGCCCAAGTGATCGACAAGGTCCGCGCCGCCGAACAGGAACTGATCGAATCCCCGGATGTGGAATTCCGTTTCCATAGCGGCGTACCGGCCGCGGCATAATCACGCAATCCCGGGAAACTGTAGGAACAGCCGGTCGACGCTCGATTGCTGGCGATGGACTCAAGTGCGCCGCGTTCCTCCTGTTCACACGCATTATCGTTGACGACCATCGCGGGCAAGCCAGCTCCCACAAGGGACCGTGCCCACGCTGAAACTGTAGGAGCCAGCCTGCTGGCGATGGACTCGAGTGCGCCGCGTTTATCCAGGTCTCCCGCGTTATCGTTAACGACCATCGCTGGCAAGCCAGCTCCTACAGTAGACCGTGTCTGTAGGAGCCAGCCTGCTGGCGATGGACTCGAGTGCGCCGCGTTTATCCGGTTCACCCGCGTTATCGTTGACGACCATCGCTGGCAAGCCAGCTCCTACAGTAGACCGCGTCTGTAGGAGCCAGCCTGCTGGCGATGGACTCGAGTGCGCCGCGTTTATCCGGTTCACCCGCGTTATCGTTGACGACCATCGCTGGCAAGCCAGCTCCTACAGTAGACCGCGTCTGTAGGAGCCAGCTTGCTGGCGATGGACTCGAGTGCGCCGCGTTTATCCAGGTCTCCCGCGTTATCGTTAACGACCATCGCTGGCAAGCCAGCTCCTACAGTAGACCGCGTCTGTAGGAGCCAGCCTGCTGGCGATGGACTTGAGTGCGCCGCGTTTATCCGGTTCACCCGCGTTATCGTTAACGACCATCGCTGGCAAGCCAGCTCCTACAGTAGACCGCGTCTGTAGGAGCCAGCCTGCTGGCGATGGACTCGAGTGCGCCGCGTTTATCCGGTTCACACGCGTTATCGTTGACGACCATCGCTGGCAAGCCAGCTCCTACAGTAGACCGCGTCTGTAGGAGCCAGCCTGCTGGCGATGGACTCGAGTGCGCCGCGTTTATCCGGTTCACACGCGTTATCGTTGACGACCATCGCTGGCAAGCCAGCTCCTACAAGTGTCCTCCAAACCAGTGAAAGTCCCCCCCAAAAAAAACCGGCCTTTCTGGCCGGTTTTTTTCAGGTGCCCAGCTTCAGAAATCCCACGTGGTGGTCAGCATCACGTTGCGTGGTTCGCCGTAATACGTGGTGTCGAAGTTGCCCAGGCCTGTCAGGTAGCGTTTGTCGAAAACGTTGTTGGCGTTGACGGTGAAGCTCAGGTTCTCGTTGAACTGGTAGCGGCTCATCAGGTCGACGAGGGTGTATCCGCCTTGCTTGATGCGGGTGTAGTCGCCCACGGTCGGGCTGTAGATCTTGCCGTAGAACGCGCTCTGCCAGCTGATACCGCCGCCGATGGTCACCTTGTCCAGTGCGCCGGGCAGGCGGTAGGTGGTGAACGTACGCACGACGTGTTCCGGTTTGCTGGTGGACAGCGGGAAGCCGAAGATGCGCTGTTCATCGGCGTCACGGGTGCGGGCGTAGGTGTAGCCGGCCGACACGTTCCAGCCTTCGGCCAATTCACCGGCCAATTCCAGCTCCACGCCTTTGGTGGTCGCGCCGTCGACGGCCTTGTAGATGCCTTCGTTGGTCACCGCGTTGGTGCCGATCGATTCAGCGAGGTTGTCTTGCTCGATGTGGAAGAAGGCCAGGCTGGCATTCAGGCGCCCGTCGAAGTAGGCGGCTTTCAGGCCGGCTTCGTAGCTGTCGCCTTCGACCGGTGCCAGGGTCGAACCGTTGATGTCCTTGTAGGTTTGCGGCTGGTAGATGCTGGTGTAGCTGGCGTAGACCGAGTAGGTGTCGTCCAGGTCATAGACCACACCGGCATAAGGCGTGACCACGCCATGTTCCTTGTAGCTGGCATGGGTGTCATCGAGTCCCGCACCCGGATAGTACGAATAGTCTTCGTTGTACTTGAAGGTGCTCAAGCGGCTGCCGAGGATGATCGACAGGTCATCGGTCGCGTGCAGGCGCGTGGCCAGGTACAGGCCGTTCTGGCTTTGGGTGCGTTCGTACTTGCCGTTCTTCGGGAAGTCCTGTTCCGGCAGATCACCGTTCCAGTCGTAGATGCTCCCCGGGACCATGGCGAAGGCACTGGTGTCGAAGGTCGCGCCGGTCTGGCGCGAGTGGGAGGCCATGAAGCCGGCCACCAGTTCATGCTCGCGGCCACCCAGGGAGAAGGGGCCGGTGACGTTCACGTCAGCGGTGTTTTGCACCCGATGACCTTCCCAGCGACCCCAGTACAGGAACATGCCTTCACCGGTGGCACGGTCCGGGTTGCCGCCACTGGCCGAGGCCAGGCGAGTGTCGTGATCGGTGGTTTTCTGGTCGACAGTGGCCTTGAACGTCCAGTCGTTGGCCAGGGCCTGTTCCAGGGAGGCGAAGTAGGTGATGTCGTCGAAGTCGCGACGACTCCAGTCGGCGCCCGGGTTGAAGTGACGCGGGAAGTCGGTACGGCCGCCGTCCGAGAAGTACACCGGGTTGCCGGTCCAGGACGAGCCGCGCGGGGTGGCGCTGGACTTGTCGATGCCGAAGGTCAGCAGGGTGTCGGGTGTCAGGTCGGCTTCGAGGATGCCGTAGAACAGGTCCTTCTTCTGGCTGTAGTGATCCTGGTAGGCGTTCTTGTCGGAATAAGCGCCGACAAAGCGGCCACGCACGCTGCCGGAATCGTTCAGCGAACCGGAAATGTCGCCGACGCTGCGATAGGCATCCCACGATCCGACGGTCCCGCTGATCGAGGCCTTGAATTCCTTGGTCGGCTTCTTGCGGATCAGGTTGACGGTGGCGGCCGGGTCGCCCGAACCGGTCATCAGGCCGGTCGCACCCTTGACGATTTCGATGCGGTCCAGGCTGGAGGCGTCGTCGCCATTGCTGGGATTCTCACCGTAGACGCCGTCATACGGGATGTTGATGCCGTCGAACTGGAAGTTGGTGATGGCAAAGCCACGGGCGGAAAACTCGGTGCGGTCACTGTCGTACTTCTGCGTCGAAATGCCGGGGGTGTTGCGTAGCGCGTCGCCGATGGTCTGCACGCCGCGGTCGTCCATCTGCTGGCGGGTGATGACAGTCACCGATTGCGGCGTTTCGCGGATCGACAGGGGCAGGCCGGTGGCCGAAGACGTTGAACCGGTGGTGTAGGAGTGGGTGCCTTCGGTGGTGGCGCCCAGCGCCTGGGCGGAAATGGTCGTTGCGCCCAGTTGCAGTACGCCGTCGTCCTTGGCCGGCTTCTTCTGGGCATCGGTTTCAGCGGCGTGGGCAGTGAGGCTCAGCAGGGCGGCGGGCAGGGCCAGCGCCAGAGGGCACAAGGCAAAACGGAAACGGGCGACAAGCGGGTGCGACATGGGGATCCCTTTGCATCGAATCGATCGGTAGTTGAAGTGCTTCTGAGGGGTTAACCGAACGAAAAATGCAAAGGGGAACTGTCGCCTGAAAAAAATTGATAATTATTCTCAGCGAGCCAGGCCGAGACGCTGATGCCACTGGGCGATGGATTCCTCAGGGTACAGATCGAACTGCTGATCCCCGGGCTGTGCCTGGACCTCCACCCACGGCGCTTTCGAGCCGAGCATCAGGTGCGTGTGCTCCGGAGGCACCGGCAGCGGCGTGTCGATGGCAGAGGCGAACGGATGAATCAATTCTGGCCACTGCGGGCTGAACAGCCACAGGCCCGAGCCGCAGACCGCACAGAAATGCCGCTCGGCGGTGCTGCTGTGAGCGCGTTTGTCGCCTGCTTCCTTGAGCCGCGCATGGTAAATCGCGATGTGCTTGCGCCCGCGCACCTTGAGGCTGGCGGCATCGCCACCGAGGTTGATCGCATAGCCGCCACCGCCCTGGGTCTTGCGGCAGATCGAGCAGTAGCAACGCTGGTAGGGGTAGGGGTGGGCGCAGGTCAGGCTGAACGACACCGCGCCGCAATGGCAGGAACCTTCGAGTTGCATGGGAGCCTCCGGCTGTCTTGAGCGTACCCGGGACAGCCTAGACCGTTAGCGTGACTCGACAGGCACCAGAATCGTGTCGCCGGTCGCCACCAGTTTCAACTGGTCGCCGGTTTGCGCGAACAACTCGGCGCGGGTCACTTCGAAGCCGGCCCAGCGGTTGAAGGCCGAGGTCGAGTTGATCTGTTTGAGTGTGTCGAGCATGGTGGATCCCTCCGGTTGAGTGTCCAACATGCGCCGGGTGCGGGTGGATGTCATGGTCCATAAGGGAAGGTGATGGGCGGGTGGGTTTGTGGTGAATGGGCCGGCCTCATCGCTGGCAAGCCAGCTCCCACAGTGGATCGAAGTGCACAAAATCTGTATTTGCCACGGCCCCCTGTGGGAGCTGGCTTGCCAGCGATGAACGATAACGCGGTCCCACTGGACGCCTGCCAAACGCCAAGTCAGCATGTCCACCTCGAAACCGGGACACGACCTGATGCGACGATTACCTTCCCTGGCAGCCCTGCGAACCTTCGAATGCGCCGCCCGCCATGCCCATTTCGGCCGGGCGGCGGCCGAGTTGTGCGTCACCGACAGCGCGGTCAGCCATCAGATTCGCCAGCTCGAGGAGCAGCTCGGTGTGCCGCTGTTCGTGCGCGAAGGCCGGCAGATTCGCCCGACCCTGGCCGCCGGGCGCCTGATGCAGAGTTTGCAGCAGGCGTTCGAATTGATTGGCGATGCCTGCGATGAATTGCGCGATCCTTCATCGCTCGCGGTGCTGCGCCTGGCGGTGACCGCCGAGCTGGCGCAAAAGTGGCTCATGAGCCGTCTCACGGATTTCTATGCGCGCTATCCGCACATCACCCTGCATCTGTACGAACAACCGATCGATGCGACGGCCCCGGGGGAAGACATCGACCTGGCGATCACCTACGGCACCGGCCCGGTGGACAGCAGCGCGTATTTCGTCCGGCCGCTGCCGGCGTTGCAATTCTTCCCGGTGTGCAGCCCCGGCCTGTTCAACCAGGGCTCGCTGAAAACCCCGAAAGACCTGGCCCGGCATTGCCTGCTGCACGACGACCAGGACGGCAAGACCTGGACCGCGTGGCTCACCAGCCATGCCGGCGACCAGCGCCCCGACCGCCAGCTGTATTTCGCCCACGCCGGGCTGGCGCTGGAGGCGGCGGCGCAAGGGCAGGGCGTGGCCATGGGCGACAACCTGACGGCCCAGGAAGATTTGCTCAGCGGCCGCCTGGTACGGCCGTTTACGTCGAGCATGACTGCCCTGGGCCAATACGCGCTGGTGTGCGAACGGGTGCGGCTGGAGCGTCCGGCCGTGGCGCAGATGCTGGAATGGTTCAACGATCAATTGCTCGATTGATGAGTTGAATTCAAGTATTCCGAAATAATCATCGTTGGCGAGCCCGTCACCAACGCCCTTAGCCTGTGGTCATTCCAATCCCTGCTGAAGAGGTTTGACCATGGCCCGTTTGCTCGACACCACCCCCAAACAGGACGGTTTCCGTCTGCCCGGCGAATTCGAAGCCAAGTCCGGTTGCTGGCTCGGCTGGCCGGAGCGCACCGACGTCTGGCGCAACGGTGCCAAGCCTGCGCAGAAAGTCTGGGTGCAGATCGTCACCGCCATTTCCATGAGCGAACCGGTCACCGTGTGCGCCTCGGCGGCACAGTTCGCCACCGCGCGCCGCCAGTTGCCGCCGCAGGTGCGTGTGGTGGAAATGACCTGCAACGACACCTGGTTCCGCGACAGCGGCCCGTGCTTCGTGGTCAATGACCAGAGCGGCGAAGTGCGCGGCGTCGACTTTGAATTCAATGCCTACGGCGGGCTCGACGGCGGCCTGTACTACCCGTGGGACAAGGACGACCAGATCGCGAGCAAGATCCTCGAAATCGAACGTTTCGACCGCTATCGCGCCCCCTTGATTGCCGAACTGGGCGGCATCCAGAGCGACGGTCAGGGCAGCATCCTCACCACCGAGCAATGCCTGCTCAATCGCAACCGCAACCAGCATCTGGGCAAGGACGAAGTCACCCGTCGCCTGACCGATTACCTCGGCGCCGAGCAGGTGATCTGGTTGCCGCGGGGCTGCAAGTTCGACGAAACCGATGGTCACGTCGACGACCTCGCCTGCTTCGTGCGCCCCGGTGAAGTGGTGCTGCAATGGACCGACAATCGCGCCGACCCGCAGTGGGAAATCTATCAGGAAGCCTATGACATCCTGCGCAGCACCCGCGACAGCCGCGGCCGCGAGCTGATTGTGCACAAGCTGCCGCAGCCGGATGTGCTGGAATGGACGGCCGAAGAAGCCGAAGGGCTGGACCAGCAGGACAGCACCCATACCCGTCAGGCCGGGACGAAGATCTGCGCGTCGTACATCAACTACTACGCCGGCAACAGCGCCATCGTGGTGCCGCTGTTTGGTGATCGCAACGACAAGGTGGCGCTGGCGACCCTGGCCGAGCTGTTTCCGAAACACAGCATCGTCGGCATCGAAAACTCCCGGGAAATCCTCCTCGGCGGCGGCAACGTCGCGTGCATCACCATGCCGCAGTACGCCGGCACTGCTTGCAACAAAAAGGGAGTCTGACCATGGGCCTGCACAAACTGACTCAAGCAATACTGCTGGTGCTTGCACCCCTGTGTGTGCAGGCCGCCGACACCGCCAGACCGGTGGTCAACCTGTACATCTGGGGCGAGTACCTGGCCCCGGACACCTTGAAGAATTTCGAGGAAAAAACCGGCATCCATGTAGTGGTCGATCATTTCGATTCCCTGGAAACCGTCGAGACCAAGCTGCTCACCGGCCGCAGTGGCTACGACCTGGTGTTGACGGCGGGGCAGCACCTGTCGCGCGCCATCGAGAGTGGCGCGGTGCAGACGGTCGACAAGCAGCAACTGCCGCATTTCGCCGGCGTCGGCGAGGAATTCCGCCAGCACATGGCGGTGTTCGATCCGGGCAACCGCTATGCCGGGATCTACGCCTGGGGCACCACGGGCGTGGGTTATCAGGAACAGGCCGTGAAACAGCGCCTGCCCGACGCACCGACCGACAGTTGGGCGATGCTGTTCGACCCGGCTGTGGTCTCGAAATTCGCCGATTGCGGGGTCAGCCTGCTCAACGATCCCAATGAAGTGTTCGCGGCGGTCATGAAGTACATGGGGCTGGACATCAACCGCCAGAACCTCGACGACCTGAAACTCGCCGAGCAGCAACTGGCGAAGATTCGGCCGTACATTCGCTACTTCGACAACGACCTGAACATCAGCGACCTGGCCAACGGCAACACCTGCGTGGCGATGTCGTGGAACGGCAACGTGGGCATCGCGGCGGGCCAGGCCGAGGCGGCGGGCAAACCCTATTCGCTCCAGTACCGGATTCCGAAGGAGGGCACGTTGATCTGGTTCGATGCCATGGTCATTCCCAAGGATGCGCCGCATCCAAAGGCCGGCCTGGCATTGATGGACTACCTGATGACCCCGGAAGTGATCGCGCCGATCACCGATACCATCCATTACGCCAATGCGATCACGGCGGCGGATGGCTTGATCGACCCGGCGATTCGCAATGATCCGGGGACGTACCCGACGGCCGCGGTCAAGGCTTCGCTGTACAGCAAGAATGACAATGGCAAGGCGTTCAACCGGGCGTTGATTCGGGCGTTCAGTCGGTTGAAGTCGGGGTTGTGATGGGTTTTGGATAATGTGTTGAATGGGCCGACGCCATCGCTGGCAAGCCAGCTCCCACAGTGTCCGAGTCGTACACAAAATATGTGTATGCCGCTTAACCTGTGGGAGCTGGCTTGCCAGCGATGAACGATAACGCGGTTTACCGCCCGGGCACCCGCCATAAATACCAGGCCGCCACCGTCCGGTAAGGGCTCCATGCCGAGCCGATCTCGATCATCTGCTTGCGCGTTGGCTGCACCTGGAGCCCCTTGAGCCGGCGATACCCCTCACGCACGCCAAAGTCATCGGCCGGCAGGATGTCCGGGCGTTCCAGGCTGTAGATCAGCAGCATCTCCACGGTCCAGCGCCCGACGCCGCGCAACGTGATCAACCGCTCGATCAATGCTTCATCGTCCATGGCCAGCGCCGTGGCGTAATCCGGTACCACACCGTCCAGCGATGCCTGGGCGATACCCTGAATGGTCGCGATCTTGTTCGCGGAAAACCCGCAACTGCGCAATCGGTCGAAATCCGTGGCGACGATCTGTTCAGGCCGGGGAAAGGCACCCGAACCGAACAGCGCCAGCAGCCGCCCGACAATCGCATCGCCGGCCTTGGCGTGCAGTTGCTGATAGGCAATCGCCCGCACCAGCGACTCATAGGGATCACGCGCCGCATGCGGCTGGTGCAGGCACGGGCCGATGGTGTCGATGTGGCGACGCCAGTCGTCATCGATGGCGGCCAGGAATTCACGGGCCGCCTGATAGCCCTCGGTCATGGGCTCAGGCTTTCCCGGACGGTTTCAACAGGGCGTTGATTTCGCCATAGGTGAAAGCCTTCAGGTTGTGGCTGTCGAACTTGCCGGTTTGCAGAAAGCTTTGGGCGATGCCGGCCATGGCACCGTAGAGGAATTCGGCGATGCCGGAACCGGCGCTCAGACGGCGTACGCCGAGCGCTTCTAGCGCTTCGGGCGACGGCAGGCCCGGGAACCCCAGCACATTCAATGGCAGCGAGGTGCCGTGGCACAGCGCCTTGATCTCGTACTCGGCGGTAACGCCCGCCGCAAACAGGCCATTGGCACCGGCGGCCTGATACAGCGCGGCGCGCCTGAGGGTTTCGGCGACGCGGTCTTCGGCAGGCACCAGGCCGCGCAGGTAGACATCGGTGCGCGCATTGATGAACAGGTTCACGTTACGTCGATCGGCCACCTGGCGCGCGGTTTCAATCTTGCGTACCAGCAACTCCGGCGGCGAGGAACCGTCTTCGATATTGATCCCGACCGCGCCGGCGGCGATCACCGCGTCAACCACCTGTGCCACCCGTTCCAGGTCATCGGAGTAACCGGCCTCGATGTCCACGGTCAGCGGCACCGAAATGACCCGGGCAATCGACTCGACGGTCGAGACCAGGCGCTCAAGGGGCAGGGTGTTGCCGTCCGGGTAGCCATGCACCCAGGCCACCGCGGCGCTGCTGGTGGCGACCGCCTTGTTGCCCAGTTGCTCCACCAGTCGCGCCCCGGCGGCATCGGCGACGTTGGTGAGGATCAGCAAACCTTCGTGATGCAGTTGGTGCAGTTGATTGTCGAGCCTGTCCATCGAGTGTCCTTCCTTATGAAAAGCCTGTGGGGGGATCAGAGCGTCAACTGCTCCGTGAGCTGCACCGCAGCGTTTTCCAGCCTGAGCAGAAACGCCTTGCGCGGCTGGCCTCCAGCGTAGCCGGTCAGCGAGCCGTCGGCGCCGATCACGCGGTGGCACGGCACGACAATCGATAAGCGGTTATGCCCGTTGGCCAGGCCCACCGCCCGGCTGGCACCGGGCTTGCCCAACGTCGCGGCAAGGGTGCCGTAGGTGGTGGTCTGGCCGTAGGGGATCTTCGCCAGTTCAGCCCAGACGCGGCGGGAGAACTCGCTGCCGGGCATGTGCAGGGCAACGCTGAACTCCGTCAGCGTCCCGGCGAAGTACGCCGACAATTGCGCTTCGATCTGCTGTAAATGGGTGTTGTGCCCCGGGGCCACGGCGTAACCGAAACGGTTTTGCAGCGCTTGGACCGAAGGGGTCAGTGAGGCCTGATCGAGAAACTCCAGCAACACCAGCCCGCGCCGTTCGGCCATGGCGATCATCGGCCCCAGCGGCGTGGTCAGGCGCGTGAACAGCAGCGGCTCGCTGTTGGCCGCGCGGCCCGGGGTGATGTGAAACGACTTTTGAAAGGCATCGCGAAAGCCGCTCAGGGACTCGTAGCCGGAATCGAAGGCGACGTCGTCGATGGAATCGCCCTGTTTGATCCCGCCCAACGCCATACCCAGGCGCCGGGCGCGCAGCCACGCGTGGAAGGTCATGCCGAAATGCTGCTTGAACCAGCGGCGCAGTTTCAGCGGCTCGATGCCTGCGGCCAGTAGCTGGGCGTCGGTCCAGCGCTGCTCCGGGTCGGCGTCTACCGATTTGAACACCTTCTGCACCCAGTCCGGCGCGCTGGCGGCGGTGTCCAGCGGTTTGCAGCGCAGGCAGGCGCGGTAGCCCGCCGCGAGGCATTGCTCGACGTTGGCAAAGAACTCGACATTCTCAGGCTTCGGGCTGCGAGCGGTGCAGCCGGGGCGGCAGAAGATGCCGGTGGTCTTGACCGCCGTGAAGAACACGCCCTCGTAGGAGGTGTCTCGTGCGAGCATGGCGCGAACCATCTCGGCGCGGGGCGGGAGCAGCGTTTTTTGTAGGTTCATGGGCGCAGCATAGAGGGCGTCATGGGTGACCTCCACCGGAAAATCGACAGCGAATTCCAGTTGTTTCCAATCCTGCTTCGCCCTCAAGTGTGGAATGGCTCGCGATCGGCCAGTTCTTCCAGCAGATCGGCCGAAGGCACAAAGAACAAGCCGCCCGTGACTGCCGTGCTGAAATCCAGCAGGCGGTCGTAATTGCCAGGCGGCTTGCCGACAAACATGTTCTCGAGCATTTGTTCCATAGGCTCAGGCGAACGGGCATAGCCGATGAAATACGTGCCGAACTCACCGGCACCCGGCCGGCCAAACGGCATGTTGTCGCGCAGGATTTTCACTTCCTGCCCGTCCTTGGTGATCGTCGTCAAGGCGCTGTGGGAGCAACTGGGTTTGATCGAGTCATCCAGTTCGATATCGGACAATTTCGTGCGCCCGATCACCCGTTCCTGAGCTTCGACCGAAAGCGCGTTCCAGGCCGTCATGTTGTGCAGGTATTTCTGCACCAGCACATAGCTGCCCGCGGCAAACAGCGGGTCTTCATCGCCGACCATCGTGAAGTGGGCAGCCTTGCGACCGACCGGGTTTTCGGTGCCATCGACAAAGCCGATGATGCTGCGCATATCGAAATAGCGAAAGCCCTGAACTTCATCGACGACCGTAACCGCGTCTCCAAGGGACGAGAGCAATTGCGTGGCCAGTTCGAAGCACAGGTCCATCTGCTCGGCACGAATGTGCAGCAAGATGTCGCCCGGTGTTGCCACCGCTCGACGTCCTTCGGCGCCGAACTCGCGAAACCCGTGCAGCGAAGCCGGGCGCGGGCCGCCGAACAAGGTGTTCCAGGCACTGGAGCCAAAGCCACAGATGCACGACAAATTGCCGGTGGGAACACGTTTGCCGACCGAGCGCGTGAGGGCCGCGATGTCTGCACACCAGGCCCGCACTTTAGCGGCCGCATCGCCGCCGGGCGCCAATGTGGCGACGATGAAAATCGCGCTGCCGGTGATGGGGCTGCATACAGCTTGAGGCTCTGGTGTTGGGTTATTCTTTGGCATTTGCACTCCATGGGCAGGGGAAATGTTAAGGCGCGTCGCGCCATCAGCAACACTGAAGCCGCCGCCGACAGTAACCCGGCGCAGCAGCGGTTGAACAGGCGCTTGCCGGACGGCCTGGCGAACCAGCGACGCATGTGCAGGCCCATGTAGGCATAGGCGCCGATGGCGATCCATTCCAGCACCAGAAACAGCGCGCCCGACACTACGAACTGCGGCGCAATGGCCTGGGTCGAGTCGACGAATTGCGGCAGGAAAGCGGTGAAGATCAGGATCGCCTTGGGGTTGCCTGATCTGAACGTGATTTGGCAGTCGCAGCGCACATCGGGAGGGGCCGGTTTCGACCCAAAGCTGCCGTTGGCCAACGGCGGAACTATCTTTGCATATTGTGTTGAAAGTAGAGCTTTTCGTCGCCATACCGAGACGCCACGATCTTGGAATTCAGAACCAGTTGGCCTAAAAGTTTAGCCTGCCCGACCGTCTCGCCTTTATCCAAGGCGTAAACGTCGTACAGCACCTCTCCGACAGGGAAGTCAGTCAACCTTATCCGAAAGTCATCCTGCATTGTCACCCCGTTGAAGCGAGCAGCTGCTGCGGGACGCGGCTTAAAAAGAAGTTGGTAAGGTGCTCTTGGCGCAGCCACTTTAGAGCCATCGACGTTAATATCGGCCAGATGCTCAACGGTCAAGTGACCGGGGTCTGAATCTCTAGCCCCAAAACGTATGGCTGCCCGTTCAAAGAAACCGGCGAGTAAGCGCGTCGAAAAAGAGTCTGCGGGTGGAATGATGTTGCTGAAAGTCTTCTCGAAGAAATTGTATCTCTCTTGGCCATCGATGGAATTCATAACCTGTAAATTGACCGACGGGTGATTACCGTCAATGAAAAACTTCAAAGCCAAGGCTGGCACAGAGTGCGTATCCGTCGGCTTAGTCGCCAACGAAAGACGACCAATCACGCAGTCGGTGCCGCTTTGGAAGATGCCGGTATAGCTACTCTCCACTGCATGGTTCGCGACAAATCGGAAGCGCGCCTCTGCACCAAATGCATGCACCAATTTGTGCCGCCCTTGCTCCAGCTCATCTCCTTGCGCAGTCAGCGACTTAACCGTAAAACTCGACATTGCCAAGGTTAAGGTATCGCCGATGCCTGGCGCAGTCAGCGCTGGGAGTTCAGAACCGTAGAGCGAAGGCACAATCTTGTTATTCCAGATGAAATCCTCCTTTTGACACGCCGATTGAGACCGTGCTGAGGCATCCCCAGTGATTGATAACGGCTGAACGATGGAGGGGTGGCAGCCCGTTGTCGTGAATACAAAAAAGGCGGATAAGAGGGGGCTTGCATTTCTCAATGGCATCGTCGGGCTCCGAGTATTCCCTGCCAATGTATGCGCAATAGCTACGATCTCCGTATAACACGGCAGATTGGTGTCTTCGGTTCTGCTTCAGCGAGCAGCACCGGTACCACTGCTTGCTTACCGAGCGGGTTGCGCATCAATGCTTCCGAGCTCCTCGGATCTTCTTGGTACAGGCAAACCAGCCTGACTGGGGATTGCTGTTCAAACCGGCACGACCGCTGATTTCAAAGCAACCGCACTGTTGGCGCAGATTGAAAACTGACCCAGGACGGATTGCTGATTTTTGCCCCCGCAATTGTGGATAAGCTTAGCAGCAGTTGTTCGGCATTGAGATGATCGAAAGGCAATCATCCCGGCGAACGCCAGCAACCGGCCGATGCCGGCCACGCACGCGGTGCGGTAGCCATAGCGGGTCGAATTGCCGAGCGATAGCAGGTTGTTGGGGCCCGGTGCCATGTTGGGGCGAAGCAGGCCGGCAGAAACAGGGTGAGGGTGGCTCCTGAAGCAAGAGCGCTATTTTTATCACAGCCCGGCGGCGGTCAGACCCATACAGTGATGGGCGTAAACCACCGTATCAGGGATTATCTGGCGAACTTTTTCGCCCCGGCGACGCACAGGATCACGGCGACGGTCACACCCAGCATGCCGACGCTGACCTGTTCATGCAGAAGGGTCGCCGCCAGGGTCAACCCGAAAAACGGCTGCAGCAGCTGCAATTGTCCAACGGCGGCGATGCCTCCTTGGGCCAGGCCGCGATACCAGAACACGAAACCGATCAGCATGCTGAACAGCGAGACGTACGCCAGGCTGAACCAGGCTGGCGTGCTGATGCCGCTGAACGAAGCCGGCATGCGCATCCAGCTGAGCAGCGCCACGACCGGCAGCGACAGCACCAGCGCCCAGGAAATCACCTGCCAGCCACCGAGGGTGCGCGACAGCTTGGCGCCTTCGGCATATCCCAGGCCACAGGCAAGGATCGCCAGCAGCATCAGGATGTCGCCCTGGGGGGAGGCGCTCAGCCCCTGGGACAGGGCAAAGCCGACCACCAACAGGCTGCCCAGCACCGAGAAAATCCAGAACGCCGCCCGTGGTCGTTCGCCGCCGCGCAGTACGCCGAACACCGCCGTCGCCAGGGGCAAGAGGCCGACGAAGACGATGGAGTGCGCGGACGTCACGTATTGCAGCGCCAGGGCTGTCAGCAGGGGAAAACCGATGACCACGCCAAGGGCGACTATGATCAGCGGGACCAGTTGCTGGCGCGCCGGGCGTTTTTCCTTGAATAACCCCAGCAGGCACAGCGCCAGGATCGCAGCGATGGTCGCCCGCGCAACCGTCAGGAACACCGGGTCGAACTCCAGCACCGCCACCCTGGTCGCCGGCAGCGAGCCGCTGAAAATCACCACGCCGATCAGTCCGTTGATCCAGCCGCTGGTGCTTTTTTCCAGCGTCCGGTGTTGCAGGTTCGAAGTCCGTTCCATTTGGCTCACGCTCATTGTCTGATTGCACGAAACCCATCGTATGAGCGAGTATCGATACAATCAAAAAATTGTCATGGATACATCTCGACATGCCTCGATCCCGCTATAAAACGCTGGTGGATGCCTTTGCCGCCGACATCCGTTCCGGGTGTTTGCCGCCGGGCACGCGCCTGCCGACACACCGGCAACTGGCAACCGAGCACGGCCTGGCGCTGGTCACCGCCAGCCGGGTCTATGCCGAGCTGGAGGGCATGGGCCTGGTCAGTGGCGAGACCGGTCGCGGGACCTTTGTCAGGGAGACCTCGCTGCCGCCGGGGCAGGGCATTTCGCAGCACGTGGTGGCGGCGGGGATGATTGACCTGAACTTCAACTACCCGTCATTGCCCGGTCAGGCCGACCTGTTGCGCCATGCCTTGCGTCAACTGGCGCTGTCCGGAGACCTGGAGGCGCTCCTGCGTTACCAGCCCCACGCGGGGCGCCTGCATGAGCGGGCCTCGGTCGCCCGTCATCTGGTCGAGCGCGGGCTGAACGTGCCGGCCGAACAGGTGTTGATCGTCAGCGGTGCCCAGCATGGCCTGGCGGTGACGCTGATGACGCTGCTCAAGCCCGGCGATGTCATCGCCGCCGATGCGCTGACCTACCCCGGTTTCAAGACGCTGGCCGAAACCCTGCATCTGGAAGTCTTGCCCATTGCGGTCACGGATACCGGGCCTGATCTGCCGGCTTTGGCAAAACTCTGCCGCAGCCGATCGGTGCGCGCCGTTTATTCGATGCCGACCCTGCATAACCCGCTGGGCTGGGTGATGGATGCCGAGCAGCGCGAGCAACTGGTGGCGATAGCGCGCCAGCATGACCTGACGATCATCGAGGACGCGGCCTACGCGTTTCTGGCCGAAAACGTACCGCCACCCCTGGCCGAGCTGGCGCCGGAGAGAACGGTGTACGTGTCCGGTCTGTCGAAGAATATCGCCACTGGCTTGCGCGTCGGCTTTATTGCCGCACCGGCGCAATGGATCGCCGCCTTCGAACGCACCATCATGGCGACCACCTGGAACACCCCCGGCGTGATGACTGCCATCGCCACGGCCTGGCTCGACGATGGCACCGTCGTCCAGCTGGAGGCGCAAAAACGTGCGGACGCCCGGGCCAGGCAAGCCCTGGCCCGGGAGGTGTTGACGGGACTCAGGACTGTCAGTCACCCGAATTCCTACTTCATCTGGTTACCGTTGGCGGAAGACGCCCGGGCCGACCAGATCGCCATGGCGCTGATGCGCGAGCAAGTGTCGGTGTCGCCGGCCGAACCCTTTGCGATTTCAGCCCATGTGCCCCACGCGATACGCCTGGCGTTGGGCTCGGTGGACATGGACTCGCTGCGCATTGCTCTGACCAAGGTGAAAAGCGTCGTCGGTTATTACTCATAGCGATGCAGGGCAGTTTTGTTCAATACGCGAGCCGCTCGGCTCTTTACCTTGAGGGCCTTGTTCAACTCGATGGAAGAAGGTGTGCAATGAGTCTGATGATGTCCATGGCGGCGTTTGCGCTGGTCGCGTCCATCACGCCGGGGCCGGTCAATATTGTGGCGTTGAGCGCCGGTGCGCGGTTTGGCTTCCGGGCCAGCCAGCGTCACGTGGCCGGGGCCACGCTGGGGTTTGTCCTGCTGTTGGTGCTGATGGGGCTGGGCCTGCATGAGTTGTTGCAACAGTGGCCGGCGTTGACCCAGGGGGTGCAATGGGCCGGCGTAGCCTTCCTGTTGTACATGGCCTTCAAGCTGGCGGCCGACAATGGGCAGGTGCAAGCCCGTGAATCGGCGCAGGCCCCGTCGATGCTGTATGGCGCCATCATGCAATGGCTCAACCCCAAGGCCTGGCTGGCCTGCGTGGCCGGCATGGGCGCGTTTGTCGCCGATGGCGAGGCACGTCTGGTCTGGCAGTTTGCCGCGATTTATCTGGTGATCTGCTATGTGTCGGTGGGTTGTTGGGCGTATGCCGGGACGTTTTTGCGCGGTTTCCTGAACAACCCGGCGGGGATGCGGTTGTTCAATCGGGTCATGGCGGCGTTGTTGGTGGTGAGTGCGGTGTATCTGGTGTTGCCGTAGCTGCAATCAACACAGGTTTTGTGGCAAGAAAGTACTTTGTGGCGAGGGGGCTCGCCCCCGTTCGGCGGCGTAGCCGTCGTAAATCCTGCATGCAGAGTATGTCTGAAAGAGCGCCGAGGGCCGCTTCGCAGCCCAACGGGGGCAAGCCCCCTCGCCACAGGGGACAGTCAGGTTCAAGAGCATCTTTGCCAAGAGGTATTGTGCTGCCTCACCCCCGATACTGCCCCGGTGTCGCCGCCAGATGCTGTTTGAACGCCCGTTGAAAATGCGCCTGATCGGCGAACCCCGCTTCCAGTGCCACGTCCGCGATCAGCTTGCCGCTGCGCAATTGATCCTGGGCGAACTGGATGCGCCGGTTCACCAGGAACGCGTGGGGCGTCATGCCGTAATGCTGTTTGAAGGCGCGGATCAGGTAGGACGGTGACAGTTGCGCGGCCTCGCAAATGTCTTCGAGCCTGAGGGTTTGCGTGCAGTGGTCGCGGATGTAATCGGCGGCACGTTCCAGCTTGAAATTGGGTTCGCGCAGCGGCTGATCGACCGGGTTGAGTCGCAGCTGCACGTCAGTAAAAAACTCCACGGCCACGCTGTGCTTGCGCAGGACATCCTGTTGCGGGTCGACCAGCACTTCATACAACTGCGCGAGGCCGGCAAACAGCTGGGCATCCCGCGTATGGGTCGCTGAAAAACGGCGAAACGCCGCGTCATCGCTGAACCCGAGCTGGTGCTGTAAATCGGTCAGCCACGGCGTATCGACGTACAGCATCAGGTACGACCAGGGTTGGTCTTCGATCGGGTTGCAGGCGTGGACGTCGCCGGGGTTCATCAGCACCACCGTGCCGGCGCTGACCTCGAAGGCTGACTGCTCATGGAGATAGGTGCTGCGCCCGGCGGTGATCGCTCCGATGGAAAAGTGTTCGTGGGCGTGTCGGGTGTAGCAGACCTCGCGCCCGTCGGCGATGGCGCGCGCTTCGATGAAAGGCAGGGCGTCATCGCGCCAGAAGCGCGGGGCCTTGTCGGCGTTCTTGGCAACGGCGTGCTTCATGTTCACTCCTCGGCAGGTCAGCGCCCGAGTGTATTAGCTCTCGCCGTCAAAGGCTCGTTGCAGGGTGGCGATATCGAGTTTTTTCATTTGCATCATCGCCTGCATGGCCCGCTGGGACTTTTTCGTGTCGGGGTCTTTGAGCATGTCCATCATCGCGACGGGGACGATCTGCCACGACAGCCCGAACTTGTCCTTGAGCCAGCCACATTGCTGGGCCTCGAGCGCGCCATCGGCCGACAGGTTGCCCCAGTAATGGTCGATTTCTTCCTGGCTCAGGCAATTGACCTGAAACGAAACCGCCTCAGTGAACTTGAACAGGGGGCCGCCGTTGAGGCCGGTGAAACTCTGGCCGTCGAGCTCGAAGCTGACGGTCATGACCGAGCCTTCGGGCCGGCCGTGGAACTCGAAACCGGCGTGGCCGTAATGGGTGACGGCCGTGATTTTCGAATGGTCGAAGATCGAACAATAGAATTTCGCCGCTTCTTCGGCCTGATCGTCGAACCACAGGCAGGGCGTGAGTTTTTGTACGCGTTGCATGGCGGGCACTCCTCGGCAGGTTATGCATGCAGGAATACAGCGTAGCCAGCCTGAGTGGGGTCGGCAGTACCGTAGATCGCCAAACAGCCGTTTCAGGACACGATCAGAACACCCATCGGGTGGTCAGTTGCACGGTGCGCGGTTCGCCATAAAACCCGGTGCCGAAGTTGCCCAGCCCGGTGTAGTAGGTTTTATCGAACAGGTTCTTCACGTTCAGCGTAGTGCTCAGGTGCTCGTTGAAGCGATAGCGCGCCATCGCGTCCACCAGGGCGTAGCCCGGTTGGGTGATCGTCGTGTACTGACCGAGGTTCACCGTATCGGCGGGGTCGGGACGGAACACCTTGCCGAAGAATTCACTTTGCCAGTTCACGCCGGCGCCGACGGTGAGCCTGTCCCACGCGCCTGGCAGGCGGTAGGTGCTGAAAACCCGCACCAGCTGTTCCGGTGCCGTGGTTTGCAGCACCGAACCGTAGACGTAATCACCCTGGGCATCGCGGGTGTGGTTGTAGGTGTAGCCGGCCGACAGGTTCCAGCCGTCGCGCAACTCGCCGGCCAGTTCGAACTCGAAGCCTTCGGTGGTGGCGCCCTGGACGGCGCGGTACACCGACTCGGTATCAACGCCACTGACATGTTCGGCGATGTTGTCCTGTTCGATGCGGTACAGGGCGAAACTGGCGTTCAGGCGCCCGCCAAAGTATTCGGCCTTGATGCCCGCTTCAAGGCTATTGCCTTGTACCGGATCGAGCAGTTGCCGGTTGGCGTCCTTGCTCATTTGCGGCTGATAGATGCTGGTGTAGCTGGTGTACACCGACCAGGTGTCGTCGAGATCATAGACAAGCCCGGCGTAAGGCGTGACGACACCGCTCTGGCGATAGCTGTCGCGCAGGTCGGCGCTGTTCGGGTCGCTGTAGTCCAGGTCGTCGTGTCCGCTGAAGTTGCTGATGCGCGCGCCGAGGATCAGCGCCAGGTCGTCGACGGGTTTGAGCCGGGCGGCCAGGTAGGCCCCGGTCTGGCGCAGGACGATGTCGTCGGTGCCCACCCGCGGGATTTCGGGTTTGGCAAACTCGCCGCGCCAATCGAAGATGCTGCCGTCCACCGGCGGGTACACCGAGCCGTACACCGGGATGTCCTGGCGCGTGTTCATCGACATGAACCCGGCAATCAGTTCGTGCTCGCGACCTGCCAGGGTGAACGGACCGCTCAGGTTGACGTCGACGTTGTCCTGCACCTGGTCGCCCTTGAACTTGCCCATGTACATGAACATGCCGTCACCGCTGACCGGGTCCGGGTTGCCGCCACTGGCGGAGGCGAGGAAGGTATCGTGCCGGCGGTGCTTGCGGTCGTAACTGACCTTGAGTGCCCAGTCGTTGGCCAGTTGTTGCTGCACGTTGGCGAACAGCGTCTGGTTGGTGAAATCGCGACGGCTCCAGTCGGTGGCCGGGTTGAAGGAACGGGAGAAATCGCTGCGCGAGCCGTCGCTGTAGTACATCGGGAAGCCGGTCCAGCTGGCGCCCCGGGAGCGGGTGTCTTGCTGGTCGATACCGAGGGTGACGAGGGTGTCCGGGGTCAAGTCGGCTTCGACAATGCCGTAGGCGATGTCCCTGGTGTTGCGGTAGTGATCGACGTAGGCGCTGCGGTCCTGATAGACCCCGACCAGACGCCCGCGGACATTTCCGCTGGCGCTCAGCGGGCCGGAAATGTCGCCTTCGCTGCGATAGGTGTCCCAGGAGCCGAGGGTGCCGCTGACCGAGGCTTTGAATGCCGGGGTCGGGCGCTTGCGAATCAGATTGACGGTCGCCGAGGGATCACCCGCCCCGGTCATCAGGCCGGTCGCGCCCTTGATGATTTCGACGCGGTCATAGGGGGCCATGTCGGTGCTGGTGGTGCCGTAGTCGTAGACGCCGTCGTAGTCGGTATTGACGCCGTCGTACTGAAAGTTGGTGATCGGCAGGCCACGGCTGGAAAATTCCCAGCGCTCGCTGTCGTAGTTTTGCACGCTGATGCCGGGCGCGCGGCGCAGGGCGTCGACGATGCTGGTGGCGCCCTGGTCGTCCATGAGTTGGCGGGTGATGACCGTGACCGATTGCGGGGTTTCGCGCAGGGACAGCGGCAGGCCGGTGGCTGAAGACGCCGTGCCGACGGTGTAGGCGTGGGAGTCTTCGCTGATCGTCCCGGGTGCCTGCCCGGAAATATTGGTCGCCCCCAGTTCCAGCGGGCCTTGTATGACGGGGGCGGCGTGCAGCACATACCCGCCGTTCCCCTGGCGTTGCGCTTGCAGACCGCTGCCTTGCAGCAGTCGTTGCAACGCTTGCTGCTGGCTGTAGACACCGTTCAGCCCCGGGCTGCGTTTGCCGGCAGCGAGTTCATTGTGTCCGGCGAGGAAGATCCCGGCCTGTTCGGCAAAGCGGTTGAGAACGCTCACCAGCGATCCGCCGGCGATTGCGTAATGGCGTGTCTGGTTGCCGGATTGTTCGCTCTCGACCAGAGGGGCGGCTTGACTGCGGGACACGTCCAGGCCCGGCAAGACCACCGCCAGCGCCAGCACCAGCGGATGCAAGGCGAAGCGCTGGCGAGTAAGGGTGGCGCGCGGCATGGAGTTCCCGGAGGTCGGATCAATCTGCATTCGTAGTGCTTGAAGGATTAACCGAGCGAAAAAGGCAAAAGGGAACCGACGCGCCGGAAAAAAACCTCATCAGGTTTTCGGGCCTACGTTGACCCACCACTCCAGCGGCTTTTGTACCCGTACCGGCAATGCCGCTTCCAGCAGGCGCAAGGCCTGATCGCTGTCCTTGAGCGGGAACACCCCCATGACCGGCAGCCCGGCCACCGCCGGGTCACATCCCAGATGCCCGGGGCAATAGCGGCTCAGTTCTTCGAGCAACTGCCCCAGCGGCAGGTTGTCCGCCAGCAACAGGCCGCGGCGCCAGGCTTCGCGGCTGGCCGACACCGCGGTCGGTGTCGGCGTGTGGTCTTGTGTAAAGCACAGCTGCTGTCCGGCCTTGACCACCTGCACCTGACCCTGGGTGGTGCGAACTTCAACCGCGCCTTCGTAGACATTCAACAGCGTTTGCCGGTCTTCCTGGCGCACGCTGAACCGCGTACCCAGCGCGCGCAGGCGGCCCTCGACGGTTTGCACCAGCAGCGGGCGGCTGGTGTCGCTGGCGGTGTCGATCAACACCTCTCCGGCCTGCAACAGCAATAACCGTTGTGCGGTGTCGAAACGTACATCCAGTGCACTGAGGGCGTTGAGCCAGATCCGGCTGCCATCGCTGAGCCGGGCTTCCCGGGTTTCGCCGGTGCCGGTGGAGAGGTCGGCGGTCCAGCGGGCCAGGGTCAGCGGCAGGGCGCCTTGCCGCCATGCGCTGCAGCCGAGCCAACTGCCCGAGACCAGGACCAGAAGGCTCTTGACCGTCTGGCGGCGGCTGATGGAGGAGCGGCCGCTGTTGCGTAACACGTAACCGGCCGCTTGTTGATGATTGCCCTGTAGCGCGGCAAAGCGCTGACTCACACGCTCGACATAGTGCCACGCGGCCTGATGCTCGCTGCTTTGCGCCAGCCAGGCTTGCCAATGCTCGCGTTCCTGCTCGCTGGCGTGGTGATCGTTGAGTTGCACGTACCAGCTGGCCGCCTGTTCGAGGCTGGCGTGGCTGATGGCAATGGTGGCGGCGCGGGTCACTGAATCAGCAGGCCGTCGAGTTCGGCTTCGAGCATTGCGCAATGCATCAGCGCCTGGGCCAGGTACTTTTTCACCATGCGCTCGCTCACGCCGATTTCTTCGGCAATGTTTCGGTAGGGCAGTCCATGCACCTGTGCCAGAACGAACGCATCACGCACCCGCTGGGGCAAGCGCTGCAGCATGGCATCCACTTCGTACAGGGTTTCGACGATGATCGCCCGCTGCTCTGGTGAAGGCTGGGTGGCCTGGGGCTGCGCGGCCAGGGTCTCGAGCCAGGCCTGTTCCAGCTGGCGACGACGCCAGTGGTCAATGCACAGGCCTCGGGCGATGGTCGCCAGGTAAGAGCGTTCGTGGGTTTCCCCGTCAAACACCTGAGGACGCTTGAGCACCCGGATGAAGGTGTCATGGGCCAGGTCGGCGGCATCGAACGCATTGTTCAAACGTCGGCGCAGCAACTCGTGCAGCCAGTGGTGGTGGCTGGCGTAGAGGTTCTGGACGCAGGAGGAGTCGGCAACCGTCATCGTGAGCACATGTCCATGGGCGATCCGTCGCTTATGTAAATAAGAATTGATCGCGATTAAAGCAAAAGACCTATGACTGTGCAAATGATATTGGTTTGCTTTTACAAAGTTCGACCCGGGTTCGAATGAGCTTGCAGTCTCTATGGCTCTTGTGGGTTCCAGGGCCGCCCATCGAGGCGGCCTTTGCATGACCGGTGGTCGATGCGCCAAGGTCTGGCGGCAAATCTGCGCTTAGCTGAAGGGATAACCCGAGGCGCGCGCAGGTTGTAAAAGGCTGCAGCGACGCCCCTTCAGATCACCGTGAGTCTGAGGAACCGCGCCATGCTCACCCTGAACATCAATGGCCAGGATCAGGAGCTGGATGTCCCCGCCGACATGCCGTTGCTCTGGGTCTTGCGCGATGTCGCCCACCTCACCGGCACCAAGTTCGGTTGCGGCATGGCCCAATGCGGCGCCTGCACGGTGCACGTTGACGGCGCGCCGCTACGCGCCTGCATCACACCGGCCACCGCCGTCGCCCATGGACAAAAGATTCTCACCATCGAGGGCCTGTCGGCGGACGGCTCGCATCCGGTGCAACAGGCCTGGGCGGAGCTCGACGTGGTCCAGTGCGGCTACTGTCAGTCCGGGCAGATCATGTCGGCGGCAGCATTGCTAGCGAAAATTCCCAAACCGACCGACAGCGACATCGATCAGGCGCTGTCCGGCAACATCTGCCGCTGCGGCACTTACCCGCGGATTCGCGCGGCGGTCAAGCGCGCCGCCGAGCTGGGTTGAGGTGGCCATGAACCGCATCAACGCGTTATCGCGCCGGGGTTTTCTCAAGGGCAGTGCCTTGCTGGGCGGTGGGCTGGTGGTGGCGTTTGTCATGCCCGGCGCCCATCGGTTCGCCATGGGCGCGGAGAATCAGGGCAACGTGTTTGCGCCCAACGCTTTCCTGCGCATTGGCAATGACAACAGCGTCACTGTGTTGCTCGGCCATTCGGAAATGGGCCAGGGCATCTGGACCGGCCTGACCATGCTGATTGCCGAAGAACTGGACGCCGACTGGTCGAAGATCCGCGTCGAGCATTCCCCGGCATCGGCCGCCGATTACGGCATGCCCGGGTTTGGCGGGATGCAGATCACCGGCGGCTCGACCTCGACCTGGATGGAATTCGATCGCTATCGTCAGGCCGGCGCGGCGGCGCGCTTGATGTTGATCGATGCCGCGGCCAAGCGTTTCAACGTTGCTCCCTCCGAAATTCATACAGAGTCGGGCGTGGTGGTTGCCGGTGAGCATCGCGCCACCTACGGCGAGTTGGCCGATGACGCCGGACAGCTGCCACCGCCGGACCCGGCCTCGATCAAACTCAAGGACGCGAAAGACTGGCGCCTGATCGGTAAACCCACCAAGCGCCTGGACACACCGGAGAAAATCACCGGCCGGGCGAAATTCGGCATGGACGTGCAGTTCGAGGGGCTGATGACGGCGATGGTCGCCCGTTCGCCCACCTTCGGTGGCTCCGTCAAATCCTTTGAAGGCGCCGAGGCGCTGGCGATTCCCGGCGTGCACAAAGTGGTGCAAGTGCCGACGGGCATTGCGGTGATTGCCGATCATTATTGGGCCGCGAAGCTGGGGCGCGATGCGCTGAAAGTCGAGTGGAACCTGGGGCCAAACGCGGGGCTCAATAGCCGGGCGCTGCTGGAAAGCTTCCGCAAGCTCGCCGCTACCCCCGGCCTGAACGCTGGCAAGGCGGGCGATACCCCGGCTGCGCTGGCGAAGGCGGCCAAGACCATTGACGCCGAATACAGTGTGCCCTATCTGGCCCACGCGCCGATGGAGCCGCTCAACTGCACCGTGAGCATCAGTAAGGAAAAGTGCGAAATCTGGACCGGCACCCAGTTCCAGACCCTGGACCAGATGGTCGCCGGGCAAATCACCGGGCTCAAACCCGAACAGGTCGAGATCCATACCGAGTTTCTCGGCGGCGGCTTCGGGCGCCGGGCCAATCCGACCTCGGACTTCGTCAGCGAAGCGGTGCATGTCGCCAAGGCCGCCGGTGTGCCGGTGAAAACCGTGTGGGCGCGGGAGGACGACATCCGTGGCGGCTATTACCGCTCGGCGTTCCTGCACCATGCGCGTATCGGGCTGGGCGCTGACGGCCTGCCGCTGGCCTGGAAGCATGTGATGGTCGGGCAGTCGATCATGGCCGGAACCTCGCTTGAAGCGAGCATGGTCAAGGACGGGATCGACAAGACCTCGGTCGAGGGCGTGGCCGACAGCCCCTACATCGGAGGGTTGGCCAATCACCAGATCGAACTGCACTCGCCACAAACCGGCATCAGCGTGTTGTGGTTGCGTTCGGTGGGCCACAGCCACACCGCGTTTGTCATGGAGTCGCTGATCGATGAGCTGGCGACGGCGGCCGGCAAGGATCCGGTGGAGTACCGGCGCACCTTGCTCAAGGACCATCCGCGCCACCTCGGTGTATTGAACCTGGCGGTGGAGAAGGCCAACTGGAAGGCGCCGCTGCCGGATGGCCATGCCCTGGGTGTGGCGGTGCATGAATCCTTCGGCAGCTACGTGGCCCAGGTGGCCGAGGTGTCCCAGGACAATCTCGCCATCCGTGTGCACCGGGTGGTGTGCGCGGTGGACTGCGGCATTGCGGTCAACCCGCAGAGCATCGCGGCGCAGATGGAGTCGTGCATCACCTTTGGCCTGAGCTTCGCCTTGCACAGCAAGCTGACGCTCAAGGACGGGCAGGTGGTGCAGTCCAACTATCACGACTATCAGGTGCTGCGGCTCAACGAAATGCCGGTGGTCGAAGTGCATATCATGCCCAGCAGCGACAAGCCCGGTGGTATCGGCGAAGCCGGTGTGCCACCCACGGCGCCGGCGGTGGCCAACGCGGTGTTTGCCCTGACCGGGCAGCGCCTGCGCGAGCTGCCCTTGCAACTGTCGGGAGTGTGAGATGAAACGTCATCACTGGTTGCTTGGGGCGGTGATTCTGATCTGTCTTGCAGCCTACGCGTCGCACGTGTTCGCCGATGACCGCGAGGCCTTGCAGGCGTTCGACACCGTGCAGAAAGTCTTCCAGAGCCCGCGTTGCCAGAACTGCCACATTCCCGGGGATTCGCCGCTGCAATTCGATGCCGGCGTGTCCCACGCCATGAATGTCGTGCGCGGCATGGACGGCAAGGGCGCGGCCGGGTTGCCCTGTGCAACCTGCCATGGGCAAAGCAATCCACCTGACAGTTATGGTCCTCATGCGCCGCCCGGGGCGCCACACTGGAGTCTGCCGCCGGCAGCGCAGCGTATGGCCTGGATCGGCCTGCCGGCCGACCGGCTGTGCGCGATGATCAAGGATCGCGCCAGCAACGGCGACCGGGATTTCGCCGCGCTGATCAAGCACGTCAGCGACGACAAGCTGGTGCTGTGGGGCTGGAATCCGGGCGGCAATCGCGCGCCGGTGCCGGTGCCGCACGACATCTTCGTCACCCAGTTCAAACGCTGGGCCGATGCAGGAGGGCCGTGCCCGGTGGCGGGTAGCTGACCAACGGCGCGCTTGCAGGGAGTCAATGCGGGTATGGGCGACTCTAAAGTGCATAGCCGCAAAGGGAGTGAACGATGTTGATCTCAGGCAAAACGGGCAAATCGGGTCGATCCGCACGCCCGTTACTCACGCCCCAGCAAGAACGGGAACAGCTGCGTGAAATGGCGCGCGAGGCCGAGCGAGAGCTGGCGGGCGTGCAGATGGCAAGCATGGATGAGCTGACGCTGCTGTCCAATCGCCATGGTTTCACCGCGCTGGCCCGGCTCGGGCTGGACGCTTGCCGGGCGCTGGAGACGCCGGCGACGCTGCTGTACTTCTCCCTCGATGAGTTCAAACGCATCAGCTATCTGTATGGTCGGGCCAAAGGTGACGATGCGCTCAAGACCTTCGCCGATGTGCTGCGTATCGGCTTTCGTGAAAACGATGTGGTCGGCCGGCTCGAGGGCGACCGCTTCGTGGCGCTGCTGACCGGATCGGGCAGCGTTGAGATTGCGGCGATCAAGGCACGCCTCAATGAGATACTCGACGAGCGCAACGCTGCGGCGAATCGCAGTTATGACATTCACTTCAGTGTTGTGCAGGTCGAATATGACCCGGTTGTGCATGGCTCGATCGAAGAGTTGCTGGGGGAGGCTGAGGGGGTGATGAGCCGTTAGTGTGATGTTGTCTGGGCGGGCCTCATCGCTGGCAAGCCAGCTCCCACAGGGGTTAATGGGTGTCCAGAAGACGAATGAGCAACGCCGATCAATGTGGGAGCGGGCTTGCCCGCGATGGCGTCCTGACAGACACCACCTATTTGGCAAACAACTGCCCGATATCCTTGAACGCCTTGAACTCCAGCGCATTCCCGCAAGGATCGAACAGAAACATCGTCGCCTGTTCGCCCACCAGCCCCTGAAAGCGAATCCCCGGCTCAATCACGAAGCGAGTTCCCTGCGACTTCAGCCGCTCGGCCAGCGCTTCCCACTGCGCCATCCCGAGCACCACGCCAAAGTGCGGTACCGGCACATCGTGGCCATCGACGGCATTGGTGTGGGCTGCTTCTTGCGAAGGGTTTTTCGGCGCCAGGTGAATCACCAGTTGATGGCCGAAAAAATTGAAATCGACCCAATGGTCGCTCGACCGACCTTCTTCCAGGCCAAACACCGCACCATAAAAGTGCCGGGCGGCGGGCAAGTCGTAGACCGCAATGGCCAGGTGAAAAGGGGAGAGTTGCATCGGGCGAACCTCGGTGGTGGGTGGGCGTGTGTTGAGTTTAGTCCTGTGCTTTTTGATTGAAAGACGATAATTTTTGCGTCGAGCTCAAATAATTTCGATCAATCGAGGCCGCCATGCTGCGAGAACTGAAAACCTTTGTCGCCGTGGCGCGTCACGGCACTTTCGCCGCGGCCGGTATGCACATCGGCCTGACGCAGTCGGCCGTGAGCGCGCAGATTCGCAACCTGGAACAGGCCCTGGGCATCCGTCTGTTCGACCGCACCGGCCGCCAGGCGCTGCTCAATGCGGCGGGGCAGCGTGCGTTGCCGATGGCCAGGGAAATGCTCGAAACCTTCAGCCGCATGGCGGTCAGTGACGATGTCAGCGAGTACCGTGGCGAGTTGAAAATCGGCGCGGTGGCGACCGCCCAGACCGGGCTGCTGCCTCAGGCGCTGCTGCGATTGCGCCAGCAGGCGCCCTTGCTGGAGCCCAAGCTGGTGCCGGGTGTGTCACTGAACCTGCTGAGTCAGGTGGACACTGGAGAAGTGGACCTGGCGATCCTGATCAAGCCGCCATTCGAGTTGCCCAAGGAGTTGTCCGCGCAGGTGATACGCCGAGAGCCGTTCGTGCTGATCGTACCGGCGGACCTGGACGGTGATGATCCGTTGCAACTGCTCGCCGAGCACCCGCATGTGCGCTACGACCGCAATTCGTTTGGCGGGCGACTGGTGACGCGGTTTTTGCGCGAACAGCAGATCGAGGTGCACGGGGCACTGGAGCTGGATGAACTGGAGGCCATTGTCAAAATGGTCGAGTGTGGGTTGGGGATTTCGTTGTTGCCGCTGGCGGGGTTGTGGCTTGAGCATGGGGCGAAAGTCCGGATCATCCCGCTGGGTGAGTTGACCTTCTACCGTGAAATTGTCCTGTTACAGCGTTACAGCCAGCGGCAGCAACCGATTCAGCAGTTGTTCGCCAACTGCCTGACACATATAGCCGGCTAAACACTATCCCTGTGGGAGCGGGCTTGCCCGCGAAGGCGTAGTGTCAGTCGATGTAAAGGCTGAATGACACACCGTATTCGCGAGCAAGCCCGCTCCCACATTTGATCGAGTCATGGCGGAAATCGCAGGCATAAAAAACCCGCCAAAACAGGCGGGTTTTTCTTGGCTGACCGAAGATTACTCTTCGAGGCTGCCCATGGCCGTGGTGTTGAAACCACCGTCCACGTACATGATTTCACCGCTGATGCCGGACGCCAGGTCCGAGCACAGGAAGGCGCCGGCGTTGCCGACTTCTTCGATGGTGACGTTGCGGCGCAGCGGGGTTTGCGCTTCGTTGGCAGCCAGCATCTTGCGGAAGTTCTTGATGCCGGAAGCGGCGAGGGTGCGGATCGGACCTGCCGATACACAGTTGACGCGAGTACCGTCCGGGCCCAGGGAACCGGCCAGGTAACGTACGCCGGCTTCCAGGGAAGCCTTGGCCATGCCCATCACGTTGTAGTTCGGCATGGTGCGCTCGGCGCCCAGGTACGACAGGGTCAGCAGGCTGCCGTTGCGGCCTTTCATCATTTCGCGGCCGGCCTTGGCCAGGGCCACGAAGCTGTAGGCGCTGATGTCGTGAGCGATGCGGAAACCTTCACGGGTGGTGGCTTCGGTGAAGTCGCCGTCCAGTTGGTCGCCCGGGGCGAAGCCGACGGAGTGCACGATGCAGTCCAGGCCGTCCCACTTTTTGCCCAGCTCAACGAAGACCTTGGCGATTTCTTCATCGCTGGCCACGTCGCACGGGAAGCACAGCTCAGGGTTCGAACCCCAGCTTTGTGCGAACTCTTCGACACGACCCTTGAGTTTGTCGTTCTGATAAGTGAAGGCAAGCTCAGCGCCCTCGCGATGCATGGCGGCAGCAATGCCGGATGCGATGGACAGCTTGCTGGCGACACCGACGATCAGTACGCGCTTACCGGCGAGAAAACCCATGTGTTGCTCCTCTTTCAGGTTATTGCGCAGTGGCCGGAGCCAAAAAAGCGGCTTCCAGCAACTGCTGTGTATACGGATGTTGGGGGGCGGCAAAAATGCTTTGCGCGTCTCCCTGTTCGACCACTTGGCCATGCTTGACCACCATCAACTGGTGGCTCAGCGCTTTCACCACAGCCAGGTCATGGCTGATAAACAGATACGTCAGGTTGTACTTGGTTTGCAGCGAACGCAAAAGCTCGACTACCTGGCGTTGTACCGTGCGGTCGAGGGCCGAAGTCGGCTCGTCCAGCAAAATCAACGCCGGTTTTAACACCAATGCCCGGGCAATGGCGATTCTCTGCCGTTGCCCGCCGGAAAATTCGTGGGGGTAGCGGTGCCGGGTTTCCGGATCCAGGCCTACCTCCTTGAGTGCTGCAATGATCGCTTGTTCCTGTTCTGCCTCGGTGCCCATCTTGTGGATCCGCAGGCCTTCGCCAACGATGTCATTGACGCACATCCGCGGGCTCAAGCTGCCGTACGGGTCCTGAAACACCACTTGCATCTCCCGCCGCAGCGGCCGGACCTGTTGCTGCGTCAGGCTGTCCAGCGGCTGGCCTTCAAAGCGAATGGCGCCTTTGCTGGCGATCAGCCGCAAAATCGCCAGGCCCAGGGTCGATTTGCCGGAACCGCTTTCACCCACTATCCCCAGGGTCTGGCCCTGGGGCAGGCTGAAGTTGATGCCGTCGACCGCCTTGACGTAATCCACCGTGCGCTTGAGCAAGCCTTTCTTGATCGGAAACCAGACTTTCAGGTCCTCGACCGCCAGCAAGGGCGGGCCGATCACGTTGCTTGCAGGCTTGCCGCCGGGCTCCGCTGCCAGCAGTTCCCGAGTGTACGGATGCTGCGGCGCGCGGAACAATTCTTCGCACGATGCCTGTTCGACGATGCAACCTTGCTGCATGACACATACGCGGTGCGCAATTCTTCGCACAAGGTTCAAATCATGGCTGATCAGCAGCAGCGCCATGCCCAGGCGGGCCTGTAATTCCTTGAGCAATTCGAGGATTTTCAGCTGAACGGTCACGTCCAGCGCTGTGGTCGGCTCGTCGGCGATCAGCAGTTCCGGTTCGTTGGCCAGGGCCATGGCGATCATCACCCGCTGGCGCTGGCCGCCGGACAATTCGTGGGGCAGGGCCTTGAGACGCTTGTGCGGCTCGGGGATGCCGACCATCTCCAGCAGTTCCAGGGTGCGTTTGGTCGCCACCTTGCCGCTCAGGCCCTTGTGGATGCCCAGCACTTCGTTGATCTGCTTTTCGATCGAGTGCAGCGGATTGAGCGAGGTCATCGGCTCCTGGAAGATCATCGCAATCCGGTTGCCACGAATGTGGCGGATGGTTTTTTCCTTCAGCTCCAGCAGGTTCTGCCCCGAATATTCGATGGTGCCGGAGGGATGGCGGGCGAGCGGGTAGGGCAGCAGGCGCAGGATCGAATGCGCGGTCACCGATTTACCGGAGCCGCTCTCGCCGACCAGGGCCAGGGTTTCGCCGCGCTTGATGTCGAAGCTGACGCCTTCGACGGCCCGCTGACAACGATTGCCGACGACAAACTCGACGGACAGGTTGCGCACCTCGATCAGATTTTCCTGATTCATTTCACTTCCTCGGGTCGAAGGCATCGCGAGCGGATTCGCCGATGAACACCAGCAGGCTCAACATCAGGGCCAGCACCGCAAAGGCGCTGATGCCGAGCCATGGCGCCTGCAGGTTGGATTTGCCCTGGGCCACCAGTTCACCCAGCGACGGGCTGCCCGCCGGCAGACCGAAACCGAGGAAGTCCAGGGCGGTCAGTGTGCCGATGGCGCCGGTGAGGATGAACGGCATGAAGGTCATGGTCGAGACCATCGCGTTGGGCAGGATATGGCGGAACATGATCGCGCCGTTCTGCATGCCCAGGGCGCGGGCGGCGCGTACGTACTCCAGGTTGCGCCCGCGCAGGAATTCGGCGCGCACCACGTCCACCAGGCTCATCCACGAGAACAGCAGCATGATCCCCAGCAGCCACCAGAAGTTGGGCTGTACGAAGCTGGCGAGGATGATCAGCAGGTACAGCACCGGCAGCCCGGACCAGATCTCCAGGAAGCGCTGCCCGGCCAGATCCACCCAGCCGCCGTAGAAACCCTGCAAGGCACCGGCGATCACGCCGATGATCGAACTGAACACGGTCAGGGTCAGGGCGAACAGCACCGAAATGCGGAAACCGTAGATCACCCGGGCCAGCACGTCGCGGCCCTGGTCGTCGGTGCCCAGCAGGTTGTCCGTCGAGGGCGGGGCCGGGGCCGGGACTTTCAGGTCGTAGTTGATGCTCTGGTAGCTGTAGGGAATCGGCGCCCACAGCACCCAGGCGTCCTTGGCCTTGAGCAGTTCGCGGATGTACGGGCTCTTGTAGTTGGCTTCCAGCGGGAATTCGCCGCCGAAGGTGGTTTCCGGGTAGCGCTTGAGCGCCGGGAAGTACCAGTTGTCGTCGTAATGCACCGCCAGCGGCTTGTCGTTGGCGATCAGCTCGGCGCCCAGGCTTGCGCCGAACAGGATCAGGAACAGCCACAGCGACCACCAGCCACGCTTGTTGGCCTTGAACAGTTCGAAGCGCCGGCGATTGAGAGGGGACAGGTTCATCTCAATGCTCCCGGCTTTCGAAGTCGATGCGCGGATCGACAAAGGTGTAGGTGAGGTCGCCGATCAGTTTCACCACCAGCCCCAGCAACGTGAAGATGAACAGCGTGCCGAACACCACCGGGTAATCGCGGTTGATCGCCGCTTCGAAACTCATCAGGCCCAGGCCGTCGAGTGAGAAGATCACCTCCACCAGCAGCGAGCCGGTGAAGAAGATACCGATGAAGGCTGAAGGGAAACCGGCGATCACCAGCAGCATGGCGTTGCGGAACACATGGCCGTACAGCACGCGGTGGTTGGTCAGGCCCTTGGCCCTGGCGGTGATCACGTACTGCTTGTTGATCTCGTCGAGGAAGCTGTTTTTGGTCAGCAGGGTCATGGTCGCGAAGTTGCCGATCACCAGCGCGGTCACCGGCAGGGCCAGGTGCCAGAAGTAGTCGAGGATCTTGCCGCCCATGCTCAGTTCATCGAAGTTGTTCGAGGTCAGCCCGCGCAAGGGGAACCAGTCCAGATAACTGCCGCCGGCGAACACCACGATCAACAGGATGGCGAACAGGAACGCCGGGATCGCGTAGCCGACGATGATCGCCGAACTGGTCCAGACGTCGAAATGGCTGCCGTGTCGCGTGGCCTTGGCGATCCCCAGCGGGATCGACACCAGGTACATGATCAGGGTGCTCCACAGCCCGAGGGAGATCGAGACCGGCATCTTTTCCTTGATCAGGTCGATGACCTTGGCGTCGCGAAAGAAGCTGTCGCCGAAATCCAGCGACGCATAGTTCTTGACCATGATCCACAAACGTTCCGGCGCCGACTTGTCGAAGCCGTACATGTGCTCGATTTCCTTGATCAGCGCCGGGTCCAGGCCTTGGGCGCCGCGATAGGCGGAACCTGCCACCGAAACTTCGGCACCGCCGCCAGCGATGCGGCTGGTGGCGCCTTCGAAGCCTTCGAGCTTGGCGATCATCTGTTCCACCGGCCCGCCCGGGGCGGCCTGGATGATCACGAAATTGATCAGCAAGATGCCGAACAGGGTCGGAATGATCAGCAACAGTCGACGAAAAATGTACGCCAGCATCTGATTACTCCGTGCCCGCAGGATCGGCCTGCAGTATGGTTTCGACTTCTATCGCCGGCTTGATGTCGGGCTTGACCCACCAGGTGGCCGTGCCGATGTCGTACTTGGGCGAGACCTTCGGGTGGCCGATGTGGTTCCAGTACGCCACGCGCCAGGTCTTGATGTGCCAGTTGGGTATTACGTAATAGCCCCATTGCAGAACGCGGTCCAGCGCGCGGGCATGGGCCACCAGGCTTTTGCGCGAATCGGCATTGATCAGTTGCTCGACCAGTTGATCGACCACCGGATCCTTGAGCCCCATGGAATTGCGGCTGCCGGGTTTGTCGGCGGCGGCCGACATCCAGAATTCCCGTTGTTCGTTACCCGGTGAGTTGGACTGCGGGAAGCTGCCGACGATCATGTCGAAGTCCCGGGAGCGCACGCGGTTGATGTACTGCGAGACGTCGACCCGGCGGATCACCAGGTCGATACCCAGGTCGCTCAGGTTGCGCTTGAACGGCAGCAGCACCCGTTCGAATTCGGTCTGGGCCAACAGGAACTCGATGACCACCGGCATGCCGGTGGCGTCGACCATTTTGTCATCGACGATGCGCCAGCCCGCCTCCTGCAGCAGTTGATAGGCTTGCCGTTGCTGGGCGCGGATCATGCCGCTGCCGTCGGTGGTCGGGTTCTGGAAGGCTTCACTGAACACCTGTGGTGGCAGCTTGGCGCGGAACGGTTCGAGGATCGCCACCTGATCGGCGTCAGGGAGGCCGGTGGCAGCCATTTCCGAGTTCTCGAAATAACTGCGGGTACGTGCGTAGGCGCCATTGAACAGTTGCTTGTTGGTCCATTCGAAGTCCAGCAACAGCGACAAGGCCTGGCGTACGCGCACGTCCTGGAACACCGGGCGGCGCAGATTGAACACGAAGCCTTGCATGCCGGTCGGGTTGCCGTTGGGAATCTGCTCCTTGACCAGTCGTCCCTCGGTGACCGCCGGAATGTTGTAGGCGTTGGCCCAGTTTTTCGCGGTCATTTCCAGCCAGTAGTCGAACTGCCCGGCCTTGAGCGCTTCCAGGGCCACGGTGTTGTCGCGGTAGTAATCGGTGGTCATCACGTCGAAGTTATAGAAACCGCGATTGACCGGCAGGTCCTTGCCCCAGTAGTCCTTGACTCGCTCGTAGCGCACCGAGCGCCCGGCCTTCACTTCGCCGACCTTGTACGGGCCGCTGCCCAACGGGATTTCCAGGTTGCCCTTGTTGAAGTCGCGGTCGGCCCACCAATGCTTGGGCAGCACCGGCAACTGGCCAAGGATCAGCGGCAGCTCGCGGTTGTTGGTGTGCTTGAACTTGAACAGCACGGTCAGCGGGTCTTCGGCGATCACTTCCGCCACGTCGTTGTAGTAGCCGCGGTACATCGGTGCGCCGTCCTTGGTCAGCATCTGGAAGCTGAACACCACGTCCTCCGCGCGTACCGGATGGCCGTCATGGAAGCGTGCCTCGGGGCGCAGGTAGAAGCGCACCCAGCTGTTGTCCGGGGCTTTCTCGATCAGCCGGGCGATCAGGCCGTACTCGGTGAACGGCTCGTCCAGGCCTTGCTTGGCCAGGGTGTCGTAGATGATGCCGATATCATCCGCCGGCACGCCTTTGCTGATGAACGGGTTGAGGCTGTCGAAGCTACCGAACCCGGCCTGGCGGAAGATCCCGCCCTTGGGGGCGTCGGGATTGACGTAGTCGAAGTGCTTGAAGTCGGCCGGGTATTTCGGCGGCTCGTTGTACAGGGTCACGGCGTGTTGCGGGGCGGCGCAGGCCAGCCCGGCGAACAAAAGGCCGCTGGCCTGCAGGAGCAGGGTGCGGATGGGGTTCATTGATCTTTCTCCGAAGATTTCAGCCACCACGCATTCAGGCCCAGGGTGTAAGGCGGCGTGGTGACAAAGGCGAGCCGGTTGCGGTACGCCAGACGGTGATAATTGAGGTACCAGTTGGGAACGATGTAGTGCTGCCACAGCAGCACGCGGTCAAGGGCCTTGCCGGCGGCGACTTGCTGGTCACGGGTCTGGGCGGCCAGCAACTGTTCGAGCAGATGGTCGACCACCGGGTTGGCAATGCCGGCGTAGTTCTTGCTGCCCTTGACCCCGGCCTGGCTGGAGTGAAAGTACTGCCATTGTTCCAGGCCCGGGCTGAGGGTCTGGTTGAGGGTCATCAGGATCATGTCGAAATCGAACTGGTCGAGGCGCTGCTTGTATTGCGCGCGATCGACCGTGCGCAGCTGCGCATCGATGCCAATGCTGGCGAGGTTCTCGACGTAGGGCTGGAGGATGCGTTCCAGGTTCGGGTTGACCAGCAACAGCTCCAGGCGCAAGGGTTGGCCTGCAGCGTTTTGCAGGTGCTGGCCATTGAGCTTCCAGCCGGCTTCGGCGAACAGGCCGAGGGCTTTGCGCAAGGTTTCCCGGGGGATAGCGCGGCCATCGGTCTGCGGCAGGCTGAACGGCTCGGTAAAGAGCCTGGCCGGCAGCTGTTCACGATAGGGCTTGAGCAACAGCCATTCATGCCCGACCGGCAAGCCGCTGGCCGAGAACTCGCTGTTGGGGTAATAGCTCATGGCGCGTTTGTAGGCACCGCTGAACAGCGCGCGGTTGGTCCATTCAAAGTTGAACATCAACCCCAGTGCTTCACGGACCCTGGCGTCCGAGAACGTCGGCCGGCGGCCGTTCATGAACAGGCCCTGGGTCTGGGTCGGGATCTGGTGGGGGATCTGGGCCCTGATCACGTCACCGCGGCGCAGGGCGGGAAAGTTGTAGCCGGTGTCCCAGTTCTTCGCCTGATGCTCGATATAGATGTCGAATTCACCGGCCTTGAACGCCTCGAACGCGACGTCGCTGTCGCGGTAGAACTCGACTTCCATGCGGTCGAAGTTGTACTTGCCGCGATTGACCGACAGGTCCTTGCCCCAGTAATCCTTGACCCGTTCGAAGACGATCTGGCGTCCTGGCGTGACCGACGTGATGCGATACGGCCCGCTGCCCAGCGGCGGTTCGAACGTGGTGGCCTTGAAGTCACGGCCTTTCCAGTAGTGCTGTGGCAACACCGGCATTTCGCCCAGGCGCAGGATCAGCAGCGGATTGCCGGCGCGCTTGAACACGAAACGGATGCGCTGCGGGTTGAGGATGTCGACCCGCAGCACCTCCTGAAGGTTGGTGCGGTACAGCGGATGCCCTTCCTTGAGCAGCGTGCGGTAGGAGAACGCAACGTCGAAGGCGGTAATCGGCGTACCGTCATGGAAGCGTGCTTCAGGGCGCAGGTTGAACACCACCCAACTGCGGTCCTCGCTGTACTCCACCGACTGGGCGATCAGGCCATAGCTGGACGCGGGTTCGTCACCCGAAGGCGCGTACTGCCCGGTGCCGACCATCAGCGGTTCGTTGAGTTCGTTGATGCCGTACTGCAGGAAGTTCGGCGTGGTGACCGGGCTGGTGCCCTTGAAGGTGTACGGGTTGAGCGTATCGAAGGTGCCAAACGCCATCACCCGCAACGTACCGCCCTTGGGCGCTTGCGGGTTGACCCAGTCGAAGTGGGTAAATCGGGCCGGGTACTTGAGCGTGCCGAACTGCGCATAACCATGGCTTTCGCTGATCGTCGCGCTTGCGGTGGAGCTCAAGGCCAGGCTGATCAGGAGCAGGGGCAGGGGACGCTTCAAATAGGAGATCCGATCCAGGCGGCTTGGGCTTTGTGGACCGTACAGTAACAGCTTGTATGGACAGGAAAAAGACGGGGGTTAATGGGTAAATTCGGCTGGACGCAATCCTGTGGGAGCTGGCTTGCCAGCGAAGGCGGCGTGACAGGCGAAATCGATGTTGACTGTGCCGATGTCTTCGCTGGCAAGCCAGCTCCTACAGGTATAAAACAGCCCCTGAAATCAGGGGCTCTTTTTAATGCGGACTGGCCACCGTCAACATCTGGCCGGGCTTGAGCGCCTGGCCTACACGAGGATTCCAGCGCTTGAGGTGCTGCATTTCGACGTTGAAGCGCTTGGCCACGAGGGCCAGCGAATCGCCTTGCTGGACCTTGTACTTGGTCTGCTGCTTTTTGGAGTTGGCGGCAATCACGGTGTTGACGCGCCCGGAGCTGCGTTTGCTGGTGTCCTGCATGACCAGGGTCTGGCCCGGCTTGAGATTCTTGCCGGTCAGTTTGTTCCAGCGTTGCAGGTCCTTCACGTCAACGTTGTTGGCCTTGGCGATGGAGCCGAGGTTGTCACCCCGTTTGACCCGGTAGGACCGCCTGGCGCTGGCGACCTGGGTGTCGTCGGCGCCTTCGAAGACCGGCTTGAGCGATTTCTTGCTGATCAACTCTTCAGGACGCATGGTCTGCAGGCTGCTGGTCAGCAGTTGCGCCTTGGAGGTCGGCACCAGCAGGTGCTGCGGGCCGTCGATGGTGGTGCGCTGCTTGAAGGCCGGGTTGAGCTGGAACAGTTCGTCTTCGTCGATGTTGGCGACTTCAGCGACCTTGGACAGGTCCATGCGCTGGTTGATTTCGACGACCTGGAAATAGGGTTGGTTGGCGATCGGGTTGAGGTTCACGCCGTAGGCTTCCGGCGCCATCACCACTTGCGACAGCGCCAGCAACTTCGGCACATAGGCCTGGGTTTCGGAGGGCAGCGGCAGGTTCCAGTAGTCGGTCGGCAGGCCCAGCCGCTCGTTGCGCTCGATGGCCCGGCTGACGGTGCCTTCACCGGCGTTGTAGGCCGCCAGGGCCAGCATCCAGTCGCCATTGAACATGTCGTGCAGGCGGGTCAGGTAATCCAGCGCGGCGGTGGTCGACGCGGTGATGTCGCGACGGCCATCATAGAAACGGGTCTGGCGCAGGTTGAAGTAACGCCCGGTGGACGGGATGAATTGCCAAAGACCCACCGCGTCGGCCCGGGAGTAGGCCATCGGATTGTAGGCACTTTCAATCACTGGCAGCAGGGCCAGTTCCAGCGGCATGTTGCGTTCTTCAAGGCGCTCGACGATGTAGTGAATGTAGAGGCTGCCACGTTCGCCGGCGTTTTCGAGGAAAGACGGGTTGCTGGCGAACCACAGGCGCTGCTGCTCGATGCGCGGGTTGACACCCAGCCCGTCCTGCAACTGGAAGCCCTGGCGCATACGCTCCCAGACGTCCTGTGGAATTTGCGGGCTGGGCTTTTCGCTGAGCCAGATCGGCTTCTGCTTGGCGCGCGCGGCGATGTTCGGCGTGTGCGCCGCATCGGTCTGCGGCGCATGGCTGGAACAGCCCGCCAGGGTGGCGGACACAGCCACCGCAATGGCTTGAGCCAAGCGGGTCAATGCGTCTGAACTGATGGCTTTGCGAATAGGTGACGACATTGGCTGGAAGTAAGTTCCGGGCAAAAATGTCGGGCGATTCTAGAAAGCGCACCCTGCGCGGTCAACCTTTCAGAATTGTTGCAGCCTTGGGGGACCCCTTTAGAACGTGTCTTTCCACGCTCGAAGCGCAGCAAAAACCATATCGGGCGCCGAGTTATCGGTGCCGGTCCGTTCGTCCGCTTTTTCTTTAACGGATGTTTCAGCGGAACGCAAAAACGGATTTGTGAGCTTTTCCAGTGCCAGTGTCGACGGCAGCGTCATGATCCCGGATTCCCGTTGGCGGGTGACTTTGGCCAGGCGTTCGGCCGTATCCGGATTGTTCGGTTCGACGGCTGCGGCAAACTTCAGATTGCTCAGGGTGTATTCGTGGGTGCAGTAGACCAGCGTGTCTTCCGGCAACCCCGCGAGGCGTGTCAGCGAGCTGTACATTTGCTGTGGCGTGCCTTCGAACAACCGCCCGCAGCCGGCGGCAAACAGGGTGTCGCCGCAGAACAGCAAACCGTGATGGTAATAGGCGATATGCCCAAGGGTGTGGCCGGGAACCGCGAAGATATCGAAGTCCAGCCCGAGCACGCTGATGCGGTCGTTGTCCTTGAGCGCAACCTCCCGCGCCGGGATCGTTTCGCTGGCCGGACCATAGACTTTCGCGTCCGTCGCTTTTTTCAGCTGTTCGACGCCGCCGACGTGGTCATGATGGTGGTGAGTGATCAAAATATCACTCAGTACCCAACCCGGATTGGCCGTGAGCCAGGCGTGTACCGGGGCGGCATCACCCGGGTCGACGACCGCGCAGCGTTTGCTGCCGTGGTCTTGTAACAACCAGATGTAGTTGTCGGTGAAGGCGGGCAGGGCTGTGATCTGTATCATCGTCGGATTCGCCAAGCGGTAAACAATGGCGCATCTTAGAACTTCCTGGCGCGTTGGAGAATGCAATGACTGATAAAGCGTTCGCACAGGCTGATCCTGACTGGCTGGCGTTGATCAGCGCGGCCCGCGAGTGGCTGGAAGGTCCGATCGGGCAATTCCTGCTGGACGAAGAGCGGCGCATGCTCGAAGACGAACTCGGGCGGTTCTTTGGTGGCTATCTGGTGCATTACGGTCCCTCGGCCCAGACTCCGCCGTCAGCGCCGCAGGTGCAGCGTAACGTACGCCTTGGCGCGCCGTTGCCGGGGGTCGAGATCGTCTGTGAGGAGCAGGCTTGGCCGCTGAGCGAGCACGCCGCCGATGTGGTGGTGCTGCAACATGGCCTCGATTTCTGCCTGTCGCCCCACGGTTTGCTGCGCGAGGCGGCAAGCAGCGTGCGCCCCGGCGGGCATTTGCTGATCATCGGCATCAATCCCTGGAGCAGTTGGGGCCTGCGGCATGTGTTTGCCCAGGATGGGCTGCGCAAGGCGCGCTGCATTTCGCCGTCACGGGTCGCGGACTGGCTGAACCTGCTGGGCTTCGCGCTGGAGAAACGCCGCTTCGGGTGCTATCGTCCGCCGCTTGCGTCACCGGCGTGGCAGACCCGTCTGGCCGGTTGGGAGCGCAAGGCCGGTGACTGGCAACTGTCGGGCGGCGGCTTCTACTTATTGGTGGCGCGCAAGATCGTGGTGGGCCTGCGACCGGTCCGTCAGGAGCGGCGCGAGCCGATGGGCAAGTTGATTCCTTTGCCGATGGCCAAGGTCAACCGTCGCAACATCGAACCGTAATACACACTTTTCATTTGCGGCCGGGCCTGTCCCGGCTTCGGGCGTCGTCGATCTGCGATCGGCGGGCCAGCGCATTTTCTGGATAGATTGGCATGAGCGATAGCGTAGAACTGTTCACCGACGGCGCCTGCAAGGGCAACCCTGGCCCAGGCGGCTGGGGCGCACTGCTGGTGTGCAAGGGCGTTGAAAAGGAACTCTGGGGCGGCGAAGCCAATACCACCAACAACCGCATGGAGCTGATGGGCGCGATCCGTGGCCTGGAAGAGCTCAAGCGTCCCTGTGAGGTGCTGCTGGTGACCGACTCTCAGTACGTGATGAAAGGCATCAACGAGTGGATGGACAACTGGAAGAAGCGCGGCTGGAAAACCGCGGCGAAGGAGCCGGTGAAAAACGCCGACCTGTGGAAGTTGCTCGACGAGCAGGTCAACCGCCACAAGGTCACCTGGAAATGGGTGCGCGGGCACATTGGCCATCACGGCAACGAACGCGCCGACCAGTTGGCCAACCGTGGCGTCGACGAAGTGCGTGGCTACAAGCAGGACTGATTCCGGTACTACCGATGCACCGCGCCGCCGCCTTCGCGAGCAAGCCCGCTCCCACATTGATCTCCATGCGCCACAGATTCCTTGTGGGAGCGGGCTTGCTCGCGAAGGCGGCGACTCGGTGTATCTGAAAGCCCCTGCAAGCGTGATAACATCACCGCTTTTGCCCGAATACCGATTGAGAGCTGAGCACTGATGGCCACCAGATCCGTTGTACTCGACACCGAAACCACCGGCATGCCGGTGACCGACGGCCACCGGATTATTGAAATCGGTTGTGTCGAGTTGATCGGCCGACGCCTGACGGGCCGGCACTTTCACGTGTACCTGCAGCCCGATCGGGAAAGTGACGAGGGCGCCATCGGCGTCCACGGCATCACCAACGAATTCCTCGTGGGCAAGCCGCGTTTTGCCGAGGTGGCCGAAGAGTTCTTCGAGTTCATCAAGGGCGCGCAGCTGATCATCCATAACGCGGCGTTCGACGTTGGCTTCATCAACAACGAATTCGCCCTGATGGGGCAGCAGGACCGCGCGGACATCACGCAGCACTGCTCGATCCTCGACACCCTGATGATGGCCCGGGAACGTCACCCGGGGCAGCGCAACAGCCTCGACGCCTTGTGCAAACGTTATGGCGTCGACAACTCCGGCCGTGAACTGCACGGCGCCTTGCTCGACTCCGAGATTCTCGCCGACGTCTACCTGACCATGACCGGCGGGCAGACCAGCCTGTCCCTGGCCGGTAACGCCTCCGATGGCAATGGCTCCGGTGAAGGGGCGGACAATTCGGCCACCGAGATCCGTCGTTTGCCGGCGGATCGCCAGCCGACGCGCATCATCCGCGCCAGCGAAGACGACCTGGCCCGTCACGCGGCCCGCCTGGAAATCATCGGCAAATCCGCTGGTGCCCCGGCGTTGTGGGTGCAGTTGGCAGAGGCTGAAGCGCAGGCGTGATCCCCCCCCATTTTGCAAACACTGCTTTTGTGGTGAGGGGGCTTGCCCCCGTTCGGCTGCGAAGCAGTCGTAAATACTGCAAACGTCATTTGTCTGAATAAGCACGGGACCGCTTCGCGCTCCAACGGGGGCAAGCCCCCTCGCCACAAAGTGGTGCATCCCGCTCGCCACTTGCGCGGCAACACTCTACCCTGAGGTGATTGGCAGGTTCCGGTCTGCCGCCTCAGGACACTGAGCCTCATGTATAAAGATTTGAAATTCCCGGTCCTGATTGTCCATCGCGACATCAAGGCCGACAGCGTCGCCGGCGACCGCGTGCGGGGGATTGCCCGGGAGCTGGAGCAAGAAGGCTTCAGCGTCGTTTCGGCGGTGGACTACACCGAAGGACGACTGGTGGCGTCGACCTACCATGGCCTGTCCTGCATGTTGATAGCGTCTGAGGACGCCAGTACCCATTCCCATTTGTTGCAAAACATGGCCGAACTGATCGGTCTGGCGCGAGTGCGTGCGCCGGATCTGCCGATCTTTGCCCTGGGCGAAAAAGTCACCCTGGAAAACGCGCCCGCCGATGCCATGGCCGAGCTCAACCAGTTGCGCGGCATTCTTTACCTGTTTGAAGACACCGTGCCTTTTCTTGCCAGGCAGGTGGCCCGTGCTGCGCGCAAATACCTCGATGGCCTGTTGCCGCCGTTCTTCAAGGCCCTGGTGCAGCACACCGCGGATTCCAACTATTCCTGGCACACCCCCGGTCACGGTGGTGGCGTGGCGTATCACAAAAGCCCGGTCGGGCAGGCGTTTCACCAGTTTTTCGGGGAAAACACCCTGCGCTCGGATCTTTCGGTGTCGGTGCCGGAGCTCGGATCCTTGCTCGATCACACCGGCCCCCTGGCTGAAGCCGAGGCCCGCGCAGCCCGCAACTTTGGTGCCGATCACACCTTTTTCGTGATCAATGGCACATCCACGGCCAACAAGATTGTCTGGCATTCGGTGGTCGCTCGCGATGACCTGGTGCTGGTGGATCGCAATTGCCACAAGTCGGTGCTGCACTCGATCATCATGACTGGCGCGATCCCGCTGTACTTGTGTCCGGAGCGTAATGAGCTGGGGATCATCGGCCCGATTCCCCTGAGCGAGTTCAGTCGCGAATCGATCCAGGCCAAGATCGACGCCAGCCCGCTGACCAAGGGGCGTTCGCCGAAGGTCAAGCTGGCCGTAGTGACCAATTCGACCTATGACGGCCTCTGTTACAACGCCGAACTGATCAGGCAGCAACTGGGCAATAGCGTCGAGGTGCTGCACTTCGACGAGGCCTGGTACGCCTATGCGGCGTTCCATGAGTTTTTTGCCGGGCGCTACGGCATGGGCACGTCCCGTGATGAAGACAGTCCGTTGGTGTTCACCACCCATTCCACCCACAAGTTGCTGGCGGCCTTCAGTCAGGCGTCGATGATTCACGTGCGCGATGGCGGCGCGCGGCAACTGGACCGGGATCGCTTCAACGAAGCGTTCATGATGCACATCTCGACCTCGCCGCAGTACGGCATCATCGCCTCGCTGGATGTGGCTTCGGCGATGATGGAAGGGCCGGCCGGGCGTTCGCTGCTGCAGGAAATGTTCGACGAAGCCCTGAGTTTTCGCCGGGCGCTGGCTAACTTGCGCCAGCATATTGCCGCTGATGACTGGTGGTTTTCGATCTGGCAACCGCCGTCGGCACAAGGCATCGAGCGGGTCGTCACCGAGGACTGGTTGCTGCAGCCGGAGGCCGACTGGCACGGCTTTGGCGGCGTGACCGACGATTATGTGCTGCTCGACCCGATCAAGGTCACGCTGGTGATGCCGGGGCTGACGGCCGGTGGCGCCCTCAGCGAGCGCGGGATTCCGGCGGCGGTGGTCAGCAAGTTCCTTTGGGAGCGTGGCCTGGTGGTTGAGAAGACCGGGCTGTATTCGTTCCTGGTGTTGTTCTCCATGGGCATCACCAAGGGCAAGTGGAGCACGCTGCTCACCGAATTGCTGGAGTTCAAGCGCAGCTATGACGCCAACGTCAGCCTGGCCAGTTGCCTGCCTTGCGTGGCGCAGGAGAATGTCGCGCGGTATCAGGGCATGGGCCTGCGTGATCTGTGCGATCAGTTGCATGCCTGTTATCGCAGCAATGCCACCGCCAGGCACCTCAAGCGCATGTACACGGTACTGCCGGAAGTCGCGATGAAGCCGGCGGACGCCTATGATCAATTGGTGCGGGGTGAAGTCGAAGCCGTATCGATCGATGCGCTGCACGGACGGATCGCCGCGGTGATGCTGGTGCCGTATCCACCCGGCATTCCGTTGATCATGCCGGGTGAACGCTTTACCGAGTCGACCCGCTCGATCATCGATTACCTGGCGTTTGCCCGCACGTTCGACAGCAGTTTCCCGGGGTTCGTTGCTGATGTGCACGGATTGCAACATGAAGATCAGGGCAGTGGGCGGTGCTACACCGTCGATTGCATCAAGGAGTGAGGACCTTTCCCAGTATGCAGCCGGTTATAAATCCGAATTATCCAGGGTTGTCGGTACGGGTTGCCGATGAAGGTTTTGCCGCCTACATCTGGGGCAGTGATTTCAGTTTTGAAGTCGCGGCCTATGGTGCGGCCGAAATCGGCAAACCGGTCGCACAGTGGCCGGTGACGCCGATCACGCCTTATCGCAAGTGCTACGGCATCGACCCAGAGGAGTTCAGCAGCTTTCGCGATGCCGCCGACAGCGCGATTTTCATGGCCTATCTGGATGACCAGCCCGTGGGGCACCTGGTGGTCAGCACCAACTGGAACGGCTTTGCCCATATCGACGAACTGGCGGTGCATGCGCCGGCCCGGCGGCACGGTGTGGCCAAGGCCCTGCTGGATGTGGCGCAGTTCTGGAGCCGCAAGAAGAAACTTCCGGGCATCATGCTCGAAACCCAGAACAACAACCTGGGGGCCTGCCGGCTCTATGAACGCTGCGGTTACATGATTGGCGGGGTCGACCACCTGCGCTATCGCGGCATTGATCCGAACACCGCCGAAGTGGCGCTGTTCTGGTATCGAATATTCGAAAATCCGCTGGAAAACCCGCTCAGTTCGTCAGCATCGCCGCGGCTTGTTCCGTGACGATGGCCAACAGGGCCTGAACCGCCGGAGAGGGTTCGGCGTTTTTCAGGGACAGGGCGTAGAGGCTGATCGGGATGGCGGGTGCCAGCGGGCAGCTGTCCAGTCCCGAGGCTTTGGCGCCGAGGGCGGTGAAGGGGTCGACGATGGCCAGGCCTTCGCCGGCCTCGACCATGCTGCGCATCATCTGGTGCGTCTGCACCCGGGTCTGGATCACCGGGGCAGGGCGCAAGCCGTGCAGTTTGTTTTCCAGCGCCGGGCTCAGCGGGTCGTGCCCCTCCAGGCCGATCATCGATTGACCGGCCAGATCCTGCAGTGAAATGTATTTCTGTTTCGGTTGCAGCCAGCCATGGGGGGCGAGCAACTGAAGTTTGCCCTGGGCAATCACCTGGCAATCGAGGTCGGCGTGATCGGGGTCGTGCAGGCTCAGGCCCAGATCGCTTTCACGCAGCAACAGGCTTCTGACGATGTCGCGGGTCGGCTGGCTCAGCAGTGTGCAAGGCGCGTCGGGCAGGCGTCGGCGCAGGGCCGCGATGCTGTGTGGCAACAATTGGTTGGCCAGGGGCGGGGTGCAGATGATGCGCAGCGGCGGCGCCAGGTATTGCCTGAGGCTGTTGGCCAGACGCTGCACCGGTTCGAGCGCGTCGTAGACCCGGGCAATTTCCACCTGCAGTTGCTGCGCTTCGCGGGTGGCCTGCAATCGTCCGCGAACACTGGCGAACAGCATGAACCCCAACTGATCCTCGGCGTCGCGCAGCAAGCGCTCGACTTCGGCCACTGGCAACTGCAGCCATTCGGCGGCGGTGCCCAGGTGACCGGTCTGCAGGAGCGCCTGGATCACTTCGATATGGCGTAAGCGCATGCGTGAAGTCCATGTTCAGCAGGTGGAGGAGTCAGTGACTGAATCCTACCCCAAGTCCGTGCATATGACTTCTGCTCATAACGACCAGTTATGAAGCGCTGGCGGTTTGCGGTTCACGGATAATGGTCACGCCGGTTTGCACCAGCATGAATTCATTGTCGTCGACCTTGTTGAGGCGGTCGCCAATGGCCAGCTTATAGGTGGTGACAGGCCCTGAGCCATCTGCCGCCGGGGTGGAGTCCTGGAACTCGTGCACCGAATAAATACGGCCTTGCGCGTCTCTTGCATGGAACTGACCGACGAGTACTGCTGCCATCTGCTTAGAACCTCTGGAGATAAATCACTCAATTTGCGGCTCTGTAGACCGTGTCTGGGTGAGGTAAGTTTTCCTACAGGAAAAAAATAGTCAGGGACGGCGTTTTCAGTCGCCCGCTGCTTGAATCGTCATCTATAACTACAAGCTCTTCATATCGGACAGTCGAGACATTCCCATGAGCAACGTCTATTCGGTCGCCGTCGTGGTCGGCAGCTTGAGAAAGGAATCGATCAACCGCAAGGTCGCACGGGCCCTGGCTGAACTGGCACCGGCCAATCTCAAGCTCAACATCGTCGAAATTGGCGACCTGCCGCTCTACAACGAAGACATCGATGGCGCTTCACCGCCGGCAGCCTACAGCACTTTCCGACAAGAAGTGAGTTCATCCGACGCGGTGCTGTTCGTCACCCCGGAATACAACCGCTCGGTGCCGGCACCGTTGAAAAACGCGATTGACGTGGGTTCGCGTCCTTATGGGAAAAGTGCCTGGAACGGCAAACCGGGCGCGATTATCAGCGTTTCGCCGGGGGCCGTCGGCGGGTTTGGTGCCAACCACAACCTGCGTCAATCCATGGTGTTTCTCAATGTGCCGCTGATGCAGCAACCGGAGGCCTATCTGGGGAACGCCGGTTCGGCGTTCGACGAGGCGGGCAAGCTGTCCGAGTCGGTCAAGCCGTTCCTGCAAAGTTTCATCAATGCCTATGGACAATGGGTCGAGCAGCACAAGAAAGTCTGATGTACGTTTGCCAGCGCTCAGTCCTGCGAAGCGCTGGCCAATCGGCTGCAAACCAGCGCTTCCATTTCCGACAGCCAGGCGGCGGTTTGTTCCGCCGCCGGTTGTGCCGTGATGCAGTAGCGACGACCGCCCCAGGCCATGATGACCCAGGCTTCTATAGTCGGCGCTGACGGCTGCGTCGGCAAATCGCCGCAGGCCGCGAAGGCTTCCCGCCATTTTTGCGACAGTTCCTCGTACACCCTTCGGTGGTGCTTGGGTTCGGCGATCTGATGCTCGATGAGCGAAACGGCATGGTTGAACAGGGGTTGTCGGGGATCGTCAGGGTCGCAGGTCAGGCGCACCAGTCGCTTGATGCGTGCCAGCCAGTCCAGGTCGTTTGCCTGGATGACGTCTTGATCCATTTGCGCCAGCAGTACATCCAGGCGATGCCGAATGTAACCCGACAGCAGGGCTTTTTTGCTCGGGAAATAGTCATACAGCGTGCCGACCGCCACGCCGGCTTCGAGTGCCACGTCCCGGGTGGTCAGTCTTGACCAGCCGTTGCGCTGCCAAATCCGAACAAAAGCCTCGTAAATCGCCTCGACGGTGAAAATCGCCCGAGCCTGGCTGGGTCGTTTCAGCGGCTTGGCGCGGGAATTGAGGGTGGGCGAGCTGCCCCTGGTGTTTCCGAACCCACTTTTCATCGGCAGTCATTACTCTTGTGTGACCCGCCACCGTGTCGCAGCAGGAGACCGAACATGCAGGATTTCACCAAGGTAACACGCCTGATTACCCGCAAAAATGCCCTGGACCAGAGCCGCATAGCGCAGGAGCGACATAGCCTGGCTCCGGCAGCCGGCGAGGTAATCCTGAAGATTGATCGTTGCGCGCTGACCACCAATAACATTACGTACGCGGCGTATGGCAATTCAATGAACTACTGGGGTTTCTTTCCCGCAGGCGAGGAGGGCTGGGGCCACATTCCGGCCTGGGGGTTCGCGGACGTCATTGCGTCAACCGTGACCGGCATCGAAGTGGGCGAGCGCTTCTACGGCTACTTTCCGCTGGCCAGCCACCTGTGGATGCGCCCGGAACGGGTCACCGAACGTGGGTTCTACGATGGGGCTGAACACCGCTTGGGGCTGACCTCGGCGTACAACCAATACACCCGTTGCAGCTGGGATCCGTACTACAACCCGGAAACCGAAAACCTGCAGATATTGCTCAAGCCACTGTTCCTGACCTCTTCAATGCTGGCGGACTTCCTTCAGGACAACCAGTTCTTTGGCGCAACCCGGCTGGTGTTTTCCAGTGCGTCGAGTAAAACCGCCTACGGCACGGCGGTCTGCCTGGAGAGTCATCCGCAACTGGAACGGATTGCCCTGACCTCGACCGCCAACAAAGCCTTTGTCGAAACCCTCGGTTGTTACGAGCGGGTAGTGTCCTACGAAGAGCTGACGAGTCTTGGGAATGACCGTCCTATGTTGTATGTGGATTTTTCCGGCGACCTGGATCTACGTGATCGAGTCCACCAGCACTTTGCCGGGCAACTGGTCTACAGCTGCTTCGCCGGCTCTGCGCAAAGTACCGATGAGGCACAGTTGACGGCTATCGAAGGGCCACAACCGGTGTTCTTTTTTGCGCCGATCCAGATCCGCAAGCGCAATGCCGAATGGGGGCCGGAAGGCGTCAGCCAGCATATCGGCGAGGGGTTGCTGCGGTTTTTTCGGCAGGTGACGGAAAGTGAAAAACCATTGCTGAATGTCTTTGAAAGTCGAGGTTACGAGGCAGCGCAAAGCGTCATTTCCCGCTTGTTCCATGGCCAGGTCCCACCTGTCGAGGGGCATGTGATTCGGTTGTAGGCGGGGCGGTCTTCATGCATCCCGGATAGACCGTGGTGACTTGTTCGCGAGCAAGCCCGCTCCCACATTTGATCTCGGTCGACTACAGATTTTGTATCCGCTGAAGATTACTGTGGGAGCGGGCTTGGTCCGGGCGGCGATCCGACGAAGGGGCCGGCTCAGGCAATGCAAAAACTCAACCCTGTCCCGGCACATTCGGCCAAAGATCCGCCACCAGAAACAGGCGCTCGGCCTCTTCCCAGTCGCCATTGGCATTTTCCGTCAGGCGTACCAGCAATTGTGCCGGCGCCAGCGGGTCCAGGTCATTGAGCCATGCCTGCATCTGTTCAGGGGTCCAGGTGTGCTCCCCCGCATAGTGCGCCGGTGCCAGCCAGGCATGGCGGGGCAGGGGTTGCCAGCGGCCGGGCGCGCTCTGGGCAACCAACGCCGGCCAATCCTTCTGATGCAGCCAGCGACCGCGCAAATGCTGCGGATGGGCACCCGACGGCGGGGCAGCCTGTCCGGGCCAGGGGTAGAGCAAATAACCCCCCAGCCATAAGTGGGCGCTGAAGGCCTGGATATCCAGCGCCGCCAGCACTTCACGGCTCTCGGGGCGTGCGGAAATCGGCAGTTGATGCTGGCTCAGGTGCGCCAGTTTGCGGTCGAGCCGATCGTGGCAGCCCGGGCCCAGCCACTGGGCGGTGTCGTGCCCGTCGCCGGATTGCGGGCCGAGGTAGAGCTTGATCGCCAGTTCCAGGTGATGCACGCCGTCGCGGTCGCGCAGCAGCATGTCCAGTTCACCCAGGGTGTGCCCTTCGCGGCGAATCGGCATGTTGGCGGCAATCAGCTCAATGCCCGGCGCGTGCTGCACGGCGAATTGCCATAGGCGTTCGTAGTACAGGCCCAGGCGGCGGGTGCGGGCCTGGGCCAGCCAGTGCAATAAGCCATAACTGTCCCGGTCCAGCTGCCGCAGCCACTGCTCCAGCCGGTCCGGCGCCTGCACCCAGTCGCTGCCGGCCAACGGATGACGTTGCGGCCACGGGGTATCGTCCAGCATGGGCGGGGCGAGGATGACCCACGCCAGGTCACGCACTTCGGGATGGCGTAACTGATGGGGCAGGTGGAGCAAATCCGGAAATAGCATCATCTTGCGAGCATAGCCCGAAACCCGGGCACACCCTTGAAGCTGAAAGGATTTTGTCTACGGGCGGCTTTCGCCCATAATCGTGGTTTTCGCCGTCACACAGATCCCCGCAGGAGCCCCATGGAGCAATTTCGCAATATCGGCATCATCGGTCGCCTGGGCAGTTCCCAGGTGCTGGATACCGTCCGCCGACTGAAACGGTTTCTGCTCGATCGTCACCTGCACGTGATCCTCGAAGACACCATCGCCGAAGTGCTGCCAGGGCACGGCCTGCAAACCTCGTCGCGCAAGATGCTCGGCGAAGTCTGCGACATGGTCATCGTGGTCGGTGGTGACGGCAGCCTGCTCGGCGCGGCCCGGGCGCTGGCCAAACATAATATTCCGGTGCTCGGCATCAACCGGGGTAGCCTGGGGTTCCTCACTGACATCCGCCCCGACGAGCTGGAAGCCAAGGTCGCCGAAGTGCTGGACGGCCACTATCTGGTGGAAAACCGCTTCCTGCTGCAGGCCGAAGTCCGCCGCCATGGTGAGGCCATTGGCCAGGGCGATGCCCTGAACGACGTCGTTCTGCACCCTGGCAAATCCACGCGAATGATCGAATTCGAGCTGTACATCGACGGCCAGTTTGTCTGCAGCCAGAAGGCCGACGGCCTGATCGTCGCCACGCCGACCGGTTCCACCGCCTACGCGTTGTCTGCCGGCGGGCCGATCATGCACCCCAAGCTCGACGCTATTGTTATTGTGCCGATGTACCCCCATACCTTGTCGGGTAGACCGATCGTGGTCGATGGCAACAGTGAGCTGAAAATCGTCGTGTCCAAGGATATGCAGATTTACCCGCAAGTCTCGTGCGACGGGCAGAACCACTTCACCTGCGCGCCCGGCGACACCATTACCGTCAGCAAAAAAGCCCAGAAACTGCGGCTGATTCACCCGCTCGACCACAACTACTACGAAGTCTGCCGGACCAAGCTCGGCTGGGGCAGCAAGTTGGGGGGTGGAGGCGACTGATGCTCGATCCCGCGCGTAGCTACGACCTGATCGGTGACGTGCACGGTTGCGCTCTGACCCTGGAGCACTTGCTCGACCGACTCGGTTATCACAAACAGGGCGGCGTCTGGCGGCACGCGTCGCGCATGGCGGTGTTCGTCGGCGATATCATCGACCGCGGCCCGCGGATTCGCGAGGCGCTGCACATCGTCCACGACATGGTCGAGGCCGGTCAGGCGCTGTGCATCATGGGCAATCATGAGTTCAATGCGCTGGGCTGGAGCACGCCGGCGGTGCCCGGCAGCGGCAAGCAGTTCGTGCGCGAGCACACGCCGCGCCATGCCCGCCTGCTGCACGAAACCCTGACCCAGTTCGAAGGCCATCCGGCTGACTGGCACGACTTCCAGCAATGGTTCTATGAGCTGCCGCTGTTCGTCGATGCCGGGCGTTTTCGTGTGGTCCACGCCTGCTGGGATGCCGGGCTGATCGAGCCGCTGCGGGCGTTGTTCCCCAACGGTTGTATCGACGAGCATTTTCTCCAGGCATCGGCGGAGTCGGGTTCGTTTGCCTGCACCGTGTTCGATCGCCTGTTGCGCGGCACCGACATGCGCTTGCCCCATGGCCTGACCATGACCAGCGGCGACGGCCTGGTGCGTTCGTTCTTCCGCACCAAGTTCTGGGAAGACGATCCGAAAACCTACGGCGACATCGTGTTCCAGCCGGACGCGCTGCCTGAGCCCGTGGCCCGGACGCCGCTGACGTCCACTGAAAAGAACAGCTTGCTGCGCTATGGCATCGATGAGCCGTTGTTGTTCGTCGGCCATTACTGGCGCAGCGGCAAGCCGGCACCGATCCGCCCGAACCTGGCCTGCCTGGATTACAGCGCAGTGCTCTACGGCAAACTGGTTGCCTATCGACTGGATCAGGAAACCCGCCTCGATCCGGATAAATTCGTCTGGGTCGATGTCGAGCGGCCGGAGGTGCTGCAATGAGTGCTGTAGCGGTTTTGCGTCTGCCCCTGGCGGTGGATTTGAGCGGGTTCGTCACCTTGCTCAAACGCATGCAAGTGCCCCATCGGGTCAGCGAAGAAGCGGGCGAGCAAGTGCTGTGGGTGCCGGACAACATCAGTGAAGACGTGCGCGCATTGTACGAACGGTTTCCGGCGGGCGATCCTGACCAGCAACTGGACATTCCGGTGGCGCAGACCATCAAGCGTCCGGGCTTTGTCGAACAGCTGAAATACGCCAGGGCCACTGCACTGGTGTTGCTGCTGAGCCTCATCGTCGGTGCGATTACCTTGCTCGGTGACAACCTGGAAACGATGCGCTGGCTGACCTTCCTCGAATTTCGCGTAGTCGGCGAATACCTCCACTTCACACCGCTGGCCGACAGCCTGGCGGCGGGGCAGTGGTGGCGCCTGTTCACGCCGATGCTGATCCACTTCGGTATCCTGCACCTGGCGATGAACGGCATGTGGTACTGGGAGCTGGGGCGGCGCATCGAGTCGCGCCAGGGCAGCATCAACCTGATCGGCCTGACCCTGCTGTTCAGCCTGGTGTCCAACTACGCCCAGTACCATTTCAGCGGCCCGACCTTGTTCGGCGGTTTGTCCGGCGTACTGTACGGCCTGCTCGGGCATTGCTGGATCTTCCAGCTGCTGGCGCCGAACCCGGCTTATCGCCTGCCGCGCGGCGTGCTGGTGATGATGCTGGTGTGGTTGCTGCTGTGCCTGTCCGGGCTGGTCTCGATGATCGGCTTCGGCGAAATCGCCAACGCGGCCCACGTCAGCGGGTTATTCATCGGATGCTTCACCGGTTTGTTGGGCGGTTTGTATAACCGCCGTAAACTGGCCGCCTAATTCAAGAACATGCAATAAAGAGACGGAGACCCAATGTCCTCTTTTAACGAAATGATCCAGAACATCACCCCCGATATCTACGAGAGCCTGAAACTGGCCGTGGAAATCGGCAAATGGTCCGACGGTGGCAAACTCACCGCCGAACAACGCGAGCTGTCGCTGCAGGCGATGATCGCCTGGGAAATCCAGAACCTGCCCGAAGACCAGCGTACCGGCTACATGGGGCCGCAGGAATGCGCCTCGAAGTCGATCGAAGTGCCGAACATCCTGTTCAAGTCGGATGCCATCCATTGATCGAGATTGGCCGCGGTGCAATCAGCAAAATGTCGGCACGCCTTGACGGGCCGAACGTGCAATACGCTTTCCGTCTGGGCGAAACCGAGGTTCCGGTCAATCCGTTGATCGGCACCACGGTGCGCCTGGAATACCTGGGGGCGATCCACTGCACCCATTGCGGACGCAAGACCAAGACCAGTTTCAGCCAGGGTTACTGCTACCCGTGCATGACCAAGCTGGCCCAGTGTGATGTGTGCATCATGAGCCCGGAGCGCTGCCACTTCGACGCCGGCACCTGCCGTGAGCCGGAGTGGGGCGAGAAGTTCTGCATGACCGATCACGTGGTGTACCTGGCCAACTCGTCGGGGATCAAAGTCGGGATTACCCGCGCCACCCAGTTGCCGACCCGCTGGCTCGACCAGGGCGCGAGCCAGGCCTTGCCGATCGTGCGCGTATCGACCCGGCAACAGTCGGGTTTCGTCGAGGATCTGTTTCGCAGCCAGGTGGCGGACAAGACCAACTGGCGTGCTTTACTCAAGGGCGACGCGGCGGCGGTGAACCTGGCCGAGGTTCGCGATCAATTGTTCGACAGCTGCGCCGAAGGCTTGCAAGGGTTGCAGGAACGATTCGGCTTGCAGGCGATCCAGACGGTTACCGGCGTCGAACCGCTGGAAATCCGCTACCCGGTCGAGCAATACCCGGCGAAGATTGTCAGCTTCAACCTGGACAAGAACCCGATTGCCGAAGGCACGCTGATGGGGGTCAAGGGCCAATACCTGATCTTCGACACCGGCGTGATCAACATTCGTAAATACACGGCTTACCAGCTCGCCGTGCATCAGTAAGGACTCCAGCATGCGCACCGAACAACCGAAGATGATCTACCTCAAGGACTATCAGGCGCCCGAGTACCTGATCGATGAAACACACCTGACCTTCGAGTTGTACGAGGACCACAGCCTGGTCCATGCGCAACTGGTGATGCGCCGCAACCCCGAGCGTGGCCCGGGGCTGCCGCCGCTGGTGCTGGATGGCCAGCAGCTGGAACTGCTGTCGGTCACCCTGGCCGACCAGGCGCTTACTGCAGCGCAGTATCAGCTGACCGAGAATCACCTGACCCTGCAACCGACCAGCGCTACTTTCACGGTCGATACCAGCGTCAGGATCCACCCGGAATCCAACACCGCGCTGGAAGGCCTGTACAAGTCCGGCACGATGTTCTGCACCCAGTGCGAGGCCGAAGGCTTCCGCAAGATCACCTATTATCTCGACCGCCCGGACGTGATGAGCACCTTCACCACCACGGTCGTCGCCGAGCAGCACAGCTATCCGGTGCTGCTGTCCAACGGCAACCCGATCGCTTCCGGCCCCGGCGAAGACGGCCGGCACTGGGCGACCTGGGAAGACCCGTTCAAGAAACCGGCGTACCTGTTTGCACTGGTGGCCGGTGACCTGTGGTGCGTCGAAGACAGCTTCACCACCCTGAGCGAGCGCAACGTGGCGCTGCGCATCTACGTCGAGCCGGAAAACATCGACAAATGCCAGCACGCCATGAACAGCCTGAAGAAGTCCATGCGCTGGGACGAAGAGGTCTACGGTCGCGAGTACGACCTGGACATCTTCATGATCGTCGCCGTGAACGACTTCAACATGGGCGCCATGGAGAACAAGGGCCTCAACATCTTCAACTCCAGCGCCGTGCTGGCCAAGGCCGAAACCGCCACCGACGCCGCGCACCAGCGGGTCGAGGCGATCGTCGCCCACGAATACTTCCACAACTGGTCGGGCAACCGCGTGACCTGCCGCGACTGGTTCCAGCTGTCGCTCAAGGAAGGCTTCACCGTGTTCCGCGATGCCGGTTTCTCCTCGGACATGAACTCGGCCACGGTCAAGCGCATCCAGGACGTGGCGTACCTGCGCACCCACCAGTTCGCCGAAGACGCCGGCCCCATGGCCCACGCCGTGCGCCCGGACAGCTTCATCGAGATTTCCAACTTCTACACCCTGACCGTGTACGAAAAGGGCTCGGAAGTGGTCGGCATGATCCACACCTTGCTCGGTGCCGAAGGCTTCCGCAAAGGCAGCGACCTGTACTTCGAACGCCATGACGGCCAGGCCGTGACCTGCGATGACTTCATCAAGGCCATGGAAGATGCCAATGGCGTCGACCTGACCCAGTTCAAGCGCTGGTACAGCCAGGCCGGAACACCGCGTCTGGCGGTGAGCGAGTCCTTTGATGCCGCGGCGAAAACCTACAGCCTGAGCTTCCGCCAGAGCTGCCCGGAAACTCCGGACAAGGTTGAAAAACTGCCGTTCGTGATCCCGGTTGAGCTGGGGCTGCTCGATAGCAAGGGGGGCGAGATTGCCCTGCGTCTTGCCGGTGAGGCCACCGCGCAAGGCACTTCGCGGGTCATTTCCGTGACCGAAGCCGAGCAGACCTTCACCTTCGTCGACATCGCCGAACAGCCGCTGCCGTCGTTGCTGCGTGGCTTTTCGGCGCCGGTGAAACTGAGCTTCCCGTACAACCGCGACCAGTTGATGTTCCTGATGCAGCACGACAGCGACGGCTTCAACCGCTGGGATGCCGGCCAGCAACTGTCGGTGCAGGTGCTGCAGGAATTGATCGCCCAGCAGCAGAAGGGCGAAGCGCTGGTGCTTGATCAGCGTCTGGTGTCGGCGCTGCGCACGGTGCTCTCGGACGAGTCGCTGGATCAGGCCATGGTCGCCGAAATGCTCTCGCTGCCAAGCGAAGCGTACCTGACCGAAATCAGCGAAGAGGCGGATGTCGAAGCGATTCACAGCGCCCGCGAGTTTGCCCGCAAGCAACTGGCTGACGCGTTGTTCGAAGGTTTGTGGCTGCGTTACCAGGCCAATCGCGAGCTTTCGAAGCAAACACCGTACGTGGCCGAGGCGGAACATTTTGCCCGTCGCGCCTTGCAGAACATCGCGCTGTCGTACCTGATGCTCAGCGGCAAGCCGCAGGTTCTGGCGGCGACGCTGGAGCAGTTCGATGCGTGCGACAACATGACCGAACGCCTGACCGCGCTGGCGGTGTTGGTCAATTCTCCCTTCGAAGCCGAGAAGGCCAAGGCCCTGGCCAGCTTCGCCGAGCACTTCAAGGACAACCCGCTGGTCATGGACCAGTGGTTTAGCGTCCAGGCCGGCAGCGTGTTGCCGGGCGGACTTGCGCGGGTCAAGGCGTTGATGCAGCACCCGGCGTTCAACATCAAGAACCCGAACAAGGTGCGGGCGTTGATCGGCGCGTTTGCCGGGCAGAACCTGATCAACTTCCATGCGGCGGATGGTTCCGGGTATCGCTTCCTGGCGGATCTGGTGATTGAGCTGAACGGGTTTAATCCGCAGATTGCTTCTCGGCAGTTGGCGCCTTTGACTCGCTGGCGCAAGTATGACGGTGCCCGGCAGGCTTTGATGAAGGGGGAGCTGGAGCGGATTCGGGCTTCGGGGCAGTTGTCCAGTGATGTGTTTGAGGTGGTCAGCAAGAGTTTGGCTTGAGTCTGCTGTTGACCTTGGCGGCCTTCGGGCCGACCAGGTTCTTGGGTGATTGAGTACATATCCGTTTCTGCGGTAATGGCCGCTTATGGTTCCGCTCTTACAGCGGGTCACTTTTGGCAAACGCCCCAAAAGTAACCAAAAAGTCTCGCCCCTTACGTACGGCCTCTCGCTTAGGCTCGGGGTACCTTCGCTGCGGTATTCATCCGGGGGCATTGCCCTCCGGTCGGCTTCGCTTCGACCTACATGCAATGAGTTCGACTGCGTCGAACGGCGCTGCGCGCCCATCCCCGGATGAACACCTGCGCTCAGCCTGCCGAGGGGGCGGGTGGATCAAGATCAAGAGCGGCAGGCGAGCTAACGCTCGGCCTGTTGAGTGGTGGGGTTGTACGCGGGCGGCCTTATGGCCGACCAATCTCTTTCGGCTAAACACACGCCCCCTGTAGGAGCGAGCTTGCTCGCGAAAAACCTGAGAGCACCGCGGGGTGTCAGGCTCCCCGCATCATCGTTGACCTCCATCGCGAGCAAGCTCGCTCCTACAGGCCGGGCGGCGTTCCGTTTTTCCAAGTGACCCGCCGTAGGGGCGGAACCATTAGCGGCCGTTACCTAAACAACGGATATGTCCCCCCCCCCCAATCACCCCACCTGATACCCAATCATTCAGACCAAGCCCCCATCCCCCTCGGTTAACAAAAGATAACGTGGCGTCGATTGTCAGACATTAAAAAACACCGATAGGATAGGCCAGCTTCCGAAGGGGCTCTGGATGGCGGGTTTCAGGACTATGCTCTGAAACAGCCGGTCCAGACACGCATCCTTGCGGCGCCCAGAAAGGTTGAACGACCTAACAATAATAATGGGAGAAGGTCTATGAGTGAGCCTGTCATGGGTGTGGGTATCTGCCGCCCGCCGGCACTGCGCAAATTAGCGTTGCTGGCTACAGCGCTCTCGCTGTTGGGCTCTGCCATGCTGTCGGCACCTGTGCTGGCCGCGGCGGCGCCAGCATCCGATGTTGTTTATTCCATTGAATCGGCCAAGGCTGCCAAAAGCCTGATGCTCGATGTCGTCCACGCCGGCAAGCGCCTGGTGGCGGTCGGGGATCGTGGGCACATCCTGTATTCCGATGACCAGGGCGCGACCTGGACCCAGGCCAAGGTGCCGACCCGGGCCCTGCTGACGTCGGTGTTCTTTGTCGATGACAAGCACGGCTGGGCCGTCGGCCATGACGCGCAGATCCTTGCCAGCGAGGACGGCGGCGCGACCTGGACCAAGCAATTCGAAGATCTGAATCGTGAATCGCCGCTGCTCGATGTCTGGTTCAAGGACGTCGACAGCGGCTTTGCCGTGGGCGCTTATGGCTCGCTGATGGAAACCACCGACGGTGGCAAGCATTGGGAAGACGCCAGCGACCGCCTGGACAACGAAGACCAGTACCACCTGAACGCGATCGCCGCGGTCAAGGATGCCGGGCTGTTCATCGTCGGCGAGCAGGGCAGCATGTTCCGCTCCGCTGATTGGGGCCAGACCTGGGAGAAGCTCGAAGGTCCGTACGAAGGTTCGCTGTTTGGCGTGATCGGCACGGCGCAGGCCAATACGCTGCTGGCCTACGGACTGCGCGGCAACCTGTACCGCTCCACGGATTTCGGCAGCACCTGGGAACAAGTCGAGCTCAAGGCTGAGCGCGGCGACTTGGAGTTCGGGCTGTCCGGCGGCACGCTGCTCGACGATGGTTCGATTGTCATCGTCGGCAACGGCGGTTCGGTGATTCGCAGCAGTGACAATGGCGAAACCTTCAAGGTGGTCAACCGTCCGGACCGTATTTCGGTCTCGGCAGTGGCGGCGGCAGGCAATGGCAATCTGGTTCTGGCCGGGCAGGGCGGCGTTCGCGTCACCTCGCCAAACGGTACCGAGTCGGGCAAATGAGCCGGGTTAATAATAAGAAGGCGGAGCTATGACTTCCTTGAGTACACATCACCAGGACAAGGCGACGTTCCTCGAGCGCCTGATCTTCAACAACCGCCCGGCAGTGATCACAATCTGCCTGCTGGTCAGTATTTTCCTGTTCTGGCAGGCGACGCTGATCCGTCCGTCCACCAGCTTCGAAAAAATGATCCCGCTGGAGCATCCCTTCATCCAGAAGATGATGGAGCACCGCAACGATCTGGCGAACCTGGGCAACACCGTGCGGATCTCGGTGGAAGCCACCGATGGCGACATCTTCTCCAAGGAGTACATGGAGACCCTGCGTCAGATCAACGACGAGGTGTTCTACATCTCCGGTGTCGACCGTTCCGGTCTGAAGTCGCTGTGGAGCCCCAGCGTTCGCTGGACCGAAGTGACGGAGGAGGGCTTCGCCGGCGGGGAAGTGATCCCGCAGAGCTACAACGGCTCCCAGGCCAGTCTCGATTTGCTGCGCAACAACGTGCTCAAGTCCGGTCAGGTCGGGCGCCTGGTGTCCAACGATTTCAAATCGAGCATCGTCGATATTCCGTTGCTGGAGTCCTACCCGGACCCGCAGGACCAGGGCAAGCTGCTGGCGCTGGACTACCGCCAGTTCTCCCACGAGCTTGAAGACAAGATCCGCACCAAGTTCGAAGCGCAGAACCCGAATGTGAAGATCCACATCGTCGGTTTCGCAAAGAAGGTCGGTGACCTGATCGATGGCCTGGTGATGGTCGTGATGTTCTTCGGCATCGCCTTCGTCATCACCCTGATCCTCCTGCTGTGGTTCACCAATTGCCTGCGCAGCACCGTCGCCGTGTTGAGCACGACGCTGGTGGCCGTGGTCTGGCAGCTGGGCCTGATGCACTTCTTCGGCTTCGGGCTCGATCCGTATTCGATGCTGGTGCCGTTCCTGATCTTCGCCATCGGCATTTCCCACGGCGTGCAGAAGATCAACGGGATCGCCCTGCAATCGAGCGAGGCGGACAACGCCCTGACCGCGGCGCGTCGCACGTTCCGTCAATTGTTCCTGCCGGGGATGATTGCGATCCTCGCCGATGCCGTGGGTTTCATCACGCTGCTGATCATCGATATCGGCGTGATCCGTGAGCTGGCCATCGGCGCGTCCATCGGTGTGGCGGTGATCGTGTTCACCAACCTGATCCTGCTGCCGGTGGCGATTTCCTATGTCGGCATCAGCAAGCGTGCCGTGGCCCGCAGCAAGAAAGACGCAACCCGCGAACATCCGTTCTGGCGCCTGCTGGCGAATTTCGCCAGCGCCAAAGTCGCCCCGGTTTCCATTCTGCTGGCGCTGATCGCCTTTGGCGGCGGCCTGTGGTACAGCCAGAACCTGAAAATCGGCGACCTCGACCAGGGGGCCCCGGAACTGCGTCCGGACTCGCGCTACAACAAGGACAACAACTTCATCATCAACAACTACTCGACCAGTTCCGACGTGCTGGTGGTGATGGTCAAGACCAAGTCCGAAGGTTGCTCGCGCTATGAAGCCATGGCGCCGATCGACGAGTTGATGTGGAAGATGCAGAACACCGAGGGCGTGCAGTCGGCGATTTCCCTGGTGACCGTGTCCAAGCAAATGATCAAGGGCATGAACGAGGGCAACCTGAAATGGGAAACGCTGTCGCGTAACCCGGATGTGCTGAACAACTCCATTGCCCGCGCCGACGGCCTGTACAACAACAGTTGCTCCCTGGCGCCGGTGCTGGTGTTCCTCAACGATCACAAGGCCGAGACCCTGGATCGCGCGGTGCATGCAGTGCAGGAGTTCGCCAAGGAAAACAACAAGGAAGGCCTGGAGTTCATCCTCGCTGCCGGTAACGCCGGGATCGAGGCGGCCACCAACGAGGTGATCAAGAAGTCCGAGCTGACCATCCTGATCCTGGTGTACATCTGCGTGGCGGTCATGTGCATGATCACCTTCCGATCCTGGGCGGCGACCTTGTGCATCGTGCTGCCGCTGGTGCTGACCTCGGTACTCGGCAACGCCCTGATGGCCTTCATGGGCATCGGCGTGAAAGTGGCGACCCTGCCGGTCGTGGCGCTCGGGGTGGGGATTGGCGTGGACTACGGCATCTACATCTACAGCCGCCTGGAAAGCTTCCTGCGTGCCGGCCTGCCGCTGCAAGAGGCGTACTACCAGACGCTGAAGTCCACCGGCAAGGCCGTGCTGTTCACCGGTCTGTGCCTGGCGATCGGCGTGTGCACCTGGATCTTCTCGGCCATCAAGTTCCAGGCCGACATGGGTCTGATGCTGACCTTCATGCTGCTGTGGAACATGTTCGGCGCACTGTGGCTGCTGCCGGCACTGGCGCGTTTCCTGATCAAGCCGGAGAAACTGGCGGGGCAGAAGGGCAACTCGTTGTTTGCTCACTGATCCATGCAGAAATGAAAAAGCCGCAACCTCAGGGTTGCGGCTTTTTTTATTCGAATTTCACACCGTCCAATGTGGGAGCGGGCTTGCTCGCGAAGGGGCAGGAACAGTCGACATCAATAGTGACTGGCAGTCCCCCTTCGCGAGCAAGCCCGCTCCCACATGGGTTCTTTGGTCGTTATGAAAGATCGGTGCCCAATACGACATTCAACGCACTACGCGCATCATCCAGCTGCACCAGCGTCGCATGCCTCGCGCCCAGAGCATCACGGTTCTCGATGGCGGTAAGAATCGCTTTGTGCCGCGGCAGCGCCAGTTCATGCAGGTTCGGTCGCTGGTTCGAATGCTTCAAGGCTTCGGCAATCGCCACCGAGAGCATGTTGCACAGATTGGCCAGCAAGTCGTTGTGCGTGGCGTCGGCGATGCGACTGTGGAAGTCTAGGTCTGGCTGCAACAGCGCCTCCGGTGTCGGCGCGGCTTCCATGCGCTGGTAGGCCTCACCGATGGACGCGATGTCCGCCTCGGTGGCGAATTGCGCGGCGAGGGCGGCAGCGGCCGGTTCGATGATGCTGCGCACACTGGTCAGCAGGTCGAAAAACTGGTTTTGCGGACTGCTCTGCATCAGCCAGTGCAGCACGTCCGGATCGAGCATGTGCCAGTCCTTGCGCGGCTTGACCACAGTCCCGACGCGCGGGCGGGAATACACCAGGCCCTTGGCAACCAATACTCGGGTGGCTTCGCGCAACACCGGCCGGCTGACCGCATATTCTTCGCACAACAGCGCTTCGGCGGGCAGTTTGTCGTCCGGCAGGAAACGTCCCGAGACGATCTGCATGCCCAGTTCCTGGACGATGCGCGAGTGCATGCTTTTGCGGTCGGAGGGTTTGCGGTAATCCATGGGGAACGGCGCGGTCCTGTGCGAATAGGTGTCGCGCATGATAGCAGGCGCGGCACTTACTTTGAGGCGGGCGTAGATCAAATGTGGGAGCGGGCTTGCTCGCGAAAGCGGTGGGTCAGACAACATATGCGTAGGCTGACACTCCGCTTTCGCGAGCAAGCCCGCTCCCACAGGGGACGGAGGTGATCAGTGAGAGTGACGCGGCACTTCAGCCCCACGGCAACCGACCAGGAAGTCGAAGTCGCATCCCTGATCTGCTTGCAGCACATGGTCGATGTACAGCTGACGATACCCACCGACGATCAGATTCTGCGGCGGTTGCAGGTCGGCCATGCGCGCGGCCAGTTCGGCGTCCGGAATATCCAGGTGCAAACGGCCGCTGGCGCAATCGAGCTCGATCCAGTCGCCTTCCTTCACTGCGGCCAACGGCCCACCAGCCGCCGCTTCCGGCGCCACGTGCAGCACCACTGTGCCGTACGCGGTGCCGCTCATGCGCGCATCGGAAATGCGCACCATGTCCGTCACACCCAGGGCCAGCAGCTTGGCCGGCAGACCCATGTTGCCCACTTCGGCCATGCCCGGATAACCCTTCGGCCCGCAGTTCTTCATCACCAGGATCGAGTTGGCATCCACGTCCAGTTCCGGGTCGTTGATCCGCGCCTTGTACATGTCGAAGTTCTCGAACACCACCGCACGTCCGCGATGCTGCATCAGTGCCGGCGTGGCGGCGGACGGCTTGAGCACGGCGCCCAGCGGTGCCAGGTTGCCGCGCAAGACACAGATGCCGCCATCGGCGCGGATCGGGTTGTCGAGGGTGCGGATCACTTCGTCTTCGCCGTAGATCGGCGCATCCCGGGTGTTCTCGCCGATGGACTTGCCGTTGACGGTCAGGGCATTCGGGTTCGGGATCAGGTTGGCTTCGCCGAGGCGACGCAGCACCGCCGGCAAGCCACCGGCGTAATAGAACTCTTCCATCAGGAAGCGTCCCGACGGTTGCAGGTCGACGATGGTCGGCATGCCGCGACCGATGCGGGTCCAATCGTCGAGGTCCAGCTCTACGCCAATACGCCCGGCGATGGCTTTGAGGTGGATCACCGCGTTGGTCGAACCACCGATGGCGGCGTTGACGCGAATGGCGTTTTCGAAGGCTTCCCTGGTGAGGATCTTCGACAGTTTCAGGTCTTCGCGCACCATCTCCACGGCACGCATGCCGGACATGTGGGCCAACACATAACGGCGCGCATCCACGGCCGGGATCGCGGCATTGTGGGGCAGGGAAGTGCCGAGTGCTTCGGCCATGCAGGCCATGGTCGAGGCCGTGCCCATGGTGTTGCAGGTGCCGGCCGAGCGGGACATGCCGCCCTCGGCCGCGAGGAAGTCGTCGATGCTGATGGTGCCGGCCTTGACCTGTTCGCTGAGCTGCCAGACCACGGTGCCGGAGCCGATGTCCTTGCCCTTGTGCTTGCCGTTGAGCATCGGACCGCCAGTGACGACGATGGCCGGCACGTCGCAACTGGCGGCGCCCATCAGCAGTGCCGGGGTGGTTTTGTCGCAACCGGTCAGCAGCACCACCCCATCGATCGGGTTGCCGCGAATGGCTTCTTCCACGTCCATGCTCGCCAGGTTACGGGTGAGCATGGCGGTAGGGCGCAGGTTGGATTCGCCGTTGGAGAACACCGGGAACTCCACCGGGAAGCCGCCGGCCTCGATCACGCCGCGTTTGACGTGCTCGGCGATCTGGCGGAAATGCGCGTTGCACGGAGTCAGTTCCGACCAGGTGTTGCAGATGCCGATGATCGGCTTGCCATGGAACTGGTGGTCGGCGATGCCCTGATTCTTCATCCAGCTGCGGTACATGAAGCCGTTTTTGTCGGCCGTGCCAAACCATTGGGCGGAGCGCAGGGTGGGTTTCTTATCAGACATGATCGGTTCTCTTATTGTATGACTATATTGTTCGAGCTGAGGCGTAACATAAGCTCAAATTGCGCTGTTTGGAAGTGTTGTTGAGTAAATAGTATTACTATATAGTCGGCTCAAACGGAGGGATGACCCTGGCGGATTTTCGCGAGAGGCGTCCCCCGAGGTTCCATAACAACAACAATCGGAGACCGATCTCATGAGCCAGGAACTGCGGCTTATCCGCCGCATCACGCTGAAACTGATTCCCTTCCTGATCCTGCTGTACCTGATCGCCTACGTGGACCGCTCCGCAGTGGGCTTCGCCAAACTGCACATGGGCGCCGACATCGGTCTGGGCGATGCGGCCTACGGACTTGGCGCCGGGCTGTTCTTCATCGGCTACTTCCTGCTGGAAATCCCCAGCAACCTGATGCTCGACCGCTTTGGCGCACGGCGCTGGTTCGCGCGGATCATGATCACCTGGGGCGCCATCACCATCGGCATGGCCTTCGTCCAGGGGCCGAACAGCTTCTATGTGATGCGCTTTTTGCTTGGCGCCGCCGAGGCCGGATTCTTCCCGGGCGTCCTGTACTACATCACCCAATGGTTCCCGGTGCGTCATCGCGGCAAGATCCTCGGGCTGTTCATCCTCTCGCAACCCATTGCGATGATGATCACCGGCCCGGTGTCCGGCGGCCTGCTGGGTATGGACGGCGTGTTGGGTCTGCATGGCTGGCAGTGGCTGTTCATTGTCATCGGCACCCCGGCGATCCTGCTGACCTGGCCTGTGCTGCGCTGGTTGCCAGACGGCCCGCAGCAAGTGAAGTGGATGGACCAGGCGGAAAAGGACTGGCTGAGCGGCGAGCTGAAAAAGGACCTGGACGCGTACGGCCAGACCCGCCATGGCAATCCGCTGCACGCCCTCAAGGACAAGCGCGTCCTGCTGCTGGCGCTGTTCTACCTGCCGGTGACCCTGAGCATCTATGGCCTCGGCTTGTGGCTACCGACCCTGATCAAGCAGTTCGGCGGCAGCGACCTGGTGACCGGTTTCGTTTCCGCGGTGCCGTACATCTTCGGCATCGTCGGCCTGCTGATCATCCCGCGCAGTTCCGACCGCCTGAATGACCGCTACGGCCACCTCGCCGTGCTTTACGTTTTGGGTGCGATCGGTCTGTTTCTCAGCGCTTGGCTGTCGGTGCCGGTGCTGCAACTGGCGGCGCTGTGCCTGGTGGCATTCGCGTTGTTCTCCTGCACGGCGGTGTTCTGGACCTTGCCGGGCCGCTTCTTTGCCGGCGCCAGCGCGGCGGCGGGGATCGCCTTGATCAACTCGGTGGGCAACCTCGGCGGCTACCTCGGCCCATTCGTGATCGGCGCACTCAAGGAATACACCGGCAACCTGGCTTCGGGCCTGTATTTCCTGTCGGGCGTGATGGTGTTCGGGCTGGTGTTGACCGGTGTGGTGTATCGCTTGCTGGAGCGCAAGCACGTGTTGCCGGCCGATGAGTTTGCGGCGAGTGCGCGTGGGGCCACCCGTACCTGACAGTAAACAGTCATTCACCACGGACTCTGTGGGAGCGGGCTTGCCCGCGATAGCAATCTGTCTGGCACATCAATGTTGAATGTGCCGCCGTCATCGCGGGCAAGCCCGCTCCCACAGGGGGGCATGTTTGCCCAGGTTCTGGGTTAACAGGAGAAAATTCATGCATTTGGTTCAATTCGAATTGAGTAACGGCGAACGCCGTGTCGGCGTGGTCGACAACGGCCTGGTCCGTGAAGTGCAGGACGCGCGCACTGTCCGCGACCTTGCACTGGCGGCGATCGAAGCGGGTGCGAGCCTTGAACAACAGGTGCAGAGCCTGGGGCTGGGCATCAGTCATGACTATGCCGAACTGCTGACGCAACAGCGCATCCTGCCGCCGCTGGATCATGCCGACCCGGCACACATGTTGGTCAGTGGTACGGGCCTGACCCATCTGGGCAGCGCGTCGGCCCGGGACAAGATGCACCAGCAAAGCGGCGACGAAACCGCGATGACCGACACCATGCGCATATTCAAATGGGGCGTGGAGGGCGGCAAGCCGGCGGCGGATGAAGCCGGCGTGCAACCGGAATGGTTCTACAAAGGCGATGGCAGCATCGTCGTGAGGCCGGGCCAGCCGTTTCCATTGCCGCCGTTTGCCGAAGATGCCGGTGAAGAACCGGAGATCGCCGGCCTGTACGTGATCGGTCACGACGGTAAGCCATATCGCCTGGGTTTTGCCGTGGGTAACGAGTTCTCCGATCACGTCATGGAGCGCAAGAACTACCTGTATCTGGCCCATTCGAAATTGCGTAGCTGCAGTTATGGCCCGGAACTGCGGGTCGGCGAACTTCCACAGCATCTGGTGGGCACCAGCCGCATCCTGCGCAACGGCGAAGTGCTGTGGCGGAACGAGTTCCTCAGTGGCGAGGCGAACATGTGCCACAGCCTCGCCAACCTTGAATTCCATCATTTCAAGTACAGCCAGTTCCTGCGCCCGGGGGATGTGCACATTCACTTCTTCGGCACCGCGACCCTGTCCTTTGCCGACGGCATTCGCACCCGACCGGGTGACGTGTTCGAGATCACCCAGGCTGAATTCGGCGCACCATTGATCAACGGCATCGCACCGGTCCCGGCGGCTTTCGAGCCCGGCACCGTCGGTACACTTTGAGGACTTTCCCATGATCCGGATTCTTGGTCACAACTACATCGGCGGCCAACGCAGCGCCGCCGGCAGCATCAAGTTGCAAAGTGTCGATGCCAGCACCGGCGAGACCTTGCCCCACGATTTTTCTCAGGCGACACCGCAGGAAGTCGATGCGGCGGCCAACGCAGCAGCGCTCGCCTATCCGGCTTATCGCAGCCTGAGCGCGGAGCGACGGGCGCAGTTTCTCGATGCCATCGCCGATGAACTGGACGACCTCGCTGATGATTTTGTCGCTGTCGTCTGCCGTGAAACGGCGTTGCCCGCAGGCCGGATTCAAGGCGAGCGTGGGCGTACCAGCGGGCAGATGCGCCTGTTTGCCAAAGTCCTGCGTCGCGGTGATTTCTACGGCGCGCGAATCGACCGGGCATTGCCGGAGCGTCAGCCGTTGCCGCGTCCGGACCTGCGTCAGTACCGCATCGGCCTGGGACCTGTGGCGGTCTTTGGTGCCAGCAACTTTCCGCTGGCGTTCTCCACCGCCGGCGGCGACACCGCCTCGGCGCTGGCCGCCGGGTGCCCGGTGGTGTTCAAGGCCCATAGCGGTCACATGGCCACGGCCGAGCAGGTGGCCGATGCGATCATTCGCGCTGCCGAAAAAACAGCTATGCCGGCCGGCGTGTTCAACATGATCTACGGCGGCGGTGTCGGCGAGGCGCTGGTCAAGCATCCGGCCATCCGGGCCGTGGGTTTCACCGGTTCGCTCAAGGGAGGTCGAGCCTTGTGCGACATGGCTGCGGCACGTGCGCAACCGATTCCGGTGTTCGCCGAGATGTCGAGCATCAACCCGGTGATCGTCTTGCCCCAGGCATTGCAGGTGCGGGCCGACACGGTTGCCCGGGACCTCACGGCCTCGGTAGTGCAGGGCTGCGGGCAGTTCTGCACCAATCCGGGGCTGGTGATCGGCATTCGCTCGGCGTCATTCAGCGCCTTTGTGCAACAAGTGGCCGGGCTGATGGCCGATCAGCCGGCGCAGACCATGCTCAATGCCGGCACCTTGAGCAGCTACGGTCAAGGCTTGCAAAAACTGCTGGCGCATCCGGGGATCGAGCACCTGGCCGGTGATCCGCAGCAGGGCAATCAGGCCCGGCCGCAACTGTTCAAGGCCGATGTGCGCCTGCTGCTCGATGGCGATGAAGTCCTGCAAGAGGAAGTGTTCGGGCCGACCACCGTGGTGGTCGAGGTCGCGGATCAGGCGCAACTGACGGCCGCCCTGAACGGCTTGCACGGCCAATTGACCGCCACCGTCATTGGCGAGCCGCAAGACCTCGAGCAGTTCGCCGGGCTGACGGCATTGCTGGAGCAGAAGGTCGGACGAATCCTGCTCAATGGCTACCCGACCGGCGTGGAAGTCTGCGATTCGATGGTCCACGGCGGGCCTTACCCGGCCACGTCCGATGCGCGCGGTACGTCGGTGGGCACACTGGCCATCGATCGTTTCCTGCGCCCGGTGTGCTTCCAGAACTACCCGGACAGCTTGCTGCCGGACGCGCTGAAGAACGGCAATCCGCTGCGCATCCAGCGTCTGGTGGATGGGCAACCATCGCGCGAGGCGTTGTAACAGGCAACCACAATCCCTGTGGGAGCGGGCTTGCTCGCGAATGCGGTTTATCATTCAACATCTCTGTTGGCTGACACGCCTCTTTCGCGAGCAAGCCCGCTCCCACAGGTTGGTCATTCCAACCGGGGGAAATGGGGTGCGATGAGCTATCATTGCGGCTTTCCCATTCAAAGATTGACTGCCATGACTTCCGCAACCGATACCCTGCTCAATGCCCTCGAACACTGTGGAATGGTGGAAATCGACGGATTGCATGCCTTCGAATTCGCCCTCGATCTCGATGACAACCTGCATATCGAATGCATGGACGGCCGCGCCGCCAAGCATTGGGAGTTCAGCCCGGCGCAGGTTCAGGCTGCGACATACGACACCACACTGCAAAGCTGGTTGATTACCGGTGATTCGGGTGAACACCGTTTGGTTTGCCTGGGCGACGTCGTCAGCGGTGACAACGATGACGATGAATCTGAGGATGAGTAAGCTCTGGCCGCTGCTGATGGCCGGCAGTATCGGCGCGATGGGCGTCCAGGCCGCATCCGCAGATGACTATCAACTGCTCGTCGGCTCCTACACCGCCGGTCAAAGCCAGGGGATCTATCGCCTGGCTTTTGACAGCGCGACGGGGCAGATCAATGCCAAACCTCTACAAATCATCAAAAGCGAAAACCCGTCGTGGCTGACCCTGTCGAAGGACCGACGATATCTGTTCGTGGTCAATGAAAACGGCCCCGGTCAGACCGATCCGGTCGGGCGCGTCAGCAGCTACGCGATTGATCCCAAGACCCATGCGCTAAACCTGATCAGCCAGGTGCAAAGTCTGGGCAACGAGCCGACCCATTCCGGTCTCAGCGCCGATGGCAGCCATTTGTTTGTCAGCAATTACTCGGTGGTCGAAGACCCCGGCGGCACCCTCGCGGTGGTGCCGGTGGCGGCCGATGGCAAGCTAAAGCCGGTGGTGCAGATGAGCAGCCACCCGGCAAGCCGGGTCAATCCCGAGCGCCAGGCCTCGGCCCACGTGCATTCGACCATCGCGTCACCGGATGGCCAATACGTGTTCGCCAATGACCTGGGCGCCGACAAGGTGTTTGCCTATCGCTTCGACCCCAAGGCCAATCCGCAGCTGCCATTGACCCCGGCCAACCCGGCATTCGTGCAACTGCCGCCCGGTAGCGGACCGCGTCATCTGCTGTTCAGCCGCGATGGCAAACACGCCTGGCTGACCATGGAAATGAGCGCTCAGGTGGCGGTGTTCGATTACCACGACGGCACGCTCGAGCAGACGCAGATGGTCGACCTGGCTGCCGGGCAACCCGTCTCGGACAAGGCGGCCGCGGCGCTGCATGCCTCGGCCGATGGCAAGTTCCTCTACGTCAGCAACCGTGGCACGGCCAATCAACTGCTGGTGTTTGCCATCGATCTGGCGACCGGTCACCTCAGTGAGCTGCAGCGTCGGGCGGCGGAGGGCGATCATCCACGGGAGTTCAGCCTCGATCCGAGCGGCAAATTCCTGTTGATCGCCAACCAGAAGAGCAACCAGATTGTCGTCGTCGAACGCGATGCCAAGAGCGGTCTGTTGGGTAAAACCGTGCAAAAACTGCCGATGGACGCCCCGAGCGACCTGAAGTTTCTGCTGCGTCAATAAGCCGCAGGCCCCGGTTGATGGGGCCTGCCTGCTTTTATTAATGGCGCTGATATCTGGTACTGCTACAAAGCATTTCAAGGCATGAACCCTCGAGGGTTAAGTTTGCTTCACGGCCCCACCGGGCAAGCAAGCCAACTGAATCCGAGGAATACCGCCATGAACTTCAACATCTTCTCTGTTATCGCCGCTTCCGCCATTTCTGCCACCGTTGCGCTGCCAGCCAGTGCCAACGTTGAAATCAGCGACAAAAAAGCCCACACCCAGAGCTACACCCAGAAATACCTGCAACAGAGCGCCAACTTCTACGCCGCGCTGGATCACAAGACCCAAGCCTGAACTTCTCCCCCTGCCTTTATGCAGGAGCGAAGTCACTGATGATCGTTGAAAACGATCAGAGTGATGTCGCTCCTGCATAACGCATTTGCGATAGCATCACTTTGCTATCAATGTCGCGCTTGATATCACATAGCCATACGTTTAAATTGACGCTGATTTTTTGACTCCTCCTCACGGCAAGGATCGGCAGCATGGTGACGCGTCTGGCATTGGTTCTTCTGTTTCTCTATTCCACCCCTATTTTGTCGGCATCCGACGCTGTTCCCGGTGAGCCGGATGCTGCGCGCGAGCGCTTGATGAGTTTTATTGAAGACTGAAATAGTCTGGCTTGATGATCAACGAAGCTGATGATCACTATGGATAACCCTGAGTGGTGACCCAGGCTTTTTTGATCGATTCTGTGGGCATTGAAACATGCCTGCGGAGAACATCATGGCCAGCGCAATTCTCACTTCTGCCAAACACGGCGCCTATGTAGCGATCGGCCTGTACCTTGCCATGGTGCTGTTGGTCAGCCTGTCAGCCCAGTCACAATCCAGCTTCGAAGCGCCGATCCAGGTCGCTCATCCCGGCATCCAGTTTGACCACCGTGCGCAAAACGCCAGCGTTGATCAGGCTGAACTCGCAGGAGTCGCCGGCGCATGAAAGGGCACAGACTCTGGGTGATCGCCTTCCTGGCGTTCATGACCAACGGATCCTCCCTGTTGGGGATCGGACAGGGCTCGGCGGGCTCGGTGGCTCGCGCCATCGAAGCCAATCACAACATTGCCCGCAATATCGAAAATGCCAACGCGCAGGGCATGCTGGCCGGCAATCCGCCGATCAGGAATGAAGGCGTGGTTTTCGGGCCGTTCAAGGTGGATTGCTCGGCGATCGGGATGTGTGGGGTGTTGGCTTGAACCCTGCTGGTCACTGAGTCCATTGTGGCGAGGGGGCTTGCCTGTGGCGAGGGGGCTTGCCCCCGTTCGGTCGCGAAGCGGCCGTAAATCCGGAGGACCCGAAAAAGCTTGGGGCTGCTTCGCAGCCCAACGGGGGCAAGCCCCCTCGCCACAGGGGCTGCGTTTACTTTTTCATCACGCCGGTAAACAGTTCAGACTCCAGAAACCGCTGCAACCAGGCCTGCAACCGCCGATACGGCGTCTGCGCAAACCATTCACGGTCGACGTGGGCGAACTGGCGCACGAAGGGCATCAGCGCCACGTCGGCCAGGCTTGGATGCTCGGCCAGCAAATAGTCGCGTCCCTCCAGCAACTCATCCAGCCTTTGCAAAAATACCTCGCCTTCGGCGCGATAAACCTCCATCGGCTGCTCGGGATAACGCTCGGCGTACTTGTAGCGGTTCAAGTGCACCTTGAACACCTGATCGTTCTGTTCGATCAGCGGGGCAATGTGTGCCGCTGCATCAGGATCATCCTTGAGCAACCAGTCTTGCGGATCGTTCTGTGCCAGGGCCCAGCGCATGATGTCGAGGCTTTCGTCGATCACCCGGTCGTCGGCGCTCAGCACCGGCACCGTGCCTTTGCCCGACAGCGCGAGCATCTGGGCGGGCTTGGCCTTCAGGCTGACTTCGACGATGTCCACGGCCACTGCCGAATAACGCAGGGCCATGCGTGCGCGCATGGCGTACGGGCAGCGGCGGAAGGAATACAGCGTGTTCATTTCACCTCCAGGGTGCTCAGGCCGTTGCCCTGGCGGCGGACCTGGATCTGCACCGGGATCCGTTCATGCATTTCCTGTACGTGGGAAATCACCGCGACCTTGCGACCCTGGGCCTGCAAGCCGTCGAGGGCGTCCATGGCCAGTTGCAGGGATTCCGGATCGAGGCTGCCGAAGCCTTCGTCGATGAATAGCGACTCGATTTTCAGCGTGCTCGATGCCATCGATGCCAGGCCGAGGGCCAGTGCCAGCGATACCAGGAAGGTCTCGCCACCGGACAGCGAATGCACCGAACGCAGTTCGTCACCCATTTCGGTGTCCATCACCAGCAACCCGAGCATGCTGCCGCCGCGCTTGAGGCGATAACGGCGCACCAGTTGGCGCAATTGCACGTTGGCGTGATGCACCAGCAGGTCGAGGTTGTAGGCCTGGGCGATCTTGCGGAAGGTATCGCCGGTGGCGGAACCGATCAACGCATTCAGGCGTGCCCAGCGTTGATACTCGTTGTAGGCGTCGGCAATCTGTTGGGCCAGGGCCTGATTGGCGTTCTGCCGGCGCTGGTCTTCGACCTGCTCGGCGCGCAGTTCGGCGCAGTGCTGCTCGCTGACGGCGAACTGATGTTGCAGGTCGGTGAGGGCAGTGGCCAGTTGCTCGGCATCGAGGTGGCCGTTGTGCTGGGCTTGATGGTCGAGCAAGCGCTGATCACGCTCCTGCAGCAGCACCTTGGCCTGTTCGATGGCTTTTTCGTTGTGTTGCAAGCGTTGGCGCAGTTCGCTGACCTGCGTGTCGTCGATCCGCAGCAGATCTTCGAGGCCACCGTCATCCAGCTCAGGATGTCGGCCGCGCCAGTCGGCGATCTTGTCGGTGAGATCGCGATCTTCGTTTTCCAGCGCTTGCAAACGCTCCTGCTGCGCCTTGAGCTCGGCGGCGATCTGCACCCGTTGCGTACGTACGTGCTGCAGTTCCTGCGCCGTCGTTGCCTGGGCGCTGCGTGCTTGCTCTACGGCGTTTTCCAGCCCTTGCTGCCACTGCTCGGCGCTGCCGTGCTCGCCCAGCAGTTGTGCAAGTTGGTGCTGGCAAGCCCGTTGCTGTTCGGCCAGTGCACTGAATTGCTGCTCGGCGATTTGCTGCTGTTGCACGCGGGTTTGCTGGCGATCCTGTTCTTTCTCAAGCGTCTGTTGGCGTTGTTGCTGCTCGGCAAGTTCTTCCTTTTGCTGATCGAGCTGTGTGAGGCGCTCGGCGATCTGCCGATCCAGCTGCATGAACGTCGCAGCAGGGTCCACCCGTAGCGCTTCGAGGGTTTCGGCCGGCAGCAGACTGCCGAACGCGGTGAGTTCCTCTTCGAGTCGTTGACGGTCGCTGCCCAGCTCGCGCTGCTGGTTGCTCAGGTGCTGGGCCGCTTGCTGATGCGCGGTTTCGGCATGGCGCAATTGCTGGGTCAAGCGCGCGGCGTCCTGCTGCAGGGTGAGCAGGGCGCGCTGACGTTGTTCGTCCTGAGCGATGCTCTGGTTCAACTGATCGTTCTGTCGGGTCAGCCAGGCGTCGCGCTTTTCGGCGTCCTGGTCCAGAAGCTGTGCGGCCAGTGGGTGAGCGTCGAGGCTCGGTGCCAAGGCTTGTTGCTGGGCGTCCAGTTGCTCCTGTTGTTGCAGCAGCTCCTTTTGCCGGGCGATGACGCCCACCACCTCGGCGCGCAATTCGGTGAGCTTTTCCTTGAGCTGGTCCACCGCTTGCTGCGCGAGTGCCTGTTCGTTTTCATCGTGGCGACCGAGGCTTTGCAGCAGCGCTTCGGGCTGATGGTAAGGATGCTCATGACTGCCGCAGACCGGGCACGGCTGGTCGTCCTGCAACTGCGTGCGCAACTCTTCGACACTCGCACTGCGGGCCAGACGTTGGCGTTCCAGCAGTTCCCGGGTGACGTTGAGGGTTTGTTCAGCGACCGTCAGTTCGGCTTTGGTTTTCACCCCGTCCTGAGTCAGGCGCTCACGTTCCTGTTGCGCGGCGAGCTGACGCTGTTGCAGTTCGGCGCCGCGCTTGTCCAGTTCCTGCTGGCTGGCCCACAGCCGCGTCAGGTCTTCGATGGCGCGCAGCTGTTTACGGTTGTCCTGCAACAGGTTGCCGAGGATGCCGATCTGCTCGGCCACGGCGTCCGGCTCCGCGCCGGCCTCCTTGAACAGCACTTCAAGTTGCTGCTTTTGCAAGGCGAGTTCTTCGCCGTAGCGGGTGGCGTTTTGTTCGAGGGTCGCCAGCTCGGCCTGACCTTTGTTCAAGCGGTTGCCGATCAACATCAACTGTTGCAGGCGATCCCGATAGGCATGCCACGCGTCGCTGAGCGGTGCCAGATGGCCGCTGTGCTCAAGCTCGGTGGCGATACGCTGCAAACGTTCGGCAACCTGGTTCTGCTTTTCCAGCAAGGCTTGGATGGCGCTTTGGCCCTGGATGCAGGCTTGTTCTGCGGTGTGCTTCGCGTCGGCGCTTAGGGCGGTGTCTTTGGCCAGGCGGGCGAGGGTGCTTTGCTCCTCGAAGGCCTGACGCAGTAGCGGCGCACATTCGGTTTGTCGTTGCTGGGCTTCGCTCAGGGCGATTTGTGTGGCAGAGAGGTTTTGCTCCAGCAACGTCTGGCGTTCAGTCAGCTCGTGCTGCTGCCGGGTATGGGCAGCAACCTGTGCGGCCAGTGGCGTCAGCAGTGCATCGAGTTCGGTTTTGCGGGCGAACTGGTGCCGTTGCGGGCCGAGTTGTTCCAGCCGTGTCAGCTTCAAGCGTTCGCCGGCCAAACCTTCCCACTGCTGTTGGGCACTGTGAAGTTGCTCGGTCACGGCGTGTTGAGCGTCCTGCAACTGACGCAAATCCTTGAGCCAGGTGTGCTGCTGCTCAAGCTGTTTGAGTTGTGCCTGCTGCAACTTCAGCTGTTGCTGCGCGGCATTGAAGCGCTCATCCAGTTCCGCACGGGCCTGCGGCGCCAGCGGCGTCACTCCGCTGGCCTGATCCTGCAGCAGCTTGTGAACCTCGCGAGCCTCCTTGGTCTTGTCGAAGGCGCGACGACCGAGGCGGGTGTAGAGCGCCGTGTCGGTGAGTTTCTCCAGCAGTTCGCTGCGGTCGTTGTCGTCGGCCTTGAGGAACGCGCTGAACTCGCTTTGCGCCAGCAGCACGGCACGGGTGAACTGTTCGAAGTTCAGCCCCAGCGCGGCTTCGAGCTGAGCCTTGTATTCGCCTTTCTGGCTGGCCAGCAACTGGTCCTGATCGATGTCACGCAAGCTCTGGCGGCTGGCCTGCAGTTTGCCGGCAGCCTTGTCCCGGGCGCGATTGGCTTCCCAGCGGGCGCGGTAACGGCGGCCGTCGACTCCGACGAAATCCACCTCCGCATAGCCTTCACCCGTGCCGCGACGCAGCAGGGTGCGCGGGTCGCCGGTGCCGATTTCGCCGTCGGCGTCCGGCACCTTGGCATCGCGGCCGGTGTTGTTCAGGCGGGGTACGGCGCCAAACAGCGCCAGGCACAACGCATCGAGCAACGTACTTTTACCGGCACCGGTGGGGCCGGTGATGGCGAACAGTCCGGCACTGGCCAGGGGTTCGGCAGTGAAGTCGATTTCAAAGGGGCCGGCCAGTGAGGCAAGGTTTTTCAGGCGGATCGCGAGAATCTTCATGGCTGTTCGCTCTCCATCTGCACGTCCTGCAACAGCTCGGCAAAGTCCTTGAGGGTTTGCTCGTCGACTTCGCTGCCGTAGTTATCCTGCCAGGCGCGGCTGAACAGCTCCTGGGGCGTGAGCTGGTCCAGCTCGATCAGCGTGCTGCCCTCATCGACGCCGTCACGGCCGCCGTTGCCGGCGTACTCGGCGGCAATGCGCACCAGGCGCACGGCCTTGCCTTGCAGGGCGGTTTCCACTTGATTGCGCAGGTCGGGCTGCGGTTCATCGAGGCGCACCCGCACCTCCAGCCAGGGTTGGCGCTGGATGTCGGCCAACAGGTCGATGTCCGGCAGGTCCGCCAGCTGCAGCAGGATCTCGCTCAAGGGTGCCGGGCCGATGCGTTGCAGGTTGACCGCGCGGGGAATCAGTTTCGCCTCGACGCTGACCAGGGTTTCGCCGTCGAGCGTGATGTCGAGAATCTGGTGCTGATAGCTGATCTCGGAGAACGACAGCGGAATCGGCGAGCCGCTGTAGCGGATGCGCTCCTCGCCGTTGACCTTCTGCGGTTTGTGCAGGTGGCCCAGGGCAACGTAGCTGATGCTCGGCCCGAACAGACTGGCGGGCAGGGCTTCGGCGTTGCCGATGATCAGGCTGCGCTCGGAGTCTTCCGACACCGAGCCGCCCGCCATGTGCGCGTGGCTGATGGCGATCAGTGCCTGGCCTGGCGTGCGCCTGGCGTTGGCCGCTTCGATCAGCCATTCGTGAACCTGACCGATCCCGCGCAGGTAGTTGTCGCCCAAATGTGCGCCGGTGACTTCCGCCGGGCGTAGGAATGGCAGCGCCAGGCACCAGGCGGCGATCGCACCACTGGCGTCAGGCAACGGCAACAACAGGCGCTCGGCATCCAGCTGCCCGTCGTCGAGCCACAGCACACGGCCGAGCGCGTGGGTGCGCAAGCGCCGCATCAATGGCGCGGGCAGTTCGATCCGCGAGCCGGAATCATGGTTGCCGGCAATCATCACGATGGTCAGCGACGGCTGCTGCTCGTGGGCGCTGACGATGAAGTCGTAGAGACGCTCCTGGGCTTTGACGGGCGGGTTGACCGTGTCGAAGATATCGCCGGCGATCAACAGCACATCCGGCTGATCCAGCTTCAGCTGGCGCAACAGCCAGTCAAGAAAACAGCCATGTTCGAAATCGCGATCCTGGCCGTGCAGGTTTTGCCCCAGGTGCCAGTCGGAGGTGTGAAACAAGCGCAAGGCGGACTCCGGTACAAAAATAGGTGATGGCCGCGTGAAAGATGAAGGCGGCGAAAGGGGGGAGAGTTTACTGGCAAACACAGCGGGATGCTGAACGCCTTTGCCCTTACAGGTCTGCAGCAGCCCCCTTTCTGTCAAAAACTTTCGGTCCGTAGGAGCTGGCTTGCCAGCGATGGCGGCCTGGAGGGCTGCGCAAGATCGAAGAGGGTTTCGCCGGCAAGCCGGCTCCTACAGGTTTGACATAATCCTTGGTTCGGCGTTACTTCGGATAAAGCGGCGGCAACCCACTGTCGCCGACCGGATCCTGCACCCGTTCGGCCATCGGAATCGCCTTGATCGCCCGCCACAATTCGTCGCCTTGCCAGTACTGGCCGGTTTCGCTGTAGAGCGCGCCGTTCAGGCTGGCCTTTGACCGACGAATTGACCGTGCAGTTTCTGCCCGAGGTGCCAGCCGGAGGTGTGGAACAAGGGCAAGGCGGACTCCGGTACAAAAATAGGTGATGGCCGCGTGAAAAATGAAGGCGGCGAAAGGGGGGGAGAGTTTACTGGGAAAAGGACGGGAATGCAGAAGGCAAAAAAAGCAGCCTGCGACAGCTCCTACAGGATATGCGCATGTCCCATGTAGGAGCTGCCGCAGGCTGCGATCTTTCGATCTTGGTGTTGGTAGAGGGGCGCACCTGGTCGAGGTACATTGGCCTCCGGGACGTCTGGTGTTGAGGGTGACACAGGATCTTTCGACGTCTATCAGGGCGGGCATGCTGTTACGCACCATCAGGGAGTAGTTCAGTGCTTATCGGGCCGATTGCATAAGGAAGTGTCATGACTCAACGGTTACTTCAACTTGATCAAGTGTCGTTCAACCTGCCCGACGGGCGCGTATTGTTTGATCACTTGAACCACACCTTCAGTCCCAGGGCCACGGGAATCGTCGGCGCCAATGGCTGTGGCAAGTCCTTGCTTGGCCGGCTCCTGACGGGGGAGCAACAGCCCACCAGCGGCATCGTCCGTCGCGAAGGGCGGGTTTACGCCGTGGCGCAGTTACTGGAACCGGAGCGCTATCCCAGTGTTGCCGCGCTGGCCGGGGTCGCCCCTATTCTGGCGGCGCTGGATCGCATTGCTCAAGGTAGCGTCGACGAGGACGACCATTCGCTGGCGGTCGACCAATGGGACTGTGCCACTCGTCTTGAGGCGCAGCTTGCGCAGATCGGGCTGGGTCATTTGAACGCCGACTCCCGCACCGACGCACTCAGTGGTGGCGAGCGACAGCGGGTGGCACTACTGGGGGCATGGCTCTCCAGAGCCGACTGGCTCATTCTCGATGAACCCAGCAACCACCTCGATAGGGATCAGCAACACAAGCTCGCGCAGCAGATCGATCGCTGGCCGAGCGGCCTGGTGTTGATCAGTCACGACCGAGGGCTTTTGGAACACATGGACGAAATCGTCGAGCTGTCGCCATTGGGGCTGGCGGCTTATGGCGGCAACTACAGTCAGTATGCGGTGGCGCGCGAGCAGGAGCAGCAGGCGTTCCAGTCGGCATTGCAAGGTGAGCGGGCGCAGGCCAAGCGCGAGCAACGCGAGATGGTCATACAGATGGAGCGTCAGCAGCGACGTAATGCCCGTGGCGACCGTCAGGCTCGCGATGGTAACCAGACCAAACTCATCACCAACGCCCAGAAAGAACGCAGCGAAAACAGCCAGGGCAAGTTGCGCCTGAACCAGCAGTTGGCCCGGGAACAGCAGCAACAACGAATCGCCGAGGCCAGGGCGCGGTGTGCGCCCGACATTCAACGCATGATGCTGTCTCCGGAAAGCGTAGTGCCCAATGGCAAGCTGATTGTGCAGCTCAACGACGTCATTCTCCCGTTCGGTTACGCGGCACCGATCAATCTGACGCTGACCGGGCCTATGCGCATGGCGATTTTGGGCGCCAACGGCAGCGGTAAGTCGACGTTGTTGCGAGTGATCGCCGGCCAACTGCCGGTGTGCGAAGGCGAACTCATCCGTAGCTGCCATGTCGGCTGGCTGGATCAACACGCCGGGTTGCAGCACTCCGAACGCACGGCGGTGCAATGGCTCTACGAGAGCAATCCTGAGTTACCCGAAGCCGAGGCGCGAACCCGCTTGGCGCAGATGGGGATTGATGCTGCCCGTGCGATGCTCAAGACTTGCCAGTTGAGTGGCGGCGAACGCCTGAAAATAGCGCTCGCTGCGCAGTTGTATGCACAGCGTCCACCGCAACTGCTGTTGCTGGACGAACCGGATAACCATTTGGACTTGCCCAGTCGAATCGCGCTGGAGCAGATGCTCAATCAGTATCAAGGGGCATTGATCGTGGTTTCTCACGATTGCGCTTTTTTACACGCTATTCATCTGGATGCTGAGTTTCATCTCTAAAGCTTAAAACAATCATTTCGGATAAAGCGGCGGCAACCCACTGTCGCCAACCACATCCTGCACCCGTTCGGCCATCGGAATCGCCTTGATCGCCCGCCACAGCTCGTCACCTTGCCAGTACTGGCCGGTTTCGCTGTAGAGCGCGCCGTTCAAGCCGTCGAGGGCGTTGGACAGTGGCACGAAGCGGGCGGCCATGTCGGCCAGGGTTTCCGGTTGTTGCCGGGCCCAGGCGTCGAGGGCCTGGCGGGTGGCGTGGGAATCATTGGCCAGGCAGGCGCGCTTGAGGTCGTCGAGTACGGTGCGCGGGCTCGGGCCGGTTTGGGCAGTGCGCGCCACCGCCGGTTGCCAGCGGCCACGCCACCAGAGGCCGAAGCCGAGCAGGGTGGTGCAGGCCAGGAACAGGGTGCTGAGCTTCCAGCGCCACAGGGCTTCGCTGTCGGCGCCGGCTTCGACCGCAGACGTGCCGGCCGGGGTGTCGACCACCAGGCTCGGGTTGACCGCCACGTGTAGCGTGCGGGCAGGCAGGCTGCTGTGTTCCAGATGGTCTTCGAAAGTGTTCCACCAGACCACGTCGACGGTGGGCAGTTCGATGGCGCCGGTCCGTGTCGGCACCAGGGCCTCGCGGTCTTCACGGCTGCCGACCAGGCCGCGTTCGCTGTTCTGGTTGCCGAGCACCGGTTGATCCGGGTAGCGGCGCAGGCCGCCGACATCGGTGCCGGGCAGCGGTGGCAGTTGGGTGCTGGACAAGCCTTCGGCCGTCACCGTCAGGCTGCGGGTCAGTGAATCGCCGACCTGGGTATGGTCCGGCTCCGGGTTCCAGCTTTCGCTCAGGGTCAGGCTGCGCGCAGGCAGCCAGGGGGCATCGGCCGGCCAGGTGATGGGTTTGGCCTTGACCGTCAACAGCAGTTCGGCCGAGGTGACGCGCATCAGCTTGCCGGATTTCGGCCCCTGGGCGGCGCTGTCCTGTACCGGTTGTGCGTCGACCAGCGCAGCGTTGAAGACCTGTGCCGGAATGATCAGTTCGCCACTGTGTTGCGGGTAGATCGCGTAGCGCATTTCGATCACACCGTGGCGCAGGCCATCGATGTCTTTTTCGTAGGTGCGTGAGTCGCCCAATTGTTCGATGCGTGCGTCAGGTATCTGCAAGGGTGGCAGGCTGCTGTCGTCGTACAGCGACACCGAGTGGTAGATGCGCAGGGTCAGGACTGTCTGGGCCTGAACGTACACGCTGGTTTGATCGAGGCTGGCATCGATGAACACCGGGGCGCGTTTGTTCGGGTTGTCTGGTGTTTCGCTCTCGACCACTTGCAGGGTGATCGGCTGGCTCTGCAGTTCGCCCAGTTGCAGTGGCGGAATCACGACGCTGCCGTTTTGCCGGGGCAGGAGGGTGATGATCCAGCGCGTGGCGGCCTGGTTTTCACCGCTGAGGGTGTTCAACTGGTTGACCTGGCGGGTGCCGCGCACTTCGAACAACGGCTCAAGCGGTGTCAGGTCGGGTTTGCCGAACTGAGTCACGTCGGTGGATTCCAGGGTCAGCTCGACCGTCTCGCCTGAGCTCAGGCGACTGCGGTCCACACTGGCGGCCAGCTCTGCAGCCTGCGCCTGGACAGAGCAGAACAACAAGCCATGCAACAGCGCGAGCAATAAAACGGTGAAGCGGGTCATCGAGTTTTTTCCTGATCCTGATGTTGTTGCTGTTCGTACCAGAATTTTCGCCGCAGCAGCTCACCGGGGTCATCCGGGATCTGCCGCAACCACTGCTCCAATGCCTGACGCTGTTCACCTTCGATACTGTCGGTGGCAGGGCGCAAGGGCGGCGTGGTGTGCTGTTCGTCACCCAGCTCGCTGCCGGGCACTTCATTGGTGCCCGGTCTGGGCGGCGACACCTGTGGTTGCCTGGTGTTGGAGTCGGCCGGCGGTTCTTGCGTCTGCGGCTCACCGTTGTCCGAAGACTGCGATGAAACACCGGGTGGAGTCTGTTGTTGCATGGCCTGGGGTTCGTCGCTGGCGGAAGGGTCCGGTTCCGGGGCGGGCGGGCTGTTTTTCTGCTTGAGCAGCTCTTCCACCAGCGCCTTGTTGGTCAGCGCCGGGCGCAAATCCGGTTGACGTTCCAGCGCCTGTTCGTACGCGTCCAGGGCCGCCTCCAGCTCACCGCTTTTGGCCAGGGCATTGCCTCGATTGTAGTGGGCGTGGGCATCGTTGCCTTCTGCGAACCGCTCGGCGGCGCGGGCATAGTCTGCGGCTTCATAGAGCGCCACGCCTTGCCACTGGTGGTCTTCGAAGCGCCGGGCGGCTTCGGCCGGGCGCTTTTGCTTGAGCAGGTGCACGCCTTGTTGGTCGGGACGCAACCACAGGTCGACGAGGTCGAAGGCGTAGCTTGGTTGAGGCAATGCCAATAGCAGCGGCAGGCACAGCAGCCAGCCGCGACGCCCCGCGCAGGCCGCCAGCAACAGGAGCGGGAGCAACAGCCAGTAACCTTGATCGGCCCAGGTGTCCAGGCGCAGGGTCTGACCGTCGTTGCGCAGGTGGCGTGGGCCGTCGAACAGGCCAAGGGCATGCAGGTCACTGTCGTCCAGGCGTGCCTGACGAAAGCGTCCATCCAGGTCGTTGGCAAAACCCTTCAAGCCGGGCTCGTCCAGGCGCGGCACGAGAATGGCCCCTTGTTCATCCTTGAGGAAACTGCCGTCCTCCTGGGTGATGGGCGAGCCTTCGGCGGTGCCGATGCCAAGCATCAGAAATTGCGTCGATTTGCCGTTGAGCGCATGACGGATGCCCAGCCGTTCCTGTTCGGTCAAGGACGAACCGATCAGCAGGATCCGGCCATCGCCCAGCGCTGCTTGTTCGAGCAGTGCCAGGGCCTTGGTCACCGCCAGATCGGCGCGATGCCCGGCCTCCGGCATCAACGACGGCTTCAGTGCGTCCAGCAGATTGCGGCTGGTGGACAGATCATCCGACAGCGGTACCAGCGTGTGGGCACTGCCGGCGTAGACGACGATGGCGGTTTGCGCGTCGCTGCGAATCTGCAGCAGATCGAACAACTTGCGTCGCGCCTGTTCGAGGCGGTTGGGCATGACGTCGGTGGCGAGCATTTCCGGGGTCAGCTCGAGCACCACCACCAGCGGGTCGGCGGGCTTTTGACTGGTCTGCTCGACACGCTGCCAACCCGGACCGAGCAGGGCGAGCACGGTCAACAGCCACGCGAGACCGAGGGCGATCCAGGGCAGTTTGCTGTCACGGCCACTGCCGCCACTGAGCAGTGCGGCGTGAAAGGCCGGTGGCAGAATCATTTGCCAGCGCCCGGCGCGCTTCTTGCGGTGCCAGAGTTGCCAGAGCAACCAGCCAAGCACCGGCAGCAGCAGCAGCCACCCGGGGCGGAACCAGTACGGCCACAGCGCACTCATCGACGCCTCCGCAGGCGCAGGCGTTTGAGACGCTGACGCCAGTCAGGCAGCAGTTGGGTTTGCAAGAACAGATCCTTGGTAAACAGGCGTTGCAAGGGGTTGTCCGGCCAGAGCACGGGGGCCACCAGGAGCATGCTCAACCACAGCGCCAGGGCCAGTGGCCAGTGGTACAGCGCTTGAGTCGGCCGGGCCTGGGTGGGTTGCTGGGCCACGGGCTCCAGTTGGTCCAGGGTGTCCTTGATTGCCTGCAGCTCTTTGCCGTCGCGAGCACGGAAATACTGGCCACCCGTGGCCTCGGCGATGGCCTTGAGGGACGGTTCGTCCAGGTCCAGGCTCGGATTCACGCCGAGAAAACCGACCGTGCCACTTTGCTCCGGATCGGCGCCGATGCCGATCGGGTAGATTCTCACGCCTTCCTTGGCGGCGAGTCGCGCAGCGGTGAGCGGGTCGATTTCACCGCCATTGTTGGCACCATCGGTCACCAGGATCAGCACGCGGCTGGTGGCCGGACGCAGACGCAGGCGCTTGAGGGCCAAGCCGATGGCATCGCCGATGGCGGTGTTCTTGCCCGCGATGCCGATGCGCGCCTCATCGAGCCAGACGCGCACGGTGTGGCGGTCGAAGGTCAGCGGTGCCTGCAGGTAGGCCTGGCTTCCGAACAGGATCAGCCCGACCCGGTCACCTTCGCGGCTTTCGAGGAAGTCTCCGAGCAGATGCTGGACCAGTGACAGGCGACTGATGTCTTCGTCCTGCCATTGCATGTCAGGGAAATCCATGGACCCGGAAACGTCCACTGCCACCAGCAGGTCACGGCCGCTGGCGGCGATCGGCAGGGGTTCGCCGAGCCACTGCGGGCGAGCCGCCGCGACCAGCAGCAACAGCCACAGCAGGATGAACGGTGCCTGCTGGCGCCAGGCTGGCAGGTTGGCCCGGGCGCGTCGCCCGGCGAGGCCTTCCAGGTCGCTGAGGAAGCTGACCTTGAGGGACGGTTCACCACTGTCGGCCACCGGCAATAGGATGCGCATCAGCCACGGCAGCGGCGCAAGGGCAAAAATCCACGGCCAGGCGAATTCAAACATGTTTGCGAATCCACGTATCGACGGCTTGGGTCAGGCCGGCAATGGCCTTGTCGTCAAGTTTGCATTCGGGTTTGTAGGCGCCTTCCACGAGCACCATCCAGCGGGTCAGGCCGGCCGCCGGGCAGCGATTGTCGAGGAACGCCAGCCATTTGCGGCCGTTGAGGGTGTGGCTCTGGCTGTAGGGATAGTGGTTGCGGCACAGACGCTTGAGCAGGCCGTTGAGTTGCTGCAACCAGGCACCGGCCGGCGCACCGTCGTAAGGCTTGGGCATCAGTGCCAGCTCGGCCAGGGCCGCCAGGCGTACCGGGTCAAGCGGCTGTTCGGCACGTACCACGGGGCGTTTTTGCGGAATGAAGCGACGCAGCTTCCACAGGCCCAGACCGATCAGTGGGACCACGAGCAGCAGCAGCCACCAACCCGGTGCCGGAGGCCAGAATTCCACCGGTGGCGGGGATATCAGCGGTTGCAGTTGATCAAGGCTGCTCATCGGCCTTTCCCCGGTTTCTGTGGGTTCAGGTACTCGCGCAGTTGCTCGACCATCTCGCTCTGAGTGCTCAACGGCATCATCAGCACCCGTAGCTTCTGCGCGAGCAGTTCCCAGCGAGCGATACGTGCTTCGGCCTGGGCCCGGTAAGTCTGGCGCAGGTCGAAATTCAGCGTGTCGAGTTCAAGTTGCGCGCCGCGTTCGGCGAAACGCAACAGGCCGGCGGCGGGCAGGGCATGGTCCAGCGGATCGGACAATGGCAGCAGCAACAGGTCGCAATGGCGCGATAACAGGCTCAGCTGTTGCTCTGCGCTGTCCGAGAGGGCGCGTTCGTCACAGATCACGATCACCAGGCTGCCAGGGCGCGACACTTCCCGGGCGCGGCGCAGGGCAATGCCAAAGGCGTCGCGGTCCGGCTCGCTTTCGCTGTTGAGCGACTGATTGACCCGCACCAGCCGGTTGAGCAACTGCAGCAGGCTTTGCTTGCTGCGCCGAGGCTTGATTTCGTAGTGCTCGTTGTCGCCATACACCAGCCCGCCGACCCGGTCGTTGTGCCCCAGGGCGGCCCAACCGATCAGGCTCGCGGCCTGGGCGGCGAGCACCGACTTGAACATCAGGCCCGAGCCGAAAAACAGCCGGCGGCTCTGTTCGACCATGATGAAGATCGGTCGCTCACGCTCTTCGTGGAACAGCTTGGTGTGGGGTTCCTGGGTACGGGCCGTCACGCGCCAGTCAATGGTGCGCACATCGTCGCCGGCCTGATAGACCCGCACCTGATCGAAGTCGACGCCACGTCCGCGCAGTTTGGAGTGGTGCAGGCCGATCAGCGGGCTGCGCTGGCTCGGCGTGGAAAAAAGCTGCACTTCGCGCACGCGATGGCGCATCTCGATCAGGTCGGCGAGGCTGACACGGATGCCCGGCTCGGGCGGCAGGCTGGCGTTCATCGGGGTCAAGCGACGGCTACGACGTCGAGAATCCGCTGGACCACCCGGTCCTGATCGATGCCGGCGGCTTCGGCTTCAAAGGAAAGAATGATGCGATGGCGCAACACGTCGAACAGCACGGCCTGGATGTCTTCCGGGCTGACGAAGTCGCGGCCGGCCAGCCAGGCGTGGGCGCGGGCGCAGCGGTCCAGGGCAATCGAACCGCGCGGGCTGGCGCCATAGGCGATCCACTCGGCCATCTCCGGGTCGAACTTGGCCGGGATGCGGGTGGCCATGACCAGTTGCACCAGGTATTCCTCCACGGCGTCGGCCATGTACAAACCGAGGATTTCCTTGCGCGCGGCAAAAATGGCCTGCTGGCTGACCCGGCGCTCGGGCTTGGTTTCGCCGTTGAGCGCTTCACCACGGGCCTGTTGCAGGATCTTGCGTTCAACGGTTGCGTCCGGGAAGCCGATTTTCACGTGCATCAGGAAGCGGTCGAGCTGGGCTTCAGGCAGGGGGTATGTGCCTTCCTGCTCGATCGGGTTCTGCGTGGCCATCACCAGAAACAGGGGCGACAGCTCGTAGGTGCTGCGCCCGACACTGACCTGGCGCTCGGCCATGGCTTCGAGCAGCGCCGACTGGACCTTGGCCGGGGCGCGGTTGATTTCGTCCGCCAGAACCAGGTTGTGGAAGATCGGGCCTTGCTGGAACACGAAACTGCCGGTTTCCGGGCGGTAGATTTCCGTGCCGGTAATGTCGGCCGGCAACAGGTCAGGGGTGAACTGGATGCGGTGGAACTGGGCTTCGATGCCTTCGGCGAGTTCTTTGATGGCCTTGGTCTTGGCCAGGCCAGGGGCGCCTTCGACCAGCATGTGGCCGTCGGCGAGCAGGGCGATGAGCAAGCGCTCGATGAGTTTTTCCTGGCCGAGAATCTGCGTTGAAAGAAAGGTTCGCAGCGCGAGCAGCGCTTCACGATGTTCCATCGATGACTGTTCCTGCAAAAGGGTGGCCGAGGACGTTCGAAAATGCGCCAGGGCTGGGGGCGTTACTTTAATCCATCGCGGGGGGCGGCGACTAACGGCATTTTGCGCAAAGTGCAGGAAATGGTTGGCAATCGTTGTAGGAACTTTCTACAGGTTGCAGGCTGGTGGTGTTCTTTCGGGCCTCTTCGCGAGCAAGCCCGCTCCCACATTTGATCGCATTCTTGCCGGAATAACGCGGTCGACTGTGGGAGCGGGCTTGCTCGCGAAGGCACCATTAAATCTGGCTGATGTAGGTGCCAGTACCCTTGAGAATGTTCTGCAAGGTTTCTTCCACTTCAGCCAGATCCGTCATGTCGGCATCAAAGGTGATCTCAAGCACATCATCCCCATTGAGCGCATCGGCATCTGCCGCCGCAATTTCGATCTTCAGCAGGGAAGGGCTCAGGGTTACTTTCACGCCATCCAGGGTCGAAGGCTCGCCGTCGAGGGTGATTTCCAGTTCATCCTCGTCCGGGTAGCGGCTCATCAGGAACATTTCGCCCTGGTCGCTGTGGCAGCAAAGCATGGCCATGTCGTCTTCTTCGTCATCGCAAGGGTTGACGATCAAGAGGGCGGTTTTCATTTTCATGGGAAATTCCTGGCTCGACGGGCGTGGTAAACGCAACAAGGGGGCGATTCTGCCAGCCCGCGCACATTTCTGCTCGTTCGCGTATCAGTGACCGGGTCGTGAACGGGCAGAGTGTTACTGGTCATTTCTGGTACGGATGTCCCGTAAAACCGGATGGATAACCGTCATTTTTCTGTGCGAATGCTAGTGTTGTTCGATGCGCATGCCTTGAGCAGCGTGCCGATGACCGAATATGTCGCAGCACCGCAAGCATGGGCCTTGCCGCACTCGTTAAGCTGCGCAACGGATGAGCACCCGTAAAGACATTGCGCTGCACCCGGCCCAGTCGTTTTTGCAGATGCCCATTCACGGAAGGTGAATGTGACCTGAGTGTCTCGTCCAGCTTCACCCACCTGTCACCCTGTTTCCTCTGCCCGAGAATCAGGAACCGGGTGACGGCTAGCTTTGAAACGTAGCCCCGAAAGGGGTTTCGCGCGACGCTTTCATCAATAACAAGCCCAAGCGGAGTACCACAGATGGCGTTCTTCACCGCAGCCAGCAAAGCCGACTTCCAGCACCAACTGCAAGCGGCACTGGCGCAGCACATCAGTGAACAGGCACTGCCACAAGTGGCGCTGTTCGCTGAACAATTCTTCGGCATCATTTCCCTTGATGAGCTGACCCAGCGTCGGTTGTCCGACCTTGCCGGCTGCACCCTTTCTGCATGGCGCCTGCTTGAGCGCTTCGATCACGCGCAACCGCAAGTGCGCGTCTTCAACCCCGATTACGAACGCCACGGCTGGCAGTCGACCCACACGGCGGTCGAAGTGCTGCACCACGACCTGCCATTCCTGGTGGACTCGGTGCGTACCGAGCTGAACCGCCGCGGCTACAGCATCCATACCCTGCAAACCACCGTGCTCAGCGTGCGTCGTGGCAGCAAGGGCGAGTTGCTGGAAATCCTGCCCAAGGGCACCCAGGGCGACGACATCCAGCAAGAATCGCTGATGTACCCTGGAAATCGACCGCTGCGCCAACACCGCCGAGCTCAATGTGCTGAGCAAAGAGCTGGAGCAGGTGCTCGGTGAAGTCCGCGTGGCCGTCGGCGATTTCGAGCCGATGAAGGCCAAGGTCCAGGAGATCCTGACCAAGCTGGACAACAGCCAGTTCGCCGTCGATGGCGACGAGAAGAACGAAATCAAGAGCTTCCTGGAATGGCTGGTGGGCAACCACTTCACCTTCCTCGGCTATGAAGAGTTCACCGTGGTCGATCAGGCAGATGGCGGCCATATCGAATATGACCCGAACTCCTTCCTCGGCCTGACCAAGCTGCTGCGCACCGGTCTGACCAACGAAGACCGGCACATCGAAGACTACGCCGTGAACTACCTGCGCGAACCGACCCTGCTGTCGTTCGCCAAGGCCGCGCACCCAAGCCGTGTACACCGCCCGGCTTACCCGGACTACGTGTCGATCCGCGAAATCGACGCCAACGGCAAGGTCATCAAGGAATGCGCGTTTCATGGGCCTGTACACCTCGTCGGTGTATGGCGAGAGCGTGCGGGTGATCCCGTACATCCGCCGCAAGGTCGAGGAAATCGAACACCGCTCCGGCTTCCAGGCCAAGGCTCACCTGGGCAAGGAACTGGCGCAGGTACTGGAAGTGCTGCCGCGCGACGATCTGTTCCAGACCCCGGTGGACGAGCTGTTCAGCACCGTGATGTCGATCGTGCAGATCCAGGAGCGCAACAAGATTCGCGTGTTCCTGCGCAAAGACCCGTACGGCCGTTTCTGCTACTGCCTGGCCTACGTGCCGCGCGACATCTACTCCACCGAAGTGCGCCAGAAGATTCAGCAAGTGCTGATGGATCGCCTGAAAGCCACCGACTGCGAATTCTGGACCTTCTTCTCCGAGTCCGTGCTGGCCCGCGTGCAGTTGATTCTGCGCGTCGATCCGAAAAACCGCCTCGACATCGACCCGCTGCTGCTGGAAAAAGAAGTGGTGCAGGCCTGCCGCAGCTGGCAGGACGACTACGCCGCACTGACCGTCGAGAGCTTCGGTGAAGCCCAGGGCACCAACGTGCTGGCCGATTTCCCGAAAGGCTTCCCGGCCGGTTACCGCGAGCGTTTCGCCGCGCATTCCGCTGTGGTCGACATGCAGCACCTGTTGAGCCTGAGCGACAAAAACCCGCTGGTGATGAGCTTCTATCAGCCACTGGGCCAGGTCGCCGGTCAGCGCCAGCTGCATTGCAAGCTGTACCACGCCGATACGCCGCTGGCACTGTCCGACGTCCTGCCGATCCTGGAAAACCTCGGTCTGCGCGTGCTGGGCGAGTTCCCGTATCACCTGCGTCACAGCAATGGCCGCGAATTCTGGATTCACGACTTCGCGTTCACTGCCGCCGAAGGCCTGGAACTCGACATCCAGCAGCTTAACGACACGCTGCAGGACGCATTTGTCCACATCGTGCGTGGCGATGCCGAGAACGACGCGTTCAACCGTCTGGTACTGACCGCCGGCCTGCCATGGCGTGACGTGGCGCTGCTGCGTGCCTACGCCCGTTACCTGAAGCAGATCCGCCTGGGCTTCGACCTGGGTTACATCGCCAGCACCCTGAACAACCACACCGACATCGCTCGCGAGCTGACCCGGTTGTTCAAGACCCGCTTCTACCTGGCGCGCAAGCTGACCAGCGATGACCTGGACGACAAGCAACAGCGCCTGGAACACGCGATTCTCAGCGCCCTGGACGACGTCCAGGTACTGAACGAAGACCGCATCCTGCGTCGCTACCTGGACCTGATCAAGGCCACCCTGCGCACCAACTTCTACCAGACCGATGCCAACGGCCATAACAAGTCGTACTTCAGCTTCAAGTTCAACCCGCACTTGATTCCCGAGCTGCCCAAGCCGGTACCGAAGTTCGAAATCTTCGTGTATTCGCCGCGCGTCGAAGGCGTGCACCTGCGCTTCGGCAACGTTGCCCGTGGCGGCCTGCGCTGGTCCGACCGTGAAGAAGACTTCCGTACCGAAGTGCTGGGCCTGGTAAAAGCCCAGCAAGTGAAGAACTCGGTGATCGTGCCGGTGGGTGCGAAGGGCGGCTTCCTGCCGCGTCGCCTGCCACTGGGCGGCAGCCGTGACGAGATCGCGGCCGAGGGCATCGCCTGCTACCGCATCTTCATTTCGGGTCTGCTGGACATCACCGACAACCTGAAGGACGGCGCACTGGTACCGCCAGCCAACGTCGTGCGTCATGACGACGATGACCCGTACCTGGTCGTGGCGGCGGACAAGGGCACCGCGACCTTCTCCGACATCGCCAACGGCATCGCCATCGACTACGGCTTCTGGCTGGGTGACGCGTTTGCGTCCGGCGGCTCGGCCGGTTATGACCACAAGAAAATGGGCATCACCGCCAAGGGCGCGTGGGTCGGCGTACAGCGCCACTTCCGCGAGCGCGGCATCAATGTCCAGGAAGACAGCATCACTGTGGTCGGTGTCGGCGACATGGCCGGTGACGTGTTCGGCAACGGCTTGCTGATGTCCGACAAGCTGAAGCTGGTCGCGGCGTTCAACCACCTGCACATCTTCATCGATCCGAACCCTGAGCCGGCGTCGAGCTTCGCCGAGCGTCAGCGCCTGTTCGACCTGCCGCGTTCGGCCTGGTCGGACTACGACACCAGCATCATGTCCGAAGGCGGCGGTATCTTCTCGCGCAGTGCGAAGAGCATCGCGATTTCCCCGCAGATGAAAGAGCGCTTCGACATCGAGGCCGACAAGCTGACCCCGACCGAACTGCTGAACGCCTTGCTCAAGGCGCCGGTGGATCTGCTGTGGAACGGCGGTATCGGTACGTACGTCAAGGCCAGCAGCGAAAGCCACGCCGATGTCGGCGACAAGGCCAACGATGCACTGCGCGTGAACGGCAACGAACTGCGCTGCAAAGTCGTGGGCGAGGGCGGTAACCTGGGCATGACCCAACTGGGTCGTGTGGAGTTCGGCCTCAATGGCGGCGGTTCCAACACCGACTTCATCGACAACGCCGGTGGCGTGGACTGCTCCGACCACGAAGTGAACATCAAGATCCTGCTGAACGAAGTGGTTCAGGCCGGCGACATGACCGACAAGCAACGTAACCAGTTGCTGGCGAGCATGACCGACGAAGTCGGTGGTCTGGTGCTGGGCAACAACTACAAGCAGACCCAGGCCCTGTCCCTGGCAGCCCGTCGCGCCTTGCCGCGGATTGCCGAATACAAGCGCCTGATGAACGACCTGGAAGGCCGTGGCAAGCTGGATCGTGCCATCGAGTTCCTGCCGTCGGAAGAAGCGATCAACGAGCGTGTCGCGCAAGGCCATGGCCTGACCCGTGCCGAGCTGTCGGTGCTGATCTCCTACAGCAAGATCGACCTCAAGGAGCAGCTGCTGGGCTCCCTGGTGCCGGACGACGACTACCTGACCCGCGACATGGAAACCGCTTTCCCGCCAACCCTGGTGAGCAAGTTCTCCGTGGCCATGCGCCGTCACCGCCTGAAGCGCGAAATCGTCAGCACCCAGATCGCCAACGATCTGGTCAACCACATGGGCATCACCTTCGTTCAACGACTCAAAGAGTCGACCGGCATGAGCCCGGCGAACGTGGCCGGCGCCTACGTGATCGTGCGTGACATTTTCCATCTCCCGCACTGGTTCCGTCAGATCGAAAACCTGGATTACCAGGTTTCGGCCGACGTTCAACTGGAGCTGATGGACGAGCTGATGCGCCTGGGCCGTCGCGCCACGCGCTGGTTCCTGCGTGCCCGTCGCAACGAGCAGAACGCTGCCCGTGACGTCGCGCACTTTGGTCCGCACTTGAAAGAGTTGGGCCTGAAGCTCGACGAGCTGCTCAGCGGTGAGATCCGTGAAACCTGGCAGCGCCGTTATCAGGCCTACGTCGAAGCCGGTGTGCCGGAGTTGCTGGCGCGTATGGTGGCGGGTACCTCGCACCTGTACACCCTGCTGCCGATCATCGAGGCTTCCGACGTGACTGGCCAGGATCCGGCTGAGGTAGCCAAGGCTTACTTCGCCGTGGGTAGCGCGCTGGACATCACCTGGTACATGCAACAGATCAGCGCTCTGCCGGTTGAAAACAACTGGCAGGCCCTGGCCCGTGAAGCGTTCCGCGATGACGTCGACTGGCAGCAACGCGCGATCACCATCTCGGTCCTGCAACAGGGCGACGGCACCCAGGACGTGGAAACACGGCTTTCCCTGTGGATGGCGCAGCACGAAAGCATGATCGAACGCTGGCGCGCCATGCTGGTGGAAATCCGTGCCGCCAGCGGCACTGACTACGCCATGTACGCGGTGGCCAACCGCGAACTGCTGGACCTGGCGTTGAGCGGTCAAGCGGTAGTGCCTGCCGCTGTCGCCGCCGAGCTGGAACCGGCGGCCTGATCAGGCGTTGAATGAAAAAGCCCCGTATCGAGAGATGCGGGGCTTTTTTTCTTGAGTTTTTGTAGTGATCAGGAGGGCCTCATCGCGGGCAAGCCCGCTCCCACAGTGGATCAAGGTGCACACAAGTTGTGTGGACGACACAAAATCCTGTGGGAGCGGGCTTGCCCGCGATGGGGTCGTCAGCATCAACCAATTACTTGAAGACAGAAGTTCTTTCAGTGTTCATCGATACATTACTTGTCGGGCTGGTCAATAAATTACTGAGCGACTGGTCAAACTTCTGCAGCGCCCGAACTTGCACATTCTGTTGTTCGTTAATGTCAGCCACTATCTCTTCACTGCGTTTATAGTCGGCCCAGACCGGACTAAGTGACTTGGCGTCATGGCCTTGTGCAGTGCCTATGTAGTTGAAGTTCTTATCGTAAAAGTCCGCACTGACATCTGACTGGATGTCCGAACTGCGCGATGTCATCAGTTGGTTGCGGGTGTCGACCACCGCCATCACGTCCGGTTTCGCCGCCCTGAGGCTCTGCATGTCCGGATACACGGTCACCGAACCGAATTGCCGCTGCAGGGAGGCCTTGACCCAATCCACGGCCATGTCCGGCCTGGAGGTGGCTACATAGGCGTCATGAATCGGCTGCACCAGCAGGCTCTGGCCGAAACCGGTGCCGGCGTTGGCCTGGTAGTCCCGCAGATAGGCACGGTTCGTCTGGGTATTCTGGCTGTAGACGATGCCCAGCGAGACATGGCTGCCATTGTTAATCAGCGTGGCACCGCTGCGGCCTACCGGTTCGGTGAAAATGCCATTGAGCGAAGAGACCGCGGTGGGCGCAGTAGGGATCGAGCAGCCGGTTAAAACTACCGTTAGGGTCAACGTACTGCCAAGAGCAAGTTTCATGGTGTTTCTCCAGTGAAACAATTCAGTCGAAAGTTTAAGTTGCCGGTGCTGTGTCGGCGGTGACTCAAGACTAAACCCTGGCTGTTTTATTTAAATAGCCAATGTCCGCACTTGTCCGACGGCCAATAGTTTTGTTTGGTTTAACAGGCTGTGGTTAATTGCCTCGGGAAATAAAAAGGCCCGAATTCGCCATTCGAGCCTTTTTATTTATAGCTGTACGTTCGGCCATCAGTTTTCCAATGGGATCAACACTTTCTCGTCCGGGGCCAATACCATGAACACCAACAGCTTCGCCGGCTTGGTTGTACTGGCGTTTTTCGAGACCAGGTGTTCCGAACCTGCGGGTTCGTACCAGTACTCACCGGCCTTGTAGGTGACCGCTTTCTCGCCTTTCACCTGAGACGTGATCGACCCCGAAAGCACATAGGCCATGGCCGTGCCGTCGTGCTTGTGGGCGATGGACGATTGGCCTGGCTGGTAGTCAACCTCGATCATCAAAGCCTTTTTGCCCGGGGCATTTTTCAGCATCTGGTCCTGCAAAACGGTGACCTTTTCCGAAGGGTCATGGGCAAAGGCCGATACGGACACAATCATGGCCAGGGCGGCGAGGGAGGCAGCCCGCAAACGCAACATGTTCATGGTTCTTTTCCTGTGGTGGTTAGTTGTTGCAAACCACAGTAGTGCGCAAGCGGTAACGATTAAACAGCCAATATTCCGGAAGGCGAGGGGACCAAAGCAAAGATCGCAGCCCATGTCGGAGCTGCCGCAGGCTGCAATCTCTTGATCTTGTTTTCAGACGATCGGAAAACTGTTGAAGTCCACGGCATTGGCCAGTTGGCTGTCGATCAGGCCGATGAAGCCCTGGACTTCGGGGCAGTTGAAATGCGATTTCATGGCCGCTTCCGATTGCCAGCGGGCGCTGACGGTCCAGCGATTGCTGTCCTCTGGGCAGCGGTCGACCATATAGGATTCGCAGCCCGGTAGTTCACGCAGGGTTTCGACAATCTTTTGCAGTTGCTTACCCAGTTCATCCGAGCGGCCGGCGACGGCACGTACCTGTACGGTATTGATCACTTCATGGGACATTGCTCACACTCCTGAATCAGGCCGGACGAATCCTGCTCATTGAGGGATAACGCCTATGCAGGATAGGCCTGACCTTCCAGACCGCCAATAGCCAATCGCCGGATAAAGCCGCAGGCCAATCCGTCAGGCCACCTGCTGCAAAATGTCGCGCACACGGTCCAGGGCGGTGTCGATGTCCAGGGTCTCGATGGCGCCAAAACCGAAGAAAAACCCGGCCTTGGGCGCTTGCTGATAGAAAAAGCTGTCGATGGCATAGAGCCCGACTTCGACTTTTTTCGCCAGTTCGATCACCAATGGAATATCCAGGGGCACTTTGCACATCACCACCATGTGGAAGCCGGCGGTGGACGGCACCGCCTCCAGCCAGGGTGAGAGGTCGCCGGCCATGCGCGTCAGGATCCGCTCGCGGCGCCCGGCATAGATGGTATGGCAACGGCGGATGTGCTTGAGCAGGCAGCCTTCGGCGATGAACTTGGCCAGCGCCCACTGTGGCAGGGTCGACGTGTGCAGGTCGGTGAGCTGTTTGGCCCGCACCACGGCCTCCAGGATCGCTGGCGGCAGGATCGCATAGCCAAGCCGCAGTTCCGGCAGCAGGGTTTTGGAAAAGGTCCCGACGTAAGCGACGATCCCCTGTTCGTCCATGCTTTGCAGGGAATCGGTGGGGCGGCCTTCGTAGCGGAATTCGCTGTCGTAGTCGTCCTCGATGATGATCGCGCCCAGCTCATGGGCCTTGGCCAGCAGTGCTTGCCGACGCGCCTGGCTCATCGGCATGCCCAGCGGGAACTGGTGCGACGGGGTGACGTAGATCAGGCGCGTGCCGCGAGGAATCTGCTCCACCACAATGCCTTCGGCGTCCACCGGCACACCGATCACCGTGGCGCCATGGGTGCCGAACAGCAGCCGCGCCGGCGGGTAGCCAGGGTCCTCCATGGCGACCAGGCTGCCCGGACTGATCAGCACCCGCGCAATCAGGTCCAGGGCCTGCTGCGCGCCGTTGCACACCACCACATCCTCATCCTGGCAATTGACCCCGCGGGAGAACGCGATGTGCCGCGCAATGGCATTGCGCAGGGCGGGCAAGCCCTCAGGCAAGCTGTACAAGCCCTTGGAGCCGGCAATCTGGCGCAGCGCGTGGGAGGTGCAGCGTCGCCAGTCATCCTGGGGAAACTGGCCCTTGCTGGTGGCGCCACCAATGAAGTCGTAGCGCAGCGAGCCTTCCAGGGTCGGATGACGCAGAAACACCGGCAGGTTGCGCCAGGACTCGATCACCTCAAAGCCGCCAAGCTCTGTGTAGTTCTGTTTACGCTGCACCTTCGACGTGCGCGCATTGACGTAAGTACCTTTGCCGACCACCCCGGTGAGGAAGTTTTCGTAGGTCAACTGGGCGTAGGTATCGGAAATGGTCTTGCGTGAAATGCCCAATTGTTCGGCCAGCAAACGGCTGGGCGGCAGTTGCGTCCCGGCGGCCAGGCGTCCGGACTCGATGGCGCTGCGCAGTTGGTTATACAACTGGCCGGCCAGGTCCTTGCGGCCGTTGATGACAACATGTAGTTCCATGCCGGCGAGACTCCGGGACTGTTGAGGCGCGTGTGCGTCGCGCAAGATTACCCTTATCCGCTCGGTCGGCAGAAGTTGCGCAGCGGAAAAACCGTCAATTGGTCTGCAGGCCTTGGTCCACGGGGAAATCGCGAAATTGGATCTGTCACGCTCCCGCGCCAGCGATTACCGTGAAAATCAACTCAAGGCAGCACGAGAGCGCTCCATGAAGCCCCGCCTGGATTACTACAGTGCGTCCCCCAAAGCGATGAAGGCCATGATCGCCATGGAGGCCCTGACCTGCAGCCTGAGCATCGAGCAGGGCCTGCTGCACCTGGTCAAGATTCGCGCCTCGCAACTTAACGGCTGTGCCTTCTGCACCGACATGCACTCGGTGGATGCAAGGCGCCTCGGCGAAAGCGACCGTCGCCTGTATTCCATCGTGGTCTGGCGCGACAGCAACTTTTTCAATCCGCGCGAAAGAGCCGCGCTGGCCTGGACCGAAGCCGTCACCTTGCTCTCGCAAAGCCACGTACCGGATGATGTTTACGCGCTGGCCAGGGAGCAGTTCAGTGAAAGCGAAATGGTCGACCTGACCATCGCCGTCACCACCATCAACAGCTGGAATCGCCTGGCCGTGAGCTTTCGCCAGACACCCAGCGCCTGAGTCATTGTCACAGCAGGTTCACCAATGATCCGCAGGATGGAGCTGTCAGTGTCATGTCGACAGGGAGTCCTCGATGTCAGTCATGGAAACCAGCGCCCACCGGGGCGCTGCCGAGTATCGTGTAGCCATCGATAAAAATGCGTCCTGGCGCCAGTTGGCCGCGGGTATCGACCCCGAACTGGCGCTGTGCTTCACCGTCAGTGCCCGTTGCGGTTGTTTCATGCAGGCCGCGCGCAGCCTGAACATCAAGGCCACCCGCTTGCGCAGGCAACTGGCGCTGCTGGAGACACAGCTGCGCTGCTCACTGTTCAACCCGTCAGACAATGGTTTGAGCCTCAGTCGCGATGGCTTGCGCCTGCACGCACAATTGATCGCCCTGGCCCATGAGCGCGATTTGCCGGTGATCGAACAGCCGTTGATTCGCCTGGCCGTGGCCGATTCGATCCTGCATGACATTCTCGGGCGTGACCTGGTGGCGCTGCTGCGGCGCAATGCCAGCGTGCGCCTGGACATCAAGACGCTCGACAGCGAATTGTCCCTGCAAGCGGTCAGCGCCGACGTGGTGGTGTGGCTGGGCGAAACCGGATCGCCATTGCCGGGGCCGAGCTTTGCCACCACCGAACCCCGGTCTCTGGCGCAACTGGAGTACCTGCCGCACATTGCCAAGCGTTACTCACGGGTGGCTTCCAGGCCGGAATGCCTGGAGGAACTGGCCGATTTCCTCCTGGTGCAATGGCAGCAGGACTGCCAGGTTGAAAGCTTCCGGCCATGGAATGCACTGGTGGACCAACGCCTGGCGGGAGCAGTGCAGTTGCAATCCTATGAACTGATGCTGGAGATGATCCGTTGCAGCGCCTGCGTCGGCCTGCTGCCGCACTACATGAGCCACTTCGACCGCGGCCTGGTGGCCTTGCCGGGCCTGTTTGACCGGCCGATGCGGCGTCAGGTGTGGATGGCGGTCAACGCCGAGTCACAGGGTGAAGCACAGGTGCGGACGGTGGTCGAGTTGATCGAGAACACCTTCAGCGAGCGTCGGGAGTGGTTCGAAAGGTGAGTGCGATCAAAATGTGGGAGCGGGCTTGCTCGCGAAGGCGTCATCACATTCAACATTGAAGATGACTGGTCAACCGCTTTCGCGAGCAAGCCCGCTCCCACAAGTTTGATTTGTGTCAGGCCACCAGAAAACTTGGCATGTCGAGGATCCGGCCACCGCTGAACCGCGCGAACGAACCGGCAATGGATTCGTGCGGCACGCCTTTGGCCACCTCGCTGACACCGTCCAGCCGCGCCAGCTGATCAGTACTCAACTGTACATTCAGCGCGCCCAGCGTGGCGTCCAGCTGCTCACGAGTCCGGGAACCAAAGGTCGGAATCAGCGCAGTTGTCGAACGCCTGGCCTTTTCCCGCAACCAGGCAATGGCCACGTGGGTCGGGCTGGCGTCGAGTTCGCGGCGACGTCGATCAAGGTGTCGAGCAGGGCGGTTTCGCGGGCGCTTTTTTCAGCATGAATCAGCACGCCGAGCTTGTTCGCGCGGTTTTCACCATCCCTGTTCCATGAACACTCGCCAGAGCGACAACGACCAGCAAACATAAACTCAATACCAAACGCCTCACTGGTTTCTCCCTTGGGGGCCGACGCTGCGAGTTTCGATACCTGATCGTCTTGCGGGCGTTAATCCGCTTTCACGTCCAGGACGAATTCCATGGCACCGCTCTGCAGCGTACGCTGTTTTCTGGGAACGACTTCAAGCGCGCGGTCAACGGGCAGTACGGGAACGCCGGTGCCGAGAAAGATCGGAATGGTGGTGATGAACAGCTGCTGCAATTCCCCGGCGTCGGCAAAACAGGCTGCCGTTTTGCCGCCACCGACCAGCCAGACATTCTTGCCCTTCGCCGCTTGCCTGGCCTTGGCCGCGATGACCCCGGCATCACCGTGTACGAAGGTGATATCCAGATTGGCAGGGACTGACCGATTCCGGTTGCTCATGACAAAGGCGGGTACATCCTGGTAGGGCCAGTCATCAGGAGCGTTCGACATGATCCAGTCATAGGTCTGCGACCCCATGACCACCGATCCGACCGTCTGATAAAAATCTTCATAGGTCGTTGCATCATCCCCCAGCGCAAAGTTCTCCAGCCAATCCAGTTTGTGTTGTTGAGTGGCAATATAACCATCCAGGGTGGCAGCTACGTAATAGACCAGCGTCGACATGTGTTTTCCTTGTAGTCATGCAGGTGGGAAATGACCCGTAAATAAAGAGCACCTCTCGAAAGTGGTGAGGGGCGATGGTGATCATTTATTTCGGGTAGGCGAAGATAATGCCGTTCCCACTTGGCAGGCGCTTTACCGGGTTGCGCCGTATATTAGCTCCATTGGTAATGGGGTGAGCGTTTTTACTTGTCGTGCTGATACGGCGAAGCAGCGGAGCTTTATGTCTCATGCAGCTTGTAAAGTGTCCTTGATTACAAGATGCAGTTGAATTTTTAACTTTGAATTTTAGGCGCAGTGCGGCAATTGCAGTTGGATTTATGATTGATAATTTAGATTGCAAATCAAATGATAAGAGAGTAACAAAATGCTGCGAGGGCCCAAAAATTTGGATAGAAAGCCAATTTTTATGAATGATCTGTAGGAATATTCTGAGGAAGCCCAGCATCCAAAAAACAAGTTCTGGAAGTGCGGGGGCAGACAGATATTGTGCAGGAGAGTGGGTTTTTTCAGCGTTTTTCTAGGTCGCACCAAACTATATAAGAGTGGCTAAAATGGGATATTTATTTTTGAGTCAGGACCCTAGCTAGGGGGCAGATGTTGTTTGTCTGCTTATTGTATTTTTATTTTAATTGTATGGGATGGGTTTCACTACTAAGGTCCGTAATGGATAACTATTGACATATGGATGCTCAATAATGCCTAGCGCTTGCTCGCGAAAGCGGTTGATCAGACACCTTCAACGTTGAATGTGATAACGCCTTCGCGAGCAAGTCGGATCGCCGCACCCCCGCTCCCACATCGATTCTCGCCACACGTGAAGAAAGCGTTATAGAGTGAACGGCCATGTCTGCTTCAAGGATGATTCACCCATGCCGATCACCGAACCCGTTATCACGTTCGAGCGCTTCAACGAATCTCATATCGAAGGCATTACGGCGCTGTACAACGATCCCGCCATCGCCCGGCAGACCCTGCAAATGCCGTTTCAGTCCACCGAGCTCTGGCGCAGTCGCCTGGCGCCGGATAACGAACGCCTGGTGAAGGTAGTGGCCCTGCATCAAGGCACGGTCATCGGCAACATCGGCCTGGAGCAGTTCTCGCGCATTCGTCGCAGCCATGCCGGCAGTTTCGGCATGGGTGTTGCGGTCGAGTGGCAAGGCAAGGGCGTGGGTTCGAAGCTGCTCGCGACGGCGCTGGATATCGCCGACAACTGGATGAACCTGAAGCGCGTCGAGCTTTCGGTGTTTGCCGATAACGAAGCGGCCATTGCCCTGTACCGCAAGTTCGGCTTCGAAACCGAGGGCCTGTTTCGTGATTACGCCGTTCGCGATGGCGTACTGGTGGACACCTTGAGCATGGCGCGCCTGCGTCGCACGCCCAGGGTCGGCTGAGTCATTCGTCCAGGGCGCATGCTGTGCTCCGTTTGTCAGGTGAAGTGCGTACCTGCAGTGCCCGCGATTACGCGACGGTGCAAACTGTCGTCAGGTTTTAGTCGTACGCAGCGTGCGAGCATCTGCCATGCTCCAGGTCCGCAACACCGGTCTATTCAGGGAACACCGCTATGGACGATGTACAGCAACTGGGCGAAATGCTTCGCCACTACGCCGAAAGCGAAGCGCACAAAAAACAAGTGTTCGAGTCGCAGTCGGCCGAGTGGGCGAAGCGCATTGGTGCGCTGTTCGATGAGATCCAGCAGTGGCTCGAACCGGTCAAGGCACCTGACCTGCTCGAAGTGAACCGCGAAGTGTATGTCGCGTCGGGGCCCAGTGTTCCGGTGGAAACCTCTACATTCAAGACTGAAAAGCTGAGCATCCTGATCGCGGGTAAACCTGTGGAGTTCGTGCCGGAGGTGATGGGTGTCGGCGGGCAGATTTCCGTGGCGGTGATGGGCTTTACAGCAGCCCGTTATGGCAGCGTGTCACTGGTGTGCCTGCCGCCATCCACTGGCTGGCAGTGGCGCAAGACCAATGGCTTGAAAGACCCGGATACGTTTGAGTTCGATGCAAACTTCCTGGCGCAACAACTGCAAAGCCTGATTCCCCGGGAACGTGCCTGAAATCTCGACCTACAACCCTGTGGGAGCGAGCGTGCTCCCACAGTCATCGCAGGCCCATCAGATATCGAGGGTTCCCCAATCCGCTTTCGCCTCTTGCGGCGGGAGTGTCTTGACGGTTTTTCCGGTCGCCAATTCCACCCGCCGCGCCACTTCCGGGTCATCCGCAAACGGGATCAGGCTCGCATCGTCCAGGCTCTCGGCGGTCTGGTGGCGCAGACAATACTCTATGGCGAACCACAAAAATGCCACACCCGCCATGTTCAACATGACTTCAATCATCAGGCCAACTGCGCCTCGCGTTCGGCCATCGCCACGTCCGCTACCCGCACCGTGCGCCATACGTTGTAGGCCATCAACAGCATGCCGCTGAGGAAGAACACCCCGCCGGCAAAGCGCACGACGAATCCCGGATGGCTGGCCTGCAAGGCTTCGACGAAGGAGTAGGTCAGCGTGCCGTCATCGTTGATCGCGCGCCACATCAGGCCCTGGGTAATGCCGTTGACCCACATCGAGGCGATGTACAGCACGGTGCCGATGGTCGCCAGCCAGAAGTGCAGGTTGATCAGCGGCGTGCTGTGCATCCGATCGCGTCCGAATACCTTCGGCACCATGTGATAGGTCGCCCCGAAGGTGATCATCGCCACCCAGCCGAGCGCGCCGGCGTGCACGTGGCCGATGGTCCAGTCGGTGTAGTGGGAGAGGGCGTTGACCGTCTTGATGGCCATCATCGGCCCTTCGAAGGTCGACATGCCGTAGAACGCCAGGGATAGCACGAGAAAGCGCAGGATCGGGTCGGTGCGCAGCTTATGCCAGGCGCCCGAGAGCGTCATCATGCCGTTGATCATCCCGCCCCAGCTCGGCGCCAGCAGGATCAGCGACATGGCCATGCCCAGCGACTGCGCCCAGTCCGGCAGCGCGGTGTAGTGCAAGTGGTGAGGGCCGGCCCAGATGTACAGGGTAATCAGCGCCCAGAAGTGCACGATCGACAGGCGATAGGAATACACCGGCCGGCCCACCTGTTTCGGCACGAAGTAATACATCATGCCCAGAAAACCGGTGGTCAGGAAAAAACCCACGGCGTTGTGGCCGTACCACCACTGGACCATGGCGTCGGTGGCCCCGGAATACACCGGGTAGGACTTGAACCAGTCCACCGGAATCGACAAGTGATTGACCACGTGCAGCATGGCGATGACGACGATGAACGCACCGAAGAACCAGTTGCCGACGTAGATGTGCCGGGTCTTGCGTTGCACTACGGTAGTGAAGAACACCACGGCGTATGCAATCCAGACCACGGTCATCCACACCGCACCGGTGAATTCGATCTCGGCATATTCCTTGGTGGTGGTGTAGCCCAGCGGCAGGCTGATCAGCATCACCACGATCACCGATTGCCAACCCCAGAAGGTGAACGCGGCGAGCTTGTCGCAGAACAGCCGCACCTGGCAGGTGCGTTGTACCGCGTAGTAACTGGCGGCAAATTGCGCGCTGCCGGCAAAACCGAAAATCACCAGGCTGGTGTGCAACGGGCGCAAGCGGCCGAAGGTGGTCCAGGGCAGGTCAAGATTCATCTGCGGCCACACCAGTTGCGAGGCGATCCACACGCCCATCGCCATCCCCACGACGCCCCAGAAGACGGTCGCCACCACGAACTGGCGCACGACCTTGTAGTTATAGGCCTGACTGATAGTTGTTGTGCTCATGCTCAATGCTTCCACGGTTGCAATGCCGTGCACTGTAGAAACCCCGATGGAAACAAAACAGGCTCAGGAATATTTCATTTAGGCGGATCAGATTTGAGTGCCGCCTGCGGCCATCTGCCGCGCTCTGATACGGTTTTTATGCACTCAGGTGAATCTGTAATGCGCTGAGCCGCAAGTCCATAGTCAACCCCACACAACACCGCATACCCACCAACCCGTAGGGGGAATGCGGTGGGTGAATCCTGATGAGGTTGCCACATGTATCAGTACGATGATTACGACCGGGCACTGGTGTTCGAACGGGTTGCGCAGTTTCGCGATCAGGTCGAGCGCTTCATGGCCGGCGAACTGAGCGAAGAAGAGTTCCTGCCATTGCGCCTGCAGAACGGCCTGTACCTGCAAAAGCACGCCTACATGCTGCGGGTGGCGATTCCCTACGGCACGCTGAGCGCCCGGCAGATGCGTACGTTGGCGAGCATCGCCCGGGATTACGATCGCAGCTACGGCCATTTCACCACCCGGCAGAACATGCAGTTCAATTGGATCGAACTGGCCCAGGTGCCGGACATCCTCGATCGCCTGGCCGAGGTGGAAATGCATGCGATCCAGACCTCCGGCAATTGCGTGCGCAACATCACCACCGAAGCCTTTGCCGGGGTGGCGGCCGACGAAATGATCGACCCGCGACCGTTGGCGGAAATTCTGCGGCAGTGGTCGACCATCAACCCGGAGTTCCTGTTCCTGCCGCGCAAGTTCAAGATCGCCATCTGCTCGGCCGAGCAGGACCGCGCGGCGATCATGATGCATGACATCGGCCTTTATCTTTACCCAGGCTCCGACGGGCACATGCTCCTGCGAGTCATGGTCGGCGGCGGCCTGGGGCGCACGCCGATCCTCGGCTTGCAGATCCGCGAAGGCCTGCCCTGGCAGCACCTGTTGTCTTACGTCGAGGCGGTGCTGCGGGTGTATAACCGCCATGGCCGGCGGGACAACAAGTACAAGGCGCGAATCAAGATTCTGGTCAAGGCCCTGGGCATCGAGGCCTTCGCCCGGGAAGTGGAAGAAGAGTGGCAGTACCTCAAGGACGGCCCGGCGCAACTGACCCTCGACGAGTTCGAGCGTGTGGCCAGTGCGTTCGTCGCACCGCCTTATCGTGATCTGTCCGACACCCATCTCGATTTCGGCACGCACCTGGCCGAAAACCCGGTGTTCGCTCGTTGGGTGCAGCGTAACGTGCAGCCGCACAAAGTATCGGGCTATGCCAGCGTGGTGTTGTCGACCAAGCCGGGCGCCGCTGCGCCACCGGGTGATGTCACTGCCGAACAGATGGAGGCGGTGGCCGAGTGGTCCGAACGCTTCGGCTTCGGTGAAATCCGCATTGCCCATGAGCAGAATATCGTTCTTCCGGACGTGTCCAAGGCCGATCTGTTCACCCTGTGGCGCCTGGCCTGCGGACACAATCTGGGCAGCGCCAACGCCGGATTGCTCACCGACATCATTGCCTGCCCCGGTGGCGACTTCTGCGCGCTGGCCAACGCCAAGTCGATCCCCATTGCCAAGGCCATTGCCGCACGCTTCGAAGACCTTGACTACCTGCACGACCTGGGCGACATCAGCCTCAATATTTCCGGCTGCATGAATGCCTGCGGTCATCACCACATCGGCAACATCGGTATTCTGGGCGTCGATAAGAACGGCGCCGAGTGGTACCAGATCACCCTGGGTGGCGCCCAGGGCAAGAACAGTGCGCTAGGCAAGGTCATTGGCCCGTCCTTCAGCGCCGCGCAAGTGCCCGGGGTGATCGAGCGCATTGTCGACACCTTCGTGCGTTATCGCGAGAGCGAAGAACTGTTCGTCGACGCCTTCCAGCGAATCGGGCTGGAGCCGTTCAAGGAGGCGGTCTACGGGAAAGTGCCGGAGGTGTCGGCATGAACAATCTGTTGCGCCTGGAAGAGGGCGTGGCGCGGATTGTTGCGGATGATCCGTGGGCGCTCGTGCGCGACCCGCAAGCAGCGCTGCCCGTGGGTGCCGCGATTCTGCCGCTGAGCCGTTGGCTGGAAAACCCGTCGCAAAACGGCGTGTGGCTGGGGCCGGACGATGAAGTGGAAAGCCTTCAGCCATGGTTTGCCCAACTGCCCTTGATCGCCCTGGATTTTCCGAGCTTTCGCGATGGCCGCGGGTACAGCCAGGCGTATCTGCTGCGCACGCGATTGGGCTGGGCCGGCGAGTTGCGCGCCATCGGCGATGTCTTGCGCGATCAACTCAGCCACATGCGCCAATGCGGTTTCGACAGCTTTGCCGTGCGTGAAGACAAATCCGCGGAAGATGCATTGAAGGGATTGGCGGGGATGAGCGTGTTGTATGGGCCTTCAGTGATTGAGCCGCGGCCCTTGTTCAGGCGCCGCTGAAGGAGCGAGCTTGCTCGCGATGGACGTCAACGAAAACGCGAACATTCTGGATAAACGCGTCGTCTGTAACGCCATCGCGAGCAGGCTCGCTCCTACAAATGCGGTTTCGACAGCTTTGCCGTGCAAAAGGGCGCATCCCGAACGGCGGAATGCGCCGGGTGATGTCAGTTGATGCGAACCAGCGAAGCGCGCTCGCCTGGCGACAGTTGGTCGATTTCCAGCAGTGTCAGGTTTTTTGCTGCTTCGCCGGCCAACGGACTGCCGAGGTTACCCGCGGCGTCCTCGGGAAGTTTGTACATTGCGCCGGTCAGTGGATCGACTACCAGCATGCCGATCAACCCGCCAAGCAGAATGTTGCCCCAGTACCAGCCGCTCATGCTGGTATCCAGAGTGGTACTGACATCGGCATAACCCTCTTTCTTGAAGGTGATGGTGTAGGCCTCACCCTTGAAGTAACCACGACCGGAAGGCAGTGTCACGGTGTTGGGCGTGGAGCCGTTATGTACGACGACACCGGCTTTGTTGGTAATGGTGAAGTTGGCGCCGCTAGGCGTGCTCGATACGTTCACCGGGTATTTGCTGTCACCGACGATGCTTGCACAGCCCGAAGTCAGGAGTGCTGTGGTCAGGGCTGTAACGGTGAACAGCTTGCGGAGAGCTTCCATGGTTGATCCTTGCGACCGGTCATTGCCGTCATTGGCCGAGGCTTGCTTCATGTCGCCTCGAAATGTAATGGGGGAGGGGTTTTTCAAGCGCCGCGAACCTTATCACTAGTGGCCTAGTGATATCATTAAAAATCTAAGGGATTCGCATTGTTTGCTGACCGATACAGGGCAAACAGGGAAGAGACATACTTGGGGTGGGCGTTGCTCGCACGGCCGTCTTCGCGGGCGTGCCCGCTCCCGCAGAGTTAGTGTCGTACACGGATTCTGTCGACGACGCTGACCCCGTGAGAGCAGGATTGCCCGTGAACGGGCATCCGGTTCAGCCCCGATCATTTCAACGCAGGATCCCCCATGTTCATTTTCTTCCAGCCCTGCAACAGCACCTGGGCCTTGGGCTCCTGGCCGTTGGCCAGGTAATACTGGATCAGCGAGAGGCGGGCATTGCGGTTGGCCGGTTGCTCTTTCAACAGCCGTTCCAGTTCTGCGCAGGCTTCGTCAATCTTGCCGCTGTCATGCAGGGCCACTGCCAGTACGTAGCCGAATTGCCCACTCTGCGGTTCCAGTTTCGCGGCCTGGCTCAGGTACGGCATGGCTTGAGCCGCCTGGCCGGTACGAATCAGCGCCAGGCCCTGGGTGTATTGCAGCAGGCCCGAGTCAGGATGGTCCTTGAGGCTTTGCGCCAGCAGGGCATGGCCTTCCTGGCTGCGACCGTTGGCCTCCAGCCATTGCACCAGGGTGACCAGCGCCGGGTAGAAGTCCGGATCGCGCTGCAGGGCCGTGCGCAGGAATCCTTCGACTTCGGCGTTGCGACCGCTGGCCTGATACAGCATCGCCAGGTTGAGGTTCGCTTCGGCGCGTTCGAGCAGATTTTTCTGCACCGCCTCGTATTCGGCGATGGCGGCATTCCAACTGTCCTGGGCCGTGCCCAGGCCGTTGCGCGCGACACTGAGCAGATCACGGGCGGCGGCGATGCGCACGGCTCTCACAGGGTCACTCAACAAGGGCGTCAGCAGTGGCGCACGTTCCGCTGGCGGCAGGAAGGCGCTGAGTGCGCGGATGGCGCTCTCACGGACTTGCGGCGCCGGGTTGTTCAGATCCCTGGTGGCCAGTTTCAACGCTTGCTCGCTCGGATACTGCGCCAATTCGCCAAGCAGCGTCGCGCGCTGGATCGCCGGCAGGTTGCTGCGTTGCAGTTGCTCGATCAAGGCCTGTGCGGCACCGGCCTGACCGTTGCGAATCAGCCACAGGCTTTCGTCGTAGCGAGGGGCTTGCACCGCACTGGCGTTGGCGGTGTTCCACAGCTTGAACTGCTCGGTGACCTTGTCGCCGGCCTTGCCCTGGTGGCAGGTCAGGCAAGCATCAGGCGTACCGAGTTTCTTTGCCCGCTCAGGGTTGGGGATGCTGAAGCTGTGGTCATGCCGCAAGTCATTGCCCATGTAGAACTTGCCGGGCATGTGGCAATCCACGCACTGCGAACCCGGTTGGCCCATGGTGTGGTGAGTGTGTTCGGTGGAGTCGTAGTTTTTCGCTTGCAGGCCCTTGCCGTCGATACCTTCCACGGTGGTTTTGCCGGCGGTGTTGTGGCATTGCAGGCAGACACCGTTGCCTGGCGCTTTCAATTGCGTGCTGTGCGGGTTGTGGCAGTTGCTGCAACGCACACCCTTGTCGAACATTTTGCTCTGGGCAAAGGAGCCGTGTTCGAACACTTCGTCCATGATCTTGCCGTCCAGCGCATACAGTTCGCGGGTCAGGACGCTCGGCAGGTAGTCATCCATCAGCCGCTTGCCGACCGTGTAGCCGTCATCCAGAGGCGCGCGACGCGAGTGGCAGCGGGCGCAGGTTTCGATTTCGACGGTGGCGTTCTTGTCCTTGAGGTCGACGGCAAATCCGGCACGGATCAGGTCGGTCTTCTTCGCCGTCCAGTCCAGGTGATTGGACGCCGGGCCATGACAGGCCTGACAGCCGACACCCAGGCTGTTCCAGTGGCTGTCGAAGGTGTTTTTTGGCGCATCGAAATTGCGCTTGAAGCCGGTGGTATGGCATTCGACGCACATGAAGTTGGCGTTCTGGCTCGGTTTGCTCCAGTGCAGCGGGTTCTTGAAGTTCACGCCCTGGCCCGGGTAGAGGTGAAACCAGCGGTGCTTTTCGGTATCCCAGGCAATCCCAAGGGCCTGCAACCGGCCTGCGCCGACCTCGATCAGGTACTGCTGCAAGGGGGCGATGCCAAAGGCATAGGCCACCTTGAAATCGGCATTCTTGCCATCGGTACCTGGCGTGTTGACCCAGAATTCGTCGCCTTTGCGCGAGAACACAGTGGTCTCTTTTTCGGCCTTGAAGGTGACGTTGTTGAAGTCGCCGAGCATCGTGTCGGCGTTGGCTTGCTGCATTGCCAACTGGTGGTGGGAGCCTTGCCAGTCCTTGACCTGCTCGCCGTGGCAACCCTGGCATTGCTGCTCGTCGACCATTTTCGCAGGCGCGATGGCGACGGGTTGCGGCTTGGCCGGTTGAACAGCAGGGGGGCTGACGGTGACCGGCTTGGGCGTCGTTGGTGTACTGCTCAGCAAAAACCAGCCAATACCCGCCACAGTCAGCAACAGGATGCCGATGGTGACGGGGAACAGATAACGGTTGATCAGGGTCGGTTGCGAATCAGGGTTTGGCTGTGCAGCTTTGTTTTTATATGTCGGCATTACGACTTCCATGGTCCAGGTGCGATTGCCGTCAGGCGCGCGTTGAAGCTTGATGCAGCTTTGCCGGATGGTCGGCGTCTGTCAAATAACGGATGCGGTGAAGCTGATGGCCCCTTCGTCGGAACGCCGCCCGGACCAAGCCCGCTCCCACACTGGATCTGTGAGCGCCACAAGTCCCCTGTGGGAGCGGGCTTGCCCGCGAAGGCGGCCGCCAAGGCGCTGCATCACTCCCCGACAAACCACCGGTAATACGGATTCCCGGAATCCCCGCGCATCACCTCACGCATATCCCTGGCCCAAGCGTCACGGTTTCCGTCATAGGCATGCAGGCTCGCCCGGTAGAACTGCATCAGACGTTGTTGCTGGGCGTTCATGCGCTCGATGAATCCGGCGTCGGCGTTCAGCAGTGCGGGCGGCTGATGCAAGTCGAGCAGGGCCGGCAGTACCCGTGTGATCTCCCTGGCTCGAACCCACGGCGCGTATTCGATGCGCGGCTGATCGTCCGTCACCGGTTGCGCTTGCCCAGCGAAGCGTTCCAGCCCCGTACGATCAGTCACCCAGGTGGCGAGCAATGCCGCGGCCGAGCCGATGCCGACATCCTGCAAGGTGCTGCGGACGCTGTCCTGCTGGAAGCGTTCGTTGATCTTCGCCGCATCCAGTTCAATCGGTTCCATTGAACCCACCAGCAGCATCTCGTGGAACTCGCTGGTCCACAGGGTCGCGTAGGGGAACACGTCGAGGAAGCTGCGTACCAGTGAGCGCGAGTCATCGATGTTCTGCGTCGGCAGCGGCAGCCATTGGGCGACCAGGCCCTGTTTCTGCAAACGGCTGGCGGCCAGTTGGTAGAAGTCCCGGGAATACAGGTTGACCACGCCGGCAGCGGAGGGCGGTGGCGGTTCAAGGGTGATCAGGTCGTAGCGCTGGGGATTGCGCAAGAGTTCCTGGCGACCGTCGCGCAAGCGCACATCGACACCCGGATCGGCCGCGGCATTGAAATTGCCCTTGAACAAGGGGGCCGCCTTGACCACCGAGGGCAGCAGTTCGGCGACCACGCGATGATCCAGGCCGGGGTAGCGGGTCAGGGCGCCGGCGGTGATGCCGGTGCCGAACCCGATCACCAGCGCCGAACGCGGTTCACCGTTGTGGATCAACAAGGGCAGCAGCGCCTGAATCCGCATGTAACGCAGGGACGGCATGGCGTCGCCGGTATTGGACACGCCCTGGATATACAAACGCTGGAACGCCCGTTCGCCCTTGCCCTGGGTGACCACGGCGACGGTCCCGCCACGGCCTTCTTCGTAGAACGTCAGCGTGCCATTGCGCGCGCCCGGCAGCAGGCTGGCGAGCTTGTTGACCGGCGTGAACACGGTCAGTGCCAGGGACACCAGGCCAATGGCAATCACCGCCTGGCGCCGGCCTTTCTTCACGCCATGGCCCTTGCGCACGGCGAGGTACGCGATACCGGCGGCGATCATCGCCAGCAGGCCCAGGGTCCGTACCAGACCCAGCATCGGGATCAGGACAAAGCCGCAGAGCATCACGCCGATGATCCCGCCGAGGGTATTGAACGCGACGACTTCGCCGACGTTGCGCCCCACCTGTGCGCCGCCGACGCTCAAGCGCAGGGCCAACGGGAACGCCGCGCCCAGCAACAGGGTCGGTACAAATACAATGCTCAAGGCAGCCACCGCAAACCGCGTGCTCATGCCCGCCAGTTCACTGCCGCCCCATGACAATACCCAGGATTCGGCCAGGGTCTGGGCGAGCACCAGCCATCGTCCGAGCAACGCCACTTCCAGCAAGGCAATCGCCCCGGCTGCGGCAATCAGCAAGCCGAATACCCCCCAGGGATCGCGCAGGCGATCGACCCGACGGGCCAGCAGCATGCTGCCCAGGAACAACCCGGTGAGGTAAGTCGCCAGCACCACGGCAAAGGCGTAGGTACGGGTGCTCATGAACTGCACGATCGATTGCGACCACACCACTTCGTAGCCCAGCGCCACACCACCGGCAATGGAGTACAGCCAAAGGGCCAGGCGGTCGGGGGCTTTTTGAAAGTGATGTTTCGCCACCGCATCAACGGGGGCCACGCGCCGGCGCTGGAACCACAGGGCTCCTGCGGCTGCCAGCAGGTTCAGCATGGCGGCGGCCAGCGCGCTGCCGCGCACGCCGAGGGTGGCAATCAGCACGAACGCGGCGAGCAGGGTGCCGGCGATGGCCCCGGCGGTGTTCGCCGCATACAGTTGCCCGCCGGCCTTGCCCAGGTGTTGCGGGTCAGTGGCCAGGGAGCGAACCAGCACCGGCAGGGTGCCGCCCATCAACAGCGCGGGAATACCCACCAGCGCGAACGGCAGTATCCAGGCCAGCAAGCCCACGTGCGCTTCCAGCCAGGCAAACGGGCTGGCCGCCAGGCTCATGGCGAAGGTCGCAGCGACACCCAGCAGCGCCACCAGCACTTCCAGCACGGCGTAGAGCACAACCGGTTGCCGCATCCGGTCCGCCCAGCGGCCGAACAGCAAGCCGCCCAAGGCCAGCCCGGCAAAGAATGCGCTGATCCCGGTGGTGATGGCATAGACCTCGACGCCCACGACCAACGACAGCTGCTTGATCCACAGCACCTGATACACCAGCGCCGCGGCGCCGGAGACAAACAGCAGCAGGGCGGGGATCAACAGCGCCGGGGAGGCGACTTGCGGGGCAGGTATGGCCGACGACTTGCTGGCGACACGTGAGGTCATGGATCTGTTGCCTTGTGCGAATTTCGAATTGGAAACCAAGCCCTGTAGGAGCTGGCTTGCCAGCGATGGCTGACGTCCAGCCACCCAAGAAGTTGCCTGAGCCATCGCCATCGCTGGCAAGCCAGCTCCTACAGTTGGAATGTGTTCGCATTCCGGAAAAAAGTCCGCTCGCCGGTGAGTGCGAGCGGCGGTCCAGCGGTCTTACTGTGCAGCCGGTGCAGCTTTCATTTTTTCAGCGATCTTGGCATCTACCGCAGCACGGATCTGGTCGATGCTGAAGCTGGCCGGTTTCTGGCTTGGTGGGTATTCGATGAACGTCTGCAGGAACCCGGCCGCTTTTTGTACGGCTTGGGCGGCGAGGTAGACGTTTTTGGTCTGCCAATCGTAATACTGATCGGAAACCACGTCGGCCCGTTCATACGGGTCCATCCTCAGGTTGAAGATTTTCGGTACGCGCAGGCACACGAACGGTTCGCTCCAGACTTTAAAGCCACCGGGCGCGCGTTGTTCGCAGAACACCACTTTCCAGTTACTGAAGCGCATGGAAACCAGCACGCCGTCGTCGTTGAAGTAGTAGAACTCCTTACGCTCGCCTTTAGGTTGCTGGCCGGTCAGGTAAGGCAGCTGGTTGAAACCGTCCAGGTGCACTTTGAAGTTGTTGCCACCCGAGGTTGGTGCCCAACCCTTGAGCAGCTTTTCCTTCACGTCGGTTTCGCCTGCGGCTGCCAGCAAGGTCGGGAACCAGTCCATGCCCGAGAACATTTCGTTGGAGACTTCACCGGCCTTGATCTTGCCCGGCCAGCGAATGATCGCCGGCACGCGGTAGGCGCCTTCCCAGTTGGAGTTCTTCTCGTTACGGAATGGCGTGGTCGCCGCGTCCGGCCAGGAGAACTGGTTCGGGCCGTTGTCGGTGGTGTAGACGACGATGGTGTTGTCGGCGATTTTCAGGTCGTCCAGGGTTTTCAGCAGTTTGCCGACGTCGCCGTCGTGTTCCAGCATGCCATCGGCGTATTCATTGCCGGGCATGCCGCTCTGGCCCTTCATCGAATCGCGTACGTGGGTGAACAGGTGCATGCGCGTGGTGTTCATCCAGACGAAGAACGGTTTGTCCGCCTTGGCCTGTTTCTCGATGAACGCTTGCGCCGCAGCGGTGGTTTCATCGTCGATGGTTTCCATGCGCTTGGTGGTCAGCGCGCCGGTGTCTTCGATCTTGCCGTCGGCGAAGCTGTGGATCACGCCACGCGGGGTGTTGGCCTTGACGAACTCGGCATCGTCTTTTGGCCAGTATGGACGCTCAGGCTCTTCTTCGGCGTTGAGGTGGTAAAGGTTGCCGAAGAACTCGTCGAAACCGTGATTGGTCGGCAGGAACTCGTCCTTGTCGCCCAAGTGGTTCTTGCCAAACTGGCCGGTGGCGTAGCCCTGGGACTTGAGGGCCTGGGCGATGGTGATGTCACGCTTTTGCAGGCCCACCGATGCGCCCGGGATGCCGACTTTCGACAGACCGGTACGCAAGGGCGTCTGGCCAGTGATGAACGATGAGCGGCCGGCGGTGCAGCTGTTCTCCGCGTAGTAGTCGGTGAACATCATGCCTTCTTTGGCAATGCGGTCGATGTTCGGCGTCTTGTAGCCAACCACGCCCATGGAATAGGCGCTGATGTTGGTCTGGCCGATATCGTCGCCGAAGATCACCAGAATGTTGGGTTTATCAGCGGCTCCGGCCGTTGCCGAAATCGCCATCACCGAGGCTGCCACCAGGGCGAGTTTCGGTAACCACTTACCTATGCGAGTCATCTGACTGGCTCCTTTTCACTGCGTCGCTGAATGCGACAAACGTTTATTGCGGTCCTGCGTTACGTCTTTTTATTGCACTTGCTCGGGTGTGGCGGCGTCGTACGGATAGATCCGGCGCCATTCGGACGCCATGTCGACGACTGTCCAGCCACGCTTGTTCGCTTCGTCCAGGGCCTTGTCCAGGCGACCGATCTGCGACTGTCGGTCATAGGCCCATTCACGCTTGGCGTCGGTGTGGTGCACCAATCCCATGAATCGTTTGCCGGGACCGGCGGCGGTCCACTGGAGCATTTGCAGGTCACCGTCGGAGTTGCCGAACGCGAGGATCGGACGACGACCGATCACCGCGTTGATGCTTTCCGGCTTGCCCGGGCCATCGTCGTTGTGGGCCAGTTTTGGCGTGCGCAGGATCGACGCCTTGCCGTCCTTGTACTGGAACGCGGTGACGAAGGTGGTGCCGATCACTTGCTCCGGTGGAATGCCGTAGACCTTCTCGGCAAAGGCGCGCATGAACCCGGTATCGCCACCGGAGACGATGTAGGTCTTGAAGTCGTTGCCGCGCAGGTAGTCGAGCATCTCCAGCATCGGCTGGAAGATCATTTCGGTGTACGGCTTGCCGGTTTTCGGATGCCTGGCCTGACTCAGCCAGGTCTTGGCGTAGTCATCGAACGCTTCGCTGGTCATGCCGGTGTGGGTCGCACCGAAGATCTTCAGGAGGCCTTCCATGCCGGTGGCGGCCAGTGCCTTGTGATCGTTGTCCAGCACGGCCTGGAACGGCTGGGTGGTTTTCCACTCGGGGTGCTGCGGCGCGGTGCGTTTGACTTCTTCGAGGGCGAACAGCAATTCGAAGTACATCGGCTGCTCGCTCCACAAGGTGCCGTCGTTATCGAACACGGCAATGCGGTCCTCGGGTTTGACGAAGTCCTTGCTGCTTTGATCGGTGACCGCCTGCACGAACTCGATGATCTGCTTTTTCGACGGCCCATCGTTCCACGAGGGCAGGAGTTCGGCTGCCTGGACCAGCAGCGGCAGGCTCAAGGCCAGGGTCAGCAGGAAGCTGAATACGCGAGGATGGCGTAACGATGTCGAGTTCGTCATGGGAAATCCTTCTCGTGATCGGGGTTGAGCGGATGAAGAGCAGAAGAGACTGACTCTCTGTTGCCCACGGCCTGACTATGCAGCGTAGACAAGGATTCCCTGATTTGGCGCAGGGCCTGCTCTTTGTCCGTTTCGCGGCCGTAACAGGCGCGCAGGAAGCTTTGCAGGCGCGGGCCGAGACCGGTCAATTTCAGGCCCCGGCGGCTGCGTCGGGTCCACAGGTACAGGGCGCTCAATTGCGTCGGTTTGCTCTCCAGTTGTGCCGGAATCTGCTGCCATGCGTATTCGGCGGACTCGAGCCAGGCGGCATGTCGGGCGCGGCGGCGGGCTTGCCACTTGAGGTGTGCGCGTTGTACGAGCGGGCGACTGAACCAGCCCAGGGCCACCACCGCCAACGCCAGTGCCAATAGTCCGAACCCGTGCCCGGAAAGGTGCAAACGATTGTGCTGACCGAGTTTTTTCAGGTCTTCGGTGATTGAAAACACCGGCTTGTAGGCGCTGTTGGCTGCGGCGTCGAAGGTCACGGCAGGCACCGTGGCCGTGCGGGTTTGCCGGCCGCTGGCATCCCACCATTTCAGTTCGATGGCTGGCAGGCTGTAGTGGCCTTCGGTGTCGATTCGATACGTCACGCTATCGATGCGCTGGCCGCCATTGAAGTGGCCGCGACCGTCATCCAGATTGCGGATTTGCGCTGCTTTCGGGTAACGGCTCAGGCCCTTGATGGCGTCCATAGTCGGTTTCGGTAGCGACATGGCCAGGGCACCGTCGGCCTGTAGCGTCAGTTCCCGGGTGATGCTGTCACCGACCTTCAGCGGCGTGGCCGAATGGATGGTCTGTTGGGAAAACCGCAGCCCTTGAGCCACCAGCTCCGCCTCCCCGGGCTGGAATCCCGGCGGCTGTGCGGCGTTGAAGTGCAATGGCTGACTTTGGGCGTTGAGTGCGTGGCTGGCCTGGCCCGGTGTGGCTTGCACCGTCAGTGCCGGAATGTCGAAGCCCTGAGCCAGGTTCGGGGTGATCAGGTAGCTGTAGCGCATGCCGCTGAAGGATTGGCCGTTGATCGTCTGGTTCAGGTGTTCGGCGTGGCCGTCCGGTGGCATCACCAGTGCACCGGGCAGTTTCAGGTCGGGCAGGGTGGGGGCGCTGGTGAACCAGGTGTCGGTGAAGACATCGAGCTGCAGTTCGACCAGGCCGCCGACCATGACGGGGGCGGCGGGGTGCAGGGTGGCCTGGACTTTCAGTTGAGGGTCGGCGGCGAATGTGTTGAGGCTGATCAGGCCGATGAGCAGGGCTCCGAAATTTGTGGTGAGTGGTCGGGCCCTTTCGCGGGCAAGCCCGCTCCCACAGGGGATCGGTGGCGCACACAAATCCAGTGTGGGAGCGGGCTTGCTCGCGAAGGCAGCGACTCGGTCTTGAAGGCAGCTCATGGCTTGGTCCCCGCCTGATCCTGCAGGCTGAACTTCTGCTTGAGAAACTTCGCCGGCGACGTGGTGAGGTTCTGCAACCATTGCTCATCCGAGGCCGCTTGTTGGGTTTCCATCTTTTTGCTTTGCCCTTTACCCGGCGCCTTGTCCATCTTGATTTCGTCGGGTTTGACCTCCGGCGTGTTTTTCTCGGCGCTTTCGGTATCTTTCTGCAAGGCAACGGCCAAGGCCAGGTTGGCCGTGGCTTCCGGGAACTGCGGTTGCAACTTCAGCGCCTGGTTGTAGGCAGCGATGGCCTGATCGAACTTGAACCGGCGCACGTAGATATTGCCCAGGTAAAAATAGGCCTGCGGTGTATCGAGCCGCGCGAAGCTGGCCAGTGCCAGGTCGAAATCAGCCGCGTTGTAGGCGGCCACGCCTTTCCAGTACGGATCGACGAACAGCGCCGCCGCCTGAGGGTAGTGCCGGTGTTCGAAGGCCCAGCGCCCTTGCTGGTCGCGGGTGAAAAAGGCATCGGTCAGTGCGTGGGCCTGTGCCGGCGCCGGTTGCAGGCCCAGGCTCACCGCCAGCAGCAGTCCCGCCATCCAGTTCACGCTCCAGCCCCTGCGTACGCTGAAGAAGGCGAGCAGCAACAGCGGCCAGCACAACCAGTAACCGGCGTCTTTCCAGTGCAATTCACGCTGTTCGTCGCTGGCTGACTGGTAGTGCTGCTCGGCGTGCAGTTCGATCCAGTCCAGATCGTCATCGGTGAGGGTCAGGCTGCCCAGCGGGGCATTCAACGTTGAGGCAAGCTGCTTGAGGGCGTCCGGGTCGAAGCTGCCGAGTTGCGGGCGACCATTGCTGTCGATGCGCGGCTGGCCGCTGGCATCGCGGATAATCCCGCCGTCGGTGCTGCCGGCGGCCAGAATCAGCACTTGCAACGCACTGCCAGCCAGTCGTTTATCCAGCCCGGCCAGTGCCGAGGTGTCGGCGCCATCGGTGATCAGCAGCAGGGTACCGGGTGTTTTCTCGGCGGTGAGCAGGCGTTTGGCCTGATCGATGACCGCACCGACATCTTTCCCCGGTTTGTTGATCAGGTCGGTGCTCAGAGCCTGAATGAAGGTATCGAGCAGGGCCGGGTCATCGGTGGCGGGCAACACCAGATGCGCGCTGCCGGCATAGGCAATCAAGGCGTTGCGCGAATCGGCGCGGCGCTGGATCAGGTCGTGGAGCTTGTGTTTGACCGCTTCCAGGCGACTGGGTGGAACGTCGCTGGCGTCCATCGACGGCGACAGGTCGACGGCGATGATCAGCGGCGCGCGGTTTTCCAGAAAGTCCGGGCGATCCTGTTCCCAGGTTGGTCCGGCGGCGGCGAGGGCGCCCAGTACCAACAGCGCACACAATAGATGCACCGGGCGCAGGCGGTGCCGGTCTTGCGGGGTGATGAGCAGATGCGGCAGCAGGTGCGCCGCGATGTTGCTGCGCAAGCGCCGTTGTAAATCCTGGCTATGTCGCCACAGCACTGGCAGCAGTGCGCCGAACACGGCGAGCAGCAGCCACCCAGGGCGCAGGAAATGGAAGTCGCCGAGGTTGATGTCCATCTCAGGCCTCCTGCCGTTGACGGGCGAACATCAGCCGTGCAAGCAGCAGGGCGCCCAAGTGATACATCGCCAGCAGAGCAATGGCTGCGCCCAGCGGCCACCAGAACAGATCGCGTTTGGGCTGATGGCTAAGGGTTTTCACCTGATGTGGGGTGAGTTTGTCGAGGGTGCTGTAGACCTGATCCAGGGCGTTGCGGTCTTCGGCGCGGAAGTAGCGTCCGCCGGTGGCCTGGGCGATGTCCTGCAAACCTTGCAGGTTGACCTTGGCTTCGCCTTCGGCGTTCGGGTCGCCGATGCCGATGGTGTGAATCACCACACCTTTGGCGGCAGCCATGGCGGCCGCGTGATCCGGAGTGATGGCGCTGCTGGTGTCGTTGCCGTCGGTGAGCAGAATCAGCACTTTTTCCTGCTCGTGGGCCTGCTCCAGCAGTTTCAGGCTCAGGCCGATGGCGTCGCCGATGGCGGTGTTGGGGCCGGCCATGCCGATGCCGGTGTCATCCAGCAGCAGTGACAGGCTGGCGTGATCGAGGGTCAAGGGTGCCTGCGGATAGGCGCCGGTGCCGAACACGATCAGTCCGATTCGATCGTCCTTGCGCTTGTCGATGAACCCGTGCACTACGTCCTTGACCGCGGCCAGGCGGTTGATTTTCTGACCGTTGGCGTCGGTGAAGTCGGTGGTTTCCATCGACTGGGAAATGTCGATGGCCAGCATCAGGTCACGCACCGGCTGCTGGCGCTCGATGGGCTTTTCCACCCACACCGGCCGGCTCGCCGCCACCAGCAACAGTGTCCAGACCAGCAGGTTCAGGAGCAACTGCCAGCCGTTGCTGCGGGTGCCGGCCTGGCTGGGTGCCTGGCCGACAGCACGGCTCATGGCGCCGAAAAACGGTACGCGCACGGCACTGCGCGCCTCGCGGTAATCGGGCAGGTAGCGATAACCCAACCATGGCAATGGCAGCAGGATCAGCAGCCAGGGGTAATCAAGCTGCCACATGATGACGCTCCACCCAGGTTTTGCAGGTGCTGAACAACAGTTGGCGCTGCTCGTTGGGCATGGCGCGCAATGTTGCGTCAGGCGCGTAGGCCAGCAGCGACAGTTGTTGGCTGAAGTCAGCGGGTAGCGTTTGTTTACTGTGCCGCTGCAAAAATGCCTGCCAGTCCTCTTTGCCCAACGCCGCAGGCCCTTGTAGGAGCTGGCTTGCCAGCGATGGCGCCGGGTCAGCCGACTTCGATGTTGAATGTGAAGGACTTATCGCTGGCAAGCCAGCTCCTACAGGGTGTGGGGTGCGATGGGGGGAGGGCATCGAGAGGGCCACGCGTTTGAGCAGTTCCGGAAGTTCGCGCAACGCATTCAGGTCATTGCTGCGTTGCTGCAACTCCGCCAGCCGTGCCAGCGCCTCGCGCCGATAGCGGTCGCGCCGCCATTGCCGGTAACGTCGGGCACTGGCCAGCAACAGGCTGAGCACCAACAATGTCAGCAACGCCCACCAACCCCACGTCTGCGGCGCATAGCTGACCGGTACCGGCAGGGCCATTTCCTTGAGTTGGTCGATGCTCGGGATAGCGGAGCTCATCGGCGTCTCCCGGCGAGCTTGCCCAGTTCGGCACGCAGTTGTTCGTGGGCTTCGGTGGCGGTGCTGAACATCATCAAAGGCACCTGGCTACGGCGCAGCAAGGTCGCGACGTCCTTGAGCCGACCGCTGAGAAAGTCCCCCAAGGGCTGATGCACCTGTTGCCGATCCACTGCCAATTCCACCTGCAATTGCCCCTGAGTGATCAGCACTCGGCCGTTTTTCGGCAGGTTCAGCGCCAGCGGGTCATAGACCTGCATGGCGATCACATCGTTATGGGCCGCCAGTTGCCGCAGGAGCTGCAAGGTGCGTTCGCCGGCCCCGGCAAAATCACTGACGATGCAGATCAGGTGATCGTGACCGGCCACGGCCAGGCAATGCTGCAGGACCTTGTCGAGCTGGTCTGCGCCCTCGGCATCCGGGTTGCCCGCATTGAGTGCCTGGTTTTGTTGGGCAATGCGACTGCACAGCGCCTCGACGCGTTTGCGGCTGCGCAGCGGGGCGATGCTGTCGATGCGTTGATCGTTGAATACCAGCCCACCAACGCGGTCGCCGGCGTTGAACACCATCCACGCCGCCAGGGCGCCAAGCTCGGCGGCGATGGCGGATTTGAAGCTGCGTTGCGAACCAAAGAACATCGACATGCGCTGGTCGACGAGGATCAGCGCCGGGCGGTCGCGCTCTTCAGTGAATGTGCGTACCACCGGTTTGCCGGTGCGCAGGGAGGCGCGCCAGTCGAGATGACGCAAATCGTCCCCCGGCTGATAACGGCGCAGCTCATCGAAGTTCAGGCCACGGCCTCGCAAGCGTGAAGCGTGATTGCCCGCGAGGATGCTGCCTTGAGGTTGGCGAGCGACAAAACTCAGGTCACGGGCCTTGAACTCCAGGGTCATCAACTGCGCCAGAGAGACATACACCAGGCCGTCGACGCTGTTCATGGGCATCAGGCCGGGATCGCCACTTTATCGAGCAGACGGTCGAGCACCTGGTCGGCGCTCACGCCATCGGCCACCGCGTCGTAGCTCAGTTGCAGCCGATGGCGCAGCACCGGGTGCACCACGGCGCGTACGTTGTCCGGAGACACGAAATCCTGGCCCTGCAACCAGGCGTCGGCCCGGGCACAACGGTCCAGGCCGATACCGCCGCGAGGGCTGGCGCCGATGCTGATCCAGCGCCCGAGATCGGCGTCGTAATCGGCCGGATGGCGCGTGGCATTGATCAGGTCGATCAGGTAACGGTCGATGGCCGGGGACACGTGCACCGCACTGACTTCCCGGCGCGCGGCAAAGATCACGTCCTGGGCCAGGGCGAACCCCTGCACCGCAGCCGTTTTGGCGCCGAGCGCCTGTTCTTCTTCGCGCAGCAGGCGCAGCACCTGGCTTTCGTTTTCCGCGCTCGGGTAATCGAGCAGCACCTTCATCAGGAAGCGGTCCATCTGCGCTTCCGGCAGCGGGTACGTGCCTTCCTGTTCGATCGGGTTCTGGGTCGCCACCACGATGAACAGTTCCGGCAGGGCATGGCTGTTGCCGGCCACGGTGATCTGGCGTTCTTCCATGGCTTCGAGCAACGCGGCCTGGACCTTGGCCGGCGCACGGTTGATTTCGTCGGCCAGGATCAGGTTGCCGAACAGCGGGCCGGGCTGGAAGCGGATTTCGTTCTTGCCTTCGACCTGATGCAGCACCTCGGCGCCGGTGATGTCCGACGGCAGCAAGTCCGGGGTGAACTGGATGCGACTCATCTTCGCGTCCAGGTGTTTGGCCAGTGCTTTCACCGTGCGGGTCTTGGCCAGGCCAGGCAGGCTTTCCAGCAGCAGGTGACCGTTGGCCAGCAGGCCGACGAGGATTTGCCTGATCACCTGGTCCTGACCGAGTACCGCTTCGGCGATGCTGGCTTGCAGGGCGTTGAGGTCGTTGAGTGCGGTCATGAAAGGTTCCTGCAAAAGGTCGAACGGGTGCTGATGGCCATCCCTGGCTACCTCTTAGAAAAATGCCAGGGTCAGGTTGACGCTGATGCCATTGCCTTCGGGCCGGTTCTTGGTGTCGAACTCCGGCACCCAACGGGCACTGATGTTGGCCTGGGCGTCGGCGAACTTGCCGCTCCAGCCTACCGTGGGGCCCGCGCCCACCGATCGCCCGCGAAAACCGCTGGTTGCGCCGGATCCGGAGTCATCGGTGACCTGCTGGATATAGCCTGCCACCAAGCCGGCGTTCCAGCCGTTGCCAAAGCCGTGGGTCCACAGGGCGTCGAGGGTGAAAATGTTGCCGTTTTGATAATCCGTGGCGTCGTTCTCGGTGTAGAACTCCAGGCCGCTCGACAACGTGAACTCGCCGCCCTTGCCGTCCAGATGGGTGAACGCCACGGTCGGCATGAAGGTGTAAGTGTTCTGCCCGGGGTTGGCCAGTCGATCGTCGTTGTAGGCACCGGTCGGCACGTAGATCGGCAGCGAGAAGGCGATGTGGTTGAGTTCGTCGAAGTGATAGCCGGCGGCAATCGGTGTCACCAGCATGTCGGCGAACTGGGTGCCGGTGTCCTCGGTGCCCAGGGTCCTGCCGCGAGGGCCGGTGATGCTCGCGGTAATGTCGGTGTACTGCACCGGTACCCCGATGGCCGAGGCGTAGTTCCAGCGGCCCTTGCCCGTGTCCCAGACGTGAGTGAAGTTGGCCATGGTGTAAGACACTTTCATGTCCAGCCCGGTACTCAGCGCTCCCACGATCGGCACCTGGGTGTTGCCCTTGAGATCGCCGTCGTACCAGATGCTGGTCAGGGACATGACCCAACCCGGCTCCGGGGGCACGATCCCGGCATCGGAAAACACTTGTTGCCCGGTGATCGGGCGACCGACACCCCCTTCGGCCGCCATGACCCATGGACTGAGGCTGACCATGCACAGCGCCAACAAGGGGCGCACTACCAAAGGCCTGATCATGAACGACTCCGCTTATTGTTGTGTGGTGGCTGGCGTCAGCAGCGGCAGTTTCCACTGGCCGTTGTTGACTTCCGGTTTGGGCAGGTACAGGCGCAGCACGCCGTAGAACGGACCATTCGGAGCCGGCAGCCAGTTGCTTTGCAAAGCTTTGGCCGGTGCCTTGTGTTGCAGATAAAGGGTCAGGCCGCCATCGGCATCGAGCTTGAGGTCGGGCAACATCCGCGAATTGATCAAGTAGCGATTGAGCGGGTTGGCCACCAGCAGTTTGTTTTTGCCGTCGTACATGGTCAGGGACCAGAACGCATCGACCGGGGGCAGGGCGTCCTTGTCAAAATGCAGGGTGTAGTCGGTTTTCGACGCGTCGACCGGCTTTGCGTCCTTGTCGACAAAATAGCCGAAGTAGTTCGCCTCTTCGGCAGAGTTGCCGAAAATCCCCATGTTGGCGCCTGCATAGCGGTACAGGTAGTTGCCCTTGAGGTGGTCGCGACTGCCGAACAGGTCACCGCTGCTGATCTCATGGGTGTCGACTTTGGTTTTCTTGAATTCGGCGAACTCGGCCCTGGCGTCACTGATGCCGTCTTCCAGTGCCTTGCGTTGTTCGGCGCTGAGATCACTGAGCTTGAAGGGTTTACCAGCCTCGACGCCGATTTTTGCGAAGCGCGCCAGCAGGTCTTTTTCCACGTCCTGGGCCGGGGTGAATGCCAGCATGAAATTCAGGTAGCGAAACAGGTCCGGGGTCTCGCTCATGGTTGGCGTCGGTTTCGGCCAGTCGATTTTCGGTGCGGCAGCCGGCGCCTTCTGTTTGACGTAGTGACTCAGGGGTTCGACCTTGTAGCCTTTCTGGATCTGCTTGACCTTGGCCAGGTCTTTTTCATCGAACAATTGCGTGCGGTACAGCGCGTAAGCGATGTTGCTTTCACTGCGGACCATGCGGTCGATGTCGACCGGTTGCTGACCCTGCCAGGTCGGGCCGGCAATCATGTAGTGCCCCCCGTTGTTGCCCGTGCTGCGAGTACCCAGATAGCCAAAGTTCTGGGTGTAGGCGTCGATCAGTTGCACCGAGTAATAACGGTGTTCTTCGATGGGCGGCAGGGTCAGCACCAACGGCTCGGCGCGCAAATCCATCCAGACAAAGGAGTAGGGTGTGTCGGAATTCGGGGTGACGAACGCCGTGTCCTTCGCGGTAAACGCCTTGGCGGTATTGCCGATCTGGTTGAACGGTGCCTTGAAATTCGGGCTCTTCCTGTCCACGGCCTGGGTGTAGAGGGTCTTGTACATCTCCACCACCGGGAAGCCGTACAGATAGGCCTCTTTGGCAATGGCCCGGGCTTCGTCCGGGGTGGCGGTGAAGTCGGCCCAGGCGTTGGTGCTCAGAGCCAGTGCAAGGCCGGTGAATACGATGCGGTCGTTCATAGTGCTTCCTGTCTCGGTGTTCATTGCACAGCCGTGATGTCGTCGAGTTTCCAGCTCTTGTCGAAATACGCCTCGGTCGGGGCGTACAGGCGGAAGTAGCTGAACCAGTGCTTGCCCGGCAGGGTTTGCACCCAGTTGTCTTCAAAGCCTTGCGGCGCTGTCGGGCCGAAGTAAAGATCCACCGAACCATCGGGGTTTTTCTTCAGGTTCTGCCGGGACGACAGGTCGGCCTTGCGCTGCGGGTTGTCGATCAGGCAACGGCTGTCGATGTCGTACACGGTCATCGACCAGAACTGCTTGGCCGGAGGGTTGGCGCCGACATGCAGGCGATAGTGCTTGCTGCCGTCGAGCCAGTTACCCTGGTTGTCGGTGTAGGCGCCAAGGTAGGTCTGGCCCAGCCCCGGGGTTTTCGAGACCATGCCTTTGGTGTTGGTCACCGCCTCGTAGAACCAGGCACTGCGCTCCCACAGCTGGTCGTAATAGGCGACACGCTGGGACGGCTCGGCGATGTTCAGCACGGTGTCCCATTGGCGATCCGGCCAGTACTGGGCATCGGGGAAACGCTTGGCGAAGGTGTTGGCCTTGGCGATCAGTTCGCCGACCTGCGCACCCTGTTCCAGGGCAGCGCGTTGCTTGTCGTCGGGATTGAACGGCTTGTCCTTCTCGATGCCCAGGCTGGCCAGCATGGCCATGTAGAAACGGTCACGTTCGTTGACCGGCTCCTTCTGAATGATCTGGTGCAAGCGCTCCCAATACGCCAGGCCTCGAGGCTGGGTACCGGACCAGGCTTTGCCGCCGGGGGACAACAACCTGGTCCTGGACGGTTCTGCACGCTTGGCATACGGGTACATCTTGAATTGCTCGACCAGCGCCTTGCCCTTGGCCGGGTCTGGATCGAGTACGCGGAAACCGACCAGCACGTTCATGGTTTCCGATTTGGCCAGATAATACTTGCCGGCATCGGCCGGTGGCTCGGCACCCGGTGGCAGCACCAGGTATTTGCCTCCCTTGCCTTTGTCCGGGCCTGTCTGGCCCATGTCGATGATCGCCCGCTGCCAGAAATCGCCCACGCCACCGGCGGTCGGGCCCGGTGGCAACTCAATCACCAGTGGCCCGGTTTCATTGAGGTCGACAAAGCCAAGGATGTAAGGCGTGGTGGCGTTGGCCGTGATCACTCCGAGCTTGTCTTCGTAGCTGTTGAGCACCATCAGGTCGCCGCTGTGGGCACCCAGTTTGTCGCGAAACTCTTCTTGCCATTGGGCGTAGGACACCAGCGGCAACGCCCACAGATAACTTTGGGTGGCCTGCTGGAAATCCAGTTCGGCGTAAAGCCTGGCGATCGATTCGTGGGCCGGCAGTTCGCCTTGCATGGCAATTTTGCCGATACGTGTATCGACATCCTGGGCGCCCACACCACAACTGACGAACATTGTCATCAGGCTAAAACCGGCTGCGCGAAGTGCACCGTGCATACAAAAGTCCTTATTTACCGAAGGTGACATTGATCCCGGCGAACAGTGTGAATTGCGGCAAGCCATCGCCTTTTCGGTCAACGGTCCACTGTGGCTCGATAAAGGCATTGAGGATATTGGACCCGGACTTCCAGGCTTTGCCGCCACCCAAACCGAGTGGGATGTAGTGAGTGTTGTTCTTCAGGTCGAACGTCCAGATGCCGGTCGAACGCAGGTACCAGCCTTTTTCCAGGTTGTGGATGATGAACGGCTGGAAGGTGGCGGACTCGACGTGAGGGCGGTCCGAGATCGGTGCTGTAGCCGCTTGGCCGTCTCGGCGTGTGCACAAAAAACAGGCGACAGCGAAGTCACCCAGACGAAGGCGTACTTCCCCAATTGCTTTGACATCATTCCCCCGGTTCCCTGGTGGCTGGCTGATCGGGCCTGCGGCCCCTTATGTTCAGCCGCAACTTCGTAATCCCTTTCCGATCAAGCCTGTAGGACTTATCGGATGAAGTTAGCAGTTAACCACGGGTAATCCAGTCCAATGGATTAATTCTTTCGTTTTGTGTATGGATTCTCGTTGTTTTTGTGTACTAAAAAGTTAATACGGATCAAGGGTTTGCCTAAGCAAGTTAAGTGGCTATCTAGTTCAATGTGGGAGCGGGCTTGCTCGCGAAGGCGGCGTCATATCCAACACAATTGTTGGCTGATCTACCGCTATCGTCGGAGCGCCGCCCGGAGCAAGCCCGCTCCCAGAGGAAACTGAGGAAAAGGTCGAATCAGTCAGTTCTTCTTGGCCTGCTCCCAAACCCGCTGTTCCTGCTCCCGCAGTTCCGGCGTGAACTCGGCGCCAAAATCTTCGGCTTCAAACACCTGGCGAATCTCGATCTCGGCCTCGGTGCCCGGCATCGGGTTGGGGCAGCGCTTGACCCATTCGATGGCCTCTTCCCTGGACTTCACTTTCCACAACCAGAAACCGGCAATCAGTTCCTTGGTTTCGATGAAGGGGCCGTCGATCACCGTGCGTTTTTCACCTGAAAATTTTACACGAGCGCCCTTGCTGCTCGGGTGCAGGCCTTCGCCCGCGAGTATGATGCCGGCCTTGACCAGTTCTTCGTTGTAGTTGCCCATGGCGGTCAGCAGTTCCTGGCTGGGCATGACGCCGGCTTCGGAATCCTGGCTGGCCTTGATGATGATCATGAATCGCATGGTGATGTCTCCGTTGTAATTGAATGACTCGCTCAATGGTCGAATGGCTGCGGTGCAAATCGACAGCACGCTGAACAAAATTGTCGTAGGTACCACCTTGGCAGATTTATTTTCGACTTCCATTTCACTACACGGTATTTCTGGCCCATCCGTTTACTGACCAAAGGAATGTGTCCCCTATGCCAACCTTGCAGCTCACCACGCTCATTCCCGGTCGTACACCCGAAGACGTCCTCGACTTTTGCCTGGAAGGCATCAACTTCCCGAAAATTTTCCCTGAACGCATCACACCGCTGGGCGATGTCGACCTGAGTCTTTTGCGGATTGAAGCCGGGCGGCAATTTCGCTTTCGCCACTGGATGTTCAACGTGATTCCAATGAACTGGACGGTGGTGATCCGTGAAGTCGGCAAAATGCATTTCATCGACGAGATGCTCAAGGGACCGATGCGTGCCTTTCGTCACGAACATCGGGTCGCAGCAGGCGAGAGCGGTACGCTATATACCGACCGGGTCACCTACTCGTCGTTGGGGGGTGCTCCCCTGGAGTGGTTGCTGGTCAATGGCTACCTGCGGCGGATTTTCGAGGCGCGGCACCGCAATATGCTGGAGTTACTCAAGTAACACCGCTGTCCCTGTGGGAGCGGGCTTGCTCCGGGCGGCGCTCCGACGAAAGCGATCTGTCAGTCACTGCAATGCTGAATGTGCTGCCGTTTTCGCGGGCAAGCCCGCTCCCACAGGGTCTTGTAGTGAGTGAGAACGCGCTTGTATCCAGTTTTGTGCCCTGTTACATGACAATTTATGTTCGACCATAGGTCGCAAGACAATTTCGTGGTTAACTTCGGCCTCGTCAAAATTCTCCACCACAACGTTCAGAAGGACTCCGTTCATGGCTCAAGTCACTCTTAAAGGCAACCCGGTTCAAGTCAACGGCCAACTGCCACAAGCCGGTTCCAAGGCGCCAGCCTTTTCCCTGGTTGCCGGCAATCTGTCCGACGTCACCCTCAAAGACTTTGCCGGCAAGCGCAAAGTGCTGAACATCTTCCCAAGCGTTGACACTCCGACCTGCGCTACCTCGGTGCGCCAGTTCAACGCCAAGGCCGGTAGCGTCGACAACACTGTCGTGCTGTGCATCTCCGCAGACCTGCCGTTCGCCCAGGCCCGCTTCTGCGGCGCTGAAGGCCTGGAAAACGTACAGAACCTGTCGACCCTGCGTGGTGCCGAGTTCATCCAGAACTACGGCGTGGCCATCGCTGACGGTCCGCTGAAAGGCCTGACCGCCCGTGCCGTGGTCGTGCTGGACGAAAACGACAATGTGCTGCACAGCGAGCTGGTTGGCGAAATCGCTGACGAGCCGAACTACGAAGCGGCACTTGCTGTTCTGAAATAAGCGTACCTTTACAATGTTTAACGGCCTGGCCCTGTCCAGGCCGTTTTCATTTGTGCTTCAGTGTCTTACACAAAACTCCTGTTACGTAAGCCGAAAGTAAATTGCCGGTAAAGGCGCTTTGCTTAAAACCCGCCAGTGCTTATCGTTCAGCCTCATGTAAAAAAGCCCACGCGCCCAATGGTTGATCACTCAATGCAATCCTCCGCTTCCCGTAGTCCCCGTCGCTGGCTGTTCGGCCTGCTTGTCCTGTTGGTCATCGCCGCCCTGTGCTGGAAATTCTGGCCGGGCAGCGCTGCACCCAAAGAGGCGGCGGGGCAGAAAGCCGTTGCCGGGCATACCGGTCGATCGGGGGGCATGCGTCCGGGGTTCGGCGGTGCGTCAGGGCCGGTGCCGGTGCGCGTGGCTCCGGCCGTCACCGGTGACTTCCCGCTGTATTTCAAGGCGCTGGGCACGGTCACGGCGCTGAACACCATCAACGTCCGCAGCCGTGTCGGCGGTGAGCTGGTCAAGATCTATTTCGAAGAAGGGCAGATGGTCAAGGCCGGCGACTTGCTGGCCGAAATCGACCCGCGCCCTTACCAGAACGCCTTGCTTCAGGCCGAAGGCACTTTGCTGCAGAATCAGGCGCAACTGAAAAACGCCCAGGTCGATGTCGAGCGCTATCGCGGTCTGTACCGCGAAGACAGTATTGCCAAGCAGACCCTGGACACCGCCGAAGCGCTGGTCGGTCAGTTCCAGGGCACGGTCAAGACCAATCAGGCAGCGGTCAACGATGCCAAGCTCAACCTTGAATTCACCCGGATCCGCGCACCCATCACCGGTCGCGTGGGTCTGCGTCAACTGGACGTCGGCAACCTGGTAGCGGCCAATGACACAACCGCCTTGGCGATCATCACCCAGACCCAACCGATCAGCGTGGCCTTCACCCTCCCGGAAAACAGCCTCGACACCGTGCTTGCCCGTTATCGCAGCGGTGCCCAATTGCCGGCTGAGGCCTGGGATCGCGGCGATACCAAATTGCAGGCCACTGGCGTGCTGCAGAGCCTGGACAACCAGATCGACGTCACCACCGGCACCCTGAAATTCAAGGCCCGTTACGAGAACCGCGATCAGTCGCTGTTTCCCAACCAGTTCGTCAATGTGCGCCTGCTGGCCGATACCCTCAAAAACGTGGTGCTCGCACCGTCCGCCGCGATCCAGTTCGGCACCAACGGCACGTTCGCGTATGTGCTGGACGGTGACAAGAAGGTCAGGATCCGTCAGTTGAAAGTCGGCGCCAGTGACGGCCTGAACACCGTCGTCACCGAAGGCCTGTCCGCGGGCGACCGGGTCGTACTGGAAGGCACTGACCGCCTGAAGGACGGCAGCGACGTGGAGGTGGTCAACGACAGCCAGGACGTGCCGAGCACGCCAACCGAACACCTGCAAGGCAAGTCGGCGGTCAACGCGGCTGAGCCCGCGACCACCGACAAGGCGAAAAAGGGCGGCGCATGAATCTCTCGCGGCTGTTCATCCTTCGCCCGGTAGCCACCACGCTGAGCATGCTGGCGATTATCCTGGCCGGCGTGATTGCCTATCGGTTGCTGCCGGTGTCGGCGCTGCCTCAGGTCGATTACCCGACCATTCGCGTCATGACCCTGTACCCCGGCGCCAGTCCGGATGTCATGACCAGCGCGGTGACCGCGCCGCTTGAACGACAGTTCGGCCAGATGCCCGGCCTGACACAAATGGCGTCCACCAGTTCCGGCGGGGCGTCGGTACTGACGTTGCGGTTCAGCCTCGACATCAACATGGACGTGGCCGAGCAACAGGTACAGGCGGCGATCAACGCCGCGACCAACCTGCTGCCCAAGGACCTGCCGGCACCGCCGGTGTACAACAAGGTCAACCCGGCTGACACGCCGGTGCTGACCCTGGCCATCACCTCCAGGACCATGCTGCTGCCCAAGCTCAACGATCTGGTCGATACGCGCATGGCGCAGAAAATCGCCCAGATCAGCGGCGTCGGCATGGTCAGCATCGCCGGTGGTCAACGCCAGGCCGTGCGGATTAAGGTCAACCCGGAGGCCCTGGCGGCCAACGGCTTGAACCTGTCGGACGTGCGCACCCTGATCGGCGCCTCCAACGTCAACCAGCCCAAGGGCAACTTCGACGGCCCGACCCGGGTCTCGATGCTCGATGCCAACGATCAGCTGACCTCGCCCAAGGACTACGCCAACCTGATCCTGGCCTATGCCAACGGCGCGCCGCTGCGGCTTAAGGACGTGGCGGAAATCGTCGACGGCGCCGAGAACGAACGCCTCGCGGCATGGGCCAACGAGAACCAGGCCGTACTGCTCAACATCCAGCGTCAGCCCGGCGCCAACGTGATCGAGGTAGTGGACCGGATCAAGGCCTTGCTGCCGAGCATCACCGACAACCTGCCGGCCGGCCTCGACGTGGTGGTGCTGACCGACCGCACCCAGACCATCCGCGCCTCGGTCAAGGACGTGCAGCACGAATTGCTGATCGCCATCGCCCTGGTGGTCATGGTCACCTTCCTGTTCCTGCGTCGCGCCAGCGCCACGATCATTCCGTCGGTGGCCGTGCCGCTGTCGCTGATCGGCACGTTCGGCGTGATGTACCTGGCCGGGTTCTCGGTCAACAACCTGACCCTGATGGCCCTGACCATCGCCACCGGTTTCGTGGTGGACGATGCGATCGTCATGCTGGAGAACATTGCGCGCTTCATCGAGGAGGGCGACAGCCCGCTGAACGCGGCGCTCAAGGGCGCCAAACAGATCGGTTTCACCCTGATTTCCCTGACGTTGTCGCTGATCGCCGTGCTGATCCCGCTGCTGTTCATGGCGGACGTGGTCGGACGGTTGTTCCGCGAGTTCGCCATCACACTCGCGGTGGCGATCCTGATTTCCCTGGTGGTTTCCCTGACGCTGACGCCGATGATGTGCGCGCGACTGCTCAAGCGCGAACCCAAGGAAGCCGAGCAGGGGCGTTTCTATCGCGCCAGCGGTGCGTTTATCGACTGGATGATCGCCGCTTATGGACGCAAGTTGCAGTGGGTGCTCAAGCACCAGCCCCTGACCTTGATGGTGGCCATCGGCACTCTGGCGCTGACGGTATTCCTGTACATGGTGGTGCCCAAAGGCTTCTTCCCGGTGCAGGACACCGGGGTTATCCAGGGTATTTCCGAAGCGCCGCAATCGATTTCCTTCGCCGCCATGAGCGAGCGTCAGCAGGAGCTGGCCAAGGTGATTCTGGCCGACCCGGCGGTCGAGAGCCTGTCCTCCTACATCGGCGTGGACGGCGACAACTCGACCCTCAACAGCGGCCGTTTGCTGATCAACCTCAAGTCGCACCACGACCGTGACCTGAGTGCAACGCAAGTGATTGCCCGCCTGCAACCGGAGCTGGACAAGCTGGTCGGTATCCGCCTGTTCATGCAGCCGGTGCAGGACCTGACCATCGAGGACCGGGTCAGCCGCACGCAGTACCAGTTCAGCATGTCGTCACCGGACTCGGAGTTGCTGAGCCTGTGGAGCAGGCGCCTGGTCGAAGCCTTGGCCGACCGCCCGGAATTGACCGACGTGGCCAGCGATCTGCAGGACAAGGGCTTGCAGGTCTATCTGGTGATCGACCGCGATGCGGCGTCGCGGGTCGGGGTGTCGGTGTCGAACATCACCGATGCGCTGTACGATGCCTTCGGCCAGCGGCAGATTTCCACGATCTACACCCAGGCGAGCCAGTACCGCGTGGTCTTGCAATCGCAGTCCGGCGAGAAGATCGGCCCGGATGCGTTGAACCAGATTCACGTCAAGACCACCGATGGCGGCCAGGTGCGCCTGTCCAGCCTAGCGCACATTGAGGAGCGTCAGGCGCAACTGGCGATCACCCACATCGGCCAGTTCCCGGCGGTGATGATGTCCTTCAACCTTGCGCCCGGCGTGGCGCTGGGGCATGCGGTCGAGATCATCGAGCAGGTGCAGAAGGACATCGGCATGCCGATTGGCGTGCAGACCCAGTTCCAGGGCGCGGCAGAGGCGTTCCAGGCTTCGTTGTCGAGCACCTTGCTGCTGATCCTGGCGGCGGTGGTGACCATGTACATCGTCCTGGGCGTGCTCTACGAGAGCTACATCCACCCGATCACCATTCTCTCGACCTTGCCGTCGGCGGCGGTGGGCGCCTTGCTGGCATTGATCCTGAGCGGCAACGACCTGGGCATGATCGCGATCATCGGCATCATCCTGCTGATCGGCATCGTCAAGAAGAACGCGATCATGATGATCGACTTCGCCCTCGACGCCGAACGCAACCAGGGCATGGACCCGCAAACGGCGATCTATCAGGCCGCCTTGCTGCGTTTCCGGCCGATCCTGATGACGACCCTGGCCGCGCTCTTCGGTGCCGTGCCGTTGATGCTGGCCACCGGTTCCGGCGCGGAACTGCGCCAGCCGCTGGGGTTGGTGATGGTCGGCGGCCTGTTGCTGAGCCAGGTTTTGACCCTGTTCACTACGCCTGTGATCTACCTGTATTTCGATCGGTTGGGACGCCGCTTTGGCAAGACCGACGCTCAGGAGACGGCGGTATGACGGCCTGCATCACCTGTGGGAGCGGGCTTGCTCGCGAAGGCGCCGGGTCAGTCGCCAGGGATGTTGAATGCAAGGTCCTCTTCGCGAGCAAGCCCGCTCCCACAGGGGGGCTGCAGGGCTTGTGGATTGGTGCCGGGAGCAGTCATCGATGAATCTCTCGGGACCTTTCATCAAGCGCCCGGTCGCGACCATGCTGCTGAGCCTGGCGATCATGTTGCTGGGGGGCGTGAGTTTCGGTTTGCTGCCCGTGTCGCCGCTGCCGCAAATGGACTTTCCGGTGATCGTGGTCCAGGCCAGCCTGCCCGGCGCCAGTCCCGAGGTGATGGCGTCGACCGTGGCCACGCCGCTGGAGCGCTCCTTCGGCGCCATCGCCGGGGTCAACACCATGAGCAGCCGTTCCAGCCAGGGATCGACCCGGGTGATCCTGCAATTCGACCTCGACCGCGACATCAACGGCGCGGCGCGGGAAGTGCAGGCGGCCATCAACGCCTCGCGCAACCTGCTGCCCAGCGGGATGCGCAGCATGCCGACCTACAAGAAGGTCAACCCGTCTCAGGCGCCGATCATGGTGTTGTCGCTGACCTCGGATGTGCTGGAAAAAGGCCAGCTCTATGACCTGGCCTCGACGATACTGTCCCAGAGCCTGTCCCAGGTGCAGGGTGTCGGCGAGGTGCAGATCGGCGGCAGTTCGCTGCCGGCGGTGCGTATCGAACTCGAACCGCAGGCGCTGAACCAGTACGGCGTGGCCCTGGACGATGTGCGCAACACCATCGCCAATGCCAACGTGCGCCGGCCCAAGGGTTCGGTGGAAGACGATCAGCGGCTGTGGCAGGTCCAGGCCAACGACCAGTTGGAAAGGGCCAAGGACTACGAGTCGCTGATCATCCACTACAACGGCGGCGCGGCCCTGCGCCTCAAGGACGTGGCCAAGGTCAGCGACGGCGTCGAAGACCGCTACAACAGCGGTTTCTTCAACGACGACGCGGCGGTGCTGCTGGTGATCAACCGGCAGGCCGGGGCCAACATCATCGAGACGGTCAACGAGATCAAGGCGCAGTTGCCGGCGTTGCAGGCGGTGTTGCCGGCCAGCGTCAAGCTGAACCTGGCCATGGACCGCTCGCCGGTGATCAAGGCCACGCTGCATGAAGCGGAAATGACCCTGCTGATCGCCGTGGCGCTGGTGATTCTGGTGGTGTTCCTGTTCCTCGGTAACTTCCGTGCCTCGCTGATCCCGACCCTGGCGGTGCCGGTGTCGCTGGTCGGTACCTTTGCCGTGATGTACCTCTACGGCTTTTCGCTGAACAACCTGTCGCTGATGGCGCTGATCCTGGCCACCGGTCTGGTGGTGGACGATGCCATCGTGGTGCTGGAGAACATTTCCCGGCACATCGACGCAGGCGTGCGGCCGATGAAGGCGGCCTACCTCGGCGCCCAGGAAGTCGGCTTTACCTTGCTGTCGATGAACGTGTCGCTGGTGGCGGTGTTCCTGTCGATCCTGTTCATGGGCGGGATCATTGAAAGCCTGTTCCGCGAATTCTCCATCACCCTGGCGGCGGCCATCGTGGTTTCGCTGCTGGTGTCGTTGACCCTGACCCCGATGCTCTGCGCCCGCTGGCTCAAGCCGCACACGCCGGGGCAGGAAAACCGCCTGCAACGCTGGAGCCGGCGGGCCAACGACTGGATGGTTGGCAAATACGCCACCAGCCTCGACTGGGTGCTGCGCCACAAACGCCTGACGTTGCTCAGTCTGTTCGTGACAATCGGCGTTAACATTGCGCTGTATATTTTTGTTCCTAAAACATTTTTACCTCAGCAGGATACCGGTCAGTTGATCGGTTTCGTGCGCGGCGACGATGGCCTGTCCTTCAGCGTGATGCAGCCGAAGATGGAGATTTTTCGCCGTGCGGTGCTCAAGGATGAGGCGGTAGAAAGCGTCGCCGGCTTCATCGGCGGCAGTAACGGCACCAACAACGCCTTCATGCTGGTACGCCTGAAGCCGATCAAGGAGCGCAACATTTCCGCGCAGAAAGTCATCGAACGCCTGCGCAAGGAAATGCCCAAGGTGCCCGGCGCACAGCTGATGCTCATGGCCGACCAAGACCTGCAGTTCGGTGGCGGCCGTGAGCAGACCACCTCGCAATACTCGTACATCCTGCAAAGCGGGGATCTCGGGGCGTTACGCGAGTGGTATCCGAAAGTCGTCACTGCGCTCAGGGCCTTGCCGGAACTGACGGCCATCGATGCGCGGGAAGGCCGGGGCGCCCGGCAAGTGACCCTGATCGTCGACCGCGACCAGGCCAAGCGCCTGGGTGTCGACATGGAGATGGTCACGGCGGTGCTGAACAACGCCTACAGCCAGCGGCAGATTTCGACCATCTACGACAGCCTCAACCAGTATCAGGTGGTGATGGAGGTCAACCCGAAATACGCCCAGGACCCGATCACCCTCAAGCAGGTCCAGGTCATCACCGCCGATGGTGCGCGGATCCCGCTGTCGACCATCGCCCATTACGAAAACAGCCTGGAAAACGACCGGGTCAGCCATGAAGGCCAGTTCGCCTCGGAAAGCATTGCCTTCGACATGGCCGAAGGTGTGACCGTGGAGCAGGGTGGTGCCGCCATCGAACGGGCGATTGCCAAGGTCGGGCTGCCGGAAGAGGTGATTGCGAAAATGGCCGGCACAGCCGACGCTTTCGCGGCGACCCAAAAAAGTCAGCCGTGGATGATTCTGGGGGCGTTGGTGGCGGTGTATCTGGTCTTGGGTGTGCTGTACGAAAGCTACATTCATCCGCTGACCATCCTGTCCACCTTGCCGTCGGCCGGGGTCGGCGCGTTGCTGTCTATCTATGCGCTGGGCGGCGAGTTCAGCCTGATTTCGTTGCTGGGGCTGTTTCTGCTGATCGGCGTGGTCAAGAAAAACGCGATTCTGATGATCGACCTGGCGTTGCAGCTGGAGCGGCATCAAGGCATGGCACCGCTGGAATCGATTCGCAGTGCCTGCCTGCAACGTTTGCGACCGATCCTGATGACCACCCTGGCGGCGATCCTCGGCGCCTTGCCGTTGCTGCTGAGCCGCGCCGAAGGGGCGGAAATGCGCCAGCCGCTGGGCCTGACCATCATCGGCGGGCTGATCTTCAGCCAAGTGCTGACGCTTTACACCACGCCGGTGGTTTACCTCTATCTCGACAAACTGCGCCATCGCTTCAACAAATGGCGTGGCGTGCGTACCGATGCTGCTCTGGAAACTCCGCTATGACTGAACGTTCGCTTTTCAACCTGGCTGCACCGCTGATCACGGCTCGAGGCTCGCGTCTGCTGAGCCTGTCACTGTGCGTGGCGATGCTCAGTGCCTGCGCCGTCGGTCCGGATTACCAGCGCCCGCAAACTGCGGAGCCGGCGCAGTACAAGGCCGCAGAAGGCTGGCGCCAGGCCAACCCGAGCGATGCCCTGGCGCGCGGCGCCTGGTGGGAGCTGTATGGCGATCAACAGCTCAATGGACTGATCGAGAAGCTCAACAGCTCCAACCAGACCGTCGCCCAGTCCGAAGCCCAATACCGTCAGGCCCAGGCCTTGGTGCGCAGTGCACGCGGGGCGTTTTTCCCGACGGTCGACCTGAACGTCAGCAAGAACCGTTCAAGCCAGGGTACCGGCAGCAGCAACTCCAGCCTGAGCAGTTCGTCCAGCGGTATTCGCGACACGTATTCGGCCCAGGCGGGCGTCAGTTGGGAGGCGGATGTGTGGGGCAAGTTGCGCCGAGGCCTGGAAGCCGACACCGCGAATGCCCAGGCAAGCTTTGCCGATCTGGCGGCCATGCGCCTGAGTCAACAGTCGGAGCTGGTGCAGAATTACCTGCAATTGCGCGTGATCGATGGCCAGAAGCGCCTGCTGCAGGACACGGTCGAGGCCTATCAGCGCTCCCTGAAGATGACCGAGAACCAGTACCGCGCCGGCGTATCGGGCAAGGACGCCGTGGCCCAGGCCCAGACGCAGCTAAAGAGCACCGAAGCGGACATGATCGATCTGATCTGGCAACGTGCGCAGTTCGAGAACGCCATCGCCGTGCTGATCGGCCTGCCGCCAGCGGAGTTCAGCCTGGCGGAAAGCCAGGACATTCCGCAGTTGCCGCAAGTGCCGCCAGCCCTGCCTTCGCAGTTGCTGGAGCGTCGCCCGGACATCGCATCCGCCGAACGCTCGGTGATGGCTGCCAACGCCAACATCGGTGTGGCCAAGGCTGCTTATTACCCGGACCTGACCCTGAGCTTGAACGGTGGTTACAGCAGCAGTACCTCGAAAGACTTGTTCAGCCTGCCGAACCGCTTCTGGTCGGTCGGGCCGCAATTGGCCATGACCCTGTTCGACGGCGGCCAGCGCTCGGCGGAAGTCGACCGCAGTGAAGCGGCCTATGACGAAACAGTGGCCAAGTATCGCCAGACTGTGCTGGACGGATTCCGCGAAGTGGAAAACTTCCTGGTGCAACTCAAGGTCCTGCAGGATGAAGCCGTCGTGCGCCAACAGGCACTGGACGCCGCCCGTGAATCGTTGCGCCTGACCCAGAACCAGTACAAGGCCGGCTTGATCGCATACATCGATGTGGTGGTGACCCAGGCGGCGGCGCTGAGCAATGAGCGCAGCAACCTGGACCTGTTGCAAAGCCGCCTGATCGCCAGCGTGCAGTTGATTGCCGCGCTGGGTGGTGGCTGGGACGGGCAGCTTGAGGTGAGCGAGAGCCAATAAAGGTTGAACGCTGCAATCCCTGTAGGAGCTGGCTTGCCAGCGAAAGCGCTGTGTCAGGCGACAACAATGCTGGACCTGATGGCCTCTTCGCTGGCAAGCCAGCTCCTACAGGTTTTTGTGTCCGATGCGAGTTAATGTAAAACCTTAAAACAAGCGTTTCATCGGACTGATGGCCCTTTGCTTATTTTGTGAGTGCGTTCTCATTCGGAATCAGTACAATCGCCGCATTTTCCCCCGGCGAAAATCAATATCATTAACGGGGGCATTCGCGAGAAGTCCGCATGCTCATCGGTAGCTATTCCCCCACCCTGGTTATCATTTCGCTCTGTGTCGCGATTCTCGCATCCTATACCGCACTCGACCTGACCGGACGCATTGCCACTGCCAAAGGCCGCGCCGTGCATTTGTGGACCGCGGGCGGGGCCATTGCCATGGGCATCGGCATCTGGTCGATGCACTTTATCGGCATGCTCGCATTCAAGCTGCCGATCGATCTGGGTTATGACGGCGCAATCACTCTGTTGTCGCTGTTGATCGGGGTACTCTCCAGCGGTTTTGCGCTGTGGCTGGTCAGCCAGCCGCAACTGCCGGCCTGGCAACTGGCCTTTGGTGCGCTCGTCATGGGCGCCGGCATCAGCGCGATGCACTACACCGGCATGGCTGCCATGCGCATGCAACCGGGCATCGACTATGACCCGACGCTGTTCGGCGCTTCGCTGATGATCGCTGTCGGTGCCTCGGGCGCGGCATTGTGGATCGCTTTCCGTTTGCGCCAACACACGCCTTATGTCCGTCTGATCCGTGGCGGTGCCGCTGTGATCATGGGCATCGCCATCGTTGGCATGCACTACACGGGAATGGCCGCCGCGCGCTTTGCCGACGGCAGCTTTTGCGGAGCAGCGGTTGATGGGTTGAGCGGCAAGGGCCTGGACAACCTGGTGCTGATCACCACGCTGGCGGTGCTGAGCATCGCCTTGCTGACCTCGATCCTCGATGCACGCCTGGAGGCCCGCACCGCGAGCCTGGCCCAGTCGCTGACCGAAGCCAACCGTGAACTGACCCAACTGGCCCTGCATGACACCCTCACCGGGTTGCCGAACCGGACGTTGCTCGCCGACCGAATCGATCAGGCCATGTCGCGGGTTCGTGAAGAGGGTGGTTGCTTTGCCCTGATGTTCATCGACCTGGACGGCTTCAAACCCGTCAACGATGCCTTTGGCCACCACATGGGCGACTTGCTGTTGCGCGAAGTGGCCCTGCGCCTGCGCGAAGACTTGCGCAGTCAGGATACCCTGGCGCGGATCGGCGGCGATGAGTTTGTGTTACTGGTGCAATTGAGCGAACAGAACGATGCCTTGAACCTCGCGGCCCGTCAGGTCGGGTTGATCGCGCAGGCGTTCCGGGTTGCCGAACATGATTTGCACATTTCCGCCAGTGTCGGCATCGCGCTCTATCCGGGTAACGGGCAGTCCGCCCACGAATTGCTGATGAACGCCGACGCGGCGATGTACCACGCCAAAGGCGCCGGTAAAAACGGCTACAGCTTTTTCGATGCCTCGATGAACAACAACGCGCGCAAGCAGCTGCAATTGCTGCAGGACTTGCGCAATGCCGTGGAACATCAGCAATTCAGCCTGCATTACCAGCCCAAGTTCGATGCCGCCAATGGCCGGCCGGTGGGCGCCGAGGCCCTGTTGCGCTGGGAGCATCCGACGCAAGGGCTGCTGTTGCCGGACAAATTCATTGAACTCGCGGAAAAAACCGGGCTGATCATTCCGATCGGCGAGTGGGTGCTCAACGAAGCCTGTCGCCAGATGCGCGAGTGGTACGTGCTGGGCTATACCGATTGGCGCATTGCCGTGAACCTGTCGGCCATCCAGTTTTGCCATGCCGGACTGGTCCAGAGCGTCGCCAAGGCGCTGGCGACTCACCATCTTCCGGCCAATAGCCTGACCCTGGAAATCACTGAAACCACCGCCATGAGCGATGCCGACGCGAGCATGACGGTGCTTCAGGAACTCTCGGAAATGGGCGTCGACCTGTCCATCGACGATTTCGGCACCGGTTATTCGAGTTTGATGTACCTCAAGCGCCTGCCGGCCAACGAGCTGAAGATCGACCGCGGTTTTGTCCGCGACCTGGAGCGCGACAGCGATGACGCCGCCATCGTTTCGGCCATCGTGGCGCTCGGCCAGGCGCTGGGGTTGCGCATCGTTGCCGAAGGTGTGGAGACGGGCTCGCAGCAGGACTTCCTGACGCAACTCGGCTGCGACTCGTTGCAGGGTTACCTGTTGGGGCATCCGTTGCCGGCCGAAGGTTTCATGATGGAAATCCATCGCTCGGAGCGAATGGCGCTGGCTTGACAGTCCGTGTCATCGTTCATCGCGGGCAAGCCACGCTCCCACAGAATATGCAAAACCTGTGGGAGCGTGGCTTGCCCGCGATGGCGTCTGTGCAAACGCCACCGAAGCCATGCAAAAACCGCCAATGGCGGTTATTCTTGCCCCCGACCGCTTAAGCTTTGATTGGGGGAAGGCTCGCATGGACAAAGTCATCGTCATCACCGGCGGCAGCCGCGGCATTGGTGCCGCCACCGCACTGTTGGCCGCCGCGCAGGGCTATCGGATCTGCATCAACTACCAGGCGGACGAAAAGGCCGCACTCGACGTGCTGGAGCAAGTCCGCGCCCTCGGTGCGCAAGCCATTGCAGTACGGGCCGACGTCAGCATCGAAGACGAAGTCATCGCGCTGTTCCATCGGGTCGACAATGAACTGGGCCGGGTCACCGCGCTGGTGAACAACGCCGGCACCGTGGGGCAAAAGTCCCGGGTCGACGAAATGTCCGAGTTCCGCATTCTCAAGATCCTGAAAACCAACGTCCTGGCGCCGATCCTCTGCGCCAAGCACGCGATCCTGCGCATGTCCCCCAAACACGGCGGGCAGGGCGGCAGCATCGTCAACGTGTCCTCGGTGGCCGCACGCTTGGGCGCGCCCAACGAATACGTTGATTACGCGGCGTCAAAAGGTGCGCTCGACACCTTCACCATCGGCCTGTCCAAGGAAGTGGCGGGAGAGGGGATCCGTGTCAACGCCGTGCGCCCGGGTTACATCTACACCGATTTCCATGCCTTGAGCGGCGATCCGGACCGGGTCAGCAAGCTTGAATCGGCAATTCCCATGGCCCGCGGCGGGCGTCCGGATGAAGTGGCGGAGGCGATTGTCTGGTTGTTGTCGGACAAGGCGTCTTATGCGACGGGGACGTTTGTTGACCTGGGTGGTGGACGCTGAGTTGAGCCTGCAAGCGTCCACCTGTTATTTCTGACAGTAGACGCTGCTGACAAGGGCGCCTAGATTGGCAACGAGCCACGCAACCGAACACTGCGTGTGTTGAAGCCTCTCAAAGTCGGGCGCCCTGTGCATGGACATTCACACACCAACGCTGAGCGCCGTCGACCCTCGGGGTTTAGCCGTTCGTGTGGTGGCTTATCACCGTCGCAGGGCCAGTGAGCCGCCCGAGTCACGGGTCACGCATCAGCAGTATGACGGGGCTGGCCGTCTTGCTCGGCAACGCGATCCGCGATTGTTTGCGTTGCTTGATGCGCCTTCAAACCTGTCCACCACTTACAACCTTTCGAATCAGCCGCTGTGCAGCGACAGTGTCGATGCCGGCTGGCAAGTCGATTTACCCGGCCCCGCCGGGCAGGTAATCGAGTCATGGGATCAACGGGGTTGGCATCGTCGCACCGAGCATGATTCGTCGCTGCGGCCGGTGGCGATGTTCGAGCAAGGCGTCGGTGAGGCAGAACGCTGCGTCGAGCGCATCCGATGGGGCGCAGCCACGGATGAAGAGGCCCGGCACAATCGCTGTGGTCAGCCGATCCGACAGGATGATCCGGCAGGCAGTCGATTGCTTTCCGATTACGGGATGTCAGCGGCGGTACTGATTGATACTCGACATTTTTTGAACAGTATTGATCCGCCCGATTGGCCCCTTGTAGAAACGGAGCGCGACCGTCTGCTGGAACCGGGCGAGGGCACACAGGCATCCTGGTCCTTCCTGCCTTCGGGCGAGCTCTCGCATCAGACCGACACCAAAAGTCACACCCGACATTTCACCTATGACCGCGCCGGGCAACTGCATTCGGTCGGGCTGCAACGGGCTGGTCAATCCACCACCGACACGCTGGTCAATGCCATCGAGTACAACGCCTTTGGCCAGATAGAACAGGAGCGGGCAGGCAATGGCATGCGCACCTCCAGCAGTTATGACCCGGCCAATGGACGCCTGACGAACCTCGATACCCAAGGCCCCGCTCAGGGATATTTGCAGAAGCTCAGTTACGGCTACGACCCGGTTGGCAACATCAGCGAAATCGCCGATGCGGCGCTGCCCATTCAGTACTTTGCCAATCAGCGCATCGATCCGGTGCGGCGCTTCACCTACGACACGCTGTACCAGCTAATCAGCGCCACCGGTTGGGAAACCGCCAAGCCGTCGTTGGGGCCGGCATTGCCCGACTGGCAAGGATTCGGCCCGCCGGACGCCAGTCGCTGGTGCAATTACACAGAGACTTATTATTACGATGAAGCGGGCAATCTGCTGCAGCGTCTGCATCACGGTGCGGTAGACGACACGTTGATCATGGGCGTGGCATCGCACAGCAATCGCAGCGTGAAAGATCGAGCCGGTCAGCCGGCCATTGACGAGCTGTTCGACGCTCGCGGCAACCTGCTGGTCTTGGAGCCGGGCCAAGCGTTGAACTGGAACGGGCGCAATCAGCTGACGCAAGTCACCCAGGTTGCGCGACTCGATAACGTCGATGACCAGGAGCGATATGTCTACGATGGGCAAGGCATGCGCCTGCGCAAGTGTGTGACAGTGGCGGCAAAATCCGTCGTTCACACGTGCGAAGTGCGTTACTTGCCGGGCATCGAGTTGCACAACAACAGTGCCACCGGGGAGCAGTTGCAAGTCATCACTGTTCAAGCCGGGCGCTGCAGCGTACGCCTGCTGCATTGGGACAGTCCGCCGCCAGCGGGATTGGATAACGATCAGTGGCGTTACTGCTTCGACGATCACCTGGGATCGAGTGCCTTTGAGGTCGATGCACAGGCTAAAACCATCAGCCAGGAAGTCTATTACCCCTTCGGCGGTACGGCGTGGTTGGCGGGGCGGCACGAAGTGGAAACCAGCTACAAGACCATTCGTTATTCGGGCGAAGAGCGGGATGCGACGGGGCTTTATTACTATGGCGCGCGGTACTACGCACCGTGGTTGCAGCGCTGGTTGAATCCGGACCCGGCGGAGGATGTGGATGGGTTGAATTTTTATCGGTTTGTCAGGAACAATCCTATTAATTTTTTGGATCAACAAGGTCACTTCCCAACACTGTCTAATTTGTTTTCTCGTTACGGTGAATTTTTACGGTCCACTTTTTTTGATCACAAAATCAAGGCACGAGGGATAGACGAAATATCCACGCTTTATCCGGACAGGGGAGCGACACTAGATGACGCTTTCGGTGGTTTGGAAATTTTGCTGGAGCTTGCTATTTCCGAATTGGACGAGCCCAGTAGCAAAGATATTTATTCTGCAAATTTTGGGGGGGAGGCGCCATCAAGTTTTGATTACTTTAAACACGGGTTTATCGAAATGCTGTCAGAGGTGGAACTCATAAAAAGCAAGCCGGATAGAGTTGTTTTGATTAAAGGGAGTGATGCGAATGCTTATGTCAATAAGTTCGATTTTGAGCGAAATATTTACATTGAAAAGAGCACTTTAAGTCCCCGCTTTCCGGAAGTTTTGCTGTGGACCTTAGGTCACGAGTTAACTCATTTGAATAGTGTTTTTAATTCGGGGGATTTTTGGTATTTTGGTCCCCAAGACGACCCCGCTCTAAACAGTCCCCCATTTGACATGGTTAGGAGGCCCGAAAAAATTTTATCCGGGGAGGTGACTGAGGAGAACTTTGTGAATTCTTTTGGTTTACTTTGGCAGACGGGGGCGATTTCCTTAGCTGGCGCTGTGGAGGTCTTTAACAAGTCTCCAGAAGTTAGAACTCGTTTGGCGCTTCATAATGCTGATACGTTGATTAATTTTGCTTCGTCCTTAGCAAATGCACGAGTTATGAGGGATCAATTCAAAAGGACCTGACAATCCGCCCCAACGTCTCCATGGCCTTCTCCGCAGCCTCATCCCACGGGCTCCCATAATTCAACCGAATACAATTCCTGAACCTTTGCGTCGGCGAAAAAATCGGCCCCGGCGCAATGCTGATCCCCTGCGCCAGTGCCATCTGAAACAACTTCAACGAATCCATCTGCTCTGGCAATTCCAGCCACAAAAAGTACCCGCCCGCCGGTTGGCTGACCCGGGTCTGCGCCGGGAAATAGCGGGCGATGGCGGCGAGCATGGCGGCTTGCTGGTCTTCCAGCGCGTGACGCAATTTCCGCAGGTGCCGGTCGTAGCCGCCGTGTTGCAGGTAGTCGGCGATCGCCGCCTGGGCCGGCATCGAGGCGCACAGCGAAGTCATGAGTTTCAGTCGTTCGATTTTCTGCGCATAACGCCCGGCGGCGACCCAGCCGATGCGGTAACCGGGGGCCAGGCTCTTGGCGAACGAGCCGCAATGCATCACCAGGCCTTCGGTATCGAATGCCTTGGCCGGTTTCGGGGCTTGTTGACCGTAATACAGTTCGGCATAGACATCGTCTTCGATCAGCGGCACCTGGTGGCGACGCAGCAGTTCCACGAGCTGCTGTTTCTTGGCCTCGGGCACGGTGGCACCCATGGGATTCTGGAAGCTGGTCATGCACCAGCAGGCCTTGATCGGATGGCGTTCAAGCGTTTGTTCGAGCACGCCGAGGTCGATGCCGTCGCGCGGGTGCACGGGGATTTCCACGGCTTTGAGTTTCAGCCGTTCGAGCACTTGCAGGCAGGCGTAGAACGCCGGAGCTTCGATGGCCACCAGGTCGCCAGGTTGCGTCACCGCTTGCAGGCACAGGTTGAGGGCTTCCAGGGCGCCGTTGGTGATCAGCAGTTCTTCCATGGGCAGCATCAGTCCGCCGACCATGTAGCGCAGGGCGATTTGCCGGCGCAGTTGCGGGTTGCCGGGCGACAGGTCGGTGACCACCATGCGCGGGTCCATCTCGCGGGTGGCGCTGGCCAGGGAGCGGGACAAGCGTTGCAGGGGGAACAGCGTCGGGCTGGGGAATGCCGAGCCGAAGGCCACGGTGTTCGGGTCCTTGATCGAGTCGAGTACCGAAAACACCAGTTCGCTGACGTCGACTTCCGTGGATTCGTTGACCTGGCTGCTGATCACCGGCTCGGAAAACGGTCGCGGCGCATGGGCATTGACGAAATAGCCGGAGCGCGGACGGGCGCGGATCAGCCCGCGACGTTCCAGCAGGTAGTAGGCCTGGAACACCGTCGATGGGCTGACGCCGTAGGTCTGGCTGGCGTAGCGCACTGACGGCACACGCTGGCCCGGTCCGAGGACGCCGGAGCGGATCAGTTCTGCGATGTCGTCGGCGAATTTTTCGTAGCGTTTCATCGGTGTCCTGCAATGGAGTCGTTTCGATTAATTGTGGTGAGGGGGCTTGTCGGAACGCCGAACCGCCCCGTTCGGCTGCGCAGCAGTCGTAATGCCTGAGTGTCAAATCTATCTGTATGACAAAGAAGGGCCGCTACGCAGCCCAACGGGGGCAAGCCCCCTCGCCACAATGGATTGCATTGCCAAAACAAGACTGCACTTCACCAAGGTCAACATCTTAAAGGCTCAGCGATTCATCGGCGCAACAAACCGGCTCTTCGCCACGCTGTAGACACCAGGCTCATCGCTGTCGACCACCTTGAAGCTGATGCTCTGCGAACTGCTGGCCGGGCGCTCCGAGAGCATCGCCACCGACACCGGCAGATCGACAATCTCACCCGGCGCCAGACTGAACACGGTCTTGCCCTGCAATTCGAAATCATCGGCATCGACAAGGCGCAATTGGTAGTCCTGACGCTGCTGAGTCTTGTTGATCACCTTCAGGCTGTAGATGTTTTCGATCTGCCCCCGGCTGTTTTCGCGGAACAGACCCCGGTCCTTGCTGACGTCGAGCGAGACCATCGGCCGTTCCACCAATGCCACCACCAGGGCGGCGATCATCACCAGCAGCACGGCGGTGTAGCCGATCAGGCGCGGACGCAGCAGGTGGGTCTTGCCACCTTGCAACTGATGTTCGGAGGTATAGCTGATCAATCCTGGGGCGTAGCCCATTTTGTCCATGATCGAATCGCAGGCGTCGATGCACGCGGCGCAACCGATGCATTCCATCTGCAAGCCATCGCGGATGTCGATGCCGGTCGGGCAGACCTGTACGCAGAGCTGGCAATCAATGCAATCGCCCAAACCGACCTCGGCGGGTTTGACCTCGCGTTTGCGCGGGCCACGGTTTTCGCCACGGGCCACGTCGTAGGAAATGGTCAGGGTGTCTTTGTCGAACATCACGCTCTGGAACCGCGCGTAAGGGCACATGTGCATGCACACCGCTTCACGCAGCCAGCCGGCATTGATGTAGGTGGCACCGGTGAAAAACAGCACCCAGAACAGGCTGACGCCGCTCATTTGCAAGGTCAGCAGTTCTTCGGCCAGCGGCCGGATCGGGGTGAAATAGCCGACGAAGGTCAGGCCGGTCAGCAGGCTGATGGCCAGCCACAAGGTGTGTTTGGCCGAGCGACGCATCAGTTTGTTGACACCCCACGGCGCGGCTTGCAGCTTGATCCGTTGGTTGCGCTCGCCCTCGGTGACTTTCTCGCACCACATGAAGATCCAGGTCCACGAACTTTGTGGGCAGGTGTAGCCGCACCAGACCCGTCCGGCAAACACGGTGATCGCGAACAGGCCGAACGCGGCGATGATCAACAGTGCCGACAGCAGGATGAAGTCCTGCGGCCAGAAAGTCGCGCCGAAGATATGGAATTTACTTTCGGAAAGATCCCAGAGCACCGCCTGGCGGCCGCCCCAGTTCAACCACACGGTACCGAAAAACAGCAAAAACAGAAAACCCGCGCCGCTGATGCGCAGGTTGCGGAACAGTCCGGTGAAGCTGCGGGTGTGGATCAGGTTGTCGCTGGTTCTGGCCTTCGTCTTTGGACGCGAAGGCTCGAATGTTTCTACGGTTCGGACGGGGATTCTTTCGCTCATGGTCTTTCGCTCATCAGCCTCCATCAGGCATGAGCACTATGAGCGGCGATCTGTTTGCATAACAGACTCAGGTATCGCATTAAAAAGCGGATCAGATGGCGATGTCCGCCCGGCCTGCGACAACTTGAAGCACCCGTCGCACAAAGGTGCAAACGCCTAGGCAAAACAGCTGCGGCGGGTGTTGATCAACGTCAGTCAAATCACCGAATCACTGTCGGTGGCTTTCAGGTGCCGGCGTCCATCCACCGCGCCTGCGACGGTCAAGGCGTCGGCTTCCGCTTCGGTGATGTAGATGCGCTGGCCTTCGATGTCCACCGCCGACATGGCTTTGCGACCATCGGTGACGATGGTCACGTCAGGACACAGACGAATTTCTTCGCCATTTTCAGTGGTGAAAAAGCAGGTCTGGTTCTCGATGCGCACGGTCATGGCGGAATCCTTTTTCAGGGGTATCTGAAGTTTCAGGCCGCCACCGCCGGTCATCGTTCTGTGCAACCGATTAATGGTCGCTGCGGTCCACTCTCCATGGCTCCTCACAAGGACAACACCATGAACGCCTGGTGGCACGAAGTCTGGGTGACCCTGCAAGCCGAGTTCGCCGACATCACCGATGCCTCGCAATTGACGCGGATGACCGTGCGTCTGTTGATGGCCGCCGTACTGGGCGGGATTCTCGGGTTCGAACGCGAGCACCAGGGCAAGGCCGCTGGCGTGCGCACCCACATGCTGGTGGCGATGGGGGCGGCGCTGTTCGTGCTGGTGCCGCAGATGTCCGGGTCTCAGGCCGATGCCATGAGTCGGGTCGTGCAGGGCGTGATTGCCGGGATCGGCTTTCTCGGGGCCGGCACCATCCTGAAAAACCACGAAGGCGACGAAAGCGACGTCAAGGGCCTGACCACCGCCGCCGGCCTGTGGATGACCGCCGCCATCGGCGTCGCCACCGGACTGGGCCGGGAGGCTACGGCAGTGCTCAGCACGCTGTTGGCGCTGGGGGTGTTCAGTGTGATGCCGAGGATTGTGAAGCTGATTGACAAGGATCATCCACCCTAGGAGCTGTCAGGAATTCACCCTGTCTGCACAAGTCGCTTCACAGCCTGACTCCTGCTCGTTGCTCTGCGTTTCCGAGAGTTCGTGCTGGCTGTAGTCCATATCACTGTGCAGCAGATGTTTCTCCAGTTCCCTGATGATTGAGCTTTTGGTTGATTGTTCAGAGGGATTGCGTTCGGCTTCGAAGCAAAGAAATTGGTAGTTGAATATTTTCAAGAGATGTCCAGCCGTCGGTGGGTCGTTCACGGTGTAGCGCGTGGTGCTGTGCGCTAGCGCTGTTTGCGAATTCGCTGACGCTGGAAAAAAACGTTTTCATGGCTAACCACACTCAAGGCTGAAGAAGTGATGGCTATATAAGGCGCGGGGTGTAAGTTTCGTAAAGTGTCGGACGGGCAGAATGGGCGCTTTAGGATCGGTACTACAGGTACTTGGGAAACGTCATTCATTTTTGATGATCGTTCCTGGTGTCGAGGCAGGAACGATCAACTGTCTTCATTCAGGATTCACAATCACCGGCGGCATCGTCGCTGGCGGTTCTTCCCTTGGCTGCGGGGTCGTGCCGGGCGGGTCCTGTTCGGGCACCGGTTGTGGTTCGCTGGGGGGGATCACCGGGTTGTCGATGTTTGGATCGGGGGTTTCAGCCGGGAATGGATTGTTCATTGTTGAGGCCTCCGGTGGCACATGGCGTGAGTCGTGCTTTAGTAGGTTGACTGCTGTGCGAACGATTTGATTCCGCAAATTGGTGATGAACTTTTCCCGGCGGCTGTCGCTCGGAACCTAAGTGAGTACGTTCCGGGGCGGATTGCCCAACGGGATGGCGACCCGACACAAGCGCGTCCATGGGGCGTAAGGAGAGAGGCTCGATGACGGCTGAAAAACCGACTGAGTTGAGCTACAACCCGCACATGCCGCTGTCGCAGGCGCTGTTGCTGCCGCGCATTGTCATAGAAAACATCATGCCGACCCTTGAAGGCGGGCAGTTCGCGGTCAAGGCGGTGGTGGGCCAGGATGTGGTGGTGACGGCGAAGGTGTTTGCCGACGGGCATGACAAGCTGGCGGTTCGCGTGCGCTGGCGGGCCGAAGACGAGGACGTCTGGCAAAGCGCGGTCATGCAGGATCTGGGCAACAACGGCTGGCAGGGGCAGTTCCGGGTGAACAGTCAGGGCCGTTATCTGTTCTGTATCGAAGCCTGGATCGATCAGTTCGCCAGTTTTCGCTACGAACTGGAAAAGAAGCATGTGGCAGCGGTGCCCGTCAGCCTCGAATTGCAGGAAGGGCGGATTCAGGTGCAGCAAGCCGCCGAGCGCAGTGAGGGGCAACTCAGCGAGCAATTGGCGGCATTGCACCATGAACTGGCAGGGCTGCTCGAAACCGAGCAGGTCGCACTGTTTTTGCACCCGCGTAGCGCCGACCTCATGGCCCGCGTCGATCATCGTGCCTACCTGAGCCTGAGCCCGGAGTACCCGGTGGATGTGGAGCGCGAGTTGGCGCAGTTCGCCAGTTGGTATGAGTTGTTCCCGCGTTCGATCACTGACAGTCCGGAACGCCACGGTACTTTCAACGACGTGCATTCGCGGCTGGCGATGATCCAGGACATGGGCTTCGACGTGCTGTATTTCCCGCCGATCCACCCGATCGGGCGCAGCTACCGCAAAGGCCCGAACAACTCACTGACGGCAGGCCCCGATGATCCGGGCAGCCCCTATGCGATCGGTAGCGAGGAGGGCGGGCACGAGGCGATTCACAAACAGTTGGGGACTCGCGAAGACTTCCGCCGACTGGTCTCGGCCGCTGCGGCCCACGGCCTGGAAATCGCCCTCGACTTCGCCATCCAGTGCTCCCAGGACCACCCATGGCTCAAGCAGCACCCCGGCTGGTTCAACTGGCGACCTGACGGCACGATCAAGTACGCGGAGAACCCGCCGAAGAAATACCAGGACATCGTCAACGTCGACTTCTATGCCCCCGAGGCGATTCCGAGCCTGTGGGTGGAGCTGCGCGACATCGTGGTGGGCTGGGTCGAGGAGGGCGTGAAGATCTTTCGCGTCGATAACCCGCACACCAAGCCGTTGCCGTTCTGGCAATGGCTGATCGCCGATGTACGGGCGCTGTACCCCGAAGTGATCTTCCTGGCCGAGGCCTTTACTACTCCGGCAATGATGGCGCGCCTGGGCAAGGTCGGTTATTCCCAGAGCTACACCTATTTCACCTGGCGCAACACCAAGGCCGAACTGGCGACTTACTTCACTGAGCTTAACGAATCGCCGTGGCGCGAGTGCTACCGGCCGAATTTTTTCGTCAATACCCCGGACATCAACCCGGCGTTCCTGCATGAATCCGGGCGCCCCGGGTTCCTCATTCGCGCCGTGCTGGCGACCATGGGCTCGGGCCTGTGGGGCATGTATTCGGGTTTCGAGTTGTGCGAGTCGGCACCGGTGCCGGGCAAGGAGGAGTACCTCGACTCCGAGAAGTACGAGATCCGCCCCAGGGACTTCAACGCGCCGGGCAACATCATTGCCGAGATTGCCCAGCTCAACCGCATCCGTCGGCAGAACCCGGCGCTGCACACGCATCTGGGCCTGAAGGTCTACAACGCCTGGAACGACAACATCCTCTACTTCGGCAAACGCAGCTTTGACGGCAGCAACTTTATCCTGGTGGCGGTCAGTCTCGATCCGCACAACGTGCAGGAAGCGAATTTCGAGTTGCCGCTGTGGGAAATGGACCTGCCCGACGACGCCAGCACCCAGGGCGAAGACCTGATGAATGGCCATCGCTGGACCTGGCATGGCAAGCATCAGTTCATGCGGATCGACCCGGCGTACCAGCCGTTCGGGATCTGGCGCATCACCGCCTCATAAATACATCACAGGCATCTCTGGCGAGAGGGCAGCGTAGACCTGTAGGAGCCGGCTTGCCGGCGATGGCTGCGCATCATTCTACATGGATGACGCCTGACACACCGCTATCGCCGGCAAGCCGGCTCCTACAGGAGGCAGGCGTCCCATCCAAAGTTTCCCGGCTCTGTGGTGGTTACTTTGAATTGAACAGGAGTTTCACATGGCGAAGAAACCCAAGGCAGCCACGTTCATCAAGGACCCGCTCTGGTACAAGGATGCGGTGATCTATCAAGTACACGTCAAATCGTATTTCGACTCCAACAACGACGGGATCGGCGACTTTCCCGGCCTCATCGCCAAGCTCGACTACATCGCCGACCTGGGCGTCAACACCATCTGGCTATTGCCCTTCTATCCCTCGCCACGGCGCGACGACGGTTATGACATCGCCGAGTACCGCGGCGTGCACAGTGACTACGGCACCATGGCCGATGCCAGGCGTTTCATTGCCGAGGCTCACAAACGCGGCCTACGGGTAATCACCGAACTGGTCATCAACCACACCTCCGACCAGCACCCTTGGTTCCAGCGCGCACGCAAGGCCAAACCCGGATCGGCGGCGCGGGATTTCTACGTGTGGTCCGACGACGATCAGAAATACGACGGCACCCGCATCATTTTCCTCGACACTGAAAAGTCCAACTGGACCTGGGACCCGGTCGCCGGCCAATACTTCTGGCACCGTTTCTACTCCCACCAGCCGGACCTGAATTTCGATAATCCGCAAGTCATGAAAGCGGTGCTGTCGGTGATGCGTTACTGGCTCGACATGGGCATCGACGGCTTGCGCCTGGATGCGATTCCCTACCTGATCGAGCGTGACGGCACCAACAACGAAAACCTGCCGGAAACCCACGACGTCCTGAAAAAGATTCGCGCCGAAATCGACGCCAATTACCCCGACCGCATGCTGCTGGCGGAGGCCAATCAGTGGCCGGAGGACACCCAGCTGTACTTCGGCGACACCGACAAGAAAGGCCTGAACGGCGACGAATGCCACATGGCCTTTCACTTCCCGTTGATGCCACGCATGTACATGGCGCTGGCCCAGGAAGATCGCTTCCCGATCACCGACATTCTTCGCCAGACCCCGGATATCCCCGCCAACTGCCAATGGGCGATCTTCCTGCGCAACCACGATGAGCTGACCTTGGAGATGGTCACTGACAAGGAACGCGACTACCTGTGGAATTATTACGCCGCCGACCGTCGCGCGCGGATCAACCTGGGGATTCGCCGGCGTCTGGCGCCGCTGGTGGAGCGTGACCGACGCCGGGTCGAACTGCTCAACAGCCTGCTGCTGTCGATGCCCGGCACGCCGACCCTGTACTACGGCGACGAGATCGGCATGGGGGACAACATCTACCTCGGCGACCGCGATGGCGTGCGCACGCCGATGCAATGGTCCATCGACCGCAACGGCGGTTTCTCCCGCGCCGACCCGGCCAGCCTGGTGCTGCCACCGATCATGGATCCGCAATACGGCTACTTGTCGGTCAATGTCGAAACCCAGGCCGGCGACCCGCATTCGCTGTTGAACTGGACCCGGCGCATGCTCGCCGTGCGCAAGCAGTCCAAGGCCTTCGGGCGCGGTACATTGAAGATGCTGTCGCCGAGCAACCGGCGGATTCTGGCCTACACCCGTGAATACACAGGAGCGGACGGCAAACGCGAAGTCATCCTGTGCGTGGCCAACGTGTCGCGCAGTGCCCAGGCCGCCGAACTCGATTTGTCGGCCTACGTCGGCATGGTGCCGGTGGAGATGCTCGGGGGTAACGCGTTCCCGCCCATCGGCCAGTTGAATTTCCTCCTGACCCTCGCGCCCTACGGCTTTTACTGGTTCGGCCTCGCTGCGGAAAACCAGATGCCCAGCTGGCATGTGGAGCCCGCACAGAGCCTGCCGGACTTCACCACGCTGGTGCTGAAAAAACGCATGGAGGAACTGCTCGAAGCACCGTCACGCCACACCCTTGAGCAGAGCATCCTGCCCAGCTGGCTGCAGAATCGTCGCTGGTTCGCCGGCAAGGACGCCGCCATCGAGCAGGTCGATCTGGCCTACGGTGTGCGCTTCGGCGATGCGCAACATCCGGTGCTGTTCAGTGAGATCAATGTCACCAGCGGTGGCCAAAGCAGTCGCTATCAGTTGCCGTTCGGCTTTATCTCCGAGGATCAGGTCGGTACCCCGTTGCCGCAGCAACTGGCGCTGTCGCGGGTACGGCGCGGACGCCAGGTCGGCCTGATCACCGATGCCTTCAGCCTGGAGACCTTTGTGCATGCGGTATTGCAAGGGATTCAGGCCGGCACCGTATTGGGCTGCAGTGATGGCGACATTCGCTTCGAGGCCACCGCCGAACTGGAAAAACTCGGCCTCAATGCCGACTCGCCGGTGCGCTACCTGTCGGCGGAACAGTCCAACAGCTCGGTGGTGATCGGCAACAGCATGGTGTTGAAGCTGATTCGCAAGGTCGCCAGCGGCGTGCACCCTGAACTGGAAATGAGCGCCTGTCTGACCGCCGCCGGGTTCAGCAATATCTCGCCACTGCTGGGGGCCGTGGTGCGCCGGGACGGGGCGGGTGAAGACAACCTGCTGATGATCGCCCAGGGCTACCTGAACAATCAGGGCGATGCCTGGGAATGGACGCAAAACAATCTCGAACGGGCGCTGCGCGATGAACTGGCCGACGCCATGTCCGAGCAGGAGCAACACTACAACGCGCTCGGCGAACTGAAAGATTTTGCCGGTATGCTGGGACGGCGCCTGGGGGAAATGCATCAGGTGCTGGCAGCGCCGAGCGCCAACCCGGACTTCTTGCCGCAGGTCACCACGCAGAAGGAGGCGCTGGCCTCGGCCAGGGATGTCGCAACGCAAATCGAGCACGCGTTGAACTTGCTCAAGCAGCATCAAAATCAACTCGCCCCGGCGGACCAGACCCTGGTCAGCCGTTTACTGGACAACAAAAAAGCCATTCTCGGACATGTGCAAGCGTTGGGTAAAAAGACCGCGGGCGGCTTGCGCATTCGTGTGCACGGCGACCTGCATCTGGGCCAGGTGCTGGTGATCAAGGGCGATGCGTACTTGATCGACTTCGAGGGGGAACCGGCGCGGCCCTTGCATGAACGACGGGGCAAACACAGCCCGTACAAGGACGTCAGTGGCGTGCTGCGATCCTTCGACTATGCGGCGGCAATGGCGATCAACGTGCACAACGTCGATAACACGGCGGCGGCCGATGCCGCGCGTGTGCGGGTCACCGAGCGCTATTTGAGTGAAGCGCGAACAGCATTTGTCGACGCCTATCGGCTGGCGGCAGCTAGTCTTGCCCATGCATGGCAAGATCCGGAAGGCGAGGACGCTGCGCTGGCGTTGTTCGGTCTGGAGAAGGCGGCGTATGAAGTGGCCTATGAGGCGGAAAATCGCCCCACCTGGTTGCCCGTGCCGTTGCACGGTTTATATGGATTATTGAGTGGGCTTAAACCCTTTTCCGATCTTGGTGGAGAGTAGTCATGAGTGTCTCGAACAAGGAACAGGGTCATCACAAAGAAGCGCTGCTGCCCGGCGCACGGGATATCGATGCCTTGGTGCGTGCCGAGCATATCGATCCCTTTGCCATACTCGGCCCCCACGGTGATGGTGCCGGTGGGCAGTTCATCCGCGCCTATCTGCCGGGCGCCCTGAGTGTAGAGGTGCTGGCCAGGGACTCGGGCGAAGCGCTTGGGAATCTTCAAGCCACAGAGACGCCGGGGTTGTTTGTCGGGCATTTCGACCGCCCGCAAGCGTATCTGCTGCGCACCCGCTGGGCCGGCGGCGAGCAGACGGCCGAAGACCCTTACAGCTTCGGCCCGTTGCTGGGCGACATGGATTTGTACCTGTTTGCCGAAGGTAATCACCGCGACCTCAGTGCGTGCCTCGGTGCCCAGCTCAAAACCGTGGACGGCATCGACGGTGTGCGCTTCGCGGTGTGGGCGCCGAATGCGCGGCGGGTGTCGGTGGTGGGTGATTTCAACGTCTGGGACGGGCGCCGCCATCCGATGCGCCTGCGGCATCCTACCGGGGTCTGGGAGTTGTTCATCCCACGCCTGCAGGCGGGGGAGGCTTACAAGTACGAAATCCTCGGTGCCCACGGCATCTTGCCGTTGAAGGCCGACCCGATGGCGTTGGCCACCAGCTTGCCACCGGACACCGCCTCGAAAGTCGCTTCACCTTTGAAAGTCGACTGGCAGGATCAGGACTGGATGATCGCCCGTGGCGACCACCAGCGGGTGACGGCGCCCTTGTCGATCTACGAATTGCACGCCGGTTCGTGGCAATGCGAGCTGGACGACCTGGGTGAAGTGGCCCGCCAGTACACCTGGCCGGAACTGACCGAACGACTGATACCCTATGTCAAAGACCTGGGCTTCACCCACATCGAACTGATGCCGATCATGGAGCATCCGTTCGGTGGATCATGGGGCTATCAACTACTGTCGCAATTCGCGCCGAGTGCGCGATATGGCACGCCGGACCAGTTCGCCGCGTTCGTCAACGCCTGCCACCAGGCGGGCATCGGGGTGATCCTCGATTGGGTGCCGGCGCATTTCCCCACCGATACCCACGGCCTGGCCCAGTTCGACGGCACAGCCCTGTACGAGTACGGCAACCCGCAAGAAGGCTTTCACCAGGACTGGGACACGCTGATCTACAACCTGGGGCGCACCGAAGTGCACGGCTACATGCTGGCGTCGGCGCTGCACTGGCTCAAGCATTTCCACGTCGATGGCCTGCGGGTCGATGCGGTGGCCTCGATGCTGTACCGCGACTACTCGCGCAAGGCCGGCGAATGGGTGCCGAACCGCCACGGCGGGCGGGAGAACCTGGAAGCCATCGACTTCCTGCGCCACCTCAACGATGTGGTCGCCCTGGAAGCACCCGGTGCGCTGGTGATCGCCGAGGAATCCACCGCCTGGCCGGGCGTCAGCCAGGGCACGCAACAGGGTGGCCTGGGCTTTGCGTACAAATGGAACATGGGCTGGATGCACGATTCGCTGCATTACATCCAGCAGGACCCGGTGTACCGCGCCCATCACCACAACGAGCTGAGTTTCGGCCTGGTGTACGCCTGGTCCGAGCGCTTCATCCTGCCGATCTCCCACGACGAAGTGGTACACGGCAAACACTCGCTGATCGACAAAATGCCCGGCGACCGCTGGCAGAAATTCGCCAACCTGCGGGCCTACCTGAGTTTCATGTGGGCGCATCCGGGCAAGAAGTTGCTGTTCATGGGCTGTGAATTCGGCCAATGGCGCGAGTGGAACCACGACCAGCAACTGGACTGGTACTTGCTGCAGTACTCCGAGCACAAGGGCGTACAGAAACTGGTCGGCGACCTCAATCGCCTGTACCGCGAAGAACCGGCGCTGCACGACCAGGATGACGTACCGCAGGGGTTCCAATGGCTGATCGGCGATGACGCGATCAACAGCGTTTATGCGTGGCTGCGCTGGAGCAAGGACGGCCGGCCTGTGCTGGTGGTGGCGAACTTCACACCGGTGCCGCGTGAGGCTTATCGCGTTGGCGTGCCGTTTGCGGGGCAGTGGAACGAGGTGCTCAACAGCGATTCGTCGATTTATGCGGGTTCCAATTATGGCAACAGTGGCGGGGCGGTTGCAGAGGAAACGCCGAGCCATGGGCAGGCGTTGTCGCTGGTGCTGAATTTGCCGCCGTTGGCGGTGTTGATGTTGCGGCCGGAGGGGTGATCCGGGACCGCATCGCTGCCTTCGCGAGCAGGCTCGCTCCCACAGGTTCCTTGTGATCCTGTGGGAGACTCCATTTTGCAGGGAAATCCTGCAACCTCAAACTCGGCTGGTATTCACCTTTGTTTTCCTGAATCCTTAATGCGGCAACGGACTTCTGGGACCTGTATACCCCCGTTTTTCGTGAAGATGGATAATTCGGTTTGCCTTATCAACTTCTATAACATCAAAGTCTGCGTGTGGTGTAAATACAGATCCTTTTACTGCCGATGCAGAAGTTGCGCCGTTCATATTTGCGGCGCTAAAACCTTTTATTTTAAAGATGCCACCTTCTAAGTTGGATCTGAATTCTTCGGCAACTGATTGATCGAGGGATACTGAGAGAAAACTCATGGAATGAAGTACGGTGCCACTTTCTTTGGCTGCTTCGTAAGCATTCAATGCCGCGTCGGTTAATCTGCCTCCTCGAAAATAAGTTCGAAGTTTTGTATTTTCTTGATGATATATTTGGTGGCTTACACTTTTGGCATCGTCTAAACCGAAGACGCTAGCCGCTATTTTGATGTGTTTTTTTAATGCTATCCCGCTGCGTCCTTCAAATAGCTTGTCATGTCGATCCCGTATTTCGCGTATTACGGTTGTTTCATCTATTTTTATTTTTGATCCTTTTCTCATTGCATTATTGATCGTGTCTGATCCATGGGTTGTTGTGTATAGCGCGATAAATGTTTTTATGTCGTATTTATTTTTTGGGGTGGGGATGTTTTTTTTGGATGGGGTGACTACCACTTTGCTTGTCTGTGGCGCTTCGGTTGTAGCGGTTGCTACAAAGCCCAGCCCTGACATGATCGTACCAGCATACTGTTTTGGGTCAGCACCTTTTCCCTTCAAGTACTGATTAACAACATCAAGGACATCCTCTTGAGAAAGGTTGCCCATGTCACGTTTGATGGTGTTTGTTATACGGCTAATATCAGCAGTTGTTAGTTCTACCCCTGCATGCCCTTCCAGATCTCCAAGATTGATGGGGCTGTTGCTCACCATCGCATACAAATTCATCCCATCCACATATCCCGCCGGATCCGGATTAGTCCACCGCTGCAACCACGGCGCGTAATAGCGGAACCCATAGTAATAAAGCCCCGTTGCGTCCCGCTCCTTGCCTGAATAACGCACCGTCTTGTACTTGGCTTCTGTGGCCGAGCGGGCCGCGAAACACGCCGTGCCACCAAAGGGGTAATACCATTCCTGGCTGATCAGGTCGGCATTCTGGTCCAGTTCCAGGGCGCTGGACTGCAAGTGGTCGTTGAGGCTGTAGCGCGCTTGATTGTTGGCGATGTCCTTGGGCTGTCCAGCGACCCAATGCAGCACCTGCACGCTGTTGCTGCCCGCGCTGGCAGTGATCACATGAAGGACTTCCCCGGTGCCACCGTGACTACGGATCTCCACGCCGGGCAGGTAGCGCACTTCACTGACCAACGTACGGGCATTGGTCTGGCTCGCCCGGAGCTTGCGCACGCGTTGGCCGCCGCCGTCGTAGATATAGCGTTCGTAGTCGTCCTCTGCCTCCTCGCGCACCACCGGGCGCACGACGGTGAGTTGATTGCGCAAGTCCCACTCCAGCTTCTGGCCGACCTGCAGTTCACGCAGGTTGCCATTGGCATCGAACCCGGCGGCCAGCTCCGCTTCAGTCGGTGGCCGGCCGTTGCGTTCGGGCAGGCAGCGGTTGCTGTATTGGGCGCGAGTCAAAAGGCGGCCGTGGGCCTGGGCGCCGACGTGTACCAGGTTCAGCAGGTTGCCGCCGGCGTCGTAGTGGTAGGTCTGGGTGTAGTTGGCGACTTGGCTGGGGTCGGGGGGCAGGGGTTGCAGGTCGGGCAGGGCGGGGCCGCCATGGCCGGTTTTGGCTTCCCAGCCGCTGGCTTCGATCAGTTGATCGAGAGTGTCGTAGCGGTAGGTCTTAAGCGGTTCGATGCGCTGGTTGTTGAAGTAGCGGATCGGTTGGGCGGCGTCTTCGAGGCTTAGCACGTTGCCGGTGGCGTCGTAGCGGTAGCGCAAGTCTTGAAGGGGGGTGCCATCGGCTTTGTGCGCGCTCAAGCCAATGAGGCGTCCGTCCGCGAGGTCGTAGCGATGGCGGGTGATGACGCGGTTGCCGGCGGTTTCCGCCTCGATCTGGCCGAAGGCGTTGTAATGGAGATCGCTGACCAGCGTGATCTCGTCCTCACCGACCAAGGTCAACCGGGTGTCTTTCAATTCGCCGGCGACGGTGTAGGCAAAGCGCTGACGGTTACCCAACGCATCCGTTTGCTGGAGTGGTTCAGCGCCTGGCGAGTAGACATGGGACGTGGTGGCGCCATCGCCGGTTTCCAGCAAGGCGTCGCGGGCGGCTTCGTTCGCAGGCCAATCCGGTGTGTTGGCATCGCGCAAGAAGTGCCGAATCTGTTGCAGCACCGCGCCGCCGAGCCCCAACTCCTTCAGATGCAGCGTGCCAGCCGGATCGTCATGGCGAATCAGTTGGCCGCAGAGGTTGTGCACGGCTGTGTCAGCATCAACCCCTGCATAGGTAAAGCGTTCAATCACGTGTTCAGCGCTATCACCACCACGTTCTCGCACAGCCACGGGGCGCAACAGTGCATCGAACTCAGTCAGCGTGCGACTACCACGACCGTCCCAGCGCTCAAAAATTTGCCCGGCAGCACCCTGCAACGCGACCCGCCACCCGGCGTCGACGTTGTCACTCGCCAACGGCACGCCGGAGAGGGTGAACACTTGGCTGAGGTTCGCCGGGACCGACGCATCGTTCTGCGCCAAGGCAAACAGGTACGGATCACGGCTGGCCACCGGTCGCCCGGCGGCATCGAAGCGTTGATGCGTGACGCACACGTCAACCGGATCGACCACTTGCCGCCGATGGTATTGAATGGCCCTGACCGTCAGCCCGCGCGCGTCAGAAACCGCAAGGGTGGGCGTACCGTGATGCGCATGGTCCACAGACATCCGTGCCGGCCTCGATCAGGGTGACTTGCCCATTACAATGCATCACCCTCAACCCTGCGGATACTGTAAGAAATACCAGTTTTACCAACGCATTCGTACACCCAGGCTGCCAATCAACCCATTCAAATCATTGTCGTCCACGTCGCTGCTGTAGTCGGCGCTGACGTACAGGCTCACGGTCGGGGTGACCCTGGCGACCAGACCCAGGCCCAGTTCGACGGTCGAGGACTTGCGGCTGCTGCTGATCTTGTCGACCTGATCGAGGGTCACGGTATTGCCGGTGTACACGGTGTGCCACAAGTTGGTCCGCACGTAGGGTTCGACCGGCATCCCGCTGATGTCGTAACTGCCTTTCAAGTGCGCACCGACCCGGCCGCTCCACGAAGTCAGGTCGGAGGAAGACGCGTTGCCCGAGCCGGCATACGGGGTGTCCAGGGTGATGCGCTGATTGATCAATTGCGCCTGGGGTTCAATCACCCAGTTTTCACCCAGACCGATAGGGAAGCCGCTTGAACTGGCCTAATGATCCCGGACACCTCTTAAGGGCGATATGATTCGTCCAATCAGGAGGTTCCATGCAAGAACGAAAGACCTACACCCGCGAGTTCAAGCAACGTGCTGCGAGCATGGTTCTTGATGACAACTGCTCAATTACTGATGTCTGTGCGTCGATGGATGTCGGCCCTACGGCTCTGCGCCGCTGGGTTGATCAGGTTCGCAAAGAGCGTCAGAAAGGCCAGCCACTAGCCGGTACCAAGGCCATCAGCGACGAACAGCGAGAGCTCCAACAGCTGCGAGCCAAGGTCAAGCGTCTGGAGACCGAGGCTGAAATCTTAAAAAAGGCTACGGCTCTCTTGATGTCGGATCCCGATCGTTTTTCCTGATCGAGGAGCTGAGGGAGTCAGGCTCGTATCCGACTAGCCTGCTTTGCAGTGCGCTGAACGTATCCCGTAGCGCGTTTTACGACTGGCTTCGCCGCCGTTCAGCGCCGAATACCAAGCGTGACGTGCTCAGAGCCAAAGTCGTGCAATTGCATATTGAAAGCCGGGGAAGCGTAGGCGCGAGAATGCTCTCTGAGCATTTGAAGGCCCAGCAGCTCAAGGTAGGACGGTATCTGGCCGGAAAACTCATGGAGGAGGCAAATCTGGCCAGCCGACAGCGCCGCAGGCATCAGTATCGCTCCAGAGGCGTCGAAGCTTTTGTGGTCAAGAACCTGCTCGAGCGCAACTTCGAGCCGACCTCAATAAACCAGGTCTGGTGCGGCGACGTTACCAGCTTGTTGGTCGCAAAGCGCTGGTACCACCTGGCAGTCGTGATTGATCTGTTCGCCCGCCGGATCGTTGGTTGGGCGTTTTCTCTGATCAATGACGCCAACCTGGTTAGCAGGGCGTTGAGAATGGCGGTGGGGGTTCGAGGCAAGCATACGGGCTTGATGTTTCATTCAGATCAAGGCTGCCAATACACCAGCCAGCGCTTCCAGTCCGAGCTGCTTGAGCACGGGATAACGCAAAGCATGAGCCGCAGAGGGCAATGCTGGGACAACGCTCCAACGGAGCGATTCTTTGGGACACTCAAGTCAGAGTGGGTACCCACCAAGGGCTACAAGGAAATTGAAGAAGCCAGGCGAGATATGACCAGCTTCTTCATGCGATACAACCGAATTAGGCTCCATAGCTACAACAAATACCTGTCGCCGATAGCCATGGAGCAGCAGGCGGCTTGATCACCGTAAATGGTGTCCGGCAAAACTTGACCAGAACAGCCTTCCACCGACAGCGTCATCGCGCTGCCCTCGGTGGCTCTTCGGGTCCCTTGTTCGTTGCGGCTGAATCCGTTGACCCGGCCACCGCTGGCGGTCAGGTCAACGTGCCAGCCTTGTGGGCCGGTCAGGCTCCAATAGGCGCCGAGGCTTTGCCCCCGGAGGTTGAGCGTGTCGTGGTTGGGGTCGGACATCGCCGGGGTGATCGGCGCGCCCTTGTTGTTGAGCTGGTACTGACTCGTGCCGCCGACCAGACCGACCCTTTGCGTATGGCCGCTGGCACTTTGCAGGGTGAGGATCGCCGGGCCTTTGAGTTCGTGGGTGCCGGGAACGGTCATTCCCTGGGAAAGGTAATCGGCTTGTGCCTGGCGGGAGGGCTGGCCGTAGAGTTGGTCCCAGGCCGTGGGCGCGGCGTCTTCGGTGGTCAGGCTGGAACTGCGCAGATCGGGATGAGCGTTGAATTGACCGGGCCAGGTTGCTGCAAGGCCGGGCAGACCGAGTGTCGGGATGTCCTGGCGATACCACGGTGTTGTTTCCTGCTCGGCAGTGGCGGCGAGCAATTCAATGGAGGAACACAGCAGAAGTGAACTCGATACGGTGCAAAAAGTGACTTTGATTTCTTGCGAGGTGAGGGGGATGTTCATGGAGGCCTACCTTGCAGTTGCATGTGGTATCTCGCTCTGGCGTCTCTCCTACCCCGAATGAGGGGCGACCGAATGGATTAGGGCTCGCTATGGGCTGCCCGTTTTTACGGGGGGCTTGAGGCTGGTCCTGATGGTGATTCCGGGGGTAGTACGTGAAGTCAAGAAGACCGAAACGGTCGCGTCAAGAAGATGATCGATAAGTGGTAACGGTCAAGCAATAGATTTATGGGTTTTCTGTAAGTTGTTGTTTTTTCAAAGAAACGTGAAAAAAGGCCATGGGGTAGAGCGGTTTCAACTCCTCACCACTGCACCCGAATCCCCACGTTACCGAATGTCCCCCGTTGTTGGTTGCTGTCGATATTGCTGGTGTAGTCCAGTCCGGCGTACACGCTGACCGAGGCGGCAACGCTCAGCACCATGCCGATGCCGAGGTCGGCGGACGTGGCTCGTTGTTGGGTTTCGATCTGGTCGACATGATCAAAGGTGACCGTATCGGTACCGGTAAAGGTGTGCCAGATATTGGCCCGCAGATAGGGCTCCAGCGGCCGTCCACTGACTTCGTAGCGACCCTTGATACGTGCGCCGACACGGCCGGTCCAGGCGCTGTCGGAATCGAACGAGACATGGGAAATGCCGTCGTCCTGGCTGTCGAGTTTGACCTTCTGATATATCGCCTGAGCCTGAGGTTCGACCACCCAGTTGCCAGCCACGGTGATCGGGTAGCCGACTTCTGCCGATAACGTCGTTACGTGGCCGTCGTTGTCGATCTTCAGGCCACTTTCGGAACGGTTGTCGCCATTGAGCCAGGTGTACATGGCCACGGCATCGAAATAGGCGCCGGCGGGATCGGTGAGGGTCCAGTACACGCCAAGGCTGTCGCCTTTCAGCTCGACGTTGCCGGAGCGCTTGCCTTCGAAGCCCTGATTGAAACCGTCGACATCACCTTGCAGGCGACTGTGGCCGATGAAGAAGCCGCTGCGCTGGGTTTGCCCACCCGCCAGTTGCGAACTGAACAGGTCATTGCCGACCTGGAAGCCATTGAGCGAGCCGTCCAGTCTTGGTGTGACGGTGCCGGCCCAGGTCTGCTCAAGGTTCTTGCCGTAAACCCGCCCCCAACCTGCACCCAGGGCCCCGGTTTCCGTCAGCAGACGCTGATCGCCTTGACGGTCATGAAAGGTACCCAGTGCTGTCAGGGTCAATTGTGCTGCAGCCGGCGGCACCACCGACCAGGCAGGCACTGCCTCGCGATACAGGGGGATCGGTGCTGCGCCGGGTACGGCGGCCGGTAGCACTGCAGCTTTGAGCGTCACGACGCCTCCAGCGCCTTGAACCCCGGTAGCCACGACCACAGGCGCGGCGACCGGCACTGCCACGATGGGTTCCAGCGTCGGCGGCAAGGCGGGATCCGGGTTGGCAACGGCAACCACGGGCGGCGCCACCACCGAGGAGCGCAAATACCAACTGTTTTCGCTGCCCGGTGTGATGCCGCCTTTGAACAGGCGGTAATCGAAGGCACCCACCGACACCGGGGCTTTGAGGGCGAACGCGGTGTTGTCGCTGACCGCCGTGCCTTGGGCCTGTACCAGCTGGATACCGTTTTGCCGGGTCAGGGCACCCGCGCCGCCAACGTTGGTGACGCCGATCAGGGTGCTGCCGGTCAGCGTTCCATTGTTGACCACCAGCCTGTCGCTGGGGGAGCTGTCATCGCCCACTGTGCTTTGCAAGAGCAACTGACCGCCGTTACCCACGTAATTGCCTTCAACCGTCAGGGTGTCGTTAGTACGCGAGTTACCGCTGGCAAGGTCGATGACCCCGCTGTTGTTCAAGGTGGCGAGCCGGCCCGCGGTCAAAGACGTGATGCTGCCCCGGATTGACGTCAGCATACTGCTGCCATCGACGTTGAACACGCCCGTACCGCTGGTGTCGTCCCCCAGTTGAAAGTTGCCATCCACATCGAAGCGCGAACCGTTGCCCAGGTTGACGGTTTCCCAGTTGATATACCGGGCAGCGCCCGATGAAGTGGTGTGATCGAAGGTCAGCAGGTCATTGCCATTGCCACCATTGATGATCGGGGTCGGGGCGAGGGTGCTTTCGGTCAGATTGCGCAAAGTGACGCGATCATTGTCTGCCCCCAGCAGGACTTGCGAGCGGATGATCCCGCCGCCATCCCACACCAGCGTGTCATCGCCGTTGCCGGCGCGAATCTCGCCGACGATTTCTCCGCCGGTGATCGTGATGCTGTCATTGCCGTTGCTGACACTGATGTTGCCGCCGATACGCCCCCCGGAGAAGATGATCTTATCGGTACCCAAACCGGTCACCAGGTTGCCGAGGATCTGCCCACCGGACATATCGAAGATATTGTTATCGAGTTTCATGTCGACGCGGCCGATGGTACCGCCGGTCATCCTGGCCACGTCGCCATCTTCGAAGGCGCCGACGATGGTGCCGCCGATCATCAGGAAGGTATCGCGGCCGTCGCCTTGGGCCAGGGACTGAAGGCCCCCATCGGACATGATGAAGTCATCGATGCCGCTACCCTGGCTGATCGCTCCGACCACAGTGCCCGAGGCTATGTTCACAGCGTCGGCGCCGGCACCGAAGGTCACGTTGCCGTTGATCCTGCCGGTGCCATTGGCGGGGAAGGTCAGGGTGTTATTGCCGGACAAGTCGGTCAACGGTCCGCTGGTGCCGCTGTCGCAGAGGAAGTTGTCGTTGCCGGCGGTAGGGGCGAGTGTGCAGGCAGCGAAGGCGGGTAAGGGCCAGCCCATGCATAAGAAAATTGAAATGGCACAGGTGCTGTGACGGTTATTGAGCAGGTCGGAAAACTTCATACAAATCTCCCGCGTTTGGATTGGCAGCTTTATGCCGCTCGCGATTAACGGTGACGCATTGGACGCACCTGTAGCGTGAGTTGCGAGACTGCATCGAAAGGCAACTGACCTTGGGGCCGCGCCGATAACTGTGAAACGAGTGAGCGCTAGGCTGCAGAGGTCAAGTTAAACGGTAACAGCAGCTTTTGAATGTCGCTACTGTCATAAATGACAGTTGACAATTTAAGGTGGCTTTCTCCATGGTCAATTTTCGGATTACTCTGTGAGCAAGATTTCAGGTGTCATCGAAAAAGTTTTTGAATAGACGCTAGTATCCCGGTTCTCCGTCGTTGCGTTGGCAGGGGACTTCTGGGCGACTCGAAAGCAGCGTCGTTGGCAGCAGCCTCTCCCAAATTGCCCGGATTTCTTTCGGTGGAAACTACGGGAGCAGGCTGCACATGTATTAGAAAGCTGACTTTGTTTTCAGAGGAAAATTTTTCAACCTTGGTAGCCATCAAACCGAAGTCACTCAGTATTCTTTGGGTGGATTTTCCATTTGGTGTCTTTTTCATAAAGGTTTGAAGCATTTCGTTACTTCCGCTTTTAAGGCGTTTAGTTGCTTTTAGTGTTTCCTTATTGATGACGTTGCTTCTGGTAATGCGGGAGGGAAGGTGACCAAAGAAGTTTTGTTCTCGAGCTATTTTTGTGTACTGAAATCTTGTCATTTCATTTGCGTAGTAATCCGTTGTTTTAGGGTTCCGAAAGTTGTGCATGAATTGCCAGTGATCTCGTTGGAATATGTTGTGAAAGTTATCAGAAATAAACGACGAGTTTATGCCGTATTTCAATATTATTTGATGGGTAAAATTTTTTTCGATGAAATTCATGTGATTTTTTACTGCTTCGCTATCTGAGTCAAAGCGTTCTTCTAAGTGCTGGTCGTAATAGGAGATGTTTGGTTCTGCGTTTTGTCGGCCTGACGTTAATGGTCGATGCGGATTTGTTGTTGATGTGCGCCCAAGGCCATTTTCATCAAAAAAAGCCACGGGATTATTTTTCACCATCAAATATCGATTCAACCCATCCACATTCCCCGCCGGATCCGGACTCATCCACCGTTGCAACCACGGTGCGTAATATCGATGGCCATAGTAATAAAGCCCGGTGGCATCCCGTTCCTTGCCTGAATAACGACGTACCTTGTATTTCGCCTCCAATGCACTGCTGCCAGCCCACCATGCTGTTCCACCAAACGGGTAAAAACCTTCCTGATTCAACAGCCTGGCATTTTCATCCAGCTCCAATGTGCAGGAGCCGAGCAGGTCACCGAGGCTGAACCGCAGTTGATCATTCATTACGTCCTTTGGCGGATGTTCTGCCCAATGCATCATCCGGATCTGGCTATGTCCCGCATCAGCTGTAATGACATGTCGTTCTTCACCGCGTGTGGCGTCGAGGTGAATTTCCAGCCCCGGCAAATAGCGTGTGTCGGCAAGTAAGGTGCGACGGCCTGTGTAGGTGATGCGCGCCTTACGCAGGCGTTGGCCGCGAGGGCCATAAATGTAGCGCTCATGGTCATCAGGTCCGTCCTCGCGCTTGACCATGGTGACCTCACTCAACTGTTGACGACCGTCCCACTGGATGAACTGGCCACGTTGCAGTTGTCGTTGATTGCCGCAGGGGTCGAACCCATTGACGATGTCCTCCTCGTCGAGTCGTTCTCCGTCCGCTTGCAGCGCAAGGCTGCGGTTGCTGGTGCGCGAGGTTTTCATGCTGAAGGTCGGTGCACCGGAGTGGTGGCGAGTGAACAGGTTGCCGGCGGCATCGTAGTCGAAGGTTTGTGTGTAATGGGTCAGTTGATTCGGGTCCAGCGGAGTGGGCAGCATTGCCGGAAGTGCGGGACCGTAAGTGGCGGGCATCACTTGTCTGCCACTGGCTTCGACCAGTTGGTAAAGGCTGTCGTAACGATAACGGTTGATCGGCTCGACCCGCTGGTTTTTGAAAAAAACCACGGGCTGTGCCTTGTCTTCCAAATGAAGGATGTTGCCGACCGGATCGTAGCGGTAGTGCAGGTCCTGGAGTGGAGGGCTACCGGGCACGGCGCTCACCCGTTGCATCGGACGGCCATCTTCGACGGCATACCAAATTCGGGTAAGTACACCATTGCCAGCCGTTTCACTGTCTATCTGTCCGGCGGCGTTGTAATGAATGTCGCTGACCAATAGGCGAGGTTCTTGTCCGGTACTTGCTAGCTGCAACCGGGTTTCCTTGAGCTGGCCGGCTACCGAATAAGTAAATTTCCGCTGGTTGCCTTTGGCATCGGTCAGGCTTTGTGGATCGCCGGCGGCGGTGTAGCTCCGAGTGGAAACAAAAGACTCGCCAACTTCCAGCAATGCCTCGCGCAGTTGAATGTCGAGCGGCCAGTCCGGCGTATCAAGGCTGCCGAGAAACTGCCTGGTTTCCATCCGTATTTCGCCGTGAACGGCATACTCGTTCAAATGCTGACTGCCGGCACCATCATCGTGACGTACCCGTCGACCGCATTGGTTGTGTGCCGCCCATTCACGGCTAGCCATACCGTAGGTGAATCGCTCGATGACTCGAGGTGGCTCACCGGCCAACCCTTCACGGATGGCAACCGGACGCTGAAGTCGATCGAATTCTGATTGATGGCAAGTGCCACGACTGTCCCAACGACACAGAATGGATTGGGCGTCATTCGGTAAACTCAACTGCCAACCGGCATCGACACTGTCACTCAATAGCGTCTGGTCCGAAAGGCTGAAGATCGTCGCGAGGTTGGGTGCAGGAGCGTTGCCCCAAAGGCGCGGATCCCACTGCGCCACCAGTCGTGCGGCAGTGTCGAATACTTGACGGGTGATCCGGGTGTCAAGGGGCTGATCCACCTGCTGTCGGCAGTACGCTACTTCACGTACGGTCAAGCCACGCGCGTCCGTGACCGTCAATGTTGGCGTATCCCTGTGGTGAAGCGCCCGGTAAGTCATCGCGGTACTTCGCTACCTGCCCAATGCCCGGAATCCAGCATGCCTGTCAAACAGGGAGCGCGATACTGTAAGAACTAACAGTTCTGGCGATTCAAAGATGCACTTCCACCGCCAACGGCAAATGGTCGGAAAGGTGCGTCCACGGCTTGTTCCCGAGTATTTTCGGCTCATGGCTGCTGGCATTGCGCAGGTAGACGCGATCCAGGCGCAACAGGGGGAACCGCGCGGGGTAGGTTTTGGCCGGGCGGCCATGGTGGCGCTCGAAGGCTTCGTGCAGGTAGTCGCGGCGGGCAAGGGCGGCATTGCCTTGCATCTGCCAGTCGTTGAAGTCGCCGGCAATGATCACCGGCGCATCATCCGGCAGGGACTCGAGGAGCTGGCAGAGCAACTGCAATTGCAGCTGACGATGGCTTTCCAGCAGGCTGAGGTGCACGCAGATGGCATGCACTTCGCTGTGCCCCGGCACGTCCAGCACGCAGTGCAGCAAACCGCGGCGTTCCGGGCCGGTAATGGAGACATCCAGGTTGCGGTATTCGCGGATCGGGTATTTCGACAGCAGGGCATTGCCATGGTGACCGTCGGGATAGACGGCATTGCGCCCATAGGCGAAGTCGCTCCACATGCTGTCGGCAAGGAACTCATATTGCGACGTCTGTGGCCAATCGTTGTAGCGGGAGGAGTGGCGGTCGTGCTCGCCGACCACTTCCTGCAGAAACACCAGGTCCGCCGACGTACTGCGCACGGCTTCACGCAGCTCGGGCAGGATGAAGCGCCGGTTGAGCGCGGTAAATCCCTTGTGGGTGTTGACCGTCAGCACGCGCAGTCGGTGGATGTCCGGGGGAGTACTCAACGGCACCGATTCAGCTGATTGCCGCTTGGAATGACTGGCCACGTTCGCTCCTGTGATTGGGGGTTGCCTATGCATGCGACTGACGCATGGACGGGCAGTTCAGTTTGCCTTTAACGCCAATGCGCCAGATCTGACACTTTGCGGCGTAACCTCGGCGGCCAATGCCCCCTGTAGGAGCGAGCTTGCTCGCGATAAACCGGAGAACACCGCGGGGCGCCTGCCAACCAGCGTTATCGTTGACTTCCATCGCGAGCAAGCTCGCTCCTACAGAACGCCCAGTGGGCTTAGACGAAGACGATTTCATAAGGCAAACGGATGCGCTCCAGTAGCGTGCGCGGCAGTAACGGCGCAAGGCCGATGGCGGGTTCACCGTCGAGTTGGCTGGCGTAGGCGTGGGTGGCGTGGCTCTTGCGGGCGACGGTCCAGGCATCGAGGCGCACCTTGCGCGCACGATGCCAGGGGATCAGCTCCCGGTCCCGCGCCGGCCAGTGCCAGGCCCGGAACGGCACGTCGTTGTAGGTGGCTCCCACACTGGCCGCCGCCGTGGCACTGGCGCGGCCGACGGTGTCGTGGTCGACGTTGCCGTCTTCGCACCAGGTGCTGAACACCACATCACCCGGGCGCAGGTAGCGCCCGATGAATTGGGCGATCCGTTCTTCGTGTTCCCCCAGGGCGTTGTCGGTAAAACCGCCACGGATCCACTTCAGGCTGTGCATCGGCAAACCGAGTCGGCGTATGGCTTCCACACTTTCCTGGGGACGAAATACGCTGAGGCGTTTTTCCGACCACTGTCGAGAGCCGGGATGGCTGGCGCTGCCGTCGGTGATCGAGATCAATTGCAGCGGGTGGCCCAGGTTACTGAGCAATTGCAGCAGGCCGCCGCAGATCACGACTTCATCGCCGGGGTGCGGAGCAATGAGCACTGCGCGTGCACCGGCAGGCACCAGGGATTGGGTGTTGATGACCGCAATGCTGTCCAGTTGCGGGGCGCTGTTCCAGATCTGGGAGGGCAGGCTGGCTTCGCTGAGGGAAACGGATTTCATGGGTATTACGTCCTTGTGCTGCTTCGCCTTCAGTCGTGCACGGGACAAGCCCGGCCGACCCGTGAGGGCTGGTGGATAGCGAGGTGCGACAACCCCAACCCTGGATCGCCGCGAATCGAGTATTGCTCATGCAACGCTATTCGTCGCGTCGCGACCCCGGTCAAAATTATTTTTCCGCTCTGCGGCAGTCGCGTGCTGAATGCCTGGACCTCGCCGTCACTCCTCTTCCTCACGCTGCAACTCGAACAACAGCAATGAGCGGCCGGTAACCGAGTACTCGTGGCCGAACTCGAAGCGCTCCTGGCCACGGATCGACGGCTGGTTGGTGTCGATCATGCAGGTCCAGAAACCGCCGTCGGGCACTTCCGGCAGGCGGAAATTGACGATGTCGTGATGCGCGTTGACCACCAGCATCAGCGTTGCGTCGGCGCCTTTGCGGCGAATGCCGGTTTCCTGGGCGCGGCCATCGAGCAGCATGCCCAGGCAGCGGTTGTGCGCATCGTGCCAATGTTTGGTGGTCATTTCCGTGCCGTCCGGCGCCATCCAGGTCACGTCCTTGACGCCGATGTCCTCGTTGTAGTTACCCACCAGAAAACGCCCGCGGCGCAGGATCGGGTAGGTCAGGCGCAACTTGATCAGGCGTTTGACGAACTTGAGCAGGGCCTTGCCGTCTTCGCTGAGGTCCCAGTTGACCCAGCCGATCTCGCTGTCCTGGCAATACGCATTGTTGTTGCCGTCCTGGGTGCGGGCGAACTCGTCGCCGGCCACCAGCATCGGCGTGCCCTGGGCCAGCAGCAGGGTGGCGAAGAAGTTGCGCATCTGCCGATGGCGCAGCGCGTTGATCTCGGGATCATCGGTGGGGCCTTCGACACCGTGGTTCCAGGACAGGTTGTTGTTGCTGCCGTCCTGATTGTTTTCATCGTTGGCCTCGTTGTGCTTGTCGTTGTACGACACCAGGTCGTTGAGGGTGAAGCCGTCATGGGCGGTGACGAAGTTCAGCGACGAGTAGGGGCGGCGCCCCCGTTCATTGAACATATCCCCCGAAGCGGTCAGGCGGCTGGCGAAGTCCGCCAGTTGACCGTCGTCGCCCTTCCAGAACGCGCGCACGGTGTCGCGAAACTTGTCGTTCCACTCGACCCAGCCCGGCGGAAAATTGCCGACCTGGTAACCGCCGGGGCCACAGTCCCAGGGTTCGGAGATCAGCTTGACCTGGCGCAGCACCGGGTCCTGGCGGCAGGCTACGAGGAAACTGTGGCGCTCATCGAAACCGCCGTGATAGCGCCCGAGTATGGTTGCCAGGTCGAAGCGGAAGCCGTCCACGTGCATTTCCGACGCCCAGTAGCGCAGGGAGTCGGTGACCATTTGCAGCACGCACGGATGACTCAGGTCCAGGGTGTTGCCGGTGCCGGAATCGTTGATATAGAAGCGTTTGTCATCGGGCATCAGGCGGTAGTAGGACGCGTTGTCGATGCCGCGCATGGACAGGGTCGGGCCTTGCTCGTTGCCTTCGGCGGTGTGGTTGTAGACCACGTCGAGGATCACTTCCAGATTCGCTTCGTGCAGGTGCGCGACCATTTCCTTGAACTCGGCAATCTTGCCACTGGCCAGGTAACGCGGGTCGGGGGCGAAGAACGCAATGCTGTTGTAGCCCCAGTAATTGGTCATGCCCTTGTGCAGCAAATGCTGGTCGTTGACGAATGCGTGGATCGGCAGCAACTCCACGGTCGACACGCCGAGCTTGCGGATGTGCTCCAGCACGTCATCGACCATCAGCCCGGCAAAGGTTCCGCGCAGGTTTTCCGGGACCGAAGGGTGACGCATGCTGAAGCCGCGCACATGGGTTTCATAAATGATCGTCTTGTCCCACGGTACGCTGACGCGGTGGTCGTGGCCCCAGGTGTGCGCCGGGTCGATGACCTTGCACTTGGGCACGAAGGGCGCGCTGTCACGTTCATCGAAGCTGAGGTCGGCGTCGGGGTGGCCGATGGTGTAGCCGAACAGCGCTTCGGACCATTTCAACTTGCCGACCAGTTGTTTGGCGTAGGGGTCGATCAGCAGTTTGTTGGGGTTGAAGCGATGACCGTTGGCCGGGTCGTACGGACCGTAGACGCGATAGCCGTAAATCAACCCGGGATGAGCGTCGGGCAGGTAGCCGTGGAAGATCTCGTCGGTGTATTCGGGCAGTTCGATGCGTTCGAGCTCCACCTCGCCGCTGTCGTCGAACAGGCACAGTTCAACTCGGGTGGCGTGGGCGGAAAACAGGGCGAAGTTGACTCCCAGTCCGTCCCAGGTGGCACCCAGCGGGAAGGGCAGGCCTTCACGGATTCGCGTGGTTTCAGCGCGGGGGGCTGGCGCGGGGGCTTTCTTTGGGCTGGTCATTAGTGCTCCTGCAAACGGGAGTTACCTGTAGGAGCGAGCTTGCTCGCGAAGGCGGTGTGTCAGGCAACATCAATGCTGGATGTGATGGCCTCTTCGCGGGCAAGCCCGCTCCCACAGTGTTTGGTGGTGTGGCTGCAATCTGTGGCAACGCACAGGTCCCTGTGGGAGCGGCGGTGCGACGATTCGACTTGCCCGCGAAGGGGCCTCAGACATATTCAAACCGCGGGCGGTTTTCGTGGTGCTCGAGGCTTTTTCTCGACGGCCTTTTCTCCCGGCGGGATCACTTTTGAAGCCGCCGCCGGTTTGGCTTTGGCTTTCGGCGCGGCGGTCTTGCCATTGAGTGTCTTGTCCGGGGCGATTTTGGCGTCGCCGGTTTTCTTCGGCGCTGCCTTGCTGGCGGCGGACTTCGCAGGCTTTTTCGGGGCCAGGGCTTCGGCTTCCGCCAGTTTGCACGCCATCTCCCAGTGGCGGGCTTCCTGACCTTCGGGTTTTCCTTCGGACTCCCAGATCTGATAGGCGAATTCGCGGATGCGTTTATCGTCGGTACTCATTGCAATGCTCCTGAACTGAACTCAAGTGTGGTGAGTTTGAATAATGAGATTGACCGGGAAATCCCCCAGCGCGGCGCTGATCAGCAGCTCTCTGTGTTTTGTGACTGTGAGGCCGGTAAAAAGTCCCTTCAGATGTTCGTCGGCAACGGTGAACGGCAGTTTGACCCGGGTATCGCCCCACAGCGGCGCGTGGACCAGGGGTACGGCACTGTTTTCCAGCAGTTCGGCACAGCGTATCGGCACAATCACAATGGCGCGTTCTCCCTCCCGTTCGCGGACAAAACCCAGCACTCGATGGGCCTCGCTGCCCAGCACTTCCAGGGCCTGGTAAGTGCCACGCCGAAACAGCTCGGCATGTTCGGCACGCAGACCCAGGGTGCGCGCAATCAGGGCTTGCTTGATGCGCCCGTCCTGCCAGTTCGACAGCAGGTCCGGCAGGTCCACCGCGTGCTGCAGTGCCTGCTGGCGGCCGGCGAAATCGACGGGGCGACGGTTGTCCGGGTCGACCAGGCTGAAGTCCCAGAAATCGTTGCCCTGATACAAATCCGGCACGCCGGGCACGGTCATGCGCAGCAAGGTTTGCGCCAAACCGTTAAGAGCGCCGGGGGCGGCAATTGATCGGGCCGCCTTGGCGAGGGCCGCACGCAGCAGCTCACCTTCGGGGCTGAGCAACAGGCGCTGGATAAAGTCCTCGGTCGCTTGCTCGTAAGCGTCATTGGGCGTGTTCCAGCTGCTTTGCAGCTTGGCTTCGCGCAGGGCCTTGCGCTGCCATTGCCAGAGGCGTTTGGCGTAGTCCTCGAGCGCCGGCGGATTATCGATACCCAACTCCAGCGGCCAACTGCCGAGGATCGCCTGGTACAGAATCAGCTCATCGCCCGCCGACGGCACTTGATCGTCCTGGCGCAATGGCCGGGCAAGGGCGCGCCACAGGCCGACCTGCTCGCTGTACCAGCCGCTGCGCTCGCTCAGTACCGCCAGCCGCGCGCGTGAGTCTTCGCCACGCTTGTGGTCGTGGGTGGCGCTGGCCAGGAGATTGTCCGGGAAGGTTTCAAGGCGCTCGATGCAGGCCCGATGAAAGTCGGCCACCGGCGCACTGAACTGCCCGGTGCTGAACCCCACGTCATTGCGCGAAAGCAGGACGGCCGAACGATAGAACGCGGTGTCTTCCACCGCTTTCGCCGCGGCTGGCGAGGTCAGTTGCTGGAAACGTACGCAGGCGTGCTTGAGGCGTTTGCGCTGGCGACCGGCCGGGCGTTGCCGCCAGGGCTCGCCACCGAGCCAGCCGGCCAGGCAGTCGAGCACCGGCCAGTCTGCCTCGCCCAGTGTCTGGCGGGCGCCGTCCATGGCCTGCTGGAAAAACGCCTCGCCCTGGCCTGTCCGGCCGAGGGGGCTGATGTAGGTGCGGTACACCGGGAAATGCACGATCAGCGCCTGCAAGGCCCGGCGAATCGCACCGAGGGTCAGGTCGCGGCTCATGAGATTGTCCCGGGCCACTTGCAGCAAGGCCTGGGCGACGCTTTCGAAATCGCCGGCCAGGGAGCCGTTGAGGATTTGCTGGCGGGCCAGTTGTGCTTCCAGGGAGAAGTCAGCGGGCCGCTCACTGTGGCGCTGCCAGAGTTCGGCCAGTGTCTGCGCGCCCCGTGGGTCGTGTTGCAGCAGTGACAGTTGGTTCATGAATTCATAACCGGTGGTGCCGTCCACCGACCAGTCGCGATGCAGGGTCTCGCCTTCGCCGAGGATTTTTTCGACATAGATGGGCAGATGGCGGCCCGCGCACAGACTGTCGACCCGGCGCCGCAGCTTTCGGCAGTAGCCCCGCGGGTCGGCGAGGCCGTCGATGTGGTCGATGCGCAACCCGTCGATCAGCCCCTCGGCCACCAGTTGGAAGATCTTCGCGTGGGTGGCTTCGAACACCGCGGGACGCTCGACGCGCAGTCCGCCGAGTTCATTGATATCAAAGAAGCGTCGCCAGTTGATGTCATCGGCGGCCGTGCGCCAGCTGGCGAGGCGATAGCTCTGGCGCTCCAGCAGGTTGTGCAGGCGCTGAAAGCCTTCGTGGGTCACTGAGTCGTAGTGCTTCAGGTGCCGGTCAATGGCTTGAGCAATAAGCGGATCGCTGACCAGATCGCGCAGTTCCGCTTTCAACGGTATGGCCAGGCTGTGGGCGTCGGACTGATAGCTCAGGGTGCTGAAGCGATCGGCCAGGTTTTTCAGTTGTTTGGCCTGCTCCGTATCGAGCGCTGCATCGGTCTTGAGCAGTTCGCCGTAATCCCAGGGGCAAATGGGGAAGCGGTGTTCGTAATGCTCGACATGGAAGCTGCCGTGCCAGGCATCGAAGTGCAAGGGCAGGGTGCCGTCCTGCAACGCCACGCCGTAATCGCTGCCCAGGAACGGCAGGAGCAACTGGCCTTCCATCAACGGATCGGGAGAGTGCCACTGGATGTCGAAAAACTCGCCGTAGGGACTCAGGCGTCCCCACTCCAACAGATCCAGCCACCAGGGATTGTCAGCACCGCCGACCGCCATGTGGTTGGACACAATGTCGAGGATCAACCCCATGTCCTGCCCGTGCAAGGCGTTGACCAGGTTGCGCAGCGCCACTTCGCCGCCCAGTTCCGGGTTGACCCGGGTCGGGTCCACCACGTCATAGCCATGCATCGATCCGGCTCGGGCACGCAACAGCGGGGAGGCGTAGACATGGCTGATGCCCAGGCGTGCGAAATACGGCACCAGCGGCACTGCATCTTCCAGCGTGAAGCCTTTATGAAATTGCAGGCGCAGCGTCGCGCGCAGCGGGCGGGTCGGTTGTGGAGTCATCGGTCACGCTCGGCCGCCTGCAGTCGCGCACAGGCGAGCAGTTCCAGACGCCGCGCGGCATCCGGTCCGTCGAGCAGGGCTTCGCTGTAACCGGGCAGGCGGCGCGACCAGTTCGGGTGGGTGTCGATGGTGCCGGGCAGGTTGGCCTGTTGTTCCACGCCAAGGGCATCTTCCAGCGGCAACAGCACCAAGGGTGCCCGGGTATGACCGAGAAATCGCACGCTGGCGTCGAGCACCTGGTCGGTTTCGTGGGATTCTTCGCGGAAGTTCTGCGGGTCCTGGCTCAACGCCCGGCGCAGGCCCTCGCGCTCGCGCTCGCGATGCTGGCGCCATTCGATCTCACCGCTGGCGTCGACCATGCCGAGCCGGGCGTTCCAGTCGATATCGCGACCATGCCACCAGCCGTTGAGGGTCGGCAGGTCATGGGTGCTGGTGGTGGCCAGGGCGTTATCCGGCCAGTCGAGGATCGGCTTGAAGTGCGTGTTGTCCTGCTCGAACAGCAGTACCCGCATGCCGAGCATCGAACGGGCGATGAGTTTTTCCCGCAGGCCGTCCGGCACGGTGCCGAGGTCTTCGCCGAGGACGATGGCCTGGTGCCGATGGGATTCCAGGGTCAACAAGCGCAACAGGTCGTCCACCGGGTAATACAGGTAGGCGCCGTCGGCCGGCGGCGAGCCGTTGGGGATCACCCACAGCCGCTGCAGCCCCATGACGTGATCGATACGCAAGCCACCGCAGTGGGCGAAATTGGCCCGCAGCATTTCGATGAACGCTCGGAAACCATTGCGCACCAGGCCTTCAGGGGAGAATGCGGAAATCCCCCAGCCTTGGCCCGTGCGGTTGAGTATGTCCGGTGGCGCGCCGACGGTGAGGGACGTGAGCAGTTCGTCCTGACGGCTCCACGCCTGGCTGCCGCCGCCATCGGCACCGACGGCCAGGTCGGCGATCAGGCCGATGCTCATGCCGCTGGCGCGGGCGGCGGTTTGCGCGCGTTCCAGGCAACGGGTGATCAGCCACTGGCAGAAGGCGAAGAAGCCGATGCGCCCGGCATTCTCTTCGGCAAAAGCCGCCAGTTCGGCGCTGCGCGGGTTGCGCCAGGGTTCGGGCCACTGTCGCCAGTCGAGGCCTTCACCGCGGGCGGCACGTGCCTCCTGGATGGCTTCGAAGCGACAGTGGTTTTCCAGCGCTTCGCCGCCAGCGTGACGAAAACTGCTGAAGTCTTCGTGCAAGGGGTGTTCACCCTGGACGAAACCTTCGTACAGCGACTGCAACAGCCGATGCTTGGCTTCGGCGGCGGCCGGCCAGTCAATCAGCGCACGCTCTTCCAGCGCCTTGAGTTCAACGGCGAGCCCGGTGGCATCGATGGCGGTGCGCAGGGCGCGCTCGCCGAGAATGGTGCCGGGGGCGCAGTAAAGGCTGTTGAGAAACAAACGGCTGGACGGCGAATACGGGCTGTAGCGTTGGGTGTCATTGGAAAACATCGCATGCAAGGGGCTGATCGCCAGCGCCTCGGCGCCACGTTCACCGGCCACCCGGGCAAGGTCCTCCAGCGCCTGGGTGTCACCAAACCCGCCATCGCCGGGGCGGCGCAAGGCGTACAATTGCACGCTCAGGCCCCAGGCACGGGGGATCGGGTTATCCACGGCATCGGCGACGCTGTAACAACGGGATGGGGCCACCGCCAGGGTGAAGGTTTGTCCGTCGATGCTGACCTGCTGATAGCCGACCGGTACCAGCCCCGGCAGCTTTGCGTTGGCGTCCAGTTTCAGGTTGAGCCGCGAACCGTCTTCGAGGTGGATTTCGCAAGGGGTTTGAGGTGCAAAAAAACGCGCCAGATCCAGGCCTGTCCCGACATCGGCGGTCATCAATGGCGGCAAATGATGGGTCTGTTGCGCCGCCTGCAATTCCAGCAGGCTGGCGTCGATTTCCTGGGCACTGCCCGCCGGGTGGCCAAGGCCGATCAGCACATTGCGCAACACGGAGGGTGCGACTTTTTGCGGGCGGCCGTTGGCGTCGATCCAGTCGACCGCGAGGCCGGCACGGCTGGCCAGAATTTCCAGTTGCGCATCACTCATGGACGCTCTCCATACGAAGTGGCATAGGGGCTGCGGCGGCGAGGCTGACGAGCGCGCAATACGGGGCAAGGGTGCCCCGGTCCAGCAGATCGGCGCTCTGTGGCGGGTATTCGAACAACCGCGAGGCCCCAGTCTGTGAGGTGTGGACTACGGGCTTGTCGCTGAGGTTCAGGTCAATGCGCAGCTCGCTGCCATCGACCAGGCGCCAGGCGGCACTGACCGCGCCTTCGCCCAACACGTGAGCCCCCATAGCCTGCGTACCCGGCAAGCGGGGGATGAGGAGCCGGTGACGGATCTGCAACAGCCGGCAATACAGGTCGTGCATCTCTGTATGGCCGGTCGAAGGCAGGACAGGGCGGGATGCTGCAAACGTCTGCGGATCATTCGGGTCAGGAATGTGTTCGCGCAGGAGTGGGTCGGCAAACACGCTGAACGCCGCGAACTCGTTGCGCCGGCCGTCCCGTACCAATTTTGCCAATTCACCGTGATGGCTGGTGAAAAACAGGAAGGGTTGCTCGACGGCGAACTCGTCGCCCATGAACAGCAGCGGAATCATCGGCGACAACAGCAGCAACACCGTGGCGGCCCGCAGCGCTTGCGGGTGGGCGAGTTGATGCAGGCGCTCGCCGAAGGCCCGGTTGCCGATCTGGTCATGGTTCTGCAGGAACAGGATGAAGGCGCCAGGTGGCAAGTGCCCGCTGGGTTCACCGCGTGCCACGCCATGGCGATTGATATGACCCTGGAACACGAAACCCTGGCTCAGGCAGCGCGCCAGTTGTTCGGTGGGGTTGTGCGCGTAGTCGGCGTAATAGGCCTCGGTTTCGCCGGTCAGTAGCACATGCAGGGCATTGTGGCCGTCATCGTTCCACTGCGCGTCGTAACCCTGTTCGAGCAGACCGGCCTGGTTGTGTTCGTTCTCCACCATCAGCCACACATGTCGTGCCGGTCCCGTCTGCTGGCGCACCCGTTGCGCCAGTTCCTGGAGGAAATCCGGATCTTCGATGGCGTGCACCGCGTCCAGGCGCAAACCGTCGAAACGGTATTCGAGCAGCCACATCAAGGCGTTTTCGATGAAGAAGTCCCGTACTTCGCGGCGACGGAAGTCGATGGCCGCGCCCCACGGCGTCTGTTTGTCTTCGCGAAAAAAGCCCTTGGCATAACGATGCAGGTAATTGCCTTCCGGACCGAAGTGGTTGTAGACCACGTCGAGAATCACCGCCAGGCCATGACCGTGGGCGGTGTCGATCAAGTGCTTGAGCTGCTCGGGTGATCCGTATGAAGCCTGGGGCGCGTAGGGCAGGACGCCGTCATACCCCCAATTGCGCTCACCGGGAAACTGCGCGACGGGCATCAGTTCGATCGCGGTGACGCCCAGCTCGACCAGGCGCGCCAGATGCCGCTCGACGGCACTGAAGCCGCCGAGCGCACCAACGTGCAACTCGTAAATCACCGCTTCGTTCCACGGCCGTCCCGACCAGGCACTGTGTTGCCAGGCATAGGCCAGCGGATCGACCACCACACTGTGCCGGTCGATATCGCCGTCCTGAGCGCGGGAAGCCGGGTCGGGCACTTCCAGTTCGCCGTCGATGCTGTAGCGGTAACGCGAGCCCGCCGCGCATCGGATGTTGCTCACGAACCAGCCGTCGGCCTGGGGCAGCAACGGCAAGGACTGTCCATGTTCCAGTTCGACACTGACGTAAAACGCATCTGGCGCCCACAACGCGAATTGCGTGTGCTCTGCGTCCAGCATGATTGCGCCGTGGGGCCAGGTCTCAAGGGTCCGTAACGGCATCTTGAAAGCCTCTTACTGTTTGTTCGATTTCCCCAATGCTTTTGCCACAAGCTGTTCATAGAGTTCGGCGTAGGGTTCGACCGCCTTGCACCAGTTGAATGGCGCTGCCATGGCCCGGCAGCGCATGGCGTGCAGCAGGTCGGGGAAGGCGAACACCTTGAACGCGCGGCTCAGGGCTTCCTGGTAGCTCTGTACCGTTGATTCATCGAACAGGAAGCCGGTCACGCCGTTTTCGATGGTGTCGGCCAGGCCACCGGTATTGCGCGCCACCGGCAAGGAGCCGAAGCGCTGGGCGTACATCTGGCTCAGACCGCAAGGTTCGTAACGCGAAGGCATCAGCAAGAAGTCGCTGCCGGCGAACATGCGCCGGGCATCGGTTTCATTAAAGCCGATGCGCACGCCGATCTGCCCGGGGAAACGCAGGGCCAGTTCGCGCATCGACTGTTCTTCTTCCGGCTCGCCACGGCCGATGATCGCGATCTGGCCACCGGATTTGACGATGTACTCGGAGACCGCTTCGGTCAGGTCCAGGCCTTTCTGGTAGACCAGGCGCGACACCACGGCGAACAGCGGCCCTTCGGAGTCTTGCAGGCCGAACAGCTCGCGCACATGGGCGGCGTTCACTGCCTTGCCATCCCAATCGCCGATGCTGAACGGGCAGAACAGGTGCGGGTCGGTCGCCGCATCCCAGCTTTCATCGATGCCGTTGGGAATCCCGCTGAGCAGGCCTTGCTGGGTCTTGGCGGCGAGGAAACCGTCGAGTCCGCAGCCGAAATCCGGGGTGGTGATTTCCTGGGCGTAGGTCGCGCTGACGGTGGTGATGTGGCTCGAGTAGGCCATGCCGGCCTTGAGGAACGACATCTTGCCGTAGAACTCCATGCCTTCCTGTTGCAGCGCGTGATGGGGAATGCCCAGTTCGGGGCACGAGCCCAGGCTGGTCACGCCTTGATAAGCCAGGTTGTGAATGGTGAACAGGGTTGGTGTGCGCTGTCCACGCCAGTGCATGTAGGCCGGGGCCAGGCCAGCGGGCCAGTCGTGGGCGTGCACCAGGTCCGGGCACCAGTGGATTTGCGCGAGGTTGGCGGCGATATCGGCCGCCGCCAGGCCCAGGCGGGCGAAACGGATATGGTTGTCCGGCCAGTCGCGGCCGTTGTTGGCGCCGTAGGGTGAACCTTCGCGCTCATAGAGTTCGGGGCAGATCAGTACGTAGATGACCAGACCATCGGGCATGTCCATGCGCCCGATCTTGCACGGAGGCAACGCGGCATGACCGCCGAGCTCACCGATGATATGAATGGGGTTCTCGCTGTGCAGCACTTGCGGGTAACCCGGGATCAACACCCGCACATCGTGCAGGTGGGCCATGGCCCGAGGCAGCGCAGCGGATACGTCGCCCAGACCACCGGTTTTCACCAGGTCGGCAATTTCCGAGGTCACGAACAACACTTTCTTACGGTTCGGATTCTGGTGGGCTGCCGGGGTCAACGTCCTGGTGCCGGGCACGCTGACGGGTTGGGTGTTCGCGGCAGTTACGGCGCTCGATTCGCCGACCTGATGAGCACGCTCTCCCTGTATTTCCAAAGCCGTACTGATCATATGAATCTCCCGTGCTGTTGATCTAATTCTTAGGTCTGGCAAACGGTGTTTCATGGCCAATTCCCGTGGCCGGGCGCGAAAGCGCTGCGCATCAGTGAGCAAGCGCTGCCCGATGCGTCGAAGCAAAAGGGGTGAATGAGCCGTTGCAAAGATTGCACCAGTCGCAACGCACCTTCTTGTCAGAGGACCGATCGGGAATGGAAAAAGTTTCGACTGTTTTTCCACTTTATGACCAATCGGTTTCGCTTTGAGAAAATGAGTCTAGGCCAGAACTTAGAGCGGTAAAGGGCAGATGGCAAAATTGTTCGACAATTGGTTTGTAACGGTACGGACGTGCCTGATCGAGGTGCAAACGCCCCGACGAAGTGCATGTTTTTTTGCGTTTTGGCTTCAAAAAGTCACCGGGCGGTCACATGAATGTGCGACGTGATCGAGCGGTTGCGCACCAATGTGGTGCTCGCGCTAAGTCCCGGATTTGGCTGAACCACTGCCTTACTGCCGGTCGCGATGCCTTGTTATAGTTCGGGCCTCGTTTTTTGCCCGCAAAAGGATCAATGGAATGTCTCAGTACAGCGCGTTCAACGTCGAACTGGTCGAAAAAATCGCCCATGTGCAGATCAACCGACCGGAGAAGATCAACTCGATGAACGCTGCTTTCTGGAGCGAGATCGTCGAGATCTTCCAGTGGATCGACGACACCGATGAAGTGCGCGTGGTGGTCCTCAGCGGTGCAGGCAAGCATTTCTCCTCGGGTATCGACCTGATGATGCTGGCCGGTGTGGCCAATGAACTGGGCAAGGACGTCGGCCGCAATGCCCGCCTGTTGCGGCGCAAGATTCTTTCCCTGCAAGCGTCGTTCAATGCCGTCGACAACTGCCGCAAACCGGTGCTTGCAGCGATTCAGGGCTACTGCCTGGGTGGCGCCATCGACCTGATTGCCGCGTGCGACATGCGTTATGCCGCCGAGGACGCACAGTTCTCGATCAAGGAAATCGACATCGGCATGGCCGCGGACGTGGGCACGCTGCAACGCTTGCCGCGGATCATCGGTGACGGCATGCTGCGCGAACTGGCTTACACTGGTCGCACCTTTGGCGCCGACGAAGCGCGGAGCATGGGCCTGGTCAATCGCGTCTACAGAGACAACGCCAGCCTGCTCGACGGCGTCATGGGGATTGCCCGCGAAATCGCCAGCAAATCGCCGATCGCCGTCACCGGCACCAAGGAGATGATCAGCTACATGCGTGACCATCGCATCGATGACGGCCTCGAATACATCGCCACCTGGAACGCCGCCATGCTGCAATCCACCGATCTGCGCGTGGCCATGGCCGCCCATATGAGCAAACAGAAACCCGAATTTCTGGATTGATTAACCATGATTCCTCGCTGGACCACTGCAGTACTGGATACCCACCAACCCGGCGGCTGGGCCGTCGCGCGCAGCCCCGAAGGCTTTCTGTTCGATGACAATGGCGCACTGTTTCCACGGGAATGGTTGAAGCGTCAGGACTTGCCGATTCTCGCCGAGCATGGCATCGGTCATCTCGATGGCGAGCCGGTCTATCTGCTGGAGCTGCGCAGCCAAAGCGAAGTGCCGGGCTGCAACTGGAAAGGCTTGCGGGCGTTCATGCTCGAAGGCGATCACACGGTCTACAAGGTGCTCGGTTACGCCGCACAGATCGGCACCTGGGCTCGCGAACACCGCTTTTGCGGCAATTGCGGCCAGGCGACCCATCAGGTGGTGCGTGAGCGGGCGATGTACTGCGAGCCGTGTGACTTGCGCTATTACCCGCGGATTTCACCGAGCATGATCGTACTGGTGACCCGTGGCGACGAGATTCTGCTGGGGCGCTCGCCACGTTTTGTGCCGGGGGTCTACAGCACCCTGGCCGGGTTTGCCGAGCCGGGCGAATCGGCCGAGGACTGCCTGATTCGCGAGGTTCGCGAAGAGGTGAACATCGAGGTCAGGAACATCCAGTACATGGGCAGCCAGTGCTGGCCGTTCCCGCACTCGATGATGCTCGGCTTTCATGCCGAATACGCCAGTGGCGAGATCGTCTGCCAGGAGGACGAGATCGAGGACGCCCAGTGGTTCAACGTGCACGCGCTGCCGCCGTTGCCGGCGTCGCGCTCGATTGCCCGTTACCTGATCGACGTCTACGTGGCGCGGCGTTTAGGCCACGCTGAACCAGTGCTGCCAGGCTAGACGCACGGTCAGGCCCAACACCACGGTGATGAACACCGGACGAATGAATTTCGCGCCGCCGCTGATGGCGGTGCGGGCGCCGAAGAAGGCGCCGACCATCAATGACGAGCCCATGCACAGGCCGATGATCCAGTCCACCTGACCGGAAAAGATGAAGATCGACAGCGCCGCCGCGTTACTGACGAAGTTCATGCTGCGCGCCACGCCGCTGGCCTTCACCAGGTCGATGGGGTAGAGCAACAGGCTGCTCACGGTCCAGAACGCGCCCGTGCCGGGACCGGCCACGCCGTCATAAAAACCGAGGCTGAAGCCCTGGGTCGACTGCCACTTTTTCTTGATCGGTGCATCGCTGTCCGTTGGCGCTTTCGGCGTACCGCCAAACAATAGATAGACACCGCAGGCGAAGACGATTACCGGCAGCATTTTGTTCAGCCATTCCGCCGGCAGGTAGTGCGCGACCACGGCACCGGTCAGCGCGCCGACCAGGGTACCGACGATGGCGTGCACCCATTGCGCGGGGTGGAACAGCTTGCGTCGGTAGAAGGTGAAGCTGGCAATCGCCGAGCCGAAGGTCGAACTGAGCTTGTTGGTGCCCAGCACCAGGTGCGGCGGCAGGCCGGCGGTCAACAGGGCCGGGGTGGTCAACAGACCACCGCCACCGGCGATGGCGTCGATGAAGCCGGCAACAAAAGCGACAAGGGCCAGGATGGCCAGGGTGGAGAGGTCAACGCTGAGTTCGAAAGGCATGGGATCGGCTTATTCGGCGGGTGCAGAAAGGGCTGCAGGGAAGGGCAGCATCTTAACCACCTGCACAACACAAAACCAATGTGGGAGCTGGCTTGCCAGCGAAAGCGGTGTGTCAGCCAACATTGGTGTTGGATCTGACGACGCCTTCGCTGGCAAGCCAGCTCCTACAAAAAAGGACGTGTTTACAGGCCCAGATCCGACAGGCTCGGATGATCGTCAGGACGACGCCCCAGCGGCCAGTGGAATTTGCGCTCGCTTTCCTTGATCGGCATGTCGTTGATGCAAGCGAAGCGACGGGCCATCAGGCCGTCCTCGTTGAACTCCCAGTTTTCGTTGCCATAGGAGCGGAACCAGTTGCCCGAGTCGTCGTGCCATTCATAGGCATAACGCACGGCGATGCGGTTGTCGGTAAAGGCCCAGAGTTCCTTGATCAGTCGATAATCCAGCTCCTTGGCCCATTTGCGGGTCAGGAAGCCCTTGGCTTCTTCGCGGTTATGGGCGAACTCGGCGCGGTTTCGCCACTCGGTGTCCAGGGTGTAGGCCGGGGACACGCGCTGCGGATCGCGGGAGTTCCAGCCATCCTCAGCCAGGCGAACTTTTTCAATGGCCGATTCACGGGTGAAAGGGGGCAATGGCGGACGAACTTCGGCATTAGACATTTCAAGTCTCCGTATCAAGTTAAAGTTAAAACAATTGTCGAGCTTGATCAGGTTGCTACAGGTCCAATAACTTGCGCGCCATGCATTGCGCATTATCGGCGGCACTGTGATCACCCGTTACAAGCGCCACGGTAATGGCACCATCGATCAGGATCAGCAGCTGTCTGGCCAGCCTCTGCGGATCCTCGGCGCCATGTTCGGTACACAGCTCGCACACGTAGTCGAGCAGCTTCTGTTTATGTGCTTTGGCGACCAGTCGCACCGGGTCTTGCGGGTCGCCGGTTTCGCCGCTGGTGTTGATGAAGGCGCAGCCGCGGAAGCCTTCGCTGTCGAACCACGACTTGAGTACGGTAAACAGGTTGAGCAGCCGTCCGGCCGGGGTTTGTGCCTGGTCGACTTCGCTGCGGAACCAGTGCATCCAGCGCTGATCGCGGCGTTGCAGGGCGGCCACGACCAGTTCGTCCTTGTTGGCGAAGTAGCGGTAGATGCTTTTTCTGGAAACACCGGCGGTTTTCACCAGCAGATCCATGCCAGTGGCGGCAATGCCACTTTTGTAGATCAACTTTTCGGTGACATCCAGAATGATGTCGCGTGTGTCGTTGCTATTGATTTCGTTCATGTGACTAACAGTAGAACGATCGTTCTCCTTGGTCAATTGTTATTTTTGCGTGACCTGAAGATTGTCATCGCTGGCAAGCCAGCTCCTACAGATTGACCGCGTTCCCCTTGTAGGAGCCGGCTTGCCGGCGATGACGTCAGGACAGACAGCAACAAGACCCGAACCCAGCGATGGTGTAAGCTCTCAGGCTCTTCGGATTCGACCCATTGCGAGCCCTATGCCGTCGCTTTTCAAACGTTCCCTGCTGCCCAAGCTGCGCAGTTTTCCGCTGACGGCCGATGCCGTCGGCATCCTCTCCGGCGCTGCCGAGTTCCGTCGCTGCCTGCTTGAGCAAATCGCCAGCGCGACCCGGCGCATTTACATCGTTGCGCTGTACCTGCAACAGGATGAAGCCGGCCAGGAAATTCTCGATGCCTTGCACGCGGCCAAACTGGCGCGTCCGGAACTGGACGTGGTGGTGGTCGTCGACTGGCTGCGCGCACAGCGCGGCCTGATCGGTGCCGGCAAGCAACCGGGCAACTCGGCCTGGTACCAGGAGATGACCCGCACCCACGAAAGCGTTGTGCCGATCTATGGCGTCCCGGTACAAACCCGCGAACTGTTCGGTGTGCTGCACCTCAAAGGTTTCGTGATCGATGACTGCGTGATCTACAGCGGCGCGAGCCTGAACAACGTCTACCTGCACAAGTTCGACAAGTACCGCTACGACCGTTATCACGTGCTGCACAATCGCGAACTGGCCGATTCGATGCAGCACCTGGTGCAGCATGGCCTGGTGGCCTCCAAAGCGGTGCACCGCCTCGACCTGCCGAACCTGCCGACCACCCGCAGCCTGCGCAATGACATCGGCGACCTGCGCAGCCGGCTCAAGCACGCGGCGTACGACACCACGCGAGGCACCACCGACCGGACCGGTCTGTCCGTCAGCCCGCTGCTCGGCGTCGGCAAGAACAATCCGCTGAACCGGGTGATCTGCGAGCTGATCGCCAGCGCCCAGCAGCAGCTGACCATTTGCACGCCGTACTTCAACCTGCCGCTGGCGATCATCCGCGAGATCAACCGCGCGCTGGCCCGTGGGGTGAAGATCGACATTGTGGTCGGCGACAAGACGGCCAATGACTTCTACATTCCGCCGAGCGAACCGTTCCGGGTCATATCGGCGCTGCCGTACCTGTACGAAATCAGCTTGCGCCGGTTTGCCAAGCGTCATCAGCGCAACATCGACAGCGGTCAGTTGAACCTGCACCTGTGGCTTGACGGTGACAACACCTATCACCTCAAGGGCATGTGGATCGATCGGCGCTATACCTTGCTGACCGGCAACAACCTCAACCCGCGGGCGTTCCGGCTCGATCTGGAAAACGCCTTGTTGATCGATGATCCGCACGGCGAATGGCTGGAGCCGCGCCGTCAGGAACTGGAGGAGATTTTCCAGCACACCCGGCGAATCGAGCACTTCCAGAACCTGGAAACCCTGGCCGAATACCCGATGGGCGTGGCCAAGTTCCTCAAGCGCGTGAGCCGTGTGCGGATCGAGCGGTTGCTGTACCGGATTCTCTAAAGATTAAAATCAAAAGATCGCAGCCTGCGGCGACTGACGCCTTCGCGGGCAAGCCCGCTCCCACAAGGATCTTTGTCGTACACAAACTCTGTGTTCGCTGAATAACCTGTGGGAGCGGGCTTGCCCGCGAAGGCGTTTTCACTTTCAGTACATCAACGACAGGCACACTGCTTTCGCGAGCAAGCCCGCTCCCACAAGGGATCTGCGTTGAGGTAGCGGTTTCAGCTAATATGCCCCCCACTCGAACAAGATCAGGGCTTGCCGCAATCCATGTCGGAAAAAGACACCATCTCCATCCAACTGGTGCGTGAAGCACTGTTGCAAAGCTGCGCGCCAGGCATCGACAAGGACGAGGTGTTGATCAAGGTCGGCATCGACCCGCAGCTGTTGGGTAACGCCGACGCCCGGGTTCCAGCCACCGCTTATGCGCGCCTGTGGCGGCTGCTGGCACGGCGCGGGGATGACGAGTTTTTTGGCATGGACCCACGCAAACTCAAATCCGGCAGCTTCGCATTCCTGTGTCGCAGCGCGATGCTCCAACCCAACGTAGCGGCGGGACTGGCTGGCGGCCTGGCGTTTCTGTCGCTGATCCTCGAACACCTGCCGGCGCAGTTGGTGCGTCAGCAAAGCCTGGCGGAAATCGTTCTGCTCGAAGACGACAAAGAGCCACGCCGGGCCTTCACCTATTTCACCTACTGGATGATCGTCCACGGGGTTGCCTGCTGGCTGGCAGGGCGACGGATTCCGATTCTGGCCATTGAACTGCGCTGTTCGAAACCGGATTTCTGCGATGACTATCAGGTGATGTTTTCCGAGAACCTGCGTTTCGACCGGCCGCGTACGCGGATGATTTTCTCCGCCGATTGCCTGGATCTGCCGATCAAGCGCAGCCCCGAAGAGCTCAAGCGATTCCTGGCCCTCGCGCCGGCGAACATTCTGGTGAAATACCGTGATCCGCAGAGCCTGGCCAGCCGGATCAAACACGATCTGCGTCACCTGCCGGCCGAGCACTGGCCGGAAACCGAGGCCCTGGCGCAACGCCTGTGCATGTCGGCATCGACCTTGCGCCGCCGGCTGGCCGAGGAAGGGCAAACCTATCAAGGTCTCAAGGACAGCGTGCGCAAGGAACTGGCGATCGTCTGGCTGGCCGAGCCGGCGATCAGCTTCAGCGAAATCGCCACGCGGCTGGGGTTCGCTGACGTCAGTTCGTTCTACAAGGCCTTTCGCAAGTGGTCGGGGTCAAATCCGGGGCATTACCGCAGCCTGATTCTCAATGACGTCGAGTAGATTCAGCGCCTGCCTGACCCTCTCTCACTAGCGGCTGCCAGTGGTCGACCCCGGTAGATTGAGTGTGCCGCTGTCGACGAAACGCATCGTGTTGAACAGCCCGCCCGAGAGCTTGCCGCGCAGGATATAGGGCATGTTGTTGAGGGTTTTCATCTGGCTGATGCCGTAGGTCTGGCGGATGAACGAAAATGCCGAAACGCTGACCGGCACGCTCACGACGGTGTCGGAAAAACGCCCGATCTCGCCCCTCTGATCGCTGACGCCCGAGGCGAATGGCTGGCCGTTGATGTCCAGGTCCAGGGCGACGCCGCTGTAGGTGAGGTTGTAGTCATTGGGGTTCTGCACGCGGATTGTCACGGCAAAGCGTACTTCCATGCCCTCGCCCTGCAGGGGCTCGATCCCCACGACGTTGATTTTCAGCGGGTCTCGATTGGGTAGCGAGGAACAGGCGCCCAGGCAGAGCAGGAGGGAAATCAGGACCGCGTGAACGCTGCGCATGGACGTGCTCTCATCTGAAAAGGGCTGTACCGCCAGCGGCTCAGCCCCTGAGCCCGTCCGGCGGTTTTACGGTGCGACCACCGCAGCCTTTGCGGGTTCATCCCTGGTGGTCACATCGGGGTTCTGCATCACCTGAAGCACGGAGGCCTCCGGATCGAATTCGTCCTCTTCCAGCTCGATGAACTCCTCAGGCAGGAAGATATTAAGAACGATAGCGCACAGCGCGCCGACGGTGATGGGCGATTCGAAAATGTTGTGCAGGGCCTTGGGCAGTTCACGCAAGACTTCCGGCACGGCGGCCACCCCCAGGCCCATGCCGATGGAAATCGCCACGATCAGCATGTTGCGCCGATGCAGGCCGGCCTCGGCGAGAATCTTGATCCCGGCCACGGCGACGGTGCCGAACATCACCAGCTCCGCGCCGCCCAGTACCGGTTTGGGCATCAGTTGCAGTACCGCGCCGATCATCGGGAACAGGCCCAGCACCACCAGCAAACCGGCAATGAAAAACGCCACGTAACGACTGGCCACGCCCGTGAGCTGGATCACCCCGTTGTTCTGGGCGAAGGTCACCATTGGCATGCTGTTGAACACCGCCGCCATGGCCGAGTTGAGGCCATCGGCGAGCAGGCCGGACTTGATCCGGCGAATGTATACCGGGCCTTTGACCGGTTGCCGGGAAATCATCGAGTTGGCCGTGAGGTCACCGGCCGCCTCCAATGGCGAAACGAGGAAGATCACCGCCACCGGAATGAACGCCACCCAATCGAAGGAAAAACCGTACTTGAAAGGCACTGGTACGCTCATCAGCGGGACTTGCGGCAGGCCGTTGAAATCCACCTGGCCCGTGAGCCAGGCCACCCCGTAACCGAGAGTCAGGCCGATGACAATCGCCCCCAGGCGCAGAAACGGCACGTCTACCCGGTTCAACACCACGATGGTTCCCAGCACCAGCGCCGCCAGGGCCAGGTGACTGGCAGCCCCCAGGTCCTGGGCGCCGAAGCCGCCGGCGATGTCGGTCATGGCCACCTTGATCAGCGACAAACCCATCAGCGTGATGATCGTCCCGGTCACCACCGGGGTGATCAGCATGCGCAGGTTGCCGATGAACTGGCTCAACACCACTTCAATGAATGCGGCAAAAAAACACACGCCGAAGATGGTCGAGAGAATCTCGTCGGTCCCGCCGCCCCGGGCCTTGACCATGAAGCCGGCGCTGAGAATCACACTGATGAACGAGAAACTGGTGCCTTGCAGGCACAACAGGCCCGAACCCACCGGGCCAAAGCGCCGCGCCTGGACGAAGGTGCCCAGGCCCGAGACGAACAGCGCCATGCTGATCAGATAGGGAATTTCGCTTTGCAGGCCCAGGGCGCTGCCCATGATCAGCGTCGGGGTGATGATGCCGACGAAACTCGCCAGCACGTGTTGCAGGGCGGCGAAGACGGTGGCGGTCAGGTGCGGGCGGTCATCGAGGCCGTAGATCAGGTCATTGTTACGTGGCGCGGGGGCTTTTTCGGAGGCGGTCATGGTGGTTTGCGTGCCAGAAGGCGGGCCGGGTCGGAAAATGGAGGCGCAGGATGCCAGAACCGCCCGGCCACGGCAAAAGATCCTCCAGAACAGGGGCTTACGGACGCGGGGCGAACACCTCGGCGACGCTGCGGCGCTTGGCGTGCAATTGGCTGGCCTGGATCAGCTGTTCGAGGTCCTCGGGCGTGACGTCATAGAAGGCTTCCATGTCCGCCAGCGCCAGTTTCAGGTCTTCGACGGTGATGGCCTGACTGTCGACGGGCGGGTGATCGGCCGGGATCATGACGGTCGGTTCGCTGCTGCCCTTGGGGTAACGAACGCGGGTCAGGTTGTTGTAGGCGAGGGCGCAGAACAGCATCGTCGCTGCGCTGAGCATGACCGGCTCAATGGCTTTCCAGTCCATGGCAATGGTCACCGGGTCGGCCAGCACCAGGGTCAGGGCCAACGCCCCGGCCGGTGGATGCAGGCAGCGCAACCAACACATCAGCAACACCGCCATGCCCGCCGCCAGACAGGCGCTCCCCAGGGTTCGACCCAACACATGGGCCACCAGCAGCGCAATCACTGCAGCACACAAGTAGCCACCCAGAATCGACCAGGGCTGTGCGAGCGCTCCCGAAGACACGGCAAACAACAGCACCGCCGAGGCCCCCAGCGGGCCGATCAGGTGCTGGGCCACCTCGATGCCAAACACCTGGCTACAGAGCCAGACGCTGAGCAGCGTGCCCAAGGCCATGCCGATGGCGGCGCGGCTCCATTCGGTGGGGCGGGTGTTGATGGCGACGGGCAACCAGCGGGCAAACATTGCGAGAAAACTCCGGCAGAAAAAATCGAGGTAAAAAAGTTTTTTTTTCACGCAATCGCGGGAACTGTAGGAGCCAGCTTGCTGGCGATGCACTCCAGTGCGCCGCGTTTATCCAGTTCACACGCGTTATCGTTAACGACCATCGCTGGCAAGCCAGCTCCCACAAAAGACCGCGCCCACGCCGAAACTGTAGGAGCCAGCTTGCTGGCGATGGACTCCAGTGCGCCGCGTTCATCCGGTTCACACGCGTTATCGTTAACGACCATCGCTGGCAAGCCAGCTCCCACAAAAGACCGCGCCCACGCCGAAACTGTAGGAGCCAGCTTGCTGGCGATGGACTCCAGTGCGCTGCGTTTATTCAGTTCACACGCGTTATCGTTAACGACCATCGCTGGCAAGCCAGCTCCCACAAAAGACCGCGCCCACGCCGAAACTGTAGGTGCCAGCTTGCTGGCGATGGACTCCAGTGCGCCGCGTTCATCCAGTTCACACGCGTTATCGTTAACGACCATCGCTGGCAAGCCAGCTCCCACAAAAGACCGCGCCCACGCCGAAACTGTAGGAGCCAGCTTGCTGGCGATGGCCTCCAGTGCGCCGCGTTCATCCGGTTCACACGCGTTATCGTTAACGACCATCGCTGGCAAGCCAGCTCCCACAAAAGACCGCGCCCACGCCGAAACTGTAGGAGCCAGCTTGCTGGCGATGGACTCCAGTGCGCCGCGTTCATCCGGTTCACACGCGTTATCGTTAACGACCATCGCTGGCAAGCCAGCGCCTACAAGGGATCGTGTGACCTCCAGCCAGTGAAGAACCTAAAAAAGGGCTCAGCTGGGAAACCCAGAAAGCCCTTGAAGGTGTTCCTACTGTTGGGGGAGGAACAGGCACAGTGTGCCGTTCAATCCAGCTACTGACAAATTCATATTAATGAGCTTTCAGTGCATTAATTTTGCTTTAACTGGCCCCTCCGGCCACTCATGTAGCAGAGCAGGCCACCTAGCGTTGCGAGTGCACTCAAGGCATAAAACATCGTCGGCGCCGGGGTGTGCATCAGCATGAAGCCGCAAATCACCGGGCTCACCGCGCCGCCAAGTGCCGCAAGGTTTTGCGCGCCGTAGTAACTGCCGCGCAGTGCTTCCGGAGCCAGGGTGTCGACAAAGAGAAACTCGGCCGGGTAGATGATGATTTCACCCAGGGTGAAGATGAACATTGCCACGCACCAACTCACCAGGCTGTCCGCCAGGCTGAAACCGATCAGGCCGAGGATGAACAGGCCGGTGCCGGCCACAATCCACTGGCGCAATTGCTCACGTTTGAGAAAACGCCCGACCTGGTATTGCAACAGGATCACACTGATGGCGTTGCAGGCGAGCAGGGCGGCCATGATTTCCATGGTGTGCCGGGGATTACTGGTCACCAGCAAATATTGCGACAGGTAAAAGGTAAATCGCCCGTGCACCACGGTGCTGAGCAGGCAACCGGCGGTGAACATGATCAGGGTGCGGTCGTTTTTCAGGGTGATCAGGGTTTTCAGAAAACTCTGCGCTTGACCGGCAAGAGGCACCTTGGCCGGATCCGCGGGAATGCCGGTCATCAGGAAAATACTGAAAAAGGCGATGGCCGCCGCGATCAGGAATGGCGCACTGGCAAAGGCGCCGGCAATCAGCACGCCAAGCATCGGCCCGACAGCGTAGCCAATGTTGGTCAGCGTATAGCTCAAGGAAAACGCCTTGGCCCGCTGGCCCACGGGCAGGTTGTCGCTGAGGATCGCTTTCGAACCGATCAGGAATAGCGCCGAGGCGGTTTCGGTGACGATCAGGGTGATCGTGGTCAGGTAGAGGTTTTCGGCAAAGGTCAGCAACACCAGGCCGATCGCGCTGGACGCCATCGACAGCACAAGCAATCGGCGTTTTTCGAAGCGATCAATGATGTAGCCGCCGTAGAGAGAGAGCAGGGTGGCGACGAACACCGCAATGCCGAGCAGCAGACCAACGTCCTGCTGGTTCAGGCCAAGCTTGTCGCTGACGAACAACGTGAGTAACGGGCTGGTGATGGCGCGGCTGACGACGATGGTCAGCGAGCAGATCAGCAGGCGGCGGATGAGGGGGGAGTAACGGGTCACGACGTGAATGTCCTTATTCGATCGGGCCGGCATCAGCCCAAGGTCAGCGCTACTCTAGCAGTCGGACACCTGCTCGTTGCTACGGGATTTACTTGAGGTGCAGCAGCACGAAATCATTCTTGTCGAAACGCCCGCTCAACACGGGTGGCAAGGCACCGATAGCCGTGCCTTGCAGTGTCCTGTAAACCTTCAGGTCCATCATTAGCCACGCCGGACCCTTGAGGGCGTCAAGTTCCTGGGGGGAGTCGGTGAACTCCGGTTGCAGGCCTTGATTGATGTTGACCATGAACTTGATGGCTTTGGCATCCTTGCCCATCGCGTGCATCACCAGGGGTGCGGGGTCTTTTTGCACGAGTTCAAACGCTTCGTGGCTGAAGGTCCGGGTGTCGTAAAGCTGTCGCTGGATGGGCTCGAACTGCAGGATATATAACGACCACAGTGCCAGGACCGCGCAAAGAGCGAGAATCTGTGCACGCCAGCGGGGTTGCTTGAGCGCCGCCACGGCGACTGTTTGCAGCACGCCGAGAATGATGAACAACGAAGTGAGGTGAGCGACGTCTTCGGGGAATCTTCGCTGTACCACCAGCAAGGTCACGATCAGCAGCCCCGGGATCAGCAGCCATAAGCCCTGCATCAATACGCGCAGCCAACTGAACAGCCGACCTTGCACCGCGTAGAACGGGTAAGCCGCAATGATCGCCGCCATGGGCAGCATCGGCAGCAGGTAACGGGCCTTTTTCGCCTGTGGGACGGAAAGGCCGACCATCACGATCAACCCGGCGGCTGCGCAGTACAGCGTCAGGCGCAATGCCGGGCCTGACTGTTGTCGACCAGACGCTGCGACCGCCACCAGCGCCAGCACTGCCAAGGGCCAGGCCAGTGCGTAATTGCCTATCGAGCTGGTGAAGTAATACAACACTTCGTTGGAGCCTTCACTGCCGTCCATGCGTCCCATGAACTGCATGCGAATCACGTCCTGCAAGAAGGCCGGGCCGCCGCTGACGTCGGCCAGCCACAGCAACAGACCGACACACATCGCCAACAGCACCGATGCCAGCAATCCGAAGACAAACAGCCGCCGCCATTGGCGGTTGACCAGAAAATAGCTGCAGAGTATTCCCGCAGGAATCACCAGGCCGATGGGGCCGCGAATCCAGAAGCCCAGCATCAGCAAGGCAAAAATCAGGCCCCGGCGGCGCGGTGCCGCGAAGTGATCGGCGGCATAACCCAGGTAGAACACGCTGAACGCGACGGCCGCCAGCATCAGGTCGAGGGAAACGGCGCGGGTTTCGGTGATGAAGGTGTTGGTCAGCAGCATCAGGGCGATGCTCAGCAGCGCCCAACGCGTGGAGTAGGGCGCCAGCAAGCGGTACATCAAGGTGACGATGACCGCTGCGGCGATGGCGCTCGGCAGCCACGCGGTCAGGCTGGTGACCTGGCCGAGCGGCAGTGAAAGCAGCCAGATGAATACCGTTGAAAGGCCCGAATAGTCTGCGTAGGGCTGGCCGTAGGTCGTCGGAAAAAATGACGGTCCGTTGCGCAGCATTTCCTGGGCGAACAGCACGAAGCGCGAATCGAAGCCGATGGCCGGCTGCTGATACATCCCGGCGCAGAACAATATCAGCGCCAACAGACCCAGCGCGAGGGACTGTTGGCGCAAGTGGGGGAGCATGACGTTTAAGCGACCACTGATTCGGTCAGCCATTGCTGGTAAGGCATCGGCAACTTGCGCGACTCACCCCGACCGATCGGGAAGTAGGTAAAACCGATGCGCGCCAGTCGGTCCGCGTCGTACAGGTTGCGGCCATCGAAGATCACCGGTGCGTTGAGTCGTTGGCGGATAAACTCGAAGTCCGGCGCCTTGAACTGTTGCCATTCGGTGCAGATGATCAGCGCATCGGCGCCGGACAAGACTGACTCAGGCGTCCCCATGAGCATCAGTTTCGACTCATCCGGGTACAGCTTCTGGGTTTCCTGCATGGCTTCCGGATCGAACGCGCGGACATTCGCCCCGGCGGCCCACAACGATTCGAGCAACACCCGGCTCGGTGCATCGCGCATGTCGTCGGTATTGGGTTTGAAGGCCAGGCCCCAGACCGCAAAGGTCTTGCCACGCAAGTCGCCCTTGTAGAACGCGTTGATGCGCTCGAACAGCTTGTGCTTTTGCCGCTCGTTGATGGCTTCCACCGCTTGCAGCAGGTCGCTGGAGCAATGGGCCTCTTCGGCGCTGTGGATCAGGGCGCGCATGTCCTTGGGGAAGCACGAGCCACCGTAGCCGCAACCGGGGTAGATGAAGTGGTAGCCGATACGCGAGTCGGCGCCGATGCCCAGGCGTACCGATTCGATGTCGGCACCCAGGTGTTCGGCCAGTTCGGCGATCTGGTTGATGAAGCTGATCTTGGTCGCCAGCATGCAGTTGGCGGCGTATTTGGTCAGTTCGGCGCTGCGCAGGTCCATGAACATGATGCGTTCGTGGTTGCGGTTGAATGGCGAGTACAGGTCACGCATCACGTCACGCACTTCATCGCGCTCACAGCCGATGACGATACGGTCCGGGCGCCGGCAGTCGGCCACGGCCGAACCTTCTTTCAAGAACTCCGGGTTGGAGACGATATCGAACTGCAATACCCGCCCGGCGCTGAGCAGGCATTTGTCGATGTGTGCACGCAAGGCGTCGCCGGTGCCGACCGGGACGGTGGATTTCTCCACCAGGATCGCCGGTTGCTCGCGATGACGCGCCACGGCTTCGCCCACCGACATCACGTAGCGCAAGTCCGCCGAGCCGTCGTCCCGGGAGGGAGTACCGACTGCGATGAACAGCACCTCGCCGTGCTGGACGGCGAATTTTTCGTCGCAGGTGAACTGCAACCGCTTGGCGTCAAGGCCTTCGCGTACCAGGCTGGCCAGGCCGGGTTCGAAAATGCTCACGTGGCCCTGTTGGAGCAGTTCGACTTTCTTCTCGTCAACGTCCATGCAGACCACGTCGTGGCCGACTTCCGCCAATACCGCTGCCTGCACCAGGCCAACATAACCGCTACCAAACACACTGATTTTCATGGGGCACTCCTTAATTCGGGCGCACGAGCAGGTCGGGAATTGATGGTAATGACGCCGAGGATGACCAATGCCACGCCAAGGCTTTTTGTAAGGCTGAACGCTTCGCTGAACAGCGGCAGACTGGCGGCCAGCAGGTACACCAGCGCATAGCTGATGCTCAGCAACGAGTAGGCACGGCCCAGGGGCAGGTCCCGCAGGGCGGCGAGCCAGCACAGCATCGAGAAGGCGTAGGCGAGGATGGCCACGAGCACCACGGCAACGGCTGTCAGGTCGATGTGCGCGCTGAGCCACTGTTCTGGCGATGGCAGGTGGCTCATGCTCCAGCGCATGCCCAATTGGGCGCCGCTGACCAGTAACACACTGCCCAGTGCGAAGGTGATACCGCGCCTGCGGTTCATGCGTGTTGCCCCAACAGAGCCACGCCACCGATCACCAATACCACACCGACCCAGTGGCGGCGGTCGATGGTTTCGTGGAACACGAAACGCGCAACCAGGGTGATCAGCACGAAGTTCAGGCTCAGCATCGGATAGGCAACCCCGACTTCCAGGCGTTGCAGTACCAGCAGCCATACCAGCAAGCCCAGGCCCAACGCAGCCAGAGCCAGCCAAAGCCAGGGCGAGCGCAGTTTGTCCATCCACCCGGAAGGTTTGCCGCGCCAGCTTTCCACCGCATATTTCTGGGCGATCTGGCCCAGGCAGGTCAGCAGGCAGGCCACCAGTAGCAATAGCAGGCTCATGGTGCCGCCTGCGGGATAATCAAAATCACCAGGTTGCCTTGTTCATAGCGCTTGCCCTCTTTGGGCAACTGTTCGAGTTCATGCAGCTCTTCCTCACCCTTGACCCGCATGACCACCCCGACCGAGCCTTGCTGGCGGGCGTCGTGCATCCACTGTTGCACCTGGTCCGGGTCGACGCGCTGCTTCAGCGAATCAGGATAGGCAAGGCCATATTTCAATTCGCCTATCGTGTTGAAAAAAGCCACTTGCGGCCGTTTCATCCGCCAGGACAGCGCCGAAGCGGCGCCCAGGTCGTTGCTCAACAACCTGGCGCTCTGGCCGAGTTCCTGGGCGTGATCGAGGATGAACTGGTCAGGCGTTTTATTGGCGACTACGGAATTGGGCAGGCCGGCAGGCAACAAACCGGCGAACAGCAGGCTGCCAAAGGCCGGGGCGGCCCAGCACTGCAATGGGCGGAAGGCTTGCAGCAGGTTGGCCATGATCCAGCCGATCAAGCCGATGAACACCAACACCAGGTTGTGCAGTTCATGATCGTAGATCGGCTTTTTCAGTTGCACGTAAACCAGGGCCAGCAGAGTGACCACGCCCACCACCAGGTTCAGCAGGCCATTGATGCCGAGCACGCGGCCTTGTTCGAGCTTCAACCGGTCAGCCAGCGCATGGCCGAGCAACAAGGCCAGGGGTAACAGGCACGGCAGGATGTAGGCCGGCAGTTTGCCTTTGCTCAGGCTGAAGAAGATCAACGGCATCCCCAGCCACAGCAGCAGGAACCCGATACCGGACTGGCGCCGGGTCTGCCAGGCTTGCTTGAGCGCGGGCGGCAGCAAGGCAACCCACGGCATGCTGAAAACCACCAGCAGCGGCAAGTAGTACCACCAGGGTGCGTCATGCTGGGCGTCGTCCCCGGCAAAGCGGCGGATGTGTTCGTGCCAGAAGAAAAACCGCCAGTAGTCGGGCTCCTGGGCGTGCACGGCCAGTGCCCATGGCAGGCTGACGGCGATGGCGACGACGACCGCTACCGGGCCGTAGACCAGTAGTTCACGCCAGCGCTTTTGCCAGATCACCCAGGGCAGGGCAACCAACACTGGCAGCAACCAGGCCAGGAAGCCCTTGGTCAGGAAACCCATGCCACAGGCCAGCCCCAGCACCGCCCACGCCACCAGCCGTTGACGGCGGCCGACGCTGTCCAGCGCAAACCACAAGGCGACCAGGCTGAGGTTGACCCAGAAGGTGAATTGCGGATCGAGGTTGGCGTAGCCGGCCTGCCCGGCGATGACCGTAAAGCTCATGTAGAGCAAGGCACAGGCGAAACTCTTGCGCGGATCGTTCCACAGGCGGCGGGCGATCAGGTAGCACAGCAGCACGCTCAAGCCGGTGCTCAGGGCCGAGGCGAAGCGCACCCCGAAAAGGTTCTGGCCGAACAGCGCCTGCCCGAGGGCAATCATCCAGTAGCCGGCCGCCGGTTTTTCGAAATAGCGTACGTCCATGAAATGCGGCGATACCCAGTTGCCGCTCAGCAGCATGCCCTGGCTGATCTGGGCGTAGCGGGTTTCGTCGGGAATCCACAAGCCATGACTGCCCAGTGGCAGCAGGTACGCCAGCGCCACCATGGCCAGCAACAACGGCAAAGCCCAGCGTTTGCTCATGCGCCTTGCACTCCCAGCCAGCCTTCGCGACCTTCGAGCGCACCGCGTACCACGCGGCCGACCGGCAGATTGTCAGGGGCCTGGGGCAGCAAGTCGCCCAGGGGTTGAAAACGGATGTCCCGCTGACGCGCATCGCTCAGCAGTTGACGGAAATCGTTGGCCATCAGAATCCCTTCTACCTCGGCATGGATCGTGTAGACGTTGAGTGTTTGCGGAGTGAACCGGTCCAGGATGAACCTGTTGAAGTCCTTGGCGGCGACGCTCGGTCCGACCACCTCGTCGAAGGTCGGCAGGTCCACCGGAATTTGCGGTGCGCCCAGGCAACCATTGGCCAATCGCGGCTGGAACAGGCTCTGGCCACGGCAATCGCTGTTGTAGCGAAAGCCGAACCCTTGCTTGGCCTCGATCACACGCTCGTCGGCACGCCAGCCGGCGGAGGCCGAGCAGGTGATCTTTTCCCCGAGAATGTCGTTGAGGGTGTCCACGCCACGGCGTATCTGGTCGACCAGTTGTGCATCACTCCAGCGCCCGGCATTGGCTTGCCAGCCGTGGTGGTCCCAGGCGTGCAGGCCGACTTCATGCCCGGCATCCCGGGCCTGACGCATCAAGTGCCCCAGGTCGCGGCCGATCGGTTTTCCAGGCCATGCGGTGCCCGCCAGCAGAATGTCCCAGCCATACAGGCCGGCTGCATTGGAACGGAGCATTTTCCAGAGAAACTGTGGACGGATGAGACGCCACAAGTGGCGCCCCATGTTGTCCGGCCCGACGCTGAAGAAGAACGTCGCCTTGATCTGGGCTTCATCAAGGATTTCCAGTAGCCGAGGCACCCCCTCACGGGTGCCTCGGTAGGTGTCGACATCGATCCGCAGTCCCGCCTGCATCAGCGCTTGTCCGCGATTTCGAGCATGGCCTCACGCAGGAAGAAGTCCAGCGTGTTGCCGATGGTTTCGCTCATCTCCACGGTTGGCGTCCAGTCCAGCAGGCGCTTGGCGTTGGCGATGCTTGGCTTGCGGTGCGATACGTCCTGGTAACCGGTGCCGTAGAACGCCTTGCTCTCGATATCGCGGAAGCCGGCGAACGGAGGGAAGTTGTGGCGCAGCGGATGAGCTTCGAACTGGCGCAGCAGCTCTTCGCCCAGTTGACGGATGCTGGCTTCGTTCTCCGGGTTGCCGATGTTGATGATCTGGCCGTTGCAGACGTCATTGTCGTTGTCGATGATTCGTGCCAGGGCTTCAACGCCGTCGGCGATGTCGGTGAAGCAGCGTTTTTGCTCACCACCGTCGAACAGGCGAATCGGCGTACCTTCCACCAGGTTCAGGATCAACTGGGTAATCGCCCGGGAGCTGCCGATACGGGCCGAATCCAGACGGTCCAGGCGCGGCCCCATCCAGTTGAACGGACGGAACAGGGTGAAGTTCAGGCCTTTCTGGCCGTAGGCCCAGATCACCCGGTCCAGCAGTTGCTTGGAGACCGAGTAGATCCAGCGCTGCTTGTTGATCGGGCCGACCACCAGGTTGGAGTTGTCTTCGTCGAAGTTGTTGTCCTGGCACATGCCATAGACTTCCGAGGTCGACGGGAAGATCACGCGTTTGTTGTACTTGACGCAGTAGCGAACCAGTTTCAGGTTCTCTTCGAAGTCCAGTTCGAATACACGCAGCGGGTTGCGGGTGTATTCGATTGGCGTGGCGATGGCCACCAGCGGCAGTACCACGTCGCATTTCTTGATGTGGTATTCGATCCACTCGGAGTGGATGCTGATGTCGCCTTCGACGAAGTGGAAGTTCGGGTGGCTGCGCAGGCGCTCGATGGCGTCCGAACCGATGTCCAGGCCGTAGACTTCGTAGCGGTCGTCACGCAGCAGGCGCTCGGACAAGTGGTTGCCGATGAAGCCGTTGACGCCGAGGATCAGCACGCGGGTGCGACGCGGGGCACGGCCGGATTCGGCACCGCGCAGCACGGAACCGTCCACCAGGCCCAGTTCGTTGGCCAGTTGCGGACCGCTCAGGTACAGGCCGTTGTCGTTGCGCTGGCCGGCGTTGATGATCAACGAGTCTTCACCGCAGGCGATGCGCAGCGGATCGACGCTGATCACGCGGCCCGGCGCCTGGCCTTCGTTGCCCTTGGCGACTTCGGCGCTCCAGACAATCAGCTTGTGCTCGCCCACCGCGCAGAAGGCGCCCGGGTACGGCTGGGTCACGGCGCGGACCAGGTTGAACAGTTCTTCGGCCGGCTTGGCCCAGACCAGTTTGCCGTCAGCCGGTGTGCGACGGCCGAACACCGTAGCCTTGGATTCGTCCTGTGGTGTTTCGCTGACTTTGCCTTGCAGCAGCGCTGGCAAGGTATCGCGTAGCAGATCAGTGGCCGCCGTGCGCAATTTGCCGTGCAGGCTCAGGGCCGTGTCGCTGCGCTCGATCGCGACTTTTTGCTGGGCAACGATAGCGCCGGCATCGGCACGCTTGACCATGCGGTGCAGGGTCACGCCGGTTTCGGTTTCGCCATTGACCAGCACCCAGTTGGCCGGTGCGCGACCACGGTAGCGCGGCAACAGCGAACCGTGCAGGTTGAACGCGCCCTTGCGCGCCGTGGCCAGCAGCGGCTCGCTCAGCAGGTTGCGGTAGTAGAAGGAGAAAATGTAGTCTGGATCGAGCTTGGCGATACGTTCGATCCACAACGGATGGTTGGCGTCCTCCGGTGCATGCACGGCAATGCCGTGGCGGGCGCACAGTTGCGCGACGGAACCGTAGAAGGCGTTCTCCTTCGGATCGTCGGCGTGGGTGAACACCGCAGCGATCTCGAAACCGGAGGAGAGCAGGGATTCGATGCCGGCACAGCCAATATCGTGATAGGCGAAGACAACAGCTTTTGCACTCATGAAGGAACCTGATCTGAAGAAGTGGAAGTAAGGCCGTCGACGGTGACAACGGAAGCAGGGGAGGCCGGCTGGCTGCGCAGCACCTTTTCAATGAAGAAGCGCGGGCGTGCGCGCACATCGCTGTACATGCGGCCCAGGTATTCACCCAACAGGCCCATGCCGATGAATTGCCCACCGGTGAAGACGAACAGCACGGCGAACAGGACGAAGGTACCGCCACCGGCCCAACCGGCGCCGAACACCAGGCGCAGCAGGACCAAGGCGATGGCGAACAGCATGCCCAGGGCCGCCATGCCGACGCCGACGATGCTCAGCAGTCGCAGGGGCGTGGTGGTCATGCAGGTGACCAGGTCGAACATCAGGTTGATCAGGCGCATCGGGCTGTACTTGGAATCGCCGTGTTCACGCTCGGCGTGGGTCACGAGGATTTCCGTGGTGTGGCGGGCAAAACTGTTGGCCAGGATCGGAATGAAGGTGCTGCGTTCACGGCAGGCGAGCATGGCGTCGACGATGGTACGTCGGTAGGCGCGCAGCATGCAGCCGTAGTCGCTCATGGCCACGCCGGTGGAGCGTTGCACGGCGAGGTTGATCAGCTTCGATGGCCAGCGGCGCAACGCCGAGTCCTGGCGGTTGTTGCGCACTGTTGCGACGACGTCATAACCCAGCTCGGCCTGTTCAATCAGCCGCGGGATTTCTTCGGGCGGGTTTTGCAGGTCGGCATCGAGGGTGATGACGACATCGCCCTTGCATTGTTCGAAACCGGCCATGATCGCCGCGTGCTGGCCGTAGTTGCGGTTGAGGATGACGGCCACCACCGGGCTGCCTTCGCGGGACGCAGCGTCTTCCAGGATCTGTGCGGAGTCGTCGCGGCTGCCGTCGTCGACCAGCACGATTTCGTAGGCATGGTGCAACTGCTGGCAAGCCGCTTCGGTGCGCCGGAGTAATTCAGGCAGGCTGTCCTGTTCGTTGTAGACCGGAATGACGATCGACACGAAGTTGATTGGGTAAGGTCTCAAAGGCTTCTATCCATGCAGTTTTCAATGGCGCCGACGACGCGCTGGACATCATCGGTGGTCATGTCGGGGAACAACGGGATCGAACACAGCCGCGCCGAATTCCATTCGGTGTTGGGCAGGTACAGGTTGGGGTAACGCTGGCGGTAGTAGGTGTGCAGGTGGGTGGCAATGAAGTGAATGCCGGTGCCGACATTCTGTTCTTGAAGGGCTTTCATGAACGCTTCGCGATCCAGTCCGCACTGCTCGGCATCAATACGCAGGATGAACAGATGCCAGGCGTGTTGTTGCGAATAAGCGGGGACAGCCAACGGTTGCACCGGCAGACCTTCCAGGCGCTGCAAGTAGGCCTGGGCCAGTCGAGTGCGCTTGGCGTTGATCTCGTCCAGGCGTTCCAGTTGCACCAGGGCGATGGCCGCGTTGATATCGGCCAGGTTGTATTTGAAACCGGGCTCGACCACCTGGGCCTGGGGCTTGCGGCCGTGGGTCAGGCGGTCGTAGGCATCAACCCCCAGCCCGTGAAACTTGAGCATGCGCACCCGGGACGCCAGGGCTTCATCGTCGCTGACGAACATGGCGCCCTCGGCGCAGGTCATGTTCTTGATCGCGTGGAACGAGAAGATGGCCGTGCCTTTGGCGCCGACGTGACGACCTTTGTAGAACGTGCCTGCGGCGTGGGCGGCGTCTTCGATCACGGCAATGCCGTGTTTGTCGGCCAGGGCGTAAAGCGGATCGAGATCGAATGCCGCACCGGCGTAATGCACCGGGATGATGGCTTTGGTGCGCGGCGTGATCGCAGCTTCAATCATGGCCACGTCGGTCATGAGTGTGTCGCGGTCGACGTCGACGAACACCGGCGTGGCACCCAGCAGGGTGATCATGTTGGCGGTGGACACCCAGGTTTGCGACGGAGTAATCACTTCATCGCCGGGACCGATGCCCAATGCCAGCAGGGTGATGTGCATGCCGCCCGTGGCCGAGGACAGTGCCACGGCATGTCGGCAACCGACGTAGTTGGCAAAGTGTTCTTCCAGTGCCTGGTTCTTCGGCCCGGTAGTGATCCACCCGGAACGCAATACTTGCTCGACGGCGGCGATTTCTTCGTCACCGATACTGGGACGGGAAAAAGGGAGAAACGCCTGACTCATGGGCACCTCTGGGGCTGAAAACGTAAATAGCCTTTGAGGCTAAAAGGGATCCAAAAATCAGCATAGACGCTAAAACAGAATGTGCATCAAATCAACTAGTTACCGGTTGGCGGTAAAAAACTGCATCGGTTGACTTTTTTCGCCGTGGGCGGCAGGTTGGACGTCCATTCGGGTTGCGCCGACTTTATAGGAGGTTATGCCCGATTTTGTGAAAGGAACATGAAAAAACGGTTGGGGAATCATTTTATCTGAAGGCCATTAAGCCGCTGTTCAGACTTCTTCCGTTTATCGCGAATGTTAGGAAAAGTCCTACATCTGTAGCGTCTTTTAGATCATCGTTATTTCTCTTCTTAGTTGCTTCATTGAACTGTTTACATTCAAGGCCGTTTCGTTTGATTGACTTACCTGGTACTGATCCACGCACACCTCTCACCAATCCGCTGACCCTGTATCTGGCGCGACTGGCACCCTCCAGCCAGCTGACCATGCGCTATGTGCTGCAGGACGCCGCCGACCGCCTGGGCTTCGAAGACTGCGATATCGAGGAGATACCCTGGCACAACCTGCAGCCCGAAGACGTGATCGCACTCGTGGCCACATTGCGTTCAGACGGCTATGCGCCGAACACCTCTTCACTGTATGTCAACGCGGTGCGCGGGGTAATGAACGAAGCCTGGCGCATGAGCCTGATTTCCCAGGAGCACCTGTTAAAGATGCGCTCCGTGAAGGGCATTGCCGGTACACGGCTGTCCCAGGGACGCAACCTCAGGCGTACGCTGATCCAGGAGCTGATGGCCGTCTGCGCCGCCGATCCGCGGCCACAAGGCTTGCGGGATGCCGCGATTATCGGGATTTTGTATGGCTCGGGAATGCGCAAGTCCGAATCGGTGAACCTGGAACTGAATCAGGTCGACTTCACCCAGCGCAGCCTGCAGGTGACGGCCAAGGGCAACAAGCAGTTGATCAAGTACGCGCCGGCCTGGGCTTTCACCAAACTGCAAGCCTGGCTTGAACTGCGCCGTTCGTTGCTCAAGGAAGGCGAGTCGGACGATCCGTTTCTGTTCAACCGCATCCGTCGTGGCAGCCATATCACCCGGGAGCGCATCACCAAACATGCGATCTACTACATCGCCCGGCAACGGGGCGCGCAGGTCGGGGTGAAAATCATGCCCCACGACTTCCGGCGTTCATTTATCACCCGGGTGATCGAAGAGCATGACTTGTCGATTGCGCAGAAACTGGCGCACCACAGCAACATCCAGACCACGGCCAACTACGATGTGCGCGACGACAACGAGCGGCGTCGGGCAGTGGACCGATTCGACCTGTGAACGATTACAGCTCGCTCAACACGTGGGCGTGGCCAATGGTCGAGACCTGAACCGCGCTGCCGGCGGGTGGTGCGTACATGCCGGAACTGCGCACCAGCAGTGATCGGCCCGGCTGCTCGCGGCGGGTCAATGACTGGAGTTCGACCGTCAGCGTGCAAGTGTTGCCGCTGAAGTCCCGATCGGTGACCACGGCCCGGCAACCACCGGCTTCCGGGTCGCTGGGAAGGATACTGGCCAATTGCAGCTGTTCGGGGCGTAGCATGATCTGTGCCGAGTTGTTGTTGCGGTGGTTGTTGACCGGGATCCGCCCCAGGTCGCAATGAGCCCAACCGGCCTCGATGCGTGCCGGCATCACCACTGCATCCCCCAGGAACAGGGCGGTCTGTTCGTCTTCGGGATAGCGGTAAAGGTCCAGCGGATGCCCTGACTGTACCAGTCGGCCCTGGCGCATCACCGCCAGCTGGTCGGCGAACGACAGGGCTTCACTCTGGTCATGGGTGACCAGAATGGTGGTGACGCCCGCGTCTTCCAGCAGCCGCGCGACCATCTTGCGCATCGCGGCGCGCAATCCGGTATCGAGCGCCGAGAACGGCTCGTCCAGCAGCATCAACCGTGGTTGTTGCGCCAATGCCCGGGCCAGGGCCACGCGCTGTTGCTGGCCACCGGACAATTCGTGAGGCCAGCGCTCGGCCATCTTCGCGTCCAGCGCCACGCTGTCCATCAGTTCGGCGACGCGCTGTTGTTTTTCAGCGCCCTTGGTCGACAAGCCGAAGCCGATGTTCGCCGCCACGGTCATGTGCGGAAACAGGGCGCCGTCCTGTGGCACGTAGCCGATCAGGCGTTGATGGGCCGGCACTTCGTGGGTGCCGTCGACCAGGGTCTGGCCATTGAGCGAAAGACGTCCGGAATCGGGGAATTCGAAGCCGGCAATCATTCGCAGCAAGGTGGTTTTGCCGGAGCCGGACGGGCCGACGATGACCGTGCGGCTGCCGCTCGGCACCGACAGGCTGACGTTGTCCAGCGCGCAATGGGCGCCATAGGACTTGTAGAGGGCATTCAGTTCAAGAGTGTTCATCGGCCAGCCGTTTTTTTCGATTGGTGATAAAGAAGTCCGGTCAGCGGCAGCGACAGCACGACCATCAATAAGGCGTAGGGCGCCGCGGCGGCGTAATCGATTTCGCTGGTCATGGCCCAGAATCCGGTGGCCAGGGTGCGCGTGCCGTTCGGGGCCAGCAGCAGGGTGGCGGTCAATTCGTTGGTGATCGCCAGGAACACCAGCGCCGCACCGGCAGCTGCCCCCGGCGCGGCCAGGCGCAAGGTGATCAGCCACAGTGCCCGGGCTGGCGAACGCCCAAGGCTGCGGGCGATGTTCTCCAGTTCCACCGGCGCCTGGGCAATGCCGGCGCGCAGGCTGACCAGGGCGCGGGGCAGGAACATCAGCAGGTACGCCAGCAACACGGTGAAGGTGGTCTGGTAAATCGGCCGGGCAAAATGGATCGTGACGGTGACCAGGGCCAATGCCACGATAATTCCGGGCAAGGAACTGGTGATGTAGTTGCAGCTTTCCAGCACGCGTTGCATAAGGCCAGGGTAACGGATCGACAGCCAGGCAATCGGGATCGCCGCTAACGTTGTCAGCGCCGCACCGGCGACGCCGAGCAACAGGGTCTGCTCCAGAGCGGGCAACAACTCGGCCATGTCCCAGACTTCCACGCCGCCGGCGATCAGCCATTTGCCCAAGGTGATCAAGGGCACGCCCAGGGCCAGGGCACAGGTCACGATTTGCAGCGTCAACGAGAGCAGGGTGGATGCCGGTTTCAGGCACACGACCCGTTGCTCCCGGGCGCTCCCCGAACCGACGCGAGCGTAACGTGCAGAACCCCGGGCGGCGGACTCGGCCGTCAACATGGCCAGGCAACACAGTGCCAGCACGCTGGCCAGCATGTGCGCCGCCGCGCCGTTGAAGGTCGATTTGAACTGGTCGAAGATCGCGGTGGTAAAGGTGTCGAAGCGGATCATGGCGTACAGGCCATATTCGGCCAGCAGGTGCAGACCGACCAGCAAAGCGCCGCCGCAGATAGCCAGGCGCAATTGCGGCAACACCACACGCAAAAACACTTTCCAGGGTTTGAGCCCCATGGACTCGGCGACGTCTTCGATGGCCGGGTCGAGCCGGCGCAACGTGGCCGCCACCGGCAAGTACAGGAACGGGAAGTAGGCGATGACCGAGACCAGGACACCGGCAAACAAGCCGTGAATCGGTGGTACCAGGCTGACCCAGGCGTAGCTGTGAACGAACGCAGGCACCGCCAGCGGTGCGGTGGCCAGCAACGACCACCAGCGCCGCCCAGGCAGATTCGTGCGTTCGGTCAGCCATGCCAGCGTCACGCCCAGCGCCACGCACAAGGGAATCGTCAGCAGTACCAGCAACACGGTGTTGACCAGCAGTTCACCGACCCGAGGGCGGAACACCAGGGCCACGGCAGTTGACCAGCCTGTCTGCAGGGACACGCCGATAACATAAGCGATCGGTAGCAGTGCCAGTAACGAAACCAGCACCGACAAACCGATCACCCATACACCGCCACGCCCGGCAAACAGTCCGCGGGATCGTCGACGCAATTGTGCGGGAGTCGCCTCGGCGACTTCCGCTGGCAGGGTTTCAGGCATCAATTAGAGCAGTCCGGCCTGTGTCATCAGCTCTACGGCTTTTTTGCTGTCGAGTTTTGAAGCATCGACAGTCGGCGCATCGAGTTGATTCAGAGGCACCAGTTTAGGGTTGGATTCAGCGCCTTTGCCGACGGCGTATTCAAACGACTTGCCGTTCTTCAGTACAGCCTGGCCGTCCTTACCGGTAATGTATTTGAGGAACGCCTGGGCTTGTTCCTTGTGTTTACTGGAAGCGAGGACGCCGCCGCCGGAGATGCTGACAAAAGCGCCCGGGTCCTTGTGCTTGAAGTAGTGCAGGGCGGTGTTCTTGCTGTTTTCGCCGGTCTTGGACTGATCCACCAGGCTGTAGTAGTGGTAGATCACGCCGCTTTCGATCTGCCCGGCATTCACCGCCTTGAGTACCGCGCTGTTGCCACGGTAGCTGGTGTAGTTGGTTTTCATCGCCTTGAGCCATTCCAGCGTGGCGGCTTCGCCCTTTTGTTGCAGGATGGCGGCAACGATGGCCTGGAAGTCAGCACCGCCTGGCGACGCGGCCCAGCGACCTTTCCAGCTTGGGTCCGCCAGGTCCATGATCGATTTCGGCAGATTGGTTTCCGAAAGTTTGCTCGGATTGTAGACAAACACCGTGGAACGCGCGGCGATCCCGACCCATTTGCCGTGGGCCGGACGGTAGGCCGGGTCAACCTGCTCCAGCGTGGCTTTATCGACAGGCGCGAACAGCCCGGCGTTGTCGACCAGCACCATGGCCGGAGAGTTTTCGGTCAGGAATACATCGGCCGGAGAGGACGCGCCTTCCTGCACGATCTGATTGCCCATTTCGGTGTCATCGCCGTTGCGCAAGGTGACAGGGATACCGGTCTCCTGGGTAAAACCCTCGACCCAGGCCTTGGTCAGGCCTTCATGTTGCGCGTTGTACACCACGAGGCCGACCGAGTCAGCGGCGTAGGCCTGGCCTGCGCTGAGCAACGCGGTGGCCAGCAGGGCTTTTTTCAAGAACGAAGGGATTTTGGGAATCATTCTGCGGGCTGCTCCTGGTGCATTTTTTTAAAAGTCATGCGCATTGAAACGCCAGTTAACCAATGCGAATCATTTGCATGTCTGGAATTGCAGGGAATGTAGAGATCCAAATGAGAAAATAACGTCAAAAAAACCGTTAATACATGTAATTTTCATTCAGATTAGCAGCAGTGTGCCCACTGTGGTTCGCTTCGTCGATCAAACGGTGTCGTCGATCAGAATGTGAGGCTGCCCCCGACGGCCTTTTTCAATCCCCCGATGCCAGTTGCTGCTGGCCCCGCATGGCGTTCATCGGGGTTGCGAAAGGATAGCTCGGTGATTGCCGGTGTGCCGGAGAACGGGGCCACCCACTTCAACTCTTCGTCAACGGCCCAACCGGGGGGCGCAGGGTGCAGGCCTTGCGGGCCTTTTTCTGGCCTGCCTGTCAGGGCTGGATTGGCGGGAAGATCAGGACCTGCAGGTTGCCGCGCTGATAACGCGTGCCGTCGGCAGGTAGCGCCTCGACTTCCTGAATCTCATCGACGCTGTTGACCCGCATCACCACCCCGACCGAGCCTTTCTTGCGCGCCTCGGTCATCCATTGTCCGATATCTTGCAGGGTCACTTTGCGCGAGGCGGCAGCGGGATCCTGGAGGCCGTATTTCATTTCACCGACGACGTTGTAGAGCGCTACTTCCGATCGCCTGGTCAGCCACGACAGGGCCGAGGCTGCCCCCAGGTCGTTGCTCAGCAGCGAGGTGGTCTGGTTCAGGCTGTCCAGGTGTTCGGAGATAAACCGGTCGGGCATCTTGCTGTCGACGATCTGAGCCGGCATGGCGGCGGGTAGCAGCGCCACCAGCAGCCAGCTGCCGAGGGCCGGCATCGCCCATAACGTCAATGGCCGCAGGATTTGCAGGGCGTTGGCGATGATCCAGCCCAGCAATACGATGAATGCCAGGGACAGGCTGAACATCTCGGTATTTTCGAATATCTCTTTGCTCAGTTGCAGGTACAGCAAGGCCGTCAGGGCCGCCGTGGCAATGACGACGTTGAGCCATCCGTTGAGGCGAATCGTCCGTCCCCGTGCCTGTTGCAGCAGGCGGGTCAGGGCATCCCCCATCAACAGTGCCAGCGGCAACAGGCACGGCATGATGTAGGTTGGCAACTTGCCGCTGCTGATGCTGAAAATCGCCAATGGCAACAACAACCAGAGCAGGAGAAACCCGCTGACGGGCTGACGCTTGTTGTTCCAGGCCTGGGTGAGGGTTGTTGGTAACAACACAGCCCAGGGCAGGACAGAAACGACCAGCATCGGCAGGTAGAACCACCACGGACGCGCGTGTTGCGCGTTGTCGGCGGCGAAGCGGCGTACGTGTTCGTTCCAGAAAAAGAAGTTCCAGAAGTTCGGTTCCTGATAATGAATGGCCAGTGCCCAGGGCAGGCAGACGGCCGCGGCGACCACGACAGCCAGTGGCCCGTAACGTAACAGCTCGCCAATACGACGCTGCCAGAGCATGTAGGGCAGGGCGATCACCGCTGGCAGCAGCCAAGCCAGGAAGCCCTTGGTCATGAAGCCCATGCCGCAGGCGATGCCCAGGACCATCCAGGCAACCAGGCGAGCATGCGTGGTGCGGCTTTCGTTGGCAAACCACAGGGAGACCAGGCTCAGGTTGACCCACAGGGTGAATTGCGGGTCGAGGTTGGCGTACCCGGCCTGACCGGCAATCAGCCCGAAGCTCATGTACAACAGTGCGCAAGCAAAGCTTTTGCGCGGATCGTCCCAGAACCGGCGGGCAATCAGCCAGGTCAGCCAAACGCTCAGCCCGGTGCTCAGCACCGACGCGATGCGCACTCCGAACAAGTTGTCGCCAAACACCGCCTGACCGATGGCAATCATCCAGTACCCGGCAATCGGCTTCTCGAAATAACGAAGGCCCATGAAGTGCGGCGAGATCCAGTTCCCGCTTTGCAGCATTTCCTGGCTGATCTGCGCATAACGGGTTTCGTCGGGAATCCACAGGCCGTGGCTCATCAGGGGTAGCAAGTAGAACGCCATGAACGCCAGTGCCAGGGCGAACAGCATCCAGCGCTCATTGGCAGGTGTCGTTGGTGCGAGCAGGCGGGAAGAATGGCCAATAAAATCCGGCAGTGGCTGATTTGACGTCATGTCTCGACCTTGGCGCTGAACAGGCTGATTGAAGAAAGAGATGAAAGTTGCAAGAGGGAAAAGCGGGATGATATTGAACAGCGAGAAGTCAAGTCATGTTTCTCGCCGTTTGTTCAGCTGTTATTCAGTCAACTTTGAAGTAACTTGTTGCCAGAGTTCTCGCCGAATGATGACTCAGTCTTTTTCTTGTTGCAGAGTATTCCAGTCTTCGGCATTCACAATGCCGAGTACTTGCAATTGCCCATTGCCAGCGATGTGGACAAACAACGAACTGCCGTACTCGGCATCCTTCGCCGCATGCTTGAGGCCGGTCTGCTGTTCAAAGTCCGCGATGCAACCGCTGTGGGTCACCAGTACCAGGTTGCGATGGGCCACTTTGTGTGCCACGACATCGTTACGCAGGGTCGTGCCGCAGGTGGCCAGCCATTCCTGGGTCCGAGGGTCGCTGTTGAACATGTAATGCGCGGTCTGCACCGTGCGTGTAACGGGGCTGGTCAGGATGTCGGTCTGTGACAGACCCAGGTGCGCCAGACCTTGCCCGACAACGGCGGCCGCTTCACTGCCGACACGGGTAATGCCGTCAGCCGGGCCCAGGCAAGGATTGCTGGAACGGTCGCACCGCTCGGTGTGGCGAACCAGCACCGCGATCTCGCCGGCATTCCATTGTTGCAGCAATTGGGCCCGGGCCCGGGCTTGCGCGTCCTCCTGGGCCAGGTTGGTCGGGGATTTCGGCCACAGGACAAAGCCGGTGACCAGCACGGCGATGGTCAGTGCGCTAATGGCCATGACCGATTTGGACAGGCGCGAAGACGGTTTACGCAAGACAGAGTCGACCAAGTTTGTCCACCATTGAAGCGCCAGGGAAAGTGCTGTTGAACAAACCCTAAACAGCACAAAAAAATCTGTCGAAACTAAGTTCGGCGAATTAACTGGAGCCCAAGTTAAATCTGCGCAGGTGTCGGAACGGTGAACAGAATGTGAAAAAATTGCAGAGGGGGTTGTGGCGGGTAATTAGTCAACTATTGGGAATTGTTATCTTTTGCTCTTGCGTGGGATGGCAGCGCTAAGAAGAGGTTCTTCACGCAGTCCCGGGAAACACCAATAACGCAACTCCTGTAGGAGCCAGCCTGCTGGCGATGGACTCCAGTGCGCCGCGTTCATCCAGGTTACCCGCGTTATCGTTAACGACCATCGCTGGCAAGCCAGCTCCTACAAGGGGCCCTGCCCACGCCGAAACTGTAGGAGCCAGCCTGCTGGCGATGGACTCAAGTACGCCGCGATTAACCAGTTCACCCGCGTTATCGTTAACGACCATCGCTGGCAAGCCAGCTCCTACAAGGGGCCCTGCCCACGCTGAAACTGTAGGAGCCAGCCTGCTGGCGATGGACTTCAGTGCGCCGCGTTTAACCGGTTCACACGCGTTATCGTTAACGACCATCGCTGGCAAGCCAGCTCCTACAAGGGGCCCTGCCCACGCTGAAATTGTAGGAGCCAGCTTGCTGGCGATGGACTCCAGTGCGCCGCGTTTAACCGGTTCACACGCGTTATCGTTAACGACCATCGCTGGCAAGCCAGCTCCTACAAGGGGCCCTGCCCACGCTGAAACTGTAGGAGCCAGCCTGCTGGCGATGGACTCAAGTACGCCGCGATTAACCAGTTCACCCGCGTTATCGTTAACGACCATCGCTGGCAAGCCAGCTCCTACAAGGGGCCCTGCCCACGCTGAAACTGTAGGAGCCAGCCTGCTGGCGATGGACTCAAGTACGCCGCGATTAACCAGTTCACCCGCGTTATCGTTAACGACCATCGCTGGCAAGCCAGCTCCTACAAGGGGCCCTGCCCACGCTGAAACTGTAGGAGCCAGCTTGCTGGCGATGGACTTCAGTGCGCCGCGTTTAACCGGTTCACACGCGTTATCGTTAACGACCATCGCTGGCAAGCCAGCTCCTACAAGGGGTGTGCCCACACTGAAATTGTAGGAGCCAGCTTGCTGGCGATGGACTCCAGTGCGCCGCGTTTAACCGGTTCACACGCGTTATCGTTAACGACCATCGCTGGCAAGCCAGCTCCTACAAGGGAACGCGTCTGTAGGCGCCAGCTTGCTGGCAATGGATGGCCTTCAGGGCGAAGGGCAACTCGCCTGTGGTCGGGTGGCTGCCTGGCTGATCAGCGCGGCCAGGCGTTTGATGTTGTTTTGCTGGGCTAGCACCAGCTCATCGACACTTGCGCCTGACGGCGTTTGCAAGGTGCTGCGGCAAATCACCTGGGCCTTGTTGCCGGGCTCTGCGCTGCGCAGACGCCATATCACGTCCATCAGCGCATATTGACCGGGGACAGAGTCAAAACGCTGCACATCGACCCGCACCGAATACTTGCCCTGTACGGGACTGTTGCTCAGTTGATCGGCCAGCGCACTGCGCAATTCCTCCACCAGGGTTGCGCCCCACCAATGGGTTTCGAGGATCGCCAGACTACTGTTGCCCTCGCGAATGACGATCTGCGCCCGATCGACCTGGGGCGGCAAGCTTATCGTCTCGATCTGAATCACCCCGACGGTGGTCGTGGAATGATTGCCCACCTGGGCCGGGGTCAGGGTGTGGAACTGAATCGGGTCACTGCGGCAAGCGGTGAGCAGCAACAACGCGGTGAACACGGTGAACTTCAGCGGAAAAGCCATGAGTGTTGCTCCTGTGCTCAATTGCGCGGTGGCCCTTGCAGATCCATAGGCGCGGCATTGTTCGGGCGGCCACGAAGCAGCGACTCCGGATGCCGTCCCAGGTAATCCGAGAGATCACGCAAGGATCTCGACGTGCGTCCCAGTTCATCCAGTGTCTGATCCAGTTTTTCCCGTTGCGGCGAGTCGTCGGCCAAGGTCGAACCGGCGGATTGCAAGGTCGAATTGGCGGTTTCCATCGTCTTGCTGAAGTCCGATAGAGTGCTTTGCACGCCAGGCAGGATCTTGCCGTTGAATTGCGCCATGCCCTTGCGCAGTTCGACGAGATTGCCGTCGAGATTGCCGGCGATTCGCTCGATCGGCAGTTTGTTGATCTTGTCGACCATGGCTTCGAGTTTTTCCTGCAATTGCTCGAGGCTGCCCGGAATGGTCGGAATCATGACCGGACGCGCCGTTGCATCGAAAGCGACTTTTTCTGCCTTGGGGTAGAAGTCCAGGGCAATGTACAACTGGCCGGTCAGGAAGTTGCCCGTGCGCGCCTGGGCACGCAGGCCGTTGTCGATAAAGGTGCCGATCAGGCGTACGCCAGCCGCTTCGTCATTGGGGTCATGATTGAGCGCCTTGAGCATCTTGTCGTGGGCCTTGCCCAGGCGTTGCGGGTAAATCACGATGCCGACGTTGACCGGAAAGGAACGAGTCTTTTCGTCGTAATCCAGATTGACCGCCACCACCTTGCCGATTTCCACACCAAGGAATTCCACCGGAGCATCCACCTTGAGCCCGCGCATTGCCTGGTCGAAGCGCATGGCCAGGTACTGCGGCTTGCCGTTTGGCGGGGCGAGGGCGGTTTGCTGGTCGTCGAACAGTTCGTAGGCGTACTCCGCAGCGGCCGGTTTATCGCCAGGGCTGTAGTCGGGTGCGCGGAAGGCAATGCCGCCCACCAGCAGGGAGGACAAGGATTCGGTCTTGACCGCAAACCCATTGGCGCCGACGTTTACGTCAATACCGCTGGCGTTCCAGAAGCGCGTGTTTTCGGTAACGTACTTGTCGTTGGGGGCGTGGATGAACAGCTCGATGTTCACGCCTTTGCCATCCGGGTCCAGCGCATAGGCCACCACCTGACCCACCGGGATCTTGCGGTAGTAGACCGGGGAGCCGATATCCAGCGACCCCAGGTCCTGGGTAAACAGGGTGAAACGCTTGCCCGGCTCGCCGTAGGTGATGGGCGGCGGGTTTTCCAGCCCCGTGAAGCGTTTTGCCCGGCCGTTGGCCTGGCCGATATCGGCACCGATGTAATCGCCCGACAGCAGCGTATCGATACCGGACACACCGCCCGCGCCAATGCGCGGGCGCACGACCCAGAACTGCGAATCCTCGCGGGTAAAGCTTTCGGCCTGCTTGGCCAGCTTGATGGTGGCGTTGACACTCTTCTGGTCATCGCTCAGTTCCACATCCGAGACTTGGCCAATCACCACATTACGGTACTTGACCTCGGTTTTATTCGCCGTCAGGCCGCTCCCTGTCTTGAACGTGACAACGATGGTCGGGCCTTGCTGCAGAATGCTGTGAACCACCAGCGAAATACCCACCAGCACCGCGACGATGGGCACGATCCAGACCAGCGAAACGCTGAAACGGCGGGTCTTGATCGGTGCCTGCCCAGGGGCTTGCGGCCCGTCAGTGGCTTGCGACTTCATCCGTGACCTCCTCATTGTGTGGGTTTTTCCGCTCTTTATCCCAGATCATGCGTGGATCAAAACTCATTGCCGAGAGCATGGTGAACACCACAACCAGACCAAAAAACAGAATGCCCGGGCGCGGCTCGATGTCGGCCAGGGCCTGGAATTTCACCAGCGAGGCCACCAGGGCGACCACGATCACATCGAGCATCGACCAGTAGCCGATGACCTCGACGAAGCGGTACAGCGTCGAACGCTCTTTACGTGCCCACTCGCTGTCGCGCTGCACGGTGATCAGCAGCAAGGTGATGGCGACGAACTTGATGCCCGGCACCGCGATACTGGCAATGAAAATGATCAGGGCGATGTCCCAGGCCCCGGCTTCCCAGAACTCCAGCACGCCGCTCATGATCGTGCTGTCGGCACCATGGCCGACCATTTCGGTGTTCATCACCGGCAACAGGTTGGCCGGGATGTAAAACACCAGGGCCGCGATCATGTAGGCCCAGGTACGGGTCAGCGAATTGGTTTTGCGCCGGTGCAGCGGCGCACCGCAACGCTCGCATTCGTGAGGTTCGCCAGTCATGTCGCAAGCCAGGCCGCAGGTGTGACACAGGCACAGGTTGAGCTCGTCGGCGTACGGAGGCGTGCTCATACAATGTCCCATAGTTCGCGGATGTCGCGCCCGGCGATGCGGATCATCATCAGGCTCAACACGGCCAGGGCAAACAACCCGATACCGGGCAGCACATCAAGCAGCCCGGCGAGTTTGATCACGGCGACCATGGCGCCCAGCAGGCAGACTTCGAGCATGCTCCAGGGCCTGAGGGTTTCCAGCCAGCGCATGCAGAACTTGAATCCGGGTGAGCGTTGCCCGGAGAGTGCGAAGCCCAGCACCCAGATCAACAGCAACAACTGGAATATCGGCGCGATGATCATGGCGATCGCCGCCACCATGGCGATGAAGGTGATAGGCCCCAGGCTCAGGGCCAGCACCGAGTCCCAGAGGGTTGCGCTGTGCTTCGAGCCTTTGAGGCTGATGCTCATCACGGGATAGAAATTGGCGAAAATCCACAGCATCAGCGCGGTAAAGGTCAACGCAAGACGCTGCTCCACCGTGAGGCCGTTATAGCGCTGAAGTACGCCGCCGCAGCGCGTACACAAGGTTTTCTGATGTTTGGCGAGCGTGACTTTCTGGTAAACGCTGTCGCAGTGCTCGCAGATGATCAGTTGATCGGTAGTTGCCATGGGTCAAGCTCAACAAGAGGCAGGAAATTCAGAGCACCCCCTCAATATAGAAGTGCCTCGCGATTGAGCAAATCGAAAGTCGAAACAAGAGGATGGGTAGATGAGCGAATACGCAGAACCCTATGGGAGCAAGCTCCCCAATGACTTGGGTGGTTCGCAGGTTTTGCGCTCAATCGCTGAACCTGTGGGAGCGGGCTTGCTCGCGAAAGCGGTGGGTCAGTCGACATCAATGTTGAATGTCCGACCGCTTTCGCGAGCAAGTCGGATCGCCGCACCGCCGCTCCCACAGTAGGTAGGGGCGCTCGGGAGGATTGTTTCAGCCCAGCATTTCCCGCATCCGATACCAGAACATGCCCAGGGCCAGCAGTGGCGAGCGCAGGGCGCGTCCGCCGGGGAAGGTCATGTGCGGCACGGCGCTGAACACGTCGAAGCCTTTGCTGTGTCCGGCATGGATCGCTTCGCCCAACAACTTCGCGCACCAGTGGGTCACGTTCAGGCCATGGCCGGAGTAGCCCTGGGCATAGAACACGTTCGGGTGCTGGCTCAGGCGTCCGACCTGCGGGAAGCGGTTGGCCGAGATGCCGATCATGCCGCCCCACTGATAGTCGATGCGCGTTTTGGCCAGTTGCGGGAACACCTTGAGCATCTGCGGGCGCATGTAGGCAGCGATGTCCGCCGGGTCGCGCCCGGAGTAATGACAGGCACCGCCGAACAACAGACGCCGGTCAGCCGAGAGCCGGTAGTAATCCAGGCCGACTTTCTGGTCGCACAGCGCGACGTTGTGCGGGATCAGTTGCCTGGCGGCGTCTTCCGACAAGGGTTCGGTGGCGATGATGTAGCTGCCCGCCGGGAGCACCTTGCCGCCGAGCTTCGGTTCCAGCTCTTCCAGGTGGGCATTGCAAGCGAGCACCAGCGTAGCCGCACGCACGGTGCCACCGGCACAGCGCACCTGCACCGTGCTGCCGTGGATCAACTCCAGCACCGGGCTTTGCTCGAAGATCTGCACGCCGAGGGACTCGGCGACTTGCGCTTCGCCCAGTGCCAGGTTCAACGGGTGCAGGTGGCCCGAGCCCATGTCGACCAGGCCGCCCGCGTAAACGCCGGAGTCCACCACGTGCTCGCGGATCTGGCCAGGTTCGATCAGGCGCGTTTCATGGGCGTAACCGGACTCGAGCAATTCAGCGTGTTCGGCCTTCAGCCCGGCAAAATGCGCCGGGGTGTTGGCCAGTTCACAGAAGCCCCAGCGCAGGTCGCAATCAATCCCGTGTTCGCGGATGCGCTGGGCCACGACTTGCACCGATTCGACCCCGGCCTGTTCCAGGTACTGCACGCCTTCGGTGCCCACATGTTTGGCAAAGCCGCTGACGTCATGGCCGATGCCACGTATCAACTGGCCGCCGTTGCGCCCGCTGGCGCCCCAGCCAATCCGCCGGGCCTCCAGCAGGACCACCGAGAGCCCGCGCTGGGCCAACTCGATGGCGGTGTTGATGCCGGTGAAACCCGCGCCGACCACGCAGACATCGGCCACCAGGTCCGAGGCCAGCGCCGGACGCTGCCTCATGCCCTTGGCGGACGCTGCGTAATAGGAGTGGGTATGTTCCTGGGTGTACTGATTCATTTGTTGGACTTCACTTTGCTCCACGAGCGGGTCATCAGGCGCATGATCGACTGTGGCGGCGTGGTGGAGATGTAGAGTTTGTCGAGGACCTCCTGGGGCGGATACACCTCGGGGTTGTTGACCAGCTCGGGGTCCATGTACTGCTTGGCGGCCGGGTTCGGGTTGGCGTAGCCGACCGACGCGCTGACCTTGGCAATCACTTGCGGGTCCAGCAGGTAGTTGATGAAGGCGTGGGCTTCTTTCGGATTGCTGGCGTCGGCGGGGATGGCCAGCAGGTCGAACCACAGGTTGGCGCCTTCCTTGGGAATGGCGTAGGCGATGTTCACGCCGTTCTTGGCTTCCTTGGCGCGGTTGGCGGCCTGGAACACGTCACCCGAGTAACCGAACGCCACGCAGATGTCACCGTTGGCCAGGTCCGAGACGTATTTGGAGGAGTGGAAGTAGGTGATGTAAGGACGGATCTGCAGCAGCTTGGCTTCGGCCTTCTTGTAGTCCTCAGGGTTTTCGCTGCGCGGGTCCATGCCCATGTAGTTGAGGATTGCCGGGAACACCTCATCCGCCGAGTCCATCATCGACACGCCGCAGGCGCTGAGCTTCTTGATGTTTTCCGGTTCGAACAGCACAGCCCAGGAGTCGATCTTGTCGATGCCCAGCACGGCCTTGACCTTGTCGACGTTGTAGCCGATGCCGTTGGTGCCCCACAGGTAGGGCACCGAGTGGGCGTTGCCCGGATCGTTTTTCTCCAGCAGCGCCAGCAGTTTCGGGTCCAGGTTCTTGAAGTTCGGCAGCTGTTCGCGATCGAGCTTGAGGAACGCGCCGGCCTTTACCTGGCGGGCGAGGAAGTGGTTCGACGGCACGACCACGTCATACCCGGTGCGCCCGGCAAGCAGCTTGCCTTCCAGGGTTTCGTTGGAATCGAAAACGTCGTAGATCACCTTGATCCCGGTCTTGGCCTGGAAGTCGGCGAGGGTGGTTTCGCCGATGTAGTCGGTCCAGTTGTAGACGCTGACCTGGGGTTGAGCCTGGGCAACGGTGCTGAACAGAACCGCCAGTGCGGCCGGGACCACGGATTTCAAAAGACGCATATCGATACCTTCTTGGAATTATTGGATTCTTCGATTTGTTGGCTGCCGTCACTGTAGGAGCTGGCTTGCCAGCGAAGGCGGCATATCAGGTACACCGCGTTGCGCCTTTCGCCAGCAAGCCGGCTCCTACAGGGGCGCGTGAGTTCCGGCCTCAGACGCTCAGCATCAGGAACTCACGCTCCCACGAACTGATCACGCGCTTGAAGTTCTCGTGCTCGGCGCGTTTGACCGCGACGTAGCCCCGCACGAACTTGCTGCCCAGGTAGCGGCTGATGGTGTCGCACTCTTCCATCTGGGTCAGGGCGTCTTCGATGGTGATCGGCAGGCGCAGGTTGCGACGCTCATAGGCGCGACCCTGTACCGCGGCGCTTGGCTCGATGCGCTCGACCATGCCCAGGTAACCGCACAGCAGGCTGGCGGCGATGGCCAGGTACGGGTTGGCGTCGGCGCCCGGCAGACGGTTTTCCACGCGCATGGCGTCCGGGCTGGACGTCGGTACGCGCAGGCCGACGGTGCGGTTTTCTTCGCCCCATTCGACGTTCACCGGTGCCGAGGTGTCCGGCAGGAAACGGCGGAACGAGTTGACGTTCGGCGCGAACATCGGCAGCACTTTCGGGATGTACTTCTGCAAGCCACCGATGTGATGCAGGAACAACTCGCTCATGTTGCCATCGGCATCGGCGAAGATCGGCTGGCCGGTGGCAATGTCCACCACGCTCTGGTGAATGTGCATGGCGCTGCCAGGCTCGTCGCCGACCGGCTTGGCCATGAAGGTTGCCGCCACGTTGTGCTTGAGCGCCGCTTCACGCATGGTGCGCTTGAACACGGTGATCTGGTCGGCCAGGTCCAGTGCGTTGCCATGACGGAAGTTGATTTCCATCTGCGCCGGGCCGTCTTCGTGGATCAGCGTGTCGAGGTCCAGGCCTTGCAGTTCGCACCAGTCGTAGACGTCTTCGAACAGCGGATCGAATTCGTTGGCCGCGTCGATGGAGAACGACTGGCGACCGCTTTCGGCACGGCCCGAACGGCCCATCGGCGCCTTGAGCGGCAAGTCCGGGTCTTCGCAGCGCTGGGTCAGGTAGAACTCCATTTCCGGCGCGACAATCGGCCGCCAGCCTTTGTCGGTGTACAGCTGCAGGACTTTCTTCAGCACGTTGCGCGGCGACAGCTCGATCGGGTTGCCGAACTTGTCGAAGGTGTCGTGGATCACGATGGCGGTCGGCTCGATGGCCCATGGCACCACGTAAACGGCGTCGGCGTCCGGCTTGCAGACCATGTCGATGTCGGCCGGGTCGAGCAGGTCGTAGTAGATGTCGTCGTCGACAAAGTCCCCGGTTACCGTTTGCAGAAGGACACTTTCCGGCAGGCGCATGCCTCGCTCATGCAGGAACTTGTTGGTCGGTGCAATTTTGCCGCGTGCAATGCCGGTCAGGTCGCTGACAACGCACTCGACTTCGGTAATCTTGTGATCTTTCAGCCAAGTGAACAGCTGATCGAAAGGGACATTCATAAAGACCTCGTTATTGGTTTTATTAACGCCAGGAGAGGCCGGTTTCATCCGCCGGACACTTCCCCTGTAGCGCGTTGAGGTCTATCTTGGGCGAGCCTTGCGGTTCCATCTATCCACTTTAAGCAGCACAAAGCGCACCAAAAGAGTGCGTAAGGTCACCCATGACAGGTTCCAATTCCCTCCAGGTCCAAGCCTTCAACACCGCCGATGTCGCCGAGCAAATCCGCGCCACACCGGGTTGGACTCAGCATTACCAGCAGATGTCGCCGGGGCATTTCGCGGGGCTGGTACGCTATCTGGATCTGCAGGGTGTGGAGATTTACGAAGAGTCGATGAACACCCGGGTCGAGCAGAATTTCAGCGCGCCCCAGGGCTCGTTGTCGTTCTGTTTCGATCGCGGCGACAACGCGCTGTACGTGTTGAACGGCGAAAGTCGCAACATCTGGATCACCCCGGAGAACTACCAGGAAATCGCCGTGGTGTTCGGGCCGGAGTTTGTAAAACGCCACAGCCTCGACATCGCCCGGCTCGAAGGGCTGTTCATGGCGCCGCTCAACTCGCAGCAGAACGCGCTGTTCTGCCGCTGGCTCAGCGGGACCCTGACGCGGCTGTCGCAGACCTTCGATCCACCGAGCCGCGAAGCGCTGACCCAGCAATTGCTGGAAGATTGTCTGTTCATTCTCGATAACGCCTGTGTCGGCCTCGACCAGGGCGCATTGCAGCGCCGTGCCGGAGAGCGGGCGATCATGAAGCGGGTAGGGGAATGGGCGGCGGACACCCCGGAAGAACACCTCAACCTGCTGGAACTGTCCCAGGTGGCCGGGGTTTCACTGCGCCAGCTGCAGCATGCGTTCAAGACCTACACCGGCATGGCGCCGACCCAATGGCTGCGCCTGCGCCGGCTCAACAGCGCCCGCCGCGAACTGCTGAGCCGCACACCGACGCAAACCACCGTGGCCGAAGTGGCGATGCACTGGTCGTTCTGGCACCTGGGGCGGTTTTCCAGCAGCTATCGCGCGCTGTTCAAGGAACTGCCGAGCGACACCCTCAAGCGTGCGAGTGTCGCGCAGCCCATCGGGCGCGGCCGGCGTTAAAACGTTGGCGGTGTAATCACCCAGATCACCACTGCGTCCACATCGCCGGGGTTGCCGTAGCGGTGCGGTTCCTGGCTGGAAAAGCTGAAGCTGTCGCCTTCATTGAGCTGGAAATGGCGCTCGCCAACCCACAGTTCGAAGCTGCCGGACAGCAGAAAACCGGCTTCTTCGCCGTCGTGGCTGTAGCTTTGCTGGCTGTAGGTGCCGGGCGGGAAACGCGAGTGGAGCATTTCCAGTTGGCGGTTGGCTTGTGGCGTCAGCAACTGGTCGACGATGCCGTCTTCGTAATGCACGTTCAGACGGCTGTTCTTGCGCACCACGACGCCATCGTCTTCGGGGGCGGTGACCGCTTCACTGGCGAAGAACCACTGGATGGTGACACCGAGGCTGCGGGCAATATTGAACAGCGCCGGAATCGACGGGTAGGCGAGGTTGCGCTCCAGCTGGCTGATGTAGCCGGCCGTGAGTTCGCTCTGTTGCGCCAGTTCCGCCAGGGTCATGCCCCGGCGTTTGCGCAGGCCGCGAATGCGCGTGCCGAGGAAATGCGGTTCGGCGCTGCCGGGTGCGGGCGGGATCTTGCTGTTGTTGCTCATGGAAGGTTCCGAACCGGGATGGGGCGTTACAATCCCCTGTAGGAGCTGGCTTGCCAGCGATGGTCGTCAACGATACCGCGTGCTGACAGGCCGAACGCGGCGTCTTCAAGTCCATCGCTGGCAAGCCAGCTCCTACAAGGGTTTAGGCCAAGCCCCGGAGTATAAACAGCCTTAAAGCTCCCACGCGACTTTCAGCCCTTCATAAATCGCTTCTTCGGCGGTGCGCGGCGCCAGGCAGTCGCCGATGCGGCGAAACTCCACCAGCCCTTGCAGCTCGGCACCCAGCGTATCCACCGGTTGATGACCCTGGCACAGCACCAGCGTATCGATGTTCTCCATCAGCATCGGTTCGCCGCTGGCGGTGTGTTGCAGGTAGACCGTGTTGTCATCGCAGCCATACAACCGCGCGTACGGCGTGATCGGCACGCCCAGTTTATGCAGCTCGCCGGCCAGTTGATCGCGCACGTACAGCGGCAGGTTTTCCCCGCAATGGGTGCCGTTGACCGCCAGTTGCACCTGATGCCCGGCACGAACCAGGCGCTCGGCGATGCCGGGGCCGATCCAGTCGCAGCGCCAGTCGACCACCACCACCGAGCGGCCGATCCGTACCTCGTCGCGCAACACCTGCCAGGCATCCACCACCTGCAATTCACCGCCACGCTCGAAGGTTGGCCAGTAGGGTTCGGCACCGGTGGCGACGATCACCATGTCCGGTTTTTCCTGCTCCACCAGCGCCCGGTCGACCCGGGTATTGCGCACCACGCGCACGCCGGCCAGCTGCATTTCCCGCTGCAGGTTGGTGCTGGCGCCGCCAAACTCACCGCGCCGTGGCAGCAACTGCGCGAGCAACACCTGGCCGCCCAGTTGTGAACCGGCTTCGTACAGGGTCACGTCATGTCCGCGCTGGGCGGCGACAGCGGCTGCTTTCATCCCGGCCGGACCGCCGCCGGCGATCATGATGCGTTTGCGATTTGTCGCTTGTCGGCGTTCAGCAAAAATCAGCTCGCGACCGGTTTCCGGGTGCTGGATGCAGGAAATCGGCAAGCCCTTGTGGAAGTGCCCGATGCACGCCTGATTACAGGCAATGCATGCGCGCACGTCTTCGACGCGGCCGGTATCGGTCTTGTTGGGCATCTGCGGATCGCAGATCAACGCCCGGGTCATGCCGCACACGTCGGCCTGGCCGCGAGCCAGAATCAGCTCGGCTTCCTGGGGCTGGTTGATGCGCCCGGTGACGAACAGCGGAATGTTCAAGCCGGCCTTGAACGTCCCGGCTTCCTTGGCCAGGTACGCCGCTTCGATCGCCATGGGCGGCACGATATGCACCGCACCGCCAAGGGAGGCCGAAGTCCCGGCGACGATGTGCACGTAATCGAGCTGCGCTTGCAGTGACTGTACGGCGGCCAGGGACTCGTCTTCGGTCAGGCCTTCGGGGTCGCGTTCGTCGGCAGAGATGCGCAGGCCGATGATGAACTGCTCGTCGGTCGCCGCACGCACGGCAGCGATGACTTCGCGCAGAAAACGCAAGCGCTGTTCCAACTCACCGTTGTAGCCATCGGTACGCCGGTTGACCCGCGGATTGATGAATTGCGCCGGCAGATAACCATGGCTGGCAACCACTTCGACGCCATCGATTCCGGCCTGATGCAGGCGGCGGGCGGCAGCGGCATAACCGGCGACGATCTCGTCGATCATGGCCTGATCGAGGGCGCGGGGCATCACCCGGAAACGTTCGTTGGGCACTGAGGAGGCTGAATAGGCCACCGCCAGCAGGCCATCGCTGGACTCCATGATCTCCCGCCCCGGATGGAACACCTGGGACAACACCAGGGTGCCGTGGGCGTGGCAGGTTTGCGCCAGTTTGCGATAGCCCTCGATGCACGCATCGTCGGTGGCCATCAGCACATGGGAGGTGTAGCGCGCACTGTCGTGCACACCGGCCACTTGCAGCACGATGAGCCCGGCACCGCCTTTGGCACGTGCCCGGTGGTAGGCGATCAATTGCTCGTTGACCAGGTTGTCGGTGGGCATCGAGGTGTCGTGACCGCTGGACATGATGCGGTTTTTCAGGCGCTTGCCACGGATTTCCAGGGGTTCGAACAGGTGCGCGAAGGCAGGTGTCGAGGTCGGCATGGTGCGGGTACTCCAGGCAGGCTGACCTTTGTAGGAGCGAGCCTGCTCGCGATGGACGTTAACGATAACGCTGGGTACCTGACACCCAGCGGCGTTCTCAGGTCCATCGCGAGCAGGCTCGCTCCTACAGAGGCATCAGGTTTTCGGTTGTTATTATTGCGCTATAAAAATTTACCTTCAGTAAAAAATCAACTTGTTTTTTTACTGTGGCGTGGAGTAATTTCATTTCGAGCCCGCTCCCGGGCCGTACCTCACAACAATAAAAAGGGCTGCGCCGGCCTCTGTCCGGGCGGCACCTGCAAGAGGAACCCTTGATGAAATCGCACACGCTCAAGCACGGTTTTTATCCCTTGGTGTTGTCCGTGGCCATGGGCCTGGGCAGCGCTCAGGCAGCATCGGACATGGTGGTGGTCGGATACGGCGGAGCCGGACAAAAAGCCCAGGACGTGGCGTTCTTTCAACCCTTCGCCGCCGTGGATCAAAGCAAGGTGATCCAGAGCGAATACAACGGCGAGATGGCGAAAATCAAAGTGATGGTCGACACCGGCAACGTCGACTGGGACGTGGTGCAGATCGAAGGCCCGGACCTGATGCGCGGCTGCGAGGAAGGCATGTACGAGCGGCTGGACTGGACCCGCCTGGGCCACGCCGACCAGTTGATCCCCGACGCGGCACAGGAATGCGGTTCCGCCGCACTGGTGTGGAGCGTGGCGATTGCCTACGACACCGACAAACTGGCCCAGGCCCCGACCTCCTGGGCGGACTTCTGGGACGTGAAGAAAACCCCCGGCAAGCGCGGGCTGCGCAAACGTGCGGTGTACAACCTGGAATTCGCCTTGCTCGCGGATGGGGTGAAAACCGAAGACGTCTACACAGTACTCGGCACCCCGCAAGGCGTGGACCGGGCATTCGCCAAGCTCACTGAACTCAAGCCGTACATCCAGTGGTGGGAGGCGGGCGCGCAACCGCCGCAATGGCTGACCGCCGGCGACGTGGTGATGACCTCGACCTACAGCGGACGCATCGCCGACGCCGCGCAGAAAGGCAGTCACCTCGGCCTGGTCTGGCCCGGCAGCCTGTACGGCATGGACTACTGGGCGATCATCAAAGGCTCCAGACACGTGGACCAGGCCAAGCGCTTCATCGCCTTCGCCAATCAGCCGGACGCTCAGGTCAACTACGTGCAGCAGATTCCTTACGGCCCGACCAACATCCAGGCCGCCGCACGGCTGGACGACAAGCTGGCGCAATGGGTGCCCACCGCACCGCAGAACCTCAAGGGCGCGCTGTCGATGAACGTCGGCTTCTGGGTCGATCACGGCGAAGAGCTGGAAGAGCGCTTCAACGCCTGGGCCAGTAAATAACCTGGCGCGGACTTTGTAGGAGCTGGCTTGCCAGCGATGACGATCTCATGGTCCGCGCAAGTCTCAAAGCCGCCTTCGCTGGCAAGCCAGCTCCTACAGAAAAGCGTTAGTGGGCGGCTGTACACTAGCGCCCAGCCGATCACCTTGGAGAACCACGACAATGAACAACATCGCCAGCCACCTGGCCCCTGAACGCAGCGCCACCGAGCAGCGTCTGCGTGAGGAACTGGCGGCTTGCTACCGCCTGATTGCGCACTTTCGCATGACCGATTTGATCTTCACCCACATCTCGGTGCGCATTCCGGGGCCGGAGCATCACTTTCTGATCAACCCCTACGGGCTGATGTTCGACGAAATCACCGCGTCCAACCTGGTGAAGATCGACCTCGATGGCCACGCCGTAGAGCCATCGCCGTACCCGGTCAACCCGGCCGGTTTCGTGATCCACAGCGCCATCCATGGTGCCCGTGAAGATGCGCAATGCGTGCTGCACACCCACACCAAATCCGGGTGCGCGGTGGCGGCGTTGAAGTGCGGGTTGTTGCCGGTCAATCAGATTTCCATGGAGTTCTATGGCCGCGTCGCTTATCACGATTACGAAGGCGTAGCGCTGGACCTGAGCGAGCAACAACGGCTGGTGGCGGACCTGGGCGACAAGTCGGTCCTGATGCTGCGCAACCACGGCTTGCTGACGGTCGGCGAGACGGTGAGCCAGGCGTTCCTGCGCATGTACTACCTGGAAAAAGCCTGTGAAATCCAGTTGGCCGCGCAAGCTGCCGGTGAAATTGTTCTGCCGTCGCACGAGGTCTGCGCGCACACCGAGCGGCAGTTCAATGATCCGGGGCGGCCGTTGGATGAGGGCGAGTTGAACGATCCGGATGCCATGCACCTGGCCTGGGCGGCGTTGTTGCGGATGCTGGATCGGGTGGCTCCGGAGTATCGGGGCTGATCTGAATTTTCGGTTGATTGTGCGGGCCTCATCGCTGGCAAGCCAGCTCCCACAGTGTCCGGGTCGTACACAAAACATGTGAACACCCTTGAACCTGTAGGAGCTGGCTTGCCAGCGATGGCGGCACCGCGGTCCATCTTGCTTGCTCTTGACTGGAGACATGCCCCACTCTTGCTGTACAGTCGTTCAGCCCGCCGCCAACCCGCGCAGGTCCAAACGATTGAACCAAGGAGCGTGTCGCCCATGAACCAGGAAGCTCGTTTTTCCCGCATGGAACCGGAGCTGCGCAAAGCCAACCTGATCGAGGCGACGCTGGTGTGCCTCAAGCGTCACGGCTTCCAGGGCGCGTCGATCCGCAAGATTTCCGCCGAGGCCGGGGTCTCGGTGGGGCTGATCAGCCATCACTATTCCGGCAAGGATGAACTGGTGGCCGAGGCCTACATGGCAATCACCGGGCGGGTCATGACCCTGCTGCGCGACGCCATGGAACAGGCCGCACCGAATGCCCGGGAGCGGTTGTCGGCGTTTTTCCGCGGTTCGTTTTCCGCCGAACTGCTCGATCCGCAACTGATCGATGCCTGGCTCGCGTTCTGGGGCGCGGTGAAAACCGCCGAGGCCATCAACAAGGCCCACGATCATTCCTATGGCGAGTATCGCGCCATCCTGCGCAAGGTGCTGGCGGAACTGGCCCAGGAGGAGGGCTGGGAAAACTTCGACGCCGACCTCGCCGCCATCAGCCTCAGCGCCTTGCTCGACGGCCTGTGGCTGGAGTCCGGGCTGAACCCCGGGACCTTTACCCCGGAGCAAGGCATCCAGATTTGCGAGGCCTGGGTCGATGGTTTGCAGGCTGGTGGACGCCAGCGCTTTTGCGTGCAGACGAGCGACTGTTGATCAGTTGTTCAACACTGGATACTCTCTGGCGCCGATGCGGGAAAACACTCTAATAAGAAACTGGCCTTCGGGCCTGAGCCGGACACCAAGCGATGACTCCTCGGGTACTGATCGTCGATGACGATCCGCTGATTCGCGATCTGCTGCACGCCTACCTGTCCCAGGAAGGCTACGACGTCCATTGCGCCGCCACGGCGGAACTGGCGGAAACCTTCCTGGCCAGCCAGACCGTCGACCTGGTGATGCTCGACATCCGCCTGCCGGGCAAGGACGGCCTGACCCTGACCCGCGAGCTGCGGGTGCGTTCGGAGGTCGGGATCATCCTGATCACCGGGCGCAACGACGAAATCGACCGCATCGTCGGCCTCGAATGCGGCGCCGATGACTATGTGATCAAACCCCTCAATCCGAGGGAACTGGTGTCCCGGGCGAAAAACCTGATTCGCCGGGTACGTCATGCGCAAATACCTCAGCCGGCCGTTGCGCTGGCCAAACCGGTCAAGCAGTTCGCCGATTGGGCGCTGGACACCGACCGCCGTCGCCTGATCGATCCATCGGGCAACGAAACCCTGCTGACCCACGGCGAATACCAGTTGCTCAGCGTGTTCCTGCGCAACAGCGGCCACACCCTCAGCCGCGATCAATTGATGGACCAGATCCGCAACCGCGAGTGGGTGCCCAACGACCGCTCCATCGACGTGCTGGTCGGGCGCCTGCGTCGCAAGTTGCACGACGACCCGGCCGAACCGCAGTTGATCATCACCATACACGGCGCCGGTTACCTGTTCACCGCCGGCGTGGCGGCCTGAACCGGATGGCGCGATGGCTTTGCCTGCTGGCGCTGCTGGTGGCCGGCCATGCCGTCGCCGCGGACAAGGTTCGCTATTGCGATTACCCGGTGTACCCGCCGATCTCCTGGAGCGATGGCAAGCAGGTGCGTGGCCTGGCGCCGAGCGTGGTGAAAAACCTGTTCGGTCAGTTGGGGTACGAAGTCGAGATGGTCGTGCTGGGCAACTGGAAACGCTGCCTGCTGGACGCCGCCGAAGGCCGGGTCGATGTGGTGCTGGCCTACAGCACCGCGCAACGGGAGCAGAGCATGCTGTTCTCGACGGTGCCGGTATTGCGTGAAGAAGTGGCGCTGTTCATCAACCGTCAACACCCGGTGAAATTCGAACAGCTGGACGACCTGGCCCATTACCGTGGCGGCCTGTTGTTCGGTGAGAGCTATGGGGTGGAGTTCGATCGCATGGTCGCGCGCAGCAACAACATCGAATGGGTGTCCGACAGCCACCAGAACTTCGGCAAGCTGATTCGCGGGCGCATCGACTTCATCACCCAGGAGCGACGCACCGGCCAGTTGTACGTGGAGAACCTGCCCGGCGGCCAGGACATCGTCGCCTTGCCCAGGGCCTTGAGCGTGGACTATCTGCGGGTTGCCGTGTCGCGGCGCTCGCCCCTGGCCAATCGAATGCCCGAGATCAACGCGCAATTGCAGCGCATGGTCGATGCCGGCGATATCGAGCGCTGGCTCAATGAAAGCGAAGTGATCTACCGCGACATGATCAACCTGCCGGCGGATGCGCAATGATTCGCGCGCGTCCCGGTGGACTGTTGCGGCGCCTGTTGCTGTTCATTCTGTTGTTCAGCCTGTGCTTTACCGTGCTGGCCAGCAGCGTGCAACTGTACATCGAGTATCGACGGGAAATGCGCGACATCGATTCGCGCATGGAACTGATCCGCGCCGGTTACCTGGCCAGCCTGGAGCGCAGCCTCTGGGACTTGAACCAGGAGCAGCTGAACGTGCAGTTGCGCGGGCTGGTGGACTTCTCCGACGTTGCGCGGGTGCACTTGACCAGCGCCGATTTCGACCTGATACAGGGCAATCCCGAGCCGGTCGGGCCGCTGCGTATCGAGCGCTTTGCCTTGGACTATCAGCCGCCGTCCGGCCCGTTGCGCCACCTGGGTGAACTGGAGGTCAGCACCGATCTGGGCGCGGTGTACCAGCGTCTCTACGCCACCGGTTTGACCAGCCTGTTGTGGATGGCGGTGTTTCTCTGCGGTCTGGCCGTGGCGTTGTCGGGCTTGTTTTATCGACTGGTGACTCGACACCTGAAAGTCATGGCCGAGTTCGCCCGGCGCATCGCTGCTGGTGAATGGCAGGAACCCCTGCAACTGGACAAGCGCCGCGGCAGCGACGAAATCGATACCGTGGCCCATGCCCTGGACGACATGCGCCGGGCGATCCTGCGCGACATCGAGCGCCGGGAAAGTGATCGCCTGGCCTTGCAGGACAATCGCGACGAGCTGCTGAAAATGGTCGAGCGCCGTACCGCCAGCCTGATGCGCGCCAAGGATGAAGCGGAAGCGGCCAACCTTGCCAAGTCGCGGTTCCTGGCGACCATGAGCCATGAACTGCGCACGCCCCTCAACGGCATCCTCGGCATGGCCGAACTGTTGCGCGGTGCGCGCCTGGATGCCCGGGACGGCAAACGCCTGGATGCCTTGCACAAGGCCGGCGAAGGCTTGCTGACGATCCTCAACGAAGTACTGTATTTCGCCAGGCTGGAGGAGGGCGTCAGTCATCCCGAGCCGGTGGATTTCTCGCTGCGCCAGTTGCTCGACGAGGTGCTGACACTGCTCGAACCGCGAGCGTTGACCAACGACACGATCCTCAGTTGCCGGGTCGATCAGCGGATTGCCGAACATCACCACGGCGCCGAGCAGTTCCTGCGCCAGGTGCTGAGCAATCTGTTGGCCAACGCGATCAAGTTTACCGAAGGCGGCGAAGTCAGTGTCCAGGTGGCGCTTCTCAGCGACACCGGCGAACAGACCGGGCAGCGACTGCGGGTCAGTGTCACTGACGACGGCATCGGCATAGCCCCGGCGATGCAGGCGAAGATTTTCGAGCGTTTCACCCAGGCCAGCGAAGAAGTCGCACAACGATTTGGTGGCACCGGGTTGGGGTTGGCGATCTGCAAACACCTGGTGGAACAGATGGGCGGCTGCATCGGCGTGGACAGCGAAGAAGGGCGCGGCAGTTGTTTCTGGTTCGAGCTGTCCTTGCAGCCGGCCAGCGGTGTGGCTGAGGCTCCGCCGGTTCGGGCGGCGGGGCCGGCACTGGATATCCTGGTGGTCGAAGACGTGGCGCTCAACCGCGAAGTGGCCGAGGGTTTGCTGCAGCGCGACGGCCACCGGGTGTGGCTGGCCGAAGAGGCGGAGCAGGCGCTGCAACACTGCGCGACGCAGGTTTTCGATTTGCTGTTGCTGGACGTGCATCTGCCGGGCATCAGCGGTGTCGAGTTATGCCGGCAGATCCGCCACAGCGACGGGCCGAACCGCCATACCCGCATTTTCGCCCTGACCGCCAGCGTGCAACCGGCACTGGTGCGCGGTTATCTGGAGGCCGGCATGGACGGCGTCCTGGCCAAGCCCTTGAAGCTGGAAAACCTGCGCCAGGTGCTGGAAGGGCGTACTCACAGCGCCGGGGCGCTGACGAGTGATGAAGCGATGGACTGGCCGCTGTTGCAGACCCATCGCACCTTGCTCGGTGAGCAAAAGGTCCAGGGCCTGCTGGCGGTGCTGCGTGACTCGATCCTTCAACACCGCGATGCGCTGCATGAAGCCATGGCCGCCGATGACTGCACAGAAGTCGCGCAACTGGCGCACCGTCTGGCTGGCAGTTGTGATTCCCTGGGTTTTCGGGCCTTGGCCAGCACCTTGAGGACGCTGGAAACTCTGGCGTTGGCTAACGAAGAATCGGACATCCAGCGCATGAGCACCGCGCTGGATGAGCAATTGCAGCACTCGCTCGATACCCTCAAAGGCTTGTTGCAGAGCTGACGTACAAATTTGTTACGACTTTGTACAACTTCGATCTTTACGGTCAACGCGAACTTACATGGCTTTCCAATAATCGACGCAACCGCCGCAGCGCGGTCTTCGAAGCTTATTGGAGATAATAATAATGAATTGCCGTAAAGCTGATCCCTCCCTGCGCCGTGACGTCCTGTCATGCGCTGCGCTCCTCACTGACTGCTGAGGTGCCGACATGAACGAAAACACTGATCGCAGCACCCATCAAAAAGGCATCCAGCTGACCCGTGCCCTCAAGAGCCGGCACATCTTCATGCTGTCCCTGGGCGGCGTCATCGGCACCGGTCTGTTCATGGGTTCCGGCGTGACCATCAACCAGGGCGGCCCGGTGGGGGCGATCCTGGCTTACCTGGTCGCGGGTTTCCTGATGTACCTGGTGATGGTCTGCCTGGGCGAACTGTCGGTGCAGATGCCGGTGTCCGGTTCGTTCCAGACCCACGCCACCAAATACATCGGCCCGGCCACCGGGTTCATGATCGGCTGGGTGTACTGGATGAGTTGGGCCACCACCGTCGGCCTGGAATTCACCGCCGCCGGCATGTTGATGACCCGCTGGTTCCCGGCGGTGCCGATCTGGTACTGGTCGGCGCTGTTCGTGGTGGTGCTGTTCGGCATCAACGCCATGGCCACCCGCGCTTTCGGTGAAGCGGAATACTGGTTCTCGGGGATCAAGGTCGCGGCCATTCTCGGTTTCATCGTGGTGGGCGTGCTGGTGATCTTCGGCGTGATGCCCCTGAGCAGCGGCGCACCGGCACCGATGGCGACCAACCTGATCGGCGATTCGCTATTCCCCAACGGTCTGTCCGCCGTGTTCGCGGTGATGATGACCGTGGTCTACGCGTTCCAGGGTTGCGAGATCATGGGCGTGGCGGCCGGTGAAACCGACCAGCCGGAAAAGAGCATTCCCCGCGCCGTGCGCAACGTGGTGTTCCGCGTGCTGATTTTCTACGTGCTGGCGATTGTCGTGCTGTCGGCCATCGTGCCGTGGCAGCAGGCGGGGCTGATGGAAAGCCCGTTCGTGCAGGTGTTCGACATGGTTGGCATTCCCTACGCCGCCGACCTGATGAACTTCGTGATCCTCACCGCGATCCTGTCGGTGGGCAACTCCGGTCTCTATGCCTCGACGCGCATCCTGTGGGCGATGTCGAAAACCGGCATGGCACCGAAAAGCCTGGCGCCCTTGAGCAAGCGCGGCGTGCCGTTGCGGGCCCTGAGCATCACCCTGTGCTTCGCGCTGGTGTCGCTGATGACCAGCTTCGTCGCCGCCGACACTTTGTTCATGGTGCTGATGGCGGTGAGCGGCATGTCCGGCACCGTGACCTGGATCGTCATCGCCCTGGCGCAGTACAAGTTCCGCAAGGCGTACCTGCGTGACGGCGGCAAACTCAGCGACCTGAAATACCGCGCACCCTGGTTCCCGGTGTTGCCGCTGATGTGCATCACGCTGTGCTGCTCGCTGTTCGTGTTCCTGGCCCTGGATGAAACCCAGCGTCCGTCGCTGTATTGGGGTTTTGGCTTCATTGCGCTGTGCTATGGCGCGTACTTCCTGATTCATCGCAAGCGCCAGGGCGTGCTGGCACCGAGCTTGCCGACCGTTTAACGGCAAGCACCATGCAAAAACGCGACAGGCGACTGTCGCGTTTTTTTATGCCCGCACGACAGACGTGCACCTGTAGGAGCTGGCTTGCCAGCGATAGCGGCCTTGAGTCATGCGTCAACATTGAAAACGCCTTCGCCGGCAAGCCGGCTCCTACAGGTTGGGTGTTGCCGTTTGTTCGAAGTTGTAACACTCATGCCAGCACCCCATCGGGCTAATGAGAAAAATCCATTAAAAACAATTGGATAGATATTTTTTAAAACTGTTACACCAAGATTCTTTACCGATTGCCGCCTTACTGAACACTCGTTTAGTATGGCCTCAAGTCGCATCACCTCAGACCAATCACAATAATTCGAGGATTCCCATGACCACTCAATCGTCGCTGCTCAGCCAGGTCGAAGCAGGCGTTGCCTGGATCACCCTCAATCGCGCTGCCCAGCGCAATGCGCTGGATGTTCCGACGCTGAAAAACCTGCACGCCTTGCTCGACGGTTTCAACGCCGATCCAGCAGTGCGCGTGGTGGTATTGACGGGCAGTGGCCGCAGCTTCTGCGCGGGTGCCGACCTCGATGAGTGGGCGGATGCCGAAGCCCGGGGCGCACTGGAGACCTACGGCTGGACCGAGACCGCCCACGCCTTGATGACTCGCCTGCACAGCCTGGAAAAACCCACCATCGCCGCCATCAACGGCACCGCCGTCGGCGCCGGGATGGACCTGACCCTGTGCTGCGACCTGCGCATCGCCGGCCAGTCGGCACGCTTCAAGGCCGGCTACACCAGCATGGCGTACTCGCCGGATGCCGGCGCCAGTTGGCACCTGCCGCGCCTGATCGGCAGCGAACAGGCCAAGCGCTTGTTGTTCCTCGATGAACTGTGGGGTGCTGACCGTGCCCTCGACGCCGGCCTGGTCGGCGATGTCTGTGCCGACGATCAACTGCTGACGGTCACCCGCGAACTGGCCGCACGCCTGGCCGCCGGGCCGACGTTCGCCTTTGCCCAGACCAAAAAACTCATGCGCGAAGGCGCCGACCGCAGCCTGGCGGAACAACTGCAAGCCGAACTCGCCGCGGGTCTGCTCTGCGGGCGTAGCGAAGACGGCAACGAAGCCCTGCGCGCCGCCATGGAAAAACGTCCGGCGAACTTTGTCGGCCGCTAATCGCAGTCGACCTGTAGGAGCTGGCTTGCCAGCGATTGACTTCTGCATCGCACCCCAAAAATTGCAATCGAACAACAGGTAGCAGCATGAATTTCCAACTGACCCAAGAACAAGAAATGTTGGTGGACTCGGTACGCAGCTTCGTCGAGAAGGAACTGCTGCCCTATGAAGAGCAGGTCGACCGCGCCGACGAGGTGTCCCCGGAGCTGGCGGCGCAGATTCGCGGCAAGGCGATCGCCGCCGGGTTCTACGCCTTCAACATGCCCGAAGAAGTGGGCGGTGGTGGCCTGGACTACCTGTCCCAGGCGCTGATCGAGCGTGAACTGTCCAAGGTGTCCTGGGCGCTGCACGTATTCGTCGCACGGCCGTCGAAAATCCTCATGGCCTGCACTGGCGAGCAGATCAATGACTACCTGTTGCCGTGCATCCAGGGCGAGAAAATCGACTGCTTCGCCCTGACCGAGCCGGGTGCCGGTTCCGATGCCAATGCGATCAAGACCCGCGCCGTGCGTGAAGGCGACGACTTCATTCTCAATGGCAGCAAGCATTTCATCAGTCACGCCGGGCATGCCGACTTCGCCATCGTCTTCGCCGTGACCGACACCTACGAACACAACGGCAAAAAGCGTAACGCCGTGACCTCGTTCCTGGTCGACCGCAACACCCCAGGCATGACCATTCGCCGTGGACCCAAGTGCGTGAGCAACCGGGGTTACCACACCTTCGAAATGTTCTTCGACGACTGCCGCGTACCGGCCAGCAAAGTGCTGGGCGAAGTCGGCAAGGGTTGGGACGTGGCCAACGCCTGGCTGACCGCCGGGCGCGTGATGGTCGCGGCCAACTGTGTCGGTCAGGCCCAGCGTGCACTCGACGTGTCGCTGCAATGGGCGGCGGACCGCAAGCAATTCGGCCAGCCGATCGGCACTTACCAGGGCGTGTCGTTCAAGTTGGCCGACATGGCCACGCAGATCCGCGCCGCCGAACTGCTGACCCTGCACACCGCGTGGAAAATGGACCAGGGCACCATGACCGATGGCGAGGCCGGCATGGCCAAGCTGTTCGCCAGTGAAGTGCTCGGCCGTACCGCCGACGAAGCGGTGCAGATTTTCGGCGGCATGGGCCTGATGGATGAAGGTCCGGTGGAGCGCATCTGGCGCAACGCACGGATCGAGCGGATCTGGGAAGGCACCTCGGAAATCCAGCGCCACATCATTTCCCGCGAGCTGCTGCGGCCGCTGCTGCGCTGACCGGCCCGGAGAATTCCCATGTCCCAAACCATTCGTGACAACCTCAAACGCATGCTCGCGCCGCAACACGTGGCGTTCGTCGGCGGCCGCAGCATGGCGCGCGCCCTCAAGCGCTGTGCCGAGGGTGGCTACCCAGGGCAGATGTGGCTGGTCAATCCGCAGCATGACAGCCTTGAAGGTGTGCCGTGTGTGCGTAGCGTTGCCGAGCTGCCTTGCGGCCCGGACGCGGTATTCATCGCCACCAATCGCGAACTGACCCTGATCTGTGTGGCCGAACTGGCCGCCATCGGTGCGGGCGGCGCGATCTGCTACGCCTCCGGCTTCGCCGAAACCGGCGCCGAAGGCCAGGCTCTGCAACAGCAATTGCTCAAGGCCGCTGGCGACATGGCCTTGCTCGGCCCCAACTGCTACGGCCTGCTCGACTACCTGCACAGCTCCGCGCTGTGGCCGGTGGCCCATGGCGGCAAAGCGGTGGAGAAGGGGGTGGCGGTGCTGACCCAGAGCGGCAATTTCGCCTACAACCTGTCCATGAGCGACCGCTCGTTGCCGGTGGCCTACATGGCGTCGGTGGGCAATCAGGCGCAACTGGGCGTGGCTGAGTTGATGGACGTGTTGCTCGACGAACCTCGGGTCACCGCTATCGGCCTGCACCTCGAAGGCCTGAAGAACGTCCCGGGTTTTGCCCGTGCCGCGCACAAGGCGCTGGAGAAGGGCATTCCGATCATCGCCCTGAAAACTGGCGTGTCGCAGATCGGCGCCGAACTGGCCTTGAGTCACACCAGTTCGCTGTCTGGCTCCGATGCGCTGTACGACGCGTTGTTCGACCGTCTCGGGGTGATCCGCGTCAGCGGCCCGGTGAGTTTTGTCGAAACCCTCAAGGCCGCGGCCTGCGGCAACCTGCCAGCGGGCAACAGCCTGATCGCGCTGGCCTGTTCCGGTGGTGACGCCGGCCTGATTGCCGACTACGCCGAACGCAACGGCCTGGGCCTGCCGAAACTCGATCAAGGGCAGGTCGGCGAACTCGCGCACGTGCTGCCCACCTACGCCAACCTCGTCAACCCGCTGGATTTCACTACGGCGATCTGGGGCGACGGCGAAGCCTTGAACCGCATGCTCGACAGCGCCCTGCGCACCGAGGCCGACGCGGCGATGCTGGTGCTCGACTACCCGTCGGAGTTCACCGGCGAGCGCAAGGAGTGCGACCTGCTGCTGGAGCTGTACTGCGCGGCATTGCAGCGCCACGGCAAGACCGGTTTCGTGACTTCGGCCTTCCCCGAATTGCTGCCGGCCCATGCCCGTGAGCGTCTGCACGCGCAAGGTGTCGCGGCGTTGCAGGGCGTTGAAGACGGGCTGGCCGCGTGGGGCCGCATCGCCGGTTATCAGCGCAATCGCCAGGCCTTGCTGGCGTTGGGCGAATCGGCACTGGTGCCGCTGTGCCCGCACGCGCTGGAAGGCGAGGGGCGCCTGCTCAATGAATGGGATTCCAAACAGGCGTTGAAAGCCTTTGGCCTGCCGACGCCAAACGGCGTATTGAGCACCCCGGAACTGGCCCTGAAGGATGCCGAGTCACTGGGCTATCCGCTGGTCTTGAAAGCCGTCAGCGCACAGCTGCCGCACAAGACCGAGGCCGGCGCCGTGGCGCTGAACCTCAAGGATGGCGCGGGGTTGAGTGCAGCTCTGGAAAAAATGCACTGCAGCATTGCTGCCTACGCCCCGGGCGTAGCCGTCGATCAACTGTTGCTCGAGCCGATGGCCAAGCCGCCACTGGCTGAACTGATCGTCGGCATCAAGCGCGAAAACGATTTCGGCCTCGCGCTGGTGATCGGTGCCGGCGGCATTCTGGTGGAGTTGCTCAAGGACAGTCGCAGCCTGTTGCTGCCGACCACCGACGGCGCAATCCGCAATGCCTTGCTCAGCCTGCGCAGCGCCCCGTTGCTGCAAGGTTTCCGTGGCAGCGAGTCTGCTGACCTCGACGCCCTGGTGACGGCGATCCGCGCCGTGGCCGATTACGCCTGCGAAAACGCCGCGCAACTGCTGGAACTCGATGTGAACCCATTGTTGGTCGGTGCCCAGGGCACGACTGCGGTCGATGCGTTGATTCGCCTCGGCCACGAGTGAGGACATGAACATGCAAAGCAAAACCTTGACCGGCGGCCAGGCCCTGGTGCGCCTGTTGGCCAACTACGGCGTCGATACCGTGTTCGGCATCCCCGGCGTACACACCCTGGAGCTGTATCGCGGCTTGCCCGGCAGCGGCATTCGCCACGTGCTGACCCGTCATGAGCAGGGCGCCAGCTTCATGGCCGACGGTTATGCCCGGGTCAGCGGCAAACCCGGCGTGTGCTTCGTCATCACCGGCCCCGGCGTGACCAACGCCGCCACCGGTATCGGCCAGGCCTATGCCGACTCGATTCCGATGCTGGTGATTTCCAGCGTCAACCACAGCGCCAGCCTCGGCAAGGGCTGGGGCAGCCTGCACGAGTGTCAGGACCAACGGGCGATGACTGCGCCGATCACGGCGTTCTCGGCCGTGGCGCTGACCGCCGAAGACCTGCCGGAACTGGTCGCCCGTGCCTACGCGGTGTTCGACAGCGAGCGGCCGCGCCCGGTGCACATCTCGGTGCCGCTGGACGTGTTGGCGGCACCGATTGCCCGTGACTGGAGCAACGACGTGGTGCGTCGTCCGGGCCGTGGTCCGGCATCCGCCACTGCGCTTGACCAGGCCGTGGCCAAACTCAACGCGGCCAAACGCCCGATGATCATCGCCGGTGGCGGTGCACTCAATGCCGTGCAGGAACTGAGCGAACTCAGCACACGTCTCGCTGCGCCACTGTTCACCAGCGTCGCCGGCAAGGGCCTGCTGCCACCGGATGCACCACTCAATGCCGGTTCCTCCCTGTGTGTGGAGCCGGGCTGGAACCTGATCGCCGAGGCCGACGTGGTGCTGGCGGTCGGCACTGAAATGGCCGACACCGACTTCTGGCGCGAACGCCTGCCGCTCAAGGGTGAACTGCTGCGCGTCGATATCGACCCGCGCAAATTCAACGACTTCTACCCCTGCGCAGTGGCCTTGCAGGGCGATGCACAACAAACCCTCAGCGGTTTGCTTGAGCGCCTGCCATCCGACGTGCGTGATGCCGGCACGGCGATCGCCTCGGTTGCCGCGTTGCGTGAAGCGGTCAAGGCCAGCCATGGCCCGCTGCAGTCGATCCATCAGGCGATTCTCGAGCGTATTGCCGCGGAGCTGCCGGAAAACGCCTTCATCAGCACCGACATGACCCAGCTTGCGTATACGGGTAACTACGCCTTTGACAGCCTGGCCATCCGCAGCTGGCTGCACCCGACCGGCTACGGCACCTTGGGTTATGGCTTGCCGGCGGGGATCGGCGCCAAGTTCGGCGCACCGCAGCGGCCCGGTCTGGTGCTGGTCGGCGACGGCGGTTTCCTCTACACCGCGCAGGAACTGGCGACGGCTGTTGAAGAACTGGACAGCCCGCTGGTGGTGCTGCTGTGGAACAACGACGCCCTGGGTCAGATCCGCGACGACATGCTCGGCCTGGACATCGAACCCATCGGCGTACTGCCGCGCAATCCGGATTTCGCAGCCCTCGCGCGTGCGTTCGGTTGCACGGTGAACCAGCCGCAAAGCCTGGCCGAGTTGCAGACCGACTTGCGCCACGGCTTCAAGCGCAACGGCGTGACCTTGATCGAACTCAAGCATGCCTGCGCGCACTGATCTGTATTTGAAGGGGACGAAGCCATGCGCTTTTCCGATCTGACTCAACGTATCGCCGGTGATGGCGCTGCCGCGTGGGATATTCACTACCGCGCCCTGGCGCTGCGCGAGCAGGGCCAGGACATTTTGCTGCTGTCCGTGGGCGACCCGGATTTCGACACGCCACAACCCATCGTGCAGGGGGCCATCGACAGCCTGCTGAGCGGCAACACCCATTACGCCGAGGTGCGCGGCAAGCGTGCCCTGCGTGAGGCCATTGCCAGGCGCCATCAACAACGCAGCGGTCAAAGCGTTTCGGCCGATCAGGTCACCGTGCTGGCCGGGGCGCAATGTGCGCTGTTCAGCGTGGCCCAATGCGTGCTCAATCCCGGTGACGAGGTGATCGTCGCCGAACCGATGTACGTCACCTACGAAGCCGTGTTCGGTGCCTGCGGCGCCGTGGTGGTGCCGGTGCCGGTGCGTTCGGAAAACGGCTTCCGGGTGTTGCCTGAAGATGTCGCCGCACGCATCACGCCGCGCACCCGGGCCCTGGCGCTGAACAGTCCGCACAACCCGTCCGGCGCCAGTCTGCCGCGCAGCACCTGGGCCGCTCTGGCCGAGTTGTGCATTGCCCACGACCTGTGGCTGATTTCTGACGAGGTCTACAGCGAACTGCTGTTCGAAGGCGAGCACGTCAGCCCGGCGAGCCTGCCGGGCATGGCCGAGCGCACCGCGACCCTCAACAGCCTGTCGAAATCCCACGCCATGACCGGCTGGCGCGTCGGCTGGGTGGTGGCGCCACCATCGCTCGCTGCGCACCTGGAAAACCTTGCGCTGTGCATGCTCTACGGCTCGCCGGACTTCATTCAGGACGCTGCCGTGGTGGCCCTGGAAAGCAACCTGCCGGAACTGGAGGCCATGCGCGAAGCCTATCGCCAGCGTCGCGATCTGGTGTGCGACAGCCTGGCCGATTGCCCCGGGGTGCGGGCGTTGAAACCTGACGGCGGCATGTTCGTGATGCTCGATATCCGCCAGACCGGGCTCAGTGCCCAGGCGTTTGCCGACCGTCTGTTGGATCGCCACGGTGTGTCGGTATTGGCGGGCGAGGCCTTTGGTCCGAGCGCGGCGGGGCACATTCGACTCGGTCTGGTGGTCGGTGCCGAACCGTTGCGCGATGCCTGCCAGCGGATTGCCCGTTGTGCCCAGGAATTGATGGAGACCCAGGTTCATGCTTAACCACAACGCACTGTTTATTGATGGCCGCTGGCAAAAACCGTCGGGGCAGGGCATCGCCGAGGTGATCAACCCGGCCACGGAAGAAGTGGCTGGTAGCGTGCCGCTGGGCGATGAGCGCGATGTTGAAAACGCCGTGGCGGCTGCACGCCGGGCCTTCGACTCATGGTCACGCACACCGTCCAGCGTGCGCGCCGATTACATTCGTGCCCTGGCCGGGCAATTGCGTGCCCGCGCTGATGAGATGGCCTCGGTCATCACCACTGAATTGGGCATGCCGGTGCAATGGTGCCGCTCGGTGCAGGTCGACGGGCCGATCGCTGGCCTTGAGCAGTATGTCGAACTGGCTCATCTCATGGACGAGGTGCGCGAAGTCGGCAATTCGCTGGTGATCCGCGAAGCCGTGGGTGTCTGCGCGTTCATCAACCCGTGGAATTACCCGCTGCACCAGTTAATCGGCAAACTCGCCCCGGCCCTCGCCGCCGGTTGCACCGTGGTGGTCAAGCCGAGCCAGGAAACCCCGCTGCATGCCTTCCTGCTGGCGCAGATGATCGAGGACATCGGCCTGCCGGCCGGGGTGTTCAACCTGGTCAGCGGGCCGGGCTCGAAAGTCGGCGAAGCGCTGGCCAAACACCCTGACGTGGACATGGTGTCGTTCACCGGCTCCACCGGCGCGGGCGTTCGCGTTGCACAAGCGGCGGCGCCCTCGGTGAAACGGGTGTGCCTGGAACTGGGCGGCAAGTCGCCGCTGCTGATTGCCGAGGATGCGGACCTGGACGCGGCCGTGCGCTACGGCGTGCAGGACGTGATGATCAACTCCGGCCAGACCTGCACCGCGCTGACCCGCATGCTGCTGCCGGTCAGCCGTTATGCCGAAGCCGTGGAAATCGCCCTGCAGGAGACCCTGAGCCTGCGCATGGGCGATCCCCTGGACCCGCAAAGCTTCCTGGGACCTATGTGTTCAGCGGGGCAAAAACGCACCGTGCTCGATTACATCAAGGTCGGCCAACAGGAAGGCGCACGGCTGCTGTGCGGCGGTGACGCGCCGTCGGCATTCGAGCGCGGCTTCTATGTCAGCCCGACGCTGTTCGCCGATGTCGACAACCGCATGCGCATCGCCCAGGAAGAGATCTTTGGCCCGGTACTGTGCCTGATTCCCTACACCGACGAGGCGCAAGCGGTGCAGATCGCCAACGACTCGCCGTTCGGCCTGTCCAGCGGCGTCTGGGCCGGCAGTGCCGAGCGTGCCTTGCACCTGGGCCGGCAGATGCGTGCCGGCCAGTGCTTCCTCAATGGCGCGGCGTTCAATTACCAGGCGCCGTTCGGTGGCTACAAACAATCGGGCAATGGCCGGGAGTGGGGGGAGGAGGGACTCAACGAGTTCGTCGAAGTGAAGGCGATCCAGGTGTGACGGTTGGCGATTCGAACGTTGTATGCACCGGGCCCTGGCCCGGTGTCTTGCGTGGTTTTGAACCGGTATTTCATTAGCTTTTATCAGGGGCAATGCAATGAGCGATAACAAAAACAAGATTACTCAAGCGAACCATGAATTCAGCTTCCCGCGCAGGGACTTCCTGAAGTACAGCGCGGCAGCCGCGGCGGTGGCCGGGGCGTTCTCCATGGGGCTGCCGTTTGGCGCCTTTGCCGGGGAGGCCACGCCAAAGCCGGGTGGCGTGTTGCGTCTGGGCCTGGCGGGTGGCAGCACCACGGACTCGAAAGATCCGGGTTCCTGGTCCGACACCTTCACCTTCGTCGGCTTCTCGGCGGTCTATAACACCCTGACCGAAATTGCCGTCGACGGCAGCGCCATCCCCGAACTGGCCGAAAGCTGGACCTCGACCCCGGACGCGCGTGTCTGGACGTTCAAGATTCGTCAGGGCGTGACCTTCCACAATGGCAAGACCCTGACCGCCGAGGACGTGGTGGCGTCGATCCAGCATCACCTGGGCGAGAAATCCACCTCGGCAGCCAAGACCGTGCTGGGTGACGTGGCCAAAGTCAGCGCCAACGGCAGCGACAGCGTGGTGTTCGAACTGCATTCGGGCAACGCCGACTTCTCTTATGTGGTTGCCGATTACCACCTGGCGATCATGCCGAGCAAGGACGGCGCGGCGGACTGGCAGGCCGGCGCCGGCACCGGTGGCTATCGCCTCAAGGACTTCGAGCCGGGCGTGCGCATGACCCTGGAACGCAGCCCCGATTACTGGAAACCGGGCCGCGCGCACTTCGCCAGCGCCGAGTTGATCGCGATCTCCGACGGCGCGGCACGGGTCAATGCACTGGTCACCGGGCAGGTGGATGTGATCAACAAGGTCGACCTGAAAACCGTCGCGCTGCTCAAGCGCAACCCGAACCTGGTCATCGAAGAAACCAAGGGCGCCCAGCACTACACCTTCCCGATGCTCACCGACAGCCAGGTGTTCCTGAACAACGACGTGCGCCTGGCGATGAAGCACGCGATCAACCGCGAAACCTTGCTGGCTTCGGTGCTGCACGGCTATGGCCTGGTGGGCAACGACCACCCGATCCAGCCCGGCAGCCGCTTCATCAACACCGCACTGGAACAACGCACCTACGATCCGGACAAGTCGCGCTTTTACCTGAAGAAGGCCGGTCTGGATTCGCTCAAGGTGCGCCTGCAAGCCTCCGACGCGGCCTACACCGGCGCCGTGGACGCCTCGGTGCTGTTCAAGGAGCAGGCCCGCGCCGCCGGGATCGACATCGACGTGGTGCGCGAGCCGGCCGATGGCTTCTTCTCCAACGTGTGGATGAAGCAACCCTTCACCACCTCGTTCTGGTACAGCAGCCTGACCGCCGACCGCATGTTCAGCATCGGCTACGCCAAGGGTGCGGCCTGGAACGAAACCCACTGGGACAACCCGCGCTTCAATCAACTGCTCAACGCCGCTCGCGGCGAAATGAACGACCCGCTGCGCCGCGAGATGTACAACGAAATGCAGGCGCTGTGCCGGGACGAGGGCGGGGCGATCGTGCCGCTGTTCGCCAGTTCGGTGGCGGCGCGTTCCAACCGGGTGGTTCACGGTGGGCAGACTGCGCCCTACGGTGAACTGGATGGCCTGCGGGTGATCGAGCGCTGGTGGCAGGCATAACCCCGGGAACGATGGAGATCCCCTGTAGGAGCTGGCTTGCCAGCGATGGCGGTCTGGAGTCTTGCACCGAAAATGAAGACGTCATCGCCGGCAAGCCGGCTCCTACAGTTGGATATTTGCAGTCTTCAAAGGCGTGCCCAATTCAAGGAACTGCACGATGAGAAGTATTTTCAAGCTGTTGGGACAGCGCCTCGCATTAGGCCTGCTGTCCCTGTTCGCCGTTTCGGTGATCATCTTCCTGGCCGTCGGCATGCTCCCGGGCGACATCGCCCAGGCCATGCTCGGCCAGTCGGCCACCCCGGAAACCGTGGCGGCCTACCGGGCGCAACTGGGGCTGGATTTGCCGCCGCTCACCCGTTTCGGCCACTGGATCTGGCAACTGTTGCACGGTGACCTTGGCGTATCGCTGGCCAACCAGCGGCCCATCGCCGAACTGGTCGGCTCGCGCCTGGGAAACACCTTCAGCCTCGCCTTGCTGGCGGCCCTGGTGTCGGTGCCACTGGCATTGTGTCTGGGGATGCTCGCCGCGCTGTACCGCAACAGCTGGTTCGACCGCTTGCTCAACACCTCGGCCCTGAGCGCGGTGTCGTTCCCCGAGTTCTTCGTTGCCTACATCCTGATCCTGGTGTTCGCGGTGAAGCTCAACTGGTTCCCGAGCATTTCCAACCTGGCGCCGGACGCTTCGTTGGGCACGATTCTGGAGCGCTCGGTGTTGCCGGTGGCGACCCTGAGCCTGGTGGTGATCGCGCAGATGATGCGCATGACCCGCGCCTCGTTGATCAACCTGCTGGCCAGCCCCTACATCGAAATGGCCCGGCTCAAGGGCATCAGCCAGTCGCGGATCATCTTCCGTCACGCCTTGCCCAATGCCCTGGCGCCCATCGTCAACGTGGTGGCGTTGAACCTCGCGTACCTGGTGGTCGGCGTGGTGGTGGTCGAGGTGGTGTTTGTCTATCCGGGGCTCGGCCAGTTGCTGGTGGACTCGGTGGCCAAGCGCGACATCCCGGTGGTGCAGGCCTGCAGCCTGATCTTCGCCGCGACCTACATCCTGCTCAACACCAGCGCCGATGTGCTGTCGATTGCCAGCAACCCGCGCCTGATGCATCCGAAGGGGTAGACCATGAGCCTGTTAAAACACGTGTGGCGGGCGCCCCTGAGCGCCCAGTTCGGTTTGTTGATGATCCTGCTTTACGTGCTGGTGGCGGTGTTTGCGCCAGTGTTGGCGCCGTTTGGCGAAACCCAGGTGGTGGGCGACGGCTTCACGCCGTGGGGCGGGCAGTTCCTGTTGGGCACCGACAACCTGGGGCGCGACATGTTCAGCCGCCTGGTCTATGGCGCGCGCAACACCCTGGGCATTGCCTTCCTCACCACGGTACTGGCGTTTTTGCTCGGTGGGTCCTGCGGCTTGATCGCGGCGATCAAGGGCGGTTGGGTCGATCAGGGTTTGTCGCGGGTGGTGGACATCCTCATGGCCATTCCGCAACTGATCTTCGCCTTGCTGATCCTCAGCGTGGTCGGCACCACGGCGACGTCGCTGGTGTTGGTGATTGCGCTGCTGGATGCGACCCGGGTGTTTCGCCTGTCGCGCGCGGTGGCCATGAACGTCGTGGTGCAGGACTTCGTCGAAGCCGCACGCCTGCGCGGTGAGGGCCTGTGCTGGCTGGTGACCCGCGAGGTGCTGCCGAACGCCGCGGCGCCGCTGATTGCCGAGTTCGGCCTGCGCTTCTGCTTCGTGTTCCTGTTCATCAGTGCCTTGTCGTTCCTCGGCCTGGGCATTCAACCGCCCACCGCCGACTGGGGCAGCATGGTGCGCGACAACGCCGTGCTGATCACCTTCGGCGACATCAGTCCGTTGCTGCCCGCCCTGGCCGTGGCCTTGATCACGGTCAGCGTCAACTTCGTCGTCGACTGGATGCTGCACAAATCCAGCGGCCTCAAGGAGTGCTGAACATGACGACCACAAAACCTTTACTGGAAATCCGCGACCTGCACATCGAAGGCCATTACGAAGACGCCTGGCATCCGCTGATCAAGGGCATCGACCTGACCCTGCAACGGGGCGAAGTGCTGGGGCTGATCGGCGAGTCCGGCGCGGGCAAGTCGACCCTCGGCCTGTCGGCCATGGGCTATACCCGCGACGGCTGCCGGATCACCGGCGGCTCGGTGCACTTCGACGGCATCGACCTGCTCAAGGCCAAGCCTGAAGCCCTGCGCAAACTGCGGGGGCTGCGCATTGCCTATGTGGCACAGAGCGCGGCGGCTTCGTTCAACCCGGCCCATCGACTGATCGACCAGCACGTCGAAACCGCTGTGAAAAACGGCGGCATGAGCCGCGACCAGGCCATGCGTGATGCAGTGGAACTGTATCGGGTGCTGCGTTTGCCCAACCCCGAAACCATCGGCCAGCGCTATCCGCATCAGGTCTCCGGCGGCCAGTTGCAGCGGGTCATGACCGCGATGGCCATGGCTTGTCACCCGGACCTGATCATCTTCGACGAACCGACCACGGCGCTGGACGTCACCACCCAGATCGAAGTCCTCGCCGCCATTCGCGACGCCGTGGCGACCTATGGCAGCGCGGCGATCTACATCAGCCACGACCTGGCGGTGGTCGCGCAGATGGCCGACCGCATCATGGTGCTGCGCCACGGCAAACTGGTGGAAGAGGCCGAGACCCGCAAGATGCTCGGCGACCCACAAGAGGACTACACCAAGTCGCTATGGGCGGTGCGCAGTTTCCGCACCGAGCCCAAGGCAAGCCCGCAGCAGGAACAACCGCTGCTGGAACTGCGCAACAGCTGCGCCAGTTACGGCCAGCAACCGGTGCTGCACGACGTATCGTTGAAGCTGTATCGCGGCCAGACCCTGGCGGTGATCGGCGAATCCGGCAGTGGCAAGAGCTCCACGGCGCGGCTGATCACCGGCTTGCTGCCGCCGACTTACGGCCAGGTGCTGTACGACGGCGAACCCTTGCCGGCGGACTTTCGCCAGCGCAGCAAGGAACAACTGCGGCGCATCCAGATGATCTACCAGATCCCCGACACGGCGCTGAACCCGCGTCAGCGCATCGTCGACATCATCGGTCGACCATTGACGTTTTATCTGGGCCTCAAGGGCAAGGCCATGCGTGCCCGGGTCGCCGAACTGCTGGAGATGATCGAACTCGACCCGGCGACCTTCATGGAGCGTCAACCCCGCGAGCTGTCTGGTGGGCAGAAACAACGCATCTGCATCGCCAGGGCCCTGGCGGCGGATCCACAACTGATCATCTGCGATGAAGTGACCTCGGCCCTCGACCAACTGGTCGCCGAAGGCGTACTGAAATTGCTCAACCGCATCCAGCAACAACTGGGTGTCGCTTATCTGTTCATCACCCATGACGTCGCCACTGTTCGGGCGATCGCCGATGAGGTATTGGTGATGCAACGGGGCAGGGTGGTGGACCACGGCTCGCGCAGCCAGATCTTCACCCCGCCACACCAGGACTACACCGGGTTGCTGTTTTCTTCCGAACCGCAAATGGACCCCGACTGGCTAGACCGCTTGCTGGCCACGCGCGCTTGCACACCTTCAACCGATTCGCTGGAACACGTCTAAGGAACCACCATGAAAGTACTGATCGTCCACGCTCACCCGGAGCCGCAATCCTTCACCGCCGCCCTGCGTGACCAGGCCGTCGCCACGCTCCAGGCCCAGGGCCATGAAGTGCAGGTCAGCGACCTGTACAAAATGAACTGGAACCCGGTGGCCAGCGACGCCGACTTCTCGAATCGGGAAAACCCCGAGTACCTGGTCTATGCCCTGGAACAACGCCTGGGCGTGAAGAGCCAGTCGCTGGCGCCGGACATCCAGGCCGAGCTGGACAAACTGTTGTGGGCCGACCTGCTGATCCTCAACTTCCCGATCTTCTGGTTCTCCACCCCGGCCATGCTCAAGGGCTGGATCGACCGGGTGCTGGTGTCGGGCATCTGCTATGGCGGCAAGCGCTTCTACGATCAAGGCGGATTGGCCGGCAAGAAAGCGCTGGTGACCGTGACCCTGGGCGGTCGCGAGCACATGTTTGGCGAAGGCGCGATCCACGGTCCGTTGGAAGACATGCTGCGCCCGATCCTGCGCGGAACCCTGGCTTATGTCGGTTTTGACGTGTTGGAACCCTTCGTGGCCTGGCATGTGCCGTACATCAGTGAAGAGGCGCGCCAGCAATTTCTGGTTGATTACGGCCAGCGGCTGCAGCATCTGAGTGATGACCAACCGCTGGTGTTTCCGAAGCTGTCGCAGTTCGATGACAAGCTCTATCCGCTGACCACCAATGCCTGATCAACACCGCTAACCCTGTGGGAGCGGGCTTGCTCGCGAATACGGTGGCACAGTCAACATTGATGTCGGCTGACCCACCGCCTTCGCGAGCAAGCCCGCTCCCACAATGATCGGCGCTGCCGCAGAGGCTTGACCAACACCACAAAACCTGTAGGAGCGGGCTTGCCCGCGAAGGGGCCTTCAAATTCAACATCATTGGTGGCTGATACACCGCCTTCGCGAGCAAGCCCGCTCCCACAATGATCGGCGTTGCCGCAGAGGCTTGACCAACACCACAAAACCTGTAGGAGCGGGCTTGCCCGCGAAGGGGCCTTCAAATTCAACATCATTGGTGGCTGATACACCGCCTTCGCGAGCAAGCCCGCTCCCACAAAGACCCGCATTGTTCTGAATACGCAAACACTGAAGTCGCCGAGAATGGAATTGTTGGTGCAGTGGCAGGCTTGTAGCCTCCATTACGCCGAACACCACGATCTGCCAACGATCGGGTGGAGCTCAAGCCAGGGCTCATCAAGACGTCATACCTTGCTTTCGGCCTCATGCCCCTTCGGGGGATTGGCGCCTGATAAAAATAAGGAAGGCAGGTATGAGTATTCGTGCATGGGTTTGCGCAGCAACCCTGTTCGCGCCCGTTCTGGGTGCCGACGTTTTGTTTCCCTCTATGGCTCTGGCAGCAGACGATCCGATGGGTTCGCTGGTGCGCAATGTCTTCGGCGACAGCCTTGAGCGCGAACACGGGATCAAGATCTATGGCTGGGCTCAGGCCGGTGTGATCTATAACAACAACGGCACGGATGACGTCAGCAAGCAAAGCTTCTTCAATACCGACGAAGGTGTGAACCTCAACCAGTTCGCCCTGGCCGTGGAGAAGAAACCCAAGAGCAATGTGATTGGCCGCGTCGGACCGTTTCCCGGCGCGATGCCGCAAGAAGCCGATTGGGGTTTCAACGTCACGGCGCTGTACGGCAAGGATGCGCGCTTCTTCAAGACCTACGGCTGGGACGAAGACCTGAGCGTCAACCGCGACAACAAGCCTGAAGATCCGGCGTTCACCGTCGCCCAGGCTTACGTCAACTTCTACTTCCCCGTGCTGGGGGGCTCTGAATTGATGATCGGGATTTTCCACACGCCGCTGGAAAACGAAATCGGTTTCGCCTTGCCATCTCCGGCACCGACCGACTTCTACACCCACACTTACTCCTTCATGCACGGCCCGGCCAAACATGCCGGAGCACTGTACTCGTTCAAACTGCCTTCGGAACCGGGCGAAAGCATGCTCGGCTTCGAACTGGGCGTGGTCCAAGGCTGGAACAACCTGCAGGACCCCAATCACTCGCCGGACGTGATCGCCAACGTGCGCTGGCGCTCGGCGGACTTCGGCACCTGGATCGACTGGGAAAACATCTACGGCAATGGCGCTGGCGACAGCTTCGCCGAATGCAGTTGTGGCTCGCCGCTGCCGGCGGGCACCAAGGATGACGACTACAAGCGCCTGGCGTCCTACCTGACCCTGTCGCAAGTGCTCGACCCGAACAACCGCGTGGCGCTGGAGTTGAACTACGGCAAGCAGGAGCAGGGTGCTTTCGCCGGGTTTGCCAACAAGAACGACGCGACCTGGTATGGCACCGACATCAACTGGTACCACAAGCTCAGCGAAAACCTGATGTGGAACAGTCGCGCCGAGTGGTTCTACACCGACGCTCCGGTCCACGTGATGATGGCCAACATCGACCCGAACACCGGGATTCCCGATCCGACCTGGGGCAGTTTCTACGGCGTCACCACCAACCTGGCCTGGACGCCGACACCCAACGTGCGCCTGCGCCCGGAATTGCGCTACGACATCCATTCAGGCCCCGGCCGCGATGCTTATGCCGACGGCGAAAAAGATTCGCAAGTGGTCGCGTCGTTCGACGTCAGTTTCTTCTTCTAAACGGATTTCCCTGCTTTATCCCTGACCCTGCGTGATGGCCCGGCCACACGTGGCGACCCCGTTCGTCCAGGCTTTTGGAGTACTTACATGACAGACAACAACGATAAAAACCTGTTAGGCCGCGACTTTTCCCGCCGTGACTTCCTGCGCAGTACCGGTATTGCCGCCGGCGGCGTGGCACTGGCAAGCATGCCATTCACCTTTGCCATCGGCGGTGAGCGGGTGATCAAGCTCGGTTATGTCAGCCCGCAGACCGGGCCGTTGGCGCCCTTTGCGGCAGCCGACAACTACATCATCGAGTCGCTCAAGCAAGTCTTGAAGAACTCGATCAATGTCGCAGGCAAGGCCTATCGCCTTGAGGTCATCGTCAAGGACAGCCAGTCCAACCCCAACCGCGCGGCGGAAGTGGCGAGCGAGCTGATCCTGTCGGACCAGGTCGACCTGATGCTGGTGTCGTCGACCCCGGAAACCACCAACCCGGTGTCCGATCAGTGCGAAATCAACGAAATTCCCTGTATCTCCACCGTTGCCCCCTGGCAGCCGTGGTTTTTCACCCGGGGTGGCAAGCCGGATCAAGGCTTCGAGTGGACCTACCATTTCTTCTGGGGCCTGGAAGATGTGATCGGTACTTACAGCGCCATGTGGGGGGCGATGCCGTCCAACAAAGTGGTGGGCGGGCTGTTCCCCAACGATGGCGACGGCAATGCCTGGGGCGACCAGAAGCTCGGGTTCCCACCGGTATTGGCGCAAAAGGGCTTTCAACTGGTCGACCCTGGCCGCTTCCAGAGTCTGACCGACGATTTTTCCGCGCAGATCGCCGCGTTCAAAAAGGCCGATGTCGAGATCGTTACCGGCGTGGTCATCCCGCCGGACCTGAGCACGTTCTGGACCCAGGCCCGACAGCAGGGCTTCAATCCAAAAGCCGTGTCGGTGGGCAAAGCGCTGTTGTTCCCGACGGCAGTCGAGGCATTGGGCAAGACCGGCAACAACCTGTCGACCGAAATCTGGTGGAGCCCGACTCACCCGTTCAGCTCGTCATTGACCGGCGCTAGCGCCGGCCAATTGGCCCAGGGCTTCACCCAGGCCACCGGCAAGCAGTGGACGCAACCGTTGGGGTTCGTGCATGCCCTGTTCGAACTGGCCGTGGACATCCTCAAGCGCACCGAAGAAATCGGCAACGCCCAAGCGGTCCGCGATGCCTTGCTCAAGACCCACCTCAACACCGTGGTCGGCCCGATCAACTGGAATGGCGGACCGGTGAAGAACGTCGCCAAGACGCCTCTGGTCAGCGGCCAGTGGCGACTGGGCAAGGACAATAAATACGACCTGATCGTGACCAGCAATGCCACCGCCCCGGCGATTCCGCTGGGCGGCGAGATGCAGGCCATTACGTATTGATCGCGCAACAGAACACGGGTGCACCATGCAACAACCACTTCTGCAAATGACCAATGTGCATAAAAGCTACGGCTCGGTGAAGGTCACGGACGCCATCGACCTGACCCTGCAACCGGGTGAAGCATTGGGCATCATCGGGCCTAATGGCGCGGGTAAAAGCACGCTGTTCAACCTGATCGCCGGTGGCGTGGCGGCCGACAAGGGACAGATCCATTTCGAAGGCCGCAACGTCACCCGCGAACCTGTGTTCAAACGCTGTCAGCAGGGCATCGGCCGTTCCCACCAGATTCCGCATCCGTTCGTGAAAATGACCGTGTTCGAGAACCTCTTGGTGGGCGCGACCTTTGGTGCGCGGCTGCGTGACAACGAAGCCAGTCAGTGGTGTGCGCAAACACTGGAACTCACTGGCCTGATGCGCAAGGCCAATGTGCTGGCCGGCTCACTGACCTTGCTCGACCGCAAGCGTCTGGAAATGGCCCGGGCCTTGTCGACTCGGCCGCGCCTGTTGTTGCTCGACGAAATTGCCGGAGGCCTGACCGAACCGGAATGCCTGGCGCTGGTGGAAACCATTCAGGGCATCCACAAGTCCGGCGTTGCCATCATCTGGATCGAGCACATCGTGCACGCCTTGCTGGCGGTGGTCAGTCGCCTGACGGTAATCAACTTCGGCGCTAAATTGGCCGAAGGCGAACCGCGCAGTGTGATGGCCGATCCTCGGGTCCAGGACATCTACATGGGCATCGGGAGCTGACGCATGCTGACCATCGAAAAACTCTGCGCCGGCTACGGCGATTTTCAAGCGCTGTTCGACATCAGCCTGACCCTTGAGGCCGGTGAAACCGTGGCGATCATCGGCTCCAACGGCGCGGGCAAATCGACGTTCCTGCGCTCCTTGGCCGGGTTGATCAAGAACCAGCCGAGCGCCATTACTTTCAAGGGGCAGACCATTGGCGACATGGCAGCCAATCAGGTGCTGGAGCGCGGCATCGCGCTGGTGCCGGAGGGCCGAAAGCTGTTTGCGTCCCTGAGCGTTGAAGAAAACCTGCTGATCGGCGCCTACAGCAAACGCCCGGGACCGTGGACGCTCAAGCGCATCTATCAGCTGTTTCCGGTGCTGGAAAAACTGCGCAAGCGTCCGGGTACCGCACTGTCTGGCGGCCAGCAGCAAATGGTCGCGATTGGCCGGGGCCTGATGGCCAACCCGCATTTGCTGTTGTGCGACGAAATCAGCCTGGGCCTGGCGCCGACGACGATCAAGGACATCTACGCCGCATTGCCCTCGATCAAGGCCGACGGCACCACGGTGATTCTCGTCGAGCAGGACATCAATCAGGCGCTGAGTGTGTGCGACCGCTTCTATTGCTTCCAGGAAGGGCGGGTGTCCCTGACCGGTCGGCCTGGGGATGCGGACAAAGCACAAATCAAAGCCGCGTATTTCGGGATCTAGTGATGGAATGGCTCAATACCTTGCTTCAAGGCATGTTGCTCGGCGGCCTGTACGCGATGTTCGCGGTGGGGCTATCGCTGATGTTCGGCATCATGCGTCTGGTCAACATCGCCCATGGCGACTTCATCGTGCTGGCGTCGTACCTGGCGCTGCTGGTGGTCAATCACCTGGGGTTCAGCCCGTTGGCGAGCTTGCTGATCGTGGTGCCGCTGATGTTCTGTTTCGGCTATCTGCTGCAACGGCTGTTGCTCAACCGCACGCTGGGCACGGACATCCTGCCGCCGTTGCTGGTGACGTTCGGCCTGTCGATCATCGTGCAGAACGTGTTGCTGGAATTTTTCAGTGCCGACAGCCAAAAACTGGCTCAGGGCGATCTTGAGGTCGCCAGTGTCGGTTTCGGTGGTTTGAGTGTGGGCGTCATGCCGCTGATCGTGTTCGGCAGCGCCTTGCTGATCATCGGCGGCCTGCAATTGCTGTTCTACAAAACCTCGCTGGGCCGGGCATTTCGCGCTACTTCAGACGATCAGCACACTGCACGGCTGATGGGCGTCAACAACGCGCACATCTTCGGTCTGGCCATGGCGCTGGCGATGGCGGTGGTGTCGATTGCCGGGGTATTTCTGGCGATCCGCACCAGTTTTGATCCTACGGTCGGGCCGGCGCGGCTGTTGTACGGCTTTGAAGCGGTGATCATCGGCGGCCTGGGCAGCCTGTGGGGCACGCTGGCCGGAGGAGTGATTCTCGGCGTTGCGCAAACCCTGGGAGCAAAAATCGATCCCGGCTGGCAAATCCTCGCCGGTCATCTTGTGTTTCTGCTGATCCTGGTCGTGCGCCCGCGTGGCCTGTTTCCCCGGAGTGTCGACTGATGAATGCCTTGAACAACCCCGCGCTCGTTTATCGCGTACAACGCACGACCACCAGCAGCACCATCGGCCTGTCGTTGCTGGGCCTGTGCGTATTGATCTTGCTCAGTGCACCCTTGTGGGCCGACCGGGCGAGCCTGCGCCTGGTGGTGGAGTTCGCCTATTACCTGGCGTTGGCGCAAATGTGGAACCTGCTGGCGGGCTACGCCGGCATGGTCTCGGTAGGGCAGCAGGCCTTCGTCGGTCTGGGCGGCTATCTGCTGTTCATGCTGGCGAGCCAATTCGGTGTGCCGCCCCTGGTCGCGGTGTTGCTATCAGGCGTGTTGGTGGCGTTGCTGGCGATTCCCACGGCGCTGATCGTGTTTCGTCTGCGTGGCGCCTACTTCGCCATCGGTACCTGGGTGGTGGCAGAGGTCTTTCGTTTGGGCCTGGCGCAGATGAGCAGCCTGGGTGGCGGGTCGGGGCAAAGCCTGCCGGCGGCGATTGTGCGGCAGATCGGCAATGACCGGGACGGACGCGAAACGCTGATCTACTTCACCGCGCTGGCGATCGCCATCGTCGCCGTGGCGGTGGTGTACTTCCTGTTGCGCTCGCGTCAGGGGCTGGCCCTGGCGTCGATTCGTGATTCCGAGCCGGCATCCGGCAGCCTCGGGGTGGATACGTTCCGCACCAAACTGATGGTCTACGTACTGGCCGCCGGTTGTACGGGCGTGGTCGGGGCGTTGATCTTCCTGCAAAAGCTGCGCATTTCCCCGGATGCGGCGTTCAACCTGCAGGACTGGACTGCGGTGGTGATCTTTATCGTGATCATCGGTGGCATCGGCACCCTGGAAGGGCCGTTGATCGGTACGCTGATTTACTTCGTATTGCGCGGCTGCCTGGCGCAGTACGGTGCGGTGTACATGATTATCCTCGGCGTGGTCGCGGTGGTGATGATGCTCAAGGCGCCGCAAGGAGTGTGGGGGTTGATCAGCGAGCGGCTGGGCTGGCAGGTGTTCCCGATGCAGCGACGGCTATCGGTGCAAGCCCGGGATGTGTAGGAGCCGGCTTGCCGGCGATAGCGATCTTACTGGCCACATAGAGGCTGGTCGATCTGCCGCCATCGCCGGCAAGCCGGCTCCTACAGGTCTAGGATCTACACAGACCGGGACTCTCCAGGAGCCTGCACCATGGATCGTTTACTCAGTGTCGAAGCCTTTGTGCGGGTGGCCGAAACCGGCAACTTCGCCAAGGCCGCCCAGCAACTGGGGGTGACCCGTTCGGTGATCACCCACCGCATCCAGCAACTGGAACAATTCATCAACGCGCCGCTGTTTCACCGCAGCACGCGCCATGTGCGGCTTTCCGAAGTGGGCGAGACCTACTACAAGGAATGCGCCGACATGGTCGCCGGTTTCAACTCGCTGACCGAACACATGCGCGAACTACGGGCCAAGCCCACCGGCAAGCTCCGGGTGCAGATGCTGCCGGGTTTTGCCATTGGTCACTTCGGCCGCATGCTGGCCGAGTTCACGCGTCTGTACCCGGACATTGAAGTCGACGTGATCGTCAACGACCGGGTGGTGGACCCCATCGAGGAAGGCTTCGACGTGGCGTTCCAGATGTTCCCGCCCATGGCCGAAACCCTGATCGAGCGCAAGCTGTTCAGCGTGCGCCGATTGTTCTGCATGTCGCCCGATTACGCCGGCGAGTTCGGTGTACCGACCCACCCCCAGGAATTGCTGCAACACAAGATCGCCCTGTACGAAGGCTATCCGTCGCGCAACCGCTGGATCTTCACCCGCGACGACGAGCAAGTGGAGCTGAGCCTGCCGGGCCAGGTGCGCTCCAACTCCGTGCACTTGCTGCGCGATTACGCGCAGACCGGGGTGTGCATTGTCTGCCTGCCGACCCTGGTGGCCAGCGATGATTTGCTCAGCGGCCGACTGATTCCGGTGCTGCCGGAATATGCGCTGTCCTCGTTCAACTTCTCGGCGGTGTATCCCGCCACCCAGCGCCGGGCCTTGAAAGTCCGTACGTTGATCGACTTTCTGGTGAACAACTTCGGCGATGAGCCATGCTGGGACAAGCCCCTGCTGGAGCGTGGCTGGGTGCGCTGAGTCAATACACGAACCCTGTAGGAGCGAGCCTGCTCGCGATGGTCGTTAACGATTGCGCGTGACTGCTGGCGAAACGCGGCGCTCTTGAGTCCATCGCGAGCAAGCTCGCTCCTACAGGGATTGCAGTATGGCCAGTGTTTGCGTTTCGCAAACACTGTTGTCGCCGGTCCTCTAATTGTTCGCAGAGCGGGTGCGACGTACTGTTGGCTCACTGTTACTACAACAACAAAACGGTGAAAACCATGAGTAGCGCTGCAATCGAAACGGTCTTCGGCTCGCTGGACAACTACACCAAAGGGTCGGTTGAAATCATCAGCGGCCAGGCCAGCCACTACGCCTTTTCCAACATTTTCGAAGTGGCGGATAAATCCCTCCCTTATGAAAAAGTCGTGGTGGGTTTCAACCTCGGCTACGTCGTTGAGTCCATCCGTGCCGAAGGCCAGTCGCCCTGGTACACCGCAGCACACGACGAATTCGCCATCGTCATGGACGGTGAGGTCCGCGTGGACTTCCTCAAGCTCGATGCGCCGTTGCAAGCCGGCGAGGGCACGCACATGGCCGGTGACGTACCTGCCGGCAAACCGATGGGTTATGTGTTGCTCAAGCGCGGCCATCAGTGCCTCTTGCCGATCGGCACCGCTTATCGCTTCGAAGCCAGTCGCCCGGGTGTGATCCTGCAGCAGACCATCAAAGGCCCGCTGTCGGTCGAGAAGTGGGCCGACATCTGCTTCAAGTGATCTGCCGCACCCGACCGCCCACCCCACAACAACAAGAGGAATTCCGCCATGGCCATGCTTGAAACCGCTGCCGACACCGCCCACCTTGCCGACGATGAAGTCCAGGCCAGCGCACCCCATGCCGTCACCGGCTACCGCTCATTCAAACTCGGCGCCTTCGCACTGTCGCGCGACGAGTATTTCGCCCGCATCACCTGGCCGGCCAAGGGCCAGACCCGCTCGCACCTGATTCCGGTCGACGCCTTCCTGCGCGCCATGATGCGTGACGTGGCCTGGGGCTTTTTCTATGGCTGGGTCAACTTTGACCAGGTCATCGGCACCCGCAACTACTACGGCAAGGTCGACCTGTACGCCGGCACCTTCAACGGCACGCTCAAGGCGGCCGGGGTCAATTACACGGAAAACTTCGAAACGCCGCTGATCATGGCCACCTTCAAGGCCATCCTGCGCGACTGGACCAACGCCACCTTCGACCCCTTCGCCGCCCCGGAAGAAACCGGCAGCGCATTCGGGCGCAAGAACGGCAACAACATCGAAGCCATCGAGCGCTCGCGCATCGCCACCAAACGCATGCCGGGCCTGAAGGGTGACTCGCCGCTGCGTGACGACCTGCCGGTCAACCGCCAGTTCATCGATGTGCCGCAGGACGAACCGGAGGTCCATGCCGCCGAAGGCTTCGAAGGCGAACTGCATGCCTTCAACCTGTTCAAGTACCTGTCGCGCTCCGACGTGACCTGGAACCCGTCGGTGACCTCGGTGTGCAAGGCCAGCCTGTTCTGCCCGACCACCGAGGAGTTCATCCTGCCGGTGTTCCACGGCAACGACCGTATCGAGTGGTTCCTGCAGATGTCCGACGAAATCATCTGGGACGTCGGCGACAAGGACGACGGCAATCCTCGTGCGCGCATCACCATGCGTGCCGGCGACATCTGCGCCATGCCCGCGGACATCCGTCACCAGGGCTACTCGACCAAACGCTCGATGCTGATGGTCTGGGAAAACGCCACGCCGAACCTGCCGCAACGCTACGAAAGCGGTGAGCTCAAGCCGTATCCGATCGAGTTCTAGGACCTCGTGTCCGGCCCGGCCCAGCGCCGGGCAAAGCGTTCAGCAATCACTTCGTCAAACACTGCGCCAGCCGCGCGGTGCGAGGAAACCATTATGCAAAATCAGCTCTATATCGATGGCCGCTTCGTGGATGCCGTCGCCGGCGGCACCATCGACGTCGTGTCGCCCCATGACGGTTCGTTGATCACCCGCATCGCTGCCGCCGAAGCCGCTGACATCGACCTCGCCGTCGCCGCCGCCAAGCGCGCCTTCCCGGCCTGGTCGGCGCTGGGCGCCGCCGAACGCGGACGCCTGTTGCTCAAACTGGCGGACAGGATCGAAGCGTGCGGTGAAGAACTGGCGCAGCTCGAATCCCTCAATACCGGGCATCCGATCCGCGATTCCCGTGGCCTCGACGTGCCGCGCACGGCAGCGTGCTTCCGTTATTTCGGCGGCATGGCCGACAAGATCGAAGGTTCGGTGATTCCGGTCGAGGCGGGGTTCCTCAACTACGTGCAACGCAAGCCGATTGGCGTGGTGGGGCAGATCGTGCCGTGGAACTTCCCGCTGATGTTCACCAGCTGGAAAATGGGCCCGGCGCTGGCGGCGGGCAACACCATCGTGATCAAACCTTCGGAAATCACCCCGTTGTCGACCTTGCGCATTGTCGAGCTGATGACGGAAGTCGGCTTCCCCAAAGGCGTGGTCAACGTGGTGCCGGGCTACGGCCATACCGCCGGGCAAGCGCTGGCCGAACACCTCGACGTGGGCAAGATTGCCTTTACCGGTTCGACCGCCACCGGGCGGCGGATAGTCGAAGCTTCTCAAAGCAACCTCAAGCGCATCCAGCTGGAACTGGGCGGCAAGGGCGCGAACATCGTGTTCGAGGACGCCAACCTGGACGCGGCGGTCAATGGCGCGGCCTGGGCGATTTTTCACAACCAGGGCCAGGCCTGCATCGCCGGTTCGCGGCTGATTCTGCACAAAGACATCGCCGATCAATTCCTTGAGCGTTTCATTGCCTTGGCCAAGTCCATTCGCCTGGGCGACCCGCTGGACCCGGACACCGAAATGGGCCCGCTGACGTCGGCGCTGCACCGCGACCGGGTGATGGCGTACATCGACATTGCCATCGAGCAGGGCGGCAAGGTCCTGGCCGGCGGCAAGGCCCCGGATGACCAGGCGTTGGCGAATGGCTTTTACATCGAGCCGACGGTGGTCGAAGCCAGGCCCGGTGACCGCGTTTGCCAGGAGGAAGTCTTCGGTCCGTTCGTGACCGTGGTGCGCTTTGGCACCGACGAAGAAGCCCTGGCCATTGCCAATGGCTCCGAATACGGGCTGGGCAGCGGCCTGTGGACGCAGAATTTGAGCCGCGCGCACAAAATGGCCGAGGCGATTCACGCCGGCATGTGCTGGATCAACTGCTACAAACGGGTCAACCCGGGCAGTCCGTTTGGCGGTGTCGGTCAGTCCGGCTATGGCCGGGAAATGGGCTTCGAAGCGATCCACGACTACACCGAAGCCCGTTCGGTCTGGGTCAATGTCGACGCCAACATCCCGCCGTACTACAAGCGTTGAGGCCAGCCATGAATCCCTTTGTCTATCAAAGCCTGCCGACCCGTGTGGTGTTCGGCTGGGGCAAGCTCTCGGCGCTGGCCGAGGAAATCGAACGGCTGGGTGCCCGGCGTGCGTTGATCCTGACCACACCGCAACAGCAGGGGCTCGGCGAACAGGTCGCGGCGTTGCTCGGTGATCGTGCCGCCGGTGTCTATCCAAAGGCGGTGATGCACGTTCCTCTGGAAGTGGCGCAAGCGGCGCGCCTTGAGGCGGCGCGGCTGGATGCCGATTGTTGCGTGGCCATTGGCGGTGGCTCGACCATCGGCCTGGGCAAGGCGATCGCGATGGATTCCGGCCTGCCCATCGTGGCAGTGCCGACCACCTACGCCGGTTCCGAGATGACGCCGATCTACGGGCTGACCGAAAATCGCCTGAAAAAAACCGGACGGGATCTGCGGGTTTTACCCAGAACCGTCATCTACGACCCGCAATTGACCCTGACCCTGCCAGCGCACATTTCGGCCTGTTCGGGCATGAACGCCATGGCCCACGCGGTCGAGGCGCTGTACGCCCAGGACGCCAACCCGATCATCGGCTTCATGGCCGAAGAGTCGATTCGCTCGCTGGCGCAGGCCTTGCCGGGTGTGGTCAAGCATCCCGATGACCCCGAAGCGCGCAGCCAGGCGCTGTACGGCGCGTGGCTGGCAGGCATTTGCCTGGGTTCGGTCGGCATGGCCTTGCACCACAAACTCTGTCACACCTTGGGTGGCACGTTCAATTTACCCCATGCCCAGGCGCACGCCATCGTCTTGCCCCACGCCGCGCATTACAACCGCGAAGCGGCGGCCGGGCCTTTGCAACGGGCTGCACGCGCGTTGGGTGGGAGTGAGGCGAGCGAGGTCGGTGCCTTGTTGTACGCACTGAACCAGAAGCTGGGTATCCCACTGGCCCTGGCGGACATCGGCTTCCCGGCCAACGGCCCGGCCGAAGCCGCGCAGATCGCCTGCGCCAGCCCTTACTACAACCCGCGGCCGTTTGAACAAGGCCCGATTGAGGCGCTGCTCAACCGTGCCCTGGCAGGTCAGGCCCCAGCCTGATCTGCCAACCACTCTTATCCTCGTCGGAATAACAACAATGACCGATCAAGACAACACCATGGAATCACTGATCTCCCGACAGGCAGTGAACAGCTTCAACGATGCGCCGAATGCGCGTTACAAACAGATCATGCAAAGCCTGGTGCGCCACCTGCATGCGTTTGTCAGCGAGGTCGAATTGACGGAACAGGAGTGGTTCGAAGGCATTGGCTTTCTGACCGACACCGGGCACAAATGTGATGGCCTGGTGCGCCAGGAATTCATTCTGCTGTCGGACACCCTGGGCGTTTCGATGCTGGTCGACGCGATCAACCATCGCCACAGCGCAACGGCCACCGAGACCACCGTGTTCGGGCCGTTCTACATCGATGGCATGCCGGATCGCGAGTTCGGTGAAAACATGGCCTTCACGCCTGGGGAAGCGGCGCTGGTACGCGGGCGCGTGGTCGACATTCATGGCAATGCCCTGGCCGGCGCGGTGCTGGACGTGTGGCAGACCGCTGAAAACGGTATGTATTCCGGACAGGACACCGAACAGCCGTTCGGCAACTTGCGCGGGCGCTATCGCACCGACGCGGATGGCTGCTTTGCGATTCGCACCATTGTCCCGGTGGCCTATCCGATACCGACCGATGGCCCGGTAGGGCGCATGCTCGATGCCGCCAATCGCCATGCGTGGCGGCCAGCTCACCTGCATTTCATGATTGATGTGCCGGGCTATCGCAAACTGGTCACGCACCTGTTCAACCACGATGATCCGTACCTGCAATCCGATGCAGTGTTTGGGGTGAAGCAGTCGTTGCAGGTGATTTACGAAGACTTGACCTGCCACGACGATGTGTCCGCCAGGCTGGGTATGGACGTGCCGTTCAAGCGTGCGTGTTATGAATTTGTCATGGAATCTGCGTGAATCATGGGTCAGTTCTTTGCGGTGTTTGCCACTGATCATTCGGACTGCCAGGCGCTGCGCCAGCGTCTGCGGCCCAGTCACCAGGCGCATTTACGTGCGACCGGGGATCATCGGGTCGTCGTGCGCCTCGGCGGCCCGATCCTTGATGATGCCGGCGCGGCGATGACGGGGACGTTGCTGGTCATCGAGGCGGGCAGCCTGCCGGAGGTGGAAGCGTTCATGCGCGACGATCCCTATGTCCAGGCGGGACTGTTCGCCAGCCTGCAGATTCGCCCCTGGCACTGGAGCCTGGGCAATCCGGAACTGCGCGGTTTTCCATGACCCGCATTTCCTTGTGCCGACTGGACGACATCGCCGACGGCGGGGCGTTGGGATTGCCACAGCACCAGCAATTGCATCCCGCCGGGTTGGTGGCGGTGCGTCAGGGCGAACAGGTGTGGGTGTACATCAACCGCTGCCCGCATTTCTCGGTGCCGCTGAACTTCAATCCGCAGCAGTTCTGCACCTGGCGCGGCAAGGTCCTGATGTGCGCCCATCACAGTGCGATGTTTCGTTACGACGACGGGCACTGCATCGACGGCCCGTGTAAAGGCGCGCAACTGGAGGCCGTGCCGGTACGTTGGGTCGCAGACCAACTGGTGATGGAGATTGAACTCACCGCCGGTCAGTAACCGGGTGGCTGATGGGGGCTGATCTAAACTCCTGTTGGGGGTGAACCAGGTTCATCCGGAGGTCATCATGAAAAAATTCTCACCTATCAGTCTGTGTCTCGCCTTGTCGGTTTTGAGCGCCCCGGGATGGGCGCAAACGGTAGTGCCGATGAAAGGGCAAAGTTCGCAACAAACCCAGGCCGACATCAACGAATGCAACAGCATCGCCGCCAGCCAAAGCGCCTCGACGGCTTCCACGCCTTCCGGCGGGAGGGTCAAGGGCGCTGCTGCCGGGGCTGCCGCTGGCGCGGTTGGGGCCCAGGTGCGCGGCAATCAACATGACGAGGTTTATGATCGTGTCGACGATGACAGGAAACAGGACTATCGCCAGAACCGCGCCAAGGAGACGGCGGCGGCCGGCGCCGTGGTCGGTGCGTCACGTCAGCGCCAGGAACGCCGGGAGCAATCGAAAACCACGCAGGCGAACACTACGTCGGCTTACACCAGCTGCTTGCAGGGCAAGGGGTATCAGGTGAACCCTTGAATCAGGAATTGAACACACCGTAACTGTAGGAGCGAGCTCGCTCGCGATGGTCGTCAACGATAACGCGGGGTGGCAGGTGCCCCGCGGTGTTCTCTGGTTTATCGCGAGCAAGCTCGCTCCTACAGATGGCATTGGCCGCCGGCGCAACACAAACCCTGTAGGAGCGAGCTCGCTCGCGATGGTCGTCAACGATAACGCTGGCTGGCAGGTGCCCCGCGGTGCTCTCGGGTTTATCGCGAGCAAGCTCGCTCCTACAGATGGTATTGGCCGCCGGCGCAACACAAACCCTGTAGGAGCGAGCTTGCTCGCGATGGTCGTCAACGATAACGCGGGGTGGCAGGTGCCCCGCGGTGTTCTCTGGTTTATCGCGAGCAGGCTCGCTCCTACAGAGGGCATTGGCCGCCGGCGAAAACACAAATCCTGTAGGAGCGAGCTTGCTCGCGATGGTCGTCAACGATAACGCGGGCTGGCAGCTGCCCCGCGGTGTTCTCTGGTTTATCGCGAGCAGGCTCGCTCCTACAGAGGGCATTGGCCGCCGGCGCAACACAAACCCTGTAGGAGCGAGCTCGCGATGGTCGTCAACGATAACGCGGGGTGGCAGGTGCCCCGCGGTGTTCTCTGGTTTATCGCGAGCAGGCTCGCTCCTACAGAGGGCATTGGCCGCCGGCGAAAACACAAATCCTGTAGGAGCGAGCTCGCTCGCGATGGTCGTCAACGATAACGCTGGCTGGCAGGTGCCCCGCGGTGTTCTCTGGTTTATCGCGAGCAGGCTCGCTCCTACAGATGGCATTGGCCGCCGGCGCAACACAAACCCTGTAGGAGCGAGCTCGCTCGCGATGGTCGTCAACGATAACGCGGGGTGGCAGGTGCCCCGCGGTGTTCTCTGGTTTATCGCGAGCAGGCTCGCTCCTACAGAAGCACCAATCTGACAACCGTTCATCGGTGAACTACGCTGCGGTACGTACACTCGACCAGAAATTTGTGAAGTAGGGATCTGACAGATGCGGAGCAGGCTGCTCGTTGTATTGTTCACTGTTTTCGGGTTGTTCTGGTCGTTGCAGCTGTGGGCCGAGGATTCACCAAAAGTGGTTGATGCGCCCGCTGAACTGAAAGTGGCCAACCGCAGTGTCGTGGTGTTTCGCGCGACCCTCCTCGGTGAAGCCCCGGCCTCGCGGGTCAAACGCGCGAAAGCGGTGATCGGTGAGGCGCTGGACGAGGCCGACGACCTGAAGGTTACCCTCGACCCGATCATGACAAGCTACATGGTGCTGCTCGGTTCTCGGCGCGCTTTCATCGTTACGCCCAAGGATTTCGACGCCACCGAATTCGACTCGGTGCAGATGGCCGCCGAAGCCGCGGCTGAAAAACTGCGTCAGGTAGTGGCCGAAACCCAGGAAGCTCGCAGCCTGCACTTGATACTCCGGTCGGTGGGCGCCGCGCTGCTCGCCACCGGTATCTATCTGGGCCTGCTCCTGGCCATGGCTTTTCTACGGCGCAAACTGCTGAAAAAACTGCCCGACCTGATGCATCGACACACCCAGGCCCTGAAGGTCGGGCGGGTTCCGCTGATCGACGCCAGCTTCCTCTATCCATTGGTCAGCCGCGTGTTGGAAGTGCTGCGCTGGGTCATCGTGCTGCTGCTCACCTACGAGTGGCTGGGGTTTGTCCTGTCGCGTTTTCCCTACACCCGGCCCTGGGGTGAAAGCCTTAACAACTATCTGCTGGAAGTCGCCGACTATTTGCTGCAAGGGATTCTCGGGGCCATCCCCGGGCTCGGCGTGGCGCTGGCGATCTTCTTCATTGCGCGAGGCGTGACCGCCTTCTCTCGCCGGATACTGCGGCGCATGGCCACGCCCGGCACCTTCAACTGGCTGAACCACGAAACCCTGAAGCCCACCCAGCGCCTGACGTCGCTGGCGATCTGGCTGTTTGCCCTGGCCATGGCTTATCCCTACTTGCCGGGTGCCGGTACCGATGCGTTCAAAGGCTTGTCGGTGCTGGTCGGCCTGATGATCTCGCTGGGTGCTTCCAGCGTTGTCGGACAGGCGGCGGCCGGATTGATCCTGACGTACACCCGAACCCTGCGCCCCGGTGAATTCGTGCGCATTGGCGAGCACGAAGGCACGGTCACTGAACTGGGCATGTTCACCACCAGCATTCGTACCGGCCTGGGCGAAGTGCTGACCTTGCCCAACTCGATGATCACCGGCACGGTCACCAAGAACTACTCACGGGTCGTACAAGGCCCCGGTTATGTGGTCGACACCGTGGTCACCATTGGCTATGACACCCCCTGGCGGCAGGTCGAAGGGATGTTGCTGGAAGCCGCCAAACGCACGCCCGGCGTCCTCGAAACCCCACCGCCGCAGGTGTTCCAGACGGCGTTGTCGGACTTCTACCCCGAGTACCGGTTGGTGGCCCAGGCCATCCCCAGCCAGCCACGGCCGCGAGCGGTGCTGCTGAGCATGCTGCACGCCAACATCCAGGATGTGTTCAACGAGTACGGCGTACAGATCATGTCGCCGCACTATCTGGGTGATCCGCAACAGGAGAAATGGGTGCCCAGGGACAAGTGGTACGTGGCGCCGGCGCAAGAGTCGAAGGAGCCTTGATTTACGCCTGACCGCTAGTCCGCCCCCCGGTTATTGCCCCCGCTGCCACACCTTCAAGTAGTCCACGCTGAAGGTGGAAGGCAGGTCGGCGTCGTCCACGACGCCGAACCAGTTCCAGAAGGCCTCGCTGTCAAACACGATTTGCATCGGGAAGTGCCAGTGGGTGTTTTTCGATTCCCTGACCAGCACGCCATCGACATACCAGCGCAGGGTGTCGGGTTGCCAGTCGAAGCCGTAGACATGAAAAGCGCTGGCCAGGCGCCAGGGTGCGGTCCAGGTGCTGCCATTGGCCAAATGCTCGGCGCTTTGTGGCGTGGCCCATACATGGGCGTTCATGTTGTACAGCCGGTCGAAAGTACCGTTTGCGGTTTTGCCGCCGATTTCGAAAATGTCGATTTCAGTGGCGTTTTCGGGCAGCCCCGTCCACGCCAGCCAGAACGCGCTGGAGCCGGCCGAGTTCATCGGTTTGGCGCGGACCTCGTAGTAGCCGTACAAGCGTCGGTCATGGGTGTGCACCATCGCCGAGGTGTAATCCTTGAAGCCCAACTTGATGTATTTCTCCGGCAAGGTCTGCTTGCGGAAGACGATATTGAGGTTGCCGTCTGCGACGCTGGCATTTTCCGGCGTGAACAGGGCCGGTCGACGTCCCAGCGAGTCGCTGCCCGTGCCGTTGTTGACGTACCAGCGCTCACGGTCGAGGGCATCGCCGTTGAAGTCGTCGCACAGTGGCGTGTCGAGCACCCAATGCCCGGCATTGGCTTGATCCGACAGTGGCAGGCTGGCATGGGTCGATGCAGGCACGGCGCCCAGCGGACCCACCCGGGTCCAGACATTCGCCTGCTTGGGAATGGCGACCGACCATTTGTTCGCCAGGTACTCGAACACGGCCTGGCGCTCCTGTTGTGTGATCAGCGGCCGGTCATAAACCAGCACTTCAGCAACGTCGCCACGCAAGACTTCGGTGCTGCCGACCACGTTGCGCGCGACGGCGTAGGGGCCGATGGGCACATCATTGAGTTCCAGAAAGTCCAGGGTCGGCTCGAAGGCCGTGGTCTTTTCCACGCTGAGCGCGAAGTTGGGCGCCCTGTTGTCGTTATCGGCCAGTTGCGGACGCGAGCTGAACTGGCGCTGCCAGGTATCGCCGCCGGCCTGTTCGGGCAGCCGGCGTGACACCAGAAACACCGTGACCGGCCCCTTCGCCACGCGGATTTGCTTGCCGATGAATGCCGAAACCCCACTGAAACGCACCACGGCGTTGCCATTGATCCCATCGTCGATGCGCTGTGGCAGCGACGTGGCGTTCGGGTCGTCGACGCTCGCATGGTTGAACTTGCCCGACTTGTCGAGCCAGCGCAGGACCCGGTTTTGCCGGTCCAGGGACATCGCTGACTGATCGGCGCCATCGAGCCACAGGACCAGGCCCTCGGTCGCCGGAAGCGAAGGCGCAGCCTGGGCACAACAGGCCATCGCGGCCAGCAACATAACCAGCCAGCTTACCCTGAGCATGTGAACTCCCTGAAAGGCAATGGAGGAGTGGCGCGGCAGTCACCTGGCCAGGGTGGCTGACAACTCGACAGCGTGGTGGTAGCCGAACGGATTGCTCGATTGCCAGCGCCAGCTGTCCTCGATCATCTGTGCCAGGTTGCGCCGGGCGCACCAGCCCAGGTCACGCCGGGCCTTGCTGGCATCGGCCCAACATTGAGCGATATCGCCCGCCCGGCGCGGGGCGATCTGGAACGGAATGCTGACGCCGGTGACGTCTTCGAAACTGCGGATCATCTGCAGCACGCTGTAGCCGATCCCGGTGCCGAGGTTCCAGATGTGCACGCCGCCCTCACCGTGCAACACCTGCAAGGCCTTGACATGCCCTTCGGCCAGGTCGACCACGTGGATGTAGTCCCGCACGCAGGTGCCGTCGACGGTGGGGTAGTCGTTGCCAAACACCGTCAGCTCGGGGATTCGGCCGATCGCCACTTGGGTCAGGCAGGGCAACAGGTTGTTTGGCCGACCGTTGGGGTCTTCGCCGAGCAGCCCGCTTTCGTGTGCGCCAATCGGGTTGAAGTAGCGCAGCAGGGCGATGCTCCAGCGCGGTTCGGAGAGGGCAAGGTCAGTCAGCAACTGTTCGACCATCAATTTTGAACGCCCATAGGGACTGGCCGGAAAGCCAGTGCCCGAATCCTCGAGGATGGGCGTGCGCGCCGGTTCGCCGTAGACCGTCGCCGAAGAACTGAACACCAGTTTGAACACATTGAAGCGCGCCATGACCGCACACAGGTTGAGGGTGCCCACGACGTTGTTGGCGTAATAGTCCAGGGGATGACTCACGCTGTTGGCCACGGACTTGAGGCCGGCAAAATGCACCACCGCGTCAATGTCGTAATGACTGAAGAGGCTCAAGAGCAAGGCTGTATCGCGGATATCGCCTTCAATGAAGTCGACCCGGGCATGGGCCAGGTGCTCCAGGCGCTCTATGGACTCGTGGCAACTGTTGCTCAGGTTATCCAGCAGCAGCACGTGTTGGCCGGCGTCGATGAGGGTCAGCGCGGTGTGGGAACCGATGTAGCCGGCGCCGCCCGTAATCAGTGTGGTTTTATGCATTTTGGGCGTTCCTGTTTGAAAAAATCAGGGTCAGCGGGCGGTGAAAACCAACTTGAATTCTTGTGGCCAGCGCGGGTGCAGCACGCTGTAGGCCAGCGCATAGGTCAGGGCACCGATGGCGATGCTGCAGGCCAGGTGCAAGAAGCCTTGCAAGGCCAGGTGCGGGGAAACCGAGAACACCGTGACCGCCATGACCAGCGAGGCGATCACGCTGCGGTAGCCGGACTCGAAGAACGCGCCCCAGCCGTAACCGATGGCGGTGTTCAGCCCGCGGATCTGCAATGGCGTGATAAGCAGCATGCGCACCAGCAAGGCCAGGGCAGCGCCCATACCGCCATAGGTCGGGCCCAGCAGATAAACCAGCGCGAGGGCGAGCAGGGTAGTGGTCACCTCGGCCTTGAGGGTGACGCGGGTGTGGTTGACCGCCACCAGTGCCGTGGTGGCGTACATGGCAAGGTTGCCGATGGCTGCGGTGATCGCCAGTACTTGCAGCATGGGAATGGCGTCGGCCCACTTGGCGCCGAAGATCAACAGGATGATATCTTCGGCCGTCAGGGCAATCCCCAGGAAAAAAGGCGTGAGCAGAAAACCGCTGATCGCCGTCGAGTCGCTGATGATCCCGATCAGTCGCAGCGGGTCACTGCTGCGCCGGGCGAACACCGGCAAGGCATAGCTCATCAGACCGTTGTAGATCGCCGAACGTGGCAGGTCGATGATGCGCATGGCCAGGTTGAACATGCCCACCACATGGGCCCCGGCGGTCATGCCCAGTACCACGGTGACGCCACGTTGCAGGGTTTGTGTGCTGAGCATGTTGATGGCTACCGGCGCTCCGGTCTTGAGCAGTTCCCGCAGGAAAGGCCCATCAATGCACAAAGCGATGCGCCGCCTGTCCCCGTTCATCAGCACCACGACGCAGACAAATTCCATGATCAGCGCCTGCGCGATCACTGCCCAAGGACCGAACCCCCAGAGCGCCACGACAATCCCTCCGGCGCCGCCGACGATTTTCCCCAGCAGCGTGCGCGACGCCAGTCGCTTGAAGTTGCTGGTGCGGCGCATTTGCACGACGTACACCCGCGCCATCATGGTGAAGAGAATCTTCACCGAGGCCACTGCCGTCATCCATTGCAGTGCCGGGGAGGGTGTGTACAGCATCGCGGCCAGCGAGATGACGACGATGGATGCGAGGCTGATCAGCACGGCAAACCAGAACGCAGTGCTGATGTGCCTGTCTTCCAGGCGCTCGGCCCGGACCAGTGGATCTTCCAGCACCGATGAATAAAGCAGCCCGACCATTTCCACAATCGCGATGATCACCGTGCCTACACCCAGTTCCGTGGGCGTGAGCAACCTCGCGTAGACGACAAAGGTGATCATCGACAGGAAAATCAGGCCGAATTTCTCGGTGAAGATCCAGAGCAGGGTAACCAGACGATGGTTGGCCATGGTGGGCCCCGGTTCAATGAGCGGTGGTTGACTCGGCGGTCCGGCCCAGGGTTCTGGCGCACGCGTAGAGGTAGCGCAAGGTCGGTTTGCCCCGGTTGAAAATCAGCGCCTGCCAGGAGTGCGCCAGCATGCGCCGGTACACGGTGATCACTTCGGCATGCTCGCCGCAGCGGGAAAAGGCACCGAGGAAGTCCGCGTGGTTGCCCAGCACGAAATCGATCCGCTGTTGCGGGCTCAATTGTGCGCCATAACGGGCGAGGAACAGTTCGATGAACCTGAGCTTGTGCGGGTAGTATTTTTTCGGCTGGGCGGTGACGTTGCCGTCGTTGACCGTCCGCCGCACGAGTATTTGCGGCACCGTGTGGATTTCCCGGTGTTCGGCGATCCGGGCCCACATCATCCGGTCTTCGGAATAACGCAGGCTGGTTTCGAAGCCACCGAGTTGTGTGAGCAGATCGCGGCGGATCAGCACGGCGGAAACGCCATTGACGATGTTGCAATGGATGAAATCGTGGAAATGCATGCCGTTCTTGTAGCGATCTTCCACAAGCCGGGTGCCGTCGCTGTAATCAATCATCACGTTGCAGTCGATCAGCCCCACCGGCCGTCCCTGGCGGAGCAGGTCGTCATACAGCGCCAGTTGCTTTTCGAGCTTGTGCGGATGCCATTGGTCATCGGCATCGAGAAACGCCACCAGGGTTTCTTCCGTGTGCCGCAGGCCATGATTGCGGGCGCTGGCCGGGCCTTCATTGGCTTGCTGCAGCAGCGTCAGGCGAAACGGCGCCGCAAAATCCTTGACCCGTTGCGGCCCATCATCGCTGGAACCATCGTCGATGACGATGACGTGATCGGGCAACCGGGTCTGGCCGGTCAACGAGGCCAGCGTCTGCTCGATGCTGTCGGCACCGTTGAACATCGGGATCACGACGCACACTGAATGCCTTGAAGCGGGGTTTTGCTCTAGCACGAGGTTTTCTCCTTGGGATACGCCTTCGCCGACCCGGGGAAGCGGGCCCTGCCAGTTGCCGGGGAGTGTTGCGGGCGAGTGGCGTGAGGGGACCGAAACGACAGGGCCAGGGTGCAGAACACCAGGAACTCGGCGCTGCGATAGTTGGGAATCACATACGCCACGTAGTTGGTCATGACGAACAGCCCGATGATCACCAGGGCACAGGTGCGCACCTGGGCCGACTGTTCGGACGTGATTGACCGGTATTGTTTGATCAACGCCTGGGCAAACAGCAGGAACAGCGCCGTCAGTTGAATCACGCCGCCGTTGAGCAGGGTTTCCAGGTAGCCGCTGTGGGCGTTGCCGATGTAGCCCCAGCGCTTGATGAAAATCTCGGCATCATCACTGCCCCAGAATGCTCCGTATCCGTAGCCCTTGAGGAATTTGGCATCGATGAATGGCGAGAGCAGTTCCCAGATCAGCGTGCGGTCGGTGAGTGACGAGTCCCGTCCGAGCAGGTCCAGCAACAAGGTGTAGTTGCCGTACAAAAACACGCAAATCAAGGCATACACCAGTGTGGCGCCAAAGAACGCCATCATCGAACGATTGATGCGCAACCGCACCAGGGTCAGGAAGTACCAGTAGCTCGCCGCGCCGGCCACGATCAAGGCAATCGCGGTGGCGGACTGCGCCAGGCCGATGGCTATCAGCGAGAACAGTGCATACAGGATGGCCAACGGGTTGCGTTGCCTGATCGTCGGCAGCAGCAACAGGATGCCGATGGCATTGATCCGCGCGCCGGCGTTTTTCTCGGCAAAGATCCCTTTGAAGGCCCCGTCGCGAATACCGCCGGCGATGAAGGCGATATCGGGTCTGATCACGGCAAAAATCAGCCCCATCAAGGCTATGGCACCGATGAGACAACCGAGCATGAAGGCGATTCTTTCGATGCGGTAGTTGTAGACAATGAACCCTGCGAAGCACACCACACTGATCATCGCGATATAGCGCTTGAAGCTCAGCATCGGATCGTCAGACCAGAAGATCGACGCCGCCACGCAGATCAGGAACGCCAGCAAAAAGAAGTTGCCGCGGTAAAAGCTTTTGCTCAGGAACACCTTGTGGCGCATGAACAGGAACAACGGCACCAGCAAGGTGATCAGGCCGCACACCTGGTTGAGCACGTTGCCTTCGAGGTCTTTTGCGACATCGTCGATGTCGACCGCATTGCCCAGGCCGAGAAAAAACGACGTCACCTGGAAGTAAAACAGCAGGCCAAACAGTGTGAAGGCATCGCGCAGCGTAGAAAACCTGACTTCCAGCTTGTTCATGACGACTGCCTCCCAAGCAGTGCGGCGAGGTAGGTCTGCACGGCGCGGCTGCTCATGAACCGTGCGGCGGCATCAATGCGTGTCTGGCGGTGCCGCCCCCTTGGCTGGGCCAGTTCGATGCCGATGGCCTGGGCCAGCGCTTGCGGGTCATCGACGCTCACCAGCGGCGCCACTGCGCCGTCTTCGAGAATGTCTTGCGGGCCATAGGGGCAGCGGGTCGAGACCACCGGCGTGCCGGTGGACAGGGCTTCGACCAGGGCGTTGGGGCTGCCCTCGAAACGCGACGACAGGACAAAACAATCGGCGGCGGCCACTTGGGCCATGGGGTCGTCGGCATAACCCGGCAAATCGAAACGGTCCGCCACGCCGAGGCGCGCGGCTTGTGCCAGCAGGTCGTCCCTGAGCGCGCCCTCGCCGAAAATGATCAGCCGGGCGTTGCGAACCGGTAGCCGGGCAAACGCCTCGATCAGGGTGTCAAAACCCTTCTGCGGTGCCAGGCGTCCCACGGCGACAATCACCGGGGAGGTCTTTTCCTGAAGCCAGCGATGCGTCGGGCAGCCCGGTGGTTTGTCGCGAAAGTCATTGTCCAGTACCGGATTGTCGGCAATGGTGACGTCCTGCATGCGGGCAACCGTGGTTTCGACCAGGTCCTGGGCCACGCCGCGCGAGACGCAAATCACCGGGTTGGGGATCAGCCGATACAGCAGCGGTGCCAACCAATAGGCCAGGCGTACGCGTATTGAAGAATTGACGTGTTTATCCCGGGAAAACGCATTGCGCTCGCTGACGTGCAACCGTGCCAGCGTCCCCGACAGTGCAGCGGCGGCAATGGCCACCACGTTGACGTGGGTGAGGGCGGCCAGTTGTGCGTCGAAGTGGTTCTGGCGCAGAAAACTGGCCAGCGCCGGCACCGCGCTGGCGCTGCGGGCGCTGCGCAATTCCACCTGTTTGACCCGAGGGTCGACGAGCGCCACGTTGACTCCGCCACCCGTGAGCATCAGCAATGTCACGTCATTGCCGGCGTCGACCAGCGCACCGGCCAGGCGCGCCATCATTTTCTCGGCCCCGCCTGCCCCGAGGTCGTGCAGGATGATCAGCAGGCGTTTCATTGAGCCCACACCGCGTAGTAGGCGTGCGCGGCGTGCACGCTGGTGTACGGACGCACGGTGCGGGTCATCGATCTTGCGCTGTGCGCCCTGAGATACAGGCTTTGCTGTAGCGCTTGCGCCAGGTCTGGCACATCGTTGACTTTCACCAGTTGACCCAGTCGCCCATTATCAAGCAGCTCCCGGGGGCCGGTGGGACAGTCGCTGGCGAGCACGGGTGTACCGAGTGCCATCGCCTCGATCAACACGGTGGGCTGACCTTCGGAAAGAGAGCTGAGGATCAACAGACGTGCATGGCGGATCTGCGGGTAGGGGTTTTGCAGGTGGCCGGTAAAGTGCACCCGGTCGGCGATGCCCAGTTGCCGCGCCTGAGCGGTCAGTGCCTCGCGCTGCGGGCCGTCACCGACAATCACCAGGTCGGGAACGTCCGGGTTGTGGATCACCAGGGCATAGGCCTGGAGCAACAAATGAAAACCCTTGAGCTCGACCAGGCGGCCCACGCCGATCCAGTAGTCATGGGGCATGTCCTTGGGCAGTGGCGCCCGAGAGGCGATGTGCAGTTGCTCGTTGACCACCGCATTGGGGCAGTAGCGGATGCGTTCGCGTCCCCAGGGCATCAGACGGGCAATGGTTTGATGCAGGCCTTGGGACACCGTCACGACTTTGCCGCTGCCACACAGGTACAAGGCATAGAGCAGGCGCAGGCTGTGCACACCGGTTTTCTGTTCCGCGCAATCGAGGGCCGTGTGCCGGGTGTAGATGACCTGGCAACGGCTGCCGAGGGTGGCAACCCAGGTACAGAGGTTGGCTTGCTCCTTGGCGCTGATCAGGTGAGTCACGCCTTCATGGCGAATGATCCTGCGCAGCAGCACAATCGACTTGATCAGGCCCAGGAGTCCGGTACCGCCGCCGCCGATGATTTGCGCGCCCTCTACATCCGCTGTTTCGCCGTTCATGACGAAAAAACTCACGCGCTGCCCATCCTTGAGAAACTGCCCGGCCAAGAGTTGCTGGACGCGCTCGACACCGCCACCGAGCTTGAAATCCTTGAGAGTGAACATAATGTGCATGGCCATTCTCCGGCGCTCAGGGCGCAGTGATGTTGATCGCGACTTTGTGGCGCAGGATCATCGCCGCCAGTTGCAAAAAGTTTTTCGGGTAGTCGATCGCGTAGCGCCTGATCGTGTGCGGCTCGCGGTACATGCGATAGAAGGCTCGCAAGTGCAGACGATTGATTGCCTCGGGGTAATAGACACCGTTGGCCATGGCTTCCTGGCGAATAAAACCGCCGCAGGTAAACGCCACACCGGTGAAGCCGGCATTCAGTGCGCTTAGCGCGAAGCGCTCCTGCAAGCCGGCGCCCAGGCCCACGATCAGGACGTTGGCACGACCCAGGCGAATGTCCGCCTGGATTGCCGACAGCTGAGGGGCATCGAAGTAACCGTTGTGGTAACCGGCAATCGGCAGCCGTGGGTAGCGAGCGTGCAATTTGCAGATGAACAGTTCCAGTTCGTTTTGCGTGGCGCCGACGATGTACACCCGCTTGCCCTGTTTTTCGGCATCGCTGAATACGGGGCCGGCAATCGAAGTGAAGTCGAAACTGACCCGCTCGATGGTTCGTCCGGTGACTTGCGACATGAAACTCGACATCAGCATGCCGTCGCAAAAGTAGGCAATGGCGTCAGGCGGGTGCTGGAAAAAGCTGCCGATCGACGCGAAGTTGATAAAGGAAAACACCTTGTTGGTCTCGAGCATGGCCGGCGAATACTGGCCGATCAAATCCAGGTGAATCATGGCCTGTCTCCCGGTGGCATCAGTGGTGAAGGGGGCGGGCGGCCCACCGACACATAGGTGAAGCCGCGTTTGCTCAGGCGCTGCGGGTCGTACAGGTTGCGCCCGTCGAAGATCAGCGGTTGCTTGAGTTGTGTGGCCAGCAGTTCGAAGTCCGGTGCACGGAAGGCTTGCCATTCGGTAACGATGACCAGCGCATCGGCATTTTTCAGCGCCGCTTCCTTGGTGCCGGCCAGGGTCAGGTCATCCCGGGCGCCGTACAGGCGCTGGGTTTCTTCCATGGCTTTGGGGTCGAACGCCTGAACGCTGGCTCCGGCTCGCCACAAGGCCTCCATCAGCACACGGCTGGGCGCATCGCGCATGTCGTCGGTGTTGGGCTTGAAGCTCAGGCCCCACAGGGCGAAGGTCTTGCCGTGCAGCGCGCCGTTGAAATGCGCATGGATCTTGTGGAACAGCGTGGTTTTCTGTTCGTTGTTGCGTGATTCCACGGCCTTGAGCACGCGTGCATCAAAGTCGAGGCTGTTGGCGGTATGGATCAGCGCCTTCACGTCCTTGGGGAAGCACGAGCCGCCGTAGCCGACACCGGGGTATATGAATTGGTACCCGATGCGCGGGTCCGAACCAATGCCGTGGCGGACCATCTCGATATCGGCGCCCAGTCGCTCGGCGAGATTGGCCATTTCGTTCATGAAGCTGATCTTGGTCGCCAGCATGCAGTTGGCGGCGTACTTGGTCAGTTCGGCGCTGCGGATGTCCATCACGATGATTTTTTCGCGATTGCGATTGAAGGGCTCGTACAACTCGCGCATGACCTCTTCAGCGCAGGGGCTGTCGGTGCCGATGATGATGCGGTCCGGGCGCATGCAGTCTTCTACCGCGCAACCTTCCTTGAGAAACTCCGGATTGGAGACCACGTCGAACGTCAGGTCGCTGCGATTGTTGTCGGCCAGCACCTGGGCGATGCGCGCCCGCACCAGATCGCCCGTGCCCACCGGTACGGTGGATTTGTCGACGATGGTTTGATGGCGCCGCATGTGTAAACCAATGGTCTGGGCCACGCTCAGGACGTATTGCAAATCGGCCGAGCCGTCTTCGTCGGGCGGCGTACCGACGGCGATCAACTGCACATCACCATGCTGCACGGCACCGGCGAGGTCGGTGCTGAACTGCAGGCGACCGCTTTTATGATTGTCCCGAACCAGGGCATCCAGACCCGGCTCATAAATGGGCAGCGTGCCTTCATTCAACGCCTGGACCTTGTCGGCGTCGACGTCCACGCACATCACGGTGTGACCGACCTCGGCCAGCGCCGCACCTTGTACAAGTCCTACATAGCCAATGCCAAACACACTCACATTCATGGCAAACCCTCAGGTTTCGTGGGACCGATCCAGGACCGGGCACGAGGTCAGTAGATGTTTTTCGAGAACAAAGTGAAGGGCGTCTTGAGCAGAATCTTGATGTCCAGCCACAGCGACCACTGGTTGATGTAGTTCAGGTCCTGGGCGACCCGCAGCTGCATCTTTTCCAGGGTTTCGGTTTCGCCCCGGTGGCCGGTGATCTGCGCCAGCCCCGTGATGCCCGGCTTGAGACGATGACGGGCCATGTAGGCGCGGACTTTGCCGGTGTAATAGATGTTGTGCGTGACCGCATGCGGGCGCGGGCCGACCAGGGCCATTTGCCCGAACAGCACGTTGAACAGTTGCGGCAGTTCATCGATGGAACTGCGACGCAGGAAGCGTCCCAGCGGTGTGACACGGTCGTCGTCGCGGGTGGCCTGGCGGACCTCGCAGTCATCGTGAACGCGCATCGATCGGAACTTCCACACCGTGATCACCTGGCCGTCGCAGCCGTGGCGGTTCTGCTTGAACAACACCGGCCCCGGTGATGTCAGCTTGACCGCCAGCGCCACACACAACAGCAACGGGCCGAGCAATATCAGAGCCACGGCGGCCAGGCTGCGTTCGAGCAGGTCTTTGCAAAACAGGCTGCCGGGGTGGGACGTGAGCAGGCTTTCGTTTAGATAGATGGCGGGCATTCGCTCGATCTCCGAGATCGAGTGGTTGAGCAATACCATGCCGCCGAAATCGGGAATCCAGACCACGTCGACGTTCATGTCCAGCAAGTCGATGTACAACGCCTCGATGGTGGCGGCTTGCGCCATCGGCAACACGATATAGACCCGGCGCACTTCCAGGCGCGTGATCAGTTCCCGCAATTCATCGACGTGACCCAGCAGTGGCAGAGTGCTGGGGGCAGGGCCATGGTGTTCTTTGGTGGCAATGAACCCCAGCAGCAATGCGCAATTGGGCCTGGACAGTTTTTTGGCCAGCTCATGGGCGGTCGGACAGGTGCCAATGATTACCGAGCGGCGTTCATAGAAAACCATCCGCGCATACAGCCGGGCAAAGTAGTGCAAGGGCAGGAAACTGGCTGCCTGGACGAGGAACCCGGCGAAGGCCCAGACAATGATGACCTGTCGCGAGAACAAGGCGCTGGTCTGGGTGACGAAGGCAATGCTGATCAACACCGCCAGCAGGATCAGCCAGCCGGCCAGCAGGCGACTGAGCCCGACCAACAGGCCATGTCGCTTGTGGTAGACCTGCATGAGGCTGTAGATCGGCACCGAACCGAGGACGGTCAGAATGATCAGGACGCGGTACTCGGGGGTCAGGCTGCCGACGCGCATCTGTACCAGCAGAATCAGCAACAGGTTGACCAGGGTGATCGCACTCAACCACTGGCCCCAGAAGGTCACGCCCCGGCGGTGCGCCATTTGAGCGGTATAGATCGGAGTCATCGGCTCAATCTCCGGACATGGGGCGTCATTGGAAGCCGGATCGGACGGCCCGGCTTCGATGCGCACATGGGGGATGAGGTCGCGCAGCTACGGCTGCTGCCCGTTGTTATCGCGGGGCTTACCGGGGGGCGAAGTCATAGTCGTAGAAGGATTTGGAGTGGCTGTGGTCGTACTTGCGCGCCTTGCGCAGGTCGACCTGGTTGAGCACCACGCCAAACACCGGCGCATGGCTCTGTTGCAGCATCGCCAGGCTTTTCTGTACCTGGTCGATCGACGTGCTCTCGGCTTTCACCACATAGATCACTGCATCGGAATGCTTGGCCAGCAATAGCGCATCACTGACCATCTCGGCGGGTGGAGAATCGATGACGATGTGCCGCGTAGCGCGACTTGAGCACGTCGAGCATGCGTGCCACCCGCGGCGAACTGAGCAGATCCTGCGCGGGGGGCTGGCGCAGCGTATCGAGCGGATCGTTCGGCGAAGGCAGGCGAGGGGTGTCGAACAGGTCCAGCGAGGGCGATGAGACACTCCCGGCCGGTAGCATGTCCAGATTGCCCACGGTGCGAATGCAGTCTTCGAGGCGGGCGGTCCCGGCGATCACGTTGGAGAATCCCGGGCTGTCCGGCGGAAAGTCGAAGTTCAGCGACAAGGTCGGCTGGCGCAAATCGGCATCGATCAACAGCACCCGTTCCAGTGGCGCCAGCGAGGAGGCGAGGTTATTGGCGATGGTGCTTTTGCCCTCTCCCGGTACGGTCGAGGTGATCAACACCACCTGCGAAGGCTCCTCGGTGCTTTGCAGCATCAGCCAGGTTCGCAGATTGCGAATGGTTTCAGAGAACCGCGGGTTGTCGTTGTCTTCGAACAGCCGTGCCAGTTGCCGGCGACTTTTTTTCATGACCAGCGGCACCACGCTGAGCACCGGCACGTTGAGAATGCTTTCGATGCTGTCGTCGGTCCTGAAGGTATTGCTCAGGGTTTCGAACAGGAAGGCCAGCGCAACGCCGATGATCGACGCAACCACCGCGACAATGGCCACAATCAGGGTTTTATGCGGCTTGCTGGGTTCCATCGGGGTGATTGCCGGGTCGACGACGCGGGCCTTGGCAGAGTCCATGTCGGAGGTGGCGGAGGTTTCCTTCAGGCGAGTCACGAACGTTTCGTACAGAGCACGGGAGCTGTCGACTTCCCGTTGATACTCGCGCAGTTGGAACTCTTTACGTGAAATGTTCTGGATCTGCGCCTTGTTGGAGTTGAAGGATTTCTGCAGGGCACCTTCGCTGGCCACCGCCAGTTGATACTGTCGCTCGATGCCGGCCACCACTTGCTGCACTTGCAGGCGCAAGCTGGTTTGCGCCGTACGCAACTCCGATTGAGCGGAGATCAACGCCGGGTGTTTGGAACCATATCGTCCGGAAAGCTCCTCGACCTTGGCTTGGGCCTTGGCCACCTCCGCCTGAAACTGCTGGATCAACGGGTTGCTCAATACCGCCGGCACACTGGACAACCGGCTCATGTCGCCGTTGCTCAACGACTGGGCCTGGCGGAACTGGCTTTCGGCTTCCGCGCGATTGCGCCGTGCATCGATCATGCGGTTTCCGGTCATTTGCAGTTCGTTGGCGCTGATCGTTGCCACGCCGTCGACGTCCACCAGGCCTTGCTCTTCCCGATAAGCTTGCAGTTTGTCCTCGGCGGCGCGCAGGTTGCTGCGTAACTCGACCAGGCGGGTGTTCATCCAGTTGGTGGTGGTTTGCGATGACTTCAGGCTGGTGTCGAGCTGGCTGTCGATGTAACCCAGGGCCAGCGCGTTGGCCGCCGCCGCCGCGAGATCAGGGTCGGGTAACTCGACGGCAATTTCGATCAGTTGGCTCTTGCCGACAAACTTGACCGTGGTGTGCAGCATGAGGTTCTGCGTGACGTCATTGAATATGTCCTGTTCCGTGGGCGCGGGTTTCTCCGGGGGCAAATAGGCCAGCCAGGGCAGCCATTGACCGGCATTGAGATCGCTCAACCATTGACGAGGCTTGAACCAGGCTTGCGTTTGCTGGCGCGGATCGGTCACCGGGTGGGTGGTGAGACTGAGTTTCTTCACGACCCGTTCCGCCAGATCCCGCGATTGCAGGAGCGCTTGTTGGGTTTGCAGATAGTCTGCGGTCGTCGATGCGCCGGAGTCGGAGACTTGCTGGAAGGTCAGCACCGGTGGGGTCTTTTCCTTGATCAGCAGCGTGGTGCTGCCCAGGTACTGGGGCGTGATGAAGGACAATACCGCCACCGCAAGGGCGCAACAAAGCACCACAAACCAGGCGATGTTCCATTTGGCGTGCCAGATGACTCTCCACAGTTTGAGCAGATCAATGGTGTCCGACTCTTCGCCGTGCTGCGGATGCAGATGCGCCTGGAGCGGACGTTCGACGTAGGTGCTAGGGCTATTGTCCATGATTAGAAAAAGCCTTGTGCAATGGAAATGGTGTCACCGGGGGATATGGCGGTGGTCCTGGAAATGTTGTCTTCAATCGGTGGGCCGCCGTCGCCGCGCAGGATAGTCACGCGTTTCATCGAGGCGCGTTCGGTCAGGCCGCCGCCCAGGGCAATGGCTTTTTCCAGGGTCAGGCCGGGCACGAAGGCGTAGCTGCCGGGCTTCTGCACTTCGCCATTGATGTAGAAGGGGCGGTATTCGATCTGGCTGATGCTGACTTTCGGGTCGATCAGGTAGCCTTGTTTGAGCCCGTCGACGATCTTTCTCTCAACCTGGTTCGGGGTCAGGCCCTTGGCGACGATTTCACCCAGGAACGGGTAGGAAAACGTCCCGGCATCATTGAGTCGGACTTTCTTGATGCTCAATTCGGGCTCCCCGAACACGGTGATGCGCAACACATCACCGGCGGCCAGTTTGTAATCGGTGATGGGGTCTGCTGCATAGGAGAGGGGAGCGAGCAACAGCCATAACAACAAACCAAACAGGCGCGGGTTCATATGCATGTCCTCCTACAGGCTGACGTTGAAACCGAGTTGAAACACATTGCGCAAGAAGCTTTCGTTGTCGGCATCGGAGTCGTTATCGCGCAATCGATAACCCAGCTCGATGTCCAGCCAGCGACGCATCTGGTAGATCACCGCAAGGTTGTATTCTTGAAGCTTGTCGGTGCGGTTTTCACCCTCGTAGACTTTGTGCCCGTAACCGGCCTGTGCGACTGTGGTGATCCGTTCGGTCCAGCCGTGGCGCCAGCCAATCTGGGTGAAGGTTGCCTTGACGGCGTCGGAACCATCGTCACCTTCGGCCAGGGCCTGACGGGCGAGGAAAGTGAAGGTCGAATAGGTGCGGGGTTTCCACTGCAGATCGATTTGCCAGGTCGGATTGTCCAGGTCCTTGGACGTGCTTTCATCGAAGTTCTTGCGCTCATAACCGATACGGACCTTGCCGGTCGTGCGTGCTGTGATGTCCCACTCTGCACCGGCCAGCAGCGCGTCGGATTTACTGCTGCGCGGGCTGTTGGACTGCAAGTAGTCGAAACGGGTGTGGTCGTATTCCAGCAAGCCACGGGTCTTGCTGCCGATGCGGTGATACCAGGTCGTGGTCAAACCGGTGGTGTTGCGTTCTTTGTCGTCGTTGATGCCGTCGGCATTGTCGTAGCGCAGTTGCGCGTAGTTGGCGCCGACGTCTATCTGGTTGGCGGCGCTTTTGGCGCCGTAGGTATAGACGCCCCCCACGCGTTTGTTATTGATCTTGTCGTTGACGCCGGTAACGGCGGTGTCGGTCGTGCGCTCGAACTTGCGGTACTCGGCCTCGAGCTTCAGGCGGTGGCGGTCGGTGAATTCCATGATGCTGTCGGCGCGCAGGCGCTGCGAGGTGCTCGATGCATCGGACTCCGAATGATAAATGTAGCGTGTCGGTTGCCAGATGATGCGGGTGGCGCTGTTGCGGTCTTCAGCCTTGAGTTCGAAGGAGGGCGCAATCCTGGTCACCATCGAGGACTGGACGTTGTGCTCGACCTCCCGAATGTTGTCGTCGTAACTTTCCGTCAAGCCGAAGGTGGGGATGAACTGGAATCCGTAAACATCAATGGATTGCGGGACAATACTCCAGGCAATGCCGGGATACAGGGAGGCCAGGAGAAAAGCAAAAGGGCCGCGCGAGTTGAGGGGCATGTTGTTATTCCCGAAAGGTGAACAAGCCAGGCTGTTGTTGGTTTTGTTGTTGCTACCGTTGGCGCTCGAGATAACTGAGCGGGACGCAGACATGCTGCTGTCGGTTCAAGAACTGTAGCAGGAGCATGACCCGTTCGGCGCCGAGCATAGACAGGAACACACCTTCGAGCGGCGCCAGCGGGCCGTGGACGATTTGCAGCATTTCCCCGGGCTCGATTGTCGTGCAGGTTCGCAATTGATCCAGCGATTGAAGGCTGCGCACGCGCAAGTGCTCGATGATCTCGTCGGACACCTCTGCGGGGACATGGTTGAATTCAACGATACGGCTGACGCCGCGAGTAGAGCGTATGGGCGCCCAGTGATCATGGGGACTCAACTGGATGAAGAGGTACCCTGGAAACAGGGACTCCAGCATCCGGTGGCGCTTGCCGCGAACCAGGCGTTCACTCACATGTTCAGGGCGAAACGTGACGTAGTCTTGTTGCAACAGGTTGAGCTGGGCTCTTTCGTCCTGACGGGGTTTGCATTGCAGTAGATACCAATGAGTGCCGTTGGGGCTATTAGTCAGCATTCTGGAGAGCTCCGTACATAGCTTGGTGTTGAGCACGACAGACCCGAGAAGAGGGGAGGAGACTCCGTCGTGCTGGCTAGTAGGTAGTTGGCCTATCGGGCCTTATAAGAATTCATTCCAAAAAGCATCATGTTTTTTATTGCTGGCTTTATGTGTTTCAGAAGTGAGCGTATATGTGTTTCAGAAGTGAACGTATATGTGTTTCAAGTGTGAGGCAGTTTGGCGGGGTGTATGTAGGGTCGTGTGTGGAACAAGAACCCTGCAACTTTCTCTGGCTCAAAGCTACCGCACGGTCCGCACTTGGCGTCCTGTATGCAAAGGTGTGTTTCACGTGTTGCCCGGACTCTTCGGAGATATAGTTTCGCTGTACTCACGAAGTATCCATGTGGGGCGGTATATAGTTATCGGCCTCTCTAAGCGGTCTGTCAAAACATAAGAAGTCAAAAAGCATACCTTTTATCTGTTTGTGAGTATGCTGCTACTAATCGATTGTTTTTAAAGGTAAAATGTATTCTGTCGGAAAAATTAAACTTTCGCTGACGTCCAGGGTCAGCGGAAGGTGAGTGCATTGCTTAGTTGGGAGACGATAGTGTATTTGTTAGTAATTACTAGTTGCGAATGATAATATTTTGCACGCTTGGCGCGCTATTGGTGCATGGCTTATAAGTGGGTTGCATAAGAGCCCCATAATGTTTCATTCGTTCAGGGGTGGTTGCTGTTTGATGGCTCTTTGAAATGCGTCAGAACTTGGGTGTGTCGCTATTTCTTTACACGCTGTAGTTACAAGAGTCTTGATACATCATGCGCCGCAGAGTGTGCGAAGTAATAGCGAGGGCCAGGTTGGGCGGCGGGGGACGAGCGTTGCGCAGAGTGCGTTGAGCGACCGGCAAGGTCGCTCAGTTGCAGCGGTGTTAAAAAAGCATATAGGCGGATGCAGTCGTCTGATTCAGGTCGATCTCTCCGACCTCCAGGACTTCGTATTCAGCGCGCAGGCCGATGTTGCGAAAGACATCGAACTCCACGCCGGCACCGTAGGTCAGGTCAACCCCGGTATCGTCGTCGGTGGCATTGCCGTCGGCGTCCCAGGCGTGAGCACCGACACTGCCGAATACCCGCAACCGATCACCCAGCGGAAAGCCGACATGGGCGGCAGCCTGAACCGACTTGCCGTCGAAATCGATATTCTTGTCCTTGAATTGACCGAGGTCGACGTAGGCACCTTCGAAGGCCAGGTAGCTGTTGAGGCGATAGCCTGCATAAACTTTGTAGCTGGTGTCCTCGTCGTCCAGTCGGGATTCGTCGGTCTGGATGTTGCTTACGCCAGCTCCAAGATACAAACCTTTGTCATCAGCGAGCGCCTGGAAAGACAGCAGCGATAGCAGTGAAGCGAAGCCAAGGTTTCGAAGTAGCATGTGTAGTGGAGTCCTTGTACAGGTTTGTCAGGTGTTAGGGTTCGGCGAGCATTTGAGGGGCCATGGGGGGTTAATAGAAATCATTGATTGATATTTTCGGGTCGTGAGGCAGGTTGTTGGCCGGGCATTGAAAGTAGCGCCTTGCCAGCGCCTGGACAGGCAGCGCTTTGCAGAACAACCAGCCTTGTGCCAACAGAACGCCCTCCGAAACCAGATGCGGCAGTTGCTCCGGAGTCTCGACACCTTCGGCCACGACCTTGAGCCTTAGCGACCTGGCCAACTGGGCAATGTGTCGCCACAGGGCATCCTCGGCCGCGATCTTGTCACCGGCGATGAACGAGCGATCTATTTTCAGAATGTCGAAAGGCACTGAATCGAGGAGCGAGAGGTTGGAATAGCCGATACCGAAGTCGTCCACGGCGATGCGATGACCGCACGCACGAAGCCGTCGCAATTGCATGGCGGCAGGCTTCTGGTCGAGCATGGTTCTTTCGGTGATTTCAAAGGCCATGGCTGACACAGGCATGTTGTAGGTTGCCAGCACGCTGGCCACATAATCTGGAAAGTCCGGGTCCTGAATATCCTGGGCGGACAGATTGACCGTAATGTAGAAATCCTTGCACGCCCAAAGGTAAGTGCTGTAATCCTCCGCTACTTGTCGAATCACCGAACGCGTCAGTTTGCGGATCAGGTCAGACTTCTCCGCCTGCGCAATGAAAACGTCCGCAGGCACGGGGGTGCCGTTGTCGCTCCAGTGAGACAGTGATTCGGCGCCAACCAGATAGCCCGTCGTCAAGTTGACGATTGGCTGATAGTGAACGCCCAGTATGTTGGCTTTCAGGGCCTTGCGAAGTCGTACGGCAGTAGAGGTGTAATGCCGTTGGATACACCTTGCGAGCAACACCAGCGCTGCGAACACGCACACAAGGCCAATGAATAATTTGAATTTGAGAGCTGTCAGGTAACTCGACGGAAGCGAAATGACCGAGATCAATTCATTTCGGTTGCCCGCAAAGGCAATGAGGGCTTTATCTGCCGAGGTGACCAATTCTTCAAGGTGGAACGGCTTCAGCATCTGCAGGGGCTTGAGGCCAGTAGAGGCAATGGGGACTGCGCCGCCGGGGCCGATGAGGTCCAGTTGCAGGTCATCGGGAAACTTCAAGTTGTCGAACAGAATCTTCTTGTTTGCCCAGACGTAGGTCGACTGTTCTGACACGATGATAAAATCGGTGTCCGCAGAAACGGCGTGGCCGGAATCGACCCAATAGGTTCGCTTTCCAACGGAGAACTTGCGCTTCTCATTACCGGCCGGTATCGACGGGACTTCTTGTCCATAGGAGGAACAGATCTTGCCATTGGGCAACTGGATTGCCGCTTGGTCAACAAATCGCAGGTCCTTAACCAGGTCGGCCAGTTGTGAGTATTGCTCGACAGAGCATTCCTGGCCTGAGCGATCAAGATCGCCGAGGGCTTCCAGTACCTTGTCGATCTGTGCATTGGGCTCCACTTGAGCCGCACGCAGATCGGCATAAACGTTATTCAACTTCCGTGCAATGACTGACTCCGCCAGACCTGCGGCACAGAACCATGCGGCCCAGCCTGCTGCAGCAATCAGACATACAGTGATTGCGTGCCTTCCAGATAACGCTTTATATACGGCAATCATCGAAAACCCCGAGGTATCATTATTTCACTGTGCACCTTGCAGTCGCGAGTTAAACCTCTTCAGTACCAGTCAATGACCCAGGCCAATAAGATGCCGCTGACATAGGCGGTCATGCACAGTATGATTTTCTGCTTGAGTGGCAGCGTGTTTATTCGATGAAGCATGCTTATCTCCTTGAGTGGGAAAACAAGCAATTGTCGGCATCCATGGTCCATCAACGGAAATTATTAATCCTCATTTTCCGGGGCTTGGTGGAAACGTGCCAACGACCTGATTGTAAAGGGATGAGGTGATGTTTCTGGGCCTGGCTGAATTGCGTCTGGCCGTTTCTGACGGTGTCTCTCCGTAAGCAGTCTGATAGGCCTTGGAGAATCGGCCCAGATGATGAAAGTTCCAGAACATCGCGGTTTCCGTCACGGTGGGCCATGTTTTATTGATCAGGTCGCGGCGGGCACTGGCGAGTCTCAGGTTTCTGATATAGGCGATTGGTGACATCCCGAATGTTTCGATAAAGCCAAAATGCAGGGTGCGGGTGGTCGTCTCAAGTTGCCTTACCAGTGACTTTATGGTGAGTGTTTTCTTGACATTGTCATGAATGTACTCGATGGCTTCTATCGCCACCTTTCGTCTGGTCGGGACTTTCCGGCTGAAGCCGCCAGCGGGGGTCAATGATTGCAATACAGACGCCAGTACCGCAGTTTCAATCGTTGAGCGCTCTGCTTCAGCATACTGTGGCGAGGCAGCGTCATTGATGTCGACACAGCAAGCGCTGATGGCTTGAATGGCAGACTGTATGAATTGAAAGTTATCAACCTGGTAGCTGTGTTTTGTTCTGTTCGCCAGTATGTCTTTGACAGGGTGAAGTTGGCGGCACCGGTCATAGTGCTCCAGTGTTGTGGTGATGGTGAACAGTGTTTCATTCGGTTCGCAGGTGTAATGCACCGATTCGTCGCTGTGCAGTACGATGATTTCGTCAGGCCGTAGTTTGTGATTGTTCACGACGGGGCGGCCAATCGGGGCCTGCGAGATGGCGAATGTGACGAATCCGGCGGGGACAGAACTGACCAGGGTGACGGATGAGTCGAACTCGAGGCGACTGCACTGCAGTTCAGGGCTGTGAAAGAGCCTATGTTGCCGGATGCGCGCCTCGTGCTCGGTCGGGATAAGGCTCATTTCCCAATTGCCTATTGTTCTGTTCAGTTGGCTGGGCGAGGCAGAAGACAAATGAAAGATTTCATCGGGAGGTGCGATACTCATGAAATTGAAAGCTCACCTGTTAAATGATTAGGGTCAGGCAATGACTGTCCGTGCGGCGATGACGGTCACATGCCGGATGAAGGTACAGCCGCGTCGGAAGGGTTGTCAGAGCCCCCGGATTATTTCCAGTTCCGCTGAAAATGCGTAATTGCTGTGCGATGGTGAGGCGTCCAGCTGCTGTACGTTGCGCGGGTCAACCATCGGACTGAAGATTTTCGATTGGGGTTTCATCGGGTCAATGGCTGCCGCTGTAAAGGAATAAAAGTCGTCAATGCGGTAACCCGTTTTTACCTGATAGCCAGTTTTCACGGAATCCGGAGCCTTCTTGTTGGTTTCGACACTCGTCAGTTTTGCACTGTAGATGCCTTTGTCGTCGGCCATGGCCTTGAGGGAAAGCAATAAACCAAACGACACGGTGACGAAGTTTTTCAGTAGCATCGAGGCGATTTCCTTATTTACAGTTTATTCAGGCAGAACCTAGTGAGAGCTGCATCTCTGCCACGACGTGGTCTGCAAATAATCTCACCCCGACTGCGCCTTCCAAAGTCAATAACTCATATTTGCCAGGTCGTCAGAAGAGGCCAATCGCCGCTTGCGACGGCAAATACCGCGCTGTTCAAAGTAATATGAGCGAGGTGGCGTAACTCATTCCCGCATCACTTTGTGGAGAAGGAGGGAGGGCTGAATCACTGTCCTGCTCGTCCGTATGATACTCATTCTCACTATGGATTTTCAGATGCGATAGTTTCTGAGTGTCATCCGGGTTTGTTTGAATTTCATAATATTCGATGGTCGTGCTTTCGACGGCGTGCTCGTCGTTCGCTAACGAACAAAATGGCAGGGCAGACAGAAATAAAACCGCCAGGCATCCGAAGGTTGTCGATTTATTGCTTCGCAGGAAATGCATTGTTTTCACTTGATTCCCCTGTGTAGGGCGTTGTCCCGGACGAGAATCAAGCAGGCTCGATTCCAGAGATTATTGGCGGGGGATTTTTTTCCGGGACGCCATCTGATTCAAGTCAATAACCGTTATTTTTATCAGGAGTCATCTTTGATATGAGCCTGTGCCAGGCGGGTGCTGAATCACTTAATGGTTCATGCAGCGCAAACGGCCAAGATCATGTATGTAAAAACACACGGTGTTTTTGTTCTGCGTCGGAATCAATTCGTAGTTCAGGATGGCGCCTTCCTGCAAGACATATTGGCGTCTGAAGAACAGGTCAGGGGTCTTTTCAATGGCAAAGAGTTCATTGTCCTGGCTGAGTTTGACGTTACTGATTTTGATCTGTACCTGGGTTTTGCTTTCTCTGATTATATTTGCCGATAGGGTTGCATTGCGGATTTTCCCATTCAGGCTTTCCAGCGTGGTCCCGGTGAGTCGGCCATGCCCGATAGTGAGATACTCTTCGGTGTTGAGCTGATTGAGATCTTCCAGCCATTGCCGGGCCTTTGTTTGATAGCTGGTATTTTCCATGTAGTGCGAAGGAGAATAAAAAAAGGAGAAAATACAGAGTGCATTGATCAAGGCTATAATCGGCCAGTGAACCGCTTGCGGAATTTCAAACTTCATAAGGTGACTTCCAAGCATTGACGAATCATCATGGCGAGGTCTCTTTCGCTGCTGTTTAATTGTAGATTTGCAGTGCTTAGATCCGGGCGAATGCACGAAACGGAATAGTTGGTTTTATACAGGTTGATCCAGACTTGACCCTTCAGGTTAGGTGGAAGCTGTTCTGATTGTTTGGCCGACAGCTCCATCAACGCTTGTGCCTCGGCAAGATCATTGCCTACGGCGTGGATGATCAGTCCATTCCTGTCGACGCTGGAAATTTCAATTTTTGGCGCTTCGAAGTCGAACTGAAAGACCGTCAAGGCAACGACTGCCAGGGTAACGATATAAGCGATTAGTTGGGCCTTGGTAATGCGGGTGGACTTTTCGGTTTTACTCGAGGGTGCCAGCGACTCATCGCCATCTGGCGGTGGTCGTTGTCCAGGAGTGGCTGCGGGTGGTTGCACAGCTTCTTCTGAGGGGGCCGGCAAGTCGGCTGCTGCATCGACTACAAAGTGCCGGTTGAAGCAATATCCCCGGCGAGGAACAGTCATCAGGATCTCGTGATCCCGACTGTCATTCAAAATGTTTCGTAGTGAGAAAACGGTTTGATTCAAACTGCCGGAAGCAACTACGCGGTCATTCCAGGTGTAGTCGATGATTTCATCGCGGCTTTTAGTGACACCTGGCTCCATGAGCAGCAGGTCCAATAGACGCGACTCGGCCCTGCCTAGCGTGGAATTCTGTACATCTCCATGGGGTGTTGTAAGGGTGAGCATGGCGCTGTCCGGGTCGAATATCGCCACGGCGCCATTTTTCAACTTGAAGGTGTAGCTCATAGAAATCTTCCGATCAGGCGTGCTGGCCTGAGTATAGGGGCCGGATTTGGCTCGGTACATTCGGGACTGGGAGATGAAATGGATGAGGACCAGGCGCAAGGCGCGCTGTGGTGCCTTTACGATGCGGGACCGGCTCGGTTCAGGAGCGCGGGGTGCGGTAAACAGCCCTGCCTGTCAGCGGTATCAGTTGAACCAAACAAAGGAAAAGCATTGTTGGATGCCCCATGGTTTTTGATTTTGACAGCGCGAATGATGCTTTGAATGGATGTTCTGCGCTATCCGAAAACTGCAAGCTCGGGCGGGTGAGTTTGCATGTAGCCAGGGCTTGGGCGGATTGCCTGCGCTGTCCGGACAAGGCATCGGTTGCTCCTGAACGGGTCGAGTGCTTTCACAATACGAGTCAATGATTGTTGTTTGTGCACCCAGTCAACGGCAGATTATTTTTGATCCCAATTAGCTTTGAACCAGGCTCGTTAGCGCTTTTAATGGATCTCGAGGAGCGTTGACACGCATCGCGTTCAGGCTTTGCCTGACGCGGCGCAAACGATCCTCACCTCTCGTTCGACGGCTTTTGCCCCGCGCCCTTCATGGAGGACGCGGGGTTTTTTTGGTTCGGGAAATTGCAGGAGCTGGCTTTCCAGCGATGGTCGTCAACGATAACGCGTGTGAACCGGATGAACGCGGTCCTCTGTAGGAGCTGGCCTGCCAGCGATGGTCGTTAACGATAACGCGGGTGAACTGGATGAACGCGGCGCACTGGAGTCCATCGCCAGCAAGCTGGCTCCTACAGTTTCAGCGTGGGCATGGCCCCTGTGGGAGCTGGCTTGCCAGCGATGGTCGTTAACGATGACGCGTGTGCACTGGATAAACGCCGCCGATCAAGGCAAGACATCGTAGCCACGCTGCTGCAGGCAACTGCTATAGACGGAATTGTTGGCGGTGACGCTTTGCTCGCTCGCCGCATTATTCTGCCGGCGCGCCTGGCGTTGCCTGGAAGCGCCCACCACGGCGCCGGCCGCCGCGGCACTGCGCGCGTGGTTCTGGCGATAGTCTTGCCGGGTGTCGTCGTCGATCTGGTCATAGACGTTTTCATGTTGGCGGCCTCGAACTTCAGCCGCGGTCGCCCCGGCTACGGCGGCGGTAGCGGCGCCCTTTGCCCGACCACCGGATGGCACGGTGCTTTGTACCGGATGTTGTGCGTTGGCCTGGGATTGGCAGGCACTGGTGTCCTGTGCGATGGCCTGGGAAGTCTGTCCTTTGAGAGGGATCACCGTCACTGCCAGGGCGCTGGTGCTCTGCAACAGCATCAGCACCGCCAGGGTATGGGCCAGTATTTTCATGATGGGGTCTCACGTCAGGCGTCGGCACGGCTGACGGTTTGTCAGGGAACAAGCGCGGTTGAAACCCCATGCCAGTCTGCGTGCGATGGGGTTTATCCGGGCATCAGTGCTTGAGGAGCAGGGCCTGCATATCGTCTGTCATGCTTTTGAGCGCGACCTTGAAGTCACTGGCAAGCACCGGCTGTTGGGCATTGTCGAGTGTCGCGCCAAACACCTTGCGAACCATCTTCGCGACCGGCAAACCGGTCTTGGCATCGATCAGGTTGGCTTCGATGTACATCTCGGCAGTCTGATCGCGATGCCCGGTGGCTGCTTGTGTCGCCCCGACAATGGCGCCGATCGGAACGGCCTCATACCAGTGCATGCCTTCGTTGTTGGCGCTGACGTGAGTGATCGCCGCTTGCAGGATCAGCGAGCGCGAATCGGTCGGTGCCAGTTGCGGATAAGGGACGATCGCATAGCGGCGGGAAAAGGCTTGCTTGACGCTGTTGCTGGCCATCAATTGCAGGTCTTGCAGGGTCTTCAGGCTGACGCGTGCGGTCGGCTTCGGCGCCGGATACAGCTCCATCCGCCTGAACACTACGGTGGAGTAGGCGCGAGGATCGAACCCCGGCGATACCCAGCGCAGGACCTTCTGTTCACTCGGTGTCGTTTGCTCCTCCAGGCCCTGGTAATTGCCCAGGAAGCCCGAGTATTGCTCCTGTTGCGCCACTTTCGAGACACAGCCGACCTGAAATACACAGCTCAAAGCAATACCCGCAATCCATTTATTCGACATGCCCATGTGTTCGGTTCTCACGTAATGAAAGTTGTCATTCGGGTACAGGTGTTTGCACGCCGGTCAATGCGGGCCGAATGCTGCCTGCAGCAGCGGGATAATCCGAATCAAAAACTCTCAAAAACCGTTAAACACCCGGCCAGCGAGGGGCAGGGCCGGGTTGCACATCGATCACAGTTGCCTACGCTAACCCTTTGCAACGCCGGTTTTTGACAACGACAGGTGAGTGAGATGGATTTGAAAGATGGGTGGATGGGTAGCGCGTCGACACTCGTCGTTGCGTTGGGCTTCATCCCGATGGCTCAGGCTGAGGATTCGGCAGAGTTGGCGAAAAAAGCCCTCAACCCGGTCGCCGCGATGTACAGCCTGCCGGTGCAGTACAACTGGGACCAGAAAATGGGGCCGTCCGGGGAGGGGATGCACAGCGTGACCAATATCCAGCCGGTGCTGCCGTTTGCCCTGAACGAGGACTGGAATCTCATCTCTCGCACCATTCTGCCGATCATCGACCAGCACGGCCTGGCCCCCAATGGCGCGGCGGACAAATCCGGCACAGGCGATATCACCCAAAGTTTTTTCTTCTCGCCGACCAAGCCGACGGCAAGTGGCTGGATACTCGGTGCCGGCCCGGCGTTGCTGATACCGACCGGCAGTGATGAGTTGCTCGGCAGCGAGCAATGGGGCCTGGGCCCGACGGGGGTGGCGTTGAAACAATCCAATGGCTGGACCCGCGGCATTCTGGCCAACCATATCTGGGGCCTGGACGACAGCCCGCCGGACGACAAGGAAAAGGTCAACCAGACCTTCCTGCAACCCTTTCTCTCGTACACCACCCATACGCTCACGACCTACGGGGTCAACACCGAGTCAACCTATAATTGGCAATCGCGGGAATGGTCGGTACCGGTCAACCTCACGGTCACCCAATTGTTGAAGCTCGGCGGTCAACCGCTGACAGTGCAGGCCGGCCCGCGCTACTGGCTCGACAGCCCGCAAGACGGCCCGCAAGGCTGGGGCTTTCGCGCCGCCGTGACGTTCCTGTTTCCACGCTGATACGCCGTTTCGGACGGCCTGGAGGAGACACCCCATGGACCGATTCACCGGCGGTTGTTTGTGCGGCAAGGTGCGCCTTGTCGCGTCGGGGCGCCCGTTCCGGGTTGGCGTTTGTCACTGTCTCGACTGCCGCAAGCATCATGGGGCGCTGTTTCACGCGTCCGCGATATTTCATCAGGATGCCGTGACGATCGAAGGCGAAACACGTGACTACGCCGGGCGGCATTTCTGTCCGCACTGCGGTTCGTCCGTGTTCGCGCGCAGTGCTGACGAAGTCGAAGTGAACCTCGGATCCCTGGATGCCCCGGACCAACTGACGCCAACCTATGAGAGCTGGGTCGTGCGTCGCGAGGCCTGGCTGCCGGCGTTTGCGCTCACACGACGCTACGAGCGCGATCGGGATGCCACGGGGCGTTTCGAGGACTAGCGGGCACGTATTGCGGTACGCCAGGTCTTGAGGCTCCGGGTGTCCGGTTCAACGATCAGTGAGTTTTCAGCACCGCACAGAAAGATTGATGCAGCGTATCTCTCGCCGCTAATCAATCAGCTGATCGATCAGCACCGCGTTGGTATAAACCAGGCTGCCATCGCTCGCCCGATGCCCGACCAGATGAAACTGACCGCGTTCGTGCTGCAGATAGACGCGCATCTGACAGTCGGACAAGGGCGCGTATCCCTCGGGCATTTTCAAATCCATCGAGTCCATATCGACATCGACCATGGCTTCACGCTCGTGGGTCTTCTGCAGGCGCTCTTCGGCCTGTTCCAGACGGAGATGGAGAGGTCCGTCGACGTAGAAATGGACTTCCCCCATCGGGGTGGACTTTTGGTCGCCGCTGGTTTTGCACCAGCCTTCGATCGTCAGGGCACTCATGACGAAACCTCCCATGTGGATTGCTGGACTGTGTGGCTGTCGTCCCTGCTCAATGTCACCACTTTTGTTTGACGACTCGACAAGGGCAGGGTTCGAACTTTGCGGTGCCGAACTCTGCCATCCGTCATCAGCACTCAAGTATAGCTGGCAACCGGAACTCACTTGCCGGCCTCACGTTACAAGCCGATCGCTCTATACTTCTTACTGACTTTAACGCCCGGACGGGTGGTATTTGTCGGCCCTGCTTGGACGTCAGTGGCGATGCTTATTGCATAACCAATGAACAACAGGAATAGGATGAAGAGCAAATGGCAATAGCAATTGTCTTGATACTCATCGTTATTGCATCCGTGCTATTCCACATACTGGCGCCCTGGCATGCGACACCGGCCGCTTCCAATTGGGGATCCATAGACACCACCCTGTTCATCACCCTGATCATCAGCGGAATATTTTTCATTGCTATCACGGGATTCATGGCGGTAGCGGTGATTCGTTATCGTCACAAGGTGGGTGCCAGGGCGGCCTACCAGCCGGAAAACAAAAAACTGGAAACATGGCTGATCATCGTTACCTCGGCCGGTATCGCCGGGATGTTGGCGCCAGGTCTGGTTGTCTACAACGATTTCATCCGGGTGCCGAAAAATGCCTACGAACTTGAAGTGGTCGGCCAGCAGTGGCAGTGGGCCTATCGTTTTGCCGGGCAAGACGCAAAACTGGGCAAGTCGGATATCAAGTTTGTCGACTCCACCAATCCCCTCGGCCTTGATCCCAAGGATCCTGCCGGGCAGGACGATGTACTCGTCATGAATAATGAAGTTCGCCTTCCGCTCGATCGGCCGGTGAAAGTTTTATTACGCTCCAAAGATGTCCTGCACGATTTCTATGTACCGCAAATACGCAGCAAGATGGATATGGTGCCAGGGATGGTGTCGTACTTCTGGTTTACGCCGACTAAAACCGGAAAATACGAAGTCCTTTGCGCTGAATTTTGTGGCGTAGGTCATTACAACATGCGCGGCCATATGATCGTGGAAGAGCAAGCCGTCTTCGATCAATGGCTGAAAGGCCAACCGACTTTTGCGCAGACATTGACCACAGCTGCCAAACCCGGTGGAGACAGCGTGCTGGAAAAAGGCCGCCAGTTGGTCGAACAGCTAGGCTGCAAGGCCTGCCATAGCCAGGATGGCAGTGCCAGTCTCGGCCCGGGATGGAAGGGGCTGTACGGCCGCACTGAACAGCTTGCCGATGGCACCGGCGTGCTGGTCGACGAGGCCTACCTGAAAGAGTCGATTCTCGATCCGAAGGCCCATCTGGTAAAGGGCTACCCACCGGTCATGGTGGCCTATACTCTCAAAGACGACGAACTGGGTGCCGTCATCGCCCTGATCAAGTCACTGGGTGCTGCCCGGCAAGACGATCAACCTTCGACAGGCGAAGCGCCGAGCCCGGGTGAAGACCTGGTGGCGCAGGGGCAGCGACTGGCCGGGTCGCTTGGCTGTCTGGCCTGCCACAGTGTCGATGGCAACAAGGGTGTCGGCGCCAGCTGGCAGGGCCTGTATGGCAAGACGGAAACCCTTGCCGACGATACGAGCGTAAAGGTCGATGAGGGCTATTTGAAAGAGTCGGTTCTTCATCCCAATGCCAAAATCGTCAAGGGCTATCCAGCCGTCATGCCGACCCTGGCGCCGAGTGACAAGGAACTGAATGCACTGATCGCTTTTATCAAATCCAAAGCGAATGCTGACGCTGATGCGACCAAGGCGGAGCCAGGGAAGTAGCCGTAAAGCAGCCAGAAACACACTGAAACTTCGGAACGAGGATGACGTGATGGCCTATGCGGAACAAGCCGAAACAGAAGCACTGCACGAGCCTAAAAGCTTCCTGACCAAATACATCTGGAGTCAGGACCACAAGGTCATAGCCATTCAATATTCCTTGACGGCTCTGTTCGTGGGGCTTGTCGCGGTGGTGTTGTCCGACTTGATGCGCATGCAAATCGGCTTCCCCGGCAGTTTGGCGTTCATGGATGCCAATACTTACTATCAGGCGATGACCATGCACGGCATGATCATGGTCATCTACTTGCTGACGGCCTTGTTTCTGGGGGGCTTCGGTAACTATCTGATCCCGCTGATGGTGGGCGCCCGTGACATGGTCTTCCCCTATGTCAACATGCTCAGTTACTGGTTTTACCTGCTGGCGGTAGTGGTGTTGCTCAGCAGTTTTTTCGTCCCGGGCGGCCCCACGGGTGCCGGCTGGACGCTCTATCCGCCGCAGTCCATCGCCCAGGGGACACCGGGCGTCGAGTGGGGCATTGTCCTGATGCTCGTCTCACTGGCGATTTTTATCGTCGCCGCCACCATGGGCGGGTTGAACTACGTCACCACGGTGTTGCAGGCGCGCACGCACGGCATGACTTTGTTTCGCATGCCGCTCTCGGTGTGGGGCATCTTCATGGCCTCGATCATGGCCTTGCTGGCCTTCCCGGCGTTGTTCGTCAGCGCGGTGATGATGCTGTTTGACAAGCTGTTGGGCACCAGCTTCTTCATGCCGGCGATGGTCTCGCTCGGGCAGCAGCTCGATCACCAGGGTGGCAGCCCGATATTGTTCCAGCACTTGTTCTGGTTTTTCGGCCACCCGGAAGTCTACATCGTTGCCCTCCCTGCATTTGGCCTGGTCTCCGACCTGATCAGCACCCATGCGCGTAAAAACATCTTCGGTTACCGAATGATGGTGTGGGCCATTATTGCGATCGGCGTGCTGAGTTTTGTGGTCTGGGCGCACCATATGTATGTCAGCGGAATGAACCCGTACTTTGGCTTTTTTTTCGCCGTCAGCACCTTGATCATTGCGGTGCCGACCGCGCTGAAAGTCTATAACTGGGTACTGACCCTGTGGCGCGGCGACATCCATCTGACCGTGCCGATGCTGTTTGCCCTGGCCTTTATCGTCACCTTCCTGGTCGGCGGCCTGACCGGGTTGTTTCTCGGCAATGTGATCGTGGATATTCCGCTTTCGGACACCTATTTCGTCGTCGCCCATTTTCATATGGTCATGGGGGTCGCACCGGTACTGGTGGTGTTCGGCGGTATCTATCACTGGTATCCGAAAGTCACCGGGCGCATGTACAACGACACCCTGGGCAAACTGCATTTCTGGATTACCTTTCTGGGCACCTACGCCATCTTCTTCCCCATGCACTACCTGGGTTTCCAGGGCATGCCACGTCGCTACTACGCCTATGAAAACTACGCGTTCATCCCGCAGTCGGCGCAAGAGCTGAATGCCTTCATTACGGTGGTCGCATTGACTGTCGGGGTTTCTCAATTACTGTTCGTGTTCAACATGGCCTGGAGTGCATTCAAGGGCAAGCCCGCCGGCAGTAATCCCTGGGGCGGGGCCAGCCTGGAATGGCAAACGCCGAACACCCCGCCGATACATGGTAACTGGGGAGAGAAATTGCCGGTCGTGCATCGCTGGGCCTATGACTACAGCGTGCCGGGGATAGAGCAGGATTTCGTGCCGCAAACGGTCTCCGCCGAGGAGTTGGAGCACATGCGCCAACTCAGTGCCGGAACCAAAATAGCGGACGTCAAGACATGAACAGGCTGCTATTGAGAAACGCCGACGGCGCTGACCCCGGCGGCAGTTGGAATCGCGACCCTGAGGGCGTTCACGACGCCGAGGGTGCCAATAGACGTCAAATCGCAAGAGTGGGCTTGCGCTTGTTTCTGGTGGTGGTCAGCTCGTTGTTCTTCCTGTTCCTGATCGCCTTTGTTGCCCGTTCACAAATGGCCGACTGGCTACCCCTGACAGAGCCTTTGGCGCCGTTAAGCAATCTGCGGCCGCTATGGCTGAATTCGGCTTTTCTGCTATTGAGTTGCATCGCACTGCAATGGTCGCGCATGGCCGCCCGACAGGCTCGGCCGGTCGCAACCGTGATGGGTTTTGCACTGGGGGGCGTCTTTGCAATTGCCTTTCTGGCGGGGCAACTCTGGGTCTGGCAGCAGTTTGTCGCCTGGGGTTACTTTGTCGCCAGCAATCCGGCCAACAGTTTTTTCTACCTGTTGACCGGGCTGCATGGGCTCCACCTGCTGGGCGGGCTGATCGCCTGGTGCTGGATCGTCGCTAAATTCCTGCGCCATGTGCCATTGGCGCAACTGAGCGCCAGCGTAGACCTCTGTGCCATCTATTGGCATTACTTGCTGGGACTCTGGTTCGTGCTGTTCGCTCTGCTGGCCAGCACGCCGCAAACCTATGAAGCCATCGCCAGATTCTGCGGCCTGAGGTGAAAAACCATGGCATCGCACCCGCAAGTCCAAGCCCAAGCCGAGACCCGTTCATCCAATCCACCAGGTTCGCCAACTGCGCCGGGATGGCAAGGCATCGCCAGTGACTGGTCCTCGGACAAAGAGGCCTTCAAGCAGGTGCCCTGGGGCAAGGCGATGATGTGGATATTCCTGCTCAGCGATACGTTTATATTCACCTGTTTTTTAACCGGCTACATGTCAGTACGCATGACCATCACGACGGCCTGGCCGAACCCGAGTGAAGTGTTTGCCTTGACGATCGGAGGAAGGGAGATCCCGCTTATTCTGATCGCCATCATGACCTTTGTGCTGATCAGTAGCAGCGGCACCATGGCCATGGCCGTTAATTTCGCCTATCGCCGTGATCGTACGAAAACGACTGCCCTGATGCTGGCGACCGCTGCCTTGGGTGTGACTTTCGTCGGCATGCAGGCATTTGAATGGAGCAAGCTCATCGCAGAAGGCGTGCGTCCGTGGGGGAACCCCATGGGGGCGGCGCAATTTGGTGCCAGCTTCTTCATGATTACCGGTTTTCACGGACTGCATGTGTCAATCGGCGCCATCTACCTCAGCATTGTGGCGCTGAAAGTTTTGCGCGGAGATTATGAACGTTCCGGAAACTATCAGAACGTCGAAATAGCCGGGCTTTACTGGCACTTCGTGGATTTGGTGTGGGTGTTTATTTTTGCTTTCTTCTATTTATGGTAGAGGAGCACGGGTGATGGCACATGCTCAGGGTCAGCAACATCCAATCAGTTTGTACCTTAAAATCTGGGGACTGTTATTCGTCCTCAGCACGCTGTCGTACCTGGTCGACTATTTCCACTTCCATGGCTACCTTCGGTGGTCCCTGATAATCACTTTCATGTTGTTGAAGGCAGGTTTAATTGTCTCCATCTTCATGCATATGGCCTGGGAGCGGTTGGCTATGGTCTACGCCATATTGGTGCCACCGTTATGTTTGCTGGTACTGGTCGGACTGATGGCCACCGAGGCTGACTATATTTTCCTCAGCCGGGTCATTTTCTTTGGCCAGTAAGCCGTTTGCGGATGGCCTCGGGTCGCCAGGCGCTAACCCGATATCACTCGCTTGAACTGATGCCATTTGTGTTGCCAGGCCACTGTCCAATGGGGAGCTGCCGCGCCAGTGCCGGCTATCTCCAGCTGTGGATGTTGCCTGATGACCTGATCCAGTACCGACTCCTGGTTCGGCTCAACATCGACGAAGAAGATATGTTTGCCCTCGTTTACCAGCTGTTTGAAATTGCGGAAGTGAGTGTTTGGCACCTGGAACCCGAAAAAACCGCCTTCCCAGATGCAAAAGCCCAAAATGACAATGGAAAGAAAGATAAACGGCATCCAGCCTGCGGCGGATTCGGTCCAGCCCATCCAATAGGCGCCACCCAGAACCAGTGCCGCCAGGGGCAAACCGATCACCGCGCCAATCTCGCCTGAGTGAACAGCATCCTGTTCCAATAACGAGTTAACCTCGTGGAGGTGATGTTGTTCGACATCGGCAACTTTTTCACTGAGCACATGAATCTGTTCAGAGTTGATGCCGCTGGCTTCCAGTTCATATTCAACGGTTTCAAGATCGTTGAGATTGTCACTGATGTAATAGTGCCGATTCATGCCACACCTCCCGACTCGAGATTGCTGTAGACCTCCTTTGTCGGCAGCGATTAACCTGGATTTGCAGTCGGTGTCTGAACCGTGGGGAACGTTGCACACTTCATGCAATCTGAAAAAAAGTATAGCACTCGCCATCCTGCGGACCGGTCGCTAGTTGATCTGCACAATCACCGGACCTTCCGTCACGATCGGTGGGTTCGCGTGGATATGCGAAGTGTTTTTCTGAATCCACTCACGGGCAACTTTCAGGCTCGCATCACTGCCGGCCTTGTCCTTGCACACAGTGATCGAAGTACCACCGTCACCCGTATTCAACAGTGTGTAGCTGACGAGGCCAGGTACTGTGCGCAAGGTCGCTTCGATGTCGACGCTGCGCTGTTCCATAAGCTCGAATAGCTGCTTGGCTCCAGCACCCAGGTAGGTTCTTATCACCGCATACATGGTCGTCTCCTTTGAGCGTACCGTCTTGATGCAATACAGATCCGTTGATGTCCGCAGTCCCCGGGTTTCAGGTCGCCCTGATTCAGTAAGCTTAGTCAAACGCCGGCGACAATCGACACGCAACGACCACCGGCCACATGGGGTCGATTTCGGCTTCTACGATCGAAGGCGAAACACGAGCTACATCGAACATCTCGATATGTTTAAGCAACATTTCACGGTTTTTCCGATAACACCCTGTCGCGATAATCCCCCCTCAAAAGTAACGGGCAGGACAGCGTGATGGCGAAGGAAGGAAGTTATACCGGTACAGCCAAGTGGCTGCATTGGGGCATGGCCCTGATCTGGCTGGGTGCCTGGGTTATCGGAATGGTGGCAACGCATTGGCGCGACCAATTCAATGCCCACCATGAACTCACCTACTTGCACAAGGCGATGGCCAGCACGCTGCTGTTTCTCATCGTCGTGCGTATCGCCTGGCGATTGAGTCACCCGGCACCGGCGCTACCCGATTCGATGAGCCCGACGATGAAGCGTGGTGCGCTGGTCGGGCATGTGCTGCTGTACGCCGTGGCCCTGATCGGGCTGCCGTTGTCCGGCTGGTACTGGAGCTCGGTCGCCGATAAACCCATCATGGTGGCGGCGCTGTTCATGCTCCCGCCAATCGTTGACCCCGATCAGAGCTTGTACGATCTGGCAAAGGCGGTTCACACCTACATGTCGTGGTTGTGCGGCGCGCTGGTTGGTGGCCATCTGCTGATTGCGCTCAAGCATCACTTCGTTGAAAAGGATGATGTGCTCAAGGGCATGCTGCCCACACGCAACCGCTGACTTTCCTGTCGTTTCATTATTGACGCAACTGCGCCGGACTCACGCCAAGGCGTTGCCTGAAGGTGGTCGCCATGTGCGCCTGGGAATTGAAACCGCAGGCGTAGGCGATTTCAGCCAGCGTGGCGGTCGAGTCGCGCATCAGGGCGCGGGCCCTGGCCAGGCGTCGGTCGATCAGATAAGCATGGGGGCTTTTGCCGGTGGCGTTTTTGAAGGCCCGCATGAAATAACCTTCGGACAAGCCGAGCAGGCCCGCCATCGCCGGTACGCTCAACGGGCCATCGAGGCCCGCGTCAATGAACTCATCGAGCAAGCGCATCCGGCTGCCGGTTATCGAGCCATGGGGCGGTGTCGACACGGCTGCGCTGGCCGTCACGCGCTCGGACAATGCCAGTGCCCAGGCCTCCCAATCGTCCTCCACGCCAGCGTGCAACAGCGCTGCGCGCATGCGCCATGCGAGGGCCGTGGCCTGCCGGTCGATGCGATTGTTGAAAGCGTGATTACCCTCCAGCGCCACACCGTCAGTGCGTATCACCCGCAGATATTCACCCCCCTTGGGCGATTCGGACAACACGTCACACCCCACTGGAACGAACGCCAGGCCGTTGGGCAGGGCATCGAAGGGTTGTACCCGGTCGCTGCCGATCGCGTGCAGGCCTCGCTGGCTGTCGAAGGCAAAGCCGATTCCCGCCTGGGTCGCTACGTATCGGGTCGCGTAGGCGCAGCCGGGGAGCAATTCGATCGCCCAGGGGCCGACCTCGATACGGCGGACCGGTTCGGACAGCAGGGGTGGATGCAGACGGTTTCGATGGCTCATGAGCACCATAGTAGTGAAGAGGGCATACAAAAGTCAGGTCGGTTTTTTGAAAGCCTGCGTGCTGCGCCCCTGTTCAGACTGGGCAAAATCCCGGGGAGACCACTCATGCACACACTGACTCGCGACGACATCGAACAGGCCGCACGCAACGTGTACCAGGTCATGCCCGCCACCGCCCAGTACCCTTGGCCCTTGTTGGGCAGCCGGTTGGGTTGCACGGTGTGGGTCAAGCACGAAAATCACACGCCTACCGGTGCTTTCAAAGTGCGCGGCGGCATCACGTTCATGCACTGGCTCAAGCGCGAGCATCCGGGCGTGAAGGGCATTGTCAGCGCGACCCGCGGCAACCATGGCCAGAGCCTTGCACTGGCGGCTGGCGCACTGGGTTTGCGGGCGCTGATCGTCGTGCCGCAAGGCAACTCGGTCGAAAAGAACAACGCCATGCGCGGCTTTGGCGCTGAAGTGGTCGAGTATGGCCACGATTTCGATGATGCCCGTGAAGAGGCGGCACGCCTTGCCCAGGAGCATGACCTGTTCCTGGTGCCGCCGTTTCACACCGAGCTGGTCAAGGGCGTCGCCACCTATGCGCTGGAGTTGTTCAACGCCGCGCCGGATCTGGACACCGTCTATGTACCGATTGGCTGTGGATCGGGGATTTGTGGCGTGATCGCCGCCCGCGATGCCCTGGGCCTGGACACCCGGGTGGTGGGCGTGGTTTCCACCGAAGCGGCGGCTGCGCAGTTATCGTTCGACACCGGAGCCCTGTGTGAAACGGCCTCGGCGACCACCTTTGCCGACGGTCTGGCCGTACGCAAGCCGGTGCCTGAGGCCTTTGCCGTCTATGCCGCAGGTGCGGCGCGGATCGTTGCGGTCAGTGACGCGCAGATAGCCGAGGCCATGCGCGTGTATTACACCGATACCCACAACCTGGCGGAAGGGGCCGGTGCCGCGGCGCTGGCGGCGCTCATTGCCGAGCGTGAAGCCATGTCGGGAAAAAGGGTGGGGGTGATTCTGTCCGGTGGAAACGTTGACAGATCGGTGTATGCGGGCGTGATTGCGTGAAGAGGGGCTGTAGCCTGGTCGCATAAATTTGAAATGCACGGCATTGCCCGACACAATCGCGCCCCGTTCCGGCCAAAGGCGCCGGACGTTCGTGGTGAGAAGGGGCCGCAGTTGAACGAACAGACATTGTCCATGCGCCTGGAACGCGTGGCGGCGCATGTGCCAGCCGGTGCGCGCCTGGCCGATATCGGCTCGGATCACGGTTACCTGCCGGTGGCGTTGATGCGCCGTGGCGCCATCACGGCGGCGGTGGCTGGGGAGGTGGCATTGACGCCGTTCCGCGCGGCCGAACGCACCGTGCACGACAACGATCTGGAGCAACGGATCAGCGTGCGCCTGGCCAACGGCCTGGCGGCAATCTTGCCGGGAGACGGGATCACGGCGATCAGCCTCTGTGGCATGGGCGGCGAAACGATCCGCGACATCCTCGAGAGCGGCAAGGCGTACCTGAGCGGGCAGGAGCGCCTGATCCTGCAACCCAACGGCGGCGAGCAGCCACTGCGCCTGTGGCTGATGGAAAACGGCTATCGCATCCTCTGCGAGGAAGTGCTGCGGGAAAATCGTTTCGACTACGAAATCATCGTCGCCGAGCGCGCCGGGCCGGTGATCTACACCGCAGAAGAGTTGTACTTCGGCCCGCTGCAGTTGCAGGCCCGCAGCCCGGCGTTCCTGGTCAAGTGGCAGCGCAAGCTGCGCCAGAAGCAGAAGACCCTGAGCCAATTTGCCGGGGCACAGCGGGCCGTGCCTGAGGAAAAGGTGCAGGACATCGCGCGCCAGGTCCGGTGGATCAGCCAGTTGCTGGCTTGATCCTGTTCAGCAAGCATCGAATGGCGTGGCTGCCTGCGAGGCAAAACTCGCTATTTGCAGGGTCAAACGGTGTGAGTTCCGCGCGAAAACCGCTTTTTTTTTCGGCACTGATCATGAATCGATTCAGCCGCTTGGCAACGGTGGTTTCAGCCAATGAAACCGGCCTCCCGAGCCATTATTGACAGTACCGTTTGTCGAGGTTTTTGTTCGAAAAATGAACGATCGGGATATGCTGGGTTCTGATCTTCCAGCAGGCGGATCCCTTGAGCTTCGCACTGCACTCCCTAGTAAAATGGACGTATACCTCATCTGCATTGAATGGAATGCACATGGGGATTTTTTTTACCTGAGACCTGGAGTGATAGTATGCCGTCATCACTGACTCGCGGGGCGAGTCGCTCTCTCTTGTAATACCCAAACTATTTTAGTTGCTTCAATCAATGTGAACTTTGATTGTGCAGGCGTGAGTATTCAATTCTCGTGCCTGGGGCATGGTCAATTCACACTGCCGCAATAAGTGGAGATGTAAGCGTGGATATTAATACAATGATCGGCCTGCTCGGCCAGAAAGAATCCATGGAGTTTATGCGTTTAGGAGTTGTATACGTACACCTGCTGGCTTGCTGCGTAGCCATTGGCCTGGTGTTTGCCAGCGATGTCGCCATGGTCAAGGATTTATTGAAGGGCCGTGTGTCGTCCGGGCACGATAATGATCATATGGCCAGTCTGCAGAAGTCTGTTTCCAATGCGTTGCTATTTTTGTGGATCACCGGTGCAGCAATTATAGGTATTGATTACCTTGATAAAGGCATGACTTATTTTGCCAACCCGAAACTTCAAGCCAAAGTTATTATTGTCCTGTTGCTGACATTCAACGGCATGCTGTTGCACCGCTATGTATTGCCCGCCATGCTCAAGGCCGGTTCCTTGCTTGACCTGCCTATCAATGTGCGAATGTTTGCCCTGTTCTCTGGCGCGCTGTCGGGCGTTTCCTGGCTGTATGCCGCGATGCTCGGTGTAGGCCGACCGCTGGCCTGGAAATACTCGCTGACCGAGTTGCTGATGGCCTATCCGGTATTGATCGTGCTCGGCTTTGCGACGATGGTGGCGCTGACCCAATGGGCGCGCAATCGCAACGCCGCAGCGCCGGCCGAGGAGACTACCTGGCTGTTCGCTGGAATTCCTGCGCGATGAGCTGACGAAAGTCCAGGTGAAGACGGGGGTAACCGTTAGAACCTTGCAAACACCCGACCCCCTCCCTGTGAGGGGGTTTTTTTTGGGTTCTTCACGCATTCCCGGGGAATTGCAGGCGCTGGCTTGCCAGCGATGGGCGTTAACGATAACGCGGGTGATCTGGATAAACGCGGCGTACTTGAGTCCATCGCCAGCAGGCTGGCTCCTACAGTTGCAGCGTGGGCGCGGTCCTTTGTAGGAGCTGGCTTGCCAGCGATGGTCGTCAACGATAACGCGTGTGACCTGGATAAACGCGGCGCATTCGAGTCCATCGCCAGCAGGCTGGCTCCTACAGTTTCAGCGTGGGCGCGGCCCTTTGTAGGAGCTGGCTTGCCAGCGATGGTCGTCAACGATAACGCGTGTTAACCGGATAAACGCGGCGCATTCGAGTCCATCGCCAGCAGGCTGGCTCCTACAGTTTCAGCGTGGGCGCGGCCCTTTGTAGGAGCTGGCTTGCCAGCGATGGTCGTCAACGATAACGCGTGTTAACCGGATAAACGCGGCGCATTCGAGTCCATCGCCAGCAAGCTGGCTCCTACAGTTTCAGCGTGGGCACGGTCCCCTGTAGGAGCTGGCTTGCCAGCGATGGTCGTTAACGATAACGCGTGTGACCTGGATGAACGCGGCGTACTTGAGTCCATCGCCAGCAGGCTGGCTCCTACAGTTTCAGCGTGGGCGCGGCCCTTTGTAGGAGCTGGCTTGCCAGCGATGGTCGTTAACGATAACGCGGGTGAGCTGGATGAACGCGGCGCGCTTGAGTCCATCGCCAGCAGGCTGGCTCCTACAGTTTCAGCGTGGGCACGGTCCTTTGTAGGAGCTGGCTTGCCAGCGATGGTCGTCAACGATAACGCGTGTTAACCGGATAAACGTCCCGAGAATGCGACCCTTTTTGTCCGTGGCCGAATGTTGTCCGCTCATCCCTTGATTCGGCGAGGGGGAGGGCAGCACGCTCGGTCGCGAACCTGCCGCTCGTCGCCAAGGCATAAAATAAACTTTGACATCATTGGGGCTTTGGTAGAGCATTCATATATCGCATGCGATTAAGTCGAATGCGACAACAAATACAGACAACCCTTGCCGTTTGGAGAATCAGCCATGAACACCGGAAGCCGCCGCACCCTGTTGATCGCTACCGCTCAAGCTTCCCATGGCCACAACGGCAACAACTGGATCGTTGCACAGGCCAATTGACGAATGTTGTCTTTTGAATGGTACAAATATCGCACGCGATACAATCGCACGAACTTTAAAACCTGAGGAAATCCCCATGAGCAAAATCGAAAAAGTACTGGCTACCGGCAAAACCCACACCACCCGCAGCAATGTCAGCGGTCACAACGGCAACCTCGATATCGTCCTGTCGTCACCGGGTTCCACCCAGCCAGCCCACGTCTTTGCCGCCACACAGCCGCATCCGAAAGCCGAGCAACTGTTCGCCGGGGCCTGGTCGGCCTGCTACACCGCAGCAGTGGGGCTGGTGGCGCAGGAGCGCAATATCGTTTTGCCGGCGGACATGGCCGTCGACATTGAAGTGGACCTGGGCCAGACTGGTCCGGCCTACTTCCTTCAGGCCCGACTGACCCTGCGCGTGCCAGGGCTGGCACAGGATGTCGCGACCGAACTGGCGCACATCGCCGACTCCATCTGCCCTTACTCCAAAGCGACACGCGGCAATATCGATGTTGCCCTGAACGTGATCACGGCGTGACGCGCAGATGTGTCACTAATATCGCATGCGATGCAAGCGCATACGAATATAGCTGTTTGTAATCCTGAGGGAATCATCATGAGCAAGATCGAAAAAGTACTGGCCAGCGGCAAAACCCACACCACCCATAACAGCGCAGGCAACACGTCGCGCGGTCACAACGGTAACCTCGACATCGTACTGTCGTCCCCCGGCAGCGACACACCGGCACACGTATTGACCGCTGTCCAGCCGCACCCGAAAGCCGAGCAATTGTTCGCCGGAGCGTGGTCGGCTTGCTACATCGCAGCGGTGGGGCTGGCCGCCCAACAGATGAAGGTGACACTGCCGACCGACACGGCCGTCGACATTGAAGTCGATCTGGGCCAGACCGGCGCGGCTTACTTCCTCCAGGCCCGACTGACGTTGCGCGTGCCGGGGCTGGATCAGGGGGTGGCGACTGAACTGGCCCACAACGCCGATGCAATCTGCCCGTACTCCAAGGCCACACGCGGCAACATTGATGTCGACATCAATGTCTTGACGGCCTGACCCGTTGCACGGCCGGCTCAACGGGGATTTTCCCGGTGAGTCGGCCGTCGGTGTTTATGCACACTTCCGATACCATCGTGTACGACGTATAGTTTCAGTCTAGCAAGACTGACCCCTGAGAACGTCCATGAAAAACACCGAAAAGACATCCGCCCTGGATCTCAAACTCTCCGACTTCCTGTGTTTTGCCGTCTATTCCACCAATCTGGCCTTCGGCAAGGCCTACAAGCCGATGCTCGAACGGCTCGGCCTGACCTATACGCAATACATCACCCTGGTCGCGCTGTGGGAAGAGGACAATCAGACCGTCGGCAGCCTTGGCGAAAAGCTGTTTCTCGAATCCAACACCCTCACGCCGATCCTGAAGAAGCTCGAAGCGATGGGTTATTTGCTGCGCCAGCGCGACCCGGAAGACGAACGCCAGGTGCGGATCAATCTCACAAAAGAGGGACGAACGCTGCGTGAAGGCCTGCGCGAAGACGGCTTCCCGCAAACCGGCCTCGATCCCGACGACTTCGTGCAAATGCAGAAGGCCATCGTGAAGTTACGGGGTAATCTCATCCGGACAACGAAAGACAGGGATTAATGGGGATCGACCCAAGACGGTGAGTGGCCCCCGATTTCGGTGTGAGCGTCCCCACAAACGGGGCGCTATTCCCCAGCAGTATTCACGCCAGCATCAGCACGGCATTTCAACTTTCGACGAATGTTTGCAGGGACCTTCCGCTCCTCGCACATATTTTGTTACAGCGATGGCAGGGTAATTGCTCAGTGAGCTTGTCCCGTTCATGAAGGTGCAGCGTCGGCAAGCTGTGGAGCTGTAAGTACCCCATTGAGTGATTGCATGTAACCATCGGTTTGCATCACGAAATACCCCTGGCGACTCAATAGAAGTACTGCAGTCATCCTCTGCGAACCGTCCAGAGGAAATGCTATGAGCCACTCCAGATCAACGTGTGCACAGTTAGCGCTGCACGGGCTATCGGTCGTGATTGTTCTATGGACGATCAGCGCCGGGTCTTACATGGCAATGTTCAACGTACCGCCAGGCGTCAAGCTGGCTATTGTCGACTTGAACATTTCCCTGGCGACATTGTTCATACCGTTGTTCCTGGCGCTCAGGCCTCTGGCTCGCCGTTTTTTGTTCTTTCTGGCCTGCCTGCTGACGGTGACGCTGGTGGCGGCCGACGAGCCGCAGAGCAGTAACAATCCGGGCAATGACAATCAGAGCAATGAGAAGTGGTTAGAGCCGGCACGCTCCAGGCTCATGCATGTGAACGGCGGGATGCCGTTCTTCCCGCACCGGGCCAATACCACCGGTAACCTGGTCTTGAATGTGAAGGACTTCGACAATGCCCAGGTCTGTGGCGCTTGTCATACGGAGATCTACAAGCAGTGGCGCTCGTCGATGATGTCCCAGGCCTGGGATGAACCCATCTATCGGGCCTTGCTCAAGCGTGCGAGTTCGGCCACCGAGGGCAAGGTCGATAATTTCTGCACCGGCTGCCACACACCGATCGGTCTCACGACCGGGCAGATCACTTCGCAAGTCAACCGCTCCTCGGTTGAAGACAGCGCGAAGAACACTCCGATGCCCGGGGTCGATTGCGAAACCTGCCACAACATCAGTGCCCGCACGGGCCTGGACAATGGTGCCTATGTTCTTAGCCCCCGGGCACACGGCAAACCGACCAAGTTTGGCCCGCGCAAAGACGCCGTCTCGCCTTATCACGACACGGTGTACTCGGCTTTGCACACCCGCTCGGACTTTTGCGGCACCTGCCACAACGTCACGCACCCGTTCAGCAGCGTGGCGGTGGAACGCACCTATGACGAATGGCAGGAGAGCACCTACAGCCTTAACGATGTCACCTGCCAGAGCTGCCACATGCCGGGTTTCAAGGGTAAGGCCGCGATCATGGGGCCGGATCGCGAGGAGGTCGCCTCGCATTGGTTTAGCGGGGCCAACGCGATGATGCTCAACCATCTCGGTCAGGATGAGGGCGCACAACGGGCTCGCAACATGCTTGCGCGCGCGGGGGAAATAACCTTCGAGCAATTGCCGGCAGCGATCGTTTCCGGGCAATACACCTCGGTCGCCGTCAAGGTTTCCAATATCGGCGCGGGGCACAAGCTGCCGACCGGCTTTCCGGAGGGCCGGGAGATGTGGATCGATTTCCGGGTGCAGGATGCCACGGGTCGCGAGATCTACCGGCTGGGCTCAATCAAGGACGGCAAGACCGAAGTCAACACGCGAAATTTCAAAGTGCACATCGGCGACAAGGACGGCAACCCGCTGGACGTCGAGGTCTGGAATGCCACGCAAATTCTCTCGGACAACCGCATTCTGCCCAAGGGCTACGATATCGGGGAGTTCTCCTTCCTGGTGCCGGCCGACGCCGTCGGGCCGCTGACCCTGACGGCCGACCTGAACTACTGGCCGTTTTCGCAGAAGCTGGCCGACTACCTGCTCGGCAAGGATAAGGTGCAGGTGGAAATCACCCGGATGGCCAACGTCACGCAGAGCGTACCCCTGTCGACGAGTCTGCCGGTTGTCGGGGCGGATACGGGTGCAGTCTCGGCGCCCGGGCTGGCCCCGGTCCTGCAAGGTGATAATCAGAAGACCACTGATGCGAACAGTTTTGTCATCTTCAGACTTCGTTAAGAATTGTCTTCGATACTGCTCCCCAACTGATCTGGGGAGATGTTTTTCAATGTCCGATTTCAACTGGAACGTTCAGTTGCCGCTGCGCTTTGGCTTGACCGAAGCACAGCAGATGCACCTTGTCAGGGCCTTGCCGGACGCCCCGCAAAGGTGTGTCTTCGAAGCTTTTATCCAGCAACGGTTTCGCAGGGCCCATGGTGCCGATGTTCGCCACTTCATGCCGGAGCTGTTTGGCATGAGCGATGCGTCCGGCACGCTTTGCGCGGTGGTTGGCGTGCGTCTGGCGAGCAGCGGACCGCTGTTTCTGGAAGGTTACCTGGACGAGGCAATCGATCCACTGATCAGTGCCGCCGCCGACCACACCGTAAGCCGCTCAGCCATCGTCGAGGTCGGCAACCTGGCTGCCAGCGACACCGGCAGCGCACGGATGAGCATCATCGCGATGACCTACCTGCTGGCCATGGGGGGGCTGGAATGGGTCGCCTTCACTGGAAACCTGGGGCTGGTCAATAGCTTTCATCGCCTTGGCTTGAAGCCCGTGACCCTGTGTGCTGCCGATCCGGCGCGCCTGGGCGACGACCGCCACGCCTGGGGCAGCTACTACGAAAGCAAGCCGTGGGTTCATTTCGGCAATATCCGCTCCGGGTTCATTCATTTGCGCAACATCGGCCTGTTCAGTCGCCTGGGCTTGCCGACCTCCATTGAAGGGGCCTGCCATGTCGCCTGAAATGGAGCAGTTCAAACAGACCCTGCGTAATCATGCTGAGCAAAAAGCCAACGCCATTGCCTTGTGGGACGACCATCGCAAGCTCGACTACGCCACGCTCTATGCCGAGGTCATTTATCGTCAGCAGCGCCTGCGCGATGAACGGGTCAGGGTGGTCGCCCTGGCGCTGGACAATGGTATCGAAGCCCTGCTGTGGGACCTGGCCGCGCTGTTCGAGGGTTTGACCTGCGTGGCCTTGCCGCCTTTTTTCAGTCCGGCGCAACGCAAGCATTGCCTGGAGCAAAGCCAGGCCGAACACGTCATTGCCGAACCGCCATTGCAGGACGAACTGCAAGCCGCTGGATATCAGAAGTGCGGCGAGTTCTGGCACCGCACGTTCAGTGGCCCGAACCGGATGCCTGAAGGTACCGCGAAGTTGACCTTCACTTCGGGCACCACAGGCACACCCAAGGGCGTGTGCTTGAGTGCCGACAGCATTCTGCGGGTCGCTCGCGAGCTGGACCTGGCCAGCCAACCCAGCGACCCGCAACACCACCTGGCGCTGCTGCCGCTGGCCATCTTGCTGGAGAACATCGGTTGTTACGCCGCACTGTATGCCGGAGCCACCTTGAGCCTGCCCAGCCAGAAAACCCTGGGGATTGCAGGCGCCAGCGGTGTGGAGGTGCCAAAACTGTTGGGATGTCTGGCCAGCCGGTCACCCCAGAGCCTGGTCCTGGTGCCGCAGTTGTTGCTGATGCTGGTCGGTGCTGCCGAGCAGAAGGCTTTCGACCCACAGCACCTGCGTTTTGCCGCCGTGGGCGGTGCCCGGGTCAGTGAAGATCTGCTGCATCGCGCTGAACGCGTGCGCATACCCGTCTATGAAGGTTACGGGCTGTCCGAGTGCGCATCGGTGGTGTGCCTCAATCGCCCGCACGCACGGCGCCCCGGCAGTGTCGGACGACCATTGCCCCATGTGGAGATTCGCCTGGCGGAGGACGGAGAAGTGCTGATCAAGGGTTCAACCTTGCTGGGCTATCTGGGAGAGGCGCCGCACACCGCCCAGTGGTGGCCCAGCGGCGATCTCGGCGAGTTCGACGCCGAAGGTTTTCTCTACCTCAAGGGACGCAAGAAGCATCAGTTCGTGACCAGTTTCGGGCGCAACGTGAACCCCGAGTGGGTGGAAGCCGAATTGACCCAGCGTGGGCCTGTCGCCCAGGCCTTCGTCTATGGCGAGGCGATGCCTCACAACCATGCGCTGCTCTGGCCGCATCGCCCGGACTGTACCGACGAACAACTGGCCGCCGCCGTGGCCCAGGCCAACGAGGCCTTGCCCGAGTACGCCCAGGTCCGCCACTGGAGTCGGCTCGACCAACCCTTCACTGCCACCAACGGTTTGCTCACCGCCAATGGCCGGCCCCGCCGTGACGCCATCATCGAGCGATACCGGCGGCAATTGACCGCATCTGCATTTTCCGAGGAATCCGCACCATGAGCTTTTTTGACACGTTGCAACAAGCCACTGAGCAAGAGCGCAATGAGTTGTTCAACCTGCCGATCATCCGTGACGCGCTGCAGGGCGACGTCAGCCTGGAAAGTTACCGGGCCTTTCTGGCACAGGCCTATTACCACGTGCGCCATACCGTGCCGTTGATGATGGCCTGCGGTGCGCGTCTGCCTTCGCGCCTGGAATGGCTGCGCAAAGCGGTCTGTGAATACATCGAGGACGAATACGGCCACGAACAATGGGTACTCAATGACATTCAAGCCTGCGGCGGTGACAGGGACGCTGTACGCGACGGACGCCCGTCATTGCCGATCGAATTGATGGTCAGCTTCCTCTACGACCTGATTGCCAGGGACAATCCGGTGGGACTGTTCGGCATGGTCAACGTGCTTGAAGGCACGAGCATCGCTTTGGCGACCCATGCCGCCGGCAGTATTCGCCAGCGCCTGGACTTGCCGGAAAGCGCCTTCAGCTACCTCAGTTCCCACGGTTCGCTGGATATCGAACACATGCAGACCTACCGTCGACTGATGGACACTCTGGATGACCCGCACGACCAGGCCGCCGTCATTCATGCCTCCAAAGTGGTGTACCGGCTCTACGCCGATATGTTTCGTGGCTTGCCGCGTAACGGGGAGAACCTGCATGCGCCTGTCTGAAGCCCGCGTCGTGTTGACCGGTGCCAGTGGCGGCATCGGCCTGGCCATCGCCACTGCACTGTGCGCCAGTGGTGCCCAGGTGCTGGCCGTGGCTCGTCATCGGGAACCCCTGGTGCCGCTGCTTGAGCGATATCCCGATAATCTGTGTTGGATCCGTGCAGACCTGACGGTGCTCTCCGACCGCCGTGAGGTGCTGTCGCGGGCCCAGAGCATCGGCGGCATCAACCTGCTGATCAATGCCGCCGGGGTCAACCATTTCGCCATGCTCGAACAGCTCGACGACAGTGAGATCAACTCGATGCTCGCGGTGAACATCAGTGCGCCGATATGCCTGACAAAACTGATGTTGCCACTGCTCAAGCAAGCCGACAGTGCCATGGTGGTGAACGTCGGTTCGACCTATGGCTCCATTGGCTACCCCGGCTACGCCAGTTACTGCGCCACCAAGTTTGCCCTGCGAGGTTTCTCCGAAGCCCTGCGCCGAGAGCTGGCGGACACCCGGGTCAGTGTGCTTTACGTCGCCCCGCGAGCGACCCGTACCGGCATGAACAGCCCGGCAGCCCAAGCGCTCAATGATGCGCTCAAGGCCAATGTCGACGATCCGCAAACCGTGGCGGCGGCGGTGATTCACGCCATTGCCGGTGACCGTCGCGACTTGTACCTGGGCTGGCCCGAGCGTTTTTTTGTACGCCTGAACAGCTTCCTGCCCCATCTGGTGGACCGGGGGTTGCGCAAGCAATTGCCACTGATCCGCCGCCTGAGCCAGAAACCCGACCAGGAGAATCTCGAACCATGAAAAAGATCATCGCTTGCCTGCTGCTGGGCGCATTGAGCCAGACTGTCTGGGCGCTGGATGCTGCCGACCAGCAGCGTCTCAACGGTATCCAGCAAAGCTGGGCGCACATTCAATACGAGTTGCCCGAGGGACAACGCACCGCGGCTTTTGAAAAGCTGGCCGCCCAGGCTTCGAGCTTCAAGCAGGAGCGCCAATCGGTGGCGGAGGCGTGGATCTGGTCTGGCATCGTCACCAGTAGCTGGGCGGGCGCCCAGGGCGGGCTGGGTGCGCTGAGCAAGGTCAAGGATGCCAAGGCCGATCTGGAAAAAGCCCTGGCCCTGGACCCCAAGGCCCTGCAAGGCTCAGCCTATACCAGTCTGGGGGCCCTGTATGACCGCGTACCGGGCTGGCCCATCGGTTTCGGCGATTCGGACAAGGCCGAGCAGTTGCTCAAGCTGGCATTGCAAATAAACCCCAACGGCATCGACAGCCTGTACTTCTGGGGCGATCACCTCTACCGTCAGAAGCGGTATGTCGAAGCCAGGGCAGCGTTGCAAAAAGCCTTGCAGGCTGCGCCCCGACCTGGCCGCGAGAGCGCTGATGCCGGGCGTCGCAAGGAGATCGAAACGTTGTTGGTGGATGTGAACAAGAAACTCGGCTGACAGGAGACCCTGTGCGTTTATTACTCGTAGAGGATGACGTGGCGCTCGGCGAGGGCATTCATCAGGCTCTGCGCCGTGAAGGTTATACCGTCGACTGGTTGCAGGACGGCAACAGTGCCTTGCACTCGCTGCTCAGTGAAACCTTTGATCTGGCGGTGCTCGACCTTGGCCTGCCACGCATGGACGGTGTCGAAGTGCTCAGGCGTTTGCGTGACAGCGGCTCCAACCTGCCGGTGTTGATCCTGACGGCGCGCGATGCCACTGAAGACCGCATCGCCGGCCTGGATGCCGGCGCCGATGACTACCTGATCAAGCCTTTCGACCTGGCAGAATTGAAGGCGCGCCTGCGTGCGTTGCTTCGGCGCAGCGCCGGGCGTGGGCAATCGCTGATCGAGCACGCGGGTATCAGCTTGAACCCCGGCACCCAGCAAGTCAGCTACAAAGGCGAACCGGTGGCCCTGACACCCAAGGAATACCAGTTGCTCCACGAACTGCTCTCGCCACCGGGCCGGGTAATGACTCGCGATCATCTGACGCAGTTGCTGTACGGCTGGAGCGAGGAGGCCGAAAGCAACACGCTGGAAGTGCACATCCATCACTTGCGCAAGAAGCTCTCCACCGACCTGATTCGCACCGTCCGCGGTATCGGTTATCTGGTGGAGGAGCGTCGATGACCTCGATACGGCGTCGCACCCTGACCCTGATCATTGGCCTGATGCTCGCAGGTCTGGCGGTGATCAGCGTGCTGAACCTGCACGACAGCAACCATGAAATTGCCGAAGTCTATGATGCCCAACTGGCCCAGAATGCTCGCCTGCTGCAAGGCGTCATGCGTATGCCCATGGTGAGCAAGGATCACGCAGACCTGTACAAGGCTTTCAACCAGGCCCTGAACGAGGCGATACCCAGGGACGAAGGGCATCCGTATGAAACGAAGATTGCGTTTCAGGTCTGGAATGCCAGGAATGAAGTGCTGGTACATACCGCCAGTTCTCCGTCCTTCAGCCAACCCGCGGTCACACCAGGCTTCAGCGATGTCATCGACCTGAACAACCGGCATTGGCGGGCCTTCCTGCTTGAAGACAAACAGAACAACCTGCGCATCTGGGTGGGCGAACGGGACGATGTGCGAATGGACCTGGTGGACCGCATCGTACGCCACACCTTGTGGCCTAATATTCTGGGGAGTTTGATACTGGCCGCCATGCTCTGGTTGGCCATCGGCTGGGGATTGAGACCTCTGGTCAACATGGCTGCAACACTGCGGGCGAGGCATCCCGGTTCACTCGAGCCCCTGCAATTGACACCGCTGCCTACGGAGCTTGAGCCGATGCAGGCGGCCCTTAACCGTATGCTTGCGCAGATTCAGGAAGTCATGGGACGTGAGCGACGTTTTATCGCCGATGCCGCCCACGAAATGCGCACACCCCTGGCCGTGCTCAGGGTGCATGCGCAGAACCTGATGGAAGCGGGGAGCGAAGGGGAGCGTCGTGCGTCGCTTGAGCACTTGATTGCCGGAGTGGACCGTACCAGCCGGCTGGTTAATCAATTGCTCACGATGGCCCGTATCGAGCCTCAAGCAGGCGCGCAACCGCCAGTACCTGTCGATCTGGCAGCCACGGTTCGCGACAGCCTGGTCCAATTGACGCCCTGGTTGTTGAGCAAGGACCTTGAACTGGTTTTCGATGTCAGCGACAACATCGGCCTTGTGAGGGTCGACCCTGCGGCCATCGACATTGCCTTGAACAACCTGGTCACCAACGCGGCGAACTTCTCCCCCCGGCACGGAGTGATCACGGTAAAACTGGTCGAAAAGAACAAGGGCTACGAACTGTCTGTCGAAGATGAGGGGCCGGGTATCGATGAGCAGGACCGCGATCGGCTTTTCGAGCGTTTCTACAGTCGCGCAAATGATCAGGGGGCAGGGTTGGGGCTGACCATCGTCAAGGCCATTGCGGTTCGCCTGGGTGGACAGATCAAACTGGAGAACCGCATCGCTGGCGGGTTACGCGCCACGTTGGAAATTTGTTGCGTTTGACGTCCGGCCCGGTTTGCCGGGTGCTGTGGTCGCCTGTACCCAAGCGTTGCAGGGCGACTGCTGGTCGGATTGAAGACGGATCCGGGTTTTTATGAAGGCTTCTGTTTTTTTTGTATGTTCAAACCCCTTTAAAACAAAGCGTTGAAATAGAAATATAAAGTGCTTTGTAAGACTTTTTACTTGTTCAGGTTCTGATTGCATCCGACCTAAGTCGGATATCCGGATGACTGGAGCCCGGTACATACGATTGATGGCCGGCGGCTTCGCAGGTTCCCTGCTATTAATCAATGTGTATCCGAATGCTTATTCTTGCGGGAGCGTCTCATGAGTCCATTCATTCGCATCGGCATTGCCGACGATCACCCGATGTTGCGTGAAGGCGTTGCCAATACGTTGAGAAAACGGGCGGATCTTCAGGTCGTGGAGCAAGGTTCCAATGCGCAGGATGCCATGGATATTGCGCAGAAGGAGCGTCCGGACGTGATGTTGATGGACGTCAATATGCCGGGCGACGTGTTCGCTGCGGTGCGGTTCATTTCCACGCAGCTGTCGGAGGTGAGGGTGCTGATGCTGACGGTTTCGGAGTCCGAGGATGATGCCTTCCTGGCACTGGAGGCCGGCGCGCGCGGGTATGTGTTGAAAGGTGTCAGCGGACCGGAACTGGTCCTGGCGATCAGGACGGTTGCCAAGGGTGAGTCGTATATCACCCCCGAGTTTGCCAACAAACTGCTCAGCAACATCAAGAAGCACGAGGCGGAAACCCGCAAGTTCGATCTGACCCACCGCGAGGAGGAGGTCATTCGTGAAGTTTCCAAGGGGCTGACCAACAGGGAAGTGGCGGACAGGCTGTTGATCAGCGAAAAAACCGTCAAGCACCACATGGGCTGCGTGATGCAGAAGCTGAACGCGCGAAATCGAGTCGAAGCGGTCACGGCTCTGCGCCACTACCGGGAGCGCGAAGCTATCGGTCACCTTCACATCGGCGCGGCGAAAGCGCCAATGGATGCCGAAGCGGCGCCTGACTAGAGTTTGAACTGGGCATTGACCGACGTACCCGCGTCGCAGGAGTCGATGCTGAACAACCCGCCCAGCGATTCGACGCGATAACGCAAACCGGCGAGGCCCAGTCGGGTTCTACCGGATTTTTCGAGCTGCATCGCGTCCGCCGCCATGCCTGGCCCACTGTCCCTGACGCTGATGTTCAATACACCATCGATGTACTTCGCCTGGATCACCTGACCCTCGCCGTTGGCGTGCCGGTAAGCGTTGTTGAGGGCTTCTTGCACAAACCGGTACAAGCAGAGTTTGAGCGGCAATGGCGCGGCCTTGGGTAGCTGCCCCAGGGTCAATGTGACCTTGGTGCCAGTGCGTTGCTCGTGCCGTTGCGCCACCAGTTGCAACTCCTCCACCAGGCTCACGTCGTTGATTTCCGGAAGTGCCAGGCCTCGTGATAAATCGCGGACCTCACGCAATGCGTCGGTGGCGGCGGCACGGATGGTTTCCAGCGATTCCTGATCGACCGCCGTGCAGTTTTCGGCCACGTCGTCGAGCCGGATCAGAATCAAGGTCAATAGCTGCGCCGGCCCATCGTGCAGGTCTGCGCCAATGCGCCTCAAGGTGAGTTCGTTGACTCGGGAAAACTCCTGGGTAGCCGTTGCCATCTTGTGCTGGAGTTCAGCATTGCTGATATGCAAACGGGTTTGCTCTATCAGCCGCAAGTGCAGTGCCACCTGCTGTTGCTGGATAATCTTGTCACCGCGTCGCACGATGAAGAAAAGCAGGGTCAGCATGGCCAGTGTCGCGGCGCCGACGACCCCCCACACCTCCTCCCGGACCCGATTGATCTCGCGCCTGAGGCTGTCGGCCTTTTCATAGAATTCGCCCACCGCGATGATTTTCCCGGAGCGCGAATCCCGCAGGGGCGCGTAGATTTCATAGAGAGGCACATTGAGCGTGCGCTCGAACGCATTCTCATCCTGGGTCAGTTCCTGAAGGTCGGTGACCACTTTGCCCTTGAGTGCCTCGGTGATCTCATCCAACGGGAATTGAACGTTGGTGATGTCTTTGTTCGTGCTGTAGACCACCGTGCCATCCGCTCGCCAGATCTTGATCGAGACAATGTGCTGTTTCAGCGAACGACTTTCCGTGAGGCGGTCCAGGGACTGGATACTTGCAGCCGAGAGGGTGTTGTCCTGGCTCAACTCCTGCACAAAGGGCTCCAGAAACGTATCCATGTACTGAGCGCCTGCTTCTGCTGCGCTATGTACCGCGGCACTTTCGATGCGTACGCTCACCAGATTGCCGACGAAAAACATGGTCAGCCCCAGGATCACCGCAGCGGCAATGACAAACTGGGTCGAGTGACTCAGCTTGCGCGCCCGGACCCTGATCCATGTACGCCAGAGGCCATTGCGATTCACATCGCCAACAGGGGCGGGTTCGTCCAGCGCCTCGGCTTGCTGCGCGGTAAACGTCTGGTTTTCCGATTCGACTTTTGCATTTTTTGCCATAGGTCCGCTTCCCTGATCATCGAGACAGGTCGGTTGGAAACCCGGCAGTTCAAGGCAAATCTCGAGATTGACGCCAAGCCCATGACTGACAGTAGTTCACTGCATGGCGATCCGACAGCTTCACGGATGATCAGCCAGGTCGCACGGCGTTGCGTTGCAACACGTAAAAAGCTGGCTCCTACAGTTTGAGCGTGGGCACGGTCCTTTGTGGAAGCTGGCTTGCCAGCGATGGTCGTTAACGATAACGCGTGTGAACTGGATGAACGCGGCGAACTTGAGTCCATCGCCAGCAAGCTGGCTCCTACAGTTTTCAGCGTGGGCACGGTCCCTTGTAGGAGCTGGCTTGCCAGCGATGGTCGTTAACGATAACGGGTGTGAACTGGATAAATGCGGCGCACTTGAGTCCATCGCCAGCAGGCTGGCTCCTACAGTTTCAGCGTGGGCACGGTCCTTTGTAGGAGCTGGCTTGCCAGCGATGGTCGTTAACGATAACGGGTGTGATCTGGATGAGCGCGGCGCACTTGAGTCCATCGCCAGCAAGCTGGCTCCTACAGTTTTCAGCGTGGGCACGTTCCCTTGTAGGAGCTGGCTTGCCAGCGATGGTCGTTAACGATAACGCGTGTGATCTGGATGAGCGCGGCGCGCTTGAGTCCATCGCCAGCAAGCCGGCTCCTACAGACGCGGTCCCCTGTGGGAGCTGGCTTGCCAGCGATGGTCGTTAACGATAACGCGTGTGATCTGGATGAACGCGGCGCACTGGAGTCCATCGCCAGCAGGCTGGCTCCTACAGTTTTCAGCGTGGGCACGTTCCCTTGTAGGAGCTGGCTTGCCAGCGATGGTCGTTAACGATAACGCGTATGAACTGGGTAAACCCGGCCTATGTTCAGGCTTGCGCGGCGCTGAGCTCACCAGTGACCGTGGCGTTCTTGCGCACCGCTTGATACAGCAGGCTCGATACCATGAACCCGACAATGGCCAGCAGGCTCATCAACGAGAAGACGTAGTTGTAGCCTTGTTGACCCGGGAAGTGGTCGAGTATCGCGCCATAGATGACGTAGGCGAACATGCCCGGCGCATAGCCGATCAGGCAACCAATGCCAAAGGCCGAGCCCGTGATGTGCTGGGGAATCCCGACTTCACCCATCGGTGCCCAAAACACACCGCGCATGGAAAACACAATCAACGCGAAGGAGAGGGTGGCCGCCATGCCTGCGTAGATGAAACCCGGGCTTTTCGGGATGAGCATGATGACGCCCATCAGCGGCAACAGCGCCAGGAATGCCCACTTCAGATAACGGCTGGAACTCTTGAACTGCTTGTCGGCAATGAAGCCGCCAGCGGGGCCGCCGAGGATCTTGAGGAAGTACTGGTTGATGATCCCGTAAGCACCCACCAGGGCCACGGGCAGTTCGTACATGTCCTTGAGGTAGGGAATGAAATAGGTCAGGCCGCAGTAGACGATGTAGACCATGAACACGTTGAGGCTGACCAGCCAGATGCCCGGCACCTTGATGGCCTCGAGCAGGTTCGACAGTCCGTTCTTCGGCTTGACGGTCGACTGGGTCTTGCCGCTCTTGAGCAACAGCCAGGTCAGGGTGCCGGCAAGAATGTCGATGACCGAGTAGAACAGGATCGCCGACTTCAAACCGTTTTCACCGGAGCCCATGGCGACGAAGACGCCCAGCGCAGAGAAGGCGACCAGGGTATCAATGACGCCACGCCCGCCTTCGAGCAGGCCGAACAGGCGCCCCTGTTCCTTATCGTCACCCAGGTTGCGGATGGCCTTGAGCAGCGCTGGCCAGAAGAGGCAGTCGGCACACACGGCCAGCAGGCAGAACACAACCAGCAGATTGCTGAACGGCGGAAAGGTCGCCAGGTAAAGCCCCAGGCCCCCGGTACCGATCAGGCCGAGGGGGATCAGCTTGCGCGTGTCGTACCGGTCGGCGAGCATGCCGCCCACCACGAACAGCGCGGTGGCAACGATGGCGTTGGCGCTCAGCAGCACGCCGATTTCAGTGTGGGACAGCCCCATGAATTCTTGCATGGGGATGTAGAAGGCGTCCTTGAGGCTCGCCAGCTTGTAGACGGTGCCGCCACCGAGGATGAGAATCAGGAATCTGAGCCATTTGGCCTTGTCATGGGATGTCATTATTGTTCTCCAGGCATATTAGGGTAGGCAGTGCCGCTCGGCACGTCAGGTTCAGGCGTCAGCGCAATGCGCCAGGGTCAACTCGGCCAGGGTTCGGAACTCGGCCAGCAGACCTCGTACATAGGCGACCTGGTTGTTTGCCCAGCGGTGTTCATCGGTCAGCATTCGCTCCAGCGAGTAGCCTTGCGGCAGGGCTGTCTCACTCATTTCCCGGTACGCAATGAACGGGTCGGCGGTTTCGTCGAGCTGGCGGAACGCCGGTGCCACGTAGTGGTTTTCCTGCTCGAGAATGAAGGCGATCACTTGCGGGGTCGATTCGCCGAGCATCAGCAGTTCGAACAGCATGCGTGCGTTGGGCAGGTCGTCTTCGTCACAGCCCTGCAGCACACCGTAATGCCCGAAGCCGTTTTGCTCAGGCACGATGCGCACACCCTTGAGGTGGGTCTGGCGTATGTGCGGGGCCAAGGCGCGCAGTGCCGCAAGGGGCTGCTCGCAGGCATTGATCATGTTGCCGAAGTCGAACAGGGCGTGCAGGCGCGGGTGGTTCAGCCGGCTCAGCAGTTGCGCGATCTCGCCGCTCTTGAGTTCCTCGTGCTGCTCGAAGTCGAAGAACAGGTCGTGCTCGTCTGCCTGTTGCGCGAGGTAGTGCAGGTCGGACTCGATCACGTCCATGACCCGGGACAGCGCCCCTTCGTAGCGTGAGTAGACACGGATGTTGCGGGTGCCCAGCGCCTTGGCAATGGCGATCACTTGATCGACATCTTTTTTCAGGGTGCTGCTGATTTCCAGATGCACATCCAGCCCGAGGGCATTGGCCTTGGCCGCGAACGCCTGAAGCTGCGCGGCGGTCATTTGACTCAGGCTGTTTTCCTCACCGTCGAGCAGGTGCAGGCTCAGGCCCTGGAGTTCGTGGCGATAGGCAAAGTCCAGCAGGTCGCCAGGGGTGACACGGCCGTGGGTCAGGTTGGTCAGCAAGGGGTAGGCATGGGCAAACAGGCGCAGTTGCCCAAGTCGGTCGAGCAACTGGCGCGCCAGTGCCTCGGTCAGTAGCGGGGGAGTCTCGGCCTCGACAGCCTTATGGCTGAGCAAGGCGTTGAATCGTTCCTGGATCTTATTGTTCATTCGAGTCGTTCCTGGTTCAGGCACCGGGTCTACCGGCGCAGCCTTTATCGCGCCAGTCAGGAACTCTCGATAGATCCATTATCAGTTAAATCATAAGACCACTTGCCCGGCGTCAAGTGGTCGGCTGCAGGTAGCCCATTTTGTCCAGGGCCTGGGCCAGCGCTTCGACCCGCGCCTGGGCCTGGTCCTCGGGGGTGCTGGCAAAGCCGATCAGCAGCGCCGGCGGCAAGACGTGCTCCAGACAATAGTCACTCAGGGGATAGGTGTGAATGCCATGCTGGTCGAGCGCCCTGGCCAGGGCATCGTCATCGAGATGCGCGGGTAACCAGGCGATCAGGTGCATGCCGGCTTCCACCGGGGTGATCCTGAAGAAAGTCCCCAGTTGTTTCTGCAGCTGTTCGACCAGTGCCTGCTGGCGAGCCTGGTACAGGGCGCGCATCCGCCGAATATGACCGAGGAAGTGGCCTTCGCGCATGAAGTCCGCGGTGGCGGCCTGAAGCAGGGTAGGCGGGCTGCGATCCATGACCGCACGCAGGGTGCAGAAGGGTTCGACCAGGGCGTTGGGCAGTATCACGTACCCCAGTCGCAGCGAGGGAAAGAGCACCTTGCTGAAGGTCCCGGCGTAGATGACCCGGGCCCACTGGTCCATGGCATAGAGTGCCGGCAGGGGGCGGCCGTTGTAGCGAAACTCACTGTCGCAATCGTCCTCGATGATCCAGCTTTGATTCTGCGCGGCCCAGTCGATGAGTTCCTGGCGTCGTCCATAACTCATGGTGACGCCCAGGGGATGCTGGCGAGACGGTGTGGTAAATACCAGGCGGGCGTCAGGACACAACGCCAGGCCTTGCCGGACATCGATCCCCTGTTCGTCGATACGCAACGGCACGACCTGACCACCCTGGGCCTGGAGCGCAATGCGCGCCGCGATATGCCCAGGATCTTCCATCCAGAAGCTGTCCTGCGGATTGAGCAACAGCATCCCCAGCAGGTTGAAGGCTTGCTGGGCGCCGGACACGATGACCACCTGCTCGGCACTGCAATCAATGCCACGGGCATCGAAGACGTACTCGGCAATCGCCTCGCGCAGGGCCAGCAACCCCTGCAGTTCGCCATAGCCGAGCATGGCCTTGGTCGGCTTGTGCAGGTGGCGGTTCAACAGGCGCTTCCAGACCGATTGCGGGAACGCATCGTAAGCACTGTGACTGGGCAGGAATGACGTCGGGCTGTCCGTAGCCCAGCCGGCATAGGAAACGCCACGGAAATGATCGCTGCGCAACGACAGCATCGACTGGCTCAGGTCAGACAAGCGAGGCGGCTGGCGCGGCTGCTCGTCATCACTGCCGCGGCCTTCCCATTCATGGCCGACGTAAGTCCCGGCCCCGGTCCGCGACGTCAGGAAACCCTCGGCAATCAGTTGATCGAACGCATTGAGAATGCTGATTCGCGACAGCTCAAGCTCCTTGCTCAGGGTCCGCGTGGACGGCAGGCGCACGCCGCCCTGAAGCCTGCCACTGAGAATCTGTTTGCGAATCTGCAAGTAGAGTTGGCGGTACAAGGGGATGGAACTGGCACGGTCCAGCTCGATACCCGACAACAGCAAACCTGCGGAGGATTTCATTATTCGTTCGTCTGGATGGAGTGTGGTCTGGCCTGAATCGCTGTCAGGCATCCGGGTGCGAAAGGGTAGCGAGGGGTGCTGGATAAGTCATCTACCCCGGCGTCACAATAGCAAGAGTGCCGGGTGCGGCATTGCACTAACCGGTCTGCTCATGGTCCATAACCCCCGCACGACCCTCAGCGGTCGAACCGACCGGCCCCGGATCGGTCATTTGATCAAGGACAGTGAAAGCATGCTCGCCGCCACATAATCAGCAACCCCTCCATCCGGTTCCGTGAATCGGGACTCGCCGTACGTTTACCCCTCAATTCCTTTCGAAGATCTGACCCATGCACCTACGCAAAATTGCAGTTGGGCTGTCGGCCCTTGTTTTGCTCTCGCCCGGGGCGCAAGCCCGCAGTCTGCTGGACCTCCTCAAGCCGCCCGCCGCGCAACACGAACAAACCTCCCGCTCAGGCTCGATCAGCCGGAACGCGGCCCTGGACCTCTATTCAAGCAAACAGAAACAGGCCTCGTTCGATGGCTGTGCAGATCTGTTCCCGGCAGCGAAACCGATCAACGCCGCCACTGTGCCTGCATCCATGAAACCCTTGGCATTGTGTTCCGACAACTTCGCGGTGCTGTACTCGCAGACCAGCAAGACCCCGCTGGTGGTGGTCGAACGCTTGAATGCGGCCCAGTTGCGCGATGCCAAAGGGGAGGAGCGCACCAACCAGTTCTACCCGGACCCACGCATTCCCAAGGGTGGGCGCGCAGAGTTGAGCGACTACCGCAGCCAGCATCCGGCCGTGGACCGTGGTCATCAATCCCCGGCAGCCGATGCACCGAACCCCAATGCAATGGCCCAATCCTTTGCGCTGTCGAACATGGTGCCGCAAGACCCGACCAACAACCGCAAGATCTGGAGCAAGGTCGAGTCGGATGTCAGGAAGTTTGCCACGCGAGCCGATGGCAACGTGTTCGTCTTTACCGGTCCGCTCTTCGATCCAGGCCACTCGACCATCGGCGACAACCAGGTCTGGGTGCCGACCCGTCTGTTCAAGCTGGTGTACGACGCCTCGTCCAAACGGGCCTGGGCCTACGTACTGCCCAACGCTGAAACCCGTATCCAGAAGCCGATGGACTACGACACTTTCGTGAAGAGTACCGGGCTCAAATTGCTCGGGAACCTGCCCGTTACAGGTTCCGCAGGGCGCACCTGACGGCAGGATGAGCAGCACCCCACAGGTTGGACGCAACCTGTGGGGTGTTTCATTCACGGATAAGGAGGGCGGGTGATCGCCGTGAGCCATGCTCAAAAGGTCCGGGAATACATTCAGCAAGAAGTAACAAATTGTGAATTTGAACTATACCCAATAGGGCAATCGCTCCTGGCCACGGGGCATGATGCCTCCCCAGATATTCATCCCAGGAAGTTCAACGTCGGACAGACCGAGAAATTCTGCTGATGAACGCTTTGAAAATCCCTGCCAGCAATGCGGTGCGTTTACAGGTTCAAGGTCTGATCAAGCATTAGCCCTGTCCGGCCCCGTGCTGCACGTCGCCAGGCCCAGGTTCAAAACGCTGAACAAGGCAAGGAGTTTGCGATGGCTGATTCAAGCAAGAAAATGACCCTGATGGGGCTCACGACGCTGGTAACGGTCAACATGATGGGCTCGGGCATCATCATGTTGCCCACCAACATGGCTCAACTGGGCGCCGTCTCGCTGCTGTCATGGATCTTTACCGCGATCGGCTCGATGGCGATCGCTTACTGCTTTGCTCAATGCGGAGTCTTCTGTTCGCGTTCCGGCGGTTTGTCCGCCTACACAGAAGAGGCCCATTCAAAGTCGGGTTTTTTCCTCTGCTCGTACCTGTACTTCTTGTCCCTGGCCATCGCCAACGTGGCCGTGGCCATTTCGGCGGTGGGCTACATGACGGCCTTCGTGCCCTGGCTGGGCACGGGGGCCATTCCGCTGTGTGTCGGCACCATCGGGCTGATCTGGCTGACCACCTTCGCCAACTTCGGTGGCCCGGGCATCACCGGCAAGATCGGCGCGTTCACGGTGTGGGGCGTGATCATTCCGGTCGCGGGCCTGAGCATCATCGGCTGGTTCTGGTTCAAGCCCGATGTGCTGGCCGCCGCCTGGAACCCCAACAGCCTGGCGATTTCCGAGGCCATCAGCAAAGCCATCCCCCTGACCCTGTGGGCCTTCCTGGGCATGGAGTCGGCGGCCCAGGCCACCGATGCGGTGGAAAACCCCAAGCGCAACGTGCCGCTGGCCTGCCTGTTCGGCACTCTCGGTGCCGCCGTGGTCTATGTGCTGTCGACCACCGTCATCCAGGGCATCATTCCCAACGTGGAGCTGGCCAAGTCCTCGGCGCCTTTCGCGCTGGTCTACGCCACGATGTTCAATCCGATGGTGGGCAATATCGTCATGGCCCTGGCCGTCATGGCCTGCGTCGGCTCGCTGCTGGGCTGGCAATTCACCCTGGCGCAAACGGCCAAGATGACGGCTGACCAGAACCTGTTCCTCAAGCTGTTCAGCAAGGTCAACTCGATGAATGCGCCCGTCGTCGGCATGATCGTCTGCGGTGTGCTGCAAACCCTCATGGCCCTGTCGACCATCTCGCCCGACGCCGCTGCGCAGTTCAGCAAGCTGGTCAGCCTGGCCGCGGTCACCAACCTGATCCCCTACATCACTGCGCTGACCGGCCTGCTGGTGATCATGCACAAGGCCGGGGTCTCGTCAGCGATTCGCACGCGTAACGTGGTGGTCTTGCTGATTGCCGTCACTTACTCCCTGTACGCCCTGTATGCCTGCGGCAAGGACGCAGTGATGGGTGGCACCCTGGTGCTCGCTGTCGGCTACCTGCTCTACGGATTCCTCGCCAAGCGCTTCACCGAAGTGCCAGCGGCCAATCAGGCCAGGGCCGCAAACCCTCAGGCGTAGCCATCGGGACTGCACAGTCATCTGCATACGGGGAAACCGGACATGAACGTACCATTTGCCACAACCACCAGACTGCTGCTTGCCTTCGCACTCTTGACGCTGCCAATGGTGGCCGGCGCCAACACCCTTGAACGCGTGCGCAGCAGCCACACCTTCACCTTGGGCTACTTGCCAGACCTGGCGCCTTTCAGCAAGCAGGAAGGCGACAAGGCCGGCGGTTATGCCATCGACCTGTGCCTGAAAGTCGCCGACAAGCTCAGGAGCGAGCTGGGCCTGCCCGACCTGCAAGTGCACTACCACCCGGTCACGGTTTCGGACCAGGTCAGTGCCGTAAGCCAGGGCAAGGTGGATATCCTCTGCACGCCGACCGCGCCCACCCTGGAACGGCGCAAGATGATCAGCTACTCGATACCGGTCTACACCGCCGGCCTCTCGGTCGTGGTGCGCAACGATGCGCCTGAACCCTTGCTCAATGTACTCAATGGCAAGGTCGCCAATAGCGGCCCGACCTGGCGTGCCAGCATCAACAATGGCCTGGCCAACCAGACCTACGCGACCCTCGAGGGCGGGGTGACCGAAGACTGGATTCGCGAACGCATGCGCCTGCTCAACGTGATTGCCTCGCTGGTGACCGTGGCCAACAACGACGAGGGCGTCAAGCTGGTCGCCGAGGGCAAGGCCGATGCCTTTTTCTCCGAACGCATGCTGCTGCGAAATGAAGTCGCCAAGGAAGGCGCGGCCAGGAACCTGATGATCCTGGACCGCATCTTCGAGTACTCGCCGGTGGCGATGATGGTCGATCGCAACGACGAAGACTTCCGCCTGCTGGTCGATACGGCCCTGAGTGAAGCCTATTACTCGGGCTACATAGAAAAGGCCTACGACCAGTATCTGGGCGGGAGCAACCTTACCGTGAAGAGGCTGTTCAGGGTCTATGCGTTGCCTTAGTGAAATCGTTGGCAACGGGCCGTCCGCCGACGTAATGCTACTGTAGGAGCGAGCTTGCTCGCGATGGACTCAAGAACGCCGTGTTCAGCCAGTGAGCACGCGTTATCGTTGACGACCTTCGCGAGCAAGCTCGCTCCTACAGGTGATCAGCATTAATTGGCGAAGGCCCTGGCAAAGCAGGAATCGCCCTGTCGCTACTAACGGTTAAAGCGCTCGGCCAGGCTGTGCAGGTAGTCGGCCATGACTTCAAGATCCTGGCTGATCACGGCGCCTTGTTTGGCCTGCCCGGCGCTGTGATCACAGAGTTGGGCAATACGCGTGATCTGCTGATTGATGTCTTCAGCCACGTGACTTTGTTCTTCAGACGCCGAGGCCATTTGCTGGCTCATCCCGGTAATCCGGGTGACGGCCTGACTGATGCCGACCAGCGCCGACTGCACCGCCTCGACACGCTGCATGCTTTCGCGAGAGATCTGCTCGCCACGGCTGGCCGTGGACACTGCGCGATCGGCACCGTCGTACAGCGAAGCAATGATGCCGTGGATCTGTTCGGTGGAGGTGCGAGTGCGTTGTGCCAGGGAGCGCACTTCATCGGCAACCACGGCAAAACCGCGACCTTGCTCACCGGCCCGGGCCGCCTCGATGGCCGCATTGAGCGCGAGCAGGTTGGTCTGTTCGGCAATGGATGTGATGACATCCACGACACTGCCGATCGATTGCGTTTCGCTGGCCAATGCGTTGACCGCCTTGCCGATCTCGTTGACCGCCTCATGCATGGTTTCCATGGCGCTCAGGCTTTGCCGGGCCAGCTCACTGCCCTCACGCGTCAACTGGTCAGCCTGCGATGCGGCATGCGCAGTGCTGATGACGTTCTGGGTGACTTCCTGGATGGTGGCGGCCATCTGTGAGATGGCGGCGGCTGACTGATCGGTTTCACTGCGCTGACGATCAAGCGACTGCGCCTGCGAACCGGAGAGTTCGGACGACTGCGCGGCCTTGGCCTTGACATTGACCCCGGCATCGACGAGTCGGCTCAGGGCGGTCTGCAAGCGCGCTTCCTCACTGACCATGGCCATGTCCAGGCGCCCCTGGGGGCCATGGTTGTCGCTGTAGGTGAGCGCGACCAGTGGATCGGAAAAAGCTTTCGGATGCTCGGCCAGGGTGCGCTCGATGGCCCTGCGATGCCGGGACTCGATCAGGTACCAGGCCATACACAGGCTCGCCACCATCAGCCCCTGTGCCGCCGAATTGGGCAGCCACTGCTCGGCGAGCAATGAAACAGCGCCAGTGATCAGCAACGGCCAGCCGTGTTGCAGCGGCCGGGAAATCCGCGTGCTCAGGGAAACGATGGGCTTGCCGGCCCGCATCCGAGCATAGAGTGCTGCTGCCCGACGAACCTGGTCGCGGCTGGGCAGCGAACGAACCGACTCGTAACCACTCAGGCGTCCGTTTTCATGGATGGGCGTGACGTAGGCACTGACCCAATAGAAATCACCATTTTTCGCGCGGTTTTTCACAATACCCATCCAGGGTTTGCCTTGCTTGATGGTGTGCCACATATGAATGAATACCCCGGGAGGCATGTCGGGGTGTCGAACCAGGTTATGGGGCTGGCCCACCAATTCGTCGTAGGTGAAACCGCTGATGGCAACAAAGGCCTCATTGCAGTAGGTGATCCGGCTATCGAGATCGGTCGTGGAGATCAATCGTTGTTCGGCGGGAAATACTCTTTCATGCTCGGTTACGGGCAAATTCACGCGCATACGATGCGACCCCTCGGATTATTATTATGGTGTTGAGCCTGTAAACCAGAACGGACCCGACGTCAGAACACGGGATTCAACGCGTGCGGGCCCGAAGAGGAATTTATGGAGGGGGGAGGCTGACGGCCATTCATTCGACGACAATTTCTTTTCATTTCATGACAAGTCCACGATGTCGCTGTGGAATCATGGGTGACGTCGAATCGAGTCGGTTTCGGGGCGCGAGGCATAACCTCGGGTGACGGATATCGTCGCCCCTCTATTCAAGGCAGGTTCCAGACATGGCGGGCAAGCCATGGAGAAAGGTGGCAATCTGCCGGCTATTGCGCAAATGCACCACGGGAATGCGCGGGCCCATGGCCAGGCGCACCGCTTCGATACCTGGGCGGTAGCCTCGATCGAAATTCCACACGAACTCAAGGAACGTCAGGAACGCCCGGTCGAGCTTCTCTGCGCAGCCGGCTGCAAGGTCAGGGCGAGGACGGTTCAAGACGCTGCGCAGGATCACTCGGGCGAAGCAGGTGAGTCGCGGCGTATCGAGCCAGATGATCAGGTCGGCCCGGGGCAGGCGCAGGTCAAAGGTGCGCCGGGCATAGTTGCCTTCACAAATCCAGCTATCCGCTGCGATCGCTGCGCTAACCCGCGCGCGGAACTGCACCGCGTCGGGTTCGACCCAGCCGGGCTCCCAGAACAAGGTATCGAGGTGCACCACAGGCAGGCCAAGACGCTTGCCGAGGGTGCGGGCGAGGGTGGATTTGCCGCTGCCGGCATTGCCCAGAATTACAATCCGTTGCATGAGTGACGTCCTGTCAAAAAAAAGATTCTTCACGCATTCCCGGGGAACTGTAGGAGCCAGCCTGCTGGCGATGGACTCCAGTGCGCCGCGTTTATCCAGGCCACACGCGTTATCGTTAACGACCATCGCTGGCAAGCCAGCTCCTACAGGGGACCGTGCCCACGCTAAAACTGTAGGAGCCAGCCTGCTGGCGATGGACTCAAATGCGCCGCGTTTATCCAGTTCACCCGCGTAATCGTTAACGACCATCGCTGGCAAGCCAGCTCCTACAGGGGACCGTGCCCACGCTAAAACTGTAGGAGCCAGCTTGCTGGCGATGGACTCCAGTGCGCCGCGCTCATCCAGTTGACCCGCGTTATCGTTAACGACCATCGCTGGCAAGCCAGCTCCTACAAGGGACTGCGCCCACGCTGAAACTGTAGGAGCCAGCTTGCTGGCGATGGACTCCAGTGCGCCGCGCTCATCCAGTTGACCCGCGTTATCGTTAACGACCATCGCTGGCAAGCCAGCTCCTACAAGGGACTGCGCCCACGCTGAAACTGTAGGAGCCAGCTTGCTGGCGATGGACTCAAGCGCGCCGCGTTCATCCAGTTCACCCGCGTTATCGTTAGCGACCATCGCTGGCAGGCCAGCTCCTACAGGAGCCGCGTTTATCCAGATCACACGCGTTATCGTTAACGACCATCGCTGGCAAGCAAGCGGCCTCCAAACCAGTGAAAGCCCCAAAAACAGCCGGCAATTGTGCAGGGTTTTGCTGGCCAGTCAAAGGCCTCTGGGGAAAACCGCGGTGACATGACGCCTGCCGGCTCGTTTCGTGTCTCAGGCGGAGGCACCCACGCCTTCGGTTTTCTCCTGCGCCGCCACTTCATGCAGGGAAATCCTCGAGGTCTCCGGCAATGCCAGTCCACCCGCCAATGCGAGCAATGCGATCGCGATCAGGTAGAACGCCGGCGACAGGTTGCTGCCGGTGGTGCTGATCAGCCATGTCGCCACCAGCGGCGCGGTGCCGCCGAACAGGGTGTACGCCATGTTGTAGGTGATGGCCGAGGCGGTGTATCGAGTGCGGGTCGGGAAGGTTTCCGAGAGCAAGGCCGCCGTCACCACGCCACACAACACCGCGCCAATCGCCAGGAGCATGACGCCGACGACGGACGCTGCGAACGAGCCGGAGCTGGCCATCAGGAACGATGGATACACGACAACGATCAACAGCGCGCAGGCCGTCATCACCGTCATGCGACGCCCGACCCGGTCGGAATACAGCCCGGCCAGCGGGCAGATCGCCGCGGCGAACAGCAAGGCAATCAGTGACACCAGCAATGCGGTTGCGCGACTCAGGCCACCGGCGACTTGCAGGTACGTCGCGAAATAGGTGGTGAACATATAAAACGACAGGGCGGTCAGTGACACAAAGGCGCCCAGGCAACAGATCGCTGCCCCATGGTTGCGCAAGGTGTCCTTGAGCGGCGAGTGGGCCACCGCATGTTCCTGGGTCACCGCCTGGAATGCCGGCGTCTCGTCGAGCTTCCAGCGCAGGTAAAGCCCCACCAGGCCCAGCGGCGCAGCAATCAGGAACGGCAGGCGCCAACCCCAACTGCCCATGGCTTCGGCCGACAATGACGCCTCGAGCGCGTAGGCCACCACGGCTGCCGCGGCGAAGGCGGAAAATGTCGACACCGGAATGAAGCTGCCGTACCAGGCTCGTTTGTCGCGCGGTGCATGCTCCATCAGGTAGGCACAGGCACCCGCGTATTCGCCCCCGGCGGAAAAACCCTGGGCGCAACGGATCAGCGACAGCAGAATCGGCGCCATGACCCCGATCGCCGCATAAGTGGGCAGCAGACCGATCAGGGTCGTCGCACCCGCCATCAGCAGAATGGTCATCGCCAGGGTTCGCTTGCGGCCGATCCGGTCGCCCAGCATGCCGAAGAAAATCCCGCCAAGGGGCCGAAACGCGAAGGCCACGGCGAACACCGCAAAGGTCTTGAGCAGCGCGGCACTGGCATCGCCACTGGGGAAAAATTGCTGGGCGATGGTCGTGGCCAAAAAGCCATAGACGGCGAAGTCGAACCACTCGACGAAATTGCCGATGCCGGCGGCGACAATCACTCTTCTCAGTGTTCCCGGGCTGACTTGTTCCGTATTTGCGCTCGTCATGCTTGACCTCGACAGTTCGTCAGTAAGCTATCGATTATCGGGGCAGGCACGGCGGCGGCTCACTTCAAAAGTGTCATCCACATAGTCAACACCGACTTCATACCCTTGAATGACCCCTGATTGGCACCAGATCGGCCGTGCCGGGTTTTTCGTGAATTTGTAAAGCACCGCGGGTATTGTCGGTCGCCAGGATCAGATCGATAGGGAAGGGATGAAGATGACATTGACTGCCGAAAGCCTGGTCAGGATCGCAATGACCAATCCGGTCAACGCACAAATTTACACACGCTTGCCCGAGCTCGGCTTGAACCAATGCATGCTCACGGCCGGTTGCCTGTTCCAGGCGGTCTGGAATCATCAGTCACAGCGACCGCCAGAATGGGGGGTGAAGGATTACGACGTCTTTTACTTCGATGATGATCTGTCCTGGGAGGCAGAGAATGAGGTCATCCAGTCAGCCCGGCAGCTGTTCAACGACCTCGACGTGAACGTTGAGGTCAAGAATCAGGCGCGCGTTCACCTGTGGTACAGCCAGCGGTTCGGCGGGGATTATCCCAGGCTCCAGTCGGCCAGGGACGGGGTCGATCGCTACCTGGTTGCCGGTACCTGCATCGGTTGGGATGTCGCCACCGGCGAGGTCTATGCCCCCAACGGCCTGGCCGACACAGAGCACGGGCTGCTTCGAATCAATCCAGGAAATCCCAGGCCGGACCTGTTCGATCAGAAGGCCAGAAGTTATCAGGCTCGCTGGCCATGGCTCAGGATCATCGCGCCGCACAGTTGAACGCAAGCAGCTGAACTTACCGATTCGGGCCTCAGATCCTTTGAGGCCCTCGTCGCTAAAGCCAGGTTGAAACTCAGTTCTTCACTACCGGCACCGTCACGGTTTTGCCGAAGGCCGACTTGATGGTCGCCGTCGGGGCAGGCGACGGGCCGCTGCCGACGGTTGTCACCGCTATATTCCAGCGCGCGCCTGTAGGCGTAGTGGTCAGGGTGGCGGTGCCAAGGTTCACCGTACCGGTTGTTGTCGTGGCCGTCGCCGTGATGGTATTGCCCGTGCCACGCGAGGTGGTGCCGGACAGTACCCAATACCAGCGGCTGTTGCTGCGGGAGGTGACGGTAGCGCCGGTGACGATCAGGTTCTCGACGACCCCTGCCGAGACCGCCACGGATACCGTGGCCAGTTCCGATTCCGCACCCTTGGCATCGGCGGCCTGATAGGTAAAGGTCGCGGTGAACGGCGCGGCGACCGTGGCCGGTGGCGTGTAGATCACGCGCAGGCCATCGGTGCTGACCGAGCCCTTGCCGGAGTCCGGTTGTGCCAGGCCCACTACTTTAAGCGGCACGTTACCGTCAGGGTCTGTGTCGTTGGCCAGCACGTTGATGGTCACCGGTTGGCCGGTGTTGCTGATGGCGCTGTCGGGGTTGGCGATTGGTTTTTGGTTATCGTCGTTGGTACGGGTATCGCCCGTGCGGAAGGTAGGCAGCGCGGCGGAGTTGACGTAGGTCACGCCGTCCCAGCCAGGCAGAGGCGTTGGCATCAACTGGAACTGGCCCGGGTTCTCGGTATCCCAGCGCAGCAACATGGACGTGTCCTCATGCTGGGTGTTGTGGCAGTGCTCCATGTAGGTCCCGGCGAATTCACGGAAGCGGATCGCGATGTCCACGTCCACCGTACTGTCGATGCCCTGGCCGATAAGATAGACGTCCTTGCGTGCCCATTTTTCCCATTCCGGCGGTGCCTTGCCGTCGCGGCTGAGGACGACGCCTTCTTCGAAATGCACGTGTACCGGGTGGCTCCAGCCGTTGCCGCCGTTCTTGATTTTCCACACTTCCAGGGTGCCGTCGCCGGAGAACCCGGCAGGGGTCGGGCCGGTGGCCAGTTGCGGCGCGGCGCTGATCCGGCGAAGGTCGGCGCGGTTGCCGAAACCACCGTCGGTCTTGATGGTCCAGGGTTCTCCGTCGGTGCCGTCGGAGCGGCCGAAGATAAACTCGCGATGCCGCACTGTCTTGAGCTTGGCCTGCATCGTTGGATCGTCGCGGTTGACCGTCAGCGGAATCATGACCTTGCCGACCGGTTTACCCGGTTTGGCGGGTTCATAGTCAGCGGGGTTCATGCTCACGTCCTGGCCGGCATAAGGCTGGACCACCATCTGCATGAACTTGCCCACCGCCGGGTCACCCAAGTCCCATTCCAGCCCCTTGCTGCCCAGTTTGAGCACCGCTTTGTACTTGCCGGACAGCACATCGGCCAGGCTCAGCGGAATACTCTCCGGACCCTTGCCGTTCTGATGCTCCATCAGGTTGACGAAGTACAGCTTGTCGCCGGTCTTGATCCCGTATTTCGAGAAGTTGACGATGATGTCGAAGCGCTCGGCAATGCCCTGGGTGGGCAGGATCGAGTTGTGGTCCTGCACATCGCCGTCGGCGTCCAGGTCCATGCTGCCGTCGAACGGCACGGCGTGTTCCATGAGGTTGCCGTCGTTGGCGATCATGTGGAACGGCACACGGGTATAGGACAGGCCGGAACCTGCCGGACCGGGGAATTCGCCACCGGTGCCGACGACTTCACGCACCAGCGCGATCTTGAAGAAACGCGACACCGAGCCGTTGAGAATGCGGAAACGATAGCTGCGCGCACGCACGTTCAGGCGCGGCTGGTACTGCCAGTTGACCAGGATCTGATCGCCGAGGAAGCCATCGGTGTTGAACGGGTTGAACCACAACTGGCCATTGGCATCCCAGGCCTTGTCGGCCACCATCAGGTTGACGTCGTAGTCACGGTTACCCCAGGGCAAGGCCGAACCGCTGGGCAGGCGCAGGTTGACGCCGTCTTCCATGGCTTCGTTACCGCGATCCATGGCGCTGTAGTAGTTCATCATCACCGCGTTGCCCTTGTAGACGTTCTGCGCGGTGAAATCGAGCATGTGGTCGTGGAACCAGTGGGTGCTCATGGTCTCGCGCCAGTCGCCACGGATCTTGATGCTGCCGTTGTTGCAGGTCTTGAGGCCCGGAGTGGCGTCGTTGACGAACAGGGTTTCACCCGGGGCGCAGGGGAAGGCCGCGCGCGGATCCTGCGCAGTGGTGTTGATGCTGTCATAGCCGGCCAACTGGATCGGCCAACGATAGTCGTAGTACTGCCCCGGAAAGAAAAACGCATTGGCATAGCCGTCGCTTTCGGCCGGGGAGTGGCCGTTGTGTTCGTGGGTGCTGAGGGTGTGCAGTCCAAACCCCATGTTGGCCGAGGGATCGATCGGCAGGGCGTTGTAGTGTCGCATCAGCACCGGTTGGCCGTAGCGCACCATCAACAGTTTTGGTGGAAAGGTGCCGTCGAAGGTCCAGAGCGCCTTGTGGTTCTGAATCGGCATGTTGGGGTGAAAACGCGTGTCGATGCCTTTGGTGGTGCCCGCGATGACCGGGGCGTCCGACGTCTGGTTGTAGAGCCCGCCTGGCCCGAATTCACCGACGGCGTAGTTGTGCAACTGGCGGCGGTCGCGCATGCCGCCGTTGAGCTTGGCGCCCGCTTGGGCGGTCTTGAAGGCGACCTGTGGGTAGAACTCGTTCCAGCGCTGGTGCGACCAGCCTTTTCCTGGCGGACGCCCCTCGGCCGGCGAGCCGACCGGATGGCGGTTGAGGAAGGCTTCTACCTGCGCTTTCCACGGGTTACGGTCCAGCACGTTGGAATACTGTGACGGAAACGGGTACAGCCCGGGCTGGCGCATGAAAGCTTCGAGCGACGCAGCCGAAGGGCCGCTGCGGGCGATGCTGTTCGGGTCCTGCACGGGCGCCGGGCCGACGGTTGGAGGCGGGAAGGTCAGGGGCGGTGCCGGCAGTGTCGGGTCGAGTTTTTCCGTGCCGAATTCTTCGAACAACAGCAGTTGCTGAGTGTACGGCTGCGCCCCGAACAACGGGCTGGGCTTGCCGTTGGTGGGAATCTTGAACGATGTCTGCAAGGCTGGCGGCAGCACGTTCTCGGCCCGTGGCGTGTACCGGTCGCCATACACACCGTTGGGCAGGGCGATGGCGCCCACGTTGGTGGGTGGCATGGTCAGAATGGCATCCAGCGCGGCCTTGGGGTCGGCCGGCGGGTTGGTAAACGCTGAGGGGTCCGTCGGTGGCGGCGGGCTGACATCGTCCAGTGGCGCAGCGTCTGCCGTGGCCAGGGAAAGGAGCATCGCACAAGGCAGGCTTGATCTGCGCAGCCGGTCGAAGGAATTGCATGGTGGTGTCGCGCTTTTCATTTTTTTACCCCTCGGCTGATGTCCCGTCGTCTCCATGTCCGGGACGACCGCTGTGGTGGGCACAAGTGGGGGGAGTGCAACTAATGAGCCATCACCCGGGCAAAGAAAAAATCCAGGTAAATGAACAGGTTGTTGACTGGATCATGGGCGACAGATGCGGGGGATATTCCTCCGGTTTGGTGGTGATTACCCGGAAGGGTGGGTGAAGTAACCCAGTTATGGGGAAAGTGGCAGCCCGGCCTGAATGGTTAAGCTGATATCATTCAAGAAATACCGGTTGAGCAGAACAGCATGAATCGTCGCAAGAAAATAAATCAGTTGTTAAAGGCTAACGCCAAAAAGGCGAGTGCCAAACTGGCACCGAAAAGCAAGGATAAGTACATCAGCAAGGCTGACCGATTGAAGCTGGCTGCCGAAGCGGCTCAAGACCCGGTTGTTGCCAGCGAGAGCTGATCCGCGCAGCTCACGCCCCCTTTTTCCAATCAGGGCGCTCTGCCACCACCCACTCAGCGAATACCGGCGCCCGCCATGGACTCCGGCACCCACTGCGCCGTCGATAGCGGCTCGATGTAGCGGATGCCGCCATGAGGGCCCACCACGCCATTGATGTTATAGGTGCCTTTCGACAGGTCGTACGTCATGAAGGGCGTGGCATCCGGGACTTGCTGGTCATAGCTCTGGCTGAAGAAAGCGAAGGAGCCGCGATACAGCTGGCCACGGGTGTCGTACTGGTCGGAAGCCACCGCGGCCCAGGTATCTTCATCCAGGTAAAAGCGGCGCTTCTGGTAGATGTGCCTGGCGCCGGGCTTGAGGTTGCCCTCCACGACGTAGACCCGGTGTTTTTCCCAGCGAACGAAATCCGGGGCAATGAAATTCGGCGTGGTCAGGGATTTGGCGTCGCGAGCGTAGGTGAGTTTGTAGGTGTTGTAGGGCACGATCATTTCCTGCTTGCCAACCAGCGTCCAGTCATACAGCTCGAGCGCACGGGCAGTACCGGGGTTGGGGGTGTCGTAGGCCAGGATCGAAATCTGCTTGACCCGGCGCTGGGCCGGCATGTACTGCCAGGCGCGGCCGGGAAACTCCGATGGATTGGTGGCGTTCTTGAGCATGATCGACTCGCCGGCTCGGCGCGCAGGCCCGGTATAGGACAATTTCAACTGATAATAAATGTCCGAGCTGTTGAACGGCTTGGACATGTTCTCGTAGATCGGGAAGGAGACGAATGCCTCGCCGGTGACCGCCAGGCTCGGTACGCCGGCCGTGTCGACCGTCCAGGAGTCGTACTTGGAATGGATGTTGACGCCCTGGTAGCGCAGCAGGAAGTTCCACATCGCTTCGGCGCCTGATTGCGGGATCGGGAACGGCACCCCGGGCATCACATTGTCGATGGCGATCCCGCCGTTAAGCGACCTGGCATGGGTGGCATTCCGGCGGCTGTTGTCCAGTACCGCCTGGGGCAGCGATGCCGTGCGGTGGGTCGGATACACGTCGATGCGAAAGCCGGGGTAGCGCCTGGCCAGTGCTACGGTGGTGGCGGTGAGCATGCTTTTGTACGAATCGACGTTCCTGGCGTTGATCACCAGCAGCGGTTTTTCGCCGGCAAAAGGGTCCGGGCGCATGCTGTCGCCGGACTTGAAACCGGGCGGGGCGGTGGTCAGGCCACCGTTGTAGGGCGGAATGGAGCCATCGGCATTACCGGCCTTTTCGGCACCCACCCACGTCAGGCTGCTGCCCAACCGGGCGGCTTCCTGGCTCGATACATAGGCTTGGGCATCGATGGCCAGCGCCAGTAGGGGTACGGCAGCCAGAAGAGTTTTCACGAATTTCATATTGTTGTTCTCCTGCCTGGCGTTCCAGGCAACTTCTTCCCGGAAAGCTGTAGGAACCAGCTTGCTGGCGATGGACTCACTAGCGCCGCGTTAATCCAGTTCACACGCGTTATCGTTAACGACCATCGCCAGCAAGCTGGCTCCTACAGGTATTGTGTTTCCCGGGATTGCGTGAAGAACCATTAAAAGCCCCACGCATCACAGGCGCTTTTCATTCGACGACAGCCCCTTGGCTATTGATGACAGGCCCGGTTGGCCTCGGCGGGCATTTCGATGGCGTGATCGCTGAGAGTGACCGTCACTTGTTTGTATTTCCCAGCGGAATCATTGAGTTACTGAATGGTCATAGCCATGGCTGAACGTTTCGAGCAGCCGTGACCCTTCCATAATCCCGACATTCAGGACGTTTTCATGAATCGCGCAGTAATCTTGATCGTGGCCATTTCCAGCGCCGTGTTGTTGGGAGGCTGCGGCCCGCATTGGGATGACGGAGAGCGGTACGGGCGATATCACGATCATGATCATCGACGTGGTGACGACTGGAGAGGGGGCGATGATCGAGGTTATGACCGTGACGATGATCGTCGTGGCTATGATCGTAGCGACCATGATCGCGATCACCGTCGCTACCGTGATCACGATGACAATGACGACTGACAGGTCGCATTGAAATCCTGGGGGCTAGTGGGCAGCTGCTGTGAAACCCGGCCCGCCGCAGAGCTTGTGCCTGAGGCTGGAGAACAGAAAATCGAACATCTCTTTCTTGCAGGCATCCAGCGGAATCGCTTCGAGTGATAGAAGCCAGAGACCCGATCCTTGCCCTGTCCCCGTCATGAACCCCGGAAGCTGGACAAGCCCGGGGTCGGGCTCGGCAAAGGCTTGCCACATCAGCGCGACATTTTGACCCGCTTGAGTGGCCGCCTTGAGCGCGGCCCAGGAGTCTACCCAGCTACCGGTCCGGGCGTCTTCCTTGAGATGACGGGTCATCCAGCTTGCCAGCATGCAACCGTTCATGTCTTCAGACCACCCAACCCAGGTTGAGTGCTCCGGGCCCACACGGGGGCGAGGGGGACTCGCGGCGCCATAAACCGCAAGTGACAATCTACCCAGGCAAAGCCCTGTCAAATACTCAGGCCTTGCCCTCAAAACCCCCAGGGCAATGTCGGCTTTGCGTTGGGTCAGAGCGATTGCCGGGTCGCGTACGCTAGAAACTTCAACGGTCACTTCGGCATGGGTCTGTTGAAAGCGCATGATGTCGGGGAGCAGGTCGTTGCCCAGTTCCGCTGCGACGGCAACGCGAACATGTCCTTCCAGTGCGCCTTGTTGCTTGATGAGTGTGGATGACAACTGCGCGACATGCTTTTCGAGTTGCTTAGCACACTTCAAGACTTTGACGCCTACTTCAGTTGGATGATATCCGGACGCCGATTGTTTGAAGAGTGGACTGCCGATGCGTTTTTCCAGTGCTTCGACACGACGGCCTACAGTTGTTCGATTAACCCCCAACGCTTTCGCGCCGCCCAAATAGGAGCCCGCTTCAACGGCGGCGAGGAAATAACGTAGATCGTCCCAGTCCAGCATTCTCGAAGCACCTTTTTGTTCTAATAGTGTTGGCTCGTGCAGCCCGATCTTTCCCCTCAAACACGGGTTTTACTTGTGCTGGATCAGTACCTGGTTAAGGGCGGGCTGTGCATAAAAGCACGTAGAGGGGCAGCGATCAACCATCTGGTAAACCCGGAACTCAAAGCGGCCTCATGGCGTGCACGGTGTATGCCTGCATTAAGGCAACTTGGCTGTAGAGTGCGAGAAAGCACTGCTGCGTGCAAATTTGAACCTTTACACAGAGTTCTGCCACTACTAGTTTTCTTCACATTCATCTGTAGGCGGTTGGCCCTGAAAGTTAACTTCAATAGCGGAAGGAAGATGGTTGATTTTGCACGGATAATCTCGAAGTTGCCTGATCACTATGTATGTGGCCAGCATTGCTTTGGACCGGGGCTATAAGCTCGAATGAATAATGTTGACTGGTAACGCACCCATTAATCACGATCACTTCATGATGAACTTCGAAATGTAAGTGAGGGCGCTGGAATATTTGTTTCTTGCGAAAGAGAGGAGTTGCTGTCTGGTTCTGACGCATAGGGTGACGCACAAAAAACAATAAAAACCTGGAGATACAACCGTGAAAAAAGACTTTTTTTCTGAACGATTCCCCAAGGGATGGTTTGGTGTGCTCTTTTCAAGTGAGCTGGCCGCAGGGGAAATAAAATCGTTCAAGTACTTCAATCGGGACTACGTGGCTTTTCGGAGTGAAAACCAGGAAGTGGCGATACTCGATGCGCATTGCCCTCACCTTGGCGCCCACCTTGGCGGCGGCAGTTGCGTAGGAAATACCATTCGCTGTCCCTTCCACGGGTGGCAGTTCGATCAGGAGGGAAAGTGCACCGCCATTCCGTACTCGGAGCGTATTCCACCCAAGGCGAAGGAAGGCGCCCTGAAATGGCACCACGTGCGCGAACTCAACCAGATGATTCATCTCTGGTTCGACCCTGAAGGCGGCGAGCCCGAATGGGAGGTTCCGCGGTCAGCCGAAATGAGTGGGGAGGAGGGCTGGACGCGTTGGTACTTCAAGCGCTGGAGGATCAAGACCCAGGGTAAGGAGATCATCGAAAACCTGGTGGATACCCCGCACTTCGCCATCGTTCACCAGTCGCCCATCGACAAGATCACCGTTGAGTACGACAGGCACATCGCGCGGCAGATTTCCTTGATTGGCCAGCACCCCACACTGGGCAGTCAACTGGAGACGGTGGCCACCTACTTCGGACCCGGCGTCATGCACGTTGAAATGCAGGGTACCCACGAAAGCCGTCAGGTCAACTTCCATACGCCGGTCGATCACGAGAGTCTGGACCTTTGCTACGGATTGAAACTGCGCCATGATCATGCGATTGCGGATATTGACGCCATTGCCGAGGAATACGCCGGGTTTGCCCATAAGGCCTTCTACGAGGATGTCGAAATCTGGGAGAACAAGGTTTATCGCGAGTCTCCGCTGTTGTGCCAGGCGGACGGTCAGCTGTTCGAATTGAGAAAGTGGTATCGACAGTTTTTTGTTGATGCGCCACCTCAAGCCAACATTGCCTGATCAATGGTCCCATCCATAGAAAGCACTACAAGAACGCCACTCGATAGAGTGGCGTTTTCTTTGTCTGGACCAGTTGCCGCCACTGCGGTTCTCGCGTCATTCAGGACGATGGAACGCTTCATAGAGACGCTGGCCCGGGCAATACGCAGCGAATAATTTGCAGCCCGTCTCATACCTGGTACTAAAGTGAACAAATCATTGAAAAAAAAGCTATAAGCTATAGATAAGATGATAGGTGGCATATTGCTAGCAATCAGTCAGTGAGTGTCCGCGGTTTTTGGCTCAGGGAGCCCTGATGAGTTTTCGTACATTGACCGACTCCCGGCGGCATTCGAGCCATTGCGAAGTGGCCGCACTCCAACCCATAGTGAATCCGGATACTGTCGGCATGGCTTACGCTGGCAACGAAGACTCGATCGAACAGGTGCTGGACTCGGCGCGCAACTGGGCCCACAGCACTGCCTGGGTGTTCTACCGCGCCGGCGAACAAATGCATTGGGTCGGGCAAGGCGATCCGCGGGCGCAATGGCCTTCGAGCATTGCCAATGAGGCGTTTGAAGCCTTTTGCCTGACGTCGAACCTGCATCGTTGGCCGACCGGCAGAGGCGAAAGTGAGCTGGGTTGGCTGCTCGCACCCGTCAATGATGCTGCTGAGCCTGCGTTCGCAGACTTTGCCCAGCGCCTGGGCATCGAGCTACAGACCAATACCCTGGCCCGTGCGCAGATCACCCAGCGTGTGCTGTATGAAATTACCTATTTGGCCAGTTCGACCCGTGACCGTTCAGTGTTCCTGGTGGGGGTTCACCGGCTGCTGGCCAGCCTGATCGACGCCGAGAACTTCTATCTCGCGCTGTATAACCCGCACACTGGCAAGATCGATTACCCGTATTACGTCGACATCATCGACGTCGATGCCCTGGAATCGGAAAACTATGAATACCTTGACCCTTCGCGCCTGTCGTTGACCGGGCAGGTGTTGACCAGTGGCCAGCCATTGCTGATCGATTCCGCCGGCATTCTCGCGGCCCAGGCACAAAACCGTTTCCACTGCGTAGGTGATCGTCCCGAGTTCTGGATGGGCGCACCGTTGAAAAACGCCTCGGATGACGTGTTTGGCATGCTGGCGATGCAGGTCTACGACGTTTCGCGTGTCTACAGTGCTGAAGACCGCGCGTTGTTTCTGGTGGTCGCCCGTCACGTGGCCATGGCGCTGGACCGGATTCTGCACCGGGAGGACCTGGAAGAAACGGTGATGCGACGCACCCTGGAACTTTCCGCACTCAACGATGCTTTGCGCCAGGAAGTGGCAGACCGGGAACGCGCCGAACATCTGCAGAGCGCGCTGTTCCAGATTGCCGAACTGTCCAGCCAGCCCGGTGACATGGCCGAGCTGTTCAAGACCCTGCATGGCATCGTCGGTGATCTGCTGTTCGCGCAGAACTTCTATATTGCGCTGTTCGACGACACCACCGGCGAAGTGACTTTTCCCTATTACGTGGATGAGCGGCAGACGACCTGCCCGCCGGCACGGCGAGGGCGCAGGGGCCTGACCGAATATGTGATCCGCAAGCGCCGACCTTGCCTGATTGACGTCGCCGAGGCCGAACGATTGTCCGTTCAGGGTGAAATCGAACTTGCCCATGAGTCTGTACGCTCTTACTCCTGGCTGGGCATTCCCTTGTTCGAAGACGACGCGGTGCGTGGCGTGCTGGCGGTGCAAAGCTATACCTCGCAGGTGCGCTATACCCAGCGTGACCAGGAACTGCTGACATTCGTGTCGCGGCACATCGACACGGCGCTGTCGCGACGCACGGCCGCTGAAGCGATCCATGCCGCCAACCTCCAGCTGGAAGCCCGAGTGCAGAGCCGCACCCGCGAACTCGATCACGCCAATGCCAAGTTGCAGCACGAAAACGCCCACGATGCGCTGACCGGGCTACCGAATCGCACCTACCTGCAACAGCGCCTCAATCTGGCCTGGTCGCGGTTCGGCCGCGAAGGCGGGCACCTGGCGGTGATGTTCATCGATCTGGACCGTTTCAAAATGGTCAACGACAGCCTCGGCCACCACTTTGGCGACCTGCTGTTGATGCAGGCAGCCCAGCGATTGCGCGGTTGTCTGCGCGAAGCCGACATGCTGGCACGCCTGGGGGGCGATGAGTTTTCGGTACTGGCGCCCGAGGCCCCGCTGGACGTGATGATCGAAATCGCCGAGCGGATCCTGGTGGCGTTCGACCTGCCGTTTTTCATCAATGGCTATGAGGTTTTTTCGTCCTGCAGCATCGGCATCGTCAGCGCCGACAATCAGTTCCATCACGAGCCCGCCGACTTGCTGCGCGATGCCGATGCGGCGATGTACCGGGTCAAGAGTGCCGGGCGCGACAGCTACGCGGTGTTCAACCAGGAAGTGCGCCGTGAAGTCTCGGACCAGGTCGAGCGTGAAGGGGCCTTGCGCAACGCGCTCAAGCGTACTGACGAACTGCTGCCGTATTTCCAGCCGATCGTCAGCGTCGAAACCGGCGAGCTGCTGGCCCTTGAAGCGCTGATCCGTTGGCATCAGCCGGGCGGCCGGGTGATCGCGCCGGGCGAGTTCCTGCCGGATGTCGAAGGCTTGCGCCTGATCGGTCGACTGGACCTGTACATGCTGACCAGCATTGCCCAGATCCTCGCGCAGCCCGAGCACGCCAATTGGCCTGCGGTGCACGTCAACTGTTCCAGCTACAGCATGACGCGCCCCGACTTCGCCAGTGAGGTGCTGGAACTGCTGGCGCAGCATCGGGTGTCGCCGTCGCGGATCTGCCTGGAACTGACCGAAGGAGCGCTGGTCGCCGAGCCGGCCATTGCCCGACAGACCATGCAGCAACTGGCCGACAACGGCATGTCGGTGGTGCTCGACGACTTCGGAGCAGGGTTTTCTTCCCTGAGCTATGTGCATCAGTACCGTTTCAGCGGTTTGAAAATCGACAAGTCGTTCATCCTCGAACTGACCACCAGTTCCCGCAGTCGCGCGATTGTCCGGGCGATTGTGCGGATGGCCGAGTCGCTGGACCTGAGTGTGGTGGCCGAAGGTGTCGAGGATGAAGCGACACTGGAGCTGCTGCGTGAAATGGGGGCAGGACAGGCCCAGGGTTATCACTTTGCCAAGCCGATGGCGTTGAAAGCGCTGTTGGCGAGTGAACTGCTCGGCCGCCAGGGATCAAGCGGATATCATGGCGCAAGCCAACACGGATGAACATTTTTCAAGGGAGAGACTCATGGCATCAGGGCAATGTCTTTGCGGGGCTGTACGCTTTTTCCTGGCGGTAGAACCACGTTTTTTCTATCGCTGCCATTGCACGCTGTGCCGCAAGCAAACCGGGGTCGGCCATAATCTCGCCACACTGGTCAATGCTCGCGACTTTCGATGGGAAGAAGGGCAAGAAGTGATCACCGGTTGGCGCAAATCCAGCGGGTACCGAAATGACTTTTGCTCGCGATGTGGCTCGACCGTGCCTAATGTACTTCGCGAAACGCCTTATTTCTGGATTCCGCTCGGACTGCTCGACGCCGAGCTGAGCATGGAATGCATTGGAGATTTCTGCACCGATGACGCGATGCCATGGGATGAACAACGCTCGGAAAAAAGTCATTGCGCAGCCCCGGAATCATTGGGTTTTCTTCTGCATGAACTCCAGGTCAATGCCTGACCCGGAAACGGTTCACCACTGTCCGCTGCCCGGAGCGCCGAATGCCGCCCATCACCACACCTCTGGTGGCGCTGTTTGTTCTTTGCCTGGCACTTGAAGTGCCGGCCCGGACCAGCGACTGCCCGGCTGGCGAGAGACAGGTGTGCCTGGACGGCTGCATCTGCCTGCCGGACGTGGTGCCCGAGGACGTTTACCAGATCGCGACGCCGGCCCTGGCGCTGTGGCTGACCCAGGCCCGTGATGAAGCCGCCAGCGCCGGTACCCAACCCATTCCTGCGCATATCCGTGAGCAACTGCTGCCTTGGTACGATCCCGGCGTCCTCGATGCCGCGCGCTACAAAATCAGCGACAACGGACAATTCAGCGCCGCCACGGCCATGCTGCAGAACCCCGATGTCGGTGCCGTGACGCTGATCGACATCATCCTTTTCCGCGACCCCCAAGCCGCAGAAACGGACGTCGCGCTCTGGGCTCACGAACTCAAGCATGTGCAGCAATATCAGGAATGGGGTGTGCAGGGATTTGCCCAGCGCTATACCCATGATTTCAATGCCGTGGAGGCACCGGCCTATGCCATACAGGCCGAGGTCAGGCGGGCGGTGCGCAAAGGGGCTGACTGAAGCCCTTCCGACTCAGCCCCGGTTGGCGCAGACGATGATTTCTACCCGCAGCGCCGGGTCTGCCAGTTTCGCCTCGCCACAGGCGCGGGCGGGGGCATGGCCCGCCGGTACCCACGCATCCCAAACGGCATTCATGGCGGCGAAATCCGCCATGTCAGCGAGCCAGATGGTCACTTGCAACATCTGCTCCCGTGACGAACCGGCCTGTGCCAGCAAGTCATCCACCCGTGCAAGGGCATCGCGGGTCTGACCGGTGATGTCGTGACGCGATTCCCCCACTTGCCCGGCCAGGTAAACCGTATTGCCGTGGATGACGATCTGGCTCATGCGCTGGTTGGTCTGCTTGCGTTCGATTGTTTGCATCAATTGCACTCCTTTGGAAGGCATTGCTCAGAAGCGTTGCACGGAAAAGCTGTCGAGCCATTGGGGCGCCTTGCCGGCGATACAGTCCGCCACCAACTGGCCCGTCGCTCCGGCCAGGGTCAGGCCCAGGTGCTGATGGCCGAAGGCATAGATCAATCGTGGTTCGTTGGGTGACGGTCCAATGACCGGCAACGAGTCAGGCAGGGAGGGGCGGAACCCGAGCCACTTGCGCGCGACCGGTTGGGTCAGGCCCATGACCCGGCGTACGTGGCGCTCCAGGTAGTCGAAGCGTTGCGGATTGGCCGGGTCATTGATCGAGCCCAGTTCCACTGTGCCCGCGACCCTCAGGCGACCCGCCATGGGCGTCATGTAAAACGCACTTTCCACCGGGCAGCAGGGGCGGTTGAGCAGGGTGTCCTGCAGATCGAATTCGATGTGGTAGCCGCGTTCGGTGTCCAGTGGAATGTGATCACCCACCTGACGCGCCAGTGCCGCGGACCAGGCACCGCCACACAGCACGACACGGTCGGCCCGCCAGCTTTTCCCTTCGGCGCTGCCCAGGTACAGGCCGTCACTCTTGCGCTGCACGGTGGTGATCGTCGCCTGATGCACTGCGCCTTCGGCGATCAGTGGCGCGGCCAGCGCTTCGATGAAGGCGCGCGGGTCATCCATGTGCGACGACTCGGGAAACAGAATGCCGCCGACCGCTTTGCCTGCGAGCGCAGGCTCCAATTGTTCGACATCCGCCGCGTTCAGCACTTGCTGGGCAATGCCCAGGGCGCGGCGCAATTCGATTGCCGGTCGCGCACCGGCCAGACCTTGCTCGGTGCCGTAGGCATAGATGCAACCGTTGTGACGCAAATGCCGGTCGGCCAGCGGAGCGTCGGCCAGCAGCGGCGCATAGCCGCTGTAGGTGTGCTGGAGAATATTGCTCAGGGCCTGGGTGTTGGCCTCGCAGCGCGATGCGCGACATTCATTGAGAAACCGCAGTAGCCAAGGCATCAACCTTGGCAGGCGTGCCCAGTTGATGACGAAGGGCGACTCCCTGGAAAACAGCAGTGACGGAATCGCCTTCAGCAGCGACGGCTGGGCAATCGGCATCACGCCGTACGGGGCCAGGGTGCCGGCATTGCCATAGGACGCGCCGCTGGCAATCGCCTCGCGCTCCAGCAACACGACCTGGTAACCCTGGCGGCGCAGCCAGAGGGCGGTGGCAACGCCGACAACGCCGGCACCGATAACGGCAATTTCGCAATGAACGGGCTGTGTCATGTCCTCAGATCCGGTTGTGCATGTGGAGGTGACCCTGACGTGCCAACTGGCTGATGATGGTCAGGGCTTTGATCAACTGCTCCCGTGACAGGGCCGCGGAGATATTGATGCGTACGGCTTGCGGCGAGAGTTCCGGACGCAAGGTGAAGGCACCGCCGGCCAGCAGCACCACACCGCGGTCCTGGCACAGGCGGGCGAAACGCGAGCCGGTCCAGGGCTCCGGCAGTACCAGCCAGGCGTGGGTGCCGGTGGCGCTGTGCTGGAACTCCAGGCCTTCAAGGTGCGTGGCCAGCAGTGCCTGGCGAATGCGCAATTCTTCGCGCTGTTCCGACACCAACTGCTCGGCATGACCGTCCTCGATCAACCGGGCGGCAATCAGCGCCGTCAGGGGTGACGTACTCCAGCAGTCGATGCGCTGCATGGCGGCGATGTCCTGCACCAGGGGTTGCGGCGCCATGACAAATCCCATGCGCAGCCCCGGCGCGATGCATTTGGACAGGGCCGAGATATAGATCGTGCGCTCCGGCAGCAGCGCGGCGAAAGGCGCCGGCGACTTGTCCAGCAGGGGACGATAGACGTCGTCTTCGATGACCAGCAGGCTGGTTTCCCGAATGACTGTCGCCAGTTCTTTGCGGCGCTCGGCATCGAGGGTGATGGCGGTCGGGTTATGGATCGACGGCACCAGAAACAACAGGCGTGGCTGATGTTCGACACAGGCCTGGCGCAGGGCTTCGGGGGACATGCCGCGCTCATCGGCGTCGACCCCCACCAGAATCAGCCCCAGTGAACGGCACAAGGCATTGATGCCTTGATACGTCACGCTGTCGGCCAGCACGGTATCGCCGCTGTTGGTCAGGCTGCGCAAGGTGCTGGCGATCCCGTGCTGGGCGCCTTCGCAAATCAGCATCTGCGAGGCCTGGGCCTCGACGCCGGTGTGGCGCAGCCATTGCGCCGCCGCTTCACGGGCCCACAGCGGACCTTCGGACGGGTGATAGTCCTTCATGTCGGCAAAACGCGGATCGCTCGCCAGGCGCGGCAACAGCTGCGCCAACACCCGATTGAAGCCATGGGTGGCGGGGCGATTGACGCTCAGGTCGACGGTGCCCGGGTCATTGCTGGGGGCCGACTGAAATTGCGCCGCCGGATGCCGCGGCTGTGCAACTTGCGTCCCGCGGCCCGGGCGGCTTTCCACCAGACCTTTTTGTTGCAGCACGGCCATGGCTTTGGTCACCGTGGTGATGTTCACCCCCAGTGCGCTGGCGAAATCACGATGGGGTGGCAGGCGTTCGCCCGGCTTGAGCTTGCCGTTGCCGATCGCTTCGGCCAGCGATTCGGCCAGTTGGGCATAAAGGGTTTCTGCCTTGTCGCGTTGCAACGCCGCGCTGGCTTTGAGTTCGTCCAGCAGTTGTTCGAATTGACTCATGGTGCTTTATCCCTGCTTGTCATGCTCTGAGCCAGACAATAAGCGAATTTGTATTGCTTTTTATCCGATACAAAGCCCATTGACAAGCTAAAAAACCGTGATTAGTGTGTGAGTTGTAATGCTTGTCATGCAACACAATAAGAAAATGGCTGGCGATGACCAGCCCAAACGGGTAAGCACATGACTCATAGAACTTTCCAGCCGGGCTCAGTCCTGGCTACCCGACACCTAAGCCTCTTGCCCCTGAGAGTGGGCGGCACAGAGTATCCGGTGAGTTGTCCCCCTCGCGCAAAGTCTTCGATGAATTTATCCGGTCGATCGTCCCTATCCACCGCAGCGGAGGTCCTCCGATGAGCAACGTCCAGCCAAGCAAGACAACATCTGGCCAGCAACGCCTTAGCGGGGCTCTGCGTCAGCGCCATATCACCATGATCTCCCTGGGCGGCATCATTGGTGCCGGCCTGTTTGTCGGCAGCAGCGCTACGATTCAGGCGATCGGGCCCGCCGCGTTTCTCAGTTATCTCGCTGCCGGCATCGTGGTGATGCTGGTGATGCGCATGCTCGGTGAAATGGCCGTGGCGCTGCCCGGTGTCGGCTCCTTTACCGAATACGCGCGTATCGGCCTGGGTAATTGGGTCGGGTTCACCAGTGGCTGGTTGTACTGGTACTTCTGGGTGATCGTGGTGGCAGTGGAAGCGGTGGTCGGCGCCAATATCCTTGAACAGTGGATACCGCTGCCGGCCTGGATGATCGGGCTGAGCCTGCTGGCGATCATGACCGCCATCAACTGCCTGTCGGTGAAGTCCTATGGCGAGTTCGAGTACTGGTTCGCCTCATTGAAGGTTTTCGCGATCATCGTCTTCATCTTTGTGGTGGGCGCCTACCTGTTCGGGTTCGCGCCGAGCACCAGCGCGCTGCTGGGCAATCTGGTGAATGACCGCGGCTTCATGCCTTACGGCGTGAGTGCGATCCTGGCCGGCGTGCCTACGGTGATCTTCGCTGTCGGCGGCGCCGAGATCGCGACGATTGCCGCTGCCGAGTCCGACGATCCGTCGAAGAACGTCGCGAACATGACCCGTTCGGTGATCTTCCGTGTCATCACCTTTTATGTCGGTTCGATCTTCCTGATCGTCTGCGTGGTGCCCTGGGGCCAGATCGTCGCCGGTCATTCGCCGTTCGTGGCAGCGCTGGAGGTCATGCGTATTCCCGGTGCGGCGATGATCATGCAGGCGGTGGTGCTGGTGGCCGTGTTGTCGGCGCTGAACTCCGGGTTGTACGTGTCTTCGCGGATTCTGTTCGGCCTGAGCCAGCGCGGCGACGCTCCGGCAAAGCTGTCGGTGCTGACCGGGCGCAAAGTGCCCAGGGCGGCCGTACTGCTCAGCAGTGTGATCGGCTACATCGCCATCATGGCGGCGATCATTTCTCCGCAGGGCGTGTTCCTGTTCCTGGTCAACGCTTCCGGTGCGGTGATGCTGTTCGTGTACCTGGCGGTAGCACTGGCGCAGATCAGGGTACGCCGTCAGGTCGAAGCCACCGCACCGGCGCGGCTGACCCTCAGGATGTGGCTGTTCCCGTGGCTGTCCTATGCTGTGGTGGCAGTGATTGCGGGTGTATTGGTGGCCATGGCGTTCCAGGAATCCTTGCGTACACAGTTCCTGGCCAGCCTCGTCAGCCTCGCTGTGGTGTCTGTCGCTTACCTGGTCCTCAGGCGCCAACGGCAAACCGCCGCCACCCCCCACGTCAATGCCATCGACATCCTCGCGGGTCTGCCGACACGGTCATAAATCACGGGAAGCATCGCGCCACGGACGGCGGTTGAGTAGCAAGGCTTGTACCGGTCACAACAATAATTTGCCTATAGGTGATGTATGTCCGACTTCAAGTTCAATACCCAGGGTGTTTCCCGGCGCGCAGTGCTCAAGGCCGCAGGCTACGGTTCATTGGCGGCAATGGCTGCCAGTGCCACGGGCCCGATGTCGTTCGCATTCGCTGCCGACAAACCGATCAAGACCGTACGCCCCGGTTACCTGACCGCGGCCTGCCTGGGCGACATGCCCCTGGGCGCGCTGCGCGAAGGCGTCCCGGTCGGTACCGATCTGGAATTGCTCAAGCTGATTGCCGACCGCCTCGAGCTCAAGCTCGACGTACTGACCATGGGTTTCCCGGCGGTGGTCGAAGCCGTGCGGTCCGGGCGTGCCGACTGGTTCGGCGGCAACTTCGCGTGGAACCCCATGCGCTCGAAAATCCTGCTGTTGACCGACCCGGTGTTCTACACCGGTGCCTACGTGATCATGCGCGACAGCGAGCCGTTCGATACCTCCATCACCGTCAACGATGTGAAGGGCCGCACCATCGGCGCCATCACCGGTTATTTCACCATCCCCGACATGAAGAAAATCGAGGGTGTGAAGGAGGTCAAACTCTACGACAACACCGATTCCTGCCTGCGCGACGTGCGCGCCGGGCGCCTGGATTTCGCCGTGCTGGATGCGCCGACCATCGACTACATGATCCTTCAGGACCCGAGCCTCAAGCTCAAGCAGATCCCCATGGCCTACGACGAGAAATTCCCCAGCCTGACCGCCAAGTTCGAGGCGATCTGGGGCGTTCATCCGCAGAACCAGGACCTGTTCGATGGGGTGAACCAGGGGCTGCGCTGGTTGAAAGCCACGGATCAGATCAAACCGGTGCTGGCCAAGTACGGCATCAAGAACCCGGACTACCTCGTACCGCCCGCCAAGGACCCGCGCATCGGTGTGGACCGCGACGAGAAGGGCAATGTCATTGGACCCTTCGAGCATCCAGCCCGTGATTTCAGTCAGGCCTTTGCCTGAATCGAGGACCTGACCCATGGCTGAATCCACTCCACTGGTGCGTATCGAAGGGCTGCACAAGTCCTTCGGTAGCCTGGACGTTCTCAAAGGCATCGACCTCAACGTGCAGCAGGGCCAGAAAATCTCGCTCATCGGCCCCAGCGGCTCGGGCAAGACCACCTTGCTGCGTTGCGTCAACTACCTGGAAGAGCCGACCAAAGGCGACATCTACATTGACAACGAACTGATCGGCCAGCGCCTGGTGGGCAGCCGAAAAGTGCCCATGAGCGATAAGGAACTGGCGCGGATGCGCGCCGAAATCGGCATGGTGTTCCAGCGCTTCAACCTGTTCCCGCACCTGTCGGTGCTGGAAAACATCATCCTCGGTCCGCTCAAGGTGCAGCAGCGCAATCGCGCCGAAGCGGTGGAGCTGGCCGAGGACCTGCTGAACAAGGTCGGCATGTTTGCCAAGCGCGATGCATTTCCCGAGCAACTGTCGGGCGGGCAGCAGCAAAGGATCGCCATTGCCCGGGCGCTGGCGATGAAACCCAAGTTGATGCTGTTCGACGAGGCGACCTCGGCGCTGGACCCGGAGTTGGTCGGGGAAGTGCTGGGCGTGATGCGCAGGCTGGCGGAGGAGGGCATGACGATGATCATCGTCACCCACGAAATGAGCTTCGCCGAAAGCGTTTCCGACCAGGTGATCTTCATGGCCGACGGCAATATCGTCGAACAGGGCCCGCCGCGGCAGATTTTCCGCGAGAGCCAGGTCGAACGTACCCGCTCCTTCATCCGCGCCGTGCAGGAGCATTGATCGATGTTCGATACCACTGCACTGAACAAAGCCATCGAGATGCTGCCGTACTTCTTGAACGTGCTGGGCGTCGGCGCGCTGACCACCATCGGCCTGACGGCTGCTGCGTTTGTAGTGGCGGCGCTGCTGGGTTTTTGCCTGGCGTTGATGCGGCTTTCGCGCAGCCGCCTCCTGAGCCTGATCGCCAGCGTTTACCTGGAGATCTTTCGCAACATACCGATCCTGACCCAGTTGTTCATTCTGTACTTTGGCCTGACCTATATCGGCATTACCTTGCCGGCCATCGGTGCGGCGATTATCGGTTTCGGCCTGAACGGTGCGGCCATTCTGTCGGAGGTTTTCCGGTCGAGCATCCGCACCATTGACCGTGGTCAAAGCGAAGCGGCGTTCTCCATCGGCATGACCCGGTCTTTGGCGATGCGCATCATCGTGCTGCCACAGGCGTTCAAGGTGGCGATTCCGGGGATGGCCAACTTCGCCATCGGCCTGCTCAAGGACACCTCCCTGGCGTCGGCGGCGGCGGTGCCGGAATTGACGTTCAAGGCGAAAATGCTGGTCAGCGAAACCTACCAGACCAACCTGATCTACTTCCTGCTGGCGATGATCTACCTGATCCTGAGCCTGGTGCTTTCCCACTGGGCGGCGCGCACCGAACGCCGTCTCAAAGTCGTCAAGGAGAATTGAGATGGGCTATGGCGAGTTGTGGGACGCGACCCATGTCGAATTGCTGGCGGCCGCCTGGGCCACACTCCAGTTGGCGTTCGGTGCGTTGGTCATCGGCTTGATCGTCGGTTTGCTGGTGGCGCTGGCACGGCTTTCCGGCAACCGCGCATTGCGGCGCGCGGCGCTCTATTACATCGAGCTGTTCCGTGGCACTCCGGCGTTGGTGCAGTTGTTCATCGTCTATTTCAGCCTGACCGAAATCGGCGTTCATTTCAGCTCGTTCCAGGCTGCCATGATTGGCCTGGGACTGAACGCTGCGGCGTACCTGGCAGAGATCTACCGTGCGGGGCTCGAGGCCGTGCCCAAGGGGCAGGTGGAAGCGGCGAAAGCGATTGGCATGGCACGCCACAACGTGCTGCGCTGGGTCGTGTTGCCCCAGGCCATCCGCATCGTGCTGGCGCCCATAGGCAACGTCGCGATCTCGCTGTTGAAGGATACGTCCGTGGCTTCGCTGATCGCGGCACCGGACTTGATGCTGCGGGCACAGGATTTGAGTTCGGTGTATTTCATGCCGCTGGAAATCTACATTCTGGTCGGTGCGATCTACTTTGCCCTGTGTTATCCGCTTTCACTGGCCGTGCGCATGCTCGAGCGCAAAACCAGGCACTGAGGTTATCTGGCGTAGCGCTGCCTGTGCCAACGCCAGGTGATCAACCACAGCACCAGGGCCGTCGCACTGATCGAGGCACCCAGCAGGCTCACGGCTGTCCAGCCCCAGTGCGCATACACCTGGGTCGCGGCCGCGGCGCCCAGTGCGCTGCCCACCGAGTAAAAGCACATGTAGGCGCCCACCATGCGGCTTTGGGCGTCGGGGCGTGCGGCAAAAATGAGGCTCTGGTTGGTGACGTGTACGGCTTGCACCGCGAAGTCGAGCAGGACCACTGCGCACACCAGCGCGATCAGTGACGTCGGCGCAAACGCGATGGGCAACCAGGACAGCGTCAGGATCACCAGCGAAATGCCGGTCACGCGTTGCCCCAGCCCCCGGTCGGCCCAGCGACCGGCTCTTCTGGCGGCGAGCGCACCGGCGACGCCGGCCAGACCGAACAGGCCGATGGCTGTGTGCGACAGCGACAGCGGCGGCGCGCTCAATGGCAGCACCATGGATGTCCACAACACCGAAAAGGCGGCAAAGATCAGCAAGGCCAGCAGGCCGCGGATGCGCAAGACCGGTTCGGTCATGAACAGCCTGAATATCGAACGGATGAGTGCCGGGTAGGTGTTTCGGTTGCGTGGCGACGCGGTGCGAGGCAGCACTTTCCAGAACACCGCCGCGAGGACCAGCATCAAGCCCGACGAAACGAAATACACGGCGCGCCAGCCGGCCAGATCGGCGATCAGCCCGGAGGTAAACCGCGCCAGGAGAATGCCCAGGACAATGCCGCTGGTGACGGTGCCCACGGCCTGGCCCCGTTGTGACGGCGTTGCCAGCACGGCGGCATAGGCCACCAGCACTTGAGCCATCACCGCGAGCAAACCGACGATGACCATGGCGCCCAACAGGGGCAGCCATTGCTGCGCTGCACCGACCCCCGCCAGTGCCACCGTAGACAGCAGCACTTGCGTGAGGATCAACCCCTTACGGTTGAGCAAGTCGCCCAACGGGACGATGAACAGCAACCCCAGCGCGTAACCGACCTGGGTAGCCGTCACCACGACCCCGATCATCGATGAGGCCACCCCCAGGCTGTGAGCCATTGAATCGAGCAGGGGTTGAGCGAAATACACATTGGCGACTGCCAGCGCGCAGGTGACGGAAAACAGCAGCGTGAGTGATGGAGGAAGCCCCGCAGCGCTGTCTGCGCGGGCGCTTTCTCCACTATCCGCATCGGGCAGGCCTGAAGCTTGCGGGTCGAAAGGGCAGGTGGCTGAATCGGCATCGGCTGTCACAGGAGCCTCCGTGGCGCTAAACTGGTTTCAATTAAAAACTGGATTGAATTGTTATCGAATCAGGTTTTAAATTGCAACCACCTTGCTCGGGACTGCACGGTAAGCCGGGCAACCCTTATCCAGAAGGTCAATACGATGGTCGAAGACACTTCATCGCACAGCAGCGAATGCCCGGTAGCCAGAACACTGGAGGCCATTGGGGATCGATGGTCGCTGATGATCATCCGCGACGCATTCGACGGCATTCGCCGATTCAGCGAATTTCAGAAAAACCTGGGCGTGGCCAAGAACATTCTGGCATCACGCTTGAAAATGTTGGTTGAGGTCGGTGTGTTCGACGTTCAACCCGCGTCAGACGGCAGCGCCTACAAGGAGTACGTGCTTACGGACAAAGGGCGGGAGATCTTTCCGGTGGTGGTCAGCCTGCGGCAGTGGGGTGAACGTTTCCTGTTCAAGCGCGAAGAGACGCGTTCTGTGCTGCTGGACAACGAGCGCGGCCAGACCCTGATGCCGATTGAAGTTCGCTCATCCAGCGGTCAGAAGCTTGGGCCGTCCGACTGCCACAGAGTGAGAGTGGTTGCCGACGAGTCGTGAACAAGGGCAGCCAATCCCCTGGCCACTGTTGAATATTCAACAGTACTTCAACAACAAGTGTCCGGCTGGCGATTTCACTCTTCATTGAAATCTATAGGTTATTGATATTTAACGCTTAAATATCATGGCATGGATCATGCTCTCTCTGGGTAAGGCTCCGTACCGACAGTCATTCGCAGGACTGTGCGGCCGTTGGCGGAGCCACCGTTAGAGTGAGGAATCCATGTCAGTTGCAGCCGCCTACCCGATCAATCCACCTTCGGCCCATGTGATCCGTGATGACGCCGAAGCCATACGCATTGCCCATGAAATCGCCGCGTTGTTGCAGGTCGGCGCCTCCGAGCGCGATCAGACGCGCCAGGTGCCGGCCGAGGTGGTCGATGCATTTTCCAACAGCGGGCTCTGGGGCATTACGGTGCCTCGGCAGTACGGTGGCGCCGAGGTGTCTTATGCGACCCTGGCCCACGTCATCGCGATTGTCTCGGCGGCCGATCCGTCCCTTGGCCAGATCCCGCAGAACCATTACTGCCTGTTGGAAGACATCCGCTTGCAGGGTAGCCACGACCAGAAGCAGTTCTTCTTCGACCTGGCCCTGGCGGGCAATCGTTTCGCCAATGCGCTGTCGGAAACCGGCGGCAAGAACGTGCAGGACATCCGTACCCGCCTGGTCGCGGACGGCGAGGGCTATCGCATCAACGGGCGCAAGGGTTATTGCACCGGATCGCTCTATGCCCATTGGCTGGGCGTATTGGCCCTGGACAGCGAAGACCGTGCACAGCTGGCCTTCGTACCGCGCCACACCGAGGGTTTGAATGTGGTGGACGACTGGGACAGCATCGGCCAGCGCACCACGTCCAGCGGCACCGTACTGGTCGAGGGGCTGTGGGTGCCGGCCTTCAACCTGTTCCCGACTTACCGCTCCTACGAACGCCCGACCCTGGCCGGTCCCTTTGCGCAGATCACCACGGCGGCCATCGATGCGGGCATTGCCCGTGCGGCGCTGCGTGACACCATCAGCTTTGTCCGTGAGCAGGCGCGGCCATGGATCGATGCCGGGGTGGAAAAGGCCAGTGAAGACCCGTTGACCATCATTCAGGTCGGCGCACTGGACATCCGCCTGGAAGCCGCCGAGGCATTGCTCGAGCGTGCGGGGCTGGTGCTCGACCAGGCCCGCTCGGCGCCCGATGAGCACTCGGTTGCGCAAGCATCGCTGGCCGTGGCCAGGGCCAAGGTGTTGACCACCGAAATCGCCATCGAGGCCAGCAACAAGCTGTTTGAACTGGGCGGCACCCGCTCGACGCTGCGCAAGCACAACCTCGATCGCCATTGGCGTAACGCGCGGGTCCATACCCTGCACGACCCTGTGCGCTGGAAGTACCACGTCGTGGGTAACTGGTTGCTCAACGGCATCAAGCCGCCTCGCCATGACTGGTCCTGAGGTCGCGCAGATGCCCAAGCAAATTCGTCTCAACGCCTTCAGCATGAATACCGTCGGGCACTTGTCGCCCGGCCAGTGGCGCCACCCCCGTGATCAGTCCACGCGCTACACCGACATCCACTACTGGATCGAACTGGCGAAAACCCTGGAACGCGGCAAGATCGACGGCCTGTTCATCGCCGATGTGCTCGGCGTCTATGACGTCTACCAGGGCAGTGCCGACGAGGCGCTGCGCAGCGCGGCACAAGTGCCGGTCAACGATCCGTTGCAACTGGTGCCGGCAATGGCCGCGGCGACTCGCCACCTGGGTTTCGGCGTCACGGCGTCGGTGTCGTTCGAGCATCCGTTTCCGTTCGCCCGGCGCATGTCGACCCTCGATCACCTGACGTCGGGTCGGGCGGGCTGGAACATCGTCACCTCGTACCTGAGCAGTGGCGCGCGAAACCTGGGCCAGGACCGGCAGTTGTCCCACGATCAGCGTTATGCGCTGGCCGAGGAGTATCTGCAGGTTTGCTACAAACTCTGGGAAGCCAGCTGGGAAGAGGGCGCGGTGCAGGCCGACCGTGCCAGCGGGGTTTACGCCGATCCGCGCAAGGTGCACGGCATCGCTCATCAGGGCGAGTTTTTCAGTGTGCCCGGCTTCCACCTCAGCGAGCCCTCGCCACAGCGCACTCCGGTGATCTACCAGGCCGGCGCTTCCAGCCGTGGTCGGGTCTTCGCAGCGGCGAATGCCGAGTGCGTGTTTGTGGCCGCGCCGAGCAAGGTAGTGCTCAAACAACAGGTCGCGCAGCTGCGTGCGGCGGTTCAGGCGGCCGGTCGCGAAGCCGATCAGGTGCTGGTGTTCGAACAGCTCACGGTCATCGTTGCCGCGACGGACGCCGAGGCCCTGGAGCGCTTGCGCGAGTACCGCGAATACGCCAGTGCGAGCGGCGCCCTGACCTTGATGTCGGGTTGGACCGGCATCGATTTCGGCGAGTACGGGCCCGACCAGATTCTGCGTGAAGTGCCCAGCGATGCCATCCAGTCGGCCGTAGAGGCGTTTACCCGCGCCGACCCGAATCGCACCTGGACCACCGCAGAGATTGCCGATTACTGCGCCATCGGTGGTGATGGCCCGGTGCTGGTGGGTTCGGCGAAAACCGTGGCCGATCAGCTCCAGGAGTGGGTCGAGCAAACCGACGTCGACGGCTTCAACCTGGCCAGTGTGGTCGCCCCGGAAACCTTTGAGGCGGTGGTCGATCTGCTCGTGCCGGAGTTGCAGGCACGGGGCCTGTTCAAGCGCGAGTACGAGGACGGCACCCTGCGCCATAAGCTCTTCGGACAGGGCGATCGCCTGGCGACGCCACACCCGGCGGCGGCCTTGCGCGTGGGAGAGCGGCGATGAACGAGTGGTTCGCTCATGTCAATTGGGGCGAGGTGGCCGAGGCTTGCCTGGACACCTCGAGCATGCTCGGTGCGGCATTGGCCTGCACGGTGTTGCTCGGGTTGCCGCTCGGCGTGCTGTTGTACCTGACGGGCCAGCGCCAGTTGCTCGAATCGCCGCGGCTGTACCGGTTGTTGTCGGTGGTGGCCAACGTGCTGCGCTCGATGCCGTTTATCATTCTGTTGATCGTGCTGATCCCGGTGACCACCCTGGTCACGGGCACCTCGCTGGGCGTGCGCGGCGCTATCCCGCCCTTGGTGGTCGGCTGCACGCCGTTCTTCGCCCGGCTGGTGGAAAGTGCCTTGCGCGAAGTCGATCGCGGTCTGGTTGAAGCCGTGCAGTCCATGGGCGCCAGTACCCCGCAAATCATCCTGCATACCTTGCTGCCCGAAGCGCGGACCGGGCTGATCGCCGCGGTCACGGTCACCGCCATCGTGCTGGTGGACTACACCGCCATGGCCGGCGTGGTGGGTGGTGGTGGCCTGGGGGACCTGGCGATTCGTTTCGGTTACCAGCGTTTCCAGACCGATGTGATGGTGGTCACCGTGCTGCTGCTGATCCTGCTGGTGCAGGCCTTGCAGATGAGCGGCGATCGCCTGGTCCGGCATTACACACGGCGCTAAGCGCCTGATCTACCCGAACGCAGCAGCCGGGTACCGTTGCTGCAGGCCCTACGTCCACCTCACGACGGCCACTTTCCGATCATTCTGGAGTCATGAGCATGAAAAAGACCCTGGCCGCCCTCGCTGCCGTTTTATCCCTGAGCGCCCACGCCAACGAAAAACTGGTGGTGGGTGCCACCCCGGTGCCCCACGCGGAGATACTGGAGTTCGTCAAACCGGTGCTGGCCAAGGAGGGCGTTGATCTGGACATCAAGGTCTTCAGCGACTTCATCCAGCCCAACCTGCAACTGTCCGAGAAAAACCTCGACGCCAACTACTACCAGTACCGGCCGTTCCTCGATGACTTCAACAAGACCCGGCACACCGATCTGGTACCGGTAGTGGGCGTGCACATCGAGCCGTTCGGCGCCTATTCGACCCGGATCAAAAAACTCGCCGATCTGCCCGAAGGCGCCAGTGTCGCCATTCCCAACGATCCGGTGAATACCGGGCGCGCCCTGGTGTTGTTGCACGAAGCGGGTCTGATCAAGCTCAAGGACCCGAGCAATACCCTGTCGACGCAGCACGATATCGTCGAGAACCTGCACAAACTGAAGATTCGTGAACTGGAAGGCGCCTTGCTGGCCCGTGCGGTCAGCCAGGTGGACCTGGCGTTCGTCTTTGCCAACTACGCACTCGAGGCCGGTATCGACACCAACAGCGCGTTGATCGTCGAGAAGGGCAAGGACCTGTACGTCGAGTTCCTGGTCGCCCGTCCGGACAACATCAACGATCCCGGTATCCAGAAGCTGGCCAAGGCCCTGAACTCGCCGCAAGTGCGCGATTTCATCCTGACCCGCTACAAGGGGCAGATCGCTCCCGGCTTCTGACCGGTAGCCAAGACGAACACGCTTTCTGTGGTGAGGGAGCTTGCTCCCGCTGGACTGCATAGCAGTCCCATTTTTGGGGCCGCTTCGCGCTGGAGCGCCAGCCCGGCCCAGCGGGAGCAAGCTCCCTCGCCACAGGGCATGGTGACTTTTCTGTTTGTGCAGGACTTTCGTTCATGGTCAGTTTCAATCCACAGGCCCTGGCTGCCGCCGTGCATATACGGCTGGTGGGCCTGGGCAAGCATTACCGGGTCGGGCAGCAGAGCGTGCAAGCGCTGCACGACATCAACCTGGACATTCGCCGCAGTGAGGTGTTCGGCATCATCGGTCGCAGCGGCGCCGGTAAATCCTCGCTGCTGCGCTCGCTCAACCGTCTGGAACAACCGAGCAGCGGCCAGGTATTGATCGAGGGCGAGGACATCGTCGGTTTCGATCGTGCACGCCTGGCAGGCTTGCGTCAGCGCACCGGGATGATCTTCCAGCACTTCAACCTGATGGCGTCCCGTACCGTCGGCGACAACGTCGGCCTGCCGCTGCGGCTGGCGGGCATCGGGCGTGCCGAGCGTGAGCGCCGAGTCGACGAGCTGTTGCAGCTCGTGGGGCTGCAGGACAAGCGTGAGGCGTACCCGGCGCAGCTCTCCGGAGGGCAAAAGCAGCGGGTCGGCATTGCCCGGGCGTTGGTGTTGCAGCCTGATCTGTTGCTGTGTGACGAAGCGACCTCTGCACTTGATCCGCAGAGCAGCCAGGCGATTCTGGCGTTGCTGCGCGACATCAATCGGCGCCTGGGGCTGACCATCGTGCTGATCACCCACGAGATGGAGGTGATCCGCGACCTCTGTGACCGTGTGGTGGTCCTGGAGCAAGGCCGGGTGGTCGAGCAAGGCGACGTTTGGCAAGTGTTCGGTGACCCGCAACACGACGTCACCCGTGCCTTGCTTGGCACACTGCAGCCGGCCGTGCATGACGTTCCGTCAGCACAGACGTCGGCCGCGATCCTGCTCGATCTGCACTACACCGGTGCCAGTGGCCACGAGCCGGAATTGTCGGCCATCGCCGCGCTGTTCGGTTGCCGCACGCACCTGGTACAAGGGGGTATCGAGCGCATCCAGGGCCGAGCGCTGGGTCGCCTGCGGGTGCGGGTGGATGCCCCCAGTGGCGGACGGGACGTATTGTTGCAACAGGCACGACAGATCGCCGATCGGGTCGAACGGGTCCACGCCTGAGTCAGTATTGGCGGCGGCAGTGCCGGGCAATCATATCGATAGCTGGATCACGCGATGGTCTGGCGCGTCATCCACGGTAGGCTTGATGGTGTATTATTATTTACTATGATTAACTTTGAATCGAGTAACGATCAGGAGTAACCCCATCATGGTAACCACCACGAAAACCCGATCTGTCACGGCTCACGTCCCTGAGCAATTGGCCCAAAAAGTCGATTTGATGGCAGAACGTCTGGAGCGCTCCAAAAACTGGATCGTCAAACAGGCTCTGACCGCCTGGATAGACCAGGAAGAAGAGCGTAGTCGCCTGACCCGCGAGGCCCTCGCCGATGTTGACGCTGGCCGCGTGATTGACCACCAGGCTGTTCAGGCCTGGGCGGATAGCCTCAGCACCGACACGCCGTTGCCGGTACCGCGCTGATGGAGTTGAAGTGGACAAGCAAGGCGCTTTCCGACATTACCCGACTGTACGAGTTTCTGGCGTCGGTGAATCAGCCTGCCGCAGCACGAACCGTGCAGCAAATCACGGCGATACCGATCACGCTGCAGAGCAATCCACGTATTGGTGAACGCCTGGAAGAGTTCGAGCCAAGGGATGTGCGCCGAATTCAGATCGGCCATTATGAGATGCGTTACGAAATAGTGGATTCCACTCTCTATGTGCTGCGTCTGTGGCACACCCGCGAGGATCGGTAGCCTGGTGAAATCACTCGCGATTGCTCGGCCAATCATATCGACAGCTGGATCACCCGATGGTCTGGCGCGTCATCGACGGCACGACGCTTGTTGACCACCAGCTCGCCGATGGCGATCAGGCGCGCCCGGGTCACGTTGCGCGAGAGTCCGAGCAGGCTGGCGGTATGTACCTGGTTGTGATGGCAGAACTGATAGGCGGCGCGCAACAAACTGTCCTCGACCTGTTCGTAAAGCGCGCCCTGGTGTTCTTCGAATAACCGTTTGAACGCACGCTGCAGGAGCGCCTGGGCGGTTTCTTCAGATGTGCTGACTTTTTCCGCCTGGCGTTCGATACGCAAATGCGACAGGCGCAGATCTTCCTGCCGCACGAGTCCGTCCCGGCAGATCAGCAAGGTGTGGTGGATGACGTTTTCCAGTTCGCGAATGTTGCCGGGCCAGCCATAGTCGGCCAGCTTGCGCTCGGCGTCGGCACTGAGGGCAATCTGTCCGTATCCCAGGCGTTCGCTGTAGGTGCGGATGAAGTGGCGGGCCAGCGGCAGAATGTCGCCGGGGCGGTCACGCAACGGATGCAAGTGCAGGCTGACCACGTTGAGACGGTAGTAGAGGTCTTCGCGGAAATGTCCGGCGTTGATCGCTTTTTCCAACTGCACATTGGTGGCGGCCAACACCCGCACGTTGATCGCTATGCTCTTGCGCGACCCCAGTCGCACCACCTCACGCTCCTGCAGCACACGCAGCAGCTTGACCTGGATGGGCATCGGCAGATCGCCGATTTCATCGAGGAACAAGGTGCCGCCATTGGCCTCTTCGAACCAGCCCGGCTTGGCACTGATGGCGCCGGTGAAGGCGCCTTTCTCATGGCCGAACAGTTCGGCCTCGACCAGTGATTCGGAGAAGGCGCCGCAGTTGACCGCCACAAAGGGACCCTGGCTGCGCCGGCTGAGGTTATGGATATGGCGCGCGACCAACTCCTTGCCGGTGCCGGTTTCACCGATGATCAGGACGCTGGCCTCGCTGGGTGCGACCTGTTGCAAATGGGCGAGCAGGGCCTGGGACTTGGGGTCTTCGAAAACCTGGGCGGTGGCGCGGATCGACGTGGCCAGCGACGGGGATGGGGGCAGAGTCAGCAGTTGCATTAGGCTCCCTCGCTTATGAGTAGAAAGTGGGAACAGGGCGGTTCTGGTTCAGCGCCCAGTCACCCAACTCGTGAATCTTGTAGTCCACCGGGTCATGCAGCGTCTGGGTGCGCAGGTTGCGCCAGTAACGGTCGAACCGCAGCGAGGCGTGAGTCGCGCGCGCCCCGGTGACTTCAAACAAACGGGTGCACAGGTCGAGGCCGGTACGGGTCGCGGCGACTTTGGCGCAGGCGATCGACAGCGCCAGTTGCGCACGCTCCTCGCTGCCCAGGTTGTGTCCCTTGCGCCAGGCTTCGTCGAGCTGTGCCGCGGCGCGTTCAACCAGTACACGGGTGCTTTCCAGGCCGACCCAGAACTCGCCGTAGTGGCGCAGGATGTAGGGATCCTCGCTGACATGGCGGACCTTGGAGGTGAACCACGGGCGCCCCTCCTTGAGCGTGTAATGACGGGCTTCCTCGAACGCCCCTTCGGCGATGCCAAGGAAAATATGGGCAAAGTGCAGTTGGGCGATCAGTGGGCGCAGGCAGGCAAAAGGAGTGCTCAAGGGACCCGGATCAAGTAGCAGCTCTGACTCTTCCACCCGCACTCGCTCGAAGGTTGCGCTGCCGCTGTCGGTCTGGCGCTGGCCCATGTTGTCCCAGTCGCCATGCAGGGTAATGCCGGTACGGCCACTGGGAATGGCGGCGATCAGCAGTTTGCCGCCGGCGCTTTCGTCAACCGCTGAAGCAATCAGCATCTCCGAGTCGCTGGCACCGGAGCAGAAACTTTTCTTGCCGGAAAACTCACGCCAGCCATCGTACTTCTTCACCACTGTGCGGGTATCGAGCGGGTTGAGTGCATTGCCCCAGAACCAGTTGTTGCGGGCGGTCTGTTCAAACCAGGGCTGCCACTGCTCGGGCCGCGAGAACAGTCGCACGGTGGCCAGCATCAGGTGCTGGAAGCCGAAGACGTGGGCGATCGAGCTGTCGACCTTGGCAAACTCGCGGACCACGCCGAGCGTCTCGCTCCAGTCGGCCCCCAGGCCACCGAACTGGGTCGGGATGCTCAGGGCCAGCAAGCCGCTGTGACGAAGGGCGTCGCGCTCGGCCTTCGGCGTACCGCCGTGCTCGTCCCGCTCAGCGGCCGTTTCGGCAAAGGTGGCGGCCAGTTTGCGCGCGGTCTGCAAGGGGCTCAGGACGGCAGTCTGTAGTTGGATGCTCACGCGCAACTCCTCGATTGTTGGGTGGTGCCTGCCAGGCAGGTCGCTAACGTCAGGCTCATGGGGTGTGTGTCCGTGGCAGGACATCGTTGGCGATCATTTCGCCAAAGGGGCCGGTGAGGTTGGTCACGCCCCGACCTGCCAGGCTGGCATAGGGTTCGGGCAGCAACGGAAAGACCAGCTCGGCAAAGCGATAGGCTTCTTCGAGATGCGGATAACCGGAGAAGATGAAGCTTTCGATGCCCAGGTCGGCGTACTCCTTGATCCGTGCGGCCACCTGTTGGGGGTCGCCGACCAGTGCCGTGCCTGCGCCACCGCGCACCAGGCCGACGCCGGCCCACAGGTTGGGGGAGATTTCCAGGTTGTCCCGGCGACCGTCATGCAGTGCGGCCATGCGCCGCTGGCCTTCGGAGTCGAAGCGTGCGAATGAGGTTTGCGCCGCGGCAATGGTCTCGTCGGATATGTGCTCGATCAGTCGGTCGGCGGCCTGCCAGGCCTGGTCTGCGGTCTCGCGCACGATCACATGCAGGCGGATACCGAACTTCACGGTCCGCCCGTGCCGGGCTGCCCGGGCGCGGACATCGGCAATCTTTTGCGCCACCGCAGCCGGCGGCTCACCCCACGTCAGGTAGACATCCAGTTGCTCGGCCGCCAGGTCATGGGCCGCATCCGAAGAACCGCCGAAATACAAGGGCGGGTAGGGCTTCTGAACCGGTGGATAGAGGGCCTTGGCGTTTTCCACCTGGAAGTGCTTGCCATGGAAATCCACGGACTCGCCTTGCAGCACTCGGCGCCAGATCTGCAGGAACTCATCGGTGACTTCGTAACGCTCGGCATGGCTCAAGTGGATGCCGTCGCCACGGTTTTCGTCCGGATCACCCCCGGTCACCACATTGATCAGCAAGCGTCCGCCGGATAATCGGTCGAGGGTAGCGGCCATGCGTGCCGATACCGTCGGCGAGATGATCCCCGGACGAATCGCCACCAGATAACGCAGGCGTTCGGTCAACGGCGTCAGCGCCGATGCGATGACCCAGGAGTCCTCGCAGGAACGCCCGGTAGGAATCAGCACTCCGTAGTAACCCAGGCCGTCCGCCGCCTGGGCGATCTGCTTGAGGTAGTTGAGGGTCACCGGGCGCGCGCCCTGGCTGGTGCCAAGGAAGTGGCCGTCGCCGTGGGTCGGCAGGAACCAGAAAACATTCATCGGCTGGCTCCTCAGGCGCTCTGGCGCAGGCGTTGGTGGGTGTTGAAAAATGGCAGGGCGCGTTCTACGGCCAGGCCGATGCGCGCCTGCAACAGGTCGCAGTCGATGCGGTAATCGCGGAAGTCGGATTCGCTGGCGTACACACCCAGCGGCAGAGTCAGCGACTGGAAGAAGCTGAACAGTGGCCGTAGCTGGTGATCGATCACCAGCGCGTGACGAGGGCTGCCACCGGTAGCGGCGAGCAGCACCGGTGTGTCGATCAGGGCGTCCTGGCCGATCAGGTCAAACAGGTGTTTGAGCTGGCCCGGATAGGAACCGCGATAGACCGGCGAAGCGACAATCAACAGGTCGGCGTTTTCGATGGCTTGCAGTTGCGCCTCGACCTCGGCAGGCAGCTCCTGGCGGCTGAGGGCACCGCCCACGTCGCGGGCGAGGTCGGCCAGCTCGATGACCCGGCCAACCATATTCAGACGGTTTGCGAACTCGTCGAGAATGGCCTGGCTGAGCACCTGAGTGCGAGAAGGGCGGTAGGCACCGCCGGATACAGCGATTACGTTCAAGGGGGCAGTCATGTTCAATTCCTGTGCTGTCGCTCTACAAACAGAGTCGGTGGCAGTGCTCAGCAAGAACCGAACCAGTTTTTATCTCTATGAAAATGAAGGGATTTATTTGGTTTTTTTTGGTTGGTGTGTTGCTGTCAGGCAATTTTTGTTGAATCGCTGTTTGCCTGGAAACACTTGCGAGGTGTTCCATTTCGGACAGTTATAGGAGATTGTTAATATTCTTCAAAGGAATTAATAATTATTTTAATATTCCTTTAAGGTATTTATAGCGCGAAGGGAGGGCGGTGCCAGGCAGGTGAATCAGTCGAGCAGTGACACCAGCCGAGGTTCGATGGACTGTGCAGACAGGTCCAGCAGCGCCAGGGTGACCGGCAACTTGAAGCGTCGACGCCCGGCGCTGCCCGGATTCAGGAACAGCCGTTCGCCGTGCCATTCGATGCCTGGTTTATGGGAGTGGCCGCAGATCACCAGGTCGATACGCTCATCAGGATGGATTGCAAGGTCGGCGATGTCATGCACCAGCAGCACCTTCCAGCCGTTGAGGTCCAGGCGCAGACAGTCGGGCAGCTCGCGCGCCCAGGGCGCATCCAGGTCGTTGTTGCCACGCACCCCGTGCACCGGTGCAATGGCCGCCAATTGGTCGAGGATGTGCGCGCTGCCGATGTCGCCGGCGTGAATGATGCAATCGCAGCCCAGCAGGGCGGTGATGGCTTCGGGGCGGAGCAGGCCGTGGGTGTCGGAGATGACACCGACTTTCATCGCGGGCGGGTCGAGCGGCATTCTGACCGGCCTGTCCGGTGTGCGAGGGCGGCCGCCACTAACTTTGCGGCACTAACTTTGCGGAACTACCCGCGCTTCGTTTCCGGCACCCTCGACATAAACGTTCATGCCTTTTGCCAGCGCCGGATTGATTGGCTGTGTCACCTGAACCAGTACGCCGCTGTGGGTCCGAACGACGATCTGCTGAGCGTCCACGGGCTGATCATACTTTTTCTTTTCGATGTAATTGCCGCCTACCCCGCCAGCGAGGGCACCGGCAACCATCGCCACATCCCGCCCGGTACCCTGACCGACCAGGCTTCCCAAGGCTAAACCGCCAATACCACCCAATATGGCGCCGACGCCGCTATCGTGATTGGTCTGCATCTGGGTGAGGGTAATCTGCTCGATTTTCCCCGAACGAATCTCCGTCTCGCCAGCGCCACCGCTCCCGGCGCCGACCGCGGCACAGCCGCCGAGCACCAGCCCAAGTAACGTAACCGACAGCCAGGAAGCGATAGTTTTCATCGTCGAACTCCATTTTCAGGGGAATAGATCATGCAAACGCTTCAATTCACGTTAGACGAAAAAGCCTGGTGCATTAGGTTCTTTTACCGGGCAAGGATCGGCAGAAAGCCGGCACCGATGCTGGACGACTATCGGCAAGTGCTGGCCGAGACCGATACCTTCGTGCTGACGGACAACCTGGAAGTGGTGGGGGTGCTGGTGATGCGTCAGGAGCAAGCCGAAATGCTCTTGATCAATGTCGCGGTATCGCCACGATGCAAAGGCAAAGGCTTTGGTAAAAAACTGATGGTGTTCTGTGAGCGCCATGCACTGGACACAGGATGTGAAGCGGTACGGCGGCCAGCAGATGCACGCCCATCATCGCTTCGTTTGTGACTCCCGCCATTCTCTGGCCGCCACACCATAGAACTCCCGGAAGACCCGGCTGAAATGGGAAAGGTCATTGAAGCCCCAGCGAAAGGCAATGTCGGATATTCGATGCGCTGTATTGACCGGATTGAGAAGATCGCTGCTGCAGCGCTCTAGTCGCCGACGCAGCACGTAGCGCATCAGGGAAACACCTTCCTGTTCGAACAGCTTGTTGATGTAGCGAACGGAGACCCCCGTTGCCAGGGAAACTTGCTGCGCGCTGAGTGTGGGGTTGCCCAGGTTGTCGTTAATGTAGATTTTGACCCGCATCAGTGTCAGCGCCTGTGAGCGCGAATGCTCAGAGTCCATGGGCTGCAGATGGCCGAGTGTCAGCGCGATCAAATGTGTAATCGACTCTGATAGCCGTGCCATTTCGAATGGAGTGAACTGGCCGATCTGCGAGGCAATGCTCTCCAGGAGGGAGCGCATGACCCTCCCCACAGGGCTGTCAGTGGATATCCGCGTTGCGGTGCGGCACTCCATATTAACCACCAACTGGTTGATGCAAGTTCGGGGTACGCTGACGATGATCTGCCTCCAGTCATTCTCGAACGTCAAGTAATGCGGCCGCGTTGCATCGTAGATGGAGAAATCGCCCGGCCGGATCACCGCTTGGTTGCCATCCTGTTCCAGGCATTCCGTGCCTTCAAGCATCAGTACCGCAAAATATCTGTCCTCTTCCCGGCACGTAGGTTGTAAGTGCCGTCGATTCACAGCCTGTGCCGCGGCTCCGACATCGCTCACGCGGAGGAACTCACACTTTTGCGAGCGAACTTTTCCGAAGAAATCGGGGTTCGGGATTGCACCGATTTCCACGTCGGCGAACAGCCGCAAGATCATTTCCCGCCAGTAGTCCACCCGGTCATTGAAAGAGTTGCTTTGAGTCGTGAGGTCAACGCTTTCGCTAGACCAGTCTGTGCCCGCCAGAACCTTTCGACCGGTTTGCGGAGTCACTATGGAGTACTCCCGAGCGTCTTTGATCAATTGCAATGTACCCCTGCTTTTTTGAATTTATTTTCAGGATAGATCCATAGTTTGCTTCGCTTTTTCTGTCAGGCGGGGCTCTTTGACGGTTAGCGAAGTTCCCTGTACGCAACGGCCTGCAAATGCCTTGGGACAACTTTTACAACAGCCTCCGACTACTCGCCAGCTACCTGAGACGGAAGGGCCGTCTGAGCATATTTTTGGTTCCGTTTCAGCCAAGAAGTGCGATGCGCAGCGGCCTCATCCTTGAGTCAGCGACAAACCCGTGCGGTGTGAATGGCCGTTGGATGTCGACCCGTACGCCAGGCATGCCCGGCGCACGACCAGGAAGGTCAAAGACCCAAGTTCCCCGTGAGGGGTTTTCCGAGCAAGGCAGACATAATGAAAACAATAAGACTGTTGCTTCCTGAGGTTAAACAATCGGTATGGGCAGCGCTGACGCTTATCGGCGTTTCCTTTTCCACTTTGGCCGTGGAGGTGGCGCCGGGTGACTACGAGCAATACCCCGCGGGTGCCACCATCGGCGTGGTCTATTACCAGCACGCTACCACTGACTCTCTGCGCGTCCATGGGCGTGAAGCCAGTTCAGATTTCAACCTGACCTCTGACATCGGCATCCTGCGCCTGCTGCACGTCTATCAGTTGAGCGATTCAGTCACCATCGACCCACAGTTCCTTTTGCCTTTCGGTCACGTCTCCGGCGGCGGCGACGCTTCCGCACTGGGAAGTTCCAGCGGCACCGGCGACCTGATCCTGACCGCACCGATCAAGTTCTTGCTTAACAGCGCCCGCGATACTTTCAGCCTCAACGCCTACCTGTACGTACCTACCGGCAGCTATGACAAGGATGATCCGATCAACCTCGGCGAAAACCGCTGGAAGGTCGATTTCCAGACTGCCTATATCAAGCACTTCAGCGACAAGTGGGCGATGGATCTGGTGGGTGATGCGATCTGGTATGGGAACAACGACGACTACGGTCCCGGTTCGGATGTTCTAAAGCAGAAAACTTCCTACGCTGCGCAGCTGATGGGGCGCTACATGCCGGACCCGGCAACTTCATTCGGCGTCGGCTTCGGGCAGACGTGGGGAGGAGAAGCCGAGGTCGATGGCGCAGACCTGGATGGTGCCATGCGCACCACCAACTTGCGCCTCACCGCAACCCGTTTCTTTACCCCCAAGGACCAGTTGCAACTTCAGCTGGGCCGGGACCTGTCTGTTGAAAATGGCCCGCGAGAAGACTTCCGGATGAATCTTCGCTATGCGCGGGTGTTCTGACCTCGCTTTAACCCACAACAAGAGCCAGCCATAGGCCATGCCGCGCATCGGCGGTCAATGGCAATCAAAAACTGTGAGGAACCCATGGAATCAGCAATCGACAAGCACCTGATGTGCCCCCGTACTCGCACCCGGCGCATCGACGACAGTTACACCCCTCCATTCCCGGCCTGGGTAGGACGCGCCGATGCTTCAGTCACCCAGTTCGTAATGGGTTACTTCGGTGTCCAGTCAAAAGGTGAGAGCCAGTTGAGTGCAGCGTGTGCCGCCCTGCGGCAGATCATGACCAGCTTTACCCTGGACGATGGCCCTCATCACCATGACCTGTCTCACTACGTCGATGCTGCCGGCTACGACAACATGCTGGCCATCGCCTATTGGGACGATCCCGCCGCTTTCGCTCGCTGGGAAGCGAACATGCAGGTTGCCAGCTGGTGGAACGCCGAATCCCGTGGCAGCGATGGCTTGGGTTACTTCCGGGAAATCCTGATGCCGGGCGTTGAGCGCTTCGAGACACTCTATGCCATGCCAGAGGGCATGGAAGGTGTGGGCGTTGTCATGGCGACCCGTAGCGACGAGATTCAGGAACATGGCTACTGGGGCGCCATGCGCGACCGGATCGCGCTTTCACAGACCGATGCCATGGCGCCAACGGGGGACCTGGTGGCAGAAGAAAGGCCTTCCCGTGTGATTGTCAGGGGGCATGAAAACCTGGTGGTCATTCGCTCGGGTCAGGACTGGACCGAAACAGTTGGCGAGGAACGGGAGCTGTACCTCGGCGAGATGGAGCCCGTGCTGCGCGAAGGCATGAATTTCCTGAGAGATGAAGGCCAGCCTGTCGGTTGTTACAGCAATCGTTACATGCAGCACATCGACGCCAGCGGGCAACTTCAAGAGAAGAGTTTTTCGGTCAGCCACTGGCACTCCCTGGCGCACCTTGAACGCTGGTCAGAATCCCATCCCACCCATATCGAGATATTCGGAACCTTCATGCGCATGGTGCAAACGCTCCAGGCCGATCTGAAGTGGAAGGGCTACCACGAAGTGAGCGTCATGCGCGCCGAGGACCAGCGCTATGAATACATCAACTGTCACGCCGGTACAGGGCTGATGTGCGGAGCATGAACTGCTCGGTGATTCGCCAAGAGGAGAACGATCATGAGTAACACCCTGAACAAGACTGCGGCACCGGCATCCGCTCGCGCCTATGCCCTGAAAAATGCACTTCAGGAACGCGAACTGCTACCCGCAGGCTATGTCGAGAAATTCACCGAAATCATGGAAAACGATTTCGATCCGGCCAATGGAGCGCGAGTCGTGGCAAGGGCCTGGGTAGACCCCGCCTATCGCGAACTGCTGCTGCGGGACGCTACCGCCGCCTGCGACCAATTCGGTTACACCGGCGTGCAGGGTGAATACATCGTCGCCCTGGAAAACACACCGACACTGCAAAACGTCATCGTTTGCACGCTCTGCTCCTGCACTGCCTGGCCTGTCCTTGGCCTGCCACCGGATTGGTACAAGAGCTTCGAGTACCGCGCGCGGGTCGTACGGGAATCGCGCACCGTCCTGCGTGAGATGGGCCTGGACCTGCCTCTCGACGTTGAGATCCAGGTCTGGGATACCACTGCCGAAACCCGCTACATGGTCCTGCCATTTCGGCCGGCGGGTACGGAAGGCTGGTCGGAAGAGGCGTTGGCCTTGCTCGTCACCAAGGACGTACTGATCGGAATCGCCCGTCCTGAAATCCCGGCAAGCCTTGAGCGTATGGGCCGGGAATGATCCGGTAGCTACTACTTCCTTCATCTGCAGCGAGTGAATGAAAAATGGATGGCATACATGATCTCGGTGGCCTTCAGGGTTTCGGCCGGGTACAGCACACCGCCAACTCCCTGAGCTACAAGCCGGTCTTCCACGAAGACTGGGAAAAACTCGGTTACAGCCTGCTCTTCCTGGGCGCAGCTGAACTCGGTCTGTTCAATGTTGACGAACTGCGCCATGCGATAGAACGCATGGAGCCCCGCCAATACCTGGCGTCCAGCTACTACGACAGGATCATCGTCGGCGTGGCGTCCTTGTTTGTCGAGAAGGGCGCGCTGCAACAGCAACGCCTCGAAGAACTGGCCGCAGGCGCCTATCCACTGGCCCAGCCCTTGGTCGAGGGGCGTGACCCCAGGCCGCCTGGACAGCCGTTTCAGGTGGGCGATCAGGTGCTTGTACGTAATGAGTTCGTTTCCGGGCATATCCGCATGCCCGGTTATGTTCGCGGTAAGCGCGGTGTAGTGGTGCACCGCACATCCCAGGAATGGCCGTTCCCCGATACGGTCGGCCATGGCCGTTCCAGTCCATCCGAACTCACCTACCACGTCCAGTTCACGACCCGGGAACTTTGGGGAGACGAGGCGGACGCGGCAAACGTGGTCGTGGACCTGTTCGGCGGCTATCTGCTCCCGGCCTGACGAACGACTTTTCGGTGCGACGAAGCAGCCAACAGACGCACAGTTTCTGCGTGTCGCTCGGCGCACCCTTTTTCAGCACGGATTTCCATGAGGACACTACATGGCCATTCTCAGACCCGGCAATGAACAAATCGGTGAAATCGCCGCCTCCCTCGGCATCACCTTGAGCCCTTCGCAGATCGAGGATTACCAAGTCGCGCTACAGGCTAACTTCGACGCGTACGACCAACTCGAAACGCTTGCGGATTTTCTTCCAGAAGTGCGCTACCCACGGCAAGGGTTTCATGTGCCAAGCGCGCAGGAGAACCGCTATGGCGCCTGGCAATGCAAATCGCAGATTCGCGGCCGAAGCGGCGGCCCGTTAGCGGGCAAAAGCGTCGCGATCAAAGATAACATTGCGGTCGCCGGGCTCCCCATGCTCAATGGCTCCTTTACGCTCGATGGCTATGTGCCCGAAGTCGACGCCACCGTCGTCATCCGTCTCCTGGATGCGGGCGCGACTATTGCCGGCAAGGCAGTCTGCGAAGCGCTGTGCTTCTCGGGCGGCTCCCATACCGCAGCCAGCGGCCCGGTGCACAATCCTCACCGGCACGGTTACTCCGCTGGCGGGTCTTCGTCGGGCTGCGCCGCGCTAGTCGCGGCGGGCGAAGTTGACCTGGCCGTCGGCAGCGACCAAGGCGGTTCGGTTCGCATTCCAGCCTCCTTCTGTGGTGTATACGGAATGAAACCCACCTATGGGTTGATACCCTATACCGGCGCCATGCCCATCGAAACGACACTCGACCACCTGGGGCCGATCACCGCTGGCGTCCGGGACAACGCGCTCATGCTGGAGGTGCTGGCGGGTGCGGACGGCCTCGACCCTCGCCAGTCGTACCCGACAAAGGTGGGCGGCTACGTCGAGGCGCTGTCACGTGGCGTCGCTGGCATGCGGATCGGCATTCTCAAGGAAGGCTTCGGCCTGGCCAACGCAGAAGCCGTCGTGGATCAGGCGGTACTGGAGGCCTGTGGGACCTTCCGTGCACTCGGGGCATCGGTTGAAGAAGTATCCCTTCCCATGCACGCCATGGGTGCGGTTATCTGGCTGGCAATTGCGGCCGAAGGCGCCACCCAGCAAATGATGAAAGGCAATAGCCACGGCTTCAATTGGCGCGGCCTCTACCTGACCGACATGATGGAACACCATGCGCGATGGCGAGAGCAGGCAGACAGCCTTCCGGACACCGTCAAGACAACAATGATCCTTGGTGAGTACCTCAGTCGCCAGTACCAAGGCCGCTATTATGGAAAAGCACAGAATCTCGCCCGTCAACTGCGCCTGGCCTACGACGGCCTGCTCGAACATTTTGACCTGCTGCTGATGCCCACGTTGCCGATCAGGTCGACGCCGCTACCGAGCGCGGATGCCGCACTGCCGGATTTCCTGGGTCGTGCCTTCGAGATGCTAGGCAACACCTGTGGCTTCGATGTGTCGGGCCATCCAGCGATGTCGATCCCTTGTGCCATGCGCGACGGCCTGCCCATTGGCCTGCAACTGGTTGGCAAGTACTTCGGCGAAGCTGACATTTACCGGGCGGCCCATGCGTTCGAGCAGGCCACTGACTGGCGATCGCGCTGACCCATGAGAAGCGTGGGGCGGACAATGCACCCATCACCCGTCCGTTCCCACCGGGATTCGTAAACGTGTAGACACTCGGATTCGCCGAGCGCAATGCTCTAGTCCGCGCCTTCAGGCAATCGCTGTCGTGAAACTGTAATATTGCAGTCATAGAATTGACATGACCGCTTACATTTACTACAGATGGCCTTTGGCCTTTTCATGGATGAGCAAGCCACATGCGTCGTGTCGTATTCAATCAAAAAGGCGGCGTTGGAAAATCCAGCATCGCCTGCAATCTTGCGGCTGTGAGTGCGGCAGAAGGGTACCGAACGCTGCTGGTTGATCTCGATCCCCAGGCAAACTCGACTCACTACCTCACCGGGCTGAGCAACGAGCGTGTTCCTGCCGGCATAGCCGATTTCTTCAAGCAGACGTTGTCCGGCGGCTTCGAAGGCAGGCGCAATCGGGTGTCCATCACCAAGACCCATTACGACAACCTCCATCTGGTGACGGCGAGTCCGGATTTGGCAGACCTGCAGTCAAGACTCGAGAGCAAGTTCAAGATCAACAAGCTGCGCAAATTGCTGGTTGAACTGTCCGAGGACTATGAGCGCATCTATATCGATACGCCGCCTTCGCTGAACTTCTACACCTTCAGCGCTTTAGTGGCCGCGGACAGGTTGCTGATTCCATTCGATTGCGACAGCTTTTCTCGCCAGGCGATGTACCGGGTCATCGCTCAAGTGGAAGAACTGCGACTCGATCACAATGAGTCGCTTGAAGTGGAAGGGGTGGTGGTGAATCAGTTCACCGGGCACACCGGGTTTCATCAGAATCTCGTCAATGAGCTGCTGGCCGAAGGCTTGCCAGTGCTGCCGGTTTACCTGAGCAGTTCCGTCAAGATGCGCGAGTCTCACGAAGTGTCTGTCCCCATCGTGCATCTGGCCCCGCGCCACAGGCTCTCGCTGGAGTACGCCGGCTTGCTGGATGCACTGGAGCGGGCCGCCTGACAGCGAGTCACTGTCTACGCGCTATTGCAAGGCGCCCGTGAAAAACCTGTGTACCGATCAGAAGTATTTGAGCCAGCCAATATCACGACGACGAGCCTTCAATGCGGCAAACCAGCGCACAGCTGGATACAGCGTTAAAGCCAAGAGCGCTGCCGTCAGCCACACCGCCCAAATGCTGGTGAAACCGAAGTAGTTGCCCTGATTCAAACCGAACAACGCCACATGGGTCAGATACAGGATTTTCAGCACGTAAAGATGGAGCAGGTAGAAGAACATCGGCGCCGCGCCAAATACCGCCAGAGTGCTGATCCACTTGCGTTGCCGAGCCCGCTCAAAGCCACGTAGCAGCAACAGGCCCATCCCTAGCGTCAACGAGAGGAACAGCAGGGAAGGCGGGTACTTTGTGATGTTGAAGACACTCATGAGGGTTTGTGTGGCGCTTGCATAGTGCACCCAATGTGCCTCGCCATAACCGTTAACCAGGCGCAGTGCGATGAAACCGGTCAATGTGCTGGCCCCGGCCAGCAACAGATGGCGCTGACGCACGGTGGCCGAGGCTGGGCGTGCGAACCATGGGCCGATGCAGTAACCCAGGGCGATGACACCTATCCACGGCAGCAGGGGATAGGAAGTGCGCAGGCGCAAGCTGTCGGAGAGTTCGATCCAGCCGCGATCATGCAAGATTGCCCAGGGCAGGTGCATCGCTGATCCGACCGGGAAGTGCAGAGAATCGAGCAGGTTGTGCCCGGCGACGATGACCAGGCCCAGCACACACAGGAGCGGCCGAGGTAGCCAGACCAGTGCAGCGAGGGCCGCCATGCTGACGCCAATCGCCCAGATCACCTGCAGGTAGATCACATTGGGCGGCAACTGGAATGTCCAGGCGAAATTCACCAGGGTGAACTCCAGCAGAACCAGGAATAGGCCACGCTTGAACAGGAACATCGACACGGCTTTCTTGCCCTGGTGCTTTTCGCCGTACAGATAAGCGGACAGTCCAGTGAGAAGAACGAACACCGGCGCACACAAATGGGCGAGGGTTCGGCTGAAAAACAGCGCCGGTTCGGTGGTGTCGATGGCCATCGGATCGGCTACCTGGCGGTGTAGAAAGAACGTCTCGCGCACGTGATCCAGCAGCATCAATAGGATCACCAATCCCCTGAGGGCATCAATGGACAGCAGGCGTTGGCTTACGCTCGTGGTGGGCGGAATCTGATTGAAGTTTGTCATCGAAAGTCGCAGGCAGGGAGGGTGGAGAGCTCTGCCAGTGGCCACCGACAGAGCATGTTTAGTTACTGTATAACATAATAGAGGCCTGTCCCGTGAGCGTTCCGGCCATTGATTCGATATAGCCTGAAGCGAGCCTTATATTCCATAAAGAAAGTACAAATGATTTTTATAGTGCGTTTTAATCTATTCAGGTTTTTTGAATTGATTGGAGCATTTGTCTTTGAAAACTATGGCGCTTCTACCCTTTGGCTTGGCGTTGCTCGCTACCTGTTCAACGGCTTTCGCGGGTGCGACCCTGGATCGCGTGACACAAAAAGGGGAGCTGACCGGCGTCTTGATGGAAAGTTATCCGCCGTTCTCGTTTCTCAATGAACAGAACCAACTCGACGGGTTTGACGTGGATGTTGCCAAGGCTGTTGCGCAACGCCTCGGGGTCAAACTCAAGTTGGAAACACCGTCCTGGGATGTGATTGCCGCTGGCCGCTGGAGTGGGCGCTATGACATCTGCGTCTGCTCGATGACGCCGAGCAAGGCTCGCGCCGAGGTGTTTGATTTTCCGGTCGAGTATTACCAGTCGCCGGCCGTCATCGTGGTGAACGCCAAGGACAAAGACATCACGGCGGGCAAAGACTTGTCCGGCAAAAAAGTCGGTGTGATCAGCGCGTCGACTTACGAAGCCTACTTGAACAAGGATCTGGTGATCGAGGGCGCCGAGGACAAACCGTTGAACTATCCATTCAACAATGTCCAGGTGGCCCCTTATGACAATGAAACGGTGGCCTTCCAAGACTTGGCGCTGGGCACAGGCGTTCGCCTGGATGCCATGGTCACCAACCTCATCACCGCTCGCGAGCGGATTGCCCAGGATCCGCGCTTCAAGATAGCCGGCGATACGCTGTATGCCGAACCGAACGTCGTGGCCATTGAAAAGGGCGACCCGCAATGGAATGCCAAAGTCACCGAGGTCATTACTCAACTCAAGACTGACGGTACGCTGAGCAAGATTTCGCAGAAGTGGATCGGTGCCGACATCAGCCAATGACAGCCCTCAACCCACACCCGGCCAAGGCAACTGCCGCCCCCGAAATCGAGACGCGCCGCTTTAGCCAATTGTTTGGATTTCGCACTCGCCTGTATTTGACGTGGGCGGCGTTGTCTGGAATGTGCGTCCTGTTCTTCATGAGCTTCGATTTGAAGTTTTCGATCATCCTGGAGAAATGGCCCAATCTGGTCGGCCTGCACCTTGGGCCGAACGGTTTCCTGCAAGGCGCCGCGCTGACGTTGTTCCTATGTTTCTGTTCGATCTGGCTTTCATTGCTCCTTGGCTTTGTGACGGCGCTGGCGCGACTGTCACGCAGCGCAGTGGCATTCGGTATTGCCAGTTTCTATGCGTCTTTTTTTCGCGGTACACCGCTGCTGATCCAGATCCTGCTGATCTATCTGGGCTTGCCGCAGTTGGGCGTTGTACCCGGTGCAATCAGCGCGGGGATCATTGCGCTTTCGCTTAACTATGGTGCCTATCTGAGCGAGATCTTTCGCGCCGGCATCCTGGCTGTTGCACCCGGGCAGCGCGAAGCGGCGAAGGCGCTGGGGCTTGGGCCGAGGGCGACCTTTGTGCACATCATCTTGCCGCAAGCCATGCGCACGATCATTCCGCCGACAACCAGCCAGTTCATTTCAATGCTCAAGGACTCATCGCTGATTTCGGTGATGGGCGTGTGGGAGGTCATGTTTCTGGCGCAGTCCTATGGGCGGTCTTCTTATCGCTACATCGAAATGCTCACCACCGCAGCGGTCATCTATTGGTTGCTGTCCATCGGGCTGGAATTGATACAGCACCGCCTTGAGCGCCACTACGGCAAGGGTTTCAAGAATCTGCGGTGATCCGCTCCGTTTAATGACTTTATCTACAGGAACCACGATGTCCGATCCAAAACCTCTTTTGTTTGCGCTCTATGAGCAAGCCAGTGTGGGCTGTGGCGGCGCGCCAAGCCTTTGGACCCATCCCGCTGACGAACGACTGGCGATCAATTCTCTGGGCTATTGGTCGAACCTGGCACGCATTGCCGATCAGGCTCACCTCGACATGCTGTTTTTTGGTGATGTGCTGGGCTTCTACGATGTATTCGGTGGCAACGCCGATGCGGCGATGAAGTGGGCCGTGGAAGCCCCGGCAAACGATCCGCTGATGATCATTCCGGCATTGGCCGCCGCTACGGAAAACCTGGCCTTTGGCGTTACCGTGACCACCAGCTACGAACATCCCTTTACCCATGCCCGACGCTTCAGCACGCTGGATCACCTCACCAACGGCCGGGTCGGCTGGAACATCGTCACCTCCTACCTGTCCAGCGCCGCCCGTAACTTTGGCCTGGAGCAGATGATCAAGCACGATGACCGCTATGAACGTGCCGAAGAGTTTCTTGATGTGGTCTACAAACTCTGGGAAGGCAGTTGGGCCGACGACGCCGTGGTCGCGGACAAGGCGCGCCAACTCTACGCTCGGGGCGAGCGCGTGCGGCCGATCAACCATGTGGGTGAGCATTACCGGGTGGCCGGGCCGCATTTGACGTCCCCGTCGCCGCAACGGACGCCTTTGTTGATTCAGGCGGGCTGGTCGGGGCGCGGTCGTGAGTTCGCCGCCAAGCACGCCGAATTGATCTTCATTGCCAAGTCCAACCCGCAGGAAATTCGTCTGGGGCTGGAGGAAATCTGGGCCAGGGCTCAAGCGCGTGGCCGTCAGCGTGATGATGTGAAGTCCCTGACAGTGCTGCGTATCGTCACCGCGAAAACCGAGATTGAGGCTCAGAGTAAATACGACGAACTGCAAAGCAACTATCACTTGCAGGCGCAACTGGTCAGTTACGCCGGCGACACCGGCATTGATATCGGCCGCTATGCCGACAGCGAGGCGCTTTCCACCTACACCGAAGGCATGACCTCCTATGTGATGCATCCAGATGGCAGTGGCAAACCGTTGACGGCAGGGGACGTCAAACAGCGTTTTGCCAGCGTAACCCGAGGCAGTGATCTTATTCTCGTGGGTACCCCTCAACAGGTGGCCGAGCGCATTGAGGAACACGCAAGAATATCCGGTACCAGCGGTTACATGATTAACCCGCTGATCAGCCCGGGCAGTCTTGAGGATTTCGTAGAACTGGTGATCCCTGAATTGCAGAAACGCGGGCTCTACCGCACCCAACCGCAAAGCGGTACCTTCCGCTCGCGGTTACGGGGTGACGGTTCGAACCATTTGCCGGCGTCGGCTTATGGCGCTTCGTTTCGTTTCAATGAAGGTTTGTAGTGCCCAGGCCTGGAGGTCATTTGTAGGCGCTGGCGAAGCCTGCGATGGTCGTTAACGATAACGCGTTTGAACTGGATAAACGCGGTCCTTTGTAGGAGCTGGCTTGCCAGCGATGGTCGTTAACGATAACGCGTTTGAACCGGGTAAACGCGGTCCTTTGTAGGAGCTGGCTTGCCAGCGATGGTCGTTAACGATAACGCGTTTGAACCGGGTAAACGCAGTCCTTTGTAGGAGCTGGCTTGCCAGCGATGGTCGTTAACGATAACGCGTTTGAACTGGATAAACGCGGCGCACTGGAGTCCATCGCCAGCAAGCTGGCTCCTACAGTTTCCCGGGTATGCGTGAAGAACCTCATTTCAAGGCATGGAGGTGTCCATGAAACACGGGGCGATTCACTACTCAGGAAACCAGCGCTGGTGAAGCCTCTTTAGCACACCATTGGCCTCGATGCGTCGATAGCCCTCGTCATACATTTCCAGTGCGCGCAATCCGTCTGGATGGGACAGGCTAAAACCTATCGTCGAGTTCACCAGGCCACAATTGAAGGCGAAGCGCACGGTATCTTCTGTCCCGGATTGCTGAGCCTTTCGATTTCTGACCTCGAGGTCATTGCTCATGATCACGGCTGCCTGAAAGCGTCGAGCAGCGAGTTTCTGGAGGCTCGTCAAGTCTGAGAGGGAATTCTCGAACACGACCCCTGAGGTCCGGAGTGCCATGACCTGGGCTGAGTATTCGTAATCTCTGGTGATGCCGACGACGGTGCCCGGCGGCAAAATACATTGACCGTCCGGGGGCTTCGGCAAGGGGGTCTTGATGGATTCAAAAACATCGTTACTGACGTTGAATATCGGTCGCGCCGCCAGTTTGATCTTGCCCTGGAATTCAGGTTGCCAGCTCATGTTGAAGCACGCGGCGACCTGCCCGCTGAGTACCATGTACTTACAGCGTGAATAGGGCACTACTTTTAACCTGGCTTCCACGGCCATCTCTTTGAAGGCGGCGAGGACCACGTCGTTGGCGTACCCTGTACCGTCGCTGTTTGACCAGGGTGCAGCGGCATCTTCTACCATGATCGTCAGCGTTTCATGCGTCTGCTGTGCGGCGTTGGCGCCCGCTGCCAGCAGTTGGAGGGCGCACGCCAGAAGGGTCGGAGCAAGATTTGGCCACATTCTGCGATAAGTCCTTTTTTAACCCTGGATGCTGGCTAACCGTGCTTTCCTGAGCCCTTTCAAGCGCACATTCGCCCGTTGCACAGCAGCCATTTTTTCAGGCCGCTTCATGCGTTTCCACTTTCTGATGTCTTCCTTGCTTCGCCCGCAACTGACACACAGATCACCACTGAGTTGGCAAACTGCAATGCAGGGGTTTTCGATTTCCTTAGCCATTGTCAGTCACCTTTGGCCATCCGTGATTGAGCCAGGCGACTTTTCCAGTCACCAGCGTGAGTGCGTTGGCACTCTTGCTCAGAGTCGAAGCGGACATTGTGGTCTGAAGGGGTCAGGTCGATGTTGGCCTCATTCAACGCGATCGCCGTCAACTCAAGGATGCGCGCCTTCGCGTCAACCTGGGCGAGCTGCCTGTCAGCCAGGGTTTCGAACACCCAGGTGACCTTCAGGGTTTCAGCCAACGCACTCAGGTCAGCGGTGTGGGTGAGCCAGGTAAAGCCTTTGATTTTCACCTTTGGCTGTTTCGCACGCTTCGGTGAGCGTGGTGATCAACCGGCGTTCGATCCGCGCCAGTTCACGTTTCCCTGGTGGCATTAGGGGTTCCTTTGGGGACAAGAGTGGGGAAGTGCTGGATCAGACCGGTCGAAACTCGACCGTCAGGTGGCTGACTTCGTGCACCGGCTTGAGACGTTCACGAATGCTGTCGGCGCTTGCGGTGGCTTCGCCAAGGACGCTGACGATGGCCGCATGGGCTTGCGGTCCGACTCGCCAGACGTGCAAGTCCGTGATGGTGGCATCCCCCGGTTTCTCCACGAGTTCGCGGATTTCCTCGGCAACGTGCGCATCGGTCTGATCGAGCAGCACACCTGCGGTTGTCCCCATCAAGGTCCAGGCCCAACGCGCGATAACGATGGCGCCGACGATGCCCATGACCGGGTCCAGCCATACCCAGCCCAGATACCGGCCGGCGAGCAGCGCAACAATGGCCAGAACCGAAGTCAGCGCGTCTGCGATGACGTGGACGTAGGCTGATTTCAGGTTGTTGTCGTTGCTGTGATGGGCATGGGGATGAGCATGGCCGTGATCCTCATGATCGTGCCCATGACTGTGCCCATGACTGTGCCCGTGACTGTGATCGTAGCCCAGCAGCAGGGCACTGACGACGTTGACGATCAGACCGGCAATCGCGATGAGCGTTGCGGTGCCGAACTGAACCTCCGTGGGCTGCAAGAGGCGCATGACAGACTCAACGCCAATGCCCAGGGCGACCATGCCGAGGATCAGCGCCGAGGCGAACCCGCCCAGGTCTCCAACCTTTCCGGTACCGAAACTGTAGCGCTGGCTGTAGGCATGGCGTTTTGCGTATCCGTAAGCGGCCGCCGCGATGCCCAACGCGCCGGCATGGGTTGCCATGTGAAAACCATCGGCCAGTAGCGCCATCGAGCCCGTGATGTACCCGGCGGTGATTTCGCCAATCATCATCACAACGGTCAATGCCACGACCCAAAGCGTACGCTTGGCATTGTCGTCGTGCGCCGGGCCAAGGAACACGTGGTCGTGCCTGTAGTTGATGTGGGGGTTGCTCATGACGTGTACCTGGATGCGTTCACTTCGAGTAACGGCGAATGGCTTCAAGCAGCTCTTCGACGCCCTTGTTGCGTTCTGCTTCGCTCAGCGCAGGGTTCGCGACATGCTCGCGCGCGTGGTCCTCGATGATTTCTTCCATCAAGCCGTTGATGGCGCCGCGAGTGGCGGCCACAAGGTGCAGTGTCTTGGCGCAATCGAGATCCGACTCCAATGCGCGTTCAACGGCCTGGATTTGTCCGGCGATACGTTTTACGCGCTTGAGAAGATCGTCTTTGTTTGCTGCGATATGGCCCATTGGATGGATACCCCCCCTACCTATGCTTTGCGCATGATAGGCATACCCCCTATACCTATGCAAACAATAAGCAACCTGTGGCGAGGGAGCTTGCTCCCTCTGGGGCGCGAAGCGGCCCTAAAAATGGGACTGCTGCGCGATCCAGCGGGACGGTGCGGCGATCCGACAAGCTCCCTCGCCATAGATTCAGTGTTCATCCTTAAGTGAACAGCATCAGGCTGTAGACCTGACTTTGCGACCGGGCAGGCGTCAAGCTGCCATATGGGTTGCAGCCCATTCCTTTTTGCAACTGGCTTTCATCGCTTCCATTTTCTCGCCGAGGTCGTCAAGCCTGGATTTTCCCAACAGTTTTTTCGCCTGAGGAAACATTTCGGTTTCCTCCTCTTCAATGTGGTGCTCCAGCAGCTCTTTGACGACCTTCACCCGCCCGGCAAATTCCGGTGCGCCCGGATCAGTGTGTTTCAGATCCGGCAATACCAGCGAGTCGACGGTGCGATGTTCTTCCTTCGCTTCGAAGTACATGACGTCCTGCTCCTTGGTCCCTGCCTCCTTGAAGGCTGGATAGAGGATTTCTTCTTCCAGTTTTGTATGGATGGAAATCTCCATCTCCAGCTTGTCCAGGAGGTCAGTGCGTTTCTTGATCGCTTTATCCGTCGACTCGCTCAATTGAGCAAGAATGGTTTTCACTGTTTGATGATCGGCTTTCAGAAGGTCAATCGCGTTCATGTTGGCTGCCTCAGGTAGTGTGGAATTGAGCCTCAACGGGGTGCGGCATTGAGGCGTCCCGGTAGCTATCGCATTTCCTGTGCCAAGGGCATCGGCCAGTCAAAACGCCGGTAAACAAGGACTTGCGATCCGTATTCATCCGCTGGGGCGTGCAGTCTGCAAGAAAGGGCGATTTGAGCATTGCAGATAGCAGAGGTGATTTTCTGTGAGGGACGGGTGCAAAAATGTGTAGCGGTCTGATGAACGCGGACACCCTGCAGTACGCGTGGTATCTGGGATGTTATTGCTGCAATCTGTGCATTAATGATCTGCAATCAACCCACCTTGTTCGTCAGGAGGGCAGTACTCACACTGGTGGCACTTGTGTGAAGGCAGCTTCCGATTGAAGGGGAAATAACCATGGTCTCTGCGATTCGATTCAACCAGTTTGGCAATCCTGAAGTACTGAACCTGGAGACACTGAGCGAACAATCGCCAGGACCCGGCGAAGTCTGGCTTGAGCAGGCAGCCATTGGGGTCAACTTCCTCGACGTGACTCAACGCAAGGGCGCGGTGCCCGTTGCGTTGCCATCCGGACTTGGGTTGGAGGGCGCCGGGCGTGTCGCCGGTGTGGGTGCGGGTGTCAGCAACGTGCAGGTTGGCGATCGCGTCGCTTATGCCACCGGTCCTATTGGCTCGTATGCTTCGGCCCGGCTTTATCCGGCTGAGCGGCTGGTCAAGATTCCGGATTCCCTGTCTTTTGAAGATGCAGCAGCCGTCATGTTCAAGGGCATTACTGCGCAGTACTTGTTGAAGGCGACCTATCCTGTGGGGCAGGGCACAACCATTCTTCTCTACGGTGTAGCGGGTGGGCTGGGGGAAATTATGGTGCCGTGGGCCAAGCACTTGGGGGCGACTGTAATCGGCGTCGTTTCAAAGCCGGCCAGTGTCGAAAAAGCTCACGCCTTGGGTTGCAATGAAGTCCTGGTGTTTGACGCTGCCAACCTGGCATCGCAGGTCGCTCGTTTCACCGAGGGTAGAAAGGTCGACGTTGTCTATGACCCCATAGGGCGCGCTTCCTTCCAGGCCTCTCTGGACAGTCTGCGACCACGGGGCCTGATGGTGTCGTTTGGCGCGTCCTCCGGAGCGCCTTCAGCCGTGGAGCTGTCTACGCTCAACGCCAAAGGCTCGCTGTTCCTGACGCGTCCTTCGTTGGCTGCCCACACGGCGAGTGCCTCTGAGTACCAGGAGCGCGCACAGGATGTGTTGGCCGCCATAGGTGCGGGAATTATCAAACCCCGAATCTGGGCAAGCTACTCGCTGGCTGACGCAGCACGGGCACATGCCGACCTGGAGTCGGGGCGTTCATCGGGAGCGATCATTCTAAAACCATGAATCTTGATGTTCTGACCAGTCAGTCCAGTGACGAGATCGCTGCGTTTCTGGCCGTTGCCTCGCAAGGCTCGTTTGTCGGGGCGGGCCGGCTATTGCAGCGACACCCGACTGTCATCTCGAAACGACTCGCCGCCATGGAAAAGCGCCTCGGCGTTCGGCTCGTGGAGCGTTCAACCCGGCAGGTGCGAATCACTGAAGCCGGTGCCCAGCTCGAGCAGCGTCTTCGCTCAGCCATCGAGCTGATGAATGAAGCGCAGCAGCAAGCGGCGAAGGGCGCCAGCGAAGTTCGAGGTACTTTGCGCCTTGCATTACCGGCAGCGATGGGACGGCGTTGGCTAGGTCCGATGCTGCCGGATTTCCTCGAGCTTTACCCTCATGTCTCCATCCTCGCAGACTACAGTGAGCGCCTGGTGGACATCATTGATGAGGGTTTTGACGCTGCCATACGGATCGGCGAGTTGGAAGACAACCGGTTGATCGCCAAAAAGCTGAGCGACCATCGCCGGATTCTGTGCGCTTCGCCGGCTTACATCCGAAAGCACGGATTGCCCGAAACGCCACAGGACCTGATCAAGCACAATTGCCTGCGTTTCAGTGGCCTTGCGTCTTTTCCGCAGTGGCGACTGCATCGCGGCAACGAACTTCAGACGATTACACCTAAAGGAAACCTGACAGCCAATGACAGTGAATCATTGCTGGAGGCCGCGCGTGCTGATGCGGGAATTCTAGGGGCCGGTGACTGGTTGATGAGTCGTGATATCGCGGCCGGAAGGTTGTTGCATGTCCTTCCTGACTGGCAATTGGACACTGCCGGTGGGGTCTATCTTGTCAGGCCTTCGGCCAAATTCCCCACGGCCGTGGTTGTCGCCTTCAAACAATGGATCGAATCAAGGTTTGTTCCAGCACCGCCGTGGAGTAGTTGAGTCGGCCGCAGCGGTCCATATCGTACTCGGGCCTCCAGACCCGGCCTTACAGCGAAGCGTTGAGTTCGTCGATCAGGCTTTCACGATGTTTCAACGCTGAAACGGACGCCTCGCCCAGCTTGCTGGCAACGGCACTCAACAACGCCTGCGCCAGCAACATGAAGGCGCACATGCTGTTGCTGAAGAACAGACTGTGGTTGGGTACATAGAAGCTGTGCAATGCAACCTTGGCCAGCGGCGAGCTGGATGAGTCGGTCAGCGCAATGACCCTGATCCCGTGGCGGGCAGCCACTTCGGCAGTGGCGAGTACGCTGGGGGTGTAGGGGAAGCAGCTGGACACCACCAGCACATCGCCCACATCCAGTTGTGCAAGGGCATCCGCCACACCCTGGCGACTGGAATCGAGCGCCGCCACATCCGGGCGCAACATACCCAGGCCGTAGGACATGAAGAGCGCGAGTGAATTGAATTGGCGCATACCGTGGATCCGTACCCGGTGGGCACTGGCCAGCAATTCGACGGTCTGGACAAACACTGTAGAAATGCTTGCCTTAAATAAGCGCTCTAACTCCCATCCAGCCATTAAAAAAAGCACCCCTTACTCCCGGATATCATGATTTTTCACAAGCTTGAGTCTTCCTTATAGTCCTCCCAAGCCCACTTGGAACACGGTTGTGTTTCCCTTGATGCGAGACAATTTAATGGAAAACGAGAAACGCGCCGTCCAGGCTTCAGAGGTTGGAATGGGGACTCGAGCTGTATGGGGAGGAGAGCAAGTTCGACATCCCTACAATGCGACCCAGACCCCCATCGTGGTCAGTGCCGCCTATGGCTATGACGATATCGACCAGTGGTATGACGTGGCATTGGGAAAGGAGCCCGGCTTCATTTACAGCCGGATGGGCAATCCCACTGTCTCCGTCTTGGAAGATAAACTCTGTGAGCTCGAAAACGCAGAGTCCGCTGTCGCTTTCAGTACCGGAATGGCCGCAATCAGCGGGGTGCTGCACACCTTCCTGTCCTATGGGCAGCGCGTGATATCTACACGTGACAGCTACGGTGGCACGAACAAGATTTTTGAGGAGTTTCTTCCACGCATGGGCGTGGACGTAACCCTTTGCGATACGCTCGATACTGGGGTGCTTGAGCAGGAGATCGCGAAAGGCTGCAACGTCCTGTACCTGGAAACACCCACGAACCCAACGCTGAAAATCGTTGATATTCGGCGCCTTGTGGCCGCGGCGAAGCGAGTGGGCGCTTTGGTGGTTGCGGACAATACATTCGCGACGCCTCTGAATCAGAATCCGCTCGCTCTAGGTGTTGATGTGGTTGTGCACAGCGCGACCAAATTCCTGTCCGGTCATGGTGATGTACTCGGTGGCGTGGTGTGCGGCGCTGAGCATTTGATGTCTCAAGTTCGCCATTACCGCGAAATCAATGGTGCCTCGCTGGATCCTTTTTCGGCGTATCTGATTATCCGGGGCATCAAGACTCTGGCCCTGCGTCTTCGCCAGCAACAGGCGAGCGCACAACTTTTGGCCGAGTACCTCTGCACCGAACCGCTGGTCGAGTCGGTGAATTATCCGGGGTTGCCTCAACATCCAGGTCATGACATCGCTCGTTCGCAAATGAACGGGTTCGGCGCCATCGTCAGCTTCGTGCTCAAAGGAGGCATGGACACCGTGACTCGTTTGCTGCCGCTGCTCAGATATGCGCATCGGGCGGGTAATCTGGGCGCTGTCGAGACCATTTATGGGCCGGCACGGACGACCAGTCACGTGGAAAATACCCTGGAAGAGCGTCAGGCACTTGGCATTTCCGAAGGTTTGGTTCGAGTGTCCGTAGGTATTGAAGATTCGGCAGATTTATTGGCTGATCTGAAACAAGCCTTCGCTTTAGTGCGAAGTAAACAAGGTGATGCAAACTTTCACGCTGACAGTGCCCAACGTTTCATTGAAGTAGAAGCCTGAATACGGGCAGGACTTTCGATATTCATCTTAAGCCCTTCATGAAGAATGAAAATAATAAAATCCAGCGACGACAAAATTGTACTGCCCAACAGCCGGTTACAAGGTGTTTGTCCGAACATTTCATGAGAATAAAACTATGTCCACGCATATCGAAGATAATCAGCCTGATCCAAACTCGCGTTTCAAAAAGGAGATGCAAACACGCCACATCGTGATGTTGGCACTGGGCGGTGTTATCGGTACGGGATTATTCCTGACCTCCGGTTACACGGTTAATCAGGCAGGGCCGCTTGGTGCGGTGATCGCTTACATCATCGGTGCGGTGATGGTGTATCTGGTCATGGTCTGTCTCGGTGAGTTGGCTGTGCAGATGCCGGAAACCGGATCGTTCAGTAGCTACGCAACGCGATACCTGGGCCCAGGCACAGGCTATACAGTGGCCTGGCTTTACTGGCTCACATGGGCAGTAGCGATCGGTTCGGAATTTACCGCGGCGGGCATACTGATGGTTCGGTGGTTTCCTGACACACCGGTCTGGATCTGGAGTGCGCTGTTTGCCCTTGCAGTCTTCTTCAGCAATGTCGTCTCTGTCCGGTTGTTTGCGGAGACTGAGTTTTGGCTTTCGCTGATTAAGGTTCTGACCGTTATCACCTTCATTGCAATCGGCGGAGCGGCAATTTTCGGACTTTTGCAAGTACAAAGTTTGCAGGGGGCGGGACTTTCCAACTTCACACGTGAAGGGCTGTTCCCCACCGGGTTCCTGCCCATTGCAATGACCCTCCTGGCGGTCTCCTTCGCATTTTCCGGAACCGAGCTGATCGGAATTGCGGCAGGTGAAGCGCAAGATCCACAAACCAGCGTGCCCAAGGCAATCCGCACGACAGTGGTACGTTTGGCGTTGTTCTTCGTGGGAACAATTTTCGTCCTTGCGACGTTACTGCCACGGGAGCAAGCGGGGCTCGTAGAAAGTCCATTCGTCATGGTGTTTGAGCTGATTGGCATTCCTTACTCTGCCGACATCATGAACTTCGTCATTCTCACGGCACTGATTTCCGCCGCTAACTCGGGGCTGTATGCAGCCTCGCGCATGCTGTGGACATTGAGCGATCAAGGACATATGCCCAAGCGCTACGCCAGGCTTTCCAGTCGGGGCACACCGGTGAACGCCATCGTGCTTAGCATGGCGGGTGCAGTGGCTTCTCTGCTCAGCAGTGTGCTTGCCCCTGACACGGTTTACTTGGCCCTGGTGTCCATTTCCGGTCTGGCGGTCGTCGTCGTGTGGATGAGCATTGCTGCAAGCCAGATCGCGTTCCGTCGCCAATACGTCGCTAATGGCGGACGAGTTGAAGACCTGCATTTCCGTGTACGCGGCTATCCATGGGTGCCTATCGGTGCACTGTTGTGTTGTCTGCTGGCCTGTGTGGGTATCGCTTTTGATCCTGAGCAGCGAGTGGCGCTTTACTTCGGCCTGCCCTTTATCGCGTGGTGTTATTTCGTTTACTGGATCACTCGAAACAAGAGGGCAGAGCGGTTGGCTTTGGCCGCAGCTGTTCATTCCTCTGGCACCGCGTGAATTTCTCAGGCAATGATTGTGCATAGATAAGGCCCTGATGAGGTTGCGCCGATGAGTCAAAAGTCACTACCCCCCTTGAACTGGTTGAGGGCGTTCGAAGTATCGGCGCGTTATCTGAACTTTACCCACGCCGCGCAAGAACTCCATTTGACTCAAGGGGCTGTGAGTCAGCAGATCCGTCAGTTGGAAAGTCACCTCGGGGTGGCGCTGTTCAAGCGCTTACCCCGAGGGCTTGGCTTGACCGAGGAAGGGCAGTCGTACCTGCCTGTTGTCCAAGACGCGATCAGTCGCCTTGCCGTCGGCACCAACGAGATTTTCGGCCAGCACAATCGAAGACATTTGAAGGTGCGTGGCAGCCTTTCCTTTCTTCACTATTGGTTGGCCCCCCGGCTCGCAGATTTTTGTCGGGAGTATCCCCAGATTGATATTCGATATATCAGCAATATCTGGGTGAAAGAGCCGGATGGCGAGGATGACCTGGAGATTCGCTGGGGATGCGGTGAGTGGTCGGGCTTGCACGCTCAGCGATTGACCTGGGACATCCTTCAGCCTGTTTGCTCCCCACAGCTCATGGCCAGCTCACCCATACATGAGCCACGCGACTTGATGAACCATTCCCTGCTTCACGTGTTGGGTTACGAAGAAGGTTGGGGTTACTGGTTAAAGCGAGTGGGTGCAGACGACGTCGATTATTCCCGTGGCCTTCAGTTCGACACGCTGATTTCCACGATCCGCATGGCTGAATTGGGGCAGGGCGTTGCGCTGGCACGGTCTTCGGTGGTTGAGGATTTGCTCAAGCGTGGGCAATTGGTTGCGCCATTCAGTCACCGAATCGAGGCCAGCGAATCTTTTTATCTGGTGCACGAACAGAGCGAAGCGCTATCGCCTGATGCCGCAAATTTTTCTACCTGGCTGGTGGCTCAAGCCCATCGCCTTTTGTAATACCGATTGGGAGTGGTCATGGATTATGTAAGCACACGCGGCGGTGAGATGCGGGCGGATTTTCGCAGTGTGGTTCTGTCGGGGCTCGCCGAAAATGGTGGTCTCTATGTCCCAGCCAGTTTGCCGGTATTCACTGAGAAACAGATTGCCAGCTGGTCGTGGCTGCCGTTCGATGAGTTGGTTTGGCGAGTGATTTCGCCTTTTGTTGGCTCTTCCATAGACGAAAGTACCCTGCGTGACTTGCTCAGTGACAGCTATCGACAATTCAAGCACCGCGCCATTACGCCGCTTGAACAGATAGGGCATAACGAGTGGATACTCCAGCTGTTTCATGGCCCGACCCGTTCTTCCAAGGATTTCGCCGCGCAATTGCAGTCGCGTCTGGTCGAGCATTTTCTTAAGGAGGTCGGTAAAGAAGCGTTGGTGGTGGGTGCAACTAACGGTGATACGGGCCTTGCTGCGCTTGAAGCCTTTACTGACTGCCCGTCCGCCCGCATGGCGATACTGTATCCGCGCGACGGTCTTGCGCCTGAGCAACTCAGTGCCTTGCAGGCAGCCGACCCGCAGCGAGTCCAGCTGTTTGCGGTTGACGGTAATTTCGATGATTGCCAGATGCTGGTCTCCCGACTCTTGCGTGAGTGGCCGTTGGACGCAGTGATGCCGATCTGTTTCAACTCGACCAATTGGATCGGCGTCCTGGCCCAGATCGTTTTTTACTTCCACGCGGCCTTGCAACTGGGCGGTGGCTCGCGTCCCGTTGGCTTTAGCGTTCCAGCGGCCAGCTCGGCCGAGATCTACGCCGGCTACATTGCGCAGAAAATGGGATTACCCATCAATCAGGTGATCATTTCGACCAACAGCAATGATGCCCTGCACCAGTTTTTTCATTGCAATCGCTACTCCACCCGGATGACTGATCGAACAGTATCGCCGGCGATGGACTTCTCGTTGTTTTCCAACCTGGAGCGGTTTATCTGGGAGATTTACGAGCACGATGGCGGCTCGACAAAAGCGCTGATGGAGCATTTTGAAGGTTACGGAGAAATGAGCATCGGCAACCAGCAATGGCTGCGTGCTCGCGTACTCTTCGATTCCTATGCGGTAGACGAATCCCAGGTGCGCGATGAGGTCGTCGAACTGTTCCGCGAGACGGGCTCGGCCATCGATCCTCACACCGCTGTCGGGGTACTGGCGGGCAGGCTTCATCGACGCAGCCTGGGCGCGCCGATGGTCACCTTCGGGCAAATTGCGCCGGCCAAGTCGGCGGCGCTGTTGGCCGAGCTGGGCGTATGGCAAGCAAGCGTTCCGAGCACTGTCGAGGTGAGCGCGCAACCACCGTACCTGTCCAAGGGCGATCTGGACGGTCTGTGCCAGGCCCTTTGTCTGGCGCAGCAGAGGCTTGTATGAAGCGCATTCTGGATCCGTTGGATGAACGCATACTGGCCGAACTGACCGCCAATGCGCGAATAGCCCATATCGAACTGGGTGCCAAGATCAACTTGTCGCGCAATGCGGTGCGCCAGCGCATCGAGCGTCTTGAGCGCGACGGTGCGATCCAGGGCTATACGGTACTTCTCGGTGAGTCGCGGCGGCCTGCGTCGCTTATCAGTGCGGTGATCTTCGTCTACCGCTACGACCGCATGCGTGGCGAAGCCGTATTGGCTGCGCTGCACTCCATTCCCGAAGTCGTGCAATGTGAAGTACTCAGTGGTGAGTTCGATTTAATGCTGCGCGTGAATGCCGCCACACCGGAGCGGGTCCATCTTGTGTGGAAGGAAATCGCGGCCATGCCCGGGGTGGAAAACACCGTGACCTCGTTCGTCCTTTCTGCAGTGTTTTAAAGAAAATGAGCTTGGGCAAAATGCCCAATTAATAGAGCAGACTGCCATATTCAACTGCCAAAGCCCGGCTCTTAGGATGTTCCTGTCGAACAACATCAATAAAGGAACAGCTTTCATGACCGAGTACAAAATTGCCTTGGTAGGGTTTGGTGGCGTGAACCGTGGCTTCGCCCAGTTGGTCGCCGATCGTAATGCCCAGTGGAAAGAGTCCCTGGGCTTCACTATTAAAATTGTCGGTGTCACCGATCTGTTCCTCGGCTCCATCGTTGCCAAAGACGGTCTGGATGCAATGCAGTTGGTCGCGCTACCGATCGAGAAAGGCGCTCTCGCTCAACTGCCCGGCGGCAATGCCGAGGCCTTCAACGAAACCGTGATCAAGCATTCCGGTGCCGACATCATCGCTGAGGCCACCTTCACCAATCCGGTGGATGGCGAGCCCGCCACGACCTTTTGCCGCTGGGCCCTGGAAAGTGGCATTCATGTAGTGACCACCAATAAGGGCCCAATTGCGCTGCACGGTGCCGAACTCAAGGCATTGGCTCGTCGTAACCAGGTCGCTTTCGAGTACGAGGGGGCGGTGATGAGTGGCACGCCCGTGATTCGCCTGGCCAAGCAGGCCTTGGCGGGTGCCAACGTACAAGGCTTCGAAGGCATCCTGAACGGCACTTCCAACTATGTGCTCAGCCAAATGAAAGACGGCCTGGCGTTCAACGATGCCGTCTTACAGGCGCAACAACTCGGTTACGCCGAGGCAGATCCAACCGCCGATGTGGAAGGGTTTGACGTACGCCTCAAGGTGGTCATCCTGGCCAACGAACTTCTGAATGCACGACTGAATGTCAGTGACGTAGCCTGTTCAGGCATCAGCAATATCAGCGCGCAAGATATCGCTCAGGCCAGTGCCAATGGGGAGAGCTGGAAACTGATTGGCTCAGCCGATCGTGCAGCCGATGGTTCGGTTCGAGCGAGTGTCGAGGCCCGGCTGCTGCCGAATTCGCATCCCCTGGCAGGTATTGCCGGCGCCACGAATGCAGTGTCATTCAATACCGAGTTGCTGGGCGCTGTCACGGTGTCCGGGCCTGGGGCAGGGCGTATCGAGACGGCCTTCGCATTGCTGTCGGACATCGTCGCCATTCACACCGCCCACGGCAAATAACAGGAGAGAGTCATGAGCGTATCCAGCATGGCCAGTATCCAGCTTGTTGAAGCCAAACAGATAGATGTGTTCAGTCCATTCGATGGTCGCTTGGTAGGGAGTGTCCCTTGCCTTGATGCAGCCGCCGTTCCTGGCTTGCTGGAACGCGCGCGAATCGGCGTTCGCGAGAGTGCGGCAATGCCTCGTCACCAGCGTGCGCGCATTCTTGAGAATGCCGCCCGCAGTGTGGAGCTTGAGTCTGATGCATTCGCCAGGTTGATCGTTGCAGAGGCGGGAAAAACGCTGCGACAAGCAGAGAAGGAAGTGAAGCGTTGCGTGAACACGTTGAAGTTATCGGCGGAGGAGGCGCGTCGTAACGCCGGGGAAGTGATTCCATTCGGGGCTTATGAAGGATCGGAATCGCGTCAGGGTTGGTTCACGCGGGAACCCTTGGGACTTATCGTCGCAATCACGCCCTATAACGATCCGCTGAATCTGGTCGCCCATAAACTCGGCCCGGCAATCGCCGGTGGCAATGCCGTGATTTTGAAACCCTCGGAGCTCGCGCCGCTGTCTGCTCTCAAGCTCGTCGAGTGTTTGGTGAAAGCGGGTCTTCCACCCTCTGTGATTACCCCGGCTACGGGTGGCGTCGACTTGGGTAAAGCATTGGTGGAGATTCGCGAAGTTCGGATGATTTCCTTCACGGGTGGTTTTGCAACAGGAGAGGCCATCGCTCGTAGTGCCGGGTTGAAGAAGCTGGCAATGGATCTCGGAGGAAATGCGCCGGTTCTCGTGCTTGAAGATTGTGATATGGAACCGACCGTGGAGTCTTGCGTGTCTGGTGCCTTCTGGGCAGCAGGGCAGAATTGCATCGGCACGCAGCGCATCCTTATCCATAGCTCTATTTATGCGGACTTCCGTGAGCGTTTTGTCAGCCAAACGCGCGCCTTGGTCGTGGGTGATCCTCACCAGCGAGCAACGGATGTAGGCCCGATGATTACCGAGCAGGCGGCGCGTCGTACCGAGCAATTGGTAAATGAAGCGCTGGCCGAGGGGGCTGTTCTGCTGTGTGGGCACCATCGCCAGGTGGGAAGCTATGCGCCGACCGTGCTTGAGCACGTGAGCCATGGCAGTACGATTTGGCAGCAGGAAGTCTTCGCGCCGGTGGTTATCCTGGAGCCTTTTGACCATTTGGAAGACGCCATTGCTCTGGCCAACGCAACAGAGTACAGCTTGCACGCAGGTCTTTTCACACGTGACCTTTCCAAGGCTTTGAAACTGGCGCGTCAGATTGAAGCGGGTGGCGTGATGATCAACGACTCTTCCGATTATCGTTTCGATGCCATGCCTTTCGGTGGTTTCAAGTACGGAAGTCTGGGGCGCGAAGGTGTTCGATTTGCGTATGAAGACATGACGCAGCCTAAAGTGGTCTGCATCAGCGAATTGGATTAAACCTGCGAAATAAATTGTCATCGACTGACAAGGGCCTGAGAGGGCCCTTTTTTTTGCCCGGATTTCATTCGGAGCCGATCTTGACTTGTTCGCTTATAAGCTGGGCAAGTATCCGCACGGGTTCGGTAAATGTCTGCGCAGATCTATGTACGAGTCCGATATCACGGTGGAAGGTGTGCTGTCCGAGGTCGAGCGCTCGCACCCCAGCTGGCCATTTCTCGCGTGCCGCTGTCTGCGGCACCAACGCAACACCTACACCATTGCCGGCCAGCTTGATGATGGCCTCCAGCTCATCCAGCTCGCACACCTCACGCAAAGTGAAATGCATCTGCCGCAGGAAACGATCTACCTGCCTGCCCCCGAAGGATGATCGGTCGTACCGAATGAAAGGATGACTGGAAAGTAGTTTCGACCAGTCTTCTCCAGGTACATCGCGAGGAACGATCAGACGATAGGGCTCCAGCGCCAATGTCGTCCAACGCAGATCACTCTGAAGCGAGAAGGGCGGGCGAATTATTGCTGCCATGTCGATCTCGCTGGCATCCACGAGGTTGACCAGTTCCATGGACAGACCTGGGATTACTCGTGTTCGGCATTGCGGGCATTGTTGGTGAAACTTGGCTAACGCGTCTGGTAAATAAGAGCGCTGTACGGAAGCGATAGCGCCGATATTCACCAGGATGCTGGCAGGAAGTCCGACTGTGGTGGAGCCCAGACTGTCGTAGAGCCTAAGCAGCTCTTGCGCTTGCAGTAAGGAGCCGGCGAACACACCTTCCGAGCCCGGCCGATAAGGGCGATTGTGTCCGCGTAATTTTAAGCGGACGCAATTACCCTTAATGTCAGGATCGCCATGCGTGAACGTAAGTCCTACACAAAATCCTTCAAGGCCCAAGTCGTCCACGAATGCGAGCAGCCCGGCGATTCGGTGGCAGCCATCGCGATGAGTCACGGTATCAACGCTAATGTCGTGCGCCGTTGGCTACCGCTTTACCTTGATCAGCAGGCTGCCGCGCTACCAGCTTTTATCCCTTTGAAGGTCGAATCAAAACGAGTGGCTGAAGCGCCGGCGATTATTGAATTACCACTTGGCCAGCAAACGCTCACGGTAAAGTGGCCAACATCCGATCCCGAAGGGTGCGCCCGATTCATCCGTGGGCTCGCTCAATGATCCGCATCGATTCCATCTGGCTCGCCACCGACCCCATGGACATGCGTGCCGGCACCGAGACTGCGTTGGCCAGGGTGATCGCGGTGTTCGGTGCGGCGAAGCCGCACTGCGCTTATCTGTTCGCCAACCGCCGCGCCACTCGGATGAAGGTTCTGGTGCATGACGGGTTTGGCATCTGGCTGGCGGCTCGCAGGTTGAATCAAGGTAAGTTTCACTGGCCTGCCGATGCTGCGCAGGCCAATGTGCTGATCGTACCGTCCTGGCGTGACCCAGCCGAGGTACCACCCGAACCGATGTTGGATGCGGTGCGAGCTGCCCACGCGCGTGGGGCGACGGTAGTGGGGCTGTGCCTGGGGGCATTTGTGCTGGCTGAAGCCGGCTTGCTGGACGGCCGGCAAGCCACCACGCATTGGAGCAGCGTTGAGCGGTTCGCCGCTTTATACCCAAGGGTAACCTTGGTGCCGGACGTGTTGTATCTGGACGCGGATGACGGGCTAATCGTAACGTCCGCCGGAACCGCTGCGGCGCTGGATTGTTGCCTTCACCTGGTGCGCCGTTGGCATGGCGCTGAAGTTGCCAATCGCATAGCGAGGCGGTTGGTCGCCGCGCCACACCGGCAAGGCGGGCAGGCTCAGTACATTGAGCAGCCGCTGCATTATGCGCGCGGCGGCGACCGCCTTGGCGAGTTGCTCAACTGGGCTGTGGCAAATCTGAGCGTGCCACATTCCCTGGATACGCTGGCCGAACGCGTCGCGATGAGCCGTCGCAACTTTACCCGCCGATTTCGGGAATTGACGGGCACGACCGTTGGGCAATGGCTACTGGGGCAGCGCCTGGCCTACGCGCAAAGAATGCTGGAAACAACGCAAGAACCTATCGAGGTTATCGCGCAGCACGCGGGCTTCGGCAGCGCGGTATCACTGCGGCAGCACTTTAACCGGGTGTATCAGACTTCACCCAGCGCTTATCGGGCGTTGTTTGCACAGCGTTGAAAATGCGCTGGCGACTTTCATGGCATGCCTGGCGGGGCAGGGTGTAATGGTGGCCTTGAGTTTGATGAAACCTTGCCAGTTGGACTGTACCTCTACAGCCATCAGGTTCAAATCAGGGATATCTATCTCGAGGCCCGCGCGGTGCGCGAGGTCCTGGTCAGCCGGCACAACGAGAAATGGCCCCTTTCTATTCGCCTGGGCGGCGCCGGCAGCCGCTGGCTGCCCGTGCGCTCACGCCGCGAAGCCGCTACGCACCTGAGCGAGCCTCACCGCCTAGGACGCTTTGCCGAAGCGATCGGCATGGGGGGCTTTGCCGTCGAGCTGTAAAGCGTTTCGCAGGCGCGAAAATTTTGCCATGGCAAAACCATGCGTGAGGGTTTGAGCGACGGCAGGCGGCGTTTTTCAAGGTAGTTGTCGCGTCAACCGTTCAGCTATGCCGCTCTTTTCTCAGTCTGCTGCTCCCGATCCGGGTTCAGTATCACCGGGCCTATCGGCTCCCAGTTACGCGTCTGACCTGACCAGCGTTCCGGGTTGTTCTCCTTGGCCCGTTCGTACAGTTCATGTCGCCGCGCCAGGATCTGATGATCCAGTCCTCGATGTCGCTCCGTTGGTGTCACGAAGCGGATTCGGCTATGCCGGTGCTCGTTGTTATATGACTTCAGCCCGAGCCGTGCCGGGGAGCATGCGCGTAATTTCCTCGGTTCCTGGAATGGCAAGCTGGTGTGCGACGACTTCGCTGGCTACAAAGCCGGCTTCGAGAAAGGCATGATTGAAATTGGTTGTATGGCTCATGCCCGACGCAAGTTTTTCGATCTGCACATGGCGAATAAAAGCCAGTTGGCAGAACAGGCACTGCACTCGATTGGCGGCTTGTACGAAGTTGCCGACGCAGCGGGCGAGTGAGATTGATCAACTGCTGCCGCATCAGTGGGTATCTGCCTGAGTTACACAAGACCTGATGTCCGTAGACTTACACTACGCCGTCTGCCAAAAGCACTCACTCTAGGATTCTGGCTTGTCAGATCGCTGCAATATTGCTAGTGTCGATCTATGACTAACTATTACCTCACCTCGACTACCACCACCACGACCGCTGAAAGCGGAGCGTGCGAGGTGTCGTGAGCCAATAGCAGACGAACTTCAAAGGCCCGCCAGCGATGGACAGGGCCTTTTTTATGCCCTTGTGTCGCTGGCTCAAACGCAAGGAGTTGCACCCATGTACGCCCTGTTGATACTCGATATCCAAGTCGGGCTTGTTCACGGCCCGGAAAAACTATGGCGCTGCGAAGAGTTGTTGGAAACAGTGAATACGCTGATGGACAAGGCACGCAGCGCTGGTGCTCCAATTTTTCTCTCGCGCCACATCGGGCCCGCTGGATCTCCAATCGAACCAGGCAGCCCGTTGACGATAGTTGCGCAGGAACTGAAGCTTCTGGGTGGAGAGGTGGTATTCGAAAAGCGGCGGCCTAACGCCTTCGAAATGACCGACCTGGCGGACAATTTGCGGTCTCGCGGGGCTACCGGTGTGGTAATCACTGGCATGAAAACTCAATACTGCGTCGACAGCACCTGCCGTGCTGCTCGTGATCTTGGCTTCGATGCGGTACTTGTCGCCGAAGGTCATACCTGTTCAGACACGCCAGTGATGAAAGCTAAGGACATCGTTGCTCATCACAATGCAACTCTTGACGGGCCGTTCTGCCAGCTAGTTCGGGCTGAGGAGTGGAGCTTCTAGCAGAGCCCGAAACTACGGGAATACACATGACTTGCCGTAAGCACTGGCACCATGTGACATTCCCGTACTTTAAATGGGACGTTATGGGTCTGCTGTATATCAAAGATACGAACACCGTCGCATCTGGTGATAGGCCGCAAGATGTATTGCCGGAACGCTTACCGCTTGCAGGAGAATTTGGTGGCCCATTCTATTGAGATGGGCGGAGCGGCCTTTTCTGTCGAAAATTTCGAAGCCGAGCTCGGCCTCCAGACGCTGAATCTGAGCACTGACCGCTGTTTGGGTGAGACCGATTTTGTTTCCGGCAGCGGCAAAGGTGCCTTTTAGCTGCGCCTTGATTAGTTCGATTCCGCGAGCGCACATAGAAGGGTAGGCTTGGAGTGCGCGAATGCAGCACGCTTTGGGCCCTAAGTGGTCGGTGACAGGCTAGTGGCAAATCGAAAGCCAGTGGGTGTGCTATCACCAAATTAGCTAATCCTTATAGTGATGCCCTGACCACCAATGGACAATCAACTGGCTGGGTTCCCGATACCTCAATGGTCTCGATCAGGTGCCGGGCAGCCTTACGACCGATCTCGTAGTACGGCAGTTGCACCGTCGTCAACGGCGGGATGAACAGCTCGGCGATACCGATCATATTGTCGTAGCCGAGCACAGCGACATCGTCGGGGATTTTCAGACCTCGGCCCAACAACAGCTGATAGGCACAAAACGCAATGCGGTCGTTGCCACAGATCAGCATGTCGAACTGGGGACGACCATCAATGATATGCCGGTCGAGGATGCCTGCGGTTTCACCATAGGCATCATGATCGGAAAGGTTGTATTGCAGGAGCGCGTCAGGCGCCAGTCCGAATGCCTGACAGGCACGCTGCAGGCCTTTTTGCCGCAGGCCCCAGGCCAGACTCTGTTTTGGCAGATTGATGCACAGAGGGCGCCGATAGCCCTGGCTCAACGCATGATGTACCGCTCGATACTGCCCCGTTTCGTCGTCTGGCACATAACTCACCAAGCGACTGTCATCTGCCAGGCAATTAGCGAGTACCAGGGGTTTGCTCTTCAAGCGCTCGGGAATGTTCACGTGGCGAAACCCCATGGCGCTGAAGATCAACCCGTCGGGACGGTGCGATAGCATCAGGTCGATATTCTGGTCGGTGGGCGGGTTGCTTAGCAGGTTGAGGATAAATACATTCCAGCCGGCTTGCTGCGCGGTCTGTTCGATGGACAGCAGCAACTCGACCGCGAACGGTGTGGTCGCGGTGTCCAGCGCGAACACACCGATGGTTCGGCTCTGGAGGTTGTCGCCGCGCATCTTGCGCGCCGACAGGCTCGGTACAAATTGCAGTTCATCAATGGCGCGACGCACCCGCAGAAGGGTTTCGGGACTCAGTTTTTCCGGATTATTGAGCGCTCGAGAAACCGTCATCAGGGACACGCCGGCCAGCTGTGCAACGTCTTTCACTGAAGTCATGCGAGGCGAGGCCGGTCAGGTTGACGCAGAATCATGACACATGGCCTGCACTTCTCGCGACTCCAATGACGTTGCTCATAGCCATCCGCCCTCACAGCCATCCAGAGCCGAGAGGCCATGCCTTGGGAATCGAGACACGCCCGCCACTCCCACTTGCAAGGAGCTTCACACCCAGACTGCCAGGCTGGGGGTAGAGGCGACTGCTGAGGCTGAAGCGCCCGTTTTCGTCGAACACCTCGATGGACGAGCGATCGAGGAACACCCGCAGTTCCAGTCGCTCTTGTGTCGGGTCTATCGACACGCTACGTTGACCTGTGACTTGCGCACCCGAGCGGCTGCGGTCAAGCACCAGCCGCTGCAGTGACGCATCGTAGTAGAGCAGCGTTTCTTCCTGGCCATCGACGCTGCAGCGCAAGGCGATTCCCAAGTGGCCGTCGGTACAGCCGTGCACATCCAGATGCACATGGATTTCGAGCATGTCGCCATACACTTCCGGCACCCACCGGGTTCCCGACTCCTCCCACCACGGCGTACTCGGCAATAGAGTCATGCGCAGAGCGGTGAGCTCTCGTGCCGGATACACTCGGAGGCGATCTGCGCACAGTTCAAGTTCGCGTGGCAATCCGAGCATGCCGCACCAGTGATGGGCCTGGCTCGGCATCGGGCTTTCCCACATGTCGAGCCACGCCCACACAAGGCGCCGACCATCGGCAGCCAATAGCGTCTGCGCTGCATAGAAGTCGTGGCCATTGTCCAACTCGATAAAAGGCCCGCCGGTGAAGTTCCACTCGTTGTCGAGTCGGCCTACTCGGTAACCAGTCTGGTACTTGTTGAGCCGTTTGTAACCTTGGGAGGGCATACCTTGGGGGGAGTACAACAGCACATCGCATCCGTTCAGTCGAAACAGATCCGGGCACTCCCACATATAGCCATCACCCTCCCTGCCACCGGATACATAGTTAAGGAACTCCCAGACGCGCAGATCCGTGGAACGGTACAGTGGGAGCAGCGGCAGATCGCCCAGACGTGCGCCGGCAATGAGGTACCAATAGTCATCCTCCTGCCATACCTTGGGGTCACGAAAGTGCATGATCGCGTCTTGCGGCGCGGTCTCGATGACGGCGCCGTGCTTGACGAATCGGATGCCATCGATGCTGGTGGCCAGGCACTGGACTTGACGGATGAAGCGTTCATCACCCACTTCCCCCAGCCAGGTGTGTCCGGTGTAGATCAGTGCCAAGGTATCTCCGCACACCACCGCGCTACCGGAAAAACAACCGTCACGATCGAAGTCATCGCCGGGTGCCAGCGCAATGGGCAGGTGCTGCCAATGAACCAGATCGGCACTCTTGGCATGCCCCCAATACATCGGGCCCCATTTCGCGTCGAAGGGGTAATGTTGATAGAACACGTGATATTCGCCACGAAAGTACACTACCCCGTTAGGATCGTTCATCCAGCCTGCCGGGGGGGCAATATGATAACCGGGTCGATAATCGTGGATGACGCGAGTCAGACCATCACTGAGCGCATGCTGCGCAAGGTCAAGGGCGGAAGACATTGGGTCGTTCATAGGATTCAAATACACAGTCATAGGGCACCTGCTCGTGCCGAGCGCAGAGAGACGCCATCCGGAAGGGTTTCAATGGCTTTTGGGTGGCGCCTCAAGGCCGTGCCCTCGGCGTCGAACAGGTGCAGGTTGTCAATGTCCAGCTGCAGTTCGACCCGATCGCCCACCCGCCATCCGGCGTTGACCTCACAGCGACAGATCAATGGGTCCTCCTGACCTGTCTCGAGGTGCACATAGGTTTCACTGCCCAGGTATTCGACCCCGGTCACGACGACGCCGGCAGTTCCCTGCGCCGCTTTGAGCGACACGTGTTCCGGGCGAATTCCCAGGCTCAGCGGGGCCTCCGCCGCCAGGTTCGAGCTGTCGAAGGGCAGGGAGGTCATACCCAAAACGGGAGTATCGACCAGGCTGGTTTCGCCTGGAGCACGCAGGCGCGCCGTCAGAAAGTTCATTCTGGGGGAACCGAGAAAACCGGCGACAAAGCGGCTCGTTGGGCGTTCATAGAGTTCGCGCGGTGAGCCGACCTGCTCTACGCGACCGCCATTGAGCACAACAATTTTGTCGGCCAGGGTCATCGCTTCCACTTGATCGTGAGTGACGTAGATCATGGTCGAGCCCAGTCGATCATGCAGCCGGGCGATTTCGTTGCGCATCTGCACCCGCAAGGATGCATCCAGATTGGAGAGCGGCTCATCGAACAACAAAATGTCCGGCTCACGCGCCATGGCTCTGCCCATTGCCACACGCTGGCGCTGCCCTCCAGACAGTTCTTTTGGCTTGCGTTGCAGCAGTTTGTCCAACTGAAGGATTTGCGCGGTTTTCAGCACGCGCTCACGCAGGCTGGTCTTTTCCGTCTTGGCCAGTTTGAGGCCAAAACTGATGTTGTCGTAGACGCTCATGTGCGGGTACAGCGCATAAGACTGAAACACCATGCCGACGCCACGCTCGCGCGGCTCCAGGTCGTTGACCCGACGCCCGTCGATCAGCAGGTCGCCGCCGCAGATCGAATCCAGTCCGGCGATCAGTCGTAGCAGGGTCGACTTTCCGCAGCCCGAAGGGCCGACGAACACCACGAATTCACCCGATGCGATTTCCAGGCTGACGTCGCGAAGAATCCGCGCGCCGCCCAATTGTTTGTTCACGTTGTCCAGTTTCAATTTGATCACGATGCTGTTCCTTGTCTTTGTTGGGCATCAACCCTTTAACGCGCCGGCAGTGAGACCGGAAACGATTCGGCGCTGGAAGATCAGCACCAGAATCACCAGTGGGACGGTGACCAGCACTGATGCGGCCATCAACAACCCCCAAGGCAACTCATGTGGGCTGCCGCCGGAAATCAACGCGATGGCGACCGGCACCGTGCGTTGTGTGTCGGTGAGGGTGAAGGTCAGGGCAAACAGGAATTCGTTCCAGGCGGCGATGAAAGCCAATAAGCCAGTGGTGACCAGTGCGGGCCAGAGCAGCGGCAACAACACGCGGGTCAGCGTGACCCATGGGGACGCGCCATCCATGATTGCCGCTTCTTCCAGTTCATGGGGCAGTTGGCCCATAAACGTGGTCAGCACCCAGACGGTGAAGGGCAGGGTGAAAATCGTGTAGCTCAAGATCAACGCCAAGGACGTGTTGTACAGACCCAGGGCGCGGATCACTTCGAACAGCCCCGACAGTACAGCGACTTGGGGAAACATCGACACGCCGAGAACCATCATCAATACCGTGCCACGTCCACGGAATTTCACCCTGCCCAAGGCATAGGCGGCGGTCAGGCTGAGGAACAGCGCCAGCGTCACCACGCAAAGCGCAACCACCAGCGAGTTACCGATAGCCCGCAGGAATGAGGCTTGGTGGAGTACCGACGCGTAATTGGAGAAGTCGGGGTTTTCGATCCAGTAGCTCACCTCGAACAAGGCACTGGACGGCTTTAGCGAAGTCACGATGGCGTAGTAGAAAGGGAAGACCGCATACAGCAGCAACACCCCGATCAGACACCAGAATCCGAGGCGCCACAGCGCTTTTTTCAGTAGGCGCTGGTTCATGACCGAACCTCCAGTTGACGGCGTCCGAGGTAGAGATAAAGCATGGCGATGACCGCAACCACCAGAAACAGCAGCGTCGAGGCCGCGCTGCCATAGCCAACGTCCTGGAACTCCACCAGGTGCTGACGGGCATAGACCGACATACTCATGGTGCTCGAAGAGTTCGAGGTCAGCACATAGATGACGTCGAATACCCGCAGGGAATCGAGGATGCGGAAGATCGCCGCCACCAGCAATGCGGGCATCAGCAGGGGAAACGTGACACGCCAGAACACCTTCAGCGGATGAATGCCATCGACCCTGGCCGCTTCGTAGCAATCGCTCGGCAACATCTGCAAGGCCGCCAGCATCAGCAGCGTGACAAAAGGGACGGTCTTCCAGACGTCGACGATGATCACCGCCCACATCGACAGGTCTGCATCGGCCGTCCAGGCCAGGGGCGCGTCAATCAGGCCGAGACTCAGCATCATGTGATTGATGATGCCGAACTGGTCGTTGAGCATCCATGACCAGATCTTCGCCGAGACAATGGTGGGAATCGCCCAGGGAATCAGAATCAACGCGCGCACCAGAGAGCGGCCGGTGAACTTGATGTTCAGCAGCAACGCCACCAGCAGCCCCAATACGACTTCCAGGCCCACTGACACCACGGTGAAATGCAAGGTGTTGCGCACCGCGTTCCACCATTGCGGATCGACCAGGATGCCCGACCAGCTGGAGCCGTTGTGGAACAGATAATTGCTCAAGCCGACGAAGGATCCGCCACTGGTATCCGACAGGCTGGCGTCGGTCAGGCTGAACCAGAATGTGCGCAGCAGCGGCCAGGCCGCCACCAGGGCCAGACACAGCAACATCGGCGTCAGAAACAGCCAGGCGGCGCGTACCCGGCGACGTTGTACGGGCGTTTCCCTGGTGAGCAGGAACTCGTCACAGGGATCATGGGTAGTAGAGACAGACATGGTGATTTCCTTCCTTGTGGCTTACCAGTTCCGGCGTTTGATGCGCGTGAGTTCGCTTTCCAGTTCGGCCAGCGCCTGATCGACAGGCAACTCGCCCGCCAGCACGCCATGCACTCGATCGAAGAACGCATTGGAGACTCGTGGATAGCGATCGGCGGTTATTGAGGCGGGGCGCATCACCCCATCGTTGAGAATGCTGTGCAACTGAGCGTAATAAGGCATTGCCGCGAGCAGTTCGGGATCCTGATACAGCGACTCGATCACCGGGTTATAGGCGGCAGCCAGAGCACGATGTTTTTGCTGTTGGGCACTGGTCAGGTAGCTCACCAGTTCTGCGGCAAGTTTTGGATGGGCGCTGTATCGCGACACCGCCAGGCCCCACCCACCGAGGGTGGAGGCATGGGTACCGGTCTTGCCGCCACGGGGCAGGGGAGCGACCCCGACCTTGTCTTTTACGGCACTGTCCTGGCTTTGTACCAAGGCCCAGACATAAGGCCAGTTACGCATGAACAGCGCATTTCCCGACTGGAATACGCCACGACCTTCTTCCTCGGTGTAGTTGAGTACGCCACGCGGGGAGATGTCACCCACCCAGCTTTTCGCCAGGGTCAAAGCCGTTCTTGAGGCTTGACTGTTGACCACGATGTCGCCGCGTGGGTTGATCATTGCGCCTTCCGGTTGGCTGCTGATCCATTCCAGCGCATTACACGTCAGACCCTCGTAGGCGCGCCCCTGAAAGATGTAACCCCACGCATTGGGGTTCCCGGCATTGCGCTCAGCCTGTTGAATATTCCTGGCGGTAGCAGTCATCTCCTCCCAGGTCTGGGGAACCTGCTGGTTGTACTTCTCGAGCAAGTCCTTGCGGTAATACAGCAGGCCCGAGTCGGTGAACCACGGCATCGTCACCAGCCGTCCGTTCACCGTGGCGTTATCCACCTGTGCCTGGAAGTAGCCTTGGGTCGCGTTGGCAGGAAGCACCTCACGCAGGTCCATCAAGTGTTTGGCCAGCATCCCTGGCCACACCATATCGATTTGAATGATGTCGATGTCGCTGGATTGCGCACTGAGGATCTGTTGATAGAACGACAACCTCTCGGTCGCCGAGTTAGGGGTGGAAACCACCTCGACGTTGTTGCCGGTCTGTTTCGACCACGCCTCGACAGCCTCCTTGCAGAGCTGCAACTCCGCACCCACCGCACCACACGAGATCGTTAAATCGGCTGCGCTCGAGAGGCATGGAAATCCGGCACAGAGGGTGAGTAGTGCGGCTGGAAGGAGAGATTTTAGCTGTTTCATAAAGCCCTCTTTATTTTTGTTTTTAGAAAAGTTAACGTTAACATCGCCAAATGTAGCAGCGTATTTGCGATGAGGCATCCTTTTTTTCGTCAATTTTGACAATTCACAATTAACGAAAAAAGGCCGCTCGCGGGAACGGAAAAATAAAAACAAAACAGGAAATTCACATGCAGAAAGCATCAAGCTGGCTACTCGCAGGCGTGCTCGGCACATCGGCGGCAACCTCTCAGGCCGCTACTTTGGAAGAACGCATGGCCGCGTTTGAAGCCCGTACCAGCGCAGCGGAAAAGCGTGCGGCCGCAGCCGAACAGCAAACCCAGGCACTCGCCAGGGAATTGCAGCAGATCAAACTTGCCACTGCTCCCTTGCAGCCCGCCGCATCTACTGCGGCAGTAATTTCAGCGCCCGCTTTGGATACCCGACTGACAAAACTCGAGGCCCGTCAGCAAAGCCTGGAGAAAGAGGCCAGTACCGGACACCTCACTGATGGGTTCAGCTTCAACGGCTACGCCCGCTCCGGATTGCTGATCAATGATCGGCTGGGTGGTGGTCGTGGCGGCCCTTATGAAACTCCTGCCGGTTCAGTCGGTGGTGCAGTCGGGCGACTCGGTAACGAGGACGACACCTACATGCGTATAGACCTGTCGAAAGAAATCTATGCGCAAAACGGCACCCGCTCCAAATTCACGGTCTCCATCGCCGATGGTGTGGAAAGTTCCAATGACTGGACGGCTGACGAAAGCAAACTGAACGTGCGCCAGGTATTCACAGCGCTTGACCATGTCGCTGCGTTCAAGGGCAATTCAGTGTTCGAGAACGCCACCCTGTGGGCAGGCAAGCGATTCGATAGAGATAATTTCGATATCCACTGGCTGGACTCGGACGTTGTCTATCTGGCCGGCACCGGGGGTGGAATCTACGATATGCAGATGAACAAGAATTGGCGTTCGAACTACTCTTTGATCGGGCGTAACTATGGGGATTTCAGTCAAGGCGATCTTAGTGCCGATGTGGAAAGCTACATCCTGACCTCCAACCAGTTCTTCGAGGATGGTCAGTGGCAGTGGATGTTCAATGCCATCGGCGCAAAGAAAAACGATTTCGCTACCCGCACCAATGCAGCGGGTTTGACGCCTGCGGATTCCGGCTTGCACAGCATGCTGGCCAATCACCAGAAAAACTTTTTCGGCAGAGAAGGCTTCTTCAAAACGGCGCTGCTCTATGGGCAAGGTCTGGGGGCAGAGGTCAAGAACATCGGCTCAGATGGCGAACTCATAGACGATGCCCGCGCTCTGCGTCTGGCACTTTACGGTGAGACACCCCTTGCGCCCGACTGGCGTATCGGCCCCAGCTTGCTGGCCGAACAGAGCAAGGATAGATACGTCAAGGGTGACGACTACCGCTGGCTGACCCTGAATGTGCGCTTGGCCAATAAAATCAACAGCAATTTCGAGATGGCCTACGAAATAAGCTGGCAAACCATGAACCTCGACCCGAAGGACTATCTACAACGTAATGCGGTCGACGGTAACTTTTGGAAATTCACTGTCGCCCCGACATTCAAACCTGAGGTTGGAGATCTTCTTACACGTCCCGAATTGCGAGTGTTCGCAAGCTTCATGAACTGGTCTTCGGATCTGGACAGTTTCAGTACCACAGACGCCTTTGGCATGACGGACTTCAAAGCCGGAGGTGTATGGCAATACGGTATACAAATGGAAACCTGGTTTTAATGTTTGAACGCGTCGGCCAACACGCCTTCAGCTCATCGATCCCTGCTTTTCACCAAGCGTATTGAGTAATTGATTACGGGTCAAAGCTGATCAACCAGCAGTTATCCCTACGACAAAAAATTGAGGAAATGACGATGGTATTGCCTCGCGCAGTAGTATTTGGCGAAGCCCTGACCGACCTTGTCCAAGGCATTCCTGGACAGTGGAAGGGCTACCCGGGTGGTGCTCCCTGGAACGTTGCACGAGCGCTAAGTCGCTTGGGTGTCAGCAGCGCTTTTGCTGGGTCTGTGAGCATGGATTCACTGGGTGACGAGATCGTTTCGCAGTCGCAAGCGGCAGCATTGGATATGAGGTTTATCCAACGGGTAGACCGAGATCCTTTGGTCGCCATCGTTCCATCGAGCCGTCCTCCACGATACTTTTTTGCTGGAGATGCCGATCTGTTTTTTGATCCGGATCTGATGCCCGAAGGATGGATCAATCAAGCAGAGCTGTGTCATTTCAGCTGCATCAGCTTGGCTCGACAGCCACTCGCAGACAGGCTGGTTAAAATTGCTCAGCAGGCCAAAGAAGCCGGTAAACGGATTAGCTATGATCCGAACTGGCGCAATTTAATGGATAGCCATTATCGGGAGCAGACCTTCCCTACGATGACCACCCTTGCTGACATGATCAAGCTTTCCGACGAAGACCTTCGGCAAATTTATCCAGGGCTGACAGAACGCCAGGCAATGGATGAGCTTCGCGCTCTTAATCCTCAGGCGCAGATCCTTGTTACCCGAGGGGAACACGGGATGATTCTCCACACCCCGGATAGCCAACTCGATCAGCCGGCTATTGCCGTGAAGGTGGAAGACACGGTTGGAGCAGGAGACGCTTGTATGGCTGGTTGGCTGGCTGCGGAGTTGCTGGGGATCGCAGACTTGAGAGAGCGCCTGCGATTTTCAGCAGCTTGTGCATCCATATCGTGCTGCCATGCCGGAGCCCATGCTCCTGCGCTAGCTGATGTAGAAGGTTTACTGAAGCTGCTAATACATACCTGACCGTGGTTGCCGGCGCTGCAAGCCGGGAGCCAAATTCAAGATAAATAAACTGCGCCGGCTGCTCGACGAAGTGGCACCAGACTCCGACCGGTGGTGCATCGATCCGCCTGCGGCAATGAATTTCTATGCGTTCAGTGCAATGATCGCGGCGGATGCGGTTTTGATTCTATTTTTGCGGATAGACAGCAATCGACCCAATATAGCCGATCACCTGTCTACGAAATCAGGGGCGATTCACGTCCCGAGTTCCAGTTATCGAGTGTCAGTTGTAGTCATATGAGCTTGATGACCACCTTGCCTTTGGCTCTGCCCCGTTCGACATGGCTCAATGCCTCAGCCGTTGACTCGAAAGGGAAAACTCGCTCGATCACAGGCGTGATAACTCCGGAGTCGACAAGTGCAGTGATTTTCTCCAATTGAGCACCGCTCGCACGCATGAACACGAACGCATATCTGACGTCCTTTTTGCGGGCTTTTCTGCGTATGCCGCTGCTTAACAGACGCATTACCCAACCCAATCCCCAGAACAGCTTTTGTTCTTTTGCGAACTCTGCCGTTGGTGGCCCAGAGATGGAGATAAGCTGGCCACCAGGCTTGAGAATGCTGAGTGATTTTTCAAGCTCTACAGGGCCGAGGCTGTTCAACACGACATCGTAGTCACGCAAGACGCTTTCGAAATTTTGCTGTTTGTAGTCGATGACGACGTCGGCTCCTAACGCTTTGACCCAATCCACGTTATTTGTGCTGGTGGTCGTGGCAACGAATGCCCCCAGATGCTTTGCAAGCTGGATGGCAATTGTGCCGACACCACCGGAACCCGCGTGGATAAAGACTTTTTGCCCCTTTTTCAACCGGGCTGTTTCAACCAGCACCTGCCAGGCGGTCAACGCAACCAAGGGAAGAGAAGCCGCTTCTTCCATAGTGAGATTTTTGGGTTTGAGCGCGAGGGCACTTTGCTCCACCGCAATCAGCTCGGCGAAGGTGCCAATGCGCGATTCAGGTGGGCGTGCATAGACTTCGTCACCCGGCTTGAAGTGGTGTACGCCCGACCCCACGCGAACCACAACGCCAGCCAGGTCATTACCCATAATCAACGGGAATGAGTACGGCAGGATCAGCTTGAATTCACCTTTGGCAATCTTCGAATCCAGGACATTGACGCTACTGGCATGCACTTTAACCAGGACGTCGTTGATTCCAGGTTCAGGTTCCGCTACCTCGCCAATACGTCCGTGACGCTTGCCGTAACGGTCGATCAAGAAAGCTTTCATGATTCAGTTCTCATGGTTTCAATGGGATGGCAGCATGCGCAACCCAGCGTGCTGCTTTAAGGTGAGCCGAAGGTGCTCAGCCATTCAAGAATGCCGTCGCTCTCGTCACGAAATCAGCGTGATATTGGAAGATCCCGCCATGACCCGCATCCTGGTAAATGATCAGTTGTGAATTTGGAATACGGTTTGCCAACGCCGCAGAGTTCACAGTGGGAACCATGATGTCGTTATCACCGTTTACGATCAGCGTAGGTATCTGGATACGGCCGAGATCCTGTGGCGGTTGCCGGCCCCAGGCGTGAATCGCCTTCAGTTGCCGCATGAAGGCGCCAGGCGCTGGTTTTTTGTTTCGGTCTTTATCACGCTCCTTCAGGCGAACTAAAAAATCCCTGGCAGCTTTTCGCCCATTGGCCGTAGCGGTGAAGAAGAGGTATAACTTTGGGTCGCGCAATGTCAGGAGCCCCTTGAGCATCAACGGCCACGATACTGACCACACCTTGTCGATACCTTGGCCGCCCGCGGGCCCGGTACCGGTCAGAATGAGTTTGCGCACCAGCTCTGGGGCTCTCAGCGCAATGTCCTGTGCGACGAACCCACCCAACGAAAAACCCAGCAGGTCGACTTTTTCGAATCCCAGAGCGCGGATCATGGCGATGGTATCGTTCGCCATCTCGCTGACGGTCAAAGGGGCGTTTCCACCAGAGGCGCCGATTCCCCGATAGTCAGTGGCAATGATTCGCCGGGTGCGGGCAAGTCCATCGACGATGCGTGGGTCGAAGTTATCCAGGACTGCGCCCCAATGATTCAACAGAACGAGCGGCACCCCGTCTCTCGGCCCCACGTCCCGGTAGGCAAATACTGTTCCTTCGACAGTCACCCGCTGGTTCGCGGCGCAGACGAACTGCGCTGGCAATCCAAGGTCACGATTTGTGGCTTCAACGATCATGTGCACACCGTGCCCTGATGAGGGGGGATGAGTGAATGCAAGAAAATCTGCAGCAAGCGCCTTTTCATCCAGGAATGCGTATCAGCGCTTGCAGCGTGACAATCACGCCTGCGCTTGATAACGCTCGGCGACTACAGATTGGCGAATCTCTGAAAGCAAACCTTGGCGGGCAGCCTGCAGAGCCTCCCAACGGGCGGCGTCTTGTAACGGCGGAATGGTCACCGGCTCGCGACGATCAAAACCGACCAGTGCAGCATCGACCATCTCGTCCACGCCCATCACTTCGCTCAGGGTATTGATATCGATGCCCGCACGTTCCCAGATTTCCGTGCGGGTGGCCGCGGGGAGAACAGCTTGCACGTAGACGCCTTTTGGCGAGAGCTCAAGGCTCAGACCCTGCGATAGAAACAGGACAAACGCCTTGGTCGCGCCGTAGACGCTCATCCCGAATTCCGGTGCCAGTCCCACGACCGAGCCAATGTTGATAATCGCGCCATTACCGGCTTGTGCCAGGCGTGGAGCGATTGCGCTGGCGAGTCGCACCAGTGCGGTGGTGTTGAGCGCGACCAGGTTGGCAACGCTGTCTGTGGATTGCTCTACGAAGCTGCCGGATTGGGCGGCTCCGGCATTATTCACAAGGATGCCGATATTGGCGTCATCACGCAGGCGGGCTTCGACAGTCGTCAAATCACTGGTTTGAGTCAGGTCAGCCTGGATAAGGTCAATGGAAACGTCATATTTCTCACGCAGCCGGGAGGAAAGTGCGTCCAACCGGCTTTTGTCGCGGGCAACCAACACCAGGTTGTGCCCGCGTTTGGCGAAGCGCTCGGCGTAAGTGGCGCCAATGCCAGTCGAGGCGCCGGTGATGAGTACGGTTTCAGGGAGGCTCATAATCAGATGCTCTTGAATGGTTGTCGATAAGCGATTGAGTTTTTACGACTGTTCAGCCCTGCGCGGAGCTGGACTCGGCAAGCGTGGGGTAGTCGATGTAGCCCGCAGCACCGCCGCCATACAGCGTCGTTGGATCAAATGCGGATAAAGGCGCATCAGCCTTGAGTCGCTCTGCCAAATCAGGGTTGCCAACAAACGGACGCCCGAAAGCAATGAGGTCGGCTTTGTCTTCTTTCAGTGCCGAGGTAGCCAGATTCAGGTCGTAGCCATTGTTGGCGATGTAGGTGTTTTTGAAGCGTCGGCGCAGGGAACCAAAATCGAAAGGGGCGACGTCGCGCGGCCCACCCGTGGCACCTTCAACCACATGCAGGTAAACCAGGCCCAAGGCATCGAGCTGATCGACCACGTAGTCAAATTGCTGCTGCGGATCACTGCTTGAAACGCCGTTGGCAGGTGACACTGGGGAAATACGAACGCCCGTTCGATCAGCACCGATCTCGTCCACCACGGCAGCACTGACTTCGAGCAGCAAGCGAGCACGGTTTTCAACCGAGCCACCGTAGGCATCAGTGCGAATGTTGGAGCCGTCCTTGAGGAACTGATCCAGCAAATAGCCGTTTGCGCCATGGATCTCTACGCCATCGAATCCCGCGACGATGGCGTTCGCCGCCGCTTGGCGAAAATCATTGACGATCCCGGGAATCTCGCTGATATCAAGCGCTCGCGGCTCTGAAACGTCCACGAAGCTATTATTGACGAACACTTTGGTCGCGGGACGGAGGGCGGAAGGTGCTACCGGAGCGGCACCGTTCTCCTGCAGGTCAACGTGCGATACGCGTCCGACATGCCACAACTGCAGGAAAATTCGTCCACCTTTTGCGTGGACGGCATCGGTGACCTTGCGCCAGCCATCGATCTGCGCCTGCGTGTAGATACCGGGCGTATCCTGATAGCCCTGTCCCTGCTGCGAGACCTGCGAGGCTTCGGAGATCAACAGGCCTGTAGAGGTCCTCTGGCTGTAATAGGTTGCAGCGAACTCGCTCGGGACGAGGCCTTCTCCCGCACGGTTACGCGTCAGCGGAGCCATCACGATTCTGTTGGAAAGTGTCAGCGAACCGAGCGTGTACGGCTCAAACAACGTCTTATCGTTCATTTCGTTTCCATACTCGTTGATCAGTGGAGGCGACATGCGCCGTGCCAGGGAATATTCGTGTTGGCGCTTTTATGATGTCGACCGTACTCAAAACTGTCAATGCTTTTGATTATGATCGACATCAGAGTATGATCAGGGCATTGCTTTGAGATGCAGAGGCGCAGGAAATGAAGATCACCAAGGCACAATCACTCGCCAATAGAGCTCACATCGTTGAGACGGCTTCAGTGCTGTTTCGCGAGCGTGGCTACGATGGCGTGGGGGTGGCTGAACTCATGGCCGCAGCCGGGTTTACGCAAGGCGGTTTCTACAAGCACTTCGGCTCCAAGGCTGATTTGATGGCTGAAGCGGCAGCGAACAGTCTTTCGCATTCGCTGAACAGTTCCGAAGGTCTCGACGTTGCTGAGTTCATCGATTTGTATGTGTCGAGGGATCACCGAGACGGCAGGGGCAGCGGTTGCACCATGGCTGCCCTTTGTGGAGACGCTGCGCGTCAATCAGATGAGTTGAAAGCCACCTTTGCCAGCGGGGTAGAAAGCACGCTGGCAGCGCTCGAAGAAAAGTACAAAGCGAGGCAAGACGCGCCGCAGGATGGGGTGCGGGCAAAAATGATCGACATGCTGGCGCATGCAATCGGTGCGGTTATGTTGTCGCGCGCCTGCCCGGATGATTCTTCTCTGGCTGATGAAATACTCGAGGTTTGCCACGCTGAAATAATTGCGTCATTGCCGTTGTCGCCAGTCAGCCAGGGCGCTGATCGCGGATTCGAGGGCTGATTCAAGCGTATTGGTTTGTCACCTGGCCGTGACTCGTGAGTTCGTCAAACTGTCCCACCAACAACAGCAATCGATAATGCCCGGAAAGATTCGGCACCTGGCTCGGGTGGGCATTCATCGCAAGCGGCAAAAACAACTCCAACATGGCCATACAACATGCACCCGTTACGAGAAAGCCTGCACAACGAACTACACGCGCGCCCGTCACTGTATTTCGATGAGCCGGCCCATGTGTTTCATCTGGCCTTCCTCGGCAGCGATCAGGCGTGCAATGCATTCCTTGAACAATGCTGCCTTGGCACCCTCGACCTGAATGCCGCCCAAGGCATTACCCAACTCGATGGCCATGCACTGAAATGGGAGCGCCATGCCGAGTTTTTCACCCTGACACTGGTGGTCACTTCATCCTCTGATGACCTGTCCTGGACAACGCTGCCCGAGGTGCTGGCGTCAAAGGTTGAAGTGCATTTGCCGGCCCTGATCAACTCGGTGCAGATTGTCGTGCGTGGTGAAACCGGCCTGGATCTGTCCCGGTACGGCTTCAAGGATCCGAGCGGTTCGTGCGTGGGCGGTGGCGATGCCATGGTCTGGAGTGATTTTCGCCTGAGCGAGGAGGGCAACAACCACATGTTGTTCGTCAACCGGCGCCTGAATGCCTACCGCCAGGGCCGGATGATACGCCGCCTGCTGGAAATCGAGACCTACAGGATGATGGCCTCGTTATCCTTGACCATGGCCAAAGACTTGAGCGCGCAGCTCGATGTTTTCGACAAGACCCTGGTCACCCTTTCCGAACGCAACGCCGACCCGCACGGCAGCAATGCGAAAGCCCTGCTTGCGGATATCTCCAACCTGTCTGCGCAAGTGGTGAGCAGCGCTGCGAAAACCCGGCACCGCTTCAGTGCCACGCAAGCCTATGCGCAATTGGTGTTCGAACGTCTGGGTGAGCTGCGCGAAAGTCACGTAGGTGATTGCCAACGCCTGGGCGTATTTATCGAGCGCCGTTTCAAACCTACCGTCAGGTACTGCACCGCCACCGAACAGCGCCTGGAGCACCTGGCCGAAAGCGTGGCCAACCTGGGCGATCTGTTACAAGCACGGGTTCAGGTCGAGATGGAGGAACAGAACTCGGAAATCCTGAAAAGCCTGAATGCCCGCGCCGATGCCCAGATCAAGATCCAGCGCGCAGTGGAGGGGTTGTCGATTATTGCCATTACCTACTACCTGCTCAGTTTGCTCAAGCTGGGTTACTCAGGGGTGCACCTGCTTGGCGTTGAGGTGGCCCCGCGAGAGGCCATGCTGGTCATGGCACCGCTCGCGATCGGTATTCTTGCGTTGATCGTGCTGCGTATCAGGAAAGTCAAAGAGCATTGAGGTGATGGCCTGCGATGTCGTTGCAGCGTATCAATGACGCCGCGGATGGCTCGTTCTGTTTTTGTTTCGTGCCGCTGGACGATTTCCCCAGTTAGTAAACCGCGCATACGGCGACATCTGCAATTAACCCCGGTGGTTGAGTTTTGACGGGGGCGCGGAATGTATCGGGTGACACACCAGGACAGGTATTGCTTCGTCAAGTGCAGGTACGGGTGACGAGTACGCTGATCGATCAGCGGAAAAGATGTCGTTTCAGCTGTGCCGATTCGGGCGCAGTCTTGAGGGCATTCAGCTAAGTCTGAACGCGTCGATCTAGTGGCCTTGAAGAGGGTAAGGGCGGGATGTTTACCCGCCCTCCATTGTTTAACTCCGCACGAAAGCGAGCAGATCGACGTTAATCGTATCGGCGTTGGTTGTAGGCATTCCATGCGGGAAGCCCGGGTAGATTTTCAGCGTACTGTGTTGCAGGAGTTTGGCCGACAGAACCCCGGAATTTTCATAAGGCACGATCTGGTCATCATCACCATGCATCACCAGGACGGGAATCTTGATGCTCTTCAAATCTTCGGTGAAGTCGGTCTGAGAAAAAGCCACGATCCCGTCATAGTGTGCCTTTGCACAGCCCATCATGCCTTGCCGCCACCAGTTCCAGATGATGCCCTCAGACGGTTTTGCACCTGGGCGGTTGTAGCCGTAAAAAGGTCCCGCTGGAACGTTGTGGTAGAACTGTGCGCGGTTGGCCTTCAGTTGTGCCTGCAGGTCGTCGAACACTGACTTAGGCAGGCCGCCAGGATTACTCGGGGTCTGGACCATCAGCGGTGGGACGGCACTGATGATGGCGGCCTTCGACACTCGGTCTTCGCCGTGGCGCGCGATGTAATGAACGACTTCACCCCCGCCGGTGGAGTGGCCGACATGGACTGCGCCTTGTACGCCGAGGTGATCAACCACGGCCGCGACGTCGTCAGCATAGTGATCCATGTCGTGTCCGTCCCAGACCTGACTGGAGCGCCCGTGACCACGTCGGTCGTGTGCAACAACCCGGTAGCCGTTGGCCAGGAAAAAGAGCATTTGCGCGTCCCAATCGTCCGCGCTCAGTGGCCATCCATGATGGAAAAAAATGACCTGGGCATCGCGCGGGCCCCAGTCTTTGTAAAAGATTTCAACACCGTCTCGCGTAGTGACATACCCCATGTTCGCATCTCCTGAATGAAGTGAAGGCCTGAACCGAATCGTGTTTCGATCAAGGCCCTGAATGAACAAAGTGCAGCCCATCCAATAGGCGGTTCAGAGGGCGTGTTTCTGGATGGGTTTCCGTTTGCCCCCTGAGTTCCATGACGGCTTAGCTACCCATTGCACCCGAGCCGCTTGGCCGCCCGAAGACTCTAGGTTTAAAGTCAACTTTAAGGTCAATGGATTTTTTGAGGTGGAATATGAGAATAGGCGAACTGGCGAAAATCAGCGGGTTGGCGCCTTCACGCATCCGCTTCTACGAAGCGAGCGGCCTGATCAAGTCGGTCGAGCGTAAAGCCAATGGCTATCGGGATTATGCGCCTGACACCCAGTGGGTTCTGGAGATCATCACCGGCGCGCAGGCGGCGGGCTTTTCATTGGAAGAAATCCGCCAATTGATGCCGATGAATGCGAGTGGTTGGCAGCACGAAGAGTTGCTCAGTGGCCTCAAGCAAAAGGTTGAGGAAATCGAAGTCCTGCAGCAGCGGTTGGCCCAGAACAAGGCGCAGCTTCTGCTGGTCATCAAGGGCATCGAGGGTAAGCCCGAGGGCATGGCGTGTGCGGACAATGCGCGATTGCTGTTGCATCGTCTGCGCGATGAGGGGGTGGCAGCCACTTCAGGCCGCCGTGATGCAGTGTCTTCCAGGAAAAAAACAGCCCGTCAGGCCTCCGAAGCCTGACAGGCGCAACAGGTTTCAGCGCTCGCCAACCAGGGCGGCAAGTGGTTTTGGCGCATAGAGCGCGCTCTGGAACTCAGGCACATATTCGTACTTCATCATTTTCCCCAGCTTCAGGGAGCGGAGGTAGTTCGACAGACTGCCGTCGCCCAGCGTGAGGGTGGCCGAATCCGCGTCCCGGCTGGAGCCATGGCTGAGCTGGCGGGAAACAGCGTACCCATAGGCCAGTTGGCCCTGGTGATCGAGATTGGTGAAACTGCTGGTGACGATATCGACATCGCGGGACAGGTCGTCGAGCTTCTTCGCTCTGAAGGACACGTCCGGTTTGCCGGTCTGGCTGTCGGTAATGTCATACACCACCGATTGCGCATCCTCTTTGCGGTCAATGCCGGTCAGCCATTTCGGCAGGTTATAACCGACGACACCACGCACCCTCGCCAACTCGGTATTCACCGGCAGCTTCAGCACATACCCCCAGAAATCGCCAGACATCGACTGGCCAATCAGCGTGAACGGCCCCAGATTGGCTTTGCCGGGTTTGTTGGTGATGATCGACACGGCCACCTCGTTGTAGGCGTCGTTATCGCAGTGCTCGTAGGTGTACGCGGTGAACGCGATCAAGCCGCGACCTGGCCAGACTTGCAGCGGCTGCACGGTGGCCAGTACTTCGGGCGGCATCAGTGCCCGGAGCCGGTCCAGGTCCGCCGTATAAACAGCCGTGACGCGACTGTTCTGGTAGTAAAAGTTTGGCGAGTACGACTCAAAGCCAATGTCGACCTTGTTCTTCTCCAATCCCTTGAACCAGCTCAGATCAACGCCCGGTACTTCTGCTGCAATCACCGCCAACGGAGGGTTGGAGCGAAAACGGTCGTACAGGCCGCCCTTGACGACGGGCACCTGGTGGCCTGCGATATCGATGGTGGTTGTGTCGGTCGGGCTGGGCATCTCAGGCGTCCCCGCCAACGCAGCGTTGGCAAAAGTGTTGAACAGTAATCCTGTTAAAACGGCGCTTGCGAGTTTCAATCGGTCTTTCTCCAGGTGATGGGATGGACTTGATGGATCAGCGAGCTACGTTGCCGGCGGCGAGCACGGCCATCACGGCTTCAGCCACGGCCTTGGGCGATTGAGGGTTCTGACCAGTCACCAGCCGCCCATCGGTGATGGCAAATGACGTGAACGGCAGCCAGCCCTTGCGGTAACGCGCACCCTGGCTCACCAACCTGTCCTCAAGGAAGAAGGGCACCTGACTCTTCATGCCCGACAACAGCTCTTCGCGGTCAGAGAATCCGGTGATGTTTCTGCCCTTGATGATCAACTGGCCTTGTTCATCCTTCAGATCCAGGAGTCCCGCTACTCCGTGGCAGACGGCCGATACGATGCCGCCCTGGTTGTAGATGGTTTCGGCGACACGCCGCAGGTCGGGGTTGTTGGGGAAATCCCACATGACACCGTGGCCTCCCGTGAAGTAGATGACGCTGAACCGGGATGGATCGACATCGGCGATCGGTATCGTGTTTTGCAGGCGAGCGCGAAAGGCAGGGGACTGCAAATGCTCACGGGCAGCCTTGTCCATGTAAAGCCAGCCGAGGCTACGCTCGTCCAGAGGCACAGCGCCGCCCCTGGGACTGGCAAAAACCGTCGTGTAGCCGGCCGCTTCCACCACATCGGTGAAATGCGTCAGCTCGGTCAGCCACAAGCCCGTGCTATCGGTTCGTGAGGGATAGCTGGCGTGGTTGGTCATGATCACCAGTATCTGGCGATCTTGCGCAACAACCGTGGAAGGGGCCGGCCCAGCATTTGCAAAAGTCATGAATGCACCGCCTATCAATACCAACGCACAGGAAATAAAGGTTTTCAACATCATCCAGGGTCCGACAGTCATGCAGGTCCGTGCATGCTCACCTTAAACCTCACTTTAAGGTCAACCCCCGCTGTTGGAAAAAACGCCGCGGCAACTCGCACACTTTTGCTTGACCCTCAACCTGACTTTAACGCTAGCGTCTGAGGCTGATCGAGCAAGGCAACAACGCTCGCCATCAATCCTGTCAGGAGCAACGCATGAGTCAGCAAGACAACCCGGATACGCAGATGAAATGGATGATTTACGGCGCCAACGGTTATACCGGCGAGTTGATCGCTCGAGATGCCGTCAAACGTGGACTCAGGCCGGTGTTGGCAGGACGCAGCCGCGACAAGGTCGAAGTCCTGGCCCGTGAACTGGGCCTTGAAGCCCGGGTGTTCGGACTGGATGACGAGGCGCGGTTACTGGCCCAGATCAAGGGCCATGGCCTGGTCTTGCACTGCGCAGGACCCTTTTCAGCGACCGCCGCACCGATGATGGAGGCCTGCCTGCGTGCCAATGCGCACTATCTGGACATCACCGGCGAGATTGCCGTCTTCGAACATGCCCAATCCCTGAATGAGCGTGCGCGTGCGGCAGGCGTGGTGATTTGCCCCGGCGTCGGCTTCGATGTGGTCCCCACTGACTGTGTCGCCGCGGCACTGAAAAACGCGCTGCCGGATGCAACGCATCTGGCGCTGGGGTTTGATTCGCGCTCCAGCTTTTCGCCTGGCACTGCCAAGACTTCGATCGAAGGCATGGCGCAGGGCGGCAAGGTACGCCGCGACGGGAGAATCGTCTCGGTACCGCTGGCCTATCGGGTCCGTCGTATCGACTTTGGCGCCGGAGAGAAACTGGCCATGACCATTCCCTGGGGCGACGTTTCCACGGCTTATCACACCACCGGCATTGCCAATATTGAAGTGTTCATACCGGGTTCTGCCGGCATGATTCGCGGTGCCAGATTTGCCAATTTGATTCGTCCGCTGCTGGGGTTGTCGTTCGTGCAGAGACTGCTCAAGGCGCGCATCGGCAAGACAGTGGTCGGTCCGGATGAGGAAAAACGTGCCGATCAAGGCACCTATGTATGGGGCGAAGCACGTAACGCTCGTGGCGATCGCAAGGTTGTGCGTGTGCACACTGCAAACGTCTATAGCTTGACGATCTACGCTGCGTTGGCCGTGGTCGACAACCTGTTACGGATGCGCCCGACTGGCGGGGCCTACACGCCTGCACGGTTGTTGGGCGCCGATCTGGTGACGCACCTGCCGGGGTCAGGTGACTTGAAAGTCGAATAGCACGTGGGAGCCAACATGGCGCTAAATAGCAGTGGATCGAGTTCTTCATAAACCTTTCAAGTTCAAACCATTGTTTTTGGCCGATTGCTGCCCGTCGCGAGGGGCAGTAATCGACCTCGATTTAGTATTTGATGTTTTACACACGGTCCACCATGAGCGCGGAGCGGACTGTCAGCTCCACAGGTATGACTGTCTACCCATCATCGCAAGCAAGGGCTAGTGGTGTTCGAATGCTTGACCGACTGGTATCAGGCAGGGGCCTTTCTTTAATCCGAAACCTGCAGGACCAGTTTCACATGAGCGTTGCCGCTCTGGAGCAGATCATGGGCTGATGCGGCGCTTTCCAGCGGCAGAACTTCGATGCGGGGTGGATGGGCCTGGCCGCTTGCGAGCAAGGCGGCAATTTTGCCGAGCGGCACACCGCTGGGCATCTTGCTGTAGGTCACCGCAGAACGCAGGCCCCGTTGTGCTGCGGCAACGTGGTTCGGGCCGGCATCCCCCTCGGCTAGCGTCAAAATGGATACGAGCATGCCATTTGGCCGCAGCAGGTCCAGACTGCCAGGCAAACTCCCGCAGCCGACGCAATCGAGCACCAGATCCACCCCTTCAGCAGCCCACTGGCGAGTGGCGGCAAGAATATCCTGTGCGCGGTAGTCGATGCTGAGTTCACACCCAAGGGACCCGCCTGAGCGGTTTTTACACGGGCAGCCTGTTCGGCCTGATTGCCTTGTCGGGCGACTGGCTGGCCTATGGCATGCCCGGCAAGGTGTTTCGCAGCAGCGTTTTTGGTCAGCCCTGGACAGCGATCGAGTCTGGGGTTTGCAGTCGATGAAGCAGATTGTAGGAATGCACTGTTGAGCCAGCTCATCGCCACTAAAGCGTTGATCCGCGCAATGGGGTGGGCGCTGGCAGAAACGTCAGGGTCAATTCGAGCTCTGCTCTGCAGACCGATGAATGGGTTGAGATGACCGGCGCTATTTGCCGTTCATCCGCACCATCGCAAGGCGTATTGCCCTCAACAGTCAGCACCCAAGGAACGCCATGACCAGCAACCATCCACTCGATGAAGATACGACCATTGCGCGTATGCGCGATGTCCTGAAGCGACAGCAAGTGGCTTTTATGACAGAAGGGCCGCCATCGACCGCATTGCGTATCGACCGTATCGACCGGGTCATTCAGTTGCTGTTAGTGAACCAGCAGCGGTTGTGCAGGGCTTTGGCAAGCGACTTTTCCTGGCGTTCCCATGATCAGTCGCTGATGAGCGACGTGCTGCTGTCGGTCGCCGGGTTCAAATATGTTCGCAATCACCTGCGCAATTGGATGAAGCCCCAGCGGCGTAGCCCGGAAATGGGCGCAGGGCGGCTGGGGGCCAAGGCTGAGATTTATTTTCAGCCACTGGGCAGCATCGGCATCATGGCGCCGTGGAATTTCCCGGTGGCCATCGCCCTCGGGCCACTGGCAGAAGCCTTGGCGGCAGGCAATCGGGCGATGATCATGTTGTCGGAGTTCACCCCAGCGACCGCGGCCTTGCTGATCGAGTTGCTGGCTGGGGTCTTTGACGAGACCGAAGTGGCAGCGTTCGTCGGTGGGGCGAAGGTCGGCGCAGCGTTCTCTGGTCTGCCGCTGGACCACATCGTCTTCACCGGCAGCCCGCGGGTAGGCAAGCTGGTGATGGCGGCAGCGGCCGAGAACCTGACGCCACTAACCCTGGAACTGGGCGGAAAATCCCCGACCATTATTGGCCGTGGTGCCGACCTGGACAGCGCCGCACGACGAATCTGGGGCGGGAAGGCTGTCAACAGCGGGCAGGCGTGCATTGCGCCCGACTACGTGCTGGTGCATGAGGACGACCGCGAGCACTTGCTGACCAGAATGCAAACCGAGCTGCAACATATTTTCCAGAGCGACTTGCGGTTTGGCGGCTGTGGCAATTCCGGCTTCGGCCATTATCGAGGAGGGGAAGGCTTCAAGGCCTTCAGCCTGCAGCGGTTGGTGTTCAAGCCGGCGTGGTTCGACGTCATGGGCCTGCTGCGGCCTCCGTACGGGAGCCTATTGCGGCGGGTGATGGGAGCCCTCCTGAAAGCACCAGCAGAAAAGCAGCAACGGAGCCGAGCATGAATCGATTGAGTCATCTTTTTGTCGTCAGCCTTTGTGCAACCTTAAGCACGATGAGCGTGGCTGCAGCGGCGCAAAAGCGGCCCAACATCGTCGTGTTAGTGGCCGACGATTGGGGTTATAGCGATGTCGGCTCGTTCGGCAGTGAAATCGCTACGCCGAATATCGACTCCTTGGCGAAGGAGGGCGTGCGCTTCGCCGATTTTCATGTCGCGGCCTCCTGCTCACCGACCCGCTCAATGCTGCTGACCGGCGTCGACAATCATCGCAATGGCGTCGGCAATATGCCGGAAACAATGCCGGCTGAGCACTTGGGCAAGCCGGGCTATGACGGCGTGCTCAATGACCGTGTTATTACCGTGGCGAGCCTGCTCAAAGACAGTGGTTATCACACCTACATCACCGGCAAATGGCATCTGGGCAAAACCGCCGGTACCTTGCCGAACAACCGTGGTTTCGAGCGTTCTTTCATTCAGGCTGACAGCGGTTCGGACAACTGGCAGGAGCGGCCCTATGCACCGCTTTACGACAAGGCCAACTGGTTCGAGAATGGCCAACCGGCGCATCTGCCCAAGGATTACTACTCATCCACCTTTATCGTCGATCGGGCCATCGATTACATCACGGCGGACAGTCATGATCAGCAACCCTTCTTCGCCTACCTCGGGTTTCAAGCCAATCACGTGCCGATCCAAGCCCCCAGGGAGGTCATAGACAAGTACCGGGGCGTTTATAAAGATGGGTGGGATGCATTGCGCAAAGCGCGCCACGCCCGTGCGATCGAATTGGGCCTGATTCCCGAGGGTTCCGGAATGGTCACAATGGCCAGTACCGGCGATTGGAATGCCTTGAGAGATGAACAGAAGCGCTACGAAGCGCGGCGTATGGAAGTGTATGCCGGCATGGCCGAAACCATGGACCGGGAAGTCGGTCGGCTTATCGACCACCTGAAGGCGACGGGCGAATATGACAACACTCTGTTCGTGTTCCTCTCTGACAATGGCAGTGAGCCCACCGATCCCTACGATATTACCGCCGTCAAACTGTGGCTGCAGTTCAACTATTCCCGTGACATCGATCGTTTGGGCGGCAAGGGCGCGTTCTCCAGCATCGGTCCGAGCTGGGCCAGTGCGGTGGCGGCGCCTCTAAGCGGTTATAAATTCTTCGCAGGCGAGGGCGGGCTGCGTACACCGCTGATCATATCCGGCGTACCCGGCATTCAGGCCAACCAGATATCCAGGGCCTTTACCCATGTCACCGACATCGTCCCGACCCTGCTTGAGGCGGCCGGAGTCAAGGCCCACGATGGGTTTTACCGGGGCAAAGCCGTTGAACCGCTGATCGGCAGCAGCCTGGTACCGGTGTTGCAAGGCAAGAGCGAGTTGGTGCATTCACCGCAGAAGGCGATCGGTTATGAACTGTCCGGCAGCGCCGCCCTGTTCAAGGGCGATTACAAGCTGGTGAAAAACATCGAGCCTGTCGGGGATGGCCAGTGGCACCTGTACAACCTCAAGACCGACCCTGGCGAAGTATTCGATTTGCAGCAGCAGATGCCGGAGCGTTTCGTCAGCATGCAGGTCGATTACACCGAATATGCCCGGGCCAACAACGTTCTACCAATGCCCGTTGGTTATGATTACAAGCGCCAAGGGCAACTGTACGCACTCAAGCATGTGTTGATTCCCAAACTCAAGGCAGCATGGCCGCCAGCTCTGGTTGGGTTGCTACTGCTGGCCGGCGCCTTGGTGGTATGGCGTCGCTGTCGCAACGAGCGCGCTTCGTGATCAGTAGCTTGAACATGATTGAAGAGAGTCTTCTCGCAGTGCTTCTGAAAAAATAACCGACAGGCCGGTTTGGCCTGTCGGTTCGGCTTTCTATATCAATTGTTGAATCTGATCCTCGCTCAAGCCTGCTTCACGCAACACCCGAGCACTGTGTTCGCCACGCGTGGGGATGGTGCCAATGCCTGACGGGGTGGCTGAGAAGCGCGGCGCCGGTGCAGCCTGCAACACGCCATCACGTCGAGAATACACATTGCGAGCGGCCATATGCGGGTGAGTGAGCGCTTCGGCTGGCGTCAATACCGGGGCGAAACAGGCATCGCTGCCTTCGAGCAAATCCACCCAGTGCTGGCGTGGCTGGCTGGCGAACACGTCCGCCAGTCGCTCGCGCAGCGCGCCCCACAGGCGAGCGTCATAGGGCTTCTTGAAATTCTGGTCGTCGCCCAGGCCCAGTTTGTTGAACAGCAAGGTGTTGAACTGCGGTTCGAGCGCTTGCACGCTGACAAAAAGACCATCGGCACAGGCATAAGTGCGCGCCCAGTGGGCGCCGTCCAGTAACCCGCAACCGCGTTGCAGGGGTTGCTGACCGGCGGCGTGGGCAGACAGCAACAGGTTCATCAGGTTGGCGCTGCCATCGACGATGGCGGCATCCACCACCTGGCCCATGCCACTGGTGCTGCAATTGATAATCCCGGCCAGAATACCCATCGCTAGATACAGCGCACCTCCACCCAGGTCGCCCACCAGGGTCGGCGGGGCCATCGGCGGCTCGCCCGCTTCGCCGCTGAACCACAAGGCGCCGGACAGGGCGATGTAGTTCAGGTCATGGCCGGCGGCATGGGCCAATGGTCCTTGCTGCCCCCAGCCGGTCATGCGTCCGTAGACCAGACGCGGATTGCGCGCCAGGCAGACCTCGGGACCCAGCCCTAGACGCTCCATGACACCCGGGCGCATGCCTTCGATCAGTGCATCGGCGCCCTCAATCAGGCGCAGCACCGCTTCGATTGCCGCCGGATCTTTGAGGTCCAGGGCAATCGATTGTTTGCCGCGATTGACGATACTGTGCTTGCCCAGATTGAGCATGTCGGCACCGTTGCTGGCGGCACGCTCCACCAGAATCACTTCGGCGCCCATGTCGGCCAGCAACATGCCGCAAAACGGCCCCGGCCCGATCCCGGCGATTTCGACGATACGAACGCCATCAAGAACTCCCATGCTATTGCTCCTTTGAATGATATGAATGGCCCAAAAAAACGGTTATCAACAGATGAAATACCACCGCAGGCCACAACAGCAGACTGTGGATGACATACAGTCCGAGGTAGACCAGATAGAATGCGATGACAGCGTTGTAGAACAGCATGCCCCGGACCGCACCGGTGTTGGCTGGGCCTGGCCAGCATGCCAATGCGAGCGAAAGCAGGGCCAGGCCGAAACACCGCGCAAACAGGTTGGTCAGCTCGCCGGTGTCGATCTCGAGCAACCAGGCACCGAGCAGCCCTGGGTTAAATAAAAGCGCAAGCCCTGTCACGAATTCGGTGATGACGGCAAGCACAAGTAGGTTACGCGGATTGATCAAATGCGATGGATTCATGGTTGACCTTCGAGGTGGACTTCGCACCCATTGTCAGGGCAAGCGTCGTGCAGCACCGGTCAATTGGATCAAATCGCAGGTCGCTGCAGCGGGGAGAGTCAATCCGCAATGGGAATCGGCCGGGCAGGCCCCGTCACAGTCATTGACCGGACAGGTCGACGGGGGGAGTATTTGAACTCGCACTTTGTAGAGGGAGGTCAGGATTGAAAGGGGATACGTCAATCACCGGTGCTAAATCATCATGGCGTGACGATGCACTGGACCCCACGACCATCAGTAGCTACACCGTGGCGATCGCCAGGGCGCTGGAGGCCAGTGGCGTCGACAGTTCGCGGATTTTTCAGGCTTTTGGCATCCCGAAGTTCTCATCCAACGATCCGTTGGCGCGCCTGCCAACCAGCACCATGACCCGGTTGTACCGAGCGTGCGTGAACGAGACGAATAACCCGTATTTCGGCCTGCTCGTCTCCAAATACATCCACCTTTCCCACCTCCACGCACTGGGCTATGCACTGGTCGCCAGCAGCACGCTGATGGATTATTGCCGGCGTCTGGAGCGTTATTTTCGGTTGGTCTCGCAAGTGGCCAAAATCAGTGTCCTGGAGGAGGACGACAAGGTCCTGCTGCGCGTCGACTACCTGGCGGATATCAGTGGCGAGACTGAAGACGCCTTTTTCGGGTTTCTGCTGTATAGCATGCGCCTGCTGTACAAGCCTGAATTCAACCCGTTACGCCTGGAGCTTCATCGGCCCATGCCCCATGAGGGGGGCCAGCCTTATGAAGCGTTGTTTCGTATTCCTGTGGTTTTTTCCCAGGCCCATAGCCTGGTGGTCTTCGCCAAGCGGGACATGGCCCAGTTGCTCGTCGGCGATTGCCCGGAACTGGCGCAGGTCAACGACAACATCATCATCGGTTATCTGGCGAAGCTGGACAAAAACGATGTGATCACCGGCGTGACCCAGAAGATCATCGAGCTCCTGCCAGATGGCGATTGCTCCCGGGATCGGGTGGCGAGCGCGTTATGCATGAGCCCGACCAAGCTGCAGCGCAAACTGTCGCAACGCGGCACCCACTTCCAACAACTGCTCGACGACACACGCAAGGAGCTGGCCTTTAGTTACCTGCGCCAGCCTTCGCGGCCGGTGACCGAGATCACCTTTTTGCTCGGTTTCAGCGATACCAGCAACTTCACTCGGGCGTTCAGGCGCTGGACGGGGCTTTCGCCGACGGATTTTCGGCAGCAGGCATAGGAAACTGCCGCAATCTATCCGGAGCAGACCCGAACTGCGTCCCGATGAAAATCGAAACTGACGATCCTGTACTCGCTGCGCCGGCTCATGGCATTGCCAGCCGGAGTGCTGGCGATCAAAGCGCGATTGATGTCCGCGTGAAAAGGCGCTGATCAATTGCATCCAATGCATCGGCCCGATCAGCAATATCCATTCACGCCCTAACTTTCTGGCCACTCGGCGCTCAACCTCCCTGCATTGTGTTGACAGGTGATTGCGCGCAAATGACCGGCACCCGGCTCCTGCCCGCGATACAACACTCTCGACCGATCCGGTATGCGACCTCATCTGCAGGTCGCATTCGTGAAACCACCGAGAGGCAAGTACGTTTGATGAATAACAACAATAAGATCTGCCATCCAAACTTGAGACGTGGGCTTTTGGCGTCGGCGATTATGGCCGGGCTGGGTGTGACGCCGGTACAGGCCTTCGAATTCGACACGGGCAATGAAGATCTGTCGGTGCGTTTCGACAACACCTTCAAGTTCAACTACGCCCAGCGGGTGGAAAGCGCCAACTTCAAACTGGCCAATGCCTGGAACAACAATGACGGCGACCGCAACTTCTCCTCGGGCAGTGCGGTGGCCCAGCGCCTGGATGTGCTCTCCGAACTGGATGTGGTCTACAAGCAGAAGGTCGGCTTTCGCGTCAGTGCCGACAGCTGGTACGACCATGCCTATGACAATGTCGGCAGCGACAATGCCGCGACCAATCAGCTCAACAGCGGCCGACCGGATTCGCGCCATGTGAGCGGTTATGTCGATCGTTACTACAACGGCCCATCGGCCGAGATCCTCGATGCCTTCGTCTTTGGCAGCGCGGAAATCGGCGAAGAGTCGATGCTCAGCGCCAAGCTCGGCAAGCACACCCAGTACTGGGGCGAGAGCATCCTGGCCTTCGCCCACGGCAACAGCTATGGCCAGTCCGGTCTGGACATTACCAAGGCTTTGTCGGTACCGGGTACCGAAGCCAAGGAGCTGTTCATCCCACGCAACCAGCTGTCCACCAGTCTTACGGTCAACCCGGAGCTGACCCTGGGGGCCCAGTACTTCCTCGACTGGGACGCTTCGCGCCTGCCGGAATCGGGTACCTACCTGGGCTTCAACGATGGCATCCAGAATGGCGGGCATAACCTCTCGCTGATCGGCGGTCTCAATCCGTTCTTCGGTGCGCCCGGGCCGATCGGTGGCAACCAGTACCTGCGCCTGACCAACGGCCATACCTTCACCCCGGACAAGCACGGCGACTTCGGTCTGATGGCCAAGTGGAGCCCGGAATGGCTGGACGGCACCCTCGGCGTCTACTACCGCAACACCTCCGACATCCTGCCGAACGTGGCACTGCAACCGACCGCCATCGGTCCTGCACAACTGATCTCCGGCAAGGCCGGTAGCTACAACCAGTTCTACGTCGATGACATCGATATCTACGGCATCAGCCTGTCCAAGAGCATTGCCGGAGTGAGCGTCGGTCTTGATGTGAACTACCGCGAGAACATGCCCCTGTCCAGCGTCCCGGCAACCGTCAGCCCGGCCGCGGCGGCCGCCCGTTTACCAGGCTTTATCGGCAGCTTCGATGGTGACAACGGTGTGGCTCGCGGCAACACGGTGCACGCCGTGCTCAACGGCCTGACCACCTTCGCCGACACGCCGGTCTGGGACAGCGCCTCGCTGCTGGTGGAACTGGGTTACAGCCGCTGGCTGGACGTGACCGACAACAAGCAGCTGTTCAAGGGCGAGGACTGGTACCGCGGCGTCGACAAGGTCACCAAGGACAACTACATCTTGGGCGTCAACTTCAACCCAACCTGGTACCAGGTCTTCCCCGGTATCGATATGTCGATGCCGGCTACCTATAACGTTGGCCTCAAAGGTAACTCTGCCGTGCAGCTGGGCGGCAACGAGAACGCCGGCAGCTATTCGGTCGGCGTCGGCATGGATGTACACAACCAATATCGCTTCGACCTCAAGTACGTGGACAACTTCGGTCCGTTCGATACCTGCAATTCACGGGGCAACGCTGGCAGCCAGGGGGACGGCGCTGCGCCGGGCGCCAACGGGCAATACAACTGCACCCCAGGGCAAGCTACCGCCTTTGGCGGCCCCCCGTCCCAGCTCAAGGATCGCGGCATGGTCACCTTTACTTTCAAAACGACTATCTGATCGAACCGTTGCCCAGCAACAGGAGACACCCCATGAAATTTGTCAAAACCTTACTGGCCATCACCCTTGCGCTGGCCGTCGCAAGTGCCGCCCATGCGGCCGTATCCCCGGACCAGGCTGCCAAGCTCGGTAGCACCCTGACGCCAGTCGGCGCTGAAAAAGCCGGCAATGCCGAGGGCACCATCCCGGCCTACACCGGCGGGCTCACCACGGCACCGGCCAGCTTCCAGAAAGGCAGTTCCTTTCGCCCCGATCCCTTCGATGGCGAGAAACCGACGTTGGTGATCGATGGAAAAAATGCCGCCCAGTACGCCGGCAAGCTGACGGCTTCGACCCTGGAACTGCTCAAGCGTTACCCGTCCTATCGCGTCGATGTCTACCCGACCCACCGCACCGTGGCGCTGTCACCGCAAGTGCTGGAAAACACCGCGAAAAACGCAGTGAACACCAAGACCTCCGAGGGTGGTCTTGCACTGGAAAATACCTTGCCGGGCGTGCCATTTCCAATCCCTGTCGATGGCAATGAAGCGATGTGGAACCATCTATTGCGCTATCAGGGTGTCGGCTTCAATACCAAGTACGACTCCTGGAACGTCGACTCCTCTGGTGTCGCTTCGCTGAGCTCCACCGGCAACGTCAATGTGGAATACCCGCTATACGCGCCGAATCGTCCGGCCGGTACGGTCGCCTCTGACGAAATTTTCTACAAGATCAAGCTGCAGTACACCGGGCCCGCCCGCCGCGCGGGTGAAGCCGTGTTGGTCATGGATGCGGTCAACCCGATGAAACAACCGCGCCGCGCCTGGCAGTACTTGCCGGGACAACGCCGGGTCAAGTTGGCGCCGGACCTGGCCTACGATACGCCAAACCCGGGCACGATGGGGGCGGCTACCTATGACGATGCCTTCCTGTTCAACGGCGCGTTGGATCGCTACGACTTCAAGCTGGTCGGCAAGAAGGAGATGTACGTCCCGTACAACACCTACAAGCTGAGCTACCACGAAAAAGCAGCCGACGTGACCACTCCTCACCACGTCAACCCCGATCTGATGCGCTGGGAACTGCATCGTGTCTGGGTCATCGAGGCAACGCTCAAGCCCGGCAAGCGCCATATCTACAGCAAGCGCACCTTTTACCTCGATGAAGACAGTTGGATCGCTGTGGCTTCCGACGAATACGACGCCCGTGGTCAGCTTTACCGCGGGGGCTTTGCCCACCTGACCCAGAGCTACGACGTGCAGGCGCCGGACTCCTTCAACCACATGCTCTATGACTTTGTCTCCGGCGTTTACAACATCAACGGCGTCTATGGCCCTTATGGCGGCCTCAAATACATCGAGCCTCTTTCCAAGGCCCAGTGGGTGCCAGAGTCACTGGCCGGCGCGGGCATCCGCTAACCGAACCCCATAGCGGTGTTTGCCATCGGGAGGGCGCTAAGCCTCCCGGTGGCCTTTTTCCCGGAAAATACATATGACTATGTTTAGGTGGATAGCGCTCACGGCACTCGGCGTGGCATTGGCGCTGCCCTTTACCAGATCCGTCGTGGCGGCGGAGTTTGCCGATACCCTCGATCAGCCCGCGATCCAGGTCGAAAAGGCATTGCAGGGTATTTTCACCGGGTTGGCGACTGCCGGTCCGCGCTTGGTTGCGGTTGGCCAGCGTGGCCACATTTTTTACTCCGACGATGCGGGTGGGCATTGGCAGCAAGCCCGTGTGCCGGTCAGCTCCGATCTGGTTGCCGTGTATTTTCCGAGCCACCGCCAGGGCTGGGCCGTTGGCCACGATGGAGTGGTATTGCACAGCAGCGATGCTGGCCAATCCTGGATCCGTCAGTTCGATGGCCGCCAGGTGGGTCCGAGCATGCTCGCACACTACCAGCGACTGGCCGCCGCGCAGCCTTCGGACATTGACTTGCAAGCACGGGTTGTTGAGGCCCGACACATGAGCGAGGAGGGCGCAGACAAACCGTTCCTCGATGTGTGGTTCGAGAACGATCGGGTAGGTTACATCGTCGGGGCCTTCAACCTGATTTTTCGCACCGAAGACGGTGGCCAAACTTGGACCCCTTGGCTGGACCGCACGGAAAACCCGGGTGCGCTGAACCTTTATGCATTGCGCCCGGTCGGCAACGACCTGTTCATCGTTGGCGAACAAGGCCTCGTGCTCAAGCTCGATCCGGCGACGCAACGCTTCAACGCAACCTCTTTACCCTACAAGGGCACATTCTTCGGCATCACCGGCAAACCCGGCGCGGTGCTGGTGTTTGGCCTGCGCGGCACCGCGTATCGCAGCGTCGATGGGGGGGGCAACTGGAGCAAGGTCGAACTCGGCCTGCCCCTGAGCATCACCGCGAGCGCGCTCACTGCGGACGGGCGGATCCTCCTGCTCAGCCAGGCCGGCCACGTGCTGGTCAGCAACGACGACGGGGCCAGCTTCAAGCAACAGCCACACAATGGCCTGGCGCCGGTTGCTGCCGCGCAGGTATCAGCTGCGGGCTCGCTGGTGCTGGCCGGCGCGCACGGCCTGCGTCAGTTGCCCCTCGAGTAAGCCCACTTGCGTATAACAAAAGAGACAAGAAACGATATGGGTCACTACGAACGCGATACGATGCCGACGGTCAAGGAACTCAGGGGCTTTGATGCACGCTCCGGAAACCTGCTCGAACGCCTGATTTTCAACAACCGCCTGCTGGTGGTGCTGACCTGCCTGACCGTGACCGTTTTGCTGGGCTACTTCGCAGTGACCCGGCTGGCGCTCACCGCCAGCTTCGAGAAGATGCTGCCGCAAAGCCAGCCATTCATCCAGAATTACCTGGAGAACCGCCAGTCCCTGCGTGGGCTGGGTAACGCGGTGCGGGTGGTGGTGGAAAACAGCGAAGGCGACATCTTTGATCCGCACTACCTCGAGGTGCTCAAACAGGTCAACGACACCCTGCTCATCACCCCGGGCGTGGACCGGGCCTGGATGAAATCATTGTGGACGCCTGCAGTGCGCTGGACCGAAGTGACCGAGGAGGGATTCCAGGGTGGTCCGGTAATGCCGGATGCCTATGACGGCTCGCCCAAGGGAGTCGAGCAATTGCGGCTGAACATCGCTCGCTCAGGGATAGTCGGCAGCCTGGTGGGCAACAACTTCAAGTCAAGCATGATCTTCGTGCCATTGCTGGAGAAAGACCCGGTCACAGGCAACGCCATCGATTACCACGCCTTTTCGACCATGCTCGAAGAACAGCTGCGCCACAAGTACGAATTCGCAGGCGAATCCAATGCACATGGGCAGGGCGAGGAGGGCAAAGGCTCGATAAAGATCCATGTGATTGGCTTTGCCAAGCTGGTTGGCGAGCTGATCGATGGCCTGGCGCAGGTCATGATGTTCTTCGGCGCCGCCGCGCTGATCGCCACAGCCATAATTTTCTTCTTCACCCGCTGCGTACGCAGCACGACATTGGTGATCCTGTGTTCGGTGATCGCCGTGGCCTGGCAGCTCGGGCTCGTCACATTGCTGGGCTATGCGCTCGATCCGTTCTCGAGCCTCGTGCCGTTCCTGGTGTTTGCCATCGGCGTGTCCCATGGTGCGCAGAAGATGAACGGGATCATGCTGGACGTCGGGCGCGGCACGCACAAGCTGATCGCTGCGCGCTACACTTTTCGCCGCCTGTTCCTCGCTGGCCTCACGGCGTTGCTCGCCGATGCCGTCGGCTTTGCCGTGCTGATGCTGATCGACATTCCGGTGATCCAGGACCTGGCGGTTACCGCCAGTATCGGCGTGGCGGTATTGATCGTTACCAACCTGGTGCTATTGCCGGTGCTGCTGTCCTACTGGGGCGTGAGTCGCAAGGCCGCGGCGCGCAGTTTGCGCCAGGAAGACAAGGAACTGCACGGCAAGGGCCTGGGCAACCTCTGGAGCCTGCTCGACCGTTTCACCGAGCGTAGCTGGGCCGCCGTGGCAGTCACCGTCGCCTGCTTGCTGGCCATAGGTGGTTTCATGGTCAGCACCCATTTGAAGATCGGCGACCTCGATCCTGGGGCACCCGAATTACGGGCTGACTCACGCTACAACCGCGACAACGCCTATATCACCGCAAACTATTCGCTGTCTAGCGATCAGTTTGCGGTGATGCTCAAGACCCTCAGCGAAGGTTGCCTGAAGTACGAAACGCTGGTGGAAGCCGATCGCCTAGGGTGGTTGCTGCAACAGCAACCAGGCGTGCAGACCACAGTGTCGCTGGTCAATGCGGTGCGACAGATCACCGCGGGTTCCTATGAAGGCAACCCGAAGATGCTGACCATCGCGCGCAATCAGGATGTATTGAACTACGGTGCGCAACAGGCCTCGGTAAACAATCCAGAACTCTTCAACAACGATTGCTCGATGATGCCCATCGTGGCCTATCTTTCGGACCACAAGGCACAGACGCTGGATCATGTGGTGCAAGTCGCCGAGACCTTCGCACGTGAACACAGCAATGATGAGCGACAGTTCATGCTCGCCGCCGGCAGTGCCGGGATCGAAGCAGCGACCAATATCGTTGTACGCGAGGCCAACCGGACCATGCTGCTTTATGTGTACGGTGCGGTGATCGTGCTGTGCTTCATTACCTTTCGCAGCTGGCGAGCGGTAGTGGTGGCAGTGGTGCCGCTGATGCTTACATCGATTCTCTGCGAGGCCCTGATGGTCTGGTTGGGCATGGGCGTGAAGGTGGCCACGCTGCCAGTGATTGCTTTGGGCGTCGGCATTGGTGTGGACTACGCGTTGTACCTGCTCAGCGTACAGATCGCACAGCAGCGCGCCGGCCTGTCGTTGACCGAGGCTTACAAGAACTCGGTGGCCTTTACTGGCAAGGTGGTCGCACTGGTGGGCATAACGCTGGCGGCGGGCGTCATCACCTGGGCCTGGTCACCGATCAAGTTCCAGGCCGACATGGGGATTTTGCTGACATTCATGTTTGTCTGGAACATGGTCGGGGCATTGGTGTTGATTCCGGCGCTTTCGCATTTTCTGCTGCGCGACGTGTCAACCAAAGCGGCCATCAGATAACTACCCTGCGTCAGACCACCCAAACTTGATCGAAGTTATGACAAGAGCTTGCGGGCAGCGATGATCGCCTCGTATCGGCTCGATACGTTGAGCTTGATGAAGATGTTCTTGAGGTTCCACTTGACCGTCTGCACGCTGATGTCCAGTGCCAACGCGATACGTTTGTTCGACATCAATTGTTCGACCAGCGCGAGGATTTCTTGTTCGCGCTTGGTCAGCCTCAGGGTTTGTGCATGAGCAGTGTTGTTCTCAGAGGACTTGGCGCTGGCCGTTGTCATGGCTTTGTTCAAGTTGGACAACAGTTTTTGCCGGTACTGTTCTACCTCCTTGTTGGTCTGTTTTTCGAGTTTGAGCAGCAGTTCGTGCAGCGCCTCTCCTTCGTCGAGGAAAGTGCGCATCAGACCCAGGCGGTACCCGGAGGCGATCGCAGTGCCGAGGCTGCAGCTGGCTTCATCGTCACGGCCAAGTTCATCGAGCGCGAACGCCTTGAGTATGTCGGCCTTGACCAGGAGTATGCCGCGGTTTAATTGCTGACCGATGGCATGCACTTGCTCAAGGTCTGCCAAGGCCTGTTCAGCTTGCTGCCGGGCAAGAGACAGGCGGGCACGTGATAGCGCGGCCGTACTCTGGATGATCAGTTGGCGCGACTCAGTGCTCTGAGGGGTACCCGCCAGGTCATCAAGGGTCGTCTGCAGGGAGTGAGCATGGCGCCAGTCGCCGGTCATCAATGTGACTCTGACCTGTTCGGCGAGCATCAGGGCGATGCCATTGTCCCGTCCCATATTTCGGAAGTGCGCCTCCTGCGTAACCAGATAGTCCAGGGCGGCCTGCGCACTCTCCTGCAGGCACTGTAGCCGTGCATGGGTCAGCGTGGCGCAGTACATGTATTCGGGCAGAGAAAAGTGCAGCACGTTCAGGCGGTTGGCGAGCGTTTCGCGGGCGTCGTCGATGCGGTCAATCTCATACAGCACGGCGCCCATAATAGTGGCCATCGTACTCGCGCTGAGCGAGCGACGGCCGTAACCGGCTTCAGCCGTGGCAAGAATACTCGCACAGCTACGTTCGGCTTCCAGCATATTGCCTTCAAGCCAGGCGACATTAACGATGCCGGCGCGATTGAGCAATGCCATTTCGGAGTCGTGGGTTTGCAGGAAGCGGGCACCTGGCGCATTGAATTCGCTTCGTGCTTCGCTACTGCGTCCCAGAAAGGCGAGCGCACCTACTGTTATGCCAACACGGAAACAATCGAAGAACGGGTGGCGCAATGGCCCGTCGCCGACGACCCGAACCAGGGCCAGCACCGTTTCGACATCCTCTTGGAAAACCGCGATAACTGCATGGAGTAATGTGATGTAGCGCATTTGAAGAGGCGACATCTGGTCTGGGCTGAGCGTACTGACAAGCTGTCTGGCGCGCTCCAGATGCCCGGTAATTGCGGCAAACCACGCACTCATCAACACCAACTGTGGATGGCGCTCAAGCAAATCTGCCGGTACCTGGTCGATCCAGCGCATAAACATGCCCAGATGGCTGAGGCTGCTGGTGGTGGGCACGGCGCTCTGGATGATTTGCACCACGCTGTTGAAGTCTTCGCTCACAAGCGCGTGGCGGATGGCCTCCGGGTACAGCTTTTCGTGGTTAAACCACTCTGCCGCACGTAGGTGCAGTCGGCTGGCGTCGATCTGACTTTCGGCCAGGCGCTGGCCAAGAAACTCGGCGAACATCGGGTGCCAGCGGTACCACTGGTAGCGTTCTTGCAGGTCGACCGCAAACAGGAACAGATTGCGTGCCTCAAGGGTGGCGATCAGCTCTGCTGCGTTATCAATTTCGCAGACGTGGGCGGCCAGTTCCGTATTGAAGCGGCGCAGGATCGAGAGCTTTTGCATGAACTCGAACAACGCGTCGGGGAGGTCGCTGATAACATCTTCGGACAAGTAGGCGCCGAGGTTTGCACTGCTGAGCAATTGCTGACGGGTTTGCTTGCCTGGCTTGACCTTCATGGAGATGGACAGCAGTTGCAGGCCTATCGGCCAGCCGTTGGTCAGGTCATGAATGACATGGGCAGCATCGAGGTCGATAGCCGCATCCAGATGGCTCTTGAGAAAGTGGTAAGACTCACAGAATGCGAACGTCAGCTCACTGCTCTCGATCTCGCACAATTCGCCTATCGCCCGCAGCCTTCCGAGCAACAGTGGTGAGGCTAGCCGCGAGGCCAGTATTAGATGAAAATTCGCCGGCGCATTGTCAACCAAAGCCTGAACCAGAGCGAGGATGGTCGGGCTGTTGATGTGATGAAAATCATCGATCATCAGGTATTGCTCGGCACCGTTGCGGTCGAGCGAGTTGATCAGTGCCGCACAGATCGCTTGAAGCCAGTCATTGTCGCCAGGGTCGAGCAGCAGCAAATCGTCCTCGAGCGCCAGCCCCATTTTCTGCAGCGCTGTAATCAGCCCTGCACAGAAGGTTTCTGGTGCATCGTCCTCGGCGTTCAGCGACAGCCACGACACCACCTCGCCAGCCTTGAGCAACTCCAGCCGCCATTGCGTCATCAACGTGGTTTTGCCGAAACCAGCGCTGCCGGTAATCAGCAGGAGGCGGTGGTGGCGTGCATCGTGCAGACGGGCCATTAACACTTCGCGCAGCATTGCCTGGCCAGATATGCGAGGAGGGGCAAATTTGGTGGAGACAAGCAGGGAAGTCGATTTCATGAGGCTTCCATTTTTATTGGCTGGCCAAATGACAGGCTTTCCCCACTCCACTGGAGTGGGGATGCGTCTGATCGGCATTGCCCTAATTTGTATCCGGAGACTATGAGGTATCCCTCAATGGCATGTCCATACCTCAGGCCACGCCGCGCTTGCGGCCTTCCCAGAACGGCGCACGCAGGTCAGTCTTGAGCACCTTGCCGACGCTGGACAATGGCAGGCTGTCACGAAACTCGACACTACGCGGGCATTTGTAGCCGGCGATACGTTCGCGGCAGTGGTTGACGATCTCCTCGTCGGTCACACGCCTTTCCGGATTGCGGATGATCACTGCGTGCACGGCCTCGCCCCATTTGTCGCAGGGGATGCCGATCACCGCGACCTGGGCCACTGACGGGTGGCTGGCGATGGCGGCTTCCACTTCGGCACTATAGATGTTCTCGCCACCGCTGACGATCATGTCCTTGAGCCGGTCGCAGACATATACGAAACCGTCTTTATCCATGAAACCGCCGTCGCCGGTGTGCATCCAGCCGTCACGAATCGCTTCGGCGGTGGCTTGCGGCTTGTTCCAGTAGCCCAGCATGACGTTCGGACCGCGCACGATGATTTCACCAACGCTGCCGCGCGGTACTTCGCGATCCTCAGCATCGACAATGCGCACTTCCACACAGAACGCTGGCAATCCGGCGGAGTACATCTTGCCACTGTGGTGGTGTTGCTCGCTGTGATACTCCGGGAGCAGGAGTGTCGCTATCGGCGCCAGCTCACTCATGCCATAACCCTGGCGCAGGCCTGCGCCTGGGAAGGCCTCGCGCGTGCGTTCGAGCAATGCCGGCGTGATAGGGGATGCGCCATAGTTGATGGTTTGCAGTGAGGACAGGTCGAACTCGCTGGCTTGAGGATGGCTACTGCGCCAGTCCAGCAGCATCTGGATCATGGTGGGTGCCAACAGTATTTCGCTGACACCTTGCTCAGCGATGGTTTCCAGCACCTTCTGGGGGGTGAACGACGGCAGGATCAGGTGCGTGCCGCCACTGATGAACAGTGCTGTCATCGCCGCAAAGTCGGCCAGGTGGAACATTGGCATCACATGCAGGTAGCGTTCCTGCGGGCGACACGAGCCCGACGCGACCAAGGCCATCGAAGAAGCACAGATATTGGTATGGCTTAGCATCACGCCCTTGGGGAAACCGGTGGTGCCGCCGGTATAGAAGATGCCCAGCAGCGCATCGCCCTGGCGCCGTGCATCCTGCACCGGGGCACTTGCTGCAATCAGTGCTTCAAAATTGAGCATGCCGGTCGGGGTTTCACCGTCGCCGGCATAGATCACCGTGTGCAGTGTCTTGGCTGTCTCGATGATCTTGCCGGCCAAGGCGACGAAGTTGTCGTCGACAATCAACACGCCGGTTTGCGAGTCATCCAGCGAGTAGACGATCTCGGCCACGCTCCAACGTATGTTGACTGGATTGAGCACTGCATCGGCCCAGGGCACAGCCTGGTAGTACTCGATATAGCGCTGCGAATTCAACGATAGCATGGCCACCCGATCGCCACTGGCGATGCCCAAGGTCTTCAGTGCGCTGGCAAGGCGGGCGACGCGATCACCGAACTCGGCATAGGTAACGCTGCCATATTCGGTTTGAATGGCAATGGCGTTGGGGCTGCGCTGCAGGTGGCGGTGTAACCCTTGGGTAATGTACATCGATAACTCCATACTCTTGTTGTTCTGGGGGTGACGGAGATACTTTGTGGTGTGCCACACGATTGGCGTGTGCGTTACTCGGTTGTGGAGGTCGATGGAGGCCAACGACTGCGTACCGCTTCGCCATCCGGGTCGTAGTCATGGCAGGTGATGACCCAGGGTCTGTCATGACACAAGTTTAAACAGCAGCCTCGGCAGGCAGGCGGGCTTGCCGAGGCTGTGGCAAACCCGCAAGCGGCGGGGTACTTAGAGCGAACGACCGACCAGTTCGCGCTGGATCTCGTTGGCACCGCCATAGATGCGCGTCACCCGCGCTTCGGTCCACATGCGGCCGATCGGGTACTCTTTCATGTAACCGTAGCCACCGAAAAACTGCAGGCAGCGATCGATCACGTCGCTCGAACGATCGGTCAGCCAGAACTTGCCCATGGAGGCCTGGGGCGAATCGAGCTTGCCGTCGATCCATTGCTGGATCAGGTGGTCGCAGAACGCCCGCGAGGCCAGGGTGGTGGCCTTGATGTCGGCCAAGGTGAAGCGGGTGTTCTGGAAATCCAGGACGCGCTGTCCGAACACCTTGCGGTCCTTGGTGTATTCGAGGGTTAGCGCCAGGGCGCGCTCCATGCTGGCCGTCGCATTCATGGCTATCTGCATGCGCTCATACGGCAGCTGATTCATCAGGGTGAAAAAGCCTTTGCCTTCGACGCCGCCGAGCAGGCAGTCGGCCGGTACTTCGCAGTCGTCGAAGAACATCTCCGCGGTGTCCTGGGCCTCCCAGCCGAGCTTGTCGAGGGTCTTGCCACGACGGAAACCCGGCAAACGGGTGTCGACCAGGAAGATCGAGATACCTTTTGCGCCGCCGTTTGGATCGGTCTTGGCTACCACGGCGACCATGTCACAGATCTGACCATTGGTGATGAAAGTCTTGGCGCCATTGATGACGTACTTGTCGCCCTGTTTCACCGCACGGGTACGGATGGCTTGCAGGTCGGAGCCTGTGTCGGGCTCGGTCATAGCCACCGAACAGATGACTTCGCCCGAGGCGATCTTCGGCAGCCAGTGCAGCTTCTGTGCTTCGGTGCCATCGGCCAGAATGTAGTGCCCCACGATATGACTGATACCCAGGCCCAGGCTGGAGACGCCGGCATAGGTCATTTCGTTGATCACGGCTGCGACGTGCGCCGGAGTCCCCCCCGAACCGCCGTACTCGACGGGTACGTCGGGCAGGATCATGCCCATTTCGCCAACGGCCAGCCAGGAGGCACGATCAACTTGATGTTGTTCGCGCCATTTTTCTTCCAGCGGCGCCAGGGACTGGGTGACAAAGCGGCGAACGCTGTCAGCGAATGGAATGACGTCCTCGTCCATCCAGGGCGAACGGTAATTATCCAGCATCGCGAATACCTCGAATTCTTCTGAGTGTTAAATCCCGGATAAGCCACTGCACTGTGAGCAATAGCGCATCCGGGGGCGGGACAAGCGGGCTTAGAGGGCGCCGTGGCCGCCGCCGCAGACCAGAGTCTGACCGGAGACGTAGTTCGCTTCCGGCAGGCAAAGCATCACCACAGAACCTGCGGCCTCTTCCGGCGTACCCGGACGGCCCAGAGGGATCACCTGGCTGGCGCCGTCGATCATGGCTTTCTGCACGCCGACCTTGATTTCGCGCCCTTCAATGTTGACGGTCTTGCTCTCGTCGCCGGCCAGTGCCTGGGTCAGGCGGGTGTCGATTAAGCCGAACGCCACGGCGTTGACACACACCTTCATGCGCCCCCACTCCTTGGCGAGGGTCTTGGTCATGCCCAGGATGCCTGCCTTGCCTGCAGAGTAGTTGGCTTGCCCGGCATTGCCGCCGGCGGCGATGGAAGAAATGTTGACCACCTTGCGGAACACTTCACGGCCTTCGGCGGCTTCCTGTTTGGCCTGGGCGCTGATCACCGGCTGGGCGGCACGCAGGATGCGGAACGGCGCAGTCAGGTGGCAGTCGATAATGGCGTACCACTGCTCGTCGGTCATTTTCTGAATGACGCTATCCCAAGTGTAACCAGCGTTGTTGATGATGATGTCGACCCCGCCAAAGCTTTCCACGGCGGTTTTGACGAAGCGCTCGGCGAAATCGGCGGCCGTTACACTACCGACGCAGGCCACTGCGTCGCCACCGGCGGCGCGGATTTCGGCGACCACGTCTTCGGCCGGACCCGCGTCCAGGTCGTTGACCACGACCCTGGCGCCATAGCCGGCCAGTTGCAGGGCGACGCTACGACCGATACCACGACCGGAACCGGTCACCAGGGCCACTTTACCTTCAAGCTTTTTCATTACTGTGTTCTCGTTTCTTATTTGAATGTGTGTGTTCATGTACGCTTCAGGCCAGGGCCACCACGGCAACACCTGCCAGCTTTTCTTCGCCGTACTGGTTGCTGCACTTGATTTCAATGCGCACGCGCTTTTCACCGTCGGCTTCGAACTTCTCGGCAACGGTGCCGGTGCAGGTCGGGATGTGGCCAAGCTGGGTAATGCCGGTGAAGCGCATGGAAAACGAACGTATCTGTTGCTGTGGCACCCAGTTGGTCAGCAGCCGGCCCAGATAGGCGGCCGACAACATGCCGTGGGCGAACACATCGGGCATGCGTGCCTTGCGGGCGAAGTCGATGTCCACGTGGATCGGGTTGTGGTCCCCCGAGGCGCCGCAGTAGAGGGCCAGGGTGGTGCGGTTGACTGCGGGCAATGTCAGCAACGACACTTGATCGCCGATCTGGATATCGCTGTACTGGGAAATGTTCATCGAATGCTCCTCAACGCTGTACCAGCGTGCTGCGGATGTCGGCCACATGTTCGCCGTCTTGATTGGTCACGCGGGTTTCATTGACCACAAACTGCAGGGCACCACCTTTTTTGTCGTAGACATCGACGATGCGCGTGTCGAAGGTCAACACGTCACCGGCAACCGCCGGCTGGTGGTAAACGAACGCTTGCTCGGCGTGCAGAACGCGGCCCAGATCGAAGCCATAAACGTTCAGTTGTTCGACCAGATTGCGTCCTTCGCCTTGCAGGCACATGAGGAACGTCGGCGGCACGGGTAGCGATTTGTAGCCGGCAGCCTTTGCCACCGCTTCATCGGTGAAGACCGGGTCGGTTTCACCGATGGCCTTGGCGAAGAAACGCAGGCGGCCCTTTTCAACATCGGCGTGAGTGACGCCGAGGGAATGACCAATCAGATTCTTGTCTGCCATTTCAGTTAACTCCTGGATATGGCCTGTGAACCCGGGCCGGCGCACAGGCAACTTGGTTCAACCGCGGCCGTATAAGGTCACGACGCAGGCGCCGCCCAGACCAAGGTTGTGTTGCAGAGCATGGCTGATGCCTTCGACCTGGCGTGCCTCGGCGCTGCCGCGAAGCTGGTGGGTCAGCTCATAACACTGGGCCAGGCCCGTGGCGCCCAGCGGGTGGCCCTTGGAGAGCAGGCCGCCCGACGGGTTGGTGACCACCTGGCCGCCGTAGGTGTTGTCGCCGTCGAGGACGAAGCGCTCGGCACCGCCGATTGGGCAGAAACCCAAGGCTTCATAAGTCAGCAGTTCGTTGTGAGCGAAGCAGTCGTGCATTTCGGCGACGCGGATGTCCTGTGGGCCGATGCCGGCTTTCTCATAGACTTCGCGAGATGCGCGCTCGGCCATGTCGCGGCCGACCAACTGAATCATCGACGGTGGCTCATAGGCGATCGGCGTGTCGGTGGTCATCGACTGGGCGAGGATCACCACGTCGGTGCGCAGGCCATGCTTTTTTGCAAACGCTTCGCTACAGATGATCGCTGCGGCGGCGCCGCAGGTCGGCGGGCAGGCCATCAGGCGCGTCATCACACCTGGCCAGACCACTTGGTCGTTCATCACGTCTTCGGTGGTGACGATCTTGCGGAACAGTGCCAGCGGGTTGTTGGAGGCGTGACGGCTGGCCTTGGCGCGGATCGCGGCAAAGGTGCTCATTTGGGTGCCGTATGTCTGCATGTGTTCACGGCCAGCGCCGCCAAACATCTGCAGGGCCATGGGAACGCCTTCGGCATCGGCGGCCAGCCTGGCAACGACTTCAGACGACTTGCTCATTGCAGCCGGACGGTCATCCCAGTGATTTTTCAGGGCGCCTGGCTGCATTTGCTCGAAGCCCAAGGCCAGCGCGCACTCGACGGCGCCACTTTCCACCGCCTGGCGCGCCAGGTACAGCGCGCTGGAACCGGTCGAGCAGTTGTTATTGACGTTGACCACTGGAATACCGCTCAGGCCGACTTCATAGAGGGCCGATTGGCCAGAAGTGGAATCGCCATAGACGTAACCGACATACGCTTGCTGCACCAACTTGTAGTCCAGACCGGCATCTTTCAGGGCCAGACGCGTAGCTTGGGCGCCCATCTCGATATAGGTACCGCTCGCGCCTGGTTTCAGGAACGGGATCATGCCTACGCCGGCTACATACACTTTCTGCGACATCGTCTTCTCCATACGGGGTGGTTATGCCTCGCGCAAAGGGTGGGCGGGGCAAAGGCGGCAGGGCCGGCTCACGTGGCCAAGATACGTATCGCGTGCCAGGGGCGGACCCGCCCCTGCGGAGTGGTAAGGGGGTGGGGTGTGCGCTGAGAATTGGCATCAACGCAAGCGGGGCGCCATGCTGCCTATGCCAGGCTTCACGAATACCTGTCGCTGTGCCCCCTCAACAACCACTCCCCGGGAGTGGGGGAGCTGGTCTCACCGTTGCCGTAGCCTTTTCGATATGGCCGACTTCGTCTGGCCAAACACACATATTCGACCTCAATCGCGGTGCGCTGAAATTGCGCTTGAATCGCCTTGAGGTGATGAGCGCCATCAACGCCGGCTTGCACGCAGAGCTGTTGCGAGTGTTCGCCGGTATTAACCGGCGAGGGCTGGGGGCTTTATGGTGGCCGTGAATTGGCCTGGCTCCGCGACATCCGTTCGCATAAGCACGCCCGCTTGCGGGCATACCAGCGCGTGGATTGAAACGCGTCCGCACTTTACTCATGCCATCCTATTGGAGTTCACAAAATGCACCCTGAGTCTTTGGTTCTCTATCGTGTCGAGGACGGCATCGGCCACCTAACGCTCAATCGTCCCGAGCAGGGTAATGCGGTCAACCTCGCGCTCAGCGAGGCGTGGCAACACGCGGTCGAGCAGATCGCATTGGCGCAACCGCGAGTGGTCGTGCTGGATGCGCGCGGGCCGTTGTTCTGCGCTGGCGGCGACATTGCCGAGTTCGTCGAGAACCGTGGCCGACTTGTCGAGCACATCGGCGCCATACTGGACATGCTCAATCCGGCCATGAGTCGCCTGGCAAACCTCTCGGCCCCCCTGATCAGCGTGGTGCATGGAAATCTGGGGGGCGCCGGAATCGCCTTTGCCTGTTGTGCCGATTTTGTTCTTGCCAGTGACAGCACCAAGCTGCGCGGCGGTTACTCGGCCATCGGCTTTACCCCGGACCTTGGCGCCTCCTATTACTTGAGCAGGCGTGCAGGTGCGGCCGCCGCCAAGCGAATCCTGATGCTCAACGAGTGTGTACCCGCACAGGCGTGTCAGGCCCTGGGCCTGTTCGATGAACTGCACCCCCCGGACGACCTGTCGGCAGCAGCCGAGCGCCTGTCACAGCGCCTCGCCGGCGGTGCCAGCAAAGCATTGGGGCGGATCAAGCGCCTGTGCGATAGCGCAGCGGCGCATGACGTCATCACGCACCTGGACCTGGAGGCTGCCGCGTTACTGGCGTGCGCGCAAAGCGCCGATGCAGCCGAGGGGGTGCAATCCTTTATCGACAAGCGGACGCCGCAATTCACTGGTCGATAAGCGGCTTTCCTCCACCATCCAGGCCAGCATCGGCGCTGCACCCTAAGCGGTGTCGCCAATGAGGCGTTCCGGCTTGATGTCGAACTGCGCTTCGACCCGATCACTATCTGCTGGGACTTTTCGACATCGTGCCCAACCTTCTGGGCCTTGACCCAGTTGCGCAGGGCAGGGTTGTTGGTTTCCTGTTTTGCTTTCCGTTTGACGGGTACCTGACTGCGTCGGCAAATCAGCATGTTGCGTCCTGAGGTGAAGGTGAACTTCAGGCTCTTCAATCAGTACCCGCTGGATTGGCTCGACCCCGGCGTCGGTTTGCTCCTCGGTATTTTGTACTTTTTCAGCCTGTCGTCCCGGAACGCCATCAATTGGAAAATCATCGAGAGCAGGTTCTGGTAACCCAGCCCGTTGGATGTTTCGGGCAGGCGCATATGAGATTCGGATCGCAAGTGACTGGGAAGGGAGCGTTTCTTTTTTTTCTGACAACATCCGGTTTTCAAGGGCAAGCGACAGGCTGTGCAGGGGGACAGTACAGGCGCTACAGAAAAGCTGCCGACGAAGCGGCCTGTCAGTTGTGTCTACAGAATCAAGGGCAATTCACTTCTCAATCAGCGGGCACACTTCTGGTTTGGACCTTTTTACGGACCAAATTGATGATCAACAACACACTGGCTGCGCCCCCCTGTAAACCGCACATAACTCCAATGAGGCTTGTATGAAATTTGATCCACACAATCGCGCCTAACAGCAGCGTCAAAAGCACCCCAAGCAAAAGCAACGTGAAGTGTCGCACAGGGGGGATATCTTCCAGCACGTCAGCAAAAATGCTCCAGCATGCCCATTGCGAGAACAGTAACAGAGTGAGCCACAGTAGACTCCCTTCCCAACCTGTCATGGGCCTTGAAGTGAGCAGAGTGATCGGCAGATTTATTACGAAAAAGAGAATCAAGACGATCGTCGTGGTTGAAGGGACGGTATAGGCGGGCAGTGCAATAGCTATCTGGATCAACTTGAGTATTTGTAGTCGAGTGATCAAGTCGCGCGCTCCTGGCGGTTCGCATTTGGCCAAGTCCGGTGGCCGCCCCAGTGACTATAGATCAGAGGGTAATACAGTGCTGGATAACCCAGGACTGTCTTGGTCGTGTATTAGGTCGAGTTCGTCAACGAAGACGTCGACTACGCGCACCGGATTGGTATCGCTCACGTAGTCGTCGAGGCTCTCGGAAAGTAAGGTACTTTGACCTCGACGTTCACCTTGAATGAAGCGTTTCACTGGCTTCCCCTGTATATGAATACGCAAAAATAATAGTACAGAGACAGCCCTTCATTCATGTTTGAGATGGATGTCTGAGTTCGATGGTGAAGCCAAACTGGGAACCACATATCAGGCTCTCTATACTGGCCTCCCAGGATGGTAGTTGGAGCGCCAAATATGCCCGTCACAGCCAATCAAAATTCCCCAATCATTTTGATCCTAGCTCAACAAAGCGACTTGGATAATCTTGTAGCCATTCGAATTGAGGCCATGCGCGAAAGTCTGGAGCGTGTTGGGCGATTTGATCCAGTGCGCGCGCGCGAGCGGTTTCTTAGCGGTTTTGAAGCTCGCAACACACGCTACATCGAGGTATCTGGAGAGAGGGTTGGTTTTGTAGTGGTCAAGCATCACCACAAGGAACTCTTGCTCGACCACTTGTATGTGAGACCGACCGCGCAAGGATCAGGTGTAGGGTCTGCTGTTCTCACTCAGATTTTCAAAGAGGCGGATGCGGCTGCGCTCCCTATTAAAGTTGGTGCTCTCAAAGAAAGCGCTTCGAATCGCTTTTATACCCGCCATGGCTTCCAATTCATCGAAAGCAGTGAATTCGACAATTATTATGTTCGTCAGAGTGTTCCGGCGATTGGCCCGGCTTGCTAGCTGGATAGGATGCACCTCGACGTATGTTTTGACACACTCGTATGTCGTAACGGGTACATAGTGCTTATGCCTTGAGCGCTGAGTCTCTGCTGCAGGCAATGATGCCCAGGGCAAAGTGAGTCAGGGCATCCGTGAGTTTTTGTTCCGGGACTTCAATGCTTTGCCAGAGGGACTGTCCGTAGAGCATGCCGATGACGGCCTCTGTGATCAGGCCTGTGCGGTCACTGATGCAGCCAGTTTCGCCACACTCGGCGGAAACGATGGCCTTCAGCAGGGTGGCGTAGTTGCTCTTCAGCTGATTGATCTCCTGTTGTTGCTCATCGCTGAGGTTGACGAACTCTCGTGTCACCAGCATTAGCCGATGTTTCTCGGTCAGGTTGAACACCACAAATGCGTGCACAAAGCGCTGGAGACGGTCGCGGTGCGTCCGGGCTCCCCGCATGCGGCGCTTGGTACCGGCCAACAGGTCGGAGACCGCGCCTTCGATCAGTTCGAACAACAGGCTTTGTTTGTTCTCGATATGGTTGTACAGCGAGCCGGCATGCAGCCCCAACTGGCCAGCCAGGTCACGCAGGCCGATGGCCTGGTAGCCGCGCGTTGCAAAGAGTTCCAGTGCAACATCGAGCAGGCGGTCGCGGGCACTCGGGGCGGGGCGCTTCGGTGTGTTTACGGCAAGCATAGGAGGTCAGGCGCTCTGCGTTGAGAGAAGTGCAGTGGCGGTCCTGCTCGACCGCCCTGCCATGAGTGTGTTATCAGGCTGGATTGGCTTCTTCCGGAAGAATCAGCTGCGCGGGAATCCGTTGCGTCGAGTTACGCGCCACCCAGTAGTAAATGAGGGCGGGTACGGTTAGGCCGATCAACCACGAAATGTCCGTCCCACCCAAGGTTTCAACCAAGGGGCCGGTGTAGAAACTGGTGGCAATGAAGGGCATCTGAATCACTACGCCGAGGGCGTAGACTGCTATGCCGGTGACATTCCAGCGTCCGTATCGACCATTCGGATTGGAGAGTGCAGGGATGTCATAGCGCTCCTTGGTCACCAGATAAAAGTCAACTAGGTTGATGGCGCTCCAGGGCGTGAAAAAGGCCAGCAGGAACAGGATGAACGCTGAGAAGTCATGAAGGAACGAATGCCTCCCCAACAGCGCCAGCGCTGTGGCGAATCCGACCATGACCAGGATGTAGATCAACCGCACGGTTTTGGAAATTTCCTGGTTGCCTCTGAAACCGCTGATGATGGTAGCCAGAGACATGAAACTACCGTAGGCGTTGAGCGTGGTAATGGTCACCTTCCCGAACACGATACTGAAAAACAGCAGTGACGCGACGACGCCGCTGGCCCCCATGCCGACGATGTAGGACACCTCGTGGCCGGCAAACTGATCACCTGCCAAGGCGGCTACGAATACACCGAAGACCATGGAAATTTGAGTGCCGATCACTGAGCCCAGGCCTACAGCAAAAAAAGTTTTCCAGGCTGAAGTCTTTCTCGGCAGATAGCGCGAATAGTCAGCGACATAGGGGCCGAATGCGATCTGCCAGGAAGCCGAGAGTGATATTGCCAAGAGAAAACTGGCCAGTGAAAAGTGTCGATTTCCAAGCAGCTCGCTGATGTCATGAGCCGACAGCAAGCGGTAGAACAAGTAGAAGAAAGACACCACGCCAATTAGGCTCGACAGGCGTCCGATCAAATGGATAGTCCGATAGCCCAGCACTGTGAGCACAATGATCATCACCGCGAAAATCAGGATGCCAGCGGCGTCACTGACATTGACCAGTTGACTGATGGCCTGGCCCGCAAGCACCGAGCCGCTGGCAGAAAAGCCCACGTACATCAGGCAGACCAGGACGATAGGGATAACGGCGCCGTAGACGCCGAATTGCACGCGACTGGAGATCATCTGCGGCAGGCCCAACTGGGGGCCCTGAGCGGCGTGCAGCGCCATGATTGCGCCCCCCAACAGTTGCCCGATCAACAAGCCAATCAGCGACCAGAACACATCGCCGCCCAATACGACAGCCAGTGCGCCAGTGACGATCGCAGTGACTTGAAGGTTGGCGCCGAACCACAGGGTGAACTGACTGAGCAGCCGGCCATGGCGCTCGGACTCAGGTATGTAATCGATGGATCGCCGTTCTATATACGTCTTGCGCTGCGCACTTTCTTTGGTGGCGGACATGGCAGTTCCTCTCGGGCGTCGTACCGTACGACAGCCTTCTCGTGGGGGAGTGACTCAGGGGAGGGCCTGTTAAACAGGCCCGGTTTTTCGCTCGATCAGCGCTGGGCGTCGAGCAAGCTTCGCGAAATGATGATTTTCTGCACTTCGGACGTGCCTTCGAAAATGCGCAGGATCCGTGCGTCGCGTACGTAGCGTTCCAGTGGAAGGTCGCGGATGTAGCCATAACCGCCATGGAGCTGGAGCGCTGCATCGGTGATGAAACCGGCGCATTCGGCGGCGACCAGTTTGGCGGTGGCCGAGTCCAGACTGAAGCGTTCACCGCTGTCGCGGCGGGCGGCGGCTTTCCAGGTCAGCATGCGGGCACCTTCCAGCTGTGCATACATGTCGGCGAGACGCCACTGTGTGCCTTGGTAGGCGGCAAGCGGCTTGGGGCCGATCTGCCGTTCGCGGACCCAGTTCAAGCTCGCTTGCAAGGCGGCATTGGCAATCCCCAAGGACATGGCCGCCACTTCAACGCGACCCCGGTCCAGCACCGCCATTGCCGTGTTGAAGCCGGCACCTTCGATGCCCAGCAATGCCGATTCGGGCAACCAGCAGTCCAGGGCCAGCTCATAGATCGTGCTGCCACGCAGTCCCATGGTTTTTTCCGGGCTGGAGAAGCTGACCCCTACCGTTCCCTGGGGAATCATGAAGGCACTGATGCCCTTGTGGCCGGCTTCGGCGTCGGTCTTGGCATAGAGCACAATGAAGCCTGCTTCGCGGGCATTGGTGATGTAGTGCTTACTGCCGCGCACCCGCCAACCGCCATCTTCACGCTGCGCACGGCAGCGCATGTCGGCCGGGTTGGAGCCTGCTGCCGGCTCCGTCAGCGCGAAGGCGCCGAGTAATTCACCGCTCGCTGCGCGAGGTAGCCACTCGTGTTTCTGCTCTTCGGTACCGCCGATCAGAATCGAATCGGTTGCCAGAAAATGCGCAGTCAACGCCGATGCAGTGGAGGCGCAGGCGCCAGCCACGGCTTCAACGACGCGGCTCATGGCCAGGCTGCCAATGCCCAGTCCGCCGTACTCTTCGGGCAAATTGATACCCATGCCACCCAGCTCGGCCAACGCCTGCAGGCTTTCGGCACAGAATGTCTCGGTTTCGTCGTAATGCTGGGCGCGCGGCTGGATCACCTCGCGAGCAAGTTTTTCAGCGGTTTCGACAACGGCCAATTCGACCTGATCTAATTCAAAATTCATGGGAAAGCTCCTGTTTGTTCAGTCCGAAAGCATGGTTGTCGGCGCCGAGGCGTGGGGCGTGAGTGACTGCGTGGGGTTTGCGGCCATTGAAGAAAACAGGTTGCGGTACCAGCGGTTGCGCGGAGCCTTCGGGGTGAATCAGCAACTGTCGTACTTGGGCCTGCTCGCTGCTGGCGGCCTGGGCGAGGTTCCACACCGGGGAAGACGGCACGCCCGCCTCGAGCAGGATGTCGCAGACCTGCTCAACGCTTATTTGCTGCGTCCAGACTTCGATTTCAGCGCGTAGCGCCGGCTCGTTGAGTGTGCGTTGCGGGTCATCGGCAAAGCGGGGGTCGCTGCCAAGTGCTGGCTTGCCCAGGCATTCGCATAACCGTTGGAAGAGCTTGTTGCTCGCCACGGCGATGACCACTTGACCGTTGGCGGCGCGGTAAGTATCAAAGGGTGTCGAAACCGGATGGCGGTTGCCCACCAGCCCAGGCGCAACACCATTGGCGAGGAGATTCGACAGGCCGGTCATTTGCAGGCTGAACAACACATCGAACATGGCGACGTCGATGTACTGGGCGCCGGGTGCATGCCGTTCGCGAGCGAATAGCGCGGAGCTGATGGCCCAGGCCGCATAAACACCGGCGCAAAGATCACCGATGGCTTCGCCACTGCGTGTAGGGCCTGTCTCTGCAAAACCTGTGACGCTCATTAGCCCCGACATTGCCTGGGCGACGATGTCATAGGCCGGGTTAGCCGACAGCGGACCATGCTGGCCGAAACCCGAAATGCTCGCGTAGATCAGCTTGGGGTTGTATTGCTTGAGGGTGTCGAAGTCGATACCCAGGCGACGTGTCACGCCGGGACGAAAGTTTTCCACGACGACGTCTGCGTCACGGACCAGCTCATATAGCCGGGCACGATCAGCAGTGGACTTGAAGTCCATTTCGACACTGCGCTTTCCGCGATTGATCAGGCCGAAATAGACACTCTCGCCATCCTTGAAGGGGCCCAGGTGACGGCTGTCATCGCCGTGGTCAGGGACTTCGAATTTAATGACGTCGGCGCCCAGGTCGGCGAGCATGGCCGTGCAATGCGGACCGGCCAAAACGCGGCTCAGATCAAGCACACGAATGCCTTGGAGTTGCTGGGTAAACGGACTGCTGCTCATGGTGCAGGCTCCTCGATTCCGGGGTTTAGACGTTGCCGATCATCGGTAGGTTGAGGCCTTGTTCCTTGGCACAGTCGATGGCGATCTGGTAACCGGCATCGGCGTGACGCATAACGCCAGTGGCCGGGTCGTTGTGCAGCACGCGAGCGATACGCTCGGCCGCTTCGTCCGTACCGTCGCAGACGATCACCATGCCCGAGTGCTGGGAGAAGCCCATGCCGACGCCACCGCCGTGGTGCAGGGACACCCAGGTCGCGCCACTCGCGGTGTTGAGCAGGGCGTTGAGCAGCGGCCAGTCGGACACGGCGTCGGAACCGTCTTGCATCGATTCGGTTTCGCGGTTCGGGCTCGACACCGAACCGGAGTCCAGGTGGTCGCGGCCGATCACGATTGGCGCGGACAGCTCGCCGCTACGCACCATTTCGTTGAACGCCAGGCCCAGCTTGGCGCGCAGGCCCAGGCCAACCCAGCAGATACGTGCCGGCAGGCCCTGGAAGCTGATGCGCTCGCGCGCCATGTCCAGCCAGTTGTGCAGGTGGGCGTCGTCCGGGATCAGCTCTTTGACTTTAGCGTCGGTCTTGTAGATGTCTTCAGCGTTGCCCGACAGCGCAGCCCAACGGAACGGGCCGATACCGCGGCAGAACAGCGGACGGATGTAGGCCGGTACGAAGCCTGGGAAGTCGAACGCGTTTTCCACGCCTTCTTCCTGGGCCATCTGACGGATGTTGTTGCCGTAGTCGAAGGTCGGCACGCCCATTTTCTGGAAGTCCAGCATCGCCTTGACGTGCACGGCCATCGATTGCTTGGCGGCCTTGATCACAGCGGCAGGTTCAGTCTTGGCGCGAGCGCGGTACTGGTCCCAGGTCCAGCCGGCCGGCAGGTAACCGTTGAGCGGGTCGTGGGCGCTGGTCTGGTCGGTGACCATGTCCGGGCGCACGCCACGCTTGACCAGTTCCGGCAGGATTTCAGCGGCGTTACCCAGCAGCGCGATGGAGATCGCCTTGCCTTCTTTGGTGTACTTGTCGATACGCGCCAGCGCGTCGTCGAGGTCTTTGGCTTGCTCATCGACATAGCGGCTTTTCAGACGGAAATCGATGCTGACCTGCTGGCATTCGATGTTCAGCGAGCAGGCACCGGCCAGGGTTGCCGCCAGAGGCTGGGCACCGCCCATGCCGCCCAGACCTGCGGTCAGGACCCACTTGCCCTTGAGGTTGTCGTTGTAGTGCTGGCGACCGGCTTCGACGAAGGTTTCGTAGGTGCCCTGGACGATGCCCTGGCTGCCGATGTAGATCCAGCTGCCGGCGGTCATCTGGCCGTACATGGCCAGGCCTTTGGCGTCGAGTTCGTTGAAGTGTTCCCAGCTCGCCCAGTGCGGCACCAGGTTGGAGTTGGCGATCAGCACGCGGGGGGCGTTGGCGTGGGTCTTGAACACGCCGACCGGCTTGCCGGATTGCACCAGCAGGGTTTCATCTTCGTTGAGGTGGGTCAGGCTTTCGACGATCTTGTCGTAGCACTCCCAGTTACGGGCAGCGCGACCGATACCACCGTAAACCACCAGTTCCTTAGGGTTCTCGGCGACTTCCGGGTCGAGGTTGTTCATCAGCATGCGCAGCGGCGCTTCGGTCAGCCAGCTCTTGGCGGTCAGCTTGTTACCGCGGGCAGCGCGGATTTCGACATCACGCAGGCGAGTGGACTTGGTGGTCATGGTTATCTCCTCATTCAGGGGTGAACGGGGTGGTAGTCACGCTTACAATGTCTGTATGCACTTATACCAACCTGTATGTACAAGTGAATGCAAGTGAGAGGCCAAATGCGCCTGATGAAAGCCGAATGAAATTTAGAAATTAAATGATATTGTTTAAAATCAAATAGTTAATATCTATTCGAAATTTCAGAGCGGGGCGGGATGGACGAAAATGTTGTTGCAAATTTTCGATTGGTAGTCACGACAGTTGTGCGTTATGTAACATTTTTTCGCCGTCGGCTTGAGGAGTGTCACCATTCTGCCAATTGGGTTGGCACGGGTAACAGCTTCAGAGGGATGGCTAGGGCGATATGTCTATCGAGCGGCAGGCGGGGGCCGCTCGACCTGTGAGTCAGTTGCCGAACTTGCCTTCGAGGCGATAGCGCGAACCTGGGTAAACCAAGCGTGCGCAACCCACTTGACCCATTGCCGCCCATGTACGACGGCGAATCAGCAGGCACGGTTCATAGCGATTGATTTGCAGAAGCTTGCACTCGGCAGATTTGGCGTGAATCGACTCGACCACGTGCTCGCCTTCGGTCAGCGGGGCCAGTTGAATCAGATAAGCGTAAGGCGTGACCTTGGTAAAGTCCTGCTGCAGATAGGCGGGTGCGACCTCGGCATTGACAAAGCGCTCTTCGATTTGCACCGGCACATCATTTTCGTGATGCACGACAACCGAATGGAACAAGCGCTTGACCCCCTCGAGGGGAAAGGGCATCGAAGCTCGCGCCCGTTCAGGCATCTCTTCAAGCACGACCACTTCACAGCGATGCTCATGACCACGGGCCGCAATCTCTTCCGCAATGTTGTGGATCTCGAAGAGCGCCGCATGGCCTTTTGGTTCGGCTACAAAAGTGCCTACACCCTGCATGCGCACCAGCGAACCCTCAATGGTCAGTTCTCGCAGCGCCCGGTTGATGGTCATGCGACTCACGCCGAGCAAATTCAGCAGTTCACTTTCAGAGGGCAGTTTGGAATTGGGCAGCCACGCACCGGAGCGAATCTTCTGCATGATGATTTGCTTGACCCGTGCATAAAGCGGGGAGGGGCTTTCGAGCGAAAAGGGCTCGAGGGATGCATTATCCTCAATAGGTTTGGACACAATAATTCCCAATATAAAAATGAATTGCTCCGATAGGCCTGGAGCGAAGTTTACTCTGCAGCCAAGGATACGCCTATGCAGGCAATGCATCGACGGGGTAAGGCAGCGCTGTTCTGAATAACCGCTTGAGAGCGGCCTGCCGCCAATACTGGAAGCCCGGAAGTCCAACCAGGTTGAGGCGGGGTGATGGGCAATTAACTCAAGCTGTACGCGGCTCTGAGCAAGCGCGGTTAACCCGGTCGTAACAGGGGTTCATGTGGAACGTGAGGGGCCGCTTTTGGCACAGGCTGTGTGAAAACGCATTCACGGTTTTGAAGTCTGCGTTGCTACGTAAAATCTGCCGATCGTTGGTTGGTCAGCAGACCGAAAATTTACGTAGGAAAGCGATTCTTGCTCCGATTCTGACTGTCAAGTTTGCTCTAAACGTTTTCACACAGCCTGGGCCGAAAGCTGCCCGTCGCGAAGGGCTGCAAACGACCCAAAGGTGTCCCTCGCGGAGGACAGTATCGTTGGGATAGCTGGTATCTTCACTCAAAGAATGGGCTTGCCTCCAGTTACGGCATACCGCGATCCGGAGATGTAGCTGGCTTCATCGGAACCCAGCAATACGAAGATCGGCGCCACCTCCACCGGTTGCCCGGGCCGACCGAACGGGTAACCTGAACCGAAGTGGCGGACCGCCTCGTCGGGCATGCTCGATGGAATCAGCGGTGTCCATATGGGACCAGGTGCCACGCAGTTGACCCGAATTCCTTTTTTTCCCAGCAATTGGGCCAGCCCTGCGGTGAAGTTGGCGATGGCGCCTTTGGTCGTGGCATAGGGAAGAAGCTTGGGCGAGGGGTCATCGGAATTGACTGAGCTGGTGTTGATGATCGAACTGCCTTCAGGCATTGAGGGGAGCGCGCGCTGGCAGAGCCGAAAGATCGCGGTAATGTTCACATCGAAGGTCTTGAGCCACTCGTCATCGTTGATCTCTTCCAGCGTCTCATGGGCCATTTGGAATGCCGCATTGTTTACCAGGATGTCGATCCGGCCGAAGTGAGCGACGGTCTTGTCCACCAGGTCATAACAGTGCTGCTTCTGCGCAAGATCACCGGAAAGCAACAAGTACTGTTGCCCGGCTGCTTCGACCCAGCGGGCGGTTTCCTCGGCATCTTCATGCTCATCAAGGTAGGCGATAGCGACATCCGCCCCCTCACGGGCGTAGGCAATGGCTACAGCGCGTCCGATGCCACTGTCCGCGCCAGTGATCAAGGCGATCTTGCCGGCCAGTCGGCCATGGCCCGTATAACTTTGTTCGCCGCAGTCCGGGTGGGGCTCCATCCTGCGTTGCGAGCCGGGGATCTGCTGAGGTTGGGAGGGAAAAGGTGGAGTGGGGTAATTGCGCATGGCACAAGCTCCTCGAATGGGAAACGCACATACTTTGTTCGAAAGCAGCGATGCCCAAGTGTTGGAACGGATACTCTTACACGGCGACGAACGGGCATACGGAGCCATTGCCCGGGAATGAACGAGATATCGCCGTCGCGCTCGACGATGGTGAACATGATCTGCTCGACCTTTTCTCGAGGGGGCGGGAAACCGTCCCTGATCGCATCTGGTTGAAGTTTTGACCAGAGAAGGACAATCCTTCCCTGGACGCGACGGCCTCCCTTTCAGGCTCAGCCGGCCTTGTGCAATGCTTCGACAAGCTCACCTTTGCGCATGGTCGAGCGCCCCGCGATGTGATGCTTGCGTGCCCGCTCCATGAGTTCGGACTTGGTCATGTCTTCCAGTTGCTGACTCGACCGCAGCCCCCCCTTGCGAGTGGCGGCGGCACGTTTGCCAGAAGACTTCCGGGCTTTCTTCTTGGCTGTCTCGCTGGTCTTGTGCCCAGAGCCGCCCTTGCGCTCGCCGCCGCCGGACTGCTTGTTGACTGTGGCCCAGGCGCGCGCCTCGGACTCATCTTTGGAAACGCCCTTGGCCTCGTAGCTCTTTTCGATATGCTCGGCCTTGCGCTTCTGCTTGTCGGTGTACTTGTCTTTGTCTCCACGCGGCATGATGGTTGACCTCCCTCGATTGATTGGATTTTCCAGGTGCCATCACTACGCTCGCAGTCGGCACGGGTATGGGCCAGGTCCGCCGTAGCGTAGTAATGGGTGATGATTTAGGCATCGGCTGCCACGGGTGAAGACGCCGCGATTGCTGGCGCCGCAGCCATTCCCCGGGCGAGGGACAGGCCGATCTGCTTTAGCAATAGGGAATTCATAGGCTCACTCCGGAGGTCGCACGACGTCAGTGTCGCTATAGGGTGGAGCCCGAGGCGGAGCCAAAGGTTTGATTTTTTTTCGCTGGAGTGGGTCTACAACTGCTCAACGGCCGCTTCCGGCAACTCGCCAAGCTTGACCTGTAGCCTGGTGTCCTGCTTCAGCATCGCCATAAGCGCCGGTACCAGCCCCTTCAATACTCGTCGGTCTAGCCATATATCGCCTTCAATGAACGACTCGCAGGGAAGGCTGTTCTACCGAATCGTACTGACTACAGCGTTGGAAAGGCGGGTGAGCCGGATCTTCATCATGCGCTAACCGAACAAGTTGGCGGGGCTGGAGGTGTTGTTGAACGTGCAATAGTCAAACGACTACCCGACCGTGCAGATGTTCACTGACCTGCAAATCCGCCTGATGAATCGGCTTGCGTCGATGCCTGAGCATCCCGCCCTGACGCTGATTCATCACCGCCGTCATCTCCGCCAGTATCGACAGCGCCACGTTCTCCGGAGCATCGCCACCCAGGTCCAGGCCCATGGGGAAATGCAGGGCGCACGTGCCCTGACCGATCTCCGCAAGCAAGCGCTGCGTACGCTCCTTCGGACCGAGCTGGCCGAGGTAGGCGGGAGAGGTCTGCAACAGTTGCCCGAGCCAATGCAGGTCCTGGCGATAGCTGTGGGTCATCACGGTGACGGCGGCGCCATCGGTCAGGGGGTGTAGGTCGAACGGGTTGTCGAGGCTGGCAAAGATTACGGCATCGGCCTGGGGGAAGCGTTCGGGGCGGGCGAAGTGGCTGCGACTGTCGATGACACTGACATGCCAGTTCAGCAGTTTGGCCATGCGTACCAGCGGCTGCGCGTCGTGGCCGGCACCGAAGATCACCAGGCGCGGTGGCGGCGCGATGTATTCGAAGAACACTTCGACTTCGCCACGGGCGTCGGTGTAGAGGCGTATCGATGATTTTTTCTGCGCCAGTGTTTTGCGCAGATCGTGGCGAATCGCAATTTTCAGCGGCAGATTGCGCAGGGTTCCATCGGTGTCGGACAGCAGACGGTCTCCGACCCGCGCCGAGGCATTGCGAGACGTGCCAATCACCGTGGCCATGGCGGCCGGCTGTTGGCTGTCGCGCACCCGGCGCAACAGTTCGATAACGGGTGATGAGGGTTTTGCGCGCAGGCGTTCGAGCAAGACGAACACCGTGCCGTTGCATCCCAAACCGAAGGTCAACGAGCTTTGCTCATCGTCTTCGTCCTCGGTGGCGCCCGTGCTGTAGCGGCGCACCACGGGTTCGCCGGAATCGGTCAGCCACCAGGCTTTTTTCGCCAGGTCCTGCTCCAGGCAACCGCCGCTGACGGTGCCGATGGTGCGACCGTGCAGAGGAATGAGCATGCGCGCGCCGGATCGGCGATAGGCCGAGCCTTCGACCTTGACCACGGTGGCGAGGATGATTTCTTCGCCGGCCTGGGCGGCGAAGTCGATGGCTTGTAGAAGATCATTGAGGCCGGACATGGCAGTAAATCCTGAGCATCATGGAGATCCCTGTGGGAGCGAGCTTGCTCACTCCCACAGGAGTAAAGGTGTGGCAGGACGGTCAGTCGTCCACACTCATCAACTGCCGGACCCCGTCCCACGCCTCGGCCCGCATCCGCTGCATATCCAGCCCCGGAATCACACCGTTATCGACCACCACCCGGCCACCGACCAGGCTGTACTTCACCCTGATCGGCTCGCCCGCTACCACGGGCGCCACGGCAATGTCGTGGAAGCCGAAGTAGCGCGGATGGTCGAGGCCATAGATCACCAGGTCCGCCGCCTGACCGATCTCAAGTGTGCCGACCGCACCCAACCCCAACACCTGTGCGCCACCCGCCGTGCCCCAGTGAATGACATCTTCGGCGGTGGTGGCCGAGGCGCCTTGCTCCGCGCGGTGTATCAGCCACGCCGTGTTTACCTCGCCAACCATGCTCCCGGATTCGTTGGACGCCACACCGTCGACGCCGAGGGAAATCGGCACCCCGGCCTCGAACATCTGCGGTACCGGCGCCACGCCGCTGCCGAGGCGCGCATTGCTCACCGGGCAGTGGGAAATACCGGTGCCGGTTTGTGCAAGCATGCGGATTTCACCCGGTTGCAGGTGCACCGCGTGGGCGAACCACACGTCCGGGCCGAGCCATTCGTGTTCGGCGACGAACTCCACCGGCAGGCAGTTGTATTTCTCGCGGCAGAAGTTGACGTAGTTCAGGGTTTCCGACAGGTGCGTGTGCAGGCGCAAGCCGAGGCCCCGGGCGGTGTGGGCCAGTTCCCGCAGCAGCGTCGGCGGCAGGGAAAATGTCGGTGTGGTCGGCGCGACGACCACCCGGCGCAAGGCGTCCGGGGTGTCCTGGTGATAACGGGATTTCAGTCGTTCGATGTCACCGACCATCTGGTCCAGGGTTTCCGGTTGCAGCGCGGTTTTCGAGAACCCCGGATGGGCGCTGGCCGACTCCAGCGCGCCGCCCCGGCACAGCACGAAACGCAGGCCGAATTCCTCGGCCATGTCGAACAGCAGGTCACCGGTCTCGGTGGTGCCGTTGGCATGGTAGAGGTAGTGGTGATCGGCGCAGGTCGTCACCCCTGACAACAGCAACTCGGCCATACCCAATCGTGCGGCGATGCGCGCCAGTTGGGGGGTGAAGCGATTGAGGCGCGGGTAGGGCACGCTGGCCAGCCAGCCTTGCAGGTCCTGGTTCAGACCTTCGGGCACGGCTTTGAGCAGGTTCTGGAACAGGTGATGGTGGGTGTTGATCCAGCCTGGATACACCACCGAGTGGCGCGCATCGATCACCCGTTCACCGGGTTGTGCTTCAAGGCCCGGGGCCATTTCGGCAATCCGACTGTTGACGATGCGGATATCCACGGCACCGGCCCGGGCCCGTGGGCCGCGCAGGCCGGTCATGACCGCCAACGGGTTCTTGATCAGGATGTTTTGCAGTTGAGTCATGGTCGGCTCCAGTCAGAGGCTGTGGGTGGCGGATTTGCTGGCGGCGGCATCAGGCACGCTGACACCGTTGAGGGTGGCGTTGAGCAACACCGACACCAGGCAAGCGATGACCACGCTGCTGTGCAGGAAGGGCTGCGACCACTCGGGTAATTGCTTGAACAGGGCCGGGGCCAGCACCGGCACCAGGGCGGCGGCGATGGTGAAGCCGACGATCAGCACGTTGTAGCGATTGCGCTCGTAGTCGACCTTGGACAGGGTCTGGATCCCCGCCGCCGCGACCACGCCGAACATGGCGATCCCGGCACCGCCGAGGGCTGCGGTCGGCATCGAGGCGATGATCGCGCCGGCCTTGGGCACCAGCGCCACCGCGCACATCAGCAGGCCGCTGACAGCCACTACCCAACGACTGCGTACACCGGTAAGGATCACCAGCCCGACGTTTTCCATGAAGGCAATGAACGGGAACGCGGCAAACATCCCGGCGATGGTGCTGGCCAGGCCGTTGGCGCGCAGGCCGTTGATCACCTGTTTTTCTTCCACCGGTTTGTCGACGATGTCACCGATGGCCACGAACAAGCCCATGGATTCGACCATCTGCACGATCATCACGACCACCATGGTGGCGATGGGGATCAGGCTGAAAGTCGGCAGGCCGAAGTAGAACGGGTAGGGCACGGTCAGCCACGGTGATTCCTGCACGCTGTGAAAACTGCCCATGCCCATTGCGTAAGCCAGCCCCGCACCGACGAGCATGCCCACCAGCACTGCCATGTTGCGCAGCATCGGGCTGCCGTATCGGTTGACCAGCAGGATGGTCAGCAACACCAACGCCGCGACTGCGAGATACGCCGGTGCGCCGAAATCGGCGGCATGACGTCCGCCACCGACCCATTCATAGGCAATCGGAAACAGCTGTAAGCCGATCACCGTGACAATGCAACCGGTGACCACCGGTGGAAAGAAGCGCCGTAGTCGACCCACGAACGGCGCGACAAGCATGGTGAAAATCCCCGCGCCGATCACCGCGCCGCAGACCCCGGCAAAACCGACTTGCGGGTTGCTGCCGATGGCGATCACTGGCCCTACACTGCTGAACGCCACGCCCTGCAGGATCGGCAGGCGCACGCCGAATTTCCAGAAACCGACGGTTTGCAGCAGGGTGGCGATGCCGGAGCAGAACAGCGTGGTGCTGATCAGCACCACCGTGTCGGCCTGGGACATCTTCAAGGCGCTGGCGACAATCAACGGCACCGCGATGGCGCCGATGTACGAGACGGCCATGTGCTGCAGGCCGAGGGTAAGCATTTGCCGTACCGGCAGAATCCGGTCGACGGGGTGGATGGTGGGCGTTGCAGGGGTATTGGCTGACGACATGGGGAATCACCTCTTGCTGTTGTTATTCGGTAGAGAGGGGTATTCGTTCTGATGCCGACCGCAGGAGCACCATTGCTCCCACAGGTTTCTTGGTGTCCTGACTGTCTGGCACCCGTCATTCATGTGCCCGGAACCGCCATCCACCGGCTCCGATGCCTTTTTTCAGCCTGCCAGGCAGGCGGCAAAGCCCAGGTTCAGGGCTGCGCGGTCCAGGTCGCGGCCGATGAACACAATCTTGCTGGAGCGCGGTTCGTTGCCCCAGGACGTCGATGCACGGAACTCCACCAGGCTATGCACCCCTTGCAGGACATAGCGCTGGTCCTGATCGGCCACCGCGAGCACGCCTTTCATGCGGTACAGGTTGTCGGCCTGTTCTGTGCGCAGCTTTGTGATCCAGCGGTGGAAGTCGCCCAGGTTGACCGCGCCATCCACGGCGATGCCTACCGACGACACGCTTGCGTCGTGGTCATGATCCGGGCCGTCATGATCGTGATGAGGCTCATCGGCGTGATGGTCGTGCTCGGCACCGATTTCCATGAGTTTTTGCGTGGACTCGAAGGCACCGATGCCGAGGATTTTCGACAAGTCGATCTCGGCGTAGCTGGAGGTCACCAGATCCGCCGTGGCGTTCAGGCCCCGGATCTTGTCGGTCAGGGACGCCACGTCGGCGGCGCTGACCAGATCGATCTTGTTGATGACGATGCGGTCGGCGCAGACGATCTGGTCCACCGCCTGGTTGTCTACACCATCGAGCTGCAGGTCTTCCAGATGCTGGGCGATGTGCTTGGCATCAACCATGGTGACGATGGCGTCGAGTTCTACTTCATCGGCAATCGGATCGTTGATGAAAAAACTTTGTGCCACCGGATACGGGTCGGCCAGGCCGCTGGTTTCGATCAGGATATGGTCGAGCCGCACCGGGCGCGCCACCAGTTCACGGACGATACGCACCAGGTCTTCGCGGACCTCGGCGGTGCAGCACACGCAGCCGTTGACCATCTCGTAGATTTCTTCGGTTTCGGAACTGAGCACCAGGTCGCCGTCGATGCCGACTTCGCCGAATTCGTTCTCGATCACGGCGATCTTGCGCCCGTGGTTTTCCTTGAGGATGTAGTTGAGCAGGGTGGTTTTACCAGCGCCGAGGAAGCCTGTGAGGATGGTCACCGGGATTTTGGTGTTCGGGGTCGGGGCGTTGAATGGAGTGTTCATGCGATGCTCCTTGATGACTGAATGGTCGGAGTGCTCCCACCTGTTTTGTATTTGGCTGGAGGCTTGTTGGGTTCTCCCCAGCGCAACGCGGTCCCGGCGTCGAGGCCGAACAGGTCGAGGATACGGCCGAGGCTGTGATCGACCATTTGCGCAAGGTCTTGCGGGCGGGCGTAAAAGGCCGGGACGGGCGGGGCGATGATCCCGCCCATCTCGGTGACGGCGGTCATGTTGCGCAGGTGGGCGAGGGTCAACGGGGTTTCCCGCGCCATCAGCACCAGGGTGCGACGCTCCTTGAGGGTGACGTCGGCTGCGCGACCGATCAGGCCCGATGAGGTGCCGGTGGCGATTTCCGCCAGGGTGCGCATGGAACAGGGCGCAACCACCATGCCCAGGCAGCGGAACGAACCGCTGGCGATCCCGGCGGCCACGTCATCGGTGCGGTGGTAATGGCTGGCCAGTGCGGTGACGTCGGCCAGTTTGTAGTCGGTTTCGTGGGCCATGGTCAGCAGTGCGGCGCGGCTGATGACCAGGTGGCTTTCGATGTCCAGTTGGGCGAGCAATTGCAGCAGGCGCACGCCGTAGATGAAACCCGATGCACCGCTGATGCCGACCACCATGCGCTGGCGGTTCATGATTGCAGGCCTGCGAGCAGTTGGCGGGCACGCTCGACCACGTCCTGGTCCAACTGCGCCTTGATCCCGTCGAAGCCTGAACCGCGAGTGGCGTCCAGGCCCATGCGCGAGGTGGTGCCGTTGATGGAGGACGACGGGTCCAGCGGGCTGCCGGGCAAGCCGTCGATGACGAAGATGTCTTGGTGCGGCTGGAAGTGCGTGGCCAGCGCCCAGAGCACCTGGCTGTCGTCGCTGATGTCGATGTCGCTGTCCACCGCGATCACGGTTTTCAGGTACGGGTCCCAACCGAGCAGCGCGAGCATGATCTGCCGCGCTTCGCCGTCGCGGCTCTGGTCCAGGGCGACGTAGCAGTGAAAATGGGTGCCGGAATTGGGGTAGTGTACGGCGGTGACGGCCGGGAAGCGTGCCTTGAGTTTCTCGCTCATCTCCGCTTCCCGTGGCAGCCGCGCCAGGGTCAGGTGTTCGGCGTAGCGCCCGCCAACCACGTCCACCAGCCAGGCATCCTTGCGCCGCATCAGGGTGTCGACCCGCAGCACATTGTTGGTCGAGCGATCCGAGGAGTACCCGCTGAACTCACCGAACGGGCCTTCTTCGGCATAGGCTGTCGGATCAATGGCGCCTTCCAGTACAAACTCCGCAAAAGCCGGAACGCCGATGCCGTAGCGCGGGGTTTTCACCAGTGCCAGCGGCGCGCCGAACAAACCGCCCGCCACCTCGCGCTCATCGCTGCCGAACGGCAAGCGTGCCGCCGCGGCGAGCATGAACAGCGGGTGTGCGCCAACCACCATGGCCACGCGCAATTCTTCTCCGCGCTCCCGGGCGGTTTGTAGCATGCGCCACAGGTGACCACGTGAATGCAGGCTGGTGGCGAGGGTCTGCCGGGCATGGCGCATCGAGCGGTGATAGCTCATGTTGGCGATGCCGGTGACCGGATCTTCGGCAATGATGATCGCGTTGGTGATGTAGGGGCCGCGATCACTGTCGAAATGCTTGAGCATCGGCAGCAGTGCGAGGTCCACGGCTTCGCCCTCGAAGATTTCATCGAGCACCGGACCGGTTTCCACGTAGCGTGGGGCGATGGGGTTGTTGGCGCGTTTTTGGAACGTCTCGTGCAATTGCGCCGGGGCAACGCCGAACATCCGGGCGATGCGGGTGCGGGAGGCGAACAGGTTGGTGGCTACCGGCAAACCGAAGTTGCCGACTTTTTCGCAGATCAGCAGCGGATCGCGGCCCTGGGTGGCCAGGGTATCGACCAGGGCGGTGACGTCCTGATCGGCTGAAAGGGACTGCCGGACGGTGAGCACATCGTCCGGGTATTGCCGGCGATAGGCGTCTAGAAAGTCGTGAAAATCCTGGGTATCGCCGAGCGTGGAGAGGGTCATGGTTTCACCTCATGAAAAGCAGTGCTGTGCGTACCTGTGGGAGCGGGCTTGCTCGCGAAAGCGGTGGATCAGTCACCATCGTTGTTGAATGACACTCCGCTTTCGCGAGCAAGCCCGCTCCCACAAGGGTTATGCGTGAACCTAGAGGTACGTCGTGGTCAGACGAATGTCCGCCTCGATCAGGTCCTTGGGCGGTGGCGTCGGTTCGATGCCGCACAACCGGGCGATGTTGTTGCCCAGGTAGTCCTCAAGGTGATCCTCATCGATGCCCAGGCCTTGCGGCGCCGGCGAGCACAACACTTCCAATTCACGCAGCCACATGCCTGGTTCGTTCGGTGGCGAGTCGGTGCCGAATACGATCTTGTTGCGCGGCAGATCCTTGGCGAACTCGACGATCCGCGACTGGAAACACCAGCCGGATTCGCAGTACACGTTTGGCGTATCCATGGCCATCCAGAACGCTTCGAACGAGTAGTTGCCGCCAGTCTGGATACCGAAGTGACCGATGATGAAATTGACCATCGGGAACTCACGGATGATCGGGTAGAACATCGTCGGGATGGTGTAGGGCCCGTCGCCGGTGTGGATCAGCACCACGATGTTGTACTTGGCGCAGACTTTCATCGCCGGACGCAGCCAGTCCAGCGCCCGGTCCGGACGATAGCCGTGCATGTTGGCGTGCAGCTTGAGCATCTTGAAACCGTATTCCTTGATGTGGAATTCCAGCTCGGCCGCACCGTTTTCCGGGCCCCAGCGCGGGTTGAAGTTGAAGTTGCCGATGAAGCGATCCGGGTACTTCACGCACAGTTCGGCGACATAGGACATGTAGTCGCGCACGCCCTCGCGCCCCCGGCGGTTGCCGTCGCGATAACCGGTGTTGCCCGGTGGCGGCTGGATGAAGCCCATGTCGATGCGACGCGGCTTGCCGTTGATCATGTACGGGCCGTCCATCAGCTTGAGCATGCGCTCGCCGGTGAAGGGTTCGCCGGTGTGGCGCCAGGCCTCGTCGACCAGATTGGTGGGGTGCAGATGGGTATCGATAATCATCGGTTCAGCTCCTGGCCAGTTGCGTGGTGACGGGGCGCTTGAGCTGCGCCTCTGCTTCGGAAACGGAACGGGGCGGCGGGGTCGGTTCGAGGCCGATCATTCGTGCGGTGTTGTTGCCCAGGTACGCTTCCAGGGTGTCCTCATCGAGGTTCAAACCCTGCGGCGGTTCGTGGCACAACACTTCGAGCAGACGCAGCCACATGCCCGGCTCATTCGGCGGGGTGTCGGTACCGAAGAGGATTTTGTGGGTCGGCAGGACCTTGGCGAACTCGACGATCCGCGATTGCAGGCACCAGCCCGATTCGCAGTAGACGTTGGGCAACTCCATCGCCCACTGCATCGGTTCGAACACGTAGACGCCACCGGTCTGTACGCCGAAGTGGGCCATGATGAAATCGACGTTGGGGAACTCCTTGATCATCGGCACCCATTCCGACGGGATGCTGTAGGGCCCGTCGCCGGTGTGCAGCTTGACCGGGATGCCCAGCTCGGCGCATTTCTCAAAGGCCGGGCGTACCCAGTCCAGGGCGCGGTCCGGACGGTAGGCGTGCATGTTGGCCTGCATCTGCACCATCTTGAAGCCATGTTCCTTGACGTAGCGCTCGATCGCCTCGACGCCGTTTTCCACGCCGCAGCGCGGGTTGTAGACGAAGCAGCCGATGAAGCGGTCCGGGTAGGTCTGGACCATTTTCAGGGTGTAGGCCATGTAGGCGTCGATGGACTCGCGACCGGTCAGGTCGCCGTCGGTCCAGGTGTAGATGGTGTTGCCCTGGGGGGGCTGGATGAAGGCTTTGTCGATGCGGCGAGGTTTGCCGTTGACCATGTACGGGCCATCCATCATCTCCAGTAGACGCTCGCCGGTGAACGGGTCACCGTCATGCCTCCAGGCGAGGTCCACGAGATCCGTGGGATAGCAGCTGATATCGATGATCATTGAAGTCGATCTCCTGATAGCGGGGGTAGGGAACCTTGCGGTTCACAGCAGCCACGTCCCGGGCAATCGGCCATTTCTATGCGCAAAGACTCACGCATTCCCTCGCCTGGTCGCATCCGGCTCGGGACGCTGGCTGCTTGGGGGGAAGTATTGGAAGGGGGTGTCGGGTTCGTACAATATTAATTGGGCGAGGGGTTGATATGTGTTCGATATGAGGAGAAGGGGGGGGGATGTACCGGCCTCTTCGCGAGCAAGCCCGCTCCCACATTTGACTGCATTCCACGTGGAGAAACGCGATCGAATGTGGGAGCGGGCTTGCTCGCGAAAACGTCAGAGCTGTGTACGCAAAGCCAACTGCTTGACCGCCTCAACCACCGGCGCCACCCGCTCGGCCTGCCCCGGTGGCCACACCGCGTACAGGTTGTAATGCGCGGCAATCTGCGCATCGTTCAACACCACCAACCGCCCGCTGCGCAATGCGTCCGCCGCCAGCAAACCGCGCACCAGTCCTGCACCGACTCCTGCTTCGGCAGCCGCGATCAGATTGGCCGCGTTATCAAACACCACCCTTGCCGGCGGCTCATTGGGCTCCATGCCAACGGCATCCAGCCACGGAATCCACGAGCGCCGCGTGTACCCCAAAAGCGGCAGCTCAAGGATCTGCGCCGGACTCAACGGCAGTTGCAAACCATGGCGCTCAAGCAGCGCAGGTGACGCCACCGCCATCACCCGATCCCCGCAGATTTGCGTCATCTCGCAGTCTTCCCATTCGCCATAACCGTAGCGCAAGGCCAGGTTCACGCGCTCGAACGCGCTGCGATCCGAGCGCGGCATCGACAGCAGCACCACCTCATGATCGGGCAACAGATCCAGCAACTGCGGCAAGCGCGGATTGAGCCAGCTCTGGGCCAACTCACTGTCGACATCCAGGGTCAGGCGTTGCGCTACGCTGCGGTTTTTTACCGAAGACAACGCCCGGTCGATCTGCGCCAATCCGTCGGACAGCACACTGGCGAACAGTTGTCCGGCGTCGGTGAGGTTGCTGCCACCGCCTTCGCGCACGAACAGCGGCTGGCCGATGAAGTCTTCAAGGGCGCGGATTTGCTGACTGATGGCGCTGTGGGTCAGGTCCAGTTTGCGCGCCGCGCTGGAGAAGCTGCCGCTGCGGGCCGCCTGGATGAACGCACTCATGGACTGCACCGACGGGTATCGCTTGTACATGCTGTTAGTCCTACTTACACAGGATGGCAGAAATCGTCGCTGGCCCCGTTTGCACAAGGCTTCCAATAATCGATCACCAGGCCTGCACAAAGACGGGCCGCTCTCTTGGAGCCTGACAATGATCGAATTCACGGTAAACGGCGAACGACGCGAGCTGGCAGAGACATCGCCCTCCATGCCCTTGTTATGGGTGTTGCGTGACCACTTGAAACTCACCGGCACCAAGTTCGGCTGCGGCATGGGCCTGTGCGGTGCCTGCACCGTACACCTGGACGGTGTCGCGGTGCGCTCCTGCCAGCTGCCGGTCGCCGCCGTGGCGGGGCACAGCATCACCACCATCGAAGGCTTGTCACCGACTGAGCAGCATCCGCTGCAACTGGCCTGGGTTGCCGAAGATGTGCCGCAATGCGGTTACTGTCAATCGGGGCAGATCATGTCCGCCGCCGCGTTGCTCAATACAGGTGCCGCGGTGACCGACGACTCGATCCGCAATGCCATGTCCGGCAACCTGTGCCGCTGCGGCACTTACGGGCGGATCACCAAAGCGATCAAGCGCGCGGCCAACGCGCCGAAGGAGGCGTGATGACGATCTCCCCGATGGATGTTTCGCGGCGTTTGTTTCTCAAGCAAAGCGCAACCGTAACCTGCGGTCTGGCCATTGCCTTTTACCTGCCTTCGAGCCTGGCCGCGACTGACCGGAAAGCCCCGGCAACCGCCGGTGAGTTCGAACCCAACGCTTGGGTGCGAATCCTGCCTGACGGCACGGTGAAACTGGTGGTGCACAAGCACGACTCCGGTACCGGAACGCACACGGCCTTGGCCGCCTGCGTGGCCGAGGAACTGGACGTCAACCCGATGACCGTGCAAGTGATCTCGCCGGAAAACCCGTTCTTCGAAACCTACATTCACCCGGTCTGGAAAGTCTTCTCCACCGGCGGCAGCACCAGCGTCTCGCTGGAATACGACCGCCTGCGCATGGCCGGTGCTACGGCCCGGGCGTTGCTGATCGCGGCGGCTGCCAAACAGTGGAAAGTCAGCCCCGACAGCTGCATCACTGAAGAAGGCCGTGTGGTTCATGGGGCGAGCAAACGCAGCCTCGGCTACGGCGAACTGGTGGGCGTCGCCGCGCATCTGCCGGCCCCGGCCAAGGTTTTGCTCAAGGATCCGGCGCAGTTCAAGTACATCGGCAAGCTGCGGCACAAGCGCGATGCCCAGGCCAAGGTCTGCGGACGCTTCAAATACAGCATCGATGTAGTGCTGCCGGACATGCTGGTGGCGGTGATTCAGCGCGCTCCCGTACTGGGGGCGAGCGTTGTGTCGGTGGACAGCGCGGCTGCGTTGCAGGTGCCGGGCGTGCACAAGGTGATCAAGGTGCCGGGGCGTCCCGATGTGCTCGGCGGCAACGTCGAAGGCGTGGCGGTATTGGCGCGCAGCTACTGGGCCGCGCACCAGGGGCGCGAATTGCTCAAGGTGCAGTGGAGCGACTCGCCGCTGGCGGGTTTCGACAGTGATGAACTGGCCAAGGCCCAGGCTGCGGCGCTGGACGACAACGGCGCACAACGGGTGTCCGCGATGGCGGAGGGTGATGTGAACGCACAATGGCCGGGTGCCGCAAAGCTGCTCGAAGCCGATTACCGCATGCCCTACAAGGTGCAGAACCCGCTTGAGCCAATCTGCATCACCGCGCAGGTCAAGGACAACGCCATCACCTATTGGGGCGGGGTGCAGGTGCCGTCATCGGCGCTGGAAGCGGCGCAAGTCATATGCAAGTTCACCAAGGACAAAGTCACCATCAACGAACTGGTGTCCGGTGGCAGCTTCGGAGCGCGGGAGGCCAAATACTGGTTGTTCGAAGTGGCCTACCTGGCACAGCAAGCCAAGGTACCGGTGAAACTGATGAACAGCCGCGAAGACGAAATGCGCTCATTGTTCATGCACCCGGCCACGCTGCACCGGGCCAAAGGTGCACTGGATGCGCAGGGCCGCTTGACCGCGATGCAGCTTGACGCGGTGTCGCCGGCCTCGCCGGAGCAGTGGGAGCCTGGCTATTTCGAGCGCCCCGACAAAATGGACTACAGCACCACGGAAGCTATCACCGCGTGGGATTTCGCCTATCGTCCGGCCAACCTCGACCTGACGTGGGTCAGGCACGAGAGTCAGGTGCCCAGCGGTTGGTATCGCTCGGTGAGTTTCATCCCCAATGTATTCGCCGTGGAAAGCTTCATGGATGAACTGGCCCATGCCGCCGGGCAAGACCCGTTGGCCTTTCGCCTGGCCAACATGCAGGACCGGCCACGGCATGTCGCTGTTTTGAAAAGCGCCGCCGAACGCGCCGGTTGGGGCCAGCCGCTGCCAGAGGGCACGGCGCTGGGAATCGCCACCAATCAGGGTTACACCAGCTTCATTGCGGTGGTCGCGCGCCTGTCGCAAAAGGAAGGCGTGATCAAGGTCGAGAAGCTCACCTGCGTGGTCGATTGTGGCCTGACGGTGTCGCCCGGCGGCGTTGAAGAGCAGATCTACGGCGGCTTGATGTGGGGGCTCGGCCACGCGTTGTTCGACCGGATGGACATCAAACAGGGCAGGGTGGTACAGAGCAACTTCCACGATTACCGGGTGACGCGCATGTCGGATATGCCGGCGGTGGACATCCTGCTGGTCGACGGCGATCCGGCCAAGCCCGGTGGCGTCGGCGAACTGGGCAGCCCGTCGGTGGCCCCGGCCATTGCCAATGCCTTGTTCAGCCTGACTGGGGTGCGCCAGCGCTCTACACCACTGAACCTGGGATAACGGGCATGGACTTGCGCTTACTGAGGTACTTCATGGCCCTGGCCGAAGAGCTGCATTTCGGCCGGGCCGCCAACCGATTGCATATCTGCCAGCCACCCCTGAGCCAGCAGATTCGTCTGCTGGAGGAGGAACTGGGCACGCCGTTGTTCGAACGCAGCCATCACCGGGTCGAATTGACCGCCGCCGGGCAGATGCTCAAAGAACAGGCACCACTGGTGTTCGAACAACTCAACCGCGCGCTGGACCTGACGCGCCAGACCGGCCGTGGCCAGTTGGGCGAACTGGAAATCGGCATGATCAGCTCGGTGATGGTCGGGGTGCTGCCACGGGCCTTGCACCTGTTTCGCGAGCGTTATCCGCAAGTGAACTGGCGTCTGCATGAGATGACCCCGGCAGCGCAGGTCAAGGCGCTCAAGGAAAAACGCATCGACGCCTGCGTGTTCCGGGTCGGCTATGACGACCCGCAGTTGCGCAATGAACTGCTGATCTACGAACCGATCCGGGTGGTCATGCCGGTCGATCATCCGTTGGCAAAGCGTGAAACCCTGGCACCGTCGGATCTGGCTCAGCAGCCGTTCGTCGCCTTGGAACTGAAGCAATCGCGGTTCGCCGATTTTCTCTTCCAGTGCTGCATCCAGGCCGGGTTCACCCCGCAGATCCGCCAGCAGGTGATCGAGGTGCAAACCTTGCTCAGCCTGGTGCGGGCAGGTTTCGGCGTGGCGTTGCTGCCGGCATCCATCGAGCAATTGGCGCCGGCGGGCCTGGTATTCCGGCGCCTGACCCCGGCGTTGCCGGAGGTGCCGCTGTACGTCACGTACCGTGCGGATGACGATTCGCCGGTGCTCAAGCTATTTCTCGATACGTTGCGAGAGCTGGTGTTACAGGACGCTCAATAACCGTTGTACCCGTAGGAGCTCGGTTTCAGATTTACGTACCAATCCACGCGAGAGTTTCAAGTTTACCTTCACAAAAGGGACAGGCTGTGTAGGGATTCCAGATACGAGATTTAACATAATATACATTATGCGTACTAACAGGTATTCCACACAGGCCATCTCCCAGGTACATTTCAAATCCCAGCCACATCCCTCGACCACATCCGCCCCAGGATTGTCCCTCATGCATGAAGCAGCCCATCAGATCATCGATCTCTACGAACGTCACGCTCAAACATGGGATCGTGTTCGCTCGCGGCGTCTGGTCGAACAATCCTGGCTGGATCGTTTTCGCCAGGCCATGCCGGTTGCGGCTGGTCATGTCCTCGACATTGGCTGTGGCTGTGCCGAACCCATGGCTGGTTACTTGATCGGCGCGGGACACCCTGTGTCTGGCATTGATTCGTCCATGGCGATGATCGCCTTGTGTCGGCAACGTTTTGCGCAGCACGATTGGCATGTGGCCGACATGCGCCAATTGGCGCTTGGACAGCGTTACGCTGGCATTCTGGCGTGGGACAGTTTCTTTCACCTGACGCCTGAGGATCAGCGTCGAATGTTCCCGATTTTCCAGGCCCATGCCCAACCTGGTGCCGCTCTGATGTTTACCAGCGGAACGGCCCATGGCATTGCGTTGGGCAGCTTCGAGGGTGAAACGCTTTATCATGCCAGCCTGGACCACGATGAATATGTTGCGTTGCTCAATGCCCATGGTTTTAGCGTCGTTGAGCAAACAACGGAAGATCCGGCTTGTGGTGGGCATACGATCTGGTTGGCTGTTTTCGGTTAGAAACGTCCTTTTGCCCTGCTCGTTTATATAGCTGAATATTATAATTAAACTAAACAACTATTTAGTTGAGTTATGTTCAGACGGAATCCTGATCGTATTCGACCAGCGCGGGCAATCTGCTTCCAACCCCCTCTCCCTCCATTTCGCTGGCGCCGCCATAGATCCGGCACCCTGGCTCTCAAGATAGTACCGAGCCACCGTGAAGCCCTCCGCCCCCCCAACGTTGGGGGGCCGCAAAAACTTGGCTGCATTATTTTCAACACATGACAATCCGTTGCGCCCTTCACGTTCGCGAACAGGTGAGCCTATGAAAATAATAATAATGCTGTGTGTCATTGCATCGCTGACTGCGATGCTGGTAACCATCACCCCGATCAGGGAAGTCTGGCTGCAATCGCGCTATCTGCCAGACGATCCATGCAAATCCCATCCATACACCTGCTTCAGGCCTGCGGTGAGTTTCGCCTCGCTGCACTGACCGCTCTCAGCCGCGACCGACACCGGACCGGGCGCGAAACTGGGCCGGCGTGGTTCCGTGGGCCGTCTTGAAGGCGGCTGTCAGGTGGCTTTGTGTACTGAAACCGCACTCCAGCGCGACATGCAGGATGGGCAGCTCCGTTTGCATGAGCAGTTCGCGCGCGTGCTCGAGCCGCAGGTTCATCACATACCGGTGCGGTGCAATGCCCATGGCATTGTCGAACAGCCGGCGAAAATGCGCCGGGCTGACCCCGGCCCGGGTCGCCAGCTGGCTGATCGACAAGTCTTCGGCCAGGTGCTCGCGCATGTAAGCCACCACCGATTGCAGGCGCGCTAGTTGAATATGCGGCGGGTTGATCGAACCCAGGGTCTGCAGGCGTAGCGCACGGCATACCTGTTCGAGCATCACCGCCGCCAACCGCGCCATGAATCCCTGGTCGGCCTGTTTTCCCATATTCAGCTCATCGAGCAGCTGCCGGGCTGCGGCACTGACCAGTGCGTCGCTGAAGGCCAGCGGTGCCTGGGTCCTGGCACAGCACTCCAGCAACTGGCCAAACACACCGTCACTGCGCTCGGGAATGTAGAACACCGCGAAGTCCACGCTGCCCGAGTAGCGCCAATGGGTTGCGCAGTGGGCCGGCATCAGCATCGACATGCTGGGCAAGGTGCTCAGGCGCGACGTCTCGTCCGTGCCCTCTTCCACCCGCGAACCACCGAATTGAGTGAGCAGGGTCATGACCCCCACCGGAGGCATGTCGAGGTCTGTTTCGTGCAGAAAATAGCGCTCGGCATGCAGCGGCATCTGGTTGCACACCAGGCCACCGACCATGGGCAGCCCCAACACTTCATGGACTTTCTGTTGCGGCGTCACCGGCGCTCCCTGATGAGCAGATTTTGACAAATATGTCCCCTTTTCCAGTGAGTTGTCGATCCCGGGAAGAACAATCATGGCGTCCATGTTCCAGCCCCCACGCGGTCGATTGCGTGGGTTCGTTCCTTCCTCGGATGAGCAAGCGCCAATGATCACATTACATGACACCTTGCAGTTGCCCGCCGTTGGCCTGACGGGTTTTGAAACGCCATTGAGCGAAGAAGAAGCGGCCATCCAGCAATCGGTGCATCAGTTCGCCAGGAACGTGCTGCGCCCGGTCGGCCAGGCCCTCGACAAGATGCAAGCGGCCGATGTCTGCGCGCCCGGCTCGCCCTTCTGGTCGGTGTTCGCCCAAGCGGCACAGCTGGGCCTGGACCCGGAACTGCTGACGCAGTTTCCCGCCGAAACCGCCGTGCGCCTGGAGTCGCTGATTGGCGAGGAAATGGGCTGGGGCGATGCCGGCCTGGCCGTTTCCCTGGCGGTCGCCGGCTTCCCGCTGCGCATGGCAAAGGCCGTGGGCAATCAGGAGCTGGTGGAACTGTGCCAGGGCAAGATCGGCTGCTGGATGATCACTCATCCGGACAAGGGCAGCGACATCATGGTCTATGACATGAAGCGCGAATGGCCCCAGGGTCAGTCCGGCAATAAGGGCACCCTCACGGCCAGAGTCGGCAAGGACGAGATCGTCCTCAACGGCCAGTGCTCGGCCTGGGTCTCCAACGGGGCCGTGGCGCAGGTGGCGCTGGCCTACATCACCGCCGACTATGGCGACGGCTTTTTCGACGCCGACGGCCGCCCCAACGGTGTCGCCGTGATCGTGCCCCTGGACCTGCCCGGCGTATCGCGCGGCAAGCCGCTGGACAAGATCGGCCAGCGCTCGCTGCCCCAGGGCGAAGTCTATTTCGACAACGTGAAGATACCTGCACGCTTCGCCATCGCCGGCAAGGATCAATACTACGGCAACCAGTCCTCGGCCTGGTCCTACGCCGGCACGCACATGTCCCAGGTGTTCACCGGGGTGGCGCGCGCGGCGTTCGAAATGGCCTTGCAGTACTGCCATGAACGCAAACAAGGCGGTCAGTTGCTGATCGACCATCAGCTCACGCGCTATCGACTGGGCGACATGCTGCGTCAGGTCGAACTGGCACGCGCGGTGGCCCGACGTTCCCTGGCGTTCGCCCGCCTGTCGCCGCAGAGCCATCCCTACGCCACGGCGTCGGCCAAGGTGACCGTCACTGAAGCCTGCATAAAGGTCGCCAATGAAGCGCTGCAGCTGTTCGGCGGTGCCGGCACTTCCCGTGAATACCCGATCGAGAAGATTTTCCGCGATGCCCGCGCCGCCCTGATCGAAGACGGCGAGAACTCCATCATCACCATGCGTGTTGGCCTGTTGTGCCAACAGCTTTATGCCGAAGGCTGGTCGCAGTACTGACCCCGGCCCTGCCCCTCCCCCCCAAAAAAAACCAACAACCTTTTAAAAACAAGAGAGACACGAAAATGGCTAAATATCCCGTCGTCGTTTATGGCGCCAGTGGCTACACCGGCATGCTCACCATGGACTGGCTGATCGACCAGAACATCCCTTTCACCGCCGTGGCACGCAATGCCGGACGCGTGCACGAGATGATGGCCCAGCGCGTGGTGCGCCTGGAGTCGGCCACCTATGAAGTCATCGAAGCCGAACACACGGTCGAGGCGCTGACCGAGGCGTTCCGTGGCGCCAAGGTGGTCTGCAACACCGTCGGCCCGTTCGTCAAATTCGGCCTGACCACGGTCGAGGCCGCGCTCAAGGCCGGCTGCCATCACCTGGATACCACCGGTGAGCAAAGCTACATGCGCGAAGTGCGGGAGAAGTTCGGCAAGCTCTATGCCCAGGCCGGCCTGCTGGTCTCGCCATCGTTGTCCTACATGTTCACCTACGCGGAAATCGCCGCCGAACTGGCCCTGGAAACACCAGGCATCGACGCCCTGGAAACCTCGACCCTGTGCCGTGGCCCGCGCGGAGTCGGTGCCGGTGTGACCGTGGGCTCGACCGCCTCGATCTTCGAGATGTACCGCGCCGAGCAATGCTATCTATGGGAGAAAAAACTGGTCCCGCATGCCGTCGGCACCTCCTTCAGCATTCCTTCGCCTGACTTCCTGCAGCCGGTCTTTGCCCTGCCATGGGGCGGCACCTCATTGCCGGTGTATTTCGAGAACGACCCGCGCGTGCGCTCCTGTGTCTCCTGCGTCGGCTTCTACGACAACGACGTGATGAAGATGGTGCATGGCCTGGGCCAGAAGTGGGACGCCGAATACAAACACCTGCCGACAGAGCATCAGGATGAGGTGCTCAAGCAGATCGTGCAGTCGACCACGCCGAGCATGCCACCGCGCGAGCGCACCACCACCGTGCGCATGGTCGACACCGCCATCGGCCGCGGCCAGCTTTCGGCCGTGCGGGCCACCGTGCATGGCACCACCGCTTACATCGCCACCGGGGCCTTGCAGGTTGCCGCCGCGATCAAGCTGATCGATGGCGAAACCGACAAGGTCGGCTTCGCTTCCGGCTCCAAGGCATTCGGGCATCGCTACCTGCTGGGCTTCCTGGAAGAGCGTGGCCTGGCACGGGCCACGGTTACCCAGCTCTGATCGACGGCACGGGAGTCCTTCATGGCCATCATTGATTTCTACGACCGCGGCTGGGGTTTGAACCCGGACGGCATCGCCTATATCCAGGGCGCGCGGTCCTACACCTTCGAGGAAGTGGGCGCGTTGTCCTGTCGCATCGCTAACACCCTGCTGGCCCTGGGCTTGCCCAAGGAAACCAAGGGCGCGGTGTGGTCGGCCAACGACGTCACCGCCTGGGCCTGCACCCTGGGCCTGTGGCGCGCCAACATGACCTGGATACCAGTCAATGCGCGCAATTCGGCGCAAGAGAACCACTACATCCTCGATGCGTTCGATTGCGAGGTGATGTTCTACCAGGACGAGTTCGCCGCGATCATCGACGACCTGCGTCCGTCGCTGCCGAAGATCCGGCACTGGGTCTGCATCGATGCCGAAGGTCGCGATGCGCCGTCGCTGCAACGCTGGAGCGCGGAGCAGCCCTCGACCCGTCCTGAAGTCAGCTACGACATGGACGACGTGATCATGCTCTCGCCCACGGGCGGCACCACCGGCATGCCCAAGGGGGTGATGAATACGCACCGCAGTACGCAGACTTTCATCGCCCACTTCATGCTGGCCTGCGCCTACCGCAATGGCGAGACACCGGTGAACCTGGCCGCCGCGCCCATGACCCACACCGCCGGTCTGCTGGCCGTGCCGTGCACCGCCCAGGGCGGCACGGTGGTCGTGGTGACCAGGCCCGACCCTGCGGTGATGCTCGGCGCGATCATGCAGCACAAGGTCACCGAGTTTTTCCTGCCGCCGACGGTGATCTACAAGCTGCTGGAAATGCCCGGCATCGAGACGCTCGACCTGTCATCGGTCAAGTACCTGATGTACGGCGCGGCCCCCATGTCGGTGCAGAAACTGAAAAAGGCCATCGAGGTGTTCGGCCCGATTATGGCCGGCGGTTACGGCCAGACCGAAGCCCCGGCCAGCATCGCCTTCCTGCGCCCCGACGAGCACCTGGTCGACGGCCAGCTGGCCGGCGACGAGCGCCTGTCATCGGTTGGCCGTCCCTACCCGCTGATTCGCGTGGAGGTGATGGACGATGACCAACGGATCCTGCCACGCGGTGCCACCGGCGAGATCTGCGTGCGCGGCGACCTGGTCATGAAGGGCTACTACAAACAGCCGGACAAGACCGCCGAAACCCTCATCGACGGCTGGCTGCACACCGGCGACATCGGCCACATCGACGCCGAAGGCTACCTGCACCTGACCGACCGCAAGAAGGACATGATCATTTCCGGCGGCTTCAACGTGTACCCCAGCGAAGTCGAGCAAGTGCTGTGGAGCCATCCGGCGGTACAGGACTGCGCGGTGATTGGTGTACCGGACGAGAAATGGGGCGAAGCGGTCAAGGCCGTGGTCGAACTCAACCCCGGCCTGAGCGTCAGCGCCCAGGCACTGATCGATTTGTGCAAGGAACGGCTGGGCCACGTCATGGCGCCCAAGTCGGTCGACTTCGTCGACAGCCTGCCGCGCAGCCCGGTGGGCAAGGTGTTGAAGAAAGACCTGCGCCAGCCCTATTGGCAAAACCTGGATCGAAACATCTGACGCCTGTAACCGGCCCCGGCCTGCATCGGCGACTGCGCCCGGTGCAGGCCCTGGGCCCTCCGATTGCTTCCCTGACTCATCACAAGGAATTTTCATGAGCACCGTCTATATCGCCGGCATCGCCATGACCGTCTTCGGCCGACACCTCGAACGCAGCCTCGATGACCTGGCGCGCGAAGCGCTCAATGGCGCATTGCAGGATGCCGGGTGCCGTACCGAAGACCTGGGCATCGCCTTTTATGCCGGCATGACCAATGGCCCGCTGCAAGGCCAGATCGCCATCCCTGGCCAGGTCGTACTGAGCAAGGTCGGCATCGAAGGCATCCCCATCTACAACATCGAAAACGCCTGCGCCTCGGGCAGTGCCGCCTTCAACCTGGCCGTGCAGAGCCTCAGGGCCGGCACCACCGACGTGGCGCTGGCGATCGGTGCCGAGAAGATGAACATCGCCGACAAGCTCAAGGCCCTCTCGATTTTCGAGGCAGGCTGGGACATCTCCCGCGCCGAGCAGAACTACCAGACCCTGGTGCAAATGGGCGAAGGGGTCGAAGTGCCCGAAGGCAGCGAATCGGACAAACCCTACAGCAAGTTCATGGCCATCTACGCTGCGATGTGCCGACACCACATGAGTACCTATGGCACCACTCAACGGCAGATTGCCGCGGTGTCGGCGAAGAACCATACCCACTCGGTGCACAACCCTTACTCGCAATTCCGAAAACCTTTCAGCATCGAAGAGATCCTGGCGGCGCCGCCCATCACTTACCCGATCACCCTGCCGATGTGCGCCCCTCTGTCCGACGGCGCTGCCGCCGCCATTCTCTGCACCGAGGAAGGCCTCAATCGCATCGGTGCCGACAAGACCCGTTGCATCAAGGTCGCGGCCAGCGTCATCCGCAGTTTCAGCAACCGTCGCCTCGATCAGCCCGAGCTCCACGTCGGGCGCCTGGCCGCCAGAATGGCCTATGAACAGGCCGGCCTCGGCCCCCGCGACATGCACGTGGCCGAGGTGCACGACGCCTCGGCCATGGGCGAAATCATCCAGGTGGAGAACCTCGGCTTCGTCGCTCCCGGCGAAGGCGGCCCGGCCGCCGAACGTGGCGAGTTCACCCTGGGCGGGCGCGTTCCGGTCAACACCTCCGGCGGTCTCGAATCCAAGGGCCATCCGCTGGGCGCCACCGGCATCGGCCAGCTCTATGAACTGGTGACCCAGTTGCGCGGCGAAGCCGGCAAGCGCCAGGTCGAAGGCGCGCGGCACGCCATACAGGAAAACGGCGGCGGCCTGCAGGGCGTCGAAGAAGCGGCGGTGGCGATTCATATCCTGAGCAAGTAGTCGCCCCCCTGCCAATCAAGAGGTAGCGAAGATGTTCAACAACAAAGTGGTGGTGATCAGCGGTGCCGGCTCCGGTATCGGCCGCGAACTGGCTGTGCAACTGGCCCGGGAGGGAGCGCTGCTGGCGCTCTCGGACATCGACCGTTCGAGCCTCGATGCCACTCTGGGATTGCTCCCTGAAGCGAGCCAGGCCCGGGGCTACACGCTGGATGTTTCGTCCTGGTCGGCATTCCAGGACCACGCCGAAGAGGTCATGCGCGATTTCGGCACGGTTCACTACGTCATCAACAATGCCGGCGCCACGGTGATCGGCACCGTGGCCAACACCAGCATCGAAGAGTTCGAGTGGCAACTGGGCATCAACCTGTGGGGCGTGCTGTACGGCACCAAGGCCTTCCTGCCGAGGATGCTGGCCCAGCGTGAAGGTTGCATCGTCAACATCTCCAGCGTGTTCGGCCTGCTCAGCTACCCCACACAAAGCGCCTACAACATGTCGAAGTTCGCCGTGCGCGGCCTGACCGAATGCCTCTGGGCCGAACTCAGGGGCAGCGGCGTGCGCGCGATCAGCGTCCACCCCGGCGGCATCAGGACCAACATCGAGCGGGCCGGCCGGCGCTGCAAGGCGGCAGGCGAGGAGGAAGCGAAGTTCGCCCGCCTGGCCGACAAGATGCTGCTGACCCCGCCCGCCGACTGCGCCGCCGACATCATCCACGGCATGCGCCACGGCAGCCGCCGGGTCATCACCGGCAACAAGTCCAGCACCCTGTTCTGGCTGAGCCGATTGTTCCCCAACCGCTACCCCACCCTGCTCAGGCTGCTGGGCTGAGCCTTGTCTGATCCTATTGAGGAGTACTCCATGTCCAACACTTACGCCCGCACCCTGTTCAGTATCGCCGCCGGCTTCAACATCCTGGCGGGCCTGCCCTTGCTGGTGGCCACGCAGCCGGTGGCCCAACTGATGGGCTTGGAGGTGACCCCGACCACCGGCCTGTTCATCCAGATCACCATGATCGTGGTGCTGATGTTCGGCTGGGCCTACTGGATGATCAGCCGCGACCCGGTGCGCTATCGCCCCTACATCGTGCTGGGGATCGCGCTGAAGATCCTCGTGGTCGCAGTCATCACCAGCCACTGGCTGGCGGGCACCATTGCCTGGCCGCTGCCGGCACTGGCGGCAAGCGACATCGTCTTTGCCCTGCTGTTCTGGCGCTACCTGAGCAGCACCCGTTCGGCGCAAGCCCTCTCGCAATTGCACTGATTGAAGACCGCGCGCATCGCCCACCCCCCTCGTCGCCGGGGGGGTAATTTCTGCCCGCTCCCGCACGATGCCACTCAGAACATCCACCTGCCGCCAACGGCCCATCCGAGGAGCACCACCATGCTGTATGAAAGCATCGATACCGCCGCCATCAACGCCGACGACCTGCCCTGGGTGCCTTTCGCGCCTTACAACGACGACGTGCTCATCAAGTACATCAAGTGCGATCCGGTGCGCGGCGAGGTCATTACCCTGCTCAAGGCACCCGCCAGCATGACCCTGCCCAAGCACCACCACTCCGGCACCGTGATCGTCTACACCATCAAGGGTGGCTGGAAGTACCTCGAACACGACTGGATCTCCACCGAAGGTGGCGTGGTGTTCGAGACGGCTGCCACCAGCCATACGCCCATCGGCCTGCCCGAGCACGGCGACGAGGTGATCACGTTCAACGTCACCCTTGGCGATCTCATGTACATGGACGAAAACGACAACATCGTCGCCATCGAGAACTGGAAGACCAGCGTGCAGCGCTACCTGGCCTACTGCGAGGCCAACGACATCCAGCCCAAGGACATCACCAGTTTCTCGGTCTGACCGATATTCGGCGCCCCTCCCCAAGGGGGGGCGCCCCACTCACTCCGCCAACAACAAGAACAGGAGTCTTCCATGATTCAGAAGTTTGCGCGCACCGGGCATTTCACGCTGAAGGTGAGCATGCTGCTGGCGAGCTCCGTCGCCTGCGCCCAGGACACCCTGCCCTTCGCGCCGACGCCTTCGGCCAGCACCGCCGGGCCGACCCTGCAGGATTCCCATCACCAGAAGCGCCAGGCCCAGTCCCATGTACCGGCCGGTGCACCGAACATCCTGGTGATCATGCTCGATGACGCCGGCTTCGCCCAGGCCGACACGGTTGGCGGCTCCATCCACACCCCGACCCTGAGCCGGGTGGCCGACAGCGGTGTGCGCTACAACGCCTTCCATACCACCGCCATCAGCTCAGCCACCCGCGCTGCCCTGCTAACCGGACGCAATCACCACCGGGTCGGCAATGGCGTGATCGCCGAGCTGGCCACCGATTGGGACGGCTACACCGGCAAGATTCCCAAGAGTTCGGCGACCATGGCCGAAGTACTCAAGCAATACGGCTACAGCACCGCCGCCTTCGGCAAATGGCACAACACGCCGACGTCGGAAACCACCGCTGCCGGACCGTTCGACAGCTGGCCGACCGGCTATGGCTTTGAACACTTCTATGGCTTCATGGCCGGGGAAACCTCCCAGTACGAGCCGCGCCTGTACCGCAATACCACGCCGATCGAACCGCCTCGCGATCCCAAGTACCACCTCAGCGAAGACCTGGCCAACCGCGCGGTGAACTGGCTGCAGGACCACAAGACCTACGCCCCGGACAAACCCTTCTTCATGTATTGGGCCCCCGGTGCCGTGCACGGCCCGCACCAGGTCAACGCCCAATGGGCCGACAAGTACAAGGGCAAGTTCGACGCTGGTTGGGATGTGTATCGCGAGCAGACCTTCGCCCGCCAGAAAGCCATGGGCTTCATTCCCAAGGACGCCAAGCTGACCCCGCGCCCCGCCGAACTGCCAGCCTGGGACAGCCTCGACGCCGGGCAAAAGCAATACCAGGCGCGCCTGATGGAGGTTTACGCAGGCTTCCTCGAGCATGCCGACACCCAGGCCGGGAAGATCCTCGACGAGCTGGAGCTGGAAGGCAAGCGCGACAACACCCTGATTTTCTATGTGCTCGGCGACAACGGGGCCTCAGCCGAAGGCATGGAAGGCACCATCAACGAACTGCTGGCGCAGAATGGCATTCCTGTGCCCAAGGAGCAGCAGCTCAAGGTACTCAACGGCAGCTACGGTGGCCTGTCGGCCCTCGGCGGCCCGAAACTCGAGAGCATGTACAACGCCGCCTGGGCCTGGGCGGGTTCAGGCCCCTTTATCGGGACCAAACTGGTGGCGGGCTACTTCGGCGGCACGCGCACGCCGATGGCGGTCTCCTGGCCCAAGCAGATCAAGGCCGATGCCAAGGTCCGCGGGCAGTTTCACCACGTCAACGACATTGTCCCGACGGTCTACGACCTCCTCGACATCAGCGCGCCCAAGGTGGTCAACGGCGTCGAACAGGACCCGATGGACGGCGTCAGCCTGCGCTACACCTTTGCCGACGCCGATGCGAAGTCGCGCAAGCCCCCGCAGTATTTCGAAGTGCTCGGCAGCCGTGGCATCTACAAGGACGGCTGGATCGCCTCGGTATTCGGCCCGCGCAAACCCTGGGTGCAAGGGTTTGCCCAGTTCATGGGCTGGAACCCGGACAACGACCAGTGGGCGCTGTATGACCTTGGCAACGACTACTCGCAAGCCACGGATGTCGCTGCCAGCCACCCGGAAAAACTCGCTGAGCTGAAGGCCGAGTTCGATACCCAGGCCAAGGCCAACCATGTCTACCCGATCGGCGCCGGTCTGTTTCCCTTCATGAACCCGGATGTACGCCCGGGCACCGACAAACGTGAATGGAATTTCAGCGATCGCACCCAGCGCTTCCCGGAGTTCACCGCGCCCAACCTGCGCAGCCGCAACAACCGGGTACTGGTGACGGCCGACGTGCCGGCCAAGGCCAGTGGCGTGCTGTATGCCATGGGCGGGATCGGTGGCGGTGTCAGCCTGTACCTGGACGATGGTTACCTGGTCTACGAGTACAACGCCCTGGCCATTGCCCGGGTCAAGCTGCGCTCGACCGAACGCGTGCCGGCCGGTAAGGCCAACATTGAAGTGTTGACCCAAATGAGCACGACCAAACTGGGCGCGCCGGCCAACCTCAGCCTGCGTCTGGGGGGGCAAGAAGTCGCCAGCGGCGTGACGCCGTTCACCCCGGCATTCACCTTCACCGCCAGCGAAACCTTTGACGTGGCCCAGGACCTCGGCTCGCCAGTTGCCCTGGATTACTTCGACCGCGCGCCGTTCGCTTTCAACGGCAAGGTCGACGACGTGCATGTCGCTTACTTGCCCTGAACCCTTGCCCTGCCCAGGAGATTCCCATGGCCACCACCGAACTTAAAAACAAGAACGTCCTGATCACTGGCGCCGCTTCCGGCATCGGTCGCGCGGCGGCGCTGGCATTCGCCCGCCGTGGCGCCCGGATCATTGCCACTGACATCAATCTCGTTGCGCTCAGGCAGGTGCAAATGGACGTCGAAGCCCTTGGTTCCCGCTGCGCCATCCATCAGCTCGATGTCTCCAGCAGCGAAGCCGTGCGGGAGCTGGCCGAGAAGCTCCATGCCTCGCTCGGGGCGCTCGACGTGCTGATCAACAACGCCGGCATCGGTTACCTGGGCCAGTTCCTGCAAAGCGACCTGGCCCACTGGCAGCGAGTGCTGGACATCAACGTGATGGGGGTGGTGCATGGCTGCTATCACTTCATCCCGCAGATGCTCAAGGCCGGCGGGCCACGCCATGTGCTCAACGTGGCGTCGGCGGCCGGTCTGTATCCGTCGCCGACGATGGCGGCTTATGCCGCCTCCAAGCATGCGGTGTTCGGGTTCAACGAAGTGCTGAAGATGGAGTTGGCCGACAGCGATATCTGCGTGACCACGGTCTGTCCCGGCATCATCAATACGCCGATCACCCATGCCCGCAACAACGTCTCGCCCTCGGTCGACGAAGCCCAGCTCACGCGACTGCACAAGTACTATCAGACCAAGGGCTGCGGGCCTGAGGTGGTCGCCGAAGGCATGGTCCGCGCCGTGCAAAAGAGCCAGGACCTGTTGCTGGTCGGGCCCTTTGCGAAGGTGCTGTACCACCTGCGTCGCCTATCCTTGGGCCTGTTGCGTCGCTTCGTGCTGAGCGACGCACGCAAGGTCGGGTTCCTCTGATGGCGAGCGCTTCTCCCGCGGTGCAGGGGTTGCACTTGATGGCCAAGCCGGTGGGGCCGATCTGCAACCTCGATTGCAGCTACTGCTTCTACCTGGAAAAGGAGCAGTTGTACCCGCCCGGAGAGCGCTTTCGCATGTCCGACGAGGTGTTGCGCGCGTACATCCAGGGCTACATCGCCGCGCAACCCAGCCCCGAAGTGGAGTTCACCTGGCAAGGCGGCGAGCCGACCTTGCTGGGCCTGGATTTTTTCCAGCGGGCGGTGGCCTGCCAGCGCGAGTTTGGCGCTGACAAGGTCATCCGCAATACCCTGCAAACCAACGGCACCCTGCTCGATGACGAGTGGTGTGCCTTCCTCGCCTGCGAGGGTTTCATGGTCGGCCTGAGCCTCGACGGGCCGCGTGAAGTCCACGACGTCTACCGACCGGACAAGCGTGGCCGCTCGAGTTTCGATTCGGTCATGGCTGGCCTGGACCTGCTGAAGAAACACGGGGTGCCGTTCAACGTGCTGGTCACCGTGGCCCGCGACGTGGCGAACCATCCGCTGGAAATCTATGGTTTCCTCAAGGCTCAGGGCGTGCGGCATATCCAGTTCAACCCGGTGGTCGAACGCCTTCCGGGCGCAGCGGACGTCAAGCAGGGCCTGAGTTTCGCCACGCCGCCGGAGCTGCGCCTGCACGCCGTGGACGAACCCGGGGTGGTCACGGCGCAGAGTGTCGAGCCCGAGCGCTATGGCGATTTTCTCATCGCCATCTTCAACGAATGGGTACGCCATGACGTCGGCGACATCCATGTGATGAACTTCGAGTGGGCGCTGGCGGCCTGGTGCCAGCTGGCGCCTTCGGTGTGCCTGTTCAGCCCGCGCTGCGGCAAGGCAGCGATCGTCGAACATGACGGCAGCGTCTATTCCTGCGACCACTTCATGTACCCGGAGTATCGGCTGGGCAATCTCAATGAAGATGACCCGGCCACCCTGCTCGCCTCCCCGGCCCAGCAGGCGTTCGGTGCGGCCAAGGAAACCACGTTGCCGACCATGTGCCGGCAATGCGACTACCGCTTCGCCTGCCACGGCGAATGCCCGAAAAACCGCTTCATGATCGCGCCCAACGGCGAACCCGGCCTGAACTACCTGTGCCCCGCCTACAAAAAATACTTCCGCCACCTGACGCCCTACATGAACGCCATGGCCCAGTTGATCAGCCATGACCAGCCCGCTTCGCTGATCATGCAGGCCTTCGACGGCCCACTGATCGTGCCGCTCAAGCCGGTGCGGTAATAAGTTGGGGTTCTGTGGGCTTGCCCGCGAAGGCGGCCTGACAGGCGACCCGGGATCTATTGACTGAGTACATAGCCATTTCTGCGGTAATAACCACCGGCGGTTACCGCAGGAACGGATATGTACACCCTCAAAACATTTGTCGCCTGACACTCAGCCATCGCAGGCAAGCCAGCTCCCGCAGGGTCCTGGTACATTCGCCAAGTTCAGGTCGGCTGGCAGACCGCCTTCGCGAGCAGGCTCGCTCCTACATTGGAACCGCAGACAGGCCCGCAACCAGGTCGGCTATCAGGCCGTCTCGTTTGGCTTTTGATCTTCCTGCCCCTCGTGAGGCTTCGTTCCGGTTCTGCGTAGTGGGCACCTCGGCATGGATGGCCGATGGCGGCGGGCTTTGTAGGAGCGAGCTTGCTCGCGAAAGACCTGAGAGCACTGCGGGGTGTCAGGTTCCCCGCATCATCGTTGACCTCCATCGCGAGCAAGCTCGCTCCTACAGAGCCCGCCGCATGGGGGGAACCATTAGCGGCCGTTCCGCTGGAATGGAAATGTGCGCGAACAGAGAACCTGGTCGGCCCGAAGGCCGCCAGGATCAAAAGATCGCAGCCTGCGGCAGCTCATACAGGGATTTTTGTCCGTCCACGATATTGGCGAAGGGCTCTGTAGGAGCGAGCTTGCTCGCGAAAAACCTGAGAGCACCGCGGGGTGTCAGGTTCCCCGCATCATCGTTGACCTCCATCGCGAGCAGGCTCGCTCCTACAGAGCCCGTCGTATGGGCGGAACCATTAGTGGCCGTTACCGCAGGAATGGATATGTGCGCAAACAGAGAGCCTGGTCGGCCCGAAGGCCGCCAGGATCAAAAGATCGCAGGCAGATTAGCGAGCCTTCCTGAGCAAGAAGTGCGACAACGCCGGGATCAGCACCAGCGCACCGATCATGTTCCAGATGAACATGAAGGTCAGCAGGATCCCCATATCCGCTTGGAACTTGATCGGTGACCAGGCCCAGGTGATGACGCCCGCCGCCAGGGTGATGCCCACCAGGGCGACCACCTTGCCGGTGAACGCCACCGAGTTCCTGTAGGCCTCGGTCAACGACAGGCCGGCACGCTGCTGGGCCAGCTGCACACTGAGCAGGTACAGCGCGTAATCCACGCCGATCCCCACGCCCAGGGCGATCACAGGCAGGGTGGCCACTTTCACGCCCATGCCAAGACACACCATCAACGCCTCGCAGAGCACTGATGTCAGCATCAACGGCACCACCGCCACCACGACCGCGCGCCAGCTGCGAAAGGTGATGAAGCACAGCACGATTACCGCGCCATACACGTACACCAGCATGGTGCGGTTGGCTTCGCGGACCACGATGTTGGTCGCCGCTTCGATCCCCGCGCTGCCGGCCGCGAGCATGAACTGGCGTTCACCGTTGCTGTGTTCGCGAGCGAAGGCCCCGGCGATACTCACCACATGCTCGAGGGTCTGTGCCTTGTGGTCGGCCAGGTAGGCCACCACCGGCATCATCGAGCAGTCGCTGTTGAACAGTTCAGGGTTGTTCACCGAGGCCTGTTGCGCGCCATAGTTGAGTACGTCCTGATTGCGCGCGATGGTCAGCATCTTCGGGTTGCCTTCATAGGAACCCGCGGTGATCTGCCGTACGGCGTTGACCAGCGACACGGTGGTCTGCACCCCCGGCTGCTGTTGCAACAGCCAGCCGAGACGGTCAGCCTCGACCAGGGTCTCGTACTTCAGGCAACCCTCGCTCGCGGTCTTGACCATCACGGCGAACTGGTCGCTGGACAGCGAGTAGTTGTCGGTGATGTAGGCGTTGTCGCGATTGTAGCGGGAGTCTGCGCGCAGCTCAGGCGCGCCGGGATCGAGGTCGCCGATCTGCAACTGGGTGCTGACCATGAACCCGCCCGCCGCCAGTAGCCCGGCGACGATCACGGCGACGGTGGCCCAGCGGCGCTCGGTGAAGCGGTCGAGCAGGCTCCACAGATTGCCCATGCCCTTGCCGTGCAGCTCCTTGTCTTCCTGACGCAGGCTGCGCGCCGCGGCCTTGCGACTGACACCGCAATACGACAACAACACCGGCAGCAGCACCAGGTTGGTGAAGATCAACACCGCCACACCGATGCTGGCGGTGACGGCCAGGTCCTGGATCACCGGGATGTCGATCAGCATCAGCACGGCAAAGCCGACCGCATCGGCGAGCAAGGCCGTCAGCCCCGCCAGGAACAGGCGGCGGAAGGTGTAGCGCGCCGCGACCAGTTGGTGTGTGCCGCGCCCCACATCCTGCATGATGCCGTTCATTTTCTGCGCACCATGGGACACGCCGATGGCGAACACCAGGAACGGCACCAGGATCGAGAACGGGTCGAGCGCATAGCCCATCAACGCGACCAGCCCCAGTTGCCAGGCCACCGCGATCACCGAGCAGAGAATCACCAGCGTGGTGCTGCGCACGCAGCGGGTGAAGAAATAGATGATCGACGTGGCGATCAGCGCAGCAGCGCCAAAGTACATCATCACCAGCACCAGGCCGTCGATCAGGTCGCCGACCAGCTTGGCGAAGCCAATCACGCGGACCTTGATCGGGCCCTTGCCCTCATCGCCCCGGGCATGGGCATCGCTGCTGCCGGCGAACTCGTACTTGTTACGCAATTGTTCTTCGAGAACCCGCGAGAAAGCGTGGTAGTCGATGGCCTGGCCGGTGACCGGATCGTTCTCCAGCAGGGGCACGAAAATCATGCTCGACTTGAAGTTGTTGCCCACCAGGCTGCCGACGATGCCGGATCGGGCAATGTTCAAGCGCAGCTGCTCGACGCCCTTGGCCGAGCCGTCGTAGGCATCCGGCATCACCGGCCCGCCGCGAAAACCCTCTTCGGTCACTTCGGTCCAGCGCACCGCCGGCGTCCACAGCGACTTGACCCAGGCGCGGTCCACACCCGGGGTCACGAACAGGGTGTCGTTGATCTGCTTGAGCACATCGAGGTATTGCGGGTCGAAGATATCGCCCTCGGTGTTTTCCACCACCACCCGCACCGCATTGCCGAGCCCGCGCAAGGATTGGCGGTTTTCCAGGTAGTTCTGAATGAACGGCTGGCTTTGCGGCAGCATTTTTTCGAAGCTGGCAGTCAGGCTCAGGCGAGTGGCTGCGAAGTAACCGAGCAGCACGGTGATCACCAGGCAACTCAGCACCACCAGCAGGCGGTTGTTGAAGATCAAGCGTTCGAGCAGGTTGCCGGAACGGGCGTCGAAGCCCTTGAGCTCCCGCACCACCGGCATCGTATCGAGTTCGTAGGTACCCATATCGTGTCTTGTCTCTTTTGTTGTACGCAGGTGGGCTTATTCGAGGGGTAGCTGGCGAAGACCGCGGGCGCCGGCCAATACCAGTGCACCGGCCGTTGTCACTTGCGCCGCGGCCACCGGCGCCAGGCCGTTTTTCGCCTGCAGCTTGAAACTTGCGCCGTCGTCGGTGCTGACCAGTACATGGCAGGCCTGGCTCAGCAGGATGATCCGCCCGTCTGCAGTGACCGTGCCGGCGGTGATGCTCAGGGGCAGGCCAAGCTCGACCTTGTTCCAGTGGGCACCGCCATCGACGCTGCGGAAGGCGTTGCCGCGCAAGCCGAACACCAGCACCGCGCCGGGCTTGCCGACAATGCCGAAAAAACTGCCGTTGTAGGGCGTGGGGGTGGCCTTGAAACGCTCACTGGCGGGGTCGAACTTGAGCACCAGGCCCTGCTCGCCGACAACGAACAGTTCATTGCCGGCCGGGCGCAAGGCGTACAGGTTCAAGGCACTGGGGTTGTCGGTCCGGTCCAGCCACGGCGTCCAGCTGCGGCCACCATTGTCGGTACGGAAAATCAGGTTGAAGGCGCCGACGATGTAACCGACCTCGTCATTCTCGAACCACACATCGAGGAACGGCTTGTCGGCGCCCTCTTCGAACATGCGCTGGGCATCGGCCAACAAGCCGGCGACCGCCTCGTCGTCCGGCCGAGCCGCGGCCTGCTTGCGGTAATACGCGAGCAGGGTCGAGCCGACGTCGCGGCCGTCGAATTGACGGCTCCAGCTTTCGCCCGCGTCGCTGCTGTGCAACACCACGCCGTCATGGCCGACGGCCCAGCCCTGGGACGCACTGGGGAAATGCACGGCCACCAGGTCAGAGCTGACCGGTACCCTGGCTTGATGCCATTGCAGGCCTGCATCGTCCGAATAGAAAATGTGGCCACGCTGGCCGACCGCGACCAGGCGCCGGCCGGCACTGGCCAGTCCCGTGAAAATGCCATGCAGTGCCTTGTCGGTCTGCAACGCCGGCCGGTCGAGGGTGTCGGCGAAATCCGCCGCCACCACCGCACGGGTGAAAGGCAAGGCCAACGCGGCACCCAGTGCAATGAGCACTATCCATCTGAATTTGTTCATCGCTGTTTCCCGGATAAAAAAAGCCACCGGAAGAGGTGTGGCCTCTCCCCGATGGCAAATACCACATGGAGTCCTGTCAGCGGATTCCGGCACCGGCCAGCGATTCCGGAGCCCACTGGGCCTTGGAGAGCGGCTCGATGTACTTCACACCACCGTACGGCCCGTACATCCCGGTGATGTTGTAGCTACCGGTGATGAAGTCGTAGAACAGGTGGTTGTCCGAGTTCGGCGCCTGCACGTCGTAGCTGTAGGCCATGTGGGCGAAGGCGCCGCGGTACAACTTGCCGCTGGCGTCGTATTCGTCTGACGCCAGGGCAATCCAGCTGTCCTCATCGAGGTAGAAGGTGCGCTTGCTGTAGATGTGGCGCTTGCCCGGCTTCAGGGTCGCTTCCACGACCCACACGCGGTGCAGTTCCCAGCGCATCAGGTCGGGGTTGACGTGGTTGGGGGTGGTCACGTCTGCGGCCACCTTGTGGTAGTTCAACTTGTAGGTGTTGTACGGGACGTACATTTCCTTCTTGCCCACCAGTTTGAAGTCGTAACGGTCCAGGGCGCCGTTGAACACCCAGGAATCGTCATAGGTCGAGCTGCCGGCCGACCCCGGGTTCGGCGTGTCGTAGGCGATGTCCGGCGCCAGCTTCACCCGGCGTTGACCCGGCAGGTACTGCCAGCCACGGCGGCCTTGCTTGAGTGGGTTGACCGCATCGACCACCAGGATGGCTTCACCGGCGCGGCGTGCCGGGCCCTGGTAATACAGCTTGGTCTTGAAGAACACGTCGCTCTCGTTGGCCGCCGTGGTACGGGCCGGGTCGTACAGCGGGTACTCGATGTAGGCGTTGCCGGTGGTGGCCAGGGTCGCCCTGCCCGAGGAATCGACGTTCCAGGAGTCGTACTTGGAGTTCAGCGCAAAGCCCTGATAGCGCAGCAGGTGGTTCCACATGGCTTCATAGCCATCGGCGGGGATCGGGAACGGCACACCGGGCAACGCATTGTCCAGGGCGACTCCACCCTCGGTGGTTTTGGTCCCGACCGCATTTTTCGCCGTGTTGTCCAGCAGTCGCTGAGGCATGGCCACGGTACGGTGGGTCGGGTAGACATCGACGCGAAACGACGGGAAGCGCTTGAGCAGTTCCTGGGTCGAGGCTGTCATCTTGCCGGCGTACTGGGCCGCATTGCCGGCGTTGATCACCGTGAGCGGCTTTTCATTTTCGAAGGGGTCGGGGCGAAACGAGCTGCCCGCCTGGTAGCTGGCCGGTGCCTGGGTCAGGCCACCGGTATAGGCCGGGATGCTGCCGTCGGCATTGCCGGCTTTTTCGGCGCCGACGCCGGTCAATGTGCTGCCAAGCCGGGCGGCCTGGTCGGAAGATACGGCCGCGTGGGCGGCACCGGTCACCGCCAGCGCAAGGGCTGCGGCCAATACGGATTGGGCATATTTCATGGGGTCTCTCCTGTTGCCTGGCAACGTTCGATCAGATAGTCGTTTTGAAGGTGAAGGTGACCATGCCGCGATCCTTGAGCTGGGCCGATGTACCGCCAAAGGCAGTGGCCTGCCCCGGGGTGCAGTTGTACTGGCCGTTGGCGCCGGGTGCGGCACCTTCTCCCTGGCTGCCGGCATTGCCGGCGCGGTCGCAGGTATCGAACGGACCGAAGTTGTCCACGTACTTCAGGTCGAAGCGATACTGGTTGTGCACGTCCATGCCAACGCCGATCGAATAGCTTCCGGAGTCTTCGTTGCCCCCCATCTGGACGGCGGAGTTGCCATTGAGGCCGACGTTGTAGGTGGCCGGCATGTAGAAATCGATGCCGGGGAAAACCTGATACCAGGTCGGGTTGAAGTTGACGCCGATGACGTAGTTGTCCTTGCTGACCTTGTCCACGCCGCGGTACCAGTCCTCGCCCTTGAACAGCTGCTTGTTGTCGGTCACGTCCAGCCAACGGCTGTAGCCCAGTTCCACCAGCAGCGAGGCGCTGTCCCACACCGGGGTGTCGGCGAAGGTGGTCAGGCCGTTGAGCACCGCATGCACGGTGTTGCCACGGGCCACGCCGTTGTTGCCATCGAAACTGCCGATGAATCCGGGTAGGCCCGCGGCGGCCGCGGCCGGGCTGACGGTGGCGGCGACACTGGCCAGCGGCATGTTCTCGCGGTAGTTGAGGTCAAAACCGACGCTGACCCCGGCGATGCTCTTGGACAGGCTGATGCCGTAGATATCGATATCGTCGACGTAGAACTGGTTGTAGCTGCCGATGTTGCCCGAGATCAGCTGCGCCGGGCCGACAGCGGTCGGCTGCAGGACCAGGTTGGGCAGGATGTCGGAGGTGTTGCGGTAGTAGAAGCCCAGGGTCCCGTCCAGCCATTCCGGGCTCCACTTGGCCATCAGGCCGAAGTCGCCTTGATTGTCCGGGGTGAAGGTGTGGCCATTGCTCAGCCGCAGGAATTCATTGGCGCCGATGGGGCCCGGGGCACCGAAGAGTGGATTGCGTCCACCAATCAGCGACAGGTTGTGCCCGCCACTCTGGATGCCGTCGTTGAACCCCAGGTAGGTACCCGATTCAGGCAGGCGTGAGGCGTCCCAACCGAGGAAGTACTGGGCGCTCAGGGTCAGCTCCGGGCCAAAGGTCAGGCTGCTGGACAACTGATTGCGCGGGATGAACAGTTCCTTGGCCTCGGTGCCCGGCACTGTCAGCCCCTTGGTGATGTCCAGGCCTGACTGGCCATAGCTGTTGCCGTGGGCGAAGGCCAGGATGCTTTCGCCCCAGTACTGCGTATGGCTGCCCAGCTTGGCGCTGAGCAGGGTTTCGTCACCGACCTCGGTGCTGCCAAACACGAAGGCATCGAGGATTTCCGCAGACGGTCCGTTGTAGTAACGGTCGGCATAACCGCTGATATGGCGTGAGTCCGGTACGCCGTTGTTGAGCTGGTTGGTCGAGGCGTTGGCACTGCCGACATTGTCATAGGCATGGTCGTACCAGCTGTTGGCACTGACGCGAAAGCCGGCCTTCTGCTTGTAGACCACGTCCAGTTCCGAGAGCACGTCCAGGCGCTGGGACACTGCACTGCCCGATGAGAAGTTGCGGTTGCCATCATTGTTGTTCCAGCTGTTGGCCAGCTTGCTGTTGGCACTTTCCACGCGCTGGCCGTAGTTGAGCTTGAAGGTGTTGTCGAAGCGCACCGACAGGTCTTCGTTGCCCGTATCGATTTCCAGGGCTTGCGCGGGCGCGATGCCCATCCCGGCCAGGATTGCTGTAGCCAAAAGCCCTCGACGCAGGTTTGCATGGCAGATCTTATTGTTGTTGTTCATCTAACGGGCTCACCTTCTCTGTGGTTCATGAAAACGCATTGAAACGGCACTGCGACGCTGTCCTTAGGTGCGCTGCAGGATGGTTACCGATACCGAACGACCCAGCGCCGCGTTGTGCGCAAGGGCCGTCCGGACACCGTTGTCGTGCCTGGACGGCGCCGTGCCGCGCAACTGCCAGACCAATTCAGTGATTTGCGCCAGCCCCGTTGCTCCCGGGGCATGGCCGCGACCGAGCAATCCGCCGGAGCCGCAGACATCGACCAAGGCGCCGCGGCTGTTGCGCCGTTCGCGCACGAAGCCGTCGATACCTTCCTCCCGGCACAACCCCAGGGCGGCGCTGTACACCATGAAGTCGCCGACGCTCTGGTCATGCAGCTCCACGGCCTCAATCTCGTCGGCACCGATACCGGCGTGCTCATACGCCAGTTGCGCAACCCGCCGGGTCGTGGCGCGGCCCAGCACATCGAGCACGCAGCCGGACTCCTGCTCGGAGGCCAGGTCGCTACCGCGCACACAGGCCCTGACGGCCACACCACCGCGGGCGCCGTAGCGGGCCAGGAAACCCGGGGTACACAGCAGCACCGCCGCCGCCCCGCTCGCCGGCGGGCAAAGGTAGCGAGCCCGCCAGCCATCGAGTGCCGTGCAGCGGTTGAGCACGGCCATGGGGTTGAGCATGGCCTTGCTCCGGGCCTGGCTGAGTACCTGTTCGAAGCTGCTCTGGGCCACACCCATGCGGGTCAGCAACCAACTGGTCTGGGCCGCGAACAGCGCGGCCGGATGCTCGCGTCGGGCAAAATGAGCCTGGCAGGCATCGGGCTGGCCGAGGCCGTCCCAGGCCTGCGGCGCGCTATAGTCCAGACCAAAGAAGGCGCGGTGGGTAACGTTCGCTGGCATGCATTCGAAGCCCAGTGCCAATGCGCATTCGGCCTGACCGGACAACACGCTGTGACGCGCCAGCTGCAAGGCACTGCTGGCTGCCGTGCAGCCGTCCGCGAGGGTAAATACCGGGACACCGGTCAGGCCGATCTGGGCCAGTACCTGCTCAGTGCAACCGACTGCGCTGCCGACGCAGGCACTGAACACCTGGTCGACCAGGTCATAGTCAATGCGCGCATCGTCGAGCGCCTGGCGGATCGCCCTGCCCGCCAACGCAGCGACACTGTCGCCAGCGCCCAGCGGGACGAACGCAGACATGCCCACCCCCGCAATCAGCACGCTTTGACTCATACGCCTTACCTCGATAGTCGGCTAATGCCGATCCTCACTTGTCTTCGAGCAACGCTCGGCGAGCGGAACATCCGCGCGGCCGGGTTGGTTCAAGTGAGGTCCAGACTATCGGTCAGGCGCGATCCAACCCCCCCATCGTCAGGGGGGGTGGAAGAACAAGGGAGGTAAAAAAAATTTCCGGAGAACTGTAGGAGCCAGCCTGCTGGCGATGGACTCCAGTGCGCCGCGTTCATCCAGGTCACACGCGTTATCGTTAACGCCCATCGCTGGCAAGCCAGCTCCTACAGGAGGTGAGCAGCATTAGCCGTCGCGGCTCGGAAATAATGCGCGAGTAGAAGGACCCGGTTTCAGCTGGCTGGATCGAGGATGCCAAGCATGTAGGCACGATCCACCACATGCTTGCGGGTGCCGGCCTGGAATTTGCCGAACAGGTTCTTCAAATGCCATTTCACGGTTTCTTCGCCGACATTCAGCGCCAGGGCGATCTGCTTGTTCGACAGGTTACGTGCAAGCAATTGCAAGACTTCGCGCTCCTTGGGTGTCAGCAACCGGCTGGGCGACACCGTGCTGGTCGCCAGTGGCGCCGGCGCGGGTGGTGGTGTGCCTGGCGCAGCGGCCGGAGGGACCTCGTGCCGGATCTTGCGCACCCATTTGAGCAACTGCGGGTGGGTGTCTTCGACAATCCGCCGCAGGCCGTTTTCCTCGGCCAGGCTGATCGCTTCACGCAGGCAGGCCAGGCCGTTGCCGCCCGACTCGTGGAGCGCCAATGCCTTGAGCAGTTTGATCTGCACGATTTCACGGCCGCGACGAATGCGCTCGGCTGTTTCACCGGCACGCTCCAACAGCGCCAGCATCCCTTGCCAGTCACGTTGCACATGGGCGATATAGGCCTTGGCCAGCATCACCATCAAGGCCAGTTCCGGCCCGAGCAAGCCGGTTTGTTCACGGGCGACCTGCGGCACCTGGGCATCGAGCCGGCGCCCCAATGCCAGACAGGTATCGGCGCGGCCTTGCAATGCGTGCAGGCGAATCTGCTCGGCCAGGGCGGCAATGCAGAAACGCGCAATGCCGCGCTCTTCGCCGAGCACGCACAGCGCCTCGAGCAGGTCATAACCACGATGGCCCTGGCCCTGCAGGACCGCCAGGCGAGAGGCGGTGACAAAGCCCAATACAATCGCATCCGGAGAAGCCAGACGCTCGACCACGTCCAGACGGTTGGCCAGTACCGTGGCCGCCTCTTGCGGCTCATCACGCTCGAGCAACACCGTGGCCAGCCCACTGGCCAGCATCACCGCCACCGGGCTGCGTCGGCCGATGTCCTGCTCGGCGCGTGCCAGGCTGTCGCGCAGAGCCCTTTCGGCCGGTACCAGGCGGCCTTCGGACAGGTAGCTGAGGCCCACGACCCATTCGCCCATACCGCGAATCGCGTCCAGGCCGGAACTCCAGGCATACAAGGGTGCCCGCTGAAAGATCCGCCGGGCTTTTTCTGGCTGGCCCTGGGCCAGGGCCAGACGCGAGGCAAGGTTGGCGACCACGGCCTGTAACTTGATCTCGCCCGTCGGCAAGGCGTCCAGCCAAGGCGTCAACAGCGTCAACGTTTCGTCCGGCCGGTCGGCAAAATAAGCGGCCGTGGCAAGGATCATGTCCGCCTCGCAGCGTGTGCTGTCATCGGATTCCGGGTCCTGCCGGAGACCGGCGACCAGGCGCACCGCTTCCTCATGCCGATCGCTCATGGCCAGGGACCAGGCAGCCGCCAGGCACATGCGCGAGCGCGATTCGACCTCCTGCGCCGGCAGTTCCTCGACCCATTCCAGGACCCGGCTGAACTGCCCGCGCAACATGATTTCGTACAGGCATTGCTCGATCATCTGATACGCCTGGCGGGTGCGCCCGGCCAACAGATAATGACGAGCCGCCTGCTCCAGGAACTCATGGACCTCGAGCCAGCTGGCCGCCCGCTCATGCAGGTCCAGGCGTCGGGTCTCGGGCAGACTGGCAAAGCGCCCCAGCAGGAACTCCCGGGCCAGCGGGTGGATACGCACCCACTCACTGTCCACGCTTTCAACAAAAATCGGCGTCGCCGCGCACAGTTCCTGCAAGCGCAAACCGGCTTGCTCGTCGCCGCTCAAGGCGATGCACAGGGATGGATGCAACATCTCCAGCAGCGCAATGCTGATCAGAAACTCAATCTGTTCGGCGGGCAGGTGGGCGATCAGGGTGTCGACGAAATAGCGCCGTATATCCCCGGTCCCTGCCGACAGCTCTTCGACCGCCGCGACCACGCTCGGGCTTTTTTCGATGGAAGCGATCGCCAGTTGCAGGCCCAGTGACCAGCCCTCGGTGGCCTCATGCAAGCGCACGCACAGGTCCGGATCGATACGATGACCGAAGCGGCTGCTGAGGATCGCCACGGTTTCCTCCACCCGCAGGCGCAAGGCGTCCGCACCGATGGCGACGTAAAAACCGCGGGCTTGCAGGTCGGCCACCTGCAGGTTCAAGCGCCTACGAGAGGCCATGATGATGCGCAGGTTGGCCGGGGCATTGTGCAGCAAGTAGGCCAGGCAATGGCGCACGGTGGCTTCGGGCAGCCGGTCGGCTTCGTCGAGCATCAGCACGATTTCGCCGCCCAGGTCCGCGACCTCGGCCAGCCAGTCGGTCAGCCCTTCCAGCTCGTCGCGCCCGGGCCCGGGCATGCGCTCCAGGAAACCGGCAAACGTTGCCCGGCCACTGCCAACGGCCATGGCCGCGGCCAGCCCCCGGGCGAATCGAACGCCGTCGTCATGTTCATCGAGCGTCAACCAGGCCGCCACCGCCCCACGGGAAAGAAACTCCCGGCGCCACTGGGCCAGCAGAAACGTCTTGCCGAACCCCGCCGGGCCTTGCACGGCAATGGCCATCTTGTCCGCCAGGGCCGCGGAGTCGATGCTCAGCCGCTCACGCATGTGAGCGGTTTTCTGACTTCGCGGTGGCGTGGTCTTGAGGACCAGTTCCGGTGCAATGCGATCCATGGGAGGCCCTTTGGACTGGGGTACAAAGTATCGCTGGTTATAAACGATAGTCCCGGAACTGTTCGCGCAATTTCATTTTTTGCACTTTACCCGTTGCGGTATACGGCAGTGCCTCGACGAAAGCCACCGCGTCGGGCAGCCACCACTTGGCCACGTGGTTCTGTAAAAAGCCGAGCAACTCGTCCCGCGTCGCCAACATGCCCTGCTTGAGCACCACCACCAGCAACGGCCGTTCCTGCCATTTGGGGTGGGGCACGCCGATGACCGCCGCTTCTGCCACCGCCGGGTGACCGCAGGCGGCGTTTTCCAGGTCAATGGAGGAAATCCATTCGCCGCCGGACTTGATCACATCCTTGGCCCGATCGGTGATCTGCATGTAGCCATCGGGGTCGATGGTTGCGATATCGCCAGTGACCAGCCAACCCTGTTCATCGAGCAAGTCCCCGCCCTCGCCCCGGTAATACTGGCTGGCGATCCACGGCCCCCTGACCCGCAAATGGCCGGACGCCTTGCCGTCACGGGGCAGTTCGGCACCGTCTGCATCGACGATTTTGATCCTTACCCCGAACAACACCCGGCCCTGCTTGGCCTGCAGGTCGATGCGCGCGTCGAGCGAAGCGTCGCGGTGCTTGGGCAAGGCATTGCAAACCGTGCCTAAAGGCGACATCTCGGTCATTCCCCAGGCTTGCAGCACCCGGGCGCCAAAGCGCGTCTCGAAGGTTTCCACCAGGCAGCGCGGCGCCGCGGCCCCACCCATCACGACCCGGTTCAGGCACAGGTCCGCGTTCGGCATCAGCCCGGCGTTTTGCACATGCTGTTGCAGGCTCATCCACACCGTGGGCACGCCCAGGGCCAGGGTGACTCTTTCGCGCTGCATCAAGTCATACAGGCTGGCCCCGTCGAGGTCCGCGCCGGGCAGGACCAGACGCGCGCCGCACATCGCCGCCGAATAGGGCATGCCCCAGGCGTTGACGTGGAACATGGGCACCACCAGCAGCGCCGTATCGGCCGAGGACAGGTTGAACCCGTCCGACGTGCAGGTGGCCATCGAATGCAGCAAGGTCGAGCGATGGGAGTACAACACCCCTTTCGGATTTCCGGTGGTGCCCGAGGTGTAGCACAGGGAGGCCGCCACGCGTTCATCCAGGCAGGGCCAGGCGAAGGTCTCGGGTTCATCGCCGATCAGGTCTTCGTAGCACAGCAGGTTGGGCACGACGATGGGCGGCATCTGGCTGCGTTCGGCGAGGGCGACGAACGCCTTGACCGTGGTCAGTCGTGGCGCGAGCTGCTCGATCAGGGCCGCGAATGACAGGTCGAAAAACAGGTACTGGTCTTCGGCATGGTTGGCGATGAACTCGATCTGCTCGGCAAACAGCCGCGGGTTGATGGTGTGTAGCACCGCGCCCATGCCCGAGACACCATAGAACATTTCCATGTGCCGGTAGCCGTTCCAGGCCAGGGTGCCGACCCGCTCGCCGGGTTGTACGCCGAGGTTTGTGAGGGCATTGGCCAATTGTCTGGCACGCCGGCCGATGTCGGCGTAGGTGCAGTGATGCACCGAGCCGTCCTGCAAACGCGAGGCTATCTCGACCTGGGGGTGCGAGCACACCGCGTGCTCCAATACCGAAGAAATGAGTAAGGGGTGATCCTGCATCAGGCCCAGCATGGCAATCGCTCCGTTGTGGTTTTTGTAAGGTTCGGGCGGTTGTATTCTGCGCAGGCGCCGGGCATTTATTTGATAAAACGTGCCAATCATTTGATACTTCGCGCCATTCATCCTCAAAGGCGTGTGCCATGGATACTCATCTCATTCGCAGCATGTGCCTGTACGGTGCCCGCGAACTGATCGCCGATCTGCACGGCGATCCCTGGCGAGTGGCCCATGGGGCATCGATTGCCCCGCAGTCGCTGGACCAGCTGGACGCCCTCCTGCCGGTGCCGAAGGTGGTGCATTTTCTCGACCTGGCCGCCCGGGAAACCGGTCGCGAGGACTTCGGGTTGCTGCTGGCACAGAAGCAAGGGATGGGCGTATTGGGCAGTGCACTGCTCGACATCGTCAGCGAAGCGACCACGGTGGGCGATTGGCTCGAACGCCTGTCACGTTACTTCCATGTGTTGATGTCCGGTGCCCTGGTGCACCTGGAGCAACACGAACTGGGAGTGACCGTGCACTACGAGGTGACCGCGACGGCCGGAATCGACGAAACCCAGTCCGTCCACCTGGGCCTGGCCCTGCTCGCGCGCAAACTGCGCAGCGCGCTGTATCCGCAGTGGTCGCCCGAACGCGTGATGCTGCGTTGCCGGGAACCGCATAGCCGCGCCAGCTACACACGGATGTTCGGCCAGAACGTGTTCTTCAATCAGGAGTGCAACGGCATGCTGCTCAGCCACCAGGTGCTGGCACATCCACTGAACGAGCAACAGCCCTTCTCCCGCCCCGCCCTGCTTGACTACCAGCGTGAAAACCAACAGCGACGCAACCGTAGCCCGGCCTTGGCAACCGAAGATTCAGTGCGCAAACTGCTGTCCAGCAATGGTGCGCCCCTGGATGCCGTCGCCCTCAATCAACTGCAGAGCCGCCGCACCCTGCAGCGCAGGCTGGCCGGTAGCGGCACCACCTTCCAGGCCATCAAGCAGCAGACCAAGCTGGACCTGGCCCGCAAATACCTGAGCCAGACCGACTTGAAGCTTTCACAGATCGCCGAGGTGCTGGGTTTTTCCAGCCTGAGTGCGTTCAGCCGTTTTTTCCACAACGCCCAGGGCTGCGCGCCCAAAGCCTACCGGGCGCTGGCTGCGGGCACGAACCCGCGGTTCATTTCGCCTTAGGCGGCCGTTGGATTGCCGCTGTGTATCAGCGCGGCCGGAACAGGCAGGCGAAAGCGATGGCGCCGATAATGATGGGACTCAATGGGGGATTTTCCTGGTCATTGCCCAAATCAACAGTACCGTCATGACGGCATGCAAGATCACCACTGGCCACAGGAGAACCCCACTCGATTCGCCCGAGAAGCCAACGCAGGCGAGATAAAACGCAACGGCTGCGTTATAGATCAACATGCCGAGCATCGGGGGGCCGGGCCAGCAGGCGACCGCCAGGGCAATGAGGGCGATGCCGGCCACGCGGACGATGACGCCCGTCAGTTCGATGCCAAGCAAAAGCTGCCCGACCAGCGATGGGGCAAGTATCAGCGCCACGCCAGTGGCGGCCTCGATGATCGCGGCGAAAACCAGCAGTCCTCTCATGACATGCACGCTCCGTCCCGGGCTGTATGGGCTGCACGGGTACGGAAAATCGGTTAATCCGATTGCGACTAATGCTTAGTGCTTATCGTGATTAACCTCAGTGGAAAGTTCCGGCCCAGCAGCAATACTCCACTCTGTTTCGAAAACCATTCGAGTATAGCGTGGGGCAATAAGTCATGAACTTGAGCGTCTGCGAAGCGAAAGAATCTCGACTTTCGTTAATCAAGCGATGCTTGCGCCAGCCGTTACTGCACTTTTTAGTTGCCGGTTTTGCACTCTTCGTACTGTACGGAGGTTTGCACCGTTCAACGGTCAATCAAGATCCACAGCGCATCGAAATTACTCCTGAAGTTGTTCAACGGCTCGCGATTTCCTGGCTGGCACGTTGGCAACGCCCCGCCTCGGAACAACAGTTGCAGGCCCTGATTGATGACTATGTGAAAGAGGAAATCCTCTATCGCGAAGCGCTGAAACTTGGCCTGGACAAAGACGACACCATCATTCGCCGCCGACTGGCGCAAAAAATGGATTTCCTCGCCGAAGATGTCGCCTCACTTCGCGAACCGGCCCCCGGTGTACTTGAGGCCTGGTACAACCAGCATCAGGACCAATATGCCCCGCCACCCCTGGCGACCTTCCATCATGTGTTCTTCGCCCTGGACAAACGCGGCGCGAATGCGCAGGCCCAGGCTCAAGCCGCGCTGAGAGGGTTGACTGACAGGAACAGCGGTGCAGGCGATGCGTTCATGTTTGAAAGCGCCTACACAGAGCAATCACAGGATCAAGTAGCGCGAATCTTTGGTTCAAAGTTCGCCCTTTCGTTGTTCCAGCAAACACCGGGTAGTTGGGTGGGGCCTGTGGAGTCAGGTTTTGGCTGGCATCTGGTGTGGATCGATACGCTGGCCAAACCACCGGCACCGGCTTTCGAAACCGTGGCCCAGCAGGTCAAGTCCGATTGGTTGTCCGAGCAACGCAGCGAATCGAAACGCACGAATTTCAATGCACTCAAAGCACGCTACGAAGTTGTGATGACGATGCCGGGTTCCGACGCTGACGTTGCCACTATTCAGACGGAGCGGCCGTGATGAGACGCAGGGTCTGGATAGTGTTGCTGCTCGGGCTCATGGCATTGAGCGCCATGGCCCATGAGTCGCGCCCTGCTTATCTGGAACTCAACGAAACGGCTGCCGGGCGCTATGACGTACTGTGGCGCACACCGCTGCTGTCAGGCATGCGCTTGCCGATTGCGCTGCGGTTTGCCGAAGGTGTGCGCACTGTCGTTGACCCGCTGGAAAGCCAACTGAACGATTCACTGATCGAACGCCGGGGCATTGATGCCGGTCCCGCCGGCCTGGTCGGGCAGCGCATCGAGTTTGTCGGCCTGCAAGCGAGCATCACCGATGTGCTGGTGCGTGTCTCGCGCCTGGACGGCAGCCTGACCACCACCCTCGTCCACCCCGCGCAACCCTGGATGGAAATCGTTGCCACGCCGGGAATGTTCTCGGTGGCCGGTGCGTTTCTGGTCCATGGCATCCAGCACATCCTGGGGGGCTTCGATCACTTGCTGTTCGTCTTCGGCCTCCTGCTGCTGGTGGGTAATGGCTGGATGCTGGTGAAGACCATCACCGCGTTCACCCTCGCCCACTCCATCACCCTGGCGCTCGCAGCATTGGGCGCGGTGCGGCTTCCCGGTCCGCCTGTGGAAGCGACGATTGCCCTGAGCATCCTGTTGCTGGCGGTGGAAATCGCCCGCAAGAACCGTGGCGACGTCAGCTTCACAATCCAATGGCCATGGGTGGTGGCGTTCTGTTTTGGCTTGTTGCACGGCTTTGGTTTTGCCGGTGCGCTGGCGCAAATCGGCTTGCCCCAGCGCGACCTGCCGCTGGCGCTGTTCACGTTCAATGTCGGCGTCGAGATCGGCCAGTTGATGTTCGTCGCCGCCGTGCTGTGCCTGCGAGCGCTGTTGCTGCGTTGTCGACTGCCACGGTCCGCGCTCCTGTATGCCCGACCGATGGCGGCCTACGGGTTGGGAACACTGGCGGCCTTCTGGTTTTTCGAACGAGTCTCGAGTTTCTGGACCTGAACTTCACCCTGTCACTGCCGTATTCCGGAGACGTGGAATATGAAAACCCCTACACACTTCAGCACGCCGTCACTGCTCGGTTGCGCCGTGCTCACTGTCAGCTCGTTGGCATGGGCAGAGGGCAACCCGGACCGCGAGGTTTACTTTGGCCAGACACACTCGCACAGTTCCTGGTCGATCGATGCCTACCTGATCGGCAACCATCAGGTCGATCCCGAGCAAGCCTACCAATACTCGCTTGGCATGCCGGTCAAGCACCCGATGGGGTTTGAAGTGCAGCTCAAAGGTCGACCGCTGGATTTTCATGGCGTGACCGATCATTCGGAATACGTCGGCGTGATCGCCCTGGCCAACGATCCGAAGTCAGACTTCAGCAAACTGCCCATCGCGCAAAAACTGATTGCCAAGACGCCGGCGGATTTCAACCGGGTGTTCAAGTGGATCGCCGGCAGCTTGAACAATCCCATCAAGGAGCTGATTGATCCGAAGGTGGCCGGGAACATCTGGCAGCAGAACATCGCCATCGCCGACAAGTACTACAAGCCCGGCAAGTTCACCACCTTCGTCGCCTATGAATGGACCTCGGCACCCAACAATCAGAACATGCACCGCAATGTGTTTTTCCGTGATTCGAAGAAGGTGCCGGACCTGCCTTTCACGGCCCTCGACTCGAACAAGCCCGAGGACTTGTGGAGCTGGATGGACGATCAACGGAAAAAGGGCAACGAAATACTGGCGATCTCCCACAACGCCAACCTCAGCAACGGCCTGATGTTTCCGGTGGACGTCGATGACCGTGGCCGCCCCATCGATGCCGCCTGGGCAGAAGCGCGGATGCGCAATGAATCCCTCACCGAAATTCACCAGGTCAAGGGCACTTCCGAAACCCACCCCGAACTGTCGCCAACCGACGAATTTGCCAATTATGAAATCATGAGTTTCCTGATCGGCATCGACAACAGCACCTCGAAACTCAACGGCAGCTACATCAGGCAAGCCTGGCAAAACGGCATGGCCATGCAGGAAGCCCGCGGCTACAACCCCTACAAGATGGGCGTGGTCGGCGCCAGCGACTCGCACAACGGGGTGATTCCCTATTCGCAGAGCAACAACTTCGGCTCCCACGGCTTCACCGACAGCACCCCGGCGGCGCGGCTTTCCGGCAAACAGAACTCGGGCATGATGGCCCTGCAAACCAGCACCTCGGGTCTTGCCGGTGTCTGGGCGGAAGAAAACACCCGTGAATCGATCTTCGATGCCATGAAGCGTAAAGAGGTCTACGGCACCAGCGGCGTGCGCATCCCCGTGCGCATGTTTGGTGGCTGGGGCTTCGACAGCAGTCTGTGGAACGAAAAAGACTGGGTGCATGCCGCCTACGCCAAGGGCGTTCCCATGGGCGGCGACTTGCCGGCAAAACCGGGTAAACAGGCACCGTCCTTCGTGGTATGGGCGGTCAAGGATGCCGACGATGGCAACCTCGACCGGATCCAGATCATCAAGGGCTGGACCAAAAACGGCCAGACCTTCGAGAAAGTCTACGACGTTGCCTGGGCCGGTGATCGCCAACCGGATCCGGTCACCGGCAAAGTCCCTGCGGTGGGCTCGACGGTCGATGTTTCCAAGGCGACCTACACCAATACCATCGGTGCCACCGAGCTGAAAAAAGTCTGGGTCGATCCGGACTTCGATCCGGCCCAGCACGCGTTCTACTACGCCCGCGCACTACAGATCCCGACACCGCGCTGGAGCACCTATGACGCGGCCAAGCTGCAAGTACCACCACCGGCCGACGTCTCGCCCACCGTCCAGGAGCGCGCGTGGACCTCACCGATCTGGTACACGCCGACAGCCGAGGACAGCAAGACTGTCGCTGGCGGCAAAACCATCGATCAACTGAAAACCGAAGGCGCCAAAGCGCTGACCAACGAGCAGTTGCAAACCTTCGTGGTGGGTAAAACCATCAAGGTACGCAACACCGTCACCGGCCAGACATTCGAAATCGTCTATGGCACCGACGGCCAACGCCTGGTCGCCAGCGTCGATGGGGCAAGCCGCCCGCCGAGGGGGAATACCTGAACATGCTGCATGGCGGTCAGTTCGGCGTACCGGCCAAGTATGAAATCAAGGACGGGCACCTGCTGACAACACTCGGCGGCTCACCTTTCGAGGCCACGGTGTTCGAGCAGAACGGCAAGTACGTGGCGGCTCGCAGCAGCGAATTCGGTTATGTGAATTATGAGGTTGAAGCGGTCAAGTAGCGCCCTTCGAGCGCAGCCATCCCTCGCAAGGGGGATGGCTGGAACGATAAACCTCACTCGTCCAGACCTTCTCGAACCATGTCGAGAAAGGTCGTCAAGATACGCCGCGTGCTCTGCGCGCGCAGGCACACCAATGTCTCGGTGAAATGCCGCTGACAGTCAACGATCGGCAAGCCGCGAAGTCGTGAATCCGAGCCCAGTTCGGCGGCCGAGACGACCCCGACGCCCATGCCGATCGCCACCGCCTCGCGCGCGGCTTCACGCCCCTCCACTTCGATGGCCTTGCGGATGTGCAGGCCCGCCGCTGCCATCTCCTCTTCCAGGGACAAGCGCGTGACCGAGCCCCGCTCGCGCAAAACCATGGGCGTGTCGTGCAGGTCGGCCAGGCAGATGGACTCTCGTTGCGCCCAGGGATGGTCATGGGCGACGAAGGCCAGCATGGGATCGCTGCGCAAGTGCAGTGTCATCAAGCGGTCGTCTTCGATGTCGCGCCCCAGCAGAGCGATGTCGGCCTGGTGACTGAACAACCGCTGCAGGACCTCATCGGTATTGGCGGTTTCGATCTTCACATCGATACCGGGGTAACGGCTGCAGAAGCGTGAGACATAGGGCAAGACGTGCACCGGTGCATCCACGGCAAGGTTCAGGGTCCCGGTCGAGAGGGTGCGATAGTCCGTCAGCATGTCGTGGGCATCGACACTGATATCGAACAGGCGCTGGGTCAGGCCGAACAGCCGCTCGCCCACCTCCGTCAGGCGCACCAGGCGCTTGTCGCGGTAGAACACCATCACCCCGTAATAATCCTCGAGCTTGCGCACCTGGTCGGATACCGCAGGTTGCGACAGGCAGAGTTGCTCGGCCGCCCGGGTGAAGCTGCCATTCATGGCGACGGCGTGAAACGCCTTGAGTTGGGTATGGGAAATCGTCATCGGCGCACCTTGCTATAGGTTCAACTTATTCGTTCATACGATAAATCGATTTTATTTATGAACAGTGAACTGCAAGCATGATTTTCACAAGTGCCGTCCCTCGTATCCCTCCAGGAATGCCCTATGGAAATTGAACGTTTCGCTGCGACAAAACGCCGTTCGGACATGGTCCGGTACGACAACCATCTGTATATCGGTGGCCAGGTTGCCACGGACCTGAAGGGTGATATCCAGGCGCAGACCCGCGAGGTGTTGGCCGCTATCGAGCAGCTTTTGCTCAGTGCCGGCAGCCACCGCGAGCGAGTGCTTTCGGTGCGCATCCTGCTCGCCCATCGCGAAGACTATGAAGGGCTGAACCGGGTCTGGGACGAGTTTTTCCCTGAAGGCCATGCCCCCACACGCGCTTGCACCCTGGCGCAGCTGATCGACCCCGGTTGGCGCGTGGAAATGATCGTGGTCGCCGCGTGCGGCTGATTGCGTCCTCAAAACCCTGCCTCGAACCGATCCAACGGAGATGACCCCCATGCGCCCCTACTGGCTGGACCAGGCCCTGAAAAATCAACCCGCTGCGCCCTGCCCTGCGCTGCAACAGAACACCCGTGCCGACGTCTGCATCGTCGGCGGTGGCTATACCGGTCTGTGGACCGCCATCATGCTCAAGGAACAGAATCCCGAGCTGGACGTGGTGATCGTCGAAGCCGACATCTGCGGTGCCGGTGCCAGTGGGCGCAATGGCGGCTGCGCGCTGTCATGGTCGGCCAAGTACTTCACCCTGGAGCGCTTGTTCGGCGTCAAGGAGGCGATACGCCTGGTCAAGGAATCGGAGCAGAGCATCTACGCCATCGGCACCTTTTGCGAAAAGTACGCGGTGGATGCCGATTACCGTCTCGACGGCACGCTCTACACAGCGACCAACCGCGCCCAGGTCGGCTCGACCGACGGGGTGATCGCGGCACTCGAGCGCCTTGGCATCAACTCTTTCACCAAATGTGCGCTACCTGACGTGCAACGCATGGCCGGCTCGGCCCGGCACATCGAGGGCTGGTTCTCGCCGGCGGCTGCCAGTGTGCAACCGGGCAAGCTGGTCCGTGGGCTGCGTCGGGTGGCACTGGAACTGGGCGTACGGATTTTCGAGGGCACACCGATGACCGGCCTGGAAGAAGGCATGCCTGCCATCGTCAATACGCCGAACGGCAAAGTGACCTGCGACCGGGTCGTGCTGGCGATGAACGCCTGGATGGCCCGTGCCTTTCCACAGTTCTCGCGTTCGGTGGCCATCGTCTCCAGCGACATGATCATCACCGAGCCGCGACCGGACTTGCTCGAGCGCATCGGCCTGACCAGCGGGGTCACCGTGCTCGACTCGCGGATTTTCGTGCACTACTACCACAACACCCCGGACGGCCGGATCATGCTCGGCAAAGGGGGGAACACCTTTGCCTACGGTGGTCGCATCCTGCCCGTGTTCGACCAGCCATCGCCCTACGCAGGGCTGTTGCGCAACACGCTGACGGAGTTCTTTCCGGACTTTGCCGATGTCGGTATCGCCGCCACCTGGAACGGCCCCTCCGATCGCTCGGTCACCGGCCTGCCTTTCTTCGGCCGCATGGGCGCGAGCGGCAACGTCTTCTACGGTTTCGGCTATTCCGGCAGCGGCGTGGGTCCGTGCCACATGGGTGGGCAGATCCTGTCGTCGCTGGTGCTCGGGGTGGACAACCCCTGGACGCGCTCGCCGCTGGTGCAAGGTCCGCTTGGGCATTTTCCGCCGGAGCCGGTCCGCTACCTGGGCTCATTGATGGTGCGTAACGCCATTCGCCGCAAGGAGCGCGCCGAAGACCACAACCGACCTCCCCGCCGACTTGACGTGCGCCTGGCGAAATTTGCGGCGGCCGCCGGCAAGGCGGACAAGGGATAAGCGCCCCGCCCCGAAGCGAAATTTCACGCTAACGAACAGAAAACCCCGCCCGGTTATTCACCGCGCGGGGTCTTTCTGCTGCCTTTGAATGCCTGCTGCTGATGAACCCTCCAGGCTCAGGCCACGTGCCACCTCAGTTATAAGCTCAGCTTGTTTGTGACATGTGATAAATCGATTTCAGTTATTTCATGCCAGATGTTTTTATCAACCCATGCATCACTCCCCCACAAAAACAACACCGCCGGAGAAGATCATGACCAAAGCCCAATTCCCGACTACCCAGCCACTGGCAACCCCAGCCCTGGGTGAACCCTACCTGCTGACCCCGGGCCCGCTGACCACTTCCAAAGCGACCAAGGAAGCCATGCTGCGCGACTGGGGATCATGGGACGGTGCCTTCAATCAGGTCACCGCTGAAGTTCGCCAGAAACTGCTGGGCATGGCCGGCGTAGAGGATGACAGCTTCGCCTGCGTGCCACTGCAAGGCAGCGGCAGCTACTCGGTCGAGGCCGCCTTGGCCACCGCCATCCCCCGTGACGGCAAAGCCCTGGTGCTGATGAACGGCGCCTACGGTCAGCGGGCCACCAAGACCTTGGAGTACCTCGGTCGCGCGTTCATTACCCTGGACAAGGGCGATTACCTGCCGCCCCAGCCCGAAGAAGTGGACGCCCTGCTCAAGGCCAACCCTGACGTCACCAACGTCTTCGTCGTCCATTGCGAAACCAGCTCCGGGATCCTCAACCCGCTGCGTGAAATCGCCGATGTCGTGAAGGCCCACGGCAAGAGCCTGATCATCGATGCCATGAGCTCCTTCGGTGCCGTGCCGCTGACGGTGAATGAAATAGCCTTCGACGTGGTGGTGTCCTCCGCCAACAAGTGTATCGAGGGTATCCCGGGCTTCGGTTTCGTGATCATCCGCCGTTCCGTGCTGGAATCCGCCAAAGGCCGCGCCAACTCGCTGTCCCTCGATCTCTTCGAGCAATGGGCCTACATGGAGCGCACCGGCCAATGGCGCTTCACACCGCCGACCCACAGTGTGGTGGCGTTCCACAAGGCACTGGAACAGCACAGCGACGAAGGCGGCGTGCACGGCCGGTTGGCGCGCTACACCCGCAACCGCGACGTACTGGTTGCCGGCATGCGCGAATTGGGCTTCAAGACGCTGCTGGAAGACCGTTGGTTGTCGCCGATCATCACCACGTTCTTCAGCCCTGAACATCCCAACTTCGATTTCACGCGTTTCTACGAAGAACTCAAGGCCCGTCAGTTCATCATCTACCCCGGCAAGTTGACCGTTGCCGAGAGTTTCCGCATCGGCTGCATCGGCCAGATCGACGAATACATCGTCCACCAGTTGCTCCGTGCAATCGCGGACAGTCTGGTCGCCATGGACGTGGACATGCTCAAGCCCGCGGCCTGATCGACCCCTTTCAAGGTCTCTGCCGATTCGAGCGAAGGTGCAATGGGTAGCGCCTTTGGGCAGGGATCTTTTTTTAAACCATGGATTCGATGACGTACCGCTCGGCAGCGCCGGGCAGGAGTCAGCGATCGCGTAATTCATGAATCAAAGCCTGATGCCATTCGCACGTTCATCGATCGATGTCGTGCGAATGGACAGACTTGTGCACCGAAAACAAAAACAAAAACCGACCAATTTGCGCTGTCTGGCACCACATACGGGATCAGTACACCATGAACAACACGACAAGCCCTCTCGCCACCGGCTGGAAATCACTCCAGCGTTGGCGCGTGCAGATTTTCCTGATCACCTGGGTGGCGTATGCCGCCTTCTACTTCACCCGCAAAGCGTTCTCCGTCGCCAAGCTGGGTATCGGCGAAGACCCGAACTTCATGCTCGAAAAGGCCATGATGGCCAACCTCGACGCGCTGTACCTGACGGCCTATGCCGTGGGCCAGTTCCTGTGGGGCAACTTCTCCGACCGTTTCGGCCCAAGGGTGGTGGTCCTCAGCGGCCTGGTCATTTCGGCGGCGGCGGCGCTCCTGATGGGGACCTACGCCACGCTACCGATCTTCGTCTCCTGCATGCTGGTGCAGGGTCTTGCCCAATCCACCGGTTGGTCGGGCCTGTGCAAGAACGTCGGGAGTTTCTTCAGTACCAGTGAGCGTGGCCGCGTACTCGGCTACTGGAGCACCTCGTACGCCTTTGGCGGTCTGGTGGCCACGCCGTTTGCCGGCTGGTGGGCTTATCAGGCCTATCACGACTGGCGCATCGCGTTCATCTGCAGTGCCGTTGTCGTGCTGGTGGTGGCGGTGTTGTTCTATTTACTGCAACGCAACCGTCCGGAAGACGTAGGCCTGCCTGCTGTCGAAATCGAGATCGAACCGGTCAGCAACGTCGTGGTTCCCCGCGAAAGCATGTGGGCCGGCATTCGGACCGTGATGAAAAATCGCACCGTGCTGATTCTCGGCCTGGCCTATTTCATGCTCAAGCCCGCCCGCTACGCCATCCTGCTGTGGGGTCCGGTGATCATCTACGAACGCATGCCCGAGATCGGCAAGGTCGCGTCCGCCATCGTCCCCACCTCGTTTGAACTGGCAGGTCTGGTAGGCCCCATCCTCATCGGTATCGCCTCAGACAAATACTTCGGCGCTCGCCGCATACCGGCCTGCGTGCTCAGCCTGGTGGTCCTCACTGTCTGCCTGGGACTGTTCGTTCCCGCCATGCAAAGCGGCAGTCTGTACATGGTGGTCGGCCTGTTGTTCATGATGGGCCTGACGCTTTACGGGCCGGACTCGATGATCAGCGGTTCGGCGGCCATCGACTTCGGCAGCAAGGACGGGGCTGCCTCCGCCGCGGGCTTCGTCAACGGCTGTGGTTCGGTGGGTGCGGTCCTTGGCGGCCTGCTGCCGGGTTACTTCGACACCATCACCGTGTTCCTGGTCTTCACCGGCGCCGCACTCCTGGCCAGCCTGATGCTGGTGCCCTTCTGGAACAGCCGGCCGAAAACACTGGAAAACCCGCTGTTGGTATCGACCCCGGTACAACCGGTCATTGTCGGCACCACGCCCTGAATTCGTACTACCCACTCACCTTTCCCTGGAGCAATCATCATGCAATACAAACAACCTTCCCAACTGCAAGCCGTGGTTCTGGACTGGGCGGGCACCGTCGTTGATTTCGGTTCCTTTGCACCCACGCAGATTTTTGTCGAAGCCTTCGCCGAGTTTGGCGTAGCGGTCTCCCTGGCAGAAGCCCGGGGTCCGATGGGCATGGGCAAGTGGGACCACATCCGCACGTTGTGCAACGAGCCACAGATCGCCGCACGTTACCAGGCCGCCTTCGGACGCCTGCCGACGGATGACGATGTCACCGCCCTTTATGAGCGCTTCATGCCCTTGCAGATCGAAAAGATCGCCCTGCACTCGGCGCTGATTCCGGGCGCCCTGGATACGATCGATGCCTTGCGCGACAAGGGTCTGAAAATCGGTTCGTGCTCGGGTTACCCGGCGGTGGTCATGGAGAAGGTCGTCGAGCTGGCGCGCAAGAACGGCTACGTCGCCGACCACGTCGTGGCCACTGATGAAGTACCCAATGGCCGCCCGCACCCAGCCCAGGCGCTGGCCAACGTGATCGCTCTGGGCATCAGCGATGTGGCCGCCTGCGTCAAGGTCGACGACACCTGGCCTGGCATCCTTGAAGGCCGCAGTGCCGGCATGTGGACGGTCGCATTGACCTGCTCCGGCAATGCACTGGGGCTGACCTATGACCAGTTCAGGGACCTGCCTTCGGACAAGCTGGCCGAAGAGCGCGCCCGCATCACCAGGATGTTCGAAGGTTCGCGCCCGCACTACCTGATCGACACCATCGTCGATCTACCGGCCGTCATTGAAGACATCAATGCGCGCCTGGCTCGTGGCGAAACCCCTCAGGGTTCCTGACCCTGCACGGCGTGTGCCCCTGACAGTGACCGTCCTGAGGGCGGTCACACCCCAAAACAACAAGAGAACCCGATCATGAACTACGCCCACCCAGGCACTGCCGGTGCCATCGTTTCCTTCAAGTCCCGCTACGGCAACTACATCGGCGGCGAGTTCGTCGCACCGGTCAAAGGTCAGTACTTCACCACCACCTCGCCAGTGAATGGCCAACCGATTGCCGAATTCCCCCGCTCCACGGCCGAAGACATCGACAAGGCCCTGGACGCTGCCCATGCAGCCGCCGATGCCTGGGGCAAGACCTCGGTGCAGGACCGCTCCCTGGCGCTGCTGAAAATCGCCGACCGTATCGAGCAGAACCTGGAACTGCTGGCCGTCACCGAAACCTGGGACAACGGCAAGGCCGTGCGTGAAACCTTGAACGCCGACATCCCGCTGGCGGTGGACCACTTCCGCTACTACGCCGGTTGCATCCGTGCGCAGGAAGGCAGCTCGGCGGAAATCAACGAAAACACTGCGGCCTATCACTTCCATGAGCCGTTGGGCGTGGTCGGCCAGATCATCCCGTGGAACTTCCCGATCCTGATGGCCGCGTGGAAACTCGCCCCGGCCCTGGCTGCCGGTAACTGCGTGGTACTCAAACCCGCCGAGCAAACCCCGCTGGGCATCACCGTGCTGGTCGAACTGATCGGCGACCTGCTGCCACCGGGCGTGCTGAATATCGTGCAAGGCTTCGGTAAAGAAGCCGGCGAAGCCCTGGCCACTAGCAAACGCATCGCCAAGATCGCCTTCACCGGCTCGACCCCGGTCGGCTCGCACATCATGAAATGCGCAGCGGAAAACATCATTCCGTCCACCGTGGAGCTGGGTGGCAAGTCGCCGAACATCTTCTTCGAAGACATCATGAAGGCCGAACCGTCCTTCATCGAGAAAGCCGCCGAAGGCCTGGTGCTGGCGTTCTTCAACCAGGGCGAAGTCTGCACCTGCCCGTCCCGCGCCCTGGTGCAGGAGTCGATCTACGACGAATTCATGCAGGTGGTGATGAAGAAGGTCCTGCAAATCAAACGCGGCGACCCGCTGGACACCGACACCATGGTCGGCGCCCAGGCGTCCGAGCAGCAATTCGACAAGATCCTGTCGTACCTGGAAATCGCCAAGGGCGAAGGGGCCGAACTGTTGACCGGCGGCAAGGTGGAAAAACTCGAGGGCAACCTGGCGAGCGGCTATTACATCCAGCCGACGCTGCTCAAGGGCACCAACAAGATGCGCGTGTTCCAGGAAGAAATCTTTGGCCCGGTGGTGAGCATCACCACCTTCAAGGACGAAGCCGAAGCCCTGGCGATTGCCAACGACACCGAGTTCGGCCTCGGCGCCGGCCTCTGGACCCGCGACATCAACCGCGCCTACCGCATGGGCCGCGCCATCAAGGCCGGTCGTGTGTGGACCAACTGCTACCACCTGTACCCGGCGCACGCCGCGTTCGGTGGGTACAAGAAGTCCGGCGTCGGCCGTGAAACCCACAAGATAATGCTCGATCACTATCAGCAGACCAAAAACCTGCTGGTGAGCTACGACATCAATCCGTTGGGCTTCTTCTGACCGCGTAACCGCTATCGCCAGCAAGCCGGCTCCTACAGACCACGCAAACCTGTAGGAGCCGGCTTGCTGGCGATGGCGTCCTCGAAGACATGAATTTTTTCTGTTCCTCCTGATCGCCCCTTTGGAGCCCTCGATGAAAATCCGTTACAAGGTGAGCCTTGTGGCTGCTTGTGTGCTGTTGGTGACCACCAGTCTTCTATCGCTGGTTCAGGTAGAGCAGATCCGTAGCATTTTGCGTCACCAGGTCGAGGCGAGCATTGCCGAATCGAGCACTGCGGTGGCACGTCAGATCGAGAACTGGCTGAACGGCAAGCTTCATTTGATGGACCTGGCCTCTCAGGCGATCGATCGCCAATACAGTGTGCAAACGACCCAACGCATCATCGACTCGCCCATTCTCAAAGACGAATTCAAGCTGGTGTTCGGCGCCCTTGAGTCAGATGGAAAGCCCATCAAGAACACGGCGGCGTGGAATCCGAAACCCGACTATGACGGTCGCACCCGCCCCTGGTACTCGACGGGAAAGACCGGTAGTCAAGCCGTCCTGACCGAACCCTACAAGGACTCCACCACGGGTGAAATCCTGATCTCGGCCGTCGCCCGGATCAGCGACGCGGGACAGCTGCTCGGGGTGTTTGGCGGTGACATCCGCCTGACCACAGTGGCCGATGCCATCAATACCCTGGATTTCGGCGGGGCCGGTTATGCGTTCCTGCTCAGTAAAAGCGGCAACATCATTTCTCACCCGGACGCCGAACTGAACGGCAAGCCCTACAGTCAGCTTTTTGCCGGGAGTGCCCTGCCCCTCGACGCTCAGCTTCAAGAGGTGCGTAACGACGGGAAGTCCCTCCTGGTGTCCTTCATCCCGCTCTCAGATCTCAAGGGTATGGATTGGTACATCGGCGTGGTCCTGGACCAGGACATCGTCATGGCCGCCGCCCATACCCTGAGTTGGCGAGCCGTGATCGGTACCGGCCTGGGCGTGCTGCTCAGCCTGTTGGTGTTGGGCCTGCTGGTCAGGCAACTGCTGCGGCCGCTGGAACAACTGAAGGATTCACTGGCAGACATCAATCGCGGTGAAGGCGACCTGACCCGCCAACTGCCCGTGGTCGGCAATGATGAAATTGCGCTGGTCGCCGGGGAGTTCAACCAGTTCCTGCAGAACCTCAAGGCGCTCATTGGCGACGTGAAAAACAGCTCGCAACAGGTGCGCGAGAGCACCACCGCGACCTCATGCGAAGCGGATCAGGCCGCCAACCGCGTCCAGGTTCAGTTGCAGGAACTGGATCAACTGGCCACCGCCATGACCGAGATGGCCTCGACCGCCGAAGATGTCGCGCGCAACGCGCAAACCGCTGCCGAAGCGGCGATTGCCGCTAACGAAGAAACCGCCGACGGCGTCGCTCTGGTCTCCCGGTCTACCGGGGCCATCAAGCGCTTGGCCGAGGAGATGGACGCCACCGGTCATGCGATCAATGACTTGTCCACCCTCAGTCAAAGCATTGAATCGATTGTGGCGGTCATCACCAGCATCGCTGACCAGACCAATCTGCTCGCCCTCAATGCCGCCATCGAGGCGGCCCGTGCCGGCGAATCGGGACGCGGGTTTGCAGTCGTGGCCGATGAAGTGCGCTCCCTGGCCTCGCGCACCCAGCAGTCCACCCAGGAAATACGCGAGATGATCGACCAACTGCAGACCGGGGTAAAACATGCCCAGGCACGCATGCAGCAGAGCCGCGACACGGCCAGCAGGACGGCCGGGGATGCCAATGCCGCCAATGACACCCTCGAACGCATCCGCGAGGCCATTTACCGCATCAATGACATGAACCTGCAGATTGCCGCGGCCGCTGAAGAACAAAGCGCCACGACCGAAGAAATCAACCGCAACACCACCAATATCCGCGACATCAGTCTTGAAGTCTCCGGCAGTGCGGACAAACAGGTTCGCCAGTGCCAGGTCATGGTCGACCACGTCGGCCAGCAGGACAAACTACTGAGTCGCTTCCGGATTTGAATGTTGTATTTGCCCGAATGTTTGAGCAGCAGACCCGTAACAGATCACAAAAACAACTATTCCACCGAGGTAAGAAAGATGAGTGCGGCTTCCCTGTATCCCGTTCGTCCCGAGGTTCTGGCCAACACCCTGACCGACGAGGCGACCTACAAGGCCATGTACCAGCAGTCGGTCGTCAACCCGGACGGCTTCTGGCGCGAGCAAGCCAAGCGCCTCGACTGGATCAAGCCGTTCACCACGGTGAAGCAGACCTCCTTCGACGATCACCATGTCGACATCAAGTGGTTCGCCGACGGCACCCTGAACGTGTCCTACAACTGCCTGGACCGTCATCTGGCCGAGCGCGGCGACCAGGTCGCGATCATCTGGGAGGGCGATGACCCTGCCGAAAGCCGCAACATCACCTACCGCGAGCTGCACGAGCAGGTCTGCAAGTTCGCCAACGCCCTGCGCGGCCAGGACGTGCACCGCGGCGACGTGGTGACGATCTACATGCCGATGATCCCCGAAGCCGTGGTCGCCATGCTGGCCTGCACCCGGATCGGCGCGATCCACTCGGTGGTGTTCGGCGGGTTCTCGCCGGAAGCCCTGGCCGGTCGCATCATCGACTGCCGCTCGAAGGTGGTGATCACCGCCGACGAAGGCATTCGTGCCGGCAAGAAGATCCCGCTCAAGGCCAACGTCGACGACGCGCTGACCAACCCGGAAACCAGCAGCATCCAGAAAGTCATCGTGTGCAAGCGCACCGGTGGCCAGATCAAGTGGAACCAGCACCGCGACATCTGGTTCGAGGACCTGATGAAAGTGGCCGGCACCGTGTGTGCGCCGAAAGAGATGGGCGCCGAAGAGGCGCTGTTCATCCTCTACACCTCGGGTTCCACCGGCAAGCCGAAGGGCGTGCAGCACACCACTGGTGGTTACCTGCTGTATGCCGCGATGACCCACGAGCGCGTGTTCGACTACCGCCCGGGCGAGATCTACTGGTGCACCGCCGACGTCGGCTGGGTCACCGGCCACAGCTACATCGTCTACGGCCCGCTGGCCAACGGCGCGACCACCCTGCTGTTCGAGGGCGTGCCGAACTACCCGGACATCACCCGGGTGGCGAAGATCGTCGACAAGCACAAGGTCAATATCCTCTACACCGCACCGACCGCAATCCGCGCCATGATGGCCTCGGGCACCGCCGCGGTTGAAGGCGCCGATGGCAGCAGCCTGCGCCTGTTGGGTTCGGTGGGCGAGCCGATCAACCCGGAAGCCTGGGACTGGTACTACAAGAACGTCGGCAAGTCCCGTTGCCCGATCGTCGACACCTGGTGGCAGACCGAAACCGGCGGCAACATGATGAGCCCGCTGCCGGGCGCCCATGCCCTCAAGCCGGGCTCGGCGGCGCGTCCGTTCTTCGGCGTGGTGCCGGCCCTGGTGGACAACCTGGGCAACATCATCGAAGGCGAGGCCGAGGGCAACCTGGTGATTCTCGATTCGTGGCCGGGCCAGGCGCGTACGCTGTATGGCGACCATGACCGCTTCGTCGACACCTACTTCAAGACCTTCCGCGGCATGTACTTCACCGGTGACGGCGCCCGTCGCGATGCCGATGGCTACTACTGGATCACCGGGCGCGTGGACGACGTGCTCAACGTTTCCGGGCACCGCATGGGCACCGCCGAGATCGAAAGCGCCATGGTCGCGCACCCGAAAGTCGCCGAAGCGGCGGTGGTCGGTGTGCCGCACGACATCAAGGGACAGGGCATTTATGTCTACGTCACCCTGAAAAATGGCGAAGAGCCGAACGAGCAACTGCGCCTGGAGCTGAAAAACTGGGTGCGCAAGGAGATCGGGCCGATTGCCTCGCCGGATGTGATCCAGTGGGCGCCGGGGCTGCCGAAGACCCGTTCGGGCAAGATCATGCGGCGGATTCTGCGCAAGATTGCGGCGTCGGAATACGATGGCTTGGGCGATATCTCCACCCTGGCAGATCCGGGCGTCGTGCTGAACCTGATCAACACGCACCGCAGCATGAGCGTCGCCTGACAGTTCGGGCCCCGTCCATGAGCCGCCCGCCTGAGATCTTTTGGCTGTTTCAGCCAAAAGATCAAGGCATCGGCACGACCGTGTAATAAACCCCGTTGGCGCCAAAGGACGGTCGCAACCAGGCGTTGCCGCACTGGTAATACGTGGTATTGGAGAAGCTTATCAAGCCACAGCCTGGAGGCAGTGAGGCGTACGTCGCGCCCATGGGCATTGTCGGTGGTGCGGAAGCCACCATGCCGGCGTTATAGCTGGCGTTCTGGTCGGCGACCGTCGCTGCTGCTTCACCGACGACCACGCCCGCCGCAGCGGCAGCGGCCGGATTGACGCCCTCGTTATAGCCACAGTTGTAGCAGCCACTGCTGGCAATCACGGCGGTTGGCGGATGGTAGTAAGCGGTCCCGTAAGGCACGGCACGGTAGGCGGTTGTGCCATAAACGGGGGGGCGGTAAGCCGTCGTGCCATAGCCATCCGCGTGATAGCCGGCGGCGGTGGCGCCATTTTCACCCTGCGCATGCCAGACACCTTCGCCACCCGAAGCCGTTCCACCTTCCGCGCCCGTGCCGTGCCAGGAGCCCTCGCCACCGGATGCCGTGCCGCCGCGATAACCTGTGCCGCTCCAGCTCCCGTCGCCTCCGGAAGCCGAGCCGCCGCGATTGGTTTCGCCACTCCAACTGCCGCCACCGCCCGAAGCCGAGCCGTATTCACCTGAATGACTCCATGAGCCCCCTCCTCCGTAAGTGCGCCCGAAGCTTGAAGCGTGGTACCAGGCTGCTGCCTGGTCGCAGGTGAGCAGCGCGACAAGCAGGCCGGCGAATTTCAAGGTAGATCTGTTCATGGGTCAGTCTCCTTGTTCAGGGTTTCGCCACGGGCTCTTTTACCCCCTGCGGGGCACGAAGATCGGGCGGTGGGGCAAACTGAATGCGATGGGCCGTTTCGATGTGGTCAGGCTTGAAAAAATCGGTAGGCATCGTCGACTGGAGCTTCCAGTCACTGAAGTCGACTTGATGCCGGGATCGTGTCGGATCATCGAGAAACACGGCGCGCAACCGGCGTGGCAGCTTGTCCTGCACGCCGATCCACGCCTGCACGAACACGCTGTCGCTGGTGTAGGCGATCACATCGGTGGTGGTATCACCGACCACCGTGCTTTGGCCGACGTAAAACGCCACACGCATGTCCCGGGATAAATCCTTGTAGGGATCGGCGACGATCACGTCGGTAAACGGAAAGTAGATCGCGGCACGCTGGTACGCGGCCTCCAGGGTCGCATCAATGGTAGGCGGGGCGTCCGCCTGGGCCAGCAAGTCGCCTTTACGTTCGAAGGCATAGGCTTTTTTGCCGTCGTAGTAAAACTCGGTGGCCGGACCGTCGCCGGAAGTCAGCACACGAAGGCGATCCGGTCGTTGCACATTGACCAGGTCCACCGTGCCATAGGCCAGGGGCGGCCCTAGCCGGCTGGGCTTTTCGTAGGTCGTGACGGCTTTGAAGCTCATGCCCTGAGTGCCCGCGAGCCTGGCACTCATTCCCTTCAGCACCTCCAGCGCCTTGGGTTCCAGTTGCACCGCAGGCGGATTGGCAGAGGGAGACTGTGCGGCGTGCAGCGGGATGGCAAACAGACCTATGGCTAGACCGAGACAGAACAACCGGACAGGCGTTTGGAAGGTAGGCATCGATTGTTCTCCACGGAAACCTTCGGGTCGATCACGTGTCGTCAGAGTCATTAGAAAAGCTCAGTTACCGGGCGATTGCCATGCCTTCGGGAAAATAGTTTGAACAAATCCGCTCAGAAACCCGCGTAAAAGCTTCAGCGCGTCAATCTGCAGGGGAAATCCGGAATCCATGCCGGACTGTCCCTGCACCTTGAGGGATGTTCTCAGTAACTTCTGGACGAATAACCGGCAAGCAAGCGCTCTGCAAACGCGGGCAGATCCGACTCCGCCAAACGGTTGATGCCGGCTGCACGCTTGCGTCCACCCCCCGTCGGGAACTGACGACAGAACGCATCCGCCGTCTGTTCGCTGCCGTCAGGTACACGAAGGCTGAACCCCCATTCACCATTGGCCTTGGCACTGAGCAGACCGATGGCCTGGTGCGGAGCCTGTGCCGCCAATTGATTGGCCAGCACCCCGCTGACCCGTCGCGCCCATGGCTGCGGCGGCAAGCGATAGAGCCGCGCACCGTTGCCCTCACGCCACGGCACCAGGTCAGCGGCAGCTGCCATGTCGGCGGCATACCCCTCTTTCAGGGTGATGAAACTCGCGCTTTCGCGGATGAAGTCCATTGGATTGCGGTACGGCAACAGTTCGCCAGCCAGCGCCAACGGATCGAAATGCAGGTCCTCCAGGCTGTCGCCGTAGGCGTTGTAGTTCAACAACTGACCCAGTTCTTCCAGCGCCACCACCTCATCCGTATTCAACCCGTGTCGTTCGGCCAGCGCACGCGCCGGACCGGCCAGGCCATCACCAAAGGCGGCGGCCACCGCCCAGCGGTGCTCCTGTCCCGAGAGGTAGTTGTCCACCAGGATGCTGGTACACACGTGGGCCGCCGTATCGATAAATGACTCGAATGCCGGGTGTCGCGGCAGGTCACCCGCATAGTGGTGATCGAAATAGCGCACCCGGGCACCGGCGTCGAGTAAACGCCAGGTATCCTCGCGATTCTGCTCGTGGGCCACGTCCAGCACAGTGACCCGCTCGCCATGAGCGGCCGTGACCCGGCGCAGCAGTTCGATATCGCGCTTGACCCCGCTGATCAAGCGCACCTCGCGGTCCAGCTCCCCGGCCAGACGCAATTGCTGCAGCGCACAGAGGCCATCCGCATCGCCATTGAAGGCGCAGTGATCAATCATCTGTCATGTTCCTCAGCACATCATTTCGCCGCCGTTGGCATCCAGTTGCGCGCCATTGATTGCACTGGCGTAATCCGATGCAAGAAACAGCGCGGCGCGTGCGCACTCTTCATCGGTGCGCATGCGCCCGCCCGGGATCCCGGCACTGAGTTCGGCACGTACCTGTTCTTCACTGACGCCCCGGGCGCCGGCGGTCTGGCGGACCAGGGCCTGGACCGGCTCGCCCCACATCCAGCCGCACGCCAGACCGTTGACCCGCAGGCCATGCACCGCCTGCTCGGTCGCCAGGTAGCGCACCGTCGCGGCCAGTGCGCTTTTCGATGCGGCATAGGCCGCACCACCCTGGTAAGGCTTGCGGACCCCCAGGGTATTGATCATGACAATGGCGCCGGCGCCCTGGGTGCGCATAGGCGCCAGCACGGCGCGGCTCATGTTCAAGGAACCCAGCAGATTGACTTCCAGGGCCTCGCGCAATGGGCCGTTGTCGCCCTCCTCCACGGACTGGAAGCCACCGTGGGAGAAGGCGCTGTTGATCAGCGCATCGATACGCCCGAATTGTTCGAGCGTGTTTGCGGCGAAGCGCTGACAGGCTTCGACATCGGTAATGTCCGTGGGTACACACAACACCTCGCAGGTGTGGGTGAGCGCCAGGATGCGTTGTTGCGCCTCAAGCAGCCGCGCCTTGTCCCGCGCCCCAATGGCAACGGCGCGCGCACCTTCGCGTGCGGCCTCCATGGCCAACTTGATACCCAGCCCGGGGCCGACACCCGAGACCATCACGACCTTGTCTTTCAACAGCATGGGGAGATTCCTCTTGTTGTTATGAGCTGCACGGGTTTCAGGCTTGAATATGCCGGGTCCGGTACTCGGCATAGTCTCGTTGCAAAATCTCTTCGCTGAGGCCGAACTGGCCGGGGCTGTAGTGATGAACCGCGCGCTTTTCCCGCCCGTTTGCCTGCAGCCATTGCGCCATGGCGGACCGGGTTTGCGGCGTCAACTGGAGGCCGGCAAACTGATAGATCCTTTCGACGACTGCCTGCGGCTCAGCCACGGTGTCTTCGAAGAGCACATCAAGGAAACGCTGCGGGGGCATACGCTCGCGGACGGCCATCGCATGGCGCAACGCACGTGCCATGCGGCGGTTCCACTGCTCTCCTACGGCCTCGGCATCGGCCTTGTCGCTGTAGAGCAACCACAGGGTATGGATAAAGCTGGCCAGCGAAGGAATGGTCCTGGCCGGTTCGCGATGGGTGAGGACGACCTGCGCCTTGGGAAAAACCTCGAACAGCAGCTCCAGGGTATGCAGGTGCTGCGGGCTTTTGAGCAACCAGCGACGGCCAGGCTCGATGCCGCGACGTGCTTGCTGCCATTGCAGGAACTGCAAGGTTCGCTTGAGGTACCGATAGACCTGCGTCTGGTCCTGAGCGTCAAGCCAGGCGGTATAGCTCGGCACATTGACGTAGGAATCCATGGCGCACAGGAACGAGTGTTCCATCAGCATGAACTCTTCATCGGGTTGCTCGGCGTCCAGCGGGTGGATGGCCAGCAACTGCGGGAGGAACTCGATCATTCCCGCGACTTCTTCGCGTGCCCGGGCGATACGCTTTTGTGGCTGCTCCAGTGTTTCACCGGGCAAGGGTGCGGGGTAACGGGTTTCCCACCACTGCGCCTTGCTGAACTGCGGGTCCACCGCCAGTGTGCGCTGCAGCAGTGTAGTGCCGGTGCGCGGCAGGCCGACGATCACCAACGGGTCATCGATGGGTTGCTCAAGGATGTCCGGGTGACGCCGCAAGTGATCCTCCATGACCAGGCGGTTGACCAGTTGGCCCAGCAGTTTTTCGCGCAACAAGCCCCGCCCGGCGGGCGACAGGCACGCTTCGTTGTTCAGGGCGTCGGCCAATACCCGCAGGCCCTGGCGAAAATCGCCGGGACCGAAGTCGTCGAGTCCCCCGGAACGGGCGCGGGCTTCGGCCAGCAAGGCATCCAGGGCGAAATCATCGGCACTCATCGCACAATCTCCTTCAACGCATCGAGCTTGACCACGCGAGTGGTCGGGTGCACGGGATGCTGCGCCCCCACCCAGCGCAAGCACAGGGTGCCGTGGGGATGGCTGGCGGTTTCCAGCCAATTCTCAAGGCCCGGATCAACGCCGCAGAGCACCAGGCGCAAGCGGCCATCGGCGTCCAGGTGCGCTGAGTGCTTGTTCAGGCAGATGCGGTGGTAGCGGTAGTCCAGCGACTCCATCCAGTAGTTGTTGATCTGCACATTCCAGAAGTCGCAGTCAGGCACCTGATCGACCTCGATCAGCAAGGCCTCGTCCTCGGCCAAGGCCCAGTAGGAGTGGTAATAGAAAATGTTCGGGTCCCCGCCCACTGATTGGCACAGCGCCTGGTCGGCGGCTGGCAGTTGATTGGGATGGGCCTGGTAGCCCTGGGCCCAATCGGCAAACAATCGGGCGGTGTTCTCGACGAAACTGCCCACCCGTTGCAGGCTTTGCTGCAAGCGTGGCGCCGTCAGCGGCTCGGGTGTCTGCCCGGCATTCAGGCGCTCTATTCGCAGTTGGGCCGGTTGCTCACTGCCACGGTCAAGAAACGTCTGACGCACGATCAGGGCATTGCTCTGCGGCTCCAGGCGCAGCCAGTTGCCGTCAACCGGCGGGCGCTGGCTGAGGATGATGTCGAAGTTGCCCTCGGCATCCAGCGCCAGTGACCCGGCATCGAGGAAACCGGTCTGGGTCATCTTGCCATCCGTCTCATACCCCCCCTTCTGGGAGCCGAAGCTGAGGTAGGCAACGCTGCCACGGTGACCGCTGACCCGGTACTCATGCTCACCGTTCAGGCGCGCATAGCTGTACAGGTTATCCGGGTTGTCGGCGCCGATTTTCGCGGTTTCATGGGACGGGGTGATGAAGCCCGGAAAGTCCGGGTCAGCGAACTCCAGGTGCATTTCCAGGGCAATGCGCAGTAACCGGGTGAGATAGCGAAAGCCTTCGGCACGGGTCTGCACATCGGCCGGCGCTTCGCGGCGCAGTATCTGCTCGCCGCTGCGGCGCAATTGCTCACAAAAGAGGTTCCAGCTCTCACCGCTGAGCACCTCCTGATCGATCCTGTCTGTAACCATGTCTGCAACCATGTCGCTCTCCTCTGCCGGCGGACATCCCGCCGCTGCCAGTGACCTTAGGGAGTTCCCGCTTGCCGGTTCTTCGTCCGAGCGGACTAAGCGCCCGCCTAGTCCGCATGGACGAGGAGCCGGGCATCCCGAGCGGGGAGGATCGCGCCTGAGCCCATGGCTTACTCCCGTCGCGATGCGTGGCGCGGAGTCACTCTCAGAGGAGTCACCCATGACCGCAGAGAAAAATCTGGTTCGATCCATCATCGTGGACATCGCCGCGCCAGCCGAACGGGTCTGGTCGGTACTGATCGACCTGGCGCGTTATCCGCAGTGGAACCCCTATACCGTCAAGGTCGAGTCGAGCCTGGTACTTGGGGAGCCGGTCAACCTGTTCCTGCCCCATCCGGGGCAACCGGGTGAGTTGCTGCACGTGATCGAATACCTGGCGGACTTCGAGCCCCACCGACTGCTCGCCTGGGAGATGTATGCCAGTGCCGACAATCCGGACGCTGCCCGCCGCGAACAGCACATCGAGCGCACCGGTCCGGCCAGCTGCCGCTACCACACCACCGACCAGTTCCTCGGCGCGACCGCCGACCAGGTCATGGCCAACCATGGTCCCTGGGTGCAACAGGGCTTCGATGCCGTAGCCCGCGCCCTGAAGGTGCGTGCCGAGACGTTGTACGCGTCCGTCGCGTGACCTCCAGCCGCTGTCGCGTTCTTCGTCCGAGCAGACGAAGAAGCGCCAGCGGCGCTTTACCTACCTTGGAGGTCCGCCGGAGCCAAACCCGGCAGAAATCGAGGAGGTATCCGATGTTGACTCATCTGCAATGGCTGGAAGCGGAAAGCATCCAGATCATCCGCGAAGTGGTCGCCGAGTGTGAAAACCCGGTGATGCTCTACTCCATCGGCAAGGACAGCGCCGTGATGCTGCACCTGGCGATGAAGGCGTTTGCCCCGGGCAAACCGCCCTTCCCCTTGCTGCACGTGGACACCACCTGGAAGTTTCGCGAAATGATCACGTTCCGCGACCAGACGGCATCGCGCCTGGGGCTGGAACTGTTGGTGCACGTCAATCCCGAGGGCGTGGAAAAGGCCATCGATCCTTTTACCCACGGCTCGGCCCTGCATACCGACGTGTGGAAGACCCAAGGGCTGAAGCAGGCCCTGGACCATTATGGTTTCGACGCCGCTTTCGGCGGTGCCCGCCGTGACGAAGAGAAGTCGCGGGCCAAGGAACGGATGTTCTCGCTGCGCTCCGAGCAGCATCGCTGGGACCCGAAACAGCAGCGCCCCGAGCTCTGGCGCTTGTACAACACACGCAAACGCAAGGGCGAAAGCCTGCGGGTATTCCCGTTGTCGAACTGGACCGAGCTGGATATCTGGCAATACATCTACCTCGAACAGATCCCCATCGTGCCGCTGTATTTCGCCAAGGAGCGCCCGGTGGTTGAGCGTGACGGCACGCTGATCATGGTCGACGACGAGCGCCTGCCGCTGCGACCGGGAGAAACGCCGCAAATGCGCAAGGTGCGATTCCGTACGCTTGGCTGCTACCCGCTGACCGGCGCCATCGACAGCGATGCCGACAACCTGCCGGCGATTATCAGCGAAATGCTGGTAAGCCGTACTTCGGAGCGTCAGGGTCGACTGATCGACAGCGATTCGGCCGGTTCCATGGAGAAAAAGAAGCAAGAGGGGTATTTCTGATGAGCGCGCTGAACGATACCTTCAATGGCGACCTGACGCCCTATCTGGAACAGCAACAGAACAAGCAACTGCTGCGTTTCATCACCTGTGGCAGCGTCGACGATGGCAAAAGCACCCTGATCGGCCGCCTGCTTTACGAGTCCAAGGTCCTGTTCGAGGACCAGCTTGGCCAACTCGAAGCCGACTCGAAAAAACTCGGCACCCAGGGTGACGAACTGGACTTCGCCCTGTTGGTCGACGGTTTGAGCGCCGAGCGCGAGCAAGGCATCACCATCGATGTCGCCTATCGGTTCTTCGCCACCGACAAGCGCAAGTTCATCGTCGCCGACACCCCCGGCCACGAGCAATACACCCGCAACATGGTCACGGGCGCCTCGACCGCCGACCTCGCGGTGATCCTCATCGATGCCCGTCAGGGCATCCTCACCCAAACCCGTCGGCACAGTTACCTGGTGTCCCTGCTGGGCATCCGCAAGGTCGTGGTGGCCATCAACAAACTGGACCTGGTGGACTATTCCCAAGCGGTGTTCGAACGCATCGAATCCGATTATCGTGCGTTCGCCTCGCAGATTGGCCTGCACGACATCCAGTGCATCCCGCTCTCTGCGCTACGGGGCGACAATATGCTGGAAGCCAGCCCGAACACCCCCTGGTACCAGGGGCCGACCCTGCTCCAGCATCTGGAAAACGTCCCCCTTGAGCAGGCTCGTCAAGTCGAGGCCGCGTTCCGCCTGCCCGTGCAATGGGTGAATCGGCCGAACCTCGACTTTCGTGGCTACTGCGGCAACGTCGCCGCGGGCAGCGTCAGCGTGGGGGATCGCATCCGGGTGCTTCCGTCGGGTCATCAGAGCGAGATCACCGGGATCTTCGGCAGCGCCGGGGAACAGCAACAGGCCCTGTGCGGCCAAGCTGTCACGCTGACGCTCAAGGATGAAATCGATATCAGCCGCGGCGACATGATTGTCCTGGCCGATGCACCGGCGGCGGTTGCCGACCAGTTCGAGGCGACGCTGGTGTGGATGGACGAAGAGCCGATGTTGCCCGGGCGTCCTTACCTGATGAAGATCGGCTGCCGGACCGTCAGCATGAGCTGCGCCAGCCTCAAGCACCGGGTCGATGTGAACAGCCTGGAACACCTGGCGGCCAAAACCCTGGAGCTGAACGGTATTGGTGTGTGCAACTTGCACCTGGACCGGCCGATCGCCTTCGATGCTTATGCCGATAACCGCGATACGGGCGGATTCATCATTATCGACCGCCTGAGCAACCGGACGGTCGGTGCCGGCATGCTGCACTTCGCCTTGCGCCGCGCACAGAACGTGCACTGGCAGGCCATCGACGTAAACCGCGAGGCCCACGCGACGCTCAAGGGGCAGTCGCCGCGAATCCTGTGGTTCACCGGGTTGTCCGGCGCGGGCAAGTCGACCATCGCCAACCTGGTGGAGCGCAAGCTGCATACCCTCGGCCGGCACACTTACCTGCTCGATGGCGACAATGTCCGCCATGGCCTGAATCGCGACCTGGGCTTCACCGAAGCCGACCGGGTGGAGAATATCCGCCGGGTCTCGGAAGTGGCGAAGCTGATGCTCGATGCCGGTCTGATCACCCTGGTGTCGTTCATCTCGCCGTTCCGTGCCGAGCGCGAGATGGCACGCCGCCTGGCAGGAGACGGTAATTTCCTGGAAATTTTCGTCGATGCGCCACTGGCCCTGGCCGAACAGCGCGACCCCAAGGGCCTGTACCAGAAAGCCCGACGCGGCGAGTTGAAAAACTTCACCGGGATCGACTCGCCTTATGAGCCGCCGGTAACGCCGGACATCCATATCGATACCCGCAACGAGTCGGCCGAAACGGCCGCCGAACGTATCGTCGAGGCACTGCTGGCACTGTAAAACCCCAGGAGCTCAGCGCTATGCCGGCATGAACCGGTATAGCGCTGCCTATCACAAGGCCCGACAACCTGCCTAAGCCAAACGGACGATTTTCCCGCCATGGGCGCGATCAATACTCGAACGACAACAACAAGCAGTAGCGAGGCGCACCCATGACCCTCTCTCTTGCGGTCTGCAAGGACCTGCAGCCCGATATCGAAATCCCGTCTGCCGAACTCAGCCGCTTGCTCGCGCTGGTCTATCAAGGCCCCCTTGAGTCCACCCCCTGGTCCGGCCTGCTGGAAACCTTGCGTCGGCGTTTCGAAGCCAGCTTCTTCACCCTGGTGCTACGCAACCCCAACCATGAACGGCCGGGGCTGATCGTCAATGCATCGATTCATGGTCCCCTGCTGCCGGGCGAGCCGTTCTACAGCGAGCAGTACTACGCAATCTGCCCCTTCATCGACTGGCCTGTCGAGCAGGTGGCCAGCGCCGATCAGGTACTGGGCACCGATGCCTGGCTGGCCCACGACTTCTATCGCAACTATCTGCAACCCCTGGATCTGCGCCACGTGCTGGTCGCCAACATGCGCACGCCCACGGGTATGCACTGCGCCTTGTTCGCCTGCCGCAACCACGCCAGCCGCGACTTCGATGCAACGGAGATTGCCCTGATTCACCTGCTCCTGCCGCACCTGCAACAAGCGGTGGATCTGCACTCGGCGGTAGAGCAACTGGACTCCGAACGCCAACTCTATGCCGCGACCATCGACCGGCTGATGGTGGGCACGGCGATCCTCGACGAAGACGGCAGAATGCTGCGTTGCAACCGCGCCGCCCAGCGACTGTTCGACAGCCGTGACGGCCTGGAATGCCGACACGACAAGCTCTGTGCCTTCACCAGCCAGCAGAACCGCAATGTCCAGCAAGCCATCCAGGCCGTATTGAAACAACGCCAGCGTGGTCTCGATGACATCGAAGTGTTGACCCTGACCCGGCCCAGCGGCGAGATGCCACTCAATTTACTGCTGCGCCCCATCCCCGTGAGCTATCAATCGCGCAACGGCGCACGCCGGCCCGCCGTAGCGGTGTTCATCCGCGACCCGGCGGACTCGCCGCAGGCATCGCGCAACCTGTTGCGCAGCCTGTTCCACCTGACGCCGACCGAAACCGAAGTGGCCATGCTTGTCATGGACGGGCAAACCCTCGATGAAACAGCCCTGGCCCTTGGGGTTTCGCGCAACACGGTGCGTGCCCATTTGCGTGGAGTGTTCGCCAAGACCGGCGCCACCCGCCAGGCTCAACTGGTCAAGACATTGCTCAACAGTGTGGCATCGCTTGGCTAGTGCAAAGACTGTAGATCCGTATTTACTGCGTACACTCTGCAGAAAGCCATGTGCGCAGGTCACGGGCCACGCATGACGCCGCTGTGTATCACACTGTGTCAACGCGACGTCCCGATACACAGACTTTCATCCGGTCGGTGATTGGACACAGGCCGGATACGTTGCCGCGTTTCAATGCAAGCAAGGTTTGCAGGGGTTCAGACCGAACCCCTGGCCATGGCTGGTAATGGAGACATCCCATGAAGATGGCACTGCGCAACAGCAACACCGGCAAGACTCGCCGCCACCTGGTCGGCCCATCGATCCTCGCACTCAGCCTGTTCGGTGTGCTCGGCGCAGCCCATGGGCAAACGGCCGCCACCGTGCAGCCGACTGCGACCCCTGCCCAAACCACGCAGGCGGCACCCTCGCCGTTCGGCCCGCTCAAGCATGTCAACGCCGGGCTGCTGGACGTGGCGTACGCCGAAACCGGCCCGGCCAACGGACCGGTGGTGATCCTGCTGCACGGCTGGCCGTACGACATTCACAGCTATGACGACGTCGCGCCGTTGCTCGCTGCCAAGGGCTACCGGGTACTGATGCCCTATGCGCGCGGCTATGGCGATACGCATTTCCTCTCCGACAAGACCCTGCGCAATGGCCAGCCGGCTGCGCTGGCCAGCGATGTCATCGACTTCATGGATGCGCTGAAGATCAAGCAAGCGGTGCTCGGTGGTTATGACTGGGGTGCGCGTTCGGCTGACATTGTCTCGGCGCTGTGGCCGGAGCGGGTCAAGGCGCTGGTCTCGGTCAGCGGTTATCTGATCGGCAACCAGGCGGCCGGCAAGAACCCGCTGCCGCCCAAGGCGGAACTGCAGTGGTGGTATCAGTTCTACTTCGCCACCGACCGCGGTCGCGCCGGTTACGCGAAAAACACCCACGATTTCGCCAAGCTGATCTGGCAACTGGCTTCGCCGAAATGGGCGTTCGATGACGCCACCTTCGACCGCAGCGCCAAGGCGCTGGACAACCCGGACCATGTCGACATCACCGTGTTCAACTACCGCTGGCGCCTGGGCCTGGTCCAGGGTGAAAGCCGCTATGAGGCGCTGGAGCAGAAGCTGGCCACGGCGCCATCCATCAGCGTGCCGACCATCACCCTTGAAGGCGATGCCAACGGCGCACCGCACCCGGCCCCCGAAGACTATGCCAAGCGCTTCACCGGCAAATACGAATTCCGGCTGATCAACGGCGGCATCGGCCACAACCTGCCGCAGGAAGACCCGCAGGCGTTCGCCAAGGCTGTGATCGATGCGGATCACCTTTGAGGTCGATCTGACATCCGCACACCAGTGCCGCGAACATGGAGAACGTGGCACACAAAAACCCTGTGGGAGCGAGCTTGCTCGCGATGGTCTCGAGAGCGCCGCGTTTACCCGGAAAACAAGCGTTATCGTTAACGACCATCGCGAGCAAGCTCGCTCCTACAGGGTTTGCGCCGTCTGATATCAATGAGTCAAAGACAGCACACCGATTCAATATTCCCGATCCGAACTGCGCAACCATGACGTCCTCACTCCCCCCCGAAAGGACAGTGTCATGGCCATTGCAAAGGCAGTACCCGGCAAAACCCTGCTGACCCCGAACGACCACACCCTGATCATGATCGACCACCAGTCGCAGATGTCCTTCGCGACCAAGTCGATCGACGCCGTCACCCTGCGCAACAACGCCGCACTGGTGGCCAAGGCGGCGCGTGGCTTCAAGGTCTCGACGATTCTCACCACCGTCGCCGAGAAAAGCTTTTCAGGGCCGATCTTCGACGAAATCAAGGCTGTGTTCCCGGAACACAACGTGATCGACCGCACCAGCATGAACACCTGGGAAGACGCGCGCATTGCTGTGGAAGTCAACGCCATCGGCAAGCAGAAGATCGTGCTCGCCGGCCTCTGGACGTCCGTGTGCATCGTTGGTCCGGCGTTGTCGGCGATCGATCAGGGTTTCGAGGTGTATGTGATTGCCGATGCCTGCGGCGACGTCAGCACCGAGGCCCACGAAATGGCCATGCAGCGCATGATCCAGATCGGCGCCCGGCCGATGACCTCGCTGCAATACCTGCTGGAACTGCAACGTGACTGGGCCCGTAGCGAGACCTACGACGAAACGGTGAAAACCTCGATTGCCAATGGCGGCGCCTACGGTCTGGGCCTGATCTACGCCAAGACCATGTTTGGTGCCTCGGAAGGCCACTAAGGCTTTCGGAAATACAATCGACTGCGGGCGCCCCCTGTAGGAGCGAGCTTGCTCGCGATGGTCTCAAGCGCGCCGCGTTTATCCAGTAAACAGGCGTTATCGTTAACGACCATCGCGAGCAAGCTCGCTCCTACAGTGAATCATCACCTGCAGTCGCTGCCCCTATGGTGAACCATTGATGATCCCTTCTTCGCATAACCTCGGGGCTGCAATGTATTTATGCTTCTGCCAGTTGGCCACCCATGCACTGGCCGATGAATCGTCGCAAGACGCGGAAAGCTTTCTGGACGGCGCGTCGCTTGGCGTACTCAGCCGAAACTTTTATCTGAACAGCGACTATCGATCCCCCTCGTCGACCGGCAAGAGCTACAAGGCAGAATGGGCTCAAGGCTTCATCAGTACGTTTCAATCCGGTTTCACGCCGGGCACGGTCGGCTTCGGCCTCGATGCCCATGCATTTCTGGGTCTGAAACTCGATGGCGGCAAAGGGCATTCCGGGACGGGTTTGCTGCCGGTGGACAGTGACGGTCGCAGCGAAAGCGATTACTCCAGTGGTGGCGGTGCGATCAAGTTCAAGGCGTCGAGCACCACCCTGGCGTTTGGCGAAATGATGGTCGAATCCCCGGTATTCGACACCGCGGACAAACGCCTGCAACCGGAGTACGCCACCGGTTTTCTGCTCACCAGCCGCGAAATCGACGGCTTGAACCTGCAAGCCGGACACTTTACGGCATTCAAGAATCAGGACAGTGCTTCCGGCAAGGGCAATTTTTTCGGCTATGGCGCCAACACCGAGGCCGGCGGCATTTCGTTTGCCGGTGCCGACCTGTTTACCCAAAGTCCGGTTGGCGGTGCCCTGTACGCCTCGGAGCTGACCGACACCTGGCATCAGTACTACGGCAATCTGCACTTCAAGCAGTCCGAGGTGTTCCTCGACGCGAACCTCTATCACACGAAGGACACCGGCCAGGCGCTGGCCGGCGCCATCGACAACACCGCATACAGCCTGTCCGGCCAATACACGCTGGGCGCCCATGGGTTCACCCTGGCGTATCAAAAGGTCGACGGTGATACGCCGTTCGATTTTGTCGGTGGCGACTCCATCTACCTGGCCAACTCGATCAAGTACGCCGACTTCAATGGCGCCCGCGAACGCTCCTGGCAGGTTCGCTACGACCTGGACCTGGCCACCTTCGGCATACCCGGCCTGAAGTTCATGACCCGCTACGTCACCGGCGACCGGATCGACGGCACTCATGCGCCACAAGGCGGGGCCTACAACCCGTTCGACCCGGCGTCCGGCACCTTCGTGCCGCAACAAGGGGATGGGGGCAAACACTGGGAGCGCGACATCGATCTGCACTATGTCGTGCAGGCCGGGGCGGCCAAAGGTCTGTCGTTGCAATTGTCCCATGTGTCGCACCGGGCCAACGCCGCCCAAGCCGGCGACAACATCGACCGGGTTTACGTGGTCATCCAGTACCCGTTGGACTTCGGGCCGTTCTGAATGGAAAGTGGCGGAAGGCAGCCGGAGTCGAACCTGCCCGGGAACGGATGCCGTCCCCAACCGGGTTTGAAGCCCGGCCGCGCCACCGGGCGCGATTGCCTTCCTTAATTCCTGCCCCTGAATCAGGGCTCATTGCGCTGGGCCAACGCGTTGTCCGGGCGAACCTGGCGACGATCGCCAAAACGCCGGGTCAGGCCGATGCGGTCGAAGTACTCCAGTATCTGGATACTGCGCTTGCGCCCCAGGCCCACCGCATCACGAAACGCCGCCACCTGGATCACCGGGTTGGCGTCCGCCAGTTGCAACAGCATAGCCGCCAATCGGCGAATCATGCCGTCGGTATAAAACAGGTCGCGCACCACTTGATGCATCAGGCCCAGGCGCGCCATTTTGCGCAGCAACCCGCGCACGACCGCTTCTTCATGCCCCAGGTCGCGCACCCACGGCGGATCGAAAGCGGCCTGTTCGAACAGCGGCTGCAATTGCAGCCACAGGGCTTCGTCCTCTTCGCTCAAGCGCACCTGGTGCCCGGGCAGATGCAACCACGGGCCACTGCTGGCGATGTCGCCGCTGGCCAGCAGCTCGTCGAGCAGGCTGATGAATGTCCCGCGTTCTTGAGTGCTGCCGGCAAATCGGCGCAAGCGATCGCGGTCCGGCCCCATCTGGTCCGGTTCGAGTTGATGAAAGCGCGCGAGCTGTTCCAGCACGGCCGCCTTCAAGGCCTGCCAACGGCTGGCACTGAACAGCAACGCGCCCTGGCGGGTGTCGATCAAACGCACGTCAGCGGGCAACACCCAACGGCTGCGCGGTCGGTTGAACTGGCGCTCCAGGCGCTGCGGATCGAGCCCGGTGTCGCTGTGGGCCAGCAATGCCGGCAAAACATCCTCCAGTTTCGTGCTGCTCGCCAGTGCCACCAGCTGCGCCAAGCGTTCGGGGCTGCGGCGTTGCCGGGTGGGTGCAAACGGATCGAGTACCCGACCGCCCCCCAGGGTACGTTGGGCACTCTGGTCGCGCAGGATCAGCCGATCGCCTTTCACCGCGTGCACCGGCGTATTGAGCAGCAGTTGTGCAAACATCCGCCCACCGGGCGCCAGGCTGGCGCCTTCGAGCAAGGCGACTCTGCCGGTGACGTCCTGGGTGCCGAGGTGCAGGTGCACCGGTTGAAAGTGCTCGAAGGCCCGGGATTCGCCGGCAAGCAACTGCATGTCGATGTCCAGGCGCTGGGTGGGCGCGTACAAGCCGTCGGCGAGCAACCAGTGACCGCGATGGATGTGCTCCAGGGCCAGCCGCTCGGCACTCAGGTTCAACGCCACGCGCTGGCCGGCACAGGCGTGTTCGGCGGCCTGGTTTTGCGCGTGCAGGCCGCGAATGCGCACCGGTTTGCCTTGTGGCCCCAACAGCAAGGTGTCGCCCACCGAGACCTGGCCGGACAGCGCCGTACCGGTCACCACGATACCGGCCCCGGCCACGCTGAAGGCCCGATCGATCGCCAGGCGAAAACCACCTTCCGTATTGCGCTGCGACACTTCACGCTGGGCGTCGAGCAACGCCTTGCGCAAGGTTTCGATGCCCTCGCCGGTCACGCTCGACAGTGCAATCAGCGGTGCATCGGCATAGGGTCCGGGCGCCAGCAAGGTACGGATCTGCTCACGCACGTCTTGCACCCGGGCGCTGTCGACCCGATCGCACTTGCTGATCGCCACCAGCGCCCGCGGGATGCCGAGCAACTCGACGATCGCCAGGTGCTCACGGGTCTGCGGCATCACCCCGTCATCGGCGGCCACCACCAGCAACACCAGGTCGATGCCCTGCGCCCCGGCCAGCATGTTGTGGGTGAAGCGCTCATGGCCGGGAACGTCGATGAAACCGGTCAGTGGCGCCTCCGGCTCCAGCGCGGCATACAGGTAGCCGAGGTCGATGGTCATGCCGCGTTCACGCTCCTCCCGGCGCCGGTCGCCCGCTTGGCCCGTCAGCGCCTGGAGCAGCGCCGTCTTGCCATGGTCGATGTGTCCAGCGGTGCCGACAATCACCCTGCCCGGCCCTCCACCTGCAATTGATCGAGCTGCGTCAGCCAGGCCGACTCGTCGTCCAGTTGCCGCAGGTCCAGCCACAGGGCGTCATCGTCAATGCGCCCGAGCACCGCAATCGGTAAGGCGCGAAAGGCCTCCTCCAGATTCAGCAAGGATCGCCCGCGCAAACGCTTCGACGTGAGTGGGCGAATGCACAGCGCCGCGCTGGCCAGCCGCGCCACCGGTTGGCTGCCGCTGCCGATCATGCCCAGTGACGGCATGGCGCTGACGCTCCAGCCGTCACCCAGCACGCGGGCCAGCGCCGGCTGCAAGCGCTCAGCCTGGGCGAGGATATCGGCCTGTGGGCGGGTCAGCAGGCGCAGGCTCGGCAAACGCTCGGCCAGTCGGTCCGGGTTTCGGTATAGACCCAGCACCGCTTCCAGGGCCGCCAGGGTCATTTTGTCGACCCGCAGTGCACGCTTGAGCGGGTTTTTCTTGATCCTGGCGATCAGGTCCTTGCGGCCGACAATCAGCCCGGCCTGTGGGCCGCCGAGCAGTTTGTCGCCGCTGAAGGTCACGATGTCCGCGCCATCCAGCAGCGCCTGACGCACCGTCGGCTCGGCGGGCAGCCCCCAGCGGGTCAAGTCCAGCAGGCTGCCGCTGCCGAGGTCCTCGAGCAGCGGCAAGCCGTGCCGGTGTGCCAGTTGCGCAAGTTCCGCGGTCGGTACGCTCGTGGTGAAGCCTTGAATGCTGTAGTTGCTCGCGTGCACGCGCATGATCAAACCGCTGCGCGGGCCGATGGCGGCCTCGTAGTCGCGGGCATGGGTGCGGTTGGTGGTACCGACCTCGACGAGCTTCACCCCGGCGCGGGCCATGATGTCGGGAATGCGGAAGGCGCCGCCGATTTCAATCAGTTCGCCCCGGGAAATAATCCCTTCCTTGCGCGTACCCAGGCTGTTGAGGGTCAGCAGCACCGCGGCGGCATTGTTGTTGACCACGGTCACCGCTTCGGCGCCGGTCAACTCGCGAATCAAGCCTTCGATCAGGTCGTCGCGATCGCCGCGCTTGCCGCTGCGCAGGTCGAATTCCAGGTTGAGCGGATAACGCGCGGCCATTTGCACCGCCTCGATCGCTTCTTCGGGCAACAACGCCCGCCCGAGGTTGGTGTGCAGCACCGTGCCGGTGAGGTTGAACACCCGCCGCACATGGCTGCGATGCTGGAGGGCCAATCGCTCGCCGACCCGGCCTGCCAGCACCTCGGCGCTGACTTCTACAGGTTCGAGCAAGCCCTGCTGCACCCCTTCGCGCAACTCATCCAGCAACCGCCGCAAGGCCCCCAGCAAGGCGTCGCGTCCATGACGCTCGGCCAGCGGCCGGCACGCCGGGTGACGCAACAGACTGTCGATGGAAGGTAGATGCAGGGATTGGCTGGCACCGCGTGCAGACATCTGGCACTCCTGAAAACGAATGACCTCGCGCCAGAGTGTAGACGCTGCGTTTATTCGTCTCCCGGCGCCAGGAGCAGATTCGGCGCCAGGCGCTGATAACCGTCCTGGGCCAGGCGCATGTCGAGCATCAGGCTGGACAGGTCTGCCGACAACGCTTCGGCATCCGCATCGTTTTCCAGATAGAGCAACTTCAGATAGCTGTTGCAACCGGGGCAGACTTCGGCGCGCAACGGCGCCTGGTTCGCGGCATGGCGATCATCTTCAAGGCTGAGGTATTCCAGGCCCTTGCTCTGCTCGCAATACACGCACTTGACCCGCACCACGTGCCACTCGCAGGCACACAGCGAACAGACCAGATAACGCAAGCCGTTGTGCTTGCCACGATGGCGGATGACCCCGGCCATGGCCGGCGAGCCGCAGGCCGGGCACTGGCTGAGGCTGTCGCCGGGTGTCAGTGCCAGGTTCGGCGTACTCAACAGCCAGTGGCTCCAGGCCGTTTGCAGCGCCGCGCCGAGAAACGGCACCAGCGCCGCCGGTACCAGCGAATACTGGCCGCTGAGCAGTGCCACCGCCCAGGCGCGGCGTTGCCCGGCACCGGCCAGGCGCAAGGTGTCCACGGCTTCGGCCACGGCGGATTGTGGCGGTTCTCTATAGCGCTGCAACAAGGCATCGAGGTAAAGCTGCCAGTCGTCTTCGCGCGCCAGGCTGTCGGCCGCAAAAGGCGGCAAACCGTGCTGCTGGCACAGTTCGATGCGTTGCCGGTCCAGAGGCTCGCCAAGCGGCGGATCGTCCAGCACCTGTTGCTGCACCCGGCACAACCCGGCAATCAGGCGCAGGTAATCGGCCAGCGGGTGCCCTTCGGCCAGGGTTTCCAGACGCTGGGCGCGCAGGCTGAACAGGTCAGGCGGTGGCAGGTACAGAAACGGCGGCGAACTGGCCGCCGCTTCGATTTCTCCAGGTTCCAGGATGGTTGGCAAATGTCAGCCCTTTTTGGTGATCGGTCGCGTAGGCGCTTCGTCGCGCGTCTCATCTTGAGTCACTTGGCGATACCAGAGTTCGTGGTGCTTCCTGGCCCAGCCGCGGCTGACCCGGCCGTGCACCATCGCGCTGACCGAGCCTTTGATCCAGATGCCGGCGTAGATGTGCACGATGATGCTCAGGATCAGCACAAAACCGGCCAGTGCATGCAGCAACATCGCCCAGCGTATCGTGGTGATGCCGAAATACTCGCTGAAGTAGGCACGCCAGATCACCAGCCCGCTGAACAACAGCACCAGCATGCACAGCAGTAAAGTCCAGAACAGCAGCTTCTGCCCGGGGTTGTATTTGCCGATGGGCGGGACGCCCTCCTCTTCATTTTTCATCACCCGGTCGATGCGCTTGAGCCACAGGCGATCGTTGGCGATGAAGTAGTTGGCGTGCCAGAAGCGAAACACCAGGCCAAGGAACAGCAAGAACATCAGCACGCCCATGAACGGGTGCAGGATGCGTGTCCATGGTCCGCCGCCGAACAGGTTGCTCAGCCAGAACAGCGCCGGGTGGAACAGTGCCAATCCGGACAAACCAGCCATGAAGAACAGAATCGCCACCAGCCAGTGATTGGTGCGCTGGTTGCTGGTGTAGCGCAGGATCGTCTTGTTGCTCATGGCCTGCCCTCCCCACGGGGATCGAAGGTATGCACCGACGGATCGACTTCGTGCACGGCGTTGTCCGGCGGCTCGGGATGTTCATCCTCTTCGACGATTTGCGGGCCGACCCGCACGTAGTGGAAGAACCCGGCCAGCACCGCCGCGCCCATGGCCAGCAGCGCCAGGGGTTTGCTGATGCCTTTCCACAGCCCCACCAACGGGCTGATCGCCGGGTGATCGGGCAAGCCGGCGTACAGCCTTGGCGTATCGGCATGGTGCAGCACATACATCACGTGGGTGCCGCCGACGCCTTCGGGGTCGTACAGGCCGGCGTTTTCAAAGCCGCGGCTTTTCAGATCGACGATACGTTCGGCGGCGTGCTCCTTCATGTCGTCCTTGGAGCCGAACACGATGGCACCGGTCGGGCAGGTTTTCACGCAGGCCGGCTCCAGCCCTACCGCCACCCGGTCCGAGCACAGGGTGCACTTGTAGGCCTTGTGATCCTTTTGCGAGATCCGTGGAATGTTGAACGGACACCCGGTGATGCAGTAGCCACAGCCAATGCAGTGGTCCTGATCGAAATCGACGATGCCGTTGGCGTGCTTGATGATCGCCCCAGGGCTGGGGCATGCCGCCAGGCAACCGGGCTCGGCGCAGTGCATGCAGCCGTCCTTGCGGATCAGCCACTCCAGGTTGCCGGCGTCGGTCTCGTGCTCGGTGAAGCGCATCAGCGTCCAGGTTTCGGCGCTGAGGTCCTGCGGGTTGTCGTAGGTGCCGTGGTTATGGCCGACCTCGTCGCGCAGCTCGTTCCATTCCGAGCAGGCAACCTGGCAGGCCTTGCAGCCAATGCATTTGGTGGTGTCGATCAGCTTGGCGACTTCCTCCATGCCGCGCACCGAGGGCGCGGGTGTGGTGGTGGCCGAGCGGGCAATGATGTCTTGGCTGGCCATTTAGACTTTCTCCACGTTGACCAGGAATGACTTGGATTCCGGGGTCTGTGTGTTGCCATCGCCGAGGAACGGCACCAGGGTGTTGGTCAGGTAACCGTGCCGCGTGAGCCCGGTAAAGCCCCAGTGCAGGGGAATGCCGATCTGGTGCACCACCTGGTTGTTGACCTGCAGCGGACGAATCCGCTTGGTCACCACCGCCACCGCTTCGATGAAGCCACGCTTGCTGCTGACCCGTACCCGGTCGCCTGCGACGATGCCTTTTTCCTTGGCCAGCACTTCACCGATTTCCACAAACTGCTCGGGCTGGGCGATCGCGTTGAGCTTGCAATGCTTGCTCCAGAAGTGGAAATGCTCGGTCAGCCGGTAACTGGTGGCGGCGTACGGGTAATCCTTGGCCACGCCGAGGGAATCCCAGACCGAATCGAAGATCCGCGCTGCCGGGTTGCTGGTGGCTTTCTTGTTTTGCGGGTGCAGCGGGTTGATGCCGATCGGTGTTTCGAACGGCTCGTAGTGCTCGGGAAACGGACCTTCGTTCATCTTGTCGACGGCGAAGAATCGCGCCACGCCTTCGGGGTTCATGATGAACGGGTTCATCCCGGCTTCCGGCGGCACGTCGGCCTTGTAGTCCGGCACATCGGTGCCGGCCCAGGCTTTGCCGTTCCACCACACCAGACGTTTTTTCGGATCCCACGGCTTGCCTTGCAGGTCTGCCGAGGCGCGGTTGTAGAGGATCCGCCGGTTGGCCGGCCAGGCCCAGGCCCAGCCCTGATGCTGGTGCATGCCGTATGGGTCGCTGTTGTCGCGGCGAGCCATCTGGTTGCCCAGTTCGGTCCAGCTGCCACAGAAAATCCAGCACCCGGACGCGGTACTGCCGTCATCCTTGAGCTGGCCGAAACCGGCCAGTTGCGTATTGGCCTTGATCACCGCACCGGTGGCGTCGGTGAAGTCGGTCGTCGCCGAGCCGTTGATCTCCTTGGCGAGTTCCTCCGGCGAAGGTTCGTCGGGGATCTTGTACGGCCACGTCAACTTGAGCAGCGGGTCGGGATACTTGCCGCCATCGGCCTGATAACGCTGGCGCAGACGCAGGAACAATTCGCTCATGATCCGCACGTCGGTGCGCGCTTCGCCAGGGCCGTCGGCGCCTTTCCAGTGCCATTGCAGCCAGCGACTGCTGTTGACCAGCGAACCGTCTTCCTCGGCAAAACAGGTGGTGGGCAGGCGGATCACTTCGGTCTGGATGTCGGCGCTGTTCACGTCGTTGTACGGCCCGACCTTTTGCCAGAACTCGGAAGTTTCTGTGGCCAGTGGGTCCATCACCACCAGCCATTTCAACTTGGCCAGTGCCGCCATCACGCGGTTTTTATCAGGCAGCGCGGCGATCGGGTTGAAGCCCTGGCACATGTAGCCGTTCACCTTGCCTTGCCCCATCAGGTCGAACACCTTGAGGATGTCGTATTGGGGGATGTCCAGTTTCGGCAAGTACTCGTAAGCCCAGTTGTTCTCGGCGGTGGCGTTGGCGCCGTACCAGGACTTCATCAGGCTGACGTGGAATTTGCTGTAGTTCTGCCAGTAGGACAGTTGCCCCGGCCGCAACGGTTTCTGCGTGCGCTTGACGATATAGGCGTTGTAATCCTGTTCGGCATCGCCGGGTAGCGTGAGGTAGCCCGGCAGTGAGTTGGACAATAGCCCCAGGTCAGTCAGCCCCTGGATATTGGAGTGCCCGCGCAAGGCGTTCACGCCGCCGCCCGGCATGCCGACGTTGCCCAGCAACAGTTGCACCATCGCCGCGCTGCGGATCATCTGCGCGCCAATCGAGTGCTGGGTCCAGCCCAGCGCATAGAGGATGGTCATGGTCTTGCCCGGCGTCGAGCAAGTGGCGATTTCCTCCCAGATTTTCTGCATGGCATCGACCGGCATGCCGCAGATCTGGCTCGCCAGTTCCCGGGTGTAACGGCTGTAATGCTGCTTCATCAACTGGTAGACGCAGCGCGGGTCCTGCAGGGTCGGGTCGACCTTGGCAAAACCGTCTTCACCGAGCTCATAGCCCCAACCGGATTTATCGGTATAGAGACGCTTGGCCGCGTCGTAGCCGCTGAAAATCCCGTCCTCGAAGCCATAGCCGGCTTTGACGATGAACGACACGTCGGTGTAGTTGCGCACGTATTCGTGCTGGATCTTGTCCTCGGTCAGCAGGTAGTTGATCAGCCCGCCCATGAAGGCGATGTCGGTGCCGGTACGGATCGGCGCGTAATAATCGGCCACCGAGGCGGTGCGGGTAAAACGCGGGTCGACCACGATCAGCCGCGCCTTGTTGTGCGCCTTGGCTTCGGTCACCCATTTGAAACCGCACGGGTGCGCTTCTGCTGCGTTGCCGCCCATCACCAGAACCAGATTCGCGTTGGCGATATCGGTCCAGGTATTGGTCATGGCACCACGGCCGTACGTCGGGGCAAGACTTGCCACCGTCGGGCCGTGTCAGACACGCGCCTGGTTATCGAACCCCAGCATGCCGAGGCTGCGCACCACCTTGTGGGTGATGTAGCCCGCTTCATTGGACGCCGCCGATGCCGCGAGGAAACCGGTGGTCAGCCAGCGGTTCACCGTCTGCCCCTGCTCGTTCTTCTCGATGAAGTTGGCGTCGCGGTCGGCCTTCATCAGGTTGGCGACGCGATCGAGGGCTTCATCCCAAGAGATGCGCGTCCACTCGGTACTGCCGGGCTTGCGCACTTGCGGGTATTGCAGGCGACCGGGACTGTGGATGAAATCCAGCAGGCCCGCGCCTTTGGGGCACAGGGTGCCGCGGTTGACCGGGTGGTCGGCGTCACCTTCGATGTGGATGATGTTTTGCGCGACATTCTTCGCCGCATCGCCCTGGCTGTACATGATCAAGCCGCAACCGACCGAGCAATACGGGCAGGTGTTGCGGGTTTCATGGGTGTGGGCGAGCTTGAAATGACGCACCTGTTCGGCAAAGGCAAGCGTCGGGGCCATGCCCAACGCACCCAGGCTAGAGCCTGCAAGGCCGATACCGGCGACCTTGAAGAACTGACGACGGCTGAGATCCATCGTGCACTCCTGATCAGGTGGAACCCGGTACATGGCCGGGCTTTTTCGAACAACCACGGTCGCGGCAGGCTGGCTGCCGACAGTTGAACTTTAGTCAACCCATTGGCGTTCTGTGTGAAAACCGACCGTCGGCCGTTAGTCGTCGTTCCTGGCTATTGGCACAAAACCTGTGGGAGCGGGCTTGCCCGCGAAGGCGTCGTAACAGTCAACATTGATATTGGCTGACCCACCGCTATCGCGGGCAAGCCCGCTCCCACAGGGGGTATGGTGTCAGTCATCGCGAGCAGGCTCGCACCCACAGGGATTGGCGCTTATCATGGCCGGCATGATTAACCGGCCTTTACGAGATTTGCGCATGACTTTCGATTTTGATCAGGTGTTCGACCGCCACAATACCGGCAGTACCAAGTGGAGCCGCTACCCGGCGGACGTGTTGCCGATGTGGGTCGCCGACATGGATTTCGCCGCGCCGCCGGTGATCATCCAGGCCCTGCAAAAACGACTGGAACACCCGATGGTCGGTTATAGCGTGGCCCAGGATGACCTGCGCGAAGCCATCGTTGCCGACCTCTGGAACAAATACGCCTGGCGTGTCGAGCCGCAGGCGTTGATTTTCCTGCCGGGCGTCGAGTCCGGTTTCAACATGGCGTTGAAGGCCCTGGTACAGCCGCCACAGAACGTCGTTGTGCAGGTGCCGAACTACCCGCCGCTGCGCCACGCCCCCGGACATTGGGACCTGAACAAGGTCGAGCTGAACTTCGATGCGCAGGCCGATGGCACCTATAGCACGCCGCTGGATACCCTGAGCCAGTCGCTGCAAGGTGGTGGCGCACTGCTGCTGAGCAACCCGCACAACCCGCTGGGCAAAGCCTTCCCCCGCGAAGAGCTGCAGGCCATTGCCGACATTTGCCTTGAGCATGATGCCTGGATCATTTCCGACGAGATCCACGCCGAGTTGTGCTTCGACGGCCGCCAGCACATTCCGATGGCCACGCTGAGCCCGCAAGTCGCCCAACGCACCATCACGCTGATGTCGGCGAGCAAGGCCTACAACATCGCCGGCCTGAAGACTTCGTTCATGATCATCCAGGACCGCCACCTGCGCGAGAAGGTCAACCACGCCCGTTGCGGCATGGTCGACAGCGTCAATCCGCTGGGCATGGAAGCCACCCGGGTCGCCTACAGCGAGGCCGCGCCATGGCTGGCCGAACTGAAGGTCTACCTGCAAGGCAACCGCGATTTCCTCGCCGAAGCGGTACGCACCCGTCTGCCGGGCATCACCATGAACCTGCCGCAAAGCACCTACCTGGCGTGGCTTGACTGCACGGCACTGGGGCTGGACGACCCGCAGCAGTTCTTCCTCGAACAGGCCAGGGTCGGCTTGAGCGCCGGCCTGGACTTCGGCGATGACTGCAAGCAGTTCGTGCGCCTGAATTTCGGCTGCCCACGCTCGCTGCTCGAAGAAGGCATCGCGCGGATGGAGCGCAGCTTGCGCCATCTCAAGGCCTGATCCCGCCCCTCGACAACAACCGGGATCCCTGTGGGAGCGGGCTTGCCCGCGATGAACGCCAGCGCAACGCGTTTATTCAGACAGAACGCGTTATCGTTTACGTCCATCGCGAGCAAGCTCGCTCCTACAAGTCATCTGCATCGCGCGGATGGAACGCAGCTTGCGCCATCTCAAGGCCTGATCCAGCCCCTCGACAACAACCGGGATCCCTGTGGGAGCGGGCTTGCCCGCGATGAACGCCAGCGCAACGCGTTTATTCAGACAGAACGCGTTATCGTTTACGTCCATCGCGAGCAAGCTCGCTCCTACAAGTCATCTGCATCGCGCGGATGGAGCGCAGCTTGCGCCATTTCAAGGCCTGATCCCGCCCCTCGACAACAACCGGGATCCCTGTGGGAGCGGGCTTGCCCGCGATGAACGCCAGCGCAACGCGTTTATTCAGACAGAACGCGTTATCGTTTACGTCCATCGCGAGCAAGCTCGCTCCTACAAGTCATCTGCATCGCGCGGATGGAGCGCAGCTTGCGCCATTTCAAGGCCTGATCCAGCCCCTCGACAACAACCGGGATCCCTGTGGGAGCGGGCTTGGCCGCGATGAACGCCAGCGCAACGCGTTTATTCAGACAGAACGCGTTATCGTTTACGTCCATCGCGAGCAAGCTCGCTCCTACAAGTCATCTGCATCGCGCGGATGGAGCGCAGCTTGCGCCATTTCAAGGCCTGATCCAGCCCCTCGACAACAACCGGGATCCCTGTGGGAGCGGGCTTGGCCGCGATGAACGCCAGCGCAACGCGTTTATTCAGACAGAACGCGTTATCGTTTACGTCCATCGCGAGCAAGCTCGCTCCTACAAGTCATCTGCATCGCGCGGATGGAGCGCAGCTTGCGCCATTTCAAGGCCTGATCCAGCCCCTCGACAACAACCGGGATCCCTGTTGGAGCGGGCTTGCCCGCGATGAACGCCAGCGCAACGCGTTTATTCAGACAGAACGCGTTATCGTTTACGTCCATCGCGAGCAAGCTCGCTCCTACAAGTAATGGTTGTTTTGGGATCCGGATCATGAGCTTCATTACCTGGGTGGCGGTGTTGGGGGCTGTGTTGCTGACGCTGGCACTGACCTCGTCGTACCTGCGCTGGTTGCCGGTTACCACGTCGGCGGTGTGTCTGGTGCTGGGCGTCGCCATCGGTCCGGCGGGCCTGGGTTTGCTCAGGCTGGATGTCAAGGATGCCGCCTTCTGGATGGAGCATCTATCGGAAGTAGCGGTACTTTTTTCGCTGTTTGTCTGCGGGTTGAAGTTGCGCCTGCCCTTGGGCGATCGCCGATGGCGGGTGGCATTTGCCCTGGCGGGACCGGTGATGATCCTGACCATTGCCGGTGTAAGCCTGTTGCTGCATTTCGGGTTTGGGTTCCCGTGGGGGCCGTCGCTGTTGATCGGGTCGATTCTGGCGCCCACCGATCCGGTCCTGGCCTCTCTGGTACAGGTCAGCGATGCCAGGGATTACGACCCGGTCAGGTTCGGGCTTACCGGTGAAGCCGGTTTCAACGATGGCATTGCATTCCCCTTCGTCATCCTCGGCTTGTTGTTTCTGCAACACAGCGACAATACAGGTGCCTGGCTCGACGACTGGGCATTCAAGCGGCTGCTATGGGCCGTGCCCGCCGGACTGCTGACCGGTTACTGGATGGGGCGCGGCATTGGCCGACTGACCTTGTTCATGCGCATCAAAAACGCCGACAGCACCTTCTCACCCAATGATTACCTGGCCCTGGCCCTGATCGCGCTGGCCTACGTCGTGGCCGAAACCATTCAGGGCTACGGGTTTCTCTCGGTGTTTGCCGCCGGCCTGGGTTTGCGCCAGGCCGAGGTCAAGACAAGCGGTGACACGCAGGCACCGGCCGAACATCTGGTCCAGGCGGTGGTCGGTCATCAGCATGTCGAACCCGAAGCGGCCGTGGCCGGCAATGTAGACCACCTGGAAGACACGCAAGTCGCTGCCGGGATCATGATGGGCGACATGCTATCGTTCGGCAGCCTGGTGGAGCGGGCCATGGAAGTGTTTCTGGTCACCTTGCTCGGGGTCGTGCTGGTTGCACACTGGGACTGGCGGGCTCTGGTGCTCGCACTGGTGCTGTTCGGGATGATTCGCCCGCTGGCGGTCTGGCTGATGCCCTGGGGTTCGCTGCTCAATGGCTCGCAACGCTGGTTGATCGGCTGGTTCGGCATTCGCGGCATCGGCAGTTTCTATTACCTGTTCTACGCCTTGAACCACGATCTATTGCCTTCGGTGGCCACCTTGTGCGCCGACATGACGCTCTCGGTGGTGGCCCTGAGCATTCTGGTCCATGGCATCAGCACCCAGCCGATGCTGGCCCGCTATGAACAGCACAACCGCCACGTCACTTCATCGCCAAGGCAATGATTTCCACCAGGTTGAGTTGGGTAAAAGGTTTCGACAACCGTGGCAGATGGGCGGCAAAGCCTTCCAGCCGTTCGGCATAACCGGTGGCGAGGATGATCGGCACGTCCGGTCGCATGATCCTGAGGGCATTGGCCAGCTGTGCCCCACTCATCAGTGGCATGGCCATGTCGGTAATGACCAGATCGATCTGCGGTTCACTACTGAACAGTTCCAGCGCCCTGGCACCGCAAGACGCACTGATGACCCGATGCCCGAGGTCCTCGAGCAGCAGGCAGGTGCTGGTCAACACCAGGCTGTCATCGTCCACCACCAGAACGCTCAGGCCTGGTCCCGTCACGGAGGGCGCTGCGGCGACCGGTTTGACGGGCGAATCCCCGGTGGCGACCGGCAACCAGAGTTCGGCGGTCGTGCCATGGTCCTTCTGGCTTTTGAGGATGAATCGTCCGCCCAGTTGTTCAATAAAACCGTGAACCATCGACAACCCCAGGCCCGTGCCTTTACCGACGCCCTTGGTGGTAAAAAACGGGTCCATCGCCGAGACCAGCGTGGTTTCATCCATGCCCTCGCCGGTATCGGCAATGCTCAGGCAGACGTAACACCCCGGGGCCAGGGATGAGGTGGCGCTGTCGGTCACTTCACGGTTTCTGGCGCTGAAGCTGATGGTCCCGCCGTCGGGCATGGCGTCACGGGCGTTGGTGGCCAGGTTCAGTACCGCCAGTTCCAGCTGATTGAGGTCCGCCAGCACCGGTTCGAGATCGTCGGGAAAGCGCGTTTCTATTTTCACCGAAGGCCCCAGGGAACTGCGCAACAGCCCGGAAATGCCCTCCACCAAGGCCGGTATCCGCACGGGTTCCGACTTGAGTTCCTGGCGTCGGGCAAACGCCAGCATGCGCTGGGTCAGGGAAACGCCGCGCAAGGCACCCTGGGTTGCGTTGTCGATCAAGCGGGTTATTTTTGGATTGTCCGTCACCCGTTTGCGCACGATTTCCAGATTGCCGAGGATCACCGTCAGCAGGTTATTGAAATCGTGGGCGATGCCGCCACTGAGCTGGCCGATGGCCTGCATTTTCTGCGCCTGGAACAAGGCCTCCCGGGTTTGCTCCAGCACCTGCTGCGCTTGCGTGACGTCAGTGATATCACGGGTAATCTTGGCAAAACCGAGCAAGGTGCCGGTGTCGCCCCAGATCGGATCGACGATGACATGGGCGAGAAACCGCGTGCCGTCCTTGCGCATCCGCCAGCCCTTGTTTTCAAAGCGCCCTTCACGCACGGCAATGTCCAGCGTCCTTTGTGGCTCGCGGGCTTCGCGATCCTCCGGGGTATAGAACATCGAAAAATGCTGGCCAATGACTTCTTCCGGCAGGTAACCCTTGATGCGCTGGGCGCCAAGGTTCCAGTTACTCACGCGTCCGTCCGGCGAAAGCATGTAGATCGCATAGTCGGTAACGCTCTGCACCAGCAGGCGGAACTGCTGCTCGCTTTGCTTGAGGATTTCATCGGCCACTCTGCGATCGGTCAGGTCGCGGGTGATCTTGGCGAAACCCAGCAAGGTGCCCGACGGGTCGAAGATCGGATCGATGACCACATGGGACCAGAAATGGGTGCCGTCCTTGCGCACCTGCCAGCCTTCTCCCTCGAAACGCCCTTCATCAAGCGCAGTGTCCAGTGTCCGCTGGGGCAAGCCGGCCCGGCGATCCTCATCGGTGTAGAAACGCGAGAAATGCTCACCGAGGATCTCGGCCTCCTCATACCCCTTGAAACGCCTGGCGCCGGCATTCCAGCTGGTAATGATGCCGTCCGGGTCAATCATGTAGATCGCATAGTCAATCACCGCATCGATCAACAGGCGAAAGCGCTTGTCCTCAACGGTATTCGGCCTGCTTTGATCCTCGCTCATTGAGTTCTCGCGTCATGATTGTTTTTCTGGAGTATGAGACAAACTGCCAATTTGGAAAGCCATGACTCCAGCAATTTGCTTCATAGCTTGCCATCCCCCGCTTAGCGATACACGTATTTGGTGATATAGGAGTAAAGGTCGTTGTAGACGAAATCGGGAACCTGTTTGTCATATTTGCTGGTTTTAAGCAGTTGCAAATGACATTCCCTGACCATCTCGTCACGCTCCTCCATCGAATAGACGGACCTTCTGAGGATAGTGTCATAGGCGCTGTACGCATATGGCTGCAACGTTGAAACTTCGTTCAGATTCCCATTTGAGTCCAGGGTATAGGTGCTGTGTGCACGCTGTACCCGTTCGCTCAGCGTGCCCAGACCGCGCTCGTACAAGAAGATTTGTGAGCCGCTCACTGTCTTTGCGATGAACTCGAACGCAACGAGAACCGCAGGGGCATTACTGATGCTCGACTCGAGTCTCGAATAGCTGACAAACCGTTCCATCTCCTGCTTTTCCAGGCTGGAGAATGCTCTTTTGATGCTGGACAGATGGGCGAACGCATGATTGCAGCCCACGACATGGACTTCGAGTTGATAACCGGGAACAAATTTTGCCAATCCGGCAAAACCGATGTCATCGAACGCGCACTCCATGATGATGTTGTATCTTTGAGACAGCGCGTTGGCGAAGACTTTCTCACCGAGCTCCCTGGCAAACGCTTCTGTATGTTCGTAGGCGTGCAAAACGCCGAGCTTGATCATGTCGGCGTAATGCGGGTGTTTTTTTCGATATTCAGGCAGATACAGTCGAATGTAGTTCCCGTAATTCCCGGATGGCAGCAGGCTCTTTTCCAACAAGTAGGTCTTGCCCGAGCCCTCCACTCCGGCGGTGATCAGCAACTTTGGAATGGCTTCAGCAGTTTTGCCGACGAAGAGCGTAGGGTGGATCTCGTCGAACGCCTTGATCACGTCGTCTGAGGAATAGTTGTATTTTGGTGCTTCTGACATACCTTGATTTCCTTATCAAAGAATTGGGTTGCGATATCTAGCCTTTCCAATAAAGCGTGCTGTCGCTGATTGTTCAATTCATTGTTTTAATCAAGGTATGTATTTGTTTTTAAAGGTAAAAAATCCTACGGAGCAGAGTGGAAATTCGTTGGCGCAATTGACCACCAGCGCGGCAGTAATTGCCTGACCTTGCTCTCGCCAAAACGGTCGTCGATCAACATCACCACCCCTTGATCCTGTTGTGTACGGATGACCCGTCCGGCGGCCTGCACCACTTTCTGTACACCGGGAAACAGATAGGTGTAGTCGTAACCGGCGCCAAAGATGGCGGCCATGCGTCGTTTCAGTTGCTCGTTCACCGGATTGAGCTGGGCCAGCCCCAACGTGGCGATAAATGCGCCGATCAACCGGGCACCGGGCAAATCGATGCCTTCACCAAAGGCCCCGCCCAGTACCGCAAAGCCAACCCCTTGGCCGTCGGCGTGGAATTGGTCGAGAAACTGCTGGCGTTGCGCCTCGCCCATGCCTCGGGACTGCGACCACAGGCTGATGTGCGGATGTTTCTCGGCGAGCAGCTGCGCCACCTGCTGCAAATAATCGAAACTGCTGAAAAACGCCAGGTAATTACCGGGACGCTTGCAGAACTGCCTGGCGATCAGGTCCACGATCGGCTCGAGAGAGGACTGGCGATGCACGAACCGCGTGGATATCTGGTTGACGATGTGCACTTGCAGTTGATCGGCATGAAACGGTGACTCGACGTCGATGCACACCGTGTCCGCCGGCGTTCCCAGTAAATCGGCGTAATAGCGCCTTGGGCTGAGGGTCGCGGAAAACAGCACGGTGCTGCGCGCGGCAGTCAGGCGCGGGCGGATGAACCCTGCGGGTACCACGTTGCGCAGGCACAGCTGCGAGAGATTGCGTTTGCGTTCGAGGTCGCGCTTGCTGATGTCGAACAGGAACTGCTCATCGAACAGTTCGGCCACCCGGCAAAACTGCAGCATGTCGAAGTAGAAGCCTTGCAGTGCGCTGTCCAGCCCTTGTGGGTGATCGTTCAGGTAGTCACCGATGCTGGCGCTGCACGATGACAGTGCCTGAAGCAGCTTTTGGGGCGCCTTGTCATAGGCTTGATAGGCGCCGGTTTGCGCGTCATGCAGAGCATTCCACTCGCGGCTGATTCGCTGCATCGGCTTTTTCAGCACCTCGGGTGCGGTTTTGCGCACAGCGTTGAAGGTCGCCTGATCGAGGCTGGCGCTGTACATCTGCCGACCGCGCTCCACCAGGTTATGCGCTTCGTCGATCAGCACCGCGACCTTCCAGTGATTGGCCTGGGCCAGACCGAACAGCAAGGCGCTGAAGTCAAAGTAATAGTTGTAGTCGGCAACCACCACGTCGGCCCATCGCGCCATTTCCTGGCTCAGGTAATACGGACAGACATCGTGTGCCAGGGCAACCTCGCGCAGGGCACCCTGGTCCAGCAGGCTCAGTTGACTGGCCGCCTGCCGTGCGGCCGGCAGGCGATCGTAGAACCCCCGGGCCAGTGGGCAGGACTCGCCGTGGCAGGCTTTGTCCGGATGCTCGCAGGCCTTGTCCCGGGCAATCATCTCCAGCACCCGCAACGGTGGCGCATCGGCACTGGCCAGCATCACTTGCGCGGCGTCCAGGGCCAGCTTGCGTCCCGGGGTTTTAGCCGTCAGGAAGAACACCTTGTCCAGCTGCTGCGGTGCCAGTGCCTTGAGCATGGGAAACAGGGTGCCCAAGGTCTTGCCGATGCCCGTGGGCGCCTGCGCCATCAGGCAGCGCCCTGTGCTGACGGCCTTGAACACCGACTCGGCCAGATGGCGCTGCCCCGGCCGAAAATCGGCGTGGGGAAAGGCCAGGCGCTGCGCTGCGAGATTGCGCCCGTCACGGTGGGCAACTTCCTGTTGCGCCCATTGCAGGAAGCGTGCGCATTGCCGCTCGAAGAACTGTTGCAGCTGCGCGGCCTCGAAGGGCTCGACCAGGCAGGTTTCCTTTTCGCTGACAATGTCGAAATACACCAGCGCCAGGTTGATCCGGGGCAGATCCCGTTGGCGGCACATCAACCAGCCGTAGATTTTCGCCTGGGCCCAATGCAACTGGCGGTGGTTGGCCGGTTGTTTGCTCAAGTCTCCGCGGTAGGTCTTGACCTCTTCCAGACAGTTTTGCCCCGGGTCATAGCCATCCGCCCTGCCCTTGACCGTCAAGGTCTGATACTGGCCCTCAAGGGCGACTTCACTTTGGTAACCCTCGCTGCGTCGCGAGGCCACCGTGCGGTGCCCGACAATACCCTCCAGCGCGGTGGGCGACGGCGTGAAGCGCAGGTCGAGGTCGCCGGCCTTGGCGGTGAACTCACACAGCGCCCGCACCGCAATGCTGTAGCTCAAGCGTCCTGCTCCGCCCATTGCACGTAGCACACGGCGATGGGCATCTGGTGTTCGTGGCAGAACTCCAGCCAGCGCAACTGGTTGTCCTGCAGGCGATCGCCCGGGCCCTTGACTTCGATCATGCGGTAGGTCTTTTGCTGCGGCCAGAACTGGATCAGGTCCGGCATGCCGGCGCGATTGGCCTTGATGTCGAGCAAGAGGCGGTTGAACCAGTGCCTGAGATGTTCGGCGGGGAGGCAATCGAGGGCTTGCTCCAGCAACTCTTCGCTGAGCACGCTCCAGAACACGAACGGCGACTGCACGCCCCACTTGGCCGCATAGCGTTGGCGGATGGTCTGCCGGTAGCGCCCGTCTTCGAGTTCGGCCAGGCACGCCTGGAACAGTTCGGCCCGGCGGGCCTGGAAGTCTTCGCTGAGCAAATCCACCGGCCCGCGCTGGAACGGGTGGAAGAATGCCCCCGGCAAAGGCGCGAAAATCGCCGGCCAGCACAACAGGCCGAACAGCGAGTTGATCAGGCTGTTTTCAACGTAATGGATCGGTGCCGAATCCTCAGCCAGATGCGCCTGGACGTAAAACTCGACCGACACTGCCGGATCGACTCTGGGTAGTTGCAGGTCCAGACGCTGCATTTCCCGAGGCGCCGCCCGCTTGATGGGCGGCCCGCCGAGCTTGCGCCGCAGGCGCGGCAGTACGCGGAGCAACTGCTGGTGTTCGGCGGCACTTTCCGGTGCCTGTTCGGCCTGCTCGGCCAGATCCAGCGCCAACTCGAACTCCCCGCTGCGCTCCAGCACGCGAATGAGTCGCGCACGCGCACCCGGATAAGCGCATTCGCGGTACAGATCCAGGGCCATGACGAAATCCGCGATGCGTTCGCAATACTGACCCATCTGGAACAACAGCTTGCCGCGCCGGCGTTGCAACCAGGGATTGTCCAGCGCCAGGCCCTTGATGCGCCCGGCCACCTCTTCCAGCGCTTCACCGGCTTCGAATTGTTGCTGGTACGCGTGCAGGAGGACACAGGCATCCACGTCTTCGCGGCTGCGCAAGCCGCGGGACTCGGCGCTGAATTCGACTTTTTCGTAGGTGTAGATACCCAGGTCCGCCAGCACGAACTCCGACCAGTCCTGGTACAGGTTGCCGAAGAACATCAGGCGCAGGCGATCGCACAACTCCATGATGGTCAGGCTGAGCAGGCGCTCATCCAGCCACGGGCACCAGTCGTTGAAGCTTTGCGCCTGGGGAAATTGCTCGATCAACGCCGGCAGCCAATCGATTTTCCTGCCTTTGGGTTGATCGATGACAGAGCCAAAGGTCTGGAGGATTTCACCCTTGAGCAGCAGTTCGAACAGTTCCTCGACCGCCAGCGGCATACGTTCGTCGACCCAACCGAGTGTCAACAGCGGGCCGGCGGCGCCGGGGATATCGCCGATTTCGTCGTAATGCAGTTTGCCGGCCCTGAAATGAATGCCCTTGCGCATGACCATTCTGACCAGCAGTGCCTGCGATTCACGGGGTAACCGCTTAAACTCATTAATGAAACTCAGCTCGTCGACGCTCAGCACATCGGCAAAGCGCTGCTCCAGCCAATCAAGCACTTGCATGAAATTGTTGAGGTAATAGAACGGATCGTCGAGGGGATTTGCAGTCACAGGAAATGGGCCATGGCGAGCGAGTACTGGTTATGCGTACAGATAACAGTTCCGCCCTGCCCGGTGCAATCGGAAAAGGATAAATGGAGGCGATGTACGGAATATTTCCCCGGCAGTAGAACTTTCTGCCCCCTGGCGGCACCAACCGCCATAGGCATGCAGTGACAGGCACGAATGGATGGCACTGCTTCAAAAACGAACGGGAGGTAATCATGGACATCAAGACTTTGGGCTTGCCCCTGGCCGCAGCGGCCCTGCTGATGCTGGCCGGCTGCTCGACGCCGACGGTGGTGACCCTGCAGAACGGCACTCAGTACCTGACCAAGGACATGCCGAAAACCAGGACCCAGGACGGGTTCTTCGAGTTCGAGGACATTTCGGGGGCGAAGGTGAAAGTCAGGGCCGATGACGTGGCGACGATTCGCGAGGAAGACTGACGTTTCTCCTGGCTCGATGTGGCAGGTTTCGAGCACTGCCTTACACTCGATAGACCCCATGCGACCGAATGACTGTACAACGCTTCGACACGATGCGTTGCAATACGGGCATCACGTAAAGATTCAGGTGACGCCGAAATGAAAATGGTCACGCCACTTCTGGCCTCTCTGCTCGCCATCAGCGCATGCGTGACTGCGTGTGTGTGTGAAGCCGCGACAAAGGCAAAGCCAAAACCCTTGCCAACCTACAAAACCAGTTTCGATTGCACCGCGCCCCAGGCATCCGCCGAAAAGCTTATCTGTCACGACGCTCAGCTGGCGCGCATGGACCTGGAACTCGATCGTCTTTATCTGCTGGCCCTCACCGACGAACATTCAGTGCCGCGCCCGAATAAAGTCGAGACAGATCATCGGTTCTGGATGGAGTCCCGTAACCAGTGTGGTGCCGGGCCGCAAGCCAAGGCGTGCGTCATCGCCAGTTATGCCGAGCGTGCGTTCCAACTGCGTCAGGGTTCGGCCATTGCCAGAACCAAGGACCCGAGCCGGCTCACCGAAGGCCCCTTGGCTTATCGTTGCGCAGGGTTTAACGCATTGGTGGCCGCGACCTTCTTTACGGTCGAACCGGGCGTGGTGTTCCTGAAATGGGCCAACTCCTCGGTGACGCTGAACCAGGTGCCGAGCAATTCCGGAACCCAGTACACGGGCAAGGATTACAAAGGCAGCTACAGCTTCTGGCAAATCGGTGATGAGGTTTTTTTCCAGATACCCGGCTCAGGCCAGATGAGTTGCGCAGCCGAGCCGGTCGGCTGACAAGGATGGCAACGGGACATCCTGTCCCGATTGCCTGACCGGGTCTTCAACTGCCGGTGCGAATCTTGTTCCACACGCGCGTGCGAACCCGGTCGATGTTCAATGGCATGGCTTCCAGGGCAAAGAGTTTCCCCATCATTTCCGGGCTTGGGTAAACCTTGGTGTCGTTCTTGATCGCCGGGTCGATCAGGCTGTCAGCCTGCTCGTTGCCATTGGCGTAGTGCACGTAGTTGCTGACGCTGGCCATGACGTCCGGGCGCAGCAGATAGTTCATGAAGGCGTAACCGGCCTTTTCATCAGGAGCATCGACCGGCATCGCGACCATGTCGAACCAGATGGCGGCGCCTTCCTTGGGAATCGCATAACCGATGTCGATACCATTGTTGGCTTCCCTGGCGCGGTTTTCCGCCTGCAGGATGTCGCCGGAGAAACCGACCGCGACGCAGATATCACCGTTGGCCAGGTCACTGGTGTACTTGGACGAGTGGAAATAGCTCACATACGGCCGCACTTTCAACAGCAAGGCTTCGGCCTTCTTGTAGTCGTCCGGGTTCTTGCTGTGAGGCGGCAAGCCGAGGTAGTTCAACGCGGCCGGCAGCAGTTCGGGACCGTTGTCGAGGATGGCCACGCCGCACTTCTGTAACTTCTGCATGTTCTCGGGCTTGAAAATCAGGTCCCAGGAGTCCACCGGGGCGTTGTCGCCCAGCACCGCCTTGACCTTGGCAACGTTGTAGCCGATGCCGGTACTGCCCCACAGGTACGGGAAGCCGTGCTCGTTGCCCGGATCGTTGGTCTGCAAGGCCTTGAGCAATACCGGGTTGAGGTTTTTCCAGTTCGGCAACTGGCTCTTGTCGAGCTTCTTCAGGGCGCCGCCCTCAATCTGCCGCGCCAAGAAGTGGTTGGACGGAAACACCACGTCGTAGCCGGATTTGCCGGTCATCAGCTTGCCATCGAGGGTTTCGTTGCTGTCGTAGACGTCGTAGGTGAAGCCGATGCCGGTTTCTTTCTGGAAGTCTTTCGTGGTGTCCGGCGCGATGTAATCCGACCAGTTATAGATTTTGACGGTTTCGGCCGCCTGACTGATCGATGCAACAAGCAGCAGAGGAGCCAGGGTCAGTGTCTTTCGGAGCATGAGTCGATTCCTGTAGGTTGTTTTTGTTGGCAGGCAATCAAGGATCAGAAAATCAGGACGTAGGTCTTGCGCACGGTTTCCTGGATGTCCCAGATACCGAGGCTGTTGGCCGGCAACATCAGTGCGTCGCCGGCTTCGATGTGCAGCGGCTCACCGCCGTCCGGGGTGAAGGTGCAGCGGCCCTGGATGAAGTGGCAGAATTCCTGGGCGACGATCTGCCGCCGCCAGCGCCCCGGGGTGCATTCCCAGACGCCGGTCTCGACGCCGTCGTCGCGTTCGACGCTGGTGGTCGAAGCCACGGCCACGGGCGTGCCCAGGGGCACGGCGACCGGGTTGGACTCTTCCAGTTTCAGGGTTGCGGTGTGCTTGAATTGCGTGATGCTCATGGGAATACCTGTCGATATGGCCTGTCGATGAAGAGCGTGCCGTCTAGTGCATGAAACCTTCCATGAAACCGGCCACTCCGCTGGCCAGCTTGCGCCGCCAGGGCGCGGTAGCCGGGTTGGCCAGGGTCTGGTCCTCATGGACAAAGCTGCGAATGATTGCGTTGTAGCCGAGCCAGCGGATCGGTTCCGGCTCCCAGGCCCTGAGCGCGTCGAGGCCCCGCTGCGGGATGACCCACGGCTGGCGCACCAGATCGGTGTCGCGCCCCAGGATCAGGTCGGCGAGCGTGCGTCCACCGAGGTTGCTGGCACCAACGCCCTCCCCGCCGTAGCCACCAGACAAGGCGATGCCTTTGGCCCGGTCGCAGAGCATGTGCGGCTTGAAGTGCCGGGACATGCCCAGGTTGCCGCCCCAGGAATGGGTGATCTGCACGTGCTTCAACTGCGGGAACAGCTCGCCGAACAGGTAGCGCCGCAGGTCTTTTTCATCCGTGGTCAGCTCGAAGTCGTGGCGCAGCTTGCCGGCGAACTGATAGCCGCCACGGGCGCCAAAGATCAAACGGTTGTCAGCGGTGCGCTGGCCGTAGGTCACCTGGCGACTGGCCTCGCTGAACGCCTGGCCACGGCTCAGGCCGATTTCATCCCAGGTGGCCGCCGACAATGGCTCGGTCGCGACGATCAGGCTCTGCACCGGCATCTGATAACGCCCCAGGGGCGGCAAGGTGACGGCGTAGCCTTCTACTGCCGGAACGACCCAGTGACAGCGCACCGACGCTTTCGCCGTGCGCAGGCTGCCGGATTGCCAATGGGTGACCGGGCTGTTTTCGTAGATCCTCACCCCCAGGCGCTCCACTGCCCGGGCCAGCCCGCGTACCAGCTTGGCCGGGTGGATGGTCGCCACGTGCGGCGCAAAGATGCCGCCATAGGGCTTGGCGACGCGGATCTGCTGCGCCAGTTGTTCCGGGCTCAGCCAGCGATAGTGGTTGTCGTCGAGGCCCTGGCGATGGAGATCGTCCAGGTAGTGACGCAGGCTGCTGGCCTGCTCCGGATAACGCGCTGCGCAATACAGCACCCCGCCTTTACGGAAATCGCAGTCGATGCCCTCACGTTCGAGGACAATCTCCACTTCATCCGGAATGCCATGCAACAAATCGTAGGAAGCGCGGCGCTCTTGGGCCGATAGACCGGCAAGCAGGCGGTCTTCGCCCAGCAAGTTGCCCATCAGCCAGCCGCCATTGCGCCCCGACGCGCCGAAACCGGCGGTCTGCGCTTCGACAATGGCGATGTTCAGCTCCGGTTTCTGCTGCTTGAGGTAGTACGCGGTCCAGAGACCGGTGTAGCCGGCGCCGATGATCGCCACGTCCACATCGAGGTCCCGCTCCAGCGCCGGACGCGCCAACAAAGGCTCGTCGAGCTGGTCCATCCACAAACTGATAGTGCGCCACGCCGGCATGCAAGACTCCGCCACTGAAAAACTTCGATGGCGTCGATCCTAGTGCGTGGGCTCAGGCGCTGTCTTGCGCGCGTGCACGCAAAGAAATTTGTTTGACGTAAGCCTTGGGTGACTGGCCGGTGTGCTGGCGGAAACAGCTGTAGAACGCTGACAGCGAATTGAACCCGGCGGCGAACGCCAGTTCATCGATACGCAGCGGTGGCGTGGCGTCATCCAGTGCCGCCAACAAGTGTTGCAGGCGCGCCTGGTTGACGTAGCGGTAGAAGCTCTGGCCCAGCACCTGGTTCAACAGATAGGAAATCTGGTTACGGCTGTACCCGCACTCCTTGGCCACCCGTTGCAGGTCGAGCTCCGGGTCAAGATACGGCTGCTGGCGCTGGAAATACTGCTGCAAGTCCTCGGCCATGAAGCTCAACTGGCGAGGCGACAGGCCCAGCCGGCTGACCGCCGGGCGCTGGCCGGGGCTGGCTTTGCTGACGGGTTGTTCATGCACCAGCGAAGCGTATTCATTGACCCGCCAGATCAGTCCGTCCTTGACGGTGATCGCCTCGCTGGCGCGAAACGACACCAGGCCTTCACCACCGCGCAGGGTGATGCGGTACTGAATGAAGGCGGTGTTGCCGTCCAGTCGAATGCGGTCGGAGTGCTCCAGCGCTTCATCCGGATCCCGGGGCATGCTGCTGCGCACGTAGTCGCGCAATTCGGCCAGGCCCATGACCCGGTTCTGGAAAAAGTCGTTGTACTGGACTTCAGGGTGATAGAGCGCCATGACGCCGTCCAGGTCCCGGTGCTTCCAGCGCAAGTGATAGCGCATGACCGTCTCGCCCGTGGCCTGGGTTTGCAGCGGGCCATCATCCTCGGCGTGCATTGAAAATCTCGACGGAAAAAACCGAGCTTGCCCAACTTCCGCTTTGTCTTCAACGACTAAACGGATGCGGGCTTTGGGCCGCCAATATCAAGGAAGCGTGACCTGAATCAAAAAAAGGGTGGCAATCGCCAAACGACCTGAAAAAACCACATTCTTTTCACATTCGGATGCTACTTTTAAAGACTGTCACTGGTTGAGCCATTGAAGGTTCTTCCCTCCTACCATGAGCTAAAGGAAGCGCTCGATACTGAAGGCGGGCAACACATGAATAGAGGGTTCAGCAAGGTCACGTTTCCAAACGCCTGCCAGCTGATGCGCTGGCATTTTCATCCCATGGGTTTCGAGGCGAGCATGGACGCGCCGGGCAGCATGATTGCCCGTCTTTTCGATCGTGCCACTGGCGAGACCATGATCGCCATTGCCGGCATTCCTTGCGCCACCGTCATGAATGCCGCGGATGTAGAACGAATAATCGAAGCGGTGGAGGATGAACTTGAAGCCTTCGTTCCACCGCAGGCCTTCAGGAGTTATGCCTGAAGCCTGTCCACCCCCCTGTAGGAGCGAGCTTGCTCGCGATGGTCGTTAACGATAACGCGTGTTTACTGGCTAAACGCGGCGCACTTGAGTCCATCGCCGGCAAGCCGGCTCCTACAGTGTCTCAATTCAGGCGGTGTTCTGGCTTTTACGATGATCGACAAAGAACGCCTTGCCCTTGCCGATCCGGTCGGACGCCTTGGGCAGGTTCGCGGCCTGGGTGTCTTGCGTATCGACGTACCAGTAGCAATGGCTGACGGCACGGGTAATACCCACGTACGCCAGCCGCAGGATCTCGTCCTTCTGGGCATTGTCGTAGGGTTCGCTGTCACCGGCCTTGCCCAGGCCCGCCATCCGGTAAACCTGATTCTTGTAGGGCGAACTGGTCAGGTGTTGGCAGTCGCCCAGCAAAAACACCGCATCGGCCTGGAGGCCCTTGGCACTGTGATACGTCAGTTGCTTGAGCCTGCGCGCTGCATGGGGCAAGCTCGAATCAACATTAACTACTGACTGAATATGCTCTTCTATCAATGACTTATCGCTACTTTTTCGATAAAGCATCAAGATTGAATCACCCTTTCGGTAATGCTCCATCAGGCGCTGCGCCATGCCCTGGTCATCACGATCGAGGACATTCACCGGCAGCAATGCCTTGGGTTCACCGCTGGCCTTGGCTTTCTTCCCGGCAATCGCCGGCGCTGCGCGCACGATGTGCTCGGCGGCATCAATGATGTGTTGGTGGCTGCGGTAGTTGTCGCTGAGCATGACCTTGGTGGTGCTCGGCGACGGGAACTCCTTGTTGAACTCCATGAAGTAGCTTGGCGAACTGCCGCGCCAGCCATAGATGGATTGCCAGTCATCGCCCACACAGAGCAGCGAGGAACGCTGGGCACCCCGCCCGACGTGCATGGCCGGACCGCGACTGCGGATCTCCGCCAGGCTGGCCCTGATCCAGGAGACGATTTGCGGCGAGACGTCCTGGAATTCGTCGATCATCAGGTGTGACAGCGGCCGCAGCAGCTCATCACCCAGCAACTTGAGGTTCTCCGGCGAATGCTCGCTGAACAGGGCGAACATCCGGTTGTAAGTCATGATCGGCGGTTTCTGGTCGAGCAAATGATCCTCCAGCGCCCGCCAGTAAAGGCTCAGGGCTTCGAAGAAGAACCGGTCGGGATCATCCTTGGCGAAACTCATCTGCCCCACGGCACTCGGCACATCCAGTCCGAGGTTTTCGATGAACCCGGCGGCGGCGACAAAGCAATCGAGCAACGGTGCGGACGCGAGCTCGCCCTTGACCTTGTAATCGAAGCCCGGCCCGGCGCTGGCATCCCCCGCCAGCGAGGCCAGCACACGCTTTGATGACTCGTAACTATCCAACCAAATCAATGGTTTACGACAGAAAGCTTGAAACAAGGTGCGCTTTACCGCCCATTCTGCGCGCACTGTCAGCTTGGCATTGGGCCGCGTGACTTGCGGGTTCTCCCGAGGATCGAACCCCAGCACCACCCAGGCGTCCAGCGTCGGGATGTAGCCGTGACAGTGGAATGCCGAGCCGTTGATATCGAACGACTGGCGATTAGGTTCGATACCCTTGATGGGCCAGGCACCGGCGCGAAACCACAGGTCTTCAATGGCGTCGCACAACTCTTCATCACGCTTGGCCGCCAGTTCGGTGACGCCCATGCGTTTCTGCACATCGGGGTGATCACGCTCCAGTTCCTTGAGTTGCAAGGCATGCCGGGACAATGGCTTGATCAGCTCGCGAAAGCGCTCGTCGTTACTGTGCAGACGGTGATAGCAGGCGTTGAGCTGTTGGCGCTGAGCGTCGTTGATACGCAGGTCGAACGGATTGCTGTCGACCTCCTCGTCACCCTGTGCAGCCCGCAGGCTGAGGTTCTCGAAGGCCTGCAAACGCTCGAAACCCGGAAGACTGCGCACCATCGGCAGGATCCGCGAGTGAAAGGTGCGCACCAGGTCCCGCGCCTCCTTGAAACTGATCGCGCGGCCCCAGAGCGCAAACAGTTCGATCAGCTTATTGATGAAGTCCTTGCGCGACTCACGGGTGAAGGTCACCACCGTCATCGAACTCAGCTCGAAGCCCAGATAATGGCTCAACAGCAAGATACGCAGCACCAGCGTGGTCGACTTGCCTGCGCCGGCACCGGCGATCACCGAGGTGGACGGCGTGTCGCTGAAGATCATTTTCCACTGTGCGGCGCTGGGCTGGGCATGGGCCGGCAGCAACCGGGCGACATCCGCCTTCATGCGCTTCTTCAACTCGGCGCTCAACGGCAGGCGCCAATCGTCGAACAGCAGGTCATCGACAGTCGGTGGCCGGTGTTCAGTGGAGCGCGAGTCGCGGATCAGCAGGACCTGCCGACCCTCCTCCAGCCCTTCGAGCTTGCCTTCCCTGTAGCCGTAATCGACCCCGGCGCTGTGACCGCTGCGAAAACCGTCGGCCTGGCCATGCAACCACGACGCACGATGCTGTGCGTGCAGGCGGGTCAGGCTGTATCCGAAGAACCGGGCGAGCAGGCGCTTGATCAGCGGCATTTCGGCCAGGGGGCGAAGTTCAGGCGGAAGATCGGGGGTGTGTTGCGGCACGCGGACTGACTCCAGGGTGTGAGGCTGTTGAGCGCTATGGTGTCTGCATTTGCCATTGAGTTCTAGTGAATTGCTTATGACTCATTGGCTTATGCGATGAAGTGAAGGTTGGATGAGAACGTTTAGAGCCTATTTCATATCAATTGATTCGATGGGAATGGCGCATTTTTTACGCTTTTTATCGATTGTTGCCTGATGGATGATGGCCGTCATCAACCACCATCAACCACCGGTCTCGCTTCGTGGCTCAGGCGCCTCGCCCCATGACGAACCTTTTCTGGAGACGATCATGCTTGAACTCAGACCTTTCAAAACCCTTGGCGGTGCTCACCACGGCTGGTTGGATGCGCATCACCATTTTTCGTTCGCCGAATACTACGATCCACAGCGCATGAACTGGGGCAACCTGCGGGTCTGGAATGACGACGTGATCGCTCCCGGCACCGGTTTCCCGCAGCACCCGCACCGGGACATGGAAATCATCACCTATGTCCGTGAAGGCGCCATTACCCACCAGGACAACCTGGGCAACAAGGGCCGGACCGAAGCGGGTGACGTCCAGGTCATGAGCGCCGGTACCGGGATCGCCCACAGCGAGTACAACCTGGAAGCGACGCCGACCCGGATTTTCCAGATCTGGATCATTCCGAATGAGTCCGGCCTGGCACCGTCCTGGGGCGCCAAACCGTTTCCGAAAGGCGACCGCGAAGGTTTTGTCACTCTGGCCAGCGGCAAGGAAGGCGACGAGCAGAGCCTGCGCATCCGCGCCGATGCCCGGCTGGTGGCCGCCAACTTGAAGGCCGGCGAAACGGCCGAATACCTGTTGGACAGCGGTCGTCGTGCCTACCTGGTCCCGGCCACCGGGGTCATTGAAGTCAACGGCTTGCGCGCACAAGCTCGAGACGGTGTTGCGGTGGCCGATGAGCAGGTGCTGCGGGTGACGGCCATCGAGGACAGTGAGATCGTGTTGGTGGACCTGGCGTGATCTGCTGAGTGCAATTGCAAAAAAAGGGGCGACCGTGTTGGTCGCCCCTTTTTTTGAGTGCCTGTTCAAATGTCATCGCTGGCAAGCCAGCTCCTACAGGGTCAGCGCAATTCTTGTAGGAGCTGGCTTGCCGGCGATAGGGCCTTCAATCATTTCGCGCAAATGGCACCATCCACCAACGTTTGCGCCTCGGCCACCAGTTGCTTGAGGTGGTCGTTACTGACAAAGCTTTCGGCATAGATCTTGTAGATGTCTTCCGTGCCCGACGGACGCGCCGCGAACCAGCCGTTTTCGGTCATGACCTTGAGACCGCCAATGGCCTGGTCGTTGCCCGGTGCGTGGCTGAGGATGCTCTGGATCGGCTCGCCGGCCAGCTGGGTCGAGGTGACCTGTTGCGGCGACAGCTTGCTCAACAGGGCTTTCTGCTCCGGGTTGGCCTTGGCGTCGACCCGTACCGAGAACGGCTCACCCAGTTCATCGGTCAAGGCACGGTACGCCTGGCTCGGATCGCGACCGGTCCGGGCCGTCATCTCGGCAGCCAGCAGGGCCGGAATCAAACCGTCCTTGTCGGTGCTCCAGACGCCGCCGTCCTTGCGCAGGAACGAGGCACCGGCGCTTTCTTCGCCGCCGAACCCCAGGGAGCCATCGAACAATCCATCGGCAAACCACTTGAAGCCGACCGGTACTTCGTACAGGCGACGGCCCAGGCGTTTGGCCACGCGGTCGATCAAGCCGCTGCTGACCACGGTTTTACCCACGGCAGCATCGGCGCGCCATTGCGGACGATTCTGGAACAGGTAGTCGATGGCAACGGCGAGGTAGTTGTTAGGTGCCAGCAAACCACCAGACGGCGTGACGATGCCATGGCGGTCATGGTCAGGGTCGCAGGCAAACGCCACGTCGAAGCGCTCTTTCAGGCCGATCAGGCCTTGCATGGCGTGGCTGGACGATGGGTCCATGCGGATCTGCCCGTCCCAGTCGACGGTCATGAAGCGGAAGGTCGGGTCGACCTGTTTGTTCACCACATCCAGGTCCAGACGGTAATGCTCGGCAATCGCCGACCAGTAGCGCACTCCCGCTCCACCCAGCGGATCGACGCCCAGGCGCAGCTTGGCATCGCGGATGGCGTCGAAGTCGATCACGTTGATCAGGTCGGCGACATAGGTGTTGAGGTAGTCGTGACGATGGGTGGTGCCGGCCTTCAGTGCCTGCTCGTAGCTGATGCGCTTGACGCCCGCGAGCTTGTTGGCCAGCAATTCGTTGGCCTTGGCCTCGATCCACTTGGTGATGTGAGTATCGGCCGGACCACCGTTGGTGGGGTTGTACTTGTAGCCACCGCTTTGCGGTGGGTTGTGCGACGGCGTGATGACGATGCCGTCCGCCAGGCCGCTGGTGCGACCACGGTTGTAGCAGAGAATCGCATGGGAAATGGCCGGCGTCGGCGTGTACTCGTCGCCCGCGGCGATCATCACGGTCACGCCGTTGGCCGCCAGCACTTCAAGGGCACTGGCCCCGGCCGGCGTGGACAGCGCGTGGGTGTCGATACCGACAAACAGCGGGCCATCGATACCCTGAGCTTCGCGATACAGGCAAATGGCCTGGCTGATCGCCAGCACGTGCCATTCGTTGAAACTCAGGTCGAACGAGCTACCGCGGTGCCCCGACGTGCCGAAGGCAACGCGCTGGGTCGAAATGGCGGCATCAGGCTGGCCGGTGTAATAGGCCGTTACCAGTCGCGGGATGTCGACCAACAATTCTGCCGGTGCCGGTTTACCCGCAAAAGGACTGAGTGTCATGCAAAACCTCTGGAATAGAGTGGTTCAGGGATTGAGTCGCAGTTTACTGGCAGTTTGACCGCAACGCGATGGGATCGATCCAACACAGTGAGGTTGTTATTTTTTGTCACTCACTCGATCGATTCCAGGCGCAGCGCATCCCCCAGCAGTCCCAGCGCGGCCGCCAGGTTGTGATCGCCGCCGAAGGTATGACTCAAGCGCAAATGCTGCCCATGCAGGCCGTGGAGGCTGAACAGCTCGCCCGGCGCGATGACCACCTGTTGCGCCAGCAGGCGCTGGAACACACGACGGACATTGACCCGGCGCAACGAGCGCACCCAGATCGTTGCACCGCCTTCTGGCTCGACGAAATGCAAGGCATCTCCCAGTCGCTCCTGCAACAACTGGGTCATTTGACTCTTGCGCTCCTTGAGTAGCCGTCGCAGCACCAGCAGGTGTTGATCGATGCGGCCGCTGCTGTACAAACGGGCGATGGCTTTCTGGCGAATCGGCGACAGTCGAAACGAACGCAGCAGGAAGTGCCGTTGCAACTCGGCGCTCAAGTGCCTTGAAAGCAGGTAGCCGTAGGGCGCTTCCGGGCCAATGATTTTCTCGAACGCGGAAAACACCATCAGCCGTTGCGGGTCCAGCAAGTCGCGAAAGCGCAGGCCGCCCGGGTCGAATCCGAGCTCGCCATAACAGTCGTTTTCCAGCACCCAACTGTCATGCGCGGCCAACAGCCGGGCAATGACCTGCCTGTTTTCCTCTGGCGCCAGGCTGCCACGGGGCATGTTCAGGGCCGATGACAGCATCACCAGCCGCACCGGCTCGGTCTCCAGCAACGTTTTCAGCCGTTGCGGATCGAGGCAACCATCGGCTTGCACGGGCCACTCGATTACCCGTACGCAGGCGGCTTGAAGCAACCGCAGGATCGTCCAGTCGCAGGGTGATTCAATCACTACCGTGGCGTCTTTCAAGCCCAGCACGGCGATGAGGATTTCGAGGACGCCGCGAAGGTCGGCGCCGATGTAGACATCATCGGCGTGCCAGTAACGCATGGGAGACGTGGTGTAGCGTGCCGCCAGGGCGGTGCGCAGCTCGAGCTCGCCGCAGGGTTGCGAGGGCGACTGCGGCTGCCTTGGATACTGGCGCAGCAACTCTCGCTCCAGCAGCAACAAGGGGCTGTCGAGGGGCTGCAGCAACGCCGGTTCATCGGCGCTCAGGACCAGCATCCCCGGACGCCTGGCGTTGACATAGACGGCTTCGAGCAGGTCGCTGCCGCTGTCCTGCGGGTTGAAAGAGGACACCGGCAACGCGTAATAACCCGACTTGGCCACCGAAAACACACGCCCTTCCTTCTCCAGCAGCGAATAGGCGTACTGAATGGTCGAGATCGACACATTGAGGCGCTCCGCCAGCTGCCGCAGCGACGGCAGGCGGATGCGTGAATCCCCTCCGGACTCATTGATCAGGCTGCCCAAGTACCGATAAACGGCCTGATAGGCGAAATCCGTTTCTCGTGGACCTTTCATGACTGAAGGCCGACCGTACTGGCTGATTGTCCGCCCACCCTCAGTGACCCGCTGACCATTCATCCACCAGCGTGTCACCGGTGTCAAGATCGCCCGCTGCCTCTTGCAACGCGGCACACTGGATCTGTACTTCGGGCGCCCCCTCATCGCTGCCTGGCGCCCGCTCCATGCGATAAAGCCGGCCGATCAGGCTGACAGGCAATCCGCTGACATCGATCATCCATTGCATGATCTGTTCGGCGACCGGATGCCCCTGCATGGCCCGGTGCAATTCGGGCATGGCCACCAGCATGCCCGGATGGCACTGACGCAAAAATCGCTCAAGCCCCGCACCTTCTTCGATAAACGGCGAAAAAAGCAGACACACCAGCTGGGCTTCGCTCAGGCCCAGGTTCTTTTGCGCCTCGGCTGCCGCGCGGGCACGCTGCTCGCTCACTGTCGCCGGGTTGCCGAACACCTCGATGGCCTGCTCGCACAAACGCTCGGGCACGCGCTTGCGGCGCATCATCACCAGGGCGCGTTGCAGGTATTGCGCAACGCCTGACTGGTAATCGCGACCCTGCACGAAGCTCGCTTGCAAGCCACGCACGTGCGCCGAGATCGACGCGCTGACGAATTCGTTGTCGCTGATCTGCGCGGACAGTTCGTCAGGCTGGAAGCCGAGAAACTCAGTCAGCAATGACCAGCGCTCTTCCAGGTTGCTGACCAGCAGGTCGTGAATCTCGATGCAGGTGGTACGACGGCAGGTCTCAAAGCGCTCTTCAGGACGCCATCGGGCCTGGCCGTCATCGGCATAAAACGCCTGATAACAGTCGCTGCCCAGCTCATCGAGCAATGCAAACAACGCCCCATGGCCGGCCTCGCCCACGTGCGAGGGCTTGAGCCCAGCCTTGGTGGCGGCACGCTTCAAACCGTCGATGAACTGTTTCTGCTGACGCGGCGTGTCACTGATGAGCAAGGCGTCGACGCCACCGTCCCAGCGGGCGATTTGCCCGTAGAACTCTCCCGTGGCCAGGTATCCGTCATCCCACAGGTCGAACCCGCCGCGCCACTCCCGGCGATGGCCGATCAGCAGCAGGTTCACGCGGCTGGACTCGCGGCCGGCGTCGGAGATCGGCACCAGGTGATTGAACGGCAGGACTTCCCGATCATCGACCATCAGCACTTCGACCCGCGGATCGTCATAGACAAACAGTGCGCTGTTGGTCCGGTGCATGTTTTCCACGGCCGCCTGGCTTGTCCCGTTCAACCGCAACGAGGCGATGCGCAACTGGAATGTCGCCGGGGACCGAGTGGCGATGGTCAACTGCGCGGCACGCAACAGCGCCAGGCTGTAGCAGTCGTCACGGGCCCCGGACTGGACCGCCAACACCTTGTAATCCCCAATGCGCTCCATGCCCCCCGCCGCCACTGCCAGACGCTGAATCAACAACTGCAATGCCGTGCGCTCGGCACGGGAAAAGAAACCCAGCAATCGCTGCAGCACTTGTTGGTAGACATAGTTCATCGCTTGGTCATGGATGCTGGTCATCTTTATTTACCTGGTACTCATAAGTTCAATATCGCGCGAACAGCGAAATCCGCTGGACTGTCTGCACGAATGGAGTCATCGACTTTATTGCCAAATGCTAGCAATTGAATTTTCTGGAAATCATTTGAAACGATCGTAACAACCCTTCTGGCGCACACCGAAGACGAGACTGTAGCGCCCGGCTGGCAAGGGTTTTCTCGATTGGAGACGGAGTCCTAGGAAACGTCCGACAAAGTCCCACAGACGCTTAACACAAGAAATAAGGAAAGAAGTTGTTGCTGTCTTTTTGGCAACTACACAACTACTAACTAAATCGAAGGCATGCACCGAGGGCGCACATTGAAAAGTTTTAGTCTGACACCCAGCCATGACTCATTCCTTGAGATGAAAGTAATCATTCAATTATCAGGGCTTAGTGGCTGATTAGAAGCTACAGATTACCGGCAAAAACCAGTTCAGTTGCTGGACCGGCCTGCGGGTCGACGGGTTTCGGGGGGGCACAAACGAAAGAGTCCGTGTGGGCACGGACTCTTGGGGGGCTTTTGCGTCGGCTCTTGGGGTAAGTGCTACGCCGGTTCGACCTGCAGGGCGACCCGCTCGCGACAAGGGCATTCGTCCATGTAGCGGTGTGCTTCGACCACCTCGGCAAACGGGAAGACCCGAGTCTTGAGCGGCAGCAGCACGCGGTCAGCGGTCAACTGGTTGATGTCGCGCAAGGCACGTTGCAGTGCGACCTGGTCCTGGATGATGCCCAGTTCCGGCTTGCCGGTGAAGTTGCCGATGCAGTGCACGAAGAACTGAATGTTCTTCTGGAACGCCGCGCAGGCCGGGAATGGCGTCTGGTTGCCACCTTGCAGGCCGTACAGCACCAGGCTGCCGCGAGGCGCCAGCACATCGCCCAGCAACGACATCTGAGGACCGCCCAAACCATCGAAGACCACATCCACACCGCGGTTATCGGTGATCTTGTTGATCCGTATCAGCAGATCTTCTTCCTCGGTAACGATGACTTTTTCGGCACCCAGCGACAACAGATACTCACGCTCCTCTGCTGACTTGGTAGCGGCAATCACTCGAACACCCAAGGCCTTGCCCAGTTGCACGAACGAAGGTCCGGCGCAATGGCTGGCGTCGGTCACCAGGGCGAATTGCCCGGGTTTGACCCGTGCCAGGTCGGCATAAGCAAAATAGGCGACCAGCAGCGGCGTGTAATGCACGCTGGCTTCGATCGGGCTCAGTACGTCCGGGTAACGGGTCAGCGACGAGCGCGGCAGGACAATCAGCTCCCCGTAGACCGGATAGTCGTTCGGGCTTTGGGCCGGGAAACTGGCGACCTTGTCACCTATCGCCAGGTCATCCACACCCTCACCGACAGCCGTGACGACACCGGCCATTTCCTGGCCAAGGCCCGAAGGCAGACGGGCGCGGGACGACGCCAGGTTCTGGCGCCAGAGAGTGTCGTACCAGCTGATGCCGATCGCTTCGACGCGCACCTGCACTTCGCCCGGTGCAGGCAGAGCCGCCGCATGCTCTTCGCATTTGAGCACCTCGGCTGGACCAAACTTGTGAAAACGGATCGTGCGGGACATCGCAAACCTCGCCAATTGAACCTCTAATGCCTTGAACTCTAGCTGGGCTTTCAACCCAACACTATCAGTGGGTATTAATAGTCGACATGCCTGTCATTGATTCCGCAGCGGCGGCGACATTGTGAAATGCCGCAAGAAACCGAAGCCACCTTTTCAGGAAATCTGAATTACCCGGTGCAGAGTACCAGCCTTTCCCCGTAATATTCCTGCTGGCCATTGTTCTCATATGGCCGCCCACGTCAAGTTTGCTGACTCTGCCAGGACTCCAGATGAATCGTAATGACCTGCGTCGTGTCGACCTGAACCTGTTGATCGTTTTTGAAACATTGATGCACGAACGCAGCGTGACCCGAGCTGCGGAAAAACTCTTCCTCGGCCAGCCGGCCATCAGTGCGGCGCTCTCGCGCCTGCGCGGGTTGTTTGATGACCCTCTGTTTGTGCGTACCGGCCGCAGCATGGAGCCGTCCGCCCGGGCGATCGAGATCTTCGCCCTGCTCTCGCCGGCACTGGATTCGATTTCCACCGCGGTCAGCCGTGCGGCCGAGTTCGATCCTGCCACAAGTACCGCCGTGTTCCGCATCGGCCTTTCGGACGACGTCGAATTCGCCTTGCTGCCCATGCTGCTCAAGCGCCTGCGCGCCGAATCGCCGGGGATCGTGCTGGTGGTGCGTCGGGTCAACTACATCCTGATGCCGGGGTTGCTGGCCTCCGGCGAGATCTCCATCGGCGTCAGCTATACCACCGACCTGCCGGCCAACGCCAAGCGCAAGGTACTGCGCCGCAGCCAGCCCAAGCTGTTGCGCGCCGACACCGTGCCGGGGCCATTGAGCCTGGATGATTACTGCGCCCGCCCCCATGCACTGGTGTCGTTCGCCGGCGACCTCAGCGGCTTCATAGATGAAGAACTGGAAAAGCTCGGGCGCAAACGTCATGTGGTGCTCGCGGTGCCGCAGTTCAATGGCTTGAGCACCTTGCTGGCCGGCACGGACATCGTCGCAACCGTGCCGGACTACACGGCCGATGCGCTGACGGCCGCGGGCGGGGTGCGCGCGGAAGATCCGCCGTTGCCGGTGCGCAGCTTTGAACTGCACATGGCGTGGCGCGGGTCGCAGGATAATGATCCGGGGGAGCGTTGGTTGCGGTCGCGGATTCAGATGTTCTTTGGGGATCCGGACAGTCTTTGAATAAGGTTGTCGAGCGGACCTGGCAGGCCCGGACCTGCCAGGTTAAGTAAGACGAAACATAGCGTGCCCTTGCCGACTCAGGCGCTACCATACTTCGGAACCTTCATAAACGTGCTATCAGGGGGGGGCAAGGAAAAAGGGTGGGTGTTTCTTTTATCTATACCCATTGCGTGTAAAGGCCGGATAAAAATAGATCGACCAGGTGCGGCCCAGCGTCTGGATAAACTTTTTCAATATAGAAAAGGAAAACCATGAGGGCGTTTCTTCTCCCGAGTTGTCTTGTTCCTAATCGCCTTCATTTCCAAAACAGCAAATAACCCAGCGAACAAAAGCGGAGAATGCAGGATCCGATTCTCGATACTCACTTTCTACACGCCAGAGCTGTGTAAAGGGAGCTATTGCCTGAGCGCGGGGGGGTTATCAGCGAAGAATCTCCGTCCCGGTGTTTGTGGAATGAGTGTCCAAGTGCGCGTGGAATCTGCAAGTAGAGTAACTAATGGGCGCACTCTAACATTCACACTTTCCACGGATAACACAGTGCCTTAATAACGCTCTGGCGAGCACAAACAAGTATCAATGACTTTTTATAACAATCGTTGACACCCAGACGCTGACCCCCTAAATTGCCGGCACTCTGCCAACACCAAGACGACGCATCAACTTTGTCAAGTTAATGGAATGCTGAGTTTCTGAGTTCTGAGTTTCTGAGTTATTTCATTCCTGGTACAACGCATGAAATATGTAGACGATATTACGAAACTCTTTACACGTTTTGGCGCCAACGCGGAGAGTTACCAGGAAATACAACCGAATTATAAAGATTTCAAAGACGACCCGGTTACACCAGCGGTGGCTGAGCCAGAGTCGTCGGCGGCATTGTCTTCCCCGACACCCCCTGTGTTTCTGCTGGACGAGCCACAGCCTTCCTTATTGATTGGCGTGCCGGTCGAGCCGGTGAAGAATGATGTCCTCTCGCTACCTTCGCCCAAATCCCCTTCCCCGACCGAGCCACCTGCGAGTTCTGCTACGGGTGACCGTCAGCGATTGAGCGACCTGTTGCGTGAACTCAGCCAGGTTCGTCGAGACGCTCTGTCAGAAACGACTCGCAAGCGGACCAAGGCGAAGGTCATTGCTATCGTTTCGGCGAATGGTGGCGTGGGTAGAAGCACCCTCGTTGCGGGTCTCGCGAAAACACTTCGGCGCCCCGGCGGGCGAACCATCGCGATTGATCTGGACCCTCAGAACGCGCTGTCCAGCCACTTGGGTATCACCCGCCAGGCTCCCGGGTTGATTCAGCTCAAGGAACAGGACGCAGACTGGGGCGCTCATCGCCTGCCAGGCTTTAGCGATAGCGAATGCCTGCCCTTCGGCACTGGCGAGGTGAACGATCGCCGATTGCTCAAGCAGATGATGCTTGAAGATTCTGACTGGTTGAATCAGCACCTTGCGTCAATGAACCTCAGCGAAAACGATACCGTGATCCTGGACACTCCTTCGGGTGAGACCGTCTATTCGCAACAGGCACTCGACGCCGCCGATCTGGTGCTGGTGATGACGGTGGCCGACGCGGCCTCCTACCTGGCGCTGGACAGCATGACCCAGTGGCTGGAAACCAGCCGACGACGCGCGCAGCGGCAACGGTATGTGCTCAACCAACGGGATGACTCGCGTTCGTTCAGCAGGGACATGGGCGTGCTGTTTCTACGGCGGCTCGGCGCCAACCTGATTGGGACGATTCGCCTCGATCACCAGTTCAACGAGTCGCTGGCCCATGGTCGGGACTTACTGCAATACGCACCTGAGAGCATTGGCTGTCAGGACATTCTTTCGCTGTCAGGCGCGGTCCATTCCCTGCTTTTTTCGGAGAATTCCAGCCAGCAGGACACGCCATGACCGTCCAGCTGAATCAGCTGCCTGCAAAGACTTGGTGGTTGCAGGGGCTACTGGATACTTTCCAGGCTCGCGTCAGTCGATGGCCCCTGATTTGGCGCCAGGGCCTGAAGATCTCGGGCGGGCTGATCGCAGCATTATTGGTGCTGGGTATCCTCACTGCGCCGCAGAATCTGTATTCCCAGGCCGTGTTTGCCGCTGTCTGTTTTGCCGCCAGCCTGATCATTCGCAAGCAAGCCGGGCGACTGGCGATCCTGACCCTGATCACCCTCTCGCTGATCGCTTCGTTGCGTTATATGTACTGGCGCCTGTCCGACACCCTGGGCTTCGACAACTGGCAGGATGCCGTATTTGGCTACGGGCTGGTGCTGGCCGAACTGTATGCCTTGCTCATCCTGGTCTTCGGCTATGTACAAACCGCCTGGCCGCTGCACCGCAAACCGCAGTTTCTGCAACAGCCACCCGCTGAGTGGCCGACCATAGATGTCTTCATTCCCACCTATAACGAAGCATTGGGTATCGTCAAACTGGTGGTGCTCGCCGCTCAGGCCATCGACTGGCCCGAGGGCAAACTGCGGGTGCACGTGCTCGATGACGGACGCCGGGAGGAGTTCAAGGTTTTCTGTCAGCAGATTGGTGTCAACTACATCACTCGCGACAACAATCAACATGCCAAGGCCGGCAACCTCAACGAGGCACTCAAAGTCACCGATGGCGAGTTCATTGCCATATTCGACGCCGACCACGTGCCTACCCGCTCCTTCCTGCAGATCACGATGGGCTGGTTTTTCAAGGACCCGAACCTGGCGTTGCTGCAAACGCCGCACTTCTTCTATTCGCCCGATCCGTTCGAAAAAAACCTCGAGACCTTTCGCTCGGTGCCCAATGAAGGTGAGTTGTTCTACGGTCTGGTGCAGGACGGCAATGACCTGTGGAACGCGGCATTCTTCTGCGGGTCCTGCGCGGTCATCCGGCGCACTCACTTGCTGGAAGTCGGAGGCATCGCCACCGAAACCGTGACGGAAGATGCGCACACGGCACTCAAGCTCAACCGCCGTGGTTTCAATACGGCTTACCTCGCCATTCCACAAGCGGCGGGACTGGCGACCGAAAGCCTTTCCCGGCACATCAGCCAGCGCATACGCTGGGCACGGGGCATGGCGCAGATTTTTCGGACCGACAATCCGTTGTTTGGCAAAGGACTGAACCTGGGGCAGCGCATCTGCTACCTCAACGCCATGATGCACTTTTTCTACAGCCTGCCTCGCCTGGTGTTCTTGACCGCACCCTTGGCCTACCTGTTTTTTGACGCGCAGATTTTCCATGCGTCGGCGCTGATGGTCACGGTTTATGTGCTGCCGCATATTTTCCATTCCAGCCTGACCAACTCCGCGATCCAGGGGCGCTTCCGCCATTCCTTCTGGAACGAAGTGTATGAGTCGGTGTTGGCCTGGTACATCATGCGACCGGTACTGTTGGCCCTGATCAACCCTTCGCTGGGTAAGTTCAACGTGACCGACAAGGGCGGCACCATCGAGGATGACTATTTCAACTGGAAGCTCGCGCGGCCTTACATCGTCCTGCTGACCTTGAACATGATCGGCCTGGTGATGGGCGTGGTAAAACTGATCGGGAGTGATTCGGCCCAGGCCACTACCCTGCTGATCAACCTGGCCTGGACCCTGTACAACATCATCATTGTCAGCACCGCCGTGGCGGTGGCCACTGAATCCTCTCAGGTACGCAACGAACCCAGAGTGCCGGCGGATCTGCCTGTGCGGGTCTATCGCGAAGACGGCACCTCGTTTGATTGCATCACCCGGGACTTCTCACAAAACGGCGTGGGTCTGGCACTGCCACCGCAGGTTCAGCTCAGCGTCAATGAGACGCTGCGGCTCTGCATTCTGCGCACACCTCCCTCAAGCCTCTTTCCCGCAAAAACGATCTTCAGCAACGACAACGTGGCGGGTGTGCAATTCGAGGGTTTGACCCTGCGCCAGCAAAGTGAACTGGTGCGACTGACCTTTTCACGGGCCGACACCTGGGCCAACACCTGGGGGAACGGCCGCCTCGATGCACCCATGTCGGCGTTGCGCGAGGTCAGCGGCATTGGCTTACGCGCCATCCTGCGCTTGTTCGTTGCAACGCTAAAGGACAGCCAGGCGCTGTTGCGCAAACGCCCGGACGCGCCATCACCTATAGACTCCACCGTGGACACGCAACGATCTTGAACCCTTCCACTCGCCGGACCTTTCTTCCTCGTCACTCACTCATGCTGATCGCCTGTTCGCTAGCGGGCTGGAGCAGTTGGGCGTTGAGTGCTGCCGCCCAAATCAGCGCCACAGAGCCGGCGGTGATGCCGGCCGCGTCGTTGCCCGGGACCGATGCCCCGGGCAACAGTTATACCCGCAGCCTCAAGGAGCTGGGTAAAAGCTATTCGATGACCCTTAAAGGCGTGGAGGCGACCGACAGTGTGAATTTCGATGTGCGCGCCGATGAAGTCGTCACGGCTGCGCAGGTCACACTGCAGTACAGCTACTCACCGGCGCTGCTGTCCGATCTTTCGCAAATCAACGTGCTGATCAACGATCAAGTGGCCGCCAGCCTGCCCCTCCCGAAGGAAGAGGCCGGCAAACTGCAGACCCGGACCGTGCAGATTCCACCGCAGACCATTACCGAGTTCAACCGGCTCAGCCTGCAGTTCATCGGTCACTACACGATGCAATGTGAAGATCCGTTGCACTCAAGCCTTTGGGCCAGGATCGGCAACGAGAGCCAGCTGAACCTCCAGGTGTCCTCGATTCAACAGCCCAACGACCTGTCCGCGCTGCCGCGTCCCCTGTTCGATCGTCGAGACGCCTCGCCCCTGAAGCTGCCATTCGTGTTCGCCGGGCGCCCGGGCGGCCCTGAGCTTGAGGCCGCCGGCATTCTGTCGTCCTGGTTTGGCGCCTTGGCCAGCTACCGCGGCGCAACCTTCCCCGCCAGCCTCACCAGCCTGCCGGCCAAAGGCAACGCCGTGGTGTTTGTCAGCGGCAGCGAATCAACGACCCTGAGTGGCTTACCGATCAAAGAGGCCACGGGGCCGACATTGACCCTCATGAGTAACCCGAATGATGCTCAGGGCAAACTGTTGATCGTCTCCGGGCGCGATGGCGCCGATCTCAAGGTCGCCGCGACCGCGCTGGCCCTCGGTGGCTCGGCCCTTTCCGGGCAGAGCGTGGTGATCGACCGGATCGACTCGCTCAAGCCGCGCCGACCGTACGACGCGCCTAACTGGCTGCCCTCCGATCGCCCGGTTCGTCTGGGTGAACTGGCAAAGCCCGCTGAACTCAATGTGTCGGGTTATAACCCGGGACAAATGACGGTTGCGCTGCGCTTGCCACCCGACCTGTTCAACTGGCGTGAGCCCGGCGCGCAACTAGACCTCAAATACCGCTATACGCCGCAACCGGTCTCCACCAATTCCTCGTTGCTGATCAGTTTCAACGATACCTTTATCAAGTCGATCGACCTGCCTTCGATCGAGAAGCTCGGCAACAGCGACAGCCTGCTGTCGATGCTCAAAGCCGACGACAGTCTGGCCCGCACATCGCGCATGCTGTTGCCGCTCAATTCAGTCGCGCTGCAATCGCGCCTGCAATTTCGTTTCATGTATGACTACATCAAACAGGGCGAATGCCGCGACATCATCATCGACAACATGCGCGGTGTGATCGACCCGGATTCGACCCTGGACCTCAGCCAATACGAACATTTCATGGCCATGCCCAACCTCGGGGTGTTCAAGGACAGTGGCTTCCCGTTCACCCGCATGGCCGACCTTTCCGAAACATCGGTGATCCTGCCCAACGAGCCAGGCCCGGCCGAACTGAGCGCCTATCTGACCCTGCTGGGCCGCTTCGGCGACTCCACCGGTTATCCGGCCACCGGCGTGAAGGTGGTCCACGCCGACCAGGTGGCCGAGCAACGCGACCGGGATTTGCTGGTGCTTGCTTCGGGCAACAATCAGCCGTTGCTGGAGCAATGGCAAAGCCACCTGCCGGCCAAGGACGAGGATGCCGCGCAGTACTTTGAACTGTCTGACCTGCCCTTGCGTCTGCGCAACTGGGTCAGCCCGGATACGAAAGTCAATCTGCGCGAAGCGCGCAGCAGCTTCAGGTTTACCGCTGACGATGGCAGTGCTTATCTGACCGGATTCGAATCGCCACTCAAGAGTGGGCGCAGCGTGGTGTTTATCGCCAGCGCAAGGCCTAACGGCTTGGCCGATGTGACCAACGCCCTGCTGCGCAACGAAGAAAACGCCCACGAGTTGCAGGGCAGTCTGGTGGTGGTCAGGGGCAAGCATGTCGAATCGCTGGTCGCCGAGCAGGATTACTACGTCGGGAGCCTGGGCCCATTGCGCTATCTGCAGTGGTACCTCTCGCAAAACGTAATAGCGTTCATGCTGTTCACTCTCCTCGGGGTCCTGCTGCTTGCTTCAATGGCCTATCTGACCCTGCGCTTACGGGCTAAACGTCGTCTTGGCCAATGAACCGCGCATGCCTGTGACGTCCATGAGCAGCCGGGGTGTTTCACTTCGCCAGTGCCTGCGCGGTAACGCGCGCAGGTCGAGCGCTGTGCTTGCGCTCGCCCTGCTGGCGCCGGCGATAGCGGCCGCACAATCCTGCGAGCCGCCGGCCTGGCCACTGTGGCAAACCTATGCAACGCGCTTCGTCCAGGCCGATGGCCGGGTTCTGGAATCGAGCCTCGAGAACAATCACAGCACCTCTGAAGGGCAGGCCTACGGCATGCTCTTCGCACTGATCGGCGACGATCAGCCACGCTTTGACAAACTCTGGCGCTGGACATCAGCCAACCTCGCAGGCTCCGCCACCGCCACACGCCTGCCGGGCTGGTTATGGGGGCAAGGCAAGGACGGTCAGTGGCGCCTGCAAGACGCCAATTCGGCCGCCGACGCCGACCTGTGGATCGCCTACGCCCTGCTCGAAGCCGCACGCCTGTGGCATCGGCCGGACTATCACCAGGACGCCCTGCACCTGATGGCGACGATCGAAGCGCAATTGGTCGTCAAGCTGCCCGGACTGGGCCCGATGGTATTGCCCGGACCACAAGGTTTCGTCCAGCCGGACGCTCTGTGGCGCCTGAACCCCAGCTACCTGCCGCTGCCACTGTTACGGCGGCTGGCCAAGGAAGCCCCCGCCGGGCCTTGGCAAGCGATTGCCAACAACACCGCGACGATGATTGCCCAATCAAGCCACCACGGTTTTGTCGCTGACTGGGTCGGTTATCAAGGCACTTCAGCGCAATCGGGCGTCTTCGTCAGCGACCCGATCAACGGCGACACGGGCAGCTACGATGCCATTCGCGTGTACCTCTGGCTGGGCATGAGTGATACCTCCGAACCGCTGGCAGCGCTCCTGCTCAAACGGCTGGACGGCATGGCCCGCAGCACTGTCGCGACAGGTTCCCCCCCGGAAACGGTTCAGGTTCTGCACGGCAGTGTTCAGGGTCAGAGCCCTTTCGGATTCCGGGCTGCGCTGATTCCGTACCTCCAGGCCAAGGGCCACCCCCGGTTGGCCGATCAGCAACGGCACCGCGCGGAACTCGCCTTGCGCGAGGCGCTGGCCAGACCTGATGCCGACGCAGGTCCGCCGCGTTACTACAACTTCATGCTCAGCCTTTTCGCGCTCGGCTGGGCAGATAACCATTATCGATTCCGGGAAGACGGAACGCTGAAACTCTCCTGGGAGACCGCATGCACGCGCACCACCGCACGCTAGCCATCGCCGTCATGAGCGCATGGACGGCTGCTGCCCACGCTCAAAGTCCGACGCCACAGACATTGCTCGTCGAACAAGGCCAGTACTGGCAGTCGCGCAAGAACCCTCAACGCGCTGCGGAGGTCTGGCAAAAAGTCCTGCTGCTGGACCCGGTCCAGGTTGACGCACTGTATGGCCTGGGCCTGATTGGCGTGCAACAGGGCAACTCACAACAGGCGCAGCAAAATCTCACCCGCTTGCAGGCCATCCAGCCTGCGCCTCGGCAGGCACTGCAATTGGCACAGGACATCGCCCTGGCCCAGCCGCAGAACCAGCAGCATCTGGAGGAGGCTCGGCGCCTGGTCGATGCCGGTGAGCGCGACAAGGCGACCACGGTGTTTCGTTCGCTGTTCGATGGCCGTCCACCTCAAGGTACGATTGGCCGCGAGTATTACAACAACCTCGCCTTCAATCAGGCTGACTGGGCTGAAGCACGCAGCGGCTTTGAGCGGCTGCAACGTGAAATGCCCAACGATTCGATCGTCGCGCTGTTTTACGCCAAGCATCTGATCCGCCGTGAAGACAGCCGTGCCGAGGGCATCCGCGCGTTGGCCGCGCTGACCCAGCGTACCGACATTGCCGGTGATGCCGATGAAAGCTGGCGCCTGGCGCTGACCTGGATCGGCCCACCCAATCTCGCACAAGTGCCCTTGTTCGAGACGTACCTCAAGACGCATCCGGATGATGGCGAAATCCGGGCGCAGATGAACAAGGGCAAGCAACAGGCAGCAACGACGGCCGGCAAGGAATGGCAACCGCCCGCCGACGTCGCGCGCGGCCTGAAGGCGCTCAAGGAAGGTGATCAGGTCACCGCCGAACAGGCGTTTCAAGCGCGTTTGAACACCCGGCCCGATGATGCTGACGCGCTGGGTGGCCTTGGGGTTATCCGCCAGCAACAACACCGACTGGCCGAAGCGGAAAAGCTCCTGGGTCAGGCCACGCGACAACGCGATGGCAGCCATTGGCAAGCCGCGCTGAACGAAGTGCGCTACTGGTCGGCATTGCAACAGGCCCGCGACGTCCAGGCCAAAGGCCAGGCAGGCCAGGCACAGGTCTTGGTAAACCAGGCGCTGCAGCTCAATCCAAACGGGGCGGACGCCCGCCTCGCCCTGGCAGACATTCAGGCCGGTGCGGGCCAGTTCGATGATGCTCAGCGTAACTATCGCCAAACGTTGAACCTGCGCCGCGACGACCCTCAAGCACTGGAAGGGCTGGTCAATGTGCTGCTCAAGAGCGGCAAGAACGATGAAGCCCTGCAACTGATCAACAGCCTGCCAGCCACCGGACAGACCAGGTTCGGCCAGTCCGCACGCCTGCAAGCCTTGCGCGCGACGCAACTGGCCGCCCTCGCCGAACAACGCAACGACCTGCCCGCTGCGCGCAGCGCCTTGCAAGACGCGCTGCGCTACGAACCGGACAACATCTGGACGCGTTTCGCCCTGGCCCGCCTGAACCTGGCGATGGGCGAACCGCAAAAGGCGCGGGACCTGATCAACGCCATGCTCCAGGCCCACCCCAACAATGCCGATGCGCTTTACGTCAGCGCTTTGTTGTCGGTGCAGATGGGTGAGTGGAAAGCCGCCCAGACAACGTTAGGACGCTTGCGCCCCGACCAGCGCACCCCGGACATGGAAGCGCTGGCCGCCGACGTCAGCTTCAACCTGCAACTCAGCCAGGTGATCGAATTGGGCAAGCGCGGACAGCGCCAGGAAGCCCTGACCTTGCTCGAACGCATTCAGCCGATGACCAACAACAGTCCAGACCGCACGGCGAGCCTGGCCTCGGTCTATGTCGACATCGGCGAACCGACCCGTGCGCTGGCCCTCATGCGCGGCCAGTTGCAAAACACCGCTGCGCCCTCGGCGGACTTCATCCTGCAATACGCCGCTGTGTTGCTTAAATCCGGAGAAGACGCACAGGTCAACGAGATTCTGCGCGACCTTCAGAACAGGCCCTTGAACGCGCCGGCTCGCAAGCGTTTCGACGACCTGCTCTATCTCTATCGCATCCGCCAGGCTGATCAGTTGCGTGAGCGAGGCGATCTGGCCAACGCCTATGACACGCTGGCGCCCGCACTGGCGCAACGTCCCGGTGAGAGTGCTGCCGTCGCGGCCCTGGCGCGGATGTACTCGGCCAACCGCGACACGGCAAAAGCCCTCGAGCTCTACAAACCGCTGTTACAACGTCAGCCAAACGACCCGCAACTGCTGTTGGGTGCCGCCGACGCGGCGGTGTTGGCACATGACGCGGCCTTTGCCGAACAGGCATTGCAACAGCTGCTCAAGACCGAATCCGGCAATCCTCAAACGCTGACAGAGGCTGCCCGCCTCTACCAGAACATGGGCAAGACCGGCACAGCGGCCGATCTGCTGCGCAAGGCCGTGGCCATTGAACAGAGCGAGAAACGCAGAAGCCAGGGCGCCCAACTGGCAGGTTCGACAGTAGCGCCCAACCCTTTTGCCGGGGTGTCGGGTTCACGTAACGAAGTCAGTCGCGACACCTTGCTGGCAGCCATTCCGCCACCGGTACAAGAGATGCCAGGCCGCATGACGTCCCACACCTCTTTTGTCATCGGCGCTTCGCCAAAACCGCAGCAAGCGAGCAATCCATTCGAGTCGCAACAGCCGCGTGCAGCACTGGTGAGCGAGGACATCAGCCCCGCGCAAGTGGCGCTGAATAAAATCCTTCAAGAGCGCAGCGCCTACGTCACCCAGGGCGTGAGCATTCGCAGCAACAACAGTGAGTCGGGGTTGAGCAAACTGACCGATATTGAAACACCGCTGGAAATCAATATTCCGTTGGATGAAAGCCGCATCGCGCTGCGCGTGACGCCCGTCTCGCTGAACGCCGGCAGCGTCAGCAGCGAAGCGCTGTCGCGTTTCGGTAATGGTGCGCAGAGCGGCAATGCCGGTTCGCAAAAAGCCGAAGGTGTTGGCCTTTCCGTCGCCATCCAACGGCCTGCTGACGGGCTCAAAGCCGATCTTGGCACCACCCCGCTCGGCTTCAAGTACTCCACCGCGACGGGCGGCATCAGCATTGATCGCCCCGTGAGCGACACCTCCAATGTCCGCTACGGCGTGAGCGTTTCCCGACGCCCGGTGACGGACAGCGTCACCTCGTTTGCCGGCACCACGGACAAACGCAGCGGGCAGTCCTGGGGGGGTGTGACCGCCAACGGCGGACGTGGCCAGTTGAGCTTTGACGACAACGAAGTCGGCGCCTATGGCTACGCCTCCTGGCACCAGCTATTGGGCAACCATGTCGAGTCCAACAACCGCAGTGAGCTGGGCAGCGGTGTGTACTGGTACCTGCAAAATGCAACGGACAGCAAGCTGACCGTCGGCCTGAGCATGACCGGCATCCGCTACGCCAACAACCAGGACTTTTTCACCTACGGCCACGGCGGCTATTTCAGCCCGCAGACGTTCTTCGCCCTGGGCGTACCGGTGACCTGGGCACAACGCACCGGGCGCTTGACGTATCAGGTCAAGGGCTCGGTCGGCGTGCAGCATTTCGAGCAGGACAGCGTCGACTATTTCCCGAACGACAAAGCCCTGCAGGCGGCCTCGGGTTTGCGCTACGAAGGGCAAAACAAAACCGGGATCGGCTACAGCGTCGCCGCGGCGGCTGAATACAAGTTCGCGTCGAACTTCCTGCTGGGCGCCAATCTGGGCCTGGACAACGCCCACGACTACCAACAACTCAGCGCTGCCCTGTCTTTGCGCTACCAGTACGAGGAGATCAGCGGCCCCATGAGCCTGCCGGTCAGCCCGTACACCTCGCCTTATTCCAACTGATCATTCTGGAGCTTTCGATGCCCACTTCTGCCCTTGCCGGCCTGACTCTTCTTGTTCTTGGGGAGAGCCACATGAGCCTCGCGGACCATTTGCTGGAGCCGCTGCACGACAACCTGACGCGCCAAGGCGCCCAGGTCCACTCCATCGGTGCCTGCGGCGCCAGCGCCGGCGACTGGCTGATCAGTAAAAAAGTCGACTGCGGCGCCGAGCGCAAAGGCAACGACAAGATCGTGATCAAGGGGCGCGAGGCAACCACCACACCGATCCAGGACCTGATCGCCGCAGACAAGCCCGACCTGGTGGTGCTGGTCATCGGCGATACCATGGCGTCCTATGACAAGCCAGTGTTTCCAAAGGCTTGGGCATGGCAAAGCGTCACTGGCCTTGCCAAGGCCATCGCGGCCACCGGGACCCGTTGCGCCTGGGTAGGCCCGGCCTGGGGTAAAGCCGGTGGCATGTACCAGAAAAATGATGCCCGCACCCAATTGATGTCGCAGTTTTTGGCCGCGAACGTGGCGCCTTGTACCTACATCGATTCGCTGGCGTTCTCCAAACCCGGGCAGTGGATCACCACCGATGGGCAGCACTTCACCGTCGCCGGTTATCAATCCTGGGGCAATGCGATTGGTGGTGCGTTGGCCAAACTGCCCGCCGATACGGTCAGCAGCACAGGAGCCGGCAAATGAGCCGATCCGCATGTGGCTGGGCGCTGTTCGCGCCCTTGATGCTGAGCCTGCACGCCCAGGCCGCCGACATTGCCCTGTACCCGACGGGCCCGGATCAGGACTCGGCCTTCCTGCGCTTTATCAACGCCGCCGACCGCCCCCTGCAGCTGCTGGCCGAAGGCTCGCGGGCCAGCCTCAGGCTCGAGGGTTCGAATGCCGTGTCCGACTACCTGCCCGTGCCCGCCAACCAGCCGATCAAGGGCACCCTGGAACTCAACGGTAAAAGCCAGCCGCTGGACATCCAGGTGGCGGCAGGCGAATTCGCCAGCGTGATCGCACTGCCGGACAGCGCTCAAGGTATCCGCCAGGTCGTCATCCGTGAGCAACCCGACGACTTCAATAGCCTGAGAGCCTCGCTGGCGTTTTTCAGCGCCGATCCAGCATGCACCCAGGCCGGTTTGCGCGCTGCGGGAAAAAACGCCGACCTGTTCAAGGAAGTGGCCGACGGCAGCGTACAACGCCGAGCGATCAACCCGGTCAGCCTGTCGGTTCAATTGGTCTGCGCCCAAACCAACGTCGGTGCCCCGCTTGACCTGGGCCAGCTCAAGGCCGGCGAGCGCTACAGCGTTGTGCTGCTGCCGGGCGCAAATGGCCCGTACCTGCTGCTGGCGACTGACGTCCTGGCCCACTGATCCGGATCGCGCCACCACCATGGTTTTTGCCTCTCTCGAGTTTCTGACGTTGTTCCTGCCGCTGTTCCTGTGCGCCTATGCAGTGTGCCCAGCGGCGTGGCGCAACGTCACGTTACTGACCGGCAGCTGGCTGTTCTATGGCTGGTTGAGCCCACGGTTCCTCGCGGTGCATGTCGTGCTGACGATCACGGCGTGGGCCGGCGGCTTGCTGATTGACGCCTTGCGGGAAAAAGACCAGGGCCGCGTGCGGCTACTCGTGACATTGATCGTGCTCAACACCACGGTGCTGTGCTGGTACAAGTACGCCAACATCGTCGCCGGTACGTTGATCGATATCCTTACCTGGTCTGGCGCCATGTCGCTGGACTGGCAGCGGGTCATCATGCCGGCCGGGCTATCGTTTATCGTATTGCAGGCGATTTCCTACCTGGTGGATGTACACCGCCGCACCGTGCCGGTCGAACGCAGCTTCATTAATTACGCCACCTATATTTCGATGTTCGGCCATTCGGTCGCCGGTCCCATCATTCGCTATGACTGGGTTCGGCGTGAGCTGAATCAACGTTACTTCAACCTGCAGAATTTCTCGCTGGGCGCACGCCGGTTCATGGTCGGGATGAGCATGAAGGTCCTGGTGGCCGACACCCTGTCGCCGGTGGTCGATGTGGCGTTCAGTGTGCAGAACCCCAGTTTCTCTGACGCGTGGATCGGCTGCCTTGCCTATTCCCTGCAACTGTTCTTCGACTTCGCCGGCTACAGTGCCATGGCCATTGGTCTGGGCCTGATGCTGGGTTTTCACTTTCCCGAGAACTTCGACCGTCCGTATCTGGCCAACAGCATCCAGGACTTCTGGCGCCGCTGGCATCTGTCGCTGTCCAGCTGGTTACGCGACTATCTGTACATTTCGCTGGGCGGCAATCGCAACGGCACCTGGAAAACCTACCGCAACCTGTTCCTGACCATGGCCATTGCCGGCCTATGGCACGGTGGCGACAGCTGGAATTTTCTACTGTGGGGCTGCGCCCATGGCCTCGCGTTATGCGTTGATCGTGCCTGGAGCCGTTCCACCCTGCCCTCTGTACCGCCGGTGCTGTCCCATGGACTGACATTGTTGTTCGTCTGCCTGGCCTGGACACTGTTCCGCGCCCCCGACTTTCATAGCGCGCTGAACCTGTATGCCGGACAGTTCGGCCTGCAGGGCATCGCCCTCGGTGACGAACTGTCCGCAACCCTGCGCCCGGTACACGGCCTTGCGGGTTTGCTGGGTGTGTTCGGTGTCGTCGCACCGCTAATGCGCCCTTACTGTGAGAAACAACTGGGCGGTATTGCGTTTTACGCCGCCGCCCTTTGGCCCATCGCCGGTTTCATGCTGTCGTTCGCACTGATCGCCAGTCGCGAAACCGTACCCTTCCTGTACTTTCAATTCTGATGACGACCCCAAAGCACACCCCGCCCTCCACTCAACCAGATGATCTGGCGACACGCAGCAGTCGGTTGGCAGGCGTGGCGCTACTGATATTCCTGGGCGTCGGCCTGCTGTCCACTGGCCGCCTGATCGTTTCAGGGCAGTTCTCGCTGTTACCCGATAAAGTGTTGACCCCGCAGCTTTTTGACGGCGATATCACTCACCGGATTGCCAAGGAACTGTCGAACGCTCAACTGCCCACGACCTTCGCCGAGCTGGAGCGCGGTGTCAGTTGGCTGCTCCTGAGTGACACCGGGCCGAGGGTTCGCTCAGGTTGTCCTGGCTGGTTGTTTTTGGCTGATGAGCTCAAGGTCAATCATCAAGCACAGCGCAATGCCGATGCCAAAGTCCGGGCAGTGATTGATCTGAAGCAGCAGCTCTCCCAACGAGACATCAGCCTGCTGGTGGTCATCGTTCCAGACAAGAGCCGCATCGCTTCCGAGCAGCGTTGCGCACTGCAGCGCCCAGCCGCGCACGAAGGGCGCATCCAGGCCTGGACCTCGAAGCTGGACGTGGGGGGCGTGTCGAATCTGGACCTCACCGCTGCGCTGACGCCACTGGGGGCCAGCGCCTGGTTGCGCACCGATACGCACTGGAGCGAATCCGGCGCGAAGGCGGCGGCCAATGCCATCACACAGCGCCTGAAGACCCTGGGCATCAGCGCAACGCCACGCAGATCGTTCAACGAAAGTCATGCCCCGCTCGCGCTGCGACCTGGCGATCTGGTCCATCTGGCGGGCATCGACGGGCTGCCGCTCAAATGGCAGCCCGCCCCCGAAATGGTCGCCCAAACCAGCACCCACGAACTTCCCGTTGCGTCAGCCGCCAACCCTGACACTGAGGCAGACCTCTTTGGCGATGCCGACCTCCCCAACACCGCGCTCATCGGCACTTCATTCTCGCGCAACTCCAACTTCGCAGGGTTTCTGCAGCAGGCACTGGGCGCCCCCGTGGGTAACTTCGCCAAAGACGGCGGAGCGTTCTCTGGCGCTGCAAACAGCTACCTCAACAACCCGGCCTTCAAAGAAACGCCGCCAAAGCAAATCATCTGGGAGATCCCGGAGCGGGACCTGCAATCGGCTTACATCGACCCCATTGTCTTTCGCCCGTTGCGCTAGGCCATGCTCTGCCGTGTAGCAAACGACGAGGTGATCGTCAGAATCCTTCATGACATCAAGGAGTCACTCGGTTTCGAGTCGAACTATTGCATCCAATGCAACACACAATTGTCATCAATCCACTTGATGGCGACCAGACGCAAGGCGCAGTCTAGAGGGCTGGCTTGGGCCTTATATCATTCCGAATGATAGTTACCTTCGCCCCATTCGATTCGTGAGATACCAACCCGCCGCGCATCATTCGCCAATCTCAACACATTGGCGGATGCATCCATGGAACAGTCATTCAAACATTTGCGCTTCCCGTTGGCTTTGTTGGCCGTAGTGGTGATCAGCGCTTGCGGCAAGGCCCCGGAAACCGCCGCCACCCTGCCCGCTGCCAAAGTCAGCGTGGCCAAGGTGCTGGAACAACCGGTCAACGAGTGGGACGAATTCACCGGGCGCCTGGAAGCGCCGGAAACGGTCGAGATTCGTCCACGGGTCTCCGGCCAGATCGATGAAGTGGCGTTCACTGAAGGCGCCCTGGTCAAGAAAGGCGACCTGCTGTTCCAGATCGACCCGCGTCCGTTCCAGGCTGAGGTCCGCCGCCTCGAAGCCCTGGTTGCACAATCGCGCGCCAATGCCACCCGCAGCGAAAACGAGGCCCAGCGCGGTGAACGCCTGCGCACCAGCAACGCCATTTCCGCCGAGCTGGCCGATTCGCGCACCAGCGCCGCCCAGGAAGCCCGCGCCGCCGTCGGTGCGCTTCAGGCACAGCTCGACCTGGCCAAGCTCAACCTGAGTTTCACCCGCGTCACCGCACCAATCAGCGGCCGTGTCAGCCGTGCGGAAATCACCGCCGGCAACCTGGTGACCGCCGACACCACGCCGCTGACCAGCGTGGTCTCCACCGACAAGGTCTACGCCTACTTCGACGCGGACGAGCGTGTGTTCCTCAAGTACACCGAGCTCGCTCGCCAGGGCAAACGCGGCGCCACCACCCCGGTGTATATGGGCCTGTCCAACGAGGACGGTAACCCGCACCAGGGCGTGATGAACTTCGTCGACAACCAGGTCAACCCCAAGACCGGCACCATCCGTGGCCGCGCCGTGTTCGACAACAGCGATGGCAGCTACACCCCGGGCCTGTATGCACGCCTGAAACTGGTGGGCAGCGGCACCTACAGCGCTATGCTGATCAACGATGAAGCGGTGGGTACCGACCTGGGCAAGAAGTTCGTGATCGTGATGGACGGCGACAACAAGACCGCCTACCGCGCGGTGGAACTGGGGCCGAAGATCGAAGGCTTGCGCATCGTGCGCAGTGGCCTGAACAAGGACGACACCATCATCGTCAAGGGCCTGCAACGGGTACGTCCCGGCTCACCGGTCACCCCTGAGGTGATTCCGATGGCCAGCGAACAAACCCTTGCGGCACTCGCACAACAACGCCAAGCGCTGGAAGCCAGCAACCTGCCCCAAGTCGCGCCAGCCAAGGTCGCACCGGGCACCGTTGTGAAACTGGCTGCCACGACCCCACGTGGTTAAGGGATTTTTACGATGAATTTTTCCCAATTCTTCATTTCGCGGCCGATCTTCGCAGCGGTGCTGTCGCTGCTGATCCTGATCGCCGGTGCGATCTCGCTGTTCCAGTTGCCGATCAGCGAATACCCCGAAGTCGTGCCGCCGACCGTAGTGGTGCGCGCCAACTTCCCGGGGGCCAACCCGAAAGTCATCGGTGAAACCGTGGCCGCTCCCCTGGAGCAAGCCATCACCGGCGTCGAGAACATGCTGTACATGTCCTCGCAATCGACCGCCGACGGCAAGATCACCCTGACCATCACCTTTGCCCTGGGTACCGACCTGGACAACGCGCAGGTGCAGGTGCAGAACCGTGTGACCCGGACCGAGCCGAAACTTCCCGAGGAAGTGACGCGCATCGGTATCACCGTGGACAAGGCATCGCCCGACCTGACGATGGTGGTGCACTTGACCTCGCCGGACAAACGCTACGACATGCTCTACCTGTCCAACTACGCGATCCTCAACATCAAGGATGAGCTGGCGCGGCTGGGCGGTGTCGGTGACGTGCAACTGTTCGGCATGGGCGACTACTCGCTGCGGGTCTGGCTCGACCCGAACAAGACCGCTTCGCGCAACCTGACCGCCACTGACGTTGTCACCGCCATTCGTGAACAGAACCGCCAGGTGGCCGCCGGTGCCTTGGGCGCTCCCCCTGCCCCGAATGCCCAAAGCTTTCAGCTGTCGGTCAACACGCAGGGCCGTCTGGTCAGTGAGGAAGAGTTCGAGAACATCATCATTCGCTCTGGCGACAACGGTGAAATCACCCGTCTGAAGGACATCGCTCGCGTCGAGCTGGGTTCCAGCCAGTACGCCCTGCGTTCGCTGCTGAACAATCAGCCGGCGGTGGCGATCCCGATCTTCCAGCGCCCCGGTTCCAACGCCATCGAGATCTCCAACGAAGTCCGTGCGAAAATGGCCGAGCTGAAGAAGAGCTTCCCCGAAGGCATGGACTTCAGCATCGTCTATGACCCGACGATCTTCGTGCGCGGCTCCATCGAGGCGGTGGTTCACACCCTCTTCGAAGCACTGATCCTCGTGGTACTGGTGGTGATCCTGTTCCTGCAGACCTGGCGCGCCTCGATCATTCCGCTGGTGGCTGTGCCGGTTTCGCTGATCGGTACCTTTGCCGTGATGCACCTGTTCGGTTTCTCGCTCAACGCCCTGTCGCTGTTCGGCCTGGTACTGGCCATCGGTATCGTGGTCGACGACGCCATCGTGGTGGTGGAGAACGTCGAACGGAACATCGAGCTCGGATTGACCCCGGTGGAAGCCACCAAACGCGCCATGCGTGAAGTGACCGGCCCGATCATTGCCACGGCGTTGGTGCTGTGTGCGGTGTTCGTCCCGGCGGCGTTCATCTCCGGGTTGACCGGGCAGTTCTACAAGCAGTTCGCCCTGACCATTGCGATTTCCACGGTGATCTCGGCCTTCAACTCGCTGACCCTGTCGCCGGCGCTGGCGGCGGTATTGCTCAAGGGCCATGACGCACCGAAAGACCGTTTCTCCAGGGTGCTGGACAAGATGTTTGGCGGCTGGCTGTTCCGTCCGTTCAACCGTTTCTTTGAAAAGGCCAGCCATGGTTATGTCGGCACCGTTGCCCGTGTGATCCGCTCAAGCGGCATCGCCCTGCTGCTGTACGCCGGCCTGATGGTCCTGACCTTCTTCGGTTTCTCCAGCACCCCGACCGGTTTCGTACCCGGCCAGGACAAGCAATACCTGGTGGCCTTCGCGCAACTGCCGGATGCCTCGAGCCTGGACCGTACCGAAGACGTGATCAAGCGCATGTCCGACCTGGCGCTGAAACAGCCTGGCGTAGAGAGCGCGGTGGCCTTCCCTGGCCTGTCGATCAACGGTTTCACCAACAGCCCGAACGCCGGCATCGTGTTCGTGACTCTCAAACCGTTCGACGAGCGTAAAGACCCGAGCATGTCCGCCGGTGCGATTGCCGGGGCCTTGAACGGCCAGTACGCGAACATCCAGGAAGCCTACATGGCGATCTTCCCGCCACCGCCGGTGCAAGGCCTGGGTACCATTGGTGGTTTCCGCCTGCAGATCGAAGACCGGGGCAACCTGGGTTACGACGAGCTGTACAAGGAAACCATGAACATCATCGCCAAGAGCCACAACGTGCCGGAACTGGCCGGCCTGTTCACCAGCTATACGGTCAACGTACCGCAGGTCGATGCCGCCATCGACCGGGAAAAGGCCAAGACCCACGGCGTAGCCGTCAGCGACATCTTCGACACCCTGCAGATCTACCTGGGCTCGCTGTATGCCAACGACTTCAACCGCTTCGGGCGCACCTATCAGGTCAACGTTCAGGCCGAACAGCAGTTCCGCCTCGAATCCGACCAGATCGGCCAATTGAAAGTGCGTAACAACAAAGGCGAAATGATCCCGCTGGCGACCTTCATCAAGGTCAGCGACACCTCGGGTCCGGACCGCGTGATGCACTACAACGGTTTCATCACCGCTGAAATCAACGGTGCGGCAGCCCCCGGCTACAGCTCCGGCCAGGCCGAAAAAGCCATCGAGAAACTGCTCAAGGAAGAACTGCCGAACGGCATGACCTACGAATGGACCGACCTGACCTACCAGCAGATCCTGTCCGGCAACACCGCGTTGTTCGTGTTCCCGCTCTGCGTCCTGCTGGCGTTCCTGGTACTGGCGGCCCAGTACGAAAGCTGGAGCCTGCCACTGGCGGTGATCCTGATCGTACCGATGACCCTGCTGTCGGCCATCACCGGTGTGATCGCCTCCGGCGGTGACAACAACATCTTCACCCAGATCGGCCTGATCGTACTGGTGGGCCTGGCGTGCAAGAACGCGATCCTGATCGTCGAGTTCGCCAAGGACAAACAGCTGGAGGGCCTCAACCCGCTGGCCGCGGTACTGGAAGCTTGCCGTCTGCGTCTGCGGCCGATCCTGATGACCTCCTTCGCGTTCATCATGGGGGTTGTGCCGTTGGTGTTCTCCAGCGGTGCCGGTGCCGAAATGCGTCACGCCATGGGTGTGGCGGTGTTCTCCGGGATGCTCGGGGTGACCTTCTTCGGTCTGTTGCTGACGCCAGTGTTCTACGTATTGATTCGTAACTTTGTCGAGCGTGGCCAGGCGCGCAAAGCCGCCAAGGTCGCCCTGAAGCTGGAGTCGCACTGATGAGTTTGAAAGCCTTCCTGCCGAGCCTGCTGGTGTTGGCCTTGAGTGCCTGTGCCGTGGGTCCGGATTACCAGACGCCCAACACCGAGGCGGCCAACATCACGGCCGCCACTGATGGCGCCGCCGGCCAGAAGAACTTTGACCGTTCGCGTTTCGAAGGCATCTGGTGGCAGCAGTTCGAAGACCCGACCCTCAACCAGTTGGTGACGCAATCGCTCAAGGGCAACCGTGATTTGCGCGTCGCTTTTGCCCGCTGGAAAGCCGCACGGGCGATCCGCGATGACATCAGTAACGACAACTTGCCGGTCGTCACCAGCCGTGTCAGCAGTGACTTGGGCAAGGGCCAGATTCCCGGCCAGACCACCGACCGGGTCAACAGCGAACGCTACGACCTGGGCCTGGACATGGCCTGGGAGATCGACCTGTTTGGCCGTATCCAGCGCAACCTGGAATCAGCGAACGCCGAGCAACAGTCGCTTGAAGCCGATCTGTATCAGCTGCAGGTGAGCATGATTGCCGAACTGGTGGATGCCTACGGTCAACTGCGCGGTGCGCAACTGCGGGAAAAGATCGCCCTGGCGAACCTGGAGAACCAGCAGGAGTCGCGCAAGATCACCATCAACCTGCGTGATGCCGGCGTCGGCGATCAACTCGATGTGGAACGTGCCGATGCGCGCCTGGCGTCGGTCGAAGCCAGCGTGCCGCAATTGCAGGCCGAGCAGGTTCGGGAGAAGAACCGTATCGCCACGCTGCTGGGCGAGCGTCCGGACAAGCTGACCGTGGACCTGAGCCCGAAAGACTTGCCGCCAATTGCCAAGGCCTTGCCGATCGGCAATCCGGGTGAACTGCTGCAACGTCGCCCGGACATTCGCAGTGCCGAGCGCAAACTGGCTTCGGCCACGGCGCGGATCGGCGTGGCCAAGGCCGACCTGTTCCCGCAAGTCAGCCTCAGCGGCTTCCTTGGCTTCACCGCCGGGCGTGGTTCGCAAATCGGTTCCTCGGCGGCCAACGCCTGGGCGCTCGGCCCGAGCATCACCTGGGCGGCATTCGACCTGGGCAGCGTGCGCGCCCGTTTGCGCGCCGCCGACGCCGATGCCGAGGGCGCCCTGGCAACGTACGAACAGCAAGTGTTGCTGGCCCTCGAAGAGTCGGAAAACGCCTTCAGCGACTACGGCAAGCGCCAACAGCGCCTGATCTCGCTGATTCGCCAGAGCGAGTCCAGTCGCTCCGCTGCCGATCTCGCCGAGATTCGCTACCGCGAAGGCACCGCCGATTTCCTCGTGCTGCTCGACGCCCAGCGTGAACGCCTGGCAGCCGAAGACACCCAGGCCCAGGCTGAAGTCGATCTGTATCGCGGCATCGTCGCGATCTACAAGGCCCTCGGTGGCGGCTGGCAGCCCGAGACGATCGCCAGCAATTAACCCGATGTTTTAAAGCGCTCCTTTGGTTGGCCGCAACCAACCAATTCCCTTGCCCTGCGTCTCATTCGGTCGCGGGGCTTTTTTTTGGTTCTTCACGCATTTCCGGGGAACTGTAGGAGCCAGCCTGCTGGCGATGGACTCAAGTGCGCCGCGTTTATCCAGTTCACACGCGTAATCGTTGACGACCATCGCTGGCAAGCCAGCTCCTACAAGGGATCTTGCCCACGCTGAAAACTGTAGGAGCCAGCTTGCTGGCGATGGACTCAAGTGCGCCGCGTTTATCCAGTTCACACGCGTAATCGCTGACGACCATCGCTGGCAAGCCAGCTCCTACAAGGGATCTTGCCCACGCTGAAAACTGTAGGAGCCAGCTTGCTGGCGATGGACTCAAGTGAGCCGCGTTTATCCAGTTCACACGCGTAATCGCTGACGACCATCGCTGGCAAGCCAGCTCCTACAAGGGATCTTGCCCACGCTGAAACTGTAGGAGCCAGCTTGCTGGCGATGGACTCAAGTGCGCCGCGTTTATCCAGTTCACACGCGTAATCGTTGACGACCATCGCTGGCAAGCCAGCTCCCACAGGGGACCGCGTCCGAGTCAAAACCAGTGAAAGCCCAAAAAAAAGGTTCTTCACGGAACCTTTTTTTACCTTTCCAAGGCAATGCATATCCCTTGTAGGAGCGAGCTCGCTCGCGATGGACTCACGAGCGCTGCGTTTAGTCAGTAAGCACGCGGTATCGTTAACGACCATCGCGAGCAAGCTCGCTCCTACAGGGGGCGGTTATTGTTGGTCTTTGGATTTCTGGTTTTCCTGGACGGTCACGGTGGCCGTGGTTCCCGCCCTGAGTTTGTCTTTACCGGCATAGTCGGCATCGATCTCGATCCGCACCGGCACCCGCTGCGCCAGTTTGATCCAGGTGTAACTGGGGTTGATGTTGGCCAACAGGCGACCGCCCGGCAGGTTTTCCCGGTCGGCAATGGCAAAGGCAATGCTCTGCACTTTGCCGCCGAAGGTTTCGCCACTCATCAACTCGATTCTGACCCGGTCGCCCTCGCCGATCCGTGGCAACTTGGTCTCTTCAAAGTAACCGCTGACATAGAACGAATCGCTGTCCACCAGCGCCAGCAACGGCCCCCCGGCCGAGGCGTAGTCGCCCTCCCGGGTCAGCAGATTGGTGACAAAGCCGGTCACCGGGGAGACGACATGGGTACGCTGCAAATCGAGCTCCGATTGGGTCAAGGCCGCGATGGCCAGTTGCACGTTGGCCTGGGCCAGCACCAGATTGGCCTGATTTCGCAGCAGATCAGCCTGGGCCACCGACACATCAGTGTTGGCTTTTTCCCACTCTTCGCCGGAAATCGCCGAACGGTCCTTGAGCGTGCGCCGCCGCTGCTCCTCACTCTGACGCTGTTTGAGCAACGCCTCGCTGGCGGTAATGGACGCCTGGGCCTGCCCGAGCGAGGCTTTCGACACCTCGACGGCACGCTTGGCATGCTCCACTGCCAGCGTGTAACGCGCCGGATCGATCTCCAGCAGCGTCTGGCCCTTGTTCACATGTTGGTTGTCCTGCACGGCCAGGCTGACGATTCGCCCCGAAACATCGGCAGACAGGGTCACCACATCGGCACGCACCCGCGCATCCCGGGTCCAGGGGGCGCGGGTGTAATGCTCCCAGGCGAACCAGCCCAGGATCAAGGCCAGCAAAACCACCGCCAGCGTCGTGAGTCGGGGAAGGATGTTCTTCAAGGCATCAGACTCCCATCACCAGTATCAACGTGGCGCACACGCAGACATACAACGCGCCTTCGAACAAGGCCTCATGCCAGACGAACTGCAGCACCCCGAGGCGCCGCAGCCCCCAGTCCAGCAGCAGGAAAATCGGCAAACCCAGCAACAACGCCTGGGCAATCGGGGGCAGATAGGCGCCACCCACTTCCAGATCAATGGGCAAGGACAGGGTCTCCTTCAATGCCTGAGGGTTGAAAGTAGCCGCGATATCGCTCAACGAACGACACCACGATCAACAGCGCCACGCGCATGCGGAACACCGACCACAAGCGTTCATGGACATCGGTATGCAGGGCATCCAGTTCGTCGCCCAGGGCGTGCAGGCTATCGAGCACCCGTGTCACTTCGACCCCGGGCCGGCCGGCGACCAGCCTGCCCGTTTCCCGGACGGTGGAAAACAGGCGACTTTGCAGATCCGGACTCAACAGTGCGTTGTTCTGCCCCTGCTGCCTGAGCTGATTCATGGCAATCCCCAGCGCCATGCAGGCCAGGCTGACTTGAAAGCGCTCATGGGATTGTGGCTCCTGGGTCGCCGGCAGCAGCCCCAGCATCATGGTCAGGCGATCCACCATGCGGCTCTCGAAAGCAAACTGCTGTTCATCGGTCGCCGGGGCTTTCAGCAAGGCGTACACCTGCTCGCAGTTCTCTTTATAAAGCCGCCTCATACGCAAATCCGGTCTGAACGGAAAGATCAGCGCATAGACGCTCAACGCCAGCACGGTCGCGCAGGTATAGGCCCCGGCAAATTCGAACCACTGGGTCGCGGTGTTTTGACCGATCCCCACGTTCACCGGACCGAGCAGCAGAAAAGTCGTGAGCCCCAGACCAATGCCGGTGCCTGTCGTGGCTGGACTGGCCAGCCCCACCGCAACGGCATAGAGCAAGGGCGCCAACAGCAAGGCAAGCATCTCGAAATTGCTGATCATCGGCACGAACATGAACTGCAGGAGCGCCGAGGCCACCAGTGCCAGCCCGAATCCCCTCGCATAGCTTTGCACCGCCAGCAGCGGCCTTGGAAAGGTCGACATCAGCGAGCAAAGGATGCCCACCAGCACCATCCCGCCTCGCGCACCGTCCCAGCCGGTTTCGATCCAGATCAGGCCGCAAATCAACAGCGCGGAAAAAGCCCGGATGGCATTCATGGTCGCCAGGGTGAAGTCCAGATGCAGCGGATTTTCCCGCCCGCGAAACACGCTGCTGGCCGGTCGCCCGCTCTGGATGGCATCACTCAATTCCAGAATCTGCTCAAGCTGCTGCAGCAGGCGAGCCTGCTCCCAGCGCAGCGACCAGGCCAGCGAGCGCAAGGTGGCCGGCAACGGCTCGGTCAATTGTTCGGCTCTGTAGGCCAGCTCATCGAAGCGTTGTTGCAGCGACGTGAAATGATGGCGCTTGTCACTGGAAAGCGAACGCCCCTCCCGCGCCAGCTCATCGAGAAACGCCAGTTCTTCGGCACGCAAACGTTGAATTTCTTCGGGCAACTCGCCCTCCCAGCGCTCGGTCAACAGCAGCCGCTGGTGGCGCAGGGCTGTCAGCCGCGCGGTCAACAACACCAACTGGTTGCCCAAAAGTTGCACCAGGCCGTTGGCACTGCGCAACCGCGGCGCATCGAAGTACATGTGCCGACGCACGCCCTCCAGGCCACTGATCTGGCCCAACAGCTGCATTTGTCGCTGGTGGAAATCCGCTTCGCTCTCTTCGGTGCGGATGACGGCGCTGGCATGGGTGGCCAGCAACCGGGTGATCTGGTCGATCCTGGCAAAGTAGTCACGGGCCACGGCTTCCGGCCTGGCGGTCAGCAGGCTGACCAGACACACGCAGGCCACCGCCAGCAGGGTCTCGGTGACGCGGGTCACCGCCAGCAGAAACATGCCGTCCTGATCCGGCACCGCCAGCAAGGCCACCACCACGGCGGTGTAGCCACTGAGGACAAATGCCTGGGAACTGGTATAGCGCAACAAGGTGCCACCGGCGGTGCACAAGGCCAGCCACAATGCCAGGGTGGTAATGAACGGCAGCGGAGCCTGGGGAAAGATCGCCATGATCAACACCGCCACGGCCGCCCCCGACGTGGTGCCGATCACCTGGCCAAAACTGCGGGCCAGTACCATGCCCCCCAGTGGCTGGCTGATGATGACCACGGCCATGATCGACCACTTGGGCTGGTCCAGATCGAACAGAAACGCCAGGTACAGGGTCAATAAACCGGCCGCGATGGTTCGCAAGGCAAACAGCAATACCCCGGGTCCGGGGTTGAGCATGGCCTTGAAGTACTGCAACAACGCTTGCATGGGAACACCCGTCGACACACTTCCAGCAAGCGTAGTCACTGTGGCGGTGCCTTGAGAGGTTTTGCTGGCGACTCAGCTTGCAGGCCCATTGATTGCCGGTTGGAGGGCTTTGGCATGGTTTGAATCGTCAGTGAACGTCGTCAAGGTTTGACTCAAGGCCCGGCCTGACCGAAGCTGGCGCCTTTGCAAAAGTTCGCCAGCTTCCGGATTCCTGCATGCCCCAGTCCCGCCGCTATCTGTTTATCAGCCTCGTCGCCCTGCTCGTCATCGGCCTTGCATGGGTTTCCCTGCGCGATACCACCCCGGTGGTTCCCGAAGCCATCAAGCACGGTTACAGCGAAGCGCTGGCAGCAGCCCGGGGCGGTCAACCCGGTGCCGCGCGGGTGCTCTATCAGCAGTTGGGGCGTCCGGACCTGTCCCCCAAGCGCCGTGTCTTGTTGCATGCCGAGCTGCCCAATTATCCAAGCTCGGTGGCCCTGAAACTGGCGGATGCCGACTTGCAGAACGAGTCGCCCGAAGTGCGCATCGCCGCGATCAGGAGCATCAGCGCCCTGGTACCGAACGGCCAGCGCAGTCTTTTGCTCGGGCCATTGCTCGATGACAGCGAACAAAACGTGCGACTGGCGGCAATCAATGCGCTGCTGGGGTTGTCCCCGGATGAACTCGGTTTGTATTTCGGGCCGCTGGAGCAAGCCATCGATGCCTGGGAGCTGGTACTCAAGAGCGAACCGCAAAGCGCCGAAAACCAATACCAACTGGCCCGGCTGCACCTGCACAACGCCGAACTCAAGGAAGCGCAGCAGGCGCTGGACAACACCCTGCGCCTGGCGCCGGACAACCTGCCGGCGCTGGTGCTGCAAATCGAAGTGCTGGACAAGCAGGGCCAGAACGACGCCGCCCGGCAGCTACTGGCCAGGCAACTGCAGGCACAGCCCAACTCGGCCTATCTGCAACATGCCCTGGGGCTCTGGCTACTGCATCACGACCAAAGCGAATTCGCCCTGCTCGGCCTGTCCAAGGCCGTCGAGCTTGAACCCGATAACCGGGATTACCGCTATGACCTGGCCACCACGCTGCGCGGTGAGCAGGAACTCGAAGCGGCGCAGATTCAGTTGCAGGAAATCGTTCAGCGCCATCCGAACGATCGCAAGGCACGGGTGCTGCTGATCAACTACTGGAAGGAAAGCGGACAGTTGCAAAACGTGCAGATCCTGACGGCCCAGCTCGAACAGATGAACCCTGATGATCCGTCGTTGCAGCAAGGGCTCTGAAAACAAAAGATCGCAGCCTGCGGCAGCTCCTACATGTGAATACGTCACCCTGTAGGAGCTGCCGCAGGCTGCGATCTTTTTGCGTTAAAAAAGGTTGAACGCTCGTCCGGGCCAAGGGTCAAGTGAAAAGGCAGCCCGTTGCGGCACTTGCAAGTGGCTGCCTCATTGCTCCTGGCCACGAGAGGACTCTTATTTGTCTCTAACCAACGAATTGAACCGTACCAAAGCCGCCACCGGTATCGAGGGCCTGGACGATATCCTCAATGGAGGATTGTCCCGCGGTCATGTGTTTTTACTGGAAGGCGAGCCGGGAACCGGCAAGACCACGGTGGCGCTGCACTTCCTGTTGGCTGGCGCGCAAGCCGGCGAGCGCTCCTTGTACATCACGCTGTCTGAAACCGAACGCGAGCTGCGCCAGGGCGCCTTGTCCCATGGTTGGGAGATGGACGACAACGTCCACATCTTCGAGCTGACACCTCCGGAAAACCTGCTCAATGCCGAACAGCAGCAGACGCTGCTTTACTCCTCCGACCTTGAACTGGGCGAGGCGACCCGGCAGATTTTCGAAGTGGTCGAACGGGTCAAACCGACCCGCGTAGTCCTGGACAGCCTTTCCGAAATTCGCCTGCTGGCCCAAAGCTCGCTGCGCTATCGCCGGCAGATTCTGGCCATCAAGCATTACTTCGTGCGTTATGACACCACGGTCTTGCTGCTCGACGATCTGACCACCGAGTCACTGGACAAGACCGTGCACAGCGTCGCCCACGGCGTGATTCGCCTGGAAGAGTTGACGCCCAATTACGGTGCCGAGCGACGGCGCGTGCGCGTGGTGAAGTACCGCGGCCAGAAATACCGGGGCGGCTTTCATGACTTCACCATCACTGGCGACGGCGTGCATGTTTTTCCACGTCTGGTGGCCGCCGAACATCGCAGTCAATACGTGCGCCAGCAATTGAGCAGTGGCATCCGGGAAATGGATGCGCTGCTGGGTGGCGGTATCGAAACCGGTTCCAGCACCTTGATTCTCGGTCCGGCCGGGACCGGCAAATCGCTGATCTCCATGGTGTTCGCCGCCGCGGCGGTGGCCCGGGGTGAAAAGGCAGCGCTGTTCATCTTCGATGAAGAGCTGGGGTTGCTGTTCGAGCGCATGAAGAACATCGGCATCGATTTGCAGGCCCTGCAAGACAGCGGCAATCTGCTGGTCGAACAGGTGGACGCCGCCGAGCTGTCTCCCGGCGAGTTCTCCCACCGGGTCCGGCGCTGTGTCGACGACGGCCATATCAAAACCGTGGTGATCGACAGCATTAATGGCTATCAGGCGGCAATGCCGGAAGAGAACGCCCTGGTGCTGCACATGCACGAGTTGTTGCTGTACCTCAATCGAAAAGGCGCCGCGACCTTCATGACGGTTGCCCAGCATGGCCTGGTCGGCGACATGCAGGCCCCGGTCGACATCACCTACCTGGCCGATACGGTGATCCTGCTGCGTTACTTCGAAGCCCTGGGCAAGGTACGCCGGGCCATTTCGATCATCAAGAAACGCACCGGCAGCCATGAATCGACCATCCGTGAATACCGCATCAGCGCCCAGGGCATGACCATCGGTGAACCGCTGGAAGCCTTCCAGGGCGTACTGCGCGGAGTCCCCACCTATCTCGGGGCCAGCAACCCCTTGCTTGCGGAAGATATTCGGTGAATGCGGTGCTGGCGACATCCGAGCGCACCCTCATCCTTGCGCCGCGGGGGCGTGACAGCCAGATTGCCTTGATGATGCTCAACGAAGCCGGGTTCCACGGGGTGATCAGCCAGGACCTGCCCGGACTGTGCGCCGAGTTGGAACGCGGTGCCGGCCTGCTGCTGATTTCCAGCGAAGCGCTGCTGGGCAGTGATCTCGAACCGCTGATCCGGCTGATTGAACAGCAGCCCGCGTGGTCGGACCTGCCGATCGTGTTGATGACCCACCATGGCGGCCCGCAACAGAATCCGGCATCACGTTTCGGCCCGCAGTTGGGCAATGTCACCTTCCTCGAACGGCCCTTTCACCCGATCACACTGATCAGTCTGGTCACCACCGCCTTGCGCGGACGGCGACGACAGTACGAGGCCAGGGATCGGCTGATCGACCTGAGCCAGAGTGAATTGCGCCTGCAAAACACCCTCGAAACCCTTGAGCAGCAGGTGGAAGAGCGCACCGCGCAACTGCGTCACAACGAAGAGGCGCTGCGCCAGTCGCAGAAAATGGAAGCCGTCGGCCAGCTCACCGGCGGCATCGCCCATGACTTCAACAACATGCTGACCGGCATCATCGGCAGCCTGGAATTGTTGCGTCGACGCCTGGCCCGGGGGCGTACCGAAGACCTGGACAGCCTGATCGACCTGGGGGTGACCTCGGCCAACCGTGCGGCGGCCCTCACTCACCGCCTGCTGGCGTTTTCCCGCCGCCAGTCGCTGGATTCCAAACCCGTGGAGATGAATGCCCTGGTGATCGCCATGGATGAACTGCTGCAACGCAGCATCAACGAAAGCATTCGCCTGGACATGCAACTCGATGAGCAGCTCTGGGTAGCCGAAGCCGACCCCAATCAACTGGAAAGCGCCCTGCTCAACCTGGTGATCAACGCTCGCGATGCAATGCCCAATGGCGGCAGGCTGGTGGTCTCTACCTCGAACCGGCACCTTGACGAGGACTTTGCTCAGTCCCAGAGCAATCTCGATGCGGGTGATTACGTGGTGCTTAGCGTCACCGACACCGGTTGCGGCATGGCGCAAAGCATCGTCAACCGCGCCTTTGACCCGTTCTTCACCACCAAGCCCATCGGCCAGGGCACCGGGCTGGGTTTGTCCATGATCTATGGCTTCAGCAAGCAGTCAGGCGGTCATGTCGTCATCCACAGCGTCGTGGGCGAAGGCACCACGGTGAGTCTGTTTCTGCCACGCTTTGGAGGTGACCTGCCTCAGGAGCATCCGGTCAATGTCGAACACTCGCCCTTCGCCAACCATGGCGAAACGGTATTGATCGTCGAGGACGATCCGGCGGTACGGGTGCTGGTCAGCACGGTGTTGAGCGACCTGGGTTATGCCTTCGTCGAAGCCTGTGATGGCGATAGCGCGGTGCCGATACTCGATTCGGACCAGCGCATCGACCTGCTGATCAGCGATGTCGGCCTGCCCGGCATGAATGGCCGGCAACTGGCGGAAATCGGCCGGCAGCTGCGGCCCGATCTCAGGGTGCTGTTCATCACCGGCTACGCCGAGCACGCCGCCGTGCGCGGCGGGTTCCTCGATCCGGGCATGCAGATGATCACCAAGCCGTTCACCTTCGATCTGTTGACGGCGAAGGTGAGGGAGATGATCAGCGCCTGAATTCGGGTAATGGAAATGTCCATGCCCCTGCGCAGTCATACCTGCATCGTCATACCGGGTGTTTTTTTATGCGCCGCGATCACCTGGCCGTTTCGCTGCTCGCGGTGCAAGTAGATCCCGATAGCGGCGACCTCATTGACGGGTTTCAACTGGCTGACCCCGACCCGCCATGCCGACTCTGAGGCCTGCGGCCCAAAAACGGCGGTCAGCCCGTTGTCGACTTCGGTATTGCCCAGCTTGTAAACCGACTGCACCGCCGCATTGTGAATCAACGATTTTCCGGCATCGATCAACTCCCCGCCCGTTGGCAATGTCATCAATTCGCGATGCCTGCTTTCATACGATCGAGAGTCCACGCCTCCCACAAAACGAATGACTGCGCCCACCGTATTTTTTATCACGACTCCGGCCATGGAGTTCAGTATTGGATGAACGCCGTCAGGCGCTGTCCCGGACCACATGCCCTTAGCCATATTGCCGCTTAAATTGGCAATCGTATTGACAGCCAAAGCACCTCGTGTGCTGATGTCGGGAACGATGGAAGGCCCTATACGGGAAACGACTCGATCAACCGCCTTCGAGCCTATGGATTTAGCAACCCCTTCTACGATACCGATGGGGTCGGGCACTGTTAAACCAGCGGTGAAACCCACACCAAAGCTGATAATGCCTACACCCGCCACAGTCAGGCTCTTGCCGATACCGCTGTCACCTTCGCGATCCAGAAGATGGGCCACCGTCGAGCCGCCGACATAGCCCGCTGCCACACCCGACAGGATTGCAACAGGGTAACGTGCCAGTTGCCCCAACGATGTGTTCAGTGCCTTTTTTACCAACTGCTTTGCGCCATATCCTGCGGCCCCTTTAACGGTTCCACGGCCAAATGCAGCAAGGGTCGCCGTGACGCGTCTCACCTTACCAATCCGGGTTTTGGCCAATCCAAGCCAATCGACATAACCGGTCGGATTGCTCCCCACCATCCGATACAGGTTCAACCCGTCAATCACGCCTGCCGGGTCGGCGTTCAACCAGCGCTGTCGCCACGGCATGTAATACCGCAATCCGTAGTAATACAGCCCCGTGGCGTCGCGCTCCTGCCCCGAATAACGAATGGTCTTGTAGCTGGCCTCAACCTTATCCCTGCCCGCCCACCAGGCTGTGCCACCGTAGGGGTAGTAGCTTTCCTGGCTGATGATCCTGGCGTCTTGATCCAGTTCCAGCGTGCTGGAGTCCTGATAATCGGCAAGACAGTAACGCAGCTGGTATCGGGCGCCGTCCGGCGATGAACCCCTTTCCCAGTGCAGGATCTGTACGGTGCATCGTCCGCTCTGGACACTGATGACATTCAGGGTCTCATCGGGACTCGTACGAATTTCCACGCCCGGCAAGTAGCGGGTTTCATGGGTACGGGTCAATGTTCCGGTGTAAGCCGTACGGATTTTTCTCACACGCTGGTCATCGCCGTCATAGACATAAATCTCCGAGTCCGCAGGTTCGTCCTCCCGCACCACCTGATCGACCTGATGCAAGCGGTTGCGTGCATCCCAGTGCAGTGTCTGTCCCCGTTGCAGTTCGTTGAGATTGCCGCAGGCGTCATAAGCAGCATCAATTTCACTGTCCGCTGGTGATTCGCTGCCATCGCCCCAAGGCAGGCTTCGGTTGCTCAAGGAGGCAACGGCCGTTCGTTCGGTTCGACTTGCGCTGTCAGCGTGGTGATGCAGAACCTCAAGGTTGCCACCGGCGTCGTAGTCGAACGTCTGGAGATAGTTCTCAAGTTGGCCAGGGTCCGGTGGCGAAACGAAAGCCGGCAAATGGGGGCCGCCGGGGGCATTGCAGCGCTGTCGGCCGCTAGCTTCGATGAGTTGACCGAGGGTGTCGTACTGCCAGGTACTGATCGCGGCGACGCTTTGATTGCGCGAGTAACGGATCGACTGAGTGGCGTCAGTCATGCGAATCGGGTTACCGACCGGATCATAGGCATACGTCAGACTCTGCAACGGCGGCTGACCTGGCAGTTGCGCGTGCAGCGTTGTCAGCCGCCCATCCTCGGGATCGAAAACGGCACGAGTAACGACGCCGTTGCCGGCCGTTTGCTGCACTATTTGTCCGAACGCGTTGTACTGAATGTCAGCCATCAGGGTGATTTCAACATTGGCATCGGCCAGTTTCAGGCGGATTTCGCACAATTGACCGGCAACGTTCTGACCCTGCTGTTGTGCGTGGCCCAAAGCGTCAACATGCCGTACCACCTCACCGACACTGTTGAAAGCTATTTGCGTGAGCGCGGCTTGGGGCTCGAGCAATCTGTCACGCTCGGTTTCGTTCTCCGGCCAGTCGGGTAACTGAAGGTGCAACAAAAAACGTCGGTCCTGGTGCAGAGGTGCACCGGACAAACCGAACTCGGTGAGGTGTCGGGTACCCGCACTGTCATCGTGGCGAATCAGTTGTCCGCAGCGATTGTGCCTGGCGGACTCCGGCGAACCGTCACCGTATGCAAAACACGCCGTCCGCTGCTCTGCTTCGCCCATCGTCGACTCAAATCCGCGAGCAGGACGCAGAGATGAATCGTAGGTCATACGCAGGTGATTACGTTTCTGGTCCCAATTTTCCAATCTGTGCCGGGCAGCACCGTAAAGGCTGACTCGCCATCCGGCGTCCAGATTCACAGAGAGCAAAGGCTGCCCGCTGAGCGTAGTGATAGTGGTTTGATTGGCGGGAGTGGACTTATCGCCCTCAAACAGGGCAAAAAGCCGCGGATCGCGGCTATGACTGGCACGGTTGCGCAGGCTGTAGATATGTTGGGTAATGCGTGCCTGAGGGGCTTGCTGGTCCGTACGCCGATGATAGGCAACCTCACGGACCACGGCACGACGCGGATCAATCACTGAAAGTGTTGGAGTATGTCTGTGCATGGCCCCCGCTCCGGATTGACATGCAGGGATGAGCCACATGACGTCCGAAACGTTATCTGCTTATACAACACCCCAGTCAACTGTCAGAAATTACAGGTACGAGAACCACCAGCGTGCTTACGAAAGCATGTCCTGCATCAGTTCCTGCAATTTATCCAGATCGAATGGTTTGTCCAGGATCGGCGCCTTGCGCGTGATCGGGCTGTCGGTCTCACGGATTTCCTGGGCGTAGCCGCTGATGAAGATCACCTTGAGTTCCGGTCGCAGCTTCACGGCGGGTTCGGCGATCTGTACGCCGGAGATTCCACCGGGCAGGCGGAAGTCAGTGATCATCATGTCCAGGTGGGGTTTGCTCGCCAGGATTTCAAACGCCTGTTCGCCGTTTTCGGCCTGCAATACGCGATAACCCTCGCCCGACAGGTAAGCGGACAGCACCATCAGAATCGAGGGATCGTCCTCGACAACGAGTACTACGTCTTGTGCATCTTCGCTCATGGGAAGCCTTTGTTCGGTCAATTGCTGCTGATACGACCGTGGGGTCGATCAGAGGTTGCGTTTATCTGGCTGTTTTCCTACAGCGGCAGACAAACGCGAAACAAGGCGCCTTCGCCAATCCGGCTCTGGACGGTGATTGTACCGCCATGGGCGGTCACGATCTGTTCTGAAATAAACAATCCCAGGCCCAGTCCGGCGACGGCCTGCCTGGCCGATACGCGCTCGAACTGCTGGAATATGCGCGTCTGGTTTTCTTCGCTGATCCCGATCCCCTGGTCGCGCACGTCCACCAGCGCCTGGCCTCCTTCACTGTAGACCTTCACCGAGACCGGGCTCTTGGCCCCGTAGCGCAAGGCATTGGTCAACAGGTTGGATATGACCTGTTCAATACGAAATTCATCCCAGTTTCCGATCACCGGTTGCTCGGCATCGAGGGTCACCGACGTCTCGGCGGCGTCGATCTGCCGGGAAAAATTGTGCAGCAGATCGCGAACCAGGGTCGATAGATCGAACCGCGTCGGCCGGATCGACAGCTTTCCGGTGCGAATGCGCGAGACATCGAGCATATCCTCGATCAAGCGAATGAGGCTTTTGATCTGCCGCTCGTCGCGGTCGACCATGGCGTGCATCTTGTCCAGGGTGAAGGCGGCGGCGTTGTCCCGGGCCAGGTGCATCTTGCGCAGCTGGGTTTCAAGGATCAGGCCGTTGAGCGGCGTGCGCACTTCGTGGGCGACGATGGACATGAAGTCATCGCGCATGCGCACCGCCTGCTGCAGTTCCAGCTGGGTGTTCTGCAGTTGCTTGAGCAGGGCTTCCTGTTCGCGGCGACTTTGCTCAAGGGCCAGCACTTGCTCCTTCATCGCCTTGCTCTGGCGGTACAGGTCGACGAACACATTGACCTTGCTCTTGACCGCGTGGATGTCCAGTGGTTTGTGCAGGAAATCCACGGCACCGCTTTCATAGCCCTTGAACGCGTAGTCCATTTCACGCCCGGCGGCGCTGACGAAAACGATCGGGATGTTCTTGGTTTTTTCGGTGCCGCGCATCAACTCGGCCAGCTCGAAGCCATTCATGCCGGGCATCTGCACATCGAGGATGGCCATGGCGAATTCGTGCTGCAACAGCAGTGACAAGGCTTCATCGGCGGACAGCGCCTTGTACACAATCCGGTCCTCACGCTTGATCAGCGCTTCAAGCGCCAGCAGATTTTCCGGCAGATCGTCCACGATCAGCAGTTTGGCCTGGATATTACTCAGCATGCGATTCGTTCCATCTCGACAAGCAGACGGCCGATGCCGTGTACAGAAAGTATGTGGTCTGGCGAGTGCATATCCAGCGCAGCCTGGGGCATGGTGGCGACCTGAGCCTCTTGCGGGTCTTGCACGATGGTGATGCCACCGCGCTGTTTGACCTGGGCCAGCCCGCGCGCGCCGTCGCGGTTGGCGCCTGTGAGCAAGACTGCAGCGAGCCCGGTGCCATAGGCATCGGCAGCCGATTCGAACAGGTAATCGATGGCGGGTCGCGAATGATGCACTCGAGGCTCCAGGCTAAGGGAAAAGCTGCGGTCTAGCTCCACCGACAGGTGATAACCGGGGGCGGCGAAATACAGCGTGCCAGCCTCGACCGCGGACTTGTCGCACGCCTCGAGCACCGGCATGGCAACCCGGCGGGCAAACACATCCGCCAGTTGGCTGCGGCGTTCGTCCGGCAGGTGCAGCACGACAATGATCGGCAACGCAAAACCTTCGCGCAGCGGGCCGAGGATGTTCAACAGCGCCTCAACGCCACCGGCGGAGGCACCGATCACGATCGCTTGGATAGCTGGCAGGTTCGTTGCACTCTTCATATTTTTCGATAGATCCGCTCTTGTTTGACCAGCGGTTCGAACTCATCGCCAAAAGCCGAAAAATCCGGGGTTTCCTTGCTGCCCAACACCAGGAAGCCGCGATGGCAGAGGGACTCATGAAACAGCCCGAACGCCCGATCCTGAAGTTTTTTATTGAAATAAATCAATACATTACGACATGAAATTAATTGAGTTTCGGAGAACACACTGTCCGTCGCCAGGCTGTGATCGGCGAAGGTCACGTTCTCGCGCAGTGTCTTGTCGAAAATCGCGTACCCATAGGCCGCCGTATAGTAGTCGGCAAACGAACACTGGCCACCGGCCTGCTGGTAATTAGCAGTGTAGGCGCGGACGTTCTCCATCGAGAAAATCCCTTGCTTGGCTTTTTCCAGAGAGCGCGGATTGATATCGGTCGCGTAGATGATCGTTCGGTCGAGCAAGCCCTCTTCGCGCAGCAGGATGGCCATCGAATACACCTCTTCCCCGGTGCTGCATCCGGCAATCCAGATCTTGATCGAGGGGTAGGTTCGCAGCAGCGGTACCACTTCCTTGCGGATGGCCAGGAAGTGCGAGGGGTCACGAAACATCTCGCTGACCGGGATGGTCAGCAATTGCAGCAATTGCATGAAAGCGGCCGGATCGTGCAGGACCTTTTCCTGCAACGCCGAAATGGTCTGGCACTCGAACTGACTCAACGCATGGTTGACCCGACGCTTGATCGACGCGCCGGAGTAATCGCGAAAGTCGTAGCTGTACTTGAGGTAAATCGCCTCGATCAACAGGCGCAATTCGATTTCGCTGCTTCGCTCCCCTGAAAAATGGCGCTCCACTAGATGCGTTCCATCTTCGGCAACCACACGCGAATCAGCGAAAACAGGCGGTCCAGGTCGATGGGCTTGGCCAGGTAATCGTTGGCGCCGGCTTGCAGGCAGCGCTCCTGATCGTCCTTCATGGCCTTGGCCGTCACCGCGATGATCGGCAATTTGCGCCAACGCGGGACCTTGCGGATTTCAACGGTGGCTTCAAAGCCATCCATCTCCGGCATCATCACGTCCATCAACACCAGATCGATGTCCTCCACTTCATTGAGTCGTTCAATCGCTTCCCAGCCGTTGCGACCAATGACCACGACTGCGCCCTTTTGCTCCAGCGCGCTGGTGAGGGCGAAAATGTTGCGCACATCATCATCCACCAGCAGCACCTTGCGGCCTTCGAAAACCCGGTCGCGACTGCGGGCGACCTTGAGCATCTTCTGCCGGTCATGGGACAACCGTGATTCGACTTTGTGCAGAAAAAGTGTCACCTCGTCCAGCAGCCGCTCCGGCGACCGTGCGCCCTTGATGATGATCGAACGCGAATACTTGCGCAGTTCAGCCTCTTCATCGCGGGTCAGGTTGCGCCCGGTATAGACGATGACGGGCGGAAAGGAGCAGATGTCTTCGGTGGACATGCGCTTGAGCAAGTCGTTGCCGAGCATGTCAGGCAGCTTGAGGTCGATGATCATGCAGTCGAAGACCGACGTGCGCAGCAGGTCCAGCGCCTCCTGCGCCAGGCCAACGGCGGTGATCTCTATGTCATCGTCGCCGATCAGGCGGGCAATGCTGTCGCGCTGCAAGTCGTCGTCCTCGACCAGCAGCACACGCTTGACCTTCTGGGTCAGCTTGGCCTCAAGGCGCGCAAATACGTCCTTGAGCTCCTCGCGGGTGGTGGGCTTGACCGCATAACCGATGGCCCCCAAGTGCATCGCCGCTTCGACCCGATCTTCGACCGAAATCACATGCACCGGGATGTGCCGGGTTTCGGCGTGCTCCTTCAGGCGTTGCAGCACGGTCAGGCCGGAATGATCCGGAAGCCGCATGTCCAGCAGGATCGCGTCGGGGATGAACGCCTTGGCCAGGTCGTAGCCCTCGTCGGCGCCATGGGCCACCAGGCACTGATAACCCAGTTCATGGGCAAGGTCGTAGAGGATGTGCGCAAAGTTCGACTCGTCCTCCACCACCAGAATGCAGCGGCTGGTGAACGGCCCCTTGTGGCGGTCGTCGTCGAAACGCGCAATGTCGACTTCGGCCACCAATGGCGACAACGTCGGCGGCACTGCAGTCGGCACCGCCGCCACGGCAACGGCTCGCATCGGTTCGGCAGGCACTTCGCCCGGTTCCACGTACTGCTGGGGCAAGACCAGGGTAAACACACTGCCCTGCCCCGGTTTGCTGGTCACGCTGATGGAACCGCCGAGCAGTGCGGCCAGGTCACGGGAGATCGACAAGCCCAGCCCCGTGCCGCCGTAACGCCGATTGGTGGTGCCATCGGCCTGACGGAAGGCTTCGAAAATGCTGTCGTGTTGATCCGCCTCGATGCCGATCCCGGAATCGCGGATGCTGAACGCGATGCCGTCATTCGGCGCCGCGGCGACGGACAGGCCGACGCTGCCGCTTTCAGTGAACTTCACGGCGTTGGACAACAGGTTCTTGAGCACCTGCTCCAGGCGCTGGCGGTCGGTGAACAGCATCGGCGGCGCGCCGTCCAGCAATTCCACCTGGAAATCCAGCTGCTTGTCCGTGGCCAATGGCTGGAACAGGCCGCGCAGGCCATCGACCAGGCGCGCCACGCTGGTGTTCTCCGGATGGATTTCCAACTTGCCGGCCTCGACTTTGGAAATGTCCAGTATGTCGTTGATCAGGTTGAGCAAGTCATTGCCGGCGGAGTAGATCGACTCGGCGAACTTCACTTGCTCGGCCGTGAGGTTTTCTTCCGGGTTTTCCGCCAGCAGCTTGGCCAGGATCAACGAGCTGTTGAGCGGCGTGCGCAGTTCGTGGGACATGTTGGCGAGGAATTCGGACTTGTACTTGCTCGAACGCTGCAGCTCCAGCGCGCGTTCTTCGAGCTGGATCTGCGCCTGATTGAGTTCGGAGTTCTTCAGGTCCATGGCGTCGCGTTGCTCGGCCAGCACCTCTGCCTGCTCGGCGAGTTGTTCGTTGGTCTGCTCCAGCTCCACCTGCTGGGTTTCCAGGTGCGCCTGGGACTCCTTGAGCACCCGCGACTGTTCTTCGAGCTCTTCGTTGGCGGTCTTGAGCTCTTCCTGCTGCACCTGCAACTCTTCATTGAGCTGCTGGGTTTCGGCCAACACTTCCTGCAAGCGCTGGCGATAGCGTGCAGCCTCGATGGACGTGCCGATGTTGCTGGCAATCAACTCCAGCAACGCGACATCGCGGTCATCCAGCGGACGCAGGAAACCCAACTCGATCACGCCATTGACCCGGTCGTCGTCGCTGGTCGGCACCACCAGCACGCTGCGCGGCAATCCGTCACCGAGGCCGGAGCAGACCTTGAAATAATCCCCCGGCACCTCGTCCAGGCGAATCAGCCGCGCCTGCTGCGCCACCTGGCCGACAATGCCTTCATCGCTGTAAATCTGCTGCTCGCGCTCTTCCTGTTCGCGGGAAAAACCGTAGGTGGCGATGCGTCTGAGACCGCCGTGGTCTTCCCGAACATAAAGCGCCGCCACGGCGGTACCGAGGTACTGCGCGCAAAACTGCAGGATGTTGCGTCCCAGCAGGTTCAGGCTCAACTGTCCCAGCACCTGCTCGGCGAGCTCGGTCTGACCGTTGCGCAGCCAGGCCTGTTGCTCCAGGCGATGGGCACTGGCTTGTTGGGCTGCGAGATTGACGCTGTAGCTTTGTGAAAGGCTGAGCAAATCGCGGCGCCCGACGTACGCCAGCAAACCACTGACGCCGGCGATGAACAACAGATAGAGGCTGATGCTCCAGACCGTGGTGCGGCGCACCTCATCGTTGCGCGTGGTGCGCAACTGTTGCTCGGTGTCGATCACCTCCTCGAACTGCTTGCGAATTTCATCGGTCAGGCGTTTGCCGCGCCCGGCCTTCACCACCGAGCGATAATCACCGCTGCTGCGCTGCAGATCGATCATCGATTGCGCGTAACTGGTCCATTCCAGTTGCAACGCCTGCAATCGCAGCAAGCGGTCGGTCTGCACCGGGTTGTCGGCGGTCAGCTCGAGCAAGGTGTTGAGGGCCACGGCAATCCGCGGCTTGGCGGTTTCGTAAGGATCGAGGAAATGCTCGTCGCCACTGAGCAGGAAACCGCGCATCCCGGTTTCCAGGTCCACGGTCAGCTTGACCGCTTCATTGGCGTTATTGATCACCCGGTCGGTGTGTTCCACCCACTGGATCGTCGACAGCAGATAGGTGATCAGCGAAACGAAGAACACCGCGCTGATAAGGCCCAGACCCAACGGCAGGCTGATATTGCGGCTCAGAAGTTTACGAAATCGTTGTTCATCAACCGAGGACGCGGAGGTCATGGGGCAGGCCTTGTCGAACTGTCAGAATGCAAGGAGTTTGCCCCAAAACTGGCACATTGATCCATTTTTCTGACATGTTTTCGCGCAAACTCCTACATTCCGCTGCGCCCGTGCAAAACGGCGGGTTATCCTTGCTGGCCTGCGCCGCATTCTTTTTTGCGCCCCCTCGGGAACTTGTCTGGATCTGCCACTTACTGATGCAAGAGGCCGGTGATTTCCAGCGACCGGCAATGCCAATCTTTTTCAGGAAGTCCACTATGTCATCCGCCAACGCCTTCACCATCCTCGTCGTCGAAGACGATGCCATCGTGCGCATGCTGATTGTCGACGTACTGGAGGAGCTGGAGTTCAAGGTGCTGGAAGCCGACGGCAGCGAACAGGCGCTGGAAACGCTCAGGGACTCGCACCAACACATTGACCTGATGATGACGGATGTCGGCCTGCCGATCATGGATGGCCGCGAACTGGCCAAAGAAGCACGTGCCTTGCGCCCTGCCCTGCCCATCCTGTTTGCCAGCGGTTACGCCGAAAGCATCGACGTGCCCGCCGACATGCACGTGATCGGCAAACCCTTCTCCATTGATCAGTTGCGCGACAAGGTCAAAGGCATTCTCGAGTGACCTGGCGGTCCACTGTGGTTTAATGCGCGCCTTTTTCGTCCCTGCCCTGTCTTCGCTTCAAGGAAATTCCGTACATGATTGAGCCCCGCGCAACCAAAGTCCTGGTCATTGGTTACGTCTGGCCCGAACCCCGCTCTTCCGCGGCCAGCGGGCATGTCATGCAGATTCTCGAGGTTTTCCTGCAGCAAGGCTGGGATATCACCTTCAGCAGCCCGGCCGGTTTCGGCGAACAGCGCGCAGACCTGGCGGCGCTGGGTATTCGTGAAGTACCTATCGAGCTGAACAACAGCAGTTTCGACGTATTCATCAGTGAACTGGCGCCGGACATCGTGTTGTTCGATCAATTCATGATGGAGGAACAGTTCGGTTGGCGGGTCGAGAAGTATTGTCCCGACGCGTTGCGCGTGCTGGAAAGTTGCGACTTGCAAAGCCTCAGGCAGGGTCGGCATCAACGCCTCAAGGAGCGCTTGAAGGCCAGTGAGGACAACAATGACTTCAGCGGCCTGTTCGCCCCGGCATCGCGTGAAGAGTTTGAACACATGGCCAATACCGATCTGGCGAAGCGCGAGATCGCCTCGTTTTATCGTTGTGATTTGACCCTGATGGTTTCCGAAGTGGAAATCGAACTGCTGGTCGAGCAGTTCAGAATTCCGCGCAACCTGCTGCACTGGTGCCCATTGATGGTCGACCTGCCGACCCGTGCGCCGGTAGCGTTCGAAGACCGGGCACACTTTCTTCATATCGGCAATTTTCGCCATGCGCCCAACTGGGATGCGGTGCTCTGGTTGAAAACCGCTATCTGGCCGCTGATCCGCGAGCAATTGCCCGGCGCCCAATTGCATATCTACGGTGCCTATACACCCCCCAAGGCGACCGCCCTGCATAACCCGGCCCAGGGTTTTCATGTGATGAACTGGGCGCAGGACGCCCTGCAGGTCATGTCGTCGACACGGGTCTGTATGGCGCCTCTGCGTTTTGGCGCTGGAATCAAAGGCAAGATTGTCGATGCGATGCTCTGTGGCACACCGAATGTGACGACGCCTGTCGGTGCCGAAGCGATGCATGGCGAACAAGCGTGGCCCGGTGCAGTGACCCGATCGGCACGCGAGTTCGCCGATCAGGCGGTGCAACTGCACAACGACAAGACGCGCTGGCTCGATGCCCAGGCGCACGGGCAAACCCTGCTTGCCAGTCGCTACCGCAAATCCGTTCACGGCCCGGCTTTGATCCAGCGGCTGGTCGATTGCCAACGGGATCTGGCCAACATCAGGCGAGACAACTTTACCGGCAGCATGCTGCGTCATCATCAGCACAAGAGCACTCAATACATGGCGCAATGGATAGAGGCGAAAAACAGCCAGCAATAACAATATCCCGAAACACTAACAACTTGTGCAGTGCCTGACTTGCGACCAAGAATAAATCGCCCGACATCAAACCTGATAGTCGGGCGTTTTTTTATTCTTAAATAGCAACGGACTGCACGATGACAAATTCTTACCCCTACAAAAACTGGATGTCGACGACATCTTCAATTGACAAGTTAACCCTCTTGGAACTGGTCTGGCCCGGCGCCCATAATTCGGGAGTGGATTATGACTTCTCTTACCCGATCCACGTTCAACCCGCCAGTCACTGGTTCGTCTGCCAGGATGGACCCTTCATCCAGCAGCTCAACGAGGGTGTCCGGGCACTCGACTTGCGATTCCATTCAGACGAGCATTGGCTGGGAGTCAAGAAGTTCCATACGTTTCACGGTTTCAAGCTGCTCAGGGGGCGATCGTTGAGTGAGTTGTTCAAGAGCCTGGACTTTTTCCTCAGTGAAAACCCGGATGAGTTCGTCGTGCTGGATATGCGCGAACTCAAAGGCCTTGATGAAAAAAGTTTCGACTACACAGGCTTTCATGAGGCCATCATGAATGAATTGGGCACGCGATTGATTCCGCGAGAAAACCGTTATTTGACACTGGGCGCATTAAAGAAAATAAATCCCCTGCAAAGAATCGTAGTTGCCGCCGATTGGCATCCGGACTTCAACTCTCCCCTGTATTGGCCAAAAATTCCGGTTGAATGGAGTGGCAACGACTTTACTTCTCCCGAAGAGTTAAGGCAGTACATTGAAAGAACACTGAATAATCCGCCCGACGAAAGCGCGCTCTGGTCGTTATCCGCCACCAGTTATGGAGAACTGGCCGGTGTAAAACGAATCACCCGGGAATTGAACGAGTGGTTTGCTCCGGACACTGGATGGACACAGAAGTGCAGCATCATCAGTGTCGACTTTATTGGAGTGACACGACTGGTCAGCTATTGCCGGGAAATCAACCTTTCCAGGGGACAGAACAAGAAGTAAGGCCTGGGAACTGGATCTGTCCTGGGCGGGGGTGCATGATTGGCGCCTGAAAAACAACAAGACCACACTGGACATGACCCGCACCGCCAGAGTCACCGATCCCTCCTATGAGTTGATGGACGACCACAATGGCTTGTCCATCATCTACCGCCAGCATGGTTTTCCCTGCCCGCTGGTGCGCTGGCATTTCCACAAGGAATACGAGTTGCACCTGATCGTCGCCAGTTCCGGCAAGGTGTTCATTGGCGATTACATCGGCAACTTCTATCCGCAATCCCTGTTCCTGACGGGCCCCAACCTGCCCCACAACTGGATCAGCCAGGTGGCCGAGGACGAAGTGGTGCCCAAGCGCGACATGCTGGTCAACTTCACCGACGAGTTGTTCGACAGCGGCTATCAAGTGTTCGCCGAGCTCAAGACCCTGGCACCCTTGCTGGAACGCGCGCAGTACGGCATCGAGTTTCGCAGCAAGCACACCATCGCCAAGGCGATGGATCTGATGCAACGCATTGCCGATACCAGCGGTGCGACCCGTCTCGGGCACTTTTTCATTCTGCTCGAATTGCTCGCCGCCACCGACGACTACCAATTGCTCTCCGGCGCCACGACCCCGCAACTGGCCGACGAGCACAACGTCGATCGCACCAACCGCGCGGTGGATTACATTTTCGCCCATTACGCCCGGGACTTGACGCTGGAGGAAGTCGCCGAACATCTGGGCATGAAGCCCACGTATTTCAGCCGCGTATTCAAGCAGGCCACCGGGCGCAACTTCATCGAATTCGTCAATCGCCTGCGCATCAGCAAGTCCTGCGAGTTGCTGGCCGATGGCGACAAACCGGTCACGGACGTGTGCTTCGAATCCGGTTTCAACAACATCTCCAACTTCAACCGGCGCTTCCAGCAGCTCAAGGGCATGACGCCTTCGCATTACCGGCGGTTGGTGGTCCAGCGGTTGACCGAGCAAAACCTCGGCTAGATGCGATCAAATGTGGGAGCGGGCTTGCTCGCGAAAGCGGTGTATCAGGTTGAGAAATGTCGCCTGACACTCCGCTTTCGCGAGCAAGCCCGCTCCCACAAGGGGTCGTAGCCAAGCTCGAAACCTGTACGGATTCAATGCCACCCCATCGCTGAAAAGCCTTTCCTTGTGTCTACCGCCCTAAACTCCAGTGCAAAAAAGTATCAGTTGAAGTGCGATGGATGATTTGTCTCGCCCTCCAATGAAGGTTGTAATCCGTGCACATTCTTCCTGCCTTCGGAAGACACAAAAACAATAACTGTCCTTCTGTAACCCGCCGGGTGCAGAAAAGGAGTGCACGATGCAACCTTCGGTAAAAGCCCTGCTTGCCCTCACCTGCATGACCCTCAGCAGCGTCAGCCTAGGCGCCCAGACCCTGACCATTGCCACCGTCAACAACAGCGACATGATCCGAATGCAAAAGCTCTCGAAAACCTTCGAGGCCGAGCACCCGGACATCAAGCTCAATTGGGTGGTGCTCGAGGAAAACGTCCTGCGCCAGCGCCTGACCACCGACATCGCCACCCAGGGCGGGCAATTCGACGTGCTGACGATCGGCATGTACGAAGCGGCACTCTGGGGCGCCAAGGGCTGGCTGGAGCCGATGAAGGATTTGCCGGCCAGCTATGCCCTGGACGACGTGTTCCCGTCGGTGCGCGAAGGCCTGTCGGTCAAAGGCGCGCTGTACGCCCTGCCGTTCTACGCCGAAAGCTCGATCACCTATTACCGCACCGACCTGTTCAAGGACGCCGGCCTGAGCATGCCCGAGCGCCCGACCTGGGAGCAGATCGGTGAGTTCGCCGCCAAACTCAACAGACCGGACCAGGAACAGTACGGCATCTGCCTGCGCGGCAAGGCCGGCTGGGGCGAGAACATGGCGCTGGTCACCACCGTCGCCAACGCCTATGGCGCGCGCTGGTTCGACGAAAAGTGGCAGCCGCAATTCAACGGGCCCGAGTGGAAGAATGCGCTGAACTTCTACGTCGATACCATGAAGAAATCCGGCCCGCCGGGTGCATCGAGCAACGGTTTCAACGAAAACCTGGCGCTGTTCAACAGCGGCAAATGCGCGATCTGGGTCGATGCCAGTGTCGCCGGCTCGTTCGTCACCGACAAGACCCAGAGCAAGGTCGCCGATCACGTCGGTTTCACCTATGCGCCGCATCAGGTCACTGACAAGGGTTCGGCCTGGTTGTATTCCTGGGCGCTGGCCATTCCGACCAGTTCCAAGGCCAAGGACGCGGCGAAAACCTTCAGCGCCTGGGCCACTTCCCGGGAATACAGCGCACTGGTCGCGGAAAAAGACGGCATCGCCAACGTTCCGCCGGGCACCCGGGCCTCGACCTACAGCGAGGACTACATGAGTGCCGCGCCGTTCGCCAGGGTTACGCTCGAATCGCTCAAGGCTGCGGACCCGGGCAAGCCGACGCTGAAACCAGTGCCTTATATCGGCATCCAGTTGGTGACCATTCCCGAGTTCCAGGGCATTGGTACTCAGGTCGGCAAATCCTTCTCTGCGGCGCTGATCGGCCAGACCACGGTCGATCAGGCATTGGCGGCGGCCCAGCAAACCACCGAGCGCGAGATGAAGCGCGCCGGGTATCCCAAGTAACCCCGTCACCCATGTGGGAGCGGGCTTGCTCGCGAAAGCGGTGTTCCAGTCGCAAAAGATGCATCGGATGTACCAGCCTCTTCGCGAGCAAGCCCGCTCCCACAGTTGATTTTCATCTGCCCGTACTCGACTGGTTCTGATCACCATGAATACATCAACTGCCAAAGCTCACATGGACATTGCCCTACCCCTGCGCAAAAGCCGCGTGGCCAATCCCGGCTGGTTTCTGGTCAGCCCTTCGGTGGCACTGCTGCTGTTGTGGATGATCGTGCCGTTGGGCATGACCCTCTACTTCTCGACGATTCGCTACAACCTGCTCGATCCCGGCGAGAACGCGTTCGTCGGGCTGGAGAACTTCACCTACTTCCTCACCGATTCAGGCTTCCTGCCCGGCGCCACCAACACCCTGTTGCTGGTGGGCAGCGTGCTGTTGATCAGCGTGGTGTTCGGCGTGCTGATCAGTGCGCTGCTGGAGGCCAGCGAGTTTTTCGGTCGCGGCATCGTGCGGGTCATGCTGATCTCGCCGTTCTTCATCATGCCCACGGTCGGCGCGCTGATCTGGAAGAACCTGATCTTCCACCCGGTGTCGGGGATTCTCGCCTACGTCTGGAAACTGTTCGGCGCACAACCGGTGGACTGGCTGGCGCACTACCCGCTGCTGTCGATCATCATCATTGTCTCGTGGCAATGGCTGCCGTTCGCCATCCTGATCCTGATGACCGCCATGCAGTCCCTCGACCAGGAACAGAAAGAGGCCGCACGCCTGGACGGTGCCGGCCCCATTGCGATCTTCTGGCACCTGACCCTGCCGCACCTGGCGCGACCGATTGCGGTGGTGGTGATGATCGAAACCATCTTCCTGCTCTCGGTGTTCGCCGAAATCTTCACCACCACCAACGGCGGCCCCGGCTACGCCTCGACCAACCTTGCCTACCTGATCTACAACCAGGCACTGGTGCAGTTCGACGTCGGCATGGCCTCGGCGGGCGGCTTGATCGCGGTGGTCATTGCCAACATCGCGGCGATCATTCTGGTACGGATGATCGGCAAAAACCTGACTGACAAAGCCTGAGGCCTGCCATGACTCTTCAACAATCCCGTCGTTTGCAAAGCCTGTTGCTCGGTACGCTGGCCTGGGCCGTCACGATCGTGATTTTCTTCCCGATCTTCTGGATGGTACTGACCAGCTTCAAGACCGAAATCGAGGCCTTCGCCACGCCGCCACAGTTCATCTTCACGCCGACGCTGGAGAACTACCTGCACATCAACGAGCGCAGCGACTACTTCAGCTTCGCCTGGAACTCGGTGGTGATTTCCTTCAGCGCCACGGCCCTGTGCCTGCTGATCGCGGTGCCGGCGGCCTACTCGATGGCGTTCTACGAAACCCGGCGCACCAAAGGCACGCTGCTGTGGATGCTCTCGACCAAGATGCTGCCGCCGGTGGGCGTACTGATGCCGATCTACCTGCTGGCCAAGAGTTTCGGCCTGCTCGACACGCGGATCGCGCTGATCGTCATCTACACGCTGATCAATCTGCCGATCGTGGTCTGGATGATTTACACCTACTTCAAGGACATCCCCAGGGACATCCTCGAAGCCGCGCGGCTGGACGGCGCAACGCTGGTCCAGGAGATGCTCCGGGTATTGCTGCCGATCGCCAAGGGTGGCCTGGCGTCCACGGTGCTGCTGTCGCTGATCCTGTGCTGGAACGAGGCCTTCTGGTCGCTGAACCTGACCTCGTCGAAAGCCGCGCCACTGACCGCCTTGATTGCCTCGTACTCAAGCCCCGAAGGGCTGTTCTGGGCCAAGTTGTCGGCGGTCTCGACCCTGGCCTGTGCGCCGATCCTGATCTTCGGCTGGATCAGCCAGAAACAGTTGGTCCGCGGCCTGTCGTTCGGCGCCGTGAAATGAAGCCCCCCGACCAAATGCGATCCCTGTGGGAGCGAGCCTGCTCGCGATGGACGTGAACGATAACGTGTACCACCTGGATGAAAGCGCCGCCCGCAAGTTCATCGCGAGCAAGCTCGCTCCTACAGGTTCAACCGAATAACGAAAACGGAGGCCCACCACCATGGCCAACCTGAAAATCAAGAATCTGCAAAAAGGCTTCGAAGGTTTTTCCATCATCAAGGGCATCGACCTTGAAGTGAACGACAAGGAATTCGTGGTCTTCGTCGGCCCGTCGGGCTGCGGCAAATCCACGCTGCTGCGCCTGATCGCCGGGCTCGAAGAAGTCAGCGGCGGCACCATCGAACTCGATGGCCGCGACATCACCGAAGTGAGCCCGGCCAAGCGCGACCTGGCGATGGTGTTCCAGACCTACGCCCTGTACCCGCACATGAGCGTGCGCAAGAACATGTCGTTCGCCTTGGACCTGGCGGGCGTAGCGAAAGCCGAAGTGGAGAAAAAGGTCAGCGAAGCGGCGCGCATCCTCGAACTGGGGCCGATGCTGGAGCGCAAACCCAAGCAATTGTCCGGCGGCCAACGCCAGCGCGTGGCGATTGGCCGGGCCATCGTGCGCAACCCGAAAATCTTCCTGTTCGACGAACCGCTGTCCAACCTCGATGCCGCCCTGCGCGTGCAGATGCGCCTGGAACTGCTGCGCCTGCACAAAGACCTGCAAGCGACGATGATCTACGTCACACACGATCAGGTCGAAGCGATGACCATGGCCGACAAAGTCGTCGTACTCAATGGCGGCAAGATCGAGCAAGTCGGCTCGCCGCTGGATCTCTATCACCAACCCGCCAACCTGTTCGTCGCCGGTTTCCTGGGCACGCCGAAAATGGGCTTCCTCAAGGGCAAAGTCACCCGCGTCGACCGCCAGGGCTGTGAAGTACAACTGGATGCCGGAACCCGCATCAGCCTGCCCTTGAGCGGATCCCATCTGAGCGTCGGCGGCGCAGTGACCCTGGGCATTCGCCCGGAACATCTGGAACTGGCCAAGCCCGCCGACTGCACCTTGCAGGTCACCGCCGATGTCAGCGAACGCCTGGGCAGCGACACGTTCTGCCACGTCCGGACTTCCTCTGGCGAAGCCCTGACCATGCGCGTTCGCGGCGACCTGGCCAGCCGCTACGGCGAAACGCTGAGCCTGCACCTGGACGCGCAACACTGCCATTTATTCGATGCCGACGGCATGGCGTTGACCCGCCCGTTGCGCGTTGCTGCCTGATCCCGGAGAGCCTGTGATGAAACTCGATAAACAGAACCTCAACCGCTTCGCACCCGGAGTGGCCCTGCCCGCCTACGCGCTGGGCGACACCCGTCAAGGCATTGCGCACATCGGCGTCGGCGGTTTCCATCGCGCCCATCAGGCGTTTTACACCGATGCGCTGATGAACACCGGAGAAGGCCTGGACTGGGCCATTTGTGGCGTCGGCCTGCGTGCCGAGGACCGCCGCGTCCGTGACGATCTCAAGGATCAGGACTACCTGTTCACCCTGTTCGAGCTCGGCGATGGCAACGACACCGAAGTGCGGGTGATCGGGGCCATCCGCGACATGCTGCTGGCCGAAGACGGCACCCGGGCGTTGATCGACAAGCTGGCCAGTCCCGAGATCCGCATCGTCTCGCTGACCATCACCGAAGGCGGTTACTGCATTGACGACAGCACCGGTGAGTTCATGGCGCACTTGCCGCAGATCCGGCATGACCTCGCGCACCCCGACACGCCAACGACCGTGTTCGGCTTGCTCTGTGCCGCACTGGCCAGGCGCCGCGCCGCCGGCACAGCGGCCTTCACCCTGATGTCCTGCGATAACCTGCCGCACAATGGCGCCGTCACCCGTAAGGCCCTGCTGGCCTTCGCCGCCTTGCACGACAGCCCACTGCGCGACTGGATCGACGCCAACGTCAGTTTCCCCAACGCCATGGTCGACCGTATCACGCCGATGACCAGCACCCGACACCGTCTGCAACTGGCGGACCAGCACGGGGTGGACGATGCCTGGCCGGTGGTCTGCGAACCCTTCGTGCAATGGGTGCTGGAAGACAAATTCGTCAACGGTCGCCCGGCCTGGGAAAAGGTCGGCGTACAGTTCACCGACGACGTCACACCCTACGAAGACATGAAGATCAAGCTGCTCAACGGCAGCCATCTGGCGCTGACCTACCTGGGATTTCTGAAGGGTTACCGTTTCGTCCACGAGACCATGAACGATCCGTTGTTCGTACGCTATATGCGCGCCTACATGGACCTGGACGTGACGCCGCAACTGGCCCCGGTGCCGGGAATCGACCTGACCGAGTACAAGAGCACCCTGGTGGCGCGCTTCTCCAATCAGGCCATTGCCGACCAGCTTGAACGGGTGTGTTCGGACGGTTCTTCGAAGTTTCCGAAATTCACCGTGCCGACCATCAACCGCCTGATCGCTGACGGCCGCGAGACCAAACGCGCGGCGTTGGTGGTGGCGGCGTGGGCCTTGTATCTGAAGGGCGTGGATGAAAATGGCGACACGTACAGCATTCCCGATCCTCGTGCCGAGTTCTGCCAGGCGCTGGTGGCCGATGATGTGCTGATTACTCAGCGGTTGCTGGCGGTCGAGGAGATCTTTGGTACGGCGATACCCCGCTCGGCGGAGTTTGTCGCGGCGTTCGAATGGTGCTGCAACAGTTTGCGCGAGGTGGGGGTGTCGCGGACGCTGGAGCGAGTGTTGGCGTAAGTCCTGCGGTGGAGCTACTGCCGTCTTCGCGGGCAAGCCCGCTCCCACAGGGGAATGCATTTCAAGGGTGGGAGCGGCGGTGCGACGATTCGACTTGCTCGCGAAGGCGGCCTGACAGGCCACATTCATGTTGAATGATCCAAGGATCCACTATGCCAAACCAACAACTCTTCCTCGGCATCGACTGCGGCACCCAGAGCACCAAGGCCATCATCCTCGACGCAGTCAGTGGTGAAGTGCTCGGCCAGGGCGCGGCCAGCCATAGCCTGATCAGCGCGGCCAATGGCCGCCGCGAACAGGATACCCATCAGTGGCTGGAAGCCTTCGCCACGGCCACCCGCCGCGCGTTGCTCGCGGCCAGGGTCGATGGCCAGTCGATCCTCGGCATTGGCGTGTCCGGCCAGCAACATGGCCTCGTGCTGCTCGACGACAAGGGCCAGGTGCTGCGTCCGGCCAAGCTCTGGTGCGACACCGAAACCACGCCGGAGAATGACCGTCTACTGGCCCACCTCGGCGGCGAAAAGGCTTCGCTGGAACGCCTCGGTGTGGTCATCACGCCGGGCTATACCTTATCCAAACTGCTCTGGACCAAAGAGCAGCATCCAGAGGTATTTTCCCGGATCGCCCATATTCTGCTGCCCCACGACTACCTCAACCATTGGCTCACCGGCCGCAGTTGCAGCGAATACGGTGATGCCTCGGGTACCGGGTACTTCAATGTGCGTACCCGGCAATGGGATGTGCAGTTGTTGCGCGACATCGACCCCAGCGGACGCCTGCAAGCCGCGCTACCCGAGCTGATCGACGCGCACCAGGCGGTCGGCACGATTCTGCCGGGGATTGCCGAGCACCTGGGCATCAATCCGCGGGCACAGGTGTCCAGTGGCGGCGGCGACAACATGATGGGGGCCATCGGCACCGGCAATATCCAGCCCGGTGCAATCACCATGAGCCTCGGCTCGTCAGGCACGGTGTACGCCTATGCCGATCAGCCGAACGTCGCCCCGGATTCCGCAGTTGCCACCTTCTGTTCTTCCAGCGGCGGCTGGCTGCCATTGATCTGCACCATGAACCTGACCAATGCCACCGGCCTGATTCGCGACCTGCTGGACCTCGACATCGATCAGTTCAACGCACTGGTTGCCAAAGCGCCCATCGGTGCCGAAGGCGTGAGCATGTTGCCGTTCTTCAGCGGCGAGCGGGTGCCCGCCCTGCCCCATGCCCACGGCAGCCTTTCGGGCCTGACCATGAGCAACCTGACCCGGGCCAACCTGTGCCGCGCAGTCGTCGAAGGCACGACGTTCGGTTTGCGTTACGGACTGGACCTGCTACGCCGCAATGGCTTACAAAGCCGCAGCATTCGGCTGATCGGTGGTGGTTCGAAAAGCGCGGTGTGGCGGCAGATCGTCGCCGATACCATGAATACCCCGGTGATCTGCACTGAACAAAGCGAGGCCGCGGCCCTGGGTGCGGCGATCCAGGCGGCCTGGTGCGTATCCCGGGCAAGCGGAAACGAACTCAGCCTCGCGGACTTGTGCGAGCGCTGCGTGAAGCTCGACCCGGCCGGTGAAACCCTGCCGGTCGCTGACAATGTACGAGCCAGTCAGCAGGCTTATGAACGCTATCGACAGCATGTCGCGACCCTTTGAAGAGTGAACAACTATGTACCTGGTGTGTGGCGAAGCGCTGTTCGATTTTTTCAGTGAAAACGACGCCGGCGGTCTGGCGTCGAAAGTGAATTTCAAAGCCATCGCCGGTGGCTCGCCGTTCAACGTGGCCGTGGGATTGCGCCGGTTGGGCGTGGATTCGGCGCTGTTGGCGGGTTTGTCCACCGACTATCTGGGCCGGCGCCTGTTGCAGGTGCTGCAGGATGAAGGTGTGTGCCAGGACTTCCTGCTGGATTTCGCCGCGCCGACCACCCTGGCGATGGTCGCCGTGGGTACCAATGGCTCGCCGCAATACAGCTTCCGTGGCGAAGGCTGTGCCGATCGACAGCTGAAACCGGAGCACCTGCCGGCACTCGGACCTGACGTGCGTGGCCTGCATATCGGATCGTTTTCCCTGGTGGTGCAGCCGATTGCCGACACCCTGTTGGCATTGGTGCGCCGGGAAAGCGGCAAACGCCTGATCAGCCTCGACCCGAACGTTCGCCTGAACCCGGAACCGGACATTGAACGGTGGCGTAAACGGATCGCAACGCTGGTGCAATTGGCCGACCTGATCAAGGTCAGCGACGAGGACCTGCACCTGTTGTACCCAGGCCAGGACCCGGCGCAAGTGATCGAGGGCTGGTTGCAGCATCGCTGCCAGCTGGTGTTCCTGACCCGGGGCGGCGAAGGCGCGACCGTGTTCAGTCGGGCTCACGGCTCGTGGTCGGCTCCGGCTTGCGCGGTAAAAATCGCCGACACCGTGGGCGCAGGGGATACCTTTCAAGCAGCGTTGATTGCCTGGTTGACCGAGCAGCAACTGGATTCGGTGGAGGGAGTAAAGCAACTTGGCCGCGAGCAGATTGACGGCATGCTGAAGTTCGCGGTGCAGGCGGCGGCGTTGACATGCAGCAAGACCGGGCCGGACCTGCCTTATCGGGAGCAGTTGGATTTGCGCTGAATTCGAGTTTTTTCGCGAGCAAGCTCGCTCCTACAGGCGCACGATGGTCTTAACTGAAAGACAGGATCGCGCCTTCGCGACAGGCGGCGTTCAGCCGGGTTAACCCTCGTTTAACCGTGCGGTCCGACACTTCACTGGACCGCACGCCCTCAGACTGTTCTGACGCCCGGTGCGGCAGGTTCGACAAGCCACACATCGAACTGACTTTCCGTACGCACTGGAGATCGCCGATGAACACTCGCACCTTGCTGGTTACCGCCGCCCTCGCCTGCACCGCGTTTGCCGGCCTGGCTCAGGCCAACGACACCACGAACTCTCAAGCCGTACCCTATCACTACGGCATGCCATTGCATGTCAGCAAAGTGATTTCACTGACTGAACCGGACACCCTGGAGTGCAAGGTGGTGAAGGCCGATATGAAGTACATCGATGAAACGGGAAAACCCGCAGAAATCACCTACCGTAAACTTTCCGACGCCTGCGAGAACCAAGGCTGACCGAAACGTCTGATTTGACACCTGGCGGTATGCCTTTGAGGGCTGCGGCGCTATGCTCTAGCGCCTCCCTCACTGCCCGCAAGGATTGGCCATGCAGTTTTCGTTTCGCACGTTGTCGATGTTTACCGCCGCCTTATGCCTTTTGCTGAGCCTGGTCTGGGGTTTGGCACCGCAATGGCTACTGTCGCTCTGGGGTATCGAATTTTCATTCGTGGCGGGATTGGTCGCGCGCCGCACCGCCGTGCTGTTCGCAGCGTTTAGCGTGATCTCTTACCTGGTTCGCAACGCCCCCCCTTGTGCAACCCGCCATGCGCTGAGCCTCGGCTTCGTCGTCGGCTGCTGGGGATTGGCCGTGCTGGGTTTTGCCGAATGGCTCGCCGGCCATGTCGGGCCGGGCATGTTGCTGGCTGTCGGGCTTGAACTGGCGCTGGGCCTGGCGTTCTTCCAGACCCGACGCGTGTCGGTGGAACTCGAAACTGCAGGTTAAAGCGCCTTGCCCAGCATCGAGTGTGGTTCGCCTGCCAAGTGATGCTGTCCGGAACGCAGTTGGGCAATCAACTCGTTTATTTCCCGACAACCATTGAGTCCGGAGGCATCGATGCCGGTGACCAATAGATCCAGGTGATCGGTCTGCCCGTCGGCATAGACTTTGACGGTCATCGACAGATCCGGCGACAGCGTGCACTGGCAGCGCTTGGGTAGAAAACTGCTTTCGATGATATTGCGAAGTTCCAAGGCAGAAAGAAACATGGCGACCCTCTCCTTTGTGAGACTGCCAATCAACATCAACGCTCGCTCGTATGCGCTCTCATATAAAAGCTCGGCAAGCTTCAAGGACAGCTACAGCATAAAACATACCCTGGATTTCGCTGTGCAGCTCATCGGCAAATCAAGGGTTTAGGCCAGTCATTTGTAAAACCTCCCGTGCAGTTTGCATTATACGCCCCTGGCGCCCCTGCAATTTGCATGTTGGGCGCCGCGTGTTTGCATTCGCTGCACACCACAGTGAAAATGCCGCCCTTCACTTCAAGCAAGGAGGCATCATGAGTTCTTTGACCGTTAACGCTTGCGCAGCGCTGTTCGCACTGGGGCTTGCCGGCGTGGCGCACGCCGCCAAACTCGAAGACACCGCGCCCTATCCGAAAGCCGGGAGCGGTTTTACCCGCCAAGTGATTCACCTCGCGCCACAGCACCGGGAAGACGACTTCCAGGTCGAGATCCTGGCCGGTAAAACCATGACCGTGGACTGCAATCACCCGCGGCTGGGCGGCATTCTCGAAGAGAAAAACCTCGAGGGTTGGGGCTATCCCTTCTATCGCCTGGAAAAAGTCATTGGTCCGATGAGCACGCTGATGGCCTGCCCGGACGGCACGAGCAAACAGGATTTTGTGCCGGTGGTCGGTGACGGCTTCCTGCTGCGTTACAACAGCAAGCTACCGCTCGTGCTGTACGTGCCCAAGGACATCGAAGTGCGCTACCGAATCTGGTCGGCGTCGAACAAGGTCGAGAAAGCCACTCAGGAATAACCCGGGCGGCCATCACCAGGGTCATGCCGGCGCGCCACTCAACGCGGCGCGCTCGGCCACATACCCCAGGCTGTCAAAATTGATGTTGGCCCCGGAGTCGATGGCGACCAGGGTCTGACCACGGGCCCCGCTGCGTGCCACGTACTGCTTGATTCCGGCCACGGCCAGCGCACCGGAAGGTTCGGTGATCGAGCGGGTATCGTCGTAGATATTCTTGATGGCGGCGCAAAGTTCATCATTGCTGACCGTCACCACCTCATCAACGCAAAACCGGCAGACCTCAAAACCGTAAGCGCCGATCTGCGCCACCGCCACCCCATCGGCAAAGGTGCCGACCCTGGGCAGAATGACTCGCTCACCGGCCAGCAACGCCGCTTGCAGGCACGCCGAATGCTCAGACTCGACGCCGACGATGCGCACCTGCGGCCGCAAGTATTTGATGTAAGCGGCGATGCCGGCGATCAGCCCCCCGCCCCCCACCGGCACGAAGATCGCATCCAGCGGACCTTGATGCTGACGCAGGATTTCCATGGCCACCGTGCCTTGGCCCGCGATCACATCCGGATCGTCAAAGGGCGAAACAAAGGTGCGACCGCTTTCCCCGGCCAACTCCAGTGCATAGGCCTGTGCAAACGGAAAACTTTCGCCATGCAAAACCGCATCGGCGCCCCGGCTAAGAACCCCGATCACCTTCAATTGCGGCGTCGTGCAAGGCATTACGATGGTGGCGCCGATCCCCAACTCCCGCGCCGCCAGCGCCACACCCTGCGCATGATTACCGGCAGAAGCCGTGACCACGCCGCGAGCCTTTTGCGTGTCGCTCAGTTGCACCAACTTGTTGTAGGCGCCGCGGATCTTGAAGGAAAAGGTCGGTTGCAGGTCTTCGCGCTTGAGCAGGACCTGGTTACCCAGTGCCTCGGACAAGGCCGGTGCCGCTTGCAACGGCGTGCGCACCGCCAGTTCATACACCGGCGCGGCAAGGATTTTTTTGACGTAACGTTCAAGCAGGGCTTGCTGGTCGGTTGTAAAACTCATGGTCGTCTCCTGACGTTGATCGGGGCCCGGGAGACAGAAAGTAAAAACCCGCCTCGAGGGCGGGTTGGGTGCTGCAGTCGTGAGCTAGCCCGCCAAATGAGGAATGGCGGCAATAATGCTTGGCTGGCAACGCAATACGGTGGAAGTCATGGCTCGAAATTAGCCGGGCGTTGATGGCAAGTCAATTGCAAATTTGTGCAGATCACTCCAGGCTGCCGATTCCAGTCATTGCCCAAGGAAGGAACACATGAATGCCATTGCCCTGCCCCTTATCGCCCTGATCGCCTTTGCCGGCTATACCCTTTCGGTGATGCTCCAGGCCGAGCAATCGCTGATCGACTTCGGCATCAGCCTGATGTCACGTCCCGATACTGCACAAGTGGTGATCGATCTGTACTTGCTGGCGACGCTGGCGGGTATCTGGATGTACCGGGATGCGCGAAAGCGCGGGCTGTCGGCGGTTGCGGTGGTGCCTTATTTATTGATAACGGCTGTGTTTGTGTCGGTTGGGCCGTTGCTGTACCTGGTGGTTCGCGGAATTCAGGATCGCAAGAAATTGCCTGCCGCGACTCGACAGTTGTAGAAACTTTGAAATGGCTTTCGCGAGCAAGCCCGCTCCCACACTGGGGCTGTGTTGTTCCCTGCTCTTGCGCCCACTGAAATCCTCTGTGGGAGCGGGCTTGCTCGCGAAGGCAGTGTGTGAGACTCACTTCAATCCGACTTTATACAACGCACCATCCTCTTCATCGGTCAACACATACAAATACCCATCCGGCCCCTGTCGCACATCGCGAATGCGCTTTCTCAACGCCCCGAGCAAGCGCTCTTCGTGCACCACCTTGTCGCCATCGAACTCGAGACGGATCAGCTCCTGGCTGACCAACGCGCCGATGAACACGTTGCGTTGCCAGGCCTTGAAACGATCGGAATCGTAGAACGCCATACCACTCAGGCCCGGGGACTTTTGCCAGACATGGTTCGGGGCAACGGTGCCTTCAACGGTTTCACCCCTGGCTTCGGGAATCGGTTTACCGGAGTAGTTGATGCCATGGGTCGCCAGTGGCCAGCCGTAATTCCTGCCACGCTCGATAATGTTGATTTCATCGCCGCCCAGAGGGCCATGTTCGTTTTCCCACAGCGTGCCGTTCCACGGGTTGAGCGCCGCGCCTTGCGGGTTGCGCTGCCCGTACGACCAGATCTCCGGGCGCACGTTGGCCTGGCCGACAAAAGGGTTGTCCTTGGGCACCGTGCCGTCCGGATAGATGCGTACCACCTTGCCTTGCAGCTTGTCGAGGTCCTGGGCGGTCGGGCGGTCATTGTTTTCCCCCAGCGTCACGAACAGATAGCCGTCGCGATCGAACACCAGCCGCGAACCGAAGTGGTTGCCTTCCGAAAGTTTGGGTGCCTGGCGCAGGATCACCTGGAAATCCTTGATCGCCGTCAGGTCGTCGGAGAGCCGGCCGCGCCCCACCGCAGTACCGGCCTTGTTATCCTCTCCACCCCCTTCGGCATAGGACAGATAGACCATCCGGTCCTGTTTGAAATCGGGTGACAGCGCCACGTCGAGCAAGCCGCCCTGGGCCTTGGCCCAGACCGTGGGCACGCCATTGAGCGGTGCCGACAGCTTGCCGTCGGCGGTCACCAGCCGCAGGTTGCCGGGCCGCTCGGTGACCAGCATGCTTTTACCATCCGGCAGGAATGCCAGCGCCCAGGGGTGCTCCAGCCCCGTCACGACGGTGGTCACCTCGAGTGTGCCCTCTTCGCTTTTCATTGTCTGGGTGGGCGCGGCAAGCACCGGGACAGTGGCAGTGATCAATACGCTGGCACAGAGGATTGCCAATGGGTTTTTGCGCAACATGCAGACTCCTTTTCTGATGACCATGGGGCCTGAAAAAAATAGTGGCCACGCGTCATGCTGGCCACTCAACGGTTGCCGGTGCCGGCGGCTCGTGGCGCAGGATTGGGAATGAATGTCGGTGGGCTGGCGGGAGCGCTCCGCTCGGGATAGCGATTACCGATGCCGCCGTTGTCCAGTGTCGGCGGGCGCGGGACCGGCACGGTATTGGGCCCGCGAATGGCCGGGGCACTGGGCCGGGTGCCTTGCATGCTGTTGGGGTTGGCCCGGTTGATCGGGCTGCTGTAAGGATTGTTGTTGGTGCTGCCCGGCAGGTTCTGGGCCACGCGCAACGAAGCAGAGGTGTCGGCCTCGACCAGCGGGACCAGCATGGCACTCAAGGCCAGCGCAAGGGCGCCGGACACGTATCGGTTCATGGGAGGGCCTCGCTACGTCACGTGGATAAGGACTTCGATATCACGCTACGCCCGGGGTTCGTATTTGTTAACAAAAACCTCCCCAACAAGATGTAACACGACGTTGATCCGGTTCAAGGAACGGCCACACAAGCCACGGAAACTTTTACTCGAGGCCGCAGGTCACCTGAACATCACTCGCGAGTAGACGACCATGGCACGGGCAATCTGGAAAGGCGCAATCAGCTTCGGACTGGTGCATATCCCCGTGGCGCTGGTCTCGGCAACGTCTTCCCAGGGCGTCGATTTCGACTGGCTCGACAGCCGCAGCATGGACCCGGTGGGCTATAAGCGTGTCAACAAGGTCACGGGCAAGGAAGTCACCAAGGAGCACATCGTCAAGGGCGTGCAATACGAAAAGGGCCGGTACGTGGTGCTCAGTGAGGAGGAGATCCGCAGCGCTCACCCGCTCTCGACCCAGACCATCGACATTTTTTCCTTTGTCGACAGCGAGCAGATTCCCTTGCAGAACATCGACACGCCTTACTACCTGGCACCCGACAAGCGCGGCGGCAAAGTCTATGCACTGCTGCGCGAAACCCTGAGCAAAACCGGCAAGGTCGCCCTCGCCCATGTGGTACTGCATACCCGCCAGCACCTGGCCGCGCTGATGCCGCTGGAGTCGGCCCTGGTGCTGGTGATGCTGCGCTGGCCGGCGGAAGTCCGAAGCCTCGATGAGTTGGCACTGGGCAGCGAAGTGACCCGGCCGGAACTGGCCAAGGGCGAACTGGACATGGCCAGGCGCCTGGTGGAGGACATGAGTGCGCAGTGGTCGCCAGAAGACTATCGGGATGGTTTCGAGGACAAGATCATGGCCCTGGTGGACAAGAAGGCCCATGAAGGCAAGATTGAAGACGTCGAGACCGCCTCTGGTGAAGAGCTACGTAAAACGGCGGATGTCATTGACCTGACCGAGCTGCTCAAGCGTAGCCTGGGCAGCAAGGGTGCGGGGAAGGCAACGGCGAAGCCGAAAGCGAGCAGCAAACCGGCGGCGAAGAAGAAAGTCAGCAAATGATGCGCTGGATGTCCCGGCCCCTTCGCGAGCAAGCCCGCTCCCACAAGGATTTTCGCAGCAAGGCAAATCGTGCCTTACACCGCTCAACTGAGGGAGCGAGCCTGCTCGCGAAGGCGTGTTGCGCCTGAACGAAACAATCAGATCAGAATGATGACCACCAGCAACCCGGCGAAGATCGACCACTTTTCGAGGTAGTAAAGCTTGCGGTTGCGTTTTTTCAGTTGCTTGCCATGCAGGCGAACCTTGTAGATCTTGCCGAACAGGCGGTTGAGGCCGCCGGTCCTGTCGCCCGCCTCGTTGGGTGCACCCGCCGCCGACATGACATGGCGACTGAACCAGCGATTGAATGCCGCTGCCCACCTGTATTTCATTGGCCGCTCGACGTCGCAGAACAAAATGATGCGGTTCTGCTGCGTGGTGTTTTCCGCGTAATGAATGTAGGTCTCATCGAACATCACCGCTTCGCCATCGCGCCAATGGTAGTCCTGGCCATCGACATTGATGTAGCAACCCTCCGCGTTGGGGGTTTCCAGACCCAGGTGATAACGGTACGAACCGGCATACGGGTCGCGGTGGCGCACCAGTCTGGATCCCGGTGGCAACTCGGCGAACATTGCCGCCTTGATCGAACCAATGCCCTGCACCAGCTCGGTGGTGCGCGGGCAGAGCTTCATGGCCGATGGATGGCTGTCGCCGTACCACTTGAGATAGAAGCGCTTCCAGCCGGTCTTGAAAAACGAGTTGAAACCGACGTCATCGAACTGGTTCGAACGCTTGATCTCGCCGGCCCGAAGCAAATTCTGACCTTCGGCACGAATTTCTTCCCAGTGCGCCTGCAGCGGGCTCAGGTCAGGGAAGTCGGCCGGGTCGAGATAGGGTTTGTTGGGGATTTTCGAAAACAGATAAAGAAAGCAATTGATCGGCGCCAGAAACGTCGAGTGATCACTCAACTGGCGGCCCAGCTTATGGCGCACTTGGCCACGCAGGTGGACATACGCAATAGAGACAACATAGATAACGGCAATGATCAGTTTCACGGAAATCGTCACACGTCAGAAGAAAACAAACTGCGCCCTTTACCGGCATGCCGATAAAGGGCCTTGTGCAGCGGCTGAAAACGAAACAGCGGCCCTGTAGCGCCATCGAGCTACGCCGACGATCGGCGCTCAGCCGACGGATGGCATTTTAGCCACAGTTTGTAACCAATAGTTAACCTGTAACTGTGAAAATCTGTCCACAAAATCCGCCGAAACGTCACTGCGGCCTAAACGCCCTATCGTTTAAAGAGCCAGACCAGTACAATCGCCGCCAAACTTTACGCGCCCCCAGGTTGAAAGCGGGAAAATCCCCTTTCAGCGCACGTTGACTCGCCAGGCGCGCCACATGCTGCTGTCCACTTAATGCCAGATGGAACTTCCACTGCCGATCGGGATGAATGTCCTGAGGTCCGGACAGTGGAAACGGGTACTGAACCGGTACTGCCGCAACCCTAGCTACTCTGAATGCTTCGCAGGAAAAACCTTTGATTTCTACAGCTAACATCACGATGCAGTTCGGCGCCAAGCCGCTCTTCGAAAACGTTTCGGTCAAGTTCAACGGTGGCAACCGTTACGGCCTGATCGGCGCCAACGGTTGCGGCAAGTCGACCTTCATGAAGATCCTCGGCGGTGACCTGGAGCCGTCCGGCGGCCAGGTCATGCTGGAGCCGAACGTGCGTCTGGGTAAATTGCGCCAGGACCAGTTCGCCTACGAAGAATTCACCGTGATCGACACCGTGATCATGGGTCACGAAGAACTGTGGAAGGTCAAGGCCGAGCGCGACCGCATCTATTCTTTGCCGGAAATGAGCGAAGAAGACGGCATGGCCGTGGCCGAGCTGGAAACCGAATTCGCTGAAATGGACGGCTACACCGCCGAATCCCGCGCCGGTGAACTGCTGCTGGGCCTGGGCATTCCCCTGGAACAGCATTTTGGTCCGATGTCTGAAGTGGCTCCGGGCTGGAAACTGCGTGTATTGCTGGCCCAGGCGCTGTTCTCCGATCCGGAAGTGCTGTTGCTCGACGAACCGACCAACCACCTGGACATCAACACCATTCGCTGGCTGGAATCGATTCTCACCGTGCGTAACAGCACCATGATCATCATTTCCCACGACCGTCACTTCCTCAACAGCGTCTGCACCCACATGGCCGACCTGGACTATGGTGAGCTGCGCCTGTTCCCGGGCAACTACGATGAGTACATGACCGCGGCGACCCAGTCCCGCGAGCAACTGCTGTCGGACAACGCCAAGAAGAAAGCCCAGATCGCCGAACTGCAAACGTTCGTCAGCCGCTTCTCGGCCAACGCCTCGAAAGCCAAGCAGGCCACTTCCCGCGCCAAGCAGATCGACAAGATCCAGCTGGCCGAAGTCAAGCCATCGAGCCGCGTGAGCCCGTTCATCCGCTTCGAACAGACCAAGAAACTGCACCGCCAGGCCGTGACCATCGAGCAGATGTCCAAGGGCTTCGACGGCAAGACCCTGTTCAAGAACTTCAGCTTCACCGTCGAAGCCGGCGAGCGCGTGGCGATCATCGGCCCGAACGGTATCGGCAAGACCACCCTGCTGCGTACCTTGATGGGTGAGCTGACCCCGGACGCCGGCTCGGTGAAATGGACCGAAAGCGCGGAGCTGGGCTACTACGCCCAGGACCACGCCCATGACTTCGAAGACGACGTCAGCCTGTTCGACTGGATGGGCCAGTGGACCCAGGGCGAGCAGATCATTCGCGGTACCCTGGGTCGCATGCTGTTCTCCAACGACGAGATCCTCAAGTCGGTCAAGGTCATTTCCGGTGGTGAGCAAGGCCGCATGCTGTTCGGCAAGCTGATCCTGCAAAAGCCGAACGTTCTGGTGATGGACGAACCGACCAACCACCTGGACATGGAATCCATCGAAGCGCTGAACCTGGCGCTGGAAAACTACCCGGGCACACTGATCTTCGTCAGCCACGACCGTGAGTTCGTTTCGTCCCTGGCCACCCGCATCATCGAGTTGAGCCCGAACGGCGTGACCGACTTCAGCGGCACCTATGACGACTACCTGCGTAGCCAGGGTGTGGTGTTCTAAGACCAGCCTGTAGGAGCGAGCTTGCTCGCGATGGACGACAACGATAACGCGTGCCACCTGTATGAACGCGTTATCCAGACGTTTTTCGCGAGCAAGCTCGCTCCTACAGAAATATAGTTAGCCTGCTTCCTTTTATCCCACCGCCGCGCCATGATGCAGTTCTCCCACCGCCGCCCGCGAACGAGCCCTCATGTCTGTGCAGCAAGTGCCCCCGCAAAGCGCCATGGCGATCACCCTGCAGATCGTCTCCATCGTGTTCTATACCTTTATAGCCTTCCTCTGCATCGGATTGCCCATTGCGGTATTGCCGGGTTATGTCCACGAGCAACTGGGGTTCAGCGCCATCGTGGCCGGGCTGACCATCGGCTCGCAATACCTCGCCACCCTGCTCAGTCGCCCCATGGCCGGGCGCATGTCCGACAGCGTTGGCACCAAGCGCGCGATCATCTATGGCTTGTCCGGGATTGTGCTCAGTGGCGTGCTGACGCTGCTGTCGACCCTGTTGCAAGGTTTGCCGTTGCTCAGCCTGCTGATCCTGATCGCCGGGCGCTTGTTGCTGGGCATTGCCCAAGGCTTGATCGGCGTCGGCACCATCAGTTGGTGCATGGGCCAGGTGGGCGCCGAGCACACCGCGCGGTCGATTTCCTGGAACGGCATCGCCTCCTATGGGGCGATTGCCATTGGTGCGCCGCTGGGCGTGGTCATGGTGCAACAACTCGGTTTCGCCAGCCTGGGCATCGCCCTGTCGCTGCTGGCCTTGGCTGCACTGCTGCTGATTCGCAACAAGCCCTCGGTGCCAGTGGTACGCGGTGAACGTTTGCCGTTTTGGGCGGTGTTCGGGCGCATTGCGCCGTTTGGCGCGAGCCTGAGCCTTGCTTCCATCGGCTACGGCACCCTGACGACCTTTATCACCTTGTATTACGTCAATCGCGGCTGGACCGGTGCCGCCTATTGCCTGACCATGTTCGGGGTCTGTTTCATTCTGTCGCGGCTGCTGTTCATTTCCGCCATCAACCGATTCGGCGGGTTCACCTCCGCCATTGCCTGCATGTGCATCGAGACCGTGGGCCTGGTGCTGCTGTGGCTGGCCCCGTCGACCGGGTACGCGCTGATTGGCGCCGGCCTGACCGGCTTCGGCCTGTCGCTGGTGTACCCGGCGCTGGGCGTCGAGGCCATCAAACAGGTGCCCAATTCCAGCCGAGGTGCGGGCTTGAGTGCCTATGCGGTGTTTTTCGACCTGGCGCTGGCGATCGCCGGCCCGTTGATGGGCGCGATTGCATTGAACATGGGGTATTCGTGGATATTCTTCAGTGCGGCGCTGTTGTCGGTGACCGGCCTGGGACTGACGCTGCTGCTCAAGCACCGCGCCATGGCTTGAGCACCTACAAGGGGATCTATTGATCAGCCGTCTGCATCCCCGCCCGGGTCGCCCGGCCCAGGGTGCGCGAGAAAAAGCTTCCGGCTTCAGAGATCAGATTGCGGTGAATGTCTTGCCGATCGACGCCATCGGCATCGGTACACAGCGCGGGCATGATCGCGAACTGCTCGTCATTGCACGGCGCCATGAAGACAAAGTGCCCTGCTCCCGCCAGTAACTTGAAGTCAGGCGCCGTCGGCAGCTTGCGCGCCAGTGCCGCGGCGTTCTTGTCGACCGCCACCAGCTTGTCGCCATCGCCGCTGTAAAGCAGCACCGGCACGTGCACATCGGCCAGGGTGTGGCGGCCGAACTTCAGGCTCAACGGCGCCATCAGCATCAAGGCGTGCACCCGTGGGTCCGCCACCGGTTGCAGGTCGTCGCGGTCGACAATCAACTCGCCCTGGGTATTACAGGCGTCGTGGTCGTCCGGACGTTCCTGGCAATAACGGCGCAGGCGATCCAGGTCCGGCGTAGCGCCGGACAGAATCAATGCGGTCTCGCCACCGGCCGAATAACCAATGACACCGACCTGATCGGCGTTGACGAAGGGGGACAGCATGCGGTCGCCCAGGGTGGCCGTGATGGCTTCGGAAATCTGGATCGGCCGCCCGTACAGGTTACTCAAAGTACCGAGGCGGCTGTGGTCCCGGGAATTGTCCCCGGGGTGGATCACCGCCACCACGACGAAACCCTTGCGTGCCAGCGAGGTGGCGAGGTCGTGCAAGGCCAGGGGGGTCCCGGTGTTGCCATGGGACAGCATCAGCATCGGGAACCGGCCTATCGCGACCTTGGTGTCCTCCCCGGCTTCGACGGTGTAACCCTCGAGTTTGCTGGTGTGCTCCCAATCACTGGAGGGATAGAAGGCGATGGCTCGCATCGGCTGCAGGTCCAGCGGGTCGAGAAACGTCATCTCATGGAAGCCGACGCTCCAGTGCGGATGCGGTGCAGGCGCGGCGTGCACTGTATTCAAGCTGCTGAGCAGGCAAATCAGTAAAACTGCACAAAGACGCACCATGGGATGCCCCACCTTGTTACCGGACTTGAGACGTACACCCCGGACTGCATAAGTCGGGCCACATCCTGAAACGACCAGAAACAAAAAACTCCGTAGCTGGTACTTGCGTAACCAGAATACAGAGTTTTTTGGGCTTTACCTGAACGGTTGCGAACTTTTACGCAAGCCTTACGCGGCGGCGAACAACTGCTCGCTGATGTGCGCGTGGGCAGCGCTCATGGCTTTGCTGCGTACGTCGTCACCGTAAGCCAGGCCTTCGGCGCGGACGATTTCGATGTCGGTGATACCGATGAAACCGAACAGCAACTTCAGATATTCTTCGTGGGCAACACCGGTTGCCTGACCGGCGTGCATGCCGCCGGAAGTCGAAACGATCACCACTTTCTTGCCGCCGCACAGGCCTTCAGGGCCGGCTTCGGTGTAGCGGAAGGTCTGGCCGGCGACGGCAATGCGATCGATCCAGGCCTTCAACTGAGTCGGGATGGTGAAGTTGTACATCGGTGCGGCAATCACCACCGCATCGGCGGCCAGGAATTCGGCGAGGGTCGAGGCGCTCAGTTCGGCTTCGTGCTGTTGTGCGGCGTTGCGCAGTTCGGCGGTGGTGCCGGCGGCGACCAGGGTAGTGGAAGAGAAATGGCTGATGGCGTCAGCGGCCAGGTCGCGGTAGGTCACTACGGCGGTCGGCTCGGCGGCTTGCCAGGCCTTGACGACTTCACCGCTCAACTGACGGGAAGCCGAGTTGTCGCCCAGGATGCTCGAATCGATATGCAGCAATTTCATGTGGGATCTCCAAGTGAGGATCGCCCACAAGGGCGATCTGATGGGACTAATCCTACAGACGAAACCAATAGCTGATTAGTCGGCAACAATGCGATAGTTCGTCTCACAGATAGAACAATCGGATTCACATCATGCAAGACCTCAACGACCTGTATTACTTCGCCAAAGTCGTGGAAGCCGGGGGATTCGCGGCAGCCGGACGCTTGCTCGGCATTCCCAAGTCCCGACTGTCACGGCGCATCGCCGAACTGGAGGAGCGCCTGGGGGCACGCTTGCTGCAACGCACCACCCGACAGCTGAAACTGACCGCCGTGGGTGAACGCTACCTCAGGCACTGCCAGGCGATGCTGCTGGAAGCGGAAATGGCCGACGAGGCCGTGGCCAGCATGTCCAGTGAACCCCGCGGGCGTTTGCGGGTGTCCTGCCCGGTCGGGTTGGCCCACGAAATATTACCGGGGGTGATCAGCGACTTTCTCGAACGCTTTCCGCAGGTCCAGCTGGAAGTCATGCTGCTCAACCGCCGGGTTGACCTGGTGAACGAAGGCATTGACGTTGCCCTGCGTGTGCGGGAGCTGGGCGATGAAGACCCGCTGTTGGTCACCCGCCGCCTGCGTCAGGCGCAGATGCTGATGGTCGCCAGCCCCGGTTTCATCGCGGGGCGTGAGATCAACCACCCCGAAGATCTGAAAAGCCTGCCGGTGCTCGGCGCACTGGAAGCCGACCGCATGGTGCACATCCGCATGCTGGATCAAAAGGGAAAGAGTTGTGAACTCGCGCTCGAGGCCCGACTGGGCATCGATGACTTTATCGTGCGCAAGGCCAGCACCCTTTCCGGCCTGGGCTTTACGATGCTGCCCATGATGTATTGCGAACAGGAGCTGGAAAACGGCTCACTGGTGCAGTTGTTGCCCGAGTGGTCGCTGCCCGGTGGCTGGCTGCAGGCGGTCTATCCTCATCGACGCGGGGTGATGCCGGCGGTACGCGCCTGGATTGACCACCTGGTCGAATCCTTCAATGCCTGTGGGGAACGATTGTTATGAAAGCTGGACGGATGAGCGAAGAGGACGTCGCGAAGTTCTGCCTCGCCCTGCCCGGTGCACGGGAAGATTATAAATGGGGAGGCGTGCGGGTGTTTTCGATTGCCGGAAACAAGATGTTCGCCTTGCAGGGCCTGAGGGGTGATTCCCTGGCCTTCAAGGTCGACAAGGATCTGTTTCTCGGTCACTGCGACCGCCCGGGCATTCACCCGGCGCCGTATCTGGCCCGCGCCCAGTGGATCATCATGCAAACGCCCTACCCCCTCGGCAGCGAAGAACTGCAGGGCTTGCTGCAGCGCTCCCACCAATTGGTGGTGAGCAGACTGCCCAAGCGCACTCAAGTCGGACTGTTGCTGTAGGGCTTTGTTTATCGGGTCAAGGCGAACACATGTGCGCCGAGAAACAGGTGATCGATCCAGAACACCTGGTGCAATAGCACGATGATCCAGAACACCAACTGGTACGAGACTTTGCGGGTTTTGTGGCGAAACGCCTGCTGGGCCAGCAACGCACCGGGCCAGCCGCCGGCGAGCTCCAGCGCATGCAAGACGTTTTCCGGCGTACGCCATTGCTCGGCGCGCGCCTTGCGCTTGTCGCTCCAGTACAGGAAAAACGTCACGACGCTGACGATGCCGTAGGCCGCAAGGGGAATCAGCGACTCCCCGTGCAGCCATGACGACAGCGAACCCGACAGCGGCAACGCGCACAGGACTGCAAACAACAGCCACTTCAACCGTGAATGGCGGATCTGTCCCCCGGATGGGCGTCCGGGGTTGTTGCGCGAGCGCGAGTCACTCACGGCTTGGCCGCGCTCCAGTCGACCCAGCCGAATTGCCAGGTCGCCAGGATGATCAGGCCGAACACAATGCGATACCAGGCAAACGCCGCATAGCTGTGGTTGGCGATGAACTTGAGCAGCCCGCGGACCGCAATCATCGCAAAAATGAACGCCGTGACGAAGCCGATGGCGAACACCGGGAAATCCGCCGGGACAAACAGTTCACGGTACTTGTAGCCCGAGTACACCGCTGCGCCGACCATGGTGGGCATCGCCAGGAAGAACGAGAACTCGGTAGCGGTCTTGCGCGACAGGCCGAACAGCAAACCGCCGATGATCGTCGAGCCCGAACGCGAAGTGCCCGGGATCATCGCCAGGCATTGGGCCAGGCCGACTTTCAAGGCATCTTTCCAGGTCATGTCATCCACGGATTCGGCGTGTACTTCATGCTGGCGGCGCTCGGCCCACAACATGATGATCCCGCCCACGACCAGCGCCGTTGCCACGGTGATCGGATTGAACAGGTAATGGTGGATCAGGTCGGCGAAGATCACGCCCAACACCACGGCCGGCAAGAACGCGATCAACAGGTTTGCGGTAAACCGCCGGGCACCCGGCTGGGTTGGCAGACCGATGACCACGTCAAGGATCTTGCGTCGAAACTCCCACACCACCGCCAGGATGGCCCCCAGCTGAATAATGATGTTGAACGCCATCGCCCGCTCGCCCCCGAAGCCGAGCAAGTCGGCCACGATGATCTGGTGGCCGGTACTGGAAATGGGCAGGAACTCGGTCAGCCCTTCTACAACCCCAAGAATCAATGCCTGAAAGGCGGTCCAAAGATCCATCAATCCCCCAAAAGGCTATGCACGCCGGCATGCCCCGTTAATATTTTTTCAAATGCTTTCATTGCGATCAGCGTAGCTGAGGTCCCGCGCATCAAGGATCACCACAGAACCGTTAAAATCCTGTGAAAAAAACCACCTTGAATCAGCTTTACCCGTGCGGGGGGCGAAATCCTATCAGACAAGTCCGATCGGCGGTTACAATCCGCCCCCTCTTCGATTACCCCAAGGTATCTTCATGTCCGGGCTTGAACTGTTTGCCGCCGCCCTCGGTGTCATCGCCGTCTGGCTGACAGTCAAACAGAACCCCTGGTGCTGGCCTATCGGCCTGGTCATGGTGCTGCTCTACAGCTGGATCTTTTTTGAGGTGAAGCTGTATTCCGACATGCTGCTGCAAGTCGTCTATGCCGCCTTGCAAATTTACGGCTGGTGGCAGTGGACACGGGGTGGCGACACGACCCATGGCCGCGAAGTCAGTCGCCTCGACGCTCGAACCGTGGTGTTGAGCCTGACCATTGGTGCAGTCGGCAGTCTGTTGCTGGGAGCGGCCATGGCCCACTGGACCGACGCTGCGCAACCCTGGCTTGATGCGGCGCTGACCGGGTTCAGCCTGGTGGCGCAGGTCTGGATGGCGCAAAAACGTGTCCAGTGCTGGCCGTTGTGGATCGCTCTGGATGTGATATTCGTCGGGTTGTTCATCTATAAAAGCCTGTACCTGACCGCCACCCTGTACGGGTTGTTCGCCGTCATCGCCGTACAGGGCTGGCGCGAATGGCGTGCCGATCCGGCATTGCGCGCATGAAAGTCCTGGTCCTCACAGGCCCTGAATCCAGCGGTAAAAGCTGGCTGGCGGCCGAGTTGCAACAGCGTTTGGGCGGGATGCTGGTTGACGAGTACGTGCGCTGGTTCATCGAGCAGAATCCGCGGGACACCACGTTGGCCGACATTACGCCCATCGCCCGCGGTCAACTGGCATGGGAAGACCAGGCGCGGGCGCAACAACCCCCTTTGCTCATCCTCGACACGCACCTGCTGAGCAATATCCTCTGGAGCCAGACCCTGTTCGGCGATTGCCCCGCCTGGATTGAACCGGCACTACTGGCCCGGCATTACGATTTGCACCTGCTGCTGTCACCGGAGCACGTCGAGTGGACGGATGACGGCCAGCGTTGCCAGCCCCGATTGAGTGAGCGCCAGGCATTTTTCGAGCAGACCCTGGCCTGGCTTGAACGCCACGCACAACCGGTTCAAGTGCTGCACGGAGATTGGGCAGAACGCCGAATCCAGGCACTGAACGCCGTGACCCGATTGCTCGGCGCCTGACCGGCGTTTGGGGCAATTTCCCCATCCTCCCCCTGCTGCGGGGGGGAAAGTGTCCGATCCTGAAACACCCTCCCTGCCTGAAACCACCTATTTCAACGCCCCTCCTCGTTTACTCGCCGGATGTGTTAAGGCGTTGTTACAACAACGCTAGAACCCTTGTTCCAGAGGGGTTGGTGCGCAAATACGGGTGGCCTGTGCAGGGTTTTGTCTCACCGTTGGTACACCCTCGACAAAAGGTTCCCGATCAAAATCCGTAAGCCATTGAATCAACTCGATATTCAAAAGGCGGCACAGCTTTCGCTCTATTCCTTGCACAGCTGACCGGGGCCAGCTTACGAATGAAGGAATGAATGTCGTGGAGATATTCAAAAAAAAAGGCTTGACGTGCCTCCTGCTGATCGCGAGCGCTGCCGGCACTGTTCTGAGTTTCAACGTTCAAGCCGAAGGCAACGGTGTCATCGTGCTTGATCGTACCGTTCACCCAACGCTCATCGGACGCAGTGGCGGCAGGGATCCGAACCCGGCCACCATCAGTGCCAACCCTTCTGCCCGCGTCACCGGCGAACTCAGCGACGCCGATATCGCCGGGGTAACCACCGGAACGACCCCTCATAACAGCTTCGGGCAAAACCCGGGCGGCATGCAAGGCCTGAATGTCATCACCAACCCCAACGGTTTGCCTGGCATGTCCGTCGGCCACGGTGGTGGCAGTGGCGGCGCCATTTCCGGAACCATCAACCGCGCCATGAGCACCGGCCTCGGCTCACTGGGCAGAATGGCGGGGGGGCAATGAGATGAATCGTTCCCTTCTTTTGACTGCCCTTTTACCTGCCCTGTTGCTTGTCCTGCTCGGCGGCACCAGCGTGATGGCCGATTCGGGCGTCAGTTCGGTGAACAACGCCACCCTCCTGGATTCCGGTACCCAATACCGAGGCAACTTCAGCGTCAACCAGGCGGCCGGTGATCAACAGCAGCAGGCCAACGTCCGCGCGATCGCCATTGGTACCGAAGCCGGTGCGACCACCAGCGTCAGGCAGAAGATCACTTCGCCGGCCAATCCATCGATGGATGCGACGGCCACTATCGGCGGCACCTCTTTCAGTCATGGCAGCGGCGTACTGGGCGTCAACCAGAGTGCCGGGGCAAACAACCAGATGGCCAACGCCCTGCGCATCAGCATCAGCGCTGCACCGCAAGCCATCGACGACAGTGCTCTTTCTCAACAGAACGTGGCGTTGCTACCGAACTCGGGAGCAGCTGGCACCCCAAACGGCAGTCGCCAGGTCGTGACAAGCGACCAGGCCTTCACCGGCAGCCGGGGCGTGATCCAGGTGAACCAGAGTGCCGGGGTGGGGAACCGAATGGCTAACACCCTGAGTATCCGGGTCTCTGACTGACCCCGATACAGCCCGAATGGGGAAGTACCAACACTTGAACAACTAATGAGCACGGAGAATCACCATGAACCCGACAACTGCTCTCAAACCACTGGCTTTCGCCCTGGCAGCAGTGATGGCATTCGCAGCCCAGGCTGATCCCGTGCAGGGCAATGGACAGGGCAGCAACCAACAGTCCAATGGCCCGTCGCTGGATCAGATTCTGCAGATTACCTCAGGCGCCGGGGCCGCCGTGCTGGACTCGCAGGAAAGCAGCGACAGCGGGACAGTGAACCGGGGCACCCAAAACGACGCCAAAATCGATAACTCCCTGAACAGCTCCAACGGCAACATGGGCGCCAACGTTGCAGCCGGTAACGGCAACCAGCAAGACAACGCCGCCGCCCTTGCAACGGCAGACGAAGCCTTCATCTTCGGCTCCGCCGTCACCGTCTCCAGCGCGACTCAGAAGAGCACCGGCAACACCGCCAGGAACCACTCCAACACCAACACCACAACGCTCAATAACGCTGGCAACAGCGGTTCCGGCAACATCGGCATCAACGTGACCACCGGCGACTTCAACCAACAGAAAAACAACCTGGCGATTGCCGTTTCCGGCGGCCGTGTAGCAGTAGCCGCGGCGGCGGCTAACCAAAGCACGTCCGGGCTGAAAGTCAGCAACAACGCCAGGACTGATTTCGTACCCGTGGGTGTACTCGGTCTGTCCGGCATAACCACTCAACAAGTGGTGACGCCAGAAGGCTGGAGACCTCCTGTAACCAACAATGCTTCGATCACGGGCTCGATGAACAACTTCTCCGGCAACGGCGGAGCCAACGTATCGTCCGGCGTCGGCAACCAGCAAAGCAACTCGCTGTCGATCGCCGCAGGCTGCAAATCATGCCCATAGTCGCGACCGCCCTGAAAGCCTCGGCGACGATGCTTTTCCTCGGTTAGAAGGCGTATCGTCAATGCGTAAGACGGCCCTTTTCGCCCTGCTCTGCCTGTCTGGGCTGACCCAGGCCGCACAGATGCCGGTTGCCGCCCTGCCGGGCGGCGTGCTGGTTTACAAGCACGTACAGAGTTTGCGTGAGCGCAAGTTCAGCGACATCGTCGAACAGAAAACCGATTTCAGCTGCGGCGCCGCCGCGCTGGCAACGATACTGCGCCAGGCCTATTGGCTCGACGTCGATGAGGAACACATCATCAAAGGCATGCTGGTCTTCGCCGACCAGGACCTGGTGCGTACCCAGGGTTTTTCCATGCTGGACATGAAGCGCTACATAGAAAGCATCGGCATGCGCGCCCGGGGCTACAAGATCCCGCCTGAAAGACTCGATGCCGTGACGATTCCGGTGGTAGTACTGATGGAAATTCGCGGCTACAAGCACTTCGTGGTGTTGCAGCGGGCGGACAAGAACTGGGTGTACATCGGCGACCCGGTGCTCGGTCACAAACGCTACTCCCATGAAGACTTTGTCCAAGGCTGGAACGGCATTGTCTTCGCTATCATCGGTCCCGGTTACGACAAAACCAATGCGTTACGCAGTCCACCGGAACCGCTGACTGCCAAGAACAAGATGGATAATTTCAACCCGGTCAAAGATGCCGAATTGATGGATTTCGGTTTCATACAGAGCGACTTCTTTTAATCGCCAACAAGATGACAGGGGGCAGGATGCTCCGGGAGCAGCAAATGAAAACCTCGTATTGGGTGGTCACTGCCTGTCTGGCAGCGACCGCTTCAGGTTTTGCTGATGAGTTCAGACCCATCGAAATCAAGGACCAGGAACTGGCCGAGTTGCGTGGCCGGTATGTGATGCCGGGGCGGATCATCAGCTTCGGTGTTGTCATGAGCAGTACCTGGCGCAACGCCAGTGGTGATCTGATCGGGGCAACCACCTCGATGCGTCTTCAAGCCGAAACGGTCAAGCCCGAGTTCTACGTTTCAACCATCAAACACAGCGGTAAAGGCGATTCGCCCAACTCGGGTACCGGTCGTGTAACGGGTGGCGCCGGGCTGAGCAGCTCTCAGGGCATCACCCAGGTCACACGGGCTGCCGGCGATGGCAACAGTTCAAACAACAAGATCGCCATCAACGTCAAAGAGGCCAGCACGGCCCCTGCCCCAGTGCCGAGCCGGGGCCAGGCGCTGACAGCCGGTCAAACCATCACCGGCAGCAATGCTGCAGGCAGTGTCGCCGTGTCCGCGACCGGCGGCGGCGTTCAGGTGGCCATTACCGCCAACAACAACCAGGGTTCAAGCCTGCAACAAGTCGCCCAGGGCGGGTTACTGCAAGACACCCGGTTGCTGGGCAACAGCAATGTGGTCAACAACATGACTCGACTCAGCGTCGTGCTCGACAATAAAAAACCGAGTACTGGTACATTGGGCTATAACCTGAACCAACTCACTGCATTACGGACCTTGGGGTATTGAGCTAAGCTAAGTCACGACCATTGGGCACAAATGGACGGCTTTTTCATGTACCGATCGGTATCACTGCGTGTAGTTATAGGCTTGTGCTCTCTACTCCCGGTGGCGATGGTGCAGGCAGCACCTGACCCGGAACTTGAGGCTCTCAAACGAGAGCTTCTGGAGTTGAAACAACGATACGAAGTCCAGCAAAAAGCCCTGGCGGTTCTCGAACAACGGGTCCGCCAGGTCGAAGAACAGCCCGCTCCACCCCCTCCCAAACGCCTGGCCAAGTCGCCAGCGGACCTGAAGGGCAATCCAAGCGTCGCCACCGGCACCGGTGCCGCGGCGGCTTCAGGGGGGGCTGCCGGGGGCAGCGGCAGTTCGTATGGACAATCGCTGGCCGATGACTCACAACCGGCGCAAAGCGTTTCAAACCTGTATGACGAGGCCAGCGGGTTCTTCGGCGGTGGCAAGTTCAGCGTCGAAACCGGGATCACCTACTCCCGGTACGATACCCGCCAACTGGTCCTCAACGGTTTTCTCGCCCTGGACTCGATCTTTCTCGGTGCCATCAACCTGGACCGGATCAAGGCCGACACCTGGACGCTGGACCTCACCGGCCGCTACAACTTCAACAATCGCTGGCAGTTCGACCTGAACGTGCCGGTGGTTTACCGTCAGTCCACGTACCAGTCCGGCGGCGGCAATAACGGCGCCGCCAACGTCACGACCGAAGACACCGTCAAGGAAGACCCGGCCATTGGCGACGTCAACTTCGGTATCGCCTACAAATTCCTCGACGAGTCGGCCAACACGCCGGATGCCGTGTTGACCTTGCGCGTCAAGGCACCGACCGGCAAAGACCCGTTCGGCATCAAGCTGGTTCGGGTGGACGCCAACTCCAACCTGGCTGTGCCTGAATCCTTGCCTACCGGAAACGGCGTCTGGTCGGTCACGCCGGGGATCTCTCTGGTCAAGACCTTCGATCCGGCAGTGCTGTTCGGCAGCCTGTCGTACACGCACAACCTGGAAGAGTCATTCGACGACATCAGCTCCAACCCGGCGCTCAAGACGCCGGGCAAAGTCCGCATTGGCGACAGTTTCCAGATTGGCGCCGGCATTGCGTTCGCCTTGAACGAAAAGATGAGCATGTCGTTCTCGGTTTCAGACCTGGTGCAACGCAAAAGCCAGCTCAAGGAAGATGGCGGGGATTGGCAATCAGTGGTGTCCAGCGATGCCAACGCCGGTTACTTCAACATCGGCATGACCATTGCGGCCACCGACAACCTGACCATCGTACCCAACCTGTCCATTGGCCTGACGGACGACGCCCCGGACTTCCAGTTCAGCCTGAAATTCCCTTACTACTTCTGACCAGGGAAACTGTAGGAGCCAGCCTGCTGGCGATGGACTCGAATGCGCCGCGTTCATCCAGCTCACACGCGTTATCGTTAACGACCATCGCTGGCAAGCCAGCTCCTACACCGGACCGTGCCCACGCCGAAACTGTAGGAGCCAGCTTGCTGGCGATGGACTCCAGTGCGCCGCGTTCATCCGGTTCACACGCGTTATCGTTAACGACCATCGCTGGCAAGCCAGCTCCTACAGGGGACCGTGACCACGCCGAAACTGTAGGAGCCAGCCTGCTGGCGATGGACTCCAGTGCGCCGCGTTCATCCGGTTCACACGCGTTATCGTTAACGACCATCGCTGGCAAGCCAGCTCCTACAGGGGACCGTGACCACGCCGAAACTGTAGGAGCCAGCCTGCTGGCGATGGACTCCAGTGCGCCGCGTTCATCCGGTTCACACGCGTTATCGTTAACGACCATCGCTGGCAAGCCAGCTCCTACAGGGGACCGTGACCACGCCGAAACTGTAGGAGCCAGCTTGCTGGCGATGGACTCCAGTGCGCCGCGTTCATCCAGGTCACACGCGTTATCGTTAACGACCATCGCTGGCAAGCCAGCTCCTACGGCGACCGCGTCCGAGTCGAAAATGAAGATTGGAATTCAACGAATCTGATGCTTGTGCAACAACCGGTAGAACGTCGGACGTGACACGCCCAATACTTTGGCGGCGACACTCAAATTATCGCTGTGGCGGTTCAATACATCGCACAACGCCTGACGTTCGGCCCGGGTCTTGTATTCTTCGAGGGTGCCCATCGGCGCGGCAATTGCGTGTTGACTGATCAACCCCAGGTCGCGGGCTTCGATCTGCCGGCCTTCGGCCAATACCAGTCCACGACGAACGCGATTGGCCAACTCACGAACATTGCCTGGCCAGTCGTGTTTACCCATGGCAATCAAGGCGTCTTCGCTGAAACTGCGGGGGCGACGTCCGGTTTCACGGCTGTAGAAATGGGAAAAGTGATTGGCCAGCATCGACAAGTCGCCATGGCGCTCGCGCAGCGGAACGGTCACCACTTGCAGTACGTTCAGGCGGTAATACAAGTCTTCGCGAAAGCGTTTCTTCGCGATAGCGGCTTCAAGGTCGACATTCGTCGCCGCCAGCACCCGCACATCGACCGGAATCGGCTGACTGCCGCCCACCCGCTCGATGTGTTTTTCCTGGAGGAACCGTAGCAGATTGGCCTGCAACTCCAGTGGCAGGTCACCGATCTCGTCGAGAAACAGGGTGCCACCGTTAGCGGCTTCTATTCGTCCGACCTTGCGTTGATGTGCGCCGGTAAATGCGCCTTTCTCATGGCCGAACAACTCGGACTGGATCAAGTGTTCGGGAATCGCACCACAATTGATCGCGATGAAGGGTTTGCTGTGACGCTGGGACAGGCGATGCAGGGTTCGTGCGACCAATTCCTTGCCGGTGCCGCTTTCACCGCGAATCAATACCGGAGATTCGGTCGGAGCCAGTTTGCTCAACAGTTTTCGCAGTTCACGCACAGGTTTGCTGTCGCCGAGCAATTCGTGCTCGGGCTGGTCGACATGCACCGTACCCTGCCCACGCAATCGCACCATGCCAAATGCCCGGCCCAGCGTTACCTGAACCCTGGACACATCGAACGGCAAGGTATGAAAGTCAAAAAACCACTCACAGACGAAGTCGCCGACATTTTGCAGCCGCAGCACCTCCTGGTTGAGTACGGCTATCCACTCTGCGCCACTGCGGCTGATCAATTCCTTGACGGCTTCCGGGTGCTCAAGATGATACGGCTGCAGGCGTATCAAGCCCACGTCACAGGTTCGGTCAGTGGCGTGCTCCAGCGTGCAGCTGTCAACATCCCAACCGATAGCGCGCAATCCAGGGAGCAGACGATAGCAATCGTCACAGGGGTCCACCACTAATAGACGTCGTGAAGCTGGCACATCGCTCATGACTGATCCTTGGCGCCAATTTTTAGAAAATTTAGTAAAAACAATCATTTGGCGGACCTAACTGTAACATTAGCAAGAACTTGACAGACCCTTGTATCGTTTGACTATAGGATTGCGATACATCCAGTTATAAGACGCGACTTTGATAGTTACCTAACGACTCTTTCCTTTCATGCAGCTTTCAATACCGGGCTCAATCTTGAGCCTATGAAATAAAGTCGAAATTTCTTTTGATTGTGTGTGACCCGGACCCCGGTTGCGGGCATCAGTACAAGTAACCAGCCGAACGGTAAGCCCAACCGACGGCACATCACTTGATTGGGCACACAGAGAGAAGACCCTATGAACGCCCCGCTCCGTATCAACGAGGCACTTTTGATTGCCGACCGCGCATTTAAACCATTCAAATGCGTGGCCTGGGCTCCACAAGACGGTAATGGCGAACTCAGCCTGACCGTTATCGACCGCACCAGCACCAGCATTGGCCGCAAGCAGATCCCAAGCAGCGCTTATTCCGATCCCGCACAACTCGAATTGCTGCTGGAACAGGCCCGCGCCGAATTGAGCGAGGAAGGTTACACACTGCAGTCGTGGTCGATGCCGCACTAACCGTTTTGCGGATTACTCCGGGGTAATCCGCGCCCTCCCCCGTCTTTTAGTTGGGCTCATCGTGTTCGCCCCTACGCACTCATTGCCCCATTAGTTTGAACTTCTTGCGCCTGATACTTTGCAGGCTTGCCAATGGTTCGAAAAGACACTGTTGTGGCACACAACGACTCTCCGTCTGTTAGTTCATACCGTTGTGCATCTCCCCAATCAGGGATTGAATATTCTCCTTACAAAGTCGCCAGCCAAACTTCTGGACCAGGACGACTCGCAAGGAGATGCGGTTCATGTCAATCCAGTCCGCCATTGCCTGCTCCACCGTCCGGAACACTGCCGGCACTCTCGATACGACGTTTGCAGGCAACGGCAAAACCCAGGTGTATTTCGCCGACAGCCTCTCCAGCATGGCCAACGACGTCGCAATCGATGCCCGGGGCCGTATGCTGGTGGCGGCAAAGGTCACCATGGCCGATGGCAGCCGCTTTGGCCTGGCCCGCTTGCTGGAGGATGGTTCGGCAGACCTGGCGTTCGGCAGGCAAGGCAGCGTCATCGGGCAATTCGAACCCGGGTTCGAAGCCATGGGCGCCAAAGTTTTGCTCATGCCCGACGGCAATATCCTGTTGGCCGGCCTGCAATACGAAAACGCCCACCGCACGCTCCCGGGCCTGGCATTGCTCGATCAAGAGGGTCGCCTGGTTCGAAGCTTTGGCGATAATGGCCGCTGCGTCGTGCGATTGCCTGGCGGTCTGTCCCTCGGTGTGCGCGATATCTGGCTGCCTCCCGGTGTGCCGGGCGCTGAGGCCTGCGATGTGGACGTACAGCGAGACGGCCGGATCCTGATTCTGGCCAACCATCACTTCGAACTGGCCGATCACGTGGGCCTGTTGATACGGCTGGATGTCGAAGGTTCGCTGGACTGCTCGTTCAATGGCCGTGGCTTTGTGGTGGTCCGGCACCTGCTGATGAATACCTGGCTCAGCAGTCTGACGGTGCAAGCGGACGGCCGGGTTCTGGTGGGTGGATCGATCAACTTCCCTGAGGAAGGCTTGCTGGCGCGCTACCACGTCGACGGCCGTCTCGACGACAGTTTCGCCGTGGACGGATTCCTCACATTCAAGGTGCAGGGGCATGGCGCCCGGGTCAGTCAGGTGGTCCAGCAAATCAATGGCGACGTCTTGTGTTTTGGCAGCAGTCGCGAGCCGATGCACTGCCTGACGTTCAAGATGCACAGCAACGGCCGCCCCGACAACCACTGCAACGGCGGCCAGCCGCAACGTCTGGTAATTGGCCATAGCGGCTGCCAGTGGAGTGCCGCGCAGTTACAGCCCGATGGCGGTGTGCTGACGGCGGGCGCAACCATCGGTGGCGTTGAAGCAGACTACATTGTCGGTCGATACCTGCCCGACGGCCATCCCGATTGCCGCTTTGGCGACGGCCGCGGCTATACGCGTACCCGCCTCGGCCCGAGCCTGGATACTGCCACCTGTGTCGCGGCGCAGGCCGATGGAAACATCGTCGTCGGCGGCTATTCACTGCATGGAAACTACAAGGCAGTCATCGCTCGCTATCAGGGGTAGTCACGTGCATTTTTCCTGCGCTTGATCTTCTCCCCCGCTTGCGGCAAGTTGCGCGCTTCTTAAAACAAGGAGCAGCCGATGTCCGGTTCAATGGCCCAGGCGTTCGCGCACAACTTTCTCGGGCATTCGCCCCGTTGGTACAAGGCCTGCATCGTCGGCTTTCTGATTCTCAATGCCCTGGTCCTGTGGACCGCAGGTCCGGTGGCGGCCGGCTGGCTGCTGGTGCTGGAGTTCATCTTCACCCTGGCCATGGCGCTCAAGTGTTATCCGCTGATGCCCGGTGGCCTGTTGTTGATTGAAGCCCTGCTGCTGAAGATGACCACGCCCCAGGCGCTGTATGACGAGTTGCTGCACAACTTCCCGGTGATCCTGCTGCTGATGTTCATGGTGGCCGGTATCTACTTCATGAAGGACTTGCTGCTGTACCTGTTCTCGCGCCTGCTGTTGGGGGTTCGCTCCAAGGCCGCGCTGGCCCTGATGTTCTGCTTTTTGTCGGCCTTTCTGTCGGCGTTCCTCGATGCCTTGACCGTGACCGCCGTGATCATCAGTGCCGCCGTAGGCTTTTATTCGGTGTATCACCGCGTTGCCTCGGGTAATGACCCGCGCCAGGACAGCGAGTACAGCGACGACAAACTTCTGCCGACCCTGCATCAGGGCGATCTCGAACAGTTCCGCGCCTTTCTGCGCAGCCTGCTGATGCACGGTGCCGTGGGCACCGCACTGGGCGGTGTGTGTACGCTGGTTGGCGAGCCGCAGAACCTGCTGATCGGCCATGAGATGGGTTGGCATTTCTCCGAATTCTTCACCAAGGTTGCGCCAGTATCCCTGCCGGTACTGGTTGCAGGCCTGGTGACATGCGTCCTGCTGGAAAAACTGCGCTGGTTCGGATACGGCACGCTGCTGCCGGATAACGTCCGTGCGGTGCTGGCCAACTACGCCGCCGAAGACAATGCCGAACGCACCGCCCGCCAACGTGCAGCACTTGTGGTACAAGGCGCTGCCGCATTGATTCTGATTACCGGGCTGGCGTTTCACATCGCCGAAGTGGGCTTGATCGGCTTGATGGTGATCGTGTTGATCACCGCGTTTACCGGCATCACCGACGAACACCGCCTCGGCACCGCGTTCAAGGACGCCATGCCGTTTACTGCCTTGTTGGTGGTATTTTTCGCCGTGGTCGCGGTGATTCACGACCAGCAATTGTTCTCACCGTTGATTCACTGGGTACTCGCGCTGCCGGCGGACCAACAACCGGGGATGCTGTTCATTGCCAACGGCCTGCTGTCAGCCATCAGTGACAACGTGTTCGTCGCGACCATTTACATCACCGAAGTGAAGCGCGCATTCATGGCCGGTGAGATGACCCGTGATCATTTCGAGACGCTGGCCATTGCGATCAACACCGGCACCAACCTGCCGAGCGTGGCGACGCCCAACGGCCAGGCGGCGTTCCTGTTCTTGCTGACTTCGGCGATCGCACCGCTGGTGCGCCTGTCTTACGGGCGGATGGTCTGGATGGCGTTGCCGTACACCGTGGTGATGGGGGTATTGGGCTGGTATGCGGTGAGTTACTGGCTGTAATCCCCCGACCCTGTGGGAGCGAGCTTGCTCGCGATAGCGGCGGCACATTCACATCCAAGTGTCTGACAGACCGCTATCGCGAGCAAGCTCGCTCCTACATTATCCGAGGCGGTGCCAGATGCGACCGTCACGGGTGAGCAATTCTTCGCCGGCCTTCGGGCCGTTTTCCCCGGCGGCATAGCTCTGCACGCTGGCGTCCTGCTGCCAGGCATCGAGGAACGGCTGCACGGCGCGCCAGCCGTTTTCGATGTTGTCGGCGCGCTGGAACAACGTCTGATCGCCGGTCAGGCAATCGTAGATCAGGGTTTCGTAACCCGTGGACGGCTGCATCTCGAAGAAATCCTTGTAGGCAAACCCCAGCTCGATGTTGTCCATTTTCAGGGCCTGACCGGGACGTTTGGCCAACAGGTCGAACCACATGCCTTCGTTCGGCTGGATCTGAATGCGCAAATAGGTCGGCTGCAGCTCATCGACCTCGGTATCGCGAAACTGCGCATAGGGCGCCGGCTTGAAACAGATGACGATCTCGGTGTCACGCACGCTCATGCGCTTGCCGGTGCGCAGGTAGAACGGCACCCCCACCCAGCGCCAGTTATCGATCATGACCTTCAGGGCCACATAGGTTTCGGTATTGCTGTCGGGTGCGACCTTGTCTTCCTGGCGATAGCCCGGCAGTGCCTTGCCGTCGATTTCACCCGCGGCGTATTGACCGCGCACCGAGTTGGCGCGGGCCTCTTCGACCGTCCAGGGCCTGATCGCGCCGACGACCTTGGCTTTTTCGCCGCGCACCGCATCGGCGCCAAACGCGGCGGGAGGTTCCATCGCCACCATCGCCAGCAACTGGAACAGGTGATTGGGCACCATGTCCCGCAGCGCACCCGTGTGCTCATAAAAACTGCCACGGGTTTCCACGCCGACGGTTTCAGCGGCGGTGATCTGCACGTGGTCGATGTAGTGATTGTTCCAGAACGCTTCGAACAGGCTGTTGGAGAACCGGCTGACCAGAATGTTCTGCACGGTCTCTTTGCCCAGATAGTGATCGATCCGGTAGATCTGCTTTTCCGTCATCACCTTGAGCAGGCAGGCATTCAAGGCCTCGGCCGTTTGCAGGTCGGAGCCGAAGGGCTTTTCGATCACCACCCTTCTGAAGGCCTCGGGAGTTTCTTCCAGCAAGCCGGCGGCACCGAGTCGGCGCGCCACCTCACTGAAGAAACGCGGCGCGGTGGCCAGGTAGAACACCGCATTGCCGGTTCCGCTGTCGGCGATTTTCGCCGCCAGCGCTTGATAAGTGCTGTCGTCCAGGAAGTCGCCCTGGACGTAGCTGATGCCTTTGGCAAGTTTGGACCAGACCACTGGATCAAGGGTGTGATCACCCTTGCCAGCCATCTCGTTTCGAATGAAGTCTTCGAGCTTTTGCGCAAAGCCTTCATCGCTGATGGCGTTGTGGTCAACGCCGATGATCCGCAGTCCATCCCCGAGCAGCCCGTTGCGCTTGAGGTTATACAGCGCCGGCACCAACAGACGCTTGACCAGGTCACCATGGGCGCCAAACAGAAACAGCGTCGTCGCGGGTGCAGGCTCAGCCTTGGATTTCCTGCGGATCACGTGGGTCATTTTTTCGAGGTCTCCACATGGCCGCCGAAGCCGAAGCGCTGGGCCGAGAGAACCTTGTCGCCAAAGGTGCCCTGGCCGCGCGAGCGGTAGCGGGAAAACAGCGAGTTCGACAGCACCGGCACCGGCACCGCTTGCTCCATCGCCGCTTCGATGGTCCAGCGGCCTTCACCACTGTCAGCCACCGACCCGGAGAAACCGTCGAGCTTCGGATCACTGGCCAGGGCATCGGCGGTCAGGTCGAGCAACCACGAGGACACCACGCTGCCACGACGCCAGACTTCGGCGATGTCGGCGACGTTCAGGTCGAAACGCTGGTCCGCTGGCAGGCTTTCGCTGTTTTTGGTCTGCAGGATGTCGAAGCCTTCGGCGAAGGCCTGCATCATTCCGTATTCGATGCCGTTATGGATCATCTTCACGAAATGCCCGGCGCCGGCGGGACCTGCGTGAATGTAGCCACGCTCGGCACGATCGTCGTCGGACTTGCGGTCCTTGGTACGCGGGATGTCACCCATGCCCGGGGCCAGGGTTGCGAACAGCGGGTCGAGACGCTTAACGGTCGCGGCATCGCCGCCGATCATCATGCAGTAGCCACGCTCCAGGCCCCAGACGCCGCCGGATGTACCGACGTCGATGTAATGCAGGCCTTTTTCCGCCAGGGTCCTGGCCCGGCGGATATCGTCCTTATAGAAGGTGTTGCCGCCGTCGATGATGGTGTCGCCGGCTTCGAGCAAGTTGCTCAGGGTGTCGATGGTCTCTTCGGTAGGCGCGCCTGCCGGCAGCATGACCCACACCGCACGCGGCCTGGCCAGGCCAGCGACCAGCGCTGGCAGATCCGTGACGCCGGTGGAACCCTCAGCGGACAGGGCTTCGACAAAGGCGGTATTGCGATCATAAACAACGGTGGTGTGCCCGTTGAGCATCAGGCGCCGCGCAATATTGCCGCCCATGCGGCCCAGTCCAATAATCCCGAGTTGCATGTGCTGATGCTCCCTACTACAAATAAAATGTGTGTCAAAGGTTATAGCCCAACGCGACTCATGAGGTTAGTCCAGAGCGTTGGCGTGAAGTTTCCGGGCATTGTGCCCGATCCTGATGGATAACGTCGGGAATCAAGCCGAAGACACAACGACAATGAAAAATAAAAAAGTTCCCTTCGGGAGCAAAAGAAATCAAAATTGGCGCCGATAGTAGATCAGCCGTTGATTTCGACGCGGCTCTACAGTTGAGACACGCCATTTGCGAGGTGAGCAATGGGCACAGTACATACCGCACTGCCAGCACAAACCCTTTACGTCACTATCCGTCGCGATGAATTGCGTCAGTTAAAGGACGAACGCGATCAATTGAAACAGGAGCTGGCGCAGTTGCGACTGCTGCTGCAAACGGGTCAGACGCAGCCCCTGGCTGCGGTGCAACGCGCCCCACTCGCCTGATTCCCCCCTCTCAAGCGGGAGCAGTCTGCACTGCTTCCGCACCGGCTCACGCCCTGCCATCTGCGACAACTCACGAAATTTTCACAATTGTCTCACGATAATTACAAGTTTCAGGCCGCCCGGTTCCGCGCGGCCCTCGTTCGTCGTCCGCGATCTCCAAGTCCCGGCGGTGGTAGTGAATTCTCGGCTGGAGCGCTGAATGTCTTTGTTCGAACGCAGCAAAACGACTGCGGCAGGTTTTGATTGGACCGGATTCGTCTGGCTGTTTGCATTCTTCTGGTACTTTTCCGGCATTACCCAACTGTTGATCCAACTGACGGGCACCTCCGGGTTTACCGGATTCCGCCAGGCCTTCGTCATGAGCGCGATCTGGCTGGCGCCGATGCTGCTGTTCCCCAAACAGACCCGTGTCATGGCCGCCGCAATTGGCATCGTGCTGTGGGCGTGCTCCATGGCGAGCCTGGGCTACTTTTTCATTTACCAGCAGGAATTTTCCCAGAGCGTCATCTTCATCATGTTCGAGTCGAACGTGGCTGAAGCCGGCGAGTACATGACCCAGTACTTTGCCTGGTGGATGATCCCGGCGTTCCTGGCTCACAGCGCTTTTGCCTATTTCCTGTGGAGTCGCCTGCGCCCGGTGTACCTGCCCCGTGGCAAGGCCATCGCGGCAGCAGTGGCCATTGTCGTGGCGGTGGTCGGTTATCCGCTGATCAAGCAAACCTCGCGCACCGGCAGTTTCGCCGAAGGCTTCGACAAGTTCGAAACCCGCATCGAGCCGGCGGTGCCATGGCAGATGGCCGTGGCCTATCACCGTTACCTGGAAACCCTGGCTGGCATGCAGGACATGCTCAACAGCGCCAGCAGGATTGCACCGCTGCACAACCTCAAGGATGTCACGGCCAACACGCCTGCGACCCTGGTGCTGGTGATCGGCGAGTCCACCAACCGTCAGCGCATGAGCCTGTACGGTTACCCACGGCAAACCACGCCGGAACTGGACAAGCTCAAGGATCAGCTGGACGTTTTCGACAACGTCATCACCCCGCGCCCCTACACCATCGAGGCGCTGCAACAGGTCCTGACCTTCGCCGACGAAGAAAACCCGGACCTGTACCTGTCGACGCCATCGCTGGTCAGCATGATGAAACAGGCCGGTTACAAAACCTTCTGGATCACCAACCAGCAGACCATGACCAAGCGCAACACCATGCTCACGACCTTCTCCGAACAGGCCGACGAACAGGTGTACCTGAACAACAACCGCAACCAGAACGCCGCTCAATACGACGGCGACGTGATCAAGCCGTTCAACAAGGCCCTGGCCGACGGGGCACCGCGCAAACTCATCGTCGTGCATTTGCTCGGCACGCACATGAGCTACCAGTACCGCTACCCGTCGACCTTCGACAAGTTCCAGGACCGCAATGGCGTTCCGGCCGGCGTACGTGACGATCAGGTGCCAACGTACAACAGCTATGACAATGCCGTGCTGTACAACGACTTCGTGGTGTCCAGCCTGATCAAGGACTACGCCAAAACCGATCCGAACGGCTTCCTGCTGTACCTCTCCGACCATGGCGAAGACGTGTTCGATTCCGCAGGTCACAGTACCCTGGGGCGCAACGAGAACAAGCCGACGGCACCGATGTACACCATTCCGTTCATGGCCTGGGCTTCGCCGAAATGGCGGGCCAGCCATGACTGGAACCTCGCCGGCGATCTGTCGCGTCCTTACAGCAGCTCGCACCTGATCCACACCTGGGCCGATCTGGCAGGCCTGAGCTTCGACGAACTCGATCGCAGCAAGAGTGTGGCCAGCGACAGTTTCAAGGCCCGGCCATTGATGATCGGCAACCCCTATGAGCGTGAGCAGCGCGCGTTGATCGACTTCAGCCTGATGAAGCCGAAAACGTCACCCGCGGTCGTTCAGCAGTAATCCTTTGAGGGGCCGGTTCCGGCCCCTTTTTCATGGGAAGGCCAACGGTGAAGTTAATTCCCATTTAAGCGAATCGGCGGATAATGCCATTTCGACACTGCTTCATTGATTCATGGACGAAAGGCATCCGACATCTTTAGTGGGAGGCATACCATGAAACGCACCGCCGTGATCCTCGCCGGCCTGATGGCGCTGGGCTCGACCAGCGCATTCGCCGAAGGTGGAGCCGAACGCATGCGCTATTACTACGAAAGTCTGCGACTGGCCCAGCAAGCAGCCCTCGGCCATCCGATCCAGAGCACCGAACTCCGGGTGCCTGACGATCAAACCGCACAAATGACAGAAACCTACAGACCGAAATGATCCTCTGACTGCGGCTCTACAGTCGCAGAAGTACGTTTGGGCGTCCTGATGGACGCCCTTTTTTTGGGTTCTTCACGCATTCCCGGGACATTGACACTGTAGGAGCCAGCCTGCTGGCGATGGACTCAAGCGCGCCGCGTTCATCCAGTTCACCCGCGTCATCGTTAACGACCATCGCTGGCAAGCCAGCTCCTACAGGGGAGCGTGCCCAAAAAAGGTTCTGTCGAGTTAGAGGCTCTTGGTCCAGAACAGCATGCGTCCATGGGCCGGGTCGAACATGCCCGCGGCGAATCCGGCTTTTTCATACGAGCCCTGCGCCACGGCATTGCCTTCCAGCACTTCCAGGGTGAGCTTGCAGCAACCACGCTGACGGGCGATGTCCTCGACCTTTTGCAGCATCTTCTGGCTCAAGCCCAAGCCGCGAAATTTTTTCACCACCGACACGTCGTGCACATTGACCAACGGCCGGCAGGCAAAGGTCGAGAACCCCTCGAAGCAATTGACCAGCCCGGCCGGCTCGCCCCCGACAAAGGCCAGCACACTGAAAGCGTGGGGACGCCTGGCAAGCTCTGCCGGGAGTTGCTCCAGTACATGGGCCGGCAACGGCTGGCCGCCCCCCATCGGGTCTTCGGCGTAGTGGTTCAACACCAGACAAATAGCCTCGGCATGCACCGGATTGGTGTAGCTGGCCTGAAGCACAAGAATTTCTGCGGAGTCCATTTCCATCCTCGATCACACATGAAGTAGCCCCCAGCATGTATCTCACGCTGAAGTGCCGGCTGACCATAGCGCGAGCACCCGGGTATCGACAATCGCAACCGCTTAATTCTTTGGCGTTCAAGCACCCCAGATCAATGCTTCCGTCCACCCCAGCTCGGCAAAATCTTCGGCCCGCAAGCGCGACTCGCCGGCGCAGAAAAACTCGTCGAGTTGCGGTGGCTTGACCGAGGTGCCGCTGAGCATGGCGTGAATCTGACCGCGATGATGGATCTGGTGTTCGAACAGATGGGACAGCAGGCGCAAACGGCTGTCGTGTTGCGGCTTGTCGCGGGCGATGGTCACGATTTTGCCGAGGCTGGCATCGCGCAGTTGCTCGCAGTAAGCGATCAATCGACGGTCGACATGGGCCTGTTCACGAACGAGGTCCGACGCGATGAGACAGGGTTCGTCTTCCTTGAAAAACACTCGGCAATCGGGATGCGGATCATCGCCGCGCATTTCGCGCTCCAGGGCATCCACATAAAACCAGTCGCAGGTGAGGATGTGGTTGAGGGTCGCGCGGAGGCTGGGGAAGAAGCTGACCCGTGCGGCGATCAAGTCCTGCGGGCTCAACTGCCTCCAGGCCTTGGCCAGTCGGTGGTTGGCCCAGGCATTCTGATAAGCCATGGTCAGCAGGTGGTGCGACAGGGGCTGATTCATGTGTGCTGCTCCCGATCAGACTTCGGCAAACCGTTGCAACTGCATTTCCTGTAATCGACTGAGGGTGCGCCGGAACGGGAATTCCAGATAACCCTCGGTATAAAGCGCTACCATCGGCACTTGCGCCTCAAGGTACAGCGGCACCTTGCGGTCGTAGCACTCGTCCACCAGCGCGATGAAACGTCTTACGCCGTCGTCATGCACCGACAATTGCGGCAACTCGCGGTCCCCCGCTGCCACCCGCTCGACACCGTCCTCGGTACCGCGGGCGATGCGCCCGGCACGTTTTTGCGCGCTGAGGTTGGGTACGTCCCCCAACAGAATAGCGCCGTAGGTATCGCACAGGGCGATGAAATCCATGGCCGCAAAGGGTTGCTCGCACAGCGCGGCGTAGCGGGTCCAGAGCACGGTCGGGCTGGCCTTGACCACCTCCAGCGAGCGGTAACCGACCGGGACCGGCTCGCTCGATGCCGACTGGCCGGCGCTCAACGTCTGGAACACTTCGCCCAGCGCACCGGGCTTGCCGGGCTCGGTCACCCAATAGCGCTGCGAAGCGGCCCCCGGATGCAGGCGATGGTCTTCCCCGCCATCCACCGCGATCACCTGCATGTGTTGCTTGATCGCGGCGATGGCGGGCATGAAACGGTCGCGATTGAAACCGTCGGCGTACAACTGGTCCGGCGGCAGGTTGGAGGTGCAGACCACCACGACGCCCTGCTCGAACATCACCTGGAACAGACGCCCGAGAATGATCGCGTCGCCGATGTCATTGACGAACAACTCGTCAAAACACAGCACGCGCACTTCTTCGGACAACTCACGGGCCAACGCCTTGAGCGGGTCGGCAGTGCCGGTCAGTTGAAACGAACGCTGGTGCACCCAGCCCATGAAGTGGTGAAAGTGCTGGCGCCGCGCCGGTACTCGCAGGCTTTGGTAGAACTGGTCCATCAACCAGGTCTTACCCCGCCCCACCGGCCCCCACAGGTACACGCCGGAAATGGGTGAGCGGCCTTCATGCAGCGCTTCGTGGCATTTTTGCAGCGCCCACACGGCATGCTCCTGAGCCTCGTCCTGGACGAAGCCCTTTTGCTCGATCGCGTGCTGCCAGGCGCTTAAAGGGGATTCGATAGTCATGGGCGGCAGTATGCCATTGCGCATTGATGACGTGACCGGCGATCGGCGGTTTTGTGCAGGAAAGAAAAGCACCTTGACGATTTAAATGATTGGCATAATATTTTATAAATGTCACACATCATTTATAAGTCCTGCCGTCATCCCTCTGGAGTTATCCCATGCATTACAAAGTTTTCGGCCGTAAAACCGGCTTGCGAGTGTCCGAACTGGCCTTGGGCGCCGGTAATTTCGGTACCGGTTGGGGGCATGGCGCCGAGCGTGACGAAGCCAGGCGCATTTTTGATGGCTACCTGGAAGCCGGCGGCAACTTCATCGACACCGCCAATGGCTATCAGGGCGGGCAGTCCGAGGCCATGCTCAGCGAATTCATCAATGCCGAACGGGATAGCCTGGTCATCGCCACCAAATACACCCTGGGGACTACACCGGCGGCCGGCATTTCCCACACCGGCAACAGCCGCAAGAACATGGTGCGCGCCGTCGAAGAGAGCCTGAAACGACTGAAGACCGATCACATCGACCTGTTCTGGGCCCACATGAGCGACGGCGTCACCCCCATGGAAGAGATCCTGCGCGGCTTCGACGACCTGGTCAGTGCCGGCAAGATCCACTATGCCGGGCTGTCGAACTTCCCCGCGTGGCGCATCGCCCGCGCCGACCTGCTGGCTGAAGTCCGAGGTTTTGCGCCGATCGCTGCGATCCAGGTCGAATACAGCCTCGCCGAACGCACCGCCGAGCGCGAACAACTGCCGATGGCCGAAGCCCTTGGCCTGGCCGCGACGCTGTGGTCGCCCCTGGGTGGCGGCTTCCTGACGGGTAAATATCGCAACAGTGAAGGTGACAACCGCGCGAACAAGCTCGGCGTGCTGATTCATGCTGAAAAAAGCGCCCGCGAAACCGCCCTGCTCGACACCTTGATCGACGTCGCCGCAGAACGCGACGCCAGCCCGACCCACGTGGCCATTGCCTGGTTGCGGGAAAAGGCCAAACGCTCGACCACGGCGCTGATTCCGATCCTCGGGTCGCGGACTCGTGAACAGCTGGACGCCACGTTGGGGGCGCTGGATGTGCAGTTGAGTGCTGAGCAAATGGCGCGACTGGACGGCGTCAGTGAAGTAGCCAAAGGCGTGCCGCACGAATCCATTGCCGGTTCGTTCGCGCGGTTCAGTGGTGGTCAGGTCCTTGACTTGCCAATCGTTCCAGTGGCCTGACACCTATCAAAAGTGTGGGAGCGGGCTTGCTCGCGAAGGCGTCTGGTCAGTCGACATTATTGTTGACTGACACACCGCTTTCGCGAGCAAGCCCGCTCCCACAGGGAAATGTGTTTTACCGATCGACCTTATGTCTGGCCGCATACAGACACAGCATCTCCATCGCTAATGTCGCCGCCGCCAGTGAGGTGATCTCAGCACTGTCATAGGCCGGCGCCACTTCCACCACGTCCATGCCCACCAGATTGATCCCGCGTAATCCGCCGAGAATCTCCAGTGCCTGCACCGTGCTCAAGCCGCCGCAGACTGGCGTTCCCGTACCGGGTGCGAACGCCGGATCGAGGCAGTCGATGTCGAAGGTCAGGTACACCGGGTTATCGCCGACCCGCGCGCGAATCGCCTCGACAATCGCTTCGCAGCCACGGCGATGCACCTGTCGCGCATCCAGCACTTGAAAGCCCTGGTGATCATCGTTGGTGGTGCGCAAGCCGATTTGCACCGACCTCGACGGGTCGACCAGCCCCTCCCTGGCCGCGTGCCAGAACATGGTGCCGTGGTCGATGCGCTTGCCCTCTTCGTCCGGCCAGGTGTCGCTGTGGGCGTCGAAGTGGATCAGCGACAATGCCCCGTGCTTGCGGGCATGGGCCTTGAGCAGCGGATAGGTGATGAAGTGGTCGCCGCCAAAGGTCAGCATGGCCGTGCCGGCGTTGAGGATGTGCTCGGCGTGGGCCTCGATGCACTCCGGCGTCGATTGCGGCGAACCGTAATCGAAATTGCAATCGCCGAAATCGATCACCGCCAGATGGTCGAACGGATCGAAGGCCCACGGCCAGTGCCGTTCCCAGGCGATCCCGGCGGAGGCGGCGCGAATGCCCCGTGGTCCGAAGCGTGCGCCGGGGCGGTTGCTGGTGGCGGTGTCGAACGGCACACCGCTGACCGCCACGTCGACCCCGCGCAAGTCACGGCTGTAGCGGCGACGCATGAAACTGGTGATACCGGCGTAGGTGCTTTCGGCGGCCGTGCCATAGAGGCTGTCACGGGTAAGGGCTTGATCGTTTTGCATCGGGACGTCCATTGAAGGCTCCTTTTTGTTATTGGCGACTACGGAAAGTGGTCCACAGGCGGGTGCGCTGACGCAGGTCCTTGAGGTTCATGCTGCGGTCGGCGTACAGCCGCTCACGCACATCGGCCAACGGATAGATGTCCGGGTCGGTGCGCACCGCTTCATCCACCAGCGGCGTGGCGGCCTGGTTCGCCGTGGCGAAGAACAGGGTGTTGGTCAGTGCCGCCACCGATTCGGGGCGCAACATGAACTCGATAAAGGCACGGGCGGCTTCGGGGTGCGGCGCATCCTTGGGAATCGCCAGGTTGTCCTGCCAGACGAGGGTGCCCTCCCTGGGAATCCGGTAGGCAATTTCATAGGGTTTGCTGGCCTTGCGCGCTTGGTCGGCAGCCATGCTCGCGTCACCGTTGTAGGTCAACGCCAAACACACGCTGCCATTGGCCAGGTCGCTGATCTGCCGCCCGGTGGCGACGTACAGCACGTTAGGCTGCAGCTGACGCAACAACGCCTCGGCGGCTGACAGATCGTTCTTGTCGGTGCTGTAGGGATCTTTACCCAGGTAATGCAAAGCGAGTCCGATCACCTCTTGGGGCGAATCGAGAATGGCGATGCCGCAATCCTTCAGCTTGCTCGCGTACTCGGGTTTGAACAGCAGGTCCAGGCTGTTGAGCGGTACGTCCGGCAAGCGCTGCTTGAGCGCCTCGACGTTCATGCCCAAACCCAGGGTGCCCCAGGTATAAGGCACACCGTAGCGGTTGCCGGGATCGACAGTGGCGAGTTTTTCCAGCAAATCCGGATCGAGGTTGGCGTACCCCTTGAGGCCTTCGTGGGGAATCGGTTTCAACGCTCCGGCGGCAAGCCCCCGGGCCAGTACGCTGGAGGACGGCACCACCACGTCATAACCGCTGCCGCCGGTGAGCAATTTGGTCTCCAATACTTCCGAAGAGTCAAAGGTGTCGTAGCGCACATGGATGCCGGTTTCCTGTTCGAACCGTTGCAGGGTTTCGGGGGCGACGTAATCGGCCCAACTGTACAGATTGACCACCTTGTCCTCGGCCTGGGCCGATGCGGCCATGGCAAGGAATAGCGCGGGTAAACACAGCTTGAACATGGGAGCCATGACGAACACCTGACCAGAGGAAGTGGTTGCAGGATGCGTCGTCGGATACATTGGTGAAATATCAAGTTAATTAACCTGACTTTATTAGGAAGTAATGTTTGATGCTCGGCCAACTGCATGATCTGGACCTGCACCTGTTGCGTCTGTTTGTCAGCGTGGTGGAGTGCGGCGGTTTCAGCGCCGCCCAGGGCCAGCTGGGGTTGAGCCAGTCGAGCATCAGCCAGCAAATGGCCAAACTGGAAACCCGCCTCGGCTATCGGCTGTGCAGTCGCGGCAAAGGCGGGTTCAGGATCACGCCCAAGGGCGAACAACTCCTCAGCGCCACCCGTGGCTTGTTCGAGTCCATCGAAGCCTTCCGCCATCAATCCAATGGCGTCGCCGGGCGCTTGATCGGCGAAGTGCGCCTGGGCCTGTCCGAGGCGCTGGATCAATCGGTCCTGCAGCGGGTGGCCGAGGCGATCCGGCGCTTTCGTGAACGGGACGAGTCGGTGCGCATCGAGCTGATCAGCGCCATGCCGGGCGAGATGGAGCGCTTGCTGTTGCAACAGCGGCTGGACCTGGCCATCGGCTACTTCTCGCAGGTGCAAAGCGCGTTTGACTACCGCGAACTGTTCATTGAAACCCAGCACCTGTATTGCGCCCCCGGCCATCCGCTGTTCACCCACGCGAACCCGGGCGATCAGGACCTGCAAGCCTGCGACCGGGTCGGTCACCCCTACCGTTTCCTGCGCAGTGACGAGCCCTTTCAGGGCGAGCGGTGTTCGGCCCGTTCGGAACAGGTCGAAGGCACCCTCGCCTTCATCCTGTCCGGCAAGCATGTCGGTTATCTGCCCAGCCACTTTGCCCGCACCTGGGAAGACAAGGGATTGCTGCGGTCGGTGCGGCGCAGCGACTTGAGTTTCGATGTCGCGTTTCACCTGGCCCGGCACCGGGCGCAGGTGGCCGGTGATGCGCAGAAGGCCTTCGAAGAAGACCTGCTCGCGGCGTTTGCCTGAATCCGCCGTGGTCTACGCTGTAACAATGCCGGACATCTACATGCAAAAATGCACAGATGACCTGCACTTATCCAGCTTGTACACGGCAAATTTGCACTGATACGATCCGCCATCGCTCGCGCGCGAGCATCTCGATAAAGAACAATAAAAGCAGGGAGTTAGTGATGACTGCTCAGGTTACATCGAAGGGGACGCTGTCCATGGATGCCATGCAAAACGAAGTGCTGGCCGAGGTTCGCAACCACATCGGTCACCTGACCCTCAACCGCCCCGCCGGCCTCAATGCCCTGACCCTGGACATGGTGCGCAACCTGCACCGCCAGCTCGACGCCTGGGCCCACGACCCGCACGTGCATGCGGTGGTCCTGCGCGGTGCCGGCGAAAAAGCCTTCTGCGCCGGCGGCGACATTCGTTCGCTGCATGACAGCTTCAAAAGCGGCGACACCCTGCACGAAGATTTCTTCGTCGAGGAATACGCCCTCGACCTCGCGATCCACCATTACCGCAAACCGGTGCTGGCGCTGATGGACGGTTTTGTTCTCGGTGGCGGCATGGGCCTGGTGCAAGGCGCAGACTTGCGCGTGGTCACCGAAAAAAGCCGTCTGGCGATGCCGGAAGTCGGCATCGGTTATTTCCCGGACGTTGGCGGCAGTTACTTCCTGCCGCGCGTTCCCGGTGAGCTGGGGATTTACCTGGGCGTCAGCGGCGTGCAGATTCGCGCCGCCGATGCGCTGTATTGCGGCCTGGCCGACTGGTACCTCGAAAGCGCCAGGCTGGGCACACTGGACGAAAAACTCGACCAGCTCGAATGGCATGACACGCCGCTCAAGGACCTGCAAGGCTTGCTGGCAACACTCGCCGTGCAGCAACTGCCCGACGCGCCGTTGAGTGCGTTACGTCCGGCCATCGACCACTTCTTCGCCCAACCCGACGTGCCGAGTATTGTGGAGCAACTGCGCCAGGTCACGGTCGCCGACAGCCATGCGTGGGCCGTCACCACCGCCGACCTGCTGGAAACCCGTTCGCCGCTGGCCATGGGCGTCACCCTGGAAATGCTCCGTCGCGGACGCGAGCTGCCCCTTGAACAATGCTTCGCCCTTGAGCTGCACCTGGACCGCCAGTGGTTCGAGCGCGGCGACCTGATCGAAGGCGTGCGCGCCTTGCTGATCGACAAAGACAAGACACCACGCTGGAACCCGCCCACCCTCCAGGCGCTGGACGCCGAACACGTGGCGAGCTTCTTCAGCGGGTTTGACCGGAACGAGGGCTGAGCCATGCACGATATCGAATTGAGCGAAGAGCAAGTGATGATCCGCGACATGGCCCGGGATTTTGCCCGTGGCGAAATCGCGCCCCATGCCCAGGCCTGGGAAAAGGCCGGCTGGATCGATGACGGTCTGGTGGCGAAGATGGGTGAACTGGGCCTGTTGGGCATGGTGGTCCCCGAGGAATGGGGCGGCACCTATGTCGACTACGTGGCCTATGCGCTGGCGGTAGAAGAGATTTCCGCCGGCGACGGTGCTACCGGCGCCTTCATGAGCATCCACAACTCCGTGGGCTGCGGGCCGGTGCTCAACTACGGCAGCGAAGAACAGAAGCAGACCTGGCTGGCGGACCTGGCCAGCGGAAAGGTCATCGGCTGCTTCTGCCTGACCGAACCCCAGGCCGGTTCCGAAGCGCACAACCTGCGCACCCGCGCCGAACTGCGCGACGGCCAATGGGTGATCAACGGTGCCAAGCAATTCGTCAGCAACGGCAAGCGGGCCAAGCTGGCGATTGTATTTGCCGTGACCGATCCGGACCTGGGCAAACGTGGCATCTCGGCGTTCCTGGTACCGACCGATACCGCCGGTTTTATCGTTGACCGCACTGAACACAAAATGGGTATCCGCGCGTCCGACACCTGCGCCGTCACCCTGAACAACTGCACCATCCCCGAAGCCAATCTGCTGGGTGAACGCGGCAAAGGCCTGGCCATCGCCCTGTCCAACCTCGAAGGCGGTCGTATCGGCATCGCCGCCCAGGCGCTGGGCATCGCACGCGCCGCATTTGAAGCGGCGCTGGCCTACTCCCGCGACCGGGTGCAGTTTGGCAAGACAATCAATGAACACCAGAGCATCGCCAACCTGCTGGCCGATATGCACATGCAACTGAACGCCGCACGGTTGATGATCCTGCACGCTGCGCGCCTGCGCACAGCCGGCAAGCCCTGCCTGTCGGAGGCGTCACAGGCCAAGCTGTTTGCGTCGGAAATGGCGGAAAAGGTCTGTTCGTCCGCGATTCAGATTCATGGCGGGTACGGGTATCTGGAAGACTATCCGGTGGAGAAGTACTACCGCGATGCGCGGATCACCCAGATCTACGAAGGCTCAAGCGAGATTCAGCGGATGGTGATTGCCCGTGAACTGAAGAACTACCTGGTTTGAAGTCTTAAAGGCATCGCTGGCAAGCCAGCTCCCACAGTGTTCTCGGTTGTTCACACATGTTGTGTACACCCCGGACCCTGTAGGAGCTGCCGAAGGCTGCGATCTTGTGGCTGTAAACTGGTTTGAAGTCTTAAAGGCATCGCTGGCAAGCCAGCTCCCACAGTGTTCTCGGTTGTTCACACATGTTGTGTACACCCCGGCCCCTGTGGGAGCTGCCGAAGGCTGCGATCTTTTGACTGTAAACTGGTTTGAAGTCTTAAAGGCATCGCTGGCAAGCCAGCTCCCACAGTGTTCTCGGTTGTTCACACATGTTGTGTACACCCCGGCCCCTGTGGGAGCTGCCGAAGGCTGCGATCTTGTGGCTGTAAACTGGCTTGAAGTCTTAAAGGCATCGCTGGCAAGCCAGCTCCCACAGTGTTCTCGGTTGTTCACACATGTTGTGTACACCCCGGACCCTGTAGGAGCTGCCGAAGGCTGCGATCTTTTGGCTGTAAACTGGTTTGAAGTGTTAAAGGCATCGCTGGCAAGCCAGCTCCCACAGTGTTCTCGGTTGTTCACACATGTTGTGTACACCCCGGCACCTGTGGGAGCTGCCGAAGGCTGCGATCTTGTGGCTGTAAACTGGTTTGAAGTCTTAAAGGCATCGCTGGCAAGCCAGCTCCCACAGTGTTCTCGGTTGTTCACACATGTTGTGTACACCCCGGCCCCTGTGGGAGCTGCCGAAGGCTGCGATCTTTTGGCTGTAAACTGGTTTGAAGTCTTAAAGGCATCGCTGGCAAGCCAGCTCCCACAGTGTTCTCGGTTGTTCACACATGTTGTGTACACCCCGGACCCTGTGGGAGCTGGCTTGCCAGCGATAGCGTCAGCGAAGACGCCGCATTACTTACCGACGAACTCCGCCTCACGCTTGGCAATAAACGCCGCCATGCCTTCCTTCTGATCCTGCGTCGCAAACGCCGCATGGAACACCCGACGCTCAAAGCGCACGCCTTCGGCCAGGCTCACTTCAAAGGCACGGTTGACGCTTTCCTTGACCATCATCGCAATCGGCAGCGACTTCCTGGCGATCAACGCCGCGACTTTCAGCGCTTCGTCCAACAGTTCATCGCTTGGCACGATCCGCGCCACGATGCCGCAACGCTCCGCTTCCACGGCATCGATCAAACGCCCGCTCAGGCACATTTCCATGGCCTTGGCCTTGCCCACGGCGCGGGTCAGGCGTTGGGTGCCGCCCATGCCCGGCAACACGCCGAGGTTGATTTCCGGCTGGCCAAATCTGGCGTTGTCGCCGGCCAGGATGAAGTCGCACATCAGCGCCAGCTCACAGCCGCCACCCAGGGCAAAACCGTTGACCGCCGCGATGATCGGCTTGCGGCGGTTGGCGACGCGGTCGCTGTCGCTGAACAGGTCGTCGAGGTAGATCTGCGGGTAGGTCAGCTCGGCCATTTCCTTGATGTCGGCACCCGCGGCAAACGCCTTTTTCGAACCGGTCAGGACGATACAGCCGATGTTCGCATCCGCCTCGAAACCATCGAGGGCCTGGTTCAGTTCGCTGACGATCTGCGCGTTCAACGCGTTCAACGCCTGAGGACGGTTGAGGGTGATCAGGCCAACGCGGCCGTGGGTTTCCAGCAAAATCGTTTCGTAGTTCAGCTGTTTGTCGCTCACAGGGGACTCCTTCTTATAGATTGCGCGAAATGACCATGCGCTGAATATCGCTGGTGCCTTCGTAGATCTGACACACCCGCACGTCGCGGTAGATCCGCTCCAGCGGGAAGTCGTTGAGGTAACCATATCCGCCGAGGGTTTGCAGCGCCGAGGAGCATACCTTCTCGGCCATTTCCGAGGCGAACAACTTGGCCATCGACGCCTCGACCAGGGCCGGCTTGCCACTGTCGCGCAGGGCGGCGGCGTAGTGCACCATTTGCCGCGCCACGGCGATCTGGGTGGCCATGTCCGCCAGGCGGAACGCCACGGCCTGATGCTCGATGATCGGCTTGCCGAAGCTTTCGCGCTCACGGGCGTAATCACGGGCCGCTTCAAACGCGGCGCGGGCCATGCCCACCGATTGTGAAGCGATGCCGACGCGGCCGCCTTCCAGGTTGGCCAGGGCGATCCTGTAACCTTCGCCTTCCTCGCCTAAACGGTTGGCCACCGGCACCTTTACGTCTTCGAAGAGGATCTGGCAGGTGTCGGAGGCGTGCTGGCCGAGCTTGTCCTCGACCCGTGCGACTTTATAGCCCGGCGAATCGGTCGGTACGATAAACGCGCTGATGCCACGTTTGCCGGCGTTCGGATCGGTCACCGCAAACACAATCACCACCCCGGCATTCTGCCCGGAGGTGATGAACTGCTTGCAGCCGTTGAGCACGTAGTGGTCGCCTTCCAGGCGCGCACGGGTTTTCAGGCCGCTGGCGTCGGAACCCGCCTGGGGCTCAGTCAGGGCGAAAGCGCCGAGCATCGCGCCGCTGGCCAACGGCTTGAGGAAGCGTTCTTTCTGCTCATCCGTGCCGTAGTTGAGGATCGGCACACAACCCACGGAGTTGTGCACGCTCATGATGGTCGAGCAGGCGCCATCGCCGGCGGCGATTTCTTCCAGGGCCATGGCGTAGGCCAAGTAACCGGTGTCGCACCCGCCCCACTGCTCCGGCACCAACATGCCGAAGAAGCCCAAACCGGCCATTTCGCCGATGGCTTCCTTGGGGAAGCGGTGTTCGCGGTCCCACTCGGCGGCGAAGGGTTTGAGCCGTTCCTGGGCAAAATCCCGGGCCATGTCGCGGATCTGTTGCTGGTCATCATTGGGGATCATGGTGAATCCTTGAATCAGGTTACAACGCAGCCCCCTGTGGGAGCGGGCTTGCTCGCGAAGAGGCCGTGTCAGTCGACATCATCGTCGGATGACACACCGCTTTCGCGGGCAAGCCCGCTCCCACATGGGATAGCGTCAGGTTCAGTAGAGGCATTCCACGGCCATGGCCGTCGCTTCACCGCCACCGATGCAGATCGCCGCGACGCCGCGCTTCAGGCCTTTCTGGCGCAGGGCCGACAGCAAGGTCACGAGAATCCGCGCACCGGACGCACCGATCGGGTGGCCCAAGGCGCAAGCGCCGCCGTGCACGTTGAGTTTCTCGTGGGGGATTTCCAGGTGAGTCATCGCGGCCATGCCGACCACGGCAAAGGCTTCGTTGACTTCCACCAGATCGACGTCATTGATCGACCAGCCGGTTTTCTTCATCAATTTCTTGATCGCACCGATTGGCGCCACGGGGAACAGGCCCGGGGTGTCGGCGAACGCGGCGTGGCCATGGATCACCGCCAGCGGCTTCAGGCCTTGTTTCTGTGCCTGGGACTGGCGCATCAGTACCAATGCCGCCGCACCGTCGGAAATCGAACTGGAGTTGGCCGCCGTCACCGTGCCGCCTTCGCGGAACGCCGGTTTCAACGAAGCGATCTTGTCCAGTTTGGCTTTTGGCGGCTGCTCGTCGTTGCTGATCACCACTTGCTCTTTGCCGACTGTCACGGTGAGCGGGACAATTTCGGCCTTGAAGCTGCCGTCCTTGATTGCCTGTTGCGCGCGGGTGGTCGAGGCGATGGCGAACGCGTCCTGGGCTTCACGGCTGAAGCTGTTGGTTTCGGCGCAGTCTTCGGCGAAGGTGCCCATCAGGCGGCCCTTGTCGTAGGCGTCTTCGAGGCCGTCCAGGAACATCGAGTCCTGCACCCGGCCATGGCCCATGCGGTAACCGGCACGGGCGCGGTCCAGCAGGTAAGGCGCGTTGGACATGCTTTCCATGCCACCGGCGACCACCACGTCGGCACTGCCGGCCACCAGCATGTCGTGGGCGAGAATCGCCGCTTCCATGCCCGAACCGCACATCTTGTTCAGGGTGGTGCAGCGGGTCGATTTATCCAGCCCGGCACCCAGTGCCGCCTGGCGCGCAGGGGCCTGGCCAAGGCCAGCCGGCAGTACGCAGCCAAACAGCACTTCGTCGATGCCGTCACTGGAAACGCCGGCACGTTCAACGGCGGCTTTGATAGCAGCCGCACCCAGTTGCGGCGCGGTCAGGCTTTTCAGTTCGCCCTGGAATCCACCCATCGGGGTGCGGACGGCGCTGACGATTACAATCGGATCGTTGGACAGTGTCATGACAAATCCTCCTTATTTGGCGGCCATGCGCAAGGCACCGTCGAGACGGATCACCTCGCCGTTGAGCATGCTGTTTTCAATAATATGCCTGACCAGCCCGGCATACTCGCCCGGTTTGCCCAAACGCGGCGGGAATGGCACGCCAGCGGCCAGGGAGTCGCGAACTTCCTGGGTCATGCCGGCCATCATCGGCGTCTCGAAAATGCCCGGGGCGATGGTCATCACGCGGATGCCGAAGCGCGCCAGTTCACGGGCCGCCGGCAACGTCAGGCTGACGATGGCCCCTTTGGACGCCGAGTAGGCCGCCTGACCGATCTGACCGTCGTATGCCGCGGCAGACGCGGTGTTGATGATCACGCCGCGCTCGCCATCGGCATCCGCTTCGGTTTGCGCAATCGCCGCTGCCGCCAGGCGCAGCATGTTGAAGCTGCCGATCAGGTTGACGTTGATCACCTGGCTGAAACTGGAGAGCAAGTGCGGACCGTTCTTGCCGAGAATCTTCTCGCCACGCACGATGCCGGCGCAATTGACCAGTCCATTGAGGCCGCCAAAGGCTTCGACCGTCGCCTGCACGGCCGCTTCGGCTGCCGCTTCGTTGCTGATGTCCGCCACCACGCTGTGCGCGCCAAGGCGCTGGGCCTGGGCTGCAACGGCCTCGGCGTTCATGTCCACCAGCATCACTTTCGCGCCTGCGGCGACCAGTACCTCGGCCGTTGCTGCACCGAGGCCGGAAGCGCCACCGGTGACGATAAAAATCTTGTTCTCGATCTGCATCATTGTTTCCCTTTCAAGCTGGAAGGTTCTTCGCCGCAGCCTCTTGAGCCTTGGCGATTTCCTGGTTGCGCAAGATAAAGCGCTGCAATTTGCCGCTGGGGGTTTTCGGCAACTCGCTGACAAATTCGATTTCACGGGGGTACGAGTGCGCCGCCAGGCGCTTGCGCACGTGCTGGCGCAGCTCTTCGGCCAACGCAGGTTCTGCGCGGTACTGCGGGCTGAGCACGACGAACGCCTTGACCAGTTCGGTACGCTCCGGATCGGGTTTGCCGACCACGGCGGCCTCGACCACGGCTGGGTGTTCGATCAGCGCACTTTCCACGTCGAACGGGCCGACCCGGTAACCGGAGGTGGTGATCACGTCATCGCTGCGACCGACGAAGCTGATGCTGCCGTCCGGGTTCCACTCGACGGTGTCGCCACTCAAATAGTAGTTGCCGACAAAGGCCTTGGTCGGCCCGCCTTCGTAGCCGGCGAACCAGCACATCGGCGACTGGCTGCGGTCGATGGCCAGGATGCCGGGTTGGCCAACACCCAGTTCCTTGTATCCGTCATCGAGGACCACAATGCGGTGGCCCGGCGAAGCAAAACCGGCGGCGCCCATGTGAATCGGGTGTTCAAGGCCATGGTGGTTGCACAGCACCATGCCCAGCTCGGTCTGGCCGTAGTGGTCGTGGATGACCACGTCGAGGTTGTCGGCGAACCAGCGGATCACTTCCGGGTTCAGCGGCTCGCCGGCGCTGCTGACGATGCGCAGTTTGCCCTTGATCGATCTGGCGAACTCATCGCCGCCGGCAATCAGCAAACGGTAGGCCGTCGGTGAACCGGTGAGGTTGGTGATCCCGTACTTGTTGATCACCCAGCAGGTGCTTTCGAGGGTGAACGGACCATCGTAAAAGGTGATCGGATGCCCCATCGACAGGGGCCCGGTGACACCGTAGTAGATGCCGTAGGCCCACCCCGGATCGGCGACGTTCCAGAAGGCGTCTTCCGGGCGCAGGTCAACCGCGTCGCGGATGTAGCTCTGGAACGCAACGATGGCCTTGAGCGGCACAGGCAGCGCTTTCGACGGGCCGGTGGTGCCCGAGGTGAACATCAGCAGGAACGGGTCTTCGCCAGTCAGCAGCACCGGTTCGCAATCGGAGGAATAGTTGGCCAGTTCGGCCCAGAAACTGCTATCGCCACGCATCAGGCCCTGCCCTTTGGGGCCAGTGACAGTAACGATGCTCGGGCAGTCGGGGACTTCGGCGAGTTTTGACCGGTTCATCGCATCGGTCACCACCACTTTGGCACCAGAGCAGCTCAGGCGGTGCTCGATGGCTTTGGGTCCGAACGCGGTGAACAGCGGTTGATACACCGCGCCGATGCGCCAGGCGGCGAACACGGTGATCAGCAATTCGATGTTGCGTGGCAGCAGGCCGGCGACCTTGTCGCCCTTCTTCACGCCCTGGGCCAGCAGGTAATTGGCGAAACGCGCGGCCTTGTCCTGCAAATCAGTGAAGGTGTAGCTCGCACTGGCGCCGTCGCGGCCCTCCCAGAACAGCGCGATGCGACCCGGCAAGGCATGCCGGTCACAGCATTCGACGCAGGCGTTGAGCGCCGTCAGATCGCCTGCGAGTGCGGCGTCGACGGTGTGCTGATAGTTGAACTGATCTGTAGCAGACAAGTAATCGCGCATTGCCAGAATCCCTGTGTTTCTTATTAGGTTGGGGGGAACCGTAATCAACAGGGAAATACTCGCTCTGCCAGGGGTGGCGGGCAATGGTCAAAGTTATCAAGTTGCCTGACTGGTTTGGCCAAAGCCCTCAGGTATCAGGACGTGAAGCGCACCCCCGGTTTAGCGCGCTCGTCCACGGTCAGCTCGAACACATCAGGGCGAGCGTAGTGACCGACCACGTCATAGTCGTAGCGGGCGCGCACCAGGTCGTCAGTGTCGATCTGCGCGGTCAGCAGACCGGCGCCCTCTCGCAACGGTCCGGCGAGGATGTCGCCCATGGGCCCTACGATCACGCTGCCGCCGGCGATCAACGGCCGATCCGCCGGCCAGTTGGCGATGTCCAGGCCCAGGGCCTGGGGCGATGCCTGAACCTGACAGGCGCTGACCACGAAACAACGCCCCTCATGGGCGATGTGGCGCATGCTGACCTGCCACATCTCCCGTTCGTCCACGGTCGGCGCGCACCATACCTCCACGCCCTTGGCGTACATCGCCGTGCGCAGCAGCGGCATCATGTTTTCCCAGCACACCGCCGCACCGATGCGCCCGACCTGACTGTCGATCACCGGCAGCGTCGAACCATCGCCCTTGCCCCAGATCAGCCGTTCGGTGCCGGTGGGCATCAGTTTGCGGTGTTTGGCCACCAGCCCGGCCTGCGGATCAAAGTACAAGGCGGTGCAGTACAAGGTGCTGCCGGCGCGTTCGATGACGCCGATCACCAGATTCGCTCCGGTGCGTGCGGACAGCGCCGCCAGCGCCTCGGTTTCCGCGCCGGGCACGTCGATGGCATTGGCAAAATAGCGCGCAAAGGCTTCGCGCCCTTCCGGCAGCCGATAACCGAGCTGCGTGCCAAAGCCCTCGCCTTTGGGATAACCCCCCAGCAGCGCTTCAGGCATGACCACCAGCGCGGCGCCGGATTCGATGATCGCGTGTTCATAGGACAGGATCTGTTCCAGGGTATCGGCCTTGCCACCGGGCAAGGCGCCAATCTGCAAGGCCGCCACGATTGATTTGGGCATCACGAAAACTCCATTCGCATCAGGGGTTGCTCATTCTCCGGCGCCACGTGATCATCAATAAAGACCGATTCACTGCTGAATGATATGAACCAGATGAATATCACCAACATCGACCTCAACCTGCTCAAAGTCTTCGAAGCGCTGCACGAAGAGTCCAGTGCCAGCCGTGCCGCCTTGCGCCTGGGCGTCACGCAATCGGCCGTCAGCGCGGCCTTGCGCCGGTTGCGCGAGGTGTATGGCGATCAACTGTTCGTGCGCACCGGGCGCGGCCTGGCGCCCTCGCTCAAGGCCAATCAGCTCAAGCCGGTGGTCAGCGAGGCCCTGAACAAATGCCGGCAGAGCCTGGCGATGGTCGACCCGGCTGCGCAACAGTACGAAGGTCGCTCGGTCACCGTGGGCATGTCGGATGATTTCGAAATTGCCTACGGCCGACGACTGATCGAGGAAATCGCCCGGAGCGCGCCGAAGTTGCGCCTGATTTTCCGCCAGACCCACAGCCAGATCGTTGCCCAGGCGTTGATGGAGCGCAGCATTGACCTGGCGATCACCGCGGGCGGCTTTGCCGAGCGGCTGCTCAGCCGCCAGGTGCTGGGAGAAGGCGGTTACCTGTGCCTGGCGGACCCGTCGAGCCTGGTCGAGGGCCAGCAAAGCATCAGCCTTGAGGAGTTTGTGGCCCGCGAACACATTCTGGTGTCGTCCGGCGGTTTTATCGGGATTACCGATGAAGGATTGGCGGCGCTGGGCCTGAGTCGGCGGGTGTGCGCCTCGACCACGCATTTTGCCGCGCTGCCGCATTTGCTCAAGGGCAGCCAGGCCGTGGCGACCATTCCGGCCCATGCCGCCCGAAGCATCGCGACGCTCAGCGGCCTGGCACTGCTGCCCTGCCCTTTGGCCTTGCCGCGCTACCCGATCGAACTGGGTTGGCGCACCAGCACCCAGCTTGACCCGGTCGTGTTGAAAGTGCGTGAAGCGATTGTCGCGAGTTTCGCCTGACCGCCGATGTTATTTGTTGGCCGCCATCAGGCGATTGACTTCACTGCGCACCATGTTGGCGTATTCCGGGGGCGACATGCCGTCCAGTTCGGCGCGCACCCATTCGGCCCACTTGCCTTTGCGCTTGGCCCGTTCACCAAACAACCGTGCGGCTTCGCCCTTGGCTTTGCCCAGGTTGTTTTGCCAGAGTTCGAACAGACGGGATTTCTCGTCTTCAAGCGCAGCGCGCTCGGCGAGGGGTTTGTCGGCCAGATTGAAGCTCATGGGAATTTCCTGCTGCGTAAAATTGGCGACATCTTACACTGTAGGGCGAAATGTCCTGCGCCGGTTTTTCAGCAAGATGACCTTTCCGGGCAAAATAGCTGCAACTTTTCCGACGGCCGCAGACTCCATTGTTCACTGTCCACTTACCCGCAAGGAGTACTTCAATGGCCCGCAAAACCGCCGCGCAAGCTGCCGAAGATCAAATCAAGGATCAAGCGTTCAGCGAACTTCAATCGTTGATCGAAGAGTCGGAAAAGCTGCTGAAAAGCAGCGCCTCACTGGTCGGGGAAGAAGCGGACACCCTTCGTGGGCAAATCGCCCTGAAACTCCAGCAGGCCAGGGATTCGGTGACCAGCGTGCGCAACCGCACCCTGCCCGCGGTCGAGGCCACTGAAACCTATATCGGCGGGCATCCATGGCAAACGGTGGCGATTTCCGCCGGGTTTGGTCTGGTGGTGGGGTTATTGCTGGGGCGTCGCTGAGCACTGGCAAACACTGGAACCCTGTGGGAGCGGGCTTGCCCGCGATGGTCGTTAACGATTACGCGGGAAATCTGATTCCCCGCGGTGCCCTCAAGTCCATCGCGAGCAAGCTCGCTCCTACAGAGGTTGCGTTAATTAGACATTATTTGCCAATACCCCGAATCACTCCCCCGCCAGCTCCCGCAGGTTTGCCAGCGTCCGGGCATCGAGTTCAATGCCATTGGCCAGCGACTTGGCGCGCTGATGATGACGCCGGTCACCCGGCAAACGCTTCAGGCCGACACCGTGCATTTGCCGCACCAGTTCCTGGCTGCGTTGGGCAAAACTTTGCCCCGCCGCTTTGTCCGGATCAATCACGATCAGCAATTGGCCCGTCCAGGGCGTCTTGGCGCCTGGGTGGTTGTTCCAGTCGAATTCGAAGGAGAAATTGCCGCCGGTCAGTGCCGCCGCGAGCAACTCGACCATCATCGACAACGCCGAGCCCTTGTGTCCGCCAAAAGGCAGCAACGCGCCGCCCTCAAGAATCGCTTTCGGGTCGGTAGTCGGCTGGCCGAGGCTGTCTACGCCCATCCCTTGCGGCAAGCGTTCGCCCTGGCGCGCGGCAATTTGCACGTCGCCATGGGCAATGGCACTGGTGGCGAGGTCGAAGACAATCGGTTCGCCGTCAGCCCGTGGCGCGGCGAAGGCAATCGGGTTGGTACCGAACAGTGGTCGGTCGGCGCCGTGGGGCACCACGCAGGTCATGCTGTTGACCACGCTCAACGCTACAAGTCCTTCATAGGCGAAGGGTTCGACATCCGGCCACAAGGCCGCGAAATGGTGCGAATTACGGATCGCCAGCACCGCAATGCCGGCGCTTCGGGCTTTCTGCACCAGTAACTCGCGTGCCGCCGCCAGAGCCGGTTGCGCAAAACCGTTATCGGCATCGACCCGCACAAACCCCGAAGCCACATCTTCGACCACCGGAACGGCCTGTCCATTGACCCAGCCGCTTTGCAGCGTCGAAACATAACCCGGGATCCGGAATACCCCGTGACTGTGGGCGCCATCGCGCTCGGCGCCGGCGCAGTTTTGCGCCAGCACCCTGGCAACCTCGGCCGAGGTGCCATGACGCAGAAAAATCTTCTCCAGCAAAGCGCTCAGCGCTTCGAGTGACAGGTGTGACGAGACCGCAGTAGACGCGTGATCGTGTGGCGCAGACATCTGAAGCTCCAGACTGATTATTGGAGGGAACAACAGCGTACAAAGACCCGCCGATTAACAACGCGCGGCGAGCGACCTGTCAACCTTTCCCTCAGGGGCGATGAGGTATGTCCGTGTCACCAATGCCCACGTCCCGTGCGTTATCTATTTACCACCTGCGTCAACGCACCGGCTTTTAGTCTCGATGCTCAACCCACAGGCGCCCTTGAGTGGCACCTTGAACGAGACTCGATGATGTCTACACCCGTAACTCCGCTGTTTTTCCCCGAAGCACTGACAATGCCCGGCCTCTGGCGAGCACTCGGCCAAACCCACGGGCTGGCGCAAAAGGATTTCCAATGGTTCCGCCATATCGAACTGGCCAGCCAGGCCCTGCGCGATGAGCAGACGCCGCCCATGCTGGCAAAAAAAATCTTTTTGCAGGTCCCTGGCCAGGAACCCATGGCGTTGGCCGGCAGTTTTTTGCTGACCGCGACGCCGGACGACAACGGCGTGATTCTCTACACCCCGTACGCCGGCATACAGAAATTCGCCAGCCGCTCGGTCCTGACCGGACATCTGGCGGCACGACTCAGAGCCGTCAACGAAGACGATGAACTGCTGGCCTTCATGGCGCTGTCACAACGCAAGACGGTGGTGGCTGCCGACGATATCGGGCTGGAGTTTCAAACCATTGAAGGTGACGTGTTCGAGGACCAACGCAACACCCTCTCCCGCCATCAGCAACTCAACGACCAGGCCCTGCTCAATGAACTCAAGGCGCTACCGTCCCTGACGTCGCTGCTCGATACATTGCTGACTGAACAACTGACGGCGTCTTTTCCCAACGTGGATCAGAGCCAGACCCGGGTGAACTTCTATCTGGCAGCGACTGCAGGGAACGAGGACGCAAGTCGTCTGGCGAGACCTTGGGTCAATTCCCTGTCGCTGAGTGACGCCGTGCTCCTGCACTATCGCCATCAGCGTTGGCCCACCGGGCAGACCCATGCATTTTCCCACCCGAAAAAGTCCCCGGCAAACGCTGACCAGGGGCACTGGGAAACGGCGGTCACGACAGTCTCGCGCAAGCTGGTCAGCCTGCTGATCGGACAGCTCGAGCACTATTGGGACGCAGCGAGCGCCAATGGCGCATCCCGTCGCGTACTCTTCGGCCGGGCCATCGCCGATCAGGCGCGAGTGCAACTGCTGCTCAAGCGCGAAGCCGGGATCATCACTCCGGAACAAAGCAAGGATCTGCACGCGTTGATCTCGACGGCCAGCCGGACGAACACATCGATGACGGTCGAAACCGTGCGCCTGTGGGAGTACCAGGCCAATTACGTCGAGCTGGCCGGTTCACTGATGGTCAGCGCCAGTCATGCGTTTCTCTACACGCCCACCGAAGGTTTGCAGGTGCTCAAGGACTATCAGGACTTGCACGATACCGTGCGCAGCAAGTTCAACGCAGCGGGTCACGAGGATGAGCTCTATGGCCTGTTGAGCCTGGACGAACGTCAGCGTTTCACTGGTTTTGATCAGCCGAACGTGAGCGGGAAAGCGATGTCCGGCGCTATCTTCCACGAACTCTTCAACGCGATCATCACCAAGCAACTGCAGAACATGGAATATGCCCTGCAAGTGTTCCGTCACAGTGACGGCAACGTTGACATCCACGCCCTGTTCGACAAGGCGCTGGATATCCGTTCGATGATCAACGAGCGGCTGCTGACACTGGAGACCGACGGACGCTGGAGCACGCGGCCGGTGCTGTCCGGTGACCAGCAGCCGTCCATGGTGCTGGCCGATGCGGCGGCAGCGTTCGTCAAGAGCTTCAGCGACATCGAAACACTGATCAATACCGACTGCGCCGCACAACCGCTCGCTTCACTGGCGTTGCAGCGGGTCTACCTGGAAAAGTTGCAGCCGCGCCTGGCCCACGCGCTTTCCGTCGGCATCCGCGGCGAGGCAAGCCTGCGCAAACTCAACGCGACATTGACGGATGCGGACCGGGCCATTGTCGATACGGTGTTCAACCCGGATCAGGCCGAAAGACATAACCGTCGTTCTTTGAAGGGGTTCCGGCCCGATGCCTATTCACTGACCCTTGAGTGTTCCGGCCTGAAGGATGTCCTGCCGCTGGCCCATTGCCTGTTCCTGACCGAGCGCGGCGGACTCGACCCCTCGCATTCCGGCCGGACGATCCTGTGGACACCCGCCGAGGGACTGGAGGTGTTCGACACCATCAGCCGTGCCAGGCAGGAACTGAACCGGCGCCTGCTCGACCCGCAACAACGCATGGCGCTACTGGAAAATCTCACCCCGAGCCAACGCCACTTCCACCAACGCTACTCACTGGGTGCGCTGCGGCTGATTGAAGGGCCTGTCCTGGAGCAGGTCGCACGATCATCCGTCAATCACTTTCTGGCTCGCTGCGAACACGCGCGCAGCCGGGAACTGAACGACACGAAGCAGAAAAAAGCGCTGAAAGCGCTGGCCACGGCCGGAATCGGCACCAACCTGCGAAGAGCCACCGCGATTGCCCGGGCGATCACCTTGCAGCAGTCACTGCCCGCATGGCTTGGCATGGCTCCGCTCGAAGATCAGCGGCTGCACGTTGAACTGCTGGAGCAATACCGCAACAGCGTCAAGGAGGACAAAGACTACCTGCACGGGATCACTCCCCTCAGGTCGTATGTGCATAAACGGCTGACGACGTTGCTCGGCAACCGCTTTCCCGCCATTACGCTGGACCCCGACGATGTTCAAATCATCCCCGACCTCCACCTGACCGGTCCCGCCCGGAGCCTTACCGAGTTCGCCCTGAACCATGTCAGCGTCGCGCAAGGTTCCGGGTTCCAGGTCTCCTCGACAACCACTCAGACGCTGCCGGAGGGGCTGGACCAGGCTGCGGTCCGTCAACTGCTGCAGTCATTGAACGTGCAAAGCTACGCAGCACAGGTAACGCAGACGTTGTCCGGTGCAACGGCCGACGCCGAAAGCCGGATGCAGCGCTTTGTCAAACAACTGCCCTGGCAACTGCTGCAACACGCCCACGAACTGAAGCTGTTGCAAAGGCTATCCAGCAGCGCGTTCGATTTGCTTCGACAGGTGCTCGACATGCCGGACGCCACTGCCCGGGCAGCCGTGCAGGGAGCACACGCGATTGCCCGGCCACTGGAGCTGATCAAGACCACCGGCGCCGCTGCCGTCAAAGCGTTGGGCCTGTACCTGGTGAGCCCCGGCAACGCAAAGGCCGGGCCGCAGATCCTCTATGCCCCTTACCACCCTGGCGGCTCGCCTTTTATCGAATTCGACACGGAGGCCAGCCTTGTCTCGGCGCTGAACACGCCGGGGCCCTTGCAGGACATGTTGCTACGACGCCTGCCGGACAGCGAGCAGTCCGCCTTCCGCAATCTGTTCAACTCGACCGTTGGGCAATTGAGTGAGATCACCCTCGGGTCCAGCCCCATCGACGGCAACTTGCTCACCCGCCTGTTCCACGACAACACCCGACTGCTGTCGCAAATGCTTGGCAGCCAGTCACACGCGGCAAGCCAGGCGGATTGGGAAGCCGTCAAACACCTGTTCGGCGCCAACATCCACCGCATCCTCGGCCTGTTGCCGGGCAAACTCGCTTATGTGCGGTTTCTCTGGAACGCCTACAAAGACGCCCTCAACTCGGCAGAAGCCCTGCAGGATCATCACTGGAAAGTTGCGCTGGAGGACTTTATCGCCGGTGCGGCGCAACTCATCACACTGGGCAAGCTGTCGCTCGAAGGATGGACCGACACGCCCCAGGCAACCCGGGAAACCCTTGCCGCACCGGTTGCCACACCGGTCATCGCACCAAAGTGGTCCCAGATCGATTCAACGGCACCGCTGCGCACGCGGCTGCAACCGTTCGAAACCACGGTCGAGCTCAAGGACCTGACGAAAAACAGCGCAGACGGCACCTACCTCGATGCGGCAAGCAAAAAAACCTACGCCCCCATCGCCGGCAAGGTGTACAGCGTAGACAAGACGGGGCCGGCCTGGCGAATGATCAAGGACAAGGAACAAGGCCCCGCACTGCTGACTGCGCCAGACAGGCAACTGGTGATCGACCCGGACATCCATACGGCGCACTTCGGCAAGGCCATGTCGAAAATGCACAATCAGTTTGCCCATGCCCATATCGCCAGGGAGGTGCTGAATATCGAAGCCCGGGGGATGGAAGACATTCGCGCCAGGCATCCCGAAAAGGCCCGAATGATCGTGCAGGCCATCGACATGGCGCGCTATTACGCGTTCAACAGTTTGCACAACATGGCGCAATTGCGCAGATTCGTCCCCGGTACCCGGCTGGACACCTTCCTCAAAGGCTTCTTTGGTGTCGGCCAGGTCAACGCAACGCTGCTCGACAAGATCAAGGACGCCATCCTCCCCATCTGCAACGCGCTGGTCGACCCCGATGAAGACTGGATGAACTCCCATCGCTTTATCGTGGGTTCAAACCGGGACCCGCAGGACAACCTCATCGCATTTGTCCTGGACAAGGATCTACAGCGCAACGTGCATTTCACCGAAAGGTTCTTCGATCAACAACTCGACTGGTACAAATCCTGTCTGACTGAGCCCTTCAACGTCGACGGCCACAGCCAGGCCGCCACACTGATACATGAATTCGCTCACCTGTTTTCCGCGGCCGTGGACATTGCTTCCCTTGAAGCCCGGCGCCCTTTCAGCGACCTGGTAGCGCCGATCACGGCCTACGGTGCAGCCGCGAAAGAGTCCCAACTGAAATTCCAGCGAGAAGCCTTGTCGCTGGACACGCCGAAGGAGGAACTGTTTGCGCGTTGGAACAGCGGCCTGCAATCGTGGATCAGCCTGGATTCGATCCCGGCGGCCTATCACATCGGCAAGGCCATTCTGAGGCTAACGGGCAGCAAGACCATGGAGAGCGCACGGGAAGCATTCCTGGACGGGCAAAATGCGAGCTTCAGGACGGACGTCATTTTGCACAATGCCGATTCGCTCGCGTTCCTGATCTGCGAAATGGGCCGGCAACTGGACCCGGTGCCGCTCACATCGGCCTCCGGAACCTGATCGGCCAGTCACAGGGGTAATCAGTTTGATTATTTTTACGCCGACAGCAGAGATTCCAGAGGCGAAGCGTTGAAAAAAAGCTACACATTGATGGTTAAATGCCATGACTGATGTTCTCGCAGACTGCCCCCAAGGTTAGAATGCACGAAATCAGGATGAGCCAATGACCGAACACACGCTCTCGGAAGCCGACTACGACGCCATCACCGATGCCGCTGCGCATTGGTGCATGCGTCTGCACGCCAATGACTGCACAGAGCAAGAGCGCCACGCGTTCGAACAATGGCGTGATGCACATCCGCTGCATGCCTTCGAGTACGAAGCGATGCTGGAAATATGGGATGTCGCCGGCGACCTGCCCCGCCCCGCGCCCGTCCTGCCGCTGGTTCGCCCCCAGCCCGAAGCCCCGTGGCGCCGCCTGGCCATTGCCGCGGCAGTCTGTGCCCTGGCGCTGCCTTTGGCCGGTTATGGCGGCTGGCACCTGGGCTGGGTACCGAACGCGTACCAGCATTTCGAAGCCACCGACAATGTTCGCACGGTCACCTTGAAAGATGGCAGCCAAGTGGAACTGAACCTGGGCAGCGAGCTGACGTACAGCAACTACAAGGATCAGCGGCAGGTCACGCTGGAAAAAGGCGAAGCGTTCTTCAGGGTCAGCCATGACACCCGCCACCCGTTTGTAGTCAAGGCCGCCGAAGGCCGGATTCGCGTGACTGGCACCCAATTCAACGTCTGGATGTATGAAGACCAGGTCAAGGTCAATCTGATCGAAGGTTCAGTACTGGTCAGCAGCAACACCGACCTGCCCGGCGACGGTTTGCGCCTCGACCCGTCGATGCAGGCCAGTTACCGCGGCGGCGACTTCATGCCCCGCATCAGCCAGACCTATGACAATGACAGTTCGCTGGCCTGGCGCCAGGGCAAGCTGGTGCTCGACGATCTGGCACTGAGCGATGCGCTGCCATTGATCAATCGCTACCTGGACAAACCGTTGATGGTCGCTGACAACAGCACTGGCTCGATCCATATCGGCGGCATCTACAACATCAAAGAGATCAACGGCCTGGTGAAGTCCCTGCCGCGGGTCCTGCCGGTCTACCTGACCCGCAATGACAACGGCAATCTGGTGGTCAACGCGATCCCGCAAAAGCCCCCGAAAAGCTGAAAAGGCCGCGACCCTTGCGGTGTGCGGCCTTCAGCGTTCCAGTAAAACCCCACTACCTCAATGCGTGGCGACCTTGGCATCCTGCTGGCGGATCGTCTGTACCTGATACTGCGGATCGGACGTGATCTGCTGCTCGGTGAACGGCAGCACGCTCCATTGCTTCTGCGAAAAGGCCTGCGTCTGATCCCGTGAAAATTTCGAAGCAGGGTCACTCGACAACGAGAACGCCAGCAGCCCCTTGGCTTGCGGTCCGTTTTCGTCGAAGGTCACCACTTGCAGGTAACTCGTGCCACTGACCACCTCGCGCTTGCCATCGCTGCGCGGCACGCTCTGGATCGCGTTGTAGACCCCCAGCGTACCCGGCCCGCCATGGATCGGCGTCTGTTGCCCGCCGCTGCTGACCACCTGGATGTCGCCCCAGCGAGTGTCCGGCTTGAGGCCTGACGCCTTGACCTGTTCAGCCGAAGCCAGCATCGCTGTGCGTAGCGCCTTCGCCACTGGCGGGTGATCGACGGCGAGTCCACTCGGGGTATGTTGCGGGTCCTGCGGATCGAACGGCACGCGCCATACGTCCGGCACCGGCTCCAACGCCTCCATGACATTCTGAAAGTGCACAAAGCCCAGACCGCTGCCCAGGTTGGCCTTGCGGTCCCAGGCCTTGAGGCTGGCACACAGTGGCGCGAGGGTTTTGGCATCGGCACCGAGATCCGCCGCGCAGAATTGCAGCAGGTCCGGCATCACTTGAGCCGCCTGATAGACCTGATCGTCCATGACCATATGCTGCAAGTCCGCCACCGCGACCTTGCCGGCCTCGGCCAGCCTGCTCAAGCGGTTCAGGGCAAAGCGTGAACGCAAGCCCAAAGGCTGGCCGTCCTGGCTGATCAGCGGCGAATAGCCGGTCAGCGGTTGCGCCGGATTGGCCATCCACGCCGAATCGTTGGAGTGTTGGACAAAATCCTTGCGCAGCAGCTGCGGCAGCTTGTCCGCTGCATAGATGCCTCGTTGTGGCGCCTGCGGATCGATGTCCCAGGCACAGGCACTGTTGGAACCGTCAAGAATGATCATCTGCAGGCCAACCCGCGGATCGCTGCATTGCGCCAGCTTGTCGACGCTGACGTTGGGCACGACCGAGAGGTTCATGTACAGCGTCTGCCCCTGATCGTCCGCCGCCAGGGTGTTGACCCACGGAATGCCCTGGATCCTGTGCACCGACTCCTGGAAATCCTTGAGGTTTTCGGCGCGGTTCATCGCGTACCACTGCTGCAGGACACGATCGTTATCCAGGTTGGCGTCGCGCAGGCTGAAGGCGTACTGATGATCCCAATCCAGTTTTCCCGGCCATTGCACCACCGGCCCGAACTTCGAGCTGTAGACCTCACGGGAAATCGCCTGGACCTGCCCGTCCGCCTGCCTGACGTTGACCGTCACGGTCTGCTGGTCCATCGGCAAGGACTGGCCGTCGAGCAGGTAACGGGTCGAATCCTTGGGATCGAGTTGCAGGCGGTACAGCGTGAAATGCCTGGACGAATCCACGGTGTGGGTCCAGGCCAGATGTTGATTGAAACCGATGTTGATCAGCGGCAGGCCGGGCAACGCCGCGCCCATCACATCCAGCTTGCCGGGAATGGTCAGGTGCATCTGATAAAAACGCATGCCGCCCACCCACGGGAAGTGCGGGTTGGCCAGCAACATGCCGCGTCCGTTAAAGGAACGCTCGCTGCCGATCGCGACCGCGTTACTGCCGCGGTCCAGAGCAAACCGTTGCATGCGCGTGGCGGCCACCTGGAACGCTGCCTGGGCGTTCGACGCCCCGGCCACGGCTTGGGGCGGCGTGGCACCGGCCAGGGCCTCGGCGAACTGGCCGACACCCCCTTCGACCAACAGGCGCCGGGTTAGCTTGACCAGATCCGACGGGGTGATGTCCCGCACCCAATCGCCCTGGCACTGTTGCGGCAGACCCTGGGCACGACGTTCGCTCAGGGAACGATTGAACCCTGCCACATAACCCTCAATCAACTCACGCACCGGCGGAGTCTGGGCCTGCCAGAAACCGGCGACGGCTTGCGGGGTGTTGAGCCAGGTGAAGAACAGATCGCTGACCAGGTTCTCACGTGCCTCGACGGTGAACTGGTCCGGTCCGAAATAGCGCGAACGCTCCCCGTTCACCGTAGTGATCTCGTTCGCCAGCAGGCACAGGTTGTCCTGGGCGTAGGCATAGCCGATGCCGTAGCCCAACCCGCGCTCGTTGTCGGCGCGGATGTGCGGCACGCCGAAACTGGTTCGGCGGATGTCCGCGCTCGTTGGCGCAGGCGTATCGCTCGCGCTCGCCGCAAGGCTCAAACCCAGGCTCACCCCCAGAGTCACACCCGCCAGGCTCAACCTGGTTAACTGGCTGGAAATAATCACGCTCGCTCCTGATCGAAAACACGATGGCCACTGTTGCGCGCACCCACGCGCGCGGTGCCTCCCTTCAGGAACGAAGCTCACATCAATAATTTAGGGTTTTGCACGCATTGGCGGGCGAACTGACAGGCTGATCACACGACGTCGACAAAATTTCTACATTTGAGCCTTCATGATTTGGGGAGCTCATACGTCTAGACATGCAAGAGCGCCCCATTTTTCCTGATCAGGCTCTGAAAAGGAGTTTTGCCGATGTACAACTCGCAACTGCCAATGGACGGTAGCAACGCGCCAAAGGGTACTTCCATGGGAGTCGGCGTGTTCGAGCCGCGTACCGATCGCCACGGTAACGAGCGGATCCGGATCCTGCTCAAGAGCTATGGGCTGCGTACCAGCCTGATCCGCCTGAAAGTCATCGATGCCCTGCTGACGGCCGCCGAAAGCGACCGCAGTCTTGGCGTGCGTGGCGTGCACAGCCAATTGCTGGAGCTGGACATTCCCCTGTCCTTTCTCAGCGTGCGCGAAGTGCTCAAGCGTTTGTGCATTGAAGGCGTGATTGTCCTCAACCCCGACAAAAGCTACAGCCTGCATCCACAGGCTGCCGCCATCCTGCGCAACCCGTGAGCGAATGATCAGGGCTTGACCTTGCGGCGCATCACGCCATTGATGACGACCACAATCACCGCCACGCCAATGGCGATGTACTGGAACATTTTTTCGCTGATGACGCCGGTGTTCTGCAACCAGGAAAGGCCAAACATGATCCCCAGCACTACCAGGGAGATCAGAATCGAGTATTTCAAACGTTGCGACTGAGTCATTGCGGGTTCCTGAACCTGAAGAAAATGTATCCGTTTTGTATCAAGACGCTTGCCAAGCACTTACCCGGTTTCCGGGAGAAGCGGCTGCAAGCGGGGTCTCATGTTACAGCCGATGAAGAGTTTTAGCTTGATTGCGGCGATAACCATGAGGACTTTCAAAGGTTGCGTCGAATCACGAAGTCATTGCCAGGCTGGGCACAGAGTTCCACCAGCCAGTCGACAAACACACGCACCCGCCGGGACAACTGGCGGTGCGGCGGATAAAGCGCCGTCATCGGCATGCCCGGTGGCGGCACGTCCCGCAGTACTTCACACAAGCGCCCCTCCTGCAGTTGCCGCGCCACGTGGTAGTACGGCGTCTGCACCAGCCCATATCCGGCCTCGCACGCCGCCAGATAACCATCGGCACTGTTGACCGCCACCTGCTTGGGCAGGTCGACCAGCTGTATCTGGCCATCCACGACAAACTCCAGCCCATAGCGCTTTGCGTTGCTGCTGGAGAAGTACTCGACCACCTGATGCCCGCGCAGGTCATCCAGGGCATGTGGTATTCCGTGCCGCTGCAGGTATTCGGGGCTGGCACAGGTCACCTGATCCATCATCATCAGTGGCCGCGCCACCAGCGAATCGTCCAGCGTCGAGCCGCCGCGCAACACGCAATCCACCCCTTCGCGAATCAGGTCGACCGGCCGGTCATTCAAGCCGATTTCCAGCTCGATCAACGGATAGCGGGCCGTGAACTGCGGCAGCGCCGGAATCACCACCAGACGCCCCACGCCCGCCGGCATGTCCACGCGCAACAGCCCCTTGGGATTGTGGCGCGCGGCACTGAACACCGCTTCGGTCTCTTCGAGATCCGCCAGCAAGCGTACGCAACGCGGGTAATAGGCCGCACCGTCGAGCGTCAGGCTGATCTGCCGCGTGGTGCGTTGCAGCAGTTGAACCCCCAGATGCGCCTCCAGTTGCTTGATCAGAATGGTCACCGAGGCCCGGGGCAGTTGCAGGCTGTCGGCGGCCTTGGCAAAGCCTCCCAGCTCGACGATTCGGGTAAAGACGCGCATGGCGTTGAAACGGTCCATTGCAGGTTCCACCGACAGATTGTTTAGATTCTACGAATAGTGATAGCCGTTTTAGCCGGTTTATCTTGTTTCTGTCGAGGCGAACAATGGGCACTCACTTCACAGGGAGCTGATTTCATGCAAACACGTCAATTGGGAAAGAACGGTCCTCTGGTGTCGGCCATCGGCCTTGGCTGCATGGGCATGACCGACTTCTACACCACCGGCACGGATACTCGCGAAGCCACGGCTACCCTGCACCGCGCGCTGGAACTGGGTGTCAACCTGCTCGATACCGCCGATATGTACGGCCCGCACAGCAATGAAGAGCTGATCGGCAAGGCCATTGCCGGCAAGCGCGACCAGGTGTTCCTGGCCAGCAAGTTCGGTATCGTCCGCGACCCGGCGAACCCCGGTGCCCGGGGCGTCAACGGTCGGCCGGAGTACATTCGCCAGTCCATCGACGGCAGCTTGAAACGCCTGGGCGTGGACACCCTCGACCTGTATTACCAGCACCGTATCGACCCGCACGTGGCCATCGAAGAAACCGTCGGCGCCATGGCCGAACTGGTCAGTGCCGGCAAAGTCCGCTACCTGGGATTGAGCGAAGCCTCGGTGGCGACCCTGGAACGGGCGCACAAGGTTCATCCGATCAGTGCGCTGCAGAGTGAATACTCGTTGTGGAGCCGTGATCAGGAAGACAACGGTTGCCTGGCGGCCTGCCGGCGCCTGGGCGTCGCCTTTGTGCCTTACAGCCCGCTGGGCCGAGGGTTTCTGACCGGCGCATTGAAAAGCCCGGATGATTTCGCGGCAGACGATTATCGCCGTTTCAGCCCGCGTTTCCAGGGCGAAAATTTTGCGAAAAACCTGCTGCTGGTGCAGCAAGTCCAGGCGCTCGCGGCCGAGAAAGGCGTGGCGGCAGGCCAACTGGCGCTGGCGTGGGTGCTGGCCCAGGGCGACTACCTGATTCCGATTCCGGGCACCAAGCAACGCAAATACCTGGAGGAAAACGTGGCCGCTCTGCAGGTGAGACTGAGCGCAGATGAACTGCAGGCGCTGGAGTCGGTCTTTGCGGCGAACGCCACCGCTGGCCTGCGTTATCCGGAGGAAGTCATGAAACTGCTCGACCGCTGAGATAACGAAATATCTGTAGGAGCGAGCCTGCTCGCGAAAAACCTGAGAGCACCGCGGGGTGTCAGGCTTCCCACATCATCGTTGACCTCCATCGCGAGCAAGCTCGCTCCTACAGGCTTTTCCAAGTGATCTACCATCATCGAACAGCCGATCTTTGTAGTACTTCGAAACACTCCTTGAATGCCTGACCGAAAAAAAGGGTCAGAATGCGTTTTTTTGCCCGTTAGCCGAGACGAATCCCATGCGAAACCCTCTGCGTCTGATCGCCCTGAGCGCCCTGTTCATGTCCTCCCTGGCCCAGGCCGCCGACCTCATTCCGATCGAGGTTCATCGCGACGCCAATTGTGGTTGCTGCAAGAAATGGATCAGCCATCTTGAAGCCAATGGTTTCAAGGTCGAAGACCACGTCGAAGCCAACATGAGCGAGTTCAAGCAACAACACGGCGTGCCGCCACGCCTGGCGTCGTGCCACACCGCGCTGATCAACGGCAAGTTCGTCGAAGGTCACGTCCCGGCCGACCAGGTCCTGGCCTTGAGCAAGCGCGACGATCTGTTGGGCGTCGCGGCCCCCGGCATGCCCATGGGTTCGCCCGGCATGGAAATGGACGGCATGAGCGATGCCTATCAGGTCATCGGCCTGAAAAAGGACGGCACTGACCTGGTGGTTGCGGACTACCCCGCCCATTGATGCAGGGCGCGTACCTCGGGCTGTTTTTCGCGGCATTCGGTGCCGCCACGCTGCTGCCGTTGCAATCCGAAGCCGTGCTGGTGGGGCTGCTGCTCAGCGACCGCTACTGGCTCTGGGCACTGCTGGCGGTGGCGACGTTCGGCAACGTCCTGGGGTCGCTGCTCAACTGGTGGCTGGGGCGCGGGATCGAACGGTTCCGCGACCGGCGCTGGTTTCCGGTAAGCCCCCGGCACCTGGAAAAAGCCCGACTGCATTACCAGCGCTACGGCCATTGGTCATTGCTGCTTAGCTGGCTCCCGGTGATCGGCGATCCGCTGACACTGGTCGCCGGGGTCATGCGCGAGCCATTGGGGCGCTTCCTGTTGATCGTCACCCTGGCCAAAGGCGCCCGTTACGGCGTGTTGGCCGTGGCGACGCTGGGCTGGATGGGTTGAACCATCGAGGGCGGCGATTGCCTGTGTTTAATGCCGCCCTAATCGAGCCGATCCAGCATCGGCGGATTTTCCATGGAGCTACCCCATGTCGCGCCCTTTCCCCCGCTGGTTGCCCGGCCTGTTGTTGACCGCCGCCCTGCCCGCCATCGCCCACGCCGAAGCACCGGAATACGGCCCTGAGCTGCAAGGTTTCGACTATCCCTACACGCTCAAGCACTTCGCCTTCGAATCCCAGGGCCAGTCCCTGCAAATGGGCTATATGGACGTCGCCGCCCACGGCAAGGCCAATGGCCGCAGCGTGGTGCTGATGCACGGCAAGAATTTCTGCGGCGCCACCTGGGACAGCTCGATCAAAGCCCTCAGCGATGCCGGCTATCGGGTCATCGCGCCGGACCAGATCGGCTTCTGCAGCTCCAGCAAACCGGCGCACTATCAGTACACATTCCAGCAACTGGCGACGAACACCCAGCAATTGCTCAAGGCATTGGGCATTCAGAAAGCCACCCTGCTGGGGCACTCCACCGGCGGCATGCTCGCCACTCGCTATGCCTTGCAATACCCCGAACAGGTCGAGCAACTGGCACTGGTCAACCCCATCGGCCTGGAAGACTGGAAAGCCCTCGGCGTGCCCTATCGCACGGTAGACCAATGGTATGAACGCGAACTCAAACTCAGCGCCGACGGTATCCGCAACTACGAACGCAGCACCTACTACGGCGGCCGCTGGAAGCCGGAATTCGAGCGCTGGGTCGACATGCTCGCCGGCCTGAACAAAGGCCCGGGACATACGCAAGTCGCGTGGAACTCGGCGCTGATCTACGACATGATCTTCACTCAACCGGTGTACTACGAATTCCAGAACCTGAAGATGCCGACCCTGCTGTTGATCGGGACCTCCGATACCACCGCCATCGGCAGTGACATCGCCCCGCCCGAGGTCAAGGCGAAGATCGGGCACTACGACGTCCTCGGCAAACAAGTGGCGAAGTTGATTCCCCGGTCCACGCTGGTCGAATTCCCTGGCATGGGCCACGCGCCACAGATGGAAGAACCGGCACAATTCCACCAGGCCCTGCTCGCCTGGCTGAACAAGACCAACCCCGTGCGTTGAAGAGGAAAGGCTGATGCCTGTGCAGATTGCAGTGCTCGATGATTGGCAGGATGTGGCGCGGGATGTGGTGGACTGGTCGGCGCTGGACAGCGTCGGCCAGGTGAGTTTTCTCCATGACTACCCCGCCGACAACCAGACGCTGGCCGAGCGCCTGGCCGGGTTCGAGGTGATCTGCGTCATGCGCGAGCGCACGCGCTTCGACGAAGACCTGCTGCGCCACCTGCCCAGGCTCAAACTGCTGGTGACCGGCGGCATGCGCAACGCCGCCCTGGACCTGAAAGCCGCCGCCGCGCTGGGCATCCGGGTCAGCGGCACCGACAGCTACAAACACGCCGCGCCGGAGCTGACCTGGGCGCTGATCATGGCCGCCACCCGCAACCTGGTGGCCGAAGCCAATGCCTTGCGTGCCGGCCAGTGGCAACAAGGCCTGGGCGGCGACCTGCACGGCAAGACGTTGGCGATCCTCGGCCTTGGCAGCATCGGCCAGCGCGTCGCGCAATTCGGCCAGGTGTTCGGCATGCGCGTCATCGCCTGGAGCGAAAACCTCACCGCCGAACGTGCGGCGCAAGCCGGTGTGACCCGTGTCAGCAAGCAGGAACTGTTCGAACAGGCCGATGTGTTGTCGGTGCACCTGGTGCTCAGCGACCGCAGTCGGGGTCTGGTGGACGCACAAGCCCTGGGCTGGATGAAGCCCACGGCACTGCTGGTCAACACCGCCCGCGGACCGATTGTCGATGAGGCGGCGCTGATCAAGGCGCTGCAGAAGCAACGACTGGCCGGTGCGGCACTGGACGTCTTCGAGCAAGAGCCGCTGCCCGCCCACCATCCGTTCCGGACCCTGGAGAATGTATTGGCCACGCCCCATGTCGGGTACGTGAGCCAACAGAACTACAGGCTGTTTTTCTCGCAGATGATCGAGGACATCCAGGCCTGGGCGGCGGATGCACCGATTCGTCTGCTGGGTTGAACGAAAATCCCCTGTGGGAGCGGGCTTGCTCGCGAAGGCGGAGTGTCAGGCAGCATTAATGTTGATTGACCCACCGCATTCGCGAGCAAGCCCGCTCCCACAATGAATAATTGTGCGTGCTGGGGTGTTCTCATCACATCAACCTTGCACTGCGCCTGGCCGGGCGCGACCTGATCTGAAACCCATGACCCTGTGGAGCAAAGCCCATGAATAGTCGTTTTGCGTTTCTGATGACCCCGCTGTTGCTGACCGTTGCCTTGTCCGGCTCCCTCGCCCTGGCCAACGGCGGTGGCGGCGGTGACGAGCCGCCCGCCAGACCCAACTGCCCGAAAGGACAGGTGCTCGATACAAGATCGCAGCGGTGCGTAAAGCAGACCAGCAACCTGGTGCCTGACGAAGACCGCACCCACTATGCCTATCAACTGGCCAAGGACGGACGTTATGAAGAGGCCCTGGCCCTGCTGGACACGCTGAAACAGCCCAATACCGCAAAAGCGCTGAACTATCGCGGTTACGCCACGCGTAAACTGGGGCGCACCGACGAAGGCATCGGTTATTACCTGCAATCGGTAAAACTCGACCCGCAATACGCGCAAGTCCGCGAATACCTGGGCGAGGCCTATGTGGTCAAGGGCCGGCTGGACCTTGCGCAGGAGCAACTGCAGCAGATCAAGTCCATCTGCGGCAATACCCAGTGCGAGGAGTATCAGGACCTGGCCGAAGCCATCAACGGATCATCGAAAACCTGACAACCCGAGCGGACGGAGGTCGCCATCGCCAGCGATCAGGCAATACGAACGGAACTGAACCAGCATCTGGCGCGTTTATGGCGCTACGGCCTGCTGTTGTCCCGGCAACGGCATGTCGCCGATGACCTGGTGCAGGCCACCTGCGTGCGGGCGCTGGAGCGGGCCGGGCAATACGAGCCGGGGACGCGCATGGACCGCTGGCTGCTGAGCATCCTGCACTCGATCTGGCTCAACGAAGTCCGTGCCCAGCGGGTGCGGCAAGGCCAGGGCCAGGTGGATGCCGACCAGACCCTGTCGTTCGATGGAGAGTCCGTGGCCCAGACCCACGTGTTGGCGGCACAGGTCATACGCCGCGTCGATGCCTTGCCCGAGGCCCAGCGTGAAACGGTATTTCTCGCCTACGTCGAAGGGTTGTCCTACCGCGAAGTCGCCGACGTGCTGCAAGTGCCCATCGGCACGGTCATGAGTCGCCTGGCCGCGGCCCGGGCGAAACTGGCCGAATATCCACCGTTGCACACGGTGCCCCACCCTTACCGAGGAGAACATTGATGAACGCGAAACCCTCGGACGAACAACTGGTGGCTTATCTCGACAACCAACTCGATGCCGAGCAGCGCTCGCGCATCGACGCGGCCATCAGCGCCGACCCGATGCTCGGCCTGCGCCTGCAATGGCTGGATCGCAGCAGCCTGCCGTTCAAGGACGCCTACGATGAACTGGCCCGGCAGGCACCGGTGGATCGCCTGCAAGCCATGCTCGCCACAATGCCCTCACCCGCCCGCCCGGGGCTCAACCGACGCTGGTTCCTGGCCGCCGCAGCCGGGCTGCTGGCCGGCGGCGTGCTGGCGGACCGTTTGTTCCTCGGCTGGCAAGCGAGCCAGCAGACTCACAGCTGGCGCGGTCTGGTGGCCGATTACATGGCGCTCTACGTGCCGGAAACCCTGGATCACCTGCCCGCTGATGAAGCCTCCCAGCGAGCCCAACTGCGGACCATCGATGCACGCCTGGGCCTCGACCTCGCGCCGGCAAAACTGCACCTGCCCCGTGCCGAGTTCAAGCGGGCGCAAATCCTCGAGTACGACGGCGCCCCCATCGCCCAGATCACCTACCTCGATCCGGCGCACGGCCCCATGGCGCTGTGCGTGACCCGCTCCAACAGCGGCAGCCGCCATTTCGCCCGGGAACAGCGGCGCGAGCTGAACATCGTGTATTGGGCGGACATGGAGCACGCCTGGATGTTGATCGGGCACCAGCCGATGACGGATCTGGAGGAAATGGCCAAGGTGTTGCGCAGTCGGCTGAGCGCCTGAGCCGCATTATCCCGGGCGCGCCTCAGGCCGAAGTCGGCAACCACAAGCGAAACCGCGCCCCGCCCAGTGGCGAGGCTTGCACCGTCAGCGTGCCGCCCTGGGCTTCCAGGGCGCGGCGGCTGATCGCCAATCCCAGGCCGAAACCACCCGTGGCGCGGTCTCGACTGCGGTCGAGACGGTAGAAGGGTTCGAAAATCCGCTCGCGCTCGTCATCCGGAATGCCGATGCCGTCATCGTCGACCCAGATTTCACAGCCGCCAGCGCAGACCTGCACACCGATCTGGATACGCTTTTCGCAGTAGCGCATGGCGTTGCGCAACAAGTTTTGCAAGGCGCGGGCGGTCAGGCGCGGGTCAAGGCTGAAGCGTTCGAGCTGGCCGTGCAGCAGCACGTCGATGACGATCTCCGGGGACTCCAGTTCCTCGTCGACGCTGCCAAGGATGCTGTCGATGAACTCATCCAGTGACACGTCGACCCGCTCCGGTAGCCGCGCCGGGTTTTGCAGGCGACTGTAGGACAGCAGCTCCAGTACAAGCTCATCGAGTTCCCGGATGTGCGCCACCAGGCTTTGCAGGCGCTCGCGGCTGGCCGCCGGCAAGTCGTCGGAGAGGGCCAGCGCCAGGCCGAAATCCAGGCGCGTCAGCGGCGTGCGCAACTCGTGGGACACCGCATTGAGCAAGTCGCGCTGCTGGTTGAGCAGGTTCTCGATGTCGCCGGCCATGGTGTCGAACACGCTGGCCAGGCTGCCGATGTTGGAGCTTGGGGAAATTTGCGTGCGCTCGCCCAGGTGGCCCTTGCCAAAGCGCTCGGCCGCGCCCTTGAGGCGTTCCAGGTCACGCCAGTGCGGGCGCAGCCACAGCAACAGGCACGCGAGCATGGTCGCGCCGATCAGTACGTTGATGCTCCAGTACAACAGGTTGACGTCCAGCGGGTCCGGCGGCACCACCATTTGCACCACGGTGCGCTCGTTCAGCGGCGCGACCGCCAGCGTGCGCCAGCCCCAGTCACCCACGCGCACAACGTTCTCGCCCCGCTGCAAGCGCTGCTGCTCCTCAGGCGTCAGGCTGCTGTCATCGTTACCGCTGAGCACGATGTGCAGCGGATTGAAGTCCTTGTCCATTTCGGCGGCCAGGGCCGGCCACTGTTCGGCCGGGGCCGCGTGAAACTGTTTGACGATCAGCGTCTGCAGGCCACGGGAGTAATCGAGGTTGTAGGTGACAAAGCGTTCGTGGAACACCTTGACCACCAGATCCGGCACCAGATAAATCGCCGCGCTGAACGAGACGATGGTCACCAGGTACAAACGAAAGAGGATTCTGAACATCGGCTCAGCATTCCCACTCGGAACGGCTGAACAGGTAGCCCTTGCCCCACACGGTCTTGATCTTGCGCGCCTCGCCGGCGTGGTCGTCGAACTTGCGCCGCAACTTGGAAATCGCCACGTCCACCGAGCGGTCGGTGCCGTTGAATTCGATGCCGCGCAGGCGTTGCAGGATCTGGTCGCGGCTCAGCACCTCCCCGGCATGCCGGGCCAGCACCACCAGCAGGTTGTACTCACCGCTGGACAAGTCCACCAATTGCTCGCGCCAGGTCACGGTGCGTTCGGACAGGTCGATGCACAGGTTGCCCATCAGAATGCGGTCGTTGGCGGTCTGCGGCTCGCTGAGGCTGCTGCGGCGCAACAGGGTCCGCACCCGCGCCAGCAGCACCCGTGGCTCGCAGGGCTTGGTGACGTAGTCGTCGGCCCCCATTTCCAGCCCCAGTACCTGGTCGTGGCTGTCGTCGCGGGCGGTGAGCATCAGGATCGGCAAGGTCGCCGAATCGGCACGCAGCAGGCGACAGACTTGCAAACCGTCGAGACCGGGCAGCATCAGGTCGAGGATCACCAGGTCCGGCGGATTGAGCCGCGCACGTTCGCGCACATGATCACCGCGACCGATCACGCTGACGGAATAACCGTTGCGTTCCAGGTAGCTGGCAATCAATTCGGCGAGGGCGGTGTCGTCTTCGACCAGGAGGATGTTGGGCATGGGGTGTTTCCAGCAAACGCGGTGGTGACCATCAGCTCGCTATCGCTGGCAAGCCAGCTCCTACAAGGGATCGCATTTCAATTGTAGGAGCTGGCTTGCCAGCGATAGCGGCCTGACAGGCGCAATAAAATTCAAGGACTGAAGGATATACGCCCTCACTCGTCTCTGAGTAAAACCCTTACACAATTTCACACAGCACCAACAAAGCTTCACCGCTACCCTCGCCTGCGCCCAGTAGGATGCTGGGAGTCTTTATTGGGGTATTACATGTCGAAGAATCTGCTTGCCAGGCTCAGTCTGATTGCTCTGGCGTTGACACTGGTTGCGTGCGAGAAGGCCTCGAACGCCGAGGAACAGGCGCCGCTGGCCACGGTTCGCATCGAGACCATCGAAGCGCAACCACTGACCATCAGCAGCGAACTGAGCGGACGGATTGCCGCACCGCGCATGGCCGAGGTGCGTGCCCGCGTGGCCGGCGTGGTCCTGCAGCGGACCTTCCGTGAAGGCAGTGACGTGAAACAGGGCGATGTCCTGTTCCGCATCGACCCGGCGCCGCTCAAGGCCGACCTGGACAGCGCCGAAGCAGCGCTGCGCAAAGCCGAGGCCAACGCGTTCCAGGCCCGGTTGCAGGAACAGCGCTATGCCCAGTTGATCGACGACAAGGCCATCAGCGGCCAGGACTACGACAACGCCCGGGCCAACGCACGACAGACCGCCGCCGACGTCGCGGCCAACAAGGCTGCGGTAGAGCGGGCGAAACTCAACCTCGGCTACGCCACCGTCACCGCGCCGATTTCCGGGCGCATCGGTCGTGCGCTGGTCACCGAAGGCGCGCTGGTCGGGCAGAACGAAACCACGCCGCTGGCGCTGATCCAGCAACTCAACCCGATTCATGCCGACCTGACCCAGTCCACCCGCGAACTCAACGAACTGCGCCGCGCCTTCCGTTCCGGCCAGTTGCAGCAGGTCGGCCAGGACCAGGCCAAGGCCACGCTGATTCAGGATGACGGCAGCCTCTACCCGCTGCCGGGCAAAATGCTGTTCAGCGACATCACCGTCGACCCGGGCACCGGCCAGATCATCCTGCGCAGCGAGTTCCCCAACCCCGACCTCGACCTGCTGCCCGGCAGTTTCGTGCGCGTGCGCCTGGAACAAGCGGTCAACCGCCAGGGCATCAGCGTGCCGCAACGGGCCATCCAGCGCGACAGCGCCGGTATCGCCCAGGTGCTGCTGCTCGACGCCGAACAGCGCGTCGGCCAGCAATCGGTGGAACTGGGCGCCGTGCAGAACGATCGCTGGATCGTCACCGGCGGCCTGAAAGCCGGTGACCGCATCGTCATCGAGGGCCTGCAGCACGCCCGCCCCGGCGAGAAAGTGCAGATAGACGACTCCCCTCTTCCACTTGCCCAGGCGACTGGTCAGTAAGCAGGACGCTTTTTTATGCCGCAGTTCTTTATCGACCGCCCGGTGTTCGCCTGGGTGGTCGCGTTGTTCATCCTGCTGGCCGGTGCCCTGGCCATTCCGCAACTGCCGGTGGCCCAGTACCCGGACGTCGCGCCGCCGCAGATCGAAATCTATGCCGTGTACCCGGGCGCTTCGGCGCAAACCGTGGACGAAAGCGTGGTCAGCCTGATCGAGGAAGAACTCAACGGCGCCGATCACCTGTTGTATTTCGAATCCCAGAGCAGCCTCGGCAGCGCGACCATAAAGGCCACTTTCCAGCCGGGCACCAACCCGGAACTGGCCCAGGTGGATGTGCAGAACCGCCTCAAGGCCGTGGAGTCACGCCTGCCGCAAGCGGTCATCCAGCAAGGTTTGCAGGTGGAGAAAGTCTCCTCCGGTTTCCTGCTGTTGATCACCCTGACGTCCAGCGACGGCAAACTCGACGACGTGGCGCTCAGCGATTACCTGGCGCGCAACGTGATGAACGAGATCAAGCGCCTGGACGGCGTCGGCAAGGCGCAGCTGTACGGCGCCGAGCGGGCGATGCGGATCTGGATCGACCCGCAGAAACTGCTCGCCTTCAACCTGACCCCAGCGGACGTCAACGCCGCCATCGTTGCGCAAAACGCCCAGGTGTCGGCCGGCAGCATCGGCGATCTGCCGACCCGCACCACCCAGGAAATCACCGCGACCATTCTGGTCAAGGGTCAGTTGTCGACCCCCGAAGAGTTTGCCGACATCGTCCTCAAGGCCAACCCGGACGGTTCGACCGTACGCATCAGCGATGTGGCGCGGGTCGAGATCGGTAGCCAGGAATACCAGTTTTCCACGCGCCTGAACGGCAAGCCGTCCACCGCCGTCGCCGTGCAGTTGTCGCCTGGCGCCAACGCCCTGAACACCGCGACCCTGGTGCGGGCGAAGATGGATGAACTCAAGCGCTACTTCCCGGCAAACGTCGAGTACTCGATCCCGTACGACACCTCCCCCTTCGTCAAGGTCTCGATCACCAAGGTGGTCTACACCCTCCTTGAGGCCATGCTGCTGGTGTTTGCGGTGATGTTCCTGTTCCTGCAGAACATCCGCTACACGCTGATTCCGACGCTGGTGGTGCCGGTGGCGTTGATGGGCACCTTTGCGACGATGCTGGCGCTGGGGTTTTCAATCAACGTGCTGACCATGTTCGGCATGGTGCTGGCGATCGGCATTCTGGTGGACGACGCGATCGTGGTGGTGGAGAACGTCGAGCGCATCATGGCCACCGAAGGCCTGTCGCCCAAGGAAGCCACGCGCAAGGCCATGCAGCAGATTACCGGGGCCATCATCGGCATCACCCTGGTGCTGGTCGCGGTGTTCATTCCAATGGCGTTCATGCAGGGTTCGGTCGGGGTGATTTACCAGCAATTCTCGCTGTCGATGGCCACCTCGATCCTGTTCTCGGCCTTCCTCGCCCTGACCTTGACCCCGGCCCTGTGCGCGACGTTGCTCAAGCCGATTGCCAAAGGCGAGCACCACGAAAAGAGCGGATTCTTTGGCGGGTTCAACCGCCGCTTCGAGCAACTGACCGAGCGCTATCAAGGCTGGGTCGCCTACGCGTTGAAACGCACCGGGCGCTACCTGCTGATCTACGGCGTGCTGCTGATTGGCCTGGGCCTGGCCTTCAGTCGCCTGCCCTCCTCATTCCTGCCGGTGGAAGACCAGGGTTACACCATCACCGACATCCAGTTGCCGCCGGGTGCGAGCAAGAACCGTACGGTGCAGGTGGCCGAGCAGGTGGAAGCGCACAACGCCGGCGAGCCGGGCATTCGCGACAGCGTGGTGATTCTCGGGTTCAGCTTCTCCGGCAGCGGGCAGAATGCGGCGCTGGCGTTCAGCACGCTCAAAGACTGGTCCGAGCGCGGCAGCGACGATTCGGCCAGCTCGATTGCCGACCGGGCCAACGTCGCCCTCAGCCAGATCAAGGACGCGGTGACCTTTGCCGTGCTGCCGCCGCCCGTGGATGGCCTGGGTACGTCCAGCGGCTTCGAGTTCCGCCTGCAGGATCGCGGTGGTCTCGGCCACAAGAAGCTGATGCAAGCGCGCACCGACTTGCTCGCGGCCGCCGAAAAAAGCCCGATCCTGATGAACGTGCGCGAAAGCGCCCTGGCCGAGGCGCCGCAGGTGCAACTGGTGGTCGACCGCAAGCAGGCCAACGCGCTGGGGGTGTCCTTTGCCGACGTCGGCAACGTGTTGTCCACGGCCGTGGGCTCGGCCTACATCAACGACTTCCCCAACCAGGGGCGGATGCAGCGCGTCGTGGTGCAGGCCGAGGGCGAGCAGCGCAGCCAGGTGCAAGACCTGCTGAAGATCCACGTGCGCAACACCCACGGGAAAATGGTGCCCTTGTCGGCCTTCGTGCAGGCCAGATGGACCCAGGGCCCGGCGCAGTTGACCCGCTACAACGGCTACCCGGCGATCAGCATTTCCGGAGAACCGACACCGGGCCACAGCACCGGCGAAGCCATGGCCGAGATCGAGCGGTTGGTGGCGCAAGGCCCGGCGGGCCTGGGCCAGGAATGGACCGGGTTGTCGTTGCAGGAACGCTTGTCCGGCAGCCAGGCGCCGATCCTGCTCGGGCTGTCGCTGTTGATCGTGTTCCTGTGCCTGGCGGCGTTGTACGAAAGCTGGTCGATCCCGACCTCGGTGCTGCTGGTGGTGCCACTGGGCGTGCTCGGCGCGGTGCTGGCCGTGACCTTGCGCGGCATGCCCAACGATGTGTTCTTCAAGGTCGGGCTGATCACCATCATCGGCCTGTCGGCGAAGAACGCGATCCTGATCATCGAGTTTGCCAAGAGCCTGTACGACGAAGGCCACGACCTGGTCGACGCCACCCTGCAAGCGGCACGCCTGCGATTGCGGCCGATTGTCATGACTTCGCTGGCGTTCATCCTCGGTGTGGTGCCCCTGGCGATTGCCACAGGCGCCAGCTCGGCAAGCCAGCAGGCCATCGGCACCGGGGTGATCGGCGGGATGATCACGGCGACGCTGGCCGTGGTGTTCGTGCCGGTGTTTTTTGTGGTGGTGATGAAGCTGGTGCGCAAACGCCATAAAGATCTCTAACCCACACCACGTCCCCTGTAGGAGCTGGCTTTGCCAGCGAAGACGGCCTTGATAACGATGCAATCTTCAAGGGCGCTATCGCCGGCAAGCCGGCTCCTACAGGGGATTGTGTAAACCTGATGATGGTGGTCACGACGGACAGCCCTGGGCTAAGGTGATTACATCGCCCCAACCCATCGAGCCTCCATGCCCTACCTCACCCACACCCACCCTCGCCTGTCCGCCGCCACGACGCTCGGTATCGCGGCGGGCATCCTGGTTCCGGCCGATTCGGTCATCAGCAAAATCCTCATTGGCTGGAATGCCGGCGTCTGGACTTACCTGATCCTGATGTCCTGGCTCACCGTGCGTTCAAAAGCGACCGACGTGAAACGCATCGCCGAAATCGAAGACGAAAACGCCGGGCTGGTGCTGTTGGTGGTGTGCATCGCGGCATTGGCCAGCCTGGCGACCATCACCTTCGAACTGGCCGGCAGCAAAGACCTGGAAACCACGCGCAAGCTCCTGCACTACGGCTTCACTGCACTGACGGTGATCGGCTCGTGGCTGCTGATCGGGGTGATTTTCAGCGTGCACTACGCGCGCCTGTTTTACACCTGGGAAGGCAAAGAACCGGCGCTGCGTTTTGCTGAAGGCCTGACGACGCCCAATTACTGGGACTTCCTGTACTTCTCGTTCACCGTCGGCGTCGCGGTGCAGACCTCGGATGTCGGCGTGGCGACCCGTGATTTGCGCAAGATCGTGCTGGCGCAGTCGTTGATCGGCTTTCTGTTCAACACCGCCATCCTTGGGTTCTCAATCAATATTGCGGCGGGCCTGTTCAACTGATGCCTGCACAAACGTTCTAGTCATCGTAATTCCAGCAGGCGTTAAATGGCTCGGCAATCCGTCCCGCAGGTGCAACATGAACACTCACAACTGGATCGACCTGTCTCAGGACGCCGACACCGGCATCGAGACCCTGCGCGCGCATTTCGAAGGTCACGCCTACGACCCGCACTGGCACGACAGTTATCTAGTGGGCGTCACCGAACAAGGGGTTCAGCAATTCAATTGCCGACGGGCCAGGCACCAGAGCACACCGGGCAAGGTGTTTTTGCTCGAGCCCGGTGACATCCATGACGGTGACGCACCGACCGCCGACGGTTTTACCTACCGCATGCTGTACCTCGATCCGCAGTGGTTGCAGCGCGAACTCGGCGCTGTGTTCGATCATGCCCCCGACAACAGCCAACTGAGTTTCGCCGCCACCCTGGCCTGCGATGCGCGCCTGGCCCAGGCCACCAGCCTGGCGTTTGAAACCCTGCATCGCGGTGAGCTGGAGATCGTCCGCCAGACCGCCCTCGACGCGTTGCTCGAGCGCCTGACCAGCCATTTGCATTGGCGCGCCCGCGATGGCCAGGACCCGCGTCTGCCGCGCGTGGCGCAGAAGGCCCGGGACTACCTGCATGCCAACGCGCAATACGACATCGGCCTCGATCAACTGGCAGCCGTCACAGGTGTCGACCGCTTCCGCCTGACCCGTGCGTTCAAGGCCGCTTACGGCATGGCGCCCCACGCGTATCTGGTGCAATTGCGCCTGGCAACCGCGCGGCGAATGCTGGCCCGTGGCGAACAACCGGCGGTGGTGGCGATGGCGCTGGGCTTTGCCGACCAGAGCCATCTGGGCCGCTGGTTCGTGCGCGCCTACGGCCTGACACCGGCGCTGTACCGCAAGCGCTGCTCAAATCTTCCAGACAAGTAACGCCGGGGATTGTGAAGATCGGTTTCACTGATCTTTACCGGAGTTCGCCCGCAATGCTTTCTTCTTTCCCGACGTTACTGCCCTTCTTGCTCTTTGCCTTTGTGGCGTCGATCACACCCGGACCGACCAACATACTTGTGCTCAGCAACAGTGCCCGATACGGCTTGGGCGCCGCCCTGCCGATTATCTTCGGCGCCTGCGCCAGTGCCGCGACGCTGGTGTTGCTGGTGGGCACGGGCGTTGGTTCGTCACTGACGGCCTGGCCCGCATTGCAAAACGTCATGCAATGGGTCGGGGTAGCGTGGCTGAGTTATCTGGCCTGGCAGATTTTCCGCGCCCCGGTCGAAGCCATCAGCATGAAAACCGAGGATCGACTGGGCTGGGTGGGCGCCGCCGGCCTGCAATGGATCAACCCGAAAACCTGGATGATGGCGCTGGCGGTGGTCAGTGTCTTCGCTGGAGCGGGCGAAGATCGGTTCGTGCACGTGATCAACCTGTCCTTGGTGTTTTTCCTGATTTCCTTGCCCTGCCTGGGCGTCTGGGCGCTGCTCGGTGCCGGGTCGAGTCGCTGGTTGCGCTCGCCCCGGGCCATGCAGCGTTTCAATCGCTCCATGGGCCTGTTGCTGCTGGGTTCAGCATGGCTGAGCGTGCTGGCCTGAACGCCACCCGTCGGTGTTTGTTCGACAATCGACAATCCGGGGCTTGACGGCGAATTGGCTTTTGGTGTCTTCTGAAACCGGTTTCAGCGCTATCTCACGAAGCGCTCGGCCTTATAAATCCAATAAGAAGGTTTCAGACCGTGAACGATTTCTCCGCCGCCCAGCGCAGCCGCGTGACCATGCTCGACGTGGCCGAACACGCCAAGGTCTCCAAGGCCAGCGTTTCGCGGTTCATTGGCGAGGACCGCGCCCTGCTCTCCGATGCCATAGCCCAGCGCATCGAGCAGGCAATTGCGGAACTGGGCTATCGCCCGAACCAGATGGCCCGCGGCCTCAAGCGCGGGCGCACCCGCCTGATCGGCATGCTGGTGGCCGATATCCGCAACCCTTATTCAATTGCCGTGATGCACGGGGTGGAAACCGCCTGCCGTCAGCACGGCTATAGCCTGGTGGTGTGCAACACCGACCGCGACGACGAGCAAGAGCGCCAGCACCTGGCCCTGCTGCGCTCGTACAACATCGAAGGCCTGATCGTGAACACCCTCGGTCATCACCGTGACGAATTGCACGAACTGCACCGGGAAATGCCCCTGGTACTGGTGGACCGCAAGGTCGAGCACCTTGAGAGCGACATGGTCGGGCTGGACAATCCGGCAGCCGTTGAAATGGCCCTCACGCATCTTGAAGAACGCGGCTACCGCGATGTATTGATGGTGACCGAACCGTTCGATGGCACCAGTTCGCGGATCGAACGGGTCGCCAGTTTCAAGGCGCAAATTGCCCTGCGCCCGGCCCTCTATGGCAGCCTCATCGAAACCGGCAGCGAACTGACCGCACAGCTGAAATCCTTCCTCGACACGCCTGGCCCCGGCCCGAAAACACTGTTTTGCGCGAACGGCATTGCAGCGCTGGCCTGCACCCATGCGTTGCGTGAACTCAAGTGCAGCCTGTTCGAGGATGTGGGCTTGATCGCCCTCGATGATCTGGATTGGTATCCGTTGGTGGGTAGCGGGATAACCGCGCTGGCCCAGCCGACCACCGAGATTGGCGCCAGTGCGTTTGAGTGTCTGCTCAAGCGGCTGCGGGGGGATGACGGGGCGGTGCGGACGCTGGATTTTTCCGCGCGGTTGATTGTTAGAGGATCGACACTTGGACATTCTCGGTGAATGTTCCGGCCTCTTCGCGGGCAAGCCCGCTCCCACATTTGGAATGCATTCCCCTGTGGGAGCGGGCTTGCCCGCGAAGAGGCCACCAAGAACACCCACTATTTTTTTGAACAAAAATGAAACCGGTTTCAGAGGTATAAAAACAATGAACAAACCCGCCGTTTCCATCAGCCTCTCCAGCTACGGCGCCGACCTGGTGCGCCAGCGCGGCCAAGGCAGTTTTATCGAAGTACTGGCCGCCGCCGGCGCCACGCGCATCGAGTGGCGCGAGGAGTTGCTGACCGTTGAAGACCCCGCTCAACTGGCCAATGCCACTCAGGCAGAAGGCCTGGAGAGCGTGTATTCGTCGCCAATGGAACTCTGGCTGGCAGGACAATCCAGGCCCAATCCAGAACTGATCACCGCCCTGCAACGCGCCGAGGCGTTCGGTGCCAAATGGCTGAAAGTGTCGCTGGGCTATTTCACCGACAACTGCGACCTGCACGCCCTCGCCCGGCTGCTGGATGCCAGCCCCGTGCAGTTGCTGGTGGAAAACGACCAGACCCTGCACGGTGGCCGTATCGAACCCTTCCAGCGCTTTTTCACAGAGGTTGAGCAACACCACTTGCCGATCAAAATGACCTTCGACATCGGCAATTGGCACTGGCAGGACCAATCCGCTGCCAGCGCCGCGCGCCTTCTCGGACGCCACGTCGGCTATGTGCACTGCAAAGCGGTTACGCGTCGCGCCGACGACAAGCTGGTCGCCATCCCGCCGACCGCCAGCGACTGGCAACAGTGGGAACAGCTGCTGCAGCACATGGCCCAAGGCGTTATGCGGGCTGCGGAATATCCGCTGCAAGGCGAGGACCTGGTGCAACTGACCCGCGAACACGTGGCGGCCCTCGCCCGCCTCGGCCAGGCGCAACGGGAGAGTGCTCATGTCTGAGATCGATATCCTCTCGTTCGGTGAAACCATGGCGATGTTCGTTGCCGAGCAGGCTGGCGACCTGGCCAGCGTTGGCGCTTTCCACAAACGCATCGCCGGGGCTGACAGCAATGTCGCGATCGGTTTGTCCCGGCTTGGCTTCAACGTGGCATGGCTAAGCCGGGTCGGTGCCGATTCGTTGGGCCGGTTCGTGGTCGACACCCTGGAAAAAGAAGGCCTGGATTGCCGCCACGTCGACATCGACACCGCCCACCCGACCGGTTTTCAACTCAAGTCCCGCACCGACGATGGCAGCGATCCGCTGGTCGAATACTTCCGCCGTGGGTCGGCGGCCAGTCACCTGTCGCCGCACTCGATCGTGCCCGAGTTGCTCAAGGCCCGACACCTGCACGCCACCGGCATTCCCCCGGCGCTGTCGGAGTCGGCGCGGCAGATGTCGTTCGAGTTGATGACCCGCATGCGCGAGGCCGGGCGCAGCGTGTCCTTCGACCCGAACCTGCGCCCGAGCCTGTGGGCGAGCGAGCGACAAATGATCACCGAGATCAACCGTCTCGCCGCCCTCGCCCATTGGGTGCTGCCGGGCTTGAGCGAAGGTCGCTTGCTGAGCGGTTTCGAAGACCCGGCCGACATTGCCGCGTTTTACCTCGACCAAGGCGCCGAAGCCGTGGCGATCAAGCTTGGGCCCCACGGGGCTTATTACCGCACTCATCTGGATCAAGGTTTCGTGGCTGGCGTGCCGGTGGCAACGGTGGTCGATACGGTGGGCGCCGGCGATGGTTTTGCCGTCGGCATGATCAGCGCGCTGCTGGAAAACCAGAGCTTTGACGAGGCCGTGAAGCGCGCCAACTGGATTGGCAGCCGTGCGGTACAGAGCCGGGGGGATATGGAGGGGTTGCCGACCCGATCCGAAATGGATGTCGAACTTGCGGCCGTCTTCGCGAGCAAGCCCGCTCCCACAGGTTTTGCATCTGTGGGAGCGGGCTTGCTCGCGATGAGGCCAGCACAGTCACTGAAGATCTAAACACCGTTACCTGCTGCGACAAAAACAACAAGCTCAGGAGCACCACTCATGAAAACCGCAACGCTCGCCACCCGCCGCTGGTGGTACATCATGCCCATCGTGTTCATCACCTATAGCCTGGCGTATCTGGATCGCGCCAACTATGGGTTCGCCGCCGCGTCCGGCATGGCGGCAGACCTGATGATCACGCCAGGCTTGTCGTCGATGCTCGGCGCGCTGTTCTTCCTCGGCTACTTTTTCTTCCAGGTACCCGGCGCGATCTACGCGCAGAAACACAGCGTGAAGAAGCTGATTTTCGTCAGCCTGATCCTCTGGGGCAGCCTGGCGACCTTGACCGGGATTGTCTCCAATGCCTACTGGCTGATCGTCATTCGCTTCATGCTCGGCGTGGTCGAAGCGGCCGTCATGCCGGCGATGCTGATCTACCTGTGCCACTGGTTCACCCGCGCCGAACGCTCGCGGGCCAACACCTTCCTGATTCTCGGCAACCCGGTGACCATGCTCTGGATGTCAGTGGTCTCGGGCTACCTGGTGCAGCACTACAGCTGGCGCTGGATGTTCATCGTCGAGGGATTGCCGGCAGTGTTGTGGGCCTTCATCTGGTGGCGCCTGGCCGATGATCGTCCGTCACAGGCCAAGTGGCTCAACGATCAGGAAAAGCAGGATCTGCAAAGCGCACTGGCCGCCGAACAGGTCGGCATCAAGGCCGTGAAGAACTACGCCGAAGCCTTCCGCTCACCCAAAGTGATCATCCTGGCCCTGCAGTTCTTCTGCTGGAGCATTGGCGTGTACGGCTTCGTGCTGTGGCTGCCGTCGATCCTCAAGGCCGGCGCGCAGATGGACATGGTCCAGGCCGGCTGGCTGTCGGCGCTGCCGTACCTGGCGGCGGTGATCGGCATGCTGCTGGTGTCCTGGGGTTCGGACAAACTGCAAAAGCGTAAACGTTTCGTCTGGCCGCCACTGCTGATTGCCTCGATCGCCTTCTATGGCTCCTACGCCCTGGGTGCCGAACACTTCTGGTGGTCCTACACCCTGCTGGTGATTGCCGGTGCCTGCATGTATGCGCCTTACGGCCCCTTCTTCGCGATCATTCCGGAGATCCTCCCGGCCAATGTCGCGGGCGGCGCCATGGCGCTGATCAACAGCATGGGTGCCCTCGGTTCGTTTGGCGGTTCTTATCTGGTCGGTTACCTGAACAGCTCCACCGGCTCGCCGGGTGCGTCGTACCTGTTGATGAGCGGCGCGTTGATGTTCTCGGTGGTACTGACGATTTTCCTCAAGCCCGGCGCCAGCGACCGGGAGCGGCCCTCGGCCACGGTAACGCGCACCGCCGCGGCACATTCCTGAATTGAAACTGAGATCTCGAAGATGAAAAAGCAGGTCGTCCTCTACAAGAAACTCTCGCCGCTATTGATGGCTCGCCTGCACGAGCAGGTCGACGTGACGCTGATCGAAAACCTTGATGCCGAGGGTCTGGGCAAACTGCGCGATGCCCTGCCCCGCGCTCACGGTTTGCTCGGTGCCAGCCTGAAACTGGATGCCGAACTGCTCGACCTGGCGCCCGACCTTCAAGCCATTGCCAGCGTCTCGGTGGGCGTCGACAACTACGACATCGACTACCTCACCGAACGGCGAATCCTGCTGAGCAACACACCGGATGTGCTCACCGAAACCACTGCCGACACGGGTTTTGCGCTGATCCTGGCGACTGCCCGGCGGGTGGTGGAACTGGCGAACCTGGTTCGCGCCGGCCAATGGAACCGCAACATCGGCCCTGCGCATTTCGGCAGCGACGTGCATGGCAAAACCCTGGGCATCATCGGCATGGGCCGCATTGGCGAGGCCCTGGCGCAGCGCGGGCATTGCGGGTTTGGCATGCCGGTGATCTACCACAGCCAGTCACCGAAACCGGCAGTGGAACAGCGGTTCAATGCGCACTATCGAAGCCTGCCGGAACTGTTGCAACAGGCCGATTTCGTTTGCCTGACGTTGCCGCTGACGGCTGAAACCCAAGGGCTGATCGGCGCAGAGCAGTTCGCCCTGATGCGTCCGGAGACCATCTTCATCAATATTTCACGGGGTAAAGTGGTGGACGAAGCGGCGCTGATCGAAGCCTTGCGCACGGGTCGGATTCGCGCGGCGGGGCTGGATGTTTTCGATCGCGAACCCTTGAATCAGGACTCGCCATTGCTGCAGTTGAACAACGTGGTGGCGACACCCCACATCGGCTCGGCCACCCATGAAACACGGGAGGCCATGGCCAGGTGCGCGGTGGACAACCTGTTGGCGGCGCTGGCCGGTGAGCGGCCGGCCAATCTGGTGAATGTTGGGGCGTGGAAGGGCTGAGGTATTCGGCGCCTGTCAGGCAGCCTTCGCGAGCAAGCCCGCTCCCACATTAGGGTGGGAGCGGGCTTGCTCGCGAAGAGGCCAGCACAGGCAACACAATTCCTTCAGGCCCGCCGTACCTCCAGCAGATCCGTCGCACACAAAGCAATGCGCCGGCATGCATCAGCCAGCTTCATCTGATCCACCACCAGACCGATGCGGATATGCCCCGCCGCACTCGGCCCGAAAGCTTCACCGGCCAACACCGACACGCCATAACCTTCCAGCAGTCGCTCGGCGAAGCGCTGGGCCGACAACCCGGTCTGGCGCACATCGACCATCACGAACATTCCGCCGTCCGGGCGTATCGGCTTGAGCCCCGGGCATTGCCCCAGACTTGCACACACCAGGTCGCGGCGCTGGCGATACTCCTCGCGCATCATCGCCACTTCCGGCAGGTTCCGGTCCAGCGCCAACTGCGCAGCGTTCTGCACGAAATCCGGAATGCCGAACAACATGCTCAGCGACAAATTGACCAGGTGACCCGCCATGGGTTTGGGCCCGATCACCCAGCCCACCCGCCAACCGCTCATGGCGTGGGACTTGGACAGGCTGTTGATCGTGGCGGTGCGCTCGGCCATGCCCGGCAGGCTCGCCGGACTGATGTGCTGGCCTTCGAACAGCAAGTCGCTGTAGACCTCATCGCTGATGAGCCACAAATCGTGACGAATGCACAGCGCCGCCAGCGCTTGCCAGATGGCCAGTGGCAAACTGGCGCCGGATGGATTGTTCGGACTGTTGAGCAGTATGGCGCGTGTCCTGGGCGTGATCCGCGCCGCGACATCCAGCGGGTCGACGCGAAACCCGTTCTGAGGGCGCACGGGCACCGGGACCACGGTGGCCGCACACGCGCCGATCACGCCTTCATAGGTCACGTACATCGGCTCGGCGACAATCACTTCATCGCCCGGGTCGAGCAGGCACTGCGCCACCGAATACACCGCGCACTGCGCCCCCGGAAAGACGATCACGTGTTCGCCATCCACCACCTGGCCACTGCGTTGCCGATGCCGGCGCGCAATGCTGTCGCGCAGCCCACGACTGCCGCGCACTTCAGGGTAGTGCGTATCACCGGCCAACAGACTGGCGATGGCGGCCTGGACAATGGGTTGCGGCGTATCGAAGTCCGGGTCGCCAATGGACAACAGCAGGACGTCGACGCCCTGTTCGCGCAAATGCAGCGCTCGATCGTGAATCTGCCAGGCCGCCGCTCCGTCACCGGCGATTCGTTGGGTCAAGGCTGAGTAGCGCATGTCGTTCTCCAGTCGCGCGAGTGCTCCAAGCCTCAACCCTATCTCAAATCACGAAACGCGCCAGCATGGCGTTCAAATCCACCCTCAAAATTGCCATCGGCGCTTTTTGTGGCGAGGGGGCTTGTCGGAACGCCGCACCGCCCCGTTCGGCTGCGCAGCAGCCGCAATACGTATACGGGATTTACCAGGCAAAAAGCGGGACTGCTTCGCAGTCCAACGGGGGCAAGCCCCCTCGCCACAGAAAAACCCTCAGTCGCAGCGAACAGCCATCCGCCAGACACGCGCGATGTCGGTTGCCCGCTCACGCAGCAAGCGCGGCGCCTCGGCACAGGCCTGTTCCAGGGTCATAGGCCCGCTTGCCAGGGCAAACGCAGCGTCGATGCCGTGCTCATAAAGCGCCTGATACCCCTCGCCCAGCGTGCCGGCGATGACGATGACCGGCACGGCGTGCTGCCTGGCGACACGCGCCACACCAAATGGCGTCTTGCCGCGCAGGGTTTGCGCATCGAAACGTCCTTCGCCGGTGATCACCAGGTCGGCGCCTGCAACCGCCTCGGCCAGGCCCACCAGTTCGCCGACCACCTCGACCCCGGCCTTGAACTGCGCGCCCAGGAACGCCTTGGCGGCAAACCCCAGGCCACCCGCCGCGCCACTCCCCGGTTCGTTGCGAACGTCGTTGCTCAAAGCGGCCGCGCAATGGTCGGCAAAGTGCCCCAGTGCGTGGTCCAGTTGTTCGACCTGCACCGGCGAGGCGCCTTTTTGCGGGCCGAAAATCACCGAGGCGCCGTGGGGGCCGCACAGGGGGTTATTGACGTCGGCGGCGATGTCGAAGCGCACCTGGGCCAGACGCGGATCGATGTCGCTCAGGTCCATGCGGGCCAATTGCGCAAGGGCGAGGCCGCCCGGTGACAGCGTCTGTCCCTGAGCGTCCAGCAACTTCACGCCCAAGGCCTGCATGGCACCGGCGCCGCCGTCGTTGGTCGCGCTGCCGCCAATCGCCAGGATCACCCGTTGTGCACCGGCATCCAGTGCGGCGCGGATCAATTGCCCGGTGCCGAAGGTGCTGCTGATGCACGCGTCCCGCTGCGCCAGCGGGACCAACTGCAAACCGCTGGCCTCGGCCATTTCGATGATTGCGGTATGGCTCTGCGGCAACCAGCCCCAGGCGGCATCCACCATGGCCCCCAGCGGCCCGCGAACCAGGGTGTGACGCAGTTCGCCTTCGCACGCGGCAAGAATCGATTCGACAGTCCCTTCCCCGCCGTCGGCCATCGGGCATTTGATCAGTTGGGCATCAGGCCAGACCTGCGCCAATCCCAAGGCAATGGCGTCCGCCACGCCTTGAGCGCTGAGGCTGTCCTTGAACGAGTCGGGGGCGATCACGATTTTCATGGGAATTCTCCAGTTCCAATGTCCACATGCTGCCAGCCGCCATGAACAATAACGCCGGTCCGCTGCACAAGCGGCATAGAGGATTATTGTTCATTTCCACAAAACCCCATCACTCACTGTGCCACCCATTGTAGGAGCCGGCTTGCCGGCGATGGCGCCATGAAGATCGCCATCGCCGGCAAGCCGGCTCCTACAGTTCATCATTCGGTTCGGGGAGGAGTTGGACGCCGAGGTACAACGCGAGCATGCCGTCCAGCCGAAGCGGATCGACGCCACTCAGCTCGGCAATCCGCTCCATGCGATAACGCAGGCTGTTGCGATGAATGCCCAGCGCATCGGCGCAGGCCTGGCTCTGGCCGTCGTGTTCACACCAACTGCGCAGGGTCGCCAGCAACTGACCATTGCTGTCCTTGGCAATGACCTTGCGCAGCGGGTTGAGCAATTCGTCGAGGGCGTCGTCGTTGCGGTGGCGCCAGAGCATCACCGGCAGCCGATAGCGGTTCAGCGTCAACAACCGGGAGCGCGGCAACACTTCGCGTCCGTAGGCCAGCAAGTCACCGACCCGGCGATAGCAGCGACGCAACCCCGCCAGCCCATCGGCTTGCCCACCGACGGCAATGCGCAGGATGTTCCAGCCGAGGCCATCAAGCTTGTCCAGCAAGCGCTCGTTCTCGACCGACTGACTGGCCGGCCGGCACCAGAGCAACGAGGTTTTGGCCGAGCTGACACACCAACTGTCCGGGTGGCGGGTGGTCAACCAGGCACTCAGTGCCTCGACGGTTTGCCCCGCCGCGTGCTCCAGGCCCAGTTCGAACAGGTACGGCACCCGGGTCATTTGTGGCTTGAGGCCCAACTGCTGCGCTTCATCGATCAGTCGCGGAGAATCCCCGGCTTCGCTGAGCAGCAGCGCCAGCAGATCATCGCAGCGCTGGCGCCGCCATTGCTGTTCGGCCTGCTGGTTGCGCTGGCCCACCAGCATCTCGGCGGTCATGCGCACCAGTTCGGCATAGGTGCGCAGTTGCTCGGGTTCGCCGGTGATACCCAATACGCCGATCAGGCGCTGATCGAGCAACAGCGGCAGGTTGATGCCCGGCTGCACGCCCTTGAGATGAATCGCCGTCTGCGCATCGATCTCCACCACGCGGCCGTTGGCCAGGACCAGTTGCGCGCCTTCATGCCGGGTGTTGACCCGCTCCGGTTCGCCGCTGCCCAGGATCAGGCCCTGGCTGTCCATGACGTTGACGTTGTACGGCAGAATGGCCATCGCCCGGTCGACGATGTCCTGGGCCAGGTCGTGATCGAGTTCGAACATGCAAGTGATCCTTGAAGACGGTGATGGAACGGGTTGTTCACCCGCACAGGCCTTGGCTGCAAACCCTGTGCTCAGGCACAAAGACAGCCACCCTGAGGGTGGTCGAGACTCTCTGGGCGATCAACGTTACCCTTTGCATCGCAAAAAATCATAATAAAGAGAGAGCCGCCATGACACAGAGCGCCGTAGCGTCCGAGGCCATCGCTGACGACAAAAACGCCGTCTACAAGCGCATCACCCTGCGTTTGATCCCCTTCATTTTCATCTGCTACCTGTTCAACTACCTCGACCGGGTCAACGTTGGATTTGCCAAGCTGCAGATGCTCGACGCGCTGAAGTTCAGCGAAACCGTGTACGGCCTGGGCGCCGGCATTTTCTTTATCGGTTACGTGCTGTGCGGTGTGCCCAGCAACCTGGCCTTGACCAGATTCGGACCACGGCGCTGGATCGCGCTGATGATGATGACCTGGGGCATGCTGTCGACCTGCCTGCTGTTTGTCACCACGCCCACCGGGTTCTATACCCTGCGCCTGTTTACCGGTGCCGCCGAAGCCGGGTTCTTCCCCGGCGTGGTGCTGTATCTCTCGCAGTGGTTCCCGACCTTCCGCCGTGGCCGCATCATGGCGTTGTTCATGTCGGCGATCCCGGTCTCCGGCCTGCTCGGCAGCCCCTTCTCCGGCTGGATCCTCAACCACTTCGCCGCCGGCCAGGGCGGTCTCGCCGGCTGGCAGTGGATGTTCCTGCTGCAAGGCATTCCGACCGTGATCCTCGGCGCACTGGCTTATTTCCTGCTCAGCGACAGCTACGCCAATGCGAAATGGCTGACCCCGTTCAAGCGTTCGGTGCTGGAAGCCGACCACGCCGAGGACCTCGCCAACAAACCGAAAACCACGACTGATTCGCTGCTGGCGGTGTTCAAGAACCCGGCGATCTGGGCCTTCGGCCTGATCTACTTCTGCATCCAGAGCGGCGTGTACGCGATCAACTTCTGGCTGCCGTCGATCATCAAGAACCTCGGCTTCAGCGATAACCTGGTGATCGGCTGGCTCAGTGCGATTCCGTACCTGCTGGCCGCTGTGTTCATGCTGATCGTGGGTCGTTCGGCGGACCTGCGCAAGGAGCGGCGCTGGCATCTGGTGGTGCCGATGCTGATGGGCGCGCTGGGGCTGCTGATCGCGGTGAACTTCGCCGCCAACCCGGCCATCGCGATTATCGGCCTGACCATCGCTACCATGGGCGCCCTCACCGGCCTGCCGATGTTCTGGCCGGTGCCGACCGCCCTGCTCAGTGCCGGCGCTGCCGCCGGTGGCCTGGCGCTGATCAACTCGATGGGCCAGATGGCTGGTTTCCTCAGCCCGTACCTGGTGGGTTGGGTCAAGGACAGCACCGGTTCGACCGATGCGGCGCTTTACCTGCTGGCGGGTGTGATTGTCTGCGGCAGTCTGTTGGCGTTGCGCATGACCCGTACCTTACGCGCCTGATCACCACGTCCCCCTGTAGGAGCCCGGCTTGCCGGCGATGGCGTTCTCGAGATAGCCATCGCCGGCAAGCCGGGCTCCTACAATGTCAAAATTGCGTTTGCGCCCCACGATTGTTCTGGTATCTGATTGAACCTTTCCCACTGGTAAAAGGATTTGCTCATGAGCTATCGCACACTGGGTCATTCGGGTCTGCAGGTGTCCACCCTGACCTTGGGCACCATGATGTTCGGCGAACAGACCCGTACCGAAGACTCCCTGCGGATCATCGACAAGGCCTGGGACCAGGGCATCAATTTCATCGACACCGCCGACGTCTACACCAACGGCCGTTCCGAGGAAATCGTCGGCGAGGCCATCGCCAGCCGCCGCCATGAATGGGTGCTGGCCACCAAGGTCGGCTTCGGTCCCGTGGACGGCGTTCCCAACCGCAGCGGTCTGAGCCGCAAGCATCTGTTCAACGGTCTCGACGCCAGCCTGACGCGCCTGGGCACCGACTATCTCGACATCTACTACCTGCACCGTGAAGACCACAACACGCCGCTGGACGTCACGGTATCGGCCATTGGCGACTTGATTCGCCAGGGCAAGATCCGCTATTGGGGCCTGTCCAACTACCGTGGCTGGCGCATCGCTGAAGTGATTCGCGTGGCTGACAAGCTCGGCGTCGACCGGCCGGTGATCAGCCAGCCGCTGTACAACATCGTCAACCGCCAGGCTGAAACCGAGCAGATCACGGCGGCACAAAACTATGGTCTCGGCGTGGTGCCCTACAGCCCACTGGCACGCGGGGTACTCAGCGGCAAATACGCGCCGGATGTGGAACCGGACGCCAACAGCCGTGCCGGTCGCCAGGACAAACGCATCCTGGAAACTGAATGGCGCGTCGAATCCCTGCGCATCGCCCAGCAGATCCAGCAGTACACCCAGGAGCGCGGCGTCGGCATCGTCGAGTTCGCGATTGCCTGGGTGCTGAACAACAGCGCCGTGACCTCGGCCATTGTCGGGCCACGTACCGAAGCGCAATGGGACGCCTACACTAAGGCGCAGGCGGTGAAGATCACGGCCGAGGACGAGGCGTTCATCGATTCGCTGGTGACACCGGGGCATGCGTCGACACCGGGGTTCAATGATGTGAGCCACTTTGTGTCCGGGCGTAAACCACACCCAATCTGACCCATTACTCACCCTGTAGGAGTTGGCTTGCCAGCGATAGCGGCGTACCTGCCAGCATTCATGTTGAATGTTAAGCAGCAATCGCCGGCAAGCCGGCTCCTACAGAAGCTGTGTTGATTGAATGGTCAATATTAGTCGGCGAAAACGCGTATCCTCCGCCCCCCCCGTTTCACCTTCAACCTCGCGAGGACAGCTTGTCTAAAGGTATCGCTCTATCGGTTTCAGCCTCGGTGCTGTTTGCCGTCATGTATTACTACACGTCGTTGCTCACCCCCTTGAGCGGCGTGGAAATCTTCGGTTGGCGCATGCTGCTGACCGTGCCCTGCATGACCGTGTTCATGGTGGTGTCCGGCGAGTGGAAGCGCGTGCTGGAGATCGTACGGCGCGCCAAAGCCGATCCGAAGCTGATTGGCGCGCTGATCGCCTCCTCTGCCCTGCTCGGCGTGCAATTGTGGCTGTTCATGTGGGCGCCGCTGAACGGCTACAGCCTCGACGTATCACTCGGCTATTTCCTGCTGCCGCTGACCATGGTCCTGACCGGTCGCCTGGCCTACGGCGAACGCCTGTCCTATCTGCAAAAAGTCGCGGTGGTGTTCGCCTGCCTGGGCGTGGTCAACGAGGTGTATCAGGTCGGTGGTTTTTCCTGGGCGACCTTGCTGGTCTGCATTGGCTATCCGACTTACTTCGTTCTGCGCAAACGGCTGGCAGCGGACAACCTCGGCGGCTTGTGGCTGGACATGGCGTTGACGCTGCCCGTGGCCTTCTGGTTCGTTCAGAGCGGTGCACAGGGTTTTCTCGTGTTTGACCAGCACCCATGGTTGTCGCTGCTGATCCCGCTGCTCGGCGTGATCAGTGCTTCAGCGCTGGTGGTCTACATCATTGCCAGTCGCCTGCTGCCGTTCAGCCTGTTCGGCTTGTTGAGCTACGTCGAACCGGTGCTGCTGCTGGGCGTGGCGCTGCTGCTGGGAGAGAGTATCAAGGCCGGCGAATGGCTGACCTATATCCCGATCTGGATGGCGGTGCTGGTGCTGGTGTTTGAAGGGTTCAAGCATCTGGTGCGACAGCGCAGGCCTTAAGGCCACACATAACAAATGTGGGAGCGGGCTTGCTCGCGAATACGGTGTGTCTGCCAGCTTGGATGGCGACTGGCACACCGCTTTCGCGAGCAAGCCCGCTCCCACAGTTTTATCGGTGTAACGGTTTAGTCGGTGGAGAGAACACCACGACGAACCTGGTCACGCTCGATGGATTCGAACAGTGCCTTGAAGTTGCCTTCGCCGAAACCGTCGTCACCCTTGCGCTGGATGAACTCGAAGAACACCGGCCCCATCAGGGTTTCCGAGAAGATCTGCAACAGCAGACGCTTGTCGCCCGACTCGGACGAACCGTCCAGCAAGATGCCCCGCGCCTGCAGTTCGCCCACCGGCTCGCCGTGGTTCGGCAAACGGCCTTCGAGCATTTCGTAGTAGGTGTCCGGCGGCGCAGTCATGAAGCGCATGCCGATGCTTTTCAGGTGGTCCCAGGTCTTGAGCAGGTCATCGGACAGGAAGGCAACGTGCTGGATGCCCTCGCCGTTGAACTGCATCAGGAACTCTTCGATCTGCCCGGCGCCCTTGGACGATTCTTCGTTCAGCGGGATGCGGATCATGCCATCCGGTGCGGTCATGGCCTTGGAGGTCAGGCCGGTGTACTCGCCCTTGATGTCGAAGTAGCGGATTTCGCGGAAGTTGAACAGCTTCTCGTAGAAGTTGGCCCAGTAGGCCATGCGACCGCGATACACGTTATGGGTCAGGTGATCGATGATCTTCAAACCGGCACCAACCGGGTGGCGGTTAACGCCTTCGAGGAACACGAAGTCGATGTCATAGATCGAGCTGCCTTCACCGAAACGGTCGATCAGGTACAGCGGCGCGCCGCCAATGCCTTTGATCGCCGGCAGGTTCAGCTCCATCGGGCCGGTTTCGATGTGGATCGGCTGGGCGCCGAGTTCCAGTGCGCGCTTGTAGGCTTTCTGCGAATCCTTGACGCGGAACGCCATGCCGCACACCGACGGGCCGTGCTCGGCCGCAAAGTACGAGGCGACGCTGTGGGGTTCGTTGTTGAGGATCAGGTTGATCGCGCCCTGACGATACAGGTGCACGTCCTTGGAGCGGTGGGTCGCGACCTTGGTGAAGCCCATGATCTCGAAGATCGGCTCCAGGGTGTTCGGGGTCGGCGATGCGAGCTCGATGAATTCAAAGCCCATCAGGCCCATTGGGTTTTCGTATAAATCTGCCATGGTTGGCGCCTCATCATTTTTTATCAATTAACTAAGGTTAGTTGTAAGCAATGCTGAGACCGCTGGGTGGCGCACAGGAGATGCCCCGCACGCTGCGGGCGAGAAAATCACCGTAGATCAGTTGAAACCCGAATATCTTCATTATCGACCCAAGGCTCTTGCGGGCGAGGCTTCTGCTGCCAGAAGACGATTATTATTGTATGCGTAACCTGATTCTACACAGCGTAAATCAATTTGTCCGCCTTCTGTATCAAATCCCCTTTTTCCTTACCCGCGCAAGGGGTTTGTTGCAGAGGAAAATCCCCGCCAGTATCAGCGCGCCCCCCAGGCACATGGCCAGCGTCAACGGCTCATCGAGCAACAGCGCCCCCAGGATCACCGCTGTCAACGGGTTCAAGGCAATGAACACCCCGGAACGCGTCGCACCGATTGTGCGGATGCCATCGTAGTAGCCAATGTATGCCAGCGCCGAACCCAGCACGCCGAGGTACAAAAGGCTCAACCATTGCCGAGCGTGCAGTTGGGCGATCGCGGTGACACTCACCTCGCCACGGACGATGCAGGTCATCCAGAGCATGACGGTGCCCAGCAGAATCGAATACGTCACCGTTTGCACCGGTCCCAGGCTCTGGTTCAGCTCTCTGGAGCACAGCGAGTAGACACCCCAGCCGAGCACGCAGCCGAAAATCAGCAGGTCGCCGACCCAGGCATCGGTACCAGCGGCCAATAATTGCGGGTTGCGACTGACGATCACCATGCTCGCGCCCGCCATGCAGATCGCGATGCCGGCGACTTTTGCCCGGCTCAAACGCTCCTTGAACAGTAGCCAGGAAGCCAGGCCGATCACGGCCGGGTTCAGCGCCACGATCAAGGATGCCCGTGACGCATTGATGTAATGCAGGCCATAAAAGAAGCATAGGTTGTAGAAGAAGATCCCGAAAAAGCCAAGCAGGACCAATTGCAGCCATTGCCGGGCGCTGGGTCGGAGCAACGGTATCCGCGCCATGTGTACAAACAGCAGCAATGCCACGCTGGCCAGTAAAAACCGCAGGCTGGCAGCCAGCAGCGGGCTGAGGCCGTCGGCCAGAAAGCGTCCGGCAACGAAGGTGCCGCCCCACACCATGCTGACTCCCGCCAGTTTCAGATACACCGGCAGATCCGAGGGTTTCGACAGGGGTTGCTCACAGATCGTCATAAGGTTCCAGGGTCGGATATCGGAGAGATGAGCTATCATTCGACTAATACCTAGTCATCGTAAAATGAGCAAACACTCATGACCCTCACGCAACTGGAGATTTTCTCCCTCGTGGCCGAACTCCACGGCTTCACGCCAGCGGCCAATCGCCTGGGCATTTCCCAATCGGCGGTGTCCCATGCCTTGAAGTCTTTGGAGCAGGAGCTGGGGGTCGAGTTGTTGCGCCGGCATCAAACCCGGGTCGAGCCAAGCGACATTGGCCAGCAGTTGCTGCTGCGCGCCCGCGCGATGCTGGGTCTGGCCAACACCCTGCGCCAGGAAGCGGCCGATGCCCGGGGCATGAAACGCGGCACGCTGCGTATCGGCTCGTTCGGGCCGACCTCATCGATCAAATTGTTGCCGTTGATTCTGCGGCACTACCACGCCGCCCATCCCGGCATAGAAGTGCATATCGACGAAGGCCCTGACCGCCAGGTGCTGCAGTGGCTGGAGGAGCGACGGATCGACATCGGCTTTGTGGTGTTGCCCGAGGAGCGTTTCGACACGGTCGCGCTGATCGAAGACCAGATGGTCGCGCTGCTGCCCGCCGACCACCCGCTGGCGATTCGCGACAGCCTGAACCTGAAGGATCTGTGCGACGTCCCGTTTGTGCTGACCGAGGCCGGTTCTTCGGAGCTGGTTTCACGTCTGTTCATTGCGGCCCGACTGACGCCCAACATCCGTTATCGCTGCTCACAGCTGATGAGCACCCTGGATGTCGTCGCTCGTGGCGATGGGGTGACGGTAGTCGCCGAAGGCTCATTGCCCTATCAACCAGACAGCCGCTATGTGAAAAAACCGCTGTCACCGACGGTGGTGCGCCAGGTCGGCCTGGCGGTACTCGATCAACGCCAGGCATCACCCGCGACGCTGGCCTTTATCAAACTGGCACAAAGCCTCGACCTGTGTTGAGCAGCGTAACCGCCTGGGGCCAACTATCATGGCCCTTATCCGAACTCTTCATGGGAGGCGTATTGCCCTGCCAGCTGTTGAGAGCCTTACTTCTTCGTGACAGGATTCGCGAATGCCGCTGAAAGCCAAAACCCGCAGTCGCAGCACTAAAACTGCTGTCACCTTGCTCTGTGGATTGCTCCCGGTGCTGCTGGGGGCCACCATTCTTTACATGCAGGCAGGGCGTGCGCTCAAGCAAGACACCGAAAAAACCGCCGAGGAAGCAGTTCGTCAGTTCGACTTGATGCTCGACAACGCCTCTCAGGCCGCTCGCGAACTGCTGCCGATGGCTGGTCAAAGTTGCGGTGACGTCAAACTGGCGTTGCGCGAGCAGGTCACTCGTCGCCCATTCGTGCGCTCGACCAATCTGGTGTGGGACAACAACCTCTATTGCAGCTCGCTGTTCGGCGACTACCAGGAGGCGGTCAGCCCCGGCGACTACACCCAGGGCGCTTTGTGGCTCATGAACGGCAATCCGGTGACGCCCAACGCCGCCTTGCTGGTGTACCGCCTGAGCGAAGGGAAAAAAGGTGCACTGACAACTCTCTATGGTTATCACTTGGGCAATGTTCTGCGCTTGATCGGCCGCCAGACCTTGCTGGTGCTGCAAGTCGGCCCGGACTGGATGTCCGCCGATGGCAAGGTTCACACCGGTGCCGCGCCTGAACTACCCGTTGCGCATAGCCGCTTGGCCTCCGGGCACTATGCCTTTGCCGTGGAAGCGGGTTTCCCCAAAGGCGAAACCTGGCGATACATGAGCAGCGAGTATCCCCCTCTGTTCAGTCTGCTGATTTTCTTCGGCGTGATTGCCGGGTCAATTGGTCACTTCCTGCAAAAGCGCTCCTCGGCCCCCACCCAGGAAATGCAACGGGCACTGGAAGCCGCAGAGTTCATTCCGTACTTCCAGCCCGTGGTGCATGGCGACAGCAAAAGCTGGTCCGGTGCTGAAGTGCTGATGCGCTGGAAACATCCGAAGGAAGGCCTGGTGCGTCCGGACCTGTTCATCCCGTTTGCCGAGCACTGCGGACTGATCGTACCGATGACCCGTTCGCTCATGCGACAAACCGCCGCCCTGCTCGCACCGCGATCCGCCGGATTCAACAAGCCCTTTCACATTGGCATCAACATTACCGCCAGCCATTGTCAGGACCTGGACCTGGTCAAGGATTGTCGCGAGTTTCTCGATGCGTTCGAGCCGGGCTCGATCTACCTGGTACTGGAACTGACCGAACGCGAACTGATCGAGCCAACGGCCATCACCCTGCAACTGTTCGAGCAACTTCGCGAACTGGGCGTGAAGATCGCCATCGACGATTTCGGCACGGGTCATTCAAGCCTGGGCTACCTGCGGCAGTTCAATGTCGACTTCCTGAAAATAGACCAGAGTTTTGTCGCCATGATCGGCATCGACACTCTCTCCAGCCACATCCTCGACAGCATCATCGACCTGGCCGTCAAACTCGACCTTGCCCTGGTGGCCGAAGGTGTCGAAACCCCTGAGCAGAGTGATTACCTCAGCGCTCGTCAGGTCAACTTCCTGCAGGGTTATCTGTTCGGCAAACCCATGCCCGGGGCGGAATTCATTAGTGCATTAAGCGACCATTAACTCGAAAATTTAATCGATAAAACAACGACTACAGGCATAAATTTGAATCAAGACACTACTGCCGTTACATGAAGAGAAAGACAGGATTTACTCTTGGCCAATTAACTACTACAATTTTTCCTGCCTGCGCTAATTTGGCAGGTGAGCCACTATCACCGAGTCGCTTCAAGGCTCTTGGCTTATAGCTTTGTTTGCGGTTGGTATCAGCCAAACACACTATTGGAGTAAAGATATTGTCCAGACTCGCTGAATTTCGTGCAGCCGAAAAGGCCCTTCAAGAACAGCTCAAGCAGTTGGAATCGCTGAAGAACGATGCCGGGCTCAAGAAAGAAATCGAATTCGAAGAGAAGCTCCAGGGCTTGATGAAAACCTATGGCAAGAGCCTGCGCGACATCATCGCCATTCTTGACCCGAATCCGGCAAAATCCGGCCTGCAGGCAGCAGCACCGAAAACCCGCCGTGCCCGTGTGGTCAAGGTTTATCAGAACCCGCACACCGGCGAGCTGATTGAAACCAAGGGCGGCAATCACCGCGGCCTGAAGGCCTGGAAAGAACAGTACGGTGCAGCCACCGTCGACTCCTGGCTGCGCGGCTAACTCTCGCGGCGACAAAAAAGCCCTGCTTATGCAGGGCTTTTTCATGGGCTATCTAAATGCCCACGGCGAGCACAAGACAACTACCAGCCCCCCGATTACTTGGTGCTTAATCCATTTGGATATTTAAAATTTTTTTCATGCATCGAAAAAGCACTGTCGACAACTAAAGTTTCAAGCTGTTACGGGCTGCGTCTATTTCATCCTGGCTCGCCTTATAAGCCTCAGCCTGCCCTGCGTAGGAAAAAACATAGGCCTTATCGGCATCCACCGCGGCCACCAATGTTTGCGAAAGCACATGCCGGCCGTTTTGCGTGACAGTGCAGGTTGTTTCCAACGCAGCCAATCGACTCAAGGTAGTCGAATGAATTCGCGTGCAGACACTTTGATACCCACCCTGAAAGAAGTCTTTTTGAACTGACTTGCGCATCTCCAGCAATACGCCTTCGAGGTTTACCTGATGATCGCTTTGCACCGGGCTCATGGTCAGCTCCATCACCAGGAGCGGCGATCCATCCTGATCATTTTTCACCGCCCGCTGGCGACTGACCCCCGACGCTGGGTCAGGGACGTCTTCGATCTGCCAGCCCTGCGGCCAGGTCACCACTGGCGCATCGGCACGAGCAGCGCCCGCCAGCGAAAACACGCTCAGCAGGATAAACAGCAGGTTACGGAATCGAATCATTGCAATCGGCACTCACGGATCAAGCCGTAAAGTCTGGGCCCAGGCCGGCTTTCAGGCAATAGCCGACTGTTTGGGTTTGGTGATGTCAGAACCCTTGCGTATCATTGTCACCATTCGTTAGCCCACATATTTCCCGGAGGGCCCATGAGCCTGCACGAATTGAACACCTTCCCCGGCGTCACCGCCCAACCGGACACCGCCACGCAGAAATTTGTCTTCAACCACACCATGCTGCGGGTCAAGGACATCACCAAGTCCCTGGACTTCTACACACGCGTCCTGGGTTTTACCCTGGTGGAAAAACGCGACTTCCCGGAAGCCGAGTTCAGCCTGTATTTCCTGGCGTTGGTCGACAAAAACCAGATCCCGGCCGATGCCGCCGCGCGCACCGAGTGGATGAAATCGATCCCCGGCATTCTGGAGCTGACCCACAACCACGGGACCGAGAACGACCCGGACTTCGCCTACCACAATGGCAATACAGACCCGCGCGGTTTCGGCCATATCTGCATTTCGGTACCGGACATCGTCGCCGCCTGCGAGCGCTTTGAAGCACTGGGCTGCGATTTCCAGAAACGCCTGAGCGATGGCCGCATGAAGAGCCTGGCATTCATCAAGGACCCGGACGCCTACTGGGTCGAGATCATCCAGCCAGCGCCGCTGTAGGAGCGAGCTTGCTCGCGATAAACCTGAGAACACCGCGGGGCACCTGCCAACCCGCGTTATCGTTGACGACCATCGCGAGCAAGCTCGCTCCTACATAAGTAATGTGCAAAACACAAAAAACCCCATGATCGTTCATGGGGTTTTGTGTTTTCAGCGCCGGTTTTTTTATGCCGGGGCGGACGTGCGGATCAGGTGATCGAAGGCGCTTAGCGAAGCCTTGGCACCCTCGCCCACCGCGATCACGATCTGCTTGTACGGCACAGTGGTCACGTCGCCGGCGGCGAACACCCCCGGCACCGACGTTTCACCGCGAGCATCGACAATGATCTCGCCACGGGGTGACAGCTCGATGGTGCCTTTGAGCCAATCGGTGTTGGGCAGCAAACCGATCTGTACAAAGATCCCTTCCAGCTCCACGCTGCGCACTTCGTCGCTCTGGCGATCCTTGTAACGCAGGCCGTTGACCTTCTGACCGTCGCCGGTGACTTCAGTGGTTTGTGCACTGGTGATCACGGTGACGTTCGGCAGGCTGTGCAACTTGCGCTGCAACACCGCATCGGCGCGCAACTGAACGTCGAACTCCAGCAGCGTAACGTGGGACACGATACCCGCCAGGTCGATGGCCGCTTCGACGCCGGAGTTGCCGCCGCCGATCACTGCCACGCGCTTGCCCTTGAACAGCGGGCCGTCGCAGTGCGGGCAGTACGCCACGCCTTTGTTGCGGTATTCCTGCTCGCCCGGGACGTTCATTTCACGCCACCGCGCTCCAGTTGCCAGAATCAAGGTTTTGGCTTTGAGCGTTGCGCCGCTGGCGAAGTGAATCTGGTGCAGCTCGCCATTTTTGCCGGGCACCAGTTTGTCGGCACGCTGCAGATTCATGATGTCCACGTCGTACTGCTTGACGTGTTCTTCCAGGGCCACGGCCAATTTCGGCCCTTCTGTTTCCTGCACCGAAATGAAGTTTTCGATGGCCATGGTGTCCAGCACCTGACCACCAAAACGCTCGGCCGCGACACCGGTGCGAATGCCTTTACGCGCCGCATAGATGGCCGCCGAAGCACCGGCCGGGCCACCGCCGACCACCAGCACATCAAAGGCGTCCTTGGCGCTGATTTTCTCGGCCTGGCGTTCAATGCCGCTGGTGTCGATCTTGGCGAGGATTTCTTCCAGGCCCATGCGGCCCTGGCCGAAGTTCACGCCGTTCAGGTAGATGCTGGGCACGGCCATGATCTGGCGTTCATCGACTTCAGCCTGGAACAGTGCACCGTCGATAGCGACGTGGCGAATGTTCGGGTTCAGTACCGCCATCAGGTTCAGCGCCTGGACCACGTCCGGGCAGTTCTGGCACGACAGCGAGAAGTAAGTCTCGAAGTGAAACTCGCCTTTGAGCGAGCGAATCTGTTCGATCACCTCGACACTGGCTTTGGACGGATGACCACCGACTTGCAGCAAGGCCAACACCAGCGAAGTGAATTCATGGCCCATCGGGATGCCGGCAAAACGCAGGCTGATATCGGCTCCCGGGCGATTGATCGAGAACGATGGCTTGCGTGCATCATCCCCGTTGTCGAGCAACGTAATCTGAGTGGAAAGACTGGCAACGTCTTTCAACAGTTCGAGCATTTCCTGGGATTTCGCACCGTCGTCGAGGGAAGCAACGATCTCGATCGGCTGGGTGACCCGTTCCAGGTACGATTTCAACTGGGCTTTAAGATTGGTGTCCAACATACGGGCGATTTCCTTTTTGCTGTTTCATATAAAGCAGGCATAAAAAAACGCCCGAGCGAATCTCACCCGGGCGTTTTTATTGGGCGGTGCAGCTTACCGAGTAGGTGCGGAGTTCCGCCCTGATGGAGCGATCACAGACTTAGATCTTGCCGACCAGGTCCAGGGACGGCGCCAGAGTGGCCTCGCCTTCTTTCCACTTGGCTGGGCAAACCTGACCCGGGTGAGCAGCGACGTACTGGGCTGCCTTGATCTTGCGCAGCAGCTCGGAAGCGTCACGGCCTACACCGCCGTCGTTCAGTTCAACGATCTTGATCTGACCTTCCGGGTTGATCACGAAGGTGCCACGGTCAGCCAGGCCTGCTTCTTCGATCAGCACGTCGAAGTTGCGGGAGATGGCGTGGGTCGGGTCGCCGATCATGGTGTACTGGATCTTGCCGATGGCTGGCGAAGTGTTGTGCCAGGCAGCGTGGGCAAAGTGGGTGTCGGTGGAAACGCTGTAGATCTCGACGCCCAGTTTCTGGAAGGCGTCGTAGTTGTCAGCCAGGTCTTCCAGCTCGGTCGGGCAGACGAAGGTGAAGTCGGCCGGGTAGAAGAACACGACAGACCACTTGCCTTTCAGGTCAGCGTCCGAGACTTTTACGAAGTCGCCATTTTTGAATGCATCAGCTTTGAACGGTTTAACTTGGCTGTTGATGATAGGCATCGTTGACTCTCCGTCAGGGGTTAAGAAGTTGATGGAGAGAACTTTACCCACTCGACGGACGGTTGGCTCATTGGCAAACCTGATGCCGCTGATTGGCTTTAGCTATTAGCCGACTGTATTTATAGAAGAAAACGATCTCTAGAACTCAATCGGCTTTTCAGTGAGGCGCGCCATCCCGAGGAACGGACTGGCTTCGATGTAGCGCATGGCCGACTTCATGTCCTTCCAGCCCACATAACTCATCAGCGACTTCAGATCCCAGCCACTTTGATGCGCCCAGGTCGCAAAGCCGCGGCGCAAGGAATGGCTGGTGTAGAGTTCGCCGGCAATGCCTGCGCGCGCCAGCGCCTGGCGCAACAAGGGAATCACGCTGTTGGCGTGCAAGCCCTCCTCGCCCAGATGCCCCCAGCGATCGATGCCACGAAACACCGGCCCACGCACCAGTGCCGCTTCGGTGATCCAGTCGATGTAAGCCTGCACCGGACACAAACGCTGCAAGGCCGGCGTCTGATAAGTCTTGCCGAGGTTGTCGCGATCACTCTTGCTGCGCGGCAGGTAGAGGCTGATGCCGGAACCGGCGCTGGCCTGCACGTGTTCAACCTGAAGCCTGCACAACTCGTCGCTGCGAAAGCCGCGCCAGAAGCCCAGCAGGATCAACGCCATGTCGCGCCGGGCACGCAGCAACCCCGGTCGGTCGCCTTCGGCCCTTGCGGTTTGCACTTCCAGCTCCAGACGACTGACCACCTGCTCCAGGTGTTGAAGCTGCAAGGGTTCGGCTTGTTTTTCCTGGGCCGGGTGCAACGCACGGATGCCCTTGAACACCTTGCGCACCACCGGCGCCTTGGTGGGGTCGGCAAAACCCTGACTGTTGTGCCACTGCGCCAAGGCCGACAAGCGCAGCTTCAGCGTATTGATCGACAACACGCCGGCATGCGCCACCAGGTAGCGCGCCACGCTGTCGCCGGTTGCCGGCAGAAACCCGCCCCACGTGACTTCGAAGTGTTCGATGGCTGCCCGATAGCTGCGACGGGTGTTGTCGCGAGTCGCGGCTTGCAGATAGCGATCCAGATCGCCCATAAGACATGAACCTGTTTTGACCGACTGTAGGGGTGAGCTCGCTCGCGATGATCGTTAACGATGACGCGGGTTGGCAGATGCCCCGCGGCGGTCTCGTGTTTATCGCGAGCAAGCTCGCTCCTACAAGGGTTTGTGTACGGAAATAGTGCGAGGAATACCTCGAAACTGCCATCACACGGGGTAATACCAGTATATCCCGTGTTAGTGAGATTCAGCATTTAACTTCATCGATTGAATGGTACAATGTGTATTTACGTGGTACGTAACACATTATCAAAACCCGGGAGATCTCATGGCACGCGGCGGTGTAAATAAAGCGGTGGTGCAAGCCGCTCGGTTGGCGATCCTCGCCCGTGGCGAAAACCCCAGCATCGATGCCGTACGGATCGAAATGGGTAATACCGGCTCGAAAACCACGATTCATCGCTACCTCAAAGAACTCGATGACAGGAACGAGACGGTCGAAGCGCCAGCGGAACCGATTGACGACGAACTGATGGCCCTGGTGGCGCGGCTCGCCCAAAGACTCAAGGAGCAGGCGCAGGAGCCCATCGACCAGGCGCGCACGCAGTACGAGGAACAACGCAAGGCGCTGGAAAAACAGCTCGGCGAAGCGCAAGAGGCCAACAGCGAACTGCACCAGCAATACGAGTTCCAGAGCTTGGCACTGACTCAGGAGTCCGAGGCCCTGCACGAAACTCGCGCCATGCTGCAAACGGAGCAAACCCGTAACGCCGGGATGAACCAGGCGCTGGCCGATTTCGAATTGCGTTTGAAAGACAAGGACGAGCAGATCCGCTCCCTTGAGGAAAAGCACTTGCACACTCGCGATGCACTGGAGCACTACCGCAATGCGGTCAAGGAACAGCGCGAACAGGAAATGAGTCGCCACGAAGGCCAGGTGCAACAGCTACAGATGGAACTGCGCCAGGCACAACAAAGCGCCCTGGTACGCCAGGATGAAATCACCCAGTTGCACCGTGACAACGAACGCTTGCTGACTGAAAACCGCGGCACACTGCGCGAGTTGAGCCTGCTGCAGGAACAGCTCAAGCAAAACAATACCCGTCAGGATCAGTTGCTGGAACAGGCCACCCGCGTCGACGGCGAGCGCACCCTCCTCCAGGAACGTCTGCGCGTCGCCCTGCTGGAAAGTCAGGCACTCAAGCAAAACGTCGATGAGCAGTCGCAGCTCAACAAGTCACTGGAAATCGAACTGACCAGGACCCGGACGGATCTGGAAGAACGCGTACGTCTGGCCGCAACCCTTGCGGCAGCGGCAGACGTAGCGAAGGACGATTAACCGGCGACCGGCGTGCGCATGGTGACGAACTCTTCGGCGGCCGTCGGGTGCACGCCGATGGTTTCGTCGAAGTCGCGCTTGGTGGCGCCGGCCTTCAAGGCAATCGCCAGGCCCTGGACGATTTCACCAGCCTCCGGGCCGACCATGTGGCAACCCAGTACCTTGTCGGTCTTGGCGTCCACCACCAGCTTCATCAGCGTGCGCTCTTGGCATTCAGTCAGGGTCAGCTTCATTGGCCGGAAGCGGCTTTCGAAGATCTGCACCTCGTGGCCGGCTTCGCGGGCTTCTTCTTCGGTCAAACCGACGGTGCCGATGTTCGGCAGGCTGAACACCGCCGTCGGGATCATCTTGTAATCCACCGGACGATACTGCTCAGGCTTGAACAGACGGCGCGCAACCGCCATGCCTTCAGCCAGCGCGACCGGCGTCAGTTGAACACGGCCGATCACATCGCCCAGCGCCAGGATCGACGGCTCGGCGGTCTGATACAACTCGTCGACCTCGACAAAACCCTTCTTGTCGAGCTTGACCCCGGTGTTTTCCAGCCCGAGATTGTCCAGCATCGGACGACGCCCGGTGGCGTAGAACACGCAATCGGCTTCCAGCTGGCGGCCGTCCTTGAGCGTGACTTTCAGGCTGCCATCGGCCTGTTTGTCGATGCGCTCGATGTCCGCGTTGAATTGCAGGTCCATGCCGCGCCTGGTCAACTCTTCCTGCAAATGCTTGCGCACGGTAACGTCAAAGCCGCGCAGGAACAGTTCGCCGCGATACAGCAACGTGGTCTCGGCGCCCAGACCATGGAAGATCCCGGCGAACTCGACTGCAATGTAGCCACCGCCCACCACCAGCACCCGTTTGGGCAGCTCTTTGAGGAAGAACGCCTGGTTGGAACTGATGGCATGCTCGTGCCCCGGAATCTCCGGAATCTGTGGCCAACCACCGGTCGCGATCAGGATGTTCCTGGCGGTAAAGCGCTCGCCATTGATCTCGACCTGATGCGGATCGACGATTTTCGCGTGCCCCTCATGCAAGGTCACACCGCTGTTGACCAGCAGGTTGCGATAAATGCCATTGAGGCGATTGATCTCGCGGTCCTTGTTGGCGATCAGCGTCGGCCAATCGAACTGCGCCTCATCCAGGCTCCAGCCAAAACCGGATGCCTGCTCGAAGTCCTCGGCGAAGTGCGCACCGTAGACCAGCAATTTTTTCGGCACGCAGCCAACGTTCACACAAGTGCCGCCCAGGTAGCGACTCTCGGCCACCGCCACTTTCGCGCCAAACCCGGCGGCAAACCGCGCAGCCCGTACACCACCGGAACCGGCACCAATCACATAAAGGTCAAAATCGTAGGCCATTTTCAATCTCCTCGGCAGGTGACCAGCATACCTGCGGACATTTGCGGAGCAAGCGCTGAACACGATATGAGGCCGGAAAATGAAAAAGCCACCCGAAGGTGGCTTTTCTATACAAACAGGTCGCCAGCTATCAGTAAGCCTTGCCCGTCTTGTAGAAGTTCTCGAAGCAGAAGTTGGTCGCTTCGATGTAGCCTTCGGCGCCACCGCAGTCGAAACGCTTGCCCTTGAACTTGTAGGCCATGACGCAGCCGTTCTGGGCCTGCTTCATCAGGGCGTCGGTGATCTGGATTTCACCGCCCTTGCCTGGCTCGGTTTGTTCGATCAGGTCGAAGATGTCCGGGGTCAGGATGTAGCGGCCGATGATGGCCAGGTTCGACGGCGCGTCTTCCGGCTTTGGTTTCTCAACCATGCTGTGTACGCGGTAGATGTCGTCACGGATCATCTCGCCGGCGATCACGCCGTACTTGTTGGTTTCTTGCGGGTCGACTTCCTGGATGGCCACGATCGAGCAGCGGAACTGCTTGTACAGCTTGACCATCTGGGTCAGCACGCCGTCGCCTTCAAGGTTGACGCACAGGTCATCCGCCAGTACCACGGCGAACGGCTCGTCGCCGATCAGCGGGCGGCCGGTGAGGATCGCGTGGCCCAGACCTTTCATTTCGGTCTGACGGGTGTAGGAGAACGAGCATTCGTCGAGCAGCTTGCGGATGCCGACCAGGTATTTTTCCTTGTCGGTGCCCTTGATCTGGTTTTCCAGCTCGTAGCTGATGTCGAAGTGGTCTTCCAGGGCGCGCTTGCCGCGGCCGGTGACGATGGAGATTTCGGTCAAGCCGGCATCCAGTGCTTCTTCGACGCCGTACTGGATCAGTGGCTTGTTCACCACCGGCAGCATTTCTTTGGGCATGGCTTTAGTCGCTGGCAGGAAGCGAGTACCGTAACCGGCTGCTGGGAACAAGCATTTCTTGATCATATAAGTCCTTGAAAGGGCTGTGTGTACGAGTTTCGGCGCAGTCTAATCAGGCGGCGTGCACCTTACAATGCCCCCGCGCTGGCTAACTGATGCCAACATAGAGAATTATTCTGGCGGATAGTTCCCTGCGAGGTTGCACAGGCGATTGCACAACCTCTTATGCATAGCAGAGACTGGCGCAAATGCACGGCTTTCTACCGCCCGCAACCCATCACCATACGCTCATCGGCACCCGTTGCGTGCGTTTGCCGGTATCATGGCGCGATTGAACCAGACAACGAGGCAAATAGATGTCGGAAGCAAAAAGCGTCAACGGATTCCTGATCAACAAGGTGAAAGACGGCCAATGGTGGGTGGCCAGTGTCGCCGGTGAAAATATCGCCGGGCCTTTCCCTTCCGAAGCCCTGGCAATCGAAGTGGCCTCGGTGCTGGAGCTTGAGCACCCGGAACCCAAGCGACGCGGCAAGGACAAGAGCTGATCGACGACCCTCTCGAATAGCCCTGTCTTAGCACAGGGCTTTTTTATGGTTCTTTCACTGGTTTGGAGGTCACTTCGTTTTCGACGCGAACGCGGCCTCCTGTAGGAGCTGGCCTGCCAGCGATGGTCGTTAACGATTACGCGTGTGAACTGGATGAACGCGGCGCATTTGAGTCCATCGCCAGCAAGCTGGCTCCTACAGTTTCCCAGTGTGGGCAGGGTCCTTTGTTGGCTTGCCTGCGATGGTCGTTAACGACAACGCGTGCGAGCTGGATGAACGCGGCGCACTGGAGTCCATTGCCAGCAAGCTGGCTCCTACAGTTTCAGCGTGGACACGCTCCCGTGTAGGAGCTGGCTTGCCAGCGATGGTCGTTAACGATTACGCGTGCGAGCTGGATGAACGCGGCGCACTGGAGTCCATCGCCAGCAAGCTGGCTCCTACAGTTTCAGCGTGGGCAGGGTCCCTTGTAGGAGCTGGCTTGCCAGCGATGGTCGTACGATAACGCGTGTGAACTGGATAAACGCGGCGCACTGGAGTCCATCGCCAGCAGGCTGGCTCCTACAGTTTCCCGGGAATGCGTGACGAACACCGAAAAATAAGTGGCCTTTGGCTATAACCTTTTGAATCCGGCGCTGTCTCAGCCTTAGCCCACCCCCCTGACGATGATCAAACCATGAATAAAATTTTGCCTTTGCTAGCGGTATTGGCCCTGAGCGGCTGCGCAACGTCGAAAGAAACCTACCTGGGCAACGGAGAGCAGGGTCTGACGATCGATTGCTCGGGAGAGGCGAATTCCTGGGCCGCCTGCTACGAAAAGGCCGATGCCTCCTGTGCAGGAACCGGCTACCGGATTGTCGGCACCGACGGCACGCCAGCACTCAAGGTCAGTGAAAAAACCCTCGGCGCCGATATCGGCAATTACAAGAACCGCAGCGTCGTGGTGGTCTGCAAATAAGGGGCTCGACCCTACAGATGAATTTCGGCGAACTTGATCCCGAGTCCGCGTACTGTTTCGATCAACTCGTCGAGTTTGCCAAAGGACTCGACTTCGTCATTGTCATCCACCAGGAAATAGCTGCGCCCGGCGCTTTTCTTGAAAAACACGATCCACTCCCCCAGCTCCGCCGGATTCTGGATCACATGGGTGGCAGAGATAAGTCCCTCTGCATGGCGCTCCCGGACCTGCTCTCGTTTCATAGTCGACTCCAGAAATGACGATGCCGCCAAAAACAGGCTTTGGCGGCATCGGTGCTGTTGGTCGATAGTTTATCAGCCGGAAATGCACTCGGTGGCAGCCTTCTGTACATCCTTTGGACGCACCGGAACATTGGACATGCTCTCGTGCAGCTTGATGCTGCTGCCACCCGAGCGCTCTTCAATGTCGAATATGGCTGACGGCCCTGTGGAATACTTGAGCGGCACGATTACACGCAGGCCATCCTTGTGCGGCTCGATTTGCAAGGCGCCACGACTGTCGGCCAGTTTTTCGCTGAGGCATTGCGCATACTCATGGGGTTTCTTGCCAGAAATCACGCTCATGGTCGGCAGTGACTCGTTGATGTCAGAGACGTTCGCACAACCGCTCACCAATGCCGCCAGCGCAACAACCCACAAACCCCACTTCATACAAAACCTCCGATAAAGAGGCTCGGACAACGCAGATGCGTTTTTTCTCCGAGGCAAACTGCTTTATCGCTCATCAAAGGTGAAATTAGCGTTTTTAATTGTCAAAGCGGCCGGATAATAAGGCCTTCGGGCTGATAAACTGCGCCCATCGCCCATGCTATCGTTTTGATTTTGTAGAAAAAGCCCTTCTGGAGGCGCCCCATGAAATTTATCCATCAGCGCGAGCACCTCAATGAAGACGACATCGTCGTCATTCAATGCTCCCAAATGTGCAACATCCGTTTGATGAACGACGCCAACTTCCGCAGCTTCAAGAATGGCGGCCGTCACACCTATCACGGCGGTGCATTCGACACCTTTCCGGCGCGCATCACCGCCCCCAGCACCGGTTTCTGGAACATCACGATCGACACCGTCAACCGCCGCGCTATCAGCGTGACGCGCAAGCCCACCCTGACGCACTCGATCAAAATCATTCGCCGTTCCAGTACGAAACTGAGCTGATCGGCACACCCGAAACACAAGACAGGCAGATACGACCGTGGCCCAAACGACCAAGTACGTCATCAAATACAAACTCAACGGTGAGCGCCGCTTCGAGTTTGCCCAGCTTGAAAACGGCACCGCAGAGGAAGCCAAAGCGGCGCTGGATGCCATTCATGGACAGGACGACGTCATCAGCGAGATCAGCGTCAGCAAAGCGCTGTAATACGATCCGGAGCGACAATGGACGTCGGCTCCCGTTCGCAGTTCGACCGCAAGCGCCGGAGTGCCTGCTGCATTCAAGTCTTCCAGACTGGCCACCTCAACCACAAGAGGCCGGGCAATGAGCGAGCAATATCTGGACCGGCTGGACTGGCCCCGGCTGGAACAGCAACTTGACCTGGACGGTTACACCGTCATCCCTTCACTGCTGAGCCACAAGGCTTGTGACCAGGTCAGCGCCCTGTACCCCCGGACCGAGTCCTTTCGCTCGCACGTGGTGATGGCTCGTCACGGCTTCGGCCGCGGCGAGTACAAGTATTTCAGCTACCCGTTGCCGGACCTTGTGGCGCGTTTGCGCAGCGCGCTCTACCCGCGCCTGGCGCCCATCGCCAATCGCTGGCATGAACAAATGGGCTTGCCGCAGCGTTTTCCTGACACTCATCCCGCCTTCCTCGAGCGCTGTCATGCCGCTGGTCAGAACCGTCCGACACCCTTATTGCTGCAATATGGTCCGCAGGACTACAACTGCCTGCATCAGGATCTGTACGGTGAGCACGTTTTCCCGTTGCAAGTGGCGATTCTGCTGTCGGACCCCGATCAAGACTTCACCGGCGGCGAATTTGTCATGACCGAACAACGTCCACGCATGCAGTCACGGCCGATGGTCATCGATCTGAAGAAAGGTGACGGGCTGATCTTTGCCGTCAACCAGCGGCCGGTCAAAGGCACTCGCGGTTACTACCGCGTGACCCTGCGCCACGGCGTGAGTCGCCTGCACAGCGGCAAACGGCATACCCTTGGAATCATCTTTCACGATGCGACATGAGCCCATGAACCCGCTGACTTTCGATCTGTTTGCCGATGCAGAGCCCGAGCAAGAGCCCAGGCGCGAGCAGATCGGCGAACAATCATACGTGCTGCGAGGCTTCGCCCTACCCTGGCTGGATCGCTTGCTGCCCGCTCTGGAGGCGGTGCTGCTGGCCGCGCCATTTCGGCAGATGGTCACGCCCGGCGGCTTTACCATGTCGGTCGCCCTGAGCAGTTGTGGCACATTCGGCTGGACCACTGACCGCAGCGGTTATCGATACACCCGCGATGATCCACATACCGGTCAGCCCTGGCCAATGATGCCCGAGGTGTTTTTCCAACTGGCACAAGCGGCGGCGCAGGCTGCGGGGTTCAGCGACTTTGTGCCTGATTCCTGCCTGATCAACCGCTACATCCCCGGGGCAAAAATGTCATTGCATCAAGACAAGGACGAGCATTCCTACGCAGCCCCCATCGTTTCGGTATCGCTGGGCTTGCCGGCGATGTTCCTGTTCGGCGGCTTTGCACGCAGTGACAAAAGCCAGCGCATCCCCCTGCTGCATGGTGACATCGTGGTCTGGGGTGGCGTGGATCGCCTGCGTTATCACGGCGTATTGCCGATCAACGACGGCTTTCATCCGAGACTGGGTGAGCAACGCATCAACTTCACCTTCCGCACCGCCGGATGAAGACTTCGAATTTGACCGCAAGCGCCGGAGTGTGTGGGAATTGCCCCATGGTTAATGTGCAGGCAACTCCTCAAAGGACGTGACGCCATGACAACCCAATCGACCAAGATCACCACCGAAAACGATCCGCGCTGGGCCGCCGTGGTCGCGCGCGATCCCAAGGCTGACGGGCAGTTTGTCTATGCCGTGAAGACCACAGGCATCTACTGCAACCCGAGCAGTCTTGCGCGCCTGCCCAAGCCACAGAATGTCGAATTCTTCGATAGCGCCGAACAAGCCCGGGCCGCGGGTTACCGTCCGAGCAAGCGCGCGGCAAAGGATCAGAGCGAACTCGCCGCGCAGCATGCCGCCACCGTGGCCGCTGCCTGCCGCCAGATTGAAAGCGCCGAAACGCTGCCCACCCTGGGCGAACTGGCCGAGGCTGCGGGATTGAGCAGCTTCCACTTCCATCGCGTGTTCAAAGGCGTGACCGGCCTGACGCCCAAGGGCTATGCCGATGCCCATCGTTCACGCAAGGTGCGCGAGCGCCTGGCAGACGGCGGCTCGGTGACCGATGCCCTGTATGACGCTGGCTTCAACTCCAACAGCCGGTTTTATGAAGCGGCAGACCAACTGCTCGGAATGAAGCCCGGGGACTACCGCGCGGCCGGTCAAAACAACGACATTCGTTTTGCTGTCGGCCAGTGTTCGCTGGGGGCGATTCTGGTGGCGCAGAGTGAACGCGGGGTTTGCGCGATTTTGCTCGGCGATGATCCGCACCAACTGGTCTGTGACCTGCAAGACAAGTTCCGGCGAGCCAACCTGATAGGTGCCGATCATGAATTCGAGCAATTGATTGCCAGAGTCGTCGGCTTTATCGAGGCCCCGGCCATTGGCCTGGACCTGCCATTGGACGTGCGCGGCACCGCATTTCAGGAGCGTGTCTGGCAAGCGCTGCGGGAAATCCCCGTTGGCAGCACTGCCAGCTACGCCGATGTCGCCCAACGTATAGGTCAACCAAAAGCCGTTCGCGCCGTCGCTCAAGCCTGCGGCGCGAACAACCTGGCCGTGGCGATCCCGTGCCATCGCGTGGTGCGCAGCGATGGCAATCTTTCGGGCTATCGCTGGGGTGTCGAGCGCAAACGCCAGCTGCTGGAGCGCGAATCGCGCTAATCAGCGATTCACATCCACCACCACGCGCCCGCGCAACTGCCCGGCAAGCAAGCGCGGCGCAGCCTCGATGGCTTCGCTCAAACCGATTTCGTGGCTGATCAACGGCAACAGGTTGAAGTCCAGGTCCTTGGCCAGGCGACTCCAGGCCTCCACGCGTCTGGCTTTGGGCTGGGTCACGCTGTTGATGCCGGCCAGGGTCACACCGCGCAAGATGAACGGTGCAACGGACGCCGGAAAGTCCATGCCTTGTGCCAAACCGCAGGCCGCAACGGTGCCATTGGCCTTGGTGCTGGCGCACGCATTGGCCAGGGTGTGACTGCCGACCGAATCGATCACGGCCGCCCAGCGCTCCTTGGCCAAGGGCTTGCCCGGCTCGGACAAGGTGGCACGATCGATGATTTCGCTGGCGCCCAGTTGCTTCAGGTACTCATGCTCCGAGGTACGTCCGGTGGACGCGACCACCCGGTAGCCGAGCCTGTTCAGTAACGCGATGGCGAAACTGCCGACGCCACCGTTGGCGCCAGTCACCAGGATTTCACCCTGCCCGGGCGTCACACCGTTATGTTCCAAAGCCAGGATGCACAACATGGCCGTGTAGCCCGCCGTACCGATGGCCATCGCCTGGGCAGCGGTAAACGCTTTGGGCAGCGGGATCAGCCAGTCACCGTTCAGGCGAGCCTTCTGCGCCAGGCCGCCCCAATGCCCTTCCCCTACGCCCCAGCCGTTGAGCAGGACTGCGTCACCGACCTTGTAGTCCGGATGCCCGCTGACCTCGACCACACCGGCCAGATCGATGCCCGGCACCATCGGGAATTTGCGCACCACCGGACTGCTGCCGGTGATCGCCAGGCCATCCTTGAAGTTCAGTGTGCTGTAGGCGACACGCACCGTGACATCGCCCTCGGGTAACTGATCGTCCTGGATCTCTTGCAGTCTGGCCCGGTAACCGCTGTCGTCTTTGTCGATCAAAATACCTTTGAACATTACGGCCTCTCAATGAAATCAGTCGGGTTGTGGTGCATTTGAAATAGCACATGGAAACAGATTGTCGTACTCGACTTTAAGCCAATCAGCCAACCCGTCGGGCGCCGAAGAAAGCCTGGCGAACTGAAAAGACGACTGGCCTTGCGCCAATCGTTGCGTTACAAATCCTGTTCTACCGTCCCTGCCCTGCTTCAACGTCGGAGAACACTGCACATGAACCCATGGCCAGATACCCGCATTCTTGACCTGCTCGGGATCGAACTGCCGATCATTCAGGGGCCGATGGCCGGTGCCACGAACTCGTCCATGGTGATTGCGGCCTGCAATGCCGGCGGCCTCGGCTCGATGCCAGCGGCGATGCTCAGCATCGATCAACTGCGCGAAGAGCTGAAAACCATCCGCCAACACACCCAGCGCCCGATCAACGTCAATTTTTTCTGTCATCAGCCTCCAACCCCTGATGAGCAACGCGCGCAGGACTGGAAAAACCTGCTGCAACCCTACTACCAGGAACTCGGCGCCGATTTCGCTGCGCCAACCCCCGTGTCCAATCGGGCGCCGTTCGATGACGCAGCCTGCCAAGTGATCGAAGAATTTCGCCCCGAAGTGGTGAGCTTTCACTTTGGCCTGCCGGAAAAATCCCTGCTCGACCGGGTCAAAGCCACTGGTGCGAAAGTGTTGTCCTCGGCCACCACCGTCGCAGAAGCCGTGTGGCTGGAGCAGCATGGCTGCGATGCAATCATTGCCATGGGTTTTGAGGCCGGAGGTCATCGCGGGATGTTCCTCAGCGATGACCTGAGCAGCCAGGTGGGCACGTTCGCCCTGGTGCCGCAAGTCGTCGATGCTGTGAAAGTGCCGGTGATTGCCGCTGGCGGCATCGCTGATGCACGAGGCGTCGCCGCTGCCTTCATGCTGGGCGCTTCGGCGGTGCAGGTGGGCACGGCGTACCTGTTCACCCCGGAGGCCAAGGTCAGCCCGTCCCATCACAAAGCGTTGCGCACCGCCAAGGAAAGCGAGACGGCGGTTACCAACGTGTTCACCGGTCGCCCGGCCCGGGGCATCCTGAATCGGGTGATGCGTGAGCTGGGGCCGATGAGCACCAAGGCCCCGGCCTTCCCCCTGGCCGGTGGCGCGTTGATGCCGTTGCGGGCCAAAGGTGAAGCGGACTTCAGCAACCTCTGGGCCGGCCAGGCGTTTACTCTCGGCGTTGAATTGACCACCGAGGCACTGACTCGAAAACTGGCTGAAGAAGGATTAGCGAGGCTGCTGGGTCGCCCCTGAGCTTCACTTTCGTCAAAGTTGTATACAGTTTTTTGGCAATACATTCCGTTAAAAGGCAATTCGCTATATATTTATGTACATAACGATTTACCCTTGCTGCAATTGCCTTTAACGGAGCCGTTTCATGTCCATTCGCGTCTCACGTTTTGCCCCTGCGTGCCTCACGAGCCTGCTCGCCGTATTCGCCTGCGGCTCAGCCCAGGCGGACGAAGTCCAGGTGGCTGTCGCTGCCAACTTCACCGCGCCCATCCAGGCTATTGCCGCTGATTTCGAAAAGGATACCGGGCATAAACTGGTCGCCGCCTTTGGTGCCACCGGCCAGTTCTACACCCAGATCAAAAACGGCGCGCCGTTCGAAGTGTTCCTCTCGGCAGACGACAGCACCCCGAAAAAACTCGAGGCCGAAGGCGACACCGTCAAGGGTTCGCGCTTCACTTACGCAGTCGGCACCCTGGCGCTATGGTCGGCCAAGGCAGGCTACGTCGATGCCAAGGGCGACGTGCTGAAAAAGAACGAGTACCAGCACCTGTCCATCGCCAATCCGAAGGCCGCGCCTTATGGCCTGGCAGCGACCCAGGTGCTGGCCAGGGAAGGTTTGACCGACAAGGTCAAGGACAAGATCGTTGAAGGCCAGAACATCACCCAGGCCTATCAGTTCGTCTCCACCGGCAACGCCGAGCTGGGTTTTGTCGCCTTGTCGCAGATCTACAAGGACGGCAAGATCACCAGCGGTTCGGCCTGGATCGTTCCGGCCAGCCTGCACGACCCGATCAAGCAGGACGCCGTGATCCTCAACAAGGGCAAGGACAACCCGGCCGCCAAGGCATTGGTTGACTACCTCAAGGGGCCGAAAGCGGCAGCTGTCATCAAGTCCTACGGCTACGAAATCTAAAATGTCGCTATCGAGTGCTGACTTTTCCGCCATCTGGCTGACCCTGAAACTGGCGTCCCTGACGACCGTCATCCTGCTGCTTGTCGGCACTCCGATTGCGTTATGGCTTTCGCGCACCCGCTCCTGGTTGCGCGGTCCGGTCGGGGCGATTGTCGCCCTGCCCCTGGTGTTGCCACCGACCGTGATCGGTTTTTATCTGTTGCTGGCGCTAGGCCCTCAGGGGTTCATTGGCCAGTTCACCCAATCACTCGGCCTTGGCACCCTCACGTTCAGTTTTGCAGGGCTGGTCATCGGCTCGGTGTTGTATTCGATGCCCTTTGTCGTCCAGCCGCTGCAAAACGCTTTTTCCGCCATCGGCACGCGCCCCCTCGAAGTGGCCGCGACGCTGCGGGCCAATCCCTGGGACACCTTTTTCAGCGTGACGCTGCCCCTGGCCCGCCCCGGTTTCATTACCGCCGCCATTCTCGGTTTCGCCCACACCGTCGGCGAGTTCGGCGTGGTGCTGATGATCGGTGGCAATATTCCCGAGAAGACCCGCGTGGTCTCTGTGCAGATCTACGATCACGTCGAAGCCATGGAATACGCCCAGGCCCACTGGCTGGCCGGGGCGATGCTGGTGTTCTCGTTTGCCGTCTTGCTGGCGCTGTATTCCAGCCGAAAAACCAAAGCGGGCTGGAGCTGACCGATGATTCACATGCGCCTGAAACTGGATTACCCGGGCTTCGCCCTGGACGTCGACCTGCAACTGCCGGGTCGTGGCGTCACTGCACTGTACGGTCATTCCGGTTCGGGCAAGACCACTTGCCTGCGTTGCATCGCCGGCCTGGAACGGGCCGATCGGGGTTTTATCCAGGTCAACGATGAAGTCTGGCAAGACAGCGACAACAAGGTTTTCGTCGCACCGCACAAACGCGCGCTGGGCTACGTGTTCCAGGAAGCCAGCCTGTTTCCTCATCTGTCGGTGCTGGCCAACCTGGAGTTCGGCCTCAAGCGCATCCCGAAGCCGCAGCGTCGGGTCGACATGGCCCACGCCAGCGAATTGCTCGGCATCCGCCATTTGCTGGACCGGCACCCGCAACACCTTTCGGGCGGCGAGCGACAGCGCGTCGGCATCGCCCGCGCCTTGCTCACCAGCCCGAAACTGTTGTTGATGGACGAGCCACTGGCTGCGCTGGATGCCCAACGCAAAAGTGAAATCCTGCCCTACTTGCAACGGCTGCACGACGAGCTCGACATTCCGGTGCTGTACGTCAGCCACTCCCAGGATGAAGTCGCGCGGCTGGCCGACCATATCGTGTTGCTCAGCAACGGCAAGGCACTGGCCAGCGGTCCGATCGGCCAGACCCTAGCGCGCCTCGACTTGCCTCTGGCCATGGGGGACGACGCCGGTGTGGTGATCGAAGGCCGCGTCAGCGCCTATGACGCCGACTACCAATTGCTGAGCCTGCAATTGCCCGGCACCAGCCTCAACATTCGTGTGCCGCATACGCCCATGGATACAGGCCAGGCACTGCGCTGCAAGGTCCAGGCGCGGGATGTCAGCCTGAACCTGCACAGTGCCGGGCAAAGCAGCATTCTCAATCGCCTGCCGGTCACCGTGGTCAGTGAAATGAACGCCGACAACGCCGCCCATGTGCTGATTCGCCTGGACGCCGCCGGTACGCCGCTGCTGGCGCGGATCACGCGTTATTCCCGCGATCACCTGAACATCCACCCTGGCCAGCAACTCTGGGCACAAATCAAAGCGGTCGCAGTGCTGGCGTAAATCCGTCGGCACGACTGCAGCGGGGCGCGGTCCATGGCTGTAACGCCCCGTGATTCCTCGCCCAGGACGCCTGTCATGCCCGATGAACTGCCACCTGACCTGCATTATGTCGATGACACCCAGCCGGGCATCACCCGCAGGAAACTGCGCGGCAAATTCGCCTATTTCGACCCGGCGGGCCAGCGCATCACCGACCCGGAAGCAATCAAACGCCTCAATGCACTCGCGGTGCCACCGGCCTATACCGAGGTGTGGATCTGCGCCGATCCATGCGGGCACCTGCAGGCCACCGGCCGGGATGCCCGGGGTCGCAAACAATACCGTTATCATCCGCGCTGGCGAGAGGTGCGCGACGCCGACAAGTACTTGCGCCTGCGTGAGTTCGGCCTGGCCTTGCCGAAACTGCGTCAACGACTGGAAGCCGAATTGGCGGCACCGGGGTTCAGTCGCGACAAAGTCATGGCCACGGTCATCACTCTGCTGGACACGACGTTGATCCGTATCGGCAACAGCCAATATGCCCGGGACAACCGCTCCTACGGCCTGACGACCTTGCGCAACCGCCATGTTGAGGTCAACGGCAGTGCCATCCTGTTCCAGTTCCGCGGCAAAAGTGGCGTCGAGCACCAGATCACCGTGAAAGACCGGAGACTGGCGCGGATCATCAAACGCTGCCAGGACATTCCCGGGCAGAACCTGTTCCAGTATCTGGATGAAAACGGAGACCGGCACAGCGTCAGTTCATCCGACATCAACAGCTATTTGCAAACGCTCACCGGCGCCGATTTCACCGCCAAGGATTACCGCACCTGGGCCGGCAGCGTCCTGGCCCTGGCGAGTTTGCGCAAACTGCAGTGGGAGCCTGAAACGGATGCCAGGCGGCACCTGGTGGAAATGGTCAAGAACGTTGCCAGACAGCTCGGCAATACCCCGGCGGTGTGCCGCAAATGCTATATCCACCCGGCGGTGCTGGACGGTTTTCTTCTCGGTGATCTGGCGCAACTGCCAAGGACCAGAGCGCGCAAGGGGCTATCGGCCGAAGAGGTCGGGCTGGCGATCTTCCTTGAGAGAATGCCCGCCGCGCCTGAACCGACGAATTGACCTGCCTATTTTTTGCACGATCACCAATGACTTCTATAGTTGAACTGAACACGAATCCGCTGCGGAGACGCCATGGAAGACATTTTCGTCGTGAAGCGTTGCAACAAGATCATCATTCATGGCCGTCGTGCGGGTGAAAATGATCATCTGCCTCCGGATGCCGCGGTCTGGTATCGCATCGCCGATACCCGCACCCAAGGCTTTATCGGAGATGGCTACGACAAAGAAGAAGACGCTCAGCGTGTTTGCCGGCAGTTGAACGCCAAATCACAAGTGACAGCCCGACAAGGTTGAGGGCCTGTCACCATTTTTTAACGGGTCTATACTGAAATGGCTGAAGGAACAGCAACCCCAACGGCAGAAAGCTCGCTCCCGGCGGGCTTTTTGCTGCCACACCAGGTTTCTTGAACGGAGGTGTCTCCCATGTCCGAAAAAGAGTCCATCACCACCCTGCTCACCTTGCTGGACTCCCGTCAGGCGCGCCTGGCTGCGGCTTGCAAGGAAATCGCCGACTGGGTCGATCATCAAGGCGGACACCCTACCGCCCTCAGAATCCGTGATCGCCTGAACGACATCGAGAAGGACACGCCGCTGATCCGGCACACGCTGTCTTCTCTCCAGCCTGTCGACCGGCCTCTGCCTCGGTTCAGATGATCCGCCACGGACTTGCGGTACGAGGACAGGCCCGATTCGGGCAGCATGACCGGTGGCACTGACGCCTCCGGATAGCTGGCTGCCTGCCGAGTTTTCACCCTCTCTTGCAACCCGACCTCGTGCCGGGATTTTTTGTTGCGCAAAACCAATCGAACGTCACTGCTCACGTGGGGTCAACCGATCACACGTCACCAAGGAGACGTTCCAATGGTCACTCATTTCAAAGTCAGCGGGCACCTGGCCTGCGGTCACCACGGCAACAACCTGGTATCGACCCGCGAACTCAATCGGGTGAAATGCAGAAGCTGCCGAAACACCGACGCCTACAAAGAAGCCCGCAAGACTGAACGCAACGCTGCCCGCCGCGCAGCACGCAAAGCCAAAGCCGTGCACACCGCCGATAACTGGCGTTCAGCCTGGATCGAACGACTGACCGCGATGCCCGGCCTGCAACGACTGCCACGGGGATTTGCCGGCCAACCTTTCGTTTAGACAGCGTTTACTGTGATCAGATGTCCCTGCACGCTGGCTCCATGACCTCGCGCAGGGACATGCGCTTGAACGCCTCGACCAGCGCGCGCCCTTCCTCTGGCATACAAGTGACCGCCAACCGCATGGTCGCCTCGCCCAGGTGCCAGATCAAAAACGCGGATTGCCGGACCTTCAGCTCATCGCTTTGCGGATATACACGAAGCATGGCCTGGGCCAGGAGTGCTCCGGCCACCCGGCTCTCCTCCAGCTCCAGCTGCAACAACTGCTTGTCGGCCTGCATGCCGGACCAGATGTCACGCATCACCGGTGTCGCCATCACGATCTCGTAATACAGGTCGAGCAACTGCGAATAGGCGGCCTGCAAACCCTGGGCATCCTCGACAACCTCCATTGCCTGTTCGATGCAACGACGGCTCTCAGCGTTGTAGCGTTCGGCGAGCGTTCGGATGACGGCGCTCTTGTCGGGAAAATACTGATAAAGGGAACCGATCGAGATCTCGGCGCGCTCGGCGATTTCACTCATCTTGAGCTGATCGCTGCCCTTGTCCGCAATCAATTGAGTCGCCACGGTCAGAATACGCTCCTGACGCTCGCGACTGCGCTGTTGCGTGGGATGACGCCGAACAGCTTCTGCAGCAGGCTGTTCCTGGGCTTCAGGGGTCTTTTTGCGCACGAGTGAATTTCCCGATCAATAACGTGACATGTACTCACCTTAGCATCGCCCATCCCCATGCCAAACAACAGGTGCCCACACGTCGGGCAATTCGATCCGAAGGGTTGACGCACAAACATGAGGATCTATCATCTTTTAAACGTGAGCACTGCTCACATTAACCGATGGAGATGAACGCGATGAACACCGCTCAGCAAACCCTGCTGGTCCTCGGCGCCACCGGCAAAACCGGACGGCGAATCACTCAACGACTCGAAGCGGCCGGCCTGCCCGTTCGCCAGGGCTCCCGCGATGCGAATCCGCCTTTCGACTGGGAAGATCGATTGACCTGGGACGCGGTAATCGATGGTGTTCATGCGGCCTACATTTCCTTCCAGCCCGATCTCGCCGTTCCAGGCGCCGTTGAAACCATCCAGGCTTTCACCGACCTGGCGGTGAAAAGCGGAGTGCGCAAACTGGTTTTGTTATCCGGGCGCGGTGAAGTCGAAGCGCAACAGGCCGAACGTGTCGTACAGGACAGCGGGATTGACTGGACGATTCTGCGGGCCAGCTGGTTTTGCCAGAACTTCAGCGAGGCGCACTTTCTTGAACCCATTGTGCAAGGTGAACTCGCACTCCCCGTCGGTCAGGTCGCCGAACCCTTTGTCGATGCAGACGACATCGCCGAGTGTGCCGTCGCCGCATTGACCCAACCCGGGCACACACACCAGCTCTATGAATTGACCGGTCCTCGGGCGCTGACCTTTGCCGACGCCGTGACCGAGATTGCCCGTGCCACCCATCGCAACATCGAATTCGTGGCCGTACCGGCGCACGCCTATCGACAGGCAATGGAACAGGAACAACTTCCCCCGGCGTTGATCGATCTGGTGCTGTACCTCTTCACTACCGTGCTCGACGGCCGCAACACACCTGTGACCGATGGCGTGCAGCGGGCACTGGGACGACCGGCGCGCGACTTCAGCGACTACGTGCAGCGCACCGCGGCTGCGGGCATCTGGGAAAATGGGCGTAGGATGTAACGCATTGGCGAGAACAGGGTTCGTCGGCTAGGGTCTCTTGCGTATCGAACTGCGGCGCCTTTATTGGCAGGAGCCTGATCAAGGAGAAAACGCATGTCACTCAATCGTAATGCCGAACAAACCTACCGCCAGTGGTCCACCCCGATCCTGCTGGAACTCAAGGAACGAGAGCATGAAATGACCCCGTCAGACCGCCAGGCGTTGGAAAACGTGCTGCAGGAAAGAAGGCTGATCAACACCGGCAACCCGACCGGCAGCGATCGTCGCAAGGCAGACCCTTGATCCCGCATAACGCCCGCTAGCGGAGTCTCTGCCGCGCTAGAACCACCCACTGCGATCATCTTCCAGCGCCTGGCGACACTGCTTGAGTTGGGCGTTATAAATCTCCGATTGCTTTTGCACTTTCTGGGCAACCTGCATCAACCACGGTTTACTGCGATAGGAATTGCGGCTAAAGCCCCCACGCCCCTCGTGATAAGCCAGGTACTGATTGTAGGTGTCCCATTTGGAGATTCCGAGCTGACGTTGCGTGCCCGTGGTGTACCAGCCGATAAACATGATCGCGTCGTCGAAACTGTCACGTGAACCGCCGTTGCCAGTACTGTCCTTGTACTCACCCCACACCGGGTCCTGAGCCTGCGCATAACCATAGGCCGAACTGACTCGCCCCCAGGGGATCACCCAGAGCAGGTAGTCACGCGGCGGCAATGCGTCCGCCACGTAGCTGCTTTCCTGCTTCATGATCGCCATGGCCACATGCAGAGGCGTCCCATACTCACTCTGCATTTCCAGCGAGTCCTCGTACCAGTCGGGATACTCACGGTAAATACTGCAGAGATTGTCCTGATCCTTGGGTGGCGTAGTCGTGCAACCTGTCAAAAACATGAACAACAAAGCCAACAGCAAAATATTTCGTTGTGTCATTCATCACGCTCAAAAATAAAGTTCTTCGCACAATCCCGGGTAACTACTGTAGGAGCCAGCCTGCTGGCGATGGACCCAAGTGCGCCGCGCTCATCCAGCTCACACGCGTTATCGTTAACGACCATCGCTGGCAAGCCAGCTCCCACAAGGGACCGTGCCCACGCTAAAACTGTAGGAGCCGGCTTGCTGGCGATGGGCTCGAATGCGCCGCGTTCATCCAGTTCACCCGCGTTATCGTTCACGACCATCGCTGGCAAGCCAGCTCCTACAGGAGCCAGCCTGCTGGCGATGGACTCCAGTGCGCCGCGTTTATCCAGTTCACACGCGTAATCGCTAACGACCATCGCTGGCAAGCCGGCTCCTGCAAGGCGCCTGAGTCAGGCAATTGCAGGCAAAAACGTCAGAAGACTTCCAGCTTGATCGCGTCACCCTTATCGAAAGGGTTCTTTGTAAATCCCTGTTGCACGACGAGACCAGAGGGGGCCCCTGGGTTTCGATTCAGAGCATCTTCTCCAGACCGACCTTATCGCTGAGCCAGGCTTTGAAGCTGCGCCATTTGCCGCCGGGTTCCTTGCGCAAGGTATGTTGGCGGCCGTCGTCCTCGGTGAGCCAGACGACTTCGCCGTTTTCCAGTCGGGCCTGGTAACTCATGGCCGGCGCCATACCCTCAAGCGCCGCCTGGCGCACGTAGCCGGCCAGTTCGGGACTGTCGACCAGCACCCCGACTTCAGTGTTCCAGAACAGTGAACGCGGGTCGAAATTGAACGAACCGATGAACACTTTCTGCCTGTCCAGGATCATGGCCTTGGTGTGCAGGCTGGAGTCCGAGCCACCACTGAGTCCAAACGAAGAACTGCGGCCGGTATCTTCCGGCTGACGCCGCAGCTCATAGAGTTTCACGCCATGTTCGAGCAGCGTCTTGCGATACGGTGCATAGCCGCCATGCACCGCCGGCACATCGGTGGCTTCCAGTGAGTTGGTCAGCAGGCGCACATCAACGCCGGCATCTGCACGCCCCAGGAGATAGTCCATGCCCGACTTTTGCGGGACGAAGTAGGCCGACATCATGATCAGCTCGTGGCTGACGCCATCGAGTTCAGGCCGCAGTTGTGTGGCCATCAATAACGCGCGTGCCGGTTCGCCGTCAGCCAGGACCTTGCTCGGAGCGTCCCACATCGCCGTGTTATGGGCCCAGATCAGCTGCTTGCGCCAGGTCTCGAATTGCGGTCGAGTCTGGTAGGTCATGAGATGGTCGTACAACGCCCTGTGCTCGGTACGTGAGGACTGGAGCGATTGCTCCAGACGTTGGCGGCTTTCGAGCAAGTCTTGTGTAGTTGGCTTGTTGATCTGGAAGTCACTGATCGACTGGCTCAAGGCGCTGTTCCAGTACTGATCGAAGCTGTGTCCCAACTGCTCGGCGACCGGGCCGATGCATAGCAGGTCCATGTCGGTGAAGTTGAGATCGGGCTTGGCGTCGAAATATTCATCCCCCAGGTTGCGTCCGCCGACGATGGCTGCGCTGTTGTCAGCCAGCCACAGTTTGTTGTGCATGCGTCGGTGTTGTTGGGAAAGATCAAGCAAACGACCCATGGTTCGAGTGACCATGGTGCTGCGGCCCAGATGCAAAGGGTTGAAGACGCGGATATGGATGTTCGGGTGCACCGCCAGGGTAGCGATGACTTCTTCCTGGCCGTCGGTGGCCGTGTCATCGAGCAGCATACGTATCCGTACGCCGCGATCGGCAGCCAGCAGCATTTCATTAACCAGTGCCCGGGTGCTGAGACCGTTATGCACGATGTAGTACTGCAGATCGACGGATTTCTGCGCATTGCGGATCAGCTCGGCACGCGCCCGGAATGCTTCACTGCTGTTGGGCAGCAAGCGAAAACCCGAGCGCCCCTCATGCGCGGCAGCCTGAGTCTGGATCGAACGCCCGAAAGCCGATTCGCTGGCGGGGATCGCCTCGCTGAAGTCGTGGGGCATGCGCGTGGTGGCGCAACCGACTAGCAGCAACGCGAAAAACATGGCGCAGAGGAACCGGGACATGGGCTGGTCCTCAAACTCGACGGGTGTAGATGTGGACCCGGCATCCAGCCAGTACCGGCTGCCGAGAACAAACAGCCCTCGATAATCCGCACGACTTTTTTTAGTAAAGCCCGTTTCAGGCAGCCTGTCGAAAATTACGCTTCTCTGCAGAGCATATGCAGCCCGGGCAGTAGCGAATTGCGGAAAAGATTTTTTGATGGCGGAAAAAACTAAGGGCCTGCATGAGGTATCTCACGCAAACCCTTGATATTCATGGTGCCCGAAGCCGGAATCGAACCGGCACGCCCTTACGAGCGGGGGATTTTAAGTCCCATGCGTCTACCAGTTTCGCCATTCGGGCGGTAGCGCGGTGAAGCGTCCAGGTTTTGCCAAATAACGATCTGGCAGTTCTGACGCCTGTGCAGCAGAGGTGGAAATATATACATCCCGCCCCGGTGAAGCAAGTTCGCAAATACCCTTTTCAAGACTAAATTTTGCAGGTAGCTGCAAATAAAAAAGCTCCGTAAATCATAGATCTACGGAGCTTGTTTATGAGTGGAGGCCGAGGTCGGAATCGAACCGGCGTAGGCGGATTTGCAATCCGCTGCATAACCATTTTGCTACTCGGCCTCAAAACATTTGATATCTAGTAGCGCGACATCAAATGCGTACAAACTTGGAGCGGGAAACGAGACTCGAACTCGCGACCCCGACCTTGGCAAGGTCGTGCTCTACCAACTGAGCTATTCCCGCGTCTTGGTGTGGCGCATTCTATAGAATCCAGAAGCCCCGTCAACCCTTTGATTCAAAAAAGTTTTATTTCTTTTCAACGTCGGTCTTCAGATGTGGCCAGGCAGCCCGCAAGTACTGGACCATCGACCACAAAGTCAGGCCGGCCGACACCATCAGCAAGGTGTAGCCCAGCAAGACCCAGAAACTGAAATCCTTGGGATTGGCCAGCAGGATCACCAGCGCGAGCATTTGCGCGGCGGTTTTCCATTTGCCAAGGTTCGATACGGCGACGTGGGCACGTGCGCCCAGTTCGGCCATCCACTCGCGCAATGCCGAGACGACAATCTCGCGACCGATGATCACGGCAGCCGGCAGCGTGAGCCACAGGTTTCCGTGTTCCTGCACCAACAGTACCAGCGCAACCGCGACCATCAGCTTGTCGGCAACCGGGTCGAGAAAAGCCCCGAACGGTGTGCTTTGTTCCAGGCGGCGGGCCAGGTACCCGTCCAGCCAGTCGGTGGCTGCTGCAAAGGCGAAGACCGAGGCGGAAGCCAGGAAGCTCCAGTGGTAAGGCAGGTAGAACAGCAAAATGAAGATCGGAATGAGCAGAACGCGTAGAACGGTAATCAGATTAGGGATATTCATCGGCACAACTGGCTACGAGGTGAGGGGGCATTCTACTCGCTGTGCAGATTTGCATAAATCAACTCTGCGAGCTTTTTACTGATCCCGGGGGCTTTGGCAATTTCTTCGATGCTTGCACGAGACAGCTCCTGCAATCCACCAAAATGTTTCAACAAATCCCGCCGACGTGTTGGACCGACGCCAGCGACGCCTTCCAGTGTAGACGTCCGACGGGTTTTTCCACGCCGGGCGCGGTGCCCGGTAATGGCAAATCGGTGGGCTTCGTCGCGAATCTGCTGGATCAGATGCAGCGCGGGAGAATCACCGCGCAAGGTGAACTCATGCGCGGCGTCGTTCAGGTACAGAGTTTCGAAACCGGCCTTGCGCGTCGCGCCTTTTGCCACGCCGAGCAGGATCAGATCAGGTACGGCCAGTTCATCGAGCACGTCACGGGCCATGGACAACTGGCCTTTACCACCATCCACCAGCAGGATATCCGGCAGCTTGCCCTCCCCGTCCTTCAGTTTGCTGAAGCGCCGGGTCAACGCCTGGTGCATCGCCGCGTAATCATCGCCGGCCGTAACGCCCTCGATGTTGTACCGGCGGTAATCGGACTTGATCGGGCCTTCGGGGCCGAAGACCACGCAGGACGCCACTGTCGCCTCGCCACTGGAGTGACTGATGTCGTAGCACTCCAGGCGTTGTGGAGGCTCATCCAGCTTCAGCACCTCGGCCAGCGCATCGAAGCGCGCCGTAATGTGCTGACGATTCGCCAGGCGCGCACTCAGCGCCTGCTCGGCATTGGTCACCGCCAATTGCTGCCAGCGCGCTCGCGTACCACGCACGCGATGGCTGATGGTCAGTTCACGACCGCGCAACTCGTCGATGGCCGCGATCAGTGTTGGAAAGTCCTCGTGGACCACATTGACGATCAACTCGCTGGGCAAGTCGCGTTCAGGGCTGCTGATGAAGTATTGGCCGAGAAACGCGGCCATGACTTCGGAAACGTCTTCTTCAATACCGACTTGCGGGAAGAAGTTCTTGCTGCCCAACACCCGCCCGCCCCGCACGCTGATCAAGTGCACACAGGCACCGCCTGGGTTGACGAACGCGGCGATCACATCGACGTCCCCGGTCCCGCCTTCCATGCTCTGTTGGTCCTGGACCCGGCGCAGCAACGCAATCTGGTCCCGCAGCTCGGCCGCTCGCTCGAACTCCAGATTGATCGCTGCCTCTTCCATCCCGGCAGACAACTCGTCAGTCAGCGCGTTGCTGCGCCCCTCAAGAAACATCACCGAGTGGCGCACATCTTCGGCGTACACCTGGGGCTCCACCAGCCCGACGCAGGGCGCCTTGCAGCGTTTGATCTGGTATTGCAGGCAAGGACGGGTGCGGTTCTTGTAATAGCTGTCTTCGCATTGGCGAACGAAAAACGTCTTTTGCAGCAGGCTCAGGCTTTCGCGGATCGCGCCGGCGCTGGGGTAAGGACCGAAATACTTGCCCTTGGCCTTTTTCGCTCCCCGATGAATGCTCAGGCGCGGAAACTCTCCGTCGGAGAGATAGACATAGGGGTAGGATTTGTCGTCGCGCAGCAGGATGTTATAGGGCGGACGCCATTCCTTGATCAGCGTCTGCTCGAGCAGCAAGGCTTCGGTTTCGTTGGCGGTGATCGTCGTTTCGACCTGGGCGATACGCGCGACCAGTGCGGCGGTCTTGGGGGCAAGCCCGGTCTTGCGAAAGTAACTCGACAGGCGATTCTTGAGGTTTTTCGCCTTGCCGACGTAAAGCAACCGCGCTTCGCTGTCGAACATGCGGTACACGCCGGGGCGGCCGCTGACGGTGGACAGAAAGGCGCTAGGATCAAAGGTTTCGGTCATTTTCAGAGGCTGGCGTCGACCATGCCATGACGCACCGCCAACAGCGTCAACTCGACATCACTGCTGATCGAAAGCTTTTCGAAGATGCGGTAACGGTAGGTGTTCACGGTTTTCGGGGACAGGCACAATTTGTCGGAAATGATCTGTACTTTCTGGCAGCCGACGATCATCAGCGCGATCTGGATTTCCCGCTCGGACAGGGCATCGAAAGGCGAGTCGTTGGTGGGCTGGAAGGATTTGATCGCCAGTTGTTGGGCAATTTGCGGGCTGATGTAGCGTTGCCCGGCAAACACCAGGCGGATGGCCTGGACCATTTCCGGCAAACCTGCCCCCTTGGTCAGGTACCCTGCCGCCCCGGCTTGCAACAGCCGCGTAGGAAACGGGTCCTCTTCACACACGGTCACCGCAACGACCTTGATATCCGGATGACTGCGCAATAATTTGCGAGTGGCCTCAAGACCGCCGATACCCGGCATCTTGACGTCCATCAACACCACATCGGGTTTCAGCTCACGCGCCTTGAGCAGGGATTCTTCACCCGACTCGGCCTGGCCGACTACTTGCAGGCCATCGATGTCAGCCAGCATTCGTGTAATGCCTGTACGAACGAGATCATGGTCATCGACTACTAGCACCCTAATCAAGCAGACACCTCGCGATATGGTCTTATTGGGTTGCCAGACACCTTAGCAAAAAGCATCTGGCAGACCTAGCGGAAAGCATCAGATTAAAAGTTTCAATTCATCTTGAAAGGCCAGTCGCAAACGCGTTGCGACAATGTCATGGATTGATATCAAACTGCATTCTCAGGAAACATTCATCCTGACCCACCACTTTGAATCCTTTGCGCTCGTACAACGCCCGCGCCGGGTTATTTTCAAAAACCGTCAAGCGTAACGCCGGTCGCCGCTCCTGGTCCGCGACTGACAGCACCCGATCGATTGCCCAGGAACCAACGCCCAGCCCGCGAAACGCTTCGACGACTTGCAGTTCGCGGATGTACAACGCCCTGGCATCACGGCTCAAGCTCACATAACCCAGCATCTGATCGCCGCTTGTCAGCAAGCGGTTGTCCCGCCCTGCCCAGGCCACGTCAAAAGCTTCGTCCTGCCACATCAGGTCGTGCCGAATGTAGTAGCGCAGCATGTTTTTACAGGTCAGATGGCGGGCGAAGGCCAGGTCCTCTGGCGTGACGGCACGCCATGCGCAATCCATCACGCCGGCTCCACGGCGACGACTTCACCGCTCCAGCCCGCGCTGTTGCGCCGGGCCACTACCATCTGGCTGCCGGTACCGCTGGCGGCCGCAATCAACAAACCGTCCGACGCCCAGATCGCGCTGCGTCCTGCCGACGCCCAGCCACCTGTCGCGCCACCATGATTGGCCATCAACACCACCATGGCGTGCTTCGCGGCATAGCCTTGCAGCAACGCGGTATCCGCGACGTAGCCGTTTTCCGTGATCAGCACGCCTGCGGCGTAGACATCTGCACCCTGGCACGCCGCAGCAGCGGCATGGCTGGCGTGGGAAAAGTCGGCGCAGACCGCCAGTGCAATCGTGTCTGTCCCGATGGTCAGGGGCTCACCCCCGGCGCCCGGTGCAAACGCCACTTCTTCCCCGGGATGCAGATGTTGCTTGCTGTAGACCCCCAGCGAACCATCGGCCCCCAGCACCAGTGCACCGATCAGGACCGGCGAGTTATCCGACAGCCGAATCGGCATACCGACAACCGCCGTCACACCGACGGCCCGGGCGACGTCTCGCAGCGGTTGCAGGATGACGGCATCCGGCACAATGGCCAGCTCGGCAGCGAGCCCGCGTTCGTAGCCTGTCAGCGACAGCTCAGGGAACACCAGCAACTGCACGCCCTGCTCCGCGGCTGCCGCGATGAAGCGTTGGTGCCTGGCGATATTGCCGGCAAGGTCTGCGGCGATGGAGATCGATTGGGCTGCGGCGATGGTCAGCGGTAACATGAAGCGTCCTTGTGTCGATGTGTTTTGGAACAGACGCAGAGTTTGTCACAACCCTCAGGCCACTCAAGCGATAGACAACCCTGTCGCCGGCCAATAGCATTTTCTGATTGAATCTGCGCACCGGCCTCTAGTAAGCTCGGCCCATCCATCGGAGACAGACCATGTTCAACACCCTCTCACAGCTTCGTACCGCCAGCGCCTTGCGCTCGGTTGCGGCTGCCCGGGTGAACGACGGTTGTGCTCCGGTCAGCTTTTATTTTGGGTATTGGTTTAGCCACTGGCGCGCCTGATACCCACACGGCGCCCACTTTAAACGGGTCGCCACCAGAGAATTCTCAACCCCCGGTCGGCCTCCCGACCGGGGGTTTTGTTTTTTCAGCCCCAACCCTTTTAGCGACACACCAGACATTTAGAGGATTCACAACATGAACTACGCCACTTATTACCGTTACGACAGTTTTACCGCCTGGCGATTTACCACCCTCCGCTCGGGACAGCCTGCCGCCTCCGATCGGTCACCCACTGGTGGCAAGCACACACACACAGCCAGTCTGGCCAATTGTCGAACACCCCAGTAGGGCCGAGCGCGCGGGCACGAACCCGCCACCAGCCCAGGAAGCCTTGAATATGAACTCGTCCGTCTCCGCACTGCCGCTGTCCACCTTGAGCCCTGCCAATGAAGCGCTGACCCTGCGCCTGCCCAGCTCATTGCAACTCAAACAGCAATTGCCCCTCGGCAACCTCCTGACCCGGCAAGTAGCCACCCACCGTCAGGCGGTTCGCGCGATCCTCAACGGTGAAGACTCCCGTCTGCTGGTCATCGTAGGCCCATGCTCGATCCACGATCCGGAATCAGCCCTCGAATACGCCGGCAACCTTGCCCGCCTCGCCACCGAAGTCAACGACGAAATGCTCCTGGTGATGCGCGCCTACGTCGAGAAACCCCGTACCACGGTTGGCTGGAAAGGCCTGGCCTACGATCCGCACCTGGATGGCAGCGATGACATGGCCGCCGGCCTGACGCTGTCCCGCGAGCTGATGCGTGAAATGCTCCGCCTGGGTTTGCCCGTCGCCACTGAACTGCTGCAACCGATGGCCGCCGGCTACTTCGACGACCTGTTGAGCTGGGTGGCGATTGGCGCCCGAACCACGGAGTCGCAGATCCATCGGGAAATGGCCAGCGGCCTGGGCATGCCTGTCGGGTTCAAGAACGGGACTGACGGCGGTGTCGCTGTCGCCAGCGACGCCATGCGTTCCGCCGCCCATCCGCATCGCCATTTCGGTGTCGACAGCCAGGGCCATCCCGCGATCATTCAAACCCCGGGCAATGCGGACACTCACCTGGTATTGCGCGGCGGCCATCGCGGGCCGAACTACGACAGCACCAGCGTCGCCCGGGTGAACAGTGACTTGACCAGGCTCAGGATTCCGGCCCGGATCATGGTCGACTGCAGTCACGCCAACAGCGGCAAAGACCCATTGCGCCAGCCGGCCGTGTTCAACGATGTACTTGAACAGCGTCTGCAAGGTGATCGTTCGCTGATCGGCATGATGATCGAGAGCCATTTGTTCGAGGGCTGTCAGCCGTTGAGTTCGTCATTGCAATACGGTGTGTCAGTGACCGATGGCTGCCTTGGTTGGGCCGGGACAGAACAACTGTTGCTTGAAGCGGCAGATCGGCTGCGAGTGCACGACAACGCCCAATAACCGGCATCATCTGTCCGCCCTCCGGCCTTCATGTGAAGACTGGAGGGCAAATGGCGATCAATGCCCCATCAGGGATTGCACCTGAACCCGTGTCACCCCGGATTGCTGAGAGATGCCATCAAGGCGCTCGACCGAACAGGTTACACGGATCGCAGAGTCTCGATGCTCCCTCCAGAACCGGTAGGGAACGATGAATATCAACGGCTCGCCGGCGGTGTCTCTGGTGATTTCGCGCTCGTCACAGTGATTGAATTTCTCCCCGTCGCATCTCAGGCAAACCAGCTCCCCTTTTTCAGCCCTGGGGTTTTCGATGACGACCGTCACGCCATCCTGCGCATCAAGCAGATCCACCCAACCTTCGTCGGCTTCCAGCACAATGGGTGCTGGCAGTGGTCCCCGCTCCATCTTGCCAATCATCAGTGTCGCTGCTTCAGAGTAACGAGGACCATGCCCTGCTTGCTTGACGCAATAATCGACGGAAACCGAGGAACCCAGATTGAGCGCTACGCACTCCGGACTGACCCAAAACGACAGTTCGCCCCCCACAGCAAAGGACTCGACCTTGAGTGCATCACTGAAACTTGCTTCGAGCGAAACGCCAGCCCAGGTCAGCAACACCCAGTCGCCCGCCGTCATGCGCGCATAGGGTTTGATTGTCACAATCGCCCCTTCCTTGACCCGATCCGGATCAAGCGTTCTACCCACCGCGTCGTTCACCGTCGCGGGTAACAGGTCTGACTGCACATCCCCCACACACAGCTGTAAACGATGGGAATGCACGAGCCCGGTAAAGCGACTGCTCAAGAGCGAGTAGCTGATTTCGAGTGAGCCACCGTCGAGTGCCTCGATATAAGCGCTACCCACGGCAAAGATCATGTCCTCGCCGACCCGGTCGTCACTGACAAAACGCGTCACCTGATGATTGCAGGCGAGGCCATCGGCATCCAGACCCGCCCAATTCAATAGCAATTTGTCGCCGCAGGTCATGCCTGGATAAGGGCGGACCCTGATGACGGCTTTTCGGTCAGAGGGGTTCAGAACGCCGTTTTCCGCCTGCTCCAGTACGGGCGGTGGCAAGGGTTGCAGTACGAGATTCAAGGTGTCGGGTTCATAAACAGTCATTCATTCGCTCCATTCCTTGGAATAAACACCGAACGGGTGGCCGGCTTTGGATGACATCTATTTAACCTCACGACTACCCGCCGTGATGTCGGCCTCTCACTCAACCTCGCTCGGAAAGTCGATACATGTGAAGTAGGTCTTTGATCAAGAGCCACCTGAATGCCGTGAAAAATCGTCAAACGATTCCGACTAAAGCCTCAGCAAATCTTGAGCATTCTCACTTGCTCTATTCCGCTTTCCGCAAGTTCCGGCGGACTTTTCATACATCGCGCCAACCTCGAGTGTTTTAGAGTGAAGCGCCATGCAGTCCCGACGAACTTCTGTGCAAAGGTGTGAATATGCAAAGGAATGCAAGCACTCGTTATCCAATACTGCTGATCCATGGCCTTTTCGGCTTCGAAAGAATCGGCAAGTTCGAGCTGTTTCACGACATCAGGCAGGCGCTGAGGAACGCCGGAGCAAGGGTGTTCGTTCCCCACTTGTCGGCCATCCATGACAACGAAGTACGCGGTAACCAATTGCTCATGCAGGTCGAGCGGGTACTGGAAGGAACCGGTGCACGCAAAGTCAACCTCATCGGCCATAGCCAGGGTGCATTGGCCGCACGCTATGCCGCAGCGATTGCGCCACACAGTGTGGCGTCGGTGACTTCCGTCAGCGGGCCGAACCATGGCTCGGAGCTCGCCGATTTCCTGCGCAAGGCATTGACACCGGGCCGTCTGCCGGAACATGTGGCCGAGACGGTAGTGACCCTCTTCGCCGACTTCCTCGCGACCCTGAGCGACAACCAGTACCAGCCGCAGAACGCCATTGCCGCCCTCAATGCACTGACCACCGAAGGCGTAGGCGTATTCAACGACAAATACCCGCAAGGGCTGCCCGCCACCTGGGGTGGCAAGGGGCTCGAACGGGTCAACGGTGTTCGTTACTACTCGTGGAGCGGCGTGTTGCAGTCGAATGTGGCCAAGGAAGGGCTCAATGCGCTCGATCCGCTCAACGCTTTCTGTCGGGCCCTTTCTGGCTATTTCGTCACGGAAGCCGGGCAGAACGACGGTTTTGTCGGTCGCTTCAGTTCTCACCTGGGCACGGTTATCCGTTCCGACTATGCGCTGGATCATCTGGACACCATTGGCCAACCGACGGGCCAGTTGCGCACAGGTGTCGACCCGGTCGAACTGTATGTCCAGCATGCCGAGCGCTTGAACGCCGCCGGCCTGTGAGGGACTGCCCACCGTGAATCCCGCATGGAACGGAACTTTGAGGAGAAATAGCTCACTGAATCCGGTAGGCTCCGCACTTTACCGAATATTGAAAGGAGTATTTTTCCATGGCCAAAGCCACTGCCCGTCACATCCTGGTTGCCTCGGAAGCCAAGTGCAACGAACTCAAGGCCCAAATCGAGGCTGGCGCCGATTTCGCCGACGTTGCCAAGGCAAACTCCACCTGCCCTTCCAGCCGCCAGGGCGGTGATCTGGGTTCGTTCGGTCCAGGCCAGATGGTCAAGGAATTCGACACCGTGGTCTTCAGCGCGCCGCTCAACGTGGTCCAGGGCCCGGTCAAGACCCAGTTCGGTTACCACCTGCTGGAAGTGACCAGCCGTCAGGACTGATCGACGCTTGAGCTATTCACACAACGGCCCGCCTTTTGGTGGGCCGTTGTGTTTCGCGCGCGTAATTCGGCTGGCGAGGGACGCGCCGCTAGCGTACAAATTGTCGTTAACGACTACCCGGCTCTAAGGCTGACAATGCGACTGGCTTTCCCTACCTTGTTGTTCACGGCCGTGGCCCTGCTGTCGGGTGCCGCAGGTGTGAATGCGGCACCGCAACCGGCAATGACCGTGTACGGCGAACCGGCAAAATACCCTGCCGGCTTCAGTCATTTCGCCTACACCAATCCGCTGGCCCCCAAAGGCGGCACGATGCGGCGATCGGCGATCGAAATCGGGCAGTTCGACCATGTCTTGCCTTACATCGACAAAGGCATCGGCGTCACCCAGATTGACGGCTTGCTCTATTCGCCGCTGGCCCAGCGCTCGCTGGACGAGCCGTACACTGTGTATGGCCTGGTGGCAGAGAAGATGGAGCGTTCCGAGGACGGCCTGTCACTGCGTTTTTATCTCAATCCCAAGGCGCGTTTTGCCGATGGCAAAGCCATTACCGCCGAAGATGTGCGCTATACCTTCGACCTGCTGATGACCCAGGGCAGCCTGCGTTACCGCACCCAGTTCGCCGACGTCAAAGGGGTAGAAGTGGAATCTGCGCTGACTATCCGCTTCGATTTCAAGAACAACGAAAATCGCACCCTGCCGCTGGATATCGCGACCCTGCCGGTGTTTCCCGAACACTGGTGGAAGACTCGCGATTTCGCCAGTGGCGGCGGCTATGAAGCGCCGTTGGGCAGCGGCCCCTATAAAGTCGGCAAGATCGATTCCGGGCGCAGCATCACCTTCGAGCGCAATCCCGACTGGTGGGGCAAGGACCTGCCGGTCAGCCGTGGCCTGTACAACTTCGATCATTTCAGCATCGAGTACTTTGGCGATACCGACGTGGCGCGCCAGGTCCTGCGCGGTGGCGCCTATGATTACAACCGGGAATTTTCCGCCACCGGTTATTCCATCGGCTATGACAGCCCGGCCCTGAGCGACGGTCGCCTGCAAAAAGCCCACCTCGCTACCGAGGCACCGCAGCCAGCCCAGGGTTTTGTGTTCAATCTGCAAAAGCCCATGTTCCAGGACCGTCGCGTGCGCCAGGCGCTGGTGATGCTGTGGGACTTCGAGTGGAGCAACCGGCAGATGATGCGTGATATGTACATTCGCCAGCAGAGCTTTTTCTCCAACACCGATCTCGCCGCCCGACAACTGCCGGATGCCGGGGAGCTGGCGATTCTCGAACCGCTGCGCGGGCAGATTCCCGACGAAGTCTTCACCCAGGTGTTCGAGGCGCCGAAGACCGATGGCAGCGGCGTGATTCGCGACAAGCAGTTGCAGGCCCTGGACTTGCTCGAACAGGCCGGCTGGAAACCCGATGGCGACCAACTGGTCAATGCCGACGGCGAGCCATTGAGCTTCACCTTCCTGGTCAGCCAGAACGGCATGGACCGTCTGCTGCTGCCCTATAAACGCACGCTGAAACAGATCGGCATCGACCTCAATATCCGTCGCATCGACTCGTCCCAGTACGTCAATCGCCTGATGAGCCGCGACTACGACATGATCGTCACCGGCTACCCCGTCACCACCTCTCCGGGAAACGAACTGCTCAATTACTTCGGTTCCGAGGCGGCCACCGACCCGGGCTCCAACAACTACATGGTGTTGAAGAACCCGGCAGTGGACACCCTGATCACCGGGCTGATCCGGGCCAATACCCAGGCTGACATGCTGCATTACGCCCATGCCCTGGACCGGGTGCTGCAATGGAATTACTACTGGATTCCCAACTATTACCCGCCGGGCACCTCGACGGTGTGGTGGAACCGCTTCGGCATCCCGAACGTGCAAGCGAGCAATGACGAAGCCATCGAGAGCTGGTGGGAGATGAGCACCACGCCATTGACCAACCAACAGATGACGGCCGAGCGTATCAGCCGTGGCAAACCCGGAGGGCCGCACTGATGTGGGCTTACATACTGCGGCGCCTGCTGCTGATCATCCCGACGCTGGTGATCATACTTCTGGTCAACTTTGTCATCGTCCAGGCCGCGCCGGGCGGCCCGGTCGAACAGGCCATCGCACACTTGCAGGGCATCGGTGGCGCCGCGGTTGGCGGCGGCTCCGGCGAATCCATCAGTGGCAAGTCCCGGGCCAGTCGCGGGCTCGATCCGCAGCTGATCAAGGACATTGAAAAACAGTACGGCTTCGATAAACCGGCACACGAACGCCTCTGGCTGATGCTCACCAGCTACGCGCGCCTGGACTTCGGCAAGAGTTTCTTCCGTGGCGCCACGGTCACCGACCTGATCCTCGAGAAAATGCCCGTGACCATTTCCCTCGGACTCTGGGCGACGCTGATCACTTACCTGGTGTCGATTCCCCTGGGCATCCGCAAGGCCGTGCACCATGGCAGCCATTTCGACATTTGGAGCAGTACCGCGATCATCATCGGCTACGCCATGCCGGCGTTCCTGTTTGCGATGTTCCTGATCGTGGTGTTTGCCGGCGGCACTTCGCTGAACTGGTTTCCCGTTCGCGGACTGGTCTCGGACAACTTCGAATCGCTGTCGACCCTGGGCAAAGTGGCCGATTACTTCTGGCATCTGGTGTTGCCGGTCACCGCGCTGGTGATTGGCGGTTTCGCCACGCTGACCATCCTGACCAAGAACTCGTTCCTCAATGAAATCACCCGCCAGTACGTGGTCACTGCCCGGGCCAAGGGTTTGAGTGAACGACGGGTGCTCTATGGACACGTGTTCCGCAACGCCATGCTGCTGGTGGTGTCGGGCATTCCCCAGGCGTTCATCAGTGTGTTTTTTGCCGGCTCCCTGCTGATCGAAGTGATCTTCTCCCTCGACGGCCTGGGCCGCATGAGTTACGAAGCAGCGGTATCCCGGGACTATCCGGTGGTGTTCGGCTCGTTGTTCATCTTCACCCTGTTTGGCCTTTTGATAAAACTGGTCGGCGACCTCTGCTACACCCTGGTCGACCCGCGTATCGACTTCGCCGCGAGGAACGCCTGATGCTCAAGCTTTCACCGCTGGCGCGCCGACGCTTCGAGCGTTTCAAGAAAAACCGTCGGGGCTGGTGGTCGCTCTGGCTGTTTGTCGGCCTGTTCCTGATGACCCTGGGCGGCGAACTGATCGCTAACGACAAACCGCTGATGGTCAGTTATCAAGGCCAGTGGTACTTCCCGGTGTTCAAGCGCCACACCGAACAGGAGTTCGGCGGGCAACTGCCGTTCCAGGCCGACTACCGCAGCGACTATGTGCAGAAGCTGATCAAGAAGGATGGTGGCTGGTTGCTCTTTCCACCGATTCCATTCAGTGACGACACGCCCAACTATGACCTGAACAAACCCGCTCCAAGTCCGCCCACCAGCGTCAATTGGCTGGGCACCGACGACCAGGCGCGGGACGTTCTGGCCCGGGTGATCTTCGGTGCCCGGGTGTCGATCCTGTTTGCCTTGATGTTGACGTTTGTCAGCGCGCTGATCGGCATCGCGGCCGGGGCCCTGCAAGGCTATTACGGGGGCTGGGTGGATTTGCTCGGCCAGCGCCTGCTGGAGGTGTGGTCCGGGTTGCCGGTGCTGTACCTGCTGATCATCCTGTCGGGTTTCGTCGAGCCGAATTTCTGGTGGCTGCTGGGAATCATGGCACTGTTTTCATGGCTGGCCCTGGTGGACGTGGTGCGCGCCGAGTTCCTGCGCGGGCGCAACCTGGAATACGTCAAGGCCGCGCGCGCGCTGGGCCTGACCGATCGCAAAGTCATCGTCCGGCACATTCTGCCCAATGCCATGAACGCGACCTTGAGCTACCTGCCGTTCATTCTCACCGGGGCGATTTCCACCCTGACGGCACTGGACTTCCTCGGCTTCGGCATGCCGGCAGGCAGCGCTTCCCTGGGTGAACTGATCGGTCAGGGCAAGCAGAACCTGCAGGCGCCGTGGCTGGGCCTGACGGCGTTCTTCACCCTGGCGCTGATTCTTTCCTTACTGGTGTTTATCGGCGAGGCGTTGCGAGACGCCTTCGATCCGAGATCTTGAGCGGACGGCTGCAATGACCAACCTGATCGAAATCCGTGACCTCAGCGTGGCCTTCAGCGGCCAGACCGTGGTGCGCAATCTGTGTCTGGACATCCGCCCCGGCGAATGCCTGGCGCTGGTGGGCGAATCGGGATCGGGCAAGTCGGTGACGGCGCATTCGATCCTGCAACTGCTGCCGCAAACCGATACCCGGACAACGGGCAGCATCCGCTATCGCGGCCAGGAACTGGTGGGTGCCGATGCCGGCAAGTTGCGACAACTGCGCGGCAATCGCATTGCGATGATCTTCCAGGAACCGATGACGTCCCTGAACCCGCTGCACAGCATCGAAAAACAGATCGGCGAAACCTTGCTGGTGCACAAAGGCCTCGCGGGCAAAGCGGCGCAGGCGCGGATCCTCGAACTGTTGCACCTGGTGGGCATCCAGAAACCCGAGGAGCGCCTCAAGGCCTATCCCCATCAATTGTCCGGCGGGCAGCGCCAGCGGGTGATGATTGCCATGGCCCTGGCGTGCGAACCGGAACTGCTGATTGCCGACGAACCGACCACCGCGCTGGATGTGACGGTGCAGCGCAAGATCCTGCTGCTGCTCAAGTCCCTGCAACAACGGCTGGGCATGTCGCTGCTGCTGATCAGCCACGACCTGAACCTGGTGCGCAGCATCGCCCAGCGCGTGTGTGTGATGAAGGCCGGGGAAATCGTCGAGCAAGCGCCGTGCGAAACCCTGTTCACCGAACCGAAGCACCCTTATAGCTGCGTATTGCTGCACGCCGAACCCGAGGGCGAAGCCTTGCCCCGGGACGAGCGCGAAAACGTACTGGAGGTGAACGATCTGCAGGTGCGGTTTCCCGTCAGTGGCGGCCTGTTCCAGCGCAAGACCTGGCTGCGTGCCGTCGATGGCATCAGCCTGAACATTCAACGCGGCAAGACCCTGGGCATTGTCGGTGAATCCGGTTCGGGCAAGTCCACACTCGGCCAGGCGATCCTGCGTTTGCTCGACTCCGAAGGCAGCATCCGTTTTCAGGGCCAGGCGCTGGACGGCCTGACGCAAAAACAGCTACGGCCGTGGCGCAAGAAGATGCAGGTGGTGTTCCAGGACCCCTTCGGCAGCCTCAGCCCGCGAATGTCAGTAGCGCAGATCATCAGCGAAGGCCTGGAAGTGCACAGCCAGTTGAGCACTGAAGAGTGCAACGCCGAAGTGATCCGCGCACTGAGCGAAGTCGGCCTCGACCCGCAAAGTCGCCATCGCTATCCACACGAATTTTCCGGCGGCCAGCGCCAGCGCATCGCCATCGCCCGGGCACTGGTACTGAAGCCGGCGCTGATCCTGCTCGACGAACCGACCTCGGCGCTGGACCGCACGGTGCAGAAACAGGTGGTCGCCCTGCTCCGCCAGCTTCAGGAAAAACACGGCCTGACCTACCTGTTCATCAGCCACGACCTGGCGGTAGTGCGCGCCCTGGCCCACGACATGATCGTGATCAAGGACGGCAAGGTGGTGGAACGCGGCGCCAGCCATGAGGTGTTTGACTCACCGCAGCATCCCTACACCAAGGAGCTGTTGGCGGCGGCGTTGTTGGGGCAGGCATAATCTTGTCGTTGGACCGCGGCGCGGCCTTCGCGAGCAAGCCCGCTCCCACAGTTGATCTGTGTCGTTCACAAATCCCCTGTGGGAGCGGGCTTGCTCGCGAAGAGGCCGGTACAGGCAAAACATAATCAGGATCAGCCCCCATGAACACCACCGAAAGCCTCAAGGACTACCAGCGCGTTCGCCTGCTGGCGATCCGTTCATTGTTCGAGATCATCGAGCAATCGAGCGAGGGCACGGTGATTGTCGACCGCGATGCCAACATCGTCTGGATGAATGAGCGCTATGCCCGACGCTTCGGCCTGCAATCGGCGCAAGTGGCGATCGGCAAGCCCTGCGAAAGCGTGATTCCCGGCAGCCTGTTGCGTGAAGTGGTGCGCACCGGCCGGCCGATTCTGCTGGATATGCAAGACACCCCAAAAGAGCCGCTGGTGGTCATGCGCCTGCCGATTCACGACGATGCCGGTGTGGTGATCGGCGCCATCGGTTTTGCCCTGTTCGACGAACTGCGCAGCCTGTCGCCGATGCTCAAGCGCTATATGAGCATGCAGGAAGAACTGGCTTCCACCCGCTCGCTGCTGCGCGCGCGGCAGACAAAATACAACTTTGCCCATTTCATCGGCACCAGCGCCGCCAGCCTGGAAGTCAAACGCCGCGCCCGGCGCAGTGCGAGTACCGAATCGCCGGTACTGCTGCTCGGCGAAACCGGGACCGGCAAGGAGTTGTTGGCCCAGGCCATCCACAATGCCTCGCCCCGCGCGCACAAGGCGTTTGTCAGTATCAACAGCGCGGCGATTCCCGAATCACTGCTGGAGGCCGAATTCTTCGGCACCGCCCCCGGCGCGTTTACCGGAGCCGACCGCAAGGGCCGCGCCGGCAAATTGCAGATTGCCCAGGGCGGCACTTTGTTCCTCGACGAAATCGGCGACATGCCGCTGCCCCTGCAAAGCAAACTGCTGCGGGTGTTGCAGGAAAAGGAATTCGAGCCGGTAGGCTCCAACGAAGTGATCCAGAGCGATGTGCGGGTGATCGCCGCGACCTCGACCGACCTGGAAGCGGCGATCAAACGCGGCGAGTTCCGCGCCGACTTGTATTACCGCCTCAACGTGCTGCCGATCCAGGTTCCGCCCCTGCGCGACCGCCTCGATGACGTGCCGGCGCTCAGTGAAGCGATACTCGAGGAACTGCGCAGCCAGCATGAACTGCACCACGAGGCCCTGGAATTGCTGGGGCAACACGCCTGGCCGGGGAACATCCGCGAATTGCGCAATGTGCTGGAGCGCGCGGCGCTGCTCAGCGATGACTTGCGCCTGACGGCGGCAGACATCCGCGCGGCGATTGGTACGTTCACCCCGGTGGAACGCGTGACGCCCCTGGCCCAGGAGCCCGTTACCCATGAAACCTTCAGTGCGGCGCGGGAGCGATTCGACCGGCAACTGATCGAAACGACCCTTGCGCAATGCGGGGGCAAAGTCATTGAGGCGGCGGCGCGATTGGGGCTGGGGCGGTCGACGTTGTACAAGAAGATGGCGGCGCTGGGGATTGTTGAGTCTCTATAAAGAGACACAATTCTCCTTTATAGGACGCGCTGCGCGCGAATCGCTGGCAAGCCAGCTCCTACAGGTTTACGCAATCCCCTGTAGGAGCTGGCTTGCCAGCGATGAGGCCAGTACAGCCAACATATGTCTCCAAATTGAGACAAAACCACCCAGAAAATTCACAAAAATACAAATATATCCTTATATTTCAATAGCTTAAGTATCTGGCACAAAACTCGCTATACGCATCTCCTACCAAGCTTCACCCTACAAAAATAACAACCCAGGAGACACACCATGAGTGTGATCATTGCCTTGGCAGCCCTCGCGCTGCTGATGCTGGCTGCCTACCGTGGCTATAGCGTTATCCTTTTTGCCCCGATTGCCGCCCTCGGCGCCGTCCTGCTCACCGACCCCTCTGCCGTCGCCCCCGCTTTCACCGGGGTGTTCATGGAAAAAATGGTCGGTTTCATCAAGCTGTATTTCCCGGTGTTCCTGCTCGGCGCAGTGTTCGGCAAGCTGATCGAACTGTCCGGTTTCTCGCGCTCCATCGTCGCGGCGGCGATTCGTCTGCTCGGCACCCGCCAGGCGATGCTGGTGATCGTGCTGGTCTGCGCCCTGCTCACCTATGGCGGCGTGTCGCTGTTTGTGGTGGTGTTCGCGGTCTACCCGTTTGCCGCTGAAATGTTCCGCCAGAGCAACATCCCCAAGCGCCTGATTCCGGCGACCATTGCCCTGGGCGCGTTCTCGTTCACCATGGACGCCCTGCCCGGTACGCCACAAATCCAGAACATCATCCCCAGCACCTTCTTCAACACCACTGCCTGGGCGGCGCCGTGGCTGGGCGTGATCGGCACGATCTTCGTGTTCTGTGCCGGCATGCTGTTTCTCCAGCGCCAACGCAACAAGGCACAGCGCGCCGGTGAAGGTTATGGCTGCGACCTGCGCAACGAACCGGAAACCGCCGCCGACCTCAAGCTGCCCAACCCGTGGCTCGCGCTGTCGCCACTGTTGGCGGTAGGCATCATGAACCTGCTGTTCACCCATTGGATTCCGCAGGTGTACGGCAAGACCCACAGTCTCGCGCTGCCAGGCATGGCCGCGCCGGTGACCACGGAAATCGCCAAGCTCACGGCGATCTGGGCGGTACAGGCAGCCTTGCTGGTCGGCATCCTCATGGTGCTGGTGTTTGGCTTCCAGGCGATTCGCAGCAAACTCGCCGAAGGCAGCAAAAGCGCGGTCAGCGGGGCGCTGCTGGCGGCCATGAACACCGCTTCGGAATACGGTTTCGGCGCGGTGATCGCGTCCCTGCCGGGCTTTCTGGTGTTGGCCGACTGGCTCAAGAGCATTCCCAATCCACTGGTCAACGAAGCGATTACCGTGACCCTGCTGGCCGGCATCACCGGATCCGCCTCGGGCGGCATGAGCATTGCGCTGGCGGCCATGTCCGAGCAGTTCATCAGCGCCGCCCATGCGGCGAACATTCCGCTGGAAGTGCTGCACCGGGTCGCCGCGATGGCCAGCGGCGGCATGGACACCCTGCCGCACAACGGTGCGGTAATCACCCTGCTGGCGGTCACCGGGCTGACCCACCGCGAGGCTTACAAAGACATTTTCTGTATTACGCTGATCAAGACCCTGGCGGTTTTCGTGGTGATCGGCACTTTCTACGCCACTGGCATTGTGTGAGGTATTCATGACGACTCTTTCGGGCAAGACCGCACTGGTCACCGGCTCCACCAGCGGCATCGGCCTGGGGATCGCCCTCAGCCTGGCCAAGGCCGGGGCCAACCTGATCCTCAACGGATTTGGCGATGCATCCAAAGTTATTGCCGAGGTGGAACAGTTCGGCGGCAAGGTCGGCCATCACCCGGCCGATGTCAGCGACCCGGCACAGATTGCCGACATGATCGCCTACGCCGAGCGTGACTTCGGTGGCGTCGATATTCTGGTCAACAATGCCGGCATTCAACACGTGGCAGCGGTGGACGAGTTTCCGGTGGAGCGTTGGGATTCGATCATCGCGATCAACCTGTCGTCGGTGTTCCACAGCACCCGCTTGAGCCTGCCGGGCATGCGCGCCAAGGGCTGGGGCCGGGTCATCAACATTGCCTCGGTGCATGGCCTGGTCGGTTCGGTGGGCAAGTCAGCCTATGTCGCCGCCAAGCACGGGGTGATCGGCTTGACCAAAGTGGTCGCCCTGGAAACCGCGACCACCCAGGTCACCTGCAACGCGATCTGCCCAGGCTGGGTACTGACGCCACTGGTGCAGAAACAGATCGACGATCGTGCCGCGAGTGGGGTTGATCCACAGCAGGCGCAGCATGATTTGCTCGCCGAAAAGCAGCCATCGCTGGAGTTCGTGACACCGCCGCAACTGGGTGAGCTGGTGCTGTTTTTGTGCAGCGACGCCGGCAGCCAGGTGCGGGGCGCGGCGTGGAATGTGGATGGTGGGTGGTTGGCGCAGTGATCAGCCTCTAACCCTGTGGCGAGGGGGCTTGCCCCCGTTGGGTGGCGAAGCCGCCCTATAAGTATCATTGGCAAATCCGGTTGCCTGGTTTTGCGACTGCTACGCAGCCGAACGGGGGCAAGCCCCCTCGCCACACAAGCTCCCCTGCCACACCTAGCCACAAAAGCCTGCTCCACATCAGCTTGTGTGAAAGCATAAAAAAGAAGAGGCAAACCATGTCCGACATCCTCTGGCAACCCGACGTCAAACGCATCGGCAAGACCCGCATGGAGGCCTTCCGGCGCTTCATCAATCAGCGGTATCACCTCAAGATTGACGACTACCCGGCCCTGCACCAATGGTCCATCGAGCAACGCCCCGACTTCTGGCAGGCCATCGTCGATTTCTTCGACATCCGTTTCCACGAACAACCCGACGCCGTGCTGCTCGAAGGCCCGCAGATGCCCAGCGCCCAGTGGTTCCCCGGCGCCACGCTGAACTTTGCCGAACACCTGCTGCAGCGCCGCGATGATGCGATCGCCGTGGTAGCCGTTGGCGAAAACGGTCAGCGTGAACATTTGACCTGGGCCGAGCTGGCAGAGCATGTCGCCGGCTTTCAAAACGGCTTGATCGCCGCCGGCGTCGGTGTGGGTGACCGGGTCGCCGCGTGCATGCCCAACACCTGGCAAACCCTGGTGGCCATGCTCGCCACCACCAGCCTTGGCGCTGTCTGGTCCTGTTCTTCACCGGACTTCGGCACCCAAGGGGTGGTTGACCGTTTCGGCCAGATCGAACCGAAAGTGCTGGTGACCTGCGCCGGCTACCGCTATGCCGGCAAAGAGATCGACCAGACGGCCAAGGTCAACGAAATCCTCGAACGCCTGCCGTCGTTGCAACAGTTGATCGTGGTTCCGTATGCGCGGCCTCAGGCGCACATCGTAGACTTCCGCACCCCAGCCAACGTGACGCTGTGGGACGATTTCTACGCGCCCGGCGGCGAACCGGTTTTCGTCCCGGTGCCCTTCGCCCATCCGCTGTACATCCTCTATTCCAGCGGCACCACCGGCGTGCCCAAATGCATCATCCACAGCACCGGCGGCGTACTCCTGCAACACGTCAAGGAACACGGCCTGCACTGCGATCTCGGCCCCGGCGAGCGTCTGTTCTACTACACCACTTGCGGCTGGATGATGTGGAACTGGCTGGTCTCGGCCCTCGCGGTAGGCAGTGCGGTGGTGCTGTACGACGGCTCGCCGCTCCATCCTGACCCGCAACGCCTGATCGACCTGATCGACGACGAAGGGATCAGCGTCTTCGGCACCAGCCCGAAATACCTCGCCACCCTGGAAAGCAACGGCATCAAGCCCCGTGAAAGCCATGACCTGGGCAGCCTCAAGACGTTGCTGTGCACCGGCTCGGCGCTGTCGCCGCAGAGTTACGACTTTGTTTATCGCGATTTCAAGGCTGACCTGTGCCTGGCCTCGATGTCCGGCGGCACCGACGTCGTCTCGTGCTTCGTCAACGGCAACCCCGTGTCGCCAGTGCGGCGTGGCGAAATCATGGGCAAGAGCCTGGGCATGGCCGTCGAGGTATGGAACGACGCCGGCCAGCCGGTGATCGGCGAAAAAGGCGAACTGGTCTGCACCCGGCACTTCCCGGCGATGCCCGTTGGCCTGTGGAACGATGCCGATGGCGAAAAGCTGCGCCAGTCCTATTTCAGCCTGTTCCCCGGCATCTGGGCCCAGGGCGACTACGCCGAACAATTGCCCCATGGCGGGATGATGATTCACGGCCGCTCCGATGCCGTGCTCAACCCCGGCGGTGTGCGCATCGGCACGGCGGAAATCTACCGCCAGGTGGAAAAGATCCCGCAGGTGCTCGACAGCGTGGCCATCGGTCAGCAATGGCAGGATGACGTGCGGGTGGTGCTGTTCGTACGCTTGCGCGACGGGCTTGAGCTGGACGAGGCGCTACAGCAACAGATCCGCCAGACGATTCGCACCAACACCACGCCGCGTCATGTGCCGGCGAAGATTGTCGCGGTCACCGACATTCCACGGACCATCAGCGGCAAGGTGGTTGAACTGGCGGTGCGCAATGTGGTGCATGGGCAGAAGGTGAAAAACACCGATGCCCTGGCCAACCCCGAAGCGCTGGAGCAGTACCGCGATCGACCCGAACTCCAGGATTGACTGTAGGAGCGAGCCTGCTCGCGATAAACCCGAGAGCGCCGCGGGGTACCTGCCAACCCGCGTTATCGTTGACGACCATCGCGAGCGAGCTCGCTCCTACAGGGTTTCGTGGCCGTTGCTCTTTTGTAGGAGCGAGCCTGCTCGCGATAAACCCGAGAGCGCCGCGGGGCACCTGCCAACCCGCGTTATCGTTGACGACCATCGCGAGCGAGCTCGCTCCTACAGGGTTCTGTGTCGCTTGACCGTTCACCATGATGGATCCTCCACAATCGATCACCTGTGCAAGAATAGACGCCAGCTAAACCGACTCAGGCGCAGGACTCCCGGATGAACGCAATACCCACCGCCAGCGATGCCCAGGCCCTGATCGCCCGGATCGACTGGGCAAGCAGCCCGCTGGGCGCTGCCAGCACCTGGCCACAGAGCCTGCGAACCGCCGTGGACATTGTCATTCACTCACCGATGCCGATGCTGCTGCTATGGGGCTCGCAACTGACACAGATCTACAACGACGGCTTCGCCCTGCTCGCCGGAAGCAAGCATCCGCAGGCTTTCGGGCAACCGACACACCTGATCTGGCCAGAGTTGAAAGACTTTACCGACCCGATCTACAGCGCCGTCCTGCAAGGTCAGGTACGAACCTACAGTGAGCAGCGCTTTACCCTGCAACGTGAGGGCCGGGAGTCCGACTTCTGGCTCGACCTCACCTACAGCCCGATCCGCGACGAAGGTGCCGAGGTGGCCGGGATCCTGGTGACCGCCATCGAAACCAATGAACGCCGGCGCATCGCCCTCGAACTCGAACAACGCTCGGCGGCCAGCCTCAAGGCCCAGCGTGAAACCGAGGAACGCCTGCAACTGGCCCTCGCCGCCACCGATGCGGTGGGTACCTGGGACTGGGACATCAGCGAGGACCGTTTCATCGCCGATGCGCATTTTGCCCAGCTTCACGGCGTCGACCCGACCATGGCCAACCAGTTGCCGATCAGCGAATACCTGCACGGCGTACACCCGCAGGACCGCGCCCTGATCACCCGCAGCATCAAGCACTGCATCACCCACGGCAGCGAATACGCCGAGGAATATCGCCTGTTGCAAACCGACGGCCAGATGCGCTGGGTGTTTGCCCGCGGTCGCTGCTACAAGGACCATCACGGCCGGCCGATCCGATTCCTCGGCGCCGCCCTGGACCTGACGGAACGCAAACACACCGAACAGGCCCTGCGCCAGAGCCAGACCGAGCTGCAACTGATCATCAACGCCATGCCGATCCTGATCAGCTACGTCGACCGCGAAGAACGCTTTCGCCTCAACAACGCGGCATACCTGGACTGGTACGGGCTGACGCCGCAAGAGCTTTATGGGCGAACCATTCTTGAAGTGCTCGGCGAAGAAGCCTACGCACTACGCGCCCCGTACATCACCGAGGCGCTGTCCGGCCGACCCTGCTGTTTCAGCATCAGCACGCCACACCGCGACGGCAGCATCCGCCAGGCCTTGATGAATTACCTGCCACGCCACGGTGCAGACGGTGCGGTCAACGGTTTCTACATCTTCGTGATCGACGAAACCGAACGCAAAAACACCGAAGAAGCCCTGCGCAACCTGAACGAAACCCTTGAGGAACGGGTGGCCGCCCGCACCCGACAACTGGCCGAGGCCAACGAGCGTCTGCAAAACGAGATGTTCGAGCGTGAGCGTGCCGAAGACGCCTTGCGCCATGCCCAGAAAATGGAAGCCGTCGGTCAGCTTACCGGCGGCATCGCCCATGACTTCAACAACATGCTTACCGGCATCATTGGCAGCCTCGACCTGATGCAGCGCTACATCGCCGAAGGCCGCGCCAACGAGATCGGCCGGTTCACCGACGCGGCAGTGTCCTCGGCCAACCGCGCCGCCGCCCTCACCCATCGCTTACTGGCGTTCTCCCGGCGGCAGTCGCTCAATCGCACGCCCCTGAACCCCAACGACCTGATTCGCTCGCTCGAAGACCTGTTGAGTCGCACCAAAGGCGACCACATTGAACTCAGCCTGCAATTGGCCGAGAACATCTGGCGGGTCAACACCGATGTCAGTCAGCTGGAAAACGCCCTGCTCAACCTGGTGATCAACGCCCGGGACGCCATGCCCGGGGGCGGCGAGTTGCAGATCGAAACGGCCAACGTGTACCTCGACGGCAGCGACATCACGACCCTGGAACCGGTCAAGGCCGGCGATTACGTGATGATTGCCGTCAGCGACAACGGCACCGGTATGACGCCCTCGGTGCTGGCCAAGGCATTCGACCCGTTCTTCACCACCAAGCCTATCGGCCAGGGCACCGGCCTGGGCTTGTCGATGATTTACGGTTTTGCCCAGCAATCGGGGGGCCACGTCAGCCTGTTCAGCTTGCCAGGACGGGGCACCAGCGTGCGTTTGTACCTGCCGCGCCTGCATTCGACCGAGCCGGAAAAAGTCCTGTCACCCGTGGTCGGCGAGGCGCCGGCGGCGATTGCCGGCGAAACGGTGATGCTGGTCGAGGACGATGCGGCGGTACGCATGCTGGTACTGGACCTGCTCAGGGAACTCGGTTACCGCGCCCATGAAGCCGAAGATGCCAAAGACGCGCTGCCGGTGCTGGAGTCGGACCTGCGGGTGGACCTGCTGGTGACCGACGTGGGGTTGCCGGGCATGAACGGCCGACAACTGGCAGAAATCGCCCGCCAGCATCGTCCCGAACTGAAAGTGTTGTTCATGACCGGTTACGCGGAGATCGCGGCCGAGCGCCAGGGTTTCCTTGAAGAAGGCATGGACATGGTGACCAAACCGTTTTCCATCGACCTGCTGGCCAACAAGATTCGCACGATGATCGGTCAACCGGACTGAGTTGAGGCATAATCGCGCCCCCCACTGCCACCCACATAGCCAGTATCGTTGCAAGGTAACCGCCCCATGAAAGCACAAGCCCGCCATATCCTGGTGAAAACCTCGGAAGAAGCCGAGCAGCTCAAACAACGCATCGCCAAGGGTGAAGCGTTTGATGTGCTGGCCAAGAAGTATTCGACCTGCCCGTCGGGCAAGCGCGGCGGCGACCTCGGCGAAGTGCGGCCGGGGCAGATGGTCGGCGTGATCGATGCGGTGATCTTCAAAAAACCGCTGCGGGTGGTGCATGGCCCGATCAAGAGCAAGTTCGGCTATCACCTGGTGCAGGTATTTTACCGGGATTGAGTGGTTGGCTTCAGAGCCTATCGCTGGCAAGCCAGCTCCCACAGTGGTCGCGGGTGTGGCTGCAATCCATTGCAACTCAAAAATCTCTGTGGGAGCTGGCTTGCCAGCGATCCGATGGCGCAGCCAGCGGCCATTCAGCGCTTACTTCGGGATCAACGCCCCCGGCACCTGAATCACCCGACTCGCCAACCGATGCCCGGCCTCGGCGGCCTCTTCGGGGCTGCCTCCTTTGAGCCGCGAAGCCAGATACGCAGCACTGAACGAATCCCCCGCCGCCGTGGTGTCCACCACCCGCTCGACCTTCTGCGCCGGCACCTCGAACGACTCGCCATCACAACGAATCAGGCACGCTTGGGCGCCGCGCTTGAGCACCACTTCCGGCGTACCCATCTGCTCATACGCGGCAAACACCGCGTCATCATCGGCATAACCAAACAACGCCTGTTCGTCATCCACCGTCAGCAATGCCAGATCGACCTGCGGCAGTACGCTGCGATACGCCGCCCGGGCGTCCTCGACCGATGCCCAGAGCCGTGGCCGGTAGTTGTTGTCGAACACGATCCGCGCATCGCGCTGGCGGGCTTCGATCAGGGTTTCCAGGAGTTTTTCCCGACCTTGCACGCCGAGTACCGCCAGGGTGATACCACTGAAATACAGCACATCGTAGTCCGGCAGCGCCGCGAGGATCGGTGCGGCCGCCGGGGTGGTGAAACAGTCGCGTACCGCCGCTTCATTGCGCCAGTAAAGAAAGCGTCGCTCACCGGCGGCGTCAGTCTGGATGCAATACAAACCCGGCAGGCGTCCGGGCAGGCGCTGGACCCTCTCGAGGCCGATGTTTTCCGCCGCCCAGCTCTGGCACATCGCGTCGCTGAAACTGTCATCGCCCAGGGCGGTGACGTAGTCCACGGTGCCGCTCGTCCCCAGTTCCCGGGACAGGTACACCGCCGTGTTCAAGGTGTCGCCGCCGAAGCTTTGTTGCAGGCTGCCGTCGGCGCGATGCTGCAACTCGATCATGCATTCGCCGATCAGGGCGATGCGCGGGGTGTTGGGGCCGAGGGTGTTGATGGTGTTCATTGTTGTGGGGTCTCTGGTATTGCGATGTTGTCTGGTCGGCCGCCATCGCCGGCAAGCCGGCTCCTACAGGGGAAATGTAGGAGCCGGCTTGCCGGCGATGGCGGCACCTCGGTCCTGAGCCTTAGAAACAGGTTTCCATGGTCTCGATGACGTTCAGTTGCTCATCGACCAGACAGCCGACACGCCACTTGTCGAACGTCAGGCACGGGTGCGAAGTACCGAACGAAATGATGTCGCCCACCCGCAGATCAACCCCCGGCGCCACGGTCATGAACGCATGCTGGTCCATGACCGCGGTGACTTTGCAGGCACTCACGTCATCGCCGTTGGCCGGCACCACGCCCGCCTTGTAGCGCCGCAACGGCACCGGCAAACCGGCGTCGTAGGCCACGTCGCGCTTGCCCAGGGCAATCACCGCAAACCCTGGCTCCGGCAACGACTGCACGTGCGCCCATACTTCCAGCGCAGGGCGCAGGCCTTCGTGAAGGTCGCTGCGACGGTCGAGCACGCAGCACTGCGCTTCCTTGTAGATGCCATGGTCGTGCGCCACGTAACTGCCGGGACGCAGCACGCTGAGGAAGCGTCCGGCGGCGTTCTGTGCTTCGAAGGACTCGGCAATCAGGTCATACCAGGCCGAACCCGACGCGGTGATGATCGGCTTGGCAATGGCGAAGGCGCCGCTGTCCTGCAACTGCACCGCCAGGCGCACCAGTGACGCCGCGAAATCGCGGATACCGGTCACGGCGTGATCGCCATGGATCACCCCTTCGTAGCCTTCGATCCCGGTCAGGGCCAGGGCCGGTTGCGCGGCGATGGCCTTGGCCAGGTCGAGCACTTCCTGTTCGCTGCGGCAACCGCAACGCCCGCCGACCACGCCGTATTCGATCATCACGTTCAGGCGCACGCCACGGGAGGCGAAGTAGGCGCCGAGGTCGGCGACGTTGTCCGGGTGATCGACCATGCAATAGAAGTCGAACGTCGGGTCGGCCAGCAGGTCGGCGATCAATGCCATGTTCGGCGTGCCGACCAACTGGTTGGCCATCAGGACACGGCGCACGCCATGGGCGTAGGCGGCGCGGGTTTGCGTGGCGCTGGCCAGGGTGATGCCCCAGGCGCCGGCGTCCAGTTGGCGACGGAACAACGCCGGGGTCATGCTGGTCTTGCCATGGGGCGCCAGTTCCGCTCCGCTGTCGCTGACAAACGCCTGCATCCAGCGGATGTTGTGTTCCAGCGCCTCGCGGTGCAGTACCAGCGCAGGCAGGCTGACATCACGCACCAGGCTGGCACCGATGGGCGCCGCGCCTTTATCCACGTTGGCAGTATGGGGGGCAGAAGACATGGTCGAACTCCTCGTCACGCGGCTGCAGGCAGCCGCTGTTATTCGTTGATGCGACGGGCCAGGCTGTTGGCGCTTGCGATCAGCACCCGGCGGTAGTCGTTGTAGTTTTTCTTCGCATCGGCCCGCGGGGCGACGATGCACAGGGTCGCGATGGCCACGCCGTCGGGGTTTTTGACCGGCGCGGCGAAGCAATGGGTAAAGGTGTCGGCGACGCTATCGAAGGAAAAGAACCCATCGATACCGGCCTGACGGATTTCCTTGAGGAACTGCGCAAGCTCCAAGCGTTCGCCATCGGGCAGGATGAAGTCGTCGTGGTCGATCAGGTCGACGATCTCCTGGTCGCTCAGGTGCGCCAGCAACAGGCGCCCGGAAGCGGTCCAGGGGATGGGCGCGTTTTCGCCGATGTCCGAGGAAATGCGGAAATGCCGCTCGCCTTCCTTCATCAGCGCCACGGTGTATTTGCGCCCGTTGAGCAGGCACATCTGCGCGGTTTCATGGGTCTGGCTGACGATGTCCTGCAAGGCGTGATCGGCCTCGCGGGTCAGGTCGAAATGGCGCAGGTGGGCCTGGCCGAGAAAGTACAGCTGACGACCGAGGTAGACATGACCGTCCTTGCCCACCGGCTCCAGGATCCGCCGTTCCAGCAGCGAGGCCACCAGTTCGTAGACCGTGGATTTGGGGCTGCCGATGCCGTTGGCGATGTCGTTCGGGCGCAGGGGCTGGCCGATCTCCTTGAGGAAATCGAGGATATCGAACGCCCGGTCCAGACCACGTGCCCGGCGCTTGATGGTGTCTTCGGTCATTTCAGTTCCCCTTTAAAATGCCGGGAGTTTACCTAGAGTCCTGTGGCGACCGTTAGGCCGCTATCGCTGGCAAGCCAGCTCCTACAGGTATTGCGCAGCCTTTGTAGGAGCTGGCTTGCCAGCGATGCAATCACCACAAATCTCAGGCCTTTTTCTTGTACGCAATGCAGTCGATCTCGACCTTGCAGTCGACCATCATGTTCGCCTGCACGCAGGCCCGTGCCGGGGCGTGCTCGGGTTTGAAGTACTCGGAGAAGACCTTGTTGAAACTGGTGAAATCCCGCGGATCTTCCAGCCACACGCCAGCACGCACCACATCCTCCAGGCCGAAACCGGCCTCTTCGAGAATCGCGATCAGGTTCTTCATGGTCTGGTGGGTCTGCTCGACAATGCCGCCCGTAATGATCTCGCCATCCACCGCCGGCACCTGCCCGGAAACGTGCAGCCAGCCATCGGCTTCAACGGCGCGGGCGAAAGGGCGAGGCTGACCGCCCGCGGCGGTACTGCCGGTGCCGTAACGAGTAATGCTCATGAGTATTTCTCCTGATTGAAAATTGAAGGATCAAAAACGCGTGCTTTTGAGAAACTCCGCCAGTCGTGGCGATTGCGGGCGTTCGAACAGTTCCTTGGGCGGCCCCTGCTCTTCGATACGCCCCTGATTCATGAAGACGATCTTGTCCGAGACCTCGAAGGCAAAGCGCATTTCGTGGGTCACCAACAGCATGGTCATGCCGTCTTCGGCCAGGCCCTTGATCACGCTCAGCACTTCGCCGACCAGTTCCGGGTCGAGGGCCGAGGTCACTTCGTCGAACAGCATCAGGCTCGGGTTCATCGCAATCGCCCGGGCAATCGCCACACGCTGCTGCTGGCCACCGGACAACTGACCGGGAAAGTGATCGCGCCGCTCCAGCAGGCCGACGCGCTCCAGCCATTTCTCGGCCAGGGCCACGGCCTCGTCCTTGTGCAGCTTCTTCACCTTGAGCAGGCCCAGGGTGACGTTCTGCAACGCGGTCAGGTGCGGGAACAGGTTGAACTGCTGAAACGCCATGCCGGTCATGGCGCGATGCCGGGCGATGACTTTTTCCGGGTGGCGCACACGCTTGCCGTTAACTTCGTCATAGCCGATGGATTCACCGTCGAGCAGGATCTGCCCGCCCTGGAACTCTTCGAGCATGTTCACGCAGCGCAGCAATGTGGTCTTGCCCGAGCCGCTGGAACCGATCAAGGTCACCACGTTGCCGCGCTGCATGCTCAGGTCGACGCCCTTGAGCACTTCGAGCTGGTCGTAACGTTTGTGCAGGCCGCGAATGTCCAGCAGGGGTTGGCCGTTTTGAGTATTGGTCTGAGTCTGAGTCATGGCAAAGCCACCCGCTTTTCAATGTGCCGGCCGAGTAACTCGATGCCGTAGTTGATGACGAAGAACAGGAAACCGGCGAACAGGTAAAACTCCAGGGTCATGAAGGTCCGGGCGATGATCTGCTGGGTACTGAGCAGCAATTCCGCCACGCCGATCACCGACAGCAGGGTCGAGGCCTTGACGATCTCGGTCGACGAGTTGACCCAGGTCGGCAGGATCTGCCGCAACGCCTGGGGCAACAGCACATAGCCGAGTGCCTGGTAGAAGGTCAGGCCGATGGCCTTGCTCGCCTCCATCTGTCCGCGCGGCAATGCCTGCAAGGCTCCGCGCACGATCTCGGCGACGTGGGAGCCGCAAAACAGCGTCAGCCCCAACGCACCGGCCTGGAATGCGCCGATCTGCCAGCCCAGCGCCGGCGCCATGTAAAAGCACGCCAGCACCAGCACGAAGACGGGTGTGCCGCGAATCACATCGACATAAAAACGAAACGGTGCGCGCATCCAGAATTTGCCGTAGGTCAGCACCAGCCCGGTGACGACACCCACCAGCGTGCCGAGCAGAATCGCCAGCACCGACACCTGGACACTGGTCAGAAAGCCTTGCCACAGCACTTCCCGCGCCACCCACAACTCATGCAACCAACTCGGGGATTCGTACATGGGCAGCTCCTATCGGCGAATCGCCAGACGCTGTTCGAGGTAACGCAGCATCATGGCAATGAGGTAACAGGCCGCCACATAGAGCGCCGTGGTCACCAGCCAGGTTTCGATCACCCGGTAGCTCTCGACATTGATCTTGCGCGCGTAATAGGTCAGCTCCGGTACGGCAATCGCGGCCGCCAGCGAGGTGTCCTTGAACAGCGAAATGAAGTTGTTCGACAGGGCCGGCAACACATTGCGCAGCATCACCGGCACGGTGACGTAGGCCTTGACCTGCCACTCGCCCAGCCCGATGGCCAACCCGGCTTCACGCTGGCCCTTGGGAATGCTCAGCAAACCGCCGCGAAACACTTCGGTCAGGTAGGCCCCGGCGTACAGCGACAGGGTGATGATGAACGAGGGGATCTTGTCCAGGCGGATGCCCAGGCTTGGCAAGGCAAAGTAGATCAACAGAATCAACACCAGGATCGGCGTGTTACGAATCACCGTGACATACACCGATGCCATCACCCGCAATGCGCGGTGCCTGGACAGCAAGGCAAACGCCATCATCAGGCCAATCACGCAGCCGAAGGCGATCGACACCAGCGCCAGTTCAAGGCCCAGGCCGAGCCCCGCCAGCAAGGTGTCGAAGTCGCGCCAGACGGCGGCAAAGTTCAACTGATAGTTCATGGTCAGCAGTACCTGAACGGGGCGATTCATCACCGCCCCGCTCTCACGGGATCATTGAAATTCGACGGGGAAACCAATCTTTGGCGAAGGCAGGTCGACGCCGAACCACTGCTTGAACGACGCCGCGTAAGTCGGGAATTCAACACCGGTCATGGCTTCATGCAGGGTGGTGTTGACGAAATTCAGCCAGTCCTGGTCGCCGCGCTTGACCGCGCACGCATAGGTCTGTGGGCTCCAGGCGTAGGCCGGGCTGCGATAACGGCCAGGGTTCTGCACCATCAGGTACTTCACCGAAGACTGGTCGGTGGCCGCCGCGTCGGCCCGGCCGGAGTTCACGGCCTGGTACATCAGGTCGACGCTGTCGTACTGATCGACCTTGGCCTTGGGCAGCGCCTGGTGCACCAGTTCCTCGGCGTAGACGTTTTGCAGCACTGCCACTGTGACGCTGTCACCGGCGGCCTGCATGTCGTCGATTTCCTTGTACTTGCTGTTCGCCGGCAACAGCAGGCCGACACCTTCGCGGTAATACGGCAACGTAAACGCCACTTGCTGGGCGCGGCTGGCGGTCACGGTGATGAACTGGCAACTGATGTCGACCTTGTCGGTCAGCAGGTTCGGAATCCGCGCATCGGACGACTGCACCACGTATTCAACCTTGGTCGGGTCGTTGAACAACCCCTTGGCGATCATGTGCCCGATATCGATATCGAACCCCTGCAACTTGCCATCCGCGCCCTGGAAGTGCCACGGCGCATTGGTGCTGCCGGTGCCCACAATCAGTTTGCCGCGGGCCAGAACGCTATCGAGCTTGCTGTCCGCCGCCTGGGCCACGCCCATGGCAGCGGCTGAAACTGCGAAAAGAAAAACACACGCTTTGAACAAGGATGGTCGGCGATGCATGGCAAGCACTCCAGGGTGATGTTTATTCCGCTATACCGGAACATGGTGTGTAACAACGGAATAGACAGCAGAAAGTGTGCCACAGCAAGTGCAGCGTTTCCCAGTGCATTTGAAAAATGAGCGCAATCAACAAGATGGCAATTCGTCGGGGTAAAGACGTTACCCATCGCCTCGAAAGCGAGCGCTACCGTTGGCTACAAGGAACGGGTACCCGGGCCCCAATCCTGTGCTCAGTCGCGGTAATTGCCCCATTACCCGCCTGCTTTTGCTTTAAGGATTCACTTCCAGTCCCCTATGTGCTATTTGACAGGGAATTTTTTGGCAAATGGCCATCCTATTGCCTTTACCGACGATCACCACCGCACGGGTGATCGGCATCCAGGCAGCCAGGAACCGGATTGGACAACCCCGGATTCGACTGCTTTATTCAAGTTCAAGATGGAATGAACTGCTGCTGGCCACCCTGCGCGCCAGCCTTCGATGCTCCAGGAGGGTTAATGTCTTTTAAGGTCATGATGGTATTCGGTACGCGTCCGGAGGCCATCAAGATGGCTCCCCTGGCGCGGGTCCTGCGTAACTGGCCCGGAATCGAACTGAACATCTGCTCCACCGGCCAACACCGGGAAATGCTCAAGCAAGTGCTCGACTCGTTCGAACTGGCGGTCGACGAAGACTTGCAGGTAATGACCCAGGGCCAGACTCTCAACGGACTCTCCGAACAACTGCTGGGGCATCTCGACAAAGCCTATGCGCGGGTGCATCCGGATATCGTGCTGGTACACGGCGACACTACCACCAGCTTCATTGCCGCCCTCGCCGCCTTCAATCGCCAGATACCCATCGGTCACGTCGAGGCAGGCTTGCGTACCGGCAACTTGCGCGCCCCCTGGCCGGAGGAAGCCAACCGGCACCTGACAGGTGTCATCGCCGATCTGCATTTCGCGCCGACCACCAATAACGAAGACAACCTGCTGCGCGAAGGTGTGCCCAAGGCCAACATCGAGGTCACTGGTAATACGGTGATTGATGCGCTGGTATGGATGCGCAATCACCAACAGCAAGTCCACTGGCACCCGGCCGCCGACTCGCCACTGGCCGTGCTCGACGACACCAGGCGCATGGTGCTTATCACCGGGCACCGCCGGGAAAACTTCGGCGGCGGCTTTCGCAACATCTGCCTGGCCCTGGCCACCCTCGCCGAACGTTATCCCGATGTGCAATTCGTCTATCCGGTGCACCTCAATCCACAGGTGCAAAAAGCGGTCTACAGCGTTCTCTCGGACAAACCCAATATCTATCTGGTGGCGCCTCAGGATTACCAGCATTTCGTCTGGTTGATGGACCGCGCTTATTTCATTCTCACCGATTCCGGTGGCATCCAGGAGGAAGCCCCCGCCATTGGCAAACCGCTTCTGGTACTGCGCGAAGTGACGGAACGGCCATTGGCGCTTGAAGGCGGAACAGTGGTGCTGGTGGGCACCGATACCGACCGTATCGTCAAGGAATCAAGCCTGCTGTTCGATGATGACGCCACCTTCCAGCGCATGAGCCGAGTCCATAGCCCTTATGGTGACGGACACGCCAGCGAGCGCATCGCCAATCGCCTTGGCATCTGGCTGAAACACCGCGCGGTGGCGGGTAAAGCCGTATGAGCCTGGCGTTTGTCGACTTCTTTGCCTATGCGTTGTTCGGACTCAAATACCTCGCCATTACCCTGGCCCTGCTGATGTTCATTCTCGGGCTCGATGACCTGTTCATCGACCTGGTGTACTGGACCCGCAAACTGATCCGACGCTGGCGGATCTATGAAAAATTCAAGCGCGCCGATGAACAACGGCTGTACTCCATCGCCGAAAAACCCTTGGCGATCATGGTTCCAGCGTGGAACGAAGTCGGCGTAGTCGGTGAAATGGCGCGCCTGGCCGCCTCGACCATCGACTACGAGAACTATCAGATTTTCGTCGGCACCTACCCCAACGACGCCGAGACCCAGGCCGACGTCGATGCGGTGTGCCGGCATTATCCCAACGTGCACAAAGTGGTGTGCGCCCGTCCCGGCCCGACCAGCAAGGCTGACTGCCTGAACAACGTGATCGACGCCATCCTGCGTTTTGAGAACGATGCAAAGATCCAGTTCGCCGGTTTCATCCTGCACGATGCCGAGGACGTGATTTCGCCCATGGAGTTGCGCCTGTTCAACTACCTGCTGCCGGCCAAGGACCTGATCCAGATTCCCGTCTATCCCTACGCGCCGGAATGGAATGGCTTCACTGCCGGGCACTACGTCGACGAGTTCGCCGAGAACCATGGCAAGGACGTCATCGTGCGTGAAGCACTGACCGGGCAAGTGCCCAGCGCCGGGGTCGGCACCTGTTTCAGCCGTAAGGCCATCAGTGCCCTGCTCGAAGACGGTGACGGTATCGCCTTCGACGTGCAGAGCCTGACCGAAGACTACGACATTGGTTTTCGCCTCAAGCAAAAAGGCATGAAGTGCATCTTTGCCCGCTATTCGGTGACCGACCCGAAACTGGCACTGGAACAACCCTGGGTGTTCGGCATGGACCGCGCGTTTTCCCAGGTGATCTGCGTGCGCGAGCACTTTCCCCGGGACCTGCAATACGCGATCCGGCAGAAGTCGCGCTGGATCGTCGGCATTGTGTTCCAGGGCACCAAGAATCTGGGCTGGAGCCGCAAAGGCCTGCTCAATTATTTTCTGTGGCGCGACCGTCGTGGCCTGATTGCGTACCTGTTGAGCTTCCTGGTGAACATACTGCTGGTGGTGTTGCTGGCGATGTGGCTGGTCACCGTGATCGCGCCGGATGCCTGGCGGTTCCCGTCGATTCTCTCTGACAGCACGTTGTTGGCGAGCCTGTTGTGGCTCAATGGCCTCATGCTGCTCAATCGGCTATTCCAGCGTGGCTGGTTTGTCACCCGTTTTTACGGACTGGGCGAAGGACTGCTGTCGGCCCCCCGGATGGTGTGGAGCAATTTCGTCAATTTCTTCGCCAACCTTCGGGCGTTGCGCCAGGTGATGGAAATGGGCGATTCGCGTCGCGTCGCCTGGGACAAGACCACTCATGAGTTTCCGGCCCTGGCAGAGGCCCAGCGCACCCCGCTGGGCCATCGCCTGGTGGAAAAAGGCCTGCTCTCTGAAGATCAACTCGAAGCCGCGATCACCAACCCGGTACGCCGGCGCCTGGGTCAGGAACTGCTGCTGCGCGGGCACATCGACACCACGCAATTGGTGCAGGCCCTGGCCGAGCAACTGGACCTGGAATGGGCGCCACTCAACCCGTTCAAGCTTGACAAGCGCCTGATCGAGGCCGTGCCGCGCAAAATCGCCACGCACTACGGCGTGCTGCCGGTCGCCGAGGAGAACGAAACCCTGGTACTGGCCTCCGAAGGTCCGGTGAGCCAGGTGTCCCTGGGGGCCATCAGCCGTCAACTGAAACGCCCGGTGCGTTGCCGCCTTGCACCACAAGGCCGGGTGACGCTGGGGATCCGCTACTGGTACGCCAGCCCTCGTCAAAGCGAGGAGGTGCATCAGATGCTTGAGGTGCTTGAGAGAAATCAGGACGACGAAGACCTGATCGAGCGCGTCAGCCATCACCAGGTGTTGCTGGGCAGTCTGTTGCAAGTACGCGGCATGGTGCCGCCCACCCTGTTCAATCAGGCGCTGATCGATTTCGATGCGGAAAACATGTCTTTAGGTGAACACTTGATTGAACGCGGCATGATCACACACGAAATCCTCGAACAGGCCTTGGTCGATCAGGCGAGCGAGCAACACGCTGCCTACTGCATTGCCCGGGAGGCTGCATGAAGCCTGTCCATCGTCAGACCTTGATGGCCGGTGGCCTGTTGCTTTGCCTGAACACGACGGCGTGGGTGCAAGCCGAGCCCTTGACCGATTTCGATCAGTTCCGCAGTTACCCCTATATGGACCGCAGTTACCGCGAAGCGAAAGCCGGCAACTGGAAGGAAGTCGAACGGCTGATGCGCCACCTGCTGAGCAAAGTGCCAGGAAACGATGAAGCGCGGGCGCTGCTGGTGCAATCGCTGGTCAAGCAGCAACGCTACGAAGATGCACTGCAAGCGCTGCCGGATACTCCGGCCAACAGTGACACCCTGCTCAACCTGCGACTGGCCTGGATCGAACAGGATCCGCCAGACAGAAAACAGGTGGAGCAATGGATAGCCTCCAGCAATCCGGAGCATCGGGTACGCCTGTGGCAGGCCTACAGCGCGAGCCTGGCCAAGCGCGGCGGTGCGGCCGCGGCCCATGACTGGCTGGCGCAACTGCCGCCCAAGGGCGATGAGCGCGCGCTGCAACAGGCCCGGGCCAACTGGTCGGAGCAATTGCGCGATTGGGATGGCACCATCAAGGAGCTCGCGCCCCTGGCCGCGAACCAGCAACTCGATGCCCAAAACTGGCAACGCCTGGCCAACGCCTACGTGCAACGCCTCGACGAACAACCCTTGCAGCAATTACTGCAAACAGCACCCAGCCCGCAAGCCGCGCGCAAGACCCGACTGGCCATGGTCGACCGGGCGATTGCCATGGGCCAGGTCCAGCAGGCGCAACGCTGGATGCAAACGCTGCCGCCCGCCGACCTGGCCGATCCGGCGCAACGCCAACGTCTGTGGGAACTGGCACGGCAAACCGGTGACAGCGCAACGGTGCAACGCTTGAGTGGCGAGTTGCAGCGGCCGTGCCTGGAGACCGCCGACTGGCTGTCGCGTCGTGATCCGCAAGCGGCGCTGACCCAGTTGAAAGCTTGCCAGCCCGAAGAAAATCCGCAAGCCTGGCTAGTCCTCGCCCAGCGCCTGCAAGCCACCGACCTGCTGCAAGCGACCCGTCTGCCGGAACCCTGGGACACGCAACGCCGCGAACAGCTGCTCGACGTCTGGCAGGATGAAGGCCGCAGCGACAAAGTCATGGCCTACCTCGCCAGCCAGCCGCAGACCGCCGACGTGGTCAAACGTCGCGCTGAATTGTTCCAGGCATCGGATCACGATACCGAAGCGGCGGCATTCTGGGAGCGGCATTACCAGCAGACCGGCAACCTCAACTCGCTCAATCAGGCGACCTACCTGGCGCTCAAAGCCGGCCAGCGGGAACATGCACAACAGTTGCTCGAGAGCGCCTTCGACCGCCACGGCGGCAAGCTGCCGACGCCCCTGCTGCAACGGTTGGCGGGGTTGTATGCCGCATCGACACCGACCGCGACACAACAGCAACGTATCGTTACGTTGCTCAACCGCGTCGACCCCGCCACTCGCGGGCAGCTGCTGGCGCAACTGGCGGAAAACGGCCAGTGCGGCGCGGTTCAACAGGCGATTGGCGATAACCCGCAAGCCGCAGGCGACTACCGCGCCCTCGGTCGCTGTGCAATGCCCGAGCGTCCTGGCGAAGCGGTGGTGTACTACCAGACCGCCGAAAAAATGGGTGACCAGAACACCCGCCTGCCACTCGCCTACGCCCTGGAAGCCTCCGGAGACTCGGCGGGTGCCCTGGCCATCTGGCGCAGCATTGCGGACGCCGAACTCAGCGACAATGCCCGCCTCACCGCCAGCCGTGGCGCCCTGAATATCGGCGACACGCAAACGGCCGAACGCTACTGGCAATTAAGCCGCACCCGTGGCGCCAATGAGTGGACGTTGGGCGCGGCGATTGCCGATGCCCGGGGCGATCACGCGCTCGCGCTGCAACGCCAGCGTTCCGCCTTGCAATTGGTACCGGATGCCGAGCATTACTATGCGGCGTCGGTCACGGCGCAAAAGGCTGGCGACCTGCAGCAAAGCAAGGAATGGCTTGCCGAAGCGGTGCGCCGCGACCCGAGCAATCCCCGTTATCGTGCCGACTACGGCGTGCGCCTGGCCGGTGCCGAGACCAAGGCAGAACGCGCCAGCTCCATCCCCTATCTGCAACGCGCCACTCAGGATTTCCCGGAGGACTATCGCCTCGGCGAAACACTGGCCTGGCGTTACGACGAGGTCGAGGACAGCGCCTCGGCGCGCAAGGAACTGGAACGCGTGATTGACCTGGAGCAGAACCCGGTGGCCGCCGATGACGAGGAAGGTAGCATGGAGGCACGGCGCTATCGCCAGCGTCGCGCTCACGAAAGCCTGTCCCGTCGCGACTCATTCACCATCGCCAGTACCTGGTCACCGGCCGGGATATCGACCAACGACTTCGTGCGCCCTGACCAGAGCACCGGCACGCAGCGACGCTCCAGCTCGCAGAATGTGCAACTGGCCATGTGGGACCACGCATTGGGCGATGAACCCAGCCGCGCCGGTAGCACGCTGTCGGTCTATGGCCGTGTGTTGCTTGGCGGCGTGGGCCGGTCGAGCTATGCCGAATCCCTGGGTACCGGCGTCGGCCTGCGCTACAAGCCCTGGGGCACCGCCAACATCAACTTCTATGGCGAGATCTACAAACAAAGCCAGTTCGATGACCAGGACAACCATGGCCTGAGCCTCGGCCAAATGCTGGTCCCCGACAAGGTATCCGATCAGGCCGAGGATCACCGCGATGATGGCCGCACCACCACCGACTACCTACTGCGGTCAACGGCGTCGTTCCTTGATCAGGGTCGGTTCCGCAACGATTGGCGGGTCGATGAAAACGATTGGGAGGAGCGCTTCCTCTACCTCGACGCGGCGTGGTGGACCAAGGCCGGCGACCATCAATGGCTGTCGCGCTTCCAGCAAGGTCACACCTGGAAGCTGCCGTTCAACGGCGCGCAAACGATCATGCCATACGGTTTCCTCGAATTTGCCAGCCAGGACCCGAGCAACGACTGGCGCCAGGATCTGCGCACCGGTCTGGGCCTGCGTTGGCAATGGTGGTTCAACGATGACATTTACAACGCCTATCGCGCGCACCTGACGGTGCGCACCGAGTATCAACAAGCGTTGGGCGGCAATCTGTATGACGGCGGCAACGGCGTGCTGGTTGGCGTGGAGTTGAATTTCTGATGAAGCGACTTCTTTTGGCTTTGTGCCTGTTGTTGGGCGCCACGGCGCCCCATGCCGACGAACGGATTTTCTACCAGCCGCTCAACGCCGATGCCAGCCTGAGCCAGGCGCAATGGCAGCGGATCTGGCAGGACACCGCCCACCAGGGCGTGCACACGGTGATCGTGCAATGGACGGCCTACGGCGATTCGGACTTCGGCGGCGCCAACGGCTGGCTCGCCTCCAGCCTCAAACTGGCCCGGGCGCAAGGCTTGAACCTGGTGCTGGGCCTGCGCATGGATCCGGCCTATTACCAACGCATCAACGAGCTGGACAGCGCCGGACTGGCAACCTACTGGCAGGCACAACTGGGGCAGTCCCTGGCCCGGCAGCAGACGCTACTCAAGGACTGGAAACTGCCGGTCAGCGGCTGGTATCTGCCCATGGAACTGGATGACCTGCACTTTCTGCCGCTCGATCGCCGGCAAACCCTGCAACGCCAGCTCAAGGATTTCGCCGGCAAGCTCGACGCGCCGCTGCACATCAGCGTGTTCAGCGTCGGCAAACTGTCGCCACAGGTGAATGGCCAGTGGCTGGGGGAATTGGCCAGCGCAGGGATTCAAGTGTGGTGGCAGGACGGAGCCGGCACCCGGCGCTTGCCAGCCCTGGTTCGCAACGGCTACGCCAGTGCACTGCCCTGCTCCATCGGCATCGTCAGGGAAGCCTTCCGTCAGGTCAGCTCTGCCGGGCAACCCTTTCGTGCCGAACCCATGGCTCCCCAATCCACATCGCAGGGCTGCCACCCGACGTCGGTGTTCTCCCTGCGCTACCGGCCGTGGGGTAAGGTGATTCTCGACAACCAGCACAACAGCAAGGTCGGCGATGTACAAAACCGTTGAAGACGAAGTGCTGAAAAAGTCGGCGCCGGCCAAGCTCAAAGCCGAGTTCCTCCAGCATGAATTTGATCGGCTACGTACCTTTTGCGTATTGATCTACATCGCCAGCATAGTGGTCTGGATTGTTTACGACCTGATCCTCAGTTTCATCGGCGGACAACCATTCACCTGGCTTTCGCTGGTGTTTATCGGCGTTTTCTCGACCTTCGTCATCGTCCTTCGGTTGATCCGCGATGCCCGGCATTTCCAGACACTGAACCTGCTGTTTGTGTTTGCCATGGCATTGGGCACGCGACTGCTCACCGAAGGCCTGCCCGACGATCACCAACCCGCCTGGCTGTTGCTGGCGGCTTCGACCACCCTGTTTACGGCCTCGGTATTGCCGCTGAACCGCTGGTCGTTCTTTGCCGCGCAAATCGTCACCTGGTCGTTTCTCAACCCGTTCTACAACACGGATCTCGAACACATGGAGCTGAGGGGCGTGATGGCCCTCAGTTACTCGACATTTATCGGCGGCCTGACCATCTACAGCTTCCTGACACTGCGCAAGGCCAAGCTGTACAACTTCATCATGTCCAAGCTGCTGCTGGACCAGGCCTACATCGACACCCTCACCGAAATCCCCAATCGCCGCTCGTTCATGACCCGCGCCAACCAGCACTTGAACAAAGTGCCGCGGGAAAACGACCACTACCTGGCGATGGTCGATATCGACAATTTCAAGAAGGTCAACGACGTCCATGGCCATGACATTGGCGACGAGGTGCTCAAGCGCATCGCCCAGGACATCAAGTCGGTGATGACCCGGCACGAATTTGCGCGCCTCGGTGGCGAGGAGTTCGCGGTTTACCTGGCCGGGGCTCGCCGCGAAGACGCCGAGGCGCTGGCCGCTGAATTGTGTCGGGTGGTGCGCGAACAACCCACTCGATACCCGGTGACCATCAGCATCGGTCTGGCCCGGGTGCTCGACGGCGACACGCTGAACCAGGCGCTGGTCAAGGCCGATGAAGCCTTGTATGAGGCAAAGCATACGGGGAAGGATAGGTATACCTTTCATCAATGAACTGATCTATCCCTGTCGCTGCACTGAGCGTTTCTCATCGGTACCGAACGTTAGGTTTCCATTGAAAAAAGATCTGTTCAAACCCGAAGAAACTGATCACTACTGTCAACTATGACAGTAGACGCTTCGAAGCATAGGAGGAAATACTGGCGCCGTAACTGACTGTCGACACCAAAGGGAATCGGACATGAATACGGCCAGAACTTTACTTTTCTGCACAACGCTGGGAATGGGTTTAACGGGCTGCAGCGTCCATCAGGACGCGACTGTTTCTACGGTCAACGAAGAGTGCCGCGACTTGGTCGACAGAGGGCGCATTGGCCAGAATGGCCCGGAAGTTTGCATCACAACTCCCCTTTCAAAAAGTGCCACATCCATCTCCGGGACTGTCGTTGGGACCGCGGCCACAGGCCCGTTCATCGTAACGGCGGTAACCAGCGATGGGGACATCTTGAAACAGGTACCTACTCTGTCGAACCTCAATTTCACGATGTCTCAATTGAATCTGCAAAACCTGCCAGGCAAGGGCATTTCATTTTCGGTGTTTGTAAACGATACGAGTTCACCGCCTACCAACCTGGTCATTGGCCAGGAGCCACCCTCAACATGTTTACGTAACACTCCAAACTATCCGCTGTGCGGTACGCACCCGGGCGCAATCTTTTTTCCGATAAAAACATCCATCACCACTATTTTTTTGGTTCCGTCGAAGGCGAATTACGGAGCGACGTTGCTCCCCCACCTGATGGGGCTGAACCCGATTAACTGGAAGGAAGACCGATATATCAGCTACTTGCCAAACGTTCCAGCTCAGATAAAGCCAGGGGAAGTACAAACCGTTTTTGCGACCATTAACGCCGACGAATCATTTGCCTACCCGGTCAAGCAGACTGTTCTGCCAAGTCAACCGTAACACTGAACTGACCTAGTGCTTGAATGACGTCATCACCCGTTCAGCATTTTCATCGCAACTCATGCCCTCAGGCTTGGCCTGGATGGTGTCGATCCACCCCAGCAACTGCGCCTTGCTATGGGCCAGATGCCGTTGCATCTCTTCGATCTGCTCGACCTTGCGATACAGGCCCGCCATCAGCTCATCATGCTTGAACGCGCCGGTCACATTATCCGGGAGCAACTGCTTGAGTTCCTCCAGGCTGAAACCGGCCTGTTGTGCGCATTGGATCAGTTGCAGGGTTTGCAGCGCCTGTTGCGAGTAACGCCGATACCCATTGGCAGAACGCTCGACCTGTCGGATCAAACCCTGAGACTCGTAAAAACGGATGCGTGATGCGGTCAGGCCGCTCAATTGCGCCAATTCACCAATTTTCATTGCGGCCTCATTTGCCTGCTTGACATTAAAGTTAACTTTAAGCTTAGCCTCTGCTCATCAGTATGAGGAGTCAAGCATGTCACCCTTCCAAACCTTGAATTTGCCCAACGGCCAGACTATCGGCAATCGCATTGCCAAAGCCGCGATGGAGGAGAACCTCGCCAACACCGATCAGGTACCCGACCAGGCGCTTTTTCGCCTGTATCAGGCCTGGGCCGAAGGCGAAGCCGGTTTGTTGCTGACCGGCAATGTGATGATCGACCGCCGCGCCATGACCGGCCCCGGTGGTGTCGCACTGGAGGACGAGCGACACCTGGAACGCTTCCGCCAGTGGGCCCGTGTCGGCCGGGCCGGCGGTGCGCACTTCTGGATGCAACTCAACCACCCAGGCCGCCAGACTATGGCCAACCTCGGCCAGCAAGCACTGGCGCCGTCGGCGGTTGCGCTGGATCTCGGCCGGTTCTCGAAGATGTTCGCCGAACCCAAACCCATGGGCGAGGACGACATCCAGGAGGTGATCCGACGTTTCGCCAGCAGCGCCGCACTGGCGGAGAAAGCCGGTTTTACCGGTGTGCAGATCCACGCCGCCCATGGCTACCTGCTCAGCCAGTTCCTGTCGCCGCTGACCAATCGACGCACTGATCGCTGGGGTGGTTCTCTGGAGAATCGCGCGCGCCTGCTGTTGTCCGTCGTCGAGGCGGTTCGCCAGGCGGTGTCGCCGCAGTTTTGTGTGTCGGTAAAGCTCAACTCAGCGGATTTCCAGCGCGGTGGTTTCGATGCCGATGATGCACGGCAAGTGATCCAGTGGCTCAACGAGCAACCGATCGACCTGCTGGAACTCTCCGGCGGCAGTTACGAAGCACCGGCCATGCAAGGCGAAGCGCGCGACGGCCGGACCCTGGCCCGGGAGGCGTACTTTCTGGAAATGGCCGGTGAACTGGCCAGCGTGGCGCGCATGCCAGTGATGGTGACAGGCGGGATCCGGCGTCTGGCAATCGTGGAACAGGTCCTCGACAGCGGCATCGCCATGGCCGGCATCGGCACCGCGCTGGCCGTGGAGCCGCACCTGGTCAAGCATTGGCGCGAAGGCAAGAACAGCCACCCACAACTGCCGGCGATCCGCTGGAAGCGCAAACCCCTGGCGGCGCTGGCGAGCATGGCGGTGGTGAAGTTCCAGCTGCATCGCTTGAGCCGCGGACGCAAGACCCGACCTGAGGTCTCGGCGCTGTGGGCGTTGATTGTCGATCGGTTGTACATAGGCAAGCGTACCCGGCAGTATCGGCAGGCGATGGGTAAGTGATTCAAATTTGAGGTTGGCAGGTACACCGCTATCGCGGGCAAGCCCGCTCCCACAGGTCATGCGCAGATTTTGAAATGGCGCTCATCCTGTGGGGGCGGGCTTGCCCGCGATGAGACCAGTACAGGCCAAACAGAACTCAGCCCGGAATCAGCTCGTCGATGTGCCGATACTCGGCCTGCAACTGCGTCGCCAACACCCTGCTGCGCCCGAGCCGGATCGGTCCGCGCTCGATGTCGATCAACAGCCCCGGACACGCAAGCGTCGGCAGCAGCGACCAGTCCTTCAGCCGGCCATCGGTCACCAGCAGCAACCGCTGCTGCTCTGCCGGAAAACGTTTCTGCCGAGCAGCAAGCCACTGCCCCGCTTCGCCCAATGCGGCCAGCAGCGGCGTACCACCACCGGCACCCAGGCCATCGAGCCACTGGCGCAGCCCCGTCGAGGCCTTCAATCCCTGCACCTGCCACCTTGGCGCGGCACCGCTGGCCGTGAGCAACGCCAGTCGTGCGCGTTGGCGATAGGCGTCGTCGAACAACTGCGCCAGCAAGCCCTTGGCATCGCACAATGCCTGATGACGACGGGTAGACGCGGAGGCATCGACTATCACCAGCCACAGTTCATGGGGCGAACGCGTGCGCAGTTGAAATATCAGGTCGTCGCGCTGACGCGGCCGGCCATTGAGCAAGGTGCCGGGCCAGTTGACCGAGCCACTGCGGGCGGCGTGACGCTTGCCCTGTTTGCCATGGTCCAGTCGCCCGGCTCGGGGTCTGGCATTCGCCCCCGCGTCGCAGCGAGAGCGAATGCCTAGGGCTTTTTTGGCCAGCTCGGCACTTCACGTCGTGCGCCGGTCGCCAGCGCCTGGGCAGGCAACTCGCCCCACTGGCCCTGCCCTTCGCTCGGGTTGGCGTGCTGCGGCGCAGAGTGCTGCGGCGCGTGGGATGGCTGAGGCGCCGCAGTTGAATGCTCGCGACGACGGTGGCGCAAGGCGAACTCGGCGACGGCGTCGATATCTTCCTCGGCGATAGCGTTCGCCCCGCGCCAGGCGGCGTGAGCCCGTGCGGCACGCAGCCAGACCAGGTCGGCGCGCAAACCATCGACGCCAGCGGCAAAGCAGCGCTCGGTAATCCGTGCCAGCGCCTGATCGTCGAGGGGAATGCTCGCCAGGGCATTGCGTGCGTGCTGGCAACGTTCGCGCAGAGACGCCTGCGCCGATTCCCATTCGCCGCAGAAACCTTGCGGATCGCTGTCGAAATCCAGGCGACGGCGGATGATCTGCCCTCGCTCGACTGGTGCTGTATGGCCACCAAGGGCGACATTCAAGCCGAAACGGTCGAGCAGTTGCGGACGCAGTTCACCCTCTTCGGGATTCATGGTGCCAATCAGTACGAACTTCGCCGAGTGCCGATGGGAAATGCCGTCACGCTCGACCACATTGGTGCCGCTGGCGGCCACATCGAGCAGCAGGTCAACGAGGTGATCAGGCAACAGATTGACCTCGTCGACGTAGAGCACGCCACCGTCAGCCTTGGCCAGTACGCCGGGGGAAAACTGAGCCCGACCTTCGCCCAGCGCCGCGTCGAGATCGAGGGTGCCGACCAGGCGCTCTTCGGTGGCGCCCAGCGGCAATGTGACGAACTGACCGCTGGCCAGCAGGTCCGCCAGACCACGGGCCAGGGTCGACTTGGCCATCCCGCGCGGGCCTTCGATCAGGACTCCGCCGATTTTCGGGTCTATGGCGGTCAGGTACAGGGCCAACTTCAAATCATCGGCGCCGACCACGGCGGAGAGCGGGAAATGCGGGATGTCTGTCATTGTTTTATCTCGGTCATGGTCGGTGATGTCACAGGCGCCTCATTCCTTGTGGGAGCGGGCTTGCTCGCGAAAGCAGTGTCTCATCCAACCTATATGGCGACTGACACGACCTCTTCGCGAGCAAGTCGGATCGCCGCACCGCCGCTCCCACAGGTTTTACGGTGACTAGCTGTCTTCTTCTATATCCAGCAACAGATTTTCCAATGCCTCGCGGTAGGCGCCCGGCTCCTTCCACATCCCGCGTTGTTGCGCCTCGAGCATGCGCTCAGTCATGTCGCGCAAGGCATGGGGATTGTGTTCACGGACAAAGTCCCGGGTGTCCGGATCAAGCAAATAAGCGTCGGCCAGCAACGCGTACTGGTGATCGTCGATCAACTGCGTGGTGGCATCGAAGGCAAACAGATTATCGACGGTCGCGGCCATTTCGAACGCACCTTTGTAGCCGTGGCGCTTTACCCCATCGAGCCATTTCGGATTGGCGGCCCGGGAGCGGATGACCCGGTTCAGCTCTTCCTTCAAGGTGCGAATCTTCGGCAGGTCCGGCTGACTGTGATCGCCATGATAACTGGCCGCCGCCTCGCCTTTCAGGCTTTCCACCGCCGCGAGCATACCGCCCTGGAACTGGTAGTAATCATTGGAGTCGAGCAAATCGTGCTCACGGTTGTCCTGGTTTTGCAGCACCGCCTGTACCTGGCTCAGGCGCTGGCTGAACTGTTCACGGGCGGCGGTGCCTTCGTCGGAACCACCGTAAGCGTAGCCGCCCCAGTTGAGGTAAACCTCGGCCAGGTCTTCGCGGGTTTGCCACAGGCGACCGTCGATGGCGCCCTGCACGCCTGCGCCGTAGGCCCCGGGCTTGGCCCCGAAAATCCGCCAGCCGGCCTGCCGTCGCGCAGCGTCTTCATCCAGCCCGGCCTGCAACAAGGCTGCACGCTCGGCACGCACCTTGGCCGCCAACGGATTGAGGTCGTCCGGCTCATCCAGGTCGGCCACCGCTTGCACCGCCGCGTCAAACAGGCGGATCAGATTGGCAAAGGCATCGCGGAAGAAACCGGACACGCGCAAGGTCACGTCGACCCGAGGACGGTCGAGCAAACTCAACGGCAGAATCTCGAAATCATCGACCCGCTGACTGCCGGTCGCCCAAACCGGACGCACGCCCATCAACGCCATCGCCTGGGCGATATCATCACCGCCGGTGCGCATGGTCGCGGTGCCCCACACCGACAGACCGAGCTGGCGCAGATGATCGCCGTGGTCCTGCAGGTGCCGTTCGAGAATCAGGTTCGCCGACTGGAAACCGATGCGCCACGCCGTGGTGGTCGGCAAATTGCGCACGTCCACCGAGTAAAAGTTGCGCCCGGTGGGCAACACGTCCAGACGACCGCGACTCGGCGCACCGCTGGGGCCGGCCGGGACGAAGCGACCGCTGAGGGCGTCGAGCAGACCGCGCATTTCCGCTGGGCCGCAGGCGTCCAGGCGCGGGGCGATAACCTCGCGCAAACCATCGATGATGGCCTGCACCTCATGCCAGCCTGCCCCTTGTGGGAGCGGGCTTGCTCGCGAAAGCGGTGGGTCAATCGACATCAATGTTGAATGTTCAACCGATTCGCGAGCAAGCCCGCTCCCACAGGGGTTATTCAACGCGTCCGAAATCAACTGCGCTGCATACAGTTCCAGGCGCTCGCGGGTATCGCCCGCTGTGCGCCAAATCTCGTCACTGATAAGCAAAAGAGACTCGGGACGCGGCCCGATCCACGGCTCGGCCAATGCACAATCGAGCGGATCGAAGCCCAACGCAAACGCCTTGGCCAGCGCCCGCAGCAGACTCGATTGCGCTCCTCGTCCATCGCCCCGTGGAATGCGCAACAACGCCAGCAACGTGTCGATACGCAAGCGACCGGTGGGCGATTCGCCGAACACATGCAGGCCGTCGCGGATCTGCGACTCTTTCAAGTCGCACAGGTAAGTGTCGAGTCGCGGCAACCAGATCGCAGCGTCGGCATCGCTGTCGAGTGGCTCGTCCAGTTGCAGTTCACGGTCGATGTGCGAGTCACGCACCAGTTGCAGGATGTCGCGCTGCAACTCGCGGGCGCGGCGCGGGTCGAGCAACTGCGCTTCGTAATACTCGTCGGCCAACAGTTCGAGGTTGCGCAGCGGGCCGTAGGTTTCGGCGCGGGTCAGCGGTGGCATCAGGTGATCGATGATCACCGCCTGGGTGCGCCGCTTGGCCTGGGCGCCCTCGCCCGGGTCGTTGACGATGAACGGATAGATGTTCGGCAGCGGCCCGAGCAGCGCATCCGGCCAGCAGTTTTCCGACAGCCCCACGCCCTTGCCCGGCAGCCATTCGAGGTTGCCGTGCTTACCGACGTGGATCACGCCGTGGGCGCCATAGGTGTGGCGCAGCCAGAAGTAAAACGCCAGGTAGCCGTGGGGCGGCACCAGGTCCGGGTCGTGATACACCGCGCTCGGGTCGACCTGATAACCCCGCGCCGGTTGAATGCCGACGAAGGTCAGGCCAAAGCGCAGGCCGGCGATCATCATCCGTCCGCTGCGACACATCGGGTCGTTTTCCGGTGCGCCCCAACGTTCGAGCACCGCCGCACGATTGGCTTCGGGCAGGGCATTGAACATCGCCAGGTAGTCGTCCAGTCCCAGGCTTTGCTGGCACGGACGCAGATCCAAGGTATCGAGATCGTTGCTGACGCCGCCCAGCAACTGCTGGATCAGCGCGGTGCCGCTGTCCGGCAATTCTGCCGGCAGCGGATAACCTTCGGCATGCAGGGCCCGCAGGATGTTCAGCGCCGCGGCCGGGGTGTCGAGGCCCACGCCATTGCCGATGCGCCCGTCGCGGGTCGGGTAATTGGCGAGAATCAAGGCGATGCGTTTTTCGGCGTTGGGCACCCGAGCCAGTTCGACCCAGCGCCGCGCCAGTTCGGCAACGAAGTCCATGCGCTCCGGTTGCGGCCGGTAGCAGACCACATCCGACTGGCTGCGCTCACTGCGCCACGCCAGGTCCTTGAAGCTGATCGGGCGACTGATGATGCGCCCGTCCAGCTCCGGCAAGGCAATGTGCATCGCCAGATCGCGCGGGCCAAGCCCCTGTTCACTGGCACGCCAACCCGGTTCGTTGTCCTGGGCGCAAATCGCCTGGATCACCGGAATATTGCGACGGAATGGCCGCAGGTGCGGCGCTTCGGGGCTGGACTGGGCGAAACCCGTGGTGTTCAGGATCACCGAGACGCCGGCTTCATCCAGCCAGTCCTCGACCGCGCCCAGGCAGCCGGGTTCTTTCAAACTGGCCAGCGCAATCGGCAACGGATTCAACCCCGCGGCCTGTAAACGCTGGCAAAAAACATCAATGAAAGCAGTGTTCGCCGCCTGCAAATGCGAACGGTAAAACAGCACCGCCGCCATCGGGTGATCGGCGTGCCAGTCGGCCTGCCAGTCGCTCAGTGCGGCAGAATGTTTGTGCGGATGGTAGATGGCGGTTCGCGGCAGGGTTTGCGGCTCGCCCCAGGTGTAATCGCGTGCCAACCAGCGGTTGGCCAGGCAGCGGAAGAAATCCAGGGCGTTACCCATGCCTCCCTGACGCAGAAACTGCCAGAGTCGGTCGCGATCCTCGGCGCCGACGGTACTCAGGTCACTGAGCTCCGGGTCCGGGCGGTCATCGCCCGGCACCAGAATCACCTGCACGCCGCGCTGGGACAGCTCGACCAGGCGTTCGATACCATAACGCCAATAGGCGATGCCGCCGTGCAGCGAAATCAGGATCACCCTGGCGTGGCGCAACACCTCATCGACGTACAAATCGACCGAGGCATGGTTCTGCACCTGCATCGGGTTGGCCAGGCGCACGCTCGGGTAATCCTCGGGCAACTGCTGCGCCGCCTCGGCGAGCAGCGCCAGGCTGGAGTCGCCGCTGCACAGGACCACCAGCTCGGCGGGGGTTTGTCCAAGGTCGGCGATGTTGTCATCCGACACGAAACCGCCGGGCTGGGTCCTGAGCAGGTGCATGGGTTACACGCTGAGCGCAGCGCGCAATTGCGCTTCGAGCACGGCGGCGTCCAGTTCCTGGCCGATCAGCACCAGACGGGTGATGCGCGCCTCTTCGGCGCCCCATTGGCGGTCGAAGTGCTTGTCGAAACGCGTGCCCACGCCCTGGATCAGCAGGCGCATCGGTTTGTTCGGAACGGCGGCGAAACCCTTCACCCGCAGGATGCCGTGCTGGACCACCAGTTGGGTCAGCGCGTCCATCAGCAGGCTTTCGTCAGCTTGCGGCAGTTCGATGGAGATCGAATCGAAGGCGTCGTGATCGTGGTCGTCATGATCGTCGTCGCCATCGTGATGATGGTCGTGGTGGCTGTGACGGCTGTCGATGTGTTCTTCGGAGCCGGCACCCAGGCCGATCAGCACGTCCAGCGGCAGGCGACCGCTGCTGGCTTCAATGATTTTCACCGCTGGCGGCAATTCTTCTGCGACTTCCAGGCGCACACGGGCCAGGTCGGCCGGGTTGATCAGGTCGGATTTGTTGAGAATCACCAGGTCGGCGCTGGCCAACTGGTCGGCAAACAGCTCGTGCAATGGCGATTCGTGGTCCAGGTTCGGGTCGAGTTTGCGCTGGGCATCGACCTGGTCCGGGAAGGCGGCAAAGGTGCCGGCGGCCACGGCCGGGCTGTCGACCACGGTGATCACCGCGTCAACGGTGCAGGCACTGCGGATTTCCGGCCACTGGAAAGCCTGGACCAACGGTTTTGGCAGGGCCAGGCCCGACGTTTCGATGAGGATGTGGTCGAGATCGCCACGACGAGCCACCAGTTCGCGCATCACCGGGAAAAATTCTTCCTGGACGGTGCAGCACAGGCAGCCGTTGGCCAGTTCATAGACGCGGCCGTTGGCTTCTTCTTCGGTGCAACCGATGGAGCACTGCTTGAGGATTTCGCCGTCGATGCCCAGCTCGCCAAACTCGTTGACGATTACCGCGATGCGGCGACCCTGGGCGTTGTCGAGCATATGCCGCAGCAGCGTGGTTTTACCCGAGCCGAGGAAACCGGTGACGATGGTGACGGGAAGTTTGGCCAGTGTTTTCATCGGATGCCCTATGGCTAGGTGGCGGGCATACGGGACGACGACCGGCAACGCAGATGCGCGTGCCTGAAGAGTTCGCCACCGGATCACCCCGCCCGGTTGAATTTGAGAATCTGTGTCGAGGCAGGTCTCCTGGCTGACGGTGTGCCGGCCTTGGGCCTGGCATTCGCTGCGCCTTCCCGCCGGCCTCATGGATTGAGCCTGCAGTGGCGTGGCAACGAACATCACCGTTCACAGTTGCGGGGGCAGCCGCGGCATTGACCGCGTTCCCTTCTTAGCTTCGACAAACGCCGAAGAACCTCGAAAGCGCAAGGCTACGCATGGTATTGGGGCGGGTCAATGTTCACGTGATTTCTGCGGTGTGCCCTTCGCGAGCAAGTCGGATCGCCGCACCGCCGCTCCCACATTTGATCGGGTTCTTTCAGAGGAAAAGGGTCAAGTGTGGGAGCGGGCTTGCTCGCGAAGAAAGCGACTCGGTTTCCAGTTGAGAACCCTTGCCAATTGACGCCCAACCCTCGCCCATGCTCTCCTACGCACCTTGTTACGGGTGCCCTTCACAGGGTGAAACGGGAAACCGGTGAATCATGTGCTTTACTCTAAAGCCATGTCAGTCCGGTGCTGCCCCCGCAACGGTAAGCGAGCGAAGCATCAAATCCACTGTGCCACTACGGCATGGGAAGGTGATGTTTTCAGGTTCAGGCCCAAGCCTTTGCCCCTCGTGAGCCCGGAGACCGGCCCGCAACATAAAGTGACCATAACGATCACTGAAACAACAAACCCGCGGTGGGCGGGCGCTGTTTGAAACCCTGCGCGCCTGGTCGTGCAGGTTTTTGCATGCGCTCTTGATTCCCCGCTGACAGACCAGAGGGAAACGCCATGTCGATCATCAGCAGCACCGGCCACACTACAGCCAGCACCACTTCTACCCTGACTCAACGTCTGACCGCCGCCGTCTGCGCGTCGATCCTGGGCGCAAGCCTTGTGTATTTCGCCGGTTTCTCGTACATCGAAGCGGTGCACAATGCCGCCCACGATACCCGTCACAGCTCCGCGTTCCCGTGCCATTGAGACCTGCTGACATGATCAAGCGTATTGCGCAAACCGCAGGTTTCACCGGGCTGCTGGCCGCCCTGTTGCTGACCCTGCTGCAAAGTTTCTGGGTCGCCCCCCTGATTCTGCAGGCCGAAACCTACGAAAAAGCCGAGCCGGCTGCCGTTGAAATGCATGAACACGCCGATGGCGCGATGGCTGCCCACACCCACGACGCCGAAGCCTGGGAGCCGGAAGACGGCTGGCAGCGCGTGCTGTCGACCACCGGCGGCAACCTGGTGGTGGCCGTCGGTTTTGCCCTGATGCTGGCTGGCCTGTACACCTTGCGTGCGCCGACCAAAACCTCCCAGGGCCTGCTCTGGGGCCTGGCCGGCTATGCGACCTTCGTGCTCGCGCCGACCCTCGGCCTGCCACCTGAACTGCCAGGCACTGCCGCCGCCGATCTGGCACAACGGCAACTGTGGTGGATCGGTACCGCCGCCTCCACCGCCGTCGGTATCGCGCTGATCGTGTTCAGCCGTCACTGGCTGATGAAAGTTCTCGGTGCGGCAATCCTTGCCGTTCCCCATGTGATTGGCGCACCGCAACCGCAAGTGCATTCGATGCTCGCTCCGGAGGCACTGGAAACCCAATTCAAAATCGCTTCGCAACTGACCAACGTGGCGTTCTGGCTGGCCCTGGGCCTGATCAGCGCCTGGTTGTTCCGTCGCAAAAGCGATGGCCAATACCACGTATGACAGACGTCAGCACAGCGCCGACCCTGGTGGTCGGCCTGGGCTGCCAAAAGGGCTGCCCCGTCAGTACCTTGCTGGCGCTGCTCGACCAGGCACTGGCGGCGCACCAGATTGCCCGCCATGAAATCAAGGCCCTGGCCAGCATCGATTCGAAGCGCGACGAACCCGCACTGATCGAACTGGCTCAGCAGCTTGGCCTGGAATTGATGTATTTCAGCAGTGAACAACTGGCCCCCTATGAGCCGCAACTCAGCCATCAATCGCAAATAGCGTTTGAACGCACCGGTTGCTACGGCGTGGCGGAAAGCGCCGCACTGGCCCTGGCCGAACAACTGGCCCAGGCCCCGGCAAAACTGCTGATCCCTCGACAAAAATATGCCCAGGCAACCCTGGCATTGGCCGGCGCGGCATAAAATCCCCGATAATCCCCGCCTCGATCATGAACATTCTTCATCTGAAGCCCTGTTCAGCCCCTTTTCTCCCCACAGGAACCGACGATGACCGTCTACTTCATTGGCGCAGGTCCCGGCGACCCCGAACTGATTACCGTCAAGGGCCAGCGGCTGATTCGCAGTTGCCCGGTGATCATTTATGCCGGCTCGCTGGTGCCAGCCGCCGTACTGGAAGGACATCGTGCCGAGCAGGTATTCAACAGCGCCGAACTGCACCTGGAACAGATCATCGACCTGTTCAAGGCCGCCCACGCCAAGGGCCAGGACGTGGCCCGGGTACACTCCGGCGACCCGAGCCTGTATGGCGCCATTGGCGAACAGATTCGCTATCTGCGTGAGTTGGGCATTGCGTTCGAAATCGTCCCGGGCGTGACGGCCACCGCCGCTTGTGCAGCGCTGCTGGGTGCAGAACTGACGTTGCCGGACGTTTCACAGAGCGTGATCCTGACTCGCTACGCCGACAAGACCGCCATGCCACCCGGAGAGGAATTCGCCAGCCTGGCCCAGCACGGCGCGACCATGGCGATTCATTTGGGGGTCAATCACCTGCCGAAGATCGTTGAGGAACTGCTGCCGCATTACGGCGCCGATTGCCCGATTGCGGTGGTTCACCGTGCGAGCTGGCCGGACCAGGACTGGGTGACAGGAACGCTTGAGGACATTGCCGGGAAGGTTGAGGCGAAGGGGTTTCGGCGCACGGCGTTGATTCTGGTGGGTCGGGTGCTGGGCAGTGACCACTTCAGTGAGTCATCGCTGTATCGCGCGGGGCATGCGCATCTTTACAGGCCATAGGGCCTCATCGCTGGCAAGCCAGCTCCCACAAGATTTTGTGTTGACCGCAATGCTGTGACCGACTCAAAACCTGGGGGAGCGGGCTTGCCCGCGAAGGGGCCATTGAATTCCACCCACAAAAAAACGGCGCTCACGGGACGCCGTTTTTTTATGCCGCAGCGAACACCTTAGTAGTAGGCGTTTTCTTTCTGCGTGTGGTCGGTCACGTCGCGAACGCCCTTGAGCTCGGGAATACGCTCGAGCAGGGTGCGCTCGATGCCTTCCTTGAGCGTCACGTCGGCCTGGCCGCAGCCCTGGCAACCGCCGCCGAACTGCAGGACGGCGATGCCGTCTTCGACCACGTCGATCAGGCTGACCTGACCGCCGTGGCTGGCCAGCCCCGGGTTGATCTCGGTTTGCAGGTAGTAGTTGATGCGCTCGTTGACCGGGCTGTCGGCGTTGACCATCGGTACTTTGGCGTTTGGCGCCTTGATGGTCAGCTGGCCGCCCATGCGGTCGGTGGCGTAGTCGACAACGGCATCGTCCAGGAAGGCTTCGCTGAAATGGTCGATGTAGGCGGTGAAGCTTTTCAGCCCCAGCGCGGTGTCTTCGGGTTTTTCTTCGCCCGGCTTGCAGTAGGCAATGCAGGTTTCGGCGTACTGGGTGCCAGGCTGGGTGATGAAGACGCGGATGCCGATGCCCGGGGTGTTCTGCTTGGAGAGCAGATCAGCCAGATAATCGTGGGCGGCGTCGGTAATGGTAATAGCGGTCATGGAAACTCCTCGCAGGCTTGGGCGCAGTTTACGCCAATCGGCGCGCCGGACAAAGTCCCAGTATTTTTGTCGGGAAAGATTTATCGATGCCCTGTAGGAGCTGGCTTGCCAGCGAGGCGCCGGATCGGTCGACATTTGTGTTGAATGTCTCGGCCTCATCGCTGGCAAGCCAGCTCCTACAGGGTGGTGGTGTTTCAGAGGTTCTCGTAGCGATTCATGTCCAGCACGCCCTCTTCCACCGGATCGGTCTCCTGGATGTAGCGGCTCAGGTCATGGAAATACTGCCAGAATTGCGGATGACTGCGCCGTATTCCCCAACGTTCAACGATTTTCTCAAAGCTGTCACTATCCTTGGCGCTCTCCATCGCATCCACAAACGCCGGCACTTGCCCGGCCGGAACGTTGAACATGAAGTTCGGGTAGCTGCTGAGCACACCCGGGAAAATCGTCAGGGTATCGAGCCCCGGCTGATAGCGCAGCGATTCGCCGAGCAGGAACGCCACGTTGCTGTGGGCCCGATTGCGCAGCAGGCTGTAGACCTCACGCTTGCCGCTGCCGGTTTCGATACGCAGCATGGTCGCTTCCGGTAGTTGATCAATCACTTTCAACCCCGCCGCCGGACGCGAAGTCAGGCGGCTCAACACTTGCTCGGCATTTTGCAGGTCCGGATCAATGTTCGGCCGCGAACAGTAGGCGCCATCGCAGCGGTTGATCGGGTCGGGCCTGGCATTGAGGTCGCCATAACGGGCGAGCAATTGCTGGGCGAAATCGCGCTTGGGATCCCGCGGATCAAGCTTCAGCGCCGTCGGCGTGTCATCGTCGATGGACTCGTAGTCCAGCCACATCTTGAATTTGCCACTGTTCTGATACCAGTCGTCGAGGTAGGCCTCCCGCGAATCGGCGGGCATCAGGCGCAGGAAATTCTGCTCGGCGCCGTTACGGATCAGGTCGAAATACAGGCGCGTCTGGGCCTGATGGGACACATTGCCGAACACATCGAAATTGACTGCCAGTTGATAGTAGGTGCGCTCCAGCAGCGGATAGTCGAACAGCCACATCGTCTGCGGCACTTCGCCGATCAGGCCTTTGGTCACCGAGGCGCTGTCGAAATGGCGAAAGATGCTCAGCAGCGCGTTGTCGTTGCCGGCCCACAGGGTCGACCAGCTCGGTGCGGGCTCGTCGGCGTAACTGTCGCGGCGCAGAGCCTCGTACTCGTTGCGTTTGTCGCGGTAGTCATGCCACAGGCTCAGGACGCTGCCGACATCATCATTCTGCCCCGGCATCGCCAGCAAGGGCGTGGCTTGCCCACGATAGTTCGGGTCGGTGATGTAGAGGTCATGTTCAGGGGCCTGGAACAACGCCCAGAAGTTATCGCGAATCACGTCCGTGGCGATCTGCCCACGACACACTGGCCCACGGATAAAGGTGCGCACGAAGTACTCGGCGTTATCGAGCATGAACTGATAGCGCGCCTGGGCCGGGATCGCTTCGAAGGTGGCAAAGGGGTTGGCCCGGCTCTGCGGTCCGTAGCCCGGCAATGCATTGGCCTCCCAGTTGCCGCTGTAGAACAGGGATTTGACTCGCGCCAGCTTCGTCGCGCTCAGCGGATAGGAGATGTGGGTCTTGTGCACGATCACGCCCTGCACCGGCCACAAGCGGTAGTAAAACTGCGTGCCCGGATCATCGTTGGGGCGCCGGGTATTGATCAGGTCAATCGGCTGGCCGGTCGGCGTGCGCGAACGCACCCACTGGAAGAAATGCCCGGGCTCACCCTCCTTGAAGTAAAGATGGGCGAGGAACCAGTGCTCATACAGCCAGCGCCCCACCAGGCTTTGCCGGGCGCCCGGCGAATTGAGCAGGTTTTCCCACTGGATCACTTGCTGCGCTTCCTTCGCACTCGGGGCCAGGGCCTGTTGATCGATAGGTGCGCCTGCGGCCAGCCAGCGTTGCAGCGTCTGGTACTGCGGGTCGGTCAGGCCGGTCACCGCCAGCGGCATGCCTTCCTTGGGGTGCGAAGCGGCGTAGCCATCGAACTGCGCGGGCATGGCACACATGTTCTCCCGGTTCAGGCCCAGGACGATGTCTTGCGGCAGCCTGGCATTGGGTTGCAAGGGGGTGTTGTGGCCCAGTTCCAGCATCCGCGCCATCAATGCAGCCTGGCTGCCCTGGGCATCGAGCACCGAAAAGAAGCCCTTTTGCTGCCAGGCGGCTTTTCCGGACGCGTCCAGAAACAGCCGCGTCGGCGCCACCGCCTTAGTACGGTCACCGTCGTAAACCGGGACTTTCGTCGCGCCGCGTGCCGCGCCCTCGCCGCTGCCCAGGTTGAGCTGACAGGCGGCGTCGTTGCAGGCATGGCAGGCCACGCACTTTTCAGTGAAGATCGGTTGAATGTCTCGACTGTAGGAAATGGCAGAGGAGTTCGCCGGACTTTGCGCCGCAGCGCCCCAGCTTAAAAGCATCAACACACTGCTGATGACGAAGCGATAAGACATGTCCCTGGTCCTGGATCCTGAAAAAACGCCGCGATTCTACCGGTCTGTCATCTTTGCCAACATGAACGATATTCATGCAAATCCGAGTCATGCTCTAAAAGCGCACAGGTTTGCTATCATCCCGGCCCTTCGTCATGGTCTTACCGAGTAGTCCAAATGTCCGATCGCAGCGTTCGCCTTCAAGCTCTCAAGCACGCCCTCAAAGAGCGCATCCTGATTCTCGATGGCGGTATGGGCACGATGATCCAGAGCTACAAGCTCGAAGAGCAGGATTACCGTGGCAAACGCTTCGCTGACTGGCCGAGCGATGTCAAAGGCAACAACGACCTGTTGGTACTGACTCGCCCGGACGTGATTGGCGGCATCGAGAAAGCCTACCTCGACGCTGGCGCCGACATTCTGGAAACCAACACCTTCAACGCTACCCAGATCTCCCTGGCCGACTACGGCATGCAGGGCCTAGCGTATGAATTAAACGTAGAAGGCGCTCGCCTGGCACGCAAGGTCGCCGACGCCAAGACCCTGGAAACCCCGGACAAGCCGCGCTTCGTCGCCGGCGTGCTCGGTCCTACCAGTCGCACCTGCTCGTTGTCCCCGGACGTAAACAACCCCGGCTACCGCAACGTGACCTTCGATGAGCTGGTGGAAAACTACACCGAATCCACCAAAGGCCTGATCGAGGGCGGCGCCGACCTGATCCTGATCGAAACCATCTTCGACACCCTCAACGCCAAGGCCGCGATCTTCGCCGTACAGGGCGTGTTCGAAGAACTGGGCGTCGAATTGCCGATCATGATTTCCGGCACCATCACCGACGCCTCGGGCCGCACCCTGTCGGGCCAGACCACCGAAGCCTTCTGGAACTCCGTGGCCCACGCCAAGCCGATTTCCGTTGGTCTGAACTGCGCCCTCGGCGCCAGCGAGTTGCGCCCGTACCTCGAAGAGCTGTCGAACAAGGCAGGCACCCACGTGTCGGCGCACCCGAACGCCGGCTTGCCGAACGAATTCGGCGAGTACGACGAACTGCCGTCGCAAACCGCCAAGGTCATCGAAGAGTTCGCCCAAAGCGGCTTCCTCAACATTGTCGGCGGTTGCTGCGGCACCACGCCGGGCCACATCGAAGCCATCGCCAAGGCCGTGGCCGGCTATGCGCCGCGCCAGATCCCGGACATTCCCAAGGCTTGCCGCCTCTCGGGCCTGGAACCCTTCACCATCGATCGCAGTTCGCTGTTCGTCAACGTCGGCGAGCGCACCAACATCACCGGTTCCGCCAAGTTCGCCCGGCTGATCCGCGAGGACAACTACACCGAAGCCCTGGAAGTCGCCCTGCAGCAGGTCGAGGCCGGCGCCCAGGTGATCGACATCAACATGGACGAAGGGATGCTCGATTCGAAGAAGGCCATGGTGACCTTCCTCAATCTGATTGCCGGCGAACCGGACATCTCCCGCGTACCGATCATGATCGACTCCTCGAAGTGGGAAGTGATCGAAGCCGGTCTCAAATGCATCCAGGGCAAGGGCATCGTCAACTCGATCAGCATGAAAGAAGGCGTCGAACAGTTCATTCACCACGCCAAACTGTGCAAGCGCTACGGCGCCGCGGTGGTGGTGATGGCCTTCGACGAGGCCGGCCAGGCCGACACCGAAGCGCGCAAGAAGGAAATCTGCAAACGCTCCTACGACATCCTGGTCAACGAAGTGGACTTCCCGCCGGAAGACATCATCTTCGACCCGAACATCTTCGCCGTGGCCACCGGCATCGAAGAGCACAACAATTACGCCGTCGACTTCATCAACGCCTGTGCCTACATCCGTGACGAGCTGCCGTACGCGCTGACTTCCGGTGGCGTGTCCAACGTGTCGTTCTCCTTCCGCGGCAACAACCCGGTGCGTGAGGCGATCCACTCGGTGTTCCTGCTGTACGCCATTCGCGCCGGGCTGACCATGGGTATCGTCAACGCCGGGCAACTGGAGATCTACGACCAGATCCCGGTGGAACTGCGCGACGCCGTAGAAGACGTGATCCTCAACCGCACCCCGGAAGGCACCGACGCCCTCCTCGCCATTGCCGACAAGTACAAGGGCGACGGCAGCGTGAAGGAAGCCGAAACCGAAGAGTGGCGCAACTGGGACGTCAACAAGCGCCTGGAACACGCGCTGGTCAAAGGCATTACCACCCACATCGTCGAAGACACCGAAGAATCGCGGCTGTCCTTCAGTCGCCCGATCGAAGTGATCGAAGGCCCGCTGATGGCCGGCATGAACATCGTCGGCGACCTGTTCGGCGCCGGCAAAATGTTCCTGCCCCAGGTGGTGAAATCCGCTCGCGTGATGAAGCAGGCCGTGGCGCACCTGATCCCGTTCATCGAACTGGAAAAAGGCGACAAGCCTGAAGCCAAGGGCAAGATCCTCATGGCGACAGTGAAAGGCGACGTGCACGACATCGGCAAGAACATCGTCGGCGTGGTACTGGGCTGCAACGGCTATGACATCGTCGACCTCGGCGTGATGGTCCCGGCGGAGAAAATCCTCCAGGTGGCCAGGGAGCAGAAGTGCGACATCATCGGCCTGTCCGGCCTGATCACCCCGTCGCTGGATGAGATGGTCCATGTCGCCCGCGAAATGCAGCGCCAGGACTTCCACCTGCCGTTGATGATCGGTGGCGCCACCACCTCCAAGGCACACACCGCGGTGAAGATCGAGCCGAAGTACAGCAACGACGCGGTGATCTACGTCACCGACGCCTCCCGCGCGGTCGGCGTGGCGACCCAGTTGTTGTCCAAGGAGCTCAAGGCCGGTTTCGTCGAGAAAACCCGCCAGGACTACATCGAGGTTCGCGAGCGCACCGCCAACCGCAGCGCCCGCACCGAACGCCTGAGCTATGGCGCGGCCATCGCCAAGAAACCCCAGTTCGACTGGGCGAGTTACACGCCGGTCAAACCGACCTTCACCGGGACACGGGTGCTGGACAACATCGATCTCAACGTTCTGGCCGAGTACATCGACTGGACGCCGTTCTTCATATCCTGGGACCTGGCCGGCAAGTTCCCGCGCATTCTCCAGGACGAAGTGGTCGGTGAAGCGGCCACCTCGCTGTACAACGACGCAAGGGAAATGCTGCGCAAATTGATCGACGAAAAGCTGATCAGCGCCCGTGCGGTGTTCGGTTTCTGGCCGGCCAACCAGGTGCATGACGACGACATCGAACTCTATGGCGATGACGGCAAGCCAATGGCCAAGCTGCATCACCTGCGCCAGCAGATCATCAAGACCGACGGCAAGCCGAACTTCTCCCTGGCCGACTTCGTCGCGCCCAAGGACAGTGAAGTGACCGACTACGTGGGTGGTTTCATCACCACCGCCGGCATCGGCGCCGAAGAAGTGGCCAAGGCCTACCAGGACGCTGGCGACGACTACAACTCGATCATGGTCAAGGCCCTGGCCGACCGCTTGGCCGAGGCATGCGCCGAGTGGCTGCACCAGCAGGTGCGTAAAGACTATTGGGGCTACGCCAAGGATGAAGTGCTGGATAACGAAGCGCTGATCAAGGAGCAATACACCGGCATCCGTCCGGCACCGGGTTATCCGGCCTGCCCGGATCACACCGAAAAAGCCCAGTTGTTCGCCTTGCTCGATCCAGAGGCCGAGGAAATGAGCGCAGGCCGCAGCGGCGTGTTCCTCACCGAACACTACGCCATGTTCCCGGCAGCAGCGGTCAGCGGCTGGTACTTCGCTCACCCGCAGGCGCAGTACTTCGCCGTGGGCAAGGTCGACAAGGACCAGGTGCAGAGCTACACCTCGCGCAAAGGCCAGGAGTTGAGCGTGACCGAACGCTGGCTGGCGCCGAACCTCGGTTACGACAACTGATCCAGGATTGGGTTTGCTGCGATGGCGCTCCCCACGACGCCTTCGCGGGCAAGCCCGCTCCCACAGTTTTTTTGTCGTCCAAAAAAATTCTGATCCACATCAGATCCTGTGGGAGCGGGCTTGCCCGCGATGGGGCCTGCACATTCAACATCATCAGCGACTGACATTCCGCCTTCGCGGGCAAGCCCGCTCCCACAGGTTCTGCGTCGTGCTCAACAATCTGCGTTCAACTCGGTCATTGTGGGAGCGGGCTTGCCCGCGATGAGAGCATTACAGTCAACATCGCAGACGATTGACACAACTCCTTCGCGAGCAGGCCCGGGTCCAGAGTGGGTCATCTGCTCGGATTAATGTCACCAACCTCCTTGCGCGACAGTTCGACCATCTTGCTGTTACGTGCCGCCGCCAGGTCAAAAAGCCTGTTCAGCAATGCCGCTTCGTCGGTGTCATCAGCCTCCTCCGACATTTCCGCTTCATCGAGCCTGCGGAATTCTTCAGGGTATTTTTCCTTGAGGTATTGCACCCAGTAATCACGCTGGATCAAGTCTTCAAAGAAGCTGTCGGACTGTTCCGCGCTGATCACCTCGATCCGGGCTCCGGCCAGTTGCCCAGGCGTTACGCCCGAGGCGTAGGTCATGTGTTTGGGCTGCCCCGGCAGCTCCAGGCCATCGCTCCAGCCATCCGTCAGGCCGATTCGATAGCCCAGGCGAACTTCCGCTTCATCGCGACCACTGCGCGCAGCAGCTTTCGTCGCCAGATCGTCAACCTTGTCCAGGCGGAAAAGCTGTCGGGACAATTTCAACAACGCTTCGCCCTTAAGAGCCAGGCGCCCGGCGGGTATGTCGAGCAAGGCATTGTGGGTGAAGACTTTGCTCTCCAGCCCGCTGAAGGTAAGGATTCGACCGTCGACGCAGGTGCCATGGGTGTTAGAGCTGGCGAACAGGACCTCCCTGAGTTCGCTATTGCTGGCAGCGGCGTCCATGACCGTCCACACACGACGCGTGAGGTCCGCATTCGCCACCCTGAACTCCTGCGTATCCTGTAATCGCGAGAGCAAATGAAAAAACGCAGCGTTATCCGGCTCGGCCGCAAGCTGACTCCAGACTCGCCTCTTGCCGGCCAGCTCCTGCGGGGTAGCGTTGGCCAGCCAGGGCGCACTCTGCTCGAAATCGGGCTGCTCCTCGGGCAGCGACTCATCGGATTCGAAGCTTTCGCTTTCACTGACCCCTTCACCCTCGCCACTGGCATCGGCAATCATTTCGTCAAGATCAGTGCGTGACAGCCCCATCACCGTCTGATGCGCACCGGCCTCACGGTAATCCCTGATCTGCTCAAGACTTTCCAGCCCCAGGTTGTAGTTTTCACTGAGGTCCGTGCCGGAAATCAGCGCCTCATGGTTGCCATCAAAGACCTCGGCAGGGATTGAGGTGATGTCGTTTGTGCTCAGGTTCAACGTGTGGAGGTGGCTGGCGTCCAGCACACCTTGCGGCCATTCAGTCAGGTTGTTATTGCGCAGATCGAGTTTCTCCAGTCGCTCGAACACCCCAACATCGAAGCTGTCCAGTGCGTTGTGTCCCAGATCCAGCCATTCGAGGCGCTCCAGTCGGTTCAACGAGGCATAAAGATGCTCGGGGTCGCTGAATCGGTTCGCCGAAAGCTCCAGTTGTGCCAGGTCGCCCATATTCTGGATTTGCTCAGGTAACGCTTGCAGCTGGTTGCCGTTGAGCTTCAAGGCTTTGACCTGGCTGAACGCCCTGAGGAAATCATTGGAGCCTTGGGCTGACAGCCTCACCCCAGTCAGATTCAACGTATCCACGTGGGCAAACACTGCAGGCAATTCGGGCAGGTCACCCAGTTGCAGACCATTGAGATTCAACGTCTCTCCCACAGAACCTCGCGCGCCGGTCAGGCCGTCACGCCAGCACCCGAGGATACGCAAGGCTGCCGAACGGCGACTTTCGGCCGAGATTTTCCAGCCGGCCCCGCCAGACTCCCGCGTATACAGCCAGCCATTCAAGCGGCGCGTCAGGTCTTCGAACGTCTGGTCCCATTGGGCAAATCGCTCAATGAGTTGCGCATCGGTCGCTCCGTTCGTGCGCATCTGCTCAATCGCTTGCAGCGCTTCATCATCGGCGAGCGCCGGGTTCAATCGCTGTAGGCGCTCGGCAAAATGCACAATGCCATCGCCCACTGGGACTTCCGGCAGGGGCAGCAAATGCCGGGCGATGGAAAAGCTGCTTTCAGTCCACGGGAAGGTGACCGGTACGTCCTCCAGATCAAATCGTTCGAGCGTGCCCGCCGGCAGGACTTTGGCGACTTCGATGCGCTGACGGGCCGCTTTCAGCGCTTCCATGGCTTGCGCGGTCAACGGGATACCGGTCAGCTGGCTCTTGAGCAGCATGTCATCAGCAAGCCCTGGAGGCAGCGAGGATATCTTGCTGCCACGCAGATCCAGCCAGGCCATTTGCGACAGCTCCTGCGTTCCCGTCGGCCATGCGTGCAGTTCCGTGCCTCGCAGGTTCAAGGCCTTGAGCCGCGTCATGCCGCTGACATCCAGTGAATTCAGCGGGTTGTCGCTCAAGTCCAGGGCTTCAACCGCACGCAGGCCATTGAGCGCTTGCTGCACCTCGGGGCCGACAACGATCCGGTTGCCGGAAAGGTCCAGACGGCTCAGGTTCGCCAGGTCGCCCGGTGCAATCGGCACGTCGGTCAACGCATTCGCGCTCAGGTCGAGGGTGTGCAGCTCGGTAAACCCTCGAATAAAACCGCGGAACTGCTCAGCGGGTGCTTGCAGACCTTTCAAATACAGGGCTTTCACATGATCGAACGCACCGGCAGGCAGCTGCGGAAACTCCTTGAACTGCACTTTTGGCAACTCAAGCACCGAAGGATCGGCAGGCGAGCCGTAGCGCTTGAATACACCGTGACGCCAGTTAGTCCTGATAAAAGTCGCCGACCACGACCGCCCCGTCACTTCCTTGATATCCATGTTCTGCTGCATCGTTCGGCTGACCCATTCGTTCAGTTGCGAGTCCAGCTTGCGGTACTGCTCGCTAAGCGCGTCGACAGCTGCGAATCGCGCATCGGCCCCTTGCCATTGCTCGATAAAATTGTTGTACAAGCCAACGGATTCCAGCATGCCGTCGGCCAGACGTTTGAGCTCGCCTTTGCAGTAATCCCTGACCATTTCCTCGCGATCGATGAGATGTTCCGGGTGATTCTTCACGTACTCATACGCAGGCTTGAAGTTTTCCCGGACGAAGTTCGACCAGTCCAGCGACAATCCCGACCACAACTTTTCATGGCCTTCGAACACACCGTCAGGCAAGGTTCTGATCCCGGTGCTCCTGAGGTCCAGGCGTTCAAGCTTGGGTAGCTCCAGAACCCCTGTGGGCCATTCATACAGCGAAGGTGCAAGCACTTTCAGTTCGCGCAAGTTGCGCATACGGCTGACATCCAGTTGCAGCGGTGCGTACCCCGAGGAATAGACACTGAGTTCTTCCAGCGACGTCAACGCACTCAGCCTCGATGGCATATCAACCGCGTAGGGAACCGCTGAAGACAGGCTCAGGCCAGTGAGGTCCGGCATCGCGCTCAACGCTTTGGGCACATTGGTCAGCTGATCACTGGTTGAATTGATCTGCAGACGTTTCAGTTTGGGAAACGCGCTCAGCAGTCCATCGATGTTGGCGTCCGTGACGCAACGCCCCCAAAGAAGCAGCCCATCCACGTGTGAAAAGTCCGCCGCCAGTGCAGGCAGCGGGTCATCACACACCACTTCCAGTGAACGCAAAAGCGGCTGATCTTCGGCCAGCGGTGCGTTGCGCCAGGCTTGCTTGATGTTGCGGGCGGCGGTGGCCTTGCCGCCCAGCATCGATTGCAAAACGGGCTCCGATACCGGCCCGCCGCTCCATTGATCGAGTGTGGATTCAAGCTGCTGCCACTCACGCAGGCGCCTCTGCAAATGGCTGAAAATCTGCGCGTCGGTTTTCCCTTCGCGCAACTGCTTGAGGATGAACCCGTTGGCTTGCTGATCGGTGAGCTGCGGATAGACATCCCGTACGCGCGTCACCAACGACGGATTGATGCCCTGCCCTCGCCCGCTGGCGTAGTAACCGACTGTGCGTTCTGTCACTCGCACCGGTGGCTTGAATGCCTTGCTGTTGCCTTTGCGCTGCTCGAGCATTGACGCCAGTTGGGCTCGATGTTCGTTTGCAGCATCGACCATTATTTTCTGTAGTGCATCGCTTTGACTGACGTGTGGAACACCCAATGCCTGGCGCGCCTGATCAGGTAAGGCGTGCATGATTGAAGCGATAAAGTTGTCGCCGCTCGGGGGGATACCGTTGAGCGCCTCGCCGCGTTCATCAAATGCCTGGTAGGCCGGCCCCTTTTTCACCACATATTTGCGGTTCGCAGCGGTCTCACTGCCGATGCTGTCGATCAATGGACCATTGATGTGGCCATCGCGAACCTCCAGTCGCACGTCATCAGACCAGCCTGACAGTTTTTCCAGCGTGTGCAGTGCCAGCCATTTACTGTCAGCGGATGCCGCGCTCGGTAGATGCAAGCCGGCAAAGGCTTGGCTCACCCGCCGTTGCTGTGCATACCAACGAGCCTCTTCAAGCATTCTCAACGGAATTCGACGGGTTGTTTTCAGACGTGTGAGTTCTTCAGGATTGGCATCAAGCAGGACCCTCTGCGCGGTGGATTGGTCAAGACCCGGGCAAGCGCGCTGCAGCCTGCCGATCAATGAGTCGCGACTGGCCAGTTCGTTTGCCTGCACAGCGCCAGGATCAACCCCGAACAACCGCAGGGCGGCGGCCAGGTCGGGGGGTGGCGACAAATGATCCCTGTGCATCTTGCGCAAGGCGTTGTCGCTGATGCCGCTGAAGTCGGCGATCTTCAGCAGTTGATCGTCGGTAAGCGTTTCGGTCACATGGCCCATGCGCCGCAAAAGCGTCAAGCGATCCCACGTCAGCGGGCGCTCCAGCGTATGGCGCCAGGCGCCGTGCCCGTTGTGTTCGAGGATCGGTTCATACGCCGTCCTGTCGGTTGGGTGCCGGATTCGCCATTTTTGCAGCGACTCATCAAAACGGGTTTGATAGACCTTGCCCGCCTGACGGATGAACGTCCTGCGATTGAGCCGATAGTGTCCCGAAGCATCCGGGCCGGAATGGCTGCCCAGCACGACTTTACGCTCATAGCCGCTCAGGTCGGGTTTCCATAAGCGGGTCTGGCCATTGGGCAGCGTGACGGGCTCCAGGCATTCGACCACGGGCTCGGGTTTCACCGCGGTCAGTTTGCCGAGCCCTTTGCCCACGCCGGCCATGACGCCGATCAGCGCCAGGTTTTCCGCCACGTCGACCAGATGCGCCTTGGCGGCCTCGCGATCCCCCTCGCTCCACTCGATTGCGCCCTCGAACGACTCGTACAGCAACTGGCCGGCCATCACTGTGATCATGATTTCGCCGAGCACCGGCACGAACATCGACACCATGTTCAACCCAAGCATGCCGATTTCCAGCAGATGATTGAGCTTCTGCGCCCGCACCTTCGCATCGACGTCAGCGGTAGGAACCGCATGGCTGCGTGCGTCGGCAATGACCTTGGCGCGGTTCTGCTCGAACAGATAGGTCCACAGATCCGTGTTGTCAGACCATAGCCCGCCCTCTTCGCGAACGATGCCGAATGGGTCGAGGTAAGGGTCTTCGACCGGCTCGCGCCTGGCCTGGGGCTCGGGTGGCAGTTCCTTGATGCGGGCGATGGTGGATGTCGGCGGAATCAGCTGCGCGACTTTCACCCAGATGGAGCGCAACGGATCGGATGGCGAATCCGCGGCTTTGCGGGTGAATTGACCGAAGTAATAAGGACGGTCGGCATAGGCCACGAACTGGCTGAAAAAACGCTGGTGAGCCGTGGGTCCGGCCACGTCGGACGTTGATGAATCGCGGGCCATGAACTGGCGCTTGAACTCCTCGCGCCACTGCGCGGTGGTATAGCGCTTGAGTGGATGCTCCGGGTCGTGGGGAACATAAACGATGAAATCGCTGGTATAGCGGTATTTCTCACTGATGCTGAACACCACGCAGCCGATCATCCGACGCTTCATCAAGCTCAAGTCACGGAACCAGACCTGCCGGTCACCGAGCCGGGGATGGATTTCACCGCCGACCACCGACAGGATCATCGTGTAATCATCGGGCTCGATGTCTTTTTTCATCAGCGCCAGTTCGGCAGCCGCCTTCAGTGCGGCTTTCTGACTGGCGGTGAATTGCTGGCGCAGGGTCGCTTCTTTCTGCGCGTCCTCTGGTTGGAAAAACCCCTGAACGTAGGTTTGATACTGCGCACCGAGATCGAGAGCGCGACAAAGCGACAAGAACGCCCTGACCGTCATATTCACGGTGATGCCCTCGAACGTACCGGGGGTGGACGTTTCCAGGACAAATCCGGATTCGCGGTGAAAAGCACCGTCCTCACACTCGGACGCTTCGAAGTTATGCAGCGCGGCTTGCAGCAGGGAGAGTTTCATGACCTCGAACGTCGTTAGCTCTATTTCAAAAACGCCGACGTCCAGGGGGCGCCTCAGACACAGCAGGGTTTTGCTGACATCGACGTCCACGCCAAACCGATCCTTGAGCGCCTTGCTCAGTATTGGTGCGGCAAAGGTATCGATGTCCTGCAATGTCGACATCGTTTTGTCGAGCTGGGTCTGGGCGGTAAAACTGTCCTTGAAGCTTTCCCTCAATGCACGTTGCTGTCTGTAAGACGCATACCAATACCAGTCTGGCGGGCGCGCGCTGGTCTCTTTCATCGCCGCTCGCCTTTCGGGCGTGGCATCAACCAGCCAATCGGGGCTTGTCTTTTGTAGCAGGTCCGCGTGAATGCTGGTTCTTTGGTGGGCAATGGTAGACATGTGGTCTCTCCTGGCAAGTGGAGCGACAGGACACCATTGCGGGAGGACCGGTTTGCGGTAGATAGTTATCGCAATGACGCCAGTTTGTTACCACCGGCTTCAATGGCATGGCTCACGGCTGCAGCATGAATCGCCGGATTGGCTATGCTCTGAGGACATTCTTTTTGGCGAGGGATTTATGGACGATCCGGTCGACAACAAGCCGCCGACGTTCTGGCAGATGCTGCACAGTGTGTTGGCGGCAGCATTTGGAGTGCAGAGCGGGAAGAACCGCGCGCGGGACTTCACTCACGGCAAGCCGAGTCATTTCGTGATTCTGGGGATTGCCTTTACGGTGGTGTTCGCTCTGGCGCTGTTCGGCATCGTCAAACTGGTGCTGCTCGTGGCCGGGGTCTGAACCGTTCAGTGCATCAGGGTTTGCAGGCTGAAGGGGTAGCGATAGGACGTAGGCCGGCCCTTCGCCGACAACTTGTGGAAGTTCACGCCGAAGTCTCGTGCGCTTGCCATGGCCAGCAATCGCCGGGCCTGGGTGCGGTCGATCAGTTGTAGCAACGGTATCTGTCGGTCGCGCCCGCCATACTGGCTGACGTCGACGCCCTCATCGTAGTCGTGCAACTGCACCAGCGCCCAGCCACCCAGACTGAAATGCCCACCCAGCAGCACGCTCAGTCGGTTGTCCAGCAGCGCCTGCAACGCCGCCGGAGAATTGTTGATGGCACCGAACAGCGCACCTTTACCGGGAACGCCGCCGGTTTCGGCATAGGCCTGCATGACGCCGAATGCCATCTCGTCATTGGCCGCCCAGACCAGCGACGTCTGCGGATAACGCTTGAACAGCAGCTTGGCCTGTTCATAGGCGCGCTGGCGGGTCCAGCCGCCGTACACCAACTGCCGCAAACGCACTTCGGGGTGCTCGGCCAATGCCCGGCGCATGCCCTTTTCACGATACTGTGCGGATGGCGTGATCTTCAACCCGGAGAAGGCGAGCAAATCGATCGTCTGCCCGGGGGCAACCGGGCGGTGCAAGCGAATCAGCTCCTTGAGCATCAGGTAGCCGCCCTCCTCGTCGTTGGGTACCAGGCTGCCGAGCAAATCGGGGTACTTGTCGGGTCGCGCCTCCACCAGTTTCATCTGGTCGGGCGTCAGCGCGTTGTTGACCATGAACAACTTGACCCCGCTGCCCCGGGCGAGGCGCAGGATTTCCGGAGCGACATATTGCTCGTTGACGAACACCAGGTAGTCGGGACGATGGGTACTCTGCAGTGCTTCGCGTGCCTGCTTGATGGTGTTTTCAGCAACCCGGTCGGAATACTGAATGCGCAAGTCCATATCCAGGTCGGTGGCCGCCGCCTGCATGAATTGCGAGTAACTCACCCAGAAAGCTTCCGTGGCGGTTCCAGGATTCAGGAACAGCACTGACGCCGCCTGGGCATAAGGTCCCACGACCATGCCCAGCGTCAGTAATGCGCCATACAGAAACTTCAACATTGGTCGCCCGAGCCCCCGGAAATTCGCCGCGCATTATAGCCAGCGAACGTCCGTAAAACGGCGATTTTTCCGGTTTTTGTCGGACAATCGTCGGAACCGGGCCCGGACGGGGTCGCTTATTGGTGGCTGACCCAGAAAACCGCCGTCCCCACGACCAGGATGATCAGGAACAAGATTGCCCAGGCATCTACGGTGCTATCGCTTTTCCGTGCTTTGGTTGGGTTGCTCATTGCATCGCCTCTTGTCGGTTTTATCGGTGATTGCATAAAGACTCGAGCAGAGTAAAGACGACGATTGCCCGCATCACAAACAGGGTCTTTGCAACAACGATTCTCATTAGGCGATTTGGTTCTTTACATATGCTCAAACATCACTTTTACGCATAACTGCAAACTGGTATCTTGCCCCGGCTCCGTAGGGAGTGCGCGGCCGTGCGCGCAGAATTGCCGAGGTTTTATCGGACGCCAGCCAGCCAAAAAACGCCGCTGTTTCCGACCGGCCCAAGCCTGAGAACAGGACTTATATGTACGTATACGACGAATACGATCAGCGGATCATCGAGGACCGCGTCAAGCAGTTCCGTGATCAGACCCGACGCTATCTGGCAGGCGAGCTGAGCGAAGAAGAATTCCGCCCCCTGCGCCTGCAAAATGGCCTTTACATCCAGCGTTTCGCACCGATGTTGCGAGTCGCCGTGCCTTACGGCCAACTGACTTCGCGGCAAATGCGAATGATGGCCAAAATCGCCCGCGACTACGACAAGGGCTACGCCCACATCAGTACCCGGCAGAACGTGCAGTTCAACTGGCCGGCCGTGGAAGACATTCCGGACATTCTCGCTGAACTGGCCACCGTGCAGATGCACGCGATCCAGACCAGCGGCAACTGCCTGCGCAACGTCACCACCGACCAGTTTGCCGGTGTCGCCGCCGATGAACTGATCGACCCGCGCCCATGGTGCGAGATCGTGCGCCAGTGGACGACTTTCCACCCGGAATTCGCCTACCTTCCGCGCAAGTTCAAGATCGCCGTCAACGGTTCGACGTCCGACCGCGCCGCCATCGAAGTCCATGACATCGGCCTTGAGCCGGTGCACAACGCCGCTGGCGAACTGGGCTTCCGTGTGCTGGTCGGTGGTGGTCTGGGCCGTACGCCGGTGGTGGGGGCATTCATCAATGAATTCCTGCCATGGCAAGACCTGTTGAGCTACCTCGACGCCATCCTGCGGGTCTACAACCGCTATGGCCGTCGCGACAACAAGTACAAGGCGCGGATCAAGATCCTGGTGAAAGCGCTGACCCCTGAAGTCTTCGCGCAGAAAGTCGACGCGGAAATGGAGCACCTGCGCGGTGGCCAGACCACGCTGACCGAAGCCGAAGTGCAGCGTGTCGCCAAACATTTCGTCGACCCGGACTACAAGGCGCTGGACAACCAGTCCGCCGCCCTGGCCGAGCTCGACCTGCAGCACCCGGGCTTCGCCCGTTGGCGCGCACGCAACACCCTGGCCCACAAGAAACCGGGCTACGTGGCCGTGACCTTGTCCCTCAAGCCTACCGGCGTTGCACCGGGCGACATCACCGACAAACAGCTCGACGCCGTGGCCGACCTGGCCGAGCGTTACAGCTTCGGTCAACTGCGTACCTCCCACGAGCAGAACATCATTCTGGCCGACGTCGAGCAGGACAAGCTGTTCGTCCTGTGGGGCGAGTTGCGCGAGCAAGGCTTCGCCACGCCGAACATCGGCTTGCTGACCGACATCATCTGCTGCCCGGGTGGCGACTTCTGCTCCCTGGCCAACGCCAAGTCGATCCCGATCGCCGAATCGATCCAGCGCCGTTTCGACGACCTGGACTACCTGTTCGACATCGGCGAGCTGGACCTGAACATCTCCGGTTGCATGAACGCTTGCGGCCACCACCACGTGGGCCACATCGGCATCCTCGGGGTGGACAAGAAAGGCGAAGAATTCTATCAGGTTTCCCTCGGCGGCAGCGCCAGCCGTGACGCCAGTCTGGGCAAGATCCTCGGGCCGTCCTTTGCCCAGGAAGCCATGCCTGACGTGATCGAAAAGCTGATCGACGTGTACATCGAACAACGTACCGAAGACGAACGCTTCATCGACACCTATCAGCGTATTGGTATCGACCTCTTCAAGGAGCGTGTCTATGCAGCGAATCATTAAGAACAACGAGGTCGTCGACGAGACCTGGCACCTGCTGCCCAAGGACTTCAGCATCGACGAGATCACCAACTGCGACGACTACATCGTCCCCTTGCAATTGTGGCGCGAACACAGCCGTATGCTCCTGGCCCGCGATGGCGGCCTGGGCATCTGGCTGGATGCCGATGAAGAAGCCGAGGAGATCGGTGAAGACGTCGCGCAGTTCCAGGTCATTGCCCTGAACTTCCCGGCATTCACCGATGGTCGCAACTACTCCAACGCCCGACTGCTGCGTGACCGCTACGGTTTCAAGGGTGAATTGCGGGCCATTGGCGACGTGCTGCGTGACCAGTTGTTCTACATGCATCGCTGTGGTTTCGACGCGTTCGCCATTCGCCCCGACAAGGATCCGCACGAAGCCCTGGAAGGTCTCAAGGACTTCTCGGTGACCTATCAGGCCGCGACCGACGAACCGCTGCCGCTGTTCCGTCGCCGCTGACCGTCACCCCTTGAACCCCGGCCCCGGGGTTCAAGGGTTTTTTACCCCTCGCGCTAGAACACCGGATGATCCGCCAGCGGAATCGGCCGTCCCATGGCGACCCAGTCACGGTACAGCCGGACTCGTTCTTCCAGCACCACGAACATCCTGAACGGGTTTTCTGCATCGCCAACCCGCGTTTCGATACTCTGACGCAACCAGCCCCACAACTCCTCTGACGTATCCGCTTCGTGCAGCAAGTGCCACACACGCGCCTGCAGCGACAGATAGCCGACCTGGAAATCCGCCGTCAGGCTCAATCCATCCATGACCCGCAGCAATGTACTGCCCGATGGCTTGACGGCCAGTCGTTGCCAGATCTGTTGCCGCGCCTCGCGCACACTTTCGTCACCCTCCTCCAGCCAGGGCGTCACACTGCCGTAATCGGCACCCGGTTCACTCAGCCACAGGTTGATGCCGGTACGCTCGCGATGATCGACCAGGCGCAGCAAGGTATCTTCATCCGTCAGCGGATTACCCCACAGTTTCACCCGGTCCCGGGAGACCGCCTGATTCAGTATCGATTCGGGAACCCGGCGGATCCGGTTGCCTCGCAAGTCGAGCGAGGTGAGGTACGGCTGATCGGTGATGCCTATCGGACAACGGCTGATCCCGGTGTTTCTCAGGTTCAAAACACGCAACTCATTGAGCCCCAGGACAACGGGCGGGACGGTCAAGGGGTTGTCACTCAGGTCCAGCGTTTGCAAACTCACCAGATCATCCAACTGTGCCGCCGTGTTCTCCTGAAACTTCAGCAAAGTGGTACTCAGGTTCAGCGTAGTGAGACGGGTCATTTGCCGAATCGGTGGAGGCAACACACCCTCCAGTTCGCCATCTGCGTTGAGTAGACGCAGGTCGACACGCGCCAGGTTCAGGGAACGCAGGTTCGGAAAACTTTCGAGAAAGGCGCTCAGGCTCTCGCGCTCGACCAGGTGCAGGCCCTGCATCGATAACTCGACGACCTCATTGAAGCGTACGTTCATCGTCGGCAACCGATGGTAGTCCTCGAAAGCCAGGTCCAGCCTGTAACCGGAGAACACCTCACCCGACATCACTCTATTGATCCGGGGCGGGCATTTATGCCAGATGCTCATCAGTTCATCGCCCAGTTCGGTCCGTGTTTCACGCTCGAAATCGATCACGGTTTGCAGCAGTTCGACATTGTGTGCCGCCACCTGCCCGGGGCTCATGCCCGCTGCATCGTCATCGCCCACGGCCAGAAAATCGATGTCCATGTCATCGGCATCCAGCACGGACTGGTCGATCCACTGGCGCAGATCGGCATGCAACTGCTGCATCTGCGCTATCAGGCGATCCACCAGTGCCGGAGCCCCGGCACCTGCTTCAGTCAGCAACTCATCCGCCTGGGCATCGGTGAAATCCGGATACAGATCCTTGACCTGCAGACGCATGACTCCGTGGGTCAGCGCTGCGGCCTGTGGCGTGTTCGGGAAGCCGCCACCGCGCAACCCTCCGGCTTCGAAAGGCAACCGCGAATCCATTCGATTCAAGCCGAGTATCAACTCGGAACGGGACAAGGCATGACCGCCAATGCGCAACCGCAACTCGCTGGCAGCATCCGGCGAGTGAAGCGACATCGCCGTACGTTCCTCCACGGACAATAGGTCGACCAGCGCGGTAAACAGATCCGAACCCTCACCGTCGGTAGCCGCCACTGCGGTGTATCGATAGCGGTCACCGACCTTGATCAAACGCCGGCAATCCGTGGAATCGAGCGGGCCGCAGCGGTCGAGGACACGGCCACTGATTGCCCCGTCGAGTACCTCGATGCGCAGGCCTTGCGGCCAGTCGGGCAGGCGCTGCAGGGAGTGTAGTGCCAGGACATCGGTTTCGGGGTGCTGGACCGAGCGCAAGTACAAACCTTCATAGGCCCGGTTGAGCCGTACATGTTGTTGGTAGTCCCGCGATTTGTTGTCCAGTCGCTTGAGCAACTGCAGCGCCTCGTCAGCGTCGAAGGGCCGATGGATATCAACTCCCGAACGGTCGAGGATTTGCTCCACGGCGCTTTTCGGCAATCCTTGGTATTCGCGCTGAAACAGGCGAACCCATTCCTGCTCCGAGTGCTGGAGCGCCTGATAGCGGGCGTTGAACAATCCGGCCCGTGCTTGCGCATCGGCGACGGCTTCGAGTTCCTGATCGAGCTTGAAGCGTGTGATGGTATCGGCCAGCAACGGCGTTGTTGGGCGCCCCGCCTGCATCAGGCGCAGCATATCGTCATCGACCGTGCTGACCCGGGCGATCTGCCCCAGTACCTCGTCACTGAAGGCAGCATGGGGTGCGCAAACCTCACGCAACAGCGCTACGCGGGTCGACACCGGAACCGTTCCGGCTACGGGCTTGGCCAGCGTACCGGGATGCGGCTCGCTCGCGGGCTCTCCAGGCTCGTGCAGGGTTCCGGCGATTTTTTCTTCGCCCTTGAGTGCCACCACGGCCCCGACCAGCGGGAGCGCATTGAGCAAGCCGAACACGGTGCGCGTTACGCCCTCGGAGCGCTGCTCCGGTGTCTTGCCGTTGATGGCCTGATCGAGGCCATAACCGGCATCGATCAGGCCGGCCAGCACCAGGACGCCCTCGCCTCCCGGAATGAACAATGCCAATGGCCCGAACCGGTTGATCCAGCGCACCAGCGGTTCCACCACCGCGCTCAGGTTGTCGCGATTGACCTGGGCATCGTCACGGATGGTTTTGACGCTGGCCATCGAGGCCTGCTTCATGGCCAGCACCAGTTGCGCGAACGGATCGGTGCCGGAGGGAGCGCGCTCAAGATCGATGTAATCCTGCGGGTCCCAGAAACCGTCGTCGTTGAAGAGCCCGGCGCTCCTTTTCAGCCAGTGTTCGTTCGGGTAAACCGCCATGCCCTCCAGCGCGGTCGACACGCCCGCATGGAAGGTGCCGTCTTCCCGATCGTTCTCGGCAAAATGCGCGAGCAGCGCCTGGCGTGTGGCCGGTACCTGGCCCTGGGCCACGATCCATTGACGCAGGTGCCGCCAGTCGGTGAATTCATGCAAGGGTGAGGAATTGCCCGGGATATTCAGCAGGACCCGGCCGCTGTGACGGTGGCGATAACACCAGATATCGTCCGACGTGTAACGATAGATCGTCAGCCGACCGGCCTCGATCGGCGCCCTGACACGAGTCGGCGCCTGTAGCTGATCGATGGTCAACGCACTCCATACCTGCCCCGCTGGCAAGCCGGCGGCCTGCATGGCCAGGGCCAGGCCTTCCTGACTCAAACTGCCCTCCTGGTGTTGCAGACAGGCGCTCATGATAAAGGCGGCCTTGGCCGAGGTTCTCAGGTCGTAAGGCGCCGCCTGGACGATTCGCTTATCGGAGGGCCAGGTGCGATCAAGGTAAGCCTGATAGCGGGTTTGCAAATCCAGCTCCCACACCCACTGTTTGAACGCCGCCGGCCTGAGGGCAATTAGCGTTGCCGGTCCATACACCTGGGGCGTGGCCTGGCGATAGATGCCTTCGTAGGTATGGTGGTTGCCATTGCCGTGGTCGGCGAATTCATCGACATGCTCCACGATGCGAATGGACGGGCCGACATCGGGCGGTGTGTACAAGCCGAACGCGCTTTCGGCGAAGCGCCCGTCGCCGACGGTCTGGTAGTTCTCCAGCAACGCCTGGACCAGGGTTTGGGTGCTTGCCACCTGACCTTGCTCGATGCCGTCCTGCGGCGGGTGCCCGTGGTAGTGGTAATCCAGGGTGACCAACCGCGCGGTTGGCGGGTCGATGTCTTGCCCCCATTTCTCCTTGATCAACTGTGCACCGAACTGCTCGGGAGACTGCGGTAAAGCCGCGCTCACCACAGACTGCAGTGTTTCGCGCAATGGCGCAGGCTGGGGGTTTAGCGGTGTCTGATGGTCATTCATGTGCATTCCATGGCAACTATTTCTGGAACACCAACATAACCAGCCGCCGCGTTGCCGAAAGCAGGAACGATCGCCTGCCGACTACAGAGATTTCGCCGTGCGGTGGAGGACCTCGGGCAAGCGTTCGCAGGCAAAAAAAAGTTCTTCACACCCTCCCGGGAAACTGTAGGAGCCAGCTTGCTGGCGATGGACTCCTGTGCGCCGCGTTTATCCAGTCCACACGCGTAATCGTTAACGACCATCGCTGGCAAGCCAGCTCCCACAAGGGGCCCTGCCCACGCTGAAACTGTAGGAGCCAGCCTGCTGGCGATGGACTCCTGTGCGCCGCGTTTATCCAGTCCACACGCGTTATCGTTCACGACCATCGCTGGCAAGCCAGCTCCTACAAGGGGCCCTGCCCACGCTAAAACTGTAGGAGCCAGCTTGCTGGCGATGGACTCCTGTGCGCCGCGTTTATCCAGTCCACACGCGTTATCGTTCACGACCATCGCTGGCAAGCCAGCTCCCACAAGGGGCCCTGCCCACGCTAAAACTGTAGGAGCCAGCTTGCTGGCGATGGACTCCAGTGCGCCGCGTTTATCCAGGTCACACGCGTTATCGTTAACGACCATCGCTGGCAAGCCAGCTCCTACAAGGGAACATGCCCACGCTGAAACTGTAGGAGCCAGCCTGCTGGCGATGGACTCCAGTGCGCCGCGTTGTTCCAGTTCACACGCGTTATCGTTAACGATCATTGCTGGCAAGCCAGCTCCTACAAGGGGCCCTGCCCACGCTAAAACTGTAGGAGCCAGCTTGCTGGCGATGGACTCAAGCGCGCCGCGTTAATCCAGGTCACCCGCGTTATCGTTAACGACCATCGCTGGCAAGCCAGCTCCTACAAGGGAACATGCCCACGCTGAAACTGTAGGAGCCAGCCTGCTGGCGATGGACTCAAGCGCGCCGCGTTCATCCGGCTCACACGCGTTATCGTTAACGACCCTCGCTGTAAATGAAGCGCCCTCCAAACCAGTGAAAACACCAAAAAAAAACCGAGGCAAATGCCCCGGCTGGATGTTTGGCAGAATTTCCTGGCCCGTTACCAGAAACGTTGCTGGGTCAAACGGCTCCACCAACTCAACAGCACACGATCGACCGAGCCGCTGGCGGCCATGCCGATGCGCTCCGGCAGGCTTTTGCGTTCGGCGTAATGCAAGTGATAGAGCTCGGACTTGCTGGCGCGCTCAGCGAGGTATTCATCGCTGGTCTTGAGTTCGTCGACCAAGTGCTTGTCCAGCGCCGCGACGCCGAGCCAGATTTCGCCGGTGGCCACTTCATCGATCGCCAGTTGCGGACGGTAGCGCGACACGAAGTTCTTGAACAGTTGATGGGTGATGTCCAGGTCTTGCTGGAACTTCTCCCGGCCCTTCTCGGTGTTTTCGCCAAACACGGTCAAGGTACGTTTGTATTCACCGGCGGTCAGCACTTCGAAGTCGATGTCGTGCTTTTTCAGCAAGCGATTGACGTTGGGCAACTGTGCCACCACGCCAATCGAGCCGAGGATCGCGAACGGTGCGCTGATGATTTTCTGGCCGATGCACGCCATCATGTAGCCACCGCTGGCCGCAACCTTGTCGATGCACACGGTCAGGGGCACTCCGGCTTCGCGGATACGCGCCAGTTGCGAGGAGGCCAGGCCGTAGCTGTGAACCATGCCGCCGCCGCTTTCCAGGCGCAGGACCACTTCGTCCTTGGGTGTGGCGAGAGTCAGCAAGGCCGTGATTTCGTGGCGCAGGCTCTCGGTGGCCGAAGCCTTGATATCACCGTTGAAATCGAGCACGAACACCCGGGGTTTGGCCTCGGGCTTTTTCTTCTGCTTCTTGTCGGTCTTGGCCTGGGTCTTGCGCAGGGCCTTGAGCTGATCCTTGTCGAGCAAGGTTTGCTCCAGGCGTTCGCGCAGCCCTTTGTAGAAATCATTGAGCTTGCTGACCTGCAACTGCCCGGACGACTTGCGCCGCCCCTTGCTGCGCAGGGCCGCAAAACTGGCCAGGACCACCAGAATGGCGATCACCAGGGTCACGGTCTTGGCCAGAAAAATGGCGTACTCGGAAAAAAACTCCACGGGGACTCCTCAAACGATGCGCGGCTTGAACGCGCGCGGGATACCTCCAGCATACCCATGCGCCGACCTTGCGACCAGCCGTGAAACCTCTGGCAACGGGCCTGTAACGGGCATTTCAAACAAGCGTATGTTTTTTCATTGACAGCTCACCGCCATCCTCATAACCTCGCCAAACCTTCAACGTACCGGGATGACGCGGACGTGGGCAGTATCTATTTGATTCGACATGGCCAGGCCTCCTTCGGTGCAGACGACTACGACGTCCTGTCGCCGACCGGCATCCGTCAGGCTGAAATCCTTGGCCGGCACCTCGCCGAACTCGGGATCAGCTTCGACCGCTGCCTGGCAGGGGATCTACGCCGCCAGCAGCACACGGCCAACAGCGCGCTGGAACAATTCGCCGCGGTGGGCCTGCCGGTGCCGCTGCTGGAAACCGACTCCGCCTTCAACGAATTCGATGCCGACGCGGTGATCCGCGCGCTGTTGCCGGCCATGTTGCCGGACGAACCCGAAGCGCTGAACATCCTGCGCAACGCCGCGCAAAACCGTGGCGAGTTCCAGCGCATCTTCGCCCTGATCATCGAACGCTGGCTCACCGGTACCTACGACACACCGGGCCTGGAAAGCTGGCTGGGGTTTGTCGAACGGGTGCGGGCCGGCTTGCATCGCATCCTCGACCAGGCCGACAACACCCAGAAAATCGCCGTGTTCACCTCCGGCGGCACCATCACCGCCCTGCTCCACCTGATTACGCAAATGCCTGCCCGGCAGGCCTTTGAATTGAACTGGCAAATCGTCAACACCTCGCTCAACCAGCTGAAGTTTCGTGGTCGCGAGGTGTCGCTGGCTTCCTTCAACAGTCATGCGCACCTGCAACTGTTGAAGACCCCGGAACTCATCACGTTTCGCTGAGTCCGGACTATTGTGACCCTGGCAGTAATCACCCTGCTCTTATTACCCAAGAAAGGATCGAACCATGACCTCCGTAGCAGACGCCGTACAAGCAATGAAAGCCAAGTTCAACCCAGCCGCTGCCGCCGGTCTGGACCTGGTCTTCGGTTTCCGCATCGACGACACCAAGAACTTCTCGCTGATCGTCAAGAACAGCACTTGCGAGCTGCAGGAAGGCGAAAACCCGGACGCCCAGGTGACTCTGGTGATGGACGGTGAAACCCTGGAAGGCATCGTCGACGGTTCGACTGACGGCATGCAAGCGTTCATGGGCGGCAAACTGCGCGCTGAAGGCGACATGATGCTGGCCATGAAACTGTCCGAGCTGTTCCCGTCGTAAGCACCTGGCTCCCGGCCTTCGGGAGCGTGCCTGCGGCAAACGAATCCCGCCCCTAGTGGCGGGATTCGTCGTTTTTGCCTGCCCTGTGGCGAGGGGGCTCGCCCTTTCGACTTATCGGAAGGACGCCAAGGGCCGCTTCGCGCCCCAACGGGGGCGAGCCCCCTCGCCACAGGGTATGAGTGGTGCCTGGGAGGTTTGTGCTCTTACAATGCCTCAACCTCCCACACCGGCTGCCCCATGGACATCGACCTCGCCCGCACTTTCCTCGAAATCGTCCGCCATGGCAGCCTGGCTGCCGCCGCGCAAAAGCTCCATGTCACCCAGACCGCGATCACCGCACGGGTGCAGAAACTCGAGAGCCAATTGGGCAGTACCCTGTTCGTGCGCAACCGTGCCGGTGCTCGCCTGACGCCCAACGGTGAAGCGTTCGTGGTGTACGCCAATCAACTGGTGCAAACCTGGGACGCCGCACGGCGTGATCTGCCATTGCCCGAGGGTTACCGCGATGTGCTGCACATCGGTGGCGAGGTAAGCCTGTGTAACCCGCTGATGCTCGGCTGGGCCGGCGAAATCCGCAAGCACATCCCCAGCCACGCCCTGCGCATGGAAATCCATGACGGCGAAAACCTCCTGCGCCAACTGGAGTTGGGCGTTCTGGATGCTGCGCTGGTGTATCAGCCCGAGTATTGGCCGCGTTTGCAGGTCGAGCAGGTGCTCGAAGAAAAACTGATCCTCGTGCGCCTGGCTGACAGGCCCGATCCTTATGTGTACATCGATTGGGGCGCCGAATTCCGGCGCCAGCACGATGCTGCCCTGCCGGAAAAAGCCAAGGCTGCGCTGAGTTTCAATCTTGGCCCGTTGGGCTTGCAGTACCTTCTCGAAAACGGCGGTAGCGGGTACTTCCGCACCCGTGTCGTGCAGAGTTATCTCGATAGCGGTGCCCTGGAACGGGTGCCCAAGGCTCCGGAGTTCAACTACCCGACCTATCTGGTCTACTCCCGCGATCGTGACTCGCCGACGCTGCAACGCGCCTTCGACCTGCTGCGCGAGGTGATCGATTCCGACGAAGACTGGTCGCAACGCTGGGACCCGCTGACCTGAGACCGGTTTGCACCGGATCATGGCCGTTGTGTCCTCAAGGTTCGCCCCGCCAAAACAGCTGAATCGACTAATCTGCAGGAAATAACAATAACCACAGGTGATTGCAGTGAGGCAGACCACCGAAGGATTCCGCAGCCATTACCGCGCCGCCATTCATCCGCTCTACAACCCTTGGCTGCATGGCGCTTTTGTCCTGTTGTTCGGGGCACTGGCGATCAGCGCTTTCTGGAGCAACGTGCATCAGGTACAGCCAGGGGAATGGCTTGCGGTACCCGTCACCCTGCTAGTGTTCAACCTCGGCGTGTACGTGGTGCACCGCCACCTGGGGCATCACAAAAAGCGCTTCGCCCGGCTGTTTTATGCCCGTCACGCCGGCGACCACCACAGTTTTTTCACCCCTGGCCACATGACCTACGACAGCGCCCGCGACTGGCGGGTGATACTGTTTCCGGCCTGGCTGATCGTACTGCACACACTCGCCGTGGCCCTGCCTCTCTGGTGGCTGCTCAAGCCCATCGATACCAACGTCGCCGGATTGGTCGGCGGCGTCCTTGTCCTCGGCTACCTGGCTTATGAGGTGTTTCATGCCTGCGAGCATCTGCCGTCGCACAATCCGCTCACACGGCTGCCGTGGATCCGCCAGATGCGCCGGCTGCACGAACTGCACCACCGCCGCGAACTCATGCAGGAGCGCAATTTCAACATCGTTTTCCCGCTGATGGACTACCTGTTCGGCACCCTCTATTGGGAGCCGGAACCTGTGCCGCTCAACCCGACGAGAACGCCCATGACCCGCATGCAGCATCAGATTGTCATTGCCGGACACCCGATCGATGTATTGGCCTACGCCAGCACCGTGACCCTTTGGCCGCAATGGCACCCGTCGTCGCTGCACATCGATGGGCCCAAAGGTCCATTGCAGGCCGGCGCACGTTTCGAGGAGGACATCCGCGCCGGCGGCCGAGAAGGACACTTGAGCTGGGAAGTGGCGCAGTACCTGCCCGGCCAGCGCTGGAGCGCGCGTGCCCAGGGTGACCATGGCCTGTCGCTGGTGGTGACCTACGAATGCGAAGCCCTGGGCAAAGACACACGTTTCGTCCGTACCCTGGACTACCGATTCAGCGGTCTGGCGATGCGGATTGCCAACCGGTTGTTGCTCAAGCGGCGCATCGACCGGGAATCGGCGGCGTCGATGCAAGCGTTGCGCGAGATGGCGCAGAAATACCTGGTGGCAACCGGAGTCAACGCGTGAGCAGAATCCTCAAGTGCCTGCTGCTGGTCATTGTCGTCATCGGCGCCTTCCTGCTGCTGATGCCGACCAAGGTGCGACCGGTGGCCTGGACGCCACAACCCGCACCGTCCCTCTCCAGCGGCATCTACGCCGACAATCAGCGGCTCAAAGGCGTGGAGCGCGTCGGTGCCGCCGGCATCGACGGGCCGGAAGCCTTGTTGCTGGAAAACGACACGCTCATCACCGGCCTGCACGACGGGCGCCTGATCCGCACCAGCCTGGATGGCAAGACCACCAAAGTCCTGGCCGACACCGGTGGCCGCCCACTGGGCCTGGCCCGGCATCCCAATGGTCTGCTGGTGATCGCCGATGCCGTCAAGGGTTTGTTGTCTCTCGACGCCCAGGGTCGCCTGGTGGCCCTGACCACGGAGGCCGGCGGCGTTCCCTTCGGTTTTACCGACGATGTGGTCATCGACAAACCCGGTCACTACGCATATTTCAGCGACGCTTCGAGCCGCTTCGGTTATGGCCACGACGGTGAGGCCGTACTCGAACACGGTGGTGACGGTCGATTGCTGCGCTACGACTTCCAGACCGGCAAAACGTCGGTTGTGCTGGACAAACTGGAGTTTGCCAATGGCGTGGCCCTGGGACCGGACGATGCCTACGTGCTGGTCAATGAAACCGGCGCCTACCGCATCAGCCGCTATTGGCTCAGCGGCCCCAAGGCCGGCACCCAAGACCTGTTCATCGACAACCTGCCGGGCCTGCCGGACAACCTGTCGTTCAATGGTCACGACCGGTTCTGGGTAGCGCTGTATGCCCCCCGAAACGCCCTGCTCGATGGCACGGCGGCGCATCCGTTCGTGCGCAAGATGATCGTGCGAGCCATGACTGTTCTGCCCAAGCCCGTGGAAAAGCGCGGGTTCGCCCTGGGCCTGGACCTTGAAGGCAAGGTGATCGCCAACCTGCAGGACGGCAGCAGCGACAACTACTCACCGATCACCACGGTGCGCGAGTATGGGGACTGGTTGTATTTCGGTTCACTGAAGGCGCAGAACATGGTGCGGTTGCCTTTGAGCAAGGCGTTGCAATGATCTGTTGAGTTCAACCAAGCACCAATGTGGGAGCGAGCTTGCTCGCGATGGCGCCCGACCAGTCCGCATTTATACCGACTGACCCACCGCTATCGCAAGCTCGCTCCTACAGGGACGGTGTTCACTCTGGATCGATGTCGACACCTTCGTCATCCGGCCATTCATCAATGCCCGGTTCTTCCTCGGGATTGACCGTAGTGTGTTCGGGGCTCAGTGGTTCGGGATGAGTGGGTATCGGGTCGTAGCCACCCTGTTGTTCGCTGGGGTATTTGGGCTGGGTCATGAGGCACCTCGTTGAGAGCCGTAATATCGGTCTCTGAGCATTCGAGGTGCCGGTTCTGGTGGCCGTTCCAACTTTTCAGCCACCGATCGTCGGTGGCAGGCACGCTGGATCAGGACCGCAACTGGAGTTGTTTGACGATCTTGTCCTTGACCTCCAAGCGCTTCGCCTTGAGCTTCGTCACCGCATCATCGCTGGATTTGGCTTCCTCCGCTTTCACCACTTCGGCATCAGCCAGGGAATACTTGTTGATCAGTGAATCCAGTAACGGATCCGTGGTGCGTTTCTGCTGGATTTCTTCCTTTGTGCAACTCAGATCCTGAAAAAGGTCATGGGGCACCGGCATGGAACACCTCCGTTTGTTAATCGGTAGCAAACGCCAACTGATTGCGTTCACCAACTATCAGAATGGCCTCGGTTGGCCCGTTCTGTCGACCACCTGTCAGACCAGCGGTGCCCGTTCGTCGTCCTGTCGCAAATGCGATAAAACCTTTGCCTGCGCCGCCGCCTCCACCGGTTAACGATCACTCGATCACCTTTGAAAGCCTGTGTGGAGAATCACCAATGGACAGACTCAACGTGCGTCACCTGGCCCTGGTTATCGCGATGAGCAGTTGCATGGGCAGTGCCCTGGCTGCCACCTCCAATGACTTTGTCGATAAAGCGGCCGCCGGCGGCATCGCCGAAGTCGAGACCAGCCGGCTGGCTCTGGAAAAAAGTGCATCAGCCGACGTGAAGAAATTCGCCAACATGATGATTACCGATCATTCCAAGGCCAACCATGAACTGGCCGCCCTGGCGAAAAAATTCGACATCGAAGTGCCGGACAGCACAACGCTGACCAAACAAGCCAAGGAAAAAATCCTCGACATGCGCGACGAATCCTTCGACGCGGCCTATGCCGACAACCAGGTCAAGGCCCATGAAGAAACCATCGACCTGTTCAAGAAGGAGGCCAATACAGTGACGGACGACCGGGTCAAAGGCGCCACCGAGCTCAAGGGCTTCGCGCAAAAAATGCTGCCGGCGCTGGAAAAACACCTGCAAATGGCGAAAAAACTCCAGGCCGCGCATCCGAGCAAGTAACTGCGTCGTCCATGCATTCTTGTGGGGGCGGGCTTGCTCAGGTCAGAAAGCATCTCTATTGGATGTACCGGCCTCTTCGCGGGCAAGCCCGCTCCCACAGGTGCCGAGTACAGCCCCAAGAAATTGATCGGCTAGCAGCCCGCCATCGCTGGCAAGCCAGCTCCTACAGAACAGCGGAGGTGCGAACACCCGCTTCTCACCACTCATCAGGCCGAGCGTTAGCTCGCCTGCAGCTCTTGATCTTGATCCACCCGCCCCCTCGGCAGGCTGAGTGGAGGTGTTCATCCGGGGATGGGCGCGCAGCGCCGTTCGACGCAGTCGAACTCATTGCATGTAGGTCGAAGCGAAGCCGACCGGAGGGCAATGCCCCCGGATGAATGCCGGAGCGAAGGTACCCCGAGCCTCAGCGAGGGGCCGTACGTTCGGGGCGAGCGTTTTTTGCTTCCTTTTTTAGGCGCTTGTAAAAAAGGGAGTCGCCGTAAGGGCGAAACCATAAGCCGCCGTTACCGCAGCAACGGATATGTACACAGTCAACAAAAGACAGGCCGCCTGCAGAAATTTTGTCAGCCACCAAGAACCGTCCGCACCATCTGCGTCAACGCTTCAGGACTATAGGGTTTGCTGAGCAAATGGGTATCCGGACTCAGCTGGTGATTGCGCGAGATGATGTCGCGGGTATGCCCCGACGTGAACAGCACCGCCACCGGCGGCTCCTGCACCTTCGCCCAGGCCGCCAGATCCGAACTCTTGATCAGGCCGGGCATGACCACGTCGGTGAAAATCAGGTCCACCGTCACCCCTTCCAGCAACATTTGCATGGCAGTGTCTGCGTTGGTGGCCGTGAGGACTTGATAGCCCTCCTCGCACAACAACTCCACCGCCGACACTCTCACGGCCTCATTGTCCTCGACCACCAGGATGCGCTCGTGCCCGCCCCGTTGCGGCAAATCGGGGCCCGGCGTTTCACTGGGTAGCGCGCGCAAGGTGCGCGGAAAGTACAACTGCACCCGGGTCCCCCGCCCCACGTCACTGGCGATTTCGATATGACCGCCACTCTGCTTGACGAAGCCAAACACCATGCTCAAGCCCAATCCGGTGCCCTGCCCGTCGGCCTTGGTGGTGAAGAAAGGCTCGAACACCTTGGCCAGCACCTGCGGCGGCATGCCGACGCCGGTATCCGTCACGGACACCCGCACATAGTCCCCCGGGGCAATGCCCCTACCGGCGCAAAATGCGCGATCGAGGACGATGTTGTCCGCGCACAGGTCAATCCTTCCCTCGCCTTGAAGAGCGTCACGGGCATTGATCGCCAGATTGAGAATGGCGTTTTCCAGTTGGTTGCGATCAACAAACACATTCCAGGAATCCTCAGGTGCCGTCATGTGCACCTGAAGGGTTTCACCCAGGGCACGCAGCAACAACTCCGCCAGGCCATCGAAAATCTGCCGCAATGTGAAGACCGCGGGCGACAACGGTTGGCGGCGGGCGAACGCCAGCAATTGCGAGGACAACTTGGCACCGCGCTCGACGGCGGCAATCGACGCCGAGACCCGGCGCTGCACATTGGCGTTACCCCGCTCATGGCGCGCCAGCAAGTGCAGGTTGCCGGCGATCACTTGCAACAGGTTGTTGAAGTCATGGGCCACACCGCCAGTGAGGCCGCCGATGGCTTCCAGCTTCTGTGACTGGCGCAATTGCTCTTCCGCCGCCAGCCGCGCCTCGACCTCATCGGCCACCCGCTGCTCCAGGTTGCGGGTGAACTTGAGCAGGGACTCTTCGGCGGTCTTGCGTTCGTGGATGTCGATCAGCACGCCGGGGAAACGAAACGCCTCGCCCTGTTCATTGAACTCGCAACAGCCACTGGCGAGTATCCAGAGGTAACTGCCGTCGGGGCGCAGGATCCGGTATTCGACGTTATAGGGCTCGCCCGTCTCCACCGACAATCTGACGCGCTCCCGGACCCAGCTGCGGTCATCTGGATGGATGCGGCTTTCGGCGATTTCCTGTGACAGGTTTTCCAGGTCTTGCCCGAGGGGATAGGAAAACGTGCGGGCAAAACGCTCATCGCCCGACAGCACGTTGGCCTTGATGTCCCAGACAAAGGAGCCGAGCAATGCACCGGCGTTCAGCGCCAGGCGCACCCGTTCGTTGTCGGCGCGGTAGGCGTTTTCAGCCGCCTGCCGCCGACGTTCGGAGATCACCCGATCCGTAGTTTCCACCACCATGGCCATGACCCCGGCCGGGCGTCCGTCATCGTCGGCTACCGGGCTGTAGTAGAGGTCCATCCAGACATCTTCCGGAACCCCGTCACGCAGCAGCACCAGTTCTTTGTTGCGAAAGGACAAGGTGCCGCCCGCCAGGCAGGTGTCGACCACGTGGCGATTGAATTCGGCGACTTCTGGCCAACCCAGTTCCACGGCGGAGCCGAGCAGGTACGGATGACGCCCACCGGCAAACTTGGAATAAGCGTCGTTATAGATCATGTACCCGGACTGGCCCCAGAGCATCACCATCGGCAGCGGCGAGGCGAGCATCAACTGCACCGCGCTGGTCAGGCTCCTGGACCATGAGTCGAGCGGGCCCAGTTCGGTCCGGCTCCAGTCGAACGCACGAATGCGCCCGGCCATTTCGCCGTTCCACCCGGCACACCCGTGGCTATCCGCTAGAAACTGCATCGGCTGGCTCTATCCCGGTAAATGGCACCCGTTTGTTTCGAGCATGCTGCACGCGATTCGTTTCATAGAGGTATAGCTGATTATCACTGGCATTTTTTTGGCCGAAGAGAACCTTGTGGCGAGGGGGCTTGCCCCCGTTCGGCGGCGAAGCCGTCGTAAAGCCAGTGAATACGGTGTACCTGTGGGACCGAGTTTTCAGATTTGGGGCCGCTTCGCGACCCAACGGGGGCAAGCCCCCTCGCCACAAGATCCGTTCATGAACAGTACCGGCGTAAAACGCTACACCTCAATCAGGTGCTTGAGCGGGTTGTAACTGCTTTTCAGGGTCGCCGCGACATCGAGAATGGCCTTCTCGATGCCATTCAAATGCATGCAGGTCAGCTCGATGGCCGCGCTCTGGTTGCCCGCTTCGATGTATTCGATCAACCGCAGGTGTTCATCGTCGCGGCAGGCTTCGTGGCTGTCGTCATCGAGCGCGGCGGCGTACAGCGACGCCCGGGAGATCAGCTTCTGGAACCAGTCGAGCAGTACCGGGTTGTTCAGGCTGCGGGCCAGTTTGATGTGGAACTCGCCGAGCAGGTGAATCAGCCGTTCGTGATCACCGCTTTGATGCGCTTCATCTTCCAGCAGCAGGTGATCGCGCAGATCCTGGGTCACCGCTGTATCACGGCGACGGCACAGTTCGCTGACGATACCGATCTCGACCAGACGCCGGGTTTCGAACAGCGAGCGGATCTCCTCGTCACTGGGCAATGACACCGATGCACCTTTATTGGGCTCGGTGGTGACCAACCCATCGGCCTCCAACTGCTTGAGCGCAGCCCGCACAGACGTGCGGCTGACGTTGAACAGCTCGGCCAGCGAGGCTTCGCCCAGCTTCATCCCCGGACGCAACGAACGCTTGCTGATCGCCTCGTAAACCCCTTGGTAGACGCGGTCCACCGTGGTTTCCAGTTTCTTTTCCGTCATTCATCAACTCCTAACGCCCTGTGCAAACACCCCTGGCGAATGATCAGCCTTTGAAAAAGGGGCTTGCACGAGCAGGTTAATCCGGGTATTTCTAAATTGCATCCAGATTTTGCATACAATAATTAGAGGAATGCACCATTATGGGTCATCCAGTTGCAATTGAAGTGCGAAACGTCTCAAAGCGATATTCCGACGACCCCGGGCTGGCGCCAGCCCTCGACAATGTCTCTGTCGACATCGCCGACAACGAATTCTTCACCCTGCTCGGCCCCTCCGGCTGTGGCAAGACCACCCTGCTGCGCACCATTGCCGGCTTCGAGCACGTCAGCGACGGTGAGATCCGCCTCGCGGGCGAGCCGGTCAACGATTTGCCGCCGTTCAAGCGTCGGGTCAACACGGTGTTCCAGAGTTACGCGCTGTTTCCGCACATGAGTGTTGCGCAGAATATCGCCTTCGGCCTCGAGATGCAGGGCCTTGATCGCAAACTGATCCCGCAGCGGGTCGAGGAAATGCTCGCGCTGGTGCAAATGCAGCACTTGGCCAAACGCAAACCGGCCGAACTGTCCGGCGGCCAACAGCAACGGGTGGCTCTGGCCCGGGCCCTGGCGCCGAAACCGAAAGTGTTGTTGCTCGATGAGCCGCTGTCGGCGCTGGACCTCAAGCTGCGCAAGGAAATGCAGGTCGAACTCAAGCGCGTGCAAAAAGAAGCCGGGATCACCTTCATTTTCGTCACCCACGATCAGGAAGAAGCGCTGACCCTGTCCGATCGCATTGCCGTGATGTCCGCCGGCAAGATCCTGCAAATCGGTACGCCCAACGAGATCTACGAACGTCCGCAGCACCAGTTCGTCGCGCAATTCATCGGCGACATCAACTTCCTCCCCGGGCACCTCAAGCGCGGCCAGCAGAACGAAAAGCTCTTCGTGCCCAACGGCATGCCCGTGGAAATCCCCTGCCCGGCCCAGGGCTTTGACGGCAGCAAGGTGCAACTGGCGTTCCGCCCCGAGCGTTCGCAACTGGTCGAGCCGTCGCAGCCCCATCACCTGCGCGGCGTGATCGAGGCCGTGCTGTACGTCGGCACGGCCACGCTCTATCAGTGCCGATTGAACAACGACATCAAGGTCATGCTGCGCGAGAACAACGAAGGCCTGAGCCACGGGCGGGTGGTGGGCGATCGCATCGCGGTCAACTTGCCGCCCCACGCCTGCCTGCTGATGGAGGCCTGAGATGAGCGTCAGCAGCACTTCCCCGGCCCTCAACCGCGCGCTGTTGCTCAGCCCGGTCGTCCTGACCCTGCTGGCCCTGATCGCCATTCCGCTGGGCATCATGGGCTACATCAGCCTGTTGCCACGCAACGTCTATGGTGGCGTCGACTGGCAGGCCAACTGGCAATTGCAAAGTTACGTGCAGCTGTTTTTCCAGGAAGGTTTCGACGGTGAACTGGAACTGAACTGGGTCTACGCCCAAGCGTTGTTGCGCTCGGTGTTCCAAGCCGGTGGCACCACGGTGTTGTGTTTCCTGTTCGGCTTTCCGGTGGCGTTGTGGATGTCGAGCCTGACGCCGCGCCGACGCAACCTGATGGTGTTGCTGATCACCATCCCGTTCTGGACCAACCTGCTGATCCGCAACTATGCCTGGCTGATCATCCTGCGTGAACACGGCTGGGTCGCCCAGAGCCTCAACGCGCTGTTCCCCCAGGCCGGCGGCATCACCCTGCTCTACAACGACTTCGCGGTCAGCGTCGGCCTGGTCTACAGCTTCCTGCCGTTCATGATCCTGCCGATCTACTCGACCCTGGAGAAACTCGACTGGCGCCTGGTGGAAGCGGCCTACGACCTGGGCGCCAATCGCTGGCATGCGTTGCGGCGGATCATTTTGCCGCTGTCGATGCCGGGGGTGATTGCCGGTGCCTTGCTGGTGTTCGTGCCGAGCCTGGGTGCCTTCATTACCCCGGCGATTCTCGGCGGTGGCAAGACGCTGATGATCGGCAACCTGATCCAGCAGCAGTTCGGCACCGCGCGCAACTGGCCGCTGGGCAGTTCGCTGTCGTTCCTGCTGCTGGGGATCATGTTGCTGTCCCTGGTGCTCTACGCCCTCTATAGCCGCAATGCCGCCAAGACCCTGCGTCGAGGAGCCCAAGCATGATTGCCCTGCACCTGAAGAAACTGCCGCTGACCCGTGAAGTCAGCCTGTTGATGCTGGCCTATCTGTACTTGCCGATCTTCGTGCTGATCGCCTACAGCTTCAACGCCAACCGTTCGGCGACGGTATGGACCGAGTTTTCGTTCGCCTGGTACGGACGCATCCTGGCCAACCCGTCGATCCAGACCGCGGCGTTGAACTCGATCATCGTCGCCGGCATCGCCACGGTCTGCGCCACGGCGATTGCCCTGCTCGCGGCGCTGGCGACTTACCGGCCGTTCTACGGACAGAAAATGGTCGAAGGCGGGATCAACCTGCCGCTGATCCTGCCGGAGATCGTCACGGCCGTCGCCACCCTGCTGCTGTTCATGGCGCTGGGGATCAAGCTCGGTCTGCTGACGGTGATCGTCGCCCACATCGGCTTTTGCATCCCCTTTGCCTACCTGCCGATCCGCGCGCGGCTCAATGACCTGGACAAGAGCCTGCTGGAAGCGGCGAACGATCTGTACGCCAACCCCTGGCAGGTGTTTCGCCGGGTGACCTTGCCGCTGCTGTGGCCGGCGGTGCTGTCCGGTTCGGTGCTGGCGTTCGTGGTCAGCCTCGACGATTTCATCATGACCTTCTTCGTCGCAGGTCCCGGTTCGACCACCTTGCCGGTGTACATCTTCTCGGCGATCAAGGCCGGCGTGACGCCGGAGATCAATGCGATTTCGACCCTGATGCTGGTGATTTCCATCGTGCTGGTGGTGCTGGCCTTCTGGCTGGGACAGCGCGGCAAACAACAATGAGCCTGGAGGTTACTTTTATGAGCAATAAAGTGAAAAGCATGCGTTTCGCCGTTGCCAGTCTGGCCTTGAGTTGCTTCACCGCACTCACTGCGTTCGGCGCCCAGGCCGCCGAGCCCAAGGAGCTGTTCTTCTACAACTGGACCGATTACTACCCGGTCGACCTGCTGGCCAAGTTCGAAAAGGAGACCGGCATCAAGGTCACCATGGACGGCTACGACAGCAACGAAACCCTGCTGGCCAAACTGCAGGCCGGTGGCGCTGCCTATGACGTGATCGTGCCGTCGCAATCGATCATGCGCACCCTGATCAACCAGGACCTGCTGCTGGAAATCGACGCCTCGGCCCTGCCCAACTTCCAGTACGTCAAACCGGCATTCCGCGACCCGAGCTTCGACCCGGGCCGCAAGTTCTCGGCACCGTACCTGTGGGGCACCACCGGGTTCTCCTATGACAGCGCCCGGGTGCCCGGCGGCAAGCTCGACGACTCGTGGAAAGAGTTCTTCGAACCACGCAAGGAACTGCAAGGCCAACTCGCGGCCCTCGACACCTCCAGCAACGTGATCAACGCCGCCAGCCACTACCTGAATGTCGACGAGTGCAGCGAAAACCCGCAGGACGCCAAGCGCATCCTCGAACTGCTGCAGAAGCAGAAACCCTTCCTGAAGATGTACAGCTCGGACAACACCGTCGACCGCATGGCCTCCGGCGAAGTGATCATGATGCAGAACTGGAACGGCTCCACTGCCCGCGCCACCCTGCAGAAGAGCACCATCAAGTACGTCTATCCGAAGGAAGGCCTGGCCATGTTCCAGGACAACTTCGCCGTACCCAAGAGCGCGCCACACCCCGGCAACGCGAAGATCTTCATCGACTGGATGATGAAACCGGAAAACGCCGCCGCCGTGTCCAACGCCATCGCCTACGACAACGGCATCCAGAGCGACAAGCTGATCGACGCCAAATGGCGGGTGATGGATGCCATCAACATGCCCGACGAATTCGCCTCGCGCCTGCGTCCTGAAAAGGAATGCAGCAACAAGGCGCGGGAGCTGCAGGACCGTATTTGGGCGAAGCTCAAGGGCTGATTGTTTGACTTGAAACCGAGTCGCGGCCATCGCTGGCAAGCCAGCTCCCACAGGGTTTGGTGGTGTTCACAAATTTTGTGCCCAACACAGATCACTGCGGGAGCTGGCTTGCCAGCGATGAGGCCCTCCCAAACACCACAGAATTTGAGGTTTTGAATGACCCAACCCCGCTGGCTGCGCAACGTGCGCCCCTACGGCACCCCCGCCGAAGACCTGCTGATCGACAACGGTCGGTTCACCCAACGCCGTCCGGCTTCGAACGAGGCCCTCTGCGCCACCGACATCGACGGCCAGAACCAGTTGCTCACCCCCGCCCTGGTGGAAAGCCACGTCCACCTGGACAAAACCCTCTGGGGCCAGCCCTGGCGCCCCAACAGCGCCGGTCCGACCCTCAAGGACTACATCGCCAACGAACGGCGCATCCTGCGCGAAGTCACCACCCCCATCGCCCAACGTGCCGGCGCCTTGCTGGAAAACTGCATCGCCCGCGGCTCGCTGACCATGCGTTGCCACGTCGACATCGACCCGGAGTTCGGCCTGCGGCATGTCGAGGCCATGCAGCAACTGCGCGAACAATACCGCGACCTGATCGACCTGCAACTGGTGGTGTTCCCGCAAACCGGCCTGATCAGCCGCCCCGGCACCGCCGAACTGATGCGCGAAGCCATGGCCCTGGGCGTGGAGAACGTCGGTGGCCTGGACCCGTGCGGCATCGACAACGACCCGATTGCCCAACTGGATTTCGTCTTCAAGCTGGCCAGCGAATTCGACCGTGGCGTCGACATTCACCTGCACGACAAGGGCGAACTGGGCCTGTGGCAGATCGCCCTGATCGCCGACTACACCGAGCGTTTCAGCCGTCAAGGTCGAGTGATGATCAGCCATGCCTACTGCCTCGGCATGCTGCCATGGAGCCAGGTCAAACCGGTGGCCGAGCGCCTGGCAACACTGGGTATTTCGCTGATGAGTTCGGCCCCGGCCGATTGCGCGGTGCCGCCGTTCCTGGCCCTGCGCGAAACCGGCGTGAACCTGTGCCTGGGCTCGGACGGCATTCGTGATGCCTGGTCGCCCATGGGCAATGGCGACATGCTGGAGCGAGCGATGCTGCTGGCGTTCCGTTTCGATTTGAACAAGGACGAAGAACTGGCGGCGGCGTTCGACGCGGCGACTGTCAACGGCGCCCAGGCGCTGGGTTGCGCAGCCAATCGCCTGGAGATCGGCCAGCCGGCGGACTTCCTGCTGATGCCCGTGCAAACGCTGGGTGAAGCGGTGGTTTCGCGACCGCCGCGTCAAGTCTATCGCGCGGGTCGTTTGATCGCTGAGGGTGGTCGTTTGCTGGAAAGCCGCCTGTGAAGCGCATCGGCTTGCGAGCCAGTTGCGTGGTCGGCTTCGACGGCACGCAGCATGTGCTGTGGCGCGACGGCGAAGTGGTGTTCGAAGGCTCGCGCATCGAGTTTGTCGGGCGCAGCTATCCGGGCCCGGTAGATCAGTGGATCGATTACGGCAACGCGCTGATCGGCCCCGGCTTCATCGATCTGGATGCCCTTGGCGATCTCGATTCCACGGTGTTGACCCTGGACAACGGCGACGAGCGCGACATGGGCCGGATGTGGTCGGCGCAGTATCTGGCGCGTGGATCGCGGGAAAGCTACAGCCCCGAAGAAGAAGTCTTCAAATACCGCTACGCCTTCACGCAACTGATCCGCAACGGCATCACCACCGCCATGCCGATCACCTCGATGTATTACCGCGAGTGGGCCGAGACCTACGACGAGTTCGCGGCGGTCGCCGGCGTGGCGGCCGAGTTGGGACTGCGCACTTACCTGGGCCCCTGCTACATGAGCGGCATGAGTTACTGGCGCGCCGATGGCACCCTGGCGCACCACTGGGACGAAGCCCGGGGCATGGCCGGCCTCGATGCCGCCGAACGGTTTTTCCGGGACTTCGACGGCGCGAACAACGGCCTGATTCGCGGCGCGTTGCTGCCCGATCGCATCCAGACCTGCACCCCCGCACTGCTGCAACGCACCGCCGCGCTGAGCCGGGAACTGAACGCACCGATGCGCCTGCACTGCTGCCAGGGCCTCGGTGAAGTGGCGATGGTCGAGCAACTGCGCGGCACCTCGCCGCTGGGCTGGTTGCAGCAGCTTGGGCTACTGAACCCGCGCAGCCTGCTGCCCCACGGCATCTACACCCAGGGTGATGACGAACTTCAGCGAGTGGTCGATGGCGGCGCGAGCCTGGTGCATTGCCCGGTGGTGTTTGCCCGGGACGGCGAGGCCTTGAATTCGTTTGGCCGCTATCGGGCCAGGGGCGTCAACTTCGCCCTCGGCACCGACACCTGGCCAGCGGACTTGCTCGATAACATGCGCCAGGGCCTGAACATCGCCCGACTGATGGAGGGCGGCAACTCGCTGACCAGCACACTGGATATGTACAACGCCGCGACCCTTGGCGGCGCCAAAGCACTGGGGCGTGATGATCTCGGACGACTGGCGCCAGGCTGCAAGGCCGACATCAGCGTGTTCAACCTGCGCGGAATGCACCTGGGGCCTTTGTTCGACCCGCTGAAAAATCTTGTACTGGCCGGTCGCGGCGACGACTGCATCGCCAGCTACATCGATGGTCGCTGCGTGATGCAGGACGGCCAGGTCGAGGGCGTCGACTACCCCGCCCTGCAACGCCAAGCCCAACGCCAATTCGAAAAACTGATGCGCAGCCACAGCGACCGGGCCTTCGGCCAACCGGACTGGAAAAGCCTGTTCCAGCCGGCCATCCCGTTCGCCGACGACTACAGCGCACAGACGCCGCTAAGCGCGATCGAACCTCTCCTTTAGGGAATTCTGCCTATGCAAAGCTTTGACTTCAGCACACTGAGCCCACGGGACAAATACAAGATTCTGATCGGCAGCGTCGTGCCACGACCGATTGCCCTGGTCACCACCGTCGACGGCGAAGGCCGGATCAATGCGGCGCCGTTCAGCTTTTTCAATGCGCTGTCGGCCGATCCGCCCATCCTTGCCCTTGGCGTGGAAAACTACGGCGACCAAAGCCCCAAGGACACCACCCGCAATATCCAGCTCAATCAGGAATTCACCGTGAACATCGTCAGCGACGCCCTGGTGGAGGCCATGAACGTCTGCGCCGTGCCCTTTGCCCCCGGCTTCGACGAACTGACCGCCGCCGGCCTCACCGCCATCCCCGGCACCACGGTCAAATGCCCGCGCATCGGCGAAGCCCCGGTGGCGCTGGAGTGCCGGCGGATGATGGCGCTGTCCATCGGCCAATCCCGGGAGATCATCTTTGGTGAAGTGCTGATGGCGCATGTGCGTGACGAACTGATCGACCCGAAAACCCTGTACATCGATCAGTTGGGGCTCGATGCCATCGGACGCATGGGCGGACATGGCTATGCGCGCACGCGGGATTACTTCGATTTGCCGACGCGCTCGCTGCAGGCGTGGACGGATGCCCCGGGCGGTGGCGAGCGGTTTTGGCCGATTGCCAAGTAAATTGGGTATCGCACTCACTGTGGCGAGGGGGCTTGCCCCCGTTCGGCGGCGAAGCCGTCGTAAAATCGGTGAATGCGGTGCACCTGTGTAACCGAGTTTTCAGATTTGAGGGCCGCTTCGCGGCCCAACGGGGGCAAGCCCCCTCGCCACAGACAAGCCCCTCACACAATGCCCTCTGCGTTCAATGAAAGTCCCGGCTACGCACAGTGATGCCATCGAGCAACGCACTCAGGTCACTCAAGCGTCCGGCGATCAGATGCCGGACCTCGCCCTCCTTCTCCCAGCGCCCATCGACTTTGAGCAGCTGCGAGCCGACCAGCACCTGGCGCTGACGCTCGGCCAGGTCGCGCCACACCACCACGTTGACGTTGCCGAACTCGTCCTCGAGGGTGACGAAGGTCACGCCGCTGGCAGTGGCCGGGCGTTGCCGGCCGGTGACCAGCCCGGCGACGCTGACCGGCCGACCGTGCTCGACGTCCAGCAATTCTTTTGAACTGCGGCAGCGCCGCGCCTTCAACTCACCCCGCAACAGGGCCAGCGGATGCGGCCCGAGGGTGGTGCCGACACTGGCGTAATCGGCTTGCAGGTCCTCGCCCACGGTGGGTTTGGGCAGCGCCACCGCGTCCTCCTCCTGGCTCGGCAGGCCGGCAAACAAACCCAGCTGCTTTTGTACCCCGGCCACTTCCCAGCGCGCCCGGTGGCGGTCGCCGGCCAGGCCACGCAACGCGCCGGCATCGGCCAGTTGCTCCTGGGCGCGGGCATCGAGTCGCGCCCGCTCACCGAGGTCGGCGATGTCGGCGAACGCGCCTTGCGAACGGGCCGCCTCGATGCGTCGGGCATCGTCCTCGCGAAAGCCCTTGATCATGCGCAGCCCCAAGCGAATCGCCGGTTGCGCACCGCTGATCGGTTCCAGGCTGCAATCCCAGTCACTGGCGCGCACGTCCACCGGGCGAACCTGCAAATGATGACGCCGAACGTCCTGCAGAATCTGGTCCGGGCTGTAGAACCCCATCGGCCAGCTGTTGATCAGCGCACAGGCGAAGGCCGCCGGCTCGTGGCATTTCAACCAGCAACTGGCGTAAGTCAGCAAGGCAAAACTGGCGGCGTGGGACTCGGGAAAACCGTAGCTGCCAAAGCCCTTGATCTGCTCGAAGATCTGCGCGGCGAACTCGGCGGTGTAGCCGTTTTTCTTCATCCCGGCGGCCAGCCGCTCCTTGTGCGGTTCGAGCCCGCCGTGGCGTTTCCAGGCGGCCATGGAGCGGCGTAGCTGATCGGCCTCGCCGGGGCTGTAGTCGGCGGCGACGATGGCAATCTGCATCACCTGCTCCTGAAACAGCGGCACGCCAAGAGTGCGCTTGAGCACCACCTCCAGTTCCGGCGACGGATACGCCTCCGGCTCTTCCTTGTTCCGTCGCCGCAGGTACGGGTGCACCATGCCGCCCTGGATCGGTCCCGGCCGAACGATGGCGACCTCGATCACCAGATCGTAAAACGTCTTGGGCCTGAGCCTCGGCAACATCGACATCTGCGCCCGGGACTCGATCTGGAACACGCCGATGGTGTCGGCCCGACCGATCATTTCGTAGGTGGCCGCATCCTCGGGCGGGATGGTCGCCAGGCTCAGGTCCAGGCCCCGGTGCCGGCGCAGCAGATCGAAACATCGACGAATCGCGCTGAGCATGCCCAGCGCCAGGATATCGACCTTGAGCAGGCCCACGGCGTCGAGGTCATCCTTGTCCCACTGGATGATGGTGCGCTCGGCCATGGCGGCGTTTTCCACCGGCACCAGACTGTCCAGCGGCTGCTCGGAAATCACGAAACCGCCGGGGTGCTGGGACAAATGCCGGGGGAAGCCGATCAACTGCCCCGTCAGGCTCAGCACCCGGTGCAGCACAGGGCTCTGCGGGTCAAAACCACCTTCACGCAGGCGCTCGACGGGGGGCGTTTCATCGCTCCAGTGACCGCAGCAATCGGCCAGGGCGTTGATCTGGTCCGGCGGCAAGCCCAAGGCCTTGGCCACATCCCGTACCGCACCGGCGGCGTGGTAAGTGCTGACCACCGCCGTCAGCGCGGCGCGGGCCCGGCCATAACGCTGGAACACGTACTGCAAGACTTCTTCGCGGCGTTCATGTTCGAAATCGACGTCGATGTCCGGCGGTTCGTTACGTTCCCTGGACAGGAAGCGCTCGAACAGCAACGTGGTGCGATCCGGATCGATTTCGGTGATCCCCAGGGCGAAGCACACTGCCGAGTTGGCGGCAGAACCACGACCCTGACAAAGAATCTGTTGCTGGCGGGCAAAGCGGACGATGTCGTGGACCGTCAGGAAATAACTTTCATAGCCAAGCTCCGCGATCAGTTGCAGCTCTTTATCGATCTGCACCAACACTTCGTTTTTCGGCCCTTTAGGCCAGCGCCACTCGATGCCCTCCTCGGTCAAATGACGCAGCCACGAGGTGGCCGAGTGCCCTTGCGGCACCAGTTCGCGGGGGTATTGATAACGCAGCTGGCCGAGGTCGAAGGTGCAGCGCCGGGCAATGACCAGCGTTTGCGCCAGCAAGTCTGGCGGATAAAGCGCCTGCAGCACATCGAGACTGCGCAGATGACGCTCGCCGTTGGGATGCAGGCGCAACCCGGCATCGGCCACCGGCAGGTGGTGACGGATCGCGGTCATGGTGTCCTGCAAGGCCCGTCGTCCGCGTGCGTGCATGTGCACATCGCCACTGGCCACGGCTGGAATTCGCAGTTCCCGAGCCAGTGTGAGCAAATCGCTCAGGCGTTGCCCATCGTCCTGACCGCGATGCAACTGCACCGCCAGCCACAGGCGTTCGCCGAAGACCTGCTTGAGCCAGTGGCCCTGTGCAAAGGCATCGACAGCGTCCGGCACCCACAACGCCAACAGCCCCGGCAACGGTTCGCCGAAGTCTTCGCGCAGCACCTGATACTGGCCTTTGTGCGTACGGCGCCGGGCGCGGGTGATCAATCGGCACAGCGCCTGATAGCCCTCGAGGCTCTCCACCAGCAGCACCAGTTTCGGACCGTTCTCGATGCGTATTTCACTGCCGATGATCAGCGGCAACTCCACGGACTTCGCCGCTTGCCAGGCACGAACGATGCCCGCCAGGGTGCATTCGTCGGTGATCGCCAGGGCTTGGTAACCCTGCTTTTTCGCGCGCTGGAACAGCTCGAGGGCACTGGAGGCACCGCGCTGGAAGCTGAAGTTCGACAGGCAGTGCAATTCGGCATAGTCGCGGCTCATGCGAACCAGCCCTGCAACCACAACGGGCCGTCCTCGCCGACCGCCCGGTAGGCCCAGCCCTGTTGGCCGGCACGGGTTTCGATCAGGTAATAGTCGCGGCGTACGTCGTCACCGTCCCACCAGCCCGACTCGATACGCTCCGGCCCCATGAGGATGCGCGCCGCCCCCTGATGCAGGGCCAGCGGCTCGGTCAGCAGCCAGCCCGGCCGCTTCACGGCGCCCAGCGCTGCGCAAGGCAGGCTGTCGGCACTGGCCTGCCACGCGCACTCGGGGCGATGATCGGCCTGGAAGCGCAGGCCATGCACCGCGTCATCCCCCAGCCGTGCCCGCAGGCGTTCGCGCAGTTGCTCCCAGGGCAAGGACTGCTGCGGACGATCGTCGAACAGCTCCTGATGCTGGGGCACGAAGCTCGGCAAATCCTCGGCACGCAAGCGAAAGCCACGCACCGGCGCCTCGACCTGGACTTGCTCCAGCCGCCCCCGGGCCAGTTCGAAGAGCATCGCCGGATCACGCTCGGCGCTGAGCAGGCCGACCTTGATCAGCGTATCCGGCAACCTGGCGTGCTCCAGATGCAGGTCGAAACGCTGTACGCCGCTGTCGCGACCGCAGAGGAACGCCGACAGGTCGCCCGTCAACCGGCGCAACGGAAACAGCAGGGCTTGATGGGACTGCACATCGAAATTGAGCTCGATACGCACATCGAAGCGGTCCGGCGGCAGGTAAAACGCCAGTGCCAGCCGCCGCACACCCGACAGGGCATCCAGATGCTTGAGCACCTGGGCCTCGAAACGCCGGGCCAGGCTCTGCCGGGGCAACGCCTGCACCTGGCTCAAGGTGCGCAGGCCCATGCGCGACAAGGCCGTGGCAACCTGTGCTTCGAGGCCGAGCCGGTCGACGGGCATCTGCCCCAGGTGATGCTGCAAGGCTTGATCATCCGGGACCACCAGGCCGTCATAGGCATTGGCCAGCACCCGCGCCGCCACCGGGTTGGGCGCGGCCACGATGCGGTGCCGAAACCCCAGTTCGCCGAGCTCACGGCGCAAAAGCGCTTCGAATTGCGGCCAGGCGCCGAACAGGCCAAGACTGGATTCGATCTCGAACACCACGGCCCGGGGGTAATGCACGCTGACCTGGGAACTGAAGCGATAGGCCCAGGCGGCGAGAAACTGCTGCCAGCGCTCGATTTCACTGGCGTCGTATTCAGCCGTGGCAAAACCCTTGCTCAAGGCCTGTGCCGCGCTCATGGACTGGCCGGGACGCAAACCCAGCGCCCGCGCCGCAGCGTTGACGGCCTGCAGCACCCGGCGCTGGGCCGGGCCGGTCAGCAACGCCAGGGGTTCATCAGGATCGGCGCGCTGACGCAATGCCGCGTCCAGCGCCAGTTGCGGGAAAACAATGCAGACCCAGCGCATGGCAACCTCAATGCCCCACGGCGAAGGCAATCGGCGCCGAACGGGCCAGGCCGCCGCGGCACTTGAGCACGCGCAGTTGTGCCGGCCGGGCATCGATGGCGATGCGCAGGGCCGCCGGCGAAGGGTTGATCGCTTCACTGAGGGGGCGATAGGCGAAGGCCAGGGTCTGGCCGGTTTCCGCCGCCACCTGCAAGCGGCGCAAGGCGCGGTCGTCGGCCTTGTGCGGCCAGCACAGCACCGCGCCGCAACTGCCCGAACGCAGGCATTGTTCCGCGGCCCACAGCGCATCGCGCTCGCTGGCCCGGATGATCGACAACTGACGCAGATCGACCCCGGCGCCCTGCCACGCCTGGGGATACGGCACATAAGGCGGCGCCACCAGCACGATGCGTTCGCCCGCCGCCGACAGCCGTGCCAGCGTCGGCCACACCAGTTGCAACTCGCCCACGCCCTGCCCGGCCAGCAGGATTTCCGTCAGCGCCGCCTCCGGCCAGCCGCCGCTGGGCAATGCCGCGTCCAGCGCGGCGTGCCCGGTGGGTTGCGGGCTGGCGGCCGGCGGCGCAGGCCGGCCCCTCCAGACCTGGCCGCCATTGAACAGCGTATCCAGCGCAACGACGGCACCCATCAGCCTTGCCTCACCAGGCCACAGAACACGCCTTCGATGGCCAGGTCCTGATCGGCGTGCACAATGATCGGCTGGTAGGCCGGGTTGCGCGGCAGCAGGCGAACCACATCGCCGACCCGCTCGAAGCGCTTGATGGTGACTTCACCGTCGAGACGCGCCACGACGATCTGGCCGTTGAGCGCCTCGGGGTTGCGGTGCACGCCTACCAGATCGCCGTCGAGAATGCCGTCCTCGATCATCGAATCACCGCGCACCCGCAACATGTAGTCCGGCACCCGCGAGAAGATCGACGGATCGAGCAGCAAGCGGCTATGGATTTGCGCATCGACCCCGATCGGCGCACCAGCCGCCACCCGACCAAGCACCGGGATGTCCAGCAACTCGGGACGCGGCGGCTGCCCAAGCAGGCGAATGCCCCGGGCCTGATGGGGGTTGACCTCGATAAACCCGGCTTCGGTCAACGCCAGCACATGCTTGCGCGCCACACTCCGGGAGGCGAAACCGAACGCCTCGCTGATCTCGGCGAGGCTCGGAGGCTGACCGTGCTCGGCGATGCGATCGCGGATAAAGGTCAGGATGGCGGTACGGCGGGGAGTCAGAGTCGTCATGGAGTACATTTGTACTCTTTTGACTTTTTCCTGGCAAGGACCGTCAATCATCTGGTCGATAACCTGTGGGAGCGGGCTTGCTCGCGAAAGCGGTGGATCAGCCAATGAAGTATCGACAGACACACCGCTTTCGCGAGCAAGCCCGCTCCCACATTGGATTTCAGTGACTCAAGGGATGAGTTGCGCCAGATACGCCCACGGATAAATCCCTCGCTCATGGCCATCGCTGAAGACCCGTTGCAGGTCATCCCCTGCGAGGGCAACTCGATAACCCGCAGACGTAAAGCCCAGCGCTCCTTACTCGAACAAAACGGACGATCAAAAAACAAGGCCTACCGTTCGTCGCCTTTCTAAAAAAATAGCATCTGAAGAAAATAATAACCCATAAAAAAAGTACAAAACGCGCATTTACTCCTACAGAAATATTTTACTCAACATAGCAAGATCATTTCTGCTTGCCGAAAACTAAAACACAGATTCAAAAAAGAATTTCGCAGATCTACGTTAGACCCCACCACCACTAGAGCCAAACCAAACCGTTGAAGCTCCTAACATAACGTAGGAGAGATCTTAAAAGACCATAGGAAAACCCCTACAATATAAAATCGACTCACTTGCACTTAACACCAAAATCAACTAATCCTTGTACGCCACTTAATACAGGGTGACCAATTACGAATGAACGCAAAATAAAAATAACAACCCTGGAAAATACCAATGACCAAAAATATTTTACCCAGAGCACTATCCCTAACCTCCACATTCATCAAAGAACAACTAAAAGAACCCATCGCCTTTTTCTGGATCATGATATCCCCTTGTGCAATGTTCTATTTTTTTGCAACAACCAGGCAAGACCCCAACTATTTCTCCAGCAATTACATTACGATTTCGGCATGGTTTTATGCCTACATCTCTTCAAGTGTCGCACTATTCGGATTCGCCTTTTACATAATTGGAAGAAGGGAAAGCGGATTCACTCGATCATTCATTTACTCCAGGGAGTCAAAACTGATTTTTCTTTTATCGCACTTCATTGCCTACTCGCTAATATCAATATCTTATTGCGCAACCTTTTACTTGACGACCAAGTTTCCATTTGGAAACTACGCCCTCGGTGAACTACTGAATCTGGCACTACGCTTCTACATCTGCTTTATCATGTTTTGCGCTCTCGGAGCTGCCTTCTCATTGCTACCGATCAATTTTCAGAATTCGAGCACTTTGCTTTCCATTTTTTCGTTCTGCATGTTGATCCTCGGAGTCATGAGTGCCAGCAGACCAAATCCCATCACCGACGTATTGAACCTCGCAAACCCACTGACACTTGCAAGCCAAATAATGGAACAAGGCGTTGGATCCAACAAATTCATCACAGCTGCAATAGTTCTTTTGTTTATTTTTGTACTGTACAAAACGTTCAAACACCTAAGAATCAATCCCGTATGGAGCCGGTACTGATGAAAAAATTCACGGCGCAGAACATTGACTTCTCCTATACAGACACCCCCCTCTTGACCCAGGCATCTCTTGAGGTTGCTCAAGGTGACATTGTCGGCATTCTGGGGCCCAACGGATCTGGAAAAACAACTTTTTTCGATATCGTCTGCGACCTTAAAAAAGCAAAATCCGGCTTCATAAAAAACGACTTCAGTCGCTTTTTATACCTTTCCCAAATCATCTCCACTCCCCCACCGCTGCGTATGCGTGACATTTTTAAAATGGTATCTGCGCTATCATCAAACGAGCCCATGACACAAGATAAAACCCTGAAAAAACTAAGTGCCTGGAGCCCAGCGATAGTTGACCGATACCAGGACATATGGAACAAAAAGTCATCACTATGCAGCTACGGAGAGACACGCTGGTTCTTTACTCTTTCTCTTCTTTCAATTTCTGCAGACTTTGTAATTCTCGACGAACCTACTGCCGGTGTAGATCCAGAATTTCGCCACTATATCTGGCAATGTCTTCACGGCGCTGCCAGGGAGGGCACCGCCATTCTGATTTCATCGCACAATGTTGAGGAGGTAATTAACCATTGTGATTATTTTTATATGATCAGCCAGCAACGCTTCAATCGCTTTAACAACGGCCGTGAGTTCATGCAAAAGTATGGAGTAAAGACTGTGGACGATGCGTTTATCCGGGCCGTTACTGAACCTGTATTCGCAACATAAACCACCGGAAGCGCACGCGGGGGAGCTGCCGCAAACCGCGACAACCCCCGATAAGGAATGGAATTCGATTCAGTCGGTAAGTCCAGCCAGATACGCCCACGGATAAATCCCCCGCTCATGCCCATCGCTGAAGACCAGTTGCAGGCCATAGCCCTGCGGGTTCAGTTCGATCACCCGCACCCGGGCATCCACCAACGGTGCCATCCCCCGCATACGAAAGGCCCGGCACTGCGAACATGGACACTGACGACGCAGTTCGGCGTGGTCCAGCCACTGTTCGCGGCCATCGGGCCAGTTCAATCGCAGCTGCTGCCTACTCTGCGAATTACCCACCGCCAGCGGATTCATTGCAGTTGACTCAAGGCAATACGCACGGCCTTGCGCACTTCCGGGTCGCCGTCGTGTTGCGCGGCCTGCAATGGCGCAATCGCCCGTGGGTCGTTCAGTTCGCCCAGGGCCAGCGCGGCTTCCTTGCGCAGGTTGCTGATGCGATGGCCGAGGGTGTCGATCAGCGCATCGAGCGCCGGTCCATAACGCAAGCGACCGAGACTGCGGGTGGCGCGCAGACGCACCTGCCAGTAATCGTCGCCCAAGGCGTCGACCAGGGCCGGGCCGGCGTCAGGGTGGCCGACCTTGCCCAGGGTGGTGGCAGCTTCTTCGCGGACTTGCCAGGCATCGTCCCGCAAGGCCTGGCGCAGGGCCGGTAGCACCTGGGCGTCAGACGCCAGGCCCAGCGCCCCGGTGGCGGCACGTCGCACGTCGGTGTCCGGGTCGGCGCTGGCCAGTCGCGCCAGTGCCGGCAAGGCATCAAGCTGCTTGAGCCAGCCGAGTACACCCACCGCCTCGCGGCGCACGCTGGCGCTTTCATCGGCCAATGCAGCGGCAGCCGCTGCGGCGGCATCGGGGCAACGCAACTCGCGCAACGCCCTGAACGCAGCAATGCGTACGCCACTGTCGGCGTGCCCGGTCCACGGCAGAATGACCCGCCCCGCCGCTTCGCTCTTGAGCAGGCTGAGGCTTTGTGCAGCGGCCGCCTGCACCGCCGGGGATGGATCCGTCAGGGCCTGGCACAAGGCTTCGACCACGGGCGCGTCCTCCCAGGCTTCCAGCAACCGGGCGGCTTCGGTGCGGACCTCGGCCATCGGGTCTTCGGCCAGTCGATCGATCAACCACTGCAGGCCGTCCGGTTCCTCGAGATCGGCCAGTTCGATCAGCGCGATCCGGCGTACGCCGGGGTCGTCATCGGTCAGACGTGGTTGCAGGGCCAGAATGTCGTCGTTATCGGTTACATCAAATAGAGAGGTCATAGGGCAAATCGCGGCAGTTTGTTTTCAGGGGGAAGTCCGAGCGGGTTCAGGCGCGGCAGTTGCCGGCCGTCTTCGTGCCGCAGGAGTTCAAGGCAATGGCGCTTCAGATGCGAGAATTCATGGCGGGTCATCAGTTCCGTGCTGCGCGGCCGGGGGAAGTCCAGGCGCAGGTCTTCGATGATTCGCCCGGGGCGCGAGCTCATGACCAGCAAGCGGTCGGCGAGGAACAGCGCTTCGTCGATGTCATGGGTGACAAACACCACGGTGGTGCGGATGCGCGTCCAGATGTCCAGCAGCAGCTCCTGCATGTTCAACCGGGTCAGGGCATCGAGGGCGCCGAAGGGCTCGTCCATCAGCAACAGGCGCGGACGGTTGACCAGCACCCGGGCGATTTCCACCCGCTGCTGCATGCCGCCGGACAGTTGATCGGGCCAGCGCCCGGCAAACCCTTCGAGGCCCACCAGCGCGAGGATTTCATCCGCCGCCTTGAGCCGTTCGACCTTGCCGACGCCACGCATTTTCAGGCCGAACGCCACGTTGTCACGCACCGTGCGCCACGGAAACAGCGTGTGCTGCTGGAACACCATGCCCCGTTGTGGCGATGGCCCCGACACTGGCGCGCCATCCACGCTCAAGCTGCCGGTGCGCGGTTGCAGGTGGCCGGCCAGCGCCCCGAGCAAGGTGGATTTACCGCAACCGGACGGCCCGAGGATGCACACGAACTGCCCCGGTTCGATCTGGCAGTCGAGCCCCTGCACCGCTTCGAAAGCCCCATGGCCCTCGCCCAGGCTGATCGACAACCCGCGAATATCGATACGCCCTTCCAGGTGTTGAAAAACGCTCATCAGGCTTTTCCTCGTGGTCGATGCCAAGGCGTGAACAGCCCGCCCAGACGCTTGATCAACAGGCTGCTGCCCATGCCGAGCACGCCGATCAGCAACATGCCGACGACGATGTCGGCGTAATTCTGGATGGTGTAGGACTCCCAGGTGTAATAGCCGATGCCGAATTGGCCGGAGATCATTTCCGCCGTCACCAGGCAGAACCACGAGGTGCCCATGCCGATGGCCAGGCCGGTGATGATGCTCGGCGCGGCGCCCGGTAGAACGACTTCCAGCAGGATGGCCCGGCGCCCTGCCCCGAGGCTTTTCGCCGAGGCGATCAGGCGTGGGTCGACGCCTTCGACGCCGTGCACGGTGTTGAGCAGGATCGGGAACAGGGCGCCGGTGAAGGTGATGAACACCATCGACAGTTCCGACGAAGGAAACATCAGGATCGCCAGGGGAATCCACGCCACGGCCGGGATCGGCCGCAGGACTTCCAGGGGCGGCAGCAACAGATCTTCGGCCCATTTCGAGCGGCCGATGGCCAGGCCCAAGGCCACGCCTATGATCAGCGCCGCGAGGTAACCGGCGAATACCCGGCCGAGGCTGCTGCCCAGGTGCTGGGCGAGTTTGCCCGAGTCGCCAAGGCCAAGGGCGGCTTCAATGACCGCCAAGGGTGTCGGGACGTTGGCGAAGGTCACCAGGCCAAGGTTCCAGTGGTGGCTGGCGGCGAGTTGCCAGAACAGCAAACAGAGCAGCAGTGAAGCGGCTCTGGGAATCCAGCGTAAAAATGATCGGTACACAATTCTTCCTCTCAACCAGGAATCTGTAGGAGCCGGCTTGCCGGCGATAGCGGTGGGTCAGTCGACATCCATGTTGAATGTCCGTTTGCAATCGCCGGCAAGCCGGCTCCTACGGGGTTAGCGAGCGGCTACGGCCTGGGTTGTGGCATCGGTGAAGTCGTATACCTTGCCGCCCTGCGCCGTGGCGAACTGTTGGGCCTGGCCTTTGAGCAAGAAGGCGCTCAGACGCCCCTTGGCGTCGGTGGCAAACCACGCCTGATCCGCCAGCAACTTGATCCCGCTGTCGCTGGCCTGGGTGTACACCGCACGGATGCTCTTGCCTTCCTGTTTCAACGCTGTCAGCGCGGTAAATGCCGATTCCGCCGAGGCGTACTGACGGACTTTCGGCTCGCCACGCACCCAGATTTCCGCCACATGGCTGAAGTCGGTGATGGCTTTGCCGCTTGCCGCATCGACGGCTTTGAGCGGCGTCTGCTGGTAATTCCCAAGCTGCGCGCTGTAGTCCAGGTTCGAGGCCTTGAAGGCGGCGCGGATGAACTGGTCGTCGATGAAGGTGTTGAGATCGAGACCGCGATCGGCCTTCTTCAACAGCTTGAGGGTATCGATGGCGGTGCCCACGGCCTGGCGGTATTCCGGCTTCCAGCTCAGGTCGCGGGTCTGCACGCCAAGGGGGCCATGGAACAGGTAGTTGACCTCGGCATCGACCCCGGTGACCTTGGCGATCAACTCGCTGTATTTCTCCGGCTCAGCCGCCAGCAATTGGTTGGCTTCGATGCTCGCCCGCAGGTAGGCGACGACGATTTCCGGGTACTTTTTCGCATAGGCCTGATCGACCAGCGCACCATGGAAGGTCGGCGCATCGGCCTGGGAGCCGTCATAGATCTTGCGGGCGAAACCACGGCTGGGGAACAGCTCGGCGAAGGGTACGAAGTCGGCGTGAGCATCAATCTTGCCGGCCTGCAACGCGGAGCCGGCGACTTCCGGCGGCTGGGCGATGATGTTCACGTCCTTGAGCGGGTCCCAGCCCTGGGCCGCGACGGCGCGCAGCAGCATGCCATGGGCGGTGGAAGCGAACGGCACGGAAATGGTCTTGCCCTTGAGTTCGGCCAGCGACTGCACGCCCGACGCACTCGGCACCACGATGCCGTTGCCACTGCCCTTGGTGCTGCCCGACAACACGCTGATGAACAGACTGTGCTTGCCCGCCGTTTCGAAGGCCACGCCGTTGAACGCACCGGGGAAATCGGCCATGGCGCCGAAGTCGAGTTTGCCGGCGACCATCTCGTTGGTCAGCGGTGCGCCGCTGGTGAAGTTTTTCCACTGCACCTCGTATTGGGCGTCTTTGTAGGGGCCGTCGTGGGGCAGGTATTTGTCCAGCAGGCCGAGCTCGCGAATCAACAGGCCACCGGCGGCGCAGTTAATGGTGGTGTCCTGGGTGCCGATGGCAATGCGGATGGTTTCGGCCGAGACCGACAGGGTGAAGGAAGCCAGTACCAGACCGGCCAAAGCTGCACGCAACATCATGGGTGTTTCCCCTCGAATCATTTATAGGATGTTCGTCTCCGCCACGATCAGGGCGTGGTGGGAAACGAGGGGTGTTCTGGATCAGGCGTCCGGTGGTGGCCGGATGGCTTTTTGGGTTGTCAGGGCCGGCCTCATCGCTGGCAAGCCAGCTCCCACAGGTTTCGTGGGTGTAAGCAAGACCGGTGGCCGACAGAGACACTGTGGGAGCTGGCTTGCCAGCGATGGCGTCCTGTCAGTCAGCGCAATAAATAAGGGATCTCCACTTTCACCGCCCCGGTCGGGCAGTCCTTTTCACAGGGCATGCAGTACCAGCATTCGTCGAACGCCATGTAGGCCTTTTGCGTGGCCGGGTTGATCGCCAGCAGGTCCATCGGGCAAACGTCGACGCACACGGTGCAGCCTTTGTGGGCGATGCATTTGTCTTCATCGACCGTGACCGGTGCGTTGGAGCGGAAGAAGATTTCCTGGGGTTGGTAAGCCATGTTCGGTCTCTCTCGGGTTGTCGGCATCAAGCCGCATCGGCACCGACCCGCAGCCGGTCGTAAGCCTGCATCTCGTCGGCATCCAGCGGGATGATGTAAGGCTCGACGGCTTTCTTGAAACTGCTCATCAAACCGTTTTCGTCCTTCTTCAGGTGGCAATGGCAGAACCAGTCGCGGTCGTTGCGTTGCGGGTGATCGACGCGGTGGTGGTAAAGCCCCCAGCGGCTTTCGGCGCGGAACAATGAAGCGCGGGCGGCCATTTCGGCGCAGTCGCGGATCATGCTGACTTCCATGGCGCGCATCAGTTCGTGGGCGTTGTGGGCCTTGATCTGGTCGAGGTCGCGCTGGATGTCGCTGAAGCGTTGCAGGCCGATCTGCATCTTCTTCGTCACTTTCGGCGGTTGCAGGTAGTCGTTGACGAAGCGCCGCAGCTTGTACTCGACCTGAGCCGGTGGCAGGCCGTGTTCGCGGTCAAGCGGTGCATAGACCCGCTGTTTTTCGCTTTCGATCTGCGCGGCATCCAGCGCGGAAAACTCACGCCCGGCGACAAAATCCGCCGCGTTGTTGCCGGCAAACCAGCCATAGGTGAACGCACCGAGCATGTAGTTGTGCGGCACCGCCGCCATGTCACCGGCCGAGTACAAGCCCTTGACCGAGGTCTCGGCCTTCTCGTTGACCCACACTCCCGACGCCGAGTGCCCGCTGCAAAAGCCGATTTCCGAGATGTGCATCTCGACCATCTGCGTGCGGTAGTCGGTGCCGCGATTGGCATGGAACTGGCCACGGCTCGGACGCTCGTTGCTGTGCAGGATCTCTTCGATGTTCTGGATGGTTTCCTCGGCCAGGTGATCGAGCTTGAGGAACACCGGACCGTTGCCGCTTTCCAGCTCCTGATGGAACTCCCACATCATCTGCCCGCTCCAGTAGTCGCACTCGATGAAGCGCTCGCCCTTGTTGTTGGCGGTGTAGCCGCCCAGGGGGCCGGTGACGTAGGCGCAGGCCGGGCCGTTGTAATCCTTGATCAGCGGATTGATCTGGAAGCACTCCAGGTTCGCCAGCTCGGCCCCGGCGTGGTAGGCCATCGAGTAGCCGTCACCGGCATTGGTCGGGTTTTCGTAGGTGCCCATCAGGTAGCCCGAGGACGGCAGGCCCAGGCGTCCGGCGGCACCGCAGGCGAGGATGACCGCCTTGGCCTTGATCACATGGAAGTCCGCCGTGCGGCAATCGAAACCCATCACGCCGTTGACCGCGCCCTCCTCATCCGTCAGCAAACGCGTGCACACCAGGCGATTGGTGATACTCACCCGCGCGCGCTTCAACTGGCGGTACAGGACTTTCTTGATGTCGTGCCCTTCCGGCATCGGCAACACGTAAGCGCCCATGTGGTGGACCTTTTTCACCGCGTAGTCGCCGGTTTCGTCCTTCTCGAACTTCACGCCCCAGCGGTCCAGTTGCTCGATGGTTTCGAAGCTGTGGGTGGCATAGGCGTACACCGCCGCCTGGTTGACGATGCCGTCGTTGGCGATGGTGATTTCCTTGGTGTATTGCTCAGGCGTCGAGTGGCCGGGAATGATCGCGTTGTTCAGGCCGTCCATGCCCATGCTGATCGCGCCGCTGCGCTTGACGTTGGCCTTGTCGATCAACAACACCCGCAGATCGCGGTTGCGCTCCTTGGCCTTGATCGCCGCCATCGGGCCGGCGGTGCCGCCGCCGATCACGACGATGTCGTATTCCTGCTCCAACGTGCTGCGCGTCATGCCTGATCCCCTTTTTGCCGGTCAATCCGCAGGCGGTACTGGAAGGCGTCGCCTCGGTAGTAAAGGTGTTCGAAGTCCACTGGCCGGCCTTCGGCGTCGTGGGTCAGACGCTCGATGCGCATGATCGGCGAGCCGGGTTCGACGTTCAGTGCCTGGGTCAGGTCGCTGTCGGCCAGTACCGCATCGATGGCCAGGTCAGCATGACCGAGCGCCAGGCCGCAGTCGTTTTCCAGGATCAGGAAAATGTCGCGGGTGACCAGGTCGGCCTTCTCCAGGCGCTCGCCAACGGCCTTGGGCAGGTAGGTGATTTCCAGGGAAATCGGCTCGCGATTGATCAGGCGCACCCGTTTGATCTGCGCCACGACCTCGCCTTCGTCGACCTGCAAACGCTCGGCGACAAGCTTGTCGGCAGCAATGAACTTGAAGCTGCGCAGGCGGTTGATCACCTCATAGCCGCGGCCGGTCATGGACTCGGCCAGGCCTTGCAGGGTGCTGACGTTCTGGAAGGTTTTCGGCTTGGCGACGAAAGTGCCCTTGCCGTGGATCTTGAAGATCAGCCCTTCCTTTTGCAGGTCACCCAAGGCCTGGCGCACGGTGATGCGGCTGACCTTGAACAAGGCGCCAAGCTCGCTTTCGGAAGGCATCTGGCTGTCTTGCGGGTATTCGCCGTCGAGGATGCGGGCGCGCAGCACATCTCGCAGCTGGGTGTGCAGCGGGACGCTGCTCAGGGATAGAACGTTATCGGTCATGGCAGATCACTTGTTATAACGAGTTATGACGTGATCTTAGAGAGGCAGTGTGAGGATTGAGAAATACTGTTTGAGAATAAGGTTAGATTCGCGATGCAAGAACAAATGTGGGAGCGGGCTTGCTCGCGAAGGCGGTGTGTCAAACAACATTGGCGTCGACTGACACCCCCTCTTCGCGAGCAAGCCCGCTCCCACAAGGGGATATGTGTGATCTGAAGGATCAGTGGCGCTTGAGGATCCGGTCCATCACCCAATCGGTCTTCAGCGCCTGTTCGGCCATGGCGGGATGCTGCGCCTCACCACGAATATGCGCATTCATGCCCATTACGTGGTGCCACTGAATGTGCGCGTGATGCTCGATGGTCAGGCTGAGGTGCTCGTCGGCGTGCAGCTCGACCGGGTGTTCATCGAACACTGAAAAAGTGATCCGGCCTTTGCTGCCAATCACTTCGACCCGATCTTCGCGACGATCGGCGACGAAGTTCCAGCAGCCCATTCCCAGTGCCCCGCTGGCAAACCGCCAAGTGGCGCTGACGGCATCTTCGGCCGCGTACAAACCGGCCTGCCGTGCGGTGAACCCGGCGACTTCGACGATATCGCCGAACAGGTACTGAAACAGGTCCAGGCCATGGCTGGCCAGATCGGCGAAATAGCCACCACCGGCAATCGCCGGATCGGTGCGCCAGTTGTTCCCGCCCGCAAGATCCGCTGCCGACGGGGCTTTGGTGAGGGTCCAGCTCAGGTGCCGGACCTCGCCGATCCGCCCCTCCTCCAGCCATTGCCGCACCTGCCGGAAACGTGGCAGCGAACGCCGGTAATAGGACACGAACAGATGCAACCCGGCATCGGCAAACACCTGCTGCATCTCGCGACTTTGCCCGGCGTTGAGCGCCATCGGTTTCTCGACGCAGCAATGCTTGCCGGCGGCGGCCACCTGCAAGGCATAGGCGTGATGGCTGTCGGGCGGTGTGGCGATGTATACGGCGTCGACCTCGGGATCGTTGATCAGCGCTTGCGCATCGGTATAAACCCGCGCGATGCCGTGGCGCGCGGCGTAGTCGGTGACGGCTTCCAGGCGCCGCCCCATCACCGCCACCAGCGCCGATCCGGGCGCCTTGTAGAAGGCCGGCGCGCTTTTGCGTTCAGCGACACTGCCACAACCGATCATGCCCCAGCGCACCAGGTTCATAGGCTCTCCTTGCCGTTCAGTCGATACGCAATGCGCGCAGGTCCAGTCGACCGTCCTTGAGCGGCGGGCACCAGTAGTAGCCACCGGTGACCGGACGGCTGATACGGTACAGGCCGTCGGTGATGCCGTCTTCCAGGCCACTCATGCGGCGCAGCTGGGCTTCGAAGGCGTCGAGGGAGAAACCGAAGGCCAGGAACATCAGGCCGGCGCGGTCCCCTTCGATCCACGGCATCGAGCGGCGCACCACGAAGGCCTCAGGCGCAAAACTTTCCTGGGCGGTACGTTTGACGTGGGCGGAAACCGGCGCAGCGTCGATCTCTTCGTTATCGCTCAGGCGGCGACCCATGATGTTGTCTTTCTCATCCGCCGACAGCCCATGGAAACCTTTCAAGTCATGCTGCCACTGCTGGATCGCGGCGAAGCTGCCACCCACCGTGCCGTCCGCGCCTTCAGCCACCAGTGCAGCGGCTACTGCGGCTTCGTCGTGGGGGTTTTCGGTGCCATCTTCGTAGCCGGTCAGGTCATGGCCGGTCATGTGGCGGAAGGTTTCATTCATCTGCACCAGGCGCAACGCCGGGGCCAGTGCCGCGGCGATGGCGTTGCTGCGGTTGAGCAACTCGCCACGGTCTTCGCCGTGCAGCCAGCACCAGAGCGCGTGTTGGGTCGACGGATTGTCGACGCCGACGCCCGTCAGCGCCGGGAACGGCCGCAGACCTTCGATCTGCCCGTCCAGCGCCTTGACCAGGGACTCGCCGAAGCCGGCCACCACCGACTTGCCGTCCACCAGCCCTTGCAGGTTATCGAGCGCGGCCGGCAGTGCAGCGGCGGATTCGAGCGCGAAGAACATATGGCGGGCTTGAGGAGGAACGGGGGTGGCGAGAATGCCCGGCTGGTAATGACTCATATGAACTCCTTGAAAAAGAGCGCGGAGTTTAACCGGTGTATGAGGTTTTGTGTGCCGTCGGAGGTCAGGAACCTGTGGCAAAGGGGGCTTCTGTGGTGAGTGGGACTCTGTGGTGAGCGGGCTTCTGTGGCGAGGGGGCTTGCCCCCGTTGGAGCGCGAAGCGGTCCCCCCTACAATTTCAGTCATACCGCGTCGGCAGGTTTTGGGGCTGCTTCGCAACCCAACGGGGGCAAGCCCCCTCGCCACAGAAGCCCCTGCCAATGCCCTCTCATCACAAGGAGATCAAACCACGCTGGGACTTTCGCTACGGAACGCACTCGGACTCATGCCGGTCCAGCGCTTGAACGCCCGGCGAAAGCTGCGTACGTCGCTGTAGCCGACTTCCTCGGTGATGCGTTCGATGGACATGTCCGGGTTGGCCAGCAGGCTCATGGTGCGGGCCTGGCGCACTTGTTCCAGCAGCGCTTCGAACGTCAGCGCGTGTTCGGTGAGGCGCCGACGCAAGGTGCGGCTGCTCATGTTCAGGTCGCTGGCGATTTTCTCGATGTGGCTGCCCTCGGTCAGGTCCCGGGCAATCGCCCGTTCCACCGCCTGGATCAGGTCCATTTTCTGGTGCACCTGCACGGCTTCCAGTTCGAGCAGTTTCACCGCCTGACGCAGGGCCAGGGAGTGGTGATTGGGCAATTGGACATCCAGCCAATGCCCATCGATCACCATGCGGTTTTGCAGGCAACCGAAACGCACATCCGGTCCCAGCAGGCGCGAATATTCGCCGAGATAGTCCGGTGCCGCATGGATGAACTCCACGGCCACCGGCTTGAAATCCGCCCCGACCAGGGCCCGGCCGTACACCAGCAGGCTGGCGAAAAACTCCTCGACCGCGAACAACTGCACGTCGGCGAACGGCAAGCGACATTCAACGTCGACAAACACCCGGTCACCCGCCTCCTCCACACTGGACACGACAATGCCGCCCGAGGTGTGTTGATGGCGAATGCCCAGTTCAAAGGCATCGCGCAGGGTCTTGCACAGCGACAACACATGCCCCAACAGCCCCAGCGTGCCGAGCACATTCTGCGCGCCGACCCACAGGCCCAGCCCCTGGTTGGGCAAGGCCTTGAGCGCACGCTGAATCATGGCCACGGCCTGGCGATAGGAAATGCGCTGTGCCGGATCCTGAAGGTCTTCAAAGTCAAACCCCAACCCCCGGCACAGGCTCTGGGGGTTGATGCCTTTCTGCTCGGCGACTTCGGCCAGGGTTTGCAGGAGAAACGGCGACACCAGCGCCAGTTCAAAGGTGGGATCGATCACTTTCATTTGCATGGGGCCATACATTCCGGGACGAGCAGCATTCTTATTTTTGTAACCGGTTATGTCGAAGGAAGTTAGCACAGCGTTTGAAGGCTGTCCGCAGAAGTCCCCCTAAATGGCCGCCAATACCCTGCCTTGCAGGGCGCGGACAGCTTATTTCTATGGGGCGGCCCTCGTAGGGATGCCGGACAGCCCGCCAACAATAATAATGAGTACACCCATGATCGCGACTCGCACGACACTTCCCCTGATGGTCATCAGCCTGGCCGGCGTCTGCGCCCTGCAACCGGCCCTGGCCACCGAGGCTGGCGTGGACAACATCGGCCCCGGCACCGACGGCTTTTTCATGTTGCCGCTGTCGCCCGACAGCCTTCCGGACAACATGGTTGCGTTCAACCTCTACTACAACCACTACAAATCCACGAATCTGAACATCAGCTCCCTCGGCGGCAAGGTGCCGAACGTCGAGATCGAATCCACGGCCGTCATCCCGCGCCTGGATTACCTCAGCCCGGTGCGGGTGTTTGGCGGCCGGCTGGCCGGCTACATCGCGCAGCCTTGGCTCAAGCAGGAAGTCTCGGTGTTCGGCCTGCCGCAGGACACCCGCGAAGGCATGGGCGACACCACCATCGCGCCGATCATTCTCTGGGACATGGGCCCAAACCTGACCCTCGGCGCCGCCATTGAAGTCACGGTGCCGACCGGCGAATACAGCGTCGATCGCCTGGCCAACACCAGCAACAACTTCTACACCTACAAACCGCTGTTCTCCTTCACCTGGCTGCCGACGGACAGAACCGAGGTGTCGATGAAGACCACCTACAGTTTCAACGAGAAAAACAAAGACACCGATTACAAATCGGGGCAGATTTTCCACATCGACTATTCGGCCAGTTACAAGATCACCGACGACCTGATGTTCGGGCTGAACGGCTACTACCTCAAGCAAACCACCGATGACAAACAGTTCGGCCACACCGTGCAGTTCAACGGTCAGGACGTGAACGACGGGGTGCGCGGCCAGGTGTTTGCGATTGGCCCGGCGCTGCACTGGACCTTTCTCAAGTACGCCAGCGCGGAGATTCGCTGGGCCAAGGAATTCGACGTGGAAAACCGGCCTGAAGGGGAAATGCTTTGGGCCAAGGTCAGTATCCCGTATGCGTTTTGACTGAACTGACGCCATCGCTGGCAAGCCAGCTCCTACAAGGTGCAGCGCTGCCCTTGTAGGAGCTGGCTTGCCAGCGATGGCGGCGGCACAGCCACAGAAAATCCTTCAGGAATATACAGGCCAGGTATCAACAATCCTTCCCCCACGAACCGCCAGCAAATCCCCGAACTGCAACAACACCGCCTCCGTCTGGGCAGGCCGCAAGAATACCTGGTCCTCAACCCCAAGCCCCACCCCCGCCGAACCATTGACCATTTCCTGGTTCGAACTGCGGCCATACACACCATTGCTCTGCAACCCCGGTGGCGATTCGAACTCCGCCATCCAGTTGCCGCCATAGATAAAAAACGTCTCGCGCTGATTGGTGTCCCACCAGGAAAACAGCCTGGACTGGTCATCCAGCGCCGGAATGTTCACCGCCCCGGTGCTTTTCAGCACCGGCGTGGCGATGTAAGCGGCCGGCACATGCTCCACCAGTGACGGCAAGTCATAGTGAGTGGGCTTGAGCATCGCCGTCCCCACCGACACTTCGCTGCTGAGCTGCTCTTGCTCATGCAGGCGATAGCTCGGGCTGCCGGCCGTATTGAGGGTCAATCCTTCTCGCCATAAACCGGGATATTGCTGACGGGTGAAATCGACGCAGCGCTGGTAGATCACCATCACCTTGGCGAACAGCTCTTCGGGTGAACCCAGAATCCCCGGCACGCCCATGCCCACGAACGGGTCGTAGCCCATGAACCCGGCGAACTCCAGGTGCTGCGGGTGTTGGCTGATCAGCGTCAGCATCTGCCCGAGTACGCCAAGGTCGCTGATACCGCCGCGATGCAGCCCGACATCCAGTTCGATGTTCACCCGCACTCGCGTGCCCAGCCCCCGAGCCAGGGCAAGGTATTGCTGCAAACGCTCTGGCGTATCGAGCAGCCATTGCAATTGCTTCGAAGGGTCGAAAGGCCCCTTGTGCGACTGATAGAACAACTGCGCCGAACGCACCGGCAGCGGCTTGCCCAACAGAATGTCGGCCTCGGGAAACTGCACGGCGTCATGATTGAGAAAGGGTTGGTGAAACGACATCAGGCGTTGCGTGCCGGCGCGCTGGGCGATGTAGGCCAGAAGCCCCGGTGCCGGCAGCGACTTTTCCACCAGCCGCAGGTGTTTGCCGCCACGCTTGACCGACTGCCTCACCACGTCGACGTTGTGATCCAGCCGATCAAGGTCGATCAGCATCACCGGACGCATCGGCCCGTGGTCCTTGAGCTCGCGGTTGAGCAGGCGGAAATAGTCGCTGTAGGGCGCACCTCGGTCACCCGGCCGCAGCCACACCCCCACACCCGCCAACAAGGCGCCGACGCCTGCGGTGCCCAGTAAAAAACTACGGCGATTGACGGCCATCAGCTCACCCCCAGGATCGATGACAAATGCGCATTGAGGAATTTGCCGCTGGGGTCGAGTGCCTGCCGCACCTGGATGAACTCCTGCCAGCGCGGGTACAGCGGCTGCAGGTTTTTCGCGTTCAGCGTGTGCAACTTGCCCCAATGCGGCCGGCCGTTGTACTTCCAGAAAATCGGCTCGATGGCGGCGAAGAAGTTGTGATGATCCATCTGGTAATGCTGGTGGACCGAAATCGAACAGCTGTCGCGGCCTTCGAACATGCTCAAGGGAATGTCATCGGCCTTGACGTAACGGTATTCGATCGGAAACCAGGTGCGCAGGTCTTTGTCCTGGATCAGCTTGAGGATCTCGCGCAAACAGGCCGGGCCGTATTCGGCCGGCACGGAATATTCCATTTCGTTGAAGCGTACCGTGCGCACGTTGGCGTAGATGTCGAACGAGTCGCCCACCCGGTCATCGAAGCTGGCCAGGTGGCGCAGGTTATTGAGCATCGTGCGGCGCAGGTCCGGGAAGTCGCTGGCGTACTTGTCGATCTTCTCGATCAAGGTGACAAACTCGTTGCCGCCCTCCTCATCCGCCGGGACCGGCGGTGTGGCCGGGTCGGTGGTTTCGTTCAGGGCGATCGACAAGGCGTAGTCGGAATGGGTCACCACGAGCATTTCCCAATGCTGGTTTTCCCGGGTGTTCTTGTCCAGGTCTTCGAGCAACTCTTCGGTTTTGGCGATCCACTGCCGCTCCCGCAAGCGATACGCCGGGCGGTTTTGCAGGCGCACCCGGGTCGCCACGCCCAACGCCCCCAGGGACACCCTGGCGGCGCTGAACACCTCAGGATGACGATTGGCATCGCAATCCAGCACCTCGCCGCCGGCGGTCACCCACTGCAAGCCGCAGACATGCGCCGAATACGATTGAAAGTACTTGCCGGTACCGTGGGTCGAGGTCGAGATCGCGCCGGCGAGGGTCTGGTAATCGATGTCGGCCATGTTTTGCAGGGCCTGGCCGATATCCTTGAGCGGCGTGCCCATGCGTGACATCGGCGTGCCGGCGGCGAACTCGGCTTGCAGGGTGTTCGGATCGTGATCGAGTAACCCCGAGAAATAGCTCAGCGACAGCAAGGTGCCGTCGGTGGGCACCAGCGCGCTGAAGGAATGTGCCGAACCCACCGGGCGGATCTTGCCGGGGGCCTGGCGCACCACTTGGGTCAACTCATCCAGGTTCTTGGGCGCCAGCCGCGCCGCCGGCAGGCAATTCTGGCCGCCCGACCAGTTGCGCCAGGGAATCAACCGTGGCGCGCGCAGCAGCTCGGCCAGTGCCGGGGCTGAGCCGAGCGCGGTAAAGGCGCCGATGACGCTCGCCCGTTGCAACAACTGACGCCGTGTCAGGTCCATCGTCATGAATCGCACCCTGCCGTTCTTGTTATTGGATTTGCTGGCCGGACATAAAGGCAATCAGTGCCAGGAACTGTTCCTGCGAACACTGCATGCACATGCCCATCGGCGGCATGCCGTTGTAGCCGTTGATCGCGTGATCGAGCAGCGAGTCGGCGCCCTGCAGCACCCGTGGCGCCCAGGCCTTGATGTCGCCGGTCAGCGGTGCCCCGGCCGCCGGGTTGGCGTGGCAAAGCTTGCAGCTGTTGTCGTAGACCTGCGCCAGCTCGGCGTCGGCAGGCCTCGCGGCGCCAGCTTCGCTGCGGCTCGGCGGGTTTTTCGGTTCTTCGCCGCACCCCGCCAGCAACGCCGCAAAGACGCCCCCCGCCAAGGCCAAACAAAGGCTAGGCTTTTCAGTTAATCGGCTTGCCCGCATGGCTGTCCTCTCAGTGGCTGCCCGGTCGGCCGGGCGCAGCTTTTTTGTTGTGCTCAAGGAGAGCTCAACACTAAGGCACTCCACCCGGGCGGGTTGAGGGCATTGGGGGCCAACAAGGGGCGCTTCTGAGGCCATGACGGAGGGCATCGATAGATCCGCGAACGACAAAACGCTGAGATGAGTCATGACAAGGGTTGCTGAGGTCTGCTAAAACGATTCATCAGTGCATCACCCAATCCAGAGGGGTAGCGACATGACCACAGCCAATATTCTCCAGAACCTGTTCCCGAGCCCCGCCGACATCCCGGAAAAGTACCGCCTCGACGGCCAGACCGAACAGCGTGAGTACCTGGTCGATGGCGTACTGAGAACCTGGAACGGGCCACTGGCCCAAGTCCGCAGCCCGGTGTACCTGACCGGTGCCAATGGCGACGAACAAGTGATACTCGGCAGCACGCCGCTGCTCGATGCCGACACCGCATTGACCGCCCTCGACGCTGCCGTGCGCGCCTACGACCGCGGCCAGGGATTGTGGCCGACCATGCGCGTGGCCGAGCGCATCCAGCACGTCGAAACCTTCCTCGGGCGCATGCGCGAGCAGCGCGACGCCGTGGTCAAGTTGCTGATGTGGGAAATCGGCAAGAACCTCAAGGACTCGGAAAAGGAGTTCGACCGCACCTGCGACTACATCGTCGACACCATCAACGCGCTGAAAGAGCTCGATCGCCGCTCCAGCCGTTTCGAACTGGAACAGGACACCCTCGGCCAGATCCGCCGTGTGCCGCTGGGCGTCGCCCTGTGCATGGGGCCTTACAACTATCCGTTGAACGAAACCTTCACCACGCTGATCCCGGCGCTGATCATGGGCAACACCGTGGTGTTCAAACCGGCGAAACTGGGCGTGCTGCTGATTCGCCCCCTGCTGGAAGCCTTCCGCGACAGCTTCCCGGCCGGGGTGATCAACGTCATCTATGGCAGCGGCCGCGAGACGGTCAGTGCGCTGATGGCCAGCGGCAAGATCGACATCTTCGCCTTCATCGGCACCAACAAGGCCGCCAGCGACCTGAAAAAACTCCATCCCAAACCCCACCGCTTGCGCGCGGCGCTGGGCCTGGATGCGAAGAACCCGGGCATCGTCCTGCCGGAAGTGGACCTGGACAATGCGGTCAGTGAAGCGGTGACCGGTTCGCTGTCGTTCAATGGCCAGCGCTGTACGGCCCTGAAGATCCTGTTTGTCCACGAAGACGTGGTCGAGTCCTTCATCGACAAATTCAATGCCAGGCTCGCCAACCTCAAACCCGGCATGCCCTGGGAAAGTGGCGTCGCCCTGACGCCCCTGCCGGAATCGGGCAAGGTCGACTACCTGCATGCACTGGTGGCGGATGCCGAGAGCAAAGGCGCCAGGGTGGTCAACCCCAACGGCGGCGAGGCCCGGGCGTCCTTCTTCTACCCGGCGGTGCTGTACCCGGTCACGCCGCAGATGCGGGTTTATCAGGAAGAGCAGTTCGGCCCGGTCATCCCCATCGTGCCGTACCGTCATCTGGATACCGTGATCGACTACGTACTGGAGTCGGACTTCGGCCAGCAGTTGAGCATCTTCGGCACCAATCCGGTGGCGGTCGGCCGCCTGGTGGACACTTTCGCCAACCAGGTCGGGCGCATCAACCTCAATGCCCAATGCCAGCGTGGCCCGGACACCTATCCCTTCAATGGTCGCAAGAACTCGGCCGAAGGCACCCTGTCGGTGCATGACGCACTGCGGGTGTTTTCGATCCGCACGCTGGTGGCCACCAAGTTCCAGGAGACCAACAAGGACCTGATCAGCGAGATCATCAGTGGCCGCAGTTCGAGCTTCCTGACCACCGACTACATCTTCTGAGGAGAGCCAGCCTGAGTACATCCAGCGCCGATCGACTGCCACCGCTGCTGCGCCGATTGCTGCGTCCGTTGCTGGACCCGTACCGCCGCTACCGCCATGCGCGGGTGATCCATGCGGTGCGGGTGTCGCTCGGCTTGCTGGCGACGATCCTGCTGACCACCGGGATCAAACTGCCCCACGGTGAATGGGCGTCGGTGACCATGCTGGTGGTGATCGGCGGCTTGCAGCACCACGGCAACATCGGCAAGAAAGCCGCCGAGCGTGCCATCGGCACCTTGATCGGTGCCGGTGTCGGCCTGGCGCTGGTGGCACAACAGGCCTGGCTCGGAATGCCCTGGCTGACCTATTTCGCAATGTCGGTGGTCTGCGGGTTCTTCTCGTATCACGCCATCGGCAAGGGCGGCTACACCGCGCTGCTGTCGGCGATTACCGTGTTCATCGTCGCCGGGCATGGCGACAACCCGGTCACCGATGGCTTGTGGCGCGGGGTGGATATCCTGATCGGCATTGCCCTGGCCCTGGCGTTTTCCTTCGCCCTGCCGCTGTACGCGGTGTATTCCTGGCGCTACAACCTGGCCGATGCGCTGCGTGATTGCGCGAAAGTCTACGGGCGCATCATTGACGGCCAGGCCATCACCGCCGACGAACACCTCAAGCTCATGACGCGCCTGAATGCGGCGATGGTGCAACTGCGCTCACTGATGCCGTCGGTGTCCAAGGAAGTGAAGATTTCCATGACCGAGCTCGATGCCATCCAGCGCAACCTGCGCATGTGTGTCAGCACCCTGGAAATCCTTGGCAATACCCGACCGGATGCCAATGACCCCGAGGCCATGACGCTCCTGCAAACGGCATTGAAAGTCGAACATCGACAGATTCGCGTGCAATTGATCGGCATGGCCCGGGCGTTGAAATCAGGCGCCGCCCAGCGCCTCGATCGGCCCATGGAGGTGCCGCTGGTCAGCCTCGATGCACCGGTCTACAACAGGCTGGACGGCTATCGCCTGCTGACCCGACAACTGGTCGCCAACATCGGCGAGATGCGCCAGCGCCTGGCCAGGAACGCACCGCGCTGGAACATCTGACACCTGGGTCGCGGGTTACGGCGTCACCGTGCGCCGAAACTTCAGCGACCAGCCTTGTTGCATGCCGGCAGCGGCCAGCAGAATCGCCGCGACGCCGATCCATTGCAGCGGTTCCAGACGATGGCCGAAGGCAAACCAGTCAACGAAAATCGCCGCAATCGGATAGATGAAGGACAGCGCGCCCGTCAGCGCAGTCGGCAGTTTTTGAATGGCGCCGTACAGCAACACATACATCACACCGGTGTGCACCATGCCCAGTGTCACCAGGCTGGCCCATGCGCTCGGCGCCTGCGGCAGTGTCGAAAGATTCGCCAATGGCGCGAGCAACAACACGCCGGTGCTGACCTGGATCAGCGCAATCAGGTGCGGTGGCGTCCCCGTCAAACGCTTGATGATCAGCGCGGCAATCGCATAGAGAAACGCCGCGCCCAATGCCAGGGCAATGCCCGTCAGGTAATCGCTGCCGCTCTCGCCCTGGCTGCCATGGGCACTGACGATGGCCAACATCCCGAGAAACGACACGCCCAGCCAGACCATTTTCTGCGCGGTGATCCTTTCGTTGAGAAACAGCGCCGCCAGCCCCACCAGCATGAACGGCTGGACGTTATAGACGGCGGTGCCGATGGCAATCGACGCCCGGGAATAGGACGCGAACAACAACACCCAGTTGCCAACAATCGCCACCCCGCTGAGCACGGCGAGCAAAAACGTGGTGCGGGTCAGAATGCCGGGGCGCAGAAAGCCGAAGACGGCGCAAATCAGCAGCAAGGTGCCGGCACCGAACAGGCAGCGCCAGAACACCACATCCAGTACCGGTTGCCCGGACACCAGCACGAACCAACCGATGGTGCCGGAGATCAGCATGGCGGCCGTCATTTCAAACGAACCGCGGCGTAGGGATTTGTCCATCATCAGACTCCTGTGTTTGTGGCCAAAGTATGCCAATGCACCACAGCGCCACTCCATAGCAAAAAGCAGGCTAAACTCTGAATCGGCCTTTTTTATGAAGGCAGTTTTGAAAAAATGCCTAACAGAGGGTTTCGCCATGACCGATGACATCGACCAAGTGCTGATCACGGCCCTGATGGAAGACTCGCGACGCTCACTCAAGGCCCTGGCGCAAATCAGCGGCCTGTCCTCCCCCAGTGTTGCCGAGCGCCTGCGCCGCCTGGAAGAGCGCGGTGTGCTCAAGGGCTACACCGTTGAAATCGACCCGAAAAGCTTCGGTTATCAACTCCAGGCCATCGTGCGTATTCGCCCGTTGCCGGGCCAGTTGCAAGAGGTGGAGCGGCAAATCATGGCCATTCCCGAATTCACCGAGTGCGACAAGGTGACTGGCGACGACTGTTTCATCGCACGCCTGCACGTGCGCTCGATGGAACAACTGGACACCCTGCTCGACCGCCTCAACACCCACGCTGAAACCAATACGGCCATCGTCAAGAAAACCCCGGTCAAGCGCCGGTTGCCGCCCATGGCGTGAGTGATATTTGCTTCAGGCTGAAGTAGATTGATGGTTTCCGGCGAAGGATTGACGGCATGAAAACTCAGGCGATGCTACTGATGGCAATGATGCTTGCGGGTTGCGGCACGATTCAGACGGTTATGCGCAGTGATGAAGTGGCCGCAAAGGACCTGAAGGACCAAAAAAGTTACTGCGGCGCGGTACCGCGAATCTACAGCGGCGTGACCTACGATTTCTGCTACCTGAACGCGCCCCTCGAAAACGGTCGGGATGCGCAGGTACATGGCCCCGCCCCCGCCATCGTGCTGCTCGACGCGGTCGTGTCCGGGGCGGTGGATACGTTGCTGTTACCCTACACCCTCTACCGCCAGCAAGCTGACGGCAGCATTGTCATTACCGAGTAACCCCGGATTCCAGGCAATAAAAAACCCGCCTGAGCGGGTTTTTTACTTCAAGGCCGACGATCAATCATCACGGCCCATGATGCCGAACAGCTGCAACAGGCTGACGAACAGGTTGTAGATCGATACATACAGGCTGATGGTGGCCATGATGTAGTTGCGCTCGCCGCCGTGAATGATGGCGCTGGTCTGGAACAGAATGCAGACCGAGGAGAACAGCACGAAACCTGCGCTGATCGCCAGTTGCAGACCGCTGATCTGGAAGAACAGGCTCGCCAGCGTCGCACCCAGCAGCACAAAGAAGCCTGCCGTGATGAAACCGCCAAGGAAGCTCATGTCCTTGCGGGTGATCAGCACGTAGGCCGACAGGCCGCCGAACACCAGCGCGGTCATCGCGAAGGCCGAGCTGACCACTTCAGCGCCGCCCTGCATACCCAGGTAACGGTTGAGGATCGGACCGAGCAGGAAACCCATGAAACCGGTCAGGGCAAATGCCGACACCAGGCCCCAGGCCGAATCACGGAGTTTGTTGGTGAGGAAGAAAAGACCGTAGAAGCCGATCAGCACCACGAAAACGTTCGGGTAGCCAACACGCATCTGCTGGGCAACGTAGGCCATTACACCGCTGAATGCGAGGGTCAGGGCGAGCAAGCCGTATGTGTTGCGCAGGACGCGGCTAACCTCTAGCTGCTCAGCCTGCACGCTGTTATTAACTGCGTAATCCTGTTCGCGCATGGCGACACTCCTGTTGGTTTGAAACGTTCAGTCGCAAAGATCATAACAGACACTCTGTAACTAGCTATGCAGAGAGTTTGACAGTGTGTTTCATTCAGGTATTATGGCGCCCGCAACGCAAACGGAGGTGTGGCCGAGTGGTTTAAGGCAACGGTCTTGAAAACCGTCGACTGTAACAGGTCCATGAGTTCGAATCCCATCGCCTCCGCCATCTTTATACGACAAAGCCCTGATTATTCAGGGCTTTGTCGTTTCTGGAGCCTGTGAATCGGTGCAGCCTCTGGAGGTCGTTACAAAACTATTTGATAACCGTTACAAAACTTTCCTGATTTTCCCTCTCCCGGCGCCCTGCCAACGGTTAAAAATCCTTCATGAAACGCAGTGCTACGCTGACCTCATAACCGAGGATTCTCGATGCCAAACTCAGACCTGCTCCCTTCCCTGCTCTTCAAAATCAACGAAAACCAGCTTGCCCTGGAAGCCGCCATCATGGAACTTTCGAATTGGGTCGAGCAGCGCGGATCGGCTGACGTCTCCGACAACGTGCGCGGTGCCCTAGAAGCAATCGATAAGAATGAAGAGTTCATCAAAATGACGCTCGCGGTGATGATGGCGCCGGAATGACTGCAATCGGCCAATTTCAGCCAATGCTGACCGGCAGCTTCACGCCCTGAGGAAGTCAGTCAACCAAATCGAGGTTCTTGAGGAGAGCTGAACCACGCTTCCTCAAGGCATTCAAATAGATGGTTTCATCATTGACCTTCAGGCAGCCCTTCAGGGCGATCGCCCAGGGACGCAGCGCCGGCGGCATCAGATCGAGGACGGACATAGCCCCCTGGCCGTGGCCCGCAAGGCCAGGCGAGTCTTTCTATAACTCATTTGGGAATTTTTTTAATTCCCTAATATTATTTAGTAAACGATCAAGACAGGGCTACCCTTGGATCCACTACAATTGGATCCAGCCTAAACAATTATCTAAATAACAAATACTGTTTGACTCGAAAAGTAGGCGTTTGCACGGATAACTTTTCTGTTACAGGCATTTATTTCCTCAAATTTCAACTTGAGCATTCTGGCAGAGACATTACAAGAAGTAGAGCAGACGCAGTGTTGGAGCAGGAAAAAGTCAAGGATTACTTACAGCCGTATATATCAAAGCGACCCTCATAACAGTTATGTACTGCAGCTTCCCACCATTAACAGATGGTGCCTAAAGCAGCGCACTTGATAAAAGGAGCTATCATGTCATTTCCTACCTATGATGCATTTGGCGGTTTCGTCAATTCAATTGTACCGTTTGGCAGACGTCGGAGAGTTCTGCCCACCGGAAGGACATTGGATAGCCTAAATACTGGCGTCACCCGTATTGTGGATGTCTATGCTGCGAATTACGCCGAAGTAGTGCGAGACAATCCTGCCCCATTTGCAGTCTTAGACTCCACACAGAAAGGAACCCGAGTTGCCATTATTGGCGCAGGCATGTCCGGACTTTGCGCGCTCTACGAACTAACCCGCTGTGGGTTGACACCGACACTCTTCGAAGCCTCCGGGCGTATTGGCGGCAGATGTTTCACTGAACACTTCGAAACAGAGTCCCCAACGAGTCCCGGTGAAGCCGATCCCGCAGAAATGGGCGCAATGCGCTTTCCTGATACGGCAAAATTGATGTGGCACTACTTCAAGAAAACGGTTGTAAACGATAACCCGGATAGCCCAGCTGCTCAGAATCCAACCTTCCAACCATTCCCCAATCCCGGCATCGTCGCAACGGCACTGAATGTCGAGGGCAACACATCAACCTGGATTTCCAACCCGAATGATCTAAATTTCGGGCTGCCGCAACGCGTCTCTGATCTGGGAGATGACTTTGACAGGGTGTTCGTTGAAGAAACTACGATTATGGTCGATCCGAAGGGGCACTTGACCTGGACGCTAGAGCACGCCGCTGGAGTGCTAAAACAGCCGACCCTCTCGGCAGTGGATGAGAAACGACTTCAGGCATATTGGAGCGGCATCATCAACAAATTCGACAAGATGAGCCTGGAGACGTTTGTCCGGACCCAATTGCAGACCCCGCCGACTCCACACAACCCTGACGCGCCTAACTGGACGGAGAGTGACGTAAGAATGTTCAAGGCGGTGGGGTTTGGCACCGGCGGGATGGGGCAGGATTTCCCAACCTCGATGGTGGACTTTATTCGCTACGACCTGTGGAATTATGAGGCGCTGTACCGCTGGGGACCTGAGTTCACTTCTTCGGGATTCGCTGAGTCATTTCTTAAGCTCAGTACTGACTTGAATCCGGCTATAGAAGTCATCATGAGCGCAGCGTTTAATATAAGAATAGGACGCGGGGCCTCCCGAAATATAGTATCGCTCAACTATATAGAACCGGGTGGTACCGATCTTAAAGAAGGTCTGTTCGATTATATCATCATGGCCACTGGCAATCCCGCCATGATGCAGCCCATGCTGCTCGACGAAGGCACAAATGCCCCCCCAATTGTCGGACAGATCGAGCGCCCTTATGCATCGCTTGGTGATAATCTCAGCGACCCACTGACGCTTTACACCAAACAAATTCGGGAATCCATTCGCAACGTCGAATTTTATCCTTCCACCAAAATCTGGGCCGCAACGGACGAAACTTTATTATCTGGCTCCAATTGGCCAACAGCCGATAACCAGAAAGTAAGGTGGATCGTGACCGACCGTTTGCTAGGGCAAACAGCAATTTTCCCGAACGCAGACATCCCCCCATCGAAATACTCGGTTTTGCTGACCTATCAGAATGGGTTTGACTCTCTGCGTTATCACCCATTGCCGCTGCCGATTCCGACCCCCAACCCTGGCAACGTCGATGATGCGCAATATGCATTGGCAACCAATCAGCTGACCTTAAGTTATATTGGCATGTCCTCCAACAATCCTGACGCCACCGTTGCCAATGATGTCGGCAATATTATTAACGCTAGTTTTTTTAGCGCCGGCATTGGCGGGGGCAACACCTTCAAAATTGAATGGCATAATGAACCCTATATTCAGGGCGCATTCAGGCTCCTGCTGGCGGGGCAATATAATTACAATGCAGCTTTGGCGTTTCAGTACACGGTGGTTAATCCAAAAAGGTACATTCCGGGGACGCCTGATGGCATTCCGCAAGAATACCGGCGGGTGTTTCTCGCTGGAGAGTCCGCGTTTTTTCTGGACGGCTGGATCGAAGGGCCGCTTTATGCCGGAGTGAACTCGGCGTCAGCGGTACTGTATGCTATATTGGGTGCAGCTGCTGAGACCGGATTACGCACTGCTCAGTTCGTGGATCCAGACTTTATCTGGCGATTTGGAACCAATGCCCAAACAGCTGCCGTGGACTTCTGGAACGACTCGATGACATAACGTGTAGTTTCTGCGTTCTTATCTTTCAAGCGGCAAGACCAGAAACAGCCAAGTTGGACTACGGAGACGCAGAGCCCCTGGCCTTCTCATAGAAGCTCAGGGGTTCCTTATTTTTGGAGTGCTATTTAGTTCCGCCAACACTTCACCTCACCTCAGCCCCTCCCCCAGCGTCCTGCCGACCATGCCCTTCTTCTCTCCCCCGACGTTTGACGACTGCTACGCTGAAATCTCCACGGAGGAATCGCGATGCCCAACTCAGACCTGCTCCCTTCCCTGCTATTCAAGCTCAACGAAAACCAGCTCGCGCTTGAGGCCGCCATCCTAGAGCTTTCAAACTGGGTTGAACAGCGTGGGTCAGCCGACGTAGCCGACAACGTGCGCGGCGCCCTGGACACGATCGACCGCAATGAGGAGTTCATCAAGATGACACTCGCGGTGCTCATGACACGTGAGTGATTTCTCTGTCCAGCCCTGGGCTCCGCTTTCGTAACTGCTGAGTCAGCCCAATAACGAGCCAAGTTAAGTCGCCTTACTGATGGACTAGACAGACAAGCGACTATAGAGCCACTAGAATAGGCATTAGCTGATGCATTCTTGGACTTTTTAAATAATTAAAATTTGGCGTGCAGCTATGCAGGCCATTTTTAAGGCTCGAAGGATTTAAGAAACTATACTGAAATGTAGGAAGCCCAGCCTAGAGTTCGACTACTGAGCCACGGATAGCCAAAAAATTAGGGGCGCTGTCGCCTCCTTCAAATGAGCGCCAATCTTACTATCCTATTCGACAGCTTCTAAACAAATTTTTCGCCTATGAATTACAATGCGCACCTATAAATCCGTCCAACTATCACCCACCAAAAACAATACAGAAACATAGCCTTTTTTTTCATATCAACAACTGAGCTGATACTTGGCAAAAAGCTTCCACTGAAACACCGCGCATACAAACTAGATGGCGATACAAAATTGGTACAAGCCAGAGCTCGACACTTTTTGAAAGTACACAAGTGAAGGAGAAGTAAATGCGTCAACGCTTAGGGATGATCGGTGGCGTCATTACATCCATTTACTTGATCGGACTTGGGGCTCTAGTGTGGGAGCGAGTGGGACAACTACACACACGCCCCCTCAACGAGATCGGGGATTTCCTCGCCGGCGTTTTCGGTCCGGCCGCGTTCCTGTGGCTAGTCCTGGGCTTCCTTCAGCAAGGTGAAGAACTGCGACAAGGCACCGAGGTATTGAAGCTGCAAGCTACGGAGCTTAGAGAGATAGAAATTGGTTGTTCGGGTGCCACCGCCTACGATGTCGAAACTTATATCAATCCACCAATCGGTGGAACAAGCACCGCCAAGTTTGAAGTGATGTCTACACCCGCGTAGTAAAAGTTCCGGTTAAATTTCAGAATACTGCGGACGATATTCGGGGAGTAATCTCCTTGAGTTACTAAGCCGGCGACGGTAAGCGTAGACAGGAAAAATTCGTCTATTCCATATTCGCAGCCGACCCATGGGTTCAGATCAAGGGCGGAGTGGTTGCCTAGAAAATTTTAAGCAACCGTTTTCGACTCCAATCATGAGCACTGTCGTTGCTGTCCAGCGCCCCGACCAAACTAGGCGCACTTTGCATCAAAAATGCCGAAATACTGCACCACCATTTGCATTTATATTATTTAGCTGACCTCCAGCAAATAACATAAGGCTTCCCCGGCGCCTCATCGCTTAAAGCAATGTCATCTAACTTAATATCAAAGGTTTTATATTCCCCAGAACTAAGCTGCCCCGAGATAAACCGAACACAATCCGCGCTCCGCTTAACTTCGGTCCCGCTTGTAACAGTACCTATACAAGCGAGAGACGGCCAAATATCCTGTAGTTTACGATGATCTAGTACATTAGTTCGTGCGATGAGCCATCTTCCGTCTTGACTAGACTCAGCTGCTTTATCAAATTTTCGCAGAGTAGCAGTTAAACTCTCAATGTATTTTGACTTAGCAGAAGCGTCCGGTTGAACAGTATCAAAAAAACAAACAGGATAGAGCTTAACCGATGCGCAAGAACTTACCAGCACGCAGACGACAGCAAGGGAGATCGCTTTTATTTTAACCATGACAGCTGTCATGATCTATTGTCAAACGTTAAGACTTGGGCAATTGCCTCATCGGAAAAACCTTCAATCTTAAGTTTTTGATAGTTCGCATGCGAAAGAGCTCCAGTCAATACCCCTTGTTGAAAAGCAAGACTAGCATTACTTCCGAACTGCATATGGCGCTCTGGCACATCCACACGAGCAGGGTGATAAATCCTTTCAAGTCGAACGGCTAGTAAGCGGCAATGTTTAGGGTCATCCGTAAATGTGACTTTTTTTCTGTCTTCTGATAACTTTAAATCATAATCGTAGCTAGAGGAACCTGCAGACCCGCCAAAGCTATAGCCAAAAATTGACACCCCGCCTCGTCCATGAAAATTTCTTTTAGACCACTCTTCGGTCTCAAGGACATCGCCAAACTCTACAGTTAAAGATAAACCGCGGGCAATGATTAAAGAGACTGCAACGAACTCCAAATCTCTAGCACCCGGAATTAGATCAAATACTGGCTTCAATTCTTGACTGCTAAAAAGACTTGGATCGTACCAAAGGCCAGGCTGCGTGTAGACTTCTTCCATACCTGCGAAGTCCATTGAAAAGCTGCGCACACTTTTAAATGCACTCTTGTAACTGGACTCTCCTGACCCACCGCCGCCGCCTCCAACGTTGATGCCAAAAAGACTAAAGGAGCCACCACCCGCTGCCCCCCAAGTCCGCGCGTGTGATTCCTCGTGGGTGGTGGTTGAGGAAACGGAGATTAGTCGATGCTCAAGAGTGTTCTTTTGAAATTCTACTAAATTGATACTTGGGTAGAGGGCAGCAGAGACATCGCAAAGCTGACGCGAGCGATATTTGGGATCTGCAAAGGTAAAAACTGTGGCACCCGGAAAGTCCCTCTCAAAATAAATATTCCATGGGCGTGCTATTTTATAAGCCTCGGCAAGTTCAATTTTGGCTTGCAATAATTTTTTTTGGGCAAAACTATAGGAAGAGCTCCTAATATTGTCAATCTTTCGCGTATAACTTGCGATATCATCTGTATAGACCTGCCGCTGATCAGCATACAAAATGGTTTCTAGAAAGTTAATGTGGCGAAGTTGATAGGCTGGGCTTTCAGGTTTCAAATTTTCTGATTGGACTATGACGGCCCACTTCTCTGAGATCCCTGTTTCGAAAGCGACAAGTTCTCGAGTTACCCGAGCAACTTCGCGCTGGTTAGCCTCAATCCTGTTTCGGACATCCTCTGTTAGACCCTCATCAATGTCTGAAGATGCTATGTCAATAACACGCTCGTACTCAAAGGAAAAGCGTTCGGCTTGCACTGCTGTCCCTAGGTCTGCAGGTGACTGCTTAAATTTCCTGTCTGCAAACTGCCTAAATACCCCCTCTGTATAGAATGGAGCTTTCTCATTAACATCCAAAGTTGTAATGGTGTTATTCAGAAGCACTGGCTGACCACCTCGCTCTCCCACGAGTCTTAATAGCTCAGCATAGTATTGCTCCAGAGCGTATGGAAGGGCTGAGTCCGACGGTTTGATATTTAACTGAGCCATATAAATCTCCTTTTAAATAACTTAAGAGTTCTAAACCTATCTACCATCCATGCCGCATGAAGAAATTTAAATTTTTGCCTTGGCGCCTTCACTTTTAACGCTCATGCAACATGCCAGACCTTTGCAAGCACAAGCGTTATTTTTTACAAGACGCAAGTGTGACTATAGCGACAAGTTTGTAAGCTCTTGAGTCTTTAACAATCTGCTCACAAGGCATGCTTGTTACTGAAGCCGAAATTGACGATAGCCTCTATCCACCATCTTCGCCAGTCCGCCTCGGCATCGGACGCAGTGATGACCACAGTTGCGTAGGCTACTGAGGGGATGCCATGAGACGGCATCCCAGTGGCGTAGGATTTGCTTAGCTTGCGTTCAATCTGCGGTTCTACCGTGCCTCCGATTTGAGCTATAGAGATTAAGACAGTACAGCTTGTACAATATGACCATGATTTTGGCGCCGTACTTAACAGGGAGCTTCTAAATGCCTTCCAACACTCCCCAACATAAAAGTAAATGATCTCTAAGGCCTTTCTCGCGTTTGGTTCGAGCGCGGGCTGGTTGCTTGATAACAATCTAGAACACGACCGTCCACCTTGGATTGTGGTCGCTGAGGCACGACCTTGTGTGGCCATGGATAGAGATTCACCCCCCTTTCAGCATACCCGGTATACCGCTTAAGGCCGTTACAAATAGGCTATGCATCAAATCTGCTGATCTGTAGCGGTGTCAAACGGCACACGTTTTGCCCTAAATTTTCCCTAACCAAATCTTTTCAACTGTGAAGCCGAGCGCTTACCTCTGGTCGGCTTCCAACCTACACCTAGATCCAATCAGACAAACATGCGATAACTCCAAAATCCGACCCGATACGTTAGAAGCACGCAGGCACGCCCTCCATAACTCAGTAACTCCTGAGGGTGAGCTTTGTATTTCGTATGGAAAGTACCTAGTTATTTCGAGAATAGCGGAAGTTTTTGCTCAATTTATTTTGAGGAATTAACACTGTGCAGGAGGCTTTCGTAGATCGTACTACAGCCATACTGCGACCATAGTTTTTTATTTGTTTTTTTCCAATCCCAGTTATTTTCTTCATTCAGTTTTTTTGCAGTTGATTTTTCATCATCACTCTCACTTGCAAAACCTTTCAACAAATAACCAACCAACACATCGCGCCCCATCACGTCAACATTATAAACAATGTTAACGTCTCCAGCAGCCAACTCAAGATCAACCATCTTCCTGATATTTTTTATAGTCTCCCGAAAAAACAACTTGCTTACCTTCCGACTTTCCTCATCTGACTCGAAATTAGCCAATACCACCCTTGCACACCTTGAATAGTCGGCTGCAATAGCCGCCAGCCTATCAAGCTCCTTAGAGGAATCCGCGAAACATGCTGAAGAATAAAGTGATGTAATAGCCAAAGCCGCCATCCAATGCTTTAACACTGCACTTCCCTCAACACATCAAGGATAAATTTAATCACACTTCAACCACCTCTCACTGTAGCAGGTTCAGAAAAGCCCTCCCAACTCTGATGGCACCCAGTTCATGATAACCAGTTCGCCACTGACCTCAGCCTTGCCCTGCCGTTGGTTGGTCGTGGTGTAGCGGATGTCTAGCGTCTCGAAGTGAAAGCCTTCGAACACCCGGCGGATGTCCGGATGGTCGTTGATGCTGACCATCACCCTACCCTTGCAGCGGCGCATGAAGTCGGCCATGCGCTCGTAGTTCTCGAAGGGAAAATCCACCCCATACCCTGCGGTCTGCCAGTACGGTGGGTCCATGTAGTGGAAGGTATGCGCCCGATCGTAGCGTTCCGCGCATTCCAGCCAGGGAAGGTTTTCCACGTAGGTGCCTGACAGACGTTGCCAGGCAGCCGAAAGGTTTTCTTCGATCCGCAACAGGTTGATCGAAGGAGTGGTGGTGGCGGTACCGAAGGTCTGACCGGACACCTTGCCAGCGAAGGCATGGTGCTGCAGATAGAAAAATCGCGCAGCGCGCTGAATGTCGGTGAGGGTTTCGACACGGGTCATCTTCTGCCACTCGAACACCTGGCGCGAGCTGAGCGCCCATTTGAACTGGCGCACGAATTCTTCGAGGTGGTTCTGTACGACGCGGTACAGCGTCACTAGGTCGCCGTTGATGTCGTTGAGCACTTCCACCGGTGCCGCCTGGGGACGCATGAAGTACAGCGCCGCGCCGCCGGCAAAGACTTCGACGTAGCATTCATGGGGTGGGAACAGCGGAATGAGGCGATCGGCCAGACGGCGTTTGCCGCCCATCCAAGGGATGATAGGGGTGGACATGATAGCAAGACCTTTACTGTATAAATAAACAGGTGCTAGGCTCGCTCTGCTTTGTGCACAGAGCAGGAGCCTTGGCGGGACTTGCAGGGACAATCTGCAGGGACGGTGGCCAGGCTGGATGTTGACGCAACCAGACTGGCCGCTCCTTTTACTTTGATTTTTTGAAACTTTTGACTCGGGACGACTCATACGCCCGGGCGGTCAATCCGGTACTTCAAGCACGACTTTCTGCGGCTTGCCGGAGGCCTTGGCCTTGCCCTCCTTGCCGCCATTGCACTCCACCGACACCGTCCACCCGGACGGGGTGAAAGTGTGATCCACCGACTCCACCAGGTATTCACCATCGAGGCCGCGCTTGAAGCCTTGCGCCTCAATCATGATCTCGGCAAACAGGTCGGTACGCCCCGGCAGATCGAGACGCACCGAGGCGGTCGAACGATTGAACGCCGCCAGACGGGCCTTGGCCGCTTCGTCGGCCGCTGTGCGGTCCGGATAGATATGGCGATCGGTATGCACCGGCGGCAGGCCTTCGGGCACATTCGGATTGTCCAGGTGCGAAATGAGCAGCTCGCCGCTGGCCGGGTCCTGGTACTGGGTGCTGACACCCTGATGGGCGCTGCGATCGCTTAAAAGAAACCGCCAGCGGGTGACATCGCTGCGCTGCAGGGTGATGACCGCTAAGGCCTTTCCACTGGCGCTCTGCCCGCCCTGTCGCGGCAAGACCAGCAGCTTGCCGTCGGCCACCTTAGCCGTGCAGTCGTGCTTCTTGGCCACCCGGGTGATGAAGTTGAAGTCGGATTCATTGAGCTGGTCAATGCGCGGCACCCGGGTGTCGACCGGGCACGACGGCTGCCAGCCATTGCGCGCGGCCACGTCGCCGACGATCTGCGCCAGACTGACGTCCTCCCAACTGCCGCTGCGGGTGGTCTTACCGCTGCCGCGCATGTCGCTGGCCTTGCCGCTGATCACCAGTGTGTCCGGCGGGCCGGAGACGGCCACTTCGTCCACGGTGTAGCGGCCCATGCGCGTCAGGTCGGCACCGGCGTAACCCAGATAGATCTCGATGCTCGCGCCACGAACGGGCAGCGACACCGCGCCGTCGCGGTCATCGATGCGCAGTTCAAACGAATCCGAAGCCATGCCGGGCCGGTCGGACAGCTGCAGCGAAACCAGCCGATCATCGATCAAGGTGGTGATGTCGGCGCCGTCGGCGACGATACGAAACAGCGGTTGCATCGTGGTACTCCAGGCAAGAAAAAGCCCGCACTGAGCGGGCTGGGTAACGAGATCAATCCCACAGTGAAATCACGCTGTCAGTCTCCACCACCAATTCCGGCAGCGTGATCAGTACGCCCGCCCGGAACGGTTGTGGTTCATCGGCCAGTCCCTGATTGGCCGCCAGCACCGCCTCGACACAACGATTCAGGTGGCCGTAATAGTGGTGACACAGGGTGTCGAGCAGATCCCCGTCAGCTGTTCTGCAGGTCATCGCCATAACGGACAAACTCCAATGAAAAGCCCTGCTTGCGCGGGATGGCCCCGGGCAGCAAGGCGACATTACCGAGCGCGTTTACCGTCGTGTAGGCGCTATTGCTAAGCCCTCAAAATAGCGGAAAACGCGTTACGAAACGCCCGCTGAAAGATATGACCAATCTGTTGCATCTACCGGTTGAATACAAAATCGACTGTAGTCCTTCCCGACAGACACCAACCGGCCAAGAGCGGACTGTGGTTATCTAAAGCTGCAATTTGTTTTTTCCGCAAGCTAATTCAAAGCCTAAAAGACCAGCGAAATGGCTGGGCTTTTCAACGGGAATCATCGAGTTGAGATAGTCCCTGCCGCTTAGAAACTAAGAAAACTTCTCCACAATTGGTAAATTCGCATGGCCATGTGATTCATAACGCTCCAACCATTTTTGACCACAGTACCTGCACTTAAATGCCGTTTCCCATTTCTTAAAGTCGGTGCTTATTTCTTCAACAAATGGGGCAAGGTTACTTAGCTCTTCCACCTTGCTGCCATCCATTCGATCAGGCATGTTCACGCATTCGCACATATCACAGACTCCGTTCTCGAAACTCAGAGGCTAGGACTAGTGGGGAAATCAAGCTGGGCTCCCTCAAGCCTAACGATTGCCAATATAAATTCTCTCGATCCGAATCACATCACCCTTGTGCGACACGGCCAAGTCCTTGTAAGGAAGGTTTCGGTATCGCGCGCCAGCTCCCGCAGCATGAAGGCTCAGGGCGGCGCTGTAGTCTACGGTGTCTCGCATCCATATGAGGGTACTAAAAAAGAGGCAAGAGACCGGCCAATCGCGATTAGAGCGGGGTCAGCTATGGGTCGAAATCGGCCCTTCCCGATGTGCGCTGCGACTGACAAATCACGTTCAGATCAGGCAAGCCGACCGTGACATAAACTAAATTTACATTGATTTTTTATAGTGGTTCTCGATCTCGTAAACAGCAGCAAGCAAATCATCATCCTCTGTCCACTCCCCAACTCCACGAGTCAATCCAAGGCCAGTACCTTGAGGAACTTCGCCCTTTGATGGTCTCGGAAGCCCGCCAGAGATTGCCATGTCGCGAAAGCCCATGAGATTCTTCACTGTTGTGTCTGCAGACTCAACAATAAATGCATCCCTGGTACGGGCCTTTATTATTTCTGCAATAGCGATTGCAACATCGAGCAATCGCACAAACTCTTTTACGACAGCATCTACAGCGATCATTTGCTAAAGCTCCGAGTTTCAATGGCCTAGTTAGGATCAAAAAATTGAAACGATACTGTATACCATCACCGTTAGAGGCTGTCCGGTTTACCCAATTGTGGGGAGACCAATCTCGGCATCCAATCAAGCATAGCCATTTACTTTCCAGCAGTACATTCACCGGCGGCTATGGGTCGTTCTCAGCCGGTCACCACAGGCAGAAAACGGCCAATAGCGGTCAGCTAAGTGTGTCTGGAAATAAGGGTCGAGTCCTGGTGGGTGTCCTGGGCAGTTGGAGTAGGCTCTGCGCTTCGGGCGGAGTCATATTATCAATATTATCAAATGTAATATAAGTAGGATTGCGGGGAGCAATTGTACCCGTTAACGCCTCTTCGACAGTAGGAGACCTCCGACAGCTCGATAGCCAGTCGCTGGCACACTCGTTCCTTGTGGCGTGACGTAAAAGTCAACGCTATCCACAGCAGTGGAAGTGCCTTTTGCACCAACAGTTGACTCGCGAAGCGTCGCCAGTCAAGCCTACATGGCTACTCCCCGGTCTTTTCCCGGTTTCATCATCAGTCGATTATCTTGTTTTCGGTTGCGGCATTGCTGAACAAATTCCGCCGCCGCGACCACGCTGACGTTGAATGCATCAAATTCTTCTTTATTGATTTCGTAGTACTCCTCGTAATCGACAAGATTATTCGCAACCGGAATTGACAGGTAATATCTCCCAGTCAATTCTTCGACTCCAATGGAATAGCGCGCCTCTTTGCGTACAAGTATGTCTCTGAATCTCATTTCTATCCCCATTTCACCGATGCACAGTCGGCAACGGTGTTACATGATATCGATCAGTTGGTACGCCGCCAACGTCAATGACTGAATCGCCCCGGACTTAATAGTCACATCTGATTGGCTGCTTTCACCGATACCAATTTGGGCTGACCGTCCGCTCCTGGCCGGTTTCTGCCCCTCACGGAGGGCCGCTATGGGTCGCAGGCTGCCCTTCGCGACAGGCACCGATCGGCCCGGAGCTGCCTGTGGTTGTGATGATGGCAAATAAGTGGCTATCCTTGGGCAGTTACCGGAATTGGACGGGTATGCTTCGGCTCGCCTGTTATCTTAATCGATAGGTCCCTAACTCATGCCGCGCTATTTCGTTCTTGCCAAGGGCACAAAGGCCTTACCCCTATCGGGAAACTATCCTTGGCCGTATGAGGTCTCGCTTTGCTTCGAGGCCGTGGCTTGGCCGGTTGGCTTTTCTGAAGGCGTGGGTCATGGTGCCGCTGGTGGCGTCTTCACAGCTCAGGAGGCGCTGCATGCCAAATGGAGGGAGCATATTGCTGCCGCAAAGGGAGAGTGGCTGCTCCCATTCATTGAGCAATTGGCCGCAGGCGTGCATCTCGATGCGAGCAGCTTATTGGCAATAGCCGCCGCAAAGCTGGGCGAGCCTCCAGAAGGCTATGAATTCCGGAACGACTAACCCTCTAAAGCAATGTGCCAGAGCGTGGCAAAGCGGACGGTGGACACATTGATGGCAAATAGGTGGCATCACCGAAGCTGCTTCCCAACCTAGAGGCCGCAGGGCTTGTCGTCATCCATGTCACATTTCTCCCTGAGCAATGTTGCGTTTGCCGCCCCCCCCTCTAAGATAAATACGGACTTACAAAGCGACACAGAGCGTTATTGAAACGTCATCGCGAAAAAAACGCGACATGGCATGTCGGTTAATAGTAGTTAGGTGTCTATCGTGTGATCGAATGGATGGCAGCAGGATGAAAGAGCTCAGGCCAATGCAGAAGTTTATTCTGAATCCAGCTAAGGATTACATTACGCCATGAATTTGAGAACTGATAATTTTAATGTTGTGTATCAAGAGTTACGGTCTTTGGAATCAGCCCTTCTTGCTGAGTCCGAAAAGAGAAGGCGGGGTGAGCCAGCTTTAGGAAGAGGTGAGCAGCTCGATGCAATGCTTAAACAAATTCGGATTATGAAGGAGCAAATGGAAAATAAAACACTGCCACCTCCTGGTGCACGTATTCGTGGGATGGCGTCAATTGTTGTGGACTCATGGCCATTGAATAGCAAAATTGGTCAGCGTGTTGTTTCAGTTGAGCAGGTTTTTTTAAAGCTGCCCTAACACACCGCCAGCGAGCTGGGCGATGTGTTTTGTGACCCAAACACATGCAGCAGAAGGGATTTACTGCCGACCCAATGGAGTTCACCTACGGATTTGTAGATACCAACCTGATCGCTAATTAAGACGTCAGCTTTTGGGCTAGCCTCTATCATCCGACCGGCCGCTTCGGGCCGGCAGTAGCAATATTCGAGGGGCTGCTTTGGGTCGAACCCGGTCGTTCGGGACAGGCAGTGTCGGCCAGAAGCGAGCCTGCTCTTGGGGCATACCGAGAGCGAAATATCTGAACGTGTTTATCCTCGCGTCGGCACCTTTGCGAAATCGTCAAAATAACGGAAAAACGCGTTACAAAACGCTGATGCCCTCCCTTGTAGAATGCGGCCTGCAGCGGAGCCAAAAAATGCTCGTATTAGAACGAAATCTAGCTACAGGCCACGAGTTCCGGGCGTTTGTATCTCGGACTTGAAAACCGTCGACTGTAACAGGTCCATGAGTTCGAATCCCATCGCCTCCGCCATCTTTATACGACAAAGCCCTGATTATTCAAAGCTTTGTCGTTTCCGGGATTTGGGAATCGGTGCTGCCTTTTAGAGCCGTTTCCGGTTTTCTCCCCTCCTCTGGCGTCCTGTCGACCGCTGCTTTTCGCGGCGCCCTGCAAACGATCTGCCTGGATCTTTCAGCGGTTGTTTCATCGTTTAGCGTTTTCCAGGTACGGCAATTTATGCCACGGATAGCCCTTCGCGCTGAGTTGAAAGGCGTAATCGAACAAACGCTTCATGTACTCGCCATCGAATTTCCGGCTGTGCGCAAAGGTAAAGTCGGAGCCAATGTACGCAAGATTGAAATCCGCCCCATCCTGTTGCGCCATACGGTAGATACGCTCCAGGTCGCTGATCCCCTGGGTTTGAATCAAGGCACTGATGGCTCGACCGCCGATGCTCAATGTGCGGCGCTTGGTCCCGGACCACTGCGGCTCCAGTGTCCCGTTACGAATGACATAGAAATGACGGTCGAATCGCAACGGTGCTCCGGTGGCTTTGCTCAGCGCCATCACGGTGCTGGGCGGGTAAAGAAACACTTGGGTGATGACCCCTCCGTCCACGTGCATTTCCTGGAACTGTTTGCCGTCAACGTCCACATCAATCATCACGGGAGAGACTGCCCCGGGAATGCTCATTGACGCGAGCATGATGTTGCGAAAGAGGTCAAGCGCTCCCGGTGCCTGGCTTGCGGCAATCGCGCCCATGTTCCAGGTGACGGGCCGTCCCGAATCAAGGTCAGTGGTGCCGATCAGCAGGATTCGTCCTTTGGCGTACTCCGTCGCAATGGCCTCAAGAATCTGTGCAGTGACGTATTTTGCGATGAGCCGCGACAGTGGCTTGCTGTCCGCTATACCGTCGCTGGCAAAACGGGTTAATACGTTTCGTGAATGAAAAATGTCTTTGGGACCGATTGCGTTGGAGACATGCCGAATCACGCTGTCGTAATCGGACCCCAGGTAAGCGAACGGGGCGACCAGGGCACCCGCGCTGATGCCGGTGACGACCTTGAACAGGGGGCGAGTCCCATGCGTCGTCCATCCCGCAATCAGTCCCGCGGCGAATGCGCCCGCATCGCCGCCACCGGAAACCGCCAGCATATTGGCCAGCGGAAGGATATGGTTCGGCTTCCCGGCCTTGGCGAGCACCTCGCTCTCACGCTTGTTGGACTGAACCGCATCCTCAATGAAAGGCGTCAGGTCGTGGTCCAGCCTGTAGCGAGCATTGGGAATGCCCGGGATGACAGCCTTTTCCGTCAAGGTTGGCGGAACAGCGTCACGACGTGGCAGACACGCTTGAAGAAACATGTCCAGGGTTGAGGCGCCAGGTCTGAGCGGGAATGGTTTCAAAGCGCGTCTCCAGCCCTTGCCGTCGTCAGCAAGCGCTCATCATCCCGAGAGAGTCCCTACCCCTGCTGCTCGAGATGATTACACGCCAGCCCCGCCTGCGGCACTTCATTCGAACGCCGGGCTGCTTATTCTGCGCTCCTTTGCCTGATAAAAAAACTCACTGGCCGCGCGCGCCAGGTTTTATACGAAAGCCGTTGGACTCACCAGGTTAAGGGGCAGAGCGTAATATTCAACAAGCCGCGTTGGAGCGCCTGATGAAAGAACATGGTTTCAATAACCAGCAGAAGATGTATCAGAACCTCTAGCTCACGAGTGACAACCCACTACTAAAACAGGACGCTGTATTTATTTTTGGCGATGTTCAGTGTTGCCATAACCCGGACAGAACTATCGGTGTAGAACTTCTGGACAACACCGTCATATACACAAAGTACAACCCCTTCTCCCGACACGTATGAACTACCGTTATCCACCAACTTCAAATTGTGCACGCCGTAACTACGAGTGATATCTGGCTTGAGCTCTTCGCAAATGGCCAGGTGATCAGGTTCGCCAGCAATGGCGATAAGGGGTGCAAGCAGGGTCAACAGGATGAGTGACTTTTTCACTTTGGCTCGCCTTGACGCACATTTGGTTTGAATCTGACAGGCTCGACATTCAGCCATACTGCAGACACAACAGCACATGAATATACATTTCCACCCGGGTGCCGGAGCAAATGCAAGATACCCGTTATTAGCTGCCTTAAAGCTCATGACGCCGGATGGTAGTTTTGGCTTGACTACCTGTCAATATGCGATATCTGCTAGATTTTTATGCAGCATCGGACTCCTTCAAATGCAAAAACCGACTGTTTAACTATTGGAAAATCAATAATAAAACCGACAAGCCAACCAGGTTAATACTGAGTTTCAATCGTTAAGATCAGCGATATGCAAGGCACCCAAGTTATCTCGCGTTTGCAACCGGTCCGGTGGTGACGCTCAGCCATTGTCGCAGGTGCTCATCGAGAAGCGTGCTGCCCGAGCTCCTGGGCAAGTCCGATGAGAATGCCTTCGGGGCCGCGGATGTAGCACAGACGATACATCGCTTCGTACCGGACCACTTTGCCGACGAGCTCTGCGCCGTGTTTGTAGAGCCTGGCGAGTGTGTCGTCGATATCTTCCACGGTGAACATGACTCTCAGGTATCCGAGCGCGTTCACCGGAGCGCGGCGGTGATCGGCGACCACGGTAGGTGCGAGGAATCGGGAAATTTCCAGCCGGCTGTGACCGTCCGGCGTGCGCATCATGGCAATCTCGACGCGCATGTCGCGCAATCCTGTGACGCCATCCGCCCAGTCGCCCTCGATGGGGGCGCGCCCCTCGAGCTCAAGGCCCAGTTCGGTGAAGAACTCAATGGCAGCGTCGATGTCTTCTACAACGATGCCGATGTTGTCCATGCGCTTGACGGTCATGATGTCTCCCTGGCGCTTGAAGGGGCCCGACGCCCGGCCTGAGGCATGCTCACGCCATCACCAGGCGTGAGCATGCGTCGTTCACTCAGGTAAAGGCGAAGTCCGACTCGGTGATGGCGGCCTGTGGCACGCCGCTCAAGGTGATGGTTCCCACCCCCGGCTGGCCCGTGACGCTGATGACGGCCTCGCCGAACTGTTCTCCAACGGTAAGGTTAGCGAAGGTCAGACCGCTGGCGCTCAGATCGATCAGATCAATGCCGTCCTCGAAGTCGGCGATGGTGTCCGTCCCCCAGAGGGCACCGAACTGGAACCTGTCCGCATCGAGGCCAGGTTCGAACTGGACGCTGCCGACCATGAAGTCATCCGCCGCGCTGCCCACCAGCCGGTCGTCCCCCGTGCCACCAACCATGAAGGCGCCTGCACTGCCCGATTGCAACGTGTCGTTGCCTTCATTGCCCTCAAGGGTCGTCTGGAAGGCGAACGCGGCGCTGCTGCCGATCACCAGGTCGTTGCCGGCTCCGCCGAAGGCACTGCCGAAATCCTCGATGGTGAGCGTGTCGTTACCCTCGCCGCCGAACAAATTATCCAGGCCAGTGCCGCTGAGCAGCACATCGTCCCCCGTACCGCCATCGAGCAAGTCCTCTCCTGCCTGACCGAACAACTGGTCGTTGCCGCCAAGGCCGAAGATCTTGTCGTCGCCATCGGTGCCGACAATGATGTCGTTGCCATCGGTGCCCGCCGTGACGAACTCGGTATTGTTACCGAAGTCGCCCACCGTGAAGTTGTTGACGCCAAGGAAGTTCGCCGTGAAGTCGGTGCTGTCGAGCCGGCCGTTGTCATCGTCGTCCGCTATCAGCCAGGTGTTGCCCTGGCGGACCGTGTAGAACAGGTCGGTGATGCCGTTGCCGCCGCCGACCAGTGCCGCGCCAAGCTGTGGATTGAGCGTGACCTGGCCACGAAATACGAACTCATCGTTCAGCTCGAGCGTATCGCCCCCGGCCACACCGGCGCCCTCGAAGTCCTGGACCGTATCGAAGGTCGCGAAGGTCGAGCTGGGGTTGAACGAACCAAGGAAGAACTCGAACTCGTCATTGCCGGCACCGCCGTTCAACTGGTCTGCCCCGGCGTCGCCTTCGAGCGCGTCGTCACCATTGCCGCCGAACAGCTGGTCGTTGCCGGCATCGCCGAACAGTTCGTCGTTGCCGTCCTCGCCGAAGATCTGGTCGTTACCCTCGCCACCAAAGAAGTCGTCGTTACCGACACCACCGAACAACTGGTCGTTACCGGCATCGCCGTCGAGGGTATCGTTGCCGGCACCGCCATTGACGATATCAGTGCCGTTGCCGCCGGAAAGCGTCGTGTCATTGCCGGCCCCACCGTCAATGATGTCGTTGCCATCGCCACCCGTGATGAGGTCGCGGTCATCGCCGCCGTTGAGGGTGTCATTGCCCAGCCCCCCGGTAAGCCGGTCGATTCCCGCGCCACCGTTGAGGAGGTCGTTGCCGGCGCCGCCGTCGACGATGTCATTGCCGTTGCCGGCGTTGACCACGTCGTTGCCACCGAGCGCGAGGATCGTATCGGCGTCCGGGGTGCCGTTGATCACGTCATTGCCCTCGGTGCCACGTACGACGAAGGCCGTGGTGCCGAAATCGGCTCTTGTGAGGTTGTGCTGTCCCGTGAGTTGTACGGAGAAGTCACTGGCGTCGAGCACGCCATTGTCGTTGGAGTCCGCAAACAGCAGCGTGCTGGCGGCACCTACGGCATAGAACACCTCGGTAAAACCGTTGCCACCGAAACCGAGCGAAGCGCCCAGCGTCGGCACCGTGGGGCGAGCCCCCTCGAAAACCAGGCGGTTGCTCGCGGAGAGAAGCAGGTTGTCACCCCCGGCAACGCCGGCACCCTGGAAGTCGGTCACCGTGTCGCGGGCCACGGAAGAGGATTCCACGCCACTGCCGACAAACCAGTTGAAAGCGTCATTATCCGCGCCCCCGGTCAGGGTATCGGCACCGACACCGCCCGTGAGGCTGTCGAGTCCGGCGCCACCGCGAAGGAGGTCATCGCCGTCACCACCGACGAGTTCATCGTTGCCGTCACCCCCTTCTATCGTGTCGTTGCCTCCCTCACCCAGGATAAAGTCGTCGCCACCCAGGCCGAAGATCTGATCAGCCTCCGGGTTGCCAAATATGAAGTCGCCTTGTTCTGTCCCATTGATAACAGCCATGGTACTACCCTCCACTAAAGGAAATGGTAAGCGTTAACAGCGTTACAGCGGGTTGAGGAAATTAGACAAACCCAAGGGGTCACAAGTGCGTCATTTGGGCCTCACCGTTTATCGTGAATGCAGACCAGTGTTTTGGAGCCTTCGCCAATCTACCAACGCCGCTACATGGCTGGCCCGGGAGTTTCAGGGCAAGGGGGTTTGAAAAGCTGCTATCTTCAGCGACTGGAGGAAATATTCGGAAACACTAAAGGCTTCTCCTGCGTGAACTTTGACAAGAGCTCTACCGCACACCTTCTCACTGTTTCAATAGACGATTTCCACTCTCTTTTCACCGACCAGTGGTGCAAAAAGTGGTATGAAATTCGCTCATTTACGACGTCATCATGATTGTCAGTAACAAGCCGAAATCAAACGTGATGGCCAATTGTAGGCTTTGTAACAGAGCTGTGATTTAATCGCCGCCCTCCCTGCAGGCTCGACCTGCCAGACAACCGCAATGGAGTGCTTGATGCGCGCCACACACATACAAAACCTGACCGGGCTACGGGGATTCGCTGCCTTGTCAGTCCTGCTGCTTCACATTCGATACGGGGATCTCGCCAATGCCTACGGCGGCCTGGCATTTCTCTTCCAGACGAGAGGCCTCGGGGTAGATATATTCTTTATCCTCTCTGGTTTCATTCTGGCTTATGTCCACGGGAAAGACTTTGCAGACGGCCTTCGCGCTAAAGAGGCTATCAATTTCTGGGTGGCCAGGCTTGCCCGGATCTACCCGGTGCATTTGTTTATGCTGGTCATTACAGCGTTCATTTTGCCGATGCATCGTTTATATGAATGGTCGCCTGTCGATTCCGCCTACACGTTCTACGCGAACCTGTTTCTGGTGCATGCATGGGGCGTAACCCCCGAACTGACCTTCAATCAGCCTTCATGGTCGATCAGTTGTGAGTGGGCGGCCTACCTGACCTTTCCGTTCATCGCCTACCTCACAAGAAAGTGGGGAAAGATTTCGTTCTCACTCCTCTTGATCTGCCTGGCACTCTATGCGCCCTTCCTGGAACCAAAGTTGCTTGCCAATGGCATCTGGACCATCAAGTGCATCGTCTATTTTGTAGCCGGGTACTGCACCTATCAGGTATGCCATGACCTGCCGGACTCCAGACTCTGGAGAATCACCGCAATCGCAATTGCCCCACTGATCCTGCTGATGCTCTGGGCAACCAGCATCCAGTACTACTTCAACATGGTTTTCCCGTTCCTCGTGATCGTGATGATTGCCAGCCTGTTCCGTGCAGGACCGATATGGGCTTATTCCAACCCGGTGTCGGTTTACCTCGGGAAAATCAGTTTCAGCCTCTACATGTGTCACATCATGGTGTTGTTCGTAGAGCGCAAGATGTTTGGCATGATGGACCTGAAGTATGAGATTCCCCTGATCCTGGCCTTCTCGATGTTCCTCTATCACTGCATTGAAGAGCCTGCGCGGAAAGTGATCCGCCTGGTCTCCGAAGGTCGTCACCGCGAGCCTCCGCAAAAAAACTTCACCGATAGCTACGTATTGCCAACTACGGAAACGCAGCCGGAACCACAGAAAGAGCGCCAGACACTGGCGTAATAAAAGAAAGCCCGCCCAATCAGCGGGCTTTTTTTTACTCGACAAAAAACCAAAGAAAAGCCTGGCGAACGAACACCATCATTACGCAGTGGTCACAACATCTGATGGCATCGCAAATGACAGCTGGTCAAGAACCTGCTTCATACAAAAGCGACGCTTGAATTCACACATTTCAGGGCGCGCCGGATAACCTCAGCGGATTCAGTTCCTGCCCAATGCAGGCCCGCTGCTCTCATCCAATGCTCCCTCAGCGGAGTATGCAAATGACTCAATCAATGCGGTTCTTCCTCTCGTTCTTCCTCGCCACTGCAACATTGGCATCGACCGGTTTCCTGAACACTGCAGGAGCGGCCACCGCCGAGGATCTGAATGCCGATGCCAAACAAGCCTTGCAATTGCTTTACAAGGCCCATCCTTTTGCCGAAAAAATCTCGCACGAAGCCAAAGCGGTGCTGGTTTTCCCGAAAATCATCAAGGCGGGCCTTGTGTTCGGTGGCAGCTACGGCGAAGGCGTCCTGATGAAAGGCGCCACAGTCGAAAATTACTACAACTCCGTCAGCGGTTCATGGGGGCTGCAGGCCGGCGCCCAGTCGTACGGCTATGCGGTTTTCCTGATGACCGATAAAGCCGTGAAATACATAGCCGAAACCAAGGGCTGGGAAATCGGTGTGGGACCAACGGTTGTCGTGGTTGATGAAGGGGTGGCGAAAAACCTGTCCAGCTCGACGCTGAAAGACGACGCCTACGCGTTCATCTTCGACCAGCAAGGGTTGATGGCGGGGGTCAGTATCGAGGGAACGAAGATTTCCCTGATCAAGCGCTAGACTCAGCCGTTTGACTGGCCATCGGGAGCGTGATGGCGGCCTATGCCAATACTGGTGGGTTTTCCCATTCAGGCTAGGCTGTCCTCACTCCTGGCGCGCAGACGTAGCTGATGATGGCGGCTATCTGGACGAGCAAGGCTGGCAGTGAATGTATCGACCATTCATTGATCCAGGTCTAAACATTGAATGACCGAATACTGATAATGATTTTTCAATTCTCAGGTAGGCCTTAAATGACTTCACAGCTCTTCCAGGTTCACGGCCTCGTGAGTTTTACCCTTGCCATCCTCCTGCTTTTCCTCGGCAAAACCCTCGTCCAGCACAACGCCTTTCTCCGTCAATACTGCATCCCCGAATCGGTCGTCGGCGGCTTCGTCTGTGCGGCGGTGACGTCCTTGCTCTACTTCGGCCTGAATATCCAGGTCGAATTCGATCTGCAGGTTCGCGACACCCTGCTGCTCTATTTCTTCGCCGGCATTGGCTTGAAATCGGACATGCGCCAACTGCTCAAGGGTGGGCGCCCTCTGCTGATCCTGCTGTTACTCGCCGCTGTGTTCATTCTCCTGCAGAACTCGCTGGGCATGGGTATGGCCCAGGCGTTTGGGCTGGATCCCAAGGCAGGCCTGATGGTGGGCTCCATTTCCCTCACGGGCGGAGTGGGCACCACCCTGGCCTGGGCACCGCTTTTCGTCGAGAAACTGGGCATCAGTAACGCCCATGAGCTGGGCATCGCCAGCAACACCGTCGGCCTGATTGCCGCTTGCGTCATCGGCGGCCCTATCGCCAACCGACTGATAGGTCGTTATCGGCTGACGCCGTCCAGGGACGCGGAACTGGAAGTCGGCATTCTCGAGCAACAACCGAGCAAGGCGCTGGACTACTACGACGTGCTCTGGGCGTGGATGTGGCTCAACCTGACCCTGATGCTCGGCTATGGGCTCAACCTGTTGCTGGTCGATGCCGGCATCACCCTGCCCAAATTTGTCAGCTGCCTGTTCGCGGGCATCGTCATTCACCACCTTGTGCTGGCCTTTGTGGGTGATCAACGGCTGAAAAGCTGGAGCGGCGCCAGCCTGGGTCTGTCGCTGATCTCCGATATCTGCCTGGGCATGTTTTTGACCATGGCCCTGATGGGGCTTCAGCTATGGCAGCTCAGCGGCGCGCTGTTGTTCATTCTGTGTGCGTTGACCCTGCAAATTCTGCTGACGGTCGCCTACACGTATTTTGTGGTCTTCCGCTTCATGGGGCGCGATTACGAAGCCAGCGTGATCGCTTCCGGATTCGGCGGGATCGCCCTCGGCTCCACGGCGACAGCCATCGTCAACATGTCGACCGTGACACAGAAGTACGGCGCGGCGCACCAGGCCTTCCTGATCGTGCCACTGGTGTGTGGTTTTTTCATTGACCTGGTCAACGCCGTGATCATCAGCCTGTTCAGTGGTCTTTAGCGACCGCCTCTTCGATGCTCGAACGGCCAGGCACACGTCAGGGTTACTTGAAAACCGGCACGCTGCCTGAGCCGTCGGGCTTTTTCAGATACTCGCGCAACCGGGCGCCAATCTCGGCGATTTTCGCCTCCCCCGCCCGCAAGGCTTGCGGGTTGGTATGCACCGAGTAGTTGCCCAGTGCCAGTTCATGGCGATGGGGTAACGCCGAGCCGATCACGAAGACCGTCTCCTTGTGAATGGCCTTGAGCGTGACGGCACCGCTACCGGGTTCGAAAATCACCATTTCTCCCGCCATGACCACCCCGGGCGCGCCAAGGGATCCGCGGCTGACACTCAACCACAACGACTCATGTCCGTCGGGCGGTACATAGCTCCAGGACTCCCCGGCACGCAGCGTGACCAGCAGATAATTCATGCCGGCGGGAGCGCGGACCGGACTCTGAACGCCCTGATACGTGCCGAGAATCACCCGCGCCGGACCCACTTCGGGCATCGCGCTCGACTCCAGGTACTGGCTGTCGACACTGGCGTTTTCCAACGCCGGCGGCAGTGCCACCCACAGTTGAAAGCCCTGGATCCGTTTCGATGTACCCACCGACATTTCCTTGCCGTGCCAGACTCCGCCTCCGGCCCGCATCCACTCGACACCGCCGTAGTCGATCATGCCCTTGCCCGAATCCGCATCCTCGAAGCGCAGGTTGCCTTCGGTAATGACGGTGACAGTGGCGATGCCCGAGTGCGGGTGCATGGGCATGCCGTTGATGAACGAGCTCTCACCTTCGAACAGATCAAGGAACACAAAGGGCTTGATCAGGTGGCCAAGATCACCGGGGCTCATCAACCGGACGATTGCGCCATGTCCGCTGCCTGTGGTGCGGTAGCTGATCGCCCGGTAAGTGTCGGTTTCGCGCGCAGTGGCCGGAGCAACCGCGTTGTAAGGCTGTGGCTGAACGTTCATCAGGATCACTCTAAACAGGAGGCCTCGCGGCCCGATACTTCAGACAATAGAGCGAGGCCGATTACTTGATTAGCCGGTACAATTGGATTGCACTCGTCCACCCATGTCAGGAATGACCGGCCATGCTCGACCTCAATGACATCGCGATGTTTGTCCAGGTGGTCCGCTGCGGCAGCTTTGCCGAGGCGGCGCGCCGGCTGGGCATGCCGCCCAATACCCTGAGTCGCCGCATCCAGCAGCTCGAAGCGCACCTCGGCACACGGCTGCTGCAACGCTCCACCCGCAAGCTCACGCTCACCAGTGCCGGCCAAGGCTTTCACGAGCGTTGTGTGGGGGCCGTCGATGGTCTGTTCGAAGCGGGACAAGCGCTGATGACCGGCAGCAACGAGCCCAGCGGTCTGGTGCGCGTGGCGGCTCCCGCCGACTTTTTCGACTTTTTCCAGATGGCGTGGGTCAGCGAGTTTCTGGCCGCGCACCCGCGCGTACGACTCGATTTCGTGCTCAGCGACGCGAAGGCCGACCTGATCGCAGAACAGATCGACGTCGCCTTTCGCGGCGGCCCCTTGCGCGATTCGGGCTTTGTCGGCCGCCAGATCCTGGACCCGCGCAGCGTCGGCATGGTGGCCAGTCCGGCCTACATCGCGGCGCGTGGTGCCCCCCGCACCTTGCAGGACCTGGCGGACCACGACTGTGTGATCTCCGCGCAGCCGGGCGGCCATGCCACCTGGCGCCTGGTCGGTCCCGATGGCGAGGAAGAAGTGCAGGTTGCCGGGCGCTTCAGCGGCAATACCGCCCAGGCATTGCGCAAGGCCGCCGTGGCCGGGCTCGGCATCGCGCTGCTGCCGCCCGTGATGGCCAGGCTCGAGGTAGAGACCGGCGCGCTGATCCCGGTACTGCCGCAGTACCAACCCAAAGGCTATGGCCTGAACGTGCTGTATCCGAGTCGCCGACAGTTGCCGCTGGCGGTATCGGCATTCATCGGGCTGGTGATCCAGAAGATGAATACGGCAGACTCACCGCAGGTGCCTCGGTAACCGCCCCGTTACTGGAACCCCATGGATCTGAACCGTGGGAGCACCTAAACTTTGGGCGCCCCAGCCCTCCTCGCCGATTGTTGAACAGGTCCCATGACTGAACATGCCAAGTACCATCACGTGTCCGAAGTACCAGGCCTGGTGTTGGGTTCCGCACGTTTTGCCGATGTCGGTTTCGATCGTCATTACCACCTCGACTTCCACATTGGCTTTGTCACCGAAGGCGTCCAGCGTCATAGATCCAAAGGCGAGTCGTTTCTTTTGGGGCCGGGACGCATTGCCCTGATGCCGCCGGGTGAAATTCACGATGGCGCATCTGAAGGTGGCGGCGCCTATACGCTCAAGACGTTCCGCCTGTCGCAGGTACTGATCGCGGGCATGACCGAGGAGATCAGCGGTCAACCAAGAGAGCTTGAGTTGACCAGTGTGTTACTCGAAGACCCGCGGCTTGTCGGCAACCTGCGCGGGCTGCACGAAGCGATGCAGCAGGACGTTGGCCCCGGCAGTCTCGCGGTGCAGACACAATGGATCACCCTGCTTGAACGCCTGTTGCGCCAGTCACGGGCAATCACGCCCGAAAGCATTCCCGGATCGCTCTCAGCCCTGCAATGGTCGCGCGTCAGGGACTATTGTTTCAGCCACATCGATCAGCGAATCACGCTCGATGATCTTGCCGGATTGTGCGGTCTGGGTCGATTCCCGTTCCTCAAGCAGTTCAAGCGGACCATCGGCATGACGCCACACGCGTGGCTGCTTCGGCTGCGTCTGGAACGGGCGTGTGGCCTGCTATCGCGCAGCGGCCAACCGATCGTCGATGTCGCCCACGCCGTCGGCTTTTACGATCAAAGCCATTTCAACCGCGCCTTTCGCCAGGCATTCGGTGTCGCCCCCTCGCGCTACAGGACTTAGGGCGTCGCATCAGGCGAGCGTCAATTTTTTACAAGCGCGACAACCGTCCCTCTTCCTAGGATGCGCCAATCCAGGTGAAACACCTTCGCCTGCGCAGCCGAGAATTGGATGATGAACGGTGAAACAAACAGACCGCCCGCCCTGGGTTTTTCAAGTGACAACATCGCCGGCGCATCGCCGGAGGTGGTACACGCCCTCGTGAAACACAGCACGGGCCAGGCGGGTCCCTATGGCAGCGACGAGCTGACGGCGCGGGTCCAGCGCAAATTCAGCGAGATCTTCGAGCGCGACGTGGAGGTCCTTCTCGTGCCCACCGGCACCGCCGCCAACGGCCTGTGCCTGAGCGCGATGACGCCACCTTGGGGCAATATCTATTGCCATCCCGCCAGTCACATCAACAACGACGAGTGTGGCGCGCCCGAGTTCTTCTCCAACGGCGCGAAGCTGATGACCATCGACGGCCCTTCGGCCAAGCTGGACATCACCCGACTGCGTGAGCGCACCCGCGAAAAACTGGGTGACGTGCACACGACCCAGCCCGCCTGCGTCAGCATCACCCAGGCCACCGAAGTTGGCAGCATTTACACCCTGGACGACATCGCGGCCATCGGTGAGGTCTGCAAGTCGGCTTCCCTCGGGTTCCATATGGATGGGTCCCGATTCGCCAACGCCCTGGTATCCCTGGGTTGCTCGGCGGCAGAGATGACCTGGAAGGCCGGCGTGGATGCCCTGTCGTTTGGCGCCACCAAGAATGGCGTGCTGGCGGCGGAAGCCATCGTCCTGTTCAACCCCTCGCTCGCCACCGAGATGAGGTACCGCCGCAAGCGTGCAGGTCACCTCTTCTCCAAAATGCGTTTTCTTTCGGCGCAGATCGATGCTTACCTGACCGATGATCTCTGGCTGCGCAATGCCCGCAAGGCCAACGATGCCGCCCAGCGCCTGGCGCAGGGGCTTGCCGGGCTGAGCGGCGTTGAAGTGCTGGGCGGCACCGAGGCGAACATCCTGTTCTGTCGGCTGGACTCTGCCGTGATTGATGCACTGCTGAAGGCCGGGTTCGTCTTCTACCATGATCGCTGGGGCCCCAACATCGTGCGTTTTGTCACCTCGTTCGCCACCACCGCCGAGGATGTCGACCACCTGTTGAGCCATGTGAGGCGAGTGGTGAGGTCGGTACACGCATAACGGGCGCAAGGCGCGATGACCGATGGCGGCGGTGCTCACGCTATGTCGAATGAGCACCCGCCACTGCGGCGTCAGGCGTCTACATCTGGCGGTAAAGAATCATGCCCGCGTGATACAGGATCCCGTCGCGGAACTCCCCGTCAGCCGTGAAGCCGGTGTCATCGACGTACTCGATGTGGTCACCCTCCAGCCAATACTGGCCCTGGTAGGCACTCGTCTTGCGGCCCCGGGCTTCATCGTACCGGCCACCCGGTAACAGCTCATGGCGGATGAGCCCGTCTGCCGTGACCCACAGACCGACGTACTTATCCTGATCAGCGGATTTTTTCATCGTCATGTTCAGGTCCTCCGTTCAGAACGCACTGGCGGTCGGGCGGACAATCAGCTCACTGACGTCCACATCGGCAGGTTGTTCAATGGCATAAGCGATCGCACGAGCGACCGCCATTGCAGGGATGGCGATCTTGCGGAACTCGCGCATCTCCGCCCGCCCGCCTTCATCGGAAATGCTCTCGGCCAATTCGGACTCGGTAACCCCAGGGGAAATCACCGTGACACGAATGTCCCCGCCGACCTCCTGGCGCAACCCTTCCGAGATGGCGCGCACGGCAAACTTGGTCGCGCAGTAGACCGCCGCCGTCGGGCTGACGGTGTAGGCACCGATCGAGGCGATATTGATGAACTGGCCTGATTGCTGTTTTTGCATCAGCGGCAAACCGGCCGCGATACCGTGCAAGACCCCGCGAATATTGACGTCGATCATCCGGTCCCACTCGGAGACTTTCAGCGCCTCGAGTTTCGACAGCGGCATCACCCCGGCATTGTTGACGATCACATCGACCCGGCCGTGCAGCTTCAACGCAAAGTCCACAAACCCTTGCATGTCGTCTCGGCGGGTGACATCCAATGCCTGAAAGTGAGCGACTCCACCGCTCGCGTTGATCTCGCCACAGAGTATTTCTAGGCGCTCGGTACGACGTGCCCCGAGCACGACATGCGCCCCCTTGCTGGCCAACAGGCGCGCTGTCGCCTCGCCTATACCACTGCTCGCGCCGGTGATCAGAACGATTTTTTTCGAGATGTTCGACATGACCCTATTCCCTCACTTGAGTGTCTGGTGACGCGAGAGCGGTATCTCGCTGCCAGTCCAGATTAGGAATAACGACGGTCGGCCAGTTAGTCAGATCCTTCTGACAACTTGCCTGATCCTGTCGGGGAACACCTTACTTCGTGGTGTCGAGGACAAGCCTGCCCTGTAAATGCCGGCTCATGCTTTTCTCGATCGCCACTTTTGCGTCACTCAACGGGAATGCCTCGACGTCGACCGAGAGGTGTCCCTTGTCGAACAGTTCGGCAATCAGCGAAAGCTGCCGGCCATCCGAGCGAGTCGCAAAGTTGGCGGGGGTCACACCGTAGTCGTTGGCCAGCGACATGTTCGGCAGGCTCACGGGCGATACCAGCACGCCGTGTTTTTTCAGCACCGCAAAAGAACGGGTCTGTGTGTCGCCGCCTACCAGGTCCAGTACCACATCGACACCGGACACCAGTTTTTCGAATGCGTGGGTCCTGTAGTCGATGGTGTAATCAGCGCCGAGGTCTTTAAGGTAAGCGTGATTATGCGCGGAGGCCGTTGCGTAGACTTCGGCGCCCAGGTACTTGGCAATCTGCACGGCCATGCTGCCCACGCCACCGGCCGCGGCGTGGATCAACACTTTTTGCCGACGTTGCACACCCGCGTGTTCGGTCAGGGCTTGCCAGGCCGTCAGGGCCGTTGCGGGGACTGCGCTGGCCTGCAAGGCACTGAGTGATGTGGGTTTCAGCGCCAGTTTTGCAACCTGGGCGACGGCTTTGGTCGCATACCCCCCGACGATGTTGATGAAGCCGAACACTTCATCGCCGAGGCTGAATTCAGTGACGCCCTGCCCCAGCGCGATCACGGTACCGGCCACTTCAACCCCCGGGGTAAAGGGCAGCGGCAAAGGGATGAACGCTTTCATGGCACCGGAGAGGATCTTCCAGTCAATCGGGTTAACCCCGGCTCCGGCGACATCGATCAGCACTTCACCGACACCGGCCACCGGGTCGGCAATGTCTTCCAGACGTAAAACTTCAGGGCTGCCGTATTCGTACACGCGTATGGCTTTCATGGAGGTCTCGACTATCGAAAAAGAAGGGAGAAGAACATTGCGCTGCGAGGGGCTGGCCTTCGCAGCGCGGGGGTATCAACGACGGCGAGCGTCGAGGCTGAAACGACCGGCACCAAAGGCCACGACCTGCAGCAGGCCACCGGCCATTGCGATGTTCTTGAAGAAGTGGATGAACTGGTTTTGATCGCCCAGGGCGTTATGGAAGGCCAGTGCGGTAAACACGCTGAATACAGCCAGTACAGCGGCAACGGTGCGGGTGCGGTAACCGGCGATCAGTGCCAGGCCACCACCGATCTCAACGATGATCGCCACCGCCAGCGCCAATTGCGGAAGCGGAAGACCCACAGAGCTGATGTAGCCGACCATCATGGCCGGAGCGGCCAGTTTCGAAAAACCGGAGAGGATGAAGATTGCGCTGAGCAGTACGCGGCCGATCAACGAGGCCGAGGCTTGGGTGACGTCGGAACGGCTCTGTTCAGCGGTGGCGGAATGAGCGAAGTTTGCGGAAGTCGTCATGAGGCATTTCCTTCAATGGGGTGCGATTCGACATGAACCGCCCTGGTGAGGAAATGTTGCGCCTGGTCAGCTAACCTGAATAGCTGACTAATTTAGATTATTAGATTCGATAAATTAGAAAAGCAAACCCACATGACCGGTCAAGGCGTTCAATCGTGCAATGTGCCGAGCGGCGTCTGGCTTGAGGAAACAGGCATGATCTCTGACCCCGGAACACCGACACTGGATCAACTGCGCGTGTTCCTGACGGTCGTGGAAGTCGGCAGTTTTGCCGCGGCGGCCAGAAAACTGCACCGGGCCACCTCGGTCATCAGTTACTCGATCGCCAACCTGGAAATGCAGCTCGGCGTGTCGCTGTTTGACCGTCAGACCACCCGCAAACCCCAGCTCACCGATGCCGGCCGCACCGTGCTGGCCGAAGCCAGGACCATCGCCAACGGTATTCATGGATTGCGCGCCAAAGTGAAGGGCCTGCTCCAGGGGCTCGAAGCCGAGGTTCACGTGGTACTCGATGTGATGCTTCCCCCCGAGCGCGTGGTGGATGCACTCAAATCCTTTCGCGAAGAATTCCCGACCGTTGCCCTGCACTTGCATATGGAAGCCCTCGGCGCCGTCACTGAGCTGGTGATCAACCGTGGCGCGATCATCGGCGTCAGTGGGCCCATGAATGAAGGCATCGACGGTATCGAAAGAATGGGCGTCGGCAGTGTCGAGCTGATTCCGGTGGCCGCCCCGAATCATCCACTGGCATCGAGCGACTCGAATGTTCCGGGCGCCGGGCGAGAGTTCACGCAACTGGTGCTGTCCGACCGTTCGGTGCTGACCAAAGACAAGGATTTCGCCGTGCTCAGCAACCGCACCTGGCGCCTGGCGGACCTGGGCGCCAAGCACATGCTGCTGCGTGAAGGCATCGGCTGGGGCAACATGCCGGCCCCGATGGTCCAGGAAGATCTGGACAGCGGCCGACTCGTGCAACTGAACATTCCGGAATACAAAAGCGGCCAATATGCCTTCGACGTCATCTACCGCACGGATGTGCCACCGGGGCCGGCCGCGCGATGGTTGATTGACCGCTTCGTACAACAAGGCTCGGCGCAGGAGGTATCGGGTTGAGGGCGGTACTTGTCGACTTTCTGGAACCAGGGGATCGAAAAATGGTTTTTTTTCGAGCAGAGATCCCCCGGGGCATTTTTTTGGTTCTTCACGGAATCCCGAGGGATCTGTAGGAGCTGCAAAAGGCTGCGATCTTTTGATCGTGCTTTTGCGATCTGGAGATTGCTGAAGATCAAGATCAAAAGATCGCAGCCTTCGGCAGCTCCTACACCGCCCAGGCATTAATTAATGAATAGACCCAATCGGATAGCAGCAATACCAAAACCACATAATTCTATTGATTGAGACAGGTCCAGCCGAAGGTGGAGGATGTCCTGAAACAGGCCTAATCTGAATAGACACGACCTTGATCGCCTCTTGATACAGGGGAACCGGAATGACGGGACATACAGCACGCCAAGGCTCGTCATGGCTCCTGCTTTCCCTGCTCGCCGCCAATCTGGCGCTGACAGCCGGATGCTCAGGCAAAACCAACACGGCTCGCTATTCAGCCTCAAACACCGGCTCAGCCTGCTATGCAAAAGCCCTCCCCACTGTCGGCGAAGGTGGCCTCGCCTGGGGCGACACGCTGAACATGGCTCGCCAGAAATCCCTGAGTAACTGCATCCGCTATGCCGGCCGATCGGGCGGCACGCCGAATACCTGCCAGGTGGTGTTGGCGGAATGTAAACACTGATAGTGCGTTTTTTCGTTTCTGCGTCGCTTTTGCATTTCTGTGCGACAGATCCCACTTCAAGGGCTCCCATTTCACACGCGCATGGTGTTAGTTTTGAAATGTTTCTGATCAAACGATCAGATATTTCTTACAACCCGCCTGCAAAGGAATGCCCCCAGCAATGGATTTTTCACTCAAGCACCTGGCTGCGACCACCCTGATGCTCGCCAGCCTTTCGTCGTTCACCAGCGCCGCCCACGCCAACATCACACCGCAACAGAGCGCGACCATCCTCAAGACGTTCAATGATGCTTCGGTCAAGGATTTCCGCCAGTTCCTGCAAACCCTGGCCAAGAGTGATGTCGCCAAAACCGACGACCTCGGCCCGGCCATCAGTGCCTTCCTCGACAACAAGGCGCTGTCCGCTGAGCAGCAGAACGAAATCCATCGTTTGCTCGGTCTTTACGCCCGGGTCAAATACGGCAGCGCGGCCACCGAAACCTTGAAGGAACTGGTGGCCATTCCGACCGTGCGCGTGGACGGCGTTGACCAGCACGACAACCCCGAATTCCTCAAGATTGCCGAGAAGATCAAGGGCCTCGCCCAGGCCTTCAACCTGAGCTTTCGCAACATCGACAACCGCGTCTACGAGATCTCCCTCGAAGGCAAGGGCGATGAAGTCGTGGGCATTCACGCCCACGCCGATGTGGTGCCGGTGACGCCGGAGAACTGGGTGCTGCAGGACGGCACCCGCCTCGATCCGTTCAAGGTCACCCTGGTCGGCGATCGCATGTATGGCCGCGGCACCGAAGATGACAAGAACGGCATCGTGGTGGCGCTCTACGCCATGAAGATCATCAAGGAGGAGCAACTGCCGCTGGCGCGCAACTTCAAGCTGCTGGTCGACACCACCGAAGAAACCACCGGTGATGCCATCCCCTACTACTTCGAGCGCAACCCGACACCCAACTACAACCTGGCGCTGGATGGCGGCTACCCGGTGGTGATCGCCGAGAAAGGCTACGGCACCGTCATGGCCAGCTTCGCCAAGCGTGCTGGCGAGGGCAAAGGCGCAGAAATCATTTCGATGACCGGCGGCCTGGCCACCAACCAGATTCCGTCGACATCGGTCGCGACCCTGGTGACCGACAAGCCCGCCGAACTGGCTGCCAGCCTGCAAAAGGCCGGCACTGAGTACGCCAAGCGCAACGGCGGCAACTTCGAAGTGGCTGCCAAGGTCGACGGCAAGGACGTCAAACTGACGGTCACCGGCGTTTCCGCCCACTCTTCCGAGCCCGAGTCCGGCGTCAACCCGGTGGCCCGGATGCTCGACTTCATCAACAGCCTCGACGGCAAGGTCGCGCTCAAGCACAACCAGATCACCGACGCCGCCCGCTACGCCGCCGACAACTGGGGGCTGGACTACCTGGGCGGCAAGCTGGGGGTCGGTTTTGCCGACGAGTTCATGGGCCCGCTGACGACTTCCCTGACGTATGTCAGGATGGATGACAAAGCCTTCAAACTCGCCGTCAACCTGCGCGTGCCGAAGGGCAAGACGCCAGAGGTGCTCAAGTCCGAAATCGCCGCAAAGCTGGACGCCTGGAGCAAGAAGACCGGGATCGCACCGACCTTCGACCTGTCGATTGCCGAACCGATGTACCGCAACCCCGAGGGTGAATGGGTCAAGGCCCTGCTCGCGGTGGCCAGCGAAAACCTCGGCATGGAACACAAGTTCGGCACCTCCGCCGGCGCCACGTCCGTGCATGAATTGCCTAACGGCGTGCAATTCGGCCTGGCCATGCCGGACGTCAAATACACCGGTCACAACGACAACGAGTTCAAGACGACCGAGCAGTTCCTGCTGGACTTGCAGATCGTGACCGAGATGATGGGCCGCATCGGGCAATTGCCGACACTTTGATCGGTTCTTTCACAGGTTTGGACTCGGACGCGGTCCCCTGTAGGAGCTGGCCTGCCAGCGATGGTCGTTAACGATAACGCGTGTTAACCGGATAAACGCGGCGCATTTGAATCCATCGCCAGCAAGCTGGCTCCTACAGACGCGGTCTACTGTGGGAGCTGGCTTGCCAGCGAGGGTCGTTAACGATGGCGCGGGTAAACTGGATAAACGCGGCGCATTTGAATCCATCGCCAGCAGGCTGGCTCCTACAGACGCGGTCTACTGTAGGAGCTGGCTTGCCAGCGATGGTCGTTAACGATGACGCGTGTTAACCGGATAAACGCGGTCCCCTGTAGGAGCTGGCTTGCCAGCGATGGTCGTTAACGATGACGCGTGTTAACCGGATAAACGCGACGCACTTGAGTCCATCGCCAGCAAGCTGGCTCCTACAGACTTCCGGGAATGCGTGAAGAAGATCCCCCTTCGGACCCGCCCTGCCGGTGGGTCCGGTTTGATGCCGGCTACGGGACCCGGGGTACCCGCCACGACATGGCGCAGCGGCTACCGGGTTCAAAACCGCAGCCGTGCTCTTGTGCCAGGATGTCTGCAAGGCGCTTGTCCAGAGTTGCCCCAGCGGCGACTTCAAACCCCAGCCGCCGGTAAAAAGGCGCGTTCCACGGCACCTGTGTGAAGGTCGTCAGCGTGACACAAGCCAGCTGATTCAAGCGTGCATATTCCATCGCCGTTTCAACCAGTCTTCGTCCCCAGCCCTGCCCCTGCACGGACTGTTTGACCGACAGCTCATGGATATGAAGATCGCTGCCGTGGCGTTCTGCACTCAGGAAACCCATGGGCCGAGCTTGCGCATCGACAGCCACCCAGCAAGTCGATAACGCGATCAACTGCCTGTGTCGATCGACTGTCATGGGAGCGGCGTCCGCCAGCCAACCCAGCTCATCGATCGAGCGGAACGCCTGAGCGGCGCAACGCTCAACAGGGGGCAGCAACGGTGCATCATCGGGTACAGCCAGGCGAATGTGTGCAGGCATGAGTCAGCTTTTCTCCTCGACGTCCCGAATCACGGCAGCAAGAATGCGAATCCCGTCATGAACCTGCTGCGGTGTCAGGCCGGCATAGCCCAAAATGAGTCCTGCGGGTCGCTCATGCTCTGCGCACGAGGGTTCGGCAAACAGCGGCGAGAGCGGATAAACGCCCACCCCGCGTTCGAGCGCCAGCGCCTGTAGCCTGGGTTCATCCTGAGCGCGCAATGCCGATAACAGCAGTACGCCATGCAGGCCCGCCGCCATGCCGACCAGTTGCCCGTGCCCCACCAGATGTTGCTCGACGGCCTCCAGCAAAGCCCTTCGCCGCTGCTCATTCTCCCGGCGCAGGCGGCGTACGTGGCGCTCATAGGTGCCACTCTCGATCAACGAGGCGAGCACGTTTTGCTCCCAGCGCGGTGAGTGACGATCGGTCAGCCGTTTGGCTTCACGGAAAACATGCACCAGCTCCCGTGGCAGCACCAGATAGCCCAACCTGAGCTGCGGTGAAAGTGCCTTGGAGAAGGTGCCGACATAGATGACGCGAGCTTGCGTGTCCATCGATTGCAGCGCGTCGATAGGTCGCTGACCGTAACGAAACTCGCCGCCGTAATCGTCCTCAATGATCCACGCGCGCTGTCGACTCGCCCATCCCAGCAGTTCCAGGCGACGCGCGACCGGCAGCACCGCCCCCATGGGAAACTGGTGCGACGGCGTCACATAGGCCAGGCGCACGCGATCATCTTCCGGCAGGGCGCCGGTATTGAGCCCAAAGGTGTCGACAGACAGGGGCAGCGCCATGGCGCCCACGGCCTCAAAGCAATATCTGGCCATGCGGTAACCCGGTTCCTCGAAGACGAACCCATCGCCGGGGTTCAATAGAAGCCGGGCACACAGGTCAAGTCCCTGCTGCGAGCCATGCACGACGAGGATTTGCTCCGCATCGCACGTCAGGCCTCGTGCTCGTTGCAGGTAGCCTTGCAGGGCGCTGCGCAAACGCGTCTCACCTTCGGGCTGCCCGTACGCAAGGCTCGGCTGGCGCTTGACCAGTTCGGCACGATAGGCGCGCTGCCAGCCCAGGGCCGGAAAGTCCCTCGAGGCGACCGAACCGTAGCGGAAATCGATGCGCGCACCCGGCGATGCCATGCTGTAGGGCTTCAGGTCGGCAACACGCTGCCCGTACAGGGAAAGCGCAGGTGGCAGCGCTTTGTGCCGCACCGCGTTCCCCCTGGTGTGCCCGGACGAGGGACTGATCAGGCTCGCGACCGTGGCAGCTTTACCCGCCGTTGTCGCGACAAAGCCCTCGGCTGCCAGTTGCTCATACGCCGCCGTCACCGTGGTTCGCGACACGCCGAGCTCGGCCGCCAGTGCCCTGGTCGACATCAGCTTCGTGCCCGCTGCGAGCGTGCCCTCTTCGATCTGCGCCCGCAGCCTGGCATAGATGCGGCGTTGCGCACCGCGCAAGGATGCATCTGGCCCATCTGAAAACTGGCCCATGGAAAAACCTCAAAACTGGCACTTTCTGTGATGCAGGTCGTGGTCGACATTATGGATACCCGGCCACCCGGAATGAAATCCCCATTTTCAACCGACAACTGCAAGGAGACCGCCTCTTGGAACTGGAACTGACCGCCACCACACTCCTTGTCACCTTCGCCGGCGTCTTTCTGATCTGCTTCATGAAAGGCGCGTTCGGTGGCGGCTTTGCCATTGTCGGCATCCCGCTGCTGTCGCTGGTGATGGACCCGATCACCGCCGGCGGACTGCTCGCGCCGCTGTTCATCGCCATGGACCTGTTCGGCCTGCGCTACTGGAAGCCATCCACCTGGTCAAAACCAGACCTTCGTTTGCTGGTACCCGGCCTGGTCGTCGGCATTGGCGTCGGCTATTTACTCTTTCGCGTGATGGACCACCGTGCGGTCGCCATTGTGATGGCAGCGATCACACTGATTTTTGTCGGCCTCTGGTTCAAGGCCGGTGGAGAAGTCAGCGTACGCCCGCGCTCATCGCCCAAGGCGGTGGCCGCGGGTGTCACCTCGGGCATCACGACCATGGTCGCGCATTCAGGTGGACCACCCTTGGCGATGTACCTGTTGCCGCTGGGTCTGAGCAAGCAGCTCTATGCCGGCACCACCAGCCTGTTCTTCACGGTGGGCAATCTCCTCAAGGCGGTGCCCTGGCTGCTGCTGGCCAAGCCCACTGGAAACGTGCTGAGCCTGATGCTCATTTGCCTGCTCGCCGTTCCCAGCGGTGTCTGGCTTGGCTGGCGGCTGCACGCCAGACTGGATCAACGCCAGATGTACCGCGCCTGTTACGGCTTGCTGGTGGTCACCGCCGTGAAGCTGCTTTGGGATGGCATCGGCGGCTATATCGCCTGAAACGGTCCCGCCATCGTCAACTCGAGGTTGCGGACAGTATCCGACCGGCAATGGCCGCCCATCTTGATCGGCCGCTACTGCCTGAGGCCACCCAATTGCTCGATGACACCGCGACGCTTCAGTTCGGCAAGGCGCGCGTCGTCGATCCCCAACTGACGCTTGAGGACTTCATCGGTGTGTTCACCGAGCATGGGCGCTGGACGCGGATATTCCACCGGCGTACCCGACAATTTGATCGGGCTGCCCACCGTGACGAAGTCTGGCTTGAGCGGATGCGGGATGTTCACCAGCATGTTGCGCGCCTTTACCTGGGGCTCATCGAGCGCCTGGGCGATGCTGTTGATCGCGCCCACCGGAACACCCTTGGGATGAATACGTGCAACCCATTCATCGGCGCTATCGCCGCGAAAATGCTGCGCCAGGATGCCGACGATGACCTCACGGTGGGTGACCCGGTCCGCGTTGCGCGCAAAGCGCGGGTCTTTGGGCAGGTCCGGCAGGCCGATGGCCTCGCACAGGGTGACAAACTGCGAGTCGTTGCCGCAGGCAATAATGAAATCACCATCACTGGCCCGGAACACCTGGTACGGCACGATGTTGGCGTGAGCGTTGCCGTAGCGTCCCGGGGGTTTACCGGAAGCCAGGTAGTTCTGGCTCTGGTTGCACAATGTGGCGACCTGCACGTCCAGCAGCGCCATGTCGACGTGCTGACCCAGGCCGGTCTTCTCGCGACTGAGCAGAGCAGCCTGAATGGCAACCGTCGAATAGAGCCCCGTCATCAGGTCGGAAAACGCCACGCCGACTTTCTGTGGACCACCACCGGGTAAATCATCGCGCTCACCGGTGATGCTCATCAGCCCGCCGATACCCTGAATGATGAAGTCATAGCCCGGCTCTGCAGCCCGAGGGCCGGTTTGCCCGAACCCCGTCACCGAGCAATACACCAGTCGCGGATTGATCTCGGACAAGGTGGCGTAATCCAGCCCGTATTTCGCCAACGAACCGGCCTTGTAGTTTTCAATCAGCACGTCACTGCTGGCAGCAAGGGCGCGCACGATCTCCTGGCCTTCGGCACTGGCCAGGTCCAGCGCCACCGACAATTTGCCGCGATTGGTCGACTGGTAGTAGGAGGCCTCGTGGGTGGTCTGGTCATTTTGCCCTTTCATCCAGGGCGGTCCCCAGCCACGGGTATCATCACCCACGCCCGGCCGTTCGATCTTGATGACTTCCGCTCCCAGGTCGGCAAGCGTCTGGCCACACCATGGACCAGCGAGCACGCGGCTCAAGTCGAGCACGCGGTATCCTGTCAAAGCACCCATTTCATCTCACCTTTGCTTCGCGTCTTCAGACGCGCTCGATAACCATTGCCAGCCCTTGGCCGACACCTATACACAGACTGATCACGGCATAGCGTTTGCCGCTGTGCTGCAATGCGCGGGCGGTACTCAGCGCCAGCCTGGCGCCCGAAGCCCCCAGTGGATGGCCGACAGCAATGGCGCCGCCATTGGGGTTCACCCGCGGATCGTCGAATTCGACGCCCAGGCCCTTCAGACAGGCCAGAACCTGGCTGGCAAAGGCTTCGTTGATTTCGATGATGTCCATGTCCGCCAGTTTCAAACCGGCACGCGACACGGCCTTGTTGATCGCCTCGACCGGACCGACGCCCATGATACGAGGTGCCACACCTGCAGCGGCGGCAGACAGGATGCGCGCCATCGGCACCAGTCCGTAGCGTTCACCGGCAACGGCGGAACCGATCAGCAACGCCGCGGCGCCATCGTTCACACCCGACGCATTGCCCGCGGTCACCACCCCACCGACGTCCAGCGGTTGCAGGCGTTCCAGGGCAGCCAGATCCGTTTGCGGACGTGGATGCTCGTCACACTCGACCAACCTGGGCGGTGTCTTGCGCCCCGTTGGCACACTGACCGGGAGCAATTCGTCATCGAAGAAACCCGACGCGCGTGCGGCTTCATATCGTGCCTGCGAGCGTGCGGCGAACTGGTCCGCCTGGGCGCGGTCGATACCGAACTCCCGGGCCACGTTGTCGCCAGTCTGCGGCATGCTGTCGTTGCCATATTCGGCAGTGATCTTCGGGTTGGGGAAGCGGGCGCCGACGGTGCTGTCGAACACCGTCAGGTCGCGACTGTAGGCGGTTTGCGCCTTGGCCATGACAAAGGGTGCGCGGGACATGCTTTCCACACCGCCGGCAATGAACAACTCGCCTTCCTTGCAGGTCACGGCGCGTGCCGTGTCGATCACAGCGGCCAGGCCACTGGCGCACAGTCGATTGACTGTCTGCCCCGGCACCGTCACCGGCAAGCCCGCGAGCAGTGCGGCGTGACGGGCGATGTTGCGGCTGTCTTCACCCGCCTGGTTGGTGTTGCCGAGAATCACGTCCTCGATGGCATCGCCCGGGATGGCATGGCGGGCCAGCAGTTCACGGATCACGTGGGCGGCAAGATCGTCCGGCCGTACCGGGGCCAGCGCGCCGCCGTGGCGACCGAATGGGGTACGCAGCCCCGCAAAGATGTAAGCGTCGAGCATTGAAATGTCCTGAATATTGAAAAGATCAGCCAAGTGCCGGTTCGTTGTGACGCAGCGACAGACCCAGTGTTGCGCGTCGGCGTAGCCATGGGCCTGGGCGGTAACGCGGATCGCCCGTCAATTCACTCATGCGCTCGAGAATGGTCAGCAAGTGCCTGGCGCCGACACTGTCGCCCCATTCCAGAGGGCCTTGCGGGTAACCGAGGCCGCGTCGCACGCCTTCGTCGAGATCGTCCACGCTGGCAATACGCTGCTGGACGATGTCACCGGCCAGATTGACGACCATCGCCAGTACGCGTTGAGCGACAAAACCAACGCTGTCATTGATCACGCTGACACCCACACCATCGCGTGCCAGCAATGCATGCGCCGCATCGCGCATGTCCGGATGTGTTGCCGGTGTCAGCATCAACGTGCGGTAGCGAGCACTGTCGAGCAAAGGGTCGAGGCAGACCGTACGCGTCGGGTCGGTGGCAAAGCGCTCGGCGGCACTGGTGGCGTCCAGGCCGTAGGGCGCCAGCAGGCAGAGGGCTTCACTGGAGGGCGTGGCGCCCTGCTCCACCTGCGCCCCCAACCGCTCCAGCAAGGTCGCCAGGCGCGCATGGTCGGCCTGGTTCTCGGTACCGAGCCACACCGGCGGCAGCGCTTCCACTACAGGGACTGGCTGCGCTTTGGGCACATCAACCATGTGCCCGTCGGCGTAGCGATAAAACCCCCGTCCGACCTTGCGACCGACATGACCTGCCTCGAGCATCTGCCGGGTCAGCGCGGCCGGGCGATAACGCGGTTCCTGGTAAAACTGGCTGTAGATCGACTCGATCACCGGATGGGAAACATCCAGGGCGGTCAGGTCGAACAGCTCCAGCGGCCCCATGCGAAACCCCAGGCCTTCACGCAGGATGCGGTCGATTTCAGCGGGCTCGGCCACGCCTTCCTTGAGAATCTGCAAGGCTTCGGTACTGTAGGCGCGCCCGGCATGATTGATGATGAACCCGGGCGTGTCCTTGGCGCGAATACCGCGGTGCCCCATGCGAGCCGCCAGTGCTTGCAGGCGATCCCCCACCTGCCGGTCAGTGGCAAGGCCATCGATGACCTCCACCACTTTCATCAATGGCACCGGATTGAAGAAGTGGAAACCGGCGACCCGCCCGGGAATCCGGCAGTTTCGCGCGATGCTGGTCACCGACAGTGACGAGGTATTGGTGGCCAGCACGCAGTCGTCAGCCACGACCGCTTCAAGTTCGGCAAGCAGCGCTTGCTTGGCGTCCAGGCGCTCGATGATGGCTTCGATGGCCAGATCGACGTGCCTGAGTCCGGTCAGTACCGTGGCGACCCGAACCCGATCGAGGGTTGTCCGGGCCTCGCCGGCTTGCAGCTTGCCCTTGCCAACCAATTTGTCCAGGGTCTGCTTGAGGTTCTCACGGGCGGCCTGGGCGGCACCTTCACGGTTATCGAACAGCAGGACTTCAATACCGGCCTGCGCCGCGATCTGCGCAATACCGGTACCCATGACGCCAGCACCGACAATTGCCAGGTGATTGATCTCGCGTGTCATCCGTCATTCTCCCGAGAAAGTGGCCTGGCGTTTTTCCAGGAAGGCACGCGCGCCCTCCTTCTGGTCCCTGGAGTCGAACAGCAACTGGAACGCCTTACGCTCAAGGGCCAGGGCACTGTCCAGAGGCAGATCGGCACCGGCCAGCATCACCTCCTTGATCTGCGCCACCGCCAGTGGCGGCAAGGCAGCGATCTCAGCCGCCAGCGCGAGGGCGCGTGGAAGGGTTTGGTCATCACTGACCATCTCGCTGATCATGCCCATGGCCAGCGCCTCGGTTGCCGTCACCAGACAACCGGTCAGCGCAATGCGCATAGCCTGGAACTTGCCAACGGCGCGAATCAGCCGCTGGGTGCCACCGGCACCCGGCATCAGGCCGAGCTTGACTTCCGGCTGGGCGAAACGCGCCGATTGCCCGGCGACGATGATGTCGCAATGCATGGCCAGTTCGCAGCCGCCGCCCAGCGCAAAACCGTTCACCGCGGCAATCACCGGTTTGGGGCAACGACTGATGGCCTCCCACAGGTACTCCGTGTGGCGACGGTACATCTCGATGGGGCTGGCCTCGGCGAATTCGCGGATGTCGGCGCCGGCGACAAAGTACTTGTCACCGCCGGCAAGCACGATCGCACGGACCCGATCATCAGTGGCCAGGGCCCGGAAAATCGTTGCCAGTTGCTCACGCACTGCTCCATTAAGCGCATTTTTGGCCTCGGGCCGGTGAATGCTCACGACAGCGACGCCATCGTCGCCAACTTGCAGACCCACTACAGATTCTCGGGAATCCATATCTACCTCTTGTTTTGTTTCGCTATGCGAAACTCAGTACCGTATTTGTGATTTATCATAGGTACGCTTCAAAATTTCTGTAAATTAAATTTTTGAAATATATGTTTTTTTCCTTTGTTATCAACTAGTTGAATACTTCAATAAAAACACATTGGCTTTTTTTGATGCGACCACTACAATTTCGCTAGACGAAACTGAATTTTATTTACTTGCATTTCACAAATTTGAGGTTCTACCATGAGTCGCAACAAAGACGACCAACCCGCCGTGGAGAAGATCAAGGGAACCGATGAAATCGACTTGCTGAAGAAAGGCATGCTCGACCCCGCCAGCGCGCCGGGCGAGGACGAAATCGGTGGCCAGTTCGTGACGGCATTGGCACGCGGGCTCGAACTGATGAGGTGCTTCACGCCGCGTCAGAACGTTCTGGGCAATCAGGACCTGGCGCGAATGACCGGGCTGCCCAAACCAACCGTGACACGCCTGACCAATACGCTGATGCGCCTGGGTTGTCTCAAGCGCGAAGTGCATTCGGGCAAGTACCAACTGGACGTCGGTGTGCTCGGTTTTGGCTACGCCATGCTGTCGAATCTTTCGATTCGCTCACTGGCTCATCCGCTGATGGAGGAACTGGCCAATCACGCCCAGGCCGCCGTTGCGATGGCCGCGCGCGATCGGCTGCAGATGGTTTACCTGGATGTGGTCCAGGGCAAAGGCAATACGACCATGCGTCGGCAGATCGGCAGCTACCTGCCCCTGGCACAAAGTTCGATGGGCCGCGCGTGCCTTGCCGCGATGCCGGAAACCGAGCGGGAGTTCCTGCTCGATCACATCCGCCAGCGCGAAGCCGAGCAATGGCCAGCCATCCGCAAGGGGCTGGACAAGGCATTCAGGGATTACTCCGACTACGGCTTCTGCCTGTCGATCGGAGAGTGGCATCGCGACGTCAATTCCGTTGCGGTGCCGTTGCTGCATCCGCAGTTCGGGTTGCTGACCTTCAACTGCGGAGGACCGAGCTTCCAGCTGCCCCGGGAGCAACTCATGGACGATACAGGGCCGCGTCTGATCGACATGGTCAACAACATTGGCGCCGCTGCCCGGTGAGGTAACGGAGTAACGGCGCCCTACAACAAACGGCTCGCTTGCGAGCCTGCAGGAGCGCACATGATCCGTGACACCGAAACGCTGCAGATTTTGCTGGATTCACTTCACCAGTTCGTCAATGAGGTACTGATCCCCCGTGAAAACGAGGTGGCTGAAACTGATGCGATCCCCCGGGACATCATCGGGCAGATGCGTGACCTGGGCCTGTTCGGCCTGACCATTCCGGAGGACTTCGGTGGCCTGGGCGTCACCATGGAGGAAGAGGTGAACATCGCCTTCGAACTGGGCCGCACCTCTCCGGCCTTTCGCTCCTACATCGGCACCAACAACGGCATCGGCTCCATCGGTATCCTGCTGGACGGCACCGATGAGCAGAAACAGCATTACTTGCCAAAGCTCGCCAGTGGCGAACTGCTCAGTTCCTTCTGCCTGACCGAACCTGACGCCGGCTCGGACGCCGCCTCGCTGAAAACCACCGCCGTGCGCGACGGTGACAGCTACATCCTCAATGGCACCAAGCGCTTCATCACCAATGGACCGCACGCCAGCATCTACACAGTGATGGCGCGCACCAACCCCGGGATCAAGGGCGCCGGCGGCATCAGCGCGTTTATCGTTGAGCGCGGCACGCCGGGCGTTTCCCTGGGTAAAACCGACCATAAAATGGGCCACAAAGGCGCGCACACTTGCGACGTCATTTTCGACAACGTACGCGTCCCTGCCAGCCAGTTGATCGGTGGCGTCGAAGGCGTTGGCTTCAAGACCGCGATGAAAGTGCTCGACAAGGGTCGCCTGCATATCGCGGCACTGAGCGTCGGCGCCGCCGAGCGGATGCTCGACGATGCCTTGCACTATGCCCTGGAGCGCAAACAGTTCGGCCAGCCCATCGCCGACTTCCAGCTCATCCAGGCCATGCTCGCCGACAGCAAGGCGGAGATCTATGCCAGCCGCTGCATGGTGCTCGATGCCGCACGCAAGCGCGACGAAGGCCGCAACGTCAGCACCGAAGCATCCTGCGCCAAGATGTTTTCCACCGAAATGTGCGGCCGTGTCGCCGACCGCTGCGTACAGATTCATGGCGGCGCCGGCTATGTCAGTGAGTACGCCATCGAACGCTTCTACCGGGACGTTCGCTTGTTCCGCATTTATGAGGGCACGACCCAGATCCAACAGATCGTCATTGCCCGGAACATGATCCGCGAAGCTCGAAACTGAGTTCGCGATCCATCCCATACAAATCGTTCCCCTCATAAATACAAAAAGGTAACGCTATGGACACTGCTGCTCAGGTGGGTGAGACCACGCATGCAAAAACCAGTACCTGGGTACTGGTCTTCGTTTTCTGCTTCCTTGGATTGTTGATCGATGGCGCCGATCTGATGCTGCTCTCCTACAGCCTGGGCAGTCTCAAGGCCGAATTCGGCTTGAGCAACGTAGAGGCCGGCAGCCTCGGCAGTTTCACCCTCGCGGGCATGGCCATCGGTGGCATATACGGTGGCTGGGCCTGTGACCGTTTCGGCCGGGTGAAAACCGTTGTGTGGAGTATCACGCTGTTTTCCGTCGGCTCGGCAGTGCTGGGGCTGACACACAGCTATTGGCAGTTCGCGATCATTCGATTCGTCGCATCTCTGGGCATTGGCGCACTGTATGTTGCGTGCAACACGCTGATGTCCGAATACGTGCCGACCCGCTATCGCACGACGGCGCTCGGCACCCTTCAAGCCGGCTGGTCGGTGGGCTACATCGTCGCCACGCTGCTGGCGGGCTGGATACTGCCGATCCACGGTTGGCGCTGGTTGTTCTACATCGCCATCATCCCGGTGATCCTCGCCCTGGCCATGCAGCGCTTCGTCCCCGAACCGCAAGCCTGGATCGATGCACAGGTTGCCCGTGCCCGGCAGAAAGTCGCTGGTGTGGGCAAGCTGTCAACCGAAAAGCCGGAGGGCATGTTCAAGCAGATTTTCAGTGACCCGCAGGCTCGCCGCATGTTCATCCTCTGGGCGTTGACGGCCGGTTTCCTGCAATTTGGCTACTACGGCGTGAGCAACTGGATGCCGACCTACCTCGAAAGCGAACTGGGCATGAAATTCAGTTCCATGACCGGTTACATGGTCGGTACCTATACGGCGATGATCCTCGGCAAGGTGCTCGCCGGCCTGGCGGCGGACCGTATCGGTCGTCGGGTCGTATTCGCCTTCGGCGCCCTGGGGACCGCCGTGTTCCTGCCAGCGATCGTGCTGTTCCAGAGCCAGGAAAACATCCTCTGGATGCTGGTGGTGTTCGGCTTCCTGTACGGCATTCCCTACGGCGTTAACGCGACCTACATGACCGAAAGCTTCATGGTCAAATTGCGTGGGTCTGCCGTTGGCGGTGCCTACAACATTGGTCGCCTGGGCGCGGCTGTCGCCCCCGCCTCGATCGGCTATCTCGCCTCGAATGGTTCGATCGGCCTGGGTTTCATGGTCATGGGCGCGGCCTACTTCATTTGTGGTGTGATTCCGGCGCTGTTTATCCGGGACAAGCAGTTCGATCCGCAAAAGCAATAGCGCGCCCACGCGCAGGTCGATTCGACGTTACGCGGCTCCCTCGGGATCTATCTGCCAGGTCGAAAACACTTCGATGGCGAAATCCACGAACGCACGCACCTTGCGATCCAGGGTCGCATGCTGGGGAAACAGCGCATACAGCTGCGCATCGTCGGCTCGATTCCAGCGCGGTAGCACGATCTCCAGTTCACCCGCAGACACCCGGTGCGCGGTGAATTGGGTGGAGATGAGCGCGATACCGCCACCGTTGACGGCCTGCCGGATGATGGTGACCGATTCGTTGGAGATGAGCACGGGCTTTACGGTGAGCTCGGCAACCTCACCCACGTCGTTTTTCAGGCGCAAGGTGGAGGACGGGCCATCGCCTCCCACCACCAGGATGTCGTGGTTGACCAGGTCCTGCGGGCTCGCAGGCCGGCCGACACGATCCAGATAGGCGGGGCTGGCCACGAGCCTGGCACGCGACCAGCCCAGTGACCTGCTCGCGTATTGCGAATCGACAAGGGGACCTGTCCGTAGCGCTGTGTCGAATCCATGCTCGATCAGGTCCAGGGGTTGGTCGTCGTAGGTCAAAACGAGCTGTACTTTCGGATAGCGCCGACGAAATTCGACCAGTGCAGGTTCCAGCACGATCAACCCGACGGCATAAGGCATCAGGACACGAAGCGTGCCTTCCGGCTCAGTGCGCAACGCTTGAGTCGTGCGGTTGGCGTCGTCAAGAATCTCTTCGGCGCGTACGCAACGCTCATAGTAACCACGGCCCGCTTCGGTGACCGAGATGCGCCGCGTCGTGCGATACAGCAATTGCACCCCAAGCTCATGCTCCAGCGCCTTGACCTTGCGGCTGGCACTCGTGACGGGCATGCCCAGTTGTGCCGCGGCGGCGGTAAAACTGCCGCGTTCAACCACTCTCAGGAAAATACGGATGCTTTCGAAATCCATCGCACTGCCGCCTCTCATAGCCAGCCGATTATACCGATCAGGGAAATAATCTATCCCGAAAAAGCACAATTATCCCGTGGCATGCCGGGTTTTATCCTTCCGGGATGAAGACTCGACTTGCAAGCTTGCTTATCAGACACGCTCCCGCCTGGACGCGGTTGTTCACGCCACCGCCCGGGACGACCTGGTCGGGTGCAGGGTTCGCCGTGCGTACCACGGCGGCCTCGCTGATCGCGCTCTACATTGCCTTCCTGATCGGGCTCGACGCGCCCAAATGGGCGGCGATGACGGTGTGGATCGTGGCGCAGGAAAGCCGTGGCATGAGCCTGTCGAAAAGCAAGTACCGGATGGCCGGAACCACCCTGGGTGCGGTCGTGGCCGTCGCGCTCATCGCCTTGTTCTCCCAGACACCCGCATTAATCATGTTGACCTTGGCCCTGTGGCTCGGTCTCTGCACCGGAATTGCCACGGCATTACGTAATTTTCGTGCCTACGGGGCGGTACTGGCTGGCTACACCGCAGTGATCATCGTCATGGATGCCGTGGCTGCGCCCGAACATGTCTTCGATATTGCCATTGCGAGGATCACTTACATTTTCCTGGGCATCATCGTCGAAGCCGTGTTGGCCGCGATCTTCGCTCCTGGCAATCCACTCAACGATGCCCGTCGACAGCTAGACGGTTACGTCCGACAAGCAGCGGCGATCTGCGCGGCGACACTCAAGGGCGACGCCAACGACGTTGCACTGCACCCGCTCATGGCCAAGGCGGTTAATCTGCATACAGCGTTGGAATACGCGGCGGCGGGCTCGACAGTCATGAAATGCAGACTGGGTCACTTTCAAGCCTGCGCCACAGCGACGCTTGCGCTATTGGTGGCGGCCCGGCAGTCAAAAACACCACCGGCTGGCGCACTCGAACTGATGAGTGAAACACAGGCGTTGCTGGAAGCTGTTGCCACCAATCCATCAGCCAGGCACCTGGCAGTCGCTTCACTGAACGAACGTGTAAAAACCGCTTGCTCGCAAGAAGCGCTCACCGTTGGAGCCTTGCCCTCTCCCCGGCTCATCCTGCTCGATCAACTGCGAGTGCTGCTTGAATCGCTGCACCAGGCATTGGTGCAACTGGACTCGCTCGATCATGAGCAGGCGCCGGCGTTGCCACTGGCTTTTCACATCGACCCGGTCGCCGCTGTACACAATGGTGTACGAACCTTCCTTGCCGTGCTCGCGGCAGCGTCGTTCTGCATGGTGACTGGCTGGTCGTCGGGCCCTGGCTTCGTGACCATCGTGGGTGTGGTGTGCGCACTGTTTGCCACCCGGGCGAACCCCGTGGCGGGCGGCATCGGGTTCATGTTGGGTGCGGCTTGCGCGGCCATCGCGGCGGCTCTGTGCAATTTCGTGCTGCTGCCGGCTGTATCGGACTTTGCCATGCTGGCGCTCATCACTGGAGGATTCATGTGTGCCGCCGGCCTGGCGATGCGTCATCCACGCACCGCCGCACCGGGGGCCAGTTTCGCGATTTTTTTCTGGAACCTGATTTCTCCGCAAAACAACTCGCAGATGATCGACGCGGCCAACTTCTTCAATGGCGTGCTGATTCTGCTGCTGGGCATGGCGTGCGGTACGTTGATTTTCGCCCTGGTCTTTCCCGCCAGCCCCCGTGCAGCGCGATACCGCCTGCATCGCGCTGTCCGCAGGGATCTGCGGCGCATTGGCCATCATCCGGGCAGATGGACTGGCGGCGAATGGCTGACCCGCACCGCAGACCGTCTGGGTCATCAACTGACGGCCGTCGGCCGCCACTTCGACACCCAGGCTGGACGTGAGCTGCGCGGACTCCTGGGTGCCTGGACGATTGGCGACGCCGTGATCGCGCTGCATCAGTTGGCCGAAGGCTTTCACCCGGCACGCCGGCCCGTGGCAGTCCTCCTGCGCCGACTCACCGACATTGATCCGCTACGTTTGGCTCGCGCAGCCCGCTCCAGTGCACGGCACTTCACCTGGCAATCTCGTGGTGCCAGCGAAAGCAAACGCCAGGACCTGCTGAGCGCAGCGATTCTATCCCTGGCCATCGCCGAGGCGGCATCCGAGCACGGCGCTTTTCTCGGTGCTGGATGATTCAACCCTGTCGGGATCGCTCCTCGCGCAGGAACGCCATCAACATCGTCGCCGGTTCACCTGGTTCCCCACTGGAAATATCCGGTGGGCAAAAAACCAGATTGCCATGTGCTCCCTTCGTTCATTCTTGCGTCGCACTGTTCATTGCCCGTTCCCCGTACGTCTGGAGTTTCCCCAATGCCCTCGCCTAATTCCTTGCCCGCCGCGCTGCTGGGCCTGGCCCTTGTTTGTCCGGCCATGACCGAGGCTCAGGGCCTTGAACTGGGGCAAGTGCTGATCGGGGCCGAGGACCAGAGTGACGAAGACCAGGGGATCGAGGACGCCAGGGCCCGGCTGGCCCAGGTACCCGGCGGTACCAATGTGGTCGACATGCGCCGTCCGCTGCAGGGCCGCGTGGCGAGTAACCAGGATGTGCTGGCTTATCAGCCCGGGATCTATGCCCAGTCGGCGGGCAATGAGGGGGTGAAGATCTCGATCCGCGGATCGGGCATCAACCGTGCGCCGGGTGCCCATGCCTCGGGGCTGTACACCATGCTCGACGGTCTGCCGCTGACCGGCCCTGGCGGCACGCCCTATGAACTGTTGGAACCGCTATGGCTCGACCATGTGGAGGTACTGCGCGGCGCCAACGGTTTCGACCGCGGTGCCCTGGCCTTGGGTGGGGCCATCGATTATGTCAGCCATACCGGCTACAACGCGCCTAAGTTACAGGTACGCTACGCAACGGGCAGTCACGGTTATCAGCAGCGTCAGGTCAGCTCCGGACAAGTGCTGGGTGACTTCGATTACTACATGGCCCTGACCGACGCAAACGCCGACGGCTACCAGGACCACACGGCCAGCGAGAGCCAGGGCGTCATCGCCAACTTCGGTTATCGCTTCAACCCGAACCTGGAAACGCGCTTCTACCTGCGCCACCGCCAGACCGACAACGACCTCGCGGGACGCGTGACCAAGCACTCCATCGAGCACGATCCACGGGCGGCCAACCCCGCCTACGTAGCGCGGGACGACCGCCGCGACGAGCCGGGCAGTACCTTTATCGGCAACAAGACCACCTGGTACCTCGATGACGATTCGAGCATCCAGAGCGGCCTTGTCTACCACGACTACCCCATGGACTTGCGTGAGGGGCCCAACCGCCTGAAGGTGGCGTACACGGACGTCAGCGGCACGTTCGACTACAAGCGCCGCGACACCCTCTGGGGCCTGCAAAGCCAGAGCACCCTGGGCCTGCGGATGACCAAACACCTGCCCAACTCAGGCGCAAGCGAGTTCGTGCGCATCCCCACCGGCAACACCGCCGGTTACGCACCGGGCACGCTGATGCGCAACTTCACCTACCAGGGCTCGGACACGGTCCTGCATGTCGGCAACGACCTGGAGATCGCCGACGACCTGTGGCTGACCACCGGCCTGGCCGCCATTTACACCCGCCGTGAAAGCGACGTCACCTATCCGCAGGAAGGCGGCAAGACCAGCCTGCACGACTGGGACTATGCCCCGCGTGTGGGCTTGCGCTACCAGCTGACACCTGACCTGCAACTGTTCGGCAATCTCAGTCGCTCGGTCGAGGCGCCGCACCCCTGGTCGCTGATCTATAGCTCCAACATTCGCTTTCCCGCCGGCAGCGGCCCCGCCACAGGCGCCCAGCGCGATCCGGTCAAGCTGCAAAACCAGACCGCCACCACCCTGGAAATCGGTGGTCGCGGTGACAGTACCCTGGGCCAGTGGAGCCTGGCCTGGTACTACGCCCAGGTGCACCACGAATTGCTCTCGGTGTTGCCGGACGCCAACGCCACCACGCCGTACGAGCTCAACGCCAGCCCCACCGTGCACCAGGGCGTCGAAGCCAGCCTGCTGAGCCCGCTCTGGTCGCCGGGCGATGGCGGCCAGTTGAGCCTGCGCCAGAGCTATACCTTCAGTGACTTCCACTACCGCGACGATGACCGCTTCGGCGACAACCGCCTGCCCGGCCTGCCGATGCACTATTACCAGGGCGAACTGCGCTACGACTGGCCACAAGGCTTTTTCGCCGCGGTCAACACGCAATGGGTGTCCAAGGTGGCGGTCGATTACGCCAACAGCTACTACGCCGATCCCTACGCCCTATTTGGCGCGACCCTGGGCTACAACGCCCCCAAGGGCGACTGGCAGACCTGGCTGGACCTGCGCAACCTGACCGACAAGCACTATGCCGCCACGGTCACGCCGGGCTACGACGACAAAGGGCTGGACGCGGCACGCTCCACCCCCGGCGAGGGCATGGCGATGTACGTCGGGGTGTCGTGGAGCCTGCTCTGAGGCGTACCTCTACACGGACCTTGTAGGAGCTGGCTTGCCAGCGATAGCGATATGCCGTTCAACATTTCTGTTGAATATGTAAACGCCATCGCTGGCAAGCCAGCTCCTACAGGGGTTGCTGGTTGTTCACGGAATCGATTCACCTTGATTATTCGGCAAATATAGATAGCTGACTAATTACAAGCTCAACTATGATGAGCTAACTCCTCCGCAGCAGATTTCACCATGACCGACATATTGACCCTTGGTTTTGCCCTGCATGACAGCGCCCGGCTGATGCGCAAGCGGTTCGAGCAACGCGCGCGGCATGTCGGCCTCACTCGCTCGCAGTGGCAAGTGTTGGCCATGTTGTCGACCCATGAAGGCATCCATCAGAAGGGGCTCGCGGACCTGCTGGAACTGGAGTCGATCACCCTCGTGCGCCTGCTGGACAAGATGGCCGAGCGCGGTTTGGTCGAGCGACGTCGTCACCCCACGGACCGGCGCCTGTCCCTGCTGTTTCTGACGGAACAGGCTCACCCGCTTCTGGAGCTCATGCGCGACATGGGCCGAACGACTCGCCAGGAAGCCACCCGCGGATTCTCTGCCGAGGAGGAACAACTGCTGCTGCAGATGATGAAGCGGATGAGGTCGAATCTGATCGAGGCCTGCAGTCTTCCCGTCGAAGAGCCGGAGTCATCGTCATGATTGAGAGACGCCAGCTCGTGCGCACCACGCTCTTTGCCTTGTTGCCCATCGCGCTGGTGGTCGGCGGTTACCTGTATGTCACCGGCGGGCAGGTCATTTCCACCGACAACGCCTACATACAGGCCGATCATGTCGGCGTCTCCACCGATGTCTCGGGGCTGGTCGCCTCGGTGGATGTGAAGGACAACCAGCGAGTCGTCAAGGGTCAGGTCCTGTTCACCCTGAAGCCCGAGCCCTTTGAGATTGCGCTGGCCAGTGCCAGGGCCCAGTTGAACAACGTGCGCAATCAGATCCTCAATCTCCAGGCCAATTACAGGCAAGCCCAGGCCGAGATCGACCAGGCGCAAATCGACCTCGCCTACTACCAGGCCAGCTTCCAGCGCCAGCAAACCCTGCTCAGCGTCTCTGCGGTGTCCAGAACCAACTACGACGATGCCAAGCACGCGCTGGACAGCACCCGGCAGAAAATCACAGTGGCCAGGGCCACGGCGCAAATGGTGCTTGCGCAACTGGGCGGAACCATCGACACCCCCGTCGAGCAACAGTCCACGTATCTGATCGCCCAGGCCGCCGTCGACGAAGCCCGGCGCAACCTGGACAACTCGGTGGTCAGGGCTTCGTTCGACGGTGTCGTGACCAACGTCGATTCGCTGCAGGTCGGCTCCTACCTGCAGCCACCCCAGTCGGGCATCAGCCTGGTGTCGGCCGATCACCTGTGGGTCGCTGCGTCCCCCAAGGAAACCGAGCTGACCCACATGAAACCCGGTCAGCCCGTCCAGATCAGCGTCGACAGCTACCCCGGCGTGCAGTGGCACGGCACCGTCGACAGCATCAGCCCGGCGTCGGGTTCAAGCTTTTCGCTGCTGCCCGCGCAAAACACCACGGGCAACTGGGTCAAGGTCGTGCAACGGATTCCCGTGCGCATCAGCATCAATGATGCCGGGGAAAAACCGCCGCTGCGCACCGGCATGAGTGTGCAGGCCGAGATCGACACCGGCTCGGCCCGTGGCCTGCCGCACCTGTTCTCGGGGCTGCTGGCAAGCAAGGCCCCGGCCCTGGCTCATGAATAACCCGGCGCCGATCGAACCGGTGGCCCATCGCGCGATGATCACCGCCTGCGTCGTGCTGGCGGTGATCATGCAAGCGCTCGACACCACCATCGCCAACGTCGCCCTGCCCTACATGCAAGGCAGCATCTCGGCCAGTTCGGACCAGATCAACTGGGTGCTGACGTCCTACATCGTCGCCGCGGCAATCATGACCCCGCCGTCGGCCTTCCTGGCCCGGCGCTTCGGGCGCAAACGCGTGCTGTTGTGGGCGATTGTCGGTTTCGTGATCTCGTCGATCCTGTGCGGCCTGGCGCAATCGCTGGAAGAAATCATCCTCGCCCGACTGCTGCAGGGCCTGGCGGGCGCGGCGCTGGTGCCGCTGTCCCAAGGCATTCTGCTGGACATCTACAGCCTCAAGGAACGCGGTTCAGCCATGGCGCTGTTCGGCGTGTCGGTGATGGTCGGTCCGGTGCTGGGGCCGATGCTCGGCGGCTGGCTGACGGAAAACTTCAGTTGGCGCTGGGTGTTCTTCATCAATTTGCCCATCGGTATGCTCGCGCTGGCCGGCATCGTCTATTACGTCAGCGAAACCACCACCGACACCTCGAGCCGCCTGGACTGGCTCGGCTTCGGTTCGCTGAGCGTGGCGATCATGGCCCTGCAACTGTTTCTCGACCGGGGCGAACAACTGGGCTGGTTCGCTTCCGGTGAAATCCTCGTCGAAGCCATAGTGGCCGCTGTCGCCCTGTATGTATTTCTGGTCCACACCTTCACCACCGACACGCCCTTCATCAGCCCGAAGCTGTTCAAGGACCGCAACTTTTCGATCAGCGTCGTGTTTATTTTTATCGTCGGCATCACCTACCTGGCTTCACTGGCGCTGATGACCCCTTACCTGCAAACCCTGATGGGCTATCCAGTGCTGACCGCCGGCATGGTGATGGGCCCCCGTGGCCTGGGCACGATGCTGACCATGTTCCTCGCCGGCCGCCTGTTGGGCAAAGTCGATACCCGCCTGTTACTGCTGATTGGCCTGGGCTTGTCCGCCCTGTCGATGGGGCTGATGACCGGCTGGACACCGGATGTGTCGATGCAAACCGTGATCTGGGTCGGCTTCATCCAGGGCACCAGCCTGGGCATGCTGTTCGTGCCATTGACCACGGTTGCCTTCGCGACCCTGCCCGCCTCCTTGCGCGCCGAAGGCACCGGGCTTTACAGCCTGTCGCGCAACGTCGGGTCCAGTGTCGGGATCTCCATCGTCACCGTGCTGCTGACCCAGAACATCCAGGCCAACCACGAGCAGATCGGCGCCTACGTCACGCCTTTCAACCGCGCCTTCGATGCAGGGTCGATCAAGAACTACCTGGACCCGATGGCCGCCTCCGGCCGCGCCGCCCTGGACGCGATGGTCAATGTGCAAGCCAGCTGGATCGCCTACGTGAACGACTTCAAGCTGCTGATGCTGTTGTCACTGGCGGTCATGCCGTTGTTGCTGATCATCAAGACCCCAAAAGCCCAGGCACATGAAGAACCGGCACCGGTGATGGAGTAATCCCGGCTCAACACGCCACCGCCCGCGACGACTAAGCTTTTTGTAACCCCACCTCGTCCCTCAAGGAGCTATCCATGAGTGCCGCTGCCCTGTCCGAACTCGATGCCGCCCTGCCCGGCCTGACCCGCAAGATCCGCGTGCTCGATGCGCTGTCCTGGCCCGATGGCGTCGAGGAGGACTTCCTGGCGAAATGGCGCAGCGGACGTGCCACGCTGCCCGATGTCAAGTTGCAACCCCGCGACCACAGCGCTGACATCGCCGCCCTGGAAACCTTTATCAGCCATTGCGATGTAGGGCATCCGGCCGGGAATTTCCTGGCCCTGACCGCCCGTAGCTATGCCACGGCCGGGCACATGCTGGGGGCCATCGGGACTCCCGCCTTTACCCAATACTCGTCAGCGCTGTACCGGCGTCCGGACTTCTATTATTCGCGCCTGCAGCTGAGCATGCTCGACGCAGCCCGATTCTTCCTCCAGACCACCGACGCCCTGTTGGGGGGTGCACGCATTCCACCCAGCCCCGCCGAGATCCCGGCCAAGGTGTTCGCCGCCTGGATTCAACCGGAACTGGACCGTTTCTTCGGCGCCGGACAGATCACGGTCGTGCTCGATCCGAACCTGGCCGCCAAGGCCATCGCCGGATCGAGCCGCATTCGCCTGCGGGCCAGTGCGCTGTTCACGGAGCTGGACAAGCACCAGCTGTTGCAACACGAGGCCTTCGTGCATGTCGCCACCGCACAGAACGGCGCGCGACAGCCCAACCTCACAAGCCTGGGCCTGGGAGCGCCCCGCACAACCCAGACCCAGGAGGGCATTGCCACCCTGGCCGAACTGTTCACCGGCAGCATGGACATCAACCGCCTGCGGCGCCTGGCCCTGCGCGTGCTGGCCGTCCAGCAGGCGCTGGAGGGCGCCGACTTCATCCAGGTCTTCGAAGGTTTTCTGGCGGCCGGGCAGACGCAAGAGGAATCCTTCCGCTCAACCCAACGGGTGTTCCGCGGTGCCGATCTGCGGGGTGGCTCAGCGTTTACCAAGGATGCCGCTTACCTGACCGGGCTGCTCGGCGTCCACACCCTGCTGCGCATTGCAATCCGCGATAACCGGCCGGAACTGATCGGGCATTTGTTTGCAGGGCGCCTCAGCCTGGCGGATACCGTGCGCCTGGCGCCACTGTTCGAATCCGGCTGGCTCAAGGGACCGTCCTACCTTCCGGCCTGGGCCTCTGATCTGCGTCTGCTGGCGGCGAACCTGGCCTTCTCGGCGTTCATTTCCCGGATCAGGCTGGATGTGCTGGACCTGGACGTGTTCATGGCATTTGCCGAAGAACACGAAAGCGATGCCAGCGCACACTGATCGGAATCAGGACCTGGATCACAGCGTTTCAAAGCCAGCCGGGGTCCTTCAAATGAGCTGCTACCATTAGGAAGCGGTGTCGAGGCGCAGCTCTGTGGCTTGCAGGGTCGGCTCTCACCTGCCAGGGATTGATCCACTCATTTCAAGCCTGCCTGACCACATGGGGGGTGCAATGCACATTCCATTTCTTTACGCGTTGTCGGCCGTATTGTTGTTGAGCGGATCTTCCAGCCTGGCACTGGGTGCGAATGAGACCGCTGCCGCACCCGCCCCGATTCCGGCACCCGCCGCAGCCCCCGCACCGGCAAGCGCGGCCGATGCGGCGCCTGTCGTCCCGGCGACCAAGGATCCGGTGTTTAACCAGGAACAGCTGGATCAGATGCTGGCGCCCATTGCGCTTTACCCGGACCCTCTGTTTGCGCAGGTGCTGATGGCCACCACCTACCCCGGGGAAGTCGGCGAGGCCGTCAGCTGGTCCAAAGCGCACCCGGACGCCAAGGGTGACGACGCGGTCAAACAGGTTGCGAACCAGCCCTGGGACCCGAGCGTGCAGGCACTGGTCGCCTTCCCGCAGGTTCTGGCAACGCTGGGACAGGATCCCGTCTGGGTGCAACGCCTGGGTGATGCCTTCCTGGCGCAGCCCGACGATGTCATGGAAAGCGCGCAACGCTTGCGTCGCCAGGCACAGGCGGCCGGCAATCTGCAAAGCAACCAGTATCAGAACGTGACGATCCAGAATGTCGCGGCGCCAGCACCTGCAACCACGAATGCGGCACCGGCTCCAGCGCCAGCGCCTGCTGCGGAACCGGCGCCGGCCAGCAGCTCCACCATCATCATTCAGCCCGCCGATCCGCAGGTGGTGTACGTCCCCACGTATAACCCGACAACCACCTACGGCACCTGGCCCTACCCGGCGTCGCCGCCGGCGTACTATCCACCGCCACCGGCCTATTACCCGGGTCAGGCCCTGATGGCCGGACTCGCGTTTGGCGCCGGTGTGGCGATCGTTGGATCGTTGTGGGGTGAATGTGACTGGGGCAATAACGACGTCGACATCGACGTCAATCGCTACAACAACATCAACGGCAACAACCGGATCACCAACAACAAATGGCAGCACAACCCGGTGCACCGCAATGGCGTGCCCTATCGAGACAACGCGAGCCGCGCGCAGTACGGCCGCCAACTCAACGGTGCCAGTCAGCGTGAAGCCTATCGCGGGGACACTGCCCAGCGCGCCCAGGCCCGTGAAAATGCCCGCAGTTCAATGGACAAGCACGGTATCGAACGACCCGCCACCAGCAACCGCGAAGCCCGTGATCAAACGCGCAAACTCCAGTCCGCAGCGGCGGACGGCAATCGGTTGCAGGGCGGTGCGGACAGGCCCAAGACGGCTGACAGAGGCCAGGGTACCGCCAGAAATACCCGGGAAAATCAGCAGCCGAGGAACCAGGCCCGCCAGGAACCCAGAAACCAGACCGCCCAGTTGAATCAGCGCAGAGAAGGTGCGCCGAACAAACGGCCGGCCGCCAGTGCCGGCAGTGCCCGCAACAATGCCTTCGCCGGCGCACGCTCACCGTCCCAGGCCAACGTCCAGGCCAATCGTGGCCGGGCCAGCCAGGCATCCGCCCATCGCCCCAGTGCCGCCCGTTCGGCCGGTCACCAGGTCAGTCGGCCGTCCAATCCACCAGCGCGTCAAAGGGGGGGCCGTCGTTGAAAAACCATCCTCGAGTGAAAGGACTCATGGGCTTGCTGCCTCCTGTCCTTGCGGTAGCTGCCGGCTTGTTGTGGTCGTGCATGGCGACGGCGCAGCAGGCCTTTCCAACCCCGGAAAAGGCTGCAGAAGCCTTGGTCCAGGCACTGGGCACGGAACACGCCGACCAGGCACGCCTGACGGAACTGCTCGGCAGTGACTGGCACAACTACATCCCGCGTGAAGGCGTGCAGCGCAAAGACGTCGATGCGTTTTTGCAGCAGTACCGCGAGCAACACCACATTGAAAAAAGCGGTGACAACAAGGGCATCCTGGCGGTCGGCCCCGAGAACTGGACACTGCCGATCCCCTTGGTCAAAGTGGCGAGCGGCTGGCGCTTCGACATGAAGGCCGGCAGTGCCGAGATCCACGCACGCCAGATCGGCCGCAATGAACTCGACGCGGTGCAATCGGTGCTGGCCTATCACGACGCCCAGATGGACTATGCGTCAGTCGATCGGGACGGTGATGGCGCACTCGAGTATGCGCAGAAAATCTTCAGCACCCCCGGCAAGCACGACGGACTCTATTGGGCACCGGACGATAGCGGCCAGATCAGCCCGCTGGGGCCTTCGTTCGGCAAAGCCATTGCCGACGAAGAATGGCATGGCTACCGCTTCCGCATCCTTCATGGCCAGGGGCCGTCGGCACCGGGTGGTGCCTACAGTTACCTCATCGGTGACAAGATGAGCCGCGGCTTTGCCCTGATCGCCTGGCCGGCGAAATACAACGACACCGGGGTGATGAGCTTCATGATCAGCCACGAAGGCCAGGTGTTCGAAAAAGACCTGGGGCCCGAAGGTGAAAAACTGGCGCTGGCGATGAAGCGCTTTGATCCGGATGACAGCTGGCAAGAGGTGGCGGCAGATCAGGAGTAGCCCGCAGCAACCTGCTGCGGGCTTGCAGAACTATTGAAACGAAAGGACGAATCGCTCTTCCCTGCCCGTACTGTCGTCACGGCAAGGTTGCTCAAGCTTGAACCCGCACCGGTCCAGTACCTTTCTGGAGCCCAGGTTTTCCTTGTAGGCATAGGCCACCAGTTGCGCAAGTCCCCAGCGCACCCGTGCCTGCTGGATCAGATGCCTCAGCGCCAGAGTTGCCAGCCCCTGCCCGCACGCGCGCTGATCGATTCGATAGCCCACTTCGGCAGACCCCATCGCCAGGTCGATGCTTTTCAGATTGGCTCGACCAACGATTGTCTGGCTTGAGTCCTCGATGACAAACGGGTGCCAGGCGCCGCTGGCCAAACCCGACAGATAGCTGTCGATATGATCGACGACACCGCGCAACGAGTAAAACGAAGGGTCGCGCGCATCGATATGCGATTCGAACCATTCACGGTTGCGGATTTCGAACGCCAGTAAAGCTTCAGCGTCAGTGATTTTCAGCTCGCGAACGTTAAACGATTCCATGCACTGCATCTCCTTTGCCTTGTGTCGAAACAGCGCAAGTCTATCGCATACCTGAACAACCTTGCCCTTTTCGAGTACGAGCGACTTGCCTACAACATATGGATAAACGTATATTCGAATAACCATATGTACAGAGCCACGCCAATGCTCAACCCTGCCACCGTATTCAAATGCCTGTCTGACGAAACCCGCGCCCGGGCCACTTTACTCATCGCCCGTGAAGGCGAGTTATGCGTGTGTGAGCTGGTCTGTGCCCTGGACGATAGCCAGCCAAAAATTTCCCGCCATCTTGCCCAACTGCGCGGATGCGGCCTGCTTCTCGACCGCCGCCAGGGGCAATGGGTGTATTACCGGCTCAACCCCGATCTGCCCGCGTGGGTGCGTGATGTTCTGCAGACCACGCTGGTTGCGAACGCCGACTGGCTCGAGGACAACAGCACCCGCCTGAACGCCATGGGCGACCGCCCTCTCAACACTGCCGCCTGCTGCTGACCCTTCAACCGTCGAGAATCCACATGCTGACTGCGTTTTCCATTTTCCTGCTCACCATGGTGTTGGTCATCTGGCAACCCAAGGGCCTGGGCGTCGGTTGGAGCGCCGCCCTGGGCGCCGTTCTGGCCCTGCTGGCAGGCGTCGTGACGCTGCACGATATTCCGCTGGTGTGGGCCATTGTCTGGAACGCCACCGCGACCTTCATCTCGCTGATCATCATCAGCCTGTTGCTCGATGAGGCCGGGTTCTTCCAGTGGGCCGCCTTGCATGTGGCACGCTGGGCCAAGGGTGACGGGCGACGCCTGTTCGTCTTCACGATACTGCTGGGGGCCGGCGTCTCCGCGCTGTTTGCCAACGACGGCGCCGCCCTGATCCTGACCCCCATCGTTGTTTCAATCCTGCTCGCATTGCGTTTTTCGCCAGCGTCCACCCTGGCGTTCGTCATGGCGGCCGGCTTTATCGCCGACACGGCGAGCTTGCCCCTGGTGGTGTCCAACCTCGTCAACATCGTTTCGGCGGACTACTTCGACCTGGGGTTCAGCGAATACGCCGCCATCATGGTGCCGGTCAATCTGGTTGCCGTGGCGACCACCCTCGTGGTGCTGTACCGGTTTTTCCGCCGTGACATTCCCCGGCACTACGCGCTCGATGACGTGATGGATCCGCGACGCGCCGTGCGTGATCCCCTGACCTTCCGCGTCGGCTGGATCGTTCTGGCCCTGTTGTTGGTCGGGCTGTTTGCCCTGGAACCCCTGGGCATTCCGGTCAGCGCCATCGCAGCCGTCTGTGCCGCGCTGCTGTTCGCCGTGGCGGCGCGCGGGCATGTGATCTCCACCCGCCGGGTGCTGCGTGAAGCGCCCTGGCAGGTCGTGATCTTTTCCCTCGGCATGTACCTGGTGGTGTACGGGCTGAAAAACGCCGGACTGACCACCTACATGACCATGGCCCTGAACCGCATGGCCGAGTTCGGCGTCTGGGGCGCCGCGCTGGGCACCGGCCTGCTCACGGCCTTGCTGTCATCGGGCATGAACAACATGCCCACGGTGCTGGTGGGCGCACTGTCGATTCAAGCCAGTGACGCCACAGGCGTGGTGCGTGAAGCCATGATCTACGCCAACGTCATCGGCTCTGACCTGGGCCCCAAGATCACCCCCATCGGCAGCCTCGCCACCCTGCTCTGGCTGCATGTTCTGGAGCGCAAGGGCATCCGCATCACCTGGGGTTACTACTTCAGGATCGGCGTGATCCTGACGCTGCCGATCCTGCTTATCACCTTGTCTGCCCTGGCCTTGCGCCTGAGCGTCTAGCCCTGTGCGACCGCAAAGAGGAGTCACCATGCGCGTTCTGTTTATGTGTACCGCCAACAGCTGTCGCAGCATCCTGTCCGAAGCCATGTTCAACCATCTCGCGCCAGAGGGCTTCGAGGCGATCAGCGCCGGCAGTTTCCCCAAGGGACAGGTGCTGCCCCGCAGCCTGAGCACCTTGCAAGAGGCCGGCATTGCCATCGACGGCTTGAGCAGCAAAGGCAACGAGGCTTTCGAAGCCAACCCGCCGGACATCGTCATCACGGTCTGCGACAAGGCTGCCGGCGAGGCGTGCCCGGTGTACTTCGGACCGGCACTGAAAGCCCATTGGGGCCTGGAAGACCCCTCGGACATAAAGGGCGATGAGGCACGGATAGCGGCGGCGTTCCACTCAACCCTGGCGCGTATCGAAAGGCGTTGCCGGGCATTCCTCGAACTGCCTTTTGCACAACTTGACCGCGATGCATTGAAGCGCGAACTCGAACGCATCGGCACGCTTTGACCGGAGCCCTTATGACCCATTCCTTGCCCAATCTCGACACGGCACTGACCCAACCCATCGCCCATGGACGCAACGACCAGCACAAGCCGCGCATCCTGTTGTTATACGGCTCGACTCGTGCGCGGTCGTTCAGTCGCCTGCTGGTCGAGGAGGCAGCCCGGTTGCTCGAACACTTCGGCGCCGAGACGCGGATCTTCAATCCATCCGGCCTGCCGCTGCCGGACGACGCGCCCTCCGATCACCCGAAAGTCCAGGAACTGCTCGAACTGATGCAGTGGTCTGAAGGACAGGTCTGGTGTTCGCCAGAGCGCCACGGCTCGATGTCTGCAGTGTTCAAGGCGCAAATCGACTGGGTGCCGTTGGCGTTGGGGGCCATTCGCCCAACCCAGGGTAAAACCCTCGCAGTCATGCAAGTCTGCGGCGGCTCCCAGTCCTTCAATGTGGTGAATCAGCTTCGTGTGTTGGGACGCTGGATGCGCATGTTCACCATCCCCAATCAATCTTCCGTGCCAAAGGCTTTTCTGGAGTTTGACGACGCCAATCGCATGAAACCCTCATCGCTGTACGACAGGGTCGTAGACGTCATGGAGGAACTCGTGAAATTCACCCTGCTGCTACGGGATCGCCCCGATCTGGTTGACCGCTACTCGGAACGCAAAGAGTCCGCGCAAGCGCTGACTCAGCGCGTGAATCAGCGCTCGATCTGACTGTAGAAATGCTTGGCTCAATAGCCGAAAAAAAGTCGCAAACCCCATGACGTTCCAGGGCTTGCGACTCTTTGCCGATACGTCCCTCAAGCTCCCGGGACGATTTCTACGGTATGCCTGCTGTGTTCCTTGCCGAACGTGCAGGCTCAGTTCTCTACCTCAACCGCGTCGAAATCCGCTTCGTCCGGAGCATCCGCCACATCCGCTCTGGCGTCCTTCGCCTCAACTTTGGCGGCCTCTCTGGCTGCCTTCGCGTCGGCTTTGGCGGCGTCCCGAGCGGCATCCGCGGTAGCCCGGGCAGCATCCCTGGCGGCATCTGCGTCGGCCTTGGCCGCGTCCCGAGCGGCATCTGCAGCGGCACGGGCAGCGTCTCTGGCTGCGTCTGCGTCATCGTCCGCTACGCCAGCCGCTTTTGCGGCATCCCGGGCGGCATCTGCTTCAGCCCTGGCGGCGTCCCGGGCGGCATCTGCAGTTGCTTTTGCCGCATCCCGGGCGGCATTGGCATCAGCCCTTGCAGCGTCCCTGGCCGCATCCGCGGCATCGTTGTCCGCGTCGTCCGCGTCGTCCGCGTCGTTGTCATGGGCATTGCCCGGGCCTTTGTTCCCGGCTACACCACCATGGTCAGCGTCGCCGCGTCCCGGACCTCCATGACCGTCACCGTCATGGCCTGCAGCACCATGATCGGCACCCTCTCCACCATGGCCGCCGGCACCGTGACCGCCGTCACCACCACCGTGGCCGCCGCCGTCACCGCCACCGTGACCACCACCGCCTCCACCGCCTCCACCGCTGCCGCCATCCTTGGCATACACGCTGGAGAAACTACCGATGTAATCGGGCACCAGGACAGTCGATGCCGACAGGACGCCACCGATTGCCAGAGCCAATAAACATTTCTTGAGCAGCATGATGCACCTCCGCATGGAGTTGCGAACTCATCTCCGTATCGAACGCAATGTCCAGTGAGTTCCCGGCCGCCCATTGGAGCAGCCTGCCAACCGGCACGGCCATCAATCTGCAACATTGACGAGCTACTGCGGTATCCGCACGCTCCCTCAGAGCCAGTTGGCATCGTTGCGTGGGAAACATTCCCACATATTTTTTGGATAAGTGCTTTCAGCCCGAGTTCAAAAAAAATCAGCACTGACGCATGGGTTGAGCTAGCGCCTTGGGTGATTGACAGCCATGAGTCGAGAGCTGGCAAACAGCAACAGGCGGGTGCGATCAGCGAGTCGCAATGCGCTAGCCGGTGTCACCCCTTGGTCAGATCAACCAACGGCGTCTGCCGCACCTCAGTCTCCCGCCCGCCCTGAATCTCGCTCACCTGCTTCAAGGCCTTGTCCACAGCCACCTTATCCGCCAACAAGCTATAGCTGATGCGGAACTGCTTGTGTTCCTTCGGCCCAATTGTCGGTACCAGGTTCAGCGGCCGTTGATAACGGCGGTTGTAGGAAAAACTTGTCCCCGGTTCCAGCCCCGTGACATAGCCCTGGCCTTGGGTATCGGTGTTTTTCCACAGGGAAAACACGGGCAGTGTCTGAGTGTTGAAGCCGACCGAAACGCCCAGGCTGCCGGCCTTGTTATGCAACACGGTCAACGTATCGCCCTTGGCATCGGCATACGGCACCACGTTGTAAACCGTTTCGTCGTAGTCCTTGGTCGGTGCGCGGTAGGTTTGCCAGTCGGGCAGATCGCCCTTGGCCTTGTCGTTGAACGGCGACACCTGTTTCACCGGCGCGGCGAAACGAGCGCCCTGCTCCAGGAACGGAGTACTGAAGTTGCTGTGGTACAGCGCCTGGTATTCCTTCGGATAGTCGCCGTTGTTGGTCAGGGTGTCGTTGAGGGCGAACACTACGCTGCCAGGTTCGGTGACCAGTTCGGTCGCGACGGAGAAGTCGACCTTCTTGAACGCCTGCTCTTTCAGTTCGCCGCGCAGGGTGATGGCGTACGGTGGTTTTTCATCGATGTGCAGGGTGACTTTGTTCGCCGGAATGTTGGCGGCCCGACCGTGCAGGGTCAGCAGTTCGCCATTGTCGACGCCCGGGTGGCCGACCCATTCGTATCCGCAGCGGGTGACCAGTTCATTGAAACCTTCCAACCAGCCCAGACCACCTCGGCCATTGAGTTCGATGAAGGACGGATTGACCACTTCCTTGACCGGCGAATCCCAGCCCATGCGCACATTGCCGATCGAGGCCTGCAAGACGTTCATTCCGCGAGTCGGCACTACCGAAAGTTTCATCGTGCCGTTATCGATGTCGACGATGCTGACACCCTCCTGCCGACCGCCGTGCAAGGTGCGCAGGGTAACGCTGAAGGGTTTGTCGGTTGTTATGCCAAGTTGCTGGCTGGTGATCTGCCAGTTCTGGGCGGCTTTGTCGGTGTCGAGCAGAACATAGTCCCAGGCCATGGCGTGGGAGGCAGCGGACAGTGCGCTGAGGGCAACAAAGAGTTTGAGCGGGGTCATGGCAGCAGCCTTTCTTGGAGTTGTGCCAATTTTATAGACTTGATGAAACGTTTCAGCAAGCTTAAAAATCGCCACAACTGCCAGAAAAATTTGCAACAAATCGGAAAATCGAGTCGATGCCATCGCGCAGCCCGATGTCGCTTGGCAGTCTTCAAAATGATGTCGTAGTAAAGGCACCCCGCGCCAACAACCAACGCAGACACGTATCCACCCACAAATTCCCTCCTTGCCAGCGTGATAAATAGCCAGCTATTGGTTGAGGAAAGTCTGAAGTATTCATTTGAACTTTCGGATTCTTTCGCCACTCGGCCTGTGCCTAACATCGGCTCCACAGCGAACCAGCCTCGGCATCGCTCAGTGGGACCGAGTTACGCAGGGATCCAGATCCAAAGGCCTCTGCCACCACCGACCATTGATCGCTTCGCCGCCTGGTGCCGTCGAAGTGCTTTTGCAGCAGGCCCTGGGATTTTTGAGGATCACCGATGAAGCTGGAAATTTTCCGTACGCTGTGGGGTTACACCGCCAGCAAGGCTCAGGCGCTCGAGGAGTTGCTGCAAGCGGGCTTTGATGGCATGGAAGCGCGCCTGCCACTGGACGCCCGCGAACGGGCTGAGTTTGGCGCCTTTCTCCAGGCCAACCGCCTGGGCTATATCAGCACCGTCTTCAGCGCCTACGACGTGCTGCCGGATCAGTCGGCAACGCCTGCCGTCCACCTCAATGACCTCGACCAGAAGCTCGCCTGGGCTGCTGAACTCTCCCCGCGCTTCGTCAACGTGCTGGCGGGCAACGACCGCTGGTCCTTGGCGCAACAGGTGGAGTTTTTTGGCCAGGCGCTGGAGCTGGCGCGCAAACACGGTCAGGTCTGCAGTTTCGAAACCCATCGCTCGCGTTCGCTGTTCAACCCCTGGGTGACCCTGGAGTTGATTCGGCAACTGCCCGATCTGCTGTTCACCAGTGACATCAGCCATTGGGTCGTGACCTGCGAGCGACTGTTGAATGATCCGGCCGACGACCTGAGCGCGTTCATCGAGCGGGTTCACCATATCCAGGCCCGGGTCGGTTATGACCAGGGACCACAGGTTCCGCACCCGGCGGCGCCCGAATATGCAAAAGAACTGGCCTTTCATCAGCAGCACTGGGAAAGCATCTGGCGCTCGCAGCAGGCCCGCGGCTACCAGGTCAGCACCCTGACGCCGGAATTCGGTGCCGACGGCTACCTGCATCACCTGCCCTTCACCAATGTCCCGGTCGCCGACCTGTGGTCGTTGAACGTGTGGATGGGCCAGACCGAGCGCAAACACTTCGAGCGTTTCCACCACTCAAGCCATCCTTAGGGAGCCGATGCGTCATGCCTGACAATAAAAACAACAGCGCCAGCACTGACACACTCAAAGCCAACTTCAACAGCATCCCGGTGATCAACATCGCCGGTCTGTTCAGCTTTGAACTGGAACACCGCCTGGCCGTGGCCGAACAATTGGGGCGCGCCGCCAGCGAAGTCGGGTTTCTCTATATCACCAATCACGGTATCGACCCGCAACTGATCGCCAACCTGCGCAAGGCGGCCAAGGACTTTTTCGACCAGCCCCTCGACACCAAGATGCGCCACTACATCGGCACCTCGCAAACCCACAAGGGTTTTGTGCCCGAAGGCGAAGAGGTCTATTCCAAGGGCAAGCCGGACCACAAGGAAGCCTTCGACGTCGGCTTCGAAGTCCCGGCCGATGACCCGCTGGTGCTGGCCAACACCCCCTTGCTGGGGCCCAACGACTGGCCGCAGCTGCCAGGTTTCAAGGCGTCGGTGCAGGCCTACTATGAAGCGATCTTCGCCCTGGGCCGGCGTCTGTTCAGCGGCTTCGCCCTGACCCTGGGCCTGGAAGAAAACTATTTCGACAGCCTGGTCACCCGTCCGCCGTCCAAGCTGCGCCTGATCCACTACCCGTTCGACGGTGCCGCCCATGACGCACCGGGTCTTGGCGCCCATACTGATTACGAGTGCTTCACCATCCTCCTGGCCGACAAACCCGGCCTTGAGGTGATGAACAATCTTGGCCAATGGATCGATGCACCACCGATTGCCGATGCCTTTGTGGTCAACATCGGCGACATGCTGGAGGTGATGACGGCAGGCGCATTCGTTGCCACTGCGCACCGGGTGCGCAGCGTGAAGGAGGAGCGTTATTCCTTCCCGCTGTTTTATGCCTGTGACTACCACACCCAGATCAAACCGCTGCCCGGCTTCGCCCAGGCTGGTAACGACTACGAAGAGATCACGATCGGCGAACACATGTATGGCCAGGCGCTGCAGACCTATCAATATCTGCGCCAGAGGGTGGCCAACGGGGACGTTCAACTGCCAGGCAAGGCACGCAAGCCCGCCAGTTTCGGACATTTGAAAAATCAGGCGCAACCGTCCTGACTGAAGTTTTCAGCTAAACCCCTACCTACGCCGGAGTCAGTAAAAATGAAAAACAATAAAAAGAACCTCTTGTGCCTGGCTGTATTGGCAGCCGGCATGTTCGGTGCCTCGGTGAGCATGGCCGCGTCAGATACGTTCAAGGTCGGCATGGAGATCACCTACCCTCCTTTCGAATCCTATGACAAGGACAAGAATGTGGTGGGTTCGGACCCCGAACTGGCAACGGCACTGGCCAAGCACATGAACGCCAAGGTGGAGTTCGTCGACACCAAGTTCCCGAGCCTGATCCTGGGCCTGAACTCCGGCAAGTACGACGCGATCATTTCCGGCATGTACATCACCCCGGAGCGCCAGACCCAGGCGCAGACCATTGCGTATGCCAACACCGGCGCCGCGGTCATGGTGCCCCAGGGCAGCGAGATCAACGCGAAAAAACCTGAAGACCTGTGCGGCCTGAAGCTGGGCCTGGAACAGGGCACGACCTGGGTCAAGGAATTCAGGAAGCTGTCCGACGAATACTGCGTGCCGAACAACAAGGGCGCCATCACCGTCAGCGAGTACCCTTCGGCGCCCGAAGTGACCCAGGCCCTGCTGTCCAAGAACATCCAGGCCCAAGTTGAAATCGCCGGTGCTGCCAAGATGATCGCGGAAAAGACCAATGGCCGGGTCGTGATCACCACCGAGCACCCGATCTATCAGCAAACCCTGGGCATCTTCGTCAAGAAAGGTAACGACGCAACCTACCAGGCCGTGCAAAAGGCCTTCGAGGAAACGAAAAAGAGCGGAGAATACGCAGCAATCCTCAAGAAATACGGCCTGGAAGAACCGACCGCCAACTAAGAACCTGTCCTAGTAGTCTGGTTATCTGCCGCCCCTGCGCGGGGGCGGCAGATCGAGGTGTCCCATGCAATTCGATTGGTCGTATTTCTTCTCCCTGTTCTCCCTGCCGGACTTCTGGAATGCCTGCGTCACGGTCATCCAGCTCAGTGCCCTGGCCTGGTTCATCGGCATGTTGCTGGGTTTTGTCCTGGCCACGGCCAAGCTGTCCCAATCGCCCTTGCTGCGCATTCCCGCAGCGGTCTACATCTGGTTTTTCCGCAGCATCCCGTTGCTGGTGCTGGTGGTGTTCGTCTACAACCTGCCGCAGTTGTTTCCCGGTAGCGGACCGATTCTGTCCAACCCCTTCTACGCAGGGTTGCTGGCCCTGGTGGTCACTGAAGCGGCGTACATGGCGGAGATCCATCGGGGCGGCCTGATTTCCGTGGCCAAGGGCCAGAGGGAAGCCGGACGTGCGCTGGGTGTCGGCGTGCTCGGCATGCAACGCCTGATCGTGATCCCCCAGGCTTTCCGTATTTCGCTGCCCACCCTGATCAATGAATACATCACAGTGGTCAAGCTGACTTCGCTGGTCTCGGTCATCTCCCTGACCGAAATCCTCACGGTCGGCCAACGCCTCTATGCCACCAACTTCCTGGTCATGGAAACCCTGGCGGCGGTGGGTGTCTACTACGTGTTGATCGTCACCGTATTCGGCTATTTCCTGCAGCGCCTGGAGCGCTACCTGGACCTCAACTTCCGCAAGCCGCACACGCTCGACGCCGCCACTATTGCCAGGTTCAAGGCCAGCGCCGAAGCCTTGCCGGACATTGCGCGCAAAACCGCGGGCAACAACACCACGCCGATCCTGCAACTGAACAACATCCAGAAGAGCTATGGCACCCACAAGGTGCTGCTGGGTATCGACCTGAATGTCGATTACGGCCAGGTGGTCTCGATCATCGGCCCATCCGGTTCCGGCAAGACGTCGCTGATCCGCACCGTCAACGGCCTGGAAAGCATCGATACCGGCGACATCAAGTTGTTCGGCGAAACGTTCATCGAAGCCTCGGACAAACCCAACGGCTCGCGCCTGCGCAAAGGCGTGCGGCACATCGGCATGGTGTTCCAGAACTTCAACCTGTTCCCGCACCGCACCATCCTCGACAACATCACCCTGGCACCGCGGTACCACGGCCAGCCGGGCGAGCTGAGCGAGCATCGCGCCTATGCGCTGCTGGACAAGGTCGGCCTGCTGGCCCATGCCCACAAGTACCCGCACCAGCTCTCCGGCGGCCAGCAACAGCGCGTGGCGATCGCCCGGGCCCTGGCCATGGAGCCGCAGATCATGCTGTTCGACGAGCCGACCTCGGCCCTCGATCCGGAACTGGTCAACGACGTGCTCAACGTGATTCGCGACCTGGCCAGGGAAGGCATGACCATGCTGATCGTGACCCACGAAATGGACTTTGCCATGTCGATCTCCGATCGGGTGATCTTCATGGAGAACGGCAATATTCAACTCGATGCCGCCCCTGAAACCATTCGCTGCGAAGCTGAAGGTGAGAGGGTACGGCGCTTCATGGGCATCGGTGCCCGATCGCCAAACCTGTCTACAGTGGTGGATCACGCATGAATCTTGGCATTGCAGGACGTTGGGCGCTGGTGTGTGCCGCCAGTAAAGGCCTGGGTAAGGCCTGCGCACAGGCACTCGTCACCGAAGGCGTGAACGTGGTGATCACCGCACGGGGCGAGGACACACTGAATGAAACAGCCCGTCAGCTCAGGGCGATCAATCCTGAAGTGACGGTCATCGCCGTGGCTGGAGACATTTCCACGCCCGAGGGTCGGGCAGCAGCGCTCAAGGCCCATGAGCATTTCGATATCCTGATCAACAACGCCGGCGGCCCTCCTCCCGGGGATTTCCGCGAATGGAATCGCGACGCCTGGCTCAAGGCGCTGGATGCCAACATGCTGACCCCTATCGAGCTGATCAAGGCCAACGTAGACGGCATGGCGGCACGGGGATTTGGCCGGATCATCAACATCACCTCGAGCGCCGTGAAGTCCCCGATCGAAAGCCTGGGCCTGTCCAACGGCGCGCGCAGTGGTCTGACGGGGTTCATTGCGGGGCTGGCCCGGCAAGAAAACATTGCCAGCCGCAATGTGACGATCAACAACCTGCAACCGGGCTCGTTCGACACCGATCGACTGCGCGACAACCTGGTCGCCGCTGCCCACGAAATGGGGCAAGACAGTGAGGCATTCCTTGACGAATGCCGTCGCGAAATTCCTGCCAAACGCTTCGGCTCACCCGAGGAGTTTGGTGCGCTGTGTGCCTTCGTCTGCAGCAGCCATGCAGGCTACCTGACCGGGCAGAACCTGTTGATTGACGGAGGGGCCGTTCGCTCCAGCCAGTAATAACCGCCGGTACCCCGGGAGCGGATGGCACAGAGACTTTCGCCATCCGTCCCGCCCTCTCGACACCCCCCCTCCCCCCAAACAATCTTTTTTTGGTGCTTTCACTGGTTTGGAGGTCACTTCATTTTCTGCGTGGGCACGTTCCCTTGTGGGAGCTGGCTTGCCAGCGATGGTCTTCAACGATAACGCGTGCGAACCGGATAAACGCGGTCCCCTGTAGGAGCTGGCCTGAACTGGCCTAATGATCCCGGACACCTCTTAAGGGCGATATGATTCGTCCAATCAGGAGGTTCCATGCAAGAACGAAAGACCTACACCCGCGAGTTCAAGCAACGTGCTGCGAGCATGGTTCTTGATGACAACTGCTCAATTACTGATGTCTGTGCGTCGATGGATGTCGGCCCTACGGCTCTGCGCCGCTGGGTTGATCAGGTTCGCAAAGAGCGTCAGAAAGGCCAGCCACTAGCCGGTACCAAGGCCATCAGCGACGAACAGCGAGAGCTCCAACAGCTGCGAGCCAAGGTCAAGCGTCTGGAGACCGAGGCTGAAATCTTAAAAAAGGCTACGGCTCTCTTGATGTCGGATCCCGATCGTTTTTCCTGATCGAGGAGCTGAGGGAGTCAGGCTCGTATCCGACTAGCCTGCTTTGCAGTGCGCTGAACGTATCCCGTAGCGCGTTTTACGACTGGCTTCGCCGCCGTTCAGCGCCGAATACCAAGCGTGACGTGCTCAGAGCCAAAGTCGTGCAATTGCATATTGAAAGCCGGGGAAGCGTAGGCGCGAGAATGCTCTCTGAGCATTTGAAGGCCCAGCAGCTCAAGGTAGGACGGTATCTGGCCGGAAAACTCATGGAGGAGGCAAATCTGGCCAGCCGACAGCGCCGCAGGCATCAGTATCGCTCCAGAGGCGTCGAAGCTTTTGTGGTCAAGAACCTGCTCGAGCGCAACTTCGAGCCGACCTCAATAAACCAGGTCTGGTGCGGCGACGTTACCAGCTTGTTGGTCGCAAAGCGCTGGTACCACCTGGCAGTCGTGATTGATCTGTTCGCCCGCCGGATCGTTGGTTGGGCGTTTTCTCTGATCAATGACGCCAACCTGGTTAGCAGGGCGTTGAGAATGGCGGTGGGGGTTCGAGGCAAGCATACGGGCTTGATGTTTCATTCAGATCAAGGCTGCCAATACACCAGCCAGCGCTTCCAGTCCGAGCTGCTTGAGCACGGGATAACGCAAAGCATGAGCCGCAGAGGGCAATGCTGGGACAACGCTCCAACGGAGCGATTCTTTGGGACACTCAAGTCAGAGTGGGTACCCACCAAGGGCTACAAGGAAATTGAAGAAGCCAGGCGAGATATGACCAGCTTCTTCATGCGATACAACCGAATTAGGCTCCATAGCTACAACAAATACCTGTCGCCGATAGCCATGGAGCAGCAGGCGGCTTGATCACCGTAAATGGTGTCCGGCAAAACTTGACCAGAACAGCCTGCCAGCGATGGTCGTTAACGATAACGCGTGTGAACCGGTTAAACGCGGCGCACTGAAGTCCATCGCCAGCAGGCTGGCTCCTACAGTTTCAGTGTGAGCCCACCCCTTGTAGGAGCTGGCTTGCCAGCGATGGTCGTTAACGATAACGCGTGTGATCTGGATAAACGCGGCGCACTGAAGTCCATCGCCAGCAGGCTGGCTCCTACAGTTTCAGTGTGAGCCCACCCCTTGTAGGAGCTGGCCTGCCAGCGATGGTCGTTAACGATAACGCGTGTGAACCGGTTAAACGCGGCGCACTGAAGTCCATCGCCAGCAGGCTGGCTCCTACAGTTTCAGTGTGGACACACCCCTTGTAGGAGCTGGCTTGCCAGCGATGGTCGTTAACGATAACGCGTGTGAACCGGTTAAACGCGGCGCACTGAAGTCCATCGCCAGCAAGCTGGCTCCTACAATTTCAGTGTGGGCACACCCCTTGTAGGAGCTGGCCTGCCAGCGATGGTCGTTAACGATAACGCGTGTGAACCGGTTAAACGCGGCGCACTGAAGTCCATCGCCAGCAAGCTGGCTCCTACAGTTTCAGCGTGGGCACACCCCTTGTAGGAGCTGGCTTGCCAGCGATGGTCGTTAACGATAACGCGGGTGAACCGGTTAAACGCGGCGCACTGGAGTCCATCGCCAGCAAGCTGGCTCCTACAGTCACGACCGAAACTGATATGTTTTTTTTCAGTAATCTTGCATATAGATTTTTATTGTGTCATTTATAGCCTCGCCGATCACAGGACTGATCCACCGCGCCAACCCGGATGGCGGGCAACCGTTCCCCCCAATGCCCTCCAGGGAGTCAACAATATGAACAAGACAGAACTTCTAGGTGCTCTGGCGCTATGCGCTTTCAGCTTTCTGGCACACGCCGACGAAGACAGCCTGCGTATCGGTATCGAAGCCGCCTACCCGCCCTTTTCCTTCAAGACACCGGAGGGCAACGTCAGCGGGTTCGACTACGACATCGGCAACGCCTTGTGCGAAGAAATGAAGGTCAAGTGCGAGTGGGTCATTCAGGAGTTCGACGGCATGATCCCGTCGCTCAAAGTGCGCAAGATCGATGCCGTGCTGTCGTCGATGTCCATCACCGAAGACCGGATGAAATCCGTGGACTTCAGCAAAAAGTACTACCACACGCCGGGCAAGTTCGCGATGAAGGCCGGCAACGTGATCAACGACCCTCTGGTCGACCTCAAGGGCAAGAAACTTGGCGTGCAACGCGCCTCGACCTACGATCGTTTTGCCACCGAGCAACTGGAAAAAGCCGGCGTCGTCGTGGTGCGCTACTCCTCGCAGAATGAAGCCTTCCTCGACCTCGCCTCGGGTCGTCTGGACGCCACCCTCGCCGACATCGTCAACACCGACGAAAGCTTCATCAAGACACCGGCGGGCCAGGGTTTCGCATTGACCGGGCCCGACATCAACGACCCGAAATATTTTGGCCGGGGCGCCGGGATCGCCGTGCGCAAAGGCGACAGTGCCAACGTTGCGCGCCTGAGTGCCGCGATCGACGCCATTCGCGCCAACGGCAAGTACCAGCAAGTGATGGCCAGGTACTTCGCGTTCGATATCTACGGCGAGTAAGCCTGTGCCCTGAAACCTGAAACCTGAAACCTGAAACCTGACCCCGGCGCCGGCCCCTGCAGGCGTCTACCGGGGTTTGTCCTGCGCGCCTCGCGGCGCTCGCTTGAGGAACTTCATCATGCTCCACGGCTACGGATCGAGCATTCTCGATGGCGCCTGGCTGACCATCAACCTGGCCTTGACCTCCATGTCCCTGGCGATTGCCCTGGGCCTGATCGGTGCGGCCTTTCGCCTGTCACCGCTCAAATGGCTGGCCATGCTCGGAGAAAGCTACACCACCCTGATTCGCGGCATTCCAGACCTGGTGCTGATCCTGCTGATCTTCTACGGCGGCCAGGACCTGGTGAACCGCCTCGCCCTGGCGCTCGGTTACACCCGCTATATCGATATCAACCCCTATATCGCCGGCGTCTGCACCATGGGCTTCATTTTTGGCGCCTACCTCTCGGAAACCTTTCGCGGCGCCTTCATGGCGATCCCCAAAGGCCAGGCCGAGGCCGGCGTGGCCTATGGCATGGGCGGTGCGCAGGTGTTCTGGCGAATCCTGGTACCGCAGATGATTCGTTTCGCCATTCCCGGGTTCACCAACAACTGGTTGGTACTGACCAAATCCACCGCGCTGATCTCGGTGATCGGCTTGCAGGACATGATGTTCAAAGCCAAGAACGCAGCGGATGCCACACACGAGCCCTTCACGTTTTTCCTCGCGGTGGCGGCGCTGTACCTGATGCTCACCAGCCTGTCCTTGCTGGTGCTGCGCTATCTGGAAAAACACTATTCGGTCGGCATCAAAGCCGCCGAATTGTGAGGGGAGCCACCCATGATTCTCGACTACAACCTGATCTGGGAAAACCTGCCGCTGTACTTCAACGGCGCCTTGTTGACCCTCAAAGTCCTGCTCATTTCCCTGGCTCTGGGTCTGGTGTTGGCGATTCCGCTGGCGCTGATGCGGGTATCGCGATCGCCGCTGATCAACTTCCCGGCCTGGCTCTATACCTACGTGATTCGCGGCACGCCGATGCTGGTGCAGTTGTTCCTGATCTATTACGGCCTGGCGCAGTTCGAAGCGGTGCGCCAAAGCGTGCTCTGGCCGTACCTTTCCAGCGCCACCTTTTGCGCCTGCCTGGCCTTCGCGATCAACACCAGTGCCTACAGCGCAGAGCTGCTGGCCGGTAGCCTGAAATCCACCAACCATGGCGAGATCGAAGCCGCCAGGGCCATGGGCATGTCCCGCCTGACCCTGTACCGGCGCATTCTCATGCCGTCGGCCTTGCGCCGGGCACTGCCGCAGTACAGCAACGAAGTGCTGATGATGCTGCAAACCACCAGCCTGGCCTCCATCGTCACCCTCGTCGACATCACCGGGGCGGCGCGGACTGTCAGCTCACGGTTCTACCTGCCGTTCGAGGCGTTTATCACCGCCGGCCTCATCTACCTCGCCCTGACCTTCATTCTGGTGCGTCTGTTCAAGCTGGCCGAGCGCCGCTGGCTGGCGTATCAGGCACCGCGCAAGCACTAAGGAGCTGACATGGAGCACATTCAATACCTGTTGCCGTGGAGTGCCTCGGGCACCGAACGCACGCTGTCGCTGTTCCGCTTTGGCAGTGGACCACGCAAAGCCTACATACAGGCGTCATTGCATGCCGACGAGTTGCCGGGGATGCGCGTCGCCGTGGAACTCAAGCGCCGTCTGCTGGAACTGGAGACTCAAGGCCGCCTGACCGGGGTGATCGAGTTGGTGCCCATGGCCAACCCGATCGGTATCGCCCAGATGTTCCAGGCCACCCATCAGGGGCGCTTTGAGTTCTCCAGCGGCAAGAACTTCAATCGCGACTTCCCGGAGTTGGTCGATGCCGTTGCACCGCTGCTGGAAGGCAAATTGACAGACGATGCCGACGCCAACATCGCCCTGATCCGCCGCGCCATGGGCGATGCCCTCGCAGCCATGCCGGCACCGGCCTCGGAACTCGACGGCCTGCGCCGCCTGTTGCTGCAGCATGCCTGTGACGCCGATGTGGTGCTGGACCTGCACTGCGACTTCGAATCGATCATGTTGCTGTATGCGATGCCGCAACACTGGCCACGCTTGCAGTCCCTGGCCGCGCGCCTCGGCGCGCAAGTCACGTTGCTGGCCGAAGGTGCCGGCGGCAGTGCCTTCGACGAAGCCTGCGCCATTGCCTGGCTGCGCCTGGCCGAGCGGTTTCCCGAAGCCGATATTCCCCTGGCGTGCGCAGCCACCACCATCGAATTGCGCGGCATGGCTGACACCGGGCGCGAACAATGCGTCGACAGCGCCCAAGCCATTCTCGGCTATCTCGCCGAACAGGGCCTGATCAGCGGTGACTGGCCAGCGGCACCACCGAGCCGTTGCCAGGCCATGCCATTCGCCGGCGCCCAGTACGCCTGTGCGCCCCATCCCGGCGTGGTGAGTTTTCTGCAACCGCTGGGCGCCCAGGTCAAGGTCGGCGATCCGCTGTTCGAGGTCATCGACCCGCTGACCGACCGCCATAGCGTGGTAAGCGCCAGCACCGACGGCATTCTCTATGCCCGCGAACGCCTGCGTTTTGCCCAGCCTGGGTTGTGGCTGGCCAAAGTGGCAGGCGTCACCCCCATTCGCCAGGGTCGCTTGCTCAGCGACTGATTCCAGAGAGTTCAAACCATGTACAAACTTGAAGTTCAGGACCTGCATAAAAGCTACGGCGCACACCAGGTACTCAAGGGCGTGTCCCTGCAAGCGCAGGCCGGCGACGTGATCAGCATCATCGGCTCCAGCGGCTCCGGCAAGAGTACCTTCCTGCGCTGCATCAACCTGCTGGAGCAACCCAATGCGGGCGATATCGTGCTCAATGGCGAACCGCTCAAGCTGGTGGCCAACAAACTTGGCGGGCTGAAAGCGGCCGAACCCAGGCAGTTGCAGCGCATGCGTTCGCAGCTGTCGATGGTGTTTCAACACTTCAACCTCTGGTCGCACATGAGCGCTCTGGAAAACGTCATGGAAGCCCCGGTGCATGTGCTGGGCCAAGGCAAGAAAGAGGCACGGGAAAAGGCCGAGCACTACCTGGACAAAGTCGGTGTGGCGCACCGCATGCACGCCTGGCCAGCGCACATGTCCGGTGGCGAGCAGCAGCGCGTGGCGATTGCCCGCGCACTGGCGATGGAACCGCAAGTGATGCTGTTCGATGAGCCGACGTCGGCCCTCGACCCCGAACTGGTCGGCGAAGTGCTCAAAGTCATGCAGGATCTGGCACAGGAAGGCCGCACCATGGTGGTGGTGACTCACGAAATGGGCTTTGCCCGCGAGGTTTCCAACCAACTGGTGTTCCTGCACAAGGGTGTTGTCGAAGAGCGCGGCGACCCGCGTGAGGTGCTGGTCAACCCGCAGTCCGAACGCCTGCGCCAGTTTCTGGCCGGGAGCCTGAAGTAAGACCACCACCCGCCCTCTGCTCGGCGCTGCCCTGACCAGGCAGGCTTGGGATACACTCCGGCCAAACCTGTCAGGGCATCAGGCACAGCCCTTCTCTCACCTTCAGGAAACGTTGAGCCGGATATGCCAACCCCATCGAAAGACACCACCGTCTATGCCGCGCCGGTCATGCGCAAACTGACGGAAATCGTTTCCGAACTGCCACCGTCACTGCGCAAGGTGGCGGACTTCATCCTGCGCCATCCGCTCAAGGCTGCGACGCTGACCATCGAGGAGATGGCTCACGAAACATTGACCTCGCCCGCCGCCGTCAACCGCCTGGCCAAAGCGCTGGACCTCGGTGGCTACAGCGGCATGAAGGCCGAACTGGTCGCAACCTTGCAGCAGATGGTCTCGCCGGTGGACAAACTGCGCAACGAACTGGCCCATCGCCCGGGCGGCGCGTTTGGCCTGCATGAGCAACTGCAGAGCGCCAGCAGCAACCTGGCCACGGCGGTGGCCAACAACCACGCCGACACCTTTGAAGCCTTCGTCACTCGTCTGACCACGGCACGCAAAATCTACATCCTGGGGTTCGGCAACAGTGTTTACTTCGCCGGCCTCGCCGCATCGACCCTGATGCCCTTCTGTGCCGAAGCCACGGCCATCAGCATGGAGGGAGGCAACGAAAATGCCGCGTACCGCCTGGCCGCGATCACCGATCAGGACGTGTTGCTGGCGATCTCCCTGCCACGCTACTCACTCGACACCCTGCAACTGGCACGCTTCGCCAACGAACGCGGCGCCTCCGTGCTGGCAATCACCGACTCACCGGCCTCACCGCTCACCGGCATTGCCGAGCACACGCTGTTTGCCCCTTGCGACCACCCGGTGCTGACCAGCTCCAACATCGCCGTGCTGGCCCTGATCGAAGGCCTGGTGGCCGGTGTGATGGCGCGTAATAAGGAAGCGGTCAAACTGGCAACCGAACTGACTGAAAGCGTGATGTCGTACCTGCACATTCCAGCCAGCGGTAAACCTGCGAAGAAGTGATTACGTTGTGGATTTGCCTTGCAGACCTGGGCCGTCACTGACAGCCATGGGTTGAATCCACAGTGGTTTTCTGCGTCTCGCGACCGGTAGAAAACGGCCAAAAGCTGCCATTTGTAATGGCTAGCTATCGAGCAACATCAGGCGTTCAAATCATCCACTAAAGACCGTGCGCGGCGATGAACATGGCGACGGCCGACCGGCAATAGGATTCGATTTCGTTGTCGTCCTCTGCTCTCGCCTCATCGAAGCGCGCGATAATCAGGAGATCGGATCCTTTGAAAAGCGCGGCAAACAAGCGGGCGGACTGGAGAGGATCGGGCACGTTCAGAACCGCCTTCGCGTGCAACTGACGCAACAGGGCCTCGATTTGGGCGATGACATAGGCGGGGCCGGCTTCGTATTGGCGCTTGCTTAACGACTTTTGATTCGTCTTGTCGGCCATGATCATGGCTTCGACACTCCGCACATCCGGGCTCAACAGCGTGCGAAGCAGGGTTGATCCCACCGCCATGAGCTGATCTTCGGCCGAACCGTCGAAGCCTTCAAAAAGAGCCTGTGGTGCAAACTGCTGGCAGTGGGCCGCGATGGCCGCGCTGAACAGCGCCTCCTTGTTCTCGAAGTGCCGATAGATGCTTAGCTTGGATATCTTCGCCCGCTGGGCGACCTTGTCCATGGTCGTCGCTTGAAAACCCAATTCCACAAAAAGTTCGCACGCGGCGTCGACTATTGTTTGGCCAAGCGCCTCGTTGGCGGGCCGGCCGCGCCGGCCCTGACTGTTTTCGCTCATAAAAAAATTCCAGTACTTGACAGTATTCTAATTCTTGAATTATGGTACTTCAAAGTATCTTAAAAGTGCAAGCCAATCTCCCTTCATCCACAGACGGAGCCCATCACCATGAATGACGTCATCATCATCGGCGGCAGCTTTGCCGGGCTTGCCGCCGCCCTGCAGCTTGGCCGTGCCCGCCGAAAGGTCACCGTTCTCGATACCGGCCTGCCGCGCAATCGCTTCGCCGACCACTCGCATGGCCTGCTCGGCCACGACCACAAGCCACCGCTGGAGATCCTGGCAGAGGCGCGGCAGCAGCTGGCGCGCTATCCCACGGTCAGGCTGGTCACTGCCCGGGCCGAGAGCATCTCCGGCGCCATCGACGATTTCTCCGTCCTCACTGGCGATGGCGAAAGCCTCAAGGCGCGCCGCCTGATCCTGAGCTATGGCGTCGCCGACCAGATGCCTGAAGTTCCCGGCTTTGCCGAAGGCTGGGGCACCTCCATCGTGCCCTGCCCCTATTGCGACGGCTTTGAAGTTGCTGGCCGGCATTGGGGCCTCGTCTGGTCCGGCCCGCCGTCGCACAACTACGTCAGGCTATACCACGACTGGACCGACACATTGACGGTCTTCGCCAATGGTCACGACATTCCACCCGACATCCGGGCCGATCTGGCGCGCCGCGGCATCCCTGTCGTCGATGGCCGGATCACCGAAATCGACCATGACGAGAGCCATAACACCACCGTCAGGCTCGACGCCGGCCCCCCTGTCGCGGTCGACATTCTGTTCGCGCATCCGCGCAACAAGCCATCCGCAAGCCTGCATGAATCGCTGGGCCTCGCCACGGTCGATACGCCCCTGGGCATCGCCCTCAAGGTCGACGAGCGCCGCGAAACCAGCATGCCCGGCGTCTACGCCGCCGGCGACCTCGCCAATCCCCTCATGGCCTCGGTCACCACGGCATCATGGCAAGGCGCGATGGCGGGCATCTTCGCCCAGCAGTCGATGCTGGTTTGAGAGCACAGATTCCCTTCTTCGGTTGTCGCAGGCTTCTAAAGGTTGCGCCATTGTAGAGGCGGGTTTGGTCGAGACGATGCGCGCCTTGGCATCGGTTCAGCCTCCCCTTGCCTAGTTCAAAGGGTAGCTAGTTAGGAACGAATCAAAACGAGGAGATGTCATGACAGAGCAAAATGCCTATCAGGTCGCCGACTGGAATGGCCAAAGCGGAGAGTACTGGGCCGCCAATCAAGCCCGGCTCGACGCCATGTTTGCGGTGTTCGGCCAGGCCGCGATAGAAGCCGCCGCGCCCGCGACGGGTGAGCGCGTGCTGGACGTCGGCTGCGGCGCGGGCGCGTCGAGTCTGGCTCTGGCCGCCCGTGTCGGCCCGGGCGGCCATGTGCTGGGTGTGGACATATCTGAACCGCTGATCGGCCGAGCGTGCGCGCTTGCGCCACAGGATACCCCGGCCCAGTTCCAGGTAGCCGACGCCAGCAGCCTCGAACTGCCCGAGGGCGCGTTCGACATCCTGTTCTCGCGTTTCGGCGTGATGTTTTTCGACGATCCGACAGGGGCGTTCGCCCATATGCGACGCGCGCTCCGGCCGGACGGACGGGTCGCTTTTGTCTGCTGGCGCGGCGTGGCCGAGAACGATTGGGTCCGCCTGCCGATGGGCGCGATCAAGGGCATCGTCGCGCCGACCGCACCGCCCGATCCCGAAGCGCCCGGCCCATTCTCGTTCGGCGACCGGGGACGCGTGACACGCATCCTGACAGCGGCCGGCTTCACCGATATCGCTATCGCGCCCTTCGATGCATCCATCCCGTTCGGCGAGGGCGGGACACGGGAGGCTGCGATCGACGACGCGGTGAAAATGGCGTTCGAGGGCGGCCCGCTGTCACTTATGCTCGCTAATCAGCCCGACGACATCCGCGCCCACGCCTCGGCCGCGGTTCGCGCCGCCTTCGCGGGCCTCCCCGGCGAGCGGTCGGTGATGATCGACGGCGCGGCGTGGATCGTCATGGCACGCAATCCGGCAGCTAGCAGCTGTTAACAGGGATGACGCCCCCGCTCAGCGGAGTGGGGCAACTTTGGCTAATCAGATTGATGTCCCTTTTGGCTTGGTGATCCGTCCCTGGCAAAAGCGAGCACTCGCTAATGGCCCAAATCGGCCGATTCTGTCTGTCGCCACCGTCAGCTTTGGGTTGTGGATTGCGGCCCTTCGTGGCAGGCAGCAAGTGGCCGATTTCTGCCTGTCGCCACCGGCAGCTTAGGGTCGAAAGTAGCCCTTCGTGACAGGCAGCAGTCGGCCAAAAGCTGCCAGTGGTAACGGGCTGAAAACGGCCAAAAGCAGCCAGTCGGTTGCTGTACTGGCGTTAGTACTCGAAATTATTTTTCACGCCTGGAAAGTCGAATTACTCTCTCGGCACTGCTGTCAGAAATCCCCCTTGTGAAGTCTGTCTCCCCTGGGCACCCGCCATTGAACGCCGGTGCCTTTCTTTCGCAGATTAACGGGCAGCTACTTGAGACTTCCGGCCAGGAACTGCTGCAACCGCTCGCTTTGCGGCTGCTCCAGCAGCGTGCCTGGCGCGCCCGACTCCTCCACCCGCCCCTGATGCAGAAACATGACGTGGTTCGACACCTGCCGGGCAAACGCCATTTCGTGGGTGACGACCACCATCGTCCTGCCCTCTTCGGCCAGTTGCTGCATGACCTTGAGCACCTCACCCACCAGTTCAGGGTCAAGGGCGGAGGTCGGTTCGTCGAACAGCATCACCTCGGGTTCCATCGCCAGCGCACGGGCAATGGCCACCCGTTGTTGCTGGCCGCCGGACAAATGCACCGGGTACTGGGCCTCGACTTTTTGTGGCAGCCCCACCTTGGCAAGGTAATGACGCGCCCGCTCCAGTGCCTGCGCCCGACTGATACCAAGCACGCTCATCGGGCACTCGATGATGTTTTCCAGCACGGTCATGTGGCTCCACAAATTGAAGTGCTGGAACACCATCGACAACCGACTGCGCAGGCTCCGCAGCTGCCCGGGGTCAACCACACACAACTCACCCCTCGAGTTTCTGCGGGTGAGCAACTCTTCGTCATTGACGACAATGCGCCCGGCCGACGGTTGTTCAAGATGGTTGATACAACGCAGGAAGGTACTTTTCCCGGAGCCGGAGGAGCCGATGATGCTGATCACATCACCCGCCCTGGCCTTGAGCGAAACCCCTTTCAGCACTTCATGGTTGCCGTAGTTTTTATGGATATCTTCAACGATCAATTTATACATTCGAACAAATCCGATAGGGGTCAGTGCGTGCGCGGTTTGAGGTAGGCCAGCCAATGCAGTTCGCCGCGTCGAAACAGCCAGATCAGGAAAAAAGCACAGGCGGCGTACAACACGCCGGCAATGCCAAAAGCAGTGAAGGATGCATAGGTCGCCGAGTTGACATCCCGGGCGATCTTCAGCAAATCGGGCACGGTGGCGGTAAAGGCCACCGAAGTGGAATGCAGCATCAGGATCACTTCATTGCTGAAAAACGGCAGCGCGCGGCGCAACGCCGACGGCAGGATAATCCGCCGATAAAGCGTGAACCGGCTCATTCCGTAGGCACTGGCGGCCTCGACTTCACCATGGGCGGTCGCCCTGATAGCGCCAGCAAAAATCTCGGTCATGTAGGCGCAGGTATTGAGCCCGAACGCGAGCACCGTGCAGTTGAAGCCGTCACGGAAAAACGCGTTGAGAAAGTCCTGGGACCGCACCACATGCAAGCTGTACACCCCGGTGTAGAAAAACAGCAGCTGGATGTACAACGGGGTGCCACGAAACACGTAGGTGTAGCACCAGACCGGCAGGCGCAGCAGCGGGTTGCGGCTGACGCGGGCCATCGACAACGGCACCGCCAGCAAAAAGCCCATCGCCACCGCCAGAATCAGCAGCCACAAGGTCACCACCAGCCCGGAAAAGTGCGGTCCGTCACTCCACAGGTAAGCCTGCCAGTAACTTTCGAGAATGGCGGTCATAGCGCAGCCTTCCTGACGCCGACCGAGTAGCGGCGCTCAAGCCACAGCAACACGCCATTGGAGACCGTGGTAATGGCGAGGTAAATCAGGCCGCCGACCAGGGTGAAGTAAAAGAACTGCATCGAGCCCTTGCCCGCATCCTGCGTGGCCTTGACCACATCGGTCAGGCCGATGATCGACACCAGGGCCGTCGACTTGATCAGCACCTGCCAGTTGTTGCCAATGCCCGGCAAGGCGTGGCGCAGCATTTGTGGAAAGAGGACCTTGCGAAAGGTTTCCCCACGGGTCATGCCGTAAGCCCTCGCCGCTTCGATCTGCCCCGCCGGGACGGCCTGGAAGGCGCCGCGAAATGTCTCGGTAAAGTAGGCCCCGTAAATGAACGCCAGTGTCACGACACCGGCCAGAAACGGGTCGATGTCGATCTGGGTGATGCCCAGCCAATCGGTCATCCGGTTGAGCAACATCTGCAGGCTGAAGAACAGCAGCAACATGATCACCAGGTCCGGCATGCTGCGGATCACGGTCGTATACCCCGCCGCCAGTGCGCGCAACAATCGATTGGACGACAACTTGGAACTGGCGCCAATCAGCCCGGCCAGGACGGCGATCAGCAATGAACAAAGCGCCAGTTTGACGGTAGCCAGGGTGCCCAGCAGGATCTGCGGGCCAAAACCTTCCAGAAACATCTCACTCTCCTTGTTGTTAGGGTGAGGTGAAGGGCGCAACAGAGCGCTCGAACGAGCGCCCTGCTCAAGGTCACGACGACGCCTTACCTAGCGCCGTAGACGTCGAAATCGAAGTACTTGTCGTTGATCCGCGCGTAAGTACCGTTGGCGAGAATGGTTGCCAGGGCTTTGTTCAGGTCTTCGCGCAACGCGACATCTTCCTTGCGCAGACCAAGGCCATCGCCGACGCCGAAGAAGCCCGGGTCCTCCAGGGTGGCACCGGCAAACTCATAGTCCTGACCCGCCGCTGTTTTCAGGAAGCCGTAGCTGGCTTGAATGGCACCCTGCAACGAGGCATCAAGTCGCCCCACTACCAGGTCGGCGTACACCTGGTCCTGATTCTGATAGGAAAGAACGTCCACGCCCTTGGAACCCCAAACCGCTTTGGCATAGGACTCCTGGGTCGAGCCCTGCTCCACACCAATGCGCTTGCCCTTGAGCGATTCGAGGGTCGGCTGTAATCCCGATCCACGTTTGGCCACCAGGCGTGCCGGTGCATTGGACACCTTGTCGGTAAACGCAATCTGCTCAAGGCGTTTGGGGGTGATGGTCATCGAAGACGCCACCGCATCGAACTTGCGCGCCAGCAGTGCCGGGATCATCCCGTCCCAACTGCTTTCCACCCAGACGCAGCGGGCTTTCAGTTCGGCGCACAATGCTTCGGCGATATCGACCCCGAAGCCGGTCAGCGTGCCATCCTGGTTCTTGTATTCCAGCGGTGGGTACGTCGGGTCCACTCCCAGCTTCAACACTTTGCCGGACCAGTCGGCCGCCACCGCCAGGCTCGAGGCCGTCAGGAACACCAGGGAAACGGCTGCAATCATCTTGTTCATTTTTATGCCTCTCAGACCGTAGATTTTTTACCGACACAACGGGTGAACATGCGCCGTCTCAACTCAGAAAACGTTCGACCAACTTGACCCAATAGCTCGCGCCTACCGGCAGGCAGCCGTCATTGAAGTCATAGCCGGGGTTGTGCAGCAGGCACCCGCCTTCGCCCTCGCCGTTGCCGATCACCAGATAGCTGCCAGGGCACTTTTCCAGGACAAAGGCAAAGTCCTCGCTGGCCGTGAATGGCCGCAAGTCATCGATCAGGTGTTCATCTCCCAGCCACTCGCGGGCGACTTCATGGGCAAATGCCGTCTGTTCTGGATCGTTGATCAACACCGGATGGCAATGCTGGTAATCGATGTGGACCCGGGCGCCGAAACTCTCGGCCTGGCCCTTGACCAATTCGGTGATCCTGACCTCCAGCAACCGGCGAACCTCGGGGGTCAGGGCGCGTACGCTCAGGCTCAAATCGGCGCTGGACGGGATGACGTTCGAGGCGCTCCCGGCATGCAGGGAGCCCACGGTGATGATCGCCATCTCCTGCGGGTTGACGTTGCGCGAGACGATGCTTTGCAGGGCCATCACGATCGAGGCGCCGACCACCACCGGGTCGACGGCTTTGTGCGGCACCGCGCCATGGCCACCGTTGCCGATGATCTTGATGTTCACCGTGTCGGCAGACGCCATGAACGGTCCGCTGTAAAAACCCAAATGCCCGACGGGGTAACCCGGCACGTTATGCATGGCGAAGATCGCGTCACACGGAAACCGTTCGAGCAGCCCGTCTTCCAGCATTTTCCTGGCACCGCCCAGTCCCTCTTCCGCCGGTTGGAAAATCAGGTGCACGGTGCCGTTGAATGCCCGTGTCCGCGCCAGATACTGACCCGCCGCCAGCAGGATAGCGGTATGACCGTCATGACCGCAGGCATGCATGACACCGTCTATCCGGCTGGCATAAGGCAAACCGGAGGTTTCCTGGATCGGCAACGCATCCATGTCGGCGCGCAGGCCAATGGACCGACCCTCGCCATTTTTCAGGGTGGCCACGACCCCGGTCTTGCCTACCCCGGTGCTGACCTCAAAGCCCCACTGAGTCAGACACGCGGCAACCCGCTCACTGGTGGCGAATTCTTCAAAACCCAACTCAGGGTGCGCGTGAATGCTGTGACGTATCGCGATCATTTCATCTTGCGTCGCGGCAATACCAGGCAGGACCAAACCGGCATTCATGAGTGTTCTCCTTCGACAGGGTTGTGCGGCAGCGAAAGCGCTGTTGGGCTCGATCTTAGGGAACTGGCGCTGGGCTGGGGAGGCGCAGTTTGGTTATGATGACAACCATGAGTTGTCACCAGGGTGAGCAGATGAAACTGCATCAATTACAGGCGCTGATTGCCAGCGCCGAAACCGGCAGCATTCGCGCGGCCGCTCGTTCGCTGGAAATTTCCCAGGCTGCGGTGACCAAAGCGCTGCGCGAGCTGGAAACCAGCCAGCAGCTACCACTGTTTACCCGAACCTCCAGCGGTCTGAACTTCACCGAATACGGCAAAGTGCTGCTGACTCATGCCCGACTGGTGATCAAGCAACTGGAGCACGCGCAGACCGAGCTTGATCACATGCGCGGGAAGGCCCAGGGCCGGCTCTGCGTCGGGATCACCCCATGGGTCGCCCTGACCTTCCTGCCCGAAGTCGTATCGGTTTTTCGCGAGCGTATGCCACAAATCAGGCTGGAACTGTTCGAGAGTCTGATGGCCGTTGCCCAACCGCTGTTGCGCGACGGCAGCATGGACTTCGCGATTGGCCAACTCCATCCCACCCAATCGACCCAGGAGTTCGCCTGCGAAACCTTGCTCGATTACCAGACCTCGGTGCTGGTCCGCGAGGGTCACGCCCGACAGCATGCGCGATCGATCCACGAGTTACTGGAAGAAAACTGGACCCTGAACTACGCGCCGGACGGGCACGATGGGCTGATGCAGGAACTGTTCTGGAAACACGGCGCGCAGATTGACGAAAATCGAATTGTGCGTGCTCATTCACTGGCCATTTTGCAGATGATGGTCGAGCGGGCCGACATGTGCACCTGGGGGCCTTCGATCGTGAGCACAGCCCCGCCATTTCTGGGGCGTCTGGTATCCCTGGGGCTGGCCGAGCAGTTCGAGCCCCGGCAGCTGAGCATCGTGACGCGCCGCAATGGCGCACTGAGCAATCCGGCAGTCTGCTTCACCGAGTGCCTGTTGCAGGTCATTCGGCGCCATGCGCGCTCGGCCAAAAAAGAAGACCGCGCGCTGTTTGAAACCTTGCGGCTGCGGTGAGGTGAACCTGGCCGCGCTCAAGGCGTCATCGCAGACTATTCTTGATCTGGGTAACCAACCGGTCGCACCGAAGGAGGCCATTCGTTTATGCACTGTGTCCTTTTCAAAATCCGCTGATCCAACGGTCTGGGGCACGGCCCCAGGCACCTTTGCCTGCCCCCTGAAACGGAGACACCAGCATGAGCACCTTGCAACTTCACCCTGCACTGGACAATGGCATCCAGCCCGCCGCCGCGAATTTCACAGGCGGCACCCTGCAATGCCTGTGTGCGACCGACAAGGTCGAGGTCAGGATCGACGCACAAACCCTGCATAACCACGCATGCGGCTGCAGCAAATGCTGGAAACCACAAAACGCGATATTCGCCGTCATCGCCGTGGTGCCTCGAGATAAGGTCAGCGTCATTGCCCACAACGAAAAACTGGAGATTGTCGACGCAGCCGCCACCATCCAGCGCCACGCCTGCAAGCAGTGTCACGCCCACCTCTTCGGGCGCATCGAGAACAAGGACCATGCGTTTTATGGCCTGGACTTCGTCCACACCGAGCTTTCGCCACAGAGTGGATGGGCGGCGCCGGGATTCGCGGCGTTCGTGTCCTCCATCATCGAAACCGGCACACCGCCAGCGCAAATGAAGGCTATCCGCGAGCGCTTGCGCTCAATCGGCCTGGAACCCTACGACTGCCTGTCCCCGGACTTGATGGACGCACTGGCGACCCATGTCGCCAAACAGAGAGGCCTGCTGCCCGCCGCCTGATTGATGAGTCGCCGCGGTTTCTTTTCCGGACCGCGGCGCCGATTCACCTTGAGATTGAATCCTGCCCCCCCACCCCGGATGGACTCATTTATCGCCCCATCCGATGTAACGAACTATTTCGTGGATATTTACCTATAGAGAGGATCCTTATACGATGAGGCCCGCATCCACTGCTCTCCCTCAGGCGCGAGTAAGCCATCTAAATTTAGTGCATGACAAAGCGACTTGAAAATTGAGCTTTACAGACGAAAAACCTTGCGCGGGCAAATACGCGAAACCGGACACGGACTCAATCGCCCCCACCTATAAATACAATATCATTGAGCACCCGAACAATGAACAGTACTAGCCCTCCGACTGAATTCCCCAATAATTTCAGCATCGTCATAGTGAATTACAAGACACCGGAAATCACCAAGATATGCTTAGAGTTATTGCACCAGCACGTGGGTGGCCACAACGTCCCAATCTGGGTGGTCGACAACTACTCGGCCGATGAAAGCACTCAATACTTGCGAACACTGGACTGGATCAATTTAATCGAACGATCCGTTTCCGAACCGGAAGCAGGCCATATCGCGCACGGCAAGGCACTCGACATGGTGTTGGAGCGAGTCGAAACCGATTATTTAATCCTGATGCATACCGATACGTTTGTTTTCGATAAAAATATTTTTCCGATGATACTGAACAAGTGCATCAACAATAAAAAAGTTGTAGCCGTCGGGTGTGTAGAGCAATTAAATCGTGGCACCGCAAGAACGCTGTGGCGTTTTAGCTCGCGGCTGTTCAAACACCACTATCGACGCCTTAAAATCTCCATGGGATTACGCTCCAGAGAACCAAAACCCTACAAAGAAGTCTACTTGAAGAGCTTCTTTACATTGTGGAACTGCAAACTCGTCAAACAGCATGGCATGCACTTTTCGATGGATGATCGCGTACCTGGATATACACTTCAAGACCGAATGACCCAACTTGGTTATGTCGTTGAAACTTTATCGCCACGTAAAATCTTCAGCTATCTTGATCATATCCAGGCGGGGACTGTTGCAGCGGCTGGCGGCTATGGAAAGACTCATAGACGAACCAAAATGTACAATAATATACTTAAGCGCCTGAACAAGGGTGACGGCAAGGCCTAAGCTACGTCGACACGTATGAGCCCGTCACCCACAGGTCGTTATATCAAGTTATCGGAGCAATAATGGCAGTCATCACTCAGGCACTACCCATCACCCTCTCACCGGAGCTTGATTTCGACCAGAACGACGCCAGCGCCTTTGGTGAGTCATTGACTGGCCAATATGTTCAGGCTACGCCATTTCCGCACATCGTCATCGACAACTTCTTGCACGAAGACCTGATTGCAAGCATTTGCTCGAATTTCCCGGTCGAGCCAACCAACAACGAAATGCTCTACGAGCGCGGCTATAAAGGGCAACGAAAACGTCAAATCAGTCCAAACGAATGCTCTCCATTTTTGAAGACTGTTTTCAATGCTTTCAATTCGGCCCCCATGTTGCAGTTTCTTGAGAAGTTAACAGGCATCGAAGGCTTGATACCTGACCCCTACTTCACCGGTGGCGGCTTGCATGAAACGAAAAATGGTGGTTTCCTGGGGGTGCACTCGGACTTCAGGCTCAACAAAAAGCTTAACGTCGAGCGCAGGCTGAATATCATTATTTATCTAAACGAAGACTGGAAAGACGAGTATGGAGGCAACCTGGAACTTTGGGATGTCAACATGAAAACCTGTCTTAAAAAGATCTTGCCCATTTACAATCGCTGCGTCATTTTCAATACAGACAAAGACAGCAACCATGGGCACCCGGAGCCTTTGACGACCCCAGAGCACATCACTCGCAGGTCTATAGCGCTTTATTACTATACCGCCGGCACCTTGGCGATCGATCCTGCGCAAAGAAACAAAACCCACTACAAACCAAGACCCAAAGATCGTTTCAGCCTCAAGTACTACATGAACAAATTAATCAAGAAGAAAAACTGAGCCATACCGCCAGACGATTGAGTTCGTGCTTTTCAGGCTTTAGCTCAGTCGCGAGCAGCTCCGTCGGGCACCAGCACTTGGTGCACCGTCGCGCGCCGGCAAGCCGAAAGCCTCTGGATCGCACCTGCTGCAAGGGTAACGGAACGGAAACGCGAACGAGGGTGTCAGCTGTTTAGACACCCCTGTTTCTTCCCTCAACCCAAATGAAGCGGTGAAGTCATGAACAATATTATCTACCTCGTTGGCGCCGTCGTGATCGTCCTGTTTATCCTGTCGTTTGTCGGCATGGTCTGATCCAGCCAGCCGTGGTCAAAACAGATTGAGAGGGTGCGTTTGCCAGGAACGCCCCTCAAACGGCTGCGGTGTTCAGCCCTCCCGTCACCGCCCTGCATGACGTCTGTATGCATGGGGATGACCAGGCTGCCCGAGCGAAGATCGGCCTCCATCAGGAACTTGGGAACCACCACTACGCCTTGTCCACTGATTGCCGCTTCAATCGCCAGCAAACTGCTATCGAATCGCGGCGAGTGCTTTTGCACAAGGTTGGGAAGCCCGATGCTCTGTGCCCACATCAATCGCGGCGAATTGATGCAGATGGTCGATACCAACGCGCTCTTCGGTGCAGACCCGCAGTGCCGGACAGACGCAGGGCATCAGGCAGGGCCTGTGCTTCCTTGCCATTTCAATTGAGGGGCTGAAGCGCGAAAAAAGTCGGGTGGCGGCAGTCGCCTGGCTCGGTGCTCCAGCTTTCCCCGACGATGATCAGCCCCCAACAACTGTCTGGATTTCAGGGGCTGGACGTTAGCGTGAAAGTACAAGCTGAACCGCTGCAGAATAGCGCCCAACCCATCGGACATGCCCTTGAGCTCCTGGGTTGTTCGCACGATTCCACCTTGGGCTGCGGCGTTCTCCTCTACGCTTTGCGCCACTTCTTTCGACGTTGCAGGCGACCTGTTCACTGGCCGCGCGCTGCTCTTGCAGTGACAACGAAATGAAACTGACAGCCGCGAGGGATTCGCCCAGTGCGCCGTTGATCCTGCTCATGGATTGGCCAGCGCTTTCGACCAGTTTCTGTGGCGAGGGAGCTTGCTCCCGCTGGGGCGCGAAGCAGCCCTTCGTAAGCGGCTGTTTTATGGCACGTGGCTCAAACCCTTGCGGAAATCGTCCTCCAGCTTTCGACAAATCTCTGCAATTATGCTTTTTCCGACTGCAGGGCCGGAGTAGCTGTCTACTTCCTCGCGGCATTGTTCGGCGGCATCACGGGCCTGCATGCTTTCCTTGTCTTGCGATGTGTTGCTGACATAAAAGCCGACTGCCAGGTACAAGGTGATTGCGATAGTGATTCCGACGATGATCTTGCCGACCCGGCCAATTTTCTTTTGTGACAGTATTGGCCACCCGGGTGGGATTCTTATTTTTTGCCTGAGCTCAGATTGGCAGTGTTTACATAAAATGGCTTCAGCCATGACGACTTCCGCGCAATAGGGGCAACTCTTTTTTCCAGCCTCCACAGATGAAACTCCTTTTTCAAAACGAGATTCTATTGTGAAAGGCAGAAATCGGCCAGTAGCGGTCAGTCGCTCAAAACACTTCAAAACCACTGATCGCTAAAGTAATCAGGATCCGAAAATAGCTCACTCAGTCGAAGGGACGGAAGTTTTGCTGCCCAGGCGGATTAGTTCATTGGAGAAACACAAGCCGACGATGATCAGTGCCGCTCCCGCGTACAGGCTTTCGCGCGGTACTTCATTGAGCGCCACAAACGCCAGCAGCGCGGCGAACAGTGGCTCGGTCAGCTCCAGCGCTTGCACTTGGGATGGCTTGAGATACTCGATGGCCTTGGTGGTGCAGAAGAAGCCCAGGATTGTCGGCAGCGTGGCCAGCGCCAGCAGCACGGCAATCGCCAGCGGTGACAGCTCGCCTATCGCGAAACCATCGGCCGCAGCCGGCATCAACAGGTACAGGCTGCCAAAGAACAACAATTGTCGGGTGAAGTGCAGCCCCCCCGATACACCCATACGCTTCATGGCAACCGAAAAGGCCCCATAGCCGCAGCCGGCCATGGAGGCGAGCGCAGCACCTTGCAGGGTAAAGCCCTGCTGCAGGTCGCTGCCGAAGATCACCGAGATCCCAGCGATAGCCAGTGCGGCGCCAACGGTAGCGTTCGCGGTGATGGCATCCTTGAGGAAAATCCGCCCCAGAATGATCGAGGAAATTGAGGCACTGGCCATCAGCACCACCACCACACCTGCCGCAGCGTAGTGTCGATAGGCGGACGTTTCGAAATGGAACAGCACAAAGATGCCAAGGAATGCGCAGATAGCCGCCTGAGTCCATTTGGTCGACGCCGTCGGGCGCTTGAGGAAAAACAGTAAGATCGAGAGCAGCACGCAACCCAGTACGGTCTTGATGACAGCGACACTGCTAGCGGTGAAACCATTACTCATGAGTACTTTGCTGAGTACACCGATCGTTGCGTTCAGTGCCGCAGCGGAGAGTGCAAATATGACGCCTTTGCTGAAAGTAGATTGCATTGATGACGATCCCTGTCGCTGAATTGTCGTTCGATAGAATGCCGCCCTACATCGACGGCGCAAAGTTTGAGGATACGACGATCCCGCCAACCCCAGTATTTATTGTGGCATAAGCTGGATCGTCCAGTAGGATGCTATTCGCCTTCTTGTCGCCGCCAAGGGAGGAGTCAGAGGGCCTGGCCCCTGGTTATGCAATATGAGTTGACGAACGTTGCAGTGTGCTGCAAAGACTGGCGTATATCCGGTTTGGCTATTCCATGCCTGTTGGCAAATTGCTCGACCGCCGCTGTATCAAAACGAGTGGTCTGGATAAAGTCCAAGGCTTCGGGTTTTGTATTCAAAAAGCGCGCGACGGGAGGAATACTCAGTAGCAACTTGAGCAATCGGAGTGAAATGTAATGCTTGGGAGACTTTAAGCCCAAAGGTTGTGCCACCTGTACCAGGAGTTCTCGCAAGTTCGGTGTTTGGTCATCAAGCACCAGCAGTTCCTGGCCCACCATGGCAGGATCAAAAGCACACACCGCCACCAGTTCAACCAGGTGATCCACGGTGACCAGTGGCAGCCAGTGCTCGGCGGTACCGGGCACTGCAGTCAGCTTTCCCTGCACAAGGTTGCGTATCAGCTCCACCAGCGGCTGACCTTCAAGGATATGCCCCGTGCGGCTGTGACCACAAACCGTCGCGGGGTGGACAACGGTAATCTCCCCGCCCTTGGCGGACATGACCTCCAGGGTCGCAAAATGCGCCTCCAGCTTGCTCCCCTCGTAACCACCGACATGTCGGTAGACGGCAGGCCAATTCGTCAGCTCCGGATAACGAGGATCAATTCCGATGCGTTGCAGATGTTCATGATTTTTCAGCATGTAGCCGCCGATCATCACTAACCGGCTTTTTTGCTCAGCCGCCAACAGCGCCACGCGCTTCGCCCCTTCCACATTCACCGCACGAGAATGCGCCACTGAAAGCCCCCATGCGAAGTGGGCGCCTAAGTGGAATATGACTCTGGCGCGCCTTAACACTTCTCGGTCAACAAGACTCAGCCCGAGGTTGTCCCGTTCCAGATCGCCAGCTACGGCAAATACCCGGGTTGCACACCCTCCCAAATTGTCGACTTGCTCGCGCAGTGCAGCCAGTCGCTCTGGGCGACGCATTAACACCCGAATGGTGTGCCCTTTTGCACTCAGGTACGCCACCAAATGTTGACCGATGAAGCCGGTCCCCCCCGTGACAAAGCACTCCACGCTCATTTCCCTGCTCCTTGTTTAAGATGAAGAATCAAGCGTAAACTATCGACCCAACTCTATAGTCAAGCGGTGTTTTCATGAAAATCGGCGAACTCGAGGCCCGCAGCGGCGCCAGCCGCCATACGCTGCGTTACTACGAGCAAATCGGCCTGATCTCACCGCTGCGGCAAACTAACAACTATCGCGTTTACACAGGGCAAACTCTGCAGGATCTGGACTTTATCCAGCGCGCGCAAAGCATGGGGTTTTCCCTGGGGGAAATAGGCGAGATTCTGGATGCGCAGCGGAACAAGCTGATCGATTGTGCTGACGGCGCTAAGCTAATTGAAAAGAAGATGGCGGAAATCAAACAGAAAATTGCCAACTTCCAAAGCATTTATCAGTATCTGGACCAAGAGCGTGCAAACCTCGAAGCCAGTGCAGCCAAGCAACTTGAGCTTCAGCAGCTGAACAACTCTTCCAACGGAACTGTCATCATCTGAGTAACCGAAGCTGCAGCCTGCTTCCGGTTTCAAGCCCATCGCTTACGCAAATACGCATACGGAACATGGCCGTTAAACCGTGCCGACTGGTTCAAACCCATAATCGCAGTCGCACGTTTGCGGCGGCGTAAGGAGCCCGCGAATAGCCAGTTTGAACGCCCGAAAGCCCATGGCCGGATTGGATTTCCACATCAGTGAATCGCTGCGGATTTGCTAGACACATGATGTCTGCTTTGGGTCGTTTCCAACCCTTTGCGACGATCAGCAATCGGCCAATGGTGGCCTGCCTCGAATATCTGCCTTGCTCATCAGTCGCCCATCGACCCCAGGAGCCACTGGCGAAATATCTCGGCAGAGGCAGAACGCTTGCGATGCTTGAGCGACACCAGGAATTCGCCATTGCCCGTCACGCATTCGAATGGCGTCACCCGCTGCAATTCTCCCTTGGCCAGCGCCTCATCCGCCATGAACGTCCAGGCCAGGCCGATGCCCATGCCTTGTTGAACGGCCCGATACGCCAACGTCAGCTGGTTGAACACCGGGGCTTTGTCCCGCGCGACGAAGTCGATACCAAAGTGGCCGAACCATTGATGCCAGTCCAGACACTGCCAGGCGCAGGTGTCGATCTGCACCAGGTTGGCTTGCGCCAATTGTTCCAGTGTCTCAACCCCCGAGACATCCAGTGAAGGATGAGCCACGGCATAGACGATTTCCGGCAGCAGGAAATCGCTGTCCAGCGAGGGCCATTGGCCAGAACCATAGAGTACGCCCACGTCGAAATCATTGAGGCTGGCCTCATCGAACTCATTCATCGCGTGAACGTGCACGGCGATGTCGGGGTACGCCTTGTTGAATTCGATCAGTTTGGGGAACAGCCAGAATTGGGCCAGGGCATGGGTCGCCAGCACCGAGACGGCGTTGGATTGATGAACGTTGCGAATTCGCGTGACGCTTTGGTACATCGTGGTGAGGAGCACGTTGACCGTGATCAGCAGTTCATCCCCTGCGCTGGTCAACTTGACCCCTCTCGGTTTGCGCTCGAAGAGCGGGACGCCCATGCAGTCCTCAAGCTGGCGCATCTGTTTGCTCACGGCGCTCTGGGTCAGAAACAGTTCGCCGGCGGCGCCCGTGAAGCTGGCGTGTCGTCCCACGGCCTCGAACGTGATCAGGGTCTCCAATGGGGGCAAGGTACGCAGATAACGGTTGATGACGGCTCTCCGGGACTGGCGATTACTGCAAGACATTCCCCTGCGGAATGGGTGACCAACTTTATATCGCAGGTGGCGCTTATCTGCCATGGCTAGAATGCGGCTAAACAGCCTGCCAGAGCCGAGATGATGAACAGTGGAGTTGTATTTGCGATATTGGCGGGTGCCATCTGGGGTGGCGTGATTATCGGCCCTTCGTTGCTGCCGGAATTCAATGCCGTGCTGATCAGCAGCGTACGGTTTGCCCTGTACGGGATGATCTCGCTCCTCGTGGCGTTGCCCTTCGCGTCCCGGCTGCTGTCGCGTTTGACGCGCCGCGATGCCTGGATGCTGCTGCGTCTGTCACTGACCGGCAATGTCCTGAACTACGCGCTCCTGGGCGCTTCCGTACAACTGAGCGGGGTGACCGCGGCCGCCCTTATCAACGGCATGATGCCGGTCGCCATCACCTTTCTGGGGCGTAGCGATGCAGGGTCCCTGCCCCTGACCAGGCTCAAGCTCCCCTTGCTGCTGGTATTCCTGGGCATCGTATCGGTCAGTCTGGAACATACGGGCGCGCGGGCGGCGAGCACCTCATTGTCTTCCCGGTTGCTGGGCCTGGCCTGCGGGTTCAGTGCCGTGGCCTGCTGGTCGTGGTACGCCACCCACAACGCCCGTTATCTCAAACAAAGCCATTTCAACAGCAGCGAATGGTCGACGCTGACCGGCATCGTGACGGGCATCGTGGCGATCGTGTTCGGCATCGCGGCCTTGATGCTGTTCCCGAACCTGGTGCCCTCTGAAGTTGAAAGCAGCCGCTGGACGACTTTCCTGTGGGTTTGCCTGTTCCTGGCACTCTGTGGTTCATGGCTGGCCAATGGGCTCTGGAATGCTTGCTCGCGTCGAATGCCCGCGTCGTTGAGTGGCCAGATGATCGTGTTCGAAACGCTGTTTGCCTGCGTTTACGGTTTTCTGTTCAGCCAGCGAATGCCTGGCTTGATGGAAGTGGTCTCGATCGTGTTGCTGGTGGGCGGGGTCGTATGGGCGGCGAAACGTCATCGGATAATGCCGGTGAAACAGGCCGAACCCTGCGAGTGACAGCCAATACTGTGGCGCAAACGCTTTCAGCGACTTCGAGACGATGGTCAGGGCAGAGGTTGGAGGCTGGTCTTGAAGGCAGTGACCACACGGTTACGGCCTTGGTGTTTAGCGTGATACAGGCGTTGATCGGCGGTACGCAGAATGGCCTCGATGGTGTCGCCATCGCGACCGGATTGCGATACGCCGATGCTCACTGTGACCACGGTTGGCCGCTGCAGGCCATGAAAGGAACTATTGGCAACGGTACTTCGCAGACGCTCGGCGATTTCGTGCGCGCCTTCAAGTGACGTCTGAGGCAGCAGTATCATGAATTCCTCTCCGCCGACTCGGGCCACGCCGTCATACGGCCGGATCGAATCGAGGCATTTCTCCACGAAACTCTTCAGGATGTCATCGCCCACCTGATGCCCGAAGCGATCGTTGATGGACTTGAAATTATCCAGATCCAGTGCCAACACGGAGAACGGCGCATCGCCGCGTTTGGTCCGGCCGATTTCGCCTTCGACCCGCTCCATGAACCGACGCCGATTATCAGCGCCTGTCAGTGGATCGGTCGCCGCAAGGTGCCCGAGTTCTTGATTGGTGCGCTGGAGTTCCTGCAGGGCGCTCTCGGCATACGCCATCGCTTCGGCAAGACGCACCATCAACTCCTCCTGGCTGTAGATCCTGGAAAACGACCGCGTGGTAAGGAACGCTTGCCCGACCCCATAGCTCAACATGAAGAATCCACCGGCGAAGATCGCGTGAGCGAGCCACCACATATGGTTCCACGGACGTGCAAGGATGAAGGCAAGGGAGGACAGCGCGAACGCGGTGACCGAGATGATGAAAATGGTCATCAGTGGCGAACGGATACGGCGCAGCAGAAGTATGGTCACGGTCAATGTGGAAAGAACGAGGGCACCCCCCTCCATCGAGAGGCGCACCGCGAGATTGCCGGCGATCGGCAAATTCGCGACGTACGCCACTGCCAGGTCAACCACCAGGAACAGTCCTATCCAGGTCAACCACGGGCGGGCCTTCATTCGTTGGTCTGTGGCATCCGGCGGGCGGTGGTATGACAGCATTCCGACTAACAGCAGAACCGACATGACCAGTCGAGAGGCCGGTCCATAAAGCAGGAAGAGCCAGATATTGTGGTGTGCAAGCCCGGTGAACGCACCATGCAACGCGTAGATCACTACAAAGCCGAGAAATCCCAGCGTCATCCATCTCAGCAGGGGCTCTCCCGATGACTGATAGCAGCGCCACGTGACGTAAGTAACAAACAGGCCCGCCAGGGTGGCTGCCGTGATCGCAAAGATATGGAACAGGTGATTCTCGAATAAAAGCGTGGGGTCCTGAAAAAAGTACAAGTAGCCAATCAGATAGGCCGGAACAAGCGCAAACCCTGCGAGCAGCAAGCAGGCGTAAACCTTGACCATCAGGCGAACGGCTTCAGGTGGCTCGTCGGTGGCGATGAGATTGCTCATGGGGCCCTCCAGTTTCGATCCATTCATAATTTTTTCAGGAAGCCCAGTAGCAGCTCATTGACCTCTGTCGCGCGCTCTTGCTGTATCCAGTGGCCGGCACCTTCGAGGATATGACACCCGCGCAGTTCCGGCAGTGTCTGCGCGAAGGCTTCGATCTGCCGCGGGGAACTCGGAAACTTCAGCACGGCGTCGCGGCTGCCGGCAATGAACATCGACGGCTGCAGAATTTTGCAACCGCGCCAGGGTGCCAGCAGTGCCCATGAGCGCGTCATGTTGCGGTACCAGTTCAAGCCGCCGCGAAATCCGCTGCGGGTGAATTCGCGGGTGTAGTAGGCAATATCCTCCAGGCTTAGCCAGCCTGGCAGGGTTTCAGGCTCGATCATCGCGCCCAGGAAGCCCTGGCCCGGCTGCAGCCGGCCGAACACCAGCCCCTCGGGCCCGTCCCCCGAGCCACTGAAGTAGATGCGCCGGATCGACGACTCGACGTCCCTTTCCAGCTCGGCCTCGGCCACCCCCGGCGTCTGGAAATACTGGATGTAGAAGTCGCTGATACCCCGCGAGACCAGCGCACTGAGGACCTCCACGCGTGCCGGCGGCGAGAAGGGAACGCTCATGCCGACCACAGCGCGGAACAGATCGGGTCGCAGCAATGCGGCGCTCCAGGCCACCTGCGCGCCCCAGTCATGGCCGACGATCACGGCTTGCCGTTCGCCGAGTGCGTTGACCAACTCGACCATGTCGCCGACCAGGTGCAGCGTGGTGTAGGCGTCGGGTTCGGCCGGCGCATCTGTGCCGCCATAGCCGCGCATGTCGGGCGCTGCCGCCCTGTAGCCGGCGGCCGCCAGCGCCGCAAGCTGGTTGCGCCACGAGTACCACAGCTCCGGAAAACCGTGGCAGAGCAAGACCAGCGGGCCGCTACCTTGCGTGGCTATCTGCATGCGGATGCCATTGATGTCGAGCAGTTCGAGGTGTGGCTCGTTCATGTGCGCTTCCTGCGATTCAAGCGATGGCCCCCAGCAACCGTGGCAAGCTCGCCAGAGCCTGCTGCCTGCTGACTGAGAGCCGATGCAGCTGTGCCAGTTTCTCGGTGTCGGTGTCCTGCAGGCCCCTGACCACCGCCGTCATAAAGAACAAACGCGACTGCTTGACCCAGCGAGCCAAGCCTTCATGCTCTCCCCAGCGTAGCTGGTTACCCAGGTAGACGGCCCAGATTCTTATCCAGTCCGTGGGGATGTGAGGCGGCGGGACCATCCTGCACAGTGCGTTCATTTGCGCTTGATCGTCCAGGTGGCTTTCCACATAGGCGATCAAGGCCGCGCTGAACACGGGTTGGCAGCTGCTGACCATCAACAGGTTGATCTTGCCGCCGTCGAACACCTTCATTTCAGGCAGTGTCGGGATGGCGCTGGCGCTGCAATCAATGTGCAGAGCATGTGGGCTTGTGGCGATGCTGCCCTGCTCGAGCACGAGGCGCGTTGGCTCGATAACCCGCACTCTCCCCAGGCGCACGATGTTGTCGATACGTCGAAGCTCGCGTAATTCCGCTTGAGTGACGGTGGCGCAGCGGTAAGCAGTCGGTTCGACGGCCTTGTCCAGGCGCAAGAGCTGGCCCGTCGCCTCAAGCCTGGAGAACAGGTCCGGGATCGAGTCTGCGGCGGCGATGGCCTCGAACTGTGCCGTGAGGCCGCCGATTGTTTGTTCGAAGCGGTCGAGGCCGGGTTGCACGTTGGCCCGGTCGATCAACCACGGATCGTTCGGCATGATCCAGCGGATTGTTGCGGGCGCAACACCGTTTTGCAGCAACCACAGGCAAGCGTCGATCCCGGTCTTGCCCGCCCCCACCACGACGTAGCTGGCGTATGGGTGGCGGATTTTCGGCAAGTCGTTCAGTGGTACGCATTGCACGCCAGGCTCCACCCTGTAACGGGGTGGATGGGTCGAGGGCACCGCCGTCTGGGCATGGGTGGCGTCCACCACCTTTTTGCACACCCGCACCTGATGGTCTGCGCCGCTGACGAGCGAGGTAAACCGGTGGTCGTCAATGCGATCGCCGGTGTAGTTGCACATGGGGAAAAAACGGACTCGACCCGACGGCAGAAACTGCTGATTCATCACCTGATCGAAGTAGCTCACCACCTCGGCGCCGGAGGCTAGCTCATACAAGCCCTCGTTCAGTGCCGTCGTGTCTTTCGTTCCGCTGCCCAGTTCCCGTGAGTTGACGCCATAGCAGGTCGAGGGCTGGTGTAACCGTACGAACGGGTAGGCATCATTCCAGTGCCCGCCAGCCCGATCGTGTCGATCCACCATCACGATGCGTGCGTTCGTTTCCTTGAGTAACGTATCGACGAAGGCCATGGCCATCGCGCCAGCACCGATGACCAGATAATCGGTTTCGATCGGATTTTCGTCCATATGGCTGCACCTTCCTGAAGGTTGCCCTCCTTCAACCCCGTAGATTAGCCACCCATGCCACGGGCAATAGAACGAATGCTCCTCATCCCCATAACCAATGGAATTAATGGCTGCCGCCCCGCGCGCCAGACGGATGCTCCGCCAACCGCCGAGCTCTATTGTGGTGATCACCGGTTAAATCCACAGCCGATTGCTGCCTGTCACGAAGGACTCGGCCGACTGACTTGAAGGCACTGATTCACCTTGCGTAAAAATCCGTCATGACATGTTATGACCTCCTTCAAAAACGGACTTTAACCAACAAATTCAGGGGTTAAAGGACGAATGGTCGAGAGGCGTCAAGCGCGGGGAATTGCAGAGAGTTTGCAGCCACTACAGGCTTTTCAGACGGGCACGTTCGTCGTGGTGAAGTGAACTTCACTTTCATCACGTGTCACATTAAGTCCTTGTCAAGTGAACTTCAGTGGAGGTACAGCCTTATGAGCATGGCCACGATCGTCAGTGCCGTGATTTCCAGTCTCGCACCCAGTGTCTTTGACCAGAACAACCTGCAAGACCCCGGTGCGCATGTCTCAGCCGTCGAATACCACTACGGTATGGACATCGATGTGAAACGGGTGCTGCAGCGCACCGATACATCCGACAAGACCGGCGTCGTACCGGTGACCCTGGTCTACGAAGACAGCGAGGGCGAGGTTCACAAGATCCGTTTCCTCGAATGGGGTGGAAGCCCTGCCGACCCTACCAGCATTGCCTGATCAACTCGTCGATCGAGTTCCGGGCGTAGCCGCCCCCCAACAAGAAGCGGAAGTTAAACCTCCTGTGCACTCAGTGCGATTGAGGTTTTGTGTTACCTGAAAATGGACATATTCGAATGACTGAAAGTTCATTCGCGAAACTCACTATTATCTTGGCGGCGTATTGCCCCAGGATTAATTGATAACAATGGCTGGGTCTGAATGGCAGGCAGCAACGGTAAATTCCAATCAAGCCGTGCCGCGAGCCAAGTTGATTCACTATTGAATAAAAGAGGTCACCATGGAACTTAGTATGTTTTCTTCGTCCACCGTGGAATATGTGCGTTTGGGCGTTGTATATTTTCATCTTATCGCCTGTTGCGTGGCAATCGGGCTGGTCTTGACCAGTGACATTGCAATGGTCAAGCAACTCCTGAAGGGGGATGCGTCGGGTCACCACGATGACGCGCACATGGAAAGCCTTCAAAAAACCGTATCGCTTGCACTTGTAGCGCTTTGGATTACGGGCATTGGTATCGTCGGGATCGATTATGCCGGTAAGGGGATGGAGTATTTCCTCAATCCAAAACTGCAAGCCAAAATCGGCATCGTAGTGCTGTTGACCTTTAACGGCTTCCTGTTGCATAGCGCTGTATTGCCGGCGCTGAAAAAAGCCGGTTCGTTACTCAAACTCTCCTTCAGCCTGCGCATGCTGGCGCTGTTCTCCGGCGCTCTCTCCGCCGTGTCATGGTTCTATGCCGCCATGCTCGGTGTCGGTCGTCCGCTGGCCTGGAAATACTCGCTGGTCGAGTTGCTGGCAGCCTATCCGGTTCTCATCGTCGGCGGTTTCGGGATGATGGTCCTGCTCACTGCCTGGGCAAAAGACAGAGACACCGAAACGCGTATGGAGCAAGGCTTCAGGACTCCAGGAAACGCCGCCCTCGCTGGATGGTGAAGCCAGGCTGAGCAAGGAAGTTCGGCTTCAGCCAATAAAACCTGCTGTTAGCAGTGCGCAAACGGTGCTGCTAACGCCGGTTTAAACGAGATCCCGCGGCCTCTATCGCTTCCCCTTCATGCAGACTACGGAAAGATATGCGCCCCAAAGAACACCACATACGGCAAGTATCAACTCCGGATTGAAAATACTCTGATCGACCGGTGCCACCAGGATTTCGCTGTAAAGGCACAGGGCGCCCGCGATCAACGCAATAAAGTAGCCAGTCCGTGTTCTGGTTCGGCGCAGCAACAGAACCTTTTTCAGACCCTCTTCTTTCCATTCCTGACGGGGCATGAGTTGGATTTCCTCCAGCAACACCACACCCCACAGTAATGCGCATAACCCATAACCTATCATCTTGACTCCTTCCAGTTTGAACGTTGATTCAACCTGAATGCAGCGTGCATTCAGTACTCAACTTGTGAATATCCATTCCGGAGTCTTTTCTGACTCGTTGACGAAGACAACTCCATAGAGCGGACCAAAATTTTCCGAGGGGTAAATATGCTTGATTGGGACGGCCCCCGCTATCGACGTTAGCAGGAGTTCTTTGTGGAGATATCGACCGAAAGCTTGTAGTGATTCCACTACAAGCAGTCACCCTAGGTTAACAAGCCGTTTTCAAGTGCATAGCGGGCCAGTTTCGCGTTGCTGTCCATCCCGGTTTTTTCCAGGATGCGTGCCCGGTACGTCGTGACGGTACTCGGACTCAAATGCAGTATCTCGGCGATGCGCACAATTCTTTCGCCTGCAGCGAGAAGCTTCAGTACTTCAAGCTCCCGGTCGGATAGCGCTTCGTGGGGGGCCTCGTCGCCTCTGCCGATCGCGTGAACCAGTTTTTCTGCCAACTCAGGGCTGACGTGCTTGCCGCCTGAGGCCACCTTGCGAACGGCCGCCACCAGGGTCGCTGCGGAAATATCCTTGGTGAGGTATCCCGCTGCGCCGTGCTTGATTGCGCGTAACGCATAGGCCTCGACCGAATGCATGCTCAACATCAGAACGGCGAGCTTGGGCTTGTGCGCACGCATGAGTTTGAGGAGCTCGAGGCCGTTCTTGTCGGGAAGCTGAATATCGACCAGCGCCACATCGAAATCCTGCTCGCGGACCAGGAGCATGGCGTCTTGTGCCGTCTCGGCTTCACCGGTTACGTCGATCTCGCCGGCCGTCTCCAGCATGCGTCGCACGCCGCTACGCACGATGCTGTGATCATCCACCAGCAAGACTCTGATTTTGTGTTCAGTCATCTGTCTTTTCCATTCGCACCCGCAAGGCCCTGGCCATATCGTGTCTCGATGCACAGATGATGTTGAACCCGCCGGCCCCGCCGACACAGAGGCGCGCGCTCATGCATTCCCACACCAACCCTGCGGCCAGTGGGCCAGCAAGCCAGGGAATCTGCTGCCGGGTTCTACGTTAGCAGGTCGGGATTGCACTGCAAGATGACAATTTCCCCCGGGATCCGGGGCATTGCGCCAACCTTGCTAGTATTTCGTAAGCCAGCGCCCAGTTTTCAACAGGGTAAATACGGCAATGCCGGCTCCTGCGGCAAGGGGTAATGCCTTGCCCGCGGCATCCATTTTGACTGGACAAAGACATGGCCACAGTGACGACACCGATCGAAGTATTGGACATGAAGACATTGCTGGCAGCGCTGAAGTCGTTGCGCAAAGGTGACTTCACCACGCGTATGCCGGAAGACTGGACCGGCATGCCGGGCAAGATCGCCGACACGCTCAACGAGATCATCGACATGGCGGCCGAGACCACCACCGAATTCGAGCGCGTGGCGCAACTGATCGGCAAGCAGGGCAAGGTCGATGAGCGTATCGAATTGCCGATGATGAAAGGCTCGTGGCAAAAGATCGTCAACGCCAGCAATGCGCTCACCAGCGACCTCATCAGCCCGATGAACGAGATCATTCGCGTGGTCGGTTCGGTGGCCGAGGGTAATCTGAGCCAGCAGGTACCGCCGGTACTCGACGGCCTAAAACTGCGGGGCCAGTTCCTCAAATCCGCCGAGATCGTGAACACCATGGTGACGCGCCTGGGTTCCTTCGCTTCCGAGGTCACCCGCGTGGCGCGGGAAGTCGGTACTGAGGGGATTCTCGGTGGGCAGGCTAATGTCAAAGGGGTGTCCGGCACCTGGAAAGACCTGACCGACTCCGTCAACGACATGGCCGCCAACCTGACCACCCAGATGCGCAACATCGCTTACGTGACCACGGCTGTGGCCAAAGGCGATCTGGGCAAGACGATTACCGTCGAAGCCCGTGGTGAGATTCTCGAGCTGAAAAACACCATCAACACCATGGTCGGCCAGCTCTCGAGTTTCGCTGCGGAGGTGACCCGCGTGGCGCTGGAAGTCGGTACCGAAGGCAAGCTGGGCGGTCAGGCGGAAGTGCGCGGCGTATCCGGCACCTGGCGCGACCTGACCGAATCGGTCAACGGCATGGCGGCCAACCTGACCACCCAGGTGCGTAACCTCGCCCAGGTGACGACGGCGGTGGCGCGCGGCGACCTCGGCAAGAAAATTACCGTTGAAGCCAAGGGTGAGATTCTCGAACTGAAAAACACCATCAACACGATGGTCGACCAACTCTCCAGCTTCGCCTCGGAGGTGACCCGCGTCGCGCTGGAAGTCGGTACCGAAGGCAAGCTGGGCGGACAGGCCGAGGTGACCGGCGTGTCCGGTACCTGGAAGGACTTGACCAATTCGGTCAACGGCATGGCGGCCAACCTGACCACCCAGGTGCGCAACATTGCCGACGTGACGACGGCGGTGGCCAACGGCGACCTGTCGCGCAAGATCACAGCCGAAGCCAAAGGTGAAATTCTCCAGCTCAAGGAAACCATCAACACCATGGTGGACCAGCTCTCGACCTTTGCCGACGAAGTAACGCGCATGGCTCGCGAGGTGGGGACTGACGGCAAACTCGGCGGCCAGGCCAAGGTGACGGGCGTCGGTGGGACCTGGAAAGACTTGACCGACTCGGTCAACAGCATGGCGGCCAACCTGACCAATCAGGTGCGCAACATCGCCGACGTGACGACGGCGGTGGCCAAAGGCAACCTGGGACGCAAGATCACCGTGGAAGCCAAGGGCGAAATCATGGAGCTGAAGAACACCATCAACACCATGGTGGACCAGCTCAACAGCTTTGCCGCCGAAGTGACGCGGGTGGCGCGCGAAGTCGGTACCGAAGGCAAGCTCGGCGGGCAGGCACAGGTGCAAGGCGTGTCCGGCACCTGGAGGGATCTGACCGAAAACGTGAACTTCATGGCGGCCAACCTGACCAGCCAGGTGCGAGGCATCGCGAAAGTGGTGACCGCCGTCGCCAACGGCGACATGAAGAAGAAACTGACACTGGAAGCCAAGGGTGAGATCGCCGAACTGGCCGACACCATCAACGGTATGACCGATACGCTGGCGCTGTTCTCCGACCAGGTGACCTCGGTGGCACGTGAAGTGGGCGTCGAGGGCAAGCTGGGGGGCCAGGCCAACGTGCCGGGTGCTGCCGGCACCTGGCGCGACCTGACGGACAACGTCAACGGTCTGGCGGCCAACCTGACCAACCAGGTGCGTGCAATAGCCGATGTGGCGACGGCCGTGACCAAGGGCGATCTGACGCGTTACGTGGAGGTGGAAGCAAAGGGTGAAGTGGCGGAACTGAAGGACAACGTCAACGAGATGATCCGCAACCTGCGCGAAACCACGCGGCAAAACGCGGAGCAGGACTGGCTCAAGAGCAATCTGGCGAAATTCAACCGCCTGCTGCAGGGCCAGCGAGATCTGGCGGCAGTCTCCAAGATGGTGCTGTCTGAACTGGCTCCGCTGATCAACGCCCAGCACGGTGTGTTCTACATGATGGACGAGAACCCGCCGGATCCGGCGAAACTCAAGCTGCTGTCCGCTTATGCGTACAAGGGCAACATCAACGTGAACGATGAGTGGCGGCTCGGCGAGGGCCTGGTCGGGCAATGCGCCTACGAGAAGCGACGCATCCTGTTGACCGATGTACCGGCCAATTACGTCGCGATTTCATCGGGGCTGGGTGCTGCCGCCCCGCTGAATATCATCGTGTTGCCGATCCTGTTCGAGAACAAGGTCAAGGCCGTCGTCGAAATGGCTTCGTTCACGCGCTACAGCATCATTCATCAAACCTTCCTTGATCAGCTGGCCGAATCGATCGGTATCGTGCTCAACACGATCGAAGCCAATATGCGTACCGAAGAACTGCTCAAGCAGTCGCAATCGCTGGCGCACGAGCTGCAAAGGCAACAGGAGGAATTGAGACAGACCAACGAGGAACTGGAGGACAAGGCTGGCCTGCTGGCGGAGCAGAAAGCCGAAGTCGAGCGCAAGAACCGCGAAGTCGAGATCACCAAGCTGTCGCTGGAGGAGAAGGCGGAGCAGCTGACGCTGACCTCGAAGTACAAGTCCGAATTCCTCTCCAGCATGTCCCATGAGCTCAGGACGCCATTGAACAGCTTGCTGATCCTGGCCCGGCAGCTCAGCGACAACGCGGAACACAATCTCACCCCCAGGCAGGTCGAATATGCCAAGACCATCCGCAGCGCGGGCAAAGACCTGCTGGAGCTGATCGACGAGATTCTCTACCTGTCCAAGATCGAGTCGGGTACGGTCACCCTGGATCTCAATGAAGCACGGTTCGCCGATCTGCACGATCAGATCGAACGCACCTTCCGGCCGGTCGCCGAAAGCCGCGGCCTGACCTTCACGATCGAACTGGCGCCTACCCTGCCCCCCGTCTTGTGGACCGACGAAAAGCGTCTGCTACAGGTGGTCAAGAACCTGCTGTCCAACGCCTTCAAGTTCACTGAGCAAGGCAGCGTCAAGATCAGCATCGAGCCCGTTGTGTCCGGGTGGAGTGTGGATCACAGCGAACTGAATCGCGCCGATGCGGTGGTCGCCTTCGTGGTCACCGACACCGGCATTGGCGTATCGGCCGGCAAGCAGAAACTGATCTTCGAGGCGTTCCAGCAAGCCGATACCGGAACCTCACGAAAATACGGCGGCACCGGCCTCGGCCTGTCGATCAGCCGCGAGCTCGCGCACCGGCTGGGCGGTGAGCTGCGGCTGATCCCCGGTGAGATCGGCAAGGGCAGTACGTTCGCGCTGTACGTGCCCTTGCGTACGCAGGATGCCCAGCGTCAGACGCTGGACGAATCATTGACAGAGACAGTACCTGGCCAGGTCAGGCGCGACCTCATCTCAGGCCCGACTGCACAGATACTCGACGACCGCGAGTCGGTCCAACCCGGCGACCAGGTATTGCTGATGCTCGAGGGCGACGCCCGATTCGCCGGCATTCTGCTCGAGGCCGCGCACCAGAAGGGGTTCAGGGCAATCGTCACGACCCGTGGCGCGGATGCACTGGAGCTGGTCGAGCGCTTCAACCCCGCCGCGATCACGCTGGACCCGGGCCTGACGGACATCGATGGCTGGTTGCTGCTCGAGCAGTTGAAGGGAAATTTCGCCACGCGTCACATCCCGGTCCAGATCATCTCGAACACTGACGACCGCACACGCGGGCTGCGCTATGGCGCTTTCGACTATCTGCTCAAGCCGGTCACAGCCGACGAGATTCAACATGCGCTGGTCGGCATCGTCGCATTCGCAGGGCGCAACACCAGGAACCTGCTGCTGATCGACGGCGACGAAGCGAACCGCGCCCGCATCCTCGACCTACTCGGCAATACCGACGTGAAGATCGAAACGACCGCCAGCGGCGCTGAGGCCTTGAAGAAACTGGCAAAGAAACGCTACGACTGCATGGCAATCCATCTCGAACTGCCCGACGCATCCGGCATCAAGCTCCTCGAGGCGTTGCAGGAAGACCAGGCCAGGCGTGAATTGCCGATCGTCGTCTATGGTGCAGAGACACTGACCAAGCCGCAACACGAGCGTTTCCGGACACTGCTGGGCAAGGGCGTGATCAAGGCCGTTCAGTCTCCCGAGCGCATCCTCGACGAAACCGCACTGTTTCTACACCGTGTCGTCGACAGGCTGTCGCAGACCCAGCGCAGGATGCTGGAAAAACTCTATGAGGGCTCGGACAGCCTCGAGGGTAAAAAGGCCCTGGTGGTCGACGACGACGTGCGCAATATCTTTGCCCTGACCAGCGTGCTCGAGAGCAACAACATGCGGGTGGCCACGGCCGAAAACGGCCGGACCGCCATAGAACTGCTGCAGCAGCAGCCCGATACCGACATCGTGCTGATGGACATCATGATGCCCGAGATGGATGGCTTTGAAACCATGCGCCAGATCCGTACCTTCAAACGATTTGAAGCCCTGCCCATGATTGCGCTGACGGCCAAGGCGATGATGGGTGACCGTGAAAAGTGCATCGAGGCAGGCGCCTCGGACTATGTCAGCAAGCCGGTGGATACCGACCAGTTGCTGTCACTGATGCGCAAATGGCTCTATCGATGAAGCAACCTCCGGTATTCAAAGAGAGCGCCCAGGTGCGGCACCCTGCCCCGCCTGATGGCGTGCCAGCCTCCGTGTTACTGGTGGATGACAATCCCGCCAAGCTCACGGCGCTCGCCGCGGTGATTACCGACATGGGCCTCGATGTCGCCACGGCGAATTCCGGACGCGAGGCGCTGCGCCTGCTATTGCAGCGCGACTTCGCCGTCATTCTGCTCGACGTGAAAATGCCGGCGATGGACGGTTTTGAAACCGCTGCACTCATTCACGGCCGCCCGAAGTCGGCCCATACACCCATTATCTTCGTCACCGCGGAGGCCGACACGGATTCCGAGCGTTTCCGCGGTTATACGTCCGGCGCCGTGGATTACATCTTCTCGCCGATTGTGGCCGAAGTGCTTCGCGCCAAGATCCAGGTGTTTGTCGACCTGTTCTACTTGCAGCGCAAACTGACGATGCAGGCCGAAGAATTGCTGCAATCGAAGCGGCAGCTGCGTGAACTGGCCTCCTATCAGGAGCACCTCAAGGAAGAAGAGCGAAAGCGCATCGCACGCGACATCCACGACGAGCTGGGACAGAGTCTGCTGGCATTGCGCATCGATGTCTCCATGCTGCAGGCGCGCACCGCCACCCTGCACCCCAGGCTCAACGAAAAGGCCAGCGATGCGCTGAATCACCTCGATACCGCCATCCGCAGTGTGCGCAGTATCATCAATGATCTTCGGCCACCTGTACTCGACCTGGGATTGCAGGCCGCAATCGAGTGGCAACTTGAAGAGTTCCGGCAGCGCAGCGCGATCGATTGCACGATGTCGGCCAAAGACGAAAACTTCCGCTGCGACCTGAATGAAAAATCCGCCACGACGCTGTTCCGCATCGTGCAGGAATCACTGTCGAATATTGCCCGGCACGCGCAAGCGACACAGGTACACATCGAACTCTCCAGGGAGGGTCGCCGGCTATACCTGCAGATCAAGGACAACGGCGTAGGCATGACGGATCGCAAAAAACTGAACTCGTTCGGACTGGTGGGCATGAAGGAACGCATCAGCATGCTGGGCGGGGAGTTCACGATCGACAGCGCACCGGACAAAGGAACGAGATTGACCATATCGCTGCCCATCGACTGACCGGGATGGCGCTGAAAAGTTATGGCCCATGCCCATGTCCATGGCCGGTGTGCGTATCTCGTCGCAGGTGAGTCGCAGCACAACGTTGAGTCACTGCTAAAACGGGTCGAATTCTACCGGGCGCGACAGGCGGTAATCAGCCAATACGGACGCTGGCTGCCATTCCCGCCCAGTGTTCCCAGACAGGAACCCGACCCCGTCATTTCAACGGTTCATACGTGATCAACGTCTTCGGCTCCAGATACGCGCTCATCCCCCACCTCCCCATTTCGCGCCCAAGGCCTGAATGCTTGAATCCACCGAAAGGGGCACGAGGTTCGTGGGTCAGGGTGTTGATGAGCACGCGTCCCGAATCGATCTGACGGGCGACGTTCATACAGCGTTCGGAACTCTTTCCCAGCACCAGGGCGCTCAGCCCATAGTCCGTGTCGTTGGCAATGCGGATCGCATCAGCATCACCCTCGTAGGGGATGATAGTCAGCACGGGGCCGAAGATTTCCTCACGCGCGATGCGCATCCGGTTGTTGGCATCAGTGAAGATCGTGGGCTTCACGAACCATCCGGCGTGCAAGCCTTGCGGGCGACCTTCGCCACCCGCCAGCAACCTTGCGCCTTCTTCCTGGCCGATACGGATGTAGCGCTGCACCCGTTCCCATTGTTTCTGGCTCACCATCGGGCCGATGTCGGTGTCGGCGTTGCGCGGATCGCCCGATTGAACCTGTGAGACGCTCTGCTTCGCAATCCGCTCGAACTCTGCCAGCCGGCTGCGCGGCACAAGGATGCGAGTACCCGCAATGCAAGCCTGGCCGCTGTTGAGAAATCCGGCTTGCAGCACCAACGGCATGACCGCCTGGAAATCCGCATCGTCAAGCACCACGGTGGGCGACTTGCCGCCGAGTTCGAGCGTCACGCGCTTCATGGTGTCGGCACCGGTTTTTACCAGATGCTGGCCGACAGCGGACGAACCCGTGAAAGAGATCTTGGCAACGTCAGGATGACGGGCGATTTCCTCGCCGACCACCTCCCCCCGTCCGTTGACGATATTGAATACACCCGGTGGCAGCCCCGCTTCGTGCAACGCCCTGACCACGACCTGCGTCTGCAACGCGCTTATCTCACTTGGCTTGATGACGACGGTGCAGCCTGCCGCCAGCGCGGTGGCCAGCTTGTTACAGATGAAGCCCGCATTGCTGTTCCAGGGTGTGATCAGACCGCTAACGCCCACGGGCGTCAGAATGACCCTGGCAATGCCGACCTGTTCCTCGAAATCGAACGTCTGCAGTGCATCGATTGCTTGCGCAATCACGTCAGCCGGATAAGTCGCCATCCAACGCCCGCGGACCGCAGGTGCGCCGTACTCCACGAGGATGGCTTCCAGCAGTTCTTCTTCCCTGGCCGCCACGGCCCGGTACATGCGTTGCAGTGCCGCTATACGCTCCTCCCGACTGCTACGAGACCACGCCGGGAACGCAGCCTTGGCGGCTGCGATGGCACGCTGTGCGTCCAGTGCATCGCCCAGCCGAACCTGACCGATGACTTCCTCGTTGCTCGGGTTATGGAGGTCGAACCATTCCTGACCGTGTGGAATGACGAACTCGCCGTTGATGTAGATGTGTTCAATGCGTTGCATGGCGACTCCTCGCTCAAAATGACTCGCCTGAATCGAGCCTCTGTGATGCGAAGTCTAAGAGGGGATCATTGTTCCGATAAGCTATCCTGTGACTTATGAAACATCCGTATTTTCAGGACAATCCATGCACAGAACAGGAATGACCGAGCTGGAAGTGGTTCTGGCCGTTGCGCGCCGCAGCAGTTTTCGTGGCGCAGCACAGGAGTTGGGCATGTCCACCACCGCCGTGAGCAGCGCGGTGGCCGGCCTGGAAGCGCGCCTGAAGGTGCGCCTGTTCAATCGCTCCACGCGCAGCGTTGCCCTCACCGACATCGGGCAACGCTATGTGGAACGTATCGCCCCTGCGTTGGCACAGATCAAAAGTGCCGGCGAAGAGGCCAGCGTCGGCCCCGACGAACCCAGCGGCACACTGCGCATCAATGCACCGCATGGCGCGGCCTGCCTGCTGCTGGAGCCGCTCTTCAAGCAGTACGCTCAGCGCTATCCCGAGGTGCGCATCGACATCGTCAGCGAATCAAGCATGATCGACATCGTCGCCGGAGGCTTCGACGCAGGGATTCGCCTGGCAGAGTCCGTGCCGCAAGACATGATTGCCGTGGCACTGTCAGGTGACATCCGGATGCTCGTGGTGGCAACGCCCGAGTACCTCGAACGCCACGGCGTGCCCGAGCACCCGCGAGACCTACTGACCCACCAGAGCATCGGCATGCGCATGGCCCACGGAGGCCTCTACCATTGGGAATTGGAGCGCGACGGCCAGAAGCTGCAGATGGATCTGCCGGTGCGCTTGGCCTCCAACGAGCTGCCGGCCATCAAACAGGCCGTGTTGTTGGGCCTTGGCATCGGTTTCATTTCCGAGTGGTTCATCCACGAAGAACTGGCAAGCGGCGCCCTGGTGCCAGTGCTGATGCCGTGGTGCCCGTCGTTTGCCGGATTGAGGCTTTACTACTCGGGCCATCGCTTCGTGCCGGCGCGATTGCGCGCGCTGATTGAACTGGTGCACGAGTTGCGGCCCACTGTGGTTTGATCATGTTTCGCCCCTTATATCGTCGAAATCGTATCTGGAATACCCCGTGGAAACACGCCACCTGTGTCGCTTGCTCCAGGGAACAGCCGAGTGTGATTTCGCAGTCGAGCCACTCATTCTCATACTTGAGGCCGCCGTCGAACTGGCGCCGATTCCGGGGAATGATTTCTGCTGGTCGTATTGGGCTGATGAGTTCAAGACGAAAAGGGGGACAGCACACCGTTGTGGCGTTCATTCGTCCCGGTTTTATGGTGGTTATACACAAGGGGCTTTCGAGCCTGCCGGTCTCCTCGCGTCCTGGTCTACCAACCTGTGAATGCTGCCACCCTTCGGCCAAAAGTTGCCCATCAGAATGGACCGCTTCCGGCCAATAACAGTCGTTCGGCAGTTGAATCAAGGATGCTTGTCCATCAAATGCCCACGCGCTTCGGGGCTCTCGTTCGGTTGCAGTCATCACTTTTTCTCCAGACAAAAAAATCCCGCACCAGGCGGGACTCATGGCTAAGCTGCACGCTCTACGCATGGAGGCATTTATGAAGTACACAACAGTTTTACTGGCTGTCGCTTTGCTCGGTGGCTGCTCTTCGTACAATGAGCGCGGCACCGGTGAAGGCGGGAGAGAAATAGGCAACAAGGGCTACACCGTCCGCTGTGACGCGACACCCGCCAATCAGCCAGGCTGCTACACGCCGCCGCCATCGTGGACCTGGTGGCCCTCAGACAGTATCAAATTCAAGTTGGGCGCGAACTGACACGCCCCTTCGCAACTCAGGATGACCCTGCGCCAGCCTTGGGGCTCAGCTAGGTGTGCTTTTGGGGGCTTTCACTGGTTTGGAAGTCACGATCTCCTGTAGGAGCTGGCTTGCCAGCGATGGTCGTCAACGATAACGCGTGTGAACGGGATAAACGCGGTGCACTTGAGCCCATCGCCGGCAAGCCGGCTCCTACAATTTTCCGGGACAGACTATCTATATTGGGTTGTAGCCCTTCGGGACAGTCACCGCACCCAGCCAGTAGCGGTCAGGTCATTTCTGCCAGCCTGTCGACAAGCTCCGGGCCGCTGATGGAACTGTTGGCGGGTAGATGATCTCGGCGGCATCCCATGGTGCAACCTTCCAGGCCATCCACGAAACCTAAGTATGGTTGCGCGATACCCATGGACGATGGTGCGGACTATTGCCTGGGAATAGGGTTTGCGGACCGGTACTTCGGCCTCATCGCGAAAAGCCTTGCGCACTTCGCGAGACCGGTCGTACCGGTCCTCATTCGCCGCAACAGCGGTACCCAGACGAGAGCATTCACCATGACCGACGAAACCAAAGGAACCACCCGCCGCGCCCTGATGAACGCCGGCGTGGCGGCAGCCGCACTGGCAGTGGCCGTGCCTGCCCTGGCGGGTCAATCGAGCAAAGCCCAAACGCCAGCGAGTGGCAGTTCAAGCCGCCGGGATCAGGGCTCGGGATACCTCACGCTCAAGGACGGCACGCGTCTTTTCTACAAGGACTGGGGCACCGGCCAACCCATCGTGTTCCATCACGGCTGGCCGCTGTCCGGCGACGACTGGGACAACCAGATGCTGTTCTTCCTCGGCAAGGGCTATCGCGTGATCGCCCACGACCGGCGTGGTCATGGCCGCTCCAGCCAGTCCGCCGTGGGCAATGATATGGACACCTATGCCGCCGATTTTGCGGAGCTGGCAGCCCACCTGGACCTCAAGGGCGCCGTGCACATCGGCCACTCCACCGGTGGCGGCGAAGCGGCCCGCTACGTCGCGCGCCATGGCGGCGGTGGTCGTGTCGCCAAGGCGGTGCTGATCGGTGCCGTGCCGCCCATCATGCTGCGCACGGACAAGAACCCGGGCGGCCTGCCGCTGAAAGTGTTCGACGGCTTCCGCGAGGCGCTGGCGGCGAGCCGCGCGAAGTTCTACCGGGACGTGGCCGCCGGCCCCTTCTACGGCTTCAACCGGCCGGATGCCAAGGTATCCGAAGCGGTGATCGACAACTGGTGGCGCCAGGGCATGGATGGCGGCGCCAAGGCGCAATACGACTGCATCAAGGCCTTTTCGGAAACCGACTTCACCGAAGATCTGAAGATGATCGAGGTGCCAACCCTGGTCCTGCATGGAGAAGACGATCAGATCGTCCCCATCGACGACTCGGCGCGGCTGACCATCAAGCTGCTCAAGCACGGCACACTGAAAACCTACCCCGGCCTGCCCCATGGCATGTGCACCACCCATGCCGACATCATCAATGCAGACCTGCTGGCGTTCATCCAGGGCTGATGAATCGACCGTCGTAACGCAGTGCAGTTGCAAGTGAAAAGGTCCGGAGGCTGCTGCTCCGGACTTTTTCCCCGAATCACTTCACTCAAGGTCAGGCGCCGCGCTGAGGTTCAGATGCTTGTTGCGGGATGCGCCGGCAGCGTGAATTGCACCAGCGCACCACGCGGCAGGTTCGCGTTGGCCCACAGGCGACCGCCGTGGGTATCGATGATCGAGCGGCAGATCGACAAGCCCATGCCCAGGCCGGTGGCCTTGGTGGTGTAGAACGGCGCGAAGACCCGCTCGGCGCTCTGCGCGGCGAACCCTGGCCCGCTGTCGCCGACCGTCACCCGCATTCCGTCCGGCTCGTGCCCGGTACTGATGAGCAGGTGGCGCTCCCCTTCGGGCACGCCGCCCATGGCCTCGAGGGCATTGATGATCAGGTTGAGCAGCACCTGCTGCAGCTCGACCCGGTCTGCATTCACCTGCGGTAAACCGTCGGCGAGTCGAGTACGCACCACAGCGCCATGCTTGACGGCTTCGCCGCGGGTGAACTCGACCATCTCGCGCAGCGCCGCGTTGACGTCCACCGGCTGCTTCTGCGGCGGCGTCTTGCGGATCAGCTCACGGATGCGCCCCAGCACATCCGCCGCACGATTGGCATCCTTGATGATGCGCCCCAGCCCCTGGCCCACCTCGCCCAGTTCCGGCGGTTGCGCGTCCAGCCAGCGCAAGGCGGCGTTGGCATTGGTCACAGTGGCGGCGATCGGCTGGTTCACTTCGTGGGCGATGGACGCCGCCAGTTGTCCCATGGTGGCCACACGGTTGGCATGGGCCAGTTCCGCCTGCACCTCGCGGTAGCGCCGCTCGCCATCGCGGACCTGCTCCTCGGCCTGCTTGCGTTCGGTCAGGTCGAGCACGAAGGCCACCCCTTCCTGCACGCTGGCCTCGAAGGCAGCCAGCCGCCTGCGACGCCAGCAGCCGCAGAACGGCGATTCGCGCCGGGCTGAACACGCCGGCCGCGAGGTTGTTCTCCAGGTAGAGCGCGCCGGTAAGCTTGGCCTGATTCATCAGCGGCAGGCACAGGATCGACCGCGCCTCGCGCTGGTGGATGTAGGGGTCGGCGGCGAACGCGGGGTCGGTCGTGGCGTCCTCCAGGCACAGGTTCTCGCCGGTTCGCAGCACCTGGTAGAGCACCGACTCCGCCAGCGCGGCCGCGCTCACCGGCCCGTCGCGCAGTTGTGTGGTGCCATTACCGGTGTCGGCTTCCGCCGCGATGCGCGGTTCGCCGGCCTCGGCGAGAATGAGCAAGCCACGCTCCGCGCCGGCCTGCTCGATGGCCGTGCGCATGACCATGTCGATCAACTTTTCGAGGACGATCTCTCCCGAGGCCGCCTGGGAAACCTTGAGCACCGTGGCCAGGTCCAGGTGCTCCACAGGAGTGGCGATGGTAGTGGTCGGGCCGGGTGCTGGTTCCTCATTGCGCAGGTGCCGGTGGCGGCCCTCCAATTGCCGTACCTTGCCGTCGGCGCCCCAGCGCAGGTAGCCATAGCGAGCATCCTGCAGGTACAGCCGGGCGATCTTGCCGAGGCCGCGCGCGCCGTAGAAACGCGCCGCGAGCTCGTTGGCCAGCGCTTCCAGATGCACGAAGCCGCTATCCTGCGCCAACTGAATGGACTGCTCGTAGAGCATTTGCGCCTCGACCAGACGCCCCTCGATACGTGCGATTTCGGCGCCCACCAGTGCAACCCGGCAAGCGAAGGTTTCCGCGCACTGCTGCGCCCAGACTTGCAGCAGGCCATGGTGCTCGGCCAAAGCCTGCAGTTGCGCAGCCGGCTCCCCGGTGGAGTCGGGATCAAAACGGGCGGCCAGGGTCAGTGCCGCGTAGAAGTGATACTCGGCTTCCTCGAGGAATGACGAAGCGATCCACATCAGCGCCTTGGCCTGCGCCGCGCAGTCTGCCGCCACCGCATAGTCGCCGGCCAGGTAGCGTGCCTGCAGTTTGCGCACCCAGTACTTGCACGCCGCCAGCGCCAGGTCCGGCGTGCTGCCCAGGTGCGCCTCGAAGCGCGCTTCATCGAACTGGCCATCGTCGAAGCAGCCAAACACCGGAGTCTGTCCCCGCAGCATGCGAATCAACGCCAGCTGGGTGCTGATGAAGTCGATGACCAGGCCGAAGTGCACCTTCTGCGCGTAGGCCAGACCTTGCTCGGCTTCGCCCTGTACTTCCTGCAGCGGTTCGCCGATGAACAGGAGGTCGGAGATCAGACCATTACCGGCATAGGCGCCATAAGGCAGGTCGCCGACCCGGTTGGCCGCGACGAAGGCGCGATGCAGCAATTCCCGAGACTCGCACACCGGTCTCATCCAGCGCGCAACGAACATCGAGAAACACAGGTAGGTGCTCGCCTCGAATCGTGTCAGGCCACGCCGGTCGACCAATTCGCAGCCCAGACGACCGAATCGGTAGCCCGCCTGATAGTCGCCGAAGCGCCGACCGGCCACCCGCCCGACGTTGGCATAAAGCACGCAGGAAGCGTCGCAATTGCCGCGCTCCATACTCAGGCTGACCGCCTTGCAGATGGTCAGGCAGGCCAGGTTGGCGTCGGTCTGCAGAGCCGGTGCAAAAAGCTTGCTCAAGGCGTCGAGGGTGACCAGCGAGGCCGCGTCTTCCATCAGCGGCAGATCGATGAGTTGCTCGATGCTGCGCTCGCCCAGCTGTATCCAGATCTGCTCGTACTCGCGGCGCACCTCCTCGTCGTCCGGGTGGGATGACCAATCGATACCGACCTGGCGCAAATAGGCCAGGCACACCCCTACCGCACGGTCACTGCGATCGAGCAGCAGGCACACGTCCATTTGCAGACAGGCCACCGCCGCGCGATGCACCGTGGTCGTGGCGCGCTCTGCCAACGCGGTGAGGCGCTCGTCGGCCAGCACCAGTTGACCGGTCAGGAACTCGCACTCCGCGCGGTTGAGTTCCAGGGCGAAGCGCAGTTCGTGGCGGCGCTCCCAGCCATCCTCGTCGAGCAACTCCGCGCCGGCTCCCAGGTAAGCCAGCGCCGAGGCATAGGCAGTGGAGGCCTTGGCGCGCTGGCCGGCCAGCAGGTTGAACTCGGCCAGTTGCTCACGCTCACCGTGCGCGTTCATCAGACTGGCGCCACGGTTCAGTTGGCCGACGATCTCGAAGATGGCTTCCTCGCGCCGCTCCGTTGGCGTCTGCGCCGCCAGGATCCGACCGATCCGCAAGTGCGCCTCGGCCCGGGAAGTGTCAGCGATCAGCGAATAGGCGGCTTCATGGATGCGGTCGTGGGCGAACGCACAGGCACCCTCCAGTTGCACGACCAACTCCTGGCGCACCGCCGCCCACAGCACCGCATGGACCCGAACCGGCGTCAGGTCCAGCACGGTAGCCAGGGTGTCGATCTGCGCCACGCTGCCCAGGCACGCCAGCTGCTGAAGCGCCTGCCGGGTCTCCGCTGGCAGGCGCGCGAGCTTGCCGACCATGAGATCGACGACGTTGTCGGTGTACCCCTTGGCGTGGATGCGCTCCGGTTCCCAGCGCCACCGGCGCACCGTATGGTCGTAGCTCAGCAACTCCTCCTCGGCCAGGGCCTGAAGAAACTGGATGACGAAGAAAGGGTTGCCGGCAGTCTTGTCCTGCACCAGCCGGGCCAGGGCCACGATGCCGGGTGGAGGGCAACGCAGCGCCTCGGCGATCAGCTGTTCGATGTGCGCCCTGGCCAGCGGTACCAACCTGATCTCATCGACGCGCACGCCGGCATGGCGAATGGACTGGAGCTTGCGGGTCAGCGGATGGCTGGCATCGACCTCGTTGTCTCGGTACGCGCCCACCAGCATCAGGTGGCGCAGCTCCGAATGGGTCAGCAGGTCTTCGAGCAGGTCGAGGGTCGCCGCGTCCAGCCATTGCAGGTCATCGAGGAACAGCGCCAGGGGGTGATCCGCGCGGGCGAAGACACCGATGAATCGGCGAAACACCAGCAGGAAACGCCGCTGCGCCTGTTGCGGTTCCAGCTCCGGCACCGGCGCCGGTTCGCCGATGATCAGCTTCAGCTCCGGAATCAGGTCGGTCATCAGCCGGGCGTTGGGGTCCAGCGCCTCCAGCAACGTGCTGCGCCAGTCAGCCAGCACCTCGTCGCTCTTGCCCAGCAGCGTGCGGACCAGGCCCTGGAAGGCCTGCACCAGCGTCGAGTAGGGGATGTCGCGTTTGTACTGGTCGAACTTGCCGGACGCGAACAGCCCACGTGGCGGCACCAGTACCTTGTGCAGTTCGTTGACCACCGAGGACTTGCCGATTCCGGAGTACCCGGACACCAGCACCAGCTCCGGAGCGCTGCTATTGACGATGCGCGAGAAGGCCTCGACCAGGATTTGCACCTCGCGCTCGCGACCGTAGAGTTTCTCGGGGACCAGCAACCTGTCAGTCGCGCCCTGCTCGTCCAGGGAAAATGCTTCGATGTGCCCATCGCGCTGCCAGTCGGCCACGCACCGGCGAAGGTCGTGCTCGACCCCGGCGGCGCTCTGGTAACGCTCTTCGGCAGTCTTGGCCAACAGTTTCATGACGACTTGCGACAGCATGAGCGGCACACCGGACACCCGCTCGCAGGGTGGCAGCGGCTTGCGCGCGATGTGGCAGTGCACCCACTCCATCGGGTCATTGGCGCTGAACGGCAGGACGCCCGTGAGCATCTGGTAGAGCGTGATGCCGAAGGCGTAGAGATCGCTGCGCGAGTCGATGGAGCGATTCATCCGCCCGGTCTGCTCGGGCGCCATATACGCCAGGGTGCCGGCGATGGTCTCCGGTGGCTCGGGTGCCTGTCGTTCGCGAGGCAACCGGGAAGTCAGGCCGAAACCGGTCAGCCGTGTCTGGCCGTCGCGGCAATTGACCAGGATGTGATGGGGCTTGAGATCCTTGTGCACCAGACCACGCTGGTGCAAGTGGCGCAGCGCCTCGGCGATGCTGATGGCCAGGCGCAGACAGGGCGCTACCTCCAGAGGGGCCAGCAACAGGTGCGACAGTGGTTCGCCGCCTGGGTCGTCGAGCAGCAGACGCGTCTGCCCCCCTTCGCGCGTCAGCGCCTGTGGCCGCAGGGCCCAGGCGCTGTCCAGATCATCCTTGAGGCTGTATTCGTGAGCCAGCCGGTTGAGGGTCGCGGGAAGCGGTTGTTCAGCGGACGGCTGCACCAGCAACTCACTGTCACCGTCCCGCCCCAAGCGGTGAACGCGGGAGAACACCCGCTCGCCATCGTCCCACAAGATCTGCTGTCTGCTCGCCATCGGCACGGCACCGTCCATGAAGTTTCTGGTGCCGCTCGGAACTGTGGCCTGCGGCGTGTTTGGCTATTGGGCGCGCGCCCCGCTCAGGTTGCCCGGCGCGAAGGTTCGACGCCCAGCGTTTCGGCCATGCGCACGAGCTCGGCAACAGAACGCGCGCCCAGCTTCTTCATCACCTGGCCGCGGTGGACCTTCACGGTCACTTCGCTCAGGTTGAGCTCAGCCGCGATCTGCTTGTTCATCAACCCCGCCACCACGAAGCGCAAGACCTCGCGCTCTCTTTGAGTCAACGCCTTGAAAGAGGTGCGCAGGGCCGCGCCGGACTGTTCGGCGAGCAGGCGTTCGCTGTCACGGGCCAGGGCACTGGCGACGGCGTCAAGCATGTCCTGATCACGGAACGGTTTGGCCAGGAAGTCCACCGCGCCGGCCTTCATGGCCTTGACCGTCATGGCGATGTCGCCATGGCCGGTCATGAACACGATGGGAATGCGAACGCCGCTCTTCTCCATCTGCTCCTGGAATGCCAGGCCGCTTTCGCCGCGCAGGCGCACATCGAGGATCAGGCAACCGGGCACGTCGCGTTTGGCAAACGTGAGGAAATCCTGAGAGGATTCGAAGGTCTGGACCTGCAGACCGATCGAGCGCAGCAACCCATCGAGCGCAAGACGCATGGACTCATCGTCATCGACTACATAGACCACCGGCTCCTTGGGACCCCGCGGGCTTTGCGGCGGGTTGGGATTCGACCACGAAGTCATCTTGCCTCCTTAGCGGGACCGCACCATGCGCGGTGTGCAGGTCAAAAAAGATAGTCCATGATGACACCCGCAGCAATGCGCCAGCCAAACGGCCATCCACAACCTGGGCGGGTTTTTGGGGCGTCGACGTCAGCATGCGCGCGGTGGCGCAATGACTTGCGCTGCGAGCAAAGCTAGCATGCCGATGCAATCCGGCGTTAGGCCAGAAACCCCTGAAAAACGGCCAGTCGCGTGTGCTTGAAAACGCCCCGTGCAGGCCCCGGTTCAGCCACCATTCGAACAGACAGGATTCCATGACGAACGCCCCCACCCTGCACCGCTCGACACACCACCTGCCCTGGACGGGCCCGCGCGAGGTGGTGTTCGTCGCCTACCCGCAGATGGGCCTGCTCGATCTGAGTGGCGCACAGACGGTGTTCTGGGCGGCCAGCAAGGCGCTCTCCCAGCGCGGGTTGCCCGGCTACCGGTTGCGCACGGCGAGTCTCGACGGCGGCCTGGTGAGCACCGTCGAGGGTCTGGCGGTGGACACCTGTCCACTTGGCGAGCTCGATCTCGCAGCCATCGATACCCTCGTCGTTCCCGGTGCTCCCGATATCTGCCAGACCCTGGACAGCCACGTCGAGCTGGTGGCGTGGCTACATCGCGAAGCGCCCATCGCACGCCGCGTGGCCTCGGTCTGCAGCGGCGCCTTCCTGCTGGCCAAGGCCGGCCTGCTCGACGGCTGCCGCGCCGCCACCCATTGGGCGATGTGCGACGCGCTGCAACAGCGCTTCCCCGCCCTGGAGGTGGACGCCGACGCGATCTTCATCCAGCAGGGCGCGGTATGGACCTCGGCGGGCGTGACCGCCGGCATCGATCTGGCTCTGGCCCTGGTGGAGGCGGACTGCGGCCGCGAGGTCAGCATGCAGGCGGCCCGCGAGCTGGTGGTGTACCTCAAGCGTCCGGGTGGACAGGCGCAATACAGCACGCTGTTGCAGATGCAGGCGCAGGACAGTTCGGTGTTCGACGAGTTGCACCTGTGGCTGGCCGAGAACCTGGACGACCCGAAGTTGACCGTCGAGCGCCTGGCGAAACAGGCGAAAATGAGCCTGCGTAACTTCTCCCGGGTCTACAAGCGGCATACCGGGCGCCCGCCTGCCAAGGCCATCGAACTGTTCCGCCTGGAGGCGGCGAAACGTCTGCTGGAGACCTCGCCGCGCAACATTGAGCAGATCGCCCGCGCCTGCGGATTCGCCGACGAGGAAAGGCTGCGCACCACCTTCCAGCGTCACCTGAGGATTTCGCCGCGCGACTACCGCAGCCGGTTCACCCGCGAAAGCTGAAACCCCACCCTCAGGCCACCGCCAGCACCACCGGGCGCTCCGGCTGCTGCGCCAGATAGCGCGCGAAGCAGGCGCGCAACCAACGCTCGCGCGGGTCCGCATGGCTGGCGCCACGCCAGGCCATGGACAGGTCCGGGCTCGACAGGGGCAGCGGCGCGTAATCGACACGCATCCCTTCCAGGCGCACCATCGCCTGGGCCACATAGTCAGGCACGATGGCCAGCAGGTCGCTGTTGTCCAGCAGTGCGGGCAAAACGCTGAACTGGGGGACCGTCAAAACCACACGGCGCTGACGACCATGGCGAGCCAAGGCGCGGTCGACATCGTCGGTTACGTGTCCCTGCGTGGAGACCACCACATGCGGGCGCCGGCAGAACTCCTCCAGCGTTACGGGGCCGACCGCCGAGTCGGCACGCAGCAACATCGACTGCATGGGTCGCAAACGGCGGCAACGGGAGCTCGCCGGCAGGTCCCGGGTCAGACTGATGCCCACGGAGATGTCACCGCTGACCAGCAACTGCGGCAGCTGCCACTGATCCACCCGATGGACCACCAACGTGACGTTGGGCGCTTCGATGCGCAGGTGTTTCATCAACCCTGGCAGCAGCGCGTACTCGACATCGTCGGAGAGCCCGACATGGAAGGATGCTTCGCTGGTGCCCGGATCAAACGCCTGGCTGCAACTCAGGGCAAGGGCAATACCTTCGAGCGCAGGCGCCAGTCGTGCGTGGATTTCCTCGGCTCGGGCCGTGGGCTCCATCACCCGCCCGGTGCGGATGAACAGCGGATCATCGAACATGGAACGAAGCCGCCCCAACGCGCTGCTGACGGTGGTCTGACACAGGAACAGGCGTTCGCCCGCCCGGGTGACGTTGCGCTCACGCATCATGGTTTCGAAGACAACCAGCAAATTGATGTCGGCATGCCGCAGATCGTTTCTGTTCATTTGACCACCCGCCTGGTGAAGTTGGATTCGAACAGCGCCTCGTCGCACCCGAATATGAATTCGGGGTCTTCGATGTGTTTCCAGCGTATTCAGGCAAGCCGGGCGAGTCTTTAGTACATGAGGCAAATGAAAGCATCCCTTGGATGCTCGAACTTATACTTGCGTATTCTCCTCTCGAACTTTGCGCGACAGATCTCATGAGCACCCGACTTCCAGTCAGGATTTCCACACTCAGGTCTTGTTCATTTATACCTAGGTATACTTTTCCGACTCAGGCGACGGCGTATCTTGCAAGTACGGCAGGCGCCGCCACGAGTGCCCCACATGATGCAACAGACTGAAATCCGCAACAGGGCTGTCATTGCAGTCGTCGACGACGACGAATCCCTTCGCACTGCCCTGGAAGGCCTTCTACGCGCCACTGGTTACCAGGCGCGCACCTATGACGGGGCCCGCGAGTTCCTCGACTCCGACGGTCCGGCACTCGCCCACTGTCTGATCTCCGATATCCAGATGCCCGGCATGTGTGGCGTTGAGCTCTACGAGGCATTGCGCGCCCGCGGCCTGCACATCCCGGTGATCTTCATCACTGCCTACCCGGGCGAGAATCCGCGCATCACTTCGGGTTTGCCCGGGGTGATCGCCTGCCTGCCCAAACCATTCGCAGCCGAACAGTTACTGGCGTGTGTCGAAGCCGCCTTGGGACAAGTGCACTGAATACCCTGGCCAGGTTCCTGACCGATACCTTCGTATAACTTTCTTCAACGGATGCGTAATTCCCGCACACCGATGGAGAAGTGCAGCTCGAAGTTCGCTCCCATAGCATGAATCCACAGCGGACAACTGGAAACAGAACAACACCGCTTGTATTTCGCGGCGGCCATTCATTGTCACGCCGAGCTTGAAGCCACTGCTTCAAGTTTCATCCATTCGAGTCAGGAGCACATCATGAAACAGCAACTTCTGGTTATTGGCGCGGGGTTCGGCGGTCTGTGGAGTGCCTTGAGCGCCGCCCGCCTGCTGGACATGCATGACCGCCAGGATGTGGAGATCACCCTGCTGGCGCCGCAAGCCGAACTGCGCATTCGCCCGCGCTTCTATGAACCCGATGTGCATAGCATGTTCGCCCCGCTGGATGCCCTGCTCGACGCGGTGAACGTGCGCTTCGTCAAAGGCACCGCTGAACGCATCGACGAGCAAACCGGCCGCGTCGGCTACCGCGACGAGGCCGGCCGCCCTGCCGAACTGCCCTACGACAGACTGGTGCTGGCCTCCGGCAGCCAGTTGTCACGTCCCCCGGTGCCGGGCCTGAACGAGTACGCCTTCGACGTTGACCAGATCGAGTCTGCCGCTCGCCTGGAGCGTCATCTGATGTCGCTCGGCAACCAACCTGCCAGCCGCGCTCGCAACACGGTAGTGGTCGCCGGTGGCGGCTTCACCGGCATCGAGACAGCCACCGAAATGCCAGCCCGCCTGCGCGGCGTGCTGGGTGCCGACCAGGACGTACGAGTGATTATCGTCGATCGCGGTGAGCGCATCGCCGCCGCCATGGGCGACGGCATTCGTCCCTCCATCGTCGAGGCCTCCGAAGAGTTGGGCATCGAGTGGATCACCGGCGCAACGGTCGCTTCAGTAGATGCCAACGGCGTAACCCTCGCCGACGGCCGACACATCGAGAGTCACACGGTGATCTGGACCGTCGGTTTCCGCGCCAGTCGCCTCACCGAACAGCTCACTGGCGAGCGCGATGGCCAGGGCCGTCTGCACGTTGACGGCAACCTGAAGGTCCGTGGCCAGGGCAACGTGTTCGCCGCAGGCGATGTGGCCTACGCGGCCACCGACGATATCGGCAATTTCGCCGCGATGTCCTGCCAGCACGCGATCAGCCTGGGCCGCCACGCCGGCAACAATGCCGCCGCCGACCTGCTGGGCGTCCCCCCGACCCTCTACCGCCAGCCCAAATACGTGACCTGCCTGGACCTGGGTGCCTGGGGCGCGGTGTACACCGAAGGTTGGGATCGTCAGCTCAAGCTGGTGAAGGCAGAAGCCAAGGAACTCAAGACGCAGATCAACACCCTGTGGATCTACCCCCCGGCCGCCGACCGGCGCACCGCCCTGGCCGCAGCCGATCCGCTGATCCCGGTGGCCTGAACACCTCACGCCATTTTCCTGCCGTCGCGAGAGCGACATTCGCCTGATGTATTCGACCCAAGCAATAGGAGAACGACCATGACCATGCCTCTGAAATCCTTCACCCGGCAGCAAGCGGATGCCGAGGAACTGGTGCCTTCGCGCTACGCACTGCGGCTCGGCGAGATTGATGTACTGGTGGTCAGCGATGGCGTGCTGCCGCTGCCGACCGAGACCATGTCCACCAACGCCGACCCGGCTGCCCGCGCGGCCTGGTTCAAGGACATGTACCTCGGGCCGGACATGTTCGACTGGGCACTGAACGTGCTGGTGGTACGCAGCGGCGAGCAGACCGTCCTGGTTGACGCCGGGTTGGGCGGCCAGTTCCCCGGTTTCCCGCGAGCCGGGCAGTTCCCCAAGCGCCTGGAGGCCGCCGGTATCGACCTCGCGTCCATCACCGACGTGGTGATCACCCACATGCACATGGACCATATCGGCGGGCTGCTCGTCGATGAGGTGAAGAACCGCCTGCGTCCCGACGTGCGCATCCACGTCACGGCCACCGAAGTCGACTTCTGGACAACCCCCGATTTTTCCCAGACATCGATGCCCCAACCGGTACCGGACGTCCTGCGCAGAACCGCCAACCAGTTCATGGAGCAGTACCACAGCAAGCTGCACATCTTCGAGGATGAACATGAAGTGGCACCGGGCGTGGTCGCCAAACTCACCGGCGGCCACACGCCCGGGCACTGCGTGGTCTACGTGACCTCCGGCGGCGAGCGCCTGACCTTCGCCGGTGACGCCCTGTTCCCGGTGGCCTTCGACCATCCCGACTGGCACAACGGCTTCGAACACGATCCCGAGGAATCGGTTCGCGTTCGAGTTCGCCTGCTACAGGAAGCGGCAGCGAGCGGCGAGCTGTTCGTCGCCACTCACCTGCCCTTCCCCTCGGTCGGCCGAGTGGCGATCGACGGTGATGCTTTCCGCTGGATTGCGGCCTTCTGGGACTATTGATCGCCTGTTGGTACAAGGCCTGCGACTGGTCTGCTCAGACTACGCATTTGGATCGACTGAGACAGGCAAAAAAAAGGTTCATCACGCAATCCCGGGAAACTGTAGGAGCCAGCTTGCTGGCGATGGGCTCAAGTACGCCACGTTTATCCATTTTGCGCGTCATCGTTAACGACCATCGCGAGCAAGCTCGCTCCTACAGAAGAGCAAAAAAAGGCGCCATATTGGCGCCTTGACGGTATCAAGCAATTTTGATGACAACCTTTCCAAATGCTCCCTTCGCCAGATGCTCGTAGGCTTCTCGTGCTTGCTCGAACGGATACACCCGATCAATCACGGGACGAATCCTGTGTTCGTTGAGGAACGCATTCATCCGGTCGAACGATGAGCGCGGCGCCACGGCAATACCGCGAATGGTCGTCTGGCGAAAGATGAGTGGCATCAGATAGAGCTCAACGGTCTGCCCGGTCAAAAAGCCGATCTGCGCAATACGCCCGGATGCCCTGGTCGCTGCGACCGATTGATTGATGCCGCTGCCACCGGCCACATCGAGCAGCAGATCCACGCCTTTGCCCTCGGTCAACCTCAGCACTTCGTCTGCCCAGTTCGGAGTCGTTCTATAGTTGACGCCCGCTACGGCTCCCAACCTCTTCACGGCTTGCAGATTCTCGTCGCTACTCGAGGTTGCGATTACCTTCGCACCCAGCGCAGTCGCGATCTGCACGGCAAAGATGGACACACCGCCAGTGCCTTGAACCAGCACGGTTTGCCCGGGCTGAATGTGTCCAAAGTCTACCAGCGAGTACCACGCCGTGAGCGCGGCAATCGGCAGCGTCGCCGCCTCTTCATCGCTCATGTTATCGGGGGCGCCCACGGCGCTGTCTTCGTGGGCCTATTACCCGAACTCGATGTGGGCCAACATGCCGTGGCAAGGCGGTTTCAATTTTGAAACTCCGCCACCGTTGATTACCAAGGAAGGCTTGTTCAAGGCATTGCCACCGACTGGCGCGCGCACGCTTGATTCGCGCACGGCCTTCTACTACGGCTACACCATGGATTCGCCGGGCATGATCATGCGCCTGCCCAACGTGGGCTCGCAGTACCTCATGGGTTTCACTGACGCCGACAAGAACCCCTTCGATGGCGCAAAGACCTATAAGGTGACCCTGCCACCCAAGATCCCTGCGGCGAAATTCTGGTCCTTCACCGTCTACGACAACCAGACGCGCTCCATGCTCCAGACACCACAGCGCTACTCCCGTGCCGGCAGTCAAACCTACCCTTCACCGGCGGCCGTCGAAAACGCGGATGGTTCCATGACCATCTACTTCGGCCCTTCCAGACCTGCGGACGCCAAAGCCGGCAACTGGATACAAACCATGCCGGACAAGGGCTGGTTCATGCTCCTGCGCCTCTACAGCCCCCTTGAGTCGTTCTTCACGAAAGAGTGGCGCCCGAGCGAGGTCGAACTGGTTCGGTGAGATAAACACAGGCCGGTCAGCACTACTTCCCAGTTGGTGCTGACCGCCCTGTTAATGCCGACGCAATCAACTGTCCGGAATGTGCTTTTTTTCGAGGAAAAAATGGCAGTGCATTGACCTGGTTTTTTACCCCGACCAGGGCTTTTTTGATGGCTGATTGGCTTATAACCCCCGATTTTTACCCTGGAATATGGAAAAAAAGACGAAAAAATCGACGTGGCTCTCATCCGCCTCCCGACTCGCCGAAAGCCAGTCGTGGTGCTGGCTGCGCCCTCCAGTGATAGCAATATGCAACCAGTTTCGGCACTGCCGTTGGTCAGCAAAATTGATCAAAAAATGAACGGAGACGGCTTTTTTCGTTCAGAATACGCAACAAGTCACACGGGCTCCGATGCTCACCTGACTCAAGAAGCGGAAGTTAAACCTCATATAGACGCCCAGTGCGAATGAGGTTTTTTGTTACCTGAAAATGGAACTAACCGAATGATCCAAAGTTCATTCGCTAAACTCGCTTTTTTCTTCGCAGCAAAATGCCGCAAGATTAAATAATAGAAATTTCTGGATCCTGACTGCAGTCAGCAACGGATAAATTCAACTAGCCGTGCTGAAGTCATGTTGATCCACTAAGAGTACAAAGAGGTAATCATGGAACTTGGTATACTGACTTCGCCAGCGGCGGAATATATTCGCTTGGGCGTTGTATATTTTCATCTTATCGCCTGCTGCGTTGCAATCGGGCTTGTGTTGACCAGTGACATTGCAATGGTCAAGCAACTCCTGAAGGGGGATGTGTCGGGTCACCATGATGACGCGCATATGGAAAGCCTTCAAAAAACCGTATCGCTTGCACTTGTAGCGCTTTGGATTACAGGCATTGCTATTGTCGGAATAGATTATGCCGGCAAGGGGATGGAATATTTCCTCAATCCAAAGTTGCAAGCCAAAATCGGCATCGTTGTGTTATTGACCTTTAATGGTTTCCTGTTGCACAGCGCTGTATTGCCGGCACTGAAGAAAGCCGGTTCGATACTCAAACTCTCCTTCAACCTGCGCATGCTGGCGCTGTTCTCAGGCGCGCTCTCCGGTGTGTCGTGGTTCTATGCCGCCATGCTCGGTGTCGGTCGTCCGCTGGCCTGGAAATACTCGCTGGTCGAGTTGCTGGCGGCCTATCCGGTTCTCATCGTCGGTGGCTTTGGAATGATGGTGCTGCTCACCGTCTGGGCGAAAAACAAAAACGCTGAAGGCCGTATGGAGCAAGGCACCTGGGGAACCAGAAACGCCGCTCTGGCTGGCTGGTGAAGTCAGGTTGAACAAGCCCGTTCAGCCTCAGCCAATGAATTCCGTTTTTAACTATTTACCCATCTCACTTTCTCACTTGAGGATATCCAAATGAAATCCATGAAAGCTCTGTTCGTAATCGCCGCGCTGACCGCTTCTTCTCTGGCGATGGCCACCGGTGGTGGTGACAAGACATTCAATCGCATGGAGTCTGCCCGCAAGGTCTCGATGGAAGCCTTCCAGGTTGCGCAGAAGCAGAAGGCTGAAGCCGCTGTAGCTCAAAGCAAGGCCAAGGCAAGCAATCGCAGCAACGGCTGATCCGTGTAGCGCGACCGCGCAACACGATGGCAAAAAAAGTCGCAAACCCTGCAGGGATTGCGACTTTTTTTCGATACGTCCTTCAAATTCCCGGGACGTTTTCTACGGGTATGCCTGCCGTTATGTAGTGTGCAGGCTTAGTTCTGTACCTCAACCGCGTCGACATCCGGCGCGTCTGGGGCATCCGCGGCATCTGGAGCGTCTGGAGCGTCCGGGGCATCCGCCACATCGTCTCTGGCTTCCCTCGCCTCGGCCTTGGCCGCCTCTCTGGCCGCCTTCGCATCAGCTTTGGCGTCGTTCCGGGCAGCATCTGCAGCAGCCCGGGCTGCATCTCTGGCTGCATCTGCGTCTGCCTTGGCAGCGTCCCTGGCGGCATCTGCAGCGGCCCTCGCAGCATCTCTGGTTGCATCTGCACCCGCTACACCTGCAGCTTTTGCAGCGTCACGGGCAGCATCCGCCGCAGCTCTGGCGGCATCTCTGGTTGCATCTGCATCCGCTTTCGCAGCATCCCGGGCTGCGTCTGCATCAGCTCTGGCAGCGTCTCTGGCTGCATCTGCGTCATTTTTGGCAGCGTCCCTGGCTGCATCCGCGGCATTGTTGTCAGCCCTATCAACCTTATCGGCCTTGTCAGCCCTATCGGCCTTGTCAGCCCTATCAGCCTTGTCAGCCCTATCGGCCTTATCAGCCTTATCAGCCTTATCGCCACGTGCATTGCCTGGGCCTGCGTTTCCGGCAACACCACCATGGTCAGCATCGCCGCGCCCCATGCCGCCATGTCCTGCGGCACCATCACCGCCACCATCGCCATGGCCACCGCCAGCGTTACCGCCTGCGCCATTACCACCGTGACCACCGCCTCCGGAGCCTCCACTGCCAGAGCCACCGCCGCCACCGCTACCACCAGCGCCGCTGCCACCGTGGCCGCCTCCGCCGTCACCTCCATGACCGCCGCCTCCGGAGCCTCCGCCACCACCGTGACCGCCTCCGTTACCGCCACCACCACCGCTGCCGCCATCTTTGGCATACACGCTGGAGAAGCTACCGATGTAATCGGGCACCAGCACAGTCGATGCCGACAGGACTGCGCCAATTGCCAGAGCCAACAAACATTTTTTTAAAAGCATGATGCACCTCCGCTTGGAGTTGCGTAGTCATGTCCGTATCGAACGCAATGTCCAGTGAGTTCCCGGCCGCCCATTGGAGCGGCCAGCCAACCGGCACGGCCATTAATTTGCAGTAAAAACAAGCAACTGCGGTTTCCGAACGATCCTTCAGAGCCAGTCGGCATCCGTGCGTGGGAAATATTCCCACATCTTTAGAGTAGGCCTGTCAGCCCGTGTGTCAACGACCGACCATCCGGACTGAAGCAGGCGCAGGCCTGGGTTGAGACGACGAATCGCCTCCGGGCCGGGAAACAGGCGGGTATCAGTAGGTGTGGGTGAACACCAGTCCAGCCTCACCATCCGGGCTGGCGTCGGAAAACCCCTTGACGGCATACAACTGAAATTTCCAGTTCTGATTGAGCTTGTGGGTGAGGAAAAGAGTGAGTTCCTTGATCTGGTCGCCCGTGGATACGACTTTCTGCCGCCAGTCGTAGGACACCCCCGCCGTGGTGCGCGCGAACACGGGCATGGCGAAGCCCAGGCCGGCGAATATCGGGTTGTCGAAGTCGGAGCCCGACGGGTCGCCGAATTTTTTCCAGCCCAGCGTGGCGAACCCGGTCACCCGGCCGAAGGCTTTGGCGACATCGACCTGGGCGGAATAGTCGGTTTTGCCGGTGCCCAGGCACTTGTCTTCGTCGGCGGTGGGCAACTTGACCTTGCCGATCAAGTCCACGAACAGCCCGCCAATGTTGCCGTCAAGTACGGCATAGTCGGCACCGGCGACAGTGTCACCCAAACCGCTTTCCACTTTGCCGCAGCCGCCGGGCAACGGCTCGCCGTCAGGGCCCACCGAAGGATTGGTGATGCGCAGCCAGGGCACAGTGAGCTTGTAGGTCATGGGACCGGTTTCGTATTTGCCCACCAGCGGGACGTACCAGGTTTCGGAAGTAGTGCCGGTGCCATAATCGCCCCGGGAGTAGTCGGTACCGATCGAGGTCGAGAAGGTATCGGCCAGGGCCGGCAAGGCCAGGCTGGCCAGCCAACCGACGAGCAGGATGCGCTTGGGGTCCATGTTCACCTCGTGTCTTGCATCGAAGTCCACACGCAGGCTTTATTGCGTGACTTACACAGCCTAGTGACTTATGGCGCAAGTGCATCATGCCTTTAGGGTTTAACCCGACTTGCCAGAGCGGTCGACTTTTTCAACCTTCTCCACTTTTTCAACTTTGTCGACCTTCTCGACTTTTTCCGGCCGATCAACTTTGTCGACCTTCTCAACCTTTTCTGGCCGATCAACTTTTTCGACTTTCTCCGGACGTTCGACCTTTTCGACTTTCTCTACCTTCTCTACCCTCTCCACTCTCTCGACCTTGCCGGATTGCTCGACCTTCTCGACACGCTCTGACTTGCCGGACTTGTCCACGTTCACGTCCACACGTTCGATATTGTCGCCACCGCCATGACTGTCATTGCCCCCGTGGCGAGTATCGTCGACAACGCTCTCGGAGCGGCCACTCCTGTCACTGCCCGAGTTCCCCGAATCCCCCGAGTGGCCGGAGCCGTTGGAGTCGCTTGAGCCGCTCGAGTCGCCAGAGCTGTTGAAATCGTCCGAGCTGCCCGAATTGCCCGAGCCGCTTGAGTCGTCCGTGTTTTGCTCGCTGTTTCGAAGCCGCCCGTGCTGGTTGCTGGCGGGTGAATCGGAGCGCTCGCGGGGCAATTCGATACGCGTGGCCTGTACCTCCCGAGTGCCGCTGAACACGCCGGTGACCCGCACGCGTCTATCCAGCGTCAGCTGCGAAGACTGCACACCGACAAACTCGGTGTCGCTCGCCATCGTCACATTAAAGCCACCCACCACCAGGCGACGGTCCTGCCGGCCCTGTACCAGGCCCTCGATCACCGCATTGTGTGCCCGGCCAATGAAAGGCAGGCTCGGGTCGGGGCGACTCTGGCTCACCTCCAGTTCGCGGCCCGACCACTGGCCGCGCACCAGCATTTCCTGCGCCGGTCCCGGACGGTTGCCGAGTTTGAGCCCCTGCAGATAACCGCTGCGATCGACCGGGCCGATGGCGCTGGCCTCCTTGAGGCCGGGCGCGCGGTCGATGCGGCTGGCCACCACTTCACCCCGGGCATCGCGCAGCCCGCTGACCCGTACGGAATCACCCGCACGCAGGCCGGCAGCGACTTGAGCACCGTTGGCCAGGCGTACCGGTTGGCCCATGACGCGCATGGGCATGGAGTCTCTGGGCAGGGCTGTCAGCGGGCCTTCGTAGACATGCAGGATAGCAATGCGCCCGGCCTCCAGGCCGCGCCGGGAATTGAACGCTTCCACGGCCACCACCTGGCCTACTGCCAGGCGGGTGCTGGTGGCGACAATGCCGTTCTCGCTGACAGGGACGTTTTTGTTGAAGTGAACTTCCACGCCATTGACGCAGATCGAGGCGAACCCGGTGATGGTGCCGACAATGCCGGTGCCACCGATCCCGCCGTTGTCGTTGCTGATGCCCGTGCCACCCACGCCGCCAGCAACGGCACCGGTTCCGCCAATGCCGCCGGGGCGCTTGTTCAGCGGTGCGCCGGTACCGCCCACTCCGCCGTTGTCGGTGTCGATGCCAGTACCGCCCATGCCGCCAGGCGCCGCACCCGTACCGCCGGTGCCACCCGGAGCCTCTATGAGCGGCACTTCACTGTTGCCCGCCTCATTCTGGCTGACACAGGCCGGCGCGGCTTGCAACACAATCGGAAGCCCGAGGCCCAGAGCGAGGGCGGCTGCTCGAATCAGGCGCAGATTGACGGTCATGGCTTGGGAGCCGGCGGTGAGTTGGGATCGGAAGCTTCAGTGTAGAAGTACAGGCCGACCGTGATGCGCTGACGCGGTTCAGGGCTGGGCAGGTCGCGAAACTCCAGCTCGGCGGCGAGTCGGTTGAAGCTCAACAGGGCCTGCATCCCCTCGCTGGCAATGGCCTCGCGCAGCGCCTCGACGCTCATCGGGGCCAGTGCGTCATAGTGGACGCTGCGTTCAAAAAAGGCCGGACCTTCGCTGCTCAAGTTGTGTACCGCAGCGCAGGCATGATCGTGCAGGTTATGCCCCAGGTATGCCGCTTTCTCATCGAAGCCCTTTTGCGGCACGAAGGCCTGGGCTTCGAGGTGCACACGCTCCTGTTCGTCAAGGCGCACGACGCCCAGGCGCAACCACTCGTCCAGCACCACCCGCGCCCGGATATCCGTGCTGACCTTCGCCACCAGGGCATCAAAGGAACAGTCGCCGCCGACACTGGCCAAGCGAGGCAGCGCCAGTGGCTGGCCGGCGTCGTTGCAGAAGGGTGCGCGGGTCCAGGCGTTGACCAGTTGCGCACCGAAGGTGATGTTTTCCGGAAGCGTGGAAGTAGCGGAGTCGCCGGTGTTGCGCAAACGCCGTACGTCCTTGCGGTGCACGCCGGTGAGCAGGCTGATGCGGCTGTCGGTCGGAGCCTTGTCGTCCAGACGGAACTCACGGTCCGCCACATCGACGAACACCTCCTTGAGCAGGTCGGCGAAAACCAGGTACGTGACCCCTTTGCGCAGCATCAGGCGTACCAGCGGCCGCATGACATGGCGCAGGGCTTTGAGGAGCGAGGTGGGCAAGGTAGACGATTGCATTCAGCGCATTCCCGGACAGTTAACCCCAGTATAGCTGCGTGGGAAATAATCCCATGAATGCAGGCCGTATTTTTTGCGTGCCCCCATGCAAAACCAGTCTCCCGGGCTTTGCATGGGGCATCAGGCCGCTTCAGGTCCGGCTGTTGTCATTGTCGGGTTCGCCGCCGGTGTGGACGCCATTGTCGTCACCCGGCTCGCCGCCCGCGTGAACACCCTTGTCGTCACCGGGCTCGCCGCCGACGTGAACGCCATGGTCGTCACCTGGCTCTCCGCCAACGTGAACGCCATGGTCATCACCTGGCTCGCCGCCAACGTGAACGCCATGGTCGTCACCTGGCTCACCGCCGACGTGGACACCATGATCGTCACCCGCTTCTGCATGGGTGCCACTGCGACCGGAGTTCGAGTTTCCAGTACCGGCATGGCCTGAATTCCCATTGCCATTCCCATGGTCGCTGCCGCTATGACCGCTGTTGCCGCCATTGCCACCGCTGTTACCACCGTGGCCTCCACTGCCGCTACCGCCACCGCCGTTACCACCGTGGCCTCCGCCACCACCACCACCACCACCACCACCACCACCACCACCACCATCCTTGGCATAGGCAGTGGCGTCATGGGAAATGGTGTCCGGTACCAAAACGACGGAGGCCGACAGGACGCCACCGATTGCCAGCGCCAATAAACCCTTCTTGAAAAGCAGGTAAGTGTTCATCGTGCATTCTCCTGGTGATTTACCGCGAGCAGTGTCAACGCGATCCGCGTTGCAATCCGGGAGCGGCATGGGAGTAAGCGTTGTTATTTATCCTGAAATCTTGGCGTGGGATTTTTTCCCACTCGATGAAAGCTAGCCCTTTCTGGCTCCGGGTCAACCCGCGCAGCAGAAAGCCGACCGACGGTGGAACACGTCAGCCCCTGGCGTAAATGAATAACGCTGTGTGAAAGCAATCGAATGATCGGCAGAACGCCAATGGCTCATGGATAAAGGACGTGTGGGCGAGAGGCCTTTACCCCGGGTGATCACCGAGACGTCAAGGCGGCTCGGGCACGACCTGAAAGACCACCCATAAGGGGAGCGCCATGCCCGCCCCCCTTATGAAACAAAGCATTCCAAATGCTCTGTCTCGGCACCCGCGATCAGTCGTGATGTTTGTGTTTATGTTTGTTCTTGTGTTTATTCTTTTGCTTGTAGCCCGAATCGTGGTGGTCGTCGTCATCGGCCATATTGTTGCCGATCGCACCACCTGCTGCGCCGCCCAGACCCGCGCCGATCAGGCCACCGGTGGAACCACCGACACTGTTGCCGATGACCTGGCCACCCGCTGCACCGAGACCTCCGCCAATAGCCGACTCGGTCTTCTTGCCACTCTTGGCGGTCATTGCGCCCCCGGCCGCGCCACCGACGCCGGCTCCGATCGCAGCGCCAGTACTACCTCCCATAGCCTGACCGACCACGCTGCCCAGGGCGCCGCCGACACCGCCACCGATAGCCGTGTTGGTGGCTTCGCCGGCGAGGGCGTACTGCGATACAAGAAGACTTAATGCAACAACAGTGAATGACTTACGCATCAGACAGACCTTTAGGAACACACAAAAGGGGAAAGTCTGTTGGTACGAAACAGTCTGGTCAACAGATATTCGGCCGTATTCCGCGCAGCGTCATGGCCTTCAGTCCGCAACACCCTGGCGTCGCTTGCGGAACTCGGCGACCTTATGCCGGTTTCCGCACAGCGCCATGCTGCACCAGCGTCGTTTGTGCGATTTGGTGCGGTCGTAAAACATCAGTGAACATTCGGCGCTTTCGCATTTGCGTACCAGGTTGAAATCGCCTTCGGCCAGCAACTCCGCAGCGGCGTAAGCGAGCCTGCCCAGACGCTGGTGGCCGGCATCATCCTGATGCAAGCGATCCAGCACCGGCGCGCCCGCCTCCTCCCACACCAGTTGCGGCAGGACCCGCATCAGAAAGGCATTGAGCGCTGCCGGATCCGCCACGCGGTTCTCTCGACGGGCGGCGAGCAGGCGCTCGATGCAGTCGCGCAGCTTGCGCAAGCGGGCAAGCAACTGCCCGTCACCCACCGCCACTTCCGTCGCCAGACCGAAACCGATCTGCTCCAGCCAGCGCGCCGCGTCGGCATCGCTGTTGAGCAGGTCGCGCCGCTGGCCTTCGACCACCATTCGAGTGTTCAGCAGATCCAGCGCCGGATGGTCGGCCAGCACCAGCGGTAGGGGCAAGTCAGGCGTGGTGACGGCGTCAGTCATGGAAATCTCCCGGAAATCAATGCACGAATTGTAACCCACAAAAAAGATTTGACCAGTTACAAAGTCCGTGCAAAATGAAAACAGGTAACCAGCATAAATAACTTTAACAAGTTACATTGGAGATCCATCATGACCACGCTCCCGCACACCACCATTGCCTGCAAATTCGTCGACGCCGACGGCATCCGGGTTTTCTACCGCGAGGCCGGTGCTGCCGACGCTCCCGTACTCTTGTTGCTGCACGGCTTTCCCAGCTCGTCGCACCAATTCCGGGGCCTGATCCCGCTGCTCGCGCACAAGTACCGCTTGATTGCACCGGATCTGCCCGGTTTCGGTTTCACCGAAGTGCCCGCCGAACGCAACTATGTCTACACCTTCGATGCCCTCGGCGAGACGATCCGCCAGTTCGTCGATGTGCTGGGCCTCAAGCGTTATGCGATGTACTTCTTCGACTATGGGGCGCCGGTCGGCCTGCGCCTGGCGCTGGCGTACCCGGAGCGGATCAGCGCGATCGTTTCGCAGAACGGCAATGCCTATCTCGAAGGTCTGGGGGATGCCTGGGCGCCGATCCGCCAGTACTGGGACGAGCCGTCGCCCGCCAATCGCCAGGTGATCAACGATGCCATCCTGCACCTGGAAGGCACGCGCTGGCAGTATGTGGAAGGCGTGAGCAACCCCGATCTCATTGCCCCCGAGGGTTACCATCTGGACGCGCTATTGCTGGAACGACCCGGTAACAAGGACATCCAGCTCGATCTGTTTTATGACTATCGGAACAACCTGAAGCTGTACCCGGCGTTCCAGCAATTCTTGCGCGATGCCCAAGTGCCGACGCTGGCGATCTGGGGCAAGGGCGATCCGTTTTTCATTCCGCCAGGTGCCGAGGCGTACAAGCGTGACAACCCCAATGCGGTGGTCGAGATGCTGGACACCGGCCACTTCGCGCTGGAGACCCACGCCGTGCAGATTGCTCAACGGATGGTCGACGTGGTGGGCAGCTATCTCGACTGAGAGGGCACGATTCTCTGATTTTGATCCGGCTGCAGATTCGCTACTATGTTTGCCCGCCTTCCCTGCCTGCGGATTTCTTCATTCTGGAGCCCTAATGCCTAGTCAAAAGGACATCGCCGCCGAAAGCGGTGCACCGATGATCCCTGAACAGCGTCGTGAATTGATGCTGCGACAGTTGCGCAAGCATCAGGTGCTTAGCGTTCATCAATTGATGGAAATGTTCGACTGTTCGCACATGACCATACGCCGCGACATCGCGCTGTTGGAGCAGGAAGGTCGTGCTTATTCGGTAACGGGTGGGGTACGAATTGCCAGTCAGCTCCACAGTGAACCCAGCCATGAGCTCAAGGCCGTGGTCGAGTTGCCGCAGAAGCAGGCCATGGCCAGGCTCGCCGCGCGGCTATTGCATGCCGACATGACGATTTACCTGGATGCAGGCACCAGCACGCTGGAAATCGTCCCCTACATCAAGGCGCTGTCCGGCATGACTGTGGTGACCAACGACTTCGGCATTGTCCAGGCCCTGATTGAAGCGCCCCAAGTCACAGTGATTCACACCGGCGGGCAGCTGGATCACTCCAATCAATCCTGTGTTGGCGGACTGGCGGTGGCCACCTTGCGTCAGGTCGTCACCGATGTCGCATTCATATCCACCAGTTCATGGGATTTGCGTCGCGGCCTCACCACACCTTCGGCGCTGAAGGTGGAGGTCAAGCAAGCCGCCATGCAATCGGCTTCGCAAGTGGTGCTGGTGGCCAGCAGTTCGAAGTACGGCACGTTCAGCATGTACCGGATCGCCGGGCTCGAGCAGTTCGACATCATCATCAGCGACGACGCGTTGACCGCTGCGGCGGCCGATGGCATCCGCAAGCAGGGTGTCGAACTGTTGCTGCCGTCCGACAATACCCCGGTCTGAAACGGCGGGCTCCTGCATCCAGCGGAGCCCGCCACCCTCCGCTATAACGCTTGGCGCGCCTTCCAGTCCCGCAGCCACTGCAAGCCGGCAGACGTGTCACCTCGTGGCCGGTATTCACACCCTACCCAGCCGTCATATCCCAACTGGTCGATCAGCTCGAACAGATAGGGATAGTTGATTTCTCCCAGGTTGGGTTCATGGCGGTCCGGCACGCCGGCGATCTGGATATGGCCAATTCCGTCGAAATCCCGACGCAGTTTGGTGGCCAGGTCGCCCTCGACGATTTGGCAGTGATAACAGTCGAACTGAACCTTCAGGTTACTGGCGCCTACTTCCTTGCAGATGGCCTGGGCCTGATCTTGCCGGTTGAGGAAAAAGCCCGGCATGTCCCGGGTATTGATTGGTTCCAGCAGTACCGTGACACCGACTTTTGCCGCCTGGGCGGTGGCATGGGCGAGGTTCTCCAGATACACGCCGTGATGCCGTGGGCGGTCGCTTTCCGACGGCAACAGCCCGGCCATCACGTGAATGCGCGAGTTACCCAGCACGCTGGCGTATTCCAGGGCTCGATCAAAACCGCTACGAAATTCACTCTCCCGACCGGGCAACGACACCGTGCCCCGCTCGCCCTTTGCCCAATCACCGGGCGGCGCGTTGAACAGTGCCTGCACCAGGCCGTTGTCGCTCAAGCGTTGCTTGAGTTCTTCAGCGCTGTAGTCGTAGGGGAACAGATACTCCACCGCTTCGAAACCGTCGGCAGCCGCGGCCGCAAAGCGATCCAGAAACTCATGTTCCGGGTAAAGCATGCTGAGGTTGGCAGCAAAACGAGGCATGGTAGCTCCTGAGATAATGGGTTAGACAAAGGGCCAGATCAGCAGGGTAATACAGAAACCCAGGGTACCGAGCAAGGTGGTCAGCACCGTCCAGGTGCGCAAGCCGTCGGCCACGTTCAGTCCGGACAGCTTGGTGAAGATCCAGTAACCGGCATCATTGATATGGGACATGGCCAACCCGCCACCGCCCATGGCCAGGCAAAGCAAGGCCATGTGGTTCGGGGTGAGGTTGAGGGTCGCAATCAGCGGACTGATGATGCCGGCAGTGGTCACCAGCGCCACCGTGGTCGAACCTTGCACCGCGCGCAACAGCATGGTCAGTAGAAAGCCCAGCGCCAGTACCGGCAGACCGGTTGTGCGCAGCAAATCGGAGACCACGGCGCCGATGCCGGTGTCCACCAGCACCTTGCCGAACACACCGCCGGCGCCGGCAATCAGAATCACCATCGCGACGCCGGGCAAGGCCGAACCGATCACGTCAGACACCTGAGTGCGGCTCCAGCCCCGACGCGAACCGAGCAGCCAGGCACACAGCAGGGTGTCGATCAGCAGCGCTACCAGTGGTGCGCCGAGCACCGTCATGATGCCGCGCAGGGTCGAATCGGCAGGCAGCAACGAGGTGGACAGCGTCCCCATCAGAATCAGAATGATGGGCAGCAGGATCAGGCTGACGATCAAACCAAAACCGGGCGCGGGTGCCGGCGGCAATTTGGAAACGATGCTACTGGTGGACTCCTCCAGGCCCATGTGCGATGCGGCTTCAGCCGCTCGCTCAGGGTTCCTGTCGTTGCCATTGGTCCAGGCGAGCAGATCCTCGTTGGTGACATGCGGACCGTAGACTTCGGCACGAATATCGTCGGTCATCGGGTACGCCCGGCGGGTCATGCGCCCGGCCACACGGTAGCCGACATAGCAAAGGAATGCGGTGAGCGGCAAACCGAACATCAGCACACGGCCCAGGTCGGCGCCCAACTGACTGGCCGCAGCCACTGCGCCCGGGTGCGGTGGCAGAAACGCGTGTACGGTCAACAAGGCCGCGCACATCGGCAACGCGAACACCAACAGTGGCTTGCGCGCGCGCCGGGCAATACCATAGGCCAGCGGCATGAGGATGATCACACCGACCTCGAAGAACACCGGCACCCCGACCATGAAGCCGGCAATCGTCAACGCCAGAGGCGTACGCCGGTTGCCAAAACGGGTAATCAGCGTCTTGGCCAGCGCCTCGGCGCCGCCGGAGAGTTCGATGATCCGCCCGATCATCGCGCCCAGGGCAATGATGATCGCGATATGCCCCAGGGTCTTGCCCATGCCGCCTTCAATGGTGGCGACCAGATCGGCCGGTTTCACCCCCGCCACCAGCGCCACCAGAATGCTCACCAGCATCAAGGCCACGAACGGCTGGAACTTGTACTTGAGCACCAGGAACAACAGCAGTGCAATGCCTGCCCCAGCGGTAATCATCAGGATAAACGGGCTCATTTCACCCACCCTCCACGCCGGGTCAATGAAAGGGTACTGCCAATGGGTCTGGACTTGTCGCGGTGAAGGTGAGTCATGCTTGGATTTCCTGTTGTTATTGTTTTTTCAGGCAAGCCGGGGCCGTCGGGAGTCGCTGTGCGTCTCCCGGGCAGAGCCTGCATTATCGATCTGTCGTGTTAAGCCAGCGCGTTACCAGTGCGCACCAAAGGTGTCTCGCAATTCGTCCAGCGCCGCCTGATCGAGCGGTTCAGGCCTGGGATTGCTCATCAGCCAGAGCTGTGCGGTTTCCTCGAGCTCTTCCAGGGCGTAGCTGGCCCTGGATACCGAACTCTCCCAGACCACCGGACCCAGCCGTTCGAGCATCACGCCACGAACACTGTTGGCCAGACGGGCGACTTGCTCGGCAACCTTTGGCGAACCGGGTCGCTGGTAGCCGATCAACGGGATATGCCCGACTTTCATGACCTGATACGGCGTCAGCGGCGGCAGGATGTCGTCTGCCTGCCAGACACCGGCCAGCGTCAACGCCACCAGATGGGTCGAGTGGGTATGCACCACGCCGCCGACATTCGGATTACGGTCGTAGACCTGACGATGCAACGCCAGGGTCTTTGACGGTTTGTCACCGGATACCCATTCGCCAGCCAGATTGACCTTGGCGATGGTCGCCGGATCGAGGCGCCCGAGGCAGACATCCGTGGGCGTGATCAACCAGCCGTCGTCCAGGCGCGCGCTGATATTGCCGGCGCTGCCGACGGTGTATCTGCGCTGGTAAAGGCTGTGGCCAACCTCACAGATTTCTTCGCGCAAAGCGTTCTCGTTACTCATTGCACATCTCCGGCCCGGGCGAGTTGGTTCAAGGCTTTGCTGAAGAAATCCCGGCCACCGAAGTTGCCCGATTTGAGTGCCAGCGCCAAAGGTTCGTCAGTGCTGCTGACGGTCGCCGGTACACCCGGGTCGATCTGCGCGCCAATCTGCAACAGCTGCACACCCAGCGCCTGAACCACCGCGCCCGAAGTTTCGCCACCCGCGATCACGAAGCGGCGTACACCGTTCTGGCGCAGACCTTGGGCAATTTGGCCAAGGGCGTTTTCCACTAGGCTACCAGCCTGCTCGACGCCCAGTTGCTGTTGCACCAACTTGACCTCTTCCGGTGAGCTGGTGGCGTAGATCAATACGGTTTGTGGGTTGTCGCGGGCAAAGGCCAAGGCTTGCGCCACCACCGGTTCACCCGCCGCCAGGGCCAACGGATCAATCCGCAAGGCTGGCCGGCCGGCTTCAAGCCAGGCGGCCACTTGTCCATTGGTGGCGATCGAAGCGCTGCCGGCCAAGACCACTTCCCCGCCGAGCACGGCCGGGAGCTTCGAGGCGTCGAGGTCGCGCAACTTGCCGGCGCGACGGAAATTTTCCGGCAGGCCCAAGGCCAGCCCCGAACCACCGGTCAACAACGGCAAATCAGCACAAGCGGTACCGAGGGTATACAGATCGCTGTCCGACAAGGCATCGGCGATGGCCATGCCGACACCCTGGGCCCGCAACTCGGCGATTCGCGCCCGCACCTGCTCAGCGCCCTGGGCAATCGTGTCGTAGCGCAACAGACCGACATTCAGACGGGTCTGCGATTGCAGTACCCGAACCAGGTTGGCATCGCTCATAGGCGTCAATGGGTGATGCTGCATGCCCGACTCGTTGAGCAGTTGATCCTGCACAAACAAGTGGCCGCGAAAGATCGTCCGACCATTCTCCGGGAACGCCGGGCACGCAAGGGTAAAGTCGCTCCCCAGTGCAGCCAGCAGTGCTTCGCTGACCTGGCCGATATTGCCCGCCGCGGTGGAGTCGAACGTCGAGCAATATTTGAAAAAAACCTGCTCGCAGCCCTGCTCGCGCAACCAGGCAAGCGCCGCGAGGGATTGCTCGACCGCTTCGGCGACCGGCGTGGTACGCGATTTCAAGGCAATCACGATCGCATCGGCATTCAGCCCGGCGGCCACTTCCGCGCTCGGGATACCGATGCTTTGCACGGTGCGCATACCGCCGCGCACCAGCATGTTGGCCAGGTCCGTGGCGCCAGTGAAGTCGTCGGCGATGCAGCCCAGCAGCGGGCGTGCGGTGGAGGTAGTCATGGGGGTGTTCCTCAAACAGGCTCAGGCTTGGCAGTCGGCAATTCGATGCCCGGGAAAATCTTGATCACCGCCGAGTCGTCCTCACGGCCGAAGCCGGCACTGGATGCCTGCATGAACATCTGGTGTGCGGTGGCCGACAGTGGCAGCGGGAATTTGCTGGCCCGGGCGGTATCCAGCACCAGGCCCAGGTCCTTGACGAAAATATCCACCGCGGACAATGGCGTGTAATCAGCCTTGAGAATGTGCGGCACGCGGTTTTCAAACATCCAGGAATTACCCGCGCTGTGGGTGATCACTTCATACAATGCATCGGCGTCGACCCCTTCACGAAGGCCCAGCGCCATGGCTTCGGCAGAAGCGGCAATATGCACCCCGGCGAGGAGCTGGTTGATGATCTTGACCTTCGAACCCAGGCCGTGGAGGTCACCCAGGCGATACACCTTGCCGGCCATACCCGCCAGGATCGACTCAGCCTTGGCGTAGGCGTCGGCCGGGCCCGAGGTCATCATGGTCATCTCGCCAGCGGCGGCCTTGGCCGCGCCGCCGGAAATCGGCGCATCCAGGTACAGCAGGCCCAACGCAGCCAGGCGTTGCCCCAGATCCACGGCGTATGTCGGAGCGACCGTGGCGCAGCCGATCACCAGGCTGCCCGGCCGCAAAGAAGCCACCACCCCACCCTCACCAAACAATACGGTCTCGGTCTGCTCGGCGTTGACCACGACGGTAATGATCACGTCACACTCAGCGGCCATGTGCGACGGTGACGGGCACGCCACGCCGCCCTCCCCGGCAAACTGCTCTGTTACGGCAGTGCGCACGTCACAGGCATGCACATTGAAACCGCTGCGCAGCAACGAGCGGGCAATGCCCAGCCCCATCGCGCCCAGACCGACAACACCGACATTCTTGTTATTCATGGGGTACTCCAGAGGGAAGCAGCGACTGCATAAACGTCTGCAAGGCGCAGACGTTGGCTGCGTTGCAGGTGGGGCTTCGGCAGACAGGAAGCGGATAAACAGGCTGAGCGGCACGGTCGTTCAGGACGTGAGCCCGGGGGCTCATCAACATCAAGGCAGTCCTGAAGTTGTCGTGTTATCAGGTTGTCATACCGGCTGGACAGATAATCCACCAATGAGCGGATTATGTGAAGTATTTTTTCGAAATAACATTTTTTAACATCGCTTTCATCACACAACACCAACCCGATTCTCGATGAAGACTCACCGCAACGGGCGGAGCTGGATCGCGCCAGGTTGAAGTGGCGTATGACGGCATGAGTATTGTGCTGTAGCTGATGGCCCCATCGCTGGCAAGCCAGCTCCCACAATGTTCTGTGGCGCACATAAAACCTGTGGGAGCTGACTTGCCAGCGATGATGTCCGACCAGACACCAAAGATTTCAACGGTTGTTCCCCGGAGAACCCCGATGACCGACACCCCGATATCCCCCGCCGAATTCTCATCGAGCCGTGCATCGCACTGGAAGCGGACTTCGTCGAGCTCGCCACGTGGCACAGCTCCCCCTCAGGGTGACGGCAGATAGCTCATCACACGTGACTCGCCCATCAGCAGCGGACGATTCAGTTCCGAGCAGGCGCGCAGGTACTCGGCCACCAGGGTGATCCGTTTCAGCTTGCGCAGATCTTCGCTGTAGTACATCCAGAATTGCCGCGTGATCTCCACTTCACCGGGCAGCACTTCGCACAGGCGGGGATCGGGGCCGGCGAGGAAGCAAGGCAGGATCGCCAGCGCCCGTCCTTCCAGGGCTGCGTGGTAATGGGCCACCACGCTGGTGCTGCGCAGGCGGCTGTTGGCTCCGGGCATCAGGTCGTTCAGGTAGAGCAGTTTGAAACTGAAGGCCAAGTCCTCGACGTAGGTCACGAACGGGTGGCCGTCCAGGTCCTCGCGGCAACCGATCGGCGGATGGTTCGCCAGGTACTCCGGCGTCGCATAAAGGCGCAGGCGGTAGTCACACAATCGCGAGCACACGTAGGGACCGCGCTCGGGCCGCTCCAGGGTGATGGCGATATCCGCCTCGCGCCGTGACAGGTTGATGAAATGCGGGACCGGCAAAATGTCCGCCGAGATGTTCGGGTAGTGCTCAAGGAAGTGGCTCATCTGCGCCGTGATGAAACAGGTTCCGAAAGCTTCGGTACAGCCGATGCGCAGATGCCCGGCGAGCCCCCCGGTGGTGCCGAAAACCTGCTCGCAGGCTACCAGCAGCGTACTTTCCAGGGATTCGGCGTGGCCGACCAGACGCTGCCCCTCCACGGTCAGGACAAAACCGGACGTTCGCGACTTCTCGAACAGCAGGGCACCCAGGCACTGCTCCAGGGCGCGGATGCGCCGCGACACCGTGGTGTAGTCCACTCCCAGACGGCGGGCCGCACCGCTGGCGGTGCGAGCACGGGCCACTTCGAGGAAGAAGCGCAAGTCGTCCCAGTTCAGTGGGGGCTGCGTTGTGCATTTTTGCATATCCATCGGGCTTTTCCGCCAATACATATGGGAAATATGCACTTATATACTCGCATCTCACCCAACTTGGCCAGCATCGTTTTCAGGCCAGGAAAGCCCCCCACCCGAATAATAAATATCGAGGGCTGACAGCATGAGCGCACGGATAAACATCGGCTTGAACGCCGGACACAAGCAGCTGCGCAACAGCGCAATCGCGGTCACGGTTCTTGTCTGCCGTTGGCCCGATCCGTGGCACCCCGCTTCCCTCCCACACCGCCCCCTCGCCACTGGAAGGTCATCCGGGCGGCAATAACTCCAGCACATCAGCATTCAGGTGGCGTCCCGCATCGGGTCGCTGCCCGGGTACCCGTACGCCCCTCAAAAGGCGAACAACAAAAACAACTAGAAATGCGGAGCCTCACCATGACGACCGACCATCCGAACCACGTCCAGACCTGTGCACGGGTCAGGGCCAACCCCAAGTTCCAACGCCTGGCGCGCCAGCGTGCACTGCTGGCCTGGACACTGAGCGGCGCGGTCCTGGCGATCTATTACAGCTTCATCATGGTGGTGGCGTTCGCTCCCGCCTGGCTGCACCTGCCGCTGTACGACGGCAGCCACCTGAGCCTCGGCATGCCCATCGGCGTGACGATCATCCTGTTGTCCTGGCTACTCACCGCCTGGTACGTGCACAGCGCCAACACCCGCTTCGACGTGCTCAGCTCGCAGATCCTCCAGGAGTCCCGCGCATGAAACGCCTGCTCGCCCTTCTCGCCCTCAGCCCTGTGCTGGCCCATGCCGAACCCATCATTGCGCAGAAGCAACCGCTCAACCTGCACGCCATCGGCATGTTTTTCGTCTTCGTCCTCGCCACCCTGCTGATCACCTGGTGGGCGGCACGGCGCACCCGCTCTGCCGCCGATTTCTACAGCGCCGGCGGCGGTATCACGGGCTTTCAGAATGGCCTGGCAATCGCCGGTGACTACATGTCGGCGGCCACTCTGCTGGGCCTGTCGAGCCTGGTCTTCGCCAAGGGCTACGACGGTTTCGTCTACATCATCGGCTTCTTCGTCGGCTGGCCGATCGTCACCTTCCTGATGGCCGAGCGCTTGCGCAACCTGGGGCGCTACACCTTCGCCGACATTGTCTCCTACCGGCTCGATCAGACCCGCGTGCGCAGCTTCGCCGCCCTCGGATCGCTGACCGTGGTGTGCTGCTATCTGGTGGTGCAGATGGTCGGTGCCGGTCAACTGATCAAACTGTTGTTCGGTCTCGACTACCGCACAGCGGTGGTGGTCGTCGGACTGTTGATGCTGGTCTATGTGATCTTCGGCGGCATGCTCGCCACCACCTGGGTACAGATCACCAAGGCGGTCCTGCTGTTGGCGGGCGGCACCACCCTGGTGCTGATGGCCCTGAGTCGCTTCGACTTCAGCTTCGAGACGCTGGCCGCCCAGGCGGTGGCCGTGCATGCCAGCGGCGTGCAGATCATGGGCCCGGGCACCTTGCTGGCCGACCCGATCAACGCGGTGTCCTTGTCCCTCGGCCTGGTCTTCGGCATTGCCGGCCTGCCGCACATCCTGATGCGCTTCTTCACGGTGCCCAATGCCAAGGAGGCGCGTAAATCGGTGCTGTTCGCCACGGTGTTCATCGGCTTCTTCTTCCTGGTGGTCTGCGTCCTGGGCTATACCGCCATCGTCATCGTCGGCACGGATCCGCAGTACTACGTCGATGGCAAGCTCGGTGGGGCCATGATCGGCGGCGGCAACATGGTGGCCATGCACCTGGCGAAGGCAGTGGGCGGCAACCTGTTTCTCGGCTTCCTCTCTGCCGTGGCGTTCGCCACCATTCTCGCGGTGGTGTCCGGCCTGGCCCTGGCCGGTGCCTCGGCCATCTCCCATGACCTTTACGCCTCGGTATTAAAGAAAGGCTGCGCCGACGAGAAACAGGAAATGCGCGTGTCGCGCATCGCCACCGTCTGCCTGGGCATCGTTGCGATTGCCCTCGGCATTCTGTTCGAGGGCCAGAACATCGCCTTCCTGGTCGGCCTGACGTTCGGCATCGCCGCCTCGGCGAATTTCCCGGTGCTGATCATGGCCATGTACTGGAGCGGCCTGACCACACGTGGCGCCCTCTACGGCGGCCTGACCGGCCTGCTCAGCGCACTGGCCCTGGTGATCGGCTCGCCGTCGGTGTGGGTCGGCGTACTGGGGCATGCCCAGGCACTCTTCCCTTACGACCAGCCGGCGCTGTTCTCCATGCCACTGGCCTTCCTGGTCATAGTGGTCGCTTCCCGGCTTGACCGCAGCGAACGCGCCGACCGCGAACGCGCTGCCTATGCCGACCAGTTCGTGCGTGCCCAGACCGGCCTTGGAGCCGCCATGGCCAGCAGCCACTGACGCTGACTTTCCGGGGCTGACGCCCCGAGCGCGAGTCCGCTCCTTTGCTTCGCGCTTTTTTACGCCCGTCCTGCGTCGCTCGGCGCAGGACACCCCGAAAGCGCCCTTCCCTCGCCAACCCGAAACGGCGCGGTAGCGGCTTGTCGACAACAAAAACAACAAAAGGCCTCCAATGAAACCCACCACCCTCACCCTGTTCCTGGCCGGCAGCGGCCTCGCCGCCCAGGCTCACGCCGACTTCCTCGCAGACAGCACGGCCAGACTGGAAACGCGCAACTTCTACTTCAACCGCGACTTCCGCCAGGCCAATGCCGCGCAGTCCAAGCAAGAAGAATGGGCCCAGGGTTTCCTGCTGCGCTACGAATCCGGCTATACCGACGGCATGATCGGCGTCGGTATCGATGCCCTGGGCCAGCTCGGCGTCAAACTCGACTCCAGCCCCGATCGTGCCGGCTCCGGCCTGCTCAAGCGCGACAGCCAGGCGCCCAGGCGCGCCAAGGACGAGTATGGCGAACTGGGCCTGACGGCCAAGATCAAAGCGTCCAACAGCGTGCTCAAGCTCGGCACCCTGGCCCCGAAGTTGCCGGTGCTGCTGGCCAATGACTCGCGCCTGTTGCCGCAAACATTCCGCGGTGGCCAGTTGAACGTTCAGGAAATCAAAGGCCTGAGCGTCGATGCGGGGCGCGTGGATCGGGTCAACCAGCGCGACTCCTCGGACTACGAGAAAATGACCATCACCACCACCGGCGCCAAGGGCATTGTCAGTGGCCAGGCCCGCAGCGACGCCTTCAATTTCGCCGGCCTGGCCTACCAGTGGAACGACCGGCTGAACACGGGCTACAACTACGGCGGCCTGGACGATTTCTACCACCAACACCAGTTCAGTCTGGTCCACGTGCTGCCGCTGGGCGCAGGCCAGACGCTCAAGAGCGACCTGCGCTACGCCCGTTCCACCGACGATGGCAACAGCAACGTCGACAACAATGCCCTCGGCGCCATGTTCACCTATGCCCTCGGCGGCCATGCCTTCGGTCTCGGTTACCAACGCATGAGCGGCGACACCGGCTTTGCCTACGTCAATGGCAGCGACGCCTTCCTGGTCAACTTCGTGCAGATCAACGATTTCGCCAACAAGGACGAGCGTTCCTGGCAGGCGCGCTACGACTACAACTTCGCGGCGCTCGGCGTTCCTGGCCTGACCTTCATGACCCGCTACTTGTCCGGCGACAGCATCGACCTGGGCGTCGGCAAGCCCGACGGTCGCGAATGGGAGCGCGACACCGACATCGGCTACGTGGTGCAGAGCGGCCCGCTGAAAAACCTCGGTCTCAAGTGGCGCAACGCATCGGTGCGCACCGCCCACTTCGGTAACGATCTCGACGAGAACCGCCTGATCCTCAGCTATACCCTGGCGCTCTGGTAAGCCCCGTACAAGGCGGGTGCCGCTCACATCGCCTGTCGGTGCGAGCAGCACCCGCCTTGTGCATTTTTGGCGCATCCGGGATGCCGCAGCCTGTGCTTTTTTGCACAACGCACGGGACTTTTTGAGCATTCTTATTTGATTTATGCCTGCCTATACTCGATTCAACCGCTTGGTCATGAACCAGGTCAGTCCCAATAAAAATAAACAGGGCACCCATCGTGAAGCCATCCTTGCTTGCCGTCGTCTCCCCACTTTCAGGTACCCGCGCGCGCCTCGGGAGACTCCAATGAACAACCACTGCCAACCCTTCCTGGCCGCTCGTGACTTCCTGCTGGCCCACCGTACCGACTACGCCACCGCCGTACGTGACTTCCGCTGGCCGCAGCTGCACGAATTCAACTGGGCGCTGGATTACTTCGATGCCATGGCTGAGGGCAACCAGGCCAATGCCTTGTGGATCGTCGAAGAGGACGGCAGCGAACAACGCTACAGCTTCCAGCAACTGGCCGCGCGCTCCAACCAGGTGGCCAATCACCTGCGTGCCTTCGGCGTGCGCCGCGGCGAACGCATCCTGCTGATGCTCGGCAACGACGTCGCCCTGTGGGAAACCATGCTGGCCGCCTTCAAGCTCGGTGCCGTGGTCATTCCCGCCACCGCCCTGCTGACCCCCGATGACCTGAGCGACCGCATCGAGCGCGGCCATGTTCGCCACCTGGTGGTCGGTAGCGCCCATGTCGACAAGTTCGTCGGGCTGGGTGAAGGCTGCACCCGCATCTGCGTCGGTCCGTCCCCCGCCGGCTGGACCCCGCACAGCGCCGCCAGCGAGCATTCCGAGCAGTTCGAATCAGAGGGTCGCACGCTGGCCACCGACCCGATGCTGCTGTACTTCACCTCCGGCACCACCTCCAAGCCGAAGATGGTGTTGCACAGTCACCAGAGTTACCCGGTCGGCCACCTCTCGACCATGTACTGGATTGGCCTGCAGCCGGGCGACCTGCACCTGAACATTTCGTCCCCGGGCTGGGCCAAGCACGCCTGGAGCTGCCTCTTTGCACCGTGGAATGCCGGTGCCTGCATCTTTATCCACAACACCGCACGCTTCAGCGCGCCAGCCCTGCTCGGCGTGCTCGAGCGCTACGGCGTCACCAGCCTGTGTGCGCCGCCCACCGTGTGGCGCATGCTGATCCAGGAAGACCTGGCCAGCTACAAGACTCGCCTGCGCCTGCGCGAACTGGTGGGCGCCGGTGAGCCGCTCAACCCGGAGATCATCGAGCAAGTACAGCACGCCTGGGGCCTGTTGCTGCGCGACGGCTTCGGCCAGTCGGAAACCACCGCCCTGGTCGGCAACACGCCTGGCCAGCCGCTCAAGCCGGGGTCCATGGGCCGTCCGCTGCCGGGCTACCGGGTGACCATGCTCGACCCTGATGGCGTACCGGGTAACGAAGGCGAAGTGGCCCTGCCGCTGGACGTACGCCCGCTTGGCCTGATGCTGTGCTACGAGGACAGCCCGGAAAAGACCGCCGAAGTGATGCGCGACGGCTTTTACCGCACAGGGGACACCGCGCAGATCGACGACGAGGGCTACATCACCTTCGTCGGCCGCGCCGATGACGTGTTCAAGGCCTCCGACTACCGCATCAGCCCCTTCGAGCTGGAAAGCGCACTGATCGAGCATCCGGCGGTGATGGAAGTGGCCGTGGTGCCAAGTCCCGACCCGGTGCGCCTGGCAGTGCCCAAGGCCTATCTGATCCTGGCCCATGACGCACAGGGCAGTCATGAACTGGCCGGCAGCATCCTCGCGTTCGCCCGAGAGCACCTGGCGCCCTACAAGCGGGTACGGCGCATCGAATTTGTCAGCGAGCTGCCCAAGACCATCTCCGGAAAAATCCGCCGGGTGGAACTGCGGCAAATGGAAGTGCAGCGTCGCCAGGGCGACGCACGTGGCCCGCAGGAATACTTCGAAGAAGACTTCCCGCAACTCAAAGGCTGAACCCCGGGCCGGCATGCCGGCCCTCCCCAATCCAAATCCGACCGCTCGGCCAACCTCGCCGAGGGGACTCATTCGACCCAAAGAAAGCAGGCAGGCCCCGCAAATGACCTCTTCCATCGTTCCCAGCGTCAAGCTTCTCATCAACGGCGAGTTCGTCGAATCGCGCACCAGCCAGTGGCGCGACGTGGTCAACCCGGCCACCCAGGAAGTCCTGGCCCGCGTCCCCTTCGCCACCGCCGAGGAAATGAACGCCGCCGTGGCCAGCGCCAAGGATGCCTTCAAGACCTGGCGCAAAACGCCGATTGGTGTCCGCTCCCGGATTTTCTTCAAATATCAGCAACTGATCCGCGAAAACATCAAAGAATTGGCAGCACTGCTCACCGCCGAACAGGGCAAGACCCTGCCGGATGCCGAAGGTGACGTGTTCCGCGGCCTGGAAGTGGTCGAGCACGCCGCCAGCATCGGCAACCTGCAGATGGGCGAGTTGGCCAACAACGTGGCCAATGGCGTCGACACCTACACCCTGCTGCAGCCGCTGGGCGTGTGCGCCGGTATCACCCCGTTCAACTTCCCGGCAATGATCCCGCTGTGGATGTTTCCGATGGCCATCGCCACCGGCAACACCTTCATCCTCAAGCCATCCGAGCAGGACCCGCTGGTGACCATGCGCCTGGTGGAACTGGCGCTGGAGGCCGGGGTACCCAAGGGCGTGCTCAACGTCATCCACGGCGGCGTCGATGCGGTGAACCTGATCTGCGACCACCCGGACATCAAGGCCGTGTCCTTCGTCGGCTCGACCAAGGTCGGCACCCACGTCTACAACCGTGCCACCCAGAATGGCAAGCGCGCGCAGTGCATGATGGGTGCGAAAAACCATGCCATCGTCCTGCCCGATGCCAACCGGCAGCAGACCCTGAACAACCTGCTGGGTGCCTCCTTCGGCGCTGCCGGCCAGCGCTGCATGGCCCTGCCGGTGGTGATCCTGGTCGGTGAAGCGCAGACCTGGCTGCCGGACCTGATCGAACGGACCAAAACCCTCAAGATCAATGGCGGCACCGAGCCAGGCACCGACATCGGCCCGGTGATTTCCTGCGCCGCCCTGGAGCGCGTCAACGGCCTGATCGCCAGCGGCATCGAAGAAGGCGCAAAGCTTGAACTGGATGGGCGCAACCCGAGCGTGCCGGGCTATCAGGACGGCAACTTCGTCGGCCCGACCATTTTCTCCGGCGTCACTGCGCAAATGTCGGTGTACCGCGAAGAGATCTTCGGCCCGGTGCTGTGCGTCATGCACGCCGCCAACCTGGACGAGGCAATCGAGATCATCAACGCCAACCCGAACGGCAACGGCACTGCTTTGTTCACCCGTTCCGGCGCTGCCGCGCGGCACTTCCAGGAAGAGATCGACGTCGGCCAGGTCGGTATCAACGTGCCAATCCCGGTACCGGTCCCGCTGTTCTCCTTCTCAGGTTCGCGCGCCTCCAAGCTGGGCGACCTGGGCCCCTACGGCAAGCAAGTGGTGACCTTCTACACCCAGACCAAGACGATCACCCAGCGCTGGTTCGACGAGGACGACACCGGCGGCGCGGTGAACACCACCATCACCCTGAAATGACCGTTGCCGGCCGGCGCCTTGCGTCGGCCGACGACAAGCGCGCGCAGGATTTCCTGCGCCACTGCCCCCTATCGTAAAAGGTAGCCAACATGCATATCGGATTTCTCGGCCTGGGCAACATGGGCGGCCCAATGGCCCGCAACCTGCTCAAGGCCGGCCACAGCCTGACCGTCTTCGACCCCTTCCCGCAGGCGGTCGCCGCCCTGGTGGAGGCCGGCGCCAGCGCCGCCGACTCACCCGCCGCCGTGGCCAAGGCCAGGGTTGAGGTGATCATCACCATGCTGCCGACCGCCGAGCACGTGAAGCAGGTCTATCGCGGCAAGGATGGCCTGCTGGCCAATATCGGCCCGGGCGTGCTGTTGATCGACAGTTCGACCATCGACCCGCTGAGCACCCGCGAGGTGGCCAAATACGCCCTTGCCCAAGGCAACCCGATGCTCGACGCGCCGGTATCCGGCGGCACCGGCGGTGCAGCGGCGGGCACCCTGACCTTTATGGTCGGTGGCCCGGACAGCGTGTTCGACCAGGCCCTGCCGATCCTCTCGGCCATGGGCAAGAACATCGTGCACTGCGGCGCGGCAGGCAACGGCCAGGTGGCCAAGATCGCCAACAACATGCTGCTCGGCATCTCCATGATCGGCGTCGCCGAAACCATGGCCCTGGGGGTGGCCCTCGGGATCGACGCCAAGGTGCTGGCCGGGATCATCAATACCTCCACCGGTCGCTGCTGGAGCTCGGAGGTCAACAATCCGTTCCCGGGCGTACTGGAAAACGCGCCGGCCTCACGGGGCTACAGCGGCGGGTTTGGCAGCGACCTGATGCTCAAGGATCTGGGCCTGGCCACCGAAGCGGCCAGGCACGCGCGTCAGCCGGTCGCACTCGGTGCCGTAGCCCAGCAGCTGTACCAGACCTTCAGCCTGCAAGGTCATGGCGGCCTGGACTTCTCCGCCATCATCAACCTGTTCCGCGGAGAAGCCTGAGCATGAGCGAGCAGCAAGCCCCGGTGCTGGCCAGCGTACGCAACCGTGTCGGCCACCTGACACTGAATCGGCCAAGCGCGTTGAACACCCTGGACCTGCCCATGGTGCGCCTGCTCTGCCGGCACCTGTGGGCTTGGGAGCAGGACCCGGAGATCGTCGCCGTGACCCTTCGCGGCGCCGGTGAAAAGGCCTTCTGCGCCGGCGGCGACATTCGAATGCTGTACGACAGCTACAAGGCCGGCGACAACCAGCACGAACTGTTCCTCGAGGAAGAGTACGCCCTCGACGAATACCTGCATGGCTACACCAAGCCAGTGTTGGCACTGCTGGATGGATTTGTCCTCGGTGGCGGCATGGGCCTGGCCCAGGCCGCCTCGTTGCGGGTGATCACCGAGCGCACGCGGATGGGCATGCCGGAAGTCGCCATCGGCTTTTTCCCCGATGTCGGTGGCAGCTATTTCCTGCCGCGCCTGCCGGGTGAACTGGGAACCTATCTGGGTATCACCGGCTGCCAGGTGCGTGCCGCCGATGCCCTCTATGCGAACCTTGCCGACTACTACCTGCCCAGCGAGCGGCTGGCCGAGCTGGATGCCTGCCTCGACCACCTGAACTGGACCGCTGCGCCCGTCGAAGACCTGCAGGACCTGCTCGCCGACATGGCCACCGAGCGACTTGCCGGTTCCGAGCTCAAGGCCTGTCGCCAGGCGATCGACGAGTATTTCGCCTTGCCCGATGTCCCGGCCATTCGCACCGCGCTGCAACGCGAACAACGCCCCGAGCTGCAAGACTGGGCCGAGCAGACGGTGAAGCTGCTCGACAGCCGCTCGCCATTGGCGATGGCCACGACGCTCGAGTTGTTGCGCCGTGGTCGTTACCTGAGCCTTGCCGAGTGCTTCGCCCTTGAATTGCACCTGGACTACCAGTGGTTCGACAGGGGCGACCTGATGGAGGGTGTGCGCGCCCTGATCATCGACAAGGACAAGTGCCCACGCTGGAACCCGCCAACCCTGACAGAGCTGGCACCTGCCCGCGTGCAAGCCTTCTTCAATGACTTTGAACGCGCCTCCGGCAAGCCCGTTCGCACCGCCTGATTGGCAGGAGACTTTGCAATGCACGATATCGAATTGACCGAAGAACAACGCATGATCCGCGACATGGCGCGCGACTTCGCCCGCAGCGAAGTCGCGCCGCATGCCCAGGCCTGGGAGAAGGCCAGCTGGATCGATGACGCCGTGGTGGCGCAGATGGGCGAGCTGGGTCTGCTGGGCATGGTCGTGCCGGACACCTGGGGCGGCAGCTACACCGACTATGTGGCCTACGCCCTGGCCGTGGAAGAAATCTCGGCCGGTGACGGTGCCCTCGGCGCGCTGATGAGCATCCACAATTCGGTGGGCTGCGGCCCCCTGCTGAAATACGGCACCCCCGCGCAGCAGGACAGTTGGTTGCCGCTGCTGGTCAGTGGTCAAGCGATCGGCTGCTTCTGCCTGACCGAGCCACAGGCCGGTTCCGAGGCGCACAACCTGCGCACTCGTGCCGAACTGCGCGACGGCCAATGGGTACTCAATGGCGCCAAGCAGTTCGTCAGCAACGGGGAGCGGGCCAAGCTGGCCATTGTCTTCGCCGTCACTGATGCGCAACTAGGTAAGAAAGGGCTGTCGGCCTTCCTGGTACCCACCGACAACCCCGGATTCGTGGTCGACCGACGCGAACACAAGATGGGGATCAAGGCCTCCGATACCTGCGCGGTGACCCTGAACAACTGCACCATTCCCGAAGCCAACCTGCTGGGCGAACGCGGCAAGGGCCTGGCCATTGCCCTGTCGAACCTGGAAGGCGGCCGCATCGGCATCGCCGCCCAGGCCCTGGGTATCGCCCGCTCCGCCTTCGAGGCCGCCCTGGGCTATGCCCGCGAACGCGTCCAGTTCGGCAAGCCGATCATCGAGCACCAGAGCGTGTCCAACCTGCTCGCCGACATGCACACCCGGCTCAACGCCACCCGCCTGCTGATCCTGCATGCGGCGCGCCTGAAAAGCGCCGGGCAACCGTGCCTGTCCGAAGCCTCCCAGGCCAAGCTGTTCGCCTCGGAAATGGCCGAACGCGTGTGCTCCAGTGCCCTGCAGATCCATGGCGGCTACGGTTACCTGGAAGACTACCCGGTAGAGCGCTACTACCGCGACGCGCGCATCACCCAGATCTACGAAGGCACCAGCGAGGTCCAGCGCCTGCTGATCGCCCGCGAACTGAGCCACTACGCGCTCTGACCTCCTCCAGCCGGGCACGACTGCCGCGTCCGGCTTTTCCCTGTCTTGCCCGTTGTGGAGTTGCTCATGCTCGGCTTGCGCAATATTTCCATCAGCCGCCGTCTGTGGCTGATTTTGCTGACCTCCATCCTGATGCTGCTGATTCTCGCCGGCCTGATGCTCAAGCAGAGCCATGACGACCTTTATACCGCCAAGGCGTTGAAAACCCGCCACGTGGTCGAGACCGCCGGCAGCATCCTGCGCCACTTCCAAGGCCTGGAAGGCCAGGGTCTCAGTCGTGAGCAGGCGCAGCAGCAGGCCATCGCTGTCATGCGCGACTTGCGCTACGACCGCGAGGATTACTTCTGGCTCGAAGACCTCGACACGCGAATGGTCATGCACCCCAATGCCAAGCTCGAGGGCAAGCGCATGGCCGGTACCCTCGATCCGGACGGCAAGGCGCTGTTCGACGAAATGGTCGCCACGGCCAAACGCGATGGCGCCGGACTGGTGCGCTACCGCTGGCCCAAGCCGGGTTCCGACGCGCCGGTGGAGAAGGTTTCCTACGTCGAATTGTTCAAGCCCTGGGGCTGGATTGTCGGCTCGGGCATCTACATAGACGACGTGCAAGTCGAGTTCCGCCGCCAGCTGATTCAGGCCTTCGTCATAGTGCTGACGATCGCCCTGCTGCTCAGTGCGCTGATCTTGCTGATTGCCCGCAGCATCGCCTCGCCACTGGCGCGGGTGGTCGATGCGATGGAGAACATCGCCAGTGGCGAGGCCGACCTGACCCGCCATCTGGATAACCGCTGGCGCGATGAACTGACCGAATTGAGTGGCCATTTCAACGTGTTCACCAACAAGCTGCGTGGCGTGATCGGTCAGTCCATACAGTCCGCCGACAGCCTGGACCAGGCTTCAAAGTCGCTCAGCGAAATCGCCGCCGAGAGCCAGAACCACAGCCAGCAGCAATCGCAGCAGATGGAGCTGGTCGCCGCCGCCATCCACGAAGTCTCCTACGCCGTGCAGGATGTGGCCAGGAACGCCGAACACGCTGCCAACGAAGTTAGCCAGGCCGAAGAGCAGGCACGTCGGGGCCAGAACAACATCGACACCAGCCTGCGCCAGATCGATCAGTTGTCCGATACCATCGGCCAGGCCGTCGAGGTGATCCAGAGCCTGGCCCGGGAAAGTACCCAGATCGGCAGCGTGCTGGAAGTGATCCGCGCCATCGCCGAGCAGACCAACCTGCTAGCGCTGAACGCCGCCATCGAGGCGGCGCGCGCTGGTGAACAGGGTCGCGGCTTCGCTGTGGTAGCAGACGAAGTGCGCCTGCTGGCCCAGCGCACCCAGCAGTCCACCGCGCAAATCCAGGACATGATCGAGCGCCTGCACGGCAACTCGCAAGCCGCAGTGGATGTCATCAATGCCAGCAGCCAGGCCGCTCGACAAACCGTGGAACAGGCCCACCAAACGGCTGAAAGCCTGCACCACGTAATCGGCGCACTGCGCAATGTCACTGAACTGAACGCCTCGATCGCCAGCGCCACCCTGGAGCAGTCACACGTGGTCGAAGACATCAACCAGAATGTGTCCCGCGCAGCCTCTCTGGCTCATGAAAATGCCCAGGCAGCAGACCGGTCCAGCGAGGCGAGCCAGGAACTGGGTCAACTGGCGGGTCGGCTCAATCGGCTATTGGGACAGTTTCGCGTATGAGGTGGATGAGCAACATGCAGCCCTCCAAAACCCTTTTTGCCGTGCCTGTCGACGAAGCGCGCAACACGCGTTACCTGGAAACGCGGCACAAGGCTGTCGAGCTGTTCGCCAGGCATGGTTTCAGCCGAGTCAGCATGCGCGACCTGGCCACTTGCCTGGGGATCACGGCCGGCTCCCTCTACAACCACATCGATAGCAAGGAGGCACTGCTGTGTGAATTGATCGAGGAGCTCTACGAAGCGTTGCTGGACGGCGCCAGCCTGGTGACCCGTCGCAAATCCGCCCCCACTGTACGACTGCAGGGCCTGCTTGAGGCGCACCTGAAGCTGCACGAGCGTATGGCCGCGCATTTCCGTCTGGCTGAGTACGACCTCCATTGTTTGAGCGACGAACAGCAAGACTCGATTCTGGCCCTGCGCCGACGCTACGAGCAGCACCTGGTGGAGGCCATAGAGCAACTCACCGGAAAACCGGCGGGCGCCACCCGACGCGCGACCGTAAGCGGCATCGTTTCCCTGCTCAATCAACTACCGGCCTGGGTTGGGCAGCCCAAGGCCGGCATCGGAGCACGCCGCAAGCTGCTGCATGAGATGGTGATGAGTACGCTGCAGGGCGCATTGCGGGCAACCGAGGCCGCAGACCTGGCGGCACTCGTTCACCCATCGCCCTCCCCCTTGGCACTTAAATAAGTACCTGATTCCGATACCCTCTGCCGGCAGCCGACAAACCCTCGGATTTTATTTTCTTACTCTCCCCTGGCCCCGATGTTCAGCGCTTCACGTCGGGCCAATCAGTCCTGCCACTGCACACCCCACCATAAGCTCCAGCCCTGCGGGCTTTGGGTCGGGTGCAAGGAGAATAAAAATAATGAATCCAGGTTTTACATCATCACTCAACCACTTGCTCGATGCTGCCACGGCTGGATCGCAGCGCGTCCCAGGCGTCGTCGCGGCCATAGTCGGGCGTGACGGTCTGGTCTATGAGGGTGCGTCAGGTCAAAGGACGCTCGGTCAAGCCCCCGCCATGACCACCGACAGCGTTTTCGCCCTGTTTTCCACGACCAAAGCGATAACCGCCACGGCGGTGCTGCAGTTGGTCGAGGAGGGTCGACTGGATCTCGACGCGCCTGCCAGGAACTATGTGCCGATGATCGGCGAATTGAAGGTACTCGAAGGGTTTGATAGCGACGGAACGCCTCGCCTTCGCGCCCCCAAAAAGCACATCACCACCCGAATGCTTCTGCTTCATACGGCAGGCCTGGGCTACGAGTTCTTCAACGAAAACTACAACAGACTCGCCCAGGAACAAGGACAGCCCAGCGTCATCAGCGGGTCGTTGGCGGCGCTTGAAACGCCCTTGCTGTTTGAGCCTGGTGAACAGTGGGAATACGGCTCCAACATGGATTGGGCTGGCCTGGTGGTCGAGGCCATCACCGGCAAACGTCTGGGTGAAGTCATGCAACAGCGTATTTTCGAGCCGCTGGGCATGACCGATACCGCCTTTACCATGACCCCGTCGATGCTCCAGCGCCGAGCCAGCATCCACCAGCGCGCAGAGGATGGATCGCTGAGCGCACTCGAGGATTTCATCCTCCCACAGGCCCCTGAAGTGCACATGGGAGGCCACGGCCTGTACTCGACCGTGAAGGATTACTGTCAGTTTATCCGTGCCTGGCTTAACGATGGACAAGGTGAACACGGACGGATCCTCAAACCGGAAACGATTCGGTTCGCGGAGAAAAATGGTCTCGAAAACCTGAAGGTAAAAGCCCTTCCCAGCGTTATCCCCAGTCTCTCCAACGCCGCAGAGTTCTTCCCGGGCATGCCCAAGTCGTGGGCGATGAGTTTCATGGTCAACGATCAAGACGCCCCCACCGGTCGCCCTGCAGGCTCCCTGGCGTGGGCCGGGTTGGCCAATCTTTTCTACTGGATCGACCGCAAGAACGGCATCGGTGGTTTTTGGGCCACCCAGATATTGCCCTTCGCCGATCCCGTTTCGGTCAAGGCGTATCTGGATTTCGAAACGGCGGCCTACCGCCATCTGACCCGCTGACCCACCCCCGATTCGATTCGGATCGCATGGAAGCCCCCCGGGGCTCCAGGCGACGGTGCAAGAAAACAATCCCTCTCCAAAAACCAACAAAAACAAAACAGGTGACTCATGGAGATCTCCACACGTACCCCTGCGCGCGTTCGGCCCCTGGTGCGCGCACTCGACACGTCAACGATCGGTGTCGGCCTCGCGCTGGCGATTCTGGCGGGCAACGCCCAGGCCATTGATGTGGACGCCGGCGAATACACCGCTGCGCTTCCAGCCGGCAGCAATATCGGTTTGCTTTACCTGCAGCATGCCCAGCGGCGGTCGCTTTACAGCGACGGCCACAAGGTGGCGATCAAAGCGGGGCTCGACTCGGATATCGGCATACTGCGCGCCGCGCATTACCAGCAACTGGGCGACTACACGCTCAATACGCAGTTTCTGTTGCCCTTCGGTCGCCTGGAAGGAACACGCGACAACGACTCGCTGGGACAAACCAGTGGCGTCGGCGATCTGATTCTGGCGTCCACTCTGTGGCTCGTGAATGACCCGGCAAAAAACCGCTACTGGGGCATTGCACCCTACCTGCACGTGCCGACCGGCAACTATGACCGCAACGATGCACTCAACCTTGGCGAAAACCGTTGGAAGTTGACGTTGCAGACCGGCTATGTAACCGGGCTCACTGAAAATTTTTCCCTGGACCTCACCGCGGACGTGACCTTCTTTGGCAAAAATGACGACCTCACGAGTCAAGACCTGACGTTGCGCCAGAAGCCGCTGTGGCAAGGCCAGACCTACCTGAGGTACGCGGTGACACCCAAGCTTTCGGTGCATGTCGGTGCGTCTCGACTCTGGGGTGGTGAGACGCGCATTGACGGGCAGGATCAGAACGATGAACCCGACACCGGTAAATACCGTGTCGGCTCATCCTACTGGATAACCCCGACCTTCCAGGCCCTGCTCAACTACGGGCAGGATGTCTCGGTCGACAACGGTTTCAAGGAAAACCAGCGAGTTAACCTAAGGCTGTTGTGGGTGTTCTGACCCACAGTGAATGGCACCGAGAGCCGGCTGGACACCGCTCCCGGTGCCCTCGTACCCCTCGAATCGCTAGCGCAGCCGGCGGTGCAAGGTCTGGGAGGGTAATTCACTGAAACGCTTGCGATAGATCCCGGCAAATTCACCCAGGTTCAGATACCCCCAGCGAAAGGCGACGGCCGAAACGGTGGTTCCCGATTGCGGATCCGCCGCCAGCAAATCGCGGTGCACGCCCTGCAATCGCTGCTCGCGCAGGAACGCACCGGGCGTCATGCCGCGAAAACGCGCGAAGGCACCACTCAATGTCCGCACACTGGTCCCTACCGCACTGGCCACCTCACCCATGGTCGGCAGGCACGCCGCATTGGCACTCATGAACTCTTCGGCAGCCCTGACATAACGGGGTGCAATCCGGTTCAGTGGACTATTCAAATCAAGCCCTGCCCGCCCGGCGCGGCCAGCCCATTCCTGCAGCATATGAACGCAAAGGCTTTGCTCCAGGTGAGTGCCCATTCGCCCTTCAGCCATGTGTTCGGGCGCCTCGGCAATACAACGAACCGTGTACTCCAGCAGACTCAGCCAGCTCGAACCCACTCCGCCGATGACGCACTTGTGTCTCCAGAACTGATCATCGGGCACGAACCCGAACCACTGCTGTGCCATCCGCTCCAGGACGGCATGAGGAATGGTCAGATTCAGTTGCAGGTGATCAGGGTCGAGGTCGACCCGGTAATCGACACGACTGCAATCGGCAACGAATGATTCACCCGTTGCCGTATCTTCAGTGACCGAACGCCGGCTCCAGTGCCGGGCATTGCCGCGAATGGTGGTGAGCAGCAGCGCATTCCCCGCTTCGGGCGAAAATTCATCGACGCTCACCGGCACGCCGTAGGCAAAACGAGTCAGCGTCAGCTCGCCAATCCTGGACGAATGCATGGTCGCGTGCGGCTTGATGGCCTGCCCTTTGGGTACCACACGGTAGGGCATATACATGCGATCCGACCAGTCGCTGATTTCATCCCACTCGGTTGAAAAACATTTGTGATGCGGGTGAATCGGCTTGCCGCTGGCATCGGCTAACAACGCATGTTCGAGAAGCATGGAGACACCTGTTTTTTATTTTTTTAGGGTCCATTTGATGCCCAGGCCTGCCACTCAGATCGACGGCAGGTAGGCCATCTCGTGTGACTCGCCCATCAGCAGCGGACGATTGAGTTTCGCACAGCTGCGCAGGTAGTCGGCCACCAGGGTAATCCGCTTGAGGTTGCGCAGGTCCTCACAATAGTACAGCCAGAACTGCCGGGTGACCTCCACCTGATCCGGCAGCACCTCGCACAGGCGCGGGTCGGGGCCCGCGAGGAAGCAAGGCAGGATCGCCAGCGCGCGCCCTTCCAGGGCCGCATGGTACTGAGCGACCACGCTGGTGCTGCGCAGGCGGCTGTGCGCGCCGAGCATCAGGTCGCTCAGGTAGAGCAGCTTGAAGCTGAAAGCCAGATCCTCGACGTAGGTCACGAACGGGTGACCGGCCAGGTCCTCGCGACAGCCGATCGGCGGATGATTGGCCAGGTACTCCGGCGTCGCATACAGGCGCAGGCGAAAGTCGCACAGCCGCGAGCACACATAAGGACCGCGCTCGGGCCGTTCCAGGGTGATGGCGATGTCCGCCTCACGCCGTGACAGGTTGACGAAGTGCGGGACCGGCAGAATATCCGCCGAGATATGCGGGTAGTGCTCGAGGAAGTGGCTCATCTGCGCTGCGATGAAACAGGATCCGAAGGCTTCGGTACAGCCGATGCGCAGGTGCCCGGCGTGCCCCCCGGTGGTGCCGAAAACCTGCTCGCAGGCTACCAGCAACGTACTTTCCAGGGATTCGGCATGGCCGACCAGACGCTGCCCCTCCACGGTCAGGACGAAGCCTGCGGTTCGCGATTTCTCGAACAACATGGCGCCCAGGCTCTGCTCCAGGGCGCGGATACGTCGCGCTACCGTGGTGTAGTCCACCCCCAGGCGGCGGGCTGCACCGCTGGCGGTACGGGCACGGGCGACCTCAAGGAAGAATCGCATGTCGTCCCAGTTCAAGTGACCTTGCGTTGTACTGATTTGCATATTCATCAGGCTTTCCTGCCGTACTTTGAGAGGGCCAGTGAATAAAAGCGCGGGCCAGATAGCGGGCAGGCGCCGCGCAACGCTCAATCGTCAGAACTGTTCGTCAGCAAGGCCATACAGCGGCGCACTGCCGGCGCGGATGCTGGCTTCCAGACTCAGCGTCCGTGGCAGCAGGCGGGCGAAGTAGAACTCGGCGGTGGCCAGTTTGGCAGCGTAGAACGACGGGTCCTGGTCGCGTCTGGACCGGGCCACGGCGGCCATGCGCGACCACATGTAGGCATAGGCGACATAGCCGAACAGGTGCAGGTACTCCACGGAGGCTGCGCCGACTTCGTTGGCATTGGCTTTGGCCCGCTCCATCAGCCAGCTGCTCAGGCCCTCAAGACGCTCCAGGGCCTGCAGCAGCTCGCCGCCATAGGCACTTTCGTGGTGCAGGGCGAAGTGGCGGACTTCCCGGGCGAACAGGTGCAGCGCAGCACCTTCGTTGGCCAGCACTTTGCGTCCGAGCAGGTCCAATGCCTGGATGCCATTGGTGCCTTCGTAGATCTGTGCAATGCGCACATCACGGACCAATTGTTCCTGGCCCCATTCGCGTATGTAGCCATGGCCGCCGAAAACCTGTTGGCCATTGATGCAGCTTTCCAGGCCGGTGTCGGTAAAAAACGCCTTGGCCACTGGCGTCAGCAGCGCAACCAGGATCTGCGCGCTATCGCGCTCGCTGGCATCGTCGGAAAACTTCGCCAGATCCAGTTGTTGCCCGACATAGCTGGCGAACGCGCGACCGCCTTCGGTCATGGCTTTCATGCCGAGCAACATACGCCGCACATCCGGGTGAGCGATGATCGGGTCGGCCGGTTTGTCCGGGGCCAAGGCACCGGTGGGAGCCCGCCCCTGGATGCGGTCGCGGGCATAGGCGACGGCGCTCTGGTAGGACGCCTCCGCGCAGCCGATGCCCTGAATGCCAATCGACAGGCGTTCGTAATTCATCATGGTGAACATCGCCGCCAAGCCTTTGTTCTCCTCACCGACCAGCCAGCCACTGGCGCCGTCGAAGTTCATCACACAGGTGGCCGAGGCCTTGATGCCCATCTTGTGTTCGATCGAACCGCAACTCACGGCGTTGGCCGCGCCGAGGGAACCGTCGGTATTGACCAGGACTTTCGGCACGACAAACAGCGAAATGCCTTTCGGGCCCGCAGGCGCGTTCGGCAGTTTGGCCAGTACCAGATGAACGATGTTCTCGGTCAGGTCCTGATCGCCCCCGGTGATGAAAATCTTGCTGCCGGTGATCTTGTAGCTGCCGTCTGCCTCAGGCTCGGCGCGGGTGCGGATGAGCCCGAGGTCGGTACCGGCATGGGCCTCGGTGATGCACATGGAGCCGGCCCAGCGGCCTTCATACATCGGTGGCAGATAGAGGCTTTTCAGGGCGTCGCTGGCGTGGGCGTCCAGCGCCAGGCAGGCACCGGAACTCAATGCCGAGTACAGTGCAAAACTTGAGTTGGCGCCGTAGAGCATCTCTTCGAACTGCACGCCCAGCATTTTCGGCATGCCCATGCCACCGAACACAGTGTTGCCGGACAGTCCCACCCAACCGCCTTCGATGTAGGTCGCGTAAGCCTGTTTGAAACCGATGGGGGTGGTGACCCGGCCCTCATGCCACTGCGCGCCCTCTTCATCGCCACTGCGATTGAGGGGCGCAATCAGGTGCGAGGTGACTTTTGCCGCCTCCTCAAGAATGGCGTCTGCCGTATCCGTGTCGATGCTGTCGGCCAACGCCGGCAGGCGCGCCCACATGGCCGGCGCATCGAACACTTCGTGCAGCACAAAGCGCATGTCGCGCAGCGGGGCTTTGAATTCGGGCATAACGTAAACCTCGTTGGGACGGTTGTGTCATGGGCAGGGCAGAGCCGAATTCGGCCTGCACGAACCCGCAGCAGCAGGTCAAACACCTGCTGCTCGATGGATGCAATGTCAGATGGGGTTAGAGCGCCTTGGCCCGGTCGCGCAACACATACTTCTGGATCTTGCCTGTGGAAGTCTTTGGCAAGAGCGTGAAGATCACTGTGCGCGGGACTTTGAATCCGGCCAGGTGCTCACGGCAGAAGCTGATGATGTCAGCCTCGCGAACGCCCTGGTGATCAGCCTTCAAGGTGACGAAGGCGCAGGGCGTTTCGCCCCATTTCTCATCGGGACGGGCGACCACGGCAGCTTCCATCACACCCGGGTGGCGATAGAGCACCCCTTCAAGCTCGATGGTGGAAATGTTCTCACCGCCCGAGATGATGATGTCCTTGAGCCGGTCCTTGATTTCGACGTAACCGTCAGGATGCCAGACTGCCAGGTCACCGGTGTGGAACCAGCCGCCTTCGAACGCTTCGGCAGTGGCGGTCGGGTTCTTCAGGTAGCCCTTCATGACGGTGTTACCGCGCAGGAAGATCTCGCCGATAGTCTGGCCGTCACGCGGGGTGGGCTCCAGCGTTGTGCAATCGCCGACCATCAAGCCCTCCAGCGTCGGGTAGCGCACGCCCTGTCGCGACTTGATCTGCGCCCTCTCCTCCAGAGAAAAATCATCCCATTCGGCGTGCCAGGCGCAGACCGTCACTGGGCCATAGGTTTCGGTCAGGCCAAATACGTGAGTGACCTTGATGCCCATCTCTTCGACGGCACCGATGACTTTGGCCGGTGGAGCAGCGCCCGCGACCAAGGCATTGACCGGGTGATCGATGGCCGCTTTCGCCGATTCGGGCATGTTCACCAGTGCATTGAGCACGATTGGTGCGCCGCACAGGTGAGTGACCTGATGCTCGCGGATCAGCGTGAGGATTTTCTGCGGATCGACCCGGCGCAGAAAAACGTGCACACCCGCCAGCGCAGTGATGGTCCATGGGTAGCACCAGCCATTGCAATGGAACATCGGCAGGGTCCAGAGGTACACCGGATGGTTGCCTATGGCCCAGGTCATCTGGTTGCCCAATGCGCTCAGGTAAGCGCCGCGATGGTGGTAGACCACGCCCTTGGGGTTGCCGGTGGTGCCTGAAGTGTAATTCAGCGAAATGGCCTGCCACTCGTCGCCCGGCCATTGCCAGTCGAATGCCGGGTCGCCTTCGGCCAACAGCGCTTCGTAGTCCAGGTCGCTCGCGGCCTGACCTTCACCGTACTCCGGGTCATTGACGTCGATCACCAACGGCGGGTGATCGAGCATGCCAAGCGCCGCCTGGATCACATCATGGAACTCGCGGTCGGTAATCAACACCTTGGCTTCGCCATGCTGCAGCATGAAAGCGATCGCTTCGGCATCGAGGCGGACGTTGAGCGGGTTGAGCACGGCGCCGATCATTGGCACACCGAAATGCACTTCAAGCATCTCGGGAATGTTGGGCAGCATCACCGCCACCGTGTCGTCCTTGCCGATACCGCGACCGGCCAACGCCGAGGCCAGGCGTCGGCAACGGGTGTAGGTCTGCGCCCAGGTACGGCGAATCGAACCGTGGATTACGGCGAGGTGATCGGGGTAGGTGCTGGCGGTGCGCTCGATGAAACTCAGCGGAGACAAGGCAATGTGGTTAACAGCCGAAGGGCCTAGGCCTTGGTCATAGATAGACATGTGCGGGTACTCGATGGCTGATTGTTAGCTCTATGGTTGACCTTCCAGCGTTGTCGCCGGGGTCACCTTCAAAGTCCGGATGACTTTATATAACATCTCGCCCTTGATATGGAAGTAAAACCTATAACGTATAGTATTTGTTCTATATCAACTTCTTTTAACTCCGAATCAATGCCGCCAACGCTCCAAGGCTGGTATATGCTTGGTTTCCCTGAAAAAGTGGACCCGCAATGACCCTGACGCCCGTTCGATTGCACAGCTGGTTGCGCCTGCAGCGCGAGGGTGTGCCTCTGGCCGCCCGGGCCGATGCGTTGTGTCGGGCACTGCAGGATTGCCCTGAGGTGCAGCGGGCGGTTTACCTGAGCTGGCAGCCCAATGCGCGGATCTACAGCCATGAAGGTGCCGCCCAGCATTTACCGCCGGGACTTGGCGACCCGGCGCTGGCCAGTGACCAATTGCTCTTCGAGCACCTGGTCGAGACAGGCCGCCTGGACCTGGCTCAAGTCCGTCAACTCGACTGCTGGTTGTCCGGCCGGTTGCGCCGGGCCGCGATCAGCCATGGCCAGGTATTTGATCTGGCCTTGCAACCGGGGCAGCCGGGCTTGTTGCTGGTGGAAGTGCGCGAGGGCGTGAGTCTCGACTGGCTGGGCTGGGTGCAGGATTTGCTGACGACGCTGCTGAGCAGCGTCAACGGCCTGCTGCGGGGTTCGCCACTGCTGGGTCACGATCCGCAACCGAGCCTGCTGCTCGATGCGCAAGGTCGACCGCTGGAGTTCAACGCGGCACTGATGGCGCTGCTCGCCGAGAAGTCACTGACCGATGTGTTGGGCTTTTTACCGGTCAATCATCGGGTGCTGGTTCGTGCTTGCCTGGACCAGCAACGCGCCGTCGAAGGTGTCGAGGCTCAGTTTGAAACGCAGATCCTGATCTGGACGTTCATTCCCGACCCCCTGGACAACCGGGTGCTCGCCCGTTGCCGCGACGCCACGGCTCAAGTGCTGGCGGAGCGTGAAGCGAGCACCGCACGACGGCTGTACCGTTTGATCATCGAAAACACCACCGACCTGATTTCCCGTCATACACCGCAAGGGCGCGTTATCGATGCGTCACCGGCCTCCTGGACCTTGCTCGGTTACTGGCCCGAAGAGTTACGCGGGCAAATGGCCCAGGGCCTGTTTCATGGCCAGGATCTGGCCGCTCTTGTACAGCGCGCGCGCGACGCGCTGGAGCAGGATGGCTATCACACCATGACGTATCGCATTCGCCATCGCGACGGCCATTACCTGTGGTTCGAAACGGCCAGCCGGGCGATCCGGGAAACCTACACCGGGGCGGTGGTCGAAATCGTCAGTGTATCCCGGGACATCACGGCTCGAGTGCAGGCCGAGGAGAACAAGCGACGTCTGGCCGAAGTGGTCGAGGCCAACATCGATCCGGTGTTGTTCATCGCTCCCGAGGGCCAAGTCACTTACCTCAATCCAGCCGCGCGACACATCCTCGGGATTGATGAGCAACAACCCATGCCGGCCCTGACCGCGTTGTTCGCAAGCGGCGACCTTGCGCGCCTGCAACGCGATGGCTGGAGGCGCGCCGAGCGCGACGGAGTCTGGAGCACCGATGCGCGGTTGCAACCGCCGGGCGGTGGCACATCGGTGCCGGTGTCGCTGGTACTGCTGGCGCACCGTTCCACTGGCGGCGAGCGTTACTACTCATTGGTCGCCCGCGACATGACCGAGCGCGAGCTGCGGGAAGTGCAACAGCGCCGTCATCAGGACGAACTGGCACACACTGCGCGGCTGGTCACACTCGGTGAGCTGGCCTCGGGGATCGCCCACGAAATCAACCAGCCGCTGGCTGCCGTGGTCAATTATGCGAATGCAAGCCAGCGCTATCTACAGACACTGGATTCCAATCCCCAGGCCGCTGCAAGAGTGACCCAGGGTCTGGAACGCATTACCCATCACGCCACCCACGCCTCCGAAGTGATCCGGCGCTTACGCTCCTTTTTGCGCAAGGGACAGCGTCGCATGCAGGCGCTGAACTTGACCGATGTCGCCCGCGAAGCCGTGCGTTTGTGTGCCTGGGAAGCAAGCAATTGCCAAGTGACAATCGAGGATCGACTGCCGGATAATCTGCCTCCCGTTTATGCCGACCGCGTGTTGCTGGAACAGGTGCTGCTCAATTTGTTGCGCAACGCCATCGACGCCAACCGTGAGCAACATCCCGGGCAACCCTCTCTGATCGTGATGGCCGTGGAGCATGGCAGTGGCGCCTGCGTGGAAATCAGTGTGCGAGACCAGGGGCCGGGCGTCAGCGAGCCGGAACTGGAGCAGATATTTACCCCGTTTTACACCAGCAAGGCCGATGGCCTGGGGCTCGGTCTGTCCATGAGCCGTAGCATCATCGAGGGTTTCGGTGGCGAATTGAATGCCCGGCGCCAACCTGTCGGGCTACTGATGTGTTGCCGCTTGCCGCTTGCCGGCCCAACAAAACAACAATAGGAATCAGGTAATGGCAGGTGTAACGGAGCACGTTGTGTACGTGGTCGATGATGACCAGGGCATGCTCGAATCGACGGTCTGGTTATTGGAGTCAGTCGGGCTCAAGGCCTTGCCGTTTACCAGTGGTGTCGCATTCCTCGATGCCTGCGATGCAAGCCTCGATGCCTGTGTGCTGCTGGACGTTCGCATGCCCGGTATGGGCGGGTTGAACGTGCAGGAAGAAATGCGTGTGCGCCAACTGAACCTGCCGATCATCTTCGTCAGCGGGCATGCGGATGTGCCGATCGTGGTGCGCGCGTTCAAGGCCGGTGCCCATGATTTTATCGAGAAGCCCTACAACGAACAGCTGTTGCTGGACAGCGTGCAACAGGCGCTCAGCAACTGTGCCGCCAACCGTTCGGGCAACCAGGGCCACGAAGCCTTGCAGGCGCGCTTGCAGACCTTGACCCCGCGGGAGCGCGATATCCTGTTGCCGCTGGTGCAGGGTTACACCACCCGCGAAATCGCGGAGCAACTGGGCGTGAGTGCAAAAACCATCGATCTGTACCGCGCACGCGTCATGAAACGCATGCAGGCCAACACGTTGCCGGACCTGGTGGGCATGGCCATCGCGGCACAGATGGTCGATCCGCTGAAGTTGCGCTGACCGGTTGAATCCACAATCAAAAGCAGGCGTTCGGCAGTTGAATCAAGGATGCTTGCCCATCAAATGCCCACGGGCTTCGGGGCCTCGCCCGGTTGCAGTCATCACTTTTTCTCTTCAGCAATCTTCAGATCGCAAAATCAAAAGATCGCAGCCTTCGGCAGCTCCTACAGGGGAACGCGTGCACCACCAAACAACGAGGTCGAGCGTTAGCTCTCCTCGCGGTGCTGTTGCGGTGCATGCCCCCTCGAGAGGCCGTGCGCGGCGGGCTCTGTAGGAGCGAGCTTGCTCCGGGCGGCGTTCCGACGAAAAACCTGAGAGCACCGCGGTGTGTCAGGCTCCCCGCATCATCGTTGACCTCCATCGCGAGCAAGCTCGCTCCTACAGGTATCGGGTTCCCCGCAATTACGTGAACAACCAAAAAAAGCCCTGGAAAACATGCCCAGGCTCTTGCAGGCCGTCGCAGGTTTGGCGCAAGAGTCCTGAGCGTCTGTACACCCTGAGTGACCCAGCCCCCGCGTTTGACATGGCCTATGTTCGCTAGCGAACAGACTTCGCCGCGATGAATCATCCACACTCGTCGGTGGAATGCAGCGCCCGGCGGCGCAATGCCCCGCACACCTGGCCTGGCGTAGAACCGCCATCATTCCACAAGCGACCTGCCCTGCGCGGGTCGTACGAAGGAATTCATGCAAAATATCCTGACTCGCACGCTGTCCAGCCTTTGGCGCTCACCGACCATCTGGCTCAGGTGGAGTGCAGCACGGCACAAGTTCGAGTACGAGCCCATTCTGCGTGCCGACCTGTTCAATGCGCAGCAGATGGCAGACCACGGCATCGTGCTGGCACGCCAGCATTTGCTCGGACGCCTTTCAAAAAAGGATGCCTTGCTCGGCCGCCTGACTGACAACCAACTGCTTCTGGAGCGTAGCTGCGCAGCGCTCAAGTCCGTACAACTGTCCAGCCGACGCCCGACCCCTGCGGCGGAATGGCTGCTGGACAACTTCTACCTGATCGAAGAGAACATCCGTACCGCCAGGACCCACCTGCCCGACGGCTATAGCCGCGAGCTGCCGCGCCTGGCCGAAGGCCCTTCGGCAGGCCTGCCGCGGGTCTACGACATCGCCCTGGAAACCATTGCGCACGGCGATGGCCGGGTCGACGCGCCAAGCCTGAACTGCTTCATCGCCTCTTATCAGACCATCACGCCGCTGACCCTGGGCGAGCTATGGGCAATCCCGATCATGCTGCGCCTGGCGCTGATCGAGAACTTGCGGCGCGTGGCATCCCGGGTCATGGCCAACCGGGATGACCGCAACCTTGCCGATGACTGGGCCGATCGATTGATCGAAATGGCCGAGCGCGACGCCAAGAGCGTGGTTTTGACCGTTGCCGACATGGCGCGATCGGCACCGCCGATGACGCCACCCTTCGTTGCGGAACTGGCGCGCCGCCTGCACGGACAAAGCGCCGCGTTGATATTGCCCATGGCGTGGATCGAACAAACGCTCGGTGAGTCCGGCCTTACGGTCGAACGCCTGGTGCAGATGGATGCCCAGCAGCAATCCGGTGACCAGGTGTCCATCAGCAACAGCATTGCCAGCTTACGGTTGCTGGCAGCGACCGACTGGCGCGAGTTCGTCGAGCTGCTCAGCCATGTCGAACAGGTATTGTGCACGGACCCGGCAGGCGTCTACGCGAACATGGACTTTGCCACCCGTGATCGTTACCGCCATGTGGTCGAACGCCTTGCCCGGCATTGCGTGCATTCCGAAACCAGGGTGGCACAAGCCACCCTCGAACTGGCCGCGAGCAAACAGCCCACGGCCGGTGTCACCGGGCACGTGGGCTATTACCTGGTGGCTGACGGATTGCTCAGCCTGGAGCAGGCACTGCATGCCAGTGTGCCGCTGCATGATCGATGGAAGCGACTGCTGCAGAGCTCCCCGTTGAAGTTCTACCTGTGCCCTTCCCTGCTGCTGACGCTGCTGCTGGCCTGGCCATTTCTCGGCAGTGCCTATCACAGCGGCACGCCAACCTGGTGCCTGGTCCTGCTCGCCGTGCCCGCGTTATTGATGACCAGCCGCCTGGCGATCGGGCTGGTCAACTGGCTGGTGACGCTCACGGTAGTCCCGTCGCTTCTGCCGCGCCTGGATTACAGCAAGGGCATACCGGCCGAGGCGCGGACGCTGGTGGCGGTGCCGACGATGTTTGCCAACGCCGGCGACATCGAGGCCCTGGCGGAAGGCCTGGAAGTGCGATTCCTGGCCAATCGCGATGCCAACCTGCATTTTGCGCTGCTCAGTGACTTCATGGACGCCCCTGCCGAGGTGATGCCCGAGGATGCCGAATTGCTCGCCCTGGCGCGCCAACTGATCGAGGCGCTCAACCACAAATATGCCGATGGCCAGGTCGACCGGTTCTTCCTGCTGCACAGGCCCAGGCACTGGAACGCGACCGAGCGGGTATGGATGGGGCATGAACGCAAGCGCGGCAAGCTCGCCGAGCTCAACGCGTTGCTGCGAGGTAAAGGACAGCAGCGCTTTGCATTGATCGTCGGTGATGTCGCGCCACTGGAATCGGTGCGTTTCGTCATCACCCTGGACACCGATACCTTGCTGCCCCGGGATGTCGCGCGTCAGTGCATCGGTGCGATGATGCACCCGCTGAACCATCCGGTATTCGATGAGCAGAGCGGCAAGATCGTCAGCGGTTACGCCATCCTCCAGCCACGCGTGGGGATCAGCCTGCCCAGCACGGCACGCTCGACCTACGCCCGCCTGTTTGGCAGCGATGCCGGTGTCGATCCCTATACCCGTGCCGTCTCCGATGTCTATCAAGACCTGTTCCAGAACGGTTCCTTCATCGGCAAGGGCATCTATGCCGTCGACGCCTTCGAACAGGCGCTCGAGGGCTGTCTGCCCGACAACCGCATCCTCAGCCATGACCTGATCGAAGGCTGCTATGCCCGCTGCGGGCTGCTCAGCGATGTACAGCTGTATGAGGAATACCCGTCTCGCTACAGCGCCGATGCCAAGCGCCGACACCGCTGGATTCGCGGAGACTGGCAAGTGCTGTACTGGGCCTCGCCGTGGGCACCGAAACCCCAGGGAGGATTTGCGCCCAACCTTCTGAGCAACCTTGCCCGCTGGAAGATTTTTGACAACCTGCGCCGCAGCCTGGAGCCAGGCGCCTTCCTGGCCATGCTGGCATGGGGCTGGCTGGGTTCGAGCGAGGCCGTCTCCTGGACATTGGCGGTGGTCATCCTGGTGTTTCTCCAACCCTTGCTGCAGTCAGTACTGGCGCTGGTACAGAAAGCCGCCGATATTCCATTGGGGCAACACCTGAGTGCGGCATTGCGGACCTCCGGCCAGCATTTCATGCGCGCGCTGTTGTCGATTGTCTGGTTGCCCTCCGATGCGCTGTTGAGTCTGGACGCGATTGGCCGCTCACTGTGGCGCATGCTGATCAGCAAGCGCCGCCTGCTGCAATGGCAACCGTCTCGTGAGGTGGAGCGCTGCAGTGGCAACGATCTGCCCGGCATGTACAGAAGCATGTGGATTGCCCCTGCGCTGGCGCTGATTCTATTCGCGGCCCTGCTGCCCTCTCTTCATGTACTCGCACTGGCGGCCCCCTTGCTGCTGGTGTGGCTGGTGAGCCCGGCGATTGCCTGGTGGATCAGCCTGCCGACAACCCCGGCGGGGTTTGACCCGTCAGTGCAAGACCTGCGTTTCCTGCGCATGCTGTCACGCCGGACCTGGGCGTTCTTCGATCGGTACGTGGGGCCTGAGGACAACTGGTTGCCGCCGGACAACGTCCAGGAAATACCCAAGCCAACCATTGCCCATCGCACCTCGCCGACCAACATGGGCATGGCCTTGCTCTCGCACCTGGCGGCCCACGATTTCGGTTACCTGAGTACCGGGCGCCTGCTGGAACGCGTCACTGCCACGCTTGAGTGCATGGCCGGTCTTGAGCGTCACCATGGGCACTTCTACAACTGGTACGACACCCAGTCACTCCTGCCGCTGGCGCCTCGGTATGTGTCCACCGTGGACAGCGGTAACCTGGCGGGCCTGCTGCTCACCCTGCGGCCGGGGCTGCTGGGGTTGGTCGATACGCCCCTGCTCGATCAACGCACCCTCAGCGGTCTGGGCGACACCCTCGATGTGCTGCAACAGGCGTTACAGGAAGGGAACCTCGATGACCGTGCCGTGCTTGAACTGCGCGCGAAGGTGACCTTGGCCATGGCCCAGGACACCCCGGACAACCTCCTGCAATTACTCGATCAGGCGGATGCCTTGGCAATCGACACGGCGGCCACCGCGGCTGAAGAAGCACACTATTGGTTGCAGGCATTGCAGGTGCAGTGTGCGGATCTGCGGGCAGAACGACTGCGCTTCGAGCTGCCGTTGGCACCCGGCCAGGCACCAACACCAACTCCGACACCCGCACTCAGCCTGCGGCAAATGGCCGAGCTCGATTGCACGCTGTGGCTGCCCGCCGATCAAGCGCAAGTGCAGGCCGTACAACGCCTGGCTCGCGAACGAATCAGCCAACTTGAGCGCCTGGCCGAGTTGTCCGCGTCACTGGCGAGCATGGACTTCACCTTCCTCTACGATGCTCAACGCGACCTGTTCTCGATAGGCTACAACGCCGACGAGCGCAGGCTGGACAACGGTTATTACGACCTGCTCGCGTCAGAGGTTCGCCTGACCAATTTCGTGGTCATCGCCCAGGGCCAGCTGCCGCAACAGGCCTGGTTCACCCTCGGACGCTTGCTCAGCAACAATCGGGGGGTACCGGTACTGCTTTCCTGGTCCGGATCGATGTTCGAGTACCTGATGCCAAACCTGGTCATGCCCAGCTATGAAGGTACGCTGCTGGAGCAGACATGCCGCGCGGCCGTGGCCTTGCAGATCGAGCATGGCAACCTGTTGGGCATCCCCTGGGGCGTGTCCGAGTCGGGTTACAACACCCTGGACGCCCACTTCAATTATCAGTATCGGGCGTTCGGTGTTCCTGGCCTTGGCCTAAAGCGCGGGTTGGCCGAGGATACCGTGATTGCGCCGTACGCCAGCGCCCTGGCGCTGATGGTCGAACCGCAAGCGGCCTGCCGCAACCTGCAACGCCTGGCGGCCCAAGGGTCGGCCGGCCGCTATGGCCTGTACGAAGCGGTCGACTACACCGAGGCACGCCTGCCACGCGGCCAGCGCTATGCGGTCGTGCGCTCGTTCATGGCGCACCATCAGGGCATGAGCCTGCTGGCCTTGACCAGCCTGCTGCTGAACCGGCCCATGCAGCGACGCTTCGAGTCGATCCCGGCCTTCCAGGCGACCATCCTGTTGCTGCAGGAACGCGTCCCCAAAACCGCCGTCCCCTACCTGCATGCAACCCTGGCACCTGCCACAGCGGAAAACGGCCGCGCGCAGGAAACCAGGCTGCGAGTGTTCGCCGATCCCGGGCGCAAGCGCCCCGCCGTCCAGCTACTGTCCAACGGCCGTTACCACGTCATGCTCAGCAGTGCCGGCGGCGGCTACAGCCGCTGCAACGACATCGCCGTGACCCGCTGGCATGAAGACGCGACCTGCGACAACTGGGGCATGTTCTGCTACCTGCGCGATGTCAGCAGCGGCGTGTTCTGGTCCTCGGCCCACCAGCCGACCCGGCACCGGCCAGAAAGCCATGAAGCGATTTTCAGCGATGCCCGCGCGGAGTTTCGTGTTCGCGAGCTCGACTTCGATACCCACACCGAGATCGTCGTGTCCCCCGAAGACGATATCGAACTGCGCAGGCTGCACATCACCAACCGCGGTCGCGTGCGCCGTAGCGTGGAGATCACCACCTACGCCGAGGTGGTCCTGGCGCCGGCAATCAGTGATGCCATGCACCCGGCCTTCAGCAACCTGTTCGTGCAGACCGAATTGTTGCCGGCGCTGCAGGCCATCGTCTGCACCCGCAGGCGGCGTTCCAGTGAGGAAGCCGTCCCCTGGATGTGCCACCTGCTGGCCGCCCATGGCGTGGACATCGACGCCATTTCCTACGAGACCGATCGAGCGCGATTCATCGGCCGCGGCCGCAACGTTGCAGCACCGGCGGCGCTCGATGGCAATGTCGAACAGTTGTCCGGCACCGCAGGCTCGGTGCTGGACCCGATCGTGGCCATCCGCTGCCGTATTACCCTGGAACCCGGACAAACGGCGACCATTGACCTGGTGACCGGCATCGCGGACAGCCGTGAGGACTGTCTGTACCTGATCAATAAATACCGCGACCGGCACCTCGCCGACCGCGTCTTCGACCTGGCATGGACCCACAGCCAGGTGTTGCTGCGCCAACTCAATGTCTCGCTGGAAGATGGGCGCCTGTTCGAACAGATGGCCTCCTCGATCCTCTACGCCAATGCCTCGTTGCGCGCGGAAAACAGCGTCTTGATGGCCAACCGACGCAATCAATCGAGCCTCTGGGGCCAGGCGATCTCCGGCGACCTGCCCATCGTTCTGCTGCAGATCGCCACCGTCGACAACATCGAACTCGTGCACCAGATGGTCAAGGCCCATGCCTACTGGCGGCAAAAGGGGCTGATGGTGGACCTGGTCATCTGGAACGAAGACCAGGCCGGCTATCGCCAGCAACTCCAGGACTTGATCATGGGTGTGGTGACGTCCGGCAGCGAAGCTTCGCTGATCGACCGTCCCGGGGGCATTTTCGTGCGTCCCGCACAGCAGTTGTCGAACGAGGACCGTACGCTGATCCTGTCGGTGGCGCGCCTGGTGCTGAGCGAAGGCAACGGCAGCATTGCCGAGCAGGTCCATCGGCGTCACGCAAGCCCGGCCTACCCGGCATTCGTGCCCACGCTCAAGCGCCAGGCAAAAGCGGCCGCTACCCTGCCCGCCATCGAAGGTTTGCTCCTGGGCAACGCCTATGGCGGCTTCAGTGCCGATGGCAGCGAGTATGTCATGACCTTGCAGCCGGGAAGGCCGACGCCGGCGCCATGGGCCAACGTGTTGGCCAACCCGCACTTCGGTACGGTAATTTCTGAAAGTGGTGGCGCTTACACCTGGATGGAAAACGCTCACGAATTTCGCCTGAGCCCCTGGCATAACGACCCGCTCACCGACGCCAGCGGCGAGGCGATCTACGTGCGCGATGAAGAAACCGGGCATTTCTGGTCGGTGACGCCACAGCCTTGTCCCGGTACCGGCGCCTACCGCACCCGGCACGGCTTCGGCTACAGCGTCTTCGAGCACGACGAAGGCGGTATCCACACCGAGTTGTGGGTGTACGTGGCGCTGGATGCTTCGATCAAGTTCTCGCACTTGCAGATTCGCAACCGTTCAGGCCGCGCCCGGCGCCTGTCGACGACCTGCTATGTCGAGTGGGTGCTGGGCGACCTGCGCAGCAAATCGGCGATGCATGTGGTGACGGAAGCCGACCCCAGCAGCGGCGCATTCTTCGCCAGGAACGCCTATTCGATCGAGTTTTGCGAACGGGTGGCGTTCCTCGATACCGACTCGACCGCCACCAGCATCAGCGGTGATCGCACCGAGTTCATCGGCCGCAACGGCAGCCTCAAGGCACCAGCCGGACTGCAGCAGGCACGCCTGTCGGGCCGAACCGGTGGGGGCATGGATCCCTGTGCGGCGATTCAGGTGACCCTCGACCTCGACAACGGTGACGACCAGGACGTGGTGTTCCGACTCGGTGCCGCCAGGGATACGACCTCGGCCCTGCGCCTGGTTCAACAGTACCGCGGCCTGGGGGCGGCCACCGCAGAACTCGAGGCAGTACGCGAGCATTGGCGTTCGCAACTGAGCGTGATTCAGGTCCAGACCCCCGACCCGAGCATCGATGTCATGGTCAATGGCTGGCTGATGTACCAGGTCATCGCCTGTCGCTTCCAGGCTCGCAGTGGTTATTACCAGTCCGGCGGGGCCATCGGCTTTCGCGATCAACTGCAAGACAGCATGGCGATGATCCATGCCGATCCCGCCAGCGTACGTGGCCATTTGTTGCTGTGCGCAGCCCATCAATATGCTGAAGGCGACGTGCAACATTGGTGGCACCCGCCGCTCGATCGAGGGGTGCGCAGTGGCTGTTCGGACGACTACCTTTGGCTGGCGCTGGCAACAAGCCACTATGTCAGCGTCACCGGCGACCTCAGCGTGCTGGCCGAATCCGTGGGTTACCTTGAAGGCCGACCGCTCTATGCTGGGGAAGAGTCCTATTACGACCTGCCGGGCAAGTCGCACCTCGAAGAAAGCCTCTATCAGCATTGTGTACGCGCCATCGAGCACGGCCTGAAGCGCGGCAGCCACGGCCTGCCCTTGATGGGCACGGGCGACTGGAACGACGGGATGAACCGGGTCGGCCATCTGGGCCAAGGGGAAAGCGTGTGGCTGGGCTTTTTCGGCTTTGATGTGTTGCAGCAGTTTGCCATTACTGCCCAATTGCATGGCGACCCGGTTTTCGCCCAGCGTTGTACCCAGCAGGCCGCCATGCTGCAGGCCAGTCTGGAGACGCATGCCTGGGACGGTTCATGGTACCGCCGCGCCTGGTTCGACGACGGTCAGGTCCTGGGCTCGGCCAACAATGACGAATGCCGCATCGACTCGATCTCGCAAAGCTGGTCGGTACTGTCGGGGGCCGCCTCGCCAACGCGGCGCCACACGGCCATGGCGTCATTCGAGAAGCATCTGGTACGACCCGACACAGGCGCGGTCCTGCTGCTCGATCCGCCCTTCGACACAGGCTCGCTCGAGCCCGGCTATATCAAGGGCTATGTGCCGGGCGTACGGGAAAATGGCGGCCAGTACACCCATGCCGCCGTCTGGGCCGGCATGGCGTTCGCCGAGCTTGGCGACAACGTCAGGGCCTGGCGGTTGCTCAACATGATCAACCCCGCCGGCCATGAAGTCGCCAAGCGGCTCGAAACCTACAAGGTCGAGCCCTATGTCATGGCTGCCGACGTCTACGGCACGCCGCCCCATGCGGGCCGTGGGGGCTGGACCTGGTACACCGGGTCGGCCGGCTGGACGTACCGGTTCATCGTCGAGTCATTGCTAGGATTGCAGCGGGTCGGGACTGCGTTGCATATCGTACCGCTGCTGGCGCAGGGCTGGGCTGGCTACACGCTGCGCTACCGCTATGGGGCGACGCATTACCATATCCATGTACGCCCCGGCACGAGCACCACGGCTTCGATCACGCTGGACGGCGAGCTGCTGGGCAATGACGCGCTGGAATTGCTCGATGACGGCACAGAACATCAGGTCCTGGTGACCTGCCCGGTAAAAGCGCAGCAACCCCAAACCCCTGGGTGGGATAGAACCGTCGAAGCCGATCTTGAGCGCTGAGAGACAGCGCTCCTGGCGGGTCTGGATTCAGACTGGATGATTCGGGCCCTGGTGATGCAGCTGCACGGCCTCACCCAGTTTGATGTGTACAGGCGGGTTGGCAGCCTGCCCGGGCTTGTCATGCCGGGGGATCGGCGTGCTCTGTGGCTGTTTCGAAGTGGGCTTGCCTGGCCCCTGGCGAAGATTCGGGTCAATGTGCTTGCTCATGACAACCTCCAACGTTCGGCGCTGCAGAGGCAGCGTCGCTCCCTTGAGCATCGCAGATGGCAGCGGCCGCTTCGGTGCGCTGCCCCGCATAGCGCGCTTTGGAGTACCCTGTCCCTCTCAGGGAATTCTCCCTCGAAGGGTGGCTGATATGTTTGCTGTACCCAAGCCACAACAGAACTACCTGCTGGCGGCGCTTCCGGCGCCAGCGCTGGATCGCCTGCTCCCCCACCTCGAACTGGTCGAGCTGCCACTGGGCAAAGTGCTTTATGAGTCCGGCGGCGCCCTGCGGCATGTCTACTTCCCCACCGACGCCATCGTGTCGCTGTTGTACGTGATGGAGAACGGCGCCTCGGCCGAGATTTCGGTGGTCGGCAACGAAGGCCTGATCGGCGTTGCAGTCTTCATGGGCGGCGAAAGCACGCCCAGCCGCGCCGTGGTGCAAAGTGCCGGGCATGCCTACCGGTTACCCGGCCAGCCACTCAAGGACGAGTTCAACCGCCATGAAGAGATGCTGCTGCTGATGCTGCGCTACACCCAGTCCCTGATCACGCAAATGGCCCAGACGGCGGTGTGCAACCGCCACCACTCCATCGACCAGCAGCTGTGCCGCTGGTTGCTGTTGTCACTCGATCGCTTGCAAGGCAATGAACTGACCATGACCCAGGAGCTGATCGCCAACATGCTGGGTGTACGCCGCGAAGGCGTGACCGACGCCGCCGGCAAGCTCCAGCGCCTGGGTGTCATCGAATACAGTCGGGGACACATCAAGATCCTGGACAGGGCCCGGCTCGAGGCGCTGAGTTGCGAATGCTACGCCGTGGTCAGAAAGGAAACCGAACGATTGCTGCCCTACTTTCCCTGGGCGGTGGATTCAACCGGTCGAAAGTGACGCAAGAATCCCTCGAAGACGTATTCCAGGCACCGTCCGGGAAGGGTAAGTCCAATGCTTTGCCTCAGGGAAGAGGACCGGCATTGGTCTCGCTGCGGGCGAGCCCCTGTAGCTCTCGCCAGTAGTCCTCAAAATAGCCTGGTGATTTCATTCAAGATCCGATCCTGGGTTTGAGTACTTGGCCTGTGGCGATAAGCTACTGCGAGAAAAGCAACGCCTTCGTAGTCGCAGCGAATCGAAAAAGTCATCCCTTCACGCAACCCATAGACTGATCTTTCTCCTGCTTCAACAAAATATCTCGCTTTTGTAAGAGCCGCTCTGGCGTGCTGCAGGCAACCCGTTTGGCTAAGTGAGTGTTGTAGCCAACTGGTTGTGATTCGTACAGACGACGTCTCGCTGTCATCGACAGGTGGTCGAGTAATTTCTTTAGTCGCTGCAGTCATGTTCTCGTCGCTGGTGCAGGCGGTCAGCCCCATTGAGATAACACCCAGTAAAAAACCACAACGAACTCTTGAATGCTTAAGCGGATTTCGCATGGTGGGGCGTACCTGTGATGATCTGCAATGAATGAAGTGTCAGCCGCACTTGCCGGTTTCAGTGCTGCCCTCAGGATTGCGGGTCGAAGCCGAAAACGCGCAGTTCCTGGTCGCAGCGACAGGCCTTGGCGATGCGCGCCGCCCACGCTATGGCCTCATCGCGCGAAGGCAGTTCCAGCACGGTGAAGCCCCCGTCGAGCGTGGGCCCCCAAGGATAGCCACCCATTGCAACCGCGCCGTCGGCAGAGACGAGTATGGGCGGTACGTCGTCGTCGATTCCGCCGCCGAAGACGTAGACACCGGCGGTTTTCGCCTCATCAATCACAGCGTGTGAGTCGCGGCGCACCGCTCCCCATTCGCCATCGGGCACAACCATCGCCGCGCTTGGAAAAGAGATCAGGTATTTGGCCACGGGGCTTCTTCCGGGAATTGATGGCGGTCGTGACGCCTGTGGGCGGCATGCACCGTCCAATGGACTCACTGGCTGCTCGGGCAAGCGTTTAAAGGCTAGCGCATTGGGCCGCCGCAAGGCTGCCGCTCGTCGGCGACAGCTCCTGGCCGTTATCAGTCACAAGCTGGGGTACGCCCGAAGGTGGTCAGTTGGTACAAGTCCTGATGACGGCACTTCAAGTGCTAAATACACCTGTGAGCGATTTGCAGAACCATGATGTGTGGTTCTGCAAATCCTCGGGTGGGCAAGAAGGCACGCTCCTAATATCCGTTCGAGGCTACCTCCGGCAGGTGCGGGTGCGAGCCACATTTGAGTCGACCTCTCATCGTCCGCATTGGGTTGAATCCACAGCCGAAAGCGGACGCTCCCAGGCGCTTACGACGTTATGGCGATTTAGTCTTGGTCCGTGGGAAATCAGTGCTCGCCACTAATCCTTCGTGAACGTACGCCTCAAATTGTTCGGCTGGCAGTGGCGGGGAAAACAGGAAGCCCTGGTAGGTCTGGCAACCATGCTTGACCAGAAAGGTGCGCTGAGCTTCTGTCTCCACACCTTCTGCAATCACCGAAAGCCCCAATATCTGGCTCAGGCTCACAATCGCGCAGGCGATGGCGGCGTCGTTGGAATCAACCAGCACATCTCTGATGAAGGACTGGTCGATCTTGAGTTGATCCAGCGGAAGGCTCTTGAGGTATGACAGTGATGAGTAGCCGGTTCCGAAATCATCCAGCGAAAGGCCTATGCCGATCTCTTTCAACTCGATCATTTTGGCGACAGTACTTTCCATATCTTCTATCAGCAGGCCTTCGGTCAGCTCCAGTTTCAATTTCTTCGGATCGGCCCCCGTGTATCTCAGTACTTGCAGTACCTCCTCGACGAAGTCCGGATGGTGAAACTGGCGGGCGCTGACATTCACAGCCATACCCAGTCGGGCGGTTTCCGAATGCTTTGCCCAGGCAACCAACTGAGTGCAGGCTGCCTGCAGCGCCCAACGGCCTAACGGCAGAATCAACCCCGTTTCCTCTGCCAATGCAATGAACTCGCCTGGAAACACGACTCCGCGCTCAGGATTCTGCCATCTCATCAGTGCCTCTGCGCCAATGATACGACCCTCACTGTTCACCTGCGGCTGGTAATGAAGAAGGAATTCGTTGTTCTGCAAGCCTTGACGCAAGTCTACTTCCAGTCTGGCGCGTGCCGTGGCAACCGCCTGCATTTCCGGATCGAAGAAGCGCATGGTATTGCGACCCGCCGCCTTGGCGCGATACATCGCCAGGTCAGCGCGCTTCATAATATCGTCCACTGTACTCAACTGCCCCTGGAACAGCGCAATGCCGAGGCTGGGGGTGCTGTGGTGCTCATATCCATCCAACTGGTAGGAAATGTTCAGAGAGTCGAGAATCTTTTCGCCAACAGCCTTGGCCTGGATAGCTGCGTCTCGAGGATTCTCATTAAGGCCATCCATCAGGACGACGAATTCGTCTCCGCCCAGGCGAGCCACGGTATCGCTCTCGCGTATGCAGCCGCAAAGGCGCAGGGCAACTTGCTGCAGCAACATGTCGCCTCTGTCATGCCCCAGCGTGTCGTTCAGTGCCTTGAAGTTATCCAGGTCAATGAGGATTATCGCGCTCGTATGCAGGCTACGGGAGCTGCCCGCCAGCAGATGCTGTAACCGGTCCAACATGAGCCGCCTGTTGGCCAGCCCCGTCAACTGATCGTAGAAGGCCAAACGCTGGACCTCTTGCTCAGCGGTCTTACGGTGGGTGATGTCAGTATTGATCGACAGAACGGATTGCGGCTGGCCATCATCGTCTCGCACCAGGGTTCGATGACTTTCGAGCGTGATGGTGCAGCCATCCCGGCGTCGAAGTGTAACTTCGTCCGCCCAGTCACCCGTTTCTATCAGACTGTTAGTGGCCGTATTGAAAGCGGCGCTCCCCTGGTAGATCAACTCCTGTGCCGATTTGCCGAGTGCCTCTTCCTTTGACAGACCGTAGAGACGCTCGGCACTTTTGTTCCAGTACAGGATGCGGTTATCCATCCCGTGAACGACAATGGCGTCCTGGGCCTTGTCCAGCAGCGATGCTTGCTGGCGGGCCTGCTTCTCGCTTTCGCGCAGCACTGCCAGATAACCTTCCCTTTCAGCTGCTTGCGACTCCATTTCGCGCCTGATCTTGCCCCCGTAGATAACGGCCGCACTGACCATCAGTAGCACGAACACCATGATCGCGTATTCGACCCGGCGCAGTTTTTCGACCGACTCAAGCTCCTCCTCCAGGAGCTTGCTTTGAATCAGGCCAACGCGATCGCGCACGGTACTGAGTGAGGCGAGCAACAGGGCATACTTCCTGTCCATCGTTGCCATGCGTTTGCCGGCATTATCCGACTGCCCCTCCCTGAAGTAGGAAAAGATCAGCAAGGCCTCGTTCACCATTTCGACCATCGCGGCATCAACTGCACCCACCTCATCCTTCAATGCAAGGGTAAAGGCTTGTATATCCGCACTGTGTTCAGCCTCATGGGCGATCCGTACTTCCAACTGTTTTTTGGCCATTGCCAAATGCTCGTTGAAGGCGCGCAAGGCTTCATTCATGTTCCGTGATTCGGCTTCAACATTATGTGTATCGAACACATTATTGCCCGGCGCATTGACTGTGGAAGCCAGGCTGCCCAGCGTTGAATAGCTCGACAGCTGTTGGACCCACGACTGGTTTGCCTTGATGGAGCGGTGATAGGTATCGACGATCAGGTGATTCAAAAGCACGCTCAGCACAACAACCAGCACGTCGAATCCCGCAAGAAAAAAGTACATGCGGTGCCATTTGGCCGAGCGCGGCTTATTTGAACGGGTGGGTATGGCTTGCTTTGCGGCGCTTTTACTCCTGAAAAAATCCATTTCACAATCTCCAAACATAATCCTTCTAAATTGACCAATAGAAGCGGTATTCGGAAACCAATAAACCTTTTGTGGTGACGCTTGAACCTGAGAACACACCGCACGGCCAGCATGTCTTCCCGAGTGTCGTTGCGGATTTGCGCCCCTGAACTGGATGCATCACGCAGAATAGTCGGGTGACATAGGGCACGTTGCGGGTCATTTCCGCGCAGCCTGCCGGATTGCCTGATCAGTTTCGACAGCAGACCAAGCATAGCCACTAATTTGCAATTATTCTGTTCGCCGACTGCTCCAGGTCGGTAGCAGCCCTTGGTGGTCGGCAGCTTTCGGCCCAGAGTGTGTAAAAACGCTTTGACCTCATCGTTTTGGATCATCGACCTTCGTTGGCTGAGCGATCGCACGGTCAATGCTGCGGGTCGCATCGGTCGCGACCTGGAACACGTCAACGCTGTTTTTACAGCCTCTGGGATGGGCCAAAATCAGCCTTTTTTAGGCCGTCAGCGCTTTTATCAAACCGTTGGCACCGATGATTTTCATAACCCGTTTCAAGTTGTAGGCGAGCACATTCAAGCTCATCTCGGCCAGGAGCGGACGTTCGTGATATCCCTCAACTCAGCCCAGTAATGCTCGTTTCTCTACAAGGAAATCGATGAGCACCAGGATTGCAGTACTCTCACCAATTCCCCCGACTCCAACTGCTCACGTAGACAGATATCGAGATACTTGATCAGACCGACGCCCTGAATGGCGGCCCTGAGCATGCTCTCATCATCGTTGAATACGGCGCTGCCTCGTGGTTCAAACACCTGCGTGTGCTCCTCGGCATCTGGTGCTGTGAAAGACCAGCGGTCCAGCGCTCCACTGCTGGTGAAGCGGTAGGCCAGACAATTGTGCTGAATCAGATCTGCCGGAGACTGAGGAACTCCATGGCGTTTGAAGTAACCAGGTGAACCAACGACCGCCATCTCGATGCGCGGTGTAATCGGTAAGACCACCATGTGCTCATCCAAGCTCTCGCCCAATCGAATCCCCACATCCGCGCTGTCGGCGATGATGTGGGCCAAGCCGTCATTCAGTACCAGCTCAAGGCGCAGGCCCGGGTATCGAATGGCAGTAACCGGCCAGAAAGAGGCATTCGTTTGCGTCGGGATGTCCCCTATCCAGTCGTCAGGCATTAAGCACGGTTGAGAGGGTCGCCCATGAACTCGATAAACCGCTGGGTCTTCGCAGGAAGCTGCCGTGTTTCGGTCAGTGCGTTGACCGAGATGCGAGTGCGACTACGACGAGATGTGCCACATCCTCCAGTGCGAGCAATCAGGCCTGGGCCTCGCCTGGGAACGCCGGCAGCCCGTACGTCAACGCAAGTTCCAAGGTCGGTTACAAGGGGTATAACTATCAGAACAAAAGGCGGGTCACCCAGAACAGGCCCTCCAACGGCAGCGCCCGGACCAGGCGCCCCAAGTCTGATCGGCACCTGCGGCGCGGAGCGATGTGATGAGTTGCAGAGCATGGCGATGGGCTCGCAAGAGCCTTCTTGGCTGCATCGAGCTGGCCTTGCTGGTCGCTCCACTGTGCGCCAGCGCCATGTACAAGTGCCAGGCCAGGGACGGAGCCATCAGCTACACCAGCCAAGTAATCGCCAGCGCCCGCTGCACTCGCCTCAATGGCATGGCGGGCGCCGGTGTCGGCGCCAAGACAACGGCCCTGCCACGGCTTGTGCAGGACGACAGCTCAGGCGCGGTGCGGGTTCGGGTGTTCACTTTCATCCACAGGGGTGTGCGTCAATATGTGAGCCGGCGCCCCGTCGGGATTTCCGCACGGGTCGAGGTCCTTGAGCTCTATTACATCAAGGGCTGCTATCTGTGCAGGGCGCCGAAGGATTTCAAGGTCGCCTCACTGCGCCTGGACACCCAATCCTACCGGCGGGAGATCGAAGCCGCTTCGGGACTTTATGGTGTCGACCGGGCGCTGGTCCGCGCCGTGATACATGCCGAATCAGCGTTTCGCCCCTACGCCATTTCCGAAGCCGGCGCCCAGGGGCTGATGCAGTTGATGCCCGCCACCGCCGAGCGCTTCGCCGTGGACAATCCGTTCGACGCACGACAGAACATTCGTGGCGGCGTGCGCTACCTGGCCTGGCTGCTCAAGCGCTTCAACGGCAACCAGGTGCTGGCGTTGGCAGGTTACAACGCCGGCGAAGCGTCTGTGGTCGAGTACAACGGGGTGCCTCCCTATGCCGAGACGCAATCCTACGTCACCCGAGTGCAGTCCTTGACCGAACGCTATCGCAACCATCGCTAGTACCGTGGGGCGGATAACCCGGAATATCCCTTTAGTCCACCCGACTGACGGGCATCCTGCCCTTGCCCGCCAGTTCAGCGTCGCAGTGCTCAAGCCCTTGCGACGCCTCGGCACCTGACACTTCAGGCGCCATCGCGTCCGCTTTCTTGCCGAGGACGTGATGAGTACGCAAAAGAAAATGCGACAGCGCCGGGATCAGTATCAATGCACCCAGCATGTTCCACAGGAACATGAAGGTCAGCAGCATGCCCATGTCGGCCTGGAACTTGATCGGCGACCAGACCCAGCACACCACGCCGGCGGCAAGGGTGATGCCGACCAGGCCGACCACCCGGCCGGTAAAGGACACGGCATTGCGGTAGGCCTGGGACAACGGCAAGCCCTGGCGCTGGTATTGCAGCTGGACGCTGAGCAAATACAGCGCGTAATCCACGCCGATGCCGACGCCCAGGGCAATCACCGGTAGCGTTGCCACCTTCACGCCAATGCCCATGCCCACCATCAAGGCTTCGCAGAGGATCGAGGTCAGCACCAGGGGCAACAGCGCCACCAGCGTGGCCCGCCAACTGCGGAAGGTGATCAGGCAGAACAGCGTCACCGCCGCGTAGACGTACAGCAACATGGTGCGATTGGCCTCGCGCACCACAATGTTGGTCGCCGCCTCGATCCCGGCAGTGCCGGCGGCGAGCAGGAACTGGCGATCGTCGGTGCTGTTTTCCCTGGCGAACCTGTCGGCAATCGCCACCACCGCATCCAGGGTTTCAGCCTTGTGGTCCTTGAGGAAAGCGATCACCGGCATCAGCGAGCACTCGGTGTTGAACAGCTCCGGGGAGTTGACCGAGGCTTGCTGCGCGGCGTAGTTGAGCACGTCCTGGTTGCGCTGGATGCTGTTGAGCTTGGGGTTGCCTTCATAGGTGCCGGCGGTGATCTGCCGTACCGCGTTGACCAGCGAAGCCGTGGCCTGCACGCCTGGATACTGTTGCAGCTCCCAGGCCAGACGGTCGGCGAGCACCAGGGTCTTGTAGTTCAGGCAGCCTTCCGCCGGGGTCTTGATCATCACCGCAAACAGGTCGCTGGACAGCGCGTAATGCCGGGTGATGTAGGCGTTGTCGCGGTTGTAGCGCGAGTCGGCGCGCAACTCCGGTGCACCGCTGTCGAGGTCGCCGATTTTCAGTTGCAGGCTGACCACGAATCCGCCGATCCCGAGCAAGGCTGCAACGAGGACGGCGCCGGTGGCCCACTTCGGTGTCGTGAAGCGATCAAGACTGTCCCACAGTTTGCCGAAGCCTTTATGCGCGCTCGCCCGCGTGTCGATTTGCAGCGCACGCTCGGCGGCTTTGCTGCCGACGCCGACAAAGGACAGCGCCACCGGCATCAGCAGCAGCGAGGTGAAAATCAGCACCGCGACACCGATGCTGGCGGTGATCGCCAGGTCCTGGATCACCGGGATGTCGATCAGCATAAGCACCGCGAAGCCCACCGCGTCGGCCAGCAACGCGGTGACCCCGGCGATAAACAGGCGGCGGAAGGTGTAGCGCGCGGCCACCTGCTTGTGGGTGCCACGGGCGATGTCCTGCATGATGCCGTTCATCTTCTGCGCGGCGTGGGACACACCAATGGCGAAGATCAAAAACGGCACCAGCACCGAATACGGATCGATGGCATACCCCAACCAGGCGACAATGCCCAATTGCCAGACCACCGCGATCAGCGAACAGCCGACCACCAGCAAGGTGCTGCGCACACAGCGAGTGTAGAGGTAGATGATCAGCAGCGACGTGACCACGGCCAGGCCGAAGAACATCATCACCTGGATCAGGCCGTCGATCAGGTCGCCAATCAGCTTGGCAAAACCGATCACCCGGACCTTGTAGTGACCCTTGCCCTCCTCCCCGGCCTTGCGCGCCGCAGGGTCACCGGCGTATTCGATCTTGTCGCGCAGACGCTCTTCGAGCATTTGCGAGAACGCGTGATAATTGATGCCGTGCCCCGTCGCCGAGGGCTTGTCCAGCAAGGGCACGATCAACATGCTCGACTTGAAGTCGCTGGCCACCAGGCTGCCGACGATGCCGGCGCGGTTGATGTTCTGGCGCAGCTGCTCGATATCGGAAGGCGAGCCCTGATAGCTGTCGGGCATGACCGGGCCACCCTGAAAGCCCTCTTCGGTGACTTCGGTCCAGCGTACGGCCGGGGTCCAGAGCGATTTCATCCAGGCGCGGTCGACGCCTTCGGTGAGGAACAGCTCATCGTTGACCTGCTTGAGCATGTTCAGGTATTCGGGGTCGAAAATATCGCCCTGGGTGTTCTCCACCACCACGCGCACCGAATTGCCCAGGCCGCGCAACGAGTGGCGGTTCTCGAGGAAATTCTGAATGTACGGCTGGCTCTGCGGGATCATTTTTTCGAAGCCAGGGCGCAGTTCCAGACGGGTCGCCGCCATGTAGCCCAGCACCAGGGTGGCCAGGGTCATGAGCACGATGAACAGCGGGCGATAGTTGAACACCAGCCGTTCCAGCAGGTTGCCGGAGCGCCGATCAAAATCGCGCAGGTCGCGGATCACCGGCATGTTGTCTTGCTTGGTAGGGGCCATGTCTGAGTACTCGCTCTATGTTCTGGCTCTTATTCTTTGAGAAGCGCACGTGCGCCACGCGTACCCACCACGACCAGCGAACCATCGACGGCCAGGGTGGCACCGGCGACCGGTGACGGGTTCGGTTGCGGCATCAATTGCAATTGGGCGTTATCACGCTGATCGGCGAGCATGTGCCCCGCCTGGGTGAACAGGCGATAGCGCCCCTGGGCATCAATCGCGGCGGCAGTGACGCTGACCTGCAGGCCAGTGTCGAACGGCGTCCAGCTCGACCCGCCATCGGTACTGCGCAACGCATTGCCGCGCAGGCCGTAGACAACGACTTCGCCAGGCTTGCCGAGCACGCCGAAGAAGCTGCCCTGATACGGCGTCGGCACGGCATTGAAGCGTTGGGCGCTGTCGTCCCACTTGAGCAGCAGGCCCTGCTCGCCGGCGATGTACAGCGCATCACCGGTTGAGGCGATGGCATTCAAGTGAAAGTTCTGCGGGTTGTCGGTACGGTCCTGGAACGGCGTCCAGCTCTGGCCGCCATCCTCGGTGCGCAGGATCAGGTTGAACACGCCGACCACGTAGCCGACCTTGTCGTCGGCGAACCAGACGTCGAGCAGCGGCTTGTCGGCGCCCTCCTCGACCAGCCGTTGACCGTCAGCGAGCAACAGCGGCCACTGCTCATTGGCCGGCTCGGCACTGGCCAGCGCGGCGTAATGCCTGACCAGCAACGCGCCGATCTGTCGACCGTCCAGTTGCTTGTTCCAGGTCACGCCAGCGTCGCTGCTGTGCAGGATCACGCCATCGTTGCCGACGGCCCAGCCCTGCTGCGGCGAAGCAAAATACACCGCACTCAAGTCACTGCTGACCGGTACGCTCGCCTGCTGCCATTGCCGGCCGCAATCGTCGGAATAAAGAATGTGCCCGCGCTGCCCGACCGCGACCAGGCGTTGCCCGGCATTGGTGACGTCCAGCAACGGGCTGCGCACGGCCAATGCACTGGGCTTGGCGGGCAGGTCCAGCACATCGACGTAATCGGCCGCCTGGCTGATGCCCTGCGACAGGCCGAGCACAACGCCTAACGCCAAACGCAAAATATTGTTTTTATACGAACACATGCTGCGTCCTCTTCGGAAAACCGCGTCGTGCAGGTCATGTGGGAGCGAGCCTGCTCGCGATGGACGTTAACGATGACGCGTGCTGTCTGGATGCCCGCGTCGCCTCTGGTCCATCGCGAGCAAGCTCGCTCCTACAGTGGATCGTGCGAGCGTTTGCTTGCGGTTGGCTTAGCGAACGCCGTTACCGGCCAGCGCATCCGGCGACCACTGCGCCTTGGAGAGCGGCGCGATGTACTTGATGCCGCCATAGGCGCCCGACAGACCGTTGATGTTGTAGGTGCCGCCGACCAGGTCGTAGATCACGTGCGGCGTGGTGTTGGGCGTGGTCACGTCATAGCTTTGCGAGAGGAAGCTGAATGAACCGCGATAGAGCTGGCCACGGGCGTCGTACTGATCCGAGGCCAGAGCGACCCAGCTGTCCTCATCCAGATAGAAGCGGCGCTTGGCGTAGACGTGACGGGCACCGGCCTTGAGCGTGCCTTCCACCACCCACACCCGGTGTTTTTCCCAGCGCACGAATTGCGGTGCCAGGTGGTTCGGCGTGGTCAAGGCTTTCGGGTCCTTGATGTAGCTCAGCGCGTAAGTGTTGTACGGCACGATCATTTCCTGCTTGCCGACCAGTTTCCAGTCATAGCGATCCAGCGCACCGTTGAACACATAGACGTCGTCGTAAGTGCCGGAACCTGCGGTGCCCGGGTTCGGCGTGTCGTAGGCCAGGGTCGGTGCCAGTTTCACCCGGCGCTGCCCCGGCAGGTACTGCCAGGCACGACGGGCCTGGGCCAGCGGGTTGGCGGCGTCCTTGAGCATGATCGCCTCACCGGCACGGCGCGCCGGGCCGGTGTAGAACAGACGGGTCTGGAAGTAGGTGTCCTTGCCATCGATGACCTTGGTCGGGTCTTCGAAGATCGGGAACGAGTTGACGATCTCGCCGCTGGTGGCGAGGTTTTGCGCGCCCGAGGCGTCGACGTTCCACGAATCGTACTTGGTGGAATAAGCCACGCCCTGATAGCGCAACAGGTGGTTCCACATGGCTTCGGCACCCGACTGCGGGATCGGGAACGGCACGCCAGGCAGCACGTTCTCGATCGCGTTGCCGCCTTCCAGCGACTTGGCGCCGGTGGCGTTTTTCAGGGTGTTGTCCAGCACGCTTTGCGGCAGCGCGACGCTGCGGTGGGTCGGGTAGACCTCGACGCGGAAGCTGGGAAAACGCGTGGCCAGTTCGACGGTGACGGCGGTCAGCTGGTTTTTGTACTGCGCGACGTTCTTGCCGTCGATCACCAGCAAGGGTTTCTCGTTGGCGTAAGGATCCGGGCGGAAAGTGTCACCGGCCTTGAAGCCTGCCGGCAGGCTGGTCAGCCCGCCGTTGTAGGCCGGGATGGAGCCGTCGGCATTGCCGGCCTTCTCGGCGCCGACGGCGGTCAGGTTGCCGCCCAGTTTGGCGGCTTCGGCGGCGGGTACGGCGGCCTGGACCAGGCCGGCGAAGGCCAGCGCAACCGAGGCGGTCAACAGCGTGTGCATGCATTTCATTGTGTCGTTCTCCTGATTGGGTTTTAAGCAATCGCGAATCAGAAAGTTGTCTTGAAGGTGGCCGTCACCATGCCGCGATCCTTGAGCTGGGCCGGAGTACCGCCGAAGGCGGTGGTTTGTCCTGGAGTGCAGTTGTACTGTCCGTTCACACCCGGTGCGGTGCCGTCGCCCTGACTGCCTGCGCTGCCCGGTGAGCTGCAGGTATCGAATGGACCGAAGTTGTCCACGTATTTCAGGTCGAAGCGGTATTGGTTGCGAATGTCGAAGCCGACGCCGACCGAGTAGCTGCCGGAGTCTTCGTTGCCGCCCAACTGCACGGCGGAGTTGCCATTGAGGCCGACGTTGTAGGTCATCGGCATGTACATATCGACGCCGGGGAACACCTGGTACCAGGTCGGGTTGAAGTTGACGCCGATGATGTAGTTGTCGCGGGTGACCTTGTCGGTGCCGTGGTACCAGTCTTCGCCCTTGAACAGCTGTTTGTTGTCGGTCACTTTCAGCCAGCGGCTGTAGCCGAGCTCGACCAGCAACGAGGAACTGTCCCACAGCGGCGTGTCGCCAAAAGTCGTCAGGCCGTTGAGCACCGCGTGCACGGTGTTGCCGCGCGCCACGCCGTTTTCGCCGTTGAAGCTGCCGATGAACCCTGGCACCCCGGCGGCGGCCGCCGCCGCATTGACGGTGCCCGGCACGCTGGCCAGCGGCATGTTTTCGCGATAGTTCAGGTCGAATCCGACGCTGACATCGCCAACGCTTTTCGACAGGCTGATGCCATAGATATCGATGTCATCGACGTAGAACTGGTTGTAGCTGCCGATGTTGCCGGAGATCAGCTGCGCCGGGCCGATGGCGGTCGGTTGCAGCACCAGGTTGGGCAGGATGTCGGACGTCTTGCGGTAGTAGACGCCGAGCGTGCCGTCCAGCCATTCCGGGCTCCACTTGGCCATCAGGCCGAAATCGCCATGCTTGTCCGGGGTAAAGGTATGGCCATTGCTCAGGCGCAGGAACTGGTTCGCCCCCAAGGGTCCGGGCGTACCGAAACGCGGATTCAAGCCACCGATCAGCGACAGGTTGTGCCCACCGTTCTGGATGCCGTCGTTGAAGCCCAGGTAGGTACCCGATTCCGGCAGGCGCGAAGCGTCCCAGTCGAGGAAATACTGCGCACCCAGCGTCAGCTCCGGGTTGACCGTGAAGCTCATCGACAACTGGTTGCGCGGGATGAACAATTCCTTGGCTTCGGTACCTGGCACCGCCAGCGCCTTGGTGATGTCCAGGCCGGACTGGCCGTAGCTGTTGCCGTGGGCGAAGGCCAGGACACTCTCGCCCCAGTACTGGGTGTGCTTTCCGAGCTTGGCACTGAGGATCGACTCGTCACCGATTTCCGCGCTGCCGAAAACGAAGGCATCGAGGATTTCCGCCGACGGCCCGTTGTAATAGCGATCGACATAGCCGCTGACATGGCGCGAGTCCGGGCGACCATTGTTCAACTGGTTGGTCGCCGCGTTGTCACTGCCGACATTGTCGTAGGCATGGTCGTACCAGCTGTTGGTGCTGACGCGAAAACCCATCTTCTTCTGGTAGGCCACGTCCAGTTCCGAGAGCACGTCCAGGCGCTGGGACACCGCACTGCCCGAAGAGAAATTACGGTTACCGTCGTTGTTGTTCCATGACCGGGCCAACTTGCTGTTGGGACTTTCCACCCGCTGGGCATAGTTGAACTTGAAGGTGTTGTCGAAACGCACCGTCCAGTCTTCATTTCCGGTATCGAGTTCAAAGGCATGAGCCGCCGGCAATGCCGCGATAAATAGCGCAGAGGCCAGCAGTGTTGGCTCCCACACACCCACACCAGGTTTTTTGTTGATCCGCATACGTTGGCTCCGATCTTTTCTTGTTGTTGTTTTATGTTCATGAAAAAACATCTGGCCACCCGATTCGGGCGCGACAGTGCTCACCACTCTTATCCCCATCAGGGGAGTGTTCGATTCATTCAAGCAACCCGATCAATACCGCCGGACTCAGCGTCCTGCGCGGTATGGAACGACCCGACTCAACCGGCGAGTCGTATCAACAGCAACACCAGCCCCAGCAGGAACACGGTTTCACCGACCATCAACACAATGGGTTTGAGCCCCACCGTGGCCAGCTCCTTGAGCTGGATTTTCATCCCCAGCGCACTGATCGCGACCACCAGGCACCAGCTCGACATCTGATTGCCCAGGCTCTGCACCGCCGCAGGCACCCAGCCGAAACTGGTGACCGTCGCCAGCACCACGAAGGCCACGGCAAACCAGGGCAGCAACGGCGGCCGCTGACCGGTGTCGTTCCCGCCCTGGGAGCGGGTGATCAACACCGCGCAGACGATCACCGGCAGCAGCATGGCGATGCGCATCAGTTTCACCACCGTGGCGGTATCGCCGATGTCATGGGACATGCTGTACCCGGCACCCACCACCTGGGCGACGTCATGGATGGTGGCGCCGAGAAACACCCCGGCCTGCAGCGGGTCCAGACCGAGCGCCCGGGCAATCACCGGATAGACAATCATCGCCAGGGTCGAGAGGCTGGACACGCCAATCACCGTGAACAGCGTCGCGCGCTCCTTGGCAGAATGGGCCGGCAACGCCGCCGCCAGGGCCAGCGCCGCCGAAGCACCGCAAATGGCCGTGGCACCCCCGGACAACAGGCCGAACAGCACGTTGAAGCCCATGGCGCGCGCCGCCAGCATGGACACCACGATGGTCAGCACCACCGACACCACAACGATCAGCACCGGATGCCAGCCCAATGCCGCAATCTGCTCCAGGGAAATGCGCAGCCCCAGCAGGGCCACGCCCACCCGCAGGATTTCACGGGCGCTGAAGTCGATACCCGGCTTGCTCGGCCCCGCCGCCAGGAAATTCATGGCCATGCCGAGCAGCAGCGCCAACAGCATCACCGGCGCGTGGTATTGATCAGCCAGGAAGCGCGCGGCAATCGCCACGACAATGCTCGCCAGCACACCCGGCAGGTACTGGCTGACAACCGACTGAAACTGAATCACGGCGGACCTGGACATAAGCTAGACCTTGATTCCCATGGCCGGCAGCGCACGCGTGCTTTCACGCTTGATCCGCGCTGCCACATAAAAGAACAAGCCACCGAGCAGCAACGCCAGAACGTCGCTGACCAGCAACACACGGCTCAGCGGCGAAGCCACCCCGGCAGTGGTCAGCACATCACTGATCCAGCCCACAACAAAGGTGCCGAGCGCTACCGAGAACAGGTTCAGCAGCAACATCGAGCACCCCATGACCGTCGAACGCATGCGCACAGGCACGGCGCCCTGGATCGCGGTGGTCGCGCAACCGTACAGCGACATCAGCATGAAAATGCCCACCGCCATGCCGACGTAGAACAGTGGCGAGTCCGTCGGCACCAGGCGATAAGCGATCATGAACGGCGCACTCACCAGCACCAGCAGTACCAGCACACTGGCGGGGCCACCCTTGAAACGCGGGGCCAGGCGATCGCTCAAGACGCCACCGGCCAACGCGCCCAGCGAACCGAAGACAATCTGCATGACGCCCATGGTCGTGGCGATGGTCGCCGGGTCCATGCCGCGCTCGCGGGCGATCCACAATTGCGCGAACGAAATGCCCGGATAGACCAGATGCGCCAGCACGAAACCGGCCACCGTGTAGCGCACCACGCGGTTGCTGCGCAGCTCCGCGAACACCGCGGCCATCTGCGTCGTCAGGGACGCGCCGCGTTCCTGCACGGCGTGGCTGCTGCGTTTGTCGCTCATCAACATCAACGGCAGGCCGATGACAATCCCGGCAAGTCCCAGGAAGTGGAACGTGGTGCGCCAGCCATGGGCGGCGCCAAGGGTACCCGCCAACAAAAAGCTGCAACCGATGCCCAGTGGAATGCCGAGGTAGAACAGGCCCATCGCCGTGCCCCGGCGCTTCTCCGAGAACAATTCCATCAACAGTGCCGTGGCGGCAGGCACCAGCGCGGCTTCACCGGTGGCCACCATAAAACGCGCCGCCACCATTTGCTCGAAGTTCTGCACGTAGCCGGAGGCAATCGTGCAGGCGCTCCAGACCAGCATGCCGGCACCGATCACCCGTGGCCGGCTGTGCCGATCGGCCAGCGCGCCGAGAAACACCGCCATCACCCCGTAGCTCAGGACCCAGACCGCGCCGACCAGAAAGCCGTACTGGGCGTTATTGATCGCCAGCTCGCCGGTGATTTGCGGGGCGAAGCCGAGCAGGATATTGCGGTCCACCTGGGCCAGCAGGTGAATCACCATCAGCGTTGCCAAAACGGCGCAAGGACTCTTTTTCCAGAACATCGTCTGTACCTTTGAGTTGTTGTTATGAAGGTAAGGCCGGATGCCGCTCGTCCTGCCAGGACTAGCGCATGGTCCGCCGCTTCGGCCCAAGGGAAAGTGCGGTGACGCGATACGCGTCACCCACCCAGTTGCACAGCAATGGACGCGTGCTGTCCGGCTCGATGATGTCGATCACGCCAAAACGCTCGGCGGTACGCAGCGGTGAAGCCAGGGCCTGGTAATGCGCCTCCAGTTCCTTGCGCCGGGCCAGCGGGTCTTGCGCGGCAGCGATTTCCTGTTTGTAGGCAGCGGCCACGCCGCCCTCGATCGGGATCGAGCCCCACTGCGCCGAAGGCCAGGCAAAGCGGTGCGGCAAGGCGGTGCCCGTCGGGCCGTGCCAGGGGCTGACCATGGCGCCGGCGAGGCCGACACAGCGGCGCAGCACGATAGTGATGACCGGCACGCTCGCCTGCTCAATGGCATGCACTGCCTGCATCGCCGCAATCAGCGTGCCTTGCATTTCGGCTTCCTGGCCGGTCATCACCCCGGGCTGGTCGACGAGGTAGATGATCGGCAGATGAAAGGTGTCGCACAGGTCGATGAAACGGGTCTGCTTGAGCGCCGCCGCACGGGTCAGCGCACCGCCGCCGACGCGCGGGTTGTTGCAGATGATCCCCACCGGGTAGCCGTCGAGACGGGCGAACGCGGTGATGGTCGACGCACCGAAATCCGGGGACATCTCGAACAGGCTGTCCTTGTCCACCAGCGACTTGAGGATCTTGTGCGGGTTGAAGATCTTGCGCCGGTCATGGGGAATCGCATCGTTGAGCCAGGCGTCGCGGCGACCAGGGGAATCGGTCGATACCGCGCGCGGTGGCTGCTCCCAGACATTGCCCGGCAGGAATGAGAGAAAGCGCTTGGCCAGGTCCAGCGCCTCGGCGTCGCTGTTGGCCGCGAGGTTGATCATGCCGCTGTGGCGATGCACCTGGTCGTATCCGCCGAGGTCGTTCTTGTCGATATCGACGCCGAATGCCTGCTTCACCACCGGTGGGCCGGCCGCGAACACCTGGCTCTGGCCGCGCACCATGATCGACAGGTGCGAGGCGGCAACCCGCAGCGCACCGAGGCCGGCACAAGCACCGTGGGCGATACCGACAACGGGCACGGCACCCAGCAGGTTGGTGATCGGCAGCAAGGCATAACCCGGGATCTTGGTGTGGCCGAGCTTGTCGAGCAGCTTCACACTGCCGCCGGCGCTGTCGATCATGCGAATGATCGGCAACTTGTATTCCCAGGCATAACGGTCGGCGTAGATCCACTTTTCCGCGACCGCCGCCTCCGACGAGCCACCGCGAATGGTGAAGTCGTCCGCCGCGACCACGGTGCGTCGCTGCTCGATCTTGCCCACGCCAACCACCGCCGTGCTCGGCGTGGCGGAAGCGATCTTGCCCTCGGCCGTGTATTTCACGGCACCGGCGAGGATGCCGAACTCCTCGAAGCTTTCGCCATCGAGCAGGTGACCGATGCGTTCACGCGCCGTCAGCTTGCCCTGGGCATGATGCTTCTCCACCGCTTCCGGGCCGCCCAACGCATAGGCAACTTCACGGCGGGCGCGGATGTCGGCGAGTTCCAGGGACCATTCAGGGGCAACAGGCGTGCTCATGACGATTTCCTCTGCAGGCGCGCGAGATAGTCATCGCGCAGAATGTTTTTAACCACCTTGCCGGCGTTGTTGCGCGGCAGGGCGTCGACGAATTCGATCAGGCGCGGCTTCTTGTAGCCGGCGATCAGTGCGGCGCAGTGAATGCCGAGTGCTTCGTTGTCGACGGTGGTGCCTTCGCGGCGCACGACGAACGCTGCGATACGCTCGCCCCACTCGGCATCCGGCAAGCCCAGCACCGCGACTTCAAGCACCTGCGGATGGCTTTCCAGGGCGTCCTCGACTTCCCGCGCATAGACGTTGAAGCCACCGGAAATGATCATGTCCTTGTTGCGCCCGACGATATAAAGGAAGCCCTGCTCGTCGAGGTAGCCCAGATCGCCCGAGTAGTACCAGCCATCACGGATCGCCTCGGCTTCCAGATCGGGACGGCGCCAGAACGCCACTTCGCCGATGCCGTCGGTGGCGATGGCGATCTCGCCGATCTCCCCCACCGCCCTCTCTACACCCCGGGCGTCGCGCACCGTGATCTGCACGTTGGCGGTCGGTTTGCCGCAGGAGCGCAGCACGCCATCCTCTGTGTGTTCGTACGGATACAGCACCGCCAGCGGCTGCACCGCCTCGGTCATTCCGTACTGCTGGCGCATCACCGGACCGAACCGCGCCATGGCCCGACGGATCAGGTCGACGGAAGTCGGCGCGGTCCCGTAATGGATGCACCGCAGTGACGACAGATCGGCCGCGACCCCGCTGTCGAGGGTGTCGAGCAAACGCGTGAGCATGGTCGGCACGCACATCATTTGCGTGATGCGGTGGCGTTCGATTTGTTGCAGCGTTTCCAGCGGCTCGAACTTCTCCAGGATCACATTGCGCGCCCCCCGCAAGTAGCACGGCAACAGGTGCACGCCCGCGGCATGGGTCAAGGGGCCGACGTGCAACATCGCATCGGTCACGCCCAGGCTGTATTCCATGGCGTAGAAGTGGTTGGTCAGGCGCTCGTACCAACGCTTGACCGTATAGGTGACGCCCTTGGGTTTGCCGGTCGTGCCGGAGGTATAGGCGATACGCAGCAAGGCTTCGGGCGACACCTGGACGTTGGGCGCACCGGCCGGCATCGAGGCGAGTTGCTGGCGGTAATCGAGCACCTGCGGTGCCTGCCAGTCGAGCGCCATGACGTGACGCAGACTCTCGACGCGCCCCATGACCCCCAGGCTGATCTCGCGAAATTCCGGCCCCGCCACCAGCAGGCTCGCGCCAGCGTCGTCGAGGATCGCAATCTGCTCGGCCAGGGTATGCCGGGCGTTGAGCGCCACGTAGACCAGGCCGGCCTTCTCTGCAGCGAAAACGCTTTCTATCGCTTCAGGCGAATTGTCGAGCAACACGGCGACGCGCTCCCCCACTTGCAAGCCAAGGGAAATCAGGGCGTGGGCGAGACGGTTGCTGCCCGCCTCCACCTCGTCGTAAGTCAGTGCCGTGTTGCCGAAGATCAGCGCGGTGCGGCCGCGGTGTTGCCGGGCTGCCCAACTGAGCATGAGACCTGCGGTGCGTTTTTTTGTCATGATATTTTGTCTTATTGTCGACAATTAGACACAGCACTAGGGAGTGTTGTGCCCCCTGTGTACGGTTATTCCAAGTGGTTCAATGCCGCTTGATGGGAAGCGTTGATCAGCTCGACCATCAGGTTGCCGGCGGCGCTACTGTTGTTCTGCCCAAGTGCCTCGACCAACCCGCGCCAATAAACGGCGGAAGCCTGCCGACGCTCCGGTGAACGCAAGCCCAAGCGGGTGTAGCGTGCGGTCTGGATCGCCAGTGCACCCATCAGTTCTGCCAACTGCTTGTTGCCGCAGGACTGGAACAACACCGTGCTCAGGCGATAACTGCCCTGGGCATACTCGTCCAGCGCATCGGCTTGCCCGGCGATCAGTTCAAGCCGGGTGACGATGGCGTCCATCTGGTTGACGACCGATGCATCGAGATCGACCAGGTACTTGGCCAGCAATCCGGCCAGCACCGCGCGGATCTCGAACAGGTTGTCGATTTCCTGCCTGCTCAATGAAGTCACATGCGCGCCACGCTGCGGCACGATGGTCACGACGCCGACTTTCTCGAGAATGCGCAGGGCTTCGCGGATCGGACCACGGCTGACCTGGAAGTGATCGGCCAACTCCTGCTCACGCACCGAATCGCCCGGCCCGTATTCACCGCGCAAAATCGACAGCGTAATGCTCTCGGCAATCTGCTCCGGCATCGTCAGAACGCGCTGGCGACCGGCCCGCGTGATACCTATTGCACTACCGCCCTTGGCGGCCGACGCCGAACCTGCATTCATTGACATAGACTTCAATCGCACTCCATCAGCAAAACATCCTGGCCATCTTTCACTACGTCGCCTTCGGCAACGAGAACACTCACTACTCGACCGGACTCGAGCGCCATCAAGGGGATTTCCATCTTCATGGACTCCATGATGACCAGGGTCTGATCTTCTTCAACGATGTCGCCTTCGCGGACATGGATCTGCCACACCGTACCCGCGACATCCGACTTAACCGCGATTGTACTCATTCTCGCCCCCTCCAAAACACCACTGTTTTCTGAAATCGCCAGGCCTCTGGCCGTCGCGGGCTACGCTTTTTGTATCCAGCGCTGTGCGAACGCCTTGGCTCACGAACTGCAAATTACATGATTGTACGATTGTTGACAATCATACGTTTCGATGTTTTTATCCGACCAGGCAATTCGAACAACAAGAGGCCGAGGCATGTCGCTCACACATAAAGAAGCACGAAGAATCCTGGAGATCCTGGATCACACGACCCACCTGGACTTCCTTGAAGTCCGCGTCGGTGACACCACGCTGACCGCCAGCAAATCAGGCACGATCCAGCGCTCGCTGGCGCCTGCCCAAGGCGCCGCGCCGGCAACAACCGCATCGGCCGCCGCCCCTGCGGCAGCCGCGAGCGAGCCTGAAATCGCCGAGGGCCAGGTGGCCGTGCGGGCGACCATGATGGGCACCTTCTATCGCAAACCCAGCCCCGACCAGGCGTCGTTCGTTGAAGAAAACACCCTGGTGGAAACCGGCGCGCCGCTGTGCCTGGTGGAGGCCATGAAGCTCTTCAACACCCTCGCCTCCCCGGTGAAGGGCCGTGTGGTGCGCATCGTCGCCCAGGACCTGCAGATGGTTGAGCGCGACCAGATCTTGATGATTATTGAATCGGAGGCTCGTTGATGAGCAGCATTCCCGTGGCAACCCGTGACATTCGTCGGGTCCTGATCGCCAACCGTGGCGAAATCGCCGTTCGCATCGTGCGAGCCTGCAAGACCCTGGGTATCGAATCGGTGGCGGCGGTGTCCGAAGCCGACAGCGACAGCCTGGCCGCCCGCCTGGCCGACCAGTGCGTGATCATTGGCCCGCCGCCCGCCGCGCAAAGCTATTTGTGCGCCGAGTTGCTGGTCCGTACGGCGCTGGAGCATCGCTGCGACGCCATCCACCCCGGCTACGGCTTCCTGTCCGAACGCTCGCATTTCGCCCAGGCCTGCGAAGACGCCGGGCTGGTGTTCATCGGTCCGTCGGCACAGATCATCGATTCGATGGGCGACAAGATCACCGCCGTCGGTCTGGCGGAAAAAGCCGAAGTGCCACGCGTCCCCGGTTCCGATGCGGTGGCCGATGCCGAGACCGCACGCGGCATCGCCAGCGCGATCGGCTATCCGGTGCTGTTCAAGGCCACCGCCGGCGGCGGCGGACGTGGCATGCGCATCGTGCGCAGCGATGAAGAGGCCGAGGCGGCGTTCCGCTCGGCCTCTTCGGAAGCCCAGGCAGCCTTTGGCGATCCGACCCTGTACGTCGAGAAGTTCATCGAACTGGCGCGGCATATCGAAATCCAGATCATGGGCGATCGCCACGGCAACGTGGTGCACCTGGGCGAGCGCGAGTGCTCGACCCAGCGTCGTCACCAGAAGTTGATCGAGGAAGCCCCCTCCCCCAGCCTCGCCGCGCAAACCCGTGAGCAAATGGGTGAATGCGCCGTGCGTCTGGCGAAAAACGTCGGTTACTTCGGCGCGGGTACCATCGAATTCGTAGTCGATGACCGTGACGGCGCGTTCTATTTCCTGGAAATGAATACGCGCATCCAGGTCGAGCACCCGGTGACGGAAATGATCACGGGCTTCGATCTGGTGGCCGAGCAGATCCGCATCGCCGCCGGCCTGCCGCTGTCGTTCACTCAGGCCGACGTCAAGCTGAGCGGTCATGCCATCGAATGCCGGATCAACGCCGAAGACCCGGACCGCAATTTCCTGCCCAGCCCCGGCCTGGTGAGCGAGTGGCTGGCACCCAAGGGCCAGGGCGTGCGCGTCGACACCCACTGCTTCAGCGGTGCCACCGTGCCGCCGTTCTATGATTCGCTGCTGGCCAAACTGATCGTGCACGCGCCGACGCGCGGTGAGGCGATCGTGCTGATGCGCAAGGCGCTCGAGGACATGAAAGTCGTTGGTCTGTCGACCACCGCCAGCTTCCACCACGCCGTGCTCGATCATCCGGATTTCGTCGCCGGCCGCGTCACCACGCGCTGGGTCGAAGACGTGTTCGTACCGGCCCGCAAGCAGGCGTTGAAACAAGCCAGGGAGCGCGCATGAGCATGACTACTTTGGTCGATGTCAGCCTCAGTGACGGCCAGACCGCTGTCTGGGGTGGTGCCGCCAGCACCGCGATGTTGCTGGGGACGATGAGTTCGCTGGGGCACGCGCGTCTTGCCGCCATCGAAGTCTTGAGCCCGGCGGTGATCGCCCAGTGCGTCAGCCGTGAGGAAAACCCGCTGCAACGCGTTGCTGCGCTGCGCGAGCGCGCCAATGGCACGCCGTTGCGCGCCACGGTGAATCTGCTGGCGACCCATGGCTATATCGATGTGCTGTCGGGCGAGGCACTGAACACCTGGCTGCGAATGCTCGCCCGGCATGGCATCAGCGAGGTCGTATTGATCGATCCGCAGCTGGATTTCCAGCGTCTGGACAGCGCTGTGCAAATGGCCTTGGCCAACGGCCTGAGCGTCATCGCCGCCCTGCCCTACGTCGACGATGATGAACACAGCGATGCCCACTATTCGGCAGCGGCTGCACGACTCGCCCAGACCGGCGCACAGCGCATCATGTTGCGCGACGAAGCCGGCCTGCTGCATGTCGATCGCCTGCCCGGGTTGCTTTCAGCACTGCGCGATGGCCTCGATGGCACGCCGCTGGACCTGCACACTCGCTGCCATACCGGGCTCGGCCCGCAGGTGGCACTGGAGGCGATCCGACTGGGCATCGAACGTCTCGATGCCGCGCTGCCCTGTGTCGCCAATGGTGCATCGACGCCTGCGCTGCCCCTGCTGGTGCGCTCCGCGGCGTTGCTCGAACTGTCGCTGCTAGCCCCGGACCCGGACCGTATAAAAGCAGCCGAGGACCAGTTCGCCGCCGTGGCGGATCAGCAAGGCTTCCCCGAAAGCCAGCCCTGGGCATTCGACCTGGCGCCTTACGAACATCAACTGCCAGGTGAAATCGCCGCCGACGCCATGCAGGCCTTGCGCTCGCGCGGACGCCTGGCGGATCTGTTCGGGTTTGCCCGCGAGTGCACGCGCATACGCCAGGAGTTGGGTAACCCGCCGATGCTGCCGCCCTTCGCACAGGCGATTGCACGACAGGCACTCGAACATCTGGATGCCGAACCACGCTATGCCACGCTGCAACCCGCCTTGCGCCGCTGGCTGCAAGGCTGCTACGGCCCGATCGACACGTCACTGACCCGCCTGCAACAACGCATCGGCGCGGTCGCGACGCCGTGCCGCCCGATCAATCTGTCCACCGATGATGCCTTGGCCGCCCTGATCTGCGGCTGCCCGGCACTGCCGCCTTTTCAGAAGCTTGAGTATGAAATCCGCACCCCCGAGCAAGCCCTGACCCAAGGGCTGCTGCAACGCTGGCCCGGCTACACCGTACTGAGTGTCACAGGCCCGGGCCTGTCCATCCATCTCGAACACAGCAAGGGGTGACATGTGCTGAATCAACTACGCGAAAAAGTGAATGCGGAGTTCATCCGCACCGGCAAACGTCGCCGAATCCAGCTGGTCGATGCCACCTTGCGTGACGCGCACCAGTGCCTGTGGGCCACGCGCATGCGCACCGAGCACATGCTGCCGATGGCCGAGCGTCTGGATGCCCTGGGCTTCGATGCGATAGAAGCCATTGCCCTGGTGCAGTTCGACGCCAGTGTATTGTTCCTCAACCAGAGCCCGCTGGAACGGCTGCGCCTGTTGTCCGAGCGCATCCGCCACACGCCGCTGCGTGGCATCGTGCGCAGCAACATGCTGCGCAGCTTCTACCCCGAGCCGGACGACCTGAGCGAGTTGTACGTCGAACGCCTGGTCGCCAACGGTGCGCGGGATATCGGCTTCCTCGACTCCCTGCATTGCTGGGACAACCTCGTCCCGGCCATCGCCACCGCCAAGCGTCTGGGCGCTACGACCACCCTGGCGATGATCTACAACCTGGCGCCGGGCTACGACGCAGCGTTCTACGCCGCCAAGGCGCGCGAGGCGATCGAGCGCTTCGACATCGACGCCTTTGCCTTCGGCGATGCCGGCGGCAGCATGACTGTCGAGCAAGTGCGCAGCATTGTGCCGGCGATCAAAGCCGTGATCGGCGACCGCCCGCTGGAAGTGCTCACCCATTGCCTGAACGCCACCGGTTCGCTGGTGGCGCTGGAGGCGGCGGTGCACGGTGCCGACCGCCTGCTGTGCTCGATCGATCCGCTGGCCAACGGCAACGCCGGGCCGTCGGCACAGATGCTGGCGCGCAACCTGCGCGAGATCGGCTTGGAGGTCAGTTTCGACGACCGCGCGGCAGACGAAGTCGGTGACTACCTCACCGGCATCGCCGAAGAAAACGGCTTCCCCGTGGGCGTCCCGGCGGAATACGACCCGGCGCACTTTGTCACCCAGTACGCCGGGGGCGCGATGTCCAACCTGCAATCGCAGCTGCAACTGGCGGGCATCGCCGACAAGCTGCCGGTGGTGCTCGAAGAGATCGCGCGCATCCGCGTTGAACTCGGCTCGCCGGTGATGGCCACGCCCTTCCCCGCGATGATCGCCGCGCAAGCGGTGATGAACGTGCTGAGCGGCGAGCGTTACAAGGTGGTGCCGGATGAAGTGAAAAAGTACGTGTGCGGCTACTTCGGCGCCCTGCCACTGCCGGTGGACCCCGACGTCAAGGATCGTGTGCTCGCCAACGGTTCCCGCGAAATCGCCATGCAACCACCGCTGCTGGCGCCAAGAGTCCCTGAGCTGCGTCGCCGCTATCCCGGCCTGTCGGACGATGAACTGCTGCTGCGGGCCATGTACGGCGACGAAAAAATCACCGGCCTGATTCCGACCGCGATCGACGACACCTTCAGTGTGCGTCGTCCGCTGAACGAGCTGATCGCCGGTCTGGCCGGGCTGCCAGAACAACGTCATGTGCATATCGCCATGGCCGGTTTCGAATTGCGCACTCACTGAGGCTGCCATGTCGACTTCCATCCCGACACGACCACTGCCGCAACCCACCGCCGAAACGGCCGCCTATTGGGCGGCCGCGCAGGAACAACGATTGGTCATCCAGCGTTGCGCGAGTTGCGGCAACTGCCAGTTCTACCCGCGCGCATTCTGCATCGGCTGCCTGTCCGAGCGCATCGAGTGGATCGATGCCAGCGGCCAGGGGCGCATCTATTCCTGGACGGTCAGCCGCATTGCCCCGTCGCCGGCCTTCGAGGGCCGGCTGCCTTATGTCGTCGCGCTGATCGACCTCGATGAAGGCGTCCGGCTGGTCGCCAACATCCTCGACGCCGACCTTGAGCGCGTGCGGATCGGCGCCGCCGTCAGGGTCTGTTTCGAAACCGTCAGCGAATCCTGCACGCTGCCCCAGTTCACTCTTTTGGATTAGCCGTCACCATGGAAATGATCACCGACTACTTCGATGCCGGCGCCAATCGCCATCCCGATAACACCTGCCTGCAAGGCACCGGCTTCAGCCTCACCTACGCCCAGGTGCAGGCCGAATCCCACGCGATCGGTCATGCCCTGTCCCTGCTGCGCCTGCGATCCGCCCATGTCGGCGTGCTGGCACCCAATCACCCGTTGGGTTTCGTCGCCATGCTGGGCGCATTGCGTGCGGGGGCGACGTTCGTGCCGCTCAACGCCCGCGACTCGATCGACAGCCTGATCTGGTTCATGAGCTTCACCCAATTGTCGGTGCTGGTCCTGCATTCCCAGTATGCCGAACATGCCGAACGCATCCGCGCAGGCGTACCGACGCTGACCACGGTGATCGGCCTGGACCAGCCAATCGCCGGTTTGAGCATCGCCGACTGGTGTCGCGAACACGCCGGCCAGCGCTGCACCGTGCGTAACTCGCTGGACGACACCGCCCTGATCAAATCCTCGGGCGGCACCACCGGCCGGCCGAAAGCGATTATGCAAAGCCACCGCGCGCTGCTGGCCTGCTACCGCATCAGCAATCAGTTCATGCCACCGGCGAAAAGCCCGGCGCACCTGGTCGTGGCACCACTGACCCACGCCGCTGGCGCGACCGCCATGGCGCTGTCGATTTTCGGCACGCGCAACGTCATCGCAGCGTCCGCCGATCCGGGTGTCGTGCTGGAAACCATCGAGCGCGAACGCATCACCCACCTGTTCCTGCCGCCGACCCTGATCTACCGACTGCTGTCGCACCCGGATGCCCGGACCCGCGACTGCTCCTCACTGGAATACGTGATCTACGGCGCGGCGCCGATGTCCGTGGACAAGCTGCGCGAGGGCATTGCCCTGTGGGGACCGGTGTTCATGCAGGCCTACGGTCAATCCGAAGTGCCTGGGGTGATCACTCTGCTGACTCGCGAAGACCATATGCGCGACGGCAAGCACCTGGGCTCGGCCGGTCGCCCCACCGGGGCCTGCGAAGTGGCGCTGATGGATGAAGAAGGACGCTTCGTCGAGCCTGGCGAACGCGGCGAAATCGTCGCCCGCGGCGAGCTGGTCGCGCCGGGTTACTACGACAATCCGCAAGCCAACGCCGAGGCCCGCCGCTTCGGCTGGCATCACACCGGCGACATCGGCGTGTTCGACGAAGGCGGCTATCTGTACATCGTCGATCGCACCAAGGACATGATCATCTCCGGCGGTTTCAATATTTACCCGAGCGAGATCGAGCAAGTGATCTGGGCGCATCCGGCGGTGATGGATTGTGCGGTGGTCGGACTGCCCGATGCCGACTGGGGCGAGAAAGTCATCGCCGTGATCGAACTCAAGGCCGGCGCCAGCGCGACCGCCGAGGAATTCGTCGCGATCTGCCGCGAAAAACTCGGCAGCCTGAAAACGCCCAAGCAAGTGTTGTTCTGGGAGAGCCTGCCGCGCAGTCCGGTCGGCAAGGTATTGAAGAAAGACGTGCGCGCGCAGCTCGTCGCCCAGGAGGCGCAAGCATGAGCAACGACCCTTCCCACCTCGCGGGCCGCTACGCCATCGTCGGTGTCGGCGAGGCCGGGCTTGGCAAGGCGGCGCCTGGCGACACCGCACTGTCGCTGCAATGCCGCTCGGCCCGTGACGCCCTGCTCGATGCCGGCCTCACCCTGGCCGATGTCGATGGGGTTTTCGCGCACTGGGACGACCGCGCCAACGCGCTGCTGGTGAGCGAGTACCTGGGCATCACGCCGCGTCATGTCGACAGCACGGTGGTCGGCGGCGGTTCGCCGCTCACCCATTTGATCCACGCCATGGCCGCGATCGAGACGGGGTTGTGCTCGGTGGCGCTGGTCACCTACGGCAGTACCCAGCGACTGGATCAAAGCCGCAATCGCGGCGGCGTCATCAACGACCCGCGCTCGCCGTCGGGACAATTTGTTGCGCCTTACGGTGTACTGAGTCCGATCAGCTGGTACGCGATGCTCGCGCAGCAGTATTTGCATCGTTACCACGCGAGCGAGGAGGACCTCGGCGAGGTGGCGATCAACGCACGACGCTGGGCACAGTTGAATCCTCAGGCGACGCTGCGCAAACCGCTGACGATGGAGGAGTACCTGGCGTCGCCACTGATCTCGGACCCGCTGCGCAAGGCCGATATTTGCCTGGTCAGCGACGGCGCCGGTGCGTTGGTTCTCACCAAAGCCGACCGCGCACGCACGCTGGCGAAACCGCCGGTGTACATCCGTGGCTACGCCGATACCTACCGGCACCACGTCACGCCGCTGGGCTCGACCGACTGGCTCGCCCCTGGCGTCATCGCCGACTGCGCCGAGCGTGCGCTTTGCATGTCCGGCATCGCGCGCGACGAATTGAGCATGGTGCAGATCTACGATGCGTTCACCATCAACGTGCTCGTCGCGCTCGAAGCCCTGGGTTTCTGCCCACCCGGCCAGGGCGGCGCGTTTTTGCGCAGCGGCATTGCCGCGCCCGGCGGTGCATTGCCGGTCAATACCTCCGGTGGCGGGCTGGCCTTCAACCACTCCGGCCAGTTCGGCATGCAATTGATAATCGAATCTGTGCGTCAGCTGCGTGGCGAATGCGCCGGGCGCCAGGTCGCCAACGCCAGCAGTTGCCTGGTCCAGGCCAGCGGGCTGTTGATGTCGGCGTTCATGACCCTGGTTCTGGCAAAGGGTGATCGACCATGAAGACGACAATCCCGATCCGCACCCTGCAGGCCCTTCGTCTGTTCGACTGGGGCGATGGCGCCCGTCTGTACGAAGTGCCGCAAGTCCTGCGCACATTGCGTCACGGCGAAATCGTCGGACGTGTCGTCATGGTTCCCAATGAGACCTCACGATGACCTGCGAACATCCATCACCGGAACAGCAACTGCAAGCCCGCCGCGAAAACGCCCTGCAAATGGGTGGCGAGGCCAAGCTCCAGGCGCGTCGCGAGGCTGGCGTGCTCAATGCACGCGAACGACTGGAGGGCCTGCTCGACCCGCAGTCGTTCAGCGAAATCGGCATGCTCGCCCACGCCTCCCGGCCCGAGGACCGGGACAGCACGCCGGCGGACGGCAAGATCACCGGTTTCGGTCGCATCGATTCGCGTCGGGTGGCCGTGGTGTCCAACGACATGACGGTCAAAGGTGCGTCGTCTTCATGGATCAATGCACGCAAGATCGCTTACATGAAGGAATGCGCCACCCGCAATGGCATGCCGCTGATCTTTCTTGGCGAATCGTCCGGCCAGCGCATGCAGGACGCGATGGGCGCAGCGAGCATGGCCAGTGCCGGTCAGGACGCCCAGCAATACTGCCGGCGCCGCGAAACCCCGTGGGTCAGCGCGGTACTGGGCCCGTGTTTTGGATCGGCAAGCTGGTACTCGTGCCTGGCGGACTTCACCGTCATGCGCAAGGGTGCATTGCTCGCCGTCTCCAGCCCCAAAGTCACCTCCGTGGCGATCGGTGAATCCTCGGACGCCGAAGAACTCGGCGGCTGGCGCATGCATGCTGAAATCACCGGGCTGGCCGACAGGGTGGTCAACACTGACCAGGAAGCATTGACCGCTATCCGGCAGTTTCTCAGCTACCTGCCCTCTCACTCGAATGAAACACCCGCCCTCCTGCCCTGCGGACCCGAGGATCGACCGGACCCGGCGGGCCCGGAAACCATCGTCCCGGTGGAGCGCAGCAAAACCTACGACATGCGCAAGCTGCTGGCGACGCTGGTCGATCGCGACAGCCTGTTTGCGCTCAAGGACCGATTCGGCCGCTCGGTCGTTACCGCTCTCGCCCGCCTTGAAGGCGCCAGCATCGGGATCGTCGCCTCCAATCCGCAATTCAAGGGCGGAGCGCTGGACGCCGATGCCTGCCGCAAGGCCACCGGCTTCATCGCAATGTGCGACTCGTTCAACATTCCGCTGGTGTTTCTTGTCGATACGCCTGGCTTCCTCGTGGGCATCGAAGGCGAGAAACGCAGCGCACCGGCGCACATCATGAACATGATCCACGCCGTACAACTGTGCTCGGTACCCAAGCTCTCGGTGATCGTGCGCAAGAGTTTCGGCCAGGCCTATCTGAATTTCGGCGGTGGCCGCAACAGCGACCAGTCGGCCGCCTGGTGCTCGGCCGACGTCAGCTTCGTCGACCCGGGCGTGGCGGTCAGCGTCGTGCATGACGTGACGCGCGAGACGGATCCCGAGCGCTACGAGCGCCTGTACGCTGAATTCTCAAAAGACACCTCGGCCTTTGCACTGGCCGGTGCGCTGGGCACTCACGAGGTGATTACGCCGGGAGAAACCCGTCGTTTTCTCGTCGAGGCACTGGCGGCACAGCGGCGCGCCATCAATAACGGCATCGGGCGCCACGAAATGCGCACATGGCCCACCTACTTTTGACCGGCGCGAGTGCACTTCACTCAGCCCTTCGCGAATTCAAGGAATCGCCATGAATGTCTTAATCGTACATGCCCATCCCGAACCAAAATCCTTCACCGCCGCCTTGCGCGACCAAGCGGTTGAGACCCTGCAATCCCAAGGGCATCAGGTCCGGGTATCCGACCTGTACGAAATGAACTGGAATCCGGTGGCCGGTGCCGGGGATTTCCGCGCCCGGGAAAACCCCGAGTATCTGGTCTACGCACTTGAGCAACGACGCAGCAGCCAAGAACAGACACTCGCCGCCGATATCCAGCAAGAGTTGGACAAGCTGTTGTGGGCGGACCTGCTGATCCTCAACTTCCCGGTTTACTGGTTCTCGACACCGGCCATCCTCAAGGGCTGGATCGATCGGGTTCTGGTGTCCGGCATCTGTTACGGCGGCAAGCGTTTCTACGATCAGGGCGGTCTGCGCGGCAAGAAAGCCCTGGTGACCGTGACCCTGGGCGGGCGCGAACACATGTTCGGCGACAACGCCATCCATGGTCCATTGGAAGACATGCTGCGCCCGCTACTGCGCGGAACCCTGGCCTATGTCGGCATGGACGTGCTGCAGCCATTTGTCGGTTGGCATGTGCCGTACATCACGGATGAAGCTCGACAGGATTTCCTGAAGGGGTACCGCCAACGCCTGGAAAACATCGGCGAGGATCACCCCATCGCGTACCCGCGCTTGAGTCAGTTTGATGATCGACTCTATCCCCTTGGAGTCGCGCCAGAAGAACCGGACACCACCTGCTGTTGATGCCGCCAGGCTTCGGGTAAGCAAGCGGCCCTTCAGGGGGGGTGAGCCGATGCCCGGCAATTGCCATGAATAGAGCTACGCTTGTCTGCAATGGAGGAACTTTGCGCAATCCTTCATAGGGCAGCGGAGCCTAAAGACATGGACATTGAACAGGATGTTTATCCTGCGGCCACCGTTCTGGTGGTCGATGACACGCCAGACAACTTGATGCTGATGACCGACCTGCTCAAGGACAAGTTTCGGGTCAAGGCCGCCAACAGCGGCGAAGCGGCGTTACGCGTGCTACAAAGTAATCCGCTGCCGGACCTGATCCTGCTCGACATCATGATGCCGGGGTTGTCGGGTCATGACGTGGCCCGGCACCTGCAGAAAGATCCGCGCACCCGCCAGATTCCAATTATTTTTCTCACTGCCCTGGCGTCAATGGAAAACGAAATCCAGGGCCTGGAGCTGGGCGCGGTCGACTACATCACCAAGCCGATCAGTCCGCCATTGGTCCTGGCCCGGGTGCAGACCCAACTGAAGATCAAGGCCGCGGCTGACTTCCTTCGCGATCAGAATGACTTCCTCGAACTGGAGGTCCAGCGCCGCACCCGTGAAGTGATGGCCATTCAGGACGTCACTATCCAGGCCATGGCTTCACTGGCCGAAACCCGCGACAACGAAACGGGCAACCACATCCGTCGTACTCAACACTACGTCAGGCTGCTGGCTGAACTGTTGCGCGATCATCCGCGTTTCAGTCAATTCCTGAACGATGACAGCATCCGCCAGTTGTTCAGGTCGGCACCGCTGCACGATATCGGCAAGATCGGCATTGCTGATCACATCCTGCTTAAACCGGGGCGTTTCACCCCGGAAGAATTCGAGATCATGAAAACCCACACCACCCTGGGGCGCGATGCCATTCAACGTGCCGAGGATCAGTTGGGCCTTTCGGTGGACTTTCTGCGCATGGCCAAGGAAATCGCCTACAGCCACCAGGAAAAGTGGGATGGCAGCGGCTACCCGCAGGGACTGGTTGGCGAAGAAATCCCGATGAGTGCCCGATTGATGGCGGTGGCAGATGTCTATGACGCACTGATCAGTCGTCGTGTGTACAAGGCTGGAATGCCGCACGAACAGGCCGTGGAGATCATTCGACAGGGGCGTTCGACTCACTTCGACCCAGACGTCTGTGATGCTTTCCTTGCCAACGCCGAGCAATTCCATGTCATCGCCGAACGTTTTGCGGACAGCGACCAGGACATGGCCCGGCTGGTCGACCTGCAACGCACTGTCCAGAAACCCTGAACGGTCAACACGCCGGTTTTACATCAACGGGGACCTACAATGACCAGAGTGCTCGCCCTGCTGGAAAAACTGCCCCTGCGCATCAAGTTGATCCTCGGTTTCGCGACGCTGGGGATGCTGGTTCTGGTGCTTGGCGCGCAGAGCCTGCGTACCCAGGATTTGCTGGAAACGGATATGCAGCGGCTGTACCAGCAAGAGTTGGCGGGCATCGAACCCTTGCAGGAAGCGCGGGTGCTGATGCCGCATCTCATGCAGGGATTGCAGCATGCCGTCGGTGGCAACAGCGAAGATGTTCGTAGCAAGGGCGTCGAGCAATTTGGTGAGGCTCGACAACATCTTCAAGTGGCGCTGCTGCAGGTACAACCGACCCTCTGGCGCCAGGAAAACCAAGAACGATTCGCCCTGTTCGAGGTTTTGCTGAAGCGTTTTCTGCACGACGGTGAGGCAGCACTGGAACTGGCCGCTGCAGGAGATCAAGCGCGAGCGTTGCGGCTGATCGATAGCGTCGAGTTCCAGGGGCTGGATGAGCAGGGAGACGACTTGCTCAAACAGATGGCGCGAATCAAACAGGCCTCCATTCATGACACGGCCAAACAGATCGCAGACTTTGCCGGGCGCAGCACCCGGCTCACCTATCAATTGCTGCTGGGCGGCCTGACACTGGCATTGTTGATGGGCTGGTTGATCAGCCGTTCGATTCGCCTGCCCCTTGACCGGGTGCGCGCCGCCGTTGACGAGCTGACCGCCGGCCGACTGGACGGGACGATTCCCTATACCGATCTGCAAAATGAAACCGGTGATCTGGCGCGTGCAATCGCGATGCTGCAGACCGAGTCGCAACAACTGGAGCGCCAGCGCTGGGTCAAGGCGCAAACCGAGCAACTCCAGGCCGACTTGCCACATGCGGAAACGCCACGGGAGCTGGCCCAGGTCTTTTTACGGCACATGGCGAGCATGCTCGGCATCTGCCGGGGCGTGCTCTATAGCGTGCAAGAGCAGGATAAAAGCCTGCAATTGATTGGCAGCTACGCGACCGATCCCGATTACCCGCCGGCGCCGACGGTGGCTCTGGGAGCCGGCCTTCTAGGGCAATGCGCGCTGGATCGTGCGCCCCGAGAATTGCAGGGGCTGACGCAGCCGCTCGGACGGTTACATTCGCAGTTGGGTGAAGTGCCGGCCAGCTATCTGCTGGTGCAGCCGGTTTTGCGTGGTGAGCGTCTGCTCGGCATGCTCGAGCTGGCGGGTTATCAACCGCTGGGGGCCCGTGAGCAGTCGCTGTTGCAGGAGGCCATGCCACGCCTGGCCGGCGCCATGGCGGTGATGGAGCGTCATCTGGCGGTGCAATCCTTGCTGATCGAGACCCGGCGCCAGGCCGACGAAATGGGTCAGCAGGCCTTGCGGCTGGAGTTGCAATCGAAGGAGCTGGAAGCACAACAGACCGCGTTGCGTGCCACCAAGGCCTGGTATCGCGCGATCCTCGAGGCGGCACCGGACGGCATGATCGTCATCAATGCCGAGGGCGCGATCCTGATGACCAACCCGCAGCTGGACACGCTGTTCGGTTATGCCACGGGTGAGTTGGTGGGCGAGACCATCGAGCGGCTGGTGCCTGACGCGGCGCGCGGCCGGCATGTGACATTGCGCAATGGCTTCATCGCCCATGGCAGCACCCGGCAGATGGGCGCGAACCTGGACGACCTCAAAGGCCTTCGCAAGGATGGCAGCCTGTTTTCCGTGGAGATCGGCCTGTCGCACTTGCCGCTTCTGGAGGGGCGTGGCACGTGCATTTGCGCTTCGGTTCGCGATGTCAGCGAGCGTCGGCAGATGCAAGCGGCGGTCAAATCCAGCGAAACGCAGTTGCGTGCGGTATTGGACAGCAGTCCGGTGGCCATGCTGATCCGTGACGATGATGGCCGCCTGAGTTACTGCAACCCGGAGCTGGAGGGCCTGTTCGGCGTCAGCCGCGAGCAACTTGGCGAAATGGACGAAAGTCGCTTCTGGTGCGATGCACAGGCACACGACCGCTTCCTGGCCGCAGCCGCCAAGGGCGCGGTCTTAAACTTCGAGGCCAGCCTGCAGCGCGATGGAGGAAAGCGTTTCGAGGTGTTGCTCTCGGCCGTACCCTTGGCACTCGGAGAGCGCAACATCAGCGCCAGTTGGTATTACGACATCACCGACCGCAAGGCCGCCGAGGCACTGGTGCAGCACGCCCGGGAGATCGCCGAAGAGGCGACACGGGCCAAGAGCGAATTCCTCGCCAACATGAGCCATGAAATCCGCACGCCGATGAACGCCATTATCGGCATGAGTCACCTGGCGCTGCGCACCGACCTCGATAACCGGCAACGCAACTACATTGTGAAGGTGCATCGCTCGGCGGAAAGCCTGCTGGGGATCATCAACGACATCCTCGACTTCTCCAAGATCGAAGCCGGCAGGATGGACCTGGAGCTTATTCCGTTCCGCCTGGAAGACGTGCTGGAGAACTTCACCAACGTGGTGGGCCTGAGGGCCGAGGATAAAGGCCTGGAGCTGCTCTACAGCACGGTTGCCGATTTGCCGACCGCACTGATTGGCGACCCGCTGCGGCTGGGCCAGGTCCTGGCCAACCTGGGCAACAACGCGACGAAATTCACCGAACAGGGTGAAATTGTGCTGGGCATCGAGCGCGTCGGAAGTGACGAGGGCAAGGTCGAGCTGCATTTCTGGGTGCGCGACACGGGCATCGGCATGAGCGAAGAGCAATGCCAGAGAGTTTTTCAGTCTTTCATCCAGGCCGATAGTTCCACGACTCGCAAGTACGGAGGGACCGGCCTGGGCCTGGCGATTTCCAAGCGTCTGGTGGAAATGATGGGAGGCCGCATCTGGGTCGAAAGTACACTGGGCAGCGGTTCGACGTTTCACTTTTGCGTGAGTCTGGGCCTGCAGACAGCGGCGACCGCGCGACGCATGTTCACCGCCGAGGAGCTGTTGGGTATCCGCGTGCTGGTGGTCGATGACAATGCCAGTGCCCGGGAAATTCTTTCGGGCATGGCGCACAGCTTCGGTGTCGAAGTGGACGTTGCCGAAAGTGGTCGCATGGCCCTGCGCATGCTGGCGCAGGCCGAGAAAGATTCGCTGCCTTTCGACCTGGTCCTGATGGACTGGCGAATGCCGGGCATGAATGGGGTGGAGACGGTCCGCCAGATGCGCTCCGCCAACCTGACACGCACACCGTCAGTCATCATGGTCACCGCCCTTGATCGCGAGGAATTACTTGAACAGGCCAGGCACCAGGACGTCCATCTGCCGGTGGTGCTGACCAAGCCGGTCACCCCGTCCACCTTGCTCGAAGCCATAGGCACAGTGTTCGGCAAAGTGCCCCAAACCGGTACCCGCGCCCATGAGCGCACCGAGCAGAGCGCTGACAACATGGCACGCCTGAAGGGTGCGCGCCTGCTGCTGGTGGAGGACAACGAACTGAACAGGGAGCTGGCGTGCGACTTGCTGCAAGAGGCAGGCATCGAGTTCGAGCTGGCAGATGATGGCCAACAGGCACTCGACTGGTTGGCACGGGACAGCGATTTCGACGGTGTGCTGATGGACTGCCAGATGCCAGTGATGGACGGCTATACCGCGACACGCAGGATTCGCCAGCAATCGAACTTCGCGGCGTTGCCGATCATCGCCATGACCGCCGACGCCATGGCCGGGGACCGCGAACGCGCCCTGACCTGCGGCATGAATGACCACCTGTCCAAGCCATTGGACGTAGACGGCATGTTCGCCACGCTGGCCAGGTGGATCACGCCACGGCCCGGGCGTGGCGGCCGGGCGCGGGAGGTGACCGTTGCCGACACATCCGGACAGTTGCCCGCCGAGCTTGCAGGCATCGATCAGGTCGCCGGGCTGGCTGCCTGTTCGGGCAAGACGGCCCTTTACTTGCGACTGTTGCGCACATTCCACGCGACCCAGAAGAGCTTCGTCGAACAGTTCAAAACGGCAATCGCCGACGCCGATCCGACGGCGGCGGTTCGAGTGGCTCACACGCTGCATGGTAACGCGGGGAACATCGGCGCCAGGGCGCTGGCACAGGCTGCAGCACAACTGGAGCAAGCGTGCCGGGCTGGCGAGCCGAGCGATGGCGTGCAAGCTCACTTGACCGAGGTCAGTCGGTGTTTGATACCCGTATTGAGCGCGCTGGCGGTTTTGCCCGAGGAAAAAACGGCTTCAGGGGCGAAGCCGCCGCAGGCCGAGGCGGAACTCGGTGACCAGCTCACTCGGCTCGGGCAATTATTGGCCGAGAGTGACACCGCAGCCTTTGAAGCGCTTGATGAGTTGCGTCGGTTGTCTCTCGATAATGCATTGGCCAGGCGTCTGAGCCGAGTGGCCCAGCAGCTTGAACGCTTCGACTTTGATCGGGCCCTGGCGTTGCTGCAAGGCGAAATCAACCACTCCGCCCTGCCCCCCGAATGACCAGAGTGCACCGACAGCAAGGAACCAGGTGTCGCTTAGTACCGATAGGTTGCCTGCACTGAAACGCCATTCGCACTATTGCGGTAGTTGGCACTGTATTCCGGTTGAAGACCGGAGTTGTTCGACTGCTTCACCGAGACTTTGGAATCCCAGAGATAACCATAAGCAAAGTCTATCGTCAGATCTGGACTGGGCGAATAAGCACCACCCAGGGTCACGGCCTGGCGATTCCCGACCGGAACACGCACGCTGCGATCGGCATTTCCAATGGGCGACGGATCATAGGCGTAGCCGGCGCGCAGCAGCCATTGTTGGTTCAATTGCCAGGAGGCGCCCACTGCGGTGGACCACGTGTCGTGCCAGTTCATTTCTTCGGTCACACTTCCCAGACCCGCCGCCTGCCCCAAGGGGGAAAGACCGCTGTTGACTGCCTCGACCTTCTTGATCCGGCTCCAACGTTTCCAGGTAGTCCCCAGGTATCCCGTCCAGCGACTGTTGAAATGATGGGTGATGGACGTATCCACGGATTCGGGCATCGTGAGGTCTATCTTGTTGTCATAGTTTCCGTCCAGCGGGATAACGCTCGGCGAGCCGGAAACCTGAGTATGCCCTTTGAGTTCATAGCTCACCTTCGAGTGATAGTTAATCCCCCAACGGGTCGCTTCACTCAAATCAAACAAGACGCCGACGTTGTAGCCAAGTGCCGTGTCATCGCCTTTGATCGTGACCAGTGTGTCCTGGCCGTTGTTCAGGGCGCCGGTGGCCAGGTAATTCTGAAGCTTTGCATTGAAACGGTTCAGGGTCGGTCCGCCACCAATGGACACGTAATCATTGATCCGCCAGGCAATGGTGGGCTGCAGGGTTATTTCCTTGGTCGTGCTATAGGAACCATGGTAACGGCCCTGAAAACTGCTCTCGTAATCATTGATCAGACCACTCGGAGCATAAAGGCCCAGACCAATGGAAAAACGGTCGTCAAGCGGCGTCGACATATAGGCAAAGGGCACAACCCCCAAAGGGACCGAGTCCCCCTTATTCGTTCCTGGGGCACTGCTTTGCGCATTACTAATGTCGTCGCTCACCGAGACGACTGCGGCTCCGCCGGAAATCTCGGTACGTTTCAATTTGGTCAGACCTGCAGGGTTTCCAAAGATAGTGCTGGCATCCAGCGCGGAAGACGACCTTCCGGCATAAGCAGTTCCCGCACTGCTTGCACTTTGTTCGTTAAGGGCAATGCCATTGGCGCTTGCACTTGTTGAAACGCTGAGTATTGCCGCGGCACCTGTGAATCTGATCCAGGAAGACACTTCTCGCACAGCCGAGAGACACGGAGTTGCACGGTTGCTCAGTTTCATTTCCCACCTCGTATTGTTTTTATAGATTGGTGCGCAGGCAAGGCTTCGCCTTCCGGTGCACTTGGCAGTGCCGGCAGGCGTTGTTCGAAGTTGTGAAAGGCCCTGTCTGACGACTGGGCCGAGGTGCCGAATTTACGAAGCCGGGATCATTTGAGCCACTCCACTTGAAAGCTATAGCGACCAAGAAGGAGGGCCAAAGACTCTTGATCTGTTCCGGCCCGGATGCACGCGACTAACCCACGTTGTTCATGCTGGATGACCTCGACCGCAATGTCCTTCAGACACATGCGTTCCACTTCCTGCCGAACTGTTCGGGTCACTTCGCGCTGCTGCAAGGCGGGCTTGAAGATTTTGCCAACGGCCGTCAATGGCAGTGCTTCGAGGATTTCGATCCGCTTGGGTATGGCCGCCCGCTCACTGATGTGGTGCTGGGCAAATTGCTCAAGTTCTTCAATATTGCAGACGTGGCCTGGTCGCAGTTGCACGTAGGCGACCGGCACTTCGCCCGAATAGGCGTCCGGGCTGCCGATGGCCGCCGCCAACGCCACCGCCGGGTGGGCTTGCAGAGCCTCTTCGATTTGCTTGGGATCGATATTGTGGCCACCGCGGATAATCAGCTCCTTCTTGCGCCCGGTCAGCCAGAAGTAGCCATTTTCATCCTGGCGCCCCAGATCGCCCGTATTCAGCCAGCGCTCACCATCTATGTTGATCCACAGACCCCGGTTATGGCTGTCCTCAACGTAACCCTCGAACAGGTTCGGACCTGTGATGGTGATCACGCCAATTTCGCTGGGGTCAGCATCGCGCAGATACTCTCCAGCCTCATCGAGCATGACGGCGCGCATGTCCTGATAGGCAATCCGTATACCGATGGAGCCGATGTAGCGCTCGCCATGGGGCGGGTTAACCGAGGAGACGCACGCGCCTTCCGTGAGTCCATAACCTTCGAGGATCTTCACCCCGGTCCGGCCTTCGAACGCCCGGAAAAGTTCGACCGGCATCGGCGCGGCGCCACACATGGCATAACGAAGGCTGGACAGGTCGCGGCCTTCCAGCTCGTTTTGCAACAGTGCGGAATAGACGGTTGGAACACCGGAAAAGAAGTTGATGCCGAAGTGCTCAACCATCTCCCAGAAGCACGGGATCACACCCTCACCGCGATAACCCTGCGGCGTGCCGAGGATGACATGATCACCCTGGGTCCAAGGCATCAGGCCTGTTACCAGCTGAGCGTTTACATGGAACAGCGGCAACCCACAAAAAATGACCTGACCACTCCCGCGTGGTTGCATGTGCGTGGCCATGGCCCACGCGTTGAAAACCTCCGCCCCATGGGTACGCATCGCAATCTTGGGCAGACCGGTGGTACCGCCAGTGCAGAAGTAAGAGGAACGATCCTGCGGGCGAAACAGCCGGGCACTCTTCAAGTGCGTGCCTGGCTGAGCATCCATCAGCGTGCGTAATTCGTGAATCGTGGTGCCCTTGTGCAACTCACGTTCTTTTTCTGCCAGGGACTCCAGGGATTCACGTTGAGCGACATCAACGTAGGGCCCCATCCCAACCCAAACGACGTGCTTGATCCGGGGAAGTTGATCCAGCTGCGAAGCCAGCTTGGGCCACAGGTCGCTGCCCGGAGTCGGTGCGAGCGTGACCACCACGCTGGCCTTCGCGGCCCGCAACAAGGCCGCTATCTGTTTGGCCTCTTGCAGCGGATTGATCGCCATGACGATACCGGCCGCTTCACCCCCCCAGATGGTGAAGTGGGTTTCCGGCAGGTTGGGCAGGATGAAGGCCAGCACTTCACCCGGAGTAATGCCCAGGTCGTGGAAGGCATTCGCCGCGCGGGTGATGTCTGCGACGAGTTCGGCATAGCTCCAGTGGTGGGTGTTCCTGAAGCGGGTAGCGTCGGCGAAGAAACTCAGTGCCGGCGCGCTGGGGCCAAGCTCGGCGGTCCGGGTCAGTGCTTCATAAGTGCTTGAAGCCAGGCCACGCAATGCCAGCGGGACCTGCTCAATACTTTCAATGTCGCTCAGAGATCGCACCATCATTTTCAGGCCTCCTCTACGACTCGGTTGCGTTGCACACCCAGGTCAATCACGCCATCGGCACTGCGAATGCGCGCCTCGACCACGTCTCCTGCCTTGAGATATTGCGTCCGCCCTTCCTGCGCCTTGAGGAAAAGCTTCCATTTGGTGGCTTCCGGCATCAGGGCTGCAATGCGCTGTTTGGCCGGCGAAGGGATGGTCAGTGCGCATCCCGCAGGCGTACCGGTGGCGATCAGGTCGCCGGGGGCGAGATCCTGGACGGTGGAGAGTTCGGTCAGGGTTTCAGCGGGGCCGTATACCAGGTTGGCCGTGCTGTCGCTTTGTCGGACTTCGCCGTTGACCGTCAGGCGCAACTGCAAGGCTTTCAGGTAATGCATGTCCCGGGCATCCAGCAGGCAGAGATACGGGCCGACCGGGCCAAAAGTGCGGAAGCTCTTGCCCTTGTAGAACTGCATCTGAGGGATCTGGATGTCGCGTGCCGAGTAGTCGTTGACAATGACCACACCCGCAACGAACTCATGCAGGTTGGCGTCATTGACGGTCACTGCGCCGCCGATTGCGCGTTTCATCACCAGCCCGAGCTCGATCTCATAGTCAAGGAAGCGCACGGCGCGCGGCTTGATCAGGACGCTGTCTGCGGCCACCAGGCAGCTGGTCGCCTTGGTGAACATCATGTTGTATTTCTTCGCATCCGGGTCCATGCCCGACTCGATCATGTGCTGTCGGTAGTTGGCCCCCTGGCAGACAAACTGTTGGTTGCGGGTCACCGGCGACAGCAGCTTCACTTCGTGCGCCTCCAACTGCGAACCTTCGAGTTGAGCGAGGTCGTCGATACTGTTCTGGCAGATGAAGTCACCCGTGGTCTCAAAAGTGCCCGGGACAATGGTGATACGGTCTTGGCGCAGCACGCCCCAGTGGATACCGTTCTCAAACTCAAAGCGGACGACGTGTACAGCGGACATTGAAGGTACTCCTGGGGCAGCGTTTGTCCCGCGCTCGATGGCGCGAGAACTGTGGTGTTGTTCTGAGAGTGGGCTGGCGACGCTGTAGAGCAACGAGCCGCTGGCGATCAAGGCTCCGGCTTTGAGTACGTCTCGCCGGCTATACCGGGTAGCGATGCCCGACATGGCGGCTGCTCTACCCGAACATCCGCATCAGCGTGATCAACTTGCGAATCGTCAAGTCCGGGCTGCGTCGCAGGTTGCGAACCAGCGCCCGCACATTGCTGAAGCTCATCTTGGGTTTTGTGAAACGCCTGGGCATGCGCTGCCCCCACTGCGCCATTGCTTCCGGGCTCACGGGATGGATGCCCGTAGGCCGAGTGGCCGTGAACACATCCCCGTCGCAGTAATGCTCGTGCTTATCGCCCCATGGGTCTTGCCAGTAATCGAAGATCTGGCTGCCCAGGATGTGCCGGCCGATCCCCCACGAGTGTTCCCACCCCTGCTCCCGCAGGACGCGCTGCCCCATGCCCACCGCATCTGCATCGACGACTTCATAGGCACTATGGCTATAGGCAGCCATGAACCCCTGCGCTATCGCGAGCGTATGGTGTGCAGTGGGCGTTTCGCCGAGGTCAAGGCGCATGAAGGCAACGATAGGCGAGCCGTCGGGGAGTACCTGCACATCGCTGGGAATAAATCCGAAATGCCGGGTATACCAGGCACAGGTCGACTGGTAGTCGGCCACTTCAATCACGATATGACCGAGTTTGAGTACCTCAGGCGGAGCCATCGGCGGGCGTTGTGTGGCGTTGATTCGCGGTTGCTGCTGCGCCAGGTTCCAGGATAGAGGTGCCCGATGTTCCAAAGGTCTGGCTGGCGTCCGGTCGCAAACAGCCTCCACGATGAAACCGGAAGGATCCTTCAAATGGACGCAATACCCGCCACCGGGATGTTCCGACTTCTCGATCGATGACGCACCCGGGATCTGAGTCAGTTTTTCCAGATCGTCGAGAGTCTCTACAGCCAGCCCGAACCCGACAAACCGTGCCTGCTCGGCACGCTGGACGCGGTAGCAATAGGAACTCGCTTCAGTAGCGCGCAGATAGAGTGTATCGGCGTCCTGATGACCTACCGTCAGGCCGAAGTCCGTCAGGAAGCACGCCGCCTGGTTCAAGTCCGGCCGTTGAAAGATCAGGTGCGTCAGATCCTGCGCCTTCACTGTCGGCTGCGGATGCCGGGCCGGTTGCGGTGTCGCCAGCCGGTGCAGTTCTTTTTTGTGGGTCATTGTTGTTGTTTTCCGGTTTTTTAAGGCAAAGCTATCCCGCCCCCTGAAAAATCAGGGGGTGTTATCGGGTCGAGTGGGTTACGTGATCAGTCTGGTGACAGCAGTACCGGCAACTCCGAGGTTGCCAGCGCACGAGCCTCCTGCGGTGGAATGCCCAGTGCCCGCAGCACCAGCTCGGCCGTGTCAGAGCCCGCTTCGCGCCACGTTCTATGCCCTTCCAGCACCAGGAAGATCGAGCCAAGGACACCGCTCGATATCAGCGTGAGTATCGAGAGCAATTGCTCCTGGCGAAAGGTGTAGCGCCCACTGGAAAGTCCGTTCAGAAGATCGGTCGTCGCCTGGCCGCTGAACATTTCGCGCAATGCCGGGGTGCTCATGGCGAACTTATGGATAAAGGCCCCCCATTGGGAATCCTCATGCGCTCGACGGATGAAGAACCGGATGCCATTGGCAAGGCGCTGAGCGGGATCGGACAGGGAGTTGAAGCTCTTGCTGACGCGCTCATGCATCTCCGCCGCAAGCTGCCCGGCAACTGCCTCGAACAGGCTTTCCATGTTGTCGATGTTGCTATAGACCGTTCCGCGAGCCACGCCGGCCGCTTGTGCAAGGTCCAGGATGTTCACTTGCGAGGTACCTCGTTCAGCGAACAGGCGAAAAGCGGCTTGATGAAGGCGGCGTTGCGTTGGATTCAGGGATTCCACGGTTCTCTCTCCAGGATTACCTTTATGACGTCAATTGAACACGCGTGTTCAATTGACGTCAACAGCGGTTTTTGAATTAAATCCGTCAATCCCCATGAAAAGCGTTATAACTCTTGAAAACAGAGCGTACGAAGCCATAAAAGGCTAAAAATTAGCTCTTCGCACAGCCCACGAATGAACATGCATGTTCAGTATTTTCGAACAGTGGCTTCGGCCGGATAGTCACTGGCAGCGTCGGGATGACATCCGATCAGGCGGGAAGCGGCTTGCTGGCAATTTTCCTGGCCCTGGCAGGTGTTGCGCCCAGCGCCTGGAGAACCATTTCGCTGACCCGCTGATCGTGTTCCACCGCTGCACGGCCCTCGACAACCGAGCGCATTGCTCCAGTGGTGCATGACAAGACCATGTCCAGGGCAACGCCTTCGTCCACGTAGGCGAAAGTGCCCGCACGCAGCCCCTCGCGCAAATCGTCAAGTACGTGGGTAGCCAGGCGCGAGCGCATTGCCTGATCGAAATGGATGATGCGCAGCAACGCATTTGCCCATTGATGGTCGGTAGCGGCCCGACAGATAAACATGCGAACGCCAATCGAAAGCCGCTGCGCACCGCACTGCACGTCCGAGGTCAACACGGAAATGGCGTCAGAGAACTCCGCGGCCATGGCGATGCCCACCGCCTCCAGCACTTCGTCGCGCGTGCGGAAATAGTTGTAGATGGTCCCGTTGGATACCTCCGCTTCCGCGGCCACCTCCAACAGTGCGATCTCCCCCACCTCTTTGCGTGCAACCAGACGCAATGCCGCGTCCACCAGGCCGCGACGGGTGCGCTCACGCTTCTTGTAGCCCCTGGTAAGAGGTTGGGGCGCGGCATCGTCTGACGACAGTGTGGGGAAAGGCATGATCAAGCTCGCAATCGGGTGGGCTCGTTGATAGTAATGGAAACGCGGTCAGGCGTGGCGTCATCATGCATCAGCAAGCCCCGGCAGTCTCGAAGGAGTCTGCTGGCCTCTGCACCGGGGGCGTGGTGCATGATGATACGGTCAGGACGAACGGCGACCAGTGTTCCTTTTGCAGCCAGCGGCAGGATGTCATGGTTCATGTCTTCGATGAAGTCACAACGGCCGCCGGAACGTTGGCCGCGGGGTCTGACCTCCAGAAAGTGCCCCCCCATCTTTTCCCAGGAAACGATCTGATCAGTGGTGAGCAGCGACAACGGGTCAACACCGAATCCAACCAGGGTCAGGTTGTCTCCCAGTGCGTCGTCGCTCAGCTTGATCTGCTTTTGCAGGGTGCGAACCCAGGCTTGGGGAAACAGGCTGCCACGGACCAACTTGTCACCCCTGCGATGCTGCACGAACAGGCCGTGCTTGAAGGTGTTTTTCGGCTTGATGTCCAACTGCTCGAAGTACCTTCTGGTCGCGGGGGTCAACGCCAGCGTGCGCATCAGGCCGTGGATGAAGAATGCGGCGACCTTGTTCTTTGGCATCACCAGGCGACCCATGAGCTTTGCCAGATTGATCATGGCCTGGGCATGCGGGCGGCGCTCTGTATCATAGGTATCGAGTATCGCAGGCGCGGCGTGTCCACGAAGGACCCAAGCCAGCTTCCAGGCAAGGTTGGCACCATCACGAAGGCCCGCGACGAGACCTTGCCCCACAAAAGGAGGGGTGATGTGTGCGGCGTCGCCGACGAGGAAGGTACGTCCCTTGCTGAATCTATTGCAGCAACGCGCGTGGAATCGATAGACCGCCTTGCGCTCGATTTCCAGTTCCTGCGGATTGACCCATGGCGCAATGAGCCGCGCGATGCTTTCCGGGCTTTCCAGCTCCTCCCGGGATTCGCCAGGCTGCAGCATGAATTCCCAACGCTCCCTGCCACCAGGGGCGGGCATGTGCGGCGTGGGCCGCCGCGGATCACAGATAAACTCGATATGATCAATGGCTGACTGATGCCGGTTCCTGGCATCGACAATCAGCCAATCCTCTGCATAGGTTTGCCCTTCGAACTCCTGGCCGATCAGTGCCCTGACCCTGGAGCTGGCGCCATCCGCACCGATCAGGTACTGGGCGCGAACGGAATGCGACTGCCCATTTTCATCCCGTACGGTGGCGACCACGCCATCCGCCTCCTCGACCAGACTCTCCAGCTCGAAACCACCCAGGCTGGTCACTGATTTCAGTCGGGAAACCTGGCCACGCATCGCTCGTTCGAGGTCGGGTTGATAGAACGTCACAAGCTTGGGATGGCCATCGATGCACCCTTGAGTATCGGCACGACCGAATTGCCCGAGGACCGGAGAGTGCATCCTCACTTCAGGGATAGCGATCTTTTCGAAAGCGTCCTCCGACAATCCGGCCAGTTGCAGGATGCGCAGGGCCTCGTTGTCCAGAGCAATGGCACGAGGCATCAGTACGATGTCATGGAGCTTGTCCAGCACCAGGGTCGTAACCCCGTAGCGGCCGAGCAGCGCCGCGATTGTCGCCCCTACCGGACCGTTACCGACGACCAGCACATCGACGGTGGAGGAAGGCAATTCGGAAACTTTCTTGTTGTTGTTCATCTCGAGCCCTTGTTGTGATTGAAGTCGTGAGGCGCACAGGTCTCATCGTCAGGCAGGGTCAAGGTATGCAATATTGAGGAATATTTCAATATTGATGTATTTGTCATAATTATTTGCGATCATTGAAAAGCCGTGATGAGGCCGAACGGGCGAGCCGAGAGGCTGGGCGTTACTGGCCGCGTCAAGGCAAAGAAGGTTCGTGGCATGACGTTGTGAGTGCGCCAGTTTCCGACCGACGACGCTTGGCTTCAGAGTCAATCAGGGGTGTCATGGGAGCAATGGCCCATGATTGAAGCGCGTCACCGCGACGGGCCGAAACCAGGTCGAAGACGACCGATCCCGTGCGAATTTTCAGCACCCTGTTTTAAGTTTTCAGGAATTACCCGTGGCGCGTCCGCAGTCCCATCCGACCCCCGCTCTGCTGGGCTTCGGCGAGTTTGAACTCGACGAGGCCAACGCTTGCCTGTTGCGTAATGGGCAAGCGGTGGCATTGGCGCCGACCCCTTTCTTATTGTTATGTGTGCTCGCCCGGCAGCCGGGGTCGTTGGTATCCAAAGACGCTTTGCTGGATGCCGTGTGGGGGCATCGATTTGTCAGTGATTCAGTCCTGAAAACGGCCATCAGCGATCTGCGCAAGGTGTTGGGCGATGACCCCAAGCACCCTCGTTTTATCGCGACGGTGTCGCGGCGCGGCTATCGCTTTCTCTCCGTGTCGTCCTCTGCTTCTTCGATGCCACCTGCTGACACGGCCGTTTTGGCAGCCACCTCACCTACGTTGCCGTCATTCATCGGTCGCATTGCCGAGATCGCCAGGCTGCAACGGGCCTGGGAGCGGGCCGGTGGCGGCCTGCGGGCCGTGGTCTTGCTTGCTGGAGAGCCGGGGATCGGCAAGACCACGTTGATCGAACATTTCCTCGCCGGCCTTGGCGGCATCGCTTGCGCACGCGGTCACTGCATGGAGCACTTCGGCACCGGCGAACCGTACCTGCCGGTACTGGAGGCGTTGGCCGATCTGTGCCGCAGCGACCCGACCCTGCCAGCGTTGTTGCGCGAAGTAGCACCCACCTGGCTGTTGCAATTGCCGTGGCTGAGTAGCACGCAGGAACGAGACACATTGCGGCGCGAGCTGGCCGGCGTCGGCCCGGAACGCATGCTGAGGGAATTTGGTGAATTGTTGGACCGCTTCACAGAGCTGCGCCCGCTGTTGCTGGTAACCGAAGATCTGCACTGGAGCGACCGGGCGACGGTTCAGTTGATTAACTACATGGCGCGACGCCGTGGCCCCGCACGGCTCATGTGGCTATCAAGCTTCCGTCTTGCCGAAGTGGTGGCTCTCGAACATCCACTCAGCTCATTACGTCACGAACTGCGTCTGCAACGCTTGTGCGAGGAAGTGGTACTCGACCCGTTTTCCGAAACCGAGGTCGCCGACTATGTGGCGCTGCGTTCAGCCTCACTGGCATGCGATGAAGCCTTCGTGCGCGCCCTGCACGAACGGACCGACGGCGTACCGTTGTTCGTTTCCTCAATCATCACTGAAGTGATGGATGTAAAAGAGGACGAAACCACCATCGAAGCTCGGCTGGCGGATCTGGCGGTTCCCGAGAACCTGGCGGCCATCATCGATCACTACATTGCCAAGTTGGCTCCCGAGCAACGAACACTTCTCTGCGCGGCTGCGGTGTGCGGGTCCGATTTCCGGATTGAGACGGTTTCGCTCGCCCTCGAGCGCAATCTCTCTTCGGTGATCGGTGCCTGTGAGGAACTGATGCGTGAGCAGGTATGGCTCACACAATCGCGGACACCCGATGTTGACGAAGCGGTAGAGCTGCCTTACTCGTTCCGCCATGCCCTTTTCCGTCAGGTGCTGTACGAACGCACACCGCGTTCGTTGCGCGTCGATCTCCATCGCCAGGTTGGCACTGCCCTCGAACGCGAGCGCTCGACCGGTGTGCCGGTTGCGGCCTCGGAACTGGCGATGCACTTCGACCGTGCTCGGCTGCCGATGATCGCGCTGCGCTATTACGCCGAGGCGGCAGAAGCCGCGCTACTGCACTTCAGCCCGGACTTGTGCATCGGCCTCACTGAGCGCGCCTTGGCCCTACTTATGCAGGCCCCCGAAGGAGCGGAACGCGATACGCTCGAAATTACCTTGGCCACGTTGCAGGGGGTTTCGGCTTTCCACATGTTTGGTGTCGGCAGCAAGGCCAAGGGCGCTTTCGAGCGGGGTTACACCCTGCTAGTGGAAGTCCCCGAGCACCCCATGCGCGGTCGCCTTTTGCACGGATTCGGCTATCTACTCGGTCTACGCGGCGACTATTTGCAGGCGTTGGAAGTGGCAGAGCGTGCTGAAGCTCTCTCCCTTAACGCAAACGACCAAGAGCTCATGCTGGCGGCATGCATCGTTCAGGGCGAGGTGCATCACCTCCAGGGCCGCACGAAAATGACACGCAGCGGGTTAGAGCGCGCCCTCGCGATCGCCGAGCCGCTGGGCATAGGGACAAACGAGATCTTTGCGGCAGATCCCCAGGTCATGCTGCACGGTATGCTGGCCATCGAGCTGGTTCGGTCTGGTCTGATTGAGCAAGGGCGAACCCATATGCAGCAGGCACGAACCCGCGCGCATACGCTTCGACAACCTATGACATGGCTGGTCGCTACCTGGCAGGAGGTGTTGATCGAGGTACGACTGGGAAACTCTGTGCGGGTGGCAGCGCTGGCTGATGACATGCAGAAGCTCGTCGATGAATATTCGCTCGCGCTTGGGCGCACGGCTTGCCGCTGGTGGCGCGGCTGGGCCGACGCGCGCAACGGTGCCCCCCACGACGGCTACCGTCACATCCGTGAGGCCTACGAGGAACACACTGGACTCGGTATGCGCTCCGGTGCCAGCGAGGTACTCGGCTACGCCGCCGAGGCGCTGCTACTGACAGGCGATTACGACGCAGCGCACGTTGAATTGCAGGAAGCCCTCCGGGTGGGAGAGGAATTGGGCGAACGCGTATACCTGCCGCAGCTGTTGCTGTTGGAGGCCGCGATCGCTCGAGCTCAGGATCGGTCGGATGCCAGTAACGCGGCGGTACGGGCTGCGATTGAAGAGGCACGCGACCAGGAAGCATTGTGGCTGGAGCTGCTCGCGCTGATTGAATTATGCGAGTACCACGACGCCGTACCCGCGGATCGCCAAGCATTGGTGATGCTGATTGATCAGTTACCCGAAACGCATGCAACCGAACAGGTCAAACGTGCACGCTCGCTGATTGAGGCTGCTAATCGGGCTTGAAGTGACGGTTGTGGGAGCGCAGGTCATCCGACCGAAGTCTGACCTTTTGCTTACGACTCGAACCAGGGGGACGGCTTACGCTGGCATCGAACCTTCTAGAACCCCAGGTCTGCGATGAGCCTTAACCCTGAATCCAAATACCCGAGCCGCCGCGCATACGTCGTCAAGCTGCGCAGTGATGCCGGACCGGAGGCCCTGATGGGCCGACTCGAAAACCTGGTCACCGGACGTCAGCGCGAGTTCTCGTGCGCCGAAGAGTTGCTGGAGTCGATTGGCGAGGATCTGGCGACAGCAGCCGGTGAGCAGGCGATAGAAAGCGATGGTGAATGATCCTTTCCAGCATCGACAGACAAAGCGCATGGCGACCGAATGCTGACGGTTCGCTGACGACTTTGCGCACGCAGCCCCCTACGCTGACGCCACCTCGAACTACACGAGTCCATTTCTAATGCCGCGACTTTCCACCCTCCATCCGCTGCCCCGCCATGCGGATGGGACATCCTTGCAACGCACCAAGTGCCCAACCGCGTTCGCCCTGGCGGCAGCCTTGGCCACTTCGATCGCCATCGCCCTTTCCGGCTGCTCCACACCGGTTGTCAAGCCCTCGGTCGACTTGCCGAGTAACTTCACCGCGAGTACGGCGTCCGAGATGGAGCCCGAGGCGGCGTGGTGGGAGGTCTATCACGACCCATTGCTGACGGACCTGGTCCGTCGAGCCGCGCGGGAGAACCGCGACGTCAAGATTGCCGCCGAACGGTTGCGTGCCGCGCGTGCTGGAGAAACGGTCAGCCAGTCCTGGCTACTTCCAAGCGTCGGTGCGTCGGTCTCCGGCAGTGACCGCAGCACCGGCTTCAATTCGGCCATAAAACAGGGGTATCCGGATATCAAGACCGCCAGTGCGGGCTTGGACGTCTCGTGGGAACTCGACCTGAGTGGCCGCCTTAGAGCCGGCGCGGCGGCGGCTGACGCCGATGCGCTAGCCGCGGAACACAGCATGCGGGGAGTACGCCTGCTGGTGATAAGCGATGTCGTCAGCAACTATTTCACACTGGTCGGCGCGCAACGCCAGGTTGCAACGCTACGAGCAATCTCGGCGATGCAGGATGAAACGCTGCGCTTGGTTACCGCACGTCAACAGGTGGGGCTGGCATCCGCCTTCGACGTCGAACGCGCCCAAACCGACGCCTTGTCGGCGCGGGCGCAGATTCCGCCGCTGGAGACCCAAGTGGCGGTGGCCCGCCACCGAATCGCGGTGTTGATCGCCGACCAGTCTTTCAACAGCACCAACATTCAGCCCGCGAGCGGCGATATGACTGATGTGCCTGAGGCCAAGCCCGGGCAGCCGGCCGAATTACTGCAACGCCGACCTGACGTGCTGGCGTTGATGGCTCAACTCGACGCTGCCAATGCACGTCGTCAGCAAGCGAAAGCTGAGTGGTTCCCGCAACTCTTTCTCGGTGCGTCCTTTGGCCGCCAGGGTCTGAACCTGAACGGAGCCGATCTTGGTGCTGCGCGCTTCACCAATGTCGCGGGTCTGCTGGCAATGCCGCTCTTCAACGCCGGACGCACGCAAGCAATCAACGATGCGGCCGAAAGCGCTCAACAAGAGGCAGTACTACGCGCCGAAGACGGCATCGTGCGTGCACTTGAGGATGTGGAAAACGCCTTGGTCACGCTTGCGCAGGAGCGCCGCCGTTCCGGGTCGCTGCAATTGGCCGCCGCTTCCGCAGAGACGGCGCAAAGTCGCGCCCAGTCGCTCTACAACCGCGGGCAGATCGACCTGTTGCCCCTGCTGGATTCGCAGCGCGCGCGCCTGGCGGCACGCCTGAGTTCCAACGAAAGCAACACCCGCCTGCTGCTTGATAGCGTGCAGCTTTACAAGGCACTGGGCGGGGGCTGGCAGGTGTTCGAACACCCCTCCAACCCAACCGCATCCGCCAAAGCCGAACGGCCACCACTTTCCTAAGAATCTGTCGTTTTCCAAAGAGGAACCGTCTTGAAGAATTCCCTTACTGCGGCCGGCGCCTTGGCCGTAGCGGTCATGCTGTCCGCGTGTAGCCCCGACCAGCCCTCTGTGCAGGCACCACGACCGGTGCGCACCGTTGCAATCAGCTACGACAATGCCCGCGACATCAGTCGCTATGTGGGCACCGTACAGTCGCGACATGAGGTCGACCAGGCCTTCCGCGTGGGTGGCAAGGTAGACCAGCGCAAGGTCGACGTAGGCCAGTTTGTGCGTGAAGGCGACATCCTGGCTGTGCTGGATGATAGCGACTACCGCCTCGCTGAAGAAACGTCGCGACAACAGTGGTCGGTTGCCGTCGAGCAGACTCGCCAAGCCGACTCGGACAATCAGCGCCTGTCCGCGCTGAAGGCTGACGGCTCGGTCAGTGCGGCCGATGCCGAGCGCGCGCATACCAATGCCCAGACCGCGCATGCGACCGCCGAGGCCGAAGCGCGAAAGCTCGAACTCGCGCGCAACCGGCTCAAGTACACCGTGCTGCGCGCCTCGCGCAGCGGCGTCGTCACGGCTGTGCGCTTTGAGGCAGGGCAGGTCGTGCCGGAGGGTCAACCGGTTGTCTCGATCGCGAACCCGGGCGAATCCGAGATCGTCATCGACGTGCCCGAGGATCAACTGGCGGTCTTCAAGGAAGCGCGCTTCAAGGCCTCGCTGGCCAGTGCGCCGAACGAGATTTTCGATGTCACGCTGCGCGAGCTGTCGCCACAGGCGGCAGCGCAGACACGCACCTATCGCGCGCGGCTCAAGCCGTTACAGGCACTGCCGCTGGGCGCCACCGCCACGGTGATGGCCGAGCGAGTGATGACCAGTGTGTCTGTGGCGGCAGTGCCAGCCACGGCATTGACACAGAACGGCGGTCAGCCGGCGCTGTGGGTGGTCACGCCCACGGGCAAGGACCCCTTAGGCATCGTCGATCTGGAGCGTGTGGCAGTTTGGGGTTACCGCAACGACCAGGTGCTCGTCTCCGGGCCGCAGGCTGGCGCGTTGATCGTCACCGCCGGTGTCCAGAAGATGACGTCCGGACTGAAGGTCGCGCTTCCCGGCGCGGCGATTGTTGACGCGAATACCACGCAGCAGGCCACTCGATGAACAATTTCAACCTCACCGACTGGGCGCTGCGCCATCGCGCCATCGTTCTGTTCATGCTCCTCATTGTCGCGGTGGCCGGTGCCTTCAGCTTCACCCGGCTCGGCCAGCTCGAGGATCCGAACTTTTCCGTGCCTTCCATGACCGCCATGGTCATCTGGCCGGGCGCCACTGCCCAGCAGTTGCAGGACCAGGTCCTCAACCGTATGGAGAAGAAATTCGAGCAGATCGACAACTTCGAGAAGGTTGTCACCTACGCGCGGCAAGGCTATGCCGGCATGACGCTCACCGTGCGCGGCGGCACTTCCAAGGCTGACCAGCGCGAAGCCTGGTACCAGGCGCGCAAGAAACTCAACGACCTGAGCCTCGAGATGCCCGACGGCGTGATCGGCCCGATCCTCAACGACGAGTACGGCGACGTGTATGGCCTGATGTACGCGGTCAAGGGCGACGGTGTCGGCCACGCCGACCTGTCGGACGCGGCCGAGGACATCAAGCGCCAGATGCTGAAGGTGCCGATGGTCAAAAAGATCGATCTCATCGGCAAGCAGGCCAAGCGTGTCTACGTCGAGTTCTCACACGAACGCCTGGCAGCGCTGGGCATTACACCGCTGGCCATCGCCGAAAGCCTCAAGAGCCAGAACGCGATGTTGCCCGCAGGCCAGATCGACACCCGAGGCGACCGCGTCATGGTGCGCGTGAGCGGCCAATTCGCCAGCGAGGAGGCTATCCGCAATGTGCCCATCTCCGCGGGCAGCCGGCTGATCAAGCTCGGCGACATCGCAACCGTTACACGTGGCTTCGAGGATCCGCCGACCTACACGGTACGCCACAACGGCCAGCCAGTTCTGATGCTCGGCATCACAATGACCAGCGACGGCAACATCGTGGACCTTGGCAAGGCGATGGACATGGCAGTCGCCAAGATCCAGTCGGAACTTCCGCATGGCGTGGAACTGGAACTCGTGGCCGACCAGCCCACCACGGTGAAGGACGCAATCCTGGACTTCGGGCGTGCGCTGGCCGAGGCGCTAATCATCGTGATTGCGGTGAGCCTGGCCAGTCTGGGCTGGCGCGCAGGCCTCGTGGTCGCGGCCACAGTGCCGCTGGTGCTGGGCGGCGTGGCGCTGGTGATGTTGGCGATGGGCTGGAACCTCGAGCGCATCTCCCTCGGCTCACTGATTATCGCGTTGGGACTACTGGTGGATGACGCCATCATCGCCATCGAGATGATGGTGGCGAAGATGGAAACCGGCATGGATCGCGTGAAGGCCGCCGCCTTCTCCTATCAGTCCACCGCCATGCCGCGCCTGACGGGCGCGCTGATCACGGTCGTGGGCTTCCTGCCGATCGGCCTCTCGAAGTCCACCACCGGCGAGTACGCGGGGGGCATTTTCTGGATCGTCGGCGCCGCGGTGCTGTTCTCGTGGATCTGTTCCGGCATCTTCACACCGTACCTGGCGGTCAAGATGCTGCCCAACGACTTGGGCACGCACCAGCACGCTGATCCGCACGACACCAGGTTTTACCGCAACCTGCGCCGCCTGATCGACGCCGCCATCGAGCGCCGCTGGGTGGTCATCGGTGCGACGGTGGGTGCTCTGGTGCTCGCTCTGGCCTGTATCAAGCTGGTGCCGCAGCAATTCTTCCCCAACAGTTCGCGTCCTGAACTGGTCATTGACCTGCGTGTCAAGGAAGGCTCCTCGTTCGCCGCGACGACCCAGCAGGTCAAACATATGGAGGAGATCCTGGCGAAAGACGAGGACGTGCGTTTCTATACCGCCTACACCGGCGCTGGCGCACCGCGCTTCTATCTCTCGCTCAACCCCGAGCTGCCCAATCCGGGTTTTGCCCAGTTCGTTGTGATGACCAAAAATCTGGAGGCACGCGAGCGAGTACGTGCGCGGCTGGTGGCCTCGGCTGACCAACAATTCCCGCAGGCGTGGGTGCGCGTGACCCGGCTCGAGTTGGGGCCGCCTGTCGGCTACCCGGTGCAGTTCCGCGTCGTAGGCCCCGATACCCAGGTGGTGCGCAAGATCGCCCGCGACGTAGAGAAGGTAGTGGCGTCCAATCCGAAGGTGCGCGACCTCCAGCTCGACTGGAATGACCCGGTGCGAACACTGAAAGTGGAGCTTGATCAGGAGAAGGCGAGCACGCTTGGCCTCACGCCGGCCGACGTGTCGCTGGCGACCCAGACCGTGATGAACGGCGCAACCCTGTCGCAGCTGCGTGAGCGCGAGGACCTGATCGACATCGTGGCCCGTGCCGTGCCAGAGGAACGCTTGAACCTCGACACACTGAAAAACATCAACCTTTACACACGCCAGGGCACAGTGGTGCCGCTGTCGCAAGTCGCCCAGGTGCGCGCTGAACTGGAAGAGCCAGTACTGTGGCGCCGTAACCGCGACATGGCGATCACTGTGCGTGCCGACGTGAAGGATGGAGAGCAAGGTGTATCGGTGACGCAGGAAATCCAGCCGTTGCTCAAGGACATTGAAGCCAAGCTGCCGACCGGTTACCGCATCGATCCAGGCGGAGCGGTTGAGGAAAGTGACAAGGCCAACAAGGCGCTGCTCGCGGTGGCTCCGTTGATGCTGATCACCATCCTGCTGTTACTCATGCTGCAACTGCAGAACTTTTCCCGCATGTGGATGGTGATGCTGACCGCACCGCTGGGCTTGATCGGTGTGGTGCCGGCTCTGCTTGTGTTTCAATCGCCGCTAGGCTTCGTCGCGATCCTGGGCATTATCGCTCTGGGTGGCATGATTATGCGAAACGCGGTGATTCTGATCGATCAAATACAAATCGAGATCGCTGAGGGCCGCGACCCCTGGAATGCTGTGCTGGATGCCGCCATTCACCGAGCGCGTCCGGTGATGCTGACGGCGCTGGCCACCGTCCTCGCAATGGTCCCGCTCACGCGAAGTGTGTTCTGGGGGCCGATGGCGATTGCGATTATGGGGGGGCTTACCGTGGCGACACTGCTAACGATTTTCTTCGTCCCGGCATTGTACGCCGCATGGTTCAAGGTACGTCGCGGCGTAACGGCTGACGCCCAGCGGGTGATGGCAGACACCTCCCTGGTTCCTGAGTAGCAAGGCGCCGGAAATGCACGAGCCCTTGCCGCTGGAGGTCGCTCGTGCAATTTCCGCCGGTAAGGAACGATCCGACCTCTGTGGCTCTGTTTCGTGCATTCATCATCAATCTGAGCTTCGTCGAACAGGCCCCATCTCATTTTTTACCCAGTCGCGCGCCTGGCTTTGCCTGGTGCGCGTCTTCATGGAACAACCAACACCATGTGGAAAATTCTAGGGGTAACCCTGATTGCCTTGGTCGCCGCGGCCTGTACTGCGTTGGGGATTTTCTTGACCCAGTTCGAACCCGCTATCCAATCTGCCGTCGAGAACGAAGGTGGGCTGGCCACCCAAACTTCAGTGCTCGTGGGCAGTGTCCAATTCTCGCCTTTTACAGGTGCTGGCACGCTAGATGGGCTTACCGTAGGCAACCCAAATAATTTCTCATCGCCTTATGCTGTCGTGGTGAACCGTATCGCCCTGCAAGTGGAACGTAGCTCCCTTTTCGGCAGTGGCCCCATCGTCGTAGAAGCCGCGACCTTGATTGCCCCGCAGATCACTTACCAGGCACAAAATCCGACAGCCAAGAGTAACCTGGAGACCATCAAGCAGAATGCCCGGTTTTACTCCGGCACACCGGCCGCTATTCGGGCGGGAAACTCCATGCGCAAGGTCATCATTCGCGACCTGACCATAATGGGGGGGTCGATTTCACTGAACATCCCGTTATCCGCAGACAGGCTTACCGTACCGCTTCCTCCGCTGTATCTCTCCAACATCGGCGTGACCACCGACGGTGCCACCCTGCCCGAAATCATTCGCGCCGTATCCGAGGAACTGGCGGATACGGCCAAACAGGTAGTCGTCCAGGCTATAGTCCAGAAGATCAAATCCGTTGTTGAGCGGTTGCCCCCGCCTCAACGTGCACTACCAAAGTTGCCAGTGCCGCCGCCTTTGCCTCAGCCATCTCTCTCATCCGCGCTCTCAAGTGCGAAACCGGTACTACCCCCGCCAGATCTTCCTGGCAAAAAAAACCTGCCATCTCCTCCTGAACCACCTATCAGTAGTCGTCTGCCGACCTTACCCGAACCGCCACGGATCAAATCACCTCCACCTCCACCCGGTATTTTGCCTTTTCCGCCGCCGCCTGGGTTTTAGAGCTCTATGGGGTGAAATTGCACGCCACTTGAGCCTCTGTTTGCATTTGACTTGACCGGCAGCTATGGGTCCAGGCCGTGTGAAAACGCCAGTGTTTGTCTAACCTTTTGATCGTCTAGATCGTATTGGGGGCGATCATGAAGCGATTCATTGAAGGTGAGGCTCGGACGCATGTCACGTTGCCTTTCAGACCTTTGCGACAGGCAGCAACCGGCCCAGGCTGTGTGAAAACGCATGCACCGTTTTGAAGTCTGCGTTGCTACGTAAAATCTGCCAGCGTTTGGTTAGTCAGCAAGACCTGAAATTTGCGTAGGAACGCGACTTTCGTTCCGATTCTGACTGTCAAACTTGCTCTAAAACGTTTTCACACAGCCTCGGTCAGAAGCGGTCACTCGCAGGTCAACTGAAATGGGTGGCGACTCGGCTCATTGTGACTTTATTACAGAATAATGACAAGAATTACGCCCGATTAATCTAGAAATGCGACACCGGCGTTGAGCTCAAACGCGGGCTGATATAGAACACCTTGGCAGCATTTTCCGAAGTGGTTCAATACGCGTTCCAAGGGCTCGAATATGAAAATAAAAACAAACAAAAACCTGCTCTCCCCCTTACTCCTCTCTCTAATGATGCTTCACGGTGCTCCCACCTTTGCCGAGGAAGTCGCCAACCCGCCTTCAAATCTTTTAACGGCAGCCGTCGCCTGGAAGCAAACAGCCGCCGAGTTTGAAGCGCTTTATTATCAAGGGTTCAACGTAGCAAGAATGCAACTGGATCGAGCCCTCCAGGCTCACAAAGCGGGTGACCGACCTTTAGCTATCATCAGCGATGTCGACGATACAGTGCTCAGTAGCAACAGCTATTGGGGCTATATGATCAATGCCAACAAAGAGTTTTTCGACGATGCAGCATGGGATAGATGGGTGGCTGACAATGGCCCGGTTGCCACGCCTGGCGCGGTGGATTTCTTGAGCTATGCACAATCGAAGGGGGTGGAGGTTTTTTACGTGACCAGCCGTGACCAAGGCGAAAAAACCTTTGAATACGCGTTGGCGAATCTTCGGAAAAACAATCTTCCATTTGCCGATGATAAACACCTGACGGTTTATCGCGACAGCTCCAACAAGGAACCACGCCAATCAGAGATCGCCAAGGATTACGATGTGGTGGTGATGCTGGGTGACAACCTCAACGACTTTAAGCGCAAGTATTACGTCGCTGACGTTAAACAACGTAATAGCCTTATGACTGAAGACAAGGAGCAGTTTGGCCGCAAGTTCATCATCTTTCCGAACCCTACCGATGGCCACTGGCTCAAAGCCATTTTTGGCGATTCAGAACCACCGGCCACACCGGAAAACCGTGCGAAGTTCAAGGCAGCTGCCAGCACTACAGCTTGGCAGCTTAAGCAATAACAAGGCTGGGTGGCAGCAGGTTTTAGGGGGTGGCAACCATCGTTCCCCCCTGAAGCCTTTCAGACCACGATGGGATTGCTCATTTCACTCTGGTCGTAGCCGCCCCGAACGTCCCAATAGAACCTGATAGTTTTTGCGCCTCATGAATCCTGTCTCGACCTCTGCCATGCCGACATTGGAGAAGTAAATCACTCTCGGCGTTGTAGGCATCTTTGAACGTTGAAAAAAGGACTACCAAGAAGCGACTGTCCCTGGTTCACTCAATGACGATTTCAGACAGGCAGCTTTGAGTGGCTGTGTGTCCGTCGGGGGAGGCAGAAAACGGCCAATTTCAGCCATAGCTGACCGCCAGCCATGGGTTGATAGCCCCCCTTCGTGACAGGCCACAATCGGCCAGAAGCAGTCTTTCACCGCCAGGGAGAATGCATTTATATCCGGAACATCGGGTAATACCTGTAACCGTAAGCTGTTCATTCAGGATCATTTGTTTTGCTCTTTGTTTGTGCTTACTGTTTCTTGAATAACAGCAAGAACAGAGCTGTTGTGGAAAGCAGTGCACCAGTGAAGAAAGTGCTGTCTGACCCAATGCTTTGCCAAAGCCAGCCTGCAAGAACGCTGGCAATCAGCATGCATATACCACTGACAAGGTTGAAAATGCCGAAGGCCGTGCCCTTCATTTCCGTGGGAGCTTGATCAGCTACCAGCGAGGCAAGAATGCCTTGGCTAAATCCCATATGAAGCCCCCACAAGACAACACCCAACATCATAGTTATGACAGAACTGGACTGAGCGAGTACCAGATCCGCCATGACAAGCAACCCCATACCCAAGCAGAGCAGTTTGGTGCGACGGATGCGGTCAGATAGCCAGCCGGCAGGATAAGCAGACAGCGTATAAAAAAGCGCCATTACCACCATCACCAGCGGAGTCCAGGTAATCGACAGGCCTATCTGTTGTGCTCGTAATACCAGGAACGCCTCGCTGAAACGAGCAAGCGTAAACACCCCTCCAATCATGACCACCCACCAATACCCAGAGGAGAAGTCGTGAAGGACTCCCCAATGTATTGGAGATCGAAATTTGTGTTCGCTCGGGAGGTGTGTGGGTTCTTTTACGCCTGTGACAATGAGAACCACCGCCACAGCTGCCGGAATAACTGCAAACCACAGGACAAGCTGTATATCTGCGAGCCATAACATGAGCACGATGGCCAGAGCAGGTCCAAGAACAGCCCCTACGGTATCCATCGACTGCCGCAGTCCAAAGCAGGCACCACGGATTTCTGGTGGCGACACATCTGCGATCAGAGCATCTCGTGGTGCCCCACGAATGCCTTTGCCAATTCGATCCAGAAAGCGTGCGGTAAAGACCACTTCAACGGAGTGAGCCAGAGGAAAAAGTGGTTTGGTCAGAGCAGCTAAACCATATCCTAGCAACAGCAATCCTTTGCGCCGCCCCATAAAGTCGCTGATAGCACCGGAAAATATCTTGACGAGCATGGCGGTCGACTCGGCAATACCCTCGATTACTCCGACGGCCAATGCACTCGCACTCAATGTCGTGACCAAAAACACAGGCAGTAAACTGTGTACCAGCTCGGATGATAGATCCATAAATAAGCTGACAAAGCCAAGAGCCCAAATCGTGCGCGGAATACGAAAACGCTCAGCTCTGGTGTTTGAACTTCCGCTACTCATATTTTCATCCTGTACTCATCGGCATCAAGGAGAGACTGAGAAAACGGTTTAGTCGTGCTCGCAGGCGAACCAAGTTCACGCCAGAGTGGCAAAAATCAATGAAGCTGCCGTTGCCTCTGTAGTTCCCTCTTCAGCCAGGTGCGTGCCGGTTGTGCGCCTTCTGGACATCGCACCTCATAGGCTCGGCCACTCATACTGCTTCTAGTGGCAGCAAGATCGATGAAATCTTCTGCGCTGTTCACCATATTCTTGCCTTCGAGATAATTCAGCTTCTTCTCCAGATGCGCCCGAGCCCGGGGACCGGAGAATTCGTCCCCGTTACGCACAAACTGACATTCACTATGCTCGACGAAGTCCAGCAAGCCCTTTATCTCTTGAGTGGCTTGAGGTGTGGCTTGAGCCTGCACATTGGTTACGATTGCGATAAGGCTGATACTCGTTGCCATCATGAACTGGCTGAAGGGCCTAGCCGCCGCTCCTATCCACATAAACATGATTCATCCTCGTGCTGAAAGTGGAATTGAACGTCCGTAAAATCAGTTCGAGCCCGAACCTGCTCCAGAATGAATCGTCCATACCCTGCAGCCCCGATGATAGTCCTTGAGTTGTACTGCCTGTAAACGTCTAATGAAATCGAAGGGCACCTTGCTATCGTTATCCTGGGTGGGTGAGTGACCTCGCGCACGCGTTGCACGTTGGAAGCGTTGAAAGCCACGCCGAAGAGCTCACCACTGACGTGGCACTTGCTTCATAACGGTTGTGCGACTTATCGGGAAGACACGCACATTGATCGCGCCCTCACCGACATTCAATAGGCTGCCAGCGAATGATGACGTCCTTGGTCTCATCGATCATCGAGTTCCTGACGGTGATTCCACATGTTGCCTAAGAACGCTCGTTCGTGAGCTCGAAATCGACGACCCATACTCGAAGAACGCTGTACCGGGAACGACAGCGCCGATCATCGGGATTGACTCGCAAAGTGCCAGAAGAAAGACCGAGCGTGAGTCCGAACCCAAAGCGCCGGCATCTCCCCGCCTGTTTTTTTGTTGAATAGTCTGTTTGAGGTATTACCGAGGGCTGAGTTTGATCAACCATGACGCCAGTATTTTCCCCACGTGTCTGCACGGTTGCTACATCCTTCAATCACAACGAGGCGCTTGATAGCTATGGAAAAAGTCATCTATCTGCTGTGGCGTGATACTCAAGTCACTCCTGATACCTTCAGCCATCGCCTGCGCAGTGAAGTCGCCGGGCAATTGCTGGCACTCGGTGCCTGTGGCGTGCAATTGAACCTGTCCGATGTCGATGTGCAGCCCGCAGCCGGACTGCGCCAGGAAAACAACCGACCACTGCCCGACGCCAGCCTGTCGCTGTGGCTGGACAGTGCCAACGGGCCCGCTCGACGTCCTTTCGACGGCGTCATCACGGCCGCAACGGCACGCATGGCTGCCTACCTGGTATGCGAGTCGGTAGCCATCGCCAATACTCGTTTCCCTTCAACGCCCGGTGAACGTACTCACGGGTTCGCCCAGTTGGCCCTGCTGACCCGACCTCCGCGTCTGACGCCCGAAGCCTGGCTGGACATCTGGCGCAACCATCACACTGAGGTGGCCGTAGACACGCAGGACAACTTCCAATACGTGCAAAATCTGGTGGTGTTGGCGCTGTCGCACGGTGCGCCAAGGATCGATGCCATCGTCGAGGAATGTTTTCCACCCGCTGCCATGACCGATCCCCGGGCCTTTTTCGATGCCGTGGGCGACGAAGCGAAATTCCAGCGTAACCTGGCGACGATGATGGACAGCTGCAGCCGATTCATCGATTTCGACAAGATCGACGTGCTGCCTACCAGCCAGTACTGTCTGTAGGACCGGGTAATCACCAAGCGTGCCCCCGGATCACAGCCTTATTCAGACTACGGTTTTGCCGGGGTAACTGCGCTGCAACCGCTGCATCACGCTCCAGCTTTTTGGTTTTCTCTTGAGCCTCGGCGTTCAACTGCTGCGGCTGAATGCTGATGTCCACTTTTCCAGGGTGGCCAGTGGAATCGGCCAATTGCAGACTTCAACGCCGGCACGCGGTTATGATCCGGGATACCCAGGCGCCCTTGGACCCACGCTCATGCCAGCCTCGAAAATCCTCCCCTCCCCCGCGCCGCTGCTCAAACCCGGAGAGACGGTGGTGTTGTTCGACGGTGTCTGCAAGCTGTGCAACGGCTGGGTGAGGTTCGTGATTCGCCATGACCGCCAGCGGCGCGTGCGGTTGGCGGCGGTTCAGTCACCCGAGGGACAGGCTCTGCTCGCCTGGGCAGGCCTGCCCATGGATCAATTCCACAGCATGGCGGTGATCCGCGACCGATACTACTGGGAGCGTTCGCAAGCATTTTTCGAAGTCTTTGCCCAGTTGCCCGCAATCTGGCGCCCCATGAACCTGTTGCGCATCATCCCTCGCCAACTTCGAGATTGGGCCTACGACCGCATTGCGCTCAATCGTTATCGGCTCTTCGGGAAGTACGACACCTGCCTGTTGCCGGATCCTGATCATGAACAGCGCTTTTTGAAAGCGCCCCGGTGAACACCTGAAGGCGACGTGACGAGCTGGATCAATACTCGGGTTGAGGCTATACCGAAAGGGTTCCGGGCGGGGATGGACCACACGCTCGATTAGCGTCTGAGGAGCATTTCACGGTGTCGAATCAACTGGTCATACGCAACATGACCCGTCCCGAGCTGGACGAACTCGTCGAGTGGGCTGCCCGTGAGGGTTGGAATCCCGGCCTTCACGATGCCGAGCTGTTCTGGGCCACGGACCCTGCCGCCTTCATCGCGGCGTCCCGGGGCGGCGAATTGATCGGCGGCGGTTCCATCACCTCCTATCATGGCGAATTCGGTTTCATGGGTTTTTTCATCGTCCGGCCTGAGTATCGCAGTCAGGGCCTGGGCAATACCCTCTGGCACGCACGCCGCGAGCGACTCCTCGCCCGCCTGCGCCCGGGCGCGAGCATCGGCATGGACGGCGTCTTCACGATGCAGGACTACTACGCCAAGGGTGGCTTCGTCTTCTCCCATCGCAACCTGCGTTTTCGTGCCGAGATCACCGAGCGCCCGACGACCTCCCAGGCAGGTGACCAGGACATCGTGCCGTTGGCCGCCTTCCCGTTCGATCAGGTGGTCGAATACGACCGCACCTGCTTCCCCGCCCCGCGCGCAACCTTCCTGAGCGGGTGGATAGCCCAGGCCGATGCACTCGCCGTGGGTTGCCGGCGCGACGGCAGGCTGAGCGGCTATGGCGTAATAAGGCGCTGCCGGGAAGGCTGCAAGATCGGCCCCCTGTTCGCCGATGACGCCCTGGCGGCCAATGCCCTCTACGCGCGCCTGGCGGAATTTGCGCAGGGTGGCCCGCTGTTTCTCGATGCCCCGGAGAACAACCCCGCCGCGATGGCGCTCGTGCACCAACAGGGCATGACCGAGGTGTTCGGCTGCGCACGCATGTACCTCGGCCCTCCTCCGGCGATCGCGCACGAACGTGTGTTCGGCGTCACCACCTTCGAGCTGGGCTGATGTCCGCCCGCGACCTCATCGGTTATGGCGGCCGCCCACCCCACCCGCGATGGCCCGGTGAGGCGCGCGTCGCGGTCCAGTTCGTACTCAACATCGAAGAAGGCGCGGAATCCTGCCTTCTCAATGGCGATCCCCAGTCGGAGGCCTGGCTCCACGAGCTACCGGGCCGCCCGCCGCGTGTGGGGGAGCCGGACTTGAGCGTCGAGGGCATGTACGAATACGGATCGCGCGCCGGTGTGTGGCGCATTCTGGAACTGTTCCGCACCCGAGGCCTGCCGCTGACCGCCTTCGCCGTCGGCCGGGCACTGGAACTCACCCCGGCGATCGGCCAGGCGCTCTGCGCGGCCGGGCACGAGATTGCCGGGCATGGCTACCGTTGGCTGGACCATCGCGACATGCCTGAAGACCAGGAACGGCGCCATATCCGCCTCACCCTCGACGTGATCGAGCAGGCCTGCGGTAAACGCCCCGTGGGTTGGTACACAGGAAGGGTCAGCCGGAACACCCGTCGCCTGTTGCGTGAGGAAGGCGGGTTTCTCTACAGCTCGGACGCCTACAACGATGATCTGCCCTATTGGCTCCCGGGCTCGCCCGCCCACCTGGTGATCCCTTACACACTGGTCAACAACGACGCCCGCTATCTACTGCCGAACGGTTTCGCCTGCGGTGAAGACTTCTTCCGGCTGCTCAAGGATGCTTTCGATCTGCTGTGGCAGGAGGGCGCGCAACACCCGAAGATGATGAGCGTCGGCCTGCATGGGCGGATCAGTGGCCATCCTGGTCGTGCGATGGCGCTGGCGCGCTTTCTCGATTACGTGCAAGGCCACGACGCAGTGTGGATCTGCCGGCGCGAAGAGATTGCCAGGCACTGGATTGCCCGGTTCCCCGCCTGAGTGGAATTCGAAATGGCCTGAGCCACGTCAATATCACCCATTCTGCATCCGGCGCCCTGCTCCTCCTTGAACATCGCCGAGATGATGCCTGTTCCACAAATTGCTAGGTTTCTGCCGGCCATGTCAGGCAGAAGCCGACCAATAGCCAAATCAAAATGATTCCCTATGGCCGCTTAGTGACTAACTGGTGTTCATCGCGAACACAATGTCTTCCTGTGTCGATATCAGACACGGATGTGGCGTGATCAGGTAACTGAATCATCGGACAAGCCGGGTAAGGTGGCGCACCTTTTCATCGAAACGACCACGTCACGATGATGGGCTTGATAAGAACTGCAGCGTTTGAAGGGTGCTTCTTTCAGGAAGCCCGGCAGGCAGCAATGATGATGATCTGTTGCCCTATCCATCCGCTTAAATGTCGATCGGCAGAGAAAAAAACCAATGATTAGCCCGAGCTCCAAGGATTCGAGTGGCCAATTGGCGCAGGGCTTCAAGCCTCGTCACGTAACAATGCTGTCAATCGCCGGTATTATCGGCGCCGGTTTGTTCGTTGGCTCAGGACACGCCATTGCGGCGGCTGGCCCGGCGGTCCTGCTGGCCTATCTATTCTCTGGCCTGCTCGTCGTTCTGGTCATGCGCATGCTCGGTGAAATGGCAGTGGCCAACCCGGACACCGGCTCTTTCTCCACCTATGCCGACCAGGCAATCGGCCGTTGGGCCGGCTTCACCGTCGGTTGGCTCTATTGGTGGTTCTGGGTGCTGGTGATCCCTATCGAAGCGCTGGCCGCCGGTCATGTATTGAACCAGTGGTTTCCCCAGATCGATGCCTGGCTGTTCGCCCTGGTGTCGATCATTGCACTGGTGGTGACAAACCTGTTCAGCGTATCCAAGTACGGCGAATTCGAGTTCTGGTTCGCCATGGCCAAGGTCGTCGCGATCATCGGCTTCATCGGCGTGGGTTTTGCCGTGTTGATGGGCTGGGTTCCCGATCGGGAAGTCAGCGGATTGAGCGGCCTGATGGCCGAGCACGGCGGGTTTGCTCCAAACGGGCTGTCGGCGGTAGTCGGCGCCTTCATCACCATCATGTTCAGTTTCATCGGTACCGAGGCGGTCACCATCGCCGCCGCCGAATCCGACAATCCCTCGCAGAACATTGCCAAGGCCACCCGTTCGGTGATCTGGCGCATCGGGGTGTTTTACCTGCTGTCGATTTTCGTGGTCATCTCCGTGGTGCCCTGGAATGACCCGCTGTTGGCTTCGGTAGGCTCCTACCAGCGGGCACTGGAAATCATGAACATTCCCCACGCCAAGTTCATGGTGGACGTGGTGGTGCTGATCGCCGTCGCCAGTTGCATGAACTCCTCGATCTACATTGCCTCGCGGATGCTGTACTCGCTGGGCCGTCGTGGCGATGCGCCGAAGGCGCTGAAGGCGACCTCCTCCGAAGGCGTGCCGCGGGCAGCAGTCATCGCCAGCACCGTGCTGGGCGCGGCGATCACCGTGTGGAGTTACTTCATGCCCGCCGGGTTGTTCGAGTTCCTGCTGGCCAGTTCCGGCGCGATTGCCTTGGTGGTGTACCTGGCCATTGCGGTGTCGCAGCTGCGCATGCGCCGAATGTTGCGTCGGCAGAACGTCGAGCTGACCTTTCGCATGTGGCTGTTTCCCTGGCTCACCTGGTTGGTGATCGTGTTCATCTGCGCGGCGCTGGCCGTGATGATGGCCTCCCCTGATCACCGTACCGAAGTGAGCACGACCATTGGCCTGGCGCTGGCGATTTCCTTTATCGGCCTTGTGACATCGCGTCACCCTGCCCAGGCTGCGAGGGTGTCATCGGCGGGATAAAACCAGAGAGGTATTTGCACCGACCCTGATACCCCCTTCGCCAGGACTGGGGGTATTACCCGCTCCTGTGTCTCAGGCCGTCATCGCTTTTTGTGAGGACATGACCACGATGTCATCGAACTCCACCGTGTCCGACGGGAAGACTCAATCCGTCGGTTTTCTGCTGCTGGATAAATTCACACTTATTTCCCTGGCGTCCGCAGTAGAGCCACTGCGCATGGCCAATCAGTTGTCGGGGCGAGCGCTGTATCGCTGGCATACGTTCAGCCCCGGTGGAGAGCCTGTCTGGGCCAGTGATGGCGTGCAGATCACTCCGGATGCTTCATGGAACAATCCATTGGTGGCGGACACTGTAATCGTGTGCGGCGGTATTGGAATCCAGAGCGTGATTACCCGCGAGCACATTACCTGGCTGCAAGCCTTGGCGCGTCAATCCAGACGGCTGGGAGGTGTTTGCACCGGTAGTTGGGCGCTCGCAAAAGCCGGGCTGCTCGACGGCTACGAGTGCAGCGTGCATTGGGAATTTCTGGCTGCCATGCAGGAAGCCTTCCCGCGAGCCAGCATCAGCGCGAGCCTGTTCACCCTCGACCGAAACCGCTTTACAAGCTCCGGCGGAACGGCCCCTATGGACATGATGCTGCACCTGATCGGTCGCGATCATGGTCGTGAATTATCCGCAGCCATCTCCGAGATGTTTGTTTACGAGCGCATACGCAACGAACAGGATCATCAGCGCGTTCCCCTCAGGCATGTACTGGGAACTCATCAGCCCAAGCTGCAGGATATCGTCACGTTGATGGAGGCCAATCTCGAGGAGCCGATCGACCTCGATAACCTCGCAGAATACGTTGATCTGTCACGTCGACAGCTGGAGCGGCTATTTCAGAAATACCTTCAATGTACGCCGTCACGCTACTACTTGAGGTTACGTCTTGTTCGAGCGCGACAACTGCTCAAGCAAACATCATTGTCGATCATTGAGTTGGCGTATGTATGCGGTTTCGTGTCCACACCCCATTTTTCCAAATGCTATCGCGAGTACTTTGGTGTTCCACCCAGTGAGGAGCGTTCCGGCTCTGAAATGAATCGCAAATTGGCAACGCCTGCAACTACGCAGCCGCCATTGACCAAACCGCCGACAGCGCTCGACCAGGCGCGAAACGAATCGACCTTTGCCAGTGTTCGCATGATGGATCGTTCCGGTTTGGCGGAGTCGCACTGATCGGCCGGCCCGGCCGCATCCTTCGTAGTGCATGAGTTGCCTGTGCAATGAGTGCCATCGACGCCACTACAAATCCCGAGCCCAAGTCTGGCTGACGAGGTCTTTACCGAAACTATGTACCTGTTCCTCCTCGACCAATTGAAAACCTGCCTTTTGATATAGCTTTCGGGCATCAGAAAGCACGCTGGTTGTCCAGAGGATCATGCTCTTGTATCCAGCGTGCCGGGCAAACCGGAGGCTCTCTTCCAGCAATCGATTGCCGATTCCCATGCCTCTGGCACTCGCATCCACATAGAGCATTCGCAGTTTGGCGGTCGTCTCGTCATGTCTGACGACAAAGACCGAACCGATGACCTTGCCATCCTTTTCCGCGATCCAGCATCGCTCGCAGGACGGATCGAATTCACGAAGGTATTTGGCGACTATTTCTGCCACCAGTGCTTCGAACTCCGAATTCCACCCATATTCGCGGGAATAAAGTTGAGCTTGCTGTTGAACGACAATTCCCATGTCACCCGCTACAGGATCGCGCAGGAGATAAGAGGGATCCCTGTCGCCCAATAGCGTCTGTATCCGTTTCATGGCTTGGGTCAATTGCTCTTGCTGTGGCTCAGGCAAGCCTTGCAGCATCAACACGACTTCCTCACGAGCAGCTTGCTCCAGCGAGGCCAGCACGGTTCGACCAGAATCGGTTAGCCGGATTTGAGACGCCCGGCCATCGCTTGCCGAGCGAGTCCTGCCAATCAAGCCTTTTTTCTCGAATCCACCGATGACCCGGCTAACGTAACCGGCGTCCAGGCTGAGCATCTGACAGAGGTCTGAACTCTTCAGGCCAACACTGGCGCCCAATTCATAAAGGATGCGAGCCTCGGTCAACGAAAATTCGGCCTTAAGCAGGTGCTCTTGCAGGGCGCCGATCTGGTGGGTGTAGAACCGGTTGAAGCGGCGTACCGTTTCGGCGCGCTCAGTAATGGGGGCGGACATGAAAACTCCCAAACATAGTTGCTTTTGGCAATTATATGATTGACTTAGGCATACATGTCAATCCTGTGATAGTCAACTGCCACGACCGCTTTTGGTCACTCTCAGCCTGTCGCGAGAGCTTTTGCCAGAGGCGGTCACTGGGATGCGCCTGGAAAACGAGTTGATTCAACGGGCCTCAGATATGACTGTGTGTATGCCGACACGAAGGCTGATATCTTTCCCGCGCACCTGATCGCGTCCAATCGACGCTGATCCCATCAAGGAAGATGAAAACAATGAAAACAGTGCTCGGCGCCCTGCCCCTTATCTGCCTGAACATAAAGGCTTTCGCTGGCGCCCCCCCCTTCGGCTTCCCGGCCTCGACGTTGCCCGACAAGCAAAATGACCACCCGCTAACAACCTGATGAGCGTGTTTCGCCATTCGACCTCCCGCTGGCGCGAGCACATTGTTAATGAACAATCCCGGTTCAAATATTATCGAGAGAACCGAGTGCTGCAGTGGCAACTCCGGGGTTTGCCCTCGATTCAGATCTGATTTAAACGACAAGGCCACATCGAAAATGAAAATATTATTCATCGCTTCGCTAGCAACTTTATCGCTAGTTCAAACATCACTATCCTTCGCGGACAATGTTAACGGGAAAAGCCTCTACTCACAGAGATGTATCATGTGCCACGGAATAGATCTAAAAGGAACCGGACCATTGGCTAATAAAAGCAATCCGCCAACACCTGACCTTACAACCGCCACTTTCAAAAAACGATTGAATGATTATCCGGGCGTTATTGTATCGTCGATAATACTTCGTCCAAATGGAGACTTGATTCCAAGAACCTTGCAAGAGAATGGTGTAAAGCTATCGCCGTACTCCTGGAGGATTAAGGATCTGCGCGATATAAATCAATACATGAGTGATGTAATTTCAACAAATCGATGATATTGAGTTGAGGGGTAGGCACAGTAATCCAATGGCCATTTCAGGCTTGAGGGCTTATGGAGCAACTCCAGTGAGCCCGTCGACCTCTCGTGGTCACACCGCTGATGACCAATCTCTGATTGGTACAAGTTCGGGCGGCGCTTCGCATCCAGCAGTCGTGCCAGACAAGTAACGGCCAGGTGCGGCCTTTCTCGTTCAGAATCGAACAGTTGAACCTGCAGATACCTGACTGGATCCAATCGGCATGTGCAGGTAAGCGTCAAAAATGCGGACTAGAGGGTTTTGAAACTTGTTGTTACAAGCAGGAATACGTATCATTAATATTCAAGCTCAGGACGCAGGGAGTGCATTGTCCATACAATAAGAAGGTCAAAAAAATAATGCTTAAAATGCTCCTCGTGTACGTTCATCTGCTCGCCAGCTGTATTGCCCTCGGCAGGGTATTGCTAGCCGATCACAAGCTTTGGAATTGGCGCAAGGAAGCGCTGGATCAGGCCAAGCTTGAGTATCTGGAAGAAACCAGGAAAATCGCCACCCTCGCGTTGCTGGCCCTTTGGGGCAGTGGTCTGCTGTTGGTGCTTCAGGGGTATCTCCTCGAGGGCACTGCGTACTTGCTCAACCAGAAGCTCTGGGCCAAGGTGGCGGTTGTCGCGCTGCTGACTCTGAACGGCGGTCTGTTGCATCGCGTCGGCTTCCCGCTGTTGCAAAAAGCCCCCTTCGTCTTGTTACCGGGTTCCGACCGCGGTCGCCTTGCACTCTTGGGGGCGTTCTCTATGAGTGGCTGGCTGTTCGCCGCTTTCCTGGGGGTGGCTCGAGCCTGGAATCATGTCATGCCATGCTTGCATGTGATGGGGGTTTTCACGGCATTCGCATTGGTGGCTTGTGCCGTGGCGCTTGTGATCGCCAGCACCGCGGGCACGATACGGGGTGAGGAACCTACGGTTTCATAGTGGGTGTAGCACAAACTCAAGCGTGGATAGCATGACACCTCCCTCGGCACAGGAGTCCAGCTAGGCATCCATGCTTGAAGTCGTGGATAGACTCAGTACTGACACCTGATCACCACACGCAGACCACCAGGCTGATCGATGGACCTTTCAGCCAACGTCTTGACCCGCGACCCGTTAACCCAATCGGAGTGAGGAGCAGACTCTGCGCTAGGCACCGCTGCGCGCGGTTTCATTTTCGTCCGTGCCAGGCCACTGGAATCGCTGGCAGACACAAGAGGTCGAAAGAAACCCTTCATGACAGGCAGCAGTCAGCCAAAAAAGCACACCGGGAAACTCACCCGCGCACCAGATAGGCCCCTGAAGGAACCCGATATCGCAGCTTCTTGCATTTACCCGGTGGAGGCTGATGCCCCGGCGGACGATCAGGAAACCAGATTCGGCATTTACCGGGAGGCGGCATATGGCCGCGGGGAATCTCGACCTCGGCGTACGCCCTCTCTGACCCGATACTAGCCATTTGCAATTGACCTTCGGCCCCTACTCTGCCAGCCGTCGGTACATCCGAAACCCGATTTGCCTCAGCAGTAGTGAAGTTTCCAGCGTCACGCCCGGTGTCCGCAGTGGATTGCTCAACAACCGCCACTTGCGCTTCTCGGCGCCTTTGGGTCTCTTCATCCAGCCCCTTCTGTACCGCAACCACATCCGCGCTGGCATTGGGTGGGGTACCTGAAGATCGGGCCTGCTGCGCCGCCTGGATCAATTGGAAGTTGCGGTTGCGCAATTGGACGTTGTTGCCAACCCGCATGTTCGAGCGCGCCGCCAGGGTTTCAGCCTGCTGGTACTGCCCCTGCTGAAGACGCAACACACCCAGGTAATGCAGCGTCGCGGGATTGTTCGGCTGGATATGCAGGGCACGCTCAAGCGTGGCGGCGGCCTGGTCCAGTTGGCCGTTTTCATATTGCCGCGAGGCTGTTTCGATCAGGGTGGTTGATGCGTTGTTGCTTTGCGCGGGCGCTCTTCGCTCGGCAGCGACAGCACTAAACGAGGCGACAGCGCAGAACACCAGGATGAGGACCGGCAGAAAACTCTTGTTTGGCATCGGGGGCGGACTCGACTGAACTCGGACGGCACTGCCGTAAAACAGACCACTGCGCTGCTCGGCACCTGCGCTACAGGGCCGCTATAGACCTGGCCAATACCCTGAAGTTCCTGCTGCAACGGCCGTCGCCACCGGTACTGTTTTTTATCAGCCCACGACTGAGACCCTTGGCTATTTAAGCAACGGCCCCCTAGAACTTTTGCCTATTTACCGGTCTATGTGGATAGGCACATCCGCCCGGTAAGCACGCCCCCTTATAAGCTTCCCGTCGCCCGATAGCCACACGTCCAATTGTCCATCAGAGGTTGTCTTCGCTCATGAAATTCCATGTCCCACGGAAGGTGCTCTTCGGCCTGTTCGCGTTCGCGGCAGTGGGCTCGGCATCCGCCACACAGATGAAGGACTCAACCCCTGCTTTTGCAACTCAAGCCCCAGCCGTTCAGGCTCCCGTCCAGGCCGCCGGCAACCCTTGGCCGACCTTGGCCAGCATGGCCGGCAAGCAGCCAGGGCCGTTGCTTGCCCATGACGACCGATACTGGCATGACGGCCGTTGGCACGATCATAGAGACGATTGGCGCCGAGACGACTGGCGCAGGGATCAGTGGCGTAGAGATCAGTGGCGTAGAGAGCAAGCCCACCGGGAAGCCGAGCGCCGTCGTGATTGGGAGCGCCACCAGGATCGGGTCATGCGGCACCGTTACGAGGACGATCACCGTTACTATCGTCGCTAGTGCGAAGCCCCGGAACAATCCGGGGCGCAAGCAACCCTTTGTGACAGGCCGCAATCGGCTGTGGATTCAACCGGTCGACACAACAGATTGGCTGTTTTGCAGGACGAAGCGGTCACCCATGTTCCGCTGCCAACATTGACCTGAACTGAGAAATGATCTCTGAAGATAACCCGGCACCTTCGAACACTGCGCAGGTGAAGCTAACGGGCGCAGGGCCTGGAGCCGTTATAATGCGGTCCGCAACCACAGCTACTGGACTGCTTCGATAAAGCGTGCGCCCTTCATAACCTACGGCATTCTGTTGTAAGAAGTCAGCGCTGTTCGAGGTATGAGGAACCGTGTCGAGAAGCCCGGCCCTCGCAAGTGCCAGCGTTCCCCCACAGATACCGGCAATTGTCGCCCCACTTGAGCGACTGGCATGAAGAAAGTCTCGAATATCCGGTGCTTCTGCACGTTCCCAGACCGTTCCTCCAATGACGACAACAACGTCCGGTTTCCAGTCCAGACATTGCTGCAAACTGCTATCGACAGTTACAGCCAATCCACCCTGCGAGCGGAACTGCCCCGTAGCACAAGCGAAAAATCTGACATCGATCCCGTAAAACGGGGACGCAGTTCCAGCAATGAAAGCATATTCCCAGTCCGCAAAACCGGGTGTCAGTATCAAACCCACACGTGCCATCAGTCAGAATCCTCCATGAATGCCAATAACATATGGCGACAATAAACAGACATCAAGGGCTGCTTCGGGTCCAGAGTGTGTAAAAACGCCTTCGCGCCCCCTTGCTATGATTTCTGAGGATTTCATCGCAGGGATCGCCCATGAAGCGCTTTATCCAAGGTGAACATCGAGGCCAAGGCACCTTACTTCCCGAGAGCCTCGACGACTACGTCAGCGATACCAACCCGGTGCGCGTAGTCGACGTCTTTGTCGATGAACCCGACCTGGTCTCCTTGGGTTTTGACGGTGCTATCCCAGCCGACAGGGCGGCCTGCTTACCACCCAGCGATCCTGCTGAAGATCTACATTTACGGCTATCTCAACCGCATCCAGTCGAGTCGACGCCTGGAACGAGAAGTCCAACGCAACGTCGAGCTGATGTGGCTGACCGGGCGGTTGATGCCCGACTTCAAGACCATCGCTAACTTGCGAAAAGACAACAGCAAGGCCATCCGGGGCGTCTGTCGCCAGTTCGTCGTGCTGTGGCAGCAGTTGGGATTGTTCGGAGAAAACCTGGTCGCCATCGACGGCAATCACCACCTACGTGCCCAAGCCGATGACCTCTGGAGCCAAGGCTCTATAAAAGCAGCGTTGACGTGTTCCAGGTCGCGCCTGATGCGACACGCAGCATTTGCCTTGAGATCGTTCCTCCAAGAGCGTCAATGATCGAAGACGATGATGCCATGAGCGTTTTTACACACTCTGGGTCGGTTGCAGCCCTTCGCGACAGGCAGCAATAGGTATCTGTCCAGCGAGACAAATCGCCAACCTACACTCCAAGGCTCCGCCTTTGTATGGGGCCGAGCGAGTAGAAAAACGTGGTTTTCGCGTCCCAAAGAAGTCTCTGCAAATGAACGACCAACCTGAACTTTCCCTTCGTTTAATCTCCGCGCCAGATGGCACTTTTAAACTCCGCTATATTGATACACCGTCGCACTCCAATACTGGCTGCCGTTACGTTTTTGGCGAACCCATCCATCGGCCACCAGTTGTTTGGCGATCATTCGATTCATAAAGCCATGACCGAGCAGCAGAACCGGTCCTTCGTTGGCAAGGGACTGAAGTCGTCGAGCTGCCGTGCTGGCGCGCATCCTCGCAGTTCCGGCGGATTCGACGCTGCGTGAGTAACCGCACAACCACAAGACTCGAAGGATAAATGCCCAGGTAAACGGCGATAGCCGTGGCAGTTTCCAGTGACCATAAGGCAGTTGCGCTTCACAGAAAAGCGCGTCGACAAGGGCGGGCTTCAGGCCAAGAGCCTGGACGGAGGTCAGCGCACGAGGCGCGCTGCTTGAGACAATCACCTTGGCGGTTGCGGCGAGCTGCATGCTGGCATCCGGGACCGGGTGGTGGGTAATTTCGGACCGGTTGTATTGCTCGATCCAGTCTTTCATATCGAGCGCTGACATTTTGTCGGTTGCGACCAGTTTTGGCTGGCCGTGACGCATCAGGATTATTTCCCTACTCACTGTATGTTTACGTCCTTGTTCAGGTGTGCGGTCAATTTGGAAGGAGTACGGTTCCGGGAACTTAAGGTTTGACTCTCAAACCAATCGTGATCGCGGTACCACGCCACCGTATCGGTGATTGTCAGCTCTAGTGGCCGGAAACTCAGGCCAAGCTCTTGTTCACTCTTGCGGTGGTTGAAACAGGTGCGGTCCTTCTCTCGTACCAACAGGCGCAACGTGGCCATGCTCAGCAGAATGGGCTTGCTGGTAATACGCGCATACATCTCCTGCACAGCCGCCAACGTGTATAGAAAGGGGAGCGGTAGTTGTCGAACGGGTGTCTTGACGCCCGCTATACGTCCAAGCATAGGCACCAGCTCACGCATTGTCATATGCCGGCCCGCCGCGAGATAGCGCTCACCTCGCCGCCCATGTTTGGCTGCGGCAATCTGCGCCAATGCCACATCGCGGGCATCGACAACGGAGAAACTACCAGGGATCAGTCCGGGCAGTTTGCCGAGCACGACATCGTTTACCAACTGTCCCGAGGAGGTGGGGCCCATGTCGGCCGGGCCCCACATCCAGCCAGGCAGGACCATGCAGGCCTGCATCTGCGGATGGACCTCCAGGAACGACAAGACGACACGGTCGGCGAGAATCTTGCTACGGTAGTAGTCATCCGCATCGGCGTCGGCCCGCAGACATGTCTCATCGATGGACGTGCCAGGTGCGCCGTCGAGCACGGCAATGGAAGACGTATGGATGAACCGTCGTATACCGGCGCGGTAGGCATGATTTAGCAGGTGCCGCGTACCAGACACATTAATCTTTTCGAGTTGCTTCCAGTGGCTGCCGCCCTTGTAGTTGTCGCGAAAGAACGCCGCGGTGTGAAACACCGTATCGCAGCCTTGCAGCGACGCTGCGAATGCGTCGACATCGGCCATGTCCCCAACGACCAGTTCCACACCCGGCAAATTGTTGAACTGCTGTTCACCTTTGGCTCTTGAACGGACCAGGGCTTTGACCGCGTAGCCACGAGCGACCAATTCACGCACCAGGTTGTTGCCCAACAAGCCGGTTGCGCCAGTAACGAATGCGTTGTGCATGGCTCAACCCTCAGCTGGATAGGCTAACGGCATCAGCACCGCACTGTCGAAGAAGGCCTCTTCACGGATGGCCAGCCCGTCTCTGAAGGTGAAGTGTGCGGCGTAGTACGCGGTAATATGGCGTCCATGAGGTGGAATCACCCGGCCTGGCAGCACCAAGGGTGCGGCGAATGTGCCGGTCAGGAAGGCAGTCAGCGCCAAACGATCGTTACCGACGGCGAATGGGCTGAAAATCATGTGGGCATCGGGGAGCGCTTCGAGCAATGCGATCTCTCGTTTGCGCATGGCTTCGCGACCGGTTTGTATCCCCATGCTATCGAGGTAGATGAAGTCTTCGCAAACCAGCGCAAGCATCGCCTCCACATCACGGCGATTGAAGGCACTGGCGGCGCGTTCCGCATAGTCGTTGGGGCCAGTAGTCATACAGTCCATTCCATTCGTCTTCGAGGGCTTGTAGATATACCTTTGAGGCCTCTCCCGAAAAACAGCGACTACTGCATAATGGATTTGCACATATGCAGACCAGGGAGGATATGAAGCATGGCGTTGCAAGCAAATTGGGATGATCTTCGTCTGTTGTTGGCAGTCTCGCGGCGTGGCAGCTTTCTTCAAGCTGGCCAGATGCTGGGTATTGCGGCGTCTACGGTGTCCCGCCGGTTGACACAACTTGAGAGCGCCCTGGGCGAGCTACTCGTCGAGCGGGGCGTTGAAGGATGCTGGTTGACCTCGCGCGGCCAATCCCTCGTGGAAGTTGCCCTAGCGGCGGAGGCGGGCTTGAGGCGTCAAACCGTTGCTGGCATGTCCGGGCTACACACAGAGCTATTTGGCAGTGTCCTGGTCAGTGCAGGAGAGGGATTTTCGTCTTGCGTGCTGGAGGCTGCGAGTCGCTTCACCTCTCTTCACCCGCGTTGCTCGGTGGAGTTGATGGCAACAGCCGACTTTCACAAGATTGTCCGCGGCGTGGCAGACATTGCTGTACGCACAGCTCATCTAGGCGAACCGTCGCTGATTTATCGACCAATAGGCCGGCTCGCTTACGGTGTCTTCGCCGATGCAGGGTATCTGAAACGGTATCCAGGGGTGACCCCGGCCACTGCGGTCAATATTGCCTTGCTTCCTCCGCTGGACATGTTGCCGCAAATGCGTGCGGCAAAGGCCGCGGGTCTGGAACGCGCGCAGATCAGCGTGAACTCGTTCGCGGTTCAGCTCGAATCGGTGAGGCGAGGAATGGGTGTGGCAGTACTGCCCCGTATTCTGGCGAAGGACCTGATCGAGTTGTTCCCGGATCTCCAACTTCCCGATATGGAAGTCTATCTGGTGACCCGGCCTCAGGCATTGAAACAGGCTCACATTAAATGTTTTTTTGCCATCCTGGAGCAGGTACTGCTCGAAGCCCTTTCCCTAGAAAATGTGGAAGGTTACCTCTTGGGGGCAACCTGAAATGGGTGCATGGGGGCGCTAGCCAAAATATCAGACTGCCCTCAGGCACCGGCCCTTCTCATGCCGATTGTCTGCGCCAGGTACCGGGTGATGTGCCGAACTGGCGTTTGAATGCGCGGCTGAACGCCGCTTCGGATTCGTAGCCCACTGCAAAGCCGATTTGCGCCACGTTACCGCGACCTTCGCGCAGGTGTTGAGCCGCCACGTGCATACGCCAGAGCGTCAGGTATTGCATCGGTGGCTGTCCGACCAATGCCGTGAATCGCTCCGCGAATACCGAGCGCGACATGCCCACTTCAAGCGCCAGGGCTTCTGCCGTCCAACCCTCGGTTGGACGCGCATGGAGCAGCGCCAGTGCGTGTCCGATATGCGCATCTCGCAAACCCGCCAGCCACCCGCGCCGTTCAGGGGGGAGGTTCGCGACATACTGGCTGACGGCTTCGACGAACAGCAGTTCGGAGAGCTTGGCGATGACCGTTGTCGAGCCGACGCGCCCCGCCGCGATCTCACTGACGGCGAAACGGAATGAGCTTTCAATCCAGGCGCCCGAAGCCGTCGCGCGCACATCCAGCTTCAACAAGGATGGCAGGGACGAAAGCAACGGGCTGAACGGTGTTTCAGAGCCGAGGAATCCGCACAGTAACTGTGTGGCCTCGCCGCCCCCGCCGCACTTGATTCGTGATATGCCGCCGACTTCCGGCGGCTGAATGACTTCGCGCGCCGACATGGGCGCAACGCCTAGATCACTGCCAAAGGTATGAACGTCATTGCGCGGCAGCAGAATGAGTTCGCCTGCCCGCACATCGAGAGTGGGGCCATCGTCGATGCGTAATTGCATGTGCCCCGCCGCGACAAAATGCGAGGCAATGATATGCCGAGGGGCCGCCAGGAACGGTTTGCAATCGTCGGCGGAGATTCTTCCGCTCAGACACCAGGGCGCAGTGAACTCCGCCTCGAGGAAGACCCCTCCAGACAGCCGAATCACCCGCAATACATCAGATAGCGCATCCAGCAATTGCCAGCCCTCCTTTCCGGAGTCCCGAGCATGTAATCAGGCGCACTGGTCATTCGCCGCCTTAACGGCGAGGCCTAGATTAGCACCAACGCGGACTCAGTGATCGAGACGATCCCCAGACGCTTCACCGATTGTCATTGACTCCCGCGCTAACCGTAATTGGCCCATTCCAACTCGACCACGCAAGCCGGAGACCAGTATGAACACCGCCGCTACCCTGCCCCGCCCGGATTCGGGCAACGCCGTCCGTTATGCGCAACTTGTCAGATCCTCGAAGAAAGCGGAATGGCAGATCGATCGCGACTTGCTGCAGGACCGCAGCTTCGACTTCTCGCGCAAATTCTTGCCCGACGGACTCTCGCATATCGACCGCCTGACCTTCCTTGGTGCAGACGAGGCGCGCCTGCTCAGCCAGATTCAGGGCCGAACTTATGCGTACATTTTTGGCCTGGTCGAGCGTTTTATCAGTGCCAAGATGCTCGACCAGGGTCGGGCCCATGTATTTGACAATCAGCTCGCCCTCGAAGCGCTGGTGCGTTTTTCCAACGACGAGATCAAGCATCAGGAGCTGTTCCGGCGCATCGAGACGATGATGGGGACTCGATTGCCGGCGGGATATCGTCAGGTTGCCGATCCTAACGATGTGGCGCGCGCGGTACTGGCGGCCAGCACGTGGGCGGTCCTGGCGCTGACCTGTCATATCGAGCTGTTTGTTCAGACGCACTACGTGCAGAGCATCGCCCCGCGCGAGGAGTTGTGCCCCCTGTTCAAGGACGTCTTCAAGTTTCACTGGAAGGATGAAAGCCGCCACGTCGTACTCGATGAACTGGAGTGGGAGGCGGAGCACGCGAAACTCTCCCCGGCCGAGCGCGACCAGGCCGTGAACGATCTGATTGCCCTGGTGGCGGCCGTCGACGCGATCCTGCAGGAACAATCGGCAGCCGATGCCGACTACTTCATGGGAAATGCTTCACGATCGTTCAGTGTCGATGAGACCGCGCAAATCAAGGCCTGCGTGCTGAGCGCCTACCGCTGGCAATACATTGTCTCGGGCGTGCAGCATCCACACTTTGGCCGGCTGCTTGCGCGCATGACAACCCCGGCACAGATGTCCAGGGTCCAGACCGCACTGGCACCCATCATGGGCCATTGATCGACAAGGGGCGACCGACCGCGCGTCGGTCGCGCGACAGTGGGATGACGTGCTGAAAATGATGGATTGAGGATGGCAGCCATGACGATTGCGATGTGGATGCTGCTTGGCTTTGCGACCTGGACCTTACTGTTGTTGATGGCAACCGTCGGGGTCTATCGCTGGGTCAGAATCCTGTTCTCGAATGTTCCGATCGCTTCTTTCCGGAGCGATCAGCTCGAGGGCGAGGATTGGTACCGGCGCGGGACAAGAGCACACGCCAACTGCGTGGAAAACCTGCCGGTCTTTGGCGTCATCGTGTTCGTGATTTCAGCCCTGGGTGTCGACGGTCCTGTGGTGAGCTACTTGTCCATCATCGTCCTGATCGCTCGTGTGTGTCAGTCTCTGGTTCACGTCTCCCATGTGCAGACCGATAGCTTCGTGGCGGTTCGATTTACTTTCTTTTGCCTACAATTGATCTGTTTTCTCGCACTCATTGTCATCACCGCTGGTTACGGCGCAGGCATACTCAAATAGAGGCTCGACTATCCGGCAGGGAATGTCTCAACTGATCGCAGACTCCCCTGTCTAACCTCTTTGACCAGGACGAATCAGGAGAAAAGCATGCGCACACTGACCGTTGCCGCGTTCGTGAGTCTGGACGGCGTCATGCAAGCGCCCGGCGGGCCTGAAGAGGACACCAGTGGCGGATTCCGCTTCGGTGGCTGGATCGTGCCCTACGCCGACCAGACAACCGGCCAGGCCGTACAGGACCTGTTCTCGCAGCCGTTCGAGTTGCTGCTGGGGCGTCGGACCTACGACATCTTCGCCGCCTATTGGCCACACGCTTCGGCCGACTCACCCCACCACACCATTGCCGACCTGTTCAACGGCGTCCCCAAGCACGTGGCCACCCATCGCGGCGATTCGCTGGAATGGCACAACAGTCATGCGCTGCCGGGCAACCTGGTCGACGCGATCAGCGCGCTCAAGCGCCAGGACGGTCCTCGGCTACTGACCCAGGGCAGCGGCGACCTGGTACGCCAACTGCTCGCCGCCGGCCTGGTGGACGAGATGCGGCTGATGATTCATCCCATCCTGCTGGGACGCGGCAAGCGCCTGTTCGACGACAACGCACAGGCGGCGGCCTTCACCTTGCTGAACTCGATCAGCTCGCCCGGGGGTGTGCTGATCGCCCGATACAGCCGCAGCGGCGAGGTGCGCACAGGTACGTTCCAAGGCGTCAGCCAACGATAGCCCAAGTGAAATTAAGCTTGGGCTAAGGTTGCTGCTTTAGTCTTCGACGCTTTCAGGTAGTCGAGCATTTCGAAGATGGCCCGTGTCGATACAAGCGCCAAACCGCCGTTCAGCATCGTGCTGGTGAATTACAAAACCCTCGATCTGACTAGGATCTGCCTGGACCTTTTGCGTGAGCCTGCACGCAAAGCCGGCATACCCGTCTGGGTGGTGGACAACGATTCGGCGGACGCCAGCGTCGAGTATCTGCGCTCACTGGACTGGATCAACCTGATCGAACGCGATGCCCCCACCAAAGAACCCGGCCACATCGCCCATGGCAAGGCACTGGACATGGCGCTGTCCAGGGTCAATACCGACCATCTGTTCCTGATGCACACCGACACCTTCGTCTTCGATGCCACCATCTTTGCGCTGATGATGGAACACTGCACCAGGGATCGAAACGTCATTGCGGTCGGCTGCACCGAGCAGCTCAATCGCGGGTTGCCAAGGACTGTCTGGCGTTTCACCTCACGCTTCGCGAAGCACCATTTCCGTCGCCTGAAACTGTCCCTGGGCCTGCGTTCAAGAGAACCGAAGCCCTACACCGAAACCTACCTGAAAAGCTTTTGCACCCTGTGGAATTGCAGGCTGATGAAGCAGCAGGGTCTGCATTTCCAGATCGATGACCGGGTGCCCGGTTATGAGCTGCAGGACCGCGCGATCGGCCTCGGCTACAAGGTGGTGTTTGTGTCGCCCGGCAAAATCTTCAAGTACCTGGACCACGTCCAGGCCGGCACCGTCGCCGCCGCTGGCGGATATGGCCGGGATCACCGGCGGACCAGGATGTACCAGGACATTCTCAAGCGCTTCAGTGCAGCCAACTCCTCGATGGATTGAACAGATCGCACTCACAGAAAAGCCCACTGACCGTCGCCGGTTCAGTGGGCTTTTTTGCATCAGGCTCACTGGCTCATGATGAACGTCGCCAGGCTTTTCAGGTCGTCCGGGCCCAATTGCGCGAAGGGCGGCATGGGCACATCCCCCCACTTTCCGCTGCCGCCGTGCTGAATGCTGGACATTACCCGGGCCAGCGCCTGGGGGTCATTGGCATACCTGGCCGCCACATCGTGATAGGCCGGGCCAACGACCTTGTGGTCGATTGCGTGGCAGGACAGGCAGGCGTTGTCCTTGAGCAAGGCCGAAGCCACTTTTGCCACCGACACCGCCGGGGGCTGCTCCACCGGCGGGTTCGAGGCCGCCTGGACATCGGCGTCGGTGGCCTTGGCACTGCCGTAGGTCGCCGCCAGGTAGGCGCCGATCATACTCACGTCCTGGTCGCTGATCGGAGCACCGTACACGTGCTGCATCTTGCCCGCTTCGGCAGTCCACTGCGCCAAGCTCATGCCGGGCGGCTGGAAGTTGATGTAGTCGGCCGAATGGCAGATGGAGCACTTCTGCTGCGCCAAGGGGTAACCAGGCAGCGAACTGGGCTTGAACGTTGCCGTTTCGGGCGGCAAGGTGATCGAGAGTGGCGCGGCGTCAGCCAGGGTCATCAGGCAAACCTGAGCGGCGCACAGCAGGGAGGTCAAAAATTTCATGCAGCCTCCTCAGGCGACGGTCACGTGGCGGGTTTCGACGACGTGGCGGCGGTAGCCACCGGGGTTCCAGTCCGCTTGCAGCGGCTGCGTCTCGCCGGCCCTGTTGCTGGCGCGCACCATCAACTGAGTGGCGCCCTTGCGGGTAAAGGTGATCGGCAGCGTCCACTCACGAAAGGAGAAACGGCCCAGGTCCTGCCCGAGGGTGGACTTGCGCCATGTAGCTCCGCCGTCGATCGACACCTCGACCTTGTTGACCCCGGCGCCGCCATCGAACGCGATGCCCTTGAGCACCAGGCTTTGGTTCAGCGGCAATACATCGCCGTGTTTGACACTGGTGATGAAACTGCGCACCGGCAATCTGGAAATCGGTTGGGTGTTCGCCGCCGTGGTGCCGGGGGCAATGCACAGGCAATCGTTATCCGGGACCCGGTACCCCTTGGCCATGAAGAAACCGTCGTAGGTATGGTCGACGACTTCAATCTCACTCAGGTGCTTGACCCAGTACGTGCCGAAGTAACCGGGCACCACCAGACGAATCGGGTAACCGTTGAGAAATGGCAGGTCGGTGCCATTCATCGACCAGGCGATCATCGGCTCGCCGTCCATGGCATGGCTGATGTCCAGGGCCTTGATGAACTCCGGCGTGCTCGGCAGTACCGGCTTATCGAGCCCACGGAAGGTCACTTGCATGGCACCGGTCTTCACCCCCGCCTTTTCCAATACCGCCTTGAGCGGCACCCCCAGCCACCGCGCATTACCCATCGAGCCATTACCCAACTGAGCCCCGAACACCCGCGGCATCGAGAAGCCACGGCTGTTGCCCGAACACTGATTGACGGCCACCACCTCCACTGGCTCGGCAAGCGCCTTGAGTTCGGCAAGGGAAAGCGACAGCGGCGTATCGACCAAGCCCTTGATCGCCAGGCGGTAGCTGTCCGGATCGATGCTGGTCGGGAAATTGGCCAGGTGGTAACGCACGAAAAAGGCGTCATTGGGCGTGATGGCCCCTTCATTGAAGACAGAAAACGGCGTCTCCAGGTGCGGCGGGCGCGTGGTCACCAGGGTCAACGGGCGTTTTTGCGGGTATTGCACCAGCGGTCGCGGGCCCGCGGCAAAGGTCACTTCTTCAGTGTTTTCCTCAGCGGCCCTGGCGAGATTTGCCACCGGCGAAGCCGCCAACGCCAACGTGAAAGCATCGCGTAAAACCCGCCGACGGCTCGGCTGGCGGCTGTCTATAAAACTGAACTTCATTCTGCGCTCTCTATGATTGTTTTATCGAGATGCAACTGACTACTGGGGGAGCAGGCTCGCCCCTATAAATTCCCGCCAGGGCAAAGAGGTATCAGACTTACGGTTTCGCGTTACCCAGGTCGGTAAACAAACCAGTATCGTCAGGGCCAAACTGTCTGCTTCACATTGAGCGTCAGATACTTGGCAATTGATGACAGGGGTTACCGATATGTGCGGCATAGAGAGAGTGCTGTTCACTTAAGCAGATGCCTCAGACACACCTGCTTTCTGTGGCGAGGGAGCTTGCTCCCGCCGGGCTGCGCAGCGGCCCCAAAAAATGTGCCGTTTTTTTATGTGAGTGCTACGCACTCAAGCGGGAGCAAGCTCCCTCGCCACGGGTTTTCTCTGACTGAAGAGATGCTGAAGTGAACAGCATTACGGCATAGAGAAGCCTTTTCGAAAACGATGTCCTGGTCATCGCCCACAAAAAAGCCCACTGACCGTCGCCGGTTCAGTGGGCTTTCTCCCTTCAGGCTATCAACTGCCCTCGCCTGCTACTGCGGATCGACCTGATCCAGCACGCGATTCACCGACAACTCCGCCAAGGCAATCATCTGTTGAATCCCCAGCGCCAAATTGCATTTAGGGCCGCTGAGGATAAACGCCAGCTCACTGGCCATGACACTGGCCGAGGCCAGGGTTTCACAGGCGTGAACCAGCAGGGTTTCGTTGTTGACGTTGGGGGCGATGGTGAAGATGGGATTGGGACGGCGCTCGGCCCCAGCCGGTTTGCGGGACACAAACTCAGTATCGGAATCGGACGAACTTGGGGTTTCTGATGAGTTAGCGTTTTCGTTGAGCATTTGGAACTCCATTGGATTGGGTTCCTATGAAAATCGGGCTACCACACCCGGTCGCTGGGTTGGCAGCGACCGAAGGAGATTAACGATGGCACTTCTGAGGGGCAAGCCCACTTCACTGCAGGAAATATCTGAGTCTCCAGACCGAAAAAAGCCCACTGACCGTCGCCGATTCAGTGGGCTTTTTTTGATCCGGCGTCTAGTTACAGAGCCATATCACTCGCAGCGCTAGGCTTCGGTGCTTTCGCATCCGTGTCGACAGTCACTGGCTTCACAGCCGGTGCGATCACCGGTGGCGGAGTCAGTTCCAGCACCTTGGCGGTGTAGGCCCACTCTTCAGCAACCTTCTCGGGGCTGTTGTTCAGCTGGGTGCCGTAGCTCGGCACGATCTGGTGCAGTTTTGCCTGCCACTCAGGGCTCGCGACCTTGTCCTTGAACACTTTCTGCAGCACGGTCAGCATGATCGGTGCGGCGGTCGATGCGCCTGGGGAGGCGCCCAGCAGGCCGGCGATGCTGCCGTCTTGCGAAGCGACGATTTCGGTGCCCAGTTTCAGCACGCCACCGGCGGCTTCGTCACGCTTGATGATCTGCACGCGCTGGCCGGCTTGCCACAGGCGCCAGTCTTCAGCCTTGGCGTTCGGGAAGTATTCCTTCAGGGCGTTGAGGCGGTCTTCATCCGACAGCATCAGCTGGCCGGCGAGGTACTCGACCAGCGGGTATTCCTTGATGCCGACCTTGGTCATTGGCCACACGTTGTGGGTGGTCGTGGTGGTCAGCAGGTCCAGGTACGAACCTTCTTTCAGGAACTTGGTGCTGAAGGTCGCGAACGGGCCAAACAGGATCACGCGCTTGCCGTCCAGCACGCGGGTGTCCAGGTGCGGAACCGACATCGGCGGTGCGCCCACCGAAGCCTTGCCGTAGGCCTTGGCCAGGTGTTGCTCGGCGATGGTCGGGTTCTCGGTCACCAGGAACGAGCCGCCGACCGGGAAGCCTGCGTATTCCTGGGCTTCAGGAATGCCGGACTTCTGCAGCAGGTGCAGGGCACCGCCGCCGGCGCCGATGAACACGAACTTGGCGTCGGTTTCGGTTTTGCTGCCGTCTTTCAGGTTTTTGTAGCTGACGCGCCAGCTGCCGTCTTCGTTGCGGGTGATGTCCTGCACTTCGCTGGACAGCTTCAAGTCGAACTTCGGCGTGGTTTGCAGGTGTGCAACGAACTGACGCGTGATTTCACCGAAGTTCACGTCGGTGCCGATCGGGCTCCAGGTGGCCGCGATTTTCTGGTTCGGGTCACGCCCTTCCATCATCAGCGGTACCCACTGCTTGATCACGGCCGGGTCTTCGGAGTACTGCATGCCGGCGAACAGCGGGCTCGCCTGCAGGGCGTCGTAGCGTTTTTTCAGGAACTTGATGTTGTCATCACCCCACACGAAGCTCATGTGCGGCGTGGAGTTGATGAACGAACGCGGGTTCTTCAGCACGCCTTGCTGAACCTGCCAGGCCCAGAACTGACGGGAGATCTGGAAGGCTTCGTTGATTTCAACGGCCTTCGGGATCGAGACCTTGCCGTTCTCGTCTTCCGGGGTGTAGTTCAGCTCGGCCAGGGCGGAGTGACCGGTACCGGCGTTGTTCCAGCCGTTGGAGCTTTCCAGGGCGACGCCGTCGAGGCGCTCGATCATTTCCATCGAAGTGCCAGGTTCCAACTCGTTGAGCCAGACACCCAGGGTCGCGCTCATGATGCCGCCGCCAATAAGCAGTACGTCGACTTTCTTGGCTTCTTCGGCCTGGGCTGTCGTCATCCCCAACGACAAGGCCAGCCCCAGCAGGGCTGTGTTCACTTTCTTAAACATCTGTAGCACCTATGATAAAACGCCATCCGCCCTTCCATCCTCATGCGCACAGCCCCGTGTTTCACGGCAGTCACGGGGGCGGCACTCAAGGATTGCAGGGTGGGCACACAAGGCCGATGAACCGCATCGACCCCAGTTTTTTGTCCCTTCTGAACTGACTTTTTATCTTTATTGGCTTCAGCTACTTGAGCGACAGTGATTCGTTCGCCCGTCGCGAGGACAGGTAAACAGAATAGGTCAAACCAAGTTGTTGCGAAGAATATCACGACATGGCTACCCGCGCGTCTGTTCGCGACTGCGTGGTCCGGTCGCTGATGAACCTGTAGGAGCTGGCTTGCCAGCGATGGCGCCCTCCGATGCGATACAACACTCAAGGCCGCCATCGCCGGCAAGCCGGCTCCTACAGGGTCCGGTGCACGAGGTGACGGCGGATCGGCGACTATACTCAGTGGTCTTCAGATGAGCCGGTGAGGACAAGTCATGAGCGACAAAGACGATCTGCGCAAGTACTCCTCTCAAGTGATCGACGGCATAGAGGCCGCACCGGCACGCGCCATGCTACGGGCCGTGGGCTTTACCGATGCAGACTTCGACAAGCCGCAGATCGGCATCGCCTCGACCTGGGCCATGGTCACGCCCTGCAACATGCACATCGACAAGCTGGCGCGCGAGGCCGAAAAAGGCGCGAATGCCGCCGGCGCCAAGGGCGTGATCTTCAACACCATCACCATCTCCGACGGCATCGCCAACGGTACCGAAGGCATGAAGTATTCCCTGGTGTCGCGCGAAGTGATCGCCGACTCCATTGAAGTGGTCACCGGTTGCGAGGGTTTCGACGGCCTGGTGACCATCGGCGGCTGCGACAAGAACATGCCGGGCTGCCTGATCGGCATGGCGCGGCTCAATCGCCCGTCGATCTTTGTCTATGGCGGCACCATCCAGCCGGGGGCCGGGCATACCGACATCATTTCCGTGTTCGAGGCCGTAGGCCAACACGCGCGGGGCGACATCAGCGAGATCCAGGTCAAGCAGATCGAGGAAGTGGCGATTCCCGGCCCCGGCTCCTGTGGCGGCATGTACACCGCCAACACTATGGCCTCGGCCATCGAGGCGCTGGGCATGAGCTTGCCCGGTTCCAGCTCCCAGGACGCCATTGGCGGTGACAAGGCCTCGGACAGTTTCCGCGCCGGACAGCAGGTCATGGAGCTGCTCAAGCTCGACCTCAAACCCCGGGACATCATGACCCGCAAAGCCTTTGAGAATGCCATACGCGTGGTGATCGCCCTCGCCGGCTCGACCAACGCCGTGCTGCATCTGCTGGCCATGGCCAACGCGGTGGATGTCGAACTGACCCTGGACGACTTCGTCGAGCTGGGCAAGATCTCCCCGGTGGTCGCCGACCTGCGTCCCAGCGGCAAGTACATGATGAGCGAGCTGGTGGCCATCGGCGGCATTCAACCGCTGATGAAGCGCATGCTCGATGCCGGCATGCTGCACGGCGATGTGCTGACCGTCACCGGCCAGACCCTGGCCCAAAACCTCGCCGGCGTGCCCGACTACCCGGCCGGCCAGGACGTGATCCGGCCCTTCGACCAGCCGATCAAGAAGGACTCGCACCTGGTCATCCTGCGCGGCAACCTCTCGCCCACCGGTGCCGTGGCCAAGATCACCGGCAAGGAAGGCTTGCGCTTTGAAGGCACGGCGCGGGTCTATCACGGCGAGGAAGGTGCGCTGGCCGGCATTCTCAATGGCGAAGTGCAGCCCGGCGAAGTGATCGTGATCCGCTACGAAGGGCCCAAGGGCGGGCCGGGCATGCGCGAAATGCTGTCGCCGACCTCGGCGGTCATGGGCAAGGGGCTGGGCAAGGAGGTGGCGCTGATCACCGACGGGCGTTTTTCCGGTGGTTCCCACGGTTTCGTGGTCGGCCACATCACGCCGGAAGCCTTTGAAGGCGGCCCGATTGCGCTGGTCGAGAATGGCGACAGGATCATCATCGATGCGCAAACCCGGCAGATTACCGTTGATGTGTCCGATGCCGTGCTGGCCGAGCGCAAGACGCGCTGGGTGCGGCCGGAATCCAAATACAAGCGCGGGGTGCTGGCCAAGTATGCGAAGACCGTGTCCAGTGCTTCGGAGGGGGCGGTGACGGACAAGTACCTTTAGCCCCCCGACCTGTAGGAGCTGGCTTGCCAGCGAAGGCGGCCTCGAATTGTGCATCGATCTTTCGGGCCTCATCGCTGGCAAGCCAGCTCCTACAGTGTTCTAAAGACTCAAAGCCTGAACCGATCCACCGACTGCGACAACTGCCCCGCCAGGCTGGACAACTCATCCGTGGTCGAAGCCGTCTGCCCGATCACCTTGCTGTTGCCTTCGGACATGCCGGCAATCATCTCCACCTGATGGGCGATCTCGTTGCTGGCCAGGCTTTGCTCGCCGATGGTACGGCTGATGTCATTGACCAGTTGTGTGGTGTGCAACGTGGCCTCGAGGATCTCGCGGATGGCGCGCTCGACATCGGCCGTCACCGCCATGCCTTTGTCGACCTGGGCCACGCCCTCCTCCATGCTGATCACCGCCTCGCGAGTGCTTTGCTGAATGCGTGCGACCATGCTGGCGATTTCCTGGGTGGAAGCACTGGTGCGCCCCGCCAGGCTGCGGACCTCATCGGCCACCACGGCAAAACCACGTCCCTGCTCGCCGGCGCGGGCGGCCTCGATGGCGGCGTTGAGTGCCAGCAGGTTGGTCTGGTCGGCAATGCCCTTGATCACCTGGATGATGTTGAAAATCCCCTCGGACTCCTTGTCCAGCGTGCGGATCACCTGCGCCGACTGCTGCGCCGAACGCGCGATGCCGTCCATGTCGCTGACCACCTGGTGGATCACCCGGCCGCCGTCCTTGGCCAGGGCTTCTGCCTGATTGGCCATGTTCAGCGCCCGTTCGGCATGCCGGGTGATTTCCTCGATGCTCGCGGTCATTTCGCTGGCGGCCGCAGCCATGGTGCTGGCCGCCGCGCTTTGCTGCTGGCTGCTGCCGGCCACCTCATGGCAGCCGTTGCTCAGCAGTTCGCTCATGCCGCTGACGCCGTGGGCGTTGCTGCGCACGACCTCGATCATGCCGCGCAAATCCCGCTGCATGGTTGCCAGGCTACGAATCAAGGCACTGGCTTCGTCCTTGTGGGTGGGCTCGACAATCGGCTCGCTGAGGTTGCCATGGGCGATGCTCTCGGCAATGTGGCTGGCGGTTTGCAACGGGCCCATGATGCTCAGGATCGCCGAACGCCCCAGGGCCAGCAGCAACAACAGGCTGGCGATCAGCACGCCGCCGAGGGTCAGGTTGGCGTTGCTGATGGCTTGCGCTGTGCCCTGGCTGGTCTGTTGCGTGTCGCTTTCAATCAACTCGCTGAGGGCCTCCATCTGGTCTTCCAGTTGGCTGAAGGCGTTGTTGAACGTGCCCAGTTCCTGTTGCGCGGCTTCCGGGTTTTCCAGCGCCAGCCCGACGATACGCTCGGCAGTGCCGATGTAGGTGTCGAGGCTGGGCTTGATCTTGTTCAGGCCGGCCTTGATGGTGTCGTTGACCGGCAGCTTGAGGTTTTCCCCGAGCACTTCGCGAAAGCGCCCAGTGTGTTCTTCGACGGAACGGCGCACCTCCGCTTTGCTGCTGGTGCTCTTGTTCAAGCCCACCAACATGGCCGACAGCACGTCGGCGCGCAACGCGTCGTGCATCATGTCGGCTTCGAGGTGATTGCGCAGTGCGACCATGCTGACGTTGTCGTCGTCCACGGCCTCGGCCATCCGGGCGTTCCCCAGGTAACTGACCAGGCTCATGATCAATGCCGTCAGTAATCCGGTGCCGATCAGCAACATTAAACGCAGTTTTATGGACACTCTGTGGTTCCTCTCTGGCACGTTAGGCGGCGGGGTAGCCCGGCGCGGATGGCACGCTTGAAGAGGTTATCGACGGGGCCGCGCAGTAATTGAAGCCTATCCCCACAGATTGTGTTTTTTGCGACATGCGGTCGTCACCGGTTGCTTTTGCAGCATGCCGCGCAGGGACACCAGCGACAGGCTGGCAATCGCACCGGCGACCGCGATGGCCATGTCCTTTTGCGAATCCCACGGATCGTTTTGCGCGCCGACGAAGGCCTTCGCCGTGTCATTGCCCAGGAAGGCACCGCCGATCCACTCCACCAGTTCGTACACGGCAGAGGTCGACAGCATGATGTTCAGGGTCACGAAAAACAGCCAGAACCCGCGCAGCGGCGTCAGTCGCCGCAGGACTTCGCGCACCGGATATGCCAGCAGCAGCCCGTAGCTCAGATGCACCAGCCGGTCGTAGTGATTGCGGTGAACACCTGCCGCCCGGTCGAAACTGAAGCCCAACCACGCCGAAGACCAACGATCGTAAGGCACCAGGGAATAGGTGTAATGGGCGCCCAGTTCATGCACGCACAAAAACGCAAACACCAGCGTGATGGACATCGCCGACAAGCGGAATCGCCGAGAAACCGCGACCAGGGTGCCCACCAGCAACAGCACCAGCAGGTTTTCAAGCGCCCAGTCCACCCGGCTGCGGGGAGAAAAACCCGACACCACGACGATCACCAGGAACACCATCAACAACGTCAGGTCGTGCCGTATACGTGGGTTCGGCTGCATGGCGGGAATACCTCGAAGTCAGGACATCGCCCTTTTAACTTCGAGGCAAGGTCGCCGGGCAAGTTCGCTTTTTCCCTCCAACGCATGCTAAGTTGTACGATGACTGATGAGTGCTCACTCATTCATTGCGTCATCCCTACAACAACAAGGAAATCCCCATGAAAAAAGCAAAAGTGCTGATTGGTTTTCTGTGCCTGTTCAGCGGCTACGTCGCCGCCACCCCGGCTGCCTCGGACAAGGACGTGGCCCAGGCCGTCGACCACCTGACCCAGGCCATGCTGCACAAGGACATCCCGGAACTGAACGCCTTGACCGCCGAGAACCTGACCTACGGGCATTCCAGCGGCAAGATCCAGGACAAGCAGGCCTTCATCGCCGACATCGAAACCGGCAAAAGCGCGTTCAAGACTCTTGAGATGCAAAACCAGACCATCACCGTCTCCGGCGATGTCGCGCTGGTCCGCCACCATTTCTCGGCACAAGCGCTCAAAGGCACCGAAGTGGTGCCAACCGAAATCGAGAATTTCCAGATCTGGCAAAAGCAGGACGGTAAATGGCTGCTGGTGGGACGGCAGGCGTTCAAGTTCTGAGGCACCCGCATAACCTGTGGGAGCGGGCTTGCCCGCGAAGGCGGTGTTTCAGTCAACATTGATGTTGAATGTCCGTCCGCTTTCGCGAGCAAGCCCGCTCACACATTTGATCTGCGTAGTCTGCTAATGCCTGCACAACCACTCGATAAACAACGCAAACAACTCCGACGGTGAACCCACCTCCAGCTTCAGGTACAGGTACAGGTTCTTGCGGTGCATGCGTACGGTTTCCGGCGAGATATTCATCTGACTGGCGGTAGAACTCACCCGTTAGAACTACGTTCAAGACGATGCTGGCATCAACACCGTGCCCCAGAGACCCGCCGCTGCCGCGCCGCCACTGTAGATGAATTGCGGCCCAGCACCGCGCCGAATCGCCTGCGTCCCGGCAGCGACGGCTAGCCAAGGCGAAGCGCAGCCTGGATGCCCCAGCATTGCATCGAGGTTGCACAATCCCGGCCTATTGACTGACATGGGAACTTCAGACAACACGCCTGCAATGGCGGCAGCCCGTCTCCCATCAATACCCACTCGCCAAACCTGCTCAATTAATCTCGATTCAACCGGCACCCAATCAAGAGCCTGGCGCGTAGCGTAAAGCAGGTCATCGGCGGTGGGCTTACGCTCCTGCTCCGGGCGGTGAAGATAGGCTATCGGCGATAATGTGGTTTGCGTCAGACGGTTGCCAAACAACAATCCGACAGCGGCTTCCGCCGTGCCTTGAGGCTGCTGCGGCGCAAACTGCACGGCCACCACCAGCAGCATCGCCCGATCACCAATACGCTGGTCGAGCCAATAGTCCAATGCCGCCAGCCCGCGGCCATCGACGGAGGTTATGGGCTGGCGAATGCCCGATTCGCGCCATGCCTGCTTCCAAACCCGGCGCCATTGCTTCTCCGGCAAACCGGTGTCGACGTCCAGCAACAGGGCCAAAGGTTGATCGGCAGGCAACAGCGCCAAAGTGGGTGCAAGGTCAGCGAGCGTCTGCGCCCATATACTCAGCAATATTGCTTCCGGATTTTCATCTGCATCGCATGATAAACAACTATGGCGAAGTGTTGCGCCATCCATCCTGGACGCTTGTGACTTCAGCGCCGTCGCCCCACTCAGCAGAGCGTCCAGTTGTATTTCCGGATCATCCGCAGGTTCTCCAAGAGCAGTCTGCAAGCTCACGCCCAACACCTGTTGCGAGCGACGTCCCTGACGAATCTTGCGGTTCATGTCTTCTTCACGAGCGTCATCCCATCCATCGGCGGCAGCATGTTCGCCGACGTGCAACAGCACTCGTCCGAATCCCAGCACGCACCAAGCCAGGAAAGGGATGCCCAAGGCCAAGGTCCAGAAATCCGAAGGTCGCTCGGGTAACGTTTCGTCACCGAACAGCAGCGTCCCTACCGTTCCCAGCAAACAACAGAGCAACAACAGACCAAGCCAAAATAAAAACCGAGGTCGTTGAGGGCGCTGTGCGAGAGGAGGCATTTTATCCAGTCTGATTGGCATGGTTAACTTATCCTCGTTTCAAATTAGGAACGCCATTTGTGAAGTTACTATTAGGCGAAAATATAAAATCAGACGCTCTAACCACACCATCATCTTTCACTACGTAGCCTCACACCTACATCGCCTGAAATTTCATTCGAATCCGACAGATTCTTTCTTCTTCTGAATGAATAGCGTTTGTTAACTCACAATTTTTCTTATAGTACTCAGTCTCTTCAGGAGATTTTTCTAAATTTCCTATGCGCGAAAAAACTTCCTCCCTCGCCATAGAAGAAACCCCACCCACAATAGAAAGTGAGCTATAGAAGCCATCTCCGCTAATGCCTATATCCAAATACAACAACTCCATCAATCTTGATGTTGTCAAAGAAGCTAGACACGCAATTCTCTCAATTCCAGCCTCTTCACCTGGTAATATAGAATCGTAAACATTTTCGCAATAAACATCCCTGTATCTAATCCAAGCGCGCTCACCATCCAAAAGCAAATCTCTATGAAGAAATTTAGGGTCCGTAACCAGCGCCTAATATTGATCATTAAGTTTTTTATCAACTTTTTTGTACACAACATCCGCACACTGCAAAATGTCTTTAGTGATAAAGCTATTTTTATTGCAGCCTCCGTCAGCAAAAGATGACGAAATCCAAAAAACACTGAAAGCGCAAAACGTTAGTGCCAGCAATCGCATTTCAAACCTCTCTCAGAAACGTCGTTCCATCCATCCTGGACGCTTGTGACTTCAGCACTGTCTTGCCACTCAGCAGAGCGTCCAGTTGAATTGCCGGTTGATCCTCAAGTTCTCGAAACGCAGTCTGCAAGCTAACGCCCAACACCTGTTGCGAGCGACGTCCCTGACGAATCTTGCGGTTCATGTCTTCTTCACGAGCGTCATCCCATCCATCGGCGGCAGCATGTTCGCCGACGTGCAACAGCACTCGTCCGAATCCCAGCACGCACCACGCCAGGAACGGGATGCCCAAAGCCAAGGTCCAGAAATCCGAAGGTCGCTCGGGTAACGTTTCGTCACCGAACAGCAGCGTCCCTACCGTTCCCAGCAAACAACAGAGCAACAACATACCAAGCCAAAACAAAACCGAGGTCGTTGAGGGCTCCGTGCGAGAAGAGGCATTTTATCCAGTCTGATTGGCATGCCTTCACCTAACTCGCCGAAAAGTTTATCGACTTACACTGCGCCCACTTCACAATTATCTTCACTTTTGCCTGGTATGAAACCCTGCACCATCCGGCCATCGAATCCTCCACTAATACCCTGTCCCCTTTGATTAAATACATCTTGCTTGAAGACTGCAGCAACGGTTCCGAACCACCATCATAAAGAAATGTTTTCTCCAAAATCGTGCCTGTGATTTTTTTGTCAGCCATGATGGTGTGAAACAAGGGCAAACCTACCGCTGCCTCAACACTTCTTTTATCTTTGTACGGATATACATACTTTGATCGTCCTTGCTCATCGACAGCATCCCCACCTAAATCAAAAAAACGACTACGCTTTTGATCCAAAAGCAGAGTATCTCCCTCCCGCCTAATAACACTTACATTGTAGATATCACTGACCGGGGCCCACGACTTTGGCGTTTCCATGCGATGGATAACAAAAAGCATTTCTTCGAGCGTCCCAGCAGCCGGAAGAAAAAATGCGTCGATGATTGCTCCTTCCGTACCCGCATATGGAAACTCATAAACGAGCTTTGGATTTTCAGATGAAATAACTGAATAAAGAGATATTTCATCAGGATCTCGGGACAACTGACCTTCGGTTTGCACAGCCGCTTTAGTGTAGACGAAGCAAGCTTTCACCCCATGTACATCCATAGAGTTATAAGCTTGGCGAAACCCAATACCGCTGCATCCGTCATTACTCGCTACTGCCGTCGATCCAAGCAAATAACCAAAAAATACAATTAATTTAATCATTTCTTTTACACCGACTATCAAAGTGAACATTGAATTTTTTTGTGATCTCCCGCTTGTATTTTTGGCGATCAGATAAACCTGCCAATCCGATATTTATGGGGCGAGTCACCGCAGTAACGCTGACATCCCCACTTAAGAACGAATCTTCCGCAATCGTTGCTATACGCCTGACCTTCCAGAACCACAGCGCTGTTTCTATAGCAACGACAAAATCTTTCTCCAAGAGTTCTGGGTTAGAGTCAATCGGCAGCCCTGTATCTCTTGCACATTTTTTATAGGTTTCATAATGAGTGAGATGGATCAATCCTCGCCCTCTAAAATCTCTTCCTGGCTGTTCAGCATTGCCATAACAATGCAAGCCATAAGCTGCATCGTTACCTATAAGATGTTCATCTATCCAACTCAGTTTTTCTTCATCACTTGCGAAGGAAAGCCCTCGCCTAGAAAACCCCGCATTGATTACAGTCGGAGATAATCTATAAAGTTTGGCGGCAGTGTATGTCCGCCTAGAATAGTTCAACGACTCTCGAAATTGTAAAAAGCCACCAGTCTCCTTCTTAGCTTGCGCTAGCAGATGCGTGACTTGCTCACAGCTATCTACTCCGTATTTCTTGAACAGGTTTTCAGATGCTTCGACCATTGCGCTTATGAAAAGCGGATTCACTTCGCTGCTGCATATTTCGCTCAAAAAAACCTTCGTTAACTTGAGCGAAGCGCCGCATACTTTGCAGTTCAGCATTCCGTTTACAGTGTTCGCGAAGTGACCAAATATCCCAATCGGATGAAAGTGATACGCACTCCCCCACGAAGGCAACCCAACTTTCTCCGCCACTTCCCTCCACCACCCTATCTGTGCAATCCGCTGCTTCTCCGCCAGCCAATTCAAGTGCGGCGTCGAGCCGCTATGGCCGAGCAACTCATCCAGTGCGTCCCATATTTTTGGCTGCTGAAACCACTCACTTTCCTTGTAAAGAATCATCTGCGAAATCGACTGTGCATGAGCCGGTCGCTCAAGGGCAGCTTGCAGTTCAGTGGCCGTCATCTTGCCGTCGCGGTTGCGATCGATGATCTCGTACAACCGGCTTTTCATCGGGCCCTTGTCGTCTTTTTCGGCAATGGGGCGATAACGCTCGCGTTGCGCGTCGCTGAAACCGTCGACAGCGCTGAGAAAAGAGGCCAGCAAGTGTTTGGGTCTGCTGTAGTCGATGATGACGTCGTAGCCTTCCCAAGCCCACGGACTGACCCAAGGCGTTACGCCGGACTCGTCACACACCCAGCCATCGAGAAGATTGTTGTCGGCGTCATGAAGCAAATTTTTCAGGTGATACCAGGTACGAGCTTTGCGCGTCGGGCTCGCGGGCACCTGGATTTTTTGAGCCGCCGGAAGCTCATCGAGCACCTTCCTGGGGACCAGCAAATCGGCGGCACTGTGCGGGCTGGAAGCACTCGACGCCTGTAATAGTGCAGCGGTGGTATTTCCTTCAGGCGGCACCACCGGGGTGCCCTTGGCGAGTTTCAGCCAGGTTCTGTCTTTTTCCGGCAGGCGCTTGGCCCACAATCGACTGGCTTCGATGAACGCCTCGACGTCGTCGCCACTGAAGGTTTCCAGGTGCAGCTTTTTTTCCGGCTGATTCGCGTCGCCATCCTGATACAGGCCGAGATGGCCGATGAGGTCACCTGCCTTGATTGCGACTGGCTGGTCAAGCACCACTACCTGATCTGTCGCTACCGGTTCAATGGCACTTTCCAGCGAGTCAAAATGCACATATTCGTTGATGCGTTCGAGCTTGCGAAACTCGCCTTCGCCACTGACCGTGACCTCCGATTCAACCGGTAAGTTGAAAATCACGTTATCAGCAGAAATCAACGGTTCAGCCCGGACGTTGACTGTCTTCTTCGACGATTTAATGCGGGTCTTATTACGGTCCGGGTTTTGGAGCACCTTGATAGAGAGATAGCCCTTGATCGAGCCATCGGGGTTAAGCAGCTTGGCCGGTCCCAGGCTGCTCTCCAACTGGCGAAATTGCCCCGTGCCGCTGATAGTGACCTCGGCGCCTCGCGGCAGAAAATCGATGACCTGGCCATCCCATTTGTTGAGCACCTTCAGACCCTGCTGCTCAGGCCGGCCGGGGAGAACGTCGTTCGCCGTCTGCTTGACGCGAAAGGTCGGACGCACCGGCCAGAATCCCGGGCGTGCAATGGTCGAGTCCTGCTGGTACTTGCCCCAATCCTGCAAATGCAGGTAGAGGCTGTAAAAGGTCAGGCTCGGTGGAATGTCCGTGCTGCCTTCGATCTTCGGCGGTTGAAGGTGATGGCGAACCAGCACGAAGTTGCGCGAAAAAGGTTTCTCGACCGCTTCTTCGACGAAGTAGCGCGTGGTCGGTGACTGTGTGTCGATGCGGTAGGCCACCACTTCACCGTCGGCCAGGCAGTGCACACTGGATTGATCGAGAGTGCCAGCAGTACCGCCGTCGAAATGCACCCCACCGTGAAACAGCCCGTTGCGGCCAATTGGATAGTAACCAGCGTTGGCCTTGGCCATGTGAGTCAACTGCGACAGCGGATCGCGTTTATTCTTGAACGGATGGCACCAGTTTTTCAGGGGTTGTAATGCGCAGGTGTCTTGCTCAGGGGGCACGGGGGCGTGGATGGCCCCCGTATCGGGCACAGGTGAGATCGGGGCGATCGGCCCATTCCATCGCGTTTCCCTGCCGTTGTTGTGAAGTCCAAAAAGTCGGGAAAGCAAACTGACCATGTTGAGTGCTGCTCCTTGTTCTACGGAGGAAATCAGGCAGAGAAATCCGCCAGTCCCAGAGACTTCTGGATGGGTTACGAGGGGGCCTCATGTCCCCCCTCGTTCAAGCGCTCGACAGCTTTCTGGAAGCTGATAAGGGTTGAAATAGGAGACTTCCGAAATGTGCGTAGGACGCGTCCTGAAGCTGGATTATCGGATCCGCTGGACCTGTAGGAACCTTTGTGGGAGCTCTCTCCCACAAAGGAAAAGTGCGGTGGTCAGTTGCCCCTCCACTCCCGCGGGCTCAGCCCGGTCTTGCGCCGGAACGCCCGGGCCAGCGCCGAGGGGCTCTCATAACCCACTTCCTCGGCGATCAGCGCGATCGGCCGGCCCTCGCGCAGGCGCTTCTGCGCCAGGCTGATGCGCCAGCTCACCAGGTAATCCACCGGCGTCTGCCCGACCACCCGGCGAAAGTGCTCGGCGAAACTGGCCCGCGACATATTGGCGGCGACCGAGAGTTCGGCCACGCTCCAGGCCTTGGCCGGGCTTTGATGCATCAGGCTCAGGGGCCGCGCCAGGCGCGCATCGGCAAGGCCGGCCATCATGCCCGGTTGCTGGCCCGTGGTGCTCAGGATGTGCCGCAGCAACAGAATCACCAGCAGCTCGAACAGGCGATCCATCACCGCTTCACGCCCGCACGTACCGTCGAACGCCTCCTTGAACAGCCATTCCAGGGTCCCGGCCAGGGTCGGGATTTCATCGAGCTTGAGCACCAGGTAATCCGGCAGCGCCGCCGCCAGGGCATTGCCCGCACCGCCGTCGAAATCCAGGGTCGCACACACCAGTTGCGTGCCGGATGCTTCAGACGCAAACAGACGATGTCGATAGGGCCGGGGAAAAAAGATCAGGCTCGGCTCGGTCAGTTGCAGGTCCGGCTGGTCGCCCATTTTGAGCAGCAACTCGCCGGCCTGAAGCAGGTGCAAATGACCGCTGGCCTGTTGGCCGTCGTAGGCGACGGTGCCGCAGTACATACCGCTATGGAAAGTGCCGGCATTGACGCCGAAATGGGTGAGCAACGTGGACAAGCGATCCATGACAAGGCTCCCGACGGCAGTTCTGGACGATCTGTCGCATATCCTCGACGATTTGCATCCAATACACCAGACCTTCTCCCTAACATGAGCTCCGTACCCAGCGCATTCCGCGCCTTACATCACGGAGTATCACCATGACCCGCATTGCCCCGATCAGCCTGGAAAACGCCACCGACACCACCCGCCCCCTGCTGGAAGGCGTGCAGAAGAAAATCGGTTTTCTGCCCAACGTCTTCAAAGTCCTCGCCCATGCACCGGCCGTGCTGGCCTCGTACCTGCAAAACTCGGCCGCACTGGGCAAGACGTCCCTGAGCGCCACGGAAAAGGAAGCGGTGTCCCTCGCCACTTCGCAAGTCAACGGCTGCGACTACTGCCTGGCCGCTCACACGCTGTTCGCCGGTAAGGCCGGACTGTCGAAGCAGGAGATCCTCAGCGCACGACATGGCGAGCTTAACGCCATTGCCACCCTCGCCCGCCAGGTCACCGAAAGCCGTGGCCACCTGAGCGTCGAGCAGATTGCCGCTGCCCGTAATGCCGGTATCGACGACGGCAAGATCATCGAAGTGATCGCCCATGTGGCTTCGCAAACGTTGACCAACTACCTGAACAACGCGGCACTGACCGACATCGACTTCCCGACCATCGATGCCTGAATGGATCCAGCCTCACTCCTGCCCGAAACAACTTGTGGGAGCGGGCTTGCTCGCGAAAGCGGAGTGTCAGTCGACATCTTAGGTGTCTGACACTCCGCCTTCGCGAGCAAGCCCGCTCCCACACTGATTTTGCTCAAGTGACAGATGTGCGCATGACGTCACCGTCAGGTATTGGTTTTCAGCTTGGTCCACAAGCGTGTGCTGAGGCGCGCGATGGCCGCGGGCAAGTCCTCGACGGTGAACAGCTTGTCCATCACGGTTTTCGGTGGGTAGATCGCCAGGTCTTGCTTCACCGCCGGGTCGACGAAGGCATCCGCCGCGCTGTTGGGGTTGGCGTAGTGGATGCTGTTGCTGATGTTGGCAATCACCTTCGGCTCCAGCAGGTAGTTCATGTAGGCGTAGCCGTTCTTCTCGTGTGGCGCGCTCTTGGGCATGACCACCATGTCCAGCCACAAGGTGGAACCTTCGTCCGGGATCGAGTAGGCAATGTCGATCCCGTTCTTGGCTTCCCTGGCGCTGGCGGCCGCCTGCACGATGTCACCGTTGAAACCGATCACCGCGCAGACGTTGCCGTTGGCCAGGTCGCTGATGTACTTGGACGCATGGAAATACTGGACGTAAGGCCGGATCTTCAGCAGCGCCTGCTCGGCTTTCTTGTAGTCGGCCGGCTCGTGGCTATGAGGCGGCAGCCCCAGGTAGTTGAGCGTGATCGGCAGGATCTGCGTCGGGTTGTCGATGATCGCCACGCCGCACTCGCTGAGCTTCTTGATGTTGTTCTCGTCGAAGAACAGCTTCCAGGAACGGGTAACGTCGGTACTGCCGAAGATCGCCTTGATCTTCTCGACGTTGTAACCGATGCCCGCCGTGCCCCACATGTAAGGGAAGCCGTACTGGTTGCCCGGGTCGTTGACCTCAAGCTTCTTCATCAGCGCCGGGTCGAGGTTTTTCCAGTTGGGCAACTGGCTCCTGTCGAGTTTCTGGATCGCGCCGGCCTTGATCAGGCGCGACAGGAAGTGGTTCGACGGGCTGACCACGTCATAACCGGTATTGCCGGTCATCAGTTTCGATTCCAGCACTTCGTTGCTGTCGTGGATGTCGTAGGTCGCCTTGATCCCGGTTGCCTTGGTGAAGTCGGGCAAGGTGACGTCGGCGATGTAACCGTTCCAGTTGGAAATATTGACGGTTTCGTCGGCGTAGGCGACAGCGGAAAAGGTCGAGATCAGGGCCACAAGGGAAAGCGTATTGACGCGCATGTTGAATCACCTTCGATGGGAAGTGCTGTTGTTCTTGTTGTGAAGTTCGTGTTGTTCAGACTTCGCTTCTGGCCCGGACCGTTTCCACGCGCATACGCAGCATGGCACCGATGTCGAGCAACGGCTTGGGCGGCAGCCAGCCGGGTTGTGCCCGCGAGATGACCGATTGCAGCAGCGGTGAATCACCGCCCGAGGCCATTTCCGCGAGCAAGCGCCCCCACAACGTACCCCGCGCCACGCCGGAACCGTTGCACCCGGCCACGGCGAACACGCCCTCCTCGACTTTCGCGAAGTACGGTTGCCCGGAGCGCGAAGCGCTGAGATGACCGGTCCAGGTGTATTCGATGTCCTGCTCGCCGAGCATCGGGAAACGCCGTTGCAACCCCAGCACGTGGTGTTGGCGACGGGTCGACAGCTCACTCAAAGACAAATCCCTGGAGCGGTATTCCGCCGTGTTGCGGATCATCACCCGGCGATCCGGCGTCAGGCGCACCGTGGCGCCCAACGGACGGGTCGACAGCACACCCCAGGACGCTTGCGCCCCCAGGGCTTGAAACTCTTGATCGCTGAGGGGTCGCGTGAGGCTGGCGCTGAGTTCCATCGCGAAGGTGCCGCTGTCGTCGATCCCTGAACGAGGAATGAAGGCGTTCAGGCAGACCAACACCTGTTTGGCCTCAACGCAGCCGTCTTGGCCCCGGGCACGGATCCGGCCGTCGCCGAGGCGCTCAAGACCTGCGATATCGCTGTTCTCATGGACCGTCACTGACGGCGGCAAGGCATCGAGCAGGCCCTTGACGTACTTGGCCGGTTGCAGCAGCGCATTGCCATTGCCACACCAGATTCCGGCGCGGTAGTGGCGGGTGCCGAGTTTCTCGATCAGTTGCTCGCCTTGCAGGAACTGCGCACTGGCGCCAACGGCCCGCAAGGTCTGCAACTTGGCCTCGACCTGGGTCAGCTTGCGTGGATCGCTGACGGCAAAGAAATAGCCCGATTCCCTGAAGTCGCATTCGATGCCCAGCCGGGCGATCTGCTTGCGCACTTCATCGGCGGCGGCGCGGCCGATCGCCGTATCCACTTGATAGCCGGCGAACCCTGCGCTACCCGACAGCTCGCCGGCGCCGGGATGTTCGTGGGCCACCACAAACCCGGAATTACGCGCCGACGCCCCCTGCGCAGCCCGCTGGCGGTCAACGACCACAATGCGTGCCTGGGGGTGCATGTGCGCCAGAGCGTGCGCCGCACTGAGGCCGGTAATGCCGGCGCCGATCACCAGCCAGTCGGCGTGCTGCGTGCCTTTGAGCGAATCGCGCAACGGAGAACTCCCCGCTTGCGCAATCCAGCCACAGATATTTTCCATGCGTCACCTCAGGTTCTTGTTCTGCGAACCGTCTCGATCAGCATGTTATGCAGGATTCGCATAAATGGTTTTCGTCAACGGTGTCTATGACTAGAATCTAAAGGCTGATAACGCAGACAACCAACGTTATTAAATCATCGAGGCATTCCGAAAACGCATGGATAAAGTACGCCACGTGCCCTCGCTGCAGGGCTTGCAGGCCCTGGTCGAGGTCGCCGGGTCAGGCAGCTTCACCCAGGCGGCGCAAAAGCTCTGCCTGACCCAAAGCGCCGTGAGCCGACAGATCCAGCAACTGGAGAGCCACTTCGGTGTCGCGTTGTTCGTGCGCAGCAGCCGCAGCCTGCAACTGACCCCGGAAGGCGACCAGGTGTTGGCCAGCGCTCGCACCATCCTTGAGCAATTAAGGTCGCTCGAAGACCGGCTCGCGCCCAGACAACGACCGTTCCGCATTCGCATGCACGTGTCACTGGCGGTGCGCTGGCTGCTACCCAAACTGAACGATTTCTACCGGCATCACCCGGACGTCTCCCTGGCAATCGAAACCGTGGCCACCGAAGTCGTGGAACCGGCCAGTGACAGCGACGCCTACATTCTCTATCTGCCTGAGCCGTCCACGGCGCCCGATTGCCTGACGCTGTTCGAGGAAGCCCTGGTGCCGGTGTGCGCGCCTGGGCTGGGCACCCCGACCCGGCCATTGGCTTCGCTGGAAGATCTGTCGGGGTTCGCGTTGCTGCACCGCTCCTCCGATCAACATGACTGGCAGGTATGGTTATCAGCCCATGGCGGCAAGGCGTTGCAGGACTATCGGCATATCCCCTTCAACCTCGACGAACTGGCACTCGATGCCGCCGCCCGGGGGCTGGGCGTAGCGATGACCGACATGACCTTGGCAGGCGAGTCGATCCAGCGCGGCGAACTGGTGATTCCGTTTGGTGAGCCCTTGAAGACCCGGGGGATTTACTCGTTGTGCCTGCAACCCTCGGCGGCATCGCATCCTGCGTGCGCGCCGGTCATGCAGTGGTTTGCCGCACAAACCACTGCATGACCGCCTTCAATGTCGACTGATACACCGCCTTCGCGGGCAAGCCCGCTCCCACAGGGTTAGTGCGTGTACGCCGTATTCGTGAACGACCGAAATCACTGTGGGAGCGGGCTTGCCCGCGAAGGCGTCGGGTCAGTTGAAAATTATTTCACTGACACACCGCTCCCACAGGGATTGCTCAATCATCCTCATGCAACTTGATGCCGCGTTTATGCAACACATGAGGCACCACCAGCACCAGCAGCGTCAGGGCGAGAAAGAACGCCGAGATCGGTTGCGTGACGAACACCGTCCAGTCGCCCTGGCCGATGGACAAGGCATTGCGCAGTTGTTTCTCGGCCATCGGCCCCAGCAGCATGCCAACGATCACCGGGGCGACGGGGAAGTCGAATCGCCGCATCAGCACCCCGCCCCAGCCAATCGCCAACATCAGCAGCAGGTCGAAGGATGAGTGGCGCATGCCATACACGCCGATCGTGGCGAATACCAGGATGCCGGCATTCAGGTATGGCCGGGGGATCTGCAGCAGTTTGACCCACAGCCCCACCAGCGGCAGGTTCAACACCAGCAGGATGACGTTGCCGATGTACAGCGAGGCCACCAGCGTCCAGACCAGGTCGGCGGAGGTTTCGAACAGCATCGGCCCCGGTTGCAGGTTGTAGTTCTGGAACGCGGCCAGGAGGATCGCCGCGGTGGCCGACGTCGGGATGCCCAGGGTCAGCAACGGCACCAGGGACCCGGTCGCGCTGGCATTGTTGGCCGCTTCGGGGCCGGCGACGCCTTCGATAGCGCCCTCGCCCTTGTTGGCGGAAAACTCCTTGGGGTACTTGCTGAGCTTGCGCTCGGTGGAATAGGACAAAAAGGTCGGAATCTCCGCGCCGCCGGCCGGAATCGAACCAAACGGAAAGCCGATCAGCGTGCCGCGAAGCCACGCGGGCACCGAACGCTTCCAGTCGGCACGGGTCATCCACAACGAGGTCAGGCGATGCCGCCCTTCGTTCGATTCCTTTTGATAGAGCAAGCTGTACAAGGCCTCGCCCACGGCGAACAAGCCGACCGCCACCAGCACCACCTCGATACCGTCCACCAGTTCGGGAACGCCCAGGGTGTAGCGGGCAATGCCCGAGGTCGAGTCCAGGCCGATCAAACCGATGGTCAGCCCGACACCCAGCGAAGCAAACCCTCGCAGCATCGAGGCGCCGAGCACCGCCGACACGGTGGTGAACGACAGCACCAGGATCGCGAAATATTCGGTCGGGCCGAAATTCAGCGCCAGCCTGGCCACAACCGGAGCAAACAGCGTCAGCAACACCGTGGCGATGGTACCGGCGACGAAGGAGCCTATCGCCGCCGTTGCCAGCGCAGGGCCGGCGCGGCCGTTGCGCGCCATCAGGTTGCCCTCCAGGGCCGTGACCATGGAGGACGATTCACCCGGGGTGTTGAGCAGGATCGAGGTGGTGGAACCGCCGAACTGCGCACCGTAGTAGATACCGGCGAACATGATCAGCGCGCCCGTGGGGTCGACCTTGGCGGTGATCGGCAACAGCAGGGCCACCGTCAGCGCCGGACCGATCCCCGGCAACACGCCGATGGCGGTGCCGAGCAGGCAGCCGATGAACCCCCACATCAGGTTGATCGGGGTCAGTGCCGCGGCAAAACCCATCGCCAGGCTTGAAAGAATGTCCACGGTGTCGATCTCCTTTCAAAGCCAGATGTTGATCAGCGATGGCAGGGAAACCCCCAGCCCGGCGTTGAACAGCCAGTAGATCGGCAGGGTCAGGGCAATGCCGATGGCCAGGTCCCGCAGCGGATGACGGCTGCCAAAACCCCGCGCCGAACAGGCGAACAACAACCCGGCGGCCAGCACAAAACCGATGAGGTTGATCAGCAGCGCCACCCCGACAAGCCCGGCGGTCACCCAGGCGGCGCCGGTTTTTCCACCGGGCACCGTGCCCGTGTCGTCGTTATCCAGCTCGCGAAAACCGCCGCTGAGCGCCTGATAGCTCAGCAACAGGCCCACACCGCCGAGAAACGCCGCCACCACATAGGGGTAAACGTAGGCCGGGAGGATGACGAATCCCATTTCCGGTGGAAACCGGTAGGCCCCCATCGCCAAGACGGCGCTGATGGCGATCAGGCCGAGGCCGACCGCCAATTGCGTCGGCACCACTGCGCGCAGTGTGGTCATCTCAAAGCAGCCCGACCTTGACCAGCATGGCGTGCAACCGCACGTGTTCTTCGTCGACGAACTTGCCGAACTCATCGCCGGTCAACACGCTGGGCGTCCAGGCGTTGGTCTGGAGATTGTCCTGCCAGACCTTGCTCTTGGTGGCGGCCACGACAGCGTCGATCACCTCTTTACGCTGTTCCGGGGTGAGGCCCGCCGCACCGTAAACGCCGCGCCAGTTGCCGATGGTCACGTCATAGCCGCTCTCTTTGAGGGTCGGTGCGTCAATACCGGGAACGCGCTCCGGTGCGCCGATGGCCAGGACACGGAACTGGCCGGTCTTGATGTACTGGCCGAGCTCGGCGAAACCGCCGGTGATCACCTTGAGCTGGCCGCCCAGCGCCTGGGCGACCACCTCGCCGCCGCCACCAAACGCCACGTAGTTCACCTTGTTGACCGGCACGTCCAGCTTGCCCGCCAGCTCGGCAATGCCGATGTGATCCACCGAGCCCTTGGAGCCGCCGCCCCAGGTGATGCTCGTCGGCTTGTCCTTGAAGGCCTTGATCAGGTCATCGAGGGTCTTGAATTCCGATTCCTTGCGCACGGCGATCACGTTGTACTCGGTGAACAACCGGGCAATGGGCGTCACATCCTTCAGGCTGATCTGCGATTTGTTCTGCTCGATGCCCGCGACCATGATCGCGCCGACCACCAGCAACGCATTCGGATCGCCCTTGGTGCTGTTGGCAAATTGCGCCAGCCCCAGGGTCCCGCCCGCCCCGCCCTTGTTCTCGAAGGTCACGGCCTTGGCCGTATTGGCTTCGACCATGGCCTTGCCCAGCACACGGGCAGTCTGGTCATAACCACCGCCCACCGAGCCCGGGGCCATGAATTTCACGGTATCGAGCGCGAAGGCGGGTGCGACAAGCACGGCAGCGGTCAAACCGGCGGCCATGCAGCGACTGAAACGACGGATCAAAGCGGACATGGGCATCTCCTGATTGCATTGTTTTTATAGGTGCCGCTGGCCCATCGAGGTGTTCGATGAACAGGGGCCTGCGAACAAGCTTAGGCCATGGATCCGCGGGTTGATCTGTTTTATGGCGCCCCCCCTGTGGGAGCGGGCTTGCTCGCGAAGAGGCCATCACATCCAACATTGATGCTGGCTGACACACCGCCTTCGCGAGCAAGCCCGCTCCCACAGGGACCTGGGTGCTCCGGCCATCCATTCATTACAACTTTGTAATCGAGTTGTTGGTCAGCTGTCCGGATCACACCGTTAGCCTGAACTCACTGTCAGGCAAATCACCGGCAGCCCCCCCTCAACCCTGAAAAGAGAGACTTGTGATGAAACTGTTAATCGCGGGTTTTGCCGCCCTGCTCGCCACCGGCTCGGCGTTCGCCGCCACCCAATCCACCTCGCCAATCATCCACGACCAGGACGGCTTCTATGTCCCGGTGGAAGTGGCCAAAGTGCTGTCCATGACCGACCTCAACGGCAAGTGCGGCGTCGTGCCCGCGCAGTTCAACTACCTCGACCACCAGGGCCGCGAGCATCAACTGGACTATCAGGTTCAGGGGGTGAACTGCCTTGGCGAGAACTGACCCGATGCCTGCCACCACCGCCGATCGGGCTACACTTGCGCCACTGATGCGCCCCCGTAGCCCGACCGAACCAGGCAGGTTTTCCATGAACATCCTCGTAGTCGAAGACGAACCCAAGGCCGGCAATTACCTGCTCAACGGCCTGCAGGAACTCGGATACACCGTGAACCTGGCGCGCGACGGCGTCGATGGCCTGCACCTGGCCCTGGAACACGACTTCGATGTGATCGTGCTGGACGTCATGATGCCGAAGATGGATGGCTGGGAAGTCCTGCGCCGCCTGCGCAAGGAAGCCGACACACCGGTGCTGTTCCTCACCGCCCGGGATGACATCGCCGACCGCATCAAAGGCCTCGAACTGGGCGCCGACGATTACCTGATCAAACCCTTTTCCTTCGCCGAACTGGTGGCGCGCCTGCGCACCCTGACCCGCCGCGGCCCTACCCGGGAAGACGAACACCTGCACGTCGACGACCTGCAGATCGACGTGCTCAAGCGTCGCGTCAGCCGCGCCGGCAACCGCATCACCCTGACCAACAAGGAGTTTGCCCTGCTGCACCTGTTCGCCACGCATCAGGGCGAAGTGCTGTCACGCTCGATGATCGCCTCGCGGGTCTGGGACATGAATTTCGACAGCGACACCAATGTCGTCGATGTCGCGGTGCGCCGCCTGCGCCTGAAAATCGACGACCCGTTCCAGCTCAAGCTGATCCACAGCGTGCGCGGCATCGGCTATCGCTTCGACACTCAACCTTGAATGCCCCCATGAATGCCATGACGCCGCTGCGATCCGCCTCCCGTCTCAGCCACTCCCTGACGCTGCGCCTGGCGCTGGTGTTCGCCCTGCTGGCGTTTGTCTCGCTGGCGCTGCTCGGTGTCGCGCTGTACCGCGACCTGGAACGCGAGTTGATCCATCGCGACGATATTGCCCTGATCACACGCATCGACCAGTTGCGCACCTTCCTCAACGACAGCAACACCCTGGACCTGATCAAGGCCAAACCCGCGCTGTTCCAGAACATGATGGGCAACCGCGAGGCCTTGTTGACCATCGGCACCCCGGGGCAACCGCCGTTGCTGGTGGTCAACCCGGGCAACCTGACAATGCCGGTGCTGACCCCGGTGGCGATGGACCATCGACTGACCCTGGACGACGTGCAGCATTTGCCCAACGTCAACGGCGTGCCGTTTTCCGCCCTGGCGGCGACCATCGACTCCGGCGACCTGGGCAGCCTGCAAGTGGTGACCGGGCGCCTGATGACCGAACGCACCGCCGTGCTCGCCGATTACCGGCTCAACGTCTACCTGTTCGCCACCGTGGCCGCGATTCTGCTGGCGTTGTCCGGTTATGTGCTGGTGCATCGCGGCCTGTTGCCGGTGCGGCGCCTGGCCCGCCACACCCAGAGCATCGACGTCGGCAACCTCAACGAGCGCCTCGACAGCCAGGGCGCGCCGCTGGAACTGCTGCCGATGATCGACGCCTTCAACGCCATGCTCGACCGCCTGGACAAAGGCTTTGTGCAATTGGGTCAGGTATCGACCGACATGGCCCACGAACTGCGCACGCCGATCAACAACCTGCTCGGCGAAACCCAGGTGGCCTTGCAGCAGAACCGCAGCACCGACGCCTATCAGCAGTTGCTGGCCTCCAATGTCGAAGAGCTCGAGCGCCTGGCGCGCATGCTCGACAACATGCTGTTCCTGGCCCGCACCGATCCGCGCAGCGCCTTGCGCCAGCGTCAGGAACTGGATGCCGCCGACGAAATGCAACGCATGGCCGACTATTTCGAAGGCCCGGCGACCGACGTTGGCATCTGCATCAATGCCCACGGCAGCGGCTTGATCTGGGCCGAGCCCATGTTGCTGCGTCGTGCCCTGGCCAACCTGTGCGCCAACGCCATCAAGTACGGCGCGCCGCATTCCGAGCTGTGCATTCACGCCAACCCGACCGCCGACGGCATCCAGGTGCAAGTGCGCAACCACGGCCAGACCATCCCGGCGCAGCATCTGCCACGGCTGTTCGAACGCTTCTACCGGGTCGATGAATCCCGCGAACGCTCGGCCCAGTCCAATGGCCTGGGCCTGTCGATCGTGGCGACGATCATGCAACTGCACAACGGCGCCTGCCATGTCAGCAGTGCCGACGGCATCACCTGCTTCGAACTGTTTTTCCCGGCGCGGCAACAGCATGAGTAGCGCCCGGGCGAAAAACGGCCGGACACTTTCGACAAAACATCGCTCAAGGCTGCGTGTCATGACCTAACCTCATTGGCTAAGTGACTAACAACCCGTCGAGCACGCCGATGTTCAATGTATGGAAGTCAATGATTTACGTCGCCTTCGCACTGCTGGTGGCGACCCCGGGATGGCTGTCGGCGGCGACCATGGCCGACACCCTTGCTCCGGCCCCCACCGCCCCGGTCATCAGCCTCTCCGACAGCGAATTGCTGGGGTTGCAAAGCCAGCTGAACAGCCTCAAGCAGCAGGTTTCCCAGGCCAGCACCTACACCCAGCTGGAAAGCTCGCAGGACCTGGTGCTGGCACTGATTCAGAATATTGAACGCCTCTCCACATCGCTGCTGCCGGGACAGGCGCAGTTGCAGGCGCAACTCAATGTGCTGGGGCCAGTGCCGCTCGACGAGAACGCCCAGGTGACGTCTGCCATTACCACCCAACGAGACACACTCGGCGAGCAAAAAGACAGGATCGACAACCAGCTCAAAACCCTGGCTGCGCTGAAAGTCAGTGCCGCCGAGCTGATCACCCAGATTGCCAGTATTCGCCGCAGCCTGCTGGAGGCGGAGGTGACCCAGCAGACCAACAGCATCCTGAACCCGAGGTTCTGGTCGCCATTGTTCGATCTTCCGCTCGATGACCGCCAACGTTTCAGCGCCCTCGTCCAGCAACTCAAGGTCACGCACCAGGCGGCCTGGCAACCCGGTCAACGCGCAATCACGGCCTCCCTGCTGGCTCTGGCCCTGGTCATCTGGACCCTGGGGCGAAAACTCGCCGGTCGGGGTCTGGCGTGGCTGTGCATTCATCGAATGCCCGAAGGCCGGTTACGGCGCAGCTCCCTGGCATTGGCCTCGGTACTGGCGACGGTGCTGAGCGCCGGCATCGCCCTGCAATTGCTGCACTTTGCCGCGACCCGGCAACTGCCCTACACGCCGCTGCTGGCCGACCTAGCGCAATACCTGGAAAAGCTGGCCTATACCTGCGTGATGATCACCGGGTTGAGCCGCGCGTTGCTGTCGACCAAACATCCTTCATGGCGCCTGCCCGATATCGCCGATCCGGTGGCGCTGGCGATAGAGCCCTACCCCAGGCGGCTGGCAAGCCTGCTGCTGGTGCTGGTCACACTGGTGCAGATGAGCAACGTCACCGGCATGAGCGCCGAAGTGGTGTTGTTCGGCCGGGGAATCGTGGCGCTGGTCGTGGCACTGGTGATCGGCGCGCTGCTGTTGCGCGTCAGCAAGACCCGCCGGGCGCTGATCGTTGCCGGAGAGACTCCCGAAGGCGTCACCACGTCCGCCGGCCTGATTTATGCGCTTGCCGGCGTTGCCGTGGTGGTGTCCCTGATCGCCCTGGCGATCGGCTACGTGACGATGGCCCGGTTCATCACCTATGAAATGGTGTGGATTTTCATCGTCTTCGCCGCGTTCTACCTGCTCACGCAGGTGTACCAGGACACCTGCGAATCGGTTTTTTCACCCAGGCAACCAGCCGGCAAGGCGATCAAACAGCTGCTGGGCATCGGTAATCCACGCCTGGAGCAGATATGCACCGTGTTTTCAGGAGCGGGCCGCGCCATCCTGATGCTGGTCGGCGTCATTGCGTTGTTTGTCGGCGGCATTGGTACGACATTCGGGCAACTGGTCACCAGCACCGCGGCCATTCTCGGCGGCGAAGGGCTGCGCAAGCTGAACATCGTCCCGGACAACTTGATGCGTGCCTTCCTGACACTGTTGATCGGTGTCTACCTGATTCGCACGCTACGCCGCTGGCTGGACGGCGAGTTCCTGCCGAAAACCGAGATGGACCCCGGCATGTGCGCCTCGCTGAGCACCCTGTTCGCCAACATCGGATACGCGTCGATCGTGCTGCTCACGCTGTCGTCGCTGGGGATCAAGTGGACCAACCTGGCCTGGATCGTCAGCGCCCTGTCAGTGGGCATCGGCTTCGGCCTGCAAGAGATCGTGAAGAATTTCATCTCCGGCCTGATCCTGCTGACCGAGCGCCCGGTAAAGGTCGGCGACCTGATCAGCATCAGTGGCGTCGAAGGCGACATACGACGGATCAACGTGCGGGCCACGGAAATACAACTCGCCGACCGCTCAATCATGATCGTGCCCAACTCGCACCTGATTTCGCAGAACCTGCGCAACGTCACCCTCGGCGGCAGCGCCCAGGGCGTGGTGATACTCGAGCTGATGTTCCCGCTGGATATCGATCCGGAACTGGTGCAAAACATGCTGATGGACAGCTACACCGAGCACGAATCCATTCTGGATAAACCGGCGCCGTTCTTGCGCTTCAGCCAGTTGAAACCGGAAGGCATCACCTTGACCATCACCGGCTACGTCGGCAGCCCGCGCACGGTCGGGGCGATCAAGAGCGAGCTACTGTTTGAAATTCTCAAGCGACTGGGTGCCGCCGGCATTGAACTGGCGAAACCGCCACCCGCAGCATGATGTAGGAGCGAGCCTGCTCGCGATGGTCGCCAACGATAACGCGAACTAACTGACAGACCGCATTATCTTGACGTTTTTCGCGAGCAAGCTCGCTGCTACAGGTTGATCAGTCGTTAACGATAACGCGTGTGAACCGGATAAACGCGGCGCACTTGAGCCCATCGCCGGCCGGCTCTTGTGGGAGCTGGCTTGCCAGCGATGGTCGTCAACGATAACGCGGGTGAACTGGATCAACGCGGCGCACTGGAGTCCATCGCCAGCAGGCTGGCTCCTACAGACGCGGTCTCCTGTAGGAGCTGGCTTGCCAGCGATGGTCGTTAACGATAACGCGTGTGAACTGGATAAACGCGGCGCACTTGAGCCCATCGCCGGCAAGCCGGCTCCTACAAGACCGCATTAACCTGACGTTTTTCGCGAGCAAGGTCGCTCCCACAGGTTGATCAATGCGCGATACACACCGACTTAAGCTCGGTGTAGGCCTCGATCACCGCACGACCGAACTCGCGGCCCATGCCCGACTGCTTGACGCCACCAAACGGCATTGCCGGGTCGAGCAACACATGGGCATTGACCCATACCGTACCGGCTTCGATGCGTGGCACCAGGTTCATGGCTTTGCCCAGGTCGTTGGTCCACAGGCTCGCGGCCAGGCCGTAGCGGTTGTCGTTGGCCAGTTCGATCACGGCGTCTTCGTCGTCGAACGGCATCACGCCCAGCACCGGGCCGAACACTTCTTCGCGGGCCACGGCCATGCTGTGGTCGATGTCCGCCAGAATGGTCGGCTGTACGAAGAAGCCGTCGCCCTCCAGCAACTCACCGCCAGTGACCACCCGCGCACCTTCCTGTCGAGCCAGTTCGATGTGCTTGAGCACGCTTTGTTGTTGCTTGCGCGACACCAGCGGGTTGATCGCCGCGTCGCCGTTCATGCCCGCGCCAATCGGCATTGCCGAGACGGCGGCGGCCAGGGCCTCGACGAATTTGTCGTGGATCGAGCGGTGCACATAGAAGCGCGATGCCGCGGCGCAGACCTGGCCGTTGTTCAGCAAGCCACCGAGGATCGCGCCTTGCACGGCTTTTTCGATGTCGGCATCGGCGAGCACGATCATCGGGTTCTTGCCGCCCAGTTCCAGGGAGAAGCGCGTCATGTTTTCCATGCACGCCACGCCGACGCTCTTACCCACGGCGGTGGAACCGGTGAACGACACCTTGCTCACCCGTGGATGCGAGGTCAGCACACCACCGACCGAGGCACCGCCACCGGTGACCACGTTGAACACGCCAGCCGGGATGCCCGCTTCCAGCGCCAGCTCGGCCAGGCGCATGGCGGTCAACGGGGTTTCCATCGCCGGCTTGATGATCACCGTGCAACCAGTGGCCAGGGCGGGCATCAGCTTCCAGGCGGCGATCAGCAGGGGGAAGTTCCACGGCACGATGCCGACCACCACGCCCACCGGCTCACGCTTGGTGAACGCAGTGAATTTGGCACCCGGTGGCAACGGAATCGACACGTCGAAGGTCTGCCCTTCGATCTTGGTCGCCCAGCCGGACATGTAGCGCATGAATTCCACGGTGGCGTTCAGGTCCAGCGCGCGGGCCATGTTGATCGACTTGCCCTGGCTCAGGGTTTCCAGCTGGGCCAGTTCTTCGGCGTGTTCTTCGACCAGGCGGGTGAAGTTCAGCAGGATGCGCTCACGGTCGGCCGGGCGCAGGCTTGACCACACGCCGGATTTGAACGCCTTGTGCGACGACTGTACGGCGCGCTCGACGATCTCCAGCGGCGCATCCAGGGTTTCGCACAGGGTTTGCCCGGTGGCCGGGTTGACCACGGCGATGCTGTCGCCCTCGGCAAACACCCACTGGCCGTCAATGAAGCAGCCGTGACGACGTTCGAGGAATGCAGCCACCTGGGGCAGGATTTCAACGTTGCTCATAATTCACCTTTCATTCAGGTGCAGGAGCCGACTCAAGGCCGTCTTCGCTGGCAAGCCAGCTCCTACAGGGGTTGGTGGTTGTCAGGCGCAAATTCGACTGATCAGTGTTGTTCTTTGAGGAAGCACGCGACCGCACGACGGTCGTCGGCGGACGCCAGGCCCATGTACGGCATGTAGGTGCCCGGCACGTAGGCCTGGGGCTGGGTGATCAATTGCGTGATGTTCTCGGCTTGCCAGCTGACGTCTTTGTCGCGCATGGCCTGGGAGTAGCTGAAGCCCGGCAGCGAGCCGGACTTGCGCCCGTACACGCCGAAAAGATTCGGCCCCATCATCCCGGTCGTACCCTGGGTCACCGCGTGGCAGACGCTGCACTCAGTGGCAAACACTGCGGCACCACGCTGGGTATCCGTGGCGCACTCGGCGGCAGACACCGCCTGAACCAGGGTGAAGGACAGCAAGCCGATGAGGGGCAAACGCAGCGAAGTGAACATAGGAAAACGCCCTTGAAAATCCACGCGCTCGCCGGCAGGCGAACGCCAACACCAAAAAATGCCGAGGCCAGGGTGCTTCGGCAGCTTGGTGGGGATTGTCGGTGGTCGCCGGCCGGCAGGTTTTGCCCTGCGTGCCAGTTATGTTGGCGGGGCTGCCAAACCGGACAATCTGGCATGCACAACCAACTAATTGGCAAACAGGGAAAAGGTCGAACGAAAGCCGCGACTTAGTATCCGGGCAGACCGCAAACCTGCGCTCAAGAACAAGAACGGATGCCACACCATGCTCAAGTCCCCCTTGCTTCGTCTCTCGACGCTCGCGCTGATGATCAGCGCCGGCCAGGCCAATGCCTATGAGCTGTACGCCGATGATGACAGCCATCTGAACGCCACCCTCGAAGCCGCGTTCGGCATTTTCCACAGCCAGGAAAACTACGCCCTGTCCGGCCGCCTCGACGAAGGTTCCTCGTCGTGGCGCGAGGGCTACATCAAATACGGTTTGAGTTTCGACAAGGGCCTGGGCGGTGCGGGCACGGCTTACGGCGCGGGCAACCTGCTCAGCTCCGGCACCTGGGGCGACGGCGATGCCGCCGGTTTCAGCGATGGCTCAGAACGCACCACCAAGTTCGAAGACGCCTACCTCGGCTGGCGTTCGGCCGATCTGTTCAGCGCCTTGGGCAGTGACGGCGTCGACCTGTCCTTCGGCCGCCAGAACATCGTGGTCGGCGATGGCTTCCTGATCGACGGCGACGCCCTGAACATGGGCAAGGGCCTGGCTGACGGCGAGTTCAACCGTGGCGGCGCCTACTACCTGGCCGCTCGCAAAGCCTTCGACGAAACCGCCGTATTGCGTCTGGGCGGCAAGGAAGGCTGGCGCAGCGACCTAATGTGGCTCAAGTCCGACAACCGCGCCCAGGCCAAGACCGAAATGTACGTCGGCACCCTGGAGCACGTGGCCGAGGCCGGCACGGTGGGCCTGACCTACATCAAGACCACCGACATCGACGAGCAGTACGCCTCGCCGATCCAGCTCGAACGCGACGGCATGAAGACCTACAGCGTGCGCGCAGCGGGCAATGCCGGAGTGAAGGACCTGTTTTTGTCCGGCGAATACGCCAAGCAGGACAAACCCCACGCCGCCACCGAAGACGCCTGGTACCTGGAAGCGGGCTGGACCTTCTCCGACGCGACCTGGACCCCGAACGTCAGCTACCGCTACAGCCGTTTCTCGGAAGGCTACGACACTTTGTTCTACGGCATGAGCCGTGGTTATGGCACCTGGTTCCAGGGTGAAGTGGCGGGCAACTACGCCGGGCCATTCAACAGCAACTCGCGGATTCAGAACGTCGGGCTGAAAGTCTCGCCGCTGGAAAACCTGAACCTGGGCGCGCTGTACTTCAACTTCGACACCATCGACCGCAGCCTGGGCAATACCGACGGCCACGAAGTCGACCTGTATGCCGAATGGCACGTCAACGACCACCTGACCGTGATGCCGCTGGTGGGCATCTTCCAGCCGGACAAGAGCGCCGAAAACGGCGGCACGCAACTGGGCAACAACGACCGGAACGTCTACGCCCAACTGCTGTTCGTCACCGGTTTCTAACCTCGGTCGTGGGCAATGGCGGCGTCATTGCCCACGTGGAAAAAGGTATTTCCAATGCACAAGAAACTCCTGACGATCCAAAGCAAGATCGCCCTCCTCGCCGGGCTCTGCCTGCTGCTGGTCGTCGGCTTGTTGATGGGGTTGTCGCTCTATCAGACCCACAAGAGCAGCCAGCAGGTGGCGCAAGCCAGCGGTGACATGCTCGCCAATGCGGCCAGGGAACACATGCAGGCCCTGGGCAAAGTGCAGGCCATGCAAGTGCAACGCACCTTCATGCAGACCCACGAATATGGCCAGGGGTTATCGCGCTACCTGTTGTACCTGCGACAGCTGCAACAACAGGGCAGCCTGACCCGCCAGCAACTGCGCCGGGAGCTGAGCACCCAGCTTCACCAGGCCCTGATCGACAAGCCCGACCTGCTCGGGCTTTATGTCATTTTCGAACCCGGTGGACTCGACGGCGACGACGCCGCTTTCGCCCACCAGGCGGACATTGGCAGCAACGAAACCGGGCGCTTCGCCCTGTATTGGGTGCAGAGCAAACCCGGCGAACTGCAAGCGGTGATCGGCGACGAAGGCCTGCTCGCCAACACCGAGCCGGGGCCCAGCGGCGCACCCTACAACGCCTTTTATACCTGCGCCCGCGACACCCGTCAGGCCTGTGTGCTCGAGCCCTATTTCGACGAGGCGTCCGGCAGCCGCAAACTGGTGACCAGCGTGGCCTTCCCGTTGCTGGAAAACGGCAAGGTGATCGCCGTGGTCGGGCTCGACATCAACCTCGCCGCCCTGCAACAGAACAGCCAGGCCAGCGCCCGTGAGTTGTTCGAGGGCAACGGTCAGATCAGCATCGTCAGCCCGCGCGGGGTGATCTCCGCCAACAGCCAGGATGCCAGCCGTCTCGGCCAACCGATGGACAGCGCCGAGGTGATGGACGCCTTGCACCAGGGCAAACCCAAAGTGTTTGTCGATGCCCGGCAGATCGAGGTGCTTGAGCCGCTGTCTCCGATTGCCGGCGCCGCACCGTGGGGCGTGCTGGTCGGCGTGCCGCAAGAGGTTTTGCTGGCACCGGTGACCACCTTGCAAAAGGAACTCGACGCCCAAGGCGTGCAAAGCACCGCGCTGGAGTTGCTCCTCGGTGGTGGTTCGGCCCTGCTCGGCCTGCTGTTGATCGGGTACACGGCGCGGCGCATTACCCGGCCACTGCAAGTGCTGACCCGCGTGATGGAGGATATCTCCCTCGGCGAAGGCGACCTGACCCGGCGCCTGCAGGTGCAATCGCGGGATGAAATCGGTCAACTGGCGATCGCCTTCAACCGGTTTGTCGAACGCATCCACCAGTCGATGCGCGAGGTATCCTCGGCAGCCCTCGGTGTCAATGAAGGGGCGCGGCGCGTGCTGAATGCATCGAACGCTTCGCTGAGCAATTTCGACGATCAATCCACCCGCACCAGCAGCGTGGCGGCGGCGATCAACCAGTTGGGCGCGGCCGCCCAGGAGATCGCCCACAACGCCAGCGATGCCTCGCATCAGGCGTCCAGCGCCCGGCAACAGGCCGAGGACGGACGCCAGGTGGTGCAGCGCACGATAGAGGTGATGAACGAACTGTCGGGCAAGATCAGTGCCTCGTGCGCCAACATCGAAGTGCTCAACGACAAGACCGTGAACATCGGGCAGATCCTCGAAGTGATCAAGGGCATCTCCCAGCAGACCAACCTGCTGGCGCTCAACGCGGCCATTGAAGCAGCGCGGGCCGGTGAAGCGGGCCGTGGTTTCGCGGTAGTGGCGGACGAAGTGCGCAGCCTGGCCGGACGCACCCAGGCCTCGGCGCTGGAGATCCAGCAGATGATCGAAGAGCTGCAAGTGGGCGCACGCGAATCGGTCACCACCATGACCGAGAGCCAGCGCCACAGCGAAGAAAGCGTCACCATCGCCAACCTCGCCGGCTCCCGCCTCGGTAGCGTGACCCAGCGCATCGGCGAGATCGACAACGTCAACCAGTCCGTCGCCGCCGCCACGGAAGAACAGACGGCGGTGGTCGAGGCCTTGAATGTCGACATCACCCGGATCAACAGCCTGAACCAGCAAGGGGTGGAGAATTTGCAATCGACGTTGCGCGCTTGTACCGAGCTGGAGCAGCAGGCCGGGCGGTTGAATCAGTTGGTGGGGAGTTTTCGGATCTGAGGTTTGGGTTGCCTGATACGCAGCCATCGCGGGCAAGCCCGCTCCCACAGTGATTTGTGGTGTACGCAAATTTTGCGCTCACCGCAGAACCCTGTGGGAGCGGGCTTGCCCGCGAAGAGGCCGGCACTTCCAACATCAATATTGACTGACACACCGCCTTCGCGAGCAAGCCCGCTCCCACATTTGGATTTCTGCCATACACAAATCTTGTGTTAACCGGAGATCCCTGTGGGAGCGGGCTTGCCCGCGAAGAGGCCAGCACTTCCAACATCAATATTGACTGACACACCGCTTTCGCGGGCAAGCCCGCTCCCACATTTGGATTTTCTGCCGCACACAATTTCCAGGTGCACCACAGATCCCCTGTGGGAGCGAGCCTGCTCGCGATGAGGCCAGCACAGCCAACATCACCGTCGCCTGACACCCCGCCTTCGCGAGCAAGCCCGCTCCCACATCTGGATCTCTGCCATGCACAAATCTTGTGTTTACCAGAGATCCCTGTAGGAGCGGGCTTGCCCGCGAAGAGGCCGGCACAGCCAACATCACCGTCGCCTGACACCCCGCCTTCGCGAGCAGGCCCACATCTGGCACCCACAACCAACCACATGGCACACACGCACACCTGCCGCGCCGCACCCCCGGCGTAGTATCGAAGCCGACCTCTGGGGCAATCCGCTCCAACGTGCCCTGCAATGCAACGCTGAACCCCTCCACATCTCACTAAAACAATAAATCGGCCTTCGGGTCGCGGGAGATTTCTGTGCTCAAGAAAAGTGCGCTGGGCTGGCCAAAGATTGCCGGCCTCGGAATTGCGTTGGTGGTGGCCGGGCAGTTTTCCGGCTGGAACTTCGGGCTGGTGGCCGGTGGCTGGCTGAACATGCTGATCGCCACGTTGTTGATGGCCCTGCTCTGTGGCGGCCTGGCCTTGTGCGTGGCGGAACTGTCCACGGCGTTGCCCAGCGCTGGCGGCGTATTCGTGTATGCGCAAAGTGCCTTCGGGCCGTTCGTGGGCTATCTGGTCGGTGTCGCCTGCGCCTTGGCGCTGACCATCGGCACCGGTGCGGCAGCGACGTTCATTTGCGCCTACACCGAATCGATTTTCGGTCTCGGTGGCTGGCCGGTGAAGACCGCCCTGTTCGCGGTGATCATCGGCATCCACATGCGCGGCGTCGGTGAGGCCATGGGCCTGACCTTCATCGCCGGCATCATCGCCGTGGTCGCCCTGCTCACCTTTGGCGTGGCCATGGCGCCCCATGTCGAACTGGCCAACTTGCTGAAACTGCCCGCCAACGTCGTCACCCCGGTCAGCCTCGGCGGCATCTTCGCCTGCGTACCCTTCGCGATCTGGTTGTTCATCACGGTCGAGCAAACCGGTTCGGCAGCCGAAGAAGCGCACAACCCCGGTCGTACCATGCCGCGGGGCATTCTGGCGGCGATCAGCACCTTGCTGGTGACGGCGCTGGTGGTGCTGGTTTGCGCACCCGGTGCCGGTGGCGTCGAGCTGGTCGGTTCGGCAGGTGATCCGCTGTACGCCGCGATGTCCGGCAACAGCGCCTTCGGTGACGGTTCGTGGCTGGCCAAGGTGATTGGCTGCGGCGCGGTGTTCGGCCTGATCGCTACCTTCTTTTCACTGGTGTACGCCGCGTCCCGGCAGTTGTTCGCCATGGCCCGCGACGGCCTGTTCCCGCAATGGCTGGGCAAGACCGGCAAACGCGGTACGCCCTGGCCGGCGCTGTTGCTGATCGGCGCCATCGGCCTGCCGCTGTCCGAAGTGGACCCGGCCACGGTGATGCTCGCGGTCGTGTTGCTGCTCAACGTTGGCTACCTGTTCATCTTCGCCGCGTACCTGCGCATCAAGACCCGCCAGCCTGACCTGCCACGGCCCTTCACCTTGCCCGGCGGCAAACTGGTTGCCTGGCTGGGCCTGGCCCTGACGCTGGTGGTGATCGCCGCCTGCTTCCAGCTCGACCTGCTGATGCTGATCGCCCTCGCCGTGACCTTCAGCCTGTGCATTTTCAACTACCTGGTGCGCAACCGTCGCACCACCGCCCTCGAGGTTCCGGACCATGCCTGAAGACACTCTGCTGCAACGCCGCCATCGCGTACTGGGCAGCGCCTCACCGCTGTTCTACGACAAACCCTTGCACCTGGTGCGTGGCGAAGGTGTCTGGCTGTTCGACGTCGACGGTCGTCGCTACCTCGACGTCTACAACAACGTGCCCTGTGTCGGTCACTGCAACCCTCACGTGACCGAGGCCATGCACCGCCAGGCCACCACGCTGAACATCCATACCCGCTACCTCGACGAGCAAGTGGTGCGCTACGCCGAACGCCTGACCGCAACCTTCGGCGAGCCACTGGACACCGCGATGTTCACCTGCACCGGCAGCGAGGCCAATGAGCTGGCGCTGCGACTGGCGCGCTTTGCCAGTGGCGGCACCGGCATCATCGTCAGTGACTACAACTACCACGGCAACTCGGCGTCGCTGGCGCAAGTCACCACCGCCCTGCCCTCGCCGGAACCCTTCGCCGCCCATGCCCGCGCCGTACCGATTCCGTGCCTTTACCGGGCACCGGCCGGCACCACCGAGGCGCAACTGGCCGAGCAATACGCGGCCAACATCGCCGCCGCGATTGCCTCGATGCAGACCCAGGGCATTCGCCCGGCCGCGCTGCTGATCGACACCCTGTTCGCTAACGAAGGCCTGCCACGGGTGCCGGCCAGCTTCGTCAACAAGGCCGCCGCGCTGATCCGCGCTGCCGGCGGTCTGTTCATCGCCGACGAAGTGCAGTCCGGCTTCGGCCGTACCGGTGACCACCTGTGGGGTCATCAGGCCCACGGCGTGGTGCCGGACATCGTCACCCTCGGCAAACCCATGGGCAACGGCTATCCACTGGCCGGGCTGATCACCCACAAGGCCCTGGTCGAATCCTTCGGTCGCCATGCGATGTACTTCAACACCTTCGGTGGCTCGCCCGTGGCGGCGGCGGTCGGCATGGCGGTGCTGGACGTGATCGAGCAACAGCAACTGCTGAAAAACGCGCAAGACGTCGGGGCTTACGTGCAACAACGCCTGCAAGCGCTGGCCGCCAGGCACTCGATCATCGGCGACGTGCGCGGCAAGGGCCTGTTCTTTGCCATGGAACTGGTGCGCGACCACGCCAGCAAGGAGCCGGCCGGCCTGGAGGCGCGCAAGGTGGTCAACGACATGCGCGAGAACGGCGTGTTGATCAGCAAGATCGGCGCCGGCGACAACATTCTGAAGCTACGGCCGCCGCTGGTGTTCGGCCGCGATCATGCCGACCTGTTTGTCGACACCCTGGACCACGCCCTGAGCGCGATTTGAGGCCCTGCCATGACTGAATTCCACACCCTGCCACACGACCAGCAAGTGGCCCGCCTGCACGAACTGGCGCGCCATGCCCTGCAACAGTGGGACGGCGAGTTCGCCGACATTGAGCTGGTGAAGTTTCGCGAGAACGCGGTGTTCTCCGCCCAGCGCCACGATGGTCAGCGGGTCGCCTTGCGCATCCACCGCAATGGCTATCACTGCGAAGCCGCGCTGCGTTCCGAGCTGCAATGGATGGAGGCACTGGCCGGCGCCGGCATCACCGTGCCGCAAATCATCCGTGCGCAGAATCAAAGCCACCTGGTCGAAGTCACCCATCAAGCCATCGGCGAGCCGCGCCACATCGACATGCTCGCCTGGCTGCCGGGCGCCACCGCCGGCACCTCGGAGAACGGGGTGCAGGCCGATACCGAAATCGATTTTCTGTTCCGTGAGGCTGGCGCGATTGCCGCGCGCATTCACTTGCATTCGGCGCACTGGCAGCAACCGGACGAGTTTGTCCGGCATGCCTGGGATGAAGAAGGCCTGATCGGCGCCAATCCGTTCTGGGGGCGTTTCTGGGAGCTGGAGCCACTCAGCGATGAGCAGCGGGATTTACTGCAACAGGCCCGGCGCACGGCGCGCAAGGACTTGCGTGAGTACGGTCGGCACCTGGGCAATTTCGGCATGATCCACGCCGACCTGGTGCCCGAGAACCTGCTGATCGAAGGCCCGCGCCTGCGCCTGATCGACTTCGACGATGCCGGGTTTGGCTGGCACATGTTCGAGTTGGCCACCGCGCTGTACTTCTGCCTGGATGACCCGCGCTTTGATCAGATCAAGGCCGCGCTGCTCGACGGCTACCATGCGGTCAAGCCGCTGACCGAGGCGGATCGCAAGACCCTGGCGCTGTTCCTGATGCTGCGTGGCACCACGTATCTGGGCTGGATTCATACCCGCCAGGGCACGCCGACGGCGATTGAAATGGCGCCGATGTTGATTGAGCGGGCTTGCTGGTTGGCTCGGGAATATTTGCAGGTCTGATACACCGCTATCGCGGGCAAGCCCGCTCCCACAGTGGACTTTGCCGAACACAAATTTTGTCTACGCTCCAGATCCCTGTGGGAGCGGGCTTGCCCGCGAAGAGGCCAGCACTTCCAACATCAATGTTGACTGACACACCGCTTTCGCGGGCAAGCCCGCTCCCACAGTGTTCGTGGTTAGCCGGGGCGATCGACCTGATCCAGCGCCCGATTCACCGCCAACTCCCCCAGCATGATCACTTGCGCGATGCCCAGCAGGGTGTTGCGGTGCGTGCCTTCCAGGAAGCCCGCAAGGTCATTGGCCATGACACTCGCCGAGGCCAGCGATTCGCAGGCGTGGGCCAGCAGGGTTTCGGTGTCGATTTGCGGGTTGATGGTGAACATCGAGGAGGGTTTGTGCGGGGTGGCCATGATATGCAGGGCCGGGTTTGGGCAGGAATCGTTGTCTGGTGGATCAGGTGTAACCTTGAGCATGACTTTCATTTCCGTTGTGATGCTGCCACGTCGTCGCTGCTAAACGAGGGGTGGCGGCTGTACGCAGGTTAGCAGACCGGGGAAATGAAGAAAGCCGGCGCGCCCGAGGGCGCCCTGCGCACAGCTGCCATCAAATGCAGGTATGGAATACCTGCCTGACGGACACTCGTACGACCTTCAAATACCACGGGCTGCTAAACCCGATCACTGGAAATCAGTGACGCGAATCAAGTTACCGATGGACCTCAAGGCGCACAAGCCGGCGGATTCTGGCGTAGCTGTAGGCAATGCCGCAAGGTGTTGTAGCTTGCAGGAAGTTACTCCTACAGCCGTTAAACAGGCTCTTTAAACTGGCACCGCCATCGCGAGCAACCTCGCTCCCACAGTGGATATCAGTGAACTCAGAACTTGTGTTCGACGGCGATCCACTGTGGGAGCGGGCTTGCCCGCGAAGAGGCCATCACTTCCAACATCAATGTTGACTGACACACCGCCATCGCGGGCAAGTCGGATCGCTGCACCGCCGCTCCCACAGGGATCTTCAGTGATCACAAGAGGTGAGTACGCCAAAATTCCACTGTGGCTGCGAGCTTGCTCACGACTCCCCGACCGACAATGGCTTATTCAGCTCCCCGATCTTTTCCAGCCGCGCCCGGACGATATTGCGGCTGATGTTCAGCAACCGTCCGGTCTGCAACTGGTTGCCATGGCAGAACCGGTAAGCCGCGCGAAAGATGGTCTCCTCGATGTGTTCGTACAGGTCTGGAATATTCTGTTCAAACAGGGCGTTGAGCGCTGCTTCCAGATCGACCGGTCCGGCAACGGCATGGCCTGTTTGAACCGCTTGCTCCTGCTCATGACGGATGCTGGAGGAACGCATGTCCACCAAGTGCAAATCCGCGGGAGCGACCCGTTGATTGCGGCACACCAGCAAGGCATGGTGAATCGAGTTTTCCAGCTCACGGATATTGCCCGGCCAGCTGTGCTCCAGCAGTTTGCGTTCCGCCTCGACACTCAACGTGGCTCGGTTGTAGCCCAGTCGCTGGCAATGTTCTTCGAGGAAAAACTCGGCCAGTGGCAAGATGTCTCCCGGCCGTTCGCGCAAGGGTGGCAGGCGAATCGTGGCGACGTGCAAACGGTAGAAAAGATCTTCGCGAAAATGCCCAGCCACCACCGCATCCGCCAGGTTGACGTTGGTCGCGGCGACAAGGCGTACGTTGATTGGAATGGGGGTGCGCGACCCTAAACGCACTACCTCACGCTCCTGCAGGACGCGCAGCAATTTGACCTGCATGTTCAACGGCAGATCACCGATTTCATCGAGGAACAGCGTCCCGCCATTGGCGGCCTCGAACCACCCGGCCTTGGTCGTGGCAGCGCCAGTGAACGCGCCTTTTTCATGGCCGAACAGTTCACTTTCCACCAGGGTTTCGGCGAAGGCACCGCAGTTGACGGCCACAAAGGGTTCACGCCCCCTGCGGCTCAAGTTGTGAATATGCCTTGCGACTAACTCCTTGCCGGTTCCGGTTTCGCCAATGATTAACGTATTGGCTTCGCTCGGGGCGAGGCGCTCGATGCGACTGAGCAATTCCTGGGATCGCGGGTCCTTGAACACCAGAACGGTGGCCCGCACCGACTTGGTCAGTTCGCGAGCGTTTGGGTGAGTGATCAGCGACATGGTGCATTCCTGGCAGTAAAAGCGCGTGCTCAATAGTGCATGAAGTTCATTAGACTAAAAAATTATTAATTAGTATTTGTATATTCCCAATATGCATATTGCATTCAATTGCTTCCAGCCTGCTGCTGGGGCAGCAACGGACAGGCATCCCCCTGCTTGCAGATCAGCACCTGCCCCTCCCTCCCCACGCCTGAAAGATCCGCCAGAAGCCCGCCACGCAAGGCCTGCAGCCTGATTTTCACGCTATGGCATGCAATCTGCTCTCTCCCCTCCCAACACAAATCCACACACCGCCGCACCGCGTGGATTTTTTGTAGGAGCTGGCTTGCCAGCGATGGCGCCCGCAACAGCGGCGCAAGGCTCAAGGGCCTCATCGCCGGCAAGCCGGCTCCTACAAGGAATGTGCACACAACGTGAAATCTGTAGGAGCTGGCTTGCCAGCGATGGCGTCCGCAACAGCATCGCAAGGCTCAAGGGCCTCATCGCCGGCAAGCCGGCTCCTACAGGGGACGGTGTACAGCGTTTGTTTTTTGTAGGAGCTGGCTTGCCGGCGATGGCGTCCGCACAGCACCGCAAGGCTTGAAGGCCTCGGCTCCTACAACGCGTGTTTCGCCAATGGCCATTTAGGGAGATTTCAATGAAACGTTTCTGGCGCAACAGCCTGGTCGCATTGACCGGTTTACTGCTCAGTGCCACCGCACTGGCCGAACAGGCTCCGGCCTCGGTGAGGATCGCCATTGTTGCCTACACGCAAGGCGGCAAGCCGGTGTTTGGCGGTATCGCTGGCCGGGTGATCGAGGACGGCTGGCTTGAACAGCAACTGAATCAGCGCGGCGTGAAGCTGGAGTGGATCGCCCTGCCCCACGCCGGCGCCGGTCCGCAGATCAACGAAGGCTTCAGCAACAACAGCATCGACTTCGCCGTGCGCGGCGACCTGCCTTCGGTGATCGCTGGCGCGGGTGGCGTACCGGGCAAGCTGATCGTCCCGGGTGGCAGCGGTAACAACATCTACCTGGTGGTTCCGGCGGGCTCCGAGGCCAAGAGCATCGAAGACCTCAAGGGCAAGCGCCTGGCCCTGCATCGCGGTCGCCCCTGGGAGTTCGCCTTCAGCAACTTCCTCGCCAGCAAGGGCCTGAAGCTCGACGATTTCAAGATCGCCAACCTCAATCCGCAAGTCGGCGCGGCGGCGGTATCGGCCGGCAAAGTGGATGCCGCCGTGCTGCTCAGCGAGGCCTATGCCCTGGAAGACAAAGGCGTGGGCAAGATCATCTGGTCGACCAAGCAAGGTGCCAACGACTGGCGCCTGGTGTCCGACCTCTGGGGCACCGACCGTTTCGTCGCCCAACACCCGGACATTACTCAGCTACTGGCGACTGCCTGGGTCAAGGCTGCCTGGTGGATTTCCCAAGAGCAGAACCAGGACGCCTATTACCAACTGTCCTCCCGCGCCGGCACGGCTGAAAGCGTGCTGCGTCGCGATGACTTGAACGATCCCGTGGCCTGGAAAGAGCGCTGGGCCCCCAAGAGCGACCAGCAACTCAAGGCGCATTACCAGGCCCTGACCGCCTACGCCCTGGCCAATCAGCTGATTCGCGACAACTACGACATCACCCCTTCGCTGGCCACCGGTTTCACCAACCAGGCGCTGATCGATCTGAAGCTCACCGACTACTGGCCGGGCCTGCGTGGCCAGGTCAGCCACAATCCATGAATAGGGAATTGCTGATGAAACTGCCGCAACAATTCGTTTTCGGTCTGAGTGTGCTGGCGCTGTCCATGAGTGCCATGGCCGCCGGTGCACACGCGCCGAAACCCGATCCGCTGCAAGGTGATGGCCGAGTCTCGGCGTTCTACACCTGGCAAGAGGTGATCCCGTCCACGCCGGGCAAGCTGCTGCGCAGCGAGCCACTGGAAAAAACCTTGAGCCTGCCCAACGCGGCCAGCGCCCAGCGGATTCTCTACAGCTCCACCGACGGCATTGATAACAAGACCCCGATCGTGGTCTCCGGCACGTTGTTCCTGCCCAAGGGCAAGGCGCCCGCCGGTGGCTGGCCGGTCGCCAGTTGGGGCCACGGCACGGTTGGCGTCGCGGACGTTTGTGCGCCGTCCTGGCAAGGCCGCTCCTATCGCGACGTGCAGTACCTCAGCCGCTGGCTGGACGAAGGGTATGCCATTGTCGCCACCGATTATCAGGGCCTCGGTGTACCCGGTGGTCATCCGCTGCTGAACAATCGCATGGCTGCCTACGGCATTCTCGATGCGGCCAGGGCGGTGGTCGCCGGCGTCCCTGGGCTGGCCAACAAAGTGTTGATCGTCGGTCAGTCCCAGGGCGGCGCGGGGGCATTCGCCTCGGCGGCCTATGCCCCGACTTATGCACCCGACCTCGGCGTCAAAGGCAGCATCGGCACTGGCGTGATTTACACCGTGGGCGCGAAAAACGTCGGTGAACAGGACCCGGACAAAGTCGATGCCTCCCTCGCCTACGGTTTCTACACCCTGCTCGCGGCCCAACAATACGACCCCAGCATCAACCCCAAGGACTTCTACACCGACAAGGCGCTGCCACTGTTCGAGCAGGCCCGCACCAGTTGCCTGGCGGCGCTGGTCAGCGATGTGGTCGGCGTCGGCCTGACCCCGGCCAATGCGAAAAAGGACTACAAGGGCGATCAGCTTGCCCTGTGGCAGAAACAAGTGTCCTACCCGACGCTGAAACTGGCCCAGCCGATTTTCATCGGTACCGGCGCCGAGGACAAAACCCCGGCGGCCTCGACTCAAGTCGCGCTGATGCAGGACGCCTGCAAAACCGGCTCGGTGGTCGAAGGTCATCTCTACAAAGGCTTGGGCCATAGCGAAACGGTCAACGCGTCCCTCAAGGATTCGGTGCCTTTCGCCCACAAGGTCATCAACGACCAGCCCATCACCCCGATCTGCAGCCCCAGCGTGCAGTGAGACGGAGCCCTCGACATGAGCATTGAATTTTTCACCCGCCTGCCGCTTCACGGTGAAACCCAGTTCCTCCCCGGCGACCCGCGCAACCGTGGCGACTGGCATCGCGGCGGCCCGAGTACCGGCGCGGTCTCGGCATTCAGCGTCGGTGACCACTTCACCTATATCGATTATCTCGGGCAGATCGCCAAGGCCGCAGAGATCAACGGCTTCGGCGGTGCCCTGATGGTCAACGCCCCCTCGGGCGAAGAACCCTGGACCGTCTGCTCGCTGCTGGCCCGGGAAACCCGCACGCTGAAATTCGTCACGGCGTTCCAGCCCTATCACTACACGCCGTGGGTGGCGGTGCAACAAGCCGCGACCTATCAGCGCGCCACCGGCAACCGCCTGGTCTGGAACATCATCAACGGTGGTTCGGATGCGATTCAGCGTCAGGTCGGTGACTTCAGCGACCACGATGAACGCTATGAACGGGCCATCGAGTTCATGGACGTGGTCAAGGGCTATTGGCACAACGAGAACTTCCACTACGAGGGCAAATTCTACAAGGCCGAAGGCGGTGGTTTGCGCGGGCCCTTGAAGAAGGCCGAACTGCCACTGATCTGCACCGCCGGCTCATCGATCCCGGCTCGGGAATTCGCCGCCAGACACGCCGACTTCTACCTGATGCGGGCCGAGCATCCGGATGAGATTGCCGCACTGATTGCCGATATTCGTGAACGGGCGCTGAAACACGGACGCACCGACATTCGCTTCGGACTGTCGATCGATGTCATTACCCGGGAGACCGAGGAACTGGCCCGCACCGAAGCCAAGCGTTTCTTCGACGAAGGCATCGCCAGGGGCGCGGTCAAGGCGGTGGCGGCCCATGCCGGATTGCGCACGGCGCGCAAGCTCAGCTACGAAAACCAGTTCGCACAAAAGACCGAGAGCCAAGGCTTCGACGACTTTTTCATCCACCCTAACGTCTGGACCGGTTTCGGCTACATCGGCATTCCGCCGGGCTGCGCGCTGGTGGGCAGTCATGAAAATGTCGTGGCGCGGATTCGCGAGTACAACGCCATCGGCATCGACCTGTTCTTCCTCGCCGGCTACCCGCACCTGGAAGAAGCCTATCGCCTGGGCGAGCACATCCTGCCGCACTTTCGCAGCGAGCGCAGCGAACTGAGCCGCCCTGCTCCTGCGCCGCTGGAACTGCGTTCCGCCAACGGCCCGGCTGGAGCCTGATGCCATGAGCGACGATCACTCATTCATCAGCCGCCGGGAGTTTCTCGGCCACAGCGCCCTGCTTGGCGGTGGATTGCTGCTCGGTGGCGGACTGCTCAGCGGCTGCGGCCCGAGCAGCGAAACGCCAACCGCCAACAACCTTGCCGACCTTGAGCCGCGTTATGGCGGACGCCTGCGCCTGGGCATTCTCGACGGCAACCAGAGCGGCAACCTCGACGCGCACAAGCCCATCGGCAGCGGCATCGTTCGTGGCTTTGCGCTGTACAGCAAGCTGTGGGAATGGGACGAACAGATGCAGCCGCGCCTGGCCCTGGCCGAGTTCGCCGAACCGAATGCCGATGCCAGCAGCTGGACGCTGCGCCTGCGCCCGGACCTGGAGTTCCACCATGGCAAGACCATCGATGCCGATGACCTGATCTTCTCGATTCGCCGTCTTACCGATCCGCAATTGGCCTCGCCCTATGCCGCGCTGTTGCACTGGGTGGACCGCGACAACCTGGTCAAGCTCGATTCGCGCACCGTGCGCCTGAACTTTCGCGAGGGCCGCAGTTACATGCCGCTGGCGGAAACCTGGGTCAATTTTGGCGGGATCGTGCCGGTGGATTATCACCCGGTGTCCAACCCGGTGGGCGCCGGCCCCTACAAACTGAAAAGCTTCACCCCCGGCCAGCGCTCGCTGTTCACGCGGTTCGAGAACTACTACAAGGAGGGCAAACCCTACGCCGACGAGCTGGAAATCATCGACTTCAAGGATCAGGTTTCGCGCCTGGCGGCCCTGCGTTCCGGGCAGATCGACATGGCCAACGTGATGCCCACCGAGCAGTTGGAAGTGCTGCAGCGCGATCCAAGGCTCAGGGTGCTCAAATCGGTGACCGGCAACTGGTTGTCGTTCGACATGAATCTCGACAAGCCTCCGTTCAACGACCCCCGGGTGCGCGAGGCATTCCGCCTGTTGGCCGACCGGGAGGAACTGGTACGCCGGGCGCTCAACGGCCAGGGCCGCGTGGCCAATGACCTTTATGCGCCGAGCGATCCGACCTTCAACCACAGCCTGGGGCCGCGCCCTCACGACCCGCAGCGGGCGGCGCAACTGCTCAAGGAAGCCGGGCATGAAAACCTTGAACTGGAACTGGTGACGACACCGGGGCCGGGGCTGACGTCGGCGCTGGTGCTGGCGGAACAAGCCAAGCGCATCGGCGTCACGCTCAAGGTCAAGCAGGTCGACCTGGCCACTTTTCAGGGACCGCTGCGCAACGACTGGACGCTGAGTACCGGCGGCAGCATCGGCGCCCCCTTCCTGGCCAGTGCGATTCACACCGACGCGCCGTTTGCCGTGTCGAACAAGACCCATTTCAACGATCCGCAGTTCAGCGAATTGTTCCTGGCGGCCATGGCCCAACCCGACCTGGAAAAGCGCAAGGCCCTGGTCCACCAGGTTCAGCAGATCCAGTACGAACGCGGCGGCCTGTTGATCTGGGGTTACGCCGATTTGCTCGACAGCGTGGCCAACCGCGTCGGCGGCGCGGCGGCCGAAGAATCGCTGTTCAGCACCTGGCGCTTTGAAAAACTCTGGCTCAAGAACACCAGCTGACACACCGCTACCTGTAGGAGCCGGCTTGCCGGCGATGGCGGTGGTGAACGTGACCACGTCATCGCTGGCAAGCCAGCTCCTACAGGTCATCGCCATACCCATTATTTTTTTGTTGCGAGGCTCATTCGCTATGCCCTCTATCGCCTTTCGTTTGCCTGTAAAACGCTCCGCCCTGGCTATGGCGGTGGTGTCGGCATTTTCGATACCCACCTTCGCTGCCGACACTCAACTGCAAACCGTCACCGTGCAAGCCAGCGCCAGCGATTCCGACGATGACGCCCTGCCCACCCGACCGGAGTCGTCGGTCTACGGCGGCCTCGAAACCAAGGTGGTCGACACCCCGCGCTCGATCACCCAGGTCAACGCCGAGCAATTGGCCAACGACCCGATCCGCAGCGCCGACGACCTGGTCAAATACGCGCCGGGCATCACTCGCGGTGGCGGGCAGAATGCCGGGATCGCGCCGCAGTTCCGCGCCCAGGGGTCTGAAGTGTTCCAGGACGGTCAGCGGGCTTACAGCGTGCGCCATCCCGCCAACTTCAACGCCTATGAAGGCGCCGACATCGTCGCCGGTCCGTCCTCGGTGACCTATGGTTCGGTGTCAGGCAGTGGCGGTTACGTCAATTACCTGAGCAAAAAGCCGAACTTCAGTGAATTCAAAACCAGACTCAGTGGCGAGGTGGGCAGTTGGGTCCCTGACGGTGAATCCCGTGACGCCGCGAAATTCAGCGTCGATAACACCGGGCCGCTGAGTGACAACCTGGCCTATCGGCTCAGTATCACCAAGCAGCGCCAGGAAGACTTCTACGACAACGTCGACAACAATTTCGACGCGTTTTACGGCGCGCTGGCCTGGCGCAATGACAACGTGCGCGTCGACTGGAATGCCAGTTACGACGACTACTACGATTACAACATCACCCACGGCTGGAACCGCGCCAACCAGAAGCTGGTGGACAGCGGCAAATACTACGCCGGGCGCGCTACACCGATCATCCAGAACGGCAACACCCTGTGGTCGCCGGTACTGGCCTCCGGCGCCGCCGATGCACCGACCCTGGGTTGGGTCAAGCGCCAGCGCAACGCCCAGGGGCAATACAGCGTGGTCGATGGCAGTTTCCAGACCGCCTCCCCCAACACCCGCAGCAACCCTGGCAGCCTGCGTGGTTGGGTGTATGACCCTTCGCTCGCCGGCAACGGCCTGACCTCCCTGTCCTCCCAGACCGGCCAGCGCGACGAAGATCAAAACACCTCGCGACGCTTCGCCACGCAACTGCGGGTGGAGGCCGATCTGACGCCGACCATCACCTTGGCCAACAATACGTTTTACCAGCGCTCACGGGACATGACCGATGCCGTCGGGTCGTTCCAGGTGCAGTCCAAGGACAATATTTTCGACAACCGCTTCGAGTTCCGCTCGCGCAATGAAGTGCAACTGGGCGGCTTGACCCTGCGTGATGACAGCAATACAGGGCTGATCTACCGCCGCGAGTTCAACCAGTCGATCGCCGCCAACAACAGTTTCGGCTCCACCATCAACGCCTATGACCTGACCCAGGACCCGTCGGGCAAGAATCCCGGGGATCTGCTGGCACTGACCGGTGCCAACCCCGCCGGCGGCAACGGTGCCTGGATCGGCCAGGCCGGCGTACCGCAGTTTTCCAACACCTATGGCTGGCTGAATCTGCCGCCGATGTACCCGGCTGGCCATGGGTTGTACGCCGAATCCGTCGCGCCCTACACCGCACAAAGCACCTGGTCCACCCAGACGCTGTTCACCCAGCACAACCTGCGTTTCGGCGACCGTGCGGGCCTGAACATCGGCGCCAGCCGGAGCTGGATCGACGCTGAAATCGACAACCCCTTTGTGCTGGCCGGCGGTAATCCCCGCAAGGACAGCGACAATTACCGACTGTTTGCGTTCCAGGTCAGTCCGTACGTCAAACCGACCGAAAACAGCACGCTGTACTACACCTTCGATCGCTCACTGGCGGTCAATACCGGGTTCTTCTCCAACGGCCTGGGCTGGGGCAGCGGCGCTGGCGCGAACCTGCTCAACCCGCTGGCGTTCGAAAGTTTGAGCGTGCTGCACGAAGTCGGGTTGAAAGTCGAACCCGTGCCCAACGAACTGTTCATGACCCTGGCCGCCTTCAAGCAGGCACGGGACCAGTCACCCGACAGCAATAACAACATTGCCCGCCTGGTGATCAAGGGCGTGGAGTCGACCCTTCGCTACCAGCCGGACAATCACCTGCGCACCGCCCTGAACCTTACAAAACTCAGCGCCTACAACGAGTTTGCCTCCCAGGCAGGGTTTGCTTCGGCGGGCTTCATTCCCGACAACGGCACGGTGTTCGGCGACAACAACAGCCTGAACCAGCGACCGTCCGGGCGCTTCGACGCGGTGCAGATCCCCGAGTACACCGCCAGTGGCTATGTCGACTATCGCTTCGATTCAGGCTTTGGTGCCGAGCTCTCCGGCTGGTGGACGAGCAGTTGGTACCTGAACCTGAGCAAGACCGTGAAGATCCCGGACGAGTACAACCTCGACCTCGCTCTGTATTACCGCCAACCGCAGTGGAGCACCACGCTGCGCGTGCTCAACCTGACCAACGAACTGAATTTCGTCAGCGGCCTGGCCGGCTCCACCAATACCTTCCTGCAACCCATGCCCGGCCGCACGTTGCTGGCTCAGGTGGATTACCAGTTCTAAGCCCGCGGCCAGCCCGCTTTACCGCCATCAGGAGTGTTCCCATGTCCATTGAATTCGTCGGCATGATCTTCCCCCGCCAATGGTCCGAGACCCGAGGCGTTCGCAGCCCGGATTTCGATCTGGAGTTTATCCGTCACCACGCCCGTGCCCACGAGCACGCCGGCTTCGACCGGGTGCTGATCGCCAGCGGCCCGGGCAGCGCAGACAGTTTGCAGATCGCCGCCTACGCCGCCGCGCACACCGAGCGCCTGGGGTTCATGATCGCCCACCGCCCGGCCCTCACCGCGCCCACCGTCGCCGCCAGGGCCTTTGCGACACTCGATCACACCACGGGTGGCGGACGGATTCGCCTGCATGCCATCACCGGCATCACCGCCGAGCCCCAGGAGGGCGACTTCCTGCTGGACAAGACCGAGCGCTATAAGCGCACCGATGAGTACCTGGAGATCGTCCGGCGCACCTGGACCGCTGAAGAGCCTTTCGACTTCGAGGGGCAGTATTTCAACATCAAGGGCGCCTTCTCACCGGTCAAGCCGCTGCAGAAACCGCACATTCCGATTTCCTTTGGCGGGTCTTCGGATATCGCCTATCAGATCGCCGTCAAGCACGCGGACCTGTATGCCTTGTGGGGCGAGCCTTTGAGCGGCGTAGCCGAGCAGATCGGCAAGCTTCGTGCGGCCGCCAGCGCGGCGGGTGTGGAGGCGCCCAGGGTCAGTCTGTCCGTGCGTTTGATCCTTGGCGCGACCGAGGAACTGGCGTGGCAACGGGCGCAACAGATCCTCGAACAGATCAAGGCCAATCCACAGTTCGCGGCAGGCAGCCCCTGGCAAAAACGCATCAAGGGTACCGGCTCCGAACGCTTGCTGGCCGCCGCGGCCCTGGGTGACCGTCACGACCGTGCGCTGTGGATGCCCACCGCCACCGCCGTCGGTGCCTATGGCGACACGACAGCCCTGGTCGGCACCCCGGAAACCGTGGCCCAGGCGTTGCTCGACTACGTGGATCTGGGTGTGACCACCTTTCTCAACCGTGGCTACGATCCGCTCTACGACACAGTTGATTACGGCCGCTGGATAATCCCGGCGGTGCGCGAAGAAGCACGCCGTCGAAAGGCGCGTGTGGCGTAACGGCGGAGCAAGGCTCATCGACGCCATCGCCGGCAAGCCGGCTCCTACAAAACCGTATTCACAACGCTCAACCGTAGGAGCTGGCTTGCCAGCGATGGCGGCGGCACATTCACCACCGCATCGCCGGCAAGCCGGCTCCTACAGCCATTTTGCGTCCCACAATGGGTAATCGTGGACACGCCTGACAAGACCTGCCCGTATCGGATTGGCAATGACGTAACGTGCCACCGCCAGCAAATCCTCTTCACGTCGAATGGCCCGGTCATGAAAGCCTTTTTGCCATAATCGTCCATTGCGTCCAAGGTTGGCATTGATTGCTCGTGCGCTACGGGATTTGGTGGGCAGCATCAACGCGGGCAAGGTGCAGTCTCTCAGCTCGACCAGCCAATGAAAATGGTCCGGCATCACTACCCAGGCCAGGGATTCAGCCAGGTTATCGGTATCTGCCTGTTGAAATTGCCGCACCAGTAATCGCCCGGTCTGCCAATTGGCAAACAACGGCTCTCGGTTTTGGGTCACAGCGGTCAGCAAATAGATTTGTCCGGATTGAGAATAACGCCCGGTGCGTAGCCGGCTCGCGTGAGGAAGATCAGGCATTCCATTGCCCTCTTGTGTTCAAGACAGAATCACAAGGCTAGAGGGCGAGGATGAATGTCGTCGCCAATGTCTGGTTCCGGATGTGTCCGTACGAACGCCATCGCCGGCAAGCCGGCTCCTACAAGGTCGTATTCGCAACGGCCATTTGTAGGAGCTGGCTTGCCAGCGATGGCGGCGGCACATTCACCATCGCATCGCCGGCAAGCCGGCTCCTACAAGGCCGTATTCGCAGCAGCCATTTGTAGGAGCTGGCTTGCCAGCGATGGCAGCGGCAAATACACCATCGCATCGCCGGCAAGCCGGCTCCTACAAGGCCGTATTCGCAGCAGCCATTTGTAGGAGCTGGCTTGCCAGCGATGGCGATGCCGGTATCACCTCAATGTCGGGGAGTTTTCGAGCAACGTACGGGTATAGGCCGCCTGCGGTTGATCCAGCACCTGGTCCACCACCCCCTGCTCCACCACGCGCCCCAGTTTCAGCACCAGCACGCGGTCGGCGATGGCGCGGACCACGCCGAGGTCGTGGGTGACGAACAGCAGGGTCAGCCCCTCTCCCTGCAATTGCTGTAACAGCGCCAGGATCGAGGCCTGCACCGACACGTCCAGCGCCGAGGTGATTTCGTCGCAGATCAGCAGCTTTGGCTCGCACACCAGCGCCCGGGCAATGGCCACGCGCTGACGCTCGCCACCGGACAGGCTGTGGGGATACAGGTCTGCCACCGAGGCCGGCAGCGAGACCCGCTTGAGCACCGCCTCCACGCGCGCCCTTGCGGCAGCGCCCTTGATGCCGAAAAAATGCTCCAACGGCGCGCTCAGGGTCTGATAAACCGATTGCCGTGGGTTCAACGCCCGGTACGGGTTCTGGAAGATGTACTGGATCTGATGCCGTTGCACCGCGTCACGCTGGCGCGCCGACAGACTCAACGACTCACCGGCATAAAACAGCTCACCCTCGGCGTTTTCGCCCAACCCGGCAACAGCACGCGCCAGGCTGGTCTTGCCCGAGCCGGACTCCCCCACCAGCGCCAGGCACTCCCCGGCGGCCACCTTCAGAGAAACATCGAACAGTACCTGGCGGTCGTAGGCCACGTTCAGATCCTTGATCTCCAGCAACGGCGCGCGCGCCGGCACCTCGATGACCGGCAACGCGGGTGTCGGGCCAACCACCGGCAACGCCTGAAGATGCGGGTCCAGGCACGCGACCCTTTGCTGTGACGACAGGTCCCGCAGTCCCGGTTCGACCACCGCGCACGCGGCGACCCGACGCGCACACCTTGGCGCGAAAGCACACCCCGACGGCCGCTGCCCCGGTGCCGGTGCATGCCCCGGGATCGCCTGAAGATCCCGGCGCTGCGCAACGTCGGGAATCGCCGCCAACAAGCCCCGCGTGTAGGGGTGCGCCGGCTGATGAAACAGCGCCGAGCGCTGGGCGACTTCGACAATCCGCCCGGCATACATCACCATCACCCGGTCCACCAGGTCCTTGATCACCGCGAGGTCATGGGACACATACACCGCGGCCACCCCCAGGCTTTTACACAAACGGCGCAACGTCGCCAGGATGTGGGCCTGGGTGGTGACGTCCAGCGCGGTCGTGGGTTCATCGAGGACGATCAATGCCGGGCGCAGGACAAAGGCCAGCGCCAGCATCACCCGCTGCTGCTGCCCGCCCGACAGTTGATGGGGAAAGCGGCGCAGAAACTGCGCATCATCGGGCAGGCCGACATCGCGCAGTGTCTCGACGATGCGCTGCTCTTGTGCGGCGCGATCGAGCTCAATCTGATGCGCCCCCAGCGTTTCGCGCAGCAGGCTGCCAATACGCAACGCCGGATTGAGGGCCGTCGCAGGGTCCTGGGCCACATACCCGATCAGGCTGCCACGGGCCCGGCGCAAGGCCTCGCCCTGCAACGTCAACATTGATTGACCGGACACCTCAACCTGCCCACCGACAATCCGCGCGCCCCTTCGTGCATGAGCCAGCAAGGCGGTCGCCAGGGTGGTTTTGCCCGACCCCGACTCGCCCACCAATCCAAGAATGTCTCCGGCCTCCAGGCTGAAGGTCACATCGGACAGCACATCAATCTGTCCCGGCAACTCGACCCGCAAGTCCCGCACCTGCAACACCTGCGCGTTCAGCACAGAGGAACGGGACTCGATCCCGGCAATGGCGTTCATGGCTGTTTTTCTCCGATCCGTGAGCTGCTGCGGCCGATGCCTTCGGCCAGAATGTTGGTGCCATAGGCAAAGATGCCAATCAGGATGGCCGGCGCCAACACCGCCCAGGGCTGTACCAGCAACCCGGCCTGGTTCTCATTGATCATCAGCCCCCAGTCGGCGGTCGGCGGTGCCACGCCGTAACCGAGAAAACTCAGCCCCGAGAGCATGCCCACGCCCCAGGTCAGCATGTTGCCGAAGTGCACCAGCAGCGGCGTGAGGATGTTCGGCAGAATCTCCTTGAACAGAATCCGTCGCCGCGAATAGCCCATCATCTGTGCGGCCTCGACGAACTCCTGCCCCGCCACCGCCACCGCGCTGCCCCGGGCCAGGCGAATGACCCCGGGGGTGAAGGCAATGGCCACGGTCAGCACGATGAGCCAGGGCGCGCGGCCCAGCATGGAGACGATCAACAGCACCAGAATCAGGTCGGGAAAGGCCAGCGACACGTCCGCCAGCCAGGTAATCAATTGATCCAGGCGCCGTCGGGAGAACCCCGCCAACAGGCCCAGAGAGCTGCCCACCAGCAACGCAATCGAGGCCGCCGCCACTGACATCCACAGCACCGACACGCCGCCGCTGAGCAAGCGCGACAACACGTCATGCCCGAGAAAGTCATACCCCAGCAAGGCCTTGTCCACGGGGGCGCCATACACCGAACCGACCATTTCTGTCGGGCTGTGGGGCGCCAGCCAGGGCCCCAAAAGCGCCAGCGCCACCACCAGCGAAGTGATCACCGCGCCCTTGCGGGTTTGCGGTTCGGCCAGCCACCGGTGCCAGCGAGCGCGTCGCGAATCAGTCATGCATCACCCCTCAAGGTGCCTTGGATGGAGAACGCCGCCACCAGGGCTGAATGCCCCGACGGTTGCGCCGGATCAGGGTGACCCGGCGGGCGGTACGAAGCTTGGGTGTCAGCAGCACCGTCAACAGGTCCGCGAACAGGTTGATCAGCACCACGCCCAGGGTGATTACCAGCACGATGGCCTGGATCATCGGCAAGTCGCGCATCTGTATCGCTGAATTGAGCGAAGTGCCGATGCCCGGATAACTGAAAATCACCTCCGCCAGCAACGCCCCGCCGATCAGGGTGCGCAGGGTCAGGGCCACCCCCTGGATCGCCGGAATCAGCGCGTTGGGCAAAGTGTGACGCCAGACGATGCGCCACTCGGGAATGCCCCGCAGCCGTGCGGCGACGACGTAGTCCGATTCCAGTGCTTCGATCATCGACGCCCGCACCATGCGCGTCAGGTACGGCAGCGCCGACAGACTCAGGGCCAGTACCGGCAACACCAGAAACTGCAATTGGCGTAGCAACGATTTGTCCGGATCGAGGATCGACACCGCCGGCAGCAGATCCATATGTGGCATGGAAAACAACAGGACCAGGCCAATCGCCAAGAGGAAACCCGGTGTGGCCTTGAGGAAAATCAGCAGCGAAAGAACCCGCCGATCGAGGCGGCTGTCACGCCGCAAGGCCAGGGACACGCCCAACAACAAGGCGGCTGGCACGACCACGGCAATCACGCCGGCGAGCAGCGCCAAGGTGTAGCCAAAGCGACCGAACAGGATGCTGCCGACCGGTGCATTGGAATCCAGCGACACACCCAGCTCACCCCTCAGGGCGTGCCCGAGCCAACGCAGGTATTGCTCCAGGATCGGCCGATCCAGACCCAACTGGCGCTGCAGGGTGAGGATGCTTTCCAGCGGTGCATCCGGGCCGAGGATCACTCGCGCAGGGTCCGAGGGCAGCGCCTGGGTGGCGATGAACACCACCAGGCTGATGACCCACGCAGTCAACAGACCGTAACCCAAGCGCCCGATGAACCAGGACAGCCAGGCCGGTGTACGCGGGGTTTTGCAGGATGGCTCAGGCATGGTTCACCCACATTTCATCGAAACGCCAGGAGGCGAACGTCGTCTGTTCCGGTTGCAAACCACCGACCCGCACCGACGCCGCGTCCAGCACGTCGTTGAAGCCCCAGATCAGCAGGCCACCACGCTCGTGCTGGATGCTTTGTGCTTCATGCACCAGGACTTTGCGCTGCTCCAGATCAGGCTGTGCCAGCGCCTGGCGGTACAACGCGCTGAAACGCTCATCGTGGAAATTGCTGCGGTTGTAGATGGCCTGCGGCGCATCGTTGTGCAGCGCCGAAGCCAGGAACCCCCGAGCCGGCGTCGAGCCTGGCGACAGCAACCAGTTTTCCCGTTGCGGGCCGTTGAACACCGAGCCATCGACCTGGGTGACCTTGATCTCGACCCCGGCCTTCTTCGCCTGTTGGGCAAACACCAGCGCCGCATTGACGCCGGGTCCCGGTGTGGTGGTCAGTTCCACCCGCAAGTCGTCGTGCCCGGCCTGGCGCAACAGCGAACGCGCCTGTTCCAGGTCGTACGGACGCTGGGCAATGCCGTGGTTGTACGTCGGGTCATGGGGCGAATACAGGTCGTTGGCGACCCGGCCGAAACCGTTGAGCCCGCGCTCGACCAGCTCACGCCGGTCGGCCAGCAGACGAAACGCCTGACGCACGCGCTGATCCTGAAAGGGTGCCTTGGCCAGGTTGAGGTTAAAACCCGTGAACGAGGTGCTCGGCGATGCATACAACCTGAGTCGCGAGTCGGCCTTGAGCAGCGCGCTGTGCTCGGCCTGCACGCCGCTCGCTACGTCGATCTGCCCGGCGCGCAGGGCCGCGGCGCGGGACACCTGGTCTTTGAACTCGATGATTTCCAGTTCATCGGCATAGGGTTGACCAGGCTTGTAGTAGTTTTCGAAGCGCTGGTAGAGCGAGCGCTGACCGGGGATGAAGCTCTTGAGTTTGTAAGGCCCGGCACCGACCGGGTTGGTGACGGGGTCGTAGTCCGTCGGCACGATGCCGCCAAAACTGATCAGGGTTTCGTCCAGCGGATAGAAGCTTTGGCCCTCCTTGAAGCGGATCTCAATGGTGCGCTCGTCGAGTTTGCGCAAGGCTTTGCGGTCGATCGCCCCCACCAGTCCGGCAAATGGCGAAGCCAGTTTCGGGTCCGTCAGGCGCAGGATCGAGAACAGCATGTCGTCGGCGCCGATGCTCTTGCCGTGATGGAACTCCAGCCCCGGCTTGATACGGATGGTCCAGGCGCTGGCATCGGCATTGGGCTCGGCGAACTCCGCCAGGGCCAGCCGCGTGCTGACGTCGGTGTTCCATTCCCAGAACTTGCTGTACAGCGCCCAGCCGCGAATGATCCCGCCGCCCACCGGTTTGTGGGCATCGAGGTTACCGGATTGATCACCGTCGATAATGCCGACCCGCAAACGACCGCCCTGCACCGGGGTGCTGGACAAGGCCGCAGCGCCACTGACCGCGTCGCCGCCGTCGCAACCCCCGAGCAGGCTGCTGCCCAGGATCAGGCCGCCACCGACCGTCAGGCCGTTGCCGAGAAACCTGCGACGGGAAAATGCCTCGCTCATCAACGCCTCCCTCAGGCTTTCTCGGCCGCGACCGTGCGCGAACTGGCGCCGAGGCGCGGTACGTCAAAACCGTGATCCAGGTCGAGCAACGGGAACAGCAGATCGGCCACCCGCTGCGCTTCATCGATCAACGGAAAACCGGAAAGGATGAAGGCCGACGTGCCTTGCGCTTCATATTCGCGAATGCGTTCGGCGACCTGTTCGGCGCTGCCCACCAGGTAGGTACCGGCAGCCGGGCCGAGGATGTTGAAGCCGAACAGGCTCGGGCCGAGCCAGACGTTGGGGTAGATCTCCAGATCACGGGCCTTGGGCAACCGACCGGCACGAATGGCGTCGACGTTGCGCCGGGTTTGCGGGTCGTCGCTGTGGAAGCTCTCCAGGGTTTCGCCTGGCGGCAGTTGCCGTTCAATCGCGGCACGCGCGGTTTGCAGCGAGGTGCGCTGCAGCAGTTTCTCGGCGTGGGCCCACGCCTCTTCCTCGGTTTCACGGACGATAATCTGCAAGCGCGTGCCGAAGGTCAGTTCGCGGCCGATCTTCGCCGCTTCTGCCGCCACTTTGCGGAACTTCTCGCCGAGTTTCGGCGGGGTGTTGGCGAAGCTCAGGTAGACGTCGAGCAATTGCACCGAATGGGCAACGCCCGGCCCCGAGGTGCCGGCACCCCACAACGGGATGCCCGGCTTCTGTTTCGGTGGATGCCAACCACCCAGCGGATGACTGGCCGCCGCCGGCGAACGTGGCGCGAGCTTGACGTACTGACCGTCGAAACCGGCGGTGTCACCGGCGTAGAAGCGCTGGAAGGCGCGCCAGTATTCGAGGCTGAAGTCGTAGCGCTCGTCATGGGGGTAATGCACGCCGAGCGTCGCGAGGCCGGCGTCATTGCCGTTGACCACGTTGAACAACAGGCGTCCGTTGGAGAATTGATCGAAGGTCAGCGCCCACTTGGCCAGCACCGCTGGCGACAGTTCACCTGGATGTTGCGCCACCAGAAAACGCAGGCGTCGGGTGACGTCGATCAAGGCCGCCGAGACCGCCAGGCTTTCGTTGGGGCTGGAGCCCAGCAGCGAGCCGTAATAGCCCAGGCGATCACTGGCCACGGCGATCTGTTTCAAATGCTCGAAGTCGGTTTTCCAGCGACCTTCGGGCTCCCATGGGTAAGGGCCGTCGGGGGTGGTGAGGTACCAGAGAATCTTTACTGCCATGGTGGTGTTCCTTGAATTATGTATCGACCGTTCGGCCGCCATCGCCCGCTCCCTGTAGGAGCCGGCTTGCCGGCGATTAGGCCCTCGAGCCTTGCGCCGATCTTTCGGGCGCCATCGCTGGCAAGCCAGCTCCTACAGGGAGGGGGTGTGCTGGCCGGAAAGGTCGGTGGATCAGCCTCGGCGGTCGATGGCGGGTACCAGGCCCAGTCCGCTGGCTTTTTCATACAGGCCGCTCATTTTCCATTGCTGGGTCAGCACGCCCGGGCCGTAAGGACGGGAGCCGCCCAGGGCGTCGGCGAGCAATTGCAGTTGCGCGCCCTCTTCCAGCAACAGGATGAACTCGGCCGTGGCGCGCAAGCCTTGCTTGCCCCACACGGTGGAGCCGCCATTGGCTTCCAGAATCGCCAGGTTGAACGGGTTCTCGGCAATCTTGTCGAGGATGAAATCGACTTCCGGCTGACGGCGGTCGATGTACACCGGCAGTTCCCGGGCCAGCTGATAACGCTGCACCGGCACGTAGTGGAACGGCAGCGTGCGATGGGTCTGCGCCCAGGCACCCAGGTACGGCGAGTGCACATGGGACACTGTGGTGATGTCGGCGTGCTGCTGGAACAGTTTGGTGTAGCGCCCCAAGCCACCCTTGCCTTTGCCGAAGATCACCTTGCCTTCAAAGTCGGTGACCGTGGCCTGCAGAGGTTTGCGGTAATTCCAGGGCCCGCCGTAGTTCACCGACACCAGCAGTTCCTGCCCCGGTACGCGCTCGATGAAACCGACGGTGCCATTGGCGGTGATGGTGTTGGTTTCACGGAACACGGTGAAGGCTTCTTCGGCCTCGACCAGCACCTTGTCGATGAAGTTTTGCAGCTCTTCGCTGATCAATTGTTCGGTGACGGGCTTTTCGTTGATAAGTACGGTCATGGCAGTTCTCCAGATTCAGGCGCGGCGCTTGGCCAACAGTTCATGGGCAGCTTGCAACGGGCGCGGATCGACCCAGTCGGCGATGGAAAAATCGCGTTCCAGGAAACCGTGCAGGTAAAGGAAATCTTTCTGGGTATCGAGAAACTCAAGACGCTGCGCAGACAGGTCCGGTGCGAGCGTGGTGTGGAATTCGCCGCGATAGGCCTCGGCGACCCCGGCGCTGCCAGCGCGGGTTTCCTCTTCGAGAATGGCGTTCAGCGCCTCCCGGTTGTTGGCAGCCCAATCAGCGGCGCTGAGGGTTTGTGCGAGAAAGCGCACCACCAGGTCGAAGTGATTGTCGAGCAGGCTCTGGTGGACGGTGATCGGACGCGGTGTGCCATTGTTGATGCGATAACGTGGCTCGGCGATCAGGTCCAGATCGATGCCCACCACCAGCCCGAGACGCCGCGCGGCATCGGCAGCGGAAGCGCCCTTGACGTACACCGCATCCACCTCGCCTCGCACCAGGTAATCGAGGCCCGACCACAAACGCTGCAACCCTTCCTGCGGGTTGGCCGCTCGCTCCTGGTCCTGCAACGCGACTTCCACCAGTTCGACATCATCGAACCCCAGCCCTGCAAGGCTCAACGCGCCTTTATAACCATGCAGGCTCATGGCGCGGGCGATGCTCCCGGGACGGCTTTCTCCCCAGGCCGGCAGCGCCAGGCGCTTGCCCTTGAGGTCCTGCGGATGACGAATGCCGGAGTCCGGGCGAACCAGGATGGTCTGCCATTCTTCGATCCAGGTCAGGCCGATCAGGCGACTCGGTGCACCGGCCGCGCGTGCCGCCAGGGCCGGCACGTTTCCGCCTTCACGAAACAGCCCCGGCAACTCGTGATCGTAGTGGTGATGACCCAGTTGACGGGCCTCCTGCAAGGTTGAAACCGGCAGGCCATCGGCGGCGAACTCCTCGCTGAGCCAGCCGAGCTTGTAGGCAATCCCGGAGGCCGTCGGCACCGGGCAACGGGTGAACCAGATCTGGTCCAGTTCATTCAGGGAAGCAGGTCGGGATTGTTTGGCAGCAAGCGTCATGGGCAGCTCCATCGGGTTGGCAAGTCAGTCGCGGTGACTGTTGCCAGGGCTATTGCAGCGCCCGTGCCAAGAGTTGAACCACCCGGTTTACCTGGCCTTGCGCCCGCCTTCGGTCGATGCGCAGCCGTTGATTGCTGGCCTGCCAGCAAGATTGCGCGGCGACTGCTGCTGTCCGAGCAGTCGCCGCCGCCCCGTTGCTTCCTCAGCAACACCCACCCGCCTTGCACTACCCCAAACGCTGCGCTGCACAGCCTTTGCAGCCCTTGGCGCAGAACTTGCTCAAGGCCCTTTCAACACCCGGGAAACGCTGACGCCCCCTCTGTAGGAGCTGGCTTGCCAGCGATTGGCCCTCGAGCCTTGCGCCGAGTTCAAGGGCGCCATCGCCGGCAAGCCGGCTCCTACAGGGTCGCATTTGCAACGTTGAACCGTAGGAGCTGGCTTGCCAGCGATTGGCCCTCAAGCCTTGCGCCGAGTTCAAGGGCGCCATCGCCGGCAAGCCGGCTCCTACAGGGGTCGCATTTGCAACGTTGAACCGTAGGAGCTGGCTTGCCAGCGATTGGCCTTCAAGCCTTGCGCCGAGTTCAAGGGCGCCATCGCCGGCAAGCCGGCTCCTACAGGGGTCGCATTTGCAACGTTGAACCGTAGGAGCTGGCTTGCCAGCGATTGGCCTTCAAGCCTTGCGCCGAGTTCAAGGACGCCATCGCCGGCAAGCCGGCTCCTACAGGGGTCGCATTTGCAACGTTGAACCGTAGGAGCTGGCTTGCCAGCGATTGGCCTTCAAGCCTTGCGCCGAGTTCAAGGGCGCCATCGCCGGCAAGCCGGCTCCTACAGGGGTCGCATTTGCAACGTTGAACCGTAGGAGCTGGCTTGCCAGCGATTGGCCTTCAAGCCTTGCGCCGAGTTCAAGGGCGCCATCGCCGGCAAAGGATTTTGTGCAGTTTTGTGGTCATCAGACATTCAATTATCAGAGGTAGAGCAATGAGCAAGGTCGAACACAACCCCGCCGGACAACTGATTCAAGAGCAGGCTCCGATCCGGTTACTCCAGAGCGAAGCGCAAGCCATCGCCGTGGCGAAGGAGATCGCCGTGGAGATCGCTGAAATCGCCGCCGATGCCGGTCAGAACGGCCAATTGCCTCGGCGTCAGGCGCAACTGTTGTCTGAAAGCGGCCTGACTGCCATCGGGGTGCCCAAGGCCTTTGGCGGGCTGGGTGCCTCGGTGGAAACCATCGTCGAAACCGTGCGCATCATTTCTATCGCCGACGGCGGCGTCGGTCAGTTGCTGCAAATCCATAACGTCATGCTGCGCGGGATTTTCACCGGTTACGCCGACGACATTCGCGACCGGCTGATCCGTGATGTGCTGGCCGGTAAACGATTCGGCAACGCCCTGGCCGAAGTGGGCGGCAAGAACAAGTTCGCGCTCAAGACCCGGGTCGAACGTCGTGCCGACGGCAAGCTGATCCTCAACGGCAGCAAGTTCTACTCCACCGGTTCCTACCTGGCCGAGTGGATTTCCCTGACGGCCGCCAGCGATGACGGCGGCGCCGGGGTGCTGCTCAATCGCAACGCCCGGGGCCTGACGCTGGTCGATGACTGGGAGGCCTTCGGGCAGAAAAATTCGGTCAGTGGCACCGTGATCTTCGACAACATCGAGCTCGACGAAGGCTTCGTCTCCCAGCGCAAGGGCCCCATGAAACGCACGGGCCTGACCTTCCCGCAGATTCTCCACGCCGCCATCGATACCGGCATTGCCGAAGGCGCGCTGTCGGCGGCAGTGGAGTACCTCAATCACAACGCTCGCCCCTGGGTGGAAAGTGGTGTCGACCACGCCAACCAGGAGCCGCACATCATCAAGCAGATCGGTGAATACGCCGTGGCCTTGCGTGGGGCGCAATCGCTGCTGCGTGACGCGGCACGGGTGTTCGACCAGCACGAGCTGGATCCGGACAACAAAGCGCTGCAGGACGAGCTGATTCTCTCGGTGGCCACCGCCCGCGCCCACTCCGACGCGGCCTCGCTGAAAATCTCCAGTGACATCTTCTCCCTGCTCGGTGCCAGTTCATCGTTGACCAAATGGAACCTCGACCGCTTCTGGCGCAATGCCCGGGTCCACACCACTCACGACCCGATCCGCTGGCGCCTGCATCACGTCGGCAACTACTACCTCAATGGTGTCGATCCGGGCGAATACACCGCGATCCTCAACGCCAAGGAGCAACAGGGCGCCACCCGTCCTGCGCAATGACCCGAGGGCTGGCCTCATCGCCGGCAAGCCGGCTCCTACAGGAATTGCGTGCAACGAACACCCTCTGTAGGAGCTGGCTTGCCAGCGAAGGCGGCCTCAAAAACGCCACAAGACTCAAGGACCCAATCGCCGGCAAGCCGGCTCCTACAGGAATTGCGTGCAACGAACACCCTCTGTGGGAGCTGGCTTGCCAGCGATGGCGGCTTCGAAAACGCCACAAGGCTCAAGGACCCAATCGCCGGCAAGCCGGCTCCTACAGGAATCGCATGCAACGGACACCCTCTGTGGGCGCTGGCTTGCCAGCGATGGCGGCCTCGAAAACGCCACAAGGCTCAAGAACCCAATCGCCGGCAAGCCGGCTCCTACAGGAATCGCATGCAATGAACACCCTCTGTGGGCGCTGGCTGGCCAGCGATGGCGGCCTCGAAAACGCCACAAGGCTCAAGAACCCAATCGCCGGCAAGCCGGCTCCTACAGGAATTGCGTGAAACGAACACCCTCTGTGGGAGCTGGCTTGCCAGCGAAGGCGGCTTCGAAAACGCCACAGGGCTCAAGGACCCAATCGCCGGCAAGCCGGCTCCTACAGGAATTGCGTGCAACGGACACCCTCTGTGGGCGCTGGCTTGCCAGCGATGGCGGCTTCGAAAACGCCACAAGGCTCAAGAACCCAATCGCCGGCAAGCCGGCTCCTACAGGAATCGCATGCAACGGACACCCTCTGTGGACGCTGGCTGGCCAGCGATGGCGGCCTCGAAAACGCCACAAGGCTCAAGGCCCCAATCGCCGGCAAGCCGGCTCCTACAGGAATTGCGTGAAACGAACACCCTCTGTGGGAGCTGGCTTGCCAGCGATGGCGGCTTCGAAAACGCCACAGGGCTCAAGGACCTAATCGCCGGCAAGCCGGCTCCTACACATTGTGACCGACGCAAATTTCCCGCGGCATCCACAAAAGGCTTTTCCATGATCGAAAAACACCCCCTATTGCGCAGCCTGGCGATCTACCGGGAAATGCCCTGGCGCTTCGCCCTGGTGGCGCTACTGTTCATTGCCGTGAACCTGGGGCTGGTCTGGCAGCAATGGCTGATCGGGCACGCGGTGAACGACGTCAGCGCCGGTCGCGCGGTCATCCGCCAAGCCGATGGCAGCCTCGACGCGAGTTTGGCCTGGTACTGGCTGTGGCTGATGCTCGCCGTCGCCCTGGGCCGTGGCGTGTTGCAATACGCTGCGAGCGTGTTGTCGCTGGTACTCAGCCAGGAACTGCTGACGCGCCTGCGTGAACGCATCCTGCAACAGGTACAGCACCTGCACCTGGGCTATCACTGGCAACACGGCATGGGGGAAATGATCACTCGCACCACCCGTGATGCCGACAAGGTTCGCGACGCCCTGATCAGCTTCTGGCGCCAGGTGGTGGAAACGCCACTGGTGGTGCTGGCGACCGTCGGCCTGCTGGGCTGGTACAACCCGTTGCTGGGCCTGGTGCCGCTCATGTTGACCGTGTTCGGTCTATGGATCTTTGTGCGCCAGACCGAGCGCCTGGTCAGCCTCGACCGGGCCGTTGGTCAAGCCTACGACCGGGTCAACCAGGACCTCAGCGAAGGCATTGGCGGCGTGCGGGTGATCAAGTCGTTTGGCCTGGAAGACAGCCGCATCCAGCGTTTCACCACTCAAGTGACGGTGTTCGCCGACCACGCCCGTCACGCCCTCGCCTACTCCAGTTCGCGAATTCCGTTGCCACAGGCTGTCGTCGCATTGGGGCATGTCTGGATTCTGGTCTATGGCGCCCACCTGGTGGCCAGCGACCAGCTCGGCATCGGTGAACTGGTCACCTCGCTGCTGATTGCCACCACCCTGGTGTTTCGCATCGAAGGCATCGGCCGCGTCATGCAGACCTTCGCCGATGCCCGCTCCAGCGCCGAGCGGATCTGGCAATTGCTGGACGAACCGACTGCGATCCGCAGTGGCGATGCCAGCCCGCCCGACTCGCCGCTGGGCTTGAAGCTGGAGCACGTCAGCATCAGTGCTCCCGACGGCGGGCTGGATATTCTGCGGGACTGTTCACTGACCCTGCTGCCCGGTGAAATCGTCGCGCTGGTGGGCGCCACCGGCACGGGCAAAAGCCTGTTGGCCAGCCTGTTGCCGCGCCTGAGCGATATCAGTTCCGGGCGCGTGCTGATCGGTTCGGACAGCGCGGGCTGGCAGGACATCCGTCAATTGAAACTGGACGAACTGAGACGCCGGGTTCACGTGGTCCCCCAGGAAAGCTTTCTGTTTTCCGACACCCTCGCAGCCAACCTGCGCCTGACCGCGCCCCATGCCAGTGATCGGCAGCTGCGTGAGGGATTGCGCCTGGCCGCCGCCGACGATGTGCTGGAGCGCCTGCCGCAAGGACTGGCCACACCCCTGGGCGATCGCGGCGTGACATTATCCGGTGGCCAGCGCCAGCGTCTGAGCCTGGCCCGCGCATTGCTCGGCGAACCGGACATTCTGTGCCTGGACGATGCCACCAGCGCGCTGGATGCGATCAGCGAACGCCAGGTGCTGAACAACATTCGCCAGTTGCGCCGCAACCAAGGGCGGGCCACCACCCTGCTGGTGATCTCCAGCAAGCTCTCGACCATTCTCCTGGCCGACCGCGTGCTGATGCTTCAGGACGGTCGCATCGCCGCCAGCGGCACCCATGCACAACTGTTGAAAACCTCTCCTGACTACCGCGACCTGCTAGGGATCGACCATGGCTAACCCAATCGCCGGCAAGGCCCTGAGCGATATCGAAATTGAAGAAATGCTGGCCAAAAAGGCCTTGGACCGCAGCATGTTCAGTCGACTGCTGCCGCTGCTGAAACCGATTCGCCGACATATTTTCGGGGTCATCGGCATTGAGCTTTTGCTGGTATTCACCGTGTTCCTGCGGCCCTGGTTCGTCCGTGAGCTGCTCGATCGCGGGCTGATTCAACAGAACGATCACTGGTTGCTCGATGAGCGCCTCGTACTCTGGCTCGGCCTGGGGTTGGCGGCCAGTTGGCTCGGGCGTTTCCTGCTCGCCGGGGTCTCACAGTACGTGGCCGGCAGCGCGGCGATCCGGGTGTTGAATGACCTGCGGGTGCAAGTGTTTGCGCATGTCCAGGGCTTGAGCGTCAGCTACTTCGACCGGACCAAGGCCGGGCGCATCATTTCCCGCGTCGACCGTGATGTCGATGCCCTTGAGCCCCTGGTGATCCAGGGTCCGCCTGAGCTGCTGGGCGCGTTACTGCGCTGCGGGCTGGCTTCGGTGATGTTGTGGCGCATCGAGCCGCGATTCTTTCTCAGCCTCGCCGCCACCGTGCCGTTGCTGGTGCTGGCCACCTGGGGTTTCAAGCGCATTTCCCAACGTAACTGGGCCAAGGTGGCGGAGAACCGTAGCCGCTTCACCGCCCATCTGGTGGAGAGCGTCAACGGTTCGCGCATGTTGCAGCAGTGCGCCCAGCAAGCGCCGAACCTGCGGCGCTATCGCGCACTGCTGGATGATTTCAACCACGCACTGATCCGTGGCAGCCTGCGCTCAAGCTGGTTCGCGCCATTCACCGCCCTGCTCAGCTCGGCCGGCATGGCGCTGCTGTTGCTGGTGGGGGCGTATGGCCTGGCACAGGCCGATGTGACCGTTGGCCAGGTCGCGGAGAGCCTGTTCTATGTGTTCCTGTTTCTGGGGCCATTGCAGGAACTCTCAGACCTGTTCGAGCGCTACGCCACCGGGTCGGCTTCGGCACAGCGGATCTTTTTGTTGCTCGACACCCGGCCGCAGATCAGCGACAGCGCCACCGCTCAGCCCCTCGCCAAGGCCCGGGGGGAAGTGAGTTTCGAGGGCGTACGGTTTGCCTACAACGCCGACAGTCCGTCGCCGGTCATTGACGATCTGAACCTGCACATTCGTGCCGGTGAGGTGCTGGCAATCGTCGGGCCATCGGGCCACGGCAAGAGCACCCTGGTGCAGTTGCTGACGCGTTTCTACGAAGTGCAATCGGGGGCGGTGAAACTCGATGGCATCGATATCCGTGACCTGACCCAGCAAGCATTGCGGCGCAACGTCGGCGTTGTCCTGCAGGACAACGTGCTGTTCAGTGGCAGCATTCTCGACAACCTGCGCCTGGCGGCGCCGCAGGCCGACGATGCCCGCCTGATCGCAGCGGCCAGGGAGCTGGGTGCGGATGAAGTGCTGGAGCGGTTGCCGCACCAGTACCAGACCGAAGTCGGTCCACTGGGCGGACACCTGAGCCATGGCCAGCGGCAATTGGTCTGTCTGGTGCGCGCCTACCTCGCAGACCCCGCGGTACTGGTGCTGGACGAAGCGACCTCGGCCGTCGACATCCATACCGAGCGCCGCATCCAGCGTGCGTTTCGCCGGCTTTGCGAGGGTCGCACGGCCATTATCATTGCCCACCGCCTGGCGACCATCCGCGATGCCGATCGCATTGCGGTCATCCGCCACGGCCGGCTGGTCGAACAAGGCCCCCACCGCCAATTGATCGATCAGGGCGGCACCTATGCGGCGCTGTACCAGACCTACCTGCGCAGCGCCGAAGCGGGCGCCTCGATTGACGACATCGTCGCCACCGCACCGGCGTAATCAAGACCGCCATCGTCGCCACCAAACCCACCGGCTGCACCGGCGTCATCAAGACCGCCATCGCCGGCAAGCCGGCTCCTACACAATCGCGTCCCCCCTGTAGGAGCTGGCTTGCCAGCGATGGCGACCTTCAGAGCACCACCAAACCCACCGGCTGCCCTCCGAACCGCCATCGCCGGCAAGCCGGCTCCTACAGAAACGCGTGCCGCCAAAGCACCACCCAACCCACCTGCTGCCCCCCGAACAACCGTTGCTGACGGACTGCTGCCACAGCAGCACCCCTCGCCTCCCGCCCTCCTCCCATCCTCGCCACCCCCCCGGCCCCGTTGGCCAAAACCCGGCGCGCCGAGCATGGCATGTCCGTTGCAATCCTCCCTGACAAGACATCCTCGCACCGGCGCGACGTATCGCGTACTTGAATCAGGAGCAACCCATGACCACCGAATTTTTCTGGCGCCTGCCACTGGGCACCGACGGTCCGCAACTGACCACCGACAAACACAACCGTGGCAATCCTCACTATCGCCCGGGCAACATCGCACCGGGGCGCCTGCCCAACGGCGAACCGGACGACTTCACCTACATCGACTACATCGCTCAAGTGGCCAAGGCCGCGGAGCTGGCAGGTTTCGAAGGGGCCTTGTTGCCCACAGGCCCCGAGCCATGGATTGTCGCAGCGGCCCTGGCCCGGGAAACCCGTCGCATCAAATTCCTGATCGCGTTCCAGGCCACCTGGACCTTGCCGGCCTACGCCGCACAACAAGCGGCCATTCTGCAAAACCTCAGCCGCGGTCGCCTGGAGTGGAACATCATCACCGGTGGCAACCCGGCCAGTCAGCGAGCCAACGGCGACTTCCTCGAACATGACCTGCGCTACAAGCGCACCGGTGAATTCCTCGACATCATCCAGGGCCTTTGGCAGAACGAGCGTTTCTCCTACGACGGCGACATCTACCAACTGGAGAACGGCGCCCTGCCCCACGGCCTGCACAACGAACGCAAACCCGGCGTGTATTTTTCCGGGTTCTCCGACGCGGCCCTGGACGTGGCCGCCAGGCACGCAGACGTTTACCTGAACTGGGCCGAGCCCATCGACAAGCTCAAGCCGCATATCGAACGGGTGCGCGAACTGGCAGACAAACAAGGGCGAACTGTGCGCTTCGGTCTCAGGGTCGACCTGTTCGCCCGGGAAACCGAAGAGCTGGCGTGGAAAGACTTGCGTCGCCAGTTCGACAAACTCGAAGGCCAGGGCAGCACGCTCGCCAAGGGTTTTACCAGCGGATCGGATTCGGTGGGGGGTGCACGGCAAACCGCCTACCACCAGAACATCGACCGTTTCGACGACTTGATCATCGGTCCGAACCTGTGGGCCGGTTTCGCCAAAGCCAAACCGGGGCCGACCGTAGGCCTGGTGGGCAGCCACCAGAACATCGCCGAACGCCTGGCGGAATACCGCGACGCCGGATTCTCGACCTTCATCCTGGCGGGCAACCCACACCTGGAAGAAGCCCTGCGCATCGGCCAGGAAGTGCTGCCGCTGGTGCACCAACGTCCTGCCGTGCAACCGGCAACTCATTTGAAGGCCAGCGCCTGAGCGCTGCGGGAGAACCCTTGATGACTCAACCCCTCGACACCCTTTGGTACACCCGCTGCCCGGTCCCCACCGGGCTGGGCATCGCCGTGCAGAAAGGCTGGCTGCAAGACACCGTCGGCGCGCTGGGCACCCAGGTACAGTCGCTGCGCGAATCCACCGACAAGGCCGTACGTGAATCGCACTTCGACCACAGCCTGCGCAACTCGGTACGCCACGGCGGCAACATTCCGGCCATCTGGGCCAGGGCCCAAGGCCGGGAGACGCGGGTGATCGGCCTGTCCTGGGCCGATGAAGTGCAACTGATCCTGACGCGTGCAGACAGTGGCATCAAAACCGTGAAGGACCTCAAGGGACGGCGTTTCGGTTTGCCCGACTGGGCCGGCGCGCAAATCGACTTCACGCGCGCCCAGGCCCTGCGCGGGCTGGAAAACGCCCTGATTCTGGAAGGCCTGCAGGTCGGCGATGTGCAACTGGTGAACTTCCGCTATGAAGGCACCTTCAGCGATCCGCAGGTCAGCACCGTAAACGGCACGCCAGTGAGCCCTCAGCGGGTCGAGGGACGCAACCTGGAGTTGGTCGGCCTGCTGCGTGGCGAGGTCGATGCCATTTTCCTCAAAGGCGCCAGCGCCGCGCGGCAGGCCCATGAGTTCGGCCTGCATACCGTCATCGACACCGGCTCGCACCCCGAGCCCCTGATTCGCAGCAACAATGGCACCCCTCGCACGCTGGCCGTGGACCTGAACCTGCTGGATAACCACTTCGATATCGCCACCGGCATTCTCGATGCCGTACAGCGCGCCGAACAGTGGGCCCACACCCATCCCGAAGAGACCCGCCGTTACCTGGCCCGCGAAACCAACAGTAGCGAGTACTGGGTCAGCGCCGCCTATGGCAACGATGCTCATCTGCGCTTGCGCACCGAACTGGATGAACAGGCCATCGACGCCCTGCAGGACTTCACCCACTTCCTGCATCGCTGGCGCTTCATCCCGACAAGCTTCGACGTGCGCGACTGGATCGACCCTCGACCGCTGCACGCGTTGCTGCAAACAAACACCGCACTGGCAGGCTAACCCGCCAGGTTTCATGGATTGGCACTGAAGGACTTTATGAGCAAACCACTCGATACGCTTTGGTATACCCATAGCCCTGTTCCCACGGGGCTTGGCATCGCCGTGCAATCCGGTCGACTGGCGCAAGCCTTTCAGCCGTTTGGCACCAATATCCAATCCCTGCGCGAGTCCAGTGAACGGGAAGTTCGCGAAGCCCACTACGACCATCACCTGAAAAACTCGGTCCGTCACGGCGGCAATATCCCGGCCATCTGGGCCTATGCCAGCGGCGTACAAACCCGGGTGCTGGGGTTGTCCTGGAGCGACGAGGTGCAACTGATCCTGACCACTGCGGAAAGCGGTGTGAAGAGCATTCGCGATTTGAAGAACCGCCGCTTCGGGCTGCCGAAATGGGCCAACGTGCAGATCGACTTCACTCGCGCCCAGGCCCTGCGCGGGCTGGAAAACGCCCTCAAGCTCGAAGGCCTGGACGTGTCCGATGTCGAGCTGGTGGACTATCCCTATGGCGGCACCTACAGCGACGACCAGAAACAGCATGTCTACGGCTCGGAGGTCAGCCTCGGTGTCACGCGCGTCAGCCGTCGTAACAACGAACTGATCGGCTTGTTGCGCGGCGACATCGACGCGATTTTTCTCAAGGGCGCACACGCCGTGCACCTGGCCAACGAATTCGGTTTGCAGGTGGTCGTCGATACTGGCTCCCACCCTGACCCGCTGATTCGCTCGAACAACGGCACGCCACGGACCCTCACCGTAGACACCCACCTGCTGCATGAGCATTTCGACGCCAGCGTGAAAATCGTCGATACCGTGCTGCGCACCGAGCAATGGGCCTGGGCCAATCCGGACGAAACCCGGCGCTTCCTGGCCCGTGAACTGAACACCAGCGAGTACTGGGTCGCCGCCGCGTACGGCGAAGACGCTCATCGGCGTTTGCGCACGACGCTGGATGCACGATCCATTGAAGCCTTGCAGGATTTCACTGACTTCCTGCATCGCTGGGACTTTATTCCACGGCGTTTCGATGTGCGCGACTGGATTGATTTCAGTGTGCTGGAAAAGGTCATCGGCTCGACCTCACGCCTGGCGGTTTGAGATTTTCATCGCCTGTGACGACGCCATCGCCGGCAAGCCAGCTCCTACAGAATACGTTCCGCTTCGACGCAAAAACCTGTAGGAGCCGGCTTGCCGGCGATGGCGTCCGCAAGGCCAATGAGTTGCTGGCCAGGCAACACTCCCCCGCTCGATTCCTGCTGCTCCAGCAACACCCGCCAAGCAACTTATGCTGAATGCCTGACAGGCTCTTCACCACCCACTGAATCCAACTAATAAATTCATGAAAAATGGCTTTTAGCCAAACTCATACAAAGATTATTTTCTATATTTTTCATCTACTTAAAAAAACTAACACATTCAAAAAAACATTTGGCACGATCTCTGCTCTACCCCCTCTAGTGAGACTTTATCGGGGGAGACTTAAATGCATAAACTTAATCCAATCACCAAAAGTATCTGGCTAACCTTGTTACTCGCCGGGGGCGGTGTCAGCGAAGGATTGCTGGCGGCAGAATCCACCGAGGTCGACAGCGGCAAGACCGCTGCCGAGCCTTCACTCAAGACCGTGACCGTCACCGCTCAACACCGGGAAGAAACCCTGCAGGAAATCCCGATAGCGGTGTCGGCGATACAGGGCACCAGCCTCGTCGCCGATGGCGTGCGCAACATGGGTGACATCACGACATTCGTTCCCAACGTTTCGGCAAAAAACCCGGACGGCGATGGCCGGCCCCGTTGGTACATCCGTGGCCTCGGTACGGGTGATACGGGCGCTGCAACCGTTTTCCCGGTGGGGATCTACGCCGATGATGTGTATCTAAACGCACCGATTGCCGGCGGCGGGCCGCTGTTCGACCTGGAGCGCATCGAAATCCTGCGGGGGCCGCAAGGCACGCTGTACGGCAAGAACACCACCGCGGGCGCGGTGAATGTCATCTCGAAAAAACCGACCTTCGACACCGACGGCTACGGCACGATCGGGTTTGGCACCAAGAACGAACGCATCGTCAGCGGCGCTCTGGGGGGAGCACTGGTGGATGAGAAACTCGCGGCGCGGGTCGCGCTTTACTCCGAGGAACGTGACGGTTACCAGGAGAACCTGGTCGACGACAACACCTATGGCGACGTGAACAAGAAAGCCGTCCGCCTGCAGTTTCTTGCTCAGGTGAATGATGATCTCGAGGCGTTGTTGAAGGTTCACAGCCGCGAATTCAAAGGCGACGGCAGCAACGGCTCGCTCACGGTCGGGCGTTACTACAACGTTGGCTACGAAAGACCCAATGGGCGCGATATCGCAATCAACGTCAATGAAGACTCCAAGCTCAATCACGACGGCACGTCGCTGACCCTGAACTGGCACCTGGGTGACTACACCCTGACCTCCATCAGTGCCTATGACTACATTCGCAACCAGGCGACCAGCGACGCCGACTACACGCCTTTTGAAGTCAACGGCGCAGCGATTACCGACAACAAATACGCTCAATATTCCCAGGAACTGCGACTGGCATCGCCGCAACAGGAAACCCTGCGCTGGCTGTTGGGCGCTCATTACTTCCATGAGGACCTCGACAGCTCGGCGCAGCGCATTGTCACACCGGGCCCGACACCTAACGGCACCGGTTCCAACCAGATCGGCGGCGTCACCGACTTTCGTGACCTGAGCTATGACCACAAGACCGACAGCTACGCGCTGTTCGGCAACCTGACCTACGACTTCACCGATGATTTCAGCGTGACGGGCGGCCTGCGCTGGACCCAGGAAAGGAAAGACATCGACCTCGACCTGACGCAACTGACCCGCATCACGGCCAACGGCCCGCTGGTGCCGCTGCGTGGCGTCGGCACCAATGGCAATCGTCAGGAAGACAAGACCTGGGACGCCTGGACCTATGACCTGACGCCCGAGTACCGGATCAACGACAACGTCCGGGTATTCTTCCGTTATGCCCACGGTTTCCGTTCCGGGGGGTTCAACACCGGCCTGTCCACCAGCCTTTCACAGCTGACCACGGTGGACCCGGAACAACTCGACGCCTACGAACTCGGCCTCAAATCCGAGTGGTTCGACCATCGCCTGACGGCCAACGCCAACCTCTTCTATTACGACTATTCGGATATTCAGGTGAACCTGCTGACGGTCAACAACGGCGTGCTCACCACGGCGCTGACCAACGGCGCCAAGGGTACGGTCAAAGGTGCCGAACTGGAGCTTGAAGCCCAGCCGACTGACTTCCTGCACCTGCGTGCCGCGGTATCGTTCCTCGACACCGAATACACCGACTTCAAGAACACCAACCCCAACACCGGGGTCGTCACGGGTGATTACAGCGGCAACAGCTTCGTGCGCTCGCCGCGCAATGTGGTCGCACTCGGTGCCGACTACACCTTCCCGCTGGAAGTCGGCGGCAAGCTGGTGGCCGGCGGCGACGTGAGTTTTCGCGACAAGGAATACTTCCTCGCTGACCGCCAGAGCAGTGTGGACAAGACCCTCAGCCAACCCCACTACACCCTGGCCAACACTCGCCTGACCTGGTTCAGCCCGGATGAAAATCTCAGCGTCACCGGTTACGTGAACAACGTCACCGACCGTCGCTATCAGGTTCACGGCCGTCCGAACGGGACACTGGGCCAATACGTCATCACCTACGGCGACCCACGTACCGTCGGCCTGAGCGTGACCAGCCGCTTCTGATCTCAACGCATAACCCTGTAGGAGCCGGCTTGCCGGCGATGGGGGCCGCAAGCCTTGCATCGCTCTGAAGTCCGCCATCGCTGGCAAGCCAGCTCCTACAAAAGAACACCGAGATCCATGCAATACCCATCGATTTCCGGGTCTCCGGTATCCACACATTCACCGTAGGAGCCGGCTTGCCGGCGATGGCGGCCGCAAGCCTTGCATCGCTCTGGGGGCCGCCATCGCTGGCAAGCCAGCTCCTACAAAAGAACACCGAGATCCATGCAATACCCATCGATTTCCGGTCCCCCGGTATCCACACATTCACCGTAGGAGCCGGCTTGCCGGCGATGGCGGCCGCAAGCCTTGCATCGCTCTGGGGGCCGCCATCGCTGGCAAGCCAGCTCCTACAAAAGAACACCGATATCCATGCAATACCCATCGATTTCCGGTCCCCCGGTATCCACACATTCACCGTAGGAGCCGGCTTGCCGGCGATGGCGGCCGCAAGCCTTGCATCGCTCTGGGGGCCGCCATCGCTGGCAAGCCAGCTCCTACAAAAGAACACCGATATCCATGCAATACCCATCGATTTCCGGTCCCCCGGTATCCACACATTCACCGTAGGAGCCGGCTTGCCGGCGATGAGGGCCGCAAGCCTTGCATCGCTCTGGGGGCCGCCATCGCTGGCAAGCCAGCTCCTACAAAAAGCCTTGTCTGAAAGGAATCTTTTTATGCTCCAACGTACTCCGTTGGCCGGCGCTATCGCGCTGGTCATTGGCAGCCTTGCCGTGCCTGTCGTGGCTGCCGACACCCAACCCGCCGCCAGCAGCGATCCCCTGGACACAGTGGTCGTGCTCGGTACGCGGCGCAGCGATCTGACCGCGCTGGAAAGCGCCGCACCGATTGACGTGCTGTCCGCTGAACAGCTCGAAGAAACCGGTGCCAGCGACCTGTCCGGCGCCCTCACCGCCCTGTCACCGTCATTCACCTATCCGCAGTCGCCCCAGGGCGCCTTTGCCGGTTCCATCGCCCAGGGTGCGTCGTTGCGGGGCCTGGCATCCGATCAGGTGCTGGTGCTGGTCAACGGCAAGCGCCGCCACACCAGCGCCAACGTCACCCGCCAAAGCCTGGTCAACGGGCGTGGCGCGGCAGCGGTCGACCTGAGCCTGATTCCCCTGAGCTCGATCCAGCGAGTGGAGATCCTGCGTGACGGCGCGGCGGCCCAGTACGGCTCGGACGCCATCGCCGGGGTCATCAACATCGTACTCAAAGAAAACGACAACGGCGGCAACCTCGGTTATCGCTTCGGCGGCTACGACAAGGGCGACGGCATCCAGCGCAAACTCAGCGGCTGGAAAGGCGTCGCCCTGCCCAATGACGGCTTCCTGACCCTGAGTTTCGATGCCGGCAATCAAGACCCGGCCAGCGACACCAACCCGGACAACCGGATTTTCTACCCCGGCTCCACCAGCATCAACACGCCCCGCGAGCAGAACAACCGCTATCGCACCTGGCGCTGGGGCTCGGGCAATGTGTCGGACCAGTACAACGTCGCCGCCAACAGTGAAATCGGCATTGGCGATGGTTTGACGGCCTACGGCTTTGCCACCTATTCCCACAAGAACACCGACGCCGAAGGCTTCTTCGACCCGCCCACGACCTTGCGCAACAACTACAGCAGCACCGCATTGCAGCGTTTCCCGGACGGCCGTGTACCGATCACCCGTTACTCGCTGGAAGACTATGCGTTGACCGGCGGACTGCGCTACGACGATGAGCAACTGGGCACGTTCGATTTCGCCGTCAACCATGGCGACAATACCCTGAAGTCCACCGACCGCAACGCCATCAACCCCAGCTGGGGTGTGAACAGCCCGGAAAAGATCTTTACCGGCGAACGCGACGCCGACCAGAGCAACGTCACCCTCGATTGGGTGCGGGATTTCCCGACCGACCTGTTGTTCAAACCACTGACACTGTCCGCCGGCGTGGCCTGGCGACGGGAGAACTACGAGCTGAGCCCGGGCGAGGCCGCTGGCTGGCAAAACGGCCCGCTGTTCAACACGGTCGACCCGGTTACCCGCCGACGCATCCCGGGCTACTACTCGGGCATCACCCAGGTCGATGCCGCCTCACTGGACCGCAACGTGGCGGGCGCCTATGTCGACGTCGAAGGCCAGATCACCGAGAAATTCCAGGCCGGTGTCGCCGTCCGTTCCGAGCACTATTCGGACTTCGGCGATACCACCAACGGCAAACTTTCCCTGCGCTACGACTTCACCCCGCAGATCGCCGCCCGGGCCACCGCCAGCACCGGTTATCGCGCGCCATCCCTGGTGCAGAGCGGCTTGTCCTCGTTCAGCGTGCAAGTGGTCGAGCAACCGCCTGGCAGCGGTAACTTTGTCGAAGTGCAGCAACGGACGTTGCGCGCCGACAGCCCGGAAGCCAGGCTGCTGGGTGGGACATCGCTCAAACCGGAAGAATCCACCAGCTATTCCCTGGGCCTGGTCTGGCGTCCATTGGCCAATGCATCGGTGACGCTGGACGCCTACCGCATTGACATCGACAACCGCATCACCCTTTCCGACCAGTTGCCCGCGTCGGTGGTGTCGCCCATCTTTGCCGGAACGCCCTACGCGAATATCCAGAGTGCGGCCTTCTACACCAACGTGGCCGACACCCGCACCGACGGTGTCGAACTGGCCGGCAACTATCAACTGGACCTGCAGCAATGGGGACGCCTGAACCTGAATGCCGGCGTGAGCCACAACAACACCCGAATCACCGCCCTGCGTGACGTCGGCAACATCAAGGGCTCGCAGATTGTCGGCCGCACCACCCAAGGCCTGATCGAGGATGGCACGCCCGACTCCAAGCTGATCCTCAGCGCCAACTGGCTGTATGACGGCTGGGGCGTCACCCTGTCACAGCGCCGCTATGGCGAATGGAAAAGTCTCAACTCGACCAACCCGAACCTGGACCAGACCTACAGCCCGCAATGGGTGACGGACCTGGACTTGTCGTACACCTTCGACAAAGCACTGAAGGTGTCCGTGGGGGCGATCAACCTCTTCGATACCCATCCGGACAAGGCTGACGGGGCGCAGTTGTACGGCGTGCCGAAGTATTCGATCACCAGCCCTGAGGGTGCCCAGGGCGCGTTCTACTACACCAGCGTCAGTTACGACTTCTGAGTGGACTGCTGCCGGGGTGTTGCCCTGGCAGCAGCGGGTGTTGGTCAAGCACCAATTTACCTTCAACTCACCCTGTAGGAGCCGGCTTGCCGGCGATGCGATCCGTGGGATTTGCGGCGCCACACACACCGCCATCGCCGGCAAGCCGGCTCCTACAGATTTAAACCGCCCGATTCCACCGCGCTGGCACAGCTCTTGCGATACCCCTTGGGTACTTCGCCGAAATAAGAACTGCCATGCGTACTCAACGTCTGTTGTCTTGCCTGACCTGGCTCATCTCCCCTGTTGCCCTGTTGTTGCTGTGGGCAGTGGTGGCCGACGCCGGGATTTTTCCGCGCAACCTGCTGGTTCCTCCCGCTCAGGTGTGGCGGGCCTTCGAAGCGCTGTCGGCCAGTGGCGAGCTGCTCGAGCACCTGCTCAACAGTCTGTCGCGCCTGGGGCTGGGGTTCGGCATCGGCTCACTGTGCGGGCTGGCATTCGGCGTGCTCATGGCCTTGTCGAAAAACGTCGAGATCTACTGCTCGCCGCTGTTTCACACCTTGCGTCAGATCCCCAGTATCGCCTTGATCCCGATGTTCGTGCTGCTGTTCGGCATCGATGAAACCTTCAAGATCATCATCGTTGCCAAAACCGCCTTCTTCCCGGTCGCGCTGGCCGCCAGCGAAGGCGTGAAAGCCATTCCGCGCAGCTATTTCGAGGTCGCGGATGTGTATCGCCTGCGCTGGCCGACGTTCGTTCGGGAGATCGCCCTGCCCGCTGCCGCCCCGCCGATCATCACCGGTTTTCGCATCAGCCTGACCCGCGCCTGGGTGGTGCTGGTGGCCACCGAGTTGCTCGCCGCCGACAGTGGCCTGGGACAGATGATCGAAATGAGCCGGCAGATGCTGCGCATCGATGTAGTGATGGTGGGGATTGTGGTGACCGGACTGATCGGTTTCGCCCTGGATTTCAGCTTTCGCCAACTGGAACAGCGACTGTTCCGCTGGCAGACCCGCTAGGAGCCTTCGATGTCTGGACTTATTGCCAAATCCCGCGGCCTGTTGCTGCCGCTGTTGTTGATCGGCGGCTGGGAGTACCTGTCTCGCCAGGGCGCGGCGGGGGCTTACGCCTTTGTGCCGTTGTCGACCATAGGCGCTGCCTTGCTCGAGTTGCTGGCCAACGGCGAACTGCTGGTGAACCTGTTGGCCAGCCTGACGCGCACCAGCGTCGGCCTGGCGCTGGGGATTTTTTTCGGGGTTCTGCTGGGCGTGCTGATGGCGCTGTCAGGACCGGCCAATCGGTTGATCGGGCCGCTGTTTCATTCGATCCGCCAAGTACCGATGCTCGGCTGGATTCCGCTGATCGCCATGTGGTTCGGCAACGGCGAGTTTTCCAAGGTGCTGATTGTAAGTCTGGCGGCTTTCTACCCTATGGTGCTCAACACGTACCAGGGCTTCAGCCATGTGGAGCAGCGCTATCGCGAGGTCGGCCAGGTGCTGGTGCTGAGCCGCTGGCAACGGTTGCGTCATGTGCTGTTGCCGGCGGCGCTGCCGAGCATCGCCACCGGGGTGCTGCATGCGCTCGCGTTTGCCTGGGTCACGGCGGTGGGCAGCGAGTTGTTCCTGTCGTCCGGCGCCGGCCTGGGCAACCTGATGATGAACGCCGAAGCCGGCTCACGCATGGAGGTCATTGTCCTCAGTGTGCTGTGCATCGGTCTGTGCGGTTACTTGATGACCCTGCTATTCACCCTTCTTAGCCGCCATTTGCTGCGCTGGCGCAACATTCGTTGAAAGGCCACTCCATGAACGCAATTGCCCAACCTGTCCTGCCACACAGCACCCCGACACAGTCCGGTGCGCTGCACATTCGCGGCCTGAGCAAAGTCTATCGGATCGAAGGCCAGCCCTTGCCAGTGCTGCGCAGCATCAACCTCGACGTACGCCCCGGCGAGTTCGTCAGCATCGTGGGGGCCAGCGGCTGCGGAAAATCCACGCTGCTGCGGCTCATCGTCGGGCTGGAGGCCGACTATGAAGGTGACATCCTGCTGGATGGCAAACGGGTCGTGGCCACCAGCCTGGAACGCGGGATCGTGTTTCAGGATCACCGTTTGTTTCCGTGGATGACCTTGCGCCAGAACATTGCCCTGGCCTTGAAAAACCATCCACTTTCACAAACCGAAAAGGACCGGCTGGTGGCCGAGCACATTGCCCTGGTCAACCTGGATGGCTTTGAAAATGCCTACCCGCACCAGTTGTCCGGCGGCATGGCGCAACGGGCAGCCATTGCCCGGGCACTGATCAACAAACCCAAAGTGCTGTTGCTCGACGAACCCCTTGGTGCGCTCGACGCGTTGACCCGGGTACGCCTGCAACACGAGTTGCAGCGCATCTGGGTGCAACAACGCTGCACCGTCATCATGGTCACCCACGACATCGAGGAAGCCCTGTACCTGGGTGACCGGGTGATCGTGATGGACGCCCATCCGGGGCGGATCAAACACGAAATCAGGGTCGACCTGCCCCATCCCCGGGACCGGGCGTCAACCGTGCTGCAAGCCTACAAGGAACAACTGCTGGAAGAGCTGGTGGGACATTGAGACCCGGACCGCTCCATCGAGGCATGGAAAAAACACAGGATTCACAGGAGTAAACAAATGGGCAATGTCCAAAGCCCCGCCAGTCTGCCGCGGGTATTGCAGAGTCCGGCCCTCGGTGAGCTGCTCAACCTTGGCCGGGTATTTCGAGAGCCCCTGGCACTGTCGCGCCTGCACAGCACCCCCAAACGGGTGTTGAGTCGTCGCGAGGTGGTCTTGCTGGGAGTGTTGGCGCTGGTGCTGCATGGCGCGGTGATTGTCTGGGTCAGCCAGGTACCCACGCCGCAACTGCCCGTCGTGCCCCCGGAAATTCCGCCGATGACCATCGAGTTCTCGCAGCCGGCGCCACCCGTTGTCGAACCCCCTCCGCCCGAGCCGGTTGTGCAGCCCGTGGTGGAGCCGCCTCCTCCGGTGGAAGATGAACTGGCCGTGAAGCCGCCACCGCCCAAGCCGATCCCCAAGCCCAAGCCTGTGGTCAAGCCTGTGCCTAAACCGGTGGCCAAACCCGTGACGCAGCAGCCTGCCCCACCCGCGCCGCCACAACCCGTGGCCGCTGTGCCAACACCGGCGGCACCGCCTGCGCCTGCGCCGGTCACTCCGGCTTCGGCAACTGCCGGTTACCTGCATAACCCGGCCCCCGAATACCCGTCCCAGGCCATGCGCCGTGGCTGGCAAGGCACGGTGTTGCTGCGCGTGCATGTGTTGGCCAGCGGTAAACCCGGTGAAATCCAGATTCAGAAAAGCAGTGGCCGCGATTCACTGGACGACGCCGCACTGGCCGCCGTGAAACGCTGGAGCTTCGTCCCGGCCAAGCAAGGCGACGTCGCCCTGGACGGCTGGGTCAGCGTGCCCATCGACTTCAAAATCAAGTGATACAACCCTCTCGAGACCCCGCGGGCTACCTGACAAAAGGCGCATCGCTACAACCGATCTACTGCCTTGTTGGAGCACCCGACCATGAATCTACTCACCTCCCCCTTCGAATCCATCGAACACGCCGTCATCTGGCTGTTGATCGTCTTCTCCGTCGCCACCTGGGGTCTGGCCTTGCTCAAGGGCTTGCAGTTCACCCGGCTCAAGGCGCAGGACCGCAAATTCCACAAGCAATTCTGGGCCGCTTCGAGCCTTGAATCGGCCGCCGATTTCGCCCACAACCTGCCTGGCGCTGCCGCCCGCGTCGCGCTGGCCGGTTACCACGCGATCCAGACCGGTGACAGTCAGAACGCCGACCTCAGCCAGTCGATCAATCATCAGGACCGCCTTGAGCGCGCCTTGCGCCAGCAGATCGTGCGTGAACGGCGCTCGCTGGAAACAGGGCTGGCAATCCTCGCCAGTATCGGCAGCACCTCGCCCTTCATCGGCCTCTTCGGCACCGTTTGGGGGATCATGTCCGCGTTGAAAGGGATCAGTGCGGCAGGCTCGGCAAGCCTGGAAACCGTGGCGGGCCCCATCGGCGCCGCACTGGTCGCCACTGGCGTCGGTATTGCGGTCGCCGTGCCGGCGGTGCTGGTCTACAACTATTTCCTGCGCCGCCTGAAGCTGACGGCGGCAGACCTGGATGACTTCGCGCACGACTTCTACAGCCTGGCACAGAAACACGCGTTCCGTGTGCTGCTGAGCCCGGTCGCGGGCAAGTCCGGCGCCCACACCGCCGGGCAGAAAATCAAGGAGGCGTCCTGATATGGCCTTCTCGACACAGGACAACGATGAAGTACTCAGCGAGATCAACGTGACGCCCCTGGTGGACGTGATGCTGGTGCTGCTGGTGGTGTTCATCGTCACCGCGCCACTGCTGACCAATGCGATTCCGATCAACTTGCCCAAGACCGAAGCCGTGGCGCCGGTTGAGCAGAAAGACCCGCTGGTGGTGAGCATCGACGGCGCCGGCAAGCTGTTCATCAACAAGGATGAAATCCAGCCGGACTTGCTGGAATTCAACTTGCAGGCGGCAAAGGCCAAGGACCCGGAAGTCCGCGTGCAATTGCAGGCCGATGACGGCGTGAACTACGGTGAAGTGGCGCGGGCGATGGCGTCCATTGAGCGGGCGGGGATTACCAAACTGTCGGTGATCACCGCGAGGTAAACCGCGCACGGTCACTGCAGGCGCCCGGCTTGCCGGCGAGAGCGGTCTACAGGGCCTCATCGCTGGCAAGCCAGCTCCTACAGGTATGGGTGGCGTTCAGCAATGGGCGCCGGCATGTTCCAGGCGATGGAACAAGCGGTTGAAATACACCAGGCTGTCGCGTGGTTCGCGCACGCCGACCTTCGTCAGCTCCACGAACATCACCGAGTGCGAGCCCACTTCCTTGCACTCGCTGATGCGCCCTTCCAGCTGCACCAGGGCATCGCGCAGTACCGGCACGTCGGCCGCGCCGTCGTCCCACAGGTCCCAGGCGAAGCGCTCGGCCATCGGCACCTTCGTCATGCCGGCGAAGTGTCGGGCCAGTTCTTCCTGTTCACCACACAGCACGTTGACGCACAGGTGGCCGTTGGTGCGGAACACGTCGTGGGTGGCGCTGTTTCGGTTGACGCACACCAGCACGGTGGGCGGCGAGTCGGTCACCGAGCACACGGCGCTGGCCGTGATGCCGCAGCGCCCGCCGGGGCCGTTGGTGGTGATGATGTTCACCGCCGCAGGCAGCTGCGCCATGGCGTTGCGAAAGTCGATTTGCTGCTGGCTCAGGTCGGCCATGTCGATGCCCCTTTCTTCAGGAGGACCGCCATCTTGCGGCCCGTAGGTGATGGAACAAGACTAAGGCTGCGGGCGCGGCACAACCATTCTGACGATCCCCATGGCGGGGTTGGGTTTCCGCTAGTCGACTAGGTGGTTTCTTTATCGCAAGGGCCGGCCACAGTGGGTATTCTGCTTACTGGCTCCTGAAAGACGAGCCGATGCGTGCCGCGCGTTCGCGTGCGAAAACAATAATTAGAAAACTTTCGTGGCAGCCCCGATGGAAACCCGCAAACCGATTGTTTATATCGTTGACGACGACAAGGACCTGCGCACTTCGCTGGCCTGGTTGCTGGAGTCGGTCAGCGTGCAGGCGCAGTGCTTTGCCGGCGCCGAAGAGTTCCTCAGCCAGTACGACCCCAGACAGCCCGCCTGCCTGGTGCTTGACGTGCGCATGCCGGAGACCAGCGGTTTCCAGTTGCAGGAAATCCTCAACCAGCGCGGCAGCACCCTGCCGACCATCTTCGTCTCGGCCCATGGCGACATTCCGATGTCGGTCACGGCGATGAAGAACGGCGCGTTGGACTTCGTCGAGAAGCCCTACAACCCGCAACAGATGATCGACCGCATCCAGGCCGCGCTGAAGACCGCCGTGCACGCCCAGGCCGATCAGCAACAGCGTCAGAACCTGCAGGGCAAACTGGCACTGCTGACCAGCCGTGAACGGGAAGTGTTGATGCTGGTGATCGATGGCAAGGCCAGCAAGGTGATCGCGCGGGAGCTGAACATCAGCGTGAAGACCGTTGATGTGCACCGCACCAAGATCAAGGAAAAGATGGGCGTGACCAGCATCGCCATGCTGGTGCGCGAGGTGCTGCATTTGCCGGTGGACGAGCCGGTGCGGCATTGATCATCCGGTATTTACCGTCAGGCCCCCATCGCCGGCAAGCCGGCTCCTACAATGATCTTCATTGCACATAACATCCGTGTACGACAAAAAATCCCTGTAGGAACCGGCTTGCCGGCGATGGGGCCAGCCCATTCAACATCGAAATCAGCAGCTGTAGCGCTTGCGATAAGCCCCCGGCGAAACACCAAAACGCGATTTGAAGGCCGACGAGAAGTAGCTCGAATCCGAGAAGCCCCAGGCATAACACAGCGCCGACAGCTTCTGCTCGACATCGGCGCGGCGCAGGTTTTGCGCGCAGAAGTCCAGGCGACGATGCTTGATGTACTGCGCCACCACCAGCCCGCGCTTGGAGAACATCCGATACAGGCCGCGCACGGATATCCCGACTTCACGGGCGATCAGCTCGGGGCACAGTTCCTCGTCGCTGAGGTGCGCATCAATGAACGCGATGATCTTGCGGAACTGCCGCTCATGGGGATCGGCCGCGCTGTCCCGGGCGCTGATACCCGGCAGCAACAAACTGGCCAGGGCATCGAGCACGGCCTCGCTTTCCTGCATGTCCAGCCCTTCCTGCTGGCGAGTCTCCAGCACCAGCCTGTTGGCCATCGCCGCCAGGGGGTTGCTGGCCGCGATGCGCGTGGCGCAGTTGACGGCATTGAAGTGCGAACCCCGCTCGACCACCTGGCGCGGAAGAATCAGCGACAGCTGTCGGCAATCGTCATGGTAGGTCATGTCGCTCGGACGGCTGGCGTCGATCAGCGCGATGTCGCCACAACCCAGTTGCGCGCGGTTGTCGCCCTGCTCCAGCTGTGAACTGCCACGCATCTGGAACACTGCGTAGTAGTGGCCGTCGTTGCTGGTGCTGACGTCCTTGCTGGTGCGATACAAATGCACGTGCGCCATGTCGACCACACTGAGGTTGATTGCACCGCTGCGAAATTCCGCCAGTTCGCCGTAGAAATCAGTGTCCAGCGCCCGCGCGTCGAAACGCCCACAGGCCTGGTTCACCTGGCTCAACCAACTTTCGAACGCCTCGTTGCGCACCGTCGATGCTGTAATCATGTCCGCAAAGCCTCACGTTTTTGTTGTTATTTTTCGACCGCTTCACCGAGCGGTTCGTCAAAACCGTTGTTTCTGTAGCCATCGCCTCCCTCGACGGCCGCCGGGGGCCCATTCAACAGGCTCCGGCGCACGCTTTCCAGCCTTCCCGAGGCTTAAATGTCCAATACCAGACGAGCGGAAAGCGCCCGTGACACACAGGCGCAGATCTGCTTGTTGGACGCCTTTTCCTTGTTCGACAGGCAGTTGTCGCGGTGTTCCGGTACGCCGTCCAGCACCTCGACGATGCAGGTACCGCAAATGCCCTCACGGCATTCGGTGTCGATGTCGCAACCATGGGCCTGCAGCACGTCGACCAGACTGGCGTCGGCCGGCACGTGCAGCACCACGCCGGAACTGGCCAGCTCCACTTCGAAACCGCCGGCCGGGGCGCTGTTGGCCGCCGGGTCCGCCGTGAAGTGTTCTAGGTGAATGGCCTCATCCGGGCGACTGCGTGAAGCCACTGCCACCACGGTGTTCATGAAGGGTGCCGGGCCGCAGGTGTAGACATGCGCGGCGCTGCCGGCACGCTCCAGGCATGCGCTCAATGCGCCGTCCAGGTCCGCGGGCTCGACACCGTAGTGAAACTCCACGTGATCGGCAAAACGGGTCGCCAACAGCTCGGTAAACGCGGCGTACTGCGCCGAACGGGCGAAATAATGCAAGCGATACGGCTGGCCGCTTTCCGCCAGTTTGTAGGCCATGCTCAGCAGCGGCGTGACACCGATACCGGCGGCGAACAACAGGTGTTCACAGGCACTTTCATCGAGACGGAACAGGTTGCGCGGCGCGCCCATTTCCAGCTCCATGCCCTCCTCGACCTGCTCGTGCAACGCCAGCGAACCGCCGCGCGACTTCGCTTCTTTCTTCACCGCCACCAGGTACGCACGGCGATCCTGCGGCGGGCTGCACAGCGAATACTGGCGGGTCACCCCGGTCGGCCCGGTCAGGTCGACGTGGGCACCCGGCTCATAGGTGTCGAGCGGCTGGCCGTCACTGCGCACGAGGCGAAAGGAGCGGATATCCAGCGCTTCGTCGACGATCCTTTCGATCTTCACCTTCATCATTGCATCACCTGAATACTGTTGTTTTTGGAGGGGGCTTACTCACCCCTTGTAGGAGCTGGCTTGCCAGCGATGGCGGCCTTGAATATCGCGTCGCCAGTCCGGCCGTCATCGCCGGCAAGCCGGCTCCTACAAATCGGGATTGCTGTGCCAACGTCTAACCTTGTAGGAGCTGGCTTGCCAACGATCGCGGCCTTGAATATTGCGTCGCCAGTCCGGCCGTCATCGCCGGCAAGCCGGCTCCTACAAATCGGGATTGCTGTGCCAACGTCTAACCTTGTAGGAGCTGGCTTGCCAACGATCGCGGCCTTGAATATTGCGTCGCCAGTCCGGCCGTCATCGCCGGCAAGCCGGCTCCTACAAATCGGGATTGCTGTGCCAACGTCTAACCTTGTAGGAGCTGGCTTGCCAGCGATCGCGGCCTTGAATATTGCGTCGCCAGTCCGGCCGTCATCGCCGGCAAGCCGGCTCCTACAGGATTATTTTTCGGCCATGAAATCAGCGCATGAACAAGCCGCCGTTGATGTCCCAGCACGCACCCGTGACGGAGGCGGCGTTGTCGGCGATCAGCAGCAACACGCTGTCGGCGATGTACGACGGGTCGCCGAGGGTGCCGGCCGGGATCATTTTCAGGATCTGCTCCAGACGCTCAGGCGCCACGGTTTCGCGCACCACCGGCAAGTCCAGCGGACCTGGCGAGATGCTGTTGACCGTCACCCCTTGCGGCGCCAGTTCACGGGCGAAGACCTTGGTCAGGGTCGCCACGCCGCCCTTGGCCGCCGCGTAGTGCGCGCCGGTGGCGGTGCCGCCGTTCTGCCCGGCCAGCGACGCGATGTTGACGATGCGCCCAAAGCCACGCTCGGCAAAGTGCGCGCCGAACACCTGGCAGGCCACGAAGGTGCCGCGCAGGTTGATCGCCATCGACTCATCGAACTCTTCGGGCGTGATGTCCATCAGCGCCGCGACTTTCGACACGCCGGCGTTGTTCACCAGAATGTCGGTGCCGCCCCACTGCTCAACGAGCAGGTCGCGAGCACGCTGGAAGTCGGCCTTGCTGCGCACATCCAGCTCGATGGCCATGGCGCTGGCGCCGCTGCCATCGAGTTGCAAAGCCAGTTGCTGCACGCCGTCGAGGCGCACATCCGCCAGGGCCACGCGATAACCTGCCGCGTGCAGACGCCGGGCGATGCACTCGCCCAGCCCGCGCGAAGCACCCGTTACGAGGGCTACTCGACTCATGTGGGTGTCCTCACAAAAGGAAGCCGAGCGCGCTCAGGCTGTCGGTGGAGTTGATCAGGCGCACCACCTTGCGTTCCAGGGTCGGCACGCCGTCGGTGAAGCGGATGCGGTGGTTCAGCTCGGCCACGAATGGCGTATGCACACCGCGCTTGTAGGCGTACAGCAACTGCGCGGAATTGACTTCGACGATGTCACCGGCCGCTTCCACCAGACGGAAACGCGAGACGGTGCGAATGGTTTTCGCCGCGTCCACCGCCGACGGCGAGAAGCCGGCGCTCAGTCGTTCGATGCGCAGGGCACGCATGCGTGCATCGTCGTAGGCGTAGTTGAGGGTCGCTTCGAAATCCTCGGTGTCCGGGTCGATCGGCACGATGTACTTGCCTCTGTCGCTCCACAGGGTCGCCCATTCGGCATAGTGCTTGTGGTCGAGCAGTTCGGCTTCGCGCCAGATGAATTCAATGGCCTGGGCCAGGGGACCTGCAAAACCGTTCAGGGTGTCGTGATTGCTCATTGGCTCATCATCCTTTTCCACATGTCGTAGGCACCGCGCATGCCGCCTTCGTCGGTGGCGTGGCTGACCTTGTCGCCGTTTTCAGCGGTGATTTCGCGGTTCAGGCCGCGGTTGACCAGGATCGGCGCGTCGACGCCGGCATACGAGCCGCGCTGCACGCGGTCCCAGGCTTCGGCATCGTCAGGGCTGCCGAAACCGAACGGGCCCTGGAAGTGTTCGTGGATGCGCATGCGTTCGCGGTTGGCGATTTCCGGGCCGCCGTCCATGCCGAGGGCCACGTGACGGATCTCGGTTTCAGTGACCGACACCGGGCGCAGTACACGGAAGAACGACATCGACATCGCCACGTTGGGGAACAGGTTCAGGTTGAAACCGGCGCCGTGCAGCGAACGCACGATGCGACGGACCTGATCGGCCGGCAGGGTCTTCGACAGTTCTTCAGTGACGTGGGCGAAGCGTTCCTGCAACTGTTCGGTGCCGTCGTCGTGATCGAGGTCGACGTGCTCCGGCACCATCACCATCACGCTGTGGCCGTTGCCCAACGAGTGGGTCACGGCTTGTTCGTCGGTCATGAACGAGAGCATTTCCGAGGTTTCTTCATCCACCGACGACATGAACGACTTGTGCACGATCGGGAAGTGGTAACCGTCGGTGGTGTTTTCCAGCTGGATCTTCCAGTTGCCCTTGAAGCTGAACTTGTGTTCGCCCTGGGTCTTGATCGGGTAGCCGGCGCCCTGCTTCATGAACAGGTCCATCCAGTGTCTGGCGCCGCCGAGGAAGTCTTCCAGCGGTTCGACCTCGTCGTTGTAGCTGGCGAAGACCATGCCGGCGTAGCTTTCGACGCGCAGGCTGGTCAGCGGCAGTTCGGACTTTTCCAGGATGCCTTCGTAACCGTCCGGATACGGCAGCGCCCGCAGCTTGCCGTCCAGGCCATAGGACCAGCTGTGGTACGGGCAGGTGAAACCGGTGGCGTTGCCCTTGTGCTTCTCGCACACGGTGGCGCCACGGTGCCGGCAACGGTTTTCCAGCACGTTGATGGTGTTCTTCTTGTCGCGCACGACGATCACCGGGCGACGGCCGATGGTGGCGGTCTTGAAGTCACCGCTGTTGCGCACCTCGCTTTCGTGGGCCACCCACACCCAGGTGCGGTAGAAAATCTTTTCCAGCTCGGCTTCGAACAGCGCCGGATCGTTATACAGCGAGACGTCGACGCGGTCGTGACTGACCAGGTCTTCGGGGCTTTTCGACGTTGCGATCAGCCGGTATTCATGAGTGCTCATGCGGTTCTCCTCATGGCTTTTTTTCAGATTTGGGTTGTAGAGGCTTGAAGTTGCGCACCAAAGGCGCAGACCAGCTCGTCCTGGCCTTTACGGCCGACGATTTGCAGGCCGACTTTCAATCCGCCGCAATCGAGCTCCACCGGCACCGTCAGCGCCGGGTGGCCGCTGAGGTTGAATGGCCGTACCAGCGGGGTCATGCCGGCCACGGCCTTGCTGCCGGCGCGGGCTTCGCTGAGGGTTGGCGGCAAGGTCGGCAGCGTCGGCAACAGCAACACGGCAAAGTCTTCCAGCGCCGCATCCACCTGTTGCGTAAAACGCCTGCGCACGGTTTCAGCCTCTGCGAGCTCTTCACGCGTAGTACGGCTGGCCGCCAACAGGCGTGTCTCGACATCGGCGCCGATCAGGCCTTTGCCGGTCAGGTGGCCGAACGCCGCCCAGTTTTCAAAATTGATCACGGTCAGGCCGGCGGCGAACGCGGCTTCGAATTCGCTCAGGTGCAGGTGGCTGCGACGCCAGCCGGCACGGTCGGCCGCGGCACCGAGACTGGCTTGCAGATGCGCGTCACAGGCCACGTCGACGAAGCCGACTTTCGCGCCGTCTGCGGGTAGTCTCTGCACGCCAAAACCTGGGCAAATCACCTGCATGGCGGCGATCAGATCGTCCATGGATCTGGCGAACGGCCCGACGCAATCGAGGCTGGATTCCAGCGGATGGGCACCGATGCGGCTGACACGGCCATAGGTCGGCTTCAACCCGGCAATGCCGCAGCACGCCGCCGGCACCCGCACCGAACCGCCGGTGTCGGTGCCGATGGCGATATCTGCCAGGCCAGCGGCGACCGCCGAAGCCGAGCCGCTGGAGGAACCGCCCGGCACCCGGTCCGGCGCCTGTGGGTTCACCGGTGTGCCGGTCCAGTCGTTGATGCCGGTGACGCCGAAGGCCAGTTCATGCAGGTTGGTCTTGCCGACGATCTGCCAGCCGGCGTCGAGGATCGCGTCGACCACTTCGGCGTTTTTCGTGGCAGCGGGTGCATCGGCGAAGGCACGGCTGCCCGAACGGGTCGGGTGACCGGCGATGTCGATGGAGTCCTTGATGGCGACGCGCTTGCCGTTGCCACCGAGGAGGAATTCGCTGATGAAAGTACTCATGTGCCCGCTCCCAAGGTGAAGAGCTCCGTGTTGAACAGCCGTTGCGTGCGGAAATGGGCGATCAGCCAGGTGCCGTCGACGCAGCGGAAATCGATGTTCAGCCGCGTGCCGAACAGCTCGTTGCGGCCATCGGCGTAGGTGGAAATCTGCTGCATGATCCACTGCCCCTGCGCCCGATCACCGTCGACCACGATCGACTCGCTGGTGAGGTAATGCAGGTTCAAGCGAAAGTGCTCCGACGGCGGCAGGTAACCGCCGACAAACGCGGCCACGGCATCACGCCCACGGTGCTGACCAAAGGTCTGCGCGGTCTGGCTGCCGATGCCTTCCCAGATCGCATCGATGCAGAACAGCTCAGCCAATTCGCTGACATGGGTAAGCGCCCTCGGCACATCGCACAGGTCCATGTAGCGCGCCATCAAGCGGCGCACCGCGCTTTCCCCTTCGAGCGTCTGAAGACGCTGCAGCAAGGCCTCGTTCATGGCTTACACCCTGGCCGCGTCAGGGATGGTCAGCGGGCGACCGATGCGCGCTTCGACCCTGGCGTAGCGCCACAGGCTGTACTCGCCCACCGGCGTGGTGCGGAACAGGTTGCAGGCGTCGATCACCGACTGGTGGCAGTCGACGTCGGCCATGATGTAGACGGTCCAGGGCGAGGTGGTCGACGGGCCGACCATCAGGCGGTCGTCGTCCATGGCGCCGAGCACGGTGATGCCGGGCATGGCGCCGAGGGAGCCCATCATCTGGCTGAAGCCCTTCCACACGCTCAAGCCTTCGCCGGTGGGCAGGTCGAAAAAGTTCTGGGTGATGCCGATGCAGAAGACGACGCGCAACGGTTCCTGGGTAGCTTGGGACATGCTGTTGATCCTTGAAAAAGTAATGAAAAATCAGATGTAGCCCGGGAACGGCGGCACGCCGAGGAGCACCGAGCCGGCGCCGTCGTACAGCCCTTCGCTGAGGAAGGCGTGCTGGGTCACCACCATCGAATCGCGCAGGTAGCGTTGCAGTGGATGACGCAGGTAAATGGCGGTGGTCCCGGCCAGGCTGTAGGCGCTCTGCACCACCTCGGCACCCGCCTGGGAGACATGGATCGCCGACAGGCGCAGCAGGCTGGTCTGCTCCGGCGTGACCGGGTTGCCGGCCAGGATCGAGTTCCACACCTGTTCGGTGGCGTTGTAGAAGAAACCCCGCGCGGCCATCAGCTTGGCTTCGGCCCTGGCGATCTCGATGCGCACGTAAGCGCGGTCGGCCATTTTCGGCGCACCGGTAATGCCGCCGGCGCCGGCCATGCGGCTGATTTCATCCAGCGCTGCACGGGCCAAGCCAAGGTTGACCACCGCCAGCACTTGCGCGGCGTAGGCGATCGACGGGTAGCGGAACAGTGGTTCGTCGATGGTTGCAGCCCCGCCACGGATGAAGGTCCAGCGCTCCTCGACGAATTTGTCGGTGACGCGCAGGTCATGGCTGCCGGTGCCCTTGAGGCCGACCACATCCCAGTTCTCGACGATCTCGACCTGACTGGCCGGGAACACCGCCGTGCGCGGTTTGCCGCCCGCCGCACTGGCGCCGATGCCGACCCCCAGCAGGTCAGCGCCTTTGCTGCCGCTGGCGAACTTCCAAGTGCCGTTGACCTGCCAGCCGCCTTCCACCGCCTCGGCTGGCTGCAACGGGAACAACCCGCCGGCGAACACCAGGTCCGGGCTCTGGGCGTAGATTTCAGCCAGGGTTTGCGGCGGCAAGGCCGCCAGGTAGACACCGGCGCTGCCAAAGCTGGCGACCCAGCCCGCCGAGCCGTCGGCTTCGGAGATGCGCTCGATCATGTGCAGGAACAGCGCCGGCGCCAGGGCGTCGCCGCCGTAGCATTTCGGCGTGGCGGCGCGATAGATGCCCAGCTGCTTGAAGCGCTCGATCATGTCCCGAGGCACGTGGGAGCCGGCGTCGAATTCCTCGCGGCGTTGGCGAACCTCATCCAGCACCTGCTCAAATAGCTGACTCTCGACCATTGGCACGACCGGGCCGGACACAGGGTCTTGTTGCCGCAGCATGGGCTAGTTCTCCGTTTTGATTATTGTTAGAGGGCTACACCGCTCCTTGTAGGAGCGAGCTTGCTCGCGATGGTCGTCAACGATGACGCTGGAAACCTGGCACCCCGTGGCGCTCTCAGGTTCATCGCGAGCAAGCTCGCTCCTACAAGGGTCGGGTCGTTGCCCTTGCATTGGGGTCCAGTGTAAAAACCGCATCCGCCCGCAACTATTGGGGCGTGCAGCCTCCTCGCTAAAGAAAACCCCTAGGTCCACGCCGGTTACCTCTGAGCGCATCGCGCTGTGCGAGCAGGTATAAAACGCCATACTGCAAACCTCTACCGCCAAGGGCCGTGCGATGTACCTGCCAAAACCGAACGACTTTTTTGCGCTGATCGAAGCCATGCCGCTGTGCATCATTCTTCATGACGCGCACACCAAGGAGATTCTCTGGGCTAACGCCGCTGCCCTGGCGGCGCTGGGTTTTACCCTGGAGGAACTGACGCCGCTCAAGGCCCCGGACATGACCCGCGATGCGCCGAAGTACCGACGTTCGGTAGGCTTGCGCTGGCTCGAAGGCGCCGCGCGCACCGGGCAGCGCGCCATCGAGTGGTGTTATCGCTCCAAGCAAGGGGTGGAGATTCTGTCCGAGGCGGTGGCGACCCTGGTGCACCTGGACGGTCGCGATGTGCTGATGGTGCAGTTCCGCGACATCTCCAAAGAGGACAAGGTCAAGCGCGACCTCAAGCGGTTCGAGAGCCGGCTCAAGGCCTTCATGCAGGACCTGGCCGAAGGCGTGGCGGTGCTCGGCCCCGAGGGCGACATCCGCTTTATCAGCGACTCCGGCGCGCACTTGCTCAACAGCGAAGTGCACCAACTGATGGGTGAGAACTTCCTGGCCTGGTGCGACGACGCATCCAGCCAGCGCCTGCTGCAACAATTTGCCCATGAAACGCCGGAGCACGCGCCGTTCAACGTGCATTACAAGGTGCAGCGCCGGGATGGCGAATGGCGCTGGCATGACGCGACCTGCCGCTACATCGAGATCGAGGATGATCTGGTCGGCCATCTGCTGCTGTTCCGCGACGTCACCGAACAGGTCCAGGCCGAGGAAGCGCGGCGGGTCAGCGAGCAGAAGCTCGAGTACCTGGCGCGCTACAACGCCATGGGCGAAATGGCCGTGGCCATCGCCCACGAACTGAGCCAACCCTTGGCCGCCACCCGCAACTTCATTGAAGGTGCGGTGATTCGCCTGGGCAACGCAGGGGAAACCGATCAGGGCGTCGCCTGGGGTTTGCAAAACGCGGTACGGCAAATCGAGCATGCCTCGGTGATCATCAAGAGCGTGCGCGATTACGTGGTCAAGCTGGAGCAGACCGAAGAACTGATCGACCTTAATGAGCTGCTGCGCGAAACCCGCTACTTCATCAGCCTGCGCGCCGACCCAAGCCGGGTGCGCGTGGAAATCATCGCCTCGCCCGAACCGCTGATGGTGAGTTGCGAGAAGGTGCTGATCGGCCAGGTGATCCTCAACCTGGCCTTCAACGCCATCGAAGAAATGGCCGACCTGCCCGCCGAACGCCGCGTGTTGCGTATCCAGGCCAGCCGCGACAACGAGGTGGCGCTGGTGCGGATCGAAGACTGCGGCCGTGGCATCCAGGCCCAGGCGCAAGAGAAGCTGTTCGACGGTTTTTTCTCCTCCAAGGTCAGCGGCAACGGCATTGGCCTGGCGCTGTGCAAGAACATCATCGGCCGCCACCGGGGCGACATCTGGGCGCAAAACCTGGCGCCGTGCGGCGCGGTGTTCAGCTTTTCCCTTCCCCTCGCCTGACCAGCACAACTCCTGTGGTCTGACATACACAAACCCTGTGGCCTTACACAAACCCTGTGGCGAGGGGGCTTGTCGGAACGCCGCATCGCCCCGTTCGGTGGCGAAGCCGCCGCAAAACCTGCTGGCGTGGTGTGACTGGAAAATACTGGGGCCGCTTCGCGACCCAACGGGGGCAAGCCCCCTCGCCACAAGTGCAGCGTCGCCCTCCCCCTCTCAGACCATTCAACCCCCTGCTTTATCACCTTGTGCAGCCAGTTTCATGACACTGGCACAGACACACAAACACTTGGCAGGCAGGGCAATTCTCCTGATCGCAGGGCACGGCAGAATCAAAGGGTAAAAATCTGCCAAAGCACCCGCGATCCGCGTTACCAACAATTCAGGAAGTTCCCCTTATGCGAACAAACAGGATCTCCGTACAGTCAGCGCTTGGCCTGAGCCTGCTTGTACTCGGTTTGAACAGTGCCCGCGCGGACTTGCCCGCCGGTACGATTGGCCAGACCGTTCTGGCGTTTCCACCCGAAGCTCACCGCGCGTTTGTCATCGACGTCGAGTTCGACAGTTTCGTCGCTGGCCGTGTGACTGTGGTCGACCCGGACCAGAAGCGCATCCTCGGCATGGTGCCGACCGGTTTTGCCGCGCCGTCGACCCTCAGCCATGACAAGAAGACCCTCTACAGTGCCGACATCTGGTATTCGCGCGGCACCCGCGGTACCCGTACCGATGTGCTGACAGCGTGGGACAGTTCGACCCTGTCGCCAGCCTGGGAAGTGCTGATCCCGAACAAGCGTGCCGAATCGCTGACCCAGCGTTACGCGCTCAAGCCGAGCGGCGACGACAAGTTCGTCTACGTCTACAACTTCACGCCGTCGACCTCGGTAACCGTGGTCGATACCCAGGCCAAGGCCGTTGCCACGGAAATCGCCATTCCCGGTTGCGTGCTCAACTACCCGATCGGCAACCGCCGCTTCGCCTCGCTGTGCGGCGACGGCAGCCTGCAAGTGGTGACCCTCAACGATCAGGGCCAGGAAACTGCGCGCAGCCGCACGCCGTTCTTTGATCCGAACGCGGAAAAACTGGTGGAGCGCGCGGTCAACGTCGGCGACACCTACTACTTCACCACCACGACCGGCACCGTGCGTCCGGTGGATTTCGCCGGTGACGCGCCGAAGATCCTGCCGTCCTGGTCGCTGGTTAGCGACGAAGAAAAGAAGGCCGGTTGGGCACCGGGTGGTTGGCAGTTGATGGCCGTGGCACCGAAGCTGGACCGCCTGTATGTGCTGATGCACGACGCCCACGAAGCCATGAAGTGGGAAGACCCGAGCCCGCTGATCTGGGCGTTCGACCTCAACACCCACAAAAAGGTAGCGATCCTGGAAGCCCCGGTTCCGGTGTGGAGCATGCAGGCCACCGGTGACGACAAGCCGCTGTTGCTCGGCACTGATGTGGAAGGCGGTTTGCAGATTTTCGATCTGAAGACCAACAAGCTCACCGGCAGCATGCCGAAAGTCGCGAAGACCGCGACTCAGGTCCTGAGCTACTAAGAGGTTCGGCCATGCACACAGATCCGATCTTCATCATTGCCAGCGCCATCGCCATCGCGGTGTTGCTGGCCAGCGCCGCGACCCACAAGTTGCGTGCGCCGGCCCGCTTCGCCCGGCAACTGGCGGACTACCAACTGCTGCCCCAGGCGCTGGTGCGCCCGACGGCACGACTGGTGCCGCTGCTGGAACTGGCCATCGCCTTTGCCCTGCTGGTACCGATCAGCCGTGGTTACGCCGCGGTGAGCGCCGCCAGCCTGTTGGCCCTGTACGCCGCCGCCATCGGCATCAACCTGTGGCGCGGTCGCGCGGACATCGATTGCGGTTGCGCCGGTCCCGACCAGGCACAACCGCTACGCCCGGCGCTGCTGGCGCGCAACAGTGCACTGGTGCTGCTTGCGCTGGTGGCCAGCGTGGCGCCGGTGGCCCGCGACCTCAACCTGTTCGATGGCTTCGTGACCCTGGCCGCCGCCCCGGTCGCGTTGCTTATCTACGCCGCCGCCGATGGCTTGCTGGCGAACTCCCCTCTTCTGCTCAAATTGATTGGTAGGTAATCGAAATGGAAGGCTTGATTGTTTCCAACGTTCTGCTCTGGGTGCTGCTGGTGGCCGTGGCGTTTGTCGTCATGGGCCTGGTGCGGCAGATTGGTGTGCTGCACGGGCGTCTGGCCCCGGCCGGCGCGCTGATGGTCGACAAAGGTGTGGCGGTCAATGAACCCGCACCACAGATCACTGCCAGCGATCGTCACGGTCGCCCGGTGAACTTCGGCTATGCCGGTGAAAAATCGCAATTGCTGTTCTTCCTCTCGCCGACCTGCCCGATCTGCAAGTCGCTGCTGCCGGCGATCAAATCCATCGCCAAGGAACAAGCGGGCAGCCTGGACGTGGTGTTCGTCAGCGATGGCGACATGGACGCCCAGCACGCGCTGATCCGTGAACACAAACTCGAAGACGCCACCTACGTGGTCGGCCCGCAAGTGGGCATGACCTACCAGATCGGCAAGCTGCCGTACGCCGCGCTGATCGACAAGGCCGGCACCCTGCGCGCCAAGGGCCTGGTCAACTCTCGCGAGCACCTGGACAGCCTGTTCGAAGTCGAGCACCTCAAGCACGCCACGCTGCAGCAGTACCTCAATGCCCAATCCCACACCCACGACCACAGCCACGGCCATAGCCACTGATAAGGCAGGGAGACGTTTATGAAACTGCTGGATCTGTTGTTCGAGCGCTCGACCCGCCGTGTGGCCGACACCACCTCGCGCCGTAAACTGCTGTCGCGCATGGGCTCGCTGATGGTGGCCGGTGCCGCCCTGCCCTTGCTGCTGCCGCTGGACCGTACCAGCAAGGCCCTGGCCGCGGAGCCGGCGCAGGCTGGCGATCCGGGTGATCCGAACAGTTGCGACTATTGGCGCTACTGCTCCATCGACGGCTTTCTGTGCAGTTGCTGCGGTGGTTCGGTGACCTCCTGCCCACCAGGCACCGAGGCCTCGCAAGTGACCTGGATCGGCACCTGCCGCAACCCGGCCGATGGCAAGGACTACATCATTTCGTACAACGACTGCTGCGGTAAGCAAAGCTGCGCCCAGTGCGCCTGTACCCGTAACGACAGTGAAGAACCGGCTTACCGCCCGTTCAACAACAACGACGTGAACTGGTGCCTGGCCGCCAAGTCGCACATCTACCACTGCACCGTTTCGGTGATCCGCGGCGTCGCCGTCTAAACGCGCACTTTGCGCCGGTTGCTCGCGCAACCGGCGATTTTTTTCTGTGGCTGCTGTTCTTTTTTTACTGCTTTTTTTTGTGTGTGTACCTGTAGGAGCGAGCTTGCTCGCGAAGAACGTCAACGATAACGCGGGCTATCTGGTTTAACGCGGCGCTCTTGAGTTCTTCGCGAGCGAGCTCGCTCCTACATACAGGTGCCAAACCGGTCATCAGCGGAGGTTTGTTTTATGCGTAGGTTGATCTTGCTCGGAGTCGTCTTTGCCCTGAGCGCCCCGCTCGCGTTCGCCCGGGCTATTCCCGACCCGGCGCAGGGCCATGCACCGGGCAACGAAGAGGTTCAAAAACCGATTGCCCAGGCCGGGTACGGCGTCGGCGTCAACTATCAGCTGCAATGCGCCGGTTGCCACCTGGGCGACGGTACGGGTTCCGCCGTCAATGACACGCCACGGATGAAAGGCTTTGTCGGCAACTTCCTGAAGGTACCGGGCGGCCGCGAATTCCTCGTGCGGGTGCCGGGCATGTCGCAGTCGGCGCTGAACAACGCGCAACTGGCGGACTTGCTCAACTGGCTGATGCGTAAAGACGGCATGGCGGGCGAAAGCCTGCCGGCCGACTATCAGCCTTACACTGCCGAAGAAGTCACGGCGCTGCGTGCCCAGACCATGCTCAACCTGCCCGGCACCCGCAGCGAGTTGATCAAGGCCATGCGCGCCCGGGGCATCGCGATCGATGACGGGATGACCGCTGGAACGATGGACTCGCCGACGGCAAATCAGTAACGTAACCGGTGCGGCTTTCGAACCCACAAAAGCGAAAAGGGAGTTTGCATCGTGACCGAAGAGACAAAACCCAAAGGACCGGCTTCGTACTTCCCGTCAATCGAGAAGAAGTATGGGCAGCCGATCAGCCATTGGCTGGACCTGCTTAAAACCCTCAGCGACAAGAAACACATGGAGCTGGTGGCCTGGCTCAAGACCGAACACGGCATGGGTCATGGCCACGCCAACGCGTTGGTTGCCTATCATTTGGCAACGGCCACCTAGCGCCGGACAACGCCATGCCCGCCCCCGAATCCACCCTCCTCGACAGCTGGCACCACAATGCCCGGGCCTGGATCGACGCCATCCGCACGGGCACCATCGAAAGCCGTCTGAAGGTCACCGACCAGGCCATCCTGCTGGCGGTGCTGGGGCGCCAGCCCGAGCGTGTGCTCGACCTGGGTTGCGGCGAAGGCTGGCTGTTGCGTGCGCTGACGGACCGGGCCATCGAGGCGGTCGGGGTGGATGGCGATGCGACGCTGGTGGCGGCGGCGCGGGCGGCGGGCGCTGCCCCGGTGCATCTGGCGAGCTATGAACAGTTGGCAGAGGCAGCCGTCGACATCGGTCGCGACTACAACCTGATCTGCGCCAACTTCGCCCTGCTGCATCAGGACATCATCCCCCTGCTCGGCGCCATGAACAGCCTGCTCGCCCCTGGCGGCGCGCTGGTGATCCAGACGCTGCACCCGTGGGCCGTTGCCGCGGGCGACTATCAGGATGGCTGGCGGGAAGAGACTTTTGCCGGGTTCAAGGGCCAGTGGCAGCCCATGCCGTGGTACTTCCGTACCCTGTCCAGTTGGCTCAATGCGCTGGATATGGCGGGTTTTGTACTGGCCGGCTTGCAGGAACCGCAGCACCCGCAAAGCCCTGTGCCGCAGTCGTTGCTGCTGGTGGCCGAGCCAAGGCTGTAGGAGCGCGGCACCGCGCCCCCTGTGGGAGCGGGCTTGCTCGCGAAGGCGTCGGCACAGCCAACATCATCAGCGATTGATCGACCGCTTTCGCGGGCAAGCCCGCTCCCACAAGGTTCTTCAGTGTTCACAAAACCTGTGGGAGCTGGCTTGCCAGCGAAGGCGTCGGCACGGCCAACATCATCAGCGATTGATCGACCGCCTTCGCGGGCAAGCCCGCTCCCACAAGGTTTTTCAGTGTTCACAAAACCTGTGGGAGCTGGCTTGCCAGCGAAGGCGTCGGCACGGCCAACATCATCAGCGATTGATCGACCGCCTTCGCGGGCAAGCCCGCTCCCACAAGGTTTTTCAGTGTTCACAAAACCTGTGGGAGCTGGCTTGCCAGCGAAGGCGTCGGCACGGCCAACATCATCAGCGATTGATCTACCGCCTTCGCGGGCAAGCCCGCTCCCACAAGGTTCTTCAGTGTTCACAAAACTTGTGGGAGCTGGCTTGCCAACGAAGGCGTCGGCACAGCCAACATCATCCGCGATTGGTCTACCGCCTTCGCGGGCAAGCCCGCTCCCACAAGGTTCTTCAGTGTTCACAAAACCTGTGGGAGCTGGCTTGCCAGCGAAGGCGTCGGCACGGCCAACATCATCCGCGATTGATCGACCGCTTTCGCGGGCAAGCCCGCTCCCACAAGGTTCTTCAGTGTTCACAAAACCTGTGGGAGCCGGCTTGCCAGCGAAGGCGTCGGCACAGCCAACATCATCCGCGATTGATCGACCGCTTTCGCGAGCAAGCCCGCTCCCACAAGGTTCTTCAGTGTTCACAAAACCTGTTGGAGCTGGCTTGCCAGCGAAGGCGTCGGCACGGCCAATAAAAAAACCGGAGCACAGTGAAATGCTCCGGTCAGGGTCATGCTGCTAACGCGTCAGGCCCATTCTTTACGCAACTGACGCGCAGCGTTGACCATGTGCACCAGCGCCGCTTCGGTTTCCGGCCAGCCGCGGGTTTTCAGGCCGCAGTCCGGGTTGACCCACAGGCGTTCGGCGGGAATGCGCCTGGCGGCCTTGCGTAACAGGTTGGCCATTTCCGAGGAGTCCGGCACCCGTGGCGAGTGGATGTCGTACACGCCGGGGCCGATGTCGTTCGGGTAGGCGAAGGCTTCGAACGCGTCCAGCAACTCCATGTCCGAGCGCGAGGTTTCGATGGTGATCACGTCGGCATCCATGGCGGCGATGGACTCGATCACATCGTTGAACTCGCTGTAGCACATGTGGGTGTGGATCTGGGTTTCGTCACGCACACCCGAGGCGCACAGGCGGAACGCTTCGGTCGCCCAGTCCAGGTAGTGCTGCCACTGCGCCTGGCGCAACGGCAAGCCTTCGCGGAACGCCGCTTCGTCGATCTGCACGATCCTGATCCCGGCGGCTTCCAGGTCCACCACTTCGTCGCGAATGGCCAGGGCCAGCTGACGGGCCTGTACTTCACGGGTCACGTCTTCGCGCGGGAATGACCACATCAGCATGGTCACGGGACCGGTCAACATGCCCTTCATCACTTTGTCGGTGAGGCCTTGGGCGTAGCGGATCCACTCCACGGTCATGGCTTTCGGGCGACTCAGGTCGCCGAAGATCACCGCCGGTTTCACGCATCGCGAACCGTAGCTCTGCACCCAGCCAAAACGCGTGAACGCATAGCCGTCGAGTTGCTCGGCGAAGTATTCGACCATGTCGTTGCGCTCGGCTTCACCGTGCACCAGCACGTCCAGGCCCAGGCATTCCTGCACTTGCACGGCGTGGCGAATCTCGCTGTGCATCGCTTCGGTGTATTCGGCTTCGGTGAGCTTGCCTTGCTTGAACGACTGGCGCGCCAGACGGATCGACGCGGTTTGCGGGAACGAACCAATGGTGGTGGTCGGGAACAGCGGCAGGTTCAGGCCGGCGCGTTGCCTGGCGATGCGCTGGGCAAACAGCGATTGACGCTGGCTGTCCCTGGCGGTGATCGCGGCCACACGCGCCTGAACAGCCGGCTTGTGGATGCGTGGCGATGCAGCCCGGGCAGCCTGAACGACGCGGCTTTGGCTCAGCGCCTTGAGAACGTTCGACGCTTCGGGTTCGTTGACCGCCTGAGCCAGTAGCGCGACCTCTTCACACTTCTGCACGGCAAACGCCAGCCAGTTTTTCAGCTCGGCATCGAGCTTGTCTTCGCGGCCCAGATCAACCGGACTGTGCAGCAACGAGCAGGACGGCGCGACCCACAGGCGATCACCCAGGCGTTCGTGAGCGTGCTGCAAGGTGGCCAGGGCGTTTTCCAGGTCGCAGCGCCAGACGTTACGACCGTTGACCACACCCAGCGACAGCACTTTATAGGCCGGCAGGCGGTCGAGAATGGTCGGGTACTGTTCAGGCGCACGCACCAGATCGATGTGCAGGCCATCCACCGGCAGGTTGGCGGCCAGGCCCAGGTTCTCTTCCAGGCCACCGAAGTAGGTGGCGACCAGCTTCTTCAGCGGGTCGCGCTGGATCAGGTTGTAGGCGCGTTCGAAGGCGTTTTTCCAATCCTGAGGAAGATCGAGGACCAGGATCGGCTCGTCGATTTGCACCCACTCGACGCCCTGCGCCGCCAGGCGCTGGAAGATCTGGCCGTACAGCGGCAGCAGGCGTTCGAGCAGTTCGAGCTTGTCGAACCCGGCGCCCTTGGCCTTGCCCAGCCATAAGTAGGTCAGCGGGCCGATGATCACCGGCTTGACGTTGTGCCCCAGTGCGCGGGCTTCTTCGACTTCTTCGAACAGTTGATCCCAGCCAAGCTGGAACTGCTGGTCGGCACTGAACTCCGGGACCAGGTAGTGATAGTTGGTGTCGAACCACTTGGTCATTTCCTGGGCGTGGGCGCCGCCGCAGCAGCTGTCGCTCACACCGCGCGCCATGCCGAACAGGGTCTGCAGGCTGGCCTTGCCATCGTGCGGGCGGAAACGCTCAGGGATCACACCAAACATCAACGAGTGGGTCAGGACCTGGTCGTACCAGGCGAAGTCGCCAACCGGCAGCAGCTCGATGCCGGCCTTTTTCTGCAAGTCCCAGTGGGTCTTGCGCAGGTCACGGCCAACGGCGCGCAGGCCGGCTTCGTCCAGCTCGCCCTTCCAGAACGCCTCTTGGGCCTTTTTCAGTTCACGGTCGCGACCAATGCGCGGAAATCCAAGGGAATGGGCCACAGCCATGTCAAATAACTCCAATGCGTTCAATGGAGCCATTGTCGACAGTACCGATGAGTGAGACAAACTCATTTTAATCGTGATGATCACAAGTTCTTCTCATGATCCATAGCGCTGCGCAACCGGCGCTGGATGGACACCGGGTTCAACGCGCTCGTCCCCAATGTCCAACCTGCACCGTGGCGTGTGCGTAAGCCGGGCGTCGATGGCATCATCACCCGCCAGGAAGTTTTCGATGTCCGCCCTCTCTGATCGACCAAGGAATAGTCCCGATGCGTATCAAAACACGGCTGGCCTGTGCCACGGCGCTCTACCCGGACGCCACAGCGCAGACCGCCTGGATCAACCCATGACGGCCATTTTCCGGCCGCGTCCGACCTTGAACTGTTTGCTGGTGGTGCTGGTGCTGGTGTTCTGGCTGTCCCTGGCCCTCGGGCCGGTCAGCCTGCCGCTGGGCGAGACCTTGCTGGCCGGGATGCGCCTGCTGGGGTTGCCGCTTGACGGGGGCGACACGCAGCAGGCGGAGCTGATCCTCGGGCAGATCCGCCTGCCGCGCAGCCTGCTCGGCATCGCCGTGGGCTCGGTACTGGCGTTGTCCGGCGTAGCGATGCAGGGGTTGTTCCGCAACCCCTTGGCGGACCCGGGCCTGGTCGGCGTGTCCGGCGGTGCCGCGCTGGGTGCCGCCCTCGCCATCGTCGGCGGCAGCCTGCTGGGCGGCGTGCCACCGGCCATCGAACCTTATCTGCTGTCGGTCAGCGCCTTCGCCGGTGGCTTGATCGTCACGGCGGTGGTGTATCGCTTCGGCCGCCGCAACGGGCAAACCGACGTTGCCACCCTGCTGTTGGCGGGTGTGGCGATGACGGCCATGGCCGGTGCCGGCGTGGGTCTGTTCACCTACCTGGCCGATGACGCGACCCTGCGCACCCTGACGTTCTGGAACCTGGGCAGCCTCAACGGCGCCAGCTATCCGCGCCTGTGGCCGTTGCTGATCGTCACCCTGGGCGTGGCGCTGTGGTTGCCACGTCGTGCGGCGGCACTCAATGCCATGCTGCTGGGCGAATCGGAGGCCCGTCACCTGGGCTTCGACATCGAGCGGATCAAGCTTGAGCTGGTGTTGTGCACGGCGCTCGGCGTCGGCGCGGCCGTGGCGGCAGCCGGCCTGATCGGCTTCATCGGCCTGGTGGTGCCGCACCTGATGCGCCTGCTGGTCGGCCCGGATCACCGGGTGTTGCTGCCCGCGTCGTTGCTCGCCGGTGCGAGCCTGCTGTTGCTGGCCGATCTGGCCGCGCGCCTGCTGTTGGCACCGGCCGAATTGCCGATCGGCATCGTGACCGCACTGATCGGCGCGCCGTTCTTTCTCTATCTGCTGGTACGAGGGCGTTCCTGATGCTGCGGGCAAACAACTTGCTGGTACGTCGTGGCAACCGCACGGTACTGGCGAACATCGATATCCAATTGCGCCCCGGCGAAGTGCTCGGCGTGCTGGGACCGAACGGCGCCGGCAAAAGCACCCTGCTCGCCGCCTTGTGCGGCGAACTGCCCACCAGCGAAGGCACGGTCAGCCTCGATGAGCGTCCGCTCGCCGACTGGCCGGGCCAGGAACGGGCCAGGCGCCTGGCCGTACTGCCGCAGAGTTCAAGCCTGAACTTTGCGTTCTCGGTCAATGAAGTCGTGGGCATGGGGCGCCTGCCTCACGCCAGCGGCCGCGTGCGCGATGGCGAAATCGTCGCCGAGGCGCTTTCAGCGGCCGATGCGCTTCATCTTGCCGGGCGCAGTTATCTGGCGCTGTCCGGCGGTGAACGCCAGCGCGTGCATCTGGCGCGAGTGCTCGCTCAACTCTGGCCGGGGGCCGAAGGGCAAACCCTGCTGCTCGATGAACCGACGTCGATGCTCGATCCGTTGCACCAGCACACCATTTTGCAAGCCGTGCGCGACTTCGCCGAGCGCGGTGCAGCGGTGCTGGTGATACTGCACGACCTCAATCTGGCTGCACGCTACTGCGATCAACTGCTGTTGTTGCAACAAGGCCTGCCCCAGGCCTACGGTCCACCGGCACAGGTGCTGACCGCCGAGGCGCTGGCGGCGGTGTATGGCCTGGAGGTGCTGATTCATCAACACCCGGAACGCGGCCACCCGTTGATCATTGCGCGCTGATACCGTCCCCCTCCTTCGTTGATCGAGGGAGCTTCTGTCTATTCAAGGAAAACCGATGCGCTTTCTGTTGCTGTGTGCGTTCAGCCTGTTGGCTGCCTGCCAAACCCATTCTGTAACGCCGCCCCCGGCGCCGATTGCCCCGCAAGGGCGCGATCACGCCGATCTCGGCGTCATCCGCGAACTGGCCAGCGGTCGCACGCTGACCCCGCTGGAACTGGTCGAACGCCTGGCCGTTGCACCGCGGGTTCTGGTCGGTGAACAGCACGACAACCCGGACCACCACGCCCTGCAATTGTGGTTGCTGCGCGAGCTGGCGGCACAGCGTGCCCAGGGCAGCCTGCTGATGGAGATGCTCAACCCCGATCAACAGGCCAAAGTCGATGCCGCGCAAGCCGCGACCCGCGCTGGCCAGCCGCCGGCCGATGCGTTCAAGGCGCTGGCCTGGCAGGCCAATTGGGACTGGAGCGTCTACGGTGCCCTTGTCACCTACGCGCTGCGCCAACCCTATCCGCTGCTGGCGGCGAATCTGGACCGCGCGCAGATCATGCAGATCTACCGACAGCGCCCTGTGTTGAATGGTGAAGCGTCCACCACCCGACAGGTGCAGGCGACCTTGCTGGACGACATCCGCCAATCCCATTGCGGTCTGCTGCCCGAATCACAAATGCCGGCCATGCTCGCCGTGCAGCAACAACGCGACCGGCACATGGCCGAGCGCCTGATGGCCGCGCCGACGCCGGCGTTGCTACTGGCCGGGGCGTTTCATGTGCGCAAGGACCTGGGGGTGCCGCTGCACTTGAAAGACCTCGGTGCCGGTGCAGGCAATGCGGTGCTGATCCTCGCCGAAGCGGGCAAGACCGTGACCGCCGAGAGCGCGGATTACGTGTGGTACACGGCCGCACAGCCGGAACAGGATCATTGCGCGAAGTTGCGTCGTTAAGCCCGGCTGAAACATTGTGGTGAGGGCTGTCTGTGGCAAGGGGGCTTGCCTGTGGCGAGGGGGCTTGCCCCCGTTGGACTACGAAGTAGTCCCGAACCCGGGTAATGCGGTATGTCAGGTAAACCGCATGCAACTGTATTGCGACCGCTTCGCGGTCGAACGGGGCAAGCCCCCTCGCCACAAGAACACTCTCGCCCTGACGGCGCGACACTATGTCACGCCTCTGCGCCGGTCCAATGGTCGTATCCACCCCGCCGCCACCGGCACAGTTTGTTAAGATCCCCACGTTTTTTTTCGTCTGTACAGTCACCACGCTGTCAGTTTCAGCCTGTTCAACAGGATGCTTTTTTCCATGAGTACTTTGTATACCCGCCGAACTGTCCTGCAAGGCATGGGCCTGTTGAGCCTGGGCCTGCTCGCCGGTTGCGACGACAGCAGCAAGCTGTCGTTCAAGTACGGCAAAGACCTCAGCGACAAGATCATGGGGCGTAACTTCAAGCTCACGAACACCGAGGGCGAAACCAGGATGCTGGGCAGCTATCGCGGCCTGATGCCGTTGGTGTTCTTCGGCTTCACCCAGTGCCCGGCCGTGTGCCCCACCACGCTGGCCCGTGCCGCCCAGGCCAAAAAGCTGATGGGCCGCGATGGCGAAAGGCTGCAGGTGATCTTCATCACCCTGGACCCGGAACGCGACACGCCAGAGCTGCTCGACAAGTACGTCAAGGCCTTCGACCCGAGTTTTGAAGCGCTGTACGGCACCCTGGAAGAAACCGCCGCCACCGCCAAGGAATTCGGCGTGTTCTTTGAAAAAGTCCCGAGCGGCGATACCTATACCCTCTCCCATACCGCGACCAGTTATGTCTTCGACTCCCGGGGCAATCTGCGCCTGGGGCTGTCCGCGTCCCTGACGGCCAAAGAGTGCGCAGAGGACCTGCTCACCGTGATGGAGGTTTGCTGATATGAATGCCCCGCAGGCTAAGAACCGTTTCGCGCAACGTTGCAAGCAACTGGCACTGGGCTTGTCCCTGGTCGGACTGGCGTTTCAAGCGTCGGCACAAACCCGGGTCGACGACGCCTGGGTCCGCGCCACCGTAGCCGGCCAGCCATCGAGCGGCGCCTTCATGACCGTCACCGCGAGCAGCGACAGCAAACTGTTGAGCGTGCAAACGCCGGTGGCAGCTCTGGTGCAGATTCATGCAATGAGCATGAAAGATGACGTGATGAAAATGCAGCAGGTGGACGCTGTGGCACTGCCGGCCGGTAAAGCGGTGAGCCTGGACCCCAATGGCTACCACATCATGCTCATGAACCTGACGGGCCAGATCAAGGAAGGCGACAAGGTGCCGCTGACCCTGACCGTCGAGGACGCCAAGGGCGAGAAAGAGTCGATCCAGGTTGAAGCCGTTGCCAAGGCGATTGGCACCATGGATCACGGCAACATGGCGCATGATCACAGCAAGATGAATTGATGCCCGCGTAACACTGTAGGAGCCGGCTTGCCGGCGATGGGAACCTGCATCGATCTTGCGGTCCTCATCGCTGGCAAGCCAGCTCCTACAAAACGAGCTTGAGCACGACGTTGATGTTGTTGCGCGTGGCTTTCGAATACGGGCAGTACTGGTGCCCGGTGTCGACGATTTTCTGTGCGGTCTCACGGTCCAGCCCCGGCAGGCTGACATTGAGCCGAGCCTGGAGCAGGTAGCCGCCTTCATTCGTGCCCAGGTCGACTTCCGCATCGACCGCCACATCCTTGGGCAACGCCACTTTCATTTCCCTGGCTGCCACTTGCATGGCGCCGATAAAGCAGGCAGACCACCCGGCAGCGAATAATTGCTCGGGGTTAGTACCGCCACCGCCCGCACCTGGCGACGAAAGCTTTACATCGAGTATTCCGTCGGAACTGCGGGAGGCGCCGTCACGCCCGCCGGTGGTGTGGGTCTGGGCGGTGTACAACACTTTATCGATCTGGTTCATGTTGACCTCCTGATTGAGTTGTAGGAAACCGGTTTTAACACCCCATCCGATCGCCGGGATGGTCAGTCAATATAGACGTCACCGGCCCGCGCCGCGGTCGATCCGACCAGCGCCCACCTCTTCTTTACTTACGCGCCAACTTGTACCTGACGCAGTCCTCATAAAAGCTTTGCCGCACGGCCGTCGGTTTCAATCGCGACGAACTGTCATAAGTTTGCTCTGTAATGCCAAGTGCCATCATGCGCATCCATGTTTTTGAGAACTTGTAGGCCTGGATTTTCTGCCGCGCGGCGTATAGAGAAACGCCTGAAAGCTTGAGTTCCTGTGCCCTTGCAGCGGTGCCCGCGCCCCAACTGCACATGTATTGATCCTGGGTGGCCAGTTCTTTGGCTTGCGTCGAATTGGTGATACCCGCAACAACTAGCGGAATTAACGCGATCCATATCTTGCGCATCTCGACCTATCTAACTAGTTGAAAATGAACTAATTTTGCGGGGGATTTTTTAACTTGGGGGCCAGCATCGTGCCTTTTTTGCAAATGAGTGCAAAAACGAGATGGCTGAGGCCATTTCTTGCGAGTTTTCAATCCTTTGCTATAGCTAGACTCTCAATCGCCAACTAAGTGAGGCAACGGAATGTCAGTCGCAAAAAAAATGAGTGTGGGGCAACTGACAATGTTGACCGCCGTCAACATGTTGGGCTCAGGCATTGTGCTACTACCGACGAAACTAGCGGAAGTCGGTGCAATTTCGATACTTTCCTGGCTGGTGACGGCCACCGGCTCCCTGGCTCTGGCCTACGCCTTTGCGCGATGCGGGATGCTCAGCCGCAAGACCGGCGGCATGGGCGGCTATGCCGAATACACGTTCGGTAAAGCCGGTAACTACATCACCAACTACACCTACGGCCTCTCACTGTTGATTGCCAACGTGGCGATCAGTATTACCGCGGTTGGCTATATACAGACGTTGTTCGGAATAAAACTTGATTCACTGCAAGTAGGTCTGGCGACCATTGCCTTGTTGTGGATCACGACCTTCGCCAACTTTGGCGGCGCGAGCATTACCGGCCGGATCGGCGCGATCACCGTCTGGGGTGTGATTGCACCGGTGGTGCTGGTGTCCACGGTGGGTTGGTTCTATTTCGACAGCAGCGTCTACGCCGCTGGCTGGAACCCTCATGACAAAGGCTGGTTCGAAGCGGCCGGCGCCTCGGTGGCGATCACCCTGTGGGCCTTCCTTGGGCTGGAATCGGCTTGCGCCAACACCGACGCGGTGGAAAACCCTGAGCGTAACGTACCGATTGCCGTGCTGGGCGGCACCCTGGGTGCGGCGGTGATCTACATCGTCTCCACCAACGTCATCTTCGGTATCGTCGGCAACGAAGAACTGGTCGCGTCCACCGCGCCGTTCGGCCTGGTGTTCGCCAAGATGTTCACCCCGATGGTCGGTGACATCGTGATGGCGGCCATGGTGCTCGCCTGCATCGGTTCGCTGCTGGGTTGGCAGTTCACCATCGCCCAGGTGTACAAAAGCTCGGCCGACACCGGTTACTTCCTGTCGATCTTCGCCAAGGCCAACAAGGCGGGTACCCCGATTGTCGGCATGCTGGTGCTGCTCGCTGCACAGACCGCGCTGGCCCTGCTCACCATCAGTCCCGACCTGAGCAAGCAGTTCGACACCCTGGTCAACCTCGCGGTGGTGACCAACCTGGTGCCGTACATCCTGTCCATGGCCGCGCTGATGACCATGCAGAAAGTCTCCAACGTGCCCGAAGGCAAGGCGCTGGCCACCAACGTCATTGCTCTTATCGCGGCGGCCTACAGCTACCTGGCGCTGTACAGTTCCGGTGAGCAGGCCCTGATGCTCGGTGGCGTCGCCACGATCTTCGGCTACACCCTGTTCGGCTTCGTCAACAACCGCCTGATCCGCCTCGAAGCACTCAACAACAGCGTACCGACGCAAACCGTCAGCGCGCAGCACCTCACTGCCGAGCCAGTGCCGGTGAACAATCTGAATAAAGCCACTCTGGAGGTTCAAGCATGACGGACTATAAACACTCGCTGGGCATGCTGGCGCTACTGGTCAGCAGTCCACCGGACAAACGAACGGTGTTTGGCCGCGCCCTGGATCATCTGGTCCACGATGTGGAGGGACGTGGCGTCAGTGTTCTGGCCTCGGAAAGCCTCTCGGATGCCGCATCGATCCTGCGTTCGGACCCTGCCGTTCAGTGCGTGCTCATCCGCTGGGAAATGGACACCAGCGAAGGCCACGCCGACTGCATCAAACTGCTGGTCAAACTGCGCGAGCGCAACACCCGGGTGCCCGTGTTCCTGATCAGTGACCGTACCACCGCGTCGAGCATTCCGTTGCTGGTCATGCAACACGCCGACGATTTCATCTGGCTGCCCGAAGACACCACAGGCTTCCTTAGCGGGCGCATCCTGGCCGCCATCGAACGCTATCGTCAGGCGGCCCTGCCGCCGATGTTCGGCGCGCTGGTGAAGTTTGCCCGCACCTATGAATACTCCTGGCACACCCCGGGCCATGCCGGCGGCACTGCGTTTCTCAAGAGCACCGCCGGGCGCGCCTTCTACGAGTTCTTCGGTGAAAACCTGCTGCGTTCCGACCTGTCGATCTCGGTCGGTGAACTGGGCTCGCTGCTCGATCACAGCGGCCCGATCGGCCAGGGCGAACGTTATGCCGCCAAGGTCTTCGGTGCACACCGCACGTACTACGTGACCAACGGTTCGTCGATGTCCAACCGCGTCATTCTCATGGCCAGCGTCACGCGCAATCAGATCGCCCTGTGCGACCGCAATTGCCACAAGTCCGCCGAGCATGCGATGACCCTGTCCGGGGCGATTCCGACCTACCTGGTGCCGACCCGCAACCGCTACGGCATCATCGGCCCGATCCTGCCGCAGACCCTGAGCGCCGAAGGCGTGAAAGCCGCCATCGCCAACAACCCGCTGGTCAAGACAGGCATCGACCCGACGCCGGTGCACGCGATTGTCACCAACTCGACCTACGACGGCCTGACCTACAACGTCACCCGCGTCGAAGAGTTGCTGGGCGAAAGCGTCGACCGCCTGCACTTCGACGAAGCCTGGTACGGTTATGCGCGCTTCAACCCGCTGTACAGCGGACGCCATGCCATGCACGGCAACCCGGCCGACCACGACAAGTCCAAGCCGACCGTGTTCGCCACCCAGTCGACCCACAAGTTGCTGGCCGCCCTGTCCCAGGCCTCGATGATCCACGTGCGCGACGGCCGTAACCCGATCGAACATGCGCGCTTCAACGAGTCGTACATGATGCACGCCTCGACCTCGCCGAACTACGCGATCATGGCGTCCTGCGACGTCAGCTCGGCCATGATGGAAGCGCCGAGCGGACAGATCCTCACCAGCGAGTCGATCGAAGAAGCCATCAGCTTCCGCCAGGTTCTCTCGCGCATGCACAACGAAATGCTGAGCAAGGACGACTGGTTCTTCACCTGCTGGCAGCCGCCGACCGTACAGGTGGGCGCCGCGACCGTGCCTTTCCATGAGGTCGACCCGGCTACCCTTAAAACCGACCCGAACTGCTGGGTCCTGCACCCGAACGCGGTATGGCACGGTTTCGGTGACATCGAAGACGGCTACTGCATGCTCGACCCGATCAAGGTATCGGTACTTGCCCCGGGCATGGGCGACGACGGCAACCTGCTCGCCTCCGGCATCCCGGCCTGTGTGATCACGGCGTATCTGGGGCGCCAGGGTATCGTGGTCGAGAAAACCACCGACTTCACCATCCTGTTCCTGTTCTCCATCGGTATCACCAAAGGCAAGTGGGGCACGCTGCTCAACGCCCTGCTCGACTTCAAGCGCGACTACGACGACAACGCCGAGCTGGAGCTGTGCCTGCCCGACCTGTACAACGCCAACCAGCGACGCTATGCCGGCATGGGCCTGAAGGATCTGGCCGACGAAATCTTCGCCGCCATGAAGAAACACAAGACCACCGCCAACATGTCCCAGGCCTTCGGCACCTTGCCAAAAGCCGAGTTCAGCCCGGTGGAGGCCTACGAAAAGCTGGTGCGCAACGACATCGAACTGGTGACGCTCGAGCAAGCCGCCGGACGCCTTGCCGCCACCGGTATCGTGCCGTACCCGCCAGGCATCCCGCTGCTCATGCCAGGTGAGAACGCAGGCCCCGCGGACGGTCCGCTGCTGGCGTATCTCAAGGCACTGGAAGCCTTCGACAAATCCTTCCCCGGCTTCACCCATGACACCCACGGGATCGAGGTTGAGGATGGCGTTTATCGGATGCTGGTCTTGAAGTGAGTTAGCCAGGTTCACCGCAACCTCTGTAGGAGCGAGCTTGCTCGCGAAGGTGTGTCAGTCGACATCGACTTAGCTGACACTCCATCGCGAGCAAGCTCGCTCCTACAATGGATCGCACGCGCCCCCCCCAAAAAAATCCCTATGGGCAAACTCAATCACAGCGCTCTATGATTGATCCCCATGACCACCACCGCTCCAATTCGCTCACCCTGCCCGCCCGGCGCCTGCGACTGCGGGCGTGACCCGCTGCTGGAAACACCGGGGGCGGACCTGCGCATTCTGTTTCTGACCCGCAATGAAGAAAAACGCCTCATCGAACGCCTGGAGAATCTGCAGAGCCTGAGCGATCTGGAGCACCTGCAACGGCGCATGCTCGAACAGTTGGGCATCCGCGTGGACATCGCCCCCGGCTTCAATGAGGTGCGCACCATGCGCGGCATCGGCATCCAGATCGGCGAACTGCCGGGGCTGTGCCGCAAGACCCGCGCCAACATCCCGGCTGCCATTCGCCGTGCCATGGAAAAGCGCCCGGAGATTGCCTACGAGCTGCTCAATGCCAACGACCTGTTGCGTGACGCCTGATGAAGCCCATTCTCGAATTCCCCCTCACCGACGAGATTCTCACCTCGTTCGCCCTGGCCATCGGTGCCGACCTGCAGGGCTACCGCAACCACATTTACCGGGTGCTGAATTTCCATGCGGCCCTCAGCGGAAACGAGGGCTTGCCCTCGGATGCCGTACAGATCGCAGCGGCGTTTCATGACCTGGGTATCTGGACCGATGACACCCTTGACTACCTGCCGCCCTCCATTGCATTGGCCACTGAATATCTCGACAGCCGACATCGCCCGCAACTCAAAGATGAAGTCAGTACGTTGATACTCGAGCACCACAAGCTGCGCCGGTATCGCGGCGCTTGTGCCGACAGCGTCGAACCCTTCCGCCGGGCCGACCTGGTGGATGTGTCCCTGGGCCTGGTCCGCTTCGGCCTGCCCCGAAGCTTCATCAAAACCGTGCAGTCGACCTTTCCCGATCACGGTTTTCACTCGATGCTGATGAAGCTTTCCGCCCGCCAATTACTCCGCTCGCCCCTACGGCCGCTGCCCATGTTTCGCTGGTGAAACAGGCGTCTGTTACCCCCTCGAAAATGCACCGGAACAGGATCAGCGGTCGTACGTGAATCGCGGGGCACTGCTATGCCTTCCTTGGGAGATTTCGCTGCAAGCCAGCCAGGACGGAACTGGGAACCCAAGCGTGGCCACGGCCCCGGCGCCAGCCAGGTACGCGCAACAACAGGTGCCGATGCGCAACAGGAGGTGGCCGATGTTATTCATCGTCAGTTGGACAATCAGCCCGGACAACCGTGATGCCGCAATCGCACGTTTCCTCAAGACCGGTGGCGCGCCGCCCGCAGGCGTCACCATGCACGGACGCTGGCACGCCGTAGGAAGTTCGGCCGGCTTCGGCATTGCCGAGGCGAGTGATTTGGTGCCGATTCAAAAATGGGTGCTGGAATGGAACGACCTGATGAGCATGGACGTGCACGCCGCATTGACCGATGAGCAAATGGCACCCTTGCTGGCCGCCACTGCCGCCCGGTAATGACGATGAAGGCGGCGAGTATCGCTCGCCGCCCGATTCGCCCCGCGCATTTACCGGTCCGCCATTTCGGTAAAAAGTGCCTGAATCGCTGACTTTCTGACTATTCACTACTGGATATTTTGCCATTCAAACCTACGCTCTTCGCGGGGGGTTACGAATTTGGATTGCGTCTGGGGGCGCGTCTCTCTGTACTCACGAAAAGTACGCAGGAGCTCGACATGAACCGGACAACCTTATCCTCGATCTTCGCTATCCCCCTGTTGCTGCATGCAATGGCGTTTCCCGGCGTGACCCTGGCCGCCGACAAAGCCCCCAACATCCTGGTGATCATGGGCGACGATATTGGCTGGTCGAATATCGGCGTCTACAACCAGGGCATGATGGCTGGCAGAACACCCAACCTCGACCAACTCGCCGCTGAAGGCATGCGCTTCACCGACTATTACGCCGAGGCCAGTTGCACGGCCGGGCGCGCGAACTTCATCACCGGCGAACTGCCGATTCGCACCGGCATGACCACCGTCGGCCAGGCCGGCTCGCCTGTGGGTATTCCCGCCGAAGCCGTTACCATCGCGACCGCGCTCAAGGCCATGGGGTATGCCACCGGCCAGTTCGGCAAGAATCACTTGGGTGACTTGAACGAGTTCCTGCCCACCGTGCACGGCTTCGACGAATTCTTCGGCTACCTCTACCACCTCGACGCCATGGAAGACCCGGCGCACCCCAACTATCCGCAAGACCTGCTCGCCACCGTTGGCCCGCGCAACATGGTCCACAGCTGGGCCACCACCACCGATGACACGACCGTGATGCCGCGCTGGGGCAAGGTCGGCAAGCAGAAAATCGAAGATGCCGGCACGCTCTATCCGGAGCGGATGAAAACCGTCGACGACGAGATTCGCGACAAGGCCTTCTCGTTCATCGACAAGGCCAAGCAGGACAACAAACCGTTCTTCGTCTGGCTCAACCCGACCCGCATGCACATCGTCACGCACCTGTCCGACAAGTACGAAGCCATGCGCAACTCGCAGAATGGCTGGTCGGAACAGGAAGCCGGCATGGCGCAGCTCGACGACGTCGTTGGCGATGTCCTGGCGAAACTGAAAAAAGACGGCATGGACGACAACACCATCGTCATTTTCACCACCGACAATGGCGCGGAAAACTTCACCTGGCCGGACGGCGGCACCACGCCGTTCGCCATGGGCAAAGGCACGGTCATGGAAGGTGGCTTCCGGGTGCCGGCGATCATTCGCTGGCCGGGCAAGGTGCCGGCCAACCAGGTCGCCAACGGCATCATGTCCGGCCTGGACTGGTTCCCGACCCTGGTCGCAGCGGCGGGTAACCCGAACATCACGGCAGAGCTGCTCAAGGGCAAACAATTGGGCGACACCACCTACAAAGTTCACCTGGACGGCTATGATCAAACACCCATGATCACCGGAAAAGGCCCGTCGAACCGGCATGAAATCTTCTACTTTGGAGAAAGTGCCCTGGGTGCAGTGCGCATAGACGACTACAAATATCGCTTCATTGACCAGCCGGGTGGATGGATGGGGGCTAAAGTTGCCGTAGACGTGCCGATCCTGACCAACCTTCGACTCGACCCGTTCGAGCGCATGGGTTGGCCGGAAAATCAGGCCGCGCAGGGTTCGCAACAATACTTCGACTGGTTCAAGTACCAGTTCTGGCGCTTTGTGTTCGTGCAGCAGCAAGTGACCAAACTGGCTGAAACCGCGATCGAGTTCCCGCCGATGCAAAAAGGTGCGAGCTTCAACCTTGACTCGGTGAAAGCCAAGATCGCAGCAGCGCGAGCCGAGATGGCCAAGTAAACAGCCGAATCCACGGGTGGCCGGCACCGTCCACCCGTATTCGAAATGGACATTTGCTGAGGTAGATACATGCCGACCAGAACATTTGCCCGATCTGCATCCGCGCTACTCGCCCTGTGCTGCCAACAGGCCTGGGCCGGCGGCATCATGCTTTACGAAATCGGCACCGATAACGCCGGCCTGGCCAACGCCGGTGCCGCGGCCCGTGCCCAAGGCCCCTCGACCATCGCCAGCAACCCCGCGGGCATGAGCTACCTGCCCGGCACGCAAATCACCGCCGGCTTGCAGGTTCTGTACGGCGACTTGAGCTTCGACCGCGACGCCGGCACCAACACCCCGGGCAGTGGCAGTGGCAACGCCCTCGACCCGATTCCCGGCGGCAGCTTTTTCATCAGCCATGAACTGGACGAGCACTGGAGCGTCGGTTTCGGCCAATACGGCGACTTCGGATTGGCAGTCAACTACGACAACGACTGGTCCGGTCGTTACTTCGCGCAAAACTCCAGTCTGCTCGGCCTGTCGCTGGTACCGAGCGTGGCTTATCGCTTCAACGAGCAGTGGTCGGTCGGCCTCGGCATCAAGGCCATGTACGGCATGTTGCAGGCGCAAACAGCCATCGACCGCTCGCCCTTGGGCTTCACCGATCGCACCGACGGCCAGTACAAATACGAGGACGGCACCTGGGGTTATGGCGCCAACGTGGGTGTGATCTACGCCCCGCAACCCGGTACGCGCATTGGCCTGACCTACACCAGCCAGGTCGATCTGGACTTCGAGGACCGGCTGGATGTGAAAGGCGATGGCCGACTGCTCGAGCGCGTCAACAACACCAAAACTGAACTCGATATGAAGGTGCCGCAAACCGTCACCCTGAGCCTGTTCCAGCAACTGGACCGGCAATGGGCCTTGCTGGCCTCGGTCAACTGGCAGGACTGGTCGGAATTCGGTGACATCGGCGTGCAGGTCGACACCACCGCGGTGGGTGCGCAATCGACAACGGTCGACGCCGGCTTCAAAGACACCTGGCACCTGTCCCTGGGTGCGCAATACCAGGCCACCGAGCAATGGCTGTGGAACGTCGGAGTGGCGTACGACAGCAGTGCCGTGTCGGACAGCAACCGCAGCGTGATCGTGCCGATGAACGAATCCTGGCGCATTGCAACAGGGGCCACCTATGCTCTGAACAAGGACACCGATGTCAACGTCAGTTGGGCCATGGTCTGGATCGGCGACATGCCGGTTGACCAGGCCAAGTCCGTATCGGGCAATCAAATCTCCGGTGAATTCGACAATGCCTGGATTCAAGCTATAACCGGAAACATGACCTGGCGATTCTGATGTCCGGCTCAAAAAAGACGATTTCTTCCAAGGAGTACACACCACTATGAATCTGTCCCGAAAACTGCTCGTCGGCGCTACGCTGGCAAGTCTGTTGCTTGGCGGTTGCACCTCGAAAGTGACGGAGAAGGAACAGTACTCAGGCTTCCTGTCCAACTACAACAACCTGCAGGAAGTCCAGACCCCGAGCGGTGGCGCCGCGATGCGCTGGGTCAGCCCTTCGTGGAACCCGAATGCGTATGACACCGTGGTGTTCAACAAGCTGGAGCTGTACCCGGCCCCCAAACCCAATGAGCGGGTCAACCAGCAGACGCTGACCGACATTCAGAACTACATGACCAACAAGGCCAAGGCCACGCTGGGTCAGAGGTACCGCGTGGTGTCGAACTCCTCAGCAGCTCCGGCGGGTTCCCGGCCCCTGATCATGCGGGCGGCGATTACCGGGGTGAACGCCGAGAACGAAGGCATGAAGTGGTATGAAGTGGTACCGGTCGCGGCCGTTGTCGGGGCAACCCAGGCAGCCACCGGTCACCGTGACCAGGACACCACCCTGTTCATCGAAGCCGAGTTCATCGACGCGAAGAGCAACCAGACCGTGGCCAAAGTGGTGCGCAAGGTGTTTGGCACTACCCTGGAAAATGAAAGCCAGAAGATTACCGCCAAGGACTTCAAGGCGGCGATCGACAAACTGGGTACCGACTTCCAGGCCTTCCTCAAGTAATACCCCTCCCGTGTGGCAAGGGAGCTTGCCCCCTTGCCACCCTGGATTCCCTCTCTGGCTGTACCCCTCATTTTTTCATTCCCACCCGCCGGCGCATTTCGACAGTGATCGCCTGCCGGGTCTTGCGCATGTCCGCCCAGGGCTCATCGCCGACTTCAGCCAGGCGTTCAAGCGCGTTGTGCAGGTTCCACTGATTGCCGCCCCTGAGCTCGGCAACCTCTTGGCGAAAGATCGGCATCGACACCGGCAGGCCCTCGCGGGTACGGACGGCATAGGCGCAGATGGTGGTCGCGCCCAGGCCATTGCGCAGGTAATCGATGAAGATCCGCCCGACCCGGTTCTTCGGTCCCGACACCGCCGAAAAACGCTCGGGCAACAGCCTGGCCATGTGGCTGACAATGGCATGGCTGAAGTCCTTGACCTCATCCCAGCCGAGCTTGCGGGTCAGCGGTACCACCACATGGATACCCTTGCCGCCGCTGGTTTTCAGAAACGCCTTGAGTCCCAATTCATCCAGCACCGACAGCGTCAGCTCAGTGGCCTCGATCATGCGTTTCCATGGCAGCGCCGGGTCCGGGTCAAGGTCGAGGACAAAACGGTCCGGCTTGTCGAAGTTGACCGACGTGGCATTCCAGGTGTGCAACTCCACGGTGCTCATCTGCACCGCGCCAATCAGCGCCTCGGCATTGTTGATGAGCATCATCGGCTGACCGGTGAGCTGCTTGTCCAGCGTGGCGATGCCGGGGATCGCCAGGTGCTCGGCATTCTTCTGGAAAAACAACTCGCCAGCGATACCGTCCGGCGCACGCACCAGCGCCACCGGGCGATCCTTGAGTTCGGGCAGGATCCACTCGGCGACACTCGCGTAGTACTGCGCCAGTTGCAGTTTGGTGGTGCCGCTGCCGGGGTCGATCACCCGGTCCGGGTGAGTGATGCGCACCTGGCCCTCCTCCAGGCCGATTTGCGAGGGTGCGGGGTCGGGCTTCTTTTGCCTGGCAGCGGGTTTTGCGGGGGCGTTTTTTTTCGCAGTGGAGGTTTTCACGGTTTTCGCGCGCTCCTCGGTGATGTCGTGTGCCGGTTTGTCATTGCGCAGGCCATGGAACACGGCGTGGCGCACCGAACCGTCCCGGGTCATTTCAGCGAAAGCCACTTCTGCCAGCAGCTTGGGTTTGAGCCAATGCACATCCCTGGCCTCGGCACCGCCGGGTGGATTGACCACCGGCGGTTTTTTCACCTGCAACGGCTTGAGCTGCTCATGGAGGCTGCGCAGCGTCGCCTCGTTGAACCCGGTGCCGACTTTGCCGGCATAGCGCAACTCGCCACTGTCGCGGTCATGCAGCCCCAGCAGCAGCGCGCCGAAGGCATGGCGCGAGCCTTTAGGCTCGGTGAAGCCGACGATGACGAACTCCTGCCGATGCTGGCATTTGAGCTTGATCCAGTCGCTGCTGCGCCGGGAGACATAGGGCGACCCCAGACGCTTGCCGATCAAGCCTTCCATGCGCATCCGGCAGGCGCTGTCGAGCAAGGCATGCGGCTCCTCGCCAAACGATTCGGAGAAGCGCAGCAGCGGCTGGTCATTGGCCTTGAGCACAGTCGCCAGCGCGGCCCGACGTTCTTCGACCGGCACTTCGCGCAAGTCCACGCCATTGAGGTACGGCAGGTCGAACAGGTAGTAGAGAATGCCGTCGCTGCGCTGCGCCTCGAAGGCGTTTTGCAGCGCCTGAAAGTCCGGCACACCCTGGTCGTCGGCCACCACCATTTCGCCATCGAGCCACGCCGATTCCAGGCCAAGCGCAACCAGGGCCTGGGCCTGTTCTGGCAGTTTGTGGGTCCAGTCGTGGCCATTGCGGGTGAGCAGCCTGACGTCACCGTGGTCGATGCGGGCCATGATCCGGTAGCCGTCGAACTTGATTTCGTAGCTCCACGCGCCGTCCGGGACCCTGTCCACCAGCGTCGCCAATTGCGGCTTGAGCAGGTCCGGCAACCTGGCTTTGCGGGCGCCGGTCAGTGGCGACGATTTTTCCTTGCGGGCGCTGGCTGCCGGTTTCCTGAAGGGTCTGGCGGCCGACTTCGAGGAGCTGTCGACGATGCTCCGGTCACTGAGCACACTGTCCGGTTCGGCGCTGAGCACGTCGTAGTCGCGTTGCGATCTGGCGGCGCCGTCCTGGTGTTTGATCAGGAACCATTGCTCCTGCTTGCCCGGCATGTGCGTACGCACCAGGTTCCACAGGCCGCCAAGCTTCTCCCCTTGTAACTCGAACTTGAGTCGCCCCTTGGCGTAGGCCTTGGCGGGATCATCCTCGGGAATCCAGATGCCCCGGTCCCAGACGATGACGTCGCCGGCACCGTAATGCCCCTCGGGAATGCTGCCTTCGAACGTGGCGTACGCCAGCGGGTGATCTTCTACATGCACCGCCAGGCGCTTGACCGACGGGTCCAGCGACGGACCTTTGGGCACGGCCCAACTCTTGAGCGCGCCGTCGAGCTCCAGGCGAAAGTCATAGTGCAGGTGGGAGGCGTTGTGTTTTTGAATGCAGAACTGCAAGGCATGATCCCTGGCAGTTTTCTTGCGCGGGCGCTTGTCGGCAGCAGGCTCGGAAGTCGCCGAAAAATCACGCATGCGGTTGTAGTCATCGAGGTTGCGGGGCATGGCTCACCTGCTTCGCGCCAGGACGTCGAATGCAAACGTCTCTTAACCAAGCAGAGCCGGCGAGCGGCGCAATAATTCAATCGGCGTTGAAAAGGCCCGGACGGACGGGCTTGTGGCGCGTGCTCACTCACAAACCTGTAGGAGCTGGCTTGCCAGCGAAGAGGACGGCATGACCAGTATTGAGGTTGCCTGACACGCCGCCTTCGCTGGCAAGCCAGCTCCTACATTTGGATGTGTCATGCAACCGGTAAGGCAGTGCCCTTGGCCTGCTGCTCCAGATGCAATTGCAACTCCGGCTCGATCCGCAATGCCGCGGCCAGTTCATCCAGATAGTTGCGCTCGGCGTCCTGCTGGTCGTCCACCAGCATCACGCTGGCCAGGTACATCTCCGAGGCCATGCCGGGGTCGGTGGCCGACTGCGCCACTTCATTGGGGTCCAGCGGCTTGGCGACCTCATCGTCCAGCCATTGCTGCAATTGCGGGTCGTCGGTGTGACGGCCGATTTCAGTGCTGATCATCTGCTTTTCGGACTCATCGATCCGGCCATCGGCCTTGGCCGCGGCAATCAATGCCCGCAGGATCGCATGGCTGTGTTCCTCGGCTTCCGGGCCGGCCAGCAAGTCGACGGTGCGCGGCGCTTCCTGCGGGGCCGACGCCTGGCTGCGTTGCCAAGCCTGGTACGCCTGGAACGCCATCATGCCGAGGGACGCCAGCGCCGCATAATTGGTGCCGCCACCGGAACGGCTTTGCGGTGCACCACCCATCGGCGAACCGCCGCCCAACAAACCACCGAGCAAACCGCCCAACCCTGTGCCACCACCACCCGCACCCGCACCGGCGCCACCACCCAACAACCCGCCGAGCAATCCGCCCAGGTCGCCGAGCCCACCCTGTGCCGACGCGCCACCGCCGCCCCGTTGCGCCATCGAGCCCTGGCCGGCGCGCAATAACTGTTCGAGCAGATCGCTGGTGTTCATGACGCTTGTCCTCTTTGGAAGGGTTCTGTCCAGACAGGCAACGATAGACCTCGCAGACGAATGTGCCAGCGCCGTTGGGCTGACGCACCCGCGTCACTGCGGATTGCCCGGGGTATTTTTTTTCAGCACGGCTAAGATTCATAGGTGGTGAACCTTATCCGCGGATACCCGGTCGATACCTGCAACCCGACCCGGTTGCCACCGCCCCCCCTTACGTGGGGCGTCAACTGGCTTGCTTCATTCACTGGAGAACGCCCCTGTGATTTCAACCCTGTACATCGCCAGACTCAAAGCATGGGGCGCCCATGGTTTTACGGCCACCGGCGTGGTCACCGCTTTCCTAGCCACCCTGTCCCTGCTGGATAACCAGCCGACCCATTGTCTGCTGTGGCTGGGTGTCGCCCTGATCGTAGACGGACTGGACGGCGCACTGGCGCGCAAGGTCAACGTGCAGTCGGTGTTGCCTAGCTTCGATGGCTCGATCCTCGACCTGGTGATCGATTACCTGACGTATGTGTTTATCCCGGCGCTGTTCATCTATCGCTACATCCCGTTGCCGGACTACACCCTGCTGCTGAGCGTGTCGCTGATTCTGGTGTCGTCGCTGTTCTGCTTCTGCAACGTCAACATGAAGAGCAAGGACAACTACTTTCAGGGCTTCCCCGCCGCCTGGAACGTGGTTGCCCTGTGTCTGTACATCATCGCCCCGTCGCCGTGGATCACCTTCCTGACCATCATTGGCCTGGCCCTGCTGACCGTGACCCGGATGAAGTTCCTGCACCCGTTCCGCGTGCGCCGGTTCATGCCGATCAACATTGCGGTGACGGCCATCTGGTTGCTGTGCAGCTTGTCGCTGGTGCTCAACCATCCGCTGATCAACCCGATGGTGATGGGGCTGTGGCTGCTGATGTCGGCGTATTTCCTCGGTATCTGCTTCTGGCGCACGGCGCTGGAGTGGTTCGACGAATCGCGGCTCAAGTAGCCATGGCGGTCCATATCGTTCAACTGGGTTCGCCGCGTCGACCCGACGAAGGCTTGCGCCTGGGCACGGTACGCCGCCCTCCCCGTGGCGTACCGAAAGCTGAATTCGCCAGCCGGGATTTCTATGATGTCTGGCAGCCCTTGCTGTCACCCAGCGCGGAACTGGTGGCCGAGGCCAAGGCTGCGCAGGATGCCAAGGCCTGGGAGGTGTTCCGGCGCAAGTTCAAGGCCGAGATGAACCAGCCCGCTGCCAGCCAGATGCTGGACCTGCTGGCCGCGCTGTCCCACCGGACGTCCCTGGCCGTGGGGTGTTATTGCGAGGATGAAGCGCATTGTCATCGGTCGGTGTTGCGCGAGTTGCTGGAGGCGCGGGGGGCGAAGGTGGTTTAGCGTGTCTGAACACAGCCCCCTGTAGGAGCGAGCTTGCTCGCGATGGTCGATAACGATTACGCGTGATTTCTGGATGCACGCGGTGTTTTCGAGTCCATCGCGAGCAAGCTCGCTCCTACAAGGACTTATGCAAGGCCATTAACGCCGCGTGATCACCACCTCCAGGTATTCACTCGGCACCACCAGCGACTTGTCGCCCGCCCGGTTCATCCGGTTGATCAGCTCGGTCAGGTCCGCTTCCAGCGCCTTGGCGCCGTCCGCGGGCAGTGCGGCGAAGGCTTTGTGCACCGGTCCGTACCACTGGCGGAAGGTGTCGATGAAATGCGCCGCCGAGCGATAGCGGAAATTGAAGGTGCGGCGCGTCACCTGCAGCAGGAACTCCTGCTCGTCGAAGTGCTCGTGCAACCAGGCTTCGGTGCCCCAGCGCGAGGGCGGATTCGCTCCCGGCGCAGGGGGCAGGTGCTGGCCCAGGGTCTTGAACATCTGGCCGACGAAGCCTTCCGGTGTCCAGTTGGCCAGGCCGATCCGCCCGCCCGGGCGGCAGACTCGTGCCAGCTCCGCAGCGGCTTTGGGCTGGTCCGGCGTGAACATCACACCGAACGTGGAAAGCACGGCGTCGAAGCTGCCGTCGGCAAAGGGCAAGGCTTCGGCATCGGCGACCTGGAAGGAGACGTTCAGGCGTTCTGCCCGGGCCCGTTCTTCGCCGCGTTCGAGCAAGGCGGCGACATAGTCGGTGGACGTCACCTGGCAGCCACGGCGCGCGGCAGCGAGGGTCGCGTTGCCGTTGCCGGCGGCGACGTCGAGCACGCGCTCATCGCACAACAGGTCGCAGGCTTCGGCCAGTTGCTCGCCGACGATTTGCAGGGTGGTGCCGATCACGGCGTAGTCGCCGCTGGCCCAGGAGGCCATCTGGCGGTTTTTCAGGGCAGTCAGATCAATGGGTGTACTCATGGAGGCAGTCTCTGGGTTGAAACACGAATCGGGCCTGATCGCGGTTACTCCGCTGTCGTCGGGTCGATGATGTTCATGACCCGGGAAATGCGGTTGGCGGGAAAACCACTGATCCTCGCGTGTTCCTGGATCTGCTCCTCGTTCGGCGAGATGTACACGCAGTAGAGCTTGTCACCGGTGACATAGCTCTGCAGCCACTGCACCTCTGGCAATTCACGCAAAGCCTGGCAGGACTTTAGCGAAGCGGCTTTCAAATCCCTTTCCGACAGAGCTCCGGCGCCCTGGATCTCACGTTCAATGACGAACTTAGGCATGGCAACCTCTCTTTATTGTTCTGGATGGCAGGGCGCATTCACCCTGTGATCCAACTATCGTCCTGACGGGCGCTGGCGTCCTGCCCGATCGTCGCCCAAGCCTGCCCGATCGTCCGGAGATTCCACACGGCGCACCGACGCGTTCACAATCAGGAATCCTGTCACGGGGAAATCCCTATGGACGCTCTGTCACAGACCCTGCGGGTGGTGCACCTGGTCGGCGCGATCTTCATCAACGCCCGGTTCACCGCACCCTGGTGCTACCAGTCGCCCAGCGCCGACACGGCAGCGCCATTCCTGGAGCCCGATGCGGAACGGGTGGTGATCTTTCACCTGATCACCGAGGGCGAATGCTACGTCGAGCTGGGCGATGGTCCGCCGCTGCTGCTGAGCGCTGGCGACGTGGTGATCTTCCCTCAGGGCGACGCCCATCGCATGTGCTCCCGACCGGGATTGCCCCCGGCCACGGGTGCGCGGCTGGATGCGGTGCTGGCGCGCCGGCCCCGCCAGCTCAGCTATGGCGGTGGGGGCGCGGTCACCCGCCTGGTGTGCGGCTACCTGGCGTGCGACACGCGCCTGGCGGGCATGTTGCTCAAGGGTTTGCCGCCCGTGGTGCGGGTCAACGTGCGCGGTTCGGATGCCGGTATCTGGCTGGAATCCTCCGTGCGCTACGCCCTCGCCGAAGCCCGCTCGCCCCGCCCCGGCGGTGAAGGGGTCCTGGCCAAACTCGCCGAAGTGCTGTTCATCGAAGTACTGCGCCTGTACATGAACGAACAGGGCGAAGGTCGCACCGGCTGGCTGGCCGGAGTACGCGACCGCATCGTCGGCGCCGCCCTCAACGCCTTGCACAAAAAGCCCTGCCACGCCTGGACGCTGGACGAACTGGCGCGCACCGCCAGCACTTCAAGATCGGTGTTGGCCGAGCGCTTCCAGCAACTGGTGGGGGTGTCGCCGATGCAGTACCTGACGCAATGGCGGATGTTGCTCGCCGCCAACCTGTTGCGCAGCAGCAACAACTCATTGACGCGCATCGCCGAGGAAGTGGGTTACCAGACCGATACCGCCTTCAGCCGCGCCTTTCGGCGCGAGTTTGGTGCACCGCCGGCGGCGTGGCGGCGCGGTCAGGCGGCCTCGAATCACTTGAGCGGTCGCTGAACCGGCAGGGGCGACAGCACCGCCCGGGCCCGCTACTCTCGCTACCCAGCGACTGAACTTGGAAAGGACTCATCACATGGCACCCCGCCTGGACTGGCTTGCTCGACATATGCAGTACAGCAACACATTCGCTTCGTGGATCCACCGGCAGTTCCACTACGAATACGCCGGACAACCCCTGCCCGACTGGCAACGGGAATTCGCCGAAGGCCAGGACAACGGCGACTGGAAGTGCCTGATCGCCCTCGACCACGACCAACTGTTGGGCGGTGCAGCACTGGCCAGGGCTGACCTCGCCCATCGCCCGGATCTGGGGCCCTGGCTCGCTTGTGTGTTCATCACTCCCGAGGCACGCGGCAAGGGCTTGGCGGAGCGTTTGATCGAAGGGATTTGCGCGCAAGCCAAAGCCAACGGCGAGAAGAGGATCTACCTGCACACCCAGGACCAGAGCGCTTATTACGCCAGGCGTGGCTGGGTTGTGCAGGAGCGTTTTCAGGCATGGGAAAAAGATCAATGGCTCATGGCGCGAGACCTGTGAGCCATTGATCGAATGGTTCAAGCCGCTGGCGCGCTGGCCTTGGCCTCCTCCAGCAACTGCTGGATCACTTTCTCCTGCGTGTCGTAGCTGCCTTCACCGAAGTGGGTGTAACGCACCTGCCCCTTGGCATCGATGATGTAGTGCGCCGGCCAGTACTGGTTGTCGAAGTTGCGCCAGATCGCGTAGTTGTTGTCGATCGCCACCGGGTAGGTGATGCCGTATTCCTTCACCTTGTCCCGTACGTTGTCGATGATGCGTTCAAAGCCGTATTCAGGCGTGTGCACACCGATCACCACCAGTCCGTCCTTTTCATATTTCTTCGCCCAGTCCTTCACGTACGGCAGGGTGTGCTTGCAGTTGATGCAGTCGAAGGTCCAGAAGTCCACCAGCACCACCTTGCCTTTGAGGGCTTCGTTGGTCAGTGCCGGTGAGTTGATCCAGTCCACCGCGCCGGACAGCGACGGCATCGCGCCCTGGGCGTTGCCCATGGTGCTGTCGGCCTGGACCTTGCTGACCAGGTAATCGACGACTTTCGGCACGGTCTCCAGCACGCCTTTCTCGATACGGCTGACACCTTGAGATGAGGTGTTGGCCAGCAACAGGTCATTGGCCCCCGTTGCGATCACCGCCGCACCGGCCAGCACCGCAACCCCGGCGCCCCGGCGCAGCCAGCCAGTGACCGGAATCGACGGTTTCAAGCGATTGACCAGGCCGCGACCGGCAAAGATCAAGACGCCCAGGGACAGCGCACTGCCCGCGCCATAGGCCACCAACAACAGGCTGGTACCGGCGTTCGCGCCCTGCAGCATGGCGCTGGTGAGAATCACCCCGAGGATCGGCCCGGCGCAGGGTGCCCAGAGCAGCCCGGTGGCGACACCGATCATGATCGACGCCAGCGGCCCGGAGATCTTGCGCGAGTCCGGGTCGATGCGATTGCCCAGCAGTACGAAGGGGCGCGCCAGCCAGTCACCGACTCGGGCGGAAATCAGCGACAGGGCGAACAGCACCATGACGAACAAGGCAACATGGCGCCCGGTGTTGCTGGCCTGTATCACCCACTCGGTGCTGACCACGGCCAGGCTGGAGACCAGGGCGAAGGTCAGGACCATGCCGCCGAGGGTCAGCAGGATCGAGGCGCGTGTGCGGTCGGCTCCGGCGAACAGGAAGGGCACGACCGGCAGGATGCACGGGCTGAGGACGGTCAGTATGCCGCCCAGGAAAGCGATGAGTAACATGGGATCACCTTTGAAAAAATGGGGAGGCATCCACCCCCCCCTGTAGGAGCTGGCTTGCCAGCGATAGCGGACTGACTGTTACACCCACGTCGATTGGGCCGCCGTGATCGCTGGCAAGCCAGCTCCTACAAAGAAGCGGTAGTTTTTTTGGAATTCAGGCCGTCTGGCTGTCCTGCATCTGCCCTTGCGGCGTACGGCTGGAGCCGTCTTGCGCCAGCAAGCCCTGGGTGCCTTTCTCTGCCACGGGCGTCAGCTGGAAGCAGGTGTTGCTGCCGCAGGCGCTTTGCTCGACAGAGGCGTTGGCATGGGCTGCCGCACCGGCGACGGAAAAGGCGATGGCGGTGAGAAAGCGGGATACGTTGTTCATGATGTCCTTCCTGATTCAATGGGATTAAGCGGTCGTTGATCGCAGCACTCAGTTTTCCGAGTTGCAGTGGTCGGCGAACTTGCTGTAATCCAGCACCTGGGTTTTCGACTGGGAATCGAGGTACGTCAGCCGTGCATTGACCACGCCGCAGGAAGGCGTAGCGTCCTCGGTCAGCGAAACCACTTTCCTGATGTCAAGATGGGTGCCGTAGGTGTAGGTTTTTGGCGCAACATCGGCTTCGGCGCGGGCCGACAGGGTGCAGATGTTCAGGGCGGCAAACAGGCAAGCGGCGTAGACGGCTTTGGTGTTCATGGCGAGTTCCTCAAGGTTTCAACAGTTCGTTGGTCCGAGGCGGTCTGGTTTGCCTCGATGGAACCTATTAAAAGCCTGCGAGGTATCTCGTCTGTGTCGGGAATCGACGGGAATCAATCGGTACGTATCAGAACCGGGCGCAGATACAGAGCAATACAAAACCCCCGGAAAATCGGCTTTTTTGCCTTCGTGTGTATCCGCAGGCAGGCCGGATACACTGCAATACAATGGGCGGCAGGCGACTCCGCCCGGGCTCGATAGACTGTGTGGCATTCCCCATTTATCAGAGGTTTGGCCCAATGGATCACGTTGATCACATCCTCATCGTTGACGATGACCGCGAAATCCGCGAGCTGGTAGGCAACTACCTGAAGAAGAACGGCCTGCGCACCACCGTCGTGGCGGATGGACGGCAGATGCGCGCGTTTCTGGAAACCACCCCGGTGGACCTGATCGTGCTGGACATCATGATGCCGGGGGACGATGGCCTGCTGCTTTGCCGCGAATTGCGCGCCGGCAAACACAAGACCACGCCAGTGCTGATGCTCACCGCGCGCAACGATGAAACCGACCGCATCCTCGGCCTGGAAATGGGCGCCGACGACTACCTGGTCAAACCCTTCGCTGCCCGTGAACTGCTGGCGCGGATCAACGCGGTGCTGCGACGCACCCGCATGCTGCCGCCGAACCTGGTGGTGACCGAAGCCAGCCGCCTGCTGGCCTTTGGACGCTGGCGCCTGGACACCTCGGCCCGTCACCTGCTCGATCAGGACGGCACCATGGTCGCCCTGAGCGGCGCCGAATATCGATTGCTGCGGGTGTTTCTCGACCATCCGCAACGGGTGCTCAACCGCGATCAATTGCTCAACCTGACCCAGGGCCGCGACGCCGATCTGTTCGACCGTTCCATCGATCTGTTGGTCAGTCGCCTGCGCCAGCGCCTGCTCGACGACGCCCGCGAACCGGCCTACATCAAGACCGTGCGCAGCGAAGGCTATGTGTTTTCCCTGCCGGTGGAAATCCTGGGCGATCAATCATGACGCGGGCGTTGCATTGGCCGCGGACCCTGGCCTCGCGGCTGTCGCTGATTTTCCTGATCGGCCTGATCCTCGCCCAGGCATTGTCCTTCGGCGCGCAGTACTACGAACGCTACGAGTCCTCGAAAAACACCATGCTCGGCAACCTGGAAACCGATGTGTCCACCTCCATTGCCATCCTCGACCGCTTGCCCGCCGATGAACGAGCCGCCTGGCTCAAACAACTGGAACGGCGCAACTACAGTTACCTGCTCAACGAGGGTTCGCCGGGCACGCCCATCCGCACCGACATGCCCGATGCACCCATTGCCATAGCCTCGATCAAGGACGCCATCGGCCACGATTACCCGATGGCCTTTACCGACATCCCCGGGCCGAACAAACACTTTCAAGTGCACCTGAACCTGGCGGATGGCAGCCCGCTGACCATCGACGTCCGCCCGGCGATGGTGCCGCTGTCGCCCTGGCTGCCCATCATGCTGCTCGGGCAACTGGCGCTGATGCTCGCCTGTTCCTGGCTGGCGGTCAGAATCGCCATCCGCCCCCTCACCCGCCTCGCCGACGCCGTCGAAACCCTGGACCCCAACGCCCACCCCGTGCTCCTGGACGAAAAAGGCCCGACCGAAGTCGCCCACGCCGCCAAGGCCTTCAACGCGATGCAGGCACGCATCGCGGCGTACCTGAAGGAACGCATGCAATTGCTCGCGGCGATCTCCCACGACCTGCAAACCCCGATCACCCGCATGAAACTGCGCGCCGAGTTCATGGACGACTCCAGCGAAAAAGACAAACTGTGGAACGACCTGGGCGAGATGGAACACCTGGTACGCGAAGGTGTCGCCTACGCCCGCAGCATCCACGGCGCCACCGAAGAAAGCCGCCGCACCGACCTCGACTCGTTCCTCGACAGCCTGGTGTTCGACTACCAGGACATGGGCAAGGACGTTCAGCTCACAGGCAAGAGCACCACCGTCATCGACACCCGCCCCCACGCCCTGCGCCGGGTGCTGGTCAACCTGACGGACAACGCATTGAAATTTGCCGGGGCTGCCGAAATGCACGTGGAAAAACAGGCCGACGGCAAGCTGTCGATCAAGATCCTCGACCGCGGCCCGGGGATCGCCGAAGAAGAACTCAAGCAAGTCATGGAACCCTTCTACCGCGTGGAAAACTCCCGCAACCGCAGCACCGGCGGCACCGGGTTGGGGTTGGCGATTGCCCAGCAACTGGCGATCGCGATTGGAGGGTCGTTGACCTTGAGCAATCGTGAAGGTGGGGGGTTGTGTGCGGAGCTGAGATTGCCGGGGTAGGAAGGATTGGTTGCGGGGTGAGGATGTTGGGCCAGCTGTTGAAAATGGTCGGCTGGCAGGCCGCCTTCGCGGGCAAGCCAGCCCCCACAGTGGTTCGGCGTATGTCTGTGAGAATTTGATCGGCTGGCAGGCCGCCTTCGCGGGCAAGCCAGCCCCCACAGAGGTTCGGCGTATGTCTGTGAGAATTTGATCGGCTGGCAGGCCGCCTTCGCTGGCAAGCCCGCTCCCACAGTGGTTCGGCGTATGTCTGTGAGAGATTGATCGGCTGGCAGGCCGCTTCGCTGGCAAGCCAGCTCCTACAGTGGTTCGGCGTATGTCTGTGAGAGATTGGTCGGCTGGCAGGCCGCCTTCGCGGGCAAGCCAGCTCCCACAGTGGTTCGGCGTATGTCTGTGAGAGATTGGTCGGCTGGCAGGCCGCCATCGCTGGCAAGCCAGCTCCTACAGTGGTTCGGCGTATGTCTGTGAGAGATTGATCGGCTGGCAGGCCGCCATCGCTGGCAAGCCAGCTCCTACAGTGGTTCGGCGTATGTCTGTGAGAGATTGATCGGCTGGCAGGCCGCCATCGCTGGCAAGCCAGCTCCCACAGTGGTTCGGCGTATGTCTGTGAGAGATTGATCGGCTGGCAGGCCGCCATCGCTGGCAAGCCAGCCCCCACAGTGGTTCGGCGTATGTCTGTGAGAGATTGATCGGCTGGCAGGCCGCCATCGCTGGCAAGCCAGCCCCCACAGTGGTTCGGCGTATGTCTGTGAGAGATTGATCGGCTGGCAGGCCGCTTCGCTGGCAAGCCAGCTCCTACAGTGGTTCGGCGTATGTCTGTGAGAGATTGGTCGGCTGGCAGGCCGCCTTCGCGGGCAAGCCAGCTCCCACAGTGGTTCGGCGTATGTCTGTGAGAGATTGGTCGGCTGGCAGGCCGCCATCGCTGGCAAGCCAGCTCCTACAGAACAGCAGAGTTGCGAACACCCGCTTCTCACCACTCAACAGGCCGAGCGTTAGCTCGCCTGCAGCTTGTGATCTTGATCCACCCGCCCCCTCGGCAGGCTGAGCGGAGGTGTTCATCCGGGGATGGGCGCGCAGCGCCGTTCGACGCAGTCGAACTCATTGCATGTAGGTCGAAGCGAAGCCGACCGGAGGGCAATGCCCCCGGATGAATGCCGGAGCGAAGGAACCCCGAGCCTCAGCGAGGGGCCGTACGTAAGGGGCGAGCGCTTTTGGTTACTTTTAAGGCGCTTGTTAAAAGTGACTCGCCGTAAGGGCGAAACCGCCAGCCGCCGTTACCGAAGAAACGGATATGTACTCAATCAACAACCCCCAAAACCCCCTCCCCATGCATCTGCCGCAACAACCCCACCCCACCGTCCAGAAACTCCAAAGATCCCACCGCCCCAGCCTCCACCGCCAACCCCTGCAACAGCTCACGCCCGGTCAACTCGGGAAACTCGCCAACAAGCAGCAACAACCGCCACGCCAACGGACTCAACTCGGAAAACTTCACACCCCAGTCCTCGGCACGACGCACCAGCAACAACGTCGGCTGAGCCGGCAAAACGTCCGGCTGATAACCCGGCCCCACCCGTTGCACCGGCCAGGCATACGCCAACGGCCAGGCCAGCGGCGACACCTGCAAGGGCCGATCCAGCAACAACGCCGCATCACCGGCAGCCACAGGCTCGGCGTCGGACTGTTGCAGCACCATTTCCACCCACTCGTAATGCGCCAGTTCCACCATGAACGGCGGCCACGGCCCATCGGCCAACGCCAGAGGTTCACTGGCAAGAAACTCGACAAACTCCTGGGCGATCTCACCGAATTTCGGCGTGCGGGCGCGGTAGTCCCGCAGAAAAATCCGCACCAGCGAACGCCAGTGTTCATCGCCCAGAATCTTCACCAGGACCGGAAAGGTTCCACTGAGCAATGAAGACAGGTTGGCGAACACCAGATCGCGGTAAACCTGTGCTCGCGCCGGGTCCATTTCAGTGGGTGGCGCGTTGTGCTCAGGGTCGCGCAGGTACAGGCCCATGGTGGTTTGTTGCTGCACAAGGCTCGACTTATCCACGGCTCATGCCCTCCTGTTGCAAGCGGCGAATGGTCTGCAATTCCGCCACCAGTTCGGCGAATGCCGGAAAATTGAAATCGCGCTCCAGCAAGGTCGGTTGAGCACCGAAACGGGCATAGGCCTGGGCCAGCAACGACCACACCGCCGGCTTCACCGAAGCGCCATGGGTATCGATTTTCAAGGTATCGGACTCATCGAAATGCCCGGCGATATGCATGGCCACCACCCGTCCCGCATCGATACCGGCGAGAAACGCCTGGGGATCGAAACCGTGGTTGATCGAGTTGACGTAGACGTTGTTGACGTCCAGTAACAGGTCGCAATCGGCCTCGCGCAACACCGCATTGGTGAACGTCACCTCGTCCATGTCCTGTTGGGGGGCGGCGTAGTAAGAGACGTTTTCCACCGCCAGGCGCCGACCGAGGATGTCCTGAGCCTGACGGATACGCGCGGCGACGTGGTGCACCGCTTCTTCGGTAAACGGCAGCGGCAACAGGTCGTACAGGTGACCGTCATCGCTGCAATAGCTCAAATGCTCGCTGTACAGCGGCACGTGGTAGTGATCGAGAAAACCCCGGACTTCCTGCAAAAAACCGACGTCCAGCGGCGACGGCCCGCCCAGGGACAGGGACAACCCGTGACAGGACAACGGATAACGCTCGGCCAGTGCCCGCAGCGCCGCACCATGGGCGCCGCCAATGCCGATCCAGTTTTCCGGCGCGACCTCCAGAAAGTCAAAATTGCCTGCCGGTGCGGCCTGAAGGTCTTTGAGTAAACCGCGACGCAGGCCAAGCCCTGCGCTGGCCTTGGCTACGGGGGGAATGGATGTCTGCATGGTATCGATCTCGCCTGTGTCCAAGGGCGCGGGCCGGTGCCCGCCTTGAGACACAGTTAATCGAAAGGGTGTATCGGGACTGTGTTTGGCTGAAGCCTGAAGTTGCGCAGGACTGTATCGAACGGCGGGCGAGATACAGTGAGATACACGATCCTTGCGGGCACTGCCGATACCTGTGGGAGCGGGCTTGCCCGCGAAGGCGGTGGGTCAGTCAGCATCTCTTTTGAATGTGCCGGCCTCTTCGCGGGCAAGCCCGCTCCCACAGGGTCCAGTGTCAGTCAGGAACATATTGCTTTCGTCGCGCCAGGCCGCGCGATACAAGACCCGAACTAGACTTAATGCACACAGGACCGGCTCAGTGTCCTGCACATCCCCACGACCACCGCCCAGCGGCGCATGCCTCGCCAAACGATGCCTCTGGACCGTGATCCTGCCAAAGGAGCACACGTGATGGACGAGGCCAGACTCAACGACTTCATGGGCAAACTGGTGAATGACATGGGCGGCGCGGCGATGCTCGCCAACGTCATCCTCGGCGAAGAGCTCGGCCTGTACCGGGCGATGGCCGACAGCCAGCCCATCACCCCCGAAACCCTTGCCGAGAAAACCGGCTGCAACACCCGCCTGCTGCGCGAATGGCTCAGCGCCCACGCCGCCTCCGGCTACATGGAACACCGCGACGGCCAGTTCCGCCTGCCCGAAGAGCAAGCCCTGGCCCTGGCCATCGAAGACTCTCCGGTCTATATCGCCGGGGGCATAGGCGTGGTCGCGTCGTTTTTCCACGACAAGGACAAGCTGGTCAACGCCATGCGCGGCAACGGCGCCCTGCCCTGGGGCGAGCATCACCCGTGCATGTTCAGCGGCACCGAGCGTTTCTTCCGCCCCGGCTACAAAGCCCATTTGATCGCCGAATGGTTGCCGGCCCTCGACGGCGTGGTGGCCAAACTGGAAGCCGGGGCCAAAGTGGCGGACATCGGCTGCGGTCACGGCGCCTCGACGGTGATCATGGCCCAGGCATTTCCGGATTCGCGCTTCGTCGGGTTCGACTACCACGCGCCGTCCGTCACCGTCGCCACCCAAAGGGCCGAAGAAGGCGGTGTGTCCAGTCGTGCCCGGTTCTTCCAGGGCACGGCGAAAAGCTACCCCGGCAGCGACTATGACCTGGTCTGCTACTTCGACTGCCTGCACGACATGGGCGACCCGGTGGGCGCGGCCAAACATGCCTATGAATCGTTGAAGGACGACGGCACGGTGCTGCTGGTCGAGCCCTACGCCAATGACTTGCTCGACGACAACGTCAACCCGGTCGGACGCCTGTTCTACGCCGCCTCGACCTTCATTTGCACGCCGAACTCGCTGTCCCAGGAAGTCGGCCTCGGCCTCGGCGCCCAGGCCGGTGAAGCGCGGTTGCGCAAGGTGTTCAGCGAGGCCGGGTTCAGCCGTTTTCGTCGGGCCACGGAAACACCGTTCAACCTGATTCTGGAGGCACGTAAATAACCCCCGGCGCCCGTCTTCTGTAGGAGCGAGCTTGCTCGCGATGGTGTATCAGATACATTGGTTGCGACTGACACACCATCGCGAGCAAACTCGCTCCTACAGGGTTCCCGGCATGCTCGACAGCATGATCCATGAGCAAATCGACCGCCTCCATCAACGCATGGCCGACGCGCCGTTTGCAGTGCTGACCGGTGCCGGCATCAGCACACCGTCGGGCATCCCCGATTATCGCGACAACCAGGGTGTGCGGCGGGGCCGGCAGCCGATGATGTACCAGGAGTTTCTCTCCGCCCCGGAGTCCCGGCGACGCTATTGGGCGCGGGCGATGCTCGGCTGGCCACGGGTGCGCCTGGCGCAGCCGAACGTGGCCCACGACACCCTGGCCCGGCTGCAGGGCACGCGACAGATCAGCGGGTTGATCACCCAGAACGTCGACACCCTGCACGACCAGGCCGGCAGCCATGACGTGATCGAACTCCACGGCAGTTTGCACCGGGTGTTGTGCCTCGATTGCGGCCGGCGCTGCGAGCGCGATTCGATCCAGCGCTTGATGGAAACCCGCAACCCGTACCTGGCCGGCGTCGACGCGGTACAGGCGCCGGACGGCGACACTCTGCTCGACCCGGCCTTCGAGGCACGTTTCCAGGTCCCGCACTGCCCGCATTGCGCCGGGGAACGGATGAAGCCGGATGTGGTGTTTTTTGGTGAAAACGTCGCGCAGGCCACGGCTGCCAAGGCGATGGCGGCCGTTGAACAGGCTGCCGGGTTGTTGGTGATCGGGTCTTCGCTGATGGCCTATTCGGCGTTCCGCTTGTGCCGGGCGGTGGTGGACCAGGGCAAACCGTTGATCGCCATCAACCTGGGCAAGACCCGGGCGGACGACATTCTGGATATGAAGATCGAGGGGTCGTGCGAGCAGCTGTTGCCCTTATTGGCAGAACGCCTCACTTCCTGACCCCAATAACGTGTAGGAGCCGGCTTGCCGGCGAAGGGGCCAGTACATTCAACATGGGTATTGGCCGACAGACCGCCTTCGCTGGCAAGCCAGCTCCTACAGGTTCCGTTCAATTCAAGTCAGTCGCTCGCCCAGGTTTTCCTCCTTCAGCACATCAAACAACGCCTGCGCCGCCGCCGACAGCTCTCCCCCCGGCAACGTCAACACCCCAAGCGCCCGCTCCACCACCGGATCGCGCAAGGTAAGGCAGCGCGCCCCCAGCTCACGCATCTGCCCGGCACACAAGGCCGGCACCGCGCTCACGCCCAGGCCGCTGGCGACCATGCGCCCGACCGTCGCCAGTTGATGGCTTTCAAACTCCACCGACAGCTTCATGCCGCGGGCCTGCAGGTGCTCTTCAAGCATGACCCGCACGGTGGAAGGTCGCTGCAAGGTAATGAACGGCTCCTTGAGCAGGGTCTGCCAATCGATGTCATCGAGTTCGGCCAGCGCCGAATCCAGGGGCACCACCGCCACGAATCGATCGATGTACAACGGCGTGAATTGCAGCGGCGAACTCTGGGTCGGCTCGAACGCCACCCCCAGTTCAACCTGGCGGTCACGGACCATTTCCAGCACCTGCTCGTTGATCACGTCATTGACCGTCACGTTGACGTTCGGGTAACGGGCGCGGAAGGTCTTGAGGATCGGCGGCAGCAGGTTGCCGGCGAACGATGGCATGGCCGCCAGGGTCACGCGACCGCGCTGCAGGGTGAAGCGTTGGCGCAACTCGTCCTCGACATTGTCCCAGTCGGCGATCAACCGGCGCGCCAGCGGCACCAGGGCTTCGCCTTCGGCGGTGAGCGCCACGTTGCGCGTGTTGCGGGTGAACAGGCGCCCGCCTAGGCCCTCTTCCAGCGCTTTGATGGTCAGGCTCAGGGCCGATTGCGACAGGTGCAGGCGTTCACAGGCCACGGCAAAGCTCAGGCTTTGGGCCACGGCCAGAAAGGCACGGATCTGTTTGACGGTCATAGGTCGCTTCGCTCCGGTTGCAAGCAGCAGATTTCAAGTCTCAAGATAAAATCAACAGCCAAGGGACGACCTGTAGGAGCCGGCTTGCCGGCGATAGCGATTTGGCAGGCGACATGGATGTTGATCGATCCGACGCCATCGCTGGCAAGCCAGCTCCTACAGGATTGTCGTTTAATGATCTTTATCAATCAATCCGCTCTAAAAAACAACTTAACAAATGAATCTTCCGGCGCGACACTCAACTCCATTCGGCTAGCCAGCCGCCCACAAAGAATAAAAGAGGTGCATATGGCAGGTTTCGACAAGCGCGTGAGTTCCTACGAGGAAGCTCTGGCAGGTCTTGAAGACGGCATGACCGTGATCGCTGGCGGCTTCGGCCTGTGCGGGATCCCGGAAAACCTGATCGCCGAGATCAAGCGCAAGGGCACTCGCGACCTCACCGTGGTCTCCAACAACTGCGGCGTCGACGGTTTCGGCCTTGGCGTACTGCTCACCGACCGCCAGATCAGCAAAGTGGTGGCGTCCTACGTCGGCGAAAACAAGCTGTTCGAAGAGCAACTGCTCAAGGGCGAAATCGAAGTCATCCTGACCCCGCAAGGTACGCTCGCCGAGAAAATGCGCGCGGGCGGCGCCGGCATTCCGGCCTTTTTCACCGCCACCGGCGTGGGCACTCCGGTTGCCGAAGGCAAGGAAGTGCGCGAATTCCATGGCCGCAAGTACCTGATGGAGGAGTCCATCACCGGCGACTTCGCCATCGTCAAAGGCTGGAAAGCCGACCATTTCGGTAACGTGATCTATCGCCACACCGCCCAGAACTTCAACCCGCTGGCCGCCACTGCCGGCAAGATCACCGTGGTCGAAGTCGAAGAAATCGTCGAACCCGGCGAGCTGGACCCGGCGCAGATCCACACCCCTGGCATCTACGTCGACCGGATCATCTGCGGCACGTTCGAGAAGCGCATCGAACAGCGCACCGTGCGTAAGTGATCCCCTGCCCCCGGACCGAATGAAGGAATAACGACAATGGCACTTTCCCGCGAACAAATGGCTCAACGCGTCGCCCGCGAAATGCAGGACGGCTTCTACGTGAACCTGGGCATCGGCATTCCGACCCTGGTCGCCAACTACATCCCTGAAGGCATGGAAGTCATGCTGCAGTCGGAAAACGGCCTGCTGGGCATGGGGCCGTTCCCTACTGAAGAAACCATCGATGCCGACATGATCAACGCCGGCAAACAAACGGTGACCGCGCGCATCGGCGCTTCGATCTTTTCCTCGGCCGAGTCCTTCGCGATGATCCGCGGTGGCCATGTCGACCTGACCGTGCTGGGCGCCTTCGAAGTGGACGTGCAAGGCAACATCGCCTCGTGGATGATCCCCGGCAAGCTGGTCAAGGGCATGGGCGGCGCGATGGACCTGGTGGCCGGCGCAGACAACATCATCGTCATCATGACCCACGCCTCCAAGGACGGTGAGTCCAAGCTGCTGTCCCAATGCAGCCTGCCGCTGACCGGCGCCGGGTGCATCAAGCGCGTGCTGACCGACCTCGCCTACCTGGAAATCGAAAATGGCGCATTTGTCCTCAAGGAACGCGCACCCGGCGTCAGTGTCGAGGAAATCGTCGCCAAGACCGCTGGTAAACTGATCGTCCCGGACCACGTTCCGGAAATGCAGTTCGCTGCCCAGTGAGGAATCATTCCATGCAAGAAGTCGTCATTGTTGCCGCCACGCGCACCGCGATCGGCAGTTTCCAGGGTTCCCTGGCCAATGTTTCTGCCGTTGACCTGGGCGCTGCGGTGATCCGTCAGTTGCTGGCGCAAACCGGCCTGGACCCGGCCGAAGTCGATGAAGTGATCATGGGCCAGGTGCTGACCGCCGGCGCCGGGCAGAACCCTGCGCGCCAGGCCGCGATCAAGGCCGGCCTGCCCTTCGCCGTACCGGCCATGACCCTGAACAAAGTCTGCGGTTCGGGCCTCAAGGCCCTGCACCTGGGTGCCCAGGCGATTCGCTGCGGCGATGCCGAGGTGATCATCGCCGGCGGCCAGGAAAACATGAGCCTGGCCAACTACGTCATGCCCGGCGCGCGCACCGGCCTGCGCATGGGCCACGCGCAGATCGTCGACACCATGATCAGCGATGGCCTGTGGGACGCGTTCAACGACTACCACATGGGCATCACCGCCGAGAACCTGGCCGAGAAGTACAGCCTGACGCGCGAGCAGCAGGACGCGTTCGCCGCCGCCTCGCAGCAGAAAGCCGTAGCCGCCATCGAAGCCGGGCGCTTCGTCGATGAAATCACCCCGATCCTGATCCCGCAGCGCAAGGGCGATCCGCTGTCCTTCGCCACCGACGAGCAGCCACGGGCCGGCACCACCGCCGAATCCCTGGGCAAACTCAAAGCGGCCTTCAAGAAGGACGGTTCGGTGACCGCCGGCAACGCTTCGTCGCTGAACGACGGTGCCGCCGCCGTGATCCTGATGAGCGCCGAAAAGGCCAAGGCCCTGGGCCTGCCGGTACTGGCGAAAATCGCGGCCTACGCCAACGCAGGCGTTGACCCGGCGATCATGGGCATCGGCCCGGTGTCGGCCACCCGTCGCTGCCTGGACAAGGCCGGCTGGAACATCGACCAGTTGGACCTGATCGAAGCCAACGAAGCCTTCGCCGCGCAATCGCTGGCGGTGGCCAAGGACCTGGAATGGGACTTGAACAAGGTCAACGTCAACGGCGGCGCCATTGCCCTGGGCCACCCGATCGGTGCTTCGGGTTGCCGCGTGTTGGTGACCCTGCTGCATGAAATGCTCAAGCGTGACGCCAAGAAAGGCCTCGCCACCCTGTGCATCGGTGGCGGTCAGGGCGTGGCGCTGGCGCTCGAACGGGCTTAAAGCGTTCAACAGACGGCGCGGGGACCCACGAAGATCCGTCGCCGTCTGGACAAACACCCGGTGCGATGCAAGTCGCACCGGGTTCTTTTTTGCCTGCGTTTTTTCAAGTGGACTGAGTCATCGTTTATCGCGGGCAAGCCCGCTCCCACCATTGTCCAGACGAGCGCGGTCCACTGTGGGAGCGGGCTTGCCCGCGAAGGGGCCGGAACTGTCACCCCAGAAACTGCAGAATCAGCCAACTGTTCGCCCCACTGATCACCACAAACAAGCCCCACGCCAGCACCCGAGTCGGCAGCCGGTTCACCAGCGGCCCCATGAGTGAGTGATCGTTGGTCATACGAATCAACGGGTACAACGCAAACGGCAATTGCAGGCTCAACACGACCTGGCTCAACACCAGCAACTTGCCGATGGCGTCATCGCCCATCAACCACACGCCGATGAACGCAGGGATCAACGCCAGCCCGCGCGTAATCAGGCGTCGTTGCCAGCAGGGAATGCGCAGGTTCAGGAACCCTTCCATGATCACCTGGCCGGCGATGGTACCGGTGAAGGTCGAACTCTGCCCCGAGGCCAGCAGCGCCACGCCAAACAACACACTGGCCAAGGCCCCGCCCACCAGCGGGTCGAGCAAGTGGTAGGCATCCTGTATGTCCACGACATCGGTGTGCCCGGTCTGGTGGAACGCTGCCGCCGCCAGAATCAGGATCGCCGCGTTGACCAGCAACGCCAGTGCCAGGGAGCCGATGGTGTCGATGCGCGCCAGTTTGACCGCGTCCTGCTTGCTGGCCAGGTCCTTGCCGATCAACCGGGTTTGCACGATGGACGTGTGCAAGTACAGGTTATGCGGCATGACCGTGGCCCCGAGGATGCCGATGGCCAGGTACAGCGGCGCAGCATCGCCGATGGCCGCCAGCGACGGCGTGAAGCCGCGGGCGACATCGGGCCAGTAGGGTTTGATCAGCAGCAACTCGACAAAAAAGCACACGCCAATGGTGCCGACCAGTACCAGCATGATCGCTTCGAGCCGACGGAAGCCACGGTTCTGCAAGGCCAGCACCAACAAGGTGTCGAACGCCGTGAGGGCAATGCCGAAAGTCAGCGAGCAACCGAGCAACAAATGGAACGCCAGCGCGCAGCCAAGTACCTCGGCCAGGTCGGTGGCGATAATGGAGATCTCCGCCAGAAACCACTGCGTGCGAGCGGTGCGCGTGCTGTAGCGCTCCCGGGACAATTGCGCCAGGTCACGCCCGGTGGCAATGCCCAGGCGCGAACACAGGCACTGCACCACCATCCCCGCCAGGCTTGCCAGCAACACCACGAACAACAGGCTGTAGCCGAACCGCGAGCCAGCCTCGATGGCGGTGGCCCAGTTGCCCGGGTCCATGTAACCGATGGACACCAACAACCCCGGCCCGGCAAAACGCAGGACACGCTTGAAGAACGAGGCGCGCGGGTCGACGGCGACGCTTCCAGCCACTTCCGGTGGGCAAAACGGCGCAGTCGCGGTTCTAGGCAAAAAACTGAATTTCACACGATGATCCATCAACAGGTGGCAAGGCTCGCAAACAGGTTGCGATCATCGCAAAGTTCAGGGGGCCATGCCCAGCAACTGCTGTCGCAGCTCGGGGTTGCTGGTGCGCGGATCGAGCCAAATGGCAAAAAAAGCCTGGGCGAATTGCAGATCCTTCACATCACGCAGCATCTGCTGCCCTGGAAGCCTGGCAGCTCAATACAAGCAACCACAGACCATGGCGCAGCGGTGATCGTGGGTGGTTCATGGCAGGTTGGCCTCATCGCAGGATGCCCAGGAAACGCAGGCGCAAAAGATCCTTTCGTACAAATTCAGAAGGGCTTTATGTATACAAAATCCGCATACAGATAAAGCAATCTAGCCGATGCAATGTTACCGTTGCCACCTCACACAGGTCGGAGACATGCGCGTGTTGATCCTCAAACTGCTGGTAATCCCAGGCTTCCTGCTACTGATTTCCCTGGCTGGCAAACGCTGGGGACCGAGCGTGGCCGGTTGGCTGTCGGGGTTGCCGGTGGTGGTCGGACCGATCCTGTTGTTCCTTGCCCTTGAGCAAGGCCAGGCGTTCGCTGCGCAATCGGCCACGGCGGCGCTGTCGGCCATGTTCGCGATGATTGCGTTTTGCGTGACCTACGCCCGGGTCGCCCAACGGGCCGGATGGCCACTGGCGTTGCTGATCTCGCTGTCGGTCTGGGCGCTGGTGGCGGTTGTCCTGTCGCTGATCCCGGGATCCCTGGTGTTTTCCCTGTGCGCCGCCGCGACCGCGCTGCTCGCCGCGCCCTATCTGTTCCCCGCCGTGCAACCGGTGCTCAGTGGCCCGGGGCCGAAATCCGACAAGCTTGTGCTGCGCATGGTGGCCGGTGCATTGCTCACCCTGGTCGTGACGCTGCTGGCCAGCACCGTCGGCGACCGGTGGAGCGGTCTGCTGGCGGTGTTCCCGGTATTGGGCAGCGTGATGGCGGTGTTCTCCCAGCAAACCCGTGGCCCGGCCTTTACCGCCGCGTTGCTGCGCGCCACCGCCACCGGCATGTATTCGTTCGCCGCGTTTTGCCTGGTATTGGCCCTGGCCCTGCCGTCGATGGGGATGAACGCCTTTGTCCTGGGCGTTGCGGTGTCGGTGGCCATGCTGGGGGTGACCAAACGCTTGCTGGCGCGGCCGGTCGGCCCGACGACGGGCACTGGAGGAGCGACCATCAAGCGCTAAGCTGCATGATGTCAGCGGGCCAGGATGTTGCCCGCCCTCACCGTAGGCATCCCGCCCTTTGAAGCACCCGCAACCCGTTCGATGGTTTCGCACGAGTAGAACAACTGCCCCGTACGTCAATCGAACGGGTTTGCGTCAACATCAGCCTCAGCTCCCCCCACGACCCAACTGAGGCCTGCACCATGAAATTCTTCTTCCACCCTTCGCCGAACCCGATGAAAGTTGCCCTGCTGCTCGAAGAGCTGCAAACGCCCTACGAATTGATCGGCGTTGACACCTTCAAGGGCGAGCAACACCAGCCAGCCTTCCTGGCGATCAACCCGAACGCCAAGGTTCCCGCGCTGGTGGATGGCGATGCCAGCGTGTTCGACTCCCAGGCGATCCTGCTGCACCTGGCGCACAAACATCAGCGCTTTGTGCCGACGTCCGTTGCCGGCCAGGCCGAAATGCTTTCCTGGCTGATGTTCATCGGTACCGGCCTGTCGCCGTTCTCCGGTCAGGCGGTGCACTTCCGGCACCACGCACCGGAAGATCTGCCTTACGCAAAAAACCGCTATCTCAAGGAAGTCGAACGCCATTACCGCATACTCGACGAGCGCCTGGCCAAACATCAGTACCTGGCCGGCGACACCTACAGCATCGCCGACATGGCCCTGTGGGGCTGGGCCAATTACGCGCCATACATCCTCGGTGAGAACGGTCTGGCGGCGTACCCCAACGTCAAGCGCCTGTACGATGAAATCAGCACCCGCCCCGCCGCCCTGCGCGCCCATGGCCTGAAGGAGAAACTGGTGCTCAAGGCCGAATTCGACGAAGAAACCCGTCGCAACCTGTTCCCGCAAAACCAGGCCTGATCCGCCGGTTCCAGCCTGTGAGGGTGATGAAATGAGTGATCAATGTGGTGGGGGTTGCCTGTGGTGAGGGGGCTTGCCCCCTCACCACAGGAAAGTGATCTCACCGCAAGTGACCACTCGTTAGGGCACGCTGGAATGCAGCACAACCTCCGTGGGATGATCGCGCCCCACCGCGCGCCCATCCCTGGAGATTCCGATGTCTTTATTGAGTAAAAAAGCCCTTGTCCTGCTGCTGGCAGCCGCTACCGGCCTGGGGGCTTTGAATGCGCAGGCCGCCAAGGCCACTTCCAGCGATGCGCCCGCCCAGAAAGTCTCGATGCTCGGCGGCAAGTTCACCTTCAACCTGCCCAAGGGGTTCATCGCCAACCCGCTGCCCGCCAGCCCGGACGGTGCCAGCGGCACCCTGTACAGCAATGAAACCACCAAGACCGTAGTGATCGCCGCTGAAAACACCCTGCCCAACGGTGTCAGCGTCAAGGACAACGACGGCGGGTTCCTCGACGGCACCGTGGCCGACTTCGATGCGGCGCAACACAAGTCCCTGCCCGACTACAACAAGCTCAGCGAGAAAACCCTGACCCAGAAATCCGGGCTGGGCTTGCGCCAGGTCGACGGCACCGCCACCCAGGGTGGTGGCCTGACCCTCACCACCACGCTGATGGCCGCCTCCGGCACCCGCATGGCGGTGATCCAGGTGATTTCCCGCCCCGGCGACATGGCGGCCCATGAAACCCTGATCAAACAGATCGTCAGCGGAAAATAAGACTCAGGGGTTAAGACGCTGCAACCAGGCGCTCAAGTCCTGAATCTCTTCGGCGCTGATGGTGTGGCCGACACCGGGGTAGCCGTGAAACTCGGGTTCGAGTGACACACTCTGCAAGAGGCTGTTGGCTTCAGTGCCGTCGCTGTAGGGAAGGCGTTTGTCCTGCTCGCCATGACCAATGAAAATCGCCAGCGACTGGCGCTTTTCATCCGGTTTGAGCTCGGCCTTGAGCACCGGCAGAATCCGCCCGCTCAACGCCGCGATCCCGCCGAGCGCTTCGGGGTGCCGCAAGCCCACTTCGTAAGACATGATCGCGCCCTGGCTGAAACCGACCAGGAACACCTTCTCGGGTTCGGTGTGATATTTCTTCGTGGCCTGTGCGACGAAGTCCAGCAACACCTGGCCACTGGACTTCAGATCATCGGTCTCGCCGTTGTAGGCCCCTTCGCCCTTCTTGCGAAACCACTGATAACTGCCCGCCTCCATTACCAAAGGTGCCTGCACCGACAGGTAGGTGTAGGACGCGGGCAAGTCATCCTTGATGCCGAACAGGTCCTGCTCGTTACTGCCGTAACCGTGAAGGAAAATCACCAGGGGCTGAGGGTTCGAATCGGTGGTGGCCTGCGCCAGGTACTTGAGTGGCAGGTCGGTTTGCAGCGGGGTTTGGGCGTGGACGGCAGTGGATGCCAACAGCGTGAGCAGCGCGAGAATCTTCAACATGGGTCTTCCTTCACGGAATGCAGGATTCGCGCAAGAGCCTAACACTGTGCAGTAGGCAGGAACATCTCGGGCGTGGCTGATGCCGCCTTCGCGAGCAAGCCCGCTCCCACACTGGATGTGTGGCGTTCACAAAACCTGTGGGAGCGGGCTTGCCCGCGAAGAGGCCCGAACAGACTGCAAATCCTTCGGATCAGTCGTTGATCAGCTTCCCCACCCGAATCGGCTCACGCCCGGCGACTTTCGCCTGCCAGGTGCCAGGCTGGGTGTAGCGCCCACGATCGATGGCGAACAGCACGCCACTGGTGCCGGCCTGCACGGTGGTGACCTTGTCGTTCAACGGGTCGACCACCTCGAACAGCGCATCGCCCTTCTCTACCCATTCCCCGGCTTCACGCAGGAAACTGACCACGCCGTGATGCGGTGCGAACAGGTATTGGGTGCCTTCGAACGGCATGCCTTCACAGCAGTCGGCCGGTGCCGCCGGCCAGGTGCCGGAGATGAAACCCTGCTCGGCGAGAAAGCCGAGAATGGCCTCGCCATTGGCCCGGGCCTGGTCGACCCGGGTGTCCCCCATGCTGCCCAGCTCCAGCGTGGTCGCCAGGTTGGCCGGTGGAATCGCCGCCGCCGGGAACGCCCGAGCCAGGCGCAACCAGGGTGAAGAACAGGACTCGTCGAACGAGCTGCCACCGGAGTCTTCACACAACAGCGCCACGCCGGCCTGCAAACGCGCCGCCAGGGATCGCCATTGTGGCCAGTGCTGCGGCAACGCATAAATGTGGATCGCCGCGTCGAAATCGCAATGCAGGTCGAGGGTGATGTCGGCGTCGCAGGCATGGCGCAGCAACAGGCGATGCATGGCTTCCAGCTGCGATGTCGCTGCCGGCAAGTCGTCAAGCACCTGGCCCATGGTCTGGCGAATCAACGCGATGTTGGCCTGGGCATCGCTGCCGAGGCGATCACCGACCCGCTCGGCCACCGGCGCGCTGAGTTCGACGAACGAGCGGTTGAAGTTCTTGCCGCTGCCCAGCTCGAAACGCCCCATGTGGCTGCCTTGCAGGTGCTGGTCGAGGCCAATGGGATTGGCCACCGGCACCAGTTCGATCACACCGTTCAACTGTCCCTGTTGTTCAAGTTCGGTCAGGCGCTTCTTCAACTCCCAGGCCGTGCGCATGCCCGGCAATTCGTCGGCGTGCAGGCTGGCCTGGATGTACACCTTGCGCGGGCCCGCGCCATAACGAAACACGCTGAGGGTGCGCTCAGTGCCCAGGTGGCTCCAGGGCAGTTTGTGGTCGATGCGTTGCATGGGAACTCCGAATATTGAACGGCGAAATCACCTGTGGGAGCGGGCTTGCTCGCGAAGGCGTCGATACATTCAACATCCATGCTGCCTGACACGACGCCTTCGCGAGCAAGCCCGCTCCCACAGGTCTCTCTGCTGAAAATGATTGCACAAAAAAAGTGGCAGCCGCGTCAACGGCTGCCACTTTCTCGAACGGCTGGATTACTCGCCGTAAACGTCAAACTTGAAGTACTTGTCCTGCACTTGCTTGTACTTGCCGTTGGCGCGGATCTCGGTGATGGCTTTGTTGAACTGCTCGGCCAGGGCGGTATCGCCCTTGCGCACGGCAATGCCGGCGCCGCCACCGAAGTACTTCGGATCGTTGTACTCAGGGCCGACGAAGGCAAAACCTTTACCGGCATCGGTTTTCAGGAAACCGTCGTCCAGGTTGACCGAGTCGGCCAGCAGCGCGTCAATGCGGCCGGAGACCATGTCCAGGTTGGCTTCCTGCTGGGAGCCGTAGCGCACCAGGACAATCCCTGCCGGTTGCAGCACTTCAGTGGCGAAGCGGTCGTGGGTACTGGCGCGCAGTACACCGACTTTCTTGCCCTTGAGCTCGGTCAGCGGATCCTTGACGTCGGTGCCTTCCTTCATCACGAAGCGCGCCGGGGTGTGGTAGTACTTGATGGTGAAATCGACGTTCTTCTTGCGGTCGTCAGTGATGGTCATGGACGACAGGATGGCGTCGATTTTCTTGACCTTCAGCGCAGGGATCAGGCCGTCGAACTCTTGCTCGACCCAGGTGCACTTGACCTTCATCTGCTCGCACAGGGCATCGCCGATGTCCACGTCGAAACCGGTGAGTTTGCCGTCAGGGGTTTTCATCGAAAATGGCGGGTAGCCGGCTTCGATGCCGATGCGGATCGGCTTGGCGTCGTCAGCCACGGCGGTCAGGGACAACATCGACAGTGCCAGGGCACCGAACATCACTAGCTTCTTCATTTATAACTCCTGTGTGCGGAGGCTTTTATTGGCAGCTTCGATTGGCAGCGTCCGGTCTTCACTTTGTGAGCGGGAACCGAAGTGGCCGGCAGTCTAGAGCGGCCACAGGAGGGTAAATTACGCCAAGGCGACAAATATTTATAAAAAAGTGGCGCCAGGATCGAGTCATTGCGGTGAACGTGCCATGACGGCGCAACGTCCGTCGGACAGATCGCGCTTTCAGGCCAGGACTGCAGCTCTTTCGGCGCCAACGGACGTACCGGGTCGACTGGCGATACCGGGTGTTTTACGGCACATTGGGCACCCTTGCGTCCCATCGAGAGTAGCCCGATGCCCACGTTGAACCTGATCCAGCACCACCCCGCCGAAGGCCCGGGTGCCATCGCCTTTTGGGCCGAGTCCAGAGGGCTGACGCTGAAGGTGTTTCGCGCCGACCTGGGGCAGTTGCCGCCCGTCAACGCCGATCCGGTGATCCTGTTGGGCGGGCCTTATGAATCCAATGCCGGTCCGGGCTGGCTTGCGGCCGAACGGCAATGGCTCAAAGGCAGTCTGGATCTGGGCGGGGCCGTGTTCGCCATATGCCTGGGGGCTCAGTTGCTGGCGTTGAGTCTGGGCGGCCATGTACGGCGCATGGACCGGAGCGAAACCGGATGGACCACGGTGAGCTTTATCGATGGGCAAGCGCTGAAGGTACTCGAGTGGCACGAAGACGCCATCGACCTGCCGCCTGGCGCGCAACTGTTGGCCAGCAGCGAGCACTGTGTGCAACAGATGTACCGCGCCGGGCCGGCGCGGCTGGGGTTGCAGTTTCACCCGGAGTGGAACGCCGAGTCGGTGGCCATGCTCAATGCGCATTTTGGCGATGAGTCGCCGTTGCCACGGGGGTCGCAGGACGGTGCGGATTACGCAGCGGTGGCCGTGTGGCTGGAGGCGACACTCGATGAGTGGTGGGCGGCCGCTGCCTGTCGCTGATCCAGATCAAAGCACATTCCTGTGGCGAGGGGGCTTGCCCCCTCGCCACAGGCAAGCCCCCTCGCCACGGGGATCAACAGTGTTTGAAGGTCAGCATTCGCAACCGATCACTTCACGGGCCGACCGCTGCTCAGTGGCACTCAACTCAAACCCTTCATCCAGCCACCCGGTCACGCCGCCGATCATCTCCTTGACCGGATAACCCAGGGCCGCCAGCTTCACCGCGGCCTTGTTGGCACCGTTGCAGTGAGGCCCGGCGCAATAGACCACGAACAAAGTGTTTTTCGGATAACCGGCCAAACCTTCGGCGGTCAGCAAGCGCCCGGGAATGTTGATCGCTCCCGGTACATGCCCGCGCTCGAACGCCAGCGGGCCACGCACATCCACCAGAATGAAATCGACTTCGCCAGCCTGCTGGCTGCCGTAGACGTCGGAACAATCGGTTTCGAACGTCAGACGGTTGCTGAAATGCATCAGGGCGATGGCCGATGGGGCGGCGGGAATTTCGCGAACCAGACTGGTCATGGGCTGTACTCCAAAGAGGCGGTGGGTGTGGGGAGACTTTATCCGCCCGGCACTTGCGGCTACAGTGGCGCACAAGACACCGATCGGGAATTTTCCGCCAAATGCATCCCAACCCAGCCATGGTCGCGATTCTGGCCTACGACGGCCTCTGCACATTCGAGTTCGGCATTGCCGTGGAGATCTTCGGCCTGCCACGTCCTGAGTTCGATTTCCCGTGGTACGAACATCGTATCGTCGCCGTCGATCAAGGCCCGATGCGTGCCATGGGCGGCATCCAGGTCCTGGCCGACGGCGGCATGGAATTGCTCGCCGATGCCCGCACCATCATCATTCCCGGCTGGCGCGACCGCAGCGCCACGGTCCCCGCAGAGCTCATCGACGCTCTGCGCCAGGCCCATGCGCGGGGCGCACGGTTACTGTCGATCTGCTCCGGGGTGTTCGTCCTCGCCGCCACCGGGTTGCTCGACGGGCACGGTGCGACCACGCACTGGCGCTACACCTCGGAACTGGCCGAGCGGTTTCCCGGCATCCTGGTGGACCCGGACGTGCTGTATGTCGATTCCGGTCAATTGATCACCTCCGCCGGCAGCGCGGCAGGCATCGATGCCTGCCTGCATCTGGTGGCCCGGGATTTCGGCACGCAAGTGGCCAATTCCGTGGCCCGCCGTCTGGTCATGTCGCCACAACGCAGCGGCGGCCAGGCGCAATTCATTCCGACGCCGGTGAGTCCCACACCGCGCAACGATCTATCCCGCGTCATGCAGTGGGCACGTGAGCGCTTGCACGAACCGCTGGAAGTGCGCGACCTGGCCAGCGAAGCCGCCATGAGCGAACGCACGTTCCTGCGTCGCTTCACCGAAGCCAGCGGCCAGTCACCGAAAACCTGGTTGCAGCAGCAACGCCTGGGGCGCGCCCGCGAACTGCTGGAAAGCAGCGACCAGAACACCGAGCAGATTGCCGAACGTTGCGGTTATCGCTCGGTGGAAAGCTTCCGGGTGGCCTTTCGCACCGTGGTTGGCGTGCCGCCTTCGGTGTATCGGGAGCGGTTTGGGCGTGGGGGCAGTGCTGGTTTTTGAGGTGTACTCGAGGGCCCCTTCGCTGGCAAGCCAGCTCCTACAGGTTATTTGAACACCGCATAACCCTGTAGGAGCTGGCTTGCCAGCGAAGGCGCCAGCCGGGGCAATTCAAGTCTCAAGGCTTGCGCAACAGATAGGTATCCATGATCCAGCCATTGGCCAGCCGCGCCGCCTTGCGCACCCGTTCGATTTCATCCGCCACATCCTTGAGCTTGCCGCTGATCAGGATTTCGTCCGGCGTCCCCAGATAGGCTCCCCAGTAAATCTCGGTGTCCTGATCCGCGACCTGATGGTAGGCATCCTGAGCATCGAGCATCACCACCAGGCTGTCGGCATCGCTCACCTGCCCTGCCGCCAACCGCCGGCCCGTGGTGATTTCAACGGAGCGGCCAATCTGGTTCAGCGGCACCTTGTGCTGTGCCGCCAGGGCCTGGACGCTGGTAATACCGGGGATCACCTCGAACTCGAATCCACAGGCGCCCGAGGCCTGGATCGCCTGAAGGATACGGATTGTGCTGTCGTACAGCGCGGGGTCGCCCCACACCAGGAAACCACCACACTGGCCGTCGCACAGTTCTTCATTGATCAGCCGTTCGAAGGTCTGCTGTTTGGCCCGGTTCAAGTCGTCGACACTGCTCCTGTAGTCCAACTCACCGCGCTCGCGCTCGGGGCTGTGGGCCTGGACAAAACGGTAATCATGGTCGGTGATGTAGCGTTCGCAGATTTCGCGCCGCAAGTCGATGAGCTTGTCTTTGCTCTCGCCCTTGTCCATGAGGAAAAAAACGTCGACCTGATTCAGCGCCTTCACCGCTTGCATCGTGATGTAGTCGGGATTGCCGGCGCCGACGCCGATGACCAGGAGTTTTTTCATCACAGCAGGTCCTCGGGGTCGGTGCCCGGCAAGCGCAACCGCCAGCGGCCATGGAACCTCAACTCGACCGCCGACAGGGGTTCGACGTCGATCATGTCGGATGCCGCACCCTGCAACACCTGCGTCAGTGCGGCGCGGATGACAAAGGGGTGGGTAATGGCAACGATGTGTCCCGGCGCCGACTGCAACGCGGTCAACCACGCCCCCACCCGCTCGCCCAGTTGCAGCAGCGACTCGCCACCGTGGGGTGCCGAAGCCGGATCCCCCAGCCAATGCTCGAGCGCCCCAGGGTCGGTTTTTTGCAGATCGCCGATGCGCTCACCGCCCCAACGCCCGAAGTCGCAGTCCTTCAACGCATCGACAATTTCCGGTGCACTGCTGAAAAGCTCAGCGGTTTGCCGGGTGCGCAGTTCCGGACCGCAGACAAGACGCGGAATGCCCTTGAGCTGATTGCAACGGGAAAGCCTGAGCGCTTGCCAATCCATCTCCAGAGGTTCGTCCAATGGAAAACGCGCCAGTTTCTGTGCGACGGTTCGAGCGTGACAAATCAGGGTTAAACGGGTCGCCTGCACCGGCAATCACTCCAGGGATGGAAAGGAACAACGGCGTCAGGGGAGCGCCATCGGGCAATTGTGCCGCAAGAAAGCAGGCCTTGGGGGCGTTTAATTTTCCTGTTTGAAACGGACTCCGTCAGGCATTTCCCGGCTGATTTTCTGTTATCGCCGACTGCAACTCAGGCAATGGCCTACAAGACTTTGCGACATCGGCGTAGCCCCTTGCTGAAGGCATTTCGCCCCTTTTTCGGGCACGGCCGGACCACGCGAAAATTAACTAGACAGGCAGCACGCGATAATTAAATACTCTTTTCAACGGACTGTTAAAACATGTGCCACGCTCATCCAGCAGGAGCCCGGATGCCCTTTCTCCAATACCCGATCAATGTGCCTGGCCAGGCAACGCCTGCGGCCGAGCCGTCCGTTCCTCGTTTAACGCAGGCAATCCCAAGCAGCATCTGACAAGAAAAAAGTGGCGCCTGACAACGATCAGATGTCCACCGAATAAATGTGTGGAAAAACCGACAGTGATAGTCAGGTTCGGCTCAACCCGCCGGATCATTTGATACAGGAGTATCTCCATGCTGGTCTTGCGTCCAGTCGAGTTGGCCGACCTGCCAAGGTTGCAGAAGCTGGCTCGTGAAAGCCTGGTGGGTGTCACATCCCTGCCCGACGATAGCGAACGGTTGCGCGAAAAAATTCTCGATTCCTCTGCCTCGTTCGAGAAAGACGTCGAAGGTCATGGCCCGGAAAATTATTTATTTGTCCTCGAGGACTTGACGACGCAACACTTGGTCGGCTGCTCGGAAATCCTCGCCACGGCGGGGTACGGCGAGCCGTTCTACAGCCTGCGCAACCGGCACTTCACCAGTGCCTCTCGGGAACTGAACATCGAGCACGGTGTACCGGCCTTGTCATTGTGTCACGACCTCAGTGGCCACACCTTGCTGCGCGGCTTCCATATCGATGCCGCACGGGTACGCACTGCACATTCCGAACTGCTGTCACGGGCGCGCCTGTTGTTCATCGCGGCCCATCCCGGACGTTTTTCCGCAACGGTGATCACCGAAATCGTCGGTTTCAGCAGTGATGAAGGGCACTCGCCATTCTGGGATGCCGTGGGCAAGCATTTCTTCGACCTGCCCTACGTCGAGGCCGAACGGCTTTGCGGCCTGCAAAGCCGCACCTTTCTTGCCGAACTGATGCCGCAGTATCCGATTTACGTGCCCATGCTGCCGCAAGCGGCACAGGACTGCATCGGCAGCATCCACCCCGATGGCCAGGAAGCGTTCGATATCCTCGAGCGTGAAGGCTTCGAAACCAACAGCTACATCGATCTGTTCGATGGCGGCCCGACGCTCTATGCGCGCACCTCGGGCATTCGGTCCATCGCCCACAGCCAGTGCGGCCTCACGCGGCCTGGCCCGGTGAACGATGCGCGGGGCAGCTATCTGGTGAGCAACGAGTCCTTGACGGACTATCGGGCCATCGTCGCCGATCTTGATTACATCGCCGGGCAACCCGTCACGCTGGACGCGGCCATGTGCACGGCGTTGAAGGTATCCGAAGGCAGTCCGGTCAGGCTGATTGCCCTGTGAGTGCCCGCCTGGGTCAACGCCAACGCCCGAACCCCTATGAACAAGGAACAGCCGCATGATTGTCCGTCCGGTCCAGATCACCGACCTGCCCGCCTTGTTCACGCTGGTGCGTCAAGCCAGCCCCGGACTCACCAGCCTGCCGGTTGACGAAGAACGCCTGGCCTACCGGATCCGCTGGGCCCAACGCACCTTCGCCGGGCAGGTCGATCGGGCCGACGCCGATTACCTGTTCGTGCTCGAGGACGACGAGCAGCAAGTGGTGGGCGTCAGCGCCCTGACGGGTGGAATCGGTCTGCGCGAGCCCTGGTACAACTACCGGGTCGGGATGACGGTCAGCGCTTGCGCGGACCTGGGTATCCAGCGCCAGATCCCGACCCTGTTTCTGAGCAATGAATTGACCGGGCAATCGGAAGTCTGCTCGTTGTACCTGCGCCCCGATCAGCGCCAGGGAAGCAACGGCCGTTTGCTTTCGCTCGGGCGTTTGTTGTTCGTGGCCGAGTTTACGCAGCTGTTCGGCAACCGGCTGATCGCCGAAATACGCGGCAGTACCGACGAACGAGGCGGCTCCCCGTTCTGGGACAGCCTCGGCCGGCATTTTTTCAAGATGGATTTCAGCCATGCCGACCACTTGTCCGGGCTGGGCAACAAATCGTTCATCGCCGAACTCATGCCACGCCAGCCGCTGTACACCTGCCTGCTCACCGAACAGGCCCAGGCGGTGATCGGCAAGGCCCACCCGAACACCGAGCCGGCCCTGAAAATCCTCAGCGCCGAAGGTTTTGCCCACAACGGCCATATCGATATCTTCGACGGCGGACCGGTCATCGAGGCCCCGGTTTCCGGTATCCGCACCGTGTGCGACAGCCGAGCGCTGCAACTGGCCCTCGGCTCGCCGGACGCTAGCGATCCGCTCTGGCTGATTCACAACCGGCGCCTGGAAAACTGCCGCATTACCTGCGTCCAGGCCCGACTGGCGGGCAACAGCCTGGTGGTCGATCGCCTGACCGCCAAGCGCTTGCAGCTGCAGCCCGGCGACTCGGTGCGCGCCGTACCGCTGCTCGACCAGCGGCAAAAGGCTGCAGCGGCGTGACTTAGCAGCTTGCTGCCTCAGGCGTCAATCCGGCTTACCCAGCAAATTCGTCATCATTATCCCCCTGCGCGCGTGATAGCCTTTTATTTCTTCGGCGTTGACACTTTTGCTCAAGCCCTTCCATTCCATTGGTGGAACTCATATGTCCAGGCTTTCCCATCAAGATTTGCGCCGCAATTTTCGCCAATTGTTCGCCTCCAACACCTGCTACCACACGGCCTCGGTGTTCGACCCGATGTCGGCGCGCATCGCCGCCGACCTGGGCTTCGAAGTCGGGATCCTGGGTGGTTCGGTCGCCTCGCTGCAGGTGCTGGGCGCCCCTGACTTTGCCCTGATCACCCTCAGCGAGTTCGCTGAACAGGCCACCCGCATCGGCCGCGTTGCCCAGTTGCCGGTGATTGCCGACGCCGACCACGGCTACGGCAACGCGCTCAACGTCATGCGCACCATCGTCGAGCTCGAACGGGCCGGCGTCGCCGCGCTGACCATCGAAGACACCCTGCTGCCCGCGCAGTTCGGCCGCAAATCCACCGACCTGATCACGGTCGCCGAAGGCGTCGGCAAGATCCGCGCGGCACTGGAAGCCCGCTGCGATAAGGAAATGGCGATCATCGCCCGCACCCACGCCGGGATTCTGCCGGTGCAGGAAATCATCAGCCGCACCCGGCAATACCAGCAAGCCGGGGCCGACGGGATCTGCATGGTGGGCGTCAAGGACTTCGACCATCTGGAGCAGATCGCCGAGCACCTGAGCGTGCCGCTGATGCTGGTCACCTACGGCAACCCGCTGCTGCGCGACGACAAGCGCCTGGCCGAACTGGGCGTGCGCGTGACCATCGACGGCCATGGCGCCTACTTCGCCGCGATCAAGGCGACCTACGACAGCCTGCGTGAACAACGCCAGATCCTCACCCAGACATCGGACCTGAGCGCGACCGAACTGACTCACACCTACACGCAACCTGAGGAATACATCCGCTACGCGGAAGAGTTCATGAGCGTGAAGGAGTGATGGTTTAACCCGATACACCACCTTCGTCGGATCGCCGCCCGGAGCAGGCTCGCTCCCACAGGGATTCGGAGTGAATACAAGATTTGTGTCCAACAGAAACCCACTGTGGGAGCGGGCTTGCTCGCGAAGGCGTAGTGTCAGTCGATATAAATGCTGAATGACACACCGTATTCGCGAGCAAGCCCGCTCCCACATTTGGATTGCGGGTGTACACAGGTGATGGACTCGCCACAAATCCACTGTGGGCGTAGTGTCAGTCGATACAAATGCTGAATGACACACCGCCTTCGCGAGCAAGCCCGCTCCCACAGGTCATGCGGTGGGCGGTCACGCCGAGTCAAGCAGTTCGCGATGGGGTTTGCCATTGCCGCAACAGATCACGCGGTTACGACCGGTGGTCTTGGCTTCGTACAGCGCATGATCGGCGTCGTTGAGCCAAAGCGTCGCGTCGGTGTGCGCCGGGTCGAATGACGCCAGGCCAATGCTCAGGCTGACTTTCAGCGCCGGACTCTGCTCGTAACCCAAGGTGGCGAAGCGATCACGCAAGGCATCCATGACCATGGCGGCGCTGTTCAGGGGCAAGTCCGGAAGGATCACGCAGAACTCGTCACCGCCGTAGCGCCCGGCCACATCGGTCGCTCGCAGGTTCTGCTTGAGCATTTTGCTCAACTGACGCAGGACGATGTCACCGGCAACATGGCCGTAGGTGTCGTTGATGGCCTTGAAATGGTCGATGTCGATCAGGGCAATCGCCCCGCCTTTTTGCTGGCGTTTGCAGCGCTGGAACTCGACTTCCAACTGGTCCTTCCAGGTGCCATGGTTGAACAGGCCCGTCAGGCTGTCGGTGCGGCTCAGTGCCAGCAGTTCACGCTTCTGGCGCCCGAGGGTATGGGCCTGGCGGAAGCAGATCCAGCCCAGCGCCAATGGATACAGGCACAGCAAGGGCAAACAGGCGTAGAGCTGCAGCGGGCTGGTCGCTGGAATGAACGCCGGGGCGAAAATCTGCAAACCGACGCCGATGCCCAGCACTTGCGCGGCCGTGCCGGCCAGCAGGAAGCGCATGCCGCCGATGGCCACGTTGTTCATGGCCATCATGGAAATGGTGGTCGCGCTGGGCAGTGGATTGAAATGCATCGCGGCAATCCAGAAGCCGCCGAGAAAGGCATCGATCAGCAGATTGCGGTGTTCGGCGTGATAAGGCCTTTTCGCCCGGCGCGCCCATTGATAAGCCACGTGCGGCCAGACCAGGCCATTGAACCACATGAAACCCCAGACCCAGGGCGCCGGATCGAGTGGATACATCGCCGCGCTCACACACACCAATCCCAGGGCCACTCCCAGGATTCGCGATGTATAGAGCCTCCTGGCCAATGAGAATCCCTTTCCTCCCGCTTTTTCCATAAGGCCTCTGTGCCACTCGACGGAATGCGATAACAGCCTGTGCCTGTGCGCTGGAGTCTATCAGGGCGAGATTAAATAGCCGTCACCGGCTGGCGGGCTGAATATCGCGACATCACCCTCACATAAAAGCAAAAGCCTCGCCTTCAGAAACGGCTATACATGAAAGAAGGGGTTGATCAATGACCATAAGAGGAGGCCCATGCAGACCTTTCAAGTATTGATCATCGGCAGCGGGTTTGGCGGCCAATGTGCTGCAATCAATTTGCTCAAGGCCGGCATCGACGATTTTCGCCTGCTGGAGCGGCGGGATTTCTTCGGCGGCACCTGGTGCCAGAACACCTACCCCGGCGCGGCCGTCGACGTGCCCTCGCCGCTGTATTCGTTGTCTTTCGCGCCGTATCGCTGGACGCAGATGTTCGCCGAACAGGCCGAGTTGCATCGCTACACCCGCCATGTAGTGGAACACTTCGGCCTGCGCGACAAAGTGGAACTGGACGCGAATGTCGAGCGCATCGAATGGGACGACACCGGCAAGCGCTGGACCGTCTACACCGCCGGAAAGGGCACGTATTGCGCGCAGTTCCTGATCAACGCGACCGGGCCACTGAGCCAACCGGTGGTGCCGCGCTTCGAAGGACAGGAGCGTTTCCAAGGTAAAACGTTTCACACCAACAACTGGGATCATAACTACGACTACCGGCACAAACGCGTGGCCATCGTCGGCAGTGGCGCCAGTGCGGCCCAGGTGATACCGGCCATCGCCCCGGACGTGGGGCACTTGCATGTGTTCCAGCGCACGCCCCACTGGGTGTTGCCCCGGGCCGACCGCAGCTTTGGCCGTTTCCAGCGCTGGCTGCTGGGACTCAAGCCGGCCTACAAACTGCTGCGCTGGGGGATCTACTGGCAGTTCGAAACCCGGGTGATTGCCTTCAAGTATTCGAAGCCGGCGATACACATGGTCCAGCGCCAGGCCCTGCGTTTTCTCAAACGCCAGGTGCCGGATGCCGAACTGCGGCGCCAACTGACGCCGGACTACACCATCGGCTGCAAACGGGTGATCCTGTCCAGCACGCTGTACCCGGCACTGGCGCGGCGCAACGTGACGCTGCACAGCCGCGAGCAAGGCATCGCGTCCATCGACGAAACCGGCATCGTCACCCAGGACGGCCAGCACATCGACCTGGACCTGATCGTCTGGTCCACCGGCTACGACGCCACCGACGGGGTGATTTCCTACCCGGTCACGGGAAAAAACGGCACCCGTCTCAAGGAGGTCTGGGCGCAATACCCGCGGGCCTACCTCGGCACCGCCCTGCCCGACTTTCCCAACCTGTTTATCGTCACCGGGCCGAACACCGGGATCGGCCACACCTCGGCGCTGTTCATCATCGAATCACAGATGAATTACATCCTCGACTGCATTCGCACCTTGAAGGCTCAAGGTTTACGCAGCATCGAAGTTCGCCATGAGGCGGAACGTACCTACACTGAAATGATCCACCGGGAAATGGAACGTACCGTGTGGAAGTCCGGTGGTTGCCACAGTTGGTATCAAAGCAAGAGCGGTCATGTGATTGCGATGTTTCCGGGATTCAGCTTCAGCTTTCATCGCTTGACCCGAGCGCTGAAACCCGCCGATCACATTTTGTCCTGAGCTGATAGAAGGGAGACGCGTGATGCTTTTGTTGTTCGTGGTTCTCGCAGTGTTCGTCGCCTGGAGCTGGCTGACCTACCCGGCCATCGGCTACTGGCTCTATGACTTGAGCATGGCGGCCGAGGCCAAGCTGTACCGGCTGCACAAGATCGTCGTGCCCATCCCCGAGATGACCGTCTCGACCTGGCAAGGCGGGCCGTACGAGGCCACCAGCAGTGTGCTGATGCTCCATGGCTTCAGCGCCGACAAGAACCTCTGGCTGCGTTTCGCCCGGCACTTTGTCGGCAGCCACCGGGTGATCATCCCGGACATCGCCGGCCATGGCGAAACCGGCTTCAAGGCCGGCGGCGGCTACGACATCCCGTTGCAGGCCAAGCGCATGATCCAGCTGCTGGACGTGTGCGGCGTCGAGAAAGTCCATGTCATCGGCAACTCCATGGGTGGCTACATGGCGGCGTGGCTCGCGGCCACTTATCCGGAACGCATTGTGTCCCTGGCCCTGATCGACCCGTCGGGGGTCACCTCGCCCGAGCCCAGTGACCTGGAGCGGCATTTGGCCAAGGGCCACAACCCGTTTCTGATTCACTCGCGGGAAGAATTCCAGCGTTTCTACGCCATGACCATGGCGTCCCCGCCCTGGGTGCCGAAGCTCGTACTCGATGCCGTCGCCCAGCGTTATGAACAGTCCCGCGAGGAGCTGGAAGAAATCTTCCGCGATTTCCGCGCCAGCCCGCCGATGGAACCCCACCTGCCCGACATCAGCGTCCCGTCGCTGTTGCTGTGGGGGCGCAAGGACCGGCTGATCGACGTCAGCAGTGTGGCGGTCTGGAGCAAGGGCATCGCCGACCTGCGCGTGCATATCTGGGACGCCATCGGGCACATGCCCATGGTGGAAGCGCCCTCCGGTTCGGCGCGCCTGTATCGGGAGTTTTTGGCATCACTGCGTTCGGAGAGTCCACAGGATCAACGGCTCCACTAGGTTTGTAGTCGTTTGCAGTCGTTTGCAGAATGAAGTTCGTCAGAAACTTCGTTTGTCGGCGTCGCTGAAGGCTGCGATCTTTTGCCCATCCTTTACGTCACCGCGCCAGGAATCCTGTTCATGAACCACCCGAGCTTCGTCAGCCCTGACCTGATCCGCCAACGCTTCTCCAAAGCGATGTCCGACATGTACCGCGAGGAAGTGCCGTTGTACGGCGCGTTGATGGAGCTGGTGGAGCAGACCAACCGTCACGTGCTGCAAAACGATCCGGGGATCCTGCAACAGCTCACCAGCACCGGCGAAATCGAGCGTCTGGACCTGGAGCGCCATGGGGCGATTCGCGTCGGTACGGCCGATGAACTGGCGACCCTCGCCCGCCTGTTCGCGGTGATGGGTATGCAACCGGTGGGTTACTACGACCTGACACCGGCCGGCGTGCCGGTACATTCCACGGCGTTTCGCGCAGTGCATGAAGCGTCGTTGCAGATCAGTCCGTTCCGGGTGTTCACCTCGCTGTTGCGCCTGGAGTTGATCGAAGACCTGGAACTGCGAGCGTTCGCCCAGTCGATGCTCGACCGGCGCTCGATCTTCACCGCCAAAGCCCTCTCGCTCATCGAGCGTGCCGAATCCGAGGGCGGCCTGACCGAACCACAAGCCCTGGAATTCGTCGAACAGGCCCTGGAAACCTTTCGCTGGCACCACAGTGCCACCGTCACCGCCGAGCAGTATCAGAAGCTCAGCGCCCAGCATCGGCTGATCGCCGACGTGGTGGCGTTCAAGGGCCCGCACATCAACCACCTGACTCCACGGACCCTGGACATCGACATCGTCCAGGCGCAAATGCCCGCCCACGGCATCACCCCCAAAGCGGTGATCGAAGGTCCGCCCCGCCGCCAGTGCCCGATCCTGCTGCGCCAGACCAGTTTCAAGGCCCTCGACGAGCCGATTGCCTTCACCGATCAGAACGAAGCTCGCGGCAGCCACAGTGCCCGCTTCGGCGAGATCGAACAGCGTGGTGCCGCCCTCACGCCCAAAGGCCGCGCACTGTACGACCGCTTGCTCAACGCCGCGCGGGACGAACTCAAGGACTTCCCCAACGAAGCCAACGCCGCGCGCTACAACGCCCTGATGGCGCAGCACTTCAGCGAGTTCCCCGACACCTGGGAAGGCATGCGCCAACAGGAGCTGGCTTACTTCCGCTACTTCGTGACGGAAAAAGGCCTGGCGGCGGGCGACCTGAAAAACGTTGCCCTGGACGACCTGCTCGGCAGCGGTTACCTGCGGGTTGAACCGCTGGTGTACGAAGACTTCCTGCCGGTCAGCGCGGCGGGGATTTTTCAGTCGAACCTGGGGGACGCGGCGCAAACCCGTTACGGCGTGCACTCCAATCAGCAGGCGTTCGAAAAGGCCCTGGGGCGTTCGACGATCGATGAGTTGGCGTTGTATGCCGAGAGCCAGCGGCGCTCGATCGAACAGTGTTTCGCCATGTTGGCCGATGTTGTTCAAGCCAATGAAAAAGGCTCTTCACGCAATCCCGGGAAACACTGATAACGCAACACCTGTAGGAGCCAGCTTGCTGGCGATGGACTCCAGTGCGCCGCGTTTATCCAGCTCATACGCGTTATCGTTAACGACCATCGCTGGCAAGCCAGCTCCCACAAAGGACCGCATCCACGTCGTTTTTCATGCAATAGCTGTAGGGGCCAGCTTGCTGGCGATGGACTCCAGTGCGCCGCGTTTATCCAGCTCATACGCGTTATCGTTAACGACCATCGCTGGCAAGCCAGCTCCTACAGGGGACCGCGTCCGCGTCGTTTTTCACGCAATAGCTGTAGGAGCCAGCTTGCTGGCGATGGACTCCAGTGCGCCGCGTTTATCCAGCTCATACGCGTTATCGTTAACGACCATCGCTGGCAAGCCAGCTCCTACAGGGGACCGCGTCCGCGTCGTTTTTCACGCAATAGCTGTAGGAGCCAGCTTGCTGGCGATGGACTCCAGTGCGCCGCGTTTATCCAGCTCATACGCGTTATCGTTAACGACCATCGCTGGCAAGCCAGCTCCTACAAAGGACCGCATCCACGTCGTTTTTCATGCAATAGCTGTAGGAGCCAGCTTGCTGGCGATGGACTCCAGTGCGCCGCGTTTATCCAGCTCATACGCGTTATCGTTAACGACCATCGCTGGCAAGCCAGCTCCTACAGGGGACCGCGTCCGCGTCGTTTTTCACGCAATACCTGTAGGAGCCAGCTTGCTGGCGATGGACTCCAGTGCGCCGCGTTTATCCAGATCACACGCGTTATCGTTAATGACCATCGCTGGCAAGCCAGCTCCCACATGGGACCGCGTCCGCGTCGTTTTTCACGCAATACCTGTAGGAGCCAGCTTGCTGGCGATGGACTCCAGTGCGCCGCGTTTATCCAGCTCACACGCGTTATCGTTAACGACCATCGCTGGCAAGCCAGCTCCCACAAAGGACCGCGTCCGCGTCGTTTTTCACGCAATAGCTGTAGGAGCCAGCTTGCTGGCGATGGACTCAAGCTCACCGCGTTTATCCAGCTCACACGCGTTATCGTTAACGACCATCGCTGGCAAGCCAGCTCCTACAGGGGACCGCGTTTATCCAGATCACACGCGTTATCGTTAACGACCATCGCTGGCAAGCCAGCTCCTACAGGGGACCGCGTTTATCCGGTTCATACGCATTATCGCTAACGACCATCGCTGGCAGGCCAGCTCCCACAAGGGCGCGTGCCCACGCTGAAACCCCAAAAAAACGGGCAACCCGCAGGTCGCCCGTTTTTTTTATATCCGAAACTTTCAATACAACCAATAAAGTGTTCGCCCAGTGCAATGGCCTCGGCAATCCATGCACTGGTAAAGAGCCGTACACTGGGCGAACGGAAGGTATTTTAGTAGATGAGAATCAATATGTCCGCACTGCAAAGATGAAATTTATCGACACAATATTTAAGAAAATGACGACTTGAATAAGACGCCGCACAACGCTTTAAACGCGCCCGTTAAACGCTACGAGCTGATTATTCCTGTACAAGACTTCTACAAAAACAATCAGCCCATATAACTCATTCTCAGTGCTTGCTGGTCACCGTCAATATGTCGGTGTAAACCACGTTAACGCTTTGTCCGACTTTCAAGTCCTTGAGTTTGGCCTGGACTTCAGGTCGCTTGACGTCAACCGTCTTGGACTTGCCTTCCGGGTTTTCAAAAGTCACCTGGTGTTTTTTCAGGTCGATGTGGGTGATTTTCAACTGCACTTTCACCTGACGGTAAGCTTCGCCGCCCGGGTTGGCGCTACCTGGCGCAGCACGCACTTCACCGGTGGCTTCGGCAGTGCCCGGCAGGCCTTTGTCGACATCGGTGTCAAGGTAGGCGGCAACGGCGCTGGTGACCCTGATGTCGACCTTGTCGCCGGCCTTGAGGTTGTCGAGGTTTTTCGCCTTTTCGGTCAGTTGCACAGGGAATTCATTACCCTGCGGGCCTTTGAGGACCACGATACGGTTGGCCGTATCGACCGAAACGACTTGGGTGGCGACCTGATCGACCACCACAACTTCGGACAACGGGAGTTCGGCGGCAATCGCACCGAAACTGGCGGCAGACAGCAAGGTGGCGAGGGTGATGGCTTTGGTCAGTGCGTGGCGTTTCATAGGCAGAACTTTCCCTGTGATGAATGGCAACAGACGGCGTTGACGCAAAGCGCAATGCCATGTGTGCGATGAGCATAGACGCTGTTCAGCAAGTGGTCGCAGCAGGCCGCTGATTTTCTAATACCCGGTCATTTCCAGATAGCCGTTCCCTGCATGACTGCCACTGAGGCGCACCGGGCCTTCCCAGTACGGTATGCGCAAGTCCATCCACGCCTGGGGATTGAGCGCAGTGATGGCGATATCGAGGTGTCTGGCGGGGATTTTGATCGACCAGCGCACGGGCATCTCGCGCCCGGCTACGCTGGCCCTGTCTTGCGGTGTAAGGCTGATGTCGCCGGCGTGCAGCAACTGTGTCTGCCCCCGGGCGTCGATCCAGGTGCCGGTGAGGTAAGGCTCGCCGTCTTTTTGCCGCATGCGATACAGCATCACCTGCTCGCCGCTGTCCAGGTGCAGGGAGAACCAGTCCCAACCGCTCTGGTTGGCCGTCAGGGGCTGGCTGCTCCATTCACGGTCGAGCCAGGCCGGGCCACTGACCTGAAAGGTCTGGCCGTCGATTTCCAGGGTGCCGCTGGCCTGGAAAAACGGCTGGCTGTAGTAGTAAGAGGCCTGCCCCTGTTCGGACTTCTGGCTGAACCCCTTGTCGCCTTGCAGCACCAGCGGACCTGTCGAGGTCAACCGCAGCTGGTAGCTGAAACGCTTGTCGCGGGCGCTGAGCAGCAGGTCGGCCAACGGATCGTCGACTGTCGCCTGACTGCTCAGTTGCCAGTCGTCGATCCATGCATTGAACGGCGCAACGCTGACACCGGCCTGACCGACGCCGCCACGGGCGTAGCGTTCAGCCGCGTGATGCACCGTCGCCGACGTCACCGCCGCGTGACCGAGCCAGATCGTCTGGTTCTGCCAGCCTGCCCCCTCGGGGGTGGCTTTCAAGGCGCTGCGGAACAGCGTCCATTGCGCGCCGAACTCATGCCCCTGAGCGTCCTGCAGGTTGGCGGTGATGTACCACCATTCGATGCGAAAGCCATCGTGCGGGCCGTGATCCGCCGGGAAGCTGAACACCCGGCCGGGCACCACCGGGGTAAACGCAGCGGCCTGGTTGCCCAGCCCGGCAAAACCCTTTTCTACCGGCGCCGGTTGATCGCAGCCACTCACCAGCAGCACCAGGAGCACCAGCAGCAAGACGCCGAGATTAATCTTCATGGGTAAACGTACGCAGCAAGTCCGCCGGTTGCGTGCGGTACAAATGGAACAACGGCCAGGCCGAAGCCAGCAATGTCGCCACCAGCGCCAGGCCCATCAACTGCAACAGTTGCAACGGGAACAGCCGCAACGGCAGGCGCCAGCCAAAGGCCTGCACATTGATCACCGTGTCCAGGCACCACGCCAGACCGATGCCCAACGGCAACGCCAGCACCAGGGTCAGCAGCGCCAGCAACCAGGTTTGCCCCAGGTTGAGCAACATCAAATGCCGGCGCGTCACGCCCAGCGCCCACAGCGGCGCCAGCTGCCCGAGACGGCTCTGGCTTTGGGTCAACAGGCTGATGAACAGCGCCACGCCAGCCACGCACAACGTCAGGCTGTTGAGGGCGGCGGTGGCGGCGAAGGTGCGTTCGAAGACTTGCGTGGACCAGCCCTTGAGCCGCGCCTGATCGACGATGCGGCTGTCCTCCAGGGTAAAACGCGCCTGCAGCGCCGTGACGAACGCCGGGATCGACGCCGGTTCGATGCGCAGGTTGAAGCGGTTCGGAGCCAGTTGCGGCCAGCCGCGCAGCAGGTGGTTGATGTTGACCAGAAGGTGACCCTTGGGATTGCCGTAGTCGGCGTAGATCCCGACGATCCGTGGCGACCACGGGCCAGTGGGCGTCGGCAGCGTCAGGTGATCGCCCAGTTGCACGCGCAGGCGCCGGGCCAGTTGCTCGCTGAGCATCACCGCATCGTCCTTGGCCAGTCGCTCCCAAGGGTTGTCGCCCAGGGCTTCAAGCAACGGCCAGTGCTGGCGGTAGGTCGGGTGGTCGACGATCCCGGACAGGTCCGTCGGCCAACCCTGCAACTGAATCGACACCTGCCAGTTGGGCAACACCGCCGCCAGTTGCGGCTGCTGGTCGAGCCAGCTGTGCAGCTCCCTGGCCTGGGCCGGATTCTGTGGGTTGAGATAAAGCTCGGCCGTCAGCCGTTGCTCGAGCCAGTCGCTGAAGGTCTGGCGAAACCCTGCAGTCATGCTGCCGGCACCGATATTGGCGGCCATGGCCAACAGCAGCGCCATCAACGCCAGGCTCAACGCCGGAAGTTGCTGGCGGCAATCGGCGACAAACCATTGGCCCAGTACCGAGCGACTGCGCTGTGAAGCGAGACTGAGCAGCGAACTGAGCACCACCGGCAACGCCAGTGCGGCACCGATCAACAGCCCTGCGATCAGCACGAAGCCACTGACCAGGCTGTCGCCGAAGGTCAGCGCCAGCAGCGCGATCCCCCCGGCCATTGCCGCCACCCAAGCCTGGCGTCGCAACCAGCGTGCATGGGCCTGATGCCAGGCCTGCGGGTCGGCCAACGCCAGCAATGGCAAACGCGCCGCCCGCAGCAGACTGTTGACACCGGCCAGCAACGCCCCCATCAGACTCAGGCCGATACCACTGAACCACCATGACAGGCCGAGGTTCAACTGCCCCGCCACTTCGGCGCCATACAAGCCACGCAGGCTGGCGGCGACATCCGGCAACAACACGGCCGCCAGCAGGTAGCCGCTGACCACCCCGGCCGCCCCGCCGACCAGGGCCAATCCACCCAACTCGACGGCGAGACAAGCGATCAGCATGCGCGCACTCACCCCACAGGCACGCAGGGTCCGCAGCAAACCCCGGCGTTGCTCCAGCGCCAGCCCGATGGCGGCGTGCACGATAAACAGACCGACCACGAACGACAGCACCCCCAGGGCCGCAAGATTCAGGTGAAAGCTTTCGGTCAGGCGTGTGAGGTTGTTTTCTTCGCCGGCGCTCTTGAGTTGCAGCTGGCCCTGCAAGGCGTGCGGCAGCGGCGCAGTGAAATCCTTCGGTAGCAGCAGGCGCGACAGTTGATCCGGCAACCCGAGAATCTGCTGGGCAAAACCGATGTCCACCAGCAGCACACCGGGCGCCATGTCGGCCTGCACCTGCAGCGGCGGCAGTGCCACGCCTGCCAGGTTCAGTGGCCGGTCACCTTCGCGCAAGCCCAGTGCCTGCAAGGTTTGCGACGATATCCAGGTACTGCCCGGCGGGCTGAAAAAGCCGACCACCTGCTCAATCGCCAAGGCCTGCCCCGCCACCGCCGCGCCCGTCGGCAGCGACACCGGCTCAATGCCCATCAACTGCAGGCGCTGTTCTTCATGCCCCTTGAGCGTGACCCGCCCCTGCAGCACGGGTGACACGGGCCACCCCGCGCGGCGCAGATCGACAAACCATTGCTGCGCGAAGGTGCCGCCACCGGGCGCACTGAGACTGGCCTGAGGCTCGCCGCCGATCAACTGACTGGCGCGGGCATAGCTGTCGCGGGCCTGGCTGTTGAGTGCCTGGACACCGGTCAACAGGCCAGTGGCCAGCCACAACCCGGTCAGCACACTGAAAAACTGCACCGGATGCTGCCGCCAATGGCTGAGCAGCGCGCGCAGGGTCTGGTCAAAGATGCGCATGTCAGCGCTCGCCCACAGCGGCCAGGCGACCACCGCACAGCAAGGCCTTTTCCGCCAGCCGCGCCGCCACGCCGGGACTGTGGGTGACCATCAGCAGGCTGGTGGGACTGTCGTCGAGCAGTTCCAGCAGCAACTGCAACACCTCGGCGCCGGTGGTTTCATCGAGGCTGCCTGTGGGCTCGTCGGCCAGCAGCAATGGCGGGCGCGACGCCAGCGCCCGGCCCAGCGCGACCCGTTGCTGCTGGCCGCCGGACAGTTGCTCCGGATAGCGCCGCAACAGCTCGCCCAGGCCCAGGCGCCGCACCAGATGGGCCTGCCAGCGTGGATCATGACGCCCGGCCAGACGCGCCTGAATCGCCAGGTTGTCTTCGACCCGCAGGCTGCCGATCAGGTTGAATTGTTGGAACACCAGGCCGATTTCCGTACGACGCCAGTTTGCCAGCTGCCCTTCGTTCATCTGTTCCAGGCGATGCCCGCCACTGCGGATGCTGCCGCGATCGACCTTGTCCAGCCCGGCGATCAGGTGCAGCAAGGTGCTTTTGCCACTGCCCGACTCGCCCATCAGCGCCAGGCTGCTGCCGGGCCTGAGCGTCAGGTCGACGCCTTGCAGCACCGGCAGCGGCCCCTGCGGTGTGGCGTAGCTTTTGAAAACGCCATGGACTTCAAGCATGGGTCAACCTGCTGGATATGCGTGGCTCAAGGATAGCGGCCCTGAATGTTTTTTGTCCGTTGCCGATGATCGCCCTGCCCGTGCCCCGCCCTACCCTCGAAGCTGGTCTAGCCATAACGATAAAAAACGGAGACACCATGCCTCGTTTCACCTTGAGCCCTCGTGGGCTGCTCGCTTGCCTGATCACTGCCTGCCTGGCGCAAGCGGTGGTCGCCGCCGATGCACCGGTCGCGGCCAGCCCGCAAACCACGGCCAGTAACGCCGCCGTGCTGAAGCAACTGCCCTTCACCGACCGCACCGACTACGAGTCGGTCACCAAGGGCTTGATCGCGCCCTTCAAAGGCCAGGTCAAGGACGCCTCGGGCAAGGTCATCTGGGACATCCAGGCCTATGACTTCCTCGCCAAAGACCAGGCCCCGGAGTCGGTCAACCCGAGCCTCTGGCGCCTGGCCCAGCTCAGCGCCCATGCCGGACTGTTCGAAGTCAGCCCGCGCTTGTATCAGGTGCGCGGCCTTGATCTCGCTAACATGACCATCATCGAAGGCGACGACGGACTGATCATCATCGACCCGTTGACCATGGCCGAAACCGCCAAGGCGGCACTGGACCTGTACTACCAGAACCGTTCGCACAAACCGGTGGTGGCGGTGATCTACAGCCACACCCACGTCGACCACTTCGGTGGCGTGCGCGGGGTCATCGACGAAGCCGACGTCAAGGCCGGCAAGGTCAAGGTGTTCGCCCCGGCCGGGTTCATGGAACACGTGATGAGCGAGAACGTCTACGCCGGCAACGCCATGAGCCGCCGCGCGCAGTTCCAGTTCGGCAGCCTGTTGCCCCGTGGCGAAAAAGGCCAGGTCGATGCCGGCCTGGGCAAGAGCACGCCGAGCGGCGGCACCGTCACCCTGATCCCGCCCACCGACCTGATCGACAAGGCACTGGAGACCCGCACCATCGCCGGCCTCGAGGTGGAATTCCAGTTGACCCCGGGCACCGAGGCGCCCGCGGAAATGAACCTGTACCTGCCGCAATTGCGTGCCTTGTGCATGGCGGAAAATGCCACGCAAATGATGCACAACATCCTCACCCCGCGCGGCGCGCAAGTGCGGGACGCCAAGGCCTGGGCCGAGTACCTGGACGGCAGCCTGGCGCGATACGGCGACAAGAGCGACGTGCTGTTCGCCCAGCACAACTGGCCGACCTGGGGCGGCGAACGCATCCGCACCTTCCTTGCCGACCAGCGCGACATGTACGCCTTCCTCAATGACCGCACCCTGCACCTGCTGAACCAGGGCCTGACACCACTGGAAATCGCCGACTCGATCAAGAAACTGCCCGGCAGCCTGGACCAGAAGTGGTACACCCGCGGCTACTACGGCTCGCTGAGCTTCAACACCCGTGCGGTGTATCAGCGTTACATGGGTTTCTATGACGGCAACCCGGCCAACCTCAATCCGCTGCCACCCGTGGAAACGGCGAAGTACACGGTCGAGGCCATGGGTGGCGAAGCGGCGGTACTGGAGAAAATGCGCGCGGCGATGACCAAGGGTGAGTACCGCTGGGCCGCGCAACTGGGCAATCAATTGCTGTTCGCCAACCCGGACAACGGCGACGCGCGCAAAGCCCAGGCCGAGGCGCTGGAGCAGATGGGCTATCAAAGCGAAAACGCCACCTGGCGCAACATGTACCTGACCGGCGCCATGGAACTGCGCAACGGCGTGCCGACCCATGCGGGCACTTCGGTGTCGGTGGACATGGTGCGGGCAATGAGCCCGCAGATGTTCTTCGACTTCCTGGCCGTGCGTCTGGACAGCGAAAAGGCCGCAGGCCATGACCTGACCCTGAACTGGACCTTCGAGGACCTGAACAAGGACTTCAACCTGACCCTGCGCAACGGCGTGCTGACCCACCGCGCTGGCCTCAACGCCCAGGCGGATGCCAGCGTGACCATGAGCAAGGCCACCCTGGAACAGATCAGCCTCAAGCAACTGGATATCCCCACGGCGATCCAGAAAGGCCTGATCAAATTGCAAGGCAATGGCAAGAAGCTTGGAGAATTGATGACCAGCCTCGATACGTTTGCGCCGCAGTTCAATATCGTTACCCCGTGACAGATCCCCTGTAGGAGCGAGCTTGCTCGCGATGGAGGTCAACGATGATGCGGGGAGCCTGACACCCCGCGGTGCGCTCAGGTTTTTCGCGAGCAAGCTCGCTCCTACAGGGGACGTGTGTTTAGCCGAAAGAGATTGGTCGGCCAAAAGGCCGCCCGCGTACAACCCCACCACTCAACAGGCCGAGCGTTAGCTCGCCTGCAGCTCTTGATCTTGATCCACCCGCCCCCTCGGCAGGCTGAGCGCAGGCGTTTATCCGGGGATGGGCGCGCAGCGCCGTTCGACGCAGTCGAACTCATTGCATGTAGGTCGAAGCGAAGCCGACCGGAGGGCAATGCCCCCGGATGAATGCCGGAGCGAAGGAACCCCGAGCCTCAGCGAGGGGCCGTACGTTCGGGGCGAGCGTTTTTTGCTTCCTTTTTTAGGCGCTTGTAAAAAAGGGAGTCGCCGTAAGGGCGAAACCATAAGCCGCCGTTACCGAAGAAACGGATATGTACACCCGTAGAAATCCACACCGCCTGACACTCCGCCTTCGCGGGCAAGCCCGCTCCCACAGGGATCCAGGTTGTCCACAACAGGTGTGAACGACACAAATCCGATGTAGGGGCGCAGCTCAGGCAGACACCACCTCAACCACCGGCATTTGCCAGCGCTGATTGACCACCTGCTGCCCAGGCCCATACAGGCGCAGGACCAGCGTGAACGCCCCGCTCGCTGGCGTCGGCAACCAGTTGCTCTGCTCCGGCGGCGTGGCGTTCTGCAGGATCAACGTCAACCCGCCGTCCGCGTCCATCTGCATATGATCCCGGCTGCTCAGGCAATAACGATTGATCGGGTTGGCTACCAGCTGCCGGTCCGGCAAGTCATACAAGGTCAGCGACCAGAACTCGCTGGCAGGCGGCAATTGACCCGGCGCGAAACGCAGACGATAGCTTCGCCCGCCCTGCAAGGGTTGCCCCTGATTGTCCACGCGAGTGCCGGTGTAGAAGGCCTCCTCCACACTGTTGCCGTAAATGCCGACATTCGCCGCGACAGCGCGGTTGAGGTAATTGCCGTCCATCGCTTCGCGAGTGCCGAACAGGCCGAGGGTGGTGCGGACCTGGCTCACCGCGGCTTGCAGTTGCGCCTGGGCGTCCTGAATCCCGGCGAGCAGCGCCTTGCGTGTGGCTGGCGGCAACGTCGCCGGGTCGAAACCCTGACCGGGCACGATGCCGATCCGCGCAAAGCGTGCGCGCAAGGCTTGCTCGGACGGTTGCGTCGGACACAGGCTGAGGATCTGGTTCAACGCCGGGATAAACCCAAGCCCCAACCCGGTCTTGCTGTCCCAGGGTTGCCAGTTTATGGCTGGCGCAGCCACGGGCGGTGCACTGCCGATGTATTCATGCAACGAACGCAAACCGTATTGCTGCTGCAAGGCACGCACCGCCGGCAGGTCCTCGGCGTTTTTCAGGGCCGTTCGGCCAAGCACCATGACGATTTCGGTTTCGCTGCGCAGCACGGCCGTGACGCCGTCCGGTATCTGTCCTTGCCAGTCGGGTCCTGCAATCAGGTAGTTTCCCGCATCGCGCCCGGTGCTGAGCACGCCGACATAGGCAAAGTTGTGGGTGTACTGGTCGACCAGTTGCAGCACGTAATAGCGGTCGTCAGGCACGGCCGGCACGCTCAGCACTTGCGGCTCGCTGCGCAGGTCGAGCCAGGCCCAGGAATACGGCGTGTCATTGTTCGGCGTGACGATGTCGCGATTGCTCGGGGTGAACAACTCGCCGTAGTGACGCAAACGGTTGAAGCCGCCGACGAACTCCGGCGCAGACGCGTTGAGCGCCTGCTTTTCCATGGTCTGGTAATGCATGAGCATGGGGTACGCATAAATCCACGCCTCTTTGGCAATCTGGCGAAGGTCATCGGAATCAGCGGCCAGCAACCAGCGCGGAAACATCAGACTGCCTCCCAATACCCCCATGCCGCCCAACACCCGGCGGCGACTGAAAATCAGGTTCACGGTTCGATCCTCGCAATCGTCGGCAACTGATAACTCCCGTCCAGTGCCCCGCCCTTGGGCAGGTAAAGGCGCAACAGCAGGTTGAATGGACCTTGCGGCGTCGGCAGCCAGTTGCCCTGCGGCGCATCCTTGGGCGCGTCGGCTTGCAGGCTCAGGGTCAAGCCGCCGTCGGCATCGTATTGTAGACCAGGGCTGCGGTCGCCCAGGGCATAACGCTGGATCGGGTTGGCGGCGAGCAGTTGGGTTTTGCCGTCGTACAAGGTCAGCGACCAGAACGCATTCACCGGTGGCAATTGCCCGGCGGGGAAATGCAGGCGATAGGCGTGCTGGCCGCTGAGCATCTGCCCCTGGGCATCGTGCAGTGCCATCGGGTACAGCGCTTCCACCGCATCGTTGGCGTAGATGTAACGCCAGGCGACCGCGGCACGGGTCAGGTCGTCGTCACCGAACTTGCCGACGTTGGACGGCGACGGCAACCAGCCCTGCTGTTCCACCGACAGCTGGCTGGACGCTGCGCGCACTTGCTCACGACCGGCTTCGGCGCCCTGGGCGACGGCTTCGTGCAAATCCGCCGGCGCCTGGAAGGTGGCGCCCGGCTTCACACCGATGGCGGCGAAACGAGCCAGCTTTTCCTGCTCGCTGGCGCTCCACTGATGCAGCGGCGCCAAGGCGTTGAAGGTGCTGAACAGCCCCTGCGCCGGCCCCTGTTTGGTGTCCGCATACGCTGGAAGCTGCAGCGCTGCCAAAGGTTCAGGCGCCGCGCCGCCGCTCACGGTGGACAGTGGTTGCAAGGCGTAGCCCTTGAGCACTTGAGCGGCGTCTTTCTGATCGTCTTCGCCCTTGACTTCGGTGCGCCCCAACAGGAACACCAGGCGGCTCGGCGAGCGAATCACGCCGCTGAAACCCGATGGCACTTCCCCCTTCCAGTCCGGCCCGGCGATCAGGTAGCGCCCCGCTTTATCACCCGTGGCGCGGGTGCCGATGTAGTCGAGGTTGTCGGTGCGCATGTCGACCAGTTGAAAGCTGTAGTAGCGACCTTGCACGGCCGGCACGTCCAGCACCATCGGTTCGCTGCGCAAATCAAGCAGGGCTCGGGAATAGAAGGTGTCGTTGTTCGGCGACACCACTTTGTTGTCCTGCGGGCCGAGCAAGCGCGGTTCGCTGTAGAGCCGGTTGAACGGCAGCTTCGCGGCGATGGCGCTGAGCACTTTGTCGTGCTCGACGGTGGCGTAGGCGAACACGTAGGCCTCCTGGGCCAATGCCTTCGCCTGGGGTTGATCGAGGGTTGCAGCGTGAACGGTACCCAGGCTTGCGCCCAGGGCAAGAGCGGATATCCAGTAGCGCACGGTAGATCTCCTGGCAAATAAAAGCACAGCACACACCACAACCTTGTAGGAGCCCGGCTTGCCGGCGATGGCGGTCTCAGTGGCGCCATCGCCGGCAAGCCGGGCTCCTACAGAGGATATGCGGGGTGCCAAGGGAAGACGGGTTACTTGGCCCAGCGCCGCAGGTCCGACGGGGTGTAGTCGTCGGTCTTGGCGGCGAAGCCCACGCGCATCGGTTCGGTCTCTTCGTTGGCCAGGCCGCCGGCGTAGTAGCGTCCGGAGATCAGGTCGTAGGAGGTTTCCAGCACGTTGTAGGTGAAGCCGTGGTCGTACTGCTGAATCGCATGCAGTTCACCGCTGCGCCACAGTTCACCGCGGCTGTCGTACTGGTCCGACTGGGCGATCTGCCAGCTGTCCTCGTCCACATAGAAGCGGCGCTTGGCGTAGATGTGCCGGGCACCCGGCTTGAGGGTTGCTTCCACCACCCACACCCGATGCTTCTCGTAGCGGGCCAGGTCCTGGTTGACGTGGTTGGGCTTGATCACGGCGTCGTACTTGAGGTCGCGGCTGCCGATCCTATAGCTGTTGTAAGGAATGAACAGCTCTTGCTTGCCCACCAGTTTCCAGTCGAAACGGTCCGGTGCGCCGTTGTAGCCGTCGACGTTGTCGGCGGTGATCAGGCCATTGCTGTAACGGGCGCTGTTGTCATAGGCGATCATCGGCGCACGCCGCACGCGACGCTGGCCCGGCAGGTATTGCCAGGCCGAACGCGGCTCGGCGACCTGGTCGACCGGTTCATGCACCAGCACCGCCTCGCCGGACAAACGCGCCGGTTCCAGGACCCGACTCTTGAACATGAACAGGATGTTGGAGCCTGGCTCCAGGCCACTCACGGTGTCGGCGAAGTTGATCAGCGACTGGTTGCGCACGTAGCTGGTGGCGCCGTTTTCACGCACCAGTGCGGCGCTGCTGATGCGCTCGTAGCTGCCGCCGCGATAACGGGTCATGTGGTTCCACATCACCTCCAGGCCTTCGGTGGGCAACGGAAACGGAATGCCCCGGGCGTAGTCATGCAGGCCGTTGCCACCATCGGCCATGCTGGTCCTGGCCACGTTGTCGCGGCTTGCCGCCAGCACCTCCTTGGGCAGGTTGGCGCTGCGATGGGTCGGGTAGATGTTCATCTTGTAGGTGTCGGGAAAACGCTTGAATAACGCGATTTGCCCGGGGCTGAGAAACTTCTCGTACTGCGCCACATTCTTCGCCGTGACGGTGAACAAGGGCTTCTCGGCTGCATAAGGGTCGCTATAGCCGCCCTTGCTGTCGACGGTGCCGGCGTTGCTCGCCAGGCCACCGGTCCAGGCCGGAATACTGCCGTCGGCATTGGCTGCCATTTCCGAGCCCATGGGGGTCAGGGTCTTGCCCAGGGCCGCCGAATCAGTGCCTTTGGCTTGAGCCAGGCCGACGGTGCAGGCCAGGGCCAGCACGCACAATTGCATACGCATAACGGTTCTCCTTAGAAGTCTGCCTTGAAGCTGACGGATGCGAAATCGCGGTCGTCGAGGGTGCTGTAGTCGTTGGTACCAAAGAAGGCGTTGTAGGCCAGCTCCACGCTGTAATCGTTCATGTAGACGCCGGTCAGGCTCACGCCCAGCGCTTGCTGGCCTTCCTGGAACGGCCCTTGCGGATCGTAGGAATAACCCTCGACGTCATGCCGCCAGTTGACGGCCGGGATCAGGTTGATGCCCGGCAACACATCGCTGTATTCGAGGCTGGCGCGCAGGCGATAACCCCACGACCACTCGGTGGCAAAGCCTTTGTCGGTGCAGTACTGGTTGGTGACGCCGGAGGCCACGGTGTTGCACGGCGTGCCGTTGCGCGGAACACTGCGGCCGAACGCGGCGCTACGGCCCAGACGCTCGTCTCCCAGATCCTCGATGTGCACGACACCGGCTTCAGCGAACAGGCTCAGGCGCGTGGCGCCCAGCACGTTGTCGATGGCCTGGGTGGCCGAACCGGTCATCTGCCAGACACCCTTGCGTTCCCAGGCATCGAACTGGCTGCCATTGGTGGTGCTGAAGCCGTCCGGCAATTGCACCCAGGAGCTGCCCCCCGGTCCGGAAATCACGGCGACGTTGACGTCGGGTGCGTTGATCGCCAGTGGCATGTTCGGCCGGTAGCTCAACTCGCCGGCCAGGGAAATCCCGGTGACCGGTTCGACGCCGTTGAGGCTGATGCCGTACAGGTGAATGTTTTCCGGGAAGGCCGCCGCATAACTCGGCGCCTGGGTGCCACCGGGAAAGGTGCCAGGCAAGGAAGTGTTCCTGGCGTTGAGGGTGAAATATGGCAACCGCGAGTGATAGTTGATGTAGTAGATCGCGGCTTCAGCATCGTTCAGCGCCGGGATCATCTGGCGCAGGGCGAAGCCGAACTGACCGTAATCGGACGGCGACTCATTGCCCCGGGAGGTGGCGTACAAACCCGCGGCCTGCATCTGTTCATCGGTCTGCACCTGGCTCAGGTACAACGGCCCGCACCCCGGCTGAATCACGTCACTGCTGGCGAAGAAAGTGCCGCAACCGTCAAGGACACTGGGTCGCCAGTTGTACTGATAGAAACCTTCGAGGTTGGTGGTGTCGGTCAGGCCGAAGCTGAAGGACACCATCTCCACCGGCAACTGGCCTTCCTTGATTTCCACGCCGGGACGGTTGAACGCCGAGATGTCCAGCGGGTTGATCACGTTGATGCCGTTCTGGATCAACAGCGCCTCGCCCCAGGACAACACCTGGTTACCGACCTTCACGTTCAGCGGATGGTCGGCCACCTGGAAGTCTTTCCAGACGTAGGCGTCAAGGACCTGGAAGCCCTTGAACTTCGACAAGTCGTCCCAGCCCGAATCGTCGAAATCCTTGAAGCGGCCATTGCCGGTTTCATAGGCGTGGTCGTACCAGTATTTGAAGCGCAGGAACGCGCCCTGGCCCTGGCCATCGAGACTGAAATCGGTGAGGCCCTTGAAAAGCTGCGAGATGGGGTCCCCCTTCTCGAAATTCAGCCGGTTGTCATCGGCGCTGACGCTGCTGCCATTGGCATTCACGCCCTGGGCCTGCAAGGCATTGGCGCGGGTCATCAGGCTCTTGTCGGGGTTTTGCGTCGACCAACTGCTGCCCAGGCTCAGGCTGGTCCTGGTCGACAGGCTCCAGTCTTCGTTGAGGTCAAAGGTGGTGGCGCAGGCCGGCCCCGTGAGTACGGCAAGAATCGCCAACGCAAGCGGTTGCGGGCGGGTATGGCCAGGCCGGTGAAGTCGTTGGCGGACTCCGGCTGTGGCCGAGCTTTTTTTTATCATTATTGGGCTCCGGTCAGGTTTGCTCAGCCCGGACACGGTGCCCAACTATCGACCGCTACACGCAAGCGATGGCCGACAAAAAATAATCATCGGGGGGATCTGCGGGGCGGGTGGTATTTTTTGAAGGTGTACAGGTAACGGCGACTATTGGTTCCGCCCGTACGGCGGGTCACTTTGGAAAAACGGAACGCCGCCCGGCCTGCAGGAGCGAGCTTGCTCGCGATGGAGGTCAACGATGATGCGGGGAGCCTGACACCCCGCGGTGCTCTCGGTCTTTTCGCGAGCAAGCTCGCTCCTACAGTGGGTCGGCGTACACAAAGCTCTTCACCACTCATCAGGCCGAGCGTTAGCCCGCCTGCCGCTCTTGATCTTGATCCATGCCTTAGCGCACCAGTCGCTCGGCGAGCGCCTTGGCCTGGCTCGCCACATCAGTAACGGCCGTGCTTTCCCACCACATGCCGCGCAATGGCGGACCCATGGCAAACAGACGGCTGGCGGGCAGCCCCTCGACGTTCAGGACCGCGCCATCGACGTCTGCCGCGATGCCCAGGGCCAACGGTCCCGGCTGCACCAGCCCACGGGCGAGCAGTTGCCGGGGCAGCGGTCGCGCGACCCGGCGCCAGTCGTATTCGATACCGCTGGAGTTGATCAGGGCAGCACCGCTGACCACACAGGCCTGCGCCTCGCCGCGTCGTCGAAGGCGGATGCTCACCCCGCCACTCATCGAAGGCTCCAGACCCTGGTATGACGCTGCGTGAATACGCAGCCGTCCTTCTTTATACAAGCGCTCGACCAGTTCGGCACTCAAGGGTGGCGAGCGGTGGTGATGGCTTTCCCACCAGGGTCGCACATGCCGCACGAACTGCCGACGCTGCACATCCGTTGCCTGATGCCACAAGCGGCCAATGTGTGCCCGTACCGTGTCCAGTGGCGCCTGCCAGTCGATGCCTTGGGCGATGGCATCCCGGCAGTGTCGACGCAATTCGCGCAGCAACTGGCGAGGTGTGCGGATGCTCGGGTCCTCAGCGAGAAAATCCACCCAGGCCGGTGGCTGGCGGCGCACATGGGGCAGCAGCCCATGGCGGGAAAACACTTCGATCGGCCCGCGATGGCCGGCCTGTTCGAGGGATACCACGGCGTCGACCATGGTCAGGCCCGAGCCGATGATCATGACCGTCGCTTGCGCATCGAGCTGCTGCATCGCCGCCACGTCCCATGGATCGAGGGCGGCCGCATTCAAGCCGCTGGATTGGGTTTGTGGCGTGCGCGCGGCGGGGAACATCCCGGTGGCCAGTACCGCAAACGCTCCCTGCAAGCATCGGCCGTCGCTCAAGGTCAACCGCACGGCGTCTGCATCGACTTGCAAATCGACCACTTCGGCCTGCACATGCTCGACCGTCGAACCGACCAACGCACCCACCGCCTGCGCTTCTGCAAGGCGCTGCCTGGCGTACAGACCGAAGATTCCCCGAGGCGGAAACAATTCGCTGATCGGCACATGCTGCTGGTCCGACTCCGGCCAGCCGCCGCCGGCAATGTAGTCGGTGAGCCATTGGGTCAGGTCGTCGGGGTTGTCCGGATCGACACTCATGCGCGCCGCGTTGCCGTTGAGCGTATGGCCCAACTCCACCGCGCTGTAGGCTTCGCCGCGCCCCAACTCGGCCCGGGGCTCGATCACCAGCACCCGACGCCGACCGGGCAATCGCATCAACTGCGCCGCCAGCATCGCGCCACTGAGGCCGCCACCGACAATCAGGACATCGGCGTCATTGATCAAGGTCTGGCCCATCCTGCTCTCCCTGTTCAGATCACCACATTACGCACAAACCGCGCCGCTACCGCCCCGTCGTTGCGATAACAGTGCGGCTGGTTGCTGGCGAACATGAAGAATTCACCCGCCGCAATATTCTGCGGCTGGTCGCCGAGCATAACGGTCAGGCAACCTTCGAAGACATAAATCTGTTCGCTCCAGCCATCGGCGTCCGGCTCCGAGGGATACACCTCGCCCGGTTGCAGGCACCATTCCCACTGCTCGACTTCACGGCTGGCGCTGGCCTTGGAAAGCAACACCGCTTTACTGCCAGGGATCGTGCCGGTCCAGGCCAGCTCATTGATACGGCTGGGATCGCGGGCGTCGGGGGCCTGGATCAAATCACTGAAGGCAACGTCGAGGGCTTCGGCGACGCGGTCGAGGGTGGTCAGGCTGACATTCTTTTCCCCTGCCTCGATCGCCACCAGCATTCGGCGACTGACTCCGGACTTTTCGGCCAGCGCGGTCTGGCTCAGATCGGCGGCATGACGCAAACGACGAACATTTTGACTGACGTGCTGAAGGACCGAAGCCCGTTGGGTAGAGTCTTTGTGCACTATATTGCTCACTGAGTGGGGTTGGGCAGTATACTGCGCAACATTCGGCGCATTGTGCGTCCCCCTCCAGTAGCGTGCAAGGTCATGACGTCGGTGAATTCCCCAAAGGCTTCTTCCCGTTTCACAAGGCTCAGCAAGGCCGAATGCGTGCTGGTGCTGATCACGATGGTCTGGGGCGGAACCTTCCTGTTGGTTCAGCATGCGATGACCGTCAGCGGCCCGATGTTTTTCGTCGGCCTGCGCTTTGCCGCCGCCGCGAGCATCGTCGCCCTGTTTTCCTGGCGTCACCTGCGCGAGCTGACCCTGTTCGAACTCAAGGCCGGGTCGTTCATCGGCGCGGCGATCATGCTCGGCTACGGCTTGCAGACGGTCGGGTTGCAGAGCATTCCCAGCAGCCAATCGGCATTCATTACCGCCCTGTATGTTCCGTTCGTGCCATTGCTGCAATGGCTGGTGCTGGGGCGGCGTCCGGGGTTGATGCCGAGCATCGGCATCATGCTGGCCTTTACCGGGTTGATGCTGTTGTCCGGGCCGTCCGGTGCGTCGTTCAACTTCAGCCCCGGTGAAATCGCCACCTTGATCAGCGCCGTGGCCATTGCGGCCGAGATCATCCTGATCAGCACCTATGCCGGCCAGGTCGATGTGCGCCGGGTAACGGTGGTGCAACTGGCGGTCACGTCGGTGTTGTCGTTCCTGATGGTGGTGCCGACCAACGAGGCGATTCCGGACTTCTCCTGGTTGCTGCTGTGCAGCGCACTGGGCCTTGGGGCGGCGAGTGCGGCGATTCAGGTGGCGATGAACTGGGCACAGAAAAGCGTGTCACCGACCCGCGCCACGCTGATCTATGCCGGCGAGCCGGTATGGGCCGGGATTGTCGGGCGCATCGCCGGGGAACGCCTGCCAGCGATTGCCCTGGTCGGGGCCGGGTTGATTGTCGCGGCGGTGATTGTCAGTGAGCTGAGAACCAAGGGTAAGGCTGCGGCTGAGCGGGAACTGGAGCAGGAAACACAGCGATAAACCGCCGGTTCCGCATCGCCAGATAAATCGCCTTCGCGGGCAAGCCCGCTCCCACAGGTTCAGAGGCGTTCACATAACTTGTGTACGACGCGGACACTGTGGGAGCGGGCTTGCCCGCGAAGGGGCCGGTCCAGACACCCCCTCTCTGAAACAATGTTAAACAGGGTTTTTCCGTCTACCGTGTAGGATTCTGCGACAGCTTGGCGTTTGGCGATCCGGGAGCTGGCACGTATGATGCTTCACAAACTTCCGCAGATTAGAAGCCTATGTCCCTGATAGTTCTACTGCTTCTGCCATTCATAGGCAGCTGTTTGGCGGCCGTGTTGCCGCACAATGCCCGTAACGCCGAATCCCTGCTGGCTGGCCTGATCGCCCTGATCGGCAGCATTCAGGTCGCATTCCTGTACCCGCAGATCGCCCATGGCGGCGTGATTCGCGAAGAGTTTTCCTGGCTGCCCAGCCTGGGCCTGAACTTCGTCCTGCGCATGGACGGTTTCGCCTGGCTGTTCTCCCTGCTGGTGCTGGGCATCGGCACCCTGGTGTCGCTGTACGCCCGCTACTACCTGTCGCCGAACGATCCGGTGCCGCGCTTCTTCGCATTTTTCCTGGCCTTCATGGGCGCCATGCTGGGGCTGGTGATCTCCGGCAACCTGATCCAGATCGTGTTTTTCTGGGAGCTGACCAGCCTCTTCTCGTTCCTGTTGATCGGCTACTGGCACCATCGCGCCGATGCCCGGCGCGGTGCCTACATGGCGCTGATGGTGACCGGTGCGGGCGGTTTGTGCCTGCTGGCGGGGGTCATGCTGCTCGGCCATGTGGTCGGCAGCTATGACCTGGACAAGGTCCTGGCCGCCGGCGACCTGATTCGTGCCCATGCCCTCTACCCCATCCTGTTGCCCCTGATCCTGATCGGCGCCTTGAGCAAAAGCGCGCAATTCCCCTTCCACTTCTGGCTGCCCCACGCCATGGCCGCGCCGACGCCCGTGTCGGCGTACCTGCACTCGGCGACCATGGTCAAGGCCGGGGTGTTTCTGCTCGCGCGGCTATGGCCGTCGCTTTCGGGCAGTGAAGAATGGTTCTACATCGTCAGCGGCGCCGGTGCCTGCACCCTGTTGCTCGGGGCGTATTGCGCGATGTTCCAGAACGACCTCAAGGGACTGCTGGCCTACTCGACCATCAGCCACCTCGGCCTGATCACCCTGCTGCTCGGCCTGAACAGCCCGTTGGCCGCCGTCGCCGCGGTGTTCCACATCCTCAACCACGCAACGTTCAAGGCCTCGTTGTTCATGGCCGCGGGCATCATCGACCATGAAAGCGGCACCCGCGATATCCGCAAGCTCAGCGGCCTGTACAAGCTGATGCCGTTCACCGCCACCCTGGCCATGGTCGCCAGCGCCTCCATGGCCGGCGTGCCGTTGCTCAACGGCTTCCTCTCCAAAGAGATGTTCTTCGCCGAAACCGTGTTCATCAATGCCACGCGCTGGGTCGAACTGAGCCTGCCGATCGTGGCAACGATCGCCGGTACCTTCAGCGTGGCCTACTCCCTGCGTTTCACCGTGGATGTGTTCTTCGGTCCGCCCGCGACCGACCTGCCTCACACCCCCCACGAGCCACCGCGCTGGATGCGCGCGCCGGTCGAGCTGCTGGTGTTCACTTGCCTGCTGGTGGGGATCTTCCCGGCGCAGGTGGTCGGCCCGCTGCTCGCGGCGGCGGCACAACCGGTGGTCGGCGGCACGCTGCCCGAGTACAGCCTGGCGATCTGGCACGGCCTGAACGCGCCGATGATCATGAGCCTGATCGCCTTGTCCTGCGGCACCGTGCTCTACCTGCTGCTGCGCAATCAATTCAAGCGCGGACGCTTCAACCGCCCACCCGTCATCGGTCGCCTGGACGGCAAGCACCTGTTCGAATGGGCACTGGTCGCCAGCCTGCGCCTGGCCCGTCGTCTGGAATCGCGGATGGGCACCCGGCGCCTGCAGATGCAGTTGTTCCTGGTGGTACTCGCCGCCGTGCTGGCCGGCTTGATTCCCATGCTGCACAGCAGCCTGCACTGGGGCGACCGGCCGAAGATCCCCGGCTCGATCGTCTTCGTCACCCTGTGGTTGCTGGCCATCGCCTGTGCCCTTGGCGCGGCGTACCAGGCCAAGTATCACCGTCTGGCAGCCCTGACCATGGTCAGCGTGTGCGGCCTGATGACCTGCGTCACCTTCGTCTGGTTTTCGGCGCCGGACCTGGCCCTGACCCAACTGGCGGTCGAAGTGGTGACCACGGTGCTGATCCTGCTGGGCCTGCGCTGGCTGCCACGACGGATCGAAGAAGTCTCGCCGTTGCCGGGCAGCCTGCGCCGCGCGCGGGTGCGGCGGATACGCGACTTGCTGTTGTCGTCCTCGGTCGGTGTCGGCATGGCGTTGCTGGCCTACGCCATGCTGACGCGCCAGACCCCCAACGACATTTCCTCCTTCTACCTGAGTCGCGCCTTGCCCGAAGGCGGCGGCAGCAACGTGGTCAACGTGATGCTGGTGGATTTCCGTGGTTTCGACACCCTCGGTGAAATCACCGTGCTGGTGGCCGTGGCCCTGACCGTGTACGCCCTGCTGCGCCGTTTCCGTCCGCCGAAAGAAAGCCTGCAATTGCCGGCCCAGCAACGCTTGCTCGCACCGGATGTGGTCACCGACCTGGTCAACCCGCGTCACGCCAGCGACACCGCGCTCGGCTTCATGATGGTGCCGGCGGTGCTGGTGCGCCTGCTGTTGCCGGTGGCGCTGGTGGTGTCGTTCTACCTGTTCATGCGCGGGCACAATCAACCGGGCGGCGGCTTTGTCGCCGGGCTGGTGATGTCGGTGGCGTTCATCCTGCAATACATGGTCGCCGGCACACAGTGGGTCGAGGCGCAAATGAGCCTGCGACCGCTGCGCTGGATGGGCACCGGACTGCTATTTGCCACGGCCACCGGCCTGGGTGCGATGCTGGTCGGCTACCCGTTCCTGACCACCCATACCTGGCATTTTTCGTTGCCGCTGCTGGGTGACATTCACCTGGCCAGCGCGCTGTTCTTCGACATCGGCGTATACGGCGTGGTGGTCGGCTCGACCCTGTTGATCCTCACCGCCCTCGCCCACCAATCGGTGCGTGGTCACAAAACCGCTGCCCAACCTAAATCCGTTGCCGCCAAGGGAGCCGTCTGATGGAAGAAGTCATCGCAATCGCCATCGGCGTCCTGGCCGCGTCCGGCGTCTGGCTGATCCTGCGCCCACGGACGTTCCAGGTGGTCATGGGCCTGTGCCTGCTGTCCTACGGTGTCAACCTGTTCATTTTCAGCATGGGCAGCCTGTTCATCGGCAAGGAACCGATCATCAAGGACGGCGTGCCGCAGGATCTGTTGCACTACACCGACCCGTTGCCGCAAGCACTGGTACTGACGGCGATCGTCATCAGCTTCGCCATGACCGCGCTGTTCCTGGTGGTGCTGCTGGCGTCCCGGGGCCTGACCGGCACCGACCATGTGGATGGCCGGGAGCCCAGGGAATGATGGCGATGACCCACCTGATCGTCGCGCCCATCCTGCTGCCGTTGCTGACGGCCGCGATCATGCTGATGCTCGGCGAGAAGCACCGGCCGCTCAAGGCCAGGATCAATCTGTTCTCCAGCCTGCTCGGGCTGGGCATTGCCGTGGCGTTGTTGCAATGGACGCAAACCACCGGCGTGCCTGGCTCCATCGGCGTGTACCTGCCGAGCAACTGGCAAGTGCCGTTCGGCCTGGTGCTGGTGGTCGATCGCCTTTCGGCGCTGATGCTGGTGCTGACCGGCATCATCGGCGTCAGTGCCCTGCTGTTCGCCATGGCCCGCTGGGACAGCGCCGGTTCCAGTTTCCACGCGCTGTTCCAGATCCAGTTGATGGGGCTGTACGGCGCATTCCTCACCGCGGACCTGTTCAACCTGTTCGTGTTCTTCGAGGTATTGCTGGCCGCCTCCTACGGCTTGATGCTCCACGGCTCGGGCCGTGCGCGAGTGTCGTCGGGGCTGCATTACATCTCGATCAACCTGCTGGCCTCGTCGCTGTTCCTGATTGGCGCGGCGCTGATCTATGGGGTGACCGGCACGCTGAACATGGCCGACCTGGCGGTGAAAATCCCGCTGGTGTCCGACGCTGACCGGGGCTTGCTGCACGCCGGCGCGGGGATCCTGGCCGTCGCGTTTCTGGCCAAGGCCGGCATGTGGCCGTTGAACTTCTGGCTGGTGCCGGCCTATTCCTCGGCCAGCGCGCCGGTGGCGGCGATGTTCGCGATCATGACCAAGGTCGGCGTGTACACCTTGCTGCGCCTGTGGACGCTGCTGTTCTCCGCCCAAGCCGGGGCATCGGCGTTCTTTGGCGGGGCGTGGCTGATCTACGGCGGCATGGCGACCATCGTCTGCGCCGCCCTTGCGATCCTCGCCGCACAACGCCTGGAGCGCATGGCCAGCCTGAGCATTCTGGTGTCGGCGGGCATCCTGTTGTCGACCATCGGTTTCGCCCAGCCGAACCTGGTGGGCGCAGCGCTGTTCTATCTGTTCAGCTCGACCCTGGCGTTGAGCGCGCTGTTCCTGCTGGCCGAATTGATCGAGCGCTCGCGCTCGGCCAACGAGATACAGCTCGAAGATGAAGCCGGACTGCTGCCCCGCCCCCTGGAATCCCTGCATCCACCCAAAGGCACCAACCTCGACGACGACCAGAAAGTCGTGGTCGGCCAGGTGATCCCGTGGACCATGGCGTTTCTCGGCCTGAGTTTCATCGCCTGCGCCTTGCTGATCATCGGCATGCCGCCGCTCTCCGGGTTTATCGGCAAACTCGGGTTGATCGGTGCCCTGCTCAATCCGCTGGGCCTGGGCAACAGCGGCGACGCGCCGATTTCCAATGCCGCGTGGGGCCTGCTGGTGTTGTTGATTGTGTCGGGGCTGGCGTCGCTGGTCGCATTCTCGCGCCTGGGCATCCAGCGCTTCTGGACGCCGGCGGAACGACCATCGCCCCTGCTGCGACGCCTGGAATGCGTGCCGATCTTCGCGCTGTTGGGCTTGAGCATTGCGCTGACCTTCAAGGCCGATCCGCTGCTGCGCTACACCCAGGCCGCCGCCGATGCCTTGTACAACCCGCAGCAATACGTGATGGCGGTACTCGACACCCGCGTCGTACCGAACCCCACGGCCCAGGCGATCCCGCAGGAGGTGCAACCATGAAGCGTCTGTTTCCCGCACCCTTGCTGTCGCTGGCCTTGTGCCTGCTGTGGCTGTTGCTGAACCTGTCGACCAGCCCCGGCAACCTGCTGCTGGGGGCGGCGCTGGGGTTCTGCGCGCCGCTGATGATGCGCAGGCTGCGTCCGCTGCCGGTGCGCATCCGTCGTCCGGGGGTGATCCTGCGCCTGGTCCTGCTGGTCGGGCGCGATGTGCTGGTGTCCAACCTCGCCGTGGCCTGGGGCGTGCTCAATGCCGGTCGCCGTCCGCCCCGCTCGCAATTCATCAAGGTGCCGCTGGACTTGCGTGACGCCAATGGCCTGGCCGCGCTGTCGATGATCACTACGGTGGTGCCCGGTACGGTCTGGTCGGAGCTGGCGCTGGATCGCAGCATTCTGCTGTTGCACGTCTTCGACCTGGACGACGAGGCGCTGTTCATCCAGCACTTCAAGGCGACCTACGAGCGTCCGTTGATGGAGATCTTCGAATGAGCCCCTTGCTGGCGAATGCGATCCTGCTGAGCCTGTTCCTGTTTTCCCTGGCGATGATCCTGACCCTGATCCGCCTGTTCAAAGGGCCGTCGGCCCAGGACCGGGTCCTGGCGCTGGACTACCTGTACATCGTCGCGATGCTGATGATGCTGACGCTGGGTATTCGTTATGCCAGTGACACCTACTTCGAGGCGGCGCTGCTGATCGCCCTGTTCGGTTTCGTCGGCTCCTTCGCCCTGGCGAAATTCCTGCTGCGTGGTGAGGTGATCGAATGAATGCGCCCTTGTCGTTGTGGGTGGAAATCCCGGTGGCGATCCTGCTGTTGCTCGGCAGCCTGTTTGCCTTGATCGGCGCCACGGGCCTGCTGCGCATGCAGGATTACTTCCAGCGCATGCACCCACCGGCCCTGGCCTCCACGCTAGGTGCCTGGTGCGTGGCGCTGGCTTCGATCATCTATTTTTCGGCGCTCAAGTCCGCGCCGGTCTTGCACGCCTGGCTGATTCCGATCCTGTTGGCGATTACCGTGCCGGTGACCACCTTGCTGCTGGCCCGGGCGGCGCTGTTTCGTAAGCGCATGGCCGGGGATGATGTGCCGGCTGAGGTGAGTAGTCGGCGGAGTGAGAGCGGCAGTTAGATCAGAGATTTTTAGTGCCTGGGCGGGCCTCTTCGCGAGCAAGCCCGCTCCCATAGTGGATTTGTGGCGCACACAAAACCTGTGGGAGCGGGCTTGCTCGCGAAGGGGCCAGTACTGTCACAATCAAATCCAGGCCACCGCCAACAACCCTGCCCCCAACACCACACACAAGGGTGAATAAACCCAGGTGTCGAGCCGGGCAAATTTCGAGCCCTTGACCTCTTTGAAAAAGCCCACCAGCTCCGAATCGCCAATGGCCCGGGCAAACAGCAAGATCGCAATGGCGCTGATCACCCACTGCAACGACCAGTGGTGCAAGGGCCGCAGCCACCAGCCCACCCGCCAGCACACCAGCACGGCGATCAACAGCAATGCCCCGGCCACCACCAGCGTGATCCAGCCTCGTGGCTTGAACGCCGGTCGCAGTTTTGTGCTGCCCTCCTGCGGTACTTGCGGGACCGCCGCCACCGCCGCCCACTCGCCACCCAACGCCCAATACACATGCACCAGACTGATCACGGCGAAGATCGTCACCAGCGACTGAGCCAACAACAGGGTCATGGTTCAGAGATCCTTGAAAGGGATATGAACCGAACATTGTAGGAGCTACCGCAGGCTGCGATGTCTTGATTTTGCTTTTTCATGACAAAGATCAAAAGATCCCGACCTGCGGCAGCGCCTACAGGGCGGCGGAGACTTTGTCCGCCACGTCCTTGGGCAGCCAGGCCCGCCAGACGTCCGGATGAGCCTTCATGAACACCTGCGCCGCCTGGCGCGGCGGCGTATGTTTCTCGCTCATCTCGGCCAGCGCCTTGTTCAGCGGGTCGATCGGAAAGTCGACCTTGGCAAAGAACTCGGCTATCTGCGGATATTGCTTCTGGAAGGGAGTGGACACACCGATCGACAGCTTGGAGGCCAGGGAACGGGTCGGCCGTGGATTGGGGTTGTCGGCGTCGGTCAGGGTCTTCCAGGCTTCGGCGTCGAACGGTGGCTCTTCCAGTTGAATCAGCTTGAAGCGGCCGAGCAACGGCGTGGGCGACCAGTAGTAAAACAGCACTGGCTTGCCACGATGAATGGACGAACTGATCTCTGCATCCAGGGCCGCGCCCGAACCGCTGCGGAAGTTCACGTAGCTGTCGTCCAGCCCGTACGCCTTGAGCTTCTGCTTGTTGACCACTTCCGAGGTCCAGCCGATAGGGCTGTTGAGGAAACGTCCCTTGGTCGGAGCTTCCGGGTCCTTGAACACGTCTTTGTAGCGCGGCAGGTCGCTGACGCTGCGCAGGTCCGGCGCCAGCGGCTTGATGCCCTTGGCCGGGTCGCCCTTGATCACGTATTCCGGCACCCACCAGCCTTCGGTCGCGCCCTTGACCGTGTCGCCGAGGCTGACGACTTTGCCTTCGGCTTCGGCCTTGACCCAGACCGGGCTGCGACCGGCCCACTCTTCGCCAATGACCTGGATGTCATTGTTGGCCAGCGCGGTTTCCAGGGTGATGGTGGTGCCCGGCAAGGTATCGGTGGGCAGCCCGTAGCCCTTCTCGACAATGATGCGCAGGACATCGGTAATCAGGCTGCCGCTTTCCCAGTTCAGGTCGGCGAAGTGGATCGGCGCCTGGGCGGCAAACGCCGGGGCGGGTGTCGCCAGCAAACCGAAAGTGGCCAGGACAGCAGCCAGCAACCGTCGAAATCCGTTCATGCTTTTGCACCTCGTGCTGTTCACAGCAATAGCAGGATGGCCTGGCAGTAGACCGCGAAGCCTCTGAATACTCAGTCCAATGACTGTAGTAGAGGTTCCCGTTTTCGAGGTGCGGAGATCAGTTTTCGGAAGCTTCCTGCAAACGCGTCAGCTCTCGTCTGACCATGCTGGCGTATGGCGCCGGTTGCAGTTGGTAAAGCTGTGACGCCACCCAGTTCAGCCAGGCTCCCTGCAGAAGGGTCTTCTGCCCGAACAGCCGCCGCGCTTCGTCTTGAGCGCTGGCCAGGTTCTGTTCGTGGAAGTCGGCGCGGGTCAGGGTCATCACTCGCTGGCCTTGAAGGTCACCAGCTCGCCCTTGCGCCACTTGGCCGCTTTGGCGGTCACGGCCTTGAGGGTCTTGGTCAGGCCTTCCTGCAACTGTTGGTGGGCGGCAAACACCATCACCACGCTGTGACCTTCCTTGAACACGATCCCCTGACCGTCGGCCGTGGTCACGAAGGCGTAATCGCCAATGCCGTAAACCGTCAGCTTGATGTCGCGGAACCTGATGTCCAGCTTGCCGCCTTCGCGACTGGGCAGCACGGAGGCGCTGAAATGATCGCCGACCTTGAGTTTGAGTCCGGGTTTGTCGTCCACCACCAGGGCTGATTCAGTGTCGATTTCGGCAATGTAAATGCCTTCAGCGCTCTGTTCGGTGATGTAAACGAAACGTGACTGAAACTGCTTGACCAGCTTTGCGCGCAAATCGCCCAGCACGAACAAGGCATGCATATCGAGATTACTTACTGCCAAGGAAACATCCCCACATCTGAAAAATGGTGCCGTACGCGAAAAATAATCGCACAGCCAAAAAAGCGGCAATGCCGAAGGTGTAGCCAGAGAACCCGGATTGAAGTCCTGAATGAGCAGTGCACTCATTCATCACGAAGCTTGAGAAGACTACTGGAACGTCACTCGCGTCGTCCTGACTGGCGTTCGTCACAGGCTGAAGGAAAACGCCCTTCCTGCTGCCAGAAAATTATGGACTATCAACTTCGGGGAAAAATCTCACCAAGAGAACAAATTTTCCTACATATCATCAGCAAAAAATTGCTTTAGATAAACATCATTCACCCGCCAGTAAGGGTGATTCTAGAGCAGCGATGCTCCTGGAGACTAGCCAAAACGACGTACATACGTCGGTAAAACAATGAAAAGGACTTCATATGTGCACACTGACACACTTTGCCTATCCCTTGGTGCCTGACTCGAAAACAGCAGCGAACTCGCAGCCGATGGCCTTCGGCCGTTCTGTACCGCTTCCCGATGTCCCTCCCCGCCCGAGATTTCAGGTGGTGATGGCGGGCATTGCCTTCTTTCACATCAAGGATATTTCTACAGGCTGCGTAAGAGGTTTCCGAGCCAATCATAACGAAGCCTGCGCCCTCGCCCGGTTTCTTGAATCACAGGGTTGACAGGCCCGCCGCGCTCATTTTCATCGACGTTTGGTCTGCCCGTCGACTTATCTCAGCCGTCGACGGGCAACTACTGCCATACTGCCCGCCCAATAAAACGGATCCGCAACCAATCGGATTGCGTTGACAACAACAATGTATTTCCAGGGGAAGTCTGCAACGTGACGGAATTTGATATCGGCGAGTTTTTTATCCGGGGTGAAGCCAGAGAAGTCGAGGGTGAATTCCAGGCCGTGATTGTCATGCGCGCCAAACCTCCGCTCAAGACCGTGACCTATCACCAGGTCGAAAAGGATCGCTGGTTCAAAACCCCGGATGTCGCCGCCATCGCGGCCCAGGAATCGGCCAGGGAACTGAAGGCGGCGGTCGATGCCGGGGCACTGAAAGCCTGATAGCCGGATTGGCGGTCTATGCTCTGTGTTGCGTTTGAACATCGTGATCGAACTCCACCCGTGCGGCGCCCTCGAAACCAGGAGACCGCACGTCGCCCCTCGACCCGACTGATGACCTGCAAGGAGATGAAGATGGAATCACCGACACACGACCTGAAAGGCCTGTTCGACCAGCTCGGCCTGGACTCGAGCCAGAAAGCGATCGACGACTTCATTGCCGGCCATTCCCTGCCTGACGACAAGAAGCTCATCGACGCCGAGTTCTGGACACCGCAGCAGGCCGGCTTCCTCAAGGAACAACTACGCGAAGACGCAGACTGGGCGCGGGTGGTCGACGACCTGAACCTGCGCATGCATCAGACCCACTGACCACTTCAATGCAGGCTGTCCGGTCGTTCGGCGTTCAATTGCGCCAACCAGGCAGCCTTGCACTCCTCCGCTTCGTCGCGACTGGAGAACGCCGTGCCCCGCCGTTCGCCATTGAGCAAAACCACCCAGCAAACCTTGCGTCCCATGGAGCGCAGATTGGCAGGTACGCCACTGCCGATCATGACCGCGACATCAACTTTGCCTTGCATGCCGACCTCGAACTTCATTAGCAACCTAATTAATAGGTATGCTAGTTAAATTTTCGACGAGGAAACAGCGAAACGCTGCACAGGTTAGTTGCAGTATTTGTAACAATCACCCGGCAACCCGATCCACTGTAGGAGCGAGCTTGCTCCGGGCGGCGTTCCGACGATGGTCGTTAACGATGCCGCGTGTTTACTGACTAAACGCGGCGCTCTTGAGTCCATCGCGAGCAAGCTCGCTCCTACAGTTGAACAGCATTACCCGGCAACCCGGGGTTTCTAGCGCGGTTTTTCCGGCTTGTAGCCCAGGCGCAAACCGCCCCAATGCCGGCCCTTGAGCAGGATCGGCACCGAGAGATCGTGCATCAACTCGCCGGTGTCGCGGGTATAGGTTTGCAGCAGCACGGCCTTCTGATGGCTGCCGCAACGGATCCCGGTGCGGTCGGCGAACTTGCGTTTGGTCCGGTTCTGCAAGGCATCGACCTGCGCGTCCCCCGTCAGCGGCTGGCTGAACGCATGGTTGTGGGTCGGCACATAACCCTGCTGGGTGCAGGCGATGGCGAACACCAATCCTTCGTGACGCGGCAACAACGGTTCCTGGATCGTTGGCAAGACCTGATCGGTGTAGCGGTCGAAACGCGTCTGGTACTTGGCCGGGCTGGTATTGGGGATGACCTGATAGTTGCGGTCGAACAGATCGTCCAGGCTGATTCGACCGGCATCGATATCCGCCTCGAAACGCTCTGCAATCCGGCTCGCGCCTTCCCGGGCCAGGTCGTAGATCCGCTGGTGATAATCATCCAGCCCCACCTCGGCCAGTCGCTCGCTGATGGTTTCGGCCTGCCCTTCCATTTGCACCGCCGCCTGGGCCAGACGCTGAGTCTGCTGGTCGCTGACCGCCAGGTCGCTGCGCATCTGTTCGATGGCGTGGAACAGGCTGTCGAGCTGTTCACGGTTGGTGTCTGCGCCCTGGGCGATTTCCCCGACCTGGGACTCGACACTGGCCGCCAGACGGGCAATGTTCTCCAGGTGCTGCCCCGTGCGCTCGACCTGCTCGACGCCGGTGTCGAGATCGCTGGACAGTTGGCGGATCTGCTCCACCACCTGCGCCGTACGTTGCTGGATATCGGCCACCATATCGCCGACTTCGCCCGTCGCGGTCGCCGTGCGCGCGGCAAGCCCGCGAACCTCGTCGGCCACCACGGCAAACCCGCGACCGTGCTCCCCCGCCCGCGCCGCTTCAATGGCGGCGTTCAATGCCAACAAGTTGGTCTGGCTGGCGATGGACTGAATCACCAGGGTCACGCGCTGGATATCATCGCTGCGCAGGCTCAAGGCTTCGATCAGTTCACGGCTGTTGCTGGCGCGTTGGCTGAGCTGGTGCATGCGGGCAATGGACTCGATCAGTTCCGTACGCCCCACCGCGCCGCATTGATGAGCCTCGCTGGCGGCGCTCAGCGCCTGGCGACTGAGCAGTGAGGTGGCGTGTTCGGTGGTAATCATGACCTCGGCGTTGCTGACGATCTGTGCCGCCGCCGAGAGCTGCGATTGCAGTTTTTCCGCCAGCTGCCGAACCGAGAACGCCACCCCGGCGGCCGAGAGCGCGTTATGGCTGGTGGTGTAGGAAAGATCGCGAGTCAACTCGCCGATGGCATCGGGGTTGTCGGAGAAAGCCGCCTGTGGGGTCGCGCGCGAACGCAAGCGCGGCAGCCAGATGATCAATATGGCCAGGGGCAGGCCAAGGTAGAGCGACCCACCGCCCAACGTCATGCCACATAACAACAGCATCAGGGCGATGCTTTGCAGCGTCGGTGTCAGCCAGCGGTTTTTCGGCAACAGCACTGGTGCAGGCACTGCCGCAACCAGAGACCCGTCTCTTGTCATCATCGTCACCCCCGGAAAACTTCTAATTGTTGTCATCGCATTAAACGCCGGCATAAGGCCATTATCCATGAGCCTTTAGTCGCGAACGTTGCAGCAGATCAATAGAAGAATCGGGAAATCGCAGACGGCAGAAAACAAAGATCGCAGCCTGCGACAACGCCCTACTTCAATTGCGTAGGAGCTGCCGCAGGCTGCGATCTTTTCAAAGGCAGTCCATCTTGCTGGACTGCCTCACAGAATCAGGCCTGACGCTGGTGCTTGTCGATTTGCTCGTGACGCTCTTGAGCTTCGATGCAGTACTTGGTGGTCGGGCTGATCAGCAGGCGCTTGAGGCCAATCGGCTCGCCGCTGTCGTCGCACCAGCCAAAACTGTCTTCCTTGATGCGCTCAAGGGCTTGTTCCAACTGAGGCAGCATGCGCTGGTCGCGATCGATCGCGTTCACCAGCCAGGTGCGCTCTTCTTCGACCGAAGCCGCGTCTGCCGGATCGGCCGGGGTGTCCAGGCTTTCGATGGCGATGCGGTTCTGTTCGATGCGCTCATGGGTTTCGACTTTCATGTTCTGCAACAGCTCGGAGAAAAAAGCATGTTGCTCGGCATTCATGTAGTCATCCGCCGGCATGGCCAGCAACTTGTCCTTTGTCATTGATATCTCTATAAAAAAACGTGCATTAAGGCGAATAAGGGAGCGTTCCGGCAGACCTGGGAAGGCCATCGGAAAGGCGCCGTTTGTTCCAAGCGCCACCCGGCACTCAATTTACGAGGGGCGGCAGTCTACGGCCGACTTGAGGCCTCAGCAACTGAAAAGACAGCGAATTTGTCCGACAAAGCCCTGAAAATGCTCTACGGCAGGCTTTGAGGCGGTAATCGGAGTGCGTTTATAGCAAGAAATTCAATCGAGCGGCTGTATATAGAAGACAAACGGCCTGCACGGGGCCATTTTCCCCACCTTTTTCCCTGCCATTTGCACGGCTGCGAACCTCAGCTAAGGTTGTCCCTCCCGAAATGGCCATATAAAGGAAAGGACCATGAAACTGATCGGTATGCTGGACTCGCCCTATGTCAGGCGCGCCGCCATTTCTGCCAAATGCCTGGGAATCACGCTGGAACATCAATCGGTCTCGGTGTTCCGCCACTTCGAACAATTCCGGCAGATCAACCCGGTGGTCAAGGCGCCTACGCTGGTGCTGGATGATGGAGAGGTGTTGATGGACTCGACGCTGATCATCGACTACCTGGAAACCCTGGCCGATAACAGCCTGATGCCTGTCGAACCGGCTCAGCGTCTGCGCGCGTTGCGCCTGATCGGCCTGGCGCTGGCTGCCAGCGAAAAAACCGTGCAGCTTTACTACGAGCGCAACCTGCGACCGGCGGAAATTCAATTCGAGCCTTGGGTGCAGCGGGTCGAAGGACAGCTGGTGGCGGCCTGGTCGGCACTGGAGCGGGAGCTGGAAAAGCAGCCGCTGAAGACTGACGGTGTGATCGAGCAGGACGGCATCACGCTGGCGGTTGCCTGGAGCTTCACCAACCTGGTGGTGCCTGACCAGGTGAGTGCGGCGCAGTTTCCGCGAATTGCCGCGTTCACGGCGTATGCCGAAGGGCTTGAGGTGTTTGTCAGTACGCCGATTGAATGACGGATTCATTTCGACTCATCGACCGCCATCGCGAGCAAGCTCGCTCCCACAGGGAATCACGCTTCCTGTGGGAGCGACGGTGCGGCGATCCGACTTGCTCGCGATGGCTTAAGCAAAAGCGCCGCTTCACCCAAAGGCAGAAGCGGCAGTCGAATCAATGCACAAACAACGCAATCAAGATAATGATCGGGATCGGCACGCCGAGAAAGAACAGCAGTAATGAACGCATGGTAATTCTCCTGGATTAACGAATCGGTGCAGCGGTGACGTAGGTTTCGGTTTCCAGATACACAACCGCATCCCGACGACGACCGCCGAAGGTGGCGGCAAGGCTGGCGAAGAACGCACCGGCCAACAGCGCAACGAACATCCACAGCGTGGTCCACGCCGCCACTTTCGCAGCGGTGTCAGCGGCTTGTTGAGCGGCCAGCTTGGCGTCGGCCACGGCTTTCTGGGTGCGGGCATAGACCTCATCGACACGACGTTCGGCGTCGGCCTGAGTGAGGTTGGTCCGCTGCGCGACCAGTTGCGCCAGGTAAGTCCGGTCTTCGGCGGCCAGCTCCCCCCTGCTCAGGGAACGCACAAAGATCCGGGTGACGGTGCCCCGGGCCGCATCATCGCTGACGGCAACCGGGCGATCATCACGGAACAGGCTGTCGACGAAGTAACCGTACTCATCGCCTTGGGTATTGCCTGCCGCCGTGCCCACGGCTTGCGTCGCGGCACTGGCGGCACCGCCAACCATGTTCGCCCCGGCCTGCACGCCACCGCCGACCAGACTGCTGACCGAACCGGCGACCAGCGTGGCCGTCACCAGCGTCGCCACGCACCAGGCCAGAAAACCATGGGCCGTGTCGCGAAAGTAAACTTCATCGCCGTGCATGTACGCCCACTTCACCCGCAGTCGCCCGGCGATGTACCCGCCAAGTCCCGATGCGACAATCTGGGTGAAGGCCAGCCAGACAATGGTCGAAATCCCCAGGCCTTTGGCGCTCACGCCTTCATTGGCCCAAGGCGATACCGCCGAAAAACCCAGGCCAAAGCCGAGCAACACCAGGATCAGCGACAACGCCGCCGCGGCAGCGGCACCCGCGAAAATCGCCCCCCAGGACACACCGGACAGCGTGGTGGACTCATCCATGGCGGGATAGAAACCGTCAGAGGATCTATTCATAGTTGTATCGCTCCAGGCAGAAAGATGGTGTTACAACTCTTCGAGGAAGGAATTGCAGTCACCGTGCCAGTCACGCCCCACTGAATAAATCGTTGCGCTTCAATTGCTTAGAAAGTTTGAACTTCCCAGCCCCATGCAAACTGCAAGGAACAGGTTGATCCAACGGGTTTTATGCATGGGTTATTTGCGTTGCCACTGGGGGTCAGACAACCTTTTTTGGGGGGGTCGTTCACTGGTTTTTCGATTCGGACGCGGTCTTTTGTAGGAGCTGGCTTGCCAGCGATGGTCGTTAACGATTACGCGTGTGAACTGGATAAACGCGGCGCACTTGAGTCCATCGCCAGCAAGCTGGCTCCTACAGACGCGGTCTCCTGTAGGAGCTGGCTTGCCAGCGATGGTCGTTAACGATTACGCGTGTGAACTGGATGAACGCGGCGCACTTGAGTCCATCGCCAGCAGGCTGGCTCCTACAGACGCGTCTACTGTAGGAGCTGGCTTGCCAGCGATGGTCGTTAACGATAACGCGGGTGAACCGGATAAACGCGGCGCACTTGAGCCCATCGCCAGCAGGCTGGCTCCTACAATTCCCCGAGAATGCGTGAAGCGACCCCGTCCAGATGAAAGTTAATTTATTAACTCGCGGTTTTTTCTTGGCAAAATGCTCGCAACTTCGTATTGAACTGCAAATCAGGCCAGCCTTATGACCCGCATCTTGACCATCGAAGACGACGCCGTGACCGCCCGGGAAATTGTCGCCGAACTGAGTAGCCACGGCCTCGACGTCGACTGGGTCGACAATGGCCGCGAAGGGCTGGAGCGGGCGGTGAGCGGCAACTATGACCTGATCACCCTCGACCGCATGTTGCCCGAGCTCGATGGCCTGGCGATCGTCACCACGCTGCGGACCATGGGCGTGGCGACCCCGATCCTGATGATCAGCGCACTGTCCGACGTCGATGAACGCGTGCGCGGCTTGCGCGCCGGCGGCGACGACTACCTGACCAAGCCCTTCGCCACCGATGAAATGGCCGCCCGGGTCGAAGTCCTGCTGCGCCGGCAGAACACCGTGACCGCCCAGGCCACCACGTTGCGGGTGGCGGACCTGGAGCTGAACCTGATCAGCCACGAAGCGAGCCGCGACGGTCAACTGCTGACGCTGTTGCCCACCGAGTACAAACTGCTGGAATTCCTGATGCGCAATACCGGGCAAATCCTCTCGCGGATGATGATTTTCGAAGAAGTCTGGGGTTACCACTTCGACCCCGGCACCAACCTGATCGACGTACACATCGGCCGTCTGCGCAAGAAAATCGACCCGCCTGGCAATGTCCCACTGATTCGGACCGTGCGAGGCTCCGGTTATGTCATTGCCGAACCCGTCTAAAGGCTGGCGCTCTTCCAGCAGCCGTTTGCTGGCGCTCTACAGTTCGCTGTTCGTGATCTGGAGCGGGATCCTCATGGGGGTCATGTACTACGAGGTTTCCGCCTACCTGGACAACCTGGCCAAGCATTCACTGATGCAGCGCCAGCACCTGTTTTCGCGCTTCTCGGGCGAGCAACTGGTGGACGCCCTCGCCGTCAGCATGACCTTCGACATCCGCGGCATAGACGCCTACGGCCTGTTCGATGCCCGGCACCGTTACCTCAGTGGCGCCCTGCGCTATATTCCGGACGGCCTGCCGCTCGATGGCAAGATCCACATGCTGCGCGACTGCGATGCCTCCGGCGACAATGATGACCAGACGCTGCCCGCCGACAGTTGCGACGCCGTGGCGACCCGCACCCTCGACGGCCGCTGGCTGGTGCTGGTGCGCGACAACGGCTCGCTGTTCGCCGTGACCCGCATCATTCTTCACGCGCTGTTCTGGGGGGTGACCCTGACCATCCTGCCGGGCATCGTCGGCTGGTATCTGCTGCGGCGCCGGCCATTGCGCCGCATCCGCGGGATCCAGGCCAGTGCCGAAGCCATAGTCGCCGGCGACCTGAGCCGGCGTCTGCCACTGTCCAATCGGCGTGACGAACTGGACATGCTCGCCGCCATCGTCAACGCCATGCTCGAACGCATCGAGCGCCTGATGCACGAGGTCAAGGGTGTGTGCGACAACATCGCCCATGACCTGCGCACGCCCCTGACCCGTCTGCGCGCGCAGCTTTACCGCATGCAGCAGCAAGCCGGCGAAGGCTCGCCGCAGGCCATGCAACTGGACCTGGTGCTGGCCGAGGCCGATACGCTGATGGCGCGTTTCCGTGGCCTGCTGCGGATCTCCGAACTGGAAGATCGCCGGCGCCGCTCCGGTTTTGTGCAACTGGACCCCGTGGCGTTGCTGCAGGAACTGCATGAGTTCTACCTGCCCCTGGCGGAAGACGATGGCCTGGTTTTCCAGCTGCACCTGCCCGCGTCATTGCCCCCCCTCAATGGCGACCGGGCGCTGCTGTTCGAAGCCGTGGCGAACCTGCTCAGCAACTCGATCAAATTCACCCCGCCCGGTGGCGCGGTGATCTTGCGCGGGGTCAATGCTGGCGGGCATACACGGATCGAAGTGCTCGACTCCGGCCCGGGCATTCCCGAGGCGGAGCGTGAAGCGGTATTCCAGCGTTTCTATCGCGCCGAGGCCGGCAATCAAAAGACCGGTTTCGGGCTGGGCCTGTCCATCGTCGCGGCGATTGTCAGCCTGCACGGATTTACGCTGGAGGTGGGCAGCAGCGAACTGGGTGGCGCGCGGCTGGTGCTTGATTGTCGGGAGAGTTTGATACCGCAGGCCTAATGTTCATCCGAAGATCAAAACAGATCCTTTGTGGGAGCGGGCTTGCTCGCGAATGCGGTTTCTCATTCAACAAATATGTTGGCTGACACTACGCTTTCGCGAGCAAGCCCGCTCCCACAGGGGGATTGGTATTTTGACGGTCAGGCCGGATAATTGGCCCGCAAGGCCTCAAGCCCACCCTGATAGATACTGGTAAACAACGCCTCCACTTCCTCATTGCTCACACCCACCGGTTCAAACCGCCCGGACCAGCTCACCCGCGCGCCCTCGCCTTGCGCCTCGACCTTGATCGTCGCCAGATAATCAGTCGCCGGAAACGGTGCCTGCACAATCGAGTAGCTGTAGGTTCGGCCCGCATTGTCGAAGGTTTGCAGGCGTTCGATCACCACCGCGCCATCCGCCGTTTGCAGGCTGCGCACGCGCCCGCCGTCACTGAGCTCGCTCCTGGGAATGAACGGCAGCCAGTCCGGCAGCGAGTTGAACCCGCCAATCAATTGCCAGACCTGTTCGGCCGAAGCCGGGATGTCGATAAAGGCTGTTGCAGTTGCCATGAAATGCTTTCTCCAATCAATAAGGTTCAGATGGCCAGGCTGTCGACGACACCGCCGTCGACCCGCAAGGCAGCACCGGTGGTGGCCGAGGATAACGGCGAAGCGATGTAGGCCACCAGATTGGCAACCTCCTCGACGTCCGCCACGCGCTGGATGATCGATGTCGGCCGGGCCTTGCGCACGAACGCATCGGCTTCGTCCCGGGCGCTGCGCCCGGATTCGGCCGTGGCGTCCTTGAGCATCTCTTCCAGGCCATCAGTAAAGGTCGGGCCGGGCAGGATCGCGTTGACCGTCACCCCGGTGCCGGCCAGGCGTTTGGCCAAGCCATGGGACACGGCGAGGTTGGCGCTTTTGGTCACGCCATAGTTGATCATGTCCGCCGGTGTCGCCACGCCGGATTCCGAAGACAGGAAGATCACCCGCCCCCAACCCTGCTTGACCATGCCCGGTGTGTAGTGCCGGGACAGGCGCACACCGGAGATCACGTTGACCTCGTAGAAGCGCGTCCACTCACTGTCCGGGGCGTCGTAGAAATCCACCGTATTGAAGATCCCGAGGTTGTTCACCAGGATGTCGGCCCGTGGTTCGGCGGCGAACAGTTTTTCGGCGCCTTCGGCGGTGCCCAGGTCGGCGGTCACGCCACGCAATTGCGCAGCAGGAACACGCTGACGGATGCTCGCCAGTGCCTGCTCGACCTTGGCCGTATCGCGGCCGATCACCACCACCGTGGCGCCCGCCTCGGCCAGTGCCTGGCTGATGCCCAGGCCGATGCCGGCGGTACTGCCGCTGACGATTGCCAGTTTTGCGCTCAAATCAATCTTCATGTTCAAGCTCCAGTGAGGGGCAAGGGTGCGCGCTCGGAAACCAGCTTCGCCTCACGCAACGCCTGCCAGAAAGCAGCGGGAATCACCGCCGACAACGCGGCCACGTCTTCGGCAATCCGCTGCGGACGGCTGGAACCCGGAATCACCGCGGCGACTGCCGGGTTAGCCAGCGAAAACTGCAATGCCGCGGCCTTGACGTCGACGCCATGGGCCGTCGCGATACGCTTGATCTGCTCGACTTTGTCGATAATCGCCGGGCTGGCCTGCTGGTATTCGAAGTGCGCGCCACCGGCCAGGATGCCCGAGCTGTAAGGACCGCCGACCACGATTTCGACATGCTGCGCCAGGGCGGCGTCCATCAAACGCTGCAAGGCGCGATCATGGTCGAGAAGAGTGTAGCGACCCGCCAGCAGAAAACCGTCCGGTTGCGCCTCGCTCAGATCAAGGGTCAGCTCGCAGGGTTCGACCTTGTTCACGCCCAGGCCCCAGCCCTTGATCACGCCTTCTTCGCGCAAGCGTGTCAGCACTTTGAACGCGCCGGTGCGGGCCTGGTTGAAGTACTCCAGCCATTGGTCGCCATAGAAATCCTGGGCGATATCGTGGACCCAGACGATGTCCAGGCGATCGGTTTGCAGGCGCTTGAGGCTGTCTTCGATGGAGCGCAGGGTCGCGTCGGCGCTGTAGTCGTTGACGATTTTGTTCGGCAGGCCGTGCTCGAACACCCCGCTTTTCTCGCCCAGGTCACGGGCGGCGGTGTCTTCGACTTCGTCGAGGATCACCCGGCCGACCTTGCTGCTCAGTACATAGTCGTCGCGGTTGTAGCGGGCCAATGCGGCGCCGAGGCGAATTTCCGACAGGCCGGAACCGTAGAACGGCGCAGTATCGAAGTAACGCACGCCGGCGTCCCAGGCGGCATGGACGGTGGCCATCGCCTCGTCTTCGGGAATGGCGCGGAACATGTTACCCAGTGGTGCGGTGCCCAGGCCCAGCGCGCCGGGCAGTTTGTCTTTCAAGCTCATGGATGAGTCCTCTTGAGTATCAGGTCAACCTGTGGGAGCCGGCTTGCCGGCGATGGCGCCGGAACAGCCGAAGCAGGTGTCGCCTGACGAACCGCTATCGCCGGCAAGCCGGCTCCTACAGAGGGGTCACCTCGTTGCTAGTGACCGTTGAGCCGATCCTAGATTGCGAGCATCGGACCGTCCAAGACATAATGTGCAGCATTTGAGTCCTTGAAGGTCTGATATGATCGACATCCGCCAATTGCGCTACTTCGTCGCCGTCGCCGAGGAAGAACACGTCGGGCGCGCTGCCGAACGCCTGCATATTTCCCAGTCGCCCCTGAGCCGACAGATCGCCCAGCTCGAAGAGCGCCTGGGCCTGACCCTGTTCGAGCGCAGCCAGCAACGCATCCGCCTGACCCGCGACGGCCAGACTTTCCTCGCCGAAACCCGCGCCCTGCTGACCCACGCCAATCGCCTGGAATCCCTCGGCAAACGCCTGGGGCGCGGCGAGGAAGGCGGCCTGTGCATCGGCTACATCGAAAATGCCATGCACGCCGGCGTGCTGCCCAATGCCTTGCGCGTGCTGCGGGTCAACCGGCCGAACGTGCACGTGGCGCTGTACAACCTGCGCTCGGCCGAACAACTCGAAGGCTTGCGCCAGCGTAGCCTGGACATCGCCCTGGTCAGCGAACCACCGACCGAAGACGACCCGGACCTGCTGGGTTTTCAGGTGCTGGACGACCCGATGCTGCTGGCCCTGCCCGAGCACCATCCGCTAGCACAACAGACCGTGCTGACCCCGGCAGATCTGGCCGATCAGGAGTGGATTGGCGTGCAACACCAGAATATCGCCAGTCGCGAAAACTTCGTCAGCGCCTGCATCCGCGCCGGCTTCACCCCGGATATCCGCATGGAAGCCACCGGCCCGTTCACCGCCATGGCACTGGTGGCCTCGGGACTGGGCATCGCCATGATCCAGAAAGGCTTGAGCCGCAACGCACCGCCGGGCGTGGTGCTGCGGGAAGTGCCGTGGATTTCCCTCACCCGACCGCTGTGGGCGGCGTGGCACCGGATCAATTTGCGGCCGTTGGTGGAGACTTTCCGCAAAATGTTGACCGAGCCTGAGTCCACCCCATGAACCTGTGGGAGCGGGCTTGCTCGCGAAGGCGTCGGCATTGCCAGCAATGTTGTCGACTGACACACCGCTTTCGCGAGCAAGCCCGCTCCCACAGGTTTCGTGCTCAGCCCAAAGCCATGTTTTTGTCGTGACAACCGCACATTAAACATCGACCGACCGCCCTTGTTTAACGGCTGTCAGCGTTACTTGATGAAAGCTACAACGCCTTGCGTCATTGCCTACGGGTACGCCAGAATCCGCCGGCTTACGCGTCTTGGGTCCGGGCTTTATCGTTAGCCGGTCGCTGAAAAACAGCGATCGGGTTTGGTAGCCCGGAGTACTGCGCGTAGCGCCACTTCAAGCAGTTGCTGCTTTTATGGTCGTCATGCGCAGGGCCTCTTCGGGGGCGCCGGTTCCAGTACTCCGGTCTACCAACCTGTGCATGGCCACCGCCCTTCGTTTGGTAGCGAAAGTGATGGCTCCAATTTTTACAGTACTGGAGTTCTATCGATGATCAAACCAACACCCAACCCGCCAGAAACCGATCCAGCCTCCCCCTACGAAAGCCCCGACTCCAAGCAATTCCACGAAGCCGCCGAACGCGCCCTCAATCACTACCTCAACCCCGCCGCCAACATCATGGCCACGCCCCACAAACCGTCCACGATGTTCACCATCAACCCCGACATCGACACCGAGACCCTGTTGGCCCACGCCTGCGAATCGCTGGCCTCGGCCAATGTGATGACCAATAATCTGGCGGGTTTTCTGGAGGGCTCGCATCGCAACACGCTGCTGGGCATTGCTCAGGTCATCATGCTGGGTGAGTTGGCAGTGAACCGGGCGCTGGATCGACTCGATCCGCCTGAATAAAACGCCGAACCTGTGGGAGCGGGCTTGCTCGCGAAGGCGTCGGCATTGCCAGCAATGTTGTCGCCTGACACACCGCTTACGCGAGCAAGCCCGCTCCCACAGGTCATCAGCGAATTCCAGATTGCACAGGATTTGGTGCTTTACTGAGAAGACTCAAGATCCCACCGAGAACCCCGGCATGAATCGCAACGACCTGCGCCGCGTGGACATGAACCTGCTGGTGATTTTCGAAACCCTGATGTTCGAGAAGAACCTGACCCGGGCCGGGGAAAAACTGTTCCTCGGTCAACCCGCTGTCAGTGCGTCGCTGGCCAAGTTGCGCGATCTGTTCGACGACCCGTTGCTGGTGCGTAACGGTCGAACCCTGGAGCCGACCCCGCGGGCGTTGCAGATTCTCAAGGAGTTGCAGCCGGCGATGGACACCATTTCCGGGGCGGTCAGCCGGGCCAAGGATTTCGAGCCCTCCACCAGTCGCGATGTGTTTCGCATCGGCTTGTCCGACGACGCCGAATTCGGGCTCTTTCCGCCGCTGCTCAAGCAGATTCGCGAGGAGGCGCAGAACGTTGTGGTGGTGGTGCGCCGGGTGAATTTCCTGCTGATGTCGTCGATGCTGGCCAGCGGCGAGATTTCCGTCGGCATCAGCTACACCACGGAATTGCCGGCCAATGCCAAGCGCAAGAAATTGCGCGACCTGAGCGTGAAGATCCTGCGCGGCGATGACCGTCCCGGTCCGTTGACCCTCGACGAGTTCTGCGAACGCCCTCACGCACTGGTGTCGTTTTCCGGGGATCTGAGCGGTGCCATCGACAATGACCTGGCCCGCATCGGCCGTTCGCGCCGGGTGGTGCTGGCGGTGCCACAGTTCGCGGGCTTGCGGGCGTTGCTGGCGGGGACTGACATGCTCGCCACGGTACCGGATTACGCGGCCAGTGCGCTGATCGAAGGCAGCAACCAGTTACGGGCGGACGATGCGCCCTTTGAGATCAACCTGTCCGAACTGTCGATGGTCTGGAACGGGGTCAACGATAACGATCCGGCAGAACGCTGGTTGCGTTCGAAAATTGCACAGCACATGGCGGCGCCACCGTCGGGGCATTGATCGACTGCAGGAGCACCGGCTCGGATTCGCGCAGGTACACCGGCATGTCGGTCACCGGTGGCATGGCGGGAATCTCGAAGTACATCTGCACCACCCAGCCGCGGTGGTAGCTGGCGTGGTTGACCACATGCATCAGCATCGCGCCGGCGCTCATGGTGCCGCTTTCGCCCGAGACAAAGGTGAACTCCACCGGTTTGTCCAGGGAGGCATCGGTTTGCCGGGCGCTCCAGTCGCAGTACCAGCGATCGATCTCTTTTTGCGCCTGGCGCAGTTCGGACAGGTCGGCATGCAGCAGATCGTGCGAGGTCTTGAAGCCATGTCCCCGGCCTTCAAGGTGCGCCCGCCAGATGCAATCCACCACGTAGACATGATTGAGGGTGCCGATCATGTTGTTGAACACCGACACCCGTTGTTTTTTGACTTCGCCCGGAGGAAGCGCCGCAAGGCTGTCAAACAGACGCTGATTGGCCCAACGTTTGTAATCGGCCAGCAGGCAGGCAGTGCGTACGGTGATCATCAGAGGTCTCCGATGGCAGTAAGCGCACTCCCTAGCATAGACCCGATGCCCGCAAGGCAGGGCCAGCACTGATCATCGGTCGTCGAGGCGTTTCACCACGTACTCGGCAAGCGCCAGGCAACTGGTCAGCCCCGGTGACTCGATGCCAAACAGATTCACCAGCCCCGGCACGCCATGTTCGGCACATCCGCTGATGAGAAAATCGGCGGCCGGCTCGGTCGCCCCGCTGATTTTCGGACGAATGCCGCTGTAGGCCGGTTGCAGGCTGTTGTCCGGCAAACCCGGCCAATAACGGCGGATCGCCTGATAGAAGCCCTCGGCCCGACGGGGTTCGACGCGGTAATCAATGTGCTCGACCCATTCGACATCCGGCCCGAAGCGCGCCTGCCCGCCCAGGTCGAGCGTCATGTGCACGCCCAGTCCCGCACTCTCCGGGGCCGGATACACCAGGTGCCGAAAGGGTGCCCGGCCGCTGAAACTGAAATAGCTGCCCTTGCACAGATGCGCCTGGGGAACGCACTGTTCAGGCAGGCCGACGATAGCGCGCGCCACCTCCGGAGCGGACAGCCCCGCGCAGTTGATCACTTCGCGGCAGCGCAGGGTCATGGGTTGGCTGCCGCCCATGTGCAGCTCGAAGCCCTGGTCGATGCACCGGGCCGACAGCAACGGCGTGTTCAAGGCCAGCGTCGCACCGAACCGCTCGGCGTCGCCCTGAAGTGCCAGCATCAGCCCGTGGGAATCGACGATGCCGGTAGAGGGCGACCACAGTGCCGCGACACAGGACAATGCCGGTTCAAGTTCGCGGACCTGTGCGCTGTCGAGCCATTGCAGGTCATCGACACCATTGAGTCGCCCTTGCTCCAACAGACGCTGCAACGCCGAGCGCTGTTGCGCATCGGTGGCCACGATCAGCTTGCCGACGCGCCGGTATTCAACGGCGTGCTCATCGCAAAAAGCGTAAAGACGCTGCTTGCCCTCCACGCACAGTTGCGCCTTGAGGCTGCCTTCCGGGTAATAGATACCGGCATGAATCACCTCCGAGTTGCGCGAACTGATGCCCGTGCCGATACCCGTCCCGGCCTCGACCACCAGCACGTCCCGCCCGCTCATGGCCAGGCGCCTGGCCACCGCCAACCCGACGACGCCGGCCCCGATCACCACGCTTTGAATATCGACGCTCAACGCCCCTGCCTCCCACACCTGTTCTTGCCGGCGATGCCTCAGAACTCTCATCACGGAACTCTCGTCGACTGCCACGTATCCTAAACTATGTGGTACATCCCTTATGCTTCATGCTGTCGGAGGACACCGTCATGCGCCGCCTATTTATCATCTCTGCACTGGTACTTTGTTTGCCCGCAGGTTCGGCTCTGGCCAAAGTGGATGCCGGTGACGTCGCCACTTCCGCAGGGGTTTCCGCCTCGCTGTACTCAACGTTCAAAGACCACAAACTCATGATTCCCGCCCGGGATGACGCCTCCAGCTTCGTCGCCAGCGGCGGTGCGATTCGTGGTGCTTATCTGGAAGCGGTATTGAAAAAAATCCGTCAGGACAATCCCGCCCTCAACAACGCAAGCGACGAAGACCTGGCCCGCGCCATCCTCGTCCAGGAAGGCGTTGCCACCGATCACTGAAGACCGTCATCGCCAGCGGTAGGGCTTGTGACACCGGGATAGCGTTTCCAGCCCTGCCTTGCGTGCGTGCCAGTGGACAGGCGTGCCCACCCGGCCACGAGCTGCGCGTTGATACTCACCCCGCCGCACACCACGATCACCACGTCATGGGCGTCGGCAATCGCCGGGTGATCCAGGTAGGCGATCGCCAATGAAACGCCGCACGCCGGCTCGACCAGCTGACGCAAATCATTGGCGTAACGCACCACGCCCATGATCGCCTCATCATCACTGAGCACCACGCACTCATAGGGGAAATCGCCGATGTGCCTGACCGGCCAGGCGGCCACTTGCGCGGCGCCCAGGGACGTGGCAACCGTATCGATTTTCGGCAACCTGACCGGGTACCCAGCCGCCACCGCCGCGGCGAATGACGCCGCGCCTTCAGTTTCGCAGGCGACGATGCGGCAATCGGTGTGCCGATGACGAATCAGCCCGGTGAGCAACCCGGCCAGCAAGCCACCGCCGCCCACCGATGTCACCAGCACATCCATTGGCGGGCAGTCGGCAAGGATTTCATCGACCATCGTGCTGTGCCCTTCCCACAATACCGGGTGGTCGAAGGCCGGCACGAATTCACTGCGTGGGTCCTGGGCGAGCTCCCGGGCCCATTGATTGGCCTCGTCCCAGACCTTTCCGTACTCGATCACCTCGGCGCCGGTCTTGCTGATCCGCGCCCGGGTGCTGTGCGGGGTGGTGTGCGGCACCACGATGCAGGCCTTGAGCCCCAGGCATGCCGCGGCCATGGCCGTGGCCAGTCCCGCGTTACCGCCGGAGGGACAGACCACCTTGCGCTTGCCCTGCTGCGCCGCCCGGCTGCACAGCAAGCCAATGCCGCGTATTTTGAACGAGCCGCCAGGTTGCAGGTTTTCCAGTTTCAGCCAGATACGGCGGGTCGGGGTCGACAGGCCGGGGTGCAGGATCAAAGGTGTGCGGATATGAAGCATGTCGGTTCCTGTTACACGCCACCGGCTCGCCGAACAAGTCGACGAGCCAGCGGTGAACGGTCCTCTCATGCAAGTTTAGTTCACCCGGTCCGGGGACAGTCTCAGCGATAACGCGGCGCCGCCACGCTATTGCCAAACAACCCGGAAAGCGTCTTGCGCTGGGCTTCGTAACGATCCCACTGGCCGCCATCGTGCAGGCCCGGGATGGTCACCGTTTCACCGGCCGCCAGGCCCGCGAGCGCGGCATCGACCATGTCTTCGGCGGACATCACGATTTCCTGCGGCAGGTTTTCCACCGGGTTGCCGGCCTCGCTCCAGAAATCGGTGGCGGTCGCCCCCGGCAACACCGCCTGGACGCGTACGCCTTTGTCCGCCAGTTCATGCTGCATCGACTGGCTCAGGGCCAGGACGAACGCCTTGGTCCCGCCGTACACACCGTTGAGGATTTCCGGGGCAATGGCGACGATGGAGGCGATATTGATCACGGTGCCGGCGCCCCGGGCAACGAAGCCGGGTACAGCCGCGTAGGCCAGGCGCATCAATGCCGTCACGTTGAGGTCGACCATCGCTTCCATGTCGTCCACGGGGCTGGCGAGCAGCGGCATGACACCACCGACCCCGGCGTTGTTGACCAACAAGGTGATGCTGGCGTCGTTGCGCAGGATCTGTTCGACCCGCAGCGAGTCCGCCTTGTTCGTCAGGTCGGCGGCCACCACCTCCACGGTGCGCCCGGTCTGGTCGCTCAAATGGTTGGCCAGGACATTGAGTCTGCCCCGACTGCGGGCCACCAGGATCAGGTCGTAACCCTGGTGGGCCAGGCGGTCGGCATACACCGCGCCAATGCCCGAAGACGCGCCGGTGATCAGTGCAGTGCCTTTGGATGAGAGAGCCATGGTGCAATTCCTCTAGGGTGAGGCGAGAGATTCGCCGGGTGCACACCGTTATAAAGGCACTTTCGCTTGTCTCAAATGACGTTTAAAGTACGTTTTTCGGACACAACCGTTTGAGGACAGGCCGATGATCAGCGTGGCGTTCGTGGTTTTCGAGGGTTTCCAGTCCATGGCGCTGGCCGCCATGCCGGTGTTCGAGTACGCCAACTTCAGTGCCGCACAGACCCTGTATGACGTGCGCGTGCTGTCGGAAAACGGTCACAACCTGCGCGCCTCGGGGGGCTTGAGCGTTTGCACCGAGGCCTTCGACGGGCGCGTGTTCGACACCGTCATCGTGGTCGGCGGCGACTCGATCGTCGAACAGGCGCCCGAGGCCGTGCTGGAGTACCTGAAGGCCAGCATCCACAGCGCGCGCCGCACGGCGTCGATCTGCTCCGGGGCGTTCGTCATGGCCCAGGCCGGCTTGCTCGACGGACGGCGGGCCACCACCCACTGGGCCTACGCCCGGGAACTGCAGGCGCGGTTTCCGGCGATCAAGGTCGAGGCGGATCGCATCTACGTGATCGACGGTTCGATCTGGACGTCCGCCGGCATGACCGCGGGTATCGACCTCGCACTGGCGATGGTGGAAAAGGACCACGGCGCCGAGCTGGCCCGGGCCGTGGCGCAGAAACTGGTGATGTACCACCGCCGCGCCGGCGGCCAGTCGCAGCATTCGGCGCTGCTGGAACTGGCGCCGAAATCCGACCGCATCCAAACAGTGCTCGGCTACGCCCGGGAACACCTCGCCCAGCCCCTTTCAGTGGAGCAACTGGCACAAGTGGCCAACCTTAGCCCGCGGCAATTCAGCCGGGCGTTTCGCGCCGAAACCGGGCAATCGCCGGCCAAGGCCATCGAGAACCTGCGTCTGGAAGCGGCGCGACAAATGCTCGAGCGCGGACGCCTGACCCTCGACCAGATCGCCCTGGAAACCGGGTTCACTGACCGCCGCCGCATGCGCGAAACCTTCCTGCGGGTGTTCGGACAACCGCCCCAGGTGATCCGGCGCAATGCGCGGGCGGAGATGTCCGTGTAGGAGCCGGCTTGCCGGCGATAGCCTCTGGAGGATGTGTTGAGTCTGGAAACGCCATCGCTGGCAAGCCAGCTCCTACAATAAGTGAATGCGCTATGCCGTATGTGAGGTACTTATGAAAATCTCGGCCAAACTGGCGTTTTTCGCCGTCGTCAGCACCCTCGCCTACCTCGCCCTGGCGATCTGGGGACTGGGCGGCTTCGCGGCTTACTTCAGCCACGGCTCACTGGTCGTCGTTGCCCTGGCCACCCTGGTCATGGCCGTCGCATCGCTGTTCACCGAGGTCAACCTGAGTTCGGGAGAACGCGAAGACCGGGCCAATCGCTGGGTCCTCCCGGTCTTCGGTGTAATCGGTGTGCTCAGCGGCTTTGTGCCGGCCTATACCGACCGCATCGACTTCTGGACGTTTGGAGGTGAAGGCGTGCGCTGGCTCGGGGCACTGTTGTTCATCGCGGGCGGCGCGCTGCGATTGTGGCCGGTGTTTGTGCTGGGCAAGCGCTTCAGCGGGCTGGTGGCGATCCAGCCGGGGCATCGTCTGGTCACCGAGGGCATTTACCGGCGCCTGCGCAACCCCAGTTACCTGGGGATGATGGTCATTGCCGTGGGCTGGGCGCTGGCGTTTCGCTCGGGGGTCGGTCTGCTGCTGGCGGCGTTGACCCTGATCCCGCTGATTGCCCGGATTCACTCGGAAGAGGCCCTGCTCAGGGCGCAGTTCGGCAGCGAATACGATGCCTATTGCGCCCGCACTTGGCGGTTGGTTCCCGGGCTTTACTGACTGGAACACTGATCCCCTGTGGGAGCGGGCTTGCTCGCGAAGGCATAGTGTCAGTCGAGATCTGTATTGCCTGACACACCGCTTTCGCGAGCAAGCCCGCTCCCACATTAGACGGCGTGCAGGCGCAGACCTTCGGCATCCACCTGAACCCGGACCAGGTCATAGTCAACCAACGTCCCATGCGCCGTCTCGATCGGCTGCTCATGGGTCGCCGTGACAATAACCAAATCCGCCCCCGCCGCTTCAGCCGCCAGAATCCCCACCGTGGCATCTTCAAAAACCAGGCACTGCCCAGGCTCCACGCCCAGGCGCCGGGCCGCGAGTCGATAACCCGCGGGGTCAGGCTTGCCGGCCGTGACGTCCTCGGCAGTCACCATCACCCCAGGCTCGGGAATCCCCGCCGCCGCCATCCGCCGCAACGCCAGCTCCCGAGGGGCGGAGGTGACGATGGCCCACTGCCTGGCCGGCAAGGACCGCAGGAATTTCGCCGCGCCAGCCACTTCGAATACCCCGTCGACGTCGTCGATTTCCGCTTTGGTGATCCACGCGGCTTCGGCCTCGGCATCCACCCCGGGCAAGCCCAGGCGCCTGATGGTGTCGATGGCGCGGGCGCCGTGAATGGTCGGCAGGAAGGATTCGACATCGACCCCATGGCGCACGGCCCAGGTGGTCCAGACCCGCTCGGCAGCGGCAATGGACGTCAGGACGGTGCCGTCCATGTCGAACAGAAAGGCACGGTAAGTCGAGTTGAAGACGGGGTGATCGGACAAGGAAAGGAACCTCACGGATGCCGGACGGGTTTGCCCGGCAAATGTAGCATCTGCGAACGGTTCAGTTGAGTCGTTTGGACTTGAAGGCCTGGCTCACACAGTCGAGCAGCCCACCGATCATCCAGGGCTTCTTGATGAATGAGACCGCGTGCCGCACGCCTGAGCTTGCAGGGGTTTCGAAACCGGACATGATCATGATCGGCTTGTCCGGCCAGCGATCGCCGAACTGGTTGGCCAGGTCCGCACCATTGAGCGTGCCGGGCATGGTGATGTCCGTCAGCAGCATGCCCACCTGCGGCGCATGCTGTTCCAGATAGATCGCTGCCGCGTCCGCACTGATGTGCGGCTCGACGACAAAACCCTCCTCCTGAAGAATCTCGCAGAGAAACTCCAGGATCAGCGGGTCGTCCTCGACCACCAGAATCAACCCGCCAGGACGATGTCCGTCCGTCGTCGGTACTCGACTCATGACCGTGCCGCTCCCTGAATGCCTCAATGATTTCGCGGAATTGGATCCGCTGCCTAAAGGTATGAGCAGCGCAAACCGCGGAAATTCATTTTTGATACAGTCAGGTGACCGGCATCACGCGTCCTGCAGGATCAGGTCGGCGCCCTTTTCCGCCACCATCAACACGGCGGCGTGGGTGTTGCCCGACGTCACGTTGGGGAAAATCGACGCATCGACGATGCGCAAACCGTCGAGCCCGTGGACCTTGAGGCGCTTGTCCACCACCGACTTCTGCTCGTCCTGGCCCATGGCGCAGGAACCGCACAAGTGGTAGATCGAGCCGCTGTTTTCGCGGAAGTACTGCAGCATCTGCTCGTCGGTTTCGACCACCGGTCCCGGCAACACCTCTTCGACGGTGATGCCCTTGAGCGCCGGCGCCTGCATGATCTTGCGCATCAGGCGACTGCCCTGGATCACCTCGTCGATGTCCTTCTGGGTGCTCAGGTAATTGGGGTCGATCAGCGCCGCATCCCGCGGGTTTTTCGAGGCGATTTCGATATGCCCGCGACTGGTCGGCCGGCACGGGTTGAAGCACAGCAGGAAGCCTGAGTACGGCTCGGGCTTGAGACTGGCCTTGTTGTTCTTCGGGATCTGGTACGACAGCGGGTTGAAGTACAACTGCAAATTCGGGTTGGTCTGCTGCGCGTCGCCACGGAAGAACCCGCCGGCCTGGTTCACACTCATCGCCAGCGCGCCCTTGCGGGTAAACAGGTACTTCAGGCCCAGTTTGAACTGGCCGAACAGCGAACTGAGCTGGTCGTTCAGCGTCGGGATGTTGGCCTTGTAGTAGTAACTGGCGCACAGGTGATCCTGCAGATTCTGCCCCACCGCCGGCAGGTGCTTGACCAGCGGGATGTTGTGTCTGGCCAGCAGCGCCTGATCGGCCACGCCGGACAGTTGCAGGATCTTCGGTGTGTCCACGGCACCGGCGCAGAGGATCACTTCCTTGTTGGCGCTGAAGGTGCGCACCACGCCGTGCTGGGTGATGGAGACCCCGGTAGCGCGTTGCCGGTCGTCGAACAGTACCCGGTCCACCAGGGCAAAATGCTCGACCGTCAGGTTCGGCCGGCTTAATGCCGGGTGCAAATGGGCGAAGCTGCTGGAGCAGCGCTGGCCGTCGCGGGTGTTGACGTCGTAGATGCCCGCACCTTCGAATTTCGGCCCGTTGAAGTCGTCGCTGATGGGGTAGCCCAGTTCGTCGCAGCCCTTGAGGAACACATCGCAGATCGGATGGGTCTGGCCCTTCATCGGGGTGATGCTGATCGGGCCGCTGCCGCCGTGGTAATCGCTGTCACCCAGCGGGTGGTTTTCCAGCTTGCGAAAGTACGGCAGCACGTCCTTGAAACCCCAGCCGTCGTTGCCGTTGGCCGCCCAGTCATCGAAGTCATGGGCCTGTCCACGCACGTAGATCATCGCGTTGATCGAGCCCGAACCACCTTGCACCTTGCCGCGCGGGGCATAGATCTCACGGTTGTTCAGTTGCTTTTGCGGGCGGCTGTAGTACATCCAGTTGAAGGTCGGGTTGTAATACATTTTGGCGAAGCCGACCGGGATCTTGAACCAGAAGGACGAGTCTTTCCCGCCCGCTTCCAGCAGCAGCACCGTGTGTTTCCCGGAAGCCGAGAGGCGATTGGCCAGAACGCAGCCTGCTGCGCCGGCGCCAGCGATGATGTAGTCGTATGTCATGCACGGTTACCGCGTAAGTCGTTGTACAAAAAAAGCCGGAATGGGTAGAGCCCTGTAGGAGCGAGCTTGCTCGCGATGAACCTGAGAACACCGCGGGGTATCAGGCCCCCAGCGTTATCGTTGACGATCATCGCGAGCAAGCTCGCTCCTACAAAAGTCTCCCGTCAGCCCCTGGCCGGCGAAGTGTCTTTGACATCCGCCGGAGTCGGCGCCATTTGCAGGTGCAACCGCTCACCGGTGTACGGCGAATGCTTGCGCACCACGTTCATGTTCAACTCCACGCCAAGGCCCGGCTCGGTGGACGGGATGATGTAGCCGTCCTCCCACTGCAAGGGTTTGGTCAGGACTTCGGCATGAAAACCACCCCAGGTCATGATGCTTTCCTGGATCAGGAAGTTCGGCGTGCAGGTCGCCAACTGGAAACTCGCCGCCGCGCCGATCGGCCCGTTGTAGAGGTGCGGGGCGATCTGCGCGTAATAGGCTTCGGCCATGCTCGCGATCTTCTTCGCTTCCAGAAGGCCACCGCAGCGTGCGACGTTCATTTGCAGGATCGACGCGCCGCCGGCCTGCAGCAACTTGAAGAATTCGTACTTGGTGGTCAGGCGTTCACCGGTGGCGATCGGGATGCTGGTCTTGGCCGCGACTTGCGCCATCGCATCTTCCTGGCCTGGTGGCACCGGCTCTTCGAACCACAGCGGGTCGTACTTCTCCAGACGCTTGGCCAGGCGAATGGCCGAGGACGGCACCATCTGCCCGTGGGTGCCGAACAGCAGGTCGCACTTGTCGCCCACCGCTTCGCGGATCTTGCGGCAGAAGGTTTCGCAGCGCTCCAGCACTTCCAGGGAAATCTGGTGACCGGAGTACGCGGTGTACGGCCCGGCCGGGTCGAACTTCACGGCGGTGAAGCCTTTGTTCATGTTTTCGATGGCACACTCGGCGGCCAGGTCCGGGTCGTCGTAGTCGTACTCACCCTTGCTGTTGACCGGGTACAGGTAGGTGTAGGAACGCAGCTTTTCGTGGACCTTGCCCCCGAGCAACTCGTAGACCGGTTTGTTCGCCGCCTTGCCGATGATGTCCCAGCAGGCCATCTCCAGACCGCTGACCACGCCCATCATGGTCAGGTCCGGGCGCTGGGTGAAGCCGCTCGAATAGGCCTGGCGGAAAAAGCGTTCGATGTGGTGCGGGTCCTGGTTCAGCAGGTAGCGCTCGAACACGTCTTCGATGATCGGCAGCATGGCCTTGGGGCCGAAGGTCGCGGCGTAGATTTCGCCGACGCCTTCGATGCCGCAGTCGGTCTTGATCTTGACGAACAGCCAGTACATCCCACCGATGTGCGGTGGCGGAACGGCAACGATATGGGTTTCAAGGGCGACGATTTTCATCTCAGGCACCTGTTTTCTTATTCATGGATTTACGATTGATGCGCGCACGCAGCGTGAGGGCCGCCAGGGTCCCGAGCAGGCCGACGAACGCGATGTAGCCGAAATACAGCTTGTAGCCAAAGGCACCGGGGAAATGCTCGGTGAGGTAGCCGTTGATCAAGGGAATGAAGGCATCCGGCAGGTAACCCACCACCGAGACGATGCCGATGGCCAGGCCGGTGATGCGCAGCGGAATGTTGCAGGTGTCGAGAATCGCCCAGTACAGCCCGCGAATGGCGTAGGTCATCAGGCCGATGAAAATCACCGTGCCGATCAGCAGGCCGAGGCTGTTGAGGGCCGGGAACACGATCAGGCCGATCATCGCCAGAGAAGCGAGGAACAACGCGACGACCAGTACCGAAATGTTGGAGAACCTGTCACCCAGCCAACCGCCGCCGATGCCGCCGATGGGGCGCATCCAGAGCTTGATGGTGGTGATGGTGCCGGCCATCACCGCGGTCATGCCGCCGCCCTGCAGGTAATCGGAGAAACTGTAGGTGGCCCAGAAGATGTGGTAACCGCAGAACACAATGGCGGTGACCAGCCACAGTTCAGGGATTTTCACCAAGGTGGTCAGGTCGCTGAGCAGGTTGAACTTGCCCTTCTCCACCGCCGGCGTGTCTTCCATGGCCTTCGGGTCCTTGATCAGCACCAGCACGCAGCCGATGGCGATACAGGTGAAGGAATACAGGTAGACCACGTGCTTGAAGCCTTCGGCCACCGACTCGCCACGGGTTTCGGTGGCGAAGGCGAACAGCGCCAGGGCGACGGTTGCCAGCAGGGCTTCGACCAGACCGCGACCGCCGTCGAGGATGCCGAAGAACCGACCCTGCTCGGTGTGATGGGCAATCATCTTCACCCGCTTGAGCACCGAGGCCCAGAAGGTCAAACCGGTGGTCAGGCCCCAGCAACCGAAGATGATCATCAAACCGGTCATCGACGGCGCGGTGGAGTACCACAGGCCCAGGGCGCCGGTGGCCACCAGCGAGAAGAAAATCAGGAAGCGTGGTGCAATGCGATCCGCCAGCCAGCCGCTGGGCAAATACGAGAGCAGGAAGATCGTGCCGAGCATCGAGTACAGGTAGCCCAGCTCGCTGTGGCTGATCTGGAACACTTCGAGCATGGTGGTCTGGTAGACCTGGCGCAGGTACAGGATCGGATAGATCGCACCGGCGGCGAGCACCAACAGCATCAGTTGGAAATAACGACTTCCCTTGTCGCTTTGGCTTTTTGAACCCGCGTTCGAACCCTGAACAGCGGCAACAGTGGTTGCAGGCTTTGACATCGAGTAGACCTCTGGCACCCGGTGGTCCGGGCGCTCGAATAATTGTTTTTATATGGCTCAGGTGTACTCAGGCCAATGTGGGAGCGGGCTTGCTCGCGAAAGCGGAGTGTCAGGCACCATCAATGTCGACTGATAAGACGTCTTCGCGAGCAAGCCCGCTCCCACATAAGCGAGAGGGGTACTCCGGGTAAATCAGTACTTCATCACCACCAATCGGGTCTGGGTGAATTCGAGCATGCCGTGCTTGCCGTCATCGCCGCCCAGGCCCGAGCGTTTCCAGCCGGCGTGGAAGCCCTGGTACGGGTCGGCCGGGGTGCGATTGACATACAGTTCGCCGGCCTCGATGGCGTTGGCGACTTTCTGCGCGGTGCGATAGTTCTCGGTGTACAGCACCGACGACAGGCCGAACTGGTGGTCGTTGGCCATGGCCAGGGCTTCGTCGATGTCGCGGTACTTGAGCACCGGCAGCACCGGGCCGAAGATTTCTTCCTGGATGATTTCCATGTCCTGGCGGCAGCCACTGAGCAGGGTCGGCGGATAGAAATGGCCCTTGCCTTCCGGCAGCACACCACCGGTTTCCAGCACCGCGCCGTCGGCGATGGCGCGCTCGACCATGGCATGGATGTTCTGTTGCGAACTGGCATTGACCAGTGGTCCCATCAGGCCGGCATCGGTGGCGCGGTCACCGTATTTCACGGCGCTGATTTTCTCTTTCAGCAGGCCGAGGAATTGGTCGTAGATGCTTTCCTGCACATAGACCCGCTCCACCGCCGTGCACAACTGGCCACAGTGGGTGGTCTTGGAGGCGACGATCGCACTGGCGGCGGCTTCGAGGTCGGCGTCGGCCTCGATGATCGCTGGGGTCTTGCCGCCCAGTTCCAGGGACGGCTTGGCGATGTTGGCCTTGCAATAATCGAGCACGATGCGCCCGGCATTGACGCTGCCGGTGAGGGTGATCAGGCCCACGGCTTTGTGGGTGCAAACCGTGGCGGCGGTGGCGTGATCCATGGTCAGGATATTGATCACGCCCGCCGGCATGCCGGATTGCTGTACAGCCTTGGCGATTTCGAAGGCCGAGGTCGGCGTGTTGTTGCTCGGGCGTACGACCACGGTGTTGCCGGCGATCAGCGCCGGAGCGATTTTGCGCAGCAAGGTGTAGACCGGGTAATTGAACGGGATCAGGCAGGCGACCACGCCAATCGGCTCGCGATGCAGAAAGAGGTTTTCGTTCGGTGTGTCGCTGGGAATGATCTCGCCTTCGATGCGGCGCGCCCATTCGGCGTGATAACGGGTGATCTGCGCAGCGTAACGGGCTTCGTTGCGGGCATCGCTCACGCTTTTTCCGGACTCGGCGGCCAGGGCCTCACCAATGTTCTCGGCGCAGGCTTCCAGGGCATCGGCGAAGGCGCGCAGGTGTTCGGCGCGCTCGATGCTGGTCAGCTTGCCCCAGGTTTTCTGCGCCGCTGCAGCCGCTTCGACGGCAACCGTGGCTTCGTCGCTGGTGGCGGCCGAGACGTGGCCTATCAGCGCTTCGGTGGCCGGGTTATAGACGGCGATCAACGCAGCGCTGGCCGGCTCATTGAATTGCCCGTTAACAAAGTTTCGCTCGAGTCGCATGTGCATCGCCCATCGTTGTTTTTATCCAGTTCGAGCAGTCTTGACATCCGACGCAAGTTGGACAAACGATTTATTGAGCGAGATAACATTCAAAAAACGCACGTTACCCTGTAGGAGCTGCCGCAGGGGGGGGGTCAGGTGACGGCGGTGGAGGGTTCGAGCTGCCTCTGCGCCAGCCAGATTTCTTCCTGCAACCACTGGCTGAACACCTGCAACTGCGGCAGTGACTGTTCCGGCCGGGTCACCAGCCAATACGACTGATGGCCTTCGACATGCACGTTAAGCACCTGGGTCAGCTGCCCGCTGGCCAGCTCCGGCGCGACCATGTGCCAGTCGGCGATGGTGATGCCCAGGCCATCGATGGCCGCGCGGATCGCCAGGTCGAGCAAGTCGAATTCATAACCGCCCTGGGTGTCCACGCCGCTGATGCGTGCCGCGTCCAGCCAGTGTTTCCAGGTCAGGTAGCGCTGGTCTTCCCGGGCCAGAACATGCAGCAGCGTCAGGCGATTGAGGTCGATACCCTGCTCGCTCCACTCCCGCGCATACAGCGAGGGCGCGCACACCGCGATGTGCCGCTCCTTGAAGAGTAACGAGCTGTCCAGGCCATCCCATTCGCCGTTGCCGAACCGGATCGCGCAGTCCAGCGTGCTGGTTTCCGCCAGGCTGTCCTGCAGGCGCGTGGTGATGCTCAATTCCAGCTCTGGATGCTTCTCGCGCAGGCGCCCCAGGCGCGGCATCAGCCAGCGGTTGGTGAAGGTTGGAGGCGCGTTGATGTGCAGGCGGTTGGCATGGGACTTCTGCTGAATACTGCGCACCGTCAGCTCGATCTTGTCGAAGGATTGGTGCAATGCCCGCAGCAAAACCCGGCCGGCGCTGGTCAGTTCGAGGTGATGGTGACGGCGCTCCAGCAGGTGTTCGCCCAGTTGCTCTTCCAGCTGCCGCACCTGGCGACTGACCGCGCTCTGGGTGACGTTGAGCAGTTCGGCGGCACGGGTGAAGCTGCCTGTGCTACCGGCCACTTCGAACGCTTTGAGCGCATTCAGGCCGGGCATTTTGCGTTTCATGAAAGGCTCTCAAGGACCAGTGACAGGGCACAAGGATCCCATGACGGCGATGCATTGTCCTACAGGATTTTTTCAGTAACATGCGTTCGAGGAAGGTTTCAGCGGATTTTTAATCGTTTGTTCATCGCAGCTCAGATCGCAAGACTGGCCGGCATCTCAAATAAAAATAACCGAGAGCTGCCACATGCCCTTCCCTGTTTCCCTGCGCTTCAGTCCTTTGTACCTCGCTCTACTCTGCACCTTTGCGGCCCCGGCCATGGCCGTGCAAGTCACCGACAACCTCGACCTTGGCGGCGCGGTGCGGGCCCGTTGGGACTACGACCCGGATCGCGATATCCAGAAATTCGGCCTGGACACCGTATTCCTCAGTGCCAAGTACAACTCCGACACCTGGATCGGTGAGGCCCAGTACCGTTTCTACGGCCGCTCCTATCCCTACCAGTACACCAGGAACTACGGCGACATCCAGTTCGCCAAGTACGCGTGGGCCGGCTACAAGTTCAACCCCGACCAGCAGGTGCAAGTGGGCCTGAACTCGGTGCCGTTCGGATTGCAGCCGTACTTCGGCAGCACCTTCTACGAAACCCTGGGCAACGTCATCGGCCTGGAAGACGTGCAGCAGGTCGGCGCCAAGTACATCCAGCAAAGCGGCGACTGGAACGTCCAGGCCGGTTACTACCTGCGTCCGGCCTGGCAAGGCAAAGGCACCAGCAATGGCGTCACCTACTCCAGCGTGGTATCGGAAGCCGACAGCTACGTGACCGACGGCAGCGACAACCAGGAACGCCACACCGTGGTGCTGCGCGTGGCCAGGGCGCTGGACATGGGGCCATGGAAATCCGAGGTCGGCCTGTCCGGCCTGACGTCGAGCATTCAAAACCGCGACACCGACAATGACGGCCGGCGCAATGCCGTCGCGCTGCACTACCTGGGCAAGAACGGCCCCTGGGGCGTGCAGTTGCAGGCAGCGCGCCAGCAGATGTCTCCACGCAACCCCGGTACCGATGAACTGGTGACTTTCGGCGGTTACGACGGCACCTACAACGTCGCCAGCCGCGGCAACCTGTACGTGGCGGACCTCAGCTATGACGTGGCCGGCAAGTACCTGTTCGACCAGATCAGCGGGGTCAAGCTCTACGCCAACTACAGCGCCTTCGACAAATCCGCCGATGACTTCAAGACCTCCGAGCGGGCGATCCTCGGTACTTCGTTCTCGTTCAGCAAATTGTGGATCGCCACGGAATGGATCTTCGGCAAGAACGATCCGTACATTGGTGGCAGCAGCTGCACCCAGAGTCTTGGAGCGGGTGGGACGGATCATTGGGAGAATCAGTTGTACATGAACATCGGGTACTACTTCTGATCCGGAGGTTTTGGCGTCCATGAGGACGCCTTCGCGGGCAAGCCCGCTCCCACAATGTCCGCGTCGTACAAAAAAATCTGTGCACACCAAAGAACCTGTGGGAGCGGGCTTGCCCGCGATGGCGTCAGCCCAAACAACACTTGCATCGGCTCATTGCCAATAGTCAGATAGACGCTACAAAACACATCAGAAATGAGCCCCCTCCCATGCGTCAACTGCCCTCGCTCAACATGCTGCGCGTCTTCGAAGAGGTCGCGCGGCATCGCAGTTTCAGCCAGGCAGCCCTGGAACTGAACGTCACCCAGGGCGCCGTCAGCCGGCAGATCAAACAGCTGGAAGACTACCTTGGCGTGGCGCTGTTCGTCCGCACGCCCCAGGGCCTGACCCTGACCGAAACCGGCACCGCCCTCTCCCCGCACCTGGCGCAAGCCTTCGACCACATCGAGCGCGCCCTGCAAGCGGTGCGCGTGCCCAATCTGCGCCAACGCCTGCGCATCGTTGCGCCGCCAACCTGGGCCACACGCTGGCTTTCCGCTCACCTGCGCGCCTTCGTTCAGCGCTACCCCGATATCAGTCTGAGCGTGACCAACCAGATGGGCCACGAGAGTCTTGCGGAAATCGACTGCCATATCCGCTTCGGCCTCGAAGCCGCCAGCCATTGCAGCAGTCGGTTACTGGTGATGGAACGGCACATCGCCGTGGCCAGTCCGGAGTTGTTCAATGGCGAGCAGCCACCGGACCTGCGGCAATTTCCATTGCTGCATATCCTGCACGACGGCAAGCGCCTGAAGGTCTGGGAGAACTGGCTGGCGGCCATGGGCCGGGAGGATGTCGATGCCCGGCAGGGGCTGGAATTCAGCACCCTGGACCAGGTGATCCACACCGCGCTGGCGGGCGGCGGGCTGGCGGTGATCGACCGGCAGATGATCGAAAAGGAACTGGCCAATGGCAGCCTGGTGCCGATCACCCCTGTGGAAGTGGTCGGGCCCTATGGCTATTGGCTGGATGTGGCGAATGACAAGCAGGGCTTGTCGAAGGTGCGGTTGTTTACCGAGTGGCTGGGACTGGTGTAGGAACTGCCGCAGGCTCGGGCCGCGTTCGGACGATCTTTTGATCTTGTTTTTGAAAAATCAAAATCAAAAGATCGCAGCCTGCGGCAGCTCCTACAGGGGGCGTGCCAATCTGTCAGATGGGTGTTGCGGCTTTCACCGATACCACCACGCTCTCCTCCACCGGACTCTGCGCCTTGCACGCCTGGCTCAAGGTCAGCGACTTGGTCTCCGGCGCCCAGGCCCACGACAACAAGGCACCCAGCGCCAGAATCGCCGCGAGAATGCCCATGGTCGGGCTCAAGCCAATCCCCGCCACGCTCACCGGCAACAGGAAAGTGCTGATCGCCGAACCCAGGCGACTCACCGCCGTGGCCAGGCCGATACCACTGGCGCGCACTTCTGTCGGGAAGCTCTCGGCCGGGAACACGCCCACCAGATTGCTCACCGCCGACAACACCAGGGTGAACACGCCGAACACCAGCACCATCAGCCACGCCGCGCTGCCCGGCAATACCGCCAGCAGGAACAACGCCAGCGCCAGAATGATGAACGAGTTGATCAGGAACCCGCGCCGGGTGAACTTGATGGTGCACCAGATGCCGATCAATGCGCCGAGGATCAGCAGCATGTTCAACATCAGTTCGGTGCCGAAGCCCTCGGCCAGGCCCATCTTCTGCAGGATCGACGGCAGGAAGGTGTAGATGGCGAAGTACGGCATCACGATGCACACGAAGAACAAGCAGTTGAACGCCGTGCGCTTGCGGTATTCACGACTGAACAGCACCGCGTAGCCGGAACGGGTTTCGGTGGACGGGGTTTCGTCGAGTTCGACGTGCTCGCCCAGGTGTTTCCTGACGATGGCCCGGGCCTCGGCGATGCGGCCCTGATTGACCAGCCAGCGCGGCGATTCCGGGGTGCCGATACGGGCGATCAGGATCAACGCCGCCGGGATCGCCGACGAGGCCAGCATCCAGCGCCAGGCGTCGTCGCCGAGGCTGAGCATGGCGGTGCCGACGAAAGTCGCGGCGACATAGCCGAAGGTCCAGATCACGCTGAACGAACCGAGCAACACGCCACGGTGCTTTCTCGGTGCGAACTCGGCGAGCATGGCGTGGCCGACACTGAAGTCACCGCCCAGGCCGATGCCGATCAGCACCCGGCACAGGAACAGCGCCATGGCCGACTCGACGTAGAACTGCATGACCGAGGCGAGAGTGATCAGCACGAAGCTGACCAGGAAGATTTTCTGCCGGCCGACCTTGTCGGAAATCCAGCCGAAGAACAGGCTGCCGAGAAACAGGCCGATCAGGGCCGAAGCGCCGATCAGGCCCTGCCAGAATGCATCCAGCTGCATCTGCGGGCTCAGCAAGGTGAATGCGATACCGATCAGGCCGAGGATATAGCCGTCGGTGAAGTGTGCGCCAAACGTCAGGCCGGCGATCTTGATATGAAAGCGGCCGATGGGCAGGTCGTCGATTTTTACCGGTTGTACGGACATGTAAATCTCCAATTGTTGTTATTGACGGAGAAATGAAGCGTGTAACTCCTGTAGGAGCGAGCTTGCTCGCGATGGACTTGAAAACTCCGCGGGGTGTCAGGCTCCCTGCGATATCGTTGATGTCCATCGCGAGCAAGCTCGCTCCTACAAGGGGCGGCGTGCGTCCTTACAGACCGCCCATCAACAGGTATTTGATTTCCAGGTAGTCATCCAGGCCGTACTTCGAACCCTCGCGACCCAGGCCCGATTCCTTGATGCCGCCGAACGGCGCCACTTCCGTGGAAATGATCCCTTCGTTGATCCCGACCATGCCGGCTTCCAGGCCTTCGGCCATGCGCCAGACGCGGCCGATGTCGCGGCTGTAGAAGTAGGCGGACAAACCGAATGGCGTGTCGTTGGCCTTTTGCAGCACCTCGGCTTCGTCCTTGAAACGGAAGCAGGCAGCCACCGGTCCGAAGGTTTCATCCTGGGCAATCAGCATGTCGCTGCTGGCTTCGGCAAGAATCGTCGGCTCGTAGAACGTACCGCCCAAGGCATGACGACGACCTCCGCACAGGACCTTGGCGCCCTTCTCCACCGCATCGCTCACGTGCAGCTCGACCTTGGCCAGTGCGGCACCATTGATCAGCGGGCCTTGTTCGGTTTCACCGTCCAATGCACTGCCGACGCGCATGGCTGCAACGGCTTCGGCGAGTTTGCCGGTGAAGGCTTCGTACACACCGTCCTGAATGAAGAAGCGGTTCACGCAAACGCAGGTCTGCCCGGTATTGCGGAATTTCGAAGCCATCGCGCCTTTGACCGCCGCGTCCAGATCGGCGTCGTCGAACACAATGAACGGTGCGTTGCCACCCAGTTCCAGCGAAACTTTTTTCAGGGTGTCGGCGGCCTGGCGCATCAGCAATTTGCCGGTGCGGGTCGAGCCGGTGAACGACAGCTTGCGCACGATGTTCGACGCTTGCAGCGCGCCACCGATCGCCACGGCATCACCGGAAACGATATTGAACACACCGGCCGGAATCCCGGCCTGCTCGGCCAGCACCGCCAGGGCGAAGGCCGACAGCGGGGTTTCTTCCGAGGGCTTGAGGATCATGGTGCAACCGGCGGCCAGCGCCGGACCGACCTTGCGGGTGACCATGGCCAGGGGGAAATTCCACGGGGTGATCGCCGCGACGACGCCTATGGCTTCCTTGACCACGATGATCCGCGCATCGGCCTTGTGGCTCGGGATCACGTCGCCATAGGCACGCTTGGCTTCTTCAGCGAACCACTCCAGGAAGCTCGCGGCATACACCACTTCGCCCATCGCTTCCGCCAACGGCTTGCCTTGTTCGCGGCTGAGCAGCGTGGCCAGATCCTTCTGGTTGCCCAGCATCAAGTCGCTCCAGCGCTTGAGGCGCTGGCTGCGTTCCTTGGCGGTCAGCTTGCGCCACGCCGGCAAGGCGCGGTTGGCCGCCTCGATGGCCAACCGGGTCTCTTCAGCGCCGGCCTTTTGCACCTCGGCGATCAGCTCGCCGTTGGCCGGGTTCAGCACCGGATAAGTCTGCCCGCCGCTGGACCATTGGCCATCGATGAAATTGCCGTGACGAATCAACGCGCTCATGCCACGGCCTCGGTCAGGTTGAAGCGCTCCAGCCCCGGACGGGCGGTACGCAGGATGCGCTTGCCGGCGGTGTAATCGTTGATCACGTCGCACGGCGTGTAGTTGCGCTCCAGTTCATGCAGTTCTTCGGCGTCGAGCCTGGTCTCCAGGGCCGCCAGGGCACTGTCGAACTGCTCGGTGGTGTCGGCGCCGACCAACATGCAATCCACGCCCGGGTGGTTGGCCACCCACGCCTGGGCGATCTGCGCGTTGGACACGCCACGGGCACGGGCTACACGTTGCACCGAATGGGCGATTTCGAACGAGGCTTCGTCGCTGTACATCTGCTGGGTGAAGAAGTCCGTCTGGTTGCGGGTCGACTGCGCATCGCCGGTCAACAGGCCACGGGCCAACGGGCTGAACACCGACACACCGAGGCCCTGGTCGCGGCAGAACGGGATCATCTCGCGCTCTTCTTCACGGTAGGCGCAGTTCAATTGCAGCTGCATGTTGATCGGCTTGACCCAGCCATTGCGCTCGCAGGCCATGAGGATTTTCGCCAGTTGCCCGGTGAGCATGGTCGACACACCGATGTAGCGGGCCTTGCCGGAACGCACGATGTCATTCATCGCGCTCATGGTTTCTTCGACCGGGGTGTTGACGTCGAAGTAGTGCAGCATGAAGACGTCGACATAATCCATGTCCAGGCGTTTGAGCGAAGCATCGATGCTGTCCATGATGTGCTTGCGCGAGTGGCCGCTGGCGTTGATACCGCTGCGAGTGCCGTAGCCGACCTTGGTGGTGATCACCAGGTCTTCGCGCCGGGCCAGGCGCTTGACGATGCGCCCCACCACTTCTTCGCCGACCCCGGCGGAATAGAAGTCCGCCAGGTCGATGAAGTTCACGCCGTTGTCCAGCGCGTGCTTGACGATCGGTTCGCTTTTCTTCTCATCGAAGATCCACGGTTTCCAGTCCGGGGTGCCCATGTTCATGGTGCCCAGGCACAGGCGGGAGACTTCGAGGCCGGAGTTGCCCAAACGAATGTATTGCATGGCGCGGACCTCAGGCTTTTGGCGTGTAGAAAGGGTTGCTGATGTGATCGACCACATCCTTGAGCTGAGCGGTTTCCGGCTTGCCGGTGAGGGCGGCACGGATCGCGGTGCGGCAGGCGTTGTAGTTGTTCAGGTACACCGCATCGAGGTTGTCGCAGGCCGGGTTGACCCAGTTGGCGGTCACGATGGCCCACTCGTCCTCGGCTTCCGGCGGCAGGGTGCCGTCGAGCAGCGCTTCCAGAACGGCCTTGGCGATACCGGCCTGGGACGCGCCCCAGGTCGCATTGCCGTGCAGGTCGCTGCCGATCGCGGCCTTGTTCACATACAGGGTCATCGGCTTGACCGGGATGTTCGGCTGGGCGATCACCATGAACGGGCAGTGACCCTGGCTTGGCGACGCCAGGCTATTGGCGAACGCCTGCCCTGCCGGGCCGTTGCGCGGGCCGATCAGGATGTTGATGTGTGCGGCGTTCACGCCAGGGCCTTCGAAGCCTTCACCGATGTACAGGTCGAGTTCTTTCATGAGTCGTTACTCTTCAGGGAGTTTTGGTTGATCAGCAGCGCACGCAAGCACGAGGCCTGGCGTGGCAGATGTCTGGGTTCGAAGAGCGCAGCAGATCGCTGGCGAAGACGCGGCAGTGATGATGAGTCATGGTTGCAAACGCTCTTTTTTGTTGTTGATGAGCTGGTTTGCGATTTTTTAACACCGGGGGTTGACGGGGCTGTAACCATTAAAACTCATGGGGATATGACTTCAAGTCATACCCTTGCGACTCATACAAAAAACCTATGGGAGCGGGCTTGCCCGCGAAGGCGGCAGTCCAGTCAACATTGATAGCGACTGACACTACGTCTTCGCGGGCAAGCCCGCTCCCACAGGGTCCGAGGTTGCTTGGGATTACTGCGACATGGCGTCCTTTTTCATCGCATCTTTGCTCATGGCGTCCTTGGACATGGAGTCGCCTTTTTTCATCGCGTCCTTGGACATCGCATCGCCTTTTTTCATGGTGTCCTTGGACATCGAATCGCCTTTTTTCATGGCGTCCTTGGACATCGAATCGGTCTTCTTCATCGCATCCTTGGACATCGAGTCCTTGCTCATGCTGTCGTTGCTCATCGTGTCAGCTGCGAACACAGAGGCGGCGCCAACAGCCAGGCACATGGACAGTACAACGGTGGTCAGTTTTTTCATGATGAAACTCCTTGGAGCGTGGGGTGTGGAGGTGTGAAATGGCCAGGCATCCGTCAGCTGCCACCGAACCAGTTGTAGCCCTGGTCTTCCCAGTAGCCGCCGCTGTAGGTGTTGCTGACGAAAATCGCCTGAATGTGTTTGGGGTTCTTGTAGCCAAGCTTGGTCGGCATGCGCAGCTTCATCGGGAAGCCGTATTCGCGCGGCAGCACCGCGCCGTCCCAGGTCAGCGCCAACAAGGTTTGCGCGTGCAGCGCAGTGGCCATGTCGATACTGGTGTAGTAGTCGTCGGCGCATTTGAAGCCGACGTATTTGGCGTCGGTGTCGGCGCCGATGCGCTTGAGGAAATCGCTGAAGCGCACACCGCCCCACCGTCCGATCGCGCTCCAGCCTTCGACGCAAATGTGCCGGGTAATCTGTTCGGTCTGGGCCATGCCACGCAGCTCTTCGAGGCGCCAGCTGCGCTTGTCGGCAACCAGGCCGCTGACCTCCAGGCGATAGCTGTCCTCCTCCACTGTCGGTGCCTCGTCGATGCCGTAGAAGGCATTGAAGGGAAACGGCCGGGTGATCATCGATGCGGGATAGGTCGGCGCCATGGCGTTGGGGTTGAACAGCCAGCCCTGTACCCGGTCGTTGAAGCGCGACATGGAGGACAGCGCGGTGTCGACGCTTTCGTTGTCGGTGATGTTGCAACCGGACAACATGGCCACGCCGCCGAGGGTCAGGCCGCGCAGCAGGAACGAACGGCGCGAGCGGTCTTCGATTTGCGGGGCGAGGATCTTGCGGGCGTCGGTGAGGATCGAGGATTCGTCCAGCCCGGGGATCTGAATACGCTTTTTCATGCTTGCTCCTTGCGGCCGACGATCATGGCCAACAACGTTTTCGGCACCAGCGCGACCATCAGCAGATGGACCGCCACGAAAGCCACCAACAGCGCCATGGCGAAGAAATGCACACGGCGTGCGCCTTCGTAACCGAACATCAATTCACGCAGCAGCGGAAACTGCACCGACTTCCACAACACCAGCCCGGAGAGCACCAGCAGCGTGATGTCGACCATCACGAACAGGTAGGCGACGCGTTGCACCTGGTTGTAATGACTGAGGTCGGCGTGTCCGAGTTTTCCGCGCAAGGCGGCCCACAGGTCATGCAGCACGCCTTTGGGCGACACTGGAAAGAAGCGCCGCTTCAGGCGCCCGCTGAACAGGTTGAAGGCCAGGTAAATCAGGCCGTTGATCGCCAGGAACCACATCGCCGCGAAATGCCACTGCAGCGCGCCACCGAGCCAGCCGCCGAGGGTGATCGACGTGGGAAAACTGAATTCGTAGAGGGGCGAGGCGTTGTAGATGCGCCAGCCGCTGGTGACCATCACCAGCACCGCCAGGGCGTTGAGCCAGTGGGTCAGGCGTAGCCAGCGTGGATGACTGGCCTTGGGTGAAGCAGTTGACTGCGACATGTCCGGCTCCCGTGTGTTGTTGTTCGTTGGGGCCGAGTATGGGAGCCGGAAGATCGCCAAATCCTCACGTAAAGTTAAATTAAACGTGATAACTCGTACTCAATAACCTGTCGCAGAACCTGTGGGAGCGGGCTTGCCCGCGAAGAGGCCGTCAGCTTCAACATCTACATTGACTGACACACCGCTTTCGCGGGCAAGCCCGCTCCCACAGGGTTCTGTGGTGGTCCGTCGGTTGTGCAATTATGGTTAAATGCCGCCCCCGCAAATTGCCGACCCAGACCCATGAACGCAGACGCCCTCTCCACCCTTCACGACCACCTGCTGACCGCCTTGGCAGCCGCCCCCGCCGAAACCCGTCGCCTGTTCCACGGCCGTGGTCGCTGCTGGCCGGGGCTGGAACAAGTGACCGTGGACTGGTTGCAGGGCGTGGTGCTGGTGGCGTTGTTCAAAGAGCCTGAGGCCGGGCAACTGGAAGACCTGAAGCAGGTGCTGATGGCACTCACCCAGTCTGATCAGTGGGCACAATCCGGCGCCCATACGCTGTTGCTGCAACATCGCTACCTGCTGCAAAGCACCACCGAATGGCTGCTGGGCGAAGTCATCGAAGAAATGACCATCACCGAGGGTGGCCTGAAGTACCGGGTCGACCTGGGCCGCAAGCAGAACACCGGGCTGTTCCTCGACATGCGCTACGGCCGCGACTGGGTCCGCGCCAATGCACAGGGCAAGCGAGTGCTGAACCTGTTCGCCTATACCTGCGGCTTCTCGGTGGCGGCCATCGAAGGCGGCGCGAGCCACGTGGTCAACCTCGACATGTCGAGCCCGGCCCTGAGCCGTGGCCGCGACAACCACCGGCTCAACGGCCACGACCTGGGCAAGGTCACGTTCCTCGGCCATGACCTGTTCAAGTCCTGGGGCAAGGTGATCGGCAAAGGCCCGTACGACCTGGTGATCATCGACCCGCCGTCGTTCCAGAAAGGCAGTTTCTTGCTGACCAAGGATTACCAGCGGGTGCTGCGTCGCCTGCCAGAATTGCTCAGCCCTGAAGGCACGGTGTTGGCCTGCATGAACGACCCGGCATTTGGCGCCGACTTCCTGATCGATGGCGTGACTCGTGAGGCGCCGAGCTTGCGGTTCGAGCAGCGGCTGGAGAATCCGCCGGAGTTTCCGGATGCCGATGTTGAGTGTGGGTTGAAGGCGTTGGTGTTCAAACTGGAAGGCTAACGGTTCAAAACCGGCACACGGCTAATGCGGATTAAATATCCTCTCAACCTTGTAGCGAGCACCACCTTGGTGACTCAACATAAGGCGCTGTGCTCCCCGTCCAGTACTTCCGGAAAAACCGCTCAGATCCACAGACCACAAACCATCCTGATGCCGATGCCAGTGGACCGCCGCCATGCGCCCTTCACGCAAACGGTTGATCGCTGAAAAAACACTCTTGTGACTGGGGTCAGACGGGTTTTCCAGGATTTCATCTACTTCTTGCGTATCGATTACCAGATGTTTAACCGATTCAGTAGCTGTTTGCTGCGCCTGTGACGGCATCGTAACCGTACTTGAAGTTTGAGCTCGTCGACGTTGGTTAACGACTGATACAGGGCTGCCTACGTCAAATTGAGCAGACTGACCACTTTGCGGGGATGCAGATGATTGCTCCCTTTCAGGACTCCGAATTAACTGCACACTGAAGCCCAGTCGTTTGAGCCCTTTTACAGGATTTCTGTCTGAGCCAAGCACGCTTTGCGCCTCGTTCTTTTTTTCTAAAGGCCCTACATATGCATAGACCCCTGCGTCTGTGCTTTTAACTGAAAACGTTACATCTCTATGAGTTGTGGCCCAGCCACTCACGAATTTCAGATATCTTTCCGTTTCGTCTGCAGTCAGACCTAAACTTGCAGAGCGCTCCATAATTCGGTTTCTCACTCTCTCGTCATATTGTCTTGTCCACATTTCCTTTTGTTTAGCAATTGCCTTCGGACGCTGGTAGGCGCGCCATAGATCCGATCCCGCCATAGCGCCACCCACCAGGGCGCCACCCATTGCACCTTCGCCACCATGACCTGCTAACCAACCCAATCCATATCCAACAACAGCCATAAACAAGGTCAAGACGGCGGTCTGAAACAACAGCCTTGTGCCTGAAGTTTGCTGTCCCGCCAAACCAAACCTGTCAAAAAAATTGATCGGGTTATTACCCACCATCGCATAACGATTGAGTCCCTCCACTTCCCCCGCAGGATCGGGACAAATCCATCGCTGCAACCACGGGGCGTAATACCGGTAGCCATAGTAATAAAGCCCCGTCGCATCCCGCTCCTTGCCCGAATATCGAAGGGTCTTGTACTTCCCCACCAACGCACTTTTCCCCGCCCAGCACGCCGTGCCACCAAAGGGGTAATAGTGCTCCTGGGTCAGCACACCCGCCTCATCATCCATTTCCAGCGTGCTGGAGCCGAGGTGATCGCCGAGGCTGTAACGCAGTTGGTCACTGTGCGTACCCTGGGGCCAGTGCAGCGCCCGCACGTTGCTGCGCCCGACTTCGACGCTGATGACGTGATGTTCTTCACCATCGGCCTGACGGTGGATTTCCAGACCGGGGAGGTAACGGACCTCGCTGCGCAGGGTGCGGCCGCTGCTTTGGGCGAATCCCATTTTGCGCAAGCGATGGCCGGGGCGATCGTAGCGGTAGCATTCGTAGTCGTCAGGCCCGGTTTCGCGTTTTACCAAGGTTACTTGGTGCATTTGATTGCGACTGTCCCAGAGCATGACTTGCCCGCGTTGCAGTTCCCGTTGATTACCACAGGCATCGAAACCCAAAGCGATTTCAGGCTCGCCTGGCAGCGAGCCGTCTTCACGTTGCGCCAGACTTCGATTACTCCGCGCCGAGGTGAACATCGAGAATCCCGGTGCGCCGCTGTGCTGACGGGTGATCAGGTTGCCACCCCGGTCGTATTCAAATTGCTGGGTGTAATTGCGCCGCTGGTGGGGGTCCAGCGGTGTGGGCAACAGCGCCGGCAGTGCCGGACCATGGCTCGGCTGGCTGACCTCCCAGCCCTGGGCTTCGACCAGTTGGTACAGGCTGTCGTAGCGGTAGCGGTTGATCGGTTCGATGCGCTGGTTGTTGAAATGGGTCACCGGTTGGGCCAGGTCTTGCAGCTCGACGATGTTGCCCACCGGGTCGTAGACATAGTTCAGATCCTGCAACGGCTTTTGACTGCCGAGCGCGGCCTGCAACCGGAGCAAGCGACCGTCATCCGCCGCGTATTCGACACGGGTTACCACGCCATTGCCGGCGGTTTCGCGTTCGACCTGATCGAGAGCGTTGTAGCGAATAGCGCTGACCAGTCGTTGCGGTGGTTTCCCCTCCCCGGCCACTTGCAGCCAGGCTTCATCCGGTTTGCCCGCGAGGTCGTAACCGAAAGTGCGGAGATTGCCCATGGCGTCGGTCTGCTGCCGTAATTCGCCCGTGGGATTGAAGGTGTGGCAGGTGATGAACGACTGGGGTTCCAGCAACTCATCGCGGGCCTCGGGTTCGAGAGGCCAGTCCGGCGTTTCAAGCTCGGCAAGAAAGCGCCGCTCTTCCCGCAACACCCCAGCGGCCATTCCATACTCGGGATAAATCTGACTGCCGGCCGGATCGTCATGACGGATCAGTTGACCGCCCTGGTTGTGCTCGGCATAAGCAGGACCGCAATCTCCGTAGGTGAAGCGCTCGACCACGCATGGCAGTTCTCCCGCAGCCTGTTCGGTAACGGTGATCGGCCGCTGTTGTTCGTCGAACCGGGTGTGACGCTGGCTGCCGCGAGCATCCCAGAACGAACAAGGCGAACCCGCCTGATCCGGCAAGCTCAACTGCCATCCGCCATCGACGCTGTCCGTCAGTAACGGTTGACCACTCAAGCCGTAGACCGTGGTCAGGTTCGGCTTCGAGGTGCCCAACAACCGTGGGTCCCAGGACTCGATCAAGTGACCTGCCGCGTCGAAGCGTTGCCGGGTGATGCGTGGATCAATCCCGGCGCTGTCGGGATGCCGGCAGTAACCCACGCCGCGAATCGCCAGGGCGCGCGGATCGATGACTGAGAGCGTCGGTGTCGCAGCGTGTGGGTGAGCGTTCACGGCATCGTCGGTCCTTCGCTCGGATCGTGAACAGCGTGAGCCTTTTTTGCGCGGGCCGATACTGTAAGAAGTAACAGGTCGGCGATTTCCCCTGTAGGAGCTGGCTTGCCAGCGATGACGTCATTGCACTCACCACCATCGCCAGCGAGCCGGCTCCTACGGACGCTGCTTAGCCCAATTTTATCTGCACGCCACGCGGCACCGACGCCCCACTGTCCTCATCGATCTGCGCCATGCTCAAATGCGCGGTTTCCTTGAGGAACAACGAGCAGACCGCGACAATGGCCAACGCCAGCGAGCCATACACGGCCACACCGAGCGGATTGTGATCGGTGGCAATCAGGATCGCCGTGGCTACGCTCGACGCGGTTCCCCCGCCCAGTGCCGCGCCGATCTGGTAGGCGGCGGACATGCCCGAATAGCGCATGTCCCTGGGGAATTGCTCGGCCAGGAACGCCGGGATAGGTCCTTGTGTGGCGCCCATGAAGGCACCGACGGCGATATACGCCAGGGTCGAAATCAGCAGGCTTTTCAGACCGACCAGCGCAAAGAACCCGAAGAACCCCAGCGCCATGATGATCGCCCCCAGCACCATCACTTTGCGGCGGCCGATCCGGTCGGACAGCAGGGCAAACAGTGGCGCGGTCACCACGATGGCCACCGACAGCGAAAAATCGAAGATCAGTGCATCGGTGCTGCCGTAACCGATCTGCGTGGCGTACGACAAAAAGAACGTGCTGCCGATGTAGGCAATGGTCACGTAGCCAAACGCGATCCCCGTGCACAGCAGCATTTCTTTCGGCCGCGCCCGCAGTGCCGCGATCAGTGGCATACGCACCGGCGTCTTGTGTTCGACGCGCTGTTCAAGCGGTTTTTGCAGCCGCGCATAGAGCCCGATCAACACCAGCACACCGCCCAGCCAGAAGGGAATGCGCCAGGCGAAATCAGCGAGATTATCGTTGGAGGCGACGCTGACAATGCCGAACACTGCCGCGCCGAGGATCCCGCCGATGCCGATGCCCATGCTGGTGAAACTGCCCCACAACCCTCGCCGTCCGGGCGGCGCCGACTCGATGCCGAACAGCGCCGCCCCGCCCCACTCACCACCGGCGGCGAAGCCTTGTATCAACCGCAGCAACACCAGCAGTGCCGGCGCGGCCAGGCCTATCGACGAATAGCCCGGCAGGCAGCCAATCAGCAAGGTACTCAAGCCCATCAGCAACAGGGTGATCACCAGCATTTTCTGCCGGCCGATCCTGTCGCCGTAATGCCCGAACACCATGCCGCCCAATGGTCGGGCAAAAAAGCCCGCACCAAAGGCGCCGAAGGCAAACAGCGTGGCGGTGAGCGGGTCCATCTGCGGGAAGAACACCTTGGGAAACACCAGCGCCGCCGCCGTGCCGTAGATGACAAAGTCATAGAACTCCAGCGCGGTGCCCATGCCGGAGACGAAGAAGGTTCTGAGGGCGGATTGCGAACCCGCCGGGGAATGACCGTAACTAGCCATATCGAGTGCTCTTTTTGTTGTTATGGAGGACGTCGTTTCAGAAGCGCTGGAAGCCGTCGCGGGCCAGCAGCATCGGATTGCCGGCGGCGTATTCGAGGATCCCGTTTTCGCTGTCGATGCCGAGGGTCAGCAGGGTTTCCCAGCGCTCGGTGGCCGGCATGCTCAGGTCCGGATGGAAACAGATCGGCGCCTCGTCCCCGGCGTCACCGCACATGGCCGCGGCCCGGCGATTCAAGTCGCCATGGATCATCTCGACCCGGGCCGCGTTGACATGGGCCAGGCGTGCGTAGGTGGTCGATGCATCCGGCGTTCGCTCGCCAATGCTCAGCACCGGGTCAAGGAAGTGATTGGTGTGGGTGATCCAGCCGTCTTCGCCGGGCAGGACCACGGCGGTGCCCGCGGCGGACATTTCAATGCTCGCCGCCCGTGGCGCCGTATCACGGCTCGAGAATACGGTCAGGACGGTCGACGCACTGACCCGTGCCGACCGCGCCAGGGCAATGGCCTCTTCAACGCTGGTCGCCTCCTCCAGGATCCGTCGGGCAACGGCGTGCACCGGCACGCCGGCTACCGCGTTGTCGCTGGCGTGGTGGAGGATGTTGAAGTGCAGCCCGAGGCCGGCGCTGTTCACGCCGATCTTGCCCAGCATGCCGAACTCGGTGAACAGCTTGACGGTCATGCCGCAACGGTTTGTCAGTTGCAGCAGCATGCCGTGGGGCACCAGCGAATCGTGCCAGTCCCAGGTCTGGATGGTCTTGGGTGAATCGGCCCCCACCGGCGCGAAGACCGCTGTCGAGCATTCGCCCTCAAGCGAGGCAGGCATCACCGCGAGGATTTCCGTGCGGGCGTTCAGGCTCGCCAGTTGCCACAGGGGAATCCCGGCGCCTTCTGCCGTGGCTTGCAGTTCCTGGGCCAGGCTCGGGCTCCAGTCGGTGAGTGCTTGCAGGCTGGCTTCGCCCAGGGCGCGCACCTGCTCGGGCGCCACGCCCACCTGATTGAAAAAGTCGAGATAGAGCGCCACCGTCTGGCCGATTTGCGCCGCCCAGGTTTCGCCGATTTGCTGGCCTCGGATCTGTGGGTTGTGGGTGTCGGTGACGAAGCAATGCAGTTTCACGGAAGGGTTCCTTTTTACGTTGATGATGTTTGAGAGCACCAGGTCTCTGTAGGAGCCGGCTTGCCGGCGATAAGGATTTGGCAGGAAACATCGGTGTTGATTGATCTGCCGTCATCGCCGGCAAGCCGGCTCCTACAGGTCCCGGCGTTAGGGATTGCGGGTGTAGATTTCGCGGCCGGCGAAGAAGGTCTGCAGCACCCGGGTATCGCGCAGGGCCTCGGGCTTGACGGTGAAGACATCCCGGTCGAGGACGATCATGTCGGCCTGTTTGCCCGGCTTGAGCGAACCGATCTGTTCTTCAAGGCGCAGGGTGCGGGCGGCGTTGAGGGTGTAGGCCTGGAACATGGTCTGGCGATCGATGTCTTCGGCGGCGTTGAGCACGCCTTTCGGGCCGGTGCGGCTGACTGCCTGGTAGATCGCCTTCCACGGATCCGGCGTGGTGATCGGCCAGTCGCTGGCGCCGGCAATGGTCGCGCCGTGCTTGAGCAGCGAGCGGGCCGGGTACGAATACAGGAAGGCCATGGCGCTGACATAGGGCTTGACCAGGTCCATGCTCGACTCATCGGCCATGGCCCAATACAGCTGCATCGAGGCAATCACGTTGAGGGGTTTGAACCGGGCGAATTCCTTCGGGTTGACCATTTGCAGGTGCGTGATGGAGTGGGGAATCCCGCTTTGTCGATCCTTGCGCGCCTGTTCGATGCCGTTGAGCGATTCACGCACCGCGCGGTCGCCAATCGCGTGGATGTGCACCAGCCAGCCACGGGCGTCGGCAGCGCTGACCAGTTCGCCGAAGTGCGCCGGATCGATCAGCAATTCGCCGGATTTTTTCGAGTTCTTGTAGGGCTCCAGCATGGCGGCGCTTTGCGCCGGGACTTCCGCCACACCGTCGGCAAACACCTTGATCCCCGGCAGGGTCAGGTTGGGCACGCCGAGGAACTGCTGGCGGACCTTGTCCAGTTCATCGAGATCCGCCGGTGTGGCTTTCGAATCGGCCATCAGCAGTGCGGCGACATGCGCGGTCAGCTCGCCGCGTTCGGCCAGCGCCTTGTAGATCGGCAACACCCCCAGCGATTGATTGTTCACATCGCCGCCGGGAATTTCATTGGCGATGGGGTCCATCCAACCGGTGATGCCCAGGCTTTTGTAATAGTCGAGCGCTGCACGCGCGCCCGCCATCAACTCCTCGGTGGTCGGCGGTGGCAGCAGGGCCTGCACCGGGTACAGTCCGGCGTCGACCAGGAAGCCATTGGGCCGTCCATCGTCGTGATGCCCGATCGTGGCCTGCTCTTCGTCCTTCAACGCCTTGACCCGCGCGGCATCCACACCGGCACGCTGGAGCATCGCCCGGTTGGCCCACCCCGTGTGCAGGTCCCAGCCCAGAAAAAGAATCGGCGTATCCGCCCATTCGCCCTGATTGAAGCGCTGCTCAAGCGCCTCGACCTGGCTCCAATAAGTCGAGGGCAAACCGCCGACGCTGAGGAGGTCACCGCGTTTGGCCTTGCCGTCTTCGCGCCACTGACGCAGGCGCTTTTCCAGCTCGTCGAGCGCCAGCAACTCGCCGTCCAGATTGGCCTGACGCAATTGCAGGCCGCCCTTCACCGTGTGTGAGTGCGAGTCGATAAACCCTGGCATCAGCACCTTGCCGCCCAGGTCGACGATGCGCGTGCCCGGCTGTTTGAGCCGCAGCACCTGGGCATCGGAACCCACCGCCGAGACCTTGCCGTTTTCGACCGCGATGGCCTGCTGCAAGGGCTGGCCAGGTTCGGCGGTGTACACCCTGGCGTTGTGCAGGATGAGATCGACAGCGGCCATACTTTCCATTGAGGAACAGGCCAGAACAAGTGACGCGGCCAGGGTCAGAATCGGTTTCATTGGATGGCTCTTTATTTTTGTTGGGCTGTAGCCAAGACTATCCAAGCCGAATCGAGAACTGAATGCCTGCTCCCGCACAACTTCTGTGCCTATCAGGAATAGATAAATGGATAAAATGAGTGCCCTGACCATGTTCGTCGCCACCGCCGAACAGGGTAATTTCAGCCGCGCCGCCGACCTGCTCGGCAAGACCCCGTCCGCCCTGACCAAGGCCGTGGCCCAACTGGAGGAAGAACTCGGCACGCGCCTGTTCGACCGCACCACCCGGCGCATGGCGCTGACCGAAGCCGGTCGCATCTACCTGGAAGGCGCACGCCAGGCGCTGATGCAACTGCAACTGGCCACCGAGGACGTGGAGCAGTTGCAGCATGAGCTGCGCGGCGACCTGCGGATCACCGCCCCGCCCTCCTTCGCGCCGGCGTTTCTCAATCAGGTGTGCTGTCGTTTTTTGACTGCGCATCCGCAGGTCAAACTGGAAGTGGACCTGAGCGATAACTTCGAAGACCCGGTGGACGGTGGCTACGACCTCGCCCTGCGCGACGGCCCCATCGACCTGCCTGGCGTGATCGCGCAGCCGTTGGTGGAAAATCAGATGTTGCTGTGCGCCAGCCCGGCTTATCTGGCCCGCAAAGGCGAAGATGTGTCACTGGACAATTATCAGCAGCACGACTGGCTGATCTTCCGCCACCCGCTGCTCAACCGGCACTTCTGGTGGGTCAAGCAAGGCGAACAACGGATTCGGCTGACACAACCGACGCCGCGGGTGGCCAGTGACAACTTTGATTTTCTCCTGGCCTGCCTGCTCGATGGACAGGGCTTGCAGTTCATCCCGCAATGGAGTGTCGCACCCTATCTGGCGCGTGGCGAACTGGTCGAGTTGATGCCGCAGTACTGGCGCGAACCCAGTGCGTTCGGGCCGTGGATCTACGTGCTGTACCTGGCCCACCGGCGCAACACGCGCAAGGTGAAGGTGTTCATCGAATACCTCAAGGCGCATTGGCAACCGCAGGCTGGATGACGATTCAACGCGGCTGCAACACCAGCGCAAACAACTCGCCATGCCCGTTCACGTTGAGCTTGTGATAGAGGTTGCGCCGGTGCACTTTCACCGTCTCCGGGGAGATGCCCATTTGCTGGGCGATGGCCTTGCTGGAGAAGCCCTGGAGAATCAGGCGCGCGGTTTCGATTTCCCGCACGGTCAGGCGGGCGTCGAAGCGATCGAGCAAGGTCGCCAGATCGCCGGCCGGCGGTTCGGCGACCGGCCCTTCCGGGGGCAGCAAATCCAGGTGTCGGCGCATCGCGGACAGCACCCAGTCCCGCACGCTCAGCAGGCGCCCCTGATCCTCAAGGCCAAAGCGCGTCGAACGCCCAAGGGACAGGCCGAGCACGGCACCGTCGAGGTTGACCATGAATTGCAACTCGTCGCCACCGACCACGGTGCTGAAATAACTCAGGTAGTACTCGCTGTGCTGGAACTGGTCGGGGGCCACCGATTCGAGGCTGTGCAAGCCGTCGGCGATGCCGGCGCAAACGGCTTGATAGAACGGATCGAGCAGGTACATGCCGGCGCGGTAGTCCGCCAGTTCTTCCTGCTCGGCACTGTTGCCCTTGGCATCGAAATCAATCAGCAGGCGCGGCACGTGGCCCGGGCGCATCAGCGCCACCAAGGCGTTGTCCAGCGGCACCAGCAGCCGCAGGGTATCGACCAGCGCCCGCCAGAAACCGTCCCGCCCCACCGTCGTGAAGACCCGCGCCAGCCCCTGGTGCACCGGCAACTCTTTCAACAACGCGTCCACGCACTACCCCTTTTGAGTAACCCATGATGGGAATGGGTGAAGGCCACCCCGGTCGATACGCTGCAAACTCCTGATTACCACCGGCCGCAACAGGCCAGGAGTGCCGCATCATGAGTCGTCACCGCTTGTATTTCAATCTGGGGTTTGGCGCCTGTCTGGCGGTGTCGCTGTCGGCGCAAGCCGTCGAAGCCCCGACCGTGCACGTGTACAACTGGTACGACTACATCGGCCCCACGACCCTGCAGGACTTCAAGCGTGATACCGGGATCGCGCCGGTCTACGACACCTTCGACAGCGCCGAAGTGCTCGAAGGCAAGCTGCTCACCAGCCGCAGCGGCTACGACGTGGTGGTGGCCAGCAACTTCAGTCTGCCCACCCTGATCAAGGCCGGCGCCCTCGCCCCACTGCCCCGGGCGCAGATGCCGGACTTCAAGAACATGGACACCGATCTGCTGGCGAAACTGGCCAGCAACGATCCGGGCAACCAGTACGCCGTGCCGTATCTCTGGGGCACCAACGGCATCGGCTACAACATCGACAAAGTGCGCGCGGTTCTGGGCGACAAGGCGCCGGTGGATTCCTGGGACCTGGTGTTCAAGGAGGAGAACCTGGCCAAACTCGGCGAGTGCGGCGTGGCCATGCTCGACTCGCCGTCGGAGATGCTGCCGGTCGCCCTGCACTACCTCGGTCTGCCGCCCAACAGCACCAACCCAGAAGACTACAAGAAAGCCGAAGCGCTGCTGCTCAAGCTGCGGCCGCACATTGCCTACTTCAACTCGTCGAAGTTCATCAGCGACCTGTCCAACGGCAACATCTGCGTGGCGGTCGGCTGGTCCGGCGCCATGCTCGAAGCCAAGACCACCGCCGAGCAGGCCGGCAACGGCGTGAAGATCGCCTACAGCCTGCCCAAGGAAGGCGCGCCGGTGTGGTTCGACACCCTGGTGCTGCTCAAGGACGCCCCGCACCCGGAACAAGGGATGGCCTTCATCGACTACCTGATGCGTCCCGAGGTCATCGCCCCGGTCAGCGACCACCTCAACTACCCCAACGGCAACCGCAGCGCGACCACGCTGGTGGCCGAAGCGACCCGCAACAACCCGGCCGTCTACCCGTCAGCCGAAGCCATGGCCACCCTGTTCACCCTCCAGCCCCTGCCGCCGGCGACCGAGCGCGTGCGCACTCGAATCTGGAGCAAGGTCAAGAACGGCCAATAACACAGACACCACAAAACCCTGTGGGAGCTGGCTTGCCAGCGATGGGGCCATCACATTCAACATTGATGTTGGCTGACATGACGCCATCGCGGGCAAGCCCGCTCCTACAGGTGCAATCCACCTTTTCTGCCACGAATCGAAGATGAGAAAACCCATGAAACCACGCGCCCGCGACCTGAACATCCCGTTCGGCCAACTGCAACCCGGCCCGCTCAATGCCATCACCGACGTCCCCGGCGTGCGAGTCGGCCACTGTGATGTACGAGGACGCACGGCCAACGGCCGCGACATCCTCACCGGCGTCACCGTCATCGAACCACGCGCCGGTTCCACCAGCCAGCAACCGTGCTTTGCCGGCGTGCATGTACTCAACGGCAATGGCGATGCCACGGGGCTGGAGTGGATACGCGAAGCGGGCTTGCTGACCAGCCCCATCGCCTTCACCAACACCCACAGCCTGGGCGTGGTGCGCGATGCGCTGATCGTGGTCGACCGCGAGCAGCAGGCCGATGACGGGCGCCTCTACTGGAACATGCCGGTGGTGCTGGAAACCTTCGACGGCTTGCTCAATGACATCAACGGCTTTCACGTGAAGCCTGAACACGTAGCCCAAGCCGTGCGCTCGGCGGTCGGTGGCCGGGTGGCCGAAGGCAATGTCGGCGGCGGCAGCGGCATGATCTGCCACGAATTCAAGGGCGGCATCGGCACCGCGTCGCGACGCTTGAACAGCGCCCAGGGCGGCTGGACAGTGGGGGCGATTGTCCAGGCCAACCATGGCATCCGCCATGAACTGCGCGTCGACGGGTATCCGGTCGGGCGCTACATGGAACAGGTCGATTCGCCGTTCCTCAAGGCCTCGCTACCCCATCCGGGCATGGGCTCGATCGTGGTCTGCCTGGCCACCGATGCGCCGCTGCTGCCGCACCAGTGCACGCGCCTGGCCCAGCGTGCCAGCCTCGGCCTGGCCCGCACCGGCGGCGGCAATGAAGACCACAGCGGCGACATCTTCATCGCTTTCGCCACCGGTAACGATCACGTGCCACCGGCTGCGTACGAGAGCAAGAAAGCGCCGACCACAAACAACCTGAGCATGGTCAACAACGACCACATCAGCGAGCTGTTCCTGGCCGCCACCGAAGCCGTGGAAGAAGCCATCATCAATGCCCTGCTCGCCGCCGAAACGGCCGAAGGCAACGGGCATGCGGTGCCGGGGCTGGATGCCGAAACCCTGCTCAAGGCGTTGCGCCGCGCCGGCTGGCCGGGGGATGCGACTAGCGGTACTTGAGTGAAACACTCGGTCTTTTTAGGATGAACTTACGCAGTCGCTTGCTTGTGCAAGCCGCTGCGTAGGTGGTGAGTGAACTGAACCCCTACCAAGCTCACCGCCTGTTTCATGCGCATCTTGAGCCTCAAGGGCTCTACTTCCTCCCCATCAAAGAGCTTTGAGGCTCTTTTTTTGCCTCTGAAAAACCAACACAACGCCCGCTGTAGGAGCTGGCTTGCCAGCGATAGCGGTCTGACTGTCACACCCACGTCGAATGGACCGCCGTGATCGCCGGCAAGCCAGCTCCTACAGTGAATCGTCATTGGCACAGCGACCGCCACGCCGCCTGCGCCAGCATGTCCCGGTACGCCCTCGGGCTGCCCTTGACCCGGCCCGATAACCAGGCGCGGCAGTAACTGTCTGCCTGGCCGATGATCAACGACAGTATCAACTCTGCCGGAAAGTCACCCAATTCATCGCCGTGAGCGCCCAGCCATGTCAGCAACTGCTTGTTGCGCGCCTTGTTGCGGGTGGCGAGTTCGTCCTTGAACGGCCCCTTGGTGACGGCAAATCGCGCGTGGTACTGGAACCGCGCCCAGTCCGGCTGGCTATCGACCCAATCCACATAGCTGTGCACCAGCGCGTGCACACCCGCCTGGGTGGTTTGTGCATCCGCCAGGTAGCTGTCGCGCAAACGCGCCTGATCATCCAGGGCGGTAAAGAACAGCGCCGCCACCAGACCTTCCTTGTTGCCGAAGTGGTGATAGATGGCGCCGACACTGGTATCGCATTCGGCGCGGATCATTTCGATGGTGGTGGCCTCGATCCCCTGTTCGTTGAACAGGCACAGGGCCTTCCTGAAGATGTCGCGCTTGAGTTCGGCGCGTCGTCCGGGGTAGCAGCGTTCGAGCAGATCGGCGGTATCCATGCTGAAAAACAGTCCGGAAAAATCATGGGTGGAAGCTGACGGTTGCCAGCGAACAGGTGCCGCTAGGTTGACAGATTTCCCTTCGACAGAATACTGTTCCGTAACAGAACATTATTCTGTTAAAGAAGAATATTCTGCAAACCGTCATCCTCAAGAGGCAAAAAAATGAGTCAGTTCCTCAGCATGTTCAACAGCGCAGGGCCAGAAGGGTTCAGCAAAATGGCCTGCCAGGTGGCGCCCTACTTCTCCACCATCAACCCGCTGGTCCAGGATTTGCGCAAAGGCTCGGCCACCGTGCACGTGCCGTTTGCCCGGGAAATCACCAATCATTTGGGTACGGTGCATGCGATTGCGATGTGCAACGCCGCGGAGCTGGCCGCCGGGATGATGACCGACGTGTCCATTCCCGCCGGCGCCCGCTGGATTCCCAAGGGCATGACCGTGGAATACCTGGCCAAGGCCAAGAGCGATGTGACGGCGGTAGCCGAAGGGGATGCAGTGGACTGGACCACCGAGGGCGACAAGATCGTGCCGGTGGACATTCACGATGCCGAGGGCAAGAAGGTGTTCACGGCGCGGATTACCATGAATGTGAAGCTGGCTTAAGCGCTGACGGGGGGATCTCGCGAACAACTCAATCCCTGTAGGAGCCGGCTTGCCGGCGAAGGCGTCTGCAGCCAACAGCGCATGACGTGAGGCAGCCTTCGCTGGCAAGCCAGCTCCTACAAGGGATTTGGGGGTGTTGAATCGCGCAGGGTCAGACCAGGCGCAACCGGGGGCCAGACGCCGGTACCGCCTCATCACCCAAGCGCTCGCGCACACATTCATTGGCCTTGTGCGTCAACTGGTCCAGATGCCGGTCGCGCTGTTTTTCCGCGTCGGTCATGGCCCGCTTGCCGTGCTTTTGCAGCAGGTAGGTATGAATCTGCCGCACTTCCAGCGAGCTGTAGATCGACGCCACGTCCAGCAGCGCCATCAAGCCACCGGTGCTGTGGTCGCGGGTGTTCATCAACACCTGGGTCGCACGCACGCCCACCACCTGAAAACCCATCGCCTCGAAATACGGCACCTTGGTCACCGCGCAGGTCAGCTCGGCATGGGGATAACGGCCGACCATTTCCCGCAGCATCCGTCGGGCCACACCCTGGCGCCGATACTCGGCCTGTACCGCCATGTACGCCACGCCACACGCCTCGGGGTCGTCCTGCACCGGCAGGTACAGCACAAAGCCCAGCACCTTCTGCGGATCGTCTTCATCCGTGGCAACGATCAACTCCACGGCAATGCCTTTTTCACCGTTCAACGCCTCCAGGTACAGGTGCACCTCATAGCCGATCGCGTATTGATAGAGGTTGTACAGCAGGTTGCTGGGCGGGATCGCGACCATGCTGATGTCGGTCAGGTTGTCGACCACCATCTGCAGGATCTGGCTATTGATGTGCTCGGGGCACGGGGTCTTGAAGTGGCTGATCAGGGGCATTGCGGTGACAGGCTCCGGAAGGCAAGGGCCGCCTATCATACCGCGCCTGACACTTGCGGTCCGAAGGGTGATGGGGGTGTGGCAGGTGATTGGGGGAAGTGGGTGGGTCAAGGCCCCCGAACTTGAGGATTGCCACCCACTTCGGCGCTACAGAAAAGTCTTCAATGTTTTGATACAAATCAACCGCCCATACCCTCCGAGACTCCCTCGTGATTGGCGTAGCTCTTGCATCGACCGCATTGCGTACGTCAGCCACATCGGCGCGCCCCGAGGGAAACACCATGAAAAGCCTGCCTGACCTCAAACCGCTCGGTTTCAGCAAACCGGGCATCGCCGCTGTGATGCTGATCAACATCAGCCTCGGCACAGTCAACGCCGCACCGCTTGACGATGTCAGCTATCCGCCTCCAACGGATCCTTCGGCTTATACCAACCCGCCTGCTGACCCCCAGGCCGCGCTGGATGCCATTCTGACCATGCCACCCACCTACCAGGGCGCCATCGCCCTGCCCAATGGCATGTACGGCACCCGCACCACGCCAACGACCGACAACGTGCTGCAGCCAGCCCAGCAAACATCATTCAAAATCCCCACCAATGGCAAGCCCAGCCCATTGTTCGGGGCCCAGCCGTACACTCAGCAACTGCTGCTGCTCGAAGAATTCGGCACGGAAAAACTCGACCCCACACTGCCAGCACCGCCCCTGACGTTCCCGCCTCCGACCGTCGGCCCGGCCCCCGTGCAGGACCCGAACAGCATCGCCCGCAGCGGCCCTTCGGCTGCGTCGCTCGAAGCTTTCATGCGCCAGCCCGGGCTGTACCCGTTTCCGTCACAGTATTCCAACGCGCTGGACCGCAACCCGTGGCAAGCGCAGATCGAAGCTTTCCTCAACCGCCATCCGGTCGGCTCGCCGGCCGAGGGGCGTCCGCCAGGAAAAGGCTGGTCGCACCAGCGCTGGAACGAGTTCTACCCACAGGTCGCCTTCAAGACCGCTCAAGCGGGCGCCAAGCTCAACGGCGGCATGCGCGACCGCCGCCAGTTGCACAACTACGCCGTCGGTGAGTTCGGGCCGGGCGGCCTCTACAACCAGACGTCGGACGCCCCGGTCATCGCGGGCACCACCAAAGGCATCGACACGCGTTTTCACCCCAACATGCCGATTCAGAACCACAAGGCGCTCTGGACCTTCGACGGCACCTTTCCGCCAAAACTGTTGATGGTGCGCTACGGCCAACCGGTGCTGATGCGGCACTACAACGCCCTGCCGATCGATCCGTCGGCCAACATGGGGTTTGGCCTGCACACCCTCAGCACCCACGAACACAACGGCCACTCCCCGGCCGAAAGCGACGGCTACGCCAATGCGTTTTTCTTTCCGGGGCAGTACTACGACTATCGTTGGCCGGTCCAGTTGGCCGGTTACGACACCATCAACACCACTGCGCAGGATCCGCGCGCGGCGTTCCCCTGCGCCCCAGGTGAAACCCTGTTCGTCAACGATGCCTCACCAGGCCTCAAGACCTGCAACAACGGCAGCATCAAGATCCGTGGCGACTGGCGCGAAACCATGAGCACCCACTGGTTCCACGACCACATGCTCGATTTCACCGCGCAGAACGTCTACAAGGGCAACGCGGTGATGATGAACTACTACAGCGCCATGGACCGCGGTAACGAAGCCTTCGAAGACGGCGTCAACCTGCGCCTGCCCAGCGGTTCGGCGTTGCCCTGGGGCAACCGTGACTACGACGTCAACCTGATAGTGGCCGACAAGGCCTGGGATCAAAACGGTCAGCTGTGGTTCAACCCGTTCAACACCGACGGCTTCCTCGGCGACCAGATTCTGGTCAACTGGCAGTACCAGCCGCGCCTGAACGTGCGGGCGCGCAGCTATCGCTTCCGCATCCTCAACGGCTCGGTGTCGCGTTACTTCAGGTTCGCGCTGGTGCGTGAAGTCGTCGGCACCGGTGGCGAATTCCCCGGCCCGGCAGGTTCGGGTGTGTCCTATACCCGCGTGCCGTTCCACATGATCGGCAACGACGGCAACCTCATGGAACACGCCGTACCGTTCGACGGCAGCATGGACCTGGACGGTGACGGCGATGTGCAGGACCACAACGCCATCCTGCCCACCATGGGCATTGCCGAGCGCTTCGACATCATCGTCAACTTCGCGAAAAACGGGATCTCTGTCGGCGACAAGCTGTACTTCGTCAATTTGATGGAACACCAGACCGGCAAGGGTCCGGAGAGTGTACCGCTGAGCCTGGCCGACGTGCTGTCCGGCAAGTACAAAGCGGTGCTCAAACTGGGCAGCAAGGGGCTGGAATGGGACGCCGGCGACCCGGTGGTGGGCAAGTTCATGCAGATGGTGGTCCAGCCTTATGCCGGCCAGGACGTGAGCATGAACCCCGCCGACTACGAACCCGCCAAACCGGGTAAACCGGTCGGCAAGGTCATGATTCCGCTGACGGTCAACCGCGACGATCCAACGATGCAGGCCAAGCTCAAGACAGTGCGGCATCGCGAGTTCATCTTCGGTCGCTCCGACGGCACCGACCTGGCACCCTGGACCATCAAGACCGACGGCGGTTTCGGCTACCACATGGACCCACGGCGGATCAGCGCTGCGCCGCAACTGGCCAACGGCCCGACCGATGCCGGGTTCTCCGGCGACGGCACCCTGGAAGTGTGGAAAATCAAGAACGGCGGCAACGGCTGGAGCCACCCGGTACACGTGCATTTCGAAGAAGGCGTCGTTCTCAGCCGCGACGGCAAGGCGCCACCGGAATGGGAAAAATGGGCACGCAAGGACGTCTATCGCATCGGCGAAGGCATCGACAGCTCGCAGGAAGTGGAAATGGCGATCCGCTTCCGTGAATTCGCCGGGACCTACATGGAGCACTGCCACAACACCCAGCACGAGGACAACGCCATGCTGCTGCGCTGGGATATCGAGCACCCCGGCCAGTTCCAGTTGATGCCAACGCCCCTGCCCGGCTGGGACGGCGTCAACTACGTGAACTCCGCCGCGCTGCCAACCTTCCGCACGGGCGATACACGCAATAACGACGGCGATAACAAAAAACCGATCGCCAATCCCGACAGCGCCGCCAGCAACGGCCAACCCGTGACCATCAACGTGTTGGCCAACGACAGCGACCCTGACGGCAATGTGCCGCTCAAAGTGGTGGGCCTGGAGCAACCGGACTCCGGCAAGGGCACGGTCAGCACCGATGGCGTGCGCGTGATCTACACACCACCGGCCACGGTCCCCGCGCCGTTCACCGCGACCTTTACCTATAAGGCCGCCGATGCCAAGGGTGCGGAATCGGCACCGGCAACAGTGTCCGTGGCGGTCTCGGCAGCGGTCGTCGAGAACCTGATCGTCACCAGCGCTACCGTCACCGCCCGCAGTAACAACCGCTGGTATTGGGTGCTGTCCGGCACCACCTCGCGTGGCACGGGCAATACCATCACCGCGACGGCCACGACTACAACCGGTACGGCGAACCTTGGCACCGCCACCCTGACGCCTACGGCTACAGGCGCGCGCTGGAATATAGCCGTGACGACCGTCGGCAGTGCCCCCTCACCGAGCCCGACAGCGACCATCAAGTCGGCCTTCGGCAAAACCGTGACAGTGCCAGTGCACTAGAGCGGATTGATCGGCGCCCGGCCCATGCAATGTGGACCGGGCGCTTTTTTTGGATCGTGCGGTGGGACCGAGGGCCTTCGTATTGACTGTTACTACGCCTTCGCGAGCAAGTCGGATCGCCGCACCGCCGCTCCCACAGGGATCTTCAGAGAGCACAGAAATTATGCTCGACGCAGATCCCCTGTGGGAGCGGGCTTGCTCGCGAAGGCGACCTCCCAGTCACCGCTGCGGCGCCACCATCCGAAAGCGGATATTGATCTCGTTGGACACCATACTGTCCGCCCACTCGCCCTCGCCCATCTTGAAGTCGTCACGCTTGAGCACCAGTTGGCCATCGAAGATGCCGATGGAGCTCTCCGACTTCAGCAGCACCGGCACACTCACTTCCCGAGTGAGCCCGCGCAGGGACAGTTTGCCGGTGATGGTGTAACGGTTATTGCCCAGGGCCTTGATGGACGTCGATTCGAACGTCGCCACCGGATAAGTCGCCGTGTCGAACCACGCCGGTTTTTGCAGCTCGGTGTTGGCGTCGCTGCTGCCGGCGTCGATGCTCTTCAGGTCGATGGTCAGCGCGGCATGGGCGGCGCCCGGGTTATCGGTGTCGAAGTCGAGATTGGCCTTGAACTTGCCGAAGGTGCCGTAGATTCTCGAGCCCATCTGCTCATAGGTGAAACTCAAGGTACTGGCCTTGGCGTTGACTTCCTTGTATTCCACGGCGTCAGCGAACGGCGTCAGGCCGAGCACCAACGTGCCGGCCAGAGCGATGCAACGCGCGGATTGAAGGTTCATGGCACTCTCCGGGAGGACTCCCGTCTTGAGTTGGCGTGCCGCACACGAAGGCCGGCACCAGATGGACTAAAGCAAACAACCGGCGTTTATTCCACCTCACCCGTTGATTTGCGACCACCTGCCGATGACCGCCAGCGCTACCCGCACGCCTCGCGTTGCCACGCCCGCCGCAACAGGTCGATCACCTCGGCATCCGCAGTCTGGGAAAAGTCCATGTACCAATGGCCAATCGAAGTGAACCACTCGGGCATCAGCGGGCAGACCAGTTCATCCACCTCGCGGCGCAACGCCTCCACCGTCTCGATCGGTGCCACCGGCACCGCCACCACGATGCGCGCAGGCTCCTGCACCCGCAGCGCCTGGATCGCCGCCCGCATCGAAGCGCCGGTGGCCAGGCCGTCGTCGATCAGGATCGCCACCTGCCCCTTGAGCTGCACCGGCGGCCGCGTGCCGCGGTAGACCTGCTCGCGGCGCAGCAACTCGCGGCTTTCCCGTTCGACCACGGCGTCGAATGCAGACTTGGCAATCGGATGCACCCGCAGCGCCTCTTCATTACGAATCCGGATGCCACCGCTGGCAATCGCGCCCATGGCGTATTCGGGGTGGGACGGCACGCCGAGCTTGCGCACCAGCATCAGGTCCAGGCGAACCTTCAGCGCCGTGGCCACCTCGTAAGCCACCGGCACGCCGCCACGGGGCAAGGCCAGGACGATGACATCGGGGCGATTGGCGTAAGGCAGCAGCGGCTCGATCAAACGCCGCCCGGCCGCTGGCCGGTCTTGCAGGATGGAATGGGACAAGGGGCTCATGTGAAAACCTCCCCAGGCGATTGCGCCTGTCGGTGAGTCCTGCTCCCACTGATGAGGTTCCTGATTTTCAGTGTGCACAAGACTACAAACACCACCGTCCGTGTGGGAGCGGGCTTGCCCGCGAAAGCGTCAGCACAGTCAACATCTACACCACTGAACCACCACAACCGCGAACAGGCAATCAAAAAACCAACTAAACCAACCGCTCAATCTTCTGATGCTGCCACACCAGCTTGTAATACAGCGTCTGCAGCACCAGCATCCCCGGATACGCCACCGGAAACGCCATCCACACCCCTTGCAGCCCGAAGGATGGAATGGGACAGGGGCTTATGTGGCAGAGGCTTTTGTGGCGAGGGGGCTTGCCCCCGCCGGGCTGCGCAGCGGCCCCAAAATCTCATGACAAACTCAGATCTTTGTGAGCGCTTCGCACTCAAACGGGGGCAAGCCCCCTCGCCACAGGGTTCAGTGAACAGCCTCCCGACGCGTCCCGCCTACACCAACCGCTCAATCTTCTGATGCTGCCACACCAGTTTGTAATACAGCGTCTGCAGCACCAGCATCCCCAGATACGCCACCGGAAACGCCATCCACACCCCTTGCAGCCCGAACTTCGCATCCAGCAGATAGGCCGCGGGCAACTGCACCCCCACCACGCAGACAATGGAAATCGCCACCGGCACCATCACCGTGCCGCTGGCGCGCATGATGCCGCCGATGATCGCCTGGAAGCCGAACACCAACAGGCTCCAGAGCATGATGTGCAACAGGTGCTGGGCCATGGTCCGCGTCGCTTCTTCCGTGAGGAACGAGGCCAGCAGCCAATGCGACAGCAGATACCCAAGCACCACCAGACCACCGGTCAGGCACACATTGATCATCAACCCCGTGCGCAGAATCGGCCCCATGCGCTCGATGCGCCCGGCCCCAATCGCCTGCGCCCCGAGGATCGACGCGGTAATCGCAATCGACAACGCCGGGAACTGCACGTAATTGACGATCTGCGTCACCGCGCCATAGGCCGCCGTCGCCTGGGAACCGTGCTGGTTCACCAGCGCCAGAATCACCAGCTCCGACAGCGACAACACCACCATCTGCAACCCGGTGGGCAAACCGATGCGCAGCACCTTGCCGAGAATCGCCATGTCCAGCTTCATCGCCGCAAAGAACTCACGGTCCGGCGCCAGCGGATGGCCCTTGCCAATCAAGCGCCACGCCAGCAACCCCATCGCCACCAGGTTACCCACCAACCCGGCAATCGCTGCACTCTGAATCCCCATCGGCGCAAAACCCAACCAGCCGCGAATCAACGCCGGCGTCAGCGCCAACCCGACCATGGTCGACACCACCAGCGCCAACAATGGCGACAAGGTATCGCTCACGCCGCGCAGCAGTTGCGTGAACAGCACAAACACCAACAGCGACGGCATGATCCACAACATCACATGGGCATACGCCACCGCATCGTCCAGCACATCCGCCGGCGTCCCCAGCCCGACCAACGCCGACCGCGCAAACACACTGCCCACCACCGCCGCCGTCAACCCGATCAACACCCCCAGCAACAAGGTTGCCCCGGCAATCGCCTTCACCAGATGCGTCTGCCGCGCCCCCCACGCCTGCCCGATCAATACCCCCGCGCCGGCACCGAGGCCGATCACCAGGGCGATGAAGAAAAACACGATGGGGAACATCCCCGACACCGCCGCCAGTGCCTGGGTGCCAAGCATCTGGCCGATGTAGATGCTGTTGACCGTGCCGGACATGGATTGCAGGAAGTTCGACAGGACCATCGGGGCGAGGAAAAACAGGTAGGTTTTCCAGAGCGGGCGTTGGGGGTTGGGGGTTTGCATGGGCGAAGATCCATCTCGACGGCAGGAGCGATGATTAAGGATAGCGTGGGTGGCTGAAACCAAGGGGCGATGACCATCTCAGGTCTGTGTCTGGATTTCCAGCGACCTGAGGTGAAAGGTCTGAAGTTTCATCATCACGGATCTTACGTCAGCCTCGGAATTCCTCACCTTGCCCATGACCTTGATGAAGCTTATAGTCCGCCCCGTCGCCCAAATGGCGACCAGGTTTGGCGACCTGTTCGATCGGATGCAAAAGCACTGTGCTTTTTTGCAGATGCTGTTGCACCTACGCAAAGCTGTCTTTATGGCAGCTGTGCGCGGGAGACCTTCGGGTCTGCCGGTTTTCCGATCCCGGTTCGCCAACCTGCGTACAGCTGTCACCCATTCGTTTGGCGACGAGTGAGAGACAGTCAACCTTTACACTGATCGGAGTTTCATCTATGGAAAGATACATGCCCCTCACCGGAATCGACCTGGTTCCGGCCTCCCTGCTCATCGACACCCAAGCCCCACTCGACGTCCTGCAAGCCATGGCCGATTACCGTATTCGTACAGTCACGCAGGTGCTGGAAAACATCGCCTACCGTTCCGAGCTCGGTTGCGACACCGTGGTGCTGGAAGACTTTTCCAAGCTGCTGGTCATTCCGTTGCGCGATGGTTGTGACTTGATGGATGTGATTGGTCGGCGGCTGCGGGCGCAGGCGGCGGAGTAAAAAAAAACGGGTGCTCTCGCGCCCGTTTTATTGCTACTCCAGAAAGGGGTTACCCGTCAGCTTGATTCGAGGCCGCGAAAAACCAATCAGGCGAAGATACTCAATATGCCCATAACAAAGAGAAGAGCCGCCGGGTAGCGGCTCAACCTGGGAAACCTTCGATGATTTAAACGACTGGACAAGGGAACCGGACGGCCACGAAATGATGGCTACGGTCACCGTTCTCTGGCACCTGCGTTCAGGCACTTGGTGCTGTCAGTCAAAGCTATATTTGCCTTCGAGCATGAATGCCGGCTCTCTCCAGTTGGGTCCTCTCACAACTCCGCACCCACTATATTTGATAAACCCGGCATCACACATTTTATGGACAAGGTTCAATAGCCCTATGTTGTTCTCCACATGCGCCCAGTTAGCCAGATTATAAAGACCATCAAGCTGAGGAAAGGAAATACCTAATTGATTTTTGGTTACAAACAGAATTACTTCTTCAGGTTTTTCGTTAAGTACGATGGTTGCAATGATGCTCATTATTTTACCCCTCCAAGTTCCTTGTACTCTCGCTCCCTTTGCTTTTCATCCGCGTCTATAGCATCAGGTGTATAGAGCAGCTCAAAAGCATCCTTGACTTTGTAGTCCTCCAGCGTCGTGGCGTGAGTGTTGCTCCAAATAACACCGTCGTCATTCGGGCACGTTGGGACAAACCCATCCCAAAACAAAATACTATCGAAGCCTGAAGGAAAAATTGGGGCTTCCGTAGCTTGAACCTGCCGAGATTCAGACGTTATTAAAGGTGAAAAATGAGTAAGTGATTCTTGCATATAGCGCTCCATGCAGCATTATGAATTCCATATAACGGACAGCGCAAAAGCCATACAAAAACAACTTATAAATTTCAACACTTAAATATTAACCACATACGTCATGCGCGAAAAATCATATTAACCCAAACAATCTCTGCAGCTTCCGACAAAATCCTCCATATATATGCGAGCTACCAAAATAAAGAAACCGATTTATTTTTACGATGTTTTTCAAACAATGGCGAATGTCGTGTTCGGACGGTTACACAGGTGTTGGAGAGCATCGCCTACCGATCCGAGATCGGTTTCGACACGATGCGTTGTAGGTTTTTTTTCAAACTACTAGTCATTCCATTGCGCGATGGGTGTGACTTGATGGATGTGATTGGTCGGCGGCTGCGGGCGCAGGTGGCGCAGTAAATGAAAACGGGCGCAGAAGGCGCCCGTTTTTTGTCCGACGAGAAAAGTGGCTTGATAGACGACGCTAACCTTTGCCTCCGCTAACACTTCCACTTCCACTTCCACTTCCACTGCTACTCCCACTGCCACTGCTACTTCCCTGGTCATTGTTGACCTTGACCTGTGGCCCGACGCCATCCCCCGTACGGAAGGTCGGTAACGCCACCGAGCCCACGAATTTCACGCCGTCCCAGCTGGGCAATGGCGTGGGCATCAACTGGATCTGGCCCGGGTGCTCAGAGTCCCAGCGCAGCAGCATCGAGGTGTCCTCATGCTGTGTGTTGTGGCAGTGCTCCATGTAGGTACCGGCAAACTCACGGATGCGTATGGCCACTTCGACATTGTCGCCGCTGTCCGGATCGGGGCCTATCCGGTAGATATCCTTGCGCGCCCCTTTTTCCCATTCCGGTGGGGTTTTGCCACCTCGAGTCAGAATGACCCCTTCCTCGAAGTGCACATGCACCGGGTGATCCCAGCCATTGCCGCCGTTCTGGACTTTCCAGACTTCCAGCGTGCCCTCCCCCTTGAACCCTGCCGGTGTCGGCCCGGTAGCCAGTTGTGGCGCGGCCGAGATCCGCCGCGGGTCCATGTTGAAGCCTGGGCCGCCATCGGTCTTGATGGTCCAGGGCGCAAAATCGGTGCCATCGGAGCGGCCGAAGATAAAGGTCCGGTGCCGCGCTTGGGCAAGCCGGGCGATATCGGCAGGGTCATCACGGTGCAAGGGTAGCGGGATCATGAACCTGCCCTCGGGCTTGCCAGGCTTGGCGGGCTCGAAGTCGACCGGATTCATGCTGATATCCTGGCCGGTGTAAGGCTTGACGTTCACTTGCATGAACACGCCCACGCCCGGGTCACCGTTGATCCACTGTGGTCCGTGGCTGGTTTGCCTGACCACAGGCAGGTACCTCTCGGAAAGTACATCCGCCAATGGAATGTCACGATTGGGACGCTTGCCGTTTTCATGCTCCTCGATGTTGACGAAGAAAATCCTGTCGCCCGGCTTGATGCCGTTTTTCGCGAAGTCGACGACGAGGTCATAGCGTTCGGCAACCCCCAGCATCGGCAAAATGGCATTGTTGTCCTGCCTGTCGCCGTCGCCATCCAGGTCCAGGCTGCCATCGAACGGCACCGCGTGTTCCATGATATTGCCGTCGTTGGCAATCATGTGGAACGGCACCCGGTTATAGGAAACCCCGGAGTTTTTCGGGCCGGGAAACTCGCCACCATTACCATTGACCTGACGCACCAACGCCAGCTTGAAGTAGCGGGAAACCGAGCCATTGAGAATGCGCAGACGGTAGCGGCGGGCACGTACGTCCAGGAAGGGTTTGTACTCCCAGTTGGTCAGCACCTGGTCACCGAGAAAACCGTCTGTGTTGAAGGGGTTGAACCACAACTGGCCGGCCTGGTCCCAGGCCTTGTCGGCGATCGTCAGGTTGACGTCATAGTCGCGGTTACCCCAGCCCAGCGCCGAACCGCTGGGCAAGCGCAGGTTGATCCCGTCGTCGACCGACTCGTTGCCACGGTCCACGGCGCTGTAGTAGTTCATCACCGTCGCATTGCCCTTGTAGACATTTTGCGCGGTGAAATCGAGCATGTGGTCGTGGAACCAGTGGCTGCTCATGGTTTCGCGCCAGTCGCCACGGATCTTGATGCTGCCGTGGTCGCAGGTCTTGAAGCCGGGGGCGGCGTCGTTGACGAAAAGCTTTTCACCGGGATCGCACGGGAACGCCGCACGCGGATCCTGAGCGCTGGTGTTGATGCTGTCGTACCCGGCCAACTGGATCGGCCAGCGATAGTCGTAGTACTGCCCCGGGAAGAAGAACGCGTTGGTAAAACCGTCGCTTTCCGCAGGTGAGTGGCCGTTATGTTCATGGGTGGTGATGGTGTGCAAGCCAAAGCCCCGGTTGGCCGACGGGTCAATGGGCAAGGCATCGTAATGACGCATCAGCATCGCCTGGCCATAACGTACCTGGAGCAGTTTGGGCGGAAAGGTGCCGTCGAACGTCCACAACGCATTATGGTCCTGGACAGGCAAGTTGGGGTGAAACTGCACTTGAATGCCCTTGGTCGTGCCCTCGTTGGCCGGGTTGCCGTTGGTGTTGTGATAGAGCCCGCCTGGCGCGAATTCCCCCACGGCGTAGTTATGCCGTTGCATACGGTCACGCAAGCCGCTGTTGACGTGCGCGCCGGCTTGCACCGTCTTGAAGGCGTCGCGCGGGAAAAATTCATTGAAACGCTGGTGCGACCAGCCTTTCCCCGGCGGCCGGCCTTCTGCGGGCGAATCGACCCGGCGATTGAGGAAATCCTCGATCTGCGCCTTCCAGGGGTTGCGGTCCAGCACATTGGAGAACTCTGTCGGGAAGGGCGTCAATGCCGGCTGCCTGAGAAAGGCATCCAGCGCGGCCGGCGACGGGCCGCTACGCGCCACCTTCAAGGGATCTTGCGCCGGTGCCGGGCCCACCGTCGGAACCGGAAACGGAACGGGTGACGGTGGGTCGGCCGCGTTCAGTTTGTTCGAGCCGAATTCCTCGAAAAGCTCAAGCTTCTGCGTGAACGGTTGAGCCCCGAACACTGGGCTGGCATTTCCGTTGGTGGGGATGTTGAAGCTGGTTTGCAGATTGGGTGGCAACACGTTGTCCGCCAAGGGGGTCTTGCGGTTACCGACCACACCATTGGGCAGATCGAAGGCGCCTACGTTTGCGCGAGGCTGCTTGAGCAAGTCCCTCAAGGCGGCATTGGGGTCGGCGGGCTGATTGGTGAACGCCGACGGGTCGGTGGGAGGCGGTGGATCGGTGTTGTCGAGGGGGGCTGCCTGGGTCTGGGAAAAACCCAGCCCCAGCATGATCACGGCAGCAGAGATACTCAACGCCAGTCTGGTTTTGGACAATGCACCAGGATTCAACCTTGCGGTATCCAGTTTCATCGCAAACACCTCTGACGGGTTCTTCGGAGCGCGTGGCCATGCAGGTGCAACGCGCCAATACGCCGAGCCCGGCTGGCGAAATGCTTGATTTCGAGCCGGGATGTTAACGACGCAACTTCCCTGCCAAAAATGACAGGAGGTGACCAATGGCTCTACGCCATACCCCACTTGTCTGTTGGCGTTTGGCAGGCGGATGAAAAGCCGGGGTGAAAGCCCCGATGACGGGGAATTTTCCCCGATACAGGGTGCGATTAGGTGGGGTATTCGGGTCAAGAAAAATCGCCACTTTCTGAATGTATCGAGCAGTTGAATCCACCGCCGATCGCTGCTTGTGACGAGTGACTGCATAGACCGATATCGGCCTCGCCAAAGGCTCCAGCGCGTCCCTGCATGCGGGCCCCCTACCCCGCCAATTCAGCATTCCTTGCCTCTGAATCTGACATTGTACGCCCCTGCTCCGCCAACCCATCCAGGAATGATGGCAAACGGCTACACTCTTCAGGATTTCTCAACTTCACCTCGACCATGACGGCAACCGATTTGCCTCATGGTTCAAGCGATAAAAGGCTTGTCTTCCGGTATCAGTCCAACCCCAGCTTCTTCCCGGTTCGATTACATGGAGTCAGCGTACATGCCCTTCCCCCCTCGTTTCCTCGACCACTACCGCAAAGCCGACCGCATCATGCTGGGCCTGATCTGGCTGATGTTCGCTTTCGCGGTGGGCCTGGCGTTCTGGCACGACACCTTCAAGCAGGCGCTGTTGGTCGGTGGCGGTACCAGCCTGTTGTTGACGCTGTTGTATCGCGCCATCGGCGGGTCGCGGTTGATGCGCTGTTTGCTCGGCACAGGCTTGATGGTGATGGCGGCGTTGCACATCAATCAGGCCGAGGGTGTCATTGAGTCGCACTTCGGGATTTTTGCGTTGTTGGCGGTGCTCACGTTTTATCGGGACTGGCTGCCGATTCTGGTGGCGGCGGTGACGATTGCGCTGCATCACGTGGTGTTCCATGTGCTGCAGCACCAGGGTTTTGCGGTGTATGTGATGGCGCATCACGGTGGCTGGACGATGGTGTTCGTTCACGCCTTTTATGTGCTGATGGAGACGGTCGCACTGCTCTATCTGGCGGTGCACAGCCAGGCCGATGCGGTGGAGAGCCAGGACATGCTGGACAAGATGCTCGCCGCTGCTTCGCAGCTGACAACCGATCCCGGTCAGGGTGACAAGGCGCGGGCGCATGTGTCGCTGGCGCAGCGGTTCGATCAGTTCCTGATGCAGATCACCGCGTTGGTGGACGGTGTGGTGCGTGACTCCAATGGCTTGGGCCAGTTGGGCCAGGAGTTGGCCAAGGCCAGCAACACACTGGAGAAAGGCGCCAGGCATCAACTGACGGAAATCGCCCAGATGACCGGGTCGATGCAGCGCATGGGCGATGCGATGGAGCACATCGTGGTGCAGGTCGAGCATGCCGTTGAGCATGCCGGCCAGGCCAGTGTGCAGATCACACGCGGGCAGGAAAGCGTGAACCGCGCGCGGCAGGAAATCACCCTGCTGGCTTCGCGCCTGGAAGGCACCAACCAGACCGTGCAGGTGCTGGCCGGGCAGGCGCAGCAGATCGGTACGGTGCTGGAGGTGATCAGCAGCATTGCCGAGCAGACCAACTTGCTGGCGCTCAATGCGGCGATTGAAGCGGCACGAGCCGGCGAGCAAGGCCGCGGCTTTGCCGTGGTGGCCGATGAAGTGCGCAGCCTGGCGCAACGCACGGCGGTGTCGACCAAGGAAATCAGGACGATTATCGAGGCCCTGCAGCAAGGCAGCCGCAAAGCCGTGGAGGCCATGCAGGACAGCCGCGAAGGTGTGGAGCGCTGCGTCGAGGACAGTCAATTGGCGGCGGCGATGTTGCAGGCCATCGGCAGTGACATCTCACAGATCGATGAACTCAACGGGCGAATTTCCACGACGACCCGCGAACAATCCACGGCGAGTGTCGAGATTGTCGGGCGCTTGCAGTCGGTGCAGAGCATCGCGCAGAACACGGCGGATGATGTGCAGACGCTGGCGTCGAGCAGTCGTCAACTGCCGCCGATTGCCACGCGGCTGGATGCGTTGGGGCGCACGTTTCATCAGTGATGCTCGATCGGGAGGTTGTCCGCTGGTCGAACCGACTTGCTCTACAGATCATGAATTCCTATATTTGAGTCTATAGATTCATGAAAGGTATTGATCATGGCCGTCCCCCTGCAACCCCAATCCTTCAGCAAGAACCAATGCGTCACCGGCCTGCGCGCTGCGGTGAGCATTCTGGAAAAGTGGCAGGCCACCAGCGACCAGGCCTGTCGCATCCTGCGTATTTCCCGCAGCACCTACACCCGCGCCCGTCAGCGTGACCCGGACTGGGCGGTGGCCCTGGATGCAGACCAGATGCAGCGCATCAGTTTTGTGCTGAACATTCATGCGACGTTGCGGCTGGTGTTCGACAACCCGGACAACGTGTACGGCTTTGCCTCGATGGCCAATGACAATGAGTTTTTCAATGGCCGCAGCCCGTTGGAGATCATGGCCCAGGGCGACATGATTGCGCTGTATGAAACCTTCCGCCGCATCGACATGTTGCGGGGTGCGCAATGGTGATGGCGAGTGAGCTGGCGGTGTTTGCCGGTCAGTCGCTGCAGGCCTATCGCCTGGTCAATTCGAAGTTTCCGCCGATTGCGTTGTTTGATGATGTGGCGGACGCGGATGAGTTTGAGGTGCTGTTCGAGATTCAGGCGCTGACCAATCCGCGGTTGAAGAATGAAGTGGGTCAGTTGGAGTTGATTGCGCGCAGCGAGATCCCGTACGGGATTGCCGGGTGCTCTTACGCCATCGCGCCGTTTACCCATGTCAATCCGGCGGGGTCGCGCTTCAGTGACGGCAGTTTCGGGGTGTTGTACCTGGCGGATTCGATGGAAGCGGCGTTGGCCGAAGTGCGGCATCACCAGGCTCTGTATTGGTCGAAGGTGCCGAGCCTGAACTATGAGCGGTTTGTGTTTCGCGGGCTGGCCTGTGCCTTTGGCGATGGCGGGATGAAGGACGCCACCGCCCTGCCGCTGACCGATCCGGTGTATGCGTCGGACGATTACAGCCATTCCCGCGTGCTGGGGCGGGCGGTGCGGGACGCCGGTTGTCCCGGTTTGCGTTATCGCTCGGTGCGGATGCCGGGCAGTCATTGCTGGGCGTTGATGACGCCGAGGCCGGTCTCGTCGATTGTGCAGACGGCGCATTACGAGATGGTGTGGAATGGGCAGATCACCAGTGTGAGCCAGATCAGCGAAGCCTGATTGCCTTGCGATGACCCTGTGGCGAGGGGGCTTGCCCCCGTTGGACTGCGTAGCAGTCCTCGATTTGGGGCCGCTGCGCGGCCCAACGGGGGCAAGCCCCCTCGCCACAAAAAGCGGTGCTTGCACGTGCGGGGTTCGATCCATTGACTGCGTCGATAGTCACCATTGATTCAATGAAGTTCTCTTAAAAAATCCCCGGCGTAACATCTGCTCCATACCCACCCATAAGCACCCCGGAGCACACCATCATGAAACGCCAAACCCTCCTCAGCATTGCTTTCTCGGTTTTCGCAGTTAACGCTTTCGCCGCAACTTCTGACCAACCTGTGGTCGCTGAAGGCGGCTCGGATCGTCTGATTGAAAGCCGTGTGGCTGAAGGTGGTTCGGATCGTCTGATCGAGAATCGTGTGGCCGAAGGCGGCTCCGACAAGCTGATGCAGAACCGCGTTGCCGAAGGTGGTTCGGATCGTCTGATCGAAAGTCGCGCTGTCTGAATGCAGGGCTTTACCGCAGGACTCAACGAAAAGCCCGGCCTCAACAGCCGGGCTTTTTCGTACGCATAAAATAAATCAGTCCAACTATTTCAGCGCCCCCCTGTAGTGCCCGCTCTTCTTTCATTCAGGACAGTAGGGTAAATCCACGCGACAAACGGTACCCGTTTTTCGCCACTACCTGTCATTTGTTACAGTTGTCACGCCACCACTTGTGCCCCCTAATGAACCTGTCGTCTGCAGAGGGGACTTGCTCCACTCCTTGCGATGAATTGAAGCAATCAACTCTTCTCTTTGGAGTTTCCACCATGAACGAATTTCAAAACGATGCGATTCGCAAGTCCAAACTCGAAAACGATAGATCCCGCACGGACAGTGTCAAACTCCTGCCTGCGCCAATGGTGATGGAGCGGGATGAACGTACCAACATTCTTTATGAAGGCGAGATCGAAGAGTCGGGGGCAATTACTCGACTGGCGGTCTATCCAGGCATGGCGCGCGGCGACCGCATAAAACTGACCTGGGAGAACACTTCAACCGAGATAGTGAAAAAATACTCAACCGAGCTGAAAGTCAGCGATCCTGAATCCTTTATCGACATCACAGTGCCGAAGAGTTTTGTGTGCTATTTCATCAATAATCTCGGAAGGTTTCAGGTCAGGTATAAGGTCTTCCCCGCCGCTGGTGGCCCCCCGCGGCCTTCCGAATCAACCATCGTCACATCCGTCAAGTTATCGGGTTCCGTGATCCCAGCCCCAAAGGCTCCCGAAGCCAAAGATGGAAATCTGAGCTCGCAGCATGATTACCCCGATGGATTGACCATTCTACTCAGTCCCAATTTGACTATTAACTGCACCTGGACGAGCTACGGTCGGGACGGCAAAGTCCTTTATCTTGAGAGATGGCGTCCGGAAAGTGACGCAAAGACGGTCGTAATACCTGAAATACTAAAATTCAAAGAGGCAGGCGGAGAAGTTCGTGTCAGCTCTTTTAGTGACAACCCGGAAAATTACATTTTCGACTCCTTGCCTCTGGTTCTGAAGGTGTTGTAACGCTCGACTGCAACTTCTGCTCAACCTGTAGTCGCTGAAGGCGGCTCGGATCGTCTGATCGAAAACCGCGTTGCCGAAGGTGGCTCCGACCGTCTGATCGAAAGCCGCACTGTCTGAATGCTGTGCTTTACCGCAGGACTCAACGAAAAGCCCGGCCTCAACTGCCGGGCTTTTTCGTGCGGGTTATCAATTCGTCCGTTGTTCATGCGCTTTCGCATAGCGCGCCAGGCCAATCTTGATGCCGACCAGGATGGGCGCGGCAAAGACGAACAGCAGGGCCACGGCGAAAAATGCCGTGTCGAAGGCTATCACCGTGGCCTGACCTGAAACCGCCTTGCCCAGCAGGCCGGTGGCCGCCCGGCCGGCGGCCACCGGGTCCATGCCCTTCCCCGCCAACATCGCGGTTGTGGTCGTCAGCCGCTCGATGAGCACGTGTCCACCCGGAGTGACGTAGGTGCCGAGGACCACGCCGTTGGTGACGGCGTGATGCTCGATCAGGGTCTGCAGCCCGGCGACGCCCATCAGGCCACCCAACTGGCGCCCTGTGTTGAACAGGCCGATGCCGCTGGCCAGGTTGCGGCTGTTGAGGTGGGTGAAGGCGATCAGCGTGATCGACAGAAACAGGAAGCCCAGGCCCAGGCCGCGCAGGAGGATGGCCACCATCATGTCATCGCTGCCGCTTTCGCTGGTGGAGCCGGAGAGCATCCACATCGCCGCCATGATCAGCAGGATGCCCAAGGGCACGGTCGCCACCGGCGGCACGCGGCGGGCCTGGAACAACCAGGCGGCGATGAGCAGCGAACCGCCAAAAAAACCGCCGCTGGGCAACAGCAGCAGGCCGGCATCGGTCGGTGTGAAGGCGAGTACCGACAGGGCGAACGCCGGGATCAGATAGGCGCTGCCGAACAGCGCGGCACCGGCGACGAAACTGACGATAAAGGCAAAGGTGAAATCGCTCGATTTGAACAGGCTGAAGTCAAGCAGCCCCTGGCCGTCGGCCAAGATCTGTTGGCCGAGAAAGCCCAGCAGTGCTGCAACACCCATCACCGTCAGCACCAGGATGCGCGGTTCCTCGAACCAGTCCCAGCGGCTGCCCTGGCTGAGCACGTAGGTAAAACAGAACAGGGCCGCACAGAGCAACGAGAACCCGAGCCAGTCAAACGAAGGTTGCCGGCCCCTGGCGGGCACGGGGTGGTCGGCGATGAGCAAGAGCCCGGTCGCGGCCAATGCCAGCGGCACCACGCTGAAGAAAATCCAGGTCCAGGACTGGCTGTCGATCAACCACCCTTGCAGGGCCGGAGCGAGGGTCGCGGACGCGACCACGGCCGCCATGGCGAACAGGGCTTGCAGGATCGGCTGAAGGGCCCGCGGATAACCGCGAAAGATCATCGCCTGGCCCGCCACCAGCAAAGCACCGCCGGCGAAGCCTTGCAGGATGCGCAATGTGATCAGCAGCTCCAGCCAGGCGCTGACGGCAGCCACGCAGCACGCCAGGCCCATAACCAGCGTGGCGCCGATGAGCACGTTGCGTGGAGAAAACCGTTGCATCAGCCAAGGGGCGAGCATGAACCCGATCAGCTTGAGGGCGATGTAGCCGACATCCAGCCAGGCGAACTCGTCAGGCGTGGCATAGGTGTCGCCGATGATGTCGCCGCGTCCGAGGGCGAGCACGGTGCTGGCGATCGCTTCGGTCAACGTGGCCAGGACGATGCCCGCGATGAGCAGCACGCCGGTCGTCGGCCTGGCGCGACTCATGAGCCGGACCCTTGTGCAACCTCTACCCGCGCGGACAGCCCCGGCACGATGCGCCCCGGCAGCGGATTGTCAGCCAGGCGGATCTTCACCGGAACGCGCTGTACGACACGTACGAAGTTCCCGGTGGCATTATCCGGCGGCAGCAGGCTGAACGCCGAACCACTGCCCGGTGCAAAACTATCGACCACGCCGGCCAGTGCCGCATCGGGGTAGCCATCGACCGTGACGCGCACGGGCTGACCAGGGCGAATCTGTTCGAGCTGGGTTTCCTTGAAATTGGCCACGACCCACACATCGTTGACCGGCACGATATCGAGCAAGGCGACACCCGGCGTGACGAAGCGGCCGAGGCGAACCTGACGATTGCCGACCACGCCATCCACAGGCGCATGCACCACGGTGTGGTCGAGATCGATCCGGGCGAGATCACGGACCGCTTCAGCCTGGGCCACCGCTGCCACGGCCGCCTCCCGTTGCGCGACAAACACACTGATGCGTTGCTGCTGGGCCTCGACCGTTGCCGAAGCGGCCGATACCGACGCCACGGCTCTGGATTGTGCCGTGCCGGTTTCATCCACCAGTGCCTGGCTCACGGCGTTGCTGACGATCAGTTTGCGGCTGCGGTCGTGGGTCTTGGCCGCCAGACTCATGTCGGCGGTGGCCGAACGTCTTTGTGCTTCGGCCTGCCTGATCAGCGCATGCTGAAGCCGGATCTGCGCATCGACATGGGTCAGGTTCGCCCGGGCGGCGCTGACATTGGCCTCGGCTTGCGCAAGTCTGGCGCGATAGTCGCGGTCATCGATACGAAACAGCACATCACCCGCGTGCACGGTCTGGTTGTCCTCGACCTCGAGCGCCGTGACATAGCCGGCGACCTTGGCGGCCAGCGAGGTGACGTCGCCGCGGACATAGGCGTTGTCGGTCGAGGTTACGCCACGGGTAAACGCCATGGCGCCCCAAACCGCCACGACCATCACGGCCGCGACACACAACAACAGGCCGATGGTCTTGCGCTGGCTGCGCTGCACCACGACCACCGGTGTTGCGGCGGCAATGGCGGCCTTGTCCTGGAGCGAGTTCATTTTTTCATGTCCTGTTCAGTGCCAAGAACCAGGCAGCCACGGGGCGGCAGGGTCTGCCGCCCGGCTGTCGGGCCTTCATGAGCGGGTTGATCGGCTCACTGTTTGATCGGGGTGACGAGCACCTTTTCCTCGGTGTCGAGGACGAACACCGCCAACAGGCGTGCCGGTTGGGTGTCACTGGCGTTGGCGCTGACCAGGTGCACGGAACCCGGCTCCTCTACGAAGTTTTCGCCGACCTTGTAGATCTTTTCCGGCTGGCCTTTGACCTGGATGCGAAACGAGCCTTCCAGCACCGTTGCATAGATGAAGGCCGTTTTCGGATGGGTGTGGGCCGGTGATGCGGCACCCGGCCCATACTCGACGACCACGCCTCTCATGCTCTTGCCGGGGATGTTGGGAATGGGACGGTCGAACACCACCGTGACCTTGCCGGGGGGCGGCTCGGCGGCCGAGGCGGCGCTGATCGAGAGCGCTGCGAAGACAGCGGCCATTAGCAATCGGGTAACCATGGGATGTCTCCTGGATGCGTAGGGAAATGTGAGGTGAGATCCGTTACTGCGCCGTCGACCGGGCCAGCCAGTCGTCGAAGCGGATCACACCCAGGCGTGCGTTCTTGCCGGTGACCAGCGATTGATCGTTGAGCACGGCGCCGAAGTAACGGGCATGTACATCCGGCACGACCTTGCGGCTGTCCTGGGTGGCTCGCAGATAGCGCCTGGCCAGTTCGTCGATCGGCATGGTTTCCGGGCCGCCGACTTCCACTGTGCCATTGACCGGTGCTGCCATCACGACATCGACCAGCGCCGCTACCACGTCGTCGGACGCTATCGGCTGGATCAGCGCCGGCGACGCATGAATCTCATCGCCGACGGCGAACGACTGGACAATGCCGCCGGCAAACTCGGAGAACTGCGTGGCCCGCACAATGGTGTAGGGAATGCTGGATGCCTTGATAAGGGCTTCCTGCGCGACTTTGGCCCGAAAGTAGCCGGTATCGGGAAGCCGTTCGCTGCCGACAATCGACAGGGCAACATGATGACGAACTCCGGCGGCGGCTTCGGCGGCCAGCAGGTTACGGCTCGATGTTTCAAAGAAATCGAGAACGGCCTGGTCCTCCCACGACGGCGCGTTCGCCACGTCGACCACCACGTCAGCACCATCCATCGCTGCGGCCAGGCCTTCGCGGGTGATGCTGTTCACGCCCGTGCTGGGGCTGGCGGCGAGCGCATCATGGCCGCGCTCGCGAAGGGTGTTCACCAGTTTCGATCCGATGAGGCCGGAGCCTCCGATGACGACGATCTTCATGACTGTTCTCCACTTGTCGACGGCAACCATTGCGTCGGTGTAGAGAGATTGCCTGCACGGGTCAGGCAAGTCCTTGCGTTTGCCTTGGAGAGCGCTTGGATTTTTGTCCAAGACCACTGACGGTCGTCCAGCCTTCCTTGCCGCCGACGGTGCAGCGGCTGTCGAGCTGCCGTATCATTCCTCCCAGTTACCCACCAGCCGCCTGGGACAAGGAGTTGAGGGCGCTTCGCCAGGGGATGCCCGACTTGCCATTCAGTTTTGAAGACTACGTACTCGATCAGGAACGCCGGGAGCTGACCCTGCGCGGGCAAGTCGTGGCCGTCGGACCGCAGGTCTTCGACCTGTTGCTGCTGTTCGTCAACAATCCCGACCGCGTCGTCAGCAAGGACGAACTGCTCAAGGCGGTGTGGGGCGACCGGATCGTTTCGGAATCGACGATCACCAGCCACATCAATGCCGTGCGCAAGGCCATCGGCGATACCGGTGAGGAGCAGCGCCTGGTACGCACCGTCGCCCGCAAAGGCTACCGCTTCGTTGGCCGGATCAACGGCGACCTGACCGGGCAAGCGCGACAGCCCGAGAGCGATGAACACCCGACCGCCGCCCCAAAGCCAACCCCCTCCCCTGCACTCGTCCTGCCGGAAAAACCCTCGATCACCGTCCTGCCCTTCCAGAACCTGAGCGGCGATCCGGAGCAGGAATACTTCGCCGACGGCGTCGTGGAGGACATCATCGCCGCCCTGTCGCGTCTTCGCTGGCTGTTCGTCATCGCGCGTAATTCAAGCTTCACCTACAAGGGCCAGACGGTGGACGCCCAAGGCGTCGGCCAGGCACTGGGCGTGCGCTACGTGCTCGAAGGCAGCGTGCGCAAGAGCGGCAACAAGCTGCGCATTACCGGGCAACTGATCGATGCGACAAGCGGCACGCACCTCTGGGCCGAGCGCTTCGAAGGCCTGCTGGACGATATCTTCGAGCTGCAGGACCAAATCACCGAAAGCGTCGTCGGCGCGATCGCGCCGCAACTGGAGCGGGCAGAAATCGAACGCGCCAAGCGCAAGCCGACGGAAAGCCTGGACGCCTACGACTACTACCTGCGGGCCATGGCAAAACTGCACAGCGGCAGCCGGGAAGCCATCGAGCAGGCGCTGCCGATGTTCTACCAGGCCATCGAGCTCGATGGGGAGTTTGCCTCGGCCTATGGCATGGCTGCCTGGTGTCACTTCTGGCGCAAGCTCAATGGCTGGATGGGCGATCGGCCTGCAGAAATCGCCGAGGGCATACGGCTGGCGCGCCTGGCGGTGGCCCTCGGCCGCGATGATGCCGTCGCTTTGACCCGGGCCGGACATGCGCTGGCCCATCTCGCCGGCGAAGTCGACGGCGGCATTGCACTGCTCGACCGGGCGCGCCTGCTCAACCCCAACCTCGCCCCCGCCTGGTTTCTGGGCGGTATCCTGCGGGCACTACGCGGTGAAACGGACGCGGCCATCGAGCACCTGAACCATGCCGTTCGCTTGAGCCCGCTGGACCCGGAAATGTTCAGGATGCAGGTCGGCATGGCGCTCGCGCATTTCTTCGCCGGGCACTTCGATGCCGCGGCGGCCTGGGCGGACAAGGCACTGGGCAACCTCCCCAGCCTGCTGGTCGCCGCAGCACTGGTGGCGGCCAGTCATGCGCTCGACGGTCGAATGGACAAAGCGAATCTGGCGATGCAACGCCTGCAAGCGCTGGATCCCTCTTTGCGTCTGTGCGCCCTCAAGGACTGGCTGCCCATTCAACGGCCTGAGGATTTCGCCCGTTTTGTCGAGGGATTGCGCCTGGCGGGATTGCCAGAGTAAAGGCGACCACCCCCTGACCTGTAGGAGCGAGCTTGCTCGCGATGGTCGTCAACGATGACGCGGGTCTTCTGATTAAACGCGGTGTCCTGAAGTCCATCGCGAGCAAGCTCGCTCCTACAGGGACCAGGTCGTGCGATGGCTTTTACCTGGCAATAGTTGCACATTGCTACGGTAGGCTAAGCTTTGAGCAACTCGTTGCTCATGATGCTCGGTTCTGCAGGTTTTGGGTGTTTCTGGAGAGCGTCTGCAACAGCGATCTCAGACTGGCCAAAACCTTTCACGCAGGATTGCCGTGATGACCGAGCCCCTCCTCAGCTTTGATGCACTCAAACGCGCCGCTGCCGCCGGCGAAATCGACACCGTATTGGTCTGCATGGTCGACATGCAGGGACGCCTGGTCGGCAAGCGCTTCCAGGTCGAGTTTTTCATCGACAGCGGCCACGAAGAAACCCATTGCTGCAACTACCTGTTGGCCGACGACATCGACATGGAGCCGGTGCCGGGTTACGCCGCGGCCAGTTGGAGCAAGGGCTACGGCGATTTCGTGCTCAAGCCCGACATGTCCACCCTGCGGCGCGTGCCCTGGCTTGAGTGCACGGCGCTGGTGCTGTGCGACGTGCTCGATCATCACCATCGCCAGGACCTGCCCCACAGCCCGCGGGCGATTCTGAAAAAGCAGGTCGAGCGTCTGCGCGAGCGCGGCTATACCGGCATGTTTGCCTCGGAACTCGAGTTCTATCTGTTCGATGAGAGCTACGAGGCGATCCACAAGCGCAACTATCACAAGCCAAAAACCGCCGGCCATTACATCGAGGACTACAACATCCTCCAGACCACCCGCGAAGAGCCGGTGCTGCGGGCGATTCGCAAGCATTTGCAGGCCTCGGGCATTCCCGTGGAAAACTCCAAGGGCGAATGGGGCCCGGGCCAGGAAGAGATCAACATCCGCTACGCCGATGCCATGACCATGGCCGACCACCACGTCATCATCAAGCACGCCTGCAAAGAGATCGCGCAGTTGCAGGGCAAGGCGATCACCTTCATGGCCAAGTGGCGTTACGACGCCGCCGGTTCCAGCAGTCACATCCATAATTCGCTGTGGGACAAGAACGCGAAGAAGCCGCTGTTCTTCGACGCGAAAGCCGAGTTCGGCATGTCGAAACTGATGCGTGCCTGGGTCGCCGGGCAGCTCAAGTACGCCAACGACATCACCTGCTTTCTCGCGCCCTACATCAACTCCTACAAGCGCTTCCAGGCCGGCACCTTTGCGCCGACGCGGGCGGTGTGGAGCCGCGACAATCGCACCGCCGGCTTTCGTTTGTGTGCCGAAGGCAGCAAGTCCATCCGCATCGAATGCCGCATCGGCGGTGCCGACCTCAACCCCTATCTGGCCTTCGCCGCGTTGATCGCGGCGGGCCTGGCCGGCATCGACGAAAAGCTCGATCTCGTCCCGCCATTCGAAGGGGATGCCTACCAGGACGAGCATTTGCCGGAAGTGTCCAAGACCCTGCGCGAGGCGAGCGCCGCCCTCAAGGCCTCCGCCATGTTGCGCGAGGCGTTCGGCGATGAGGTGGTCGACCATTACGTGCACACCGCCGAGTGGGAACAGAAAGAGTACGACCGGCGAATCACCGACTGGGAACTGCAGCGCGGCTTCGAGCGCTATTGAGAACATCATGACTGCGAAGGTGCAATTGATCTCCCCGGTCGATGGCCGGGTGTACGTCGAACGAGAGCTGGCCGATGCGGCGCAGGTCGAGCAGGCACTGACCGCCGCTGCCAGCGCACAGGCGGCATGGCAACGCCGCTCACTGAGCGAACGCGCAGCATTGTGCAGCGCCGCAGTGGACGCGATGTTGTCGATGCAGGCGGACATCGTGCCGGAACTGGCCTGGCAGATGGGTCGCCCGGTGCGCTATGGCGCCGGCGAACTGCGCGGTTTTGCCGAACGCGCCCGACACATGATCGCCATCGCGCCGCAAGCGCTGGCCGATATAGAGCCGGCGCCAGTGGCGGGTTTTCGACGCTACATCAAGCGCGAGCCGCTGGGCACGGTGCTGGTGGTCGCGCCGTGGAACTACCCCTATTTGACGGCGGTGAACACGATCATCCCGGCGCTGATGGCCGGCAACAGCGTGATCCTCAAGCATGCCTCGCAAACCCTGCTGGTGGGCGAGCGTTTCGCCGAGGCCATGCGCCGCGCCCATCTGCCGGATGGCCTGTTCCATAACCTGCTGCTCGATCATCGGCAGACCGCTGCGATCATTGATTCGGGCCGGGTACAGCAGGTCAACTTCACCGGTTCAGTCGATGCCGGCAAGGCCATGGAAAGCGCCGCCACGGGACGCTTCATCGGCGTGGGCCTGGAGCTCGGCGGCAAGGATCCGGCCTACGTGCGGGCTGACGCCAACCTCGAGCATGCGGTGGAAAACCTGGTGGACGGCAGTTTCTTCAATTCCGGGCAGAGTTGCTGCGCTGTGGAGCGCATCTACGTCGACCAGACAATCTTCCCGGCGTTTGTCGAGCGCTTCGCCGAACTGACCCGCCAGTACGTGCTGGGCAACCCGCTGGACGAAGCCACCACCCTCGGTCCGCTGGTGACACCGGGCGCCGCATTTTTCGTTCGTGGCCAGATCGCCGAAGCGTTGGCCCAGGGCGCGACGGCGCTGATCGATCCGCAGGCCTTTACCGCCGACGTGCCGGGCAGCGCCTACCTCGCGCCGCAGGTCCTGGTCGATGTCAGCCATCAAATGTCGGTCATGCGCGATGAAAGCTTTGGTCCGGTGGTCGGCATCATGCCGGTGGCCAGCGATGACGAGGCCATTGCCTTGATGAACGACAGTGAGTTCGGGCTCAGCGCGTCCATCTGGACCCGGGACCTCGCAGCGGCCGAACGCCTGGGCAACCAGGTCGCCACCGGCACGCTGTTCATGAACCGCTGCGATTACCTGGACCCGGCGCTGGCCTGGACCGGCGTGAAGAACAGCGGACGCGGCGTCACCCTGTCGCCACTGGGCTATGAGCACCTGACCCGGGCCAAATCCTTTCATCTGCGTCACGAGGTGTAGACCATGAACCTGACTGGAAACTGGAACTACCCCACGAGCATTCGGTTCGGCGTCGGGCGCATTGCCGAGCTGGCCGACGTCTGTCGCAGCCAGGGTATCGAGCGCCCCTTGCTGGTCACCGACAGCGGCCTGGCGCGCGCGCCGATCACCACGGCGGCACTGGATGCGCTGCGCGCCGCCGGCCTGGGCGTGGCGTTGTTCTGTGACCTCAAGCCCAACCCGGTCGAAGCCAACCTGGCCGGCGGGCTCGAGGCCTGGCGTGCCGGCAAACATGACGGTGTGATCGCCTTCGGCGGCGGCAGCGGCCTGGACATGGGCAAGCTGATTGCCTTCATGAGCGGCCAGACCCGCCCGGTCTGGGACTTCGAAGACATCGGCGACTACTGGACCCGCGCCGACGACAGCCGCATCGCCCCGGTCATTGCCGTGCCGACCACGGCGGGGACCGGCTCGGAAGTCGGTCGTGCGGCGGTGATCATCGACGAGCGCACCCACACCAAACGCATCATCTTCCACCCGAAAATGATGCCGCGCGTGGTCATCAGCGACCCGGCCCTCACCGTCGGCATGCCCGCCAAGGTCACCGCCGGCACGGGCATGGACGCGTTATCGCATTGCCTGGAAGCGTACTGCGCCCCCGGTTTTCATCCCCTGGCCGATGGCATTGCGGTGGAAGGCATGCGCCTGGTGGCCAACGCCCTGGTGAAAGCGGTACACACGCCGTCGGACCTTGAGGCGCGTGCGCAAATGCTCGCGGCGGCGGCCATGGGCGCCACGGCATTCCAGAAAGGCCTGGGCGGGATGCATGCGCTCTCCCATCCGGTGGGTGCGCTGTATGACACCCATCACGGCATGACCAACGCCACCTTCATGCCCTATGTCCTGCAATTCAATCGCACGGCCATCGAGGAGCGCATCACCCGCCTGGCGGCGTACCTGCGCCTGCCCTCGCCGGGGTTCGACAGCTTCCTTGCCTTCGTCCTGAAGTTGCGCAAGGACATCGGCGTGCCCCATACCCTGGTTGAACTGGGCGTGGATGACCGGCAGGCGGACCTGATCGCGGACATGGCGATTGTCGACCCCTCGGCCGGCGGCAACCCGCTGCCTTTAACCCGGGACGGCGTGGCAAAGATTTTCGACGCGGCACTTCACGGCCGTCTGTAGGAGCGAGCCTGCTCGCGATGGACTTGTGGATGACGCGGGGTGTCAGGCTCCCCGCGTCATCGTTGACGTCCATCGCGAGCAAGCTCGCTCCTACAGAAAACCAAGGTCGAGCCTACGGCGGCTCAGTTCGGCCTGTTCAATACCTGACAAGGGGCACACAACAATGAACCCAACAAGCCAGCCGGGCACCGAAACGCACGACGATGACGTCAAGGTGCTGCACAGCATGGGCTACGCCCAGCAACTCTCACGACGAATGGGTGTTTTCTCCAACTTCGCCATTTCCTTTTCGATCATCTGCATCCTCTCCGGTGGCATCAATTCACTGGCCCAGGGCACCTCGGGCGCCGGTGGCATATCCATCGGGATCGGCTGGCCGATCGGCTGCCTGATCTCCGGGGTATTCGCCATGGCCATGGCGCAGATTTCCTCGGCCTACCCCACCGCCGGCGGCCTGTACCACTGGGGCTCGATCCTCGGTAACCGCTTCACCGGCTGGCTGACCGCGTGGTTCAACCTGTTGGGGCTGGTCACGGTGCTGGGCGCGATCAACGTCGGTACCTATTACTTCTTTTTCGGTGCCTTCGGACCGGCACTGGGCATGGAGGACACGACCACGGTCAGGGTGATTTTCCTGGCAATCCTCACGGGCCTGCAGGCCTTGTGCAACCACTTGGGTATCGGCCTGACGGCCAAGCTCACCGACTTCTCCGGCTACCTGATCTTCGCCACGGCGCTGGCGCTGACCATCGTCTGCCTGATCTCGGCACCCAGCTACGAATTCGCGCGGTTGTGGACCTTCGGCAACTATTCCGGCGAAGCGGGCGGCAGTGTCTGGCCGCAGGTCTCCAACGGCTGGGTTTTCATGCTCGGCCTGCTGTTGCCGATCTACACCATCACCGGCTATGACGCCTCGGCGCATACCTCCGAGGAAACCCGCAACGCGGCCATGTCGGTGCCCCGCGGCATGGTCATGTCGGTGGTCTGGTCGTTGCTGTTCGGCTGGCTGATGCTCAGCGCGTTCGTGCTGATGCTGCCGAACATGGACGAGGCGGCCAAGCAAGGCTGGAACGTGTTTTTCTGGGCCATGAACACCCAGGTCAACCCGACCTTGAAACTGGTGCTTTTCGTGGCGATTTTCATCTCGCAGGTGCTCTGCGGGCTGGCCACCGTCACCTCGGTTTCGCGCATGATCTTCGCCTTCTCCCGGGACGGCGGCCTGCCCTGCTCCAAAGCCCTGTCCTCGGTCTCACCGACCTTTCGCAGCCCGGTGGCGGCCATCTGGACCGGTGCCACCCTTGCCGTGCTGTTCGACTGGGGCTCGTCGGTGATCTCGGTCGGGGCAACGCCGGTCTATACGATCGTGGTGTCCTGCACGGTGATCTTCCTGTTCTTCTCCTTCGCCATCCCCATCGTGCTCGGCCTGTTTACCTACGGGACGTCGAAGTGGCCGACCATGGGGCCGTGGAACATGGGGCGATTCTGGTACTCGGTGTTCGCCATCCTCTCGATCCTGTCGATGATCATCATTTTCGTCATCGGCATCCAGCCACCCAACGATTGGGCGCTGTACATCACTATCGGTTTCCTGGTCCTGACCGCCATCGTCTGGTTCGGTTTTGAAGCCCGGCGCTTCCAGGGGCCACCGGTGGGCGACATGATCGTCAAGCGCCAGGCTGAAATCGCCGCGGCGGAAGCGGCGTTGAACAAACAAGCCGGAAGCTGATAGCCGAATCACTGTAGGAGCGAGCTTGCTCGCGATGGTCGTTAACGATAACGCGTGTTTACTGGCTAAACGCGGCGCTCTTGAGTCCATCGCGAGCAAGCTCGCTCCTACAGGGTCCGGGCTTTTATGCACGCTGATGATTTATCCTGTGCCTCCCCCGATTTCATCCCGGAGACACCCGTGCCCGCCCTCACCGCCCGCGAGGTTTACCAGCCGTTGCGCGATGCCGCCCAAGGCATTCGCTCCTTCAAGCGAGTCGACGACGCTTGCCAGTCCAGTCATGTTCGGGTCGACATCGACGGCTGGCGCCTGTTGCTCGACGTCGACGCCGGCCACTTGCGCCACTGCCTGCACGGCCTATGCCCCGATGGCCGCGAGTATGCGTTCGACAGCGGGCAGCGCTTCGGCACCGACCCGGTGAGTTTGCTCAGCACCTGGGAACTGGCGCAGATTGAGCGGTTGCTGGCCTGAATCATTCGCAACCTGTCGTTCCCTGGCCGCACTTGTGATACACAAGCCGGAGTGATTTTGCGTCCAAGGAGATTCCGCCCATGCCCCGTTCCCCACGCCTTTCGTCCTGGCTGGCCTGCGCCCTGCTCGGTTTGTTCGCCGGCGGTGCCCAGGCCGGCACGACGCCCCCGGCACCCGATGCCCTGCAACCCTTGCTGGCGACGATGAACGAGCGCTTGAGCATCAGTGAACTGGTGGCGCTGACCAAATGGGACAGCGGCAAACCGGTCCAGGACAATGCCCGGGAAGCGCAAGTCATCGCCAACGCGCGCCAGCAGGCGGACCAGCGCAAGCTCGACCCCGACGATGTCGCCGACCTGATCGCTGCCCAGATCGAAGCCAGCAAACTGCTGCAATACGGCCGGCTCGCGCAATGGCAAGCGGCGCACAAGGCACCGGACACGCCACGACCGGACCTCAACAACGACATCCGGCCCAAACTCGACAAACTGCAGAACCTGCTGCTCAATCAGTACGCTGCGTTCCTGCCCTACCGCAACGACCCGAACTGCCCGCAATGGCTGGCCACCGAACGCTCGGCGCTGATCAAGGATTACCTGCATGGGCAGGCAATGATTCGTGCGACCGGGGAGCTGTGTATTGCGGGGCGATAACGTCATATGAGCCGGGTTGAAACCCTCGCCAAAATCCTGCTCGGCCCGGTGTTGCTTGCGCAAGGTCTCTACACCAGGCGCATGACGCCGAGGCTGCCGGAGGCCGAAGGTGAACGCCAGGGCGAGTCCGGCAGCGGCGCCGTTCTGCGCTTGTTGATTGTCGGCGACAGCGCTGCAGCGGGGGTGGGGGCGGCGACTCAAGGTGAGGCGCTCAGCGGTCGGCTGGTGGAGCGCCTGGCCGAGGATTATCAGGTGTCGTGGAAACTCTGGGCGCGCACCGGTCTGGATTCGCAAGGGTTGCTGGAGCTGCTCGAACAGCATGCCCCCGAGCCATTCGATGTGGCGCTGTTGTCGATTGGCGTCAACGATGTCACCAGTTCGCTCACCCTGGATCAGTGGCTCGCTCGGCAACAGCGATTGATGGCGTTGTTGTGCGACAGGTTCGCGGTGAGGCAGGTTGTGGTCTCGCCGCTCCCGCCGATGCATTTGTTCCCCGCCCTGCCGCAGCCGCTGCGCTGGTTTCTGGGGTTCAGGGCGCGTCGTTTCAACGCACGGCTTGCGGATCTGGCCGCCGGCGTGGATCAATGCACGATATTGACCACCCCGCTGACGCCCGAACCGGGCTTGATGGCCAGCGACGGTTTTCATCCGGGGCCGATGCTTTATCGTCAATGGGCCGACGATGCCGCCAGGGTTATCGACCAACGCTTTCGCACCACAACAATAAAAACAGGAGTTGAAGATGTCTGAGCTGAACCTGAACCCCAACGTCGCCGCGTCCCTGAAGCAGTGGCACGCGATGCTCGGCAACCGCGACTTGAGCGCCTTGCCCGAACTGCTCGATCCGCAGGCGGTGTTCCGCTCGCCGATGGCGCACACGCCGTATCCGGGGGCGCCGGTGGTGTCGATGATCCTCAACACGGTCATGAACGTGTTCGAGGATTTTGCCTATCACCGCGAGCTGGCGACAGCGGATGGCTTGAACGTGATTCTCGAATTCAGCGCCAGGGTCGGCGAGAAAGAGCTCAAGGGCATCGACATGATCCGCTTCAACGAACAGGGCAGGATTGTCGAGTTCGAAGTGATGGTGCGGCCGCTGAGTGGCTTGCAGGCGCTGGGTGAGGAAATGGGGCGGCGCCTCGGTGCTTATCTGAAGGCCACAAAAACCTGAGTCAGCACATTACCCTGTGGGAGCGGCGGTGCGGCGATCCGACTTGCCCGCGAAGGGGTCAGCACATTCAGCATCCATGTCGCCTGACACTCCGCCTTCGCGGGCAAGCCCGCTCCCACAGGAGTTGTGTACAGCCTCAAATGTCAGGTGTTAAACCAACGGCGGCTGGTGGAGAACCCGGGCGAGTGATTACTGCGCCGTAAAAGTTTGCAGATAGGCCAACAGGTCTTCGATTTTTTCCGGATCGCTCAGGCCCCAGAAAATCATGCGCGTGCCGGGGACGACTTTCTTCGGTGCTTCAAGGTAGGCAATCAGGGTTTCGCGATCCCAGACCAGGTTGGCGGATTTCATCGCGTCGGAATACACATAGTCCGTGGTGACGGCGGAGTGGCGACCGATCACGCCATTGAGCTGCGGGCCGAAGAAAGCGCGAGCCGATTCGCCGATCTGATGGCAGCCGCTGCAGAGGCGCTTGAAGACTTTCTCCCCGGCCTGGACATCGCCCGCGGCCAGGGTGGGAGTGCTGAACAGGCCAGCGGTGAGCGCCAGGGCGAAAGTCAGTGCGGCGATTTTCTTCATGTTGCGTTTCCAGTCTGCGAATGCTCGCTATTGGAACATGCAGGCCGGGGATACCCCAAGTGGTCAAATGGACGCAATCCCCTGTGGGCATAGCCCCTTGTAGGAGCTGGCTTGCCAGCGATGGTCGTTAACGATAAAGCGTGTGAACTGGATAAACGCGGCGCATTTGAGTCCATCGCCGGCAAGCCGGCTCCTACAGTTTCCCGGGAATGCGTGAAGAACCTTATTTTTTGCTGTGTGAGGTATTGAGCTCAACAGCCGCCTGAACCAACGCCGTCAACGCCGCTTCATCGATCTGCTCGCCCTCGCGAATATCGATGGCACGTCGGGTATTACCTTCAAGGCTTGCATTGAACAGCTTCGACGGATCGTCCAGCGACGCGCCCTTGGCGAAGGTCAGCTTCACCACTTGCTTGTAAGTCTCGCCGGTGCAGAGGATGCCGGCACGGGACCACACCGGCACGCGCCACTTCCACTCTTCGATCACTTCGGGGTCGGCCTGCCGGATGATCTTGCGCAGGCGGGCCAGGGTCTCGCCGCGCCAGTCGGCCAGCTCCCGGATTCGCTCGTCGATCAGCGCCGAGGCTTCGTTTGATTCAACCTTGTCCGTTTTCATCACCGTCTGCACCCTCATCATGATGGTTGTGACCGATGAGGGTAGACGGTGTTGGCGGGTTTTCACGGTGACGAACCTCAAGCCCGGCGCTGAAGGCCAGGAAGACGGCAGGGACGGTACGCCGATCCGACAAGCTCCCTTGCCACAATTGTTCATTTGTCATCGAATCGTCATGAAGTGGGCGCCATACTCAGCTCATCCAATGCGTGCTTTAACTTTCTGCTGCCTCTCCCGGCGGCTTTTTTTTGCCTTCACTGGTTTGGAGGTCACTTCATTTTCAGCGTGGGCATGGTCCCTTGTGGGAGCTGGCTTGCCAGCGATGGTCGTTAACGATAACGCGTGTGAACTGGATAAACGCAGCGCATTTAAGTCCATCGCCAGCAAGCTGGCTCCTACAATTCTGCCTCTCCCGGCGGCTTTTTTTTGCCTGAAATGGCGCTTACAGGCATTCCTGCGCCGCACGCTCGAAACTCGACGGCACGAAGGTCGACGCCAGCAGCTTGCGCTCGTACAGGAACACTTTGCCGCCGTTCGAGGCCTTGTAGGTTTCAAGCACGTTGTCCGCCGCCACTTTGCTCGATACGACGATCCGGTAGCTGCGCTGGGTCTGCGACACCGTGGGCGCCAGTGCATCGTGCTGCAACTTCGGCACCACGCAATGGGTGTACTCCTCGGGCGACTTGCTGGTCTGCAAGGTCAGCGTCGGATTGTTCGGCGTGGCGCAACCGGCCAGCAACAGCGAGGCGAAGGCCAGGGTCGGGGCAAAAAAAGTGCGCATGAGTCAGGTCCTGAAAAGCAATCTATGGTGAATTGGCTGGTTAATGGGTTGCCGCGGTCAATCCGGTGGAGACCAGCGCGCTCAACGACGCATCGAACTGTTTCAACGCGGTCAGTTGCAGGTCGCGTTGCTGTTCGATTTGCGCGGCAATCTCGGGTGCGGCCTTGTCATGCACCCACACCGACGGCAGCTGTTTTTCCACCGCGCCTTCGGCCTTGCCGATGTATTGCAGGCCGGCGTCGTAGAACCGCGCGGCGAAACGTGCCTCGACCCGGTCGTTACGCTGGGTCAGCAACTGGTTGTGGGTATCGAGCATCACCACGACATCGGGATGGGCCTGCACCAGGGCATCGAGGCTGTCGTAGACCGTCACCGACAGAAAGGTCTTGTGCAACGAACTCATCAGCCAGTCGATGGCCAGTTGCGGATCGGAGCTGTCGACGAAGGCCTGGCGAATTCGCGCATCCAGTGCGTGCTTCGCGCCATTGACGGCCACCGAGTGGTATTGCTCAAGGTATTGCAGGTTTTCCACGGTGTGTTCGCTGTAGAGCACCCCGACCGTCTGCCCGTATTGCAACCCGCCCTGGCTACCGGTGATGGGCGGCAGGTGGCAGGCGCGTGCGTCCTCGGCAAAGGCCGATGCGGTAGACACAACGCTGCCCAGCAACAGGGCAATCACAGCCAGTCGGGTCAAGATTTTCATCGCGCAGGTTCCTTGAGCAGCGTGTTCAATGCCGGCAATTTTCCGCCTTTGCGCCAAAAACAGAACTTGCGATTCTTGATGGTGACTATTGACTGAACCAATAGTGCGGCGGCGCCAGCACAGGCCTCTGGCGCAAACTTACCGGTCAATGTCGAACAAGCGGCTGTGCCGGGCGCCCACTGTTCATTACAGTGGCGACTGCCCTCAAAACCTGATCAAGGAGCGAAACAATGGTGACCTGCTACCTGAAATACGTGCTCGACCCTTACCAGCTCGACGCATTCGAGCACTACGGCAAGTTGTGGATCCCCCTGGTGGAGAAGTTCGGCGGCCAGCACCACGGCTACTTTCTGCCTTCGGAGGGCGCCAACAATATCGCCCTGGCACTGTTCACCTTTCCCAGCCTGGCGGCCTACGGACATTACCGGCAGCAATCGATGAACGATCCTGAGTGCATCGCGGCGTTCAAATACGCCGAAGATCGGAAATTCATCCTCAGCTACGAGCGTTCATTCATGCGGCCGGTGTTTGCCTGAAAGGCTCGCTGACTCAGTCTTTTTCAGATCCAGGCAGTAGGTGTAGTAACCGGGGTCGCGCACCCAGCCCAGGGATTCATACAGGCGCTGGGCGGTGACATTGTCGGTGGCGGTTTCCAGGGTCATGCCTTTGCCACCGGCCAGCCTTGCAAAATCCCGGGCGGTGTTCATCAGCAAGGTGCCGACGCCTTTGCCCCGGGCCGCGGGCGTGGTGAACAGATCACCGAGCAGCCAGGTGCGATGGGCGTCGATCGAGGAAAAGGTCGGGAACAGCTGGACGAAGCCGAGGTTTTCACCGTCGGTGTCCCGGGCAAGAAAAATCACCGATTCATCCCGGGCGATGCGCTCGGCGATGAAGGCGCGCGACTGCGCCAGGTTCGACGGCTGCTCGTAGAACATCCGGTAGGCGTCAAACAGAGGGGCGATCTGGTCGATATGCGATGCGTCGGCGCGCAGGGCCTGAATAGCCATGAGGGTGCTCCATTGCGGTCTCAAGGATTTACAGACTAGCAATGGAAGCTCAATCGAGACGTAATATTTTCCCGGCGAAGTTCACCTGTAGGAGCCGGCTTGCCGGCGATGGGGCCCACTAGCCTTGCATCGCATGAAAGGCCGCCATCGCTGGCAAGCCAGCTCCTACAGGGGGGCGGTGCGTTTCTGTCAGACCCGCACGTTACGCCCTGGCAACGACGTACGCTGGCTGCTCTCCCAACCCTCCACCAACCCCACCGGCACATCCGACGCCGGCAGCATCTGCACGCCACGCACCAGGTCGGACGCCCGCTCGGCCAGCATGATGGTCGGCGCATTGAGGTTGCCGTTCGGCTCGGTCGGGAACACCGACGAATCGATCACCCGCAGGCCGGCGATGCCGCGCACGCGCAATTCGGAGTCGACCACCGCCATGTCGTCCTCGCCCATGCGGCACGAACCGCAGGGATGGTAGGTGCTTTCCAGGTTGTCGCGCACGAAGGCATCGAGGTCTTCATCGCTGGTCACCTGTGCGCCCGGGGCGATTTCGCCGTCACGGAAGCGGTCCATGGCTTTCTGGCCGATGATCTCCCGGGTCAGGCGAATGCAGCGGCGGAAGCCTTCGCGGTCCTCTTCCCGCTCCAGATAGTTGAAGCGAATCTCCGGATGCTCGTACGGGTCGGCCGAGCGAACCCGCACGTAACCACGGCTTTTCGGCTTGTTGGGACCGGTGAGCACCATGAAGCCATGGCCTTTGATCGGCTTGTTGCCGTCGTAGCGCATCGCTGCCGGCAGAAAGTGGAACTGGATGTCCGGCCAGCGCAGGCCTTTTTCGGAGCGAATGAAGCCACCGGCCTCGAAGTGGTTGGTGGCGCCCAGGCCGTCCTTGAACAGCAGCCAGCGCAGACCGATCATCAGCTTGCTCAACGGGTCCATCTTGCTGTTGAGGGTCACCGGTTCCTTGCAGCCGAACTGGATGTACACCTCGGCGTGATCCTGCAGGTTCTCCCCTACCCCCGGAAGGTCATGGCGTACGCCGATCCCGGCCTTGCGCAGGACGTCCGCCGGGCCGATGCCGGAGCGTTGCAGCAGGTGCGGCGAGCCGATCGGCCCGGACGAGATCAGCACTTCGCGGTTGCAAAGCACCTGGTGGGTCTGGCCGCCGTGGTCATACATGACCCCCACCGCTCGCTTGCCTTCGAGGATGACCTGGCGGGTCATCGCATGGGTGATCACCGTCAGGTTCGGACGGCCCATGGCCGGACGCAGGTAGGCATTGGCCGTGGAGCAGCGCACGCCGTTTTTCACGGTCATGTGCATGGCACCGAAACCCTCCTGCATGTAGCCGTTGCAGTCCTCGGTCTTGATGTAGCCCGCCTCCGCGCCGGCTTCGACCCAGGCACCGTACAGCGGGTTTTTCATGTGGTTGCCGTTGGTGGTGTGCAGCGGTCCGGTCTGCCCGCGATAGCTGTCGCCGCCCGACTCATAGCTCTCGGCGCGCTTGAAGTACGGCAGGCAGTTGCGATAGCCCCAGCCTTCGGCGCCCAGGGATTCCCACTCGTCGAAATCCAGCGCATGGCCACGGATGTACACCAGGCCGTTGATCGAGGACGATCCGCCCAGCACCTTGCCCCGCGGGCAGTGAATGCGCCGGCCGTTGAGGAAAGTCTCCGGCTCGGTCTCGTAGCGCCAGTTGTACTTCTTGGTGTTCATCGGGATCGAGAAGGCACTGGGCATCTGGATCACTACGCTCTTGTCGCTGCCGCCGAATTCCAGGACCAGCACCGAGGTGGCCGGGTCTTCGCTCAGGCGGTTGGCCAACACACAACCTGCCGAGCCTGCGCCAATGATGATGTAGTCGTATTTTTGCGTGGTCATGCTTATCTCCCGACCGTCGATTCAGTGAATACCGGCAGTGGCTGCTGTTTGTGGGTCAGCGTGTCGCCGGTGGTGTATTGCGGGGAGGTTTTTTCGATCTGCTGGATCACCGTTTCTTCGCGCTTGAGGTCGATCGAGCGGCTCAGCCAGTAGTAGGCCAGGCCCGACACGATCAGCCCGACCAGCCAGGCGATGTCGATGCTGCCCAGTGCCTTGGCGAGCGGGCCGACATACACCTCGCGCTGTTCAACGCCGTCGAAGATGTAGAAGAACGGAATCATCGAGATAAAACCGATGGCATAGGCGGCGATCCCGCGCAGTCCCCAGCTGCCATAAATGTTGCCGTGAGGCATGAAGAAGTGCGGGATGGCGTAGCGGCCCTTGCGCACGAAGAAGTAATCGGTGAGGTTGACCGAGGTCCAGGGCACCAGGAAGTACAGCATCACCACCAGGTAGATACCCAGCACCGACAGGCCTTTGCCCGAACTCTGGATGCTCAGGGCCACGCCCAGTTGCAGCAGGATCACGAAGCCGATGGCCAGGATGCGTGCCTTGCGGGTGGGTTCGATGTGCTTGATCGAGTCGACGCAGGTCAGCGTGGTCAGCTTGGCACTGTAGATGTTCATCGCGATCACCGGCAGGAATGCCAGGATAGTGACGACCACCACCGCCGTGCCCATCAGTGGCGACACGGTGTTGCCGACTTGCCCCAGGGCCACCAGCACGTCAGTGGAATGCAGGTGATCGGCGAGCCAGCCACCCACGGAAATCATCCACGCACCGGACAACGAAGCCCCGAGGAACACCACGGCGATCAGCTTGCCGCTGGAAGTGTTTTTCGGCAGATAGCGCGAGTAGTCCGACACATAAGGCGCATAGGCGATGTTGTAGCTGGCGGCCGCCGCAAACTGCGCAATGAAACCGGTCCAGTTGAAACCCAGCGGCTCCCGGGCCACTTCGCCCTCCGCGAGTGCCGGCAGCACCGCATCCGGCACCCAACCCATCAGCACCGCCATGGTCACCAGGCCATACAGCGGCAAGGACAGGAACAGCGCCCATTTGAAGCTGCGGTGCATCCAGTCATGGCCGAGGATCGCCAGCACCGCCGCCGGGATGGTCACCGCCACTGCGATCACCGCGGGGTTGAAACCGAACAGCGTGTGCAGCCCCTGCATCATCAGCACCAGGTTGACGATGTTGAAGCCGGCGAACACGAACAGCGTCGCCAGCAGCACCAGGATCACCCCGCGATAACCGAACTGCGCGCGGGACTGGATCATCTGCGGCAGGCCCAGGTGCGGGCCTTGCGAACCGTGAAACGCCATGAACAGCGTGCCGAACATGATGCCCAGCGTGCCGGCGAGCGTGGTCCACAGCGCGGTCAGGCCGACGCTCGGGCCGACGAAGCCGATGGTCATGGTGAAGAAGGTGAAGTTGCCGAGGAACCAGAACGGGCCCTGGCTCGACAGTTTGTCGGTGCGCTCGTTCTCGGGGATGAAATCAATCGAATGCCCCTCGACGACAGACTTGTCGTCGAGGGCGGACACGCTCGTGGCTGACTTGGCGTTAGTGTTCATGATGGACTCTTATTGTTGGAAGATCATGACGAGATAACCGCGTTCTTTCGGGGGAACGACTCCCGGGGCGCGTCCTTGCCGTTCCTGATCAATGATGGCGCCAATGGCGAAAATGACGCTGAACCTGTAGGAGCGAGCTTGCTCGCGATGAAGCCAGGAGCACCGCGGGGTATCAGGCTTCCAGCGTTATCGTTAGCGACCATCGCGAGCGAGCTCGCTCCTACAGGGGGCCAGGGCAGGCGTCAGCCTGGCAGCGTGATCCAGACTGCCTTGGTTTCGAGCAGGTAATCGAGCTGCTCGGCGCCCAGGTCCTTGCCGAATCCGGACTGCTTGTAGCCACCGAACGGCATCGACGGGTCGAGGGTGCCGTGGGCGTTGACGTAGACCGAGCCTGCTTTCAAACGTGGAATCAGGCTGTGCACTTTGCCAAGGTCGTTGGAATACAGTGCCGCCGCCAGGCCGTAAGGCGAATCGTTGGCCAGGGCCAGGGCCTCTTCCTCATCGTCGAAGGGTGCGGTGACCAGCACCGGCCCGAAGATCTCTTCCTGGACAATGCGCATGTCGTTGCGGCAATGGGCGAAGATGGTCGGCTCGACGAAGAAACCAGGGCCATCGACCGCTTGTCCGCCGTAGACCAGTTTGGCGCCTTCGGCCTTGCCGGTCTCGATGTACTCGGTCACGCGCTGCTTTTGCAGGGCCGAAACCAGTGGGCCGATGAAGCAGTCCGGGTCCAGGCCGGGGGCCATTTTCAGGGTGCGCGTGTAGGCGATCAGCTCACCCAGGAATTGGTCGTAGACACTGCTATGAATATAGGCCCGTGTACCGGCGTCGCATACCTGCCCGGAGTTGAAAAACACGCCGTTGGCGACCGCTTGGGCGGCGGCCGGGATGTCGGCGTCGGCGCAGACGATGACCGGTGATTTGCCACCGAGTTCGAGGGTCAGGCGCTTCATGTCATCCAGCGCTGCGCGGCCGACAGTCTGGCCGACCGGGGTCGAGCCGGTGAAGGTCAGTTTGTCGATGCCGGGGTGGGTGGCCATGGCCGCACCGACCACACTGCCGCGCCCGGTGACGATGTTGATCACGCCGTCGGGGATGCCCGCTTCCTGCACCAGTTCAGCAAAACGCAGGGCCGACAACGAGGTCAGTTCGGCGGGCTTGACCACCACGGTGCAACCGGTCGCCAACGCCGCGCCGAGCTTCCAGGCCATGGTCTGCAACGGGAAGTTCCACGGCACGATTGCACCGACCACGCCGACCGCCTCCTTGCGGGTGTAAGCCAGGTAATTGCCCGGCAACGAAGGTTCGACGGTACGGCCGTGCAGCTTGGTGGCCCAGCCGGCGAAGTAACGCAGGGTATCGACGGTGCCCTGGATGTCCACGTCCTTGGCGAAGGCCACGGATTTGCCCATGTCGATGGATTCGATTTCCGCCAGTTCGGCAGCGTTCTGTTCGATCAGGTCGGCCAGGCGCTGCATCATACGCTCGCGCTCGGCCGGTTTGGCCTGGCGCCAGGCGCCGCCGTCGAACTGCGCGCGGGCGGCTTGCACGGCGCGGTCCAGGTCATCGGTGGTGCCCATGGGAATGCGGGTGATCAGGCCTTCGGTCGAAGGTTCGATGACATCGGAGGTCTGGCCGTCGCTGGCTTCGACCCAGGCGCCGCCGATGAACATTTTCGGGACCTTGCTGAGGAAGGTCTGGGTGGCTTCGCTGACGCCGAATTTCTGCAGGTAACTCTTGACGATCGTGTCCATTTTTATTCTCTCTGCCCGGCAGTCAGGCACTGCCGGGGCTCTGGCTTCTGAGCTGTGTGGTTTCGATATCAGGCTGGACTGGTTTCGCTCTCGGCGGCTGCACGCACCTTGCCGCGTTCGTGGAAGATGAAACCAATGCTGTTGAGCAGCAGTTGCGCGGCGAGGATCGAGGTCATGCCGGTCGGGTCGTACACCGGCGCCACTTCCACCAGGTCCATGCCGACGATGTTACCCTTGCTGCGCTTGGCCAGGGCCTGGATGATTTCCAGCACTTCGTAGTAGAGGAAGCCGCCATGGCTCGGGGTGCCGGTGCCGGGGGCGATGGACGGGTCGAAACCGTCGATGTCGATGGTGATGTAGTAGTTGATGTTCTGCGGGATCAGCGCCAGCACACCCTCGACGCCGAGGCGACGCACGTCACGTACCGAGAGGATTTTCGAACCAGCTTCATGGGCTGCTTCGTAGTCGTCGCGGTTGGACGACGACACGTTGCGAATGCCCATCTGGGTCATGCCGACGATGTGGTTCATTTCCGAAGCGCGGCGCAGCGGATTGCCGTGGCCATAGCGCACACCGTGGCGCTCGTCGACGAAATCCAGGTGCGCATCGAAGTGGATGATGTGGATCGGGCCGCGGCCTTCGAAGGCCTTGATCACCGGCGCGTGCACCGAGTGATCACCGCCGAGCACCACCGGCATCACGCCGGCATCGAGGATCTTGCGCACGGCGTATTCGGTGTTCTTGTTGCTGGTGGCCATGTCGGTGTGGACGATGTCGGCATCACCGACGTCGACCATGCGCACGTCCGATGCGGTGAGGTACATCACGTCATCTTCGTGATCGTAGGCGCCGGCGTGGCCGAAGGAAAACAGCGTCGATGCTTCACGAATCCCGCGGGGTCCGAAGCGTGCGCCGGAGCGCCACTGGGTGCCCATATCGTTGGGCACACCGAGCACCGCGACGTCGGCATCCAGTGCATCCCAATCGGTGCACACCGGGGATTTGCCAAAGGTGCAATGCCCCACGAATGGCAGGTTCAGACGACCGGATTCATAACCGTTGTTCGACATTTCTAGCCTCTCCACTTCTTGTTATCGGCCTGGCGGACTGCAAGGCGACCGCCGTTGGAAAGACTATGGGCGCAGGTTTTCGTGGAAAAAATGCTAAACATCAGATACTCATATCGGCATTCCCGATGCGTCCACAGGCCGGAGGTCCAAGATGATCCAGCTGCACGATGTCGACCTGAAACTGCTCAGGGTGTTTGCCACGATCGTCCGCTGCGGCGGCTTCTCGGCCGCGCAGGCGGCGCTGAATGCCGGGCAGTCGACCATCAGCGAGCAGATGACCCACCTGGAAACCCGCCTGGGGGTCAAACTCTGCCAGCGCGGGCGCAGCGGCTTTCGCCTGACCGAACAGGGCGTGGCGATTCATGAAGCCACCCAGCGCCTGCTGTCGGCGGTGGAAAACTTCTGCATGGACGCCGACGTGCTCAAGCAGCACATCAGCGGCAAGCTCAACCTGGGGATCATCGACACCACGATCACCGACCCCGACTCGCCGATCCCGCGCACCACCCAGCGCTTCGTCTCCCGGGGCCACGACGTGCACCTGAACGTGTACGTCGGCACCCCGGCGGAACTCGAAGAACGGGTGCTCGACGGTCGACTTCATCTCGCCATCGGGCACTTCCCGATCCATGTGCCGGGGCTGCTGCAATCGCCGCTGTACCAGGAAGCCCTGGGCTTGTATTGCGGGCGGCGCCACCCGCTGTTTGGCAGCCAGGCTGAAGGTGAGGAACTGCTCGAAGAAGTTGCTGCCGGGCGCATCGTCGTGCGCGGCTACATGCAGCAATACGACCTCGAGCACCTGGGCGTGAGCAAGGCGGCCGCCACCGTCGATAACATCGAGGCTTCGGCCATCCTGATCATCTCCGGCGCCTATGTCGGCTTCCTGCCCGAGCACTTCGCCAGCCAGTGGGTCAAGAGCGGCGAGATGCATCAACTGGCAGCCGCGAGCCTGCGCCTGAAGTCACCCTTCGATGTGATCACCCGGCGCGGTACGGCACCGCCGCCCATCCTCCAGGCGTTCCTTGAGGACCTGGCCGCCAGCGCCCGTAAAACCGCCAAGCCGTGATAGGACACTCGCCAAATTGAAATTTTGCCGGGCATACTGATTTTAGTTCGCCAACCTTGCAGGCCCGTCATGCGCATCCACGTCACCTTCATCGACCGCGTCGGAATCACCCAGGAAGTGCTGGCCCTGCTCGGTGGACGCAGTTTCAACCTGGACGCCGTGGAGATGGTCCCGCCGAACGTCTACATCGATGCGCCGACCCTCGGCGCCGAGGTGCTCGAAGAGCTGCGCGAAGCCCTTTTTGATGTGCGCGGCGTGCAGGCCGTGACCCTGGTCGACATCCTTCCGGGGCAACGCCGGCGCCTGCAACTGGACGCCTTGCTGGCCGCCAGTTCCGACCCGGTGCTGGCGGTGGATGATCGCGGCCATGTGCTGCTGGCCAACCCGGCGCTGATCGCCCTGTGCGGCCGCGAACCGGCCGGTGAATCGCTGACCGCCCTGTTCGACGATGCCGACTTGCAGCGCACCCTGATCGCCCATCATTTCCGCCTGCCGATGCACGAGGTCAGTCTCGGCGGCCAGACCTTGCTCCTCGACGCGATGCCGATCACCGACGCTGGCGCCCTGCTCACCCTGTATCAACCCAACCGCATCGGCGAACGCCTGTCGGCGCTGCACCACGACCATGCCGAAGGCTTCGATGCGCTGCTCGGCGAATCGCCGCCGATCCGCGCGCTCAAGGCCCGTGCGCAACGGGTCGCAGCATTGGATGCGCCACTGTTGATCCAGGGTGAAACCGGTACCGGCAAGGAGCTGGTGGCCCGCGCCTGCCATGCCATCAGCCCACGGCACGACGCGCCATTCCTGGCCCTGAACTGCGCGGCACTGCCCGAGAGCCTCGCTGAAAGCGAGCTGTTCGGCTACGCCCCCGGCGCCTTCACGGGCGCGCAACGGGGCGGCAAGCTCGGCCTGCTGGAACTGGCCGACCAGGGCACGGTATTCCTCGATGAAGTGGGAGAAATGTCGCCCTATCTGCAAGCCAAGTTGCTGCGTTTCTTGAGCGATGGCTGCTTCCGTCGGGTGGGGGGCGACAAGGAAGTACGGGTCAATGTGCGGGTGCTCAGCGCCACCCACCGCGACCTGGAAAAAATGGTCGCCGAAGGGCGTTTTCGCGAAGACCTGTTCTACCGCCTCAACGTGCTCAACCTGCAAGTGCCGCCGCTGCGCGAGCGCGGTCACGACATCCTGCTGATGGCCAATCACTTTATGCAGCAGGCCTGCGCGCAGATCCAGCGGCCGGCCTGTCGCTTGGCACCGAGCACCTTCGGCGCCCTGCTCGGCAACCGCTGGCCGGGCAACGTGCGGCAACTGCAAAACGTGATCTTTCGCGCGGCGGCGATCTGCGAAAATCCGCTGGTGGACATCGACGACCTCGACATCGCCCGCACCGCCGTCGAGCGGCAAAACGACGGTGAAGTGGGCAGCCTGGAAGAGGCCGTTGGTGACTTTGAGAAGAACCTGCTGGAGCAGCTTTACCGCAGTTATCCGTCCAGTCGGTTGCTCGCTGCACGCTTGCAGACGTCCCATAGCGCCATCGCGATTCGCCTGCGCAAGTACGGAATTCCCGCCAAGCCCTGATACTTTTTGAAGAAACACAATCCACAACAAACACTGAACCCTGTGGGAGCGGGCTTGCCCGCGATGATGCCGTGTCAGTCGATATCAATGTTGCCTGTCACACCGCAATCGCGGGCAAGCCCGCTCCCACAGGACCTACGTTGTCGTTGAAACCGTGTCTGCAAATCGATACAGCGTAGCAAAATCAAGACACCCCCTTCCCTGGCAGCAATCACAGCGCTTGCGTCCGAGGCTTTACCTGCCTGTATTGATTTCGGTACAACGTCAGTCACCGCCATTCTAAAAAATAGCTTCAAGCCATTGATTTAGAACAACTAATAAACCTTGGCACCGCCCTTGCTATCACTCCTCCAACCCCGCTCGTCGCCCCGCCACGAGCCTTAAAACAATAAGGAGTTGATATGAGCCAATTGCGTTTTACCGTCGATCACGAATGGTTGCGCCTTGAGAGCAATGGCCTGGTCACCGTCGGCATCACGGCGTTTGCCCAGCAGGCGCTGGGGGATGTGGTGTTCGTTCAGGTGCCTGAACTGGGCGCCTTCGATGCAGGCGCTGAAGTGTCGGTACTGGAGTCGGTGAAAGCGGCCAGCAGCATCGGCATGCCGCTGGACGGTGAGGTGGTCGAGGTCAACGACACGCTGGAAAGCACCCCGGAATTGGTCAACGAAGACCCGTTGGGCGAAGGCTGGTTCTTTCGCTTCAAACCGGTCGATGTCGAGGCGTTGAGCGACTTGCTGGATCAAGACGCCTATGCACGCCTGACCGCCGAACACGCCGACGCTTGAAGCCCCCACGAACCCAGAAAAAGGACCACCCCATGTTCAGCAAGCACGACCAGATCAAAGGCTACGACGACGAACTGCTGGCGGCGATGAACGCCGAGGATGCGCGGCAGGAACACCATATCGAACTGATCGCCTCGGAAAACTACACCAGCCAGCGGGTGATGCAAGCCCAGGGCAGCGGCCTGACCAACAAGTACGCCGAAGGGTATCCGGGCAAGCGTTACTACGGCGGCTGCGAGCACGTCGATGTGGTCGAGCAACTGGCCATCGACCGCGCCAAACAACTGTTCGGCGCCGACTACGCCAACGTCCAGCCGCACTCCGGCAGCCAGGCCAACGCCGCGGTTTATCTGGCGTTGCTGCAAGCGGGCGACACCGTGCTCGGCATGAGCCTGGCCCACGGCGGCCACTTGACCCACGGCGCCAAGGTGAGCTTTTCCGGCAAGCTGTACAACGCCGTGCAGTACGGCATCGATACCACCACCGGCCTGATCGATTACGACGAAGTCGAGCGTCTGGCGATCGAGCACAAGCCGAAGATGATCATCGCCGGCTTCTCGGCCTATTCGAAGACCCTGGACTTCCCGCGCTTCCGTCAGATTGCGGACAAGGTCGGCGCCTACTTCTTCGTCGACATGGCCCACGTCGCCGGGCTGGTGGCCACGGGTCTGTACCCCAATCCCCTGCCCTACGCCGACGTGGTCACCACCACCACGCACAAGACCCTGCGCGGCCCCCGTGGCGGTCTGATTCTGGCCAAGGCCAACCCGGAGCTGGAGAAGAAGCTCAACGCCGCCGTGTTCCCCGGTGGCCAGGGTGGCCCGCTGATGCACGTGATCGCGGCCAAGGCCGTGTGCTTCAAGGAAGCGCTGGAGCCGGCATTCAAGGTTTATCAGGCGCAGGTGATCCGCAACGCCCAGGCCATGGCGCAGGTGTTTATCGAGCGCGGTTATGACGTAGTCTCCGGCGGTACCGACAACCACCTGTTTCTGGTCAGCCTGATCCGCCAGGGCCTGACCGGCAAGGACGCCGACGCCGCCCTCGGGCGTGCCGGCATCACCGTGAACAAGAACGCCGTGCCCAATGATCCGCAATCGCCGTTCGTGACCTCCGGCCTGCGCATCGGTACGCCGGCGATCACCAGCCGTGGCTTCAAGGAAGCGCAAAGCATCGCCCTGGCCGGGTGGATCTGCGACATCCTCGATCACCTCGGCGATGCCGACATCGAAGCCAATGTCGCCCGCCAGGCGGCGGCCCTGTGTGCGGACTTCCCGGTCTATCGCGACTGAACTGGCTGCTAACCGCTTTTGTAGGAGCCCGGCTTGCCGGCGATGGCAATCTCAAGGACGCCATCGCCGGCAAGCCGGACTCCTACAGGAGGCATCAGGGCAAGTCGCCCCCCGTTCGCGTACAAGGAAAACACCATGAACGCCATTGTCGAATCGACCGGCAACCACCCGGCCAAGGTGGAGGTCGGCACCAAACTGCGCGGCGCGGAAAAGGTCGCGCGGATTCCGGTGAAGATCATTCCCACGGATGAATTCCCGCGCAAACCCGACTGGATTCGCGTGCGCATGCCGATCTCTCCCGAGGTCGAGCGGATCAAGCAGCTGCTGCGCAAGCACAAGCTGCACAGTGTCTGCGAAGAAGCCTCGTGCCCGAACCTCGGCGAGTGTTTTTCCGGTGGCACCGCAACCTTCATGATCATGGGCGACATCTGCACCCGGCGTTGCCCGTTCTGTGACGTCGGCCATGGCCGGCCCAGGCCGCTGGACGTCAACGAGCCGATGAACCTGGCCGTGGCCATCGCCGAACTGCGCCTGAAGTACGTGGTGATCACCTCGGTGGATCGCGACGATTTGCGCGACGGCGGCGCCCAGCACTTTGTCGACTGCCTGCACGAGATCCGCAAGCTGTCCCCCGGCGTGCAACTGGAGACCCTGGTGCCGGATTATCGCGGACGCATGGACGTGGCCCTGGCGATCACCGCCACTGAGCCGCCGGATGTGTTCAACCACAACCTGGAAACCGTACCGCGCCTGTACAAGGCCGCGCGCCCTGGTTCGGACTTCGAGTGGTCGCTGGACCTGCTGCAGAAGTTCAAGCTCGCCGTGCCCCACGTACCGACCAAATCCGGGCTGATGCTGGGCCTGGGCGAAACCGACGAGGAAGTGATCGAAGTCATGCAACGCATGCGCGAGCACGGCATTGACATGCTGACCCTCGGCCAGTACTTGCAGCCCTCGCGCAGTCACCTGCCGGTGCAGCGCTTCGTGCACCCGGACACCTTTGCCTGGTTCGCCGAGGAAGGCACGCGCATGGGTTTCAAGAACGTGGCGTCCGGGCCGCTGGTGCGCTCGTCCTATCACGCCGATCAACAACTTCATGGAGGTGCCGGCGGTTTCCAGCCATGATGGAGTGACTGGTCATGCATGGAGCCGTTCCCGATGCCGCGTTCACCCTGTCTGTTGTTGCTGTGCCTGAGCCTTGCCCTGCCGTGCATGGCCGACGAGCCGAAACCCGGGCACATGCTGTATGTACGCAGCGTCGACCCGGGCATCGTGCAGGACATCCGCTACGCCAGCGCGCACAATTTCACCGGGCACCCGCTCGACGGCTACCAGGCGGCGGAGTGCCTGCTGTCGCAGGACGCGGCGAAGGCGTTGGCCCGAGTGCAAAGCGCACTGAAAGCCGAAGGCTACGGCTTGAAGGTATTCGACTGCTATCGCCCGACCCGCGCGGTGGCGGACATGGGTCGCTTCGCCAGCGAACCCGGCGACCCGCTCAAGACCGAGTTCTATCCACGGGTCGACAAGCAGGACTTCTGGCGCCTGGGGTATGTGGCCCGGGTGTCCAATCACTCCCGGGGCAACACCGTCGACCTGACGATGACCGGCCCCGACGCCCTGCCCGCCGACACCTGGACACCTTCGGTGAAACCGGTGGATTGCACGGCGCCTTACGGTGAGCGCTGGCACGACGGCGCGCTCGACATGGGCACTGGTTTCGATTGCTTCGATGAGCGGGCGCACACCGACTCGGCGCTGATCAACGCCACGGCCAAGGCCAATCGCCAGCGACTCAACAGCGCGATGGAAAAAGAAGGTTTCAGCGGTTACTCGGCCGAGTGGTGGCACTTCACGTACGGCGCGAATACGCAGAAACCGGACGTCATGGACTTCCCCATTACGCCGCTCGCACCATGAACCCTCTGATCAAATCCCTGTTGCTGCTGTTTTTTCCATGGGTGGCGATGGCCCAGGGACTCGACGGCAGCAATCAGTTGATCGTGGTCACCAGTAAAAACTGGGATGACGTTCAAGCCACTGCTCAGCGCTATGAGCGGCACGGCAAGACCTTTGAAAAATTCGAAGCGCCGTTTGCGGTGGTGCTCGGCAAAAATGGCCTGGGCTGGGGCAAGGGGCTGCTCGACGTCGGGCAACCTGAAGGCCCGGTGAAACAGGAAGGCGATGGCAAGGCCCCGGCAGGAATGTTCAAGCTGGGCACGGCGTTTGGCTACGAGCCTTCCGCCAGAACCCACCTGCCCTATATGGCATTGACGCCAACTATCGAATGCGTGGACGACAGTCAGTCTGCACGCTACAACGAATTGGTCGACGGCGCGGTGGTTGCGAAGGACTGGAGCAGTTCCGAACTTATGCGCCGCAGCGATGACTTGTACCGCCAAGGCATTTTCATCGAGCACAACACTCCGGCCACCCCCACTGCCGGCTCGTGCATTTTCTTCCACATCTGGCGCGGCCCCACGGCGCCGACCCGCGGCTGTACAGCCATGGACCCGGCGGATATTGCGCGGCTGTTGGATTGGCTGGACCCTGGCAAATCCCCGGTGCTGGTGCAACTGCCGCAAGCGCAGTACGAGCAGTTGCGTGAGCGTTGGAGCCTGCCAGCACGTTAATCACGCCTGGCACCGAACCTGTGGCGAGGGGGCTTGCCCCCGTTGGACTGCGCAGCAGGCCCATCTTTTAGGGCCGCTTCGCGCCCCAACGGGGGCAAGCCCCCTCGCCACAAAAGCTCGCCGCTCTTCCTGTGTTAACCCCATTCAACCACCACGCTACTCATCGACGACCTGGCCAACGCGTAATAAATCACACCCGGCACCAACAACCCGACGATCCAGGAAATGTCCACGCCGCCCAGTTGTGCAACCATCGGCCCGGAGTAGAAATGGGTGTCGACAAAGGGCAGCTGGATCAACACGCCGATCACATAGACGCTGATCCCCAGCACGTTCCAGCGACCGTAGCGGCCTGTCGGGTCGGACAGTGCCGGGATGTCGTAGCGCTCCTTGTTGATGAAGTAGTAGTCCACCAGGTTGATCGCGCTCCACGGGGTGAAGAACGTCAGCAGGAACAGGATGAAGTACTTGAACGAGTTGAGGAACGAGTACTGCCCCAGCAACGCCAGCGCGGTGGACGCCGCGACGATCAGCAGCACAAACAGCATGCGCTGGCGGGCGCTGATTTCCAGGCGACGGCGAAAGCCGCTGATGATGGTGGCGATGCACATGAAGCTGCCGTAGGCGTTGAGGGTGGACACTGTGACCTTGCCGAAGACAATGCTCAGGTACAGCAAGGAGGCGATCACACCGCTACTGCCCAGGCCGACAATGGTCGCCACTTCGTGCCCACGGAAATTCGCCCCGGCCAGTGCGGCGGCGAACACCCCGAGCACCATCGAAGCCTGGGCCCCTAGCACCGTGCCGAGACCGACGGCGGCGAAGGTTTTCCACGACGACGTCTTGCTCGGCAGGTAGCGCGAGTAGTCCGCCACATAAGGGCCGAAAGCGATTTGCCAGGACGCCGAGAGCGACACCGCCAGCAAGAACGTGCTCCAGCTGAAATGACGGTTGTCGAGCAGCAGGCCGATGTCGTTGAGGGTCATCAACCGGGTGAACAGGTAGGCGAAGGCGATGATGCCCAGCACGCTGGCCACCCGCCCGACCAGGTGAATAACCCGATAGCCGAAGATCGTCAGGAACGCAATGCACGCCGCGAAAATCAGGATGCCGGCGCTGTCGCTGACACTGATCAACTGCGCAATCGCCTGCCCCGACAGCACCGCGCCGGTGGCACTGAAACCGAGGTACATCAGGCACACCAGGACAATCGGGATCGCCGCGCCATACACCCCGAACTGCACGCGGCTGGAGATCATCTGCGGCAGCCCGAGCTTCGGCCCTTGCGCCGCGTGCAGCGCCACCACGGCGCCGCCGAGCACTTGCCCGATCAGCAAGCCGATCAGCGACCAGAACACATCGCCGCCCAGTACCACGGCGAGGGCACCGGTGACGATGGCGGTGATTTGCAGGTTGGCGCCAAGCCACAGGGTGAACTGGCTGTAGAGGCTGCCGTGACGCTCGGCCTCCGGAATGAAATCGATCGAGCGGGTCTCGATCAGGGGACTGCGTTGCGCACTCATGACGGTGTTTCCTTTGAGGAACTGTTTTTGTTGTCGGGAATGTACTTAAAAGGTCTTGGTGGCGCTGGCAACGACCGTGGCCGAGCACAGATCATCATAGCCATACCAACTGCTGCACTCGCTTTTCGACAAGTCCGTGTCGACGTAGCTCAGGCCCCAGGTCACGCCGACGAAGTCGCGTGTCAGCTTGGCCTCCCACTCGTAGTAAGACTCGCGGTTATCGCCACTGGCGGACCAGAATGCGGGGTCTTTTACATCGTTGCGTCCAAAGCGCAGGTCCAGGCCGACTTCAGCCGGTAGATCGATTTTGTAGCCCAGGTAGGTGTAAAGGGTGTCCTGGTCTTCGCCGAAGAAGTTCGGGGTGTCCTTTGAGTAATAGGCACCGAGCTTGACGCCATACACATCGACAATGGCGTACACCTCACTGAGGTTGAATTCGGAGTTTTTCGGGTAGTCGTATTTGATGTAGCCCAAGTCCAGACTGATTGCCTCGGTCGCCTGCCAGAAGTAACCCGCGTAGTACTCAAGCTCCTGCCGGGTATCGAAGCCGCCGCCGAAATCCACGTTGGAGGTCCAGGCGCCGATGTACAGGCCACTGCTGTGCAGCAGCGTGGCCCCGCCCTGCACGGCCGGATCCCCCAGGGTTTGCGAGATGCCACGGGTACGGTAGTCGCTGACCACGCCCAGGGTCATGTCAAGGCTGAAGTCATCGTTGAGGGCCAGGGCGTGGCTGCTCAGGGGGGCCAATGCCAGTGCGGCGAGGGTCAATGCTGAAAGTGCGTTCATACAGTTCTCTTGTTGTTATGGCGTACGGGGAATTTCAGGCATGGCGATGCCAGGCCCCACACGCTGCGAGGGGCTGGCGGTTTTTGCGTGTGTCGGGTGTTCGCAGGTCAGGACGCGGGGGCGTAGACCTGCTTGCCGGCGAAGAAGGTGTTCAGGACTTTGGTTTCGAACAGGTCGTCATCGCTGACCTTGAACACGTCGCGGTCGAGGATGATCAGGTCAGCCTGCTTGCCCGGTGCCAGCGAACCGATCTGCTTGTCCAGGCGCAGGGTTTTCGCCGCATTGAGGGTGTAGGCATAGAACATGGTCTGGCGGTCGATGCTTTCCTTGGCATTGAGTACGCCCAACGGACCTTTGCGGGTACTGGCCTGGGCAATGGCGTTGAACGGATTGGCGCTCGACACCGGCCAGTCGCTGCCACCGGCAATCGTTGCACCGGCGTCATGCAGGGACCGCGCGGGATACTGGTAACCGTAGGCAAAGGCGCTGATGTAGGGTTTGACCAGCTCGACGGTGTAGGACTCGCCGGTGGCCCACAGCAATTGCATCGAGGCGATCACGCCCAACTGCTTGAAGCGCGGAAACTCCTTGGGATTGACCAGTTGCAGGTGCGCGATACTGTGCGGCACCGGGGTCGGGCTGAGCTTGCGCGCATAGGCCACGCCATTGAGCGCCTCACGCACCGCGCGGTCGCCGACGGCGTGCATGTGCACGATCCAGCCGCGTTTTTCCGCCGCCACCACCAGTTCACCGAAGTGCGCCGGGTCGGTCAGCAGTTGTCCGTCCTTGTGGCTGTTCTTGTACGGCACGATGACCGCAGCGGTTTGCCCCGGGAACTCGAGGATGCCGTCGACAAAGACCTTGATGCCGGGGAACGTCAGGTTAGGCACGCCTTCGAACTGCTTCATCACCGTGGCGATCACTTCCAGGTCGGCCGGTTTGCTCTTCGGGTTGGTGACCATCAACGCAGCGACGTGGGCGCTGAGTTCGCCGTTCTGCGCCAGCGCCTTGTACAGCGGCAGGACGCCGACGGTTTCTGCGGTGGCATGGAAATCGAACAGTGAGTCTTCACTGCCGCCGTTCGCCGCGGCGTCCATCCACGCAGTGATGCCGAACTGGTTGTTGACCCGCACCGCCTCTTTCGCGGCCTTGAGCATGGTCTCCTGGCTGGGCGCGGGAATTGCGCTGCGCACCACGTCCCAGCGTGATTCGGCAAAGTAGCCATTCGGCGTGAAGTCCGCTTCATGGCCGACGTAACCGCGCTCTTTCTCCGGCAGGCTCTTGACCAGTGCAGCGTCGATGTTCAGACGCTTGAGCATCGCGTTGTTGGCCCAACCGGTGTGGCCGTCGATGCCGCTGAAGACGACAGGCTGATCAGCCCAGCGCCCCTGATTGAACACCTTGCCCAGTTCACGGCTTTTTTCCCAATAGGCCGAACTGACCCCGGCGACACTGATCACATCGCCAGCCCGGGCACGCCCGGCCTTGTCCTCTTCAATCAACCACTGCTCCAGTTCGGGCAGCGGTTTGACTTCGTCCAGCAGGTTGGCCTTCATGCTGTCGAACGCCCCCACCACCGGGTGGCTGTGGGTGTCGATCATGCCTGGCATCAACACCTTGCCCGCCAGGTCGATGCGCTGGGTCCCGGCATCGGCCAGGGCATTGATTTCGGCATTGCTGCCGACTTTCAGAATCTTGCCGTCTTGCACCGCAACAGCCTGCACCAGCGCCTGGCCGGGTTCGGCGGTAAAGACCTTGCCGTTGAACAACACCAGGTCAGCAGCGGCCATCGCCTGCACCGACGACAAGGCCAGTGCGGCGGCCAACAGGTTTGGAATCAATCGCATCGGAACGCTCTCTGGTTTTTATTGGGCGGATCGGGAAGTAACAGCCTGGGAAACCACGTGCGGCGCAAGCCCCAGGAACGGCGCCTTGGCCCACACGACCTTGCCGCCGACCAGCGTCAGCAGCACGTCATTGCGACCCAGTTCCTCCTCGGGCACCTGCATGAAGTTCTTGTCGAGCACGATCAGGTCAGCGAACTTGCCGACTTCGACCGAGCCCAGCACCGCCTCCAGCTTCAGCTGTTGCGCGGCATTGAGGGTGATGCTGCGCAGCACTTCGGCTCGCGACATGGCCGGGTCGCTGTTGAGTCGCCCGGCATATTGGGGTCCATAGCTGTGCGGATTGGTGGGGTCGCCGGAGCGGGTGACACCGACTTTCAGTGCCAGGAACTCATCAAGGGGATCGACCGGCCAGTCGCTGCCAAACGCCACACGGCCGCCGGCACGGGCGATGCTGCCCGAGGGTTCCATGCGTTCGAATCGCTCGGCGCCGAGGTGATCGCTGGTGCCGTCGACCGTGGACGGCGCCTGCTGCGCCCACTGGAACGACATGGTGGCCGTGACGTCCAGTGCCTTGAAGCGTGGGTAGTCGGCAGGATCGACCGACTCGGCGTGCGCAATGGCCGGGCGGAAGTCCTGACCGGGCAGTTCCTTGCGCACATAGGCGACGCTGTCCAGTGCATCGCGCACCGCGCGCTCGCCGGTGGCGTGCAGGTGCGGATCGAGACCGGCCTTGACCGCTTGCAGCACCAGCGGATTGAGCACCTGCGGCGGGAAGTACAGCTCGCCCAGGTTCTTGCCCGGCGTCCACTTCGGCGCCTGTTCGGTGCCGCTGTTGTGCAGATACGGGGTCAACATGGCGCCGGTGTCCGCCGGGGCATTGATGATGCCGTCCATGAACAGTTTGACGTGGCGCATGCTCACACCCGGCGCGACACGCACTTCGCCCTGGTCGTAGGTGTTGGCCAGGGCCTTGGCCTCGGCGATGGTTTTCACCGGGTCGGCGGCCGCGGCGGCCGGGTCCAGCTTGATCGCCAGCAAGGCCCGGGCGGTCAGTTCGCCGGATTTTTGCAGACGGGTGAAGGCCTTGCCGCTTTCCGGCCCCGACAGGGCATCGAAGAAGCTGGTGATGCCCTGTTGGCGCATGGCGTCGAGGGCCGCACGGGTCTGGTTGAGTTTTTCTGCGTCGGTCGCGGGTGGCACCACGGCGGCCAACGACTCGGCGGCGCCGTCCTCGCAGATGCCATTCGGGTTGCCGGCGCTGTCACGTCGGTACTTGCCGTCCTCGGGGTCGGCGGTGTCCTTGTTGATCCCGGCCAGTTCCAGGCCGCGAGAGTTGGTCAGCACGGTGTGAAAATCGGTGGAGCGCACCTGGATCGGACGCTGGGTCTTGAGCGCGTCCAGGGTCGATTTGTCAGCGTCGCCGTCAAGCCCGGTCATGCCCATGCGGTCCCAGCTGCCGACTTCCAGCCAGACATCCGGGCCCTTGTCCTTCTCGGCATCGAGGCAGGCCTGGATGCTCGCCTGAAACTGCGCGCGGGTCATGGTCTGGTATTTCAGGTCGCACAGCGTCATCGCGCGACCGCCGTCCCCCGGGTGCATGTGCGCATCGACGAAGCCCGGTATCAGCATGCGACCGGCCAGGTCGATCAGTTGTGTCTGCTTGCCGATGTAGTCGTCGACCCCGGCATCGCTGCCGACGTAGACGATCTTGCCGCCCGAAATGGCGATGGCCTGCTGCACGGAACTCTGGCCATCGACCGTGTAGACGTAGCCATTGCGCATGACCGTGTCGGCGGGTGTCGCCGCCAACGCCATGCCGGAAAATGTCGTGGTCGCTGCAATGGCGACAAAAAGCCTGGAAAGTCTCAAATGCCTCACCCCTGTTCTTATTGTTTTGAAGCGGCCCGAACGGCTGCACAAGCCCTTGTATAGACAGGGCCTACCCTATAGGGCGCAGCGTTCGAATGGACCTCTGCAAATGAGGAGGGGTCAGGCAAATAATTGAAACGGCTGGGATTAATCCCGGCGCACGGACTCCGTCAGCGCACCCGGCGAACGCAGGACCGAGCCCAACTCCACCTTGCTTTTCACACCGAGCTGCAAGTAGCAGTTACGCAGGTAGGTCCGCACGGTAGACGGGCTCAAGGCGAGCATTCTGGCGATTTCCTTGTAGGAGTGGCCAGCGGCGAACAGCATCGCCGCCGTGCGCTCCCGAGGTGCCAGGCCGTCCCCGCCCGAGGGGGCTTCGAGGGACAGGATGACGTGTTCGGCGTTGGGGCTCAGGGTCAGGGTGCAGCGACCCAGACGGATCACGCAGGGGGCCTTGGACAATTGCGCGATCACCTCAGGTGGCAGCATGGAACCGCTCCAGCCTGGCAGTTCGCGCTGGATGGCAACACACAACCTGGCCCCCACATAGAGCAGACTGCCGTCCATACGCGCGACGCCAAAATCACTCGCGCCGTTTTCACTGTCGAAGCGAATCATGTCCTGCACCTGAAACCGCCACAGCTGGAACAGGTGATCGCAGAACGCCAAAAACAGCTCGGCTTCGTTCTCCTCGAACGCCTGTTCATCCTCACCCCGGTAGAGGCAGACGAAAAACATCAGGCCGCTTTCGGGCAATTCGTAGGTGATGCTCATCAAGTGATAGAGATCGAAGCGCCGGGCGAAATCATTGACTGCCTCGCAAGGGTCGGTGAAACCCTTGTCGCGCACCACTTCACCGGGACGATTGAGCGTAGCGTAGGAGAACTGATCGTTGGCCGCCACCGGATGCCATTCGGCGGCAAAGGATTCAGGAAGATTGATGCTGCCATGCATCCAGCTTTGCATGGGCACATCAGGACCTGGTGCAGACATTTCGCCCCACCAGGCAGAGGCGAAGGGCACCAGTTGACCGAATGCCTGCAGGCCATCGGCGATGAATCGCGACGCCCCGCTCTCCCGCGCCAGCCGGCCAAGGTGCAGTACGCAATGATTGAACGCCTTGAGCGTGGCCATCGTTGCGTCACCGTCGACTTTATTTCCCTCCCCCATCATTGCGATCCCGTTCACTGCATGGCCTTTCGTTTCGACGATGCCATAGGCCCCTGACGGGCGTCCAGCACGCAATGACATCATCAGTTACAAAGTGCTGTGCAACCCGTACAGCTGTGGCCGGCGGTCCTGATGCAGGTCGTTGCGCGCGCTGATGCGCTTGTTGCGCGCTTCGGCGAGGTTCAGCGTCGCCAGCAGGATTTGCTCGCCGCCCTGCTCCGCCGGCCCGGCCAAGGGGTAACCGTCGGCATCGACGATGACCGACCCTTGCACCCAGCCGACCCCGCGTTCATGGCCATAACGATCGCATGCTGCAATGAACAGGCGGTTCACCGAGGCATTAGCCTGCACCCGCAAGACTTCCGCCGGGCGCTCGGTTTGCGGCCGCGGGCCGTCGGGCCAGTTGACCGGCGCGCACAACAGATCGGCGCCGGCCAGCGCCGGAAGGCGCACCCACTCAGGGAATTCCAGGTCGTAGCAAATCAACATGCCGAGCCGTCCATGCAGCGTTTCGACCACCGGCGGCGGCGCATCGCCGGCGGTGAAGATGTCCTTTTCGGCATCCCACAGATGCGCCTTGCGGTACACCGCGCGCAGGCCCTGGGCGTCGATCATCGCCGCGCTGTTGGCCAGCTCATCGCCGGGCAGGCGTTCGCAGAAGCCGCCGACGATCACCAGGTTCAGCTCACGGGCCAGGGCTTGCCACAACTGCAAGGTCGGACCGTCAACGGTTTCCGCCAGGCTCAGCGCTTCGTCGCGATCGGCAAACACATAGCCGCTCTGCACCAACTCAGGCAGCACGACGACTTGCGCCCCCTGGTGCGCCGCCTGGCGAATCGCGCGCTCGGTGAGCGTGCGGTTGTAGGCCAGGTCACCTATTTTCGGTGCCAATTGGCAACAGGCGACCAGGGTATTTTTTGCGTTGTTCAACGCCCTGCCTCCGCAGATGAATGGGTCATGGCGACAATGTCGCTCTCGCTCAGTGCATCGATCACCCGGCGTTCGGCAGCCAGGTCAATCGAGCGGCTGAGCAGGTAATAGGTCAGCCCCGACACCACCAGGCCCACCAGCCAGGCGATGTCCACGCCTTCAAGAATTCGCGCCAGCGGGCCGACAAACACCTCTTTGCCGGCAGCGGCATCGAAGATGTAGAAGAACGGCACCATCGCGGCGAAGCCGATCAGGTACGAAACGATGCCGCGAAATTGCCAGGCGCCATAGATGCCCTTCGCCGTGAAGAAATGCGGGATCGCATAACGGCCCTTGCGCACAAAGAAGTAGTCCACCAGGTTGACGGCGGTCCACGGCACGAGGAAGTACAGCAACAGCACCAGGAAGGTGTTCAATAGCGCGATGCCGTCCCCTTTGATCGACAGCACGCAGGTCAACAGAATCACGCTGATCACACTGATCGACAGCACGCGGGCGCGGGGTGTCGGGGTGATTTTCCTGATCGAGTCGACACCGGTCAGCAGCGTCAGCATGGCGCTGTAGGTGTTGAGCGCGATGATCGGCAGGAAGCCCGCCACCGAGACAATCACCAGCAGATTGCCCAACCCCGGCACCATGGATGAACCGACCTGATTCAACGCCACCAGTGCATCCGCTGCTTTCAACTGCTGCGCCAGCCAGGCGCCGAGGCCGATCATCCAGCTGCCGGACAACGAGGCACCGATGAACACCGCCGCGATCAGTTTCACCCGGCTGGTGTTTTTCGGCAGGTAGCGGGAATAGTCGGACACGTAGGGCGCATAGGAAATATTGTAGCTGGCACCGATGGCGAACAGCGTGGCGAAGGCCACCCAGTTGAAGCCCAGGTCGGTCGCTGGAGTGACACCTTCCTGACCCGCACCGAACATCAGGGCGATGGTCACCAGGGCGTACAGCGGCAAGGTCGCCAGCAAGGCCCACTTGAACGCCTTGTGCATCAGGTCGTGGCCGTAGATCGACAACAGCGCACCGATCAGCACCACGGCCACGGCGACGATGGTCGGGTCGATGCCGAACACATGTTCCAGGCCGTTCATGATCAGCGAGATGTTCACCACGTTGAATCCGACGAACACGAACATCGTCGCCATCAACGCCAGGATCACCCCGCGATAGCCGAACTGGGCGCGGGACTGGATCATTTGCGGCAGGCCCATTTCCGGGCCCTGGGAGCCGTGGAACGCCATGAAAATGGTGCCGAACATGATGCCCAGGGCACCGGCGAGCATGGTCCACAGTGCGGACAAGCCGAGGCTCGGGCCGACAAAGCCGATGGAGATGGTGAAGAAGTGGAAGTTACCCAGGAACCAGAACGGTCCCTGGCTGCTGAGTTTGGCGTGACGTTCGTTTTCCGGAATGTAATCGATGGAATGGCCTTCGATGGCCAATCCGCCACTCGCCTCGGCGGCGCGCGCAGACACTGGGGAACCTGACATACGATTGTTCCTATGCGGGTGTTTGTTGTTTTTGTGGTTACAGCGCTCGCTACGACGTCCAGATCGGGTGAAACTCCAGAAAAAGCTGACGATGACGCTGGTTTCACGGCAATGTAGGGCGTGAGTCCGGGCAATAAAATATCGCAGGCACACTGTTCACATAGATCAGCGCCTATGTAATCGAGAATCGGGAGCCCCCATGCTGGGAACTGTTACGGAGCTGGATCTGCGTCTGATCCGGGTATTTCTGACCGTCGTCGAGGCGGGCGGCATCTCGGCGGCGCAAACCGCCCTCAACACCACGCAACCGACGATCAGCGCGCAATTGGCGACGCTGGAAGCGCGGGTCGGTTTTCGTCTGTGCGAGCGCGGACGTGGCGGGTTTTCCGTCACGCCCAAAGGCACGCAGTTCATCGAGGCGGCCCGACGCTTGCTGGCGGCGGCCGAAGGATTCCGGGTCGAGGTGCAGCACATCAACCGCAAAGTCTCGGGCAGCATCAACATCGGCCTGCTGGGGCAAATCGATCCGGTGGCGAACAAGAAAATAGGCCTGGCCATTGCCCGTTTGCGGGCTCGGCACGAGGGGCTGTACTTCCATTTCACCGAGCTGTCGTCGTCCCTGCTGGAAGAGAAAATCATCAACGGCCATATCGACCTGGCCATTGGTTACTTCTGGCACCGCTTGCCCAGCATCGATTATTTCCCGCTGTTCCCGGAAACCCAGATTGCCTACTGCGCGCCCTCGCATCCGTTGTTCGACCAGGTCGGCGCACTGACCCGCGAAGATGTCAGCGGCTTTGACTGGGTCTGGCCGAGCCATCCGCTGCCGGAGATGCCGGCCCCCACCTCCATCGAACGCCTGACCGTGCTCACCGACAGCATGGACGGCGCGGCCCTGCTGATCCTCTCCGGCCAGCACCTGGGGTTTCTGCCGCAGCACTACGCGACCCGGCATGAACAGCTGGGGCAATTGCACCCGCTGAACCCGGAGCTGCTGCGCTATGAGGTGAGCTTTCATGCGGCGGTGCGGCATTCGTCTCGTCAGAAGGACCTGGTGAGTGCGTTCCTCAACGAGCTGATCGAGATTTTCGGAGCGGTGTAGGGCCCTGTGGGGGGTTGCTCGCGAAAGCGGTGTATCAGCCAACATCAATACTGGCTGTAATGACGCCATCGCGAGCAAGCTCGCTCCCACAGGGGGTGGTGGGTGTACGCAACATCTGCGAGCAACCGGGATTACTGTGGGAGCGAGCTTGCTCGCGATAGCGGTGGGTCAGCCAACACCGATGCTGGCTGTAATGACGCCATCGCGAGCAAGCCCGCTCCCACAGGGTTAGTGGGTGTACGCAACATCTGCGAGCAACCGGGATTACTGTGGGAGCGAGCTTGCTCGCGATAGCGGTGTATCAGTCAACATCAATATTGACTGTAGCGACGCCTTCGCGAGCAAGCCCGCTCCCACAGGGAAATGGGGTGGGTTCAGAAGCTGATTTCTTGCGCCGGCATCACGTCGATCCGCGCCACGGAACCGGTCAGCTTTGCAAGGTCCTTGTTGTGTTCGGTGATGATGTCTTCGGCGGTCTGGTTGCCGTTGTCGACGGTGGAATGTGCATCGCTCGCCAGCACCACGTCATAGCCCAGTGTCAGGGCCTGGCGCACGGTGGCATTGATGCAGTAATCGGTTTGCAAGCCGCAGACGACCAGACGCTCGAATTCTTGCCCCGGCAACAGTTTTTGCAGGTTGGTCTTGTAGAACGAATCCGGGGTGGTCTTGCGCACGCGATGATCCTTGGGCGAGGTTTGCAGCCCTGCGGCCAGTTGCCAGCCGGGAACATCATGCGCCAGCGGGCTGCCCACTTCTTCGTGCTGGATCAGCACCACGGGCACGCCGGCCTTGCGCGCCCGGGCAGACAGGTCATTGATGGTGTCGATGACCCGTCCGATCTCGAAGCACTCGTACTCACCGGAACACAAGGCCTGCTGGACGTCGATGATTAACAACGCAGTGGTCATGATTTCCTTCCTTGAACGGTCGAGGGATCAGGGGACGAACATAAGCCCGTCCCCCTCCGGACACAACCCTCAGTAACCCAGCGACAACCCGGTGTTACGCCTTGGGTCGTTCGCCCCGTAGAAACGGTTCTTGCCCACCGGCTTGCCGCCCAGGGACGGCGCACCGACCAGGATCGCCGCCAGGTGGTTGGCGTCCTGTGGACCGGCAAACTTGTGCCCCCAGCTTTCGAGGATCTTCACCGTGTCCGGGCTGGTGGTGAAGGCTTCCAGGTTGGTTTCCTCCGGCAGCCACTGCTGGTGGAAACGCGGTGCATCCACCGCTTCCTGGATGTTCATGCCGTAGTCGATCACGTTGAGCATGGTCAGCAAGGTCGCGGTGATGATGCGGCTGCCACCCGGAGTGCCGACCACCATCACCACTTTGCCGTCCTTGGTGACAATGGTCGGGCTCATGGACGACAGCGGCGCCTTGCCGGGCGCGATGGCGTTGGCCTCGCCCTGCACCAGGCCGTACATGTTCGGCACGCCGATTTTCGAAGTGAAGTCGTCCATTTCATCGTTGAGGATGACCCCGGTCTTGCTCGCCATCACGCCTGCGCCGAACCAGTCGTTGAGGGTGTAGGTCACCGACACCGCGTTGCCCCATTTGTCGACGATGGAGTAATGCGTGGTGTTGTTGCCTTCATGGGGCGCTACGCCGGGCTTGAGCTCACTCGATACCGCGGCTTTTTGTGGGTTGATCGCTTCGCGCAGCTTGGTCGCGTAGTTTTTATCCAGCAGGTGGGCAATCGGGTTCTTCACGAAATCCGGATCGCCCAGGTAGCTGTTGCGGTCCACATAGGCGTGGCGCATGGCTTCGATCTGATAGTGCATGCCCTGGGCCGAGTGATAGCCCAGATCCTTCATCGGATAGCCTTCGAGGATGTTCATGATCTCGCAGATCACCACGCCGCCGGAGCTCGGTGGCGGTGCCGAGACCACGTGGTAGCCACGGTAGTCGCACTCGATGGGCGCCAGTTCGCGGGTCTTGTATTTGTCGAGGTCGGCCTGGGTGATGATGCCCTTGTTGGCCTGGCTGGAGGTGACGATGGCGTCGGCCACCCAGCCCTTATAGAAGCCGTCGGCGCCCTTCTCGGAGATTTCCCGCAGGGTTTTGCTCAGGTCCTTTTGCACCAGCTTCTGGCCGACCTGCATCGGCTCGCCGTTGCTGAGGAAGATCGAGCCGGAATCCTTCATGTCCTTCTTGAACATGTCGGTGGCGTAGTCCAGCAGATCGACATCCCCCTGCTCCAGCACGAAACCGTCTTCGGCCAGCTTGATGGCCGGGGCGATGATTTCCTTGCGCGGCTTGGTGCCGTACTTGGACAGCGCCAGTTCCATGCCTGAAACGGTGCCCGGCACACCCACGGCCAGGTGGCCACGGGTACTCAGATCGGGAACGACGTTGCCGTCCTTGTCCAGGTACATGTTGGCGGTGGCGGCCAGCGGCGCCTTTTCACGGAAGTCGAGGAAGGTCTTGCGCCCGTCTGCCAACTGAATGGTCATGAAACCGCCACCGCCGAGGTTGCCTGCCGCGGGGTACACCACCGCCAGCGCATAGCCGACCGCGACCGCTGCGTCGACAGCGTTGCCGCCGTTCTTGAGCACATCCACGCCCACATGGCTGGCCAGGTGCTGGGCGGTGACGACCATGCCGTTTTCCCCCGTCGCCGGGGCCACGGAGGCAGCGTGAGCAGTCAGGCAGCTGAGAGCCAATGAGGTCGCAATCAGCGATTTGGCAAAAGGTTCGTACTTCATGAGTCGGTCTCTTCTTGTCATTAACCAGGGGAACGCTTCAAAAGCAGTGAGCAAGTATGGTCGGGATTACGTATTGCGCCTCCTCGTCGACACAGTATCCTTAACGCTTGTTCAGCAATTTCCCGCGAGCCCTGGCATGACCTATACCTGCATCACTGTGGATTCCCCGGTCGGCCAGTTGAAGCTGGTGGCGAACGGTGCGCGACTGGCAGCCATCCTCTGGGAAAACGACAAACCCGGGCGAGTGCGCCTCGGCCCGATGAGCGAGGCGCCGGACAATCCGATCCTGGTGCGCACCGCCGCGCAGCTGCGCGAATATTTTTCCGGCACCCGCGATCGCTTCGAACTGGAACTGGACTTTGCCGGCACGGAATTTCAGAAAAAGGTCTGGGCGGCGCTGCTGACCATCCCGTTCGGCGAGACCCGCAGCTACAGCCAGATCGCCGAACAGATCGGCAACCCGGCGGCGGTCAGGGCGGTGGGTGCGGCGAATGGCAAGAACCCGATTTCGATCGTGGCGCCGTGTCACCGGGTGATTGGTGCGTCGGGCAAGCTCACCGGGTTTGCCGGTGGGCTTGAGGCGAAGGCGTTGTTGCTCACCCTTGAAGGCGGGCAAACGCCCGGCACCGCGCGCCTGCCGGGCTTTTGACCTTGTAGGAGCTGGCTTGCCAGCGAAGGCGGCCTCAGGTGCGATGCTGCACTCAAGACCGTTATCGCCGGCAAGCCGGCTCCTACAGGTTTGTGTTTATCAGGGATTGGCGAAAAGGTTTTTCATCGCCGCATACTGCAACAGCATGATGGTCTTGGCGTCGCAGATCTCGCCACGGTAGAACGCTTCGAGGGCGTCGTCGAACGCCCACTCCAGCACTTCCAGTTCTTCGGTTTCCGCCTCCAGCCCGCCACCGTCGCTGACTTTCGACCTGGCGTCGTATTCGGCAATGAAGAAGTGCAGTTTTTCCGTCACCGAACCGGGGCTCATGTACGCCTCGAACACCTTCTGCACATGGTGCACGCGGTAACCCGTCTCCTCCTCCGCTTCATCGCGGATGCGGTCTTCAGGCGCCGCGCCTTCCAGCAAACCCGCCGCCACTTCGATCAACAGCCCGTCGTGACCGTTGACGAACACCGGCAGGCGAAATTGCCGGGTCAGTACCACGGTTTTCTTTTCGCGGTTGTACAAGAGAATCGCCGCGCCGTTGCCACGGTCGTAGACCTCTCGCGTCTGGCGTTGCCACTCGCCGTTGTTGCGTTGGTAATCGAAGGTGATTTTCTTCAGCAGGTACCAGTCGTGGGACAACACCTGGGAATCGAGGATGTTGACCCGCTCGGCTGTGTTCGACATGACAACGCGTCCTGTTATTTGTCAGAGAGTGCACATGTTAGGTGAAAACCTGCCTCCTCAAGCAAGCTGCGCCTTGTACTCCTTCTCGTATTGCCCGGCCAACGACTCTTTCTGTTTGTCGTCGAGCAGCTTGCCGGCCATCTGGAAGAACTTCTGCTCTTCTTCCTCGAGGTGGTGATGCACCTTCTCCGAGAGCTTCTTCGCGGCCACCAGCCAGGCCGGGCTGGACATTTCGGTGTCATCGAGCGCCGCCATCATTTCGTCCATTTCGTGATGTTCGGCGATGCCATGACGGCTGAGGTCGACGCCGTTGTCGAACTTCATCAGCGGGATATAGAAATGCCTTTCTTCGGCCGTGGCGTGAGCCTGCAATTCTGACTTGAGTTGCTTGTACGCTTCGACCCGTTCAGGCGTATCGCCGCTGGTATGGATCAGCGCCTTGGCATAGGTCCGTTGGCGTTCGTGGCTTTCGCGCAAGGCTTCAAAAATGTTCACGGGGCGTGGTCCTCATCGGCGGCGTCGGGAGTGACGCGTCTTAAGCAATGACAGCTGTGCGTTGGCGACGGTTCAACTTTCCCGGGGATGGAACAATCACGGCAACCGGGATAGGCTGCGGCTTCACTGCCATAAGGATATAGCCATGAACCTGCGTATCGAACTGTCGCAAAACCCCACGGAAGAACAACGCCAGGCCATCCTCAAACCCTTGCGCGCCTACAATGGCTCGAAGGCCGAAGGCAACGTGCCTGAGCACATCGCCTTGCTGGTGCGCGACGACAACGACGAGATCCTCGGCGGCCTGCATGGCCGATTGTTCTACCAGTGGTTGTACATCGACTTGCTGGTGGTGCCGGAAGAGGCTCGGGGACAGGGCCTGGGCTCGAAACTGATGCAGATGGCCGAGGACCTGGCGCGGGAGCGGCATTGCGTCGGGCTGTGGCTCGACACCTTCGAATTCCAGGCCCCGGAGTTCTACAAGAAATGCGGCTACAGCGAGATCGGGCACATTGCCGATTACCCGCCGGGGCACAAGCACTTCTTCTTCCAGAAGCGCCTGATAAACAACGCATGACCTTGTAGGAGCCGGCTTGCCGGCGATGGCGATTTCATTGACGCCATCGCCGGCAAGCCGGACTCCTACAGGGGTTACCCGACCGTCAACACAATCACAGGCAAGTCGCCAACGCCGCCAACCGGCGCTTGGCCACGAAATCATCCTTCTGTGCGTAGTAGCTCAGCACCGTGCCCGAGGCATCGGTGGTCACGTCGACAAAGGACTCCGCCGAACGGGTATAAACGGTCGTGCCGCCCTTCTCGCCAGGCTCCAGATAGGCGGCGGCATCCACGCCGAACACGGCCTCGTCCTGCCAGGAAAACTGCACGCACTGGGCGACGTCCTTTCCCGGTTTTTCCGAGTTCAGGGTCTTGTACGGGGCCTTGGTGCGGGCGTCGTTCATCGCCGAGCCGGCGCATCCGGCCAGCAACGTCACGGCCAGCGCCACCATCAGAATTCGCATTGCATTCACTCATCGGGAAAAAGCGGACTTTATCACCCCGGCAGCCCGTATCGTTCTGCTTTACTGCATTTATACCGCGACAGCGCACATCGATTCGCGCACCCTGTCGCGCCAATAACGTCCCATCGCCCCCCTGACTGGAAATCCGATGACACCTAATGCCGAGTTCTACAAACCGAGCACCGAATATGCCGACAAGCTGATCAGCCAGATCGGTCAGACGCCATCCTGGATCGCCAAGCGAATCGGCGTCACCGACAAGCGGATTCGCTACATCCTCGACGGCGAAAGAACCGTCAAAGGCGAAACCACGCCGATCCAGATGACCTACACCGAGCAGTTTGCCCTCGAATGCCTGGCGGCAGCGGCCAAGGCCAGCAAGCAGCAATCCTCGTAATCCGTTCTCAAGGAGCAACCATGGCGGCAACCGAGCAGCAACATGAACAGGCACTGAAGCGGTTTCTCGACGAACGCCCCGAGTTGCGCCACGACCTCGACAACCTCAACCCGTTGCAGGCCCAGGCCAAAGGCGAAACCCCGGCGCAGTACCGTGACGAACGCTTGCACGAAGCCTTCGAAGCCGAGGCGGAACGCCAAGGATTGTTCGCCTGGGAGCTGACGCTGCAACTGACGGCGGCTACGGCCCAAGACTACGAAGCGCAGCGCCTGGAAGTGCACCGGGAAGTCGCGGAAATGGCCGGTATGGACTGGCTGGAGTATTGCGAGTTGAATGGGATAAAACCCTAAGCCTGTTCAAGGATGCCGTCGCCAATGCTGCCCAACACTGCCAGGACCCACGCCAGCCCCGGTCACTTGCACACGCAGAAATGGCGCGGGCGCATAGGCCTGAGCCTGGTGGCCATGCTCTCGGTACTCGCCGGCATGACCGACGCCATCGGCTTCATGGCCAGCGGCGACTTCGTCTCATTCATGAGCGGCAACACCACCCGGATGGCGGTCGCCATCAGCACGGGCGACCTTGGCTTGACCCTGCGCCTGGTGATCCTCGTCGCCACCTTCATCGTCGGCAACGCGCTGGGCATTATCGTCAGCCGCCTGGGCCGCCGTCGGGCCCTGCCGCTGCTGTTGTCCATCGCCACCCTGCTGTGCGCCGCCGCAGCCTGGCCTTATGACACGCAACTGCCGGCCCTGCTGGCGGCGATCATCGCAATGGGCATGCTCAACGCCGCGGTGGAAGAAGTGAACGGCCTTCCGGTAGGCCTGACCTACGTCACCGGCGCCCTGTCGCGTTTCGGGCGCGGACTGGGCCGCTATATGCTCGGCGAGCGCCGCAACGGCTGGCGCGTGCAACTGATCCCCTGGACCGGCATGTTTGCCGGCGCGGTACTCGGCGCCGTGCTGGAACATCACCTGGGACTCAAGGCATTGTTTGCCAGTGGCCTGCTGGCTGCCGCGCTCGGGGTATTGTCGTTGAAGATCCCGCGGCGCTGGCAGTTGGGGTATATGCCGCGCTGAGTCTTGTGTTGTCTGTGCGGGCCTCTTCGCGGGCAAGCCCGCTCCCACAGTGATCTATGCCATGCCAACGATTGCGGTATGACCACAAAACCTGTGGGAGCGGGCTTGCCCGCGAAGAGGCCCACCCGGTCAACATCACTTTGGCCGCCCCGCCGATAAAGCATTATCATGGCCGCAGTTTCGCTGATCGAGTCCGTCATGAAGTTCGCCATCGCCGTGTTTTCCGCTGCCCACGCGCCCTCCTCGCGCCGCGCCCTGCTGTTCGCCCAAGCGGCGTTGGCCGGCGGGCATGAGATTGTCCGGCTGTTTTTCTATCAGGACGGTGTCTACAACGCGTCCGCCAGTGTGGTCACGCCCCAGGATGAAGCGGACTTGCCCAAGCAATGGCGCGCCTTTGTCAGCGACCATCAACTCGATGGCGTCGTGTGCATCGCCGCCGCCCTGCGTCGTGGTGTCTTGAATGAAGAAGAAGCCCGGCGCTATCAGCGCGAGGCTATTGCCGTCGGTGCGCCGTGGGAATTGTCCGGCCTCGGCCAATTGCATGACGCGGCGCAGGATGCCGACCGCCTGATCTGTTTCGGAGGCGCATGACATGGCCAAATCCATATTGATCATCAGCCGCCAGTCGCCATGGTCCGGCCCGGGCGCGCGCGAAGCGCTGGATATCGTGCTGGCCGGCGGCGCCTTCGATCTGCCGATTGGCCTGTTGTTTCTCGATGACGGCGTGTTCCAGCTCGCCGCCAGCCAGAACGCCAGGGCCTTGCAACAGAAAGACCTGAGCGCCAACCTGCAAGCCCTGCCGCTGTTCGGTGTCGAGGAACTGTTTGCCTGTGGCGACAGCATCACCCGGCGCGGCCTCGACCCGAGCGGCCTGGCGCTGGAAGAAGCCCGGGTGTTGGCCGCCCACGAAATCACCGCCCTCATTGACCGCTACGACCAGGTGATCACCCTCTGATGTCGACTTTGCATGTGTTGTCTCACTCCCCGTTCGGCGACGAACGCCTGACCAGTTGCCTGCGCGTGATCGGTTCCAACGACGGCTTGCTGCTGTCCGGCGATGCCGCCTATGCGTTGCAACCAGGCACCGCGCCGTTCACGGCGCTCAGCACCCGTGGCTTGAAGCTGTTCGTCCTGGCCGAAGATGCCCAGGCCCGTGCGCTGGTGGTTCCGGACTGGGCCCAGGCGATCGATTACCCGGCCTTCGTCGAACTGTCGATTCACTATGACAAGGTCAACAGTTGGCTATGAATGCATTGACGGTCGGCGCCCGCGCCATCGAGCTGGACAAGGACGGTTTCCTGGTCGAACTGAATGACTGGTCCGCCGATGTGGCCAGTGCCCTGGCGGCAGCCGAAGACATCGAGCTGACGCCCGAGCACTGGGAAGTCCTCGACCTGCTGCGCAGTTTCTACGCCGAGTTCCAGCTGTCACCGGCCACCCGCCCGTTGATCAAGTACACCGCATTGAAACTCGGCCCGGAAAAAGGCAACAGCCTGCACCTGAACCGACTGTTCAAAGGCACCCCCGCCAAACTCGCCGCGAAGCTGGCGGGCCTGCCCAAACCGACGAATTGCTTATGACCGATTACCCAGCACTGACCCTCGAAACGCCCGCCGAGCACCCGTTCGCCCAGTTCGTGCGGATCCTCGGCAAAGGCAAGCGCGGCGCCCGTGACCTGACCCGGGTCGAGGCCCGCGAGGCCATGGGCATGGTGCTCGATGAAAAGATCGAGGAAACCCAGCTCGGCGCATTCCTGATGCTGTTGCGGCACAAGGAAGAAAGCGCTGAGGAAATGGCCGGGTTCACCGAAGCCTTGCGCGAACGCCTGAACCCTCCGGCGCTGGCGGTGGACCTGGACTGGCCGACCTACGCCGGCAAGAAGCGGCACTTGCCGTGGTACCTGCTGGCAGCCAAGTGCCTGGCGCAAAACGGCGTACGGATTTTCATGCACGGCGGCGGCGCCCACACCGCCGGTCGCCTGTACAGCGAGCAACTGCTGGGTCAATTGAACATCCCGCTATGCCGCAACTGGCAACAGGTCGGCTCGGCGCTGGATAACGGCGGCCTGGCCTTCATGCCGCTGGTGGACTGGGCACCGCAGCTGCAACGGATGATCGACCTGCGCAACACCCTCGGCCTGCGCTCGCCGATCCACTCGCTGGCGCGGATTCTCAATCCGCTGGGCGCGCGTTGCGGCCTGCAGAGCATTTTCCATCCCGGCTATCAGGCCGTGCATCGCGATGCCAGCGGCTTGCTTGGCGATACCGCGATCGTGATCAAGGGCGATGGCGGCGAGATCGAGATCAACCCGGACGCCGACAGCCACCTGTACGGCACCACCGGCGGCGAGAGCTGGGACGAGGAATGGCCGCAGTTGTCGGCGCAGCGTCACGTCAAACCCGCCTCACTCGATCCCGAGCACCTGAAAGCGGTGTGGCGTGGCGATGCGGTCGACAGCTACCCGCAAATGGCCCTGATCTCGACCATGGCCCTGGCCCTGCGTGGACTCGGCCAGAGCCGCGAACAGGCCTTTGAAACCGCCGAACAATACTGGGCCGCGCGCAACAAATCGATTTAACCGATCATTCGCGCCCGATCTTTGCGCTTTTTGTTCGAACCCATGGGAATAGACTCGGCTCCAACGAATATTGGCTTCTGGAGTCTTGAACATGGGTTTGTTAGTCGATGGCCGCTGGCAGGACAAGTGGTACGAAAGCAGCAAGGATGGCACGTTCCAGCGTGAACAGGCGCAGCGTCGCCACTGGCTGACAGCTGATGGCAAGCCGGGACCGACTGGCGTCGGCGGTTTTGCCGCAGAACCCGGTCGCTATCACCTGTACGTGTCCCTGGCCTGTCCATGGGCCCATCGCACCCTGATCCTGCGCAAACTCAAAGGCCTCGAAAACCTGATCGACGTTTCGGTGGTCAGTTGGCTGATGCTGGAAAACGGCTGGACCTTCGACAAAGCCCTCGGCTCCACCGGCGACAAGCTCGATCACTTCGACTTCATGCACCAGCGCTACACCGCCGATACCGCTGACTACACCGGCCGCGTCACCGTGCCGGTACTGTGGGACAAACAGCGCAAACGCATCGTCAACAATGAATCATCGGAAATCATCCGCATGTTCAATGGTGCCTTCGACGATCTGACCGGTAACGACCTGGACTTCTACCCGGCGCCGTTGCGCGGTGAGATCGATGCGTTGAACGAGCGGATCTATCCGGCGGTGAACAATGGCGTGTACCGCGCCGGGTTTGCCACGTCGCAACAGGCTTATGAACAAGCCTTCAACGAGGTGTTTGCCGAACTGGACCGCCTGGAGCTGCTGCTGGGCGCCAATCGCTATCTGGCTGGCGAATACCTGACCGAAGCGGACATCCGCCTGTTCACCACACTGATTCGCTTCGATGCGGTGTACTACGGGCACTTCAAGTGCAACCTGCGGCGGATTGCGGATTATCCGAACCTGTCGAACTGGCTGCGAGAGATTTATCAGTGGCCGGGGATTGCCGAGACGGTGGATTTTGAACACATCAAGCACCACTACTACGCCAGCCATCACACCATTAACCCGACGGGTGTGGTGCCCAAGGGGCCGGCGCAGGACTTTACCGTGGCGCATGACCGGGAGCGGTTGAGTGGGAAAGGGGTTTGGCGCAAGGCCTGAGAATGTGATGGATTTGAAGGCCCCATCGCTGGCAAGCCAGCTCCCACAGGTTTTGTGTTGAAGCGGCAATCTTCAACATCACATAGATCACTGTGGGAGCTGGCTTGCCAGCGATGGGGACACCCGGTTTTCAGAGTTGCCCCTGAGCCCCTTCAAACCACGCCAGTTTCTCGCGCAGTTGCACCACTTCACCGACGATCACCAGCGTCGGCGCATGCACTTCATGCTCCGCCACCAATCGTGGCAAGTCGGCCAGCGTTCCGGTGAAAACGCGCTGATTGACCGTGGTGCCCTGCTGGATCAACGCCGCCGGGGTATCAGCACCGCGACCATGCTTGATCAACTGCTCGCAGATGATTGGCAAGCCCACCAGGCCCATGTAGAACACCAGCGTCTGCGCCGGCGCGACCAGATCGGCCCACGGCAAATCGGTTGAGCCGTCCTTCAGGTGCCCGGTGACAAAGCGTACCGACTGCGCATAATCGCGGTGGGTCAGCGGAATCCCGGCATAGGCCGCGCAACCACTGGCCGCCGTGATCCCCGGCACGACCTGGAACGGGATGCCATGGGCCGCCAGTTCTTCGATCTCTTCACCGCCACGACCGAAGATGAACGGATCGCCGCCCTTCAGTCGCACCACACGCTTGCCCTGTTTGGCCAGGTCCACCAATTGCTGGTTGATCTGATCCTGCGGCACCGCGTGATCGGCACGGCGTTTGCCGACATAAATCCGCTCGGCGTCGCGACGGCACAGTTCGAGAATCGCCGGCGCTACCAGACGGTCATACAGCACCACGTCCGCTTGCTGCATCAGACGCAGTGCCTTGAACGTCAGCAGATCGGGATCACCTGGCCCTGCACCCACCAGATAGACCTCACCGGTCGCCACAGGGGCTTCGCCATCGATTTTCGCCTGCAACAGACGCTCGGCTTCAGCGCCCTGCCCGGCCAGTTGCCGATCGGCAACCGGGCCCTGGAAAACATCTTCCCAAAATGCCCGACGCTGCTGCACATCCGGAAACAGGCCTTTGACCTGGTGACGAAAACGCGCCGCCAGACCGGCCAGTTGACCGTAGGTGGAAGGAATCCAGGTTTCGATCTTGGCGCGGATCAAGCGTGCCAGCACCGGCGCATCACCACCACTGGACACGGCAATGATCAATGGGGAGCGGTCGACGATGGCCGGGAAGATCACGCTGCACAGGGCCGGCGCGTCCACCACGTTGACCGGCACGCAACGCCGATGGGCATCGGCGGAGACTTGTGCGTTCAGCGCTTCGTCGTCGGTGGCGGCAATGATCAGCCCGCAACCGTCCAGATCCGCTTCGGCGTAGCCACGCAACAGGCACTCGCCACCGCTGCCGGCAACCAGTTCGCGCAGTTGTGCTTCGATTTCAGGTGCAACCACCCGCAGCTGCGCACCGGCATCGGCCAGCAGGCGGGATTTGCGCAAGGCAATTTCCCCCCCGCCGACGACCAACACACGACTGCCGCGAAGGTTGTGAAACAGCGGCAGATATTTCATTTAGCCGATGACCTCAAGGCCACCCATGTACGGCTTGAGAACCTCCGGCACACGGATCGAACCGTCGGCCTGCTGATAGTTCTCCAGCACCGCCACCAGGGTGCGACCCACTGCCAGGCCGGAGCCGTTCAGGGTGTGTACCAGTTCCGGCTTGCCGGTTTCCGGGTTGCGGAAGCGCGCCTGCATGCGGCGGGCCTGGAAATCGCCACAGTTGGAGCACGACGAGATTTCGCGGTACTTGTCCTGGCTCGGGATCCACACTTCCAGGTCGTAGGTCTTGACCGCGCTGAAGCCCATGTCGCCGGTGCACAGCGCCAGGGTGCGGTAAGGCAGCTCAAGCAGTTGCAGGACTTTCTCGGCGTTGGCGGTCAGGCCTTCCAGCGCTTCCATCGATTTCGACGGCTCGACGATCTGCACCATTTCAACCTTGTCGAACTGGTGCTGACGGATCATGCCGCGGGTGTCGCGGCCCGATGCGCCGGCTTCACTGCGAAAGCACGGTGTGTGGGCGACGAACTTGATCGGCAGCAGTTTCGAATCGACGATTTCGCCGGCTACGATGTTGGTCAGCGACACTTCGGCGGTCGGGATCAGGTACAGGTCGGCCTCGCCTTCGCGGGCGATCTTGAACAGGTCTTCCTCGAACTTCGGCAGCTGGCCGGTGCCTTGCAGCGCCGGGGCCTGGACCAGGTAAGGCGTGTAGGCCTCTTCGTAGCCGTGCTCGGTGACGTGCAGGTTGATCATGAACTGCGCCAGGGCGCGGTGCAGACGGGCGATCGGGCCACGCAGCAAGGCGAAACGCGCGCCGGACAGCTTGGCGGCAGTTTCGAAGTCCAGCCAGCCGAACTTTTCGCCCAGGGCCACGTGGTCCTGAACCGGGAAATCGAAGGCAGTCGGCGTGCCCCAACGGCGCACTTCGACGTTGCCGTCTTCGTCTTCGCCGACCGGCACGGATTCGTGCGGCAAGTTGGGAATGCCCAGCAGGATCGAGTCCAATTCGGTCTGGATCGCGTCCAGTTCGACTTTACCGGCGCTCAATTCGCCTGCCATGCGCTCGACATCCGCCATCAGCGGCGCGATGTCTTCGCCGCGCTGCTTGGCCTGACCGATGGATTTGGAACGCGCGTTACGGTCAGCCTGCAGTGCTTCGGTGCGGGTCTGGACGGTCTTGCGCTGTTCTTCCAGCGCTTCGATGCGCGCAACATCCAGCACAAAGCCACGGGATGCCAGGCGGTCCGCTACGTCCTGAAGGTTGCTACGTAACAGTTTGGAATCGAGCATGTCGGTTTCTCGTTTATCAAAGTTTGGTCAAGGACAGGCCGGCCCAGGTGGCAAGCAGCCCGCCGAATACGCTGAGTGCCGCATAGCCCAGGGCCAGCGGCACTTGCCCGCTTTCCAGCAGGCGCACCGTATCCAGTGAAAAGGATGAAAAAGTCGTCAGCCCCCCGAGGAAGCCGACCATCAACCCGGCGCGCACCTCGATGGGCACCTCCGGGCGTATCAAAAACAGACCGTATAGAACGCCGATCAGCAAACAGCCCACGATATTAACGGCCAGCGTCGCGGTATAGAAGTGCCGCGGCCAATTCGCGTTGATCCAGTTACCCGTGGCAAAGCGCAACAGCGTGCCGGCCATCCCGCCGACGGAAACCGCAACGATCAAGGGAAGCACTATTTTCTCCGCTGCCGGGGGCTTAAACGGTCGAGTTTTGCCAGGTGGTTGAGTTTTTCGCCGATCTTCAACTCCAGGCCACGGGGCACGGGCTGATAGAACGGAATCGGGTCGAGTTCTTCGGGGAAATAGTCCTCCCCGGCAGCGTAGGCATCCGGTTCGTCGTGGGCATAGCGGTACTCATCGCCATAGCCCAACTGCTTCATCAGCTTGGTCGGCGCGTTGCGCAGGTGCAGCGGCACCTCCAGCGAGCCGTGTTCGGCGGCGGCGCGCAGCGCGGTCTTGAAGCCCATGTACACCGCGTTGCTTTTCGGCGCGCAGGCCAGATAGGTGATGGCCTGGGCCACCGCCAGCTCGCCTTCCGGACTGCCGAGACGCTCCTGCACTTCCCACGCCGCCAGGCACAGGCTCAGGGCGCGCGGGTCGGCGTTGCCGATGTCTTCACTGGCCATGCGCACCACGCGCCGGGCCAGGTACAGCGGGTCGCAACCGCCGTCGATCATGCGCGCGAACCAGTACAGCGCGCCGTCGGGGTTGGAGCCGCGCACCGATTTGTGCAGCGCGGATATCTGGTCGTAGAAGGCTTCGCCACCCTTGTCGAAGCGTCGACGGGTGTCGCCGAGCAGGCTTTGCAGAAGCTCGGTACCGATCTCGCTGTTGTCTTCGGCCAGGTCAGAGGCGTTCTCCAGCAGGTTGAGCAGGCGTCGACCATCGCCGTCCGCGGCCGACAGCAGCATCTGGAAGCCTTCATCGCTGAGGGTCAGCTTGCGCTTGCCCAGGCCCCGCTCTTCGGTCAGCGCGCGCTGCACCAGTTTGCGCAGGGCCGCTTCGTCGAGGCTCTTGAGCACGTAGACGCGGGCGCGGGACAGCAAGGCGTTGTTGAGTTCGAACGAAGGGTTTTCCGTGGTCGCGCCGATGAAAATCAGCGTGCCGTCCTCGACATAAGGCAGGAACGCGTCCTGTTGGGACTTGTTGAAACGATGCACTTCGTCGACGAACAGAATGGTGCGGCGGCCGTACTGCGCGGCCTGCTGCTTGGCGATTTCCACCGCCTGACGGATCTCTTTGACCCCGGCCAGCACCGCCGAGACCGTTTCGAAGTGTGCGTCCGAGACTTCCGCGAGCAATCGCGCCAGGGTGGTTTTGCCCACACCCGGTGGGCCCCAGAAAATCATCGAATGCAGGGCACCCTGCTCCAGCGCTTCGCGCAAGGGCTTGCCGCGAGCGAGCACGTGTTCCTGACCGACGTACTCGTCCAGGTTGGCCGCACGCAGGCGGGCGGCCAGGGGCTGGGCGATGGGGGTGCTGCGAAACAGATCCATGGCTACTTGTGAAACCTCACTGGGCCTTGATGCCACACCGTCCTGAGATTGGACAAAAATCCCTGTGGGAGCGGGCTTGCTCGCGAAGAGGCCGTGTCAGTCGACATTTTGATTGAATGACACACCGCTTTCGCGAGCAAGCCCGCTCCCACAGGTTCGGTGTTTTTACTCTTGGATTACATCGGCACCCTTGGGGATGTCGAACTTGAATTTGGACGCCGGGATCGGCTCGTTGGCCTTCACCCCGGTGAACAGGATATTGGTGCGCTGGCCGACACTGTCGATCAACTGCATGTCGTTGACCAGACCATTGCGGAACGACAGGCGCAGGCTGTCGAACAGGGTGTCCTTGGTTTTCGGCTTCAGGGTGAAGTCGATCACGCCGCCGGCTTCCTTGGCGCTGATGTCGAAGCTCTGGCTGATCTTGGACACGTCACCGGACAGCAGCAAGGCCGGGGTCTGGGTCAGGCGCTGGTCGAGGTTCTTGATGGTGGCCTGTTCCAGGTCCGGGTCCCACAGGGTGACCTTCTTGCCATCGGACACCATGGTCTGTTCGGCCGGTGCATCGGTGTGCCAGTAGAACAGGCCCGGACGCTGCAGGGACATCTCGCCGGCAGTTTCCTGCAACTGGGTGCCGGTGCCATCAAGGGTCAGTTGCGAGAAACGCGCGGTCAGGGTCTGGGATTTTTCCAGCAGTTGGGTCAGGCGTGCCACATCCTTGTCATCGGCGTTAGCCTGGAGCGTGGTCAAAGCCAGTACCGGCAGCAACAGCATGCGGATCAGACGCATGGGAGTCCTCATAACATTCGTGGGAGTGCGAGTGGCGCCAAAGGGCGCCACCCTTTCATATTCGGGTCAGTCGCGCACCGGGCCCGGGGCCAGGACTTCACGCGAACCGTTGGTGTTCATGGACGTCACGACCCCGGCCATTTCCATGGCTTCGATCATGCGCGCGGCGCGGTTGTAGCCGATCTTGAGCTTGCGCTGAACCGCGGAAATGGAGGCGCGACGGCTTTCCAGCACGAACTGGACCGCTTCGTCGTACAGCGCGTCGGCCTCGGGATCGTCACCGTCGCCGCCCCCGCTGCTGCCTTCGAAGCCGCTGCCCGCCTCTTCGACGCCATTGAGGATGTCGTCGTTGTATTCCGGCGCGCCCCGCAGCTTCCAGGCCTCCACCACGCGGTGAACCTCATCGTCGGACACGAAGGCACCGTGAACACGAATCGGCAGACTGGTGCCAGGCGGCATGTACAGCATGTCACCGTGGCCCAGCAGTTGTTCGGCGCCACCCTGGTCGATGATGGTCCGCGAGTCGATCTTGCTCGATACCTGGAACGCCATGCGGGTCGGGATGTTGGCCTTGATCAGACCGGTGATCACGTCCACCGACGGACGCTGGGTCGCGAGGATCAAGTGGATACCGGCCGCACGCGCCTTCTGGGCGATACGGGCGATCAGCTCTTCAACCTTCTTGCCGACGATCATCATCATGTCGGCGAATTCGTCGACCACCACCACGATGGTCGGCAGCTTTTGCAGGAGCGGCGCTTCGTCGTGGATGCTTTCGCGCTTGTACAGCGGATCGCTCAACGGCTCGCCGGCGTCCTGGGCTTCCTTGACCTTGGCGTTGAAGCCCGACAGGTTCCGCACGCCCATCTTGGCCATCAGCTTGTAGCGTCGCTCCATCTCGGCAACGCTCCAGCGCAGGGCGTTGGCGGCGTCCTTCATGTCGGTGACCACCGGGCACAGCAGGTGCGGAATGCCCTCGTAGATCGACAGTTCCAGCATTTTCGGGTCGATCATGATCAGCTTGGCGTCTTCCGGGCCGGACTTGAACAGGATCGACAGGATCATCGCGTTCACGCCCACCGACTTACCGGAACCGGTGGTACCGGCCACCAGCAGGTGCGGCATCTTCGCCAGGTCGGTGATGACCGGCTTGCCGCCGATGTCGTGGCCCAGGGCCAGGGTGACCGGGGATTTGAAGTTGTCGTACTCGGGGGTCGACAACACCTCGGAGAAACGCACGATCTGCCGGTCTTCGTTGGGAATCTCGATACCGACCGTGGTCTTGCCCGGAATCACTTCCACCACGCGCACGCTGGTCACGGCCAGGGAACGGGCCAGGTCTTTGGCCAGGTTGGCAATGCGGCTGACCTTGACGCCGGCGGCGGGCTGGATTTCGTAACGGGTAATCACCGGACCCGGGTGGATCGAGTCCACGGTCACTTCGACGCCGAACTCCTTGAGCTTGATTTCCAGCAGGTGGCCGACCGCCGCCAGGGATTCGGGCGAGTAATTGAGCTGTTTCTTTTCCGCGGGATCAAGAATCGAGATCGGCGGCAAGGTGCCTTCAACGGCGCTGTCGACGAACAGGGGCGCCTGTTTCTCTTTTTCCACGCGTTTGCTCGGCGCGGCCGGTTTTGGCGGCGCGGGTGCAATCACCGGTGGCACCTGCTTCTCACGCTCGGACATGTGCTTGCTCAGGGCCTGCTCACGCTCGATCAACCGTTCCTTGACCTTGGCCTGCTCGCGCTTGTCGGTGACGGTCGGCGCAACCACTTCATCCATACGGTCATCGACTTCACGCAACTGGGCGACCAGCTGTTTGCGTTCGGTACGGGCCGCCCACCAGCGATTGGCCGCGCCCTGGAACAGTTCGAACAGGTCGAGGGTGATCTTGCCGGTGATGTCCATCACCTTGAACCACGACAGGTCGGTAAACACCGTCAGGCCGAACAGGAACAACGCGATGAACAGCAGCGTACTGCCCTGGATATTCAGGGCGTTCCTCGCCAGTTCGCCGAGGCTTTCGCCCAGTGCACCGCCCGCACCGGCCGGCAGACCGGTCGCGGCATGGAAATGGATATGGGCCAGCGCGGCACCCGACAGCACCAGGAACACCAGGCCGATCAGGCGCCAGGAGAACAGCCAGCCGCTCCACTGCCACGGTTCGTGACGCTGGCGGAAGATCTGGTACGCCTTGACCGCCAGCAGCAACGGGAAGATGTAGGCAAAGTAACCCAGCACCATGAACAGGATATCGGCGCTGTAGGAGCCCGCGGGCCCGCCGAAATTCTGCACGTCGTCGATCTTGCTGTTATGGCTCCAGCCCGGATCATCCTTGCCATAGGTCAGCAAGGCCATCATCAGGAACAGGCACAGGGCACCGATGGCGATCAGCGCACCTTCCTTGAGTCGGTAGTGCAAGTGCTGGCGCCAGAGCGGAACGACGGCTGGTTTAGGTGCTGCGGTGGATTTCTTCAAAACGCTTCTTTTCCTGCGCCAATGGCGCGTCCATCTGTTGAATGTCTAAAAAACTGCCCAATCCAGGCAGGTAAAAAAGTTAACACAGGTAACCGGGACTACTTTTAACACTGCGTCCCGGTTTTTATAAACACGGTGCGCACTGAATATATGTAACACGCAGGGCATTGTACGGGTTTGTACGCACGACGCCATGCTTGAGACCCTTGGGTGTAGCATAGTCAACAGCACATGACATGCTATTCAATTTGAGCATGCATTGTCTTTTGTGACAAAGGCTTATGAGGTGTTTTTATGAGCGAAGCGAAGCATTCCCGCCTGATTGTCCTGGGCTCCGGTCCTGCCGGTTACAGCGCAGCCGTTTATGCCGCCCGCGCCAACCTCAAACCCGTTGTCATTACCGGCATACAGGCAGGTGGCCAGCTCACCACCACCGTCGAAGTCGATAACTGGCCAGGCGATGTCGAAGGCCTGACCGGACCCGTGCTGATGGAGCGCATGCAAAAACACGCCGAGCGCTTTGCCACCGAGATCGTTTACGACCACATCCATACCGCCAAGTTGCAACAACGGCCGTTCGAACTGATCGGCGATGGCGGCACCTACACCTGCGACGCCCTGATCATTGCCACCGGCGCCTCCGCGCAATACCTGGGCCTGCCGTCGGAGGAAGCCTTTGCCGGCAAAGGGGTGTCGGCGTGCGCGACCTGTGACGGGTTCTTCTATCGCAACCAGGTGGTCGCGGTGGTCGGCGGCGGCAACACGGCGGTCGAAGAAGCGTTATACCTGTCGAACATCGCCAGGGAGGTGCACCTGATCCATCGACGCGACAAACTGCGCTCGGAGAAAATCCTCCAGGACAAACTCTTCGAAAAAGCCGCCCACGGCAATATCCGCCTGCATTGGAACCAGAATCTGGACGAAGTGCTCGGCAATGCCAGTGGCGTGACCGGTGCCCGCCTGCGGGACAGCCAAACGGGTGAAACCACAGAGCTGCCGCTGGCCGGGGTGTTTATCGCCATCGGCCACAAACCCAACACCGACCTGTTCATCGGGCAACTGGAAATGCGCGACGGGTATCTGCTGGTCAAGGGCGGCAGCGAAGGCGATGCCACCGCCACGGCGATTGCAGGTGTGTTTGCCGCCGGCGACGTGGCCGATCATGTTTATCGCTAGGCCGTTACGTCTGCGGGGGCCGGTTGCATGGCGGCGCTGGACGCCGAAAAATACCTCGACGACATTCCTGCCGTTTGAAGGCAAACTTTATGGCGGGCCAACGCCCGCCACTGACCTCCCCTTCTGCAAGCCCGGATGCCATGCTGACTTGGTTACAACGCAACACCTTGCACTTCCCACCGCTGGAAAAGGCCATGCGCGACCCCAACGGGCTGCTGGCTGCCGGTGGCGACCTGTCCGCCGATCGGCTGATCTCGGCTTATCGCCACGGCTGCTTCCCATGGTTTTCCGAAGGCCAGCCGATTCTCTGGTGGTCTCCGGACCCGCGCACGGTTCTGTTTCCCGACGAATTGCACGTTTCGCGCAGCCTGAACAAGCTGCTGCGCCAGCGACGCTATCAAGTGACCTTCGATCAGGACTTCGCCGCCGTCATTCGTGCCTGTGCGGCTCCCCGGGATTACGCCGACGGCACCTGGATCACCGAAGCGATGCAAGAGGCCTATATCGAGTTGCACAGGCGTGGTCACGCGCACTCGGTGGAAGTGTGGGATGGGGACGAACTGGTCGGCGGCCTGTATGGCCTGGCGATGGGCCGGTTGTTTTTTGGCGAGTCCATGTTCAGCCGCGCTGACAACGCCTCGAAATTCGGCTTTGCCACCCTGGTCCGGCATCTGAAAGACTCGGGTTTTGTACTGATCGATTGCCAGATGCCCACCGATCACCTGCACAGTCTCGGAGCCCGGGCCATCCCCCGCCGTGAGTTTGCCAGCTATCTGGCCCAGCATCTGGACCAGCCCAATCGCGCGAGCTGGGTTTGCTGAGCGACTTTTGCGCAGGTGGCTTACACTTATTCAAAAGCATTATCCCGAGGGTTGATCATGACCGAGTTGGCGCGTTTGAAGTTCTATGCCACTCAGCCGCACTCTTGCAGTTATCTGCCCGATGAGCAGGCCACAACCCTGTTCCTCGACCCTAGCCAGCCCATGGATGTGAATGTCTATGCAGACCTGTCAGAGATGGGGTTTCGTCGCAGTGGCGATCATCTCTACCGGCCGCATTGCCAGAATTGCAATGCCTGCGTTCCGGCGCGCATTCCCGTGGGGCCGTTCACGCCCAACCGGCAACAGAAACGCATTTTCAAGCGCAACACGGACTTGCAGGTGCGTCCGGCCAAGCCCTGCTTCAACGAAGAGTACTTCGCGCTTTACCAGCGCTACATCGAACAGCGTCACGCCGATGGCGACATGTACCCGCCCAGTCGCGACCAGTTTTCGACCTTCCTGGTGCGGGACCTGCCGTTTTCACGGTTTTATGAGTTCCGCCTGAACGGCCAACTGCTGGCCGTCGCCGTCACCGATTTGCTGCCGAACGGTATTTCGGCGGTCTACACCTTCTACGAGCCAGCCGAAGAGCGCCGTAGCCTTGGGCGCTATGCAATCCTGTGGCAAATCGCCGAGGCCCGGCGACTGGGGCTGGAAGCGGTCTACCTCGGTTACTGGATCAAAAACTGCAAAAAAATGAATTACAAGACTCAATATCGCCCCATTGAGTTGCTGATTAATCAGCGTTGGGTGGTTCTAAACTAGAGCCGACCCTAAACCCCTTGGCTTAAACCCCACTTTTCGGGCACAATGCACGCCGCTTTTGCCTGGCGCAGTTGCACCGGGCCATTCATTGGACACCGAGGGCTTTACTGCATGTCGAAAGAAGACAGCTTCGAAATGGAAGGCACTGTCGTCGACACCCTGCCCAACACCATGTTTCGTGTGGAGTTGGAAAATGGGCACGTCGTAACCGCGCACATCTCCGGCAAGATGCGCAAGAACTACATCCGTATTCTTACCGGCGACAAAGTGCGCGTAGAGCTGACTCCCTATGACTTGAGCAAAGGGCGCATCACTTACCGCGCCCGCTAATCAGGTCAATACAAGACGCCCGGCTTATGCCGGGCGTTTTTGTTTGTCTGGGATTTGCTGCCAAACCACTGTAGGAGCGAGCTTGCTCGCGAAAAACCTGAGAACACCGCGTCAATCCAGGCTTCCCGCGTCATCGTTAACAACCATCGCGAGCAAGCTCGCTCCTACAGACAGCAAAAAGGCGCCAACCGGCGCCTTTTTGCTTTGTTGCGGTTTAACGTCAGGCCATCTCGGCCGTGGTCTCGAACTCGAAGGTCAGCTCGCCATCCTTGATGTCGATGTGTACCACACCGCCATGTTCGGCCAGTTCGCCAAAGAGAATTTCCTCCGCCAGTGGACGCTTGATCTTGTCCTGGATCAGGCGAGCCATTGGGCGAGCACCCATCGCCGCGTCGTAGCCACCTTCGGCCAGCCAGCTGCGGGCCGCATCGGTGACTTCCAGCAACACTCGCTTGTCTTCCAGCTGCGCCTGAAGCTCGGTAAGGAACTTGTCCACCACGCTCTTGATGACCTCATGACTGAGGCGACCAAACTGGATAATGGTGTCCAGACGGTTGCGGAATTCCGGCGTGAAGCTCTTCTTGATCACTTCCATCGCATCGGACGAGTGGTCCTGGAAGGTGAAACCGATCGAAGCACGAGCAGCTGTCTCGGCACCGGCGTTGGTCGTCATGATGACGATCACGTTACGGAAATCCGCCTTGCGCCCGTTGTTATCGGTCAAGGTACCGTGGTCCATGACCTGCAACAGCAGGTTGAAGACCTCCGGATGCGCTTTCTCGATCTCATCGAGCAACAGCACGCAGTGTGGCTGCTTGGTGATGGCTTCGGTCAGCAGACCGCCCTGATCGAACCCGACATAGCCCGGAGGCGCACCGATCAGACGCGATACGGTGTGGCGCTCCATGTACTCGGACATGTCGAAGCGAATCAGTTCGACACCCAGTGCCTTGGCCAACTGACGCGCCGCTTCGGTTTTACCGACACCGGTAGGCCCGGCGAACAGGAACGAACCCACAGGCTTGTCAGGGGACTTGAGACCGGCACGGGACAACTTGATCGCGGTTGCCAGCGAGTCGATCGCGGCATCCTGACCAAACACGGTCAACTTCAGGTCGCGCTCGAGGTTACGCAGCAATTCCTTGTCGGAGCTGGTGACGTGTTTTGGCGGAATCCGCGCGATTTTCGCGACGATGTCTTCGACCTGAGGCACTTCGATGCGTTTAACACGCATCTCGACCGGCTGCAGGCGCTGGTAGGCACCCGCTTCGTCGATGACGTCGATCGCCTTGTCCGGCATGTGCCGGTCATTGATGTAACGCGAGGCCAGTTCGGCAGCCGCGCGCAGGGCTTCATCGCTGTATTCGATATTGTGATGGCTTTCGAAACGCCCCTTCAGGCCGCGCAGAATGCCAATGGTGTCTTCCACCGAAGGCTCCGACACATCGACCTTCTGGAAACGCCGGGCCAAGGCACGGTCCTTCTCGAAGATGCCGCGGAATTCCTGGAAGGTGGTCGATCCGATGCAACGGATATCACCCGAGGACAGCAGCGGCTTGAGCAGGTTCGAGGCATCCATGACGCCACCGGACGCAGCACCCGCACCAATGATGGTGTGGATCTCGTCGATGAACAGGATCGCCTGCGGCCGTTTTTTCAGCTCATTGAGCAACGCCTTGAAGCGCTTCTCGAAATCGCCACGGTATTTGGTACCGGCCAGCAAGGCACCCAGGTCGAGGGAGTAAACCACGCTGTTGGCCAGCAGGTCCGGCACCTGGTTGTCGACAATGCGCTTGGCCAGGCCTTCGGCAATCGCGGTTTTACCCACGCCCGCCTCGCCCACCAGCAGCGGGTTGTTTTTGCGCCGGCGCGCCAGGATCTGTGCAACACGCTCGACTTCCAGCTCACGCCCCACCAACGGATCGATACGACCCTGGCGCGCGAGTTCGTTGAGGTTGCTGGCATAAGCATCCAGGGGATTGCCCGAGGAAGAAGACTCACCGCCCTCGTCGTCCTGCATATCTTGCTCACCTTCAGAGTGATCGCCATGCCCCGGCACCTTGGAAATGCCATGGGCGATGTAGTTGACGACATCTATGCGGGCAACGCTCTGCTGTTTCAGCAGGAACACCGCCTGACTCTCTTGCTCACTGAAGATCGCGACCAGCACGTTGGCACCAGTCACTTCGCGTTTGCCCGAGCTCTGTACGTGAAACACAGCACGTTGCAGGACACGCTGGAAGCCCAGGGTTGGCTGGGTTTCGCGATCCTCGTCATGCACGGGGATCAATGGCGTGGTGGAGTCGATGAACTCCTGCAGGTCATGCTTGAGTTTGTCGAGGTTTGCGCCGCACGCACGCAGAACGGTGGTGGCAGCCTCATTGTCCAATAGGGCCAGCAGGAGGTGTTCGACGGTCATGAACTCATGACGCTTCGAACGGGCCTCCTTGAAGGCAAGATTGAGGGTGACTTCGAGCTCGCGGTTTAACATAGCTTCACCTCATACCCAAGTGGTCGGCGATTAACCGTCCTTCTCGATTTCACAGAGTAGCGGATGCTGGCTTTCCCTGGCGTACTGGTTGACCTGCATGGCCTTGGTCTCCGCGATGTCGCGGGTAAACACTCCACATACTGCCCGTCCTTCTGTATGAACGGCCAGCATGACCTTGGTCGCCAGCTCGCGATTCAGGTTAAAAAACACCTCGAGCACTTCGACGACGAAATCCATCGGTGTGTAGTCATCGTTGAACAAAACCACCTTGTACATCGGCGGCGCCTGTAGAGCAGGCTTTGCCTCCTGAACAGCAATGCCTGCGGAATCGTCGTCGTGTAAATCAGGGCGATCCTGATTGAATGTTAGTCGAATCTGGCTGATTGCATGCATGGAAAGAAAGGTTCGTCAGTTGTTCAAATACAGTGGTGGGGGCGACTATCAGCGATTTCAACTCCGACTGCCGGTCAGCTTGACTATCGGCAAAAGGGTGTTACAACCAATAGAGCCCACAGTGGGTAAAAAAGGTCCGCGGAGTCAAACTTATTTACAGGTTCGACTGCGGATGTACTGGATGATACTCCAGTGATGGAGTCTGTTGCAGAGGGAGTTGGGTATGGCAGTCGGCAAGGTGAAGTGGTTCAACAACGCCAAGGGTTACGGTTTCATCAACGAGGAAGGCAAGACAGAAGATCTGTTTGCCCACTACTCGACGATTAAAATGGAAGGCTATAAAACCCTGAAAGCCGGGCAAGCTGTCGTATTCGACATCATCCAGGGCCCCAAAGGCCTGCATGCAGTCAACATCGGTGCCCCTGCGGATACGGCGATCACTTCTTCGACTACCGTGCCGCAAACCGTTACAGCTTAAGCGCACACCGTCGCCCAGTCATAAAAAAACCGCCTGACTCAACTTCTTGAATCAGGCGGTTTTTGTGTACCTGCGTTTTCTTACATGTGCGAGATCAGCGCATCACCGAAACCGGAGGACGACACCAGTTTCGCGCCCTCCATCAGACGCTCGAAATCATAGGTCACGGTCTTGGCGGAAATCGCGCCATTGGTGCCCTTGATGATCAGGTCGGCCGCTTCGGTCCAGCCCATGTGGCGCAGCATCATTTCAGCGGAGAGGATCAGCGAACCCGGGTTGACCTGGTCCTTGCCGGCGTACTTCGGCGCCGTACCGTGGGTGGCTTCGAACATGGCCACGGTGTCGGACAGGTTGGCACCCGGTGCGATACCGATACCGCCCACTTCCGCCGCCAGGGCGTCGGAGAGGTAGTCACCGTTCAGGTTCAGGGTCGCGATCACATCGTATTCGGCCGGGCGCAGCAGGATCTGCTGGAGCATGGCGTCGGCGATGGCATCCTTGACGATGACGTTCTTGCCGGTTTTCGGGTTCTTGAACTGCATCCACGGACCGCCGTCGAGCAGGGTCGCGCCGAATTCCTCAGCAGCCACTTCGTAGGCCCATTCCTTGAAGGCGCCTTCGGTGAACTTCATGATGTTGCCTTTGTGCACGATGGTCAGCGAATCGCGATCATTGTCGACCACATATTGCAGAGCCTTGCGCGCCAGACGCTTGGTGCCTTGCAGCGAAACCGGCTTGACACCGATACCGCAGTTCTCGTCGAAACGGATCTTGGTGACGCCCATTTCTTCTTTAAGAAACTTGATGACCTTGGTGGCTTCCGGCGTACCGGCCTTCCACTCGATGCCGGCGTAGATGTCTTCGGAGTTCTCGCGGAAGATGGTCATGTCGACATCGCCTGGCTTCTTGACCGGGCTAGGCACGCCTTCGAACCAGCGCACCGGGCGCAGGCAGACATACAGGTCGAGTTGCTGGCGCAGGGCCACGTTCAGCGAACGGATGCCGCCACCGACCGGGGTGGTCAGCGGGCCCTTGATGGAAACCACGTAATCCTTGACCGCGTCCAGGGTTTCCTGAGGCAGCCAGGTATCCTGATCGTAGACCTGAGTCGCCTTTTCCCCGGCGTATACCTCCATCCAGGAAATCTTGCGCTCGCCACCATAAGCCTTCTTAACAGCAGCATCGACAACCTTGATCATGACCGGGCTGATGTCGACACCAATGCCGTCGCCTTCGATGAAGGGGATGATCGGGTTATTAGGAACATTGAGAGAATGGTCTGCATTGACGGTGATTTTGTCGCCGACGGCTGGAACCTGAATCTTCTTGTAACCCATGCTGAACTCCATTGATTGGATTGAACATCTGGCTTGGTTCGAGCGTAACCCAGTTGAATCGGCGCGCAAACCCTATGTTCTATCCATATGCCGCAAAGCCGCACAACCAGCGGCCTACAAGCCTGAAAGCAAAGGGAAAAACGCCAAACTCAAGCACGACGAATGACCTTACGCCCTCCTCGCCCCTGCGACCTTTAGACCAATGGACGACATTCGTTGCGTATGAACCATCGGCAGATTGCCAGCTACCTATGTATAATGCCGCCGCTGACTAAAGGGTCACGACGGACTGAGCAGCCTGCCGCTTGATAAATAGCGACGAGTGTTTACGCCCAAAGTCGGTCTGTTACCGCAGCCCGACTGCATGACGCCCTACTGATGCACCCAACATCACAGCAACGAAACCTCGATATTCGGCTCATGGATGACTTTGAACGAACGCGCTTACCCGGCGCCCTCGAGTTTCTGCGCACGCTTTAGCAAAGAAGAGAGAGTTAATCCGAATATGCCCACCCGCTCGAAGATCATCTATACCTTCACCGACGAAGCTCCTGCCCTCGCCACCTATTCACTGTTGCCTATCGTAGAGGCGTTCACCGCCTCGGCTGATATCGCCGTTGAAACCCGCGATATCTCTCTTGCAGGGCGCATCCTGGCCAGCTTCCCCGAGCAACTGGGCGACAAAGCCGTAGCCGACCACCTCGCCGAACTGGGCGCCCTGGCCGTTACGCCTGAAGCCAACATCATCAAGCTGCCGAACATCAGTGCTTCGGTTCCACAACTGCAAGCCGCGATCAAAGAGCTGCAAGCCCAGGGCTACAACCTGCCGGACTACCCGGAAACCGTGACCTGCGACGCCGACAAAGAAGCCAAGGCGCGCTACGACAAGGTCAAGGGCAGCGCCGTGAACCCGGTTCTGCGTGAAGGCAACTCCGACCGTCGCGCTCCGCTGTCGGTCAAGAACTACGCGCGCAAGCACCCGCACAAAATGGGCGCCTGGGCCAAGGACTCCAAGTCCCACGTCGCGCACATGAGCACCGGCGATTTCTACGGCAGCGAAAAAGCCGCCCTGATCGACGCCGCTGACGCCGTGAAAATCGAACTGATCGCTCAAGACGGCACCGCCACCGTCCTGAAAGAAAAGACCAGCGTACAAGCCGGTGAGATCCTCGATTGCGCGGTCATGAGCAAAAACGCCCTGCGCAGCTTCATCGCCGCCGAAATCGAAGACGCCAAGGCACAAGGCGTGCTGCTGTCGGTTCACCTGAAAGCGACCATGATGAAGGTCTCCGACCCGATCATGTTCGGCCAGATCGTTGCCGAGTTCTATAAAGACGCACTGGCCAAGCACGCTGACGTGCTGGCACAGATCGGCTTCAACCTCAACAACGGCATCGGCGACCTGTACGCTCGCATCAAGGCCCTGCCTGCTGAACAGCAAGCGGCCATCGAAGCTGACATCCAGGCGGTCTACGCCGCTCGCCCTTCCCTGGCGATGGTCAACTCCGACAAAGGCATCACCAACCTGCACGTACCGAGCGACGTGATCGTCGACGCCTCGATGCCGGCGATGATCCGTGACTCCGGCAAGATGTGGGGCACCGACGGCCAGTTGCACGACACCAAGGCCGTGATCCCGGATCGCTGCTACGCCACCATCTACCAGGCCGTGATCGAAGATTGCAAAGCCAACGGCGCCTTCGACCCGACCACCATGGGCAGCGTGCCGAACGTTGGCCTGATGGCGAAGAAAGCCGAAGAGTACGGCTCCCACGACAAGACCTTCCAGATCAAGGCTGACGGCGTAGTTCGCGTCACCGACAGCAAGGGCACCCTGCTGCTGGAGCAGTCGGTCGAAGCCGGCGACATCTTCCGCATGTGCCAGACCAAAGATGCACCGATCCAGGACTGGGTCAAACTGGCGGTCAACCGTGCTCGCGCCAGCAGCACGCCGGCGATTTTCTGGCTGGACCCAATGCGCGCCCACGACGGCGTGGTGATCGAGAAAGTTCAGGCCTACCTGAAGGATCACGACACCGCCGGCCTGGACATCCAGATCATGTCGCCTGTCGACGCCATGAAGTTCACCCTGCAGCGCACCCGCGAAGGCAAGGACACCATCTCGGTGACCGGCAACGTACTGCGCGACTACCTGACCGACCTGTTCCCGATCATGGAACTGGGCACCAGCGCCAAGATGCTGTCGATCGTGCCGCTGATGAACGGCGGTGGCCTGTTCGAAACCGGCGCTGGCGGTTCGGCGCCGAAGCACGTTCAGCAACTGCTGGAAGAAAACTTCCTGCGCTGGGATTCGCTGGGTGAATTCCTGGCCCTGGCCGCATCCCTGGAACACCTGGGCGTGACCTACAACAATCCAAAGGCGCTGGTACTGGCCAAGACCCTGGACCAGGCCACCGGCCAGTTCCTGGACAACAACAAGTCGCCATCGCGCAAAGTCGGCAACATCGACAACCGCGGCAGCCACTTCTACCTGGCGCTGTACTGGGCTCAAGCCCTGGCCGCCCAGACCGAAGACACTGCACTGCAAGCGCAGTTCGCGACCCTGGCCAAAACCCTGACCGAGAACGAGGCGACCATCGTTGCCGAACTCAACGCCGTTCAGGGCAAGCCAGTGGACATCGGCGGCTACTACCACGCCGACGCCGAGCTGATCAGCAAGGCCATGCGTCCAAGCGCAACCTTCAACGCGGCGGTTGCAGCGTTGGTTTAAGGTTGTAACGAAGCACCACAAACCCCGGCCATGTGCCGGGGTTTGTGTTTTCTGGCCTTCACACAAATTTATCTCTGGGAACCCGCCCCTGTGGGAGCTGGCTTGCCAGCGATGACGGTTTACCATTCAACAGCAATATTGACTGACCCACCGCTATCGCTGGCAATCCAGCTCCCACAGGGGCCGGGTTTTAATGCTCAAAACCGAGGACAACTCATGGATTGGCTACCCCACATTACCGTCGCCACCATCGTCGAAGACAATGGCCGCTTCCTGATGGTCGAAGAACTCAAGCACGGTCGCCTGGTACTGAACCAGCCCGCCGGCCACCTGGACCCGAACGAGACCCTGACCGAAGCCGCCGTTCGCGAAACCCTCGAGGAAACCGGCTGGGACGTCGAACCGACCGGCGTACTGGGCATTTACCTCTATACCGCCCCGAGCAACGGCGTGACCTACCAGCGGGTGTGCTTCATCGCCAAACCACTGAAACATCGCCCGGATTATCAACTTGACGACGGCATCGTCGGCGCCAAGTGGTTGACCCGCGACGAATTAATGGAACAACGCGACAACTGGCGCAGCGAGTTGATCATGCGCTGCATCGACGACTATCTGGCAGGCATTCACTTCAACCTTGAATTGATCCGTCCTTCTCTTTAGCCATGCAGGCTCCAGCCTGTTAGAATCGCGTCCTTTTTCAAGACACTCATTGAATCCCTATGCGTGATCCAGCCCCTTCTGACACACAAAAGAAGCGCGTCATTGTCGGCATGTCCGGCGGCGTGGACTCTTCCGTTTCCGCCCTCCTGCTGATCGAGCAGGGTTATGAGGTGGAAGGCCTGTTCATGAAGAACTGGGAAGAAGACGATGGAACCGAATACTGCACCGCCATGGATGACCTGGCGGACGCTCAGGCCGTGTGCGACAAGATTGGCATCAAGCTGCACACCGCCAACTTCGCTGCCGAGTACTGGGACAATGTGTTCGAGCATTTCTTGGCTGAATACAAGGCCGGACGCACGCCGAACCCGGACATCCTGTGCAACCGCGAAATCAAGTTCAAGGCGTTCCTCGACTACGCCATGATGCTGGGCGCCGACCTGATCGCCACCGGCCACTACGTGCGTCGCCGCGACATCGATGGCCGCACCGAACTGCTCAAGGGCCTGGACCCGAACAAGGACCAGAGCTACTTCCTGCACGCCGTCGGCGGCGAACAGATCGCCAAGACCCTGTTCCCGGTCGGCGAACTGGAAAAACCGCAAGTGCGCGCGATTGCCGAGAAATACGAACTGGCGACCGCGAAGAAGAAGGACTCCACCGGGATCTGCTTTATCGGCGAGCGCCGTTTCAGCGATTTCCTCAAACAGTACCTGCCGGCACAACCGGGCGAGATCAAGACCACCGAAGGTGAAATCATCGGCCGTCATCATGGCCTGATGTATCACACCATCGGCCAGCGTCAGGGCCTGGGCATCGGCGGCCTGAAAGACGCCAGTGACGAGCCGTGGTACGTGCTGATCAAGGACCTGGAGCACAACGAACTGATCGTTGGCCAGGGCAATGACCACCCGTGGCTGTTCTCCCGCGCCCTGCTCGCTTCCGATATCTACTGGGTCAACCCGATCGACCTGAGCCAGCCACGCAAGCTGACCGCCAAGGTTCGTTATCGCCAGAGCGACCAGCCCTGCACCCTGGAAAAAACCGCTACCGGTTATCGCGCGACCTTCGATGATCCGCAACGCGCGGTCACTCCAGGCCAGTCCGTGGTGTTCTATGACGGTGAAATCTGCCTCGGCGGCGGTGTGATTGAAGTCGCCGAGCCGTGGACGAGCAAGGGCCAGGCCCTATGAACCCGATTCAGGAGCAACTGACAGCACTGGGCGGCGTGTTTCTCGCCGCGGTGCTGGTGGACAGGATTGCCAAGAGCGGCCAGACCAACGAGGCTGGCCTGAGCTGCATGCTCGGCAGCCTGCTGATCCGCGACCCCAAGGACACCCTGGAAGTCTATGGCGGCGATGACATCAACCTGCGTGAAGGCTATCGCGCCCTGATCGGCGCCCTCGAGCGCGATCCGAGCGCCCTGCAGCGCGAGCCGCTGCGCTATGCCCTGGCCATGCTCGGTCTTGAGCGCCAACTGGCAAAACGTGGCGACATGCTCGAGGTGATCGGCAAGCGTTTGCCGCAGATTCAGTCCCAGGTCGAACACTTCGGCCCGGCTCACGAAAATGTGATCGCCGCCTGCGGCGCACTGTACCAGGACACGCTGAGCACCCTGCGCCAACGCATCCAGGTGCACGGCGACATGCGCAACCTGCAACAACCGAGCAACGCCTCGAAAATTCGTGCCCTGCTGCTGGCCGGCATCCGTTCTGCACGCCTGTGGCGGCAATTGGGCGGTCATCGCTGGCAGTTGGTGATCAGCCGTCGCAAATTGCTCAAAGAGCTTTACCCCTTGATGCGTAACGAATAACCCGCATCGACAGTACCGAACTCTGCAATACGCGTAATACGCCGGTCAGTTGGCGACGGACCGGCGGATTTTTTCATGTATGATACGCGCCCCATTTCGTTGCCCGACTGTCCGAGAACACCCCATGCAGCTCTCTTCGCTCACTGCGGTTTCCCCTGTTGACGGCCGCTACGCCGGCAAAACCCAGGCCCTGCGCCCAATTTTCAGCGAGTACGGCCTGATCCGTGCCCGCGTTCTGGTTGAAGTGCGCTGGCTCCAGCGCCTGGCCGCTCACCCTGCCATCAGCGAAGTGCCGGCGTTCTCCGCCGAAGCCAACGCTGTGCTCAACACCCTGGCGGAAAACTTCTCTCTGGAGCACGCCGAGCGCGTCAAAGAGATCGAGCGCACCACCAACCACGACGTCAAGGCCATCGAATACCTGCTCAAAGAGCAAGCGGCCAAGCTGCCGGAACTGGCCAAGGTCAGCGAGTTCATCCACTTTGCCTGCACCAGCGAGGACATCAACAACCTGTCCCACGCCCTGATGCTGCGCGAAGGCCGTGATGACGTGATGCTGCCGCTGATGCGCCAGACCGCCAACGCCATCCGCGAATTGGCCATCCGCTTCGCCGACGTGCCGATGCTGTCGCGCACCCACGGTCAACCGGCCTCGCCGACCACCCTGGGCAAAGAACTGGCGAACGTGGTTTACCGCCTGGAGCGCCAGATCGCTCAAGTCGCTGCCGTTCCACTGCTGGGCAAGATCAACGGCGCTGTCGGCAACTACAACGCCCACCTGTCGGCCTACCCTGAGATCGACTGGGAAGCCAATGCCCGCGCCTTCATCGAAGACGAGCTGGGCCTGGGCTTCAACCCGTACACCACGCAGATCGAACCGCACGACTACATTGCCGAGCTGTTCGACGCGATCGCCCGCTTCAACACCATCCTGATCGACTTCGACCGCGACATCTGGGGCTACATCTCCCTGGGTTACTTCAAACAGCGCACCATCGCTGGCGAAATCGGTTCGTCGACCATGCCGCACAAGGTCAACCCGATCGACTTCGAAAACTCCGAAGGCAACCTGGGCATCGCCAACGCACTGTTCCAGCACCTGGCGAGCAAGCTGCCGATCTCCCGCTGGCAGCGCGACCTGACCGACTCCACCGTACTGCGCAACCTCGGCGTCGGCTTCGCCCACAGCGTGATCGCGTACGAAGCCAGCCTCAAGGGCATCAGCAAACTTGAACTCAACGAGCAGAAGATCGCCGCTGACCTGGACGCTTGCTGGGAAGTATTGGCCGAGCCGATCCAGACCGTGATGCGTCGCTACAACATCGAAAACCCGTACGAAAAACTGAAAGAATTGACCCGCGGCAAGGGCATCAGCCCTGAAGCGCTGCAGACTTTCATCGACGGCCTGGACATGCCAGCCGCCGCCAAGGCCGAGCTGAAACTGCTCACCCCGGCGAACTACATCGGCAATGCCGTGGAACAAGCCAGACGCATCTGATCGATCGCTAGACCCTTTGAAGACGCCCGGCCGCGCCGGGCGTTTTTATTCCCGTCTGAAAAGTGCATTTTTTCAATAGGTTACACATGAATCCTGATATTCCTCTTCAACTTCTGGGCGGCATCACGGCACGGGAATTCCTGCGCGATTACTGGCAGAAAAAGCCGCTGTTGATCCGCCAGGCGATTCCTGATTTCGAAAGCCCGATCGACGCCGACGAACTGGCCGGCCTGGCGCTGGAAGAAGAAGTCGAATCGCGCCTGATTATCGAGAATGGCGAGCGCCCATGGGAATTGCGTCGCGGCCCGTTCGCCGAAGATGAATTCAGCAAGCTGCCTGAGCGTGACTGGACCCTGCTGGTTCAGGCCGTGGATCAGTTCGTCCCGGAAGTCAGCGAACTGCTGGAAAATTTCCGCTTCCTGCCGAGCTGGCGCATCGACGACGTGATGATCAGCTACGCCGCGCCGGGCGGCAGCGTGGGTCCACACTTCGACAACTACGACGTGTTCCTGCTGCAAGGCCACGGCAAGCGCAACTGGAAGATCGGCCAGATGTGCAACGCCGAGAGCCCGATGCTGGCCCACGCCGACCTGCGCATCCTCTCCGAATTCGAAGCCACCGATGAATGGGTGCTGGAACCGGGCGACATGCTCTACCTGCCGCCACGCCTGGCCCACTGTGGCGTCGCCGTGGATGACTGCATGACCTACTCGGTGGGTTTCCGCGCGCCGAGCGCCGCTGAAGTGCTGACCCACTTCACCGACTTCCTCAGCCAGTTCCTGTCGGACGAAGAACGCTACACCGACGCCGACGCCTTGCCGACTGCCGACCCTCACCAGATCCAGCGCGATGCACTCGACCGCCTCAAAGGCCTGCTGGCCGAGCACATGAGCGACGAGCGCCTGCTGCTGACCTGGTTCGGCCAGTTCATGACCGAGCCACGCTACCCGGAACTGGTGGTGGGTCCGGAAGACGTCGAAGAAGAGGACTTCATGTCCGCCCTGGAGCAAGGCGCGATCCTGATTCGCAACCCGAGCGCGCGCCTGGCATGGTCCGAAGTCGATGACGACCTGCTGCTGTTCGCCAGCGGCCAGAGCCGTTACCTGCCGGGCAAACTGCGCGAACTGCTGAAGATGATCTGCGCCGCTGACGCGCTGCACGCCGACAACCTCGGCGAATGGTTGAGCGATGAAGACGGCCGCGGCCTGCTGTGCGAACTGGTCAAGCAGGGAAGCCTGGGGTTTGCCGATGAATAAGATTCACGTACGTGTCGCAGACTGGCAAAAGGACAACGCCGAGATCCGGCGCATTCGTGAGACGGTGTTCGTCGCCGAGCAATCCGTTCCGCCAGAACTGGAATGGGACGCCGATGACATTGATGCAGTGCATTTCCTCGCTTACGAAGGCGACTTTCCAATCGGTACCGCGCGCCTGTTGCCCGATGGACATGTTGGCCGGGTCTCGGTGCTCAAGGACTGGCGCGGCCTGAAAGTCGGCGATGCGCTGATGCAAGCGGTCATCGGCGAAGCCGAAGAGCGCGGACTCAAGCAGCAGATGCTCAGCGCCCAGGTACAAGCCACGGCGTTCTATGAGCGCCTGGGCTTTCACATGGTCAGTGAGGAGTTCCTGGAAGCCGGGATTCCGCATGTGGACATGGTTCGGCATTCGGCCTGAGCCCCCTCGCCACAAAAGCAACATGCAAGCACCACAAAACGCCCCGCTCTCTTCGGATACCGGGGCGTTTTGCTGTCTACGATTCAACTAGCGCCACTACGGGCCGACAAACTGGCAATATCAACTCATGCACCTGTAGGAGCGAGCTTGCTCGCGATGCACCTGAGAGCGCCGCGGGGTGTCAGGCTTCACGCATTATCGTTGACGACCATCGCGAGCAAGCTCGCTCCTACACACACCACAAAGCCGGAGATAACGGATATGTCCCTACGCACCCTGCTCACCACCCTGCTGCTGGGCTGCAGTTTTTCGGTGATGGCAGCCACAGAAATCGTCCCCCTCAAGTACCACACCAGTGCCGATCTTCTGCCGGTGGCGCAGGATTTCGTCGGCAAGGACGGACAGGTCAGCGCCTACGGCAATCAACTCATCGTCAACGCCGATCAGCGCAAGATCGACGAACTTAAAGCCCTTCTTTCCCAACTCGACACGGCGCCCAAGCGCCTGCTGATCACTGTCGACACCAGCGACAACAACTTCCAGGGTGACCAGGGTTCTTCAGCCAACGGCGCCAAGACTCGCATCATCAACTACAGCACCGACAGCCGTGACGGCGGCATTCAGCAAGTGCAGGCCAGCGAAGGCGCACCGGCGCTGATCCAGGTCGGCCAGAGCGTGCCACTGACCAGTTCGCAGACCGATTCCTATGGCGACCTGCGCAACCAGACCGAATACCGCAACGTCACCCAGGGCTTTTACGTCACCGCAAACGTCACCGGCGACATCGTTCACCTCTCGATCAGTACCAACCGTGACCGCATGAGCCAGGAACGTCCCGATGTAGTGAACGTGCAAAGTACCGACACAACCGTCACCGGCCACCTCGGTGAGTGGATCCTGCTGGCCGGGGTCAATGGCCAGACCCAGGCCGACAAACAGGGCCAGACCCGCAGCTACTCAACCCAGAGCCGCAACGACATGACTTTGCGGGTGAAAGTCGACACCTTGGACTAAACCACCGAAAACTGACTGGCGAGTCGTATTAGACCAAAGATGTAGTGCCTGAAAAAAAGCACTACAAAACGTTTGACGAGCCTAAAAAGCGAAGGCATGATGGCCTCGCTCCCGCTAATCAGGGGCCCTGGCAAGGGCCTTCGAGGCGATGTTCGCACCTACCCCGCGAACCGCTTCGTGTCTGTACCGCCCACAAGGTGTGTTTGACGAGGTTGTCGACTGGAACGAAGTTGTCCCGAGGGACGGAAGCGTAATAGGTAACCCGGCAGCACACTGATGTTCGTACCAAGGCCCACGACGCCCGAATGCGCCCGCAGTTCGCCTTTACCTGCTCACTTCCCCTCGAGCCCATCGTTCATCCCGTCGCCCTCCCCGCCGAATCCGACTTGACCGTTTAAGCTTCTGGTCAGCGAGCGCAGGAATTTTCCACCGCAGAACAACTTTTCATAAAGACGCGACGAGGTTTATCTCCCATGGCACTGACACGCGAACAGCAAATTGCAGCCCTCGAAAAAGACTGGGCTGAAAACCCGCGCTGGAAAGGCGTGACACGCACTTACTCCGCTGCTGACGTCGTCCGCCTGCGTGGCTCGGTTCAACCTGAGCACACCTTTGCAAAAATGGGCGCCGAGAAGCTGTGGAACCTAGTCACCCAGGGTGCCAAGCCAGCCTTCCGTCCTGAGAAAGATTTCGTCAACTGCATGGGCGCCCTGACCGGCGGCCAGGCTGTACAACAAGTCAAAGCCGGTATCCAGGCGATCTACCTGTCGGGCTGGCAGGTTGCTGCGGACAACAACTCCGCCGAATCGATGTACCCGGACCAGTCGCTGTACCCGGTGGACTCGGTTCCAACCGTGGTCAAGCGCATCAACAACTCGTTCCGTCGTGCCGACCAGATCCAGTGGAAAGCCGGCAAGAACCCGGGCGACGCTGGCTACATCGACTACTTCGCACCGATCGTGGCTGACGCTGAAGCCGGTTTCGGCGGCGTACTGAACGCCTACGAGCTGATGAAGAGCATGATCGAAGCAGGCGCCGCCGGCGTTCACTTCGAAGACCAGCTGGCTTCCGTGAAAAAATGCGGCCACATGGGCGGCAAGGTACTGGTTCCGACCCAGGAAGCCGTACAGAAGCTGACCGCTGCCCGTCTGGCAGCTGACGTCGCCGGTACCCCGACCATCATCCTGGCCCGTACCGACGCGAACGCCGCTGACCTGCTGACGTCCGACTGCGACCCGTACGACCAGCCATTCGTGACTGGCGAACGTACCCAGGAAGGCTTCTACAAAGTGCGCGCCGGCCTGGATCAAGCGATCGCCCGTGGCCTGGCCTACGCTCCGTACGCCGACCTGATCTGGTGCGAAACCGCCAAGCCGGACCTGGACGAGGCTCGTCGCTTCGCTGAAGCGATCAAGAAGGAATACCCGGACCAACTGCTGTCGTACAACTGCTCGCCTTCCTTCAACTGGAAGAAAAACCTGGACGACGCGACCATCGCCAAGTTCCAGCGCGAACTGTCCGCCATGGGCTACAAGCACCAGTTCATCACCCTGGCCGGCATTCACAACATGTGGCACAGCATGTTCAACCTGGCGCACGACTACGCCCGCAACGACATGACTGCCTACGTGAAGCTGCAGGAGCAGGAATTCGCTGACGCCGCCAAGGGTTACACCTTCGTGGCCCACCAGCAGGAAGTGGGCACCGGCTACTTCGACGACATGACCACCGTGATCCAGGGTGGCTCGTCTTCGGTAACCGCGCTGACCGGTTCGACTGAAGAAGAACAGTTCCACTGATCTGCTTCGCCTGAGACATCAGCCGCTGCGGGCCGAATAGAAAGCTAACCGCAGCGCTGCACATCTGACGCCCCGACCGCCTGGTTCGGGGCGTTTTTTTGCCTGCGATTTCACCAACACCACACTCTCCCTGTAGGAGCGAGCCTGCTCGCGAAAAACTCAAGGACGCCGCTGGGGAATCTGGTTCCCCGCGTTATCGTTCACGACCATCGCGAGCGAGCTCGCTCCTACAAGTAACGCCCATATAAGACAACTTCCCGAGTATCTGAAGGACAAGCAGTATAAAAACCAAGCCAAACAATATTGATTATCATTTAGCTGCAACTATGTTCGTTACATTCCTTACAAAACATAATTGACGAAATGCCGGCTAATGCCCACGGGCCAAGGGCCACAGGGCTTTTGGGGTTCCCTATGTCCTTATTCCTATAAATAATTTCGCTATAGGAATTTTACTTGCCGGGTGTTTAGCCATAAAATCAGCGGGATTGATTGCTGCGACATATCGTCACTGCTTTTGTTTCTTTTCAAGCTCAGAGACCTTTGCTCTCTGTTAAGGATTACCAGCATGCCCGAAGCGACAGGACTCATGGCCCACAACTGGGGCTTTGCCATTTTCCTTCTAGGCGTTGTCGGCCTCTGCGCCTTCATGCTGGGCGTCTCCAGCCTCCTCGGGTCAAAAGCCTGGGGCCGCAGCAAAAACGAACCGTTCGAGTCCGGCATGCTACCTACAGGTGGCGCCCGCTTGCGGCTCTCAGCCAAATTCTATCTGGTCGCGATGCTCTTCGTGATCTTCGATATCGAAGCCCTCTTTCTCTTTGCATGGTCTGTGTCCGTCCGCGAAAGCGGCTGGACCGGATTCGTCGAAGCTCTCGTTTTCATAGCAATTCTGTTGGCAGGCCTTGTCTACCTATTCCGAGTGGGCGCCCTTGACTGGGCTCCGGAAGCTCGGCGCAAGCGGCAAGCGAAGCTGAAACAATGAGGCTTTGGCAATGCAATACAATCTCACCAGGATCGACCCCGATGCTCCTAACGAGCAGTATCCGATTGGCCAGCGGGAAACCGTTTCCGATCCGTTAGAAGATCAAGTCCACAAAAACATTTTCATGGGCAAGCTCGAAGACGTGCTCAACGGCACGATCAACTGGGGGCGCAAGAACTCCCTGTGGCCGTATAACTTCGGTCTTTCGTGCTGCTACGTGGAAATGACCACCGCCTTCACGGCGCCCCACGACATCGCGCGCTTTGGCGCCGAGGTTATCCGGGCATCGCCGCGCCAGGCGGATTTCATGGTTATCGCCGGTACCTGCTTCATCAAGATGGCGCCGATCATTCAGCGTCTCTACGAGCAAATGCTCGAACCTAAATGGGTCATTTCCATGGGTTCGTGCGCCAACTCCGGTGGCATGTACGACATCTACTCCGTCGTTCAAGGGGTGGACAAGTTCCTGCCCGTGGACGTCTACGTGCCTGGCTGCCCGCCCCGCCCTGAAGCTTTCCTGCAAGGTTTGATGCTGTTGCAGGAGTCGATTGGCCAGGAGCGTCGCCCACTTTCCTGGGTCGTTGGCGATCAAGGCGTGTATCGCGCCGAGATGCCTTCCGAGAAGGAAAAGCGCCGCGAACAGCGTATTCAGGTAACCAACCTGCGCAGCCCCGACGAAGTCTGATCCAGATCTGCTGTTTCAAAGAAACGAGAAGCTGGCTTCATTCTTTACGTTGACCGAAAGCGATAAATAACCATGACTACAGGCAGTGCTCTGTACATCCCGCCTTACAAGGCAGACGACCAGGATGTGGTCGTCGAACTGAACAACCGTTTTGGCCCGGAGGCGTTCACCGCCCAGCCTACCCGCACCGGCATGCCGGTGCTTTGGGTTGCCCGCGCCAAACTCGTCGAAGTCCTGACTTTCCTGCGTAACCTGCCCAAGCCGTACGTCATGCTCTATGACCTGCACGGCGTGGACGAGCGTCTGCGCACCAAGCGTCAAGGGCTGCCGAACGGCGTCGACTTCTCCGTGTTCTACCACTTGATGTCGATCGAACGTAATAGTGACGTAATGATCAAGGTCGCCTTGTCCGAGAGCGACCTCAGCCTGCCGACCGTCACCAGCATCTGGCCAAACGCCAACTGGTACGAGCGTGAAGTCTGGGACATGTTCGGCATCGACTTCAAAGGCCACCCTCACCTGTCGCGCATCATGATGCCGCCGACCTGGGAAGGTCACCCGCTGCGCAAGGACTTCCCGGCGCGCGCCACCGAGTTCGATCCGTTCACCCTGAACCTGGCCAAGCAGCAGCTCGAAGAAGAGTCCGCGCGCTTCAAGCCGGAAGACTGGGGCATGAAACGCTCCGGCCCGAACGAGGACTACATGTTCCTCAACCTCGGCCCGAACCACCCTTCGGCGCACGGTGCGTTCCGCATCATCCTGCAGCTGGACGGTGAAGAGATCGTCGATTGCGTACCGGACGTCGGTTACCACCACCGTGGTGCCGAGAAAATGGCCGAGCGTCAGTCGTGGCACAGCTTCATCCCGTACACCGACCGTATCGATTACCTCGGCGGCGTGATGAACAACCTGCCGTACGTGCTCTCGGTCGAGAAGCTGGCCGGCATCAAGGTTCCGGAGAAGGTCGACGTCATCCGCATCATGATGGCCGAGTTCTTCCGGATCACCAGCCACCTGCTGTTCCTGGGTACCTACATCCAGGACGTCGGCGCCATGACCCCGGTGTTCTTCACCTTCACCGACCGTCAGCGCGCCTACACGGTGATCGAGGCCATTACCGGTTTCCGTCTGCACCCGGCCTGGTACCGCATCGGTGGTGTCGCCCACGACCTGCCGCGCGGCTGGGAAAAGCTGGTCAAGGACTTCGTCGAGTGGATGCCCAAGCGTCTGGACGAATACCAGAAAGCCGCCCTGGACAACAGCATCCTGCGTGGCCGGACCATCGGCGTCGCCGACTACAACACCAAAGAGGCCCTGGAATGGGGTGTCACCGGTGCCGGCCTGCGTTCGACCGGTTGCGACTTCGACCTGCGTAAAGCGCGCCCGTACTCGGGCTACGAGAACTTCGAATTCGAAGTGCCGCTGGCCGCCAACGGCGATGCCTACGACCGCTGCATCGTGCGTGTCGAGGAGATGCGCCAGAGCATCAGGATCATCGACCAGTGCCTGCGCAACATGCCGGAAGGCCCGTACAAGGCGGATCATCCGCTGACCACGCCGCCGCCGAAAGAGCGCACCCTGCAGCACATCGAAACCTTGATCACGCACTTCCTGCAAGTTTCGTGGGGCCCGGTCATGCCGGCCAACGAATCCTTCCAGATGATCGAAGCGACCAAGGGCATCAACAGTTATTACCTGACGAGCGATGGCGGCACCATGAGCTACCGCACCCGGATTCGTACCCCAAGCTTCCCGCACCTGCAGCAGATCCCTTCGGTGATCAAAGGCAGCATGGTCGCGGACTTGATCGCGTACCTGGGTAGTATCGATTTCGTTATGGCCGACGTGGACCGCTAAGCATGAACAGCACGCTTATCCAGACAGACCGTTTCACCTTGAGTGAAACCGAGCGCTCGGCCATCGAGCACGAGTTGCATCACTACGAAGACCCGCGCGCGGCGTCGATCGAAGCCCTGAAGATCGTCCAGAAGGAACGTGGCTGGGTGCCGGACGGCGCCCTGTACGCCATCGGCGAGATCCTCGGCATCCCGGCCAGCGATGTTGAAGGCGTGGCGACGTTCTACAGCCAGATCTTCCGTCAGCCGGTCGGCCGTCACATCATTCGCGTCTGCGACAGCATGGTCTGCTACATCGGCGGCCACGAGTCCGTGGTCAGCGAAATCCAGAGCAAGCTCGGCATCGGCCTGGGTCAGACCACCACCGACGGTCGTTTCACCCTGCTGCCGGTCTGCTGCCTCGGCAACTGCGACAAGGCGCCGGCGCTGATGATCGACGACGACACTTTCGGTGATGTGCAGCCTGCCGGCGTTGCCAAATTGCTCGAGGGCTACGTATGACCCTGACTTCCTTCGGTCCAGCCAACCGCATCAAGCGTTCGGCCGAGACTCACCCGCTCACCTGGCGTCTGCGCGACGACGGCGAAGCCGTCTGGCTCGACGAATACCAGGCCAAGAACGGTTACGCCGCTGCGCGCAAGGCCTTCGCCGACATGGCCCAGGACGACATCGTCCAGACCGTGAAAGATTCCGGCCTCAAGGGTCGCGGCGGTGCAGGCTTCCCCACTGGCGTGAAGTGGGGCCTGATGCCCAAGGACGAATCCATCAACATCCGCTACCTGCTGTGCAACGCGGATGAAATGGAGCCGAACACCTGGAAAGACCGCATGCTGATGGAGCAACTGCCCCATCTGCTGATCGAAGGCATGCTGATCAGCGCCCGTGCACTGAAAACCTACCGTGGCTACATCTTCCTGCGTGGCGAGTACACCACCGCCGCCAAGCACCTGAACCGTGCCGTGGAAGAAGCCAAGGCAGCAGGCCTTTTGGGCAAGAACATCCTGGGCAGCGGTTTCGATTTCGAGCTGTTCGTCCACACCGGTGCCGGACGTTATATCTGCGGTGAAGAAACCGCACTGATCAACTCCCTCGAAGGCCGCCGCGCCAACCCGCGCTCCAAGCCGCCCTTCCCTGCCGCCGTTGGCGTGTGGGGCAAGCCGACTTGCGTGAACAACGTCGAGACCCTGTGCAACGTGCCGGCGATCATTGCCGACGGCGTGGACTGGTACAAATCCCTGGCTCGCGAAGGCAGCGAAGACATGGGCACCAAGCTCATGGGCTTCTCCGGCAAGGTCAAGAACCCGGGCCTGTGGGAATTGCCGTTCGGCGTCACCGGTCGCGAGCTGTTCGAAGACTACGCCGGTGGCATGCGCGACGGTTACAAGCTCAAGGCCTGGCAGCCTGGCGGCGCCGGTACCGGCTTCCTGTTGCCGGAACACCTGGACGCACAAATGTATGCCGGCGGCATCGCCAAAGTGGGCACCCGTATGGGTACCGGCCTGGCCATGGCGGTGGACGACAGCGTCAACATGGTGTCCCTGCTGCGCAACATGGAGCAGTTCTTCGCCCGCGAATCCTGTGGTTTCTGCACCCCGTGCCGCGATGGCTTGCCATGGAGCGTCAAGCTCCTGATGGCCATCGAGAACGGTGAAGGCCAGCCAGGCGACATCGAGACCCTGCTGGGTCTGGTCGGTTTCCTCGGCCCGGGCAAGACCTTCTGTGCTCACGCACCGGGCGCCGTGGAGCCGTTGGGCAGCGCAATCAAATACTTCCGCCATGAGTTCGAAGCCGGTATCGCGCCTGTCAGCGCCGCCGTCCCGCCTCTGGCAAGGCCGATCGTAGTCGGCGCGTAACCGCTTAAAAAGGCGAAGGGTCCGTGCCCTTCGCTTTTCGTGTGATGACGCCGCAAGCGGCTGTGTTGATTCACGCGGATAACAAGATTCCATTAGCCACGCCCGCTGACACCGGGCCAACGAAGAACTTTGAACCATGGCCACTATCCACGTAGACGGCAAAGAGCTCGAAGTCGATGGGGCAGACAACCTGTTACAGGCATGTCTGTCGCTAGGCCTCGATATCCCTTATTTCTGCTGGCACCCTGCCCTTGGCAGCGTTGGCGCTTGCCGCCAGTGCGCGGTCAAGCAGTACACCGACGAGAACGACACCCGTGGTCGCATCGTCATGTCCTGCATGACCCCTGCCACCGACAACACCTGGATCTCCATCGAAGATGAAGAGTCCAAGGCGTTCCGCGCCAGTGTTGTTGAATGGCTGATGACCAACCACCCTCACGACTGCCCGGTCTGTGAGGAAGGCGGTCACTGCCACCTGCAAGACATGACGGTAATGACCGGCCACAACGAGCGCCGTTACCGCTTCACCAAGCGTACCCACCAGAACCAGCAACTGGGCCCGTTCATTTCCCACGAAATGAACCGCTGCATCGCTTGCTACCGCTGCGTGCGCTTCTACAAGGACTACGCCGGCGGCACCGATCTCGGTGTGTTCGGCGCCCACGACAACGTGTACTTCGGTCGCGTTGAAGACGGCACCCTGGAAAGCGAGTTCTCCGGCAACCTCACCGAGGTCTGCCCGACCGGTGTGTTCACCGACAAGACTCACTCCGAGCGCTACAACCGCAAGTGGGACATGCAGTTCTCGCCGAGCATCTGCCATGGCTGCTCCAGCGGTTGCAACATCTCCCCGGGCGAGCGTTACGGCGAACTGCGCCGCATCGAAAACCGTTTCAACGGTTCGGTGAACCAGTACTTCCTGTGCGACCGTGGCCGTTTCGGCTATGGCTACGTCAACCGCGAAGACCGCCCACGTCAGCCGCTGCTGGCCAACGGCACCAAGCTGGGTCTCGACGAAGCACTGGATAAAGCCGCCGACCTGCTGCGCGGTCGCAACATCGTCGGCATCGGTTCGCCACGCGCCAGCCTCGAAAGCAACTACGCGTTGCGCGAACTGGTCGGTGCCGAGCACTTCTACTCGGGTATCGAAGCCGCCGAACTGGAGCGCATCCGTCTAGTCCTGCAAGTGCTCAAAGACAGCCCGCTGCCAGTGCCGAACATGCGCGACATCGAAGACCACGACGCCGTGTTCGTCCTCGGTGAAGATCTGACCCAGACGGCTGCGCGCATGGCCCTGTCCCTGCGTCAATCGGTCAAGGGCAAGGCCGAAGACATGGCCGACGCCATGCGCGTCCAGCCCTGGCTCGACGCCGCCGTGAAGAACATCGGCCAGCACGCGCTGAACCCGCTGTTCATCGCCAGCCTGGCTGAAACCAAGCTCGACGACATCGCCGAAGAGTGCGTTCACGCCGCTCCCGACGACCTGGCCCGCATCGGTTTCGCCGTGGCTCACGCCCTCGACGCCAGCGCACCGGCCGTTGAAGGCCTGGACGCTGAAGCCCTCGAACTGGCCCAGCGCATTGCCGACGCCCTGCTCGCGGCCAAGCGCCCACTGATCATCGCCGGTACTTCTCTGGGCTCCAAAGCCCTGATCGAGGCTGCCGCCAACATTGCGAAGGCCCTGAAGCTGCGCGAGAAGAACGGTTCCATCAGCCTGATCGTGCCGGAGGCCAACAGCCTCGGCCTGGCCATGCTCGGTGGCGAATCGGTCGACGCCGCACTGCAAGCCGTGATCGACGGCAAGGCTGACGCCATCGTCGTGCTGGAAAACGATCTGTACACCCGTACCGACAAAGCCCGTGTCGATGCCGCCCTGACTGCCGCGAAAGTGGTGATCGTGGCCGACCATCAGAAGACTGCCACCAGCGATCGCGCGCACCTGGTTCTGCCAGCCGCCAGCTTCGCTGAAGGCGACGGTACCCTGGTCAGCCAGGAAGGCCGCGCCCAGCGCTTCTTCCAGGTCTTCGATCCGAAGTACATGGACGCCAGCATCCTGGTTCACGAAGGCTGGCGCTGGCTGCATGCCCTGCGCGCCACCCTGCTGAACCAGCCGATCGACTGGACCCAGCTGGACCACGCCACCGCCGCTGTCGCTTCCAGCACACCGGTCCTGAACCGCATTGTCGACGCCGCACCGTCCGCCGCGTTCCGCATCAAGGGCATGAAGCTGGCCCGTGAACCGCTGCGCTACTCCGGTCGTACCGCCATGCGCGCCGACATCAGCGTGCACGAACCGCGTACCCCGCAGGACAAGGACACCGCGTTCGCCTTCTCCATGGAAGGTTACTCGGGTTCGGCCGAACCGCGTCAGCAAGTGCCATTCGCCTGGTCTCCGGGCTGGAACTCGCCGCAAGCCTGGAACAAGTTCCAGGACGAAGTCGGTGGTCACATCCGCGCTGGCGACCCGGGCACCCGCCTGATCGAAAGCAGCGGTGACTCGCTGAACTGGTTCGCCACTGTTCCGCGTGCGTTCAACCCGGCTCCAGGCACCTGGCAGGTCGTACCGTTCTTCCACCTGTTCGGCAGCGAAGAAAACTCTTCGAAAGCCGCTCCGGTCCAGGAACGCATTCCGGCGGCCTACGTTGCACTGGCCAAGTCCGAAGCCGACCGCTTGGGCGTCAACGACGGTGCCATGCTGAGCCTGAACGTGGCCGGCCAGACCCTGCGTCTGCCGCTGCGCATCAATGAAGAGCTGGGCGCAGGCCTGGTGGCATTGCCTGCGGGCATTGCCGGTATTCCGCCAGCAATCTTTGGCAAATCCGTTGACGGTCTGCAGGAGGCAGCTCAATGACCTGGTTCACTCCTGAAGTGATCGACGTGATCATCGCGGTCCTCAAGGCCGTGGTGATTCTGCTCGCCGTGGTGATCTGCGGCGCCCTGCTCAGCTGGGTCGAGCGTCGTTTGCTCGCCCTCTGGCAGGACCGTTACGGTCCGAACCGCGTCGGTCCGTTCGGCGCGTTCCAGATCGCCGCCGACATGATCAAGATGTTCTTCAAGGAAGACTGGACGCCTCCATTCGCCGACAAGATGATCTTCACCCTGGCACCGGTCGTGGCCATGAGCGCCCTGCTGATTGCCTTCGCGATCATCCCGATCACCCCGACCTGGGGCGTGGCGGACATCAACATCGGCATCCTGTTCTTCTTCGCCATGGCCGGCCTCTCGGTCTACGCGGTGCTGTTCGCCGGCTGGTCGAGCAACAACAAGTTCGCCCTGCTGGGCAGCTTGCGTGCCTCGGCGCAAACCGTGTCGTACGAAGTGTTCATGGGCCTGTCGCTGATGGGCATCGTGATCCAGGTCGGCTCGTTCAACATGCGCGACATCGTTGAATATCAAGCGCAGAACCTGTGGTTCATCATTCCGCAGATCTTCGGCTTCCTGACCTTCTTCATCGCTGGCGTGGCCGTGACTCACCGTCACCCGTTCGACCAGCCGGAAGCGGAGCAGGAACTGGCCGACGGTTACCACATTGAATACGCCGGCATGAAATGGGGCATGTTCTTCGTCGGCGAGTACATCGGCATCGTGTTGATTTCGGCGCTGCTGGTGACCTTGTTCTTCGGTGGCTGGCACGGTCCGTTCGGTCTCCTGCCGCAGATCCCGTTCATCTGGTTCGCACTGAAAACCGCGTTCTTCATCATGATGTTCATCCTGCTGCGCGCGTCGATTCCGCGTCCACGGTATGACCAGGTGATGGATTTCAGCTGGAAGTTCTGCCTGCCGCTGACCCTCGTCAACATGCTGGTGACCGCTGCGATCGTGTTGCTCAACACGCCCGCCGTCGCGGCTCAGTGAGGATAGAGAATCATGAAGTACATATTTGACATCGTGCATGGCTTCTACACCCAGCTTCGCAGCCTGGTGATGATTTTCGGCCACGCCTTCCGCAAGCGCGACACGCTGCAGTACCCGGAAGAACCGGTCTACCTGCCGCCGCGCTACCGTGGACGTATCGTCCTGACCCGCGACCCCGATGGCGAAGAGCGTTGCGTAGCCTGCAACCTGTGCGCCGTGGCCTGCCCGGTCGGTTGCATCTCGCTGCAGAAAGCTGAAACCGAAGACGGTCGCTGGTACCCGGACTTCTTCCGCATCAACTTCTCGCGCTGCATTTTCTGTGGCCTCTGCGAGGAAGCCTGCCCGACCACCGCGATCCAGCTGACACCGGATTTCGAGATGGCCGAGTTCAAACGTCAGGACCTGGTTTACGAGAAAGAAGATCTGCTGATCTCCGGCCCCGGCAAAAACCCTGATTACAACTTCTATCGTGTTGCAGGTATGGCGATTGCCGGTAAGCCGAAAGGCTCCGCGCAGAACGAAGCCGAACCGATCAACGTGAAGAGCTTGCTGCCTTAAGGAAGAAAGATGGAATTCGCTTTCTATTTCGCATCGGGTATCGCTGTGGTGTCCACGCTTCGCGTGATCACCCACACCAACCCTGTGCACGCCCTGCTCTACCTGATCATTTCGCTGATCGCCGTGGCCATGACGTTCTTCGCCCTCGGCGCACCGTTTGCCGGTGTCCTGGAAGTGATCGCCTACGCTGGCGCCATCATGGTGCTGTTCGTGTTCGTGGTGATGATGCTGAACCTGGGCCCGGCCTCGGTTCAGCAAGAGCGCGTCTGGCTCAAGCCCGGCATATGGGGCGGCCCGGTCCTCCTCGCCGCGCTGCTGCTGGTGGAACTGCTGTACGTGCTGTTCTCCCACCAGAGCGGCCAGGCCGTCGGCCACACCACCGTAGACGCCAAGGCCGTGGGCATCAGCCTGTTCGGTCCTTACCTGCTGGTGGTTGAACTCGCCTCGATGCTGCTGCTCGCCGCAGCCGTCACGGCGTTCCACTTGGGCCGCAACGAAGCCAAGGAGCAATGACGATGCCTGCTATCCCCATGGAGCATGGTCTGGCGGTCGCCGGCATCCTGTTCTGCCTCGGTCTGGTCGGCCTGATGGTCCGCCGCAACATCCTTTTCGTGCTGATGAGCCTGGAGGTCATGATGAATGCCTCCGCTTTGGCGTTCATCGTTGCCGGTAGCCGCTGGGCGCAGCCGGATGGACAGATCATGTTCATCCTGGTGATCAGCCTGGCAGCCGCCGAGGCCAGTATCGGCCTGGCGATCCTGCTGCAACTGTATCGCCGCTTCCACACGCTCGATATCGACGCTGCCAGTGAGATGCGCGGATGAACCTTCTCTATCTGACTTTCGTATTCCCTCTCATCGGTTTCCTGCTGCTGTCGTTCTCCCGTGGACGCATCTCGGAAAACCTGGCCGCGCTGATTGGCGTCGGCTCCATCGGTCTGTCGGCGATCGTGACCACCTACGTGATCTGGCAATTCAACGTCGCCCCGCCGGAAGGCGGCCACTACACCCAGGTGTTGTGGCAGTGGATCGCAGTTGAAGGCTTCACGCCGAACTTCGCCCTGTACCTGGACGGCCTGTCCGTGACCATGCTCGGTGTGGTCGTCGGCGTCGGCTTCCTGATCCACCTGTTCGCGTCCTGGTACATGCGCGGTGAAGCCGGTTACTCGCGTTTCTTCGCCTACACCAACCTGTTCATCGCCAGCATGCTGTTCCTCGTGCTGGGCGATAACCTGTTGTTCCTGTACTTCGGTTGGGAAGGCGTGGGCCTGTGCTCGTACCTGTTGATCGGTTTCTACTACAGCAACCGCAACAACGGTAACGCCGCACTCAAAGCCTTCATCGTGACCCGCATCGGTGACGTGTTCATGGCCATCGGCCTGTTCATTCTGTTTGCCCAACTGGGCACGCTGAACGTTCAGGAACTGCTGGTGCTGGCACCGCAGAAATTCCAGGCCGGCGACTTCTGGATGGTCATGGCCACCCTGATGCTGCTGGGCGGCGCTGTCGGTAAATCCGCGCAACTGCCACTGCAAACCTGGCTGGCGGACGCGATGGCCGGTCCTACTCCGGTTTCGGCACTGATCCACGCCGCAACCATGGTGACCGCCGGTGTCTACCTGATCGCCCGTACCCACGGCCTGTTCACCCTGGCGCCGGAAATCCTGCACCTGGTAGGCATTGTCGGTGGCGTGACCCTGGTCCTGGCAGGTTTTGCAGCCCTGGTTCAGACCGACATCAAGCGTATCCTCGCCTACTCGACCATGAGCCAGATCGGCTACATGTTCCTGGCCCTGGGCGTCGGTGCCTGGGATGGCGCGATCTTCCACCTGATGACCCACGCCTTCTTCAAGGCCCTGCTGTTCCTTGCATCCGGTGCGGTGATCGTTGCCTGCCACCACGAGCAGGACATCTTCAAGATGGGCGGTCTGTGGAAGAAACTGCCACTGGCCTACGCCAGCTTCATCGTCGGCGGCGCGGCCCTGGCGGCCCTGCCACTGGTCACCGCGGGCTTCTACTCCAAGGACGAAATCCTCTGGGAAGCGTTTGCCAGCGGTAACGAAGGTCTGCTGTATGCAGGTCTGGTCGGTGCGTTCATGACCTCGCTCTACACCTTCCGCCTGATCTTCATCGCGTTCCACGGTGAAGCGAAGACCGAAGCCCACGCCGGTCACGGCATTGCCCACTGGCTGCCACTGTCGGTGCTGATCGTATTGTCCACCGCCATCGGCGCGATGATCGTTCCGCCGCTGCACGGCGTGCTGCCTGAGAGCGTCGGCCATGCCGGCGGCGAAGCCAAGCACAGCCTGGAAATCGCTTCGGGCGCCATCGCCCTGGCCGGTATCCTGCTGTCTGCGCTGCTGTTCCTCGGCAAGCGTCGCTTCGTGACGGCCATCGCCAACAGCGGCATCGGCCGTGTCCTTTCGGCCTGGTGGTTCGCTGCCTGGGGCTTCGACTGGATCTACGACAAACTGTTCGTCAAGCCGTACCTGGCGATCAGCCACATCCTGCGCAAAGACCCGCTCGACCAGACCATCGGTCTGATCCCGCGCATGGCCAAAGGCGGTCACACCGCCCTGAGCCGTACCGAGACCGGTCAACTGCGTTGGTATGCCGCCTCGATGGCTGCTGGTGCCGTGCTGGTCATCGGCGCCGTCGTGCTGGTAGCGGTCTGATATGAACCTTGCGAATTTGCGAAAGGAAACGAACCCGTCATGATTCTGCCTTGGCTAATCCTGATCCCCTTCATCGGCGGCCTGCTGTGCTGGATGGGTGAGCGCTTCGGCGCCACCCTCCCCCGCTGGATTGCGCTGATCACCATGTCCCTGCTGCTCTCCCTCGGCCTCTGGCTGTGGGCCAACGGTGACTATTCATTTGCGCCGGCGCCTGGCGCCGACCCAACCTGGGCGCTTGAGTTCAAGCACGTCTGGATCCAGCGCTTCGGCATCAATGTGCACCTGGCCCTCGACGGCCTGTCGCTGTTGATGATCATGCTGACCGGCCTGCTGGGTGTCCTCTCGGTACTCTGCTCGTGGAAAGAGATCCAGCGTCACGTGGGCTTCTTCCACCTGAACCTGATGTGGATCCTGGGCGGTGTCGTCGGCGTGTTCCTCGCCCTCGACCTGTTCATGTTCTTCTTCTTCTGGGAAATGATGCTGGTGCCGATGTACTTCCTCATCGCGCTCTGGGGTCACAGTTCTTCGGACGGCAAGAAAACCCGGATCTACGCGGCGACCAAGTTCTTCATCTTCACTCAGGCTTCCGGCCTGATCATGCTGGTGGCGATCCTGGGCCTGGTACTGGTCAACTTCAACGACACCGGCGTGATTACCTTCAACTACGCCGACCTGTTGAAGACCAAGATGTCGACGACCACCGAGTACATCCTGATGCTCGGCTTCTTCATCGCCTTCGCGGTCAAGCTGCCGGTCGTGCCGTTCCACTCCTGGTTGCCTGACGCTCACGCCCAAGCGCCGACCGCCGGTTCCGTCGACCTCGCCGGTATCTTGCTGAAGACCGCGGCCTACGGCCTGCTGCGTTTCGCCCTGCCACTGTTCCCGAATGCGTCGGCCGAGTTCGCGCCGTTCGCCATGACCCTGGGTCTGATCGGGATCTTCTACGGTGCGTTCCTGGCGTTCGCGCAAACCGACATCAAGCGTCTGATCGCCTTCTCGTCCGTTTCCCACATGGGCTTCGTACTGATCGGCATCTACTCCGGCAGCCAACTGGCACTGCAGGGCGCGGTGATGCAGATGCTGGCCCACGGTCTGTCGGCGGCGGCGCTCTTTATCCTGAGCGGCCAGCTGTACGAACGCACTCACACCCGCGACATGCGTGAAATGGGTGGCCTGTGGTCGAAGATCGCCTACCTGCCGGCCCTCAGCCTGTTCTTCGCGGCGGCGTCCCTGGGCCTGCCGGGTACCGGTAACTTCGTCGGTGAGTTCCTGATCCTGATCGGTACCTTCCCGATTGCCCCATGGGTCACCATCATCGCAACGTCCGGCCTGGTGTTCGGTTCGGTCTACTCGCTGATCATGATCCATCGTGCCTACTTCGGCCCGGCCAAATCGGACGCGGTGTTGCATGGCATGGACGGTCGCGAAATGATCATGGTGGTCGGTCTGGCTGCACTGCTGATCTACATCGGCGTGTACCCACAACCGTTCCTCGATACCTCTGCCGCTACGATGCATGGCGTGCAGCAGTGGCTCGGTACCGCCTTCACTCAACTCGCTTCGGCCCGGTAAGAGCGCTATGGAATTCACGACTCAACACTTTATCGCGCTAGCGCCGCTGTTGATTACCAGCGCCACGATCATCGTGGTGATGCTGGCGATCGCCTGGCGCCGCAACCACTCCCAGACCTTCCTGCTGTCGGTGGCCGGTCTGAACCTGGCGTTGCTGTCGATCCTGCCTGCCTTGAAAGTCGCGCCCCTGGCCGTGACCCCATTGCTGCAGATCGACACCTTCGCCTGCCTGTACATGGCGCTGATCCTGGTCGCCACCCTCGCTTGTGTGACCCTCGCCCACGCCTACCTTGGCGATGGCGGTTCGGGTTACCCGGGCAACCGTGAAGAACTGTACCTGCTGATCCTGATGGCCGCCGCCGGTGGCCTGGTACTGGTCAGCGCGCAGCACCTGGCCGGGTTGTTCGTCGGTCTGGAACTGCTGTCGGTGCCGGTCTACGGTCTGGTGGCCTATGCCTTCTTCAACAAGCGCTCGCTGGAAGCCGGTATCAAGTACATGGTGCTGTCGGCGGCCGGTTCCGCGTTCCTGTTGTTCGGTATGGCCCTGCTGTACGCTGACGCCGGCTCCCTGAGCTTTGTCGGTATCGGCCAGGCGCTGGCGGCCACTGGCCTGCCAAGCTCGCTGGCGCAACTGGGCCTGGGCATGATGTTGATCGGTCTGGCGTTCAAGCTGTCGCTGGTACCCTTCCACCTCTGGACCCCGGACGTCTACGAAGGTGCTCCGGCGCCGGTTGCAGCGTTCCTGGCCACCGCGTCGAAAGTCGCCGTGTTTGCTGTGATGGTGCGCCTGTTCCAGATCTCCCCTGCCGCGAGCAGCGGCGTGCTGAGCAACGTGCTGACCATCATCGCCATCGCATCGATCCTGTTCGGTAACCTGCTGGCCCTGACCCAGAGCAACCTCAAGCGTCTGTTGGGTTACTCGTCCATCGCTCACTTCGGCTACCTGCTGATCGCCCTGGTGGCGAGCAAGGGCCTGGCCGTGGAAGCCATTGGTGTGTACCTGGTCACCTACGTGATCACCAGCCTCGGCGCCTTCGGCGTGATCACCCTGATGTCCTCGCCGTACAACGGCCGTGACGCCGACGCCCTGTACGAATACCGCGGCCTGTTCTGGCGCCGTCCGTACCTGACTGCCGTACTGACCGTGATGATGCTGTCCCTGGCCGGTATCCCGCTGACCGCCGGCTTCATCGGCAAGTTCTACATCATCGCCACCGGCGTCGAGTCGCATCAGTGGTGGCTGGTCGCCTCCCTGGTACTGGGCAGCGCCATCGGCGTGTTCTACTACCTGCGTGTGATGGTCACCCTGTACCTGATCGAACCGAACCTGCGTCGCCACGATGCGCAACTGCACTGGGAACAACGTGCAGGCGGCGTGATGCTGCTGGCCATCGCGGTACTGGCGTTCTTCCTCGGCCTGTACCCACAACCGCTGCTGAACCTGGTTCAACAGTCGGGGTTGGCGGGTTGATCGCTTAAGCGACTCTCGGCAACAAACAAAAACGGCACCTTCGGGTGCCGTTTTTTGTGCCGAGGGAGTCCTCGCCCCGTCTGGACTGCGTAGCAGCCCCACTTTCAGTGAGCACGGTGCATCCGTTCAACCGCAGCAGGTTGACGTTAGCACCTGCTTCACAGGCGGACGGGAGCAAGCTCCCTCGCCACAGGTGATCTGTTGTCCTGATGACGGTGTTTAGACTGGAGAATAGTGTTGTCTCTGATGACCTCTTCGCGGGCAAGCCCGCTCCCACAGGTTATGTGTCGTACACAAGATTTGTGGACATCGTCGGTCACTGTAGGAGCGGGCTTGCCCGCGAAGACTGCAGATCAAGGACAAATGAAAACGGCACCTTTCGGTGCCGTTCGCCTTTCACACTCCCGCCACGTTACTTACGCGCATCCGCCCACGATTTCAGCAGCTCGCTGTAGCTCACGGTTTCGCCTTTCGGCTTCTCGTTTTCCAGTTTCGGCTTCGGTGCGCCCGGCTGGTCGAACCAGTACTGAGCATCTCGCTCGGGGTTCATTTTCGGTGCGCAGGTGGCTTGTGCCTTCGAACGTTCCAGACGGGTCATGATCGCGTCCTGATCCTTGGCCAGGCCGTCGAGCGCCTGTTGCGGGGTTTTGTCGCCGCTGGCCGCTTCGGCGATGTGGCTCCACCACAACTGCGCGAGGCGAGGATAATCAGGCACGTTGGTCCCGGTCGGGGTCCATTGCACGCGGGCCGGGCTGCGGTAGAACTCCACCAGGCCACCGAGTTTCGGTGCCAGGTCGGTCATCGCCTGCGAGTTGATGTCCGACTCGCGGATAGGCGTCAGGCCGACGATGGTTTTCTTCAACGACACGGTTTTCGAGGTCACGAACTGCGCATAGAGCCAGGCCGCCAGTTTCTGCTTCTCAGGCGTGGACTTCATGAAGGTCCAGGAACCCACGTCCTGATAGCCCAGCTTCATGCCCTCTTCCCAATATGGTCCTCGCGGTGACGGCGCCATGCGCCATTTCGGCGTGCCATCGGCGTTCATCACCGCCAGGCCTGGCTTGGTCATGTCGGCGGTGAAGGCGGTGTACCAGAAAATCTGCTGGGCGATGCTGCCCTGGGACGGCACCGGGCCGGATTCGGAGAAGGTCATGCCCGCCGCTTCCGGAGGCGCGTACTTTTTCAGCCAGTCGACGTACTTGGTGGTGGCGAACACCGCCGCCGGGCCGTTAGTGTCGCCGCCGCGGGTCACGCTGGAACCCACCGGGTGGCAGTCCTCGACACGAATGCCCCACTCGTCCACCGGCAAGCCGTTGGGAATGCCCTTGTCGCCGCCACCGGCCATGGAGAACCAGGCATCGGTGAAACGCCAGCCCAGGGACGGGTCCTTCTTACCGTAGTCCATGTGCCCGTAGACGCGCTTGCCGTCGATTTCCTTGACGTCTTCGCTGAAGAACTTGGCAATGTCCTCATAGGCCGACCAGTTCACCGGTACGCCCAGGTCGTAGCCGTACTTTTCCTTGAACTTGGCCTTGAGGTCCGCGCGTTCGAACCAGTCGGCACGGAACCAGTACAGGTTGGCGAACTGCTGGTCAGGCAACTGGTAGATCTTGCCGTCCGGCGCGGTGGTGAAGGAGATGCCGATGAAGTCCTTGAGGTCGAGGGTCGGCGAGGTGAAGTCCTTGCCTTCGTTCGCCATCAGGTCGGTGATCGATTCGGTCTTGCCGTACCGAAAGTGCGTCCCGATCAAGTCCGAGTCGTTGACCCAGCCGTCATAAATGCTCTTGTCCGATTGCATCACGGTCTGCAGCTTTTCCACCACGTCGCCTTCCTGCAGCAGGTCGTGGGTCAGCTTGATGCCGGTGATCTCGGTGAAGGCCTTGGCCAGCACCTTGGACTCGTACTCGTGGGTGGCGATGGTTTCCGACACCACCTTGATGCTCATTCCGCGGAAGGGCTCCGCCGCCTTGATGAACCACTTCAATTCTTCCAGCTGCTGATCTGCCGACAGTGTGGATGGCTTGAATTCACTGCCGATCCATTTTTTCGCGGCATCTTCGTAGGCATCGGCCCAGGCCGAAGCGCTCAAACCGCTGAGTGCCAGCATGGCTGCCAATGAAATGCTATGTCGCAGCTTATTGTTTTTGTCGAACATAGAGACCTCCTTTTAGGGTTTCGGAGCAACAGTGCCGAGCGATTCGACTAGCCCCAACGCATCACAGCCAACAGCCACACCAGGGACAACGCGAACGCCACCCAGATGCTCCAGTCGGTGACGCCGATTACCAGCAAATGCAGGTAGGCGCTGCCGAGAAGACCGATGAACAAGCGATCGCCACGGGTGGTGGCAATCGGTAGAAAACCTCGCCGAAGGATGCTCGGCGAACGCAATTCCCAAGTGGTCATGACCACCAGGATCAAGGCAATCACGCTGAAGAACGCCGCTGTGGGGGCGGTCCAACTCATCCATTCCATCATCAGTTCCTCATACCCGGCCCAGGGCAAAGCCCTTGGCCACGTGGTTGCGAACAAACCAGATCACCAGCATGCCCGGCAGGATGGTCAACACCCCCGCCGCCGCCAGTACACCCCAGTCGATACCGGATGCCGAAACGGTGCGGGTCATCACAGCCGCGATGGGTTTGGCATTCACCGAGGTGAGGGTCCGTGCCAGCAGCAGTTCGACCCAGGAAAACATGAAGCAGAAGAACGCCGTCACGCCGATGCCGGAGCCGATCAAAGGAATGAAAATCTTCACGAAGAACTTGGGAAAACTGTAGCCATCGATGTAGGCGGTTTCGTCGATTTCCTTGGGCACGCCGGACATGAAGCCTTCGAGAATCCACACCGCCAGCGGCACGTTGAACAGGCAGTGGGCCAGGGCCACGGCAATATGGGTGTCGAACAGCCCGATCGACGAATACAGCTGGAAGAACGGCAACAGGAACACCGCCGGCGGCGCCATGCGGTTGGTCAGCAGCCAGAAGAACAGGTGCTTGTCACCCAGGAAGCGATAGCGCGAGAAGGCATAGGCCGCCGGCAGTGCCACGGTCAGGGAAATGATCGTGTTCAGGCTCACGTAATACGCCGAGTTGATGTAGCCGGTGTACCAGCTCGGGTCGGTGAAGATCACCTTGTAGTTGGCCAGGGTGAAATCCTGCGGGAACAGTGTCAGGCCGCCGAGGATTTCGCTGTTGCTCTTGAAGGACATGTTCAGCAGCCAGTAGATCGGCACCAGCAGGAACAGGATGTAGAGCAGCAGGGGTATAAGCTTTCTTTTGCTCATGGCGCGGGCCTCAACGGTTGGCGTCAGAGTGGGTCATGGCGGTGTAGAACAGCCAGGACACCAACAGGATGATCAGGAAGTACACCAGCGAGAACGCCGCGGCCGGCCCCAGGTCGAATTGCCCTACGGCCATCTGCGTCAGGGTCTGGCTGAGGAAGGTCGTGGCATTGCCCGGACCGCCGCCGGTGAGCACGAAGGGCTCGGTGTAGATCATGAAACTGTCCATGAAGCGCAGCATCACGGCGATCAGCAGCACGCTCTTGAGCTTGGGCAACTGGATATGGCGGAACACTGCCCAGGCCGAGGCACGGTCGATCCGCGCCGCCTGGTAATACACATCCGGAATCGCCCGCAACCCGGAGAAGCACAACAGCGCCACCAACGAGGTCCAGTGCCAGACGTCCATCACCAGCACGGTGACCCAGGCGTCCGCGGTGTTCGCCGCATAGTTGTAGCTGATACCCATGGCATTGAGGCTTGAACCGAGCAGGCCGATGTCGGCGCGGCCGAAGATCTGCCAGATGGTGCCGACCACGTTCCACGGGATCAGTAGCGGGATCGCCAACACGATCAGCACCACCGACGACCAGCGGCCCTTGGTCGGCATGGTCAGGGCGATGGCGATGCCCAGCGGAATTTCGATCAGCAGCACGCAGGCGGAATAGATGAACTGGCGCAGCAGCGAGTCGTGCAGCCGAGGGTCGAGCAGTACCTGCTTGTACCAGTCGGCACCGACGAAATAGCGGCTGGACTGATCGAAAATGTCCTGCACCGAATAGTTGACCACGGTCATCATCGGGATCACCGCACTGAACGCCACCAGCAGGAATACCGGCAGCACCAGCCACCAGGCCTTGTTGTTCTGCACCTTGTTCATGGCTGCGCCTCCTGGTTGGCATGGGCTTCGAGCAGGAAATCATCGGCATAGACCATCAGCCATTGCGCAGGAAAGCTGATGTAGGCCGCGCCCTGTGGCACCGGTTTGTCTTCGGCCAGGCGCACTTTCAGGGGCGTGCCATCGAGGTCGAGGCTCATGATCTTGTAGGTGCCCAGGTCTTCGACGTGTACGACCTGTGCCCGCATCGCATCATCAAAGGCTTCGTCCCAGACATGGACGAACTCCGGGCGAATGCCGACCTTCAGGGTTTTCCATTCGGATTGGGCGATGCGTTGCTGCATGGCCTCGGACAGCGGCAGGTGGGTCGAGGCGAACCCGACGCCACCCGGTTGCGGCTGCACCTCGATCAGGTTCATCCCCGGGCTGCCGATGAAGTAGCCGACAAAGGTGTGGCTCGGGCGCTCGAACAATTCCCGTGGTGTACCGAATTGCACGATCTGCCCGCCGTACATCACCGCAATCTTGTCGGCGAAGGTCGAGGCCTCCAGTTGATCGTGGGTGACGTAGACCATGGTGATGTTGAACTGCTCGTGGATCTGCTTGAGCTTGCGTCGCAGCTTCCACTTCAGGTGCGGGTCGATCACCGTCAGCGGCTCGTCGAACAGGATCGCCGACACATCGTCGCGCACCAGCCCGCGGCCCATGGAGACTTTCTGTTTTTCGTCGGCGGTGAGGTTGCGCGCCTTTTTGCCCAGCAGGTTCTGCAGGTCAAGGACTTCGGCGATTTCCTGCACCTTGGTATGAATTCTTGCCTCGGCCATGCCCTGGTTGCGCAGCGGGAAGGCCAGGTTGTCGAACACCGTCATGGTGTCGTAGACCACCGGGAACTGGAAAACCTGAGCAATGTTGCGCTTCTCCGGCGTCAGGTCGTTGACCGCTTTGCCGTCGAACAGCACATGCCCCTGGGACGGGCTGAGCAGCCCGGAAATAATGTTGAGCAAGGTTGATTTGCCACAGCCCGACGGACCGAGCAATGCATAGGCGCCGCCCTGCTCCCAGATGTGGTCCATCTCGCGGATCGCGTAGTCCTCGGGTCCCACCGGGGTTTTGGTGTAGCTGTGGGCGAGGTTCTGCAAACGGATTTCGGCCATCAGGCTACCCTCGCGACACGCTGGCCCGGCGCCTGTACCAACCGGCCCTGCGTATCGAACACAAACAGTTTATGGGTCGGGATGTAGATACGGATCGGCGCATCGACGTCGTATTCGTGAACACCCGGCAAGTGCAGCACCAGCAGGAAATGCTCGTTGCGCACGTGCAGGAAGGTTTCCGAGCCGCTGATCTCGGCCACCTCGACGGTCACCGCCAGTTCGAGGTCATCGTCATTGCTCGGCACCAGCGAGATATGGCTGGGTCGCACGCCGAAACGGAACTCGCCCTCGCCCACCGGGCGCAAATCGACGTTCAGCGGAAAGTGCACGAAGTTGGCGAAACTCACTTCGTTGCCGGCAATGCGCCCCGGCATCAGGTTGATCGGCGGTTCGGAGAACAGCTCCGCCGCCAGCACGGTTTGCGGCTGGTGATAGACCGAGGACGACTGGCCGCTCTGGATCACCCGGCCTTCGTGAAGAATGGTGGTGGTGCCGCCCAGGGCCAGGGCTTCGTTGGGTTCGGTGGTGGCGTAGATCGCGATGGTATGGCGCGCCTTGAACAGCTCGCGCATTTCCTGGCGCAGTTCCTCGCGCAACTTGTAGTCGAGGTTGACCAGCGGCTCGTCGAACAGGATCAACTCGGCATCCTTGACCAGCGCCCGGGCCATGGCCGTGCGTTGTTGCTGGCCACCGGAAAGCTCCAGCGGATAACGTTTCAGAAATTTTTCGATGCGCAGCATCTTCGCGGTTTCCAGCACCTTGCTCTGGATCAGCTCGCTGGATACACCGGCCTGACGCAGCGGCGAGGCGATGTTGTCGAACACCGTCATGGTCGGGTAATTGATGAACTGCTGATAAACCATCGACACATTGCGCAAGCGCACCGGCCGTTGGGTAACGTCGACGCCGTTCATCAGGATGCGGCCGCTGTCGGGCTTGTCCAGACCAGCCATCAGGCGCATCAGGCTGGTTTTGCCGGACAGGGTGCGACCCAGCAAAACGTTGAAGGAACCGGGTTCAAAACTCAGGTTGGCATCGTCGATCCAGGTCTGGCCCTCGACGGTGCGGCTGACGTGCTCCAGGGTGAGTGACATGGCTCGGCCTTTTATTATTGGAATCAAGCGACCGGAGCGATAAAGCGACATCCGTGCCAAAAATCCCAAGCCATTGATTCAGCTTGAAATGAGTGAAAACAACAGCCCGTCGACGTTCGTTGCTGAACACAAATGAACAATCTGAAATGAACAATTGAACAGTCCACCCATTGACAGTGAACAATAGTGAACAACACTCTACGGACTGTTCACGGCCCTTGTAGGAGCGAGCTTGCTCGCGATGGACGTTAACGTTGACGAGGGCTGCCTGAGTAAACGCGGCGCTCTCACGTGCATCGCGAGCAAGCTCGCTCCTACAGGGATCGACGCAACCCCATAAAAACAATAAAAGCTCGCTCAGAGATCGACTGCCATGCCCGCACCCGCATCGCCGCTGTCCCACGACGCCATCATCCAGGACTCCTGGTCCCGCTGCCGCGCGTTCGGCCTCAGTCATCAGAGCGCGCCGGCATTCGATCAATTGCCGGCCGCGGGTATCGCGCAACTGCTGGAGAGCCAGCATTCACTGGTGCAAACCACCCATCAGGAAGTGCTGCCCTACTACGAGAACATCCTGAGCAATTCCAATTGCCTGATCATGCTCGCCGACCATCAGGGCCAGGTGCTCACCTCGTGGGGCACCCAGCGCTTTATCGAGCCGAAGCTGGCCCGGGGTTTCAGCGCCGGCGCCAGTTGGATGGAACGTTGCACCGGCACCAACGCCATTGGCACCGCCCTGGCCTGTGGACAAGCCGTGCACATCGAGCACGATGAACATTTCCTCAAGGCCAACCGCTTCATGACCGGTTCCGCCGCGCCGATTTTCGATGCCGAGCGCAAGGTGATCGCGGTGCTGGACGTGTCCAGCGACAGCTACCTGCCGCCATCGCACACCCTGGGCATGGTCAAGATGATGAGCCAGACCGTGGAAAACCGGCTGATCCTCAACCTGTTCCATGGCCAGCATTTCCAGTTGACGTTCAATACCGGGCTGAACAACCTCGACAGCCAATGGGCCGGGTTGCTGATTTTCGATGAAAGCGGCCAGGTGCTGTCGGCCAATCGCCGGGCCGACAATCTGCTGGGCATCCGCCTGTCGCGGGTCAGTGTCGAAAGCCTGTTCAAGGTCTCGCTGCTGGAACTGCTCAATCAGCCCGAAGGCCTGCCCTTCGCCTTGCAAACCTCGGGACGCAACCGCTTCCAGTGCCTGCTGAAGCGGCCGAAACAGGCATCCATTCAACCCCGAGTGTTCACCGAGCCGGTTGCAGCTACACCTGCGGCCATCAGCCTCAACACCCTGCATTTCGGCGACAGCCGCGTGGAAAAAGCCGTGCGCCAGGCCGAACGCTTGCTGGAAAAAGACATTCCCCTGCTGATCCACGGTGAAACCGGGGTCGGCAAGGAAGTGTTCGTCAAGGCCCTGCACCAGGCCAGCTCACGCAGCAAACAAGCGCTCATCGCCGTCAACTGTGCGGCGATTCCCGCCGAACTGGTGGAGTCCGAGCTGTTCGGCTATGAGAAAGGCGCGTTCACCGGCGCCAACCAGAAAGGCAGCATCGGGCTGATCCGCAAGGCTGACAAAGGCACGCTGTTTCTCGACGAAATCGGCGACATGCCGCTGCCGACACAGGCGCGGCTGTTGCGGGTGTTGCAGGAGCGTTGCGTTCAGCCGGTGGGCAGCAGCGAACTGTTCCCTGTGGACTTGCGCATCATTTCAGCGACCAACCGCTCGCTGCGCGAACAAGTACAACTGGGGAGGTTTCGTGAAGACTTGTACTACCGCATCGGCGGCCTGACCCTGGAACTGCCGCCCCTGCGTGAGCGCAGCGATAAGGAGGCACTGTTCAAACGCCTGTGGGAGCAGCACCGCGAACCGGCGCAATGGGCCGGCTTGAGCCAGGAAGTGATGGCGTTATTCAGCCGCCACCCGTGGCCCGGCAACTTGCGTCAGGCCAGCAGCGTGATCCAGGTGGCCCTGGTCATGGCCGAAGAACAACCGGTGCGGGCAGAGCACTTGCCGGATGATTTTTTTGTCGACCTGGAGATGGAACCGGTGGAGACACCGGAGCCGCTGGGCATCGACTTGAATGATGTGGAAGCACTGAATCGGCAGTTGCAGGCGGTGGGGGGGAATATTTCGTATCTGGCCCGGCTGTTGGGGGTTAGCCGAAACACACTTTACAAGCGGTTGCGCCAGTCGGAGAGCTGACCGCTTCGCGGTCAATCGCTGGCAAGCCAGCTCCCACAAGGTTTTGTGCTGTACGCAAAATCGGACTCCACCCCAATCCACTGTAGGAGCTGGCTTGCCAGCGAAGGCGCCAGACAAAACACCACAAAAAACCGCCCATTTGCCTATAAACAAAAACCCGCACAAGGCGGGTTTTGTTTTACAGCAGATCAGGCAATCAGTCAGCCAGACGCCAGGTCGTGCCGCCCTTGCCGTCTTCCAGCACCACGCCCATGGCGGTGAGCTGGTCGCGGATGCGGTCGGATTCGGCCCAGTCCTTGCCGGCACGTGCCGCCAGGCGAGCGGCAATCAGCGCCTCGACTTCGGCTGCATCCACGCGCCCTTCGGCACCGGCCTGCAGGAAGTCATCGGCTTCGAGCTGCAACACACCCAGCACGCTGGCCAGTTCTTTCAGACGCGCCGCCAGGCCGGCCGCTGCATTGAGATCGCTCTCGCGCAGACGATTGATCTCGCGGACCATCTCGAACAGCACCGCGCAGGCTTCCGGCGTGCCGAAGTCGTCGTTCATCACCTGGGTGAAACGCTCGACGAAGGCTTCGCCGCCGGCCGGCGCCACGTTCGGCAGGCCTTTCAACGCGTGGTAGAAACGCTCCAGGGCGCCCTTGGCGTCCTTGAGGTTGTCTTCCGAATAGTTGATCGCGCTGCGGTAGTGGCTCGACACCAGCAGGTAACGCACGACCTCCGGGTGGTACTTGTCGAGCACGTCGCGGATGGTGAAGAAGTTGTTCAAGGACTTGGACATCTTCTCGCCATTGATACGGATCATGCCGCAATGCATCCATGCGTTGGCGTAGGTCTTGCCGGTGGCCGCTTCGCTCTGGGCGATTTCGTTTTCGTGGTGCGGGAACTCAAGGTCGCTGCCGCCGCCATGAATGTCGAAGGTCTCGCCCAGGCAGCAGGTCGACATCACCGAGCACTCGATGTGCCAGCCCGGACGCCCGGCGCCCCACGGCGATTCCCAGCTCGGTTCGCCCGGCTTGGCGGCTTTCCACAGCACGAAGTCCAGCGGGTCCTGCTTGGACTCGTCGACCTCAATGCGCGCACCGATGCGCAGGTCTTCGATCTTCTTGCGCGACAGCTTGCCGTAGCCCATGAACTTGCCGACGCGGTAGTACACGTCGCCATTGCCCGGGGCGTAGGCGTAGCCCTTGTCGATCAGGGTCTGGATCATCGCGTGCATGCCCGGGATGTGATCGGTGGCACGCGGCTCCATGTCCGGCTTCTTGATGTTCAGACGCGCTTCGTCTTCGTGCATCGCCGCGATCATGCGCTCGGTCAAGGCTTCGAACGACTCGCCGTTCTCGTTGGCCCGATTGATGATCTTGTCGTCGATGTCGGTGATGTTGCGCACATAAGTCAGATCGTAGCCGCTGAAGCGCAACCAGCGGGTCACAAGGTCGAACGCAACCATGCTGCGGCCGTGGCCCAGGTGGCAGTAGTCGTACACGGTCATGCCGCACACGTACATGCGCACCTTGTTGCCATCGAGCGGCTTGAAGACTTCTTTGCTCTTGGTGAGCGTGTTGTAGATCGTAAGCACGTTATTTCCCTTGACGCTGAATCACTGGCCCCACGAATCACGCAGGGTCACGGTACGGTTGAATACCGGCTGACCTGGTTTCGAGTCCTTGAGATCCGCGACGAAATAACCTTCGCGCTCGAACTGGAAACGGTCTTCCGGCTGTGCATTGCCCAACGAGGGTTCAGCACGACAACCGGTGAGTACCTGCAGCGAGTCAGGGTTGATGTTGTCCAGGAAACTGGCGCTGTCTTCGGCCTTCTCCGGGTTCGGAGAACGGAACAGACGATCGTACAGACGCACTTCGCACTCGACGCTGGCAGCGGCCGGCACCCAGTGGATCACGCCTTTGACCTTGCGGCCTTCCGGGTTCTTGCCCAGGGTGTCCGGATCGTACGAGCAGCGCAGTTCAACGATGTTGCCATCGGCGTCCTTGATCGCTTCGTCGGCGCGGATCACGTAGCTGCCACGCAGACGTACTTCACCGGCCGGCTCCAGGCGCTTGTAGCCCTTCGGCGGCTCTTCCATGAAGTCTTCACGGTCGATGTAGATTTCACGGGCGAACGGCAACGCACGCACGCCCATGTCTTCCTTCGGATGACGCGGCAGTTCGAGGTTTTCGACCTGGCCTTCCGGGTAGTTGGTGATCACGACTTTCAGCGGACGCAGCACGCACATGGCACGCGGGGCGCTCTGGTCGAGGTCGTCACGGATGCTGAACTCGAGCATGCCGAAGTCGACCACGCCGTCGGAACGGTTGGTGCCGATCATTTCGCAGAAGTTGCGGATCGACTTAGGCGTGTAGCCACGGCGGCGGAAACCCGACAGCGTGGACATGCGCGGGTCGTCCCAGCCGTTGACGTGCTTTTCATCGACCAGCTGCTTGAGCTTGCGCTTGCTGGTGATGGTGTAGTTCAGGTTCAGGCGGCTGAACTCGTACTGGCGCGGGTTGGCCGGTACCGGCAGATGCTCGAGGAACCACTCGTACAGCGGACGGTGGCTTTCGAACTCCAGGGTGCAGATCGAGTGGGTGATGCCTTCGATGGCGTCCGACTGACCGTGGGTGAAGTCGTAGTTCGGGTAGATGCACCACTTGTCACCGGTCTGGTGGTGGTGAGCGTGACGGATGCGATACATGATCGGGTCGCGCAGGTTCATGTTCGGCGAAGCCATGTCGATCTTGGCCCGCAGCACCCGTGCGCCGTCCTTGAACTCGCCGGCTTTCATGCGCGCGAACAGGTCCAGGTTCTCTTCGACGCTGCGGTCGCGGAACGGGCTGTTCTTGCCAGGTTCGGTCAGGCTGCCACGGTATTCCTTGGCTTGCTCCGGAGTCAGGTCATCGACGTAGGCATTGCCGGATTTGATCAACTCCACCGCCCAGTCATGCAACTGGTCGAAATACTGCGAGGCGTAGCGCACTTCACCGGACCACTCGAAGCCCAGCCATTTGACGTCGCTTTCGATCGCGTCGATGTATTCCTGGTCTTCCTTGGCCGGGTTGGTGTCGTCGAAACGCAGGTGCGTGACGCCGCCGAACTCCTGGGCCAGGCCGAAGTTCACACAGATCGACTTGGCATGGCCGATGTGCAGGTAGCCGTTGGGCTCAGGCGGGAAACGGGTGACGATCTGCGTGTGCTTGCCCGAGTCCAGGTCTGCCTGGATGATCGGCCGCAGGAAGTTGACCGGCACGGCTGGGCCGGTCTTGGCATTCGAGGTAGGGTCGACAGTGGGCTTGCTCATAGGATCCTTGAACGTACAAGTGCGTGGCCGTAATGAAGGCCGGACAAAACAAAGCCGCTATCATAGCCGATGCCGTCAAGTGCCTGACAGAGCGCACTCTGTAAACCGTCGCATTTAATGGGCCGCAAATGAAAAAACTGCCTCGAAATTCGCGTCTGGCACGCTAAACTGCGCACCTTGGCCAAAAAGGCTGAACCGGTGGCGGGACATGATGTTCCAACACCACGAATTCCTTCTATGAGTAACGATCATGACCCAAGTCAAACTGACTACCAACTTTGGTGACATCGTCATCGAACTGAACGCCGACAAAGCCCCGATCACCGTGGCCAACTTCGTCGAGTACGTTAAAGCCGGTCACTACGAAAACACCGTTTTCCACCGTGTCATCGGTAACTTCATGATCCAGGGCGGCGGTTTCGAACCAGGCATGAAAGAAAAGAAAGACAAGCGTCCAAGCATCCAGAACGAAGCCGACAACGGTCTTTCCAACGACAAGTACACCATCGCCATGGCCCGCACCATGGAGCCGCATTCGGCTTCCGCACAGTTCTTCATCAACGTGGCGGACAACAGCTTCCTCAACCACAGCGGCAAGAACGTTCAAGGCTGGGGCTACGCGGTATTCGGTAAAGTGACCGCCGGCACCGACGTTGTCGACAAGATCAAAGGCGTGGCCACCACTTCCAAGTCTGGCCACCAGGACGTACCGGCAGACGACGTGATCATCGAGAAAGCCGAGATCATTGAGTGATATTGCTGATTTCAGATTTACATCTGGAAGAGGAGCGCCCGGACATTACCCGGGCGTTTCTGGATTTGCTCGCCGGACGCGCCCGTTCGGCGAGTGCGTTGTACATCCTGGGCGACTTTTTCGAGGTGTGGATTGGCGACGACGCCATGACGCCCTTCCAGCGCTCCATCTGCCAGGCCCTGCGCGACCTCAGCGACAGCGGCACGGCCATTTTCCTGATGCACGGCAATCGTGATTTCATGCTCGGCAAGGCCTTCTGCAAGCAGGCCGGCTGCACCCTGCTGAAAGACCCGAGTGTCGTGCAATTCAACGGCGAGCCGGTGCTGCTGATGCACGGCGACAGCCTGTGCACCCGCGACGAAGGCTATATGAAGCTGCGCCGCTACCTGCGCAACCCGATCACCCTGTTCATCCTGCGCAACCTGCCCTTGCGCACCCGGCACAAGCTGGCACGCAAACTGCGCAGTGAAAGCCGTGCCCAGGTGCGGATGAAGGCCAATGACATCGTCGACGTCACGCCCGAAGAGATTCCGCGGATCATGCAGGAGTACGGGGTGAAGACCTTGATCCATGGGCATACCCATCGTCCGGCCATCCACAAGTTGCAGTTGGGCGACCAGGCAGCCCGGCGCATCGTGTTGGGGGATTGGGATCGTCAGGGTTGGGCGTTGCAGGTGGATGAGCAAGGGTATGCGCTGGCGCCGTTTGACTTCGCACCGCCGCCGCAACTGGCAGCACCCGCGAACTAACAGCCGAACACAAAAACCTGTGGGAGCGGGCTTGCCCGCGAAGAGGGAGTGTCAGTCGACATCTGTATGACTGATCCGCCGCCTTCGCGGGCAAGCCCGCTCCCACAGGTTATGTGTTGCCTTAGTGTCCCGAGGCCGCAGGCCCGGCCTTGGCCGTAAATGGCGGCTTGGCCAGCCACACGATCAGGATCAGCCCCATGAACATCCAGCCCAGCAAGGTGAAGTAATCCACCGTGGACATGATGTACGCCTGGCTGATCACCATCTGATCCAGTTGCGTGTAGGCCTTGGCCCCCGCCCCGCCCAGGTTGCTCAGTGCTTCGCGGGTCGTCGGGTCGAACGGGGTGATGCTTTCGGTCAGGTAGGCATGGTGCTGGTCGGCCCGGCGAATCCAGATCCAGGTGGTCAGCGACGCCGCGAAACTACCACCCAGGGTCCGCAGGAACGTCGCCAACCCGGAACCGTCGGCAATCTGGCTCGGCGGCAGGTCCGAGAGCAGGATGGTCAGGGTCGGCATGAAGAACAGCGCCACGCCGATCCCCATGAACAGCTGCACCATGGCGATGTGCTGGAAATCCACTTCATTGGTGAACCCGGCGCGCATGAAGCAACTGAGGCCGATGGCCAGGAACGCCCCGCCCGCCAGTAACCGCATGTCGAATTTCGGTGCGTATTTGCCGACAAAGGGGGCCAGTAACACCGGCAGGATCCCCAGCGGTGCCACGGCAAAACCGGCCCAGGTCGCGGTGTAGCCCAAGCGTGTCTGCAGCCACTGCGGCAGGATCAGGTTGATCCCGAAGAACCCGGCATAACCCAGGATCAGCACGATGGTGCCGTAGCGGAAGTTGCGATGGGCGAACAAACGCAGGTTGACCACCGGGTGTTCGTCGGTCATTTCCCAGATGATGAAGAAGGCCAGGGCTACCACCGAAATCACACTGCCGATCACGATGAAGCTGGATTCGAACCAGTCGGCATCGTTGCCCTTGTCGAGCACGATCTGCAGCGCCCCGACACCGATGATCAGCGCGATCAGACCGACGTAATCCATCGGCTGGCGGCTGGTGACCACCGGGCGCTTTTTCATCTGCTGGGTGACCACCCATGCCGCGAACAGGCCGATCGGCACGTTGATGAAGAAAATCCACGGCCAGCTGTAGCTGTCGGTGATCCAGCCGCCGAGGATCGGCCCGGCAATCGGCGCGACCACGGTGACCATCGCCAGCAACGCCAGGGCCAGCCCCCGTTTCGCCGGCGGATAGACCGCGATCAGCAACGTCTGGGTCATCGGGTACAACGGCCCCGCCACCACCCCTTGCAGCACCCGGAAGCCCACCAGCTCGGGCATCGAGGTGGATATCCCGCACAGGAACGAGGCCAGCACGAACAGCAGCGTCGCCCAGACAAACAGCTTCACCTCGCCAAAACGCCGACTGAGCCAACCGGTCAGCGGCAAGGCGATGGCATTGCTCACCGCAAACGAAGTGATGACCCAGGTGCCCTGCTCCGAACTCACGCCCAGGTTGCCGGAGATCGTCGGCAGCGCCACGTTGGCGATGGTGGTGTCGAGCACCTGCATGAAGGTCGCCAGCGACAGGCCGATGGTGCTGAGCAGCAGGCTGGGGGGCGTGAAAGAGGCGTTATTGCTCATCGCGAATCCTTGGAAGCCTGATTGGTGCCGCGTCCGTTACGGACGCAGCCAACCCTGTGGGAGCGGGCTGTGGCGAATCAGCGTTGCGCGGTTTTGCTGACCGCGGCGCTGTTGTCGTGGATCAACTGGGTGATCATCGCGTCGGCCTCGGCCAGCTGACGGTCGTAGACGTTGGTGCTGAACGAAGCCTTCTGCGGCGGCTGTTGTGCCAGCACTGGCCCGCTCTGGTCGTGCAGGTCCACGTCGACCATGGTCGACAGACCGACCCGCAGCGGATGTTTGGCCAGTTCCTCGGCGTTGACGTGGACTCGCACTGGCACACGCTGCACGATCTTGATCCAGTTACCGGTGGCGTTCTGCGCCGGCAGCAGGGCAAAGGCGCTGCCGGTCCCGGCGCCGAGGCTGTCGATGGTGCCGCTGTATTTGACGCTGCTGCCGTACAGGTCCGTCTCGATCTCCACCGGTTGGCCGATACGCATGTCACGCAGCTGGGTTTCCTTGAAGTTGGCATCGATCCACAGCTGATCCAGCGGAATCACCGCCATCAGCGCAGTACCCGGCTGCACGCGTTGGCCCAGTTGCACCGAACGCTTGGCCACGTAACCGGTAACCGGGGCGATCAGCACGCTGCGCGAGTTGTTCAGGTAGGCCTGACGCAGTTGTGCGGCGGCGGCCATCACGTCCGGGTGCGAAGAAACCACGGTGTCATCGACCAGCGCGCTGGTGGTCTTGAGCTTTTGTTCGGCATTGGCCAAGGCGTTTTGCGCCGAGGTCAGGTCGTCGCGGGCGTGGGACAGCTCTTCCTGGGAAATCGCCCCGCCAGCGGCGAGATTCTTCCGGCGGCTGAAGTTGTCCTGGGCCTTTTGCACTTCGGCTTTCTGCGCGTTGACCTGGGCTTTCATGCCATCCACATCGCTGTACAGGCCGCGCACCTGACGCACGGTACGCGCCAGATTGGCCTGGGCGTTTTGCAGACCGATTTCGGCGTCGTTCGGGTCAAAGTTCACCAGCACCTGACCTTCATGCACCAGATCGCCATCGTCGGCGCCGATGCTGACCACGGTGCCCGTGACCAGCGGCGTGATTTCCACTACGTTGCCGTTCACATAGGCGTCGTCGGTGCTTTCGCTCCAGCGCCCGTAGAACTCGTGATAAGCCCAGACGCCCGCGCCGCTCAGAACGACGGTCGCAGCCAGGACCAGCAACATGAACTTGCGTTTGCCCGAATTGGGGTTGCCTGGAGTGTTTTCAGTAGGTTGGGTTGTATCGGCAGTGGCCATGACAAATACCTTGAATTAGTGGGTCAGCGTGGCTGGCGTGGCGTTGGCCGAAGCGATGGCCTCAGGCTGGAAACCGCCGCCCAGCGCCTGCATCAGCTGGATCGACAGGTCGATCTGCTCGGCATTGAGGTTGGCCAGCTGACGCTGGGCCTGGAGCAATTGCTGCTCGATGCTGAGCACGTCCAGGTAGTTGCCGATGCCGGAACCGTAACGCTGGACCACGGTGTTGTAGGAATCCTGGGCGATGTCGGTGGCGTGCTGCTGGGCAGCGATCTGCCGACCGATATCGCGCAGCTGGTTGATGCTGTCACTGACATCTCCCAGCGCCTTCACCAGGCTTTTGTTGTACTGCGCCACCGCGAGGTCGTAGTCGGCGTCGCGCGAATCGAGGTCGGCGCGCAAGCGGCCACCGTCGAAAACCGGCACAGAAATCGTCGGTGCAATGTTGAAGAAGCGGCTGGCCGATCCAAACATCGCATCGCCCAACAAAGACTCGGCGCCGGCAGCCGCGCTGAGGTTCAGGTTGGGGTAGAACCGGGTCTTGCCGGCGTCGATGCTTTTGCTCGCCGCCTCGACCCGCCAGCGCGCGGCGACCAGGTCCGGGCGACGCCCGAGCAGCTCGGCAGGCAACACCGAAGGTAGCGCTACCGCGCTCGGCTGAAGAATGTTCGGCCGGGCAATTTCATTGCCGCGGTCCGGACCTTTGCCGAGCAGCACCGCAAGAGCGATCTTCGCGCTGTTCAGGCGCTTTTCAGCGTCGATCAAATTGGCTTGGGAGGTGGCTTCGAGGCTTTCGGTCTGTTGGAACTGGTACTGGCTGTCGATCCCGGCCGTCAGCCGACGCTGGCTCAGTTCGAGCATTTGCCGGGTGCGCTTGAGGTCTTCGTTGGACAGGTCATACACGATGTGCGCCTGCCCGAGATCGCTGTAGGCCCGGGCGACGTCGGCGGCCAGGGTCAGTTGCGCGGCCTGCTGGTCGACTTCGGCGGCACGGGCCTGGCCGAGGGCCGCTTCCCAGGCATCGCGCTGGCCGCCCCACAGGTCGAAGTTGTAGTTGAAGCTGGTGCTGATATTGCGAATGGTGGCGTACGCGTCGCCCTGCCCGAGCGGGTCCTGGTCCCGGGCCAGGCGCGAGCGGCTGACACCGGCGCTGGCATCCAGGGTAGGCATCCGCGCAGCGTCGGCAGCGTAGGCGGCGGCGCTGGCCTGGTGGGCACGGGCGTCGGCAATCTGCATGTCCGGGCTGTCGCGCAGGGCCTCGCGGATCAGGCCGTCGAGTTGCGGGTCGCCAAGGCTTTTCCACCAGTCGCTTTTCGGCCAGGCGGCCGGCGACAGGGTCACGCCGCCGAGGGACTGCCCGGCCTTGAAATTTTTCGCATCGAGGCTGACCCCTTCGGTTTTCAGGCCGCTGTAACTGGCGCAACCGGCCAGGCTCATGGCCAACAGCACCAGGCTCAGGCCGGCACGCAAGGGTTTACTGCTCATTTGTCACCTACTCGCAGCAGGGTGATCGAGTCACCGGCTGCTACCAAAATTTTCTTCAGGATCATCTCCAGGGTTTTCAGCTCTTCCGGAGTGATGGCACCGGCCAGTTCATTCATGGCTTCGGCACCGATGTGCGGCAGCAGCCCGGCGAGCTTCTGGCCGTCGTCCGTGAGTACCAGCTGCACCTGACGGCGATCCGCTTCGGAGCGTTGGCGGGCGAGGAACCCCTTCTGCTCCAGACGATCGAGCATGCGAGTCATCGAGCCGCTGTCCAGGGACAGGTGACGGCACAACTCGCCCGGCGAATCGACGCCGTACTGGGCCATGATGATCAACACCTTGAACTGCGCGGCGGTGATGCCGTGGGGTTCCATGTGGGTGTCGATGATCCGGTCCTTGAGCAGCGCGGCGCGTCCGAGCAGCAGGCCGAGATGGCAATTGTGGAAATCGTCTGGAGAGAAATGTTTCATCTGACCACCAATTAGCTGCCTAGGCAGTGAATGTATGTCGAGATGTTACTGCCTAGGCAGCGAATGTCAACGTAATAGTTAGGAGGCTTTGTAAATAGTTGACAAACGGCTTGGAAGATTGTGGCGCACGCAATGACCCCATCGCTGGCAAGCCAGCTCCTACAGGACTGTGTGATCCTTGTAGGAGCTGGCTTGCCAGCGATGGCTGCGACTCGGTTCTGGAAGGAGCAGGGCCTAGAAATCCCGCTTGTAGAAGATGTCCAGCGAACTGGCCACGCCGCCGGCGGCTTCAAGGTAGACCTTTTTGCTCAGCTTGTAGCGCAAGGCAATGGTGTTGGCCGGTTCGAACACGCCGACGCCATAGCGCAGGCTGAGCTTCTCGGAAATATTGCCGCTGGCCACCACACTGGTGGCAGTACCGCTGCCCTGGGTGTCGAGCTGGAAGTCCTGGATGCCCAGGTTCTTGGCAATGCCACCGGTCACACCGGAACTGCCCATCAAGCCCAACCCGAGGGCCGCCTGGGCAAGCATGTTGTTGTCTTCGCCATTGCTGCTCAGCGGACGCCCGAGCACCAGATAGGACAAGGCCTGCTCCTGGCTCATGGCCGGTTCTGAAAAGATTTGCGTGGTCGGTTGCTCGGCGCTGCCACTCAAACGAATGCCGGCGATGATGTCGTCGGTCTTGCGAATGGCTTCGATGTCCAGGTACGGCTGATCGATGGGCCCGGCAAACAGCAAACGTGCCCGGCGCACCGAAAGCCGCTGGCCATAGGCGCGGTAACGCCCGTCGTTGAGCCACAGCTCGCCGCGGGTGTCCATGTTGTCGCCGATATGCACATGCCCCTGCACATTCGCCGTCAGGCCAAACCCGGCAAAGCTCAGCTTGTCCTCGCCGACCAGCACTTCAATGTCCATCTTCATCGCCAGCGGTGGCTTGCCCTCCTCGGTCTGCTGACCGACGATCACCGTGTCATCGGAGACCTTGACCGTCGACGGCGGCAATTCTCGAATGGTGATTTCACCCCTGGGCACCAGCACCTTACCGGCGATGGCCAGCTCATCGCCCTTCATCGAAATCTTCAGGTCCGGTGCGACTTCAAGCTTGGCGTAAGGCTCGACGGTGACCGGCAATTGCGAGCCCTTGAGTGCCAGATCCACCACCAGCGCCTGACCCCAGGCGATGTTGCCGTTCAAGCTGCCCTGCCCGGCCTTGCCGCTGTTCCAGCCACCGTTCAGTTGCACGCTTTCACCGGCGATGAGCGCCTGAACGTGCAGGTTTTGCAGTTCCATCGGCAATTCAGGCCCGGCCACCACGCCATCACTGAGTTGCAGACTGCCATTGACCTGCGGCGCCAAAAGCCCGCCGGAAATCGTGCCGCTGCCATTCAGGCGCCCGGTCAGCTTCTCGACCATCGGCACGAACGGTCGCGCTACCGACAGGTCCAGCCCGCTCAAGCGGAACGAGCCGCTCAACGGTTTGTTCTTCGGCAACGGATTGAGCTGCGCCTGCACCATCAGTTCGCCGAGTTTGCCGCCGACGAAATTGAGTTCGGTGTCGATACGTTTGGGCGTGAGTTTGCTGGTGAGTTTCAGGGTCTGGTACGGGAAGTCCAGCCACTGGTCCTTTTCCTTGATGCGCAACGTGCCGCCGCCGGCATCGACGCTGACCTGGCCGTTCGGGCCACTGGCCGGCAGATCCAGTTGCAGGTCGGCATTGAGCCGGCCCTGCCAGGCGAAATCCTTCGGCAACCACTGCGCGAGGCTGTCGATCGGGAACTGCTTGAGGTGATAACGCAGCTTCGGCTCGGGCATCAGGCGCGAGTCTTCACCGCACAGGCTGGCCTGGCCAGATGCCCAGCAATGAGCACCGAAGTTGATTTTGCCGTCCGCCAGGCGTTCGAGTTTCGCCGGCCCTTGCAGCTTCCAGTCCTGGCCTCCGGCCTGGATATCACCGCTGGCCAGGCGTCCGCGCCAATTGCCTTTATCCAGCGCACCGTCCAGACCCAGCGCCAGTTTCAGTTTCGGCCCTTGCAGATCGAGGCTCAGCTTCTGGTTCTTGATGTCGCCCTGGCCGCTGGCGGTCAGGGTTCCCAGGGAAGTATCACCGGCCTGGATGCCACTGCCCTTGAGATCGACTTTTGCCCGTTGCGCACTGTCCAGCGTGGCGTCCAGGTTCAGGCTTTGCAGGCGATTGTCCTGGAAAACCAATTGCGAGCCTTGCAGGTCAAGCTTGCCTTGGGGGGCCTTGAGCGTGCCGGCGACCTCCACACGGCCATTGAGTTGACCGCGCAGCTCTGGCCAGAGCTGGGCCAGGCGCGGCAGCTTGAGATCGATCTGCCCGGCGAGTTTTTGTTGCAGGCTGCCCTTGCCGCTGATGCTGTTCTCGCCCAGGCGAACCTGCAGGGCGTTGAGGTTCCATTGCTCACCACGGCCATCGGCCTTGGCCTGGATCACCGCCGGCTGACCGCGCAGTTTGCCCTTGAGGTCCAGGTCGGCATTGAGACTGAGCACCTCGTTTTTCAGTTCGCCCGTGCTGCGCAACGGCCCCGCCAGCGTGCCCGGCAGCTCCGCGACCCAGTACGCCGGGTTGATCGCCGACAGGTCCAGCGCGGTGTCCCAGGCAATGCCGTCGGCGAACTGCAGGTTCAGGTGCCCTTCAGCCTTGCCCTGCCCGGCGTGGAGTTGAATCTGTTGCAGGTAGATTTTCGTCAGGTCGCCAGCGAACGGACTGGCCAGGGTGAATGCACCGGCCGGACCATCCGCCGCGGCTTCAAAATGACCGAGGTACTTACCGTCGGTGTAGGACACCTCGCCGGTGAAGCGGCGCAACGCCACCTCCGGCTCGTCGATCAATGGATAGAGACGGTGCCACGGGAAGTCCAGCCAGTCGATTTTCGCTTCGGCGCTCAGGCCTTTGCTCCAATCCACAAGCCCTGTGAGCTTGAGGCTTTGCTTGTCGTTGGCAGTCAGGTCGAGCGCGGCGATCTGCGCGCCGTTGGCGTCGACCTTGCCTTGCAGCGCCAGGGCGACCGGCCCTTGCTCGGCGGGCAGCGTGGCCTTGCCGAGCAGCGCGTAGCCGTTCTTCAAGTCGCCAGCGCCAGTGAGTTCTAGCTGATTGAGTTGCAAGGTGTCCGGCAGATCGGCACCGGGTTTGAAACCATCGACGGTGATCCGCACCTTGGCCGGCAGGTTGTCCACCAGGGGTTGCAGCTCGCCGGTCAGTTGCCCGCTGAGGTAACCGCTGCTGTCGGCTTTCAGGTTCAGGGTCTTGAGCAGGTCGCCGTCGACTTTCAGCGCCAGCGCCAGGGGCTCAGGCGTCGACAATAGAGTCAGCTTGCCGGAGGCGCTGAGGGGCCAGTTGCCGGAAGGTTGCAGCAGACCGGACAGGTTCAGGCTCAGGTCCTCGCGCTGTATCGACACCGCGTCGATCTTCAAACCGGCCGTCGTCCAGTGCGCCGCCAGCTGCAAGCCCTTGAGCTCTTCACTGCCGTTGAACAACAGGCTGCCGACCTTGATCTCCCCCAGTTCGATGGCCAAGGGTAACTTGAGCTCCGGGAGCGTGATCGGGCCGCTGTCCGGCTCTTCGCCACCCGGCGGAAACGTCAGGCTGACCTGGTCGGCCTGCAATTGCTCGATGCACAAGGTCATGCGGGTCAGGCACAACGGTGACCAGGCGAAAATCACCTGGTTCAGTTCAACCCGGCTGGTGTCCTGCTGCCACAGCACCCGGTCGGCACTCCACTGCCCGCTCAGCCGGCCCTGGAAGTTGTCCAGGGTCAAACCCGGTACGAAGCCCAACGCCCAGCGGCTGCCCGTCGCCGTGCCGAGCACCGTGGCCAGTGTCAGGACAACCAGCATCAACAGTGCGGCTATCGTCAGCAGCGTTACTTTCAAACCACGCTTCACAGCTCAGGCCCCATGGAAAAGTGCAGTCGAATACCGCCATCGTCGTCCAGCGCATGGGCCAGGTCGAGGCGGATCGGCCCCACCGGCGAGACCCAGCGCACGCCGATACCGACCCCGGTCTTGAGGCTCGGCAGTTCGAGGGTGTTGAAGGCGTTGCCCTGGTCGACAAAGGTCGCGATTCGCCATTTTTCGGCGACCGAATACTGATACTCCGCGCTGGCGGCCACCATGTAGCGGCCACCGATGCGGTCGCCGTCGGAGTTTTCCGGGGACAGGCTCTGATAGTCGTAGCCACGCACGCTCTGATCGCCACCGGCGAAGAAGCGCAGCGACGGCGGCACCGATTTGAAGCCGTTGGTGGCACTGCCGCCGACCTGCACCCGCCCGAGGAAGCGGTGTTTATCAAACACTGTGGTCAGGCCTTTGACCAATGCCGTGCCGTAGAGCAGGTTGCTGTCGGAACCCAGACCTTCCTTGGCCACCTTGGATTCGAATTGCAGGCGATAGCCGTTGTGCGGGTCGATGCGATTGTCGCTTTTGAGGTACGAATAGCTCACACCGGGCATCAGCAAGTTACTGAGTCCCGAGTCATCGCCCAGTTGGTAATCCTCGCGCTGCCACTTCAGCGATACCACCCGTTGCCAGCCGCTGGGCAGTTTGCTGTGCCATTCGGGGCCGAGGGTCAACAGTTTGCTATGGGTGTCGGTGCCAGCGATGTCTTCATTCTGATAGCCGCCGGCAAAACGCAGTTTGTCCGTCAGCGGCGGATCCAGTGGAATGTCGTAGAACAACCCGACGTTCTGCCGAGGCGCCGAGACTTCGGCCTCCCAGCCGTAACTGTGCCCTTGCGCGTTGACCCAGTGCCGGGTCCAGTTGGCCTTGGCCCGTGGGCCGACGTCGGTGGAGAAACCCAGGCCCAGGCCCATGGTCCGTGGCTTGCGGGTTTCGAGCTTGACGTCCACCGGGATCGCATTCTCTTTTGACGCCGTGGGTGCTGCGTCCACGCGCACGCCTTCGAAGTAGCCACTCGATTGCAGGTTCTGATTGAGTTCGGCAATCAGCTCCGAGTCGTAGGGTGTACCGGCCTTGAATGGGACCATGCGTTGCAGCAGCTCGTCATCGAACGGCGTATCCCCCTCGAAACTGACCTTGCCCAAGGTATAGCGTGGACCGCTTTCATAGATCAGCTCGATATCGGCAACGCCGGCCCGCGGGTCGACCGACAGTGTCGAACGGGTGAAGTGGCCGCTGAAAAAGCCATAACGCGAAGCCTGGTTCTGGATCAGGCGCTTGGCGTCCTCGTAATGCCCATGGTTGAGCACGGCACCGGGCTTGAGCGCGTCGCTTTGTGGGATTCGAAAGGATTTGAGGGACGCTGCGGGTCCTTCGACTCGCACCGTGACATTGCGCAGGTGCACCGGCTCGCCGGGGTCGACCTTCAACACCAGGCGCGGCTTTTCGCCGCCCTTCACTTCACTGTCGATGTGCGGCTGGTAATAACCCAAGGCCTGGGCGGCCTTGCGCGCCTGTTCCTCGGCGCCACGACTGAAGCGCTGCAAGGCTTCTTCGTCACGATCGCCGAGGCTGCCGATATAGCCCTCTATATTGGCCTTCAGTTCATCGTTGGACGGTTTGATCCGCACATCCAATTCACTTTGCGCCAGCGCCGTGCAGCTGGATAACAGCATGAGCACGCCACTGGTAAATCTTCCTGGAAACTTCATAGGCGCGGATGCTATCACGAGCATGGTTCATGAACATGGAAGCGTGATAGAGCCTGACAGGCAAAGAAAGTTCGTGGGCTAAGCCGTTGCTGTTTGTAACACCTGGGGATTGGGGTGAAAAAACACGTGCTCGCGAACCGGCCCTACGGCGACTTCACCGATTTCCTCATAGCCCTGACGTTTATAGAACTCCAGATAGCGAGGATTCCCGGTATCGAGGATCACGCCCTGTGAGTGTTCATCCACCGCGCACCAGTTGTGCACAGCTTGCAACAGTTGTTCGCCGAAATGCTGGCCCTGGAACTGCGGGTGAACCCCCAGCAACGGCAAGACGTGCACCGAGTCGTTCGGCACGCAGGCCTCCACGGCAGCGTGATACTCCAGATAGCGACGGGTGCAGCGAAATCCCGTGCTGAGCACCATGCGCAGGCGCCACGCCCAACTTTCGGTGACCCCCAGGCGACGTTGCGGCGGCGCGATCAGGGCGATACCGATCAGGCGGTCGTTGACCAGCAGACCGATGGCCGGCAGGTCCTGGAGAAAATGCTGGGTTACCAGTTCGCGCACCGTGGCGCGAACCCGCTGTTCGTAACCGGGGCGTTCGGCTTCGAACAGATAGCCGAAGGTCGGTTCGTGTCGATAAGCCTGATACAGCAGCGAACGGGCTTCACGGGCATAGCCGCTGTCGAGCATATGAATATCGGCGATGGCGGTCGAGGTTTCGGGCATGACGGTTGATCTCCCCGGCACAGCTCGGATGGCTGCGCTCTTGTTGTTACGAGCGGATCGGCGCTGACACAGTTCCTTACAGATCCGAAATGAGTGTAGGCAATGAATTCGCCTTCGCGAGCAAGCCCGCTCCCACAAAAGCAAAGGCAGGGGCCAGGACTGTCTACACAGATCTGACCCAACACAGTAAATCCCCCCACCCCACACTGGCCCGATTCCCCCATGTCAGCTAGCATCGCCCTTTTGCCAGGACTGCCGACCATGAAGATCGTCTCCTTCAACATCAACGGGCTGCGCGCCCGTCCCCATCAGCTGGCGGCGCTGATCGAAAAGCACCAGCCCGATGTGATCGGCTTGCAGGAAACCAAGGTCCACGATGAGCAGTTCCCGCTGGCCGAGGTGCAGGCGCTGGGCTACCACGTGTATTTCCACGGGCAAAAAGGCCATTACGGCGTCGCTCTGCTCTCGCGCCAGGAACCGCTGGCCCTGCATAAAGGTTTCGCCACCGACGAAGAAGATGCCCAGCGGCGTTTCATCTGGGGCACCTTCGCCGACGCCAACGGTGTGCCGGTCACCATCATGAACGGTTATTTCCCCCAGGGCGAAAGCCGCGACCACCCGACCAAATTCCCGGCCAAGGAACGTTTCTACGGCGACTTGCAGCAATTGCTGGAAAGCCAGTTCAAGAACGACCAGCCGCTGGTGGTGATGGGCGATGTGAACATTTCCCCGGAAGACTGCGACATTGGCATCGGCCCGGACAACATGAAGCGCTGGCTGAAGACCGGCAAATGCAGCTTCCTGCCGGAAGAGCGCGAGTGGATGGCCCGCCTCAAGAACTGGGGCCTGGTCGACAGTTTCCGTCACCTGAACCCGGACGTGACCGACACCTTCAGCTGGTTCGACTACCGCAGCCGTGGCTTCGAAGACGAACCCAAGCGAGGCCTGCGCATCGACCTGATCCTCGCCTCCCACGGCTTGCTGCCGCGGGTGAAGGCCGCCGGTGTGGACTATGAACTGCGCGGCATGGAAAAACCTTCGGACCATGCGCCGATCTGGCTTGAGTTGAGCTGATCCCGAGACATACGCAGCGCCAAAGTGGGAGCGGGCTTGCTCGCGAAAGCGTCGGATCAGTCAATACATGTGTCGACTGATCCGACGCTTTCGCGAGCAAGCCCGCTCCCACATTAGAAAAGTGTCATTTTTCGGAAACCTTACTGACTTAATCTCCCGACACCTCCTTTGGCTATATAAGGTGCCGGCATGATGCTGCGCGTGTTGTTCCTGTTGATGCTGTGCCTCGGCTTGCCACACCTGGCGGTTGCCGGCAATTTGCCGACATCCGGACAAGGCCCGGTGCTGCGCATTCAGGGCTCCAACACCATCGGCGCGGCCCTGGGACCGGCGCTGGTCGAGGGCCTGCTGAGCGAACAGGGCCTGCGCAGGATTCACCGCGAAACCCTGACTACCGCCAACGAACTGCGCATCGTGGGTGAAACCGATCAGGGCAGCCGGGTTGTCGTTGAAGTCGCAGCCCATGGTTCGAGCACTGGTTTTGCCGCCCTGAAAGCCGCCAATGCCGACCTCGCCGCCTCATCGCGCCCAATCAAGGACAGCGAACGGGTGAGCCTTGAATCCCTGGGCGATCTGAAAAGCCCGGGTGCCGAACAAGTCATCGCCATCGACGGCCTGGCGATCATCCTTCACCCGGACAATCCGCTGACTCAACTCGGCACCGAGCAACTGGCGCGCATGTTCAGTGGCGAAGTCAAAACCTGGGAAGAAATCGGCGGCCGCGGCGGGCCGATTCATCTGTATGCGCGGGATGATCAGTCCGGGACCTACGACACCTTCAGGGAACTGGTCCTGAGTGATCGCGGGAAAAGTCTCAGTAGCACGGCGAAACGCTTCGAATCCAGTGAACAACTGTCCGACGCCGTGAGTGCAGACCCACAAGGCATTGGTTTTATCGGCCTGCCCTACGTACGTCTGGCCAAAGCCGTGGCGATTGTCGACGGGCAATCACAAGCCATGCCGCCACTGAACAACCTGATTGCCACGGAAGACTATCCGCTGTCCCGCCGACTGTTTTTTTATCTGCCGCCGAGCGCAAAGAACCCTTGGGCCGATGCACTGGCGGCGTTCGCCCAAAGCAGTAAAGGGCAAGCAATCGTCGCCGCCAACGGTTTCATCGCCCAGACCGTCCAGGCCATAAGCGTGACACCCAATGCGTTGATGCCCGAGGGTTATCAGGCCCTCAGCCGTCATGCGCAGCGTTTGTCGGTCAACTTTCGTTTCGAAGAAGGCAGCGCAACGCTGGACAACAAGGCGCAACAAGACTTGTCCCGGGTACTCGACTATATAAAGCAGCACGACAAAACCAATGGCCAGGTAACACTGGTGGGCTTTGGCGATGCCAAGAGCGACCCGGCGCGCGCCGATCTGTTGTCGAAACTGCGGGCCATGGCAGTGCGGCGGGAGTTGGTGAAAAGCGGTGTGGTGTTTCGCGAGATTCGCGGGTTTGGAGCGCAGATGCCGGTGGCGGCCAATAGCGCCGATGAGGGAAGGATCAAGAATCGGCGGGTTGAGGTTTGGGTGTATTGAATCTGATGTTGCTGCATCGAATGGAATGACGCCTTCGCGAGCAAGCCCGCTCCTACAGGGATTACACTAAGCCTGTGGGAGCGGGCTTGCTCGCGAATGGCAGGCGCCGCGGTCTTACTGCCCGCTACGCATCATCTCTTTCGGCACATATTTGCCGATTTCGAACTTGCCGATCGCCGCACGGTGCACTTCGTCCGGGCCGTCGGCCAGGCGCAGGGTGCGCTGCATCGCGTACATGTAGGCCAGCGGGAAATCGTTGGAAACACCCGCCCCGCCATGGATCTGAATCGCCCGGTCGATCACTCGCAATGCAACGTTTGGTGCGACGACCTTGATTTGCGCGATCTCGCTACGGGCCACTTTGTTGCCAACGGTGTCCATCATGTACGCCGCCTTCAGTGTCAGCAGGCGTGCCATGTCGATCTCCATCCGCGAATCGGCGATCTTGTCGACGTTACCGCCCAGCCGCGCCAGGGGCTTGCCGAATGCCGTACGGCTCACCGAACGCTTGCACATCAGTTCCAGCGCACGCTCGGCCATGCCGATCGAACGCATGCAGTGGTGAATCCGGCCCGGGCCAAGGCGACCTTGAGCGATTTCGAAGCCGCGTCCTTCGCCCAGCAGGACGTTTTCGTACGGCACTCGGACGTTTTCAAACAGCACTTCGGCGTGACCATGAGGCGCATCGTCGTAACCGAACACCGGCAGCGGACGCACAATCTTCACGCCGGGGGTATCGACCGGCACCAGGATCATCGAGTGCTGGGCGTGGCGTGGTGCGTCCGGATTGCTCAGCCCCATGAAAATCAGGATTTTGCAGCGTGGGTCGCAAGCACCCGAGGTCCACCATTTCTTGCCGTTGATCACCCACTCGTCACCATCGCGCACCGCACGGGCGGCCATGTTGGTGGCGTCGGAGGATGCCACGTCCGGTTCGGTCATGGCGAATGCCGAGCGGATCTCGCCGCGCAGCAAGGGTTCGAGCCAGCGCTGCTTCTGCTCTTCGTTGGCGTAACGCACCAGCACTTCCATGTTGCCGGTGTCCGGTGCCGAGCAGTTGAACGGCTCTGGCCCCAGCAGCGAGCGGCCCATGATTTCCGCCAGCGGCGCGTATTCAAGGTTGGTCAGACCGGCACCGAGTTCAGACTCAGGCAGAAACAAATTCCACAGCCCTTCAGCCTTGGCCTTGAGTTTGAGTTCTTCCATGATCGCGGTCGGCTGCCAGCGGTCGCCCTCGGCGACCTGGCGCTCGAACACGGCTTCGGCGGGATAAACGTAGGTGTCCATGAACGCAGTCACGCGCTCACGCAGTTCCTGAACCTTGGGCGAATAAGCGAAATCCATGAGCAAGATACCTTCTTGGGAGAGGTTGTTTAGATCATGCAATCGATGCTAGAACAGCCATGAAAATTTACCTAGCCTATTCTCGGCGTGTATAAACATTCATCACCGATATATGATCGGCTGATCGTCACGGTCAGCCCGCCCACACAATAAGAGAGCCGCGTAATGAATCTGAGCAAGGTCGATCTCAACCTTTTCATCGTCTTCGACGCGATCTACACCGAAGCCAACCTGACCCGCGCCGGGCAGATTGTCGGCATCACCCAACCGGCGGTGTCGAACGCTCTGGCCCGCCTGCGCGAGACCTTCAACGACCCGCTGTTCGTACGCACGGCCCAGGGCATGGTGCCGACGCCCATGGCGCAGAACATCATCGGCCCGGTGCGCAATGCGCTCTCACTGCTGCGCGTGTCGGTGCAGGAAAGCCGTATTTTCAACCCGCAGCAAGCGGTCAAGACCTATCGCATCAGCATGACCGACCTCACCGAAGCGGTGATCCTGCCGCCGCTGTTCCAGCGCCTGCGCCGCCTGGCGCCGACGGTGATCATCGAGAGTTTTCTGTCCAAACGCCGTGAGACCACCAAGGAACTGGCGGCCGGTCGCCTGGACTTTGCCGTCGATGCGCCGCTCAACACCGACCCGCAGGTGCGTCACGTCAAGTTGATGGAAGACCGCTACGTGTGCGCCATGCGCAAGGGGCATCCGCTGGCGGGCAAGGAAAAACTCACGCTGGATGATTACCTGAGCCTGACCCACATCCATATTTCCAGCCGCCGCAGCGGCCTCGGCTATGTCGACCTGGCGCTGGGCAAGATGGGCATCCAGCGCAAGATCGCCCTGCGTTCCCAGCATTACCTGATGGCCTCGCAGGTGTTGCAGCAGACGGACATGGTCATGACCGTGCCGGAACGCTTCGCCCGCCGCAACGACCTGCACGCTTTTTATCTGCCGGTCAACGATGTGCCGCCGGTGGAAACCCACCTTTACTGGCACGAAAGCACTGACCAGGACCCGGCGAACCGCTGGATGCGCGAGCAGATGATCGAGCTGTGCCAGCAGGTGACGGCGCAGGAGAAAAAGCTCGAGAAGGTGTAAACGCGTTACACCGCGTTATCGTTCTTCGCGAGCAAGCCCGCTCCCACATTGGATATTCGGTGGACACAATATTTGTGCCCTGCACAGATCCCTGTGGAAGCGGGCTTGCTCGCGAAGGGGCCAGCAAGAACACTGAAAATTCACGCCCCTTGACGTAAACGTCAACCTGCCATTAGCTTAGCGCCATGACCTTTTGCGAGCGCTTCCATGAGCAGCCAAACCTACAGCATTTCCGACCTCGCCCGCGAGCTCGACATCACCACCCGCGCCATTCGCTTTTATGAGGAGCAAGGCCTGCTCAGCCCCGAGCGCCGTGGCCAGGAACGCATTTACTCGCCCCGCGACAAAGTCAGCCTGAAGCTGATCCTGCGGGGCAAACGCATCGGTTTCTCGCTGGCTGAATGCCGCGAGCTGATCGAGCTTTACGACCCGTCCAGCGGTAACACCAAACAGTTACACAGCATGCTGGCGAAAATCAGCGAACGCCGTGAGCAGCTTGAACAGCAACTGCTGGACATCGAACAGATGAAACTGGAACTTGATACCGCCGAAGAGCGCTGCGTGCAGGCGCTGGAGCAGACGCTCAAGAGTCAGCAAGCGGTTCAATAACCTGCGCAAATCATGTGTGGGAGCGGGCTTGCTCGCGAAAGCGTCGGGTCAGTCGACATAAGTGTTGAATGAAAAACCACCTTCGCGAGCAAGCCCGCTCCCACATTAGATCCCCGCTCACCATGACTACAGGTGAATCTCTTATGCCACTCCCCTCCCACGTACGCATTGTCGAAGTCGGCCCGCGCGACGGCCTGCAAAACGAAGCCCAGCCCATCAGTGTTGCCGACAAGGTGCAACTGGTCGATGCACTGACCGCAGCCGGGCTCGGCTATATAGAAGTCGGCAGTTTCGTGTCGCCCAAGTGGGTGCCGCAGATGGCCGGCTCCGCCGAAGTTTTCGCGCAGATCCAGCGCAAACCGGGTGTGGTCTATGGCGCGCTCGCTCCCAACCTGCGCGGTTTCGAAGATGCCCTCGCCGCCGGGGTCAAGGAAGTGGCCGTGTTCGCCGCAGCGTCCGAGGCGTTTTCCCAGCGCAATATCAATTGCTCGATCAGCGAAAGCCTGGAGCGTTTCGCGCCGATCATGGACGCCGCCAGACAACAGGGGGTGACCGTGCGCGGGTATGTGTCCTGCGTGCTGGGGTGCCCCTATGAAGGTCACGTCACCCCGGAGCAAGTCGCTTTGGTCGCTCGCGAGCTCTATGCCATGGGCTGCTACGAGGTCTCGCTGGGGGACACCATCGGCACCGGCACCGCTGGCGCGACCCGGAAAATGTTCGAAGTGGTAGCAAAGGATGTACCCCGTGAAAAACTCGCCGGGCACTTCCACGACACCTACGGTCAGGCCGTGGCCAACATCTACGCCAGCCTGCTCGAAGGTATCTCGGTGTTCGACAGCTCCATCGCCGGTCTCGGCGGCTGCCCCTATGCCAAGGGAGCCAGCGGTAACGTCGCGACCGAAGACGTGGTTTACCTGCTGAACGGCCTGGGTATCGACACCGGAATCGACCTCGACGCCCTGATGCTCGCCGGTCAACAGATTTGCACCGTGTTGGGTCGCCCTACCGGTTCCCGCGTGGCCAGGGCTCGCAGCGCACAGTGAGTGCGTTGAGTGTGTCCGGGTGTTACCGCACAGACTCAAACGTGGGCGCAAGCGAGTAACACGGAAACAAAATGTAGGGTTTTGCCTGAGTCGAAAAACCCTACAAAATCGCAAAGCATTGATTTTAAAGGCTTTTAAAAAGTTGGCACGGCTCCTGCTATATCTATCGCATAACAAGAATAAAAAAATTGCGGCAACCCTAATAAAAACAAGACGTAACGACTCTGACATAACAAAAACAACACGGCAGAGACGCAGCTAACAGATTTTTTTGGAGAAGATGTGCTTTTCAGGGTGCTTTTCGAAGTGACCCGCAGCCAGACAGAGAATAATAAAACTACCTTCAGGTAGCTCCCGTACTGGTTGGATCGCTCAGCGAAAAAGCAGATCAGCGCTCAAAAAAATACGTTTGCTCTTGATCCCGGATGGGGATCGCCAAAAACAGCGGTAAAGGGCAACGGTTGCCAAAAACAAAAACAGACCGACCCTCAATAATAAAAAAAGAGCACGCGCAACGACAAATTAAAGGGGAGCTTCGGCTCCCCTTTGTGCTGTCTGGCATTTGAGTTTTACCCCGGCCCTCTGTAGGAGCCAGCTTGCTCGCGATGGCGGCGGATCAGTCAACAAGAATGCTGAATAACCCTGCGCCATCGCTGGCAAGCCAGCTCCTACAGCTTCGCTTTGAGCTCCGCGACGCTTATCTCACGCATCCGGAACTTCTGGATCTTGCCGGTCACGGTCATTGGAAACTCTTCCACGAACTTGAAGTAACGCGGCGTCTTGAAGTGCGCGATGCGCTCCTTGCACCAGGCTTGCAGTTCTTGTTCGGTAGCGCTGTGGCCGGGGTGAAACTTGATCCAGGCGACGATCTCTTCGCCGTAGCGCGAGCATGGAATGCCGATCACCTGAACATCCGCAACGGCCGGATGCGTGAAGAAAAACTCTTCCAGCTCCCGCGGGTAAATATTCTCACCGCCACGGATGATCATGTCCTTGTTGCGCCCAGCAATACACACGTACCCCTCATCGTTCATGCTCGCCAGATCACCGGTGTGCATCCAGCCTGCCTGGTCGATGGCTTCTGCGGTGCCTTCGGGGTTGTTCCAGTAACCCAGCATCACGCTGTAACCGCGAGTGCACAGCTCACCGATGGTGCCCCGCGGCACCAGGTTGCCCGCTTCGTCGATGATCTTGCTTTCGAGCTGCGGCTGGGTACGGCCGACGGTGGTCACGCGCAGTTCCAGATCGTCTGAAGGACCGGTCTGCAATGACACCGGACTGGTTTCCGTCATGCCGTAGGCAATCTGCACTTCGCTCATGTGCATGTCGCTGATGACCCGGCGCATCACTTCGATAGGACAGGTCGCGCCTGCCATGATCCCCGTGCGCAGGCTCGACAGATCGAATTCGGCACGTTGCGGTTGATCGAGCATGGCGATGAACATGGTCGGCACGCCGTACAGCGCCGTGGCTTTTTCGTCAGCCACAGTGCCGAGGGTCAGTAACGGGTCGAACGCGTCGTTCGGATAGATCATCGTGCTGCCATGGGTGATGCAGCCGAGGTTGCCCATGACCATGCCGAAGCAGTGATACAAGGGCACCGGAATCACCAGGCGATCGGCCGCCGTCAGGCCCAGGCTTTCGCCGACCATGTAGCCGTTGTTGAGAATGTTGTAGTGACTGAGGGTCGCGCCCTTGGGGAAACCGGTAGTGCCAGAGGTGTACTGGATATTCACCGGCTGATCGAAATGCAGGCTGTTCTGGCGCTCATGCAGTTGCTCGACCGTCACGCTCTCCGCCAGACCAGCCAGTTGCGACCACGGCAGGAACCCCGACGGAGGCTGGGCATCCAGGCTGACAACGCCACGCAACGCCGGCAACCGCTCGCTCTGCAATTTGCCTATGGATTGCTCGGCCAGCTCGGGCACCAGGCCCTGCAGCATCGCGTGATAGTTCGACGACTTGAAGGCGCCGGCACACACCAGCCATTGGCAGCCGGATTGCTTGAGTACGTATTCGAGTTCGGAACTGCGATACGCCGGATTGATATTGACCAGGATCACGCCGATTTTCGCGGTGGCAATCTGGCTGATGCACCACTGCGCACAGTTCGGCGCCCAGATCCCCAGGCGGTCACCGGCTTGCAGCCCCAGCGCCAGCAGCGCCCTGGCGTGCAGGTCCGCGGCCTCGGCCAACTGCCGCCATGTGTAACGCAGCTGTTGATGGCGCACCACCAGCGCCTCCCCGTCCGGGTACTGCGCGACCGTGTTGTCGAACGCCTGGCCGATGGTCATCGCCAGCAAGGCTTTGTCCTGGGAGCCACGGGTGTAACTGCGTTGCGGGCTTGCACTGGGTTGATCCATGACGACCCCTATTGTCTTTATTTATGGGCTTGCCGCGGCTACCTGTGAGAGCAACCTGTGGCGAGGGGGCTTGCCCCCGTTGGGCTGCGAAGCAGCCCCAAAATTTCCGATGTATCGAAGATCTTGTGAGTGCTGCGCACTCAAGCGGGGGCAAGCCCCCTCGCCACAGGCCATCATCACAGGATGGGTCCGCGTTCTATCTTGAACTGGCTCTACTCTCGCTCAAGTTGACGTTAACGTAAAGGGTGATTGACAGCCATTCGTCACAGGCTTACGTTAACGTAAAGGTGAGAACCCATTGACAGTCCCACCAACCGACAAAAAAGCCAAAAGGTGACCCATGAGCTATCCATCCCTGAACTTTGCCCTCGGTGAAACCATCGACATGCTGCGCGATCAGGTCCAGTCCTTCGTCGCCAAGGAGATCGCCCCGCGCGCCGCTCAGATCGACATTGACAACCTGTTCCCCGCCGACCTGTGGCGCAAATTCGGCGACATGGGCCTGCTGGGCATTACCGTGCCGGAAGAGTACGGCGGTGCTGGCCTGGGTTACCTGGCCCACGTGGTCGCGATGGAAGAAATCAGCCGTGGTTCGGCTTCGGTGGCCCTGTCCTATGGCGCCCACTCCAACCTCTGCGTCAACCAGATCAACCGCAACGGCAACCACGAACAGAAATCCAAATACCTGCCGAAGCTGATCAGTGGCGAGCACATCGGCGCGCTGGCCATGAGTGAGCCGAATGCCGGTTCCGACGTGGTCTCGATGAAACTGCGCGCCGACAAGCGTGGCGACCACTACGTGCTCAACGGCAGCAAGACCTGGATCACCAACGGTCCGGACGCCAACACCTACGTGATCTACGCCAAGACCGACCTGGAAAAGGGCCCCCACGGCATCACCGCGTTCATCGTCGAGCGCGACTGGAAAGGCTTCAGCCGCAGCAACAAGTTCGACAAGCTCGGCATGCGCGGTTCGAACACCTGCGAGCTGTTCTTCGATGACGTCGAAGTGCCGGAAGAAAACATCCTCGGCGTACTCAACGGCGGCGTGAAAGTGCTGATGAGCGGCCTCGACTACGAGCGCGTCGTCCTTTCCGGTGGCCCCACCGGGATCATGCAGGCGTGCATGGACCTGATCGTGCCGTACATCCACGACCGCAAGCAGTTCGGCCAAAGCATCGGCGAATTCCAGCTGATCCAGGGCAAGGTCGCCGACATGTACACCCAGCTCAACGCCAGCCGCGCCTACCTGTACGCCGTGGCCCAGGCTTGCGAGCGCGGTGAAACCACGCGCAAGGACGCCGCCGGCGTGATCCTCTACAGCGCCGAACGCGCCACGCAGATGGCCCTCGACGCGATCCAGATTCTCGGCGGTAACGGCTACATCAACGAATTCCCGGCCGGTCGTCTGCTGCGTGACGCCAAGCTGTACGAAATCGGCGCCGGCACCAGTGAGATCCGTCGCATGCTGATCGGTCGCGAACTGTTCAACGAAACCCGCTAAACGGAGCTGTCCATGGCTACCCTGCATACCCAGCTCAACCCTCGTTCAGCGGAGTTCGCCACCAACAGCGCGGCGATGCTCAAGCAGGTCGACGCGTTGCACACCCTGCTCGCCCAAGTGGCGCAAGGTGGCGGCCCGAAGGCTCAGGAACGCCACACCTCGCGGGGCAAACTGCTGCCTCGCGAACGCATCAACCGCTTGCTCGATCCGGGCTCGCCGTTTCTGGAAATCAGCCAACTGGCGGCGTATGAGGTGTATGGCGAAGACGTCCCTGCTGCGGGCGTGATCGCCGGGATCGGTCGTGTGGAAGGCGTCGAGTGCATGATCGTCGCCAACGACGCCACGGTGAAAGGTGGCTCGTATTACCCGCTGACCGTGAAAAAACACCTGCGCGCCCAGACCATCGCCCAGCAGAACCGTCTGCCGTGCATCTACCTGGTGGACTCCGGCGGCGCCAACCTGCCGCGTCAGGATGAAGTGTTCCCCGACCGCGAGCACTTCGGGCGGATCTTCTTCAACCAGGCCAACATGAGCGCCATGGGCATTCCGCAGATTGCCGTGGTCATGGGCTCCTGCACCGCTGGCGGCGCCTATGTGCCGGCAATGGCCGACGAAGCGATCATGGTCCGCGAGCAAGCGACGATCTTCCTCGCCGGCCCGCCGCTGGTGAAGGCCGCGACCGGTGAAGTGGTCAGCGCCGAAGACCTCGGCGGGGCCGATGTGCACTGCAAGATTTCCGGGGTGGCCGACCATTACGCCGAGAGCGATGAGCACGCCCTGGCGCTGGCGCGCCGCAGTGTGGCCAACCTCAACTGGCGCAAACAAGGCGAGGTTCAGCAACGCACACCAATCGCCCCGCTCTACGGCAGCGACGAGTTGTACGGCGTGGTGCCGGCCGATGCCAAGCAGCCGTTCGACGTGCGCGAAGTCATCGCGCGGCTGGTGGACGGGTCGGTGTTCGACGAGTTCAAGGCGCTGTTCGGAACAACACTGGTCTGCGGTTTTGCTTACCTGCACGGTTACCCGATCGCGATCCTCGCCAACAACGGCATCCTCTTCGCTGAAGCGGCACAGAAAGGCGCGCACTTCATTGAACTGGCGTGCCAGCGCGGCATTCCGTTGTTGTTTCTGCAAAACATCACCGGCTTCATGGTCGGCCAGAAATACGAAGCCGGCGGTATTGCCAAGCACGGCGCGAAACTGGTGACGGCGGTGGCTTGCGCCAAGGTGCCGAAGTTCACGGTGATCATCGGCGGCAGCTTCGGTGCCGGTAACTATGGCATGTGCGGTCGCGCCTACGATCCGCGCTTTTTGTGGATGTGGCCAAACGCACGCATCGGTGTGATGGGCGCCGAACAGGCGGCCGGCGTGCTGGTGCAGGTCAAGCGCGAACAGGCCGAACGCAGCGGCCATGGTTTCAGTGCCGAGCAGGAAGCCGAGATCAAGCAACCGATCCTCGACCAGTACGAAGAACAGGGTCACCCCTACTATTCCAGCGCGCGTCTGTGGGACGACGGTGTCATCGACCCGGCCCAGACCCGCGACGTACTGGCCCTGGCCTTGTCCGCGTCGTTGAACGCGCCAATCGAACCGAGCCGCTTCGGCGTGTTCCGGATGTGATTTTTTTGCTGTAGGAGCGAGCTTGCTCGCGATGGACTGAAGGACGACGCGTTTACTCAGAAAGCACGCGTTATCGTTAACGTACATCGCGAGCAAGCTCGCTCCTACACAAGAGCCGTGGAGACGGACAACATGAGCGACTTCAACACCCTCGAACTGCTGAGCGATCCAAGGGGTTTTGCGACTCTCTGGCTCAGCCGTGAAGAAAAGAACAACGCCTTCAACGCCGAAATGATCCGCGAACTGATCATCGCCCTCGACAAAGTCGCGAGCGATGCCAGCCTGCGCTTCCTGATCGTGCGCGGCCGTGGCAAGCATTTCAGCGCCGGCGCCGACCTTGCCTGGATGCAGCAATCGGCCGAACTCGATTACGCCACCAACCTCGATGACGCCCGGGAACTGGCGGAGTTGATGTACAACCTGGCCAAACTGAAAGTGCCGACCCTGGCCGTGGTGCAAGGCGCAGCCTTTGGTGGCGCGCTGGGCCTGATCAGTTGCTGCGACATGGCCATCGGTGCCGATGACGCGCAGTTCTGCCTGTCGGAAGTGCGCATCGGCCTGGCACCCGCAGTGATCAGCCCATTCGTGGTGCAAGCCATCGGCGAGCGTGCTACACGTCGCTATGCCTTGACGGCTGAGCGCTTCGGCGGGCAACGGGCACGGGAAATCGGCCTGTTGTCGGAGAGCTATGCAAGTGCCGAGCTGGAACAGAAAGTCGAACAGTGGATCGACAACCTGCTGCTCAACAGCCCGGCGGCCATGCGCGCCAGCAAGGATCTGTTGCGCGAAGTCGGCGACGGCTCATTGACCCCGGCATTGCGCCGCTACACCGAAAACGCCATCGCCCGCATCCGCGTCAGCCCCGAAGGACAGGAAGGCCTGCGTGCCTTCCTGCAAAAACGTCCGCCGAGCTGGCAAGCCGAAACCACCAAGGAGCCCCATTGATGAGCGCACCTGTCCTCACCACCCTGCTGGTGGCCAACCGTGGCGAAATCGCTTGCCGGGTGATGCGCACCGCCAAGGCTCTGGGCCTGACGACCGTGGCCGTGCACAGCGCCACCGACCGTGACGCCCGGCACAGCCGCGAAGCCGACATTCGCGTTGACCTGGGTGGCAGCAAAGCCGCCGACAGTTATCTGCAGATCGACAAACTGATCGCCGCCGCCCAGGCCAGCGGCGCCCAGGCGATTCACCCCGGCTATGGTTTTCTGTCGGAGAACGCCGGATTCGCCCGCGCCATCGAAAACGCCGGTCTGATATTCCTCGGCCCACCGGCCTCGGCCATCGACGCCATGGGCAGCAAGTCCGCGGCCAAAGCCTTGATGGAAACCGCCGGCGTGCCACTGGTACCCGGTTATCACGGCGAAGCCCAGGACCTGGAAACCTTCCGCGCCGCCTGCGAACGCATCGGCTACCCGGTGCTGCTCAAGGCCACTGCGGGCGGCGGCGGCAAAGGCATGAAAGTGGTCGAGGACGTCAGCCAGCTGGCCGAAGCCCTGGCCTCGGCCCAGCGTGAGGCGCAATCGTCGTTCGGCGATTCGCGGATGCTGGTGGAGAAATACCTGCTCAAGCCACGTCATGTGGAAATCCAGGTGTTCGCCGACCAGCACGGCAACTGCCTGTACCTCAACGAGCGTGACTGCTCGATTCAGCGCCGGCACCAGAAGGTCGTCGAAGAAGCCCCGGCACCGGGCCTGAGCCCGGAACTGCGGCGCGCCATGGGTGAAGCGGCTGTGCGTTCGGCGCAGGCCATCGGCTACGTCGGTGCCGGCACCGTCGAGTTTTTGCTGGATGCACGCGGCGAATTCTTCTTCATGGAGATGAACACCCGCCTGCAAGTCGAACACCCGGTCACCGAAGCCATCACCGGCCTCGACCTGGTGGCCTGGCAGATTCGCGTGGCACGCGGCGAAGCGTTGCCGATGACTCAGGATCAGGTGCCGCTGGTGGGGCACGCGATCGAAGTGCGGCTGTACGCCGAAGATCCGGGCAATGATTTCCTGCCGGCGACCGGTCGCCTGGAACTGTATCGCGAATCCGCCCCAGGGCCCGGGCGCCGAGTGGACAGCGGCGTTGAAGAAGGCGATGAAATTTCGCCGTTCTATGACCCGATGCTCGGCAAGCTGATTGCCTGGGGCGAGGATCGTGAACAGGCACGGTTGCGTCTGCTCGGCATGCTCGACGAGTTCGCCATCGGCGGGTTGAAGACCAACATCAATTTCCTGCGGCGCATCATCGGTCACCCGGCGTTCGCCGCTGCCGAACTCGATACCGGCTTCATTCCGCGTTATCAGGAACAGTTGCTGCCGGCGCCAGCGGAACTCGGCGATGAATTCTGGCAAGCCGCCGCCCAGGCATTTGCCCAGAGCCAGCCGCACGCAACCCGTGCCGATGACCCGGGTTCACCGTGGGCGGTGCCAAATGGTCTGCGTGCCGGTTTGCCGAGAGAAATCACTCTGCACTTGAGTTGTGAAGGCCAGGACCGTGCGTTGACCCTGGGCGACATCAATGCCCACAGCGCGCGGCTCAAGGGTGAGCATCTGTTGACCGAGCAGGCTGGCGTGCGCCGTCAACACCGCGCAATACGCCGTGGCGAGCAGGTGTATTTGCAGTGGGATGGCGAATTGCACCGCATCGAGGCCTACGACCCGATCAGCGCCGTCGAGGCCAGCCACAGCCATCAGGGCGGACTGACCGCACCGATGAACGGCAGCATCGTCCGCGTGCTGGTGGAGGCCGGGCAATCAGTCGAGGCCGGGGCGCAGTTGGTGGTACTGGAAGCGATGAAGATGGAGCACAGCATTCGCGCGCCCCATGCCGGGGTGATCAAGGCGCTGTATTGCCAGGAAGGCGAGATGGTCAGCGAAGGCAGTGCGCTGGTCGAACTGGAAGAAGCGTGAAATGAAGATCGGTCCTGCGCATTGCCAGGACCGATCTGATCAGAACCTGGCTGTTGCCTGAACCACTACACCGATGATTCGACATTCATCGGTGTACAAGGCTTTCGGATACGTTGGATTGAGCGGGACCAGATAACGCTGACCACCCTCTTCGATCAGCTTGCGGAACGTGGCTTCGGCGCTGTCCGGCCACTGGGCGATGACCAGTTTGCCAGGCACCGCTTCCATGGCCGGGTCCACCAGAATCAGCATGCCTTCCGGGATGCTGATGCCATTGGGCGCGGTCATCGCATCGCCCGCCACTCTCAACCAGAATGCCGGCCCCCGGGCGTGGTAATCGGACAGTTCATAACGCGCCCTGCCGTACACCGGGACCTCGCCGTCGCGCACTTCGGCAGGCTCGTGCCAGTCACTGATCGGGTAGCGAAAGTACGGGTTGTACTTGTGGGCCAGGGGGATTTCGTCGTCCGCTGGCGCCTGCGGTTCCCGGATCACCAGCGCCACTTCGAGAAACTCCAGGCCCAGCGCCTGCAACACACGGTTCATGTCTTCGATGCCGGGTTCACGACGTTTGTTGAGCCAGTGGCCAATGCCGCCCTGGGACATCCCGAGGCGCTCGGCGAGTATCTCTTGAGTGATTTTGAGTTCACTCATCTTGGCCTTGACCAATTCAATCCATTTATCCATGTGCGGCACGATACGTGGGCGCCTCCGACCATCAAAACACAAATTGTAGTATTTAAATCCTCGTCACAAATACAGTTCGTATTAGGATCGGCTCACGGATCTGAATCTAACACGGAGCTTGCCATCGCCATGAACCCATCCGCCAATGACCTGCCGGACGTGCAAATCGACACCACCCTCACCTCATCCCTGGACTCGGCGGCGGCACAACGCGCGCTGGACTATTACTTGAAACCTGCCGTTTCGGAGGAAGTGGCCGAGTCGCGTTTTTTTGATGTCAACCGCAACATCAGCGGCGAAGAGGCACTGGTCCATGCCTTGGACCTGTTGCGCTGCGCTGCCGCCACTGCGTACGAATCAGCCAGTCACCTGCAAGGCGTAAACCGTGACCTGGCGTTTTCGACGGTGCACATGATCGACATGGCCAAGGCGATGGTCGATCGATCGCTGGAAAAGTATGAAAACGCTTGAGGTGAGAAGGTAAATCAAGAGGACAGGAAAGAGCTTTCCTGTCGCGCAGGTAAAAATGCTTGACCTGCAAACGAGAATGATTATTATTGCACCAACTGGTCGCGAGATCAGTCGATGGACCAGGTGACCTTAGGTCGGTCTCCTGGACTATCTCCTCATCAGGCTAATCACGGTTTTTGACCCGGCTTTTTGCCGGGTCTTTTTTTTGCCAGTTTTTTCTGGCTTTGGCTTCAGGCTAATGAAGTCTTTGGGTGCCGCAAATTCGATGGCGCGGATGATATCAAAAGAATACCAGTTGGCAATAGAAGCCCGGCATCATGAGTCGAACCCAGCGAAAGACAGCACTTGAGAATCAATCGCACAGCCTCTAAGCTGCGTCAGCGTCAAGGAGGACGCCCCCACCTCTGCACCCCGCAATTTCCCTCGGTTTCACCCCTCTCTTGCGTGTAAAGTAGCCGCGATAAAAATCATATTCAGGACCCGATTATGACCGTGGCCAAATCCTCTTTCGACATCAGTGCCAACTTCGACAGCGGCAACATCCAAGTCATCGACATCAGCGATCCGCTCAAACCGCTTCTGGCCATTCGTCCGGACACCCGCAGTGCCCATTTCCAATGGTTCCACTTCAAGGCCAGCGGCCTGCATGTCGGCCAGGACCACTGGTTTCGCCTGAACAATGCCAGCCAGTCCTCCTATAACAAGGCCTGGACCGGCTATCAGGCGGTGGCGTCCTACGATCACGTCAACTGGTTCCGCGTACCCACCATTTTCGAAGGCGACTGCCTGCGTTTCAGCCTCGAAGCCGAGCAGACCCACGCCTGGTTCGCCTACTTCGAACCCTACAGCCGTGGCCGTCACGACTGGCTGATCGAGCAAGCGCTGAGCAAGGCCGGTACCGAACTGCTGGCCACCGGCAAGAGCGTCGAAGGCCGTGACATCCAGCTGTTGCGCAAAGGCACCGGGGCCGAAGGCCGACGCAAGGTGTGGATGATCGCCCAGCAACATCCTGGCGAACACATGGCCGAATGGTTCATGGAAGGCGTGATCGAACGCCTGGAAAAACACGACGACACTGTGCTGAACACACTGTTGGCCAGCGCCGACCTGTACCTGGTGCCGAACATGAACCCGGATGGTGCCTTCCACGGTCACCTGCGCACCAATGCCATGGGCCAGGACCTCAATCGTGCCTGGCAGAGCGCCAGCCAGGAAATCAGCCCGGAAGTCCTGTTCGTTCAGCAACAAATGGAAAAGTATGGCGTCGATATGTTCCTCGACGTTCACGGCGATGAGGAGATCCCTCACGTGTTCACCGCTGGCTGCGAAGGCAATCCAGGCTACACGCCGCGGATCGAAAAGCTCGAGGAGCACTTCCGCAGTCATCTGAAGCACACCACCAAAGACTTCCAGACCAAGTACGGCTACACCCGCGACGAACCGGGCCAGGCCAACATGACGCTGGCCTGCAACAGCGTCGGCCAGAAGTACGACTGCCTGTCGCTGACCCTGGAAATGCCGTTCAAGGATCATGACGACCATCCGAATCCGTTGACGGGCTGGTCGGGCAAGCGGTCGAAGCAGTTGGGCAAGGATGTGCTGACCACGCTTGCCGATATGGTCGATACCTTGCGCTGATCACCCTCACAAAGCGCTGCAGCCGGTGCACTTGTGGCGAGGGGGCTTGCCCCCGTTGGGGTGCGCAGCAGCCCTAAAATCAGATGACGCGGTAAGTCAGGTATACCGCGCCGGATCGGTTTACGTCTGCTGCGCAGCCGGACGGGGGCAAGCCCCCTCGCCACAATGGTTAGCCCGCATCCTCTCAACCGCGATCCTTACCCCGCAACATGCTGTCCAGCACCTCATCGCGCCGCACCCAACCGTGAAACAACGCCGCCGCCAAATGCAGCAACACGGTCAGAAACAGCAGATACGCCAGATACCCATGCGCCTTGCGCAAAAACGCAAACAGCTGCGCATTCGCCGACACAATCGACGGCAGTTGCAACGAACTGCTGAGCATCACCGGTTCGCCCGATGCCGAAATCATCGCCCAGCCCAGCAGCGGCAAGACCAGCATCAGTGCATACAACAAGACATGCGAAGCCTTGGCCGCCAGCGCTTGCCAACCCGGCAGGTCCGCCGGCAGCGGTGGCTGCGTGGTGGAGAAGCGCACCACCAGACGCACAATCACCAACAGCAAAATCGCGACCCCCAAGGGTTTGTGCAAATGGATCAGCCATTCATGCCGCTCGGACACCGAGGCGACCATCCCGGCGCCGATAAACAGCATGGCGATGATCATCAGCGCCATCAACCAGTGCAGCAGGCGCGCCAGCGGGGCGAAGTGGTTCGGTTGAGTGCTCATTGCCGGGTCTCCTGTTTGGCGGCGGGCAACTGGCTGACTTCGCTGGTGCGACGCAGGTAGGAATTGGCGTAACCGGCTGAACGCGCGGCGAGCAACGGGTCGTCGGAACCTTCGATCCCGGCAGGCAACACCAGCGGGTCGTAATTGATGTCACGGCATTCCCCGTTCAGTTGCGGCTGAGTCTTTTCAAGCACCAGCGTGCCAGCGTTCAACACCTTGCGTCCTTCGGGCCAGGCCTTGCTGGCGTCGTTCACCGGATCGCCGGGGTTGGCCAGGGTGATGTTCAGTTGCCAGCGCAACGGGCCTGCGGCGATTCGCTGGACCAGGTCTTTCTCCAGGAAATCACTGCCCTGTGCTGCCGTGGCCCCGGGTGCGTCCTGGGCCAGGGGCACCATGTTCCAGCGCACGGCCTGGCGTTGACCCGCGGCGTTGACCAGGTAGAACGCATTGACGCTGTTGTAGTTTTCGGTCACGTAACTGGCCGACGGCTTGGCGGTCTTGATCCAGGCCAGGAAGGGGGCCGCCTCCGGGTGCGAAGCAAAGAACGCGGGTACCGCCTTGGGGTCCGGCTTGCCGGTGGCCGGGTCTGGCGACTGGGCCTGTTGCAATTGATAGAACGCCTCGGGCGTGCCCACCGGGAACACCGGCATGCTGTTCATCCCGGTGCGCCACTGCTGGCCGTTGGCCTGAGTGAAACGCAAGGCCATGCTGCGGATCGGCACGGCACTGTCCGGCGCGTATGGGTTACCGGCCGGCAAGGCGAAACGCCCGACCACCGGCGTCTGCGCCTCATTGAACACCTGAGCGGTGGAGTAGCTGCGCGCCTCACCACTGCTCTCGAAATGCCCGATCACGCACACGCCTTTGGAATGGTTGCGGCGGAAACCCGGATGCACGCCGTTGTTGGTTTCCAGTACGTTGATCAGTTTCTTCGGGGTCAGGCGCTGTGGGTCGAAGGTGCCGTTGACGTAGGCAAACGCCCCGGCCAATGCTGCAACGACCACGGCAATGCCAGCCAGACGCAACGTCAGGCTCCCTGCACTCAAGGGTGGCCGGGTGGGCGGTGATGATCGATCTACCATGAAAGACTCCAGGGCCATCGGCCACAAGTGAGAAGAATCAAGCAGACGAACCGCACACAGGTTTATTCCCACGCGCGGTATTTATTTTTTCTGACGTGGAATAACCTCGAATAGCGAGCGTCTTCCTGGTCCACTGTCCAGCGTAGTGACTAGTCAGGACTTCATGAACGATATCGACGAACAACTCAGAGAAATCATTCCCCGATTGCGACGGTTCGCCGTGTCGCTGACGCGCAACCCGAGCAGCGCTGACGACCTGGTGCAGGCGAGCCTGGAGCGGGCACTGTCGAGTTGGGCTGGCAAACGCGCCGAGGGCGACTTGCGCGCCTGGCTGTTCTCGATTCTGTATCGGCAGTTTCTCGATGCGCACCGCCGCTCCCGGCGCTACGCGCGCATGCTCGATTTTTTCACCGGCCGTGACGATGCCCAACCCTCGGTGGAGCGCACCGTCATTGCCCAATCGACCCTCAATGCCTTCGATCAATTGCCCACCGAACAACGTGCGCTGCTGCTCTGGGTCTCGGTAGAAGGCTTGAGCTACAAAGAGGTCGCCGAGATTCTCGACGTCCCCACCGGCACCGTGATGTCCCGCCTGTCCCGGGCTCGCCAGGCCCTGCGCCAACTCAGCGATGGCGAAATCAACCGCCCATCCCTGCGGAGACTCAAATGATCAGCATGCCCCCCAGCGAGCGAGACCTGCACGCCTACGTCGACCACCAACTGAGCGACGCCGAACGGCGCCTGGTGGAGACTTTTCTGGCCACTAACCCGCAGGTGGCCGCGCAAGTGCGCGCCTGGCAGCAGGATGCGCAGGCACTGCGCGCGGCCTTGAGTGGCGCCTTGCAACAACCCCCGAACCCGGACCTGGATCCGGCGGTGATACGCCAGCGCCTCAAACGCCAATCCCGTCGACACCTGGCCAGTGCCGCGGTGTTGCTCATCGCCGTCAGCGTCGGCGGTTTCAGCGGTTGGCAAGCGCGGGAGATGACACTCGCCAGCCCCCAGCTTCCAATGACCGATGCCCTGCAGGCGTATCGCCTGATTGCCCAGCAAGGCATCCTGCCGGCGGATTACAAGGCCGGCGACGACGGTGACATGCAAGGCTGGCTCGACCGCTACTTTACCCGGGCCAATCGCCTGCCCGACCTCTCGGGTGCCGGGTTCAAGCCGGCCAGCGGGCGCTTGCTGAGTACCGAGCAAGGCCCGGCAGCGATGGTGGTCTACGAGAACCAGGGCGGGCAGAAAATCAGTTTCTATGTGCGCCCGCCAGGACCGAAAAACTACCTGCTGCCCCGTGGCAGCCGAAGCGATGGAGACCTGCAGGCCGAGTACTGGTCGGGGGGTGGCTACAACTATGCGATGGTCAGCCCGGCGGACACAGCGGCGGCGCAGATGCTCAAACAGACCGTGCAGTTCTGATCGCCCTCTGGCTGCTTTTATGTGAGAGCCAGCAAGGTTTGCGGTGTTCCTTTAGAGCCCGGTGACAATGGCCCGGACAGGCCAACTCAGCTGGAAGCCCCTTCCCTGCTCTGGTTACACTATGCCACCGCAGCTCGGGGAGCCTGCCCGCACACCAGAGGTGACATCTCAGTGGCCGTTCGACCGCCCAATCGTTCGCGAATCAAATCGCGCTGGCAATCGTTGCGTCGCCTTCTCGGCAAGACACCGGCTGCCGGCAGCGCCGAGGCAAGCGAGGCTATCCACGACTACTTTCGTCACCAGGCCCATTCCCGGGGCTACACCCTCAGTCACAGCCAGCAACGCGTAATCGACTGCATGGCCCGGCATGCCGGCCTGTTGATGGGCACTTCGACGCAAACCCTTCCGGGCCTTTACCTGCATGGTGCCGTGGGGCGCGGCAAGAGCTGGCTGCTCGACGGTTTTTTCCGGGCCGTTCCCATCGCGCAAAAACAACGCCTGCACTTCCATCAGTTTTTCGCCCGACTGCACCAGGGCATGTTCGAACATCGCGAACAGCCCGACGCCCTGGCGATCACCCTGGATGCCCTGCTCAGCGATTGCAGGGTGCTGTGTTTCGATGAGTTCCATGTGCACGACATCGGCGATGCGATGCTCATCACCCGGTTGTTCAAGGCACTGTTTCAGCGCGGCATCCTGTTGCTGGTCACCTCTAACTACCCGCCCGCAGGCCTGTTGCCCAATCCGCTGTACCACGCCCGTTTCAAACCGGTGATCGACTTGATCAATGCGCGCATGCAGGTCATGGAAGTCGGCGGCCCGCACGACTATCGCAGCCAGGTCCGCAGTCACGCGCAACAGCTGTTCACCCAAGGCCAGTATGTGTGGCCGGCCAGCGCGGTGCAGCGGCGTTCATTGAATCTGCCGGATCGCGGCGCCCCGCCCCTGTCGCTCCCCGTAGGCACCCGGCATTTCCGGGCGCGCCTATGCGATGAGCGTCGCATCGGTTTTACTTTCGCCGACCTGTGCGACCAGCCTGTGGCCGTAATGGACTACCTGGAGCTGTGCCGCCGCTTCGATCGCTGGATCATCGATGACCTGCCGCGACTCGGTGAGTGCTCGATGGCCGCCCAACAGCGCTTCATCAACCTTATCGACGTACTGTACGACCAGGACAAGCACCTGACACTGCTGGGACAACACGCCCTGCGCGAAAGCCTGGACGGCGATGCCATTGATCTGGCACGCACCCGCAGTCGACTGGGGCAACTGGTCGAAGTCAGCGAACCGGCCTGAGCGATATTATTGTGTTGTATTGAAGGGCCTCTTCGCGAGCAAGCCCGCTCCCACATTAGATTTTTATCGTGGCACAGATCCAGTGTGGGAGTGGGCTTGCTCGCGAAGGCGGCCTGACAGTCGCCACATCTTTCCCGCTATCATGTCGCCCATTTCCAGGGCCACGCGTCCTCCCCTTGGCTAATGGCGAATCTGTTCATGCATACCCTTGCTCAATTGCGTGCCGGCGAGTTGTCAGGCATCACGCGGCTGGATCTGGTCGACGGCCTCACGGAATTCCCCCGGGAGATTTTCGATCTGGCGGACTCGCTGGAAGTACTCAACCTCAGCGGTAATGCCTTGAACGCCCTGCCGGATGACTTGCATCGCCTGACCCGTCTGCGCGTGCTGTTTTGTTCCGATAACCGCTTCACCGAGTTGCCGGCCTGCCTGGGCCAATGCGCCGCACTGACGATGATCGGCTTCAAGGCCAACCGCATCGCCCACGTGCCCGCTGCGGCACTGCCACCGCTGCTGCGCTGGCTGATCCTGACCGACAACTGCATCGAGACGCTGCCGAGCGAGTTGGGAGAGCGGCCATACCTGCAAAAGCTCATGCTCGCCGGCAACCGTTTGCACGTGCTGCCGAAATCCTTGCGTCAATGCCATCGGCTGGAGCTGATCCGCATCGCCGCCAACCAGTTGACCGAGTTGCCGCAATGGTTGCTGGAATTGCCGAGCCTGACCTGGCTGGCGTACGCCGGTAATCCGTTGGAAACCGAAGCCGACGCCGCGGCCCTCGACGCGACACCGCGCATTGACTGGTCGGCATTGCGTCTGGAAAAAAAGCTCGGCGAAGGGGCGTCCGGGGTGATCCATCAGGCCGTCTGGCAAACGGCGGAGCAGCCGCCCATGGCCGTTGCGGTGAAGCTCTACAAGGGCGAAATGACCAGCGATGGTTCACCGCTGCACGAGATGAACGCCTGCATCACCGCCGGCCTGCACCCGAACCTGATCCGCGTCGAAGGGCGGATTGTCGATCACCCGCAGCAAACCGCCGGGTTGGTGATGCAACTGATCGCACCGAGTTACCGCAACCTCGCCGCACTGCCGAGCCTGGCGTCGTGCAGCCGCGACATCTATCCCGACGACTTGCGTTTCAGTGCGGCCGTGGCGCTGCGCATTGCCTCGGGCATTGCCTCGGTCGCCGAGCACCTGCACAGCCATGGCATCACCCACGGCGACCTCTATGGGCACAATATCCTGTGGAATGAGCAAGGTGATTGCTTGCTGGGGGACTTTGGCGCGGCATCGTTCCACGGGATTTCCGACAGCCTTGAAAGCCGTGCCTTGCAGCGGATCGAGGTGCGGGCGTTTGGGGTGTTGCTGGGGGAGTTGCTGGCGCGGATCGACTCGGGGTTGAGCGATGATCGGCGTGGGGGGCTGGAAGATCTGGAGCGGCGTTGCTGTCAGCCGCAGGTGCTGGAGCGGCCGGGGTTTAGTGAAGTCGTGGAGCAACTGAAAAATCTGTGACCGCTGCGCGGTCATTCGTCGGATCGCCGCCCGGAGCAAGCCCGCTCCCACAGGGACAGCGCTAAACCTGTGGGAGCGGGCTTGCTCGCGAAGACGGTGTCACTGGTGAATCAGATCAACCCGCCAACCCGACAAACATGTCCTGCACGTCATCATGGTTATCGAGCCCTTCGAGGAAGGCTTCGACTTCCGCCATCTGCTCATCGCTCAGGCCGCTGACCGGGTTTTTCGGCTGGTAGCCCAGTTTGGCCGACAGCACGGTGAAGCCTTGTTCCGGCAGGGCTTTCTGTACCGCGTCGAGGTCGGTCGGTTCGGTCAGGAACAGGGTTGCACCCTCTTCACCCGGTTCGAAATCCTGTGCACCGGCTTCGATGGCGGCCATTTCCGGGTCGGCGTCCGGGGTGTCCGGCGACGCTTCGATCATGCCGACATGGTTGAAGTCCCAGGCCACCGAACCGGAAGCGCCCAGTTGGCCCTTGCGGAACGCCACGCGGATCTCGGCAACGGTGCGGTTGATGTTGTCGGTCACGCACTCAACGATCAACGGCACCTGATGCGGGGCGAACCCTTCATAGGTCACGCGATGGTACTGCACGGTCTCGCCCAACAGGCCCGCGCCCTTCTTGATGGCGCGATCCAGTGTTTCCTTGGGCATCGAAGCTTTCTTGGCCTGCTCAACAACCAGACGCAAGTGCGCGTTGGTCGCAACATCAGCGCCATTACGCGCAGCAATGGTGATTTCCTTCACCAGTTTGCCGAAGATCTTGCCCTTGGCATTGGCTGCCGCTTCTTTGTGTTTAACCTTCCACTGTGCGCCCATTTCTCACTCTCTTATCTGTGACATCTGTGGCGTCGAGACAACCATTGGCCGACGCTTTGCGCAAGTTTATACGGCCTAAAGTTGGCAATCGACCAAAAAATCCCGACTGGCATCGACATCTTCACCAGCGGTTGTAGGGGGATTCTGAAATGCCGCTTTGGCCTGTCCGCAATGCGCCAGGGTTTCGTACGCTTTGCACCCTAATCAACGGCGGCAGCGTGTTCGATGCACAACGACAAGGAAAGTCCCACCACCCTGACGCTTCTCGATGACGACCTGAGTTTCCAGGTGGTCCGGTTCAGCGGTCACGAAGCACTCAACCAGCCCTATCGATTCGACATCGAGGTTATCGGCCTGGCACCGGCCTTGAACCTTGAACGATTGCTGCACCAGCCGGCGTTCCTCGAGTTCGGCCACGACCAGGGCCTACATGGCGTGCTGCACAGCGCCGGATGTGAACATCGAAGCGCGCACCGGGTCGCTTACAAACTGGTGCTGGTGTCCCGTCTCCAGGCACTGGAGCAGCAACGCCGCCGACGGGTTTTCCAGCGCGCCAGCGTGCCCATGATCCTGCGCCAGTTGCTCGAGGAACATGGGCTGCCCGCCAGCAGTTATCGCTTTGAACTGACAACCGGGCACTATCCCGTGCGAGCTTTTTGCATTCAGTACGAAGAAACCGACCTCGCGTTGTTGCAACGATTGTGCGAGGAAGAAGGCATCCACTATCACTTCGAGCATCAACGCGACGGCCATGTGCTGGTATTGGCCGATGACAGCCTGAGTTTCCCCCAGGAGCCGCTGCTCCTGCCGTTGCGCAGTGACGCAGTCGACGATCACGAACTCGTGATCAGCGAACTGTTCCAGCGCCATGATGCGTCGCTCCCCCCTGTGCGCCCGGGTGCGAGGAATCCTGGTGCAGAGGACATCAGCGACGGCGCAGCCAATCACTCGTTCATCACGGCCAGACCGGTGCTCGCTCGCGAACAGCAGCATCGCGACCAACTCACCCGGCGACAGTTGGAACGCCTGCGGTGCCAGCACCTGCAAATACACGGTCAAAGCAACCTGGGAGTATTACTCAGCGGCCGGATCGTGCAGGTGGCCGGGCATCCCCTGGCGAGCTTCAATGATCAATGGCTGGTGACCGAAACAAGCCATCAGGGCGGCCAGGCGTCGATTCTGCTCGACGACTCAGCGGGCATGGCCCTGGGTTACCGCAACCAATTCAGCGCCATCCCCTGGTCGACGGTGTTCAGGCCCGCGCTTAAACAACCCAGGCCGAGCATTCCCGGGTATCAGCCCGGCCGGGTGTGCGGCCCGGTCGGACAACCGCCGACAGTGGACGAGGATGGCCGGATCCGGGTGGTCCTCTGGCCCGCCACAGACTCAGCCACAGAGTCGTTGTCCAGCGGCCTGTGGCTGCCCTTGGCGCTGACCACCGCCGAGGACTGGATCGATCCGTCCCGCTTGCCCGTGGCCGGCAGTGAGGTACAGGTGATTTTCCTCGACAGTGACCCGGATCGCCCGGTGCTCTGTACCGCGCTGGGTCCTCGGCCACAACCTCTGAACCCACCGCCCCGTGAACCCCGGGGCGATACCCGCCTGCTGTTCGACTGGTTGCTCCACCGTCCTTGAGTATGATCGATGTCCGCAACACGGTGTAACCGCCGCCGATGATGTACACATCGGCGACGAGGAACAGGATTCAGGTACGCAGGGGTTTGATGTTCATCGCCCGGTTGGGCACGCAGGGATGGTTGGTTTTCAGGCCGCCGGGGCGGCTGTTCCAGTGCGGGATCAGCACCAGCGCCGAGAACATCGCGCAGCCGGCGAAGACAATGAACACGGTGACCGAGTCGAAGTAACCCGGCAGCAATCCGCCGAGCACCGCCCCGACGGAACCGCAACCGTTGACGAACCCGGCCGCCGTCGCACCGGCCTTGGCCGTACCGAAATCGATCGCCGCCGCGCCGCTGATCATCGAGTCCGGCCCGTAGAGGGTCAGGCCCATGACGAACAAGAGCGCTACCACCAGGACCACACTGCCGGTATGCAGGGCACCCATGAACAATGCCAGGGTCACGGTGAGTGCCAACAGACTGAGTACGCAGGCCGGCATGCGCCGGGCGCCGAACAGTTTGTCCGAGGCCAGGCCGATCATGATCGGCCCGAGCAGCCCGGCCAGCTCGAACGAGGTCGGAATGATCGCCGCACCGACCTTGCCCACCGAAGGCATCTGTTCGAAGACGATCACCGGCCCCCACAGCAGAATCGCGTAGCGCGCCGGTTTCAGCATGAAGTACGCCAGCCCCAGCACCAGTACCGTGCGGTTGCGCAGGATTTCCTTGAGTGGCTCCCAGATACTGATTTTGCTTTGGGCAAGGGTTTCTTCAGCCGTCAGTTCGGGCTCCGGCTCCACAGCCGGCAAGCCGACGTCTTCAGGTTTGTTGCGTTGGAAAATAAAAAACAGCACGGCGACCAGCCCAACCACCGCCGCACTGGAAACAAACGCCGCATGCCAGGTGCCGATGAGCGTATACGCCCACCAGCCGGCAAACGGCGAGGCCACGAGCCCGCCGAAGGCGTAGCAGGAACTCCACAGGCCCAATACCCGACCGCGCTGTTCGGAGGGAAAGAAACTGCCCAGGTTCTTGCACAATCCCGACCAGCCGGTGGACTGCGCCAGGCCTTGTACGAGCATGCAGGTAGCAAAAATCGGTAACGTCGCAAAGTTGCCCATCACCAGCGCCGCACCCGCGGAAATCAGCAACCCGCCGAGTACCACCACCCGCGGCCCGAAGCGGTCGGCCAGGATGCCCCAGGTGAACTGCCCCACGGCGTAAGCCGTCAGGTAGATGGCATCGAGGTTGGCCATGGCCATTTTGTCGAGCATGAAGGTCGGGTCTTCGGCGATGCCGAGTTTGGCCACCGAGAACGCTTTGCGGGTGAAGTAGAAAGCGGCGTAGGCGAGCCAGGTGATCGCGAAGATCTGCACGCGCCAACGCTTGATGGTGCCGATGTGCTTGTTCATTGTGGTTCTGACCTCAGGGTGTGAGTGTGCCGGCAGAATTGGAAGCAAACGCCTGTTTTTTTATTGTTGAGCACTGCGATATCGCCCTGTCCCTACGGCGGATACCGGTCAGATGAGTCCTGTTTTGCACGCCCAGGCTCATGGCACCCGCTGCGGTTCGACTGACCGGTCAGCGGGGCTGAGAGTGATAAAAACAATTACTGTTTAATAAGTGAAATCGATTTATCGTATTTCCAAAATAAGCTTTGCTTGTTACTGGAGATATCGATGTCGGTTTCCCACGCCCAACTCAAAGCGTTCCATGCCGTTGCGGTACATGGAAGCTTTACCAAAGCCGCCGAGCGGCTATTTCTGACGCAGCCGGCGATTTCCGACCAGGTGCGCAAACTTGAAGAGCGCTACGGTGTTTTGCTGTTTCACCGCAACAAGCGTTCGGTACGCCTGACCGATCTGGGCGAACGCCTGCTGAGCGTTACCCAGCGGCTTTTTGTGATTGAGGCCGAAGCCCAGGAACTGCTGCAGGATTCCCAGGCCTTGCAGACCGGCAGCCTGATTCTGGCGGTGGATGCGCCGGTGCACGTGCTGCCGCAGATTGCCCGATTCTGCGAACGCTACCCCGGGATCAGCGTGAAGATCGAAACCGGCAACACCGATGAGTCGCTGTTTCGACTGTTCAACTATCAGGCCGACCTGGCGTTGCTGGGCCGTGATGTCAGTGACGAACGCCTGATCTCCCTGCCCCTGCGCAATGACCCGATGGTGGCGTTCGTGTCACGCAATCATCCTTGGGCCGACCGTGAATCCATCACCCTCGCCGACCTCGATGACACACCGCTGGTACTGCGGGAAATCGGCTCGGTGACGCGTCAGACCCTGGAGGAGGAAATGGCCGGCGCCGGGTTCCGCATTCGTCCGGCGATCCAGGTTGAAGGCCGGGAAGCGGCGCGTGAAGCGGTGGTGGTCGGGATTGGCATCGGCGTGGTGTCGGCGGCCGAGTTCGGCGCCGACTCACGGGTTTGCTCGTTGCCGATTACCGATTGCAAACGGCGGCTGACTGAAACGCTGGTGTGCTTGCGCGAGCAGAGTTCGAGGCGAATCGTGGCGACGTTTCTTGAAATGGTTCGCGAGAGTCTTGTGTAGGCAGGGCCGACGCCATCGCTGGCAAGCCAGCTCCCACAGGTATTGAGTCGTACACAAATCGGCGAACTGGCATAAATCCCTGTGGGAGCTGGCTTGCCAGCGATGGCGTCGGCCCTGCCTACGGAGTGGGCGCCAACCCCAAAAACGCCTGAATCAACCGCAAATCCCTGCGCCGCTCCATGCACCCGATCATGTGCCGGTTCACCAACCCCTCGCCAATGATCGGCACCGCCGCCACTCGCGGGTCGTGGCTGACTTCCACCGACGACACCACCCCCACCCCCAGTTCGGCGGCCACCGCCTCGGTCACCGCTTCGCGGCTGTCCAGTTCCAGCAGCACCCGCGGGTTGACCCTGGCCTGGGCGCAAGCCTCATCGAAGGTGCGCCGGGTAATCGAACTCGGTTCACGCAGCACCATGATCACCTGATCCAGCTCCTTGAGCTGCACGCCCTGGGTCTTCTGCGCCCAAGGGTGCCCGTCGGGCACCAGCGCACAAATCCGCGATTCGTTCAGTGCCTGCAGATGCAAGCCCTTGCGCGGCTCGACTTCGGTCAGCACCGCCACGTCGGCATGTTCGGACAGCAGCGCCGCCAGGGTTTCCTGGGCGTTGCCCAGGCGCAGGTTCACCGTGATCCCCGGATAGCGCGTGCGCAGGCTGGCAAGCATCGGCATGACCATGTGCGGACCGTCCGCCGCCACCTCCAGGCGCCCGGTCAGCAATTGCCGGTTGGCTTCGAGCATCACCTGCGCCTCTTCGGCCAGGCCGAACATCGCCCGGGTGATTGCCGCCAGCTTGGTGCCCTCCTCCGTCAGTTCCACGCGTCGGGCGGTGCGGCGCAGCAGGGTGATCTGGTAGTGCTCTTCCAGCGCCTTGATGTGCCCGGTGACTGCCGGCTGGCTGATGAACAGCCGCGCCGCCGCCCGGGTAAAACTGCCTTCCCGGGCCACGGCATCGAAGGCGCGGAGCTGAAACAGGTTCATGAATAACCCTCACTGATGGCTGGCATAACAATAAACAATTTGATTGATAGCTCGGCAAATTGCAATTTAAGCCCCGTAGCTTCATCCCATCGAATGCGAGGACACGAACATGAGTGCTGCCGAACCCATCCTGCTCACCCCCGGCCCGTTGACCACTTCGGCCCGCACCCGTCAGGCGATGATGATCGACTGGGGTTCATGGGATGACCGCTTCAATCAACTGACCGCCAGCCTCTGCGAGCAATTGCTGGCGATCGTCAACGGCGCCGCCACCCACCACTGCGTGCCCTTGCAAGGCAGTGGCACCTTCGCCGTCGAGGCCGCGATCGGCACCCTGGTGCCTCGCGATGGCAAGGTTCTGGTACTGATCAACGGCGCCTACGGCAAACGCCTGGCGAAAATCTGCGACGTGCTGGGCCGCTCCTTCAGCACCTTCGAAACCGCCGAAGACGAACCGACCACCGCCGCCGACGTCGACCGCCTGCTGCGTGCCGACAACGGCATCACCCACGTCGCTCTGATTCACTGCGAAACCAGCACCGGCATCCTCAATCCGCTGCCGGAGATCGCCCGGGTCGTTGCACAACACGGCAAGCGCCTGATCATCGACGCCATGAGTTCCTTCGGTGCCCTGCCGGTGGACGCGCAACAAGTGCCGTTCGACGCCCTGATCGCCGCCTCGGGTAAATGCCTGGAAGGCGTGCCAGGCATGGGCTTCGTTTTCGCTCGCAAAGAATCCCTGGCCAGCGCCGCCGGCAACTCGCATTCGCTGGCGATGGACCTGCAGGACCAGCACGCCTACATGGCCAAGACCGGCCAGTGGCGCTTCACCCCGCCGACCCACGTGGTCGCGGCGCTGCACGAAGCGCTGCTGCAATACACCGAAGAAGGCGGCTTGCCGGCCCGGCACGAACGCTACGCCGCCAACTGCCAGGCACTCATGGAAGAGATGGGCAACCTGGGGCTGCGCAGCTTCCTGCCGGCGGCCATTCAGGCGCCAATCATCGCCACCTTCCACGCCCCGAAAGATCCTCGCTACCAGTTCAAGGAGTTCTACGAGCGGGTCAAGGCCAAGGGTTACATCCTCTACCCCGGCAAACTGACCCAGGTCGAAACCTTCCGCGTCGGCTGCATCGGACATGTGCAACCGGCCGAGATGCGCGAAGCCGTGGCCGCGATTGGCGAGGTGTTGCGCGAGATGGAAGTGCTGGAGATCTGACCCACACCGCATTCCCCTGTGGGAGCGGGCTTGCTCGCGAAGAGGGACCGACATTCAACATGGATGTCGGCTGACACACCGCTTTCGCGAGCAAGCCCGCTCCCACCCAAATCTGCTCTTCATCCGCCAGTTTCCAAGGAATTTGATCACCATGAACTACTCCAACCCAAGCAAACTCCAGGCCGCCATCCTCGACTGGGCCGGCACCGTGGTCGACTTCGGCTCCTTCGCCCCGACGCAGATTTTCGTCGAGGCGTTCGCCGAGTTCGACGTCCAGGTGTCCATCGAAGAAGCCCGCGGCCCGATGGGCATGGGCAAGTGGGACCACATCCGCACCCTGTGCGATCTGCCGGAAGTTGCCGAGCGTTATCGCAAAGTCTTTGGCCGCACGCCGACCGACGACGACGTCACCGCGATTTACCAGCGTTTCATGCCGCTGCAGATCGAGAAAATTGCCGAACACTCGGCGCTGATTCCGGGCGCTCTGGAGACCATCGCCAACCTGCGCCAGCAAGGGATCAAGATCGGCTCCTGCTCCGGTTATCCGAAACAGGTCATGGACAAGGTGGTCGAACTGGCTGCCACCAACGGCTATGTGGCCGATCACGTGGTTGCCACCGACGAAGTCCCGAATGGCCGCCCATGGCCCGCCCAGGCGCTGGCCAACGTCATCGCCCTGGGCATCGACGATGTCGCCGCGTGCGTGAAGATCGATGACACCGTGCCAGGCATTCTCGAAGGTCGCCGCGCCGGCATGTGGACAGTGGCGCTGATCTGCTCGGGCAACGCCCTGGGCCTGGATTACGAAGGTTATCGCGCGCTGGACAGCGACCAACTGGTCAGCGAGCGCAAGCGCATCCATGGGATGTTCGAAGCTTCGCGCCCGCACTACATGATCGACACCATCACCGATCTGCCGCAGGTGATCGCCGACATCAACAAGCGCCTGGCCAACGGCGAAATGCCGCAATCAAGCTAAAAACCGCAACGTCCCCCTCCTGTAGGAGCGAGCTTGCTCGCGATAGAGTGTCAGATACGTTGATGTCGACTGACACACCATCGCGAGCAAGCTCGCTCCTACAGTGTTTTTCTGCCGACTCCCCGATCCAGAGCATCCAGCGTTCAATCACCTCAGGCAAACCCGGTGAAACAGGATTACAGTTAAGGCACGCCGTCGAACAAGAGCGGTGGCTTTAAACCGGACCTCTGAGGAACACCGAATGCCGTGGAAAAACTCTGCCTCGCGCTACAGCACCGTATCGATCACGCTGCATTGGTTGATGCTGGTCCTGCTGGCGTTGGTTTATGCCTGTATCGAGTTTCGCGGGCTCTTTCCAAAGGGCAGTGGCGGGCGCACGCTGATCGTCGAATCACACTTCATGCTCGGCCTGACCGTATTCGTCCTGGTCTGGCTGCGATTGTTCGCACGCAGTCTTGGCCCGGCGCCGCAAGTCTTCCCCGCCTCGCCGCCGTGGCAAACGACGCTGGCCAGGCTGATGCACTGGGCGCTGTACATTTTCATGATCGTCACGCCGATTCTCGGTTGGCTGGTCACCAGCGCCAAAGGCAACCAGGTGATGTTCTACGGTTTCGACCTGCCGATGCCGATCGCGGAAAACAAGGACCTGGCCAAACAACTCCAGGACTGGCACGAGCTCGGCGGCACTATCGGCTATTGGCTGATCGGCCTGCATGCCGTGGCCGCGCTGTATCACCATTATGTGGTGGGCGATAACACCTTGCTGCGGATGATGCCCAAGAGCGTGAACCGCGACTCCTGAAACCAATGAATTCAAATGTGGGAGCGGGCTTGCTCGCGAAGGCAGTGTGTCAGGCAATACAAAATTGACTGATACTCCGCTTTCGCGAGCAAGCCCGCTCCCACACTGGATCGCAGCGCCGCTCAGTTTTTTGATTTCAATCCCCGCCGCCCCTGCAAGCCGCCGGTGTGGATGAAGATCAGCCGCGTGCCTGGAGCGAACTTGCCTGCAGTGACTTGTTGCTCGAGGGCCATGAGCGCTTTGCCGGTATACAGCGGTTCCAGGGGTATTCCGCTGGTCTGCCCGGTCTTTTCGATGAACTCAAGCAGCAGCGGATCGACCTTCGCGAAGCCGCCGCGACTGGCCTCAAACAGCTCATACGTCGCATCGACCACCCCGGCTTCCTGCACGATCCGCTCGACCAGCTGCGCCACCCCATGATCGTCAGGCACCGCCAGGGCACCGTACACCGGGTGATCCCCCGCTTCGGCGAGCACCAGGCCAGCCAGCGTCGTGCCGGTTCCGCAGGCCAGCCACCAGCCGTCGTAGTCGTTCCAGCCTAACCCAGTCAGTTGCGCACAAACCTGCGCCCGCAACTGCATGCACCCTCGTGCGCCGGGTAATCCGCCTCCACCTTCAGGCACCGGATGCAATGTCGGATACTGCGTTTGCCATGGCTGCCAAAAACCGGCCTCGTGTCGCGCCCGATAGCCGCCGTAACCCAGCCAGTGCAACTGCATGCCAAATGCCTGCAAATCCCTCACGGTTGGCGTTTCCTGAGGATGTCCGCGCAACAGGCCGACGGTGGAAAAGCCGAAACGCCTGCCCGCCGCCGCCAGGGCGTGGAGGTGATTGGAGTGTGCGCCACCGAGACTGATGATGCCTTCGGTCCCCGCGCGGTCGGCGGTCTTCAGGTGTTCGATGAGCTTGAACCATTTGTTGCCGCTGATCAGCGGGTCGATCTGGTCCAGACGCAGGATCGCCACCTCGATGCCGGCGTGGGTGAGCCAGTCGAGGTGAAGGGGTTCGAGGGGAGCCTGGGGTAGCCAGGTGTCGGGAGGGAGAAGCATCAATGCCGGCTCTGGGTGAAGAGCCGGCATGTTATCAGCTGACTTGTGGTGAGGGGGCTTGCCCCCGTTGGGGCGCGAAGCGGCCCTGATACGACTGCTTCGCAGCCGAACGGGGGCAAGCCCCCTCGCCACAGGGTTTGTGAACAGCCTGATTACGTGGGTTACAACTGCGCCGCCAACCGCGAACCCTGATTGATCGCCCGCTTGGCATCCAGCTCTGCCGCGACATCCGCGCCACCGATCAGGTGTACGCTTTGCCCCGCCGCCACCAGGCTTTCATGCAATTCACGCAGCGGGTCCTGCCCGGCGCAAATCACGATGTTGTCCACTGGCAGTACCTGCGGCTCGCCGGTTTCGCCGATGCGGATGTGCAGGCCTTCGTCGTCGATCTTCAGGTATTCAACGCTGTTGAGCATCTGCACCTGCTTGTTCTTCAGACCCGTGCGATGGATCCAGCCGGTGGTCTTGCCCAGGCCGTCGCCGACCTTGGACTTCTTGCGTTGCAACAGGAACACCTCGCGGGCCGGCGCATGGGGCGCAGCCTTGATACCGGCGACACCACCGCGTGCCTCAAGGTGCGTATCGATGCCCCACTCCTTCCAGAACGCGGCGCGATCCTGACTGGTGGCGACACCTTCATGAACGAGGAACTCGGAGACGTCGAAACCAATACCGCCGGCACCAATCACCGCGACACGCTTGCCGACCGGCTTGCGCTCCAGGATCACATCCAGGTAGCTCAGCACCTTGGCGTTTTCCACGCCAGGAATCGCCGGCACGCGCGGCGCAATGCCGGTGGCCAGGATGATCTCGTCGTAGCCGCCCTCGACCAGCTGTGCCACGTCAACGCGGGTGTTCAGGCACACTTCGACATTGGTGGTCTGCAGCTTGCGGTTGAAGTAGCGAAGGGTCTCAAAGAACTCTTCCTTGCCCGGAACGCGCTTGGCGATGTTGAACTGACCGCCGATTTCGCTGGCCGAATCGAACAGCGTCACCTGATGGCCACGCTCGGCCGCCACGGTCGCGGCGGACAAACCGGCAGGGCCGGCACCGACCACGGCGATTTTCTTCAGTTGCTGCACGGGCAGGTAATTGAGTTCGGTTTCGTGGCAGGCACGCGGGTTCACAAGGCAACTGGTCAGCTTGCCGCCAAAGGTGTGATCGAGGCAGGCCTGGTTGCAGCCGATGCACGTGTTGATTTCATCGGCGCGACCTTCAGCGGCCTTGTTGACGAAATCCGGGTCGGCGAGGAATGGCCGCGCCATGGACACCATGTCGGCATCGCCCTCGGCGAGGATCTGCTCGGCGACTTCCGGCGTGTTGATGCGATTGGTGGTGATCAGCGGAATATTGACCGAACCCCGCAGCTTGGCCGTGACCTTGCTGAACGCCGCACGCGGCACTTTGGTGGCGATGGTCGGAATCCGCGCTTCGTGCCAGCCGATACCGGTGTTGATGATGGTCGCGCCGGCCTGCTCGATGGCCTTGGCCAGTTGAACGATCTCTTCCCAGGTGCTGCCGCCTTCGACCAGGTCGAGCATCGACAGACGGAAAATGATGATGAAGTTCGGGCCGACCGCTTCACGCACGCGGCGAACGATTTCCACCGGCAGGCGCATGCGGTTTTCATAGCTGCCACCCCAGCGGTCGGTACGGTGGTTGGTGTGGGCGGCGAGGAACTGGTTAATGAAATAACCTTCGGAGCCCATGATTTCCACACCATCGTACTCGGCGGTTTGCGCCAGTACCGAGCAGGTGACGAAATCGCTGATCTGCTTCTCGATGCCCTCCTCGTCCAGTTCCTTTGGCTTGAACGGGTTGATCGGCGCTTGAATGGCGCTGGGTGCAACCTGTTTCGGGCTGTAGGCATAACGACCGGCGTGGAGGATCTGCATGCAGATCTTGCCGCCTGCGTCATGAACGGCACGGGTGACGATACGGTGCTTGAGCGCCTCTTCTTCGGTCGTCAGCTTGGCCGCACCGGAATACACGCCACCTTCGTCGTTCGGGCCGATACCGCCGGTAACCATCAGGCCGACACCGCCACGGGCACGTTCGGCAAAGTACGCCGCCATGCGTTCGAAACCACCCGGTTTCTCCTCAAGGCCCGTGTGCATCGAACCCATCAGGGTGCGATTGCGCAGCGTGGTGAAACCCAGGTCCAGCGGAGCCAACAGGTGCGGGTATTGAGCGGCGGTCATCGGTAACTCCACATCGATCGATCACGGAAAGTGCAGGAGCTCTACGGCCCCCATCAGTCATGTTCGACAGACTAAGAGTCGCGACGCCGTCGCTCAATGACCGTAACTGACAACTTAATGATCGAAATGTGCAGCAACAGGGGGTGACCGGGAGTGGCCACCCCTCACAGGGTCAATTGCCCGTAAATACCGGCTTGCGCTTTTCGAAGAAGGCACGCGCACCTTCAGCCTGATCCTTGCTCGCCGCGCAGCGCAGGAAAGCTTTGCGCTCTTCACGCAGTCCTTCGTCCAGCGTCCTCTCGTCGGCGCCTAGGATACAGCGCAGTACACCGTCCACGGCCAGCGGTGCCTTCTGCGCCAGTTCCTGCGCCAGCGCCATCGCTGCTGCCTTGAGTTCGGCGACTGGATGAACGGAGCGCACCAGCCCCATGCGCAAGGCCTCGTGACCGTCAATCCTGCGGGCACGCAACACCATATCGAGTGCGTTGTCACGACCAATGCAGCGAGTCAGGCGCACCGAACCGCCCCATGCCGGCACGGTTCCCAGATCCATCTCGGGCAGACCTATCTGAGTGTCAGCATCGGCGGCGAGACGGAAATGGCAGGCCAGGGGTAATTCGAGTCCGCCGCCCAGGCAGTAGCCGAACAGGGTGGCAACGGACGGCTTGCCCAGGGACTCGATGCGCGCCAGAACACGTAGGCGCTGGTCGAGCACGGTGTCCCAACCACCGCGGGCTGGAACCTCGCGCATCGCTTCCTTGAGGTCCATGCCGACGGAGAAATTGGCCTCGCCTTCACCCGTGAAAAGCAGGGCACGTACACTTGAATCGGTGGCGGCCTCTTCAACCGCCGCTTCCAAAGCGTCGATGAAAGCGAAGCTCATTCGGTTGATCGGTGCGTCATTGATGCTGATGGACATAACGGCGCCGTGACGCGTGATCAACAAGGGTTTTTCGTTGGACATGGTGGGTGATTCCTTTTTGTAAGGGGCGCGCAGGCATTGTTGTACGGCGATCGCAAAGTTGTCGGCCGTCAAAAAATGCGGAAATGTTTTTGTCGCAGCGAAGCGTGTCAGGCCACTTCAGGGGGCTGTTCCGGTTCCGGGAAAATATGACCGCCTTCCATGGCCCATGAAGCGGGAATGTCGACCACTGCCACGACCACTGCATTCGCATCAGCCCCGGTGACTGCCATGTAAACGTCGGTGATTGCGCGCAGGATAGTGTGGCGCGTCGCCTGTGATCGTCCTGCACGTATCTGGCCGCGAATTATCGCGGGGGTCGCAACTTGGCCGGCGGTGAATGCGCTTCCCGCTTCAAGCTCCTTGAACAGCACATGCACATAGCTGGCCGGCGCGCCCGTCTCCTGAGTGTGAATGGATGTGATGGACTCGGCCAGCGATTGGCGTTGACGCTCGCTGAGCGTTCCTTTGACGGTCTGGCATTCATAGAGGGGCATGGAAAACTCCTTTGAAGACGTTATGCAACAGTCAGGTACACAGGGCCTCAGCCCTTCAACTTGATGATCAGTTCGATCAGCTTGTTGGGCTTGAGCGGTCCTTTGTCGTAGGGCGGCAGCATCATCCTGGTGGCGGCGAAGAAGCCCTGACGATAGACAGGGCGCATTTTGGAAAAGGTCTGAAAGCCTTCGTAACCGTGGTAATGGCCCATACCGCTGGCGCCGACGCCGCCGAAGGGCATGTCGTGCTGAGCCACGTGCAGCAGCGCGGTGTTGATGCATACGCCGCCCGACATGATGTGGGTCACGTAGTAGTCCTGCAGGGCGCGGTCCCTGGTGAAGGGATACAGCGCCAGAGGCCTGTCGTGCTGGTTGACATAACCAGCCACTTCTTCGCGGCTGGTGTAGGTCTTGACCGGCAGCAGCGGGCCGAAGATCTCGCGCTGCATGATGACCATGTCGTCGCTGACGTCGAATACCAGGGTCAGCGGGAATTTGCGCAGGGTCTTGTCCGGCGTCTGGCCGGGGAAAAGATTGACCACGCGCGCGCCCTTGGCCACAGCGTCATCCAGCGTGGCCTGCATGCGGTCATAGGCGCGCTGGTCGATCATGGACGTGTAATCGGCATGATTGATGTCGGGGTAGCGCTCGGCAATTACCCGCTGGGCTTCGCGCTCGAAGTCCGCCTCGGAGCCGGCGGGAATGAAGACATAGTCGACGTTGGTGCAGATCTGGCCTGCATTGAAGGCCTTGCTCCACATGATGCGATCGACGGCCAGGGTCATCGGGAAATCCGGCGCGACCACGGCGGGTGATTTTCCGCCCAATTCCAGTGTCACCGGGGTCAGGTTGCGCGCAGCATTCGCCATCACGGCGCGGCCGGTCTGACCCGAACCCGTGAAGAACAGATGGTCGAAGCGGATCGAGGAAAAAGCCGGGCCCACCGAGCCATTGGCGCTGCTGTCTTCGAAGAACTGAAGCTGTTGCGGCGGGAAATATTTCGGTGTGATGGACATCAGAAAACGCGTCAGGTTGTTCGAGTTTTCCGACATCTTGACCATCGCCCGGTTGCCGGCGGCGAAGATGGCGGTGAGTGGCCCGAACGACAGCATCAGCGGAAAGTTCCAGGGTACGATCACGCCGACCACACCCAGCGGCTGGGGAATGACGCGGTTGCTGGAGGTGGGGTAGACCATCAGATCGATGTGGCGCTTCTGCGGCTTCATCCATTTCTTCAGGTGCTTGATGGTGGATTTGATATCTCCCAGCACCACGAAAAACTCGGCGAACAGCGTCTCGAAGGTGGAACGGTTGCCGTAGTCCTGGTTAATCGCTTCAATCAGTGCTTGGCGGTTGTCCTTCAGCATCCGCGCCAACTTTTTAAGGTCTTCCACGCGCTGGGCATAGCTGCGCTCGGGCGTGGCGAGGTAGGCGGCGCGTTGGTGCTCGAAGCAGGATTGCATGGCGGGGGGAACGATGGGCGGGGCAATATTCAGGGCACTCATGCCGAGGTCCTTGTGTAGTGATTGAAAAGCGGCAAATGGGTTTGGCTACGCTTGTCGCGCAGCCGCCCCCCTTCTATTGCAAAGGATTCAATGCATCCGGTGTGGCGCTCACGCGTCCTTGAAGTTCGGCGCTCGTTTTTCCAGGAAGGCTGCAGCGCCTTCCTTGAAGTCTTCTGCGCCGGTCAACCGGGCGACTTCACTTAGCAGTGTTGCAAGCGCCGCCTCGGGACCTTTTTCACGGGCCAGGCGAACCGACGTAAGCGCTGCTTTAACCCCGGACGGTGAGTTCTGCGCAATCAGCCGAGCGAATTCGAAAGCGCGCGTCATCAGCTGGCTCTGCGGTACGACTTCTTGCACCAGCCCCATCCGGCACGCGGACTGAGCATCAAACTCCTCAGCCGTCAGGATGTAGCGAAGCGCGTTACCGAGACCGATTTTTGCCGGCAAGAACACGGTGGCCCCCCCGAACGGGAACAATCCGACTGCCACTTCGCGCTGAATGAACGTGACATCTTGCGCGGCGATGACAATGTCCGCCGCTGCCGCCAGCTCCACCCCCAGGTTCATGCACTTGCCATGAACGGCGAGCACCACCGGTTTGCTCCGGCGGCGAACGGCCGGGTCGATTTCGAGCAGATCCACCAGCGATGGATCGCCGATTCGCAACTCTCCCCGCGCGGCGAGAGGCGCAGTGCTGACGATGTCCATGCCCGAAGTGAAGACCAGGCCATTGGCATGCAACACCGCACAACGCAGGCTTGGATCGTCTTCGTAGATCGCCATGGCCTTGGCCAGGCCGATGAACATGTCGCGGTCGAAGGCATTCATCTTGCGCGGACGGTCCAGGCAGATCGACAGCACATTACCGTGGCGCGTAATGACGACCCGATCCTCAAGGCGGTCGCCGGACGCGGCATGGGTTTCGCGTTTTTCGCGCTCGCGCAGTACCAGGATCCGCCGCAGGATTTTCCCTGCCGGGTTTTTCGGAATGGAATCGATGAATTCGATGTCGCGCAGTTTCTTGTAGGGGGTTACACGCTGTGCGACGAAGTCGATCAGTTCGGCTTCTGTCACAGGTGAGCGCAGCACAACGAAGGCTTTGGGCACCTCACCGGATTCGGTGTCAGGACTGGGCACGACGCCGGCATCCGCCACCGCCGGGTGCATCAACAACACACTTTCGAGTTCGACCGGGCTGATCTGGAAGCCTTTGAACTTGATGAACTCTTTGGCGCGGTCGATGATTCGCAGATTGCCGTGCTCATCGATCCGGCCTACATCTCCGGTTCGCAGCCAGCCCTGCGCATCGATCGTTTCGGCGGTTGCCGCCGGATTGTTGAAGTAGCCGAGCATCACATTGGGACCGCGTATCAGCAACTCGCCATCCGCACCTGGCGCCACGTCTTGGCTGCCGCCGATTTCCACGACCCGCACCTCAATGCCATGCATCACCCGGCCGACCGAACCTTCGGCCTCTTTCGGCATGCCGGGCTCGGAAACAGCGCCGGTGGTAGTGGATTCGGTAAGGCCCCAGCCGTTGAGCACCGGTACTTTCAATCGATCGGCGGCGCTCTTCAGCAGGTCGGCACTGATGGGTGAGGCACCGGAGATGGCGAGCCGCAGGCTCGACAGGTCGAAGTGATCGACCAAAGGATGCTTGGCAAACTGCAACACAACGGGAGCAACGACCGGGGCGACAGTGATTTTGTAATCCTGAATCACGCGCAAAGTCACTTCCAGGTCGAGCGCGGGCAGCACGATCAAGCGCGCTCCCTGAGAAAGAGCCGAGCCTATGAAGCTGGTCTGTCCATAGATATGGAAGAACGGCAGCGCCGCCAGGATAGTGTCGGACCTGCGGAAAACCTGGGCGGCGGTCACCTGCTCGGTCGCCGCAACGTAGTTGCGATTGCTGAGCATCACCGCCTTGGGGAAGCCGCTGGTGCCACTGGAGAACATCAGGGCCAACAGGTCTTTTTGCACATCACGGCAGCGCTCTTCGGCCAGCGGCTTGCCCTCCAGCAACGAGGAAAACGGCGTGAGGCCCGCGGACTCACCCAGCACGAAAATGTCTTTCAACGGCAATACGGTCAGGGTGTCGCGTAGCCTTTCGAAGACTGGCGGGGTGACGATCACACGCGTGGCCCCAACCAGCTTGAGGAGTTCTCGCACGTCCTCCGGTGAGGACATGGGATTGAGTGTGGAGTACACACCGCCGGCGAAGGCTATACCGTACAGAGCCACCGGGAACCAAATGCTGTTCGGCGCGATGATGGCGGTGACCTCCCCTGGCTCCAGACCGCGCTCTATCAGGTTGCCGGCAAGCACACGCACATGCCGGGACAGTTCGGCATAGGTCAGCTGTTCACCGCTCAGCCCGTCGATCAGCGCCGGGTTGTCTGCGTAGCGTTGGATTCGTTCCAGGAATAGCCCGGCGAAGGACCCGGCTGGCACTTCCAACGGCCTTTGCAACAGAAATGAATTCATGTATCTACCCCGCTCGTGGTATTGGTCATGGCGTGTTCCGGGCCACATGGGAGCGCCTCGGATCATCGATCTCGTGAACAACAGTACGAGCGGGGTCGTGAGCTCGACAAACGACATTGGTTTTACTTGGATGACAAAATGTCACGTGAAAAGAAGATCCTCATCCCTGCGGAGAGCGTGCGACAACTGCCCGCGCTCAATGCCTTTGAAGCCGCTGCGCGGCTGGGCTCCTTTCAAGAGGCCGCGACGTTCCTGCACCTGACGCCTTCGGCAATCAGTCACCAGGTTCGAAGGCTGGAAGGCGTATTGGGTGTGGCACTTTTTGTTCGACGCAATCGGCAAATCGAATTGACCGAAAGCGGTCGCAAGCTGCAGCTGCACGTCAGCCGGGGGTTGGCCGAAATCTCTATCGGGCTTCAGGCGGTCAAACAAGCCAGTGACACCAGCCCTTTACGCATCAGTGTGGCGCCCAGTTTCGCGGCGACCTACCTGAGTGCGGGCATGGCGCAGTTCGAACGTGAGAACCCGGATATCACCGTGCATATGGAGTTTTCATCCAGAGTGGCCGATCTGGAAGCCCGCGAGCTGGACATCGCCATTCGCCACACCACGCAAACCCGATTCAACGTATTTTCCGAAAAACTGGCAGATGTATCCGGTGCGCCTGTCTGTGCACCGCAAATAGCGGCAAGGCTTGTTGCCGGGGAACGTATCGAGAATATCCCTCGCATTGCGCTAGCCCAGGCGCCTGGGGTCTGGACGCTTTGGAATCAAGCCGCCGGACGCATGGATATCCCGCCACAGCGTGAGCTGCTTTTTGAAAATCTGAGTGATGGCCTGCAGGCGGCCATTGACGGTCACGGATTGATGATGGCTCCGCTGGGGCTTATCGAAAAGCACCTGAAGAATGGCCAATTGGTCCTGCCTTTCAAGGAGAGGCTGGAGCGAGTGTCTGCCTACCGCCTGCTGTGTCTCAATGGCAATGAGATGTCTCCCAAAGTCTTGCGGCTGCGGCGCTGGTTAAAGGCTGTGATTCGCAAAAGCGGCCATTTCGGCGACGGTCTCGATGTCGCCAGCCATCAGGTCCCGCGCGAAGATCGATAACCTTTCATGCGAACAACTGACGGCGCCTGGCTCCCGGCGACATGGAAAACCAGCGCTGGCAAGCGCGATTGAACACGCTCTGTTCGCTATAGCCGAGCAGACCGGCAACCTGGGACATCGGCATGTGCCGCTCCGCCAGATAGTGGTCGGCACGGTCACGCCGCAGGCTCTCGACGATTTCATCGAAGCTTCGCCCCTGCTCGGCCAGCCTTCGCTGCAACATACGCACGTGCATGCCCAGTTGCTCGGCAATCAATGGCAAACGGCAACGCTGTATCGGCATCATGCGCAAGACCAGGCGCTCGACCTGACTGACGACATCCGACGTCGCTTGCAAGTCGAACTGCTGGAAATACTGTTCCAGTGCGCGATGCAGGTAGGGCGCTTGCTGTTCAATCCGCTGATTGAGTTGTTCGTCACGAAGTACCAGGGCGTTGCAGGATTGACCGGTGCACACCGCGGTTTTGAAATAGCGCCGGTACCGTGCCTGAGCCACTGAGTGATTGGCGGAAAACAGTACGGCCTGGGCAACGAAGTTGTCGCCATACAGCAACTTCATACCGTTATGCGCCACCCCCATTGCCAGCTCCACCATTTGCCGTCGCGGGGTCGGTCCGGTCAGGCGGATGTCGATCAACAGACGCGGCGCCTGCTTCTCGCTGAGGTCCAGATCAAGCTGGATGCCCGGGCTGTGGTAGCCGATAAAACGGATGATCTGCTCCAACGCCTCCCCCGCCGTTGCGCACGTTCGAGCGATGACCGCAATCGGCCCCAAGACGTGCAAGTCCTGGTACTCGGCCATGCGCAGGCCAAAATCAGGGCAATCCAGCTCTCGTGCGGCAAACTCCAGCAGCCCGACCAGCGAACGCAACGGTACCCGTGCCTCCTCGTCCATCAGCACGTCCGGATGGATGCGGAAGCGCTCGAGCATGAGGTCGGCTTGCCCGCCGAGCTGGCTTGCCACCTCACGGAATCCGGTCAACGAGCTTGATCTGATCAATGTAGTCATGTCGTCAAAGATCAAATAATTGGCATGAGAGGTCAATAATTTTCTACCGCCTTCAGCCAACAATCGGTCCCAGGTACCTTTGTTGCTTCCTGGTGAAGCAGCCCCTGTTCGCTCGCTCGGGATCATTGTGTGATGGAATTCGACTACGTAATCATTGGTGCCGGTTCAGCCGGCTGTGTCCTGGCCAACCGCTTGAGTGCAAATCCCGATATCACGGTATGTTTGCTGGAGGCCGGTCCGGAAGACCGCTCGCCATTGATCCATGCCCCGGTGGGCGTCGCGGCGATCCTGCCGAGCCGACACGTCAATTGGGCATTTCACACAGTACCGCAGCCCGGTTTGAACGGACGTCGCGGCTACCAGCCACGCGGCAAGGTACTGGGCGGAAGCAGCTCGATCAACGGCATGGTGTACATCCGTGGCCACCACAGTGACTTCGATGATTGGCAGGCGCTGGGCAATCCCGGCTGGTCGTTCGCCGATGTACTGCCGTACTTTCGCAAGAGTGAAATGAGCCACCGCGGCGCATGCGACTACCACGGGGCGCAAGGCGAACTCTATGTCGGCAGGAACCCGATGCATCCCGTCACGCAAGCGTTCATCGAGGCGGGGCAGATGGCCGGACACCGCCACAATCCCGATTTCAATGGCGTCGACCAGGAAGGCGTTGGCCAGTTCGACGTGACGATCCGCAACGGTCGGCGCTGGAGCACGGCCACCGCGTTCCTCAAACCGGTTCGACACCTGCGCAAGAACCTCACGGTGCTGACGTCGGCCGCGGCCGAACGCATTGTGCTCGAAGGCAAAAAAGCCGTCGGTGTCGAGCTGCGCCTCAAGGGCAATCGCCAGACCATCAAAGCACGCCGGGAAGTCCTGCTCAGTGCCGGTTGTTTCGGCAGCCCACAATTGCTGATGCTCTCGGGGATTGGCCCGCAAGAGGAACTCAACCCCCAAGGCATCACGGTGCAGCACGAACTGCCCGGTGTGGGGCAAAACCTGCAGGACCATCCGGATGTCGTGCTCAGCTACAGGAGCCAGGATACGTCATTGATGGGTGTCTCACTGCGCGGCAGCGTGAAGATGGGCAAGGCCTTGATCGATTATGCCCGTCATCGGCGCGGCCCTTTTGTGAGCAACTTCGCCGAAGGTGGCGGCTTCCTGAAAACCGATGCCACACTTGCACGCCCGGATATCCAGCTGCATTCGGTGATCGCGATGATCGACGACCACAACCGCAAGCTGCACTGGGGCCACGGCTTCAGTTGCCACGTCTGCGTGTTACGGCCCAAGAGCATCGGCAGCGTCGGCTTGCAATCAAACGACCCGAGCGCCCCGCCGCGCATCGACCCGAACATTCTCGGGCATGACGACGATGTCGAGACCCTGCTCACGGGCTACCGCATGACCCGGAACATCATTCAACAAGCACCGATGGCGCGTTATGGCTTGAAGGATATGTTCAGCGAGGGCCTGTACGGTGATGAACAGCTGATCGAGCTGTTGCGCCAGCGTACCGACACCATTTATCACCCGGTCGGTACCTGCAAGATGGGCAACGACGAGCATGCCGTGGTGGACAGCCAATTGCGCGTGCATGGCATCGAGGGGCTGCGGGTGGTGGATGCCTCGATCATGCCGACGCTGGTGGGCGGCAACACCAACGCCGCTTCAATCATGATCGCCGAACGCGCGGCGCACTGGGTGTCCACGAGTGGGTGATCCTGCTGTCGAATAGACCTTCGGCGTTGCTGCCGGAGGTCAGCGGTTTCGGTACACAGGTTCCGAACAGTGCGGCAGTGGTTTGAGGTGATTTGTTCCTGATCAGCTAAGGTAACTGGGTCAACCACCCGTTTGGGCAGATCATCCATGAACGCCTACTTCACCCTGTTCTTCGGCATGTTCACTACCCTGCTGGCAATCATCAATCCTCTGGAAGCCATCCCGGTGTTCCTGGGTCTGTTGCAAGACAAGGATGCCGCCGAACAGCGGCGGGTGGCGCGCAAGGCCTGCCTTTATGCGCTGCTGTTGATGTTTTTCTTTTTGATTTTCGGCAACCTGCTGCTGCGTTTGTTTGAAGTTCCGCTGAGTATGATTCGGGTGGTCGGCGGGGTGATCCTGATGCGAATCGGGTTCGAGCTTTTTGCGCCCTCGCCCGACAGCAGCCTGATTCCAAGCGGTGGCAAAGGTGACGAGGACGTATCTTTCATCCCCATGGCCATGCCGATCATGTTCGGCCCCGGCGCCATTGCCACGGTGATTGGCCTGACCAGCACCATCAAGGACTCCGACCGCGCCGTGCTGTCCTTCGCCGTCGTGGCGCTGGCGATCTGCGCCACCATGCTGGTCACTTACCTCTCTTTGGCCTACGCCAACAACATCCTCAAGAAGATTGGCCCGCAAGGCATCGATGCCGCGACCCGCATCGTCGGTTTCTTCGTTTCGGCGATGGGCGTGGGGCTGATCTTTCACGGGACGGTGGAGTTTCTGCAGTCGTATGGGGTGCTACTCAACGGTGTAACAAAGTAGGAGTGAAAGCTCTCCCGCAAAAAAACGGGCGCCTGTTTGGGGAATGTCAGTTAAGGAGATAAACCTGTAGGAGCCGGCTTGCTGGCGATTACGCAGGTACAGTCGACACAATTGTCGTCTGATCAAGCGCTATCGCCAGCAAGCCGGCTCCTACAGTGATTGCCGTTTTCTCACGCTTAACTGGTCGGCCTTACGCCTGTTTAATCGTGCCCGTTATGACCACTCTGCCGCATGGCTTTGAGAATGCCGTCCAGGTTGTAGGTTTCCGGCGCCTGCATGGGTGGGAAATCCTTGTACGACATCAGCTCCTTCTCCCAGAGCAACTGTCCGATCGGCAGCATGTTCCAGTTGTAGACATAGGCGTTACCCGGTGAGCCCAAGGCACCGCCATAGCCGGTGATGGACTTGGCGTCGGCACCGACCGTTGTTTCAAAAGGGTCGCGCTTGAGATTGAGCAGTTGGGTCCAGTGGAAAGTGGTCGCGCCATACAACCCGCCCGTCGCGGTATCCGGCACCATGGTGTAGTACATCTTCCAGTTCTTGTAGCGCACCGCCGAAGGTTGCGAGCCGGTGTAGTAGAAGAAGGTATCGCGCGCCGACTTGTCGGACTTGCCGGTCAGGTAGTCCGTCTGATCCACGCCATCGAGCTTGGTCTTGACGATGCCGGGGTAATTGCCCGCCATGATCTGCTCGTTCAGCTCAGTGCCCTTCTTGCCGCCAGCGATACTGACCAGTGTCGGCACCCAGTCGAGTGAGGCAAAGATGTCGGTCAGGACCGTGCCTGGCTTGATCACCCCAGGCCAGCGGATGACCAGCGGAGCGCGCATGCCACCTTCCCAGGTGGTCAGCTTGCCGCCCTTGAACGGGGTCGTACCGCCGTCGGGGAAGGTAATGGTTTCCGCACCGTTGTCGGTGGTGAAGACGACTATGGTGTTGTCCAGTTGGCCCATGTCCTCGAGTTTCTTCAGGACATAACCAATGTTGTCGTCCAGTTGTTTCATGCCTGCTTCGTTGGTGCCCCAGTCTTTTCCGCCGGGCTCACCGACCATGGCGTCATACTTGGGTGGCAGTACCGTGGTGATGTGCATGCGTGCCGGGTTGTACCAGACGAAGAAGGGTTTACTGGTCTTCTTCGGATCGTTGCGGTCGAGGAAGTCGATGACCTTGGCGGAGATTTCTTCATCCACGGACTTCGAGCGTTCCAGCGTCAGCGGCCCTTCGTCCTTGCACGTGGTGTTCTTCTGCGTACCGTCGCTGGAGACGCAGGACATGACCGGACGAGGTGGCGTCAGGCAGGTACCTTCCCGCGGATCGATGGCGCCGGGCACGTCCGGCAGCCCGTTGATCGGTGTGGCCTTGCAGGGTGGGGCGATGCCCTGCACCTGCGGCGTCTTGTTGATGTCGACAAAGCTCACGCCTTGCATCGCGTCGAGGTGATAGAGGTAACCCCAGAACTCCTGGAAGCCATGGGAAGTCGGCAGTGCCTCAAAATTGTCACCCAGGTGGTTCTTGCCAAATTCGCCCGTGTTATAGCCCAGATCCAGCAGGAACTTGGACAGTGCGGGGGTACCAGGGCGCAGCCATGACGGGCTGCCGGGCAATTGCGGTGGGATCATGCCGGTTCGCAGCGGGTGCATCCCGGTAAAAAAAGCGTTGCGCCCCGCCGTACAACTCTGCTCGGCGTAGTAGGTCATGAATTTCGCGCCTTCCTGGGCGATGCGATCGATATTCGGCGTTTCACCCACCGCCAGGCCCTGGTGATAGATGCTCGGCTGCATCCAGCCGATGTCATCGGCCATGATGAACATGATGTTGGGTTTCTTGTCGGCCGCTTGAGTCACTGTCGACAGGCTGGCTGCACCGGCAAGACTGCTTAACGCCAATCCCGTCAGTACAAGTTTTCTCAGTTTCATGAACTTGATCCTCTTCCAGTTGATTCACATAACTACCCATCTCGGATACGTCGTGCTCTCATCTCTCAAGGCTCAAAAACTTCAACTGCCCCATCCTTAATACTGACGGTCATCCGTCACGGGGGCGGCTTCCTTAAATATGTTGAGCTTTGACCGCAATGGTGTTTGGCTCCAGTCATTTGCATACCCAGAATTCAGCCCTACCACTAACCGGATGGTGAGTATAGACGCGCATTTACAAGGAGTCGGCCACAAGGCCGCCCTCCTTGGATCACCTCATTTCAGCGCTTTGCCTGCGCGACATCGCCGCAGAAAATATCGACGCTGCCATCTTCGGGTGATGTACGCACGACGATGGAATATTTTCCGGAAAGCAACTCTGACGTTGCGATAGGCGCATTACGGTAAAAACTCCAACCATTGGACCCGGCTTCATTTTTTGTATTGACCTTATCGTTCATTGCATAGGCGACAGGTCCGGGTTGCTGACAGCTGCCTTTGTTGATGAAGGTGTAAATGCGCGGCGGCAGGAGGGTTCCGGTCGGAACGCCAGTGATATAGAAATCAAAATTGGTCTGGTTGCCTTCGGCCGTCAATGTGGCGTTACCCGTCTGGCCCGCATTTCTGTGGGTGGCAGCCAGAGGCAGATTCATTGAATGGTTTGAAGCCGTGCTGCAACCGAAGAGACCTGCCATGAGTAGCGCGAGTGGAACGATGCGGGCATTCATAACAACCTCCAAAAGTGGAAGAAGTGCATGGGGGAACATTGGGTATAGCTCATTAATAAATGGGCTGTACCTCAATAAATCCGCATTGGACAACTTCGTACCTGTCACCCGGCGATCAGGCAAAAAATAGAAGAACCGCTGTCATTGCCATCTGCCCCTGGCTTTCACGCCCCCATGATCTTGACCAACAGACTTTCGCGCTGGCAAACGTCGGCCTCCACTGCCCTCACTTCTTTCATGAACACCTCTACCGCGGGTGGCAGCGAACGTTCCTTGAGGTAAATGAAGCCGTACCGGGTACGCAGTGCGAGGTCCTGAACGGGTAACGACGCGATTTCTCCCGCCGACAATTCGCGCTCGAACGTCGACAGATTCCCCAGCGCCAGGGCGTTGCTGTTCTCGACGAACTTCACGATTTGCATGGGGACATCAATTTCGATGGCCGGTACGAAGTCTCCGGTCAGCGCATCATAGGCACCGGCACAGCCCAGTGTTGCCGGAAGCAAGTGGGTCGCCAACCGCAAGGGAATGCGCGAAGCCACCCAGGGGTAATCGAGTGTTTGTGCCAGCGTCAGGGAACGGTTTTGCGCAAGCAGCGGATGGTCCGGGCGGCAGAACAAGCGGCCTTCATGCTCCCCCAACAGCTCGCAGGTGAGTTCTTCCCGGCCTTGCAACGTGCTGATTTCAGCGATGCCCAGATCCACCACGCCGGTTGTGACCTGGTGAGCCACCTCGCGCCACCCGGCCACATGTGCCGTCACCCTGATTTGCGGGTGCCGGGCATGCATCCGCGCGATGCCGGCGTAGCCGCTGATAATGCTGGGGTAAGGACCGAAAGCGACTTTCAGTGCGCCGATATCCCCGCCCGCCAGCAAGGCGATGTCACGCCGCAGATCCTGCTCGGCCACCAACAGGCGCCGACTCTTCTCCCGAAGCAAATGACCAAATGCAGTCAATACAACGCCGTCGGTGCGTCGATCGAACAACGTGACCCCCAGTTCGCGCTCCAGCAACTGGATGCTTTTGCTCAGCGCCGGCTGGGAAACACCCAGAGCCTTTGCCGCCCGGCCAAAGTGTGCGTGCTCGATCAATGCCAAAAACTGACGTAGACGGTTCGGCGTCACCTCATAACCTTTATGTTATCGAATGTCTTTAAAACGGAATTTTTCGGAATTGACTCAATATGCTATTCATGGTTCGACGGGTCAAGCCGAGAACGCAGAACACTTGCGTTGCCTTGGCGCCCTTGGACATTTCATCTGGCGCAGGAACCTTTCATGTACAACAAGACCCTCCATCTGGCACTGGCGATCACACTGGGCGGTGGCATCAGCCCTTGCGTTTTCGCTGCCGATGTAAACGGCGCAGCTTCCGATCCGGCTCTATCGCAAAACGTGCACTTCGACAGCAAGGGCAAGGCGCCTTCGTCCTACACGGTCGATATGCAGAACACTGTGCGCAAGACACTCCCCTTTGCAGACAAGCGCGACCTTGAAGAAGCGAAAAAAGGCTTCATCGCCGCACCGCCCTACAAGAAGATCATGGCCGACGCCGGGAACGTCGCGTGGAACATGGGGAGCTACAACTTCCTGAATGAAGGCAAGGATTACGACAGCATCAATCCGTCGCTGCAGCGTCAGGCGGTGCTCAACACGGCCTATGGCCTCTATGAAGTCGTTCCGGAAAGGATTTACCAGGTGCGCGGGTTTGACCTGGCCAATATCACGTTCATCAAGGGCGACACCGGCTGGATTGTCTTCGACACGCTGCTGTCGAAGGAGACCGCCAGGGCCGCCCTGGACTTCATCAACGAAAAACTGGGCAAGCGCCCGGTCGTGGCGGTGGTGATCTCCCACTCCCATGCCGATCACTTTGGCGGAATCCGCGGCGTGGTGGACGAGGCCGATGTCCGCAGCGGCAAGATCCCGCTGATTGCGCCGCAAGGCTTCATGGAGCACGCCGTGGCTGAAAACGTCTACGCCGGCAACGCCATGAACCGGCGGGCGTTCTTGCAATATGGCGTGCTGTTGCCCCACAGCCCGTACGGTCATGTCGACATGGCCATTGGTAAAAATGCTTCGATTGGCAACATGGGGCTGATCGAGCCCAACCGTTACATTGCCAAAGATTTCGAAACCCTGACCATCGACGGTATCGAAATGGAGTTCCAGAGTACGCCCGGCACTGAAGCGCCTGCGGAGATGAATACCTGGTTCCCACAGTTCAAGGCGTTCTGGGCCGCCGAAAACATCACCGGCACCATTCATAACATCTATACCCTGCGCGGCGCCCTCGTCCGCGACCCGCTGGTCTGGTCGAAGAACATCAACAATGCCCTGTATCGTTACGGTCAAACGGCAGACGTCATGTTCGCCTCCCACAGTTGGCCACGCTGGGGCAATGAGCGGATTCAGGATGTGATGCGCGCGCAACGCGATGCCTATGCCAACCTGAACAACGCCGTGCTGCATGCCGCCAACCAGGGCGTCACCATCAACGAGATTCAAAACGTCTACAAATTGCCCGAAAGCCTGAAAAACAACTGGGCGACCCATAGCTACCACGGCTCGGAAGAGCACAACAGTCGCGCCGTGATCAACCGTTACCTGGGTTACTGGGATGCCAATCCGGCGACGCTGATGCCGTTGTCGCCGAAGGATTCGGCACCCTTGTATGTGGAAATGATGGGCGGCGCCGACAAGATCATGGCCAAGGGGCAATCCTTGTTCGACCAGGGCAAGTACCGCGAAGCCTATGAAATCCTCAACAAGCTGGTGTATGCCGAACCGCAGAACAGCAAGGCCAAGGACTTGCTCGCGGATGTCTATGAGCAAGTCGGTTATCAGAAGGAAAGTGCCGGCGTGCGCAACAGTTTCCTCTCGGCCGCGTATGAACTGCGCCATGGCATGCCCAAGGGACTGCCGCCAAAAACCGGCGGACCCGACATGATCCGCGGCATGAGCACAGAGTTATGGCTCGAATACCTGGGCATCGCCCTCGATGGCAGCAAAGTCGCCGATCAACACTTCATCTTCAATCTCAAGACGCCCGATAACGGCGAGCAGTTCGTGGTGGAGTTGAGCAACTCGACATTGACCAGTATCAAGGGGCAGCAAGCCAGCAATGCCGACCTCACCATCACCCTTGACCGTGCTGATCTGGAAGGCGTGATGGCCCGCAAGACCGGATTTGAGCAACTCGTCGCAACCGGCAAGGCCACTTTCGAAGGCAACCGCAAACCGTTCGAAGTGTTAATGGCGGCGATCACCCCGTTTACCCCGACCTTTGAACTACTGCCAGGCACCCTCCAGTAATCCACCAGGGCTGCGCTTCACCCTGCCCCGGGGTGAAGCGCTTTGGCGTTCTACTTCGCGCCCCTGAATAAACAATAACGAGCAAGGATGGCGCTATTCATAAGTTGCTCCTTCCAATATCGAGAATATGAACTACCACTTATATGTGACCCCACCAGGCCGGTTGAACGTAATTCAGGTTTCTCGACGTTGGTTAATTCACCCTTATTCGAAAATGCACATTTGCCGGGATTTAATCCATGCAAACCAGAATAGGTGCACTGCCTGCCTTTACGGTCGGAGTTCGGCGATGTCGCAGTGCGGGAAGTGTCTTGCCACCCAAAAGCGACTTCATCCAAGGAGCACACAGCATCATGAATCTGTCCCGAAACCTGCTTGTCGGTGCCGCCATGGCCGGGCTTCTGCTCGGCGGTTGCACCTCCAAAGTCACTGAACAGACGCAGTACTCCGGCTACCTGTCCAACTACGACAATCTGCAGGAGGTCACCACGCCCAGCGGCGGCACGGCGATGCGCTGGGTGAGCCCGTCATGGAACCCTAATGCCTATGACACGGTAGCGTTCGAGCGACTGGAACTGTATCCGGCGCCCAAGCCCAATGAGCGGGTCAACCAGCAGACACTCGATGACATCCGGGACTACATGTCCAACAGGGTCAAGGCGACGCTGGGGCAGAAATACCGGATGGTCCACCACACGGGTGCCGCGCCAAGGGGTTCGAAAACCTTGATCCTGCGCGCCGCGATTACCGGCGTGAGCGCCTCCAACGAAGGCATGAAATGGTATGAAGTGGTGCCCGTCGCCGCTGTCGTCGGGGCGACACAGGCGGCCACCGGTCACCGCGATCAGGACACCGAGCTGTATATCGAGGCCGAGCTCGTCGACGCGAAAGACAACCAGACCGTGGTCAGGGTTGTGCGCAAGGTGTTCGGCAAGCAGCTGTCCAACGAAACCCAGAAAATCACCGCCCAGGACTTCAAGGCGGCGATCGACAAGTTGAACGTCGATCTCTGGGCATTCATCCGCAGTTGAATCTCTTCCCGGTAGAGGAATAGCTGACATGGCTTCCCATGCATTGCTTCAACTCACAAATCTGCACAGACCTTTAATCGTCGCAGCGCTCATTGCCAGCGCGCTTGCGTTAAGCGCTTGCGCAACGGTGGATGCCCAGACGACCGCCTACGTGGGGGTCGAGCACCCTGCCCCGACCCTGCCCAGCGAAGTCCAGATACTACGCACGGAACCGACGCGACCCAGTGTGCGTTTGGGCGAAATCCTGATCGATGCCAGTGTCGACCCGGCGCCCCCCATTACCCAGGTCGAACAGAAGCTGCGTGAAGAAGGCGCCAAACTGGGTGCAGACGCGGTGGTGGTGGTTTACGACCGGATCCAACCCGTCGCCGCTTACGTGACCGGTCCTCTGTGGAACCGCGACATCGATACGATCCAGGGTCGCAAGCTCAAAGGCATTGCCATCAAATACCAATGACGAGGTGCACAGCAATGAAAGCAATCCTGTCCTGGCTGACGGTCACGTTGGCGACTGTCTTGATCAGTGCTTGTTCCGCCGTGGGATCGAACGATGGCGGTGCTGGTGAAATGGAGATTCGCTCGGGCAAGATCGAGCAGATATCGCTGACGCAGATGCAGACCAATCACGACAGTGGCGTGGGCGCCGTACTCGGAGGCCTCGGCGGTCTCGGCATCGGCAGCCTGATCGGCAGTGGCACCGGACGCGACGTCGCCATGGTCGCCGGCGCACTCGCCGGTGCGGTGGGCGGCAATTATGCAGAGAAGAAAAAGTATGACCAACCGGTAGCGGCGCAGCAGGTCATCGTGCGGGTGAAAAGTGGCGTGCTGGTATCGATCACCCAGCCGATCAATCCGGCCCTGAGCAAAGGCATGAACGTTTACATCGAAGGCTCGGGGAATAATGCCCGGGTGCTGCCACAGGGTGGGTAGTGGCCACGCCTGGAGCGGTAAACGGCCATTGATCAAGCAACCCAAGGTATCTTCGCTGGCAAGCCAGCTCCCACAGAGAACGCCTATTCACCCTCGTTTTGTGAGCGACGCAAAACCCTGTGTGAGCCGGCTTGCCAGCGAAGGCGTTTTCCAGGCCGGTGCATGACCCGAGGCCGTCTTCGCTGGCAAGCCAGCTCCCACAGAGAACGCCTATTCACCCTCGTTTTGTGAGCGACGCAAAACCCTGTGGGAGCCGGCTTGCCGGCGAAGGCGTTTTCCAGGCCGGTGCATGACCCGAGGCCGTCTTCGCTGGCAAGCCAGCTCCCACAAAGAACGCCTATTCACCCGCGTTTTGTGAGCGACGCAAAACCCTGTGGGAGCCGGCTTGCCGGCGAAGGCGTTTTCCAGGCCGGTGCATGACGCGAGGCCGTCTTCGCTGGCAAGCCAGCTCCCACAAAGAACGCCTATTCACCCGCGTTTTGTGAGCGACGCAATACCCTGTGGGAGCCGGCTTGCCGGCGAAGGCGTTTTCCAGGCCGGTGCATGACGCGAGGCCGTCTTCGCTGGCAAGCCAGCTCCCACAAAGAACGCCTATTCACCCTCGTTTTGTGAGCGACGCAAAACCCTGTGGGAGCCGGCTTGCCGGCGAAGGCGTTTTCCAGGCCGGTGCATGACGCGAGGCCGTCTTCGCTGGCAAGCCAGCTCCCACAAAGAACGCCTATTCACCCGCGTTTTGTGAGCGACGCAAAACCCTGTGGGAGCCGGCTTGCCGGCGAAGGCGTTTTCCAGGCCGGTGCATGACGCGAGGCCGTCTTCGCTGGCAAGCCAGCTCCCACAAAGAACGCCTATTCACCCGCGTTTTGTGAGCGACGCAATACCCTGTGTGAGCCGGCTTGCCGGCGAAGGCGTTTTCCAGGCCGGTGCATGACCCGAGGCCGTCTTCGCTGGCAAGCCAGCTCCCACAAAGAACGCCTATTCACCCGCGTTTTGTGAGCGACGCAAAACCCTGTGGGAGCCGGCTTGCCGGCGAAGGCGTTTTCCAGGCCGGTGCATGACCCGAGGCCGTCTTCGCTGGCAAGCCAGCTCCCACAAAGAACGCCTATTCACCCGCGTTTTGTGAGCGACGCAATACCCTGTGTGAGCCGGCTTGCCGGCGAAGGCGTTTTCCAGGCCGGTGCATGACGCGAGGCCGTCTTCGCTGGCAAGCCAGCTCCCACAGAGAACGCCTATTCACCCTCGTTTTGTGAGCGACGCAAAACCCTGTGGGAGCCGGCTTGCCGGCGAAGGCGTTTTCCAGGCCGGTGCATGACCCGAGGCCGTCTTCGCTGGCAAGCCAGCTCCCACAGAGAACGCGTATTCACCCTCGTTTTGTGAGCGACGCAAAACCTGTGGGAGCCGGCTTGCCGGCGAAGGCGTTTTCCAGGCCGGTGCATGACGCGAGGCCGTCTTCGCTGGCAAGCCAGCTCCCACAAAGAACGCTTATTCACCCGCGTTTTGTGAGCGACGCAAAACCCTGTGGGAGCCGGCTTGCCGGCGAAGGCGTTTTCCAGGCCGGTGCATGACCCGAGGCCGTCTTCGCTGGCAAGCCAGCTCCCACAAAGAACGCCTATTCACCCGCGTTTTGTGAGCGACGCAATACCCTGTGTGAGCCGGCTTGCCGGCGAAGGCGTTTTCCAGGCCGGTGCATGACGCGAGGCCGTCTTCGCTGGCAAGCCAGCTCCCACAGAGAACGCCTATTCACCCGCGTTTTGTGAGCGACGCAAAACCCTGTGGGAGCCGGCTTGCCGGCGAAGGCGTTTTCCAGGCCGGTGCATGACGCGAGGCCGTCTTCGCTGGCAAGCCAGCTCCCACAAAGAACGCCTATTCACCCGCGTTTTGTGAGCGACGCAAAACCCTGTGGGAGCCGGCTTGCCGGCGAAGGCGTTTTCCAGGCCGGTGCATGACGCGAGGCCGTCTTCGCGGGCAAGCCAGCTCCCACAGAGAACGCCTATTCACCCGCGTTTTGTGAGCGACGCAAAACCCTGTGGGAGCCGGCTTGCCGGCGAAGGCGTTTTCCAGGCCGGTGCATGACCCGAGGCCGTCTTCGCTGGCAAGCCAGCTCCCACAGAGAACGCCTATTCACCCGCGTTTTGTGAGCGACGCAAAACCCTGTGGGAGCCGGCTTGCCGGCGAAGGCGTTTTCCAGGCCGGTGCATGACGCGAGGCCGTCTTCGCGGGCAAGCCAGCTCCCACAGAGAACGCCTATTCACCCGCGTTTTGTGAGCGACGCAAAACCCTGTGGGAGCCGGCTTGCCGGCGAAGGCGTTTTCCAGGCCGGTGCATGACCCGAGGCCGTCTTCGCTGGCAAGCCAGCTCCCACAGAGAACGCCTATTCACCCGCGTTTTGTGAGCGACGCAAAACCTGTGGGAGCCGGCTTGCCGGCGAAGGCGTTTTCCAGGCCGGTGCATGACCCGAGGCCGTCTTCGCTGGCAAGCCAGCTCCCACAAAGAACGCCTATTCACCCTCGTTTTGTGAGCGACGCAAAACCTGTGGGAGCCGGCTTGCCGGCGAAGGCGTTTTCCAGGCCGGTGCATGTCCCGAGGCCGTCTTCGCTGGCAAGCCAGCTCCCACAAAGAACGCCTATTCACCCTCGTTTTGTGAGCGACGCAAAACCTGTGGGAGCCGGCTTGCCGGCGAAGGCGTTTTCCAGGCCGGTGCATGACCCGAGGCCGTCTTCGCTGGCAAGCCAGCTCCCACAAAGAACGCCTATTCACCCGCGTTTTGTGAGCGACGCAAAACCCTGTGGGAGCCGGCTTGCCGGCGAAGGCGTTTTCCAGGCGAGCGCATGACATAAGGCCGTCAACCTGATAATTACAACAAAAATGAATTAACTTACCATTGTGTAATATTACACAGCACGATAGATTTATTCGCAATCTGTAATGATCTGGAAAGACAATGAAACCTTGCGTAAAAAGCCTGGTGCTCGAACTGCTGGTCGCTAAAAACGGCGTTCCCTTGCAGGTCAGGGAAGCCATCGTCGCCTGCGAGCTATTCGGCATCAGTGAAAACAACGTCCGGGTCACCTTGGCGCGCCTCACCATCGAAGCATTGCTGGAAGGTGCGGGCCGAGGAAGTTATCAGCTAGGGCCGCAGGCCCGGGACATCTCGGCGCAGTTGTTCGAGTGGCGCAACGTGGAGCAGCATCTGCGGCCGTGGGACGGCAGTTATCTGATGGTGGCGTGCAACGCCCTGGGGCGCAGTGATCGCAATATCTTGCGCCAGCGTGAACGTGCCCTGCACATGCTGGGTTTCGCGGAGCTGGACAAAGACCTGTACGTGCGCCCGAACAATATCTCACCTGATATCGAGTCGTTGCGTCGACGTTTGATCGAACTCGGCCTGGAACCGGCCGCACTGGTTTTCCAGGCCCTGGACTTCGAAGAGGCGCAGGCGCAGCGAATACAAAACCTGTGGAAGGGGGAGTTGCTCGACGACAGCTACCGTCGCCATTGCGAGCAATTGGAAAGCTGGACGCTGCGCGCCGGGCAACTGAAACCGGACATGGCCGCACGCGAATCTTTCATCCTCGGCCGCGAAGGCATCCGCCAGATCGTCTTCGATCCCCTGCTACCGGAACCTATGGTCGATGTGGCGCTGCGCACGGAGTTCTTTGCCTGCACCCAGCGTTTCGTGGATCGCGGCCACCAGATCTGGCGCACCTTTCTGCAACAGCCCTGAAGACTCAACTGACTCATCACCCGGACCGGTACCTGGCCCTTGATGTCGAGGATAGACATGCATAACAAAACCAAAATCAGCGATATTCTCAGCCGCGACGAAATCAAATCCTTCAGCGAACGCTCAGACCTCTGGGGTGCCTGGGCGGTGGTGTCTACCTGGGGTGTGTTGGCCTTGACCTTTACAGGCCTGGCCTGGGCCCGCGAACTCTTGCCCTGGTGGGGATTCAGTCTCGCCCTGATCGTGGCTGTCGTGATAATTGCCGGACGCCAGTTGTGCTTTGGCATTTTGCAGCACGACGCCGCGCACGGGACATTGTTCAAGAGCAAATGGTGCAATGACGTACTGGTCGATTGGTTGTGCGCCCGGCCGATCTGGAACGAGCTGCGCAAATATCGTCCCTATCACCTGACTCATCATGCCAGGACCTCATCCGTCGACGATCCCGATCTCTGCCTGGTTGCCGGATTGCCTACGACGCGCCGCTCCTTGATGCGCAAGTGCCTGCGTGATCTTTCAGGCATTACCGGCCTCAAGTTCCTGGCGGGACGCGTGCTGATGGATGCCGGCGTGCTGCAGTGGTCGCTCACCAGTGATATCCGCCGCCTGCCGCAGGCAGGTCGTCGCTGGTGGGACTACCCACGGACCTTCTTCAGAAATGCCAGCGGCATGCTGCTCACCAACGGCCTGCTCCTTGCCGCATTCTGGATCAGTGGACAGGCGTGGTTGTACGGCGTGTGGGTGCTGGCCTATGTCACGCCGTTCCCGTTGTTCATCCGCATTCGCTCCATGGCGGAACATGCCTGCCTGGAATCAGGCACGGACGTCGTTCGCAATACGCGAACCACACAGGCCGGGTTGATCGCCCGCGCTTGCGTGGCGCCTATCCGGGTCAATTTTCACATCGAGCACCATCTGATGGCATCGGTGCCGTATTTTCGCCTGCCGAAGTTGCATGCTCTTTTGCGGCAGCGCGGCATCGTGCCGCCACCGCCCACTTACTTGCAGGTGCTCAAGCGTGTAAGCCAGCGAACTCACACCGCCTGATGGATGAATACTGTTCGCCTCAGACTCAAAAGCCGAAGTACACAAATGCCGTAGCTGCCGCCATACCCCACGCGAACAACGCCATGACCGTTGAATTTTGCGGTACCCCGGATTCGCTCAATCGCTGCAAACCGGGCTTCGCAACACCGGCCTGTACGTAATAACCCTGCCTGATTGCCCGGTAGGTATACCGCAGGCCGACCAACAGAAACAGGGTGATCAGGCCAAGGGCTAGTCCTCGCCTGATCGCCGGTTTAGCCAATGCGGCAAGGCGATCCTGCTCGCAGGCAACACTATTGAATTGCACAACGGTAATTCGTTGATAGTCCGTCGAAGTGCGCTTTTGCCCCACTTGAATCGCCGCCTGTTGCTCCAGATCCAGCACCTGATACTTCCAGAGTGTTGACGATCCTTCTCGGCAGAAGGTGAACGCGGCAGGACTTGATACGGAGATAATGCAAGCGTCGTTGATATCCAGTTTTTCCAGCGTTTCCATGGCTGACCTGGTGAAGTCCAGGTCGAAGACCGAAGCGGCCCCGGTAGCAGAAGCCGCGACCGAAACCAGTAGGCTGCTCAAGATGCAGATGGCTGAAATGTTCACGGCCAGGTTTCCCCTTTTCCATTTTTTGATTTCGCAGCTCGGTTCCAGCCTGCTTTGTTGAGCTCCAGTCCGCTGCTGGCACCCCGATACACGATGGGTCATTGAGTGGAAAAAAAAGGGAGGGCATCCATTGCCCTCCCCTCCGTGGTCCACGCTCCTTGCGACAGTGTTTGTCAGAACCTCAAGAGGCCAGAATGAAGTCTGCGGCCGAGACGGTGTTCGGGTCGGCCACACCTACCAGGGTGATAGAGCCGGCACCGAAGTTGAGCAACGTATCCGCACCGAGATCGACGACATTGACACTGGTGTTGAAGGTCGCAGCCGTGATGTTGAGTGCGGCGAAATTGAGCAGATCCTGGCCTCCGGCCGCGTTGGCATCAAAGCCGATGATCCGATCGTTGCCGAAGGCCAGTCCGAACACGAAGACATCGTCGCCACTGCTGGCATTCATCGTGTCGTTGCCGGCACCACCCGTAATACTGTCGTTGCCGGCACCGCCATCGATGATGTCGTTGCCAAGGCCGCCCAGCATAAAGTCGTTGCCGTCAGCACCGTTGAGGTTGTCATTGCCCGCTCCACCGGTAATGACGTTGTTCGACGCGTTGCCGGTGCCGACGAAGTTGCCGGCTCCGGTGTAGAGCAGATGCTCGGTATTGGCGCCCAGTGTGTAACTGGACAGCGAGGTCTGGATGGAGTCCTCTCCGCTACCCGCCAATTCGATCACCCCGTCCGCGGCCGAATCGACGTGATAGGTGTCATTGCCAACTCCGCCTTCCAACCGGTCAGCCCCCACACCACCATCGATGTCGTCGTTGCCGAGGCCACCCAGCAATGTGTCGTTGCCGTCACCGCCGTTGAGCGTGTCATTACCGGCCCCACCGGTAATGATGTTGTTCAGCGCGTTGCCGTTGCCGACGAAGTTGCCGACTCCGGTGAAGAGCATGTGCTCGACATTGGCACCCAGCGTGTAGCTGTTCAGCGTCGTTTGTACGGAGTCCGCTCCGTTACCCGTCGTCTCGGTCACCAGGTCCCCGGCTGAATCGACGCGGAAGGTATCGTTGCCGGCTGCGCCGACCATCGCGTCATTACCCGCACCGCCCGTGAGGACGTCGTTGCCGGCGCCACCCATCAATGTGTCGTTGCCGTCACCGCCGTTGAGGGTGTCATTACCCACCCCACCGGTGATGACGTTATTCAACGCGTTGCCGGTACCGGTGAAGTTGCCGGCTCCGAGGTAGAGCAGGTGCTCGACATTGGCGCCCAGTGTGTAACTGGCAAGGGTCGTCTGTACGGAATCGGAACCTTCACCCGCTGCCTCGGTCACCAAGTCCCCGACCGAGTCGACGCGGAAGGTATCATTGCCGGCTCCGCCGACCATTGCGTCATTACCCGCACCGCCAGTGATGACGTCGTTGCCGGCACCACCGATCAATGTGTCGTTGCCGTCACCGCCGTTGAGAATGTCATTACCCACCCCACCGGTGATGACGTTGTTCAGCGCATTGCCGTTACCGGTGAAGTTGGCGGCTCCAAGGTAGAGCAGATGCTCGACATTGGCGCCCAGAGTGAAGCTGGCCAGCGAGGTCTGTACCGAATCCTGCCCCTCACCCGTCAACTCGATCAGCACATCGCCGACTGAGTCGACGCGGTAGGTGTCGTTGCCGACACCGCCCAGCATCAGGTCATTACCCGCACCACCGTTAAGGAAGTCATTGCCTTCCTCGCCATTGAGGAAGTCGTTGCCGTCCCCGCCGCTCAGAGAGTCATCGCCAAGGCCGCCAAACAACTGGTCGACACCACCCAGGCCGTTGAGCGTATCGTTCCCGCCCAAGCCAAACAGCACATCGCTACCTGCGGTACCGTTGAGGGTGTTCGCCAGGGCGTCACCCGTTTGCACCGCACCCAGCAGCACGACCAGCGCCGTCGCCGCAGAGGTCACCGACTCCAGCGTGCCGAAGCCATCGGTGTAGCGCGCGATCACCCGCAGTTGCTGGTTGATCTGCGCCGCACCCGGGGTGAACGTCGCGTTGGTCGCGCCGGCAATATTGGTGAAGGTAGTCCCGGTACCTTGCTGCCACTGGTAGCTGAATGTGCCCAGCCCATCCGGATCGGCAATCCCGGCCGTCTGTGCGGTCAGCACCTGCCCTTGAGTCGGTGTGGTATCGCTGATCAGCAACGCGCCTGTCGGTGCATCGTTGACGTTGACCACCGGTGCCGTGGCATCGGACGCAACGCTTTCGGCGACACCGAAGTCATCGACGTAACTGACCACCACCCGCACCTGATTACCGACCTGAGCCTGGGCAAGCGTGAGCGTGCTACCGGTGGCCCCGGCGATGTTGACGAAGTTGACGCCGTTGGTCACCTGCCACTGGAAGGTGAACTGCGGATTGCTCAGGCCATCGACATCGATGATGGTCGACGGGTCAGCGGTCAACACCTGGTTCTGCGTCGCCAGCCCGAGGATGGTCGGACCTGCCGTCGGTGCGTTGTTCGCCGACGAACTGACGAACTCCAGCGTACCCTTGGCATCCTGATACACCGCCCGAACACGGATATTCAGACCGGCGACATCATCCGCCACCAGATAGGTGGTACCGATCGCCCGCGATGCCTCGCCGGCGGCGATAAAGGTGATGTCTTCATAGATGCCCGAACCGGCAACGTTTTCGACCTGCCAGTAGTAAGACACCGCCCCGGTAACCGCACCGGTCGGATTGGTTGCACTCACGCTGTCCAGATCGCGGATCGACTGATCGCTGACGCGCAACAACTGGCCGGCGACAGGCGTATCCTCACGCGCACCGGTGGCATTATCAAGGATCGCCAGACGCCCCACAGGACCGCTGTTCACCGCGGTGCCGACGCCGGACGCCTGTGCCTGGTCAGCGAACTGCAGACGCTCGATGCCGGTCAGGCGATCGACGCCATCACGGCCCGCCACCAGGTCGGTCACGATGACGGCATTGCCGTCGAGGGTGACGCTGTACTCCGACGCATTACCGGAATACACCGCGGTGTCGAAGTTGTCAGTGCCGGTCAGAATCTCCCGCACGATGACCAACTGGCCCGGGTTGTAAGTACCATTGAGCATCAACGGCACCAGTGGTTCCATGCTGTTGAAGGTGGCGATTTCCGCGCCGCTTCCATCAGCGTTCGCCCGTACGCTGATGCGCACGTTCAGCCACTTGTCACCATCGATGATGTCGTCACCACCGCGACCTTCGATAAGGTCGCTGCCGCTGCCACCGAGGATGATGTTACCGCCGTCGAAGAACGTCGCTCCGACTGGCAACAGACCTGCCAGGCCGTCGATCAGGCTGATGTTGGTCAGCACACTGCCGGTTGCACCCGCCGTAGGCAGCGATGTCGCATCTTCGTTGTCACCGCGCAGGAAGTCACCGTGGGACGACCCCGACAGACCTTCCATGATGTCGAAACGCACCAGCGCCGAGGCTCCCGAACCTGGCATCGGTGGCACATCGAAGAAGCGGTCGCTGTAATCGATGCTCACGCCCTGGGCGAGATCCTTGAAGGTCGCCCAGTCATAGCCGGAGCCGCCGATATAGCGGTCACCCATGCCGAGACTGCCGACCATGATGTCGTCACCGCCTTCGCCGTTGAACTTGTCGTTCTCGTTACCGCCGACGAATACATCGTGACCGATCACAGGGTCGTTGCCGAGTGGGTCGAAGTTGTCGCCAGGTGCACCGTCCGAGGTGCCCTTCTCGATCCAGTCGTCGCCTTCGTTACCCATGTCCTGTTCGTTGGCCTTGCTACCCAGGATGAAGTCGTTGCCCTGGCCACCAATGGCTTCGGAGGCGTCCTCACCGGTCACGATGAAGTCGTTGCCGAACCCGCCAATGATCAGGTTGACGCCGTTGCCTCCGTGCAGCACGTCGTTGCCGTCGCCACCCTGGATGTTATCGTCGCCACCGGTGTCGGTGATGATGTCGTCGCCGGTACCACCACGCAGTTGGTCGTTGCCGTCACCGCCATCGATGCGATCGTTGCCGCCATCGCCCCAGACCGTGTCATCACCTTCACTGGAGATGAGGATGTCGTTGTTATCGGTGCCACCCAGCACGATGTGCTCGGCACCGTTGTAGCGGATGTAGTTGGTGTCTGCCCCCACGGTCAGCGGGTTGTCGCGGAACACCACCTGCTCGCCGTTCGGGCCGAGCGGATCAACGGAGACCAGGCCTTCGTTGAATTGCTTGCCCTGGTCCACTTCCAGGTAGAACCCCGGATCGGAGAACACCAGGCCCGGCAAGTGCGTGGCCGACGTGTTGGCCATGATCAGCTTGGCGAACGAGTTGCTTTCAAGTTCGGCATTCATCGACAGGCCAGAGGTACGCTCCAGGTAGTAGAAGCGATCGCCGTCCTGCAGTTTTTCCAGCTGGTTCTCGAACACGAAGTTGAAGGTCGAGCCGAGCATGCCGCCGAACGGAGTTTTCTGTTCGGCCAGGCCGCCAATCCACATATCGATGGCATCGACGCCCGTGATCGTGACATTTCTCAGGTCATCGGCAGTGCCCGCGATCCCATCCCTGCCGGGCAGCGTCACGTTGGCAAAGGCACCGGTGCTGTTGAGGAAGTCCAGGCGGTCAGCCGGCGCCCCCGCACCACCAAAGACCAGCGCCAGCGCTGCAGCGCGTTTGCCTTCCAGTGTGGTCGCCCCGGTGATCGTGTCATGCGTGCCATAGGCGGCGATGAAGTTGATCAACGACTCCGGATGCTTGAGGTGCTGCACCAGGTCGACCCAGCTGTTGTACGGCTTGAGTTGGGTGTCACCGGTTTGACTGTAGATGTCGCGGCGGAACGCGTTGAGTGAAGGAATCCCCACATCGCGGCCACGGGCGATGTTGAGCGCCGGCAGGTCGAGCGGCAGGCCGAGCAGGTTGTTGCGCAGCGCTTCGGTGACGAACTCATCGATTTCGTTACCGGTTTGCCGAGTCACCCCACGCACGATCGCACTGGTCGCATCCTCTGGGGATACGCCACTGGCGGCGTACGCCAACGGGTTGAGGAACGCCGCGATCAAGCCCATTTGCTGATCGGGATTAGCGCTGGCCGGATCGCCTATCACATTGAAGTCGATATCGTAGCGATCGACAGTCTCGGTCAGCATCGAGTGGCCAAACCGGTACACGGTATGGGCGAACTCGGCGACGATCGAGGCATCGAGGTCGACGTCGTAGACCTGGGTCGGTGCGAAGAACAGGTCGATGTTGGGCTGGATGGTCCGCGCAAACTCCTCGAACACCAGGTGCTGATACTGCATCTCGGTGCCGAACTTGGCAGCCTGGAACAAGCGCTCGCCATTCCACTGCAGCGCATCGAACTCGGCTTGGGTGGCAGGCAATGCGGTCACCGGATTGAGCAGCCACTCGTTGAGGAAGGCCACGTCACCCGAATCGAGCACGGTGTCCTTGGTCTGCTGGACCAGGCGGTTGTGCTCGGAGTGGAAGATCGCATGCACCGCAGTCAGGCCGATGTTCTCGTTGACCCGACCGTCGCCGGCGATGTAGTGAGCGTCGAGCAGTTCGTTGTCATAGGTCAGGTTGTTGCCGCCAGGGCCAACAGGCTGCGCATTGCCGACATCGGCGTCAGCGTCCGCCAGCAGAACCCCACCGACAACGACCGGCACAGCGTTGTGAGCGATGTCGTTAAGGAAGGCATGGCCCGTGCGCACTGCGTTCACGAGGCTGACCGGACTGGCCGGATTGCCTTCGACAAGCGTAGTGACGTCATCGGCGGTGCCGGCAATGCCGTCTACCCCGTTGTTGACCCGAATGACAATCTGCGGGAAGCCGTTCGGCCCCTTGAGGAAATTGCCATAGGCGTCAGTCGCCAGCAGCGGACCGCTGTCGATATCGGCGTCGGTCAGATTGATACCGAGAACGTCACGGGCTTGCGCCTTGACCACCTTCCAGGTCGCCATGCCACCGATTTCGGTGTCGTCTGCGGTTCCATACTTGCCATCCAGCCCCAGGTCAACGTTAGTGATCAACCTGCCGGTCGCGACAGGGCCGTCGGCGGTCAGTTCATAACCGCGCAGGAACACCTGATGCGACGGGTGCGAGCTGTAGGTCTGGTTCTGGTCCACGAACGGCGTGGTGGTGTTGGTGTGCTCATGGATATCGTCGGCCGTGCCGAGAACGCCATCAGGCCCTGGCTGGTTGGTCGCGCGGGTCAGGACCATGAAGTTGGTCGGGCTACCTGGGACAAACAGTGGATCATCCGGCTGAAGCGGAATGAAGACAGTGCCCGAGCCACCTTTGGTCACCAGGTCCAGGCCATGGTCGAAGAACTGCCCGAAGAAGGTCATCCAGGCGTTGAACGGAGCTGACAGCCCCGCATCCGCCGCGGTGTTTTCGAACAGGTACACATCGTGATCATCGGCAGTACCGAACTGACCATCCATGCCTGGGCTTGCGACTATCCGTACGCCATCCTTGAGTACGTCGTCATTACCCGCACCCACCACGCCGAAGTCGAGATGACCGTTCAAGCCCGGGTCGAATGCCGTGGCATAGGCCGCCGGGTTGTTCGACGTCTGGTCGACGATCAGGTTACTGATGGTGCGCGGCTGTGAGTCAATCACAAGGCCGCCGTTGCTCGCATACGTCGTTCCCCCTTCCGCCGGATTGAAGACCGGATCGCTCAAGCGCGGAAAGACGTTGTCGGCAGCACCAAACTCGGTGTGATTGTTGCCGTTGAGGTTCAGCAGGTTGTTGTTCGACCCGTCGACCGCCCGCAGGCCCAATGGCGCGCGAACGTTCGGGATCAGCGAGAGGATGTCCTGACCGGACGCTTCAGCCTCGGCAATCTTGATCTGGTCAAGAATGAAGTTGAGGTCGGAGCGAACCATGTGCAGGCCCGCGCCACCCGCGGTGGCATCCACGACCGGTACTGGCGCCGTCGGTACGACCGGTGTGCCCGGAGCCACCACGGAGGTCGGCTGCGAGAACATCATTTCAGTGGTGCCATGGGCATCCTGGTAGATCGCCTTGACCCGCAACGACAGCCCGGCAAGGTCGGGAGAGACCTTGAACGAGGTGCCATCGGCACTCTGGAACGCCAGGTCACCGGCCGGCAACAGGATGATGTCCTCGAAAATGCCACTGCCTGGAGTTGCCTCGAACTGCCAGTAGTAGGACACGGAGCTGTTGATCAAGCCCAGCGGATTACCCGCCGTGATGTTGTCGGCATCGCGCAGCCCGGCCACGCTGACAGTCAGCGTGTCGCCCACGACGATCGCGCCGCCGTTGCCATCGGTGATAGTCGGACTGCCAGTCGGTTGGGCATTGAGCCCCGGCACCAGCACTTGCTGGTTATCGGCGAACTGCAGGCGTTCGATATGCAGCAGGGTATCGGTGCCGTCACGGCCCGCTACGCTGTCTGTCACCGTATAGACGTCGTCCGCCAGATCGACGGTGCCGCGGTCGTCGACGGTCACCGTGTACTCGTCCTGAAGCCCGGAGTAAATGGCGGTGTCGAAGGCCGCACCGCCGGTCGAGGTGCCGGGCAGGATTTCCCGCACGGCCTTGAGCTGACCGGGGTTAATGGTACCGTCCAGCATGAGCGGAATCATATCGACCATGCTGTCGAAGGAGGCGATTTCGGGACCGGTATGGTTGACGTCAGCCGGATCATAAACGGCAATCCTGACGTTGATCCATTTGTCACCGTCGATCAGGTCATCGCCACCGCGGCCCTCGATCAGGTCGCTGCCATCGCCGCCGAGGATGATGTTGCCAGTGGCAAAGCCAGTGGTCGGCAAACCGGCATCTGTCAGGAACTGGGCCAGTCCGCGGATCAACGCGACATTGGTCAGCGCACTGCCTGTGGCACCACCGTGGTTGATGATGGTGTCGGCATCGACATCATCGCCTTTGAGCACATCGCCAAAACTCGAACCGGACAAGCCTTCGACCTCGGCAAATCGGTCAAGAATCGAGGCCGGCGAGGCGCCGACCGGATTGAACACCCCGGCGTTCTGGTTTGGCGTATTGCCGTGTGGCTGCGCCAGCGCGGCCAGGCTCAGGTCAGCAGTCACGCCGATCTTGTCATTTTTGTAGGTGATCCAGTCGAAACCGGACATGCCGTCCATCTTGTCCTGGGCATCGCTGCCGACAAAGATGTCATCGCCACCCTCGCCGATCATTTCGTCGAAGCCACCGCCGCCGACAAAGATGTCGTTGCCGATCACATCGTCATTGAGCAATGGCGAGAAGTTATCGCCAGGCGCACCGTCCTGGGTGCCCTTCTCGATCCAGTCATCACCTTCGTTGCCGGTTGGAGGCAGGTTGGTCTTGGCACCGAGGATGAAGTCGTCACCCTGGCCGCCGAAGGTAGTGGTGATGTCTTCGGTGGTGATGATGAAGTCCTGACCATCGCCCCCCAGCACCAGGTTGCCCAAGGCAAGCATGCTGCCGACCACGATCACATCGTTACCGGCATTACCTTCCAGACGGTTGTCGCCGAACGAGTCGGAGATGATGTCATCACCCGCGCCGCCAAGCACCGCATCGTTCCCGGCACCGCCTTCGAGGCGGTCGTTGCCGGCGTCACCGTAAACGGTGTCATCGCCTTCGCCGGAAATGATGATGTCATTGCCGGCGGTGCCGCCCATGACAACATGGTCTTCACCGGTGTACTGCAGATAATTGGTGTCCGCACCCGGGGTCTCGGGGTTGTCGCGGATCACCAGCGGCACGATCTCCACGCCGTCGATCATGATGCCGCCTGTCGGATCATCGCGGCCGGCCACGCCCAGGCCGGTGAACTGATGGGTCTGATCCACTTCGAGGGTGAACGTCGGCGTCAGGAACACGGTGTTCGACAGGTGGGTGACATCGGAGTTGAGCATGATCAGCTTGGCAAAGGAGTTGTTCTCAAGCTCAGTGCCGAAGTTCAGGCCCGCGGTACGCGACAGGTAGTAGAAGCGGTCGCCGTTCTGCAACGCTTCCATCTGGGTTTCAAACACGAAGTTGAACGTCGAGCCGAGCATGCCGCCGAACGGCATCTTCTGTTCGGCGAGGCCGCCGACCCAGAAGTCGATGTCGTCGACGCCTGTGATCGTCACACCTGTCTGGTCATCTGCGGTTCCCAGTATCCCGTCCTTGCCGGCCGTCGTTACGTTGGCATAGGCACCGGTGCTGTTGAGGAAGTCCAGGCGGTCAGCCGGCGAACCCGCACCACCGAGTACCAGCGCCATGGCTGCAGCGCGTTTTTCTGCCAGCGTGGTCGCCGCCGTGATCGTGCTATGCGTGCCAAAGGCCGCGATGAAGTTGACCAGTGACTCGGGGTGCTTGAGGCTGTCCGCCAGGTCAGCCCAACTGATGTAGGGCTTGAGTTGGCTGTCACCGGTTGATGCATAGAACTCACGCCGCGCCTCATTCAAGGTGGGAATGCCAGTGTCGCGACCACGCGCCAGGTTCAGGGCCGGCAAATCGAGCGGCAGACCGAGCAGGTTGTTGCGCAAGGCTTCAGTGACGAACTCATCGATCTCGTTGCCGACCTGGCGGGTCACACCGCGAATGATCGCCCCTGCCGCCTGGTCCGCCGTCACCCCGCTGCCGGCGAACGCCAGCGGGTTGAGGAAGGCCGCGATCAGCCCCAGTTGCGAGTCCGGGTTGGCCGGGTTAGTGAGCAGTGGATTGAACGCGGGATCGAAGCGATCGACGGTCTCGGTCAACATCGAGTGGCCGAAGCGGTACACCACGTGGGCGAACTCGGCGAGGATTGCCGGGTTGATCGAAGTGTCATAACCGTTGGGTGCAAGGAATTCGTCGACCTGCGGCTGAACGGTCCGCGCGAACTCTTCGAACACCAGGTGCTGGTACTGCATCTCGGTGCCGAACTTGGCGGCCTGGAACAAGCGTTCGCCGTCCCACACCAACGCCGCGATCCCGGCGGGTGTAGTCGGTATCGCGGTCACGTCGTCAGCCAGCCACTCATTGAGGAAGGCCAGGTCGCCGGAGGCAAGGATGGTGTCCTTGGACTGCTGGACCAGGCGGTTGTGCTCGGAGTGGAACACATGGTGCACGGTGGTCAGGCCGATGTTCTCGTTGACCCGGCCGTCGCCGGCGATGTAGTGGGCGTCGAGCAGTTCGTTGTCGTAGGTCAGATTGTTGCCGCCCGGGCCAACGGGCTGCGCATTGCCGACAGCGATGTCGGCATCCGCCTGCAGAACGCCACCGACGACGACCGGCGCAGCATTGTGGGCGATGTCGTCGAGGAAGGCATGCCCGGTGCTCACTGCGTTGGCCAGGCTGATAGGAGCAGCCCGGTTGCCTTCGACCAGTTGAGTGACGTCATCAGCCGTCCCGGCGATGCCGTCGGCACCGTTGCTGATGCGAATCACCACTTGCGGCATGCCGTTCGGCCCACGGATGAAGTTGCCGTAAGCATCGGTTGCCAGCAGCGGAACGTTGTGTACATCGGCGTCAGTCAGGTCGATGCCGAGCATGTCACGGGCCTGGGCCTTGACCACCTTCCAGGTCGCCATGCCATCACCGGCGCCATCATCGGCAGTGCCGAATACGCCATCGGCGCCGAGATCGCGGTTGGTAATCAAGCGTCCTGTTGCAACAGGATCGCCTGCGGCGTTGAGAACGTACTCACGCAGGAACACCTGATGCGATGGGTGCGAGCTGTAGGTCTGGCTCTGGTCGACGAACGGCGAAGTGGTGTTGGGCTGGCCATCATCGGCAGTGCCGATTACTCCGTCCGCGCCCGCGGTACGCACGGCACGTGACAGCACCATGAAGTTGGTCGGGCTGCCCGGGACGAACAATGGATCGTCCGGCTGCAGCGGAATAAACACGACGTCGGTAGCGCTCTTGGTGACCAGGTCGAGACCGTGGTCGAAGAACTGGCCGAAGAAGGTCATCCACGAGTTGAAACTGGCGGTCAGGCCGACGTCCGGCGACACGTTGGGCATGAAGAACACGTCCTTGTCATCGGCCGTGCCAAACACCCCATCCAGCCCGGGGCTGGTGACTATCTGTACGCCATCCTTGAGTACGTCGTCATTACCCGCACCCACCACACCGAAGTCGAGATGACCGTTCAAGCCCGGGTCGAAAGCTGAGGCATAGGCCGCCGGGTTGTTGGCGGTCTGGTCGACGACCAGGTTACTGATAATCCGTGGTTGCGGGTCGATCACCGTCCCGGTCCCGGCGTATGCCGGCGATAGAAAGGAAGGATCAAGCAGGCGCGGGAAGGCGTTGTCCGCGGCGCCAAACTCACTCTGGCCGTTGACCAGGTTGTTGAAGCTGCCATCGACGGTACGCAGGCCGAATGGCACCTGACTGTTGGGAAGCAAATCACTGAGGCTGGCGCCGTCGGCATTCGCCTCTGCGATGAAGATTTGCTTGAGGATGAACTCCAGGTCCGACTTGTTGAAATTGGCCATTTTGGATTGCCCTCGATCTGTCTGGGTAAAGGCGCGGGACGAGAAGGTCCATCCGCGCCAAGTCACGTGCTGGCTTGTGCAGTTTGTTGGTCTTGTTTTCTAGCGAGAGAGCTGGCGTTACCCGGGACCCGGGATACGCGCCTGGAATTCGCGTAGTGAATGGCTCGCCGAACAGTCAGGCAGAGCGAGTACGCGCCCTGGGCGGGCCATGGAAACAGGAGGTAAAGGCAAACTTGCTGGTAAGCCCCTTCACTCTGCAAAAGAACGCAATGATCGACATGCTCTGCTCCTTCCGGGATATCACCGCACCTTGCGTTGCCAAAACGATGACAAGCTTCAGGCGGGCGGGCCCCCCGATAACTAAGACTAAAGTTCCATAGCAAATCTTTGTCAATATTACGTCGTTAAAACAGACGACTGGTGTTTGGTGATCACAACTAGCTGTTTTTAAAAGACATATAGAAAGTTGAGTGCAGGTATAGAGCGAAATGTTATTTCGGAGTGTTTCAACGCGACCTACGCTCCTGCATAAGGGAGCAACGCAGAGATTTCGGAAGACTCGCCATCCACAGAGCGACCAGCCTGCGCGTGCATAAGTCGTTTAAGGGACTACATTTACTGTTAGCTGTTGCGCCCCTAGGGCAACCGCCTTTTCGAAGTGGGAGGATCACCATGCCCAAGCAGTCGAGCATCCGTTCCGAACTGTCCGACGCCCTTTTTCGCATGCGCCGCAGCTTTTACATGCTGGCGGCGTTCAGCGGCGTCATAAACGTCATGATGTTGACGCCAGCCGTTTATATGCTGCAGGTCTATGATCGAGCCCTGGTCAGTCGCAACGTCACGACACTGACGATGCTGACGGTGCTGGTGGTGGGTCTTTTCTTGCTGATGTCCACGCTGGAAATGATCCGCACCAAGGTGCTGATCCGGGTCGGCAACTGCCTTGACATGGAACTCAACCGACGCATTTTCAACGCGGCATTCGAGCGCAACCTGAGCCGCGCCGGGGGTAATCCGGCCCAGGCCCTGCAAGATCTCTCCCAGGTTCGTCAGTTCGTCACCGGCAATTCCCTGTTCGCTTTCTTCGATGCACCGTGGACGCCGATCTACCTGTTGGTCGCCTATCTGATCCACCCGCTGCTCGGACTGCTCACGCTGATCGGTTCCCTGATTCTGATGGGCCTGGCTTATCTCACCGAAAAGGCGACGCAGAAGCCGTTGGCCGAAGCCAATCAGGCCGCCATGTCCTCCGCCCAATACGCCAATAACAACCTGCGCAATGCTGAGGTCATCGAGGCCATGGGCATGCTGCCGTCGATCAGCAAGCGCTGGTTCCAAAGCCATTTGCGCATTCTGGAAATGCAGACCCTGGCCTCCGACCGCGCCGCCTTGATCAGCAGCACCGGACGCTTCGTGCGTATCACGCTGCAGTCACTGATCCTCGGCGCCGGCGCACTGCTGGCGATCGAAGGCAAGATCACCCCGGGGATGATGATTGCCTGTTCGATCCTCACCGGCCGCGCACTGGGTCCGGTGGAACAGGTCATCGCTTCGTGGAAGCAACTGCTCGGTTGCCGTTCGGCCTGGGGCCGGCTCAACGAAATGCTGCACGACTATCCGCGCCGGCCACCGAGCATGTCGCTGCAGCGGCCGCAGGGCATGTTGGCGGTGGAGAATGTGTATGCCGGTGCCCCTGGTACCACCAACACGATCCTACGCGGCGTGGGCTTCAGCCTGGTTCCCGGTGAAAGCCTTGGCATCATCGGCCCGTCCGCCTCGGGCAAATCCACCCTCGCCCGCCTGCTGGTCGGGGTCTGGCCGGCGCAGGCCGGCAAGGTGCGCCTGGACGGCGCGGACATATTCACCTGGAACAAAGGCGAACTGGGCCCCTGGCTCGGCTACCTGCCACAGGACGTGGAGCTGTTCGAGGGCAACATTGCCGACAACATTGCGCGCTTTGGCGAAGTGGACAGCGAAGCGGTCATCCGCGCCGCCAAGATCACCGGGGTGCACGAGATGATCCTGCGTTTTCCACAGGGTTATGACACCCGCCTGGGCACCGATGGCAGTCCGCTGTCCGGTGGCCAGAAGCAGCGCATTGCCCTGGCCCGCGCACTGTATGGCGAGCCCAATCTGATCGTGCTGGATGAGCCGAACGCCAACCTCGATGACGTCGGCGAAAAGGCCCTGGTCGATGCGCTGGCCGAACTCAAGGGCCGTGGCGCCACCGTCGTCCTGATTTCCCACCGTCCCAACGTACTCTGCGCCGTCGACAAGGTGCTGATGCTGCGTGACGGCGGCGTGCAGATGCTCGGCACGCGCGATGAAGTATTCGCAGCGCTGCGCAAGGCCAGTGTGATGCCTGCAGGCGCGTCGACTCCGCTGGCCTCCGTCAAAGCACGGGAGTGACCGATCATGCAAATGAGCCAACATACCGAAATGATTCCTGCCGATCCCCGTAGCATGGTAGATCTGGACGTCGGCAGACCCGCGCGATGGGGCGTGTGGCTGGTGATCGCCGGCTTCGGCGGCTTCCTCCTGTGGTCCTGGCTGGCACCGCTGGATGCCGGCGTGGTTGCGACCGGCACGGTCAAAGTCACCAACAATCGCAAAGCCGTACAGCACCTCACCGGCGGTACCGTGGAGGCCATTCTGGTTCGCGAAGGCGATTTGGTGAAAAAAGGACAGGAAGTGGTCCGCCTCGATTCGTTGCGGGCCACTGCCGAAGAAGGTGCGATCAGCGCCCAGTACATCGTCAGCAAGACCGTGGAAAACCGCCTGGAAGCGGAACGGGACGGTCGCGATGTGGTGACCTACGATCCCGAACTGCTCAAGCGCTTCAAGGGTGACTACCGCCTGGAGGCCGCCATGGACCTGCAGCAGCGCCTGCTCGACACCCGCCGTGCCGGACTCGCTGGCGAAATCAGCATCCTGCAGGAGAACCTGGCAGCATCGGCAGTGCAGCTCAAGGGCCTGCAGCAGGTCTACAGTGCACGCGCCTCGCAGATCGGTTTCCTCAACCAGGAACTGCAAGGCACCCGCGTGCTGTCGGCTGAAGGCTATGTGCCGCGCAACCGCCTGCTCGAACTGGAGCGCAGCAACGCGGACCTGTCCGCTGGCCAGGCCGAGAACCTCAACAACATCGCCCGTGTGCGTAGCCAGACTACTGAAATCAAGCTGCGCATCCTGCAGCGCCAGCACGATTACCTCAAGGAAGTCGAATCGCAGCTGACTGAAACCGCCAAGGAAAACACTACCCTGGCCGACCGCCTGCGCGCGCTCGACTATGAAGTGACCCACACGGTGATTCGCTCGCCGATCGACGGTATGGTCCAGGGCCTGAGCATTGCCACCGTCGGCGGGATCATTCAGCCCGGCTTCAAGATCATGGAAATCGTTCCGCTCAACGAACCGCTGCAGGTCGACGCGATGATTCCCGTGCAAGCCATCGACAAAATGATCCCCGGCCTGCCCGTGGACATTTCTTTCCCGGCCTTCAACCATGCCAGGACGCCCAACATCCCCGGCCGCGTGATGACCATCTCCGCCGACCGCCTGATGGACGAGGAAAGCAAGCAACCCTTCTATCTGGCCCAGGTGGAAGTCACGCCCGACGGCATGAACCTGCTTGGCACCAATCACATTCGCCCCGGCATGCCCGCCAGCGTCACCATCAAGACCGGCGAACGCAACATGATGAGCTATCTTCTTAAACCAATGCTCGAACGCGTGGACAGCTCATTCAAGGAACAATGAAATGGAACGTCATTGCCTGCTCTTCTGCCTGCTGGGGTTGGCCCTGCCGGCTGACGCCATGGACCTCAAGCAAGCCTGGGACCTGTTGCAGTACCAGGGCCCTATCTACCAGGCCGCCGTGCATGAAAAAGAAGCCGGCGGCGAAAACCGCGCCATCGGCAAGGCCGGCCTGCTGCCGCAGATCAATGCCTCGGCCTACGACAACAAGGTCAACGGTTCCCAAAGCCAGAGCGGCATCGAGAGGGATCTGCACTACGACTCGAAGGGCGCCAACGTGCGCTTGCGCCAGCCGCTGTTCAACAAACAGAAGATGGCCGAGTACCGCCAGGGTCAGCAGCGTGCCGACTACAGCAACGCGGTATTCGATGCCAAGAGCCAGGATGCCGCGGTGCGCCTGGCCGAAAGCTATTTCGACGTGCTCCTGGCCAGCGAAACCATCACCCTGGCCAAGTCCAAGCTGAGCGCCTTCGACGAGCAACTCGCCTCGGCGAAACGGCGCATGGAGTTGGGGGCCGGCACTGTCACCGACATCGACGAGTCGGCCGCCCGCCGCGACCTCGCCGAAGCCGAACTGATCGAAGCGCAGGACAATCTGGTCAACGCGCGCGCCAAGCTTGAGGAATATATCGGTGAGACGCCCGAATCCCTGACCACCTTGCGTCCGAGCTTCGATACACCGCCGCTGCTGCCGAGCAACCTGCAGGACTGGTTGGTCAAAGCCCAGACCGACAGCCCGCTGATCCATGCGCGCCGATATAGCCGCGACCTTGCCGAAGAAGAAGTGAAGCGTGCCAGCGCCGGCCACTGGCCAACGCTGGATTTCATTGCCGGCTACACCGCGGGTGAGAGCCAATCGCTTTCCGAGCTGAACCAACGCAACCACTACGGCTCGATCGGGCTGGAAGTCAATATCCCGCTGTACAGCGGTGGCGGCGTCAGCGCGTTGACACGCCAGGCCAGTGCCAATAGCAACAAGGCCCTGGATGAGCTTGACGCCGCGCGTCAGGAAGTCATCACCGGAACCACCCGTGAGTATCAAGGCATACTGAGTGGCGCCAAACGCATTCGCGCCCTGGAGAAGGCCGTAGTGTCCAACGAACGCTCACTGTTATCGACACGCAAGGGCTTCAAGGAAGGCGGCACCAGCACCAACTCGGACGTCCTCAATGCCGAAGAACTGCTCTTTGTTGCACGTCACGATCTGTTCGAGGCCAAAGTGCGCTATTTGCTGTCGCGTCTGCGCCTCGCTTCTTCGGTGGGCAGCCTGGGCGACGACGATATCGACCAGATCAACAACTACCTCGGCCCGGAACTGCTGGTCACCAAATAACGTTCACCTGCCGGCCGGTCGAGCAACATGATGGCGACCGGCGCCCCCCTCCCCGTCAATTCCCCTCGCGTTCAACCCGGTCATTCATTGCTGCATCTCGATGCGCAAAGGCCGCCGATCGCGAAAAAACCGTCAGCGTTGAAATTTGCCCACCAGGCCCTTGAATCCCTTTATGCTCGATCCGATTCCAAATGAAAAGCCACGCCCGGCTCCAGGCTGTAAACTGTGTCCCCATGCGCAAACTTTTGTACCTGACATTCTCCATGGCATTGCTCGCCGCCCTCACGACCTACGCGATGTGGGCCGCGGACCGGCCGGTAGGTCATTACCTTTCGGACCTGCGGATCAACCTGGCTGTCGACCAGGGTACGCCTGCCGATCGTGGCAATCTGCTGGGCATTCAGCCCGAACTGTTTCCTACCGATTATCAAAGCCCCGAGCGTTTGCACCGCAAACTCGCCGCCTATCTGCAAGCAGCCCGGGACCAGGGTTTGTTGAACGGCAAGACCGTCGTCGTGTTGCCGGAACACGTCGGTACCTGGCTGATGGTCAGCGGCGAAAAGGATGAGTTGTATCAGGCCAGCACCCTCAAGGAGGCCATGAACTGGCTGGCGGTGAGCAATCCCCTGAAGTTCGCCAAAGCGTTGATCAGCGCCGAGGGTGGCAACCGTTTGGACGATGCCCACCTGCGCATGAAAGCCAAGGCGATGGCCAGAGACTACCAGGCACTGTTCGGAGGATTGGCCAGGGAATTCCACGTGACGCTGGTCGCGGGTTCCATCGTGCTGCCCGAACCGAGCATCATTGACGGCACCTTGAAAATCGGTCGCGGCGCGCTGTACAACAGCAGTGTGGTATTCAACAACGATGGCCTGCCGATCGGCCAGCCCCAGCGCCAGATGCACCCGTTCTTCGCAGAACAGAACGGGGTCAAGGCGAACGCCGAACATTCGCTCAATGTCGTGGATACCCCGGCAGGCAAGTTGGGCGTATTGATCGGCCACGACAGCTGGTACCCGGAAAACTACCTCAAGCTCAACGACCAGAGCGTACAGCTGGTTGCGGTACCGGCCTTTGTTCCCGGCCGTGGCACCTGGGAGCAGCCGTGGCGTGGCTACAGGGGGTCATCGGAGCCGGCGTCGGTCAACCTCAAGCCCGGAGAAGTCAGCGAAGGCCAGGCTTGGCAGCGCCTGACCCTCACGACCCGGGTACCGGCCAGTCAGGCTGTCGCAGGCATGAGTGTGTTCCTGCGGGGGCAATTCTGGGATCAGGGCAGCGCCGGGCACAGTTTCCTCAGCCGCAACGGCCAGCAGTTTGCCGACGGCAACGCCCAGGGTGCGCGTTTGCTGAACCTCTGGTTGTAAGCCATGAAACCGCAGCCGATGCGCCTCGGCGATCTGTCGGTGGGCTTTGTTCATAGCCTGGCCGATGCCGTGCGCAGTCATGGCGTCGATCCGCAGCCACTGCTCGATCAATACGGCCTCGATACAGCACGACTGAGCGAGGCCGGTGCCCGCCTGTCAATACCGCGCTACATGCGCCTGGGCCACGGCGCCATTCAACTGACCGACAACCCGGCCCTTGGCTTGCGCATGGGTCAACTCAGTCGCCTGAGCCAGGTCGGCCTCGCAGGGGTCACCGCCGCCCAGGCACCCACAGTACGTGAAGCCGCGCGCTGCCTGATCCGCTTCGAAGCCTTGTACGGTTCCAATTATCGCGGCCAATCGAGTTTTCACGAAGACGCCCAGGGCGCCTGGCTGCGTTTCTATTCGATCAGCCCCTACAACGCCTACAACCGCTTCGTGGTGGATTCGATCATTGCTGGCTGGTTGCAGCAATTATCCAGTGTCAGCGCCATTGCGCTGCGCGCCGAACGTATCGAGATCGAATTCGACGAACCCGATTACCGCGCGGCGTATGACGTCCTGGGGGACTGTCCGATCCAGTTTGGCAGCGAACGCAATCAACTGCGCTTGAGTCTGGCAAGTCTCGCCCAGCGCAACCCCGAGCATTGCCCGAGCACCTGGCGGCATTTGCTGCAACTGTGTGAGCAGGAGCTGGAACAACTGACACGCACCCGCAGCCTGCGTGAACGCATCATCGCGCTGCTGGGACCCTTGCTCAATGGTGGCCGGGAGCCCGACCTGGAAGAAGTAGCGGCACGCCTGAAGCTGCCCACCTGGACCCTGCGCCGCAAACTTGCCGAGGAAGGCACGCAATTTCGCGCAATCCTCAATGAAACCCGTCGCGATCTCGCCATGACCTACATACGCGACACCGAACTGGCGTTCGGGGAAATCGCCTACCTGCTGGGCTTTGCCTCAGCCGAAGCGTTTCAACGCGCATTCAAACGCTGGAGCGGGCAGACGCCCGGCGAATTTCGCCGCAGTCATCGCCAGTCCGCCTGATGCCTACAGCTCGGTAGCGTCTTCCGCCGGCTCCAGTGGGTCCAGTTCGAAAGCCTGGTACTCGAGCAGCTCTTCTTGATAATCGTCCATTTTTGAATCCCCCAACCCGTATTGAAAAACGTCTGAACAAATGACCAATGCCTTGAGCATAAGGTGTCCGCATGAAAGAAAAATGACGCGGACACGACACTCCGTCGCTACTGAATAAAACGTAGCAGTTGGTCAGGAATTTATCATGGGTTTTTTCGCGGGAGGCCGCAGGACAACGGCCTTGTTTGACGCGGATCAATCGATGCGCTCGCTACGGGATCGTGACTCGTCGGCCGATCCCGTAACGCGAACAATCACTGGCCGGAGACGGGCATCGCCGGAATCGCCTCGCTCGGCGGCGGCATGTCGGTCGGATTTGCCGGTGGCGTGATGGTTTCTACCGACGGTGCCGGATCCATGTTCTGAACCGGGGTAATCGGTGCCGCTTCAGGCGGCGGCATGACCGGTTCAGAGACCGTTGGAGCGGGTTCCACTGGAGCAGGCGTCGGGGTTGACGGGGTTGGCTCTGCGGCCGGTGCAGTGGTCGCGGCGGGCGCCAGGGGAGCCGGCGCCACCTTGGCTTCAGGCATGCCCAGGTCTGTTTTCGGCTTTTCGGTGATGTGCGCAGCCTTTTTTGCTTCCGGCGGCAGGAACAGCTCGACCAGTGCGAAGAAACGCTCGTAGAACTTGGCAGACGATACGGTTTCGCTGGCAACCTTGACCATCGAGTCGTCAGAGGATCCGATCGGCATCGACACCGAGCCCAGCACACCCACACCAAGACTGGCGGAGTTGTTGGTTTTCTTCAGCGCGTAACGATCCTGCAGGGCGTTGGCGAACACGGTCGCGTGGTGCCCTTCGCTACCGTCATCGGCACACACCACACTGAAGCTGATCTCCATGTGGTTCTCGCCAGTCTGCTGGAAGCTCTTGTGACCGCTGACCAGCTTCGGATCGTTGCTGGTGATGATGTAACCCTGGCTGAGCAAGGCACGACGGGCGGCTTCACAGCTCTGGGTATCGGTGACCGGGTAATTGCGGGAAAACGTTCCGGAATCGTCGAAGTTCTCATGCTCGTAGATGGCGCTTTTGTTCGATGAACAACCAGCCGCTGTGACGAGCACGGCTGCCAGCCCGACAACCCGCATGGGAAGTGATTTAAACATTGAACATCCTGAGGAAAACGGTTCGGGGCGTATTGTGCAACAGATCGATGCTTAGCGGAGCATCGATCGTGTCTTAAAACGGTTACAGGCTGATTGACCCCGGTTTTGCCTAAAAGTCACCGCGGCAAATGACGTACGGCCAAACAAAAAGACCCCGGCGTTTCGGCCGGGGTCTCCTGTGTAGCGCTAAACCTGGTCAGGCATCAGTATTTCTTGATGTCCGCCTGGCTTTCCAGCTGCTTGCGATACGCCGCAAAGTCTTGCTGGCCGATGCGCGAAGCGAGGTAGCGACGGTACTGCGCTTTCTCTTCTTCGGTCGGTGCCGCTGCTTCGTTCACGCCATTGAGGCGCACGATCATCAGGCTGCCATCCGCCAGCGTTACGCTGGTGAAGGTCGGCTTGTCCTTGGCCACAGGCTTCGCCATGCGGAACAGCGCTTGCAGCACAGCAGGATCAACCCCTTCCTGAGCGCGAGTCGCCGCCTCGGTGACTTTCCAGGCCTGGCCGTCGACGGCCTGATCCAGCGGGGTCTTGCCATCGCGCAGGTTGGCGATCAAGGCTTCAGCCTTGGTCTTGGCATCGGCGCTGGCGTGTTCCTTGGCCAATTGCACGCGGATGGCCGCATCAACGCTTTCCAGCGGCAGCTGCGAAGGCTTCAGGTGCTCCTTGGCACGCAACACGACCACGGTTTCCGGATCGAGCTCGATGGCGGTGCTGTTCGCACCCTCATCCAGGACTTCCGGGCTGAACGCGGCAGTGATCACGGCACGGTTGGCTGCAATACCCTCACCGCCTTCGCGGCCGAACGGCTTGGACGTGTGTACGGTCAGTTTCAGGTCCTGCGCCGGCTGAGCCAGATCGGACGCTTCGAACGAGGCGTCTTCCAGCTGCTTGCTCGCCTCAACGAAACGCTGCTCGACCTGCTGGGTTTTCAGCGCGCGGGTCAGCTTGTCTTTCAGGCTGGCGAAGGTTGGCACTTCAGGTGCTTCCACACCCAACAGCTTGATCAGGTGGAAACCGAAGTCGGTGCGAACCGGCGCCGAAACCTGGTCCTTGGCCAACGAATACAGGGCTTTTTCGAACGCCGGGTCGTAGACGCCAGGACCGGCATAACCCAGGTCACCGCCGTTGTTCGCCGAACCCGGATCCTGGGAGAACTCCTTGGCCAGCGCCTCGAACTGCTCACCCTTGGCCAGACGGGCCTGGATCTCTTCGATCTTCGCCTTGGCTTGCGCCTCGGTGGTCTTGTCGTTCACTTCAATCAGAATGTGCGCAGCCCGGCGTTGCTCGGACAGGTTCGCGATTTCTTTCTGATAGGCCGCTTGCAGCTCTTCGTCGTTGACGCTGACCTGATCGAAGAAGGAAGCCTTCTTCAACTCGAGGTAATCGATGACCACCTGATCCGGCGTCATGAACTCCTTGGCGTGCTCGTCGTAATAGGCCTTGACCTCTTCATCGGTCAGTTTCACAGCCGCCGGGTCAGCCTTGATGTTCAGCGAAGCGAAATCGCGGGTCTGTTTTTCCAGACGGGCAAATGCCAGCACCTGCGCATCGGTCACGAAACCGCTACCGGCCAGACCGGCACGCAGTTGGCCAATCAGCATTTCCTGAGCCAGCATCTGGCGGAATTGCATGCGGGTATAGCCGAGTTGGCGAATCACCTGGTCAAAACGCTCGGAGCTGAACTTGCCATCAACCTGAAATTCCGGTGTTTGCAGGATGACCTGATCAAGTGCCGCTTCGGAAAAGGCAAACTTCGATTGCTCTGCGCCTTGCAGCAGCAGCTTGCGATCGATCAGGCCCTTCAGAGCCGATTCGCGCAACATTTTTTCGTCCAGCAAGGAAGCATCGAAATCCTTGCCCAGCTGTTGCATGAGCTGGCGGCGTTGCATATCGACCGCCTGGCTCAGCTCGTTCTGGCTGATTTCATCGCCGTTGACCTTGGCCGCATCATTACTGTGCGACGTAGCCTTGAAAATGGCGTCGAAACCGGTCAAGGCCATCAGAACAACGATGACCCCGATAATAGTCTTGGCAATCCAGCCTTGTGAATTGTCCCTGATATTCTGCAGCATGCGTCCCCCAGAAACGGTTGAACTTCAAAATTAGGCAACCGTGGAGCGTGGGTAGAATCCGGATAGAAGAAAGGCGCATCCGAGGATGCGCCTTCTCGTAACTGGCGGAGCGGATCAAGGACTCGAACTGGCGACCCTTGGTGTCTTGAACCGGCGACCTGCAGTCAGGACTGCCGCTCCGCTGCCAAGTCAGGCATGACCCCGACCCGGATGGGTAAAAACCTGAATCGAACTTAGTTGACAGCTTCTTTCAGTGCTTTACCGGCTTTGAAACCTGGTTTTTTGGCTGCTGCGATTTCCAGCGTCTTACCGGTCTGTGGGTTACGACCGATGCGAGCTGGACGATCGGTTACGGAGAAGGTACCGAAACCAACCAGAACAACAGAGTCGCCGGCCTTGAGAGCGCCAGTGACGGATTCGATTACAGCGTCCAGCGCACGGCCAGCAGCAGCTTTCGGGATATCAGCGGATGCAGCGATAGCATCAATCAGTTCCGACTTGTTCACTCTAAGTCCCCTTATATCTATTTGAGTATGATTCTAAGTTTTTTTGGTGAAAGCAAAAACGAGTGCTGAATGGCCTACAGACACTTAAGAGCCGCTTTATAACAAGGGCTCTAAAAAACTGTCAAGGAAGCCCCCCAGGCAAATACGTACTAATGCGTGCTAATTCTTTCCTTAGAATCCGCGTCGCGCTTCTCATCCTTCGCGACTATCTCCGGAGCCACGTCCGGCAAGGGCTCCGGCGCGTATTGCAACGCAATTTGCAGGACCTCGTCAATCCATTTAACCGGTTTAATCTGTAGATCCTGCTTGATATTGTCCGGAATCTCTTTGAGATCGCGCACATTCTCTTCAGGAATGATCACCGTCTTGATTCCGCCACGATGGGCCGCCAGCAGTTTTTCTTTCAAGCCGCCAATGGCCAGCACCTGGCCACGCAAGGTGATTTCGCCGGTCATGGCGACATCGGCGCGCACCGGAATGCCGGTCAATGCCGAAACCAGGGCCGTGCACATGCCCACGCCGGCGCTAGGGCCGTCTTTCGGGGTCGCCCCTTCCGGCATATGGATGTGCGTGTCGCGCTTCTCATGGAAGTCCAGGGGAATGCCTAGGCTCTTCGCCCGACTGCGAACAACGGTCAACGCGGCCGTGATCGACTCGACCATCACATCACCCAGAGAACCGGTCTTGATCAACTGGCCCTTGCCCGGTACCACAGCGGCTTCGATGGTCAGCAGTTCGCCACCCACCTGAGTCCACGCCAGCCCGGTCACCTGACCGATCTGATCCTGCTGCTCGGCCAGGCCATAGCGGAATTTACGCACGCCCAGGAAGTGCTCCAGCATGTCTGCGGTGACCTTCACCGAGAAGCGTTTTTCCAGCGCATGCTCCTTGACGGCCTTGCGGCAAACCTTGGCAATCTGCCGCTCGAGGCCACGCACACCGGCTTCACGGGTGTAGTAGCGAATGATGTCGCGAATCGCTTCGGCGTCGAATTCCAGCTCGCCTTTTTTCAAACCGTTGGCAGTGATCTGCTTCGGCGAAAGGTACTTCACGGCGATGTTGATCTTCTCGTCTTCGGTGTAGCCCGGCAGACGGATCACTTCCATCCGGTCGAGCAGCGCCGGCGGAATGTTCATCGAGTTCGAGGTGCACAGGAACATCACATCGGACAGGTCGTAATCGACTTCCAGATAGTGATCGTTGAAATTGTGGTTCTGCTCGGGATCGAGCACTTCCAGCAACGCCGATGCCGGATCGCCGCGCATGTCGCTGCCCATTTTGTCGATTTCATCGAGCAGGAACAGCGGGTTGCGCACGCCCACTTTTGTCATCTTTTGAATCAATCTTCCTGGCATCGAACCGATGTAAGTACGGCGATGACCACGAATTTCCGCCTCGTCACGCACGCCACCGAGGGCCATGCGCACGAACTTGCGGTTGGTGGCATGCGCAATCGACTCCGCCAGGGACGTTTTACCCACCCCGGGAGGACCGACCAGGCACAGCACCGGACCACGAATCTTCTTCACGCGTTTTTGCACGGCGAGGTATTCGAGGATGCGTTCTTTGACTTCTTCGAGGCCATAGTGGTCGGCATCCAGAATGTCTTCGGCACGCGCCAGATCCAGGCGCACCTTGCTCTGGGCCTTCCACGGCACCTGAACCAGCCAGTCGATGTACGAACGCACCACGGTCGCTTCCGCGGACATCGGTGACATCTGCTTGAGCTTGTTCAGTTCGGCCGTCGCCTTGGCCAGGGCATCTTTGGGCAGGCCGGCGGCATCGATACGCTTTTTCAGCTCTTCGACTTCATTGTGACCTTCATCACTGTCGCCGAGCTCTTTCTGAATGGCCTTCATCTGCTCATTCAGGTAGTACTCGCGCTGGCTGCGCTCCATTTGTTTCTTGACGCGGCCGCGAATGCGTTTTTCGACTTGCAGCAGATCGATCTCGGCATCGAGCAACGCCAGAACGTGCTCGACCCGGGCCGACAAATCGATGATTTCGAGGATTTCCTGCTTCTGCTCGATCTTCAGGGCCATGTGCGCGGCCATGGTGTCCACCAGGCGGCCTGGCTCATCGATGCTGTTGAGCGACGAGAGGACTTCAGCCGGGACTTTCTTGCCCAACTGCACGTATTGCTCGAACTGCGACAGCAGGCTGCGAACGAATACCTCCGACTCGCGCTCTGGTGCGTCAACTTCGTCGATCAGGGAGACTTCGGCACGGCAGTGGCCGTCCACTTCGCTGAAGCGCTCGACAGCGCCCCGCTGCTCACCTTCGACCAGGACCTTGACCGTGCCGTCAGGCAGCTTCAGCAGCTGCAAAACGGTGGCAATCGTACCCACGCGATACAGGGCATCTTCACCAGGATCGTCGTCAGCCGGGTTTCTCTGGGCCAGCAGAAGAATCTGCTTGTCACCCGTCATCGCAGCCTCGAGGGCTTCGATGGATTTCTCGCGCCCCACGAACAGCGGGATAACCATGTGCGGATAAACCACGACATCACGCAATGGCAGGAGAGGCAATTCGATGGTTGTCTTCATGATTTCGCCTCTACGGCGGCCGTAAGGCCGTAAACAGATGGAAGTAAGCTTGAAACCAAGATGGGGGCTAGTTTCGAAAAAAACAAGCGGATAAAAAGTACCACTTAAAAGATTGTCCGATTGCGGCCCGCAATCTGTGGCAGCTTCAGAAAATAGTCGATTGCAAGGCCGTCTTCGCGGGCAAGCCACGCTCCCACAAAAGAAAAGGGGCCCGAAGGCCCCTTCTTTGTTCAAGCTGCGTGACGCTTAAGCGTCTGGCGCGGCCTTGGCGGTCGGCTCACTGTTTTCATAGATATACAGTGGCTTGGACTTGCCTTCTATCACGCTTTCATCGATCACTACTTTGCTCACCTCGGATTGCGAGGGGATTTCATACATAGTGTCGAGCAATACACCTTCGAGAATCGAACGCAGGCCACGGGCACCGGTTTTACGCTCCAGGGCACGCTTGGCGACCGATTTCAGAGCGTCGGAACGGAACTCCAGATCAACGCCTTCCATCTCGAACAGCTTGGCATACTGCTTGGTCAGAGCATTTTTCGGCTCGGTGAGAATCTGCATCAACGCAGCCTCGTCAAGCTCGTCCAGCGTCGCAAGCACCGGCAGACGACCAACGAATTCCGGGATCAGACCGAACTTGACCAGATCGTCAGGCTCGACTTCACGCAGGGACTCACCGACTTTCTTGCCTTCTTCCTTGCTGCGCACTTCCGCGTTGAAACCGATACCGCCCTTGGTGGAACGGTTTTGAATAACCTTTTCCAGACCGGAGAACGCACCGCCGCAGATGAACAGGATGTTACGAGTGTCGACCTGAAGGAATTCCTGCTGCGGATGCTTGCGACCACCTTGAGGCGGAACGGAAGCGACCGTGCCTTCGATCAACTTGAGCAGGGCCTGCTGCACGCCTTCACCGGAAACGTCCCGGGTGATCGACGGGTTGTCGGATTTGCGTGAAATCTTGTCGATTTCATCGATGTAGACAATGCCCATCTGGGCCTTTTCCACGTCGTAGTCGCATTTCTGCAGCAGCTTCTGAATGATGTTCTCGACATCTTCACCCACGTAACCCGCCTCGGTGAGGGTGGTTGCGTCGGCGATGGTGAACGGAACGTTCAGCAAGCGGGCCAGGGTTTCGGCAAGCAGGGTCTTACCCGAGCCTGTCGGGCCGATCAGCAGGATGTTGCTCTTGCCGAGTTCGACGTCGTCATTCTTCTTGTCACGCTGATTCAGGCGCTTGTAGTGGTTGTACACCGCTACGGCCAGAACCTTTTTCGCACGTTCCTGACCAATCACATACTGATCAAGGATGCCGCTGATTTCTTTAGGCGAAGGCAATTTATGCGCGCTGCTTTCGGCCTGTGCTTCCTGCACCTCCTCGCGGATGATGTCATTGCACAGGTCGACGCACTCGTCGCAGATAAAGACCGAGGGGCCGGCAATCAATTTGCGTACTTCATGCTGGCTTTTGCCACAGAAGGAGCAATAGAGCAGCTTGCCGTTGTCCTCGCCGTTGCGGGTGTCAGTCATTCGTTCGATCCAAATCCGATAGGCTTGCAACACAAGATGAAGGCTATTGCGGGCTTTTTCAAGCCCGCAGGTGTCGGACCCGCCGACCAACCTTATTTTGAGCTGCTTATTTTAAGCAGGGCGCTGACTGATCACTTCGTCGATCAACCCGTACTCACGTGCGGCTTCCGCACTCATGAAATTGTCGCGGTTGGTATCGCGCTCGATTTCTTCAAGCGTGCGCCCGCTGTGCTTGGCCATCAGCGTGTTGAGACGCTCACGAATGAAGAGGATTTCCTTGGCATGGATTTCGATATCCGACGCCTGGCCCTGGAAACCGCCCAGTGGCTGGTGAATCATCACACGCGAGTTCGGCAGGCAGTAACGCTTGCCCTGGGCACCGGCCGTCAGCAGGAATGCGCCCATGCTGCACGCCTGACCAATACAGGTGGTCGACACATTGGGCTTGATGAACTGCATGGTGTCGTAGATCGACATGCCCGCCGTCACCGAACCGCCCGGGGAGTTGATATAGAGATGGATGTCCTTGTCCGGGTTTTCCGCTTCAAGGAACAGCAGTTGCGCACAGATCAGGTTGGCCATGTAGTCCTCTACCGGACCAACCAGAAAGATCACTCGCTCCTTGAGCAGGCGCGAGTAGATGTCGTAGGCGCGCTCGCCACGAGCGGACTGCTCGACAACCATCGGGACCAGGCCGCCTGCGGCCTGGATATCAGAGTTCTGCTGAATATAGGAATTACGGAACATGCTCTGCAGTCACTCCCAAATAGTTATGTCTTGAATACGCATAAGCCAGCACGAAGGCTGGCTTATGGTGTTTGCTTCTTACCGCAAAAGTGATCAGTCGGCTTGTGGTGCTTCTACCGGCTTGACCGCTTCTTCGTAAGAGACCGATTTGTCGGCCACGCTAGCTTTCTGCAGAACAGTATCCACAACTTGCTCTTCCAGCACAACCGAACGAACTTCGTTCAGTTGCTGGTCGTTTTTGTAGTACCAGGACACAACTTGCTCAGGCTCCTGATAGGCCGAAGCCATTTCCTGAATCATCTCGCGAACGCGGGTTTCGTCTGGCTTGAGGTCGAACTGCTTGACCACTTCAGCCACGATCAGACCCAGCACTACGCGGCGCTTGGCTTGTTCTTCGAACAGCTCGGCCGGCAGCTGGTCAGGCTTGATGTTGCCGCCGAACTGCTGGACAGCCTGCACGCGCAGACGGTCAACTTCGTTGGACAGCAGAGCCTTTGGCACTTCGATCGGGTTGGTGGCCAGCAGACCGTCCATTACCTGATTCTTGACCTTGGATTTGATCGCCTGACGCAGCTCACGCTCCATGTTCTTGCGAACTTCGGCGCGGAAGCCTTCCAGACCGGTTTCCTTGATGCCGAATTGAGCGAAGAACTCTTCAGTCAGTTCTGGCAGCTTTGGCTCGGAAACGGTGTTGACGGTCACGGTGAACTCGGCGGTTTTGCCAGCCAGGTCCAGGTTCTGATAGTCCTCTGGGAAAGTCAGGTTCAGAACGCGTTCTTCACCGGCCTTGGCGCCAACCAGGCCATCTTCGAAACCAGGGATCATGCGGCCGGAACCCAGAACCAGCTGGGTACCCTTGGCGGAACCGCCGGCGAACACTTCACCGTCGACCTTGCCGACGAAATCGATGCTCAGCTGGTCTTCGTTCTGGGCAGCGCGATCGGCCACTTCGAAACGGGTGTTCTGCTTGCGCAGGATTTCCAGCATCTTGTCCAGATCGGCGTCAGTCACGTCAGCGCTCAGACGCTCGACGGTGATACCGTCAAAACCGGCAACGGTGAACTCAGGGAACACTTCGAATACGGCTACGTATTCCAGGTCCTTGCCCGCTTCCAGGGATTTTGGCTCGATCGAAGGCTGACCAGCCGGGTTCAGCTTCTGCTCAACCACAGCTTCATAGAAGGAAGACTGGATCACGTCGCCTACAGCTTCCTGGCGAGCGTCAGCACCGAAACGGCGCTTGATTTCGCTCATTGGCACTTTGCCTGGACGGAAGCCAGCAATCTTGGCCTTTTGGGCGGTCTGCTGCAGACGCTTGTTGACCTGGCTCTCGATGCGCTCAGCCGGCACGGTGACGCTCATGCGGCGCTCAAGAGCAGTAGTATTTTCAACAGAAACTTGCATGGATATTCCTCGTTGCACAGACGTTAGCCGGCCGTTTCCGACCCCAGAATCAAGGGCATGCATTCTAGTGGGTCAAACTCAAGAAGTCACCCTACTGAAAACGGGTAAAAAAGCAGCAGGCAATTTATAGGTGCGAATGCACGAATGCACCTCGCCCCGATGGCAAATACAACCAATCACGCCAGGGCTCTGCGCCGACCGTTCCTATATAGAAGAGGTCGCCAATCATCTCCCTGACAGCCGATCTCACAAGCAGGACCGGCGGACAGGACAGCATCATCGAGAAACATAAATACGACGAAACGCCCCGCCCTTGCGACCCGGAACCTGCGGCCGCTGAAACAAAAAAGGCGCCAGACTTTTCAATCTGGCGCCTTTCGAAATATGGGGTGGACGATGGGGATCGAACCCACGACAACGGGAGTCACAATCCCGTGCTCTACCAACTGAGCTACGCCCACCATATTGCCTGTTAAAGAAGCCAAACAACTTCTTTATCAAGCTCCAGCCAGGCCAACAGCCTGATCGAAGCTTTATTTGGTGCGGATGAAGAGACTCGAACTCTTACGCCTCGCGGCGCTGGAACCTAAATCCAGTGTGTCTACCAATTCCACCACATCCGCGGATGAAGCCGTTAAAGCAAAGGCGCCAGACTGTTAATCTGGCGCCTTTCGAAATATGGGGTGGACGATGGGGATCGAACCCACGACAACGGGAGTCACAATCCCGTGCTCTACCAACTGAGCTACGCCCACCATATCGCGTTACTTGTGCCAAAGCTGCCTAATGGCGCACCCGGCAGGACTCGAACCTGCGACCATCCGCTTAGAAGGCGGATGCTCTATCCAGCTGAGCTACGGGCGCCTTGTTAGCTGTACCCTTGGAGGACTACAAACTAAGTGCTTTCCAGTCTCGCAGAACCGTAATCCCGCTCAACCTTCTTAACCAGTGCTAGGCTGTGCCCGACAAGTGCGACGAATAGTATAGAGCCACCCGAAGGTCGTCAAATCCTTTTTAAAAAAAATTCATTTAATTAAAGGAGTTAGGGGAATTTGCAGACCAAGCGCCTTTGCCCTCACCGCATGACATGCGAGAATGCGTTCTCTTTTTTTCCCCTCTCGATGGTTAATCACGCGCAATGACTGCACAACTAATCGACGGCAAATCGATCGCCGCCAGCCTGCGCCAGCAGATCGCCCAACGTGTCACCGAGCGTCGCCAGCAAGGCCTGCGCACGCCCGGCCTCGCGGTGATCCTGGTCGGTAGCGATCCTGCCTCTCAGGTTTATGTCTCGCACAAGCGTAAAGACTGTGAAGAGGTCGGCTTTCTGTCCCAAGCTTATGACCTGCCTTCCGAAACCACTCAAGAAGCGCTGACCGAGCTGATCGATCGCCTGAACGACGATCCTGCGATCGACGGCGTTCTGCTTCAGCTTCCGCTTCCCGAACACCTGGACGCCTCCAGACTGCTGGAGCGCATTCGTCCGGATAAAGACGTCGACGGCTTCCATCCTTATAACGTCGGTCGCCTGGCCCAGCGTATCCCGCTGCTGCGCCCCTGCACCCCCAAAGGCATCATGACCCTGCTGGAAAGCACCGGGGTCGATCTTTACGGGATGAATGCCGTGGTCGTCGGTGCGTCCAATATCGTTGGCCGCCCGATGGCGATGGAGTTGCTGCTGGCCGGTTGCACCGTGACGGTCACCCACCGCTTTACCAAGGACCTGGCCGGTCATGTCGGCCGTGCGGACCTGGTCGTCGTCGCCGCCGGCAAGCCGGGCCTGGTCAAGGGCGAATGGATCAAGGAAGGCGCAATCGTGATCGATGTCGGCATCAACCGTCAGGACGATGGCAAGCTGGTCGGTGACGTGATCTACGAAACCGCCCTGCCCCGCGCCGGCTGGATCACTCCGGTGCCGGGCGGCGTTGGCCCGATGACCCGTGCCTGCCTGCTGGAAAACACCCTGTACGCCGCTGAAACCCTGCACAGCTGAGTTTCACCGCGGACGCTGACAGCGAATTGAAGAGCCCCGCCCTTGGCGGGGTTTTTTTTGCCTGTGAAACACGCTCGACCACCCGACGGAAAATGACATTTTTTTCATGTTTCTCAGGACTTTCGCCTGTTGTTTGAACAACCATCGACAGTTATTCAGCCATACTCCAGAATGTCGCGCTTTTTAAGAAATAGCCCGTTACAAAACGGCTTATCAACACTTTGTGAGTCTGCCAGCGTGAAAATCCGTCTTTCCATCCTGAGCCTATTTTTTGCAGTTACAGGGACTTTCCTCACGCCCATCGCCAGTGCTGACGAGACCACCGCAGCGCCGCGAGACACGAAGACACTCAAGCTCGCTTCCGGCAGCTCCTTGCTGCTGGACATGCAGACCAACAAAGTCATCTATGCCAGCAATCCTGACGTGGTGGTGCCGATCGCTTCCGTCAGCAAGTTGATGACCGGCCTGGTGGTGGTTGAATCCCGGCAGAACATGGACGAATACATCGACGTCAACATCAGCGACACACCGGAAATGAAAGGCGTGTACTCCCGGGTCAAGCTGCGCAGCGAACTGCCGCGCCGGGAAATGCTGCTGATTGCCCTGATGTCCTCGGAAAACCGCGCCGCCGCGACTCTGGCGCACCACTATCCGGGCGGCTATGCCGCATTCATCGCTGCGATGAACGCCAAGGCCCGGGCACTGGGCATGACCAACACGCATTTCGTCGAACCGACCGGTCTCTCCCCGCGCAACGTGTCCACTGCTCGCGACCTGAGCAAGCTGTTGATCGCCGCGCACAAGTACCCGTTGCTGACCGAGCTGAGTACAACCAAGGAAAAGACCGTTTCGTTCCGTAAACCGAACTACAGCCTGGGTTTCCGCAACACCGACCATTTGGTCCGCAAGCCGGACTGGGACATCCAGCTGACAAAAACCGGCTTCACCAACGAAGCAGGCCACTGCCTGGTGCTGGTGACCCGAATGAGCAACCGCCCGGTGGCCCTGGTGATCCTTGACGCCTATGGCAAGTACACCCATTTTGCCGATGCCACGCGCATGCGTAATTGGGTAGAGAGCGGAAAGAGCGCGCAGGTGCCTTCCGTAGCCTTGCAGTACAAGGCAGACAAGAACCTCAAGCAGCGGCAGACCGGCGTGGTTGAAGCGTCGAAGTAACCTTGCCGCCGACACATGAAAAAGCCCCGATCACTCGGGGCTTTTGTTTGGCAATTCACGGAACACAGATTACGAAACATCTGTAGGAGCGAGCTTGCTCGCGAAAAGCCTGAGAGCACCGCGGGGTGTCAGGCTCCCCGCATCATCGTTGACCTCCATCGCGAGCAAGCTCGCTCCTACAGGCCGGGCGGCGTTCCGTTTTTCCAAGTGCCCCCCCGTAAGAGCGGAACCATAAGTGGCCGTCATCGCCAGCAAGCCGGATCCTACGGGTATCGGTGTTCCCCCGGGTTGCGTGAAGAACCTTTTTTCGCCGGCTATTCAGTCGTTGGGCAGCGGCATCTGGTCGTCATCCGGGATGCCGTCGCCGCTACTTGGATCTCTCCAGCCCTTCGGCTTTTCAGTGGGCACCACCGTTGGTCGCGCCAGCGGATCCCTCAACGGGCTGTCCGGATCCATCACCGGATCGGTGCTTTGCTCGGGGGTCGTGGGGACGGTTTCGGGACGTTTGTCGTCAAAACTGGAATCGGTAGACATACACACCTCCATTGGACCTAATGTTTCAGATCACCCAGTGGATCGTAGGGCTTGGCCGGAGCCTTGGGGTTGTCACCCGGTTTCACGTCCCTCGGCGCCTTGGCGGGCCCGATCGGGTCGACCTGAGGATCGGCAAGGTCCGGGGAATCGGGATCGAAACCCAGCTCATCGCCAGAGGAATGTTCAGACGAGTGCGGACCGACGGGCGTTGTGGAGTGAGCCATGGGTGCCTCCTGATCTCGGCCCGGAACAATGATCCGGGCCTTTGAAGATCAGAGGCTGGCGGCGAGCGATGGTGCCCGTCGGGTGACCAACGGACTCAGTGTGCGGCCAAGGCCTTTTTCGCCTTGGCGGCAGCCTGCTCCTGACCGGCCTGAGCCAGATCGTTGGCGGCGTTGAGCCAACGCTGCTGATCGACCTGCGACGGGATCTGCGTCGGATTCTGGATCAGCACGGCCCAGCCACCGGCGTCCTTGAATGCCGACTCGAAGGCGCTGAAGCTCATCAGTTCGCGGCGATTCATCCCCGCGCGCAACAGGACCGTCTGCTTCTGGCGGTTGTAGCCACCCAGAATGGCGTAACGCGGTTCGGCCCACATCGCCGAGCCCTCGGTGAAGCGCACCATCACCGGATAACCGGCGGCGACCTGCGTCAACAAGGCCGCCAGGTTGCTGTCGAGGGGATAAACCACCATCCCGTACTCGCGGGCCAGGTTCTGCATGTTCTGTTGCAACTGTGCTTCCCCCCCCGGTAAATGCAAGGGCTTTTCGAGCAAGCCCGGGGTAATCACGATGCCCTGCTGGGACAGCATGCTGGCCAGCACCTGCGGCCCGCTTTGATACGCATCGCCCCGATAGAATCGGCCGCTGAGTTCGACACGCTCCGGCAAACGCTTGATCTCGGGCGTAACGCTCCCGGCACAACCCGCCAGACTCGCCACGCAACCGGCCAGCAGCATGGCCGACAAAATTCGAGAAAATACCCGCACCATCAGCTCTCTCTTGTTCAGGTTCAGACGCCAGGCAATCCCATCCCCGGCTCGGTCGTCGATCATAGGTCGCCGCGCTGCCCGGGTATAGCTCTAAACGGTAGTCGAGTGCATTCGATAGAGCGAACGGGTTGGTGACTGCCGACTTTCGGTCAATAGTCTGAAATGCAGTAACGGCTAGACTGTGTTCTAAAGAGACGACAGTGAAGCGTGTGTGCCCGCAGCAGGGCAAAAGAGGAGGCACAGATGAGCCTGACCATGATCCTTGCGATGTTGATTGGCAGCTGGCTGGCGGTCGCCGCCGCCATGCTGTGGGGTGTGCTGCGCATCACTCGCCGCCACCATCACCCTGCCCCGCCCGTCACGGCGCCAGAGGCGGACCAGACGCGAAGCCAACACGCCAACGCTCACTGACTTTCCTCACACAAACGAAAACGGCCGCCTGGGTTCAGGCGGCCGTTTTGCATTCATCTACCGTCAAGCGTCAGCGTTGACCTGCTTCTGCCGGGCCCGACGGGACATCATGTTCAACACCTCGATCGAAGCCGAGAATGCCATGGCCGCATAGACGTAGCCTTTCGGTACATGGGCGCCAAAGCCTTCGGCAATCAGCGTCATGCCGATCATGATCAGGAAGCCCAGGGCCAGCATCACCACCGTCGGGTTGTCGTTGATGAACTTGGCCAGCGGATCAGCCGCAAACAACATCACCAGCACCGACACCACTACCGCGATGATCATGATCGGCAAATGTTCGGTCATGCCGACAGCGGTAATGATGCTGTCGATGGAAAACACCATGTCCAGCATCAGGATCTGGCCGATCGCCGCAGCAAAGCCCAGGGTCACGGTGGATGTCTTCGACGTCGGATCGTCCGGGGCCGGGTCCATGCTGTGATGGATCTCGGTGGTCGCCTTCCACAACAGGAACAGGCCACCGGCGATCAGGATCATGTCCTTCCAGGAAAACGCGTGGCCAAGAATCTCGATCACCGGAGCGGTCAACTGGACGATGAACGCGATGGTGCTGAGCAGGCCCAATCGCAGGATCAGCGCCATGCCGATACCAATGCGTCGCGCCTTCTGCCGGTGTTGCTCGGGCAGCTTGTTGGTCAGGATCGAGATGAAGATCAGGTTATCGATGCCGAGCACGATTTCCATCACCACCAGGGTGGCCAGGGCAACCCAGGCAGTGGGGCTGGCGGCAAGTTGTAAAAGGTAGTCCATGGGTCAGTCCTGACTCGTTGTCATACGGTTTAGATTTCCTGGGAGGAAGATTCGGATTTTTCCGATTCTTTTTCCGATGATTCTTTTTTGCTGATCAACCCGCCGGTGGCATCGCTGAGCGCCTGTTCGGCGGCCTTGTGGGTATCGTCAATCGCCTGTTTGGCGCTTTCGGCGGCCTTGCCCATCAACTGTTGCGCGCTTTTCTCGGCCTGGTCGCAACCGGCCAGTACCAGTAAAGATGTGATCAACAGCGCCGTGGCTTTAATTTTCATGATGCTCCCTCGATAGAACGAACGGGACCGAAACGATGGCCCGTTGATAGCGATGCATTCTAGGGAAGCAAACACTTCAGGAAAATTCGTATTTTTACCGGTTATACTTCGTTTTTTACGAACTGTAGATCGCCATGCTCAATTACCGACAACTGCATTACTTCTGGGTGGTGGCCAAGACCGGCAGCATTGTGCGCGCCTGCGAGCAACTGAACCTCACACCGCAAACCATCAGCGGGCAGATTTCATTGCTGGAACAGACTTTTGGCATCGAGTTGTTTCGGCGAGTCGGACGGCAACTCGAACTGACCGAGGCCGGACGCCAGGCACTGCCCTACGCCGAGCAAATGTTCCAGCTGGGTGGCGAACTGGAACTGATGCTGCGGGCACAACCCAATGAGCAGCAGATTCTGTTTCGTGTCGGCGTGGCCGACGTGGTGCCCAAGTCCATCGTCTATCGCCTGATCGCGCCGACCATGGAGCTGAGCGAACCGCTGCGCATCACTTGTCGCGAGGACAAGCTTGAACGTTTGTTGGCCGACCTGGCGATCCAGCGTCTGGACCTGGTGATCTCCGACAGCCCGATGCCGTCGCACCTGGACATCAAGGGCTACAGCCAGAAACTGGGTGAGTGCGGGATCAGCTTCTTCGCCACCCCTGAGCTGGCGGCACGTTTCGGTCAGGACTTTCCGCGCAACCTGCACGGTGCGCCGCTGTTGATTCCCGGCCCGGAAACCGTGGTGCGCAGCCGTTTGCAGCGCTGGTTCGCCGAGCAGCAGATCCAGCCGCAGATTGTCGGCGAGTTCGACGACAGCGCCCTGATGCAGGCCTTCGGTCAATCCGGCAGCGGGATCTTCATCGGCCCGAGCGTGATTGCCGATGAAGTGCAACGCCAGTATGGCGTGCAAGTGATCGGCCAGACCGACGCGGTGAGCGAGTCGTTCTATGCGATCTCAGTGGAGCGCAAGGTCAAGCACCCCGGCATTGTCGCCATTACCGAAGGTGCCCGACGCGAGCTGTTTACAACGCTGTAACCGCTTCGCGCGGCTTGAACGTCATCAGGGCGATGGCCAGCAGGATCGAAGCCAGGATGAAAGCGGCGGCCGCAAAGCCAAGGCCTTGCAGGCCGACGCTGTCGATCACCCGGCCACCGATCATCGCGCCCAGGCCGATACCGAGGTTGGCCCCGGCGATGTTCAGCGACGCGGCAAATGCCGGCGCTTCGGGCGCGGCTTTCATCAGGCGCACATGGCTGACCAGGAACAACGCCGCCTGAGTCACGCCCCAGATGCCCATCGCCGCCGCCAGACCGAGCGGCGAATGGATGTTCGGCACCAGCGCCACCAGGCCGGCGATCATGAACGCGCAGAACATCATCGACGCCATCAGCGGATGCCGATCCACTGCCCGGCCGCCCAGGGAGTTGCCGATCAACCCGACCGCGCCGAAGCCCATCAGGCACCAGCCGACCACGGTGCCGTTGAAGCCGGCCAGACGCTCGAGGATGTCGGCCAGATAGGTATAGGCCGTGAACATGCCGCTGAACACGATCACCGACAGCAGCACATGACCGAGCATCAGCGGGCTGCGCAGGATCTTGAACTGCGACAGGAAGCTCACCTGATGCTGGTGCAGATTGGTCCTGGGCAGATAGATAAACAGCAGCAACGCCTTGGCAAAGGCGATGACCGCCAGAATCGCAAAGGCACTGCGCCAGCCGAACGCATCGGAAATCAGCGTACCCACCGGAATGCCGAACACCGTGGCGCAGACAATGCCGAAACCGATCTTGGCAATGGCGCGACCGGCGTAATCCGGCCCGACGATGTCCACCGCCGTCTCGCTGGCCAGCGCCCAGAACACCGGCAACCCCAGCGCCGGGATCAGTCGGGCAAACGCCATCACCCAGATGTTCGGCGCCAGCGCCGCCAGCGTATTGGCCAGGCCAAACAGGATCAGTACCGAGATGAACAGCTTGCGCCGCTCGAAGCGGGCGAACCAGGCCGTGAGGAACGGCCCGAACGCGGCCACGGTGAAAGCGAACAAGGTCACCAGCAAACCGGCCTGCGGGATGCTGACCTCCAGGTCCCTGGCGATCGCCGGCAACAGGCCAACAATGATGAATTCCGTGGTCAGCACCGTGAAACCGGCGGCAGACAACAGAAGAATGGGCAACAACCGCATGCACAACTCCAGAAAACGACGACACCAGCGATAGCCCGAAGGCCCACTGGCAGACATGAAAATGAGGATGGCGAATCTTAACAGAGTGTTTTCAATCAGGGTTGCACGAACCTGCCGATCTCGTTGATTGCCCGAGTGGCGGATCGTCACAGGTCTGAAGGATCGGGACGACGTTGTGATAAAGTCCGCGCCCTGAAAAAAGTACACCCTGTGGTTAATGCCGATCGGTTAGCCGAGACACCCGTGGCGAGGGAGCTTGCTCCCTCGCCACGGGTGTCAGCGCTGGCATTGGCCCTGTGTTTCCTTCTCGGTTTCCTGCCTGCGGCCTGCCCTGTTTGTTGCCGCAAACCTGCGAATCCATGCATTAATAAAAAATCAGAGATGCCGTGTTATGACTGCTTCATCCCCTTCTCTATTGCACCGCCTTAAACGCTTGAGCCTGGTCACGCAGATCGTGATCGGCCTGATCGCCGGTATTGCCCTGGCCCTGTTTGCCCCCGACGTGGCGAAGTCCACGGCGTTCATCGGCAAAGTGTTTGTCTCGGCACTGAAAGCCGTCGCGCCGATTCTGGTGTTCGTACTGGTCATGGCGTCGATTGCCAACCACAAGCACGGTCAGGAAACCCACATCCGGCCGATTCTGTTCCTGTATCTGCTCGGCACTTTCGCCGCCGCCGTGGTTGCGGTGGTTGCCAGCATGACGTTCCCGTCGAGCCTGGTGCTGTCGACCCAGGACATCGCGGTCACAGCGCCGGGCGGGATTGGCGAAGTGCTGCAAAGCCTGTTGCTGAGCGTGGTCGATAATCCGGTCAGTGCGCTGATGAACGCCAATTTCATCGGCATTCTGGCGTGGGCCATCGGCATGGGCATCGCCATTCGTCATGCCGGTGACACCACCCGCGAAGTGCTGGGCGACCTGTCCAACGGCGTGACCGTGATCGTGCGCCTGGTGATCAGCTTCGCCCCGCTGGGCATCTTCGGCCTGGTGGCCTCGACCCTGGCCACCTCCGGCTTCGGCGCCTTGATCGGTTATGCGCACCTGCTGGCCGTGCTGCTGGGCTGCATGCTGTTCGTGGCACTGGTGATGAACCCGCTCATCGTGTTCTGGAAACTGCGCCGCAACCCGTACCCGCTGGTGCTGACCTGCCTGCGCGAAAGCGGCATCACCGCATTCTTCACCCGCAGTTCGGCGGCGAACATCCCGGTCAACCTGGAGTTGAGCAAGCGCCTGGGCCTGCACGAAGACACCTACTCGGTATCGATCCCGCTGGGCGCGACCATCAACATGGCCGGCGCAGCGATCACCATCACCGTGTTGACCCTGGCGGCCGTGCACACCCTGGGCATCGCCGTGGACATTCCGACCGCGATCCTGCTGAGCGTCGTCGCGGCGATCTGCGCCTGTGGCGCTTCGGGTGTGGCCGGTGGTTCGCTGTTGCTGATTCCGCTGGCCTGCAGCCTGTTCGGCATCCCGAGCGAAATCGCCATGCAGGTGGTGGCGGTCGGTTTCATCATCGGCGTGTTGCAGGACTCGGCGGAAACCGCGCTGAACTCGTCTACCGATGTGCTGTTCACCGCGGCGGCTTGCCTGGGTGAAGAGCAGAAGGCGGAGCGTCTGGCCTAACCCCGCAGCCCCATGTGGGAGCGGGCTTGCTCGCGAAGGGGCCATCAGCTTCAACATTAATGTTGGCTGGCACACCGCTTTCGCGAGCAAGCCCGCTCCCACAGGATTTGTGGTGTAGCTGAAAAATGCGAGCACATGAAAAAGCCCCCGCAGCCTGAGGTTGCGGGGGCTTTTTTGTACCTGGGCGGTTTAGAACGCGCCCATGTAGTCGCGCTTGCCCACTTCCACGCCATTGTGGCGCAGCAGTGCGTAAGTGGTGGTGACGTGGAAGAAGAACTGCGGCAGGCCGTAGCTCAGCAGGTAAGCCTGGCCACTGAAGCGCTTCTCTTTAGGCGTGCCCGGACGGGTCACGATCTCTATGCCTTCCTTGCCGTTGATCTGCTCCGGCGTGAACTCGCCGATGTAAGCCAGAACTTTGCTCAGCAGCGCTTGCAGTTCGGCGAAAGTGGTTTCGGTGTCGTCGTACTTCGGCACTTCAACTTCAGCCAGACGCGAAGAAACGCCCTTGGCGAAATCAACGGCGATCTGTACCTGGCGCACCAGCGGGAACATGTCCGGGAACAGGCGCGCTTGCAGGAAGGCGTTAGGGTCGATGTTTTTTTCGGTGGCGTGCGCCTCGGCCTTTTTCAGTACATCGCTCAGGGCGTTGAGCATTTGCTGGAAAACAGGCACGGAAGCGTCGTACAGGGAAATGGTCATGGCAGGTCTCGTGTAGTGATGGAGAGAAACGTCGACCCCCTGTAGGAGCGAGCTTGCTCGCGATGGACTCAAGCGCAACGCGTTAATCCGGAAAGAACGCGTTATCGTTAACGACCATCGCGAGCAAGCTCGCTCCTACAGGGGATCGGCTTTGGATCGTGGGCCGATTATAGCCATGCCGCCCTCCCGAGACCGGTCTTTTTCAGCTGCCATACACTTTGGCCGCCGGGACCGCTTGCATCAGCAGTTGCGCAACAGCATCCCCCATCTCGCCAACCGCCCAGCGGCCCTGGCGATCCAGTTGCGGGCCACGGCGCCAGCCATCGGCGATCGACAACTTGCCGCCCTCGACTTCGAACATCTGCCCCGTCACCTCGGCGGACGCCTCGGAACCCAGCCACACCACCAGCGGCGCGACGTTTTCCGGGGCGAAGTAATCGAAGCCCTCGTCAGGCTTTTTCATGGTGTCGGCGAACACCTGTTCGGTCATCCCGGTCCGCGCGGCCGGCGCCAGGGCGTTGGCGGTGATCCCGTAACGACGCAGTTCAGCCGCCTGCACCAGCGTCAGCGAGGCAATACCGCCCTTGGCCGCCGCGTAGTTGGACTGGCCAATGGAACCCTGCAAACCGGCGCCGGAACTGGTGTTGATGATCCGCGCATCGACCTTGGCGCCGCCCTTGGCCTGCTCACGCCAGTACTTCACGGCGTGACTGGAAATGCAGAAGTGGCCCTTGAGGTGCACGGCCACCACGGCGTCCCAGTCGGATTCGCTGAGGCTGGCGAACATGCGGTCGCGACAGATGCCGGCGTTGTTGACCACCACGTTCAGGTCGCCAAAGGTTTCGATGGCCTGGCGCACGATCAGCCCTGCCGAGTCATAACGCGTGATGTCGTCGCTGTTGGCCACGGCACTGCCGCCCTGACCGAGGATTTCGCCGACCACGGCCAGAGCCGCTTCGCGGTTGATGTCGTTGACCACCACTTTCGCGCCTTCGGCAGCGAACGCCATCGCGTAGGCGCGGCCCAGGCCACCGCCGGCACCGGTGATGATCACGACGCGGTTTTCACAGATTTTCATGCGGGTATTCCTTCAATTTCATCTCAAATACACACATCACCTGTGGGAGCTGGCTTGCCAGCGATAGGATCACTGCGGTGCGCCTGATACACCGCGGCGCCTGCATCGCTGGCAAGCCAGCTCCCACAGGATCGATGTGTTTCCTGGAATCAGGTCAACTCACAAACGCTCGATAATCGTCACGTTGGCCTGCCCACCGCCTTCGCACATGGTCTGCAAACCGAAGCGTCCACCGCTGCGCTCCAGCTCATGCAGCAAGCTGCACATCAAACGGGTGCCGGTAGCGCCCAGCGGATGGCCGAGGGCAATCGCGCCGCCGTTGACATTGGTCTGTTCGTGCGGATAGCCCGTCTCTTTCAGCCAGGCCATGGCCACCGACGCGAAGGCTTCGTTGATCTCCACCCGGTCGATGTCTTCCAGCTTCATCCCCGCACGCTTGAGCGCGTAGGCGGTGGCCGGAATCGGCGCGGTGAGCATCCAGATCGGGTCTTCGGCGCGCACGCTCAGGTGATGGATGCGCGCCCGTGGCGTCAGGCCGTAACGCTTGAGCGCCGCCTCCGAGACGATCAGCATCGCGCTGGCCGCGTCGCAGGTCTGGCTCGACACTGCCGCGGTGACCCGGTCGCAGCCGAACAGGAATTCCAGCTCGGCCATTTTTTCCAGGCTGGTCTGGCGTGGCGTTTCGTCGTGCAGCACACCCGCCAACGGCACGATCTCGCGGTTGAAGCGGCCTTGCTCGATGGCCTGCAGGGCCCGTCGATGGGACTCCAGCGAATAGGCTTCGAGCTGCGCCCGGGACAGGTCCCACTTTTCCGCGATCATCTGCGCCGAACGGAACTGCGTCGGCGGTTGCGCGCCGTAGCGCCGCACCCAGCCTTCGGAGCCGCTGAACGGATCAGTGAAGCCCAAGGGCTCGGCAGCGATCATCGCCGAGGAAATCGGGATCTGGGTCATGGTCTGCACGCCACCGGCGATGACGACGTCCTGGGTGCCGCTCATCACCGCCTGGGCGGCGAAGTGCACCGCTTGCTGGGATGAACCGCACTGGCGATCGATGGTGGTGCCCGGCACCGATTGCGACAGGCCGGCCGCCAGCCAACTGGTGCGGGCGATGTCACCGGCCAGCGGGCCGATGGTGTCGACACAGCCGAAGATCACGTCGTCGTAATCCTCGTCGGGAATGGCGTTGCGCTCGACCAGCGCGCGTAATACGTGGGCGCCCAGGTCGGCGGCGTGGATCTGGCTCAGACCACCCTTGCGCCGCCCGGTAGGGGTGCGCAGGGCGTCGACGATATAGGCTTCAGGCATGGTCTACCTCGGTGAAAAAATTGAAAGTGGCACGGTCGGATCTTTGTAGGAGCCGGCTTGCCGGCGATGGCGTATTTGAAACCGACGCGGTTTGGCTTTTTGTAGGAGCTGGCTTGCCGGCGATGGCGTATTTGAAATCGCCATCGCCGGCAAGCCGGCTCCTACAGGTTCGAGTTGCCTAGAAGGTTTGGCCGGCACCCAGCGCCGGGTTGCCGTCGAACAACGCCGCGCGAATCCGCCCTTTGTGACGGCCGCGATCGCCCCAGACCTTGTCCAGCGCCCAGGCGCGTTTCATGAACAGATGCAGGTCGACTTCCCAGGTGTAACCCATGGCGCCGTGGGCCTGGATGGTGTTCTTCGCCGCGAGCATGGCCGCTTCCGCCGTTGCCAGCTTGGCGTGGGACACCAGCACGTCCTGCCCCGGCTGCTGCTCGGCCAGCGCATAAGCGGCGCGGTACAACGGGCCTTTGGCGAACTCGATCTGCACCGCGACGTTGGCCATCAAATGCTTGACCGCCTGGAACGAGCCGACCGGCTTGCCGAACTGCTTGCGCTCGAAGGTGTAGTCCACCGCCAGGTCGACCATGCGTTTGGCCAGCCCCAGCAATTGCGCGGCGCTGGCGAGGGCGCCACGGTTGAAGGCGGCTGCCCACAGGCGCCGTCCTTGTTCACCGCTGGCCACGCAAGTAGCGGGAGTCGGCGTCCATTCGACCTGGAACAGTTGACGGCTCGGGTCGACCGACTCGTTGCGGGTCAGGCGCACGGCGTCGCGCTCCAGCGCATGCACTTCATCGCCATGGGCCAGCAACAGCAGATCGGCAACATGGGCATCGCAGACCAACGGGTTACCCGGTTCGGAAACGGCCAGACGTGCACTGCCCTCGGCGACCCGCGCCAACCAGTATTGCTTGAGCGCCGCGTGTTGCTCATCGAGGGCGGCGAGCAACGGCACGCCCACCAGCATGGTGTCCACCAGCGGTTCGGGCAGACCGGCGTAACCGCATTCCTGGGCAATCAGCACGAAATCCAATTCATTCATGCCCATGCCGTCCTGCGCCTCGGGCACGGTCAGCGCGGTCAGGCCCAGCTCCACCAGTTGCGCCCAGAGTCGCTCACTGCGTCCGCTGTCGCTCTGCCACAGTTCGCGAATGCGTTCCGGGGTGACTTCGTTGATCAGGAAGCTGCGGACGTTGTCCTGAAACAGCAGTTGGTCGCGGCTGAAACTAAAGTCCATGGTCTATTCCTCAGGCACGCGGCATGCCGAGCATGCGTTCGGCAATGATGTTGCGCTGGATCTCGTTGGTGCCGGCGTAGATCGGCCCGGCCTGGGCAAACAGGAAACCGTCCAGCCAATGGCCGACGTCACCGGCGGCCGGGGCTTGTGGCAGCAGCTCGCCACGCAAACCGAGAATGCTCATGGCGGTGTCGTGCATGCGCTGGTCGAGTTCGGACCAGAAAATCTTGTTGGTTGACGACTCCGGCCCGATCTTGCCGCCCTGCACCAATTGCGAGGCGGTCATGTAGGTGCTCAGGGTGTAGGCCTCGGCATCGAGCCAGGCGCGCATCACCGCCTCACCGATAGCCGGGTCGCGGTCGGCCTGCTCACGATTGGCCTGGTACAACTGCACCAGACGCTTGGCGGTTTCCTGGAAACGCGCCGGCGAGCGCAGCAACAAACCGCGCTCGAAACCGGCGGTGGACATCGCCACGTGCCAACCCATGCCTTCGCCACCGAGGGCGTTTTCCACCGGCACCTTGACGTCGTCGAAGAAGATCTCGGCAAAACCCGGCAAGCCGTTGAGCTGCGGAATCGGCCGCACGGTGATGCCCGGCGTATTCAGCGGCAGCAGGATGAAGGTCAGGCCGTGATGGCGCTGGGACTGTGGATCGGTGCGGAAAATACCGAACACCCAATCGGCCCACACCGCGCGGGTCGACCAGGTCTTCTGGCCATTGATCACATAGTGGTCGCCCACCCGTTCCGCCTTGGAACGGATCGCCGCCATGTCGGAACCGGCACCCGGCTCGGACCAGGCCTGGGCCCAGATGTCTTCGCCGGTGGCCATGCGCGGCAGGAAGCGCGCTTTCTGATCGAAGCTGCCGTACTCCATGAGGGTCGGGCCGAGCAGGAAGATACCGTTCTGGTTGACCCGTGCCGGCGCCCCGGAACGGTAGTATTCCTCTTCGAAAATCAGCCATTCGATCAGGTCGCAGCCGCGCCCTCCGAGTTCGGTCGGCCAGGTGACCATGCCCCAACGGCCTTCGTTGAGTTTGGCTTCCCAGGCGCGGTGCTCGGCAAAGCCCTGTTCGGTGTCGAACGATTGCAGCGGTTCACTCGGTACATTGGCCGCCAGCCAGGTCCGCGCCTCGGCACGAAAGGCCTGCTGGGCCGGGGTATAGGTCAGGTCCATGGATATGCCTTCAGCCGTTGAATCGGGCATCGCGTTTCTCGACGAACGAGTCGCGTGCTTCCTGAGAGTCCAGTGAGCGGTAGGCTTCGAGGGTGAAGCCCTGCTCCCAGCGGTATTTGTCTTCCAGATTGCCGTCTTCGATGCCGGTCAGCGCTTCCTTGGCCAGGCTGATCATGCCCGGGCTCTTGGCGGCGATGGTGCGGGCGATCTGCAACGCGGCTTCGCGCAAGTCTTCACGCTTGACCACCTGCTCCACTGCGCCCAGGCGGTAAGCCTCGGCGGCGTCGATCGGCTCGCCCGTGAAGTACATGTGGCGGACCTTCTGCACCGGGAACAGGCGCTGCAAATGCGCGCCGCCGCCCATGGCCCCGCGATCCACTTCCGGCACACCAAAGGTGGCGCACTCGGACGCGACAATGATGTCGGCAGCGCCGCAGATGCCGATGCCGCCGCCCAGCACGAAGCCGTGCACGGCCACGATCACCGGTTTCGGGTTGCGGTGGATGGCCTTGAAGCTGTCGTAGTTGCCCTTGTTCACCGCGACGATCAGGTTGCCGTCGGCGGCCAGTTCCTTGATGTCGACCCCGGCGCAGAAGCCGCGACCTTCGGCGCGGATCAGGATCACCCGCACGTCGTTGTTACGGCCCAGGCCCTCGATCTCACTGGCGATATCAGCCCAGCCCTGGTTGTTGAAGGCGTTGACCGGTGGCCGGTTGAACACCAGTTCGGCAATGCCGTGTTCGATGCTGACGCTAAATGGTTTCATGGTTTCCTTCCTTCACAATGCATGGCCCCTTACGACACACGGCGGCACAGCTCGCCCAGGCGCGCTTCGGCGTCGCGGACGATCTGTTCAATCAATTGGGCGCAGCTGGGCAAGCTGTCGATGGATGCGGCGATCTGCCCGGCGGGCAACACGCCCGCGGCCGGTTGCCCGTCGACCATGGCTTTCTGGATCACCATCGGCGCGTTGGCGGCCATGATGCTTTGCGCGGCGGTCAGCTCTCCGGCACCGCGCATCTTCAGCGCGCTGGTCAGCAGTTGCGTCAGGCTCATGCCCGTATGGCGGCGGTAGGCCAGACCGCTCTGCAACGCCAGCAACAGGCGCTTGAGACCGCCGCTGTTTTCCAGCTGGTTGAGCAACTCGTTGCGGATCATCCGTTGCGGCATGCCGTCGATGGCACGGCTGATGATGATCGCCGCCGGGTCCTTGACCGCCAGGTAACGCGCCAGGGTCGCCTGCGGCACCGGGCTGTCGGCGCACATCAGAAAACGCGTGCCCATGGCGATGCCTTCGGCACCGTAGGCCAGGGCCGACACCAGGCCCTTGCCGTCCTTGAAACCGCCGGCCGCCACCACGGGCACCGACACCGCATTGACCACTTGATCAAGCAGCATCAAGGTCGGCACGGAACCGGTGTGCCCACCGCCCTCGCCGCCCTGTACGGTCACCGCATCGGCGCCCATTTCCACAGCTTTCTGCGCATGCTTGAGCGCACCGACCGTGGGAATGCATACCACCCCGGCGTCCTTCAGGCGGCTGATCATTTGCTTGCCCGGCGAACGGCTGTAGCTGACCGCACGGACTTTATGGCGCAACACCAGCTCGACGATCTCGCCGGCATTGGCCTGGTACATGTGGAAATTCACGCCGAACGGCTGATCGGTCAGGCGCCGGGTTTCGAGGATCGCCGCTTCCATCTGCTGCGGTTCGATGGTCGCCCCGGCGAGAAAACCGAAACCACCGGCATTGCCCGTGGCCGCCACCAGTTTCGGGTCGGCGACCCAGCCCATGGCGGTCTGGATGATCGGGTAGCGGCAACCGAGCAATTCGGTCAAACGGGTATTCAATGAAATCGCCATGCTCACGCCCCGTCCGCTTTGCGCTGGGAACTGGCCATGGCCTTGGCGTCATAGCCGCCGAGGCGGTCGCCGGATACCAGTTCGTTGTGGGCATGGGCGAAGTGATGCAGGCCGAACACCATGTCCATGGTCGCGCGCTTGCCCATCAGGTCTTCGGCGTTGTTCACCGCTTGCTTGCTCAGTTGCAGCCCCAGGCGCGGCATCTGGGCGATGCGCCCGGCGATGTCGAGGGTCTGCTGTTCCAACTCGTCGCGAGCAACCACCCGATTGAGCATGCCCATCTGATAGGCACGCGGTGCCGGCATGCGTTCGCCGAGGAACAGGAATTCCTTGGCAATGCGCGGGTTCAATTCATGCACGTGGGCGAAATACTCGACCCCGGGAATGCCCATGCGCACCACCGGATCGGCGAAGTACGAATCCTCGCTGGCGACGATCAGGTCACACACCCAGGCCAGCATCAGCCCTCCGGCAATGCATGCGCCCTGGACCATGGCGATGGTCGGCTTGGGCATCTCGCGCCAGCGCCGGCACATGCCCAGATAGACTTCCTGTTCGCGGGCATAGAGAAACTCGCCACCCGGTTTGTTCACATGGTCGTACCACAGGCTCGCGCGATCGAAGCTCTTGTCGACGTCACGCCCCGGCGTGCCGATGTCATGCCCGGCGGAGAAATGCTTGCCGGCGCCACGCAACACGATGACCTTCACTTCATCGTCATCGCAGGCCCGGCGAAACGCCGCGTCCAGCGCATAAGTCATCTGCGAGTTCTGTGCGTTGTGATACTCGGGGCGGTTCATGGTGACGATTGCCACCGCGTCGCGCACTTCGTACAGGACCACTTCGGCCTCGTTGTTGTCGTTATGTTCAGCCATCACTTGTCTCCGAAAACGCGGGCGCTCAGCGCTGGCCTGGCGGATTGTCTTTAAGCTGCAGGGCGCGCAGGTTGTGCGGGTCCAGACGCTGGATCAGTTGCAATTGCTCGGCGGTCGGGGCCACGGTGGTCGGGCAGTCGTCCGGCACGTGCAACTCGAAGCCGGTGTTGTCCTGGACCTGCGCCGCCGTCACGCCGGGGTGCAGCGAGCGGATGCGTATCTGCCGTTGCGGGCCCAGGAAATCCAGGACGCAGAGGTCAGTGATGATCAGGCGGATGTCGATGTCGGCCAGCGTCCAGCCCCGTGCCAGGCGGGCCGGGTTGTAGCCGACCGAGGCGACCATATCGACCTCGCCTTCGACGAACACCCGACGGTTGTGGCTCGGCACGCAAAACGAGTTGGCATGGCTGATCGAGTTGCCGGGGAAACCGCGCACACCGAGCATCTGCGCCTTGGGTTTGGCGTAGTCGCCGATGCAGGAAATGTTCGCCTGGCCAAAGCGGTCGATCTGGGTCGGGCCGACCAGTGCATGGCGCTTGCCGCCCCAGACGTTGTCGAAAATCCGCGAGAAACCCATCCAGCTGTCGCGCTTGGGCTCATAGCCCTTGCGTGCGCCCAACGGCACAGGTTCGGCGACCATGTAGGCTTCGGAGTCGGTCATCAGCAGTTGCGGGTTGCTGGTCAGCATGGCCAAGGATGCCGCCAGGCGCGGGATCACGCCGATGCCGGAGGCCAACACTTCGCCGTCTTCGCGCCAGGCTTCAGAGGCGGCGCAGATCATCAGCTCGGCGAGGCTGTAAGTGGTAGTGCTCATCGGAAGGCTCCCTTAGAAAATCGGCAACGGCAGTTCACGGATCGCAGCCAGGCCGCCAACCTTGTCCAGGTACTGTTCGTGGGTGCAGTCGACGTAGTCGCGCACGTAACCTTCCCAGCCATCGGTGGCCTGCACGGTGGCGTTGTAGGCCTTGAAGTGCGCGACATCGAAACCGTACAGCGGCGCGCAGGACGACGGATGCGCACCGCCCGGCACGTGGGCCACGGCGGTGGTCAGGTTGCGTTCCCAGAACACTTGATGGGCGTTGGCGCTGTCCTGATGGAAGTAGTCGCTGTCGACCAGTTCATCGCAGGTCACGTAGCTGTGGGTCGCGGCCCGCACGAACAGGTCGTCCATGTAATGATCGGGACCGCTGATCTGGCACAGGCCGCGCTTGTCGGCGCGGTCGACGTGCACCAGTGCCGCGTCGAGCTTGAGCGCCGGCATCGCCACCCAGTCCTTGCCATCGGCGTAGGGCGAGGCGATCAACTTGATCTGGCGGTTGTGGCGCAGCACATCGGTGCCCAGGCCCACGGCGGTCGGAATGAACGGCACATTCATCGCCGCCGCCCGCAGGCCGAGCAGTAGCATGCCTTCGTCGATCTCCATCACGTCCAGCGCCGCTTCCTGGCGCGCCTTGCGGAAGTATGGCTCCAGCGGAATGAAATCCAGGGAGACGAAGGCGAACACCAGTTTCCTGATCTTGCCGGCCGCGCAGAGCATGCCGACATCGGCGCCGCCGTAGGCAACCACAGTCAGGTCCTTGAGGTCCGAACGCAGAATTTCGCGCACCAGCGCCATCGGCTTGCGGCGCGGCCCCCAGCCACCGATACCGATGGTCATGCCGTCACGCAGTTGGCCGACGATCTCGGCGGTGCTCATTTGCTTGTCCATCGTCATGTTCCTCATTGGCGACCGACACTGAAGTCGTGGCCCCAGTGGCTGACCACGGTGCTTTCGAACGGCGTGTGGCGGTCCCAGTCGACCACCAGGCCATCGCAGCCGTACTCCAGGTCAAACCCGGACGGGGTCTTGATGTAGAAAGAAATCATCTGGTCGTTGGTGTGCTGGCCCAGGGTGGCCGACAGCTTCACGCCGTTGGCGTGGACGCGATCCAGGGCGCGGCCGACTTCGTCCAGCGCGTTGACCTCGACCATCATGTGCACGCAGCCGTGGGGCATCGGGCACTCGAAAATCGCCAGCGAGTGGTGGCGGCCGTTGTTGCAGTGCAGGAAGTGAATGCGTTTTTGCGGCTCGGCCGGGTCCGGGGTGAAGCGGACTTTCATCAGGTCCGACAGGCCAAAACCCATCACCTGTTCGTAAAAGTCGCGGCAGCGTTCGAAGGCGGGTGCCGGCAATACGACGTGGCCCATGCCCAGGTCGTTGGTGACAAAACCTTTGACGCCCACTGGCGAAACAAAGCGAGCGAAGTCCTGCAGCGGGCCCCAGAAAATTTCGTGGCGATTGCCATCCGGATCACTGAAGTGCACCAGTTCCTGAACCTTGCGCAGCTCGGCCTCGGCGGAGGTGCCACGGGTCACTTGCACGTCGGCCTGTTGCAACTCACTGACCGCCTGTTCCAGCGCCGCTTTGCCGGCCACTTCCCAGCCGCAGGCACCGAAGCCGTTCTCGGCACTGTTCTGCACCAGCACGCGGTAATGACGCTCGTCCATTTTCAGGTACAAAAGCTCATCGTCGCCGCTGACCATCATGCCCAGCACCTGGCTTGCGTAGTGGCGCCATTGCGCCAGGTCGCTGGATAACAGGGTGACGTAACCCAGACCGCGGATATCCATGGATGCACTCCTCGTTTTACTCAGGCGGTGCCGCCCTTCGGCTGGTGCCGGGGGAGACTTTATGTAAGGCCTATTCAAACGGGTTCGGGGAGGGGCAACATCGTCCAATGGGACTAGCGGAAATGACGGGGTACACGCATTCAAAACTGTGGGAGCGGGCTTGCTCGCGAAGGCGGCGGGTCAGGTACCATTGATGTTGAATGTGCTGGCCTCTTCGCGAGCAAGCCCGCTCCCACAGGGGTCAGTGGTGTGGCGGGTTTATGCGGCCGGTTCGATTTGATCGAGCACGCGGTTCGCGGTGATTTCCGCGAGCATCACGCTATTGGAAATGCCCAACAGGGCATTGCGGTCACCGCCCTCCAGATGATCCACCAGTTGATGCACCATCACATCGACCGAGGCCAGGGTCTCGACCAGATAGACCACCAGGGTTTCGGTCGTGGCCTCTGGGTCGACGCTGAACAGCGTGCTGATTGTTCGAGGGGTGGCTTTGATGTCGGCGGTTGAAGGGAAGTGGTAAGCGAGGGCTCGCTCGGCGGCTTCGTTGAGTTTTTTTGAATCGGGGCTTTCGTAGGGAGATGTCGGATCAGCGTCCGGAGGATTTGGCGTAGGTTTGATCATAGTGTGGATTCCTGATGTGGGCTGGAACCACTTCTCTACTAAAAGAAGGGGCGGCAGCTGTACGCAGGTTAGTAGACCGGGGAATCCAAGAAGCCGGCGCGCCCAAGGACGCCCTACGTACAGCCACCATCAAAATGCAGGCACACAGCCTGATTGATGCGTTGTACGTCTTGGATTAAGCCTCGGGCTACTAAACCCGATCACTGGGAATCAGTGACGCGAATCAAGTTACCGAGGGGGTCCAAGGCGCACAAGCCGGCGGATTCTGGCGTACCTGTAGGCAACGACGCAAGGCGTTGTAGCTTTCAAGAAGTGATTCCGACAGGCATTAAACAACCCTCACAAACACCCTGTAGGAGCTGCCGAAGGTGCGGTGGCTGTTGGATTAGTACAGGCATAAAAAACGGGCCAGAAATGGCCCGCTTGAGGAAAGTGCGACTGTGTTCGCAGCCGCGGTAAATCCTGCACGCTCAAACGCTGTGCATTGGCTCTGTGATTACTGGGTAGACTTGGCTTCTCGCACTTTCTTTTGCTCTGCCAAGGCTATTTCTTTGAAATCATAGGTCGGAAAGAATTCTGTCCTGTAACTGCCCCACGCGGTGTTTTCAAGAGCGAGGTTGACTGCTGCGAGACGCGAGGCAGGCAGGCGTAGAACGATGACCTGTCCTATCCCCATGGTTATATTCCAGCTGACAACCTCCACCCCGGCAGGAGGGAATACCTTGTAAAATTCCTGTTTGGCAAGTTGCTCTTTCAACTCTCCCAATGGGCGCGATTGATCGTGCTTCAGGAAAACAGTCAGCATGAGTGCATTATCTGGCGTGGCGATAACTTCTTTTGCCGCCGAGGGCGTTGTCGCCTGTGCATTGGCGCTAGCCGAGTAAATTCCGGCCAGCAGTAGCGTAGACATCAAGATCGTTCTGATTTTCATACTCAGGTTGCGCCTTTTATTTTTGGGTTTTTATGGATGCTATTTCAGCGCGGCGCCATTTAACGCCAACGCATTGAAGTATCGAAACAATTACTTAACAAATGACTGTCGAAAGGCGAGGAGCAGGCCTGTAAACATCGCGTTGTATTTTCGCATGGAATAATTCCTTGCCGATTTTAGTGGTGATGCTTGTTTGTTGTTTTGCTATTTATAAAAAAACCGATCAGCACACCCAGCTGATGAAATATAGGAGCGATATCAGCCACTCACAACACCCAGGTATATATTTGCAACAATTGCAGCAACAATGACTTTCAATAAAGGCCAACAAAATAATGGGCGTATGGGCCTCTTCGTCAAGCTCCGGAAATCCCTGTAGGAATTATCGCTGGCCGCGACTTTCTGATCTTGATCTTCTCGGAGTCGATGGAAAATAAAGATCATAGATCGCAAACCGAGGCAGTTCCTGGCGTTGCGTAATGCAGGTGGTGAGATTTGCGGTTCGCCGTGATCTCCGCCAGCATCACGCTATTTGAAATACCCAGCAAAACATTGCGTGAACTGCCCTACAGATGGTCCACCAGGGTTTCAGTCGTGACCAGTGACGCGAACTTGCGCAAAAACCTGTAGGAGCGAGCTTGCTCGCGATGGTCGCCAACGATAACGCTGAAAGCCTGACACCCCGTGGCGCTCTCCGGTTTATCGCGAGCAGGCTCGCTCCTACAAGGGGTATGCGGTGTTCAATCTTATTCGGCAGGCATAAAAAAACGGGCCTTGGGGACCCGTTGGAAAGTTGGCCTGACGTCCGTGCCAGGCCTGAAATGCGATCAAATTGTGGGAGCGGGCTTGCTCGCGAAGGCGGTGTGTCAGGCAGCATAAATATTGAATGTGCCGGCCGCTTCGCGAGCAAGCCCGCTCCCACAGGCGTTGTGGGGTTTGATTCGCATCAACCCTTGCGGAAGTGCGGAATCACCTTCTCGCCAATATTCTTCAACGTCTCCAGTTGCGCCCACTGCGGCACGGTGCCCATCTGGCAGATGAACAGGATTTCGTCGGCGCCGGCATCGATCAGACGCTGCACGTAGCCGATGCAATCCTCGACGGTGCCGTAGGCGTGATTGGGGTTCATCATGGCCATGGTCGGGTCGGAGAAATCAACGCTGACTTCTTCCGAGGCGAAGCGCGACTTGATCACGCTCTGGCCGTTGCCGTCGACGAAGGTATCGTCCTTCCACTTCTCCGGATCCGGACGCTCGCCACCGCCGTACCAGTAGCCCAGGGACTCCATGAAGTAACGCTGGCCACGGATACCGATGCGGCGCGCTTCTTCGTTGTCGTCCAGCACGATGGCCGGGCACAGCGCGGCGATGTGCCGGTTAGGACGGAAGCCCACTTGCTTCTTCTCATCGCGGTTGTCGTAGGCCGTGTGATACACCTCGACCTTCTTGGCGATTTCTTCCGGGCCACCGAAGCCCAGCACCAGCGCGCCCATGCCGCGACCGCCGGCATTCTTCAGCGATTCGGTGTTGGTGCACGCCAGGTACATCGGCGGATGCGGATCCTGGTAAGGCTTCGGATGGATCGGGCGCTTGGGGATCTGCACGAAGTCGCCGTTGTGCTCGATCTCGTCCTGCACGAACATTTTCGGGATCAGGTACATCATCTCGTCGATCTGCGGCTGCAAGGTCGCCAGGTCGTAGCCGAAGGTGCCGGCTTCCTGCTGGGTGCCGCCTTTGCCCACACCGAAATGCACACGGCCCTTGGACAACAGGTCGAGGGTGGCGATGCGCTCGGCGACCTTCACCGGGTGGTTCATCGCCGGAGGCAGGCAGACCACGCCGTGGCCGATACCGATGCGCTCGGTTTTACCGGCCACGAAAGCCAGCATGGTTTCCGGCGCGGACATGTGCGAGTAATTGCTCAGCGCGGTGTGCTCCACGCACCAGAAGGTGTCGAAGCCGAGCTTGTCGGCCAGCACGGCCTGCTCGACCGTGTCTTCGAAAATCTTGCGGTCGCCTTCGCGGCTGGAGTCCACCGTCTGGGCTTCGTAAATCAGGGAAAATTTCATGGTTGATCCTTGTGCTTATTTGGATGCGCAGTCGGCGCCGTAGACCTTCGCCTTACCGTCAATGCTCGTGCATCGACGGGGCGCTCGAATCACGCAAACGGACTAGCCCGATTCATAGAAAAGAGCTGTAGGGAAGCGTCAGAGGAAAAAGTCGCTGCTGTCCTGCCCCATGCTCACACCGCCAAGGTTCCAGGCGTACTTGGCCGGGCTGTTGGCGACGTGGGCGCGACCGGTGTGAATGTCGCGGAAGGCACGGTTAATTGCGTGACTGCGGAAGATCGTCGAGGCACCGCTGTTGAACATCAGGTCGCCAACGGCCTTGGCGCACTTGTCGGCCACCAGCGCCGAGTCGTAACGCATCTTCACCCGTTCGGGCATGCTCAACGGCTCGCCCTTCTGCGCGCGCTCCAGCATCAAGGCGAAGTTGCGATGCAGAACGGTCTTGCACTCGTCGACGCAGACCATGGCATTGGCCAGCGACGATTGCGCGGCCGGGTCCTGGACCATTTTGCGTCCGTCATTGACTCCGACTCGCGCACGGTTGTGCTCGACAAACTGATCCACCGCACCTTGCAGGGCACCGATGGCGGACGACGACACCGCACGCACGAAAATCTGCCCGAACGGCAAACGGAACAAGGGCGCGGTGTTCACCGCATTGCCCGGACTGTTCTGCATGAAACCGTCGAACGCGCGGTGGGTGCGGTACTCGGGAACGAAGGCGTTTTCCACCAGAATGTCGTGGGAGCCGGTGGCTTCCAGGCCCATGACATTCCAGTTGTCGAGAATCTGGTAGTCACTGCGCGGCACCAGGAACGTCCGATAATCCGGCGCCCCTCCCGCCTCCTCCGGCGGCACCAGCGCACCGAGGAACGCCCAGTCGCAGTGCTTGCTGCCGGAAGAAAAGCCCCAGCGCCCGCTCAACTTGAAACCACCGTCAACCCGCTCGACCTTGCCCACCGGCATATAGGAAGACGAGATCAGTACGCTGGAATCGCGACCCCAGACATCCTGCGCCGCGCGATCGTCGAACAGCGCCAGCTGCCAGTTGTGGATCGCCACCACCCCCAGCACCCAGGCCGAAGACATGCAGCCTTCGGCCAGGGTCATCTGCACGTCGAAGAAGTCCTTGGGCTCCAGCTCATAGCCTTCCCAGCGGGACGGTTGCAGGATGCGAAAGAACCCGGCGTCGTGGAAATCCTTCAGGGTTTCTTCAGGTAACTGCCCGGCTTGCGCGGCGTTCAGGGCGCGTTCACGCAGGATCGGCACCAACTCACGGGCACGTTGGCTCAGACGCTGGCGAATCAGGTCTTGGTTGAGCATTTTTATTGTTCTCCTTTGTTCACCCCATCCGCCGGGGCGCGCGTGCAACGGGGCGGGTGTAGTGCCCCTACGCTGGCATTCAAACAATGCGCAAAGCGACGGGCATCCCTCAAACGGACCATGTGGGATTGCGGAACTGGTCTCTGGGGGTGTATCTGAAAGGGATGTGCTTGCTGGCAGGCCGTCTTCGCGGGCAGACCCACATTGAGTTCCCTGTTTTACTCGAGACTTGTGGCCACTGAAGATCACTGTGGGAGCGAGCTTGCTCGCGATGGCTTTGTGTCAGGCGGCATGGATTTTTGAGGGTGTACATATCCGTTTCTGCGGTAACGGACGCTTAGGGTTCCGCTCTTACAGCGGGTCACTTTGAAAAGCGCAAAGTAACCAAACGCTCTTGCCCCTGACATTCGGTGCCTCGCCTAGGCTCGGCATGCCCTCGCTTCGGTCCTGCTCCGTGGGCCCGCCGCCATCGGCCATCCATGGCCGGGGGCGGCTAACCCGGCATCCATGCCGGGTTGCCCACTGCGCAGAACCTGCGCTCGGCCTCACGAGGGGGCGTACACCGCAACAGCGTCCGAGGCGGCCTACCGGCCGACCTGGTTGTTGGGTTCGTTCGTCTGTGAGGTACATGTCGACTGGCCGGCCGCCATCGCGAGCAAGCTCGCTCCCACAGTATTTACGGTGAACACCAATTATTCGAACCACACCAAACCTGTGGGAGCGGGCTTGCCCGCGAAGAGGCCGGCACATCTGACATTGATGCTGGCTGACAGACCGCCATCGCTGGCAAGCCAGCTCCCACAGGGTCGAGGTACATCCGCCAGGTTCAGGTCGGCTGTCAGGCCGCCATCGCTGGCAAGCCAGCTCCTACAGGGGATGGCACTCGCTGCTGCTCTTCACCACTCACCAGGCCGAGCGTTAGCTCGCCTGCAGCTCTTGATCTTGATCCACCCGCCCCCTCGGCAGGCTGAGTGGAGGTGTTCATCCGGGGATGGGCGCGCAGCGCCGTTCGACGCAGTCGAACTCATTGCATGTAGGTCGAAGCGAAGCCGACCGGAGGGCAATGCCCCCGGATGAATACCGCAGCGAAGGAACCCCGAGCCTCAGCGAGGGGCCGTACGTTCGGGGCGAGCGTTTTTTGCTTACTTTTTTAGGCGCTTGTAAAAAAGTGAGTCGCCGTAAGGGCGAAACCGCCAGCCGCCGTTACCGCAGAAACGGATATGTACACAACCCAAACCACCAACCTGGTCGGCCCAGAGGCCGCCAAGGCCTAGTCCCCTCGGACGATGTGACGACTGGACGTCAGAGCAAGAATCCATCGCACTCCACCCCCAACAAAAAAGGCCCAGTGCGATGAACGACGCCAACCTCAAAGCCGACATGCTCCAGGCCATGCGCCGCCTGGCCAAGTCCGTCACCATTATCAGCACCAGCAACGGTTCCGAACGCTTCGCCATGGCCGCCACCGCGGTCGACTCCCTGAGCACCGAGCCGCCATCGCTGCTTATTTGCGTCAACAAGACCGCCTCGCCCCACGCCGCACTGGCGACCGGCGCCGACTTCTGCGTGAACATCCTCGGCGTCGAACAACAAGACCTGGCCAACCTGTGCAGCGGCGCGATCAAGGGCGAAGCGCGCTTCGACCGTGGCAACTGGCTGACCAGTCCCGGCGGCATTCCTTACCTGGGTGACGCACAATCGGCGATCCTCTGCCGCCAGGACGGCCACTTCAGCTACGGCACCCACACCGTGTTCATCGGACGCATCCTGCAGATCCACACCACTGACGCCATCACCCCGCTGGTCTACCTCGACGGCAGCTACACCACCACCGCCAAACCCACACCTTCTCTCGCAGTCGCTGGCTGAGGCCCGAACATGGACAGCCTGAACCGGTTGACGGCGTTGCGAGTGAACAGCGCCGACCCGTTGCCATGGGATGACCGCTGCGACTTGCTGATCGTCGGGTTTGGCGGAGCCGGCGCCTGTGCCGCCATCGAAGCCAGCACTCGCGGACTGTCGGTGCTCGCCCTGGATCGCTTCGAAGGCGGCGGCGCCACGGCACTCAGCGGTGGTGTGGTCTATGCCGGCGGCGGTACGCCGTATCAGCGCCAGGCTGGCTATGAAGATACCAGCGAGGCGATGTTCAATTACCTGCGCCAGGAAGTCGGCGAGGCCGTCAGCCTCGAGACGCTACGGGATTTCTGCGAAGGCAGCCGCGAGCAACTGGCCTGGCTGGAGCGACAAGGCGCGGCCTTCGAAGCCAGCGTGCCGCCGCACAAGACCTCGTACCCGAGCGACCAGTACTACCTTTATTACTCGGGCAACGAAGCCGTGCCGGCCTATGCCGCCAGCGCCAAGCCGGCGCCCCGTGGCCATCGCACCAAAGGCCCGGGCATGTCCGGCGCCAGCCTGTTCGCCCCGCTCAAGGCCAGCGCCTTGCGTCACGGTGCACGCCTGCGCAGCCAGTGCGAAGTGCGCAGGCTGGTGCTCGACCTCGACGACAACGTCCTCGGCGTCGAAGCCTGGCAGTTGCCGTCGGGCAGCCGCGCGGCCAAACAACATGCGCGTCTGTCACGCTGGGCCGCGGCCATTCATATGTACGCTCCGGCCTTGGCCGACCGCTTGCGCGCCCGTCAACGTCGCATCGAACAGACCAGCGCCATCCGCCAATTGATTCGCGCCGAACAGGCAGTGCTGTTGAGCAGCGGCGGTTTCATCTTCAATCGCGACCTGGTGCGCCAGCACGCGCCGCAGTACCTGGCCGGTCTGCCGCTGGGCGCCACCGGGTGCAATGGCAGCGGCATCGCCCTGGGCCAGAGCGCCGGTGGCAGCGTGGCGCGGATGGACAAGGTCAGCGCCTGGCGTTTCATCAATCCACCACTGGCCTGGGCCCGGGGGCTGATCGTCAATGCCCGCGGCGTGCGTTACGCCAACGAAGAAATCTACGGCGCGACCCTCGGCCACGCCATGGTCGAAGAACAGGACGGTCGCGCCATTCTGGTGCTCAACCGTGCGCTGGTACGTGAGGCATTGAGTCAGGTCGGTCCCGGCAAGGTGTGGAATTTCCAGCGCCTGCCGGTGCTGCTCAATCTGCTGTTCAACGCCAAACGCAGCCCCAGCCTGGCCGGGTTGGCCAAGCGCTGCCATCTGCCGCCGGAACTGCTGCGCCAGAGCGTCGAACGCTATAGCCGCGCGGCACGCGGTGAGGTCGCCGACGAGTTCGGCAAGTCTGCGGCGATGCTCGCCAACCTCGACCAGGGCCCGTGGTACGCCCTCGATCTTTCATTCGCCAGCAAACTGTTCCCCTGCCCGGTCATCACCCTGGGCGGGTTGAAAGTCTGCGAGGCCAGCGGTCGGGTGCTGGACCACGCCGGCCAACCAATAAACGGCCTGTACAGCGCCGGCCGCAATGCCGTCGGGGTCGCCTCCAACCTGTATGTCTCCGGCCTGTCACTGGCCGATTGCATCTATTCCGGCCGCCGGGCTGCCGCCCACGTGGCCGACCAATTCGCACTTCAAACCGCACGATCAGGAGAACAACAATGCAACGTGTAGAAGGCAAAGTCTGCATCATCACCGGCGCCGCCAGCGGCATTGGTCGCGAAGACGCCCTGCTGCTGGCCCGCGAAGGCGCCAAAGTGGTACTGACCGACCTCAACGAAGAAGCCGGCCGCCACGTCGCCGCAGAAATCGGCGCCAATGCGCTGTTCATCCGCCACGACATCGCCAGCGAAAGCGACTGGCAACACGTGGTCAAGACCACCGTCGAACACTTCGGCCGCCTCGACGTACTGGTCAACAACGCCGCGATCCTGGCCCTGGGCAGCATCGAAGACACCACCCTGGAGCTGTGGCAGAAGGTGCAGAAGATCAACGGCGACGGCTACTTCCTTGGTTGCAAGTACGCCATCCAGGCGATGAAGGAAAGCGGTGGCGGCTCGATCATCAACATGTCGTCGGTCGCCGCCCTGGGCGCCATGCCGATGTTCTGCGCCTACTCGGCGTCCAAAGGCGCGGTGGCGGCGATGACCCGCTCCATCGCCCTGCACTGCAAGCAGCAGGGCTACCGCATCCGCTGCAACAGCGTGCACCCCGATGGCGTGAACACGCCGATGACCCAGGCCCTGGCCGGTGGTCAGCCGATCCCGCAGGAAGCGCTGGACCAGGACCCGATGAACCGCATGGCCGCGCCACGGGACATTGCCAACGTGGTGCTGTTCCTCGCCACCGACGAGTCGCGGTTCGTCAACGGTGCCGAGATCCGCGTCGACAACGCCCAACTGATCAGCGGGCTCTGAAGTCGAGGTGAACATGGGCACGCAACAACAGAACCTGACCCCGGCCGAATCGACGACGGCAAGCGTCTCATTGCAAGTGTGCGCGGTGATCGACGAGACCGCCGATGCGCGCTCGCTGGTGCTGGACATACCGCCAACCCTGCGTGAGCGCTTTCGCTACAAACCGGGCCAGTTCCTGAGTTTTCGCGTGCCCTTCGCCGGCAAACTGTTGACCCGCTGCTACTCCATGGCCAGCTCGCCCCTCGCGGACGCGCTGCCCAAGGTCACGGTAAAACGGGTCGACGGTGGCCGGGTGTCGAACTGGATGAACGAAGTGCAGGTCGGCGACTGGCTGGAAGTATTGCCACCGGCCGGGCATTTCTGCCTGGACCCGCAGGCGGACACCGAAAAGCCTCTGGTTTTGTTCGGCGGCGGTTCGGGCATCACCCCGGTGTTTTCCATTCTCAAATCAGTGCTCCATGGCAGCCGGCGGCCGATCAAGTTGATCTACGCCAACCGCGATGAAGCGTCGGTGATTTTCAAGGACGAGCTGTGCCATCTGATCAAGGCGCATCCTGATCAACTGCACGTGGTGCACGTCCTCGATTCGGTGCAGGGCTTCCTGACGGACCATCAGGTCCGTCATCTGCTGCACGGATCGGCCGGCGGCGACTACTTCATCTGCGGGCCGGGTCCCTTCATGGACACCGTGGAGCGCACGCTGCTGGCACTGGGCGAAGCGGCCGAACGCATTCATGTCGAGCGTTTCGTCTCGCCACCGGACCCCGATGAACTGCTGGCCGAAGAAGCCCTCGCCCGCGAGGCCGCGATGGGGTCGCACTGTGAGGCGCTAATCGTCGAGCTCGACGGCCAGCAACACGAAATTGCCTGCCAACCCGGCGACACCTTGCTGCAAAGCTGCAAAGCGGCTGGCCTCGATGTGCCGTCGTCCTGTGAAGAAGGTTTTTGCGGGGCCTGCATGTGCGTGGTCAAGGAAGGCGAGGTCCAGTTGGCGCGCAACGACGTGCTGACGCCCAAGGAACTGGCCGACGGCTGGACGCTGGCCTGCCAGAGTCGTCCGACGGGTGCCCGGGTACGCCTGAAATTCCCGGATTGATGTTCAGGACAAACACTGTACCTGTGGCGAGGGGGCTTGCCCCCGTTCGGCTGCGAAGCAGTCGTCGCTTTAAGATTTTGGGGCCGCTTCGCAGCCCAACGGGGGCAAGCCCCCTCGCCACAGAACCCCCTCGCCACAGGTTGCTTCTGTCCGACCAACATGTCGCCTTAGTCTCAACGGACGATCACTCAGGCCAAGTCTGCAGTTAGACTCGGCCACAGCATTAGCCCACAACAATAAAGAGGTGCAGTTATGGCTCGTTTGCAGAACAAGGTCGCGGTGGTCACCGGCGGCGCTTCGGGGATCGGTCTGGCCTGCGTGCGCCGTTTCGCTGCCGAAGGCGCGCAAGTGGTCGGGCTGGACATCGGCAGCGCTCCGGCAGACTTCCCCGGCCTGTTCATGACCCTGGACGTGCGCGACGAAGCGCAGGTGCAGCAGGTCATGCAAGACGTCATCAGCCGCCTCGGGCGCATCGATATTCTGGTCAACGCCGCCGGCGTCGCCGACCAGGGCAGCGTGACCCAGACCACCACCGCCAACTGGCAACGGGTGATGGACATCAACCTGACCGGCAGCATGCTCACCAGCAAGTACGCGCTGGCGTCGATGGTGGAGCAGCGCGGTGGTTCGATCATCAACGTCGGTTCGATCTTCGGCCTGCAAGGCTGTGACGGCAATGTGGCCTACAACGTGTCCAAGGGCGGCATCAACCAGCTGACCCGCTCGATGGCCATCGACTACGGCTACGCCAACATTCGCGTCAACGGCCTGTGCCCGGGCCTGATCGAAACGCCGATGACCAGCATGGTCCGTGACAATGACGCGTTCCACGCTTTCTTCGCCTCGCAACACATGCTCAGCCGCTCCGGGCAACCGGAAGAAGTGGCCAATGTCGCGCTGTTCCTGGCCTCGGACGAAGCGTCCTTTGTCAGCGGCCAGATGATCGCCGTGGACGGTGGTTTCTCCGCCGGTCGCCGTTTCGCCCCGCCCGCCCAGTAATTCGCAATCCGGCCGGGCGCCCTGCCCGGCCTACTCCCTTTTTCGCAACTGTCTTCTAACCGGGGAGGCCCCATGCCGCCTGTCGCCACCGCACTGACCATCGCTCAACTGTTCGCCAACGCTGCCCAGGCCTACGGCGACCGCCCGGCCATCGAGGACGCGGGCCATACCATCAGCTATCGCCAACTCGACCCGTTGCGTCGCCAGGCTGCCCGCGCACTGCTGGCCCTCGACGTACAGGTCGGGGACCGCGTGGCGATCTGGGCGCCCAACGTATGGGAATGGATCGTCGCCGCCGGCGCGTTGCAAAGTGTCGGCGCCGCCCTGGTACCGCTCAATACCCGGATGAAAGGCAGCGAGGCTGGCTACATCCTGCGCGAAAGCGGCACCTGCGTGCTGTTTGCCATCGGCGAATTCCTCGGCGCGGACTACCCCGGCATGCTGGTGTCGGAAGACCTCCCTGAGCTGCGTCACATCGTCAGCCTGCGCGGCGCCAATCCGGGCACCCTGGCCTGGGAACGGTTCATGGATCTGGCGGCCGACGTGCCGCAACTGGCCTTGCGCACCCGCGAGCAAAGCGTTGGCCCGCAAGCCTTGTCCGATGTGCTGTTCACCTCGGGCACCACCGGCAAGCCCAAGGGCGTGATGACCAGCCACGGCCAGAACCTGCGCATTGTGCGCGACTGGAGCGACATCGTCGGGCTGCGCGAAAGCGATCGCTACCTGATCGTCAATCCGTTCTTCCACTCCTTCGGCTACAAGGCCGGCTGGCTGGCAGCGCTGATGCGTGGCTGCACCGTCCTGCCGCAGCAAGTGTTCGACGTGCAGGCCGTGCTCGAATGCGTGCAGCGCGAACGCATCACCGTGTTGCCCGGGCCGCCGACGCTGTATCAGTCGTTGCTGGCCCATCCGCAACGCAGCGAGTTCGACCTGAGCTCATTGCGGGTAGCGGTGACCGGCGCGGCGGCGATTCCCGTGGAGATGATCCACCGCATGCGCGACGAACTCGGATTCGCCACCATCGTCACCGCGTATGGCCTGACGGAAGTCTGCGGTTTCGCCACGATCTGCCGCTCCGGTGATTCCGCAGAGATCGTCGCCAACACCAGTGGCCGGGCGATGCCGGGGGTGGAAGTGCGCTGTGTCGGCAACACGGGTCGCAGTCAACCGGCGAACATTCCCGGTGAAGTGCAGATCCGCGGTTACAACCTGATGCAGGGTTACCTCAACAACCCCGAAGCCAGCCAGGAGATTCTCGACGCCGACGGCTGGCTGCACACCGGCGACATCGGCATGCTCGACGAACAGGGTTACCTGCGCATCACCGACCGCCTCAAGGACATGTTCATCACCGGTGGTTTCAACGTGTACCCGGCGGAGATCGAACAGTGCCTGCTGACCTATCCGGGCGTGGCCCAGGCCGCGGTGATCGGTATTCCCGATGAGCGCATGGGTGAGGTGGCGATGGCGTTCCTGTTGCCTGCACCAGGAATGGAAATCGAGCAGGCGCGGTTCCTCGCCTGGTGCCGTGAGCAGATGGCCAACTACAAGGTGCCGCGCCGGGTGCAAGTGCTGCAGAGCATGCCGATCAATGCCGCGGGGAAAGTGACGAAGAATGTGTTGCGGGAGTGGGCATTGCAGCCGGTCAACTGAACGCAACCTTGTAGGAGCTGGCTTGCCAGCGAAGGGGCCGGCACATTCAACTGTAATGTTGACTGATGCACCGCCTTCGCTGGCAAGCCAGCTCCTACAGGGGTTTTGTGTTTAACCTGATAACGAGTCAGACCACCCGCGCCGGGTGCTGCTGGCGCGGGTCGCCGAGCATGGCGCGGTGCGACGGCGGCTGGCGGCCTTCGGCTTCGCTGATGCCGTAGCCGGGCGCGATTTCGGCGGTGATCAGGGTCTGCCCGGACAGCGCCATCAGCTGCGGATCACTGAGCAAGGCATGGATCACCCGCCCGTTGAACTGCGGGGTTTCGGCATGGGCCAGAAACGCCTGGTACTGCTCGCCATGTTGCTCGCCGGCAATCCGGGTGCGTTCGGTCAGTTGCGGGCCGAGCCACAACGACAACGCCGCCACGCCCTGCCCTTCAAAATCGATTGCCATGTCCGCCGCCAGTTTGTCGACGCCGGCCTTTTGCGCACCGTACGCCGGGCCGTGCATGTAGCACCCGGCCCCGAACGATGAAGTGAAGCAAATCAGTCCTTGGGCACTTTTGAGCAACAGCGGCGCGGCGTAGTAGCTGGCGATGTAGGCCGAGCGCAGGCCGACGTCGAGAATCCGTACCAGCTCCAGCGGTTTGGCCCAGAACGGTCCCGGTTCGATCAACCGGTCATGGATGAAGGCGGCGTTGTTCACCAGCAAATCCAGGTGCCCGCATTCCTGCTCTACCCTCTCGAACAACGCCCGGACCTGCGCATCATCGGCGTGGTCACAGACCACCGCGATACCGCGTCCACCCGCGGCGGTGATCGCGGCGGCGGTGTCCTCCAGCGAGCCGTGCAGGGCATGTCCGTACAGATTCGATCCACCCTGCGCCGGGGCGCGGCCAGTGACGTATACGGTCATGCCGGCCGCCCCGAGGGCCAGGGCAATACCCTGCCCCACTCCGCGACTGGCACCGGTAACTACGGCGATCTGTTGACGTGGCTGATTCATTCAACGCTCCCGAACAAGGTTTTCGCCGAAGCGGTTTCGCTCTGGCGCTTGATGTGATTGGCGGCCAGGTAGCCGAAGGTCATGGCCGGGCCGATGGTCGAGCCGGCACCTGGATAAGTGCGGCCCATCATCGAAGCGGCGCTGTTGCCGATGGCGTACAGGCCGTTGATCGGTTGCCCGTCTTCGTGCAACACGCGGGCGTGCACGTCGGTCAGCAGGCCACCCTTGGTGCCGATGTCGCCGGCGTCGATGCGCACGGCGTAGAACGGTCCCTTGAGCAACGGCGCCAGGCATGGATTGGGTTGCACGTTCGGGTCGCCGTAGTAGCGGTCGAACAGTGAGTCGCCCTTGTGGAAATCCTCGTCGACGCCCTGCACGGCCATGCCATTGAAGCGCTGCACGGTGCGCAGCAGTCCGGCGGCGTCGACACCGATTTTCGTCGCCAGCGCTTCCAGGCTCGACGCCTTGTGGAAGTAGTCGCGCAGATGCTCGGGCAATTGCCAGTCGCGCTGGGCATAGCCCGGCAGCAAGGCACCGCACGGGTACTTGCGGCGGAACTCGGCGTCGAACACCATCCAGCACGGCACGCTCGCAGCGCCTTCGCGGTTGTTGGCGTACATCGCATAAACGATATCGGTATAGGGCGCGGCTTCATTGACGAAACGTTCGCCCGCGGCGTTGACCATCACGCACCCCGGCAAGGTTCGTTCGACGAACAACGCGCGCTGCTTCTCTTCGCCCTTGACGAACGTGGTCGGCGCCCACCAGCTGTGCTCCATCAACGCGGTCCGCGCGCCGATGGCCTGGCCGGCACGAATACCGTCGCCGGTATTGTTCGGCGGCGTGGCACTCCAGTTGGCCCGGGACGGCTGCGGCAGGTACTGCTCGCGCATCGCCTGGTTGCGCTCAAAACCACCGGCGGCAACGATCACCCCGTAGCGCGCCTTGACGTTGAGCAACTGACCGTTGCGATTGACCCGCGCACCGCCGACCCGGTCGCCGACCAACAGCAGTTCTTCGAGTGCACAGTTGAGCCACAGGGATTTGCCGCGATCCTGCAACGAACAGCGCAAGGCACCGATCAAGGCATTACCCAGGGTCAGGTAGCGGTCACGGCGGGACAAACGCCGACCCTTGCGGTCACGCCAGTAGCGCCACATCACCCGCAGGGTCAGGCGCAACCAGCCCGGACCACGGCACAGCAGCACTTGCGCCTCTTTCATGGTCATCGCCATGCGCCCCATCATCAGGGTGCCGGGGGACGGTGCGCGCATGCGCAGGAATTCTTCGCCGAGTTCGGCGGCATCGAAGGGTTGCGGATCCATCGAGCGATAACCCGGTTTGCCGCCCGCGACTTCCGGGTAGTAATCGGCGTAGCGAGGTTGCGCCTCGAAGCGCACCCGGGTGTGTTTTTCCAGGTACTCGACCATCTCCCGGCCGTGTTCGACATAGGCTTCGATACGCCCGTCGTCGATCTCGTCGTGGGTCACGGCGCGGATGTAGGCAATCGCTTCGGCTGCCGAATCACTGCCGCCGAGCGCATTGATCCGGTGGTTGTTGGGGATCCAGATGCCACCGCCGGACACCGCCGAGGTGCCGCCGTACTCGCCGCTCTTCTCGATCAGCAGCGCATTCAATCCCAGGTCGTGGGCGCGCAGCGCTGCGGTCATGCCCCCGGCTCCCGAGCCAATCACCAACACATCACAACACTCGTCCCATTTGATCCCGGCAGCGTTCATGCGATCACCCTTGTTCAGCGCCCATCAGGCAGAAACCGCCACCGCCGGATCTTCGCCCGGTGCAGTCGGTCTCGGGATTGTTCGCCGCACGCGCCGGGTGTTCATCGTCCGATAAGACTAAGGCGAAGACGACTCTCCCTCTGTAGGAGCCGGCTTGCCGGCGATGGCGGCGCATCAATCGATAGGGATGAAACCTGACACCACGCTATCGCCGGCAAGCCGGCTCCTACAGTGCTGTGTCCCGTACAAATCGCTTAGTCCGCTTGGACGATGTTGCGCGCAAGTCGTGACTCCATAGTCGCCCACAGCACCAATCACCCCCCCTGAAATGCAGGTCGGGCAGGTCTGACCTGGGCCATGAGGACGACATGATAAAAACAATAATCGCCCCACCAACACAGCACCCTCGCGTACAGCTGGCATTGCTGTTGCTGGCTGGCGGATTAAGCGCTCACGTTAACGCCATGAGCTTTCAGCCGAGCGAAGACTTGAGCATCGACTGGGACACCACACTGACGTACAGCCTCGCCTGGCGGACCGAGTCTCGCGATCACAAACTGACCGCCGATGCCAACGCCAACGACGGCGACAACGCCTTCGACAAAGGCAGCCTGATCAACAACCGCAGCGGCTTTCTCACCGAAGCCAACATCAAATGGCAAGACAACTACGGCGTGTTCGTCCGGGCAACCGGTTTTTACGACAACGTCTACGATCAGGGCAACGACAACACCACTGGCACCTCGAACTGCTTCGCCGGTGGCCATTGCAGCCAGCCCGACCGTTTCTCCCAGGACACCATCGACCAGCACCGCAATGAATTGCGCATGCTCGACTACTACGCCTACGGCACCTGGGACGTCAGCGGCCATGCCCTCAACGCGCGCCTGGGCAACCAGGTCGTCAGCTGGGGTGAGAGTCTGTTCTACCCGGGCATTTCCGCAGCGCAGAGCCCGGTCGACGCAACCAAGGCGACCACCCCGGGTGTCGAGGTCAAGGAAATCCTGCTGCCGGTCGGCCAACTGTTCACCCAGTTCGCCCTGACCGAAAGCCTGGGTATCCAGGCGTACTACCAATACAAGTGGGAAAAGACCGAACTGTTCGGCGTGGGCAGCTACTTCTCCACCACCGACTTCATCGATGAGGGCGGCTTCAACGACGCCTCCGGTTTCGTCACCCGCCTCAAGGACGACAAGCCGAGCGACAGCGGCCAGTACGGTCTGGCCTTCACCTACGCCGCCGAGTCGTTGAACAACACCGAGTTCGGCATCTACTACTCGCGCTATCACGACAAGACCCCGTCCCTGGACTTCGCGACAACGCTGGGCCGCTACCAGGTGCGCTACTTCGACAACATCGACCTGTTCGGCGCGAGCTTCGCCACCGTGCTGGGCGACGTCAGCTGGGCCGGTGAAGTCAGCTACCGCGACGGCACGCCAGTGATGGTCGACAACGGTTTCTCCAGCCCCGTGCGTGGCAAGACCGTGCAGGCGCAAACATCGATGATCTACGTGCTCGGCCCGACCTCCTTCGCCGACAACACCACCCTGACCGGCGAGGTGGTCTACAACACCGTGGTCAGCAACGACAAGTCCCAGCCGGTCACCCTGGCGCCGGGCTTCGCGCTGCCGGGAACCGACAGCCTGGTCTATGACCGCGATGCCTGGGGCTACACGGTGCAGGCGAACTTTGACTACAACGACGTGTTCAGCGGATGGGACATGTCGGTGCCCGTCACCTTCAGCGCCGCCGCCCACGGCGACAGCTCGATGGTCGGCTCGATCAACGCCGGCCAGAACGATAACCGCGCCAGCATCGGCAGTTCGTGGCGCTACCTGGGCAACTTCACCGTCGAGGCCCGCTACAACGCTTACCTCGGCAACGCCAACAACAGCCCGTTGGCCGACCGCGACAACGTCGCGCTCAACTTCAAGTACCGGTTCTGATTCCCCTGTCGGAGGAGCACAGCATGTCCAGATTCACCCAAACATTATTGAGCACGGCGCTGACCGTCGGCCTGCTTGGCAGTGGGCTGGCCTACGCCAAGGTCAGCCCCGAAGAAGCCGCCCGCCTGGGCCAGGACCTGACCCCGATGGGCGCCGAAAAAGCCGGCAACGCCGACGGCAGCATCCCGGCCTGGACCGGCAAATGGCGCGGCCTGCCACCGGGACTCAAATACGCCGGCCCCGGCACCCCGTATCCGGACCCGTACGCCGCGGAAAAACCGCTGTTCGTGATCGATTCGAAGAACATGGACAAGTACGCCGACAACCTGACCGATGGCCAGAAAGCGCTGCTCAAGCGTTACCCTGACACGTTCAAGATCCCGGTGTACCCGAGCCACCGCGACTTCCGCCTCGATCAGCGCCTGGAAGACCAGGTCAAGAAAAACGCCGTCACTGCCGAACTCGACAATGACAACAACGACACCAAGAACGCCTGGGGAGCTTCGCCGTTCCCGATCCCGAAGAACGGCAGCGAGTTGATGTTCAACCATACCTTGCAGGGGCGCGCCAGCACTGAAGAGGCCACCTACGGCCAGGCAGTGGTTTACTCCAACAAGGAAAAGGTGCTCGAAGAGGTCGACTACAAGATCTTCTCGATCTGGTCGAGTCCGGACAAAGCGCTGGATACCGCCAACGGTGTGTTCACCCACTTCCTGATCACCACCCTGGAACCGGTGCGCAAGAAAGGCGAGATCGTGGTCGGCCACGAGTTCATCAACCCGACCGCTTCACCGCGCCAGGCCTGGCAGTACAGCCCGGGCCAACGCCGGGTACGTCGCGCACCGACCGTGGGCTACGACTCGCCGACCGGTGCGGGCGGTTTTCGCGTGTACGACGAAGACCGTTTGTTCAACGGTGCGCCGGACCGCTACAACTGGACCATCGTCGGCAAGAAAGAGATCTACATCCCGTACCACAATTACAAGATCGACGACCCGAGCGTAACGGCCGACCAGATCCTGGACACCACCGGTCACGTCGATCCGCAGTACATGCGCTACGAGAAACACCGCGTCTGGGTGTTGCAGGCCAACCTCAAGGAAGGTGCCCGCCACGTATACGCCAAGCGCGTGCTGTACCTCGACGAGGACACCTGGTCGGCCACCATGGCCGACAACTACGACAGCCGTGGCCAGTTGTGGCGCACCAACATGCAGACCTCGATCTACGCCTACGAGATGCAGCGTTACCACGCTCGCCTCGGGATCTACCACGACCTGATCGCCGGCTCCTACCTGGTTGACCGCATGCTGATCGATCAGAAACCGGCCAAGCTCAACGCCACCGCCTTCACCGAAGACGAATTCACCCCTGGCAACCTGCGCAAACTCGGCACCCGCTAAACCCGCCGCGCCCCGACCGATTTCTTCGGTCGGGGCGTTGTGCTTTGTAAAATCCGCGCCTCCCACGGAAGAGTCCCCATGAACAAACTCCTCACCGGCGTCATCGCCATGGCCAGCGTTGGCCTGTCGATGCAAGCCAATGCCCTGAACATCCTGCTGACCAACGACGATGGCTGCCGCGCACCCGGCATCGATGCGATGTACCGCGCCCTGTCTGCTGCCGGGCACAAAGTCACCCTGGTCGGCCCGTTGAACGACAGCAGCGGCATCAGCGCCGCCAGCGTGGTCGTACCCGGCCAGGCCCTGGCGGTGACCGAACTGGCGCCAGGCAAATTTTGCGTCGGGCCGCCGCAAGGCTATACGTCGCCCGCCGGCAAGACTTCCGCGATTGGCACGCCGGTGGATGCGGTCAACGTCGGCCTCGACGTGATCCTCAAGGATTCGCCGCCGGACCTGGTGGTGTCGGGCAGCAACTTTGGCGAAAACGTCGGCCCGCTGACACAAATGTCCGGCACCCTCAACGCGGCGGTGCGGGCGATGTTCAAAGGGGTTCCGGCGGTGGCGGTGTCCACGGCCATCGACATGGACCTGATCATCCGCGACCAGCAGGCCGGGTACCGCAAGACCCTCGGCGCGATGGACGACACGGCACAGTTTGCCGTGAAGGTAATCGAGCAAGCGAGCCTGGCCGGTACAGAAGCCAAACAGGCCTGTGCCAGGAGCAAACATCCGTGTGATTTGAACGTGCTGGGCCTGCCGGGTGTCAGCGGCCTGAACCTCAACTACCCGCCGCTGAAACCCGATGAGATCAAGGGCGTGAGCTTTGCCCCGATCGGCAACTGGGACCGGGTGAACTTCACCTCCCAGCGCGGCGCCGACGGCGTGGTCCACGTCAACCTGGCCGCCCCGTCGTCACCGACCGAAGCCCAGCAAAAGGCCGATGCGTACCAACTGTGGCAAGGCCACGCGGTGATCACCGTGATCGACGGCAACATGACGGCACCGGAGGCGGTGCAGGATCAGGCGAGGAAGATGTTGCGCGGGATCAAGCCTTAATCCCGCGCATAACCTGTGGGAGCGGGCTTGCTCGCGAAGGGGCCGGCACAGCCAACATCGATGTTGCCTGATACGCTGCCTTCGCGAGCAAGCCCGCTCCCACAGGGTTACCTGGTGTATTCAATGCCTTGAACGACCAAAATTACTGTAGGAGTGAACCTTCGCTGGCAAGCCAGTTCCTACAGGGCTACATGGACGCTTCAGAGGATGGGCTGAAACGGCACAAATTCGGTCACTTCCAGATCGAACCCGGACACCGCCTTGTAGGGCACCGGTGAGCTCATCAGGCGCATTTTGCGCACGTTCTGGTCGCGCAGGATCTGTGCGCCGATGCCCAGGGTCCGTTGCGGAAACTGCGGTGTGCGCGGCTTGCCGCCGCTGCGCTGGCGCAGTTGTTCGAGCACGCCGTCGGCGGTTTCCTTTTGTGCAAGCAACACCAGTACGCCGTTACCGGCGGCGGCGATGCTCGCCAGCGAGCGTTCGAGGGTCCACTGCTGTGTCCCGCCTTCGCTTTCACAGCCCAGAACGTCGCGCAACGTCTCGATGCTTTGCACCCGCACCAGCACCGGTTGCGTGCTGTCGATCCGGCCCTTGACCAGCGCCAGGTGCAACGCGCCCTGGTAGGTGTCCTGATAGGTGGTCACCTGGAACTCGCCGTGGCGAGTCTGTAACGGATACTCACCGCCGCGCTCGATCGTGCCCTCATGCAGGATGCGATAGTGAATCAGGTCGGCGATGGTGCCGATCCGCAAGCCATGACGTTGGGCGAATTCATGCAACTCGGCACCACGGGCCAGTTCACCGTCCTCGTTGAGAATGCCCACCAGGGTGGCAGCCGGTTGCCGCCCCGCCAGCCGTGTCAGGTCGCAAGCGGCCTCGACATGTCCGGCCCGCTGCATCACGCCACCGGGCAAGGCCTGCACCGGGAAGATATGCCCCGGCTGCACCAGGTCCGCTGGTACGCTGGCCGGGTCGACCGCCACCTGGATCGACCGCGCCCGGTCTGCCGCCGAGATGCCTGTGGACACCCCGGTGGCGGCTTCGATCGAGCGGGTAAACCCCACGCCATGTTGCGCCCGGGAGTTGGGCACCATCAGGTCCAGGCCCAACGCGCGGCAGCGTTGCTCGGTCAGGGCCAGGCAAATCAACCCCCGTGCCTGCACCGCCATGAAGGTGACGGCCTCGGCCCCGGCCTGTTCGGCGGCCATCAGCAGCGAACCTTCGCCGTTGTGCTCATCGTCGGTGATCACCACCATCTGACCGGCACCAATGGCCTCGATCAGTTGCGGCACTGTGTTGAAAGCCAGGCCGCTCATTGGAGTGCTCCACGCAAATCGGCGCAAGCGTCTGTCAACGCTTGTGCTGCGGCTTCAACAAACGGCGCCATGCTGATAAAACCGTGGATCATGCCTTCGTAACGCTGCACGCGCACCGCCACACCGGCTTCGCGCAGGCACTCGGCCAACGCTTCGCCCTCGTCCCGCAGCGGATCGAACCCGGCGCTGAACAATGTGGTCGGCGGCAAGCCTGCCAGGCTTTCGGCTCGCAATGGCGAGGCCAACGGATCGTCCGCTTGTCCATCCTCTTGCAGGTATTGCTGCCAGAACCAGCGCATCGCCTTGGCGGAAAGCAGATAACTTTCGGCGAATTCCTCGAAGGACTGACTGTCGCATCCGGCATCGGTGACCGGGTAGAACAGGCACTGATAGCGGAACTTCGGTCCCTTGCCTTGCGCCGCCAGTTGGCTGACCGCCAGCGCCAGATTGCCACCCGCACTGTCGCCGGCCACGGCCAGCCGGCTGCCATCGACGCGCAGTTCAGCCGCGTGCTCAACCAGCCAGCAGGTGGCCGCATAGCAATCGAGGGGCGCCGCCGGGAACGGGTGTTCCGGGGCCAATCGATAAGCCACGGACACCACCACCGCCTCGGTCTGGCGCGCCAGCGAACGGCAGAGATTATCGTGGGTATCGAGATTGCCCATGACAAATCCGCCGCCATGGAAAAACACCAGCAACGGCAGGTCGGGCGCTTCCGATGGCCGGTACAGCCGTGCATCCAGATCACCGTCCGCGCCGGCCACTTTCAGATCGCGCACCTCGCTCATGGGATCGCCGGGGATGGCCGGCAACAGGTTATCGGAGAACTGCCGATACCGAGCAGCATCGACCTGGCTGAAATCGGGCTCCGGGAGGTCGCGAAATTGCTGGAGAACCCCGGCGATCTGCTTATCGAGCGGCATGGGCATCGTCCTCTACGTCGGTCATTTGAAATTGCGGATTGGTCTCGCCCAGGATGCTTTGAACCCGGCGCTCAAGGGCCGGTTTGAAACCCTTGTGGGGCAAGATCCAGAAGCGTTTTTGCGCGACGGCGGCGAACACTTGCGCAGCCAGTTCCGCCGGGGTCATGCCCTGGCGAATGGTGCTGTCGAGCAGTTGACTGAAGTCGGATCCGGCGCTGTCCACCACCTGGTTCGACGCCATGATTTCGCTGGCCACCGGCCCCGGGCACAGCACCGAAACCGACACCGGTGCACCGAGCATGGCAAGTTCGTAATGCAGGGTTTCCGAGAGGGCGACCACCGCTTGTTTGGTCACGTTGTACGGTGCCATCAACGGGCTGCTGACCAGCCCGGCAAGGGACGCGGTGTTGATCACATGGGCTGCCCGGCCCTGGCTGAGCAACAGCGGCACGAAACTGCGAATGCCGTTGATCACGCCGTTGAGGTTGACGTCGAGCATGCGCTGCCATTGCGCCTCGGTGATCTCCCAACTGAAGCCGGTCTGCATGACACCGGCGTTGTTGAACAGCAGGTCGACCCCGCCAAAGTGCTCGACAGCCCGGTCACGCAAGCGCTCGACCTGCTTCGCCTCACCGACATCGGTGACGCAGGCAATCGCTTGCGCACCACCGGCCTTCAATTCGTCGCACAGGGCTTGCAGGCCCGCCGCATCCCGATCCGCCAGCACCAGGCGCATGCCCAGTGTCGCCGCATGCTCGGCCAGGCCTCGGCCAATACCACTGGCGGCCCCGGTAATCACCGCGACCGGCCCTTGTTCATTACTCATCGCCAACTCCTGCCATGGGTCCAATGGCGCCAGTAGAGCGGGCCTACTTAAAGCAGCCATCGTCCATTCAGACGATGCCCGCTTTTACAGGGGCGGCAGAATCCCTTACATGCGCCAACCCCGTGATCCCTTGGGAGAATAATAAGATGAGTACCCTGCACCGCATCGAAGCCAAACTGCTGGAAGACCGCTACGCCCGTGGCTGGCACTGCCTGGGCCTGGCCGCGCAATACCGCGACGGCAAGGCCCATCGCCTGGAGGTGTTCGGCACCCGCTTGGTGGCGTTCCAGGGTGAAGACGGCGAACTGCATATTCTTGATGGCTACTGCCCGCACATGGGTGCCGACCTGAGCACCGGTTGCGTTGAGGGCAACTCGATCCGCTGCCCATTCCACGCCTGGCGCTGGGGCGCCGATGGCGTGTGCGACGACATCCCCTACGCCAAGCGCATTCCGCCACGGGCCAGGATCAAGAGCTGGCCGATCATGGAAGAGAACCAGCTGCTGTTCGTCTGGAATGACCCCGAAGGTAACCCGCCGCTGCCGGAACAACGCATTCCGCGCATCGACGCCTGCTACAGCGACGAATGGGCCGAGTGGGAAGTCGCCGAATTGCAGATTGGCACCAACTGCCGCGAACTGATCGACAACATCGCCGACATGGCGCACTTCGGTACGGTGCACGGCGCGCCGGTCGATGAGTTCATCAACATTTTCGAAGGCCACCTGGCCACCCAGATCATGCGCGCCCGCAGCGAACGCCTGTCCGGCGACAGCGTGTTGACCACCGAAGCCACCTACTTCGGCCCGGCCTATCAGATCACCGAAATGAACGGCGCCATGAACGGCCAGCCGATCCATTCGATCCTGCTCAACTGCCACGTGCCGATCGATCTGGACAGCTTCACCCTGCGCTACGGCGTGCTGGTGAAAAAAATCCCGGGGCTTAGCGAAGAACAGAATCAGGAAATGGCCAAGGCCTATGTGGCACAGGCCCAGGCAGCCTTCTACGAAGACGTGGCCATCTGGCACAGCAAGACCCGCGTCGACAACCCGCTGCTGTGTGACGGCGACGGTCCGGTCTATCAGCTGCGCCGTTGGTACGAGCAGTTCTACACCGACGTCGAGGCGCTGTCGGCGGACGTTGCCGAACACAAGAAGTTTGTCGTGCGCGCCAGCGAACGGGTCTGACGCCAGCGGCTTTTCGCCCGCCCCGGGCCTGATTGGCAGCCGCCTGTCAGGCCCTGAGCCCGAGCGTTGCAAGGAGTCGATACCGGCGCTTATTCTCGGCCACCGCCAACGCTAATAATAAAAACGGTTTTTCCCTATGCAGCAGAGCCTCAGCCTCGATACGTTCAGTGATTTGATCGGCAACCTCTATCAGGGTCCGCTGGAAAACATTCCCTGGGCGACGTTCCTCAATCAGCTCAATGTGCATCTGAACAGCAAGTACGTGACCTTCATCCTGCGTCCACCCAGCGCCCACGTGGACGGTTTGATGGTCAACACCACCGGCACTTCGACCGAGGCAACCGCGTCGTACAACAAACACTTTTTCAGCCTCGACCCCTTTGTCGACCTGCCCAACCGCCAGGTCGTGACCCTCGCCGAGTTCGTCTCCAACGACGACTGGCAGAATTCCGAGTTCTACAAGAATTTCCTTGAACCGGTGGACGTGTTCCACATCCTCGGTGCCGACATCAACACTGTCGACGGCGCCCAGTGCCGCATTCGCATCAGCCGCGGACGTGACGACAAGCCTTTCGGCAACGAAGAAAAGGCCATGCTCACGCATTTCATTGCGCACCTGGAGCGCTCGATCAAGATCCACATGCAGCTCAACCGCATCGAAGCCGAGCGCAACCTGTACGCCGGCGCGGTGAACCAGATGGCGGTCGGCACGATCATCCTCGACGAGTCCGGCAAGGTGCTGCAGACCAACCAGGTGGCCGACCGGCTGATCCAGGAAAAGGACGGCATCAAACTGGTCAACGATGGCCTGCAGGTCGGTACGGCCCGGGACACCCAGGAGTTCCGCCGCCTGGTCAAGCAGTCGCTATTGTCGCAAAAGAGCAGCAACCCGTCGGTGGTCGAAGCCCTGCGCGTGCAGCGGCCGTCCGGGAAAGCGGACCTGGGGATCATCGTGCGCTCGGTGCCATTGACCGACTGGAGCGAAGGCAAGCAGTGCCCGACCGTGGTGATTTTCATCAGCGACCCGGAACAACAGTCCACCGCACCGCAGGAAATCGTGCGCGCGCTGTTCGACTTCACCCCGGCGGAAACCCAGCTGGCGATGCTGCTGGCCAACGGTCTGACCCTCGACGAAGCCTCGGAAGAGCTGGGCATCAGCCGCAACACCTCGCGGGCACACCTGCGCTCGACCTTCTCCAAGACCGGCGTGACCCGCCAGACCATGCTGGTGCGCCTGATCCTGCGCAGCGTGGCGACCCTCGGCTAGCCCTCATTGCTGCCCTCGTCCGCTCGGACGATGGCGGCCCCCGTTGTACAGCGCACAGTGTCCTCATCCCAAACAGGGGACTGCCCCATGCGCAACTGCCCAACCATCCTCAAGACTGAACTGCTGGCGCAAAGCGGCCACTTTCAGATCGAAGCCCTGCACCTGCAGTTCAGCAACGGCCAGCAGCGAGTTTACGAACGCCTGCGCGGCACCGGTTATCGCTCGGTGATGCTGGTGGCGATGCCTGATCCGGAGCATGTGCTGCTGGTGCGCGAATACGCGGTCGGTGTGGAAAAAACCATACTCGGCCTGCCCAAGGGTGGCGCCGAGCCCGATGAAGACTACTTGCAGGCAGCGCAGCGCGAGCTGAGCGAAGAAGTCGGCATGCGCGCCGAACGCCTCACCGAACTGGGCGAGCTGACCCTGGCACCGGGACATTTGTGCCATCGCTACCGGGTGGTACTGGCCGAACAACTGAGCCCCTGCCAACTCGAAGGCGACGAACCCGAACCCCTGGAATGCCTGCGCATACCACTGGCGCAGATCCCCGAACTAGTGGCCCGCGGCGACCTCCACGAAGCCCGGGCGATTGCCGCGCTGTTCATGGCCATGGGCGCCCTCGCCCGACGCAGCTGACACCCCACAAAACCTGTAGGAGCGGCGGCGCGGCGATCCGACTTGCCCGCGAAGAGGCCGGCACATCCAGCATCCCTGGCGCCTGACCCACCGCCATCGCGAGCAAGCCCGCTCCCACAGAGGATCACGGCCTGACACAGATCCCGGCAACGCCCAATAACGTTGTGGGAGCGGGCTTGCCCGCGAAGAGGCCGCCACATCCAGCACCCCTGGCGCCTGACCCACCGCCATCGCGAGCAAGCCCGCTCCCACAGAGGATCACGGCCAGGCACAGATCCCGGCAACGCCCAATAACGTTGTGGGAGCGGGCTTGCCCGCGAAGAGGCCGCCACATCCAGCATCCCTGGCGCCTGACCCACCGCCATCGCGAGCAAGCTCGCTCCCACAGAGGATCACGGCCTGACACAGATCCCGGCAACGCCCAATAAACCTGTGGGAGCGGGCTTGCCCGCGGCGAGGCCGGCACATCCAGCACCCCTGGCGCCTGACCCACCGCCATCGCGAGCAAGCCCGCTCCCACAGAGGATCACGGCCTGACACAGATCCCGGCAACGCCCAATAAACCTGTGGGAGCGGGCTTGCCCGCGAAGAGGCCGCCACATCCAGCATCCCTGGCGCCTGACCCACCGCCATCGCGAGCAAGCCCGCTCCCACAGAGGATCACGGCCTGACACAGATCCCGGCAATGCCCAATAACGTTGTGGGAGCGGGCTTGCCCGCGAAGAGGCCGCCACATCCAGCATCCCTGGCGCCTGACCCACCGCCATCGCGAGCAAGCCCGCTCCCACAGAGGATCACGGCCTGACACAGATCCCGGCAACGCCCAATAAACCTGTGGGAGCGGGCTTGCCCGCGAAGAGGCCGCCACATCCAGCATCCCTGGCGCCTGACCCACCGCCATCGCGAGCAAGCCCGCTCCCACAGAGGATCACGGCCTGACACAGATCCCGGCAACGCCCAATAAACCTGTGGGAGCGGGCTTGCCCGCGATGAGGCCGGCACATCCAGCATCCCTGGCGCCTGACCCACCGCCATCGCGAGCAAGCCCGCTCCCACAGAGGATCACGGCCTGACACAGATCCCGGCAACGCCCAATAACGTTGTGGGAGCGGGCTTGCCCGCGAAGAGGCCGGCACATCCAGCATCCCTGGCGCCTGACCCACCGCCATCGCGAGCAAGCTCGCTCCCACAGAGGATCACGGCCAGGCACAGATCCCGGTAACGCCCAATAAACCTGTGGGAGCGGGCTTGCCCGCGATGAGGCCAGCACAGCCAATATCCCCTTCGCCTGACACACCGCCATCGCGAGCAAGCTCGCTCCCACAAGGGACGGAGCAGCTTCAAATTGATCGGCTAGTCCATTCGGACGAAGTCACCCTCGCGCTACCGCCATAACCTGTCTCTACAACAATAAAACCGTGTCGAGACCCATCATGCGCAAAACTACTTGTGCCTTGTTCATCATCCTCTGTGCGGGTACTTCCACCAGCCTGTGTCAATTGTTCAAAAATGAAGCCTACCGACCGACCACGGCCTATTTCAGCTGTTCGAGCGCGGCCATCAACTGTTACCCGCCCGTGGTGCGCAATCTGCTGCCTTGAGCGCGGTTTGCACCAGCCATAAAAAAACCACCGAATCATCGGTGGTTTTTTTGTTTCCCCGGGATCAGGTCGGCAACCCCCCTCTTGCCCGGGACAAAGTCAACGCCAAGTCCTCAATCATGTCCTCCTGCCCCCCCACCGTCCCGCGTCGGCCCAGCTCCACCAGCAGCTCACGGGCGGCAATCCCGTACTTCTGCTCGGCACGCTTGGCGAACAGCAGGAACGAGCTGTAGACCCCGGCGTACCCCAACGTCAGGGCATCGCGGTCCAGGCGGATCGGCTGGTCCATCATTGGCACCACCAGGTCTTCGGCCACGTCCATGATCTTGTACAGATCCACACCACTGTTGACGCCCATGCGCTCCAGCACCGCGACGAACACTTCCAGCGGCGTGTTGCCCGCACCCGCGCCAAGGCCCGCAACAGACCCGTCGATGCGTGCAGCACCGGCCTCGATGGCGGCCAGGGAGTTGGCGATGGCCATGCCCATGTTGTGGTGGCCGTGGAAACCGACTTCGGTTCCGGCGTTCAGGCCGGCGCGCAACGCGCCGATCTTCTGCGTCACTTCATCGGGCAGCATGTAGCCGGCCGAGTCGGTGCAGTAGATGCAGTTGGCGCCGTAGCTTTCCATCAGGCGCGCCTGCTCCAGCAGTTTCTCCGGGCTGACCATGTGCGCCATCATCAGGAAGCCAACGGTGTCCAGGCCCATCTTCGCCGACATGCCGATGTGCTGGCCGGACACGTCCGCTTCGGTGCAATGGGTCGCCACGCGAATGGTCGAGACCCCATGCTCATGGGCCATTTTCAGGTGGTCGAGGGTGCCGATCCCCGGCAACAACAGGGCCGAAACCCTGGCCTGTTTCATCTGCGGGATCACCGCAGCGAAGTACTCCTCATCGCTGTGGGCGGGGAAGCCGTAGTTCAGCGACGCACCGCCCAGGCCATCGCCGTGGGTGATTTCGATCAGCGGCACACCGGCCGCATCGAGGCCGGTGGCCACCGAGACCATTTGTTCAATGCTGATTTGATGCTGTTTGGCGTGCATGCCGTCGCGCAGGCTCATGTCATGCAGACGGACGCTCTTACCTTGCAAATTCATGGCAATTCTCCACTCAACGGACGGGCAGTTGCAGGGTGCCCTTGTGGGCTTCTTCGGCAAACATCTCGGCCGTGCGCAAACCGGCGGCGGTCATGATGTCGAGGTTGCCGGCGGACTTGGGCAGGAAATCGCCGAGGCCTTCGACCTCGATGAAGATCGACACCTTGCGCCCGTCGAACACCGGCCCGTTGATCAACTTGTAGCCGGGCACATAGCGCTGCACCTCGCGAACCATGTCCAGCACCGAGGTGCGGATCGCATCCTGGTTCGGCTCGTCATCGGTCAGGCAGTGGATGGTGTCGCGCATCATCAGCGGCGGCTCGGCCGGGTTGATGACGATGATCGCCTTGCCGCGTCGGGCGCCGCCGATCTTCTCCACCGCACCGGCGGTGGTGCGGGTGAATTCGTCGATGTTCTGCCGGGTGCCCGGGCCGACCGAACCGGACGACACGGTGGCAACGATTTCGCCGTAGCTCACCGGTTGCACCCGCGACACCGCCGCCACCATCGGGATGGTCGCCTGGCCACCGCAGGTGACCATGTTGACGTTCATCGCCAGGCTCGACGCGTGCTCCTTGAGGTTGACCGGCGGCACGCAGAACGGGCCGATGGCCGCCGGCGTGAGATCGATCATGATCACCCCGAGCTCGTTGAGCTTGCGGCTGTTTTCCGCGTGCACGTAAGCCGAGGTGGCGTCGAAAGCGATGCGAATATCATCGTCGAGCACGTGCGGCAGCAAGCCATCGACACCGCCGGCGGTGGTTTTAATGCCCATTTCCCGGGCACGTTTCAGGCCTTCGGATTCGGGGTCGACGCCAACCATCCATACCGGCTCGATCCATTGCGATCGGCACATTTTCATCAGCAGATCGGTGCCGATATTGCCCGGGCCGATAATGGCCGCTCTGAGTTTTTTGCTCATGGGGTCAAACTCCAAAAGTCAGGCGCAGAAAGACACCCGGGCACTGCCCAGGCCATCGATGGTCAGAGAAAAACGGTCGCCGGCACGGGCCGGCTCCAGTGGCACCAGGGAGCCGGACAGGATGATTTCCCCGGCCTTGAACGGAATGCCGAAGGCGCCCAGGGTGTTGGCCAGCCAGGCCACCGCCGTCAATGGATTGCCCTGAACCGCTGAACCCAGGCCTTCGCTCAGGGGCTCGCCGTTCTTGAACACACGCATGCGCAAGTTCGGCAGGTCCAGCTCGCGGGGGTCGACCTTGCTGTCGCCCAGCACGAATACGCCGCAGGAGGCGTTGTCAGCGACCGTGTCCTGGATGCGAATGCGCCAGTCGTGAATCCGTGAGTCGACGATCTCGAAGCACGGCATCACGTATTCGGTGGCGTCCAGCACATCGGCTTCGGTGATGCCGGGGCCGACCAGGTCGTGCTTGAGCTTGAAGGCGATCTCGCCCTCGGCACGGGGCTGGATCAGTTTGTTGGCGGACAGGGAAATCCGCGCATCGTCATCGAACGACATCCGCCGCGTGATGAAGCCGAAATCCGGCTGATGCACGTTGAGCATCTGCTGCACCGCCGCCGAGGTCACGCCGATCTTCTTGCCGACGATCTGGTCACCGGCCGCCACCCGACGCTCAATGGCGTACAGGGAAATGTGATAGGCGTCTTCGATGCTGATTGACGGCCAACGCTCGGTCAGCGGCGCCAGGGTGGAGCCGCTGAGCAGCGCCTGATAAAGCTCTTCGCCGAACTCACGGCGCAATTGCACGCTCATCCGCGGGCCTCCTGAAGAAACGCCAGGCACTGGCGGTTGAAATAGTCACGGTGCTCGACCTGGACCCAATGCCCGCACTCGCTGAGCATCACGAAGCGGATTCCGGAGCAGTTTTCGAGCATGGTCCGGGCACCGGAGGACGGGCAGAACTTGTCGTTCATGCCCCAGAAACCGAGGATCGGGCACTGCAACTCCCCCAGGCGCGACGTCATGTTCGGCACCTGCATGGTCGACAGCACGCACACCGGCTGCTGTTGCACCACCGCCACGCGCTCGTTGACCGTCTCGTCGCTGATCAGGCTATCGTCGAACAGCTGCAGCGCCAGCAGGCGACGCATGCCCGCCGCATCGTTCAGCTCGCCCTTGGCGAAGGCCGCCCCCATTTTCTGGATGCCTTCCATTTGCAGGTAATACTGTTCCTTTTCCATCAGGCCACCGGGCGCCATCAGCACCAGACGGCTGACACGTTGCGGTTGGTCGAGGGCCAGTTTGATCGCGATCGCGCCACCCAACGAGTTACCGACCAGCACACAACGCTGGATGTCGAGGGCATTGAGCAAACCGCTCAGGGCTGCGACAAAGAAGTCCAGGGTGTAGAGGGTGTCGGGTTTGTCCGAGGCGCCGTAGCCCGGCAGATCCGGGACGATCACCCGGTAACCGGCCTCGGCGAACACTGGGTAGTTCTGCTTGAAGTTGCTGTGACCGCTGGCGCCCGGCCCGCTGCCATGGATGAAAATCACCGGTTCGCCGTTGCCGGTGCCTTGCCCGCCGATGTCTTTGTAGTGCAGCTGCAAACCATCCGGCAGCGTAACGAAGTGCCCTTGCGCTGAAGCGCCCATAAGGTGTCCTCCCGGCCTGTTGTTGTAGCCGGATTATTCAGACGGGCCGGGTGCGCAACATCGTCCGACAGGACTACGCCCCCTGTAGGAGCGAGCCTGCTCGCGAAAAACGCCAGGACACCGTGGGGCATCAGGTTTTACGCGTTATCGTTGACGTCCATCGCGAGCAGGCTCGCTCCTACAGAAGGCTCTAGTCTCATCGGACGTTGGATTACAGGGACCACAGACCTAGCATCGACGGCATTCCCGAGCGGCAAAAAGAGAATTCCCATGCTTGATCCAATGGACTTTCGCGGCAAAGTGGTACTGGTCACCGGCGGTGGCAAAGGTGTGGGTCGCGGCATCAGCCAGCGCTTTCTCGAGTGCGGCGCCGAGGTGGTGATCTGCGGTCGCGAAGCCCCGCCACTCTTGCCTGCCAGCGGCGGGCGCGAGGCGCTGTTCGTGCCCTGCGACCTGCGGGACGTCGAACAATCCGGGCGCTTGATCGCACAGATCGTCAAGCGTTTCGGCCGCCTCGACGTGCTGGTCAACAACGCTGGCGGTTCGCCGAATGCCGACGCCGCCACCGCGTCTCCCCGTTTCAGTGAAGCGATCATCCGCCTGAATCTGATCGCGCCACTGAACCTGTGCCAGCAAGCCAACCAGGTGATGCAGGCCCAGGCCGACGGCGGTGTGATCATCAACATCTGCAGCGTCAGCGCCACCCGCCCCTCCCCCGGCACCGCCGCCTATGGTGCGGCCAAGGCCGGCCTGCTGAACCTGACCACTTCGCTGGCAGTGGAATGGGCGCCGAAGGTGCGGGTTAACGCCGTGACCGCCGGGCTGATTCTCACCGAGCAGGCCGCCATGCATTATGGAGACGACGCGGGCATTGCCCGGGTGGCGGCGACCATTCCATTGCAACGCCTGGCGACCCCGGAGGACATTGGCGATACCTGCCTGTACCTGGCGTCGTCTTTGGCCCGTTATGTCAGCGGCGCGGACATTGCGGTGCATGGTGCCGGCGAGCGACCGGCGTTTCTCGATGCGGCTCAATCCCATTCATAAGACCCATTCACAAGAGGAGCTCCGACATGTCCGCGATTGCCAGTCACAGCGTGGTGCTGAACCTCACGCCACAAGCGGCGTGGGCCAAACTGCGCGACCTGAGCCTCGCCCCGCACTACGTGCCAGGGCTGACCGGTTGCCAGTTTCATCCTGGGCCAAAGGAAGGCCTCGGCGCCAGCCGCCGGGTGCTGCGCAAGGGCGGTCAGTATCTGGACGAAAGCGTGATGCAGTGGCAGGAAGGCAGTGGGTTCGTACTGCTATTGCACAAAGGCAGCAATGGTTCGCCCTTTCCGTTTCGCGAGGCCAGCTTCAGCTATGCCCTGCAAGCCGAAGGCGACGTGACCCGCATCACCCTGCAAATGCGTTACAGCCTGCGCGGTGGCAGGCTGTTTGAAAGGTTGCTGGCCAAGGCCTTCAACAAGGTGGTGCAGCAGATTGCCGAGTACCTCAAGGCCTTCTACGAAACCGGCCGCACGCAGAATTCTGATATGGCTTTGAGCACCTCCAACATTGATGTCGCCTGACACACCTCATCGCTGGCAAGCCAGCTCCTACAAGGATTCGGGTCATCCGCAAATGCCAGGCTCACCCACAAAACTGTAGGAGCTGGCTTGCCAGCGATGGGGTCGGAACATCCAGCATTAATGTCGCCTGACACACCGTCATCGCTGGCAAGCCAGCTCCTACAGGGAAATGAGGTGTTTGCAAATGCCGGGGTCACCATAAGACCTGTAGGAGCTGGCTTGCCAGCGATGGGGTCGGAACATCCAGCATCAATGTCGCCTGACACACCGTCATCGCTGGCAAGCCAGCTCCTACAGGGAAATGAGGTGTTTGCAAATGCCGGGGTCACCCTAAGACCTGTAGGAGCTGGCTTGCCAGCGATGGGGTCGGAACATCCAGCATCAATGTCGCCTGACACACCGTCATCGCTGGCAAGCCAGCTCCTACAGGGAAATGCGGTGTTTGCAAATGCCGGGGTCACCCTAAGACCTGTAGGAGCTGGCTTGCCAGCGATGGGGTCGGAACATCCAGCATCAATGTCGCCTGACACACCGTCATCGCTGGCAAGCCAGCTCCTACAGGGAAATGCGGTGTTTGCAAATGCCGGGGTCACCCTAAGACCTGTAGGAGCTGGCTTGCCAGCGATGGGGGCGGAACATCCAGCATCAATGTTGCCTGACATGCCGCCTTCGCGGGCAAGCCAGCTCCTACAGGGAAATGAGGTGTTTGCAAATACCGGGGTCACCCTAAAACCTGTGGGAGCTGGCTTGAACTGGCCTAATGATCCCGGACACCTCTTAAGGGCGATATGATTCGTCCAATCAGGAGGTTCCATGCAAGAACGAAAGACCTACACCCGCGAGTTCAAGCAACGTGCTGCGAGCATGGTTCTTGATGACAACTGCTCAATTACTGATGTCTGTGCGTCGATGGATGTCGGCCCTACGGCTCTGCGCCGCTGGGTTGATCAGGTTCGCAAAGAGCGTCAGAAAGGCCAGCCACTAGCCGGTACCAAGGCCATCAGCGACGAACAGCGAGAGCTCCAACAGCTGCGAGCCAAGGTCAAGCGTCTGGAGACCGAGGCTGAAATCTTAAAAAAGGCTACTGCTCTCTTGATGTCGGATCCCGATCGTTTTTCCTGATCGAGGAGCTGAGGGAGTCAGGCTCGTATCCGACTAGCCTGCTTTGCAGTGCGCTGAACGTATCCCGTAGCGCGTTTTACGACTGGCTTCGCCGCCGTTCAGCGCCGAATACCAAGCGTGACGTGCTCAGAGCCAAAGTCGTGCAATTGCATATTGAAAGCCGGGGAAGCGTAGGCGCGAGAATGCTCTCTGAGCATTTGAAGGCCCAGCAGCTCAAGGTAGGACGGTATCTGGCCGGAAAACTCATGGAGGAGGCAAATCTGGCCAGCCGACAGCGCCGCAGGCATCAGTATCGCTCCAGAGGCGTCGAAGCTTTTGTGGTCAAGAACCTGCTCGAGCGCAACTTCGAGCCGACCTCAATAAACCAGGTCTGGTGCGGCGACGTTACCAGCTTGTTGGTCGCAAAGCGCTGGTACCACCTGGCAGTCGTGATTGATCTGTTCGCCCGCCGGATCGTTGGTTGGGCGTTTTCTCTGATCAATGACGCCAACCTGGTTAGCAGGGCGTTGAGAATGGCGGTGGGGGTTCGAGGCAAGCATACGGGCTTGATGTTTCATTCAGATCAAGGCTGCCAATACACCAGCCAGCGCTTCCAGTCCGAGCTGCTTGAGCACGGGATAACGCAAAGCATGAGCCGCAGAGGGCAATGCTGGGACAACGCTCCAACGGAGCGATTCTTTGGGACACTCAAGTCAGAGTGGGTACCCACCAAGGGCTACAAGGAAATTGAAGAAGCCAGGCGAGATATGACCAGCTTCTTCATGCGATACAACCGAATTAGGCTCCATAGCTACAACAAATACCTGTCGCCGATAGCCATGGAGCAGCAGGCGGCTTGATCACCGTAAATGGTGTCCGGCAAAACTTGACCAGAACAGCTTGCCAGCGATGGGGTCGGAACATCCAGCTTCAATGTCGCCTGACACACTGTCATCGCTGGCAAGCCAGCTCCTACAGGGATCGCGGCGACCCTCAGGGGCGCGCCACTTCCGAGTGAGCGGTAAAACGGGTGGCGACGATCTTCCATTGGCCGGCGATACGCTGGTAACGGTCCTGATAAAAGCCGCCCAACTGCCGCGTCGCCCCGCTCTCGCCATCCAGGTTGAAATACCACAGGGCCCAACGGCCCTGGGCCTGATCCTCGTTCAGCACCTCGATTTCCGGGTTGGCGCCATGATGCAGGTCGATCACCCGCTCATGGCACGCCAGTTCGCGGTACAGCGCGACGAAACTGTCGCGCTCACGAAAGATCCCCAACGGACCGTAATCGATCAGCACTTCACCCTCGGCAAAGCAGTCGGCAATCACCTCGACCTGCTTGAGGTCGCAGGCATTGAGGTAGCGATGCTTGAGCTGGCGGATGTCCTCCAGCGCTTCCAGGCGGGCGATCCGCTGTTCCAGGTTCATGATTCACCTCGCGCAGTTACGTTAACTTCACTCCAGTAGGCTTTCATCGAGCGGATCTTTCCGTCGGCATCGAACTCCATCACGTCGATCACATGCAGCGAGCACGGTTGCCCGCCCCACTCCATGTCGACCCGGAACGGTATCGCCCCGCAACCGTTGAGCGTCGCGCGCACCGGTCCGGTCCGGGTTGCCGAGACCTTCATCGCCCCCAGTCCTTCACGGTAAAAGCGCGCGATGGCGTCGATGCCCTGCAACGGCGCGTGGCCGACCGGGTCTTCAACGGTGGCGTCTTTGGCGTAGAGTGCGAGGATGCCCTCGATGTCGCCGGCATCCACCAGCTCCACGTAACGCGCCATGGTCGCCTGGATCTGCTCTGCGCTGATCATTCAGACCACCTCGAACAGGGCGGCGGCACCCATGCCGCCACCGATGCACATGCTCACCACCACATAGCGCAAACCGCGACGCTGGCCTTCGATCAGCGCATGTCCAACCATCCGCGCCCCGGACATGCCGAACGGATGACCGATGGAAATCGCCCCGCCGTTGACGTTCAGGCGCTCGGCGGGAATGCCCAGGGTGTCGCGGCAGTACAGCACCTGACAGGCGAACGCTTCGTTCAACTCCCACAGGCCGATGTGGTCCATGGTCAGGCCGTGGCGCTTGAGCAGCTTGGGAATGGCATACACCGGGCCGATGCCCATCTCGTCGGAATTGCAGCCGGCGACGGCCATGCCGCGATAGATCCCCAACGGTTCCAGGCCACGCTTCTCGGCCAGTTTGGCGCTCATCAACACCGAGGCCGACGCACCGTCGGACAACTGCGAAGCATTGCCGGCGGTGATGAAACGCCCCTTGTCGCTCCACTGACCGCCCGGCCATACCGGCTCCAGCGCTTTCAGGCTTTGCAGGGTGGTGTCGATACGGTTGCACTCGTCGCGCAGCAAGGTCACGGATTCATGGCGAGTTTCGCCGGTCGCCTTGTCGACGATCATCTGGCGGCTGGTCAGCGGCGCCAGTTCGCGGTCGAAGCGCCCGGCGCTCTGGGCCTGTGCGGTACGCAGCTGGCTCTGGTAGCTGTACTCGTCCTGCTCGTCGCGGGAGATGCCATAGCGCGCGGAGACGATCTCGGCGGTTTCGATCATCGGGATGTAGGCGTGCGGGTCCAGCTCGATCACCGATGCCGACTGGTTGCGATAGAGGTTCTTGTGCTTGTTCTGCACCAGGGAAATCGACTCCAGGCCACCGGCCACGGCGATGTCGATTTCGTCGCACATGATGCCTTTGGCGGCCATGGCGATGCTCATCAGGCCCGACGAGCACTGGCGCTCGACGGCCATCCCGGCAACCGATGCCGGCAACCCGCCGGCAATCGCGCACAGGCGTCCCAGGTTATAGGACTGCGTACCCTGCTGCGCCGCGGCGCCAATGATCACGTCGTCCACTTCACCCGGCTCGATGCCCGCGCGGCGCACGGCTTCGCGCACCACGTGGCCGCCCAGTTGCGGCGCCTCGGTGTCATTGAACGCACCGCGAAAGGCCTTGCCGATCGGAGTACGGGCGGTCGAAACGATGACGGCTTCTTTCATGCTGGATTCCTCGAAAATGCTGTTGAAGGTCAGGCCGGGTAATAACGACTGATGGTGTCGACCACGCAGCCGGGACGTTCCTCGCCGTCGATGTCGACGCTGACGCGGATGGTCGCCTGCACGCCGCCCTTCACTTCCTCGACCGCGATCAGTTGCGCACTGCCGCGTACCCGCGAACCGACGCGCACCACCGAGGGGAAGCGCACCCGCTCGCAACCGTAGTTGACGCCCATGGCCAGGCCACGGACTTCGACGATCTGCGGCAGGAACAGGTTGACCAGCGACAGGCTCAGGTAGCCATGGGCGATGCAGGTGCCAAACGGGCCATCGGCGGCCTTGAGCGGATCGACGTGAATCCACTGGTGATCGCCAGTGGCGTCGGCGAACCGGTCGATGCGGTCCTGCTCCAGCAGCAGCCAGTCGCTGACGCCGAGCGATTGGCCAACGGCCTCGAACAGGGCCATCGGCGTGTCGAAAATACGCGGCATGGTCACGCCCTCTGGCTGGATACCGACAACACTTCGCCGGTCATGTAGGAGCTGTAGTCGCTGGCCAGGAACATCATCACGTTGGCCACTTCCCAGACTTCGGCGGCGCGGCCGAAGGCTTCGTTGGCGGCGAGTTGATCGAGCACCGCCTGGGGCGCGGATTTGCGCAGGAAATCGTGCAAGGCGATGCTCGGGCTTACCGCATTGATGCGGATGCCGTAGTCCGCGGCTTCGACCGCTGCACAGCGAGTCAGCGCCATGACGCCGGCCTTGGCCGCGGCGTAGTGCGACTGTTCTTTCTGTGCGCGCCAGCCCAGCACCGAGGCGTTATTGACGATGACCCCGGCACGCCGCTCCATCATCTTCGGCAGCATGGCGCGGGTCATGCGCATGGTGCCGGTGAGCGTCACATCCAGCACCCGGTTCCACTCCTCGTCGCCCATGTCCACCAGCAGGCGCGAGCCGCCGAGGCCGGCGTTGTTGATCAGCACGTCGACGCCTTGCAGGTCGCGCTCGGCGCAGGCGATCAACTGCTGCACCTGGGCTTCGTCGGCGACGTTGCAGACCTGGCCGAAAACCTGCTGCAACCCGGTGGTTTCGCGAATTTTCAGCACTGCCTCGGCCAGCCGGCCTTCATGGATATCGCTGATCATCAGCGCCCGGCAACCTTCCTCGGCAGCACGCACGGCGGCGGAAAAACCGATGCCGGCACCGGCGGCGGCGGTGATCAACACCGACTTGCCGCGCAGCAGGCCGCGACCTTCAACATATTGAGGTACAGACATGAACTCTCTCCTTTCAGGTGCGCGGACGCGGCTCTTTGGGCATGCCCAAGGCACGCTCGGCGATGATGTTGCGCTGGATTTCGTTGCTGCCGCCGTACAGGGTGTCGGCGCGGCTGAACAGGTACAGCGACTGCAATCGGGTCAGTTGGTAAGGCGCCGCTTCGAGCAATTCCGCTTCGGCGCCGAGCACGTCCATCGCCAACTTGCCGAGGCTGGCGTGCCAGGTCGACCAGAACAGCTTGTAGATGGTCGCTTCCTTGCGCAGCGAACCGTCCTGGCTACCCGAAAGCATGCGCAGCGAGTTGTAGCGCATGATCCGCAACCCGCTCCAGGCTTCCGCCAGGCGCTGGCGCAGGATCGGATCGCGGTCGGCGCCGTTGGCTTTAGCGATGGCGATGATTTCGTTGAGTTCGTTCTGAAACTGCATCTGCTGGCCGAGGGTCGACACACCGCGCTCGAAACCCAGTAGCGCCATGGCGATCTTCCAGCCGTCGCCCGGCGCGCCGATGATGTTGGCGGCGTCGGTGCGGGCATCGTCGAAGAACACTTCGTTGAACTCCGAGGTGCCGGTCAGTTGCTCGATAGGCCGCACGGTGATTTGCGCCTGGGCCATCGGCACCAGCAGGAACGACAGGCCGCGATGACCGACGCTGCCCGGTTCAGTACGGGCGATGACAAAGCACCAGTCCGACTCGTGGGCCAGGGAGGTCCAGACTTTTTGCCCGTTGATCACCCATTGGCCGGTCGCTTCATCCAGGGTGGCGCGGGTCTTGACGTTGGCCAGGTCGGAACCGGCGCCCGGCTCTGAATAGCCCTGGCACCAGAACGACGTGCCGCTGACGATCCCCGGCAAAAAGCGCTGTTGCTGTTCGACCGTGCCGAACGCGGCAATGGTCGGCCCGGCCAGCCCTTCGCCGATATGGCCCATGCGACCGGGGCCACCGGCGCGGGCGTATTCTTCGTGGAAAATCACTTGCCGGGTGATCGACAAGCCGCGCCCGCCATGCTCCGGCGCCCAGCCGACGCAGGTCCAGCCACCCTCGGCAAGTTTGCGTTCCCAGGCTTTGCGCGCTTCGGGGAACATGTGCTCGTCACCCGGACCGCCGCGAAAGCGCAGGGCCTCGAATTCGCCGCAGAGGTTGGCGCTCATCCAGTCGGCCACTTCCTGGCGGAAGCGTTCGTCCTGCGCACTGAAACTGATTTTCATGGCTGCTCTCCAAGAATCACCGCGGCAATCCGCTCGCGATGCCAGGCCGGTAGCCCGAGGAAGCTTTCGCTGGCGCGGGCGCGCTTGAAGTAGAGGTGGGGGTCGTATTCCCAGGTGAAACCGACGCCGCCGTGCAACTGGATCGACTCGGACGCGCAGTGGAAATAGGTCTCGGAGCACTGCGCCTTGGCCAGCGCCGCCGCCAGCGGCAATTCGGCTGCGACCTGCGGATCGCCCTGCGGATCAAGGACTTCCTGGGCCACGCACGCGGCGTAGTAGCTGGCCGAACGCGCGCACTCGACCTGCAGCATCATGTCGGCGGCGCGGTGTTTGAGGGCCTGGAAACTGGCAATCGGGCGCCCGAACTGCTGGCGTTCCTGCATGTAGGCCACGCTGAGGTCGAGCACCTGCTGCGCGCCGCCGGTCTGCTCGGCAGCCAGGCCGATGCAGGCCAGTTGCAGGACGCGCTCAAGGTGCGGCCAGCCGTGACCGAACTCACCCAGCAGTGCGTCAGCTTCAAGGTACAGGCCCTTGAGCTGGATCCGCGCCTGGCGTCGGGTCTGATCCATGGTCGGCAGCATTTGCCGCTCGATGCCGGCCTGAGCCGCGTTGACGACAAACAGGCTGATGCCCTTTTCGCCAGAGGTTCCGGGTTGTCGTACGGCAATGATCAACAGATCAGCACCATGCCCGTCGAGCACGTGCTTGAGGGTGCCGTCGAGGATGAACCCGTCGCCTTCGGCCACCACCGTTGCCTGGACATCGTCGGCCGACCAGCCGTTGGCACTGCTGAACGCCAGGGTCGCCGTCACGCTGCCATCGGCGATCGACGGCAACCAGCGCTGTTTCTGCTCATCATTGGCGGCCAGCAGCAGCGCGGGTGTGGCCATGCAGGCGGTGGCGAAAAACGGCGAGCACAGCAAACGCCGGCCCATCTGCTCCAGCAGGATCGTCAGCTCGACAAAGCCGAGGCCAAGGCCGCCATAGGTTTCGGGGATATGAATGGCGGGCCAGTACATTTCCTGGCACAACCGCTGCCAGAGGGCTTCGTCGAAACCCCGTTCACTGACCATTGCCGCCCGCACGGCGGCAGAATCCGAGACATCGGCGAGGAAACCCTCGGCCGATGCGCGGATCATTTCCTGTTCGTCGCTGAATGCAAACTCCATCGCGGCGCCTTCTGCTCGTTTGGCGGGGCGCGCGTGGCGCAACACCCCTTTGAGCATGAAGTTTGGCGCCGCCCGGACGCGGCAGAATCGTTAGCCCTGCCTAGTCCGAACGGGTGATGTGCTGCGGTGACTGCTCAGCCGGGAAGCCGATCAGCGGCAATCGCCCCCCATGCGCACGAGCAGCGCTGAACGGTGCGGCTTGAGGTACGGGTTGATTTCACCGACCTGGCACGACGCCAGGTTCTGCAATTCAGCCGCGAGAGGTTCTTGCAGGAACAGCAACCCTGCCGGACGGGACTCGGATTGCAACTGCGCCACCGTCAGCGGCGCCACCGGCCGGCCCATGTAATAGACCAGGCGGATATCCGGCTCACCGAGGGTATAAGCCTTCTGCCCCGGCTGCCCGTCGGCCAGCGTGGCCACCTGCTCAAGACCGCCGACCCGGTGCGACAGCACCCGCGCTTCGACGAACATGTAGAACACCACGAACCCGGCCAGCATCACGTAGGGCACAACGGCCAGGGTCGTGCGCCAGCGCCCCTTCATCTCGTCGAGCAGCGCCGACCAGTGCATCGCCAGCAGCAACGCCATGGACGGATAGACCGGCAACAGGTACTTGCCATGCTTTTCGGTGAACAGGGAAAACACCAGCAGCGGCAACAGGCTGCAGCACAGCAGCATGCCGGCCTCGCGGCGCGCGCGGATCATTGCCCAGAACTTGCGCGGCTGTACAAACACGATCAGCCAGAACGGGAAGAAATCACCGGCCAGGTACAGCAGATAGGCATACCAGGCCTCGGCGCCCTGCCCGTCGATCTTCTTCACGATGTCTTCGCTGATGATCGAGGCCCAGATGCCCCAGCCCTGGCTCACCGACACCGCCACGTACCAGGAACTGCCCAGCACCAGGGCAATCAGCCAGCCCCAACCGTCACACAGATAAGCCTTGGCCCGGGCATCGCGGTAGATCAAGGCATAGGCCAGGATCGGTGCCGTCACCCACAACAGGCAGACCGGCCCTTTGGTCAGCAGCGCGCAACCCAGCAGTACGTAGCTCAATCGACTCCACAAGGCCCGCCCCTGCAGGAAGATGAACTGCCAGGCCGCCAGCAGAGCGCCGCAGCACAGCAGGGTCAACAGCATCTCGATTTCCGAGCGCCGTGCGAACAGGCTGAAAGCACCGTTCGCGGCCAGGAACACCACGGCGAACAATCCGACCTGCCGCCCCGCCTGCCGGACGCCGTACAGATAGGTGCCAACACAGCACAAGGCGGCGGCCAGCGCCGAAGGCAGGCGCACGCTCCACTCGGACAAGCTGCCCAGCACCGCCGTTGAAACCAGGCCCGCCCAATAGAAAAACGGCGGCTTGGAGAGATACAAGTCGCCGTTCATGTAAGGCAGCAGCCAGCTACCCGCCTCGCGCATTTCGCGCACGGTAACGGCGCGGCGGGCCTCGTTGACACTGAGGAACGGCACGCTGCCCAGTCCCCAGAAAAACAGCAACGCAACCGCGATGGCCACGAGCAACGTAATATTTCGGGTCGATAACGATCCGCGCATGACCTACTCCTTCAGGCTTTTACTTTTGGCGATCAACTGCAGGTTGCGAAAATAGACAAGGGAGCCGAAGGCCTGCCCGACGATGAACACCGGGTCCTCGCGGTAAATGGCATAAGCCAGCAACAAAGTGCTGCCGACGATGCTCAGGTACCAGAAGCTCACCGGGATCACGCTGCGTTTCTTGTACTCGCTGTACAGCCACTGCAGGACAAACCGCCCGGTAAAGGCGATCTGGCCAATAAAACCGACGGCCAGCCAAAGGGCTTCGCGGGAGAGATTCATCCTTCTATCTCCTGGGCAATGGTGTTCAGCCGCGTGCGCTTGATCAGCCACCAGACGCCGAACAAATCGAGAATGCCGACCAGCGCGCGGTCGAGGTTGCCGTATTTCGACACCCCGGCCGTGCGTGGTCGGTGGTTGACCGGGTGCACGATCATGCGCCCGTTGTGACGCTGGATCAGCGCCGGAATGAAGCGGTGCATGTGGTCGAAGTAAGGCAGGCGCAAGAACGCCGCGCGCTCGATCAGTTTCAGGCCGCAACCGGTGTCCGGGGTGGCGTCCTTGAGCAGGCGCCGGCGCAGGTTGTTGGCGAACCGCGAGGCGTAGCGTTTGCTCGCGGTGTCGCGGCGATTGACCCGGTGCCCGGCGACCAGTTGCACATCGACCTTGCCCGGTTCGCCGCGCACCAGCGCCAGCATGCCGGGGATGTCCGCCGGGTCGTTCTGGCCGTCGCCATCGAGGGTCGCCAGCCATTGCCCGCGCGCCTCGCGGGCGGCGTGGTACAGCGAGGTGCTCTGCCCCAGCGACCGCTCGTGATGGAGGATGCGCAGGGTGTTCAGCCCGCTCTGGCGGATCTGCCGCAGTTCCTGCAGGGTCGAATCGGTGCTGCCATCGTCGACGACGATGATTTCGTACGACTCATCAACCAGCGCCACGCGGATTTCCTCAATGAGCGGCTTGAGGTTGTTCGCTTCGTTCTTGGCGGGAATCAGTACGGATACAAAAATGTCTTGGCTCATGGAGTCACTCTCGCCTTTATTGGATTTCTTTTATCAGAGGCGAATCAAGGTGTCGTACACCGGCCGACTCGATGCAGTACTCAGCTTTTCCCGGCGATGACGCCAACAGTGCCCCGTTCCTGTGGACACACTCGCGCGACCTCGCACACGGTGCACGGCCGTTTGTAAAAATCGCGTCAATATTCCATGCACTTTTTGTCATCATTGCCCTGATGACACAGCGAATTCTATTGCGATTGGCGCCTGCCCATCTAAAGTGCACCCACGCAAGTGAAAAACATGAATCGGCTAAGGATGCAGAACCATGAGCACTGAGCAAGAGACGACTTTTGACGAACCACGGCTCAACAGCACGGAAATCCGCATTCTGGGTTCGTTGATCGAGAAAAAGGCCACCAGCCCGGAAACCTATCCCCTGACCCTCAATGCGCTGGTGATCGCCTGCAACCAGAAAACCAGCCGCGAGCCGGTGATGAACCTGACGCCGGGCCAGGTCGGCCAGAGCCTGCGCGCGCTCGAAGGGCGCGGCTTCGCCAGGCTGGTGATGGGCAGCCGTGCCGACCGCTGGGAACACAAGGTGGACAAGGCCCTGGAACTGGTACCGGCGCAGGTGATCCTGACCGGGCTGATGTTTCTGCGCGGCCCGCAGACCGTCAATGAACTGCTGACCCGCAGCGGCCGCATGCATGAATTCGAAGACGCCGAACAGGTCGTACATCAACTCGAACGCCTGATTGCCAGGGGCCTGGCCGTGCTGATACCGCGTCAGGCCGGCCAGCGCGAAGACCGCTATACCCACGCCCTCGGTGATCCGGCAGATATCGAGGCAATCATGGCGGCCCGGCAGAACCCGTCCGAGCGCGGCAGCAGCGGTGTTTCGGTAGAACGGATCGAAGAACTGGAAGCGCGGATTGCGGCGCTGGAAGAGCGGTTGGCACGGCTGGAATAGCCTGGATGTTTGCCTGGCACAAAACCTATGGGCTGACTGACATTTGAGATTGACACAAAACCTGTGGGAGCGGGCTTGCTCGCGAAAGCGGATTGTCAGTCACATCAATGCTGGATGTGCCGACGCTTTCGCGGGCAAGCCCGCTCCCACAGTGGATCGGTGGACCGACTGGCATTTGTGATTGACACAAAACCTGTGGGAGCGGGCTTGCTCGCGAAAGCGGTTTGTCAGTCACATCAATGCTGGATGTGCCGACGCTTTCGCGGGCAAGCCCGCTCCCACAGTGGAGCTGTGGACTGACTGGCATTTGTGATTGGCACAGAACCTGTGAGAACTTACTCCCCGTCCCAGTAATCCACCCCATCGGCCTGCCGGGCCACCGCAACAAATCCCGAAGCATTGCCCTCGGCATCGACATTGAAGTCATCCATCACGGCATATTTGCCGGAATCCGGGTATTCGCAGATCTCCGGCGATTGCTGGGTGCTGACGGCCAGATACCGCAACTCGCCGTTGCTGGTATTGATGATCTGATGCGCCTGTTCAGGCCCACCCGGTGGACAGGCGATCACATCACCGGCGCGGATTGGAAAGCGCTCGTCTCCCAGGCGGACCTGCCCTTCCCCGGCCACGACGTAGAACATTTCCTCATTGACCCGATGGCTGTGAAACGGACTGCCGCGCATGCCCGGCTCCAGCACATACAGGCGATAACCCAGCTTTTTCGCCCCCAGTTGCTGACCGACACGGGCCAGGCGCTGCTGATAGCGACCGGCGGTTTCACCGGTCGGCGCAAACGCTTCGGGCAGCGGTTCAAGCTCGACAGTGTTCAGATTGAGAATGGGCGGATGCATGGACACCTCCTAGCTGCGGGCAAACGCCACGGCCTTCTGGAACTGCTCATCCGTCGGCCGTACACCGGTATAGAGCACAAATTGCTCCAGTGCCTGGATCGCGATCACTTCCAGCCCCGTGATGACCCGCTTGCCTTCGGCGCGGGCACGCACGATAAGCGGCGTTTCCGATGGGATCGCCACCACATCGAAGACAGTGTCTGCTTTTTCGATCACATCGCCCTCAAAGGCCAACTGGTCGGCCTCCGGCCCTCCCGTCATGCCGATCGGGGTGACATTGACCAGCATCTGCGGGCGACGACTGCCCAGTTCTGCCTGCCACTCATAGCCCAACGACTGCGCCAGCGCCTGCCCGGCGCGCTGGTTGCGGGCCACGATCAGGCCGTTCTCGTAGCCGCCATCGCGCAAGGCGCTCGCCACGGCCTTGGCCATGCCGCCGCTGCCGCGCAGGGCAAAGGTCGAGTCCTTGGGCACCTGGTGTTTTTCCAGCAACTGGGCAACGGCGATGTAATCGGTGTTGTAGGCCTTGAGATGACCGTCGGTGTTGACGATGGTGTTGATCGATTGAATGGCGGCGGCAGAGGCGTCGAGGTCATCCACCAGGGCAATGCAGGCTTCCTTGAACGGCATCGACACGCCACAACCACGAATGCGCAGGGCGCGAATGCCGGCGACGGCGCCCGGCAGGTCCTGGCTGGCAAAGGCCTTGTAGTAGAAGTTCAGGCCCAGTTGTTCATACAGATGATTATGAAAACGCAGGCCAAAGTTCCCGGGGCGCCCTGAAAGGGACATGCACAGTTGGGTGTCTTTGTTGGGGTTCATCTGCATGGCATAGCTCCTTCAAATGCACTTTTCGGATGGACGGGATTAGCCCTCCATCGGGATCTGATCGATCATGAAAGCCTGGACGCACGGGCTTGAACAGGTCGGTAAGAAAGTCGGTACAGACCTTACACAAAATTTACCTGGCGGCCGTGCTGTTTTTCGAAAAAACGCTGTCTTAGTAGTATCCCCGCGACAATCCCTGGGTCTATCGCAGACACAGGCGCCGGGCTGAAGAACCGAGGAACTATCATGATCCGTAAAATCCCCACAGTAGCCTTGCTGATCGGCGCCCTCGCTATCGCGGGACAGGCGCAAGCCCATGGTGGTGGCAATTACTGGCAGGGTCCGGCGGTGTTTGGCGCGATCGTCGGTACTGCCATCGTAGGTTCGGCTCTGATCAACGCCAACCGCCCGGTCTATGTCGCGCCGCAACCGGTCTACGCCCCACCGCCTCCGGTTTATTACGCGCCACCGCCCCCGGTTTACTACCAGCCGGCCCCGGTCTACGTGCAGCAACCGATCTACTACCGCCCGGCCCCGGTTTACTACGGACCACCCCGTGGCTACTACGGCCCGCCACGCGGCTACTACGGCCCTCACTACGGCCGCTGGTAACGAACTCATCAAGCCCCGCTGAACCAGCGGGGCTTTTTTTGGGGCTTTCGCTGGTTTTGACTCGGACGCGGCCTCTTGTAGGAGCTGGCCTGCCAGCGATGGTCGTTAACGATAACGCGTGTAAACCGGATAAACGCGGCGCGCTTGAGCCCATCGCCAGCAAGCTGGCTCCTACAGTTTCAGCGTGGGCTCGCTTCCGTGTAGGAGCTGGCTTGCCAGCGATGGTCGTTAACGATAACGCGGGTTAACTGGATGAACGCGGCGCACTGGAGTCCATCGCCAGCAGGCTGGCTCCTACAGTTTCAGCGTGGGCACGGTCCTTTGTAGGAGCTGGCTTGCCAGCGATGGTCGTTAACGATAACGCGGGTGAACTGGATTAACGCGGCGCACTGGAGTTCATCGCCAGCAAGCTGGCTCCTACAGGTAGTGCGTTATCGGTGTTTTCCCGGGTTGCGTGAGGATCCTTTTTTGTGCCCGTTGATCGGTGCAGGTCTGGATAAATCTCGCCAAGGTCGCTATCGGGACAGTGCGCGCGGCAGAAACGGGCAAGATGGACTCGACCGGTTTTCTGCCGTGTGGCGAAAAACGGTCATATTTTTGTCATGACAGATCCGCAAGCTCGGTGCTGTCCGTCGAAAACAGCTTGATAACAACAAGGACGACCACATGCCAACGCAAAACCCGCACCGCATCGTCGGTCTGTGCACCTCCAGCAAGGTGTACAACGCACTGACCGAACTCAAGCACCTGGAAGGTCATCGCAGCGCCAAGTTTCTCTCGCTGCTGACGCAAAACCTGGTGCGCAAGGGCCTGCTCAACGAGCAGGAAGTGGTGAACATGCTCGATCAGGTGGTCAACTGACCGACCAACGGTCGTTTGCCCCCGCTGGCATCAATGACCACTATTGAAAGCGTTGATTACTCCTCGAGGCACCCGGACTTTAAAGTAGCTCCACAGATTGATGGAGGTACTTTTCATGTCCCAGGTTCAGATCATGTCCGTTATCGGCAGCGCCGTCCCCGCACAGCTCAGAGAGCTGGGCATGCTCGCCTGCTGGTATCTGGTGCAGGACGGTGTGCAGATCAGCGGCCCGCTCACTTCGCTGCCCGCCGCCCGGGAGCTGTCGCAACGCATCGGCACCGGCCAGTCCGGCAGGCTCAGCGCCTAAGGCAGCTGCACCCGCGGTTTGGTTTCGATGAAAATGTCCCAACTGGCCATGAACAGGGCGGCGATCAACGGGCCGATGACAAAGCCGTTCAGCCCGAAAATCGCCAGGCCGCCGAGGGTCGAGATCAGGATCATGTAATCCGGCATCCGGGTGTCCTTGCCCACCAGAATCGGTCGAAGCACGTTATCCACCAGGCCGATCACGAAGATCCCGAACAAGCCCAGCACCACGCCCTGCCAGATCGCCCCGGTGAGCAGGAAAAACGCCGCCACCGGCACCCAGACAATCCCCGCCCCCACCGCCGGCAACAGTGACAGAAACGCCATCAACACCGCCCAGAGCAATACGCTGGGAATGTCCAGAAACCAGAAAATCAGGCCACCCAGCGCGCCTTGTGTGATCGCCACCAGCAGGTTGCCCTTGACCGTAGCCCGTACCACACGATTGAACTTGAGCTGCAAACGACGTTTCTGCTGTTCCTCCAACGGCACCGCCGCACGCACCTTGCGCGCCAGTTCCGCGCCGTCGCGCAGGAAGAAGAACAGCAGGTACAGCATGATGAAGAAACTGACGATGAACTCGAACGTGCCCTGGCCAAAAATGAAGGCCTGGGCGGCCAGTTCCTGTCCACCGGTCATCGCACTCTTGACGATTTTTTCTCGCAACCCGTTCAGCTCGCCCATGCCGAAGCGATCCAGCAGGTGCTGGAAATACGGCGGCAGGATGTGCTTGAACTGCGCCACGTACCCGGCGATGTCCAGTTCGCCGCTCTCGATGTTCTTGTAGAGCGCGGCCCCCTCCTGGATCAGGAGGATGCTGAGGAATATCACCGGCAGGATCGCGATCAACAGGCAGATGCTCAGCGTGAGCAGTGACGTGAGGTTGCGCTCCCAGCCGAACTTCAGCTGCAGCCGCCGTTGCAGCGGAGCAAAGAGAATGCCGAGGATTACCGCCCAGAACACAGCGCCGTAGAACGGCAGCAGGATCCAGATGAAGGCGACGCTCACCAGGGCCAGAAGGACGGTCAACGATCTGTCTTTCAGGGTTTCTTCGTTCATATCAGATCCATGCCCGCCGGGACGAAACACTTGGGCCCTGATGTTTAGTCCGCGACCGCTCGCGCGAGTGCCATCAGTTTGTTGATCAGACATGGATCCAGGTCAATAAACGCTCGGCACGGGGCGTTTACCCTGCGCGGCTTTTGCGACGACACCGCCATGAACCTCACCGCGCCAGAACTGCTCGCCCCCGCAGGCACCCTGAAAAACATGCGTTATGCCTTCGCCTACGGTGCCGATGCCGTGTACGCCGGCCAGCCGCGCTACAGCCTGCGGGTGCGCAACAACGAATTCGACCACGCCAACCTCGCCCTCGGCATTCGCGAGGCCCAGGCGCAGGGCAAGCGCTTCTACGTGGTGGTGAACATCGCGCCGCACAACGCCAAGCTCAAGACCTTCCTCAAGGACCTTGAACCGGTGATCGCCATGGCCCCCGATGCGCTGATCATGTCCGACCCCGGCCTGATCATGCTGGTGCGCCGGCACTACCCGCAGATGCCGGTCCACCTTTCGGTGCAGGCCAATACGGTGAACTGGGCAAGCGTCGAGTTCTGGCAGCAACAGGGCGTGAGCCGGATCATCCTGTCGCGGGAGCTGTCGCTGGAAGAGATCGCCGAGATCCGCGGGCAAGTGCCCGCCATGGAACTGGAAGTGTTCGTGCATGGCGCGTTGTGCATGGCCTACTCCGGGCGCTGCCTGCTGTCGGGGTACATGAACAGGCGCGACGCCAATCAGGGCTCCTGCACCAACGCCTGTCGCTGGAAATACACGGCGCAGCCGGCCACGGAAAACCAGCTGGGCGAGATCGTGCAGACATTCGATCCCGAACCGACCCTGGGCATCGGCGCACCCACCGATCAGGTGTTCCTGTTGCAGGAAGCCAATCGTCCCGGCGAACAGATGCCCGCCTTCGAAGACGAACACGGCACGTACATCATGAACGCCAAGGATCTGCGTGCCGTGCAGCACGTCGAACGCCTGACGCAGATGGGCGTGCACTCGCTGAAAATCGAAGGCCGGACCAAATCGCACTTTTATTGCGCGCGCACTACCCAGGTTTATCGCCGGGCCATCGACGACGCAGTGGCGGGCCGGGCCTTCGACCGCGGCCTGATGAGCGACCTGGAATCCCTCGCCCAGCGCGGCTACACCGAAGGTTTTCTACGCCGGCATGTGCATGACGAATACCAGAACTACCAGAACGGCAGCTCAGTGTCGGAACGACAACAGTTTGTCGGTGAACTGACCGGGCAGCGCCGGGATCGCCTGGCCGAGGTCAAGGTGAAAAACCGTTTCGGCGTGGGCGACCACATGGAGCTGATGACGCCCAAGGGCAACTTCCACTTCGATCTGCATCAGCTGCAAAACGCTAAAGGTGACGCGATCGACGTTGCACCCGGCGATGGGCATACGGTGTATTTGCCGATACCGGATGCGGTGGATCTGAGTTTTGGCCTGCTGATGCGAGATATCAACATGCCGTAATCCCTGTGGGAGCGGGCTTGCTCGCGAAGGCGGTGTGTCAGTCAATATTGACTTTGAATGTGCCGCCCCCTTCGCGAGCAAGCCCGCTCCCACAGGTACTGCGTCAGGCAAACTCTTCGCGGAGCATCGCCACGAACGCCTCGCGCGCCGGGTGCACCCCGGCGTTTTCGTGCCAGTAAAACAGGTTGTCGACGGCGGTCAGTTCAGGGAACTCAAACCCCGCGCACCCCGCGCCTTTGGCGTATTGGTCGAAGATCCCCTTGGGCACCAGCGCCACGCCGGCCCCGGCGCTGACGCAACCGACAATCGCGCCATAACTGGCCAGGCTGACAATCGGCAGTGCCTGCCCCTGTCGCAGCAACCAATGCTCCAGCGCCGCCCGGTACGGACAACCCTGGGGCCACATGAACACGGTCTGGTCCTGCAAATCGCTGATGTCGCGCAACGGCCCCAGGGATGTCGAGGCGATCAGCAGCAACTCTTCGCGGTACATCGGCGTGCGCTTGAGGTGCGAACGTTCGACATCCACCGCCACGATGGCGCCGTCAAGCTTGTGATTGAGCGTGTCGTCGAGCAACTGCCCCCAGGCGCCGGTGGTCAGCTCCAGCGCCACCTGCGGGAAACGCTTGTGGAATTTCGCCAGCAGGCGCGGCAAACGCCCGGTGGCCGACGATTCGATGGCGCCGATGCGCAACGGCCCTGAGGGTTCGGCCGAAGGGTCGACCGCCCGCTTGGCCTCGGCGGTCAGGGCGAGAATTTTCGAGGCGTAGGCCAGGAAGGTCTGCCCCGACGGGCTGATGCGCAACCCTCGGCCTTCGCGCAGGAACAGCGCGACACCCAGCTCAGCCTCGAGGGCCTTGATCCGTGCCGTGATGTTGGACGGCACGCAATGCAGCAATTCGGCCGCGCGGGCAATGCTGCCGACGTCGGCCACGGTCTTGAACATGCGAATCTGTGCCAGCTCCATACATCACCCATAGTGAACGGTTAGCGCAGTATAAGTCAGTTGTGGCGAACGATGCGCTTTCTGATACTCCGTGCATCAGCCCACAGGTGCACGACCATGACGCCGCTCACATCCTCCCCCGTTTCACCCTGGAAAATCATTCTGGCCATGGCGTTTGTCGTGGCGTGCTGGGGCTACTCCCCGACCGGTATTCATATCGGCTTGCAGGCCTACGACCCCGTGCACCTGGCACTGCTGCGCTTCCTGCTGGCCTCCGTGTTCATGGCCGGGGTCGCGGTCATCAAAGGCATCCGCCTGCCCAGCCTGCGAGACTTGCCGCTGATGTTCGGCCTGGGTTTCTTTGCCGTGAGCCTGCATCACGTGGCGATCAACTTCGGGCAGCAGGGAGTCAGCGCTGGCGCTTCGAGCGTCCTGGCCCAGACCACGCCGCTGTTCAGCACATTGATCGCGCGCTTCGTGTTCAAGGATCAGGTGAGCCTTTGGCGCTGGGGTTGTGTGCTGCTCGGGTTGTTTGGCGTGGTGATCGTGGTGGCGGGCGATCATGGCCTGGGCAGCATTGACGCCCACGGCTTGCTGATCCTGCTGGCGGCGGTGTCCTGGAGCCTCTACTTTGCCCTGCAAAAACATCACACCGGGCGTTACGACGGGCTGACGCTGGTGTGCTACACGGTGTGGTCCGGTACGGTGCTGCTGTTGATTTTTCTGCCCGGCCTTGTGGATCAAGTCGTCCAGGCGCCGATGCGCGTGCAGTGGGCGGTGATTGCCTTGGGGATATTCCCCAGTGCCCTGGCGTACCTGGCCTGGGCCTATGTGCTGGCGCATGTCGATTTGAGCCGGGCGACCATGACGCTGTATTTGACGCCGCCGACGGCGATGGTGATGGCTTCCTATGCGCTCGGCGAACGGCCGACGTTGATGATCGTGGTCGGCGGGCTGGTGGTGTTGGCGAGTGTGCTGGCGTTGAATCTGGAGCGGCGAGCTGTGGTTGTTCAGGTTGCTCGGGTCTGATCCATGCTTTTTGCTGTCTTGACTGGCGCCTTCGCGAGCAAGCCCGCTCCCACAGGGCAAAACCTGTGGGAGCGGGCTTGCTCGCGAAGAACGATGACGCGGTGTCACTGACTATCAGCTAGCCGAAAACCGGTCACGACTGTTGGTCAGGTGCAACCACATCGCCGCCCGCGCCGCGTCCGGGTCCTGGCGCTTGATGGCATTGAGGATCGCCTCGTGCTCAAGATTGGCCAGCTCGCCGAGCTTGCTCAAGTCCACCGCCCCCCGCTCGGCGGCATTGACCCGGGTGCGCGGGATCATGGCGCTGCCCAGGTGCTGCATGATTTCGGTGAAGCAGAGGTTGCCGGTGGCTTCGGCGATCAGCAGATGAAAACGCCGGTCCGCTTCGACACAGCTGTCGTTGTTGGCCAGCAGGTTTTGATAGTCGTCCAGCGCTTCACGCATCTTCACCAGTTGCAGATCGGTGCGGCGAGTTGCCGCCAGCGCCGCCGCCTGGGTTTCCAGGCCCATGCGCAACTCCAGAATGCTGCGCACCCCCAACGCCGTGTCGACATTCAGCCGCAGCCCCTGCTCCGGCGCGCGCTCGATCACGAACGTGCCAATGCCATGCCGGGTCTCCACCAGCCCCGAGGCCTGCAACTTCGAGATCGCCTCGCGCACCACCGTGCGACTGACCCCGTGCTCCTGAACGATGGTGTTTTCCGACGGCAGCTTGTCGCCGGGCAACATCTGGCCGAGCAGGATGCGCTGGGTCAGTTTCTCCACCAGGTCATGGGCCAGGTTGTGGCTGCGCTTGCGGGCGGGTGCTTCGAGGTCTTCTTGCATGAAGGTGTCCGGAAATCAGGGCTATCGAATCGTAGCACCGCGACGGGCGGGAATCCTGAAAAATCTCGATCAACTTGTATGACAACACTCAACAACCCACTCATATTGATTCGTTTTGAAGCCCACCCGTCACCACCAATAGAATAAAAAATCTTCTGAACTGCACCATTTCATTGGGAAAAGGCGGTTGCAAGATCAAAAAACCTAGTTGTATGATGTCTATCAACAACGCAGCACCCAGCTTCACCCCGCATAAAAATAACGAGTGGGAGAAAACGCAGTGAATACATCCATCTCCGGGATGCACGACGACGCCAATTCAGCGCTGAAGTCCGCCATCGCCAAAGTCAAACGTCACGTCTTGCCGCTGTTCGTCATCATGTTCATCGTCAATTACATTGATCGAGTGAACATCGGCTTCGTCCGCGCCCACATGGAACACGACCTGGGCATTGGCGCGGCCGCCTACGGCCTCGGCGCCGGTCTGTTCTTCATCGGTTATGCGCTGTTCGAAGTGCCCTCCAACATCCTTCTGCAAAAAGTCGGCGCCCGCATCTGGCTGACTCGCATCATGCTGACCTGGGGCCTGGTCGCCGCGGGCATGGCGTTCATCCAGAACGAAACCCACTTCTACATCCTGCGTTTTCTGCTGGGCGTGGCCGAAGCCGGGTTCTTCCCCGGGGTGATCTACTACTTCACCCGCTGGTTGCCTGGCGTTGAGCGTGGCAAGGCGATTGCGATTTTCCTCAGCGGCTCGGCGATCGCCTCGCTGATCTCCGGTCCACTGTCCGGTTTGCTGCTGCAAATCAGTGGATTCGGGATGCATGGCTGGCAATGGATGTACTTCATCGAAGGCATGTTCTCGGTAGGGCTGTGTGTTTTTGTCTGGTTCTGGCTCGATTCCAAACCCCACGACGCCAAATGGCTGAGCCGCGACGAGCAGGACGCGCTGGTCAAGGCCATCGACGACGAACAACTGGCCCGCGAAGCCGCCACACCGATCAAGCCGTCACTGGGCAAGCTGCTCAAGGACCGACAGATCATCCTGTTCTGCGTGATCTACTTCTTTATCCAACTGACCATCTACGCTGCGACCTTCTGGCTGCCGAGCATCATCAAGAAGATGGGCGACCTCAGCGACTTCCAGGTCGGGATGTTCAACTCGATTCCGTGGCTGCTGTCGATTGTCGGCATGTATGCCTTCGCCTCGTTGTCGGCCAAGTGGAAGCATCAGCAAGCCTGGGTCGCCGCGGCCCTGCTGATCGCCGCTGCCGGGATGTTCATGTCCACCACCGGCGGGCCGGTCTTCGCCTTTGTTGCGATCTGCTTTGCGGCGCTGGGTTTCAAATCGGCCTCGTCGCTGTTCTGGCCGATTCCCCAGGCTTATCTGGACGCACGCATCGCCGCCGGTGTCATCGCGCTGATCAACTCGGTGGGCAACCTCGGCGGTTTCGTCGCGCCGACCACCTTCGGTCTGCTGGAGGAACGCACCGGCTCCATCCAGGGCGGACTCTACGGCTTGGCCGCGACCTCGATCATCGCCGCGATCATCGTCTTTGCCGCACGCAACAAACCCAAGGTCGCCCCCGTCACCGCAGCGGGCAAACCAGCGCCCCACCACGCCTGAATCATTGGTTTAAAAGGATAACAACATGACCGCACACGACATCGCCAAAGCCCCGATCATCACCAGCATGCAGGTTGTTCCGGTGGCCGGCCACGACGGCATGCTGCTCAACCTCAGCGGCGCCCACGGCCCGTTTTTCACCCGTAATATCGTGATCCTCAAGGACAACGCCGGCCACACCGGCGTCGGCGAAGTGCCGGGTGGCGAGCGCATTCGCCAGACCCTGGAAGACGCACGCAGCCTGGTGGTCGGAAGCCCGATCGGCACTTACCAGAAGATTCTCAACCAGGTACGCCAGACCTTCGCCGACCGCGATGCTGGCGGTCGCGGATTGCAGACCTTCGACCTGCGCATCACCATCCACGCCGTCACTGGCCTCGAAGCCGCGCTGCTCGATCTGCTCGGCCAGCACCTGGACGTGCCGGTCGCCGCCCTGCTTGGCGAAGGCCAGCAGCGCGATGAAGTGAAGATGCTTGGCTATCTGTTTTATGTCGGTGATCGCAACGAAACAGACCTCGCCTACCGCAGCGAGCCAGACGCCGACAACGACTGGTTCCGCGTACGTCACGAAAAAGCCATGACCGCCGATGCGGTGGTCCGCCTGGCCGAGGCGGCGCACGCGCGTTATGGCTTCAAGGACTTCAAGCTCAAGGGCGGCGTGCTCAGCGGCGACGCCGAAATCGAAGCGGTCACGGCCCTCGCCGAACGTTTCCCCGATGCGCGCATCACCCTTGACCCGAATGGTGCCTGGTCACTGAAAGAAGCCATCCGCCTGTGCCGCGATCAGCACCGCGTGCTCGCCTACGCCGAAGACCCGTGCGGGGCAGAAAACGGTTACTCGGGACGCGAAGTCATGGCTGAATTCCGCCGGGCCACGGGGCTGAAAACCGCAACCAACATGATCGCCACCGACTGGCGGGAGATGGGCCACGCGATCCAGTTGCAGTCGGTCGACATTCCCCTGGCCGATCCGCACTTCTGGACCATGCAGGGCTCGGTGCGCGTGGCGCAGATGTGCAACGAATGGGGCCTGACCTGGGGTTCGCACTCCAACAACCACTTCGACATTTCCCTGGCGATGTTCACCCATGTCGCAGCAGCCGCGCCGGGCGAGATCACCGCCATCGACACCCACTGGATCTGGCAGGACGGCCAGCGCCTGACCAAGGCCCCGCTGCAAATCGTCGACGGCTGCGTGCAGGTGCCGCAGAAACCTGGGCTGGGGGTCGAGCTCGATATGGATCAGGTCGCCAAAGCTCATGAACTGTACAAAGGCATGGGCCTGGGTGCGCGGGATGACAGTGTGGCCATGCAGTTTTTGATCCCGGGCTGGACGTTCGATAACAAGCGGCCGTGCCTGGTGCGTTGAAACGCCAAGTGAGTTGAATCAAGGGTTGCGCGTGGTCGCCTGTTGGCGGCCGGTTTAAAAAGCGCTCGGAGCCTGGCGCTTAACCCCCTAAAATGGCGCGCAACTGAATCAACGACGGATGAATCCAACATGGACAGGCTGAAAACCATCGCCGCCGGCATGGCGATATTTGCCGCAGGCCAGTGCGTGGCACAGGATCAAATCGAGACGCTGGTGAACGCCGCTGTACAACCGGTGATGCAGGCCGAGGGCATTCAGGGCATGGCCGTGGCGGTCACCGTCAACGGCCAAGCGCACTACTTCAACTATGGCGTCGCCTCGCAAGAAACCGGCAGCCCCGTCACAAAGGACACCCTGTTCGAAATCGGCTCGGTCAGCAAAACCTTCACCGCCACCCTCGCCGCCTACGCCCAGGCCACCGGCAAACTGTCACTGTCGGACAAGGCCAGCCAGGTCCTGCCGGCCTTGCGCGGCAGCGCTTTCGACCACATCAGCGTGCTGCAACTGGGCACCTACAGCGCCGGCGGCCTGCCGCTGCAATTTCCTGCCGAATCTGATTCGGCCGACAAAATGCTCGGCTACTACAAACAATGGAAACCGCTCTACGCCCCCGGCAGCCACCGACTGTATTCGAACCCCAGCCTCGGCCTGTTCGGCTACCTCGCCGCCCACAGCATGGGCCAGCCTTTTGATGACCTGATGGAGAACACCCTGCTGCCGAAACTGGGCCTCAAGCACACCTATGTGCATGTGCCGCAGGACCAGATGGCGCTGTACGCCCAGGGCTACAACAAGGACGACAAGCCGGTGCGGGTCACTCCGGGCGCGCTGGATTCCGAGGCGTACGGGGTGAAAACCAGCGCCTCTGACTTGCTGGCCTACGTCAATGCAAACATGAAGCCGGCGTCTCTGGACAAGCCGTTGCAGCAAGCCATCGCCTTGACTCATAGCGCGTACTACAGCGTTGGCGACATGACCCAGGGCCTGGGCTGGGAGATGTATCGCTACCCGATCACTCTGGATCGCTTGCTGGACGGCAACTCCACGCCGATGGCCATGCAGGCGCACAAAGTCCAGTGGCTGCACCCGCCGCAAGCGCAGCCGCAGAACGTGTTGATCAACAAGACAGGTTCAACCGGTGGCTTTGGCGCTTACGTGGTGTACGTGCCATCGAAGGAGATCGGCATTGTGATGCTGGCCAACAAAAACTTCCCGAATGCGCAGCGGGTCAGGATTGCGCATCAGATTCTCAGCGCCCTTGCCCGGTAAGCCTGGTTTGCGCTCCCAGAGAAAAAGACGACCTCTGGAGGTTAATACTGATCAGTTAACACACGAAACCTGTGGGAGCGAGCTTGCTCGCGATGGCGTCGCAACAGTCAATATAAATGTTGAATGTCAGGTCCCCATCGCGAGCAAGCTCGCTCCCACAGGTTAATTGCTTACCAACAGAATTCAGAGCCGGATCAATCATCCGGCATTTCTGGCGGCTTGGCGGGCTTGGCCGGTTTGCTGTTTTTCCCGGGCTTTGCGCCTTTGGCAGCCGGCTCGGCTTCAACGACGGGAACGGCCACTGTCGGGGTAAATTCTTTCTCGGCCGCCGGCAACTGATCGACTGCGCTGAAAATCTCGTCCAGCTTGATGGCCTCCGTTTGTTCAAGTTTCTTTTCGCCATCCTTGCCGACCAGAATCACCTTGGTCTTGGCGCCAGCACCCAGCTTGAGCGAGCGGATCAGCGCCGCTGTGTCCTGGGGCCCGAGGTCTTTACCGTCGCGCTGGCCCATCAGGTTGAGCACGGTGTAGAGCACCATGTTGCGGTCGGTGAACCCCTTGCGGTTGGCCGGTTCATCCAGCGACTTTTTCAGGCTGACCCAGGTTGGATCCACAGTGCTTGGAGCGATGACAATCAGTGGCCGGGCCCTGCCCTTGTCCATGTCCAGCGGTGAGCCGTCATCAGCGGCGAACGAGGTGCCGGCAATCGCCAGCAAGATAGCCATGGTCAGTGACCTGATGAGCATGCGCATCTCCTTTTTGATATCCACGCTCTAATGATTGCGCATCGCGGCGATCGTTCCGGGTGACGTACCGCAATTTTTTCGCCTTGTCCCAAGCTTAGGTCAGGGCGGTCATTGCGCAACAGCTCGGGGTCATCTCAGGACTTACAAAGTTCAAGGCAGATCAAGGATCAAGCGGGTCCCAAGGGGTGCCCGGACAGGCACCGACTGGGCATGCACCCGCGAAGGAGGCTGGCGTAAACCAATTGAATCAGAACGCCAGCTTGTAGCCGATCAGCAACAGCATGGTCGCCAGGCAAGGGCGCAGCAGTTCGTCGGAGATGCGCCCGGTCAGGTGGCTGCCCAGGTAAATCCCCGGCAACGAACCCACCAGCAAGTAACCCAGGACGTGCCAGTCCATGTTGCCCATGCTGGCATGGCCGAGACCGGCGACCAGGGTCAGCGGCACGGCGTGGGCGATTTCAGTGCCGACCAGGCGGCGGGTCGGCAGCATCGGATAGAGAATGAACAGGGCCACGGTGCCCAGTGCACCGGCGCCGATGGACGTCAGCGCGACCATGGTGCCGAGGACCAGGCCAGTGATGACCGTCAGGACATTGAGGCGCGACCCGCTGGGGTTGTAGTGGCCGCCAGCACGTTTGTGGGCAAAATCCAGCAGACGCTTCTTGAACAGGATCGCCAGCGCCGTGGCGAACAACACAAAGCCGAGGGCCTGCTTGATGATCGCGTTCATCGCATCGGGGCTGGAGTGCAAAGTGCTCAGGAACCACAACGTCAGTGCCACCGCCGGCACGCTGCCAAGGGTCAGCCAACCGGTAATCGCCCAGTCGATGTTGTTGTTCTTTCGGTGAACCAGTACACCGCTGGACTTGGTGATCGCCGCATAGAGCAGATCGGTACCGACCGCCGTTGCCGGGTTGATACCGAACCACAGCAGGATCGGAGTCATGAGCGACCCGCCACCGACGCCAGTCATGCCGACAATGAAGCCAACCACCAACCCGGCCACGACCAACCCGATGTTCACTAAATCCATTGATACGTCCACAAAGATCGCAGGGGAAATCTGGCCCGCAGCATAGCGATATTTCTTATAACCAGTTATATCGATGCGATCTATCTTTATATCCTGAACTCAATTCCCCCTGTGGGAGCGGGCTTGCTCGCGAAGGCGTAGTGTCAGGCAGCATTAATATTGACTGACCCACCGCCTTCGCGAGCAAGCCCGCTCCCACAAGGAATATGTGTTGTGCTCACTGCACCGGCAGGAAATTCAGGAACAACAGGCTCTGGGCATAGTTCAGGCCGATGCGCCGGTAGCGCTCGTCGAGCATCTGGGTCAGCAGGTCCAGGCGGGCGACGATCTTGCCGAACTCGACGGCAAAGCTCAGGTTGCTGCCCTCCTCCGAGATCTCGTTGGAAAACAGCAGGGGTTGGCCTTCCTTGTCTTGTCGCTGGCTGAGGATCCAGGTGGCAATCTCGATGTTGCGTGCGGCATTGCTGACGAACACCGGGTTGATCGTATCGGTCATGTAGAACTCGGTGCGATTGCCATGGGCGGTCACCAGCATGCTGCCGATGGCATAGATGAACGCTCCGACCCGATCGCCGAGAAATTCCGGGCTCATGGCAAAACGCAGGGCCGCCAGGTCCTTTTTGCCGCCCAGGGTCGGTAATGGCTGCTGCTGTTCAATGGCCATGCGCACTTGCTTGCCAGCCGTACGGGCATCGAGGAAACCGGACTTTTTCAGCTCATCGGGGTTGCGCAGGTAGAGCTTGCCCATGAGCAGGTAAAGGCTGTCGAGGTTGTCGCGCATGGTCAGGGTGGCCATGCGGTCGACACTGGTCTGCAGGAACTCCTGGGGTTGGCCTTCGCGCATCTGGGTGAAGATGTCGCCGCCCTGCTGCTGGCTGCAACCGGTGACGAAGAACATCGACAGACCTGCCAGCAGCAGGCAATGACGGCGGATTTTTGTACTGATCGCGGGTGAAACTCGAGCCATGGGTTGTTGAACTTGGGCATGGGCCGACGGTGGGGATCGCCGCAGGCTGCCATGGATAGAGCCGGACATTTCGAAAAAGTGCAGTATCGGAGCGCACCAATCGATCACCGGCGCGGTACAGCTCAATAGATCGCAGCCTGCGGCAACCCCGGCGAGGGAACCGATGGACTATTCTGGTGCCCACTGAAATAACCATCGGCATTCATAAAGGAGGTTTGCATGCGCACGCTTCAATTGGCTGGCGCCCAGGTGCCCGTCATTGGCCAGGGCACCTGGCAGATGGGCGAGGACCACTCACGGCACAGGGAAGAAGTCGCGGCACTGCGCCTGGGCATCGAACTGGGCATGACCCTGATCGACACCGCTGAAATGTACGCCGAAGGCGGCGCCGAGGAAGTGGTCCGCGATGCCATCGCCGGCCAGCGCGACAGCGTCTTTGTGGTCAGCAAGGTGTACCCGCACAACGCCAGCCGCCATGGCATTCCCCAGGCATGCGAGCGCAGCCTGCGCAGGCTCGGTACCGATTACATTGACCTGTATCTGTTGCACTGGCGCGGCCAGTATCCGCTGGAGGAAACCGTCGACGCTTTCGAGCGCCTGCGCGAAGCCGGCAAGATCGGTCGTTGGGGCGTGTCCAATTTCGATCTCGACGACTTGCAGGAACTGGAGGCCCCGGTCTGCGCCACCAATCAGGTGCTCTATAATCTGGAGCAGCGCGGCATAGAATTTGACTTGTTACCCTGGAGCCAACAGCAGCGGCTGCCGGTCATGGCTTACTGCCCGATCGGCCAGGGTGGAAAAATGCTCGCCAATGCCACGCTCAAGCAGGTGGCCGCCCGGCACGGCGTGACGCCAGCACAGGTGGCGCTGGCATGGATAATGCGCCAGGACGGCGTGATCGCCATCCCCAAAGCGGTCCGGCCCGAGCACGTGCGACTCAATGCCCAGGCCGCCACGCTGCAACTTGAACCCGGGGATCTGGAGGCGCTGGACCACGCGTTTCATGCGCCACAACGCAAACAGCGACTGGCCATGGTCTGAGCCAACGCAGTCAGAGAGCTTCGCCATGAGAAGCACCGACCACCTGGACCCGTTCAATCTGCAACGCTTTCTCCAGGCTCAGGACCCGGTATTCGACCGGGTTCAAAACGAGCTGAACAACGGACACAAGCGCAGTCACTGGATGTGGTTCATTTTTCCGCAGTTTGCCGGGCTCGGCGACAGCGAGATGTCGCGCCGCTTTGCCATCCGTTCGCGAGAGGAGGCCCTGGCCTACCTTGAGCATCCGTTGCTCGGCGCCCGCCTGCGCACCTGCACCCAGGAAGTGCTGAACATCCGGGAGCGCTCGGTGGCCGGAATTTTCGGTCATCCCGACGACCTGAAGTTTCATTCCTCGATGACCCTGTTCGCCCAGGTCGATGCCGCCGACAGCCTTTTCCAGCAAGCCTTGAACCAGTACTTCCACGGCATCCTGGATGACTGGACCTTGTCGCTGATGGATTCAAAACAGGCCCAGTTGCCCCCCAATCAGGGTTGAGAAGTCGTCGTCGACGAACGGCAGTATCGCGTCCGCCACCGGTTGCAGTTGCCGGGTGATGTAGTGGTCGTAGTCAATGGGCGCGCTGCGCACTTCCAGCGGTTCGGGGCCGGCAACGGTGATCACGTAGCTGATCCAGCCGCCGTTCTGGTATTGCCGTGGGCGACCCTGGCTGTCGTTGTACTCATCGGCCAGGCGCGCCGCACGTACGTGGGGCGGGACGTTACGCTGGTAGTCATCGAGGGTGCGGCGCAGGCGTTTGCGATAAACCAGGCGGTCATCGAACTCACCGGCCAGGGTCTTGCGCACGTAGTCACGCACGTAATCCTGATAGGGCTTGCGCAGGAAGATCCGCGAATACAGCTCTTGCTGGAATTGCCGGGCCAGCGGCGACCAGTCGGTGCGCACGGTTTCCAGGCCTTTGTAGACCATTTCGTCGCTGCCATCGGCGCGGGTCACCAGTCCGGCGTAGCGCTTTTTGCTGCCTTCTTCGGCACCGCGAATGGTCGGCATCAGGAAGCGCTTGTAGTGGGTTTCGAACTGCAGTTCGAGAACGCTTTGCAAGCCGTACTCCTGCTGCACATGCTCGCGCCACCACTGATTGACGTGCGCCACCAGCGCCTGGCCGATCTGTGCCGCCTCCTGCTGGCCGTGGGCGCGACGCAGCCAGACGAACGTCGAGTCGGTGTCGCCGTAGATCACCGCATGCCCCTGGGCCTCGATCAACTGGCGGGTGCGCAGCATGATCTCGTGCCCGCGCAGGGTGATGGACGACGCCAGGCGCGTGTCGAAGAAGCGACAACCGCTGGAGCCGAGCACCCCATAGAACGCGTTCATGATGATTTTCAGCGCCTGGGACAGCGGTGCGTTGTGTTCGCGCTTGGCGGTTTCCCGGCCTTCGGCGACCCGGGCGACGATGGAGGGCAGGCAATGCCGGGTGCGGGAAAAGCGTGCGCCGCGAAAGCCCGGCACCGACTCGCTGTCGTCCGGGTGCCTGAGCCCTTCAATCAGTCCCACGGGGTCGATCAGGAAGGTGCGGATGATCGACGGATAGAGGCTCTTGTAGTCGAGCACCAGCACCGATTCGTACAGTCCCGGTTGCGAATCCATGACGAAACCGCCCGGGCTGGCTTCAGGTGGCTTGCCACCGAGGTTCGGCGCGACGAAACCCTGACGGTGCATCAGCGGCATGTACAGGTGGGTGAACGCCGCCACCGAACCGCCCATGCGATCGGCCGGCAGTCCCGTGACGCTGGCCCGCTCCAGCAGGAAGGTGAGCAACTCGGTCTTGGCGAAAATCCGCGTGACCAGTTCGCAATCCTTGAGGTTGTATGTGGCCAGCGCCGGTTTGTCCTCGGCGAACATGCGATTGATTTCGTCCATGCGCTGGTACGGGTTGTCGATGGCCTTGCCCTCGCCGAGCAGGGTTTGCGCGACGTTTTCCAGGCTGAACGAGGGAAAGCTCCAGGTCGCCGAACGCAGGGCCTCGATACCGTCGATGATCAGGCGGCCGGCGGCTGAAGCGAAGTAATGGTTGCCGTTGCCATGTTCGCGCCACTGCATTTCCTCGCCGCCACGCCCCAGTTTCAACGGCACCGCCAGACGCCGGGCGTGTTCGTGAAGCACCCGCAAGTCGAACTGCACGACGTTCCAGCCAATGATCGCGTCGGGGTCGAACCGGGCAAACCAGTCGTTGAGTTTTTTCAGCAGCAGGGTCCGCGACTCGCAGTACTCGAGCTGGAAATCCACCAGGCTATCGTCGCCATTGGGCGCGCCGAGCATGTACACCTGACGCTCGCCGCAGCCTTCCAGGGCAATCGAGTACAACTCGCCCTGGGCCGTGGTCTCGATGTCCAGAGACACCAGCTTCAAGCTCGGCCGATAGTCGGGATCGGGCTTCATCTGAGCGTCGAGCAGCAGGCCCTCGGCATTCGGCGTGCCACTGAAGCGCACCGGCGCGGTGATGAAGCGTTCCATCATGTAGCGTTCCGGCGGGCGCACGTCGGCTTCGAACACTTCGACGCCGGCCCGGCGCAACGCGGTTTCCAGGCGCATCAACTGGCCATGTTGCTGGCAGTAGAGCCCGAGGACCGGGCGGTGGTCGAAATCCTGCAGGGCCAGGGGCCTGAGTTCGACGTTCTTCTCGTCATGCAAAACGCTTTCGGCCTGCAGACGCTGCGCAGCAGGGATGAACGCCACCGAGGGCTGGCAAGGCAGGCGGATGCGCCGGGGACCGCTGTCGGTCGCCAGCCAGAACTCGACTTCCGTACCGGCCGGGGTGTCGCGCCAATGCCGGGTCAGGACGAAGCCCTGCTGTAGATCCACCACTGCAAACCTCGAAACTGATTCAGAGGGTGATTCTACCCGGCATCGGCAGGGATAGCGCGTTTGCCGCAGGCCTATCAGGCAGACACCGATCCTGTGGGAGCGGGCTTGCTCGCGAAGGGGCCAGCACAGTCAACATCTTTGCTGGCTGACAGTCCGCTTTCGCGAGCAAGCCCGCTCCCACAGGTGGTTCGTTGGCCTGAAATAAGGGGTTTACCGAAGAAAAACCGCCGAATGACGTTTTTTGCGTGTTATCTGCCGCTTTCGCCCTTGCCCTGAGCGCTTGCGTCTACGATTCTTCAAGGACAACGACAACACCCGAGTAACCACCATGAAAACCGTCGCCCAACTGCTCAAGCTCAAAGATCAGAAGAATCAGGAAGTGCACCAGATCAAACCCGATCACATGGTGCTCGAAGCGCTGATGAAGATGGCCGAGAAAAACGTCGGCGCCTTGCTGGTGGTGGAGAACGATGAAGTGCTGGGCATCATCAGCGAACGGGACTATGCGCGCAAACTGGTGCTGCACGGCCGCTCCTCGGTGGGCACGCCCGTGCGCGACATCATGGTGTCACCGGTGATTACCGTCGACACCCATCAAACCGTGGATACCTGCCTGGGCATCATGTCCGATAGACGCCTGCGTCACTTGCCGGTGGTCGAAGGCGGCAAATTGATCGGCCTGCTGTCGATCGGTGACCTGGTCAAGGAAGCGATTGCCGAACAGGCGGAGCTGATTCGCCAGCTGGAGCAGTACATTCGCGGGGAGTGAGCCGACACACCAAAGCCCCTTGTGGGAGCGGGCTTGCTCGCGAAAGCGGTGGGTCAGTCAACATTAATGCTGCCTGACACTACGCCTTCGCGAGCAATCCCGCTCCCACATTTGGTATTCGGTGTTCAGGCTGGCCAATGCCGGGCGAACACCGGTGCCAGTGCCGGGTGGCGGTCGATTCGTTCCAGCCAGGCGAAAAACCCGGGCCGCGCAGTGCGCAAATGCTCCCGACTTCCCGCCCATCGCGAGATCACCGCCGTCAGCACATCCAGGGCCCCTGGCTTCTCGCTGCCCAGATACAGCTCGCCCGAAAACTGGTCGGCAAACACCTCCCAACTCCAGTGCAGGCGCCGGCGGGTTCCCTCCATGAGGTTCTGCCTGGACGACTCATCCACCTCGGCCAGCCAGCGTTCGGGGTAATCGATCATGCCGATGGCCGCATAGCAATTGCTGACGATGTACGCCATGGCGCGAATGGCCTGGTCCCGCTCGGCCGGGTCCCGGGGCAACAACCCCGACGCGGGAAAGCTCAGCCCGAGGTGAATCAGGATCGCCACGCTCTCGGTCAGGACACTGCCATCGGGGAGTTGCAGGGTCGGAATCTGTTTGAGCGGATTGAGTTTTTCCAGCGCATGGGCCGCCTCCGCGGACGCCTCGACATCGATGAAGCGATAAGGAACATCACAGAGTTCAAGGGCGGCTTCGATGGCCGCGGCCCCGGAGTTCTGATGGCCGTAGAGCTGGTACATAATCGTCTCCTTGCACCCCGCGATGTCTGCAGTGCCTCATCAAGCGTCCCGGCAGAGGAACACGCCAGCTATCCAGTGTAGAAGCCGCCACCTGCCACACAGCGACCATCCGACGATCGCACCATCAAGCTCACAAGAGGTAAGGCGCAGGTCCTATCACTGCCATCGATGTTCATCATCACCTCAATGAAGTTCTCTTAAAAAATCCGCGGCGTAACATCTGCTCCATACCCACCCATCAGCACCCCGGAGCACATCCTCATGAAACGCCAAACCCTCCTCAGCATCGCTTTCTCGGTTTTCGCCGTTAACGCTTTCGCCGCAACTTCTGCTCAACCTGTGGTCGCTGAAGGCGGCTCGGATCGTCTGATTGAAAGCCGTGTGGCCGAAGGTGGTTCCGATCGCCTGATCGAGAATCGTGTGGCCGAAGGTGGTTCGGATCGCCTGCTGGAAAAACGTGTGGCCGAAGGTGGTTCCGACAAACTGCTGCAAAACCGCGTCGCTGAAGGCGGTTCCGACAAGCTGCTGCAGAACCGCGTCGCTGAAGGCGGTTCCGACAAGCTGCTGCAAAACCGCGTTGCCGAAGGCGGTTCCGACAAGCTGCTACAGAACCGCGTCGCTGAAGGCGGTTCGGATCGTCTGATCGAAAGCCGCGCTGTTTGAATGCAGGGCTTTACCGCAGGACTCGACGAAAACCCGGCCTCTCCCGCCGGGTTTTTTATGCTTGGAGCTTTCACTGTTTTGGAGGTCGCTTCATTTCCAGCGTGGGCATGGCCCCTTGTAGGAGCTGGCTTGCCAGCGATGGTCGTCAACGATTACGCGTGTGAACCGGATGAACGCGGCGAACTGGAGTCCATCGCCAGCAGGCTGGCTCCTACAGTTTCAGCGTGGGCACGTTCCTTGTGGGAGCTGGCTTGCCAGCGATGGTCGTTAACGATAACGCGTGTGATCTGGATAAACGCGGCGCACTTGAGTCCATCGCCAGCAAGCTGGCTCCTACAGTTTCAGCGTGGGCACACCCCTTGTAGGAGCTGGCTTGCCAGCGATGGTCGTTAACGATAACGCGTGCGAACTGGATAACGCGGCGCACTGGAGTCCATCGCCAGCAGGCTGGCTCCTACAGTTTCAGCGTGGGCATGGCCCCTTGTAGGAGCTGGCTTGCCAGCGATGGTCGCTAACGATAACGCGTACGAACTGGATGAACGCGGCGCACTGGAGTCCATCGCCAGCAAGCTGGCTCCTACAGTTTCAGCCTGGGCATGGCCCCTTGTAGGAGCTGGCTTGCCAGCGATGGTCGCTAACGATAACGCGTACGAACTGGATGAACGCGGCGTACTGGAGTCCATCGCCAGCAAGCTGGCTCCTACAGTTTCAGCCTGGGCATGGCCCCTTGTAGGAGCTGGCTTGCCAGCGATGGTCGTTAACGATTACGCGTGTGAACTGGATGACCGCGGCGCACTGGAGTCCATCGCCAGCAGGCTGGCTCCTACAGTTTCAGTGTGGGCATGGCCCCTTGTAGGAGCTGGCTTGCCAGCGATGGTCGTTAACGATTACGCGTGTGAACTGGATGACCGCGGCGCACTGGAGTCCATCGCCAGCAAGCTGGCTCCTACAGTTGCCCGGGATTGCGTGAAGAACCGATTACTTCCCTGCCCGCGCCATGCAGCGCTGGTAACGTTCATCGACCCGTTTGGCGAACCACGCGGTGGTCAGTTTGCGCGTGATTTTCGGGCTTTGCAGCACGATCCCCGGCAACACTTCACGGGGTAACGGCCGGCCCTCGGCCCGTTCGGCCAGTTCGAAAACCCGTCGATAGAGTTTGCTGTCTTCGAACGCCAGGGTATTGCCCTCTTCCAGTTGCTCGCGGATCGTCGGATTGCGCATATCCAGTTGCTTGCCGAGGGTGCGCACGGCCAGTTCCGTGGTGCCGGGCATGATCGAACCGTAACGCACCAGATCGCCATCCAGCGCCAACGGGATACCGGAAGCACGGCTCACCGCGTTCTGAAACGCGGCATTACGGCTGGCGTACCAACCCGCGTTGAAGTCCGCAAAGCGGTACAGCGGCTGTGGGTAGCTCGCCGGATACCCCAGCAGGTGCGCGATGCCGAAATACATGCCGCCGCGCCGGGTGAACACTTCGTGGCGGATCGAGCCCTGCACCGGGTACGGGTAGCCCTTGGCCTGCTGCTCGGCAAAATCGATGCTGACCTGCATCGGTCCGCCGGTATGCACCGGGTTGAAACCACCGAACAGGGTTTTACCCATCGGTACCATGCCGATGAAGTCGTCGAAAATGCCACTCAGCTCCTTTTCACTGCGCGCGGCATTCAGGCGGGCGCTGTAACTTTTGCCGTTGGGCGAGTCGAGCTTCAACGCACCGCTCACCAGCAGGCCGGGAATGTGTGCCTTGGCGGCACGACGGTCGATTTCGTCGCGGGCGATCTTGCCCAGGCCCGGTACGTTCGGATCGACCTGAAAGGTCGATTCCTGTTCGGTCACGGCCAGCACCGAGCACAGGTTTTGCGTGGTCGGCGAGATGCCTTGCGCGGTAAATGCCACCTGGATATCCGTGGCCCAACCCTGGGGATCGGCGGCGTTGGCCGGCAGCAATCGCACAATCTCAGCCTTCACCTGGGCCGGACTACGCGCCGCCGGTTCATGGGTCCGTTGGCTGCCGCAACCGGCCAGTATCAACAAAGCGGCGATGCTGAAGATCAATCGATTGGCTTGCATGTCGTTCCATCTAATCCTTGGGTCCGGCTTAACCATACGAGCAATGGCAGGGCAACGGCTATGACCGTTGTCCACCACGTGCCTTTATTTGCCACTGAAACGGCCCTGAAGCTCCGTTATCCGAAATCTGCATGTGCAGAAAATGCCTGTGTGTCTTGCAGAAAACGCATTGCACAACGTTACTGAGAACAACTACCATTTGCATCAGGAGTCGCATTTGCGCATGGAGTTCCCGCGCCGCCCCTTTTTCCAATCGGCCGCGCGCCGCCCAGGAACCCATCATGACCACTCCAGCACGACTGCGCGTGCCTTTTCGCCCGACGCTACTGGCCCTGTTTTGCTCCTTGTCCCTGACGGCCCATGCCGCAACGCCCGAAACAACCGAGGCCCAGGGAAAACCGCTGGTGCTGGGCGACGTCAATGTCAACGCCCAGGCCCCGGCAACGTCCGACCTGCCCCCGGTTTACGCCGGAGGTCAGGTCGCACGCGGCGCTCAACTGGGTATCTTGGGCAACCAGGACATCATGGACGTTCCGTTTACCATGACGTCCTACACCGAAACGTTGATCCGCGACCAGCAGGCCGAAACTGTCGGCGACGTGCTGCTCAACGATGCCTCGGTGCGTCAGGCTTCCGGTTTTTCCAACCAGGCCCAGACCTTCATGATTCGCGGCCTGCCCCTGAACGGCGATGATATTTCCTTCAACGGCCTGTACGGCATCCTGCCGCGGCAGATCATTTCCACCGATGCCCTGGAGCGTGTGGAAGTGTTCAAGGGGCCGAACGCCTTCATCAACGGTGTCACCCCGACCGGTTCCGGCATCGGTGGCGGCGTCAACCTGCAACCCAAGCGCGCCAGTGACGTGCCGCTGCGACGGTTCACCACGGACATCAGCGACGACGGGCGCATCGGCGAACACCTGGACATCGGTCAGCGCTTCGGCGAGGACAACCGCTTCGGTGCCCGCCTGAACCTGTCCCAACGTGAAGGTGACACCGCCATCGACGACGAGAACCAGCGCTCCAAACTGTTCGCCCTGGGCCTCGACTACCGCGGCGATGCGCTACGCCTGTCCGGCGATTTCGTCTATTCGAAGGAACGCGTCAACGGCGGCCGCAGCTCGGTCAACCTTGGCGACGCCACGCACATCCCGGATGCGCCCTCCGCCGACACCAACTACGCGCAGAAGTGGGGATTCAGCGAGATCGAGGACACCTTCGGCATGCTGCGCGCCGAATACGACCTGAACGACAGCTGGACCGCCTACGCCGCCGGCGGCGCCAAGCACACCCGTGAAGTCGGCAACTACGACTCCACCACACTGGTGGGCAACGATGGCAGCACGGTGACCAGCGGTTCGTTCATTCCCCACGAAGAAGACAACACCAGTGCCATGGCCGGCCTCAATGGCCGTTTCGCCACGGGTCCGGTGACCCATAAACTGAACTTCGGCCTGGCCGGGATCTGGACCCAACAGCGCAACGCCTTCGATTTCGATCTGACCCAATACCCGAACAACATCTACCACCCGATTGACGTTCCGGCGCCAGCGGGCGGCTTCTCCGGCGGTGACCTGGGCGATCCGGGCATCACCGGCAAAACCTTCATGCGCAGCGCCGCCGCGTCCGACACCCTGGGCTTTATCGATGATCGCCTGCTGGTCACCCTGGGTGTGCGCCGTCAACAACTGGTCGTTCAAGGCTATGACTACGACACGCAAAACCGCACGTCCAACTACGACAAGTCGATCACCACGCCGGTGTACGGCATCGTGTTCAAGCCGTGGGACCACGTTTCGTTCTACGCCAACCGTATCGAGGGCCTGGCCCAGGGGCCGACAGCTCCGACGACCTCCGGCTCCAGGGTCGTGGTCAACGGCAATGAAGTGTTTGCACCCTCGCGCTCCAAACAGGTTGAAGCCGGTGTCAAAGTCGACATGGGCACCTATGGTGCGACACTCGGTGTGTACCGCATCGAACAACCGGCTGATGGTTACACCCAGGTTATCGACGACACCACCGCCGTGTTCATTCATGACGGTGAACAGATCAACAAGGGCGTGGAACTCAATGTCTTCGGCGAACCCATCGACGGCCTGCGCCTGCTCAGCGGCGTGACCGTGATGGACACCGAACTGAAGAACACCCAGGACGGCCTCAACGATGGCAACCGGGCCATCGGCGTGCCGAGCTTCCAGTTCAATGCCAGTGTCGATTGGGATGTGCCGGGCCTGCCGGGCGCAGCCCTGAACGGACGCATGTTGCGCACCGGCGGCCAATACGCCGACGCGGCGAACAACCTCAGCCTGCCGTCCTGGAACCGCTTCGATGCCGGCGCCCGCTACGCGTTCAAGGTCCAGGAAAAGGACGTGACCGTACGCCTGGGCGTGGAAAACGTCGCCAACAAGAGCTACTGGGAATCGGCCCAGGGTGGCTACCTGACCCAGGGCGAACCGCGCACGGCGAAGTTGTCGGGGACTATCGACTTCTGATTGAGGTGCCCCCTGCCCTGTATTTGTAGGAGCGAGCTTGCTCGCGATGGACATTAACGATAATGCGTACTTTCAGGATTAACGCGGCGCTCTTTCGTTCATCGCGAGCAAGCTCGCTCCTACAGGGGACCGAGTGCCTGTATCTGTACCTGTAGGAGCGAGCTTGCTCGCGATGGACATTAACGATAATGCGTACTTTCAGGATTAACGCGGCGCTCTTTCGTTCATCGCGAGCAAGCTCGCTCCTACAGGGGGCCGAGTGCCTGTATCTGTACCTGTAGGAGCGAGCCTGCTCGCGATGGACATTAACGATAATGCGTACTTTCAGGATTAACGCGGCGCTCTTTCGTTCATCGCGAGCAAGCTCGCTCCTACAGGGGACCGAGTGCCTGTATCTGTACCTGTAGGAGCGAGCTTGCTCGCGATGGACATTAACGATAATGCGTACTTTCAGGATTAACGCGGCGCTCTTTCGTTCATCGCGAGCAAGCTGAACTGGCCTAATGATCCCGGACACCTCTTAAGGGCGATATGATTCGTCCAATCAGGAGGTTCCATGCAAGAACGAAAGACCTACACCCGCGAGTTCAAGCAACGTGCTGCGAGCATGGTTCTTGATGACAACTGCTCAATTACTGATGTCTGTGCGTCGATGGATGTCGGCCCTACGGCTCTGCGCCGCTGGGTTGATCAGGTTCGCAAAGAGCGTCAGAAAGGCCAGCCACTAGCCGGTACCAAGGCCATCAGCGACGAACAGCGAGAGCTCCAACAGCTGCGAGCCAAGGTCAAGCGTCTGGAGACCGAGGCTGAAATCTTAAAAAAGGCTACTGCTCTCTTGATGTCGGATCCCGATCGTTTTTCCTGATCGAGGAGCTGAGGGAGTCAGGCTCGTATCCGACTAGCCTGCTTTGCAGTGCGCTGAACGTATCCCGTAGCGCGTTTTACGACTGGCTTCGCCGCCGTTCAGCGCCGAATACCAAGCGTGACGTGCTCAGAGCCAAAGTCGTGCAATTGCATATTGAAAGCCGGGGAAGCGTAGGCGCGAGAATGCTCTCTGAGCATTTGAAGGCCCAGCAGCTCAAGGTAGGACGGTATCTGGCCGGAAAACTCATGGAGGAGGCAAATCTGGCCAGCCGACAGCGCCGCAGGCATCAGTATCGCTCCAGAGGCGTCGAAGCTTTTGTGGTCAAGAACCTGCTCGAGCGCAACTTCGAGCCGACCTCAATAAACCAGGTCTGGTGCGGCGACGTTACCAGCTTGTTGGTCGCAAAGCGCTGGTACCACCTGGCAGTCGTGATTGATCTGTTCGCCCGCCGGATCGTTGGTTGGGCGTTTTCTCTGATCAATGACGCCAACCTGGTTAGCAGGGCGTTGAGAATGGCGGTGGGGGTTCGAGGCAAGCATACGGGCTTGATGTTTCATTCAGATCAAGGCTGCCAATACACCAGCCAGCGCTTCCAGTCCGAGCTGCTTGAGCACGGGATAACGCAAAGCATGAGCCGCAGAGGGCAATGCTGGGACAACGCTCCAACGGAGCGATTCTTTGGGACACTCAAGTCAGAGTGGGTACCCACCAAGGGCTACAAGGAAATTGAAGAAGCCAGGCGAGATATGACCAGCTTCTTCATGCGATACAACCGAATTAGGCTCCATAGCTACAACAAATACCTGTCGCCGATAGCCATGGAGCAGCAGGCGGCTTGATCACCGTAAATGGTGTCCGGCAAAACTTGACCAGAACAAGCTCGCTCCTACAGGGGGCCGAGTGCCTGTATCTGTACCTGTAGGAGCGAGCCTGCTCGCGATGGACATTAACGATAATGCGTACTTTCAGGATTAACGCGGCGCTCTTTCGTTCATCGCGAGCAAGCTCGCTCCTACAAAGGCCGGGTCGTCCATACTTGTTCTACCCAGCGAGGAGGATGAGTTCATGCACAGAAGCGATGTGTTGATCATCGGCGCCGGCCCGACCGGGCTGGTCCTGGCGTTGTGGCTGAGCAAACTGGGCGTGCGCGTGCGGATTGTCGACAAGGCCTCGGCCCCTGGCACCACGTCCCGGGCGCTGGCTGTCCAGGCGCGGACGCTGGAACTGTATCGACAACTCGGGCTGGCCGACGCGGTTGTGCAATACGGCCATCGGGTGGCGGCCGCCAACTTCTGGGTCAAGGGTGAACCCGTGGCGCACTTGCCACTGACCCAGGTCGGCGCGGGACTGACACCCTACGCATTCCTGGAGATTTTCCCGCAGGACGAGCACGAACGGCTGCTGATCGATCGCCTGCAAGCCTTCGGCATCTCGGTGGAACGCAACACCGAATTGGCTAGCTTCGAACAAACCGCCGACGGCATCACCGCCACGCTGCATCTGCCCGACGGCCAGCAGGAAATCTGTCAGGCCTGTTTCCTGGCCGGCTGCGACGGCGCCCGATCGATTGTGCGCAAGACCCTGGATACCGGGTTTCCCGGCGGTACTTACCAGCAGATTTTCTACGTCGCCGACGTACAGGGCAGCGGCCCGACATTCAACGGTGAACTGCACGTGGACCTCGATGAGGCGGACTTCCTTGCCGTGTTCCCGCTGGCGGGCAGCGGCCGCGCGCGCTTGATCGGCACCGTACGCGACGAACGTGCCGACCACGCCGAAACCCTGTGCTTCGAGGACGTCAGCAGCCGGGCCATCGAGCACATGAAGGTGCAGATCGAGCAACTGAACTGGTTCTCGACCTACCGCGTCCATCACCGGGTGGCGGATCACTTTCGCAATGGTCGGGCGTTTCTGCTCGGCGATGCGGCCCATGTGCACAGCCCGGCGGGCGGCCAGGGCATGAACACCGGGATTGGCGATGCCATCAACCTGGCCTGGAAACTGGCGGCCGTGCTGAGCGGCGGTGCCGAGGCCGGATTGCTCGACACCTATGAAACCGAGCGCATTGCCTTTGCGCGCAAACTGGTGGCGACCACTGACCGGGTCTTCACCTTCGTCACCGCCGACGGGCCGATGGCCGATTTGCTGCGTACGCGCCTGGCGCCGTTCTTGATCCCGAAAATAACCTCGTTCGAAACCTCCCGCCAATTCCTGTTTCGCACGGTGTCGCAGATCACCCTGAATTATCGGGGCATGCCTTTGAGCACAGGCGTTGCCGGGCACGTGCATGGCGGTGATCGCCTGCCCTGGGCCCATGACGGTGAGGGGGACAACTTTGAATCGCTCAAATGCATGACCTGGCAGGTGCATGTCTACGGCGACACCAGCGACGAGATGATCGCCTGGTGCCACGAGCACCATCTGCCGTTGCATGTGTTCGACTGGCGACCGGCGTTCGAAACGGCGGGGCTGGGGCGCAACGGCTTTTATCTGCTGCGGCCCGACACCTATGTAGCGATTGCCGAGACGTGCGCGGACCCGAAAGTGATCGAACGGTATTTCCGTGACCACGGGATCCGCTCGTTTTTTGGCACGCCCTGAGTCAACACAGATCAAAATGTGGGAGCGGGCTTGCTCGCGAAGGCTGAGTGTCAGTCAATACATCTGTCACTGACACTCCGCATTCGCGAGCAAGCTCGCTCCTACAAGGGGATATGCGCTGGTGCCTAGATCCCCGCCAGCGCCAGGTCCATCGCAAAGTAGGTAAAAATCAGGTCTGCCCCGGCACGCTTGATCGCCCCCAGGCTCTCGCGCACCACGCGGTCTTCATCGATGGCTCCGGCCTGGGCGGCAAACTTGATCATCGCGTATTCACCGCTCACCTGATACGCCGACAGCGGCAGGCGCGAGGCTTCGCGGATGTCGCGGATGATGTCCAGGTACGCACCGGCCGGCTTGACCATCAGCGCATCGGCGCCTTCCAGTTCGTCGAGCAACGACTCGCGCACCGCTTCGCGGCGGTTCATCGGGTTCATCTGGTAGCTTTTGCGGTCGCCCTTGAGCGCACTGCCGCCCGCCTCGCGGAACGGACCATAGAGTGCCGAGGCGAACTTGGTCGAATAGGCCATGATCGCCGTCTGGGTAAACCCGGCGTCATCGAGGGCCCGGCGGATCGCCTGGACCTGGCCGTCCATGGCCGCCGACGGGGCGATCACATCGGCACCGGCGCGGGCCGCCGCGACGGCTTGCCTGCCGAGGTTGATCAGGGTCTGGTCGTTGTCGACTTCATGGTTGTGCAGCACGCCACAATGGCCGTGGTCGGTGTACTCGCAAAAACAGGTGTCGGACATCACGATCATTTCCGGCACCGCGTCCTTGGCGATGCGCGACATGCGCGAAACCAGGCCGTCGTCGCGCCAGGTGTCGCTGCCGCTGCTGTCCAGATGATGGGACACACCGAAGGTCATCACCGACTTGATCCCGGCGCGGGCGTAGCGCTCGATCTCGCCGGCCAGCTTCGACTCGGGAATACGCATCACGCCGGGCATGCTTTTGATCGGCACAAAGTCGTCGATTTCTTCTTCGACGAAAATCGGCAACACCAGGTCGTTCAGGCTGAACTCGGTCTCCTGGAACAGGCTGCGCAGGCTCGCATTGCGGCGCAGACGGCGTGGGCGTGCTTCGGGGAACTGGCTGGACATGGGGATTCCTGGATATCAGAGGACAGAATGTAGGAGCTGGCTTGCCAGCGATGGCGGTGGGTCAGTCATACCAATACTGCCTGACACTACGCCTTCGCTGGCAAGCCAGCTCCTACAGGGGATGATTTCAACCCGCGACCGGGTTTGGAATCTGCAACCCGCGCACCACCGCCGGCCGTGCCAGGAAGCGCTCCAGCACCCGGGTGACGTTAGGGAAGTTCTGAATGCCCACCAGGTCACCGGCTTCGTAGAACCCGATCAGGTTGCGCACCCACGGGAAGGTGGCGATGTCGGCGATGGTGTAGCGCTCGCCCATGATCCAGTCGCGCCCTTGCAGCCGGCCGTCGAGCACCTTGAGCAGGCGTTTGCTCTCCTCGACATAGCGATCACGGGGACGCTTGTCTTCGTAGTCCTTGCCGGCGAATTTGTTGAAGAACCCGAGCTGGCCGAACATCGGGCCAATGCCGCCCATCTGGAACATCAGCCATTGAATCGTTTCGTAGCGCGCGGCCGATTCCTGGGCCAGCAGTTGCCCGCTCTTGTCGGCCAGGTAGATCAGAATCGCTCCCGACTCGAACAGCGCCAGCGGCTTGTCGTCCGGACCGTGGGGGTCGAGGATGGCCGGGATTTTGTTGTTGGGGTTCAACGACAGGAATTCCGGGGACATCTGGTCATTGGTGTCGAAACCTACCCGGTGAGGTTCATACGGCAGGCCGATCTCTTCGAGCATGATCGAAACCTTGACGCCATTGGGGGTTGGCAACGAGTACAGCTGAATCCACTCCGGATATTGGGCAGGCCATTTACGGGTGATGGGGAATGCGGACAATTCGGTCATGGGCAGGATCCACGAAGACAGTGAGAGTGACGATCATAATGGAGATATCGGCTCAGCGATCCCCTGGAGCCATCAATCTCGCTGATAGAGGAGATCAAAAGAGATCACGACGGTTTCACCACCATCAGGTGTAGCCTGTCCATAAATCCGCAACATCCTGTCGATAACCTTCACTGCAATCCGCTAAAGGTTACCGGTACATTGCTGCGCTCTTGGCCGGAATCGAACCAAACGGGTTCAGGGGACTCTGAGCACCACCCCTTTGAAAACGGACCGGCTTCAACGACATGGAAATCACCCGACGCTGGAAAGTCGTGGTGTAAAGGTTTGTCAGCCTTAACCGAATTGCGCTGAAGAACCTTTTATTCATGAATCTGTTCAATTTTACCAAACGCTTCAAACATCGCGCCTACGTGCTGTTACCCGTCTTGCTGGCGGTCAGCGCGGTGTTCCTGTTGCTGGAATCCAGCCTGAGTCGCGCCCAGCCGATGGATGGCACCCAGACGCTGGTGTTCCTGCGCCACGGGGAAAAACCCGACGGCGGCCTCGGCCAGCTCAATTGCCAGGGGCTGAACCGCGCCATCGACCTGTCCACGTTGCTGCCGGAAAAGTTCGGCAAGGCCGACTACGTGTTTGCGGCGAATCCGACCCGTAACGTCGAGGAAGGCGAGTTCGACAATTCCTACAGCTACATCCGCCCCCTGATGACCATCAGCCCCAGCGCCATCAAGCTGGGCCTGCCGGTGAACATCAATTTCTCCGCCAATGACACCAGCGACCTGGCCGATGAACTGCTTCACGACAAGTATCACAACTCGGTGATCTACACCGCCTGGTCGCACGGCTACCTGCCGGAGCTGATCAACAAGGTGGCCGGCGACGCCACCGGCAAGAAAACGACCATCACCGAAGACTGGGAATCCAGCGACTACGACTCGCTGTATGTGCTCACCCTGACCTGGCACAACGGCAAGGCCAGCCTGCAGAGCCATGTATACAAGCAAGGTCTGGATAACGGTGCTGAAGCCTGCCCGACCTGAGGTTGTGCATGGCTTGATCGGGCCTCTTCGCGAGCAAGCCCGCTCCCACATTGGATTTGCAGTGTGATCACGAAGGCATGAACACCACTGAACCCTGTGGGAGCGGGCTTGCCCGCGAAGGGGCCGGCAAAAACACCCTCAACCTTTCTGGCTGCCCCGCTCGCGCAAATACTCGAGAACCGCCCCCCGCTCCCCGGCGAACTCGATCCGCGCACCTTTCTTCTCCCGCTGGAACGCGTACATCGGATCGTAATACTCGCTCAGCAACCCTTCGATCCAGCCCCGGTGCAGATCCACCGCGCCACTGCGGGCCTGCTCCGCCAACGCCTCTTCCATCAAAACCAGCATGCGCCGATGACGTTCGCCGCCCAGGCGCTTCTGCACATTGTTCAGGCTCTCCAGCAACCGTTCGGAAAACAGTGCGAAGCCATCATCGCCATGCACGTCGATGAATTCGGCGCACAGATCCACCACGTAATCGCGCAGGATCCGCTCGACCCGACCTTCCAGGCTGTCTTCCAGCCAGACCATCGGGAACTGCTGCATGCCCTGGTACAGCGGCAACGGCAACGCGCAACTGCCCACCGAACGACTTTCGTCTTCCAGTACGAACTGCTCAATACCCCGGGCGCGTTTTTTCAGCACATCCACGGCCAGGCGATTTTCGAAGTCGATGTTCGAAGGCTGGCCGGTGGCGCGCTTGCCGAAACTGGAGCCGCGGTGGTTGGCATGGCCTTCAAGGTCCACGCTGTTGCCCAGTTGCATGAGCACCTCGGTTTTGCCGGTACCGGTCATTCCGCCCAGCAGGACGAAATCGCACTGGGCAACCGCTTGATCGAGGGTGTCCAGCAGGAAGGTACGCATGGCCTTGTAGCCGCCGCCCACCCGTGGATAGTCGATGCCGGCCTCGTCCTTGAGCCATTGCTGGACAATCTGCGAGCGCAGGCCGCCGCGAAAGCAATACAGATAGCCGTCGGGGTGCGCCCGGGCAAAGTCGGCCCAGGCCTGGATGCGTTCAGCCTTGACCGCGCCCGATACCAGTTGATGCCCGAGCACGATGGCCGCCTGCTGGCCGTGCTGCTTGTAGCACGTGCCGACCCGTTGGCGTTCATGGTCATTCATCAACGGCAGGTTGATCACACCGGGAAACGCGCCCTTGTTGAATTCAACCGGCGCGCGCGCGTCCATCATGGGCCGGTCGTTGAGGAAGATGTCGCGGTAATCGGTGCAGTCGACGAACATCAAAACACCTCGACTGCGTTGCTCTGTCGCTCGACCAGCTCACCGATCGGTTCCAGACTCAGGCCCAGTTCGGCGGCCACGGCAAGAAACTGCTCGTTGCCTTGCGGCGTTACGGCGATCAGCAGGCCGCCGCTGGTCTGCGGGTCGCAGAGCACACGTTTGTGCAGCTCCTGAAGACGTCCGAGCTTGCTGGCGTAGCTGTCGAAATTGCGCAACGTACCGCCCGGTACGCAACCCTGTTCGAGGTAATACTCGACACCCGGCAGACGCGGTACCCGGTCATATTCAATGCGCGCCGTGAGCTGGCTGCCGTCGGCCATTTCCACCAGGTGCCCGAGCAGGCCGAAACCGGTGACGTCGGTCATCGCGGTCACGCCATCGAGCTTGCCGAAACGGCTGCCCGGCTTGTTCAGGGTGCACATCCAGTCCCGGGCCAGGCCGATGTCGGCATGGCGCAACTTGCCCTTTTTCTCGGCCGTCGTAAGGATGCCGATCCCCAGGGGCTTGGTGAGATAGAGCAGGCAACCGGCGGTGGCGGTGTCGTTGCGCTTCATGTGGCGCTTTTCCACCAGGCCGGTGACGGCCAGGCCAAAGATCGGCTCGGGTGCGTCGATGGAGTGTCCGCCTGCCAGCGGGATGCCCGCTGCGTCGCACACCGAACGCCCACCGCGGATCACTTCCCGGGCGATTTCCGGCGCCAGCACGTTCACCGGCCAGCCCAGGATCGCAATCGCCATCAAGGGATCGCCACCCATGGCGTAGATGTCGCTGATGGCATTGGTGGCGGCAATTCGGCCGAAATCGAAGGGATCATCGACGATCGGCATGAAAAAGTCGGTGGTCGAGACCACGCCGCGTTCTTCATCGATGGCATACACCGCCGCGTCGTCACGCGAGGCGTTGCCGACCCAGAGTTTCGGGTCGAGATTCTGCGCCCCGCTGCCGGCCAGGATCACTTCCAGCACCTGGGGGGAAATTTTGCAACCGCATCCGGCGCCATGACTGTATTGGGTCAGGCGAATCGGCTCGCTCATAAGGTCACCTCTTGGAGTCTAGGTAACTAATCCTACAGCAAACGCGCCTTTTTCTTTGCAGGAGATGCGGTGGCGGATACTACCCCCCTGTGGGAGCGGGCTTGCTCGCGAAGGCGTCGTATCAGTCGCCAAACATGTTGGCTGACACACCGCCTTCGCGAGCAAGCCCGCTCCCACAGGAGGTTGGGTTATGGCAGCAGGATCACCTTGTCGCCACTGCCCTGATTCACCTCGGCATAGCGCTCCAGCCCTTCGGCCAGTGGCGACTCGAACAAGCCCTGCGGCAACGGCAACAGGTCCTGATCAAAGAACCGGCCGAACTGCTCGAGCATCGCCGCACAGGCCTGTACACCGTACAGCAGCGAGTTGATCCCCACGACAGAGCCACCCTTGCGATACAACGCCAGGGCCGGCAGTTGCACGTGACCGTCCACGGGTGCGGCGATGATCGCTATGCGGCCGAACGCGGCCAGGGCTGGCACCGAGGCCGGCAACCAGAATCCGGTGGTGTCGAAAATCACCTCGGCACCGCCGGCATAGACCGCGTTGACCTGGGCCGCGAGATCCTCGGGTTTATCCAGTTGCAGGGTTTGATAGCCCTGGTCCTGCAAGTCCTTGACCTGCTCCGGACGCCGCGCGGCCGCCAGTACCCGGGCTCCGCGCACCTTGGCCAAGGCCAGCGCGGCACTGCCGACCGCCCCGCCACCGATGACCAGCAACCGGGTTTGGGCCGTCACCAGGCTGCGTTCCAGCGCATCCCACGCCGTGGTGTACGGCACACCGAGGCTGGCAGCCTGGGCGAAGCTCAGGTGTGTGGGTTTGAGCGCCACGCCATTGGCCGGCAGCTTGACGAACTGGGCATGGGAACCGTCGGCGAAAAAACCCAGTTCGCGGCCCGTGCCCCAGACTTCCTGCCCCATCAGTGCCTGCGGGCCGGCCACGACCACCCCGGCAAAATCCCGACCGGGAATCCGCGGCAAGGTGGTGTAGGGAAACCGTCCCAGCACGTTCTTCACATCGCTGGGGTTGAGGCCCGCGGCCTTGATTTCGACCAGCACTTCATCGGCGCCGGGAACAGGCGTAGGCACCTCCACGTAGCGCAGGGCCGAGAGATCACCGGTTTTATCGAATTGCAGAGCTTTCATGGGCGTATCCATCGAGTCGAAAAGGGTTCAGGAGATCCAGCCAGCCACCAGCTCACGCCCCATCGGCCAGAGCTTTTCGCCGGCGAGCATGCCGAGCAGGCCCACCAGCGCGATGGCCGGGGGGGCGGGGGAACGAAAATCCAGGGCGCCGTAGAGCAGACCGACACCCAGACCAATCGTCAGTGACAGGAGGTAGTTCATGGCAGATTCCGCAGCAATTGAGGTATGCGCCGAGTCTAGAGGGCGACGCCTTTGAGCATCGGCCAAGTGCTTCTGAATGTCGGCCAAAGCATGGCGTCGGCGAATTCAGTCCTGGCGTTGCGCCACAGGAAACTGCGAAGGGGCAACCCCCAGTTCACGCCGGAACATGTCACTGAAGCTGCTCGGCGAATAGCCCAGCTCCCGGGCAATCGCGCTGACCGCAACGCCCTGGATCAACCCGGCCACCGCCGTCGCCAGTTGCACCTGACGCCGCCACTCGGCGAAGCCCATGCCCAGACCGTCCTTGAACAGCCGCGCCAGGGTGCGCACGCTGGCACCGGCGTTATCGGCATGGTGTTCGAAAGGAATATCCAGTGAAGGCGAGGCCATGACCGCCTGACACACATTCATCAATCGGCGGTCGGAATCGTCCGGCAGCGGGATTTTCAGCAGCGAGCGCCTGGCCCGCCTGAGTTCCAGCAGCGCCAGGCCCACCAGCGCGTCATAATACTCGGGCGCTCCGTCGTTCCCCTGCTCCACCAGACCGACGATCAGCTCGCGCAGCAAACCGCCGACTTCGATGACTTGCACACTGTCATCCAGGGTCGCTGCCAGGGACGGCCGCAGGTAGATATTGCGCATTTGCAGGTCAGACACCACGCGAATCCCATGGGGCACACCGGGCGGCAGCCACACCGCCCGCTGCGGCGGCACCACCAGCGCCTCATGCGGCGTCTCGACCCACATCACCCCGCTCATCGCATACAGCAACTGGCCCCAGACGTGCTCATGAGGCTCGATGTACAACCCGCGCGGATAGGTGCGAGCCAGCGGTTGCACCGGCACATCGGTGTCACTCAGGTCAGGCGGTGCAGCGAGGGCCATGGTCTATGTTCATTGGGGTTCGGGAAGATTCCATGGTAACGGGGCACCGAACTTGTCGCCAGCAACCGCCGGCATCCGACAATCCGAGTGAATTTTCCTGATGGCACGCGATCCTTTTATGTACAACAGGGAGGAATCGGGGCTTTATGAACAGTGCAAAATTATTCGTCATCGAGTACACACTCCATGGCACTCCGAAATCATTCATTATCCGACTGGAAAAAATGGATAACGCAGAAGCCTGGCATTGGGCGAGCTGTGACGCGGGAGTGGGGCGAATTCCCCGGTTTGGACGCGAGAAGGTGCAAAAGACCAGCAAGCCGATGGCTGAAAAATTCGGCGTGGAAAACGTCAAGTGGCGGCCGGCGAACTGATCACTGGCAACCGTCAGGTCCGGGGGAAGCGATATGAGTGCGACATCCGTCAACAGCCCTGCGCAACTGGACTATAGCCTGGACACGGAGTCAGGCCGCATCACCAAAAGCGCCGAGTGCCAAATCGGACTGGAAGCGGTCGAAAATGACCCGTTTTGCTTCGCCGTACGCATCCCGGCGCCACTGCCCGAAGATTTGGAGCAAGCAAGGACCCTGGCGCTGCGGGTCGAAGGGCGGCGCTTGCAGGGCACCGTTCGCCGCAGCGAACGCCTGGAGGATGACAGCCTCAGGCTGGAAGTGGAGCCGGACTAGGCTCCACTTTTTATAGCTTGTCGCGAATGCCGTCAGCCATGGGAGCATTTGCAACCTTTATGAGCGCACTCCTCGCCGTGCTCATGGTGTTTGGCGCAGGCTTCACAGCAGTAATGCTTGCCGTGACGGGCAATCGGATGTTCACCGAGTTTGCAGGAACATTTCGGACAATCGCAGATACTTTCACGGTCAATCATGGGTCTGACTCCTGTGGGTGGTCGTCGTCGGGGGAGATGAAATACAACCCGTGCTGTTCAGTGTAGGGCTCGACTGCCACAGCGCAATCGACACCGCTCAATGCAAGCGCAGCGCCGTTGCAGGAACCGATGGGTTACTTATTGGGGGAGAGGTGTTGCCGTTGACGCTTTATTGAGCGATCGATCGCTCACTTGAGTCCTTGATAAATTATCCGCTTGTTAACCACAGGGAATGACGCGTAAGAAGCAATTCCACACTGATTATCTTTATTCCTGGACATCTTTATATAACCCCCCTCTCCCCACTCTGCCCCCCGGCTATTTTTTACCAGCCAATAATCCTCGCCATCTTCGGTGCCATAACCAACAATAAGCACGGCGTAATTCAAGTCGTCCTCATTGCAACTGTCATCGTTCAATACCCCGCCAGCGTAATTTTGAAAGTTGTCAGAGGCGTCAATCGCCGCCGATACAGGCCCCTTGGCAACGGCCTGACGCAGTGCCTCCTCATCGCCCGCAGGTATATTCGTATAGGTCACGGTATTGGCCGCGACAGCCCTGATTACGCCAACATCACAGCGCCCACCGCCGCCCGTGTAAGGGTAATACTCTTCTGACTGAATACCGTTCTGCTTGACATAGTCATAGGTGTAATCCATCAGCCCGCCATCACAACCTTGATTACCTTGCTCACTACTGCAATCGAGGATTTGTTGCGCGGAAAGATCAACCAGTCTTTCAGTTTCCAAAAACAATGCGCCCTCCAGGGCACCCACGGCTGAAAAAGCATAACCGGAACCACAAGTCCCCAATTGCTTCACGCTGGTAACCGCTCCCCTGGTACGCCAGTCCACTGAGCTGGGTATGTCCAGAGCCTGTGCCGAAACAACACAGCCGCCAACCAGGATGAAACATGAGAGTCGCGAAAACCTCATACTTGGCCCCGTTTTTTACAAAGCTTTTCAGTTACTCGCTACCTCAGTGAAATAAAAGGCCAATAAGCCAAACCCGACAACTGTCAAACCTGACAGTCATTCAAGACTGTTTAGCGATAAAAACCAGAGCACTTCGCATTGAAAAACATAGCCAGGAACAGGCTCGCTCCAGCCGTTGGGAGGACGGCAAGGGACAGGGTTTTGGCCTTGAGGCTCATGCGCATGACGTTCACTCTTTTGGTTTTTGTTGGCGTGGTTAAAAGCGTAAACGGCACCCAAAACCAAAACTGTAGGCGCTGGCTTGCCGGCGATGGCGCCCTTGAAATCGCCATCGCCGGCAAGCCGGCTCCTACAAGTGAAGTCAAAGCACCATCGCCGCCACCCAGCCAAACGCCAGCAGCGGCAGGTTGTAGTGCAGGAAGGTCGGGACCACGGTGTCCCAGATGTGATGGTGCTGGCCATCGATGTTCAGACCGGAGGTCGGGCCGAGGGTCGAGTCCGAGGCCGGCGAACCGGCATCGCCCAGGGCACCGGCCGTGCCGACGATGCACACGATCGCCAACGGGCTGAAACCCAGTTGCACGCACAGCGGCACGAAGATCGCCGCCAGAATCGGCACGGTGGAGAACGACGAGCCGATGCCCATGGTCACCAACAACCCCACCAGCAACATCAGCAAGGCGCCAATGCCTTTGCTGTGATCGATGTACGACGCCGACGACTCGACCAGCGTCTGCACTTCACCGGTGGCCTTCATCACTTCGGCAAAGCCCGAGGCGGCGATCATGATGAAACCGATCATCGCCATCATTTTCATGCCTTCGGTGAACAGGTCATCGGTGTCACGCCATTTGACGATGCCCGACACCGAGAAAATCAGGAAGCCGACCAGTGCACCGATAATCATCGAATCGAGCAACAACTGAATGATGAACGCCGCGGCGATGGCCACGCCGGCCACCATCAGGCTCAGCGGGTTGTACTGCACCGCCACTTGCTCGACTTGCTCGATCCTTGCCAGGTCGTAGACCCGCTTCTTGCGGTAGCTGACAAGCGCGATCAGCAGGCCCGCCACCATGCCCAGCGCCGGAATGCCCATGGCGTGGGTCACGTTGATGCCGCTGATGTCCACACCGCTGCGGGCGACGTTGGCCAGCAGGATCTCATTGAGGAAGATATTGCCGAAGCCCACCGGCAGGAACATGTAGGGCGTGATCAGGCCGAAGGTCATGACACAGGCGATCAGTCGACGGTCCAGTTGCAGCTTGGTCAGCACATAAAGAAGCGGCGGCACCAGCAACGGAATGAACGCGATATGGATCGGCAGGATGTTCTGCGAGGCGATGGCCACGACCCAGAGCAGGCCGATCAGCAGCCATTTGACCTGGCCGCCGCCGCTCGCGTGCTGGCGATCGACCATCGCCAGCGCTTTGTCGGCCAGCGCATGGGCCATGCCGGATTTGGCAATGGCCACGGCAAAGGCACCGAGCAAGGCATAGGACAACGCCACCGTCGCCCCGCCACCCAGGCCGCTGTTGAAAGCCTTGAGCGTCGCCTCGATGCCCAGGCCACCGGTCAGGCCACCTACCAGCGCACCGACGATCAGGGCGATCACCACATGCACGCGGGACAGGCTGAGCACCAGCATGATGCCGACCGCGGCAATGACTGCATTCATTTCGAAACCTCGTGACAAACGGAAAGAGTCCGGCCGGCAGTCTGCGTGAGCCGCCAGCGGATAACAGGAATGGGTTTTATTAGAGGGCGCGCACTTTGCCGGACCGCTGCCGCCTTGTCAAAGCCGATCCCTGTAGGAGCCGGCTTGCCGGCGATGGCGGCCGTGAGCATTGCTTCGATCATTCAGCCGCCATCGCTGGCAAGCCAGCTCCTACAGGGGGGAGACGAAACTCAAGGGGCGGCATAAAGAAAGCCGGATCGCGGCCGCTACAGTGCAAAGTCTCAGATATTTATCGAATAAGGACGCCTCCATGTCGCTCAGACAACTTTCCATTCAATGGAAAATCACCCTGCTGGCCGGGCTGTGCCTGGCGGGCATCGTGACCCTGCTGGTGGGTCTTTCGCTCTACCGCATGGAGCACAGCTCCGAGCTGGTGAAAGCCTCGAGCATGGAAATGCTGACCGAATCGGCCCAGGCCCGGATCGAGTCCCAGGGCGAGAACCAGGCACTGGGGATTCGCCAGCAGTTCATGGACGCCTATCAGTACGGCCACGGTTTCTCCCGGCAGGTGCTGTTTTTGCGCGAGCAGGCCGAAAAGCGCTTCCTCGATGCCTTCGACCTGCGCGAAGACCTGACCCGCCAGGTCAAGTCGGCCCTGCAGGCCAATCCGGACCTGCTCGGCCTGTCCCTGGTGTTCGAACCCAACGGGCTGGACGGCAAGGACGATCTGTTCGCCGGCCAGGCGGAACTGGGCAGCAACGACAAGGGCCGTTTCGCCCTCTACTGGTCGCAGCCGACGCCGGGCAAGCTGACGTCCATGGCGCTGCCGGAAAAAGATATGGCCGACACCAGCACCGGCCCCAGCGGCGAAGCGGCCAACGCCTGGTTCACCTGCCCGCGCACCACGCTCAAGCCGTGCGTGATCGAACCCTACTTCTATGAGATCGACGGCCAGAACGTGCTGATGACCAGCATCGTTTTTCCGCTGATGGTCAACGGCAAGGTGATCGCCTCGCTGTCGGTGGACATCAACCTCAACAGCCTGCAAGCGGTCAGCCTGGGGGCCAGCAAGAAACTCTACGACGGCCAGACCAGTGTCAGCATCATCAGCCCGGCGGGCCTGCTCGCCGGCTACAGCCCGGACGCCAGCAAACTCAGCCAGCGCCTGGATGCCGTGGACAAGGACAGCGGTACCGAACTGCTGCGCATGCTCGCCGCCAGCAGCAAAACCGCCAGCCTGCACAGCCATCAGCAATTGAAAGTGCTGGCACCCTTTCAGCCAATTCCCGGTGGCAAGTCCTGGGGCGTACTGCTCGACGTGCCGGAGAGCGTCCTGGTCGGCCCCGCCGAAACCCTGAAAAAGCAGCTGGACGACAGCAACACCGCCGGCACACTGGTCGAGCTCGGCCTGGGCGTGCTCGCCGCGCTGCTGGGCCTGGTGCTGGTGTGGCTGATGGCCCGCAGCGTGACCAGACCGATTCTCGGCGTGGCGCACATGCTCGAAGACATCGCCAGCGGCGAAGGTGACCTGACCCGCCGTTTGGCCTACGACAAAAAGGATGAACTGGGCCAGTTGGCCGGCTGGTTCAACCGCTTCCTCGACAAGCTGCAACCGATCATTGCCGAAGTGAAACGCTCGGTGCAGGACGCTCGCAGCACGGCGGACCAGTCGTCCGCCATCGCCACCCAGACCAGCGCCGGCATGGAGCAGCAGTACCGCCAGGTGGATCAGGTCGCGACCGCCTCCCATGAGATGAGCGCCACCGCCCAGGACGTCGCCCGCAGCGCCGCGCAAGCGGCACACGCCGCCCGCGATGCCGATCAGGCGACCCGTCAGGGCCTGACCGTGATCGACCGTACCACCACCAGCATCGACAACCTCGCCGCCGACATGAGCGCGGCCATGGTTCAGGTCGAAGGCCTGGCAGCCAACAGCGAGAAGATCGGCACGGTGCTGGAAGTGATCCGCGCGATTGCCGAGCAGACCAACCTGCTGGCTCTCAACGCGGCGATCGAAGCGGCCCGTGCCGGTGAGGCCGGACGCGGTTTTGCCGTGGTCGCCGATGAGGTGCGCAACCTGGCGCGGCGTACTCAGGAGTCGGTGGAGGAAACCCGTCTGGTGATCGAACAACTGCAAAGCGGCACGCAGGAAGTGGTGGGTTCGATGAACAACAGCCATCGCCAGGCCCAGGGCAGTGTCGAGCAGGTTGGCCAGGCCGTGACCGCACTGCGCCAGATCGGCGACGCGGTGACCGTGATCAACGACATGAACATGCAGATCGCCAGCGCTGCCGAAGAGCAAAGCGCGGTGGCCGAGGAGATCAACAACAACGTGGCGACCATTCGCGACGTGACCGAGTCGCTGTCGGGCCAGGCCAATGAGTCGGCACGGGTCAGCCAGTCGCTCAACAGCCTGGCGAACCAGCAGCAGAGTCTGATGGACCAGTTCCGCGTCTGAGCCTTGCAAAATCCCCATGTGGGAGCGGGCTTGCTCGCGAAAGCGGTGGGTCAATCAACAAAGATGTTGCCTGATCCACCGCATTCGCGAGCAAGCCCGCTCCCACATTTGTTTTCCACATTTTTTCTGCGCACGGCTCAATCAAATGGTGGCCAGTGGATATCTGCCACAAGCCGATTATGCTTCAAGGAACCTTGCAGCTTTTTCTGGCGTCAACTTGAATGCAAGCCACGTAATCCGATGACTTCAGCCCCAGGGCCTGGGTACGGCAAGTGTTGGTGAGAACTCCGGCCTACAACAAGAGCAAAACGGAGAAGACTCATGGCAGCAATCGACAATACAACCACGGGCAGCGCGCCCCACCACGGGATCACCAAGGAGGAGCGCAAGGTCATCTTCGCGTCGTCCCTGGGCACCGTATTCGAATGGTACGACTTCTACCTGTACGGCTCCCTCGCGGCGATTATCGCCAAGCACTTCTTTGCCGGCGTCAACGAAACGACTTCCTTCATCTTCGCCCTGCTCGCCTTCGCCGCCGGCTTCGCCGTCCGGCCGTTCGGCGCCATTGTGTTCGGCCGCTTGGGCGACATGATCGGACGCAAGCACACCTTCCTCATCACCATCGTGATCATGGGTGTCTCGACGGCCGTGGTGGGGCTGCTGCCCGGCTACGCGAGCATAGGCGTGGCCGCGCCGATCATCCTGATCAGCCTGCGTTTGCTGCAAGGCCTGGCGCTGGGCGGTGAGTACGGCGGCGCAGCCACCTACGTGGCCGAACATGCCCCCAAGGGCAGGCGCGGCTATTTCACCTCGTGGATTCAGACGACAGCCACCCTTGGCCTGTTTCTTTCACTGCTGGTGATCCTCGCCTGCCGTACCGCGCTGGGCACGGAAGCCTTCGAAGCATGGGGCTGGCGGATTCCGTTCCTGCTTTCGATCCTGTTGTTGATTGTCTCGGTGTACATCCGTCTGCAATTGAGCGAATCACCGGTGTTCTTGAAAATGAAGGCTGAAGGCAAGGCGTCCAAGGCACCGCTGACCGAATCCTTCGCCCGCTGGGAAAACCTCAAGATCGTGATCATGGCCCTGCTCGGCGGCACCGCCGGCCAGGCCGTGGTCTGGTACACCGGGCAATTCTATGCGCTGTTCTTCCTGTTGCAGACGCTGAAGATCGACCCGCAGACCGCCAACTTGCTGATTGCCGGCTCGCTGCTGATCGGCACACCGTTCTTCGTCATATTCGGCAGCCTGTCCGACCGCATCGGCCGCAAGGGCATCATCATGGCCGGCTGCATCATCGCGGCACTGACATACTTCCCGATCTTCCATGCGTTGACCCAATACGGTAACCCCGACGTGTTCGTTGCCCAGGAGAAGAACCCGGTCACGGTGGTCGCCAATCCCGACCAGTGCTCGTTCCAGTTCGACCCGGTAGGCAAGGCCAAATTCACCAGTTCCTGCGACCTGGCCAAGACCGTGCTGGCCAAACGGGCTATCCCCTACAAGAACGTCAACGCCGAGCCGGGCGCCGTTGCGCAGGTGCGCATCGGCGAGAAAGTGATCGAAAGCTTCGAGGGCACCGGCATGCCGGCTGCAGACTTCAAGGCCAGGAACGACGCCTTCACCGCCTCCCTCGCCACCGCCCTCAAGGACGCCGGCTACCCCGAGAAGGCCGACCCGGCCAAGACCAACTACCCGATGATGCTATTGCTCCTGACGATCCTGGTGATCTACGTGACCATGGTCTACGGGCCGATCGCCGCCTGGCTGGTGGAACTGTTCCCGGCGCGCATCCGCTACACCTCGATGTCGCTGCCCTATCACATCGGCAACGGCTGGTTCGGTGGCTTCCTGCCGACGGTGGCGTTCGCCATGGTGGCGGCCACGGGGGATATCTATTACGGGCTGTGGTATCCGATCGTCATCGCGGTGATGACGGCTGTGCTGGGTATTTTCTTCATGCCGGAAACCAAGGATCGGGAGATTCATCACACCTGAGGTCTGTCAGCCAATCAATGAAATCCATGTGGGAGCGGGCTTGCCCGCGATGAGGCCAGCACATTCAAAATCATCATTGACTGTGCCACCGCTATCGCGGGCAAGCCCGCTCCCACAGGGTTCCCGGTATGGCTTCAAGTGTGTCTGGGCAACTTGATGACGACCTTCAGCCCGCCCCACTCGCTTTCCAGCAACGACAGTGTCCCGCCCCAGCTATCGACGATGTCGCGCACGATGCCAAGTCCCAGGCCATGCCCATGGGTCTGCTCATCCAGCCGCGTTCCCCGGCTGAACACCTGATCGCGACGCTCTTCGGGTATGCCCGGGCCGTCATCTTCCACACTGAGTTCAAACCCGTTCGCCAACTCGGTGACACTCAGGCGAACCTCGGCATCCGCCCATTTGCAGGCGTTATCCAGCAGGTTGCCCAACAGTTCCAGCAGGTCTTCACGATCCCAGGGCAATTGCAGGCCGGCCGGAGCGCGGTAGCTCAGCGCCAGGTGTTCGCCATGGATCATGTTCAGGGTTGCCAGCAACCCGGGGAGTTCGGCATCGCAATCAAACAGTGCGCCCGGCAGCGCATCACCGGACAACCGTGCACGATTGAGCTCCCGATTGAGCCGTTGCTCGACCTGTTGCAGTTGTTCCTTGAAGGTCTTGCGCAGCTGCGGGTGCGCCTCAAGCTGCTCGCTCGAGGCCAGGCTCAACAGCACCGCCAGCGGTGTTTTCAACGCGTGGCCGAGGTTGCCCAGGGCATTGCGTGAACGCTTGAGGCTGTCCTCGGTGTGAGCCAGCAAGTGGTTGATCTGCGCCACCAGTGGCTCCAGCTCCAGCGGTACCTGATCATCGAGTTGCGAGCGCTGGCCCTGTTGCAACTGCGCGATCTGCTCGCGGGCCTGCTCCAGCGGACGCAAGGCGCGGCGCACGGTAATCCGTTGCAGCAACAGAATCAGCAACAGCCCGGTCAAACCCAGGCCCAACCCGAGCTGTTGCACGCGCCGGAAGCTTTCGCGTATCGGCGTGTAATCCTCGGCGACGCTGATGGAGATCGGCAACCCCAGGCGTCGATAGTCCGTACGCAACACCAGCAGCTGTTGCCCTTCCGGCCCCAGTTGCAGATCGTCGTGCAGGCCGGGGTGATCGAGCACCGGCAGCTCCTGATCCCATAACGAACGGGAACGCCAATGGCCATCGGTGAAATCGATGCGGAAATAATGCCCGGAAAACGGCCGCTGATAGGCCGGCGACAGACGTCGCTCATCCAGTTGCAAGCCTTGCGGCCCGCGCACCAGCGCCGCCAGCAGGCTCTCGCTGTCATTGCGCAACCCGGCTTCGAGGTAGCGCTGCAAACCCATTTCGAACAGCCACAGGCTGGTTTGCGCCAGCACCAGGCCAACGACCACCATCACGCTGACCAGGCCCAGGCTCAAGCGACGCTGGATCGATCTCACCGGGCTTGCCCGCCGAACAGGTAGCCCTGGCCACGACGGGTTTCGATCACGCTTTTGCCGAGCTTGCGGCGCAAATGGTTGACGTGGACCTCCAGCACATTGGAATCGCGCTCGGTTTCACCATCGTAGAGGTGTTCGGCGAGGTGGCTTTTGGAGAGGATCTGTTCGGGGTGCAGCATGAAATAACGCAACAGGCGAAACTCCGCGGCGGTCAGCTGAATGTCCGCACCGTCGCGGACAACGCACTGGCGCCCCTCGTCCAGGTGCAGCCCGGCGGCCTGGAGCGTCGGCTGGTTGACCTGGCCATGGGAGCGGCGCAGCAATGCCTGGATACGCAGAAACAGCTCTTCGGGATGAAAGGGTTTGGTCAGGTAATCGTCGGCGCCGGCCTTGAGGCCTTCGATGCGTTCGGCCCAGGAATCCCGGGCCGTGAGGATCAGCACCGGCGTGGCCAGCCCCGCCGCGCGCCATTGCACCAGTACCTCAAGCCCCGGCACGCCCGGCAAGCCGAGGTCGAGGATGATCAGATCGTAAGGTTCAGTGCCGCCCTGATGCACCGCGTCGCGACCGTCGGCCAGCCAATCCACCGCATATCCCTGGCGGTTGAGACCGGCCAGCAGTTCGTCGGCCAGGGGCACATGGTCTTCCACCAGAAGCAAACGCATGGATCAGTCTTCCTTGTCTTTGAGTAAACGGCCGGTACTGGCATTGATGTCCAGTTCGCGGACCACGCCTTCAGGGGTCAGCAGCTCGACTTCATAAATGTAGACGTCGTGTTTTTCTTCGAGCTCGGCCTCCAGCAGTTTCGCGCCGGGGTAGCGACCCATTGCCTGCTGCAGCAATTGCTCCAGCGGCAGGATCACGCCCTGCTGACGCAGGCGCAGGGCTTCGTCCTGGTCCAGGTCGCGCGCCATCACTGCCGAGCAAAATGCCAGAAGCAGCAGCGCCATCCGGCGTGCGAAACATCGATTGAGTAGAAACACCTTCATTACGAATCCTGATGATCCTTGAGTCACTGCCCGCTGACCGGGTCTAATTCCAGAACCCGGTCGATACCTTGCTGCCGATTAGCGGGATACCTGGCCAGTGCAAGTGGTGTGAGCCTCTCGAAAGCCACAATGGTACCAGCGTTGGTCGGGGGTCCAGGCGAGCCACCTTAACCCGCTGAACTTAATTGAAACTGAATGGCCATCATTGGCCACACCGCATCCCCTGTAGGAGCGAGCCTGCTCGCGATGGACCTTGGAACGCCGCGGGGTGTCAGGTTACCAGCGTAATCGTTGACGACCATCGCGAGCAGGCTCGCTCCTACAGGGATGTCGTGTTTATATTTCCCCGCTTGCCCACATTCGAGACCGGTATGACCACCATCCACATCAAGTTTCCTTCCCTGACCCTCAAGGCCGGTCCGCGCGCTTTTGCGCGCATCCGTGAAAGCGGCTTGAATGCCGCCGAGGTCGGCACCTTGCCCGGTGCGGCGGGCGGTCCGAAGGCGCTGGGGATTCAGGGGCTGGACCTGGCGCTGTTCGGCGAGTGGCTGCCGGCGGCACCGCGGGAGCGCTCGCTGATTGGTGCATCGGTGGGTTCCTGGCGCTTCGCCAGCGCCTGCCTGCCGGACGCCGCCGAGGGCATCCGGCGTCTCGGGCAGTTGTACACCGAGCAAAACTTTGCCAAGGGCGTGACCATGGCGCAAATCAGCCAGAGCTCGCGGCGCATGCTCGATGACCTGCTCGACGGTCGTGATGCCTCGATCCTCGACAACAGCGCCTACCGCCTGAACATCATGGTGGTCAAAAGCCACGGCCTGCTCGCCGACGACCATCGCGGTCGCCTGGGGCTGGGCCTGTCTTCGGTCATCGCCGACAACCTGCGCGGCCGGGCGCGGCTGGCCCGGCACTTCGAACGCCTGATCATCCACGACCCGCGCCTGGCGCCGCCGGTCAATGCCTTGAACGACTTCCCGTCGCGCTTCATCGCCCTCGATGCCGGCAATTTGCGCCAGGCCCTGCTGGCTTCCGGCTCGATCCCGATGGTCATGGAAGGCGTGCGCGACCTGCCGGGCGCCGGCGCCGGCACCTTCCGCGACGGCGGTCTGCTGGACTATCACCTGGACCTGCCCTACAGCGGCAATGACATCGTGCTCTACCCGCATTTCACCGACCGGGTGATTCCCGGCTGGTTCGACAAGACCCTGCCATGGCGCCGCGCCTGCCCGACCCGCTTGCAAAACGTACTGCTGCTGGCCCCGTCGAAGGAATACCTGGCGCGCCTGCCCTACGGCAAACTGCCGGACCGCAACGACTTCAAGCGCTTCATGGGCGATGCCCCGAGCCGGCAGAAATACTGGCGCACCACCATGGAAGAAAGCCGCCGCATGGGCGACGAATTCCTCGAACTGGCCGCCAACGGTCGCCTCGGCGAGCGCTTGCTGACCCTTTAGTCAGGACAAACTGGTAAACTCGCCGCCTGCCCGAATCGCTGCGGCGAACGCCACCTGAACAGAGCTGAAAACACTGTGGAAATCTTCAAGGAATTTACTTTCGAATCCGCCCACCGCCTGCCCCACGTACCGGACGGCCACAAGTGCGGGCGCCTGCACGGTCACTCGTTCAAAGTGGCGATCCACCTGAGCGGCGACCTCGACCCGCACACCGGCTGGATCCGTGACTTCTCCGAGATCAAGGCGATCTTCAAGCCGCTGTACGAGCGTCTGGACCATAACTACCTGAACGACATTCCCGGCCTGGAAAACCCGACCAGCGAAGTGCTGGCCAAGTTTATCTGGAACGAAATGAAACCGTTGCTGCCGGAGCTCAGTGCGATTCGTATCCACGAAACCTGCACCAGCGGTTGCATCTATCGCGGCGAATAAAGACACCGCCCCCTTGTAGGAGCGAGCTTGCTCGCGATGGACGCCAGAGCACCGCGGGCTGCCAGATACCACGCGTAATCGTTGACGTTCTTCGCGAGCAAGCTCGCTCCTACAGGAGAACAGCGTTTTGTCAGTGAAATAAAAAAACAGCCTTCATCGGCTGTTTTTTTATGCCTATGCTTTTTGCCTCTTCCCCCGCCAAGAGGACAAACCCATGACTGACTGGCCCCTGCCCCAGACCTTTCGCTTCAAAGGGCACTCCGTGCGTTACGCCGTGCGCGGCGATGGCCCGCCACTGGTGTTCGTGCATGGCACGCCCTTCTCCTCCCATGTCTGGCACCGGATTGCCCCGCATTTCATCACCACGCACCGAGTGCACTATTTCGATTTGCTGGGCTACGGGCAGTCCGAGAAAGTCGATGGCGACGTGTCCCTGGGTGTGCAGAACGAATTGCTGGCACAGTTGCTGGAGCATTGGGGCCTGGATCGCCCCGACGTGGTGGCCCACGACTTCGGCGGTGCCACCGCCCTGCGCACGCACCTGCTCAACGGCAAGGATTACCGCAGCCTGACACTGATCGATCCGGTGGCGCTGACGCCCTGGGGCTCGCCATTCGTGCAGCATGTACGCCAACATGAAGCGGCGTTCAGCGGACTGCCCGATTACATCCAGCGGGCCATCGTGCCGACCTACATTCGCGGGGCCATCCAGCGCGACATCCCCGACGCCGAACTCGCCCCCTACGTTCAGCCGTGGCTGGGGGAGCCGGGGCAAGCGGCGTTCTACCGGCAGATCGCGCAGATGGACGAGCGTTATACCCGTGAGGCCGAAGGCTTGTACCCGACGATGCGCTGCCCGGTGCAGATTCTCTGGGGTGAAGACGATCAGTGGATTCCCGTCGAACGCGGGCGGGCCTTGCAGCAGATGATTCCCGGCGCGCAGTTCCATCCGATACCCAACGCCGGTCATCTGGTTCAGGAAGATGCGCCCGAAGCCATAGTCGCAGCGCTGATGCGTTTTCTGCCCCTGAACCAATCTTCCTGACGGAACCAAAACCACTGTGGGAGCGGGCTTGCTCGCGAAAGCGGAGTATCAGTCGATGCATATGTCGAATGTACAGCCGCCTTCGCGAGCAAGCCCGCTCCCACATTTGGAACTGGCGGGGATCGCCACCACCGAGCTAACGTAGAGATATTGCCTACACGAATCGCTAAAAGGACTCGCCCGATGCACATCATCAACGCCCGTCTGCGCAACCAGGAAGGCCTGCATGAGTTGAACCTGGAAAACGGCCTGATCAGCAGCATCGCCCGCCAGATCGAGGCCCCGACCCTGGGCCCTGGCGACCTGGATGCCGGCGGCAACCTGGTGGTGCCGCCCTTTGTCGAGCCGCACATCCACCTCGACGCCACCCTGACCGCCGGCGAGCCGCGCTGGAACATGAGCGGTACGCTGTTCGAAGGCATCGAGTGCTGGGGCGAACGCAAGGCGACCATCACCCACGAAGACACCAAGACCCGCGCCAAAAAAACCATCCAGGCCCTCGCCGCCCACGGCATCCAGCATGTGCGCACCCACGTCGACGTCACCGACCCGCAACTGACCGCGCTCAAGGCGATGCTCGAAGTGCGCGAGGAAAGCCGGCATCTGGTCGACCTGCAAATCGTCGCGTTCCCTCAGGAAGGCATCGAGTCGTACCGCAATGGTCGCGAGTTGATGGAAGAGGCGATCCGCATGGGCGCGGACGTGGTCGGTGGCATTCCGCATTTCGAGTACACCCGCGACCAGGGTGTCAGCTCGGTGAAGTTCCTCATGGACCTGGCCGAACGCAGCGGTTGCCTGGTCGACGTGCATTGCGACGAAACCGACGACCCGCATTCACGTTTTCTCGAAGTGCTCGCCGAAGAGGCCCGCAGCCGTGACATGGGTTCGCGGGTCACGGCCAGCCACACCACGGCCATGGGCTCCTACGACAACGCCTACTGCGCCAAGCTGTTTCGCCTGCTCGGGCATTCGGGGATCAGCTTTGTCTCCTGCCCCACCGAAAGCATCCACCTGCAAGGTCGCTTCGACAGCTTCCCGAAACGCCGGGGCGTGACCCGGGTCAACGAGTTGCTGGAAGCGGGCATGAACGTATGCTTCGGCCAGGACTCCATCGTCGATCCGTGGTACCCGCTGGGCAATGGCAACATTCTGCGGGTACTCGAGGCCGGGCTGCACATCTGCCACATGCTCGGTTATCGCAACCTGCAAAGCGCGCTGGACCTGGTGACGGACAACAGCGCCAGGGCCATGAACCTCGGCGAGCGCTATGGCCTGGAACGCGGGCGGCCGGCGAACCTGCTGATTCTGTCGGCGGAGAGTGATTACGAGGTGATCCGCAGCCAGGGGTCGCCGCTGTACTCGGTGCGCGAGGGCAAGGTGTTGATGAAGCGGACGATGCCGGTGGTGGAGTTCAGTGAGCTGAGCTGAGGTGTTGACTGATCTGGCCTCTTCGCGAGCAAGCCCGCTCCCACAGTAGATTTGTGTCGTTCACAAAACCCTGTGGGAGCGGGCTTGCTCGCGAAGGCTATTTTGAAGTCAATCGATTAACCGAGCCGTACCAAACAGCCTGACCCGACTCAACTCCCCCCGCGCCTCTTCCAGCAAGATCGGCGCCGTGCCACCCGGCATCGTCACCTTCACTTCCCCGGCCCTGACCCAACCCACGCGCCAGGCCGCACAGGCCACCGCACTGGCGCTGGTCCCCGAAGACGCCGTCGGCCCCTCGCCGCGCTCGAATACCCGCGCGGCGATGTGTCCTTCGGACAAGCGCATCGCCCATTGCAGATTGATCCCCGCCGGACAGGGTTTGCCTGCACCGACCGGCATGGCGTAGGCAATTTGCATCAACCCGTCACCCAGCGCCGGTTCTCGCATCTGCTCGTTGCTCGGCAAGTCGTCGGCGTTTTCGACCAGCGTCACGCAATGCGGATTACCAACCCGCGCGAACTGGCTGCGCGACCATGCGCCATTGAGTGCCGACAGCTGTTTGACGTGGCTGAGTTCGCGGCCATTCAACAGCGCCGTTCCGACGCCCTCGGCACTGACCGCCGACGGCCCGAAACCAGGCTGGCCAAGGTCAAGCCAGAAACCCTGCACGTCCTCGACTTCAGCGGCTTTCACCGAAGTCTGCCCCGGTGAAGGCGTGTCGGACTTGTCGTGGTGAACCCTGAGCAGACAGGCTTCGTCGCGAGGTAAAAGCCCTTGGTCGCTCAACGCCTGGGAAAAAATCGTCAGCCCGTTGCCACTGCGCTCGGCCAGGGTGCCGTCGGTGTTGACGATCAACAGGTCAAAGGGTGGCGAGGACTGGAACGGTCCGACCAGCAATCCGTCGCTGCGATGATCCTTGCTGCCGGCCGGTTGGGTGCCGGGTGCCCAGTTGCAGCAGGCTTCGATGGCCGCCCCAGCCCATGCCTGACGAGTTTGCGCTGCCAGGCTCGCCTGATCGGGCAAGTCGATGCCCTGACGGCGCAACTCTTCGGGCGCTACCACGATGTAAATATTGCCCCGTGCATCGTACCTCTGCGCCATGGCGCCCTCCGTGTGTCATTGGAATGGCTCAACATATCGCGAAAAACAGCGACGCTGTGCAAGGATGTCGCCCTGTTTGACCTTAAAACTTTCCGGGCACTGATCGAACCCTCCTCGGTCGATCACTGTCCGTTGAGGACGCGACGTTTTTTGCCAGGGATTGATATGACCAGCCTCAACAAACAAACCCCCTTCGTTCCCGGCCGCCTGGAACAGATGTCCACGCGCATCGCCTTTTTCATCGCCGGGTTCGGCATCGCCGCGTGGGCGCCGCTGGTGCCCTATGCCAAGGCCCGGGCCGGGCTGGATGAAGGCACCCTGGGTCTGTTGCTGCTGTGTCTGGGGGTCGGTTCGATCCTGGCGATGCCGATGGCCGGGATCCTGGCCACGCGTTTCGGCTGCCGGCGGGTGACGACCGGCGGGACTTTGCTGATCTGTGCCGCCCTGCCGCTGCTGGCCACGGTGTCATCGATTCCGGCCTTGATCGCGGCGCTGTTCATGTTCGGCGCGGGCCTCGGCACGGTGGATTCGACGGTCAACCTGCAAGCGGTGATCGTCGAGCGCGCCAGCGGCAAAAACATGATGTCGGGTTTCCACGGCCTGTTCAGCCTCGGCGGGATCGTCGGTGCGGCAGGCGTCAGCGGCTTGCTGGGCCTGGGGATTTCGCCGCTGGGGGCCACGCTGGTGGTGATCGTGATGCTGCTGATCGCCTTGGCCAGGGCCGTGCCGCACCTGTTGCCCTACGGCAGCGAGAGCTCGGGACCGGCGTTCGCGGTGCCCCATGGCATCGTCCTGTTCATCGGTGGCATGTGCTTCATCGTGTTCCTCGCCGAAGGCGCGGCGCTGGACTGGAGCGCGGTATTCCTGGCACAGGAACGTGGCATCGACACGGCGTACGCGGGCCTCGGCTATGCGGCGTTTGCCTTGACCATGACGGCCGGGCGTTTGACCGGCGACAAAATCGTACGGCGGTTGGGCGCGACACGGGTGATTGTGTTCGGCGGGCTGACGGCGGCCGCAGGCTTGTTTCTGGCGACGTTCGCCTCGAGTTGGGAGGCGGCGCTGGTGGGTTATGCGTTGCTGGGCGCCGGTTGTTCGAACATCGTGCCGGTGTTGTACACCGCTGTAGGCAAGCAGACGGTCATGCCCGAGAGCATCGCCGTGCCGGCCATTACCACCTTGGGTTATGCGGGCATTCTCGCGGGACCGGCCGTCATCGGTTTCATCGCCCATGGCAGCAGCCTGAGTTTCGCCTTTGCCTTGATGGCGGTGCTGCTGGTGGCGGTGGCGATTGGTGGGAAGGTGTTGAAGGTCTGAAAAGCTTCGCTGGCAAGCCAGCTCCTACAGTTGATCAATGTCGTACACAAATAATGTGCTCGCAGGATCCCTTGTAGGAGCTGGCTTGCCAGCGATGAATTCACCCCGATCTATCAGAACCCGACACTGGCCTGCACAAAGAACGTACGCGGCGCGCCGACGTACATGCCCGAGTTGTTGTCGCTGGAGCGGGTGAAGTACTGTTTGTCGAAGATGTTTTTCACCCCGGCACCCAGTTTCAGGTTCGACACCTGCGGGCCGAAGTCATAGCCGCTACGCACGTTCCAGGTCACGTAACCCGGAATATCACCGAACTGACCGTCGGCGGAACCTTCGGTGATGTAGTTGCCGTTGAAGCTGCCGTCGGCGTTCACCCCGGTGCCCGGCGAGCGCTGTTTCGACTGGGCGAACGCATCGAGGTTCCAGGTCCAGCGGTTGATGTCGTAACGCAGGCCGGCGGTGGCCACCTGACGGGAATAGAACGGCAGGTCACGGCCCTTGAAGCCCGGGATTTCACCTTCATACGTGGCACGGGTGTAGGTGAAACCGGCGTTGGCGGTCAGGCCGTCGAGGCGTGGGTCCAGCGCCGCCATATCGTAGTGCACCGACGTTTCGATGCCCTGGTGCTTGGTCGCGCCGAGGTTGGTCCAGCCCACGTCATTGCTGATGTATTGCAGTTCGTCGTCGAAGTCGATGTAGAACAGCGTCACCTCACCGCCCCACACGTCATCGTTGTAGCGCGTACCGATTTCGTAGGTCTTGGCCTTTTCCGGCTGCAGGCCGTTGGCAGGCTCATTACCGATACCGCCCTGCCCCAGCTGGAAATACTGCAGCGCGCCGAACGAGGTTTCGTAGTTGGCGAACAGCTTCCAGGCATCGGACATGTGGTACATCACGCTCAGGGCCGGCAGCGGCTCGTTGCTTTCGATGCTGCGTTTTTTCTCCGGCACCGGTTTACCGGCCGTGTCGAGTACTGGGCGGTCATGCCAGTCGGTGCTGATGTGCTCGAAGCGAATACCCGGGGTGACGGTCCAGTTGCCCACGTCGATCTTGTTGTCGACGTAGACCGAATTGGCTTCGGTTCCACCGGTGCGGTCCTGATAGACATGGCCGTCCGCCCCCGGACGCACGACGGGCTCGTTGTTGACCAGCGCCACTCGACTGGCCTCTTCGTGCATGGCTTCCTTCAGGTAGCGATAACCGACGCTGACTTCCTGGGTGGTCGGGCCCACATCAAACACATGGGACACCCGGGGTTCGATACCGAAGGTGTAGTAGCTGCGCGGATAGGAATTGAGAGTCGTCAGGTCACGAGAGGCGATGGTGCTGCCACGAAAACTGTCGGTGTAGTAAGTCAGCACTTCGGCCTGGGTGCGATCGTCGATCTGCCGCGCCCACTTGAACGACACATCCTTGCGGCGGCCGCTGAAGTTGTCGTAGTCGCGCACCGACTGGAACGGGTCCGCGTCGTACTGCGCCTGGGTCAGGCCGCCGGGCATGTCGGCCTTGGCGTCGTAGTAGTGGAAATTGAGGCTGAAATCGTCGACATCGGTCGGTGCCCAATGGGTCTTGAGGATCACGTCGTCGATGTCGTTGCCGTTGTTGCTTTCACGGTAACCGTTGCCGTTCACGCCGGAGTACAACAGCGCCACGCCCATGCCGTTGTCGGCGGTACCGCCCATGAACGCCGTGTCGATGTGTTTCCAGCCACCGTGCTGCGACGTTTCCAGGGTGGTGCCGATTTCCGCGGAGGCCTGTTCCGGGATCGCGCGGGTCACGAAGTTGATCACACCGCCGACGTTTTGCGGCCCGTAGCGCACGGAGCCGGCGCCGCGTACCACGTCGATGCTGTCGAGGTTGCCGGAGGAAATCGGTGCCATGGACAGTTGTGGCTGACCGTAGGGCGCGAACGCCGCCGGGATGCCGTCGATCAGCACGGTGGAGCGAGGCGACAGGCGCGAAGTCAGGCCACGCACGCCGACGTTGAGGGAAATGTCGCTGCCACCGGTGCCGTTGGCGTCCTGCACTTGCACGCCGGGAACACGTTTCAACACGTCGCCGACGTTCATCGCGCCCTGCTCGACCATGGCTTCGCGGCGCACCACCGTTCGTGCGCCAGGGTGGTTCTGCACCAAGGCGGCATCGGCGTCATCGAGCCAGTCACCCACCACCTTGATGTCGGTCACGCCCAGCTCCAGCGGGCCGTTGGCCGCCGAAGTCGGTGCCGGCATCAGGGTCACCGAACCTTCATCGATCTGGTATTGCAGGCCGCTGCCTTGCAGCAACTGGCGCAGTGCGTCTTCCGGGGAAATATTGCCATCCACCGCCGGAGCCTGTTTGCCGGCGACCAGTTCAGGGCTGAAGAACACCTGAAGCGAGGTTTGCTGGCCCAACTGGCTCAAGGCTTGTCCCAAGGGTTGCGCCGGGATGCGGATGCCGTCGGCCGCAAAGGCCTGGGGCAGTGCAACGTTGACCGCCAGGGCGAGCGCCAGCGGCAACCAGGGGAATTTGTTGTTTTTAGCGGTGGAGTTTTTCACGTCGAACGTAATCCTGTGGATCGCAAAAGTGTGCGCTTGTTAATGCAAACCAGTTGCAGTTGAACAGGAAGACGATGAACTCGAAAAAAACCTGAATTTTATTTTGAAATTATTTCCTGGCTGCCATCGCCAAGGGTGCGCACGGCCACCGGCAGAATGCTCGGCAAGGCCTTGAGCAGTGCGTCGGTGTTGTCGGACTTGAACACGCTGGTCAGGCGCAGATCGCCGACCGCTGCGCTGGCGACCTTGAGCGGTTTCTCCCGATAACGTGAGACCTGCTCGGCGACGTCGGCCAGGCTGGCGTTGTTGAACACCAGTTTGCCGCTGCGCCAGGCGGTCATTTCCGCCGGGTTGACGGCGTAGGCGGCCGCGACCTTGCCCTGGGCATCGACGTGGGTGCCCAGGCCTGCTGTCAGATGGATGAAATCGTGATCGGCAGCCTCGCGCCCCTGGACCTTGACCGTGCCCTGCTCCACCACCACCCGGGTTTCGCTGGCGCCACGGCGTACGTCGAACCGGGTGCCGGTGACCGTGACCTTGCCGCTGCCCGACTCGACCACAAAGGGTCGGCGGGTGTCGTGCTCGACGCTGAACATCGCTTCGCCTTCACTCAGCTCAACGTGGCGTTGACCCTTTTCAAAACGCACCTGAATCCGGCTGCGGCTGTCCAGATCCACCGCCGAACCGTCCGGCAACGTCACATGGCGCCGCTCATTCAGGGCCGTTGAAAACTCGGCCGTGTAAGGCGCCGGATGATTCAGGCTGCTGAACAGGCCCAGGCCGAGCGCCACCGCGAGCACGCTGGCGGCTACCGCGTAACGCAGCACCGGACGAGGTTTTTTCAGGGCTGGCGGGGTGTCACACAAGGCACGCAAACGCGCCGCCGGCAGCAAATCGGCGGCGCGCCACAAGCCCTGAAGCACTTCGAATTCGTTTCGGTGTTGGGGGTGTTCGTCCAGCCAGGCCTGAAACCGGCGACGCACTTCGACATCGACGACAGGCTCCTGCAAACGTACAAACCATAGCGCCGCGTCATCGCGAACCGTTGTTTGCCCGCACGCACAATCACGAGTATCCATCATGGAAGTTCCTGTTGGGCTGGGGAGGAGATGGCGCGACAGATCATGACTGCAACCCGTCCAGGCGATCGCGCAGGTGCCGAAGCGTGCGGATCATATACTTTTCCACCATGTTCTTGGACAGCCCCAGGCGTTCGGCGATTTCGGCCTGGGTCAGGCCCTCGATTTTCTGCCAGACAAACACCTTGCGGCAGTTGACCGGCAACTCGGTAAGCGCCCGCTCGATGGAATCAGCCAGCTGAATCGCGTGCATGAAATGCTCCGGGTCGCCGGTCGGCGACTCACTGAGATCGATCGCCTCTGACTCCATGGCGCCCCGCCGGTCCTCACGCCGATAACCATCCACGGCAATGTTGCGCGCGGTCTGGTGCAAATACGCCCGGGGCTGTTCCACCTGCGCCGAATCGGACTCAAGCACCCGCACGAAGGTATCGTGGGCCAGGTCCTCGGCCTGCTGACGATTCCTCAGGCGACGGGTCCAGGTACCAACCAACTCTTCGTAATGCTCGAAAAAGCCGTGTCTGCGGGGCAGCTTGAGGGTCATTGCGGTGTGCTGTGGAAACGGGGCGTGAATAGTAATGCTTCTTATTAAGCCAAAGCAATCGCTTCCCACCTCAAACACGGCCCCCCGTAACCCGAAACGCAAAAAGGCCGCTGATTGCTCAGCGGCCTTGTTCAATCCGACGGGTTACTCCGCCTTGCAGATGCCATCGAAACCGTCATTCACAGGTCGGTAATTTCCTTGTGGCGAGGCACCAGCATCTTCATCACACTCCACGCCACCAGATAGGCCAGCGCGCAGACGGCGAACATGATCATGTAGCCGGTACGGATTTCACCCACCGATTTGTAGTAGTCGAACACCCAGCCACCGATCTTGGTCAGCAAGACTCCGCCCAACCCACCCGCCATACCGCCAATGCCGACCACGGACGCGACGGTCTTTTGCGGAAACATGTCGGACACCGTGGTGAAGATGTTGGCCGACCAGGCCTGGTGCGCCGACGCGCCCACACCAATGAGCAACACCGGTACCCAGACGCTGATGTGACCCAATGGCTGCGCCAGCAGTACGACCAACGGGAAAACGGCAATCACCAGCATGGCTTTCATGCGGCCGTCATACGGCTTGTCGCCACGTGCCATGAAATAGCTGGGGAACCAGCCGCCGCCGATACTGCCGACCATGGTCATGCTGTACAGCACGGCCAGTGGCACCACGATGGCTGCGCCTTTGAGGCCGTACTGCTCCGACAGGTAGGTCGGAAGCCAGAACAGAAAGAACCACCACACACCATCGGTCATGAACTTGCCGAAAGCGAACGCCCAGGTCTGACGGTATTTCAACAATTGGAACCACGAAACCTTTTTGCCGACGCCCGTCTGCACCGCGGCGCTGGCGGGGGAATCACTGCGGATATGCGCCAGTTCCTGCGCTGACAGGCGCTTCTGCTGCTCCGGCTTGTCGTACAACACCAGCCATACGCCCATCCAGATAAAGCCCAGCATGCCGATCACGATGAACGCTGTCTGCCAGCCCCACAGGCCAGCAATCAGCGGCACCGAAATGGGTGCCAGGATCGCGCCGACGTTGGCCCCGGAGTTGAAGATGCCGGTGGCGAAGGAGCGTTCCTTCTTCGGGAAATACTCAGCGGTGACCTTGATTGCGGTCGGGAAGTTGGCCGATTCACCGACCGCCAGCACGGCGCGCGACAGCATGAAACCGGCGATCGAGACCGGGATGACCGCAATACCGAGCGCGCCACAGATGGCGGCGATCCCCTCGCCCATGGGTTCTGCAAAGGCGTGCATGACGGCGCCGGTCGACCAAATACAAATCGCCACCACAAAAGCGGCCTTGGTGCCGATCTTGTCGACCACACGGCCCGCGAACAGCATGGAAATCGCGTACGTGAACTGGAAGACGGCGGCAATGTTGGCGTAATCGGTGTTGCTCCAGCCAAATTGCCTCGACAGATCCGGCGCCAGCAGGCTGAGCACCTGGCGGTCGAGGTAATTGACGGTGGTTGCAAAAAACAACAATGCACAAATGGTCCATCGGTATTTACCGACAGACTGGCTGACGCGTTGCGCAGTAATGGGCTCGTTCAAGTTCATGGCATCACTTTATTGTAGATTTTGGGTGATGATCTCTCGGTGTAAAACGAGATCGATTGGGCCGCCGGGCTTCACTTCAATGCATCAGTCCACGACGAAACGGGCCATATTCCGCCGAGGGATGGGGCCAACTGATTTCGGACAACTCATCAGACAACCCACTGGGAAACAGGGGCTGATTGCTCAGCCTGCGTTTCTCACGCGAGTCAGTGACGGGTTGTCACGGGTAACCGGCGCAAAGGTGTGTGCACGTAGAAGCCGATGGCTGAACGCGGGAGCTTCAGGGGCGAGAGGGAGGCGATTGGATTCATGTTGAGGTCGACACTCTTTTTATTTTTAGTTTGGATGTGCATGTCATATGTCGTCGTATGACTTAGGAGATTTATAGCCAGTCCCATGGGACACTGTCAACAAGAAAACTCCTTAGACCTGAACGGCCTGACCGCCCTGAAAATGCGACATGTAATCGAATAAACCCGTTAAACAGGCTCTTGGACCCAGGTACCGCGACACGCCGCTAGCTCCGTTGTGAGTATTGAAAGGGGTCATCGCCCCTTCATTGTTGTACGACAACCGATGGCAAACCAGTCAGAATCCGCCCCACTGCGCGCAATCAGGCACAGATCCAAAGGTTTTTGGCAGGATTCCCAATGCAGCCATTCACCAGCTGTAGCAAAGTGCGGGCATGCCTGTTATCGGCTTTTCCGAAGGAACCCAGAATGTTCACCTCCCTTGCAGTGCGAAACAGAAAACCGCTGGCCCGCCTCGCCCTGGCTATCACGCTGGGCACGCTCGGCCTGCCTTACTGGGTGGACAATGCCCAGGCCCACGGCGGTCATGCCGACATGGTGCCGCTGCAAGAGGGTCTGGAGGCCTTTGGTGCCACGGTGAAATGGGACGACTACGCCAACCTGTTCACCATTGCCAAGGACGGGGTCTATCTCAAGGTCAAGCCCGACAGCAAAGTGGCGATGCTCAACGGCAAGCGCATCGAGCTGACGGTGCCGGTGGTGTTCAAGGACCATAAGGCGTTCATGTCCACCGATTTCATCAACCAGGTGTTCCAGTCCGGGCTGGACAAGACCTTCGTCGTCGAGACCCGCCCCAACCCGCTCAATCCCTTGAGCGCCGCCGAAATCACCACGGCCGTGGACATCGTCAAGAAATCGGACAACTACCAGCCCGGTTTCCGTTTCACCGAAGTCTCGGTCAAGGCGCCGCCCAAGGATCAGGTGTGGAACTTCGCCCTCACCGGGCAGAACGTCGCCCAGCCGCGCGAGGCCTCGATCGTGGTGCTCGACGGCAAACACGTGATCGAAGCGCTGGTGGATCTCGACACTCAAACACTCAAGTCCTGGAAGCCGATCGAAGGCGCCCACGGCATGGTCTTGCTGGACGACTTCGCAACGGTACAATCGGCCGTCGAGAGCAGCCCGGAATACGCCCAGGCCCTGGCCAAGCGTGGCATCAACGACGTGAAGAAGGTCGTGGCGACGCCACTGACCGTCGGCTACTTCGACGGCGAGGACGGCCTGGCGCAGGACAAGCGCCTGCTGAAAATCGTCAGTTACCTCAACACCGGTGACGGCAACTACTGGGCGCACCCGATCGAGGGCCTGGTGGCGATTGTCGACCTGGAACAGAAGAAACTGATCAAGATCGAAGACGACGCGCTCATTCCGGTGCCGATGAAACCGACGCCGTATGACGGGCGCGGACGCCAGGGCGTTGAGGTCAAGCCGCTGGAAATCATCGAGCCCGAGGGCAAGAACTACACCATCAGTGGCAACAGCATTCACTGGCAGAACTGGGACTTCCACGTTCGCCTCGATTCGCGGGTCGGGCCGATCCTGTCCACCGTCACCTACGACGACAAAGGCAAGAAACGCAAGATCATGTACGAAGGCTCGCTGGGCGGCATGATCGTGCCTTACGGCGACCCGGATGTGGGCTGGTACTTCAAGGCCTACCTCGACTCCGGCGACTACGGCATGGGCACCCTGACCTCGCCGATCGCCCGTGGCAAGGACGCCCCGCAAAACGCCGTACTGCTGGACGCCACCATCGCCGACTACACCGGTGCACCAACCGCTATCCCCCGAGCCATGGCGGTGTTCGAGCGCTACGCCGGCCCGGAATACAAACACCAGGAAATGGGCCAGCCCAACCTCAGCACCGAGCGTCGTGAACTGGTGGTGCGCTGGATCAGCACCGTCGGCAACTACGACTACATCTTCGACTGGGTCTTCCAGCAGAACGGCACCATCGGCATCGACGCCGGCGCCACCGGCATCGAAGCGGTCAAGGGCGTAAAGTCCAAAACCATGCACGAAGACACCGCCAGGGAAGACACGCGCTACGGCACCCTGCTCGATCACAACATCGTCGGCACCACGCACCAGCACATCTACAACTTCCGCCTCGACATGGACGTGGACGGCGAACAGAACTCACTGGTGGAAGTGAACCCGGTAGTGGTGCCCAACGACCGCGGCGGCCCGCGCACCAGCACCATGCAGACCGAAACCAAGGTTGTCGGCACCGAGCAGCAAGCGGCGCAGAAATTCGACCCGTCGACCGTGCGCCTGCTGACCAACTTCAGCAAAGAGAACAAGGTCGGCAACCCGGTTTCCTATCAGTTGATTCCGTACGCCGGCGGCACCCACCCGGTGGCCAAGGGTGCCAACTTCGGCAAGGACGAATGGCTCTACCACCGCCTGAGTTTCATGGACAAGCAGCTGTGGGTGACCCAATACAACCCCGAGGAAAAATACCCGGAAGGCAAGTACCCGAACCGCTCGGACAAGGACTCGGGCCTGGGGCAGTTCACCCAGGACAACCACTCCATCGAGAACACCGACGACGTGGTCTGGCTGACCACCGGCACCACCCACATCGCCCGCGCCGAAGAATGGCCGATCATGCCGACCGAGTGGGTGCATGTGCTGCTCAAGCCGTGGAACTTCTTTGATGAAACGCCGACGTTGAACCTCAGCGCACCGAAGTAAACACACCCCCCCTTTGTAGGAGCTGGCTTGCCAGCGATGGCGGTATGTCAGACAGCATCATTGCCATCCGACACACCGCCATCGCCGGCAAGCCGGCTCCTACAAGGTTCATCGGTGGTCAGGCGAGTCCATCAGTGTGTCAGGCCTCATCCCGATCGTTGATCCTCTTACCCAAGCGCATCGATCCGGTCCAGCGCCTGGTTCACCGCCAGCTCCCCCAACAGAATGACTTGCGCGATGCCCAGCAGGGTATTGCGTCTTGCCCCCTGCGTTCGATCCGCCAGATCCAGGGTCATGACGTTGGCCGATGCCAGTGACTCGCAGGCATGGGCCAGCAGGGTTGCGGTATCGAGTTCCGGGTTGACGATGAACATCGTGCTGAGTTTGCGCGGGGTGGCCATGATGTGGGCGGCTGAGGGAATGGGGTCGGATGGGGGTGTCGGATCAGTGTCCGGCGGATTCGGTGTCACTTTGAACATATTTGCAAACTCCTGGATGGAGCCGCTACCACCTTGCTACTAAACGAGGGGTGGCGGCTGTACGCAGGTTAGTAGACCGGGGAGTCAGCATTTACCGGCGCGCCGAAGCGCCCTGCGCACAGCCACCATCAAATGCAGGCATATGAATACCTGACTGAAGGGAACGCTATGCACCTTACTAACAACCGCGGGCTACTAAACCCGATCACTGACAATCAGTGACACGAATCAAGTTACCGAGCGGCCCCAAGGCGCACAAGCCGGCGGATTCTGGGGTATGTGTAGGCAACGACGCAAGGCGCTGTGGCTTTCACGAAGTAACCTTGAGAGCTTTTAAACACGAAAAGCAGCTGTGGCACCTGGCGTTAACAAGATTGCGAATCGTCCTACAGGCTGGATGCCGCACACAAACCCCTTTTGTAGGAGCTGGCTTGCCAGCGATGGCGGCGTGTCATGCAGCATCATTGCCATCTGACACACCGCCATCGCCGGCAAGCCGGCTCCTACAGGGTGAATCGGTGTTCAGGCATACCGCTTGCGATACTCCCCCGGCGCAATGCCGAAACGCGACTTGAACGCGGTGGAGAAGTAGCTCGAATCGGAAAACCCCCACGAATACCCCAGCACCGCCAACTTCTGCTCCTTGCCCGATTGGCGCAGGGATTCAGCGCACAGGTCCAGGCGACGGTTCTTGATGTAGCGCGCCACCACCAATCCCTTCTTGGCAAACATCCGGTACAGGCCACGGGTGGACATGCCGACTTCCCGCGCCAGCCATTCCGGGCACAGGTCTTCGGAGCGAATGTTTTCGTCGATGCAGGTGAGCGTCTTGCGGAAGATCCGCTCATGGGCATCGGTGCAGTCGTCGGCCTGGCTGATCGCCGGGCGCAGCAGGCTGACGATCGCCTCCAGGGTCGCTTCGCTTTCCTGGCGGGTCAGGTGCTGCTGGCGGGTGGCATCGAGGATCAGCCGGTGCGAGAGCATGGCGATGGGCGAGGTCGCGGCGATCCGGTGGCCGCACTTGACCGGGTTGAAGCGCAGGGTCTGCTCGACCAGTTGATACGGCAGGATCAGCGACAACTGACGGGAGTTTTCGCCGTAGGTGAAATCGCTGGGGCGGGAGGCATCGATCAGCGTGATATCGCCGGGGGACAGCAAGACCTTGTCGTCGCCCTGGGCCATGCCCGCCGTGCCGTCGAGCTGGAACACCGCGAAATACTTGCCGCCCTCGCCCGCCGCGACTTCCTGGGGCGTGCGGTACAACCGCGCCTGGCACACGTCGACGAAACTGAGTTTGAGCGCATCGCTCTGGTATTCACGGATGCGCCCGGCAAATTCGCTGCCCAGGGGTTGTGCGTTGAAGGCGCCACAGATCTGGTTGATCTGATGGATCCACTGGTCGAACCCATCATGACGCTGTGCTGTTGTAGAAATCATGTCAGGCCTCACGCAGGCTTATTTTTATTGTCTACGTCAATCCACACGACACCGGATGCTTCGAGTCTCCTGAACCGCACCACTCCCTGAACAATGACGTGCTACTTCAGTCCGCCAAAACGCCGATAGAAGCTTTCACCGACATCTGGCAACGGGCCGTCGGCCGTTTCCAGCGCAGCGTTCAGCCATTCTTCGGCCTTGGCGTAGATCAAACGGTAAATGTTGCGGCACAACTGGCGGGCGGCGCGGCCTTCCCAATCGCCGGGCAGCAACTCGTCCGGCAATTGCGGGTCGCGCAGCAGCAGCTTGCGGTACTCGTGAATCAACAACACCCGCGCCAGGAAGCAGTCGGCCGGTTGCAGGTTTTCCTGCTCGCGCAGGGCTTGCCACAGCGGCCGGAACAACTGGATGAACTCGCTGTAATGCGCGGCCAGCTCCTCGATGTTCCAGCTCTCGCGCACTTGCAGGCGCAGGGCCTTGGAGGCCAGTACGTCCTGGGCGGTGGTTTCGAAGACGATGGTGTCTTCCTGGGCGCCGAGGTCGAGCAGGGTCGCGTTGACGTCGGAACGGTCGCTGCGCGGACAGGCCAACACCACCGGCGAAATCGCGCCGAAGCCTTGCCATTCCAGTTCCTCGCGCACCTGTTTGCGTTTGTCCTGGGTCAGTTGCGAAAGCATCACCAGGCACCAGGAGCCATCCCAGGCCGGCATCGTGGTGCTGTAGACCCGCTTGAAGGCCTTGTCGAAACGGCGACGACCGGTGCCGGTCAGGCTGTAGTAACTGCGGCGACCGACTTTCTCGGCGGTCAGCCAGCCTTCCTTGGTCAGGCGAAAAATCGAGGTGCGGATCAGCCGTTCGTTGATGCCGATGGGTTCGAGCAACTGGATCAGGCTGCCCAGCCACACGGTGCCGCCATGGGGTTCGATGGCATCCCCGTACAACGTGATGATCAAGGAACTGGCGCGGATCGGCGTCTGCTCCTGGAAGCGGGTAATCAGGTGGTTCAAGGGAGTCAGGGACGACATGGGCGTTCCGTGCAAAAAAGAAAAGGAATATACCGAAAGCCGACTGGTTAAGCCCAATCCCTTGTAGGAGCCAGCTTGCTGGCGATGGTGTGTCAGTCGCCACCAAGGTAGCTGACACACCTTCGCCAGCAAGCTGGCTCCTACAGGGGTTCGGTGTTCACAGGTTGCTGCTTTTCGGTCGAAGGCCACTGTCACTGATACGCGGGCGATCCGGTTCCGGTTCGCTCAGCGGTTCGCACACCTGCATCTGCTCGAGGCAACGCTGGGCCAGCTGCTGATACTCCCGGGTGCCGGCCTGTTTCCACGCCACTTCCTGATCGCTGAGGCTGCGCCTGATGCTGGCCGGTGCGCCCATCACCAGCGACTGCTCCGGGCATTCGAAACCGGCCTTGACGAACGCCGCCGCCGACACGAATGAACGCGGACCGATCCGGGCGTTGTCCATCACCACCGCATTCATGCCCACCAGCGCATCGGCGCCGATCCGGCATCCGTGCAGCACCGCGCCGTGGCCGATGTGGCCGTTGCGCTCCACCACCGTGTCGCTGTCGGGGAAGCCGTGCATCACACAGGTGTCCTGCAGGTTGGCGCCCTCCTCCAGCACGATCCGCCCGAAGTCCCCGCGCAGGCTGGCCAGCGGGCCGACATAGCAATGCGGGCCGATGATCACATCGCCGATCAATACGGCAGACGGGTGCACATAAGCGCTCGGGTCAACCACCGGAGTCAGGCCATCAAGGCTGTAGCAGGTCATGGCAGGTTCCTTCGCAAAGCGATGCAAATAATGACCTATTTTGTATCACATCACTTTTACCAGCACAAAGACTAAAAACCGTATCACTTGAAATGCCCCTTTCCGACGAAAACCAACGCGCCCCTAAAAACGCTACAAAACCCAATGAACTCAGGGAAAAATCCATTATCAGTGCCCCTTGAACAGAAAGACAAAAAATAGAAAGTCATCCAATTAAGACACATTAAATCAATTTTATTATTGCATTTGCGTATCACGTTGTAGCTATACTTGGGCAAAACCGGCCCCCGAGGCCGATCCAATAACGAGCCGGCACCACGCCGAGCGTGCACCCTGAGGGCATCCGCCATGCCTCTGACCCTTGCCGTCGAACTGATCGAGCCTGGCGTCCGCCTGATTACCCTGCAGCGCCCGCAAGCCCTGAACGCCTTGACCACCGAGTTACTGGGCGAGCTGGCCGCTGAACTGAACATCGCGCAAGCCGACCCCGACACCCGCGCCGTGGTCCTCACCGGCAGCCGCAAGGCCTTCGCCGCCGGTGCCGACATCAAGGAAATGGCCGAACGCAACCTGGTCGGCATCCTCGACGACCCGCGCCAGGCCTCGTGGCAAACCATCACCCGCTTCAGCAAACCGCTGATCGCCGCCGTCAACGGCTTCGCTCTCGGCGGTGGCTGCGAACTGGCGATGCACGCCGACATCATCATTGCCGGGGAAGACGCGCGCTTCGGCCAGCCGGAAATCAACCTCGGGATCATGCCCGGCGCCGGAGGCACCCAGCGTCTGCTGCGCGCCGTCGGCAAATCCATGGCCATGCAGATGGTCCTGACCGGCGAGCCGATCGACGCCCGCCAGGCCCAGCGCGCCGGCCTGGTCAGCGAAGTCACCCAACCGGAATTCACCGTCGACCGCGCCCTGCACATCGCCCGCAGCATTGCGACCAAGGCGCCACTGGCCGTGCGCCTGGCCAAGGAAGCGCTGCTCAAGGCCATGGACACCGACCTGGCCAGCGGCCTGCGCTTCGAGCGTCACGCTTTCACCGTGCTGGCCGGCACCCGCGACCGCGACGAAGGCATTGCGGCCTTCCAGGAAAAACGCGCGCCGACCTTCACCGGTCAGTAATCCAACGAATTCGAACGACTGCCAAGAGAACGCCCAGACCATGAACTTCGAACACATCCTGTTTTCCATCGACGCCGGTGTCGCCCTGCTCAGCCTCAATCGGCCGGACCAGCTCAACAGCTTCAACACCCAGATGCACGGCGAAGTGAAAGAAGCACTCAAGCAAGTGCGGCAGAACCCGGACGTTCGCGTTTTGCTGCTGACCGGTGAAGGCCGCGGCTTCTGCGCCGGGCAGGACCTGAGCGACCGCAATGTCGCGCCGGGCAGTGCCGTGCCGGATCTGGGCGAATCCATCGAGAAGTTCTACAACCCGCTGATCCGCCAGTTGCGCGACCTGCCGCTGCCGGTGATCTGTGCGGTCAACGGCGTCGCCGCCGGCGCCGGCGCCAACATTCCGCTGGCCTGCGACCTGGTGCTGGCGGCGCGTTCGGCCAGTTTCATCCAGGCGTTCTGCAAGATCGGCCTGATTCCCGATTCCGGTGGCACCTGGACCCTGCCGCGCATGGTCGGCATGGCCCGAGCCAAGGCCCTGGCCTTGCTTGGCAATCGCCTGAGCGCCGAACAGGCCGAACAATGGGGCCTGATCTACCAGTGCGTGGACGACGCCGCCCTGCGCGACGAAGCGCTGAAACTGGCCCGCCACCTCGCCACTCAACCCACCTACGGCCTGGCGCTGATCAAACGCAGCCTCAACGCCAGCCTGAGCAACAGCTTCGACGAACAGCTGGAACTGGAGCGCGACCTGCAACGCCTGGCCGGGCGCAGCGAGGACTATCGCGAAGGCGTCGGCGCCTTCATGGAAAAACGCACCCCAAGCTTCAAGGGGCGCTGAGTCATGACCGCATTGAACACCTCTGCACGCATTGCCGTGATCGGCGCCGGGGCCATGGGCGCCGGCATCGCCCAGGTCGCGGCGCAAGCCGGCCATCCGGTGTTGCTGCTGGACAACCGTCCCGGCGCGGCGGCGCAGGCCATCGAAGGCATCGATCGACAACTGGGCAAACGGGTCGAGAGCGGCAAACTGTCCGCCGAATCGCGCAGCGCAACCATTGCCCGCCTGCAAGCGGTGGAAGCCATCGAAGCCCTGGCCGATTGCGAGCTGATCATCGAAGCCATCGTCGAGAACCTCGAGGTCAAGCGTGCACTGTTCCGCCAGCTCGAAGGCATCTGTAGCGAACACTGCATTCTCGCCAGCAACACCTCGTCGCTGTCGATCACCAGCATCGCCGCGCAGCTGGATCATCCGGAGCGCCTGCTCGGCCTGCACTTCTTCAACCCGGCGCCGGTCATGGCGCTGGTGGAAATCGTTTCCGGCCTGGCCAGCAATCCCGTCCTGGCTGAGTGCCTGTACGACACCGCCAAAGCCTGGGGCAAAAAACCGGTGCACACCCGCTCCACGCCGGGCTTCATCGTCAACCGCGTGGCCCGGCCGCTCTATGCCGAAAGCCTGCGGATGCTGCAGGAAGGCGCGGCCGACTGCCCGACCCTGGATGCGCTGATGCGCGAAGCCGGCGGCTTTGCCATGGGCGCGTTCGAGCTGACCGATCTGATCGGCCACGACGTCAACTACGCCGTGACCTGCTCGGTGTTCGACGCCTACTACCAGGACACGCGTTTCCTGCCGTCGTTGATCCAGAAAGAACTGGTGGACGGCGGCCGCCTGGGACGCAAGAGCGGCCAGGGTTTCTACAGCTACGGCCAAGGGGCGGAACGTCCGCAAGCCGCTGAAATCAGCAGCGATGCGAAGGTCGAGGTCTGTGCCGTGGAGGGCAACCTCGGTATCGCTCAAGGCTTGCTCGCACGCTTGCGTGAACAAGGCGTCGAGATCGTCCAGCGTGATGGTCAGGGCTTGCTGCGAGTCGGTGATGCCGTTCTGGCCTTGAGCGATGGGCGCATGGCCTGTCAGCGGGCTCGCGAAGACGGGCTGCGCAACCTGATCCTGCTGGATCTGGCGTTCGATTACGCGAATGCCAAACGCATCGCCATCAGCCATGCGGCAGGCATTGATCCACTAGCGCTCAAACAAGGCGTGGCCCTGCTGCAACGGGCCGGCCTCAAGGTCAGCCTGCTCAGCGACAGCCCGGCCCTCGCCGTTCTGCGTACCGTGGCGATGCTCGCCAACGAAGCCGCCGATGCCCTGCTGCAGGGCGTCGCGTCGGCCGCCGACATCGATCTGGCGATGCGCGCCGGGGTCAATTATCCGCAAGGGCCGCTGGCCTGGGCCGATGCCATTGGCCTGTCGCACATTCTTCAAACGCTGGAAAACCTACAAGCCAGTTATGGCGAAGAACGCTACCGGCCGTCGCTGCTGCTGCGCCGTCGCGTCGCCGAAGGGAGAACCTTCCATGACTAACCATGAAGCCATGACCCTGGCCAGTGAATGCGCGCAATCGCTGTTCCAGCGCGACGCCGCCAGCCAGGCCATGGGCATGCGCCTGCTCTCGGCCGGTCCCGGTTGCGCCCGGGTCGGCATGACCGTGCGCGCCGACATGGTCCAGGGCCACGGCACCTGCCACGGCGGCTACCTGTTCGCCCTCGCCGATTCAGCGTTCGCCTTTGCCTGCAACAGCTACAACGAAGCCACCGTGGCCATCGGTTGCAGCATCGACTACATCGCCCCGGCCCGCCTGGGTGACACGCTGAACGCCGACTGCATCGAGCAGAGCCGCTCCGGGCGCACCGGCAACTACGACGTGCGTATCGAAAACCAGCAGGGCCAGTTGATCGCCCTGTTCCATGGCAAATCCTACAAAGTGCGCGGCCCGGTGCTGACGCAGGAGACCCCCGAATGAATGACGCCCTGATCATCGATGCCGTCCGCACCCCGATAGGCCGCTACGCCGGTGTCCTGAGCAGCGTGCGCGCCGACGACCTCGGCGCGGTGCCGCTGCGCGAACTGCTGCGCCGCCACCCGCAAGTCGACTGGAGCACCGTCGACGACGTGATCTACGGCTGCGCCAACCAGGCCGGCGAAGACAACCGCAACGTCGCGCGCATGTCGGCGCTGCTGGCCGGGTTGCCGGTCAGCGTGCCCGGCACCACCCTCAATCGCCTGTGCGGCTCCGGGCTGGACGCGGTGGGCACGGCTGCCCGGGCGATTCGCAGCGGCGAAACCGGGTTGATGCTGGTCGGCGGTGTCGAATCGATGTCCCGCGCGCCGCTGGTGATGGGCAAGGCCGAGCAGGCGTTTTCCCGTGCGGCCGAGATCTTCGACACCACCATCGGCTGGCGCTTCGTCAATCCGCTGATGAAAAAGGCCTACGGCATCGACTCCATGCCGGAGACTGCGGAGAACGTCGCCGAACAGTTCAACATCTCCCGGGCCGACCAGGACGCCTTCGCCCTGCGCAGCCAGCAGCGTGCAGCGGCCGCCCAGGCCAACGGGCGCCTGGCCAAAGAAATCGTCGCCGTGGAAATCCCCCAGCGCAAAGGCCCGGCCAAAGTGGTCGAGCACGACGAACATCCACGCGGCGACACCACGCTCGAACAGCTTGCCAAACTCGGCACGCCGTTCCGCGAAGGCGGCAGCATCACCGCCGGCAACGCTTCCGGGGTCAACGACGGTGCCTGCGCGCTGCTGCTGGCCAGCCCCGAAGTCGCCAAGCGCCACGGCCTGACCGCCCGTGGCCGGGTCGTGGCCATGGCCACTGCCGGCGTCGAACCACGGATCATGGGCATCGGCCCGGTGCCGGCCACGCGCAAGGTGCTGGAAGTGGCCAACCTGAGCCTGGCCGACATGGACGTGATCGAGCTCAACGAAGCGTTTGCCGCACAGGGTCTGGCGGTGCTGCGCGAGCTTGGCCTGAGCGACACCGATCCGCGGGTGAACCCCAACGGCGGCGCCATCGCCCTCGGCCACCCATTAGGCATGAGCGGCGCGCGACTGGTGACCACCGCCCTGCATGAGCTAGAGGAACGTAACGGCCGCTACGCCCTGTGCACCATGTGCATCGGCGTCGGCCAGGGGATCGCGCTGATCATCGAGCGTCTATCCCACTAAAGAATCGCGATTCCCGAGGAGCCGAGAGGTATCCTTGGGGCATGCACTCAAAGCCCTTGTGCAAAAGGGCTGGAACACAAAAACAATTCGAGTGAACACATGAACATGCCAATTGCCCAAGCCGCGCTGAACCCTGTGCTGGACCCGCTGGAAACCGCCAGCATCGACGAGCTGCGCCAGCATCAGCTGGAGCGCCTGCGCTGGAGCCTGAACCACGCCTACAACAACGTGCCGCTGTACCGTCAGCGTTTCGATGCGCTGGGCGTACACCCGGACGACATCAAGTCCCTCGACGACCTGGCGAAATTCCCTTTCACCACCAAATCCGACCTGCGTGACAACTACCCCTACGGCATGTTTGCCGTGCCGATGAACGACATCGTGCGCCTGCACGCGTCCAGCGGCACCACCGGCAAACCGACCGTGGTCGGCTACACCCAGAACGACATCGACACCTGGGCCAACGTGGTGGCCCGCTCGATCCGCGCCGCCGGTGGCCGCCGTGGCGACAAGGTGCACATCTCCTATGGCTACGGCCTGTTCACCGGCGGCCTCGGCGCCCATTACGGCGCCGAACGCCTGGGCTGCACGGTGATCCCGATGTCCGGCGGCCAGACCGAAAAACAAGTGCAACTGATCAAGGATTTCCAGCCGGATATCATCATGGTCACGCCGTCGTACATGCTCAACATCGCCGACGAAATCGAGCGCCAGGGCATCGACCCGCACAAACTGGCCCTGCGCCTGGGCATCTTCGGCGCCGAGCCGTGGACCGCCGAACTGCGCAGCGCCATCGAAGCGCGCCTGGGCATCACTGCCCTGGACATCTACGGCCTGTCGGAAATCATGGGGCCAGGTGTCGCCATGGAATGCGCCGAAACCAAGGACGGCCCGACCATCTGGGAAGACCACTTCTACCCGGAAATCATCGACCCGATCACTGGCGAAGTACTGCCGGACGGGCAGATGGGCGAACTGGTGTTCACCTCCCTGAGCAAAGAAGCCCTGCCGATGATCCGCTACCGCACCCGCGACCTGACGCGCCTGCTGCCGGGTACGGCGCGACCGATGCGCCGCATCGACAAGATCACCGGACGCAGCGACGACATGCTGATCATTCGCGGGGTCAACGTGTTTCCGACGCAGATCGAGGAACAGGTACTCAAAGTCAAACAACTTGCCGAGTGCTATGAGATTCACCTGTATCGCAATGGCAACCTGGACAGCGTTGATGTGCATGTCGAGTTGAAGGCCGAGCACCAGCACCTGAGCGAAGAACAGCAGAAGGCTGTTTGCGGGGAATTGAGCAAACACATCAAGACGTATATCGGGATCAGTTCGCGGGTTGTTTTGCAGCCTTTCCATTCGATCAAGCGGTCGGAGGGCAAGGCTTGCCACGTGCTGGATAAACGTCCTAAAGCATGACTGCTGCACCCTTTATGGCCCCGCTTATTGCGGGGTTTTTTTTGGTTTTTTTTACACATCCATGGCTGCGGCATCAGTCCTGTAGGAGCGAGCTTGCTCGCGATGGACGTCAACGATAACGCGTGCTGCCTGGATCCCCCCGCTGCCTGGACGTTCTTCGCGAGCAAGCTCGCTCCTACAGTGAAACGAGTACATCCGTGAAATCCGGTCGGCTGGCAGGCCGCCATCGCCGGCAAGCCAGCTCCTACAGAAGAGCAGAGCAAAAGCAGAGCAGCCCACACCGCGCCGCTTCTCACCACTCAACAGGCCGAGCGTTAGCTCGCCTGCAGCTCTTGATCTTGATCCACCCGCCCCCTCGGCAGGCTGAGCGCAGGTGTTCATCCGGGGATGGGCGCGCAGCGCCGTTCGACGCAGTCGAACTCATTGCATGTAGGTCGAAGCGAAGCCGACCGGAGGGCAATGCCCCCGGATGAATACCGCAGCGAAGGAACCCCGAGCCTCAGCGAGGGGCCGTACGTAAGGGGCGAGACTTTTTGGTTCCTTTTGGCTGGGCCGGCACTCCGGGCGTTTGACAAAAGGGACTCGCCGTAAGGGCGAAACCGCCAGCCGCCGCTACCTCAATAACGGATATGTCCCCCCCTCAAAGAACAACCTCCCCCCAAAGCGATACAAAAAACAAATACGACACATCATTTTGTGTTTGATATTAAATTCCGTATCGCTTATAAAGTCCCCATGCCCCAGAACAGATTCAAGGCGGGAACTCAAAAATGTACGCACAGCTCGTAGAAACAGGCGTAAAGCGCATCAAGGACCTCTCGGAAATGTCCGACCAGGAACGCGCCTTCCAGGAAAAAATCGATTCAGAAATCAAGATCGAAGCCAAGAACTGGATGCCAGATGCCTACCGCCAGACCCTGATCCGACAGATCTCCCAGCACGCCCACTCCGAAATCGTCGGCATGCTGCCCGAAGGCAACTGGGTCACCCGCGCGCCGTCGCTCAAACGCAAACTGCAACTGATGGCCAAGATCCAGGACGAAGCCGGCCACGGCCTGTACCTGTACAGCGCCATGGAAACCCTCGGCGCCGACCGTGATGAAGAGATCGCCAAACTGCACAGCGGCAAGGCCAAGTACTCGAGCATCTTCAATTACCCGACGCTGAACTGGGCCGACATGGGCGCGGTGGGCTGGCTGGTGGATGGCGCGGCGATCGTCAACCAGGTGGTGCTGCAGCGCACCTCCTACGGCCCGTATTCCCGGGCGATGATCCGCATCTGCAAGGAAGAGAGCTTTCACCAGCGCCAGGGCTACGAAATCCTCCTGACCATGATGCGCCACGGTAACCAGGCGCAAAAAGACATGGTCCAGGACGCGATCAACCGCCTGTGGTGGCCGTCGCTGATGATGTTTGGCCCAAGCGACGAACACTCGCCGAACAGCGCCCAGTCCATGGCCTGGAAAATCAAGCGCCAGAGCAACGACGAACTGCGCCAGCGCTTCATCGACCAGACCATCCCGCAGCTGGAACTGTTGGGCTGCACCTGCCCCGACCCGGACCTGAAGTGGAACGCCGAGCGCGGCCACTACGACTTCGGCGAAATCCAGTGGAACGAATTCTATGAAGTGCTCAAGGGCAACGGCCCGTGCAACCAGGAACGCGTCGCTGCCCGCCGCAAGGCGATCGAAGACGGCGCCTGGGTTCGCGAAGCCGCCGTCGCCCATGCCCGCAAAAAACAAAACAAGAACGCCGCCTAAGACAACCGTACCCCCTGTAGGAGCGAGCTCGCTCGCGATGGTCGTCAACGTTAACGTTGGTTGCCTGACACCCCGCGGTGCTCGCGGGTACATCGCGAGCAAGCTCGCTCCTACAGAGCCTCAATGTGGAGTAACTGAAATGTCCGAGTGGACCCTCTTCGAAGTTTTCGTGCGCAGCAAGCACGGCCTGAACCACAAGCACGTCGGCAGCGTGCATGCCGCCGACACGACCATGGCCATCGAAAACGCGCGCGAGCTCTACACCCGTCGCAGCGAAGGCGTAAGCCTGTGGGTGGTGCCTTCGGCATTGATCACCGCCTCGTCGCCGGATGAAAAAGACCCGCTGTTCGATCCGTCGGACGACAAGGTCTACCGCCACGCCAGCTTCTACGAGCTGCCGGCCGAAGTCGGGCATATGTGAGGTCGACCATGGACAACAAGACTGATCTGATCGAATACCTGCTGCGCCTCGGCGACAGCGCCCTGATCCAGGGCCAGCGCCTGTGCCAATGGTGCGGCAAGGCACCGGCACTGGAAGAAGAGCTGGCACTGATGAACGTCGGCCTCGACCTGGTGGGCCAGGCGCGCAACTGGCTGGAATACGCCGCCGAACTGCTGGCGGACGGCCGTGACGCCGATGACCTGGCGTTCCGTCGCGACGAGCGCGCTTACCGCAATCTGCTGCTGGTGGAACAACCCAACGGCGACTTCGCGGTGACCATGCTCAAGCAGTTCCTCTACGACGCCTGGCATTTGCCGGTGTTGCAGGGCCTGAGCCAGTCCAGCGACGAACGCATCGCCGGGATCGCCGCCAAGGCGGTAAAGGAAGTGACCTACCACCTGCGCCGCTCCGGCGAGTGGATCGAGCGTCTGGGCGACGGCACCGAGGAAAGTAATCGACGCATGCTCGCGGCGATTCCCGAGGTCTGGCGCTTCACCGTCGAGCTGATCGCCGCCGATGACAGCGAGCAGCGCCTGTGCGACGCCGGCATCACCCCGGACATCGCCAGCGTGGCCGCCCAGTGGCAAGCCAAAGTCGAGCAGATTTTCACCAGCGCCACCCTGCCCGTTCCCGCCGCCCCGAGCTATTTCTACCTGAATGCACGCAAGGGCCTGCACAGCGAACACCTGGGCATCCTGCTGGCCGAAATGCAGTGCCTGCCACGAGCGTACCCCGATGCAACCTGGTGAGCTGATCGCCAGCGACCTCGGCGCCCGGCCGGCGGGGCCGACCGACCTGGCCGCCGCCTGGGCGATTCTGGCTGAGGTCATGGACCCGGAAGTGCCGGTGGTCAGTGTGGTTGACCTGGGCATCGTCCGCGACCTGGACTGGCAGGCCGGTCACCTTCACGTGGTGGTCACGCCGACCTACTCCGGCTGCCCGGCCACCGAAGTGATCGAGAGCGATATCCGTGAAGCCCTGGAACTCGCCGGGTTCAAGGCACCGCAGCTTGAGCGCAAATTGACCCCGGCCTGGACCACCGACTGGATCAGCGCCAGCGGCCGTGAACGCCTGCGCGCCTACGGCATCGCACCGCCCGAGGGCAGCACCAGCAAGCGCAGCCTGCTCGGCGAACGTCCGCAGGTTGTCTGCCCGCAATGCGGCAGCGCCCACACCGAGGTCCTCAGCGAGTTCGGCTCCACCGCCTGCAAGGCCCTGTACCGCTGCGTCGATTGCCGGGAACCGTTCGACTATTTCAAGTGCATCTGAGCGGCGAATCGGCCGTCCCAGCTGGAGAACAACAATGAGTAAATTTCACAGCCTGACCATCAAGGACGTGCGCGCCGAGACCCGCGACGCGGTGTCCATCGCCTTCGAGATTCCGCAGCACCTGCAAGACAGCTTTCATTTCACCCAGGGCCAACACCTGGTGATGCGCACCCGACTGGACGGCGAAGAAGTACGCCGCTCCTATTCGATCTGCACCGGGGTCAACGACGGTGAATTGCGTATCGCGGTCAAGCGTGTGGTCGGTGGACGCTTTTCGGCGTTTGCCAACGAACAACTCAAGGCCGGGCACACCCTGGAAGTGATGCCGCCCGCCGGGCATTTCTGCGTCGAACTCGACCCGGCTCGCCACGGCCACTACCTGGCCGTGGCCGCGGGCAGCGGGATCACGCCGATCCTGTCGATCATCAAGACCACCCTGGAAACCGAACCCCACAGCCGCGTGACCCTGCTGTACGGCAACCGCTCCAGCTCCGGCGCGCTGTTTCGCGAGCAACTGGAAGACCTGAAGAACCGCTACCTGCAACGCCTGAACCTGATCTTCGTGTTCAGCCGCGAGCAGCAGGACGTCGACCTGTACAACGGCCGGATCAACGCCGAGAAGTGCGAGCAGCTGTTCACCCGCTGGCTCGACGTCAAGGCGCTCGATGCGGCGTTTATCTGCGGCCCGCAGGACATGACCGAGACCGTGCGCGACAGCCTCAAGGCCAAGGGCATGCCAGCCGAACGCATCCATTTCGAACTGTTTGCCGCCGCCGGCAGCGAGCAAAAACGTGCGGCCCGCGAAGCCGCCCGCCAGATCGATGCGGCGGTCAGCCAGATCACCGTGATCAGCGACGGCCGCGCCCTGGCCTTCGACCTGCCGCGCAACAGCCAGAGCATTCTCGACGCCGGTAACGAGCAAGGTGCGGAACTGCCCTACTCGTGCAAGGCCGGCGTGTGCTCGACCTGCAAGTGCAAGGTCATCGAAGGCGAAGTGGAAATGGACAGCAACCACGCCCTGGAAGACTACGAAGTGGCCGCCGGCTACGTGTTGTCGTGCCAGGCGTTCCCGATCAGCGACAAGGTGGTGCTGGATTTCGATCAGCTTTGATATCCGATTCACACCAAGCACTTGTGGGAGCGGGCTTGCTCGCGAAGACGGAGTATCAGGCGCCATCCATGTTGAATGTGATGGCCCCTTCGCGAGCAAGCCCGCTCCCACATTGATCGGGTTCCAACCCGAAACGGTTTCACCCAAAACAAAAACAACAAAGGAGCGCGCGTCATGACACCCCAGGAAATAGAACTCATCCGCCAGCACCCGGATTTCATCCAGCTGGTTCGTCGCAAACAGAAGCTGTACTGGTCACTGAGCCTGGCCATGCTGGTGATCTATTACGGCTTCGTGCTGCTGGTGGCTTTCTCCCCTTCCACCCTCGGCCAATCCCTGAGCGGCGGCGTGACCACCGTGGGCATGCTGGTGGGTGTCGTGATCGTCGGGCTGGCCTTCGCGCTGACCGGTTTCTATGTCTATCGCGCCAACAACGTGATCGATCCTTTGAATGAAAAACTCAAGCAGGAGTGCGCCCGATGAGCCGCCTTCTCGCCTTGTTCCTGCTGCCGCTGGCGGTGGTCACTGATATCGCGGTGGCCGCCGACGGCGTTTCCCGCCCGCTGAACTGGAACGCCATCGGCATGTTCCTGGTGTTCGTCCTGTTCACCCTCGGCGTCACGCGCTGGGCCGCACTTCGCACCCGCTCCGCCGCCGACTTCTACACCGCCGGTGGCGGTATGACCGGCTTCCAGAACGGCCTGGCGATTGCCGGCGACATGATCTCGGCCGCCTCGTTCCTCGGCATTTCCGCGATGATGTTCCTCAATGGCTACGACGGACTGCTCTACGCATTGGGCGTGCTGGCCGGCTGGCCGATCATCCTGTTCCTGATTGCCGAACGCCTGCGCAACCTGGGCAAATACACCTTTGCCGACGTGGTGTCCTATCGCCTGGAACAGACCCCGGTGCGCCTGACCTCGGCTTTCGGCACCCTGACGGTGGCACTGATGTACCTGGTGGCGCAGATGGTCGGCGCCGGCAAGCTGATCGAACTTCTGTTCGGCATCGACTACCTCTATGCGGTGATGCTGGTCGGCGTATTGATGGTGTTCTACGTCACCTTCGGCGGCATGCTCGCCACCACCTGGGTGCAGATCATCAAGGCGGTGATGCTGTTGTTCGGCACCACCTTCATGGCGTTCATGGTGCTCAAGCACTTCGGCTTCAGCACCGAGGCCATGTTTGCCGGCGCCACCGCCGTGCATGCCAAGGGCAACGCGATCATGGCCCCCGGCGGCTTGCTGTCCAACCCGGTCGATGCGATTTCCTTAGGGCTTGGCATGATGTTCGGCACCGCCGGCCTGCCGCATATCCTGATGCGCTTCTTCACCGTCAGCGACGCCAAGGAAGCGCGTAAAAGCGTGTTCTACGCCACCGGATTCATCGGCTACTTCTACTTGCTGCTGATCATCGTCGGCTTCGGCGCCATCGTCATGGTCGGCACCGATCCGGCGTTCCGCGACGCCAGTGGCGCGATCATCGGCGGCGGCAACATGATCGCCGTGCACCTGGCCCAGGCGGTGGGCGGCAACCTGTTCCTCGGTTTCATCTCGGCGGTCGCCTTCGCCACCATTCTGGCGGTGGTTGCCGGGCTGGCCCTGTCCGGCGCCTCGGCGGTATCCCATGACCTGTATGCCTGTGTGATGCGCAAGGGCCAGGCCACGGAACAGCAGGAAATGCGCGTGTCGCGAATCGCCACCCTGTGCATCGGTGTGCTGGCGATCATCCTCGGCCTGCTGTTCGAGTCGCAGAACATTGCCTTCCTCTCGGGCCTGGTGCTGGCCATCGCCGCGTCGGTGAATTTCCCGGTGCTGTTCCTCTCGATGTACTGGAAAGGCCTGACCACCCGCGGCGCCGTCCTCGGCAGCCTGTCCGGCCTGGTCTCGGCGATTGTCCTGCTGGTGCTGAGCCCGGCGGTGTGGGTCAACGTGATACATCACGACAAGGCGCTGTTCCCGTACTCCAACCCGGCGCTGTTTTCCATGAGCCTGGCGTTCTTCAGTGCATGGCTGTTTTCCGTCACCGACACCTCGCCCCGTGCAGCCCTTGAGCGCGGTCGTTATCTGGCGCAGTTCATCCGCTCGATGACCGGCATCGGTGCCACCGGCGCCAGCAAACACTGAATATTGGCAGGGAATAAAAATAATGAAGCCCGCACGTAACGCACCTCGTGAATCACTATTTTCGCTGGCCGCCGCATTAAGCCTGCCCATGTTCGCGCCGAGCGCCATGGCCGACTTCATCGGCGACAGCAAGGCCCGCATTGATATGCGCAACCACTACATCAACCGCGACTTCCGTCAGCACAACGCGCCGCAATCCAAGGCCGAGGAATGGGCCCAGGGTTTCACGGCGCGTGTCGAATCCGGATTTACCGACGGCACCTTCGGTTTCGGTCTCGACGCATTGGGAGAGTTGGGGCTGAAGCTCGACTCCAGCCCGGATCGCCGTGGCACCGGGCTGTTGCCGTTTGGCCCGCAGAGCCATGAGCCCGACGACGAGTACAGCGAACTGGGCCTGACCGGCAAATTGAAAGTATCCAAAAGCATGTTGAAGCTGGGCACCCTGCAACCCTTGTTGCCCGTGGCCACTTACAACGACACACGCCTGCTGGGTTCGACCTTTGAAGGTGGCTTGCTGACCAGCCAGGAAATCGACGGCCTGACGGTGAATGCCGGACGCCTGACCATGGCCAACCTGCGCGACTCCTCCAGCAACGATGACATCGGCTACGGCGCCGCCACCAGCGATCACTTCGACTTCGGCGGCGGCAGCTACGCGTTCAGTCCACAACTGAACCTGAGCTACTACTACGGCAAGCTCGACCAGATCTATCGCCAGCAATTTGCCGGACTGCTGCATACGCAAGCGCTGGGCAACGGCTTCAGCCTGCGCAGCGATGTGCGCTACTTCGACAGCCGGGGCGACGGTGCCGAGCGGGCCGGGCGCATCGACAACCGCAACTTCAACAGCATGTTCACGGTGTCCCACGGCGCCCACAAGGTCAGTGCCGCCTACCAGCAACTGTCCGGCGACAGCGCCTTTCCGTTCCTCAATGGCGGTGACCCCTACGTGGTCAACCTGGTGACGTTCAACACCTTTACCCGCGCCGAGGAGGATTCCTGGCAGCTGCGTTACGACTATGACTTCGCGGCGCAAGGCATTCCCGGCCTGACCTTCATGACCCGCTACACCGACGGCCGCCACGTCAAGGCGGGCAGCGTCGACAACGGTCGCGAATGGGAGCGCGACACCGATATCAGCTACGTCATCCAGAGCGGTGTGTTGAAAAACGTCAGCCTGCGCTGGCGCAACGTGACCTTCCGTTCCGGCAATGGCTTGACGACCGACCTCGATGAGAACCGCTTGATCGTCGGTTACACCCTGGCGCTTTGGTAATTCCGAAAGGGCGCGGTCGCGGCCGCGCCACAACCCTTCATCACCTGGAGCAATCGTGATGTCCTCTTCACCTGCAACTCTGCAAAGCTTCATCGCCGGCCGCTGGATCGGCCAACACGGCGCACAAATCCTGCGCAGCGCCATCGACGGCCATGAAATCTTCCGTACCCATGAAGAACGCCCGGACTTCGCCGAAGCCATCGAGCACGGTCGTCGCCAGGGCATCAGCGGCTTGATGGCGCTGGACTTCCAGCAGCGCGCCCAGCGTCTCAAGGCCCTGGCCCTGTACCTGAGCGAGCGCAAGGAACAGCTCTATGCGATCTCCCACCACAGCGGCGCGACCCGTGCCGACAGCTGGATCGACATCGAAGGCGGCAACAGCACACTGTTCACCTACGCCAGCCTCGGTTCGCGGGAACTGCCGTCGGGCAACGTCGTCCACGAAGGCCCGGCGCTGCAACTGAGCAAAATGGGCACCTTCGCCGGTACCCACATCCTCGTGCCGCGCGGTGGCGTGGCCGTGCACATCAATGCCTTCAACTTCCCGATCTGGGGCATGCTGGAGAAATTCGCGCCGAGCTTCCTCGCCGGCATGCCGTGCATCGTCAAACCGGCCAGCGCCACCAGCTACCTGACCGAAGCCGTGGTGCGCCTGATGGATGAATCCGGCCTGTTGCCAGCGGGCAGCCTGCAACTGATCATCGGCAGCACCGGCGACCTGCTCGACCGCCTGCAGGGCCAGGACGTGGTGACCTTCACCGGTTCCGCCGACACGGCGGCCAAGCTGCGGGTCAATCCGAACCTGATCTGCAACTCGGTGCCGTTCACCGCCGAAGCCGACTCGCTGAACTGCGCGATCCTCGCCCCGGACGTGACCCCGGACGACGAAGAATTCGAGCTGTTCATCAAGGAAGTCGCCCGGGAAATGACCACCAAGGCCGGGCAGAAATGCACCGCCATCCGCCGCGCCATCGTGCCGGCCAAACACATCGACGCAGTCGCTACCCGTCTGCGTGATCGCCTGGCCAAAGTGGTGGTCGGCGACCCGTCGGTGGAAGGCGTGCGCATGGGCGCACTGGCTTCCCACGACCAGCAGAAAGACGTGGCCGAGCGCCTTGAAGCCCTGTTGCAGAGCAGCGACATGCTGTTCGGCGCCCGCGACGGTTTCGAACCGCGCGGCGAGAACGTCGACAAGGGTGCGTTCTTCGCCCCTACCTTGCTGCAAGCGCGCGATCCGCATGCCGAAGGCGGCGCTCACGATATCGAAGCGTTTGGCCCGGTCAGCACCCTGATGGCTTACGACGATCTCGATGAAGCGCTGGCCCTGGCGGCACGTGGCAAAGGCAGCCTGGTCGCCAGCCTGGTGACCAAGGATCCGCAAATCGCCGCCAAAGCCATCCCGGTGGCGGCTGCGTTGCACGGGCGCCTGCTGGTGCTGGATCGCCATTGCGCCGGTGAATCCACCGGCCACGGTTCGCCGCTGCCGCAGCTCAAGCACGGCGGACCGGGTCGTGCCGGCGGCGGTGAAGAACTCGGCGGTTTGCGCGCGGTGAAGCACTATCTGCAACGGGCGGCGGTGCAAGGTTCGCCGACCATGCTGGCAGCGGTCACCGGCGAATTCGTGCGTGGCGCCAAAGTCATCGAAACCGATGTGCATCCGTTCCGTCGCTACTTCCAGGACCTGCAGATCGGCGAGTCGCTGCTGACCCATCGCCGCACCGTCACCGAAGCGGACCTGGTGAACTTCGGCTGCCTGTCGGGCGACCACTTCTACATGCACTTCGACGACATCGCGGCCAAGGAATCGCAATTCGGCAAGCGCATCGCCCACGGTTACTTCGTACTGTCGGCAGCGGCCGGGTTGTTCGTATCCCCCGGCGTCGGCCCGGTGCTGGCCAACTACGGCCTGGACACCCTGCGCTTCATCAACCCGGTGGGCATCGGCGACACCATCCAGGCGCGCCTGACCTGCAAACGCAAGATCGACCAGGGCAAGAAGAGCCCGCAGGGGATTCCGCAAGGGGTGGTGGCGTGGGATGTGGAAGTGACCAACCAGTTGGGTGAACTGGTGGCCAGTTATGACATTTTGACCTTGGTCGTAAAACGCGAAGACTGACCATCGCCCTGTAGGAGCCGGCTTGCCGGCGATCGCGATGTGTCAGCGACCACGGTCCCGACTGACAGGCCGCCATCGCCGGCAAGCCGGCTCCTACAAGTTTGCTGGTTGGCCACGGATTTTGTGATCTGCATTGCCGGACTTAATGCTTGCGCAACCACTCGATAAACAACGCAAACAACTCCGACTGCGACCCCACCTCCAGTTTCAGGTACAGGTTCTTGCGGTGCATGCGTACGGTTTCCGGCGAGATGTTCATCTGGCTGGCCGTGGATTTCACTGAATGCCCGCGCAACACCATGTGCGCCACTTCCCGCTCGCGTTCGGTCAGCAATTCACAACCAAAGTTCTCGAACGCCGCCTGTACCCGATGCTTGAGATCATCGCGCAGGCCTTGCTCGTCATCACGCTCGATCCCGGCACTGCGCAGCAGTCCACGCTGGCTGAACTCGCTGATGAACTCACGCACCAGCGGTTCGACGGCGCGCAGCAGGTTCAACTGTTCGTCGCTCAGACACTCACCGCCGAAACCCTGATAGAGGCTGACCGAAATCTTCGTGTCATTGCCGGTATCGACGATGTAGTAGCTGTCTTCCGAACAGCCCGCCTTCAGGTAATAGGATTTGTAATAGTCACTGTCGAAGAAGTTGTCCGGGGCGATTTCCTCCAGGTGATAGAAGCCTTGCGCCAACCCCTGCTCCACCGCCAGGCAGAACGGGTCGAGCAAATAGCCCCCGGAAAAATAGCGCTCAAGAATCGAGACCTGATACTCCTGGGCAATCCCGCGCTGATGCAGCAGCTGGGGCGCGCGGTCCTTGCGCTCCAGGCTGATCATCATCGACTCGACGGACACCAGCTGCGCCAACGCTGACGCCAGGTACTGCAGGGCGTCAGGCTCATCGACATGGGCGAATGCCTCGCGCATTCCCCCATGCCATTTGTGCAACGCCCCGAAGGGCATCGCGATCAGCGTATCGTCGTCTGGTTTGCTCATGCCCCGCAGTCTAGCGGGTGCGCAAGCCCTTGGTAATAGCCTGTTCAGCGAGTTCATTGGCCGAAATACTGGCCGCTCTGCTCAAGCTCGGCCGCCACTTCCAGAATGCAATCGCGCAAGGTCTCGACGATTTCATCGACCTGGGCAAACGTCAGGATCAACGGTGGCGACATCACGTTGAGGTGCATGATCGGCCGCACCAGCAACCCCCGGGCCTGTGCCCGCACGTGGATCTTCTCGCCGATGTTGATCTCGTCGGGGAACAGTGCCTTGGTGTGTTTATCGGCGACGAACTCCACGCAGGCCATGAGTTTCTGGCAGCGCACATCCCCCACCAGCGGCAAGTCGCGCAGGGTGGCCAGGCGCTCTTCCAGATAAGCGCCCACCGTGTCGACATGGGCCAACAGGTTTTCCCGCTCGATGATTTCGATGTTCTTCAGCGCCGCCGTGCAGCACACCGGGTGGCCGCTGTAGGTGAAGCCGTGGGTGAAGCAGCGGCCCTTGCCCGGCTCGGCGATGACCTTCCAGATGCGCTCGGAAAAGATGCACGCGCCCAGCGGCAGGTAAGCCGAGGTCAGGCCCTTGGCGGTGGTGATGATGTCGGGCTGCACGTCGAACACATCCCGGGAAGCGAAGAACTTGCCGAGGCGCCCGAACGAGGTCACCACTTCGTCGGCGACGAACAGGATGTCGTAGCGCTGGCAGACGTCCCACATGCGTTTGAGGTAGCCCCGGGGCGGAATGATCACCCCGCCCGAGCCCATGATCGGTTCGGCAAAGAAAGCGGCGACCTTGTTCGCGCCAATCGACAGGATCTTGTCTTCGAATTCCTTGACCAGGAACTCGAGGAACTGCGCCTCGTCCATGCCGTCCGGCGCGCGGTACGGGTTGGGGTTGGAGACGTGGTGGATCAGCGGGTTGGCGTAATCGAACTCCGGCACCCGGTCGGCGGCCTTGTTGCCGATCGACATGGTCAGGGTGGTGGAGCCGTGATAGGCGTTGAACCGGGCGATGACGTGTTTCTTTTCCGGCTTGCCACGGCAGTTCTGGTAGTACTGGATCAGCCGGTAAGCGGTGTCCACGGCGGTGGAGCCGCCGGTGGTCAGGAACACATGGTCGAGGTCGCCGGGGGCCAGGCTGGCGAGTTTTTCGCACAGCTGGATGGCAACGTTGTTCGACATGTCGGAAAACGGGTTCGAATAGGCCAGCTGGCGCACCTGGTCGGCGATGGCCTCGGCCATTTCCTCGCGGCCCAGGCCGATGTTGGTGCACCACATGCCGCCCACCGCATCGAGAAAGCGGTTGCCCTGGGTGTCGTAGATGTAGGCGCCATCGCCGGCAACGATGTTCAACGAGCCTTGCTCGGCGTGTTCGTCGAACATGTGGTAGCCGTGCATGTGATGGGCCTTGTCGGCCTTGACCAGCCGGGACTCGTCCGCTGGGGAAAAAACACTGCGTGTTGGCGTCGCCATAAATAAACCTCTAACCGAAATGACTCACGATCGAACAAATCAGATGCCGCTTTTCACGGTGCTCCAGACCCGGGTAATCGCCCGCATGTCCTTGGCGTCCTGGGTCTTCTGCGGGAACAGGCGCTTGCGGGTCTGTGCATCGGGGTAGATCGCCGGGTTGTCGCGTACTTCGGCGTTCAACAGGGGCGTGGCCGCCGCGTTACTGTTGGCGTAATTGATGTAGTCACTCACATCCGCCATCACCTGCGGCTGCATCAGGTATTCCAGGAATTTGTGCGCATTGGCGACGTGCGTCGCATCGGCCGGGATGTACAGGTTGTCGAACCAGATGAGCGAGCCTTCCTTGGGGATGAAGTACGCCAGGTTGATCTGCTTCTTGGCTTCTGCCGCGCGGGCCATGGCCGTGGCGTAATCGCCGGACCAGGTCATGGCCATGCACACATCGCCGTTAGGCAGGCTGGTCAGGTAATTGACCGAGTCAAATTTGCGGATGTAGGGCCGCACCGACAACAGCAACTCCTGGGCGGCCTTCAAATCCTCCGGCGCGGCGCTTCTCGGATCGCGCCCCAGATACGTCAAGGCCATGGGGATGACTTCGGTTGGCGCATCGAGCAGGGTCACGCCACAGTCGGCGAAGCGCGAGACGATCTTCGGATCGAAGATCATCGCCAGCGAACCGATCGGCGCGTCCGGCATGCGCTCCTTGATCTTGTCGACGTTGTAGGTCACGCCGTTGCTGCCCCAGGTGTAGGGCGCCGAGTACTGGGTGCCGGGGTCGTAGCCTTGCAGATCCTCAAGGACTTGCGGGTCGAGGTTGGTCCAGCCCGGCAGCTGTTTTTTGTCCAGCGGCTGGAACACCTTGGCCTTGATCAGGGGTGGCGCGAGCGAGGCGTTCAACACGATCAGGTCATAACCGGAATGGCCGGTGAGCAACTTGGCCTGCACCGTTTCATAAGAGTCGAAGGTGTCGTAGACCACCTTGATTCCGGTGGCCTTTTCGAAGTCGGCGATGGTTTTTTCACCGATGTAATCCGCCCAGTTGTACAGCCGCAGCGTATTACTGTCGTCCACTTGTGCGGCGTAGGCATGAAAGGTCAGCGGTACAACAAACAGACTGGAAATCACCTTAAGCAGTGTCTTGCCCATAGCAAATGCACCTTATAGCGAGTTCGGCTCTGGATGAGCGGATGCCTCCACTATTGGTCGATTGGCCGGGCGGAACCATACCCCGAATGGGTGTGTGTCGTTTTTTGGCACACCGGCATGGCAAAAAGCGGCAGCGCAGTTGACCCGTTTTGCCATAGATCGGGATTTGTCCGGCGCTTAAAGTGGCAGCCTGAACCGACCCTGCGGAGCCTGCGATGACAGAATTGATCAAACACGAGCAACGCGACGGCGTGTTGACGCTGACCATCGACCGCCCGGACAAGCTCAATGCGCTGAACAACGCCATGTACACGCAACTGGCCGACCTGTTGCTGGCCGCCGACGAAGACCCGCAGACCGGCGTGATCATCCTCACCGGCGGCCCGGCCTGCTTCACCAGTGGCAATGACCTGGTGGATTTCCTCCAGCATCCGCCGACGCATCTGGACGCCCCGGCGTTCCGCCTGATGAAAGTCGTCACGCGCCTGCAAAAGCCGCTGATCGCGGCAGTCTGCGGGGCGGCCATCGGCATCGGCACCACCTTGCTGCTGCATTGCGACCAGGTGCTGGTCACCCGCAACGCCAAGCTGCGCATGCCGTTCGTCAACATCGGCCTGTGCCCCGAGTTCGGTGCCAGCCTGTTGCTGCCACGCCGGCTCGGTCACGCCCGCGCCGCGAGCCTGCTCCTGCTGGGCAACGGCCTGGACGGCAACGACGCGGTGAACTGGGGCATCGCCAACGAAGCCTTCGATGACGGCGAGCAATGCCTGGCAGCGGCCAGAAAAATCGCCCAGCGCTTTTTGGCCCTGCCCCAGGAGGCCTTGCGCCAGTCCCGGCAGTTGATGAAACAGGCGACGTTGCCGGAACTGGAAGCCACCCTGCGCGAAGAAAACACGCTGTTCATCCAGCGCCTGAATACCGACGAGGCGAAAAACGCCTTGAACGCCCTGCTCAATCGCAGTACAGACAAGAATCCACCGAAAGGAAACCAGCCATGAACACTCCGGAAATCTACGTCGTCAGCGCCGCCCGTACCGCCATCGGTACGTTCGGCGGTTCGCTCAAGGACGTGCCCCTGGCCGACCTCGCGACCACGGCCGTGAAAGCCGCCCTGGAACGAGCCGCCGTGGACCCGGCGCTCGTTGGCCATCTGGTGATGGGCAACGTGATCCCGACCGATACCCGCGACGCCTACATCTCCCGCGTCGCGGCGATCAACGCCGGCATCCCGAAGGAAACCCCGGCCTACAACGTCAACCGCCTGTGCGGTTCGGGCCTGCAAGCGATCATCAACGCCGCCCAGACCCTGATGCTCGGCGATGCCGACATCGTCGTCGGCGCCGGTGCCGAATCCATGAGCCGCGGCCCGTACCTGATGCCGTCCGCCCGTTGGGGTTCGCGCATGGGCGACGCCCAGGTGATCGACTACATGCTCGGCATCCTGCATGACCCCTTCCATGGCATCCACATGGGCATCACCGCCGAAAACGTCGCCGCGCGCAACGGCATCACCCGCGAAATGCAGGACGCCCTGGCCCTGGAAGACCAGAATCGCGCGGCCCACGCGATTGCCAACGGCTACTTCAGCGAGCAGATCGCGACCGTGGAAATCCAGGATCGCAAAGGCGTCAAACTGTTCAGCGTCGACGAACACCCGCGCGCCACGTCCCTGGAACAACTGGCAGCCATGAAGCCGGCGTTCAAGAAGGACGGTTCGGTCACCGCCGGCAACGCCTCGGGCCTCAACGACGGCGCCGCCGCGCTGGTCATGGCCAGCGGCAACGCGGTCCAGGCCAACAGCCTGAAGCCACTGGCCCGCCTGGTCAGCTACGCCCACGCCGGCGTCGAACCGGAATTCATGGGCCTGGGCCCAATCCCGGCCACCCGCCTGGCGCTCAAGCGCGCCGGCCTGACCGTCGCCGACCTGGACGTGATCGAAGCCAACATCGCCTTCGCCGCCCAGGCCTGCGCCGTCAGCCAGGAACTGGACCTCGACCCGGCCAAGGTCAACCCGAACGGTTCGGGCATCGCCCTGGGCCACCCGGTGGGCGCGACCGGCGCAATCATCGCCACCAAGGCCATCCACGAACTGCACCGCACCGGCGGCCGTTACGCGCTGGTGACCATGTGCATCGGTGGCGGCCAGGGGATTGCGGCGATTTTCGAACGCGTGTAATCACCCTGCCTTACGCAAAACTGTAGGAGCTGGCTTGCCAGCGATGACGACCTCAAGGCCCCCCCGACCCTGAGGCCCCCATCGCCAGCAAGCCGGCTCCTACGGACCGCAACCCCCGCATTTCTCCTTGATGTATTTACCCGCCAACAAGTCGCATTTCGTCAATCCGCGCCCTGGATTAGCCCCCAGAACACGCAGCCGTTCCGCGCGGCCAGTGACTGATGAGATCGCTACCCTCCACATCACCGGCTTCGCCGCAAACCGGCTGCCACCAATCGAAATCAAAGCGGCGCCTTTTCCCCCTTGTCCAGAAAGATCTGCGCCGGCAATTCAAAGCCGCGCAACTTGAGCAACGCCAGTGGCCCTGCGCCCAGTTCGGTGCGCAGGTGCCAGGTCAGGTCGAGGCCATCAGGTGCCCTGAGCTGCACGCGGTACTGGCTGTCGGTGTCGTTCAGCGCGGTGACTTTCGCTTGTTCCAGCAGGCGGATCAGCCCCCAGGTGCCTTCGTAGTCGCCGAACAGCCGTTCATTGGCCAGCACACTGATCCACAACAAACGCGTGCCCGGATGCTGGCTGAAGCCCGGCCAGCTGAAGCGCTGCCAGCGTTCCTTCTGGTTGAAGTACTCATGCTTTTCGCCGTTGAGGATGAAGGTGGTCTGCACCACGTCGCGCACCGGCTTGCCGCGCAGCTCGAAACTCAGGCCCATGCCGCCGTCGGTGTAGAGCACGTCGGCGAGGTGGCTGAGCTGGTTGATCGCCGTCAGGAACTTCGGGTTGAAGTGCAGACCCTGGCTGTGCCGCGCGTCGGCCACCCAGCGGCTGCCTTCCTTGCGCAGCACACCGCCCAATTGCTGCTGGAGGAACTGGTCGATGCGCCCGGCGTCGGCGCGGATCATCTGCCCGAGCATCGGCAGCGAGGCGTCACTGCCGGTGGCAGCAAAGGGGTAGCGCCCGGCAAACGCGCCCTGCCAGTCCTTGACGATCGCCCGCTGCCACTGGCTGTTGAGGCCCGCCGTCGAGGGTTGCAGCACCCGTTGCCAGGCCTGCTCCAGCGGCTGCACGAACAGGGTCTGGCCGATCCCGTCCCACTCGGCACCGAGGCTGGCGGCGAGCAGGCTGCCGTAGGCCCGGGTGTCGGTGAGGTCGACGCTGTGGCCCTGGAACACGCTCTGCGCCAGGGCCTGAGTCATGGCCTGCGGGTTCGGCGCGTTGCTCACTTGTTGCAGCTTCAGGCGCACCCGCGTGACCCGGTTGAGGAAGGCTTGCAGGCTCAGGCGCTCGCTGTCGTTGGTGCGCTCGGCGTCCTTGCCCAACAGGCTCAGCAACGGCCCGAAGGTGGCGTCCAGCGGACCGCCCGGACCACTGAGCGACTGCTCGATCGGCGGCACGCTGTCCTGGGCGATCAGCTTCTGCGCCGACTTGATCAACGAATCGCCCAGGGCCTGGCCGCGCATGCCGGCCTGCCCCTGCCAGGCCAAGGTGTTCATCAGCGCGATCAGCGGCGACTGGCGCACGTCGCTCATCAGCGCCAGTTGATCGATCACCTCGCCCAGGCTGTCGACCGGTTGCCAGCGCAGGTGGTTGAGGAAGTCCAGCCAGGCGTTGGCGTAGTCCTGGAAGTAGCGTTCGGTCAGACGCTCGCGCAGTAGCTCCGGGCTCAATTCGACAGCGAGACTGGCGGGATTGTCGCTGAGCACCCAGTCGATTTCTTCGCGACGGGCCTCGGCGATGGCGGCGATGGCCGGACGCACCTGGCCTTCCCAGGCCTGACGAGTGAACACGCCGGGCACTTCGGCCGATGTGACGAACAGCGCCGCTGCCTCGGTGTCGCCGACCATCTGTGGCAGGCTCAGCGCCGGATAATGGTTGGCCGCGTCATCGAGGATTTTGCGGTACAGGCTGGCTTCGCCATTGCGCTGGCCCAACTGGCCAAGCAGCACTTGACGGGCCTGGGCCACCAGTCGCGGGTCGGCTTCGATGCGCCAGGCCGGATGGGCCGACAGTTGCTCGGCATAGAACTGCCACAAGGTGGGGGCCAGGCCCTGCCAGAGTCCCGGCGAGAACCCGGCGCGTTGCGGCTCGGCGTCGGTCAGGGCCTGGGCCAGGAACGCCGCGTCGGTTTTTTCCGGGCGCGCCAGCATCAGGTAGGCCTTGAGTTGCGCGTAGGCCACACCGGCACGCTTGCTGCGCTCGGGGCTGTCCGGCGGCAGTGTGACCAGCGCGTCGAGCCGCGCCTGCAAGTGGGCCACCGCCGGATCGCGCAGCAAGCGATTGTTGGCCTCGACGTAACGCGGCCACAGCATGGCCAGCAGCGCATCGTTTTGATTCAGGCCAAAACGCTGATACCACGGTGTGCCGTGCTCGGCGCGGTAATCCAGGCGAGCGAGTTCGCGGACCAGTTCGTTGAACGCCAGGAATTGCTCATCAGCGCTTTGCGATTGTTCGAGGGTGGTCAACACGGTCTGCACCTGCGCGATCTGCACGCGGTTGGTAGCGAACGACAGCAGCAGGCCAGCGCCCCAGATCACTGCCAGAGCCAGCACCGCTGCGTAGCCGATGCGCACGGCGCTCCAGCCCAGACGGCGACGGTGCACGGCTTTGTCGCCGAGCACGCCCTCCCAAGGCGGCGTAACATGCCACAGACGCCCGGCATCTTCCGCGCCGCCCGGCAACGGCAGGCTGAACCACAAACCGCGCAACGGCACGCTCCGGGCAAAGATACGGAACATCGGCGCCAACGCCTGACGCCAGCGGGCAATGCCCTCGACCTGCAGATCGCGGGCCAGGCGCACCAGAAAATCGTTACCCATCGAGTCTTGCATCTGCCCCCAGCCGGCGTTGCGCAGGGGTTGTACCAGGTTGTCCAGAGCCCCTTCCACCGCCTGCGGCGTCACGGGGATGGGCAAAAGGCAACCGACCGGATGGGTCGGGCGCCGGTCCTGTTTCCACTGGCTGTCGCAGACCTGCCACAAGTGCAGCGGTAGCTGCCAGCGCAGCTTGCGTGCCAGGGCTTGCAGGTGGCGTACGCCGTGGTCCATGGCGCGAGGGTCGGCGCTTTGTGGTTTGTTGAGGGCCCAGATGACGCCGTCGAGGGCACGCCAGCGGCTCAGCCATTGGCACAGGTTCAGTACCCTGTCGCTGGCAACAGTTTGCGTACTGCCGCCCCAGAGCAGGACGATGTCGTGACCTTCCAGCCAATGATGCTTGGCCAAGTCGGGGGCGATGGCGTTGATCTGCTCGGGTTCGCCGACGACCAGGAACACACGAACCTTGAACCGCCAGAGCAGGCCGTGTTGCTCGCGCAGGTGCTCATTGATCGCCGTGATGGTTCGTGCCACCTGGGACTCGACAGACTCCTCGAGGGAGACTGGCGCAGCCTGGCGAGCATCATCCCCCTCGAGCTGAAGATAATCGGCGCGCCCCAGTTGACGCCCCAGCCAATGGTAGCCACCCCGAAACATCACCCCGAGGGTGAGGACCGATGTCACCGCCAGCCAGATCCTGTGCCGGTCACTGCCGGCGGCAATCCCCAGCCATTCGGGATGGAGCCAGAGCACTCCCCCCAAGACCAGACCGGTGAGCAACATCCCACCGATCAGCACACCGATCCCTACAGAGCGTCGAAACTGCATTCGAGACTTCCTATATCGAAAGTGGAGACACCGGCATCAGCACCGTGCTCCAAAGCCCGGCCGTGGCAGCGCCACCACCACTGAAAATGAATTGCGGCCCAGCGCCGCGCTCAACCGTATACGCAGCGGCAGCAATGGCCAGCCAGGGGGAGGCTTTCCCCGGTTGCCTGAGCAACGCATCGAGGTTGCACACACCCTGTGGCAGCTGGACTGGCATGGGCACCTCCCTCAACACGGTGGCGATAGCGGCATGACGTTGCGCATCGATCCCCGCCCGCCAGACCCGTTCGACCGCCTGCGCTTGCAGAGGCACCCAGTCGAGGGCCTGACGCGTGGCGTAGAGCAGATCGGTGTAAGTGGGCTCGCGTTCCTGCTCAGGGCGATGAAGGTAGGCGATCGGTGCCAAAGTGTTTTGCGTCAGACGATTGCCCAACAACAAACTCACGGCCGCTGTTGCCGTGCCTTCGGGTTGTTCAGGGGAAACATGCACGGCCAACACCAGCAACAAAGCCTGATCACCAATGCGCTGATCGAGCCATTGATCTACAGCAGCCAATCCACTGCCCTCGACAGCTACCGTCGATTGGCGGATGCCGGACTCTCGCCATATCCTTTGCCATGCAAAGCGCCATTGCTCCTCTGGCAACTTGCAATCGACCTCAAGTAACAGGGCCAAAGGCTTATCGTCAGACAATTGCTTAAGGATAGGTACCAGATCGGCAAGCCCCTGCCTTAGTAGAGTCAGTAATACCGCTTCCGGATCTTCACCCGAATCTTTAAACAATCGGCTGTGACTCACTGCTGCACCGCCCATACTGGGCGTTTGCGCCTTAACCTCAATCCCTCTCGGGAACGCTTCAAGTCCGGTCGTTTGCTCATCTGTTGGAGCTTGCAGCGAGGTGTACAAATTCACCCCCAAAACTTGCTGAGAGCGCCGCCCCCGACGGATCCTGCGGACCATGTCTTCCTCGCGGGCTTCATCCCATCCATCGGCAGCAGATTGTTCGCCGATGTGCAACAGCACTCGTCCGAAACCCAACACACACCAAGCCAGGAATGGAAGACCAAAAGCAAAGCTAAAAAAATCAGCAGGTTGTTGGCGCAAAGGTTCATCGCTGAACAATAAAGTCGCGCCCACGCCCAGCAGCAAACTCAGTAACAACAAGACGAGCCAAAGCCAGATGCGAGGCCGTGCAGGTCGCATCGCAAGAGCAGGCACCGTATCCAGTTTGACCGGCATGTCTACCTCGCCCCTGCTTCAGGCAATGAGGAAATCAATGCACAACCACAGGCGCATAAATGACCGTCAAAGGCGACCGGAATACCGTTGTCTTTAAACGTAGGATGTCCCTCGGCAATCACTGTGCGGCCATGGCCGGCAGTCGGGCACAACACCGGATCGCCCTCGCGAGCTACCCCGATACCGGTAAATTTCATCGCGGCCGAACCTGAGAGAACGGTGCCGCCACCGGTTGTTTTGTCACCGATACGGATGATGCTTTTCATGTTTTATCCCTAAGAAATTTTTCTATTCATGTTTGTTTTTGTTTAGTGCGACTAGCCTTTACAGGACTTAAGGAATTCGCCATTAACTTGAAGCGCACCCACCAAACTTTAAAATTTATTATGATCATAAATCTAGATACCAGCCTCTTTTAAAATATTTTCCACAAACAATTTTCTATGAGCCACCTCATTTAGAATACAGCTCTCTGACAGGAGCTCTCCTCTCTGCCCCCCCAGCTTAATATATGTGTCGCACAGTTTTTTAATGTACGACACCCATAGCTGATTACTCTTAGTGATCGTTGCAACTAGCTCCTTCGCCGAAGGATCTTTGCTTGCAGCATCAATATTAATTTCAATACTTTTCTTTTGCCTCCCTATTTCCGATTGCACACATAAAACTATTTTTGGGTGAATCGCTTTGGCCTCGTCAATACAAGCGGAATACTCTTGGGATCCTCCACTTGTTTCCGCATGGAACTCGCTACCATTAGCAAAACCAACAAAAAGACTACTTGTCGCAAATAACGCACTTCGTACTGCGATAGAGCCATTCAATTTCAGCACCAGTTATCTCCAGATCTAACAGTTCTCTTTTTCCGTCCACTTCTCTTCCGAGCAGCCTTGCCTGCAATGTTGGTAAACTTGAAAAAAGACGAGAATGCCAAAAACATGATACCAAGCAATTTACTCATAATTTGTCTCGGTAGGATTTGCATGTACGCTAATCCTCTTTAGAATTTTCTTTTTTCTTACAGGAAAGGTGGTCTGCCAGTTCGTGAAAAAATATTACTTCGCAGGACATAATAATTTCGCCCACAGGCTCAAACGGAGTGACTCCGATTTCAAAAAGAAGTCTTCCACCCTTGAACAAACCTTCCTTGAAGTCTACTGCCGCAAAGTCGCCATCAAATTTTTTTCCGTCTAATGAACATATTTCTTTCTGCTCCGAAACTTCTCCCAATTTTCCAGGAACAAGATTTTGAATGAACAAACAAGACTCATTCAGCGGAAGCAGATATCGAATAAAAAGATCACCAACGCTACCGGTTCCCGCCATAGCTACGTTTCTGTAGTCAAAGTCCTTGGCGATAGCTTGATTTGCAAAAACCAGTGCAAAAAGTAAAAAATACGTTTTATTCATTTCAAAAACTCCGCACGTCTTTTGAAGCGGTCATCTGGAACAGTCGCCCAATAGTTTTTGCTTGAAATTACCTCCTTAATGGCGCTGAAGTTATTTTCTACAAAAGGCTTCTGGATGAATGTCCTCGTATTGGTTCCGTAATCGCCTCTATAAATAAGATCAATTAAGACATCCTGAATCTTACCGTCTACCGCACTCCAATTAAGCGTCCCGTAGCTTCCTCTGACGGTGGCAAAAGCGCTCGTGCTGAGCGTCGCTGAAGCGATTGACGGCGCTGAAAAAAGAGGCCATGGCGTGTTTGAGCAGGCTATTGTCGAAGATGACATTCAATGAGAACGGCAATATCCGCCCTACAAACATTTATCAATAGCGATTTTTTTTAAATCACTCCCATCTAATCTCTGCAAAATAATAGGCTCTATAGATTGAAGGATATCGAGATACTTTGGCTTCAAATTGTCTCCACCGGTAAAAACCAGAAAGACAACAGTAGATCCGAAGTCAAAACAACCAAGAGGACCTTTTACATATTTTTGTGGTGACGCATTTTCGAGCGTACTCCTTGATGTGTATTTATCATAAATTTCATAATCACCAATAACTCCAAGCAAGAAACTGGTCGCCAAGCCATCCTTCAACATAGGCTGTGTATCGAATGAATAAATAGAAGACCACCAGCTATTTGAAAGCTTCTCCGCAAGCTCAACATAACCCTCATCAAGCGGAGTGTTTAATTCGCACATTCCAGTGGTCATTCTGGCGCCATTGTAGCTGTTTCGCCCATCTGAATAGACACAGTCAATTACTGCTTCCCGGCCCTTTGCCAGTAGCGTAAAATAAAAGTTATCCCTAGAAAGAACGAGCAATGCAGGGAGTCCATTAATTTCTATTAAGCTGCGATCAACATTATATTCAAATCCGGTGATATTGTGATAAATCGTTTCACCGTGGACATCACGCAATATTATGCTACCATCCTCAAACCCGTTTAAAATTTCCCCCGCAATTGCTTTAGAATCAAAAAACATTAAGATGCTGGAAATTAATACCAATAAGCTTCGCGTCATTTCTTTAAAACTCCGTTGACAATCGAGAAGTCCTCTTGAGAATTAGCTCAAATTTTTCTGCATACGAGGCTATAAGCTCTTGCTTGTCAGTACCATTTATAATTCGCCTAGCGGACAGGTAGTCAACTCCATTTTTATTTAGGTAGTCACTCATTTTCTTTCCTGTAAATAAACCCTTGCTCATGCCGACGATCATTATAGGTATGGAGTATTCAAATCTTCCCGCTGCGTCAGGATTTGAAACAAAATCAAATGAAAGCAAATTTGAGAATTTTCGATAATTATTTTTCCATGTCAGATGCACACAGCCGCGACCTCTATATTTGTACCCGTCACCTTCTTCGGTATTTCCATTATTCCTAGCGGCTACCCTAAGTTTTTCGGTTGGCGCAAGAACAGGGTCATATTTATCAAAATAGGAATACTCTCCAATTTCCGGCTTCTCGCTAAAAAACTCGCCTGTCAAATAATAATACGTTTCATGCCTGACAGTCGCCAGCATATAGGAAATCTCGTAAAGGTTTGCACTCTGAGAGGCAGATTTATAGTAGCTATTTATAGCGCTTATTAGCTTCCTCAAATTACTTTTTGACCCTGCCGTAAGCGCAGGCGTCCCTGAAAAGAAAAGGGTATGTATTTGTCCGTACTGCTGCAAAAAGTCCTCCACATTAATTAATTCGCCAATTATTGAGAAATGACCAAGCAACCCCACCGGATGAAAATGATAAGGCCGCCCCCAAGACGGTAATCCCACTTTCTCTGCCACTTCCCCCCACCAACTCATCTGCTCGATCCGCTGCTTCTCTGCCACCCAGTTCAAGTGCGGCGTCGAGCCGCTATGGCCGAGCAGTTCATCCAATGCATCCCACTTTTGCTCCTGGTAAAACCACTCGCTTTCCTTACGCAGGACCAGCTGCGAGATCGCCTGTGCCTTGGCGGGCAGGCGCAGGGCCGCTTGCAGTTCGTCGGCGGTCATTTTGCCGTCGCAGTTGCGGTGGATGATGTCGCACAGCCGGATCTTCATTCGGCCCTTTTGGTCTTTCTCCGCCAGGTGGCTAAAGCGCTCGTGCTGAGCGTCGCTGAAGCGATTAACGGCGCTGAAAAATGAAGCCATGGCGTGTTTCGGCAGGCTGTAGTCGAAAATGACTTCATAGCCTTCCCACGACCAGGGGCTGAGCCAGGGCGTGACGCCGACTTCCTCACGCACCCAGCCGTTGAGCAGCTTGTCGTCCGCGTCATGAAGCAGGCCATCGAGACGGTACCAGTTGTAGGTTTTCCCGCTGGCACCAGTAGGCACCCGAATTTTCCGCTCGGGCGGCAAGCCATCCAGCAAGCTCTTGGGCACCAGCAGGTCGGCATCACTGCAGGGGTTGTCGCTGCTCCAGATGGGCAAAAGGCTGGCGCTAATGTGATCCTGATGCGCCGCCACGGGCGTGCCCCTGGCAAGCTTCAGCCAGGTCTTGTCCTTGTCCGGCAGGCGCTGGGCCCAGGCGCGGCTGTCCTCGAAGAACTCATCGATGTCATCGCCACTGAACACTTCCAGGTGCAGCTTCTGTTCGGACCGGTCCGCGCCGCTGTCCTGATAATCGCCAAGGTGACCGATCAGGTCCCCAGCCTTGATCGGCACCGGCTGCTCGAGCACCACGATCCGATCTACCGCCTGCGGTTCCTGCAGGCTTTCCAGCGAGTTGAAATGCACATACTGGTTGACCCGTTCCAGCTTGCGGAACGGGCCCTCGCCACTGACCGTGACGACGGTGCCGGTCGGCAGTTTCATCAGAATCTCGCACGGATCTTTCGGTTCGGCGCGAACGCGGACCCACTCTTTCGACGACTTGATGCGGTGCTGGTTGCCTCCAACCGGCTGCAGAATGCTGGCGGCGATGTAGCCCGCCAGCGAACCATCGGCTTTGACGAGTTTGGCGGGGCCGAGACGGTCTTCCAGCATGCGGTAACGCCATTTGCCGATGACCGTCACCACTGCACCGCGCGGCAGGAGGTCGATCACCTTGCCTCCGTCTTCATGACGCACGTTCAGGCCCGGCTCTGGCTGGCCCGCAAGGACGTCGTTCACCGTCTGCTTGACGCGCAGGGCCGTGCTTTGCGGCCAGTAGGCCGGACGTGGGAGGGTGGAGTCTTGATGGTATTTCGCCCAGTCCCGCAGGTGCATGTACAGGCTGTAGAAAGTCAGGCTCGGTGGCGTATCCGCACTGCCCTGGATTTTCGGGGGCTGCAAGCGGTGCCGCACCAGCACGAAATTGCGCGCGAAGGGTTTGTCGACGGTGAGGGTGTCGATGAAGTAGCGCGTCTTGGGCGAGTGCGTATCGACGCGGAAGGCCACCACTTCACCGTCGGCCAGGCAATGCACCGCTTGTTCCTGGGGGATGCCGGTGCCACTGTCGAAATGCACGCCGCCGTGAAACAGCCCGCTGCGACCGATCGGATAGTAACCGGCCGCAGCGCTGGCCAGGTGGGTCAGTTGTGCCAGCGGGCCTTGTGTGTCCTTGAACGGATGGCACCAGTTCTTCAGCGGCGCTGGCGTCTCGGATGGCGGTGGCGTGTGGATGGGCCGGGTATCGCGCGTCGGCAGGATGATCGGCGCGCTCGGCCGATCGAATCGCGCGTCCCTGTGGTTGCGGTGAAGTCCGAAAAGTCGGGCAAGCAAACTGGCCATGTTGAGTGTCGCTCCTTGTTATGCAAAGGGATCAGGCAGAGAAATCCGACAGTCTCACAGACTTGGTTTGGTGCTCGGATAGCCTGGAAAGCGTGGGCATTTCCGGCGTTTGCCTGGCTGGGCCGCTGTACTCGAAATTTGCGGCTTTGATGTTGTGGTCGCCCCTCGTACCGGATTCGATACCGCCCTCATCCAGGCTGAAATAGCTACCACCGCCGTTGAGGATGATTTTTTTCTTGGCGGTGATGCGGACTTCGTCCTCGGTGCTGGTGATCTCCAGGCCATGCCGGGCGATCAGTTCCAGCTGGTCGTTTTGCGCTTGGACGCTTATCGGCCCCTGATTGGCGATCAGCTTGATCCCCAGCTTGCGCACGAACAGGCTCAGGCCTTGGCCGACGCCAATGAACAGGCGCTTGACCACGCTGAGGTCGGCTTCGCCGCCGGCGTTGAGCATCAGGTTGTCTTGCGCCGCCAGTTGCAGGTGCTTCCCGCTGGTCAGGGCGATACCTTGCGGGGCGCTGAGCAGCAGGACCTGGGACTTGAGCTGTTCGAGGTCCTGGCGCAGCAGGTTGAGTTGCGCGGCCACGTCCGCCGGTTCGGCATTGGCGGCCTGGGCGTCGACCGAGAGCTTTTGCAGCTGTTCGCCGGCCTGTTGCAGGCGGCCGACGGCAGCGTCCATGTCCAGCACCGGGCCCTGCGCCTTGGCCTGCGCATCGGCACTGATGAACAGGCCCTTGCCGCCACGAATGGCACCATGACCATCGCTACGCAGTTCAAACCCTTCCCCACGTTTCTTCCGCTGGCCATCCACCAGATGCCCGAGGTTGAGTTGGCTCTTGCCGCCATACTCGGTGCTGAGCTTGACGTGCTCCTGCCCCCGGGTGTCGTCCAGGCGCAACTTGTTGTTGGCCGGCGTGCGCAGCACGTTGCGGTGGTCATTGCGCTGGGTCACCAGGTCGGGGTGCTGGTCGTCGTGCAGGGCATGGGCGATGTAGGGTTTGTCCGGATCGCCCTGTTCGAAGGCGATGGCCACTTCGGTGCCGGCGATCAGCGGCAGGTGCAGGCCGTAGGTGTCGCCGGCGTAGGCGCGGGCCTGGCGCAGCCATTTGCTTTCGCGGCCGGCGGGCCAGGTGTCGCGGTCGAAGAGGAATTTGACCCGGTAGCGCCCTTGCATGTCGATTTCGGTGTACAGGGGGTTGCTCTGGGGGTGAGTAACGCGCGCTGGCAGGGTGCCGGCGATTTGTGGTTTGGCTAGCAAGGGTGGGCGAAAGCACAGGCGCAAGGCGTAGGGCATGGCTTCGAAATCGCAGGTCAGGCTGCGGTCGCGGGCGGCGCGGGTGGTGATCTTTGTGATCACCACCCGGGAGGCGAAGGCCTTGGGGGCGTCGCCGCTGACGGTCAGGACCTGGCCCGGGGCCAGGGTGGCGCTGCTGCTGGTACCGCTGAGGTGGGTCTGGTTGTTGAGGTAGCGTTCGTGGCGCAGGCGCGCATAGAAAAAGCCGCTTTCGCTTTGCAGGTCTTCGTCGCGCAGGTGGGACTTGCCGAGCACGCGGTAGGGTTCGGCGTAGTGGTAGGCGTCGCCGTAGGTGTTGTCGGCGACGCCGCGGGTCGTGGCCACGCCGTGGGTGGCGGGCTCGCCGCGGGTCTGGTCGACCTCGCCGTCGAGAAAGGCACGGCTGTCGTCGGGGTGATAGGCGCGTACGCTGACCTGCTGTTCCACCACCCGGTGGCGGGTTTTCAGGGCCCAGACGCTGTCCTCGACGCTGTTGCTGAAGCCCGACGGCGAGCGCAGCGGCAGTTCGACGTCGAACTGGTAGCAGCGCTGGTCGTCGCAGAACTCGACGACGTCGAAGGCGAGCTCTTCGTGCTGGATGCAGCGGTACCAGATGCCGACGTCGGCCAGGATCCGGCTGATGAAGGCCAGGTCGCTTTCCTGGTACTGCATGACCTGCTCGCGCGGCGGGTACTCGCGCTTGAGGTTGAAGCGAAAGTGCCCGGTGTCGAGACCATGGCGGTCGCGCAGAATGCTTTTGACGATGTCTGGCACGGACTGGTGCTGATAGATCCGCGTCTGCTGGCCGCGATCGAGCAGGGCCAGGCGCGGTTGCAGGGTGACTTCGTAGCGGGCTTCGTCGATTGAGGCGGACAGGCGCTGGCAGGCGGTGATGCGGCCATAGACGGTGCGCAGGGGCTTGGGCGGCCTGGGCACTTCCCAGTCGAACACGGGCACGTTGGACGGTGCGTCGTACAGGCTGAACTCGGCGTACTGGCCGATGAATTTTTCCGCGCCGATGTCGAGGTCGCTGGCGGTGAATTCGATACGGTAGAGGTAGGGTTGGCTAAGGTACTCATGGCCCTCGAAGGTGAGGACGTCAAGGTGGGTGTCGAGCTGGTCGATCTTGAGTGTGTGGCGGTTGTGGCCGATGAGGGTGCGCAGTGCGTTGGACAAAATCAGGCCTCCCTGGGCTTTTGAAGCGGACGGGGAGGCTTCGTTGCCACCCTCGTTGAAGCGCTGGGAAGCTTTCAAGAAGTTGAAAATTGTTGATATAGGACGCTTCCAATAAGCGCGTAGGGGGTTTCCGAATAATGCAGCAGACCACAACGCCCTATGAATCTACCTACAACAGCACAAGAATCCTCGGCATCTCGACACCGACCATGAATGAGTCTTTCTGACCAGGACTCCACCTGACGACCGGCAGCAAAAACCATTTGCCACAAAATATTACATACGTCATATTACATGCATCATAATTAAACGCCGCCTGACAGGTATCCCTCCATGACCAGCATGTCCACCGTAGAACCCGACCTGGACGCCCCGGTGCAACCGGCAAAACGTCCCCTGCTCAAGCGCCTGCTTCTGCCAACAATGGGGATAGCAGCGTTGGTGTTGGCCGGGGTGTATGGCGCGCATTGGTGGACGGCCGGGCGTTTCATCGAAGAAACCGACGACGCCTACATCGGCGGTGACGTAACGGTGATCGGGCCAAAGGTGGCGGGTTATATCGATGAAGTGCTGGTGAGCGATAACCAGAAGGTCAAGGCCGGCGATGTGCTGATCCGTCTCGATTCGCGCGACTACCGTGCCAACCTGGCCAAGGCCGAAGGCGCAGTGGCCGCCCAGGAGGCCCTGCTGGCCAACCTGGACGCCACCGAACAACTGCAACAGGCGGTCATCGGCCAGGCCCGCGCCGGCATCGACGCCGCCGGTGCCGAAGCCACCCGTTCGCGGGATGACGATGCCCGCTACAAAAAACTGGTGTCCACCAACGCCGTCTCGGTGGAAAGCGCCCAGCGCGCCAACGCCACGTTCAAGACGGCCCAGGCGCAAAGCAACCGCGCCCAGGCTGAATTGCTGGCCGCGCAACGCCAGTTGAATGTGATCGACACCCAGAAACAACAAGCCCGGGCCGCCTTGATCCAGGCCAGGGCCGAGCGCGATCTGGCGCAATTGAATGTCGGCTACACCGAACTGAAGGCACCGGTTGACGGCGTGATCGGCAACCGTCGGGCACGGGTCGGCGCCTATGCCCAGGCCGGCTCGCAATTGCTCTCGGTGGTACCGGCCAGCGGCCTGTGGGTCGACGCCAACTTCAAGGAAGACCAATTGGCGCACATGGTGCCGGGGCAACGGGTGGTGATCCGTGCCGACGTGCTCTCGGGGCAGGAGTTCCACGGTCACCTGGACAGCCTCGCCCCCGCCAGCGGTTCGCAATTCAGCGTATTGCCACCGGAAAACGCCACCGGCAACTTCACCAAGATCGTGCAACGGGTGCCGGTGCGGATTCACCTCGACCCGGCCGACAGTGTGCTCGGACACCTGCGTCCGGGATTGTCGGTGACCGCTGAAGTGGACACGCGCAAGGCGCCTGATGCGCCAGCCGTGGCCAGCGCGCCATGAGCCGCGCCCTCGCCGCCCCGGCGCAACCGTTCAATGCCGCGGACATGGCGACGGCCACCAAGGTCTTCGCCTTTGCCAGCATGTGCATCGGCATGTTCATTGCGCTGCTGGATATCCAGATTGTCTCGGCCTCGTTGCGTGACATCGGCGGCGGACTCTCCGCCGGCACCGACGAAACCGCGTGGGTGCAAACCAGTTACCTGATCGCCGAAATCATCGTGATCCCGCTGTCAGGCTGGTTGTCCCGGGTGTTTTCCACGCGCTGGCTGTTCTGCGCATCGGCGGTGGGTTTCACCCTGACCAGCCTGCTGTGCGGCGTGGCCTGGAACATCCAGAGCATGATCGCCTTCCGCGCCCTGCAAGGCTTTCTCGGTGGTTCGATGATCCCGATGGTGTTCACCACGGCCTTCGTGTTCTTCACCGGCAAGCAACGGGTGATCGCCGCCGCGACCATAGGCGCAGTAGCGTCCCTGGCACCGACACTGGGGCCGGTGATCGGTGGCTGGATCACCGACATCTCGTCCTGGCACTGGCTGTTCTACATCAACCTGGTTCCCGGCATCTTTGTCGCCGTGGCCGTGCCGATGCTGGTGAAAATCGACCAGCCGGAACTGTCGCTGCTCAAAGGCGCGGATTACTTGAGCATGGTGTTTCTGGCACTGTTCCTCGGCTGCCTGGAATACACCCTCGAAGAAGGCCCGCGCTGGAACTGGTTCAGCGATCGCACGATCCTGACCACCGCGTGGATCAGCGGCCTGGCCGGGCTGGCGTTCATCGGCCGGACCCTGCATGTGGCCAATCCGATAGTCGATCTGCGCGCCCTGAAGGATCGCAATTTTGCCCTTGGCTGCTTCTTCTCGTTCGTCACCGGCATCGGCCTGTTCGCCACCATTTACCTGACGCCGCTGTTCCTCGGCCGGGTGCGTGGCTACGGTGCGCTGGACATTGGTCTGGCGGTTTTCTCCACCGGGGTGTTCCAGATCATGGCGATTCCGCTGTACGCCTTTCTGGCCAACCGCGTCGACCTGCGCTGGATCATGATGACCGGCCTCGGGCTGTTCGCGTTATCGATGTGGGATTTCAGCCCGATCACCCATGACTGGGGAGCCAGGGAGTTGATGTTGCCGCAAGCCTTTCGCGGGATTGCCCAGCAACTGGCGGTACCGCCCGCGGTGACGCTGACCCTCGGCGGCCTGGCACCGGCGCGGCTCAAACATGCCTCGGGTTTGTTCAACCTGATGCGTAACCTGGGCGGGGCTATCGGCATCGCGGCGTGTGCGACCATCCTCAACGACCGCACCAACCTGCATTTCACCCGGCTGGCGGAAAACCTCAACAGCACCAACGAGGCCCTCAACCAATGGCTGTCCCAGGTCGGCAACAACTTCGCCGCCCTCGGCCAGAGCGGTGACGCCGGGGTCACCGCCAGCCTGCATCAACTCTGGTTGCTGACCTACCGCGAAGCCCAGACACAAACCTATGGCGACGCGTTTCTGATGATCGGGGTGTGCTTCGTCATCGCCACGGCGATGGTGCCCCTGATGCGCAAGGTGCAACCACCGGCCGCGCCGAGTGCCGATGCCCATTGAGGCATCGGCGGTTGGTTGAACATCAGGCCTGAGGCGTTTTACGGAAGCCGACCGCCAGGCGGTTCCAGCTGTTGATGGTGCTGATGGCGACGGTCAGGTCGACCATTTCCTTGGGCGTGAACTGCGCGCTGACCACTTCGTAGTCTTCGTCCGGGGCGTGGGTCAGGCTGAGTTGGGTCAGGGATTCGGTCCACAGCAGCGCAGCGCGTTCACGCTCGGTGAAAAACGGCGCCTCGCGCCAGGCCGTCACGGCAAACAGACGACGCGGGGTTTCGCCACCCTTGATCGCATCGGCGGTGTGCATGTCGATGCAGAAGGCACAGCCGTTGATCTGCGAAGCGCGCAGCTTGACCAGTTCAATCAGGTTTTTTTCCAGCGGCAGCTTCGACACTGCGGTTTCCAGGGCGATCATCGCCTTGAGGGCGTCGGGGCTGGCAGTGTAGAAATCGATACGGGATTGCATGACGTGCTCCAGGGCAAGTGGGTGTGTCGCTACGTTAGTCCCTCGACTGGTCTACACAAATAGCCAATATTCCAGAAGTCGAGGAGGCCACTGGCGTCGTCAGGGTCTTGGACGCGCTTGCCTGGCCTCCTTCACACCCGATTGCGCAACCACCGCAGAAAGCCCTTTTTCTCTACCGCCACCGGCAACTCCTGAGTCAGGATTTTCGCTTTTTGCAGCCGGTAATCGAGCAAGGCCTTCATCGCATCGTTGATGTCGTGACGGGCATCCAGGCACGGCTTGAGGTAGGACTTTTCGATGCGGTACAGGCCGCAGAATGTCTTGGCGGTAAACTGCGCAGGCAGCGCGCTGTCGGTGAGAATACCCGCCTCGCCGATCACCTCCCCCGGCCCCATGCGTCCGGATTCGTAGGGCGTTCCGTGGCGCATCAAGGTCACCGAGATCACGCCGGATTCGATAATGAACAAGTGATCGCTGACCTCCTCCGCTTCCAGGATCACCTCCCCGGCGCGAAAGGTTTGCAGGGTCATGTTCTGGCTGAACGTGTCTTTCTCTTCCTGACGCAGGGTGGAGAAAATCGGCGAGCTGTCCAGCAACGCCCGTTTGCGTGTCGAGTTGATCGGCGGGCTGGGTTCCACGCTCGACAGCAGGTTGACCCCGGATGCCTGCAAGTGCCGGTAGGCCAGGTCGTACAGCTGATTGCGCACCGAGCGTTTCTCGTCCATCGACGCGACAAACCCGCTGATTTCATAGACCACACCGGTGTTGCTGGCACTTTTGAGGCCGACGCTCGGCGAGGGTGTTTCCAGCAGAAAGCGGCAACCTTGCATGGCCCGCTCCAAGGCTTCGATCACCGTGTTCGGCCTCGCGTGGGGACTCACTTCCAGGGATACGGAGATACCGAACATGTCGTTCGGCCTGCTGAAATTGATGATCTTGGCCTTGGCCGCCAACGAGTTGGGAATCACCGCCATGCAGCCCTGAGAGGTCTGCAGGCGGGTGGCGCGCCAGTCGATGTCGGTCACCTTGCCCTCCATGCCGTCGATGGAGATGTAGTCATCCAGTTGATAGGGCTTGGTGGTGTTGAGGACGATCCCGGAGAACACGTCGCTGAGGGTACTTTGCAACGCCAGGCCGACGATGATCGCCAACGCGCCGGAGGTGGCCAGCACGCCCTTGACCGGCAGTTCCAGCACGTAGGCCAGGGCCGCAATCACCGCGATCAGGAAAATCACCGCGCCAAGCAAATCCTGGAGCAAGCGCCCGGTATGCCCGACCCGTTGCATCATTACCGCACCGATCAGCACGGTCAGGGTCCGCGCGCCGAACAACCACCAGCCGATCTGCAAGCCGGTGGCGGCCAGGTGCAGCGGCACGTTATCGGCCCAGGGCGGCGGCTCCATCGGGTTCAGGCCTTCGTTGAACAACAGGAGGCTGAACAACGAAAAAATCACCACCCGCATCAGCAGCCGCCAGGCACTGCCAGCGGTGCTGAGCAAGAACCACAACCCGAGATCGATCAGGATCAGCGCCATGGCGCAGATCAATGGGTGTTCAGTGAGCAATGACAACATCAAGCAACTCCATCCAGGGCCAATGACGCGAAGATCGCATGGATTGGCACTAGTGTAGGAGCAATTGATTTGGCTGGATGAACACGTCTGGCTGGACACACTGAAAAACCTGTGGGAGCGGGCTTGCTCGCGAATTCAGTGTGTCAGGCAACGTTTATGTTGTTTGACACACCGCTTTCGCGAGCAAGCCCGCTCCCACAGGGATCGTCGTAGCTGGACTATTTGCTGTTGGTCAGCGTGCTGTAGCTGGTCATCAGGTTGCGGTAGTCCGGAATATGGTTGGAGAACAGCGTGCCCAACCCTTCGATATCGTTGCGCCAGTCGCGGTGCAGTTCACAGGCCAGGCCGAACCAGGTCATCAATTGCGCGCCCTGGGCGGTCATGCGGCTCCATGCCGATTCGCGGGTCAGTTCGTTGAACGTGCCGGACGCGTCGGTGACCACGAACACATCAAAGCCTTCGGCCAGCGCCGACAGTGCCGGGAACGCCACGCAGACTTCGGTCACTACGCCGGCGATGATCAGTTGTTTCTTGCCGGTGGCCTTGATTGCCTTGACGAAGTCCTCGTTGTCCCAGGCGTTGATCTGGCCCGGGCGCGCGATGTACGGCGCGTCCGGGAACTGTGCCTTGAGCTCGGGCACCAGCGGGCCGTTGGGACCGGTTTCGAAACTGGTGGTGAGGATGGTCGGCAGCTTGAAGTACTTGGCCAGGTCGGCCAGCGCCAGCACATTGTTCTTGAAGCGATCAGGATCGATGTCGCGTACCAGTGATAGCAGGCCGGTCTGATGGTCCACCAGCAGAACGGCGGCGTTGTCCTTGTCCAGACGCTTGTAGGAAGTGGTCATTACAGTAATCCTCGCAGGTTATCGATGCCGATTGGAGATCGGCGTGGGGCAGCCGGTTAGCGCTGGGAATCCAGCGCCTCGTGTTCGTTCGCCACTTGCTGGGCCTTGAGGTAGCTCTCGATCAGCAATTGATAATGCGGCATGGCCTGGGCGTAGACAGCGGCCCACTGCTCGGCATCCGGACGGTTCCATGAGCCTTGCAGCTCAGAGAGCGTAGCCATGATGTCGATCGGCACCACCCCGGCCTGGGCCAAGCGGGCAACGGTCAGATCAGTGGCCAGTTTCGAGTGGTTGCCGGACGCGTCGACCACCGCAAACACCTTGTAGCCTTCATGCACGGCGGCGATGGACGGGAACGCCAGGCACACGCTGGTCAGGGTGCCGGCGATCACCAGGGTTTTCTTGCCGGTGGCTTTGACCGCCGCGTGAAACTCCGGGTTGTCCCAGGCATTGATTTCGCCTTTGCGCGCCACGTATTGCGCATGGGGTGCGGCCTCGTGGATTTCCGGAATCAACGGCCCGTTCGGTCCTTGTGGAACCGAGGCAGTGGTAATCACCGGCATCTTCAGCAAGGTTGCAGCCTTGGCCAGGGCTATGGCGTTGGCGCGCAGTTGCGGCACGTCCATGTCCTTGACGATCTGGAACAGTCCGCTCTGGTGATCGATCAACAGCATCGCGCTGTCGTTGGGATCGATGGTCGGTTTCTGGCCGTTGAAGTTGGCCGCGTAGACAGTACTCATGTGCGTTTCCTCTTTCTTTTGGGCAACAGCCATCCCTGGCCTGAAAACCGGCCTACTCATCCTGTGTAGAGTCGGGTGTTAAAGCGCTGCGAATTAAGCGTGCATCTGGCCGAAGCGACCGGACTGGAAGTCGGCGAAGGCCTGGTGGATTTCTTGCTCGGTGTTCATCACGAACGGCCCGTGACCGACGATCGGCTCGTCGATCGGCTCGCCGCTGAGCAACAACACCACCGCGTCTTCGCTGGCTTCGAGGGTCATCTGATCGCCCTTGCGATCGAACAGGGCCAATTGCCCCTGGCGCACCGGTTCCAGGCCATTGACCTGAACCGTGCCACGCAAAACCACCAGTGCGGTGTTGCGCCCTTCATGCAGGTCCAAGGTGAGCGACTTGCCGGCATTCAAACGAATGTCCCACAGGTCGACCGGGGTAAAGGTGCGTGCCGGGCCCTTGTGGCCGTCGAACGCACCGGCGATCAGGCGCAGGCTGCCGGCGTTGTCCTTCAAGGCGATGCTCGGGATGTCAGCATCGAGAATCGTCTGGTAGCCGGGGTCGGCCATTTTGTCCCTGGCCGGCAGGTTGACCCACAGTTGCACCATCTCCAGGGTGCCGCCGCTTTTGGCGAAACCGTCGGAGTGAAACTCTTCGTGCAGGATCCCCGAAGCAGCGGTCATCCATTGCACATCGCCGGGGCCGATCTTGCCGCCGCTGCCGGTGGAATCCCGGTGCTCCAGTTCGCCCTTGTAAACGATAGTCACGGTTTCAAAACCACGATGAGGATGCTGACCAACGCCACGTCGTTCGGTGGTCGGGGTGAATTCAGCGGGGCCGGCGTGATCGAGCAACAGGAACGGACTGATGTGTTTGCCCAGGTTGTCGTAGGAAAACAGCGTGCGAACCGGAAAACCGTCGCCAACCCAATGGGTCCGTGGACTGGTGTAGATACCGATGATGTTTTTCATGGTGTCTCCTGATGAGGGGGGTGAAGCCATGGACAAAGCTTAAAACCGTGACCTTTGCTGCGCTAGACTGCAAAAATCAGCTTTAGCGTTCTATTTGGAGAACGATGGTGGAAGACCTCAACACCCTCTACTACTTCACCCAGGTGGTGGAGCATCACGGTTTCGCCGCGGCCGGCCGGGCACTGGACATGCCCAAGTCGAAGCTCAGCCGACGCATTGCCGAGCTTGAAGAACGCCTCGGCGTGCGCCTGCTGCACCGCACCAGCCGGCATTGTTCACTGACGGAAATCGGCCAGGCCTATTACCAGCGCTGCCTGGCCATGCGGGTGGAGGCGGAAAGCGCCGCCGAACTGATCGAGCGCAACCGCTCCGAGCCTCAGGGCATGGTGCGTATCAGTTGCCCGACGGCGCTGCTCAACACCTGGGTCGGGCCGATGCTGACCCGTTACATGCTCAAGTACCCGTTGGTGGAGGTGTTCATCGAGAGCACCAACCGCCGGGTCGACCTGATTCACGAAGGCTTCGACATTGCCCTGCGGGTACGCTTTCCACCGCTGGAAAACACCGACATGGTGATGAAGGTGCTGGGCAACAGCACCCAGAGCGTGGTCGGCAGCCCGGCCTTTCTATCGCGCCTGTCGACACCGGCCTCCCCGGCCGACCTCAGCGGCCTGCCGAGCCTGCACTGGGGCGCGGCGCAGCGCGAATATCAGTGGGAACTGTTCGGCGCCGATGGCAGCACGGCGATGATCCGGCATGCACCGCGCATGGTCACCGATGACCTGTTGGCCTTGCGCCATGCGGCGGTCGCCGGGATCGGCATCGTGCACCTGCCCAGCGTGGTGGTGCGCGATGAAATCGCTGCCGGGCAACTGGTGGAACTGGTGCCGGGCTGGGCACCGAAGAGCGGTGTGATCCATGCGATCTTCCCCTCGCGTCGGGGGTTGCTGCCGTCGGTGCGCACGCTGATCGATTTTCTCGGGGAGGAATTCAGCCGCAGTGATATTGCTTAGGGGCAGCGGCAAGTTTTGAGCGGCAAGCAGCAAGCTGATTGGGGGTAGCGGAGATTTTATTTCGGGCATAATATTAAGTTTGATTACGCCCATAATATTGAGCCCACCGAGGACTCCGTCATGCAAAGCCCCAACCGCGACGCCACCCTCGCCCAATGGATCGCCCAGGAACAGGCCATGCGCGCCCGCCTTGCCGGGCCCGGTAGTCTGTCCATGGCCGAGGTCAGCGCGTTGTCCCCCGCCGAGTTTTTCGAAGGCATCGGCAACGGCGAATTGCCCTCCCCGCCGATTGGCACGCTGATGGATTTCATCCCCATCGAATGGTCGGCCGGGCTGTTCATCTTCCAGGGCACGCCGGATGCCCGGCACTACAACCCGCTGGGCACGGTCCACGGCGGTTATGCCGCGACCCTGCTGGATTCATGCATGGGTTGCGCGGTCCATACGCAACTGAAAAAAGGCCAGGGCTACACCACGCTGGACCTGCGCATCAGCTACGTTCGCGCGTTGAACAACGCCAGTGGACCGGTGCGTGCCGAGGGCAAGATTGTGCACTTGGGTCGCTCGACGGCGCTGGCCGAGGGGCGGATTTATGATGTGGATGGGCGGTTGTATGCGACGGGGACCACCACTTGCATGATTCTTGAACCTCGGGGGTAAGGCTTTAGACCGAGTCGCGGCCATCGCTGGCAAGCCAGCTCCTACAGGGTTTGCGCAAACCTTGTGGGAGCTGGCTTGCCAGCGAAGGCGTCGGATCAGACACCATCCCCCCACCAGCCTGCCGATGATTCGTGATTTGCGGTAAACATTGCTTTGCCGCTCCAGCGGTTTTTCTCACGGATGCAGGCGCGGATACTGCCGCCCATTCCCACTGCAACCTCTGGAGTCATCAATGTCCATTCCCGCCTTCGGCCTGGGTACGTTTCGCTTGCAAGGCCAGGTGGTCATCGATTCGGTGAGCACCGCCCTGGCGCTCGGTTACCGGGTGATCGATACCGCACAAATCTACGAGAACGAAGCCGAGGTCGGCGAGGCTATCGCCGCCAGCGGCATCGCCCGGCAAGACCTGTTCATCACCAGCAAGATCTGGGTCGCCAACCTGGCCGGTGATCGACTGATCGACAGCCTGAAGGAAAGCCTGGACAAACTGCAGACTGATTACCTGGACCTGACCCTGATCCACTGGCCGTCGCCGGACGATCAAGTGCCTGTCGCAGCGTTCATGGGCGCCCTGCTCGAAGCCAAACGCATGGGCCTGACCCGGCAGATCGGCGTGTCCAACTTCACCCTCGACCTGATGAAACAGGCGATAGCGGCCATCGGCGCCGAGCACATCGCTACGAACCAGATCGAACTGCACCCGTACCTGCAAAACCGCAATGTCGTCGCGTTCGCGCAGAGCCAGGGCATTGGCATCACGTCCTACATGACCCTGGCGTACGGTGAAGTCCTCAAGGACCCGCTCATCCAGCAGATCGCCGAACGCCTGCAAGCGACGCCGGCTCAGGTCACCCTGGCGTGGGCCATGCAATCGGGTTACTCGGTGATCCCGTCGTCCACTCGCCGGGCCAACCTGGAAAGCAACCTGAAGGCTCGCGAACTGACCTTGAGCGAGGCCGACATGGCCTTGATCGCAACACTGGACCGCGGCCACCGTTTGACCAGCCCCAAAGGCATCGCACCGGACTGGGATTGATCCTCAATCCTGCTCGAGACGCTGGTCCAGGCGGGCCATGGCTTGCTGCAACTGGTCGACAGCGGCGTCGATCAGTGCCGCGCGGCCGTCATTGCACGCCCGCTCCAGTTGTTCGCAACACTCGACCAGGCCAAGCGCTCGCACCATCAGCGCCCCGCCCTTGATCCGGTGTGCGAGTGTCTGCAAACCCGGGCGATTGCCGCTGGTGTGCAAGGCCAGCAAATGCACGCGGTCCTCGCGGTTGGTCAGCGCCAGATCGTGCAGCAGTTGATCGATCAGCTCAGGATCCGATTCCGCATAGCGCTCCAGTCCGCTCAAGTCGAACCCGGCCAAACCTGGATCGTCATTTGCCGCCGGGGGAGCGCTGGAAAACCGCTGGGCCAGCCACGCCTGCAAATCCACCAGGCGAATGGGCTTGAACAGGCAATCGTCCATGCCCGCCGCCTGACACCGGGCTTTCTCCTCGGCCTGCGCATTGGCGGTAAAGCCCAGGATCAGCGTCGGCGACAGCCCCTGCAGCCGCTCTTGCTCACGTATCGCGCCCGCCAATTCATAACCACTGAGCACCGGCATGTTGCAGTCGGTAATGACCAGTTCGAAACTCTGTTCGGAACGCTGTCCGCGCCACTGTTCAAGCCCCTGCGCCCCGTCCTCTGCCAGCACCACACTGTGGCCCAGATAGCTCAGCTGCCGTGAGAGCAGCAGGCGATTGGCCGGGTAATCGTCGACCACCAGGATCGACAACGCCCGGGTCGTGAGTTGCGCCGAGTCCTGGGGCATCCCCCCCGCGGGCAACGCTTGCAGGGCGGGCAGCACCAGGCGGATGTCCACCCGCGTGCCGCGCCCAGGCTCACTGTCGAGATGCAACTGCCCGCCCATCATTTCGCACAGGGTACGACTGATCACCAGGCCCAGGCCGGACCCTTGTCGGGCGGTCTGCTGATTGTTATCGGCCTGCACGAACGGGCTGAACAGGCGTTGCTGGTCGAAAGCGCTGATACCGATGCCGCTGTCCTCGATCCGTACGCTGACGGCCAGATGCGCCGGCGCTTGCGGCCGCGCTCGCAGTGTCAGGCTCACCTGGCCTTCACGGGTGAACTTGATGGCGTTGCTCAGCAGATTGGACAGCACTTGTTTGAAGCGCACGGGATCGAGCATCACATCACGGTCACTGTGTTCGGCGAGCTCGACCCGCCATTGCAGATTCTTCTGAATCGCCAGCCCTTCGAAAACCCGGCAGACCGATGTCACCAGCGCATGCAGGTTGACCCGCTCCGGCGCCAACGACAAATGCCCCGATTCGATCCGGGCGACGTCCAGAATGTCGCCGATCAAATCCAGCAATTGCTGCCCGGCGTTGGACGCCACCTCGATGGCGGCGCGATCGGTCACCCCTTCATCGGCCCGCTTCAGCGCCAGTTCGAGCATGCCGATCAAGGCGTTCATCGGCGTGCGGATTTCATGGCTCATGGTGGCCAGGAACGTGGTCTTGGCCCGGTTGGCGTCGTCCGCCGCGTCCTTGGCTTCCTGCAATTGCCCGAGCAATTGCTGACGCTGGCGAATCTGCCGCCGTTGCCAGACGATCCCGGCCAACGCGAGCAACAGCAAGACACCCGCCAGCGCAAACGCCTGCACGATCGCCTGCCGGTGTCGCAGCCAGTAACTCTGCTCGACCATCGAGTCATACCGCCAGGGTTGAGTCAGCTCGTCGATTTCTTCGGGCGGGATGCTGAGCAGCGCCTTGTCCAGGATCGAATGCAGCTCAGTGGCCTCGCGACTGGTCGCCAGTGTGCTGCGGGCGGGGTCGGTGCCCACGGTGCTGGTCACTTGCAGGCGATCGCGATACTGCCGGGAAATCAGGTAACGGGCGCTGATCAACGAGTTGATGCCGCCGTGGGCCTTGCCCTGGGCGACCATTTCCATGGCGTCCGTCGACAGTGGCGCATCCACCAGCAGGATCTGCGGGTAATGCTTGCGAAGGTACTCACCGGCAATGTTGCCCTGGGTCAGCGCCAGGGCTTTTCCCGCCATGTCATCCAGCGTCCTGGGGCTGTCCGCGGCCGCGCGGGTCACCAGCACCGACGGGCTGCTCAGAAACGCCCGGGTGAACAGCAGTTCATCTTCACGCTGGGAACTGAGGCCGATACCGGCCAGCACATCGATCTGTCCATTCCTGATGCCGGTCATCATCTCGGCCACCGACTTCATGCCGCGGATGTCAAATTGCAGGCCGGTGCGCACACTGATTTTCGCCAGCACATCGACACCGATGCCGCGAAACTTGCCTTCGCTGTCGATAAATGAAATCGGCGGGATATTTTCGTTGATCGCGACCCTCACCCGCGGGTGGCGCTCGAGCCAGAGCTGTTCGGCCACGCTCAATTGCAATGACGGGGTGCCGGGGATAGACACCCCGTTTGCCCCCCAACGACGCAGGATGTTCATTTGTTTATTGGTGGTGATGGCCGCCAGCGCCTTGTTGACGATGCGCAACAGCGAATCGTTGTCGCGCGCCATTGCAAAGGCAAAACGACCGGACTCCATGGGCGAGAAGTCGGTCAGTTGCACGTTGTTCAGGTAGTTCTTGCTGATCAGATAATGGGCATTGATCGCATCGCCCAGGTAGACATCGGCCTGGCCGAAAGCCACGGCCCCCATCGCCGCCAGTGTCGAGGGAAACGGCTGGACCTGCGCCCTGGAATAGAACTGTTGCACGCTGTATTCGGGCAAGTAGTGATACAGCATCACCAACCGCTTGCCGGCCAGAGTCGGGTCAAGCACCGGAGGGAAATCGGTACGCGTGACCAGCACCGGCTGATCGACCGCATACGCACTGGACATCTGTAGCTGAGGGTCCTCGGCTTCAAATCGATTGGCCGTTCCCAGCAGGTCCGCCCGTCCTTCCTTGATGGCCTGCACCGCGTCGGCTCGCGACGGATAACGTTGCACCTCTACGACGACGTTCAACAATTGTTCGAGCAACCCGGCGTAATCGGCTGTCAGGCCTTCGAACACCTTGCCCGCCGTATTGAACTCGAAGGGCGGATAGTCCGGCGCCGAGACAGCCAGCACCAATCGGCCCTTTTGCTGCAGCCAGCGCAACTCGGTGTCCGACAACCCGGCGCTCAGGCCTTCGGCACTCGAGCGTCCCAACAAGGTCAACGACTGTTGCGCACAGACAGTCGATGCCCAGAGAAGAAGGCCCGTCAGCACCCAACCCGCCAGCCGTCGGAGTACGTTCATTCAGATCAGTTGATTGCGCAGGGCGAAATCCCTCAAGTGCACCGACGAGCTCATGTTGAGCTTGAGGGTGAGTCGGGTCTTGTAGGTACTGACGGTCTTGTAGCTCAGGTGCATGATCTCGGCGATTTCCAGGTTTTTCGAACCCCGGGCCAGGTACTGCAGAATGGTCAGTTCACGATTGGAGAGCTTGTCGATCAACTGCTTTTCACTGCGTTGCAACTCCCCCATCGCCACGGAACTCGAAGGGAGCTGGGCGAAATAGGTGTAGCCGGCCATCACCGAATTCACCGCCGCCTTCAGGTCATCCAGGTCCTTGCTCTTGGACACATAGGCCACAGCCCCGGCACGCATGCAGCGGTCCTGATAAAACTGCGCCTCAAGCGAAGTGAACACCACCACGCGACATCGGGTGTTTTCGGCCTTGATGCGATCCATCACCTCAAGCCCCGCCACACCGGGAAGGCCCAGATCAAGCAGCACGACATCCGGTTGATGCTCCCGGATCAACGACAGGACCTCGTCACCCCGGGAGGCCTCGTAAATCTGCTTGAATCCTTCGCCCTTGAGTACGAGTTTGATCATGGAGCGAACCACCGGATGATCTTCCACAATCAGTGCTGACTTCATGACAACTCCCGTGCAAAACAACACGATCGGGCAAAAAATGCCCTCCAGGCACCCCAGCAGCTGGGCACAACGCTGCGCATAGACTTTTGCATGGAAGGCTGGAAAGAACTACCTGACAGAAATGACAGTTCCGACGAACGGTACCCCACAATCAATGACGCTCATCAACTGCGCAATCGACGCCAGGTCAGGCAGAGCGGCCTGGCTGACCTGGACCTTGCCCGCGATGGGCGGCACCGGCGCCTGCTGGTCATTGAAGATAAACCCGTAATGAACCTGCGGGTTGTCGGCCAGGAAACTGAACAGATCCAGCCCTTCGCTGGCCATCGCCCCATTCACGACCACCAGGTCCAGAGGCTCGCCAGCGTATTCCACCAGTGGAAGGAGCTCGTCGAGGCTGTGCACCGGCGCCACCCGAAAGTAGCCGAGCTGGTTGAACAGCCGCTCGATCCGCAAGCGATTGAAGTGCTGCGCATCGGCGATCAGGATGCGCAAGGATTTATCCGGCAAGGTGACCTCCAAAAGGATGTCGGTTTCAAGAGGTCGCAAAGCCTACGGAAGACCCTCCTAGGTTTATGTAGGAATATTCCTAAATAAATGCCGGCTAGTCTGACGCTTGCCAGGGAAACCTTGGCCTTCATTCCGTAGTACTCGGACTCCAGAACGCCTGCACCACCAGGGTCGAGGTCGATATCCGTGCCACCAGGGCATCGAGCTCATCACCGTCAACCGAGGTGGTCGCGAGGGTGGCTTCGATTTCAATTTCATCCGTGCCGAAGGCATGCACATCGACATCGCTGGCCGGGTAGTTGCTGCGCTCCAGCTCGGCTTCGAGCAAGGCCAGCACGGTTTTTTGCTGCGTACGCCGGGCGATGACATAGACGATGTTGGTGACTTCCGCCGAGATCACATCCAGCGGCTGACGGTTGATGTTGTTGACGATCGGCCGCAGCAAGGTGTTGGCCGCGAGCACGAACAGCGTGCCGAGCAAGGCCTCGGCCAGCAGGTCGGCACCGGCGCAGGCACCGACCGCCGCCGAGGTCCAGAGGGTGGCGGCCGTATTGAGGCCGCGCACATTCCCCTCTTCACGCATGATCACCCCGGCACCGAGAAAACCGATGCCGGAAACCACGTAGGCAACTACCCGCACGGCGCCGTCGGCACCGCCGAGCCGGTTGGCCATGTCGACGAAAATCGCCGCGCCCACCGCCACCAGCACGTTGGTACGCAGGCCGGCGGTGCGCTGCCGGTACTGGCGCTCGAAACCGATCAGGCCACCGAGGATGAAGGCCGCGCTGAGGCTGACCAGGGTGTCGAGCAGAGAGGTCAGGTTGAGGTTGTTAAGTGCTTGCATGATGAATCCTTGAAAAATACACGATCCCCTGTGGGAGCGGGCTTGCTCGCGAAAGCGGTGGATCAGTCGATGATGATGGTGACTGATACATCGCATTCGCGAGCAAGCCCGCTCCCACAGGATTTGCGGCCTTATTGCCAGCCAAACCGCCGGATGTAGAACCCCTTCACCGCCTGGGTCAACGCCATGTACGCCAGCAGGATCACCGGCAGGAACACGAAGTACAGCGACGGCAAGGCCTGCAGCTTGAAGTAGTGCGCCAGCGGGCCCATCGGCAGGAAAATCCCCACGGCCATGATCAACCCGGTCATCACCAGCAACGGCATGGCCGCGCGGCTTTGCAGGAACGGGATCTTCGGCGTGCGGATCATGTGCACGATCAGTGTCTGGGTCAGCAGCCCGACCACGAACCAGCCGGACTGGAACAGGGTCTGGTGGTCCGGGGTGTTGGCATCGAACACGTACCACATCAAGGCGAACGTGGTGATGTCGAAGATCGAACTGATCGGCCCGAAAAACAGCATGAAGCGCCCGACATCCGCCGGCTGCCAGCGCTGCGGTTGCTTGAGCATCTCGTCGTCGACGTTATCGAACGGAATGGCAATCTGCGAAATGTCATAGAGCAGGTTCTGCACCAGCAGGTGCATCGGCAGCATCGGCAGGAAGGGGATGAACGCACTGGCCACCAGCACCGAGAACACGTTGCCGAAGTTCGAACTGGCGGTCATCTTGATGTACTTGAGCATGTTGGCGAAGGTGCGGCGCCCTTCCAGCACGCCCTCCTCCAGCACCATCAGGCTCTTTTCCAGCAGGATGATGTCGGCCGCCTCCTTGGCGATGTCCACGGCGCTGTCCACGGAAATACCGATGTCGGCCGTGCGCAGGGCCGGGGCGTCGTTGATGCCGTCGCCCATGAAACCGACCACATGGCCGTTGCCCTTGAGCAGACGGACGATGCGCTCCTTGTGCGACGGCGTCAGTTTGGCGAAGACGTTGGTGGTCTCCACGGCTTTCGCCAGCTCGGCGTCGCTCATGCGTTCGATGTCATTGCCCATCAGCAGGCCCTGCTGCTCCAGGCCGACTTCGCGGCAGATCTTCGCCGTCACCAGCTCGTTGTCACCGGTCAGCACTTTCACCGCCACGCCGTGGGCCGCCAGCGCCTTGAGGGCCGGCGCGGTGCTTTCCTTTGGCGGATCGAGAAAGGCCACATAGCCGATCAGCGTCAGTGCCTGTTCATCGGCCAGGCTGTAGGTGTCGCGACCTTCGATCATTGGCCGCGCAGCAACCGCCACCACCCGCAGGCCCTCGGCGTTGAAGGTGGCCGTGACCTGACGGATGCGCGCCAGCAGTTCTTCGCTCAAGGCTTCATCGACGTCGCCGTGACGCACCCGCGAGCACACCGCCAGCACCTCTTCCACCGCCCCCTTGCAGATCAGCAGGTGCGGTTGATCGCGCTCGGCGACCACCACCGACATGCGCCGGCGAGTGAAGTCGAACGGGATCTCATCAACCTTGCGAAACGCCGTGCCGACTTTCAGTTCACGATGGATTTCGACGTGTTCGAGCACCGCCACATCCAGCAGGTTTTTCAGGCCGGTCTGGTAGTAGCTGTTGAGGTAGGCCATTTCCAGCACGTCATCGGAATCGTTGCCCCAGACGTCGACATTGCGCGCCAGGAAGATCTTGTCCTGGGTCAGGGTGCCGGTCTTGTCGGTGCACAGCACGTCCATGGCGCCGAAGTTCTGGATCGCGTCGAGGCGTTTGACGATGACTTTCTTGCGCGACAGGAACACCGCGCCCTTGGCCAGGGTCGAGGTGACGATCATCGGCAGCATTTCCGGGGTCAGGCCCACGGCAATCGACAGCGCGAACAGCAGCGCTTCGGTCCAGTCGCCCTTGGTGAAACCGTTGATGAACAGCACCAGCGGCGCCATCACGAACATGAAGCGGATCAACAGCCAGCTGACTTTGTTGACGCCGGTCTGGAACGAAGTCGGCGCGCGATCCGTCGAACCGACCCGCTGGGCCAGGGCACCGAAATAGGTGCTGTTGCCGGTGGTGAGGATCACCGCCATGGCCGTGCCGGACACCACGTTGGTGCCCATGAACAGGATGTTGTCCAGGTCCAGTGGGTTGAGCGTGTCGCGGTCCTGCTGCCGGGGAAATTTTTCCACCGGCAGCGATTCGCCGGTCATGGCCGCCTGACTGACGAACAGGTCCTTGGCACTGAGCACGCGGCAATCGGCGGGAATCATGTCCCCGGCAGACAACACGATCAGGTCGCCCGGGACCAGTTGTTTGATCGGCAATTCAATGCGCTGCGCGCGGTGCTCCTCAAGGCCGCGGCGCATCACAGTGGCCGTGTTGCTGACCATGGCCTTGAGGGCATCGGCGGCCTGGTTGGATTTGGTTTCCTGCCAGAAACGCAGCAAGGTCGAGAGCACCACCATGGAGAAAATCACGATGGCGGCTTTCATGTCTTCGGTCAGCCAGGAGATGACCGCCAGCAAGGTCAGCAGCAGGTTGAACGGATTCTTGTAGCAGTGCCACAGGTGCGTCCACCAGGGCAGCGGTTGTTCGTGCTCGACTTCGTTGAGGCCGAATTGCTCGCGCAGGGCATCGGCTTCAGGTTCGCTCAAGCCATCGGTGTGGGAGCCGAGTGTGTTGAGCAACTGGCCGGTGTCGCTGCCGGCAGCGGTTACCAGGGTTTGCGCCAGGGTGGGCGGGACTTCACGGCTGACCGTGGTGTCGGTGAAGGTTTCCAGCAACGCCAGGCGACGGAAGTGCCGGGCGATGTGGCGGTTACGCAGGAAGCCTGCGAAGAATTCCTTGAGGGTAAGTTTCATGGCTGGTGCCCCTTTGGTCAGCCGGGAAACCGTCGAGCAGGCAGGTCCACGCCTATGCCGCCGGAACAACCGGCAAGGCAAGGCCTGGCGCGCCGGTCACGAATGACAGGCGTGTCGATAGAGCGGCGGCCAGGACAAAAAGTCGAAACCACGCACTGTTCAGTGTCGATGAGAGGGACGTCGGGACACGGCCGGGACTGGCCATGATCAGGATGCCGCTGCTCGCTTGTCGGCGAGACAACGGCACAGGAGACTGCGCGTTATCTTGCCGAGAAAATGCCGGTTACCGAGACCGGCCGACAACTGTCACTCGAACAAGTACCCACTGTGGGTCTCCGTAATGGATGAAAACGCGCGAAGCTTACGCCCCGATGTTTGGAGAGTAAACCCGTTACAAAGTCTTGCAGGGGGAAACGCGGGGTTCTTCAGGAAGGGTTCAGGAATCAATATTTGCGGTGTTCTTTCCGGCCCCTTCGCGAGCAAGCCCGCTCCCACAATTGATCTGCGAACACAGGGCAAAATGTGGGAGCGGGCTTGCTCGCGAAGGCGGCCTGTCAGGCGCCGAAAAACTTAGCTCGCGGTCGCCAACAACAGATCCACCACCGATCGCCCATGCCCGCGATGCTTGCCATGCTCATACAACGAACCGGCAATCTCGTCGGCACGGATCGGCAGGATCGACAGCAAGGTGTCGCTCAGCCCGTGGCTGGCCTGGCAGAAGCCCTGCATATAGAGGCCGGCCTTGCAGCGCTCGTCGGTGATCAGTTTGTAATTGCGATCGACTTCGAAGTCACCCAGGTACTCTTCCAGCGGCGCCAGCAGCTTGCGATGCATCTGCCGCTCGTAACCGGTGGCGAGCACCACGGCATCGTAGTGACGCACCGAGACTTCACCGGTGGCGTTGTTGCGCAGCACCAGTTCGACGCCGCGTTCGTTGGCGGTGGCCTTTTCTATGGTGGTCAGGGTATGGAACGCATGACGGGCGATGCCCGAGACCTTCTGCCGGTAGAAGATGCCGTAGATACGCTCGATCAGATCGATGTCCACCACTGAATAGTTGGTGTTGTGGTACTCGTTGACCAGTCGCTCGCGCTCGCTGTCGGGCTGCTGGAACACCAGGTCGGTGAACTCCGGCGAGAACACTTCGTTGACGAAGGGGCTGTCGTCGGCCGGCTTGAGTGCCGAGCCGCGCAGGATCATGTCCACCTGCACCGACGGGAAGCTGTCGTTCAAATCGATGAAGGCCTCGGCGGCGCTCTGCCCGCCACCGATGATCGCAATGCTCATCGGCTGGTTGTTCACGCACGGCTGCTTGGCCATCTGCGCCAGGTACTGGGAATGGTGGAACACCCGGCCGTCATCCTTGAGCGCCTTGAACACTTCGGGAATACGCGGCGTGCCACCGGCGCTGACCACCACCGAACGGGTGGTGCGTACCTGTTGATGACCGCTCGCATCGCGGGAAATCACCCGCAATGCCTCGACCTGATGGTTGTGCAGCACCGGCTCGATGGTCAGCACTTCTTCGCCGTAGCGGCTTTGCGCCGTGAACTGCCCGGCAACCCAGCGCAGGTAGTCGTTGTACTCCATGCGGCACGGATAGAAGGTGCCCAGGTTGATGAAGTCCACCAGGCGCCCGTGAGCCTTGAGGTAATTGACGAACGAATAAGGGCTGGTCGGATTGCGCAGGGTCACCAGGTCCTTGAGGAAGGAAATCTGCAACTCGCTCTGGGTCACCAGGGTGTTGCCGTGCCAGCGGTAGTCGGCCTGCTTGTCGAGAAACAGCACATCCAGGTTGCCCTGGCTCGCCCCGCGCTCTTGCAGCGCGATGGCCAGTGCCAGGTTCGACGGGCCGAAACCGACGCCGATCAGGTCGTGAACGAGGGGCGATGCAATTGCCTGTGTCATTTCCAGTGTCCTCTGGATGTTCCCCGCAAAAGCGGGGCATTGAACCTAAGTGACCTGACAGGCCTTGGGCCGCACAACAGGTCGTCTGTTGAGTAGGAACGAGGACAATGGAACAAAATTTAACGGGGCTTGATGAATCCCGGGGGATCAGTGGCCTTCCCACTGGCGCATCCGCGCACGGCAATGCTTCATGGCATTGACGATGTGCTTTTCCACCAGCGCACGGGAAATGCCCAGTTGCCCGGCGATTTCCAGATGGGACAGGCCATCGATCTTGCGCAACAGAAAACTCTCGCGGCACAGCCGTGGCAGTTCCGCCAGGGCACGCTGGAGCATGTCCAGGCGTTCGCCGTGATCGAGGACCTTGTGCGGTGAAGGCGTGAAGCAGCTTTCTTCGCTGTCGAGTACGTCCAGCGGCTCGGTGCGCCGCAAGGCGTTGCGCCGATGGTCATCGACGACCAGGTTGAGGGCGGTGCGATAAAGGAATGCCCGGGGCTGCTCGATCGGTGTATCGCTGGAACGCTCCAGGACCCGCAGGTAAGCGTCATGCACCACATCTTCGGCCACCTGACGGTTGCCCAGCCTGGCGTTCAGGAAACACACCAGCTCGCGATAGTAGTTTTCCAACATGACTCCCGTCCGCACGGGGGTGCGGTTGCTGTCCTTGAGCCGTTTCGGCGACCGCTGGAACACGCAGTGGCACGATAGTGGCAATTTGAGAAGTGTAATTTATAGTAATTCTCATATAGATTTAAAGTGCTGCTTCAACTTGTTGGCCATTTCGTCACGAACCCTGTAGGAGCGAGCTTGCTCGCGATGGCATCAAGGACAACGCATTGATCCAGACAGCACGCGTTATCGTTGACGTCCATCGCGAGCAAGCTCACTCCTACAAGGGGTTGTGTCACCACCTAAATTCCCCGGCGCTTTCTACGTTTACAGGACAGCTCCCCGTCTCTGCCCGGACGGGCCGATTTCCCAAGGCCGGAACCCTGCATGAAACGCCCCCGACAGACCCGACGCGCCCTGCTTGCAGCACTTTGTCTGATCCCCGTGGTGGCCGTCGCCGCCTGGCAGTTCATCCCGCCGGGCCGCGACCAGTTCACCACCGTCCAGGTCAGCCGCACCGACATTGAAAGCAGCGTCACCGCCCTGGGTACCCTACAACCGCGGCGCTATGTCGACGTCGGCGCCCAGGCCTCCGGGCAAATCCACAAGATCCACGTGGAAGTCGGTGACCAGGTCAAGGAAGGCCAGTTGCTGGTGGAAATCGACCCATCCACACAACAAGCCAAACTCGATGCCGGACGCTTCTCCATCGAAAACCTCAAGGCGCAGCTGCAGGAGCAGCGGGCGCAACACGAACTGGCCCGGCAGAAATACCAGCGCCAGCAGAACCTCGCCGCTGGCGGCGCCACCCGCGAAGAAGACGTGCAGACCGCCCAGGCCGAACTGCGCGTGACCCAGGCGCGCATCGACATGTTCCAGGCGCAGATCCGCCAGGCCGAAGCCAGCCTGCGCAGCGATCAGGCCGAGTTGGGCTACACGCGGATTTATGCACCGATGGCCGGCACCGTGGTGGCGCTGGATGCCCGCGAGGGCCAGACCCTCAACGCCCAGCAGCAGACACCGCTGATCCTGCGCATCGCCAAGCTGTCGCCGATGACCGTGTGGGCCGAGGTCTCGGAGGCCGACATCGGCCACGTCAAACCCGGCATGCACGCCTGGTTCACCACCCTGAGCGGTGGCACCCGGCGCTGGACCAGCACCGTGCGGCAAATCCTCCCCGTGCCGCCCAAGCCCCTGGACCAGACCAGCCAGGGCGGCGGCAGCCCCGCCAGCACCAGCAAAAGCGGGAGTGCCCGCGTGGTGCTGTACACCGTGCTGCTGGACGTCGACAACGCCGACAACGCGCTGATGGCGGAAATGACCACCCAGGTGTTCTTCGTCGCCAACCAGGCGCAGAACGTCCTCACCGCACCCATCGCCGCCCTGCAAACCGGCGCACTGCCAGACCTGCAGACCGCACAAGTGGTCGCCAAAAACGGCAGCATCGAACAGCGCAACGTGCGCACCGGCATCAGTGACCGCCTGCGGGTGCAGATCCTCGACGGCCTGCAAGAAGGCGATCACCTGTTGATCGGCCCGGTCGACGGGAGTGGCGGCTGAATGCAGACGCCCCTGATCGAACTTTCGGACATCCGCAAAGCCTACGGCGGTGGCGACGCGCCTGAAGTTCACGTATTGCGCGGCATCGACCTGTCGATCCATGCCGGAGAGTTCGTGGCGATCGTCGGTGCCTCCGGTTCCGGCAAGTCGACGCTGATGAACATCCTCGGTTGCCTCGACCGTCCGACCTCGGGCGAATACCGTTTCGCCGGGGAAAACGTCGCCGCCCTCGACAGCGACGAACTGGCCTGGCTGCGGCGCGAAGCCTTCGGGTTTGTGTTCCAGGGTTATCACCTGATTCCATCCGGCTCGGCCCAGGAAAACGTCGAGATGCCGGCGATCTACGCAGGCACCCCGGCCGCCGAACGCCACGCCCGCGCCGCCGCCCTGCTCGAACGTCTCGGCCTGGCTTCGCGCACCGGCAACCGCCCCCATCAGCTCTCCGGCGGCCAGCAGCAACGGGTGTCGATCGCCCGTGCGCTGATGAACGGCGGTCACATCATCCTTGCCGACGAACCCACTGGCGCCCTCGACAGCCACAGCGGCGCCGAGGTCATGAGCCTGCTCGACGAGCTGGCGAGCCAGGGCCACGTAGTGATCCTCATCACCCACGACCGCGAAGTGGCGGCCCGGGCCAAACGCATCATCGAGATCCGCGACGGCCTGATCATCAGTGACAGCGCCAGCGAAAACCCTACCGCGCAAAACTCGACCAACCCCGGCGCGCTACAAGCCGTCGACCTGCGCAAGCGCTTGAGTGAAGGCGCCGAAGCCACCGGCGCCTGGAAAGGCGAATTGGTCGATGCCGTGCACGCGGCGTGGCGGGTGATGTGGATCAACAAGTTCCGCACCGCGCTGACCCTGCTCGGGATCATCATCGGCGTTGCCTCGGTGGTGGTGATGCTGGCCGTGGGTGAAGGCAGCAAGCGCCAGGTGATGGCGCAGATGGGCGCGTTCGGTTCCAACATCATTTACCTCAGCGGCTCGGCGCCCAATCCGCGCACGCCGATGGGCATCATCACCCTCGACGAAGTCGCGGCGATCGCCAGCTTGCCCCAGGTCATGCGGATCATGCCGGTCAACGGCCAGGAGGCCGGGGTGCGCTTCGGCAACCTTGATCACATGAGCTATGTCGGTGGCAACGACACCAACTTCCCGGCGATCTTCAACTGGCCGGTGGTCGAAGGCAGCTACTTCACCCACGCCGATGAACAGAATGCCGCGGCGGTCGCGGTGATCGGGCACAAGGTGCGGACCAAGTTGCTCAAGAACGTGGCCAACCCGATCGGCCAGTACATCCTGATCGAAAACGTACCCTTCCAGGTGGTCGGCGTGCTCGCCGAAAAAGGCGCCAGCTCCGGCGACTCCGACAGCGACGACCGCATTGCCATCCCCTACTCCGCCGCCAGTGTGCGCCTGTTCGGCACGCACAATCCCGAGTACATCGCCATCGCCGCCGCCGACGCGCGCAAGGTCAAGGAAACCGAAAAAGCCATCGAGCAATTGATGCTGCGCCTGCACGACGGCAAGCACGACTTCGAACTGACCAACAACGCCGCGATGATCCAGGCCGAGGCACGCACACAAAACACCCTGTCGCTGATGCTCGGTTCGATTGCCGCCATTTCGTTGCTGGTGGGCGGGATCGGGGTGATGAACATCATGCTCATGACCGTGCGCGAGCGGACTCGCGAGATCGGTATCCGCATGGCCACCGGCGCGCGCCAGCGCGACATCCTGCGCCAGTTCCTCACCGAAGCGGTGATGCTCTCGGTGGTGGGCGGCCTCACCGGGATCGCCCTGGCGCTGATCGTCGGTGGCGTGCTGATTTTCAGCGAAGTGGCTGTCGCGTTCTCCCTGATAGCGGTGCTGGGCGCCTTCGGCTGCGCCTTGGTCACCGGTGTTGTTTTCGGCTTTATGCCGGCCCGCAAAGCTGCCCGACTCGACCCGGTCACGGCCCTTACCAGTGAATGATCGATTGATGAAGCCGCCACTCAGTGTGCTAACCCTGTGCCTGTTGCTCAGTGCCTGCGGCACCCCGGCCCAGCGCCTCGACAGCGGCATCCAGCCGCCGGCCGCCTGGCAATCGCCGCACACCGCAGGCGCGGTCCATGACAACCAGCAATGGTGGAACCGCTTCGGCAGTCCGCAACTGGGTCGCCTGATCGAGCAGGCGCGGCTCGGCAGTTACGATTTGGCCGCCGCCATCGCCAGAGTGCGCCAGGCCCAGGCCGACACGGTCATCGCCGGCGGCTCGCAACTGCCGGAGGTCAAGGCCGGGGCCAATGCCAATCGCCAGAAGCTGATGCGGGGCAACGGCTACAGTCAGCTCGATGCCGACAGCGATAACGACGCCGTCGACTACTTCAATGCGAACCTGGTGGCCAGCTACGAAATCGATTTCTGGGGCGGCCAGCGGGCCAGCCGCGACAGTGCGCAATTCAGTCTGGACGCCAGCGAGTTCGATCAGGCCACCGTGGAATTGACCTTGCTCAGCGGCGTGGCCAACAGTTACGCACAAGCCTTGTCGTTGCAGGAACAGAGCCACATCGCCGAGTTGAACCTGGCCAATGCGCAAAGCGTACTGAAACTGGTGCAGACCCGCTTCGATTCGGGCTCGGCCACGGCCCTTGAACTGGCGCAGCAAAAAAGCCTGGTGGCGGCGCAGCAACGCCAGCTGCCGCTGGTGCGGCAACAGGCCGAGGAGGCGCGAATCAGCCTCGCCGCCCTGCTCGGCCGCCCGGTGCAGGCACTGTCGCTGGGTCAGGAACGCTTCGATCAACTGACCTGGCCGGCCATCGACGCCGGGGTGCCCAGCCAGTTGCTCAGCCGCCGTCCGGACATTGCCCGGGCCGAGGCGCAACTGGCCGCCGCCCAGGCCGACGTCACCGTCGCCCGGGCCGCAATGCTGCCCACCGTGACCCTCACCGCCGAAATCGGCTCCGGTGCCGACCGGGCCGACGATATCCTGCGCAGCCCCTTCTACAACCTCAGCGCCGGGCTGCTTGCGCCGGTGTTCAACAACGGCCGCCTCGGTGCCCAGCGCGACAAGGCCACGGCACGCCAGCAGGAACTGCTGGAAACCTATCGCGGCGCGATCATCAACGGCTTCGCCGACGTCGAAAAAGCCCTCAACAGCATTCGCGGGCTGGATGAACAGCGCGGCTGGCAGAGTGAAGAACTGAGCCAGGCGCAGACCGCGTTCAACATCGCGCAAAGCCGTTACCAGGCCGGGGCCGAGGATTTGCTGACGGTCCTGGAAACCCAACGCACGCTGTATGCGGCGCAGGATTTGAACGTGCAACTGCGCTTGTCGCGGATGCAGGCGAGTATTGCGTTGTACAAGGCGTTGGGTGGGGGGTGGCAGGTTCTGTAATTTGTGTGATCCGTGAGGACGCCTTCGCTGGCAAGCCAGCTCCCACAGGTTATGCGTCGTGCCCGGATCATGCGGCAAACACAAAACCTTGTAGGAGCTGGCTTGCCAGCGATCAAACTGTACAAGGCGCTGGGTGGGGGGTGGCAGGTTCTGTAATTTGTGTGATCCGTGAGGACGCCTTCGCTGGCAAGCCAGCTCCCACAGGTTATGCGTCGTGCCCGGATCATGCGGCAAACACAAAACCTTGTAGGAGCTGGCTTGCCAGCGATCAAACTGTACAAGGCGCTGGGTGGGGGGCTCAGGTTCTGTAAATTTTGTCGTCAGGGAGTACGCCTTCGCTGGCAAGCCAGCTCCCACAGGTTATGCGTCGTGCCCGGATCATGCGGCACACACAAAACCTTGTAGGAGCTGGCTTGCCAGCGATCAAACTGTACAAGGCGCTGGGTGGGGGGTGGCAGGTTCTGTAATTTGTGTGATCCGTGAGGACGCCTTCGCTGGCAAGCCAGCTCCCACAGGTTATGCGTCGTGCCCGGATCATGCGGCAAACACAAAACCTTGTAGGAGCTGGCTTGCCAGCGATCAAACTGTACAAGGCGCTGGGTGGGGGGTGGCAGGTTCTGTAATTTGTGTGATCCGTGAGGACGCCTTCGCTGGCAAGCCAGCTCCCACAGGTTATGCGTCGTGCCCGGATCATGCGGCAAACACAAAACCTTGTAGGAGCTGGCTTGCCAGCGATCAAACTGTACAAGGCGCTGGGTGGGGGGTGGCAGGTTCTGTAATTTGTGTGATCCGTGAGGACGCCTTCGCTGGCAAGCCAGCTCCCACAGGTTATGCGTCGTGCCCGGATCATGCGGCACACACAAAACCTTGTAGGAGCTGGCTTGCCAGCGATCAAACTGTACAAGGCGCTGGGTGGGGGGCTCAGGTTCTGTAAATTTTGTCGTCAGGGAGTACGCCTTCGCTGGCAAGCCAGCTCCCACAGGTTATGCGTCGTGCCCGGATCATGCGGCACACACAAAACCTTGTAGGAGCTGGCTTGCCAGCGATCAAACTGTACAAGGCGCTGGGTGGGGGCTCAGGTTCTGTAAATTTTGTCGTCAGGGAGGACGCCTTCGCTGGCAAGCCAGCTCCCACAGGTTATGCGTCGTGCCCGGATCATGCGGCACACACAAAACCTTGTGGGAGCTGGCTTGCCAGCGATTGAACGATAACGCGGTATCAAGCCTGGTTCTGTTTAGCCTTCAGATTGCGCGCATACCACGGCCGCTGCGGCACCTTGCGGAACAAATCCTTCAACTTCTTCTCGTCCTCGCCAAAGGTAATGCGCAACGCCAGCTTCATGGTTTCCGGGTCCATTTCCACTGACTTGCCCGCCTGCAACCCCGGTGTGGTGCTGCAGCCATGGGTGACCGGGCCGAGCCACGGGTCATCGATTTCGACCCAACGCCCCGGCGCAAACCAGGGCACGCCATTGACCTGCAGCCGACTGACCTGCCCCGGATGGAAGCGCTCATGGGCGCGGAACCAGTCCTCCAGACGATCGTCGATCCAGCCGTGGAAATACCAGAACACCGGATTCACATGGGAGGAAAACGGGTCGCCAAGGAAGTCGTTTTCCGCGGCGAACCAGCGTGCGGAAAAGTCCGCCGGATCCCGGGCAAACGGCACCGGCTGACCGTTGGACGGATCACGCGGCACCGAAGCCCAGCGCATGTGCAGCCAGTCGTGCAGGCCCAGCTCAACCTCCGAGCCGAACTGGCCGAGGGTCAGCGTCGACAGGTAACGCGGATCACGGTAGCGCGATTCCCAGACCTGGAAGTTGCTGTGATACGTCTCGCCGGTCTTGATGTCACTGACCCATTGCGTGTACTCGTCATCGTCCTCGGCCAGCCAGGTCGGCGGCAGCGCGGTGCCGTCGTGGTTGTCGAAGTAGCGGGCGAAGCCGGGCCGGTCCCGCGCCAGCTCCGGTTGCGGCAACGGGAAGTGCGTCCAGGACGGCAAGTCCTGCATCGAACGCGCCGTGCCAAGCATGTGCCGGTGCATGAAGAAAAAGTCCACGCCCGAACCGTTGCGATCCTTGCGTACACCTCGGCCATCGCGCTCCCTGTCACGCGGACCGGGTTGCCAGCCGAGCCCGCGCAGGGCGCCGCGCTGGTCTTCGGACAGCTTGTGCCATTTGTCCCGGGAGGCATGCCAGAGCTGGTGGAACAAACGGTGCTCCGGCGATACCAGCCAGGCCAGCAGGGCCGGATTGAGGCCGGTGCGTTCGCGCGCTTCAGGGAACGCCTGTTTGACGGCAATGAAGCGATTGTCCTGGGCCGTCAGCATCAGCGGGCGCTTGAGGTCCAGCACGCGCCCGCTGAGACTGCCGCTGCCGGCGTTACCGAAACCGGCCCAGACCTCATCCAGGGTCATGTCGAATTCGTAATCGCAACAGCCGCTGGCGCCCAGCAGTCGCCAACCGAGCTGCTTCGGGTTGGCCCCGGACAGATCGCCGAGCACCCGGTAACGGGGCTCCTCGGCGGAGCGCAAACGTTCGGCGGTGTCGAGGTAACCGAGCACGCCACGACCTTTGTGAGCGATGTCGAGAAAGACCTCCAGCCCTTCCAACGGCAAGCCTTCGATACCGGCGTCACGACCTTCGAACCGAATCTGCCAGACCCCGCGCAAGGCGTCCGCCAACCGCTGGCCGGCCACGTCCGCCACGTCGAACGAGGCTTCGTCCGGGGTGATCGTCGGGTCCGGCCGGGTCAGTTCGCGATGCCCGTAGTAGACCGCAGGCACGGCGGCACCGGTCAGCGCCAGACCCGCGAGGAACCATCGTCGAGAAATCGTCATTGCCCTACCTGTGTCAGCCATGGAGCAGGCTTTATCCAAGCTAGAACGAGTGTTACGCCGACAAATTTAAAGGCATCGCTGGCAAGCCAGCTCCCACAGGAACTGCGATACCCCTGTGGGAGCTGGCTTGCCAGCGATGAGGCCGGCACAAACACTAAATTCCTGTCCCGGCCACTCGTTCCCCCCAGATAGCAAAGGCCCCCGCGCCTGATCCCCGACGGCGAACCTGACTGAGACGGCAATGACAAAACCACGTTCGAAAAAGGCTCTTTTCATCGGCTTGCCGCTGGCCCTCGCCATCAGCGCGGGGGCAGGCTTCGGGGCTTGGGACTACTGGTTCAGGGACAATCCCGGCTACCCGGTGAAGGTCATGAAACAGGCCGATCAACTGCAGGAGCGTATCCTCTCGTTCGACAGCCACATCACCGTACCCATGGACTTCGGCACCGCCGGCAACGAAGTCGACAAGGACGGCGAAGGCCAGTTCGACCTGGTCAAGACCGGACGCGGGCGCCTGTCCGGGGCGGCGCTGACGATTTTCGGCTGGCCGGAAATCTGGAACGGCCCCAACGCGCCCCATCGCCCGACCGCCGGTTTCGTCGACGAGGCCCGACACGAGCAGGAAACCCGCTACAAGATCATCAGCGCGATGGTGCGTGACTTCCCCCATCAAGTCGCCATCGCCTACACCCCCGACGACTTCCGTCGCCTGCACGGCGAAGGCAAGTTCGCGATCTTCATCAGCATGCTCAACGCCTACCCGCTGGGCAATGACCTCAACGCCCTGGACAAGTGGGCGGCGCGCGGCATGCGCATGTTCGGCTTCAGCTACGTGGGCAACAACGCCTGGGCCGACTCGTCGCGGCCGCTGCCGTTCTTCAATGATTCGCGGGACGCCCTCGGCGGGCTGTCGGACATCGGCAAGCAAGCGGTGCACCGCCTCAACGACCTGGGCGTGATCATCGATGTGTCGCAGATGTCGACCAAGGCCCTGGAGCAGGTCGCGCACCTGAGCCGCACGCCGATGGTCGCCTCGCACTCGGCGCCGCGGGCCCTGGTGGACATCCCGCGCAACCTCAGCGATGCGGAAATGCAGTTGATCAAGAACAGCGGCGGCGTGGTGCAGATTGTCGGTTTCCCGACCTACCTCCGCCCGCTGAGCCAGGCCACCCAGGACAAGCTCAACGCCCTGCGCGCGCGCTTCGACCTGCAACCGCTGCAAGGCCTGGAGATGGCCCTGATGCCGGGTGACCCGGTGATCACCGTCTGGCCCGAGCAGCGTTTCGGCGAATACGCCAGTCAGCTCTATTCGATCCTCGACGAAGAACCCAAGGCCAGTCTCAAGGATTACGGCGATGCGATCGATTACGCCGTGAAAAAAATCGGCATCGACCACGTCGGCATCAGTTCCGACTTCAACGATGGCGGCGGCCTCGACGGCTGGAAAGACGTCAGCGAAGCCCGCAACGTGACCGCCGAACTGATCAGCCGCGGCTACAGCGAGGCCGACATCGCCAAGCTCTGGGGCGGCAATTTCCTGCGGGTCTGGGACCAGGTGCAAAAGTCCTCCCGGCCCGTGGTCCAGAACTGATTTTTCCTTTTTGCCATAGCGAACCGAACCCATGACCAACCGTCGTTCATTCCTCAAGCAGGCCGGCATTCTGGCGGCCGGCATTCCCCTGGCCTCGACCGTGAACCTGCCGGCACTGGCCGCCGCCCCGGCGCCCTTGCCCAAGGACAAATGGGACCAGTTGCGCCAATTGTTCACGCAGGACCCGAACTACCTGCACTTCGCCAACTTCCTGGTGACCTCGCACCCGCGTCCGGTGCGTGAAGCCATCGAGATGCACCGCGCCAACCTCGATCGTAACCCGGGCCTTGCCATGGACTGGCATCGCGGTGAAACCGAACGCCGCGAAGAAGAGGTGCGCGTCTGGGCCGGGCGCTATTTGAAAGCCAAACCGTCGCAGATCGCCCTGACCGGCAGCACCACCGAAGGCCTGGCGATGATCTACGCCGGCATCCACGTGCGCCCGGACCAGGAAATCCTCACCAGCGATCACGAGCACTACGCCGCCAACAGCGTGTTCGAATACCGCACCCAGAAGGACGGCACCCAGGTTCGCAAGATCAAATTGTTCGAGGACCCGTACAAGGTCTCGACCGCCGAAGTGCTGGCCGCGATTGAACGCAACATCCGCCCCGAGACCCGCGTACTGGGCATGACCTGGGTGCACTCCGGCAGCGGCGTGAAGCTGCCCATCGGCGAGATCGGCAAACTGGTGGAAGAGAAAAACCGTGGCCGCAAGGACAAGGACCGCATCCTCTACGTGATCGATGGCGTCCACGGCTTCGGCGTGGAGAACGTCGACTTCCCGGACATGCACTGCGATTTCTTCATCGCCGGCACCCACAAATGGATGTTCGGCCCACGGGGCACCGGGATCATCTGCGCCCGTTCCGACGAGCTCAAGGACGTGACGCCGACCATCCCGACCTTCTCCGAAGCCACGCAATTTTCCACGGTGATGACCTACGGCGGCTATCACTCGTTCGAACACCGCTGGGCATTGACCGAAGCCTTCAAGTTGCACCTGGACCTGGGCAAGGCCGAGGTCGCGACACGCATCCATGACATCAACAGCTACCTGAAAAAACGCTTGCAGCAGCACCCGTCGGTGGAGCTGGTGACGCCACTGTCACCGGAATATTCCGCCGGTTTCACCTTCTTCCGCATCAAGAACCGCGACTGCGAAGAAGTCGCCAATTACCTGATGGATCAGCGCGTGGTGTGCGATGCCGTGGACCGTGATGTCGGGCCGATCATTCGAGTGTCGCCGGGGTTGCTCAATACCGAAGCGCACATCGACAGGTTGATGGAACTGATGGCCAGCCGGCTCTGACCCACCGATTTCAAGGAGTGAGACCCCGTATGAAAAGCCCCCTCAAAAACCTCGGCGCCCTGATGCTGCTGGGATTGCTCGGCAGTACCGTGCCGGGCTTGGCCCAGGCCTATACGGCGCCATTACCGGGCAAAGTGTTCAAGGATTGTCGTGACTGCCCGGAAATGGTCGTGTTGCCCGCCGGCACCTTCACCATGGGCACCCCGGACGACGAAGTCGGCCGCGAGCCAGATGAAGGCCCGATGCATGAGGTGACGTTCGACAAACCCTTCGCCATGAGCCGCTACCAGATCACCGCCGGCGAATGGAACCAATACATGAAGGAAACCGGCATCACCCTGCCCGATGGCGACACCCGCCCCGGCCGCGCGTGCAGCAACGGCAAGCCGAGCTACCCCCAGGGCCCGCGCCAGCCGGCGGTGTGCATGAACTTCGCCGAGGTCAGTGCCTACGTCGCCTGGCTGTCGATGAAAACCGGCCAGCACTACCACATCGTCAGCGAAGCCCAGCGCGAGTACGCGGCCCGTGGCGGATCGACGGGCGCGTTCCCCTTCCCGTTCGACCCCGGCACCGAATACAGCATCGCCACCCACGCCAACACCTACGGCCCAACTGACGGCTACAGCTACAGTTCGCCGGTCGGCAGCTACCCAGCGAATGCCTTTGGCCTATATGACATGCACGGCAACGTCTACGAGTGGATCGCCGACTGCTATCACCCGGACTACGTTGGCGCGCCCACCGACGGCAGCGCCTGGACCGAGCCCGACTGCGACACCCTGCGCATCCGTGGCAACGACTGGGGCGAAGCACCGGTGTTTTCCCGCTCGGGCAACCGCAACGACATCGACCCGCAGACCCGTGGCGACTGGATCGGATTCCGTGTAGTCCGCAGTCTCTAACCTCTCCCCATACCTTGTGGGAGCGGGCTTGCTCGCGAAGGCGTCGTGTCAGCCAACATCAATTTTTCTGACCCGCCGCCTTCGCGAGCAAGCCCGCTCCCACAGGTTTTGTGTCGCCCACCATATAAATTAAGCCCTCCATCAGACGTTCTACTGGGTATCTGCCTCAAGACCCAAGGAACCCTCTGCTCATGACCCAGCCAACGCGCGGTGCCATTCATGAATTGTTCAGCCTCCTGAAACCGTTCCGGCTCGTCGTCAGTCTGTCGATCCTCCTGGGCATGGTCGGCGGCCTGAGCGTCACGGTGCTGCTGGCCACCATCAACAACGCGCTGCATTCGCCGGACGGCCTGACCCAGGGCGTGGTCGCGCTGTTCGGCGGCCTGTGCCTGCTGGCCCTGGGCAGTTCGATCTGCTCGGACATCGGCACCAACTACGTCGGCCAGCACATCATTGCCAAACTGCGCAAAGAGCTGGGGGAAAAAGTACTCTCGGCGCCCATCGAGCAGATCGAACGCTACCGCAGCCACCGGCTGATCCCGGTGCTGACCCACGACGTCGACACCATCAGCGACTTCGCCTTCGCCTTCGCGCCGCTCGCCATTTCCCTGACCGTGACCCTCGGCTGCATGGGTTACCTGGCGATGTTGTCGTGGCCGATGTTCCTGATGATGGTGCTGGCGATTGCCATCGGCACCGGCATCCAGTTCTACGCGCAGGGCAAGGGTATCCAGGGTTTCATGGCCGCCCGCGACGCCGAAGACGATTTGCAGAAGCACTACAACGCCATTGCCAGCGGCGCCAAGGAATTGCGCATCCACCGTCCGCGCCGCCAGCGCATGTTCGTCAAGGGCATCCAGGGCACCGCCGATTTCATCTGCGACACACAGGTACGTTCGATCAACACCTTCGTGATCGCCAAGACCCTCGGCTCGATGCTGTTCTTCGTGGTCATCGGCCTGGCGCTGGCCCTGCAATCCTTCTGGCCCAGCGCCGACAAAGCGGTGACGAGCGGTTTCGTGCTGGTGCTGCTGTACATGAAAGGCCCGATCGAACACCTGGTCAGCACCTTGCCGATCGTGAGCCGGGCGCGCATCGCCTTTCGCCGCATCGCCGAACTGTCGAGCCGGTTTTCCTCGCCGGAACCGCACCTGCTGCTCAACGACCAAGGCACCCCGCCGGCCGTGGTCAACAGCCTGCAACTGAACAACGTCAGCTACGCCTTCCCCGCCGCTCCGGGCAGCGACGCGTTTCGCCTGGGCCCGGTGAACCTGACCATCGCGCAAGGCGACATCATTTTCATCGTCGGCGAAAACGGCTGCGGCAAGACCACGCTGATCAAGTTGCTGCTGGGCCTCTACGCCCCGCAACACGGCGAAATCCTGCTCAACGGCCAAGGCATCGACGCACACAATCGAGACGACTACCGCCAGTTGTTCACCACGATCTTTGCCGACTACTACCTGTTCGATGACGTGGTGCAGGGTGACCAGCACATCCCCGAAGATGCCAATGCCTACCTGCAACGCCTGGAAATTGCGCACAAGGTCAGTGTCAGGGACGGCAGTTTCACCACCACCGACCTGTCCACCGGCCAGCGCAAGCGCCTGGCGCTGGTCAATGCCTGGCTGGAAGAACGCCCGGTGCTGGTATTCGACGAATGGGCCGCCGACCAGGACCCGACCTTCCGCCGCATCTTCTACACCGAGCTGCTGCCGGACCTCAAGCGCCTGGGCAAAACCATCATCGTCATCTCCCACGACGACCGCTATTTCGACATGGCCGATCAACTGGTGCGCATGGAGTCGGGCCGGGTCATCACCGAGCGCGCGACCGCCTGACAGCGGTGGTTGCACGCAGGTTGTTGTTTTTTTGAAGTTTGTTTTCCGGTTTAGGCAAAGTGGCCCGTCTAATAATAATTATCATTAACTAAAAAACTGCACACACCCTTCTGGAGCGATTCGAGCAATGCAAAGCCTTACTCTGTCCCGCGCACCCTTGGCATTAGCCATCGATCGGCAAAAGAAATTCCGAACGGTCGTGCCGGGCGCGCTGTTGACCCTGTTGCTGCTGGGTACCTCCCAGGTCGAGGCGGCCCCGGTGAACGTCAATGTGCCGGCTCAGTCGCTGGCCAGTGCGTTGCGCGAACTGGGCCAGCAGACCAACCTGCAGATTCTCTACAGCCAGGACATGGTCAACGGCATCAAGTCCACGGCGGTGTCCGGTAACATGGAACCGGAACAGGCACTGAAAACCTTGCTGCTGGGGAGCGGCATCAATTTTCAGTTGAATGGCAACACCGTGTCGCTGGTGCCAGCGGTCGGTGACTCCAGTGCATTGCAACTGGGTGCGACCTCCATCACCGGCGTGGCGTTGGGCCCGACCACCGAAGGCACGCATTCCTACACCAGCGATGAAGTGACCATCGGCAAAGGCAACATCAAGGTCAAGGACATCCCGCAGTCGGTGTCCGTCGTCACGCGCCAGCGCATGGACGACCAGAACATGAACAGCCTGCAGGACGCCATGCGCCAGGTCACCGGCGTGACCATCAAGACCTACAACTCCGGCTCCAGCCTCAACGACGTCTACATGCGCGGCTTCCTCGTCGACCAGGTGCAGGTCGACGGCGTCTCGCAACCCACCGGCCAGGGCGACATGGCCACCAGTTTCGACCTGGCGATGTACGACCGCATCGAAGTGCTGCGCGGCCCGTCGGGCCTGTACCAGGGTGCAGGCGAACCCGGCGGTACGATCAACGTGGTGCGCAAGCGCGCCCTGGGCAAATTCGCCCTCGGTGGCGAACTGGCCGCTGGCTCCTACGATCACTACCGTTCCATGGTCGATGTCACTGGCCCGCTGAACGACCAGGGCACCGTGCGCGGCCGCTTCATCACCGCCTACGAGAACAACCAGTCCTTCGTCGACTACGCGCAGAACGAACGCCCGATGGTCTACGGTCGCCTGGAATTCGACCTCGACCCGGCCACCACCCTGTCGGTCGGTGGCGCTTACCAGAAGAACAACTCCACCCCGGCCTTCGGCTTGCCGGCCTATGCCGATGGCACGTTGCTGGACGTTCCGCGCTCGACCTTCGTCGATGCCAAGTGGAACACTCTGAACGAGAAAGTCTGGGAATCCTTTGCCGAAGTTGATCACGAACTGGACAACGGCGGTCAGTTCAAGACCACCCTGACCTATCGCGATGCCGAAACCCCGGAGCGTAACTTCACCTGGGCGGACGGCGCGGTCGACCCGGCCACCGGTGACAGCTGGGCCGTGGCCTACGACTACTACACCCACATCAAGACCATCGGCGTCGACAGCTTCGTCACCACGCCCTTCGAGTTCGCCGATCGCCGCCACGAGTTCACCCTGGGCGCCGAGTACCAGCACCTGGACAAGGACTTCACCTACGGCGGCGGCGAGTACTTCCCGATCAACGTGTGGGATCCGGGCAGCATCGACATTCCCCGCAACGACTATGCGCACGTCAATGGCAACTGGTCCAAGTCCGACCAGTACGGTGTCTATACCCGTGCGAAGTTCAACGTCACCGACTGGCTCGACGTCATCGGCGGCAGCCGTGTGACCTGGTACGAAGCCGACGCGAAGAACGCCAACGCTTTCTTCAACAACTTCGGCGAAGCCCACACCAGCATCAATCGCAAGGTCGTGCCGTACGGCGCCCTCATCGGCAAGATTACCCCGGAACTGTCGACCTACTTCAGCTACACCGGCGTGTTCAAACCGCAGAGCGAAATCGGCACGGACGGCCAGCCGGTCGGCCCGCGCGAAGGCAAGCAGTACGAGATCGGCCTCAAGCGCGAGTTCTACGAGGGTCGCCTGAACGCCAGCATCGCGGCGTTCCGCATCTACGATGAAAACCGCGCCGAATACGACAACAACTCCGGTGCCTACATGACCGAAGGCAAGGCACGCAGCGAAGGCTGGGAAACCGAGTTGAGCGGCAACCTGACCGAGAACTGGAGCATCGTCACCGGTTACGCCTACACCTCCACCAAGTTCCTGGACGGCGACGCAGCCAACAAAGGCAAGACCTTCAGCACCATCACGCCCAAGCACAACTTCAACCTGTGGACCAAGTACGAGTTCACCGACGGTCCGCTCAAGGACTTCAGCGTCGGCGGTGGCGTGCGGGCGGTCAGCGATACTTACTACCAGCGTGACGTGAAGTTCCAGCAAGGCGGCTATGCCATCACCACGGCGCAGGTCGGCTACAAGTTCAACGAAAACCTGTCGTCGACACTGACTGCCAACAACCTGTTCGACCGCAAGTACTACGATCGCGTCGATGCGTCCTGGGGCACCAACTTCTACGGCGACCCGCGCACCGTGACCCTGAGCCTGCGCGCGCAGTACTGATGGCTGAGTGCTTCATCCGCAACCACAGACCGGGCCACTTGTAGGAGCGAGCTTGCTCGCGATGGACTCAAGAACGCTGCGTTTAACCAGTAAACACGCGTTATCGTTGACGACCATCGCGAGCAAGCTCGCTCCTACAGCGGCCCGGTTCCGTTTTCTGCTTGCAATGTACGGTCGTGCGCGGCAGTCCGGAGTTGCTCGGTATCGACGCGGACAAACGTGGAGTCCCCGACAGCGGTCAGGACATCCCCGGCGAAAATCTCACAGATGACGCGACTTTTGCGCCCGACATCACCCTCGACTCTTGCCCGCAATGTCAGACGTACGCCCATCGGGGTAGGCTTGATGTACTTGATGCCCAGGTTACCGGTGACGCAGGTGACGTGGGGCAAACTGCCCACTTCGCGCTGTTCGGCGCGGTAGTGATAAGCCATCGCGGCCCAGTTGGAGTGGCAATCGACCAGCATCGCGATCAAACCGCCGTAAACCAGACCCGGCCAGCCGCAATACTTGTCATCGGGCATATGCTCGGCCATGACATGCACCCCGTCTTCATGCCAGAAGCTCTTGATGTGCAGCCCGTGCGGGTTCTGGCTGCCGCAGCCATAGCAAACGCCTTCAGGCGCGGCGATGTCTTGAAGCGAAATGTCCTGCGTGGTCATAGCGTATTCATCCTTAGTAGCAGGTGGTTCAAAACGGACCGGGTCGCCCCGGATCGCAACGGCTGATCAATAAGGAGGAGACGCTTTTCTCTTTCCCGCCGGGAGTGAACGGCGGGTAGCATCGGGCCGATGTCGATATTACATAGCCGATACACGATGCGGAAGATAGCTCGGCAACCCCGTCCGTGGCTTGAGAACTATTCCTTCAGGCGTGAGATTTGCTGAACCACAAACGCCCCTACGGTGACCGCGCAGGCTACCCACGCACACGCCACCTGCCAATGTCTGAATGGGCCGAGTACATCCCCCATCAGGAAACCGGTCGAAAGCAGAAACATAAACAATGAAATGGCCGCCAGGATGACGCGTGGAATCGCCATGCCCCACCGCCACCAGGCACCGGGTGCAAAGCGCCGCGCGCCCCAACGCGTCAACGCCGTCAGCCCCGCCAGCAAGGGGGCAAAAATAATTAGCAGCAGCGGAAAGATGTAGAGCGTCAACGTGAGTTCGACTTCCCCGCCATCCTCGCCGGGCGTGTAGAAGCTTTCCATCCAGATGCCCCTGCACAGGGCGGCGGTGAGATAAATGACGGCGACTGGGGCGATGGGGAATATCAGGCAACTGATGAGGTTTTTTCTAAGAGTTCGCATCGGCTATTTCACTCCACCAACGACTTCATATGCGTCGCAAAATCATCCTGTATCGGCTGGAACCCGCAGCGAAGGTAAAAGGCAGCGCCTTCGGGTGTGTCCGTGGACAGTCGCACAACGCGGAAATGCCCGGACGCCAATTCCAGCAGTTGCTGGACCAACGCTTTGCCCACGTTCTGGCCCCTTGATGCAGGGGCGACGTAGAGCCGCCGTAATCGCCCTACATCCGGTTCGGCAAATGGGTCTGACGAAAGACCGCCTATGGCAACCAGCCGCCCGTTGCGAAACGCCCCGAAAAGACACTCACCCGGCTGATCGAATCGATTGGCACCGCTTTCCCATTCCTCGATCAACCGGGAGAGGAACCTGAAGCCCTCTGCAACGGCCTCCGTTTCCAGCTCCCGGATTTGCGGCGTAATCCCTGAGACTTCAAGTATCGCCAATGGCTCTGTTGACGTGACCACTTGCAGGTTACTGCCAGACTTATCTGCGTGGTTTGCTTCGCGCCCGGCTTTCAAGACTCACTCTCGGTAGCGTTTACGGGTGTGCACAGCTCAACCAGCGTTCCGTCAGGGCATCGAACGTAAGACACGGTTTGCCCCCAGGGCTTGGTAGTCGGGGCAGCGATTTCGCTAGCGCCTGCTCGGATCGCTTTGGCATGGGCCGCGGGGACATCCTCGGTTACCAGCCCGACTTCGATGCCTAACGGTTTGAGGGATGAGTGCGCCGGGACATGACCGGTGCTGAAGTTCGATGCGGCCAGTTCATCGGCGGCGAATGCCAGCGCGGTTTCGCCGGTTTCCAGTTCGCCATAAGTGCCTGACTCATGGAGGAATCGAACGCTGAGCCCGAAGGCCGATGAGAAGAACTTGAGAGAGGCCTCTACATCCTTGACGTAGATGATCAGGTAGCCAAATTTCATGAACGAACACTCCTTGTCGTGCCAATCGGGCGATGAATTTAGCAGTTTTGAGTGAAGTGTCGAGGGACTGCTTTTTTGCGGTTCTTCACGCAGTACCTGTAGGAGCCAGCTTGCTGGCGATGTTCTCAAGTGCGCCGCGTTTATCCAGCTCTCACGCGTCATCGTTAACGACCATCGCTGGCAAGCCAGCTCCTACAGGTATTGCGTTATCCGTGTTTCCCGGGATTACGTGATGATCCTTTTTTTGGGGGCAACCGGCGATGAAATACCCTGAAGATCAGGGATATTCCTGCCGAGCATGCAACACGCTCAATATTTCGATTTGATCCGTCACTCAACCAGCATCGTACGTGTTGTACTTTGACTCGATGAGGGCTCGCTTACCCGACCATTGCGTGGCGTCAGATCGTAAGGGCTGTACTTCCGACTGCCAACCGCAAACTTTCGTAGGACGCTTCCTGCTGACTCCGAGGAATTCAACGTTCTTTGATAAGGCATAACAGCAGGTTAAGAACCACTCAATAGCGCCTGTTTAAGCGGCCTACAGGTTACTTCATGAAAGCCACAACGCCTTGCGTCGTTGCCTACAGGTACGCCAGAATCCGCCGGCTTGTGCGCCTTGGGGGTGGCCGGTAACTTGGTTCGGGTCACTGATTGTCAGTGATCGGGTTTAGTAGCCCGTGGTTACCCAGGGTGTATAGCCCATCAAATAGTCAGGTACCCATCCCTGCACTTTATGGTGGCTGTGTGCAGGGCGCCCTCGGGCGCGCCGGCTCCCTGGGTCCCCGGTCTACTAACCTGCGCACAGCTGCCACCCTTCTTATTAGTAGAGAGGTGGTGGTAGCTCAAAAACAGGACCCAAATCTATGTTCAAGGTAACTCCCAATCCGCCCGACTCCGACCCGGCCTCCCCACACGAAAGTCCCGAATCAAAACAATCCCATGAAGCCTCCGAGCGCGCCTTCGATCCAGGCCCCAGCATCATGGCCACCCCGCGCACACCCAGCACGATGTTCATCGTCAACCCCGACCTCAGTACCGAAACCCTGCTGGTGCACGCCTGCGAATCCCTGGCTTCGGCCAATGTCATGGCCAACGATCTGGTGGATCATTTGCAGGGGACAAGTCGCCATGCGCTGTTGGGGATTGCGCAGGTGATCATGCTGGGGGAACTGGCGGTGAATCGGGCGCTGGATCGGCTTGATCCGCCCTGACCACATTTCCCAGATCACCGATAGACCTGTGGGAGCGGGCTTGCTCGCGAAGGCGGTGTGTCAGGCAACTTATGTGTCGGCTGAAATATCGCTTTCGCGAGCAAGCCCGCTCCCACAGGGGTACGACGTCGCTGATCACTAATATGTCAGGCCAAACTCTCTCCAATCTGCGCCGCCAACTGCACCAGCATCCCCGGCACTTCCTGGACCATTTCGCCCATGCGCGCAAAGTCGTGGGTCATGCCGGCCTTTACGTCCAGCGCCAAGGGTTGCCCCGCGGTCCGCAGTTTTTCGGCCCAGGCCAGACCTTCATCGAGTAATGGATCGTACTCGGACAGCCACAGCAACGTCGGCGTCAGGCGTTGCAGGCCCTCGGCGTACAGCGGTGAAAAACGCCAGTCGGCACGATCCGCTTCGCTGCGTTGGTATTGCTGGTAGAACCACTCCAGCGTGGTGGCTTCCAGCAGAAAGCCTTCGGCGAATCGCTCCAGGGACGGGCGTTTTTTTACCGCGTCGATCACCGGGTACAGCAACACTTGCAGACGCGGTACCAGCGGCCATCCTCGCGGGTCCTGGGCGATGGCGATACACAGCGACGCCACCAGGCTGCCGCCGACGCTGTCCCCCGCCAACGCTATGCGCCTCGCGTCCAGTCCCAAGGCTTGAGCACCGGTAACAGCCAGCCAGCGCGTCACGTCTTCGACATCGTTGTAAGCGGTGGGGAAACGGTGTTCCGGCGCCAGTCGATAGTCCGCCGACAACACGGCAAATTCCCCTGCCAGCGCCAGACGCCGGCACAGGGTGTCGTGGGAATCGAGGCTGCCCACCACGTAGCCGCCGCCATGGAAGTACAACAACACCGGACGTGGCTCGTTGTCCGGTTGCGGTTTGACGTACAGCCGCGCATTGAGCACATGCCCGTCCCGCGCAGGCAGGCTGAGCGCCGTCACCGTCAACGCGCCTGTCGGGGTGGCATCGAGCAACTGCGACGTCTGTTCGAATTGCTGCCGCGCTTCGCCAGGCGTCAGCTCATGCATGGGTTGGCTTTTGCCGCTGAGGCGGCCGAACTCGGCCAGTTCCAGAAAACCTTCGATGTCCGGGTGCAATGCCATGGGCGGTAGTCTCCAAAAGATAAACAGGCTTGCCCTGGTAAACGAACCGGGAGGGTCGTTCATTAGGGGGAGCTCAAGAACTGCTCAAACCGAGTGACAATCTGTGGACAGAACCACTTCCCTGTGGTGAGGGTGCTTGCCTGTGGCGAGGGGGCTTGCCCCCGTTGGGCTGCGAAGCGGCCCCAAAACCAGCCACTGCGGTTATTCAGGCATACCGCATTGTTCGGGTTTACGACTGCTTCGCAGCCGAACGGGGCGGTGCGGCGATCCGACAAGCCCCCTCGCCACAGGTAAGTGGTCCTGACCAAGAATGAACAGTTTAGATCTGCGGCACCACCTCCCGGCCAAGCAGCGCCACCACGGCGTCCAGGCACTCATCCTGCTGCAGGATATCGAAGTGCCCGGCCATTACCGTTTGCACCTGATGCAGCCGCGGTTGCTGGCGTTCGAGCGTGGCGCGTTCGGCCGTCGGGTTGCCGTCGGCCCACCAGCAATGCAGCCCGGCTTGCGGAATCGGCAGGGTGTCGACTTGCCGCGACAGGGCCTTCAAGCGTGTGCTGACCATGAACGTCTGGGCCAGTTCATCGGCACCGAGCAGCGCATATCCGCTGGCCTGATCGCTTTGGCTGTTGATCACCGCGCGAATGATCCGCGCCACGGCATCGTGGTCCCCCGCCGACTCGGTACTCAACGCCCGGGCGATCACCTCGCCATCCATGCCCAAGGCTGCACCGAGGAACTCGGCCAGATCCACTCGCCACTCATCCGCACTGGCAACGGCATTGGCCTGGGTCGGTACAAAGCTGTCCACCAGACCGACGAATGCCACGCGCTGGCCCTGCTGTTCGAACAGCTCACTCACCAGCAACGCCAACGCCCCGCCCAGCGACCAGCCCAGCACATGGTACGGCCCCTGGGGTTGTCTGGCGCGGATCGCCTCGACGTAGTCGGCGGCCATCTGCGAAAGCGAGGTGTCGTGCCACTGCCGGTCGAGCAGCATCCGGCATTGCACGCCGTACACCGTGCGCTCGCCATCCAGGCGCCGGGCCAACGGCTCGTAATCGAACACCGTGCCGAAACCGGCGTGCAGGCAGAACAATGCCGGCTGATCCGCTATCACCTGATTGAGCAGCAACAGCGGTTGCGGGCTCTGGCGCACGGGCTGCTCGTCGACACCGGACAACCCGGCAATTGTCGGCTTGGCCATCATGTCGCGCAGCTTGATCTGGAAATCCGGCGCGTTCAGCGCACGCACTTTCGAGATCACCTTGAGGGTGCGCAGCGAATCGCCGCCCAACTCGAAGAAGTTGTCGGTGATACCGACCTTCTCGATGCCCAGCACCTGTTGCCAGATGTCCGCCAGCGCCCATTCCAGCGGCGTGCGCGGGGCCACGTAGTCGCGGCCGGTGAAGGCCGGATCCGGCAGGGCCTTGCGGTCAAGCTTGCCGTTGGGCGTCAGCGGGAAGCGCGGCAGCACCACGACCTGCGTCGGCACCATGTAGTCGGGCAGGCTTTCGCGCAATGCCGCCTGGCAACGCGGGCCGAGGCCATCATCTTGCGCAACCACATAGCCCACCAGTTGCGGCCCCTGGCCGTTGTCCCGCACGACCACCAGCGCATCGTTGACCCCGGCCTGCTCGCGCAAGCGGGCTTCGATTTCGCCCAGTTCGATGCGGAAACCGCGCACCTTGACCTGATGGTCGATGCGCCCGACGTAGTCGAACACGCCATCCTCGCGACGGCGCACCAGGTCACCGGTGCGGTACAGGCGCCCGCCTTCAGGGCTGAACGGATCGGCGACGAAGCGCTCGGCGCTCTGCCACGGATGACGATGGTAACCGCGCGCGACACCCCGTCCGCCGATGTACAGCTCGCCGACCATGCCCACCGGCAGCGGGTTGAGGTCCATGTCCAGCACGTGCAGGCTGCGGCTGCCGACGCGTTGGCCAATCGGCGCGTACATCGCCTGGCAATGGCCGTCGGCAGCGATCTTCCACAGCAGCGGCGTGACCACGGTTTCCGTCGGGCCGTAGCCGTTGACCAGGTATTGCGGCTTGAGTGTGTGCTTGACCCGCTCGAACGTGGCGTCCGGCACCGCATCGCCACCGAAGCAGTAGATGCGCACCGGCGGCGGATCACCGCCCTGCAGTTCGGCGTGCTCGGCCAGTTGCAGCAGGTACGCCGGGGGGAAGCAGGCGACGCTGATGCGCTGGCGGTGCAGCACGGCCAGGGTCTGTTCGGCGGTCCACAGCGTATTGTCGCGAATGACCAGGGTCGAGCCGCTGATCAGCGCGGTGATCCAGCGTTCATGGGCGCCATCGAAGGCGAACGACATGAAGTGCAGTTCGCGGTTGCCCGGGTCCATCTCATACAGCTCGGCGATGGCCTGTACGTGCATGCTCAGGGGGCCGTGGGCGACGGCGACGCTCTTCGGTTTGCCGGTCGAACCGGAGGTGTAGATCAGGTAGGCCAGTTGCTCGGCGTGTACGGCGCACGGGGGCACCGCGACATCGATGTCGAGGTTCAATCGGTCCACCGCGATCGTGGCCGTGCCCGGATTCAACTGCGCGGTGTCGCGCAGCCGTTCCTGGGTCAGCAGCAGGCGCATGTCGCTGTCGGCCATCATGTAGCGCAGGCGTTCCTGCGGGTATTGCGGGTCCAGCGGCACGTAGGCGGCGCCGCACTTCATCACCGCCAGCAACGACACCACCAGCTCCAGCGAACGCTCCATGAACACGCCGATCACGTCTTCGGCCTGCACGCCTTGTTCCAGCAGATGCACCGCCAACGCATCGGAGCGCCGGTCCAGCTCGGCGTAGCTCAGGTGCTCGGCGTCGCGGTCGGCATAACTGAGCACCAGCGCCGTGTGATCCGGTTGCAGTCGCGCACGCTGACGGATCAGCTCGTGCACCGGTGTCTCGTCACCGTCCGCCACCACCGGCCGTTCGCCGTCCAGCGCCCGGCCTTCGTCCAGGGTCAGCAGGCCCAGCTCGCCGACGGCACGCCCGGCGTCGTCGCACAGGCGCTGCATCAGGCTTTCCATGTGGCCGCGCAGGATTTCGACGGTCGCCAGATCGAACTGGTCGCGCTGGTGCATGTACTCGATGCGCAGCCCCTCGTCGAGGCTGACCATCAGGTCCATGGCGAAGCTGGTCAGGCCGAAGTCGGACACGTCTTCGAAGCGCAGCGAGTCGCCGTTCCATTCGCGCAGGGTGCGGTCCACCGGCTGGTTTTCGAAGACGATGATGCTGTCGAACAACGACTGTCCGCCCTGCCCGGCCCAGCGCTGGATATCGCTCAGCGGGGTTTGCTGGAAGTCGCGGATGTCGAGGTTGTAGGCCTGGATTTCGCGCAGCCAGTCACCGACGCGGGCCTCGGTCGGCACGCTGTTGACCACCGGCAAGGTGTTGATGAACAGCCCGAGCATGTTCTCGGAGCCGTTGAGGGTTTCCGGCCGCCCGGACACGGTGGCGCCGAACGTCACCGTGCGCTGGCCGGTGTAGCGCTGCAACAGCAGCAACCACGCGGCTTGCACCAGGGTGTTGAGCGTCACCTGCTGTTGCTGGGCAAACGCCTGCAAACGCGCAGTCTGCCCGGCACTCAGGTGCGTGTAGATCGCGTGGTAACCCGCTTGCGGCGCCTTGACCGGCAAGGCGCGGGCCAGGTGCGTGGCGCCTTCCAGGTTGGCGAGTTTGCCTTTCCAGAACACCTCGCTGGCCTCGGCGACTTGCTGGCCGAGCCAGTCGATGTAGTCACGATAGGCGGCCACCGGCTCGTGCTCATCGCCGCTGTAATGGCGCAGCACTTCACCGATCAGGCGTGACACGCTCCAACCGTCCATGAGGATGTGGTGGTACGTCCAGATCAGGCGATAGCGGTCGTCTTCCAGACGCACCAGCAACAGGCGCAACAAGGGGGCGCGGTTGAGCGAGAATCCGCGTTCGCGCTCCTCCTGGGCCAGTTGGCGGACGCGTTCAGGCTGATCATCCAGCCCGCGCCAGTCCAGCTCGGTCAGCAGCGCAGGCGCATTGCGCCGCACCACTTGCAGCGGTTCCTTGTCGCCTTCCCAGAGGAATGCGGTGCGCAGAATCCCGTGACGTTGGGCGGCATCGGCCCAGGCTTCGCGGAAGCGCGTGCCATCCACGCCGCGCACACCCACTTCGATCTGGTTGACGTACAGCCCCGAATCGCCGTCCTGCACCGAGTGGAAGAGCATGCCTTGCTGCATCGGCGACAGCGGATAAACGTCCTCGACTTCGTCCGCTGTCAGTTCCAGCGCCTGGTATTGCGCTTCACTCAGTTCGATTTTTGCTGCCGGTGCAACCACTGTCGGTACGGCTTGATCCGCCCCGACGGGTTGGGCGACCGTCGCCAGTTCGGCGAGGGTCGGATGGCTGAACACATGCTTGGGCGAAATGCTCAAGCCGGCATTGCGTGCGCGGCTGACGACCTGGATCGAGACGATGGAATCGCCGCCCAGTTCGAAGAAGTTGTCGTGCATGCCCACTTGCGGCACTTCGAACAACGCCTGCCACACGGTTTGCAGCGTCGCTTCCACGGCACTGCGCGGCGCCACATACTCGCGAACCTGCTGGTCCGGCTGCGGCAATGCGCGGCGGTCGAGCTTGCCGTTGGGTGTCACCGGCAACTGATCGAGCAGCAGTATGTGGCTTGGCTGCATATGCTCGGGCAGCGCCTTGCGCAGGTGTTGCTTGAGTGGCTCAAGGTCCGCATGACCGACAACGTAAGCCACCAATTGCTTGGACTTGCCAACGTCCAGGGCGATCACCACGGCTTCGCGTACCTGTGGATGCTCCAGCAGGCAGGCTTCGATTTCCCCCAGCTCGATGCGCAAACCGCGGATCTTCACTTGATGGTCAATGCGGCCGACGTACTCGATCACGCCGTCCTCGCGATAGCGCGCCAGATCGCCGGTGCGGTACAGGCGCTCGCCCTGCTCACCGAACGGGCTGGCGACGAAGCGCTCGGCGGTCAGGTCCGGACGGTTGTGGTAACCACGGGCCAGGCCGATGCCGCCCAGGTACAGCTCGCCCACACAACCCTGCACCTGCGGTTGCAGGCTGTCGTCGAGGATGTAGGTCACCAGATTGGCAATCGGATAACCGATCGGCACGCTGAACCCGTCGTCATCGACACAGGTCCAGTGGGTCACGTCGATCGCCGCTTCGGTCGGGCCGTACAGGTTGTACAGGGCGACGTCCGGCAGGACGCGGAACAGGCTGTGCTGCAAGTCTGCCGACAAGGCTTCGCCGCTGCACATGATCTGCCGCAGGCTGGCGCAACGCTCGAAGCCTTCGCCCTGGACAAACGCCTGCAACATCGACGGCACGAAATGCAGGGTGCTGACCTGGTACTGCTCGATCAGGCTGACCAGTTGCGCCGGATCGCGATGGGCACCCGGTTCGGCCACGGCCAGCCGTGCGCCGGTCATCAGCGGCCAGAAGAACTCCCAGACCGACACGTCGAAACTGAACGGGGTTTTCTGCAACACGGTGTCGCGCCCGCCCAGCGGATAGGCGCCCTGCATCCACGCCAGGCGGTTGTACAAGGCATCGTGACGGTTGGCCGCGCCCTTGGGTTTGCCGGTGGAGCCGGAGGTATAGATCATGTAGGCCAGCGATTGCAGCTCGACCACGCAGGACAGGTTTTCGTCGCTCAGCCCTTCGAGCAGCGGCGCCATGTCGTCCAGGCAGATCGCCGTGGTGGCGGCCGGGATCGGCAACTGCTCAAGCAAATGACACTGGGTCAGCAGCAGGTGCACGCCACTGTCGTCGAACATGTGCTCCAGGCGTTCACGCGGGTAATCCGGGTCCAGCGGCACGTAGGCGCCACCGGCCTTCATGATCGCCAGCAAGCCGATCACCAGTTCCAGCGAGCGCTCGGCAGCGATGCCCACCAACACTTCGGCGCCCACACCCTGGCGGCGCAACAGGTGCGCCAGGCGGTTGGCCTGTTGGTTGAGCTGGCGATAACTCAGGGTCCGGCCGGCAAACACCAGGGCCGGGGCCTCCGGGGTTTGCAGCACCTGGGCTTCGAAGCACTGGTAGACCGGGCGCACATCCCCCCAGGCCTGCACCGTGCGGTTGAAGCCTTCGACCTGCTGCGCCGTTTGCACGGCATCGAGCAGGCTCAAGCGCCCCAATGGCTGCTGCGGCGCGCAGACCATGGCATCGAGCAACGCCACCAGCCGAGTGCTCAAACCCTCGATGGCCTCGGCACTGAACAGCGCCGTGTCGTAGTTGAAACGCAGGTCCAGGCATTCGCCCAGCTCGGCGGCAATGGCCAGCGGGAAACTGGTCTGGTCGTGGTGACGGATGCCGGAGAACTTCAGCGCGCTGCTGTTGCCCTCCTCCAACGCTTGCGCCACCGGGTAGTTTTCAAACACCAGCAGGGTGTCGAACAGCGCCTCGCCGGAATGACCGGCCCAGCGCTGCACGTCCGCCAGCGGCGTGTACTCGACTTCGCGCAACCTGAGGTTGAGCGCCTGGACTTCCTCGATCCATTGGCTGACCGTGCGCTCGGGGTGCGGCGTGGCGATCACCGGCAAGGTGTTGATGAACAACCCGATCTGCTGCTCGATGCCTTGCAGTTCACTCGGACGCCCCGACACCGTGGCGCCGAACGCCACCGTCGACTGGCCGGTGTAGCGCTGCAATATCAACAGCCATGCCGCTTGCAGCAGGGTGTTGGGCGTGACACGGGCCTGGCGGGCGAAACCGCTCAGACGCTCGGTGGCCGTGCGGTCCAGGCTGAGGTTCAGGGTGCGATGACCGCTGCACTGTCCTGCAACCGGACCCGGCAAGGCACCGGCCAGTCGCGTTGGCTCGGTGAACGCTTGCAATTGCTCCAGCCAGAAGGCTTTGCACGCAGCGCGGTCACGGGTGCCCAGCCAGCCCATGTAATCGCGATAACGACCGACGCTCGGCGCCGGCATGACGCCGGAGTAGCGCTGCAGCACTTCGCCAAACAACTGCGAGGTGCTCCAGCCGTCCAGCAGGATGTGGTGGTTGGTGAAGATCAGGTGATGGCTGTCATCGGCGGTCTGCACCAGGGTCAGGCGCAACAGCGGTGCAGCCGTCAGGTCGAAACCGCGCAGGCGATCGTCCTCGGCCAGTCGCTCCAGCGCGTGCGGTAGATCAGGCCGGTCGCGCCAGTCGAGCAGGGTCATCGGCAACGTGGCTTCGGCCAGGATCACTTGCAGCGGCCGCGAGCCATTGCTTTCGCTGAAAAACGCCGCGCGCAGCACTTCATGACGCTGCAGCGTCTGCTGCCAGGCATTGCCGAACGCCTCGACGTCCAGCCCCTGTACATCCACGCGCATCTGCGGCACATAGGCACCGGCATCCGGGGCGAACAGGCTGTGGAACAACATGCCTTGCTGCATCGGCGACAGCGGCAGGATGTCTTCGATGCGGCTGGCCGCCAGCGGCAAGGCATCGAGCTGCGCCTGATCGACGCGCACCAGCGGTACGTCGCTCGGGGTCAGGCCTCCGGCACCGCTCAGGCAATGCTCGATCAGCCGTTGCAACTCCATGGCATAGGCATCCGCCAGGTGCTGTACGGTTTGCGCTTTGAACAGGTCGCTACTGAAGGTCCAGCTCAAGCGCAGTTGGCCAGCGTAGACCTGGCCGTTGATGCTCAGGCCCCGGTCCAGCTCGGCCGAGGCGCCCTGCTCGGCACCGCCACTTTCCTTCGCCGGACGCCACGGCGCCTGCTCGTCGAAGCTGGCATCGAACTGGCCCATGTAGTTGAAGGTGACCTGGGGTGACGGCAGAGCCTCAAGGCCAGCCTCGGTCAGATAGCGCAGGATGCCGAAGCCGATGCCTTTGTCGGGCACGGCGCGCAGCTGTTCCTTGACCGCCTTGATGCTCGCGGCCAGGTCGTCGGCCGGGGTGAGCTTGACCGGGAAAATCGAGGTGAACCAGCCCAGGGTGCGGGTCAGGTCGATGTCGTCGAACAGGTCTTCGCGGCCGTGGCCTTCCAGTTTGACCAGGGTCGACGATTGACCGGTCCATTGGCCCAATACCCGCGCCAGTGCCGTCAGCAACAGGTCGTTGACCTGGGTGCGGTAAGCCGCCGGAGCGTCTTGCAGCAGTTGGCGGGTCAAGGTGCTGTCGAGCACGGTTTCCACGCTGATGGCGTGCCGGCTGGCCAGGCTGCCTTGCGGGTTATCCGCCGGCAGTTGCACCGCGACGTCGTGGTACTGGGCTTGCCAGTAAGCGGCTTGCTGCGCCAGCGCCGGGCTTTGCGCATGGCGTTGCAAACGTGCGGTCCAGGCCTGATAGGCGCTGGTCTTGGCCGGCAGGCGCAGCGGCTCGGCCTGACGTGCCTGAGCGTAAGCGGCTTGCAGGTCTTCGAGCAGCAGACGCCAGGAAACGCCGTCCACCGCCAGGTGATGCACCACCAGCAACAGGCGCTGGCCTGCCGTACCCATGTCCACCAACAAGGCACGCAGCAGCGGGCCGTCCTGCAAGTTCAGGCTCGCCTGTGCGGCGTCGCACAGTTCAAGCAGTTCATCGGCATCGGCGGCCTGGCGCTGCCACAGCACATCAGCGCTGCTCCACTGCTCGGCTTGTGCCTGTTGCCAGACACCATCGACCTGATGCAAACGCAGGCGCAATGCGTCGTGATGTTCCAGCAAGGCCGCCAGCGCCTGTTGCAGGCAGCCGCTGTCCAGCGGCTCGTGCAGTTCCAGCAATACCGACTGGTTCCAGTGATGGCGGGCCTCGATGCCTTGTTCGAAGAACCAGTGCTGGATCGGCGTCAGCAATACGTCACCGCGCACCGGCCCCTGATCGATGACCAGCCCGGCGCTGCGCACGGCGACCTTCGCCAGACTCTGCACGGTCTGGTGCTGGAACAGGTCGCGCGGGGTGATGCGAATCCCGGCCTGACGCGCGCGGCTGACCACCTGGATGGAGATGATCGAGTCACCGCCCAGCTCGAAGAAGTTGTCATCGATGCCTACGCGCTCGAGCTTGAGCACGTCTTGCCAGATCGCCGCCAGCTCGGTCTGCATGTCATCCATCGGCGCCGTGTAAGCCTGCTGCGCCAGCGCCGCATCAGGCTTGGGCAATGCGTTGCGATCCAGCTTGCCGTTGCTGGTCAGCGGCCAGTGCTCGAGTCTGATCAGGTGTGCCGGCACCATGTAGTCCGGCAAACCGCCCTGCAAATGTTCGCGCAGGGACTGGCGCAAATCCTTGTCGTCGTTGCTCGCGGTGAACCACGCCACCAGTTGCTGGCTGCCGTTGACCTGCGGTGCCAGGACCAGCGCCTGCTCGATGGCCGGGTGGCTTTGCAGGCGCTCCTGGATTTCCCCCAGTTCGATGCGAAAGCCACGGATCTTCACTTGATGGTCGATACGCCCGGCGTACTCGATGCTGCCATCGGCGCAATAACGCGCCAGGTCGCCGGTGCGATACAGGCGTGCGCCCGGCTCAGCGGCGAACAGGTCCGGCACAAAGCGCGTGGCGGTCAGGTCGGCACGCTGGTGATAACCCCGGGCCAGACCGGCACCGCCGACGTACAGCTCACCGACGCAGCCCTTGGCCACCGGGTTCAGGCGCGGGTCGAGCACGTACCAGAGCAGATCGCTGATCGGCTCGCCCAGCGGCGAGCTGTTGGCGCTATCGAGGTCGGCGCGGGACAGCGGGCGGTAGGTCACGTGCACCGTGGTTTCGGTGATGCCGTACATATTGATCAGCAATGGCTGCCGGTCGTCGAAGGCGTCGTACCACGGCCGCAGGCTGGCCACGTCCAGCGCCTCGCCACCGAACACCACGTAACGCAGGGCCATGCCTGGCGCGTTGGCGCAGGCGAACGGCATCAACTGGCGGAAGGCCGAGGGGGTCTGGTTGAGTACCGTGACACCTTCATCACTGAGCAAGCGGGCGAAGTCTTCCGGGGAGCGGCTGACCGCGTGCGGCACGACCACCAGCTTGCCGCCGTAGAACAGCGCGCCAAAGATTTCCCATACGGAAAAGTCGAAGGCATAGGAATGGAACAGGCTCCAGACGTCGTCCGCATGGAAACCGAACCAGTGCCCGGTGGCGCTGAACAGGCGGGTCAGGTTGCTGTGGGGCAGCAGCGTGCCCTTGGGTTTGCCGGTGGAGCCGGAGGTGTAGATGACGTAGGCCAGGTTCGCGGCAGCGGTCAGGTTCGGCAGGTTGTCGGCGCTGGCCTCATCGAGCCAGTCGCTGGCGTGATCGAGACAGATCACTTCAATGCCTTCGTCCAACGGCAGGCGCGGCATCAGTGCCGAATCGGTCAGCAACAGGCGCGTGCCGCTGTCGGCGAGCATGTAGGCCAGGCGATCCTGCGGGTAATCCGGGTCCAGCGGCACATAGGCGCCACCGGCCTTGAGGATCGCCAGCAGGCTGACGATCATCTCCAGCGAGCGCTCCAGGGCGGTGCCCACCAACACGTCCGGGCCGACACCGCGCTCGCGCAGACGATGGGCGATGCGGTTGGCGCGGCTGTTCAGTTCGGCGTAAGTGAGGGTGATGCCCTCGCAGGTCACGGCAATGTTGTGCGGGTGCGCGGCGGCCTGGGCCTCGATCAGTTGATGGGCACACAGGGCATTCGCAGCTTCTGGCGCGTTGATTTCGGCGCTGCGATTCCAGTCCAGCAAGGTGGCTTGCTGCTCGGAGGCGTCGAGCATGCTCAGGTCGGCCAAGGCCACATCGCCGTCGATGCAGATGGCCTGCAACAGGTTCAGCCAGTGGCGGCCGAGACGCTCGATGGTCGCGGCGTCGAACAGTTCGGTGGCGTAGACGAACGACGCGTGGATGCCCTCGTCGCTTTCGACGGTGTCGAGCATCAGGTCGAACTTGGTGGTCTTTTCGTCCCAGATCAGCGGTTCGACGCTCAGGCCCGGCAAGTCCCAGCGTTGCGGATCGCCACTGTCGCGCTGGTGGTTGAACATCACCTGGAACAACGGCGTGTGGCTCAGGCTACGCTCCACGCCCAGGCCATCGACCAGTTGCTCGAACGGCAGGTCCTGATGGGCCTGCGCGCCGAGTGCCGCGGCCTTGACCTCGGCCAGCAATTGCACAAACGGCTGGTCGGCCCGGGGCTGGCTGCGCAGCACCTGGGTGTTGACGAAAAAGCCCAGCAGGTTTTCCACGTCCTGGCGGGTACGGTTGGCAATCGGCACGCCGACGCGAATGTCCTGTTCGCCGCTGTAGCGATGCAACAGCGTCTGCAACGCTGCCATCAGCAGCATGAACAGGGTGCAGCCTTCGCGGCGGGCCAGCTCGCGCAGTTGCGCAGTCAACGCAGCGGGAATTTTCAGCTCGACGCTGGCGCCCTGCTGGCTCGGGATCGCCGGGCGACGGCGGTCGGTCGGCAGGTTCAGCGGTGGATGCTCGTTGCCCAGCTGTTCGCGCCAGTAATCGAGCTGACGCTCGGCTTCACCGGCCTCCAGCCACAGGCGCTGCCAGCGGGCGAAGTCCGCGTATTGAATGCCTGGTTCCGGTAGCTGCGCGGTCTGCCCTGCACTGAGTTGTCCATAGACTTGGGTGAACTCCTGCAACAGGATCGGCAGCGAGCCGCCATCGGTGACGATGTGATGGAAGGTCAGCACCAGCACATGTTGCCGGGCATCGAGGCGGATCAAGCGGCAGCGCATCAACGGACCATGCTGCAGGTCGAACGGCTGCTCGGCGTTGAGGGCGATCTGGCGTTGCAGTTCGATGTCGTCGGTGGCAGTGGCCTCGACCAGCGGGGTGTCCATCTGCGGGTGGATGTGCTGCAGCACTTGCTGTTCGTCGAAGACGAACGTGGTGCGCAACACCTCATGACGTTGCACCAGGGTCGCCAGGGTCTGCGCCAATGCATCGCGGTTCAGCTCGCCATTGAGGCGGAAGGCACCGGTCAGGTTGTAGGCCGTGGCCTGGGGCTGCATCTGCCAGAGGAACCACAAGCGCTGCTGCGCGTAGGACGCCGGCAGCGTGTCGATGGTGCGGACCCGTGGCGGGATCGGCAGCAATTCCAGGGTCAGCCCCTGAGCGTGCATCTTTTCTTGCAACGCACGCCGGGCGTCCGCGCTCAAGCCGCAGAAACGCTGGGCCAGGGTCATCATTCTGTCCGGTGCAGCACTCATTGCGCGTGTTCCTCATCCACTTCGTCGAACAACGCTTCGAGGGCGTCTACGTCGTTTTCCTGGTGTTCACTTTGCTGGCGGAACTGCTCGATCTGCGCTGCCAGGCGTTCCAGGGTATCGCCGTCGAAAAACAGCTTGAGCGGGATCGCCAGGTTCAGTTCGTCCTGAATCCGCGCGCGAATGCGCGTGGCAAGCAGCGAGTGCCCGCCCAGTTCGAAGAAGCTGTCGTGCACGCCAACGCGCTCGACGTGCAGCGCTTCGGCCCAGATTGCCGCCAGTTTTTTTTCCAGGTCGTTGCGCGGCGCGACGAAGGCGCTGCGGCGCACATCGAGATCGAGCAAGGCCTGGCGATTGAGCTTGCCGTTGGGCATCAGCGGGAAACGCTCCAGCACCTGCAAGCGCGCCGGCTGCATGTGCTCGGGCAGCGCCTCGGCCAGATGGCTGCGCAACTCGTTGAGACGGAGGTCGGCGGTGTCGGCCGGGGACACCACGAAGCCCAGCAGCTGCGGGCCGGTCGGGGTTTCCCGGGCGATGACGGCGGCGTCCTCGATGCCCGGTGCGCTGCGCATGGCCGCTTCGATTTCACCCAGCTCGATGCGGAAGCCGCGGATTTTCACCTGGTGATCGACCCGGCCCAGATACTCCAGCACGCCATCGGCGCGATAGCGCGCCAGGTCCCCGGTGCGGTACAGGCGTTGGCCCGTCGCCTTTGCAAACAGGTCGGGGACAAAGCGCTCGGCCGTCAGCGTGGCACGCTGCAAGTAGCCCCGGGCAATGCCGGCACCGCCGACGTAGAGTTCACCCTCGACGCCCACGGCCACCGGTTGCAGGTCCGGGCCGAGCACGTGAATGCGCATGCCGGCAATCGGCTGGCCGATCGGGATGCTGTCGGCGTCCTGACCGGCCGGAAGCTCCCAGGCCGAGCACCACACGGTGCCTTCGGTCGGGCCGTATTCGTTGACCAGTGCCACCCCCGGCAATGCCTCGCGATGTCGCTGCACCAGGGCGTTGCTGCAGGCTTCACCGGCAACGATGACGCAGGCCAGGGCCTGTTGATCGAGGTGTTCGAGAATCTGTGCGTGATACGACGGCAAGGTCAGGTAATGGGAAACCTCTTCGCGCTGGATCAACGCCGCGAGTTGCGCCGGATCCTTATAGCTGTCCTCGTCCGGCAGGCACAGGGTCGCGCCCTGCCCCAGCGCCCAGAAAACCCCGGCCACCGAACTGTCGAAGGAGAACGACGAGAGCATCAGGAACGCACGCAGCGGCTGGTGATAAAACCCAGTGCGCGCCAGGGTCGAGGCCACGGCGTTGGCATGACTGATCATCACGCCCTTGGGTTTGCCGGTGGAACCGGAGGTGTAGATGACGTAGGCCAGGTTGGCGCTGTCGCCCTGAGGCGCAGGTTCGGTTTGCGCGGCGGCCCAGACGTCGGCCCCCGGCATCAGGGAAATTATCCGTTCATGACGCAATGCATCCGGCAGCGGCTGGCAGGCCAGCAGCTGGCGCGCGCCGGTATCGGCGAGCATGAACGCCAGGCGCTCGATCGGGTAGTTCGGGTCCAGCGGCAAGTACGCAGCGCCCGCCTTGAGCGTACCCAACAAGGCAATGACGATTTCCAGCGAGCGCTGGCCGTAGACCGCCACGATTTCATCCGCCGCCACGCCTTGGGCGCGCAGGGTATTGGCCACCTGGTTGGCGCGCGCATCCAGCTCGGCATAGGTCAGGCGCTGACCGTTGATACTCAGGGCGATGCGTTGCGGATGCTGGCGCGTCTGTTCGCTGAACAACTCCTGCAGGAAGCGGCACGGCAAGGCCTGCCCGGTGGCGTTCGGGTTGAAGCCTTCGATCAGGCGGGTCCGTTGTGCCGCATTGAGCAGATTTGCCTGAGCCAGGGTCAGCTCGGGCGATGCCAGCAATTGACGGCTGAACTCGACAAACTGCTCCAGCCATTCGGCCAGCATCGACTCCGGCAGCGCACCGTCGAGACACGACAACTGCAACTGCTCGCCCTGAACACGCAGGCGCAAGACTTCGGGGTTGGCGTCGTCCACCTCGATGTCGGCTTCAATGGCGGCTTGATAGACGAAGCCGTAACGCAGCGGCGCGGTGCCTTCGGCGCTCAGTTCGAACTCGTTGAGGCAGTCGAGCCAGGACAGCGACTGCTCAACGCTGGCCGCAAAGGTGGCCAAGGCCTGTGCCAGTGTCTGCTGGCTACGGTGTTCGAAGGCCACCGGCAGACGCCGGGCGAAACGGCCGAGGGTGACGGCGGTCTGCTCGTTACGACCGTCCACCTGCCAGCCCATCAGCAGTTTTTCCTGCTGGCCGATGCGTGCAACGAACGCGGTCCACAGCAACAGCGCCAATTGCTCCGACTCGACGCCCGCTTCAACAGCGGCCCGTTGCACGCCAGCCAACCAAGGGGCGTCAATCAAGGTGGCCCGACGACGAACCAAGGTGACATCGAGCGCTTTTTCGAAGGGCAAGCGGTGGACCACGGCGAACTGCTGTTGCAGGTTGCGCCAGAACGCGGTGCCCTGGTGGCCGATGTCTTCTTCGCGCAGCGCTTGCTGCCAGGCGCTGTAGTCCAGGTATTGCAGCGCGTCCTCGTCTTCGACCAGGGGTTCGCCGCGCAACAGACTGGCGAGTTCAGCCGACAGCACCCGCAGCGAGGCCTCGTCGAAGCTGCACGCCGGGGCCAGCAGAGTGACGATGGATTGCCCTGCTTCGCCCTCGACCTGTGCCACCACCAGCACTTGATTCAAATCTTCAACCAAGACTTCACGGCTGCGGCTCAAGGCCTCCGTCACCGAAGGCTGGTCGCCCAGCACTGTCAGTGGCAGCGCTTCGCACAGGCTCTGCACCGGCCACTTCATGCCCGGCAGGCGGCGGTACACCGTGCGCAGGGTTTCGTGACGCCGGCCCAGTGTCTCCAGCGCCGCCCGTAACGCCCGGGCAGTCACCGGCCTGGCGACCGGCAATGTCAAGGCGGCGAACAGCGGCTGGGCGCCCAGTTCCTGGACGCGCAAATAAAAGGCCTGCTGGGCCGAAGTCTGGAAGACGTCTACCGAAGGTTCGAGGGCGGTGGTGTTCATGTCGGGTGTCCTTATTCCTGATCCAGGTCGGCGCTTTTCTGCGCGATGGCCATGGCCGTGAGGATTTTTCTGTAGCCGGTGAATTCGTTGCGCGCATGCACGCTGAGGATGTTGTCGAGCAGGACCACGTCGCCCTTCTCCCAGGCGAACTCGACCATTACCTCGCGGTAGATGCCTTGCAGGTGACGGATCACGTCGTCGGGAATCGGCGAGCCGTCGCCGAAAAAGGTGTTCTGCGGCAGGTCTTGCGGGCCGAATTCACGCAGCAGGTTGTCGCGGATGCTGTCCGGCAGGGTCAGCGCGTTGAAGAAGGTGCCGTGGTTGAACCAGATGCGCTCACCGGTCAGCGGGTGGCGCACGATGGCCGGGCCGTTCTGCCGGGTGCGCAGGCGGTTGCCGGACTTCCACTCGGCCTGGATGCCGATTTTGGCGCAGTAGGCTTCGACCTCGGCGCGGTCCTCGCTCTGAAACACGGTCTGCCACGGCAGGCCCATGCCGTCGCCGTAGTTGCGCACGTACATGATGCGTTTACGGGCAAACTCTTCGCGCACCGCCGGGTCGATCCGCGCGAGGATCCGGCGGGTATCGCCGAAGGGTGTTTCGCCGCCGGTGGCCGACGGCGTGTCGCAGTAGAAATACAGGTGACGCGGGAACACCGGCGAATACGAGTGTTCGTTGTGCGGGAAGATTTTCTCCGGCGCCGGGTAATCGGTGGAGCTGTAGATCTTGAACTGACCGGTGATCTGGGTGCGTGGCGAGGCGCGGAACAGGTACTCCAGCGCGCCGCCGGAAATCGCATCGACGCAGCGGTTGAACTCACCGATATCGGCCACCTGGAAGCCACGGAACAGAATCACCGCGTGCTCCAGCAGCTTGCTTTCGATTAGCGCACGATTCTGGCTCGCCCATTCCACCAGGTTCACGCCGGACACGGCCGGACGGCACACCAGCGGCATGCTGTGGCCTTCGAACATCGGCGCAAAACTCACCAGCCGCGTCGGATCGGTGGACAGGCTTTTGCGGGCACCACGACCCATCTTGGGAATGGACTTGGTCGTTGAAACGGTCATAAACCCCTCCAGAAAATGTTGACGGTGGCGCTAAAGGACGCCGTCGCCTGTATCAGTCCGCTGCGGTTGGCGCTATCGACGCGCCCCGGTTCGCCGAGCGGCGCTTGATCGCCATGGCACCACCAAGCAGGGCCTTGCGTTGCTCGTTCAAGCGCGCATCGGAACGGCGCTGGACCTCGCTGGCCAGGTTCAGCAACTCACCGACCTGCAACGGCTCAGCGCTTACCAACGCCTCGAGCACCGCGCGGATCTGTTCGAACACACATTCCAGCGTGCTCGGCAGGTACTGGCCGGCCGGTGTCTCGAAGCTCAGGTGGATGCGCTGCGCGTCGTTGTAGAACGCAGCGACCATGCCGATCTCGGCGGCCTGACGCCCTGAGGGGAAATCCTCCACGTGCAACCCATCCATCGAGGGCAAGCGACCGACGCCTTCCTGGTAAATCAGCTTGATGTCGAACAGCGGCGAACGGCCGGCCCGGCGCGGCAAGCGCAAGGCTTCCACCAGACGCTCGAACGGCAGGTCCTGGTGGTCCGAAGCCTCCAGCACCGCCCGGCGACAAGCCTCCAGCAATTGCGCTACCGGCTGCCCGGCATCGACGTCCACTTGCAGTACTAGTTGGTTAACGAAGAAGCCGACCATTTCTTCAAGCTCGGCTTGATTTCGGTTGGCGATATCGGTGCCGATGCGCACCCGAGCGACCTCGGTGCGCTGGCGCAGGACCAGGGTGAAACCGGCCAGCAGCAGCATGAACAGCGACAGATCGCGCTGCTGGGCAAAGTCGCGCAACTGCTGGCTGAGTTCGGCGCTGAAGGTGAAATGCGCGCCGGCACCTTCTTGCGCGGTGCGCCGGTCGCCATCGGCGGGCAACTCCAGTACGGCTTGCGGCTCGGCAAGGCGCTGCTGCCAGTAGTCGAGCTGGCGTTGCAACTCGCCGCCCTGCTCCAGCCACTGGCGCTGCCATTTGGCGAAGTCGGCGTACTGCACGCTGTGCGTCGGCAGTTGCGGGGCCTGGCCATGGTTGAGGGTTGGGTACAGCGTGACGAACTCATTGATCAGCACGCGGAACGACCAGTCATCGGCGACGATGTGATGCACCGTCAGCAACAGCACATGCTGGTCATCCGCGACCCGCAGCACCCGCACCCGCAGCAACGGGCCGTGGCGCAGGTCGAATGGCCGCGCGACTTCCTCGCGGGCCAGATGTTGCGCCTCGACGTCCGGCGCCGGCAGATGCCGCAGGTCGCCGGCCTCGAAGCTCAACGGCAATTGCCGGTGTACCCGCTGCCAGGTCTGGCCGTCTTCCTCGTAGAAGGTGGTGCGCAACACCGCATGGCGCTGCACCAGGGTTTCGAAGGTCTGGCGCAGGGCGTCGAGGTTCAGCTCGCCGCGCAGGCGCAAGGCGCCCGGCATGTTGTACATCGAACTGTCCGGTTCCAGGCTCCACAGGAACCACAGGCGCTGCTGGGCAAAGGACAGCGGCTGGCGTTCGCCGGAGGTGTCCGCCACCAGCGCCGGGCGTTCACAGCGGTGTTGCAGCGTCTGTACCTGAGCGGCGAAATCCTCAAGGCGCGGGTGTTCGAACAGGCTGCGCAGGCTCACCGACAGGCCCATGCGCTGGCGGATCTGCGAGACGATTTGCGTCGCCAGCAACGAATGTCCGCCCAGTTCGAAGAAGCTGTTCTCGCGGTCGACACGACTGACCTGCAGCACCTGCTGCCAGATCTGCGCCAGCTGGATTTCCAGTGCCCCCTGCGGTGCGCTACCGGTTGCGGCCTCCCAGACTGGCGGGGCCGGCAATGCGGCGCGATCGAGTTTGCCGTTGCGGTTGAGCGGCAACGCGGCCAGCACCACCAGTTGCGTCGGCAGCATGTAGTCCGGCAGGCGCTCGCCCAAGGCGCGGCGCACGGTGTCGGTGAGTTGCCGCGCATCGGCGTCCAGCCGTTCATCCGAGGCGGGCACCACATAGCCGATCAACTGCTTGCCGCCGACGCCTTCGTGCACCAGCACCGCGGCTTCGCTGATCATCGGCAGGCCTTGCAGGTGCGCCTCCAGCTCACCCAGTTCGACGCGGAATCCGCGAATTTTCACCTGATGGTCGATACGCCCCAGGTATTCCAGTGCGCCGTCCTCGCGATAGCGCGCCAGGTCGCCGCTGCGGTACAGCCGTGCCCCCGGTGTGGCGGAGAACGGATCGGCAATGAAACGCTCGGCGCTCAAACCCGGACGCTGGTGATAGCGCTGGGCAAGCCCGGCATCACCGCCGATGCACAACTCGCCGACACAACCGGTCGGCAGCAGGTGGCCTTCGCTGTCCAGCACATACAACGCACGCCCAGGCAGTGCGCGGCCAATCGGCACGCCAAGGGGATTGCGGGTATCGGCCAGTGTGCATTCGTGGGTACTGGAAACGACTGTGGCTTCGGTCGGCCCATAGGTATTGAGCAGGCGCACATCGCCCAGACCGGCGGCATGCCACAACCTCAGGCCTTCCAGCGACATGGCCTCGCCACCGACGTGGACCTGACGCAAGCGCCCTTTCTCACGCTGCGGTTGCGCAGCCCACTCTTGGGCCAGCAAGAACCAGTAGGCGGCCGGCAGGTCGGCCAGGGTCACGCCGCGCGCGATGATCTGCCGATAAAGCGTGTCGGTGTCCCACAACTCATCGCCGCGCATCACCAGCGCCGCGCCCACGCACAGCGGCGGGTAGCACTGCTCGACAAAGCCGTCGAAGCTGAAGGTGGCGAATTGCAGCACACGGTCTTGCGCTGAGAGTTGTGAATAGTGCGCCGCGATCACGCAAAACTCGCGCAGCGCGGCGTGGGCCAGGCACACGCCTTTCGGACGTCCGGTGGAGCCGGAGGTGTAGATCAGGTAGGCGAGGTCTTCGGCGCTGGCGAGGTTGTCCGGGTTTTCGGTGGAGTAACCGTCAACGCTCGCCTCCAGCGCCAGGCGCGGCAAACCTTGCGGCAGCGCGACATCGGTGAGCAAGCCCGGCTGCACCAGCAGCAGATCCATGCCGCTGTCTTCGATCATGTAGGCCAGACGATCGGCCGGGTAATCCGGATCGAGCGGCACATAACCGGCACCGGACTTGAGGATGGCCATCAGGCTGACGATCATCTGCGCATTGCGCCGCACCGACAGGCCGACCCGTTGCCCCGGTGCCACCCCCTGGGCGCGCAGGCGATGAGCGAGCTGGTTGGCTTGCGCATTGAGCTGGGCGTAGGTCAGGCACTCGTCGCCGACCATCACCGCCAGTGCATCGGGCGTGCGTGCCGCCTGTTGCTCGAAACGCTGATGGGCCAGCAATGGGCTGTCGAGTGGCGGCGCAGGTGGACGCGAACCGGCCAACACTTTTATTTGAGCCTGTGCATCCAGCAAGCTGACCGCGCCCAGTGCCTGCTGTGGCTGTGCGACGAACTGCTCCAGCACCTGCAACAGGCTGACACCCAACTGGCTGATCTGCGCCGCGCTGAACCGACTGCGGTCGAAGCTGAAATCCAGACGCAGGGTGGCGCCGACTTCGATGCCGAGGGTCAGCGGGTAGCTGGTGATTTCGTGATTGCGCAGCGCGCCGAAGGTCAGGCCCGCCGGCGCCCCTTGCTTGAGGGCTTCGGCCACCGGGAAGTTCTCGAACACCAGCAGGCTGTCGAACAGCGCCCCCTGTTGCCCAGCCCAGCCCTGGATGTCGTACAGCGGCACGTGTTCGAACTCGCGCAGGCTCAGGTTCAGTGCTTGCAGGTGGTTGAGCCACTGGGCCACCGACTGCCCTGCCGGCGGCGCGGCAATGATCGGCAAGGTGTTGATGAACAGCCCCAATTGCTGCTCGATGCCCGGCAGCGGCGCAGAACGTCCGGCCATGGTGGCGCCGAACGCCACGCAGGATTGGCCGGTGTAGCGCTGCAACAGCAAGCCCCAGGCGCCTTGCAGCAAGGTGTTGAGGGTGATTTTCTGCTGGCGGGCGAAATCGACCAGGCGCTGTAGTGCGGCGCTTTCAAGGGTCAATTGATGTTCGCCCATGCCGCGTCCTTCGGTGGGCGCCGGCAAGGCTTGCGCCAGCAGCGTCGGCGTTTCCAGTGGCGCCAGCGCTTGCTTCCAGAACGGTTCGGCGGCCAGCAGCGGCTGCTGTTGCATCCAGCCCAGATAATCGCGGTATTGCCCCAACGGCCTGGCCAGCGTCTGGCCGGCATACTGCTGGATCACTTCGCCGAGCAACTGCGCGTTGCTCCAGCCGTCCATGAGGATGTGATGGCTGGTGTAGATCAAGTGCCAGTCTTCAGGGCTTCGGCGCACCAGCACCAGGCGGAACAACGGTGCGGTGCCGAGTTCGAAGCCGCGACTGCGCTCTTCGGCGGCCAGTGCATCGAGGTCGACATCGGCCGCTTCGATCACTTGCAGTTGCAGGTCGATCTGGCGATGAATCACCTGATGCGCGCACTCAAGCCCCAACCAGTGGAAGCTGCTGCGCAGGATGTCGTGTCGGCTGATCGCCGCCTGCCAGGCCCGGCCGAATGCCGCCAGTTCCAGCCCCTGGATGTCCAGACGCAATTGATTGATGTAAGCCTCGGCCTGAGGCTCGTACAGAGTGTGGAACAGCATGCCCTGTTGCATCGGCGTCAGCGGGTAAACGTCCTCGATGGCCGGTGCCGGGACAGGCAAGGCATCGAGTTGCGCCCGGGTGATGCGCGCCAGCGGGAAGTCCGACGGCGTGACCTGGCCTGGCGTTGTCGCGCAGCAATGTTCGATCAGTGCCTTGAGTTCTTCGGTGTAGGCATCGGCCAGTCGCTGCACCGTGGACGCGGCGAACATGTCGCAGCTGAAACCCCATTGCAGCGAGAGCTGCCCGCCATACACCTGGCCTTCCACGGTCAGCCAGTTGGCCAGCGGCGCATCATCGCCCTGGGCCTGACCAGCGCTTTCCGTGGCCGGGACGAACAGCGCGGCCTCATCGAACTGACGGTCGAACTGCCCCAGGTAGTTGAAGGTGATACGTGGCGCCGGCAAGTCCTGCAGAAGCTGGCGCTGCGCAGGCTCGCCGAGATAGCGCAGCAGCCCATAACCCAGGCCTTTGCCGGGAATGGCGCGCAGCTGTTCCTTGATCGACTTGATCGAATTCGCCGCCCCGGCCTCGGGTTGCAGGCGCACGGGAAACAGGCTGGTGAACCAGCCGACGGTGCGGCTCAGGTCGAGGTCGTCGCCCAGGTCTTCGCGGCCATGACCTTCAAGCTGGATCAGCGTCGAGCCCTGCCCGCTCCAGCGGCAGATGACCCGCGCCAACGCCGTGAGCAACAGGTCGTTGACCTGGGTGCGATAGGCCGCCGGTGCCTGTTGCAGCAATTGGCGGGTCAGTTCGGCGTCCAGTGTCGATTCGATCTTGTGCCCGTGACGCTGCTGCAAGCTGCCCTGCGGATGCTCACACGGCAGGTCCCGGGCATCCGCCCGTTGCGCCTGCCAGTACGGCAGTTGCCCAGACAAGGTGCCGGCATGCTGTTGCAGGTGCGCGGCCCAGGCTTGATAGGCGCTGGTTTTCTCGGGCAGCGCCACTTGCCGGTAAGCCTGCTGCAAGTCTTCGAGCAACACCCGCCACGACACGCCGTCCACCGCCAGGTGATGGACCACCAGCAACAGGCGCTGGCTGCCATCGTCGAGGTTGACCAGCAAGGCGCGCAGCAGCGGCCCGTTGGCCAGATCGAGGCTGCGTTGCGCTTCATCGCACAGCGCGGTCAGGGCATCGGCCGAAGACGCCCGCCGCAGCCACAACCCAGCGGATTCGACCTGAGGTGCATGGTGTTGCTGCCAGCCTTGGGCACCGTCGATGAAGCGCAGGCGCAAGGCGTCGTGATGATTGATCACGGCGACCAGCGCCCTTTCCAATACTTGCGGATCCAGCGCTTCCCGGGGTGTCAGCAGCAGCGACTGGTTCCAGTGCTGACGCTGGGCGATGGCCTGTTCGAAGAAGTAATGCTGCGCCGGGGTCAGGATCACCTCGCCGCTGACCGGGCCTTGATCGATGCTGCTGCGGCTGTCGAACGTCGCGACCAATGCCAGGCTGCGCACGGTCTGGTACTGGAACAGATCCCGCGGACTGAGACGAATGCCGGCCTGACGGGCGCGACTGACCACCTGGATGGAAATGATCGAGTCGCCGCCGAGTTCGAAGAAGTTGTCTTCAAGGCCCACCGGTTGCGTGCCCAATACGTCCTGCCAGATCTGCGCCAGCATGGTCTGCATGGCATCCTGGGGTGCGACGAACGCTTGTTGCGGCGCGGCGTCCGGTGGCGGCAAGGCCTTGCGGTCGAGCTTGCCGTTGGCGGTCACCGGCAAGGCATCCAGCGGCATCAGGTAGGTGGGCACCATGTATTCCGGCAGGCTGCCGAGCAGCCAAGCCTTGAGGGTTTGCGGCCACTGCGCATCGGCGTCGGCGTTTTCCAGCACCAGATACGCCACCAGATGCTTGCCGCCCTGCACCAGCACCACGGCCTCGCGCACCAGGTCATGCTGCATCAGGCGGGTTTCGATCTCCCCCAGTTCGATGCGCAGGCCGCGCAATTTGACTTGATGGTCGAGGCGACCGAGGTATTCGATCACGCCATCGGCGCGCTGCCGGACGCGGTCACCGGTGCGGTACAAGCGCGCGCCGTCGTGGAACGGACACGGCACGAAGCGCTCGGCGGTGAGCGCCGGACGCCGGTGATAACTGCGCGCCAGCCCGGCGCCGCCGAGGTACAACTCCCCCGCCACACCAGCCGGGACCGGAAGCAATTGCGCATCCAGCACATGGGTGCGCAGGTTGGCGATGGGCCGGCCGATGGGCACGCTGTCGGCGCCTTCGTCGACACAGGTCCAGTGGGTCACGTCGATGGCCGCCTCGGTCGGGCCGTACAGGTTGTACAACCCGGCCCCCGGCAGCTTTTTGAACACCTGCAATTGCGCATCCAGCGGCAAGGCTTCACCACTGCAAGCAATGCGTTTGAGGCCGGTGCACGCCTCGACGCCCGGCTCGTGAATGAACGCCTGGAGCATCGACGGCACAAAGTGCAGCGTGCTGATGCCGTGGTCAGCGATGAGGCGGATCAACTGCGCCGGTTCCCGATGTGCGCCCGGTGGCGCCACCACCAGACGCGCGCCGGTCATCAGCGGCCAGAAGAACTCCCAGACCGACACGTCGAAACTGAACGGGGTTTTCTGCAATACCGAATCGCTGCCATCGAGTCCGTAGGCCTGCTGCATCCAGCACAAGCGGTTGACCAGCGCCGCGTGACTGTTGCCGGCGCCTTTAGGCTTACCGGTGGAACCGGAGGTGTAGATCACATAGGCCAGGTTCAACGGATGCACCGCGACCTGCGGGCAGGCTTCGCTGTAGCCGTCGAGCCAGTCTTGCGGCTGGTCCAGGGCGATGACCTTGACGCCGTCGGTGGGCAGCGCGCCAAGCAGGGTGCTTTGCGTGAGCAGCAGGCCAATCGCGCTGTCGTCGATCATGTAGGCCAGACGTTCGGCCGGGTACTCCGGGTCCAGCGGTACGTAGGCACCCCCGGCCTTGTGAATGGCCAACAGGCCTATGACCATGTCCAGCGAACGCTCGACGCAGATCCCCACCAGTACATCCGGACCAACGCCCTGCTCACGCAGGTAATGGGCCAGGCGATTGGTGCGGGTATCGAGTTGCGCGTAGCTCAACTGGCGCTCGCCAAACACCAGCGCCGGCGCCTCGGGCGTGCGTCGGGCCTGGGCCTGAATCAGCTGATGCATGCACTGCTCGACGGGATAGACCTCGGCGGTGCGATTCCAGTCCTGCACCAGCACCTGTTGCTCATCGGCACTCAGCATCGGCAACTCGCCGATTTTTTGCGTCGAGTCGTCGACTAACGCCTGCAACAGGCGCGTCCAGTGCCGGGCCATGCGTGCGATGGTGTCCGCTTCGAACAGGTCATTGGCGTAGGTCAGCGCGGCGTGCAGCTTGCCGCCCTTCTCCCAGGTGTCGAGAGTGAGGTCGAACTGGGTGGTGCGGCTTTGCCAGTCGAGGCTGCCCAGCACCAGGCCGGAGGCGGTGCTGACCGACGCCATGTCGGCCACGTGCGGCTGGTGGTTGTACATCACCTGGAACAACGGCGTGTGACTGAGGCTGCGCTCCAGTTTCAGCGCTTCGACCAGGCGCTCGAACGGCAGGTCCTGATGGGCCTGGGCGCCGAGGGCGGTTTCCTTGATGGCGCGCAGCAGGTCGTCGACCCGGGTCTGGCCGTCCAGTTGGGTACGCAGCACCTGGGTGTTGACGAAGAAACCGATCAGGCCTTCGATTTCCCCACGATTGCGGTTGGCGATGGGCACGCCGACGCGGATGTCGGTTTGCCCGGTGTAGCGATGCAGCAACGCGTTGAAGGCGCCGAGCAACAGCATGAACAGGGTGATGTTGTGCTTCTGCGCGGTGCTGCGCAGTTGTTCGGCCAGTTGCGCCTCGACCGCGAATTCGTAGCGGGTACCGCGATAGCTCGGCATGGCCGGGCGCGAATAATCCTGGGGCAATTCCAGCACCGGATGCTCATCGCCCAGTTGCGCCTGCCAGTACGCCAGTTGCCGCGCCTGCTCGCCCGCCTCCAGCCAGCGGCGCTGCCACAGGGCGTAGTCGCTGTACTGGATCGGCAACGCTGCCAGCTGCGGTTGGGTGCCCGCATCGAAGGCGTCGTAGCAGCGGATGAATTCGTCGATCAGCACGTTCATCGACCAGCCGTCGGAGACGATGTGGTGCAGAGTCAGCAACAGCACGTGCTCAAGTTCTGCGAGCTTGAGCAAGGTGACCCGCAGCAGCGGGCCGGTCGCCAGATCGAACGGCAGCATCGATTGCTGCTCGGCGGTGTGCGCCACGGCCCGTTCGCGTTCCTCGGCGGGCAGCGCGCTGAAATCCACCTGTTCGATCAGCAGCGGCGCCGTGGCCGGCACTTGCTGCAAGCTGTCGTCGACCTGACGCTGGAACACCGTACGCAGGGTTTCATGCCGCGCCACCAGGCTGGCGAACGCCTGCTCCAGCGCCGCCAGGTTCAAGTGCCCGGTCAACCGCACCGCGCCCGGCAGGTTGTAGGCACCGCTGCGCGGGTCCAGCTGCCAGAGGAACCACATGCGTTGCTGGGCGTACGACAACGCCTGGCGATCCTCGGCCTCGATGCCGGCCGGGATCGGAAAACGGGCGAAATCCACGCCTTCCTTGTGCAAGGCCGCCAGGAACATCTGGCGCTTTTCCAGGGGCAACCCGATAAACCGGCGAGCAAGTTTCAAGGAGTCTTCAGCATTCATCTATCGGCATCCGCATCAGTAGGCAGCAGGCGCAAAGGCGCGTCGTCCCTGTAAAACGAATGCAGGCGGGAAAAATTAGCGGATCAGGTAAAAGGCAAAACGCGGAAAAACAGGTTGATAAATACCCCTGTGGGAGCGGCGGTGCGACGATTCGACTTGCCCGCGAAGGCGGTGTGTCAGGCAACGGGCATGCTGCTGACACTCCCTCTTCGCGAGCAAGCCCGCTCCCACAGGTTTTGTGGTGAATTCAGAATAGGGTCAGCCCACAGCCATCAACCCATGCCGCCGATGATGCCCCTCAAGCTGGTCCTTGATCACCCGCAGCACCTTGGCCTCCTGCTCATGGATGAAGAAGTGCCCGCCAGCCAGCATATCCACCGAGAAACTGCCGCGGGTTTCCTGGCTCCAGCCGATCAATTGCTCGGTGGTGGCGCGGTCGGCCTTACCACCGAGCACGTGCACCGGGCATTTGAGCAAGGGGCGCTGGACCGGTGCGAAACGCCCGCACAACAGGAAGTCCGCGCGCAGCACCGGCAGAGTCAGGCTCATCAACTCTTCATTGGCCAGGATCTCTTCGCGGGTGCCGTTGAGGGTGCGCAATTGCTCGATCAGTTCGGCATCGGTTTTCGGCTGGGCAAAGCCGCGGTCGTAGTCGGCGCGCAGGGTCGGCGCAGCGGTGCCCGAAGCGAACAGCGCGACCGGTTCCGGGCAACCCAGCGAGCGGAAGGCGTGGGCCATCTCGCAGGCCAGCAATGCCCCCATGCTATGGCCGAACAACGCATACGGCGCCTTGAGCGTGGCCTTCTGTTCGTGGGCCAGTTGCAGCGCCAGGCGGCGCATATCGGTGTGCAAGGGCTCGCCATATCGCGCGCCCCGCCCCGGCAATTCCACCGGTTGCAGCTTGAGCCATTCCGGGAGTTTGCGCCGCCAGCGGCTATAGACCATGGCACTCGCGCCCGAATAGGGCAGGCACAGCAATGTCAGCGGGGTCACCGGGCTTTCCTCGAGAGTTGTCTGTATGGAGAACGGATGAGGTGTAGCCGGAATTAGTCGCAGATCCAAATGTGGGAGCGGGCTTGCTCGCGAAAGCGGTGTGTCATGCAACATTAATGTCGACTGACACGACGCCTTCGCGAGCAAGCCCGCTCCCACAGGTCGATCTTCATTTCAGATGGCGATAGCTTGGGATCGCGGAGCCGAGCACCAGCGCCCCCGCCACAATCGCCAGCCAGAACCCGCTGCGCGCGCCGAAGGCGTCCACCAGCCAGCCGGAGCCGGTGGCACGATCTGCTCCACCAGGGCCATGGCGACGATCAGCGTCGGTGCAAAAAACAGCCCCGCGACAAACACCGCCACCGCGCCCGCCAGACCGTAGCCACCCTGCAACTGCGAGAGCATGGTGATCTTGGCTCGTAAGCTTGCACGGGTCGTATTTGCACTGCTGAAAGGGCAAAGTGAATACCTACCGAAAGCAGGTTGAGGGCTTCCCCTCAACCATAGAATCTCCCACATTGGACGGCGTACACAAATCAACTGTGGGAGCGGGCTTGCCCGCGAAGGGGCCCCCACAGACAACCCACCCCCCCCGCCAAATGAACTCTCGACCGCCCAGACCAGTCAGCTGAATAGGCCCCAGACTCCCGGAGTTGCGCGACAATGGCTGATCACCCCGAACGCCAAAGCCCCATCGACGCCCACGGCATCATCGGTGACATGCGCAGCGCGGCGCTGGTCAACGACAAGGGCAGCGTGGATTTTTTCTGCTGGCCGGAGTTCGACAGTCCGACGATTTTCTGCTCGCTGCTGGACACCCCCGAGGCGGGGATTTTCCAGTTGTCGCCGGACTTGCCCGACGCCCGCCGCGAACAGATTTACCTGCCCGACACCAACGTGTTGCAAACCCGCTGGCTCAGTGACCGGGCGGTGGTCGAGGTCACCGACCTGCTGCCCGTCGGCGACACCGAGGACGACCTGCCACTGCTGATGCGGCGGATCCGCGTGGTCAGCGGCCGCGCCACCTTTCACATGCGCTGCGCGGTGCGCCATGACTATGCCCGCGCCAGCACCCGCGCGAGCATGGATAAGGATGACGTGATCTTCGAGGCTGCCGACCAGCCGTCCCTGCGACTGTGCGCCGATCAAGCCATGCACATTGATGCCAATGGGGCGGTCGCGCAGTTCACCCTTGAGCAAGACCAGACCGCCCAGTTCCTGCTCGGTGCACCTGGCGACCCACGCTTCAAGGAGGGTGCCGCCGATCTGTGCCTGGAACGCACCCTGAAGTTCTGGCGCGACTGGATCGGCCAGTCCAGCTACCGCGGGCGCTGGCGCGAAAGGGTCAACCGCTCGGCCCTGGCCATGAAGCTGCTGACCTCGCGCAAGCACGGCGCCATTCTCGCCGCGGCTACTTTCGGCCTGCCGGAGAGCACCGGCGGCGAGCGCAACTGGGACTATCGCTTCACCTGGATCCGCGACGCTTCGTTCACGGTCTATGCATTCATGCGCCTGGGCTTCGTCGAAGAGGCCAACGCCTACATGCGCTGGTTGCGCGGGCGGGTCAGCGACTGTCAGGGCAAGCCGATGAAACTCAACATCCTGTATGCCATCGACGGTCGCCAGGAGTTGCCGGAGATCGAGCTGACGCACCTGTCCGGTCATGGTGGCGCACAACCGGTGCGCATCGGCAACCAGGCGTACGAGCAGGTCCAGCTCGACATCTTTGGCGAGCTGATGGACGCGATTTACCTGGTCAACAAGTACGGCGAAGCCATCTCCCATGAGGGCTGGAAACACACGGTGGAAGTCATCGACCAGGTCTGCGAAACCTGGGAGCAAAAGGACGTCGGCATCTGGGAAATGCGCGGCGAGCAGTATCACTTCCTGCATTCAAGGCTGATGTGCTGGGTCGCCCTGGACCGCGCCATCCGCCTCGCGTCCAAACGTTCGCTGCCCGCCCCGTTCGCCCGCTGGGACCAGACCCGCCAGGCGATCCATGCCGACATCTGGGAGAACTTCTGGAATGAGGAGCACGGACATTTCGTCCAGCACATCGGTGGCACCGGCCTGGACGGTTCGATGCTGCTGATGCCGCTGGTGCGCTTCGTCAGCGCCCGCGACCCGCGCTGGCTGGCAACCCTGCAAGCCATCGAAAAGAGCCTGGTGCGCGACGGCATGATCTACCGCTACCGCAACGACGACAGCCGGATCGACGGCCTGCCCGGCAGCGAAGGCGCCTTCGCCGCCTGCTCGTTCTGGTACGTCGAATGCCTGGCCCGCGCCGGCCAGCTCGACAAAGCCCACCTGGAGTTCGAACAGTTGCTCAGGTACGCCAACCCGCTGGGGTTGTATGCCGAAGAGTTCGACAGCCATGGACGGCACATGGGCAACACACCGCAGGCGCTGACGCATCTGGCGTTGATCAGTGCGGCGTGTTTTCTGGACCGCAGGTTGAGTGGGGAGAAGGTTGTCTGGCAGCCTTGAGAATGCGTCGCCCCTTTCGCGAGCAAGCCCGCTCCCACACTTGATCTCGGCCGGACACAAAATTTGTGCCCATTGAAAAGTAAATGTGGGAGCGGGCTTGCTCGCGAAAGGGGCATCAGCCACAACACAAGATTGACTGAATACCGCCGGGTGAACCGGTGACCGGTGCAAGCCAATCCCCTGCAACCACTAAATCAGCAAGCAAGGCATTGTTGCCAGCCGCTATCACCCCACCTACCATCCTCAATCAACGGGCACAGCGGAGCTGTCCAGAACCACCCGAATTCAAGGAACCAGAATGACCCAACGCATCCATCGCAGCATCGACACCCCGCTCCGAACCGGTTTGAACCGCGAAGAACTCTGGGAGGCCGACGACAAGGGCCTGATCAAATGCTGGGAAGTCGGCCGCCAGCGCGCCGCCCGTTTCCCCGAACTCGCCCGACAGTGCCTCGCCGGCGAGTTGCCGGTACTGGGCTGGAAAGGTGGCGTCAGCCGCAGCCTGAAGAAACTCGAAAAATACGGATCCCTCAAATACCTCGCCCAGTGGCAAGGCTTGCGCGGGGAAGACCTGGACGTGGACCTGGCGCAAGAACGAGCGCTGAGGTGTGCTCGGACAGCCATGGTGGTGACGTTTACGCCGGATCGGGCGAAGTATTTCAATCAAGTAGCGGAAGTTGAATCCTAGGAGCAGGGACGATGGTCGATTTGCATCAGGAATTTCAAAACAGTGGATTCTTCCACGAAGCACGCATTGATAGACGTTCAGCCGACGCGTTGACAGGTATTGCGGCTGGACTCGCTGCCGATGGCAAGATCAACCAGCAGGAAGCCGAGTTTCTCAAGAGCTGGATCGAAGCTCATGTGTGTCACCTGGGTGATCCGGTCGTGAACATCCTCTATAAACGCCTCTCCGACATGTTGAGCGATGGCGTACTGGACTCCGAAGAATCGGCTGAGCTACTGGATATGCTGCACCAGTTTGCAGGTCTGCCGGTTGGCTCGGGCCAGGTCTTCACAACGCCTTGCAGTCTTCCACTCGATAACCCTGCACCCGCACTGAACTGGGTTGATCGGGTTTTCCTGTTCACCGGGGTCATGGCTTACGGTCCGCGCAAAGCATGCGAATCGCTGATTGTCGAACGCGGCGGCCTGATCGGAGGTTCGGTCAGCAAGAAAATCAACTATCTGGTGGTCGGCAGCATCGGAAACGATCAATGGCTTCATAGCACTTATGGAACCAAGATCAAAAAAGCGGTTGAGCTGAGAGAGAGCGGTGCTCCTATCGCGATCATCAGTGAAGAACACTGGCAAAGGGTGCTGTTCGGGTGACACAACTATCGGCGTCAGGGGGGATGATGATTGAGCAGCCACTAAAGACCGTCCGCACGACACAACTCGACATTGCCTACGAAGAACACGGGCCCGCCACCGGCGACCCGATCATCCTGCTTCATGGCTTTCCCTATTCGCCGCGCGCCTACGACGACATCGCCCCCGCTCTCGCCGCTACCGGTTACCGCGTGATCGTCCCGTATCTGCGGGGTTACGGCCCGACCCGTTTCATCAGCGCCGATACCCTGCGCTCCGGCCAGCAAGCCGCCCTTGCCCAGGATTTGCTTGACCTGATGGATGCCCTTTGCATCAACCGGGCGTCCCTGTGTGGCTACGATTGGGGTGGGCGGGCGGCGTGCATTGTCGCTGCGCTGTGGCCGGAACGGGTGCGCTGCCTGATCACGGGCGATGGCTATAACCTTCAGGACATCCCCCATTCGACACAGCCATTGGCTCCGGACACCGAGCATCGCTATTGGTATCAGTACTATTTCCACACGCCTCGTGGCGTCGCAGGCCTGACCGAAAATCGCCGCGCCTTGTGCGAATTGCTCTGGAAGCTCTGGTCACCAACCTGGGCCGAAAACGCTGCACGCTATCCGTTGAGCGCCCCGGCCTTCGATAACCCGGATTTTGTCGACGTGGTGATTCACTCCTATCGCCACCGCTTCATGTATGCCCTTGGCGATCCGGCGCTGGAATGGATGGAGCAGGCCCTGAGCAAACAACCAACCATCAGCGTGCCGACGATTTCCCTGTGCGGTGCCGATGACGGTGTCGGGCCTGCGCAAGAAATCGACGAAGATATCGGGCATTTCACCGGCCCCTATGAGCGTCGAGTGTTGGCAGGCGTTGGCCACAACATTCCAGAAGAAGCGCCAGAGGCAACACTTAAGGCACTACTGGATCTCCTCCGGCACTGACCGAAAACCGCTCCCGATAAGCCTGCGGTGTCACCCCCATGGCCCGCAGGAAGCTGCGACGCAGGGTTTCTTCGCTGCCGAAGCCGCATTGCACCGCCAGCCGTTTGATCGGCACACCCGTATCGCTGAGCAGACGCCGCGCGGTTTCGACGCGGATCAGTTCGATGGCCCGGGCCGGGGTCTGGCCGGTGTCGGCGCGGTAGTGGCGCACGAAGCTGCGTTCGCTCATGCCGGCCTGCAAGGCCAGGGTCGGGATGCCGAGTTCCTTGGTCAGGTTTTCGCTGATCCAGGCGTGAAGTTCGTCGAATCGCTTACCTTCCTGTTGCAGGGACAGGGTCACGCTGAATTGCGACTGGCCACCCGGACGCTTGAGAAACACCACCAGTTGCCGGGCGACTTCCAGGGCCATGTTGCGCCCCAGGTCCTGTTCGACCATGGCCAGCGCGAGGTCGATGCCGGCCGTCACGCCGGCCGAGGTCCAGACCGGGCCGTCGTTGATGAAGATCGGGTTGGGTTCGACCTGCAAGCGCGGGTGCTGTTGCGCCAGTTGCTCGCAGCGGGTCCAGTGGGTGACCACCCGCCGGCCATCGAGCCAGCCGCTGGCCGCCAGCAGAAACGCACCGGTACACACCGAGGAAACCCGTCGGCAGCCACGGGCATGCTCGCGCACCCATCCGACCAACGACGCATCTTGCGCCGCCGCGTAGACGCCCCAGCCACCGGCGATGATCAGGGTGTCAGTGCCGTCATCCGGTAAGGGTTCGGCCAACAGCGCCAGGCCCGCCGACGACATCACCGCCCCGCCGCCGCTGGCAATCACCGTCGGCGCGTAGGGTGGCGGCAGGCCTTGCTGACGGGCAATGTCGTTGGCCGAGGCGAAGACCTGCAACGGCCCGGTGACGTCGAGCAATTGCACGTTGGCGAACGCGAGTACATGGATGGTTTTCGACATTTGGCGTAATTCGTGGGGATATTGGCGTATACGCCAAATCCTACGAGCCTACAGTCAAACCGTCCACCCACTTCACGAGAAAAACACCATGACGTTGCAGATCGGCTTTCTGTTGTTTCCACAGGTTCAGCAACTGGACCTGACCGGCCCTTATGACGTACTGGCCTCGCTGCCGGATGTGAAAGTGCATCTGATTTGGAAAGACCTGATGCCGGTCACCGCCAGCACCGGCCTGCTGTTGAAACCGACGACCACCTTCGAGGATTGCCCGGCACTGGATGTGATCTGCGTACCCGGCGGCAGTGGCGTCGGGCCGTTGATGGAAGATGACCAGACCCTGGACTTCCTCAAGGCCCAGGCCGCCAACGCCCGGTACATTACGTCGGTGTGCACCGGCGCACTGGTACTGGGCGCGGCGGGATTGCTCAAGGGCAAACGTGCCACCACTCACTGGGCCTATCACGAGTTGCTCAAGCCGCTGGGCGCAATCCCGGTCAAGGATCGGGTGGTTCGCGACGGCAATCTGTTGACCGGTGGCGGAATCACCGCCGGTATCGATTTCGCCCTGACCCTGGCCGCCGAGCTGTTCGACCCGGCAACCGCCCAGTTGGTGCAGTTGCAACTGGAATACGCTCCGGCCCCGCCGTTTATGGCGGGCAGCCCCGAGACGGCGCCGGCCAGTGTGCTGGAAGAGGCTCGCCAGCGGGCTGCTGGCTCATTGAAGCTGCGGGCGGAAATCACCGAGCGCGCGGCGGCGAAACTCGATCGTCAGTAAAAAAGGTGGCGGCAGGAACACGCTTCCTGCCGCCGACTTTTCCTGCGGCCACAAAAAAACCCGCCGAAGCGGGTTTTTCCAAGACCATGACGACTCCTTGTCGCAGCGTTCCTTGCATATGGTCGATCATCCGTGATCCTGAGCACATCCTGTGCTTCAGTGGGTGAGGCCAGAATACGCATCGGATCCAATTTGTAACAGGCGATATCGCTACCATCGCGTGTAAGACATTCGCTATAAGCCACCTTCCGAAAACCCTTAGACGCCTCAGGTGCCTGGCCTGGAAGCCGCGATTTTAAAGGCCTCCAGCTGACTTTCCACGGCCAGGCGCTGGTCAGTCACCCTGAAGCTCGTGGGCCTTGGCCTTTTCCACAAGAAACTGTTCGATGTTGCTCATCTGCTCATCCCAACCACGGCTGTCCATCCGGAACGCCTTGAGGCGACGATGCTGGGGAATGTGGTCGAAACCCGACTCGATCACCTTGAGCAGCGTGCCGTTATCCATGTCTTCGAGCTCGAACTTCACCAGGGTGGTGGGTTCCTGGGAGTAATCGACCTCCGGCTCTACCGCATAAGGGTGCCAGCGAAACGAAAACAGCCGCTCCGGCTCGACCCGCTCGACCAACACATTCCAGCGCAAATGCTCATAGCCGGGGTAGGTAATCTGTCCCTGGGTCCACTCGCCTGCGACAAAACGCTTGCCTTTCAGCGCCACGCCAAACCACTGTCCGAACTCTTCGGCATTGGCCAGCACGCGCCAGACCTGCGAACGCTTGGCCTTGAGCAGGATCTTCCTTTCGATGCGATCAGATGCGGGGTTCATAAGTCACCTCCTGTACTTGAACAGTAGGCCAGTAAGACCACAAGACCAACCCTAAAGTTGTACCAATCGGGATGCGCAATCAACCATGCCTGAGATATTCGGTTGCATTTGCGCGGATAAGTTCTGGGGCAATCACAAAGTCAGAGGTCGAAACTGCTAACGTTCTCCTTCCAGATCGCCCCACGAAAGGAGTCGTCCATGAAAAACCTGCGCGGCAGTTGCCTGTGTAAAACCATCGAATACCAACTCGATAGCCTCGACATGCCCATCAGCCACTGCCATTGCCAGACCTGCCGCAAGGCTCACGCGGCAGCGTTTGCATCGACCGCCGGGTTCATGCGCGAGCACTTTCGCTGGCTCAAAGGCCAGGATCGCCTGGGCCGCTACGAATCGTCGCCGGGCAAGTTTCGATATTTCTGTTCGGTCTGCGGTTCACACCTGATGGCCGAGCGGCCGGCCCAGCCTCACGTGATTGTTCGTGTGGCGACACTGGATGCAGATCCGCAGATGACGCCCCAAGCGCATATCTGGACGTCACATGATGTGCCGTGGCTTGAATACCAATCGGTGGAAAAGCATGCGCAGTGGCAAGCGTAGCGGGCTGAATCCGTCACACGGCTACACTGCACTTCAACATTCGGTCACAGCGAGTAATCCGGCATGAACCCACGCTTACTATTGGCATTGACGCCCCTGCTGTTCACCTCCATGGCTGTCGCCGTGGACTGCGACAACGCCAGCGACCAGGCGACGATGAACCAGTGCGCGGCGCAACAGAATGCGGCCGCCGACAAGGAATTGAATGCGCTGTACCAGCAGATCACTTCGCGATTCAAGGGCAACCCGGACAACAAGAAACTGCTGGTAGGTGCGCAGCGGGCGTGGGTGGCGTTCCGCGATGCCGAGTGCAAGTTCTCGGCGTCCGGGGTGGAAGGCGGGAGTGTGTATCCGCTGATCTACAGCAATTGCGTGACGGAATTGACCAAGGCGCGGGTGCTGACGTTCAAGAACTATCTGAAGTGCCAGGAGGGGGATATGAGTTGTCCGGTGCCAGGGGTTTAAGATTTGTAGTGTTTTTGAGGGCCTCTTCGCTGGCAAGCCAGCTCCTACAGTAGATCGTCAGTAGACAGGGATCCATTGTAGGAGCCGGCTTGCCGGCGATGGCGTCCTTTCAGTCGCCGCAATTACCGGATAAATATCTGCGCCGTGGTAATCGCCATGTCCCCGCCCGGCAATTTGATGCTGCCCGTCTGTTTCAGGCTGTCGGCATCGAAGATCGCCACGTCGTTGAACGTCCCGGCCAGGTAGATCTTGCTGCCGTCCTTGTTGAAGGAAATGCAGTAGTAGGAGTGATCAAGCGTCGCCGCCTGGAGCATTTTCTTCTCCTTGATGTCGTACTTGGCCAGGCGATTGAGCACGCCGAACATCAGGTTCGGGTCCTTGGGCGAGCGCATGCCGCTGAAATAGATTTCCGTCAGTGGCCCGAAGTCGGTGGTTTCAGTCTTGCCGGATTTCAGGTCGACGCTGAACAGGCCGTACAGGTATTCGGCGGTGGCCGGGTCCTGCTTCTTGTCCTTGAATTTCGCGGCGGTGTAGAGCAGCGAGAAATCATGCCGGTAGGTCTGCTGGTTCCACACGTAGAGCACGTCCGGCGCGCTGTAGTTCGGGCGTTTCCAGTGACGGCTGGGGATCAGCACGTCGAACTTGCCGGTCTGCACATTGACCTTGTAGACGTCCGCCCCCGCCACATACAAGGTGCCGTCGTCGCCACTCTGCATGATGGTCAGCTGCCGCGGCGCCGGGAAGCTGCGCACCGGCTTGGCATCCATCCCGGCGTCAGTCGAGTACACATCGAGCCGAGGCTGCTGCACTTCGTAGCGGTCGTTCATCATCAGCGTCGGGTTGGCGATGGTGAACAGTTCCTTGCCGTCGTGGCTGAGGGTGAAGGCGAACATCGACTTGGCTTTCTCCCCCGGCTTCTGGGTGATGCTGGCGTGGAACACCTGTTTGCAGCTGTCCAGTTCAACGCCATAGACATCCGCGTAGTGGTTGTTCAGCACGTAGGCGGTCTTGCGGTCCGGCGACAACTGCACGGTGCCAGGGCCGAAGGCGTCGGGCATCTTGCAGGTCTTGTACAAGGTGTCGGTGGCCAGGTCGATCACGTGCAGGTTGTTCGGGTAGTTGGTGGTCAACATGTATTCGTGACCGTCTTGCAGCGCGGTGTTTTCATCGGCCAGGACACTGATCGAACAACTGCTCAGGACGGCAAACGCGGCCAGGCCGCAGGCTTTGATGCTGTGCATGCTGGAATCCTTCTTGTTATACGCTGCTTTCAAGGGCATCACTTGTCCTTGGGGAAGACAGTGCCGAGGTTGCGCCAGTTTTCGTTGGACGCCTGGGCATCCTTGTTCCAGTCCGGGTAGGTGCTCATCATGTCGGGCACCTGGGCCGGCCACCAGCACGGGTCGGAGCACCCGTAGAGGTCGGCCTCCATCGGCTGGCACAGCGACGACACACCGCCGAACGCATCGATTTCCCAGCCTGGGTCGGTGGTCGAGGCACAGCCCGCCACGGAGCTCATGGCCACCACTTCCTCAATGCGGTTCTCGTCCGCGGCCTGATCCAGCTTCAACGCTTTGTTATTGATTGCCTTGAGATGTTTCATATCAGTGAGCCTTGCGCGGAGTGATGTAACTGCTGATGAACGCAGGGTTATGGGCCATGATCCGGGTGTAGACCTCGATGCCGAAGTCGACCCAGTCACGCATCAGTTCGCAGTAGTGATAGGTCGGGTGCGTCGGGTCGCCGTAGCGGGCGTAACTCTCGTGGTAGCAACCGCCGGAGCACAGGTTGCGGATCTGACAGTCTTCGCAGCCGGTGTTGGTGCGGTCCAGGCGCTGGGACAGGAAGTCGTTCAACTCCACCTGCTTGACGCCGCTGTGCACATTGCCGAAGGTCGGCAGGCTCGAACCGGTAAAACGGTGGCACAGGTTCAGCTCGCCCTTGTGATCGACCGCCAGCATCTTCAGGCCCGCGCCGCACGGCAGGGCCTTTTTGTGGCCTTCGTGGATGTCGGTGATCAACTGGTGCAGGTTGGAGAAGCCGATGTTGCGGTGCTCCAGCGCCGCTTCCAGATAGCGCCGACCGAGGCGTTTCATGCTGGCGAAGACTTCGATCAACTCGTCGCTGGTCAGGTTGAAGGTGCTGATGTCGCCGGACGTCACCGGGGCAAAGCCGACTTCGGCGAAACCCAGCTCGTTGAACAGGTGATCCCAGATGGTTTCGACATCGGTCACGCCAGTGGTCAGGGTCACCCGCGCACCCACCGGACGGCTGTTGTAGCGTGACAGCAGCATCTCGGCCTTGCGCCGCACCACGTCATAGGTGCCCTGCCCGCCTACGGTGATGCGGTTGCGGTCGTGCACGGTTTTCGGCCCGTCGATGCTCACCGACAATCCGAAACGGTGGGCATTGAGGTAGTCCACGGTTTCTTCGGTGAGCAGCGTGGCGTTGGTGGTCATGACGAATTCGACGAACTTGCCCGCCTCGCGAAAACGCTTCTCACAGTAATCGACCATGTACTCGATCAGCTTGCGGTTGCTCAGCGGTTCGCCGCCGAAGAACACCACGGTGAAACGCTCTTCGTCCGGGGATTCGCGCAACAGCATTTCCACCGAGGCGATGGCCGTTTCGACGTCCATCTTCTTGCCCGCCGACGGCTTGTCGAGGTCTTCCTTGTAGCAGTAGGTGCAGCTCAGGTTGCAGCCGGTGTTGACGTTGAGCACCACGGTGTTGATCGCCGTGCGCTCGACCCGTTTGGTGGCGATGTCCGGGGTCAGCGGTGAGCCGTCGCTGACCAGTTCCAGGGCCATCAGCTCGCGCAGGGTCTCGGTGATTTCCTCGCCGTTGAAACGCGCGGCCAAGCGCTGGATCAGGTCGTCCGAGGAGCAGCCGGGACCGCGCAGGGTATCGATGATGGTGCCCGTCAGTTCATCGCTGGCGAACAGCGAACTGCTGGGGATGTGAAACAGCATGCGGTCGGCATCGACCTGCACTTCGTGCAGGTTGCGTTCGACCAGATTCAAGATAGCGCCCATTGCAAACCTCCTGTGCAGGCCCCGGTTTGCGGGGCTTGCGGTCATTCCGAAAAAGTGTCTGAAACCGTTTTGGTCAGCCAGGCTCTGGTTTCAACATCACGGAATGGGTGGATTGTTCCAGCGTTGCACGGTCACGATCATGTGGCCTTCGCCGGTCAGGGATTTCCCTGCGTCGTCGACGGCAGCGATCACCTTGAGGTTGCCGGCATTGTTAGTGGACATCTTGCGGGCCGGGTTCGGCCCGGCATCGCCCGGTGTGAACACGCCCGCGTCAGCCCGCATGGTGCCGGCGAACTTGACGTCTTCGTCTTCCTTGGCGCGATCGTCGAAGGCTTCGACCTTCCATTGCGCCGGGAACACGCCGATGCGATACGGCTTGCCATCGGCGCCCTTGCCCCAGGCTTCCGCGTCGAATCGGCCCTGGACCTTCGGCGTCGAACCGCCGCCCTCGCCAATCCGTGCCACCGAGAATTCAGGCACGACCTTGACTGCATCGATCTTGCTGTACACCGACAGGCTCGGGCCTTTCAGCGTACCGACGGTGACTGCACGCGCGCCCGGCTGGGCATTGGCGGCGGCCTTGAGCTTGACTTTGATCTGCTCCGGGCTCTGCGAGACGACTTCGACCACTTCCACGCCTTTGCCGAAGTTCGGCTTGCCGGAAAGTCCGCTGCCGATCAGGGTCACTTCGGTCTCGCTGCCGGCCTTCACGTAGCCCGGTTGCACCGCCAGCAAACGCTGGGAACCCTGTTTGGCGGCGACGAAGTCCAGGCCGCGCTCGTCGTGCTCGGCCTCGAACATGCGGCCCTGCATGGCATTGCCTTGCGCGGCGAACACCTGGCGCATGGTCACGCCATCGATGGTCACGTTGCCGCGCCATTCATAGCCGGTGTAGAGAATCGCGCTGCCGTCGCCATTGAACGGCGAGCCGTCGGCGTATTGGCCGACGACGCTGACCTTGAAGGTGTCGCTGCCGTCGGCGGTCACGCTCATGACACCGGCCAGCTCGCCTTTGCCCGGCAAGTGGCCGCTGAAGCTCCAGTCACCCGCCAGCGCCTCGCTTTTCGGTGCGGCGCTCTGCCATTTTTTCCAGGCCGGGTTGTCCAGCGGATAACGCTTGGCCAGCAGCGGCACCATCTCTTTGCGGGCCAGATCGAACCAGTCGCGGTCGCGGGACAGGGCCTGGTATTCCAGTGACGGCCATTGGCCGAGGTGGAAGTTCACCAGGCGTTCCCACTCCTGGGCCGGACGCCGTTGCAGGGCCACCCGCGCACCGGAGTGGCAGCGGCCGCACATCTGGCTGGTCTGGTCATCGAATTGTTCGACGGTATTGAGCCGGCGTTCCAGCGCATAACGCACGCCATCGGTTTCGCTCGGCGCCAGGCCCTGGGTGTCGGCCAGGTATTTGACCAGCGTGCGACGGTCGTCGTCGCTGATCTGCAAACCGTGCATGGTCTGCATCCGGGCAATGCTCATCAGCCAGCCTTCCGGCGTCTTGCGCTGGTGGCTGATGCGGCTCAGGCCGTTATCGGCTTCGGGGGTATGACAGCCCTGACAGGTTTCCTTGAGGATGGTCTGGGCGTCGCGGGCTGCCAGGCTATGAGGCGAATGCAGCGCTACACAAGCGGCTACGGCCAGCAGGCTGGCGCTCATGCCTGATCGGAGTTTTCTCTTCATCAACGTCGAACCTCGCACGGTGCGTTCTTATTGTTGTGGCTATCGTTTTTATGGTTTCTGCCGTCGGCGGTGAACCGCTGGCGGAGGCAAGAGAAACGTCTGCGATGAGCAATACACGGAGCGTGCCAGCTTATGAATACCTCAATGAATCAATGATTTACTGGAATCGACAGGGGTTTTGCCAGTCATGCCATCGCGGCAACACGTTCAATTTCGCGACAACTGTTGCACTCTGAGACGAGCATAGGTGAGCGTGCGGAGGGCGGATGACCTTCTATCAATTCGCTCGTTTTTTGTAGGAGCTGGCTTGCCAGCGATGGACTACCAGGCAACGCACTCACCCTGCAAGAACGCGTCATCGTTAACGACCATCGCTGGCAAGCCAGCTCCTACGGGGTGCTGCGAGTGTGTCAGTGGCGTCTCAGTTTGCGACAGTCCAGCGCTCGCTCATGCGCTGCTTTTTCCGCGGAAGCCTGCTGACACGGCGCTTTCGGCAAACTGGCACAGCCATTGCGAAAGACCTCGCCACACGAACAAGACGAGGTTTCATCATGTCGCTCCCAAACCTGCTTCCCGCCACTTCGGCATTCATCCAGCGCGCCCCGCGCATGCTCATCGGCGGTGACTGGGTCGAGGCCGCCGACGGCCAGACCATGCCCCTGCACAACCCGGCCACCGGTGAAGTGCTGTGCGTGGTGCCACGGGCAACGCCGGAGGATGTCGATCGCGCCGTACTCGCCGCGCGCCAGGCATTCGACGATTCGTCCTGGACCCGCACCCGCCCCCGGGAGCGGCAGAACCTGTTGTGGAACCTCGCCGACCTGATGCAGCGCGACGCCGAGCTGCTGGCGCAACTGGAATGCCTGAACAACGGTAAAAGCGCGGCCGTGGCCCAGGTGATGGACGTGCAACTGGCCATCGATTTCCTGCGCTACATGGCCGGCTGGGCGACCAAGATCGAAGGCTCGACGGTTGACGTATCGGCACCGCTGATGCCCAACGATCAGTTCCACAGCTTCATCCGTCGTGAAGCGGTGGGCGTGGTCGGTGCCATCGTTGCCTGGAACTTCCCGCTGCTGCTGGCCTGCTGGAAACTCGGCCCGGCCCTGGCCACCGGTTGCACGGTTGTACTCAAACCGGCCGATGAAACCCCGCTGACCGCACTGAAACTCGCCGAGCTGGTGCTGGAGGCCGGTTATCCCGAAGGCGTATTCAACGTGGTCACCGGCACCGGCATCACCGCAGGCTCCGCCCTGACCCACAATCCGCTGGTGGACAAGCTGACCTTCACCGGCTCCACCGCGGTGGGCAAGCAGATCGGCAAGATCGCGATGGACTCCATGACCCGGGTCACCTTGGAACTGGGCGGCAAGTCGCCGACCATCGTCATGGCCGACGCCGACCTGAAAACCGCCGCGGCCGGGGCCGCCAGTGCGATTTTCTTCAATCAGGGCCAGGTCTGCTGCGCAGGTTCGCGGCTGTATGTGCAGCGCAAGCACTTCGACAATGTGGTGGCGGACATCGCCGGAATCGCCAACGCCATGAAACTCGGTAACGGCCTGGACCCGAGCGTCGACATGGGGCCGTTGATCTCGGCGCGCCAGCAGGAGCGCGTCTACGGGTACATCGAGAAGGGCCGGGAAAGCGGCGCGACCATCGCCTGCGGCGGCGAGCAGTTCGGGCCGGGCTTTTTCGTCAAGCCAACAGTGATTGTCGATGTCGATCAGAAGCACTCATTGGTGCAGGAAGAAATCTTCGGTCCGGTACTGGTGGCGATTCCGTTCGACGACGAGGCCGATGCCCTGCGTATGGCCAATGACAGTCCCTACGGCCTGGGGGCGAGCATCTGGTCCAATGACCTGGCGGCGGTGCACCGGATGATTCCGCGCATCAAGTCGGGGTCGGTGTGGGTCAACTGCCACAGCGCCCTGGACCCGGCGTTGCCGTTCGGCGGCTACAAGATGTCCGGCGTCGGGCGTGAGATGGGGTATGCGGCGATCGAGCATTACACCGAGCTGAAGTCGGTGTTGATCAAATTGTGATTTGTAGCGTCCTTCAGGCCGCCTTCGCGGGCAAGCCCGCTCCCACAGTGGAACGCATTCCAGTGTGGGAGCGGGCTTGCCCGCGAAGAGGCCGGTCCAGACAGCTCAAATATCAGGGTTTGTATCCCTGAGCCAACAACCAGCCGCGAACCCTCCTTCCCTGCTCCACCGTCAACCCGGCCAACGCCTGCTCGGCCGGCTCAGTGCGCAATCGCCGCACCAGCGGCGCCACCTCCACCCCCTGCACATGCCAGATCCCCAGCGGCTGATCCACTGTGATCACCACCTCGGCCTCGTCGACAAAGCCATCGCGCAGTACCGGTGCGCGTTCGATTCTCAGGGCATTGAAATCGGCCTCGGCATGGGCGACTTCAGCATCCGGCCATTGCCGTCGTGCCTGCCAGAAGGGCTGATCCAGCCAACGCTGCTCATCGGCATAAAAATCCCGACCGATCCGCGCGAACCGCAGGAACAGCTGTTCCACACGCTGCTGGTGGAAATGCCGGGCCAGGGCCGCTCGCTCAGGTTTGCACAACAGCGTGTTGATCACCGTCGGCGCCTGCAACGCCGAGGAAAGGGATTGAAAGATGCCGTTGCCCGACAACGGGTCCACGGCCATCGCCGCATCGCCGACCCGAATCCAGTTATCGCCGCACACCTGCGGGTTGAGAATCGCCGTGCTGCTGCGCGCATGCAACTGCACATCCAGCTCCGGTTCGCCGCCGAAAAAACCACGGGCCACTGTCGACTCCCCACGTCTTTGCCGGCAGTAATCAAGCAACATGGCCTTGCCTGGCAACCCGGCACTGGCCACGTCCACCGTCCATTGCCAGTAACACTGGCCGTCGGCGCGGCGCGCCATCCATGCCCAGCCGTCCGCAAGGCTTTCCACGGCGCTGGCGGTAATGCCCGGCGTACCTTGCCAGCGATTGAGCAGGCTGACGGTCTCGGGGCCACGCAAGCCCTTGCCGATAGCGGGTGCCTGACGTCCTCGGGCTTCCACGAGAAACGGCGCGAGCAGCGGTTCGTGTCCGTCGATTTCGATTCGGTGGCCATTGGCCGATGACTGAACCCTGAGCACCCGGCCTTCGATCAGCTCGACCCCCGCCAGGCGCAAATCCTCACGCAGGCCTCGGTCAAACACCGGACGGTCGAGCAAGTACTCAATGTTCTGCGCATGGTGCTGGCCGTTCCAGCTCACCTGGCGTTGAGAAGGCAGCGTCGCCTGCGTCAACGCCTGATGCAGGCCCGCGCTGCGCAAGGCATCCAGAACCCGCACGGACACGCCTTCCAGTGCAGCAAAGCGGCGCCACTCGCTGACCAGAGTCACGGCGTAACCCAGTCGCCGCAGCCCCAAGGCCACCGCCGCGCCCGCCGGCCCCGCCCCCACAATCACAACCGCGGTCATGGCCCGAAACGCCGTTCGGGGCCGCGATAACTTGCGTTCTGTCGCAGAAACTCGATGATCTGCTCATTACTGGCATCAGGCCGCTCGACGAGGAACCCGGCGATGTGCCCGCTCAACGCCGCGCAACCGAGGCTCGCCCCGGATTGCCCCGGGTACGTGCCATGCACACAGGCGGCGAAATCCGCCTGGGCGCTGTTGAGCCACGACCACTCCTGTTCGGCGCAGCGCGCATCGCCGGTCACCCGCACCACCTGCGGATAGTTGGCCGGAAACACCCCATCGCCCTGGGCCGGACTCGACGCACACAACAGCACGCCCCGTGCCACCGCCGCCGCGCAGGCCGCGCGCAACAGGCTGCGATCCTGGCGCAGGCCGAGGCTCAGATTGATCAGTCGCACGTTCTGCGCCACCAGCCAGTCAATCGCCGTGGCGATCTGCAAGGCACTGGTGACACCGCGCTGGTCGAACACCTGGGCCACGCAAAACAACGCCGAGGGTGCACGCCGGCCAATCGCCTCGATCACCGCGCTGCCATGCCCCAGCGGATCGTCGCGCAAGTCGCCCTCGGCCAGGCCGTCTTCGAGCAATGAAAAGCGCCGACCGGCGATCACTTGCACCCGTTGCGCCGCCGAATGGCCGCTGTCCACCACACCCACGCGCAACTCAGGTTTCATGCAGCACCGTTTTCGAGGTCAGCACGCCGTCGAGCAATTCGAACCGCAGATCGGCATCGGCCAGGGTTGAAGGGCGATGGCTGATCAGGATGCGCGTGCGTGCGGCAAACAAGCGGTCGATGGCGTCGATGACTTCGCGCTCGGTGGCTTCGTCCACCGCTGAGGTCGCCTCATCGAGCACCAGAATCAAAGGGTCCTGCAACAACGCCCGGGCAATCGCGATGCGCTGCTTCTGCCCACCGGACAGCTGCTGGCCGCGCTCGCCCAGTGGACTGTCGAGTCCTTCGGGCAAGGACTCGATCAGGCTGTCGAGTTGCGCCAGGCGCGCCACTTCAGCAATCGCTTCGCGGCTGGCGTCCGGCACCGCGTAGGCCAGGTTGTCGGCGAGGCTGCCGCGAAACAGCACGATGTCCTGGCTGACGATGGCAATGCGTCGACGCAACTGGAACAGGTCCAGCTCGCGCACATCGACGTCGCCCAAGAGTACTCGTCCCGATTGCGGATCGTGATGCCGTTGCAGCAGGTCGATCAGGGTGGATTTACCCACGCCCGAACCGCCGCTGAGGGCCACTTTCAAACCGTAGGGAATCCGCGCTTCGATGCCGCGCAGGGTCGATTGGCGACCGGGATGGGCGAAGTGCACGTTGTCGAACCAGAGATCGCCGCCATCGGGCATCGGCCGTGGTCTGGCAGGCGTCGACACGGTCGGCTGCTCACCGCGCAACTCCATGACCCGACCGAGGCTGACGGTCATCCGCTGAATCGCCACGTAGAGCCCGAGCAGGCTCTGTACCGGCCCCACGGCCATCCCCAGGTAGGTGGAAAACGCAATCAGCGCACCGAGCTGCCAGGTGCCCTGCACCACCCAGTATCCGCCGATCAAAAAGGCGCAGGCCCGGGACAGCGAGGTCAGTGTGCCCGGCACGGCCTGGGTGAAAAACTCGGTGACTTGCAGGCGCAGCAACTGGCTCATGTAGCCCTGCCCCAGGGTTTCGAGGCGCCGCGCTTCGCGCTGTTGCTGGCCGGCGGACTGGATGAACTTCATCACCGGCAAGGTCTCGACCATGAACGATGACATGTCCGCCGAACGCTCGCGCAACTGCCGCACATCGCGCTCGACCTTGCGCCGCATCCAGCGCAGCCAGAGGACATCGAGGGGGATCAGTACCAGGGCCAGCAGCGACAGTTCCCACGACAGCGTCACCAGCATCGCGATGGCAACCACCAGGCCAATCACACTCGACACCGCCGAGAACAGCGAGTCCACGGCGAACCGCTGGATCTCCGCGACGTCGCCATCGAGGCGAGACATCAGGTCACCGATGCGCCGTTGGCCGTAAAAGCTCGGCGACAGGGTTTGCAGATGCCGGTACAGATCATCGCGCAGGGCAAACAGCATGCGCCCGGACAGTCGCGTGTGCAGGTAGCGGTTGATGCCCGAAAGCGCCGTGCCCAACAGCCCGGCAACGATCATCAGCCCGGCGATCAGCACCAGCATCGGGAAGTTGCGCGCCAGCAGGCCGTCATCGATCAACAGCTTGGTCAGCCACGGTTGCACCAACACCAGCGCCGAAGCGCAGACCGACAAGCCCAGCAGCCCGGCAATCGCCAGGCGATGAGGTCGCACGAAGCTGTACAGCCAGCGCAGCGACGCCTGCAATGCTTCGGGGTTCTGGCTGTCGATCAGCCGAACGATCAGGCGTTGCATCAGGAGCGCAACTGTTTGAGCTTGCGATACAGGGTCGCGCGGCTGATGCCCAGGGCGTCGGCGGCGGCCGAGACGTTGCCCTGATGCGCGTCCAGGGACTGACGGATGAGCTCCAGTTCGTTTTCCCGGATGCTGCCGGCCTGGGGCCGTTCGCTGGCGGTCAATTCGTCGAGCATGCTGTCGGGCAGGTGGTCGAGGGTCAGCACGGTTTCACCCGGTTCGCGCATGGCCAGCGCGGTGCGAAGGACCATCTCCAGCTGGCGGATGTTGCCCGGCCAGTGATAGCCGCTGAGCAAGCGATCGAGATCATCGTGCAGGACAACGGCGGGTGCGCCCAGTGTCCCCAGCATGCGACTGACCAGCGCGGCGAAATCTTCGCGTTCACGCAGGGCCGGGAGCATCACGCTGATGCCGTTGACCCGGTAGAACAGGTCCTCGCGAAAGTGTTTATCTTCCACCAGACGCTTGAGGTCACGGTGGGTGGCGCAGATCAGCGCGACGTCGATGTCCTGCTCTTCGCCAGCACCCAGTGGCGCGACCTTGCGATCCTGCAATACGCGCAACAGTCGGGCCTGCAAGGCCAGGGGCATGTCGCCGATTTCATCGAGGAACAGGGTGCCGCCGTGGGCCTGTTGCAGGCGGCCAACCATGCCGCCCCGGCGTGAACCGGTGAACGCGCCTTCGCGGTAGCCGAACAGTTCGGACTCGATCAGGCCCTCGGGAATGGCCGCGCAGTTCACCGCCACGAAGGGTTTGTCGCAGCGCGCTCCGGCCATGTGCAGGGCACGGGCGATCACCTCTTTGCCGGTGCCGGTTTCGCCCAGTAACAGGACCGGCAGTTCGTTGGCCAACCCTTGACGGGCCATGCGCAAGGCACGGGCGTAGCGCGTATTGCTGCCAGCCAGCGCTTCCAGATCCGGTTGCGCCTTGGCCGGTTTCGCGACCGTGCGTGGCGGGCTGCCGACGTTGATCGAGCGTTGCGGCGCGCGCAGGGTTTTATAGAAGAATTCACCTTTGGCGGTCTGCAGGCTGCCGGTGCCGCCCTGATGCAGGCGCGCCAACAATTGCAGACCGTCGACGCCGAGAAACTCCTCGCAGCGCCGACCGACCAGGGCCGAGCGCTCGGCGTGGAGCAACTGACAAGCCTGGGCGCTGACCGCGAGGATCTGCCCGCCGAGACTCACCGCCAGCAGGCCTTGCCACGGGGATTCAAGGTATTGGCGACGGCTGTGGAAGGCGAGGACAATTTCGTCCGGGTAGCTGGCGTTGAACACCCGGCTTTCGATCTGGCTGACGGCCATGGCCAGTAGCGCCGTGCTGTCGTGGGCGCGGCCGAGCGGGCCTTCGCGGGTCAGGTCGAGGACGCCGAGGATGTCGCCCTGTGGGCAATGGATCGGCACCGAGGTGCAGGAAAAATCACTGAGACGGTCCAGATAATGTTCGCCGCAATCGATCAGGGTCGGCCGGGCTTCCACCAGTGCCGTGCCGAGGGCATTGGTGCCACGGACCGCTTCGCTCCAGCAGGCGCCGAGGGTGATGTCCTGCAGGCCACTGCCCTTGAGGCGGTCGGCGCGGCCTTCGACGGCGAGGATGGTGGCGTCGGAGTTGGCGAGGATGATCAGCCCTTCCTTGCCCTGACGCTCGGCCAGGTAATCGATGGCCGGCAACGCGGCGTCGATCAGCAGGCGATTGCTGGCCAACAACAGGTCCAGGCTGGCGCTCGATTCCAGCGCCAGTTCGTGCTTGGCATTGAAATGCACGCCATGGCTCAGGCTGCGCCGCCACGAGGCATCGATTTCCGCACGCAGGACGCCATCCGGCACTTCGCCTTCCAGATGCAGCTTTTCCCGGGCCAGCCGGGCTTCGCGATGCAGTTTGGGGGAGTTTGTTTTTATTAGCGTCATCAAGCGCTCCGGGTCGTCCGCCCTTGCGCCTTCATACGTCGGCGCCCTGCCGCAATCTTTACGTTAACGTAAGGGCTATGGCAAGTGCCGTAGGGCGTTTGTGTTCCGTCAGGTGGACCGCGTTATCGTTCATCGCTGGCAAGCCAGCTCCTACAGATTCTGCGTTGGCTTCAATATAGCCTTCTACGCGGTCAACTGTAGGAGCCTGGCTTGCCAGCGATGGCGGCATCCCGGGCAGTGCATGACTCAGAGCTGCCACACCTCAGGGCTCACAAAAAACGCCTTGGCATTATCCTCCAGACTCTCCAGGTGATACCCGCCCTCCTGCACGATCAGGCACGGTAACCCGAGGCTGCGAATGCGCTCGCCGAGCATGGCAAACCCTTCGCGGGTCACCGCCACTTTGCTTTGCGGGTCCAGTTCGAAAATATCGAAGCCCAGGGACAGCACCAGCACCTCGGCACCGAAGTCCGTCACCGCCTTCAGCGCTATATCCAGTTGCTCGAGGAAGTCGGCCTCGCTGGCGCCATGGGCCATCGGCAGGTTGAGGTTGAAACCCTCGCCCACCCCGGCACCGCGTTCTTCGGCAAAGCCTGCGACCCCCGGATAGAAGTTGGTCGGATCGCCGTGCACCGAAACGTAGAGCACGTCGTCACGGTCGTAGAAAATCTCCTGAATACCCTGGCCATGGTGCATGTCGGTGTCGAGCACCGCCACCCGTGCGAACCCTTGGCGCAATACCTGGGCCGCCACGGCCGCGTTGTTCACATAGCAGAAACCACCCGCCGCTTCGGCCCGGGCGTGGTGGCCCGGTGGACGGCACAAGGCATAGGCTGCCGGCTCGCCATCGAGCAACGCCTGGGCGCCGGCGATAGCGCTTTGCGCCGACCAGTAGGCCGAACGCCAAGTCTGCTCGCCCACCGGGCAACTGCCATCGGCCAGATAACGTGCAGCCTGGGCGAGTATCCCGCGCAGGGCATTCGGTTCGCGGACGAAGATGTTCGACATCACCTCATCGCCCCAATCCTCCGGAATCTCTTTCCAGCGCTGATGGGCTTCCTGCAAAAACCTCAGGTACGGTGCGCCGTGCACCGCCAGCAGCGGATCGAGCCCGGCGTCGGCCGGTTGCTCGACGCTAAAGCCCAGCGAGTGCGACGCCTGTACCAGGCGCTGCGCACGCTCCGGCACTTCCTGCGGTGTGCGCATCTGGCCACGGGAGTAGTAGCTGCGTGGATGGTGGAGCAATTGTTCCGGGTGGAAAAAACTGCGCATGGAATGAATACCTGTCAGTTAACGTAGATCTTGAAGGCGGACGCATCCCCCTGTGGGAGCGGGCTTGCTCGCGAAAGCGGAGTGTCAGACACCTTCATTACTGAATGACACACCGCTTTCGCGAGCAAGCCCGCTCCCACATGGTCCTGCATTCAGTCGATTTTTTCGGCACGGGCCAGCACGGCGTTGAGCAACACATCGGTACCCTGCCGAACGTCTTCGGGCAACACGTCTTCCGCTTCGTTATGGCTCAACCCGCCCACGCACGGGATGAACACCATCGCCGTCGGGCAGAACCGCGCCAGGTGGATCGCGTCATGCCCGGCGCCGCTGACGATCGATTGCTGAGCGTAGCCCAGCCCATCCACGGCCTGTTGCACCGCCGCCACGCAGGCTGCGTCGAACGGCGTGGCCGGGCTGATCCAGTGGGGAGTGATCGCCAGTTTCAAACCGCGACTGTCGGCTATCGCCTGAAGCCGCGCACGGACCTGTTGCTCCATCGCCTCGATGGTTTCGTCACGGTGATGACGCAGGTCGACGGTGAAGTTCACCAGCCCCGGAATGGTGTTGCGTGACGATTTGTTGATGCTCAACTCACCGACCGTAGTCAGGCCTTCGGGGGCGAAGTCCGCCGCCAGGGCTTCGATGGCCTGGATCATCGGCGCCACGCCGTACAAGGCATCCTTGCGCAGCGGCATAGGCGTCGTACCGGCGTGGGCCGCCATGCCTTCGACCCGCACGTCGAGCCAGCGAATCGCCTGGCCGCCGCTGACGACGCCGATGCTCTTGGCGTTATCTTCGAGGATCGGCCCTTGTTCGATGTGCGCTTCAAAGTAGGCATCCACCGCGCCCCCCAACGGGCGCTCGCCGGCATAACCGGTACGCTGCAGTGCCTCGGCGACGCTGATGCCATCGATATCGCGCACCGCCAGCGCGGCGTCCAGCGCCATGATGCCGGTGAACACCGCCGAGCCGAACATCGCCGGGGTGAAGCGTGCGCCTTCTTCGTTGGTCCACACCGCCACTTCCAGCGGCTTGCGGGTCTGGATCCCCAGATCGTTCAGGCAGCGCACCACTTCCAGGCCGGCGAGCACGCCGTACACGCCATCGAACCGCCCGCCTTCGGGCTGGGTGTCGAGGTGGCTGCCCATCATCACCGGTGCCGCGTCAGGGTCAATGCCGGCGCGGCGGGCGAACAGGTTGCCGATGGCATCCACGCTCAGGGTCATGCCGGCTTCGCGGCACCAGTGGGCAAAAAGTTCGCGACCGGCCTTGTCCTCGTCGCTCAGGGCCAGGCGGCAGCTGCCGCCACGGGCGGTGGCGCCGATTTCGGCCATTGCCATCAGACTCGCCCAGAGGCGTTCGCCATTAATCTTCAACATGAGTTTCTCCACGAAAATTCAAAACGACGATCTCCGTAGGAGCCGGCTTGCCGGCGATAGCGGTTTGTCGGGCGACATCGATGACAATTGTTCCGCCGCCATCGCCGGCAAGCCGGCGCCTACAGGTTCAAATGTTCAGGCCTTGGCCAGTTCCAGGCGTTCAGCGCTGGCATGGCGACGGGCGAGGGACAGCACGCACAGCAGCGAAGTCGCGGCGATCAGGCTGTAGAACAGCGCCATCGGCCACCACTGGCCGGCGAACCTGTGTGCCAGCATCGTGCCGATCAGCGGCGTCAGGCCACCGGCCAGCGCACCGCAAATCTGGTACGCCAGGGATATCGCGGTGTAGCGCACGCGGGTCTCGAACATGCCGCTGACGTAGCCGGCGATCACCGCGTAGAACGACGCCATGCACACCACCGCCAGGGTAATGCCGAGGATGATCAGCGGCGCCTTGGCCGAACTGACCAGCACGAACATCGGGTATGGCGAGACCATGGCCAGCAGCGACACCAGGCACAGGAAGCGGGTCGCGCCAATCTTCTCGGCAACCCAGGCCGCCAGCGGCTGGATGCAGAACTGGATGATCGCGACGAAGAACAGGCACTCCAGAATCAGCGAGCGCGGCAATGAGAGTTGCTGAGTGGTGTAGGCGATCATGAAGGTGTTGGTGAAATACACCCCGGCGATCCCCAGCGTGTTGGCGCCGATGCACAGCAGCAGCGGACGCCACGCGGTACGCAGCACCTCCATGACCGGCGCTTGCTCCTTGCGCTGGTTTTTACTGGCCTGCTCGCGGCTGGCGAGGAACTCCGGCGACTCATTCACCCCCAGGCGAATCGCCAGGCCCACCAGCAATAACAGCGAACTGGCGAGGAACGGCAAGCGCCAGCCCCAACTCATCAGGTCTTCCTCCGGCAAACGGGTGACGGCGCTGAAGGCCAGCAGCGAGAGGATCAATCCCGCCGGGCTGCCCAGTTGCGCAAACGAGGCGAAGAAATTGCGCCGGCCTTTCGGCGCATGCTCGCCGGCCATCAACACCGCCCCGCCCCACTCGCCACCGACGGCGATGCCCTGGACGATGCGCAGCAGGATCAGCAGCACCGGCGCCGCCGCGCCGATCTGCGCGTAGGTCGGCAGCAGGCCGATGCACACCGTGACCACGCCCATCATCAACAAGGTGATGATCAGCGATTTCTTGCGGCCGATGCGGTCACCGATATGACCGAAGACGATCCCGCCCAACGGCCGCGCAAAGAAGCCCACGGCAAAGGTGCCGAATGCCGCCATGGTGCTAAACAGTTTGTCGTCGGAGGGGAAGAACAGCGCGCCGAACACCAGCGCGGCGGCGGTGGCATAGATGTAAAAGTCGTACCACTCGATCATCGTGCCAATAAAGGCGGCGGCTGCCGCACGGCGCGGCTGGGACGAAGCTTGAGGCTTCATGGGTCGGGCTCCTTTGGTTATTTTTCTGGCAGGAGGGAAACGGCAAATCCGCGGCGCTCTGGCGGCGCCGGTCTGGGGATGATTTTTCGTTCCGGGACCATGATTAGTCAATTTTCTATTTATTATTCGAAGTATTACTCAAACTTATAATTGAATGAAATGAGAAAGGGAGGGCATCCATTGCCCTCCCCTTCGTCGTCCACGCTCCTTGCAACAGTGCTTGTCAAACCCTCACGAGGCCAGGATGAAGTCCGAGGCAGTGACGGTTGTTGCGTCGGCCACACCCACCAGGGTGATGGAATCCGCACCGAAGTTGACCAACGTATCCGCACCGAGATCGACGACGTTGACGCTGCTGCCAAAGGTCGCAGCCGTGATGTTCAACGAGGCAATATTGAGCAGATCCTGGCCTCCCGCCGGGTCGGTATCGAAGCCGACGATCCGGTCGTTGCCGAAGGCCGCTGCAAACCCGAAGATATCGTTGCCAGTGCTGGCAAACATCGTATCATTACCGGCACCTCCGACAATACTGTCATTGCCGGCACCGCCATCGATGATGTCGTTACCGGCGCCACCGAGCAATGTGTCGTTGCCGTCGGCGCCATTGAAAATGTCATTACCCGCTCCACCGGTGATGACGTTGTTCGACGCGTTGCCGGTGCCGACGAAGTTGCCGACGCCGGTGTAGAGCAGGTGCTCGGTGTTGGCGCCCAGTGTGTAACTGGACAGCGAGGTTTGTATGGAGTCCTCACCGCTACCCGCCAACTCGATCACCCCGTCCGCGGCTGAGTCGACGCGGTAGGTGTCATTGCCGAGTCCGCCTTCCAACCGGTCAGCCCCCGCACCGCCATCGATGACGTCGTTGCCGAGGCCACCCAGCAACGTGTCGTTGCCGTCACCGCCGTTGAGGCTGTCATTACCCACCCCACCGGTGATGATGTTGTTCAACGCGTTGCCGGTGCCGGCGAAGTTGCCGGCTCCGAGGTAGAGCATGTGCTCGACATTGGCGCCCAGCGTGTAGCTGTTCAGCGTCGTCTGCACGGAATCCGCCCCCTCGCCCGTCACCTCGACCACCAGGTCCCCGGCTGAATCGACGCGGAAGGTATCGTTGCCGGCTGCGCCGACCATCGCGTCATTACCCGCACCGCCCGTGAGGACGTCGTTGCCGGCGCCACCCATCAATGTGTCGTTGCCGTCACCGCCGTTGAGGGTGTCATTACCCACCCCACCGGTGATGACGTTATTCAACGCGTTGCCGTTACCGGTGAAGTTGCCGGCTCCGAGGTAGAGCAGGTGCTCGACATTGGCGCCCAGTGTGTAACTGGTCAGGGTCGTCTGTACGGAATCCGCCCCCCCACCCGCCGCCTCGGTCACCAGGTCCCCAACCGAGTCGACGCGGAAGGTATCATTGCCGGCTCCGCCGACCATTGCGTCATTACCCGCACCACCGGTGAGGACGTCGTTACCGGCACCACCGATCAATGTGTCGTTGCCGTCACCGCCGTTGAGAATGTCATTACCCACCCCGCCGGTGATGACGTTGTTCAGCGCGTTGCCGTTGCCGGTGAAGTTGCCGGCTCCAAGGTAGAGCAGATGCTCGACATTGGCGCCCAGTGTGTAACTGCCCAGCGTGGTCTGTACCGAATCCTGCCCCTCGCCCGTCAACTCGGTCACCACGTCCCCGACTGAATCGACGCGGTAGGTATCGTTGCCGGTTCCACCCGCCATCTGGTCATTGCCCGTACCGCCATTGAGGAAGTCGTTGCCCGCGTCGCCATTGAGGATGTCGTTGCCGCCCAAGGCGTTCAGGATGTCGTTGCCAGCACCTCCGCTGGCCACGTCGTCGCCTGCCGTGCCAGTCCATATGTCGACACCGGCGGTACCGACAAACACGTCACTGACCACTGTCGTTGCGCCAGAGATGACTCGCTCCAGTGTGCCGAGGTCATCGGTGTAACTGGCGACGACACGCAGTTGCTGACCGACCTGTGCCTGGTCGGGCGTGAAGGTCGTGCCCGTCGCGCCGGCGATGTCGGTAAAGATCGCGCCGCTCCCCACCTGCCACTGATGGGCAATCACCGAGGTCGTGGTCCCGTTGGCGTCGGTGAACGCATCCGTGGCGGTAAGTACCGAGCCTTTCGCCGGGGTCGTATCGCTGATCAGCACCGTTCCAACCGGCAAGACATTGACGGTGCCGGTACCGGCCGCCGAGATCGGTGCGGTCGGCGCCGAGAACACCTCTTCCAGCACGCCGTTGGCGTCCTTGTAGACCGCCCTGACGCGCAGAGCCAGCCCGGCTGCCACGACGAGTTCCGGGATAGCCGGTACGGCGCCGATGAGGGTCGCCGGTGGTGGGACCCTGAGTTCCGAGCCCACCGTGACGGTCGTGCCCTCTGCGCGCGCGACCTCGCCGGCGGCAAAGAAGGTGATGTCTTCGAAGACACCCGAGCCCGGACGCGCTTCGAACTGCCAGAAGTAACTGATAGGCCCGGTGATCGCGCCGCCGGTCGCGGTGTTGTTGGCATCCGTGATGTCTGCCGCCGATACCGTCAGCCGCTGGCCGACGGAGGGCGTAGGATCGTCGATCCTCAGCGAACCGACTGGCGCCGCGTTCAAACCGCCAAGCACGAGCGCCTGATCGGAGAACTGCAACCGCTCGATATGGCTGAGGGTGTCGGTCCCGTCCCTGCCAGCGACACTGTCGGTGACCGTAAAGGTGCCGTTGACGTTTTCGACCACGGTGTAATCCGCCAGATTGCCGGAGAACAGTGCCGTGTCGAAGTCGGGACCGGTCGCCGTCAGGATTTCGCGCACGATCTGGAGCTGGCCGGGGTTATAGGTACCGTTCAACATGAGCGGAACCAGGGGCGTCATGTTGTCGAAGGTTGCGATTTCCGGACCGGTGCCATCGATGTTCTGCCGCACGCTGATGCGCACGTTGAGCCACTTGTCGCCGTCAATCAGGTCGTCGCCGCCGCGGCCCTGGATGATGTCGCTGCCGGCGCCACCCAGGAGGATGTTGCCCCCGTCGAACTTGTCGTCGGCCGTGCCGGCGATGCCATCCGCGCCGTTGCCGGCGCTGCCGACCAGGTCCCGCAGACCGCTGATGAGGTCGAAGTTGGTAAGTACGCTGCCCTTGGCGCCAGCGACGGCGAGCAAGTCGGCAGTGGAGTCATCGCCACTGAGGAAGTCGGCATGGGCCGATCCCGACAGCCCTTCCACCAGGTCCAACCGGGCAAGGATCGACGCGTTGGAACCAGGCACCGCCGGTTGATCGAAGAAGCGCAACCTGGTGTTGAGGTCCATGGTCACGCCGCTCGGATCGTCCTTGTAGGTCGCCCAGTCGTACCCGGAGAACCCGATGAAACGGTCCGCCTCGCTAGGGCTGCCGACCATGATGTCATCACCGCCCTCCCCGTCGAAGTTGTCCGGTCCGCCATCGCCCAGGAAGACGTCGTTGCCATTGATCGGATCGTTGCCGAAGGGGTCGAAGTTGTCACCGGCAACGCCATCGGCGGATCCGCCCTGGATCCAGTCGTCGCCTTCGCCACCGCGCGCGAATTCATTCGCCTTGCTGCCGAGGATGAAGTCGTTGCCCAGGCCACCGCTGGAGTCGGCCGCGTCCTCGCCGGTGATGATGAAGTCCTGACCGGCCTGGCCGAGGATCAGGTTGAGGCCGTTACCGCCCTGGATGACGTCGTTGCCGTCCTCGCCGTGGATGACATCGTCGCCCCCCATGTCGGTGATGATGTCGTCACCGGTACCACCTAAGAGTTGGTCGTTGCCGTAGCCGCCATCGATCCGGTCGTTACCGGCATCGCCGTAGACCGTGTCGTCGTCCGAGTCACCGGCAATGAGGATGTCGTTGCCGGCCGTACCGCCCAACACGACCGTATCGGCACCGGTGTAGTGCAGGTAGTTGGTATCCGGGCCCGTCGTGGCGGGATTGTCGCGGATCACCAGCGGCGTGAGGAAGTCAGTGCGCGGTGAGCCGATCGGGTGGTCCGACGGACCAAATGGATCGGCATTGGCCGGCAGATCGTCGGCGGTGCCGACAATGCCGTCGGGTCCGGCAATCACACTGGGGTTGTACTGGTTCGCCTGGTTGACCTCCAACGTGTAGGCCGGCGTCAGGAAGACCCTGGCCGAAAGGTGTGTGGCATCGGTATTGGCCATCACCAGCGAGGCGAACGTGTTGTTCTCCAGTTCGGCGCCAAAGTCCATCGAGGCGGTGCGCTCCAGATAGTAGAAGCGGTCACCGTCCTGGAGTTTCTCCATCTGGTTCTCGAAGACGAAGTTGAAGGTCGAGCCGAGCATGCCGCCAAAGGGCATCTTCTCCTCGGCCAGCCCGCCAACCCAGAAGTCGACTGCATCCAGGCCGGTGATGGTCACATCGTCTGCCGTGTGCAAAACGCCGTCCGTACCCGCGGTGCTGGTCCAGGCACCGGTGCTGTTGAGGAAGTCGATGCGATCAGCCGGCGCACCCGCACCGCCGAGCACCAGCAGCGAGGCCGCCGCGCGCTTGTCCGCCAGCGTGAGGGCATCGGTGATGCTCGCATGCGTGCCGTAGGCGGCGATGAAGTTGATCAGCGATTCCGGGTGCTTTATGTGCTGCACGAAATCAGCCCAGCTCGTGTAGGGCTTGAGCTCTGCGTCGCCGGTGGGCCCATAGAACTCCCGCCGCGCCGCGTTCAGGGACGGAACGCCGGTATCGCGGCCACGCGCCAGGTTGATGGCGGGCAGATCGAGCGGCAGGCCCAGCAGGTTGTTGCGCAGGGCTTCGGTCACGAACTCATCGATCTCGTTGCCCACCTGGCGGGTCACACCGCGCACGATGGCACCGGCTGCCTCTTCCGGAGTGGGGCCGCTGCCCGCGAACTCGAGCGGGTTGAGGAAGGCCTGAATCAGCCCGATATCGCTCGAGGCAAAGTTCGGATCAAGCCGGTCGACCTGCTCCAGCAGCATCGAGTGCCCGAAGCGATAGACGGTGTGTGCGAACTCGGCAACGATGCTCGGATCGATCGCGGTGTCGTACACCTGGCCCGGGGCGAAGAAGGGATCGACCATCGGCTGGATGGTCCGCGCGAACTCCTCGAACACCAGGTGCTGGTACTGCATCTCGGTACCGAACTTCGCCGTCTGGAACAGGCGCTCGCCGTTCCAGTCCAGGGTCGAGGTGTCGGCCGGAACGGCAGTGACGGGCGTCAGCAGCCACTCGTTCAGGAACGACACATCGCCGCTTGCCGCTGTCGCCAGGACCACCTCCTTGGTGTGATCGACCAGGCGGTTGTGCTCATGGTGGAAGATGGAGTGGACGGTGGTCAGGCCGATGTTCTCGTTCACCCGGCCGTCGCCAGCGATGTAGTGCGCGTCCAGCAGTTCGTTGTCGTAGAAGCCCGGCGCAGGTGTACCGCCAACGACATTGTCGGCATCGGGCAGGAGTGCCGCGCCGGTCTGGTCGTCCACCGGAACGGCGGTGTGCGCAATGTCGTTGAGGAAAGCATGACCAGTGCGCGCGGCGTTGGCCAGGCTGATGGGCGCCGCCGGATTGCCTTCAACGAGCACATCGTCAGCCGTGCCGGCAATGCCGTCCAGGCCCAACATCACCACCTGCGGAAAACCGTTCGGACCCTTGATGAAATTGCCGTAGGCGTCGGTTGCCAGCAATGGCACGTTGTTGAAATCGGCATCGGTGAGATTGATCCCGAGCAGGTCATGGGCTTGCGCCTTGACCACCTTCCAGGTGGCCATGCCACCGATTTCGACGTCATCGGCGGTGCCGAAATGCCCATCGGCGCCCAGATCACGATTGGTGATCAACTTGCCGGTGGCCACCGGATCGCCCGCTGCGTTGAGCTCATAGGCACGCAGGAACACCTGGTGCGAAGGATGCGAGCTGTAGGTCTGGTTCTGATCGACAAACGGCGAGGTGGTGTTGGTGTTCTCGTGGATGTCGTCGGCCGTGCCCAGGATGCCATCGGGGCCGGGCTGATTGGTGGCGCGCGTCAGCACCATGAAGTTGGTCGGGCTACCGGGCACGAACAACGGGTCATCCGGCTGCAGCGGAATGAACACGGTGCCCGAACCGCCCTTGGTGACGAGGTCCAGGCCATGGTCGAAGAACTGGCCGAAGAAGGTCATCCATTGGTTGAAGGGCGCGGTCAGGCCCGCGTCGGGACTCACGTTCGGGTCGAAGAAGGTCTCGAATGTCGAGCCGTCGGTGCGGGTTCCGGTCACCACCTGCGCGCCGGCCTTGAGGACATCGTCTGCCGTGCCGAGGATGCCATCCAGGCCGGGATCGAAGGTGGCCGCGACCGCCGCCGGGTTGTTGGCGGTCTGGTCGACGATCAGGTTGCTGATGGTGCGCGGTTGCGAGTCGATCACCAGGCCGCTGGTCTGGGTGTAACTCGTGCCGGCGTCGGCCGGGCGGAAGTCCGGCGTGGTCAGGCGCGGGAATACGTTATCGGCGGCACCGTACTCGGGATGGAGCAGGTTGTTTTCCGTCCCTTCGACCGTGCGCAAACCGTAGGGCACGCGAATGTTCGGCAGCAGAGAAACCAGGTTCTCACCGGCCGCGTGGTGTTCGGCTATCTTGATCTGGTCAAGGATGAAGGCCAGGTCGGATTGCGTGTAACGCACACCGTTGCTGGGGGCACTGGTCTGCGGATCGATCAGCGACGGCGCTGGTGCGGGGGCTGGCGCCGCGGCCACTACTGCCGTAGTCGGTGCCGAGAATACCTGCTCGGTCACGCCATGATCGTCCGCATAAATGCCTTTGACGCGTACAGCCAGGCCGGCAAGATCCGAAGTCACCGTGAGCGTGGGCGCATCCGCTCTGGTAAATCCGATACCGATGCGGCCTGGCCCGAGGATGATGTCCTCGAACACGCCCGAACCTGGTGTCGCTTCAAACTGCCATATGTAACTGATGGAGTTGTGGATCGCTCCGCCGGCGTTGTCGCCATCGGTGATGCCTGCCGCCGACACGGTCAGCGTCTGGCCAACGGTCGGCGCAGCGTTGTCCACCGTCAGCGCACCCACCGGCTCAGCGTTGAGCCCGGGTACGAGGACCATGGATTGATCGGAGAACTGCAGCCGTTCGATGTGGGTGAGGCGGTCGGTTTCTTCCTTGCCGACATTGTCGGTCACGGTGACGATGTCGTCGGCAAAATCGAGCGGCGTGGCGTTATCGTTGACGGTGATGGTGTAGTTCGCCAGGGGGCCCATGAAGTTGACGGTGTCGAAGCCACCCACACCCGGCAGGATCTCCCGCACGGCGACGAGTTGCCCCGGATTGTAGGTGCCGTTCAACATCAGCGGGATCATCTGCGTCATGCTGTCGAAGCTGGCGATCTCCGGCCCGGTGCCATCCAGATTCTGATGCACGCTGATGCGCACGTTGAGCCACTTGTCGCCGTCAATGAGGTCACTGCCGCCACGGCCTTCGATGATGTCGCTGCCATCGCCGCCGAGGATGATGTTGCCCGCGCCGAACTGATCGTCGGCCGTGCCCCCGACACCGTCGGCTCCGAAACCGGCGCTGCCGACAAAGTCCCGCAGGCCGCTGACGAGATCGAAGTTGGTGAGGATGCTGCCCCTGGCCGTGATGTTGGCGATAATGGCCGCGTTTTGTTCATCGCCGCGCAGGAAGTCGGAGAAGGCCGAGCCCGACAGGCCCTCCACTTCCGCGAACCGGTCATAGACCGCATCGGGCGATTGCCCCACTGCGCCCACGATATCGCCGGCAGCATTGGGTACCGCGTGGTAGGGACTGAAGAAAGGAACGACCATGTCGACGGTCACGCCGTACTTGTCATTCTTGTAGGTGGTCCAGTCGAACCCGGACATGCCGTCCATCTTGTCCTGGGCATCGCTGGCGACGAAGGTGTCGTCGCCACCTTCACCGATCATTTCATCGAATCCGCCGGTGCCGATGAAGATGTCGTTGCCGGGCACATCGTCGGTCAGAGTCGGGCTCATGTTATCGCCCGGTGCACCGTCCTGGGTGCCGCCCTCGATCCAGTCGTCGCCTTCGTTGCCGGTCGGCGCAAGGTTGACCTTGGCGCCGAGGATGAAGTCGTCGCCCGCGCCGGCGAAGGTCATCGTGATGTCTTCGGTGGTGATGATGAAGTCTTTGCCAGCGCCGCCGAAGACCAGGTTGTTGAGGCCGAGGGTCGAGTTGCCGGCCTGGATGACGTCGTTGCCGTCCTCGCCGCGAAGGGTGTCGCTGCCGCCGATGTCGGTGATGATGTCGTCACCGGCACCGCCAAAGACGTTGTCGTTGCCGTAGCCACCGTCGAGCCGATCGTTGCCGGCGTCGCCATAGACCGTGTCGTCGTCCGAGTCACCGGCAATGAGGATATCGTTGCCGGCCGTACCGCCCAACACGACCGTGTCGCCGCCGGTGTAGTGCAGGTAATTGGTATCGGGGCCCACTGTGTCGGGGTTGTCGCGAATCACCAGCGGCGTGATATGGTCAATCCTTGGAGAGCCGATCGGGTGCTCTGACGGGCCAAACGGGTCGGCGTTGGCGGGCAGATCGTCGGCCGTACCGACGATGCCGTCCGGACCGGCCACCACACTCGGGTTGAATTGCTGCGTCTGGTCGACCTCCAGGGTGAAGGCCGGTGTCTGGAATATGTTGGCCGCCAGGTGTGTGGCGTTGCTGTTGAGCATCACCAGATTGGAGAACGAGTTGTTCTCGAGTTCAGTGCCGAAGTTGAGTCCTGCGGTGCGGGCCAGATAGTACAGACGGTCGCCGTTCTGCAGGTTTTCCAACTGGGTTTCGAAGACGAAGTTGAAGCTCGAACCCAGCTGGCCGCCAAAGGGCATTTTCTCTTCGGCCAGGCCACCGATCCAGAAGTCGATGGAGTCCAGGCCGGTGGTGGTCACATCATCTGCGGTGTGCAGAATGCCGTCCGCACCGGCGTTGCTGGCCCAGACACCCGTACTGTTCAGGAAGTCCAGGCGATCTGCCGGGGCCGTGGCGCTGCCGAGCACCAGATCCGCAGCCGCGGCGCGCTTGTCCGCCAGCGTCGTAGCGCCAGTGATGGTTGAATGCGTACCGTAGGCGGCGATGAAGTTGATCAGCGATTCCGGGTGTTTCATGTGCTGCACGAAATCGGCCCAGCTCGTGTAGGGGGTCAACTGGCTGTCGCCGGTCATGTGGTAGAACTCGCGCCGCGCTGCGTTCAGCGACGGGATGCCGGTTTCGCGGCCGCGCGCCAGGTTGAGGGCGGCAAGGTCGAGCGGCAGGCCGACCAGGTTGTTGCGCAGAGCGTCAGTGACAAACTCGTCGATCTCGTTGCCGACCTGCCGTGTGACACCGCGCACGATGGCGCCAGCCGCCTCCTCCGGCGTGGGGCCGCTTGCAGCAAACGCCAGAGGGTTGAGGAAGGCCGCGATCAGGCCGGTCTGTTGATTGCCCGGGTCAACCGGATTGCCATCGCCGACGACGTTGAAGTTGGGGTCGAAGCGATCGACCGTCTCCAGCAGCATCGAATGGCCGAAGCGAAAGACCGTGTGCGCGAACTCGGCGACGATCGCCGGATTGACGGTGGTGTCGTTGCCCATAGGCGCCAGGAACACGTCCACTTGCGGCTGGATGGTGCGCGCGAACTCCTCGAACACCAGGTGCTGGTACTGCATCTCGGTGCCGAACTTGGCGGCCTGGAACAACCGCTCGCCGTTCCAGTGCAGGCCTGCGATGTCGGTCGGCGTCACGGGCAGCGCTGTCACTTGGGCGTCGGGCATCAGCCACTTGTTCAGGAAATCAAGGTCGGCGGAAGCCAGCACCGTCTCCTTGGTCTGCTCAACCAGCCGGTTGTGCTCGCTGTGGAAGATGGAGTGCACCGTGGTCAGGCCGATGTTCTCGTTAACGCGGCCATCACCGGCGATGTAGTGCTTGTCGAGCAGCTCGTTGTCATAGGTGCCGGGGGCTTGCGGGCCGCCAATGACGGTGTCCGCGTCAGCCGTCAGACCGCCGGTGGGGTCGGCGCTGTGGGCGATGTCGATGAGGAACTGGTGGCCGGTGCGAACAGCGTTCGTCAGGCTGATCGGCGCGGCCCGGTTACCCTCGACCAGCACGTCATCGGCGGTGCCGGCGATGCCGTCCACGCCCTTCATCACGACTTGAGGGAGACCGTTGGGCCCCTTGATGAAGTTGCCGTAGGCATCGGTCGCCAGCAACGGTACGTCGAACACGTCTGCATCGGTCAAGTTGATGCCGAGCAAATCACGGGCCTGGGCCTTGACGACGGCCCAGGTGGCCATGCCGCCGATTTCGACGTCATCGGCAGTGCCGAAATGCCCATCGACACCCAGGTCACGATTGGTGATCAGCTTGCCGGTGGCGACCGGATCGCCAGCGGCGTTGAGCTCATAGGCGCGCAGGAACACCTGGTGCGAGGGATGCGAGCTGTAGGTCTGGTTCTGGTCGACAAACGGCGAGGTGGTGTTGCTCTGCTCGTGGATGTCATCGGCGGTGCCCAGGATGCCGTCGGGGCCGGGCAGATTGGTGGCGCGCGTCAGCACCATGAAGTTGGTCGGGCTGCCCGGCACGAAAAGCGGGTCATCCGGCTGCAACGGAATGAACACGGTGCCGCTGCCGCCCTTGGTCACGAGGTCAAGGCCATGGTCGAAGAACTGGCCAAAGAACGTCATCCACTGGTTGAACGGCGCGGTCAGACCCGCGTCCGGCGTAATGTTGGGGATCTGGAAGACGGAAACGTCGTCGGCGGTGCCGAACAGACCATCCAGGCCGGGGCTGGTGACGACCTGTGAATCCGGATTGGCCGCGGCGGCTGCGACCGCCGCCGGGTTGTTGGCGGTCTGGTCCACGATCAGGTTGCTGATGGTGCGCGGCTGCGAGTCGAACACCGCACCGCTGGTCTGCAGGTAGGAGGTCGGCGTGGTTCCGCCAGGATCGGCGGGCCCGAAGAAGCCGACCGGATGGACCTGCGCGGTATTGAACACCGGCGTCGTCATGCGCGGGAAGAAGTTGTCGGCGGCACCGAACTGGGGATTGGCCAGGTTGTTGTAGATGCCGGTTACGGTGCGCAGGCCGAAGGGGACTTCTACGTTTGGCAGCATGTCAATCAGACTCTCGCCTGCCGCATGCCGTTCGGAGATGAAGATTTGTTCGAGAATGAACTCGAGATCGGACTTGATAAAGCTGGCCATGGCTGTTTCCTCGATGCTTGGCAATCAGGAAACCACACGCATAAAACACGGTTGTAAACGCGTGGTTTAGTGCTGAAACCCACAAACAAAAAAATCGAAAATTGAACGACGGGACCTGCTACCACGGCCGCACCGAACCCTTGCCCAATTGCGTGCAATCAGCAGTGCTCGACTGAGGATTGATTCCCCGTGACAACCGTATCTACAGGCGGGTATTGCGCTTCAAGGAGGCGACGGCCCATGAACGCAGGTCGAATAGAAGGTGTGACTTGCGAATGGCCCCGTCACGTATCGGGGCGTTATGCATCTGTCCATGGAGCACTCTCAGGCATAGGGGGCTTGTCACAGATGCCACACATCCAGCGATCAGAGTCCGGGACTTCCTGAGGGGTGATGGCACGGTTCTGCGTCCATGCGGCTTCGTCAACAAGCCTTTTATCCATGAGAAAACTGGCATCGACTACGAATTGACTAGTATGTATTGGAGAGTGGTTGCTCACGCCTGGTGCAGGAGTCAGGAAATCATTCAAACCATGGGTCTGGTTCTGATTGAGTGGAGCACTATGGGTAATAACCCCCGGCTGTTGTTGCCGGAAGTAGCGATTACCCAGTCTGTTTGAGAATCTTTTTAAAATACTCATCGCGCCTCCCGCCCTCAACCTCAAACACCAGTTTTACACTCCATTGAAAATGAGTATTGAGGGGCTACCCGGATGTGTACAGAGACGAAGGCCCAGCCAAATTCCGAGACCTTGGTCAACGAATCCGATCAGACCTTGGTCGAATCGGACATGGGCCTAAAGTCCCATGGCGCAGGGCCCGGGAGACAGGGAACCGGTGCGAAATTGCGCCATTTAAGCCGCTCAACCCAGTTCGTGATCTGCGCCACAATCATCCTGGGCTTGACCATGACGTTCGTTGGAAACCTCGTAAGCCAGAGCATCGAAGATGCAACGGTTCAAACGGCGGCAGAGACGGGCGCGCGTTATATGCAGAACTTTCTCGAACCTTTCGTCCAGGGATTGACCACGGCAAAGGAACTCCCCGATGAAACCATTCAGACCATTGATCACCTGCTGTCCAGCACCTCGCTCAGTACACATGTTGTCTCGGTGAAGATCTGGTTGCCAGACGGCACCATTGTCTACAGCACCGACAAATCCACGGTCCAGAAAACGTTTCCGACAGAGGAGATCTCACAGGCACTGACGGGCAAGATCTATACAGAGTTCGACAATGAACTGGGAAGTTATTCGGTGGACGATGTTGAAGATGCCTTTGAGCGAAGCCTGAATATTCCGCTCTATGAAATATTTGCTCCACTGCGCGAAGCGGGTACTGGAAAGATTATTGCGGTGGGTGAGTTCTACGAAACTGCGGAGGCGTTACAGCGCGAAATCAATAACGTTCGCAAAAAAGTATGGGGGATTGTCGGGACAGCAACGACAGCCATGATTTTACTGTTGTTTTTTATCGTTCGACGTGGCGACAAGATAATAAAACAGCATGAAACAGCACTTAAATGGCGAATGGATGAGCAAACCAGATTGCACTCAAACAATGCCGCCCTTCAGCGCAAAGTCACTAAAGCCAATCGCGAGTTCTCCAGAATCAATGAACTCACTCTGCGGCGGATCGGGGCAGATCTGCATGATGGTCCCGCCCAACTGTTGGCACTTATTCTCCTTCGCCTTGAAGAGCTCGAATCTTCGGAAGGTGTCTCGGATGTAGAAGCCCTGGAAATGATCAGGCGTGCCGGCCAGGATGCTTTAAACGAAGTGCGGGAAATATCACTCGGCCTGGCACTTCCGGAAGTCAATGACCTGACCCTGCACGATGCCCTGGTATTGCTGGCCGAACGCCACGAAGAGCGAACCGAGACGCGAGTCGATCTGCAGCTTGATACGCTTCCGGACGATGTACCGGTAGCGCTTAAAATTGGTATTTACCGCTTTGCCCAGGAAGCTTTGAACAATGCCTATGTTCACGCCGGGGGAAAAGGCCAAAAACTCAGCGCCTCACACTCTGAAGGACTGCTGGAAGTGCAAGTCGAGGATGCGGGAGTGGGTATTTCAACCGAGAAACCGAGTGTGCCAGCTCGAGGTAGAACTCGTCTGGGCCTTGTCGGCATGCGCTATCGCGTCGAATCCCTCGGCGGCGTATTCATCATCGAATCAGCTCCCCAGGCCGGAACCAAAGCCAGGGCGCAGTTCAAAATCTGATAACCCGTACCAGATTGATCGTTGCGCCCAAGTCACCGCAGCGCTTATAGCTCGTTATTCGACTTCCTGTTGTCATTCCAGTCGCGGCGCTGAAGAGCACCACACACGCTGGATATATGGTCACTCTCCCAATGCCGTATCACTGCAGCCACCGCCTGCGTCCGGTTACGAACGCGCAGCTTGTACATGACATTCGTCATGTAGTGCTTGATGGTCTTCTCGCAGAGCTCAAGCTTGATAGCCACCTCGCGGTTGGTCAGGCCCTTCGATACCTCTCGGATAACCTGTTCTTCGCGATGGGTCAGCTCGACCTTTTGCTTGTCGCCCGCGTTCTTTCTGATATTGCTTAACAGCCTGCCGGCAAGTTTAGGGGTAATGAAGGTTTCACCCCCGGCAACATTTCTGATGGCTTGCACAAGCTCAAGACCGCTGATGCCTTTCAATGCATAGCCCTGCGCGCCCGCTTCGAGGGCGGAATAGGCGTCCTCGATGGACTCGGATACCGTCAGCATCAATATTTTAACGGCCGGCGAAGACGCCGAGATCGCTCGCACGGCAGCAAAGCTGTCGCCCGGCATATTGACATCCATCAGCAACACATTCGGAGCAAAACGAGCCGCAATCTCCATGGCATCATCGGCCGACCCGCCCTGCTCGACCACCTGAAAGTCCGCTATTTTCTTCAACGCCATTGCGACCCCATCCCTTAACAGTGGGTGATCGTCAACAATGCCAATCTTGATCGTGGGACTCATAAGAAGCTCCTCATGAGAGGCGATGGAGCGCAAAGTTGGTGTCGCGTGTTTCATTTTTTACCCCTCGCGTCCGACCGAACCCGGCAAGCCTGCCGTCTCCATGATGTCCGGGACGACGGCTGTTGCGGGTGACTGAGGGTGGTGCAACAAATGAGCCATTACCCGGGGGCGAAGAAAAAGCTCAGATTAATGAACAGGCTGTTTCAGAATGTTTCAAGCGAGAGAAAGCGTGAGGGGGAATATTCCTCAACTTTGGTTGTAACCGCCCGGTTGGGTGGGTGTAATGCCCCATTTATGGAGAGAGTGGCGGCCCTGTTGCACCGACCGCTTTTGCCAGGGGCTGCTTGCCCTCGCAACCTGGCGGACTTTGCTGATCCGGCTTGATGCAATGCTACGGGACGGCACCCAAGGTGGTACCGGACGGCCTGTTGCAGACCGTCACCCCCACCGTTGGCCAATCAGGGTTTACGCGCAATGATCACCTGACTCTTGGCTACCACGGCATCCAGCGCCTGCTTGATCTGTGGACCCCGTGGCGAAGCCAGGATCGCCTGCCAGGTGTCCGCCCAGTGGTTGAGCAACGGATGGTCCGGGTTGCTGAAGTCGACCTTGGCCTCCCAGAACAGCAGCATCCACATCGACCAATAGAATCCATACTGGCTGTGGCTGATCACTTCCAGGCCGGCATCGCTGACCATAGCCTTGAACTGCGCTTCGCTGATGATGCGAATGTGGTTGGGCTTCTGGAAATACTCGGCCGCGGCGATGTCTTTCTGCAGGTCTTCGGAGCTGGGGTGCGGGACGCTCAGCAGGTACAACGCACCCGGCTTACCGACGCGCACCAGTTCCGCGAGGAACTGGGCCGGATCGTCCACATGCTCGATGACCTCGGTCGACACCACCCGCGTGGCGGTCGCATCAGCAATCGGCAGCGGGTTGCAGTCGGTGACGTGGCATTCGACGTCGCGGGCCGGTGTATCGCTCAGGCGCTGACGGGTCGCTTCGACCTTGGCCGCGTCGATATCGGCGATGATGATCTTCGCCCCGCGCATCCCGCAGAAATGCACATTGCCGCCGTCGCCACAGCCCACATCCAGCAGTGTGTCCTCGGGGGTCACCGGGAAACCGCTGAACAGTTCGCCGGTCTGCTGATTGAACCAGCCGCTGAGCATCGCGTCGTGCAGGCCGAGCATGTAGGGGTCGACCTTCTCCGCCACGGGTGGCGCAGGCGCAATCTCTGGCTGCACAGGCGCGGGCGTGCCCGCCGTGAGTTTCTTCAAAAGGCTCAGCATGAGGTAGCTCCAGAGGATGAGACGGCTGTTCGGGAGGTGCCCAGGCGTTTGACCAGCGAGGCGCCGCGGTTGCGCATGGGCATTTCGATGTAGCGATAGTTGAGTTCGCTCAGCAGCACGATCAGGCCGCCAGCCATCAGCAACATCAGTATCGGATGGCCAGCCGGACTGGGCAGCCCGGCAGCCTGTAAACGGAAAATGAATTCACGTACCAGCAAGTAGGCCGGGATATGGATCAAATAAATCCCGTAGGAACGGCTGCCGACCCACGTCATCAGGTGCTTGAACACACCGCGCGGCAACAGGTAATCGCGGTTGTAGGAAGCAATCCAGACCAGCATTGCGCACAGCACCGCGATCACACCGATCCGGTATTGGGTGAAGGTAAAACGATCCGTGGCCATGAAGCCGAGCAGCAGCGACACCGTGATCAGTGCGGCAACACCCGCCCATGGACGACGCAGGAATGTGGGCTCCCAGCGCAGGTACGACGGTTGCGTACTCCACATCGCCAACAGCACGCCAAGGGCCAGCGCATCGGTGCGCACCACCATCAGGATCGGCGTGCGCAAGGTGAACAACTGCACAGCAACCAGCGCCAGCAAAGGCCACACAAGGTGTTTGCGAAACAGCACGATCATCAGCGGGAACAGCAGATAGAACTGCTCTTCCAGCGACAGGCTCCAGTACACGAAACTGGTGCCATATTCGTAGCGATAGAAACTGTCGGCAAAGCGGAAATTGGCGTACTGCGCGACGCCGGCCAGGGTCGCCTGAAGGTTCGCGTGCAGGGTGCCGAAGGCGCCGGAGCGGTTGAGAAAGAGACACGCCAGCAACATCAGCGCCAGCCACAACCAGGCCGACGGCAGCAAACGAAAGGCCCGGCGCAACCAGAAATTGCGCGTCTGTTGCCAATACTCCCGGCGCGTTGTGCAGCGGCGCATGGCCGGGATCAGGCTGCGGGCAATGACGAAGCCCGAGATCGCGAAAAACAGGTCCACGCCCCACCACGGCTGGCAATACAGCGTGATGGTCTGCAGCAAGGGCACCGCCGCCGCGAACAGGCTGTCCTGCAGGTGATGAAACAGCACGCCAAGCACCGCTATGCCGCGCAACAACTCGATGTCCATGATCCGTTTTTCGTTGCTCATGCGCCCTCCTGGACATGAGGTTTTCGAGCAATGATCACCTGGCTCTTGGGCATGAACCGGTCCAGCATCTGCTTGATCGCCAACCCGTCGGGCTGTGCCAGCAAGTCCTGCCAGGTTTTCGCCCAGCTCTCCATCAGCGGCGGGTACGGCGCCTGGATCCGGTCGCGAACCGCACCCCCCAGGTCGCGCCCGGCGGCCCGTTCACTGGCCCAGAAAAAAATCATGCCCATGACCCAGAAAAACCCGGTGGCCTGGCGATGTTCGATGACCAGGCCTGCGTCCTCCACCAGTGCGGCGAACCGCTCGGGGGTGAATATCTGCACATGATTGGGCGATTGAAAGTAGCTGGCCGGAGCGATGCCTTTCTGCAAATGCTCGCCCACCGGAGACGGTACGCTCAGCAGGTACTGCGCGCCGGGGCGGCCCATGCGCACCAGTTCGGCCATGAAGGGTTCCGGCTGGTCGATATGCTCGAGCACTTCCATGCACACGACTTTGCTCGCGCAACCATCGGCTAGCGGCAGCGGCAAACTGTTGCTGACCAGCCCCAGATTCGGTTGGTCCGACTGTGCAGCCACTTGCCGGGCAAGCTCGCGGACTTTGTCGTGTTCACTGTCGGTGAAGATCACCGAAGCGCCTTGACGCACCGCAAACAAGGTCGCCACGCCTTCGCCACAGCCGACATCCAGCAAGGTGTCGTCGGCGGTGATGGCAAACCCTTTGAGCAGTTCGCCGCTGTCCCCCGAAAACCAGCCGTCATGCATTGCATCGTGCAAGCCCACCTCTCTTGGCGACACGCGGGATTGCTCGACCGGCAATGGCGCAGGCCGGGGCTCGGCTTTCGTCTCTGGAAAGAAACGTCTGACCAATGCGCGAATCATGCCTCAGGGGTTTCCACGACACGGTTCTCGAACAGGTGCTCGAAAAATGCCTCAAGCCGCTGTTCGGCAGTGGCCTGGCTGCAGAATTTCCTGAGGCTGGCCACTGCGTGCGCGGACATCCGTGCATAACGCCCGGGATCATCCTTGGCCACGTCATAGCTTGACTGATAAGCCCTGCACAACGACGCCCAATTGGTGACATAGCGCAGGGTACGAAACGCTCTGCGCGGGTCATGTGGCCAGGCCGTCAGCTCATCGGTGGAGTCAATCAGGAATGCATTTTCGGCATCCAGATAATCGATCATCGCCGTGGTCCGTGGTGCCACCGCCGGTTTACCACAGGACATGAACTCCATCAGCGGAAGACATTGACCCTCGCCGTAGGACGTGTTGACCACGTAACTCGTGGCTTGCACCAGCTGCTCATAGTCCGCGTCAGCCAGATAGCCGTAAATCAGCACGACCCGGCAGCGGTAAGACTGGTTTTTGTACAAGTGGTGAAGGATGTCAGTCAGCGCTTCTTCGGCATCGTGGTGCGTCAATTTGAGCACCAGCGTTGCGTCGTCCACCTCGCGAAACGTCACGCAAAAGGCACTGAGCATGTCTTCCCAATTCTTGCGCCCATCACTGGGGTTGAACACCGAGGTGTAAATCACGCCGTTGAGGACCAACTCGTGTTCACTCGGCGGGGCCCGGAAATCAATACCCACGCCTTCGCGAGTGGCCACGGGGCCGAAGGCGCGCAAATCGAGTTCGCGGCTGTCTGCCAGCAACCCCTTGAGCGTCAACCGCACCTGACTGGCCAAGGGCTGACGCTTCAAGTGGGCGCCACGCTCGGAAAACCGGTCCCATACCGGGGCCGGTACCGCGATGATCGGATAGTCGGCGCCCATCGCCTCGCGCACCGCATTCACGGTGTAGCTGGAATGTGTAATCGCCGCACCCGCTGCGCGCAACACCGTGCGCCAGTCATTGAGCGGGTCACCGGCAAAGGGTTCGTTGGGGATGGTGCTGAATTCCCACGCGAACACCGGCAGCGTCGGGCAGGTGAAATTGACCGGCGTACGATGAGGCGGTGAGAACGACAGGAACACGCACGCTTCACCACGGGACAAGGCGTCCCTGTACAAGGCATCGACTTCGGTCTGGGGGTCGCTGACTTCTACCACTCGCCCCAACCGCTCCAGCACAGGTCGGTACTCCTTGAGCACGAAGTAATAGCTGTATTCCGAACGGCCAAGGTTCCGGGCAATGGTGTGCTGGTTGGTTTCCGAATGAATGATGATCAGCATGGGGCATTATCCGTCACGGTGGCTGTCGGCAAAGACTGTGGCGCCAGCCCGAAAAAATCCGCCATGCGTTTCTGCACCGGGGCGAAAGCGCAGTAATCGTGCATGCGCTCGACGGCGGCGAGGGACATGCGCTGATACTCCAGCGGTTGTTCCTTGGCCAGACGGTAACTGTTTTCGTAAGCGGTTTTCAGCGAACCCCAATCCGGCCGGTAACGCAGGGTGCGGTAGATGATGCGAGTGTCCTGCGGCCAGATGGTCAGTTCTTCGCTGGACTTGACCACAAACGCCACACGCTCATCGATGTAGTCCTCCATGGCCGTGTGATCGGGGGCAATCACCGGTTTACCACTGGCCATGAACTCCATCAGCGGCAGGCACAGCCCTTCGCAACGCGAAGCATTGACGTAGTAACTGGCGGCTGCGTACAGCCGGGCGTATTGCGGGTCGTCCAGGTAGCCGTGCATGACCACCACCCGACAGGCGAAAGGCGAAAGCTGGGCGAGCAACGTCATCAGTTCGTCGTGGTAGGACGACAGATCACTTTGGGTAATCTTCAGCACCAGCGTCGCGTCAGACGTTTCGCGAAACGCCCAGCAGAATGCGGTGATCAGTTGATGCCAGTTCTTGCGCCCGTCACGCGGGTTGAACACGGTGACGTACACCACACCGTCTACCTGTGTTTCGACCTGGGCGGTGGTGTCCGGCCACTGTCGCGGCTCTGGCTCGGGTACTGCCATCGTCTGCGGGCCGGCGATGGCCGGCAACCAGTCAGCGAGACGCTCATGGGCGGCTTGCGACAACAGGTCGCGAACCCCTTCCCAATACCACTGGCTTAGAAAATGAGTGCGATGCACCGGGACCGGCAGCAATTTGCCTTTGTCCAGGCGCCACATACGCAGGTAATGGCGAGCAATCACAAAGCGGCGCTTGAGCGTCAGCGGCGGTGGCTTCAATGCTTCAAGCTCGGCCTCGAGCGCCGCCAGTTCCTCGGCGGTCGGCACGACGGGAATCAGAGCATCGGCGTTCAGCCCGAGTGTGCGCGTATCGAAGATGCAACCCTTGATGTCCAGGGGCGAGCCGGCGCTGATCGGGGCGCTGGTGTGGCGACTACGAATGTCGGCGAAGTTTTCCCACAACGGCGTCGGCAGCACCAGCACCGGGAAATCTTCGCCCATGGCCCGACGAATCGCCCGGGCGGTATGACTGGAAAGCGTGATCACCCGGCCCTGGCGCGCGAGCATTTGTGTCCAGTCCTGGCGCGGGTCGTTATCCCATTGCTCATTAGGAATCGAATCAAACTCCCAGGCCACCACGCAGATGGTCGGGCACTCAAGGTCGTTCGGGGTTTTCTGCGGTGGCGTAAACGACAGGAACAGACTGTCTTCGCCGGCGGCCAACAATTGTTTGTAGAGCGGATCGACCTCGGCGGTGGAGGACACCACATGCACTCGCCCAAGGCTTTCGAGCACAGGGCGATATGCCTTGAGCACGAAGTAGTAACTGTATTCGGGACGACCGAGGCTCTGGCTGATGGAGCTGTCGTTGATGTCCGAGTAAAGAATGAAATTCATGGCATCCCACCGTGACGCCGCCATCCCGGCAGCCGCACGCTATGACGGGGAGAACAGGGTTCGAGCCAGTGTTTACTGGCGCTCGTCCATCGTCTTCCTGCCCGTCTTCGTTCTTGTTTTAGTGGTCAGTTTCTCGCAGTTTCGAAGCGACGCTGCCGAACCCCGGGTAATCGTGACGAGGGGCATTCTAAACACATCCATCGAGGGTTCGTGAACCGCCTGGCGAGAATAATTCAGGCTACGCTGAGGAGAACTGATCAGTCACGATTGGACTTGTTGAAATTGCCGAGCAAATGGCACAGATTGGCTACCAAACAACTACAACAAACATTTCACCCACCGTTCGAGCGATCATGTCGCTCGCAAGTTTTTCCATGGAGCCTGTGGAAAATGGATGAAATGCATGACCAAGGGGTCGCTGTTTGAAAAAACGTCTGTTTGTCACGGGTCTGAGCGGATTCGTAGGACAACACATCCAATCGCGTTTGCAGGCTGATACCTCGGAATGGGAGCTGCTGCCGGTTCCTTGTCGCTACGATCTTGCTGCGCCGGACAGCCTTGAAGGCTTGTGGCCGCAAATGCCCGATGCGGTGATCCACCTGGCCGGCCAGACGTTCGTCCCGGAGGCCTTTCGTGATCCGGCCGGCACCCTGAACATCAATCTGCTGGGCACCCTGAACCTGCTGCAAGCCCTCAAGGCGCGCGGGTTCACCGGTACGTTTCTGTACGTCAGCTCCGGTGATGTCTATGGCCAGGTCGCTGAAGGGCATCTACCCATCACTGAATTGCACCCCCCCTGCCCGCGCAATCCCTACGCCGTGAGCAAACTGTCGGCCGAGTTCCTGAGTCTGCAATGGGGCCTGAGCGAAGGTTGGCCCGTACTGGTCGCCCGCCCGTTCAACCATATCGGCAGCGGGCAGAAGGACAGCTTCGTCATCGCCAGCGCCGCCCGTCAGATTTGCCGGATCAAGCAAGGCCTGCAAGCGCCACAATTGGAGGTCGGGGACATCGACGTCACGCGCGACTTCCTCGATGTCGCGGACGTGGTCTCGGCCTACCTGGCCTTGCTGGAAAAAGGCACACCGGGGCAGGTCTACAACATTTGCTCGGGACGCGAGCAGAGCATTCGCAGTTTGATCGAACAACTGGCAGATCTTGCCCAGGTCGACCTGCAACTGGTCCAGGACCCTGCGCGGCTTCGCCGTGCGGATCAGCGTCGGGTGTGCGGCAGCCCTGACAGGCTGGCCCAGTCCACCGGATGGAAGTCTGAAATCACAACACAACAATCCCTGCGGGCGATCCTGTCCGACTGGGAGAAGCGAGTACGACAAGTATGACTAAAAGTGCATTGATCACGGGGATCACCGGTCAGGATGGCGCCTATCTGGCCAAACTGCTGCTCGACAAGGGTTACAAAGTCCACGGTCTGGTCGCGCGTCGCAGCAGCGACTCGCGCTGGCGTCTGCGCGAGATGGGGGTCGAGGCGGACATCGTCTACCTGGATGGCGACATGGCCGATGCCTGTTCAGTGCAGCGCGCGGTGATCAAGTCGGCGCCGGACGAGGTCTACAACCTCGCCGCGCAAAGCTTTGTCGCGGCCTCCTGGGATCAACCGGTGACCACCGGCATCGTCGACGGCCTGGGCGTTACCCACCTGCTCGAAGCGATCCGCCAGTTCAGTGCGCACACGCGTTTCTATCAGGCGTCCACCAGCGAGATGTTCGGCCTGATCCAGGCCGAGCAGCAGGACGAGAACACACCGTTCTATCCGCGCAGCCCTTATGGCGTCGCCAAGCTGTATGGCCACTGGATTACCGTGAACTACCGCGAAAGCTTCGACCTGCACGCCAGCAGCGGGATTCTGTTCAACCACGAATCACCGCTGCGCGGCATCGAGTTCGTGACACGCAAAGTCACCGACGCCGCCGCCCGGATCAAACAGGGCAAACAGCAGGAACTGCGCCTGGGCAACATCGACGCCAAGCGCGACTGGGGTTTTGCCGGCGACTACGTCGAAGCCATGTGGCTGATGCTGCAACAGGACAAACCCGACGACTTCGTGGTGGCCACCGGCGTGACCACCACCGTGCGCGAGATGTGTCGGATCGCCTTCGATCATGTGGGCCTGAACTACCGTGATTACGTGAAGATCGACCCGGCGTTCTTCCGCCCGGCCGAAGTCGAAGTGCTGCTCGGCAACCCGGCCAAGGCCCAGCGAGTGCTGGGCTGGAAGCCAAAAACCGACCTGGATACCTTGATCCGCATGATGATGGATGCGGACATGAAACGCGTCGCCAAGGAGTAGGCCATGCTGATTCCCGTGATTCTCTCCGGCGGTGCCGGGACAAGGTTGTGGCCGGTGTCGCGTGAAGGCCATCCCAAACCGTTCATGGCCTTGCCTGACGGCCAGTCGCTGCTGGGCAAGACCTATCGGCGTGCCGCCGACCTGCTCGACGGCTGGGGCGATATCGTCACGGTGACCAACCGCGAGTACTACTTCCAGAGCAAGGATCACTTTCGGGACGCGCACCTGGGCCGTCATCGCGGGCACTTCCTGCTCGAGCCAACGGGGCGCAATACGGCGCCGGCGATTGCCGCCGCCGCCCTCTCGCTCCAGGCCCTGCATGGTGACGACGCGATCATGCTGGTCATGCCGGCCGACCATCTGATCGTCAATGTCGAGGCCTTGAAGGACGCGGTCGAGCATGCCGTGACATTGGCCAAGAGCGGTCACCTGGTGACCTTCGGCGTGGTGCCGAGCGTTCCGGAAACCGGTTTTGGCTACATTGAAGCCGGCACACCACTGGACGACAGGGGCGCTGCCGGCGTGCGGCGCTTCGTCGAAAAACCCGACCTGCAAACCGCGACGCATTACGTGGAAAGCGGCAACTTCCTGTGGAACTCCGGGATGTTCTGCTTCTCGGTCGCCACCCTGCTGGCCGAACTGCAAACCCACGCTCCCACGTTGCTGGAGCAGACGCAAACCTGCATGGCCGCCAGCGCTGCGGTGGAAAACAACGGGAGCGTGCAACAGGAGCTGTCACCGGCGCTGTTTGGCGAAATCATGGACATTTCCATCGACTACGCGTTGATGGAGCACTCCGACAAGGTGGTCGTCGTACCCGCCCGTTTCGACTGGAGCGACATCGGCTCCTGGGGGGCGGTGGCCGCGCTCGTACCGGCGGATGCACAAAACAACCGCGCCGTCGGCGAAGCGATTTTCATCGACAGCCACAACAACTTTGTCCAGAGCGACAACCGTCTGGTAGCGACCGTGGGCGTGGATGACCTGATCATCGTCGACACCGCCGACGCGGTGCTGGTGGCCCACGCCGACCGCGCCCAGGACGTGCGCCGGGTGGCCAGGCAACTCAAGGACAAAGAGCACGAGGCCTATCGCCTGCACCGTACGGTCAGCCGGCCATGGGGCACCTACACCGTGCTCGAGGAAGGCCCGCGCTTCAAGATCAAACGTATCGTGGTCAAGCCCGGCGCCAAGCTGTCATTGCAGATGCACCACCATCGCAATGAACACTGGGTGGTGGTCGAAGGCATGGCCAAGGTCACCAACAACGGCACCGGCACGCACCTGGTGGCCAAGAACGAATCGACCTTCATTGCCGCCGGTCACAAGCATCGCCTGGAGAATCCCGGCGTGATCGACCTTGTGATCATCGAAGTGCAAAGCGGCGAATACCTGGGAGAGGACGACATCGTCCGCTTCGAAGACCAATACGGCAGGACAGTTTGAATGCTGCTTTCTTTGTACCGCTCGCTGTGGAGCTACCGGGGTTTCATCCTCGGTAGCGTCAAGCGAGAGTTCCAGGCGCGTTATCGCAATTCACTGTTCGGTGCCTTGTGGACCGTGCTCAACCCGCTGTCGATGATCATCGTCTACACCGTGATCTTTTCCCACATCATGCGCGCCCGTTTGCCAGGGGTGGATGACGGTTTGGCCTACAGCGTCTACCTCTGTGCCGGATTGCTGACGTGGGGTTTGTTCGCAGAAATCACCGTCCGCAGTCAGAACATGTTTCTGGACAACGCCAACCTGCTGAAAAAAATCAGCTTCCCGCGGATCTGCCTGCCGGTCATCGTGCTGTTCAACGCCGGCATCAACTTCGCGATCATCATCGGCCTGTTCCTGGGCTTTCTGTTGCTCACCGGGCGACTGCCGGGGATGGCGCTGCTGGCGCTCATTCCTCTGCTCGCGTTACAGGTGATGTTTTGTGCCGGGTTGGGGATGATTCTTGGCGTACTGAATGTGTTCTTTCGCGATGTCGGGCAATTTTTCGCCATTTGCCTGCAGTTCTGGTTCTGGCTGACGCCGATCGTGTACCCGATGAGCATTCTGCCCGATTGGGTGCAGCGCCTGCTGCAACTCAACCCCCTGACCAACCTGATGTCCAGCTACCAGAACCTGTTTCTTTACGGTCAATGGCCCGTCTGGAGTTCGCTGCTGCCGATCATGGTCGCCAGTGTCTTGTTCTTCGTCATCGGACTGCGCCTGTTTCGACAGCGGGTCGGCGAAATGGTGGATGAACTCTGATGGGGCACATACGCGTCACCGGCCTGGGCAAGGCCTATAAACAGTACCCTACCCGCTGGAGTCGACTGGCCGAGTGGCTGATCCCGTTTTCGCCGATCCGTCATCGCCAGCATTGGGTGCTACAAGACGTGACCTTCCAGATTGCCCCCGGAGAATCGGTGGGCATCGTCGGGGTCAACGGCGCCGGCAAAAGCACCTTGTTGAAGATGATCACCGGCACCACCCAACCCACCTGCGGCACCATTGAGCTCGAAGGCAGCGTCGCCGCCCTGCTGGAACTGGGCATGGGTTTTCATGCGGACTTCACCGGCCGGCAGAATGCGGTCATGGCCGGGCAATTGCTGGGCATGCAGGTCGAAGAAATAGAAGCCTTGATGCCGGAAATCGAAGGTTTCGCGGAAATTGGCGACGCCATCGACCACCCGGTGCGTACTTATTCCAGCGGCATGCAAATGCGTCTGGCGTTCAGCGTGGCCACTGCGCGACGCCCGGACATTTTGATCGTCGACGAAGCACTGTCGGTGGGCGACGCCTACTTCCAGCACAAAAGCTTCGACCGCATCCGCAGCTTTCGCAAAGCCGGTACGACGCTGTTGATCGTCTCCCATGACCGCTCGGCGATTCAGTCGATCTGCGACTCGGCGATCCTCCTGGAAAACGGCCACATGGCCATGCACGACACCCCCGAAGCCGTCATGGATTACTACAACGCCCTGCTCGCCGAGCGTGAAGGACAGACCGTGCGCCAGGAAATGCTCTCTGGCGGTCAGGTCAGCACCATTTCGGGAACGGGTGAGGCCAGGATTCTGAACGTGCGTCTGCTCGACAAACATGAGCGGTCCATCGACGCCGCCGAAGTCGGCCAGCCGGTGGTGCTGGAGGTGAATGTCGAAGTTCGCCAGGACATCGAGCGACTGGTGCTGGGCTTCATGATCAAGGACCGCCTGGGCCAGGCCATGTACGGCATCAACACCCATCGCCAGGATCAGGCGCTGACCGATCTGCAGGCTGGCGAGCGCGTGACCTACCGCTTTGCTTTCGTCATGGGGCTGGGCAAGGGTAACTATTCCGTGGCGTTGAGCTTGTCTCGCCTGGATTCGCACCTGGACCGCAACTTCGAGTGGCGTGATTACGGGTTGGTGTTCCATGTGATCAACAACCGCCAGGAAGATTTTGTCGGCTGCTCGTGGCTGGCCGCGAAGACCACCGTCACGCGCTCGAGCGCGCCGGTCACCTCCGGGAGTACGCCATGACCCGTCTTCTGGTGGAATGCACCCACGTATTCCAACACCCCAAGGTCAATTCTGGCATTCAGCGAGTGGTGCGCAACGTCGTCAACCAGCTACCGGAATCGCTCGACGGTGTTGAATGCATCCCGGTGGTGATGCTCAAGGGCAAACTCTATCGGGTACTGAAACTCGGCGCGCTGAACATCCCGCTTTTCGATCAGTTAATGATGTTCGGCGGCAGACTTGGCCGACTGGCACATCGTTTCTGGCAATGGCACCAGCGGCTCGACCAACGCTTGACATCGCGGTTCGCCCGACGCGTGGTGTACGTGGCTTATCGACTGACAGCGCTGACCTGCTTCAGCGTGCCGCTGCGCCTGATCGACCAGCTCAATCAGTATCAACTGCCCAAACGTTGTGCACCATTGCAGCATCAACCGGGGGATCAGCTGGTGTTGCTGGACTCGTCCTGGCACACCGACTTTTTCCCGTTTGCCGAACAGCTCAAACGCGAAGGCGTGGGCATCGTTTCAGTGATCTACGACCTGATTCCCCTGACTCACCCGCAGTTTTACGACACACGGCTGGTGCAGGTGTTCAACGAGTGGTTCGACTGGATCACCCGGACCGCCGATGGCTACGTGGCCATTTCCGCCACGGTGCGTGACCAGGTGCGAGAGGAGGTTCAACACCGCCTGGGCACTGCCAGGGCCAACCAGTTGTGGTTCGATTATTTTCACCTGGGTTCCGAACTCGATCTGAGGGAAGTCACCGCCGCCGTGGAACCGCGTCTTGCCCGGCTGTTCGAGACGCCGGACCCCATATTCCTGATGGTCAGTACCATCGAACCGCGCAAAAACCACGACTACCTGCTGGACGCTTTCGAGCTGGCCTGGGCGGCGGGCTCCAGGGCCCGGCTGTGTATCGCCGGTCGGGTCGGCTGGAAATGCGACGCCCTGCTCACCCGGGTTCGCAATCACCCGCAACTGAACCAACGACTGTTCATGTTCAATGATCTGAGTGACACCAGCCTCGAACATGCCTACACCCACGCCAGCTCACTGGTGTTTCCGTCTTTTGTCGAAGGCTTCGGCCTGCCGCTGGTGGAAGCCATGCAGCGTGGACTGCCGGCCATGGGCAGCGACATTGCGGTCTTTCGTGAAATCGGCGGCGAGTTCATGGCGTATTTCGACCTGGCCGAGCCACAAAGCCTGGCTGATCTGGTCGTTCGTTTCGAGAGCAGCGGTCAATTCCCGGCCACTCGCGACGTCGCGGACTGGCGCTGGATCGGCTGGCGTGAGGCCAGTGCGCAACTGGCTGAACGCACCCTGCGCAATCTTGTAGACGTGCCGCTCGTGGAAGAGAGGCAACATGCGAATTGCCCTTAACGCGCGGATTCTCCAGGCGCCCCGTACCGGCATCGGCCACTACGTCGCCGAACTGGCGAACGCCCTGGCGGATGAACCGGATGTTGAACTGGCGCTGTTTCATGGCTGGGGCTGGAGTTCTGTGCTGCCTGAGGCGGCCATGCCCGGTTATTCCCGGCTGACACCTTTGCTACGGCAGATTCCGGGGGCCTATCAGGCCCGACGGTGGCTGGAGCAGAAACGCTTCGATCAAGGCCGCGCGCAAGCTATCGACCTCTACCACGAACCGAGCTTGTGGCCGCTGTCGTTCGACGGCCCGACCGTCATCACCCTGCATGACCTGACGCACCTGCACTACCCCGAAACGCAGCCGCCCGCGCGCTTGCGAGAAATCGAACGGCGCGTGACCGAGGGCGTGCAGCGGGCGAGCCTGATACTGACCGACTCGCAATACATTGCCGACGAAGCCCAGGCACATTTCGGTCTACCGGCCGAGCAGTTTATCGTCGCGCCGCTGGGCGTAGCCGGACGTTTTCACCCTCGCCCCCCCGAGGTCATCGATACTGTACTCAAGGCTCATGGCGTCGAGGCGCGGGAATACTTCCTCTGTGTCGGCACCCTGGAGCCGCGCAAGAATCTGTCCCTGGCCCTGCGCGCCCACGCCCGATTGCCGGAATCAGTCCGTCAGCGTTTTCCATTGCTGATCGTCGGCATGGCCGGCTGGCAGCGCGAGCAGTTCAGTGAAGAATTGCAGCAGGCCCTGGCTTGCGGTTACGTCTGTTTGCTGGGCTATCTGCCCGATGAGCACGTTGCGCAGCTGTTGGCGGGCGCACGGGCATTGATTTTTCCGTCGATTTACGAAGGTTTTGGCCTGCCGGTGCTGGAGGCCATGGCCTGCGGCACGCCGGTCATTTTGACTCGACGCTCGGCCATGCCCGAAGTGGCAGGCCCTGCGGGCAACTATATTGAACCTGATGATCCCGACGGCTTGCGCGATGCAATGAACCGTCTGATCGAGGATCTAGCGCATTGGCAGGCATGCCGGGAAGCCGGATTGCTACAGGCAAGGCTTTTTACCTGGGAGCGCTGTGCACAAGTCACGGCCAGCGCCTATCGCCAGGCCATGGGAGATTGAATGCGAGTTCTTCATTTTTTCAAGACGTACCTGCCTGATTCGGTCGGCGGGATCGAACAAGTGATTTTCCAGTTGTGCGAAAGCGGTGCCCTGCACGGCGTTGAAGGCAAGGTGCTGACACTCAGTGCCGACCCGACACCGCCGGTGATGCAGATCGCTCAACATGAAGTCCATCGAGCCCGGCTCGACATTCAGTTCGCCTCCACCGGGTTTTCCTGGAGCGTCTTCAAGCAGTTTCGCGAGCTGGCGGCCGAGGCCGACGTGGTCAATTACCACTTTCCATGGCCGTTCATGGACCTGGTGCATTTCGCCAGCGGTCTGAACAAACCCAGCGTGGTGACCTATCACTCGGACATTATCCGCCAGAAAAACCTGCTCAAACTATACCGGCCGCTGATGAATCGCTTTCTGCACAGCGCCGACCGGATCGTCGCTGCATCACCCAATTACCTGCACACCAGTGATGTGTTGCAACAGTTTCAGCACAAGACCCGAGTGATCCCCTACGGATTGAACAAGGCAGGTTACCCACAGCCGGACAGCAACCGAACGGCTCACTGGCGGCAGAAGCTTGGCGACAAGTTCTTTCTGTTTGTGGGTGTGATGCGCTACTACAAGGGCTTGCACATCCTGCTCGACGCCCTGAAAGACCTGGATTACCCGACAGTGATTGTCGGTGCCGGCCCACTCGAAGCAGAGCTTCATGCCCAGGCGGCCGCCTTGGGTTTACGCCATGTTCACTTCCTCGGGCGTCTGGGAGACGAGGACAAAGTGGCGCTGCTGCAACTGAGCTACGCCATCGTGTTCCCGTCGCACCTGCGTTCCGAAGCCTTCGGCATTTCACTGCTTGAAGGCGCGATGTATGGCAAACCGATGATCTCCAGTGAGATTGGCACGGGCACCAGTTACATCAACATCCATAACGAAACCGGGCTGGTGGTGCCGCCCAGTGATCCACTGGCGTTTCGTGAGGCGATGCGCACGCTTTGGGAAAACCCGGTGCTGGCGGCACAAATGGGCGAGAAGGCGCAGGCTCGCTATCAGACTCTGTTTACGGCGGACGAAATGGGTCGCAAATGGGCGGCGTTGTATGAGGAACTGCTGGAAGAAAAAAACCTCGCCTATGCATGAGGCTTTTTTGCCGGATCCGACTGGCCTCGGCTGCGGCGTGCCAACAGTGTTACGATCCCGCGACTGTAGATTTTCCATGGCTTGCGCACGGCGTGTGCCAGCCGTCGACTTTCCCCATTGGCCCCTGACTGGCTGCTGAATGCCTATGCAACGCCTGCTCAATGACCGCCTGGACTGGAACCTGCTGCGCACCTTTCGGGTGATTGGCCAGGAGCTGAGCATCAGCCGCGCCGCCGCCCGCCTGCACCTGACACAACCGGCCGTGAGCCAGGCACTCAAGCGCCTGGAAGAACAATTGGGCCGCCAACTGATTGCCCGTCGCGGACCACGCTTTGCCCTGACCGAAGTCGGTGAGCAGATCTTCGCCCTGGCCGGGGAAATCTACGGGCAGATGTCCCAGGTCAGCAGCGTGCTGGAACAACCGGCCGATGAAGTGATCGGCAAAGTGCGGTTGCTGATCATCAGCCGGATTTTCTCCGAGCGCTTTGATGACTTCCTCGCCGACTTCCATCGCCAATACCCGCGAGTCGATCTGGAAGTCGATGTGATGCGCAGTTCCGACATCGTCAGCGCCCTCCAGGAAAAAACCGCGACCCTCGGCCTGAGCCTCAATCGGCGCCCGCAGCCACGCCTGGAGCAGCGCTTGTTCCTGCGTCAACGCTATGCGTTTTTCTGCGGCAAGCACCATGGACTGTTCGGCCGACAGGACGTCGCCGAAGGGGATTTGCAACGGGAGAACTTCGTCAGCTTCACCAGTGACCAGATCGGCGGCATGCTCTCGCCGCTGACGATCTTCCGTGATCAACAGGGTTTCAGCGGGCGTATCGTCGCCTCGTCACCAAGCCTGGAGGAAGTCCGGCGACTGGTCATCGCCGGCTTCGGTATCGGCTGTTTGCCCGAGCACGTGGTGGCAGCGGACGTCGACGCCGGATTGCTCTGGCGCCTGCCGCCCCACGAAGGGATTGCCGATGTCGACATTCATTTGCTGTGGAACCGCGAACAGCGCATGAGCCGGGCCGAGACGATCTTTCTTGAAAGCCTGCAGCAACGGCTGACGGACTAGACGCGCAAGACTTGCGTCACTGGCTCACCGGCGCGCAAGCGTTCGAGCAAACGCGGCTCGGCACGATCCGAAGCCAGTGCCTGCTCGATGACCGCCAGCGCCGATGCCGTGTCGAGAAACAACACGCCGTTGTCGTCCGCCAGCACCCAATCCCCCGGTTGCACCGTCACGCCGGCGCAGTGCACGGGATGATTGATGGCGCTGTCATTGCGTCCGTGCAGCTTGGTGGTCAACAGGCTGGTGCCACGGGCAAACACCGGCAAACCGGCTTCGCGCAGCTCCAGCAGGTCGGTCACCGCGCCATCCACCACAATGCCCACGGCCCCGGCGCAGCGCGCCGCGCAACTGGTCACCGCACCGACCGGGGCGTGCCGATGCTCACCTCCCGTGTCGATCACCAGCACGTCGCCCGGCTTGATCTGCGCCAGAGCCCGGTTAACGGCAATGGCATCGGCGCCCAGCAGTTTCAGGGTCAAGGCTCGGCCAACGACTTTCACATTGGGCACCATGGCCCGCAGTTGCGGGTCGGCGAATCCCTCTTCGAGAAAATGCCCGAGGGTCGGAAAGCTCACCGCCTTGAGCTGTTCGATCAGTTGCGACTCATCCATGTTGCGGCTCCCCGGCAATCAGTTCGGCGACACAGTCGATTTCCAGCGACACTCCCCACAAGGCAACGCACACCGTGGTGCGCGCCGGCGGTGCATGGCCGAGGAACTCGCGGTACACGGCGTTGAACGGCTCCAGCTGTGCGGGATCGGTCAGGTAGGCATTGACCTTGATCACGTGGCTGAAACCGGACCCGGCTTCAATCAGGATCGCTTCGAGGTTGCGCAAGGTTTGCCGCACCTGCTCGGGAAAATCGGCAGGCTGGTCGTCGAGGCCGCTGTGAGCCGGGATCTGCCCGGCAGTGAACACCAGCTGCCCGCTGACCACAGCCTGGGAGTAAGGGCCGACCGGGCCGATGTAGCCCGGGGCCGATTGAATTCTGCGCATGCTGTTGAACTCCGGAAGTCAGGCCGTAGCCGATTTGAAGGGTTTGCCGGGGGCCGGATCGTCGGTCGGGGCGACGCTCGGGATTTCGCTGATGTCCTTCTTGAAGGTTTCGGTCAGCAGCAATAGCGCCACCAGTGAAATCAGGGCCGCACCGATCATGTACCAGGCCACCGACGACCCTTTGCCCGTCGCGGCCAGCAATGCCGTGGTGACGATGGGTGTCGCCGCGCTGCCGAGCAGGCCGGACAACATGTAGCTGATGGACAACCCGGAATACCGCACGCGGGTGCCGAACAGTTCGGCGAGGAAGGTCGCGATCGGCCCGTAGTTGGCGGCGAATGCGGTCATCAACAACAGATAACCGAACACCACCATCGGCAGCTCCCTGGTGTCCATCAGCCAGAACATCGGGAACGCCACCAGCGCTTCGGCGATGATGCCGCCGACAATGATCGGCTTGCGTCCGAAACGATCCGAGAGCGCACCGAACACCGGCAACATGACGATGCACCAGGCGCAAGACAGCAGCACCACACCGAGCATCACGCCGCGGCTGAAGCCGAGGTTCTGCGTGCCATACGTCAAACCGAACGCCACGATAATGTTGAACGAAGCGCCCGTGGACATGGTGGCGATACCGCCCAGCACCACTTGCTTCCAGTACTTGCGGAACACTTCCGCCAACGGCATCTTCACCTGCACCTCGGCCTCCTTGACCTTGTTGAAGGCCGGGGTTTCCGCGATGTTCAGGCGGATGTACAGGCCGACGGCGATCAGCAACACGCTGGCCAGGAACGGGATACGCCAGCCCCAGGCCAACAGTTCCTCGGGGGACAGCCACGCCGCGATCAACAGGAAGGCCAGGTTGGCAATCATGGTCCCGGCCGGTACGCCGATCTGCACCCAGGAACCGTACAGGCCACGCTTGTTGGCCGGCGCATGCTCCACCGCCATCAACACCGCCCCGCCCCATTCGCCCCCCAAAGCCAGGCCTTGCACGACCCTGAGCAGCAACAACAGGATCGGCGCCCAGATACCGATGGTGGCAAAGTCCGGCAACAAGCCGATGGCAAAGGTGGCCGCCCCCATGGTCAACAGCGAAATCAACAGCATCGACTTGCGCCCCAGGCGATCGCCGAAATGCCCGAACAATGCCGCACCGACAATCCGCGCCAGATACGCCGAAGCGAAGGTGCCAAAAGCCAGCAGTGTTCCGATCAGCGGCACGAAATCCGGAAAGAACACTTTGTTGAACACCAGCGCCGAGGCCGTGGCAAACACGAACAAGTCGTACCACTCCACGGTGGTGCCGATCACGCTGGCCACCGCGACTTTTTTCATACTGATATTAACTTCCGGTGGTGCGCCGGACTTTTCTGCGGACGATAGATCGCTCATCACTGTCTCCAGGAATTCATCAAGAACTCGTTATTTAATTGTTTTAACTGGCAGTAAAACGGTTGAGGCGAAGGTTGTTGTTATGGCTCGCCCAACTGAGCGGGCGAGTTCGCAGGGCCTTTTTTTGGCCTTGGAAGCGGTCTCTTGTAGGAGCCGGCTTGCTGGCGATGGACTCAAGTGCGCCGTGTTTATCCGGTTTACATGCGTTATCGTTAACGACCATCGCCGGCAAGCCGGCTCCTACAGGTGTTGCGTTATCGGTGTTTCCCGGGATTACGTGAACATCCATTTTTAACGGAAAAGCGGTTGGTTCAGTAACCCAGTAATCGGTCCGCACAGTTCAATAACGGTTCGCCGCTATTCAATCGGCGGAAGTTTTCCGCCACTTGTTCGGCAATACAGTCATGGGAAGCCGCCGAAGCCATATGCGGAGTAATGGTGACACCGGGCATGGTCCAGAGCCGGTGATCGACCGGCAGCGGTTCCTGTTCGAAGACATCCAGCAGCGCACCGCGCAATTGTCCTCTGGCCAATGCCTGTTCGAGATCGTCGATGTTCAGATGAGCGCCCCGGCCACAGTTGACCAGTGCTGCGCCGTTGGCGAGTTGGTCGAACGTGGCCCGACCAAGGATGCCGCGGGTTTCGCTGGTGAGTGGCAACAGGTTGATCAGCAATTCGACGCCATCGAGGAACGGATTCAACCCATCGGCCCCGGCGAATGTACGCACACCCGGCAGGTCCTTGCTGCGCCGCGCCCAGCCGCGCACGTCATAACCGGCGGCGGCCAGATCCAGAGCAATCGCGCTGCCCAGCGACCCGAGCCCCATCACACCGACCTTGAACTGCCCCGCCGCCCGTTGCAGCGGCCGTTCCCAGCGTTGCTCCCGTTGTTGCGACAACACCTGGTCGAAACCGCGGTGATAGTGGATCACCGCCCAGCGCACGTACTCGATCATGCCCTGGCGGTGACCCGGGTCGACCACGCGGCAAATCGGCAGGTCCGGGCAGGACGGATCGTGGTCGAGGTGGTCGATGCCGGCGGCCACCGAGTGAATCACCTGCAGGTTTTGCAATGCACCGAGACTGCCCGGCAAGGGAAACCAGCACGCCGCCATCTGTGCATGAGCGGCCCGGGAATCTTCGGCCAGCACGGCGGTGAGCTGCGGCGCACTGCGGGCGAACGCCGCCTGCAATTGCTTGAGCAGCAAGGTGTCGCGGGACAGCAGAACCACGGTGTTGATGTCGGCGTTCATGACAAATAAGACTCGCGCTGGGATTCGATCAACGTCAGGGCGGCCTCCCAGGCCAGGTCGATGATGTTGTCCTGCTCATCACGGTCAAACTGCTCGGCGGTGTGCGCACACACTTCCGGCGACGGGTAATGCAATGCCGAACCACCGGCCAGCGCCTGCACCTGGGCCTGACAGGCGCGCTCCAGAAAGTGGATTTCCTGGAACGCCTGGGCCACCCCGGAACCACCCACCAGCAAGCCGTGATTGCGCAAGATCATCGCCCGGTGCGGGCCGAGGTCGGCAATCAAGCGCTCGCGTTCATCCAGCGACAGCGCGATGCCCTCATAGGTGTGATAGGCCAGCTTGCCGTAGAACTTCAGCGCGTGCTGACTGATCGGCAGCAAGCCTTGCTTCTGCGCCGCGACCGCCATGCCCGCCGCCGTGTGGGTGTGGATCACACAGTTCAGGTCCGGACGCGCCATGTGGATCGCCGAGTGGATCACGAAGCCGGCGGCATTGACCCGATGGCCGGCGTACTCCGGGTCGACCACCCGCCCTTCCTGATCGATGCGCACCAGGTCCGAGGCGCGCATGCGGTCGAAGATCACGCCATAGCGGTTGATCAGGAAGTGGTGTTCAGGCCCTGGAATCCGCAGGGTGATGTGGGTGTCGATCAGATCGGTCATGCGAAAGTGCGCGACCAGTCGATACAGCGCCGCCAGTTTGCAACGGGCTTGCCATTCAATCGGGTCGATGTGTGCAGGTTTACTCACGAATACACCTCTTTGACAGCGTGGCTGACGACCGGGTTGGCGCGCAGGCGGGCCAACCCGCAAACACCGATCAGGGACAGGGCCGAGAGCAAGCTGAAGAACACCGCCAGCGGCAACCATTGTCCGGAAAACTTGCTGGCCAGCAGCGTGCCGATCAGCGGCGTGGTGCCCCCGGCCACGGCGCAAGCCAGTTGATAGGCGATGGAAATGCCCGAGTAGCGCAGGTGCACCGGGAAGGCCTGGGTCATGTAGCCGGCGATCACTGCGTAGAGCGCCGAGAGAATCACCACGGCCAACGCGATGCCGAGCGTCATCAACAGAATGTTCTGCGTGCCCACCAACAGGAACATCGGGTAGGGCGTGAGCATGCACAGCAGCGCGACCCATTTGAGAAAACGACCTTCGCCGATACGTTCGGCCAGCAGTGCCGAGAGCGGTTGCGAGAGCAACTGGATGACCGTCACCAGAAACAGGCAATCGAGAATCGTCGAACGGGCAATGCCCTGGTACTGGGTGACGTAGGTGATCATGAAGGTGTTGGTGAAGAAGAACCCGGCCGAGCCGATGGTCACCGCAGCGGCGGCGAACAGGATCTGCCGCCAGCAGGTGCGGATCACGTCCATCACCGGGTATCTGGCAGTCTCGTTGTTGTCCTGGACCTTGGCGAACTCCGGTGACTCGTGAACGCCGGAGCGGATCAACAGGCCGACCATCATCAATACGCCGCTGGCGAGGAACGGCAGGCGCCATCCCCAGGCGAGGAACTCCTCGGGCTCAAGGGACGTCACCAGACGGAAAGCGATCAGTGCCAGCAACAAGCCGGCCGGGCTGCCGAGCTGGGCGAACGAGGCGTAGAACGTCTTGCGCCTGGCCGGTGCGTGTTCGCTCGCCATCAACACCGCCCCGCCCCACTCGCCACCGACCGAAATCCCCTGGATCAAACGCAGCACGATCAGGCCGATCGGCGCCCAGATGCCGACGCTGGCATAGCTCGGCAACAGGCCAATGCCGGCGGTGGCGATGCCCATCAAGGCCATGGTTACCAGGAGCATTTTCTTGCGCCCGAGACGGTCGCCCAGATGACCGAACACCATCCCGGCCATGGGCCGCGCAATGAAGCCGACAGCGAAACTGCCAAATGCCGCGAGGGTACTCATGACCGGGTCGCTGCTGGGGAAGAACACCTGCCCGAGGACCAGCGCCGCCGCGGTGGCGTAGATGTAGAAGTCGTAGAACTCGATGGTCGTGCCAATGAAGGCAGCGGCCGCGGCTCGGCGCGGTTGGGGAGTAGTGTGCATGCAAGGACCCTGTGTACTTATAGTTTTTGGGCAGGTGTTAAGGCGGATGACGGTTGCGCTCTATGGCGCTTGTAGGCTTTATCGCTTCCATGCCAGGATTAGTCAATTTTCAAATCCTTATCTTTACTATTAGCACTGCTACTGTATGAGGTTTTATGTCCTCCACTTCCAACCCATGGGTCGGCCGGCGCTTTCTCAATGACCGCCTCGACTGGAACCTGCTGCGCACCTATCTGGTCATCGGCCAGGAAGGCAGCATGAGTCGCGCTGCCGCGCGACTGCACATCACCCAGTCGGCCGTCAGCCAGGCGCTGAAACGACTGGAAGAACAGCTGGAATGCGTGTTGATTGCCCGCAGCGGACGACGCTTTGACCTGACGGAAACCGGGGAAGAAGTCCTGCGCATCGCTGCCGATATCTACGGTGATGTTTCACGCCTGGGGACGGTGGTGGAGAGTCGTCACGACGACGTGGTGGGCAAGATCCGTATCCTCACGGTCAGCGGTGTGCAGGCTCGGCATTACGATGATTTCCTCGCTGACTTCCATGAAACCCACCCGAAAATCGAGCTGGAAGTCGAGGTGATGGGCAGTTCGAACATCATCAGTTCGCTGCTGCAAAAGACCGCGACCATTGGCGTCGGCCTGTGTCGTCTGCCACAGCCGCGGCTGGAACAGCGGGTGCTGTTTCGCGAGACCTACGCTTACTTTTGTGGCCAGCGCCATCGCCTGTTCGGGCAAGAGAATCTGACCCTGGAACAACTGGCGGCGGAAAACTTTGTCAGCTTCACCAGCGACCAATTGGGCGGCAATCTTTCACCCCTGACGCTGTTCCGCGATCAGCAAGGCTTCACCGGCAAGATCGTTGCGTCTTCCACCAGTTTCGAAGAAATTTACCGCCTGATTTGCGCGGGTTACGGCATCGGCGCCTTGCCCACGCATCTGGTGCGCCGGGATGTCGAGCAAGGTCTGCTCTGGCGCCTGCCGCCGGAAGACGGTGTGGTGGATTTCGATATCCAGTTGTTGTGGAACCGCGAACAGAAGATGAGCCAGGCCGAAACGGTGTTCCTCCAGAGCTTCCAGCACATGCTCAGCATCCGCGAGCCTGTGCTGTGAAGCCCAGACGGTTCAGGCGTGAAGATCGCCCGGCGCCTTGCCGGGTGCCGCGTACTGCGGCTTCAGGTGCCCGTCCTGATCGAGTAGCCAGGCGTCCATGATCTGCCGGACGACCGGTCCGGCGACGCGGCCACCCGCCTCACCGTTTTCGATCATCACCGAAATCACGATCTTCGGGTGCTCGGCCGGGGCGAAACCGACGAACAAGGCATTGTCGCGGTTACGCTCACGGGTTTTCTCCCGGTTGTAACGTTCGCCCTGCTTGATCGCCACCACTTGCGCGGTACCACTCTTGCCGGCAATACGGTACTGCGCGCCAGCGGCGGCGGCCCGGGCAATCCCGCGGGCATCGTGCATCACCATCTGCATGCCATGGTTGACCTGCTCCCAGTCGCGTGGATCCTTGAGCAGAATATTGGGCATTGGATGCTCATCCACCGGCGCGATGCCGTCCACGGTTTTGGCCAGGTGCGGGCGATTCCACACACCCTTGTTGGCAATCAGCGCCGTGGCCTGGGCCAATTGCAGCGGCGTGACTTGCATGTAGCCCTGGCCGATACCGAGAATCACCGTCTCGCCCGGAAACCAGGCCTGCCGACGCGTGGCACGCTTCCATGCCTGGGATGGCATCAGGCCGGGGGATTCTTCGTTCATGTCCAGGGAGACTTTCTCACCCAGTCCGAACATCGCCATGTAGTCGTGCAGGCGATCGATCCCCAGCTTGTGTGCGAGGTCATAGAAATAGGTGTCGTTGGAACGCATGATCGCTGCATCCATATCCACCCAGCCGTCACCGCTGTGGTTCCAGTTGCGGTACTTGTGATCGAAATCCGGTAGCTGGTAATAACCGGGGTCGAACACACGGGTCTGTGGCGTGACGACACCCGCGTCGAGGCCGGCGATTGCCACTTCCGGCTTGATGGTCGAACCCGGCGCGTACAGGCCGCGCAACACACGGTTGAACAGCGGTCGGTCGACGGAGTCGCGTAGCGTGGAGTACTCCCTGGAGCTGATGCCGGTGACGAACAGATTAGGGTCGAAACTCGGGTTGCTGACCATGGCCAGCACTTCACCGGTCGATGGATCGAGCGCAACCACCGAGCCGCGACGATCGCCCAGGGCTTGTTCGGCGGCTTCCTGCAGCTTGACGTCGAGGCTCAGGACAATGTTTTCACCCGGCACCGGATCCGTGTGCTTGAGCACTCGCAGCACGCGGCCCTGGGCATTGGTTTCGACTTCCTCATAACCGACATGGCCGTGCAGTTGCGCCTCGTAGAATTTTTCGATCCCGGTCTTGCCAATGGATTGGGTGCCTCGGTACTCGACCGTATCCAGAGCCTTTGACTCTTTCTCGTTGATGCGTCCGACGTAGCCGACCGAATGCGCGAAGTGCGCGCCCAACGGATAGTGCCGAACGAACTGCGGCTCGACATCGATGCCCGGCAAGCGGAACTCGTTGACGGCGAGTACGGCGATCTGTTCTTCGCTCAGTTCATAGAACAGCGTCACCGGTACGAAGGGGTGACGTGCCTGCTTCATCACCTTGTCGAATTGCGAGCGGTCTTCAGCGGGCAAGTGCAGGAGATTGGCGACCTCGTCCAGCTCCTCGTTGACATTGGAGGCACGTTCGCGGGTGATGGTCAGGTTGAAGCTGGGGCGGTTGTCCGCAAGGAGTACGCCGTTGCGGTCATAGATCAATCCACGGGTAGGTGTAATCGGCAGGACATGTACGCGATTGTTTTCGGAGATGGTCGAGTGATAGTCGAACTCGACGACCTGCAGGACATACAGGCGTACCACCAGAGCACAGGTAATGGCGGCAACGAACAAGGCGCAGGCCAGGAGTCTCTTGTTGACCAGGTGTGTTTCTTTTTCGTGGTCCTTGATCGGTATCGGTTCAGGCACTTGTGCAGCAACTCTTTGAAAAGAATGCCGATCCGTGGGCGCAGACTCAGTCCATTAAAAATGAGCTGCACCTTACCAAAACCGTGGAGTCAGGTTTGTGTGATTTTTTTTACAATTGACTTTGAATGGGTTGCTCGTGTTTTTTCGCGCGCAAAAACAAAACCCCAACTGCTTTCGCAATTGGGGTTTCGGAATTTAATCTTGACGATGACCTACTCTCACATGGGGAAACCCCACACTACCATCGGCGATGCATCGTTTCACTTCTGAGTTCGGGATGGGATCAGGTGGTTCCAACGCTCTATGGTCGTCAAGAAATTCGGGTACTGAGTCGTGGCCAGGTGGCCTCGCTTCAGCAAATTGGGTAGGTGATAGTCCGGTGTTTTGTGAGTCTCTCGAACTTTCGGTTCGTTTCGTCTTCACACACCGCAATCTGATGCTCTTTCGAGTAGTCAAATTGCTTGGGTGTTATATGGTCAAGCCTCACGGGCAATTAGTATTGGTTAGCTCAACGCCTCACAGCGCTTACACACCCAACCTATCAACGTCGTAGTCTTCGACGGCCCTTCAGGGGACTCAAGGTCCCAGTGAGATCTCATCTTGAGGCAAGTTTCCCGCTTAGATGCTTTCAGCGGTTATCTTTTCCGAACATAGCTACCCGGCAATGCCACTGGCGTGACAACCGGAACACCAGAGGTTCGTCCACTCCGGTCCTCTCGTACTAGGAGCAGCCCCTCTCAAATCTCAAACGTCCACGGCAGATAGGGACCGAACTGTCTCACGACGTTCTAAACCCAGCTCGCGTACCACTTTAAATGGCGAACAGCCATACCCTTGGGACCGGCTTCAGCCCCAGGATGTGATGAGCCGACATCGAGGTGCCAAACACCGCCGTCGATATGAACTCTTGGGCGGTATCAGCCTGTTATCCCCGGAGTACCTTTTATCCGTTGAGCGATGGCCCTTCCATACAGAACCACCGGATCACTAAGACCTACTTTCGTACCTGCTCGACGTGTCTGTCTCGCAGTCAAGCGCGCTTTTGCCTTTATACTCTACGACCGATTTCCGACCGGTCTGAGCGCACCTTCGTACTCCTCCGTTACTCTTTAGGAGGAGACCGCCCCAGTCAAACTACCCACCATACACTGTCCTCGATCCGGATAACGGACCTGAGTTAGAACCTCAAAGTTGCCAGGGTGGTATTTCAAGGATGGCTCCACGCGAACTGGCGTCCACGCTTCAAAGCCTCCCACCTATCCTACACAAGCAAATTCAAAGTCCAGTGCAAAGCTATAGTAAAGGTTCACGGGGTCTTTCCGTCTAGCCGCGGATACACTGCATCTTCACAGCGATTTCAATTTCACTGAGTCTCGGGTGGAGACAGCGCCGCCATCGTTACGCCATTCGTGCAGGTCGGAACTTACCCGACAAGGAATTTCGCTACCTTAGGACCGTTATAGTTACGGCCGCCGTTTACCGGGGCTTCGATCAAGAGCTTCGCGTTAGCTAACCCCATCAATTAACCTTCCGGCACCGGGCAGGCGTCACACCCTATACGTCCACTTTCGTGTTTGCAGAGTGCTGTGTTTTTAATAAACAGTCGCAGCGGCCTGGTATCTTCGACCGGCGTGGGCTTACGGAGCAAGTCCTTCACCCTCACCGGCGCACCTTCTCCCGAAGTTACGGTGCCATTTTGCCTAGTTCCTTCACCCGAGTTCTCTCAAGCGCCTTGGTATTCTCTACCCAACCACCTGTGTCGGTTTGGGGTACGGTTCCTGGTTATCTGAAGCTTAGAAGCTTTTCTTGGAAGCATGGCATCAACCACTTCGTCACCCAAAGGGTAACTCGTCATCAGCTCTCGGCCTTAGAATCCCGGATTTACCTAAGATTCCAGCCTACCACCTTAAACTTGGACAACCAACGCCAAGCTGGCCTAGCCTTCTCCGTCCCTCCATCGCAATAACCAGAAGTACAGGAATATTAACCTGTTTTCCATCGACTACGCTTTTCAGCCTCGCCTTAGGGACCGACTAACCCTGCGTCGATTAACGTTGCGCAGGAAACCTTGGTCTTTCGGCGTGGGTGTTTTTCACACCCATTGTCGTTACTCATGTCAGCATTCGCACTTCTGATACCTCCAGCAAGCTTCTCAACTCACCTTCACAGGCTTACAGAACGCTCCTCTACCGCATCACCCGAAGGTGATACCCGTAGCTTCGGTGTATGGTTTGAGCCCCGTTACATCTTCCGCGCAGGCCGACTCGACTAGTGAGCTATTACGCTTTCTTTAAAGGGTGGCTGCTTCTAAGCCAACCTCCTAGCTGTCTAAGCCTTCCCACATCGTTTCCCACTTAACCATAACTTTGGGACCTTAGCTGACGGTCTGGGTTGTTTCCCTTTTCACGACGGACGTTAGCACCCGCCGTGTGTCTCCCATGCTCGGCACTTGTAGGTATTCGGAGTTTGCATCGGTTTGGTAAGTCGGGATGACCCCCTAGCCGAAACAGTGCTCTACCCCCTACAGTGATACATGAGGCGCTACCTAAATAGCTTTCGAGGAGAACCAGCTATCTCCGAGCTTGATTAGCCTTTCACTCCGATCCACAGGTCATCCGCTAACTTTTCAACGGTAGTCGGTTCGGTCCTCCAGTCAGTGTTACCTAACCTTCAACCTGCCCATGGATAGATCGCCCGGTTTCGGGTCTATTCCCAGCGACTAGACGCCCTATTAAGACTCGCTTTCGCTACGCCTCCCCTATTCGGTTAAGCTCGCCACTGAAAATAAGTCGCTGACCCATTATACAAAAGGTACGCAGTCACAGAACAAAGTCTGCTCCCACTGCTTGTACGCATACGGTTTCAGGATCTATTTCACTCCCCTCTCCGGGGTTCTTTTCGCCTTTCCCTCACGGTACTAGTTCACTATCGGTCAGTCAGTAGTATTTAGCCTTGGAGGATGGTCCCCCCATATTCAGACAAAGTTTCTCGTGCTCCGTCCTACTCGATTTCATGACCAAGAGATTTTCGCGTACAGGGCTATCACCCACTATGGCCGCACTTTCCAGAGCGTTCCGCTAATCTCAAAGCCACTTAAGGGCTAGTCCCCGTTCGCTCGCCACTACTAAGGGAATCTCGGTTGATTTCTTTTCCTCAGGGTACTTAGATGTTTCAGTTCCCCTGGTTCGCCTCTTGCACCTATGTATTCAGTACAAGATAACCATCTTATGATGGCTGGGTTCCCCCATTCAGACATCTCCGGATCAAAGTCTGTTTGCCGACTCCCCGAAGCTTTTCGCAGGCTACCACGTCTTTCATCGCCTCTGACTGCCAAGGCATCCACCGTATGCGCTTCTTCACTTGACCATATAACCCCAAGCAATCTGGTTATACTATGAAGACGACATTCGCCGAAAATTCGATTCTTGCTCATAAAGAGCAACTCACAAATTTTACCTTAGCCTGATCCGTTACCAGTGAAAGTAACGTTCAGTCTATCTTTCTATCACATACCCAAATTTTTAAAGAACGATCTAATCAAAGACTAGAAATCAATATTCACACCGGAATATTCATTTCTAAACTCTAACAGCAGAAGCAGTTAATGGTGGAGCCAAACGGGATCGAACCGTTGACCTCCTGCGTGCAAGGCAGGCGCTCTCCCAGCTGAGCTATGGCCCCATACAAAATTGGTGGGTCTGGGCAGATTCGAACTGCCGACCTCACCCTTATCAGGGGTGCGCTCTAACCAACTGAGCTACAGACCCAATTTCGAGCGCGTAACTGTTAGCG
>NZ_JBRJHL010000001.1:720000-1955000 GCF_053628995.1 Pseudomonas sp. AP3_22 TE3818 | reverse complement strand
ATGAACTTCCTCTTCTATATGTCATTGCAAACCGTACCGCTGGGCATCGCGGTGGCGCTTGAGTTCACCGGCCCACTGGCCGTGGCGATCTACGCCTCGCGTCGCGCGATCGACTTTTTGTGGATTGCACTGGCCGCCGTCGGCTTGCTGCTACTGATACCAACTGGAGAAGCGAGCGCAGGAATCGATCTGCTAGGCGCCGGCTATGCCTTGGGGGCGGGGGTCTGCTGGGCACTGTACATTTTGTTCGGGCAAAAAGCGGGGGCCGATAATGGCGTGCAAACCGCCGCGCTGGGGGTAATGATCGCAGCGCTCTTCGTAGCCCCTATCGGTATTGTCCATGCTGGCTCCGCTTTGCTGAGCCCGTCATTGATCCCTGTAGCCCTCGGCGTCGCCGTCCTGTCCACAGCCCTCCCCTACACCCTGGAGATGGTCGCTCTGACCCGCATGCCTGCCAGAACCTTCGGTACGCTGATGAGCATCGAGCCCGCCTTCGGCGCGTTATCTGGCTTGCTGTTCCTTCATGAATACCTCTCGCTGTCGCAGTGGATGGCAATCATGTGCATCATTCTGGCCTCCGTCGGTGCAACCATGACCATGGGCAATGCCACCAGGCCAGCAGTCGCGGCAGATTGATAGCAGATATGACGCAGGTCTGGTATTTGCCGCTCAATTAGGCCATGTTTAGCCCCGCACCCAGAGTCATGCCATGGACAATTTCAGATAGGGATATCGCTACGCTTCAAGCGAAAGCGAATGCAGCCAGACCCGGGCACAAGATCCGGGGACGCTATAAGGACAGTAATGAAACGATTTTTGATGCTGATCGCCGCACTTGCAATTGCGGGATGCGCAGCGACATCCGACACACAGATCAAGCACGGCAAGAAAGGGCTACACATCAACTGTTCCGGACTGTCTTCGTCCTGGGACAAGTGCTACGCCAGCGCTGCCAACTCCTGCGCGCCCAAGGGATACAAGGTCATCGCCAAGTCGGGAGACGCCGTGGAAGAGCCCGGTGATTATCCGTTTGGCCTCAATCCCGCGGGTTATACCAGCCGCAGCATGATTGTCATCTGCAAATAGGCAGGGCCGTCGCGTCAGGTTCCCGAACTTGCGATCTGACGGCCGATTTCCTCGTAGCTGGACTTCAGCACCCTGCGCTGGACATCCGGGCTAGCCAGCATGCGCGCTACGACCAACGCGCCAATGCATTGCGACAGAATCGCCCACGCCAGGCTGTCGCTTTGCAAGACACCTGCCCAACTTTCCTGAAGACGGCAAATCCAGTGCTCAGCCTGTTGGCGGACATTCACATCGGAACGGGCAATTTCCGCCCCCAATGCCGGTAACGCACAACCGGTTTCCGGATTCTCGACGTGAGACATGCTCAGGTACAGTTTCAGGCAGCGCTCAAGCTTGTCACGGTCCTGCCCTTCCCCCAGCCGCGCCAGACTTTGACCCAACTCACGTTCGACAATGCTTGCGAACAACTCGTCTTTCGACGAGAAGTGACTGTAGAAGGCCCCGCCACTCAGGCCAATGGCTTTCATCAGGCCGTCTACACCCACCGTGGAAAAACCGGACTTCTTGGCCGACAACGCGCTGCTTTCCAGCAGCCTTTGCCTGGTTTCCAGCTTGTGACTGACCGAATAACGCATTGCTTTTCCCCCTGAGTTGCTCACCTTGACGCCTGTCGAATCATAGCATAACGTTCGTTTAGTTAACGATCGTTTACCAAAGGGATCAACCCATGAATAACAAGAAGGTCGTATTGGTCGTTGGCGCAGGTGATGCCACGGGCGGCGCCATTGCCAAGCGGTTTGCCCAGGAAGGGTTTGTCGCCTGCGTCACCCGCCGCAGCGCGGACAAGCTCCAGCCACTGGTGGAGGCCATCAAGGCTGATGGCGGCGAGGCCCACGGATTTGCCTGTGATGCACGTAATGAAGAAGACGTGATCGCGCTGGTCGAGCAGATCGAAAGCCAGATCGGCCCCATCGAAGCATTTGTCTTCAACATCGGCGCCAACGTGCCGTGCAGCATTCTCGAAGAAACCGCCCGCAAGTATTTCAAGATCTGGGAAATGGCCTGTTTTTCCGGTTTTCTCAATGCCCGAGAAGTGGCCAAGCGCATGGCCAGGCGACAGCGCGGCACGATCCTGTTCACTGGCGCCACCGCTGGCATGCGTGGCGCTGCCGGGTTCGCCGCATTTGCCGGTGCCAAGCACGGCATTCGAGCATTGGCGCAAAGCATGGCCCGAGAACTCGGGCCGATGAACATTCACGTTGCCCATATCATCGTCGATGGCGCCATCGATACCGATTTCATCCGTGAAAGTTTCCCCGAGAAATACGCTACCAAGGATCAGGACGGCATCCTCAATCCCGAGCATATCGCCGAAAACTATTGGTACCTGCACAGCCAGCCCCGCGATGCCTGGACCTTCGAGCTGGACCTTCGCCCCTGGAGCGAACGCTGGTAATCGCCCACACACAACAATAAGACGAGCGCCTTGAACATGAGCAAAACCGTGGAGTTCTACTTCGACCTCGGCAGCCCCGCCACCTATCTGGCCTATACCCAGCTACCGAAGATTTGCGCACAGACCGATTCCCGGCTGGTCTACATTCCGCTCTTGCTGGGCGGAGTATTCAAAGCCACCGGCAATGCTTCTCCGGCGACTATCCCGGCCAAGGGCCGCTACATGTTTCAGGACCTGGACCGCTACGCCAAGCGCTACGGCGTGCCCCTGAAGTTCAATCCGCACTTCCCGATCAACACCTTGATGCTCATGCGCGCCGTAACGGGCATGCAGTTGCGCCACCCGGAACGCTTTGCCGCCTTCCTCGACTGCCTGTTCAAGGCCATCTGGGTAGAGGGTCGCAGCCTGGACGAACCGGCAACCGTCGCGGCAGTGCTCAGCGAAAACGGCTTCAACCCACAGGAAGTACTGGCCCTGACCGCCGATGAAGAAATCAAGACGGCGCTCAAGGACAATACCGAAAAAGCCGTACAGCGAGGCGTATTCGGAGCCCCGAGCATGTTTGTCGACAACCAGCTGTACTTCGGCCAGGATCGACTGGACTTCGTGCTCGAAGCCTTGAGTTAGACCTCGATGACCAACCGCCCCTTTGCCGCTCCCGACAAGAGCAGTGCATGGGCGGATTCTGCCGATTCCAGCGTGAACGAGTGCGGGTCAAGCAACGGCACGAGCTTGCCCGCCTCGATCAACCGCGCCGCCTCGCGCAGAATCTCGCCGTGATGCTCGCGTCCCTGGCCCGTCAACAGCGGCAGCAGGGTGAAGACACCGGAGTAAGTCGCCCCGCGAAAGGAAAGCGGTGCCAGGCTGTGCTGGCCCCACCCCAGGCAGCTGAGTACATGACCGTGATACACCCGGGCAGCCTTGAATGACGCATCCAGCGTTTCGCCCCCCACGGTGTCATAGACAATGTCGAAACCCTCACCGGCCGTGTGCTCGGCCACATAGTCTTCGACCGAAGACTTGCGGTAATCGATAAACGTCGCGCCGAACCCTTCGATGATCGATTGCTGCCCGGCCGAGCCTGTGGCAAAAACCTCAGCACCAAAAGCGCGGGCGATTTGTACCGCTACATGTCCGACGCCACCGGCACCACCATGAATCAATACCTTCTGACCGGACCGAACGCGAGCCCGGTCCACCAGGCCTTCCCAAGCGGTGATCAGCACCAGTGGCAATCCGGCCGCTTCGCGCATGCCCAGGTTGTGCGGTTTGTGAGCCAACAGGCGGGCATCGACCGCCGCGTACTCGGCCAATGAACCTTGAACACCACCAATACCGGTGGCCATGGCATACACCTCATCCCCCGGCAGCCAGCCACTGACGCCCTCGCCCAGCGCCTCTACGGTCCCGGCCAGATCCATTCCCACGATCGCCGGCAATGGTTGCCGCGCATGGGCCGCCTGCCCGGAGCGGATTTTTCCATCCAGTGGATTCACACCGCTGGCCTTGATCCTGACCAATACCTGCCCTGCCTGTGGCACGGGCCGCGCGATGGAGACCAGGCGTAACGGCGCATTGGCCGAGTCGATCATCAGAGCGCGCATGTTCAGTGAGTCAGTCATTTCGCCATCTCCCATCAGAAGTGAATACAGGTCAATCTTGCCTCGCCCTATACATGCCGATAAGACGCCATATCGCTATAGTGATCATGCCGACACAGCATCAATGAGAAATACCGTGGACACACTCAATGCAATGGCGATTTTCGTACGGGTGGTCGAGCGTGGCAGCTTTTCCGCCGTTGCCCGAGAGTTGCAAACCAGTCAGCCGACCATCAGCAAGGTGCTGCAAGCGCTGGAAACCCGATTGGGCGGAAAGCTGATTGCCCGCAGTACCCGCAAGCTATCGCTGACGGACGAAGGTCAACGCTATTACAACGATTGCCGGATCATCCTCGCTGCCGTGGATGCGGCAGAACATAGCTTCCAGTCCGGCCGGGAGCGGGTTGTCGGCCCTCTGAAAATCGGTTCGTCGGTCAGTTTCGGCCGCTTGCAGATCGCCCCCCGATTGCCGGACTTTCTCAGACACTACCCTGACGTACAGATAGACCTGCAACTCAACGATCAGAACCAGGATCTGGTCAGTGAAGGGCTGGACGTCACCTTCCGGATCGGTGCCCTGAACGACAGTGGCCTGATCGCTCGCCTGGTGGGTACGACCCATCGGGTGACCGTTGCATCACCTGACTACCTCAGGCAATACGGTCAACCGCAAACACCGCAGGAACTGGGCAGGCACAACTGCCTGATGTTCAACCTGCTGAGCAGTCAAAACCTGTGGGTTTACACAAAAGATGCCCAGCGTCATGAGGTGCGGATCAAGGGCAATGCGCAGAGCAACAATTCCGAGGCGATCCGCGAACTGGTGCTGGGGGGATTGGGGATTGCGCTGTCGCCGGTATGGTTGTTCAGCGAGGATCTGAAAGCCGGGAGAGTGACGGCGATTCTTCAGGACTACACAGCGCAGTCGCTACCGATTCATGCCGTGTCCCCGGCGAATCGTCGCCAATCCGCCAGGGTCAAAGCCTTTGTTGACTACATGAGCCGGGCGCTGGAGACAGCGCCCGAACTGAAAGCAATCAAATAGCCACGGTACGAGTGTTCAGCCACTCAAGGGCCGCACCCTCGACCAATGGGCTCAGGCGTTCGCGCACTTCGGCATGGTAGGCGTTGAACCACTGCTTTTCGTCTTCGGTCAGCAGCGTGGTTTCCAGGCAACGGGTGTCGATCGGACACAGGGTCAGCGTTTCGAACTTCAGGAACTCACCGAATTCGCTTTTGCCTGCCTCACGGTTCATCGCCAGGTTTTCGATCCGCACGCCCCAACGGCCCGGACGATAGGTGCCCGGTTCAATGGACGTGATCATGCCCGGTTGCATCGCCGTCTGTGGCGCAGGCGCAGCCTGATAGGCGATGACTTGCGGACCTTCATGAACGTTGAGGAAGTAACCGACGCCATGACCGGTGCCATGACCATAGTCGACACTTTCCGCCCAGATCGGCGCACGGGCGATGGCATCGAGCAGCGGCGACAGAATGCCTTTCGGAAACTGCGCGCGGGACAAGGCAATCACGCCCTTGAGCACGCGGGTGCAATCGCGCTTTTGCTCATCGGTCGGGGTGCCCACCGCAACCATCCGCGTGATGTCGGTGGTGCCGCCCAGGTACTGGCCGCCGGAATCGATCAACAGCAGGCCGTCCCCTTCGATGACCGCGTGTTCCTCTTCGGTGGCATGGTAGTGCGGCATCGCGCCATTGGCGTTGTAGGCGGCAATAGTATTGAAGCTCAGCGACACGTAACCCGGCCGGCGTTCACGGGCGGCGGTGAGTTTTTCATCGATGGTCAGTTCGGTGATGCGCTCACGGCCCAGCGCCGAGTCCAGCCAGGCGAAGAATTCGCACAGTGCTGCGCCGTCCTGCTCCATGGCCTGACGGATGTGTTCGGCATCGGCCAGGCTTTTTTGCGATTTGGCCAGGGTGGTCGGGTTCAGGCCCTCGATCAGTTTCACCCCGCTGTCGAGGTTGTCCAGCAACCCCGCCGTGACCCGCGCCGGGTCGACTTGCAGGCTCGCGCCGCTCGGCACGGCGCGCAGTGCTGCAGCGACTTCGCTGTAATCGCGCAAGGTCACGCCGTCCTGTTCAAGGATGGCGCGCAGTTCGGCACTGACTTTGCTCAGGGCGACAAACAGCGTGGCCTGTTGCTGATTGATCAAGGCGAAGGAAACGAATACCGGGTTGAACGACACGTCGCCGCCGCGCAGGTTGAACAGCCAGGCGATGTCATCGAGGGTGGCGATGAAATGCCAGTCGGCACCGCGGGCCTGAAGGGTTTCACGCAGTTTGGCGAGTTTTTCGCCACGGCTGACGGTCGCCTGTGGTGGCAAGTGCTGATAGATCGGTTCGTTCGGCAGGCTTGGACGGTCGCTCCAGACTCCGCCAAGCAGGTCGATGTCGGTGCGCAGACGGGCGCCACGCTCTTCGAGTTTAGCGCCCAGGGTCCGTGCCGACGCCACGGCCATGACCGCACCATCGACCGCGACAACGCCCCCCTCGGGGGTTTGCTCGGCCAGCCATTCCAGTGGCCCGGGTTGACCCGGTTGCAGCTTGACCAGGTCAATGCCGCTGCCCTTGAGTTCCTTGGTCGCCTGCTCCCAATAACGGCTGTCGGCCCAGACGCCGGCAAAATCCGGGGTCACGATCAGGGTGCCGACCGAACCATGGAAACCCGATAACCACTGGCGCCCCTGCCAGTAACCCGGCAGGTATTCGGACAGGTGCGGGTCGGCCGACGGCACCAGCAAGGCGTGAATGCCCTCCCGGCTCATCAGTTCGCGGGTTTGCGCCAGGCGCCGGGGCACCGATCCATTGATCGAAAGCTGCGTATTCATCGTGTCTCCTGCTAACCACTTCATCATTATTGTTAAGTGCCGCTCAACGTCGGCGCTTCGTCGCCCTATTGCCAGAATGCCGGAGCACTGGCGCAGGCTGCCTTGATCAGTTGAACCGCCTGGTCGATGTCCTGCTCGGTGGTAAAGCGCCCGAGGCTCAAGCGGATGGTGCGGCTGGCCGAGCGGGCATCATGCCCCAAGGCCAGCAGCACATGGGATGGGGTATTGCTCGCGGAATTGCAGGCCGAGGTCGCGGAAAACGCGATCGAGGCCAGCAACGCCGCCGGATTGAACTCGCCTTCCGCGAAGGTCAGGCTCAGGGTATGGGGAATGCGCCGGGTCGGGCTGCCGTTGAGACGCACGCCGGGAATGTCCAGCAATTGCTCGAGCAAGCATTCACGCAAACGCACGATGGTGGCTTTCTCTTCATCGAACGCAGCCGCCGCCAGCGCAAAGGCCGAGCCCATGGCCACGATCTGATGGGTCGCCAGGGTGCCCGAACGCAATCCGCCCTCATGCCCGCCGCCATGGATCTGCGCCTGCAATCGTTGTTGGGCACGCGGACCGACATACAACGCACCGATGCCTTTGGGGCCGTACAGTTTATGCGCGGAAAACGACATCAGGTCCACCGGCCACTGCCCGAGGTCGATCGCCACTTTGCCCGCGCCCTGCGCGGCGTCGACATGGAACAACGCCCCGCGTTCACGCACCACCTGACCGATGGCGGGAATATCGTTGAGCGTCCCCAGTTCGTTGTTGACCAGCATCAGCGACACCAGGAAAGTGTCCTCGCGCATGGCTTCGCTGACCGCTTGCGCGCTGATCAACCCATCAGCATCCGGCACCAGGTACGTCACGGCGACACCGGCATCCTGCAGTTGCCTGGCGGTATCGAGAATGGCCTTGTGCTCGATCTGGCTGGTGATGATATGGCCACCGCCAGTGCCGCGGCCCTGGGCTACGCCTTTGAGCGCGAGGTTGTTGGATTCGGTAGCGCCTGAGGTCCAGACGATCTGCTCAGGTGTCGCGCCGACCAGTTCGGCGACCTGGCGTCGCGCCTGCTCCACCGATTGCCGGGCCTGCTGGCCGAAGACATGAGAGCTTGAGGCCGGGTTGCCGAAATTGCCGGTAAAGCCCAGACACTCGACCATCACCTTGATGACCCGCTCATCCACCGGCGTGGTGGCGGCGTAATCGAAATACAACGGACGTTTGTTCATAAAAGAAAGACTCGCAGAGCGTGTTCCGGGATCAGGAAGCTCGTGACTGTAAACGGCAAAGCGCAGCCTTGTGAGCTGCGCGCTGTTTTCAGAACGTTACCAATACCTGATCGGATGCCGTTAAAGAAGGACTACTTCATTTAATAGTGCGTAGGAACGCTCCTGAAAAGTCAGCTTAACAGGCATCGGGCAACCGGTTGAAGCAATGCGTCAGCTAAAGCTTTCGAGCAGCAGCGGATACAGCGAACCCACGAGCAGCGCGGCCATGCCCCAATTGAACAGGCGCAGCCAGCGGCGATCCTTCAGAACGTTGCGCAACAGCGTGCCGCAAGCGGCCCAGACACCGACGCTCGGCAGGTTGATGATGGCAAAAACGGCCGCAATCACGATCACATTGGTGAAGTAACCCTGCATCGGCGTGTAGGTGCTGATGGCGCCAATGGCCATGATCCAGGCCTTGGGGTTGACCCACTGGAACGCGGCGGCGCCCAGATAGCTGATCGGTTTCGCCTCGCTCTGCTGACTCTCCGACATGGGCCCGGAATGAGCGATTTTCCACGCCAGATACAGCAGGTACGCCGCCCCCACGTAACGCAGCACGGTGTAGAGCAAAGGGTAAGCCTGGAACACCGCGCCAAGGCCGAAACCGACCGCCACCACCAGTACAAAGAAGCCACAAGTGATGCCGAGCATGTGCGGAATCGTGCGGTTGAAGCCGAAATTCACCCCGGAAGCCAGCAACATGGTGTTGTTCGGACCGGGTGTGATCGAGGTGACGAGGGCGAACAGGGCAAAGCCCAGCAGCAGGTCGAGTGAGAGCGTCATGGGAGGCAGTCCGTCAGGGTCGGTCAGGTGTTGACCCTATCGCACACCTTGGGCGAAACCCATGGACAGTTAGGCGAAACTTGGAGCAGTACAGTTTCGCCTCAGCTTGGACGACCGTGAAGCTGTATAGATCGCCCGGCGTTCATTTCCCCCTGCTTGTCGTAGCTGAACGACTTTTGCGGTTGGCCGAGCAGTTCGGCTTTCTTCGCGTGGTATTCGTCGAAGGACAATCCGCGGCGGTTCAGCGCCTCCAGCGCCAGCTCCTTGCTTTCTTCAGCGCTGTAGGGCCGTAGCTCCGGGGAAACATGGCTGGCACATCCGGCGAGTACGGAGACGGCGAGCATCAGCAAAGTGGCGATCATCGGTTTCATTTCTGGCGTCCTGGCGACTGGGTTCGAGGCAATGAACACAGGCTACCCGCGCCTTCCGGGTAGCAGAAATCAACGCTTTCAATAGTGGCTATCAGGAAATGGCGATCATTGTCGATGTGCTGGGAGCGCACTGGTTGGAGCCGACCTGATGGCACTTGTGTGGCGATGCTGCTCGTCGGGCGCTCGGTGGGGCGAAAGCGGCTGGCCTATATTTATCCGGTTGTACAACGAAGCAGGTACTTTCCATTCACACAACAAGAACAGGGAGATCCATCATGAGTGTCAAACCCATTCCGGAGGGGTATCACAGCATCACCCCCTATCTGGGCATCCACAAAGCTGCCGAAGCCATCGATTTCTACAAGAAAGCCTTCGGCGCCACCGAGGTCATGCGCCTGGCCATGCCCGATGGTGGCATCGGTCACGCCGAACTGCGCATCGGCGATTGCCCGATCATGCTGGGCACACCGTGCGATCAAGGACCGCTGAGCAACCCGGACAATTCGCCGTCCGTGGGTCTGCATTTGTATGTGACCGATGTCGACAAGTCCTACAAACAGGCCATCGATGCCGGTGCCACCGTTGTATCCGAGGTCAAGGATCAGTTTTACGGCGATCGCTCGGGCACCTTGAAAGATCCCTACGGGCATCTGTGGTTCCTGGCGACGCGCAAGGAAGACCTGACGCAGGAACAGATTGAACAACGGGCGAAGGAAATGTTTCAGCAGGGTTGAAATCTTCGCGAGCAGGCTCGCTCGGACTCTGTGGGAGCGGGCTTGCTCGCGAAGGCGGTGTGTCAGGCAACATTGACTTTGAATGTGCCGTTCCCTTCGCGAGCAAGCCCGCTCCCACCGTTTGATCTTCAGTGAATGTAAATCCTGCGGCCGGCCGTGCGCGGATTGCACTGACTTTCTGCCTATCGAGAAACATTTTCTTTCACTTCCCCTTTCGGGATTTCCTTTGCTCATCCGTCTTACCTAGATGCAGTCCTGTCGCGTAGGCAACAGCCACGACTGGACCTTCAGGGCGCTCATCCCTGCGAAGCCCGCAGCCGAGCTGCCTCTCATCCAGGCAAGACCTTCAATATGTCGAAGAAATCCCGTTCAAAAATCTGGTTCCTGGTCCATAGCTGGCTGGCGCTGCCGATCTGGTTTTTCGTGCTGATCGTCTGCGTGACCGGCACCCTGGCGGTGATCAGCCAGGAAATCGTCTGGCTGGCCAACCCGCCCATGCGCGCCAGCCAGCCCTCGGACGATGCACCGCTGCTCAGCTATCAGCAGATCATCGAGGCCATCAACAAGGCCGAACCGCGAACCGTGGTGCAGAGCATCAGTCGGCCCGACGAGTCGCACTTCGCGCTGGATGTCGAAGTCAGCTATCCCGACGGACGCTCGGTGGTGATTTATGTCAATCCATACAGCGGCGTGATCCAGGGCGTCGCGCCGGAGTTCAACTTCCGCGCCTTCACCCGGGCGCTGCACGGTTGGTGGCTGGTGCCGTTCACCAACGGCTACAGCTGGGGCTGGTACCTGGTGTCGTTTCTCGGCTTGCCGCTGCTGGCTTCATTGGTCACCGGGCTGGTGGTCTACAAACGCTTCTGGAAAGGCTTTTTCCGCCCGACCCTGCGGATTCGCCACGGCGCGCGGATTTTCTGGGGCGACTTCCACCGCTTGAGCGGCATCTGGTCAATCTGGTTCATTGCGGTGATTTCCATCACCGGCACCTGGTTCCTGATCCAGGCCTTGCTGTTCGACAACCAGATTTCCATCTCCACGGAAAAGATCATTCCGGCGATGTCCCGCGAAGCGGTGCCGCTATCGCCCGATGGGTCGCCCCCGCCGCGCATCGACCTCGATCGCGCGATTGAAATCGCCACGCAGAAAATCTCCGGGCTGGAAGCCAGCTTCGTCAGCCTGCCGGGCAATGCCTATAGCCACCTGGATGTCGGGGGACGCGGTTGGTATCCACTGATGTTCCAGACCGCGACCCTCAATCCGTACACCGGCGAAATCGCCGCATCGCGCCTGATTTCGGATCGTTCGGCCCTGGAGTTCGTCACCGAGTCCATGCGCCCGCTGCACACCGGCGACTTCGGTGGCCTGTGGATCAAGCTGATCTGGGCGTTCTTCGGCCTGTTGCTGAGCATGATGGTGCTCAGCGGCTTGCTGATCTGGACCAAGCGCACCGCACTGGCGACGGCCAATGCCTTCAAGCGCAGCAACAAAAAAACGCGTAGCACCACGGCGCAACCGGCTACCCGCAACGAAACATCGGAGGCCAACCTGTGAGCAAAGACATTGCGCTCTCGCAACCCTCGCGCCTGAGCGTGTTCTGGCACAAATGGCGCTTTCACCTGAATGTCCTGTTACTGCTGATTCCGCTCGGTTTCATGCCCAAGTATTTCGCCGACGAAGCGTTGATGCGTGGCGACAGCGGCCTGGGCGAACGCGAAGTCGGCGAAGTCCAGGTCGGCCCCTGGAGCCTGCGCCTGGCGGAGTTGCGCAACGCCGCACCCACGCTCGATGGCCCGGCCGGCTACATGAAGGGCTTCAACGCGGCACTGTGCGAGGCCTGTATCGGACAGGTCAAGGCCACTTACCTGCGCATTGGCAAACCCCGCAGCCTGCGCGCCGCCGGCGTGATTTTCTTCGGCACGCCGTACCGCATGGGCGCTTCACTGCCCGTCCCGGAAAAGACCACGGCCGACGCCGAGCTGTGGATCACCATGGAAGGCTGGGACGGCGCCATGCATCAGGCATCCATTCCTTTGAGCCAGGCCTCTCCCGCCACCCTCGCCTGGCTGAACAAACAAGGAGGCAAACCATGATCAACCCGCTTCGTCCACTCAACACTCTGTTGCTGCTGCTCTGCGCCGGCTTCAGCGCCAGCGCCCTGGCCCACAACCCGATGTGCGAATGCAAGGCCATCGACGCCGAGCAGATCAAATGCACTGGTGGTTTTTCCGACGGCAGCGGCGCTCCGGGCGTGACCCTCGATGTGATCGGCTACGACGAAACCATTCTGGTGCCAGGCAAACTCGGAGCCGATTCGACCCTGACGTTCAAGAAGCCCGGCGCCGAGTTCTATGTGCTGTTCGACGCAGGCCCCGGTCACGTGGTGGAAATCGACCAGGCGGACATCCAGGCGCCATGAATACTTCAACGACCCAAGTGGTGCGCCCGGCCGGTGCCGGCCACGAAACCCTCTACGTCCTGCTGCTGTGCCTGATGATCCTTGCGGTCGCCGGTTCGGTGGTGCTCTGGCGCGGGGAATCCCATGAGGCGAGCAGCGTCAACAGCCACCAACTGGATGCGCGTCGCGACCTCAGCGCTGCCGAGCAAGGCATCTACGCCGATTTGCGGGTGACGCTGGACGAGATTCATTTGCTGCGCCAGGAACAGCAAACCCTGCCGACTCCCGAGGCCCTCGCCGACGAGGGTTTTGCCCCGTTTGCCCGGGATGCCAGCTCCGTCAGCCGTGGCAGCCATGCCTGGCAATTGCTCAACGCCAAGGCCTACTTCGGCCAGAGCCAGACGCCGACGGTCGCCGGTTCATTCCTGATGCGCTTGACCGCCACCGATGATGCTCCGGACATCTGGCTCAACCGCGCCGGCACGCTCACGGCTCCAGCCGACCTCAGCGACAGCGCGCTCGAAAGCGCCGGCTGGCAACAGATCGTCGCGCAATTCGATGCCGGCGTGACCCGCCAGCACCGGCATTGAACCCTCGCCCTCCCCCGAGAGAAGACCGCTTTCCCATGCCCATTTCATCTCAACGTTCTATCTTGCGCGTGCTGCTGATCGGCCTGCTGGCCTGCCTGCTGCCATCCCTCGCCAATGCCGACGCAGCCAAGCGTCTGCGCATCGGCATCACCCTGCACCCTTATTACAGCTACGTGGCGAACATCGTCGGCGACAAGGCCGAAGTGGTGCCGCTGATTCCGGCCGGTTTCAACCCCCATGCCTACGAACCCCGCGCCGAAGACATCAAGCGCATCAGCGGGCTGGACGTGATCGTGCTCAACGGCGTAGGCCATGATGATTTCGCCGACCGCATGATCGCCGCCAGCGAAACCCCGAACGTGCCGGTGATCGAAGCCAATGAAAACGTGCCGCTGCTCGCCGCCACCGGTGTTGCCGCCCGCGGTGCCGGCAAGGTGGTGAACCCGCATACCTTCCTGTCGATCAGCGCCTCGATCGCCCAGGTCAACAACATCGCCCGGGAGCTGGGCAAGCTCGATCCGGTCAATGCCAAAACCTACACCGAGAACGCCCGCGCCTACGGTAAGCGCCTGCGCAAGATGCGCGCCGATGCCCTGGCCAAACTGACCCAGGCGCCGAACGCCGAGTTGCGCGTGGCCACGGTGCACGCCGCCTACGACTACCTGCTGCGCGAATTCGGTCTGGAAGTGACCGCCGTGGTCGAGCCGGCCCACGGCATCGAGCCGAGCCCGAGCCAGTTGAAAAAGACCATCGACCAACTGCGTGAACTGGACGTGAAGGTGATCTTCTCGGAGATGGATTTTCCCTCCACTTACGTCGACACCATCCAGCGCGAATCCGGCGTGAAGCTGTATCCGTTGTCGCATATCTCCTACGGCGAGTACGCCGCCGACAAGTACGAAAAGGAAATGACCGGCAACCTGGACACCGTGGTGCGGGCGATTCAGGAGTCAGGGGTATGACTGCCAAGGAGATCATCAGTGCACAAAACCCCGTTCCAAGCGACTCCGAATCCATTGTGGGAGCGGGCTTGCTCGCGAAGGCGGTGGATCAATCAGCATCATTGCCAAATGACACACCGCATTCGCGAGCAAGCCCGCTCCCACAGGTTCCCGGCCCGACCCTGGATTTTTCCGACATCAGCCTGACCCTCGGACGCACGACGATCCTCGACAAGGTGACCTTCCAGGTCCGTCCCGGCAGCGTGCATGCGCTGGTCGGCCCCAACGGCGGCGGCAAGAGTTCGTTGATCAAGACCCTGCTCGGGCAAATGCCGCATCAGGGCCGCTTGAACCTGCAGTGGTCGGCCGAGCCGGGGACCATTGGCTATGTGCCACAGGCGCTGGAGTTCGACCGGGGCTTGCCGATGACCGTCGACGATTTCATGGCTGCCATGTGCCAGCGTCGCCCGGCCTTTCTCGGTTTGAGCAAACATTACGCGGCGGCGATTGGCGAGGCCCTTGAACGGGTCGGTATGCAGGACAAGCGCAAGCGCCGCATGGGCGCATTGTCCGGCGGCGAACGCCAGCGTGTATTGCTGGCCCAGGGGCTGATCCCATCTCCGCAATTGCTGGTGCTCGACGAGCCGATGTCAGCCCTCGATGAGGCCGGGATCCGGGTGTTCGAACGCCTGCTCGGCGACTGGCGAGCGGCGGGCATCACCGTGCTGTGGATCGAGCACGACCTGGAAGCGGTCGGGCGCCTGGCCGATCACGTCACCGGCCTCAATCGCCGCGTGCTGTTCGACACCACGCCGCAACAGGCACTGACGCCGGAGCGCCTGCTGACGTTATTCTCGACTCACCCACGGAGCCTTGCCTGATGAGTTACGAAGCTTTTCGCCTGATGGTCCAGGGTTGGGCATCGTCGGGTTATCTACCCGAGGCGCTGGCCTATGGGTTTGTGGTCAATGCACTGCTCGCCGGCCTGTTGATCGGCCCGGTGCTGGGCGGCCTGGGTACGCTGGTGGTGGTCAAGCGCTTCGCGTTTTTCTCCGAAGCCGTCGGCCATGCCGCATTAACCGGCGTGGCCATCGGCATTTTGCTCGGCGAACCCTACACCGGTCCCTACGGCAGCCTGTTCGGCTACTGCCTGCTGTTCGGCATTCTGCTCAACTATCTGCGCAACCGCACCGGCCTGGCGCCGGACACCTTGATCGGCGTGTTCCTCTCGGTGTCGCTCGCCCTGGGCGCCAGCCTGTTGTTGATTCTGGCGGGCAAGATCAACGTGCACATCCTGGAAAACGTGCTGTTCGGTTCGGTGCTGACGGTCAACGGCAATGACTTGCTGGTGCTGGCCATCGTCGGTGCGCTGGTGATGGCCCTGGCTTTGCCCTTGTACAACCGCATCATGCTCGCCAGCTTCAATCCGCAACTGGCGGCCGTGCGCGGGGTGGCGGTGAAAGCCCTGGATTATCTGTTCGTGATTCTGGTGACGCTGATCACCGTCGCCGCGGTGAAGGTCATCGGTGCGATTCTGGTCGGCGCGCTGCTGGTGATTCCGGCAGCGGCGGCGCGTTTGCTCAGCCAATCGCTGAAGGGCTTTTTCTGGTGTTCGGTGCTGATCGCCACCGTCAGCACGCTGTGCGGGATTCTCGCGCCGATCGTCTTCGACCTGCCGATTCCGTCCGGCGCCGCGATCATCCTCGTGGCCGGTATCGCCTTCGCCCTGGCCGCCATTGCGCGCGGCATCGTCCCCAGCCTGAAAGGGAACCTTGGATAAATGATTGTTTCTCTGCGCCAACTGACCCTCGCGGTGGCCCTGTGCGGGCTGACCGCCACGACCTTCGCCGCAAACGACGGCAAACCGCTGCGTGTGCTGGCCTCTTTGCCGATTACTTATGGTCTCGGTGAAGTGCTGCTCAAAGGCACCGATGTCAGCCTCGAACGTGCCGCGCCGGCCAATCTGCCCGGCAGCCGCCAGACCGCCTACTTCACCGGCCGAGGTGCCCCGGCGCTGGCCCGACTGGCGAAGGATGCCGATGCGGTGATCGGCCTGCGCTCACTCTGGCCGGATGACCCGCTGTACCCGATCTCCCGGCGCAGCAATATCCGTATCGTCGAAGTCGATGCCGCCCGCCCGGTGGACGGCGCCCTGCCCGGCATCGCCGTGCAGCCGGGCAACAGGGTCGACGGCCTCAACAGCCAGCCGTGGTTTTCCAGCAACAACATGGGTCGCATGGCCGACGTGATGGCGGCGGACCTGGTACGCCTGGCCCCCGAGGCCAAGCCGAAAATCGATGCCAACCTGGCAGCCCTCAAGCAACGCTTGCTCAAGCTCAGTGCCGACAGCGAAGCGCGGCTGGCGACGGCCGATAACCTCAGTGTGATGAGCCTCAGCGATCATTTCGGCTACCTGATCGGTGGGCTCAATCTGGAGTTGATCGGCCAGGACGCACGCCCCGATGCCGAGTGGACAGCCGATGCGCTCAAGCAGTTGGGCACAACGCTCAAGGACAACGATGTGGCGGTGGTGTTGCATCACCGGCAGCCATCGGATGCTGTGAAAGCGATGATTGCCGAATCGGGTAGCCGGTTGGTGGTGTTGAGCACCGATGCCGGAGATCCGGTGGCGGAGCTGGAGGGGAATGTGGATCTGGTCATCAAGGGGTTGGGCGGCGCGTAATCCTGTAGGAGCTGGCTTGCCAGCGATGGACGTTAACGATGACGAGTACTTGGTGGATGAACGTGGTGCCTATGAGTCCATCGCTGGCAAGCCAGCTCCTACAGGTTCTGCGGTGTGCACAAATTTGCTGTAGACCTGAAAAAGCCCGCTGACCTTACCGGCTCAGCGGGCTCTTTTATGCGCGACGACTCAGTGCGCCACAACCGCCGGCTCATCCATCTTCTGGCGCAGGCTCAACGGACGCATGTCGGTCCAGGTCTCTTCGATATAGGCCAGACATTCCTTTTTCAGCCCGCTTTTGCCCACGGTGCGCCACCCCTGCGGCACGGCTTTGTAATCGGGCCAGATCGAGTATTGCTCTTCATGGTTGACCACGACCTGAAAGAGGATGTCCTCGCGGTCGAATACTGAAGTCATGCTGTCTCTCCATCGATATTGGGCGGGCTGCGCCCTGTGCGCAGCCGTTATGTAGAAGTAACGTTGCGTGGCGCGAAAAATTTACTGATCGCCGGTGGCAGCAGCCAGGGCCCGGCCGAAAATCCCGGCCACCTGATCGATTTCCGCAGCGCTGATCACCAGTGGCGGCAGGAAGCGCACCACCGCGCCATGACGGCCACCGAGTTCCAGGATCAAGCCACGCTTGAGGCATTCGCGCTGTACCAAGGGTGCCAGGCGGGCGAAGGCCGGGGGGTGACCCTGGGCATCCAGCGCGCCCGTCGGATCGACCAGTTCGACACCGAGCATCAAGCCACGCCCACGAATATCTCCCAGTTGCGGGAAGTCCCGTTGCAGGATGCGCAGGTGCTCGGCCAGGCGCTCGCCCATGGCGGCGGCATGCTCGCAGACCTTGTGTTCGACCAGATAACGCATCACTGCGGAACCGGCGGCCATGGCCATCTGATTGCCACGGAAGGTCCCGGCGTGGGCGCCCGGCAGCCAGGTGTCGAGCCACTCACGGTAGACCACCACCGCCAACGGCAGGCTGCCGCCGATGGCCTTGGACATCACCACGACATCGGGAATGATCCCGGCGTGCTCGAAGGCAAACATCTTGCCGGTACGGGCGAATCCGCTCTGGATTTCATCGACGATCAGGGCGACGCCGGCCTTTTCGGTGATCCGCCGCACACCGCGCAACCAGTCCAGGTCGGCCGGGATCACCCCACCCTCGCCCTGCACCACTTCCACGATTACCGCCGCCGGCAATTGCACGCCGGCCTCGGGGTCGTTGAGCAAGTTTTCCAGATAACTCAGGTTGGCTTTCACCCCTTGCGTACCGCCCAGCCCGAACGGGCAGCGGTAATCGTAAGGGTACGGCATGAACTGCACGCCGCTGCCGAGCAAGGCGCCCAGCGGCTTCTTCGGCCCGAGGCTGCCCATCAGGCTCAACGCGCCCTGGCTCATGCCGTGATATCCGCCCTGGAACGAGATCACGGTGCTGCGGCCGGTGGCGGTACGCACCAGCTTCAGGGCGGCTTCCACGGCGTCGGTGCCCGTAGGACCGCAGAACTGGATCTTCGCTTCAGCGGCCAGGGCAGGCGGCAGCAGTCCGAACAAGTCCTGGACGAACTGATCCTTGACCGGGGTGGTCAGGTCCAGGGTGTGCAGCGGTAGTTCATCGGTCAGCACTTGCTGGATGGCCTGGATCACCACCGGGTGGTTGTGCCCCAGGGCCAGGGTCCCGGCACCGGCCAGGCAGTCGATGAACGTGCGGCCTTCGACGTCTTCGACGTAAATACCCTTGGCGCGCTTGAGCGCCAGGGGGATGCGTCGCGGATAGCTGCGGGCGTTGGATTCCTGCTGGCTCTGGCGGACCAGCAATGGCGATTCATTGAATTGATAAAGCGTCTCGGCGGACGTCGCCGGCTGATCTTCGATAAGGCTGGTAGCGACTGACATCTCTCGACCCCTCAATACGGTTTTCCTGTTCTGGAAACGCATCAACGCTTGAGGGATTTAGGCGGTAACACGGAAACCTTTGTAGGAGCGAGCTCTGCTCGCGATGGACTCAAGAACACCGCGTGCATTCAGAAAGCACGCGTTATCGTTATCGACCATCGCGAGCAAGCTCGCTCCTACAGGGGTTTTGTGGTGTTTTTCAGACCGGTTGCAGCGGCATCGTCAGCTCGACCCGCAAACCGTCCGGTCGGCTATCGAATTGCAGTGTACAACCGCAACGCTGAACGATGGCCTGGACAATCGCCAGCCCCAGGCCACAACCCGTGCTCTGGCCGTTGCGCCAGAAGCGTTGGGTCAAGTGCTGCAAATCCTCTTCGGCAATCCCCGGCCCATGGTCGCGCACCACGAACTGCACACGATTGCCGGTGGTTTCCAGGCTCAACTCCACCGCTTTGTCGGCGGGAGTGTGGCGCAGTGCGTTGTCGAGCAAGTTGCGCAGCGCGGCGATCGACAGCACGGCGGGCATTTGTACTGGCGCAGCGGAGACCTTGCCCGGCGCCTGAAACCTGATGCGCTGGCGATCACCGCTCGCCGCATCCTGGATCGCCAGTTTTGCCACTTGCTCGGCGTTGCACTGCACACCGTCGTCAAACGACAGGCTGCCCTCGACTCGCGCCAGCAACAGCAATTGCTCGAGGGTGCGATGCATGCGATCCGCCCCTTCTTCGGCACGCGCCAGGGATTGGTCCCGGGCGCTACCGTCGGTCATGCGCGCCACTTGCAGATGGGTCTTGATGGCGGTCAGCGGGCTGCGCAACTCGTGGGCCGCGTCACCGGTCAGGCGACGTTCGCGCTCGATGGTCTTGCCGATGCGCTGGAGCAACTGGTTCTGGGTTTCCAGCAAGGGTTGCAGCTCGCTGGGCAATGGCTGGATCTGCAAGGGTTCCAGGGAGTCGGCGCTGCGGCGCATCAAGGCGTCGCGCATGCGGTTGAGCGGCGCCAGCCCCTGGCCGATGCCCAGCCAGAGCAGGCACAGGCAACCGAGCAGCGCCACGCCCACCGGTACCGAAGCGGCCAGCAGGATCGACATGTTCAACGCCTCACGCTCAATCTGCCGGTCGGCGGTGGTGATGCGCAGATCGCCCCGGGCCAGTGTGAAACTGCGCCACGGCGCGCCGTCGATCATCTGATCGTGAAAACCCAGCTTCTCGGCCTCCAGAGTCTGCTGCGGATCGGTGTGGCTGCGGGCCAGGATTTCACCGCGCAGCGAGCTGACCTGGCACGCCATGCCACCCGGTATGTTCAGTTGTTCGGCGCTGAAGTGGGTGCCCTCGCCCTTGCTCGGCACGGGCGGCAGTTGCTCCATCAGGCCGGCGACCATGCGTGCCGACGCCACCAGGCGCTGGTCGAGGGAAAACATCATTTGATTGCGCAAATCGCTGAGCATCCAGGCCGCGGCCAGGGCCCAAATCAAGGCAAATGCGGCGCCGAGCGTCAGGCTCAGGCGCAAACGCAGACTCATCACTTCGATTCTTCTCCGCCATCAGCCGGCCCCAGGCGATAGCCCAGGCCGCGCACGGTCTCGACAATGCCATTGCCGAGCTTGCGCCGCAGGTGATGGATATGGACGTTGAGGGCGTTGCTTTCCAGCTCGTCGTTGAAACCGTAGACGCTGTCCTTCAGTTGCTCGGTGGACAGCACCCGGCCACGGTTATGCAACAAGGCTTGCAGCAGCGACTGCTCACGACGCGAGAGGTCCACCGGCTGACCGGCGAGCGTGGTTTCGCGGCTGCTCGGGTCGTAGGTCAGGGCGCCGTGTTCGATCAGGTTGACGCTGCGCCCCGCCACCCGTCGCAACAGCGTGTGCAGGCGCGCAGCGAGTTCGCGCAGGTCGAAGGGTTTGAGCAGGTAATCATCGGCACCGGCTTGCAGGCCATCGACGCGGTCGGTGACCGAATCCCGCGCGGTGAGGATCAAAACCGGCAACTCCAGGCCCTGATGGCGCAACTGCTGCAGCAGCTTGAGGCCGTCTTCGTCCGGCAGCCCGAGGTCGAGCACCATGACATCGAACTCCGCCACCTTGAGCATCGCCCGGGCGGCGGACGCCGTGGCCACGTGTTCCACGGTCAGGCCCTGGGCGGTCAGGCCGGCGACGATGCCACTGGCGATCAGTTCATCGTCTTCGCAAACCAGTACGTGCATGACAGCTCCATGGGTAAAAACATGAGTCAAACAGCGGTGGATTAAGGTGCAATTATGACAAGGGCATTGGCTGACGAACAGCATGGGGAGATTTCGATCAAGCCCAGCCCTGGATGACAGCGTATTTCTTGACCCTTCAAATTTGGCAGTACTGCCCAAAACTTATCTAACGGCGTTATTTAAAGAGAAAACAAACAGCCATCAAATACACATTTAAACCCTCTTCAAAACAAGCTAGCTTCACGCCTGCCAAGATAAGAACATCCATAAAACTTTAACCACTTCAAAACCCCAAACATCTGAAAGGAATCAGACTATGTCAAAACCAAAAGAGTTTATTGCCGTTGATTGGCGCTCCGGAAAAGACCGCTTCTATTTCTTCTTCAAAGAAAGCAACACATACACTCGATTTGATATTGGCGACAACAAAGTCCCTGACGATTATCCCGCCGAAGTCAAGCCCAGCAATTGGGACAGTTTTCACTCCAACGCCAAGAACCTGCGGTTCGGGTTCACCACTACCAATCTGCTGAGTGAAAGCCAGTGGAGCATCGACGAAGACTTCCTGTGGCTTTTCTATTACGAAGGCCATACACCAATGGTTTGTAAATACGATCAAGACGATGACAAGGTCATAAGGAATTACCGCGTTGCAGATTCAGAATGGCGCAAGATACTTCCCTATTTCGATCGCATCGTCGCCGGCACATGGTGGCGTACTTATGCCCCGGAAAATAGCGGGACGTTTCGTTTTCTCATGAACGATGGTAATTCACTGCTGCTGGATTGGAATCTACCGCAGCGCCCCCCGCATTTTAACGAGGGGATACACGAGTTGAAAATTGAACCCATCACCGATGCGACCTGGCCTGGTCTGGAACCTTACAAACATCGGTTCATGACGGCCGTACAACACGATCGGACGCTTGCCGACAGTTATCTCTATATCTTCCTGACTGATAACGAATACATCACCTACAACATTCAAGAAAACAAAGTCGAATACGGCCCATACGAAGTCAACGACGTCACCTGGCCAGGACTGTTACGCGACTGAGCTGCAGGGCCAATGGCGGAACTGCGCGGCGGTTAATCATCGGTTAATCGCCACCGCACATTGTGCACCTCACCTGCACTGAGCCAAGGTTTTTCCATGCGTCGACTGTTTTTATTTTTTGTTCTCTTGATCTCGGGTCTGGCCCAGGCGGGAACCAATCCGTTCGAAACCAAACCTGAATTTCTTCCGGTCGGCAAAGCCTTCATTTTTACTTCCGAACGCCTGGAATCCGGTGAAACCCAGCTGTTCTGGCAGATTGCCGACGGCTATTACCTGTATCAGAAGCGCCTGAAATTCGATGGCCTGCCGGAACAGCACAAACCCGTGCTACCGGAGGGCGAGGCCCACAGCGACGAGTTTTTTGGTGAGCAACAGGTTTATCGACAAGGCCTGGAACTGAAAATCCCTGCCGGGGCCAGTGGCCAGATCAAGGTAGGCTTCCAGGGCTGTGCGGATGCCGGTTTGTGTTATCCACCGCAAACCCAGATCGTGGACCTGGGCGACAGTGCCATAGTTAATTCAGCCACCGAAGCGCCAGATCAGGCCTTGGCCAGCGACCTGCAACAACGGGCGCTGGGCTGGAGCCTGCTGGTGTTCTTCGGTCTGGGCCTGCTGCTGGCCTTCACCCCCTGTTCATTGCCGATGCTGCCGATTCTGGCGGGGTTGATCGTCGGCAGCGGCGCCACGCCCAAGCGCGGTTTCGCCCTGGCCGGCAGTTACGTGGTCAGCATGGCGTTGGTGTATGCGGCGATGGGTGTCCTGGCCGCCTCCCTGGGGGCGAACCTGCAAGCCTGGTTGCAAAACCCCTGGCTGCTGGGCAGCTTCGCGGCGATTTTCGTGTTGCTGGCGCTGCCGATGTTCGGCTACTTCGAGCTGCAACTGCCGGTAGCCGTGCGTGATCGCCTGGAAAACGTCTCGCGCAATCAACGCGGCGGCAGCCTGATCGGCGCCGGGGTGCTGGGCGCCCTGTCCGGACTGCTGGTCGGGCCCTGCATGACCGCACCACTGGCCGGCGCCCTGCTCTACATCGCGCAAAGCGGTAACGCGTTGCATGGCGGGTTGATTCTGTTTGCCATGGGCATCGGCATCGGCGTACCGCTGCTGTTGCTGGTGACCGTGGGCAATCGCTTCATGCCCAAGCCGGGCGCCTGGATGAACCTGGTCAAGGGCATTTTCGGCTTTCTGTTCCTCGCCACTGCGTTGCTGATGCTGCGCCCGGTGCTGGACGAATCCCTGTGGGTCGGCTTGTGCGGTGCACTGCTGTTGATCACGGCGTACAGTGCCTGGAAACAGTCGGCGGGTTTCGGCCGCATTGCCCACCTGTTTGGCGCCAGTTCATTGCTGCTCGGTTTGTGGGGGGGCCTGCTGGTAATCGGGGCGGCCGGTGGCAGTGACGATCCGTTCAAGCCGTTGCAGGTTTTCCGCGCCTCGAACCAGGCGGTGGCCGCCGTGCCGGTTGGCCACGATGCCTTCACCACCATCAAGGATCCGCAGGCATTGCAACGGGAGCTCGACGCCGCGCGGGCGCAGGGCCAGTGGGTGCTGCTGGACTACTACGCTGACTGGTGTGTGTCGTGCAAGGTCATGGAAAAACAGGTCTTCGGCAACACCAGTGTCCTGCAAGCCTTGAGCGATGTGCGCTTGCTCCGCCTGGACGTCACCGCCGACAATGCCGCCAGCCGCGAGTTGCTCGGCCGTTACAAAGTGCCAGGGCCACCGAGCCTGCTGTGGATTGGCGCTGACGGTGAAGAACGGCGCAGCCAGCGCATCACCGGCGAGGTCGATGCCGACACTTTCCTGCAACGCTGGATTACCACCCGAGACGCCCGTTAATGCTGACCTTCACCCTCGGCACCTTTGCCATCGCGCTCAATCACCTGCTGCTGATCAGTGCGCTGGCGCTGGCCACTTTTGTCGGCTGGCGGGTGGCCAAGCGTGGCGGAGAAAACCCCGAGTCCGCGCTGTTCAGCCTGTTCCTGCTGGGCATGCTGGCGGCCCGGATCAGTTTCGTGGCGGTCTATTGGGCGCACTACCGCAATGATCCGTGGCAGATCATCGACCTGCGCGATGGCGGTTTTCTCGCCTGGCCGGGGGTGATTGTCGTGCTGCTCGCCACGCTGTATCGCGGCTGGCGTCGCCCGGGTCTGCGCCGCCCGTTGGGCTTTGGCGCGGCCAGCGGCCTGGCATTCTGGATGCTGGCAACGTTCTCCCTGTCGATTTATGAACATGGCACACGCCTGCCGGAAATCGCCCTGCGCAACGCCGCCGGCGAAACCGTGCAACTGGCCGACTACAAGGGCGGCCCGCTGGTCATCAATCTCTGGGCCACCTGGTGCCCGCCGTGCCGCCGGGAAATGCCGGTGCTGGAAAGCGCCCAGCAACAACGTCCGGACCTGACGTTCCTGTTCGTCAATCAGGCGGAAAGCATGCAAAGCGTCGCGACCTTTCTGGAGACCCAGGGCCTGAGCCTGTCCAACGTGCTGTTCGACGGCGGCGGGCGACTGGGCCAGGCCGTCGGTTCCATGGCATTGCCGACTACGCTGTTCTACAGCCCCGAAGGTCGCCTGCTGGGTAGCCATCTGGGTGAGCTGTCAAACGCCAGCCTGGCTCGCGCACTGGAAAACTTCGACACCGTTCCCGCCACCTCTTCAAGGAAACTGCCATGCCCCGCCTCCGCCACCTGCTGACCCTGAGCCTCGGTGCTGCCCTGCTGCACCTGCCATCGGTGCAGGCCGAAGAGTTGCCCGATGCGATCAGGAAAATCGAGGCCAAGGGCGCGAAAATCGTCGGCCAGTTCGACGCCCCTGACGGCTTGCGCGGGTATGCCGCGCAATACCAGGGCCGCGGCATGGCGCTGTACCTGACCCCGGATGGCAAACACGTGTTGCTGGGCAACCTGTATGACGCCGAGGGTAACGACCTGAGCAGCGCGCCATTGCAGAAACTGGTGTATGCGCCGATGGCCAAGGAAGTCTGGGCCAAGTTCGAAACCAGCAACTGGATCGGCGACGGCAAGAAGGATGCGCCGCGCGTGGTGTACCTGTTCAGTGACCCGAACTGTCCGTACTGCAACATGTTCTGGGAACAGGCCCGGCCGTGGGTCAAGGCCGGCAAGGTGCAGTTGCGCCACATCATGGTGGGCATTATCCGCGAGGACAGCCCGGGGAAATCCGCCGCACTGCTTGCCGCCAAAGACCCGGAAAAAGCCCTGCAGGATCACGAAGCCGCCGGCAAGGGCAGCTCGCTCAAGGCCTTGAAGGAAGTGCCGCCAGCGATTCAGGCAAAGTTCGCGGCCAACATGCAATTGATGGAAGAGCTGGAGTTGCAGGCGACCCCGGCGATTTTCTACATGGACGACAAGGGTAATCTGCAACAACAGCAAGGCGCGCCGTCACCGGACAAGCTGGTGAAGATTCTCGGGCCGAAGTAAGTAGCCCGCCGTCGGATTCACGGTGATCACTCTGACGCCATCGCGGGCAAGCCCGCTCCTACAGGAGACTACGGTGTTCACAAAATCTGTGTTCACCACCTGCCCTTGTGGGAGCGGGCTTGCCCGCGATGAGGCCAGCACAACCGACTAAACTCTCTCGGCCAAAAATGCCAGCAGGGTTTCGGTCACGAACTGCGGATTCTCCAGACTGGAAATATGCCCCGCCTCCGGCACCAGTACCCACGGGCAGCCAATCAACTCAGCCATTTCACGGGCTTCCTCCGGCGGACGCGGGATGTCCTGATCACCGCACATCACCAGAGTGCTGGCAGCGTCCAGCTCGCCCAGCCGGTTCATACAGTCATCACGACCAAAGGTAATGCGCCCCATCGGCACGATGCTTTCACGCAGGCGACCAGCGGGCAAGGCAGCCAACGCCGCACGGAAGTTCCGGTACAGCGCTGATTGCGGGTCGATACCGGGGCGAAAGAAGATCGGCACCACGATATCCAGCAGCGCAGGAGTGATGACACCCGCCTCTTCGATCTGCTTCAACAGTGAAAAGTAATACTGGCGAGTCGGCTCAGGTTCAGCACCGACGTAGGTGTCCATCAGCACCAGCCCGTTGATCCGGTGTGCAGCCGATAAGGCCAGGCGCGTTCCCCACATGCCACCGACCGACAAACCGACCAGCGTGACCCGCTCGATGTCCAGATGATCGAGCAGGACCAATGCCTGACGCGCCAGGTCATCCAGCGATACAGTGCCGACAGGCAATGGCCCGGATTGACCGTGCCCCCACAGATCCAAGGCTATCACACGATACTGTTGCGTCAGCGCGGCAATCTGCGGCGCCCACATGCCCTGGTCCCACAGGTAACTGCCGGCCAGCAGTACAGCGGGGCCGGTGCCTTGATCGATGTAGTGAAGGGGTTGTCCGCCTATCGTTACGAAGGGCATCGACTGTCTCCGCGAGCAAAAAGGGAGCCCGAAGACTGAGCGGCTCACGGATCACAGTCAATCGCCAGAATGTATGCGTTTGTACCACCGCCTTCGCGGGCAAGCCCGCTCCCACAGGGTTTCAGGTGTTCATGCATCATGAGTACACCACCGAACCTGTGGGAGCGGGCTTGCCCGCGATGAGGCCGGTACAGCCGCTGGAGATTTACAACCCCTCCAGCTCCGCCATCAGGTCATTCAGGCGGTCCACCTTCTCCTCGGTAATCTCGCTGGCCACCAATCCGTCGATGTACCCGGCCAACGCCTCCACCGTGCTGCACTCGAACATCGCCCGCAACGGCACGTCCCGTTGAAGGGTTTTCTGCACCCGTGAGGCGATCTGCGTGGCCAGCAGCGAATGCCCGCCCAGTTCGAAGAAGTTGTCGCGAACACCCACCTTCTCGACTTTCAGTACCTCAGCCCAAATGTCTGCCAGGGTCTGCTCCAGGTCATTGCGCGGCGCCTGGTAATCCTGGCTCTGCATCTGGCCGATCTCCAGCACCGGCAGGGCCTTGCGGTCCAGTTTGCCGTTGGCGTTCAGCGGCAGCTTGTCCAGCCACAGCCAGTGCAGCGGCACCATGTATTCCGGCAGTTCGGCGCGCAGGCGTTGCTTGATCCGCTCCAATCCCTCGGCCGGACTCAACGCAACCTGCGCCGCGACCAGATAGCCCACCAGATGCTTGCCGTTCACCCCTTCCTGCACACCCACCGCCGCATCGCGGACTTCCGGTTGTTCATGCAGACGAGCCTCGATTTCACCCAGCTCGATGCGGTAGCCGCGAATCTTCACCTGATGATCGATGCGCCCCACGTACTCCAACACGCCATCGCTGCGACGGCGGGCCAGGTCACCGGTGCGATACAGGCGCTCGCCCGGCGCGCCGAACGGGTTCGGCACAAACACCGGAGCCGTGCGCAACGGGTCGCTGACATAACCGCGCCCGACCCCGGTGCCGGCGACGCACAGTTCACCCACGGCACCCAGCGGCACCAGTTCCAGTGCGCCATCGAGCACATACAACCGGTTATTGTCGGTCGGCGTACCGATCGGCAAATAGCTGCCGCGGGTCGAGGCCAGGTCGACACGGAAGAACGCCACGTCGTCCGAGCACTCCGCCGGACCGTAGGCATTCACCAGGCCGATCTGCGGATAACGCAGCAACCATTGATGCGCGAGCTCCGGCGGCATCGCTTCACCGGTCGGCAGCATCCAGCGCAGGCCGTCGAGGCTCATGCGCTCCTGGGCGAGCATGCCCTGGATCAGCGACGGCACGCTTTCCAGCACGGTGATGCCCTGTGCCGCAACATGCGCCAGCAAACCCTGCGGATCGTGGGCGATGGTGTTCGGCACGATGTCCACCCGTGCGCCGAACAATGGCGCGGCGAGGAACTGCCACACGGAAATGTCGAAGCTCTGCGAGGCGGTCTGGGCGATCACGTCGGCGTTGCTCAGGTTCAGGTACGGCACTTTGCTCAATTGGTTATTGAGCATGCCGCGCTGCTCGACCATCACGCCTTTGGGCAACCCGGTGGAACCGGAGGTGTAGATCACATAAGCGAGGTTGTCCGGGCCACTGTAGATGCCTGGGTTGTCCGCCGACAGCGCAAGGGACTGGACCTCCTCCCAGACCAACAGCCGTGGCCGGCTGGCGCAGCCGAACTCGTCGAGCAAAGCCTGCGCCTGTTCACGGCACGCTTGCGTGCACACCAGCAGTGGCGTGCGGCTCAGTTCGATGATCCGGCTCAGACGCTGGCTCGGCAGGCCCGGGTCCAGCGGCAGGTAACCCGCGCCGGCCTTGAAGCTGCCGATGATCATGCCGAGCAAATCGAGGCTGCGTTCGGCCAGCAATGCCACCGGTTGATCGCGCCCGACACCGGCGGCGATCAACCCATGACCGAGGCGGTTACTGCGCTGGTTCAGCTCCGAATAACTGTACTGCCGGTCAAGACAACTGGCGGCAATCCGCTGCGGGTGTCGGGCGACCTGCGTTTCAAACAATGAAACGTAGCTCTGCTCCAGCGGATATTCGTGTTCGCTCTGGTTGCAGCCATGGAGGAGGAAGTCCTGCTCCTCGGCCCCCAACAACGGCAGGTCGGCCATGTCGCCGTGGAAACCTTCCACCAACGCCAGCAGTAATCGCTTGAACTCGCCGAGCATGCGCTCGACCGTAGCTTCATCGAAGTAGCGCTGGTCGTAGGACAGGTGCAAGCCCAGGTCATCACCCGGATAGCACACGGCCGTCAGCGGGAAGTTGGTGTGGGTCCGGCCCGAATCCGAGGTCGCGTTGAGGCTCTGCGCACGGTCCAGCACCGAGACTTCCACTGGTGCGTTTTCGAACACGAACAGGCTGTCGAACAGCGGCTGGCCTTTGGGCAGCTCGCTTTGCTCCTGGATGTTCACCAGTGGCAGGTATTCGTATTCACGCAGTTGCATGTTGCTGTCGAGCAGACCGGTGAGCCACTGGCGCACGCTGCATCGCTGACCGTCCTCGGGCATCTTCACCCGCAGCGCGATGCTGTTGATGAACAGGCCGACGGTGCGCTGCATCTGCGGCATCTCCACCGGACGCCCGGCCACGGTGACGCCGAACAGCACGTCGCGATCACCGCTCAAGCGTCGCAGCACCAGCGCCCACGCCGCCTGGGCGAAGGTGTTGACGGTCAACTGATGGGCCTGGGCCAGTTCGCGCAATTGCGCACCGTCACGGGCATCGAGCCTGGTGTAGCGGTCGCCGACGATCATGCCGCCACTGTCGCCGGCATGTTCACGCAGGAACGGCCGGTCGCTCGGGATCGGCGTGGTCCGCTCAAACCCCAGCAGGTTGGTTTTCCACCATTGCCGCGCTTCGTCCAGGCTCTGGCGTTGCAGCCAGCCAATGTAGTCGCGATAACGCGACACAGGCCCAAGCTGCGCTTCCCGGCCTTCGCCGAGGGCGCTGTAGATCTCGAAGAAATCGTTCATCAGCAGCGAGCGGCACCAGGCATCGATGAGGATGTGGTGGTTGCTCATCATGAACCAGTAGCGCGCCGCGCCGACCCGGATCAGGCGCAAGTGGAACGGCGCCTGGTTGAGCAGATCGAAACCCGCCTCGCGTTCGGTCTTGAGCAAGGTTTGCAGCTTCGGCTCTTGCTCGGCTTCGGCGATATCACGCCAGTCGAGGTACTCGATCGGTGTGCTGCCCGGTTTGTGGATCACCTGCAGCATGTCCGCGCCGACGTTCCAGCAGAACGACGCGCGCAATGCTTCGTGGCGGGCGACGACGGCTTGCCAGGCCTGGGCGAAACGCTGCGGATCCAGCTCGCTGTTGATGCGGTAGCGGTCCTGCATGTAGTACAGGCCGGTGCCCGGCTCCAGCAAGGTGTGCAACAGCATGCCTTCCTGCATCGGGGTCAACGGGTAGACGTCTTCGATAGCGGCGGCCGGGACTGGCAGTGCATCCAGTTGCGTCTGGCTGAGCTGCGCCAGCGGGAAGTCCGACGGCGTCAGGCCGCCGGCGTCGTCGCGCAGGCAATGCTCGATCAGGCTGCTCAACTCACCGAGGTAGGCATCGGCCAACTCGCCGATGGTTGACGGATCGAAGCGTTCGGCGCTGAACGTCCAGCGCAATACCAGTTCACCGCCATACACCTGACTGTCGACGCTGAGCTCGTTGGGCAACGGTGCATGGGCATCGTGGGCCGCGCCGACGGCTTCATCCAGGGGATGGAACAGCGCCTCCGCGCCGAAGCTCTGGTCGAACTGGCCGAGGTAGTTGAAGGTAATCGGTGCCTGCGGCAAGCCCGCCATGCTGTGGCGACTCGGCTCATCGGCGAGGTAACGCAGCACGCCATGACCCAGGCCCTTGTGCGGCACGGCACGCAGCTGTTCCTTGATCGCCTTGATCGAGGCCCCCTGCCCGGCGGCTTCTTCGATGTTCGACGGCGTCAGGCGCAACGGATAGGCACTGGTGAACCAGCCCACCGTGCGGGTCAGGTCGATGTCGTCGAACAACGCTTCGCGGCCGTGGCCTTCCAGTTGAATCAGCGCCGATGGCTGACCGCTCCAGCGGCACAGTACGCGGGCCAAAGCGGTCAACAGCAAGTCGTTGACCTGGGTGCGATAGGCACTTGGCGCCTGCTGCAGCAACTGCCGCGTACGCTCGCTGTCGAGACGCACGCTGACGGTTTGCGCATGACGGTTTTGCCGCCCGCCTTCAGGGTGATCGCAGGGCAGACCGGCACATGGCCCGGCCAGTTGCGCCTGCCACCAGCCCAGCTCTTCGCGCAGGGACTCGCTGCCGGCGTAGGCCTGCAAGCGTCCGGCCCAGTCCTTGAAGGCACTGGTTTTCGCCGGCAGTTTCACCGACTGCCGCGCCTCCAGTTGGCGATACACGGTTTGCAGGTCATCGAGCAGCACCCGCCACGACACACCGTCCACCACCAGGTGGTGAATGGCGATAAACAAGCGTTGCTGGCCTTCAGGGCCATCGACCAGCAACACGCGCAGCAAGGGTCCCTGTTCAAGGTCGAGACTGCGCTGGGCATCGGCGAACAAGGCCGCGCTTTTATCCATCGACGAAACACGCACTTGCCACAACACCGGCGCATCGGAAACCGGCTGGTGCAAGGCCTGCCACTGGCCGGCAACCTTGCCAAAGCGCAGGCGCAAGGCGTCGTGCTGTTCAATCACGGCCAGCAACGCTTGCTCCAGGCGATGAGATTCCAGCACCACCGTCGGTTGCAACAACAACGCCTGGTTCCAGTGTTGGCGTTGCGCGATATCGGTGTCGAAGAACCAGTGCTGGATGGGTGTCAGGCGCGACTCGCCCATGATCAAGCCCTGCTCGGCGCTGACCTGCTCGCTGCGGGTGGCCACGGCGGCGAGGGTCTGCACGGTCTGGTGCTGGAACAGGTCGCGAGGGCTGAAGTGAATGCCCTGCTGCCGCGCCCGGCTGACCACCTGGATCGACAGGATCGAGTCGCCGCCCAGTTCGAAGAAGTTGTCGTTGAGACCGACCTGATCGACGTTCAGCACTTCGCACCAGATCTGCGCCAGCGTGACTTCAAGCTCATTGCTCGGCGCCACGTAGTCTTGGCGATTCAGCTCCGGGTCCGGTGCCGGGAGCGCACGGCGGTCGAGTTTACCGTTGCCGGTCAACGGCATGCTCGCCAGCAGGATCAGGTGCGTGGGCACCATGTAGTCCGGCAGTTGCGATTTCAAATGCGCCTTGAGGGCTTCGCGCAATATCGATTGCTGCGCTTCGCCCTGTTCGGCGACATCCGTCACCAGATAGCCGACCAGTTGCTTGCCGCTCGGTGCGTCAAGCGCCAGCACGACCACCTCACGGACTGAATCATGGTCCAGCAGGCGGGTTTCGATTTCACCGAGCTCGATGCGGAATCCGCGAATCTTCACTTGGTGGTCGATGCGTCCAAGGTATTCCACCAGGCCATCGGCACACTGGCGCACCAGGTCACCGGTGCGGTAGATACGCCCGCCATCGGCGGCAAACGGATCGGCCACAAAGCGCTCCGCTGTCATGCCCGGACGCTGGTGATACCCCTGGGCCAGGCCCGCGCCACCGACGTACAACTCGCCCGTCGCGCCTTGCGGCACCAACGCCAGGTCGGCGTCGAGAATGTAGGCCACGCGGTCGCCGATCACACTGCCGATCGGCACGCTGCCGGCGCCCTCTTCCAGCACTTGCGGAGCAAGGCTGGCCAGCGGCATGACCACGGTCTCGGTCGGGCCGTAGGCGTTGAAGAAGCGGCTCGGCTTGAACGCTGCACGAATACGCGCCAGGTGCTCACCGGTCAGCGCTTCGCCGCCGGTGATGATCATGCGCACCGGCAGGGTCTGTTCCTGGGTCGCCAGCCATTGCGCCAACTGGCTGCCGTAGCTCGGCGTGAAACCGAGTACGTTGATCTGATGACGACGGATCAGGCCGCAGATTTCTTCGGCGTCCCACTGCCCTTGCGCTCGCAACACCACGTGCGCGCCGCTGAGCAGCGGCACGAGCAAACGCTCGGTGGCGGCGTCGAAGTTGATCGAATAGAAGTGCAGTTCACAGTCGTCGGGGCGCATGCCGAAACGCTCGATCACCGCGCGGCAATGCATGGCGATTTCACCGTGGGACACCACCACGCCTTTCGGTTTCCCGGTCGAGCCCGAGGTGTAGATCAGGTAGGCCTGATGCTGCGCCAGACTGATCGACGGCAGCTCGCTGGCCGGGAAATGGGCCAGCGCAGCGGCGTCTTCTTCAAGACACCAGCGGCCGACGGTCGCTGGCAACTCGCCCAGGGCCTTGAACATCGCCGCATCGCTGAGCAGCAGACCGATGCCGCTGTCTTCGATCATGTAGTGCAAGCGGTCCAACGGGTATTCCGGATCCAGCGGCACATAGGCGCCGCCCGCCTTGAGGATCGCCAACAGACCAACCACCATTTCCAGCGAACGCTCAAGTGCCAGGCCCACACGAACCTGCGGTCCGACACCTCGCTCGCGCAGCATCCAGGCCAGGCGGTTGGCGCGGCTATCGAGTTCGGCGTAGCTCAGGGTTTGCCCGGCGAACGTCAGGGCCGGCGCATCCTGGCGCACCAGGGCTTGCTCGGCGAACAGGTGATGGATGCATTGATCCAGCCGATGCTCGCCTGGCTCGACGCCGAGGCTGTCGAGCAGAAGCTGTTGCTCGCCGGACGCCAGTAGCGGCAGTTCACTCAAGCGTTGTTGCGGATCGGCAATCAGCGCTTCCAGCAGATTGCGCCAATGCCCGGCCATGCGGGCGATGCGCGGTTCGTCGAACAGATCGGTGCTGTAGGTCAGGCCGCAACCGAGGCGATGGTCGAGGTCGGTGACTTCCAGGTTGAGATCGAACTTGGTCGCGCGGGCATCGTTGGCCAGGTACTCGACCGTCATGCCGGCCAGGGTGCGGCTTTGCTGAAATTCCCAGCGCTGCACGTTGCACATCACCTGGAACAACGGGTTGTACGCCGCGCTGCGTGGCGGTTGCAGGGCTTCCACCAGATGATCGAACGGCAGGTCCTGATGGGACTGGCCTTCGATCACCGTGTGCCGCACCTGCTCGAACAGCTCGCCGACAGACATCTGCCCGTCGAGCTGGCAGCGCAACACCTGGGTGTTGAGGAATGCACCGATCAGCCCCTCGCTTTCCGGACGAATGCGGTTGGCCACTGGCGCGCCGATGCGCAGATCGGTCTGGCCGCTATAGCGGTACAGCAGGGTCGCCAGTGCGGCGGTCATGGTCATGAACAGGGTCAGGCCGCGCTGTGCATTGAAGGCACGCACCCGTGCCGCGAGCTCGTCGCTCAGGTCAAAGCGATACAGCTCACCCTGATGGCTTTGTACCGGCGGACGCGGACGGTCAGCCGGCAACTCCAGCAGCGGATGTTCATGGCCCAGTTGCGTGGTCCAGTAATCGAGCTGACGCTGACGCTCGCCCGACTCCAGCCACTGACGCTGCCACACGCTGTAATCCAGGTACTGCACCGGCAACGGCGCGAGCGGCGATTCACGGTCGTCGACAAAGGCTTCGTACAGCGCGCTGAGTTCCCGGGCAAAGATGTCCATCGCCCAGCCTTCGGTGACGATGTGGTGCAAGGTCAGAACGAAGTAGTGCTCCTGCTCGGCAGTCTTGACCAGACACCCACGCAGCAGCGGTCCGGTTTCCAGATCAAACGGCTGGTGCGCTTCGTCATCGGCCAGTTGCTGGACCTGCCACTCGCGGCCTTCGGCATCCAGCGCGGTGAAATCCTTCCACGCCATGCGCACGCCGGTCTCCATGTGCACCTGTTGGCGAGCGACGCCGTCAACGCTCGGGAACGTCGTGCGCAGGGTTTCATGGCGCATGATCAAGGCTTGCAGCGCCGCTTCGAAACGCGCGACATCCAGCACGCCGCGTAGCCGCGCCATGCCGCCGACGTTGTAGGCCGGGCTGTCCGGCTCCATCTGCCAGAGGAACCACATGCGCTGCTGAGAATAAGACAGCGGCACCGCCTGGCGGCGATCGATTGTTTCAATCGGCGGCTGTTTGTTGGTGCTGCAGCTGGCCTGGATCAAGCGGACCTGTTCGGCAAATGCGCCCAGCTCGCTGTGTTCGAACAGCGTCCGCAGCGGCAACTCGACGTCACAGGCTTGACGGGTGCGGGAGATGATTTGCGTGGCCAGCAGCGAGTGGCCGCCGAGGGCAAAGAAATCATCGCGCAGGCCGACTGGCGTCAGGCCCAGCACTTCGCGCCAGATACCAGCGATCTGTTGCTCCAGCTCGGTCACGGGCTCGATGTGTTCGCGAACCTGCCACTGCGGTTCCGGCAAGGCGCGACGGTCGAGTTTGCCACTCGGGCCGAGGGGCATTTGGTCCAGACGCATCAGCTGTGCCGGGACCATGTATTCCGGCAGTTGCGCCGTCAGCGCCGCTTTCAGGCGAGTCGTTTGAGCATCGATGGATTCAGCAGTATCGGTCGTGGTGAAGTAACCGATCAGTTGTCCACCCGCCGCCGTTTCGCGCACCAGCACCACCGCTTGGGCGACACCTGCCTGCGCCAGCAGACGGGCTTCGATTTCCTGCGGCTCGACGCGGAAGCCGCGCAGCTTGACCTGCTGATCGAGGCGACCGAGATACTCGATCACGCCATCGCCAGTCCAGCGTGCACGATCACCGGTGTGGTACAGACGCGCGCCGTGCTCGCCCAATGGATCGACGACAAAGCGTTCGGCAGTCAGGCCCGGACGGCCCAGATAGCCACGCGCCAGACCGCTGCCACTGATGCACAACTCACCCGGCACACCGGCCGGCACCGGATTGAGCTCGCTGTCGAGCACGCGGCAGATCACATTGCCCAGTGGCCGGCCAATCGGCGAGCGTTCGCCATCGGCGCTGGAGCATTGCCAATGGGTGACGTTGATCGCGGTTTCGGTCGGACCGTAGCGGTTGTGCAACTGTACGGCCGGCAGTTGCGCCAGCACGCGGTTGCGCAGCTCCGCAGGCAAGGCTTCGCCGCCGGAGAATACGCGGCGCAGGCTGGAGCATTCAGTGCTGAGCGGTTCGTCGATGAACAACGAAAGCAGCGGCGGCACAAAGTGCAGGGTGGTCACGCCGTACGCTTGCACAAGCTGGGCGATGCGATGCGGATCACGGTGTTCGCCGGGGCCGGCAAGCAACAGGCGACTGCCGGTGATCAGCGGCCAGAAGCACTCCCACACCGACACGTCGAAACTGATCGGCGCCTTTTGCATCAGTACGTCGGTTTCGTCCAACTGATAGGTTTGCTGCATCCATTGCAGGCGCTCGGCCAGTGCCGCGTGGGTGTTGCCAACACCCTTGGGTTGACCGGTCGATCCCGAGGTGTAGATCACATAGGCGAGGTTATCGCCTTGCAGATGCAGGCCTGGCGCCTGGCTTGGCCAGCTGTCCAGGTGCAAGGTGTCCATGGCGATCACACTGACGCCCTGGCTGGCCGGCAAGCGATCGAGCAAGCAGGTTTGCGTCAGCAGCAATTCGACACCGCTGTCGCTGAGCATGTAGGACAGGCGCTCGGCCGGGTAGTCCGGATCCAGCGGTACATAGGCACCACCGGCCTTGATGATCGCCAGCAGGCCGATCAGCAGTTGCGGCGAACGCTCGCAGGCAATGGCCACGCAGACGTCCGGGCCGACGCCCTTGTCGCGCAGGTAGTGGGCCAGGCGGTTGGCCTGGGTGTGCAGTCCGGCGAAGTCCAACTGACCGCCGTCCCACAGCAGCGCCGTGCGTTGCGGGGTCAGCCGGGCTTGTTCGTCAAGCCGTTCCGGTAGCCATTGACTGGCCGGAGTGCAGGGTGCTACGGACCAGTTCGCTTGCTGGTTGTGCTCAGTCTCAGTGAGCAGTTGCAGATCGCCGAGGGCCGTTTGCGGACGCTCGCAGACTTCACGCAACAGGTTGGCGTAATGCTGGGCCAGACGCTCGATGGTCGCTACATCGAACAACTCGCTGGCATAGTCGAAGGACAGGCTCAGGCGACCGTTGCGATCCTCTTCACTGTGCAATTGCAGATCGAACTTGGCTTCCCGGCTGTGCCACGGCAGTTCTTCGGCCAGCAACCCGGGCAGGCGCTTCAAGGCACTGAGGTCGCGCTGCTGGTGGTTGAACATGATCTGGAACAAACCCTGTTCACGAGCCTGCGGGAAGGCTTCAAGCAGCTGTTCGAACGGCAAGTCCTGATGCGCTTGCGCACCCAGCGCTGCCTGACGGGTTTGCCCAAGCAGCTCAATGAACGGCAGCCGTGAATCCACCTCGGCGCGCAGCACCTGGGTGTTGATGAAAAAGCCGATCAGGCCCTGCGTTTCCAGGCGCGGACGGTTGGCGTTCGGCACGCCGATGCGGATGTCACGCTGACCGCTGTAGCGATGCAACAAGGCCTGGAACGCAGCGAGCAGCAACATGAAGGAGGTCGATTCGTGGGCCTGGGCGGTCTGGCGAATCCCATCGCTGAGGGTCGCATCCAGACGCAGGGTATGGCGGGCGGCGCTGTGCAGTTGTTGTGCGCAGCGTGGATGATCGGTGGCCAGGCTCAGGGTTGGATGCTCATCGCCCAGACGGGCTTTCCAGTAGGCCAGTTGCCGCTCGCCCTCCCCTTGCGCCAGCCATTGGCGCTGCCAGCTGGCGTAATCGGCGTATTGCGTCGGCAATGGCGCCAGCAGCGCTTGCTGGCCTTGGGAGGCCGCCGCATACAGGCGCGAAAACTCGTCGATCAGCACATTCAGCGACCAGCCATCAGCGATGATGTGGTGCATCGTCACCAACAACTGATGGTCTTCGTCGTCGAGGCGAACCAGCGTCACCCACAGCAGCGGGCCTTTCTCCAGATCGAACCGGGTACGCGCCTCGTCCTCGCGGATTTGCTGCGCACGGGCTTCACGTTCGGCAGCCGGCAGATCGCTGATGTCGATCATTTGCAGGTTGAACTCAGCACCCGCGGTGACCTGCTGCAGGGCCACGCCATCACGCTCGAAAAAGCGCGTGCGCAGGGATTCGTGGCGCTCGATCAACTGCTGGAAACTGGCGCGCAATGCGTCCTCGTCCAGCTCGCCACGCAAGCGCAAGGCACCCGGAATGTTGTAGGCGCTGCTGTGGGGGTCGAGTTGCCAGGTGATCCACAAACGGTTTTGTGCCAGCGATTGCGGCATCGGATGCTGGCGCGACAGCGCCGTGATCGCGCCCTGGGCCAGGCCACCGTCCTGTTGCTGACGGGCCACGGCATCGGCGAATGCGCCAAGGGTCGGGGCTTCGAACAGCAGGCGCAGGTTCAGCTCCAGCCCCAGCGCTTCACGCAGACGCGCCACCACTTGCGTCGCTGCAATGGAGTTGCCACCGAGCAGGAAGAAATGATCGTCGGCGCCCACCCGCCCGACCTGCAATTGCTCGCACCAGATCCGGCCGATCAGGCTTTGCAGTTCAGAGCCCGACTCGACCTGGCTTGCACTTTCGGTGCTGGCCGACGGGAACACCGCGTAGCTGTCGAGGCTGCCGTCCGCCAGTCGACTGCGGCACGCCGAGCGTTGCAATTTGCCGCTGGACGTCTTGGGCAGCGCACCCGGATTGAGCAGCACCACCACGCTCGGTGCTTCCTGATACGCCTCGGCGACGGCCTGGCGAATGGCCTTGATCAGGGATTCGGGTGGCAGGATTTTCTGTACGCTGCGGCTGATTTCGGCGGCGATGCCGATGCCCTCCTGACCATCGACCGTGACGGCAAAGGCAGCAACGCGGCCCTTGCGCACCACTTCCACTTCGCACTCGACGGTCTGTTCGATGTCCTGCGGGTACAGGTTGTGCCCGCGCACAATCAGCATGTCCTTCAGGCGGCCGGTGATGAACAGCTCGCCGTTGCGCATGAAACCCAGGTCACCGGTTCGCAGCCAGGTCTGGCCGGCGTGCCGGACGAACGTCTTGGCTGACGCCTCGGGGTTGCGCCAATAACCGAGGGCGATGCTCGGCCCGCTGGCCCAGACTTCGCCGACGGCGTTGTCGACCTGTTCGCTGAGCGAAACCGGGTCGACGATCAGCACGGCGTGATCCGGCTGGCTGATGCCACAACTCATGATCGGGCTGCCCTCGCCCGCTTCCACCCGGTTCTGCGCCAGGGCCTGATCGTCCACCCGCAGGTTGCCGATGCCTTCGCCGCGCGCGGTGCCGGCCACAAACAAGGTGGCCTCGGCCAGACCGTAAGAGGCCATGAAGCTGTCCGCGGTGAAACCACAGCTCGCGAACTTCTCGGCGAAGCGTTCCAGGGTGTCGAGGCGAATCGGTTCGGAACCGGAATACGCCACGCGCCAGCCACTCAGGTCCAGCCGTTCCAGGGCCGATTCGCTGACCCGCTCGCTGCACAGGCGATAAGCAAAATCCGGCCCGCCGCTGATGGTGCCGCCGTATTCGCTGATCGCTTCCAGCCAGCGCAACGGCCGGCCGAGGAAGTACGCCGGCGACATCAACACGCAAGGCACGCCGCTGAAAATCGGCTGCAGCAAGCCGCCGATCAGGCCCATGTCGTGGTACAGCGGCAGCCAGCTGACGATCACGTCGTCGGGATTGAGGTCGATGCCGAAGCCGTGACGAATCAGCAATTCGTTGGCCACCAGATTGCCGTGGCTGACTTGCACACCCTTGGGCAGCGCGGTGGAGCCGGAGGTGTATTGCAGGAAGGCGATGTGATCGTCCTGCAAATCCGCCGCGACCCAGCGGTCGGCCAGCGCACCGTCGAGGGTGTCGACACACAGCAACGGCGGCGCCCCTTCGATTGGCTGCAATGCATCGCGCAGCCCGGCGCTGGCCAGCAGCAGGCGCGGCTGCGCATCGCTGATGATCGACAGCAGGCGCTCCTGGTGATGACGGCGCGTCGACTCCGGCGGGTAGGCCGGGACCGCGATCACCCCGGCGTACAGGCAACCGAAGAACGCCGCGACGTAATCCGGGCCGCTGGGGAACAACAACACGGCGCGGTCGCCAACATCCGCTTGAGCCTGCAAGGCGCCGGCAATCGTCCGCGCCCGCTGATCCAGCTCGCGATAACTGAGCACCACAACCTGTTCCGGGGTCTCGGCAAGAAAACGCAGGGCCACCCGATCCGGCGTCAGGGCCGCGCGGCGCTGAAGGGCTTGGACCATTGTGCTGGGGAGTTCGAACGCGTCGGTCATGAGGTTTCCTGCCTGATTTCGGCTTGGTAGGAGCGAGCCTGCTCGCGAAAATCCGGAGAACACCGCGGGGTGTCAGGCGCCCATCGTCATCGTTGACGACCATCGCGAGCGAGCTCGCTCCTACGGGGTGATGAGGGTTGCGCTGTGCAATTCACCAATGAGAACGGATGACGTCTTGAAATAATTAGTCGCCAGGTTGCAACGCCAGGCGGGCTGAAGGGAGCGTCAACGTGTCGCAGTTCGCACTCTGCACCTTTGTTGCTCAGTAATTCTATTTCTCATTTGACAATCATTATCATCAAGCCTAATTTGTCGCTCGATTGTGCAGGACGGCCCCCCGGTTTATCCCCGTCCCACTAACCTTTTGGCAGCAGGGTGATTTCCATGATGGAACCAGTATCCACAAGCAGGTGCGATACACCGCTACTTCAGGCATTCGTCGATAATCGACTGATTCTGGTGAAGATCGCAGCCCGTATTACCGGTTGCCGCTCACGTGCCGAAGATGTTGTGCAGGACGCGTTCTTCCGGTTGCAATCAGCCCCGCCCATCACCAGTTCGATCAAGGCCCAGCTCAGCTACCTGTTCCAGATCGTGCGCAACCTGGCAATCGACCACTACCGCAAGCAGGCGCTGGAGCAGAAGTATTCCGGCCCTGAAGAGGAAGGGCTGAATGTGGTGATCCAGGGTGCGTCACCGGAAACTTCGCACATCAATTTCTCGACGCTGGAGCACATTGCCGATGCGTTGACCGAGTTGCCGAGCCGTACCCGCTACGCCTTCGAGATGTATCGCCTGCACGGCGTACCGCAAAAAGACATCGCCCAGGAACTCGGCGTCTCGCCAACCCTGGTGAACTTCATGATTCGCGATGCGCTGGTGCACTGCCGCAAAGTGTCGGGGAATCGTGGCGATATAGCCGCTCGCCACTAAGATCTGAAATCTGCGTCGCTCCCTTCGCGAGCAAGCCCGCTCCCACAGATTCAGCACACACCCTGTAGGAGCGAGCTTGCTCGCGATAGCGGACTCAAGATCTATACAGAGCTTGAGCCGTACCTATCAAGCCAGTGCGCACCGATCAAAAAACCGCTCACGCCCCAACACCATCAAGGCCGCGCGCTTGTGCGGGAAGTCGAACTCTTTCTCGCAGTGAAAGCACTGGTTGTGCATGTACCCGATCATCTTCGAGTTATCGGCACGCGGCTCGGCCACTACGCGCTGCGTGCGCGGATCATCGAGAAACAGGTAATGCACCAGCGCCGATAACCAGCTCGCCACCTTGTGCGGACCGCGATGGTTTTCCTCACCCACCAGCATGTGAATGCCACGGTCGTAATCGCCGGCATCATAGAAGGGTGCGATGCGATCCTCCTTGGCCCAGTAGGCTTCGAAGTAAGCGAACGGCTGATCGTCGAAACACCCGATCAGCGTCAGGGTGTGCGGATCAGCCTCGAGTTTGCTCAGGTATTGGCGATGCTGTTCGAGGCTGCCCTGCTCCTGCCAGAAGCTGGCGACGCGCGGACTGTTCTGCCAACGATTGAAACGCGCCAGGTCTTGCTCGATTTCCAGGGTACGCAGGGAAACCCAGGCGCCCAGCTGCGCATCGTATCGTCGATACACCTCACCCCGGGGTTTCACCGCTCGCAGTGGGTGACGCTTGCCGCCGGTGATGACCATTTGCTGTGGGTAGCTGCCGGTCAGGGAATGCCCCAGCCATGGCTGCGGCAACTGCCAGAACAAGGTGCGCTCGCAGCAATACTGGCCATTGACGGAAGTCGGAATCAGCAAACCACTGAGCACAGCTTCGTGCGGCACCTCTTGCAGTTGCCAGACCAGGCGCTGACAGTCGGAGTCGCGGGCGAACAGCCAGTAACAGGCCGCCCATATCGCTTGCCCTTCGGGATGACTGAAGCGCTCCAGCAATTGCACGTGCAATTCGGGGCCAGGATTGAGCCGCAGGATGAGCAACGGCTGCCCTTCCAGGCTGAGGCTCAGGCGGCCTTGCGTTTCATCAGCGGCAAGACGACTGCCGGTCGGCAGGCACAGGGCAGTCAGGTCATTCAGATTGGACATGGGGGCGGACTCACGATAATCGTCGACAGTTCAACGAGGTGACGTCAGCCACGGCGGGAAATTTAGGAAAAGAACGTCAATTGACGACTTGAGGTGCCGGTTCTTTGTGCGGGACCGGCACCACCGCAATCTTGTACGGATCGAAAATCCTCAGCATCTGGCCACCGTCCCGCAAGCCTTGCAACAACTTGCCGAAGGCCTCGCCGCTGATGGGGGCCGCCGGGCGCAGGATGGCGTAATGGTGATAGAGCTGATCGATGCGATCGGACGCCAACAACTCCTTGGCGACATTCGGATTGCGCAAAAAATAGTCGTTCAGGTAAGAGCGCGTGACCAGGGCGATGTCGGCGCGACCGCGTAACACCATCAGCAGATTGCTGTCATGGGAATAGGTCAGCGTGGCATTGTAGTTTTTCGCCAGGTACTGGGGCTCGGCATTGAAGTTGGCGAACTCGTAGTGATAGCCGCTGAAGAGTGCCAGGCGCTTGCCGCTCAGGTCGGCAAAATAGCTTTGCTGCCGATCGGGCAGGCGTTGCGCGACAAAAATCTCGGCGTCTTCCAGCCCCATGTCGACGGCGGTATGGGGAATGTCTTCCCAACCCCAGGCCGGATTTTCGAAGATGGCCATGTCGACCCGCCCCTGCTTCAAGTCACCGAAACGCCGTGGAATGGACGTGGGCACCAGGACAAACCGATAGTCGCTTTGCGCTGCGTTCAGGGCCTCGACCAACTGCGGCAGCAACCCGGTATCGGCCCCGGATTCCGGGCGCACGGTGTAGGGCGGAAAATGCGCGGCACCAATGCGCACCAGTTGCGCAGCCTGGGATGGCAGCACCGTTAACACCGCAAGCGTCGCGAGCAAAAGCCGCGAAGCTGTTCGAATTGGCGACCCCCTCAAAACAGCTCACTCCCCAATAAAACGGCATCGATGACTTCAAGCTAGGCGTTTTCGTCAAGTTAGCCAGTTTAATGCTGGCCAACACAAATTTATTGCCGGTCTTCCAGCACCAGAATCAACGCTTCATCGGCCAACTGATCAAGGCTCATGCTACCGCTGGCGCGAAACCAGGTGGTGGTCCAGGACAATGCGCCGGTCAGGAAGCGGCGGGTGATGAACACATCGCCGCGGATAAACCCGGCGCTCTTGGCTTCGCCCAGTACTTGCAGCCAGATGTCTTCGTAGATTTCGCGCAGCGCCAGGACCTTGGCCTGGCCCTCTTCGGACAGCGAGCGCCATTCGTAGACCAGCACGGCCATGGCCTCGCCGCTGCCGCCCATGATCGACTGCAATTCACAGCGGATCAGCGCCAGCACCCGTTCGCGCACATTGCCGGCCTCGGCGATGGCCGCACGCATCAACGCAGTGTTGTAGCGGATGGTTTCCTCCATCACGGCGCGCAGGATTTCGTCCTTGCTTTTGAAGTGATGGAAAATACTCCCGGACTGGATGCCCACGGCACCGGCCAGATCGCGCACGGTGGTGCGCTCATAGCCTTTATTGCGGAACAGGTGGGCCGCCACTTGCAGCAGCTTGCCACGGGCGCTGTCCGGGTCGGTCAATTGGCCGTCGTCCACCAATTCACGCATGACCCTCAGGGCTTTTTGCTCGTCCACCCGTTCTCTCCTACAGTCGATCAATCAATAACGCCGATCACCCCGAAAACAGCGGGGTTGCGCGGGCAATTTAAGCTCATGGATGCAACCAAGCAAGCGCTTGGCAGAAGATAACCCAGTCATTTACAAACCAAGCGCTTGCTTGGTAATGTCGACGCACTTGAGTTGGAGGTGGCTATGGAACGGACTGCGCCAAAATCAATTCGCATCGGTTGCGCCAGCGCCTTCTGGGGCGATACCTCGACCGCTGCCGCGCAACTGGTGGAACACGGGCATCTGGACTATCTGGTCTTCGACTACCTGGCCGAGATCACCCTGTCGATCATGGCCGGCGCACGGATGAAAGACCCCCTGGCCGGGTATGCGGGTGACTTCATCGAAGTGCTCGCCCCCTTGCTGCCGCAGCTCGCGCAGCACAACATCCGGGTCATCAGCAATGCCGGCGGGGTCAATCCCCAAGCCTGCGCCGCCGCCCTGCAAGCGGCTTGCGACAAGGCCGGGGTGGCGTTGAAGATCGCCGTGCTGCTGGGTGACGACCTGCAACCGCAACTCAAACAGCTGGGCAGCCAAGGCATTCATGAAATGTTCAGCGGTGCGCCCCTGCCATCGAGGTGCGTCTCGACCAATGCCTACCTCGGCGCACCCGGCATCGTCGAAGCCCTGCGTCTGGGCGCGGACATCGTGATCACCGGACGCGTGGTCGACAGTGCCGTGGTCAGCGCTGCGCTGGTGCATGAGTTCGGCTGGTCGTGGCACGACTACGACAAACTCGCCCAGGCGGCATTGGCCGGGCACATCATCGAATGCGGCGCCCAGTGCACGGGCGGCAACTTCACCGATTGGCGCGATGTGCCCGACTACGAACACATCGGTTTTCCCATCGTCGAAGTCAGCGCCGACAGCCAGTTCATCGTCAGCAAACCGCAAGGTACCGGCGGGCTGGTCACGCCACTGACGGTGGGTGAACAGATGCTGTATGAAATCGGTGATCCGCGCGCGTATCTGCTGCCCGACGTGGTGTGCGACTTCACTCAGGTCAAACTGCTGCAACAAGGCAAGAACGCGGTGCAGGTGCACGGCGCCAAAGGCCTGCCGCCGACGGCTCAATACAAGGTCAGCGCCACGTACCCCGATGGTTTTCGCTGTACCGCCAGTTGCCTGATTGCCGGCATCGATGCCGTCGACAAGGCGCAGCGAGTCAGCGCGGCGATCATCAACAAGACCTCGGAAATGTTCAGCCAGCGCGGCTGGGCGCCGTACAGCGAGGTGAATATCGAGTTGCTGGGCAGCGAGGCCACCTACGGCCCCCACGGCCAGCGGCAGGACAGCCGCGAAGTGGTGATCAAACTCGCCGTGCGCCATCCGGACAAGCAGGCCTTGATCGTGTTCTCCCGGGAGATTGCCCAGGCCGCCACCGGCATGGCGCCAGGGCTGACCGGCATTGTCGGTGGTCGGCCGACGGTGTATCCGCTGATCCGACTGTTCTCGTTCCTCATCGACAAAACCGCCTGCACGCTGGACATTGACTTCATGGGCCGGCGCCACCCCTGTGCCCTGCCCGCCCTCGATACGCTCGACCCGCTGGACCTGCCAGCCCCGTTCGCTGCGCCGAAGCCGACCGGCCAGGCCGACGCCAGCGTGGCCCTGGTCAAGCTGGCGGTCGCCCGCTCTGGCGACAAGGGCAACCACAGCAACATCGGCGTCATGGCCCGCGATCCCGAATTCCTGCCATGGATCGCCGAAGCCCTGACCCCGGAGGTGATCGTCGACTGGATGGGCCACGTCCTCGATCCCATCCACGGGCGGGTCGAACGCTGGTACTTGCCCGCCAGCCACAGCCTGAATTTCCTGCTGGAAAACGCCCTCGGCGGCGGCGGTATCGCCAGCCTGCGCATCGACCCGCAAGGCAAGGCCTTCGCCCAGCAACTGCTGGAAATCCAGATCCCGGTGCCGCAGCGCATCGCCGACCAGTTCAACTAGAGGATTGCCGCCATGGCCTACGATTCGATTTTCAAAGCCGATTTGTTTGCCGGCCAAAACATCATCGTCACCGGTGGCGGCAGTGGCATCGGCCGCTGCACCGCCCACGAACTGGCGGCCCTCGGCGCCCATGTGCTGCTGGTCGGGCGCAAGGCCGACAAGCTCAAAACCGTTGCGGCAGAGATCGCCGAAGACGGTGGCAAGGCCGACTGGGCTGTTTGCGATATCCGCGAGGAAGAAGCGGTGACGCATCTGGTCAGCGAGCTCATTCGCAAGCATGGACCGATCCATGGCCTGGTCAACAATGCCGGCGGGCAGTACCCGTCGCCCTTGGCCTCGATCAATCAAAAGGGTTTCGAAACCGTGATGCGCACCAATCTGGTGGGCGGCTTCCTGATGGCCCGGGAAGTGTTCAACCAGTCCATGAGCCAGCACGGTGGCGCCATCGTCAACATGCTCGCCGACATGTGGGGCGGCATGCCCGGCATGGGCCACTCCGGCGCGGCACGTTCGGGCATGGACAACCTGACCAAGACCGCCGCGTACGAATGGGGTCATGCCGGGGTGCGGGTCAACGCCGTGGCGCCGGGCTGGGTTGCCTCCAGCGGCATGGACACCTACGAAGGCGCCTTCAAGGCCGTGATCCCGACGTTGCGCGAACACGTACCGCTCAAGCGCATCGGCACCGAATCGGAAGTCAGCGCGGCGATCGTTTTCCTGCTCAGCCCGGCAGCGGCGTTCGTCAGCGGCAGCACCCTGCGCATCGACGGCGCCGCCAGCCTCGGCGGGCGCGCCTGGCCGATCCATAAAGCGACCAACAGTGAGTCCTACAACGGTTTCCACCGCGCCTACATACCCGACGTGTTGAAGGACAAGGAATAACCCATGCCGGTGATTCAGTCGCAACTCGACCCCCACAGCGAGTCGTTCGTCCAGAACCGTGCTGCGATGCTCAGCGCCATCGAACAAGTCCGCGCGCTCGAACAGAACCTGCTGGACAAGGCCGCCGAAGCCAAACCCAGGTTTGAAAAACGCGGTCAGTTATTGCCCCGCGAACGCCTCAATCTGCTGCTCGACCCCGGCGCGCCGTTTCTCGAACTGGCGAGCCTGGCCGGCTACAAGCTGCACGACGACAAGGACGGCAGCTGTGCCGGTGGCGGCCTGATCGCCGGCATCGGCTATGTGTCTGGCGTGCGCGTGCTGGTAGTGGCGAACAACAGCGCGATCAGGGGCGGAACCATCTCCCCCAGCGGCTTGAAAAAATCCCTGCGCCTGCAACAGATCGCCATGGAAAACAAACTGCCGGTGATCACCCTCGCCGAAAGCGGCGGCGCCAACCTCAATTACGCGGCGGAGATTTTCGTCGAAGGCGCGCGCAGCTTTGCCAATCAGGCGCGGATGTCGGCCATGGGTTTGCCGCAGGTGACGGTGGTGCACGGCTCGGCCACGGCGGGAGGCGCCTATCAGCCGGGTTTGTCGGACTACGTTGTAGTGGTGCGCGGCAAGGCCAAGCTGTTTCTCGCCGGGCCGCCACTGCTCAAGGCCGCCACCGGCGAAGTCGCGACCGATGAAGAACTGGGCGGCGCCGAGATGCACGCACAGACCGCCGGCACCGCCGAATACCTGGCTGAAAACGACGCCGACGGTGTGCGCCAGGTACGCGAGATCGTCAGCCTGCTGCCGTGGAACGAGCAGTTGCCCCAACCGCACGAACGACGCTGGGAGGAGCCGCTGTACCCCATCGACGAACTGCTCGGCCTGATCCCGGATGACCCGAAAAAACCCTACGACGTACGCGAAATCATCGCCAGGATTGCCGACGCTTCGAACTTTCTCGAGTTCAAGGGCGAGTTCGATCAGCAGACCGTCTGCGGTCACCTGAAAATTCAGGGACGCGCCTGTGGCTTCATCGGCAACAACGGCCCGATCACGCCCAAGGGCGCGAGCAAGGCTGCGCAATTCATTCAGCTGTGCGACCAGAGCCAGACGCCGCTGCTGTTTTTCCACAACACCACCGGGTTCATGGTCGGCACCGAATCGGAACAGCAGGGTGTGATCAAACACGGTGCGAAAATGATTCAAGCAGTGGCCAACGCCCGAGTGCCGAAGCTGACCATAGTCGTTGGTGGCTCCTACGGTGCCGGCAACTATGCAATGTGCGGGCGCGGCCTCGACCCGCGTTTCATCTTCGCCTGGCCCAACAGCCGCACCGCGGTGATGGGCGGCGCGCAAGCGGGCAAGGTCCTGCGCATCGTCACCGAGGCCAAACAGGCCAAGGACGGCCTGGTGCCCGATCCGAAAATGCTCGACATGCTCGAACAGGTCACCGCGCAGAAACTCGACAGCCAGTCCACGGCGCTCTACGGCAGTGCCAATCTGTGGGACGACGGTTTGATCGACCCGCGCGATACCCGGACCTTGCTCGGTTACTTGCTGGACATTTGTCACGAGGCCCAGGTGCGGCCATTGCAAGCCAACAGTTTTGGCGTAGCCCGGCTCTAGGCCGGCTCAAGGAGAACAATAAAAATGATCTTCACCCAGGAACACGAAGCACTGCGCCGCACCGTGCGCCAATTCGTCGAGCACGAGATCAACCCGCACGTCGAAGAATGGGAAAAGGCCGGGCGCTTCCCCATCCACGACATCTTCCGCAAGGCCGGCGATCTCGGCTTGCTGGGCATTTCGAAACCGGAAAAATTCGGCGGCATGGGGCTCGACTACAGCTATTCGATCGTCGCCGCCGAAGAATTCGGCACCATCCATTGCGGCGGCATCCCGATGTCCATCGGCGTGCAGACCGACATGTGCACGCCGGCACTGGCCCGTTTCGGCTCCGATGAATTGCGCGACGAATTCCTGCGCCCGGCCATCAGCGGCGAGCAGGTCGGCTGCATCGGTGTTTCCGAAGTCGGTGCAGGTTCCGACGTCGCCGGGCTGAAAACCACCGCGCGCAAGGACGGCGACGACTACGTGATCAACGGCAGCAAGATGTGGATCACCAACTCGCCGAGCGCCGACTTCATCTGCCTGTTGGCCAATACGTCGGACGACAAGCCGCACATCAACAAGTCGCTGATCATGGTGCCGATGAATACGCCGGGCATCAGTTTGAGTTCGCACCTGGACAAGCTCGGCATGCGCAGTTCGGAAACCGCCCAGGTGTTTTTCGATAACGTGCGCGTGCCGCAGCGCAACCGCATCGGCCATGAGGGCGCGGGGTTCATGATGCAGATGCTGCAGTTCCAGGAAGAGCGCCTGTTCGGCGCGGCCAACATGATCAAGGGCCTGGAATATTGCGTCGACAGCACCATCGAATACTGCAAGGAGCGCAAAACCTTCGGCAATGCGCTGATCGACAATCAGGTCATCCACTTCCGTCTCGCAGAACTGCAAACCGAAATCGAATGCCTGCGGGCACTGGTCTATCAGGCCACCGAGCAATACGTCAAAGGCCAGGACGTCACGCGCCTGGCCTCGATGGCCAAGCTCAAGGCCGGGCGGCTGGGCCGCGAAGTCAGCGACAGCTGCCTGCAGTATTGGGGTGGCATGGGCTTCATGTGGGACAACCCGGTGGCCCGCGCTTACCGCGATGTGCGGCTGGTGTCGATTGGCGGCGGCGCCGACGAAATCATGCTGGGGATCATCTGCAAGTCGATGGGCATCCTGCCGGGGAAAAAGAAATGAACAACCTGCCGGTTTGCCAGACCTTGCTGCTGGAACTGCACAACGGCGTGTTGCACGTCACCCTCAACCGCCCGGAATGCCGCAATGCGATGAGCTTGCAGATGGTCGCCGAGTTGCGTTCGGTGCTGGCGGCGGTACGTGATAAACCAGGGGTTCGCGCACTGGTGATCGGTGGCGTCGGCGGGCACTTCTGTGCTGGCGGCGACATCAAGGACATGGCCAACGCCCGCGCTCAGGGCCCAACTGCGCATCGGGACCTGAACCGGGTGTTCGGCGCGCTGCTGCAAGAGGTGCAACACGCACCGCAAGTGGTGATCACGGTGCTGCAAGGCGCGGTACTCGGCGGAGGTCTCGGCCTGGCCTGCGTCAGCGATATCGCCCTGGCTGATCACCAGGCGCAATTCGGCCTGCCGGAAACCAGCCTGGGTCTGCTGCCGGCGCAAATCGCACCGTTCGTGGTCCAGCGCATCGGCCTGACCGAGACCCGGCGGCTGGCCCTGACCGCGGCCCGGTTTGATGGTCACCAGGCACGGCGCATGGGGCTGGTGCATTTTGTCGAGCATGATCCGCAGGCCCTGGCCGAGCGTCTCGATGAGGTGTTGGCCCATGTCTTGTGTTGTGCGCCGGAGGCGAATGCGATGACCAAAAAACTCCTGCTGGCGAGTGCCGGACAACCGTCGGATGCCCTGCTGGATCAGGCTGCCGAATGGTTCAGCGAAGCGGTGACCGGAGCAGAAGGCGTCGAGGGAACGATGGCCTTCGTGCAAAAACGCAAACCGGGCTGGGCCATTTAAAAGCTTCGCTGGCAAGCCAGCTCCTACAGGGTTTGTGTGTGACATGAATCCACTGTAGGAGCTGGCTTGCCAGCGATGAAGCCCGAACAGACACCGCACAATCTGAGAGACACCGCCCATGCCCGGACTCAAGAAAATCCTCATCGCCAACCGCGGTGAAATCGCCTGCCGCATCCAGCGCACGGCCCAGGCGCTGGGCTATCGCACGGTTGCCGTGTTCAGCGACGCCGACGCCGATGCATTGCACGTGCAGATGGCCGACGAGGCAGTCAACATCGGTCCGGCCGCAGTGCAACAGTCTTACCTGAACATCCCGGCCATTCTCGACGCCGCCCGGCGTACGGGGGCGGATGCGATCCATCCGGGCTACGGTTTCCTCTCGGAAAACGCCGGGTTTGCCCGCGCCTGCCAGGATGCCGGCATCACCTTCATCGGCCCCAGCCCCGAGGCCATCGAACTGATGGGCAGCAAGCGCCTGTCGAAGATCGCCATGATCGAAGCCGGTGTGCCCTGCATCAAAGGCTATCAAGGCGCCGAACAGGACGACGCCACCCTGAGCCGCGAAGCCGAGCGCATCGGCTATCCCTTGATGATCAAGGCCAGCGCTGGGGGCGGTGGACGCGGCATGCGCCTGGTGCACGAAGCCAGCCATCTGCTGGAACAGATTCGCACTGCGCGCTCCGAAGCCCTGAACGGATTTGGCAGCGACGAACTGATACTCGAACAGGCACTGATAGAACCCCGTCATGTCGAGATTCAGCTGTTCGGTGACCGGCATGGCAACCTGATTTACCTCGGCGAGCGCGATTGTTCGGTGCAGCGTCGGCATCAGAAAGTCATCGAGGAAGCGCCCTGCCCGGTGATGACCCCTGAACTGCGCCAGGCCATGGGCGAAGCGGCGCTCAAGGCCGGCCGGGCGGTGCAGTACGTCGGCGCGGGCACTGTGGAATTTCTGCTGGATGCCCGCGGGCAATTCTATTTCCTGGAGATGAACACCCGACTGCAAGTCGAGCACCCGGTGACCGAATTGATCACCGGGCTGGACCTGGTGGCCTGGCAATTGAACATCGCCGAAGGGCAACCACTGCCCTTGCGCCAGGAACAGGTGCAACTCACGGGCCACGCCATGGAAGTGCGCCTGTATGCCGAAGACCCGGCCCAGGGTTTCCTGCCCCAAACCGGTCGCGTCGTGGCCTGGGAACCGGGATTGCAGGAGGGCGTGCGGATCGACCACGGCCTGATCGAAGGTCAGCTCATCAGTCCCTTCTACGACCCGATGCTTGGCAAGCTCATCGCCCACGGCGCCACCCGCGAGGAGGCCCGGCGCAAATTGCTGCGGGCGGTACAAGACAGCGTGCTGCTGGGGGTGCAAAGCAATCAGCGTTTGCTCGAAAACCTGCTGGAGCACCCGCAGTTCACCAGCGGCGACTTCAGTACCGGGTTCATCGCGCAGCACTTTACCGACCCTGCCGGTCTGCAGTCCCATGCCCCGGGTGCACAACACCTGGCCATCGCAACCGCCCTCTTCTACCAGGCTTCGGCACAGGCTCATCCAGCCCCGCTCGGCGGTTGGCGCAACAATGCCAGCGTGCCCCTGCACTATCGTATCGGCCTTGAGGATCAGGACTGGGTGGTGACGTTGCAGGCAATCCCGGGTGAACCATTGCGCATTCAGGCCGCCGAACGCTGCCTCGAGCTGAAGGTCCTCCACTGCGACGGACGCTGGGCCACCCTCGAAATCGATGGCATCCGCCAGCGCCACGCCTATCGCCTGGAGGCAGGGCAACTCTGGCTGTTTACCCGGCCGGGCAGCTTGCAGTTTGCCGATCGTACTCAGGCGCAGGTTTCCAGCCGGGCCAGTGTCAGTTCCGGCACCCTCAAGGCCCCGATGGACGGTGCGATTGTCGACGTCCTGGTCAATGAAGGCACCCCGGTCATTAAGGGCCAGCTGCTGGTGGTACTGGAAGCGATGAAAATGGAGCACCCCTTGAAATCAGGCATCGACGGTGTCCTGAAACGCTTGCAGGTCAAAGTCGGGGATCAGGTGAAAAACCGACAGATACTGTTGGAGGTCGAATAAGGCGCTAGGCGGAACCGCCGGGTTTGGCTACGCTCAAACCCTACAGGACGCGGATACCAGGAACCCTGCAATGCCTCATTGGCTGGTCATTGATCTGGAGGCCACCACCGATGAGGGTGGATGGCCCGTAACGGATATGGAAATCATTGAAATCGGCGCCACCCTGGTGGACCGCAAGGGACGTGAACTGGACCAGTTCCAGCGCTTCGTCCGCCCCTTGCGGCGGCCCTTGCTGACGCCGTTTTGCCGCGAGCTGACGCACATCACCCAAGCCAACATCGATGCGGCGCAACCGCTGGGCGAAGTCTGGCCGGCGTTTGAACGCTGGCTCGGCCATCACCACACGCGACTTGAAGGCTGGGCCAGTTGGGGCGATTACGATCGCAAACAGCTGCTTCAGGATTGGCAGCAACAGGGACTCGTCAGTGTGCTGGCCAACGTGCCCCACATGAACCTCAAACAGCGCTTTGCCAAGGCCAGGCGCCTGGAACGCCCGCTGGGGCTCAACGGCGCCCTGCAACTGGCCGGACTGCAGTTCACCGGCCAGCAACACCGGGCGCTGGAAGATGCGCGCAATACCGCACGCCTGCTGCCACTGGTTCTTCCGCTTTAGACAGGTGACGACACCCGGGGCCTTGTGCATACTGGCCGGCCCTTTTTAGCCCTTTTCGAGGAATCGCCCATGTTTAAAGTCAACGAGTACTTCGACGGCACCGTCAAGTCGATCGCCTTTGGCACCGCAGAAGGTCCAGCGACCATCGGCGTCATGGCTCCGGGCGAATACGAATTCGGCACCAGCCAGCGTGAAATCATGCACGTGGTCAGCGGCGCATTGACCGTCAAACTGCCAGACAGCAACGACTGGGAAACCTTCGCCGCCGGCAGCCAGTTCAACGTGCCGGCCAACAGCAAGTTTCAGTTGAAAGTGGCCGTCGACACCGCTTACCTGTGTGAATACCGCGGCTAAACCCGCAGGCTTTGCCGAAATAAAGGTCAGCGCAATAAAAATGCCCGTGTTTTTCGACACGGGCATTTTTTTGCTCTGCGCAAAATTATTCGAGGATCTCCACCGGCATGCCGACTTCGAGTCGACCGTTGCCGTCGTTGACCAGGTTCTGGCCAAACATCGCGCCGTCAGCCTGCGAACGGTATTTCTGCAAGGTTGCCAGGGGTTCGCGGTCGTCGCTGCGCTCGCCGGTTTGCGGGTCGATGGTGGTCAGGATGCAGCGTGAGCAGGACTTGACCACGCGGAACTCGACATCGCCGATGCGGATACGCTTCCAACCGTCCTCGGCGAAAGCTTCACTGCCTTCGATCACCAGGTTGGGCCGGAACCGCAACATCTCCAACCGACGCCCGACCTGTTTCGACAAGTCCTCGAGGGAGGCCTGGCCAATCAGCAGCAGCGGATAGCCATCGGCGAAGGCCACCTGGTCGTCATCCTTGCCGTAGCCCGCCTCCGTCATCCGCGCCCGATCCAGCGGCACTTGCACCAGACGTGTCGGTTTACCAATGAACTGGCTGACCCAGGCTCCGGCTGCATCGCCTGCATCGGGGACCCGCAAGGTATCGCGCCAGATCGTCACGCCACGCAGTTCTGCATCAAGGCCGGGCAAGGCTACGTCGATCGGCGAATGACCAGGCGCACTGAGCGTCAAGCCGCCTTCGGCATTCCACAACGCCGACAACTGGCTCATCTGCGCCACCGCACGCTGGGTCAGGAAACGACCGCTGGCTTCATCCACCAGCATCCAGCGGCGATCGCCGTCCAGACCGAGTTTATCGAGACCGGTCTGTTGCAGCATCTCGCCCTTGGCGGACTTCAACGGATAACGATACAACGCGCTCAGACGCAACATGGCCAGCTCCCTGTTAGGCAAAACGCCACCCTATACGAGCTTGATCAGCGAATCAAAGAGCAAAAAACTGTAGGACCGAGCTTGCTCGCGAAAAACCCAAGGACGCCGCTGGGCATCTGGCTTTACGCGTTATCGTTCAAGACCATCGCGAGCGGGCTCGCTCCTACAAGGGCTCAGACGGTGACTTCGTCAAGCATCAGGCGCTGGCGCACCACGTCGACGAGTTTGTCCGGCTGAAATTTGGAGAGGAAATTGTCGCAGCCGACCTTTTTCACCATCGAATCGTTGAAGCTGCCGGACAACGACGTGTGCAGCACCACGTACAAGCCACGCAGGCGCGGATCGTTGCGAATTTCGGTAGTCAGGCGATAGCCATCCATTTCCGGCATTTCCGCATCGGTGAAGACCATCAGCAGTTTTTCGGTCATGTCCACGCCGGTGTCGGCCCAGGCCTTGAGCATGTTCAAGGCCTTTAATCCGTCGCTGGCGATGTGCATCTTCACGCCCAACTGTCCCAGGGTATCGCGCAATTGCGCCAGGGCCACATTCGAGTCATCCACCAGCAGCACCTCACGGCCACGGGCGCGTTCCAGTACCGGATCTTCGAGCTTGTCACGGGAAACCTTGGCGTTGTACGGGACGATTTCGGCCAGGACCTTTTCGACGTCGATGATTTCCACCAGTTGATCATCGACCTTGCTGATGGCGGTCAGGTAATGCTGGCGACCGGCACTGCTCGGTGGCGGCAGGATGGCTTCCCAGTTCATGTTGACGATCCGGTCCACGCCACCGACCAGGAAGGCCTGAACCGAACGGTTGTACTCGGTGACGATAATCGTGCTGCCAGGCCCCGGCACCAGCGGGCGCATGCCGATGGCCTGGGACAGGTCGATCACCGGCAGGGTCTGGCCACGCAGGTTGACCACGCCGCAGACAAAAGGATGGCGCTGCGGCATCAGCGTCAACTTTGGCAACTGCAGCACTTCCTGTACTTTAAAGACGTTGATCGCGAACAATTGCCGTCCGGCGAGCCGGAACATGAGAATTTCCAGGCGATTCTCACCCACCAGTTGCGTGCGTTGGTCTACCGTGTCGAGAATGCCGGCCATCAATGACTCCTGGTCTTGTTCGGATGAATTCACTTAGAGAAAGTTATCGGCTGTTTTTGCCGAAGCTTGACCCTCTCTAAAATGCCACGCGCAGGCATTGATGTCACATTAACATCATGCTTTACTGATGCTGTGATTACATCTGCTGCACTTCTGCGCCACGCGGCCCTGGTTCTTGCGAAAGGTTCCGCTGCGTAAGGGATTCCCCTATCAACAATCAGGTGAAACCTGATATTCGCAATATCCAATAGCCATTAATGTGACGCCATTCTCATTGCATGAACGGAGTCAGGCTTTTGTGTGCGATCGCAAGCCAGTGGCCAACCACCCTCTCGTGTTCCCCAGCCTGCCTCCGGGCCAGCCGCCGTTCGTTCACCCGACGACTCGGCAATGCCGGGGTTCCGAGCGCCCTCGTCGACACACACGATATCCCCTCATTTGACATGACGTTGTGGAGATAAGTATGCCGAACGACCGTAAAGAGTGGGCCCAGCGGCTCCCGGAGTTTCTCGTCGAGGCTGAAACACTCCTGGCCAAGACCGAGGAATGCCTGAGTCATCTGCAGTTGATCAGCAATGACAAGGACGCCATCGACTGCATGCTCAGCACGCTGCTCAAGCTGGCCAACAAGGCCGATGCCCTGGCGTTGGCGGCCGTGTCTGAATTTTCGCTGCATATTCATGGTTTGCTGAACCACGCACAGAACACCATGTGCCTGCATGACGAGGCGCTGAGCGCCCTGAAAGACTGTCTGACCCTGATTGCCTGGCAACTCGAACTCATCGACCAGACCACCGGGCAGCTCAGCCTCGATGACAGCGAGCAGGTCACCCTTATCGAAGCCTTTGCCTTCCAGGTCGGGCAAAGCCGCTTTCAGCCACCGGTCAATTCCAGGCCGCTCACCCTCGTGCCCTATTCGGAACGAAGGGCTTGAACTAATCCAACTATGCCGCATGGCGTGGTTTGGTTATCAGTACCGCACTGTTACTTGAGTGCGCATATGTCGCAAATGAATACTTCATAGCTATAAGCGACATTCTTAAAACAATCACTATTGTCCATCGATAATTGCGCCCCCGCCTTGATCAGGTATCACCTGGTATCAACAGCAAAACCCCGGGACTACGGCATTTTGCCGCGGCAACAGTCAACTTGTTCCATTATGGAAGCATCTTCTGAACGACTGGATTCCTGACTTTTCGGACATGCATACGGACGCGACCAACGGTATCTTAAGTGCTACTATGCCGCCTGTTAGTTGACGCCAATTAATGGCTGCGTGATCGCAGCCGAACTCGGCGGCGCTCCACATAAAAAACAGGGGCCTGTCAGCCAGCATGACCGGTCAGCCCGCAGCGAACATCCATTGGCTCCATCCGCTATGTACGCCAGCCTCAAGTCAATCGCCAAGTGGCCCCCCTCCCGGGAAAATGCTCGCAGATTCACGCTGTTGCTATGCACCTGCTCGACCCTCGGCAGTTTGCTGGTCCATGGCTTGTCCATTCCGCTGCCCCTGTCATTGCTGGTGCTCAACATTGCGGCGCTGACCAGTGTTGTCGTGCAGTACTGCCTCTCGCGTAAATCGATCAAATTCCAGCCTCAGGAGCTGGCCGACCGGCTGTTGCAGGTCCAGGAAAACGAGCGCCACCGACTGAGCCGCGAACTGCATGACGACATCGGTCAATTGTTGACCGCCGCAAAATTGCAAAGTGACTGGCTCAAACGCCGGATGCCCGAAGAGCTCCAGGGACAATGCACGGTCCTTTGCGACACGCTGGAAGAAACCCTGGCCAAAGTTCGTGACGTATCCGCCATTCTCAATCCCCGGCAGTTGACCAGCCTCGGGCTGGAAGCCAGTCTGCGGGCACACCTGCTCAAGACCCTGGCCAACACCCCGGTGCACTGGAGCCTGGAATGCCAGCAGCGCCTGACCGGCATACCGGAGGAAATGGCCGTGGCGGCTTTTCGCATTACCCAGGAAGCGGTTACCAACATCCTGCGACATGCCCAGGCCAAAAACCTCCTGGTGTGCCTGCAGCGCCTGCCCCAAGGCCTGAGGTTGCAGATCAGCGATGATGGTCAGGGCTTCGCCCCCGCAACAGACCCAGGTCGCGAAGGGCAACGGGGTATGGCCGGGATGTCGGAACGGATCGATCAACTGGGCGGCACGTTGACCGTTATCAGCGAGCCGGGCAAAGGCACTCAAATCGAAGCTCTATTTCCCTGGGCGCCCCGTGCGCTCGAACGGGCCAGTTCGAATAAGGTTATGCATTGACTTGTAACTTACTACTGGTGGATGACCACTCGCTGATCAGGGCTGGCGTGCGCGCCCTGGTAATGGACCTGCCCGGCTACGCCGTCATCGGTGAGGCCAATGACGGCTCGCAGTTGCTCGAAATGGTCGGGCATCTGTCCCCGGATATTGTCCTGCTGGATATTTCGATGCGCCAGACCGGCGGCCTCGAAGCCTTGCAACAGCTCAAGCGGGTGCGCCCGCAGAGCAAGGTCCTGATCCTGTCGATGCACACCGACCCGGCCCTCATCATGCAGGCCCTGGAGTCCGGAGCCCACGGCTACCTGCTCAAGGACACCACGGCGACCGAACTCGAGCACGCGCTGGACGCCTTGCGCAACAACGAGCGCTATCTGAGCCCGGCCATTGCCCACACGGTGATTACCCAGGCCCTGACCCGAAATCAGAAGCACCAGCCCGATCTTGCCGACTCGCACAACCTGACGGCACGCCAGCTGGAAATCCTGCGGTTGATCGTTCGCGGCAAATCCACCCGAGAGATCGCCAACGGCCTGGGGTTGAGCGTCAAGACCGTCGAAACCCACCGCTCGCAGATCATGAAGCGTTTGCAGATCTACGATGTGGCCGGCCTGGTGCTGTTCGCCGTGCGTGAACAAATCATCAGCCTTGATGACTAGCCACTTCACTGGCCCGTAACAGCGGCGAATCCTCAGGCAGATGCACGAGCAACGCCGCTGGACGCACCGAAAAACGCAGGTTGTCCCCTTCCAGCGGTTCACCATCCAGGTTGATGTACAACCCTTCCGAAACCTTGATCTCGACCCAGGGCAGGCGCACCCGGACAAACATGCTGTCGATGCCAAAACCTTCGGTCAGCAGGTTTTTCAATGTACCGACCACCTCCTGCGGTGCCGGCAGGATACTGATGTCGAGCAAACCATCATCGACCAGGGCCTGTGGGCACAATTCCCGTCCGCCACCGGCCTGCCGGCCATTGCCGATGCCCAGCGCCAGAAGGTCGCCGCTCCAGTGGAAATCCGGTCCCTGCAATTCACCGTAGGCGGTATGCAGCTCATTGAAGCGTGACAGGCCAGTGAACAGGTACGCCGCACCGCCGAGGATTTTCTTCAAGTCCTCCGGGGTGTTCGCCGTGACATGGCTGCCAAACCCACCGGTTGCCATGTTCAGGAATATCTGCCCGTCGACTTCCCCCAGATCAATGGCGGTCGGCGCGGTATCAAGCAACGCCAGCGCCTGATCAGGCTGCAAGGGCACGCCCGCCGCACGCGCAAAATCGTTGGCGGTTCCCAGCGGCATAAGTACCAGGCTGGCTTTTTTCGAGTGCTCCGCCATGGCCTCGGCGATATCGCGCAAGGTGCCATCACCGCCACCGGCAATGATCTGTCGATAACCGGCCGCCAACGCTTCGCCCACCAGTCGCTGCGCATCGCCGGCTTCCCAGGTCAATCGAACAGCCAGCTCCCAGCCTTGCTCACGCCGGCTTTCGACGGCGGCGCGAACCGCCTCGTTGAGCGCCTGTTTGCCATGCAGAATCAACAGTGCCTTGCGATCGCTCATTACTTCACTCCCCGGTTTGGATGGCATCTGGGAGATGTTGACCGCGCAGGCGTCGTTAAAGGTCGCCAGAAAACCAATTATTTCCAGTCAGGCAACTTGATCCCCCCACGGCAGGATTTTTCTTACAAAACGTGAGGAATCTGCTCAATTGACCGGAAATCCGAATGGGTAGACCTTGGGGCTTGAGCAGGACACCACAGGGACATGCCATGCAAGGCCAAAACCCTGAATCACCGGCCAGCACAAAAGCCACGGGAGAAATTGATATGGAACCTCGCGTCACCGAGCTGGAAACACACCTCAAGCACATACGCAGGGACCTGGACGAGATCCGCGGTGACGTCAAATCCATCAAGCACAGGCTTGCCTACTCCGCCTGCGGAACGGTCGTGATCCTCGGTCTTCTTGGCTGGATCGCCAATAGCCGTTTCGAGCAGGTCATTTCATTGTTCCTGGCACATTGAATGGCCATCAAGCAAAAACCCGGTTCAATCAACCGGGTTTTTGCCTGGCCAATCCGCTGAAGCGATCAGCCCAGGACTTCGCTCAACGGAATGAAGAAAACGCTATCGTCCTGAACCAGCGTGCGACCTTCCAGGACTTCTACCAGTCCATCAGCCCAGGCAGCGCTGCGCAGTACGCCGGAACTCTGGTTTTTGTAGATCGTCGCCCTGCCGTTTTCCAGCCGTCCACGCAAATACTCCCGTCGATTGCCAGGTTGGGGCCAGTCAAACCCTGCCGGCACCTGCACCTTCAGCGGCTCGACGTCCTTTACACCCTGACGACGCAGGAGATAGGGCCTGGTCAACAAGGCAAAGGTCACGAGGGTCGATGCCGGATTGCCCGGCAAGCCGATCACGGGTACACCACGGAAATGCCCGAACGTCAGAGGTTTGCCGGGCTTGATGGCGAGTTTCCAAAGCGTCAGTTCGCCCTCTTCGCGCAAGGCGATACCCAGAAAATCGGCTTCTCCCACCGATACGCCACCGGTCGAGAGGATCAGGTCGACATCCTCCAACTCACCCAACCGGGAACGGGTGGTTTGCAGATCGTCCGGAAGAATGCCCGCGTCGATGACCTCACAGCCCAGACGCTGCAACCAGCTACACAACAACACCCGGTTGCTGTTGTAGATCTGTCCCGGACCCAGCGGCTGACCGGGCTCAATCAATTCGTCGCCGGTCGACAGCACCGCCACACGGACCTTGCGAACCACCTCCAGCTCGGCGCAGCCCAATGAGGCAGCCAATCCTTGCTCGATCGGCCCCAGCCGCGTGCCTGCCGGCAGAACCAGCTCGCCGACGGTCGTTTCCTGGCCTTGCGGACGGATGTTCTGGCCCAGGGTCAGGGCTTGCGTGAAACGCACTCGCTCATCCGTCTGGACCTCGGCGTTTTCCTGCATCTCGACGCAATCGGCACCAGCGGGAACAGGCGCTCCGGTGAAAATGCGCGCACAGGTACCTGGCCGCAACGGATCGGGGGCCTGGCCGGCAAACACCTTCTGGCTGACCACCAACGGCTCTCCCGTCCAGTCAGCCATACGCAAGGCATAGCCGTCCATGGCACTGTTGGGCCAGGGCGGCAGATCAAGGGTCGACAGCAGATCTTCAGCCAGTACACGCCCCTGCACCTGCGCCAACGGCAAGCGTTCACGCTCGACGATCCTCGAGGCCTCGGCCATTTCCAGCAAGCGTGCCAACGCCTCCTCGACAGGCATCAGGCTGCCGGTCTTGCCCGGCTTACCCACGGGATTCACAAGGCGCTGCCTGTTTCAGGTGAGGCACGAAATTGCACGGGCGATGCCGCGAATCCAGCTGTTCGGCCAGAATGCCATCCCAACCGGTGCGCACGGCATTGGTCGAACCCGGCAAACAGCAAACCAGCGTGCCATTGGCCAGACCGGCCAACGTCCGGGACTGAACGGTCGAGGTGCCGATGTCGGCAACCGAGATCTGGCGGAACAGCTCACCGAATCCATCGACCTGCTTGTCCAGCAGGCAGCTGACGGCTTCCGGTGTGCTGTCACGCCCGGTAAAACCGGTTCCGCCGGTGATCAGCACCACCTGCACGACATCGTCGGCAATCCAGTTGGCGACTTGCGCACGAATTTTGTAGAGGTCATCTTTGAGCAACACCCGGGCTGCCAGGTAATGACCGGCGGCGCTCAGGCGGTCGACAAAGAGCTGGCCCGAGGTGTCGGTTTCCAGCGTGCGGGTATCGCTGACAGTCAGCACTGCAATGTTCAGCGGTGCGAAAGGTACATCAGCCTTGGCTTTCATAGGCTCGTCCAGTTGTAGGAGAAACAGCCCGGTGTTATATCACAGCGCTCCGTTTTTTCGCCGCTCCCATGGAGACCTGCCATGACCATGAATTCACAATTGCCCCCCTGCTCCATTCTGCTCCTGGCGGGCGGACGCGGCCAACGTATGGGGGGGCGGGACAAAGGGTTGCTGGACTGGCGCGGCGAACCGCTGATTGCCCACTTGCATCGCAAGACCCGCCCGCTGACCGATGACCTGATCATCTCCTGCAACCGCAACCTTGAGAAGTATGCGCCCTACGCCGACCAGTTGGTCCACGACGATGAAGGTGACTTCCCCGGCCCCCTGGCGGGAATTCGGGCGGGCCTGGAAGCTGCTCGCCATACTCATATGCTGGTCCTGCCCTGTGACGTGCCGGGCATCGATGCGGCGCTGATCGACACGATGCGCGAGACCGCCAACCTGAACCCGGACAAGCCACTGATGGTGCGACACGATGACCACTGGGAGCCGTTGTTGTGTGTGATTCCAGTGCTGCACAGGGCAGCCTTTGAAAAGGCCTGGAGCGAGGGTGAGCGCAGTCCTGGCCGGTTGATGCGCAAGCTCGGTGCGACCGCGTTGCAATGCCCCGACAAGGACCCTCGGCTGGCCAACCTCAACACGCCGGAACTATTAAGCGGTCATGACACTGTGTCAGACTGACATTGATCAGGAACTTGCGCGGACGCTTCACGTCTCAAGTTCAGTAACTAAAGAATTCTTATTCGGAGACACACACATGATGCAACGGACCCTCGCCACTTTCATGCTCGCACTGGGCCTCGCCACCCTCGCCGGTTGCGCGTCGCCTACGGTGATCACCTTGAATGACGGTCGCGAAATCCAGGCCGTCGACACGCCAGAGTTCGACAAGGATTCCGGCTTTTACGAATTCGAACAGCTCGATGGTAAACAGACCCGCATCAACAAAGATCAGGTGCGTACCGTCAAAGAGCTGTAATCCGCTGCCGCCGGATACAGAAAAGCCCGCTTGATGCGGGCTTTTTCCTGACTGAAGAACAGCACTTCAGGGGTGCCGCTCAGGATCACCATTGCAGGGTTATTTCACTCTCGAACTCACGCGCCTGGCCTGTGACCGGATCGATGAATTTCAGCCCCTGAGCCAGCAGTTTCAAAGGATTGGCGTAGTCATCCTGCGCATCCTTGAGCACCTCGGGGTAAAACGGGTCGTTGCAGATAGCGGCGCCCAACGCCGCCATGTGTACCCGTAGCTGATGTTTCTTGCCCGTCACCGGGTAAAGACCATACCGCCAGAGTTTCTCCTGTTTCTCCCTGACGTCGATCGCCGTCTCGGTGTTGCAGGCCCCTGGCCCTTCCTGCATGCGGAAGAACGGCTCGCCATCGACCAGCCGGCTTTTATGAACCCGCGGGAAAGCAAGTTCAGGCAACGCCGCTGCGATGGCCTCGTAGCGCTTTTCGATCTGCCGGGTTGGAAACAACGACTGATAAGCCGAACGACTCTGCGGATTGGCGGAAAACAGTACCAGCCCTGCGGTATGCCGGTCGATGCGATGCAATGGCACCAGATGCGGGTTGTCCAGGCGACGAATCAAGCGCCTGAGCAGCGTCTGTTCGACGTACTCGCCTGCCGGCGTCACGGGTAGAAAGTGCGGTTTGTCGGCCACCACCAGATGCTCGTCCGCGTACAGAATCGACTCGATCACCGGTATCGGCTTTTCATCCGGCACTTCGCGAAAATAATGAATCCGCAAACCTTCCCTGTAGGCCAGATCGAGGGCAATCGGCTTGCCCTGCCCATCGAGGACCCGGCCACGGGCGATCCTGTCCAGCCATTGTTCACGACCGATGGCGCTGAAATGCTCGCACAGGCAATCGACAACGGTCTGCCACGGGCCAGGTGGCAAGTACAGCGTACTGGCCTGGCTGTGTGCCGCGGAAAAAGAAGAAGTGGACATACGAAAGCTCTAACCTCAGTGCAGGGCGGCATTATCCAACAGCAGAGGGAATGAACCTAGGGGGCGTTCTCAATTAGTTTTCCCGTCGCGTTGTCGCCTTAAAGCGGGCCAGGCAAGGCGCAGGCCGCTGGAAATGGTTGTTCCCTTTCCAAGGCCTGCAACGCAGCCTGGCCCGTTTTAAGGCACAACCCGAAGGGCCGGGCCTGCTGTTGTGCAGGGCTGCGTTGCTCGAAGCTTATTTGGAATGACCAAACCACGCTTCTCGCGCCTTGCCCTGCACAACAGCAGGCCCGGCGCGGCGTGAAAACTAATTGAGAACGCCCCCTAAGATTCCTCAAGCCGGGATCTGTGTGCGCGCCGCCGCTTCGGTGTACTCCTTGAGCCAGCGCAGTACATCGACCGCCTCCCAGCGAGCGGGGTCATAGAGGGCGTACAACAATCCCTGATAACCCACGACATCGAGTTGCCGGTGATAACCGGCGCGTTGAAACAAGGCTTCGATTTCTGCGAAACAGGTATTGAAATGCGTTTTGTTGAAGGGCGTCTTGCCCTCGGTCACCAGACCATCCAGACGCAACTCAAGAACGGCTTCACTCACGACGTCTGCGGACATCCGGTTCACGCTGTTCTTCAACTGTTCGACATTGACCACGATTCATCCCTCTCACGCCTGGACTTGTCTGCTCGCTGCCGAAAAATAGCAGCGGCAATGCAGGCACCACGAATAACTGTATGCGCATACAGTATCCGATCAATGCCGGATAAGCCAAGGGGATCAATCGCAAAGTTCGACAGGCGGGAAACACCGCCAGCGCAAAAACCGCTTAACCCAGGAACTTCACCACCTCATCGGCACTGAACGGCCAGCCCAGTTCAGCGCCGGTGTCGATCCGCCGCAACACCGGAATACGCAGGCTGTAAGCGGCGAACCAGGTTTCATCGTCGGCGATATCCACCAGCTCCACCAGCAGACCGCGCTCGACAAACTCCATCAACATGGCTTCGGCTACTTCACATAGATGGCATCCAAGGGTGCCGAACAGCTGACATTCGGGAAGCATGAGCGCTCAACCAGAAAATGAAGTGACCATTCTAGGCCTGCCCCGAAAAACCGTCGAGCCATTGAGTCGCCTGCCCTAGTCCTGGCTCACGGCGCCGATCTTGTGGATCGACAGGTCCGCACCGTAATACTCCTGCTCCTGACTCAGGCGCAATCCATGCAGAGCCTTGATCACGCCATACACGGTGAACCCGCCGGCCAGTGCCACGGTGACGCCCAGTGCCGTGCCGATCAACTGGCTGATCAGGCTGACCCCGCCCAGCCCGCCCAAAGCGCTCTGGCCGAAAATGCCGCAGGCAATACCGCCCCACACGCCGCACAAGCCGTGCAGCGGCCAGACACCCAATACATCGTCGATGCGCCATTTGACCTGAGCGGCGGTAAAGCACCAGACAAACAACGCCCCCGCGACGGCGCCGGTCACCAGCGCCCCCACCGGATGCATCAGGTCGGAACCGGCGCAGATCGCCACCAGTCCCGCCAACGGGCCGTTGTGCAGAAAGCCGGGGTCGTTGCGCCCGACGATCAGCGCGGCCACCGTACCGCCCACCATGGCCATCAATGAGTTCACTGCCACCAGTCCACTGACACCTTGCAGGGTTTGCGCGCTCATGACGTTGAAGCCGAACCAGCCAACAATCAGGATCCACGAGCCCAACGCCAGAAACGGGATGCTCGAAGGCGCGAATGCGACCAGCCGACCGTCGCGATAGCGGCCATTGCGCGGCCCGAGCAACACCACCGCAGCCAATGCCAGCCAACCGCCCATGGCATGCACCACCACTGACCCTGCGAAATCATGGAAACCGGCGCCAAAGCGCTCCAGCAGCCAGGCTTGCAAGCCCAGGTTGCCGTTCCAGACCATGCCTTCGAAGAACGGATAGATGAACGCGACAATCAACGCGGTTGCACACAGTTGCGGGACAAACCGGGCGCGCTCGGCGACGCCCCCGGAAATGATCGCGGGGATAGCCGCGGCAAAGGTCAGCAGGAAGAAAAACTTCACCAGTCCATAACCATGGTCGGCATTGAGCACGGCTGCCGGTTGCATGAACGTCACACCATAAGAAATCCAATAGCCTATAAAGAAGTAGGCCAGTGTCGATACCGCGAAGTCGCTGAGGATTTTCGACAAGGCGTTGACCTGGTTTTTCTGTCGCACGGTTCCGACTTCGAGAAAGGCAAAACCGGCGTGCATGGCCAGAACCATGACCGCACCGATCAGAATGAACAGCGTGTTGGAGCTATGGACCAGGGTGTCCACGGCGCTTTGCAGATTTTCCATGGGAGGGGCAGACCTTATGGCAGAAAAAAGCACCAAAGCAGTTCGCGATGACCGTCCATGCACCAAGTTGCGGCTTCGAAGCATCAGAGGACTGATCTCGTTGAACCGCCTTGGTGCACGGACACCGTCCGGGAAAAACGTGACCCGGACGTTTTGCGCGAGTTTTTGATTGTTGGTCCTACGGTTTTACTGAAATCATGCCCGGCTATAGCGCAATGGTGCGGACCGGCGCACCACGACACAGCAAAAGTTGTACCAGTCATTTGTACTGAACCTTCGCCGAAGGCTCATACTCGAACGCATCAGAAAGCCACTTATGGAGATCCACCATGGCCCGCATCCAGGCAAAGACTGCTCAAGAAATCCTGATGAACGACTTTCAGACACTGGTCAGTGACACCGAACGGTTGCTGGAGCACACCGCGACCCTGGCCGGCGACCAGGCCGACGAGTTGCGCGAGCAGATTCACGACAGTCTCTTGCGTGCCCGTGAAACCCTGAAGCTGACCGAAGACTCCCTGCGCGAACGCGGCAAGGCGGCTGTCACCGCCACCGAAGACTATGTCCAGGCCAACCCTTGGCAATCGATCGGGATCGCGGCCGGCGTGGGTTTCCTGATCGGCCTGCTGGCCAGCCGGCGCTGATATGTCGATCGGTGAATCCGGCCCGTCTGCGACGGGAACAAGCTCCTCATCGCGGCGCCTGGGTGCTGCCTTCCTGGGGTTGCTGCACAGCCATGTCGAACTGTTCGGCATCGAGTTGCAGGAACAGAAAGCCCGCACCGTCAGCCTGTTGCTGTTTGCCGGTCTGGCGCTGGTGTTTGCGTTGCTGCTGCTGGTAGGGCTGTCGACGCTGGTGCTGATCGTGTTCTGGGACACCTATCGCCTGACCGCCATCATCGGGCTCTGCGTGTTCTACACCCTCGCCGCCCTATTCTGCGCGATGCGTTTGAGGGCAGCGATTTTCGATGAGTCCTCGCCCTTCCACGGTACGCTGGAAGAGCTGGCCAACGATCGGGAGCGCCTGCTGCCATGAACCTGCCTGAATTGCCACGCAACAGCTCACGCACGGAAATGCGCAAGGCGCTGATTCGCCTGCGCATGGAAATGCACCGCCAGGAAATCCGCCACGAATCCGCGCAACTGCTGCAACCTTTGCAACGCGTGCGCGGGATGACGCAGAACCTGCAGGACGGTTTCGGCATCAAACACGCTCCACTCTGGGGCGTGGCCGCCGTCACCTTGCTGGGTTTTCTGACCGGCAAGGGCGCAAAGAACGGTGGCGGCCTCAGCAGCCTGACCCGGCTGATCCGTCTCGGCACCACACTGGGGCCGCTGATCAAACTGATCATGCAGGGCTCTTCGCGCAAAGACTGATCAGTTTCTTTCAGGCTGCATTCTTGCAATGTCGACGGGATGCGCCCCTCTATCGAGGGGCGCAATCCTGTACGCCTACCTGGCCAACAGGCACCCTCCAAAAAAAAGAGCTTACAAGGTGGCCTCGATATCGACGCCGCCGGGTTGTAGTTCCGCTTGCAGGTCATGACGCGAAACGGGAAGCTAGGCCCTCAGTCACCTGACGGAGAGACCCGCCTTGGATTGGCACACCCTGCTTACCCGCGAACGCCTCGGAAAGCCTCTGCACAGCCCGGAAGAGCTCGGCCGCAGCCCTTTTCACAAAGACCACGACCGCATCATTTTCTCGGGGGCTTTCCGCCGCCTCGGGCGCAAGACCCAGGTCCATCCGGTGTCCAGCAATGATCACATTCATACGCGCCTGACCCACTCGCTGGAAGTCAGTTGCGTGGGGCGCTCGCTGGGCATGCGGGTCGGCGAAACCATCCGCAACGCCCTGCCCGACTGGTGCGAACCCAGCGACCTGGGAATGGTGGTGCAATCGGCCTGCCTGGCACACGACATCGGTAACCCGCCTTTCGGCCATTCCGGTGAAGACGCGATTCGTCACTGGTTCCAGCAAGCCGCCGGCCGTGGCTGGCTGGATGCGATGAGTGAAGCCGAGCGCAATGACTTCCTGAATTTCGAAGGCAACGCCCAGGGCTTTCGGGTACTCACTCAACTGGAGTATCACCAGTTCGACGGCGGCACCCGACTGACCTATGCAACCCTGGGCACCTACCTGAAGTATCCATGGACGGCCAGGCACGCCGATTCGCTGGGCTACAAGAAACACAAGTTCGGCTGCTATCAGAGCGAGCTGCCGCTATTGGAGCAGATCGCCCATAAACTCGGCCTGCCGCAACTTGAAGAGCAACGCTGGGCGCGGCATCCGCTGGTGTACCTGATGGAGGCCGCCGACGACATCTGCTATGCGCTGATCGACCTGGAAGACGGCCTGGAAATGGAGTTGCTGGAATACGCCGAAGTCGAGTCCCTGCTGCTGGACCTGGTGGGCGACGACTTGCCGGAGACCTACCGCCAACTCGGTCCCGGCGATTCGCGCCGACGCAAACTGGCGATCCTGCGCGGCAAGGCCATCGAACACTTGACCAATGCCGCGGCCCGCGCCTTCGTCGAGCAACAGGACGCGCTGCTGGCCGGCACATTGCCCGGCGACCTGGTGGAGCACATGCACGGGCCCGCCAAACGTTGCGTGCTGAACGCCAAGGACATGGCCCGCAAGAAAATCTTCCAGGACAAGCGCAAGACCCTGCACGAGATCGGCGCCTACACCACGCTGGAAATCCTCCTCAACGCCTTTTGCGGCGCAGCACTGGAGCAGCACAACGGCCGAACCCCGTCATTCAAAAGCCGCCGCATCCTTGATCTGCTGGGTAACAATGCACCCGATCCTCACGGCCCGTTGCACACGTCGTTTTTGCGCATGATTGATTTCATCGCCGGCATGACCGACAGCTATGCCAGTGACATGGCCCTGGAAATGACGGGCCGTGCCAGCCACTGAGGTGCTTCGTTTGATCAGCCATTACGGCGTTCGTTTTGGCTGATCCCCCTTCAACCTCCAACAGCACTCAAGTCTCGTCGAATCGCCCTACAACACATGGCGAGCGAACTGATCGCCTGTCCGGCATTCTCGCGAAACAATCGGCCTCCCTCTGTTCGACAGATGAAGTGTGCACCATGGCCGAAGACGATCTACGCATCCTCGTGGTGGAGGACCACCCCTTCCAACTGATAGCCACTCAATGCCTGCTGGAAAGTTATGGCTTCACCCGACTGACTACCGCCGACAGCGCCAAAAGCGCCATGCAGCAAATGCTCGGGGTCGACCAGCCATTCGACATCCTTTTATGCGATCAATGCCTGCCCGATCTGAAAGGACTCGATCTGGTCGGGTTCGCCAGTGAGCGAGGGCTGATCAGGCAGGCGATCATACTGAGCAGCCTGACGACGTCTGAACTGGATGAACTTGTAAAAACGGCCACTGAACACGGGCTGCCATTATTGGGTTACTTGATAAAACCATTGAAACAACCTGAATTTAGAGACCTGTTGACCCTGGCACCAACATAAACAAAAAGCACATATAAAAACTGACAAATGCACAGCGTAAAACCTACAAACAACTTCCTGAAAAAGTGCACCAAACCGCTGGACTTTCCCGGACTTCCTAATAAGAAACCTAGTTAATACGTAGTCCCATTCCTTTTAATTTGTAGGATTTCTCCTATATTGCTGCCATAGCCCGGTCCGTTCATGCGTCCCTTCAAGTATCTGAGCTAAGGTGCGCGCTTTATTTGAGCTCGCATGGGACTTGATTATGAACTCCGTTTTTATTGTCGACGATCACCCGGTTATCCGCCTTGCCGTTCGAATGTTACTGGAACACGAAGGTTACAAAGTCGTCGGCGAAACTGACAATGGGGTCGACGCCATGCAAATGGTTCGCGAATGCATGCCGGACCTGGTCATTCTCGATATCAGCATTCCAAAGCTGGACGGCCTGGAAGTGCTGTCCCGGTTCAACGCAATGAGTAACCCTCCTAAAACACTGGTACTGACCGCGCAATGTCCAACACTCTTCGGTATTCGTTGCATGCAATCCGGAGCCTCGGGTTATGTCTGCAAACAAGAGGACATCAGTGAACTGGTGAGTTCTATAAAAGCGGTATTTTCAGGTTACAACTATTTCCCGAGTGAAGCCTTGAACCCCATCCACGGAGATGAAACACGCTGCATCGAATTGGAACTGTTCAAGTCCGTAAACGACCGGGAACTGATGGTCCTGCAACTTTTTGCCCAAGGTCGCACAAACAAGGAAATCGCCAAGGGCATGTTTCTGAGCAACAAGACCGTGAGTACCTACAAAAAGCGCCTCATGCAGAAACTCAAAGCCAAATCCCTGGTTGAACTGATCGAGATGGCAAAACGTAACGCACTCGTGTGAGAACCTGGATGCCCAGCCGTTTGAAGGTCTATCTGATTCAAGTGACCGCAGGTCTATGCGTGAGCACCTCGTTGTTCGGAGCACCGGGCAATGAACTCTACACGCTGCTCAGTCGCTCGAAGGTCGGGGCGCTGGAGATTCGACTGGATGAATCCCAGCGACAATGGATAAACAACAAAAATCAACTGACGCTCGGCACGTCGGCCCCGGACTACCCCCCTTTCGACCTGACCACCAGTGGCCAGGACTATGAAGGCTTTACCGCCGATTACGCTGGCCTTCTGGAAAATGCAACCGGGTTGCCCGTCAAGGTTCAGCGTTTCGCATCCCGAGGGGCTGCGATCGCTGCGCTGCAGAACGGCGATGTCGATCTGCTTGGCACCGCCAATGGATTCGAAGCAGGCATTGCCGAGATTGCCCTGTCCATACCCTATGCCGTCGACCAACCCGTATTGGTGACCCGCGAAGGGGAAACCCGATCCCTCACCGATGGCCTGGCCGGATTGCGCCTGAGCATGGTGTATCACTATTTGCCGCTGGCGGAAGTCAAGGCGTTGTACCCAAAGGCGATCATCACGTCCTATCCGTCCTACCAGAATGCTATCAATGCCGTTGCCTTCGATCAGGCGGATGTGTTCCTCGGTGACACGATTTCAACTCACTACATGATCAACAAGGGGTACTTGAACAACATCCGGATGGCCAACTTCGGCAAACATGAAGCCCATGGCTTCAGCTTTGCCGTCAACAGGCACAACCCCGAGCTGCTCGGCATCATCAACGCAATGATCAGGGCCGTCCCCTCCAGTGAGCGAGAAAACATCGCCAAACGCTGGAGCGCCGGCAGCGACATTCTGCTGACCGATCAAAAACTGCAGCTCACTGACCGGGAAGAACGCTGGCTGGCACATCACCCGATAGTGCGCGTCGTCGTCAATGAAGCCTTTGCGCCACTGACGTTTTTCGATAGCAATGGCAACTTTCGCGGGGTCAGCGCGGATTTGCTTGAGCTGATCAGGCTGCGCACCGGCTTGCGCTTCGACATCCAGCGCAGTCGAAACGATGACGAGATGATCAAACAGATCAAAAACAACCAGGCCGATGTGATCGCCGCGTTGCTCCCCAGCGCCAAACGTCAGTCCCAGCTGAACTTTACCCGTCCCTTTCTGGAAAATTCCTACGTCCTGCTGACCCGTAAAGCCGCCGACAGCCCGACCAACCTCGTGCAGTTGCAGGACAAGCGCCTGGCCATTGCCCGCGGCAATCCACTCAAGGACTACCTGCGCAGAGAGTTTCCCCGGATCAAGCTGATCGAAACCCCGGACACCTTCAGCGCCGTAGAGATGCTCGCCGAAGGTCAGGCCGAGGGCGTGGTGAACTCACTGGTCATTGCCAATTATTTCATTTCGTCGCGGCTGTTCGAACACACCTTGCAAATCAGCACCACCATCGGCACCGAGCAGGCAGCGTTCTCCCTGGCCACGGCACGGGGCGCCAAAGAGCTCAACGCCATTCTGAACAAGGCGCTGCTGAGCATCTCGCCCGAGGAACTGGGCATCATCAACAGTCGCTGGCGCGGCTATTCGGCGTCCTCGCAAAGCACCTGGCGCAACTATCAAAGACTGTTCTACCAAATCGCCATCGGTGCTGGTGCGCTATTGCTGATTTCCATTGCGTGGAACGACTACATGCGACGCCAGATCAAGCAGCGCAAGGCCGCCGAGCGCGCATTGAACGATCAGTTCGAGTTCATGCGATCGCTGGTCAATGGCACACCCCATCCGATCTACGTACGTGATCGCCAGGGGCTGCTGCAAAGTTGCAACGACAGTTACCTGCAAGCGTTCTGCGCCAGGCGTGAAGATGTCATCGGCAAAAGCGTGATGCAGGGGTCGATGAGCAATGTGTTCGAAGCCCGGGAGTACCAGGCCGACTACCAGCGCGTGGTGACCGAGGGCAGACCGTTGATCGTCGATCGCGAACTGCACATTGGTGGCCGGCGGCTGACGATCTATCACTGGATTCTTCCCTACCGCGATTCCAGCGCGAAAGTGCAAGGCATTATCGGTGGCTGGATCGACATCAGCGAACGCCGGCAACTGCTCGATGATCTGCGTTGCGCGAAAGAACACGCCGATAACGCCAACCGGGCCAAAAGCACGTTTCTGGCCACGATGAGCCATGAGATCCGCACGCCGATGAATGCAATCATCGGCATGCTTGAACTGACACTCAAGCGTCTTGATCATCGGCACCCGGAGCGCCCGGCCATCGATGTCGCGTACAACTCGGCGAAAGGGTTGCTGGAACTGATTGGCGACATCCTCGACATTGCCAGAATCGAATCCGGGCGCTTGAGCCTTAGTCCGGAGCGCGTTAATCCGGGCGAACTCGTGGCCTCGGTCGTACGGATTTTCGATGGCCTTGCCCGACAGAAGGAACTCGAACTGAAGCTGGAGTTTTCTTCGGCCAACCCGACCTTCGATGTGTTGCTGGACCCTTTGCGCTTCAAGCAGGTGCTGTCCAACCTGATCAGCAATGCCATCAAGTTTACCGAGCAAGGCCAGGTCCGGGTCATTGTCGACCTGCACCCGGCAATGCAGCCTGATCGTGTGCAAATGCAGGTGCAGGTTCACGACAGTGGTATCGGGATCAGCGAACAGGATCAATACCGGCTGTTCGAGCCCTTTGCCCAGGCCGACAACGCCATTCAATCGGCCAGGGGGGGCGCAGGGCTGGGGCTGGTCATCAGCCGCAATCTCTGCGAGATGATGGGCGGTAGTCTGCAATTGCGCAGCGAGCCAGGTGTCGGCACTCAAGTGGAGGTATTGCTGCACCTGGAAACGTTACCGCTGCAACAATCTACCCAGGTGGCCGAAACGCAAATTGTCGTCGCCACAACCCCATTGAATGTTCTGGTCGTCGACGATCACCCGGCCAATCGTTTGCTCACCTGCCAGCAACTGGAGTTTCTGGGCCATCGATTTACCGTCGCGGCCGATGGCCAGGAGGGATTGGAGGCCTGGAAAGACCAACCGTTTGATCTGGTGATCGCCGATTGCAACATGCCGGTCATGAACGGTTACGAGCTGGCCCGCGCCATACGCCAGCACGAAAGACAAAACCTTCGCCCTCCCTGCACCGTGCTCGGCTTTACCGCCAACGCCCAACCGGAAGAACTACAACGCTGCAAACAGGCCGGAATGAATGACTGCCTGTTCAAACCCCTTAGCCTCGGAGCCTTGAGCCAGTGGATGGAAAACATTGAACCCACCCATGCAACCCCGGCGTTCAGCCTGCACGGGTTGAAACTGCTGACCGGGGGCAACCCGATGTTGAACCGCAGATTGCTCAACGAGTTGGTCAACAGCAACCGCCAGGATCTGCAAACGCTGATGTCGCTATCCAGCTCCAGGGATACGCAGGCGCTGCAGGACATTGCCCACAAAATCAAAGGCGCAGCCCGGATAGTGCAAGCCTCACCCCTGATCGACCGCTGCGAGGCGCTCGAAGCAGCCTGCCATGAGGATTTCGATCACGAAAAAATGGCCGGATGCTGCCAATCCATGGAGCGCACCATGCTTGAGCTGGAGGACGCGTTACTACGTCAGATCAAGCATTACGACGAAGGCAAAATGACAGAGCCTTAACTATGCTTGGACCCTCGGCAGTGTGTTGACCCTCATGGAGAAACCCGCAATGTCTGACCCACTGCGCACGGATCCACGCCGATTTCCACTGCATGTCCATATCAGTGTGATGTTCACCTTTCTCTTGTTGCTGACCGGAGTGTTGCTGGGTCTTTTCAACTACCGGCAAACGACCCAGATCATACTGTCCAGCAGTGAAAAACTCTTCAACCGTATCGAGCAGGATGTCCGGCTGGACCTGCACGCCACCTATGAACCCATTCGCCACCTGTTGAGCCTGCTGGCACTCAATCCGGCGGGCCAGTCCGCTGATCTGGAACACCGCCTGGCACTGCTCGAACCGTTCAGCCAGTCACTCGAGGACAACCCCAATCTGGCGTCGCTGTACCTGGGCTACGACAACGGAGACTTTTTCATGGTCCGCCCGCTGCATACCCCAGAGGTCAAAGCCCTGGTCAAGGCCCCGGATTCTGCGGCTTACCAAGTCTGGAGCATTGAGCACCACAGCAGCGGCCAGGCTCGCTCCCAGTCTTTGTTTTTCGACCGGAACCTGGCACTCGTCAGCCGCCAGGACAACCTGAACGACACCTACGACCCTCGTAGCCGCGCCTGGTTTACCAGCGCCCGTAGCGACAATGACCAGATCACGACCGGACCCTATATCTTTTTTTCCACCCATGACATTGGCACGACGCTGGCACGACGCAGTGGCGACAAGGCAATCATGGCCGCCGACCTGACCCTGGCCGAACTCAGCGCGACCCTGGCCAAGCACGTCGTGACCCCCCATACCGAAATCGTGCTGTTCGATGCCGAAGGCAATGCCATTGCCTACCCCGACAGCCGCAGGCTGATCATCGATGATCAGACATTGCGCCTGGTCAAGGCCGCGGACCTGAGCCCCAGCCTGGGTGCGTTGCTCAACAACCCCTCTCAAGGCAGTCGCCTGGATGCCAACGGCCGGCAGTGGATCGTGGCCCGCAGCAGCATGCAGGAAGGCGGCCCCCAAGGCCTGCAACTGGCGCTGCTGGTACCTGAAGACGAGTTGCTCGTCGATGCTTACCGGATGCGCTGGCAAGGTGCGCTCATTACCCTGGCAACGCTGCTGTTATGCGTGCCGCTGGGTTGGCTGACGTCAAGAATCCTGGTCAAACCCTTGCGCTCCCTGGTGCAGGAGGCCGATGCGATTCGCAGTTTCGATTTCAATTTTCCGCTTTCCCGTCGCTCGCCGGTGCTCGAAGTCGACCAACTGAGCGTGTCAATGGCACGGATGAAAGACACGCTGGCGAGCTTCTTCCAGATCACTGACAGCCTCAGCGCCGAAACCCGTTTCGCCCCCCTGCTGGAACGCGTGTTGTTTGAAACCGTGAAAATCGGTCAGGCCCAGGCCGGCCTGATTTATCTGCGCGAAGGTGATGGCGGGCACATGGAACCCCACGGACTGGTGATCAATGACACCACCGAAAACCTGCAATCCTTCGACATCCGCGGACACTCACTGGAAAACCCGCAAAGCCCCCCATGGCTGCAGCAGCTGGCAAACGTCGACAACGTCGTCAGTAACCTGGGGTTCGAGCAAGCGGGCGATCTGCAGAAAGTCTTGCTCGCGCTGAAAAGTCCCCGGGTCCATCTGATCGGAATCCGCCTGCATAATCGTCACAACGAAACCGTGGGCCTGCTGGTATTGCTATTGGCCGACAGCGGCGAGCAAAGCGATCTGGACAAACTGCGGCCGGACCGCATTGCGTTTCTCCAGGCGGTGTCCGGCGCGGCGGCCGTGTGCATCGAAAGCCAGCGCCTGCAAGCCCGGCAAAAACAGCTGCTGGACGCCTTCATTCAACTGCTGGCCGGTGCCATCGACGCCAAAAGCCCCTATACCGGCGGCCATTGCCAGCGAGTGCCGGAACTGACCCTGATGCTTGCCCGCGCGGCGGCAGCCAGCCAGGACCCCGCCTTCAGCGCCTATCGGCCGACCGACGATGAATGGGAGGCACTGCACATCGCTGCCTGGCTGCACGATTGCGGCAAGATCACCACACCGGAATACGTCGTCGACAAAGCCACGAAACTGGAAACCCTGACCGATCGCATCCACGAAATCCGCACCCGCTTCGAGGTACTCAAGCGCGATGCCTGGATCAGCTACTGGCAGGCCATTGCCCTGGGCGGTGACGAGCAAGCGCTGGCAGAACGGCGTGATGCCAGCCTGGCCGGACTGGATGATGATTTCGCCTTCATTGCCCGTTGTAATCTGGGTGGCGAAGCCATGGCCGACGCTGATCTGCAACGCCTGCGCAAGGTGGCTGAACGCACCTGGACCCGGACCCTGGATGACCGGCTTGGCGTGTCCTGGGAAGAGAACCGGCGTCAGGCCCGAACGCCCGCCCCCACCCTGCCCGTCAGCGAACCCTTACTGGCGGACAAACCCGAGCACCTGCTCGAACGCAGCGAAAACGAAGTGATACCGCAAGATAACCCCCTGGGCTTCAAACTCGACGTTCCGCCCCACAAATACAATCGGGGAGAGCTGTACAACCTGAGCATTGTGCGGGGCACCCTGACGAGCGAGGAGCGTTATGTCATCAATCACCACATTGTTCAGACGATCCTGATGCTCAACCATCTGCCGTTTCCCGGGCACCTGCGCAGCGTCGCGGAAATAGCCGGCGGGCATCACGAAAAAATGGACGGCAGTGGTTATCCGAAACGCTTGAAGCGAGAAGACATGAGCCTGCCGGCGCGCATGATGGCGATTGCCGATATTTTCGAAGCGCTGACGGCCGCCGACCGCCCCTACAAAAAAGCCAAGACCTTGAGCGAGGCGCTGGGCATTATGGCGTTCATGTGCCGTGATGCCCACATCGACCCGGAACTGTTCGGTCTGTTCATCAGGGCACAGATCTATTTGCAGTACGCCAGGCGCTTCCTCGACCCTGCGCAGATCGATGCGGTGGACGCATCGGGCCTGCTGGCCAAGGCCGGCCTGGCGTCTTGATCAGCAGTCGGTCAGGCGCAGGAAAATCGCCGCCATTTGCTCGATCCCGGCCTGGTCCTGCGGGGTGAACCGCGCCAGTTTCGGGCTGTCGAGGTCGAGCACGCCGATCAATCGGCCGTCCTTGACCAACGGCACCACCAGTTCGCTGTTCGAGGCGCTGTCACAGGCAATGTGACCGGGGAACGCGTGCACATCTTCGACCAACTGGGTCTGCAAGGTAGCGGCTGCCGTTCCGCAGACGCCACGCCCGAACGGAATCCGCACGCAAGCGATCTGCCCCTGAAACGGACCCAGCACCAGTTCTTCATTGCGGTTGAGGTAGAAACCGGCCCAGTTCAGGTCATCGAGCTGATTGAACAGAAACGCCGAGAACTGCGCGGCATTGGCGATGAAATCCCGCTCGTCCGCCAGCAAGGACTCAAGCTGCGCGTGCAGCATGCCGTAACCTTCGAGGCCCTGGCCGCTCTTTTGTAAATCGATCATGCCTTGTGCTCCAACAGTTTCAGCCCGACCCAGTAACGGGCAAATTGATAAGCGCAACGTCCATTGCGATTGCCTCTGCCGATGGCCCAGCGTACCGCCAGGATGTCCAGCTCTTCGTTGCGTTGCCATGCCAGTCCGGCTTTACCGGCCAACTGGCCGATCCAGTGCTCGACGACGTTGAGGAAGTGTTCCTGGGTAAACGGATAGAACGATAGCCACAGGCCGAAGCGGTCCGACAGCGCGATCTTGTCTTCCACCGCCTCGCTCGGATGCAGCTCACCGTCGACCCGCTTCCAGTTCTCGTTGTCACTTTCCTTTTCCGGCACCAGGTGGCGACGGTTCGACGTGGCGTACAGCAAGACGTTGTCCGGCGCCTGTTCCAGCGAGCCATCGAGTACGCTTTTGAGCACCCGGTAATCGCCCTCGCCCGACTCGAACGAGAGGTCATCGCAAAACAGCACGAAGCGCTGGGGCAGTTTGCCGATCTGTTCGACCACGCGCGGCAGGTCTGCCAGGTGATCGCGTTCAATCTCGATCAGACGCAAACCGGCTTGAGCGTGCTCGGCCAACAAGGCGCGCACCAGCGACGACTTGCCGGTGCCGCGCGAGCCCCAGAGCAAGGCGTGGTTGGCGGGCATGCCATCGAGGAACTGTTGGGTGTTGCGCCCAAGCTGCTCAACTTGTCGGTCGACGCCGATCAGGTCCGACAGGCGCATGTCGAGGCTGACCTGCAGCGGCATCAGATAACCGCCGCGAGACTCACGCTGCCAGCGCGCGGCCAGGCATTGCGTCCAGTCGATGGCTGGCCGGGGTGCCGGCAGCAACGGCTCGATACGGGCCAGAACGGCATCGGCGCGTTCAAGAAAAGCATTCAATCGGGAATCCACGACTTCTCCTCGGGCACGTTCACAGTAATGATGGTGATACAGCGACGAAACACAGCGTCACACAAGCGGCTGCCCCCGCGGTACAGGCCTCGCGAGAACATCAACAGGCAGGCATGATCGACTATGCTTGAGCAGCGAAAGGAAACGGAAGTGGTTCACCCTCCCATGGACATCAAATTCACCAACCGGCTGTCATTCAAGCAAGCCCGGCTTACCGTGCTGGTCGGTTTCATTCTGGGCACGCTGCTCAGCCTGCTGCAAATAGGCATCGATTATGCCAGTGAAGACGCCTCCATCAATCGTGAAATCCTTTCATTACTGGAAATCAGCCACAACCCGGCTTCGCGAATCGCCTACAACATCGACGCCGAACTCGCCAAGGAACTGACCCAGGGCCTGCTGCGCTCGCCGGCGATCATCGGCGCGAAACTGACCGACAACAACGGCACCGTGCTGGCCAACGCCAAGCGACCCGAGGTGCAAAACGGCTACCGGATGCTCAGTGACTTCCTGTTCGGTGCCAGCCGACAGTTCGAAGACCGGCTTTACCTGGATCATTTACCCAACGAATCCCTGGGTACGCTGCGGCTGAAGGTCGATACCTACGCCTTCGGCAACCGGTTCCTGCGCCGGGCCGAAGTGACCCTGATCAATGGCTTCGCCCGCAGCCTGCTGCTGTCCGGCATCCTGCTGGCGCTGTTCTATGTGATGCTGACCAAACCCCTGGTGCGGGTGATCCGAGAGCTCAGCGGTCGCGACCCGGGCAACACCGAACCGACGTCGCTGGAGTGTCCCGCGGGGCACGCCAACGATGAGATCGGTGTACTGGTCAAGGTTGCCAACCAGCAATTCAAAAACATCGCCACCGAAATCCAGCAGCGGCGCAACGCGGAAAACCGCCTGACCGAATATCTTGGCCAACTGGAAAACATCGTCTCGGCCCGCACCGCCGAACTCAAGGCAATCAACGCCCGGCTGAGCCAATCCAACGAGGAACTGGAAGCCGCGCGCAGTACCGCCCTCGACATGGCCGAAGCCCGCTCGGTGTTCCTGGCCAACATGAGCCATGAAATCCGCACGCCCCTCAATGGCTTGCTCGGGATGATCGCGCTGTCCCTCGACGGACCGCTGAATGCCGAACAACAGCAACAGCTGTCGATCGCCCATGACTCGGGCAAGGTACTGGTGGAACTGCTCAACGATATCCTCGATTTGTCGAAGTTCGATGCCGGTCAACTTGAACTCGAACACATCCCCTTCGACCTCGGTTCGCTGATCGAGGACACCGCCAACCTGTTGTCGCAGAACGCCGCCCCCAGCGTCGAACTGACCTGCCTGATCGATCCGCATTTCCCGGCACTGGTGCTCGGCGATCCGACCCGGGTGCGGCAGATCGTCAGCAACCTGCTGTCCAACGCCCTCAAGTTCACCCGTTTCGGGCGTGTCGACGTACGCCTGTCGACGTTCGGGGACGGCGTCAGAATCGAAGTGTGCGACACCGGCATCGGCATCCCTCAGGAAGCCCAGGCCAGGATCTTCCAGCCTTTCACCCAGGCCGGTGCCGGTATTACCCGCCAATTTGGCGGCACCGGGCTGGGCCTGGCGCTGACCTACAACCTTTGCGAAGCCATGCAAGGGCGCCTGACGATCAGCTCCGAAGCGGGTTTTGGCAGTCAGTTCTGCGCCGATCTGCCATTACCCAGCCATACCCGCGCAATGCCTGCTGTTGCGCTCAATGGCAAAGTCGTCGCCATCACGGCCGCCAGCAGCGGGCTGGGCGAACTGCTGAACAGCCTGTTGCCTGGCTGGGGGCTGGACTATGAACGGCGCTCCATGGATGACTCACTGCTTGGCCTGGCAGCCGACGTGCTCATCACCGACTGCCCCGAATGCCTGTTCAATTTGCGCCCCGCCCTCAGCGCGCCGATCCTGCTGATCACCGCGTATGGCAATTTCATGCCCGGCGAAGAGGTAAACGCCCTCGCCCCCTTGCAACAACAGGCACGCCCCCTGGCGCGCAATACGCTGTATCAGAGCTTGCGACGGATCCTGCAACCGGAAATCCACCCGATCAACGATGTCCGGCACGAAACGCAATGCCCGCTACGCCGCGGGCGCGTGCTGCTGGTGGAAGATAATCCGGTGAACCAACTGGTGGCCAAGGGCATGCTCGGCAAACTCGGCTGCGAGGTCACCACCGCGGCCCATGGTGGCGAGGCCCTGGATCAACTCGAACAACGGGAGTTCGACCTGGTGCTGATGGACTGCAACATGCCGGTGATGGATGGCTATGAAGCCAGCCGGCAGATCCGCCGCAGCGGACGCTGGCCCCAACTGCCCATCGTCGCCCTGACGGCCAACGCCATGTCGGAGGAGCGCGAACGCTGTCGTGCCGCGGGCATGAGCGACTACCTGGCCAAACCCTTCCGGCGCGAAGAACTGGCCGCCCTGCTGGACTTGTGGATCCCCGCTACGACAGCGTCCTGATCTGTCCCAACAGGTGGTCGAGACCATCGCGCAAGTCGTTGAGACGATTCAGGTCGACCCCACTGTCGCACAACAACCGCGCCTTGAGTGGCCCGACCTGATCGCGCAAGGCCGTTCCGGCTGGCGACAGGCTCAGGTGCACTTCTCGCTCATCGCGCGCCGAACGCTGACGCTGCACCAGTTGCAGTTGTTCGAGGCGCTTGAGCAAGGGGGTCAACGTGCCGGAATCCAGGGCCAGACGCTCACCCAGTGCCTTCACGGTCGGTTGCTCGGGGGCTGCTTCCTGCCACTCCCACAGCACCAGCATCGCCAGGTACTGAGGGTAAGTCAGGCCCAACTGATCGAGCATTGGCTTGTAGGCGCGAATGACCGCACGGGAAGCTGCGTACAGCTTGAAACACAGCTGGCTGTCGAGCTTCAGGGAATCGACGGACAAGGTGTTCATTTGAGCAGGGCTTCGATCTCGCGGGTCAGGTCCTGCGGCTTGGTCGCCGGGGCGAAGCGCTTGACCAGTTGCCCGTCCTTGCCGATCAGGAACTTGGTGAAGTTCCACTTGATGCCCTGGGAACCCAGCACACCCGGAGCGCGCTTTTTCAACTGCACGAACAAGGGATGGGCGCCGGCGCCGTTGACTTCGATCTTTTTGAACAGCGGGAAGCTGACACCGAAGTTCAGCTCGCAGAATTCGGAGATCGCCCCTTCATTGCCCGGCTCTTGCTTGCCGAACTGATTGCAGGGAAAACCGAGCACCACCAGGCCCTGGTCCTTGTAGGTCTGCCACAACTCCTCCAGGCCTTTGTACTGCGGGGTGAAACCGCACTTGCTGGCCGTATTGACCACCAGCACGGCCTTGCCGGCGAAATCCGCCAGGGTCTTTTGCTCTCCCTTGATGGTGGTGCATGGGATGCTCAGCAGGTTGTCGCTCATGTTTGAGGTTCCGAGTGAATGCCAGAGACAACAAAATAGCGAGCAATTGAATTGTGTGCAATTTAAATAATTGATTTCCTCCATACAGATTTTCTGTAGGAGTTGGCTTGCCAGCGATGAGGCCCTCGAAATTTACATTGCACTTGAGGACGCTATCGCTGGCAAGCCAGCTCCTACAGGGCTCGCATTACTCGCGTGGAACGAGGTCCAGGCACACCGAGTTGATGCAATAACGCAGGCCCGTCGGCGGCGGACCATCAGGGAAAACATGCCCCAGGTGCGCGTCGCATTTGGCGCAGACCACTTCGGTGCGGATCATGCCGTGGCTGACATCACGGATCTCGGTCATGGCGCTGTCGCCGATCGGCGCGTAGAAACTCGGCCAGCCGCAGCCGGAATCGAATTTGGTCCTGGAGTCGAACAGCGGTTCGCTACAGCAGATGCAGTGGTAGACACCGTCGGTTTTGGTGGCGTTGTATTTACCGGAAAACGGACGTTCGGTGCCTTTGAGGCGGCACACGTTGTACTGCTCTGGATCGAGCATCGCCTTCCATTCTTCCAGGGTTTTTTCCAACTTTTCCATCATCACACCTCAGCGGCTGAAAAAGCCCGATCTGTACCTTTTCCACGGATCGGGCGGCACGTATGATTGCGCCTCGTCAAACGCCAGTCTGGCAGCCAGACCACGCGCATTCAAACGGAAATATGGGTGCTGCATCTCAAGGCGCCGGGCCTGTGTGAATACGCAGGATTCCCAGCACGGCTGTCCAAACGCCGTCTGGATCGTTCATTTTCGGGAACACATCGCCATGCAGGTCAGCAAATCGAACAAGCTCGCCAACGTCTGCTACGACATTCGCGGCCCGGTGCTCAAGCACGCCAAGCGCCTGGAAGAGGAAGGCCATCGCATCCTCAAGCTGAACATCGGCAACCCGGCACCTTTTGGTTTCGAAGCGCCGGATGAAATCCTCCAGGACGTGATCCGCAACCTGCCGACCGCCCAGGGCTATAGCGACTCCAAGGGCCTGTTCAGTGCGCGCAAGGCTGTGATGCAGTATTACCAGCAAAAGCAGGTAGAAGGCGTCGGCATTGAAGACATCTACCTGGGCAATGGTGTTTCCGAACTGATCGTGATGTCGATGCAGGCCCTGCTCAACAATGGCGACGAAGTGCTGGTGCCTGCGCCTGACTACCCGCTATGGACCGCCGCCGTGAGCCTGTCCGGCGGCAATCCGGTGCATTACCTGTGCGACGAGCAAGCCAACTGGTGGCCGGACCTGGCCGACATCAAGGCCAAGATCACCCCGAACACCAAGGCCCTGGTGATCATCAACCCGAACAACCCGACTGGCGCTGTGTATTCGAAGGAAGTGCTGCTGGGCATGCTGGAACTGGCCCGCCAGCACAACCTGGTGGTGTTCTCCGACGAGATCTACGACAAGATCCTCTACGACGATGCCGTGCACATTTGCACCGCCTCCCTGGCGCCGGACCTGCTGTGCCTGACCTTCAACGGTCTGTCCAAGTCCTATCGCGTGGCCGGTTTCCGCTCCGGCTGGATCGCCATTTCCGGTCCGAAACACCACGCCCAGAGCTACATCGAAGGCATCGACATGCTGGCGAACATGCGCCTGTGCGCCAACGTGCCGAGCCAGCATGCGATCCAGACCGCCCTGGGTGGCTACCAGAGCATCAATGACCTGGTGCTGCCGCAAGGTCGCTTGCTCGAACAGCGTAACCGCACCTGGGAATTGCTCAATGACATTCCGGGCGTGAGCTGCGTCAAGCCGATGGGCGCGCTGTACGCATTCCCGCGCATCGACCCGAAAGTCTGCCCGATCCACAACGACGAGAAATTCGTCCTCGACCTGCTGCTCTCCGAAAAGCTGCTGGTGGTTCAAGGCACCGCATTCAACTGGCCATGGCCAGACCACTTCCGCGTCGTGACCCTGCCACGTGTCGATGACCTGGAGATGGCCATCGGACGCATCGGCGGCTTCCTCAAGTCCTACCGCCAGTAAGCGAGCCATTACCGTGCGATACGCCTGCGCGTCGCACGGTGATTTTCATCCGGCAACATTTGTTTGCATTGCGTCACTGGCAGTCGTCTTGCCCGCTGCCGGACAACGCCGTGCCTGCTCGCGCCTAACAAAGGCGGGGCCTTCGACATGAATTGACTGACAAACACTTCCTGCATTCGCGTCGGAAATGCCCTGCAAGCAGCTAAACTATTGCCGTAGGACACAGTTTGAAATAGTCACCCGGTTGAATACCCCGGTGCAGCACCTTATATACCCCGCAGTACGCTACATCTTTAGCATGAGGAGATTTCTACAACCATGATGCGCATCCTGCTGTTCTTGGCCACTAACCTGGCGGTCGTGCTGATTGCCAGCATCACCCTGAGCCTTTTCGGCTTCAACGGGTTCATGGCGGCCAACGGGGTTGACCTCAACCTCAATCAGCTGCTGATTTTCTGTGCGGTCTTTGGTTTCGCCGGTTCACTGTTCTCGCTGTTCATCTCCAAATGGATGGCGAAGATGAGCACCAGCACCCAAATCATCACCCAGCCACGCACCCGTCACGAGCAATGGCTGCTGCAAACCGTCGAGCAACTGTCCCGCGAAGCCGGGATCAAGATGCCCGAAGTCGGCATATTCCCTGCCTACGAGGCGAACGCCTTCGCCACCGGCTGGAACAAGAACGACGCACTGGTCGCCGTGAGCCAGGGCTTGCTCGAGCGCTTTTCGCCCGATGAAGTGAAAGCCGTCCTGGCCCACGAAATCGGCCACGTGGCCAATGGCGACATGGTTACCCTGGCGCTGATCCAGGGCGTGGTGAACACCTTCGTGATGTTCTTCGCCCGGATCATCGGCAATTTCGTCGACAAGGTGATCTTCAAGAACGAAGAAGGCCAAGGTATTGCCTACTACGTGGCGACCATCTTCGCCGAACTGGTTCTGGGCATCCTGGCCAGCGCCATCGTCATGTGGTTCTCGCGCAAGCGCGAATTCCGTGCCGACGAAGCCGGTGCAAACCTGGCCGGCACTGCCGCGATGATTGGCGCCCTGCAACGCCTGCGGGCGGAACAAGGCCTGCCGGTGCACATGCCCGATACCCTGAACGCCTTCGGCATCAATGGTGGCATCAAGCAAGGGTTCGCTCGCATGTTCATGAGCCATCCGCCACTGGAAGAACGCATCGACGCCCTGGCTCGTCGCCGCGGCTAAGAGGTTCCACCGCAAATTAAAAGGCCCGCAGCGATGCGGGCCTTTTTTGTCTGCTTGAATACTTCGGTGTGTTTCAGGCCTCTTCGCGGGCAAGCCCGCTCCCACAGGGGATCGCGGTCAAATGTGGGAGCGGCGGTGCGGCGATCCGACTTGCTCGCGAAGGGGCCAGTGCAGCTAACCGTTCCTACCGACTGGAAACCCGATACACCCGCTCCTCAAGTCGCGTCACACCCGCCTCCAGGAACTTCCCGCTCTCACTCAGTACGTCCTGATCCTCCAGCACCTTCAGCGACCATGACCCGCCCAACAATCGCTGCACCTCATCATCGAGCACGGCAAACGGCGGTCCGTCCATCTGTACCTGGTCATAGTCCAACGTGATCAATAATCCGCGACACTCTTTCGGCAGAATCCGATTCAGGTGCGCGGCATATTGCTCACGCATCTTCGGCGGCAACGCAATCAACGCGGCGCGATCATAGAGCGCTGAGCAATCAGCCGTGTCACCGGCCGTCAGCTCAAAGAAATTTCCACACCACAGCTCGATGGAACCTGCCCGATAGACCTTGAAAGGCCCCTGCTCACTGACGGCCGGATCAAAGCCATGCTCGCTGAAAAACTCCTCGATGGCTTTTTCCGACAGCTCGATTCCCAGGACCTCATGGCCCTGATGGGCGAGCCAAAGCAAATCCAGGCTTTTTCCACATAACGGCACCAACACGCGTGCCCCCTCTTCAAGGCTTAACGCTGGCCAGAACCGTTTCAGATAAGGGTTCACCTGCGGCAGGTGAAAGCCGATCTGATTCGCCGCCCATTTCTTGTGCCAAAACTCCGGCTGCATAAATAACCCCGAAAATTCGATCAAAACACCCTAAAACTTATATTAGATTTAGATTAATGATCTGACTGAAGATGTTGCATCTTAACTCTCAGGAGCTCATTCATGTTCCCCAGCCTGTACATATCCCACGGCTCCCCGATGCTCGCCCTGGAGCCCGGCGCCAGCGGGCCGGCACTCGCCCGCCTGGCTGCCGAGATACCCAGACCCAAGGCCATCGTGATTGTTTCTGCGCACTGGGAAAGCAATGAGCTGTTGGTCAGCGGTAACCCACAACCGGAAACCTGGCATGACTTCGGCGGCTTCCCCAAGGCCCTTTTCGAGGTCGAGTACCCGGCACCCGGCGATCCACGACTCGCCGCAGAGGTTGCCGAGTTATTGAAAACCGCTGGCTTGCTTGCGCGTATCGACAGCAATCGGCCTTTCGACCATGGCGTCTGGGTGCCTTTATCGCTGATGTACCCGCAAGCAGACATCCCGATTGTTCAGGTTTCGCTGCCCACCCGTGGCGGCCCCGCTCTGCAGACCCGCGTTGGCCACGCGCTGGCCAGCCTGCGCGAGCACGGCGTGCTGCTGATCGGCTCCGGCAGCATCACTCACAACCTGCGGGAACTGGACTGGCATGCCGGCCCCGAGAGCGTTGAGCCTTGGGCCCAGGCGTTCCGCGACTGGATGATCGAGAAACTCGCAGCGAACGACGAAGCCGCGCTGCACGACTATCGCGCACAGGCGCCAAACGCTGTACGCAATCATCCGAGTGATGAGCACTTGTTGCCGTTGTACTTTGCCCGCGCTGCCGGGGGGCAGTTCAGCGTTGCTCACCAAGGGTTCACCATGGGTGCGCTGGGCATGGACATTTACCGCTTCGGCTGACAGACAGACCGCGTCGCGGCCTTCGCGAGCAAGCCCGCTCCCACATTGGTTCTGTGTCGTTCACAAATCAAGTGTGGGAGCGGGCTTGCTCGCGAATGGGCCACCGCCGCTCACCAGCCAAGTCTTGACGACAGGCAAAAAAAATCCCCGAACCAGTCGGGGATTTTTCATCTTCGATCAATCAGCCCGAAAGCGGATCAATCTTCGCGGTAGCGACGCAGCTTCAACTGCTTACCAGCAACGCGAGTGTCCTTCAGCTTGGTCAGCAACTTCTCCAGACCATCTTCCGGCAGCTCGACAAGGCTGAAGCTGTCACGCACCTGGATGCGACCGATCGCTTCACGCGCCAGACCACCTTCGTTGAGGATGGCGCCCAGCAGGTTCTTGGCAGCGATACCGTCACGCGCGCCCAGCGCGGTACGGCAACGTGCACGGCCTTCGCCCAGTGGCATCGGAGCACGACGCTCGCGGTCGCCACGCTCAGGACGATCACCGGAACGCTCTGGACGATCGCCACGCGGTGCATTGTTCGGCACCAGTGGACGCTCTTTCTCGATAGCGGCCAGGTTCAGCGCTTGACCGTTGGTTGCCTTGCGCAGCAGGGCTGCGGCCAGGGCACGCGGGCTGCAACCGATGTCGGCGGTCAGGCGATCAAGCAGATCACCGTGGGTCGATTCGGCCTCGGCCACCAGCGGCGACAGGCTGTTGGTCAGTTTCTTGATGCGCGCATCCAGAACGGCTTGAGCGTCCGGCAGGCGAACTTCAGCAACCTTCTGACCGGTTACACGCTCGATCACTTGCAGCATGCGGCGCTCACGCGGAGTCACCAGCAACAGTGCACGGCCTTCGCGACCGGCACGGCCGGTACGGCCGATACGGTGAACGTAGGACTCCGGATCGTACGGCATGTCAACGTTGAACACGTGAGTGATGCGCGGAACGTCCAGGCCACGAGCGGCAACGTCGGTCGCCACAACGATGTCCAGGCGGCCATCCTTGAGGGAGTCGATCACGCGCTCACGCTGGTTCTGGGCGATGTCACCGTTCAGCGCAGCGGCTTTGTAGCCTTTGGCTTCCAGGGCACTGGCCAGGTCCAGGGTCGCTTGCTTGGTGCGCACGAACATGATCAGGGCGTCGAAATCTTCCACTTCCAGCAAGCTGAGAACGGCCGAAGTCTTCTGGTCAGCGTGAACCAGCAGGTGAGCCTGCTCGATCGCGGTAACGGTCTGGGTCTTGCTCTGAATCTTGACGTGCTTCGGATCGCGCAGGTGGCGTTCGGCGATGGCACGGATCGACTGAGGCAGGGTGGCCGAGAACAGTACGGTCTGACGGGTTTCCGGCATGGCCTTGAAGATGACTTCCAGGTCGTCCATGAAGCCCAGCTTGAGCATTTCGTCGGCTTCGTCGAGAACCAGGTGGTTCACGGTCGCCAGTACTTTTTCGTCGCGACGCAGGTGGTCGCACAGACGGCCCGGAGTGGCGACAACGATTTGTGCGCCATTACGGATTGCTTTCAGTTGTGGGCCCATCGGCGCGCCGCCGTAGACAGCCACAACAGTCACGCCCGGCATTTGCTTGGCGTAGGTTTCGAAAGCGGTTGCAACTTGTAGCGCCAACTCACGAGTTGGGGCCAGGATCAGAGCTTGCGGCTCGCGCTTGGACGGATCAATGCGGTGCAGAATTGGCAGGGCAAAGGCAGCGGTTTTACCGGTACCGGTTTGCGCCTGACCAATCATATCGTGACCGGCGAGAATGATCGGGATCGACTGCTGCTGAATGGCCGAAGGCTCTTCATAGCCGGTAGCGACTACTGCAGCGACAATATTTGGATGAAGTTCAAGAGCGGCGAAGCCGCCGATTTCCTGGGTCATGGGTCTGCCTCTAAGTGCATCCGCAAAGACCCATGCTCCAAAGCTGCACATGCCGTGTTGAGACTCAAGAGTCGCCCTGGCAGCTTTGTCGGCGGGGATTTGCGAAAACGAATGAATGAAAAGAATCGTCAAGGAAGAGTCCGCTGGGCGGACGTGCAGCCGAAGCTGGCTTCGGGGAATTGCGCTACCTAAACGCGGCCCGGTTAAAGGCCGGCGCGCACTATACCGGAATTCGTTAAAAAAGGGAGCTTTTTTTATCGGAAATCCACCGGATACACCGTTGTGTCACAGGCTTTGCGAATAATCGGTCAGCCGTCTATTTTTCAAAGGCCCGGCCTTTCGGGTGATGGCGCTAAAACGGTTCACCCTTTACCGTGCAGACCGCAGGTCCCCGCACGCCTTTCCCACCCCCGAGGACCGCTCCATGAATCAGCCCAGCTCCAGTCGAGTCAGCCGCGAACGGCGCGGCCATGTGTTCATGATCGGTCTGGATCGGGTGGCCAAGCGCAACGCCTTCGATCTTGATCTGCTCAACGCGCTGAGCCTGGCCTATGGCGAATTCGAGGCCGACAGCGAAGCGCGCGTGGCGGTGGTGTTCGCTCATGGCGAGCACTTTACCGCCGGGCTCGATCTGGTGAATGCCAGCGTCACACTGACAGATGGCTGGCAGGTTCCACCCGGCGGCTGTGATCCGTGGGCGGTGTTTGCCGGCCCCAGGGTCAGCAAACCGGTGATTGTCGCCGCCCAGGGTTATTGCCTGACCATCGGCATCGAGCTGATGCTCGCCGCCGACATCAACCTGTGCGCCAGCAACACCCGGTTCGCGCAGATGGAAGTGCAACGCGGGATCTTCCCGTTCGGCGGTGCAACCCTGCGCCTGCATCAAGTCTCAGGTTGGGGTAACGCCATGCGCTGGTTGCTGACCGGTGATGAATTCGACGCCCATGACGCCTTGCACCTGGGATTGGTGCAGGAAGTCATGGCCAGCGAGGATTTGCTGCCCCGGGCAATTGAACTGGCCGAGCGAATCGCTCGCCAGGCACCGCTTGGCGTTCAAGCGACACTGATGTCTGCGCGACAGGCCCGCTATGAAGGGGAAACCGCAGCGGCACAGGCGTTGTCCGCACTGGTGAAAAAGTTGATGGCGAGTGAGGACGTCAAGGAAGGCGTGCGGTCGATGGTGGAGCGGCGGCCTGGGGTCTTCAAAGGGCTTTGATTTTTACATTGGCTTTGATGGCCCTTTCGCGGGCAAGCCCGCTCCCACAGAGTCCGGCGAGCTCCAAAGATCCACTGTGGGAGCGGGCTTGCCCGCGAAGGGGCCCGTCCAGACAATTAATTAATCAGGTCGCCGGGCGAATCGCCTTGATCAACGACTGCAACGAATACCCCAGGCGCGGCGCCAGCGTTTCGGCACGGGCGATCAAGCCGTCCATGTCCAGTTCCTGATCCAGCTCCGACGGCACGATCAGAATCACGTTGCCCTCCTTCACCGGCAGCTCCCAATAATGTCGGTGATACAAACCGCGCAACAAGGCGGCGCCCAGGGGTTTGCCATCGTCGGTCGCCCACTGATTGATCACCAGCCAGCCACCCGGATTCAATCGCTTCTGGCAGTTTTCCAGAAAGCTCCAGGCCAGGTGCCCGACACCCGGGCCGACATCGGTATAAAGGTCGACGAAAATCAGGTCCGCCGATTCGGCGGTATCCAGCAACTCCAGCGCATCGCCAACGCGGATGTACAGGCGTGGATCGTCATCCAGCCCCAGATATTCAATGGCCAGGCGCGGCACGTCCGGGCGCAGCTCGATGGCCTCGACATCTTCCAGCGGCAGGAACTTGAGGCAGGCCTGGGTCAGCGTACCGGCGCCGAGACCGAGAAACAGTGCGCTTTCCGGTTGTTCATGGCACAGCGCGCCGATCAGCATCGCCCGGGTATAGTCGTACTCGAGCCAGCTCGGATCGGCGGTGAACACGCAGCTTTGCTCGATGGCATCACCGAACTCGAGAAAACGGTAATCGGCCACTTCCAGCACACGAATCACACCGAACTCGTCCTGTACCTCGGCGAGCAGATGCTCGACGCGTTCCTCAGTCATTTCATCTCCTGACCGTCACCGGGGCCGGCAACGCAATAACACCGCGTGTAGAGAGCGGCAAAGGCGAGATTGTCAGCGATGCGACGGGAACAGGTCACGCACTAATTTGCTGATAACATGGGCGTCCGAGCGAAAAAACTAGAGACCGTGATGAGCCAACCCTGGAGCCCTGACAGCTGGCGCGCCCTGCCGATCCAGCAACAACCCCGATACCCCGACGCCGCGCATTTGCAGCAGGTCGAGCAGACCCTGGCCAGCTATCCGCCGCTGGTGTTTGCCGGTGAAGCCCGTGAGTTGCGCCGTCAGTTTGCCGAAGTGACCCAGGGCCGCGCGTTTCTGTTACAGGGTGGCGACTGCGCCGAAAGCTTCGCCGAATTCTCCGCGGCGAAAATCCGCGACACCTTCAAGGTGTTGCTGCAGATGGCCATCGTGATGACTTTTGCCGCCGGCTGTCCGGTGGTCAAGGTCGGGCGCATGGCCGGGCAGTTCGCCAAGCCGCGTTCGGCCAACGACGAAACCATCGATGGCGTGACGCTGCCCGCCTACCGTGGCGACATCGTCAATGGCATCGGTTTCGACGAAAAAAGCCGCGTACCCGACCCCGAGCGCCTGTTGCAGTCCTATCACCAGTCCACCGCCACCCTGAACCTGCTGCGCGCGTTCGCCCAGGGCGGGTTTGCCGATCTGCATCAGGTGCACAAGTGGAACCTGGACTTCATCGCCAACTCGGCGCTGGCGGAAAAATACAGCCACCTGGCCGATCGCATCGATGAAACCCTGGCGTTCATGCGCGCCTGTGGCATGGACAGTTCGCCGCAGCTGCGCGAGACCAGTTTCTTCACCGCCCACGAAGCGCTGCTGCTGAACTACGAAGAAGCTTTCGTGCGTCGCGACAGCCTGACCAACGATTACTACGATTGCTCGGCGCACATGCTGTGGATCGGCGACCGCACCCGCCAACTCGACGGCGCCCACGTCGAATTCCTGCGCGGGGTGAACAACCCGATCGGGGTCAAGGTCGGCCCGAGCATGAACCCCGACGACCTGATTCGCCTGATCGACGTGCTCAACCCGAACAACGATCCGGGCCGCTTGAACCTGATCGCACGGATGGGCGCGAACAAGGTCGGCGATCACTTGCCGCAACTGATCCGTGCCGTCCAGCGTGAAGGCAAGCAGGTGCTGTGGAGTTCCGACCCAATGCACGGCAACACCATCAAGGCCAGCAGCGGCTACAAGACCCGCGACTTCGCGCAGATCCTTGGCGAGGTGAAGCAGTTCTTCCAGGTGCACGAAGCCGAAGGCAGTTATGCCGGCGGTATCCATATCGAAATGACCGGGCAGAACGTTACCGAGTGCATCGGCGGTGCGCGGCCCATTACCGAGGACGGTTTGTCGGATCGCTACCACACCCATTGCGACCCGCGGATGAATGCCGATCAGTCGCTGGAACTGGCGTTTTTGATTGCTGAAACGCTGAAGCAGGTTCGGCGGTAAATAGCATTGCCCCATCGCTGGCAAGCCAGCTCCTACAAAAGCAGTTTTATCCCTGTAGGAGCTGGCTTGCCAGCGATGGCGTCGGCTCAATCACAACCGATCTGTGCAAATGCCACCCGCAACCTTGCCGCACTCGCCCGCGGGCAATTCAACTGAACCTGCGCCAGCCCCAGCCAACCCGCCATCTGCCGAAGATTGGCCGCCAGCGCCAACATCCCCTCGTCATCCAGCCCCGTTTCTTCTTCATACACCGCATGCACAGCCAAACGACCCGCCGCCCGCTCGGCACGCAGATCGACCCGTGCGGCAATCCGTTCGTTGTGCAGAAACGGCAGTACGTAATAGCCGTAAACGCGCTTGTCCTGCGGCGTGTAGATTTCCAGCCGATAACGGAAATCAAACAGCCGCTCCGTACGGCTGCGCTCCCAGATCAGCGAATCGAATGGCGAGAGCAAGGCACTGGCCGCAACTTTGCGCGGTACCTTCGGCTCGGGCAGACAATAGGCCGGTTGTCGCCAGCCCTGGACTTCGCAGGTCAGCAACTCACCGGCCTCGACCAACTCGGCCAAACGTGGACGACTGTCCGCAGGGCTCAGGCGGAAGTAGTCACGCAAGTCCTTCTCCGTACCGACACCCAAGGCCGTTGCCGCATGCCGTAACAGGCCGCGCTGGGCGTCAGCTTCATCCAGGACGGGCTGCGCAAGCACCGCCGAGGGAATCACCCGCTCGGGCAAATCGTAGAGCCTTTCAAACCCGCGCCGTCCGGCAACGGTCACTTCACCGGCAGCGAACAACCATTCCAGCGCATGCTTTTCCGCACTCCAGTCCCACCAGGGCCCGGCACGCTCCTGACGGGTCGACAGGCTTCCGGCACCCAGCGCGCCCTGCTGCTCGACCGAAGCCAGCACGCGACGAATCGTGTCTTGCTGTTCACGCCCAAAACGCGCCAGTTGCTGATAGATGTCTTCGCCACGGCTCGCTCGCTGCATGCGCCAACGCATCAGCGGGTACAGGGAAAGAGGCAACAACGAGGCTTCATGGCCCCAATACTCAAAGAGTGTTCGACGCCGGCCCTGGCTCCAGGCAGCCTGGTCGAGCAAGTCCGAGGAATAATGGCCGAGGCGGGAAAACAGCGGAAGGTAGTGCGAACGCACCACTGCATTGACCGAATCGATCTGCAAAATGCCCAGCCGTTCGATCAGTCGGTTGAGCGCAACTGCCTTGATCGCCGCTGGCGACTGCCGCCCGTTGAACCCTTGGGCGGCCAGCGCCAGACGCCGAGCCTGTTTGAGGGTAAAGGACAATGTTGCGGGCATGGGCATCTCCTTGTCTGCTCGCAACCTACCTCACCGGTAAGGGGTTTGTGTAGCGTGGGATTCATCATTTATTGATCGGATCATTTATGCATCGGGTCGCTCCAGAACGGTTTGATTGACTCGTTCTCCACATCCGCACGACTCATGCCGATGTCCTTGAGTGCTTCGTCGCTCAAGCTCGCCAGCAGTTCGCGCTCGCGATGCAGTTCGTACCAGCGGCCGACCTTGTGCAGCAGATCGGATATCAGGTGAATCGAGTGTTTTTCCGCACCGTGGAACTCATGTTGACCTTTCATCTTGTTGCCCTCCGTTTGGATGGCTCCAGTCTCGCGCCGGGTCTAAGATCAATCCAACGAATGTTTCTGATGTCACATATCTCGGAGATTGATGAATGTCGGCCTACCCGAGTATCGATACCGAAGTGTTGCGCACCTTCGTCGCCATCGCCGACCAGGGCGGCTTTACCCGCGCCGGCGAATTGGTCAACCGCACCCAGTCAGCCGTCAGCATGCAGATGAAACGACTCGAAGAAGACGTGCTGCAGCGCCAGCTGTTCCAGCGCGACGGACGGCAGGTGCGACTGACGGCCGAAGGCCAGGTGCTGCTGGGCTATGCGCGGCGGATCCTCAAGCTGCACAGCGAGGTCTTCAATACCCTGCGTGAGCCCGACATGGTCGGCACGGTGCGTATCGGCACGCCGGACGATTATGTGATGCGATTTCTCCCGGGGATTCTGCGTCGGTTTGCCCAGTCCTATCCGCTGATCCAGATCGAAGTGCACTGCGAATCATCGAAACAGCTGTTGATGCGCCAGGACCTGGACCTGTCCATCGTGACCCGCGAACCGGGCAGCGAAATCGGCCAGTTGTTGCGCAAGGAACGTTTTGTCTGGGCCGAGGCGCAATGCTACAGCGCCCACGAACAGACACCGCTGCCGCTGGCGATGTTCAACAGCGATTGCTTCTGCCGCCAGTGGGCCTGCAATGCCCTGGATGCCCGGGGGCGCGATTACCGGGTGGCGTACAACAGCGACAGCCTGTCGGCGATCATGGCCGTGGTCAGCGCCGGCCTGGCAGTGACCGCACAGCTTGAAAGCCTGATCACCGCGGACATGCGCATTCTGGGTGAAGCCGAGGATCTGCCGTTGTTGCCCGAGGCCAGTATCATGCTCGTGCGTAACCTGCATAACCCGTCACCGATCACCGAGTGCCTGGCCGACCACATCATTGATGGCTTCAAACTTTGAAGACGAGCGTCACCGCACAGAACACCAGGAACCCGCAAAACAGCCCGCGCAGCAGCCGCTCCGGCAAGGCGTGGGCAACCTTCACGCCCCAACTGATGCTCATCAGCCCACCGACTGCCAAGGGTAAGCCGATCCCCCAGTTGACCTGATGGTGCACGGCATAAGTCACCAGCGTCACTCCCGTGCTCGGCAAGGCCAGCGCCAACGACAATCCCTGCGCAACCACCTGGCTGGTGCCGAACAGACTGGTCAACACCGGCGTCGCCACCACCGCGCCACCCACGCCGAACAAACCGCCCATTGTGCCTGATGCAGCGCCCAGCACGCCCAGCCAGGGCCATGAGTAGTTCATCTGTGACGCCGCCGTGGTGTATGCGGCGAACATGCGAACAAGGTTGTACGCCGACAGTGCGATCAGAAACGCGACAAAACCTATGCGCATGGTTCGCGCATCGATGCCCACCGCCCAGATCGACCCGAGCCAGGCGAAGCAGAACCCCATGAGGGCCAACGGTAGCGCGTGGCGCAGCTCGATCCGGTTGCGTTGATGGTAGCGCCACAGCGCCAGCATCACGTTCGGCACGACCATCACTAGCGCCGTGCCTTGGGCAATCTGCTGGTCGAGCCCGAACAGCACGCCCAACAGCGGAATGGCAATCAGGCCACCGCCGATGCCGAACAAACCGCCAAGGGTGCCCAGGGCGGCACCGAACACCAGGTACATCAGAAACTCAATCACGGCCGATTTCTCCTCACATCACGCCATTGATCCTACGCAGTTGCTTATGGCACGGAAACGCACAGCGACGCACAATGGCTGTGCCAAATTCGCACAAGCGCAGACTTGCCATGAACCCCAACCAACTGACCGACCAACTGGCTTTATTCCTCGACGTACTGGAAACCGGCAGTTTTTCCGCCGCCTCGCGCCGTCACCCGATGACCCCTTCGGCCGTGGCACGGCGTATCGACAGCCTGGAAAACGCGGTCGGCAGTCAGCTGTTCATCCGCAGTACGCATGCGGTGCGCGCTACCCCGGCAGGATTGGCCTTCGCCGAGCGAGCACGGCGGATCGTCGCCGAATTGCGCCTGGCCCGGGCCGAGGCCGTGTCCTTGAGCAGCGCGCCGGAAGGCCTGATTCGTATCGATGCGCCAGCAGCCTTCGGGCGCCGGCACCTGGCACCGGTGATTGCCGATTTCCTCATGCTCTATCCGGGACTCGATGTACAACTGCACCTGATCGACAGTTTCGTCGACATGCAGGGCCAGAACCTCGGCAAGGTCGATCTGGTGCTGCGCGCCGGGCAATTGGCCGACACCCGACTGGTGGCCACGCCACTGGCGAGCATGGTGCGCATTGCCTGCGCCAGTCCTGATTATTTGCGGCGACGCGGCGTTCCGACCGATCCGTCACAGCTGATTGAACACGACGGACTCGATTGGGATGGCCTCGCCCCGCCCTTCGCCTGGCGTTTCGAACGGGACGGGCAAATGCAGTTGCATCGGCCGGCGCGGGTACGCATGAGCGCCAACAATGCCGAGGCGCTGGTCTGCGGCGCATTGGCCGGATTGGGTATCGCGCACCTGCCGACCTGGCTGGCCAGCGAGTACCTGTTGCGGGGTGAGTTGCTGCCGCTGTTCTGCGACAGCGGCCTGCCAAAACCGGAAAACGCCGGCATCTATGCCTTGCGCCTGGAACAACAACCCAACTCCCGTAGCCGCTTGTTGCTGGAGTACCTGAAAACCCGCTTCAGCCCGGTGCCGCCCTGGGATCTGCTGTTGCAAACCCATTTGCAACGGCACTGATCAAAATTATCTGGCGCATTAAAGATTCGCCCGCTAGATTCCAAAGACCACAGATCAAGGCTTCGACATGAGCACCGAGCGCAACACCCCGGACAACTGCGACAACCTGCTGCTGGATAACCAGGCCTGCTTCGCCCTGCACTCCACTTCGCTGATGATGACCAAGGTCTACAAGCCCCTGCTGCAAGCGCTGGGCCTGACCTACCCGCAATACCTGGCGATGATGGTGTTGTGGGAAAAGGACGGTTTGACGGTAGGCGAAATCAGCACGCGATTGCTGACCGACCCAGGATCCTTGACGCCGCTGCTCAAGCGCCTGGAAGCCGAAGGCCTGCTCAGCCGAACCCGCAGCCGCGAAGATGAACGCGTGGTGATCGTCGAGCTCACCGAACAGGGCCGGGCGTTGCGCGACAAGGCGCGTGATATTCCCCAATGCATCCTCGGTGCCAGCGGGATGACACTGGAGCGCCTGCAAAACTTGCAAACGGAGCTGCAAGCGCTGCGTCGTCACCTGCAGGACAGCCTCTAGCCTTCAAACCACCACAAATCCCCTGTGGGAGCGGGCTTGCTCGCGAAGGCGGTGTGTCATTCGAAATTTACGTCACTGACACACCGCTTTCGCGAGCAAGCCCGCTCCCACAGTTGTTTTGTGCGGTGTCGTAGAACCCGCCCCCCCCCCCAAAAAAGCCGCCTGTAAAACCTCCATCCGCTCTAATTCAATAGTTTCAGCCAATCCCGCTTAGCCGTTCGTCGCTCCTGGCAAATTTATTCCATTTTTTATCTTGCGCACTAAACATTAGCGCGATACATTTATTTCGCACTTACTTAGCGCGCAAACATTTAGCGCAAACAAATCAAACCCTGAACGAGGCTTTCACCATGCAAACTCTCTACACCGCAATCGCAACTTCCACCGGTGGCCGTGACGGTCGTGCGGTTTCCAGCGACAACATCCTCGACGTCAAACTCGCCACGCCGAAAGAACTCGGCGGTGCTGGCGGCGCAGCCACCAACCCTGAGCAACTGTTCGCCGCCGGCTACTCCGCCTGCTTCATCGGCGCCCTGAAATTCGTCGCCAGCCAGACCAAGCGCAGCATCCCGAGCGACGCTTCGATCACCGCCCATGTCGGCATCGGCCAGATCCCCGGCGGTTTCGGCCTGGACATCGACCTGCACATCAGCCTGCCGGGTCTTGAACAAGCCGATGCCCAGGCACTGGTCGACGCCGCCCACCAGGTCTGCCCGTACTCCAATGCCACCCGTGGCAACGTCGATGTGCGTCTGCACGTAACCGTCTAAGCGCTGACTACCCAGGCCCGAACAGGAAACGAACATGAACACTTTCAGCAAAGTCTTGACCGGTACCCTTCTCGCTCTGTCGATCAACGGTGCGTTCGCAAGTGACGGGGTTGAACACAACACCCAGGCGTTCCTCGATGTGCTGAATGCCGGTACCGGCAAGCCGCTTGAACAACTCAGCCCGAAAGACGCCCGCGCCGTGCTGATGGGCGCGCAGGCCGGGGTGAAACTGACACTGCCAAAAGCCGATATCAGCCAGAAGACCATTCAAGTCGATGGCCAAGCGCTGAACCTGACCATCGTCCGGCCGGCCGGGGTCAAGGGTGAACTGCCCGTGTTCATGTTCTTCCACGGCGGCGGCTGGGTACTGGGGGACTTCCCGACCCACGAGCGGCTGGTGCGCGATCTGGTGACGGGTTCGGGGGCAGCGGCCGTGTTCGTGAACTACACGCCGTCGCCGGAAGCCCATTACCCGGTGGCGATCAACCAGGCTTACGCCGCGACACAATGGGTGGCCGAGCACGGTAAGGAGATCAACGTCGATGGCAAGCGCCTGGCGGTAGCCGGCAACAGTGTCGGCGGCAACATGGCGGCCGTGGTTGCACTGATGGCCAAGGACAAGGGAACCCCGGCGATCAAGTTCCAGGTGTTGCTGTGGCCGGTGACGGATGCCAACTTCGAAACCGCGTCCTACAACCAGTTTGCCGAAGGGTACTTCCTCAGCAAAAATGCGATGAAGTGGTTCTGGGACAACTACACCACGGACGCCAACCAGCGTAACGAGATCTACGCCTCACCGCTGCGCGCCACCACGGCCCAGTTGAAAGGGTTGCCGCCAGCACTGGTACAGACCGCCGGTGCTGACGTGTTGCGCGACGAAGGCGAAGCCTACGCCCGCAAACTCGATGAAGCCGGAGTGCCGGTGACCTCGGTGCGCTACAACGGCATGATCCACGACTACGGTCTGCTCAACGTGGTGAGCCAGGTGCCAGCGGTGCGTTCGGCGATGTTGCAGGCGTCTGAAGAGTTGAAACAACACCTAAAGAAATAACACCTTCTTCTGTAGGAGCCCGGCTTGCCGGCGATGGTGGCCTCGAGTACGCCATCGCCGGCAAGCCGGGCTCCTACAGGGCTCAGCGTCAACCCGCACATTTCTACCCGGCACAAAAAAGCCCGACTCAATGGTCGGGCTTTTTCATTCCTCAAGCAGTGCTTATTTGGCACGGCCTTTGTAGGAACCACCTTCGCGGGTATCGATCTCGATCATGTCGCCGATTTCGATGAAGTCAGCAACCGACAGCTCGGTACCGTTCTTCAGTTTGGCAGGCTTCATGACCTTGCCGGAAGTGTCGCCGCGAGCGGAACCTTCGGTGTAGTCAACCTGACGCACGATGGTGGTCGGCAGCTCTACGGAAACCAGACGGCCTTCGAAGAACACGGCTTCGCAAACGTCGGTCATGCCTTCTTCCACGAATGGCAGAACGCTTTCGATGTCTTCGGCGTTCAGCTCGTACATGGTGTAGTCGGTGGTGTCCATGAACGTGTAGGAGTCGCCGCTGATGAAGGACAGGGTCGCTTCCTTACGGTCGAGGATCACGTCGTCCAGCTTGTCGTCCGCACCGTATACGGTTTCGGTCTTGTAGCCGGTCAGCAGGTTCTTCAGCTTGGTCTTCATGATCGCGCTGTTACGACCGGACTTGGTGAATTCAGCTTTCTGAACCAGCCAAGGATCGTTGTCGATACGGATCACGGTACCGGGTTTGAGTTCTTTACCAGTTTTCATTGCGAATATCCGAATTTGGATGGGATTTACAAAAATCTAGGCCGCGTATCATATCCAATTTCCATAAAACTGTACCAGCGCCGTGGCAAGATCGGCCTGCAAGGCCTGTTCCAGACACCACGCCTCGGCGTGTTTTTCCAGCTCTGGCCAGTGTTTACGGGTGGATTGCCAGTGGTCGGGCATTTTTTCACCGGCGTTCCAGGCCCGCCAGAGACCGCTGATCGCCTCCCGCGCAGGGTCCGATAGCCCCTTCACATAGAGTTCGAGGAAGGCCTCGAGCTTGTCCAGATGGATATCTTCTTCCTGCCGGTAGATGTGCCAGAGAAATGGCCGGCCCGCCCATTGAGCGCGCACAAAGGAATCTTCGCCACGCACGGCATTGAAATCGCAGCACCACAGCAACCCGTCGTATTGGTCCTGGCGGACGAATGGCAGCACTTGCACGGTCAAGGCGTCACGCACATGCACGGCACCGGCCGCCAACCCCTGCACACCGAGCCAACGCTCGACGTCGCCGAGAATCCGCCCTTCCGGCACCAGCAGGTGAGTGGCTGTCGAATCGCCAGCCATCGCATCGAGCCAACTGGCCAGCCCGGTGTTTTCGTAGGCGAACAATGAGATCAACTGTGCGCCGGGTGCAGGATCAATCCCTAAACCGTGCAGGAATTCTCTTTGAGCTTGCGGGTCCTGCTGAAATTGCCGACGACGCTCAAGCAATCCGCGCTCACGCAACAATCCGCCAGTGCCCTTCTGGAAACCCGGGAAGAAAAAGAACTTCTGTACGTTCTTGTACTTCACCGAGGGCAAACCGTGACAGCCGATCACCCAGTCCTCGGCACTCAGGTAGTCGAGGTTCATCCATAGCGGGGTCTTTTCCCGCTCGGCCATGGCGTCCATATAGGCGCTCGGCAATTGGCAGGCGAATGCAGCAATCACCACATCGGCAGCTTCAGTCCGTTGCCACTCGGCTGGCCATTGGCGCACTTCGACGCCTTGCTGCCATTGCTGCGCAGCGTGGATATCGATTGGCGGACACAGGCGCTCGAACGCTCGCAGATCATCGACCCATAGACGCACCGCCAGTCCATGTTCGGCCACCAGTTGCCGGGCCAGTCGCCAGGTCACGCCGATGTCGCCGAAGTTGTCGACCACGGTGCAAAAAATATCCCAGCGGGTTTTCAGTTCAGGCATTCCAGGCTCCCGTTGGCAAAGGCGCCGATTGTCCGCATAAATTACCCCGCGCAGAAGAGCCGACGACGATTATTCTTCATGCGACAATCGCCACTCGCCAGCGCCCTTTCGCCAGGAAGCAACCATGCCCCACCGCCCCGCTCCGCGCCGATCCTTCCCGATCAGCCTCAATGCCCTGCAACTGACCGGCAGCATCGCCCTCGGCATGTGGCTGGGATTCATTGCCATTGTGCTGACCTGCTGGCTCGCTTCACGCCTGCTTTTCAGCGAACAATTGGCACCCGTGGCGGCAGCCGTGGAGCAATTGGCCAAGCCACCGGTGGTGACTCAACCGGTGCCAGACATCCCGCCACAGAGTCCGCTGTTCGAGCAGTATGAAGAAAACCTGCGCAAGAACGAGCAGGCACAACGGCTCGATCAGGCACGCAGCAGTACTCGCAACCTGGCCAACCCGAACTGTCAGTTCTGGCTGCAACAGGACCGGACTGCACCCAGCGAAAAAAGCCGCGCCAACGTTCTGCAATTCTGCGATTGATCATGAATAAGCACACCGTCCAGCAACTGATTCTCGACAAGCTGCAGATCGATCTCGGCATCGCTGAACGAGCGGCGCAAACCGCCTACGAAACGGCGACCCATGAAGAAAACATTGCCGAGAACAAATACGACACCTTGGGGCTCGAGGCGTCCTATCTCGCGGCAGGGCAAGCCAAGAGGGTCGAGGAAATCCGCCAGTCACTGAACCTCTGCCAGAACCTGGCCCTGCGCCCGTATGACGAACGCCGGGGCATCGAAGTCGGCGCGCTGCTCGGGCTCGAAGACGAAAACGGGCGCGAACAATGGCTGTTCCTCGCCCCTGATGCAGCCGGGTTGAAAGTCGACCTGGTGGGGCAACTGATCACCGTCATCACCCCGCGCTCACCGCTGGGCAAAAGCCTGCTGGGCAAGTTCGAGGGCGACGAGGTGGAAATTACGGTGGCGGGCGCTCGGCAACAGTTCGCTGTCACCGAGGTCGTTTAAACGGGCTTAATGGACTGGCAGTTCGACACCTTCGAACAGCTCTTCGAGTTCCTGCTTGTTGTGGCATTGAATGGCCTTGGCCATGACTTCGCGGGTCAGGTGCGGCGCGAACTTCTCGATGAAGTCGCACATAAAGCCACGCAGGAAGGTGCCGCGACGGAAGCCGATCTTGGTCACGCTGGACTCGAACAGTTCGCTGGCATCGAGTACGACCAGGTCGCTGTCGAGTTTGGTGTCGACCGCCATTTTCGCCACGATGCCCACGCCCAGCCCCAGGCGAACATAGGTCTTGATCACGTCGGCGTCGGCCGCGGTGAACACCACTTTCGGCGTCAGGCCTCGATGGCTGAACGCTTCGTCGAGTTTCGAACGGCCGGTAAAACCGAACACGTAGGTCACGATCGGGTATTCGGCCAGCGCTTCGAGGGTCAGTTTCGACAGTTTGGTCAGCGGGTGGCCCTGAGGCACGACCACGCAGCGGTTCCAGCGGTAGCACGGCATCATCACCAGATCACCGAACAGTTCGAGCGCTTCGGTGGCAATGGCGAAATCCACGGTGCCGTCAGCGGCCATTTCGGCGATTTGCATCGGCGATCCCTGGTGCATATGCAGGGCAACGTCCGGGTATTGCTTGATGAAATTGCTGATCACCGGCGGTAACGCATAACGCGCCTGGGTATGAGTGGTGGCAATCGACAGGGTGCCTTTCTTCTCGTTGGAGAATTCCTGGGCGATCTGCTTGATGCTTTCAACCTTGCGCAGAATCTCGCCAGCGGTGGTGATGATGCGCTCACCGGCCGGGGTGACCCGGGTCAAGTGCTTGCCACTGCGGGCAAAGACTTCGACGCCCAGTTCATCTTCCAGCAGACGGATCTGTTTGCTGATGCCCGGTTGAGAGGTGTAAAGGCTTTGGGCTGTAGCGGAAACGTTGAGGTCGTGGTGCGCCACTTCCCAGATGTAGCGCAATTGTTGAAGCTTCATATGAATCCCTCAAAGCAGGTAGACGCCACGGGCATCAGCGACGATATATAACTATATTAATGGCTCGAAGAATAAATCTAGAACTTTTTTATCAGATTGCCATTATTCGGGTCCTAGAGGTCCCCTTGACGACGACGTTGCACCAGCGGCACCAGATAGACCGGCACCTTGGACAGTTGCAACACACGGGCGGCGGTGCGGCCCAAAGGCGTTTCCGCACCCGCACCGTGGCTGTGACTTCCTACGATCAACAAATCCACGGAGAGTTTCTGCGCCTGGTCCAGAATCACCTGCGATGGATCGCCCTGCAGCACCCTTACCGCCTGAATCCGCTCCAGGTCGTGCTCCCCTTCATCCCCCAGTTCCTCACGAAAACTGTCGAGCACCCGCTGCTCGATACTGGCAATCACTGTATTCAGGCCCTGGCTGTGAAACTCGTTCAGCGCCTGTTCATCGAGATAACTTTGCAGCACCGATTCGGCAAACAGCCCCATGGGCTCAACCGCATGCACAACGTACAAACTGGCATTGAAGGTCCGGGCCAGCTCCAGGGCATGCTGCATCACCACGGGCGCGTACAGGCCAAGGTCAGTGGCGTACAGCATCGAACGAATCATATGACCTCCTCGACTGCCAACATGGCGGAGATTTGATTCAGCTTAGCAGTGCCTTGGCGACTACGACGTCCGGCGCAACACATTGAACGGCGGGCTTAAACCTTTTGCTCGTTGCTTATGCCGTGGGGCACATGACCGGTGGCGACGACTTCACGGGCCAATTCGCAGTGGCCGGCCTGATCATCGAAAAACACATCGGCCGCGAAGGCTTCGAGAAAGGCGGACTTGGTCAGGCCGCCGAGGAACAGCGATTCGTCGAGACGGATGTCCCACTCGCGCAACGTACGAATCACCCGCTCATGGGCGGGCGCCGATCGCGCCGTGACCAGAGCGGTACGAATCGGACAGGCGTCCTCCGGGAACTCACGCTGCAACAGGTTCAGGGCCGCGAGAAAGCCCTTGAACGGCCCACCGCGCAACGGCTCGCGAGCGGCCTCACGCTCGCTGGCCTGGAACGCCTCCAGACCACCGGCCTGATAAATGCGCTCCGACTCATCGGAAAACAGCACCGCGTCTCCGTCGAAGGCAATGCGCAGCTCGTCGCTGGCCGCACGACTGGCACCGCCAGACAGGATGGTCGCCGCGGCGAATCCGGCGTCCAGGGCATTGCGTACGTCTTCGGCGTGGGTCGAGAGAAACAGATCGCAGCCAAAGGCCTTGAGGTAGGGATACGGACTACGCCCGCCGACGAATGCCGCACGGGAAATCGCCAGTCCGTAGTGGTCGATCGAATTGAATACTCGCAGCCCGGTGTCGGCGCTATTGCGCGACACCAGAATCACCTCGACCCGGGCGCGGCCCAGGCTATTGTTGAGGTTCAGGAGTTTCTGCACCAACGGAAAAGCATCGCCGGGCTCAAGGATTTCGTCTTCGTGTTCGATCTGATACTGCCGGTAGGCTTCGACGCCGCTCGACAGATAAACCTTGTGGCTTTCGCTCAAATCAAACAGCGCTCGCGAAGAAATCGCCAGCACCAACTTGTCGTCAATTGCCTTTGGCATGCCCTTCCCCCCTCAGGTCGGTCGACTCAGGTGTTGCGTCGATCAATGAAACTCAAGCTGCGATACAAGGCCTCGATGCGCGGCATTTCACATCCCGCGGCCCTGGCGGCCGCCAGTGGTCGGGCGTAGATCGCCGCCAGCTCCAGCGGCCGCTTGTGCAGGAAATCGTGGTACATGCTCGGCCAGTAGTCGGGCATTTTTTCGGTCACCATGAACAGGTGCTCGGCATACCCTGGCGGTACATCGTGCCCGCAGGCAATTGCGCCTTGCACCACTTCAGCCATCAGCGCCTTGATCAGTTCGCGACTGTCGGCATCCGCCATCAAAGGCGTGGTGCTCGCACCGAGCAAAACCGAGAGACCGTTGTAAGGGATATTCCAGACCAGTTTTTGCCAGCGCGCCTGGTGCAAATTCGCCATGGCCTGGGAATCGAGGCCGGCGCTGCGGAACAGGCCGACACCCTCCTCGACTATCGCAGTGCGTGTCGGCCCATCGGCGGGACCGCTGTGATAACCCACGTGCACCGCGCCCAGCGCCTGATGGGTGATGACGCCCGGCGCCTCGCGATGAACGCAGATGTAGCAGAGCCCGCCGAGCACATGCAGCGAATCGGGGAGCAACTCGCGCAGGCTGTCTTCCACGTCCAGGCCATTTTGCAACAGCAGCACTTTGGCATTCGGTGCCGCCGCCTGCAGGATGGCCGGTGCCAGATCTGCGTTGCTGGTGGTTTTCGCGCCCACCAGCAGCCAGTCGCAGGGCGGCATGTCTTGCGCCTTCGAGTAAGCCTGTACCGGGTTCAGTTTCAGCGCACCGTGGGGCGCGCTATCGACTTGCAACCCGTGCTCGACCACAGCGGAAAACTCGCTGCGCAGCAGAAAATGCACATCAAAACCGGCACGCGCCAGCATCACCCCGTAGAACCCGCCGATTGCGCCGGTCCCGATAATGCCGATTGTCGGCCTGGCAACTGTCCCCATCATGGCAACTCCTCTGCTGTTCGACTCAACGCCTGGCGCACGGCTCGATTGAGCTCTGTGTCGGTCAGGCGCGATTTCAGTGCTCCGAAGAATTCGCCGTCGCGAACGACAAACAGCGCCGGCAAATGAAAGACCTGATAACGCTCGACCACCCCGCCGTTATTGCCGGCATCGATCCAGCACAGTCGATCGACGGCCAGATCGAGTGTCGGCAATTGCTCGCGGGCAAAACGGCAGCTGGCGCAGCCGACACTGGTAAAAATAACCAGCGAAACACCGCTCATCGCCAGCAGCCGTTGGTCGGCGTCAAAATCGGTCAGTTCCAATTCGACCACTATACTGGGGAGAACAATGTCAGATGGCCGACACATGGAGTCTGTGTTCATGGGACGATTCATTCCTCACCCTGACGATGTGCCTGTCGAATTAACCTTGCTCAAACCTGAGTGTATTTCGCGACGGCAGCTGCACACTATCAGCCTCGGGGGCATGGCTTGCAATTATCACCGCGCGTGGCGCTACGGCACGGCGCTGGAAGTACGCATGCCGACCGTGAACCCGGACATGCGCTACCTGGGCTACGTCGCCTGGTGCCTGCGACGCAAGCGCGGTTATCTGGTGGGCATCGCCTTCGTCGACGAACAAACGCTGTTCAGCGCCCGAATGGGTGAGCAGGTGTGCCAGATCGAACGCTACTGCCGCCTGCATGAGACCCACGAAGACTTGCAGGATGTTCAGGCCCTGGCGCTCGAATGGGTCCAGGAGCATGCCGACGAGTTCTCGCACGAATCGGTGCGCAAGGCTTTTGCGCAACCTGTGCCGGAATAGGGGCGTACTTGATCAGTTTGGCCCTCACGGCAGGGAAACTGACTGCGAAAGCCCACCAAACCGGCGTCTGCCCATTGTCGAGCCACGGTGTAACGCGCTAAGGTTCGGCTCCCCGACGCGCTTAATTTGCTGTGCTCCGCCGCGCGGGTTCGCTGGCGGCCGGCACCCGTGACCTGACGAGTAAACGATGGCTGATTTACCGATCAACGACCTAAACGTCGCCTCCAACGAGACGCTGATCACTCCCGACCAGCTCAAGCGCGATATTCCCCTGAGCGACGCCGCACTGCGCACCGTCACCAAGGGTCGCGAAGTCATTCGCAACATTCTGGATGGCACCGACCACCGCCTGTTCGTCGTCATCGGGCCTTGCTCGATCCACGACATCAAGGCCGCCCACGAATATGCCGAGCGCCTGAAGGTTCTCGCTGCCGAAGTGGCCGATACCCTGTATCTGGTCATGCGCGTGTATTTCGAGAAGCCGCGTACCACCGTCGGCTGGAAAGGCTTGATCAACGACCCTTACCTGGACGACTCGTTCAAGATCCAGGATGGTTTGCACATCGGTCGCCAGTTGCTGCTGGACCTGGCCGAAAAAGGCCTGCCGACCGCCACCGAAGCCCTCGACCCGATCTCCCCGCAGTACCTGCAGGACCTGATCAGCTGGTCGGCCATCGGCGCGCGCACCACCGAATCCCAGACTCACCGTGAAATGGCGTCCGGCCTGTCCTCGGCCGTCGGCTTCAAGAACGGTACCGATGGCGGCCTGACCGTGGCGATCAACGCCCTGCAGTCGGTTTCCAGCCCGCACCGCTTCCTGGGCATCAACCAGGAAGGTGGCGTCTCCATCGTGACGACCAAGGGCAATGCCTACGGTCACGTGGTGTTGCGCGGCGGCAACGGCAAGCCGAACTACGACTCGGTCAGCGTTGCGCTTTGCGAGCAGGCGCTGAACAAGGCGAAGATCAAGCCGAACATCATGGTCGATTGCAGCCACGCCAACTCCAACAAGGATCCAGCCCTGCAACCGCTGGTGATGGAAAACGTCGCCAACCAGATCCTCGAAGGCAACAAGTCGATCATCGGCCTGATGGTTGAAAGCCACCTGAACTGGGGCGCCCAGGCGATCCCGAAAGACCTCGCCGACCTGCAGTACGGCGTGTCGATCACCGATGCCTGCATCGACTGGACCGCGACCGAAAACACCTTGCGCAGCATGCATGCCAAGCTCAAGGATGTGCTGCCTAAACGCGATCGCAGCTGATCGCCTGACGGCCTGATCAAAAAGCGCACACAAAAAAACGCCGGGTAGAACCCGGCGTTTTTTTGTGCATTCGTTTGACTGAAAGTCACTGACTCAGCTTGGCCGCATGCCGCTGGTGACGCTCCATGTAGCGTTCGACGTAGGAGCACGATGGAATGACGGTGTAGCCCATTTCGTCAGCGTACTCCAGCGCCTTCTCGGTCAAGGCTGCCGCAATACCGCGACCACGCAATGCGTTGGGCACGAAGGTGCGATAGATATCCAGGGTCTGTTTCCCCAGATCCATATAGGTCAGATAGGCACGATGACCGTCCACACTGGTCTCGAACTGATGACCAGCCTGGTCATGGTGGATGGACAACGCCTCGCTCATCACTACTCCTCGCGGGTCTGGAATTTCGACCCCTACCTTACCGATGTTTTTCCGGCGAAGGAACATCTACGCCACCCCGTGCCTGAATGGACACCGAGAAGAGCTGCACCGATCTCGCGCTACCGAGCACGTACAAATAGTAGGCACCATTGGCAGAAATGCTCAAGGTGCGCTCGTCATCATGCCGGTTGGCGGGTGCTGCTCCGTAATCACGCAGGAATGGCTCGACCGAAGGTCACTCCGGGTCGATAGCCTGAACATTGCCGGATGTTGAGACTTAAGACGAGCGCCCGTTGTTAAAGTCACCTGAACATCGAGAAAGATAGTGAGAGGCGCTACGCAAAAGCCGAACAAAAGTGTAGACGAATCCATATAGGCGGACTTAGCCAACCGGGGAAAAGAGCGCTGTGCCGAAGGAACTTTTTCTCGGCAGTTCGCTCAGCCACGGGCCTTGCAGCTGGATATTTTTTAAACAGTTCAGTTAAAAGTTGCTCGAAAAAGAATCAACGCCTACAATTTTTTTTGCTTCTTGCTTCACGTCAGTTTTACTTACTACAAGTAATGGGTAGTATGTACGCCGGCTATTTCCTCAATCGGAGGAGATAGCTACTTAATAGAAAGTCCTTGAAGGGGAACACGATGAACAACGTTCTGAAATTCTCTGCTCTGGCTCTGGCCGCAGTTCTGGCTACCGGTTGCAGCAGCGCATCGAAAGAAACCGAAGCACGTCTGACCGCTACTGAAGACGCAGCTGCTCGCTCCCAGGCTCGTGCAGACGAAGCTTACCGTAAAGCTGATGAAGCTCTGGCTGCTGCTCAAAAAGCACAACAGACTGCTGACGAAGCTAACGAGCGTGCTCTGCGCATGCTGGACAAAGCTAGCCGCAAGTAATAATCCTTCGGGATTGTTATCAAGCCGACCCATTTTTTGGGTCGGCTTTTTTATTGCCCGACGTTTCTCCAGGCAATAAAAAACCCGTCGACGCGGTCTGCGTCGACGGGCTCTTGACCCGCGTTACTGCAGCGGATCGATCGGCGTGCTCGACACCATCGGCGCAACGCCGTTGCCCGGCACAGCGATCTCTACCGGCAGGCCGTCTTCAGCGGCCACCACGTCCCGCACCACATCCCAGTTCATGCGCAGGTTGTTGGTGATGTCTTCACGCTTGAGCATCGCATTGATGACCGCTGTGTGCTTGTCGACCACCGACGGGTTGCCCTTGTCGTCCAGCGGCGTGTGCGCCTCCAGATAGACCTTGCCGCCACTCATGCCGAACTTGTACGGGTCGTTGATGATCCGTACCGAGGTACCGACCGGCACCATGCCTGCCATTTCCAGCACGTTGTTGTTGAACATGCGGAAACAACCGTGGCTGGTACGCATGCCGATACCGAACTTCTTGTTCGAACCGTGGATCAGGTAGCCCGGCGTGCCCAGGGTGAACTTGAACGGGCCCAGGGGGTTGTCTGGGCCTGCCGGCACGACGTTGGGCAGCGGATCACCGTCTGCCGCGTGCTCGGCCTTGATCGACGCCGGAGGCGTCCAGGTCGGGTTAGGCGTCTTGGCAGTGATGCTGGTGTGGGCAATCGGCGAGCCCCAGCCTTCACGACCGATACCCAGCGGGAACGTGTACACCACGTTCTTGCCTTTCGGGTAGTAGTAGAGACGGTACTCGGCCAGGTTGATCACGATGCCTTCACGCGGGCCTGGTGGCAGGATGAAGCGGGTTGGCAGAATGATTTCCGTGCCGGCGCCCGGCAACCATGCATCGACACCCGGGTTGGCCGCGACCATTTCCGTGTAGCCCAGGTCATAGGCAGTACCCAGGTCGGCGAACGTGTCTTCGTACTTGGCCTTGATCACCTGCACCTGGCCGATGATGTCCTCACCGGGCGGTGGCAGGGGAAACTCCAATGCTGCAACAGGACCGGCCACAAAAAGGGCGGCAAGAGTCAGGCAGCGGGTGACGGCAGGAAAGCGCGGCAACATCCGGAAAATCCTTCGCATGATCAACTGAGGGTATAAGGACGCGATTGTACACTGCCGCCCGTTATTTCGGGGAGATGGCCCGATTGCAGGCAATGCAAGGCGATTTTGCGATTATCCTCGCTCCCACACTGGGCCCCTGGCCACTGAAGATCCCTGTAGGAGCGAGCTTGCTCGCGATGGAGGTCAACGATGATGTGGGGAGCCTGGCACCCCGCGGTGCTCTCAGGTTTTTCGCGAGCAAGCTCGCTCCCACAGGGGATTGGGTATACCTGTGAGAGATTGGACGGCTGGCAGGCCGCCTTCGCGAGCAAGTCGGATCGCCGCACCGCCGCTCCCACAGAAGAGCAAAGGCCGAACGGTGTACCCTCACGCTCTTCACCACTCAACAGGCCGAGCGTTAGCTCGCCTGCAGCTTGTGATCTTGATCCACCCGCCCCCTCGGCAGGCTGAGTGGAGGTGTTCATCCGGGGATAGGCGCGCAGCGCCGTTCGACGCAGTCGAACTCATTGCATGTAGGTCGAAGCGAAGCCGACCGGAGGGCAATGCCCCCGGATGAATGCCGGAGCGAAGGAACCCCGAGCCTAGGCGAGGGGCCGTACGTAAGGGGCGAGCGTTTTTTGCTTACTTTTTTAGGCGCTTGTAAAAAAGTGAGTCGCCGTAAGGGCGAAACCGCCAGCCGCCGTTACCGAAGAAACGGATATATACACGGTCAACAAAAGACAGGTCGGCTATCAGGCCGCCTCGACTCCCGGCGGATCAAAGCTCAAACCGCAACTCAGGCCAGATCGGCGACGTCCCCCGCTTCTGCGACTCAAGAATGGCCCGGCACAACGAACACAGCCGCTGATCCTGAAACACCCGGCGATCAACACTCGACCAGCGCGGTTGCGCCGGCAACAGGCTCCCGCACAGGGTCCGGTCCGCCGAGCCGCCCAACTCCAGCTGACGGGTCACCAGATGCACCCGCACTTCCTGGCAGGCGAACAGATCCAGCTGTTCGTCAGGCTCGATCAGTTGATAGGCAAAGAGTGACCAGGCGGGACGCGGCATCGGGGGCTCCAAATCGGGGGCGCCACCTTAGCCGAAAGCCTGCGTCTAGAAAAGTGTCATAACAGCGGTTTTAGAGTAGGCCAGACATTTTCCAGCAACTTGTCCTGGGCCCCGGCCGCCGGGTGTATGCCGTCGGCCTGCATCAACTCCGCATGACCGCCCACGCCGTCGAGGAAAAACGGCACCAGCGGGATCTTTTTCTCATCGGCCAGGTTGCTGTAGACCTCGGTGAACGCCTTGGTGTAACGCGCACCGTAATTGGGTGGCAATTGCATGCCGAGCAACAGCACCTTGGCACCGCTGGCCCGGGAGCTGTCGATCATCGAGGCAAGATTTTGTTGCAATTGAGTTGGCAGCAAACCGCGCAGGCCGTCATTACCCCCCAACTCGAGGATCACCAGTTCCGGTTTATGCTCTGCAAGCAGCGCGGGCAGGCGCGCCCGGCCTCCGGCACTGGTGTCGCCACTGATGGACGCATTGATCACTTTGTCGTCGAAACCTTCGCGCCTGAGCCGCTGTTCAAGCAGCGACACCCACCCCAGCCGGGTATCCAGCCCGAAACCGGCGCTGATACTATCGCCAACGATCAGGACTGTACCCGCCGCTGCGTTTTGGGCCATGCACATCAAGGCCAGGCCAGCACTCAAAAACCAGACACGCATCGGACTCTCCATGGGCGCAAGCATTCTCATCGCGAAGGACCTTAGCAAAGTGGTTCCCAGCGCGGAAGGTGAACTGACCATCCTGCACGAACTCAGCCTGGAACTGAACCAGGGCGACAGCCTGGCCATCGTCGGCGCTTCCGGTTCCGGCAAATCCACACTGCTGGGCCTGCTCGCCGGTCTCGACCTGCCGAGCAGCGGCGAAGTCACCCTGGCCGGGCAAGCCCTGAGCAACCTCGATGAAGACCAGCGTGCGCGTATCCGCGCCGAACACGTGGGTTTTGTCTTTCAATCGTTTCAGTTGCTCGACAGCCTCAATGCCCTGGAAAACGTCATGCTGCCGCTGGAGCTCGATGGCCGCAAAGACGCCCGCGAACGCGCCACCGAATTGCTGCAACGGGTAGGACTCGGCCAGCGCCTGACGCATTCGCCGCGCCAGCTCTCCGGCGGCGAGCAACAACGCGTGGCAATTGCCCGCGCGTTTGCCGCCGAACCCGATGTGCTGTTCGCCGACGAACCGACCGGCAACCTCGACAGCCACACCGGCGAGCGCATCAGCGACTTGCTGTTCGAACTCAACAAGGAACGCGGCACGACCCTGGTGCTGGTGACCCACGATGAACGCCTGGCCCATCGGTGCCGGCGCCTGATCCGTCTTGAAGCCGGCCTGCTGGTCGCCCCTGTGGAGCCTTGATGGCACGCCTGCCGCTGTTGCGCCTGTTCAGTCTCGCCATCCGCCAATTGCTGCGCGATGCCCGCGCCGGTGAATTGCGCGTATTGTTTTTTGCCTTGCTGGTGGCCGTGGCCGCGAGCACTGCCATTGGCTATTTCGGCGCCCGCCTGAATGGCGCCATGATGTTGCGCGCCACTGAGTTTCTCGGTGCCGACCTGCTCCTCGAAGGCAGTTCGCCCGCACGCCCCGAACAGATAAGAAGCGGCACAGACCTGGGACTGCAACATGCGCAAGTGGTGGAGTTTTCCAGCGTTATCGCCACAGACAACGGCATCCAGTTGTCCAGCATCAAGGCGGCCGATGACACCTACCCGCTACGCGGCGAACTGAAAAGCGCGCCCGCCCCGTTCGCCACGGAAAGCGCCGGTGGCGGACCGCAACCCGGTGAAGCCTGGGTCGAGGCCCGCCTGCTGACCGCCCTGGACCTGAAAATCGGCGACAGCATCGATGTCGGCATGAAAACCTTGAAACTGGCGCGGGTGCTGACGTACGAACCCGACCGCGCCGGCAATTTCTACAGCCTGACGCCGCGGGTGCTGATCAATCTCGGCGACCTTGCGGCAACCGGCGTGGTGCAACCCGGTAGCCGGGTCAGCTATCGCGAATTATGGCGAGGCAATGCCCAGGCACTCGAGACGTATCGGCAATTGATCAAACCGGGTCTCGCCGCCAACCAGCGCTTGCAGGATGCCCGTGACGGCAACCGGCAGATCGGCGGCGCCCTGGGCAAGGCCGAACGCTACCTGAACATGGCCAGTCTGGTGGCGGTGTTGCTGTCCGGCGTGGCGGTGGCGTTGTCGGCGACCCGCTTCGCCACCCGCCGCTTCGATGCCAGTGCCTTGCTGCGCTGCCTCGGACTGTCGCGCCGGGAAACCCTGGTGTTGTTCAGCCTGCAACTGACCGTGCTCGGGCTGCTGGCCAGCATCAGCGGTGCCCTCCTCGGCTGGCTTGCACAGCTGGGGTTGTTTGCCCTGCTGCACGACTTGCTGCCGACCGACGTACCTCCGGGCGGACTGTTTCCAGCCGTCGCCGGGATCGGCACCGGGCTGGTGGCCCTGGCCGGTTTCGCCTTGCCGCCCCTGGCGGCTCTGGGCCGGGTTCCGCCATTGCGCGTGCTGCGCCGGGACATGCTGCCGATCCCTTCCAGCACCTGGATGGTCTACGGAGCAGCGCTGGGCGCCCTCGCCCTGATCATGTGGCGCCTGAGCCTGGACCTGGTGCTGACCTTTGCCCTGCTCGGCGGCGGCGTGATTGCAGCCCTGGTGCTGGGCGGTTTGTTGCTGCTGCTGTTGAAGAGTCTGCGGCGCTTGCTCGCGCGTGCGTCCTTGCCCTGGCGCCTGGGACTCGGGCAATTGCTGCGTCATCCGCTCGCTGCCGCTGGCCAGTCCCTGGCGTTCGGCCTGATCCTGCTGTCGATGGCGCTGATTGCGCTGCTGCGCGGTGAATTGCTGGATACCTGGCAGAACCAGTTGCCGAAAAACGCCCCCAATTACTTCGCCCTGAACATCCTGCCTGCGGATAAACAGGCCTTCACCGATCACCTGATCGCCGTGTCGGCAAAATCGGCACCCTTGTACCCGGTGGTGCCGGGGCGCTTGATCAGCATCAACGGCGAACCGGTGCAGCAGATCGTCACCAAAGAATCGGCCGGGGACCGGGCAATCCAGCGCGACCTGAGCCTGACCTGGGCGGCGGACCTGCCGGCGGGCAACAAGCTCACGGCGGGCAATTGGTGGAACGAACAAACGCCAGACGATGTTCCCGGCGTGTCGGTGGAAGGCAAGGTCGCTGAAAGCCTGAAACTCAAGCTCGGCGACCACCTGGTCTTCAGCGTGGGCGGGGTCAATCGCGAGGCGAAAGTCACCAGCCTGCGGGAGATCAACTGGGACAACTTCCAACCGAACTTTTTCATGATCTTCCAGCCCGGCACCCTCAAGGATCTGCCGGCGACTTACCTGACCAGTTTCTATCTGGCAGCGGGACATGACCAACAGATCGTCGACCTGTCCAGAGCGTTCCCGGCGGTGACGATCCTGCAGGTCGAAGCCTTGCTTGAGCAATTGCGCAGCATCCTCGCCCAGGTCACCCTGGCGGTGGAGTACGTGTTGTTGTTTGTGTTGGCCGCGGGGATGGCGGTGCTGTTTTCCGGCCTGCAGGCGACGTTGGACGAACGCATTCGCCAGGGCGCGCTGCTGCGTGCGCTGGGGGCCGAACGGCAATTGCTGGTCAAGGCGCGGCGCATCGAGTTCGGTTTGCTGGGGGCGGTCAGCGGTTTGCTGGCGGCATTGGGCTCGGAACTGGTGAGCCTGGTGCTCTACCGCTATGCCTTTGACCTGCCGTGGCATCCGCATCCATGGCTGTTGCTGCTGCCACTGCTGGGCGCGGTGCTGATCGGCGGTGCCGGGGTGTTCGGCACCCGTCGGGCATTGAACGCCAGCCCGCTGACAGTCCTGCGCGAGGGTTGATAGACTCCAGCCGTCTCCACCACAAGAAGTCGCCATGAGCCGTTACCGCCCTCCCCGCACCGCCGGCACCGCGCTGATCACCCCCGAGGGTGAAGCGCGGATGCGCGCCGAATTCCATGAACTGTGGCATGTGCGTCGGCCCCAGGTGACCCAGGCTGTCAGCGAAGCCGCGGCACAGGGTGACCGCTCGGAGAACGCCGAGTACACCTACGGCAAAAAGATGCTGCGAGAGATCGACAGCCGCGTGCGTTTTCTCACCAAACGCCTGGAAGCGCTCAAGGTTGTCAGCGAAAAACCCAGCGATCCGAACAAGGTCTATTTCGGCGCCTGGGTCACAATCGAGGACGAGGATGGCAAAGAGTCGCGCTACCGCATTGTCGGACCGGATGAACTGGACCTCAAACAAGGCCTGATCAGCATTGACTCGCCATTGGCCCGAGCCCTGATCGGCAAGGCACTGGACGCCGAAGTCCGGGTCCAGACACCGACCGGTGAGCAGTGTGTTTATATCGTGGCGATCGACTACCCGTGACGTTCAACGGCGGGTGATCAGCCCTTGCCGGGCAACGCGGGTCAGTTGCCTGATCACCTCGGGAGCGTCCTCGAGGCTGGGGGATTGAATCACTGCCAGATCAAAACTGTCGTCGGCGAAACGCGCGAGCGACTCACCGTCTTCGACAAACTGGATCAGAAAGGCAGCGGGACCGCCGGTACGACGTGGCCAGCCATCGAGATAACGCAAGAGCGTCGGCTGATGTTTGCCGCCAAGCAGGATTTTTGGATTGCGCTGGGTGAGATGTGCCGTGATCGGCGCGGGACGTACAACCGGGTTTAGTGCATTCATTGTGTCGTGTCTCTGCCTCAAAAGTCTGCATGGCAGGTGAGAGGCAACACCGAACCAGCGCTTTAGCGGTATTTCGAAGCCTGTTCCGGCTTCTATCGGCAACTGAATGAGTCACCTGGCGCCCCGCAAGTAGCTGTTTAAATCGGCGCATGAGCAACATCCTAGAGAAGCTGGCTGGACAGTGTCAAGAATGACGCTCAACAAAAAAGGCCCGCACGATGCGGGCCTTTTTTGTTGAGCCAGAGCGGTCAACCGGCGATGACACGGTCCGCCGAGAGTTTGCCTGCACCTTCGATCAATACCGCGATACTGCCACCGAGCAGGGCCAGGGCGAATTCATAACCGTTGTTGGCCATGAACAGTCCGTTGCTGATGTGCACCGTGAAAATCGCAACCAGTGACAGGAAGATCAGGCCCAATGCAGCCGGGCGAACCAGCAAGCCGATGATCAGCGCCAGGCCGGCGAAGAATTCGGTGCCGCCCGCCAGTGCCGCCATCAAGTAACCCGGCGTCAGCCCGAGGCTTTCCATGTACTGCGCGGTTCCGGCCAGACCATAACCACCGAATGCCCCGAAGAGTTTTTGCGAGCCGTGAGCGGCGAAAACGATGCCGACCACGATGCGCAGAACGGTCAGGCCGTAGCCGGCGCGGGTAAACAGTACCTTGTTGATCAGAGTGCTCATGCTGGTTCAATCCTTGTCAGTGTGTGTGGGTTGGGCGCCATATTAATCAACAAATCACATGTTAAAAGCGGAAAAAACCCACCATTACAATCAGATTAGTTGATCATTTGCGAGAGACAACCTTTTGTCCCTGAGGCTCCAACGACTCCCGCTCCCGGTCGAACGCCAGGTAATACTTGTTCACGCTATTAACATAGCTGACAGGTCCCATACCCACCTGCTCCATGGCCACGCGTTCGACCTGGAAGAACCACTGGTTGGGATTCAGTCCTCGCCGCCGGGCTTCGGTGCGCATGCCCTGAACCCGCTCCGGCCCTATGTTGTAGGCAGCCAGCACGAAGGCCATGCGTTCGCGCTCGTTGAGTTTCGGGCTGGCAAAGAACTTGCGCCGAATCATCGCCAGGTACTTGGCCCCGGCCTGCACATTGCCGTCCATGTCCTGAATATTGCTGACCCCCACCCGCTGCGCCGCAGAAGGCGTGATCTGCATCAGGCCGGTCGGGCTCCCGCCACTGCGGGCGGTGGGCTGCAACGCTGACTCCTTGAAGGCCAGCGCCGCCAGGTTCAGCCAGTCCATGCCCTGGGCATCCGCGTGTTTCTGCAGCACCGGGCGCAGTTTTTCCAGGCGCTGCCGGTCCGCCTTGGCCAGTGGATAGTGCACTTGATAGAGACGACGATAGATGCGCAGGAATGCAGCGTCCTGATCCGATGGTTTTTTGTAGACGGTGAGGAAGCGATCAATGCTGGCCCGCAGCATCGACGCATCGCGGCGCACGAACCAGAACTCTTCGCCCGGCTCACTGATGACGACCTGCTTGTCGAAACGCAGCTTGGGCAGGATCTTGCCCCAGCGTTCGGCAATCGGCTGCTCGACGATGGTCAGGTGAAAGATTCCGCCCTGGACCATCTCCAGTACGTCCTCGACGGCAAGGCTCGGATCGACCCACTCGATGTTGACCGGTGGCAGTTTGTGCAGGGCGAGCTTTTGATTGATCTGGCTGATGGCATCCCCGGCGGCGCTGCCGGCGGGTAGCGCCAGGGTCTTGCCGGAGAGCTGTTCAAGCCGGGTGTAGCGGCGTTCGCCCTTGATACCCACCAGGACCAACGGGATATTGCTGGCAATCGGCTCACTGGTGCTGACGGCGAAGCCCGGTTGCAGGTCGAGCAACTCGCCTGGCGCCACCAGATCGCCCTCCCCGCGCTGCAAGGCGCCAAGCAGTTGATCCTTGGCCTTGGGAATGATCTTGAGGGTGATTTCCTGACCGTCACGGGCGTGACCGTTGAGGTATTGCTCGAACGCTCTCAGGCGATGGTATTCGACCCCGATCGCCTGCCCCTGGACTTCGCCGGAACTGTTGCGACTCTGGTTGACCAGCACCCGCAGCACACGACTGCTGCGGATCTGCGCAAGGTCGCGCACCTCGCTGGCCGGTACGGCTTGCAGCGGCCCGGGCAGACGCGCGACCGCCGTCATCGGCAGTAGCAGCGAACAACACAGCAGTAGCAAAACCGAGGGACGAATCATCCACTCTCCGGAAAGAATATGAGGCCGCTTCAATGTAGCGCGGCGACAAAAACAGGGCGCCCAAGGCGCTGACAACGTGCGAAAGACTGGCACAATGATGGCAAAACTACCAACCCAGCCAGGCCCGCGGCTCAAGAGACAGCGTTAACCCGTTGTAGTTCTTGGCTTTTCTTATAAATCCACGGCTCTGATATGCTTTCCGGCCTTTGGGCCGAGGTAGCACCATGCAACTCATCGATATCGGCGTCAACCTGACCAACGCCAGTTTTGCCGACAAACACCAGGCCGTACTCGACCGCGCCTACGCGGCCGGCGTGTGCCAACTGGTGCTGACGGGCACCAGTGTCGAAGGCAGTGAACAGGCCCTTGAGCTGTGCCGGCAATTGGACGCAAGCAATCAACGCCTGTTCGCCACCGCCGGTATTCACCCTCACTGCGCCAGCGACTGGAACGCCGACAGCGCCCGCCGTCTGCGCAGCTTGCTCAACGAGCCGAATGTGGTGGCCGTGGGCGAGTGCGGACTGGATTTCAACCGTGATTTCTCGCCACGCCCGCAGCAGGAAAAGGTCCTCGAAGAACATCTGGCCATGGCCGTCGAATTGCAGCTGCCGGTTTTTCTGCACGAACGTGACGCCAGCCAGCGTTTGCTGGAAATCCTGCGCGACTTCCGCGACCAATTGCCGGCCGCAGTGGTGCACTGTTTCACCGGGGAGCAGAAGGCGCTGTTCAGCTACCTCGACCTGGACCTGCACATCGGCATTACCGGCTGGATCTGCGACGAGCGCCGGGGCACGCATTTGCATCCGCTGGTCAAGGAGATCAAGCGCGGACGCCTGATGCTCGAAAGCGATGCACCGTACCTGCTGCCGCGCAGCCTGCGCCCCAAGCCGAAAAACGGGCGAAACGAGCCGGCGTACCTGACCGAAGTATTGCGCGAAGTGGCACTGCATCGCGGGGAAAGCCAGGAGGATCTGGCGGCGCACACCACTGCGTGCGCACGCGCGTTCTACGGCTTGCCATCAATCCCCCTGTAACCACAATTCCCCTGTGGAGCTGGCCCTTGATCTGCATCAAGAACCAGCCACCTGAGTAGCGGCACAATAATGGCACCTTGCCAAAACTGTTTCCGCTATCAGAGAAGACCTCCATGGGTGCCTGGCTTAGCAATATCTCGCTGAAATACAAATTCTGGGCGGTCAACGCCGTCGCGTTCGTCACCACCCTGTTGTTGGTGCTGTACGCGGTGCAGCTTGAGCAGCAGGCCCGCAGTCACGCGTCCCAGGCTTCGGCCCAGGCCCAGGCGCGATTGCTCCAAGCCTGGCCCGCCGGGCAACCGCTGCCCCACACCGACAACCTGCTGGCGTTCAGCCGCGGGCAAGCCCCCATGCTCAATGAGCGCCCCGTGCCAGAACTGGCCGACGCCAATGGCTGGGTCGAGATCAACCCGATGCCATTGTTCGGTGACAACCCGTTGATGGGCGCCGAAGTGTTCGCACGCGCCGACGGGCAGCGGGTCGCCGTGATCGCCCATGGTCCAAGCCTGAGCCAGGTATTCAGCGAGCGCTTCGCCCACTACGCGGTGGCAGTGTTCATCCTGATGCTGGCCATGCTCGGCGCATCGCAGTTGTTGATCCGCTTCCTGCTCAGCCAGCTCAACACCTTGAAGGACGTCATGTTGCACGTGGAGAAAACCGGTGACCTGTCGGCCCGCGTGCCATTGGCTTGCAGCGACGAAGTCGGCCAGATGGCCAACGCCTTCAACGCCATGCAGGCCGGATATCAACGGGTAGTCAACACCGTCGCCAGCACCGCCCGGCAACTGGACACCGGCGCTGCGCGGCTGGCGGCGAGCATGAATGAAGTGCGCCACGGCATGCTCGGTCAGCAAAGCGAAACCGACCAGGCAGCCACCGCAATCAATGAAATGACCGCCACGGTCTATCACATCGCCCAGCACGCGGGCGCCACCCGTGACCTTTCGCAATCGGCCGATACCCTGGCCGGTAGTGGGCAGGAAGTGGTGACGCGGGTGCAGCGCTCGATTGCCGGGCTGTCCACCGGCGTGCAGCAGACCGCCGAGATGATTCAACGCCTGGCCGAGGACAGCCAGAAGATCAACGGCGTGGTCAACGTGATTCACAGCATCGCCGAACAGACCAACCTGCTGGCGCTCAACGCCGCCATCGAAGCGGCCCGGGCCGGCGAGATGGGGCGCGGCTTTGCGGTCGTCGCCGATGAAGTACGCAACCTGGCCAAACGCGTGCAAGCCTCCACGGATGAAATCACGATCATGGTGTCAGCGTTGCAGGCCGGGACGCGGGACGCCGTGGATTTCATGCAAGAGAGCTCGTTCAAGGCCGATGACTGCGTACGACAAGCGCAAGAGGCCGGCGCGGCCCTGGCCGAAATCACCGGCGCAGTGGCACAGATGCGTGAAAGCAACACGCAGATCGCCGTGGCGGCCGAGCAGCAGAGCCAGGTGGCGGAGGAGATGAACCGGGCGGTGGTGAGCATCCGTGACGTGACTGAGAACACGGTGCAGCAGACGGTGACTTCGGCGACCACCAGCAATGAGCTGGCGGCATTGGCCGGGGAGTTGAGCAAGGCGATAGGTCAGCTGAAACTTTGAGGGCCTCATCGCGGGCAAGCCCGCTCCTACAGGGAAACGCGATTCACTGTAGGAGCGGGCTTGCTCGCGAAGGCGTCAGAACTGGCAGCATCAATTCCAGTCATGGCACCTATCAAGCCAATAGCCAGCCTTGATTCGCCGCCGGCATTGACCGGGCCTATTCTTCATCACATGTGTTCAACATGGATCGAGGATCAGCATCATGGGCAAACGTCACCCCAACCTTCCCACCTGGCAATGGCGAGCGTACCCGAACAATCATCAGCACCCGACCAATCTGGTGTTGCACCTGATCGCTGTGCCGCTGTTCATCGTGGCGTTTCTGCTGATCGTATCCGGGGTGTTCAGCCTGAGCCTGGCGAACATCGCCATTGGCGTGATCGGCGTGATTGCGGCGCTGGCCCTGCAACGCCACGGCCACAGCATGGAGACGCAAGCCGCCGAGCCGTTCAGTGACCGCAAGGATGCGATATCGCGGCTGTTGGTCGAGCAGTTTCTGACCTTTCCGCGGTTCTTCCTCAGCGGTGGCTGGTGGCGCGCCTGGCGTGAGCGCCACCGCCGTCACTGATCAGGCGAACACCGTCACCGTCTGCCGGCTCATGGCGATCAACCGGCCATCGGCGCTCCACATTTTGGCCGCGGCATGCCCGTAGCCGTCCGCGGCGTGCTCGGTCTCGACGAGGTATTTGCACCAGTCCAGGGTGGTCAATTCCAGCAGCGGTTGTACGAACTCGATGGTCCAGGTCAGCGTGCTGCCCATCGCCGGCTTCTTCAAAAACGGCATCAGGGCCGGCGGCCAGGCGTCCACCAGTGCGAGGATATGCGCCTCGCTGATGGCCTCTTCCTTGACATCGCCGCGCAAGCGCACCCAACCTCCCATTTGCCGCGATGTGCTACCGCTGAACGGCAGCCCGCCTACACTCCAGCGCATCGCCAGGTGCCGCATGAACTCCGGGATGACGCCTTCGACAAAAGGCAATTCCTGACACTCGTCCCAGTGCTTCATTTCAGGTGCCGGTTCAGCGGCCACGGCCACCACCGAAGGGCGTGAAGCGCCGAAACTGCCCTGGATCAACGTCACCACCTGGCCCTTCTGCATCACCCGGCCCAACACCTGACTGACCGCCTTGCCTTCGCGCAATACGTCGACCTCAAAGCTGACTGGAACCTCGGGCTCAACCGGGCCGACAAAGGTGATCGCCAATGAGCGCACCGGGCGATCCGCTGGCACCCGGGCACGCATGGCTTCGTACTGCAGCGCCGCCACCAAGCCACCGAAGCTGGCGCGCCCCTGAGCCCAGGAGGCCGGAATGGACAGTTCCAGCGGCTGGCTACGGACAGCGTCAAGCAGTTCGGAAAAACGCATGAAAACCTCAGGGATCGGAAAAAGATGAGGGAATCTTAACCATCTGGCGAGATGGATACATCGCCTATTCCGGACAAATTGACTGACAGATAAGTCGCGCAGGTTTCATGTCGAACATAAACCCCCTGTGGGAGCGGGCTTGCTCGCGAAGACGGTTTGTCAGTCACCAACAATGTCCGGGCTGATGGCCTCTTCGCGAGCAAGCCCGCTCCCACATTTGTTCGGTGGGGGTTTCAGGATTTGAAACAATCGCGACTGAGCTTTTCCAGCACCCGGTCCGCACGGTTTTCTGCCTCGGCCATGGTGGTTGTCCAGACCGCGACACAGGGCTGCAAATCCGCCTCCTGCTCAGCCATGGCCAGCCATTGCACGCAATCGTGCCAGCCACCCAGTGCGCCCTGGGCTGATTTCAATCGGGGCATGGCCGCTTTCGGCAAACGGTCCAACTCGGGGTAAGCGTCGATGCCATAGCGTACGCGCTTGATCAGCAGGCGTAGCCGATGACGGTCGTGGGCTGGGTCGTGCAGTGCTTCGTCGAGTTTTTTCCACTGTTTGCCCAGGCGTTTTTCGATGCGCTTGCGCAGGCCCTTGAGCAATCCCTGGCGCTGGGCAGCTCGCAGAAAACGCGGAAACGCATCGAGAACGATCAGCAACTGCGCGAGCTCGGGACTGGCCGCCACGGCCGGATAGGCTTCGGCCATTTGCGCCATGCGCCACTGTGCAGCTTGGGGTTGACCGTGCTGAAACAGGTACGCCGCCATCACTTCGCGATCACGCAACGGCGTGGTCAGGTCGCCCACCCGTGAGGCGGCCGCCTCCAGTTGTTCGACACCGGGCAGCCCGCGCAAAGGCCGCAACAGGCTGCGTAACCGACGCATGGTTGTGCGCAGATCGTGTAAAGCTTCAGGGTCAGTCCGCTCTTTCAAGCGGGCCTGACAGGCCAGCAGACGAACTTCCAGGCCCAGGACATGAGCCACCAGCCGATCGATCATGGGGGTTACTCCGTAGACAACGCCCTACATCTGTAGGAGCTGGCTTGCCAGCGATGGCGACATCAGGTCGCATAATGTTCAACGGCCTATCGCCGGCAAGCCGGCTGCTCCTACAGGACTAGCAGAGTTTTTAACGCCCCGCGCGCGATTCACGAATATAGAAACGAGCCTTCTCGGCTTTCCTGGTGCAGCCTTCGAACCCTTCGAATTGCTGCTGGGTCTTGGCCGCGGTCAGCAGCGACAGGGCCTTGGAGTAGCTGACAGTCCCGGCGAAACCTTCGGCCTTGGCCAGGTCCAGTTCATGCCATGCCGCATCCAGGTTACTACCGCAACTGTCGCGGTAGGCGGTTTTGCCGGCACAACCGGCGAGCGCCAAGGCAATCAATGGCACGCAGATCCAGGCTTTCATCACTTACTCCTCAAAGATAGGTCAACAGTCATGCAGGTAAGACGGTGTGGCACCTGAAAAGTGCCGTTGGTCCGCTGTGCGAACTATAGCGCTGACCAGAACAACCCTGTGCCGCCATGGAGTGTCGAAAATACGACGCTCTTGCCCCATCGAACGACCATGACGATTGAAGCATGACCCTCGATGGGTGCATTGTTGAAGCATTCAAACGAGGGCGATTCATGAAAAAGCGTGTCGCACTGGTATTGGGCTCGGGTGGAGCCCGGGGTTACGCACATATTGGGGTCATCGAAGAGATCGAGCGGCGCGGCTATGACATCGCCTGTATCGCCGGTTGCTCCATGGGCGCGGTGGTGGGCGGGATCTACGCCGCCGGCAAACTCAATGAATACCGCGACTGGATCGAGAGCCTGGATTACCTCGACGTGTTGCGCCTGGTGGACGTGAGTTTTCGTCTGGGGGCGATTCGTGGCGAGAAGGTGTTCGGGCAGATTCGCAAGATCGTCGGCGAAATCAACATCGAAGACTTGCGCATCCCCTATACCGCCGTTGCCGCCGACCTGACCAACCAGCAGGAAATCTGGTTCCAGGAAGGTTGCCTGCACCAGGCGATGCGTGCCTCGGCAGCGATTCCCAGCCTGTTCACCCCGGTGATGCAGGGCAACCGCATGCTGGTCGATGGCGGCATTCTCAACCCGCCTGCCGATCGTGCCGGTGGTGTCGAGCCATTGCGACCTGATCATCGCGGTCAACCTCAACTCCACCAACCAGCGCCACTACCAATTGCCGGTGATCCAGCGCCCCGCCGCGTTCAAGACCCGCTTCGACAACCTGATCAGCTCAGTCGGCTCGAAGTTGCCGTTCCGGCGTAAACAGGCGGAACAATTGTTGATCCTCGAGCAGGAAGCGTTGAAAGCCGAAGGTGCGGATTTCAACCCGTGGATCGAGTCCGCCGAACCCGAAGCACAGCAACCCGCTGCTGCTCCGGAAGCCAGTGGCGCGCCCAGCTCCGCCACCGGTTCGTTCATCATCGACAACGTCGGGCCGGCGTCCTTGCTCGACTTGATCAACCAGAGTTTCGAGGTGATGCAGACGTCGCTGGCGCAATACAAGATTGCCGGGTATCCGCCGGACATCCTGATCAACGTGCCCAAGCGCGTGTGCCGGTTTTTCGAGTTCTACAAGGCGCCGGAGCTGATCGCGCTGGGACGGGAGATTGCGCGGGATACGCTGGATCGGTATGAGAATGAGCAGAATTGAAAGTCTGAAAGTTCTCGGGTGACTACCAGGGCCACTTCGCGGGCAAGCCCGCTCCCACAGGGCTCGCGTCGTCCACAAAATTTGTGACCGACGGGGTAACTGTGGGAGCGGCGGTGCGGCGATCCGACTTGCCCGCGAAGTGGCCCTGATAGTCACCACAAAATTTCAAAATTACTCACTCAACAACCGATACCCCACCCCTGCTTCGGTCACGATGAACCTTGGCTGGGTCGGGTCATCCGCCAGTTTCTGGCGCAAATGCCCGACCACGATGCGCAGGTAGTGAGTGTCTTCGGTGTGCGTCGGCCCCCAGATGTCCTTGAGCAATTGCTGCTGGGTGATCACCCGCCCGGGATGCCGCGCCAGTTGCGCCAGCACGGCGTATTCCTTGCGAGTCAACGCGACTTCGACACCGTCGAGCAACACCCGGCGATACGCCAGGTCGACCGTCAAAGGACCGAAGCTCAGTGCCGCTGGCTGGGCTTCGCCCACGGGCGCCTGGCGCAGCAATGCACGAATCCGCGCCAGGAATTCCTGGATGCCGAACGGCTTGGTCACGTAGTCATTGGCGCCGCCATCCAGGGCCTCGACTTTCTGCCCTTCACCGGCGCGCACGGAGAGCACCAGCACCGGTACCGTCGACCACTCGCGAAAATCGCGCAATACCTGTTGGCCGTCCATGTCCGGCAAGCCGAGGTCGAGCACCAGCAAGTCCGGTTTGTTCAATGCAGCTTGGGCCAAGCCTTCACTGCCCGTGCCGGCCTCCAGCACTTTGTAGCCTTGGGAAGCGAGGCTGATGCGCAGGAATTTGCGGATCTGCGGTTCGTCGTCGATGACCAGGATGGTCGCGGTCTGGCTCATGGGTTCACATCAACACAAAGAAGTGGCAAGAGAGTAGCGCAAGCAGGATCAGGCTTCACTCTCGTATCCCGGCTGAGCCTGTAGCGGCAGGTGCAACGTGATGCAGGTGCCGCGCCCCTCGATGCCGTCGGCGACGCTGATGCGCCCGCCATGGGCACCGACCATGCCCTGACAGATCGCCAGCCCAAGTCCGGTGCCCTGCCCGCCACGATCACCTCGCGCCGCGGTGTAGAACATGTCGAAAATCTTCGCCCGATCCTCCTCCGGAATCCCCGGGCCTTCATCGCTGACCGAAAAGAACAGCTCACCGTCGTCGGCCCCGGCGCGCAATTGCAAACGCCCGTGGGGCGGCGAAAACCGCGCGGCGTTTTCCAGCACGTTGACCAATGCCTGTTCGATCAGCGCGGCGTGCACATACAACAGCGGTAACTCGGCCGGCACATCGGTACTGACTTGCAGCGGCGCAAGGACTGCACGCAGGCGATTGAGCGCACTGCCGACGATATCGGCCGGTGACACCCAGTCCCGCGCCAGCTTCAGGGCTCCGTGGCCGAGGCGGGTCATGTCGAGCAGATTCTGGATATAACGATCAAGGCGCTCGGCTTCATCGCGGGTGCCTTCGAGCAGTTCACGCCGGTCCTCCAGCGGGATCGCTTCACCCAGGGCCAGCAGGCTATCGATACTGCCGCGCATGGACGTCAGGGGTGTGCGCAAATCGTGGGACACCGAAGCCAGCAAGGCACTGCGCAATTGCTCGGTTTCACCGTGCAGCCGCGCCGCTTCCAGATCATCGGCCAGTTGCGCCCGGGCCAGCGCCTGGGCCAGCGGCTGGCTCAGCGCGGTCAACAAGCGACGGCGCTGGCCGCTCAGGGTCTGGCCTTCCTTGGCGCAAACGCCAAGCAGCGCGAGCGGGCCGTCCTCGACCGATAACGGCCACCACCACCAGCGGCCGAACGGCAAGGTGCCGGTGCCCGCACCTGCCGGTTGATCGTGCTGCCAGGCCCAATCGGCGGCGGCGCGCTCAGCTTCGGTAAACTCCAGCGGGCCACCGGTTTCGACTTTCCAGCCGCTCTGCCCGTCGCGGTTGAGCAGACACAGTTGCACGTCGCTCCAACCGTTGAGGTGCTGGGCGGCCGCACTGACCACGGCCTGGCGGTCGGTGGCGGCCGTCAGTTTGCGTGACAGGTCGAGCAATTCAGTGGTCTCTTCCTGGGTATCGCGCAGTGCCTGCAATTGCCTGCGCTGGCGCGCCGCGAGGTTGCCGGTGAGGGCTGCCATCAGCAGGAAAAACAGCAAGGTCAGCACGTCTTCTTCGCGCTGGATGCTCAAAGAGAAAGTCGGTGGAATGAACAGGAAGTCATAGGTCAGGAACGACAGCGCCGCACAGGCCAGCGCCGGCCCGAGACTGCTGCGCACCGCCACCAGCAACACGGCCGCGAGGAACACCAGTGAAATATTCGGCAGTGCCAGGACACTCGCCACGGCCCAGGCCAAGGCGCTGGCCAGAACCGTCGCGACCACGGCCAACGCGTAGTCGAACCAGACCAGTGGCCCCATCGACCGTTGATGGGGTTGATGCTGTTCGTGATCGCTATCGAGAACGTTGATTTCCAGTCCGCGCGCATTGCGCAGCAGCCGCGCCGCCAACCCGCCACCGAACAGGCGTCGGCGCAATCTCGGCCGGGACTGGCCCACCAGCACCAGGCTGGCGCGACGTTCGGCGGCATGCTGGATCAGGGTTTTCGCCACCTCACCGGCGCGCAGCAACACCACTTCACCGCCCAGGCGTTCGGCCAGTTGCTGGGCGCTCTGCAGACGCAGGCGTGACTGCTCGTCACGCACGCGACCGTTGTCCACGTGCACCAGGCTCCAGGGCAGGTGCCGCCGTTGGGCCACGCGACTGGCATGCCGTACCAGACGCTCGGCCTGGGCATCGCCGTCCACCCCTACCAGCAAACGCCCGCGCACCGCTGGCGCCGCTTGTCCGAGTTGGCGATAGCCCAGGGCCAGATCGTTATCGACCTGAGCCGCTGCGGTTTGCATCGCCAGTTCGCGCAGGGCTGTCAGGTTGGTCTGGGAAAAGAACGCGTCGATGGCCGCCCGCGCCTGCTCCGGCACATAGACTTTGCCGTCGCGCAGGCGCTCGAGCAGTTCCCGTGGCGGCAAGTCGATCAGCAGCAGTTCGTAGGCTTCTTGCAGCACCCAGTCCGGCAAGGTTTCACGGACCTGCACGCCGGTGATGCCACGCACCTGATCGTTGAGGCTTTCCAAGTGCTGGACGTTGACCGTTGTGTAGACATCAATGCCGGCGGCGAGCAGTTCCTGAATGTCCTGCCAGCGTTTTTCGTGACGGCTGCCGGGGGCGTTGGTGTGCGCCAGCTCGTCGACCAGCACCAGCTTCGGTTTGGCTTTGATCAGCCCGTCCAGGTCCATTTCTTCGAGCAACACACCACGGTATTCCGAGCGCACCAACGGCTGCTGCGGCAAGCCGCTGAGCAGTACTTCGGTTTCGGCACGGCCGTGGGTTTCGACGACGCCGGCAATGACCTTCACCCCTTGGCGCAACTGAGTGTGGGCCGCCTGGAGCATGGCGTAGGTCTTGCCGACTCCGGGGGCGGCGCCGAGAAATACCTTGAGCCGGCCACGGCCATCGCGGGGCAGGTCTGCTAACAGCGCGTCGGCGCGGCCGGAATTGCTCATGCTCGGAGTTCTCGTCTTTCAGATGTTGATGTAGTGATTGTCAAACCGTCTTCGCGAGCAAGCCCGCTCCCACAGGAGTACGCATTCCAATTGTGGGGACGGGCTTGCTCGCGAATGGCAGCACCACGGACCTAAAGCTTTTCCAGTGCCAGATTCAACTCAAGCACATTCACCACCGGCGGGCCTACCAATGGCTGCTCGATGTGCGCGTCCAGCAGCTGTTGCAAAGACGCGACCGGCAGGTTGCGCGCCGCCGCGACACGCGCCAGTTGATAGGCAATCGCCGTCGGTGGCAAGTGCGGATCGAGACCGCTGCCCGACGTCGTGACCAGCGCCAACGGCACCGGCCCCTGGCCGGGTACCAGCAACTTGCCGGCTTCGTCGACCACCCGCGTGGCCAGGGCCGGGTTGCTCGGCGACAGGTTGCTGGCGCTGCTCGATACGGTGGCAAAGGCACCGGCCGAAGGACGCGGGTGGAACCAGGCGTCGCCGACGAAATCCTGGGCGATCAGCGAGGAACCGCGGACCTTGCCTTCGGCATCGCGCACCAGGCTGCCGTTGGCTTGATCCGGGAACGCGACCTGGGCCACGCCGGTAACCACCAGTGGATAGGCGACGCCGGTGATCAGCGTCATCAGGACCAGCAGGCTCAGGGCCGGGCGTATCAATGTGGACATTTCAAAATCCTCGAATTGTAGGAGCGAGCTTGCTCGCGAAGAACCGGAGAGCGCCGCGTTTATCCAGACAGAACGCGTTATCGTTAACGTCCATCGCTAGCAAGCTAGCTCCTACAGGGGGTGTCGTTCGCGAGACCTGTAGGAGCCGGCTTGCTGGCGATCGAGCGCGAAGCGCTCGCCATGGGTCAAACCAGATGCAACGCCGTCAACAGCATGTCGATCGCCTTGATGCCCACGAACGGCACCAGGATCCCGCCCAGGCCATAGATCAGCAGATTGCGTCGCAACAGCGCCGCCGCACTCGCCGCCTGCACGCGCACACCGCGCAATGCCAGGGGAATCAGCACCACAATGATCAACGCGTTGAACACGATCGCCGACAGAATCGCACTCTGCGGACTGCTCAAGTGCATCACGTTGAGCACACCCAGTTGCGGGTAGATCGCAGCGAACAGCGCCGGCAGGATCGCGAAGTACTTGGCCACGTCGTTGGCGATGGAAAAGGTCGTCAGCGCACCGCGGGTAACCAGTAACTCCTTGCCGATCTGCACCACGTCCAGCAACTTGGTCGGGTCGCTGTCGAGGTCGACCATGTTGGCCGCTTCACGTGCCGCTTGCGTGCCGTCGTTCATCGCCATGCCGACGTCCGCCTGGGCCAGTGCCGGGGCATCGTTGGCGCCGTCGCCGCACATGGCGACCAGACGCCCGTCGTTTTGCTCGTGACGAATGCGCGCCAGTTTTTTCTCCGGCGTGGCTTCGGCCAGCACGTCATCCACGCCCGCTTCGGCAGCGATGGCGGCGGCGGTCAACGGGTTGTCGCCAGTCACCATGACGGTGCGAATGCCCAGCTTGCGCAACTCGGCGAAACGTTCGCGGATGCCAGGCTTGACCACGTCCTTGAGGTGGATCGCGCCAAGCAACTTGCCGTCGGCGCAAACCAGCAAGGGGGTGCCGCCGCTTTGCGCGATCTTGTCGATTTCGCGGGACAAGGCCGGTGCCAGGTCAGCACGTTTCAGGCCGACGAAGGCCAGCAATGAATCCACCGCACCCTTGCGGTACACACGTCCTTGATAGTCGACACCGGACAAGCGGGTTTCGGCACTGAACGGCACGGCTGTCAGCACGTCGGCGGACGGTTCCGGTTGCGGATGAGTGCCACGCAGGTACTCGACGATCGACTTGCCTTCAGCGGTGTCGTCGGCCAGCGACGCCAGCAACGCGCCTTCGGCCAATTCCTTGCCTGTCACCCCTGGTGCGGCATACACCGCCGAGCAACGACGGTTACCGAAGGTGATGGTGCCGGTCTTGTCCAGCAGCAGGACGTGCACGTCCCCCGCCGCTTCCACCGCACGACCGGACTTGGCGATCACGTTCAGCCGCACCAGACGATCCATGCCAGCGATACCGATGGCCGACAGCAAACCGCCGATGGTGGTCGGAATCAACGTGACCAACAGCGCCACCAGGAACACCAGCGGCAGGCTGCCATTGGCGAAGTGGGCGAACGGTTGCAGGGTGACGACCACCAGCAGGAAGATCAGGGTCAGGCCGATCAGCAGGATGTCGAGCGCCACTTCGTTCGGGGTTTTCTGGCGTTTGGCGCCTTCGACCAGGGCGATCATGCGGTCCAGGGTCGACTCGCCAGGGTTGGCGGTGATCTTCACCAGCAGCCAGTCGGACACCAGCCGTGTATTGCCGGTGACGGCCGAGCGATCGCCGCCGGACTCACGAATCACCGGGGCCGACTCACCGGTAATCGCCGCTTCGTTGACCGCTGCGATGCCTTCGAGCACTTCGCCGTCACCGGGGATCATCTCCCCGGCTTCGACACGCACCACATCACCCTTGCGCAGACTGGTGGCCGGCACCATCTGGAACGAGCCATTGCTGGTTTTGCGCCGGGCGCTGAGGCCTTCGCTACCGGCCTTGAGGCTGTCGGCGCGGGCCTTGCCACGACCTTCGGCCAAAGCTTCGGCGAAGTTGGCGAACAGCACGGTGAACCACAGCCACACGGCAATTTGCACGGCGACGAAGGTCGGTACGGCCGTATCGGGAATGAAGCACAGCACGGTGGTCAGGATCGCGGTCAGTTCGACCACCAGCATCACCGGCGCACGTTGCAATTGCCGTGGGTCGAGCTTGACGAAGGCTTGCACCAGCGCCGGGCGCCAGAGGGCCGAGATCGCGGTTTTCGGTCGTTCCGGCGCCTTGACGGCGACGGTTTTGGATACGGGCATATTCATCTTCAACTTCCTCAGAAGGCCATGCTCAGATGTTCAGCAATCGGGCCCAGCGCCAGGGTCGGCAGGAAGGTCAGGCCACCCACCAGCAAAATGGTCACGGTCAGCAAGGTCACGAACAGCGGGCCGTGGGTCGGGAAGCTGTTCTGGCCGATCGGTGCGGTTTTCTTCATCGCCAGGCTGCCGGCCAGGGCCAGAACCGGGAGGATGTAACCGAAGCGACCAATCAACATGCCCAGGCCCAGCATCAGGTTGTGGAACGGCGTGTTGGCACCGAAGCCACCGAACGCCGAACCGTTGTTGGCACTGGCCGAGGTGTAGGCGTAGAGCAACTGACTGAAACCGTGGGCGCCGGGGTTGCTCACCGAGGCCACCGGGCCTGGCAGGCTGGCGGCAATCGCGCCGAGCACCAGTACGCCAATCGGCATGACCATCAGGGTCACCACCAGCAATTGCACTTCCCTGGCTTGCAGTTTCTTGCCGAGGTACTCCGGCGTACGACCGATCATCAGGCCGGCGAGGAACACCGCGATCAACACGTTGAGCAACATGCCGTAGAGCCCGGCACCGACGCCGCCGAAGATCACCTCGCCGACCATCATGTTGACCAGCGCGACCATGCCGCTCAGCGGGTTGAGGCTGTCGTGCATGCCGTTGACCGAGCCATTGGACGCGGCCGTGGTGGTCACCGACCAGAGCACCGTAGCGGTAGTGCCGAAACGCGCCTCCTTGCCTTCCAGCGGTGCAGTCTGCTCGACGGCTACGTTGTTCAGGGTCGGGTTCGGCTGGTATTCAGCCCATAGTGAGGTCGCGCCGCCGATCAGGAACAGCGCCAGCATGCAGGCGATAATCGCGCGACTCTGACGCAGGTCCTTTACGTAGTGGCCGAAGGTGAACACCAGTGCCACCGGGATCAGGATGATCGAGGCCACTTCGAACAGGTTGCTCCAGGCCGTGGGGTTCTCGAACGGATGCGCCGAGTTGACGCCGAAGAAGCCGCCACCGTTGGTACCCAATTGCTTGATCGCAATCTGGCTGGCAGCCGGGCCCAGTGGAATGACCTGATCGACGCCTTGCACCGTCACGGCATTCACGTACTGCGCGAAGGTTTGCGGCACGCCCTGCCAGACCAGATACAGCGCCAGCAACAGGCACAGCGGCAGCAGGCCGTAGAGGGTGGCGCGGGTCATGTCGACCCAGAAGTTGCCAAGCGATGCCGTGGATTTGCGACCGATGCCGCGGCACAGCGCAACCAGTACGGCCAGGCCAGTGGCGGCGCTGACGAAGTTCTGCACGGTGAGGCCGGCCATCTGGCTCAGGTAGCTCAGGGACGCCTCGCCGCTGTAAGCCTGCCAGTTGGTGTTGGTCATGAAACTGATGGCGGTGTTGAACGCCAGCGTCCACTCCTGGCCCGGCAGGTTTTGCGGATTCAGCGGCAGATGGTCCTGGAACAACAGGATCGCGAACAGCAGCAGGAAACCCGCAAGGTTGAAGGCGAGCAAGGCCAGGGTGTACTTCTGCCAGCTCTGTTCGGCGTGCGGATCGACGCCGGCCAGGCGATAGCAACCGCGTTCGACCGGGCCCAGGACCGGCGACAGCCACGTGCGCTGCCCCTCCATTACCTTGTAGTAGAAGCGCCCGAGAAACGGCGCCGGGACCAATACCAGGGCGAAAAACCCGAGGATCAGCCCATAGTCATAACTGTGCATAGCCGCTCCTAGTTCCGGTCCGCGCGCAACAGCGCAACCAACAGATAAATGAACAGCCCCACTGCCAACAGCAGTGACACCCCGTCCAGAACGCTCATGGAAGTTCTCCGTGTTACGGCGTATTGCCGCGTGTGGAGTCATTGTCGGAAAGGAGGCTGTAAAGGAACGAGACCGAGGGGGCGGGCCGGGCATAAAGAAAGCGTAAAGAGTGGGTTTACGCTGGGGTTACGGGGAGAGCGAAGGCCTTGCGATACGCAAAAAACCGTGAGGGTCGTACCCGGAACTCCAAATCGTGCGCAAGAGTAGTGAGTGACGGCGGCAACTCATGGATAATCGAGCCTGATTGGCGCGACGCAACCAAATGGATCAAGAACTCTTGCACCTCCCCGCTCGCGCCTGCAAGCTACCGCCATTCGCATTACTGAAAAAGGCTGGCCCAACGTGCGCATCCTCATTACCGGCGGAGCCGGCTTCATCGGCTCGGCCCTTGTTCGCGAGCTGATTCAACACACCGGGCATGAAGTGCTCAACCTGGACAAACTGACGTATGCCGGTAATCTCGAATCGCTGACCAGCATCGCCAACGACACGCGCTACGAGTTCGTTCAGGCCGATATTGTCGACCAGGCCACCGTCAGTGCTGTGCTGGCCCGCTTCCAGCCTCACGCGATCATGCACCTGGCAGCGGAGTCCCACGTCGATCGTTCCATCGACGGGCCATCGGAATTCATCCAGACCAACATCGTCGGCACCTACAGCCTGCTCGAAGCCGCCCGCGCGTATTGGCAAGCCCTTCCGGCGCCCGAGAAAAGCGCGTTCCGCTTTCATCACATTTCCACTGACGAGGTTTACGGCGACCTGCACGGTGTCGATGACCTGTTTACGGAAACGACGCCTTACGCACCCAGCTCGCCCTACTCCGCCAGCAAGGCCGCGTCCGACCATCTGGTCCGCGCCTGGCAGCGAACCTATGGCTTGCCGGTACTACTGACCAATTGCTCGAACAATTACGGGCCTTTCCACTTCCCCGAGAAATTGATTCCGCTGGTCATCCTCAATGCCCTGGCCGGCAAGCCGCTGCCGGTGTATGGCAATGGCCTGCAAGTGCGCGACTGGCTGTTCGTCGAAGATCACGCCCGGGCACTGCTCAAGGTGGTGACCACCGGCACCGTCGGCGAGACCTACAACATCGGCGGGCACAACGAACAAAAGAACATCGACGTGGTGCGCGGCATCTGCGCCCTGCTCGAAGAACTGGCACCGCACAAGCCTGAGGGCGTTGCGCAGTACGCCGACCTGATCACGTTCGTCCAGGATCGTCCGGGTCATGACTTACGCTACGCAATCGATGCCGGCAAGATTGAACGCGAACTGGGCTGGGTGCCCGAAGAGACCTTCGAAACCGGCCTGCGCAAAACCGTTCAATGGTACCTGGACAACCTGGAGTGGTGCCGCCGTGTCCAGGACGGCAGCTATCAAGGTGAACGCCTTGGCGCCATCAATCCCAAGGAGCTGCTCGCATGATGAAAGGCATCGTTTTGGCGGGTGGCTCGGGCACACGCCTGCACCCGATTACGCTCGGCGTGTCAAAGCAACTGTTGCCGGTCTACGACAAGCCCATGATCTACTATCCGATCTCGGTGCTGATGCTGGCCGGCATCAAGGACATCCTGCTGATCTCCACCCCGCAGGATCTGCCGCAGTATCGCAATCTGCTGGGTGACGGCAGCCAGTTCGGGGTGAACTTCAGCTTTGCCGAGCAGCCCTCACCGGACGGTCTGGCCCAGGCGTTCCTGATTGGCGAGGAGTTCATCGGCGATGACCCTGTGTGCCTGATCCTGGGCGACAACATCTTCCACGGTCAGCACTTTGGCGAACAGTTGCAGAACGCGGCAAAACGCTGCTCCGGCGCCACCGTGTTCGGTTACTGGGTCAAGGACCCCGAGCGTTTCGGTGTCATCGACTTCGACAGTGATGGCCGTGCGCTTTCGATCGAGGAAAAACCGAAAAAACCGAAATCCAGCTATGCCGTTACCGGCCTGTATTTCTACGACAACGACGTGATCGAGATCGCCAAGGCGGTGAAACCTTCGCCTCGCGGCGAGCTGGAAATCACCGACGTCAACAACGCCTATCTGCAACGCGGCGACCTGCAGGTCGAGCGTTTTGGTCGGGGTTTCGCCTGGCTCGACACCGGTACCCACGACAGCTTGCTCGAAGCCTCTCAATACGTGCAGACCATCGAACACCGCCAAGGCCTCAAAGTCGCCTGTCTCGAAGAAATAGCCTATGAAAATGGCTGGATCGACCGCGAACAGCTGCTGGAGCGCGCCCGGTACTTTGGCAAGACGGGTTATGGCCAGTACCTGGCCAAACTGGCAGGGGAAGAGCCATGAACCTGTGTCAGCCCGATTTGCCTCGTGAAGAGACTGGGCTGCTGCCATGAAAGTACTCATCAATGGCCGCAATGGTCAGGTTTCGCATGAGCTGCAACGGCGGCTGGGGGGTGTCGGCGAACTGATCGTATTGGGTCGCGATCAGCTCGATCTCGCGCACCCCGATCAGATTCGCCGCCAGGTGCAAAACCTCAGGCCGGATCTGATCATCAACGCGGCGGCCCATACAGCGGTCGACCTGGCAGAAAGCGAGCCGCAAGCAGCCTTTGCCATCAACGCGATCGCTCCCGGCATCCTCGCCGAAGAGGCACTGGCCCTGGACATCCCGTTGATACATTACTCCACGGACTATGTGTTCGACGGGTTGAAAGCCGGACCCTACAACGAGGACGACGCGCCCAATCCGCTCGGGGTATACGGCAAGAGCAAGCTGGCCGGTGAACAGGCCATCAGGGACGTGCAAGGCAGACACCTGATCCTGCGTACCAGTTGGGTCTATTCAACCCACGGCCGCAACTTTCTGCTGACGATGCAGCGCCTGCTGCAAGAGAAACCGGAGTTGCGTGTAGTCGCCGATCAAATCGGAGCCCCCACCTGGACCGGTACGATCGCCAACAGCACCCTTGCCCTTATTGAACACTGGCAGGCGAACGAAGTGGCCAACTGGGGTACTTACCACCTGAGCGCTCAAGGTGAGACCTCCTGGTTCGGCTTCGCCCAGGCAATCGGCGAAGCATTGCGACAACAGGGCAAACCGTGCGCCGCCCTGTTACCGATCCCGTCCAGCGACTACCCGACGCCTGCCGCCCGGCCGCTCAACTCGCGCCTGGATTGCAGTCGCCTGCAACGCGATTGGGGCGTCAGCCAACCTGACTGGCAGACGGCGTTGCGCGAGTGCCTTACCGAACAGACCTGAACATCAACGGCAGCCCGCACCTGCTGTGAAATGCGACGTACCCGCTTCGCAGCGGCGTCGTGTAGCAGACAGGCGGGCTTGCTCGCGAAAGCGGCATTTGCAGCAACGACGCCCCCGACTGACGCACAAAGTTCGCACAATCAGTGGCGAACATCTCCGATACGACGCCTTTCAGCCCATTACGACGCACCCTCGCGAAATGGCACGCCCACTGCACTGACCTCCCCCGAGCGTTCCAAACCACTCAGGGAGCAAGCGCATGAACACACAACTCAAACCCACGCTGGGCACGTTGCATCTGTGGGGTATTGCCGTCGGGCTGGTGATTTCCGGGGAGTATTTCGGCTGGAGTTATGGCTGGGGCGTGGCCGGGACCTTGGGCTTTCTGGTGACCTCTTTCATGGTCGCCACCATGTACACGTGCTTCATCTTCAGTTTCACCGAGCTGACCACCGCCATTCCTCACGCTGGAGGTCCGTTTGCCTACAGTCGTCGCGCGTTTGGGGAAAAAGGCGGATTGATCGCCGGCCTGGCGACATTGATCGAATTCGTCTTCGCCCCACCGGCGATTGCCCTGGCCATCGGCGCCTATCTCAATGTCCAGTTTCCAGCCCTGGACCCGAAACACGCGGCAGTCGGTGCCTACATCCTGTTCATGGGTCTCAACATCCTTGGCGTGAAACTGGCGGCGACCTTCGAGCTGGTGGTCTGCGTGTTGGCGGTCGCTGAATTGCTGGTGTTCATGGGCGTGGTCGCGCCGGCGTTCAGCTTCAGCAACTTCGCCCTCAATGGCTGGGCCGGCAGCGACGTGTTCGGCGCTCCGGCGATTGCCGGAATGTTCGCGGCGATCCCCTTTGCCATCTGGTTCTTCCTGGCCATCGAAGGCGCCGCCATGGCCGCCGAAGAAGCCAAGGACCCGAAACGCACCATTCCCAAGGCCTACATCAGCGGTATTTTGACCCTGGTGCTGCTGGCGATGGGCGTGATGTTCTTCGCCGGTGGCGTCGGCGACTGGCGCACCCTGTCGAACATCAACGACCCGCTGCCCCAGGCGATGAAAACTGTGGTCGGCGAAAGCTCGGGCTGGCTGCACATGCTGGTGTGGATCGGCCTGTTCGGCCTGGTGGCGAGTTTCCACGGGATCATCCTTGGCTATTCGCGCCAGTTCTTCGCCCTCGCCCGCGCCGGCTACCTGCCGGCGTCCCTGGCCAGATTGTCGCGCTTCCAGACGCCGCACCGGGCGATCATCGCCGGCGGCGTGATCGGCATCGCGGCGATCTACAGCGACGGTTTGATCAATCTCGGCGGCATGACGCTGACGGCGGCGATGATCACCATGGCGGTGTTCGGCGCCATCGTCATGTACATCATGAGCATGCTCAGCCTGTTCAAGCTGCGCAAGACCGAGCCGAACCTGGAGCGCACCTTCCGCGCCCCGTGCTACCCGCTGGTGCCGTTCATTGCGCTGATGCTGGCGGTGGTGTGCCTGGTGGCGATGGCCTGGTTCAACACCTTGATCGGCCTGATCTTCCTGGGCTTCATGGCCGCAGGTTTCGTGTACTTCACGCTCACCGCGCAATTGCGCGCCGACGCACCGGCGGACGCGATGCTGACCGGACTTTGAATGCGTTCGGGTGAACCTTGGACAACAGGCATAGAATGAGGGTGATAGCGATGGAACTGCGATGAAACCCCGTCACTCAAAGTGCTATACGCGATTGGTTGGCGAACCCTCGTCGACCCGCCTGCTTTCAAGGAGAGTCCTATGCCCTGGTATGCCTGGTTGATTCTGGTCGTTGCCATCGGCTCGATCGTTGGTGGTCTGATGATGCTGCGCGACACCGCCAACAAGGTCGAACTGACCGAAGAGCAACGTAAGCGCGTCGCCGAACGCAATGCGGAAATGGACGCCAAGGAAGCGCAGGACCGCTGAATGAAAACCCCGCCTTCAACGGCGGGGTTTGTTTTTACGTGGCTTCCTCTGAAATCATGCCGCTTTGTACCCATATCGAAGCATCTGCATGCTTTTTAGAAGTAGAAGTACAGTCACCATGCAATTTTCATTGGTTAATATGTGCCGCATTGATGCGGAGATATCAGATGCGTTACTCGCAGGACCATAAAGCCCAGACCCACCAACGCATAATCAAGGAAGCTTCAGCGCGATTTCGACGCGACGGTATTGGCGCGACCGGGCTGCAACCCCTGATGAAAGCACTGGGCCTGACTCACGGTGGCTTTTACTCGCACTTCAAGTCCAAAGACGAACTGGTAGAAAAAGCCTTGCAAGAGGCTGGCGCACAAGTCGACGAATTGTGCGCGCAAATCTTCGCCGAGGAGCATCCACTCGAAGCCTTCATCGACACTTACCTTTCCGAATGGCATCAAACCTCACCCCACGAAGGCTGCCCGCTGTTGACCATTTCTTCGGAACTGGGGCTGCGTGGTCAACCGAGTCCGACCAGCGACGCCGTACTCCAGGCGCGACTCGATCAGATCCGGCACACGCTTGACGGAGAGCACACCGCCGACCGTAGCATCGTCATCATGTCTACGCTGGTCGGCGCCTTGCTGTTATCGCGCAGCGTGGCCGACGCCGGGTTTGCCCAACGGATTCTCGACGTCGCACGCGAACACCTCAAACACCCGCAGGATTAACCTGCCAACGCTTGAACAACACGCTGGCATTGACCCCGCCAAATCCGAAGCCGTTGGACAACGCATATTCGATGGCCATCGGCCGTGCGCTGCCATGAACAATGTCCACGCCTTCAGTGGCAGGGTCCGGTTTTTCGAAATTGAGGGTCGCAGGCACGACCTGGTCGCGGATCGCCAGCAATGTAAAAATCGCTTCGAGTCCACCCGCTGCACCGAGCAAATGCCCGGTCGCCGACTTGGTGGATGTCACGGCAATGCCATTTTGCGCCCCGAACAATGCCTTGATCGCCGCCAGCTCACCCAGATCTCCTACCGGAGTCGAAGTTGCATGAGCATTCAGATGCTGGACCTGAGCCGGTGAAACACCGGCCTGTGCCAATGCCAACGACATCGCTCGCCGCGCACCGCTGCCGTCCTCGGGACCGGCGGTCAGGTGATAGGCATCGGCACTGGTGCCGTAGCCGACCAGCTCCGCCAGGGGCTTGGCGCCCCGGGCCAGCGCATGGTCCAGAGACTCGATGACCAGCAGCCCCGCCCCTTCTCCCATGACAAAGCCATCGCGACCACTGTCGAAAGGTCGTGAAGCGCGCTCAGGCGTGTCGTTGTAGGCACTGGACAAGGCGCGAGCAGCGGCGAACCCGGCAAGGCTGACCCGATCAATCGCCGCTTCCGCACCGCCGCACACCGCGATATCCGCCTCGCCCGTGCGAATCATTCGCGCCGCGTCGCCAATCGCCTGAACCCCGGCTGCGCATGCCGTGACCGGCGCACCCAATGGCCCTTTGAAGCCATGCTGGATCGACACATGACCGGCCGCAAGGTTGACCAGAAATGAAGGAATAGTGAATGGAGACAAACGCCTCGGCCCACGGCTATCGGTAGTCCGCACGGCGTCGGCAATCGCGCCGAAACCACCCACGCCAGAACCGATGATGGTGGCCGTGCGCTCCTGGGCATTGGCATCCAGCGCTTGCCAGCCGGCTTGCTCCAGCGCCTGACGCGCGGCTTCCATGGCGAACAGAATGAAGCGGTCCATCTTCTTCTGTTCCTTGGGTGGGGTCGCCCGGTCCGGATCGAAACCCGCCTGCGGATCATCAGCCAGCGTCGGCACCGCACCGCCGACCTTGGCCGGCAGATCGGCAACCACCTCATCCGGCAGATTACGCAGCCCGGAACGCCCGGCCAACAGCCGCTCCCAGACCACTTCGACACCGCTCCCCAGCGGCGACACCAGGCCCATGCCTGTTACAACCACACGACGATCACTCATACCGCTCACACCTCGATCTGGTTGATGCCACTTACCGATAACGGGCAGCAGCCTTGTTTTTGGACAGGTTAGGCGCCATCACAAGACGCGCCGCCACGAACGCATTCCAATCCGCCGCATCGGGCAATGAAGGAATAGTGATCAATTCACCCTGATCCAGACCCGACAATGCAGCATCGACCATCTCACCCGCCTCCATCACCATGTCCGCAGGAATTTGTGACGCATCGATGCCGGAGCGCTCCCAGATCTCGGTTCGGGTCACACCGGGCAGAACCGCCTGGATCTTCACCCCGGTGCCGTCCAGTTCGGCGTTCAACGATTGAGTCAGGCTCAATACATAGGCCTTGCTGGCGCTGTAGGTCGCGTTGAAACGCTCGGGAAACAAGGCCACCACCGACGCAATATTGATGATTGTGCCGCGCCCGGCCTTGGTAAAACCGGCTGCAGCCGCCGCGGCCAATCGCGTGACAGCGGTGATGTTCAACTGGATCATTCGCTCCAGTTGATCGATATCGGCATTGGCCAAAAGCCCGTCCGCCGCCACGCCGGCGTTATTGAGCAACAGACTGATACTCGAATCGCTGCGTAACCGCTGTTCGAGCTGCAGCACGTCTGCTTTTTGAGTCAGGTCCGCCTTCAGCACTTCAACCTTGTTCCCATGCTCCGAGCGCAGTTTGCTCGCCGCCGCCTCCAGTCGCTGCTCGTCGCGAGCCACCAGCAACAAATCAAAACCGCGGGCCGCCAACCGCTCGGCGTAAACCGCGCCGATACCTGAGGAAGCACCGGTGACAAGGGCCGTACCTTGGGACTGAACTGAACTCATGACAGTGCTCCTGAAGGATGCTGAGGGACGCCTGACACTAACGCACACTGGCGCAAGCTGTATTCATTATAGTCATAATTCAAACGCAATATGATAGTCGTAATTTTATTTCTCGAGAAACGCTCGGCTCTCGTCGGTGACCCTGCCAGAATGAGAGTAGACCCTGAATGAACATGAAACCGCGCCAGCCCTGTGCGATGGAATGAATGGTATTGCGGGCTGACCGATAAATGGTGGGGGATGAACAAAGCGCTTTAAGGGTACCTTGGGGACCGGGGGCGCATGCGTAGAACCAGCCCTTGAAGCCACCGAAGCGATACCAGATCAGCCCTGCACACGTATTTGCGACTGTTTCTCACCCTTGCTGTTTGGTAACAAATGCAGGAAAATCCAAAAAAATTTAACCGGATGTAAATTTTTCAACCTGGATGACGATAATTTTCCAGAAACACTTTTGGAGCGTCTGTCCAAACTTTCAGAGCGCGTGATGAACATTCCAGTAAATACAATTGATACCCCCCGACACGAAGTTGCTGAAGTAAAGGAGCTTATTGGTAGCCTCTGGAGCCAACGGGCGATTGTTTTACTGTTTACTGCACTGACTGTTACCGTTGCTATTGCTTATGCACAATTGGCGACTCCGGAATATGAGGCGGAAACTACTGTTCGCCCCGTTCCACTGGCTGACCTGGACGAATTGAACGAATCCGGACTTTACAAAATCCGGCCAAATGATGCGCTGAATAACGTTGGCTCATCAATGCAGTCGTATGATGTCCGCCTGAAGTTCTTCCAGGCCAACCCGCAGTTCCTTGCACCCTTGCAGGCACCTGGGCAATCCATTGAAGAAACATTTGAAAAATTCAACGAAAAAGCATTTTTGCTTGAAAAAATCGACCCTAAAAAGAGTTCCAGCCTTACCGAAGCCGTTGGCCTTAGTCTCAGGTATCCTCAGGGTGTAGATGGCGTAGGCATCTTGAAAGCCTTTACCGAGTACGTCGTTAAAACCGAGAAAGAAAAAACTGCCGCAAACTTGAAAACACTCGTTGCCAACCGTATCGACAACGTGGAAAAGAAGCTGGAGTCAAAAAAATCCGTCTATGAGGCGGAAAGAGATTCAAAAATCGCCCACTTGTTGGAAAAAGACAAGTTAAAAAAACAAACACTTCAAGACGAACTCAAAGCACTGCGTCAACAACTGCAAAGCCGCAGACAAAACCGCATCAAAGAGCTTGATGAGGCCATCGTCATCGCCAAGAAACTCGGCATCGTAAAACCCACCACGCCCTCGGCGCTGGGAGATGGAGAGCAGGCACATCAGGGCAACATGATCCGCACTGAAGTCAACAATCAGAAAATACCGCTGTACTTCCTGGGACAGGCTGCACTCGAAGCAGAACGCGCCACCCTGGTAACCCGTAATTCCGATGATTTCACCGAGCCGCGTATTGATGAGATTCAAAAAGAACTCAGCCTGCTGGCTACAAACCGCGAAGCGGCACTTCTCAAAGAGCGGGATAATCCTGAGCTGTTTCTTAAGGACTTCGCAGACATTCGCGGAGAGTTGACTCACTTGAAACAACTGAATGTTAACTTCGATCAATTCAACCTGGTACAGGTTGATAAAGATGCGACGGCACCTCAAGCGCCTATAAAACCGAAGAAAGCCCTGATCGTCGGATTTGGCCTGATCTTCGGATTCATACTCGGCGTGGGTGTCGCCATTCTGCGTCGCGCCCTGCTTTCAATGCATTCATCTCGTCGTTGATTGTCGAGGGCTGCGCTTGTTCTGCAGGCGCAGCCCAGCTTGTCCAACGCGATACGCAAGCGCGGTTAACGGGCGACAACTTATTCGCGCAGTGTCTCTGGTGAAGTGATCGTTTGATCATTCCCACTCAACCAGACATTGACGTTCTCGACACTTTCCTGCGACAACTTTCCGGCCCAGCGATTCAGGATAAAAAGGTTGGTTATAAAGTCGTACTGAGTCTTCAGCAGATCGCGACGTGCCGTGAATTCGTTCTGCACCGCCGTCAATACATCCACGGCATTAACCACGCCGTAGGTGAATGCCTTTTCTGCTGCAATGCGCGACTGCTCGGCCGAAGCCAGTGCATTGCGATTGGCATGAATCTTTTCCACGCTTGAATCTGCAGTCAAATATGCGTTAGTCGTTTCCTTGACCACCTGACGACGTGTCGCCACCAATTGCTGTTCTGCGGTGAGCTGGTCCTGATACAACTGCCTTACCCGAGCGGACGTCGCACCACCGCTATAGATCGGAATCTGCACTCCCACACCCGCGACATAGCTGTCGGTCTGCGGCGCCAACGAGTTGTTGTAACCCTCGTTGGTCTGTTGTGCGCTCAGGTTCAGATTGACCGTGGGATAGTGCCCGCCCTTCCCGGCGCGCAGGGCGGCCTCGGCAGCCTCCTGCGCATTTTCACTGGCCTTGATCGCCGGATTGTCGGCGATCGCCAGATTTACCCAGCTTTCCAGGCTTTCGGCGGATACCTTCAGCTCGACATCATTACGCACACGGCTCAGCTTCTCTTTGACCGGCCGTCCGATAATCTCCGACAACGCGACGCGGCTCAGACTGGACTGGTTACGCGCATCGACTTCCTGGGCGGCCAGCGAATCGACCCGCGCCTGCAGATCCAGCATATCGGTAACCATTGCCAACTGTTTGCTGTAGAGCGCACTGACCCTGTCGAGGTTTTTCTGGGTAGCCCTGCGCTCGGCCTGCACCAGTTCAAGTTCATCGTCGGCAGCCAATGCAGCGAAGTAACGCTGCGCAAGATCCACCGTGGCCTCGGCCTGAGCCTCCTTTGATTCGGAGTCCGCCTGCTTTGCCAGGCTTTTGAAGTGCTGGTAGTTTTCCCAGGCAGCCTTGTTATACAAAGGCTGGGTCAACCCCACCGAATAATTGCGGCTGTTGTAGGCCTCGTCGATCTGAAGGTTGGTCTGTTTGATCCGGTTGAATCCGGCGTTAGCCGTCACCGAGGGCAACAGACTGCCAAATGCCTGGTTTTGCTGTTCGACCCCGGATTGAGCCTTGGAGTAAGAAGCGATCACCCGAGGATCTTCCAGGCGTGACTCGCGGTACAACTGCATCAAGTCAACCGAGTAGTTCTGTTTACTGACCGAAGCCGTTGGCGGTGTCGTGATAGAGGAACGGGCAACGGGCGCTTCGGCGGCGTGGACAGGCAATGCCAACGAACCCAACACCAGGCAGGGAAACAGACGCACGATCACTCCTCGATCATCGACTGGGCGATAACGTTACGTGCCGGCTGCATCAGGTACTGCAGCATGGTGCGCTCTCCGGTGTTGATCAATACGTCTGCCGGCATGCCCGCCAACAACTTGCGATCACCCAGTTTGCGCGCCCCTTCCCGAGTCACGCTGATCCGGGCCAGGTAATACGGCGCGCTGGTCTTTTCGTTGATCAGGCGGTCGCCGGAAACGCTCGTCACTCGACCTTCGATGACAGGAGTCGTGGCCGTGTTGAAGGCATTGAAGCGAATGTCCGCCAACTTGCCGACAGCGATTCGGTCGATGTCATTGGGCGAGACCTGCGCCTCGACCACCAGATCGGAAACCGATGGAACGATATCCAGCAAGGGTGTCGCGGGTCGCACGACGCCACCGATGGTGTGAACCGTCATGCCGATCACCATCCCGTCATCCGGAGCGCGAATAACCACCCTGCTCAGGCGATCCTCCAGCGCCGAAGCCTTTTCCTGCAAGTCATAGGCCTTGGTCTGGGTCTCTGCCAACTGCCTGGTAACGTCGGCGCTGAAGTCCTTGTCGATCTGCAGGATCTGCAACTGGGTTTCGTTGATCTGCAACTTGGTCTTGATGTTGGTCGAGCGGTGATCCGCCACTTCAGACTTGAGCAAATCCAGTTTGCGTGCCTGTTCGAGCATGCGCTGCTTGTCGACAAAACCCTGGGCCAGCAATTCTTTCAATTCGGCAATTTCGCCGCTATAGGAATCCTGCAAGCTGGTCTTGGTACCGATCATGGTGTCGGTTCCCTTGATTTGCTGATTCAACTGACCAATACGTTCCTGCAGGACCGATATTTGTCCAAGTCGCGAGCTGCGCCGTGCGTTGAACACCTGAGTCTCGCCGTAACGCGATTCGGAACTGCGCTGATTGTCGGAATTGAGGTCATTGGGGAACGCAATCATCGGCAGGCCATCCCGCTCGGCCAGCAAGCGCGCCTCCATTGCCCTGGCAGCGATCAACTGGCTGCGGGTCATTTCGTATTCGGAGCGCAGTTGAGCGTCGTCGAGCACGATGATCGGATCACCTTTTTTCACAACATCGCCATCATGGGCAAGCAGGTCCTTGACGATGCCGCCCTCCAGATGCTGCACCGTCTTGCGGTATGTTTGCACGGTAACGACACCCGGCGCGTAAGCCGCCCCGTCCAGTGGAGCAAACGCCGCCCATCCGCCAAACAGGCCGAACGTCACGAATACAATGAGAAATCCTTTACGGCGTACGGATCTGTCGGACATGGGCAGATCTGCGAAAGTATCGGCAGGAGTAGTGAGCGTGCGGTTCATCGATAACTTCCTGTCAAACTTCGGTCGAAGCGACTTCTGTGCCTGCCCGTGCGCCAGGCTTTTGCTGGGCGGCCAATTGATTCGCGTTGAGTTGCGCGAGGACCTGATCCCGTGGGCCGTACAAACTGATTGTGCCGGCGTTCATCACCAGCAAGCGGTCAAGCTGGGCCAGAATCGAGGTCCGATGGGCGATCACGAAAACCGTTGCCCCGGTGAGTTTTATCTGTTGCAGCGCCAACGCCAGCGCTCGTTCACCGACCTCGTCCAGATGAGCGTTCGGCTCATCCAGCACGATAAGCCGCGGGCTGCCATAGATTGCCCGCGCCAACCCGATACGTTGCCGTTGCCCACCCGACAGATTGATGCCCCCCTCACCGATGACCGTATCGTAGCCATCAGGCAGCATCAGAATCATTTCGTGGACACTCGCGGTCCTGGCCGCCAGCACGACTTTATCCGGGTCCACGACACCAAAACGCGCGATGTTGTCGCTGATAGTGCCTTCGAACAATTCAATGTCTTGCGGCAAATACCCGAGGTGCGGTCCCAATTGGCTTTTGTCCCAATTGGCAATATCGGCAGTATCCAGACGGACTACGCCATGCTGTGGCTTCCATACGCCCACCAGGGCCTTGGCGAGCGTCGACTTGCCCGAGGCACTTGGCCCGACGACACCGATCATTGCGCCTGCCGGTGCGTTGAAACCGATGCCTTTGATGATCGCGGTCTTTGCTCCAGGAGCACCCAGGGTGAGGTTCTCCACCGTCACATGACCGATTGGAGCGGGCAATTGCATACGCTCGGGTTCGGCTTTTTGCTGGTCGAGAATGCCGTTCAGTCGTGCGTATTGTGAACGGGCAGCGATGAATCCTTTCCAACTGCCGATCATCAAGTCCAGGGGGGCCAGCGCTCGCCCCAACAGCACTGAACCTGCGATTACCAGCCCGGGATTAATCTCATGGCTAACCGCCAGATAAGCGCCGAGGCCAAGAATCAGTGATTGAACAAGCAGACGGAAAGTCTTTGATATCGACGTGATGATCCCGCTGCGATCGCTGGCTCTGGATTGCAACAGCAGCACCTTCTTGTGCCGCAGACTCCAGCGTGACATGAGGGAGTCAAGCATGCCCATGGATTCGATGACTTCGGCATTGCGCAAATTCTTGTTGGTTTGCAGCGTCGTACCAATGCTCTCTTTATTGGCCTCTGCCAGAACCTTGCCCGTGGATTGCTCATTGATCCAGGCCAGCGCCAGCAGGATCACCGCACAACCGATTGCCGTCCAGCCATACCAGGGGTGAAAAAGGAACAGCACCGCGACATAGATCGGCAGCCACGGCGCATCGAAAAAAGCGAACAGTCCGTTCCCGGACATGAATTGGCGCAGCCCGGTCAGATCGCTGAGCGGCTGGGCCGACGCGTCCTGGCCACCGCTGTCCAGGGCCCGTTTGAAACTGGCCCTGTAGACATCCCGGCCCAGCAACACGTCGAGCCTGGTGCTGACACGAACCATGATCCGCGAGCGTACCCACTCCAGCAGGCCCATCGTCACGAGCAGAAAGGTCAGAATAAGGGTCAACATGGCCAACGTCGTCAGGCTGCCGCCCGTGACGACCCGCCCGTAGACTTGAAGCATGTAGAAGGTCGGGACCAACATCAGTGCGTTGATGAACAGGCTGAAAAAACCCACTGACATGAAACTGCTCCTGCAGGCCCTCAGGGCTTCCTGCAAGCTGTTTTCGGGCGTACTGCGTATCATCTCGGAACTGACAACCTGGCGTGTTGATCGGGGATTGCGGGGCGCGCGAGTGTATCACCTGAGCGACGTATGCAGAATGAAATCGCCACTATCCTGGTTTTGCGATGTAGTCGACGAGCAGCGCTGGTCCTTACGCTCTGAAGATTTATAATTCCGCTTGAGTTGATAATGGTTCTTTAAAATACCGGCCAAAGAACTGTAACATATGTGAAATTTTGGCCTGCAACGCCGTTTGCATAACGATTTGGATATCGGGAGCGGCCACCCAATCAATATGGAGTCACTCTTGATCAATTATTTTTCTTTACTTGCCAATATCGTCCGGGAAGAAGCGGCCGCAACAGGCGCGTTGCTGCAAGACGTCGCCCGCGAACTATTGGCCACCAATACAACTCACTCGGATGGTGCCTGGTGGGCTGCCCACGGCAATGACCCCTTCTATACCGCCGAGCAAATTTACAAAACCGTCACAGGCGACCCCACTGCCGAACGCGCAGAGCTGCTGTGCGGCAACATGGTTAACGTATTCAGCGGCCTTTGCGCAGAACTTGGCCTGCAAAAACGCACCATCTGGACATATTCAGATTCCCAGGGGTTCTTTCAGGGACATACGTACCTTGAAATTTTTAATACAACTACCAACAAATGGGAAATTCAGGACGCGGACTATAACGTCTATTACACCGACGTTCGCACGGGCGAGCGTGTCGGTGTCAAGGACATGATGAACGCAGACGATATTGAAAATTTCATTCCGCATAATGCCAGTGAATCCGGATGGTCAGAGACAGGTGCAGAAGCCTTGCGCCTGGCTAATCTATATGCAGCGCAAATAATCACTACAGAGCATAAGCTCTATACCAGTAACGGCAGTCTGAGCGATACCTTGCTGGACAGTATTTCCAATTCTCTTAGCGGAGTCTTTGACTATACGGTAGATAGCGGTATCGCCAGCCTGACCGCCACGCATCTGACAGATAGCGACGCCGTCACCAACAACGGCAGAGCCACGGTCACCGGCAGTTCGAGCGCTGACTTCATTTCATATGATGGCAGTTCACTCAGCCCGGTGTTCGCCACGCTCATCGGTGGTGCCGGCGATGACACACTTGCGCTACGTTTTTCGGGCGGTCAACTTTACGGCAATGAGGGCAATGACATCCTGATTGGCGGGCTGGCTTCAGACCTTCTGGTCGGCGGTACCGGTGATGACTACATGTCTGGCGGATACGGTGCCGACCAGTATGCGTTTTCCAAAGGCGACGGCTTCAATGACACCATCGACAGTTTCGGCGTAGGTACCGATCAGCTTGTTTTCCTCGGCGTCAGCGGTACCGGTGGTACCGGTCGTACGCAAATTTCGGAAAAAGAGTTCAACTTCAGGATCGACCAGAAACTGACCTCGGACGGTGTCTATCTTCGCTATGACACCGATGGTGACGCACGCTTTGACGGCGGGATGCTGATCGAAGGCCGTACGACACTGCTCACTGCCAACGACGCTACATTTATTTTCAACGCCGACCCACTCAAAGGCTTCAATACGACTGCCGTCGCTGGCAATCCTGGTTCCGGGCACGCCGAAAAAATCTACGGCGGCAGTGCGGCAGACAAAATCCTCTACACCGGCACCCTTGGCGCAGAACTGGCTGGCAGTACCAGCGGAGCAAACAGCGGCAATGACATCATCCAGTCTCACTCGGATGCGAACTGCTCGCTGTACGGTCACGATGGCAACGATGTATTGGTTGGAGGAAACGGCAGCGACTTCATTGTCGGCGGCACCGGCAACGACCTGCTGATTGGTGGAAAAGGGCGGGACGTCTTCGTATTCAACGCAGGCTCGGGCTCAGACACCATCCAGGATTTCAAACAAGGTGAAGATACTCTCTACATCTACGGCTGGACGACTACCAAGGCCGTGACACAGACGCTGCAGGACAATGGGCTGGTTGTGACTTTCGACACTGCCGGTGACGGTGCTCACGGGGGCAATATCACACTGCTTGGCCAGACCACCTTGCTGAACAATGCCGACCTGTACTTTACCTGAGTTCGGATGAGCGGCAACAACGCACCGTACACGTAAAAGGGACTGGCCCGCCGGGCTTAAGTCTCGCTGTCTAGTCCTGAAATAGGTTTACACCTGTTTCACCCTAACGCCCGATGCACCGCATCGGGCGTTTTGTATTTTAAAGACAGGTGCGGCCGCTCCTGGTTGTAGATCGTGACCGCCTCTTGCACCATCTGTGTGGCCTGCGCCAAATCCGCTGGTCGATGGATCAAGAACTCTGTTTTCAAGATGCCGTTGACCCGCTCTGCCAAGGCGTTCTGGTAGCAGTCGTAGCCATCAGTCATCGAGCAAGTAATGCCATGTTTTGCGTGCACTTCTTGGTAAAGGGCCGAGCAGTACTGGGCGCCTCGATCCGAGTGATGGACTAGTTTCTGACCGCTTCGACGCCGCTTCAAAGCCATTCGAAAGGCTTGCACCACGGAGTTGGTGTGCAGATTCTCATGCACGTGATAGCCGACTATTTTTCTCGAAAAGGCATCCGTCACCAAACTCAAATAGGCCACGCCATCACGGGTAGGCAGGTACGTAATATCGGCCACCCAGACCTGTTCCGGGCCGTTAGCGATTATTTGTTCCGGGCTTGGTTTCAGCAAATTGGGGTGCCGGCGGAAGCGATGATGACTGTCGGTCGTCTTGTGATACGCTCGCTTTCTGTGGACCAACTGGCGGCTTTCACGCAAAACCGCGAATAAACGATCCCGGCCAACATGAAGCTCCCGTTGCTCGCGCTGCTCATGCATCATCGAGTGCAGCTTCCGGGTACCGATGCAAGGTTGGCGGACACGGATTTTCTGTACAAACGCTATGAGCTGCCGATCCTGGTCGGCCCGAGCCCTGTAGACCCGGTTACGTTTGTAATAGGCCTGACGGCTTATTCCCATAAATTGGCAAGCCCTGCTGACACTCAGGGTTTGGGTTTGCGCAACGACTTGCCGGGTCGCTTTTTTACGACAGATACGCCGTAGTCGTTCTTCAGAACATCAACCACGGCTTCAAAAAATTGGGCTTTCTGATTCGCCAGCGCCAACTGCTCCTCAAGTTCTTTGATTCTTTGCTCGGGAGTCAATGGCAAGGTTGGCTCGTCCATAGGTCTGATCCTCTGGGAGCGAATGGAGGCGCCTTGGCTCCAGTCCTGGCGACCATGCTTGCGTAACCAAACCAACACCGTCGACCGACCCTGAATCCCATAGCGCCGCTGAGCCTCTTTATAACTCAACTCGCCTTTTTCGACCTGGTCGACGACCGATAATTTAAAAGCCAGCGTGTAATCACGCTGACTGCGTTTCGTACCCGTATCCATTGCACCTTCCTGAAAAGAAGTCAGAAGGTGTAAACCTTATTCAGGACGGGACACGCTACAGAAAAAGGCCGATCAATGATCGGCCTTTTTCGTTTCAATCACACCTCAGTTCACTTCAATCCTGTCGCGGTTTCTATCCAGTATCGCCTTGCCGATACCTTTCACTTCCAGCAATTCGTCAACTGACGCAAACGCACCATTACTTTCACGATAAGCAACAATCGCTTGGGCCTTGGCCTCGCCCACTCCAGTCAACTCGCGTTGCAGCGTAGGTGCATCAGCACTATTGAGATCGACTTTGCCGGATTGCGCCTTGGCAGTGACATCCTGCACCAACGGCGCACTCATGACCTCAGGTGCGTTGACAGGGGCGGCGATTGCCGTAAGAGAGGTGCTGGCGAGAAGGGCGAAAACCAGAGAATGGAAACTGCTTGTACGCATTAGTGAAGCTCCATGCCATCGTTTGAGAAAGCAGCTTTTCCGCAGCTGCTCTCCAAACTTAGGCCATGACATCGAGCTGTCAAAAATGTGTACGTTACCGGATATGAAACAATCAGGGTTCCAGGCGGCGCTGCTGGTAGATCCAGTCGACGATCTCACCGTCCGGGGTGTAGCCGCTGACGGTGTCGCGCAACAATTGACGGACGCGCGCATAGTCGTCCTGATCCACCGCAGCAAGCAACTCGGTCAGTTTGACCTTCAGCACATCCCAGGACAGGTGATCCTCGTTGGCCGTCATGATCATCGGGTGCTGGGTGGCCGCCACGTTGTCACCAATCAGAAGCTCTTCGTATAGCTTCTCACCCGGACGCAGCCCGGTGAACTCGATAGCGATGTCGCCATGCAGGTTCCTTTCCGAACGCACGCTCAGGCCGGACAAATGGATCATCTTCTCGGCCAGCTCGACGATCCTCACAGGCTCACCCATGTCGAGGACAAACACATCACCACCCTGCCCCATGGAACCCGCCTGAATCACCAACTGCGCCGCTTCCGGGATGGTCATGAAGTATCGAGTGATCTTCGGATGCGTGACCGTCAGCGGGCCGCCCGACTTGATCTGTTTGTGAAACAACGGAATGACCGAACCCGACGACCCCAGGACGTTACCAAACCGCACCATCGTGAAGCGTGTTTTGTTCACACGGGAGACATTGCTCGTGTCGCCGAACAAAACCGGAGCCAACTCACGGCTCAGCGCTTGCAACGTCAACTCGGCAAGGCGCTTGGTGCTCCCCATGACATTGGTAGGCCGCACGGCCTTGTCCGTCGAAATCAGGACGAAGTTGGCCACGCCTGCCTGGAGTGCGGCCTGGGCCGTATTAAGCGTGCCGATGACATTATTGAGTACGCCTTCGGCAATGTTGTGCTCGACCATGGGCACATGCTTGTAGGCGGCGGCGTGATACACCGTGTCTACTCGCCAGGTTTTCATGACATCCAGCAATTTGTCCCGGTTGCGAACCGACCCGAGAATCGGCAAGAGACGGATGGACAGCGACTCTCGAGCGACCCGCTGCTCCAGCTCGGACAGGATGGAGTAAAGATTGAACTCGCTGTGTTCAAACAGAAGCAGCGTTGTCGGGCGTAGCGCCAGAATCTGCCGGCAAAGCTCGGAGCCAATGGAGCCCCCGGCGCCCGTGACCAACACGGACTGCCCCGTGATGCAATGCTCGAGTAAATCAGCCTGGGCCGGGACTGCGTCACGCCCGAGCAGATCGGCAATGTCTACTTCCTGGATATCGTCGACCTTGACCCGGCCACTGGCCAGATCCATGAAACCCGGGACGCTTCGAACGTGCAGCGGAAAGCCTTCGAGAAACCCGAGAATCTCGCGACGGCGGCCCCGGTTTGACGAAGGGATGGCAAGGAGAATTTCCTGGGCACCGGTGTTATCGATCATCTGCTGGATGTGCTTGGGCTTGTACACCTGCAATCCGGAAATCACCCGGTCGGCGATCCCGCTATCGTCATCGATAAAGGCAACAGGCCGCATGACGCGCCCCATCCGCAAGGCTGTAACAAGTTGATTACCTGCCGCCCCTGCGCCGTAGATCGCCACTTTCGGCAGACCGTCATCCCGGCTGGTGAACGGGACGTGTTGGGCGGCGCTGAACCAGTCGCCCATAAAGTACTGACGCATGGCCAGGCGCAGACCGCCGATCATGATCAGGCTCAACCACCAGTAGTTGAAAATGATCGAGCGCGGAACCACGTTTTGATGATTGCTGTACCAGTACACCACGACGCCAAGTATCAGGGACGATAGTGTCACCGCCTTGATAATGGCAATGAGCGCGTCATTTCCAAAGTAGCGCATGACCGCACGGTACATGCCAAAGCGAACGAAAAGAGGAATGGCGATGACAGGTGCACTGACAAAAAGCCAGACGTGCTGAGTGAACGGGTTGACCAGTTCGTCCACCCCAAGTCGCACGACAAACGCCATCCACAGGGCACACCAGACTAGCGAAATATCAGTCAGGACCTGCAGAATGCGTTTATGTCGTCTTGGCAGACTTAACAACTTTGCCCGAATCTTATCCATAACCCCTCTAAACACCTGTCGAAGCTCCTAGCATTGATACAGCAACTGCAGCTTTGGGTAACTCACTTACCGACAAAGCAATACTCAATAACCAATGCGTTCATCACGCCTTGCCAGCGATTTCCAACTCGCCCGCGTGAAACTTGAAAGCCAGCAACACCAGAGGCACGTAGGCCAGGACCACGCCTGCCACGCCATCGATATATTGCATGACGACCAATATAGCCACTGGCACTAACCACAACAAATTGATCGCAGCAATTGTCAGCGTGACCGCCCGATGGCTGCCATATTGTCGTGAAGCATACTGGTATCCATGGCTGCGATGGGCCTCATAAACCTTATCCCCACGCAACAGCCGACGAATGAGGGTAAAGGTGGCATCAACAATGAAGACGCCCAACAAAATGAGCCAGGCCCAGAGAAACAGTGGATTCGTCCATGCTGCATAGAGCGACATCACCGCCAGCACGATGCCCAGAAAACCACTGCCGGCATCGCCCATGAAAATCTTCGCTGGCGGGAAATTCCAGGCCAGGAAACCCGATACGGCCATCGCCAGCACCAGCGGAGCAATCGCAAGGCTGGTGTGGCCTGCAATCCAGTAGACCAGGCAAGCACCGACACAGGCACAAATCGCCTCGACGCTGGCCAGGCCATCAATGCCATCCATGAAGTTGTAGAGGTTGAGCATCCAGACCAGATAGAACGCACCGATGACATATCCGAACCAGCCGAGACTGAACTCGTAGCCGAACAGGTTGATCGGCGCCATCCCGCCAATCCAGATCAATGCCCAGATGGCACCCGCGAAATGCGCAAGCAGGCGCCAGCGCGCGGCAATATGCCCATGATCGTCGAGAAACCCGATGATCGCGATCCAGCCGCCGGCCCCCAGCAGAGCCAGCGCCATCGGCCAGGTGACGGCATCTGTCCAGGCCAGGACTGGCAATGCGATCAGAAAGCTCAGGACGATAGCCACACCACCACCCCGGGGGGTCGGGACCGAGTGTGAGCTACGCGCATTGGGAATATCTATCAAGCTGCGTGCCAGCGCGTATTTGCGCAATGCACCGGTGCCCAAGAATGAAACACCCACCACCAACGCCAACAACCAAATCGTGTTCAAAGGTCAACTTCCTGAAACAGCCAAAATCAATTCTGCAATTGAACCGGCATTGTCATAAGCCAGCTTAGCGCTGCCTTTCCTTGTAGTAGTTGGCAGCCGAGACAAGCGCCTCATCGACGCTGACCGGCGGAATCCAGCCCAGCAACTCTCGGGTTTTGCTGATATCGACTTGCAACGAACCGCACAGACGTTGCGACAAAGCCTTCTTGCCGAGCATCTGCGCCCCTCGTTCAAGCAACACGCTTGGCACAGGCAACAGGCGTGCAGGTTTACCCAATGCCTTTGCCATCCGCGTCAACAGTTGTGTCGTTGACAAATCCTCCCCGTCGCTGACGAGAAAGGTCTGATTGGCGGCGGCCGGATGACGGATGCAGGTCACGATCAAATCCGCAAGATTTTCCAGCGCGACCAGGCTGCGGCGATTATGGATAGCCCCGAACGGCAAGGGTATTCCCTTGTCCAGCCAACGCATCATGTTCAGAAAGTTGGCTCTCACGCCCGGGCCGTAAACCAGTACCGGACGGATGATCACCACTTCCATCGCGCAAGTGCTCGCAATTTCACGCAGCCCTTGCTCGGCCTCCATTTTCGAAATGCCATACGGATCACCAGGCGCGGGCGTCGCGTCGGCGAAGTAAGGCTGATTGAGCGGCGTACCTTCGCCATTCACCTTGATCGAACTGATGAACACAAAGCGCCGAACACCCGACGAGGCTGCCTGTCGAGCGAGGCTTAGCGTGCCCTCGACATTCACCTTGCGAAACGCCTCCAGCGGATCGGATTCGGTGTCATTCATGACGTGAACGCGAGCCGCGCTATGAATGACAACCTCCACTTGATCCAGCGCCTGAGACCAATCGGTATCGGCACTGAGCCCGGCGGTTCGAACGGTCATAACGCGCGAAGGACAGTCAGGCAGGGCGTGCCCACGAATGGCTGCCACCGGTTCCAGATCGTCAGAGGCCGCCAGGCGACCCAATACTGCGCGACCAACGAAACCCGTAGCACCTGTCAATAAAACACGCATTTTTCAAACCTCGACGACGCTCAGGATTTCGACCAGACAGTACGATTGATGTAGTCGGTGTAACTCAGCACGACCCGAACGACCTGCTTCGACACAGGACCTGCCTGGTAATCCCTGACGACCGGGATAACGCGCTGGCTACGATCATGCTGGCTGGTAACGACACGTACGGCATCCAGAACACCCTCCACTTTCAGGCCACTCATGATGAGAGTACCTTCATCCATCCCTTCCGGACGCTCGTGCGCATTACGAATGGTAATGGCGGGCAGATTCAGAAGAGAGGCTTCTTCGGTGATGGTGCCGCTATCGGACAGCACGCAGAACGCCGACATCTGCAACTTGATGTAGTCGAGCAGACCAAATGGTTTCGAGAAGCGAATCAGCGGATGGTCCAGCGACTCGCCTATCGCTTCCAGACGTTTGCGCGTACGAGGATGCGTGGAAACGATAATCGGGTACTGGTACTTGTCGGCCAGGGCTCGCAGCGTTTTGAGCAAGTCGCGAAGGTTTTCCGGCGTATCGACGTTTTCCTCACGGTGAGCGCTGATGATGAAGAACTTGTCCTGTTCCAGGACTTCTCGCGCCAGCACGTCGGAAGTAAGGATTTTCGGCATGTAATAGTCGAGCACCTCCTCCATATGCGACCCGGTCTTGATGATGGTTTCAGGACGAATGCCTTCAGCGATCAGATAACGCCGGGCATGCTCGGTCAAGACCATATTGATGTCGCTGAGGTGATCGAGCACCTTGCGGTTCAATTCTTCAGGGACGCGCTGGTCAAAACAGCGGTTGCCGGCTTCCATATGGAACACCGGAATCTTGCGGCGCTTGGCGGCAATGACGGCCAGGCAGGTATTGGTATCGCCGTAGAGCAGAAGTGCATCAGGCTTTTCAGCCTCGAATACTTCGTCCGCCTTCGAAATGACTTCGGCGATGGTCTTGGCTGCGGTATCGCCGGCAGCGCCCAGGAAATAATCAGGCTTGCGAATTTCGAGATCATCGAAAAAGACCTGATTCAATTCGAAGTCGTAATTTTGACCCGAGTGAACCAACACATGATTAACCTGCTTATCAAGCTCGGCAATAACGCGGCTCATCTTGATAAGTTCTGGTCGCGTCCCGACCAGCGTCATGACCTTAAGCATCAAGTTGCTCCTGAATGTATTCCAGATTCAACAGAACTTTCTTCACGCCTTCTACATCGAGACGCTCGGTGTTATGGGAGGTGTAATCGTCGAGATCGGAGATTTCCTGCTCGCCCTCGACAAAAAACTTCTTGTAGTTAAGGTCGCGATTGTCCGAAGGGATACGGTAGTAGCGTCCCATGTCTTCGGCCTTGGCCATTTCTTCTCGGGAGATCAGCGACTCGTAGAGTTTTTCGCCGTGGCGAGTACCAATGACCTTGACGGCATTGTCGCGAACAAACAGTTCCTTAAGTGCCTGGGCCAGGTCCGCCACTGTCGAGGCTGGTGCTTTCTGGACGAAAATATCACCTTGCTCGGCATGCTCGAATGCGTGCAGGACCAGGTCAACGGAATCCTCGAGCGACATCAGGAAACGTGTCATGTTCGGGTCAGTGACGGTCAGCGGCTCGCCACTCTGCAGCTGATTGATGAACAACGGGATCACCGAACCGCGCGATGCCATGACGTTACCGTAGCGGGTTGCGCAAATCACCGGGCCTGTCGCCGGAATCATCCGCGATTTGGCAACCATCAGCTTTTCAGCCATGGCCTTGGAAATACCCATGGCGTTGATCGGGTATACCGCCTTGTCGGTACTGAGTACGACAACGCGTTGTACGCCCGAAGCAATGGCCGCATTCAAAACGTTCTCGGTACCCATGACGTTGGTACGCACCGCTTCCATCGGGTAAAACTCGCAGGAAGGCACCTGTTTCAGGGCTGCGGCGTGGAAAATGTAATCCACACCCACCATCGCCTGATCCAGGCTGTCACGATCACGCACGTCACCGATGTAGAACTTCACCTTGTCATTCGACAAGGCAATGCGCATATCTTCCTGCTTCTTCTCGTCACGGCTGAATACGCGAATCTCTTTTACATCGGTATCCAGAAAACGCTTCAACACCGTATGGCCAAACGAGCCCGTACCGCCCGTGATCATCAAAACTTTATTATCGAACATAACTACCTACCCAAACCTGATTGAATTTAATGATCAACGCAACGCGCGCATCGACTTAACCAATTCCAACCACGACGGTGGAACGTAACCGGTTGCCGCCTGAAACTTCGAGGAGTTCAGCGAGCGATCTATAGCAACTTGACTGTCCGCGATGATCTCGATTTCCTTTTCGTAAACTTCCGCCACCAGCTTCAGAAGAGACAACTTGTCAATCGGTGCCACCGAAACATGATACAGGCCGTGAAGCTGTGGATTCGGGATCACATAGTCGCGAATGACACGCGCCAGCTCAACGGTAGGCAGTCCCGAGAAAATGGCCTTCTCATAGCCCTTGACCGGCCCGTTCTGGGACAGGAACCAGTCCACCAGCGAGTACTGGCTCCCCAGTTCGTGACCGATGATGGAGGTCCGCAACGTGACGGCATTCAGGTCCGTGTGAAGCTCGCCGATGTACTTGGACTTTCCATAGAGATCCTCCGCATCGGAGATATCTTCCTCGGTGTACATGCCTTTACGGCCGGAAAACACGCAATCGGTGCTGATATGAATCAGGCGAGCACCGGACAACGCGCACAATTTGGCGATGCGATGCGGCAACATGGCATTGATGGGGAGCGCAGAAAGTGGGTCCTTGGCATCGGCCAATTGCTTGATCAGCCCGACGCAGTTGACGACGACATCCGGCTTGACCCGTGCCAGAACCGAGACCAGTGAGTCCTGGTCAAGCACGTCGACATTACTGATCAACGAACTGTGCATGTCCTCAGAAAAGTATTTTGCGCCACCCGGATTACGCAAAGTGCCCCACACCTCGACGTGCGGGTTTCCATGGAATTGCCTGAACACTGTGCTACCCAGCATTCCGGTGACCCCTAACACAAGAACTTTCATTTTGAGATACCTTTTAATTCATTGATCCTGCTACTGAGGATTTCGACCAAGCGCTGGCTTTGCCGCTCCATCTCGAAATGCTCGAGGAAATACGCCCGACCCGCCTGTCCCAACGATTCCCGCTCATCCGAAGTCATGCGGAAAAGTTGCTCAATGCAGTTGGCCATACCTTCGGCGTCCTGCGCCGCAGTGGTCAAACCGGCTCCGGCCTCCAGAATGACGCGCGCACCCTCGCCATCCAGCGCGGCGATAATCGGCCTCCCCGCTGCCAAGTAAGCCTGGACTTTACTGGGGATGGTATAGGAGAACGCCTCATCCTGCTTCAACGTCACCAACAATCCCTGCGCACGGCTGAAAAAATGCGGCATTTCAGTGGCCGCAAAGCGTCCGGCAAGAACAAGGTTGTCCAAACCGCGGGATTTCTTCTGGCTTTCGATCCAGCTCGACATGCTGCCGCTACCAACCAGTACAATCCTGACCTGCGACAAATGGCGAAGCTTGTCAGCGACCTCAACGAGGGTCTCGACCGACTGCGCGGTCCCCAGGTTTCCGGCAAAAACAAGACAGAAATGATTGTCGAGCTCCGCAAGCAAAGGTACAGGGATCCGGGTCTCTTCTACACTCGGCGGCACGTCCTGATAGGAGTTGGGGTAATACACGACCTTGCCAGGATTGGCATAACGAGCGACCGGGTCTCGAAACGCCCTCGATTGAACAAGCAGCGTATCGACGAAGGCGTAAATGCCTCTCACCAGCCAGCCCACAACGCGCAATATTGCCTTGTTCTTGATGAACCCGGTCGCACTCAAACTCTCTGGCCAGAGATCCTGGACCCATACAACCAGATGGCTTTTGAGTTTCCACTTCAAGTAAATCGCCGGAATAACCGACGTAATGGGAGATGGCGCAAATACAAAAATCGCATCATAGGCCTCCCCTTTCACTGCGCGTGGGTAGTGCTTCAAGCCATTCAAGATAAATGACAAATAGTTCAAGACGAGGTTTTTTGCACCGGAAGTACCACGAGGTCTGAGCGGCGCACGGAAAACACTGACAGAGGACTCGAACTTTTCTTCCTGAGCTCCGGAGGCACTGTAGCCATTAAAGACGACACCATCCGGGTAATTGGGCTTTCCGGTGAGAATTTTTACAACGTGGCCCTGGGCAGATAAAGTTTTAACCAAGTCATTGATAATAAAAGACTCTGGCCAAAAGTATTGCGACACCACAAGAACCTTCATTTATCAAATACCTTTTTTGGGGCTCACGGCCAACGCCAGCAACTCTGACCATGTATTTCTTGAAGTTTTTTCCCAGTCAAACTTATCGCTCTGGGTCACCGCCGCAACGGACAACGCCTTCAACGTATCAGGGCTTGTCAGCGCCTCAGACAGCACATTTTTTATATCTTTTGAATCAAACGGAGAAAAATACAGTGCGGCATCCGCTCCAAATTCCGGCATCGGCATTACGTTGGAGCAAATCATCGGCCTTCCAGAAGCGAGCGCTTCGAGAAGAATATTAGGGCAGTTCTCGCACGACGAGGCAAAGAGATTCAGATAGGCGTGATGATAAAGTGGAGGAAGCGTCTGATAGGGAATAGCGCCCAATAAAAGCACTTGGCCTTCGAGGCCTAGCGTTGCAATGAGAGATTTGACCCGATCGGCCTCCGGCAGGTTTGTTTCACCCACAAGAACCAATGGAAATTTTTCACGAAGTTCCTTTGGCAGCTCCGCATAAGCGCTAACCACTTCATAATGATGTTTGTAAACATCAAATCGCGACACATATAAAACATATTCTCGAGCGGGCAAAAAGTCCGGCCGAAGAACGGCAGAATCGCCATGCGTCCTGAATACCGAGCCGATTCCGTGAGGAATCGTAACTGGATTCTTGATATGGGTCAGCGACTCAATGACACTTCGCGCGTAATTTGAGATGAATATCGTCAGATCCGCTTCGCGCATGCTCTTGAGCATAATACGATTCAACAACCAATTTCTCAGGCGCTGCAATCCAAGTGGAATGCTTTTGCGTACTCGCAAATCAAAGGGGATCATGTTCCGAAACATTGTCGCAACTTTGCAACCTGTTGGAGCAGAGGTGCCCACTACGCCACCGGGACAAAACAGAACGTCAGCTTTCTCAGACTTCAAAATACCGGGCAGCACCCACCGCTCCCACACGGCTCTGACAATCGGGTTTTCAGTGGGCCAGGTTGGTTCGACCCGCTTGATTCTCGGGTGATCAGGCAGCTTGAGTGACGCCGGGGCGAAAACCAGAATCTCAAGATCCGCATTGTCAGGTACGAACTGAAAAAGATTGATCAGGTATGTCTGACCTCCACCAAGACGGGCAGAGAGTGCATTGAAAACTATCTTCATGGAAAACCTTTTGCTCAATCTGGATTAGTGGCTATTTTTATCGAGCCAGGATTGGAACATTAGAATATTCCACAAATGAAGACTGCGATCGTATGTTCCGTTCTGATGCTGGAGCCATGCCGAGCGAATTTTCTGAGAATCGAAGTAGCCCTCTCTCTTGAGCCGCTCCTCCGTTAACAGGTCTTCTGCCCACTCTTTCAGCGGCCCACGCAACCATTGCGCCAATGGAATAGAGAACCCCGCCTTCGGCCTGTCAAAAAATGAAGTAGGAACATATCGCTTAAGAAGCTCGCGAAGCGGCCACTTCCCCACACCATTTTTTATCAGTTGGTCTGACGACAAGGAAAACGCGAGTTCCGCAACCCGATGATCAAGCAATGGAGCACGGGTTTCCAGGCTTGCGCTCATCGCACCACGATCCACTTTAACCAGCAAATCGTCAGGCAAATACTGAGAGACGTCCCAGCGCCGCATTTCCTCGACGTAATCCACTGCCGACTCCCAGGAAACTACGTCTTGCCGTTGAGCATCGACACCCAGCACCACATTGTCGGTCGACTGCCACTGAGACATCAAACCGGTATACATCTGCGCCAGATTTTCAGAACCCAACAGCTCGGACATTCTGTAGATACGTCGACCATTGACTTTGGTTCGAAGACTGCCCGGCAGAATCGAACAGACGTTGTCCCACCCCTTGGACGAGAGCGAACGAAGTGAATAAGCCATGACCTGGCGTGCAGGCAACGGCAGCTTTTTTATACGCTCCCATAGCCCGGCAGTAATCTGGTAACGGGGATATCCGGCAAAAAGCTCATCGCCACCATCACCGGACAGGGCAACGGACACATGCTGTTTTGTCATCCTGGAGACCAGGATTGTAGGTATTTGAGAGGAGTCAGCAAAAGGCTCGTCGTAAATTTCCGGCAGGTGCGGAATTATTGAAACAGCATCGTCGGCACTCAGATAAAACTCGGTGTGATTAGTCCCCAAGTGCTTGGCAATAGCTTTGGCGTAAGGTGCTTCATCAAACTCGGGCTCATTAAACCCGATCGTGTAAGTGTTGATACTGGTAGAGCTTTGTGATTGCATCAACGACACTATCAAGCTTGAATCGACACCCCCTGACAAAAACGCTCCAAGTGGAACATCGGCGATCATTTGCGATTTTACTGCAGCAGACAATCTTTGACCGACAACATCCACAACTTCCTTATCGCTGGCCTGCGAAAGTTCGTGTTTTAACTTGCCAGCTGGCGGTAACGACCAGTAGGAAACGGGGTCCAGCGCACTAGATAACGAGCCGACATTCAAATAGTGTGCCGGCTCCAACTTTTTAATGCCTTCATAGATGGATTCCGGAGCCGGAACATATCCATATCTTACGAACTTGGCCAGCGCATGACGATCAATTCGCAGATCGCTGCCAAATGCAGCCTTGATCGCTTTCAGCTCGGAGGAGAAGACAAAACGGTTACCCACAATACCGTAGTAAAGTGGTTTCTCTCCCATTCTGTCTCGTGCCAATGTAATCGTCTTGGAAACTTTATCCCAAACCGCAAAGGCAAACATGCCCACCAGGTTTTCAAGGGTTTTTTGTACCCCCCACGCACCGAGCGCTGCCAGTAACACTTCTGTATCAGAGTGCCCGCGCCAGACACGCGTCAGACCTGACGCAATCAACTTCTCGCGCAACTCATTAAAATTGTAGATTTCGCCATTGAAAACAATAACATACCGTTCATCATCGGAAACCATCGGTTGACTTCCGTGTACCGAGAGTTCCAGGATCGAAAGCCGTCGGTGTCCCAGCGACACCCCACTATCGGCATCTGACCAAACTGCTCCATCGTCGGGCCCACGATGTATCAGCGCGTCCACCATCTTGCCAACGGCAACGGCGCCTTGCTGATCCAGCTTCCACCCGACAACTCCCGCAATTCCGCACATACCTACTCTCTCAATCCAATGAAAATATTAAAACTCACTTCAAAACCCGAACGAGCTTCATCGTGAAGAATAATCCTAATGCCATCACATAAAAAACCAATGAGTTCAGCAAATATATTTCGCCGTACCAAACCCAGTGCATAACCGATGCAGCACACAGCATGTACAAGAAAATTCGCAAAAAATCATCCTCGCGGCAGCGCGAGTCGATCAACCGCAAGAAGCAGACACTGATGAATCCATTGAGGAAAACACCAAACAGGCCGAAATTCTCAAAAGCCACGCCGGCAACGTGGATCCCACCGAGCCCGGTAATGTAATACCAGAGGGCTGGATTATCCACCATAATGGGTTTTTCCATGCCAAAAGCCGAATAGAAGGGTGACGGTGCCAACGAAAGGAACATATCGAGATAGGTCTGGCCATAGCGCAGATGCTCCCCATCCCAGAAATTGGTTAACTGCTGAACAAGCGGTAAAATGATCGCATTCCAGGAGTTGAACAATAAATACTGCGTAATGTTATCCGAGGTTAAGTCCACATCCATTCGGCTCATTGAAACAACAACACCGCTGACGAGCAGAAGAGCCATGAATACAGCAACGGACAACAGAGCTTTAAGCTTGATAAATTTATTATAGCGAAACAACAGCCCTAGAATCGAAGCGACAACCAGGACAACAAAATCACGATCCCCCGTCATAGCGTTGGCAACACTATAAGAAACCACCAGAGCTGCAGACACAAAAAACATCGATCTGGATGGGTACGAAAATGCCAAGGCAATGATCGCGATGATGGAAAAAACCACTACTGACTCGATACCCGCGAACATTTCAAGCAGTGCGTTCGCGTTTACAAGCCTGAAGCTGATAAAGAAAATGGACAGCGCAAGAAAAATGAAACCTGCCAACTTGAAGTCCAACGCAGAAAAAAAAGTTTCCCGCTCCGCGTGCAAACTTCTGGGCGGCACCGCCAATGACAATAGATAACCAGCAAGTCCACCAGCAACACCAAGAAACCAGACCAGTGAAAGCCGGAATACTAATAGGTCATCCAGATAAAAGTCATAGTCTCCGATAGGCCAAAGTGTAATGGTTTCGCCCCACAAGCAACTGACAAGCCCTAAAAAAGGCACCGAATAGCAAACGGCGTACAACGCAACGAGATATTTTTTTGATACCAGGCACAGAACGCATTGTACGAGCAATACCAGCAGGCACGTCGAAACCAGTAATATAACCATTAACCCTGACCAACAAAAACTAAGCAACTGAACCGTAAACCAGACTCAATACTGGCCCCAATATTACTTTCAGCCATGCACCCTGTGTAACCAACGCACATGCTCAACATATTCATCACTGCACCAACTTACGGCCGCCCAGGACCGCGAGCACGGCAATTTGAGCTGCCAGTGCCAAAACAAAGGATCTGAAAAGATCGACCGCCAACATATCGCCTTTTAACCCTGCCACTACCGTCAGCGACAAATAAACAAACGCATAAACACAGCTACCAAGGAAAACAACCCTGGTCATGTTTTTACTGTGCAATATTTGAGTAACGATTGTAGTTGTAAGCCCAATGCCACCCGCCAGTACTGCGTAAGCCAGAAGATCATTTTTGCTGCAAAAGCTACTGCCGAGCAGGCACAGCCAGTAGCTCTGTGACAAGACCAGGAACACAGGCAAACAAACTGAAATTGATAGCCCGAGCATCAAGTACAACTTACTGGCACTATTCCCGCGCCCTGCCAGTTTTACAATGGCATAGGATGTCAGGGAGCTTGGCAACACAGTTACCAGAATATAAAAAAGGAAAAACAGATTAAAATAGCCAATCTCCGACACGTTCAAGCTCGAGTTGGCAAATATCATCAGACAAACAATATGAACAGGTGCCCCGAGAAGCATACTACCGGCAATGGTCGGAGCCCCTGAGCGCGAAAGCAATGCCGCCATTTGTCGAAAAAAGGAAGGTTCTCGCTCCCCCTTGCCATCATGGCTGAACTGGTTCTTCTTTATTGTAAAGAATCCATATGCAGGCGCGATTAGCGTACACATCGCGAGGGTAAGAATGACCCCCTCTATTTGCCCAGCAATCTTTGCAATGGAAACGACCAGCAGCAATCCAAGAAGACCATGGGCCGCCAGTGCAGCAGCCCATTTCCCCGAGGTGTTAAGGGAGAACATCAACCCGGTTATAGTCAAATTGCAAACACAAGCGAAACCTAGAAAAAATGCTCCGATCAGCAAGTAACCAGAATTCATTTCGTAAGAGGAAGCTGGCGCCGGAAAAATCAAAAACACGATGATACAAAGGGCACCTACAATGATGCCGCCCCATGACATGAGGCCCAAGGAAGTCTTGTAATTCACTTCCTCGGCATTCAGGACCGCATAACGACTTAGCGCGACGCTCAAGCACTCCCCTACCACCGTTGCGATACCTGTGACTATCGCGTAATGGTAAGAGAACACACCGTATAGTTCGACGCCTAAAATTCTTGCCAAACTGAACAACAATACAAACATGCAAAGTTTGTTTGCAAGAACCGTGATTGCGCAGATCTCTTTAATCACTAGCCTTAACTTCTTGCAAAGAACGAGACATACCAACTTGCTGCTTTCAGCATACCTTCACCAACAGTGAAAAGCGGCTTGTAGCCCAACAAACTCTTAGCCTTATCAATATTCGCCTGCGAGTGCCTTACGTCACCAGCCCGGAAATCCCGATAGACCATATCCGATGTAGACTTGACATCAACGCGAGCCAAAGCGTCCTTGATGCAGGAAAAAACCTGATTCAATGTTGTCCTGTCACCGACGGCGACATTGTAAACATTATTCTTTGCTTCAGGACTGGCACAGGCAGCCAGTATATTGGCTTGAACTGCGTTTTCTACGAAGCAAAAGTCCCGACTTGTTTCACCATCACCATTGACGAAAACCTCTTCGTTATTGATCATGGCCGCCGTCCACTTAGGAATCACGGCTGCATAGGCTCCATTCGGATCCTGACGCTTGCCAAAGACGTTAAAATAGCGAAGCCCAATGGTATTGAACCCGTATGTACTGGAAAAAACCTCAGCATACAGTTCGTTTACATACTTTGTGACCGCATAAGGGGACAGCGGCTTGCCAATCACACCTTCAACCTTTGGAAGTCCAGGATGATCGCCGTAGGTAGAGCTCGACGCGGCATAAGTAAAACTTTTTACTTCCGCATCCTTCGCCGCAACCAACATATTCAGGAAACCGTCGATATTGGTACTGTTCGTTGTAACAGGATCATTGATGGAACGCGGAACAGAGCCTAATGCTGCCTGGTGCAATACGTAATCTACCGGAATATCGGTGGCCGCCGGGAAAGTCATCGCGGTTCTGCAATCGTCAATATTTCTGATATCACCTTTTACCAGCACGAAGCGCGCCCATTGCTCAGGACTCACGACTGATTGCACTTCATCGAGATTACGCTGGTGCCCTGTTGCAAAGTTATCGAGACCTACAACCCGCTGATCTAATTGCAGCAGTGTCTCCAATAAATTGGAGCCAATAAATCCGGCCACCCCCGTAACCAGCCAAACCTTTGGGGATTGTTGAATTTCAGCTTTAACTTCTTCGAAACGGGTCATTTGATTCTCGACTTGTTTTTTTCCGGCGGTAACGAATCAGGGTCTTTACAGACCCTGATATTCAGAGACGCAGATCTGATTGAGAGGCATCCAGCAGGTACTTGAGGTCATAGAGAACGTGCTCTGCCTTACCCAGGCTGCGAATTTGTTCAGCCCCCATCGCAGAGAACTCATTGTGTGCAACAGCCAGAATGATACCGTCGTAAGAATCAACCTGCGGTTGAGCGATAGGAGTAATTGAATACTCGTGCATTGCTTCCGCCGCATCTACCCACGGATCATAAACGTCAACAACAATATTGAATTCAGCGAGTTCATTCACAATATCGATGATTTTAGTGTTACGCAGGTCCGGGCAGTTCTCTTTGAACGTCAGCCCCATGATCAAGACGCGAGCACCATCAACATGAATCTTGCGTTTGAGCATCGCCTTGACAAGTTGAGATACTACATAGGCTCCCATGCTGTCATTCAAGCGACGACCCGCCAAAATGATCTCGGGATGATAGCCGATGGACTGTGCCTTGTGAGTCAAGTAATAGGGATCTACACCGATGCAGTGGCCGCCGACCAGTCCCGGACGGAAAGGCAAGAAGTTCCACTTCGTCCCCGCTGCCTCCAGAACCGCCTGGGTATCGATACCCATCTTATTAAAAATAAGTGCCAACTCATTGATCAGGGCGATGTTCAAGTCGCGCTGTGTGTTTTCAATAACCTTTGCCGCCTCGGCAACCTTGATACTCTTGGCCTTATGAGTTCCGGCGACAATTATTGTATTATACAAAGCATCAACCAGATCAGCGACCTCTGGAGTGGACCCGGCAGTTACTTTCTTGATGGTAGTAACACGATGCTCTTTATCGCCAGGATTTATCCGCTCCGGGCTATAGCCTGCATAGAAATCGACATTGAACTTCAGTCCGGATACTTTCTCCAGCACTGGAACACAGTCTTCCTCAGTAGCGCCAGGATAGACCGTTGACTCATAAATAACGATATCGCCCTTTTTCAAAACACGCCCAATCGACTCACTGGCTTTAACCAAAGGAGTCAGATCCGGTCTCTTATGCTCATCAATCGGGGTTGGGACGGTAACAATATATATATTGCAGGCGGACAACTCTTCCAGCACAGAACTGAAACTTAAACCCGACGCAGAACGCAATTCAGAATCAGACACTTCGAGAGTAGCGTCATGACCTGCTTTGAGCGCTTCGATTCGACGTTGGCTGATATCAAATCCGACGACTTGCATTTTTTTTGCCAAACTCAACCGCCAGCGGCAAGCCCACATAACCGAGACCCACTATGGCCAACTTCACATCTTCGAGTTTAAGCATTGTTTTCCCTTGCCATTCATCAATATTAAGTCGATCGTAAAAAGCGCGCCAAATCTTGCGCTTTAAAACAAACATCACGGCTGCGTAAATTAGAAATTATACCGAAAGCGCCTATGGGAGCCATAAGAATTTTCAGAAAGCCAACGAAGAGCTCGAACGCCCTCCTTTCCGCCTGCACACACTCAAAGCCACGGCTGCAACGCAAGCCGCCGCAACGCAATTACCAGTCGTTGATCGCACCCATCTAGCATGGTGCCGGGCACTCACTCAACCCCGCACATGAAAAATATGCAAAACCCCGAAAGCGGTGTTCAGCCTGTCAAAATTCCTGTCGGAACTGACAGCAGGAAGGTCACCGGGATCAATACTCCAACCAAAACCCGATCCGTTTCGACTAAACGGGCAGACAGCCTGCTCCCGGCCCAAAGATAGAAATCCCCTTCCCCAGGTGATTTCCTACAAACTCAGCTATTCCTGCCTCACGACAAACAGCCCGCGAAGCAATACAAAAGCAATGCCTGTGATCAAGCCAGCAATAACACCCAATACAAGGATCAGAGCCTTGCGAGGTTTCACCGGGTTATCAGGCAACTCCACTACCCCGTCTTGCCGATAGACGGACACCACCGCCGGCTCCGTTTTCAACCCCTTGAAGAAGTTGTATCGATCCTGAAGATCACGCAAGTTATCCGTAAAAGGGTCATCGGACTCGCGCGCCTGTAAATTTTCAATTTCCGCCTTTAGCGCTTTCGAGCCACGCATATACGTAAGCTGACCAGCCTCCCCACCCGCAATGACCGACTGGCTCACCGTGATCGCCGGCGGTTTCTCCAGACCGATTGACTCGGCAATCCGCAGCGCCTCGCTCAACCTGGCAATCGAATCCTCTCTGGCCTTGCTGCTTTTCTCTCTGGCGGAACTTATCTGCTGCTCCAAATTACGAGCCCGGACCTCAGACTCAATTGAAACGTTCTTGATCATTTCGCTCTTGGCCAATTCACCAGCCTGAGCCACATATTCAGCAACCCACTCTTTGGCCTTCACAGGATTGGTGGCCTGCACGACAACCGAATACCTGTCAGAGTTTTCCCTGAGTGGCGGAACCACACGCAACACTTCGGAAAATTTCGAATACAGAACATCCCGGGATTTTTTCTGCTCCTCCGAGGACAAACTCGGCACATAAATCTTGCTAAAAAAATCTAGACGAAGTGACTCTGCCTGCAAATATCGAGTGTAAATGTCATAGACATCCTTAACCGTGTAAGGAACCAACTCTGACTCTTTCATTCGACCATAGTTAAAGTTGGATATATCACTCTGAGACGGCGGCATTACAAAAGCTTTCGCCTCATAGACGGGAGAGGCCAGGAAAGCATAGCTCGCAGCCAGAGCAGCCCCCAAAACAGCAAAACCGACAACAACAAGTTTTTGCCTTAAAATCGCACGAACAAATCTTTGAAACTCAAAATCTTCCAACCCATTATCTTTTTTTGAATCAACACGCATATATTGTTAGCCTTATTCACTTAAGCGCTTGCGTTAAATACATAAACCAGACCACTAGAGATGGATCAACATAAACCAGACAGAAGAAGGAGCCCCCTCCTTTTTCTCAACTCACGCTAATTACTTTATTACATCTACGAACGCGCAAACTAACAACACCAGGCAAAATCAATGCCCGGCCTATCGTCCACGCCTCCTCCCCAGGAAATGAGCTACCACAACCCCTCCCCCAAAAATCATCCCCATCAGGAACGAAGCAACTCCAAACATCGAGATCTGTAGCTGGGGTGACGAAAAACCGAAGAAGGAAACAACGACAAGCTGTTGGTTTTCCAGCACGAAGAGCAGACTTGTAATTGATATTAACAAGACTAGCCCAGTGATCATGAATCGCTTGATGCGACTCTTATCTCGCCAACTCATCGCCACCTAGACCCTCCTCTTCCTCATTTACACGATCACGCAATTCTTTACCCGGCTTGAAATGCGGGACGAATTTGCCGTCGAGACTGACAGACTGCCCGGTTTTCGGATTACGACCAACCCGTGGAGCGCGGTAGTGCAGAGAGAAGCTGCCAAACCCCCGGATCTCGATACGATCTCCGGTAGCCAGACATTGGGACATTTGCTCAAGCATGGTCTTGATGGCCAGCTCCACATCCTTGGATGAGAGCAGCCCTTGATGGGTGACAATTCGTTCGATCAACTCCGACTTCGTCATATTTTTCCCTTCTTTTTCAAGCAGCTAGATCAGCGCTCCAAAGGTTTTAGCACGCCGGCATGATTTTGAACAGCCCGAGTTTTGCCATACATCCCACCATCCCGGTATGCCTGATTCCTGAGCCATCACTGCCTCATCGGCAAATCACCAGCATCGTGCGCGTCAGGAAACCTGCGGGATTGAAGCCGAAGGGGAAGCCATCTTCCTCCTCCTTGACATCGTCAGACCTCGCCACCACTTTATAGCCCGCCCCCCTGCACTCCTTGGCCGCGCGCTTGTAACATTTGTCCCATTTCGAACCGAGCCCCGAACAATCAACCTCAATGCCGCTCACCCCGCGTACTACGTGGGTTTTGGCATTAGTGGTACAACCCGCTAGCGCCAGCACTGCTACTGCGACAATTAGCTTGTTCATTCACGTCCTTTTGCCAGATAGCCCAATGGGCGATCATTAGTCTCAGGCTAAAGACTAGCTGCAAATAAGCACTTGATCCGACTAAACAATCAGACATTTTTTCGGCGTCTTTGGTTCACCACTCGAACAGCCAAGGCCAGGCACCCCACCAAATTCCAGACAAAAAAAAGGGCGACCGAAGTCGCCCTTTTTTACAGAAAGTCAGAACTTAGTTCTGCTTTTCCATTTGTGCACGCAGCAGGTCACCCAGAGTGGTGGCCACAGGAGCATCAGTAGCTACTGGCTTGTCGCGCAGGCTCTGGATTGCTTCTTTCTCGTCTTCAACGTCTTTCGACTTGATCGAGAGCTGGATTACACGGCTCTTGCGGTCAACGCTGATGATCTTGGCTTCTACTTCTTCGCCTTCTTTCAGAACGTTGCGCGCGTCTTCAACGCGGTCACGGCTGATTTCGGAGGCTTTCAGAGTCGCTTCGATATCGTCGGCCAGAGTGATGATGGCGCCTTTAGCGTCAACTTCCTTCACGATGCCTTTAACGATGGCGCCTTTGTCGTTCTCTTGAACGTACTCGGAGAACGGATCGCTTTCCAGTTGCTTGATACCCAGGGAGATGCGCTCGCGCTCTGGATCAACCGACAGGATAACGGTGTCCAGCTCGTCGCCCTTCTTGAAGCGGCGAACGGCTTCTTCGCCCACTTCGTTCCAGGAGATGTCGGACAGGTGAACCAGACCGTCGATGCCGCCGTCCAGACCAATGAAGATACCGAAATCGGTGATCGACTTGATGGTGCCGGAGATTTTATCGCCCTTGTTGAACTGGCCAGAGAAATCTTCCCATGGGTTAGATTTGCACTGCTTGATACCCAGGGAGATACGACGACGCTCTTCGTCGATGTCCAGAACCATGACTTCCACTTCGTCGCCGACTTGTACGACTTTCGAAGGGTGGATGTTCTTGTTGGTCCAGTCCATTTCGGAAACGTGTACCAGACCTTCAACGCCTTCTTCCAGCTCAGCGAAGCAGCCGTAGTCGGTCAGGTTGGTTACACGCGCGGTAACGCGAGTGCTTTCTGGGTAACGGGCTTTGATAGCAACCCATGGATCTTCGCCCAGTTGCTTCAGGCCCAGGGAAACACGATTGCGCTCGCGATCGTACTTCAGAACCTTGACATCGATCTCGTCGCCAACGTTGACGATTTCGGAAGGATGCTTGATACGCTTCCAAGCCATGTCGGTAATGTGCAGCAGGCCATCGACGCCACCCAGATCGACGAATGCGCCGTAATCGGTGAGGTTCTTGACGATACCTTTGACTTGTTGGCCTTCCTGCAGGGATTCCAGCAGAGCTTCGCGCTCGGCGGAGTTCTCGGCTTCCAGGACGCTGCGACGGGAAACGACAACGTTGTTGCGCTTCTGGTCCAGCTTGATGACCTTGAATTCCAGCTCTTTGCCTTCCAGGTGCGTGGTGTCGCGCACTGGACGGACGTCAACCAGAGAACCTGGCAGGAACGCACGGATGCCGTTAACGTCGACAGTGAAGCCGCCTTTAACCTTACCGTTGATAACGCCCTTGACCACTTCTTCGGCTGCGAAGGCTGCTTCCAGAACAATCCAGCATTCAGCGCGCTTGGCTTTTTCACGGGACAGCTTGGTTTCGCCAAAGCCGTCTTCAACCGAGTCCAGAGCAACGTGAACTTCGTCACCGACGTTGATGTTCAGTTCGCCAGCGTCGTTGTAGAACTGCTCAAGCGGGATGAGTGCTTCAGACTTCAGGCCAGCGTGAACGGTTACCCAGCGAGCCTGGTAATCGATATCAACGATAACACCGGTGATGATGGAGCCTGCCTGAAGGTTCAGGGTTTTTAGGCTTTCTTCAAAGAGTTCCGCAAAGCTTTCGCTCATTTTAATTCCTGTTGATGAGGGCGAAGAAAACGCCCATCTCCACACCCCAGACGGTGTGGGTTAGTTTCATTTAAAAGAAGCCACCGCAGGACTATGACTGGTCCCCTGCGGCCCTCTTGATCACCCGGCGATATCGCGAATGGCGATCTCGCTCATGATGCGTTCCAGCACCTGGTCGATGGACAATTCCGTGGAATCCAGCTGTATGGCGTCAGCCGCCGGTTTGAGCGGGGCTACCGCTCGCTGGGTGTCACGCTCATCGCGCGCACGTATCTCATCTAGCAGACTCGACAGACTAACACCCTCGACTTTGCCCTTCAACTGCAAATATCGGCGGCGCGCCCTCTCCTCGGCACTGGCGGTCAGAAAAATCTTCAGCGGCGCATCAGGAAAAACCACCGTTCCCATGTCGCGCCCATCCGCCACCAGACCCGGCGCTTCCTGAAAAGCACGCTGGCGCTGCAGCAGCGCCTCGCGCACAGCAGGCAACGCAGCTACCTGGGAAGCGCCGGAACCGACGCTTTCGGTGCGAATGACATCGCTGACTTCATCACCTTCCAGAATGATGCGTTGCAGCTGACCGTCCGTCGCCGCGATGAACTGCACGTCCAGATGAGCGGCAAGTTTCTTCAGCAGTTCCTCGTTGGTCAGGTCGACACCATGGTTATGCGCAGCGAAAGCCAGCAGGCGGTACAACGCACCGGAATCCAGCAGGTTCCAGCCCAGGCGCTTGGCCAGAATCCCGGCTACCGTGCCCTTGCCCGAACCGCTTGGTCCATCGATGGTGATGACCGGTGCAATGTTGTTCACGACTGCGCCTCTTGTGCCACACGAATGCCGACCTGCGCGCACAGCGCCAGGAAGTTCGGGAACGACGTCGCGACGTTGGCGCAGTCATGAATGCGGATCGGCGCACTGGCGCGCAGCGAAGCAACGCTGAACGCCATGGCGATACGGTGATCACCATGACCGTGCACTTCACCGCCGCCGATCTGGCCGCCGTCGATGATGATGCCGTCCGGGGTCGGTTCGCATTTGACGCCCAGTGCCAGCAGACCATCCGCCATGACCTGGATGCGATCCGATTCCTTGACCCGCAGCTCTTCGGCGCCGGTCAGCACAGTGCGCCCTTCGGCACAGGCAGCGGCCACGAACAGCACCGGGAATTCGTCGATGGCCAATGGGACCAACTCTTCAGGAATCTCGATACCTTTGAGTTTAGCTGCCCGTACACGCAGATCAGCCACGGGCTCGCCGCCGACTTCACGCTGGTTTTCCAGCGTGATGTCCGCACCCATCAGGCGCAGGATGTCGATCACACCGGTACGGGTCGGATTGATGCCGACATGCTCGAGCACCAGGTCCGAACCTTCGGCGATCGATGCCGCCACCAGGAAGAACGCCGACGACGAAATGTCGCCCGGCACTTCGATGTGAGTCGCGGCCAGCTTGCCGCCGGACTCAACCGATGCCGTGGCACCGTCAACGCTCACCGGGTAGCCGAAACCGCGCAGCATGCGCTCGGTATGGTCGCGGGTCGGAGCCGGCTCGGTCACGGTGGTCTTGCCTTCGGCATACAGACCGGCCAGCAACAGGCAGGACTTAACCTGGGCGCTGGCCATCGGCATGGTGTAGGTCAGGCCCTTGAGCTTGTTGCCACCACGGATGGTCATTGGTGGACGACCTTCGGCGGCGGTCTCGATCACCGCGCCCATTTCACGCAGCGGATTGGCCACGCGATTCATCGGGCGCTTGGACAGCGAGGCGTCGCCGGTCAGGGTGCTGTCGAAGTTCTGCGCAGCCAGCAGGCCGGACAGCAGACGCATCGACGTACCGGAGTTGCCCAGGTAGATCGGGCCCGGCGCCGGCTTCAGGCCGTGCAGGCCAACGCCGTGAATGGTCACGCGACCGTGGTGCGGACCTTCGATGACCACGCCCATGTCACGGAACGCCTGCAAGGTCGCCAGGGCATCTTCACCCTCAAGGAAGCCTTCGACTTCGGTGACACCCTCAGCGAGGGAACCGAGCATGATCGAACGGTGGGAAATCGATTTGTCACCCGGTACGCGAATCCGACCGGACAGGCGGCCACCAGGTTGAGCCAGGAAAATCAGATCGTTGGAATTCATAGCGTCCACATAGGCCCTGCGGGCCAGGATTTTACTGAAATGCTCGCGGGCAACCCGGGCGCGAGTGAAAACGCCCAACAATTGGTGCCCATCCCCTGCATCGACCGCGTCGCGCAAGGCGTCGAGATCGCTGCGAAATGTATCAAGTGTGCGCAGGACAGCTTCGCGGTTGGCGAGGAAGATGTCGTGCCACATGACCGGGTCGCTTCCGGCGATTCTTGTGAAATCGCGGAAACCGCCCGCAGCGTAACGGAAGATCTCAAGATTTTCATTGCGCTTGGCCAACGAATCGACCAGGCCGAACGCCAGCAAGTGCGGCAGATGACTGGTCGCGGCCAATACTTCGTCATGACGTTCGACCTGCATGTGCTCGACATCGGCACCCAGCGCGCGCCACAAACGGTCGACCACGGCCAAGGCTGCCGGATCGGTCTGATCCAGCGGCGTCAGGATCACCTTGTGCCGACGGAACAGCTCGGCGTTGGAGGCCTCGACCCCACTCTGCTCGGAACCGGCAATCGGATGCCCCGGCACGAAGCATGGCGGCATCTTGCCAAATGCTTCGGTGGCGGCGCGCACCACGTTGCCCTTGGCGCTACCGACATCGGTCAGGATCGCCTGCCCCAGGTCCATGCCGGCCAGACGCACGAGCACTTTCTCCATGGCCAGGATCGGCACCGCCAACTGAATGACATCGGCGCCCTGACAAGCCACGCCCAGGTCTTCTTCGCAGCGATCCACCACCCCCAACTCGACCGCGAGTTTGCGCGATTGTGGATCGAGATCGACCCCGACCACTTCGCGACACATCCCGCTTTCGCGCAAACCCTTGGCAAACGAACCGCCGATCAACCCCAGACCGACCACCACCAGGCGACCGATCATAGGTTCGGCAGATTGCAGTGCAGTGACATCAACCACGAGCCAGAACCTTGGTCAGCGCTTCCAGGAAGCGGCTGTTCTCTGCCGGCAGACCAATGGTGACGCGCAAGTGATTCGGCATGCCGTAGTTGGCCACCGGGCGCACGATCACACCTTCACGCAGCAAGCCCTGGAACACCGGGGCCGCCACCTGGCCAAGATCGACGCAAATGAAATTGCCCTTGGACGCAATCCAGCTCAGCCCCAGCTCACGGAAACCGGCTTCCAGCTGCTGCATGCCAGACTCGTTCAACTGACGGCTCTGTGCCAGATACTCGTCGTCCTTCAACGCCGCACAGGCCGCAGCCAGGGCCAGGCTGTTGACATTGAACGGTTGGCGCACACGGTTCAGCACGTCTGCGACTACCGCCGTGGACAAGCCATAACCCACGCGCAACGCCGCCAGACCGTAGGCCTTGGAGAAGGTGCGGGAAACCAGCAGGTTCGGATAAGCCGCCAGGAAGTCCAGGCCATCCGGCAGATCGCTGCCTTCGGCGTACTCGATATAGGCCTCGTCCAGTACGACCAGCACATGCTCAGGAACATCCTGCAGGAATTCGTCCAGTGCCTCGGCGTCGAACCAGGTCCCGGTCGGATTGTTCGGGTTGGCGATGAAGACCACGCGGGTATTGGCGTCGATGGCCGCCAGCATTGCCGGCAGGTCATGCCCCCAATTCCTGGCCGGAACCACCTTGGCTTGCGCACCGACCGCCTGAGTGGCAATCGGATAGACAGCGAACGCATGCTCGCTGAACACGGCGTTCAGGCCCGGCGCCAGATAGGCACGCGCGACCAGTTCAAGGATGTCGTTGGAACCATTGCCCAGCGTAACCTGATCAAGTTCGACGCGGCACTGCTCGGCCAACAGGCTCTTGAGGGCAAAGCCGTTGCCGTCCGGATAACGGGTCAGCTCGGCCAGCGCATCGCGGATGGCTGCCAACGCCTTGGGGCCGGGGCCCAGCGGGTTTTCGTTGCTCGCCAGTTTGATGATGCTGGCTGGATCGAGGTCCAGCTCACGAGCCAGTTCGTCCACGGGTTTGCCCGGAACGTAAGGCGAAAGTTGTTGCACGCCCGGCTGTGCCAGAGCGAGGAAATTGCCACTCATTTGCTACCGCCCTTAGAGAACTGCTTTCGGGTAGGAACCCAGCACTTTGAGTGCCACTGCTTCCTGACTGATTTTTTCCAGCACACCTTTTACCAGCGGATCGCGGTGGTGGCCGACAAAATCGATGAAGAACACGTAGGTCCATTTGCCGCTGCGCGACGGACGGGTCTCGATTCGCGTCAGGTCGATGCCGTTGTCGTGGAACGGCACCAGCAACTCATGAAGCGCACCCGGCTTGTTGCTCATCGAAACGATGATCGAGGTCTTGTCGTCGCCGGTCGGCGGCACTTCCTGGTTACCGATCATGAGGAAGCGCGTGGAGTTATCCGGGCGGTCCTCGATTTTTTCGGCCAGACGGGTCAAGCCGTACAGGCCGGCCGCCATGTCACCGGCAATCGCCGCCGAGTTCCACTCGCCCTTGACCCGCTTGGCCGCTTCGGCGTTGCTGGACACCGCCACGCGCTCGACATTCGGGTAATGGGCATCCAGCCACTTGCGGCACTGGGCCAGGGACTGGGCATGGGAGTAGATGCGGCTGATGCTGTCGGTCTTGGTGTTTTCACCGACCAACAGGTGATGGTGGATACGCAGCTCGACTTCGCCGCAGATCACCATGTCATGCTCGAGGAAGCTGTCGAGGGTGTGGTTGACCGCGCCTTCGGTGGAGTTTTCCACCGGCACGACGCCAAAGTTCACCGCCCCGGCCGCCACTTCACGGAACACTTCGTCGATCGCCGCCATCGGCTTGCTGATCACCGCGTGACCAAAGTGCTTCATGGCCGCCGCCTGGGTGAAGGTACCCTCCGGGCCGAGATAAGCCACTTTCAACGGCTGCTCGAGTGCCAGGCAGGAAGACATGATTTCGCGGAACAGCCGCGCCATCTCTTCGTTACCCAGCGGCCCCTGGTTACGCTCCATGACACGCTTGAGCACCTGAGCCTCACGCTCAGGACGATAGAACACCGGCACTTCGCCTTCGGCCAGCGAGGCCATCTTTACTCGCGCGACTTCCTGGGCGCAGCGCGCACGCTCACTGATCAGCTCCAGGACCTTTTCGTCCAGGGCATCAATGCGCAGGCGCAGTGCCTTGAGTTCTTGCTCAGACATTAGCCGTGTTCCTTCTCGAACTCTGCCATGTACGAAACCAGCGCGTTGACGGCGTTGATGTCGACGGCGTTATAGATGGAGGCGCGCATGCCGCCCACGGAGCGGTGCCCCTTGAGGTTCAACAGGCCGCGCTCGTCGGCACCGGCCAGGAACGGCTTGTCCAGACGATCATCAGCCAGGCGGAACGGCACGTTCATCCACGAGCGGTCCGACTTGTTGATCGGGTTGCTGTACAGGCCGCTGGCATCGATGAAGCTGTACAGCGTGCGCTGCTTGACTTCGTTGAGCTTGCCGATGGCCTCGACGCCGCCCTGCTCTTTCAGCCACTCGAACACCAGGCCGGACAAGTACCAGGCCAGGGTCGGCGGGGTGTTGTACATCGAACCGTTGTCGGCCGCGACCTTGTAATTGAGCATGGTTGGGCACAGGGAGCGGGCATTGCCCAGCAGGTCTTCGCGAACGATGTTGACGACGATACCGCTAGGGCCGATGTTTTTCTGGGCACCGGCGTAGATCATGCCGAAACGCGAAACATCCACCGGGCGCGACAGGATGTCCGAGGACATGTCGGCCACCAGAGGAACGTCACCGGTTTCCGGAATCCACTGGAACTCCAGGCCACCGATGGTTTCGTTCGGCGCATAGTGAACGTAGGCCGCGTCTTTCGACAGTTTCCACTCGTTCTGACCGGGAATGGCGAAATAGTCGTAGGGTTTGGCGGTGCCGGCAACGTTGACGTGGCCGTAGCGCGAAGCTTCTTCGATGGCTTTCTGCGACCAGATACCGGTGTCGATATAGTCGGCCGAACCATTTTCCGGCAGCAGGTTCAGAGGAATCTGCGCGAATTGCTGGCTGGCGCCACCTTGCAGGAACAGCACTTTATAGTTCGAGGGGATATTCAGCAGATCACGCAGATCCTGCTCGGCCTTGGTGGCGATGGACACGAACTCATCACTGCGATGGCTCATTTCCATGACCGACAAACCCTTGCCGTGCCAGTCGAGGAGTTCACCCTGGGCGCGCTGCAGGACAGCTTCGGGAAGCGCCGCAGGACCGGCACAGAAGTTATAGGCTCTCTTGCTCACATCCAATCTCGCTCTGATTTGGGGGTATCACATATCAGTCGACGCCAACCTGATGTGGGAGCGGGCTTGCTCGCGAAAACGGGCTGACATTCAGCAAAGATGTCGCCTGATACTCCGCTTTCGCGAGCAAGCCCGCTCCCACAGGGGATCTCATGGGCGTCGATATTTCATTACGGACAAACAACAAGGGGGCGAATTCTCATCCGCCCCCTCATGTCCACTTATTCTTGTGGCTCTTCGTCAGCAGCGGCGTCGAGTTGCTGGTCTTCAACGGCATCGTCGATCACGACGTCACCATCGAACACCGCCCCCTCTTCACCTTCCAGTTCTTCACCTTCGATTTCCGAAGGCTCCTGAACCCGCTCAAGGCCGACCAGGGTTTCATCCTTGGCCAGTTTGATCAGGGTCACGCCCTGGGTGTTACGACCCAAGCTGGACACTTCGTCGACACGAGTACGCACCAGGGTGCCCTGGTCGGAAATCAGCATGATTTCCTCGCCGTCGAGCACCTGGACCGCGCCGACCAGACGGCCGTTACGCTCGTTGCTGACCATGGCGATAACGCCTTGACCACCACGTTTGTACTCAGGGAACTCGGTGATCGCGGTGCGCTTGCCAAAACCACGCTCGGAAGCGGTGAGGATCTGGCTGCCTTCTTCCGGGATCAGCATGGAAATCAGCTTCTGGCCTTCCGGCAGACGCATGCCGCGCACACCGCGGGCAGTACGGCCCATGGCGCGAACGTCGGATTCCTTGAAGCGGGTAACCTTGCCACCGTCGGAGAACAGCATCACTTCACGCTCGCCATCGGTAATGGCGGCAGAAATCAGCACGTCGCCTTCATCCAGCTCCAGCGCGATCAGGCCGACGCTACGCTGACGGCTGAAGGATTCCAGCGGGGTCTTCTTCACGGTGCCGTTGGCAGTGGCCATGAAGATGTAGTGACCTTCGGTGTATTCCTCGACCGGCAGCATGGTGGTGATGTATTCACCGTCATCCAGCGGCAGCAGGTTGACCAGCGGACGACCACGGGCAGCGCGGGACGCCTCAGGGATTTCGTAGGTTTTCAGCCAGTACACCTTGCCCTTGCTCGAGAACAGCAGCAGCGTGGTGTGGCTGTTGGCAACCAGCAGGTGAGCGATGTAGTCCTCATCCTTGACGCCGGTCGCCGACTTGCCTTTACCGCCACGACGCTGGGCCTGGTACGCAGCCAATGGCTGGGTCTTGGCATAGCCGCCGTGGGAAATGGTCACGACGCGCTCTTCTTCCGGGATCATGTCACCCAGGGTCAGGTCGAGACGGGCATCAAGAATCTCGGTGCGACGCACGTCGCCGTACTCGGCACGAATCACTTCCAGCTCTTCGCGGATCACTTCCATCAGGCGCGTGGCGCTGTTGAGGATGCGGATCAGCTCGCCGATCTGGTTGAGGATCTCTTGATACTCGGCCAGCAGTTTTTCGTGTTCCAGGCCGGTCAGGCGGTGCAGGCGCAGTTCCAGAATGGCTTGCGCCTGTTCCGGCGACAGGAAGTACTTGCCATCGCGCAGACCGTATTGCGGATCGAGGTTTTCCGGACGGCACGAATCGGCGCCGGCACGCTCGACCATCGCCACCACGGCCGAGGACTCCCAAGGGGTGCTGACCAGCGCTTCCTTGGCTTCCGACGGCGTTGGCGAGGCCTTGATCAGGGCGATGACCGGGTCGATGTTCGACAGGGCAACCGCTTGACCTTCAAGGATGTGACCGCGCTCGCGGGCCTTGCGCAGTTCGAATACGGTACGGCGAGTGACGACTTCGCGACGGTGACGCACGAAGGCTTCCAGCAGGTCCTTGAGGTTCAGGATCCGCGGACGGCCGTCGATCAGCGCGACGATGTTGATGCCGAACACCGCTTGCAGCTGGGTCTGGGCGTAGAGGTTGTTGAGGATCACCTCAGGCACTTCGCCGCGACGCAGCTCGATCACGACGCGCATACCGTCCTTGTCGGACTCGTCGCGCAGTTCGGTGATGCCTTCGAGCTTCTTCTCTTTTACCAGCTCGGCGATCTTCTCGATCAGACGCGCCTTGTTCAACTGGTAAGGGAGTTCGGTGATGACGATCTGCTGACGGCCACCGACCTTGTCGATGTCTTCGATCATCGAGCGGGCGCGCATGTAAATGCGGCCACGACCAGTGCGGTAGGCTTCGATGATGCCGGCGCGACCGTTGATGATCGCAGCGGTCGGGAAGTCCGGACCGGGGATGTATTGCATCAGCTCGTCGACAGTCAGCTCGGGATTGTCGATGAGCGCCAGGCAACCGTCGATGACTTCACCGAGGTTGTGCGGCGGAATGTTGGTCGCCATGCCCACGGCGATACCGCTGGAACCGTTGACCAGCAGGTTGGGAATACGGGTCGGCATGACCGCCGGGATCATTTCGGTGCCGTCGTAGTTCGGCACCCAGTCCACGGTTTCTTTGTGCAGGTCGGCCAGCAGCTCGTGCGCCAGCTTGGTCATGCGCACTTCGGTGTATCGCATGGCCGCGGCGTTGTCGCCGTCCACCGAACCGAAGTTGCCCTGGCCGTCTACCAGCAGGTAGCGCAGGGAGAATGGCTGTGCCATCCGAACGATGGTGTCGTACACCGCGGTATCACCGTGCGGGTGATACTTACCGATCACGTCACCGACAACACGGGCAGATTTCTTGTACGGCTTGTTGAAGTCGTTGCCCAGCTCGCTCATCGCGAACAGCACGCGCCGGTGCACGGGCTTCAAGCCATCGCGCGCATCCGGCAGTGCCCGCCCGACAATTACGCTCATCGCGTAGTCGAGGTAGGACTGCTTCAGCTCGTCTTCGATATTGACCGGGAGGATTTCTTTGGCCAGTTCGCCCATGAGAAGCCTGATTCCTTTTTCTGGTGAAACTTCGTCAGGACCAACGAAGCTCGCCGCTGCAGGCTCGGTGCCATGCAGTGGCTTACGACAAATCAACGAGTTATGCCATGGATCTGCGCAGTAAAGGTCACCCCGAAGGGTAACCATGGAAACCGCCGGATGTTATCACAAGAGCCGCCACGCACCTATCCCCCAGATGCGCATGGAGAGTAGTTAGTTGACCGGTGACAGGCTTGAAGGGGACGAGAGGGGCTTAGAGCTGTGTTGAATGGAGAATTTATGGCCGATTCGGGTTGATTTGTTGGCTTTCAGGGCCTCTTCGCGGGCAAGCCCGCTCCCACAGGTTTTGTGAACACCCTAAGACACTGTGGGAGCGGGCTTGCCCGCGAAAGCGATTGTGCAGACGCCAACGATAATCAATGCAGACGCTTGCGGCACATCAACTGCGCCATCTTCGCCGTATCCGGGCGCTCGACGATGCCTTTTTCGGTGACGATCGCATCGATCAGATCCGCCGGCGTCACGTCGAACACCGGATTGAAGGCATGGACATCGGCCCCGACGCGCTTGCCACCGACTTCCAGCAACTCGCGACCATCACGCTCTTCAATCGGAATGTCGTCGCCACTGGCCAGGTTCATGTCGATGGTCGAACTCGGCGCCACCACCATGAAGCGCACGCCGTGGTGCATGGCATTGACGGCCAGCTGATAGGTGCCGATCTTGTTGGCCACATCGCCATTGGCGGTGATCCGGTCAGCGCCGACAATGACCCAGGTAGGGCCTTTGGTCTTCATGATATGCGCAGCGGCGGAGTCGACATTGAGGGTCACGGGAATGCCTTCATTGGCCAGTTCCCATGCGGTCAGCCGTGAACCCTGCAGCCATGGGCGGGTTTCGTCGACATAGACCTGCTCGACCATCCCCTCGATGAATGCAGCGCGAATCACGCCCAGCGCCGTGCCAAAACCACCCGTGGCCAGTGCCCCGGTATTGCAGTGGGTCAGGATCGCCTGGGCGTTGCCCTGATGCTTGCGGATCAGGTCGACACCCAGTTGCGCCATGGTCAGGTTGGCTTCGCGATCACTTTCGTGAATGGCAATGGCCTCGGCCTCCAGCACCGCCAGCGGATCGGCATTGTCTTTCAGGCGATCAAGCCGGTCGTGCATGCGGCCCAGCGCCCAGAACAGGTTGACCGCCGTAGGACGGGAATCGGCCAGCAGCATGAAATCCTCTTCCAGCGCCGCATACCAGTCGCCACCTTCGGCAATCCGGGCACGGGCCGCGAGCACGATGCCATAAGCGGCGCTAATGCCGATGGCCGGCGCGCCACGCACCACCATCGAGCGAATGGCCTCGGCCACACCGGCTGCACTGGTGTAGGCAATCCAGGTTTCCTCGAACGGCAAAATACGCTGATCCAGCAGATGGAGAGCGCCATCACGCCAATCGATGGCCTTTACCTTTTCCGCAGCCAACAGTCGATCGCGCATCCCTCACCCCGCACTCATGAACAAAAGCCGCCGATTATAGCGATCCCCCCGCGAAGACGCTCGGGTATACTTCGCCATCCTTTACAAAAGCACTGGAACCGACCCTCGATGCCGAACACTGCCGCTGCGCTCGACCTGTTATTGCTGCCGACCTGGCTGGTACCCGTCGAACCCGCTGGTGTCGTCCTCAAGGAACATGGCGTGGGCATCCGTGATGGACGCATCGTGTTTATCGGCCCACGTTCCGCCGCACTGAAGCTTAACGCAACCGAAATCCGCGAATTGCCCGACATGCTGCTCAGCCCCGGCCTGATCAATGCCCACGGGCACGCGGCGATGACCCTGTTCCGCGGTCTGGCCGATGACCTGCCATTGATGACCTGGCTGGAAAACCACATCTGGCCCGCCGAAGCCAAGTGGGTCGACGAGGACTTCGTGCGCGACGGCACCGACCTTGCCATCGCCGAGCAAATCAAAGGCGGCATCACCTGCTTCTCTGACATGTACTTCTTCCCGAAGGTTGCCAGCGAGCGCGTGCACAACAGCGGTATTCGCGCGCAGATCGCGATTCCGATCCTCGATTTCCCGATTCCGGGCGCCGCTACGGCGGATGAAGCCATTCGTCTGGGCGTTGAACTGTTTGGCGATCTCAAGCACCACGAGCGCATCAAAATCACCTTCGGCCCCCACGCACCCTACACCGTGGGCGACGAAAACCTGGAAAAAATCCGGGTGATCGCCGAGGAACTGGACGCCTCGATCCACATGCACGTGCATGAAACGGCGTTCGAGGTGCAGCAATCGGTCGAGCAGCGCGGTGAACGCCCGCTGGCCCGCCTGGCGCGCCTGGGCTTGCTGGGGCCGCGTTTCCAGGCGGTTCACATGACCCAGATCAGCGATGAAGACCTGGCACTACTGGTAGAAAGCAACAGCAGTGTGATTCATTGCCCGGAGTCGAACCTGAAGCTGGCCAGCGGGTTCTGCCCGGTCGAGCGCTTGTGGGAGGCCGGGGTCAATGTCGCGGTCGGCACCGATGGTGCGGCGAGCAACAATGACCTGGACCTGCTCGGCGAAACCCGCACCGCGGCTCTGCTGGCCAAGGCTGTCGCCGGCTCGGCCACCGCGCTGGATGCCCATCGCGCCCTGCGCATGGCCACTCTCAACGGTGCCCGTGCGCTGGGCATCGAAACCGAAACCGGCTCGCTGGAAATCGGCAAGGCCGCGGACATGGTGGCTTTCGACCTCTCCGGCCTGGCCCAGCAACCGGTCTACGACCCGGTTTCGCAGCTTATATACGCCACCGGCCGGGACTGCGTGAAACACCTTTGGGTGGCCGGCAAACAACTGCTCGACGACCGTCGCCTGACTCGCCTGGATGAACAACAGCTTGGCGCTGTCGCGAAAACCTGGGGCCAGCGCATCAGCGGCCGTACCGAATTGTAAGCACCCTGGAACGCAATCCGGGGCAACAGGATTTTTCAAGTTTTAGAGGACTTAACATGAGCAACGTCGACTACGCCGAAATCGCCAAATTCGAGGCCCTGGCCCATCGCTGGTGGGACCGCGAAAGCGAATTCAAACCGCTGCACGACATCAACCCGCTGCGGGTCAACTGGATTGACGAGCGGGTCAATCTGGCCGGCAAAAAAGTCCTCGACGTCGGTTGCGGCGGTGGCATCCTCAGTGAAGCCATGGCCCAGCGCGGCGCGACCGTGACGGGTATCGACATGGGCGAAGCACCGCTGGCGGTTGCCCAGTTGCATCAGCTGGAATCGGGCGTCAACGTCGAATACCGGCAGATCACCGCCGAAGCCCTGGCCGAGGAAATGCCCGAGCAGTTCGACGTGGTCACCTGCCTGGAAATGCTTGAGCACGTGCCGGACCCGTCGTCGGTCATCCGCGCCTGCTTCCGCATGGTCAAGCCCGGCGGCCAGGTGTTCTTCTCGACCATCAACCGCAACCCCAAGGCGTACCTGTTCGCCATCGTCGGCGCCGAATACATCATGAAGCTGCTGCCGCGCGGCACCCACGACTTCAAGAAATTCATCCGCCCTTCCGAGCTCGGTGCCTGGAGCCGCATGGCCGGCCTGACCGTCAAGGACATCATCGGCCTGACCTACAACCCGCTGACCAAGCACTACAAGCTGGCCGCCGACGTGGACGTCAACTACATGATCCAGACCCTGCGCGAGGAGTAAGCCGATGCCAATCAGAGCAGTTCTTTTCGACATGGACGGCACCCTGCTCGACACCGCGCCAGACTTCATTGCGATCTGTCAGGCGATGCGTGCCGACCGCGGCTTGCCGCCGATGAACGACAAGCACATCCGCGACGAGATTTCCGGCGGCGCCAGGGCAATGGTCGCCGTGACCTTCGCTATGGATCCGGAATCGCCGGGGTTCGAAGCGCTGCGCCTGGAGTTTCTGGAGCGCTACCTCGTCGGTTGTGCGGTGCACAGCAAGCTGTTCGACGGCATGGCCGAGTTGCTCGCCGATATCGAGAAAGCCAACCTGATCTGGGGCGTGGTCACCAATAAGCCACTGCGCTTCGCCGAACCGATCATGCAACAACTGGGGCTGTCCGAGCGTTCGGCGCTGCTGATCTGCCCGGATCACGTGAAGAACAGCAAGCCGGATCCGGAGCCGCTGATCCTCGCGTGCAAGATGCTCGACCTGGACCCGGCCAGCGTGCTGTTCGTCGGCGACGACCTGCGCGACATCGAATCGGGCCGTGATGCCGGCACCAGGACGGCCGCGGTGACCTTCGGCTACATCCACCCTGACGACAACCCCCGTCACTGGGGTGCGGACGTGGTGGTCGATCATCCGCTGGAGTTGCGCAAAGTGCTCGATAGCGCGCTCTGCGGCTGCTGAATCTCTTTACTGAGCTCGCCCACTGTAGGAGCGAGCTTGCTCGCGAAAAATCTGAGAGCGCCGCGGGGTGCCGGGCTCGTCGCGTAATCGTTGACGACCATCGCGAGCAAGCTCGCTCCTACAAGGTTCGCTCGTTCTGATTTGTTGAGGTTTTTTATGTTTGATTATTCCGCCCGCCCCGAACTGCTCAAGGATCGGGTCATCCTGGTTACCGGCGCAGGACGCGGCATCGGCGCCGCAGCGGCAAAGACCTACGCAGCCCACGGCGCAACCGTGTTGCTGCTGGGCAAGACCGAAGCCAACCTGAGCCAGGTCTACGATGAAATCGAAGCCGCCGGCCATCCACAACCGGCGGTGATCCCGTTCAACCTCGAAACCGCCCTGCCCCATCAGTACGATGAGCTGGCGGCGATGATCGAAAACGAATTCGGGCATCTCGACGGCCTGTTGCACAATGCCTCGATCATCGGCCCGCGTACGCCGATCGAGCAGCTTTCCGGCGAAAACTTCATGCGGGTCATGCAAGTCAACGTCAATGCCATGTTCATGCTCACCAGCACATTGCTGCCGCTGCTCAAGCTGTCGCCGGACGCCTCAGTGGTGTTCACTTCCAGCAGCGTCGGCCGCAAGGGGCGTGCGTACTGGGGTGCTTACGGCGTCTCAAAATTCGCCACCGAAGGCCTGATGCAAACCCTGGCTGACGAAGTCGATACTGTGGCCCCGGTACGCTCCAACAGCATCAACCCGGGCGCGACCCGCACCAGCATGCGCGCCCAGGCCTACCCGGGTGAAAACCCGCTGAACAACCCGACGCCCGAGGAGATCATGCCCGTCTACCTTTACCTGATGGGCCCGGACAGCACCGGTATCAACGGTCAGGCGTTCAACGCCCAATAACGACCGTACGTCGCTTTTTCGGTGCCGCGCCGGCTTCCCGCCGCGGCACTCGAAGACACGTCATGCACCTGTCAAACAACCGTCATACGCTGCGCCACATACGTAGTAGATGAAGCGCAACCATTTGATTTAATACGCATTTTATTCGGATGAACCGAATGGCACGACTTTCGCTCTAAGTTTGCTCAGACACGCAACGTGAAAGCAGACGGGGTGAAGCATGAGTGCAGAAGTTACTCATCTTCCAGAAAGCAGATTAAACTTGTACGAAATGTCCTACGGGACTGACGGACCAGTACGACGCGCAGCCCTAAGCCGCTCTCACCCTGCTTGTAAGACAGCCTTACTGCTTAGGGGCGCACGCCTAATGAAACCACCTTCCCAGACCAACGCAATTGACTTCGATAGCGCCAAATTGCAGCGCCTGGGCTTTGGTCAGCAGCCGCCTCTTCTGGAACGGCCCGTCAGCCTTGCACAAATGCGCCAGCAACTGGGCCTGCAACTGCAAACCAGTCTGGAGCCGCAACGCATTCTTGGGACTTTCTATCGCGAGATTCAACGATTGGTGCCGTTGGACGCCTTGTGTTACCTGCACAGGATCAGTGATCTGCGCCTGGAGTTCGGCCAGCGTGGCCACCACTCCATCAGTTACAGCCTCAGCCACGATGGCGAACACCTGGGTGAACTGATTTTCCGCCGCAATCAGCGCTTCAGCGAACAGGAACAGGGCAATCTCGAATCTCTGCTGGCCGCGCTGCTGTTTCCGATGCGTAACGCGCTGCTTTACCGTACCGCCACCCAAAGGGCACTGCGCGACCCGCTGACGGGCACCGGTAACCGCATCGCCATGGACCAGACCCTGCAAAGGGAAATCGAGCTGTCCCGACGCCATCTGCAACCGTTATCGGTGTTGATGCTGGACATCGATCATTTCAAGCTGGTCAATGACACCCATGGCCACAGCACTGGCGATGACGTGCTCAAGGCGGTCGCCACCTCGATCAAAAACCAGCTGCGCAACGTCGACATGGTGTTTCGCTATGGCGGTGAAGAGTTCCTGATACTGCTGTCCAATACCAGCCGCGAAGCCGCGGCCATGGTGGGTGAACGGCTGCGGTTTGCAGTGCAGTCCGAAGAGTACCTGGCCGACGCCCATGCGATCTTGCTGACGGTCAGCCTCGGCTGTTCGACCCTGTTGCCCGGCGAGTCCGCCGACAGCCTGTTGCGACGGGCAGACAGTGCGCTGTATGTGGCCAAGCGCGAAGGGCGTAACCGGCTGGAGATGGCGGGCTGATATTCAGCCACGACACAAACCAATGTGGGAGCGGGCTTGCTCGCGAATGCGGAATATCAGCGACATCCATGCCGCCTGATACACCGCTTTCGCGAGCAAGCCCGCTCCCACAGTTGTTTCAACCAGACTTTGAATCAGCCTTCGGCCAATGCCATCCGCTCACGCACGACCGGCGCCCGCTCTGCGTGCTCCAATTGCATGCAACGCTCGAGAAACAGGTACATGTAGTCGTAACTCTTGCAAACGGCCTGGCGCAGTTCCACCTGCAGGGATTTGCTCGGGTTGGTGCCCGCCAATGTGCAGATGATTTCCAGGGCTTCCCACGGATGGGCATCGTCGTACTGGGCATGCATCTTCAGCCACTTCATCGCCCGCTTGCGATCCTCCTCGGGGAACGAGGCGGCGTAGATACCGTTGGAACAAACGACCGCCGACCATTCCCCGGTCGCTCCTTCGATGGCGTAGTTGGTGGCGGCAATCGCAACGATCAGCGAGTCGGCCGAACTGGTGTGCCAGCACCAATGGCTCAACGCGTGAAGCTCCGGTGCCACCTGCTGTTCCTGCAGGTCCTCCAGAGTGACACCGTGCGCGCGACTCCAGTGCACCCAGTAATCGGCGTGGTTCAATTCGACGCGAATGTTGCGCATCAGCCAGCGACGGGCCATGTCTTCGCCGGGATGACGGGCGAATCGGGTCTTGGTCAGGTTTTGTGCCATATACAACGCGAACTGTTCGACCACCGGCCAGCCACCGATCAGGTATTGGCGCATGGTCTTCGCACTGAGTTTGTTGTCTCGCATGCGTTGGTACAGTTCGTGTTCGACAACCCGGCGCTTGCTCTCGCTGCAATCCTGGATCAGGCGCTGGGCCCAGGCAGGGTAACTTGCAGCTTCCATGAGCGGTCCGGTTCGGTTGAATGTGTCGATCACTGTCGAGCTCCTTTTGATTGTGATTGTCAGACCGGCAGGAGTTTCAACGGAACGTGCCAGGGGCCTTGAACAACAACGGTTGGGGCCTGGCAGGACGACTCAACAAGCTATCGCAGGTAAACAGATGCGGGCGTTCAATCACATACCCTTGAGCGTAATCCACCCCGATCTCCAGCAATGCCTGCTCGATCTGGGGCGTTTCGACAAACTCGGCAATCGTGCGCTTACCCATGACATGGCCGATGTGATTGATCACTTCGACCATGGCGCGGTTAATCGGGTCGTCCAGCATATCCTTTACGAAACTCCCGTCGATCTTCAGGAAGTCTACAGGCAAATGTTTCAAATACGCGAATGAGGACATTCCGGCACAAAAATCGTCCAGTGAAAAATGGCATCCTAAGCCTTTGAGTTCATTAATGAATCTAATGGCGCTGCCAAGATTTGAAATGGCACTGGTTTCAGTAATTTCAAAACAAATCATTTCAGGCGGAATCGAATACGTCACAAACTGTTCACGCAGGAAGTCCAGGAACGCCTCATCCCCGATCGTTGTGCCTGACAGATTGATCGCACACATGGCCAGCGGGCCTTGGCCTTGCTCGGCCCGGCACTGGGCAATGATCTTGAACACGTTCTGCACAACCCAGCGATCAAGCGAGCTCATCAGGCCATAACGCTCCGCAGCCGGAATGAAGCTGTCGGGCAAGATCATCCGCCCGGCTTCATCATGCAATCGCAGCAGAATTTCAATATGCCCGCCGCCCTGCTCGACATGACCCAAGGGGACGATTTCCTGGGCGTACAGGCAGAAGCGGTCTTCCTCCAGCGCCATGTGCAAACGCTGCACCCAGGCCATTTCGCCGAAACGCAGGGACAGTTCCGAGTCATCCGGATGGTAGACCTGGACCCGGTTGCGGCCCTTTTCCTTGGCCATGTAGCACGCCATGTCAGCGGCACGCAGCGAGACTTCGAGCGTCGTCGGATTCTGCGCGACATGAACCAGCCCGATACTGACAGTGGTGACGAAAGGTCGGCCCTTCCAGACAAAATGCAGATTCTGCACAGTCTGGCGCAGGCTCTCGGCAATTTTCTCCGCCGCTTCCGGCGCGCAGTTTTCCAGCAGAATGCCAAACTCGTCGCCGCCAAGGCGCGCCAGGGTATCGCCTTCGCGCAGCCCCGATTGCAGCAAGGCGCAGATATGCCGCAACAGTTCGTCGCCCGCCGCATGGCCGCAGGTATCGTTGACCAGTTTGAACTGATCCAGATCGAGGAACATCAGGGCATGGCGACCCGAGTAGCGGGTCAGGTTGTGCAGCGCCTGTTCCAGGCGATATTCGAATTCACGGCGGTTGGCGAGTCCGGTCAAGGCATCGTGGGTCGCCTGCCATGACAGATTGGCGATGTATTGCCGCTCCTGGGTCATGTCATGCAGCACCAGCACCGTCCCGCTGACTTTACCGGCATTGCGGATGGGCGCGCCCACCAGTGTGACCGACACCGTGCTGCCGTCCAGGCGTTGAATCAGCCTGGAGTGCTCGCTGCCGCCACTGAGCTGGCCGCTGAGAATATGCTCGATAAGGGTGAAGCCATCGGTCTGGGCCTCTTCGTCCAGCAGGTTGAACAGCGCTGCCAGCGGCAATCCCGTCGCCTGCTCGGCCTTCCAGTGGGTCAACGCCTCGGCCGCCGGATTCATGTAGGCAATCGCACCGGAAACATCCGTGGTGATCACGCCGTCGCCAATCGATTGCAGGGTGATCTGCGCCCGTTCCTTCTCCAGTTGCAGTGCATCGGCGAAGGCATGGCGCTGCTTGAGCAGCTTGTGGGTGCGCATCAGCGCCAGTGCAATCAATCCAAGCGCAGTGGCGAGGTTAGTCAGCAGCAGCAGACGAAGAATGACCCGCGACCCTTCCCCCAGCGCATCACTGAAGGCTTTCGCAGCCGGAGTCACTTCATCATTGATCGCGAAAATCTGCTCCTTCCAGCGCTGGATATCCGCAACAGAGGCAGGGCTGGCATTGATGTGCTGATGCATGTCCCTGGCAACGCCATCGAGTTTGGCCAGATAGGCATCACCCACGGTCCACCGGTCGATGGCTTTTTCGAGGTAACTGAAGTGACGAAAGTTGAGGTACAGCCAGATCAGGCTGGAAACGTCGTCCGGGTGGTTGCCCCCCTTGAGAATCGCCACGCGCGCCGCTTCGATGTTCGGCGGATGCTGATCCAGCGCCACACGCAATTCATGCCCGCCTTGAGGCACGGAAATGGCGTTCTGGTACTTGTGAAATGTCCCTTCGTCGCCGCTGTCGGCGTAGAGGTTGAGGTAATAGATGGCATCTTTCTGGCCCTTGGACCAAAGGCTTTCACCGGCAACATAGCCGCGAACAGCCGACAGCACATAAAGGCTCACACCGCCCAGCAAGGCTTGAAACAACACAACGGCGATAAATGGCCAGACAATGCCCAACAGCCGTGGCGTTCCGAGAGTCCGCGTTTGATTCATGAGGTCCCTTGCATTAGCACTGCTTGCTCGCCTTCCGGACGAAATCGCTAAAGCTAGACTAGGTTGCGATTCCGATCCCGGCAAGCGACAAGCTATGCCCGGAGGGTGTATCGCGGCCACTGAATTCGGTCGCGATGATGTTTTTTATAATATTGATGACATCCGGCTACAACCGCTGCAAGTGACCGTAAAGCTTGGCGTACAGACCACCATCGGCAATCAGTTGCTGATGATCGCCATCTTCTGCGATCTGGCCGCCGTCGAATACCAGCACTCGGTCGGCCTGTTTTACCGCCGAAAGGCGGTGGGCAATGATCAACGTGGTGCGGTTGCTCAGAAACCGCGCCAGGGCCTGGTGCAGGTTGTATTCGGTGGCGGCATCCAGCGCAGAGGTGGCTTCGTCGAGGATCACCACCTTGGGCTCGGCCAGCACCATCCGGGCGATGGCCAGGCGTTGGCGCTGTCCGCCGGACAAACGCACGCCGGAGCGCCCGACGACGCTGTCCAGGCCATTGGGCAAATCCCGCACCGTGCCGTGCAATTGGGCGATTTCCAGAGCATGCCAGCAAGCCTCGTCGCTGCGCTCACGACCCATGGTCAGGTTGGCCCGGATGGTGTCGTTGAACAGCGCCGGATGTTGCAGGACCACGGCAACATTTTCCCGCACGGTTTCCAGGCCGATCTCCTGCTGGGTCGAACCGCCAAAGCGAATGGTTCCGGCCGACGGCGTGTACAAGCCCAGCAGCAGTTGCACCAGCGTGCTCTTGCCCCCACCACTGGCGCCGACGATCGCGACCTTTTCGCCAGGGGCAATGGACAGGTTCATCTGGTTCAGGACCAGTTCATCGCCGTAACCGAAGCTCAACCCTTGTACTTCCAGCCCGACCGTCTCGCGCCCGATGAACGGGTCGATGCCGCCCGGGTATTCAGGCTCATCAGCGCGCGACAGCAGCTCATTGATCCGCGACAGCGCACCGCCGGCAGCGTAGTAGGCATATTGCAGGTTCAGCAGCTGTTCGACCGGACCGATCATGAACCACAGGTAGCTGAACACCGCGAGCATCTGGCCGATGGACAGGTCGGAGAACAACACCGTGAGCATGGCCGCGGCGCGGAAAATATCGATGCCGAACTGGAACAACAAACCGCTGGCCCGGTTCGACGCATCGGTTTTCCATTGCGAATTCACCGCATAGTCGCGCACGTCACGGGCGCGTTGCCCCAAGCGACCGAGGAAGAACCCCTGACGGTTGCCGGCGCGAACTTCCTGGATGGCATCCAGGGTTTCGGTCAGCGCCTGGGTAAAGCGCGAAGTGCTGTCGTTCTCGAGTTTCTTCAGGTGCTTGACCCGTTTGCCCAACTGCACCGTGGCGTAGATCACCAACGGGTTGAACAGCAGGATCAGCAATGCCAGTTTCCAGTGCATCCACATCAGAATGCCCGCCGTACCGACCAGGGTCAGCATGGCCACGAGGAAACGGCTGAGGGTTTCACCGACGAATTTGTCCAGCGTATCCAGGTCGGTGACCAGATGCGTGGTCACCGTGCCGCTGCCCAGGCTTTCGTATTCACCCAGCGAGATACGCTTGAGCCGCTCGATCAGGCGTATGCGAATGCGGTAGACGATGTCCTTGGCCAACCCGGCGAACAATTTCGCCTGCACCACGTTGAACAGCAACGCCGTACACCTCAGGGTCAAGGTCACCAGCAGCATCAGGCCGATGTAGCCCGCCGCTTTTTGCCAGCCTTCGGGCAGCGCGTGGTTCATGATCTTCAACGCGGCGTCACCGTGCCCCAGCAACACCTCGTCCACCAGCAACGGCAGAAGCAAGGGAATCGGCACACTGCACAAGGTCGCCAGCACGGCCACGCCGTTGGCGATCCACAGGGACTTCTTGTGATGCAGGGCCAGACGACGGATTTCCGCCCAACTCAGACGGTCGACACGTTTAGCGGCAGCGACGTCATCGGGCAGGTCATGCACAGGCAGCACGCTCCAGCCAGCGGCCGAGCAGCGGGGACAGCACACTCAGAGGCTGATAGCCGTTGGTCAGCAATGCCAATTGACCCTTGCGCTCAGCGAGCAATGTAGGAAAACCGGCGATGCCCAGGTCCTGGACCCAGGTAAAATCGGCGGCGGTGGCTGCGTGCATGTCAGCCCGATCGAAAGCGCCGGCGAACTCGATGCGCGGCAGACCGGCCTGTTCCGCCAACTCGACCAACACGCTGGCCTGGGTGACATCACGGCCTTCGGCATAAAATGCGTGCTGAATCAGCCCGAGCAGTTTCAACGCGCAATCCGGCGCCAAGCTGCGCGCCGTCACCAAGGCCCGGCAGGCAGGTTCGGTATCGTAGACAAAACCGTCGGGCAGCGCGCCTTCGAGCTTGAACGGCTGGCCGGTGGCCTCGGTGACCGCCTGCCAATGCTCAAAAATATAGCGTCGGGTGGTCGGCTCCAGCGCCGCACCGCTACCGGTGCGCAAACCACCCACGATCAGATGCACATCCACACCTGCGGCTTGCGCCTGCTCGACCAGTGCGTTGGCCACCGGGGCAAACCCCCAGCACCAGGAACACATCGGGTCCATTACATAGAGCAGGCGCGCAGACATGGTTCAGGCCTCGGTGGATGCTTGCTTGTAGTTGTAGCCGATCGGGTGAGGCTGGTTACGAGCCTTGGCCAGCTCGATCTGCTTCTGCCGGTCGATGGCGCTGCGACGGGTCTTCTCACTCAGCTTATCCCAGCAATGCGGGCAACTGATGCCGGCCACGTAATGCTCGGACGCGCGGTCTTCGATGCTGACCGGTGTGCGACAGGCATGACATTGATCGTAGTCACCTTCGCTCAGGTCGTGACGCACGGTCACGCGGTTGTCGAACACGAAGCAGTCGCCCTGCCACTTGGTTTCTTCCTGCGGCACCTCTTCGAGGTACTTCAGGATGCCGCCCTTGAGGTGGTAGACCTCACCGAAGCCCTCGCTGAGCATGTAGCTCGACGCCTTCTCGCAGCGGATGCCGCCGGTGCAGAACATGGCGACCTTCTTGTGCACGGCCGGATCGAAGTTGGCTTTGATGTAGTCGGGAAATTCGCGAAAACTGGTGGTTTTCGGGTCGATGGCGCCTTCGAAGGTGCCAATCGAGACTTCGTAATCGTTACGGGTGTCGATCAACAGCACTTCCGGGTCGCTGATCAGCGCGTTCCAGTCTTGCGGGTCGACGTAGGTACCGACCTTTTTGTTCGGGTCCACGCCTTCCACGCCAAGGGTGACGATTTCTTTCTTGAGTTTGACTTTGGTGCGGTAGAACGGCTGCTCGTCGCAGTACGACTCTTTATGGTCGATGTCGTCCATGCGCGGATCGTTCTTGAGCCAGGCCATCAGCCCGTCGATGCCTTCGCGGCTGCCGGACACGGTGCCGTTAATGCCTTCTTCGGCGATCAGCAGGGTGCCTTTGATGCCGTTGTCGACCATCGCTTGCAGCAGGGGCTCGCGCAGAGCGACGTAATCTTCCAGGGTGACGAACTTATACAGTGCCGCCACGACAATCTGTTGTGTCATGGGTAAATCTCCAGGTGGCTACCCTCGTAAGGGGTGAACCGGATGCGAAAAAAAACGCGCCGTAGGAGCGGCGCGCTGCGTAGTCTAACAAATAATTGTAGGAGCCGGCTTGCCGGCGATGGCGATGGCGATGGCGATGGCGATGGCGAAGACGCCATCGCCGGCAAGCCGGCTCCTACGGGGAGCGTCAGTGCTTGCTGCCACCAGCACAGGTCGGCGAGGCCGGAGCCGCGTCGATCTGTGCCCATTCCTCTGGCGTGTAGGTATGCAGCGCCAACGCATGGAACTCGCCCATCAGCTCGCCGAGCGTGCCGTAGACTTTCTGGTGACGCTTGACCCGGTTCAGGCCATCGAACTGCGCGCTGACCACCACGGCCTTGAAGTGGGTCTGCAGCCCACGGCTGTGCATATGACTCTCATCCAGCACTTGCAGATGCTCGGGCTGAAGCAGGGCCAGCGTCGATTCGATGCGTTGTTGCATGGTCATACCGAACTCCGCTTAAGGCTTTTTCTTGGCTGGAGCAGCCGCGTCTTTCGGGGTCAGCTCGGCGGTCATGTCGGCCAGCAGCTTGTTGACCACCGGCACTGCGCTTTCCAGCTTGGACTGGGTCATCTGGGCCGATTGCTGGGTCAGCTGGGGCATTTTTTCCATGACTTTCTTGCCCAGTGGCGACTGGTAGAACGCAACCAGGTCCTTGAGCTCGGATTCGCTGAAGTTGCTGGTGTACAGCTTGACCATGTCCGGCTTCAGCTTGTTCCAGCCAATGGCCTGGTCCAGAGCGGCGTTAGCCTTGGCCTGGTAGGTTTCCAGTACGGCTTTTTTCGATTCAGGGGCTTTGGTCTGTTCGAAACGCTGGGCAAACATCTGCTGTACTTGCATGTACACCGGGGTGCCCAGTTTGTCAGCGTGCGCCATGGTCAGGAAAGCCTCGGCACTGGCGTTATGGCTAGCGGTGTCGGCGAGAACCTGGCCGCTGGCGCAGACCAAAGCAACGGCGGTACAGATGGCACGAAGACGAGTCATCGAGTTTCCTTTTCTAGCTGGCGAGGTAAGACCCCAAGGGCGTCCATTCTGCGCCTAAAAAAGTGTGTCGCTCAACCCCAAGCCTTGTCGCACCTGATTTAGAGGGGTTGAATGGTCAAATACAGACTGATGGAACCACGGCCGTCGATCACGGCCTAAACTGCGCAATCGGACCTACAGGAGTGAGCAAGATGAGCCGTATCGAAACCGACAGCCTCGGCCAGGTTGAAGTCCCGGATGAAGCCTATTGGGGTGCTCAGACGCAACGCTCGCTGATCAACTTCGCCATCGGCAACGAACGCATGCCGCTGGCGGTGTTGCATGCCCTGGCGCTGATCAAGAAAGCCGCGGCGCGGGTCAATGATCGCAACGGCGACCTGCCCGCCGATATCGCCCGTCTGATCGAGCAGGCCGCCGACGAGGTGCTCGCCGGCGACCACGACGACCAGTTTCCGCTGGTGGTCTGGCAAACCGGCAGTGGCACCCAGAGCAACATGAACGTCAACGAAGTCATCGCCGGTCGCGCCAACGAGCTGGCTGGCAACCCCCGTGGCGGCAAGTCCCCGGTGCACCCCAACGATCACGTCAATCGCTCGCAGAGTTCCAACGACTGCTTCCCCACCGCCATGCACATCGCGGCCGTCCAGGCGGTGCAGCAGCACTTGCTGCCGGCGATCAGCGAGCTGTCCGGCGGCCTGGCCGAGCTGGCAGCTCGCCATATGAAGCTGGTCAAGACCGGTCGCACCCACATGATGGATGCGACACCGATCAGCTTCGGTCAGGAAGTCTCGGCCTTCATCGCGCAACTCGATTACGCCGAGCGAGCGATCCGCAGCGCACTGCCCGCGGTCTGCGAGCTGGCCCAGGGCGGCACAGCGGTCGGCACCGGGCTGAATTCGCCCCACGGTTTCGGTGAAGCCATCGCCGCCGAACTGGCCGCCCTTTCCGGCTTGCCGTTTATCACCGCGCCGAACAAATTCGCCGCGCTGGCCGGCCATGAGCCGCTGACCACGCTGTCCGGTGCGCTGAAAACCCTCGCCGTGACCCTGATGAAAATCGCCAACGACCTGCGCCTGCTGGGCTCCGGCCCGCGCGCCGGCTTCGCCGAAGTCAGGCTGCCGGCCAATGAACCGGGCAGTTCGATCATGCCGGGCAAGGTCAACCCGACCCAGTGCGAAGCGTTGTCGATGCTGGCCTGCCAGGTGCTGGGCAACGACGTCGCCATCGGCTTTGCGGCCAGCCAGGGCCACCTGCAGTTGAACGTGTTCAAACCGGTGATCATCCATAACCTGCTGCAATCGATCCGTTTGCTCGGTGATGGCTGCAGCAACTTCCAGCAGCATTGCGTGGCCGGCCTGGAGCCGGATGCGGAAAAAATGGCTGAACATCTGGAACGTGGCCTGATGCTGGTGACGGCGCTCAACCCGCACATTGGTTACGACAAATCGGCGGAAATCGCCAAGAAGGCCTACAGCGAAGGGCTGACCTTGCGTGAGGCGGCGTTGCAGCTGGGGTATTTGACCGATGAGGAGTTCGATGCCTGGGTAAGGCCGGAGAATATGCTGGAGGCCGGGGCCAAGGGCTGAAACATGTAGTGATCTGAAGTCCGTCTTCGCGGGCAAGCCCGCTCCCACAGGTTTTGCATCGTCCACAAAATTGAACGACGCAAAACCTGTGGGAGCGCGGCTTGCCCGCGATGAACGATGACGCGGTCTAACTGGCTGCCATCCGCACTTTCCGCGCCTTGAGCCCGGCAATCAACGACGGCCCCAACGCCACCAGCGCCGACCCCAGCACCACCAGCACCGCACCGCCATAACCCAGACCATTGATCGTCTCGGCATGCACATAGTCGGGCCACAGCCATGCCGCCATGGCAACCGCCGCAAAAGTCACCAACGGCGTAATGGCCAGCGTCGCGCTGACCCGGGAAGCTTCCCAGTGGGCCAGGGCCTCGGCAAACGCGCCATAGGCAATCAGGGTGTTAAGACAGCACGCCAGCAGCAACCAACCCTGCAAGGGGTTCAATTGCAGCGCTTCGAGCGGATGCACCCAGGGCGTCAGCAGCGCCGCGCAAAACAGGTAGATCACCATCATCACCTGCAGCGAGTTCCACACCGTCAGCAATTGCTTCTGCCCCAGGGCATAGAAGGTCCAGACCGTGGACGCCAGCAGCACCAGCAGCACGCCGGCGGTGTAGTCGGTCAGCGACGTGAGCAATTCACTCAGGCGCTGGTTGAAGAACAGCGCAAAGCCGATCAGCAGCACCAGCAGGCCAATCCCCCGCCCCAGGCTGAAGCGTTCCTTGAACACAAACAGACTGGCGATCAGCAGCATGATCGGCCCCATCTGCACCACCAGTTGCGCGGTGCCGGGGCTGAGCAGGTTCAGGCCCATCAAATACAAGACATAGTTGCCCACCAGGCCGAGCACGGCCATCAGCACCAGCCAGCCACCGCGAGGGCCGAGCACTTTGCGACTGGGCAGGCGCCTGGTGGCCGCCAGGTAAATGAACAGACAACCGCCAGACACCAGCAGGCGAAACCAGGTCACCGTCACCGGGTCCATCACCAGCAACACTTGCTTGAGCTTGATCGGCAGGATTCCCCACAACAACGCGGTCAGCAAGGCCAGGAACAGACCGTAAACCCAGCGACCCGATGAAATGTGCATGTGAACCCCGAAGCCAACTGACAGGAGCCGTCATTCTAGGCCTGGAGCCTTGGCGTACACAGGCACAGTTTGGATCTGGCCGCGAACGAAACTGTGCGGGTCGTTATCTGGAGCAAGGGTGAACAGCTATACCGCGTCGCCTGCATTCGCGAGCAAGCCCGCTCCCACATTGAATGGTGTACGCCGTCAAATGTGGGAGCGGGCTTGCTCGCGAAAGCTATAGGACAGACAACACAAAGTGCTGAGGCTTACCGCACCGCCTCAAACAACCCGGTAGCCCCCATCCCGCCCCCCACGCACATGGTGACGATGCCGTACCGCAGATTGCGCCGCTGCAATTCACGCACAAGGTGCCCGACCTGACGCGAACCGGTCATGCCGAACGGGTGGCCGATGGAGATCGAGCCGCCGTTGACGTTGTACCGGGCGTTGTCGATTTCCAGACGATTACGGCTATAGAGGCATTGCGAAGCGAACGCCTCGTTGAGTTCCCACAGATCAATATCGGCAACTTGCAAGCCTTTGGCCTTGAGCAGTTTCGGCACCGAAAACACCGGGCCGATGCCCATCTCGTCCGGCGCGCAACCGGCCACGGTAAAACCGCGGAAGAACGCTTTCGGCTTTAGCCCCAGTTCCAGTGCCTTTTCCAGGCTCATCACCAGCGTCATGGACGCGCCGTCCGACAGTTGCGAAGAGTTGCCGGCCGTGACCGAACCATCTTCGGCGAACACCGGTTTCAAGCCGGCCAGGCTTTCCAGGGTGGTGTCGGGGCGGTTGCAGTCGTCGCAGTCGACGATGCCGTCGAGGATCTGTGTCTGGCCGGTCGCCTTGTCTTCGACGCGGTACTTCACCGCCATCGGCACGATTTCATCAGTGAACAGCCCGGCAGCCTGAGCCTCGGCGGTACGCTGCTGGCTTTGCAGCGCGTACAGGTCCTGCTCTTCGCGGCTGACGTTGTACCGGCGCGCGACGATTTCAGCCGTCTGGCCCATCGGGAAGTAGATGCCCGGCACCTGCTCCTTGAGCAGCGGGTTGATCAGGTTGTCGGTGTTGACGCTTTTCATGGTCAGGCTGATGGACTCCACGCCACCGGCGACGATGATGTCGCTGCAACCCGAAGCGATCTGGTTGGCGGCGATGGCGATCGCCTGCAAGCCCGAGGAACAGAAGCGGTTGAGGGTCATGCCGGCCGTGCCGATGCCCAGGCGCGACAGCACCGCGACATTACGCCCGATATTGAAACCCTGGGCGCCTTCGTTGGAGCCGGCGCCAACGATGCAGTCCTCGACGCTTGCCGGATCGATACCGGTACGCGCCAACAGGGCATCGACACAGTGTGCCGCCATGTCGTCCGGGCGGGTCATGTTGAATTTGCCGCGAAAGGATTTGGCCAGGCCGGTCCGCACGCTGTCGACGATCACCACTTCACGCATGGCATACCTCATTGTTGTTATCGGTTGAGAGTGGGCCGAGCATAAGTCCAGCCCTTCACCGACCGCGACAATCATTCACCCCGCGTATGCGCAACCATCGCCTCAATCCTTGTCTTTCTGCTTCTTACGCTCATGCCGGTCGGACTTTTCGAAAGCCTCCTCCAGTGCCCGATTGATGGTGCGCAAGACTTTGACTCGCGCCCAGCGCTTGTCGTTGGCTTCCACCAGGGTCCATGGCGCAATCTCGGTGCTGGTACGGTCGACCATGTCGCCGACCGCCGCGCGATAGTCATCCCATTTTTCACGGTTGCGCCAGTCATCTTCAGTGATCTTGAAGCGTTTGAAGGAAATCTTTTCGCGTTCCTCAAAGCGCTCCAGTTGCGTCTGTTTGTCGATGGACAGCCAGAACTTGACCACGATCACACCGGCGTCGGTGAGTTGTTCCTCGAAGTCGTTGATTTCACCGTAGGCACGCAGCCAGTCTGCCGGGCTGCAAAACCCTTCGATGCGCTCTACCAACACCCGACCATACCAGGAGCGGTCGAACACGGTGAACTTGCCCCGGGCCGGAAGGTGTCGCCAGAAGCGCCACAGATAGGGCTGCGCCCGCTCCTCTTCGGTGGGCGCGGCAATCGGCACGATGCTGTATTGGCGCGGATCAAGTGCCGCCGCCACCCGGCGAATCGCCCCGCCCTTGCCTGCCGCGTCGTTGCCCTCGAACACCGCCACCAGCGCATGGCGACGCATGCGTTTGTCACGCATCAACCCGGAAAAACGCGCCTGCTCGGTGATCAGCTGTTCTTCGTAATCCTCCTTGTCCAGGTGCAGGCTCAGGTCCAGGCTGTCGAGCAGGTTCACTTGATCGACACTGGGGAACACTGGCGCCGCACTGACCTTTTCCGGATGGATCGTTGGCCGTTGCAATGCGCCCTGCAGGCCCGCCAACAGAATCCGCCCCACGGCCAGACTGCGATAATGGGCATCCGCCCCGGCGATCACATGCCAGGGTGCATAGTCGCGACTGGTGCGACGCAGCACCCGCTCGCCATACTTCACGAACCTGTCGTAGGTTTCCGATTGCTGCCAGTCCAGCGGGCTGATGCGCCAGCTGTGCAACGGGTCGTCGGCCAGCGCCTTGAGGCGTGCCTTCATTTGCTTCTTGGAAAGGTGAAACCAGAACTTGAAGATCAGCGCACCTTCATCGCAGAGCATCTTTTCCAGGCGCTCGGCGCCGTTGATCGCCTGGTCCAGCCGCGGATCCTTGAACTCGCCATGGACCCGCCCCTGCAGCATCTGGCTGTACCAGTTGCCGAAGAAAATCCCCATGCGGCCCTTGGCCGGGAGCATCCGCCAGTAGCGCCAGGCCGGTGGCCGCGCCAGTTCTTCGTCAGTTTGCTGATCGAAGGTGCGGACCTCGATCAGCCGCGGGTCCATCCACTCGTTGAGCACCTTGATCGTCTCCCCCTTGCCGGCACCTTCGATGCCATTGATCAAAATGATCACCGGAAAGCGGCGTTGCTGCTGCAGTTCGAACTGCGCTTCGAGCAACGCTTCGCGCAGGGCGGGGATTTCGGCGTCATAGGTTTCTTTGTCGATGGCGTGATCGATTTCGGCGGATTCGAACATGGATGGCTCCCTTCCAGATCTGAGCAAGACTAGCGGATTGAACTGAAGGCCAGCAGAGTTTTTCCTGATGGTTCCGGATTCCTGTGGCGAGGGGGCTTGCCCCCGTTGGGTTGCGAAGCGGCCCTGAAATCAGCCAACCGGGTCTGTCAGGTAAATCCGATTGGCTGGTTTTACGACTGCTTCGCAGCCGAACGGGGGCAAGCCCCCTCGCCACAAAGAGTTTGACCATGCCGTCGATCGGCTAGAATGGCGGCCTTGCCGTTGCCGAGCCTGCCATGAAACCTGTATTGCCCCACGCCCAACTCGACTGGGACGACCAAGGTCGCCCGTATTCGCGAGTGTTCGATGATGTGTATTTCTCCGACAAATCGGGGCTGGACGAAACCCGCTACGTATTCATCGAACAGAACCGTTTGGCGGAGCGCTTTGCGGCCTTGCCCGAGGGCGGGCGGCTGGTCATCGGTGAAACGGGGTTCGGCACCGGGCTGAATTTCCTGTGCGCCTGGCAGGTGTTCGAGCAACACGCCGCAGCCAGTGCGCGATTGCATTTTGTCAGCGTGGAAAAGTACCCGTTGAGCCCGGCCGACTTGCAACGGGCCCTGGCGCTGTGGCCGGAACTCAAGGTGTTTGCCGATCAACTGCTTGAGCAGTACGTGGCCATCCATCAGGGCTTTCAGCGCCTGACGCTGGACCACGGCCGCGTCACCCTGACCCTGCTGATCGGCGACGCGCTGGAACAACTGCCCCAACTCGACGCCCGGATCGACGCCTGGTTTCTCGACGGTTTCGCTCCGGCGAAAAACCCTGACATGTGGACCTCCGAACTGTTTGCCGAGCTGGCGCGCCTGGCCGCGCCCGGTGCCTCCATCAGCACCTTCACCAGCACCGGTTGGGTGCGGCGCCTGCTCAACGCCGCCGGTTTCAAGATGAAACGCACCCCGGGCATCGGCCACAAATGGGAAATCCTGCGCGGCGAGTTCCTCGGCTGGCCCCACGACGTACCCGCCCCGGCGCCCGACAAACCCTGGTTTGCCCGACTTGCACCACCGAGCGGCGAGCGCCGGGCACTGGTGATCGGCGCAGGGCTGGCCGGTTGTGCCAGCGCCGCCAGCCTGGCCGCACGGGGCTGGCAAGTGACGTTGCTGGAGCGTCACGACGACATCGCCCGGGAAGCTTCGGGCAATCCGCAGGGCGTGCTCTACCTGAAGTTATCGGCGCATGGCACGGCGCTGTCGCAAATGATCGTCAGCGGATTCGGCTACACCCGGCGACTGCTCGAACACTTGCAACGGGGCCGCGACTGGGACGATTGCGGCGTGTTGCAACTGGCCTTCAATGCCAGGGAAGCCGAACGCCAGGCGCAATTGGCGGCGGCGTTTGCGCCGGACCTGTTGCACCTGCTGGACCAATCCGGGGCCCAGGCCGTGGCCGGGATCGGGCTGGCACACGGGGGCCTGTTCTATCCGCAAGGCGGCTGGGTCCACCCTCCGGCGCTGTGTCAGTGGCAGGCCGGACACCCGCAGGTTCGACTACTCAAGCATTGTGATGCACTGGAACTGCGCAAGGTCAAGGATCAGTGGCAAGCCTGGAACGGCGAGCAATTGCTGGCCTGCGCCCCTGTGGTGGTCCTCGCCGGTGCTGCGGAAATCCAGCGTTTCCCCGAGAGTGCCGGGTTACCGCTCAAACGCATTCGCGGGCAAATCACCCGCCTGGCGCAAACGCCGCAAAGCCAGGCCCTGAGCACTGTGGTGTGTGCCGAAGGTTATGTCGCTCCTGCACGCTTGGGCGAACACACCCTGGGAGCCAGTTTCGATTTCAACAGCGATGACCTGACGCCGACCACGGCTGAACACCTGGGCAACCTGGCCATGCTCGAGGAGATTTCCCACGATCTGGTCGAGCGCCTGGAGATCGACCGCCTCGACCCCGAGAGCCTCCAGGGGCGCGCCGCGTTTCGCTGTACCAGCCCCGACTACCTGCCAATCGTCGGCCCCTTGGCCGACACCCAGGCCTTCGCTCAGGCCTATGCCGCGCTGGGCAAGGACGCCCGGCAGGTGCCGGACGTCGAGTGCCCGTGGCTCGACGGCTTGTACATCAACAGCGGCCACGGCTCGCGCGGCCTGATCACCGCGCCGCTGTCCGGAGAACTGCTGGCAGCCTGGCTGGACAACGAGCCCCTGCCCTTGCCCAGAAGCGTGGCCGAAGCCTGTCATCCCAACCGGTTTGCGTTACGGCGCCTGATCCGGGGCAAATAGCCGATACCGCCGTCGAGAGCGCCCGCACAGCGGCTCTCGGCCCCGGCTTCGCCCGCTTATAACTCATCGATATAAAACTCCCCTTGCCGAGGCGGGTCAGTTTCTGAGTACCCGCCCTTTTGGCGCGGTATCGATTGACCCTCCCCAACGGAAAAACCGGTAAGGAATTTATGTGCGGATTAGCTGGCGAGTTACGTTTTGATCACCAACCTGCAGACCTTGCAGCCGTTGAACGAATCACCCATCACCTGGCCCCTCGCGGCCCCGACGCCTGGGGGTTTCATAGCCAGGGACCGGTTGCCCTGGGCCATCGGCGCCTGAAAATCATGGACCTGTCGGACGGCTCGGCGCAGCCGATGATCGACCCGCAATTGGGCCTGTCCCTGGCCTTCAACGGCGCTATCTACAACTTTCCGGAACTGCGTGCCGAGCTTGAAAGCCTGGGTTACGCCTTCTATTCCGGTGGCGACACTGAAGTGTTGCTCAAGGGCTATCACGCCTGGGGCGAAGCCTTGCTGCCGAAACTCAACGGCATGTTTGCCTTTGCCGTCTGGGAGCGCGATGCCCAACGCCTGTTCATCGCCCGCGACCGTCTTGGCGTAAAACCCTTGTACCTGTCGCGCACCGGCCAGCGCTTGCGCTTTGCCTCAGCACTGCCGGCATTGCTCAAGGGCGGCGACATCAATCCACTCCTCGATCCGGTGGCGCTCAATCACTACCTGAATTTCCACGCCGTGGTCCCCGCACCGCGCACGTTGCTGGCGGGCATCGAAAAACTGCCGCCAGCGACCTGGATGCGCATCGAAGCCGATGGTCGCACCGAGCAGAAAACCTGGTGGACCCTGGCCTATGGCCCCCACGACGACGAGAAAAACCTGACCCTCGAAGACTGGCGCGACCGGGTGCTCGACAGCACCCGCGAAGCCGTCGCGATTCGTCAGCGTGCGGCGGTCGATGTTGGCGTGCTGCTGTCCGGCGGTGTCGACTCGAGTCTGCTGGTGGGCCTGTTGCGGGAAGTCGGCGTGGACAATCTGTCGACCTTCTCCATCGGTTTCCAGGATGCCGGCGGCGAACGCGGTGACGAGTTCCAGTACTCCGACCTGATCGCCCGACACTACGGCACACAGCACCACCAATTGCGCATCGATGAAAAAGAGATCATCGAACAACTGCCCGCCGCATTCCGCGCCATGAGCGAACCGATGGTCAGCCACGACTGCATCGCGTTTTACCTGTTGTCCCGCGAAGTGGCCAAACACTGCAAGGTCGTCCAGAGCGGCCAGGGTGCCGACGAACTGTTCGCCGGCTACCACTGGTATCCGCAAGTGGACGGTGCGAGCGATCCCTATGCCGCGTACCGCGATGCGTTTTTCGACCGCAGCTACGACGACTACGCGGCGACCGTGCAGCCAAAATGGCTGACCGCCAATGACGCCGCCGGTGACTTCGTCAAAGCCCATTTCGCCCAGCCCGGTGCCGATGCGGCGGTGGACAAGGCCTTGCGTCTGGACAGCACGGTGATGCTGGTGGACGACCCGGTCAAACGCGTCGACAACATGACCATGGCCTGGGGTCTGGAAGCGCGCACGCCGTTTCTCGACTACCGCCTGGTGGAACTGTCGGCACGGATTCCGGGGCCTTTCAAACTGCCGGATGGCGGCAAGCAAGTCTTGAAAGAAGCTGCGCGCCTCGTGATTCCCAGTGAAGTGATCGACCGCAAGAAAGGTTACTTCCCGGTGCCGGGCCTCAAGCATTTGCAGGGCGATACGCTGGAGTGGGTGCGTGAGTTGCTGCTCGATCCGAGCCAGGATCGCGGCCTGTTCAACCCGGCAATGCTCGACCGTCTGCTGACCGATCCACAGGGACAGTTGACGCCGTTGCGCGGCTCCAAGCTGTGGCAACTGGCGGCCCTCAACCTGTGGCTCAGCGAACAAGGAATCTGACCGATGAAACCTCACGCCACGGCTATCAGCCAACGCCTGTTGCGCGGCCAGTCGCCTTCCTACGAACGTTTGCAGGCACGTCTGGCCGAGGATGGCAGTGAACTCGGCGCCGCGCCGATTGCGCTGCATTGCGGCTGGGGCCGCTTGTTGATCGGCCACACCTTTGCCGATGCGGCGAGCCTCGCCGCGGAATTACTCAACGAGCAGCCCGGCGAACGGGACATCGCGCTGTACGTCGCCGCGCCCCAGCAGGTGTTGGGGCTGGAGCCGGCGCAGTTGTTCCTCGACCCGTCCGATACCTTGCGCCTGTGGTTCAGCGACTACCGCCAGGCGACCCGGGTGTTTCGTGGATTTCGCATTCGACGCGCGCAGAGCGACGCCGACTGGCAGGCCATCAACCAGCTGTATCAGGCGCGCGGCATGCTGCCGATCGATGCCACCCTGCTGACTGCGCGCCACCTGGGCGGCCCGGTGTACTGGCTGGCGGAAGACGATGACAGCGGCGCGGTCATCGGCAGCGTCATGGGCCTCAATCATGCAAAGGCCTTCAACGATCCGGAACACGGCAGCAGTCTCTGGTGCCTGGCGGTCGACCCGCATTGTGCGCGGCCGGGCGTCGGCGAGGTGCTGGTGCGGCATCTGATCGAACACTTCATGAGTCGCGGTCTCGCTTACCTCGACCTGTCCGTGCTGCACGACAACCGCCAGGCAAAAAACCTGTACGCCAAGCTCGGTTTTCGCAACCTGTCGACCTTCGCCATCAAGCGCAAGAACGGCATCAACCAGTCGCTGTTTCTCGGGCCTGGCCCCGAAGCCGCCTTTAATCCGTACGCCCGGATCATCGTCGAAGAAGCACACCGTCGCGGCATCGATGTGCAAGTCGATGACGCCGATGCCGGAATGTTCACCCTCAGCCATGGCGGGCGCCGGGTACGCTGCCGCGAATCCCTGAGCGACCTGACCAGCGCTGTCAGCATGACCCTGTGCCAGGACAAGAGCCTGACCCACAAGGTGCTCAAGGCCGCCGGGTTGAACCTGCCCGTGCAGCAACTGGCCGGCAACGCCGATGACAATCTGGCGTTCCTTGATGAGCACCGGCGCGTGGTGGTCAAACCGCTGAACGGCGAACAGGGTCAAGGCGTGGCGGTCGACCTGCAGACCATCGAAGAGGTACAGCACGCCATCGAGGCGGCTCGCCAGTTTGATAGTCGCGTGCTGCTGGAAAGCTTCCATCAAGGCCTCGACCTGCGAATCCTGGTGATCGGTTTTGAAGTGGTCGCGGCCGCGATTCGCCGGCCGGCCGAAGTGGTCGGCGATGGCCAGCACTCCATCGGCGAGTTGATCGAAGCCCAGAGCCGGCGCCGACAAGCGGCCACGGGTGGCGAAAGCAAGATCCCGCTGGACGCGGAAACCCTTCGCACCTTGCAGGCGGCCGGATACGACTACAGCAGCATTCTGCCGGCCGGCGAGCATCTGTTCGTACGACGTACGGCGAATCTTCATACCGGCGGCATTCTCGAGGACGTCACGGCGATCCTGCATCCGACGCTGCTGGATGCGGCTGTACGGGCCGCACGGGCGCTGGACATTCCCGTGGTCGGCCTCGACCTGATGGTGTCCGCCGCTGACCAGCCGGACTACGTGTTTATCGAAGCCAACGAACGGGCCGGGCTGGCCAACCACGAACCACAGCCGACGGCGGAGCGATTTGTGGATTTGTTGTTTCCGCACAGCCAGCCGGCAGCCTTATAGAAAGGGGATATACGAGCTGACGCCATCGCTGGCAAGCCAGCTCCTACAGAAGACCGCATCCCCTGTGGGAGCTGGCTTGCCAGCGATAGCGACCTGACAGACACCCAACATTCTTTCCCCTCATCGAAACCATCGATGCGCTCAACTCATCAGGAGTTTCCATGACCAGCAAAATCCCCGAACCGGACCTCGGTTACCTGCAAAAAGTCCTGCTGGAAATGCTCGCCATTCCCAGCCCCACCGGGTTCACCGACACCATCGTGCGCTACGTCGCCGAACGCCTTGAAGAACTGGGCATTCCCTTCGAGCTGACCCGTCGCGGCACCATTCGCGCCACGCTCAAGGGCAAGAAGAACAGTCCCGACCGCGCCGTTTCCGCCCACCTGGACACCATCGGCGCGGCAGTGCGTGCGGTGAAGGACAACGGCCGCCTGACCCTCGCGCCAGTCGGCTGCTGGTCCAGCCGCTTTGCCGAAGGCAGCCGGGTCAGCCTGTTTACCGACAACGGTGTGATACGTGGCAGCGTCCTGCCGTTGATGGCCTCCGGGCACGCATTCAATACCGCCGTGGATGAAATGCCGATCAGTTGGGATCACATCGAGTTGCGCCTGGACGCCTACTGCGCCACCCGCGCCGACTGCGAGTCGCTGGGCATCAGCGTCGGCGATTTCGTCGCCTTCGACCCGTTGCCGGAGTTCACCGAAAGCGGCCATATCAGCGCCCGCCACCTCGATGACAAGGCTGGAGTGGCCGCGCTGCTGGCGGCCCTCAAAGCCATCGTCGACAGTGGCGAAGAACTGATGATCGACTGCCATCCGTTGTTCACCATCACCGAGGAAACCGGCAGCGGTGCCGCGGCGGCGTTGCCCTGGGACGTCAGTGAATTCGTCGGCATCGACATCGCACCGGTCGCGCCCGGCCAACACTCCAGCGAACATGCGGTAAGCATCGCGATGCAGGATTCCGGCGGACCGTATGACTATCATCTGTCGCGCCACCTCTTGCGCCTGGCCAGCGACAACGAGCTGGCGGCACGTCGTGACCTGTTCCGCTACTACTTCAGCGACGCGCATTCGGCGGTCACCGCCGGCCACGACATTCGCACGGCCCTGCTGGCCTTCGGCTGCGACGCCACCCACGGTTACGAGCGCACCCACATCGACAGCCTCGCCGCCCTGAGCCGCCTGCTCGGTGCGTACATCCTCAGCCCGCCGGTGTTTGCCAGCGATGCGCAACCGGCCAAGGGCTCACTGGACCGGTTCAGCCATCAGCTCGAACATGACACACAGATGGAAAGCGATACGCGGGTGCCGTCGGTGGACAGCCTGGTGGGGCAGCGGTCGGAGAGCTGAGTCAGACTCTTCATTGCCTGACAGATCGCCTTCGCGAGCAAGCCCGCTCCCACATTGACCGAGTTACTTCCATGAAAATGCGGTCGAATGTGGGAGCGGGCTTGCTCGCGAAGGCGTCAGACCAGACAACACATCAGCCCCAGGCTAGCCGCAACAGCCCATACGCCGTAGCATCGCGCCATTGATCCAACCGAGGTGCCTATGCTGATCCCCCACGACCAACTTGAAGTCGACACCCTCACCCGCCTGATCGAAGACTTCGTGACCCGCGACGGCACCGACAATGGTGACGACACGCCGCTGGAAACCCGCGTACTGCGCGTGCGCCAGGCGCTGACCAAGGGCCAGGCACTGATTGTCTTCGACCCGGAAAGCGAGCAATGCCAACTGATGCTCAAGCATGACGTGCCCAAGCACCTGTTTGACTGAAGCTTCAGCGTTCCTTGGTTTTCGCCAGTTTGTTCTGGATGCGTTCATAGATTTCGGAGCGGTGCACATTGACGTCCTGAGGCGCTTCGACGCCAAAGCGAACGTGGTTTCCGTTGATCGCGAGAACGCGCACGCAAATGTTGTCACCGATGGAAATGGTTTCGCCCACAACGCGACTGAGTACGAGCATAAGGAGTGTCCTTCAGGGGTTATTGGCCCCTGAAGATGCCCGGCCCGCCGTACGCCTACAATGCTCCGACAGCAAACCGGACCGGACTGACAGCCCCTGAGCCACGCCGCTGACGGAAAAGTCTGACAAGCAGGTTGATTGTAGGGACGAGCTGTCAGGACGCGGAGAATCGCGGCCCGAACAGGATGATACTCGCGCCCATCACACACAGCGCCACGCCGAGCCAGTCCGAACCCAGCGGACGAATCCGCTCGACCACGGCCAGCCAACCAATCGAGGCAATGATGTAGATGCCACCGTAGGCAGCGTAGGCGCGGCCGGCGTAGGTGGCCTCGATACGGGTCAGCAGCAGCGCGAACAGGGTCAGGCTGAGGAGCGCCGGCACCACCCACCACATGCTTTTGCCCTGGCGCAGCCACATCCAGAAGGCGAAGCAACCGGCGATTTCGAACAGCGCGGCGAGGAAAAACCACAGGTAATTGAGCATGCAAGCGTCTCGCAAGGATGGCCGATGGCGGCCACCCTAACCACAGCGTTGCCTGCGGGCAAGATCAGCTTGCCGATTGCCTGGCCTTGGCGCGCATTTTGTCGGCCATGACGGTCATTTCGTTGTAGAGCAATTGCGGGTTCTTCTGCTTGATCGCCCAGGCCATGCGGCCCTGTTCGTGGGGCAGGATCATGAACTCGCCGGCAGCGACCTGCTGGTAGATGTAGTCGGCAATGTCGGCGGCGCTGATCGGCGAACTTTCCAGCAACTTGCCGACCTGGGCTTTCATGGCCGGGGTCGGGCCGCGGAAGGAGTCCAGCAGGTTGGTCTGGAAGAACGACGGGCACACCACATGGACGCCGACTTCCTGATGCGCCAACTCGATCAGCAGGCTTTCGGACAACGCCACCACGCCCGCCTTGGCCACGTTGTAGTTGCTCATCGCCGGGCCTTGCATCAGTGCGGCCATGGACGCGATGTTGATGATCTTGCCTTTGCTTTGTTCCAGCAGCGGCAGGAAAGCCTTGCAGCCCTTGACCACGCCCATCAGGTTGATCGCGATCTGCCAGTCCCAGTCCTCCAGGGACAACTCACTGAAGAAGCCGCCAGAGGCTACACCGGCGTTATTGACGATCACATCGATGCCGCCGAACTTGACCTCACAGGCCTGGGCGAACGCCGTCAATTGGCTGTAGTCGCGCACGTCACAGCGCTGGATAAAACCATCGCCACCGGCTTCACGGACCAGCTTCAGGGTTTCCTGCAAACCGGGCTCGCTGACGTCCGACAAGGCCAGTTGCCAACCTTCACGCGCCCAGCGCAGCGCGATTTCGCGACCCAGGCCAGAGCCTGCACCAGTGATCATCATGCGATTTTGCATAGCAAACAGCCTTGTTGTTCTCGGAAGATGCATCGAGTGTAGCGAAGGAAATTGCCCGACCCACGCTCCATCAGATTGCTGAATGGCCCGAGCAAACCGCGGGCGCGTCACAAGCAACTAAGGCAATCAAAAAAGAAATAAGAACCTGTCCGAAATACTTCAAAAAAACTTGGAATTTTCCTGCAGGTGCGAGAGTCGGAATTTTTAAGCAGCTCGAATTTACTTCATTCCCGCTGAGCTGATTGGCATGGTCATTCCACTGCATTTTCAACAAGGAAATAAACATGGGCACAATACTGATCATCATTCTGATCCTGTTACTGATTGGTGGTTTACCGGTCTTCCCGCACTCCAGAAGTTGGGGTTACGGCCCGTCCGGAATCATCGGCGTCGTGTTGGTGGTGCTGTTGATCCTGCTACTGCTCGGCCGAATATAAAAACCGCCAGGCAAAAAAAAGAGGCCCTCGAAGGGCCTCTTTTCTATTGCGTCACAACTTAGTCCGGCTTGCCGTCAACGACACCTGCGGTGTTGTCCAGCAGGCTCTTGGTCGCTGTTTGCAGGAACGCTTCGAGCTTGAGTTTCAACTCGGCGGTACGCGGCGCGTCAGCAATGATTTCGGCGCGAGGCGTGGTCCCCAATTCATACTGATACAACTTCGGCGCCATGTCCTTGTCCTTCGGCAGGACCAGAATCTGGTCGGCGGTGAGGATGGCCGTGGTCTGCTCGCTGCCCGACGGCTTGATCACACCAATGCCGAGGTCGCCTTGTGGCAGGTTGAGCAGGTCGCGTCCCCAGCACTGATGGCGCACTTCGCCACCGATGCGGCCCATGATGGTCGGCACGATGTCGATCTGGGTGCCCACGGTGTGGTCACGCTGGCCGAATTTTTCCTGGATGCCCGGTGCAATCATCAGCATCGGCACGTTGAAGCGGCCCAGGTCCATCTCGGTGATCTGCTGTTCGTTACCAAAACCGTGGTCACCGACGATGACAAACAGGGTTTCCTTGAAGTACGGCTCCTTGCGGGCCTTTTCAAAGAACTGGCCCAGTGCCCAGTCCGAGTAACGCATGGCGGTCAGGTGTTCGTTCAGGCTGCCACGATCGGTGACGCGCTCGACCGGCAATGGCGTCGGCAAGGCGTAAGGCGTGTGGTTGGACAGCGTTTGCAGCAGGGCATAGAACGGCTTGCCGTTTTCCCGCGCCTTGAGTTCGACCAGGCCACGGTCGAACATGTCCTGGTCGGACACGCCCCAGGTCGGATCAGAGAACACCGGGTTCACAAAATCGTTACGACCGATGAAGTTGGTCATGCCCTGGTTGCTGAAGAAACCCGACTGGTTGTCCCAGGCGAAATCACCGTTGTAGACATACACGTCGTCGAAGTCACGGGCACTGAGCAACTGCGGCAGACCAGACAGCTTGTGGCTGCCTTCCGGGGTCTGCATCAGGTATTCGAAGCCCGGCAGGTTCGGGAAGCAGGCCATGGTGGCGAACATGCCCTGGTGGGTATGGGTGCCGTTGGAGAAGAAGCGGTCGAACAGCAAGCCTTCCTTTGACAGTTTGTCGAGGTACGGCGTGATGTTGCCCGGCCCGCCCAGCGCTCCCACCGAGTGACCGGCCATGCTTTCCATCAGGATCACAACGACGTTCTTGATCGGCAGGGTCTTGTCGGCCGGCGGGGTGTAATCGCGACGTACCGCTGCGGTGTCGGCATCCACCAGTTTGTCGGCCGGGACCACCAGCATGTCACGCACCACTTGCTGGGCTTGTGGCTGAGGCAGGGTCGCCTTCCAGATATTGTCGCGATCCTCGGACATCCGGCTCTTGGCTGCGGCGACCAGCGACAGCGTGCCGTTGAGGCCCAACTGGTTGGCGAAATTCGAGTCGGTGGTATAGACGTCACCCCACCGTAGCGGCGGGCCCTGGCGCAGCGTGCCGCGCGCGGCGACCACACAGATCAGCAGGCACACCACGAATACCGCAATACGTGCGTACCACGGCGCAACCTGGCGAGTGCCGATGCTGCCGCCACTGAACGGTCCACGAGGGCGGGTCGCACGGTCGGCGCCCTTGAATGCCAGGCTCAGGATCCAGGTGCCCACGGCCCATGCCAGCAGGTAGCGGACCACGGGAAAACCGTACCAGAGCATGCTCATCACGGTTTTCGGATCTTCCTTGACATACTGGAAGACCAGGCCGTTGAGGCGCTGGTGGAACTCACGATAGAAGTCCATCTCCATCAGTCCCAGGAACAGCGCAATGCTGGAAACGACCGTCAGCCAGAGACGGAACAGCCCGCGTGCGGCCATGGCCCGGGCACTGAACAATGCCAGCAGCAACGGAATACTGAGATAGACCACCAGACGCAGGTCGAAACGCAGACCGTTGGCGAATGCCTCGAGGAAGGTCGAAGCCGGTGTATCGAGGATCATCGAGCGGTTGTAGACCAGCAGCGCGACGCGCAGCAGGCTGAACATGACCATCATGACCAGGGCACACAACAGCGTGTAGGCCAGATGCGATTTGACGGTCGGTTGCAGCAGGCGACTAGAAGCTCGCTGCTGATTCAGGGCGTCCGGGATTGCCATGTCGTTTTAGGACCCATTGGAAGTTGAAGTTTCAAAAATACAGCTGCGCCTGGCCCTCTTTTCGGCCCATACAAGGCCCGGGGGTTTGCGCGGTGCGCAAATGTTGCACGATCAACGGCTGTATTGCCATTGATTACTACCCTCATCCCGACTGTTTCATCCTGCACTCAGGAATACGCTGCGTGTGGCGGGAGAGCCGGCGAATTGTCTTGGAGACTTGGTGAAAATTTCGTGCAACGCATATCCGGAAACAAATTAAAGCGCCCTGCCCGGTCAAAAACGCAAACGCCCCGAACCGGTCGGGGCGCTGCGAAGTCACCTTGAAAGCACCACGCCGTTACTTCTCGGCGCGTTCCTTGAGGGCTTTCAAGGTATTGAACGGGGCATCCACCACGAACTTGTTGGCCACCATCGACGGCACGCTGCCGCCCGGTTCGGTGTGCACCTGATAGGTCACTTCGATCTGGTCGCCCTTGGGTACGAACTTCCAGAATCCGTCGACCTTGGCGACCCGGACAAAGCCTTTTTCTTCAGGAATGTATTTCGGTACGCCTTCGAGCTTGCGGGTCAGGCTGCCATCGGCACCTTCGGTGGTGGTGATATGCAGCACCGAATCACGCGGAGTAACCGGCCATGGGGTGTTGAACTGAGTGTAGGTCCAGCTCTGGTTACCTTCGTGCTTGAGCAGTTTCTGGGTTTTGCATTCGTGAATCCAGGCGCAGGCTCCAGTCACGTCATCCTGCAACGCACGCAGCTTGGCCATGGTGGTTTTCATCAGCGTAACGCCCTGGTAGGCCTTGTAGTCGGACCCGGCCACTTCACTCAGGGAGATTTTGATGCCGTCTTCGTCTTTCTTGACTTTCCAGTCTTCGGCCTGGGCTGTCGAGGTAACCAGCACAACCGTCAAACCACACAGCACAGCCATACGATGCAGCAAACCCATAGTCTTATTCCTTATTGTTGAAGTTCCGTTCGTTGGAACACATCACGCCGCCGTCATTTGCTCCCACCAGCCAATCAGCCGGATGGCCTCTTCGCTGCTGCTTCCGCACACCTCGGGGTCGGCCTCGAAGGCAGAACACACCGCCGGCCGTTCCGGCTGGCCGAAAATATTGCACAGGTTGTCGGCGGAAAGTTGCAGGCAACGCTGCCCCGCGGCCTTGCCGTTAGGCATACCGGGGATCGGTGAACTGATGGACGGGGCAATGCAACAAGCGCCACAGCCCTCACGGCATTTCATGACGACAAGCTCCTCGCGACGAGCAATGTGTAAAAGTACGGGGCACAGAGTACCCGCTAAAACAGTTGTTTTAAATTACTTGCGAGCGGGTTTTTCGACGTAAACGGGCATGACCGACCAGTCTCCGACAAAGCGTCTGGTCTGCGGCTCGCGGATCTTGCTGGTGTTACTGCTTGAACTCGAAATCCAGGGCTGCCCCTTCAACCTCGCGGCGCTCTTCATTGCGCAGTTGCAGCTGCATTTCATTGGTGAGCAGGCGGCCATTGAGCTGGAACGGGCTGCTGCCGCTTTTGTCACCGAACATCTGGGGCAACAACGGCTCGCGTTTGGGCATCGGCACCGTTCCGACCGGTTTCAGCTCCTGTACCATATCCTTGGGCAGGCTCAGGTCCAGCTTGGCGGATGGAAGCTCGGTCTTTACCACTTCGCTGGCCGCTTTCGATTTGGAAGCAATGGGTGGGCGTTTTTTCGCGGGCGTCGCGGGTTTCTTGGCCGGCGAGGCTTTTTTTGCCGGTGTGGTTTCTATCGGTGCAACGTGGAAACTGCCGGTGGCCTGCTGATCCTGCTCGGTGGCGGCAACGACGGATACTGGCTGAATACTCGCAATCAGGCAGAGCAAAAGCCAGGCGGCAGGAAAAATCGGTTTCATGTATCCCACGGTGGGTGCAAACGGCAGAGGTGCCTATGCTCGCCTGTTGCAGCCCACAAGACAAGCGCAGTAGCAGCCCGTTACAAACCGCCAGCCATCTCTTGGCAGAGTTGGGTGGCCAGCATGCCCAGGGTCATCAACGCGCGCTCGGCCTCACGATTCCAGGGCGTGCCGCAGTTGAGGCGAATGCAGTGATTGAATTGCTCGGTATTACTGAAGATCAGCCCGGGCGCAATACTGATGCCCTGCTGCAATGCCCGCACGTGCAACTCCTGGGTGTTGACCCGCCCCGGCAGACTGACCCACAGAATGAAGCCACCGGTAGGCCGGGTCATCTGCGTGCCTTCCGGGAAATACTGCTGCACGGCCAGCTGGAAGGCACTGAGGTTCTTGCGGTACTCCTGACGAATGAAGCGCAAATGCCGGTCGTACCCGCCATTTTCCAGGTAAGCGGCAATGCCCATCTGGGTCACGCTGCACGCTGAATGCGTGCTGAAGGTTTGCAAGCGCTGGATTTCCTGCTGGTACTTGCCGGCAATCATCCAGCCGATCCGCACGCCGGGCGACAGGGTTTTCGAGAAGCTCGAGCAATAGATCACCCGATCCAGCCGGTCATAGGCCTTGAGGGATTTGGTGCGCCCCTGCTCGAACATCAGCTCACCGTAGATATCGTCTTCGACAATCTGGATATCGAAGTCCGACGCCAGGCGCAGCAGTTGTTTCTGCCGTTCTTCAGGCATGGTGCCGCCCAACGGGTTACTCAGCCGGGTGGTCAGCACCAACGCCTTGATCGACCATTGGTTGGCTGCCAGTTGCAGGGCTTCCAGGCTCATGCCCGTGGCTGGATCGCTGGGGATCTCGATGACCTTGAGGCCCAACAGATCGGCCAGTTGCAGCAACCCGTAATAGGTCGGCGACTCGGCTGCGATCAGATCGCCCGGACGGGTCAGCACGCGCAAGGACATCTGCAGCGCATCGACGCAGCCGTGGGTGATCACCACTTCCGACGGGTCGACCACCACGCCGGCATCGCGCATGCGGATCGCCACCTGCCGGCGCAACGGCTCGAAACCGGGGCTGAACATATAACTGAAGGCCCGCGGGCTATGGAAACGAGTGACTTTGGCCAATTGCTGATGCAGCGCCCGCACCGGCAAATAGTCGACACTCGGCACCGCCGCACCCAGCGGGAAGACACCTTCACGACGGGATTCGACCAACACTTGTTGAATGATGCTGCTACGGGTGACCAGGCCGGGGCGCTCGACCCGGGCGATGTCCGGCGTCGGCGCCGTGAGTGCCGGTGTCTGGTGCACGTAGTAACCCGACTGCGGCCGGGCACGGATCAGCCCCTGATCTTCGAGATTGGCATACGCCTGCAACACGGTCGCATGACTGACATTGAGCTGCGAGCTCATCTTGCGCACCGAAGGCACGCGCTCTCCCGGCTGATAGACCCCGCGGCGGATGTCTTCGGCCAGTTGTTGAGCAATACGTTGATAGAGCAAAAGATTGGTCATGACGCAGCACTCGATTTCACGGGCATTTTATTCTTGTGTAAAACAATACCGGAACAGTTTAGAAGTGTACGGGGACAGTTACCACAATAGTCGACCGTACAGTGCAGTGTCAGCAAAATCTGTACTGTTTTGTGCAGTAATCGGCAGGCGTAAAAAAACCCGGCGCTGCATGGCAGGCCGGGTTTTCCATCGATGCCCCCCCTACCGGGCGGCGCCGAGCTGGCCGCTTTCGTCGGAAAACACGATTTCCACCCGACGGTTCTGCGCACGGCCGCGTTCCGACGCATTCGCGTCCACGGGATACTCGTCGCCATAACCTTCGACCTGGATGCGCTTGTCATCGATACCCAGGTCCATCAGCACGTCAGCCACCGATTGTGCACGGTCGCGAGACAGCTTGAGGTTTTCCTGCTTGCCCCCGGTACTGTCCGTGTAACCTTCGATCCGCACCACACGCTTGGGGTTGAGTTGCAGGAACTGCACGATCTTCAACACCACGCGGTTGGCCGAAGGTTTCAATTCCGCTTCGCCGGTGTCGAACAGCATGTCGCCCAACGTCATCACCAGACCGCGGTCGGTCTGGGAGGTGGTCAATGCCAGGATCTGCTCTTCAAGCCATTTGCCTTGCTGCTGCACACTGAACAGTTTGGACTCACGCAATGCCAGTTGCAGGCGCTGGCGTTCCAGTTCGAGTTTTGCCGCTTGTTCTTCGTTGAGCGCCTGATTGGTGTGTTCCCGGGCAATGGCGCTATAGCGCTGGCTCAGGTAGGCGTAATGCACCACGTCCGAACCGCTGCCCCAATAGCTGGACAGGCGATCGGCACGGGCCAGGGACTCACCGGCGCGAATCACGTCCTTGGGGGCGATTCGCAGCACATTGGAGTCTTCCTTGACCTTCTGAAAGTCGGTTCCGGCTTGCTGCAACGCGGTCTCGCTGTGCTGGCTGACGCAACCAGACAGGCTGGCGGCCAGGATCAAACCGCCAAGGGTTTTGCGCTTGAGGCTCATTGAGCATCTCCCAGTTGCTTGTGCAGACGGGCGATGCGGGTGTTAAGCACGTTCAATTGTTCCTCGCTCTTGGCCGTAAGCACCTTGGCTTCAGCCAGGCGCGCATCCAGTTCGGCCTGTTCGGCGCGCATGCGTGCGTTCTTGAACGATTGATCAGTCATGTTGCCCTTGGCGCGGTTGTACTTGTCCTCGGCCAGTTTCATTTCCGGCACATCGTCGGCTGTGGCACCCACGGCCTTGGCCTGTTCGAGTGCCTGTTCAGTCAGGCGCATTTGTTCGTTCGGCGCCGGATCGGTTGCACAACCCGCCAGGGCGACAATGGCCACGGCAGCGAAAAGAGGTCGAATACTCACTAAATATCCCTACTGTTTTGGGGTACTGACGGGTTGTTGCGAGGGTTGCTGCGGTTGTGAGCGCTGTGCCTTCCAGCGCTCGATATTGCGCATCAGCACGGCTTCCGTCAGTCCGGACGCGGGCAATTCTGTCATCTTTTTGGCCAACTGTCCGCGCAACCACGGATCGTTGCAGGCCGAGTTGTGGGAAATCGCCAGGAACAGGCCAGGCTTGTCGACCGGTTGCGAACGCGCGCTCAGATCACCGGCCATGCCCAGTGCCTGTGCAGTCGCCATGCCCGAGTAACGTCCGGCCAGGACAAATTCGACTTCGCCCAACAACAGTTTCTGAAAGGCCAGGGTCAGGTTGGACGTGCGCGTGAGGGTTAATTGCTGTGCGGCAAGGGTGCTGAATTCGGGGGTCAATCGAGCCTTTTCCGACACGGCACCCGGATGGCCGTGCAGATCTGCTGCTTCGTTGTAGACCAGTGTCGAATCCTTGCGCGTCCAGACCAGGTAGTCGTTTTCCAGCAAGGGTGGATGGATGTAATCCAGGGTTTCCAACTCGCTGACGGTCAACGTTGCGTCCGCCAGCATGTCCATGCGTCCACTGCGCACTTCGTCCAGGGCCTGGGCGCGTTTGCCGGCATACAGCAGTTCGACCTTGAGCCCCAACTCCCCCGCCACTTGCTGCAGCAAATCGGCACTGGCACCGATCAGGTGTTTGGGATTCTGCGGGTCTTGCCACAGGTACGGCGGCGCGTCGGGGCTGCCGGTGACCACCAGGCGTTCGCATTTGCCTGCGGCGAAAGACAGCGTCGGCAACAGCGTCAATCCCAGCAAGCGCCACACACAGCGCAGATCCATGGCTTCACACTCCACTCATACCCGGTTATGCCCCCCCTGTAGGAGCGAGCCTGCTCGCGATGGACGTCAATGCGCCGCGTTTTTCCAGAATGAACGCGTCATCGTTAACGTCCATCGCGAGCAAGCTCGCTCCTACAGAGAGCAAAAAAAAGCCCGGCCAAAAGGCCGGGCTCTTTATAAGTCAAGCCGCCAGGTTAGACCAGCTTCTCGAACTCAGGGATGGCTTCGAACAGGTCCGCCACCAGGCCGTAATCGGCCACCTGGAAGATCGGCGCTTCTTCGTCCTTGTTGATCGCAACGATCACTTTGGAGTCTTTCATGCCGGCCAGGTGCTGGATCGCGCCGGAGATACCGACGGCGATGTACAGCTGTGGAGCAACGATCTTGCCGGTCTGACCGACCTGCATGTCGTTCGGAACAAAACCTGCGTCGACCGCAGCGCGGGAAGCGCCCACAGCAGCGCCCAGCTTGTCGGCCAGGGCGTACAGGTGCTTGAAGTTGTCGCCGTTCTGCATGCCACGGCCGCCGGAAACGACGATCTTGGCAGCGGTCAGTTCCGGACGATCGGACTTGGCCAGCTCTTCGCCGACGAAGCTGGAGATACCAGCGTCGTGGGCAGCAGCAACCGCTTCAACAGCAGCCGAACCACCTTCAGCGGCAACCGGGTCGAAACCGGTGGCACGCACGGTGATCACTTTCACTGCAGCGTTCGATTGAACGGTAGCGATGGCGTTACCGGCGTAGATCGGGCGCTTGAAGGTGTCAGCGCTTTCTACCGAGATGATCTCGGAGATCTGGTCAACGTCCAGTGCAGCGGCAACGCGCGGCAGGATGTTTTTGCCGTTGGAAGTGGCGGCAGCCAGGATGTGGCTGTAGCCCTTGCCCAACTCAGCAACCAGAGGAGCGACGTTTTCCGGCAGCTGATGCGCGTAAGCGGCATTGTCAGCGTTCAGGACTTTGCTCACGCCAGCGATTTTCGCAGCGGCTTCAGCCACGGCGCCAGCGCCCTGGCCTGCAACCAGAACGTGGATGTCACCACCGATTTTGGCGGCGGCAGCAACGGTGTTCAGTGTGGCCGGGGCCAGCACTTTGTTGTCGTGTTCAGCAATAACCAAGATAGTCATTTAGATTACCTTCGCTTCGTTTTTCAGTTTCTCGACCAGTTCAGCCACCGACTTGACCTTGATACCCGCGCTGCGTGCAGCTGGCGCTTCGACTTTCAGGGTCTTGTTGGTGGAGGCGGTGGAAACGCCCAAAGCGTCCGGAGTCAGCACTTCGAGAGGCTTCTTCTTGGCTTTCATGATGTTTGGCAGAGACGCGTAGCGCGGCTCGTTCAAACGCAGGTCGGTGGTGACGATGGCCGGCAGCTTCAGGGAAACTGTCTGCGCGCCGCCGTCGATTTCGCGAGTCACGGCAACGCTGTCGCCGCTGATTTCGACTTTCGAAGCGAACGTGCCCTGACCGTAGCCGCTCAGTGCAGCAAGCATCTGGCCAGTCTGGTTGTTGTCGCTGTCGATGGCTTGTTTGCCAAGGATCACCAGCTGAGGCTGTTCCTTGTCGACAACGGCCTTCAGCAGCTTGGCAACGGCCAGGGAAGTCAGGTCTTCGGCGGACTCGACGAGGATGGCGCGGTCGGCACCCAGAGCCAACGCGGTGCGCAGTTGCTCTTGAGCGGTGGACGGGCCGACGGAGACGACGACGATTTCAGTCGCAACACCTTTTTCTTTCAGGCGTACGGCTTCTTCCACGGCGATCTCGCAGAACGGGTTCATCGACATCTTGACGTTGGCAAGATCGACGCCGGAATTGTCCGCCTTGACGCGAACCTTGACGTTGTAATCCACAACGCGTTTGACAGCTACAAGAACCTTCATGGATTCCTCGTTACTCTCCGGTGAAAAGAAAGTCGCCTAGGCGAACCTGGCGGTTGATGCTCATCGGGCGCAAGGGCACCTCCAAAAACGCCGGCAAAGGTGTCAAGTGACCAGCGCTCATGATCTGCATGACCGTTCGTCAGTGGTGACTGACGAGTCATTCAACATCGCGGCGTGTAAACTGCGCATCAAACCCGCGCAGCGCATCACTCTCTACTGCCATCGCCCTGTCTTTAGAGGTGCTCTTGAAACCAACTGCCAGCCTACGGCGAGCGCAAAACCGCCCGTATCTTGACCGGAACGCCTATTCCGGTCAATACGCCAAAATGGCCGTTCATAAGGCGCGTGACTTTGATTTCTCTGGCTTTGAGCCAATTCAAACAAACGTTTGTATTGGACGCTGAGAGTGGTGTAGATATAATGCGCCACCCAAAGAGAAAGGTGGTCAATCGATTGTCCGCTTTCGGCGTTGCGCCGGAATTCATGGATGCGACACCCAACCTCCAAATTAGAAAAAAAACTGTTGAGCCTTGAGTAGGAGATAACCTGTGGAACGCGAATACATGGAATTCGACGTGGTCATCGTCGGTGCCGGCCCCGCTGGTCTTTCCGCCGCCTGCCGCTTGAAGCAGAAGGCCGCCGAAGCCGGTAAGGAAATCAGCGTCTGCGTGGTCGAAAAAGGCTCCGAAGTCGGTGCTCACATTCTGTCCGGTGCCGTGTTCGAACCACGCGCCCTGAACGAACTGTTCCCGGACTGGAAAGAACTCGGCGCGCCGTTGAACACCCCCGTCACCCGTGACGACATCTTCGTGCTGAAGAACGCTGAAAGCGCGCAGAAAGTTCCAGACTTCTTTGTGCCCAAGACCATGCACAACGAAGGCAACTACATCATCTCCCTGGGCAACCTGTGCCGCTGGCTGGCCCAGCAGGCCGAGAACCTGGGCGTGGAAATCTACCCGGGCTTCGCCGCTCAGGAAGCGCTGATCGACGAGAACGGCGTAGTTCGCGGGATCATCACCGGCGACCTGGGCGTCGATCGCGAAGGCCATCCGAAAGAAGGCCTGTACACCCCGGGCATGGAACTGCGTGGCAAATACACGCTGTTCGCCGAAGGTTGCCGTGGCCACATCGGCAAGCAGCTGATCAAGCGCTTCAACCTCGACAGCGATGCCGACGCCCAGCACTACGGCATCGGCCTGAAGGAAATCTGGGAAGTCGACCCGGCCAAACACCAGCCTGGCCTGGTGGTGCACACCGCCGGTTGGCCGATGGACATCATGGGCACCGAGAACACCGGTGGCTCGTTCCTCTATCACCTGGAAAACAACCAGGTCGTCGTCGGCCTGATCGTCGACCTGTCCTACAGCAACACCTACCTGTCGCCGTTCGACGAGTTCCAGCGCCTCAAGCATCACCCGGTGCTCAAGCAGTACCTGGAAGGCGGCAAGCGCATCAGCTACGGCGCTCGCGCCATCTGCAAGGGTGGCCTGAACTCGCTGCCGAAGATGGTCTTCAAGGGCGGCGCGCTGATCGGTTGCGACCTCGGCACCCTGAACTTCGCCAAGATCAAGGGCAGCCACACCGCGATGAAGTCCGGCATGCTCGCCGCTGAATCGGTGGCTGACGCACTGTTCGCAGAGAAGGACGGCAGCGAAGAACTGACCACCTACGTCGACGCGTTCAAGAAGAGCTGGCTCTACGATGAACTGTTCGCCAGCCGTAACTTCGGACCGGCGATCCACAAGTTCGGCGCCATCGTGGGTGGCGGCTTCAACTGGCTGGACCAGAACATCTTCGGCGGCAAACTGCCGTTCACCTTGCACGACACCAAGCCGGATTACGCTTGCCTGAAACTGGCGGCCGACTGCAAGAAGATCGACTACCCGAAACCGGACGGCAAGATCAGCTTCGACAAACTGAGCTCGGTGTTCATCTCCGGTACCAACCACGAAGAAGAGCAGCCGTGCCACCTGAAGCTGACCGATCCGAGCATCCCGATCAGCAAGAACCTGCCGCTGTACGATGAGCCGGCACAGCGTTACTGCCCGGCCGGCGTGTATGAAGTGATCACCAAGGAAGACGGCGAGAAGCGCTTCCAGATCAACGCCCAGAACTGCGTTCACTGCAAGACCTGCGACATCAAGGACCCTGCACAGAACATCACCTGGGTGACGCCGGAAGGCGCTGGCGGCCCGACTTACCCGAACATGTAAGCCGACCGCTGAACATCAAGGCTCCCGAAATGGGGGCCTTTTTGTTGCCCGCTATTAAAGATCACACAACCCTGTAGGAGCCAGCTTGCTGGCGATAGCGGTGTGTCAGGCACCTATGATGCTGAATGACATACCGTTATCGCCAGCAAGCCGGCTCCTACAAGGTTATGTGTCAGACCTTGAGGCCCAGCTCCGCCGAGAGCCGCGCCGTAACACCCTTGATCAACGGAATCAGCTCGGCCATTTTTTCCAGCGGCATGTACGGCACGGTACTGGCGATGCTGATGCCGGCGACGATGCGCTTGCTGGCATCGCGCACCGGCGCTGCCACGCAACGGATCGACGGCTCGTTGTCTTCCAGATCGAAGGCGTAGCCGCCGGCCACGTACTCGACCATGCGCTGCTCGAACTGCTCCCAGGATTGCTCCGGGTGCTGCGGCCAGAATTGATTTTTCCCACCCACCGGCAGGCTGACTTGGTACAGGCGTTGCCACTCTTGCGGCGAATCGTCGAGCATCAGCGCCTTGCCGATCCCGGTGCGCGCCAGCGGCATGCGATGGCCGACCCGCGAACGCATTTCCGGGCCATTGCGCCCCGGGTTCTTGTGCAAGTACAGCACTTCGTCGCCTTCACGGATCGCCAGATGAACGGTGTCGCCGGTCAACGCCGACAACTCATCCAGATACGGCCCGGCCAGGGTCACCAACGGCAACTCTTCACGGGCCTGAAAGCCCAACTCGATCAGCTTCGGCCCCAGCAGATAACCGACTTGCGGCACCACCCGTAGGTAACGCTCGTCCACCAGGCAACTGGCCAGGCGATGGGTAGTGCTGCGCGTGGTGCCGATCAGTCGGGCGATTTCCTTGAGGTCGCGGGCGCCGCTGGCCACGGCATGAACCACCCCCAAACCGCGAAGCAGGGTCTGGGTGCCGGTCGGTGCGGCGTCCTTGGCGATTTTTGGGGCGTCTTCCTGCATATCCAGCCTTTACCGTTGAGCGAGTGAACGGGCGGCATTATGGTCGCCCGCGCGACACGACTACAACTTGATACGCTCGACCTTGCCCACCAGCAAGATGTAGGACAGTGCGCCGATCAACGCCAGCACCGAGATGTAGGTGATCGCCGGGGCAAAGGAATCACCCGTCGCGAGGAAGCCGATCACGATCGGCGTGGCAATCGCCGACAGGTTGCCGATGAAGTTGAACACCCCGCCGGTCAGCCCGAGCAAACGCGCCGGGGCGAGCGTCGACACCAGCGACCAGGTGATCGAAGCCAGGCCGTTGCCGAAAAATGCCAGTGCGAGGAAGGCAATTACCAACGGCGTCGACTCAACGAAGTTGGCGCCGATGATCGAGGTGGAAATCAGCAGGCCGCTGATGATTGGCAACTTGCGGGCGAAACCTACCGTGTAACCGCGACGGATCAAAAAGTCCGAGAAGAAACCGGAACACAGTACGCCGACGAACGCCGCGAGAAACGGCAGCGACGCCAGCAGGCCGGACTTGATGAAGTCCATGCCGCGGTATTTCACCAGGTAGGTCGGGAACCACGTCAGGAAAAACCACAGGGTCGAATTGAGGCAGAACTGCCCGAGGTAGATGCCCCAGAGCTTGCGCTTGGTGAGGACAATCCCCAGGTCGGTCCAGCTGAATTTGGCTTTGACCTTGGCCTGCTCGGCCTGGATATCCACCAGCCCACCGCCCTCGCGGATCAGGTCAATCTCTGCGTCATTGGCGCCTTTGAAATCCCGTGGTTCGCGATATACAGCGTACCAGATCACTGCCCACAGAATGCCTACCGCACCAGTGGTGACGAACACCATGTGCCAGCCGAATTCGTGCTGCAGCCAGGCCAGTACCGGCGTCAGGAACGCCAGGCCGACGAATTGCCCGGAGGTGTAGAAACCGATGGCCGTGGCGCGCTCGCGCTCAGGGAACCAGGTGGTGACCACGCGGCTGTTGATCGGATAGGCCGGCGCCTCCAGGGCGCCGACCGCCATGCGCAACACGAACAGCGCGATGAAGCTGCCGGCGAAGCCGAGCATCACGGTGGCAATCGACCACAGCAACAGCGCTGCCGTGTAAAGGATGCGTGGCGGGACCCGGTCTACCAGCCAGCCGCCGGGGATCTGCATGGCGGCGTAGGTCCAGCCGAAGGCAGAGAAGATCAGGCCGACATGAATCGGGTCGATGCCCAGGTCACTGGTCAATGCCGGGGCGGCAATCGACAGGTTGCTGCGGTCCAGGTAGTTGATCACCACGGTGATGAACAACAGCACCATGATGAAAAAACGCTTGCGGCTGGGCGTCACCAACGACGCCTGCCCTGTGAGGGTTTGCGGTTGCATGGGAGGGTGCCTCTTCTTATGGTTATTGAGGTCGGCCTGTGGCCTTGCACCGAACCCTGTGGGAGCTGGCTTGCCAGCGATAGCTGTGGATCTGTCACATCAATGTTGAATGTGCTGCCGTCATCGCTGGCAAGCCAGCTCCCACAGGGTTATTGGTGAATCAGAACGGGATCACCACTCGGCAAAACTGCCATCGGCGTGGCGCCAGATCGGGTTGCGCCAGCGGTGGCCGATGGCGGCGCGTTCGATCACGTATTCCTCGTTGATCTCGATGCCCAGGCCCGGGCCGTTCGGGATCTTCACGAAGCCTTTGTCGTAGTCGAACACCCGTGGGTCTTTCACGTAGTCGAGCAGGTCGTTGCTCTCGTTGTAGTGGATGCCCAGGCTCTGCTCCTGGATGAATGCGTTGTAGCAAGCCGCGTCCAGTTGCAGGCAAGCTGCCAGGGCAATCGGACCCAGCGGGCAATGCAGCGCCAGCGCCACGTCGTAGGCTTCGGCCATGTTGGCGATCTTGCGGGTTTCGGTGATGCCACCGGCGTGGGACGCATCCGGCTGGATGATGTCGACGTAGCCTTCGCTGAGCACGCGCTTGAAATCCCAGCGCGAGAACAGGCGCTCCCCGAGGGCAATCGGTGTGCTGGTCAGTGGCGCGAGTTCTTTCAGCGCTTCGTAGTTTTCGCTGAGCACCGGCTCTTCGATGAACATCAGCTTGTACGGGTCGAGTTCCTTCATCAGCACCTTGGCCATGGGCTTGTGCACCCGGCCATGGAAATCCACGCCGATGCCGACGTTCGGACCAACCGCATCGCGCACGGCAGCGACATTGGCCAGGGCCTGGTCGACTTTGTCGAAGGTGTCGAGGAATTGCAGTTCTTCGGTGCCGTTCATTTTCACCGCAGTGAAACCGCGCTCGACCGCTTCTTTGGCCGCGCGCGCCGTGTCCGCCGGGCGGTCGCCGCCGATCCACGAATACACGCGAATCTTGTCCCGCACCTGACCACCCAACAGGTCGCTGACCGACACCCCCAACGCCTTGCCCTTGATGTCCCACAAGGCCTGGTCGATACCGGCCAGGGCGCTCATGTGGATCGCACCGCCACGGTAGAAGCCGCCGCGATAGAGCACGGTCCAGATGTCTTCGATGTTGCGCGGGTCCTTGCCGATCAGGTAGTCGGACAATTCTTCAACGGCTGCGGCTACGGTGTGGGCGCGGCCTTCGACCACGGGCTCGCCCCAACCGGTGACGCCCTCGTCGGTTTCGACCTTGAGGAAGCACCAGCGTGGCGGAACGATGAAGGTGGTCAATTTGGTGATTTTCATCTGTTGTCTCTCTTATGGATGCAGCGCTCGCAGCGCCAAAAGTCTTAGCGAAGGGCTTTCCAGGCAGCGACATAGGCCTTGGCATTGGCCGCCACTTGCTCCGGGGTCATGCCCGGCTTGAACAGACCGGAGCCGAGGCCGAAACCTTTGACGCCCGCGTCGATAAACACCTGCATGTTGTCCGGGGTGATGCCGCCTACAGGCGCCAGGATCGTCCCGGCCGGCAGGACCGCCAGCCAGGCCTTGACGACTGCCGGCCCCATTTGCTCGGCCGGAAACAGCTTGAGGATGTCCGCGCCTTCGGCCAGCGCCGCGAAGGCTTCGGTCGGCGTGGCGACACCGGGCGACAGGTACAGCCCCGCCGCTTTCGCCGCACGCAGGACCTTCGGATCGCTATGGGGCATGACGATCACTTGGCCCCCCGCCGCTTTCACCCGTTCGACCTGTTCCGGCGTCAGCACCGTGCCGGCACCGATCAGGCAATCGGCAGGCAAGGTACTGCGCAGGATGCGGATACTGTCGTACGGCTCAGGGGAATTGAGCGGCACTTCGATGACGCGAAATCCGGCGGCGTACAGGACTTCGCCGATAGCGGCAGCTTCCTGTGGACGCAGGCCGCGCAGGATCGCGATCAGGCCGTTTTGCGCCAGCGCTTGTTTGAGCATGTCAGACCTCCAGGCAGGTTTAACGGGATGCGGTGGACGTGACCAGACCGGCGGCGAGCGCCAGTTGCCACAATCCGCGTTCGGTGGCCTGTTCGGCCAGGGTCACCCGGGCAAAACCGCAGGCGTCGAGCGCACGGCGGTAGCGGGCACAAAGTTGGGTATTGCCGATAAGGATGATCGACGGCAGATGGACGCTGTTGCGCCGACGTCGCTGGACAATGGCCAGGGCCGACAACTCATGGCCGATCAGCAGGCCGGACAGATAGTCCGCCTGAGCGGTGGCGCTCAATTCGCCGGTCAGGCCCAGGCTACGGGCGCTGAACAGGGTCGACAGCGGACCGGTTTCACCGTCCGTCGACAACGCAACCTGCACGCCGCGATCAAACGCGTCGCCATCGAAGGACCCGCCCCGCTGCTGGGTGCGTCCGAGAATGCTGTGCTCGCTGAGCACGGCGAAGACTTCGCCGGTCATGAAGGTATCGAAATGCACGATGCAGCCGTCGGCCACTTCCACCCATTTCGAATGACTGCCCGGCAGGCCGATCAGCAGGTCCACGCTCGCCTCGCCCGGCAGGTTTTGCAGCACACCGAGCACCTGGGTTTCTTCGCCGCGCATCACGTTCGGCAGACGCGAACGCTCGATGACGCCGGGCACGATGTGCACTTCCACGCCACGCAGGCTGCGCACGGATTGCAAGGAAGTGCCGAGCGTGGCGACGTTCGCCGGCGTGTCGCGGTAGGCCGCTTCGCACCAGCCCTGGGCGCTGCCGACCATGCCACAGGCAATCACCGGCAAATGCGGCTGGGCATCGAGCCAGTCACCGCATGCCTCATCGAAGGCCAGTTCAAAACCGTCGGTGCATTCCTGGCCGCCAATGATTCGCGGCGTCTTGGGCAACTGCATGATCCCCGACGCCAGCGAACGCTGTTCGAGCACCTGGCCGTCTTCAGCCAGTTTGTAAGCACGTAATGAGGTTGTCCCCCAGTCGAGCGCGATCAATTGCGCCTGCATCGCTTCACCTGTTTTGTTTTTTGGCAGTGAGTGAGCAGGACTATAAACCCATGCGCCGGACAATCTCAATATATAAATATCCATCCCATATATTGAAACGAGAGCAAAAAAAAACCACCGCCTACGGTAGCTCCCTGGAATGCATTCCCCTGTAGGAGCTAGCTTGCTAGCGATGGTCGTCAACGATAAAGCGGAAAACCTGACACCCCGTGGTGCTTTCGATTTCTTCGCGAGCGGGCTCGCTCCTACAGGGGGATACCGCTCAACGGCCCTCGGCGAACTCGCGCAATACTTTCCCATCCATCCGATACCGAACCCACTCCTCCTGCGGCTGCGCACCCAGGGACTTGTAGAAGTCGATGGCCGGCGTATTCCACTCCAGCACGCTCCACTCGAAACGGCCGCAGTCGTTGGCGCAGGCGATTTTCGCCAGATGCCGCAGCAGGGTCTTGCCTGCACCACCGCCGCGCTGTTCCGGCGTGATGTAAAGGTCTTCGAGGTACAGGCAATTGCTGCCCAACCAGGTGGAATAGCTGAAGAAGAACACCGCGAAACCGATGGCGGCACCTTCGCGCAGGCAGATCAGGCCATGGGCAGTGGCGCCTTCGCTGAACAGGCTGCGCTCGATATCGGCAACGCTGGCGATGACTTCATGGCGGGCACGTTCGTAGTCGGCCAGTTCAGTGATGAACGCGAGGATTTGCGGTGCATCACTGGGGGTCGCCGGGCGGATTTCGATCGTCATGGACGTGCCTTGTCTAAAGTTGAAAACGCCATACTAAGGCGACACGATATTTGTGGCGAGGGGGCTTGCCCCCGTTGGCCTGCGAAGCAGGCCCTTTCTCAGCGATCGCATTCCACCAGAAAGATTCCAGGGTTCTTATTGGGGTTGCTGCGCAACCCAACGGGGGCAAGCCCCCTCACCACAAGCAAGCTCCCTCGCCACAAAAGCTGGATCGCCACAACAACGCAGAGGCTTCACTCCGCTCGCCACTAACCCTGGCATCGATAACCTTGGACCTGACATTCGGGCACCGCGTGGTTAGATAGCGGCGCTGCTCACTTATCCGGTCAAGGAACTGCGTCATGTCTACCGCAACACCCCCTGTCTCAAGCAAGTTGTTCGGCCTGTTTTGCCTCGCCAGTTACCTGTTGTCGTTGTCCTACGGCTCGACCTTCCTGCTGTCGCTGTTGATCGGCTCGCGTGGCGGCAACGAGCACGACGCCGGCAGTGTGATTTCGGCGGCGATGCTCAGCACCTTTGCGGCGGTGATCGTTTCCGGCCATCTGTCCGACTTGCTCGGTGCTGCCCGGTCGGTGGCGCTGTTCGGTGTGTTGCTGGTAGCGGCCAGCCTGGGCTTCGCCCTGACCCCGGGCTTCGGCCATCTGCTGTTGTTTTTCGGCCTGCTGTTGGGCCTGGGTTGGGGCGTGTTCTACACCCTCGGGCCGATCATCGTGGCAAGCCTGGTGACACCCGCACAGCGCGCCAGATACTTCGCCCTGCTGTCGGGCAGCATGATGACCGGGATCGGCAGTGGCCCACTGCTCGGTCGCGCGGCGAGCGCCCTCGGTTATCCGGTGACCGCTGCGTTTTATCTGGCGGCGCTGGCCAGCCTGGTCGGTGTGCTGCTGTTCTGGCGCCTGGATCGGCAGTTGAAACAGGCACACACTCAATCGACCAGCGTGTCGCGGATTTCCTGGCGAGCAGCAGGTCAGGTGTTGTCGTCCCGGGCGGTGCTCCCGATCATCATGGTCGGTCTTGGCGGCTGCGTGTTCGGCGGGCTATCGAGTTTTCAAACCAGTTATGCCGCAGCCCGCTCACTCGACTACTCGCTGTTTTTCCTCGGCTTCATGAGCGCGGCGATCAGTGGCCGAATGCTGGTTGCCGGATTCGTGGTCAAGTGCGACCCATTGCGTGCCTCGTGCCTGCTTTCGGGGCTGATGCTGGCGTCGATCGTCATGTTCGGCTTTGTCGTCGACAGCAGCTTCAGCTACGTGCTCGCGGCGGTGATGCTCGGGACCGGTTACGGCCTGACCTACTCGGTGATCAACGGCCTGGCTGCCAATGAGGCGCCGACCGGCACCACCGCGCAATCCTTGCTGCTGTTCAGCCTGTCGTACTTCATCGGAGTGTTCGGCTTTCCCATGCTGGCCGGGAAAATCATCGTCGAGCAAGGGATGACCACACTGCTGCTCACCGTGCTGGCGGTTGCTGCGCTCAACTGGTTGATCACCGCAGGCCGATTGATCTGGCGAAGGGCTGCAGCGGTCAGGGCATTGACACAGGCCCGAGCCGTCCGTCGCTAACAACGCACCTATCCCGGTCGAGGACGGACTAATCAGGTAAGGACTCTACCCGTTGGAGACAACACCATGATCCTGTCCAGGTTGATCGCCCTCGCCCTCACCGCCCTGCTGCCTTTTGCCTCGTTCGCCGGGACCCTCGGCTCAAGTACCGGCCCGACCAATCCGGTGGAAAAGCCCAGGGCGCCGGCCATCCAGAGCGCCCCCGGCATGAACACCGATGGCACCACCATCGACCATAACCTGCCTCCGTCCACCGGCACCGACCCACGCATCCAGGGCAATGACACGGGGCGTCAAGGCGGGGCGGACTTGCCGGACAAAAAAACGCCCGGCAGCGGTGGTCTCGGCTCGAGCACCACCGAGGACGAGGACCGCAATATCAGCCAATAGTGAAGCCAGGATAAATGTACCGAAGCTGATGGCCCCTTCGCGGGCAAGCCCGCTCCCACAGGATCTATGCCAGACCAGCACTCAATGTGTGAAGGCAGAACCCTGTGGGAGCGGGCTTGCCCGCGAAGGCGTCTTCATATCCACCATTTACATTTCAGACAGACCTTCGCAGGCAAGCCCGCTCCTACAGAAAAATGAGTGTCAGCGTTGCTTGAGGCGGTCAATAACCACCGCCAGCAGCAAGATCGAACCACGAATCACATACTGATAAAACGTATCGATGTTCTTCAGGTTCATCGCATTCTCGATGATCGCCAGAATCAACACCCCGGCAATCACGTGCCGGATCATGCCGATACCGCCACTCAACGATACCCCGCCCAGTACACAGGCCGAGATCACGGTCAGTTCAAAACCCTGGCCGATCATCGGTTGGCCGGAGGTCATGCGCGACGCCAGGATCACCCCGGCCAACGCGCCGATCACGCCATGCACGGCAAAGATGATGATCTTGGTCCGGTCGACATTGACCCCGGCCAGCAACGCCGCCTCCTGATTGCCGCCGATGGCCATGGTGTTGCGCCCATAGGTCGTGTAGTTCAGCAGCCAGCCGAAGAACAGGAAGCAGACGATGGTGATCAGGATCGGTACCGGCACGCCGAACATCTGGCCGTTACCGAACACGAAGAACGACTCCTGGGACACCCCCACCGCTTTGCCGTTGGCGAAGATGTAGGCCAGGCCGCGTACAATCTGCATGGTCGCCAGCGTGGTGATCAGCGCGTTGACCCGCAGCTTGGCGATGACGATGCCGTTGATCAGCCCGACGATCAGGCCCATTACAAGCGCCGCACAGACACCGAGAAACACGCTGTTGGTGTCGCGCATCACCACCGCCGCAACCACCCCGGCACAGGCAATCACCGAGCCCACCGACAGGTCGAAATGCCCGGACGCCAGGCAATACAACATGGTGCACGCCGCAATGCCGGTGGTGGAAATCGCCAGGCCCAGGCCACGCATGTTCAGCGGCGACAGGAAGTTGTCGATCATCAGGGTACAGAGCACGAAGATTCCGACGGCCGCCAGCAGCATTACCCAGTCATCTAGAAAACGCCGCATATCCAGCGGTTTGCGTGTAGTCGGCAGGGTGTTGTTTTGGGTTGTCATCATAGTCACCTCTCAGTTCGCCACGCCGTCGGCGCGTTGGCGCGGCAAAGCCAGTTGCAGCAGGTTGGATTCGTTGGCCTGGTCGCGGCTCAGTTCGCCACGCAGCGCGCCTTCGCACAGCACCAGGATGCGGTCGGAAATGCCCATGACTTCCATCAAGTCGCTGGACACCACAATCACCGCGATCCCCTCGGCCGCCAGGTTATGGATGATCTGGTAAATCTCGGCCTTGGCACCGATGTCGATGCCGCGGGTCGGTTCGTCGAGCAGCAGCACTTTCATCGGCATCGACAGCCAGCGACCGAGAATGGCCTTCTGTTGATTGCCGCCGGATAGAAACTTGATCGGCTGCCCGGCGTGTGGTGTTTTCACCTTGAGCGCCTTGATCTGCTGGTCGGCGTTGCCTTTCTCCCACAAGCCACGCAACAGGCAGCCGAAGGTGGAATGGGCGCCGCGGGCGCTGATATTGATGTTCTCGGCGACGCTGGCCAGCGGCAGAATGCCTTCCTTCTTGCGGTCCTCGGGGCACAACAGGATCCCGGCGGCAATCGCGTCCCGGGGTGAACGCAGCTTCAGTTCATGGTCACGCAGTTTCAGCTGTCCGGCGCTGTTGCGTGCCAGGCCGCTGAGCAGGCGCAACAGTTCGGTGCGACCGGCGCCCACCAGCCCGAACAACCCGAGGATCTCGCCTTTGTGCACCTCGAAACACACGGGCTCGCGTAACCCCGGCCCGAGCAGACCGTCGACCTTGAGTGCCACCGCGCCGCGCTGGCGCGGGCGGTAATCGTAGATGTCCTGGATGTCGCGCCCGACCATGCAGGTGACCAATTGATCGTGGGTCAACTCGCTCATGTCATCGAACGTGCGCACGTATCGCCCGTCCTTGAACACCGTCACGGCATTGCAGATGCGGAACACTTCTTCCATACGGTGGGAGACATAGAGCACCACTTTGCCCTCGTCCCGCAGGCGGCCGATGATCGCCATCAAGCGGTCTATCTCCCGCGCCGAAAGGCTGCTGGTGGGTTCGTCGAAGGCAATCACATGGGCGCCACGGGACAACGCCTTGGCGATTTCCACCAGTTGCCGTTGCCCCAGGGACAGGCGCCCGACTTTCTCCTGCGGGTCGATCTCATCGGCCAGGCCTTTGAGACAGGCCAGCGCCTGCTGGCGCAAGGTGCCGCGATTGATCAGGCCGAAACTGGCTGGCAGATGCCCGAGAAACAGGTTCTCGGCCACGGTCATTTCCGGCACCAGATGCAGCTCCTGGTGGATCACCGCGACGCCACTGCCGATGCTGTCGGCGGTGGACTTGAAGTCCATCGTCCGCTCGCCGATCTGCAAGGCTCCGCTGCTGGGTATGTAGGCCCCGCCGAGGATTTTCAGTAGCGTTGATTTGCCAGCGCCGTTCTCGCCCATCAAGGCATGAACCTGCCCCGGATAGGCGACGAAGCTGATGTTGTCCAGCGCCTTCACCCCGGGAAAGGTCTTGCCGATCCCGTTGAAGCGCAAGCTGCCGCTGTGTTGTTGTGTATGTGTTTGCGCGTGCATAACCCACCTCTTCAAACCGGACAGGCAACCTCGTCACCGAGGCCGCCGCTGAAATCAATGGCCGTCAGTTCCACAGGCCGATCTTTTCCAGTTCCTGCTTGAAGTTGTCGCGGGTGATCAGCGTCACGTCGTCCATGGCAGTATATTTCGCCGGTTCAGTGCCGGTGGTGACCCACTCGTACATCATGCTCGCGGTGTTGTAGCCCTCGATGTGCGGGCTCGGCAGCATCGAACCATAGAAGCCACTGTCGGGCTTCTTCAGCTCGCCGATGGCGTCGGTACCATTGATGCCGATGCCGATCACGTTGGCCGCAGCGAACCCGGCGCTCTCGGTGGCGCGCACACCGCCGAGCACGGTGTTGTCGTTCATGCCGCCGATGATCAGGTTCTTCGCTGCACTCGGCAGTTTCACCAATGCCGAGTTGGTGGCGTCCATGCTGCCCGGCACGTCGAGGGTCTTGAGGGCCGAGAACAGGATGTGGTCCTTCGGCATGCCGGCGTCTTCCAGGGCTTTCACCGAACCGTCAGTGCGCTTCTTGCCGGTGTCGAGTTCGTTATAGGTGTTGATCACCGCGTACGTGTCTTTCCAGTCCCAGCCGCGCTTCTTCGCCTCGGTGGCCATGGCATGGCCTTGCTTCTGGCCGACTTCGAACGCGGCCATGCCGAGGTACGGCACGTCTTCCATGAATTTGCCGCTGGCATCGACGAAACGGTCATCGACGGCGATCACCTTCAACCCGTTGAGCCTGGCCTTGGCCATGATTGCCGGGCCGAGGGACACGTCCGGCGGGCAGATCACGAAGCCTTTGGCGCCATTGGCCGCGAGGCTGTCGATGGCCGACAGGGTTTTCTCACCGTCCGGCACGGCGATCTTGATCAGGGTGAAGCCTTTCTCTTTCCCGGCCTTTTCGGCAAACGCCCACTCAGTCTGGAACCAGGGTTCTTCCGCCTGCTTGACCAGGAAACCGATTTTCACTTCCTCGGCCGCCAGCAGCGTGCTGCTCAGGCTGACCGCCGATACCGCCAACGCGGCACAGCACAGGGAACGGATAGCATGACGACGATTCATAAGCTGACTCCTTGTTATTTTTCTTGAGCGTTCTTTGAAAGCGTTCTGTAAAGCCAAGGCGGTAAACCGTACCACCAATAGTCATATCGTATGATGATTGGATTTCAGACGTACCAGGACGCCTGAAAGCCCGGTCACTTAGTCGTGATACATCACCGAGCGCCCGCCATCGATGGTGATGCACGAGGCATTGATGAACGGCGCTTCATCACTGGCCAGGAACACCGCGGTCATCGCCACTTCAATCGGCTGGCCGATGCGCTTGGGTGGATGCAGGTCAAACGCACGCTGGCGCTCAGCGTGAGGGTCGGCGAAACCGTTCCAGTAATCGATATTGATCTGGGTTTCGATATAGCCCGGTGCGATGGCGTTGACGCGGATGCCCCTGGACGCATATTCGATACCCAGCGCGCGGGTCAGGCCAAGCAAACCGTGCTTGGCCACCGGGTAGGGAAAGCAGCCCGGAATGATGTGGGAGGAATGGGTCGAGGCAATATTGATGATGCTGCCGATGCCCTGCTCGATCATCTGCGGCAGCACCGCCTTGCAGCCATACCACGCGCCATCGAGGTCAATGGCAAAGCAGCGACGCCAGTCATCCTCGGTCATTTCCAGCGGATCACGGAACACGTTGACCCCGGCGCAGTTGACCAGCACATCGATCCGGCCGTGTCGCTCGACCGCCAGCCTGGCCATCGCCTGCAGATCCTGCGGCTGTGAAACGTCAGCCTTGATCGCCACCACGTCGGCGCCCTGTCCGCGCCAGTGCGCCGCGACCTTCTCGACCTTCTCGGCCTGAATGTCGCTGATGATCAGCCTGGCCTGCTGGGACGCAAAGGTTGCCACAATGGCCTCGCCAATGCCCTGGGCGGCACCGGTCAGCAGCACGACTTTGTCTTTGAGGCGCTCACCCTTGGGGGGTTCGGGCACCGGGGGCAATGACAGCGGTTCAGCCATGGTTCAAGACTCCTGTTCGAAAACACGACGAAAACCGGACATCAGTCGATGGCCGGTCAAAAGGCGTTGTGGAAGAAAACAGGTAAGCGCGAAAACGTTTCAGCTTGAAAACGCTTTGCGGCACTGTCTCCGCAAGGGAGCACGGGGGAGTTTCGCTGCATCACTTCACCTGTTTTGTTTTTTTGAGTGTGAGTGCATGTAACTGGTGAGGCCGACTATAAACCTGGCCCGCGATAAATCTCAATATATATATTTGCATCCCATATTATGGGACTTAACCCGCAAAACGTGTGCAACGCTTCCCGGGCACATCCACTGGAATCGACAGCACCGCCCCATCCAGCGGATGGCCCAGCGGACTCGCCGCACTGGTGATGTACAGGGTTTTCAGGTCTGCACCACCGAACACGCAACTGGTGGGACGACTGATCGGCAGTTCGATGGTCCGGTCGATTTTGCCGTCAGGGCTCAACCTGAGCAGACAGTGGCCATCCCAACGGGCATTCCAGATAAAACCTTCGGCATCCATCGCCGAACCGTCCGGGCCGCCGCGCCCATGCGGGCCAAACCAGACCTGCGGCGCATCGAGGGCTCCGTCGCTGCGGATGAAGTGTCGATACAAGGTGCCATCGAGGCTGTCGCCGAAATAAACGCTGGTGCCGTCATCGCTCCACAACAGCGTGTTGGGAATGCCCAGATTGCGCAGCAACGGGACAACCCGCCCGGTACGATCGATGCGAAACAGTCCACCCGAGCGGCGCACGATGGGCAGGTCTTCACCCTGTTCTCCGATATTGTTTTGCATGGTTCCGAGCCAGAGCCGGCCCTGGGCGTCGCAGCGGGCTTCGTTGGGGCGGTTGCCCGGTTGCGGATCGGCCACGCAGAACAATGTCAGGCGCGGCGCCAGGCCCGGTGAATCGAGATCGAGCCGATACACGCCACTGTTCAATGTCACCAGCGCGTCGCCGCTTTCACAGGGGATAAAGGCGGACACATGCTCCGGCATCTGCCAGATCTGCACGTTGGCGCCGATCAACCGCAACGCCTGCTTACCCGCGATATCCACCCAATACAGGGCCTGGGTCAGCGCATCCCAGAACGGACCTTCGCCCAGTTTCGCCCGATGCCCGGTAACCGTCGTCAACGTCATGAAACCTCCTGCATGGTTCTTGTTTTTATGATGTAGGAGCCAGCTTGCTGGCGATGGTGTGTCAGTCGGTCTCGTGGTAGCTGATACACCATCGCGAGCAAGCTCGCTCCTACAGGGGTTCGAGTTCTCAGCTGGCCTTTTTATCGGCCATGACTTGCGGGTAGTAACGCTTGATCGCCAGGGCGGCGTTATCGATCAGGGTCATGCAGGCCCAGACGCCCCGAGCTGTATCACGGGCCGCGATAGCCTCGGCCAGGTCCCGGTGAATCGGCAAGGTGCGACGCAGTTCATCCGGATCGGCAGCGGACACTTCAAAGGCCACCGCCAGCAACGCGCCGAGGGCGGGAACCATTTGTTCGATGAATTGATTGTGGCTGGCGGCGAGGATGCACTCGTGGAAGAGCTGGTCGGCACGGTTGTAATCGATGCCGCTGTCCACTGCCCGTTCCAGTGCGTTGCAGGCCAACAGGATCGCGTCCACCTGTTCGCCGGTCGCACGCTCACAAGCCCAACGCACGGCCATCGGTTCGATGGTGCGACGCAGATCGAGCAGATCGTCGACGAAGTTTTCCGGCAAGCCGCTGCGCGACAGCCAGCCGACGACTTGTGGATCGAAGAGGTTCCAGCGCCGCACCGGCAACACCCGCGTGCCGACTTTCGGGCCGACCTCGAGCATGCCTTTGGCAACCAGGGTTTTGATCGCTTCGCGGATGACCGTGCGGCTCACGCCAAGTTGCTCGCCGAGGTCGGCTTCGACCTTGAGTGACTCACCCGGCCTGACCTGCCCCGTGGCCAGCCAGCATCCCAGCCAGTCGACCGTAGTAGCATGAAAGCTGTTGGACATGGGCACCTCGAAGTCGTATGCGATGGAGGACCACGCTAATCATCATACGATTGGGTGTCAATTTGATTTTTTGAAGAAATCAGAAACCTAATGTGGGAGCGGGCTTGCTCGCGAAGACGGAGTCACATCCGACAAAGATGTCGGATGACCCAGCGCTTTCGCGAGCAAGCCCACTCCCACAGGGTTTTGCGTCAGGGTTCGAGACCGATGGGGAAAAACTCGCCGCCACTCCAGACACCGAGCCAACGCTGGCCGTCGATCTCGCGACTCACCGCCAGCTCTACCAATTGGTAGAACACATTGCGGTGAATCAACGCCTCCAGATTACTGCGCACATGCACGTAAGGGGCTGGCTCCTGCGTGTCGGGATCGATCACTACGCGCAAGGAATGCTCCGCACCGGCCTCGGTGGTTTCATCGACGTTGGTGGTAAAGCGCAACACCTGCGCCTCGCCCTCGCCTTCCACGTCCACCGCAATCGCCACGAACGGCGCATCGTCGACTTTGATGCCGACTTTTTCCACCGGGGTAATCAGGAAATAATCATCGCCGTCGCGGCGAATGATGGTGGAGAACAGCTTGACCATCGGCTTGCGCCCGATCGGCGTGCCCAGGTAATACCAGGTGCCGTCCCGGGCGATGCGCATGTCGATGTCACCGCAGAAATCGGGGTTCCACAGGTGCACCGGCGGCAAGCCTTTGGTCTTGGGGATCTGCCCCAGCAAGTCGTTGGCTTTTTGCGGGCCACTCATGGCGTTCTCCTTCAAGTTACTGGTCGCTGAGCCCCAGCAGGCCGCGCGCATACTGCTCCAGCGGCGGGCCCATCAGGTCTTCGGGTTTTTTATCGTGGAACGTCAGTAAACCGCCACGACTCTTGATGGTCGCAGTATCAATCAAATACTGGGTGCTGGTCTCGATCAACATGATCTGAATCATACCGCTGTCGATGCCGAGGCGATCCAGGGCTTCCTGATCCAGCCATTCGTCCGAGTTGCCGATACGGTCGTCCGACTTGGCAAATCGGGTGTAGAGCAGATAGTGCGCACCGGCGGCACGGGCTTCGCCCATGGCCTGGTCGAGGCCTTCCGGCGTGCGGGCACGGCGGACCATCGGGAAGTATTCGACGAAGCCATCGAACGCGACTTCGGCAATCACGTTGGGCCGTGGGTAAACGGCGCTGCCGGGCGGCATGAAAGCGCCTTGGGCGATGTAGACAAACGAGTCCGGCTGAATGCGCAGGTTGTTTACGCGGCGGCTGTCGCTGTGATCGAGCAACCCCGCATCGCTCATATGGTAACGAGTCCCTTCGGCCATATCGCTGACGTTCATGCAGCCACCAAGTGCCAAAACGGCCAGCAGCAAAACCAGGCTACGCATCCTATCCTCCAGAGGCCGGTGTCGGAAAACCGGCGAATGGCCGTAGGATGCAGCTTTTGCGCCAGCTCAAGTTGATCGTTGCCTGATCAAACGCAATCGCGGGCAAGCCACGCTCCCACAGGATTTACGCACATTCTTGTGGGAGCGTGGCTTGCCCGCGATGAGGCCGGTTCAACCGCCGATGATCTTCATGACTGTCGCGCCGCCGGAGAACGCCACTTCCTGCTTGTCCCCCAAGGCTTTCACCAGGAGTCTCTGCAAGGCCGGCAGCGCCTGGTGGCGCGGTTTGTCCAGCAGGTCACCGACGTAATGGCGATTGCTCGACGACAGGCAGCCATGCAGCCACCCGGTGGAAGACAAGCGCAGTCGCGAGCAGGTCCGGCAGAACGGCACACTTTCGTTGGCGATCACGCCGAAGTAACCCTGGCCGGGAATTTCATATCGAACCGCCGTTGCATCGACCGGGGCATCGGCCTGCAGATATTCATAGCGCTCGCCGATCAGGCTCAGCAATTGCTGGAGGCTGACGAACTGCTGCAAAAAGGCATTGGAATCGTTGGCCAGGTGGCCCATGCGCATCAGCTCGATGAAGCGCAGTTCATAACCACGCTCCAGGCAGTAGTCGAGCAGTGGCATCACTTGATCCAGGTTCTGCCCACGCAGCGGCACCATGTTGACCTTGATCTTCATGCCGGCCGCTCTGGCCTCGTTCATGCCGTCGAGCACGGTGGCCAGGTCGCCGCCCCGGGCAATGCCGCGGAACGCACTGGCGTCGAGGGTATCGAGGGAAACGTTGAGGCGCCGAATGCCGGCGTTCACCAGCAGCGGCAGTTTCTTCGCCAGCAACTGGCCATTGGTGGTCAGGCTGATATCTTCCAGGCCCATCTGCCCGACCGCTGTCATGAAGGCTTCGAGTTTCGGGCTGACCAGCGGCTCGCCGCCAGTAATGCGCAGACGCTCGATCCCTGCCGCCTCAATCAGATAAGCCACACCGCGTGCCATCGCTTCGGCCGACAATTCATCCTGCGCAGCCACCAGCCGCTTGCCGTTGGGCACACAGTAGGTACAGGCGTAATTGCAGGCAGAGGTCAGACTGATTCGCAAGTTGCGAAAACGCCTGCCTTGACGGTCAACGATCATGGTCACTCCGGCGGAAGAATATCGGGCCGCTAAAACTTGACTCAGAAATCAAGTTTTAGCAAGTCCTCTACCTGAGTATATTCCTGCAGTACTGCGCCAAGTAGCAAAATCATGGCGCAATAAGGCAACTGAATGGCTCAGCTGCCGGAAGTGTCGGTGTCACGCTTGCGTTTGTTGCCCATGCGCACGCCGATGTCCATCAGGAACTGGAAGAAACCTTCCTGATCTTCCAGCACATTGCTCCAGAACGGCGAGTGATACAGCGCGACGGCGCCGTGCACCAACGCCCAGGACGCGCAGTAGTGGAAGTAAGGTGGCACGTCTTCCAGCTTGCCTTCGCTGATCCGGCCCTTGATCAGCAGGGTCAGGCGTTCGAAGTTCGAGGCACGGATCTTGTGCAGCTCCTCGATCATCTCCGGCACCTGGTTGCCCTTGACCACTTTCTCTTCGAGGCGGTCGAACAGGCGATAGCGTTGTGGATCGCGCATGCGGAATTCGAAGTAGGCCCGGGACAGGGCTTCCTTGTCCTTATCGACATCGGCCGAATGCAGCAGTGCGTTCAAATCGCGCTCGTAGTCGAGCATCAGGCGCAGATAGATTTCCGCCTTGGATTTGAAGTGCTTGTAGATCGTGCCTTTGCCGATACCGACGGCATCAGCAATCATCTCGACGGTGACACTGTCTTCACCTTGTTCGAGGAACAGCTTAAGCGCGGTATCGAGAATTTCCTGCTCGCGGCGACGAAACTCACGGACCTTACGAGGTTCTTTATGCATAAGAAAAGGTCTGTCGGGGTCAAAATTCGAAGCCGCGTATTATGCCTAACTTACGCAAAAATGCACGGATCATCCGACCATATCTGCGCTTTCCAGTCATTCCGCGGACGATTGCCGGTTGATGAGAACTCTTCCGAAGCGCACGTATTCCAAATTTGTTTAAAAACCCTGACCAGCAAACTGGACGAGGCGCAATCCTGATCAATACTTGAACTGTCGGCGGGGCATCTCCCCCAAGTGTCACGCCGATATTGGTACCAACGGACCGCGTGCCATTGTTTTACTCCTAATGGTCTTAACCCGGATTCACCCCCCAGAACCCGGGTTTTTTTTGCCTGCGATTTAACCTTTTACGTGCGCCAGCGGGAACAGCCGCTTGAAATTGGCCGTGGTCTGCTCGGCAAACCGCTCGTAGGGTTCACCACGCAACATTGCCAGAAATTCCGCTACTTCACGCACGTACTGCGGCAGATTTGGCTTGCCGCGATGGGGAATCGGCGCCAGGTAGGGCGAGTCGGTTTCCACCAGCAACCGGTCGGCCGGCACCTTGCTGGCCACGTCGCGCAACGCATCGGCATTGCGAAAAGTGACAATCCCGGACAAGGAAATGTAATAGCCCATGTCCAGCGCGGCCTTCGCCATTTCCCAGTCTTCGGTAAAGCAGTGCAATACGCCCGCCTGGGGCAGTGCCGCTTCGCGCAACAAGTCCAGGGTATCGGTGCGGGCCCCACGGGTGTGGATGATCACCGGTTTGCCGGTCTGCTGCGCCGCTTGCAGGTGCAGGCGAAAGGATTCCTGCTGCAACTGCGCCGCTTCCGGCTCGTAGTGGTAATCGAGGCCGGTTTCGCCGATGGCGACCACGCGCGGGTGATTGAGCTCCTGCAACAGCCAGTCCAGCGCTGGCGCGGCACCGGGCTGTACATCCAGAGGGTGCACGCCCACCGAGCAATCGACGTCGTCATAACGTTCGGCCAGGGCTTTGACGTCGGCGGCGTTGTCCGCGCTGACACCGATACACAGAAAGTGCCCTACCCCGCGCTGCCGGGCGGCATCCAGGGCAGCATCCAGGGAGCCGTCGTGGGCGGCCAGATCGAGGCGATCGAGGTGACAATGGGAATCTACGAGCATAAAGGGCTGCAACTTACATCGAATGGGTGGGACGGTCGGGTGTACTGATAGATTCTAGGCGCAGACAGTCATCTTTGGGCAGGCAACGACGCCCATTGCACCAGCAAGGCCTCCAGCAGCAAGGCCGGATTGAGGTTGGCCTTGCTCAAGACTTTCTGTCGCTGGGCGAGAATCCAGTCCTGAATATCGAGGACTTTGCCCTGGGCGGTTTTCTGCGCCAGGTATTGCACGACCTTGCGCATGTCGGCCAGGCCGAGGCCAGCTTCGTCCTGGGTCAATTGATAGCGCAGGATCAGGCTCGACCAGTCGCAGAACCAATCGAACAGGCGCAACATCGGAATGTTTTTCCATTCTTCGGCCAGTTGCGTCGGCGACTGCTGTTGCTTGAGGAGCTTCTTCACCCCTTCCACGACTTGCATGCGCTGCTCACGCACGCCCTGGGCCTGGAGATTGACCGCCGCCAGTGGCGAACCTGCGGCCAGCGTCAGCAACTCGACGCGCTCCTCTTCGGAACATTCCGGCAACGCCTGGGCGAGCCACTTCAAGCTCATGGCCTCGCCCGGCAGCGGGCAGGCCTGCTGCACGCAGCGACTCTTGATGGTGGGCAACAAGCGGCTCGGCTGATGGCTGACCAATAACAAAACCGTATCGCCGGACGGTTCTTCAAGGCTCTTGAGCAAGGCATTGGCGGCGTTGATGTTCATCGACTCGACCGGCTCGATCAGCACCACTTTGCGCCCGCCCAACTGCGCGGTCTGCACCACGAAACCGACCAGATCGCGAACCTGATCGACCTTGATCGCCTTGTCGGCTTCCTCCGGTTCAAGGATGTAGTTATCCGGGTGGCTGCCAGCCTTGAGCAGCAGACAGGATTTGCATTCGCCGCAGGCCTCCAGCGCCTTCGGGCGCTGGCACAGCAAACTGGCCATCAGGCGCTCGGCCAGTGCCCGCTTGCCGATCCCGGCCGGGCCATGCAGCAGGTAGGCGTGCGCATGCTGCGCACGACCCGCCAGGTGCTGCCAGAGGTTTTCCTGCCACGGATAGGCCTCAGCCACGGTTCAACTCCAGCAGGCGTGGCAACAAGGCATCCAGCGATTGCTGAACCTGTGCCAACGGTTGGGCCGCATCGACCAGCACATAACGCGCCGGATCGGCCTTGGCCCGGTTGAGGAACGCATGGCGTACGGCATCGAAAAAGGTCCGGCCTTCGAGTTCGAAGCGATCCAGGCGGCCGCGGGCGCTGGCGCGGGCCAGGCCGACCTCGACAGGCAGATCGAAAATCAGTGTGAGGTCCGGGCGCAGATCGCCTTGAACGAAGGTTTCCAGAGCCGCGATGCGCTCAAGCGACAAGCCACGGCCGCCGCCCTGGTAGGCGTAAGTCGAATCGGTAAAACGATCACACAAGACCACGGCACCACGGGCCAGCGCCGGGCGAATCACTTCAGCCAGGTGCTGGGCACGCGCCGCGAACACCAACAGCAACTCGGTATCCGGGTTCATGACTTCGTCGACGGGAGCCAGCAGCACTTCACGGATGCGCTCGGCCAACGGCGTGCCCCCCGGTTCGCGGGTCAGCACCACCTCGATGCCGGCGGCGCGCAAGCGCTCGGCCAAGTATTCGCGATTGGTGCTCTTGCCGGCGCCTTCCGGGCCTTCCAGAGTAATAAACAAGCCAGTCACAGGCAGTCCTTGGTCAGAGTCATTGCGGGCTTTTCGGTGCGCTTGCATCGGGTTCCGGTGTTTCGGGAGCTGGCGCCGGATCTTGCGCCGGCACTTGCGGCAGCGCCTCGGGAGCCGTGTTCGGTGAAGCGGCCGGGATCGGTGCCAGCTCCTGCGAAGCCTTGGCCTCCTGCGTACCGTTTTGCTCAGTCTGGGTCGGCGCTGTCTCTGACGTGGCAGTGGGCGCCGGACTGGAGCGGTAATCGGCGCGACGCTTGAGCTGGAACTCCTTCACGGCATTGTTGTGGGCATCCAGGTCGTCGGAGAACACGTGAGTGCCATCACCTCGCGCCACGAAGTAGAGACTGTTGCCCTCCACCGGATTGAGCGCCGCATGGATGGCTTCGCGACCGACCATGGAAATCGGCGTCGGCGGCAGGCCCGCATTCATGTAGGTGTTATAAGGCGTCGATTCCTTGAGGTGAGCCCGGGTCAGCTTGCCGCTGTAGCGGTCGCCGAGACCGTAGATCACCGTCGGATCGGTCTGCAGCAGCATGCCCATCGCCATCCGCCGTACAAACACGCCGGCAATCTGCCCGCGCTCCTGTGGTACGCCGGTCTCCTTCTCGACCAGCGAGGCCATGATCAGCGCTTGATAGGGTTCGGTGTACGGCGCATCCGCGGCGCGCTGTTCCCATTCCCTGGCGAGTACTTCGTCGAGGCGGTCGTAGGCGGTTTTCAGCAGCTCGATATCGGACATGCCGCGCACGTAACGATAGGTGTCAGGGAAGAAGCGCCCTTCCGGAAAAATCCCGGTGTGGCCGAGCTTGTCCATGACCTGGCTATCGCTCAAACCGTCGAGGCTATGATCGAGTTTCTCTTCCTTGGCCAGCGCTGCGCGAACCTGGCGGAAATTCCAGCCTTCGACCAGGGTCAGGCTGTACTGAACCATTTCCCCGCGTTTCCACAGGTCGATCAGGCCTTCGACGGTCATGCCCGGCTTCATGCGGTATTCACCGCTGTGCAGGGGTTGTTTGGCGAGATTGAAGCGCCAATACACGCGCAGCCAGAAGGCGTCCTTGATGACGCCATCGGCTTCAAGTCGGTAGAAGGTGCGGGTCGGCGTGGTGCCCTTGGGCACATCCAGCAATTGTTCCTGGACAATGTTCAGCGGCTGTACCAGCGCCGAATGAATTTTCCAGGCTGAAGCACCCATCAGCAGCCCTGCCAAAACCACTCCGGTTTCCAGCAGCAGCAAGAGTTTACGTCTCACGTATCAAGCATCCAGTAGCACACGGGCAATGGTTTGGAGTTTACGGGTGAGCGGCCCAACCGGCCAGTGAAGAGCAGCATAAGCACGCACCGGCCAGATACCATACACGCTGTTGCAGACAAAGACTTCGTCAGCCCATTGCAGCTGTTCGAGGGGAATGTCGGTGATTTGCGCGGGGATTCCCAGCGATCTGGCCTGAAACAATAGTTCGGCACGCATCACCCCCGCCACGCCGCAGCGCTTGAGATCAGCCGTGATGAGCACACCGTCACGCACCAGGAACAGATTGCTGAACACGCCTTCGATCACGCGCCCGGCCTGATCGAGCATCAAGCCTTCGGCATGCTCGGTGTCCTGCCATTCGGCACGGGCGAGGACTTGCTCAAGTCGATTGAGGTGCTTGAGGCCGGCCAGTAATGGCTGCCTGGACAATCGTGTGGTGCAGGGAAACAGACGAACACCCTGCTCGCCATGCGCGGCAGCATAGGCTGCAGGTGGATTGCCTTGCAGAATGCGTCGGGCCTGGGCCGAAGGATCGGGAGCGTAACCGCGCAGACCGTCGCCGCGGGTGAGAATGAGCTTGAGCACCCCGTCACCCAATGCGGCGGCGTAGGCCAGCAGTTCGCTGCGGATCAATTCCTGATCGGCAGCAAGCGCCAGACGCGAACAGCCATCCGCCAGACGCGACAGATGCCGCTCCAGCAACACGGGTTGCCCGTTGCGCACGGCGATGGTCTCGAACAGACCATCGCCATAAGCCAGGCCGCGATCCTTCAGCGACAGAGCGTCTGCCGGCTGACCGTCGACCCAGCAGTCCATCAGCCTGCGAACCGGCGGAACACCAGCGAGCCATTGGTGCCGCCAAAACCGAAGGAGTTGGACACGACCACATCGATATCCATGTTGCGCGCGGTGTGCGGCACGAAATCGAGGTCGCAGCCTTCATCCGGCTCATCAAGGTTGATGGTCGGCGGCGCTACCTGGCTGTTGATGGCCAGCACGCTGAAGATCGCCTCGACCGCGCCCGCCGCACCCAGCAGGTGGCCGGTCATGGACTTGGTGGAACTGACGGCCAACTTGTAGGCATGCTCGCCGAACACCGACTTGATCGCATTGACTTCAGCGAGATCGCCGGCGGGAGTCGAGGTGCCGTGGGCGTTGATGTACTGCACTTGATCGCCATTGATCTTGGCATCGCGCAGCGCATTGGTGATGCAGCGCGCAGCACCCGCACCATCGGCTGGCGGCGAGGTCATGTGGTAGGCATCGCCACTGGTACCGAAGCCGATCAGCTCGGCGTAGATGGTCGCACCACGGGCCTTGGCGTGCTCCAGTTCTTCCAGAACCAGTGCACCGGCACCATTGGACAGCACGAAGCCGTCGCGGCCCTTGTCCCATGGACGGCTGGCGCGGGTCGGCTCGTCGTTGCGGGTAGACAGCGCGCGGGAGGCACCGAAGCCGCCCATGCCCAGGCCGCAGGCCGCCATCTCGGCGCCGCCGGCAATCATCACGTCGGCTTCGTCGTACATGATGTTGCGGGCTGCCATGCCAATGCAGTGGGTACCGGTGGTACAGGCCGTGGCGATGGCGTAGTTAGGTCCCTGTGCCCCCAGATGGATCGACAGGAAACCGGAAATCATATTGATGATCGAGCCTGGCACGAAGAACGGGGAAATCCGTCGTGGGCCAGTCTCGTGCAGGGTGCGGCTGGTTTCTTCGATATTGGTCAGTCCGCCAATACCCGATCCCATGGCCACGCCGATGCGTTCGCGGTTGGCGTCGGTGACTTCAAGACCGGCGTTGCGCACCGCCTGAAAACCTGCGGCCAGACCGTATTGAATGAACAGGTCGAGCTTGCGGGCTTCCTTGACCGACAGGTATTCCTCGACATTGAAGTCCTTTACCGAGCCGCCAAAACGGGTGGAATAGGCAGAAAGGTCGGTGTGTTCGATCAGACCAATGCCACTGCGGCCAGCCAGAATGCCCTGCCAGCTGCTCGGCACATCCGTGCCCAGTGGCGACAACATACCCATACCGGTGACTACGACGCGTCTACGCGACACAGCACTCTCCTTTTTTCAAATGACGACTTTGCATCAGGCCTAAAGAAAAAACCGCACGCCATGATGGCAGTGCGGTTTTTCCATGACAGCGAGCAACGATTACAAACTATTACGCCTGGTGGCTAGTAACGTAGTCGATTGCAGCTTGTACAGTAGTGATCTTCTCGGCTTCTTCGTCAGGGATTTCGGTCTCGAATTCCTCTTCCAGAGCCATCACCAGCTCAACGGTGTCAAGGGAGTCGGCACCCAGGTCTTCAACGAAGGAAGCAGTGTTGACCACTTCTTCTTCTTTAACGCCCAGTTGCTCAGCAACGATTTTCTTGACGCGCTCTTCGATGGTGCTCATACCTTGTTTTCACTCCTAATGGACAAATTCAGGCAGCTGGCCAGTGGGTAAGTGTATAGAAAGGCTTTTCAGCTTTTCAACTGAAAGCTTCACTCCTCGAACCCGGTGACCCTCTGCCTATAAATAGATTGCAGCTTTATAACGGATTTTAGACAGCTCGTATGACATTTTTTTGAAGCAATCCGTCACATTTGAATTACATGTACATCCCGCCGTTCACCGGGATTGTAGCTCCGGTAACGTAAGCCGCACCGTCCGACGCAAGAAAAGCGACCACGGACGCGATCTCTTGAGCTTGCCCCAGACGACCCAGCGGAATCTGCGACTGCAAGGCTTCACGCTGCGCCTCGGGCAGTTCACGGGTCATATCGGTATCGATGAACCCTGGGGCCACCGAGTTTACCGTAATCGCACGCGAACCGACTTCACGCGCCAATGCACGGCTGAAACCTTCCAGACCGGCCTTGGCGGCAGCGTAGTTTACTTGGCCTGCGTTGCCCATGGCACCCACAACCGAACCAATACTGATAATTCGGCCCCAACGGGCTTTGGTCATGCCACGCAAAACGCCCTTGGACAGGCGGAACAGACTGTTCAGGTTGGTATCGACAACGTCGTGCCACTCGTCGTCTTTCATGCGCATCATCAGGTTATCGCGGGTGATACCGGCATTGTTGACCAGGATCGCCGGCGCACCAAACTGCTCCTGGATGCTCGCCAGGACCGCCGCCACGGACTCGTCACTGGTGACATTGAGTTCCAGGCCGGTGCCTTGAATTCCGTTTTCCTTCAGGGTCGCGGCAATACGCTCGGCACCCGACGCGGAAGTCGCGGTACCGACAACGATGGCGCCCTGACGACCCAGTTCCAGGGCGATAGCCTGGCCGATGCCACGGCTTGCACCGGTGACCAGTGCAACTTTACCTTGCAGACTCATGCAAGCTTCTCCTGATTCAGGCCAACGCTGCACGGGCGGCAGCGAAAGCGTCTGGGGTATTGAGGTTGGATGTCGATACGCCTTCGGCGCAACGCTTGTTCAGACCGGCCAGCACTTTACCCGGGCCGCACTCGACCAGATTGGTCGCGCCCCTGGCAGCCAGCGCCTGTACGGACTCGACCCAGCGTACGGGTTTGTACAGCTGTTCGAGCAGATCACGCTTGAGGGTTTCCAGATCGGCCGGCACTTCGGCGCTGACGTTCTGGACCACAGGAATCTGTGGCGCCTGCCAGTTGATCGCGGCGATCGATTCGGCGAAACGCTCGGCAGCCGGACGCATCAGCTCGCAGTGGGACGGCACGCTGACCGGCAGCGGCATGGCACGCTTGGCACCACGCGCCTTGCAGCCTTCGATGGCGCGTTCAACCGCAGCCTTGGCACCGGCGATGACCACCTGGCCCGGGGAATTGAAGTTCACCGCACTGACCACTTCGCCTTGCGCCGCTTCGGCACAGGCGGCCAGTACGTCGGCATCGTCCAGGCCGAGGATGGCGGCCATGCCGCCCTGCCCGGCCGGAACGGCTTCCTGCATCAATTGGCCACGACGCTCGACGAGTTTCACCGCATCGCCCAGGCTCAGGCTGCCCGCTGCCACCAGCGCGCTGTATTCACCCAGGCTGTGCCCGGCGACGTAGGCCGGACGCGCACCACCTTCGGCCAGCCACAGACGCCACAGGGCGATCGAGGCGGTCAGAATGGCCGGCTGGGTTTTATCGGTTTGATTGAGTTGCTCTTCCGGCCCTTGCTGGGTCAGTGCCCACAGGTCGTAACCCAGTGCATCGGAAGCTTCTTTGAATGTTTCAAGGACAACCGGGTGTTGTGCGCCCAGCTCGGCCAGCATGCCGAGGGACTGCGAACCCTGTCCCGGGAAGACGAATGCGAGGGAAGCAGACATGTAACAAGCCCCTAATGATCTTGTCGTCGGAGAATTGGCGCCCCGCTTTGGGGACGCAAGAAACTGACAGTTGGATGGCCCATCGAACCAAGCGGTCACATTTAAGCATTGTCCGACGAAAACGCCTAAAGCAACAAATCCTCCAGACGACCGTGCAGGCGCTCGGGAAGATTTTCCTGAATCTCGATCATGGCGCGCGAAATGGCGCTTTGGAAACCCTGGACCCCGGCAGAACCGTGGCTCTTCACCACAATCCCCTGCAAGCCGAGAAAGCTCGCGCCGTTATGCCGGGCAGGCGCCAGGTCGGCCTGCAGACGCTTCATCAACGGCAGCGCCAGTGCGCCGACCGCACGTGAGGCCAGGTTCTTCTTGAACAACGCCTCGATACGCCCGGCAATCATGGTCGCCAGACCTTCGCTGGATTTGAGCAGGATGTTGCCGACAAAACCGTCACACACCACCACATCCGCTTCGCCACGGTACAAACCGTCGCCCTCGATAAAGCCGATGTAATTGATGCCCCGGGCGCCTTGCAACAAAGTCGCCGCCAGCTTGACCTGCTGATTGCCCTTGATGTCTTCGGTACCGATGTTCAGCAACGCCACCCGTGGACGGCTAATGCCCAGCGTCTCTGCCGCCACCGAGCCCATGACCGCAAACTGCAACAGATGCTCGGCACTGCAATCGACGTTGGCACCCAGGTCGAGCAATTGGCAGTAACCCTTTTGTGTCGGGATCGCCGCCACCATGGCCGGACGGTCAATGCCCGGCAGGGTCTTGAGCACGAAGCGCGACAACGCCATCAACGCCCCGGTATTGCCCGCACTGACACAGGCCTGGACTTTACCGTCGCGCAGCAACTCAAGGGCCACGCGCATCGACGAGTCGGGCTTGCCTCGCAAGGCCTGGGCGGGCTTGTCGTCCATGCTGATGACTTCGCTCGCCGGAGCAATCGACAGGCGCGCGCGATCCACAGCCGAACAGCCAGCGATCAATTCTTCAAGAAGGGAGGGTTGACCGACGAGGGTCAGGTGCAGCGAGGGTGTAGCGGACAGGCAAGCAAGGCTGGCCTGGACAATGCTGCGGGGACCGAAGTCCCCGCCCATTGCGTCAATCGCGATGACTTGAGCGGACAAGTGATTACTCGTCAGCGCCCTTGTCGATCACTTTACGGCCACGGTATACGCCTTCTGGCGATACGTGGTGACGCAGGTGAACTTCACCGGTGGTTTTTTCTACAGACAGGGTGCTAGCCTCGAGAGCGTCGTGCGAACGGCGCATGTCACGGGCAGAGCGGGATTTTTTGTTCTGCTGAACAGCCATAATTGATTAACTCCTAAACGTTTGGGTCACGCTTTAACTGCGCCAATACACTGAACGGGTTGGACCGCGTTACCTCGTCCTCGCTCGGTTCGGGCTCATCTGCTCCCGCCGGCTGCTGGCATTCTTCCGGATGATGAGCAGGCACAATGGGCAAGGCGAGCAGAAGCTCCTCCTCGATCAGTGACTGCAGATCCAATGGATCTTCGCCCAGTTCCAGCACGTCATAACCTTTCGGCAACGACTGGGTATTCGCACCCTCCTTCACCACAGCGTAACTGCATTCGCTGTGGATCGGCAGGGTGACCAGCTCAAGACAACGCTGGCAAACCATTTTGACTTCAGTGTCGATAAAGCTGTGGATGACCACAGATTTACGTTCATCTCGTTCAAAAACGAATTTAGCCTGCACCGTACCGACATTGTCGGAAAGCGGGTCGCAGAGTCTCTCCAAATCGGCCAGCAGCATTTCACCTTGAAGGGTGGTGCCACGATCAGCCAATTTGCGCGGGTCAACGTGAGGTGGAATCGGGTCATTCAACATAGGCGCAGCATTATAGGGATGCACCCGCCCATGTCAAAGGAAATTCAGCCCTGTCCGTCACTTGGAAGCCTCGCTAGAATTCGCACCTGCCTTATGGAGATGCGCATGCTGCCTTTATTACTCGCTTCCGGCTCGGTCTATCGCCGGGAATTGCTGGCCCGCCTGCAACTGCCGTTCACCTGCAGTTCGCCGGATATCGACGAAAGCCATCGCCCGGGCGAATCCGCCATCACACTGGTCAAGCGCCTTGCCGAAGAGAAAGCGCGCGCCCTGGCCGCCAGCCATACCGCTCATCTGATAATCGGCTCCGACCAGGTCGCCGTGCTGGGAGAGCGGATAATCGGCAAGCCCCACACCTTCGAAAAAGCCCGCGAACAACTGCTGGCCGCCAGCGGCACCAGCGTGACCTTCCTGACCGGCCTGGCCCTGCTCAACAGCCGGACAGGGCACTGCCAGGTCGATTGCGTGCCGTTCACCGTACACATGCGCACACTCGACGCGACCCGCATCGAGCGCTACCTGCACGCCGAGCAGCCCTACGATTGCGCCGGCAGCTTCAAGGCCGAAGGCCTGGGTGTCAGCCTGTTTCGCAGCACCGAGGGACCTGACGCGACCAGCCTGATCGGCCTGCCGCTGATTCGCCTGATCGACATGCTATTGGTCGAAGGCGTGCAAATACCCTGAGCACTGTAGGAGCCGGCTTGCTGGCGAACCAGGCGACGCGGTGTGCCAGGTATGCCGCCTTCGCTGGCAAGCCAGCTCCTACGGATCCTGCGAAAGCAAAAAAACCGGCCACGCAGGCCGGTTTTTTTTCATGTCACCCCGCAATCAGCGCAACGACGGACCGTTAAACCCCATCCACATCGCCAAATGCTCAGCCACGCTGGCACCGAGCTTTTTCGAGAAGCGATCGAATGGCGACTCCTGAACGGTAAAGTCCACCAGTTCTTTCTCGCCGATCACATCCCGCGCAACCGAACTGGCATTGCCCAGCCCATCGATCAATCCCAGCGGCAGCGCCTGTTCGCCGGACCAGACCAGGCCGGAGAACAGCTCCGGATGCTCCTTGTCCTTCAGGCGGTCGCCGCGCCCTTGCTTGACGCTGTTGATGAATTGTTTGTGGGTCGTATCGAGCACACTTTGCCAGAAGGCGGTTTCTTCCGGCTTCTGTGGCTGGAACGGGTCAAGGAACGACTTGTGTTCGCCCGAGGTGTAAGTGCGACGCTCGACACCCAGTTTCTCCATGGTGCCGACAAAGCCGTAACCGGCCGCCGTCACACCGATGGAGCCGACCAGGCTCGCCTTGTCGGCGTAGATCTGATCCGCCGCGCTGGCGATGTAATAAGCACCGGAAGCCCCCAGGTCGGAAATGACCGCATAGAGCTTGGTGTCCGGATGCAGGCCGCGCAGACGACGGATCTCGTCATAGACATAACCCGACTGCACCGGACTGCCGCCCGGGCTGTTGATGCGCAGGATGACACCCTTGACCTTCTTGTCCTCGAAAGCCGCGCGCAGGCTGCCAACGATATTGTCTGCGCTGGCCGGCTCCTTGTCGGCAATCATGCCGGTCACATCGATCAATGCCGTGTAATTGGCACTCAGGGTAGCGGCCTTCTCCATATCCATCAGCGGCGAAAACAGTGCAATAGCGCCGAAAAGATACACAAACGTCAGCAACTTGAAGAATATTCCCCAGCGACGGGACCGGCGCTGCTCCTGCACACTGGCCAGCAGCGTCTTCTCCAGCAGCTTCCAGCTTTTGTCGTCACCGCCCTCTGCGCTCGCCTTGGCGGGCGCCTTCCATTCGTCGGTCATGCCGTCCACCCCAAAAACAACTGGTTAAGCCTGCTGACTCAGCCAGGCGTGCAATTCTGAAAAACGGTCGATGGCCAGTCGCGGCTTATACAACTTCAACGCATCGATCGATTGAGCGCCATAGCTTACGGCCACCGACCCCATGCCGGCGTTGCGTGCCATCTGCAAATCAAAGGACGAATCACCGACCATCAACGCCTGCTCCGGGCGCACCTCGCAATGCGCGAGAATTTGCTCGAGCATCAGCGGATGGGGCTTGCTGGCGGTCTCGTCGGCGGCACGGGTGATATCGAAGTAATCCTCCCAGCCATGGGCCTTCAGCACCCGATCCAGCCCGCGACGGGCCTTGCCGGTCGCCACAGCCAGATGATAACCCTCGGCACGAAATGCCTCGAGCGACTCGACCACACCCTCGAACAACGGCGAAGGCACGGCCTCCGACGCAATGTAATGTTCGGCGTAGTGTTCGCGAAACGCGATCAATTCGGCGTCATCGATCTCGGGGTACAGGGTGCGGATCGCTTCCGGCAAGCCCAGGCCGATGATGCCCTTGACGGCAAAATCGTCACGCTGTTCAAAACCAGAGCGCCGGGAGGCAACATGCATCGCCTCGACAATCCGGCCAATGGAGTCGGCCAGCGTGCCGTCCCAGTCGAAGATCAGCAGCTTGTAATCAGATGGGCGCACTCAATCGCTCCACAGTCTTGGCCCACATCTCGTCAACCGGCGCCTGCAACTTCAACTCGCCGCCATCAGGCAACGGCACGGTCAGCATGTAGGCATGCAGGAACAGGCGCTTGCCGCCCAGATCGCGGATTTCCTTGCTGAAACCTTCGTCACCATACTTGCTGTCGCCAGCGATGCAATGCCCGGCGTGCAAGGTATGCACGCGGATCTGGTGAGTCCGGCCGGTAATCGGTTTGGCTTCGATCAGGGTGGCAAAGTCGCCGAAGCGGCGCAGGACCTTGAACACGGTCACGGACTCCTTGCCCTCCTCCTCGTCGACCTCGACCATGCGCTCGCCGGAGCGCAGATTGCTCTTGCCCAGCGACGCACGGACTTGCTTGATCGAGCTCGCCCAGTTACCGCGCACCAGCGCCATGTAGCGCTTGTCGACGCCATCACCACGCAACGCGGTGTGCAAGTGACGCAACATGCTGCGTTTCTTGGCGATCATCAACAGGCCGGACGTGTCACGGTCGAGACGGTGAACCAGTTCGAGCTCCTTGCAATCGGGGCGCAACTGACGAAAGGCTTCGATCACCCCGAACGTCAGGCCGCTACCGCCGTGAACCGCAATGCCGGCGGGCTTGTTGATCACGATCAGGGCTTTGTCTTCGAAGACAATCGAGGCTTCGAGCCGCTGCAGCAGGCCTTGTGCCAGTGGCACCGGCTCGTCGCGCTCAGGCACGCGAACCGGCGGCACGCGCACGATATCGCCCGCCTGCAGCTTGTACTCGGGCTTGATCCGACCTTTGTTCACGCGCACTTCGCCCTTGCGCAAAATGCGGTAAATCAAGGTCTTGGGCACGCCTTTGAGCCGGGCGAGAAGGAAATTATCAATACGTTGGCCGGCATATTCCGGCGAGACCTCAAGCAGTTGTACGCCTGGAGTCGGGGGGGTAGTCGTCGTCATGCCGCGGATGATAACAATTTTTTATGGAATTGAAGCACTTAATCATTGCTGCTATAGTCGCGAACGCCGCCAAAAGCGGCCTGGACAGCGGACCAACGGTCAAAAACCGGCCCTGACCAACGCAATTCACCAGGACGCGAGGCCGTCCTACGGGGCTTTCGCTACGTAACGGTGGAGTTTGCAGGTGTAACGAGCGCAGGTGACATGAGGCCTGAATCACGCCACAAAGCAGAGTTTTCCACTCGTTTTGCGAGCCATATTCACGGCCAGTTCACAAAGTGCAGTCAGCTGCGAATGACCCCGAGCGAAGGCATCGGAAACAACGCCTAAATTAGCCATGATGCGTGACCTCCCCTTTCGGAGCTCACGGTAAATGCCAACCCGCTGCGGATTCTGCGCGCGGCAGCACCCGAATTATCAGGGATACGTGTAGGGTGGAGATGCACAACCGCCGGACTGTGTAGCAACAGGCTTTCTCCAGACGCTTCATCTCGTCCACAGCCGCTGGTTGATTCCTCCTCCTGACTGAGTGCTTAAGTAGCCACAGCAAGCAGGACGCGTACGTCGCGATGAAGGCCCACATTGGCCGGACTTCGCTGGACACGGGAAATGGCCAACCACTCCCGACGCACCTGACACCGACCGTGAGAAGTCGTGTGTGCCGAACGCCGTTTCCGGCAGCCCGGAAACCGACGGTACTACATGAAAAGAATGCTGATTAACGCAACTCAACCCGAAGAGTTGCGTGTTGCACTGGTAGATGGCCAGCGCCTCTACGACCTGGACATCGAATCCGGTGCACGCGAGCAGAAGAAGGCCAACATCTATAAAGGCCGGATTACTCGCATCGAACCAAGCCTCGAGGCTGCCTTTGTCGATTTCGGCTCTGAGCGCCACGGCTTCCTGCCCCTCAAAGAAATCTCCCGCGAATACTTCAAGAAAGCCCCGGAAGGTCGCGTCAACATCAAGGACGTCCTGAGCGAAGGCCAGGAAGTCATCGTTCAGGTCGAAAAAGAAGAACGTGGCAACAAGGGCGCCGCCCTGACCACCTTCATCAGCCTGGCCGGTCGTTACCTGGTGCTGATGCCGAACAACCCGCGTGCCGGCGGTATCTCCCGTCGCATCGAAGGCGAAGAGCGCAACGAACTGCGTGAAGCCCTCAACGGCCTGGTTGCCCCGGCCGACATGGGTCTGATCGTGCGCACTGCCGGCCTGGGCCGCAGCAGCGAAGAAATGCAGTGGGACCTCGACTACCTGCTGCAACTGTGGACCGCCATCAAGGAAGCCTCGCTGGACCGCGCCGCGCCGTTCCTGATCTACCAGGAAAGCAACGTGATCATCCGCGCGATCCGCGACTACCTGCGCCAGGACATCGGCGAAGTGCTGATCGACAGCGTTGAAGCCCAGGACGAAGCCCTGACCTTCATCCGCCAGGTGATGCCGCAGTACGCCAGCAAGATCAAGCTCTACGAAGACAGCGTTCCGCTGTTCAACCGTTTCCAGATCGAAAGCCAGATCGAAACCGCTTTCCAGCGCGTCGTCGAACTGCCTTCCGGCGGCTCCATCGTGATCGATCCGACCGAAGCCCTGGTGTCCATCGACATCAACTCGGCGCGCGCCACCAAAGGCAGCGACATCGAAGAAACCGCGCTGCAGACCAACCTTGAAGCGGCCGAAGAAATCGCCCGTCAGTTGCGCCTGCGCGACATCGGCGGCCTGATTGTCATCGACTTCATCGACATGACCCCTGCCAAGAACCAGCGCGCCGTGGAAGAAAAAGTCCGCGAATGCCTGGAAGCCGACCGCGCTCGCGTGCAAGTCGGTCGCATCTCGCGCTTCGGCCTGCTGGAAATGTCCCGTCAGCGCCTGCGTCCGTCCTTGGGCGAAAGCAGCGGCATCGTCTGCCCGCGTTGCAACGGCACCGGCATCATCCGTGACGTTGAATCGCTGTCCCTGGCGATCCTGCGCCTGATCGAAGAAGAAGCCCTGAAAGACCGTACCGCCGAAGTTCGTGCACAAGTGCCGATCCCGGTGGCTGCGTTCCTGCTCAACGAAAAACGCAACTCGATCACCAAGATCGAACTGCGCACCCGCGCCCGCATCGTCATCCTGCCGAACGATCACCTCGAGACGCCGCACTTCGAAGTGCAACGCCTGCGTGATGACAGCCCGGAAGCGGCGACCAACCAGTCCAGCTACGAAATCGCCGCTGCCGCTGCCGAAGTCGAAGAAGTCCAGCCAGCCGCTGCGACCCGCACCCTGGTTCGCCAGGAAGCCGCGGTCAAGACTGCTCCGGCCCGCGCCAACGCTCCGGTTCCGACCGAAGTTGCCGCTCCGGCCCCGGCTCCGGCCGTCGTGCCTGAGCCAAGCCTGTTCAAAGGCCTGGTGAAGTCGCTGGTGAGCCTGTTCGCCACCAAGGAAGAGCCTGTCGCGCCGGTTGTGGTTGAAAAGCCAGCCGCCGAGCGTCCGGCCCGCAATGAAGAGCGTCGCAACGGTCGCCAGCAGAGCCGCAACCGTAACGGTCGCCGCGATGAAGAGCGCAAGCCTCGCGAAGAACGTGCACCGCGTGAAGAGCGTGCTCCGCGTGAAGAGCGGCAGCCACGCGAAGTGCGCGAGCCTCGCGAGACCCGTGAAGAAACGCCGGCAGTAGCTCGCGAAGAACGCGCACCACGCGCGCCTCGTGAAGAACGCGCACCGCGCGCTCCGCGTGAAGATCGCAAGCCACGTGGCGAGCGTGAAGAACGCGTGCGTGAACTGCGCGAGCCTCTGGATGCCGCTCCAGCTGCTCCGGCCGCCGCTGCTACCGCAGAAGAGCGTCCGGCTCGCCCGCCACGTGAAGAGCGTGCTCCACGCCCACCGCGTGAAGAGCGTCAGCCTCGTGCCGAACAAGCTGCCGCCGCTGCCGAAGAAGAACTGACCACCAACGAAGAGCAACTGCAGGAAGAAGGTCAGGAAAACGCCGAAGGCGATCGTCCACGCCGCCGTTCCCGTGGCCAGCGTCGTCGCAGCAACCGTCGCGAGCGGCAGCGTGACGCCAACGGCAACGTGATCGAAGGTTCGGAAGAGTCCGAGTCCGGCGAAAACGCTGAAGCGCCAAGCACTGCCGATCTGGCCGCCGGCCTGGCTGTCACCGCAGCCGTTGCCAGCAGCGTGATCAGCGCTCCAGCCGAAGCTGAAGCCAATGTGCAAGCCGAACGCGCCACTGCCGCGACCCTGGAAGCAGCTCCGGTTGAAGCGCCAGTCGTTGAAGCGACCACACCGGTCGAAGTCACCGCCTCGCCGGAAATCGAAGTGGCACCAGCGCCAGAAGCTCAGCCTGCTGTTGAAGCGGCTTTCGAGCCGGCCCCAGTGGTTGAAGCACCTGCCGTAGCTGCAGAAGCTGTCGTCGAGACCGTGACTGAAACCGTTCGCGAAGTGCGTGAAGAGCAAACGGCGTTCAACTGGGTGGCCGAGCCAGCCGTCGCTGAAACTGCTGCACCAGCCGCTGAAGCCGAAGTGGCTGAGGCCATGGTTTCCGAGCCGGTGGTTGCCGCCGCGGAGCCGGCTCCAGCGCCGGAGGTTGAAGCTCCTGTCGTTGAAGCTCCTGTTGTTGAAGCTCCGGTCGTTGCCCAAGCGCCTGCGCCGGTCGTCGAAGCCGCTCCTGTCAGCGCACTGACGCCAAGTGGCCGTGCGCCTAACGACCCGCGTGAAGTGCGTCGTCGCAAGCGTGAAGCCGAGCGTCTGCAGAAGGAAGCTGAACTGGCTGCCGCTGCGGCTCCGGTTGAAGCGGTTGAAGAAGCGCCTGCCCCGGCCGCCGAAGTGGTTGCCGAGCCGACTGAGTCGGTGATCCACGAAGCGCCGCGCTCCGTTCAGGAAGCGGTAGAGCAACACGAGCAAGCCCTGGAAAAAGAGCACGAGACCAAACCTCTCGCCTGATTCCATCGGCCACTGAAAAGCCCCGCCTGGTGAACCCAGGCGGGGCTTTTTTTATATCCGGACTTCACCGCAGTCCCTTGTGGGAGCGGGCTTGCTCGCGAAGGCGGTGGATCATCCAACATCTCAGTTGACTGCCAGGCCGTCTTCGCGAGCAAGCCCGCTCCCACAGGGAATCACCTCCAGAACTACTTGAAGACCAACGCCTCAGGCACATCCACATCCCACAACACACCGGGATCATCCACAGCCACTTCAACCACCCGCCCTTGGGCAAACAGTGGTTTCGCGCCGCGATCGCCCGATAGCAGCATCAACCCCGCTGCGAAGTCCCGTCCAAATCCGACCGGATGCCCATACTTACCACCCTGTACCGGCACACTGATGCTGTCATCGCCAATACCCGCCACCACCTGCTCGATACTGGACGGCAGGATGAAGGGCATATCCCCCAGCACCATCAGCCAGCCATCGAGTTGTTTGCAGGCAGCGACCCCGGCGGCAATGCTGTCGCCCATGCCGGTCGATTCGATCAGCACAATCTCGCAGCCATAGGCCTGAGCCATGCGAATCACTTGCGGGCGGTCAGCAGTGGTCACCAATACGCGTTTGCCCAGCGTCGCCGGCAGGTTGACCAATGTGTGCTCGATGACAGAGCGCACCACGCCGTCACGCCCGGTGCAATCAGCCACCAACTTATCCTTTTCAGCACCCGCCACCTGACGAAACCGGCTGCCCTGCCCCGCCGCCAGTACGACGACGCCAATGGACTCGCTCATACCTTCTCCCGCAAGACTTTCTTCTGTTTCAGTTCGACGCCATTTTTGACCGCCACGATCTCCGCCATGAGCGACAAGGCAATTTCCGCTGGATTATGACTGCCGATGTGCAAGCCGATCGGACCATGCAAACGGTCAATCGCCGGTTGCGACAAGCCCAGTTGAGCCAGGTTTTCCCGGCGCTTCTGGCTGTTGACCCGCGACCCCAGCGCTCCAACGTAAAAGGCTTTGGAATCCAGGGCCGTGAGCAGCGCCATGTCGTCCAGGCGCGGATCGTGGGTCAAGGCCACGATGGCCGTGCGTTCATCGGTCTGGATATTCAATACCGCCTCATCCGGCATGCCCGAGACGAATCGTCCGTGCTGCTCTTCCCAGCCATAGACGAACTCGCTGCGCGGATCGCAAATCAGCACCTCGAAATCCAGCAGACGGGCCATTTCCGCGACATAGCGCGACAGCTGCCCCGCGCCGATCAGCAGCAAGCGCCAGCGCGGCCCATAGATCGCCCGCAAGGTCTGACCGTCGAACGTCAAGACGTCAGCTTTAGTGGCCGGCTGCAAAAGCACTTCGCCGGTGGCCAGGTTCAGTTCACGCGCAACGATTTCATGGGCCTCGCATCGGGTCAGCAGCTGCTCAACCCAATCCCCATCGTCGATGCGCTCCTCGGTCAAGCGCAAGGTGCCGCCGCAGGGCAAGCCGAAACGTGCGGCTTCCTCGCGGGTCACGCCGTACGTGATCAGTTGCACCGGCGGCCCGTCCAGTGCGAGGCGGCCGTCGTGCAGCCGGGCGATCAAGTCATCCTCGACACACCCGCCGGAAACCGAGCCAATCACCACGCCGTCTTCACGCAGGGCCAGCATGGCGCCGGGTGCCCGGGGCGCAGTGCCCCAGGTTTCGACCACGCTGTACAACACCACCCGCTGACCGGCGCGCTGCCATTGCAGCACACTGCGCAGGACGTTCAGGTCGGCGCTGTCCATCAAGCTCCGGCCTGCTGCCAGCCCGACAACTGATAACGAACCGGCAGGTTGCGGATGCGCTTGCCGGTGGCTGCAAAGATCGCATTGCACAGGGCCGGCGCAATCGGTGGCACGCCCGGCTCACCAACCCCGCCCAATGGCACGTCGCCCGGCGGCGTCACCAGATGCACCGCCACCTCCTTCGGCGCCAGGGACATGCGGGCCACTTCGTACATGTGGAAGTTATCCTGCTGGACCTTGCCGTCCTTGAAGCTGATTTCCCCCAGCACCGCATTACCCAGGCCCATGACGCAGGCGCCCTCGAACTGCGCGCGAATCCGCTCGGGATTGATCTGCGGTCCGCAATCGACGGCAATATCGGCCTTGTGCACCACCAGCGTACCGTCGTCTTTGACCTCTACCTCGATCACCGCCGCCACATAGGTCACGAAGCTGTAATGCACCGCCAGGCCCAGGCCACGCCCCTTGGGCAGCTCACGCCCCCACCCGGCGGCGTTGGCGGCGGTCTCCAGTACCGTGCGCAGGCGCGCGGTGTCGATCGGATATCGCTCGGGGGATTCGCCGTAGTTCCACTCTTCGCTCAAGGTGCGCGGATCGATCTGACGGTCCGGGCCGAGCAATCTGATCTGGTACTTCAGCGGATCTTCCCCGGCCTTGTGCGCCAGCTCATCGATAAAACTCTGGATCGCGAACCCATGGGGAATGTTCGACACCGAGCGATACCAGCCGACGCGGGTATGCACCGTGGCCTCGGGGTTTTCCAGGCGAATGTTGGGGATCGCATAGGCCATGTTGGTGAAGCCCATGCCCAGTTCGAACGCCGCCTCATGGTTCATGCCCGGCGCAAACAACGCCGTGATGCTCGGCGCCACTGTACGGTGCAACCAGCCGGACGGCAGACCGTCCTTGCTCAAGCTGGCCTTGAGGTATTCGGCCGATACGGTGTGGAAGTAGGAACAATGAATGTCGTCTTCGCGGGTCCATTGCACCCGCACCGCTTTGCCGGGGAACTCCTTGGCGAGAATCGCGGCTTCGATGATGAAGTCAGGCTTGGACTTGCGCCCGAACCCACCGCCCAGCAGGGTCACATTGAACGTGACCTTGTCGAACGGCAGGCCCAGCCTTTCACCCATCCGTTCCCGGGTGACCTGCGGTGCCTGGCTTGGCCCCCAGGCCTCGCACGCACCGTCCTTGAACCGCGCAATGGCGACCATCGGCTCCATTGGCGACTGTGACAAATGCGGCAAGTAGTAAGAGGCTTCCAGCGTACTGTCGGCGCTGCTCATGGCTTCGTCTATGTTGCCGGTATTGCGCACCACCTTGCCAGGCTTGAGCGAGGCCGCTTCGAGCTCCTTGCGATAGGCGATCGAGTCGTAGCTGGCGTTGGGGCCGTCATCCCACTCGATTTTCAGCGCCTCGCGCCCCTTGATCGCCGCCCAGGTATTGCTCGCCACCACGGCGATGCCACCCAGGGGCTGGAACTCCGAAGGCAACGGACGGCTTTCGATCTGCAGCACCTTGACCACGCCAGGGACTTTCATCGCCGCGCTGCCGTCGAAACTTTTGACTTTGCCGCCATACACCGTGGGTCGGGCAATGGTCGCGTACAGCATGCCGTCGAAATGCACGTCGGCACCGTACACCGCACGGCCGTTGACGATGTCTTCACCGTCGATGGCCTTGGTGCCTTCCTTGCCGATGTAACGGAATTCCGAAGGCTGCTTGAGCCTCAGGCTGTCACGCGCCGGTACGGCCAAAGCGCTGGCAGCGGCGGCGAGCGCACCATAATCCAGTTCGCGGCCCGAGGGTTTATGGATGACTTTATGCAGTTGCGCATGGCACTCGCCCACCGACACCTTCCACTGGTCAGCAGCGGCCTGCTCCAGCATGGCGCGTGCAGCAGCCCCGCAACGACGCATTGGTTCGTACCAGTGGCGCATGCTGCGTGAACCGTCGGTGTCCTGGTTGCCGAAGCGTGCTTCATCGCCCGGGGCCTGCTGTACCTTGACCCGTGCCCAATCGGCTTCCAGTTCATCTGCCACCACCATGGTCAGGCTGGTGCGCACGCCCTGACCCATTTCCGAGCGGTTGCAGATCACGGTCACCGTGCCATCGGCGGCGATGCTCACATAGACTTTCGGATCGTCGACCCAGCCGTGGGGCATGCCGTCGGCGCCGAACTTCTTGTCTTTTTCTTCGGCAAAAGCATCTTGCCAGCCCCAGCTCGCCGCCAATACCAGCGCACTGGTGGCGCCCACGCCTTTGAGAAAGCCACGGCGACTGAGCTGGCTCAGATTGCTCAGGGTGAAATCATTCGGTAACCGGCTCATGCCTTGGCCTCCTTCAGGTGAGTGGAGGCCTGGCGGATGGCGGTCTTGATGCGGTTGTAGGTGCCGCAGCGGCAGATGTTGCCGACCATCGCTTCTTCAATCTGCTCGTCGCTGGGGTTCGGGTGGATCTTGAGCAGCGCTGTCGCCGACATGATTTGCCCACCCTGGCAGAAACCGCATTGGGCGACCGCCGTGTCGAGCCAGGCTTGCTGGACGACTTTGCCGATCGGGTCGGCGTGCAGGTTGTCGATGGTGCTGACATTCTGACCGACGACGGAACCGATGGGCGTGATGCAACTGCGTGCGGGAGCCCCTTCGATATGAATGGTGCAAGCACCGCACAGGCCCATGCCGCAGCCGAATTTGGTGCCGTTGTATCCGGCCACGTCGCGGATCGCCCAGAGCAGCGGCATGTCCTCGGCGACGTCGAGTTGATGGTCTTGACCATTGAGTTTCAGGGTAATCATGGGCACGCCCGCATGGATCTTGAGTGATGGGGTCGAGCAATCTGCCGCTGGATCTCGGTGGGTCGCACGCAGATCGACTCAGGCTAATCGGCTCTCTTGTGCGGACGCAGACGTCTGCACCGGGCCTTTGGTGAAGCAAGACTGTGCATCGTTAGCTGACTAAGTTAACCGAGCATTAACATTCCGGGAAACACCGATAACGCTATACCTGTAGGAGCCGGCTTGCCGGCGATGGGCTCCCGTGCGCCGCGTTTATCCGGTGACGCGCGTTATCGTTGACGACCATCGCTGGCAAGCCAGCTCCTACAGAAGCGTCCAGGTCGAAATTGAAAGCCCAAAAAAAAGCCCTGCACAATAAACATCGTGCAGGGCTTTTTGATCTGTCCTGAAAGCTTAGCTCAATACCGGTTCGGTTCCATTTCCAGGTCGACATGGAATCGTTCTGCAATGTCTTTCTGGATGCGCTGCGCGAGGTTCAGCAATTGCAGGCCCGTTGCGCCGCCATAGTTGACCAGCACCAGTGCCTGCAGCTTGTGAACACCTGCGTCGGCATCGCGAAAACCTTTCCAGCCTGCCCGCTCGATCAACCAGCCAGCGGCCAGTTTCATCTGCCCGTCGGGTTGCGCATAGGCTACCAGGTCCGGGTATTCGCCCTTGAGCCGTGCAGCCAGCGCCGCTGACACCAAAGGGTTCTTGAAAAAACTGCCCGCATTGCCGAGCACAGCCGGGTCCGGGAGTTTTTCGTTGCGGATGCTGCAAATGGCCTGGCTGACATCGCTGGCGGTCGGATGGTCGATACCTTGTTCGGTCAAGCGCTGACGCACCGGGCCGTACTCCAGATGCAAATGCGCGGCACGGTCGAGGGCGAAACGCACACGCAGGATCAACCAGCGCCCTGGTTCCTGCTTGAACAGGCTGTCGCGGTAAGCGAAGTTGCACTGCGCCAGGCTGAAGTCGCGCAGTTCGCCGGTCTGGCGGTCGAGGGCGGTCAGGCCGGCGAATACGTCCTTGATCTCGACCCCGTAGGCGCCGATGTTCTGCATCGGTGCCGCACCCACGGTGCCGGGAATCAGGCTGAGGTTTTCCAGGCCGGACAACCCAAGCGCCAGGGTGTGTTGCACAAAGGGGTGCCAGGGTTCGCCCGCCTCGGCCTCGATCACCACTTTGCCGTCGTCATCGCTCAGCACGCGAATCCCGCGAGTGGCCATGCGCAGCACCAGCGAATCGATATCCGCCGTCAGCAGCAGGTTGCTGCCACCGCCGATCACCAGTACCGGGACTTTGTGCTCCAGCCCATAGGCCAGGGCTTCGCGCACATCGGCGTCGCTATGGGCCTCGGCAAACAGCCGGGCCTGGACATCCACGCCAAAGCTGTTGAACGGCTTGAGCGATACCTGCGATTGAATCTGCAAACTCATAACCGTCCCTTCAATTCAATCACCAGCAAATCACTGGCGCGCTCGATCAGGTCCAACACCTGCTCGAAGCCTTGCTCGCCGTCGTAGTAAGGGTCCGGCACTTCATCGATCGGCGACTGGTAACGGCGCAGGAACAGATCCAGCTCGGCCTTGCCCTTGGCGGGCTGCAAGGCCTTGAGGTTGCGCAGGTTGCTGTTGTCCATCGCGAGGATCAGGTCGTAGGTGGCGAAATCGGCGCGGCTGACTTGCCGGGCGCGTTGGGCCGACAAGTCGTAACCGCGCAACTTCGCCGCGGCCTGGCTGCGCTTGTCCGGCGCCTTGCCGACATGCCAGTCACCGGTGCCGGCGGAAGCGACCTCAACTTGATCGGCCAACCCCGCTTCGCGCAGCTTGTGCCGCAGCACGCCTTCGGCCGTGGGAGAACGGCAGATGTTGCCCAGGCACACGAACAAAACGCGCATCACGCCTCCAGCAGGCGACGAACGCGCTCAAGGTCTTCAACGGTATCGACGCCGGCTGGCGGCGCGATCAGTGCATCGGCCACGTGAATGCGCACGCCGTGCCACAGGGCTCGCAGCTGCTCCAGGCACTCGGTGTTTTCCAGCCAGCATGGACCCCAGTTGACGAAATCCTGCAGGAAACCGGCGCGGTAGGCATAGATGCCGATATGGCGGCGATACGGCACGCCTTCCGGCAACTGCCCAGGGTTCACGGCAAATGCATCCCGCGCCCAAGGCAAGGTGGAGCGACTGAATGTCAGCGCCAGACCATTGAGGTCGCTGACGACCTTGACCACGTTGGGATTGAACAGGGTGTCCGCGTCTTCGATCGGCTCGGCCAGGGTGGCCATGCGCGCTTCAGCGTGGGCCGCCAGATTGGCGGCGACCTGATCGATCACGCTCGGCGGGATCAGCGGCTCGTCGCCCTGGACGTTGACGACGATGGCATCAGGCGCCAGGCCCAGCTTCATCGCGACTTCGGCCAGGCGATCGGTGCCGGAATTGTGATCTTCACGGGTCAGCACCACTTCTGCACCGAAGCCATTGCAGGCCTCGACGATGCGCGCGTCGTCAGTGGCCACCACCACCCGCCCGGCACTGCTTTTGCGCGCCTGTTCCCAGACGTGCTGGATCATCGGCTTGCCGGCGATCAGCAGCAGCGGCTTGCCTGGCAGGCGGGTGGAGGCATAACGCGATGGAATGACAACGGTAAAGGCTGTGGTCATTTATCCAGACGCTCATCGGTGGTCAGGGTGCGCGCTTCCGACTCGAGCATCACCGGGATGCCGTCGCGAATCGGGTAGGCCAGGCCGGCGCCCTTGCTGATCAGCTCGGTCTTGTCGGCGCTGAGCTTGAGCGGGCCTTTGCAGACCGGGCAAGCGAGGATGTCGAGCAATTTGGTGTCCATGAGCATTCCCTGGAAAAAACGGAGTTAAGGCAACAAACGATCCGGCAGCAGGCGCATCAACTGTGTGTCGAACCAGGCCACGAAGGCCGGCGACGGCACGGCATCGACCGCCAGGTACCACCAGTCGGCGGCGGCAAAGGCACGGCATTTCACCGCGTCTTTTTCCGTCATCACCAACGGCAATGACGGCGTGAAATTCAACGCCTGCACGCTGTATTCGGCGTGGTCGGCAAACGCATGTGGAACAGGCTGCCAGTGTAGCGTTTCGAGGGTCTTGAAGAAACGTTGCGGATTGCCGATACCGGCCACCGCGTGCAGGGCCTGGCCGGCGGGGAAATGATCGAGGGGACGGCGTTCGCCGCTGCGCAGATTGACCAGCGCGGAGGGTTGCAATTGAAAGGCGAAGCCATCATCGCGGTCGAATGCGGCACCGTTGTAGAGCACCGCGTCGACGCTTTGCAGGCGCTCGACCGGTTCGCGCAACGGCCCGGCAGGCAGGCAACGGCGGTTGCCCAGGCCACGGGCGGCGTCGATCAGCACCAGCTCGAGGTCGCGGGCCATGCGGTAGTGCTGCATGCCGTCGTCGGACAGGATCAGGTCCAGCGGCTCACTGGCCAGCAAGGCTTTGACGGCGTTACTGCGATTGGGGTCGATCATCAGCGGCACGCCCGTGCGCTGGACAATCAGCAGCGGCTCGTCACCGGCGACGTCGGCGCCCTGCTCGGCCTCGACCCGCCAGGGTAATTGTGGCGGTTTGGCGCCATAGCCGCGGCTGACCACGCCGACCCGCAGGCCGCTGCGCTGGCAGTGCTCGATCATCCATAGAATCAGCGGCGTCTTGCCGGTGCCTCCCACGGTGATGTTGCCGACCACGATCAGCGGCACCGGCGGCTGGTAGATCTCGCCCTCCCCCGCCAGAAAGCGCTTGCGCTTGTTCATGACCACGCGCCGGTACAACCATTCCAGTGGCTGTAACAGCTTCAGGGCCGGATGACCTGCGTACCACGCGGCGAGCAATCGATCGGACATGGCCATCAGGGCGCGGGAGGCGCCGCCTCGATGGTGGTCATGCGCAAGTGACTGAAGCCGAGTTTGCCAGCGGCATCCATGGCCGTCACCACGGACTGATGCTGAGTCTTGCCGTCAGCACTGATGGACAACGGTCGGTTGGTGTCGCCGTTGGCTTCTTTTTGCAGCGCGTCCATCAGCGAGGCCAGGTCGCTTTTCGGCAGGATCTGGTTGTTCACCGAGAACACGCCGTCGGCGCTGATGGCGATGTCCAGCGGCTTGCTCTGATCGTCCGCCGGCGTGCCGCTGACGGCTTCCGGCAGATCGACACGCAGCTGGGTCTCACGGGTAAAGGTGGTGGTCACGACGAAAAACAGCAGCAGCACAAACACCACGTCGATCAGCGACACGAGGTTGATGTCCACGTTCTCCCGTTGCTTGCGGCGGAATTTCACGCTTTACCCTCGGCCAGATCAACGTCGCGGTCGCCCTGCACCACTTCAACCAGCTTGATGGCCTCCTGTTCCATGCCCACGACGAGTTCATCGATGCGCCGTTGCAGAAACCGGTGGAAGAACACCGCCGGAATACCGACGATCAGGCCCGAAGCCGTGGTAATCAAGGCTTTGGAAATACCGCCGGCCAGCACGGCGGCGTTGGTCATCATGCCCGTGCCCATGAACGAACTGAAGATATCGATCATGCCCAACACAGTACCCAGCAGACCCAGCAACGGTGCCATGGCGGCGATGGTGCCCAGTGCGTTGATGTAGCGTTCCAGCTCGTGGATCACCCGGGCTGCGGCCTCTTCGATGCACTCCTTCATGATCTCGCGACCATGTTTTGAGTTGGCCAGGCCGGCCGCCAGGATCTCGCCCAACGGGGAGTTGGCGCGCAGTTCCTTGAGTTTTTCCTTATTGAGCTGCTTGTCCTTGATCCAGACCCAGACCTGCCCGAGCAAGTGCTCCGGGGTCACGCGGCTGGCGCGCAGTGTCCAGAGACGTTCGGCGACGATGGCCATGGCCACGATGGAGCTCAGAATGATCGGCAGCATCATCCAGCCGCCGGATTTGACCAATTCCCACACAGTGACAGTCCCCTCGAAAAAGTGCGCCACTCTAACATAGGGGGTGGACGCACCGAAGACCGTGATGTCGCAACCGGTCGGGCTTTGATAACGCTCGGTTATGGGTTCGGGGCCGGCGGATCGCGCCAGAAACGCCGTTCCTGGCGCATCGACCACGGCGGCTCGAAGCGCCCCAGTTGCAGACGAATGGCACCCTGTTCGACGCTGTCGTAGATCGCCATCCCGCGTTTTTGATAACGCGCGATGACCGTGGGATGCGGATGGCCAAACGAATTCCCCTGGCCGCGGGAGATCAGCGCCCCTTTAGGTTGCAGGACATCCAGCAGGGCGTTTGACGACGAACTGCGACTGCCGTGGTGTGGCGCCTGCAGCCAATCGGTGGGCAGGGCCAACGGACTGTCCAGCAAGGCTCTTTCGGCGGCGGCATCGATGTCGCCACTCAACAGCAACCGCTCGCCATTGGCCTCGATCAGCAAGACACAGGAGTTCTGGTTGCTGTCGCCGGCCGATGGCCAGTGCCAAAGCCGGAAATCGACTTCATCCCAGGTCCATTGCCGGCCGCTCTCACAACGCCCGGCCTGCAACTCCACAGGCAAGTCTGACGGTTCACCACTGACCACCTGTTGCACCGGCAAGCTCTGGGCAATCGCCCGGGCACCCCCGGCATGATCGGCATGGGCATGACTGATCAGCATCAGGTCGAGGCCCTTCACCCCGAGTTTGCGCAACGCCGGCAACACCACCCGCTCCCCCTGGTCGAGCTCACCGAATCGCGGTCCGGCGTCATACAGCAAAGTGTGATGCCGGGTGCGCACCAGAACAGCCAACCCCTGCCCCACGTCCAACTGCCAGACTTCAGCGATGCCTTCCGGCAGCGTTGACCGGGGTGGGAATACCAGCAACAGCAGCAGAGGCCAACCCAACGGGCGCAACGGAACGCCACGCGGCAACAGCAGTAGAAAAGCGCCCAGCGCGCCAAGGCTCCATACCCCCAAAGGAATCGCCTTCGGCACCCACGCGGGTAGCACCTCGGCCAACACCGCAATAACCCTGAACAACCCACCGATCAAACCGCCCGCCAGCCACAACAGGCCCTCGCCCACGTAGGGCACCGGCAACAGCAATGTCCCGAGCAAGGCCGGTGGCAACACCACCAGACTGATCCACGGCACCGCCAGCAAATTGGCTGCCGGACCGCTAAGGCTGATCGGCAATCCCAATATGAACAGTAATGGGCACAGTCCGATTGCAATCAGCCACTGGGCACGGGTCCAGGTTTGCCACCATCGCCAAGGGCCCAACCGGCCGCCGAAGGTCAATATCAAGACAGCCACGGCCGCGAAAGACAGCCAGAAACCAGGCTGGAGACTCGCCAGCGGCTCCAGCAACAAAATGCCGCAGAGTGCCAGCAATAGCGGCCACCATGCACCGAGATGACGAAACCGCAGACGCCACAACAACACCAGACCCAGCATCAGGCAGGCTCGTCGCACCGGCACCCCGAATCCGGCCAGCATCCCGTAACCGAGCGCCGCGGCGAATGCCAGGCCACACGCCCAAGGCAACCATGGCAGACGGTTCGGCCATAACCCAAAGCGGGCCAGGCCGGCAATCAACAGATACACGACGCCCGCCAGCAAGCCGATGTGCTGCCCGGAAATCACCAACAGATGCACCGTGCCGGTGTCCTGCAATACCTGCCAGTCTTCGCGACTCAGCCCGGCACCATCTCCGAGCACCAACGCCGTCAACGCGCCGCCTCGCCCTTGGGCATCCACCGCTTGCAATCGCTGGCGGATGCCATCGCGCCAGGCCCATTGGGCTGGCGCAAGGCGTTCGCCCTGCTTGACCGTCCCGGTCGCACCGACGTGTTGTGCCAGCAACCAGGCCTGGTAATCGAACGCCTGCGGATTGAGGAGCCCGACCGGGCGCTTCAACTTGACTGCCAGACGCCAGCGCTCACCACTGTTCACCGGCGGCCCGCCGTACCAGGACAGGCGCATTTGCCGCGGCAGCCGGGTACGCCGGGACTGGATGTCGGTCAATTCGAAACGCACGACACCCTCGTCATGCCGGGGCAAGCCGGTGACCCGCCCTTCGACCCAGCGAGTTTCTCCGTCCAGCGCCCGGCGGCAACCGGTCATCCAGCGCCCACTGCGCATTCGCGCAGGCCCAACTCAAACCGAGCAGGTAAAACGCCACCGGATACGTCCTGAATGGCAACAACATCAAACCCGCCACCGGCATCGCCAGCCACAACCAGACCGGCGGCAACGCCGGTAAAAAACGCAAAGTCAGCAGACTCAGCGCCAACGCCATCATCCCTGTGCGCATAAGCCCGTCCTTGAGAATCCCCTCCAAGGCTTAGCCCGTCCGTCGTGCGGACGCCGTTATCAATTGTCACAAAGTCTGAATGGGCAGTTCATAGAATCCAGACATACTTGCCACCCTGACCGACCGAGAAGCCTTATGCCCCGGCGCTTATTCAAACGTTACATGCCAGACCCGATGAGCATCAGGGAACACAAGTCCTTACGCTTTCTCGGCACGCTGCTGCATGACCCGAACCTGTGGCACCTCAACCGCCACTCCGTGGCCCGCGCCATGGCCGTGGGTTTGTTCGCGGCGTTCCTGCCAATCCCGTTGCAGATGCTCCTGGCGGCCATCCTCGCCATTATCGTGCGCGGCAACATGCCGATCGCCGTGAGCCTGGTCTGGCTGACCAACCCGATCACCATGCCTGCCGTGTTCTTTTGCACCTACCAGACCGGCGCCTGGCTGATGGACGTCCCCGCCCGGCAGTTGCCGGACTCACTGACCTGGGAATGGATCAGGGGCGAAATCTCGACCTTGTGGCAACCGTTTCTGTTGGGTTCGGTGGTGACGGGGCTGGCACTCGGCGCGCTGTCCTACTTCATGGTGATGGCGTATTGGCGCTGGTGGGTGGCCAGGCAATGGAAGCGGCGCAAGAAGAGCCGGATGTGAAAATGCAAAACGGCCTCCACGTTGGGAGGCCGTTTTTTATGCGGTGTCTGGGCTGACGCCATCGTCGGAACGCCGCCCGGAGCAAGCCCGCTCCCACAGGGATCTTCAGTGCTACATAGATCCAGTGTGGGAGCGGGCTTGCTCGCGAAACAGACAACTCGGTATTTCTCAGGTACGCATCCCGCGCCCGCTGACCAGCAACCGGGCACAACCGATGTACAGCACTACGGTCGCGACCAGCATGAAGGCGATGGCCACACTGATGCGGATATCCGATACGCCGAGGATGCCGTAACGGAATGCGTTGACCATATGCAGCACCGGGTTGGCCAGTGATACGGTCTGCCAGAACGGCGGCAGCAAGGTGATCGAATAGAAGACCCCGCCCAGGTAAGTCAGTGGCGTCAGCACGAAAGTCGGAATGATCGAAATATCATCGAAGTTGCGCGCAAACACGGCGTTGATGAAGCCCAGCAGCGAGAAGATGGTCGCCGTCAGCACCACCACCAGAATGGTCACGCCCAGGTGATGCACCTGCAAATGGGTGAAGAACAGCGACAGCAGGGTCACGATGATCCCCACCATCAACCCGCGCAGCACGCCGCCCAGGGTGTAGCCGATCAGGATGGTGTGCGGCGACAGCGGCGAGACCATCAGCTCTTCGATGGAACGCTGGAACTTGCTGCCGAAGAAACTCGACACCACATTGCCGTAGGAGTTGGTGATCACCGACATCATGATCAGCCCCGGCACGATGTACTCCATGTAGGTGAAGCCACCCATGTCGCCGATTTGCCGACCGATCAGGTTACCGAAGATCACGAAGTACAGGACCATGGTGATGGCCGGCGGCAGCAGGGTCTGCGGCCAGATCCGGGTGAAACGCCGGACTTCACGGTAAACGATGGTGTTGAGGGCAATGAGGTTGGGGCGCAACTCGGAACTCATACCGCCACCTTCGACAGATTTTTCTCCACCAGGGACACGAACAACTCCTCGAGGCGATTGGTTTTGTTACGCAGGCTCAACACTTCGATGTTCTGCTGCGCCAGCTGGGTGAACAGCGCGGTGATGCCCATGGACTTTTCCACCTGGACTTCCAGGGTGTGGCTGTCGATCAGTCGGGACGGGTAGCCGAGCAACTGAGGCGCGGCGGGCAGATCGCCCTTGAGGTCCAGCAGAAAGGTCTCGACATGCAGTTGGCTGAGCAACTGACGCATGCTGGTGTTCTCGACGATGGTGCCGTGGTCGATGATGCCGATGTTGCGACACAACTGCTCAGCCTCTTCCAGGTAATGGGTGGTGAGGATGATGGTGATGCCTTTCTGGTTCAGCTCGGTGAGGAAGCTCCACATCGAGCGACGCAGCTCGATGTCCACCCCGGCAGTCGGTTCGTCGAGGATCAGCAGGCGCGGTTCATGCACCAGCGCGCGGGCGATCATCAGGCGACGCTTCATGCCGCCGGACAGTGAACGCGACGGCACGTCCTTCTTGTCCCACAGGCCCAGCTGGGTCAGGTACTGTTCGGCGCGTTCCTTGGCGATTTTCGCGGGGATGCCGTAGTAGCCCGCCTGGGTCACGACGATGTCGAAGGTCTTTTCGAACTGGTTGAAGTTGAATTCCTGAGGCACCACGCCGATGGAGCGCTTGAGCTGCGCAGGATTGCGGTCCAGGTCGTGGCCGAAGATATTCACCGTGCCGCTGGTCTTGTTCACCAGGGTCGAGAGAATGCCGATGGTCGTGGATTTGCCGGCGCCGTTGGGGCCGAGCAAGGCGAAAAAGTCACCTTCGGCGACTTCCAGATCGATACCACTCAGGGCCTGGAAACCGTTGCCGTAGGTTTTGGTTAGCTGCCGGATGGACAGAGCGGAACTCATATCTGATTTACGCACCAAGAAGGGAAGAAAGGGATAAGTATGGGCGGCGGCGAACAATACAACCGCAACAACTTGGCACAATGGTGCTTGTCGCCGCCACACAAGTACAGTCAAGCGTGTCGATAGTGAGTATTAAGTCAACGCGGTCATGACCGCCTTTTGATACGCCGGACGCTGTTTCAGCCGCGCGTACCAGGCCTGCAGATGCGGTTGTGGTGCACGCTCGATCGGCATCTCGAACCAGGCATAAATGAAACTGCCCAGGGGAATATCACCCATGCCGATCTCGTCTCCGGACAGGTAAGGCGTGTTCGCCAACGCCTGGTCGGCCATCGCCAGCAGCGCGTCGCATTCCTTGATCGCCGCCTTGATGGCGGGCCAGTCCTGCTGGTCTGCCGGGGTACGCAGCACACCCCAGAACACGGTACGGAACGGGCCGGAAAAGCTTGAGGTGGTCCAGTCCATCCATTTGTCGGCGCTGGCACGGGCTTGCAGATCCGCGGGGTACCAGGCCGTGTCGGCGGCGTGGCGGGCCATCAGGTAACGCACGATGGCGTTGGACTCCCACAACACGAAACCATCGTCCTCGATCACCGGCACCCGACCGTTGGGGTTCATCGCGCGGTACTCGGGTGTATCGACGACCCCAAAGGCGCCACCGGCATCGATAGCCTCATAGACCAGGCCCAGTTCTTCGGCGGCCCACAATGGCTTTCTCACATTCGATGAGTTTTTCCGACCCCAGATCTTCAGCATGACCGCCTCTTTTTCGGTAAGTGGGCAGGCAGCATACGCCGGATCAGGTGCGACTCAAATCGCTCTGCATGTCACCCAACAGCGGTTGCAGTTGCTCACCGAACAGGTGCGGATAGCATTTTTCCAGGTGTTCGAAAAAGAACGCTTCAGGGACGTCGGCGAACTGGCCGTGATCGACGAGGTACTCCATCAGCTTCGCGCCATCGCGGTTGAAGGGATGAAAAACGCTGTCGTTGATCCCGTCGAATTCCAGCGGCGCCACATTGAACAGCTCGCAAAGTTTGCGGTTGAACGCCGGCGTCGCCTTGATCCAGCGCCCCCGCAAATAAAACTCGGTATAGCCGTGCATGGCGAACATGTCGCTCTTGAGCAATTCAAGCAGCCGAGGCGTCGACAAATGATTGCGCACATCCGCCAGGCCGATCCGCGCGGGAATCGCGCAATGCCGTGCGGCAGCTGCCAGCAAGGTGGCCTTGGGCACGCAGTAACTCTCCCCGGTCGCCAATGCATGACTGCCACGCAGGGTCTGTGGATCGCGACTGAAGGTATACGGGTTGTAGCGCACCGCTTCGCGCACGGCGTAATAGAGACTGATCGCCTGCTCAAGCGGATCGCGACTGGCACCCCGGTGTTTTTCGGCGAACTCCACCACGGACGGATGGTCACTATCGATGAAGCGGCCGGGACTCAGGTACTCGTGCATGAGAATAATCTCCTGGGGAAGCCCCGAGTCTAGCGAGAGCTTCAGCACAGAGATAACGACGTTTCGGCCAAACATGGGCGCTTTGTCGCTCGCTCAATGAAGGCTTTTCCCACGTGTGTGGCCCATCAGGCACACGAAAATCATCCTGGGTCACCACCCGCCTGTTTTACGGATGCCGTCTAAGCTCTGAGGGCTGGTTCGCCCTGGTTTCACGGAGGAATGAATATGCTGCTGTTGTGGATACTGGTTCTGCTGGTCGGTATTGCTTATCTGGCCCACCGCCGCATCGCCCCGCTGCCCGCCCTGGTCATCGTGGCCGCCTATGTCGTGGCCATGGGCGCTTTCAGCCGCGCACCGGGCTGGTTGCTGCTGGTTTTCTGGGTATTGATCGCTGCCGTCGCCGCGCCCTTGCTGCTGCCCGACCTGCGTCGCAAATTGTTCAGCGCGCCGATGTTCGACTGGTTCCAGAAAACCCTGCCGCCGATGTCGCAGACCGAACGCGATGCCATCGACGCCGGTACGGTGTGGTGGGACGGAGAGCTGTTCAGTGGCCGTCCGGACTGGAGCAAACTGCTGTCCTATCCCAAAGCGCAATTGAACGAAGAAGAACAGGCTTTCATCGACGGGCCGACCGAAACACTCTGCACCATGGTCAATGAATGGCAGCTCGGTCAAACCATGGACCTGCCGCCCGAAGCCTGGACGTTCATCAAGGACAACGGCTTTTTCGCCCTGATCATCCCCAAAGAGTTTGGCGGCAAAGGTTTCTCTGCCTATGCCCACTCGCAAGTGGCGATGAAACTGGCGAGCCACAGCGGCGACCTCGCCTCCACCGTGATGGTCCCCAACTCCCTCGGCCCGGCCGAATTGTTGCTGCACTACGGCACTGACGAACAACGCAATCATTACCTGCCACGCCTGGCACGCGGCGACGATATCCCGTGCTTTGCCCTTACCGGTCCGCTGGCCGGCTCCGACGCGGGCGGCATGCCGGACTCCGGGGTGATCTGCAAAGGTGAATGGGAAGGCCAGGAGGTTCTCGGCCTGCGCCTGAACTGGGAAAAGCGTTACATCACCCTCGGCCCGGTGGCTACCCTCCTCGGCCTGGCCTTCAAGGCCTATGACCCCGATCACCTGCTGGGCGACAAGGAAGACCTGGGCATCAGCCTGGCGCTGATTCCGACCGACACCGCCGGTGTCGAGATCGGCCGCCGGCATCTGCCGTTGGGTGCCGCGTTCATGAATGGCCCGAACTCGGGCAAGGACGTGTTCGTCCCGCTGGAGTTCCTCATTGGCGGCCAGGAAATGCTCGGCAAGGGCTGGATGATGCTGATGAATTGCCTGTCGGTGGGGCGTTCGATTTCCCTGCCGGCGGTGGGCACCGGCATGGCCAAGTTCACCAGCCTGGTGACGGGCCAATACGCGCAGATTCGTGAGCAGTTCAATGTACCGATTGCCGCATTCGAGGGCATCCAGGAAGCCATGGCCCGCATTGGCGGCAACGCCTGGATGATGGATGCCGCCCGCATGCTGACCGCCAATGCGGTCGACCTGGGCGAGAAACCGTCGGTGCTGTCGGCGATTCTCAAGTACCACCTGACCGAGCGCGGCCGCGATTGCATCAGCGATGCCATGGATGTGCACGGCGGCAAGGCAATCATCATGGGGCCGAACAATTACCTGGGCCGCAAATGGAACGGCGCGCCGATTTTTATCACGGTGGAAGGTGCGAACATTCTCTCGCGCAACCTGATGATCTTCGGCCAGGGCGCGATCCGCTGCCATCCCTTCGTGCTCAAGGAAATGGCCCTTGCCGGCCGTGAAGACAAGGATCAGGCGCTCAGAGAGTTCGATGGCCTGCTGCTCAAGCACATCGGTTTTGCCGTGGGCAACGCCGCCAGTACGCTGGTGCTGAATCTCGGTTTCGGGCATCTCGAACACACCCCGGGCGACAAACTCAGCCAGGGGTACTTCCGCGCCCTCAATCGTCAGGCCGCAGCGTTCGCCCTGCTCGCCGACCTCAGCATGATGTTGCTGGGCGGCGCACTGAAACGCCGGGAACGCCTGTCCGCACGGCTGGGTGACGTACTGAGCAACCTTTACCTGGCCTCTGCGGCACTCAAGCGCTATCACGATCTCGACACACCGGAGTACATGACGCCGCTGGTGAGCTGGGCCATGGAAGAAAGCCTGGGGCAGGCGGAACGGGCCATGGATGAGCTGTTGAACAACTTCCCGAACAAAGTCGTGGCCTGCCTGTTGCGGGTCATCGTGTTCCCGTTCGGTCGTCGACACAAAGGCCCCTCGGACAAACTCGCGGCCGAAGTCGCTGCCTTGATTGGTCGCGCCAAGGGCGACCCCGCCCTGGAGGAATTGCTCCTGGGTTGCTATCGCCCGCAGGCGAGCGACGATCCGGTCGGCGCCTTGCAACACGCCTGCAACCTGTTGAGCGCCGCTCAGCCGCTGCAGAAAAAGCTGCATGTGGCACTCAAGAGCGGCCAGGTCAAACCGCTGGCCGGCGAGTCGCTGATCGATGCCGCACTCGAGGCTGGCGTGTTGCAGCCGGTGGAAGCGCAAACCCTGCGTGAAGCCGAAGCGGCCCGGCGCAAGGTGATCGATGTCGATGACTTTGACCAGGAGGCTTTGGCGCTGGCCGGGGGAAAAGTCCGCTGATCCCTTCAAACATGTAAAAACGGGCGCGGGCGCTTTATACTCCCGCGCCCGTTTTGCTCTTGAGGACTTATCTCGTGTCCAACATCGTTGCCGATCATCTCGTTTTACTCGACCACCTGCGCAGCATCCTGGTCGCCGTAGGTGAGGCCGAGCAGGTTCCCGACGAAAGCCATGCCTTGTTCCTTGAGCGCTTCGACGAGTTGCTGGCGTTACTGCCTGTCGACCCGATCGAAAGCCAGTACCTGGGCCAGGACATTCTGTGCCAGGTCATCACTCGCTATCCGCAAATCGCGCACCTGGTGCCGCGCGACCTGCTGTGGTATTTCGCCGGTGACTGCCTGCATTACATGCCCGATGATGAAATCGACCTGTACCAGGCCCTGGAAGAGCGTCGCTTCGAAGCCGAACAGAACGACGAGCCTTTCGACTGGAACCAGGAAAAGCAGCTTCTGGCCTTGTCGAACCAGGACAGCAAGCACTGATCCCCTGACAGGTCATGCAAAAGGCCCGCATGGTTGAACATGCGGGCCTTTTTTTGGCATTCAAAACAAGCCGTCACTCTCCGGCAGTTCATACTCCGATGGCGACCAGCCCGGACCATTCGACCGACCCGGCTTGCCCAGCGTCGGCTCCTTCGCCAGACATTCCACCAGGTAATCGATCAACACCCGTAGCTTGGGCGGCAGGTATCGGGTTGGCGAATGCAGCAACCAGGCGCCGCCGTGATAGGACGCCAGAAAGGTCCAGTCCGGCAGCACTTGCACCATCAACCCCTTCTCCAGGGCATGGCGCGCCGTGAAATACGGCAGGCTGCCAATGCCGATGTGCTGCAACACCGCGCCATAACGTACACCGGTGTGATTGGCGGCATATCGCCCGCGCACACCCACGGTTACCGTCTTGCTGCCTTTCTTGAATTTCCAGCGTGCGTCGCTGGGTGTTTCGCCCAGGTAAATGCAACTGTGATTGAGCAACTCATGGGGATGCGTCGGCGTCCCGTGCTCGGCCAGATACTGCGGAGTAGCGCAGAGCATATTATCGATGGTCAGCAACTGCCGCCCCACCAGACCCGCAGGCGGCCGATCGGTGATGCGAATCGCCAAGTCGACGTGATCGTCGATCAAATCGACCTGGCGGTCCTCAAGCAACAGTTCCACATCCACTTTGGGATAACGCCGCAAGAACTCCGGCATGTGCGGGTGAATCACGATTCGGCCTACCGCTTTCGGCACGCTGATACGTACCAGCCCCTCGGGTTCATCCGTGAACTGACCACTGATTTCCATCACTGACCGCGCGGCATTGACCATTTCCTGGCACCGCTTGAACACCTCCTCGCCACCGTCACTCAGACGCAACTTGCGCGTGGTTCGTTGCAGCAACCGGGTGGCAAGCGCCTTCTCCAGGCGCGAAATGCTGCGACTGACCGCCGAGGGTGAGGAGCCCAACTGACGAGCGGCCTCGGAGAAACTGCCCGTCTCGACAACCTTGACGAAAATCGCCATTTCGCCGAGCAGCGGCAGGGGAAGATTTATGCTCACAACGCAACAGTCCTTTGATGTTTGCCCGGATTATCACGTATTTACAGGCTTTCTATAATAGAAACTGATTACCAAATACGAGCCCGGAATATGACGCTGCGCCTTTTTTTCCATAGTGATGAGCTCAAGGCCAACGTGGAAGTCATGGAATGCACCCCCCACGAAAACGAGTTTGCCGTGGTCTTGCGCGCGACCCTGTTCCACCCCCAAGGCGGTGGACAGCCTTGCGACACTGGCTGGATCGGCGAAAGCCAGGTGCTGCGTGTGGTTCAGGATCCCGAGCGGATCATTCATTTTGTCGACCAGCCGGTAAAAACCGGGATGACGCCAATCCGCGTCGACGAACAACGCCGGCGGTTCAACACGCGCATGCATTCGGCTGGCCATTTGATCGGCCACTTTGTCCAAGCCATGGGCTGGATGCCGATCAAGGCGCATCACTGGCCAGGTGAAGGGCGTGTGCAATTCCAGCCGGGCAAATCAGCGCAGGACATCGAGGCCCAGGTCATCGAGCAAGGCATCGGGCAGTGGATCGACCACGACCTGCCGCGCCTGACCTCGCTGCGCGAAGGATCCCGGGAAATCGGCTTCGGTGACCTGCCCGCCTACGGTTGTGGCGGTACCCATGTACGCAGCTTGAAGGATTTGGGCGCTGTCACCATCGCCTCCCTTTCGCAGAAAAAAGGCACGCTGTCCGTCCACTATCACGTGGACTGAGCACTGGGCGCTCGTGAGGGGCGCCTGATTTTATCGATGCAAGCAGTGCCCGAAACGCAAAAGGCCCACCCAGTCGTCAGACAGGCGGGCCTTTTTTGCTTTGACCATAAATCATGGACACACAAAAACGCCGCTCAATGAGCGGCGTTTTCGTTAAATATGGAGCGGGAAACGAGACTCGAACTCGCGACCCCGACCTTGGCAAGGTCGTGCTCTACCAACTGAGCTATTCCCGCAAATGGCGTCCCCTAGGGGACTCGAACCCCTGTTACCGCCGTGAAAGGGCGGTGTCCTAGGCCACTAGACGAAGGGGACACGCTGCCCGGAACACATGGTGTGTGTTTCGGTGCCCAGATCCGCATCCGAAGACTTGGTTCTGGTTTCACTCAGCCCTGCCCGAAGGCAACGCTGTTTAAAATTGGAGCGGGAAACGAGACTCGAACTCGCGACCCCGACCTTGGCAAGGTCGTGCTCTACCAACTGAGCTATTCCCGCATTGGCGTCCCCTAGGGGACTCGAACCCCTGTTACCGCCGTGAAAGGGCGGTGTCCTAGGCCACTAGACGAAGGGGACACACTACAACATTCACTCCCTGCTTCGTTTCGCTGTGTGCTTTACGCTGCAAGTGGCGCGCATTCTATGGATGGATTGAGAGGTCGTCAACCCCCTGATATAAATTTATTTAAATCAATGACTTCGCCCTGCTTTTGGACACCATTGCGGTTTTTCCGCTGCCCGGTGTTTGACGCCTATATTCTGACACCCCCCAAGACGTTATAGTCCTCCAGTGATGGCAATCTGTATATCGAGTGCCACCATTTATAGAAGCGAGGCTGCGGCCGATATAGGCGCAGGCATGTCCGATCCAACCCTTCATGCGGGCCTAGGCGCTCAAATGCCAAGCCACTAAACTCGCATGCGTACCCTAAAAAGAGGTCTTACCGGTGACGCCACTCATGATCACCCTGCTAGTTGTAGCCGGGATCGCCCTGTTGATCGCCATTGGCTACATGAACCATGTGGTGGAAAACAGCAAGCTGGAAAAGGCCCGTACCAAGATCGAACTCAATGATCGTCTGCGTCGCTGCGGAGAAATCACCGAGACTTTCCCCGGCCAGTTGATGACCCCGGCACTCAAACTGTTGTTGACCCGCCTGGAACTGAACGTCTGCCAGCGCCTGCTCAACCTGGAAAAATCCAGCGCCAACCTCAAGGCACGGATCGTCGAACTGGAGGCCCTTGTCGGCCAGGGTGAATCGATCCCGGTCAACAATCCGCCGGCCCCGATCCAGACCGAAGCCAAGGCCAAGGATGTACGTTTCCTGCTTGAAGCCCTGCACGGGCAAATCACCCGCGCAGCACAGGACGGCTTCCTGCCCCCCAACGAAGCCAAGCGCTGGATTCGTGAAGTGCGCCACATCCTGGTGCTGCTGCACATCGAGTTCTTCAACAACCTCGGCCAGCACTCCCTGCAACAGAACCAGCCGGGGCAGGCTCGCCTGGCATTCGAACGTGGCGTGCAATACCTGCGCAAGCAACAGGAACCACAGGTCTACGCCGAGCAACTGCAATACCTGGAAAAACTCCTGGCCCGCGCCAATGACCAGGTCATGGATCGCATTGCGCCGGTCGAAGGCGAGGTCAACCAATTGACCGAAGGCCTCAAAGACGTCGAAGCTGACGCGGACTGGAAAAAGAAAGTGATCTACGACTGATCGGCGAAAACAGAAAAGCCACCGCAAGGTGGCTTTTTTTTGTTCTTCACGCAGTCCTGGGAAACTGTAGGAGCCGGCTTGCCGGCGATGGTCGTTAACGATAACGCGTATGAACCGGATAAACGCGGTGCACTCGAGTCCATCGCCGGCAAGCCGGCTCCTACAGGTATTGCGCTATCCGTGTATCCAGATAATCACTTCAAAGCCTGAAATGCCCCACCATCCCCTTCAGCTCAACCCCCAGTTGCGCCAACTCGATGCTGGAGGCGGCATTGCCCTGCATCGCCAGCGATGATTGATCGGCACTGGCGCGAATACTGGTGACACTGCGGTTGATCTCTTCGGCCACCGAGCTCTGTTCCTCGGCCGCCGCGGCGATCTGCTGGTTCATCTGCTGGATCAACGATACCGCCGCCGCAATACTTCCCAGCGCACTCTCGGTCTGCAAGGCATCGCTGACCGCCAGCTTCACCAACTCGCCACTGCTCTGGATCTGCTGCACCGACGACTGCGCCGCCGAGCGCAAAGCGCTGACCAGACGTTCGATTTCCTCGGTCGATTGCTGGGTTCGCCTGGCCAGCGCACGCACTTCATCGGCCACCACCGCAAAGCCCCTGCCCTGCTCACCCGCCCGGGCCGCCTCGATCGCCGCGTTCAATGCCAGCAGGTTGGTCTGCTCTGCCACGCTTTTGATCACACTCAAGACCGTGCCGATGTTCTGGATTTCCGCACTCAGGCTTTCAATGCTCGAACTGGCCGAGTTGGCCGAGTCCGCCAACTGCTCGATCCGCACCATGCTCTGGCGCACCACCTGCTGACCACTTTCAACCTTGCCGTCAGCCGTTTGCGCCGCCAGGGCTGCTTCCTCTGCGTTGCGCGCGACATCATGCACCGTGGCCGTCATCTGATTCATCGCAGTGGCGACCTGCTCGGTTTCCTCTTTCTGCGTGCTGACTTCGAGATTGGTCTGTTCAGTCACTGCCGACAGCGATTGGGCGGAAGTGGCCAACTGTTCGATACCCGACTGCAAGCCGCTGACGATATGGCTGAGCCCCGCGGCCATTTGTTGCATAGCCTGCATCAACTGGCCAATTTCGTCACGGCGTGTCACGTCGATGGTCGCACTCAAATCCCCTGAGGCAATCTGCTGCGCCACATGAATCACACTGCGCAGCGGCGCCACGATCAACCGGGTGATGAACCACGCAGCAACCAGCCCGACCAGCAACGCCAGAGCGGAGGAGCCAAGGATCAGCATCGAGTTCTTTTTCAGTTCGGCCTGCATCGCCTGATCTTCAGCGACATAAGCCTGATCCACCCGCTCAACCACTTGGGCTGCGCGTTGGTGCAACTGTTGATAGACGGTTTTTTCCTGTTCCAGCAGACCGGTGTACTCGGCGAGCTTGTCACTGAAACCGGCGATATGACCCGTCACCTCGTTGAGGACGGTCTGGTAACCCTCATCCTTGACCGTGGTCTTGAGCTGTTCGGCCTGGGCCAATGCCTGGCTGGCCTGTTCGATCTTGCCCTGCCCGGCGCTGTCGTCGCCTTTGCGGCTTTGATCCAGGCGCACGCGCGCTTCATTCATGGCTTGCAGCATCAAGCGTGAAACCTGGCTGACCTGACCGGCCTGCTCGATGAATTGTGCGCCGTCCTTGCCTTCGGAATCTTTCAGCGTATAAGCGCCGTCATCGGCGAGCCCGGATTGCAATACATCAAGATTATTGGCCACGCTGGACACCGACCAACTGGCCATTTCCAGCGCCAGGTCCTTGGCCTGGGTGAGCGAGACAAACTCGTCGAAGGCCTTGCGATAGGCACCCAAAGACTGTTCGACATCATTCATCACCGGCACATTGGCCGCAGACGCGGCCTTGAGCTGGCCGGCCAGAGCGATCAAGCCATCGACGCCCTCGTGCAAGGCATCGACGGTTTTCGGATTGCCGTGCAAGGCATATTCCTGCTCCAGCAGCCGTACCTTGAGCAAACCGCTGTTGAGCGATGACATTTGCTTGAGCCCGTCGAAGCGCTGGCTGATGGTTTGCAAGGACCACACGCCAATGCCCGCCACCAGCGCAGTCAACAACAGCACCAGGACAAACCCGATACCCAGTTTTTTCGCCATACCGAGGTTGGCAAAACGTCCTTGCACGGCCGAATTCATTGCACTTAGTCCCCTGCCAAAGTCTGTAGACGCAGATTCGCAACGGGCCAGTGGCAACACAAGGCTCTGGCGCCGGAATAATGGCAAAAAGCTACGCCAACGTCGCTTTCAGAACGCTTGAGGTCGATCCCGAGCAGTGGCCTGAAAGAACGCACGGGCACGCGGGTCACAGGCATAGGCCACATTGATACGCTGCCAGTCACTGGCCCCACCCGAGGAATTGAAGGCCGTCTTCGATGACAACACCACACCCAGACGCCGTGCCCGGGCCAGCACCTGATCGTAGTCGGACATTCGTGATCGCGCCCAGATAAACAGGCCTCCCGCCGGCTTGCCGAAAACCTCCCATTCGGCATCCTCGAGCATTTGCAACACCGCCAGCCGGTCGTTGTTCAAGCGCTGGCGCTGACGTTGCACCAGTTTGCCGTAGGCACCGTTCGCCAACAGGCACGCCAGCACCGACTCGCAAAACCGTGAGGCGCCCATGCCAGAGATCATCTTGACCTCGGCCAGACGCGTAATGACTGCGCAATCGGCCACCACGAAACCGATCCGTAAGGAACTGCTGAGGGTCTTGGAATAGCTGCCCACGTAGATCACGTTGTCGTCCAGCGCAGCCAGTCGCGTACCGGGACCGCTACGCAAATCCGCATAAACGTCGTCCTCGATCACCTGTACGCCAAAGGCCCTGGCCAGTTGCAGCACGCGACGCGCCACCCCGGGTGATAGGTTGCTGCCGGTCGGGTTGTGAAAGAAGCTATTGATGAGCAGCCCTTGAGGCCGGTGCTTGGCCAGCACCGCTTCGAGCACGTCGACGTCCGGTCCGCGCGGTGTTCGCGGTACCTCGACCATGTGGATGCGGTGCAGCCTGAGCAGATCGAACAGCAGCGGATAACCGGGACTCTCCACGACCACACAATCACCGGCCTTGAACAGTGTCCGCACAATCAGGTCGAGCCCCTGACTGGCACCCGCGGTGGTCATGATCCGGTTGTCCTGTACCGGGATGTCCAGCTGCCTGAGGCGCTTGAGTATCTGTTGCCGCAAGGCTGGCAAACCCAACGGCGTGCTGTAGTTGAACAGACTGGCCGTATCGGTACGACTGACTTGCCGGATCGCGTAGATCAGATCGTCGGTCTCGCGCCAGCTTTCAGGCAGCCCGCCACAGCCCAGCCCCAACTCACCCGACCACGGCCCGTACTCGGGTTCGGTCCCCTCAAACCACGCAGGCTCGTGCCTTGCGTTCGTGACCAATACCGGGTCGGCGACTGCATAGCCGGCCCCATGACCTGACACCAGCATCCCCTGCGTCACCAGGCGTTCACAGGCCTGGGCGACGCTTGACTGACTGAGCAAATTGATCCGCGCAATCTGTCGCACCGAAGGCAGACGCGTACCAGGCGATACCCCGCTGGAATGGAGCCAGCAGGACAGCGCGTCAACAATTTGCTGTACGACGGGCACCAGCGCCTGTCGGTCGATTCTCAACTCCATGAGCAAGCAGACTCCTGTTGATTTTGCGGGAAGCAGTTAATCACAGGAGGGTTCGAAGGCATGTGCGACAACGCCGCCAAAACCATTCGATCTAATTATTTGAAACACATTGCCCGGCCCCTTTGTGGAACCAAAAAAACCTGTGGGAGCGGCGGTGCGGCGATCCGACTTGCTCGCGAAGAGGGCGTGTCAGTCGGACATATTTATTGATTGATCCACCGCATTCGCGAGCAAGCCTACTTCCCACAGATTCCGTGTTTTCTGCATTGTGGAGTGCAGTTTCAGAACGCTGTTACGCCACCGTCCACGGCCAATGAGTGCCCTGTGGTGAACGCCGCGCCATCGCTGCACAGATACAGCACCGCGCTGGCGATTTCCTCGACCTTGCCGATGCGACCGACCGGGTGCATGGCGTTGGCGAACTCGGCTTTTTTCGGGTCGGCTTCATAAGCGCGACGGAACATATCGGTGTCGATCACCGCCGGGCACACGGCGTTGACCCGGATCTTTTTCTTGGCGTACTCAATGGCCGCCGATTTGGTCAGGCCGATCACCGCATGCTTGGAGGCTGCGTAGATGCTCATTTTCGGCGCTGCCCCCAGGCCTGCCACCGACGCCGTATTGACGATCGCGCCGCCCCCTTGCGCCAGCAGCAGCGGCAACTGGTACTTCATGCACAGCCAGACGCCTTTGACGTTGACGCCCATGATCGCGTCGAACTCGTCGAGCGAACCGTCGGCCAGTTTGCCTTTCTCGATTTCGATGCCGGCATTGTTGAAGGCATAGTCGAGGCGACCGTAAGTATTGATCACCTCCTCCATCAGATTTTTCACATCGTTTTCCAGGGTGACGTTGCAGCGCACGAAGGTCGCCTCGCCACCGGCCGCACGAATCAGCGCCACCGTGCCCTCGCCGCCCGCCGTGTCCATATCGGCCACTACGACCTTAAGGCCCTCGGCAGCAAATGCCTGGGCGGTCGCGCGGCCAATACCGGCCGCCCCGCCTGTCACCACCACCACCTGGCCGGAAAACGTCATGCTCATTGTTATGTCCTCGAAGAGAATTAAGCGGGGAATCGCGCTGGACCAGTCTAGCCATGGAGGTGCTGAACGCGGCAGCACTATCAGGACTCCGGTTGGGCGCCCATGAGTTGCAGTGATGGAACTGCCGTACCAACTATCACTGCACTGGATCAACCTGCATTCGCCGCATCAGCCGAACTTGCGGCATCGGCGCTGACCGGCTATCAACAAAGCTTCATTCATCTTGAGTGCCTGTCATGACCTCCCAGACCAATCGCCAATTCCTGCTCGCCAAACGTCCGGTTGGCGCGGCGACCCGCGAGACATTCACCTACCAGGAAGTACCGGTCGGCGAGCCGGCGGCGGGCCAGATCCTGGTCGAAAACCAATACCTGTCCCTGGATCCGGCCATGCGTGGCTGGATGAATGAGGGCAAGTCCTACATCCCGCCGGTCGGGCTCGGCGAAGTCATGCGCGCCTTGGGCGTGGGCAAAGTCATCGCATCGAATAATCCGGGCTTCGCGGTCGGGGACTACGTTAACGGCGCCCTCGGTGTGCAGGATTTTTTCCTCGGCGAGCCGCGAGGTTTCTACAAGGTCGATCCGAAACTGGCACCGCTGCCACGTTACCTGTCAGCACTGGGCATGACCGGGATGACGGCCTACTTCGCCCTGCTCGACGTCGGCGCGCCGAAGGCCGGTGACACCGTGGTGCTGTCGGGTGCGGCGGGCGCCGTAGGCAGCATTGCCGGGCAGATCGCCAAGATCAAAGGCTGCCGGGTGGTTGGCATCGCCGGCGGCGCGGACAAGTGCAAGTTCCTGATCGATGAACTGGGTTTCGACGGTGCTATCGACTACAAGAGCGAAGACGTCCTCGCCGGCCTCAAGCGCGAGTGCCCGAAAGGTGTCGACGTGTATTTCGATAATGTGGGTGGCGACATTCTCGACGCGGTGTTGAGCCGCCTGAACATGAAGGCGCGGGTGGTGATTTGCGGTGCCATCAGCCAGTACAACAACAAGGAAGCGGTCAAGGGTCCGGCCAATTACCTGTCGCTGCTGGTCAACCGCGCGCGCATGGAAGGTTTTGTGGTGATGGACTACGCCGCCCAGTACGCCAGCGCCGCCCAGGAAATGGCCGGCTGGATGGCCAAGGGGCAGCTCAAGAGCAAGGAAGACATCGTCGAAGGACTGGAGACGTTCCCGGAGACGCTGATGAAATTGTTCAACGGGGAGAATTTCGGGAAGTTGGTGCTGAAGGTTTGACCCAGCCCTTGTAGGAGCTGGCTTGCCAGCGATGCAGACACCGCGGTTACTCAGGTAAACCGTGGTGATGCAATCGCCGGCAAGCCGGCTCCTACGGATTGGGCGGTTACGCCAGTTCGGCCACTACGTCGGCCAACGCCTTCGCTGGATCCGCCGCCTGGCTGATCGGACGGCCGATCACCAGATAATCGGAACCGGCATCCAGTGCCTGACGAGGCGTCAGGATACGACGCTGATCGTCCTGGGCACTGCCCGCCGGACGAATCCCCGGGGTCACCAGTTGCAGCGACGGATGTGCCGATTTCAGCGCCTGGGCTTCCAGGGCCGAGCACACCAGGCCGTCCATCCCGGCTTTTTCCGCCAGGGCGGCCAGGCGCAGCACCTGCTCTTGCGGCTCGATGTCCAGACCGATGCCCGCCAGGTCTTCACGCTCCATGCTGGTCAACACGGTCACGCCGATCAGCAGCGGTTTCGGACCGGTGCGCTTATCCAGCACGTCACGGCACGCGGCCATCATGCGCAGACCGCCGGAGCAATGTACGTTGACCATCCACACGCCCATTTCCGCAGCGGCCTTGACGGCCATTGCGGTGGTGTTCGGGATGTCGTGGAACTTGAGGTCCAGGAACACTTCGAAACCCTTGTCGCGCAGGGTGCCGACGATTTCCGAAGCGCAACTGGTGAAGAGTTCCTTACCGACTTTGACCCGGCACAGCTTCGGGTCCAACTGATCGGCCAGCTTCAGTGCGGCGTCACGGGTAGGGAAATCCAGGGCGACGATGATAGGAGTCTGGCAGGCGGACATGAGTGGGCTCTCAGGCAAGTCGAAATCGGCGCGCATTGTAGCGGAACCAGCGCCGCTGCGGGACCCGATGATCGGTAAATCGTCGAGACGGCTCAAGCAAGACTAGCCCCCGTGGCCATTGTGTCGAGTCAGATACACACACGACACGCCCGCAACACCCGGGCCGGACGCCTATGGGTAGAAACCGGAGACATCCTTTACGTTTTAAACGGGCGGCGTTCCGACGAAGAGGCCCTGAACTGAATACAAATCTCAGGGCAGGCGATCTTCTACCCGTGCCTGAGTCTTGCTCCAGTCGATCAACAGGCTATAGGCCACCGCCAGCAATGTCGGGCCGATGAACAGGCCGATAAACCCAAAGGCAATCAACCCGCCAAACACCCCAAGCAACACGATGACCAGCGGCAGATTACCGCCACGGCTGATCAGGTACGGCTTGAGCACGTTGTCGACACCACTGATGACGAATGTACCCCAGATGCCGAGGAATATGGCCATTCCGTACTCGCCTTTCCAGGCCAGCCACGCGGTCGCCGGAATCCACACCAGCGGCGGCCCCATCGGGATCAGGCTGAGCATGAAGGTGACAATGCCGAGCACCAGCGCACCCGGTACGCCGGCAATCAGGAACCCGATCAGCGCCAGGATCGCCTGGGCCGCTGCTGTGCCGATCACACCGTTCACCACTCGCTGTACCGTGCCTGCCACCAGCTCAATGTAGTAGCCGGCCCGTTGACCGATCAGCCGTTCCAGCAATGTGTGCACAAACGCCGCCAGGCGCGGTCCGTCACGATAGAAAAAAAACACGAAGACGATGCTCAGGGTCAGTTCCAGAATACCGCCGCCGATCTGCGCGCTACGCGCCAGCAACCAGTTACCCATCTGCCCCAGATAAGGCTTGAGCGACACCATCATCGCCGCGCCCTGCTCATCGATGCTGTTCCAGAGTCCCACCAGCCGCTCGCCCACCAGGGGAATCGAACCCAGCCAGACCGGTGCTTCGGGCAGCCCCTCGACCTGTGCATCCTTGATGAATGCGGTAGCATCACGCACGTGATCGGCGAGGTTGAAACCCAGCCACACCAGCGGTGCCGCGACCAGCACCATCCAGCCCAGCGTCAGCAATGCCGCCGCCAGAGACTCGCGGCCATTGAGCCAACGGGTCAGCAAGCGCATCAGCGGCCAACTGGCGAATGCCAGGACTGCGCCCCAGAACATCGCCGACCAGAACGGTGCCATCACCCAGAAGCTCGCGCCGAACAGCACCACGAGCAGGATCTGCACCAACAGGCGATCGTTATTGATCATCGAAAATCCCGAAAAAGTCAGTCAGCAAAAGAGTAGGCGAACGCAGCGTGCACGCTCGCCCGGTACAGCCTACCGCAATAGCTCGATGCGCAGGCCAGAGCCTTCGGCGCTGCCGGTTTCCATCCGCGCGGCACGCACGCCCTGGGCAATCAGTGCCTGACGCCAGGCTTCGGCGTTCGCTCCGGAAATACTGACCCGCAAGGTGGTGTCCAGATTCAGTCCGCGAGAGATCAGGCGCAGCCAGGTCTCGTCAGGTGCGCTGTTGAGCCTGGAAAAATCAAGTTCGCCGGTGCTCTTGAGTTCACGCAGCAAAGTCGCGGAGGTCGGCAACAACTCACCCAGCGGTGCCGAAGCGTCGAACTGCTCGACATGCAGGTAGGCTTTGCGATTACCGCGGGTGATGCTGTACAGCGCGACGAGCGTGTTATCCCGTGGCGCGGCAAGTCGCAGCAGCAAATAGGCTTGTTGATCGTCGGCCCCGTACAGCTTGGCGTTGCCGAAGACTTCATTGGCCCAGAGGCTGCTTTCGCCGCAATCGCGTGCCTGGCACCAAAAGAGCAACCCGGCGTCCTGCTTTTGCAAAGCCTCGCGGGCGGCGGTGAACGCCTCGATGGATGAATGCTCCGCTGGCAACTCGTAGGTCACCGAAGTGACGTTGCCGCGGGCACTGACCTGGCCGTCGAAACGCAACTGGCCACTGATCTTGCGGATCGAGCCCAAGGGGTAGATCCGCTCCAGTTCGGCAGTGGGGCGATAGTCGACAATCTGGGCGTCGACCATGCGCGGCACTATCGGCAGGTCCTGACTGCCCGGAACATCGGCGGCGAACAACAAGGGACTGAAACTGCACAGCACCAGCAAACTGAATGAACGCATGGATGGACTCATCGGATCAGCATGGCCTGGGCGCCCTTGATGACACTGGCTTCATCGGCGCGTTGCGGTACCTGCAGGCCACGTTGCACCGCCGGCCGTGCCTCCAGGGTTGCCATCCAGCGTTGCAGCGCCGTCAAGCCCTCCACCGAAACGCCCGACCACTCGTAACCGCGCACCCACGGAAAGGTGGCGATGTCCGCAATGCTGTATTCGCCGGCAAGGAACTCCACGCCTTGCAAACGCGTGTCGAGCACTTCGTAGAGGCGACGGGTCTCATGCTGATAGCGGTCGATGGCGCCCTGGAGTTTTTCCGGAAAGTAGCGGAAGAACACGTTGGCCTGGCCCTGCATCGGGCCGATGCCACCCATCTGGAACATCAGCCACTGCAACACCCGCGAACGTCCCTTCGGGTCGCTCGGCATCAGTTTGCCGGTCTGTTCTGCGAGGTAAATCAGGATGGCGCCGGACTCGAACACGGCGAAATCGCCGTTGGCGCGGTCGACAATCGCCGGAATCCGGCCATTGGGGTTGATCTTGAGGAAGTCCGCGGACTTCTGCTCCTTCTTGTCGAAACTCAAGGCATGCACCCTGTAGGGCAGGCCGAGTTCCTCGAGCACGATAGAGACCTTGTGGCCATTCGGGGTCGCAGCGGTGTAGAGATCTATCATGGTTGTCTCCCTTTTCAACCCGCCAAGCCTCGACAGTTGCCCGGCGCAAGTCAAGGAATGGCGAAAAACCGATTGAAACAGTCTGCGACAAGATCGGCACCGGACTCGTCATTCAGGTGCAAATGGTGCCCACCTGGCAGCTGTTCCCGGCTAAAGGGTAGACGCTCCAGCAACTCGGGGTGTTTGGCGAGCATGCCGTCGGCAGCGACCACCAGCGTTGCAGGACATGTGACCCGCTGGACGAAGGCCATGGCCTGTTCGGTGGTCAGGCGCAGTGGCGATGGCAGCGTGAGGCGATTGTCGGTGCGCCAGGTATAACCACCCGATACCGGCATCAGACCACGCTGCGCCAGCAGTTCCGCGGCCTCGCGGCTGACCGCCACCAGGCCTTTCATGCGCGCTTCGATGGCGCGGTCGAGGGTGTCGTAGACCGGTTTGCGCTTCTCCCGCAGATCCAGTTGCGCCTGCAGGGCCATGCCCATGCGCTCGGCAGCGTTTTCACCCTTGTCTGTCGGAGGAATGATGCCGTCGATCAACGCCAGGTGGGTGACCCGCTCGGGCATCGACCCGGCAATGATCAGCGAAGCGATGGCGCCCATCGAATGCCCCAACAGCGCAAATTTCTTCAGTCCAAGCTGTTCGGCGACTTGCAACACATCGTGGGCATAGTCCCACATGGCGTAACCGGCTCCCGGCGGGCGATGCCCGGAATGACCGTGACCGGCCATGTCCAGCGCGATGATGCGCAGGCCTTTGAGTTTGGGGGCCAGACGGGCAAAGCTGTTGGCGTTGTCCAGCCAGCCGTGCAGGGCAATGACCGGCAAACCGTCCTCAGGACCGAACAGGTGTGCCGCCAGCTCGATGTGCGGCAGGCTCAGGCGAACTTCTTCGACGGCGTGGCTCATGCGCAATCCTGTTGTCGACGGCCGCCCCAGCGATGGAACAGGCCTTTGAGCATTTGGGCGGTATCAAGGGGACGTTCGAGCGGAAACATGTGGCCGCCAGGCATGGTCAACGACTCGCCCAACGGCAGGCGGTCGACCGAACTGGCGTGATGGCGCATCACCACGCGGCTGTTGTGCCCGCGAACCACCGCCAGCGGCACTTGCAACGTGCGGGTGCTGCCCGGGCTGGTGTGTGGCACGCCGCGATAGATGCTGATTTCGGTGGCCGGGTCGAACCGCAGGCGCAGCTTGTCGCCGACCTGGTGCAAGCCATGTTGCAGGTAGGCATCGAAGCATTCGGGGTCGAAACCGCGAAACAGGGTTTTACCGGCAAAGTATTTCCGGGCGCTCTCCAGATCGGTGAACTCCTCACGGCGGCCCAGGGTACGGCCGGCCGGCGTCAGGCGGTCGATGAAACCGAAGCGTTTGGCCGCACGTATGACCCATTGATCGGCTCGGGTCAGCACTGGCGAGTCGAGCATCACCACCCCTCGATACAATTCGGGGCAGCGCAAGGCCGCATGCAGGTGCAACACCCCGCCGAAGGAATGACCGACACCCCACACGGGCTCGGCCTGTTGTTGCAGGTGATGGATCAGCTCATCCACCAGGTTGTACCAGTTGTCGTCCGCCGGGTAACGCGGGTCGTGGGCGTGCTGCTCCAGATGCGTCACCTGAAACTCGGGTGCCAGCGCCGCAAACAACTTGCCGTAGGTCCCCGAAGGAAAACCATTGGCGTGGGCGAAAAAAATCTGTTGCGACATACCTGCAAATCCATAAGCGAGAACAGACATTGATTGTCCGCAAGACCGCGTCTTGCAGCAATGACCGTAACTGCCAGGAATGATGACAGACCTGCCGTGGCTATGACGGCGCCACCTGTTATTTCTGACAGTTGACTGGCAACCGGCATCAGGTGGATAACAAGGGCTGTTCCGCCGAGTCACGGGCATATTCACAATGACCCACGCCAACACGCCGGCTATCCAGGCATTTGACCCACGCAGGTTGAGCGTGCGCGGTGTAGCCTATCACCGTCGCCAGAACGCGTCGGCTCCGCAACCGTGCATCACTCAACAGGAATATGACGGCGCTGGTCGCGCCGTTCTCAGTCGTGATCCACGCCTGTTCCGTTTACATCAGGAGGGTCAGGCGACAGCCAATCAGCAAAACCTTTTCAGTTTATCGGGCGCTGTCGTTCTTTCGCACAACAGCGACGCCGGCTGGCGGCTGGGTTTGCTCGGCGCGCACGGACAAAGGGTTGAAGGCTGGGATCAGAAACTCAGCCAGAGCCGCGTTGCCTATGACCCCCTGTGCCGCCCGGTCGCTACGTTCGAGCGCGCGTGGCAAGGAGCCGAACACTGCATCGCACGTTTCACCTATGCCGCTAACGACGCCGATGTCGGGCATAACCTGCGCGGTCATTTGATTCGGCAGGACGACACCGCCGGCACCCTGCTCTTTACCGGGTTCGGTCTGAACGGTACGCCGTTGCAGCACAGCCGAACCTTCATCGCCGACCCGCAATGGCCGGTGGACTGGCCCGAGTCAGTGCCTGATCGCGACGACTTGCTGGAAATCGAACCTGCAATCACGCGCCTTCATTGCAACGCCGCCAGCGAGGCCGTCAGCCAGACCGATGCATTGGGTAACCGGCATACGTTCATTCATACCTGTGCGGGCGAACTGCGTGAGGTTCGTCTGAAACTCGCCGGGCAGACTGAGGAAACGGCGCTGATCCGGGACATTCAGTACAACGCCTTTGGTCATGTCGAACAACAGCGCGCTGGAAATGGCGTTATTACCCGGGCGACTTTTCGGCCCGACGATGGCCGTCTGGAACAGCTGAAAGCCTATGTAACGGGTCAACCAACGCTGCAAGACCTGACTTATGAATACGACGCGGTGGGCAATGTCACCTGCATCACCGATGCCGCGCAAGCGACTCACTTTCACCGCAACCAGCGCATCGAGCCCGTTAATCGCTACCGCTACGACAGCCTCTACCGCCTGATCGAGGCCAGTGGCCGGCAATTGCGCAATGCGCCAGGTGGGCCTCAGCTCCCGGATTTCCAAACCACGATCGATCCCGGACAACTGGAAAATTACACGCGTTTCTACACCTATGATGAGGCCGGCAACCTGAAGGTGATGCAGCATCAGGCAGACAGCGCCTGCCGTACCGAACGCACGGCAGTCGCCCGGTTCAGCAATCGCAGCCTCCCCGAAAAAACCAATGACGAGCTGCCCGACGAACAGGAAATTGCCGCAGGTCATGACCTGAACGGCAACCGTACCGGGCTTCAACCGGGGCAATCCCTGCAATGGAACCTGCGCAATCAACTGCGGCAAGTCGATCAGGTGGTGCGTGAAGAGGAGCCGGACGATTGCGAGTTTTATGTGTACGACGGCGGTGGCCAGCGTCAACGAAAAATCCGTCAGGCCTTCTCCGGCACACTGACCCGCACCCACGAAACCCGTTATTTGCCGGGCGTGGAAGTGCGGATTTCAAACAAGGAGACGCTCCACGTCGTGACGATCAAGGCCGGGCGCAGCACGGTGCAAATCCTCCACTGGCCGACTGAACCGCCAGCCGGCATTGCCCAAAACCAGCAGCGCTACGGTTTTACCGATCATTTGGGCTCGAGCACCCTGGAGTTGGACAATGCGGCCTTGCTCATCTCCCGGGAAAGTTACTACCCCTACGGCGGTACTTCCTGGTGGGCCGGGCGCAACAAACTCGAAGCCAGCTACAAGACGCGACGCTATTGCGGCCAGGAACGGGATGCCACCGGGTTGTACTATTACGGGTTTCGCTACTACGTACCCTGGTGCCAACGCTGGCTGAACGCGGACCCGGCGGGAATTGCCGATGGTTTGAACCTGTATGCCATGGTGCATGGCAATCCAATCGGCCACCTGGATCTACAGGGATTGATCACCGCTGGAGAAGTGCTCGGTGCGGCCGCCGCGACGATTGGCCGTGACAGTGTGAGTGCGTTGGCCGGTGGCGCTGTCCGGTATCTTGCAGAACAGGGACTGGTACAGTGGGCAAGCACCTCCACGGATGATCCGCAGAACCAGACGGTCGACCCTGGCGCCAACCTGGCGCTGACCGTAACAGGTGCCGTGGTCGGGGCATTGGCGGGTGGATCCATGGGGATGGGCGCGGGCAGCAACATCGTTTCCCGATACAGCAACAACCGCGCTGCGCAGTGGATCGGGGCGGCCACGGGTGGATTGGTCGGCGCGGCAGCAGGAGCCGCTACCTCGCTCTATTCCTACTGGAGCAACCCCGAAAGACTGAATGCGGTAGCCATCAGCCTCATCACCGGCGCGGCCGGCAGCCTGACAAGGGAAACAGGACAACGCATCAGCGCAGAACTGGGCCCCAGCCTTTCACTCCCGCCTTCAGGTGTCGCGACTGCCCTGCGCACGGGCGTCTATGGAGGACTGCTGTTTGCCGGCGGCATGATTCGCCAAGAGCTTCCGCCCTTGGCAGACGTCGCCATCAATGCTGCCGTCGAGGGCGTTGATGGCGCATCCATCGTCATTATCAACGCCTTGCGCGGAGGCACCTACAACCAGGGTACTAACGAGTTGACCAGACCCAAAGGCGTGGAAGTGCTGTATGGCTGGGCCACGCGCACGGCCGGGACCGGCTTGACCGCCTCGCTGACATTCATGTCCACCCCGCTGACCGACGCGATTACGCCCCCCCATCTGCAGACGGGCGCCATTGCTGCAATGGCTACCCCCACAGAGGCCAGAACCTATTTGGGACAACATGTACAGCGTGGCACCGCCCAGTTGTTCAAGTATGACGATGCGGACTTTTCGCTGGACCACTTCACCCAACCGAACAGGGAGTGGACGGGGCACCCGGACATGCCCACTCGCAACGACATTCCGATGATAACGTTCAGACCCCGTGCTTCGAGCTTGCCTTAACGCACCGGCGGCGTCTCACCCAACGGCACCACTGCCATGGTCAACCGCGACACACAACTGGCCTTGCCCTCATCGCTGGTCAGCCGAATATCCCAGACATGGGTCGTGCGGCCGATGTGGATCGGCTTGGCCACCGCCGTCACCCGGCCACTGCGCAGGCCGCGCAAATGGTTGGCGTTGATTTCCAGGCCCACGCAATAGAATTTGCTGGCATCGATGCACAGGTAGCTGGCCATCGACCCGACCGATTCGGCCAGCACCACCGAGGCACCGCCATGCAGCAAGCCGTAAGGCTGATGGGTGCGGTGATCGACGACCATGCTGGCGGTCAGGGACTCATCGTCGAAGGACTCAAAACGGATGTCCAGCACTTCGCCGATGGTGTTTTTCTGGATTGCGTTCAACTGCTCGATGTTCGGGGTGGTGCGCCACAGACTCATCGCAGGGTTTCCTTGTCGGTTTTGTTGGTGGATCAATCCTGCCACAGCACCGCTTCGCTACGCTCGCTCCATTCTTCAAAACGCTCACCGTACGCCGCTTCGATCACGTTGCGCTTGATCTTCAACGTCGGGGTGAGAAAGCCGTTTTCCACGGCCCAACTGTCCTTGACCACCACCAGGCGCCGCAGCCGTTCATGTTTGTCGAGGTCGCCGTTGACCTCTTCGAGCAGCTTTTCCAGGCTGGAATGCAAACCGGCGCGTGCGGCCCCCCCGGCATCCTGTTGGCCGACCGCCGACAACACGCACAAACCCAGCGGTGCACTCAAGCCATCGCCCACCACGCAGACCTGTTCGATACGCGAATGCACGGCCAGGCGATTTTCAATCGGTGCCGGCGCCACGTATTTGCCTTTGCTGGTCTTGAAGATTTCCTTCAGGCGCCCGGTCAGGCGCAGATTGCCTTCGGCGTCCTCCTCGCCCTTGTCGCCGGTGCGCAGGAAGCCGTCCTCGGTAATGGTGTCAGCGGTTTTTTCCGGCTCCTTGAAGTAGCCGAGCATGGTTGCGCCACTGCGCACCATGACCTCCCCCGTCTCGGCGATCCGCACTTCGACTTCCGGGCACGGTTTGCCGATCCAGCCCGGTTTGTTCTGGCCCGGCATGCCGATGTGGGAGTAACCGCAACTCTCGGTCATGCCGTAGACCTCCAGCACGTCCAGTCCCAGTTTGCGGTACCACTGCAACAAGGTCTGCGGCACCGGAGCCGCGCCGGACAACGCGATGCGCAACGCATCCAGACCCAGCCCGGCGAGGACTTTATGCCCGACCCGTTTGCCGATGATCGGCAGCCCGAGCAGGAAGTCGAGACGTTTTGCCGGGATCTTGCTGTACACGCCCATCTGGAATTTGGTCCAAATGCGCGGTACGCCAAACAGTGCGGTCGGGCGCGCACGCTGCAGGTCGGTGAGGAAGGTATCGAGGCTCTCGGCGAAAAATACCGTTTGGCCGGTATAGATCGACGCCAGTTCGACGAACATCCGTTCGGCAACGTGGCACAGCGGCAGGTAGGACAACAACCGGTCCGACTCGTTGAGGCCAAACAACGCAGTGCCGCGTGTGGTGGCGAAGCCCAGATTGCCGAAGCTGTGCATCACGCCTTTGGGCATGCCCGTGGTGCCGGAGGTGTAAATGATGGTCGCCAGTTGATCGGCGGCAGGTTTCGGATCGTCCTGGATCGGCGAGCTGCCTTGCAGGTCGGCCCAGCTGAAATCGAACGTACCCGGCGGATGCAGGGGCAGGCTGATGGTCGGCAGGTCGGGGCTGACGCCACGGGACATGCCTGGCCAATCATCGAGCTTGCCGATGAACGCCAGCGCCGCTTCCGAGTGTTCGAGCACCTGGGCAACCGACTCGGCGGTGAGGTTGGGGTACAACGGCACCGACACATGCCCGGCCATCCAGATCGCCAGGTCGGCGATGATCCAGTGCGCACAGTTCTTCGAGATCAGGGCGATATGGCTGCCCTGCGGCAACTCCCGCGCTCGCAACCAATGGGCCGCGCAACGGGCCTGATGACCGACGTCGGCCCAGGTCAAGGTCTCGACCTGGCCGCCTCCGACAGGCTGGACCAGGAAGCGCTGACGGGGATGACGGGCCTCACGCTCGTAGAAAACGTCCAGCGGCAAACGAAAAGCAGCAGACATGCGACTCGCTCCTGTGATTTTGCTCTGGAGCAAGCGTAGCCAACCAAGCAAGTGCTTGGTTGACTATTTCATACAAAATTTTTCGGATTATAACGTACCTGTGGGAGCGTGGCTTGCCCGCGATGAAGGCTCCGCGGTTTATCAGGCATAACCGAGTCGATGCCTTCGCGGGCAAGCCACGCTCCCACAGAAAAGCGGCGCTAAGGATGCTTGATGTCGTTGAGCCTCATCGACCCGACCAACAACTCATTGCTCTCGAGCTCGGCCAGGCCGGCGGTGCTGACCCGCTCCGGTGGATGTCCCGCGCCATGTTGCAGGTAGCTCAACAAATTCCCCACCAGCGGATTGTGGCTGACCAGCAGGACATCGCTCACCGCCACCATTTGCTCGGCGACCTTGTCCGGCTCGGTGTCCGGTGTCAGCCACTCGACAGTGCGGATTTCCGGCTCGAACCCCAGTGTTTCGCGCACCAGTTGCGCCGTCTGCTGCGCTCGCAGGTAGGGACTTGCGTAAATCGCCGTCAGCGGTTGCCCGATCAGTTGCGCGGCGCTGCGCAGCACCTCCTCACGACCGTGGTCCGTCAGTTCCCGCTCCGAATCGTGGGGGCGGGAGCCGTGCGGTACAGCTTCACCATGACGCAATACCCAGAGTTTCATAGCTTGGGTTCCTCATCTCGAGCCGGATGCGGTGCCGGTGCCACAACATGCGGCGCTTCACCTTCCGGTGTACGCGGCGTCGGCCAATCGGCGAACGGCCAAGGCTTCTGGTCGCTGTGAAAGCTGCCGAAACGACCGATCTGCGCCAAAAACTGGCTCAGACTGTCGCCAAAGTTCATCAGGCTGGCGCTCGGGGCGCCATAGAACAAACGATAGATCAACTGCACCAGCACGACGGCGCCGAGGATGAACTGCGCGACTTGCCACACCAGCACGAAGACGATCATCCACAACACGCGCAGCAGGATGGATTCATACTTGGCTTCTACTTTTGGATCGTTCATGCGCAACTCCCTGCTTTTCTGGCAAGCGTGATTAATTGAAACCACTGGTGGAAATAAAGTCGACGTCGGTTTTCGGCTCGCCACGCATTAACAGACCGATGACCTGCTCCAGCGTGCGGCCTTCGAACAGGATCGCGTGCAGCCCGGCGACCAGCGGCATGTACACGCCAACCTCCTGGGACTTGGCCTTGAGTACCTTGAGGGTATTGACCCCTTCGGCGACTTCGCCCAGGCGCGTGACAGCCTCGTCCAGGCTCAGGCCCTGGCCGAGGGCGAAGCCGACCTGATAGTTGCGGCTCTTTGGCGAAGAACAGGTCACGATCAAGTCGCCCACGCCGGCCAGGCCCAGGAAGGTCATCGGGTTGGCGCCCTGATTCACCGCGAAGCGGGTCATTTCCGCCAGTGCCCGGGTGATCAGCATGCTCTTGGTGTTTTCCCCCATGCCCAGCGCTACCGCCATGCCGGCGATGATCGCGTAGACGTTTTTCAACGCACCGCCCAGTTCCACGCCGAAACGGTCGGCGCTGGCATAAACCCGAAAGGTGCGGCCGTGCAGCGCGGCCTGAACCTGCTGGCACAGTTCTTCGTCTTCACTGGCGACCACCGTGGCCGTCAGCGCATGTTCGGCGATTTCGCGGGCCAGGTTGGGGCCGGACAGGACACCGATGCGTGCCTGCGGGGCGATCTCTTCGAGGATCTCGCTCATCAACTTGAACGTGTGGGCTTCGATGCCTTTGGTCAGGCTCACCAGCATTTTGCCGCTCAAGCGTTCGGCGTGCGGCACCAGCACCGAGCGCAGCGCGCTGGAGGGCAGTGCGACGAAACACAGGTCGCAGGCGTCCAGGGTGGCTTGCAGGTCGGTGACCGGGGTGACACCGGGCAGAATCTTGATGCCTTTGAGGTAACGCGGGTTTTCGCGATTGACCCGAATGGCCTCGGCCTGTTCGGGGTCACGCATCCACTGAAGGACCTGATGCCCGTTCTCGGCCAGCAGATTAGCCACGGCGGTTCCAAAACTTCCGCCTCCCAGGACCGCAATCGGGCGCTGTTCAGTCATATGCAATCCGTTAATCCATACCAGTGGCGATGTCGGCATTATACGGGGCAGCCCATCGGCGGCCAGCCCCGACATCAAATACCTGCCCCCCTAGGAAGAAGACCAATAAAACCGAGGAAAATGCAGACATCGTGAATGGAAAAGTCATTCGGCTCGGTTAACATGCGCGCCATCAATCACTGACAGGGATGTGTTGTGTCTCCGGGTGCTCCCTCACCGCGTTCGCCTCTGGTACTGGCGCTGATTTTCAGCTCGCCGGTGCTGGCCGACGACCTGTTCCTGGACAGCGAACCGCTGCCGCAAGTGCTCACGGCCACGCGCCTGAAGCAGTCCCCCGCTGCAGTGCCGGGCAGCATGACGGTGATCGACAGCGCCCTGATCCACGCCACCGGTGCCCGCGACATCAGCGAACTGCTGCGCCTGGTGCCGGGGATGATGGTCGGCAACATCAGTGGCAACCAGGCCGCGGTGAACTATCACGGCACCAATGCGACGCAAGCGCGGCGCATGCAAGTGCTGATCGACGGGCGCTCGGTGTATCGCGCCGGCCTGGCCACTGTCGACTGGAGCGACATTCCAGTGGCCATGGAGGACATCGAGCGCATCGAAGTCTTTCGCGGGCCCAATACCGTCAGCTACGGCGCCAATGCCCTGATGGCGGTGGTCAACATCATTACCCGGCGGCCGGCCGACAGCCACGGTACCCGCATGAAGGTCACCCGGGGCCAGCGCGGCATCAACGACTTTTACGCCAGCCAGGGCCTGGGCTGGGAGGATGGTGACATGCGCCTGTCCCTGTCCGGCCAGCAAGACGACGGCTTCGACACCGACGGAACCGGCGCTGATTATCATGACAGTCGTCGCCTCGATCGCTTCAACCTCGCCGTCAGCCAAAGCCTCGACGAACGGCAAAGCCTCGATTGGCAAGTGAATGCCAAGGACGGCACCAACCAGCGGCCCTATACCTACCGGCCAGTGTTCCCGGGAATTACCCGTGCCGGCAACGACTCCGACGTCACCGCCAGGGACTACGCCGGGTCGTTGCGCTGGAACCTGGACATCAATCCCGATCACAGCCTTTATATCCAGGGTTCGGCCCAACACTGGGATCGCCAGCAAACCTGGCGCGCCTGCGACGCAGAGATTTCGTTCAGCCCGCAATTGACCGAGCTGTGGCAACTGAACCCGAACTACACCGAACGCCTGGCCCGCAACATCACACACTTCACCAGCCGTGGTGCCCCGGCTGGCACACCCGCCGAGCAGGCGCTGGCCAACCAGGTCCTCGATCAATGGCGCCACGGTGCGAACCAGACCGTTTGCGGCGACATCGACCAGAGCACCCGGGAAACGCGCTACGACCTTGAACTGCAGGACACCCTGAGCCTTGCCGATAACCTGCGGCTGGTCAGCGGGATGAACTATCGTTACGACCTGGCGGATTCCGAGACTTACTTCAACGGCACACTCGATGACAGGATCTGGCGGGTGTTCGGCCAGGTCGAGTGGCGTGCCAGCGAGCACTGGTTGCTGCAAGGCGGCGCCATGTTCGAAGATACCCGGCTGATCGGCAGCTCGCTGACACCCCGCGTGGCGGTCAACTACCTGATCAACCCGCGCCACGGCTTGCGTGCGGTGTACTCCGAGGCCATCCGTTCGCCGGACATGTTCGAGAACAACGTCAACTGGAGTTATCAGGTCACCAACCTCAAGCCCGGTGCCTTTGGCCAGTCCAGCGCCCGTTACTTCGTCAAGACCCGCGGCCCCGGTGACCTCGATCAAGAGCACATGCGCTCCCGGGAACTGGGCTACAACGGCTACTTCCCTGAAGCGGGGCTGGCACTCGACGTGAAGCTGTTCCACGACGAAATCACCGGCATGATCAGTGAACCGCTGCGCAACAATCAGTACATCGCCAGCAACGCCAACAAGGAGCGTTTTTCGGGAGCCGAAACCCAGCTCGACTGGCGTGTCGGCAACTTCGATCGCCTGCGATTGACCTATGCCTACGTCGATGCCGACGCCAGCAACCCGCTGGATGCCAGGCAGACGGCAAGCAACAGTGGTTCGGCCGGATGGCTGCGCGATTGGGGCCAGGGCTGGAACAGTGCGCTTTTCTATTATGGCGACGACGCCCTCAACGGCTACCGCTTCGAACGGGTCGATGCGCGCATCGCCAAACGTATCGCCTTGGGCAAGGCCAGCCTGGAGTTGGCCGGGGTGCTCCAGCAACGCCTGGACAATCAGCCGACCACCTTCATCGACAACCATTATGACCAGCGTCACGTGATGTACTTCAGTGCTGAGCTGGAACTTTAAGATGCCGTATCGCCCGGCCTGGAAAACACCGACCTTGGGCCGGGTGCTGGCGGTGCTTTGCCTGCTGTTCACCGGCATGCTGGGCAGCCTGGCGAGCAATGCGGCCGACATTTTGCTCACGGGGGCCGAAGACAGCCCCGGTGTGCGGGCGTTTACCCAGGCCCTGAGCGAGTTGCGACCGAACGACAACGTGCGATTCCAGGCGCTGACCAGTTTGCCGATACCGGGAAAACTGCCGGAAAACATCCGCTTGATTCTCCTCGACCTGCCTAGCCTCGACTGGCGCCTGCAGGACGCACGGGGCCCGGCGACACTGGTGCTGCGCATCAGCCGCCTGCAAGCCCGGCAACGCTTGAACAGCTCGTTGCCGGCGCGCCTTTGCCTGCTGTGGAGCGATCCACCGCCGGACCGCCAATTACGCCTGAGCCGCACCCTGTTGCCCCAAGCCAAACGCATCGGCGTGCTCTACGACAATCACAGTGAATTCCTCTTGGATGAGCTGCGTCAGGCCGCCCTCCCCCTGGGTCTTGAGGTGGTCACCCAACGCTGGAACAACATTCACGACAGCCGTCCGTTACAGACCCTGCTGAAGAACAGCGACGTGTTGCTGGGACTGGACGACGCCGACCTTTACAACCCGCAAACCGCAAAGAACCTGCTGCTGAGCAGCTACTCGCGACAAATGGCACTGATCGGCCCCAGCGCGGGCTTCGTCAAGGCCGGGAGCCTGGCCAGCACCTACAGCGATCAGAGCGACTGGCTGGCGGTCCTCGACGAATTGCTCGACCGGCCACCAGCCACCTGGCCGCGCTCGCACTACCCCCATCGATTCAAGGTCGCGAGCAATCCCCAGGTGGCGCGTTCGCTGGGTATCGAAGAAATAAACGAAGCGTCTGTCGCCACCTTGCTGGCTGAAGGAGAACGCCGTCCATGAACCTGCGCCGTCGCTGGGACATCAACACCCGCACCCAACTCATCAGCCTCGGCCCTGCCCTGCTGCTGACCTTGTTGCTGATCAGCTTCTTCACCTTCGTGCGCATCCAGGACCTGCGTCAGGAAATCTCCCACACCGGCCAGTTGATCGCCAACCAACTGGCCCCCGCCACCGAGTACGGGGTGATTTCGGGCAACAGCGAAGTGCTTGAAACCTTGCTCAAGGCAACGCTGGCCACGCCCAACGTGAGTTTTCTGGAGGTCCAGGACAGCGCCAACCGGGTTCTGGTGTACGTCGAACAACCGAACGAACACCACAATCGCGCGCAACAGCTCGAAGTGTTCCAGGCCCCCATACGGCTCCAGCGAATCGCTTTGCACAATGACTTTTTCCAGAGCAGCAAAACCGCCACTGCCGCCCCCACCGAGGACTACCTCGGCCGGGTGATCGTCGGGCTGTCCAACGATGCCTTCAACCGGCGCCAGCAGGAAATCGTGCTCAAGGCTGCCATTCTGGCGCTGTTTGCCCTGCTGTTTACCTTCCTTGTAGCCCGACGCCTGGCGGGCAGCCTGTCGCAACCGATCCGTGATATCGGCAATGCCGTCAAGGCGATCCAGGCCGGCGATTACAAAACACCGCTGCCGATTGTCGATGACACCGAGCTGGGGGCGCTGTCGCAACACATCAACAACCTCGCCAGCGGTCTCGAGCAGGCCAGCCGCGAACAGCATCAGGCCATGGCGCAGTTGATCCAGACCCGCGAAGAGGCGGAAAAGGCCAACAACGCCAAATCCGACTTCCTCGCCATGATGAGCCATGAACTGCGCACGCCGATGAATGGCGTACTGGGCATGCTGCAATTGCTGGAAACCACCGACATGACCGAGGAACAGGTGGAGTACGCGGCGCTGGCCTCGGAGTCCACCGAGCACTTGCTCAAGGTCATCAACGACATCCTGGATTTCTCGCGGATCGAACGTTCGGAGCTGGAACTGGAGCACATTGCTTTCAACCTCGCCGACCTGATCGGCAGTTGCGCCCAGTCGTTCCAGCACAGCGCCGCGCAACGCGGTCTCGACCTGCAATTGATGATCCCCGACGACATGCGCGGCTTGCAGGTCAAGGGCGACCCGACCCGTATCCGGCAGATACTGGTCAACCTGGTCGGCAACGCGCTGAAGTTCACCGAGCAGGGCCGCGTCACCCTCGAGGCGCAATGGCAGTCGCTGGATCACGAACTGCTGTGGTTCACCTGCACCGTACGCGACAGCGGCATCGGCATCCCGGCCGAAAGCCTGGAATTGATGTTCAACGCTTTCCAGCAAGCCGACAGCTCCATTTCAAGACGCTACGGCGGCACCGGACTGGGCCTGCCGATTGCCCGTACCCTCGCCGAACGCATGGGAGGCACCTTGCGCGCGCAGAGTGAGGAAAGCCGCGGTTCGGTGTTCACCCTGGAAATTCCCCTGGCCCTGCACCAGCAGACGCAGCCGCTGTTGCCCCCCCGCGCGCAAACCGGCGACAGCGACGGCGAAGGGCGCAATGTGCTGCTGGTCGAAGACAACCCGGTCAACCAGACGGTCATCGAAGCCATGTTGCGCAGCCTGGGCTTCAAGGTCAGTGTCGCTGCCGACGGCGCGCAGGCGGTACGCAGTGCCGAGAGCCTGATTTTCGAAGCGATCCTGATGGACTGCCGCTTGCCGATCATCGATGGCTACGAAGCCACCCGGCAAATCCGCCAGTTACCCGGGTGCACCGGCCTGCCGATCATCGCCCTGACCGCCAACGCCTTGCAGGGCGATCGCGAGGCCTGTCTGTCGGCAGGGATGAACGATTACCTGGCCAAGCCATTCAAACGGACTGATCTGCAACAGATTCTGCAACGGTGGGTGCAGTAGTACAGGCCTTTCGACCATCTGCGACTGGCGTGAAAGGCGAAAGTGCGGCAGTCTTAGGCACCTCGACAGGCCCGAAAAGGGGCTTGAATAATAATTTCAGTGCACAAGTGTACATTCATGTCCTTGGTGCTGTGACTTTCACCACAACGCAATAGTCTATGAGTAGGCTGCCGGTTCGAGGCATGAACGCTTCGATCGGCCGGGAAGATTTGCCCCACCTGCCGCATGGGACTATTGAGGAGCTCGCATGACCAAACAAAACGCCTTTACCCGGGAAGACCTGCTGCGCTGCAGTCGCGGTGAGCTGTTCGGCCCAGGTAACGCGCAACTGCCCGCCCCGAACATGCTGATGGTTGATCGCATCACCCTGATCAGCGAAGAAGGTGGCAAGTACGGCAAAGGTGAATTGGTCGCCGAGCTGGATATCAATCCGGACCTGTGGTTCTTCGCCTGCCACTTCGAAGGCGATCCGGTGATGCCGGGCTGCCTGGGCCTCGACGCCATGTGGCAACTGGTCGGCTTCTTCCTGGGCTGGCAAGGCCTGCCGGGCCGTGGCCGTGCGCTGGGTTCGGGCGAAGTGAAATTCTTCGGCCAGGTCCTGCCGACCGCCAAGAAAGTCACCTATAACATTCATATCAAGCGCGTCCTCAAGGGCAAGCTGAACCTGGCCATCGCCGACGGTTCGGTCACTGTCGACGGTCGCGAAATCTACACCGCCGAAGGCCTCCGGGTCGGCGTGTTCACCTCCACTGACAACTTCTAAGGGTTATCCGCATGCGCCGCGTCGTTATCACTGGTCTGGGCATCGTTTCTTGCCTGGGCAATGACAAAGAGACCGTCTCCGCTAACCTGCGTGCAAGCCGCCCTGGCATCCGGTTCAACCCGGAATATGCCGAAATGGGTCTGCGTAGCCAGGTTTCCGGCTCCATCGACCTCAACCTTGAAGAACTGATCGATCGCAAGATCTATCGCTTCGTCGGCCACGCGGCAGCTTATGCCTACCTGGCCATGAAAGACGCCATCACCGACTCGGGCCTGACCGAAGAGCAGGTATCCAACCCGCGTACCGGCCTGATCGCCGGCTCCGGTGGCGCATCGACCCTGAACCAGATGGAAGCGCTGGACATCCTGCGCGAGAAAGGCGTCAAGCGCGTCGGCCCATACCGCGTCACGCGGACCATGAGCAGCACCGTTTCCGCTTGCCTGGCCACTCCGTTCAAGATCAAGGGCCTGAACTATTCCATCGCTTCTGCCTGCGCCACCAGTGCTCACTGCATCGGTACCGCCATGGAACAGATCCAGATGGGCAAGCAGGACATCGTCTTCGCCGGTGGCGGTGAAGAAGAGCACTGGAGCCAGTCGTTCCTGTTCGACGCCATGGGCGCCCTGTCCAGCAAGCGCAACGACACCCCGGAACAAGCCTCCCGTGCCTACGACGCTGACCGTGACGGTTTCGTCATCGCCGGCGGTGGCGGCATGGTCGTGGTCGAAGAGCTGGAACACGCTCTGGCCCGCGGCGCGAAGATCTACGCGGAAATCGTCGGCTACGGCGCGACTTCCGACGGCTACGACATGGTTGCCCCGAGCGGCGAAGGCGCGATCCGCTGCATGCAGCAGGCGCTGTCCACCGTCGACACCCCGATCGACTACCTGAACACCCACGGCACCTCGACCCCGGTCGGCGACGTCGCGGAAATGAAAGGCGTGCGTGAAGTGTTCGGCGACAAGGCTCCGGCCATCAGCTCCACCAAGAGCCTGTCGGGTCACTCCCTGGGCGCCGCCGGCGTTCACGAAGCGATCTACTGCATGCTGATGATGGAAGGCAACTTCATTGCCGGCTCCGCCAACATCGACGAGCTGGACCCTGAAGTGGCCGACCTGCCGGTGCTGACCAAGACCCGCGAAAACGCCACCATCAACACCGTGATGAGCAACAGCTTCGGTTTCGGTGGCACCAACGCCACGCTGGTACTGAAGCGCTGGGAAGGCAAGTAATTTCCCGCTGCTGAGCCGCACATGAAAACGCCCCGACTGGTTCGGGGCGTTTTTTTTCGTCTGAAAATAGGGCAACACCACATCCTTGTGGGAGCGGGCTTGCTCGCGAAAGCGGTGAGTCAGCCGACATCCATGTTGAATGTCAAATCGCTTTCGCGAGCAAGCACGCTCCCACAGGTTTTGCATTCAGCCTGCAGTTTCATCGTCACAAACATGAAACGTTTGTCATGAAACTCAATGACCTGCGACCGAATGTCGCGTATTTAGCGGGCTGCAGGACTGTTTCCGTTTTTGCAAAAAACCGTTACCAAACTCAGCCATTTACTTAGCAAGCTACCAAACTCTATAACAGAGGCCTGCACACGCCTTGCTGCAGATAACAGAGATTGGAGCTAGCAGATGACTGTAAAAGTAACTGAACGCGACGATTCACATAAGTCCCACGAGGGTGTAGCCGCCGGTATCCGGATCTGGGACGTGCACCAGCAAGACCTGTTGGTCGGTATGTTCCATTCCGAGGCCGATGCGCAAAACTACAGGGCCGAACTGGAAATGCTCGAGCGTAAACGCGAGCTCGCAACCGGTTGAAAACAGACTCGACCTCGGTGCAGCCTACCCTTTCCTGCTGGGCAGGCTGCATCCACATCAGACAACCTCGATCAGCGTCAAATGAAGATCATCTTCGATCGGTACCGAAGGGACACTTTCAACAATCCAGCCCGATTGAAGCCTGACCACCTCGACCTCGCCATCGCCCATTCCGTCATTGCGGATCGAAAACTGCAGCGATGACGGATGACGCTTGGCATAATCGAAACTCATGCCACAGGCGATCAGAAAATCGATTTTTGCCTCGGTCAGCTCAACCTGGATGTCGCGCTCGCCTTCTTTCAGACTGTAGTAATCCAGGCACAAGTTGATTGCAAAAGGGCAGCCATTGACCAGACTATTGATGAACCTCCCTTCATAACCACCGAAATAACTGTGTTCAGCCCGCACGCTGCTGAGCTTCTTCACCCTGACTTCGATTTCCTCGGAGATTTTGAACAGCCAAAAGTCTCCATCCGAAGCCAGGTGCTTGCCAAAATCGATACCTGATACATGGCGCTTTGGCCACATCGACATCAATGGCATATCGACTTCATATTCTTTATTAGTGATCGCCAGCAGGTAATTAATAACGTCGTAATAACTCGACTCACCTTCTCCAACTTTGATGAGTGTCGCACAGCTTCCCGCCAGCAATACGATCTTGCCATAGCGTTCAACCGGCAGTTCGGTCATCAACAAAGCTATACACGCTGGCACCTTCTCCAGATAGGCAGCGTTCAGCTCATGGAGTTCCTCCTCATTGCGAACCTCGCGCCAGGGGATGTTCCAGAAGAACTCAGGCAGGGTAAAGAAAACACAAGCGGTCGCGCCATGATCCTCGCGAGCGGCTTTTGCAGCGATCTTGATTTTCCGGCGTACAAGCTCGGCACGAGCGACAAGTTCATCGTCCAGATAATCGCGAATGGATTGTCCGAGCGGTCGTGACTGTGAAAGCTGCGATTTGAAAGTGGGTTGGCGTAACGAAGCGATACTGACAAACATTTATTCCATCCTTGGATACTAAGTTCATTCCATTTGTTTTCCCCAGACACAAAAACCCTTATAAAAAGATATTATTTCCTGGCAAAAGAAAACCCGAAAGATCGTATCGATACAATCTTTCGGGCTCAATGAATAAATCATGCAAAGTACTAGCAAACATGTAGCCCGCTAGCACATTGAATCTGTTACCACATCAGGTCATCAGGAATCTGATAGGCCGCGTACGGATCGTCCTCGGCGATGACCTCTTCAGTCTGCACATTGAGCTGCACGATGCGCTGCGGATCGCGCTCCTGAATCTTCAGCGCCGCCTCGCGGGGAATCACTTCGTAGCCGCCAGCGTGATGCACGATGGCCAACGATCCGCTGCTGAGCTTGTTGCGCATCAGGGTGTTGACGCAGAGGCGCTTGACCTTCTTGTCGTCGACGAAATTGTAGTAATCCTCGGTCGTCAGTTTCGGCAGGCGCGAGACTTCGATCAGTTGCTTGACCTGCGCGGCACGGGCCTTGGCCTCGGCTTTTTCCTGCTGCTGGCGGTTGAGCTCCTGATCGCGCTTGACCTTCTCGGCCATGGCTTCCTGCGCCGCGCGCTGCTGGGAGTCATCCAGCTCGATCTGGCCTTTGTGGGCCAGGCGCTGCTGTTTCTGCTTGTCTTTGCTGACCTGCTTGGCCTGCTTCTGGTTGACCAGCCCTGCTTTGAGCAACTGGTCGCGAAGGGAAATGCTCATGGTGCTTATTACTCACTTGGGCCACGGCTCAACCGCAGCTGGGCAAATTCTTTTCCTGACGTTTGGCTTCGCCCCACAAGGCGTCCAACTCTTCGAGGGTGCAATCTTCCATGGGACGACGGGTATCGCGCAATGCCTGTTCGATAAAACGAAAGCGTCTTTCAAACTTGCCGTTGGCGCCACGCAGTGCGGTTTCCGGATCGACCTTGAGATGCCGCGCCAGATTGACCACGGAAAACAGCAAGTCGCCGATCTCGTCGGCCACGGCTTCGGGATCGTTTTCCGACATGGCTTCGAGCACTTCATCGAGCTCCTCACGCACTTTATCGAGCACCGGCAAGGCGTCCGGCCAGTCGAAGCCGACCTGCCCCGCGCGCTTCTGCAATTTTGCCGAGCGCGACAGCGCCGGCAATGCAGCAGGGACATCATCGAGCAACGACAACTGCTCGGGTGCCGAAGATTTCTCCGCGCGCTCTTCGGCCTTGATCTCTTCCCAGCGCTGCTTGACCTGCTCTTCACTCAGGCGCGGGACATCCAGAGGCGCATACAGGTCACCGGAGGGGAACACGTGGGGATGACGGCGGATCAGTTTGCGGGTAATGCTGTCGACTACGCCGGCGAACTCGAAGCGCCCTTCTTCGCGAGCCATCTGGCTGTAATACACCACCTGGAACAGCAGATCGCCCAGCTCGCCCTGCAAGTGATCGAAGTCACCGCGCTCGATCGCGTCGGCGACTTCGTAGGCTTCCTCAAGGGTGTGCGGGACGATGGTGGCATACGTTTGCTTGATGTCCCATGGGCAACCGTACTGCGGGTCACGCAGGCGGTTCATCAGGTGCAGCAGGTCTTCAAGTGAATACATCGATCAATCTCTGCCCGCTCCCTGTAGGAGCGAGCTTGCTCGCGATGGACGTTAACGATGACGCGTGCATTCTGAATGAACGCGTCGCCCTCCGGTTCTTCGCGAGCGAGCTCGCTCCTACAGTAAAGCGCTCCCGTTTTATGGCGTACGGTTACGCCGCGTTTCGATGATGTTCGGCAACTGGGAAATCCGCCCCAACAACCGCCCCAATGCATCCAGCCCCGGAATCTCGATGGTCAGGGACATCAGCGCGGTGTTGTCCTCCTTGTTCGAACGAGTGTTGACCGCGAGCACGTTGATCCGCTCGTTGAGCAGTACTTGCGACACATCACGCAGCAGACCGGAACGGTCGTAGGCGCGGATGACGATGTCCACCGGATAGGTGAGCACCGGTACCGGCCCCCAACTGACCTGGATGATCCGCTCGGGTTCGCGCCCGGCCAGTTGCAGCACCGAGGCGCAGTCCTGGCGGTGAATGCTCACACCGCGGCCCTGAGTGATGTAGCCGACGATGGCATCGCCCGGCAACGGCTGGCAGCAGCCAGCCATTTGTGTCATCAGGTTGCCGACACCCTGGATCTGGATATCGCCGCGCTTACCCGGTTTGTAGCCGGTGGCCTTGCGTGGAATCAGTTCCAGCTGTTCGTTGCCGCGCTCCGGCTCGACCAGTTGCTGCGCCAGGTTGACCAGTTGCGCCAGACGCAAGTCGCCGGCACCAAGGGCGGCGAACAGGTCTTCGGCGGTTTTCATGTTGGCCTTGTCGGCCAGCTTGTCGAAATCCACCGCCGGCAGACCGAGGCGATTGAGCTCGCGCTCAAGCAGGGTTTTACCGGCCGCGACGTTCTGGTCGCGAGCCTGCAGCTTGAACCAGTGAACAATCTTCGCCCGTGCCCGCGACGTGGTGACGTACCCCAGGTTCGGGTTCAGCCAGTCACGGCTCGGGGTGCCGTGCTTGCTGGTGATGATTTCGACCTGTTCACCGGTTTGCAAGCTGTAGTTGAGCGGCACGATGCGCCCGTTGATCTTGGCGCCACGGCAGTTGTGGCCGATTTCGGTGTGTACGCGGTAGGCGAAGTCCAGCGGCGTCGCGCCCTTCGGCAAGTCGATGGCGTGACCGTCCGGGGTGAAGATATAGACCCGGTCGGGCTCGATATCGACTCGCAGCTGTTCGGCCAGGCCACCGATGTCGCCCAGTTCTTCGTGCCACTCCAGCACCTGACGCAGCCAGGAGATTTTCTCTTCGTAGTGATTGGAACCGGACTTGACGTCGGTCCCCTTGTAGCGCCAGTGCGCGCACACGCCGAGCTCGGCTTCCTCATGCATCGCGTGGGTGCGGATCTGCACTTCCAGCACCTTGCCCTCAGGCCCGATCACCGCCGTGTGCAGCGAGCGATAGCCGTTTTCCTTGGGGTTGGCGATGTAGTCGTCGAACTCTTTCGGGATGTGCCGCCACAGGGTGTGGACGATGCCGAGCGCGGTGTAGCAATCGCGCATTTCCGGCACGAGCACGCGAACGGCACGCACGTCGTAGATCTGGCTGAACTCCAGACCCTTGCGCTGCATTTTGCGCCAGATCGAATAAATGTGTTTGGCCCGGCCGCTGATGTCGGCATCGACGCCGGTGGCCTGCAATTCGTTTTTCAGCTGGCTCATCACGTCGCTGATGAAGCGCTCGCGATCCAGTCGCCGCTCATGGAGCAGCTTGGCGATCTGCTTGTACTGCTCCGGCTCCAGGTAACGGAAGGACAAGTCTTCCAGTTCCCACTTGATGTGGCCGATACCCAGGCGGTGGGCCAGTGGCGCATAGATGTCGAAGACTTCACGGGCCACGCGGTTGCGCTTTTCGTCATCGGCGGTTTTCACCGCACGGATGGCGCATGTGCGTTCGGCCAGCTTGATCAGGGCGACGCGAACGTCATCGACCATGGCCACCAGCATCTTGCGCAGGTTTTCAACCTGGCCCTGGGTGCCCAGCACCAGGGATTTACGCGGGCTCAGGCTGTCGCTGATCGCGGCCATGCGCTGCACGCCATCGATGAGTTTGGCCACCACCGGACCGAAGCGCTGGCTGACCGCCGGCAACTTGATCTGATTTTCGCGCACGCCTCGATACAGGATCGCAGCGACCAGGGAGTCCTGGTCGAGTTTGAGATCGGCGAGGATCTCGGCGATCTCAAGTCCGGTACGGAAAGTCGAGTTACCTTCCGACCACAGATTCTGTGCCGCATTGGCTTGTTGTTCGGCCTCGCGAGCGTACTCGCAGGCTTCCTTCAAGGCTTCGCGATCCAGTGCCAGATCGACACTCACCGCGTGATCGAGCCAAGCCTCGAGATTGATACTGCCGTCGGTGTTGATCGGCTGGTGTGCTCTCACCTGTACCATCTTGCTTACCTTCCCTACGACGCAGATTCAATGCGTCAAATCGCTGACCTTCGTTGCCGGTGCGCCCACGTCGGGCTCGGTGCGCGGCTGCACGGGCGGGCCAGTCGGACCAGACGAGCATCCTAGCTCGCTTCAAATAACGCCATGGCCTCGACATGTGCCGTTTGAGGAAACATATCGAGAATCCCGGCACGTTTTAACCGGTAGCCCTGCTTGATCAATTCGACCGTGTCGCGCGCCAGCGTTGCCGGGTTGCAGGACACATACACCAACCGCTCGGCGCCCAGGGTCTTGAGCTTGCGCACAACCTCGAAAGCACCGTCACGCGGTGGGTCCAAGAGTACCGCACAAAAGCCTTCGGCGGCCCATTCGGCGTCCGTCAAAGGCTGGGATAAATCGGCCTGAAAAAACTTCGCGTTATGCAGATTATTGCTAGCGGCATTCGCCGCCGCCCGGTCGACCATCACCTGCACACCTTCCACGGCCACCACTTCGCGAGCGGCCTTGGCCAGCGGCAAGGCAAAGTTGCCCAGGCCACAGAACAGATCGAGTACGCGCTCATCCGCCGTCGGCTTCAACCAGTCCAGCGCCTGGGCGACCATCGCTTCGTTGACGCCGGCGTTGACCTGGATGAAATCCCCAGGTCGGTAAGCCAGTTCCAGGTCCCACTGTTCAAGACGATAGCCCAGCGACTGATCGGCCTCGACCGGTTGCGGTTCACCGTCGCCATGCAGCCACAACTGGGCCTCATGGAGCGCGCAGAAATCCTTGAGGATGGTCATGTCACTTTCCGACAACGGCGCCATGTGTCGCAGCAAAACCGCCAGCGTCGAGCCGCTGAACAACTCCACGTGCCCCAGTGCCTGAGGTTTGCTCAAGCGCCGCAGCATTTCAGGCAAGCGGGCCATGATCGGTTGCAAGGGCTGTACCAGTACCGGGCAATCATCGATGCCAACGATGTCCTGGCTGCCGGCGGCACGGAACCCGACTTCGAGCTTTTTCGCCTTCATGTCCCAGCGCACCGCCACGCGGGCGCGACGCCGGTAGGCGAATTCCGCACCGCTCAAAGGCGGCGCCCACTCTTCGGGTTCGACGCCCGCGACCTTCGACAACTGCTCGGCGAGCATGCGCTGTTTCAGGGCAAGTTGTTCGTTATGAGGCAGATGCTGCACGCTGCAACCGCCGCAACGGCCGGCATGGGCGCACGGTGCCGGGCGGCGCAATTCGCTGGCCTTGAACACCCGTTCGGTGCGCGCCTCGACCACTTTGCCGTGGGCACCGAGCACACGCGCTTCAATCTCTTCACCGGCCAATGCGCCGATGACGAACCAGGTGCGACCTTCGAAAAACGCGATGCCGCGACCGTCATTGGCCAGGCGCTCGATGGTCAGGCGCTGCTTTTTGCCGGTCGGGATTTGCGGGGCCTTGCTGCCACCGGTGGGCTGGAAGCGCAGGCCTCTTTCATGCTTGGCCATCAGTTGGGCGCGTCGAAAATGCCGGTCGACAGATAACGGTCGCCACGGTCGCAGATGATCGCGACGATCACCGCGTTTTCAACTTCTTTGGACAGGCGCAGCATTGCCGCCACGGCACCGCCCGAGGACACGCCACAGAAAATGCCTTCTTCGCGGGCCAGCCGACGGGTCACGTCTTCGGCTTCGCTTTGGGCCATGTCGACGATCCGGTCCACGCGGTCAGCCTGGTAGATCTTCGGCAGGTATTCCTGGGGCCAGCGGCGGATGCCCGGGATCGCCGAGCCTTCCATCGGTTGCAGGCCGATGATCTGCACGTTGTCGTTCTGCTCTTTCAAGTAGCGCGACACGCCCATGATGGTCCCGGTGGTGCCCATGGAGCTGACGAAATGGGTGATGGTGCCCTCGGTCTGGCGCCAGATTTCCGGGCCGGTGGTGGTGTAGTGCGCTTCGGGGTTGTCACCGTTGGCGAACTGATCCAGTACCTTGCCGCGACCTTCGGCTTCCATCTTCTGCGCGAGGTCACGGGCGCCTTCCATGCCCTGTTCCTGGCTGACCAGGATCAGCTCGGCGCCATAGGCGGTCATGGCCGCCTTGCGTTCGGCGCTGGAGTTGTCCGGCATGATCAGGATCATCTTGTAACCCTTGATCGCCGCGGCCATGGCCAGGGCGATCCCGGTGTTGCCCGAGGTCGCTTCGATCAGCGTATCGCCGGCATGGATCTGCCCGCGCAGCTCGGCGCGAGTGATCATCGACAGCGCCGGACGGTCCTTGACCGAACCCGCCGGGTTGTTCCCTTCGAGCTTGAGCAAAAGGGTATTGCTGGTGGCGCCGGGCAGGCGCTGCAAACGGACCAGCGGAGTGTTGCCGACGCAATCGGCGATGGTTGGGTACTGCAAGGTCATGGCGTATTCGCAATCCAGACTGCGGGGGCGCCTATCATACCGGCAAACGTTCTCAGGCCATATCACGCAAAGTGTGGTGCTTATGGTTTATGGGAATAAGGGCCGATCTGGCGATGATGTGAGTGTTTGGTCGGGGGGGGGGGCAAGCCCCGGACATCTGCCGTAGCTTTCCATCACGTCCAGAAAAACGAGAGGTAACAAATCGCCGTCAGACAATGCACGTTTCTGTAGGAAAAAAGAATGTGCTCATCGGAAACTTCCCGCACCCTGCAACGGCATGCATGAACTAGTGCACACCAGAAGTTGCGGATAATCTTTTTCAATGCTTAGTCAAACAAGAAGTCTGACTGAGCATAGGGTGCGGGGCTACGCGCCAGTGGCTACGCGACGCTCACGCCTTCACTTTGCAAAAATTGACTTATTCAAGGAAGAAAAAAAATAAATGAAAACTTTACTTGCCCTACCCTTCGCCGCCCTGATACTTGCGAGTGGCCAAACTTCTGCCGCATGCATTTATATTCAAAACACCTATAGTGGAATCGTACCTGCCAATTCACAGGTAGTTGTGCAGGGACCATTCACCATCACGAGTGCAAATGGTTGTCGACAAGCAAATATCACTTCCACCATTACGGGCTTGGGGCTTGGTTCCCCACCTGATCTTGTAATTGAAAAACTGGATGGTTCAATTTGGAAGCACGTTGACGGTGGCAGCCGCAGCACTGCTTCCACACTTGGAGCGCTAGGTACCTATCGGGTTCGCCATGTAAACGAGCATAACGTAGCCAGGGGTTATTCCGGCACTACGCGCTATGGACGATAAGCCGTAAGATTGCCGGTGCCCATCGGCTCTGCTCCTGGGCACCTGTGATCTCAAGCTTGAATGCTGACGGATAGGTCGCTTTGAACCGAGTTCGCAAAATAGGAGAGCGCGCCCAAGACATGATTTGCTCGAATCAGGCCTTTGGTGAACTCATGGAAGCCAGCGGCTTCGGTGGTGCCATGCGACAGCCTGTCCTCTAGCATCTGATTGAGCATGGCTATCGCGTTGAACTTAACGTGTGCTCCAGCTTGATGGCCATTTTCATCCGTCGCCATACTGCCTGAAGTAAAAATGATCGATACATATTTATCTATCAGACCGCTCTCACGAAGCAAGGAGCCAACCATGGCAAGTTCATAAGTACTGACTGACGTAAAATCATACCCCTTGAGCGAATCCTTCAGCGCTTGAAGTGAAAGCTTGTCATTAAGTTTCAAGACATCAACAGCATCATCGGCATTCGTCTTGGTGTAACTGTTAGTCACCTCAAGAGGGTTCTTGATGAAATAGGCATCTGATTTCATCGACAAGGCCGGGTAATTAATATGCATCAAATATCCCCCTGAATTTTATTCTCAAGTTAGATATCGCCACCCAACTTTAAACCTTGAGAATTTTACACAGGGAATGATGTTGCAAATTATCTCAAAGCAAAATTCTTAACATCACTGGTTAAACCGGCGACGCATGAATCAGCAACCGCATATTCATCCGCAACCCGGTCCCGGTGTTCTGCGCCCAAAGCTTTCCGCCTTGACGCTGCACCGCGTTCCTGGCGATGCTCAGCCCCAGGCCAAACCCACCGTCCCCCGGCCGTGAGCCGTCGAGTCGGGTGAAGGGCAGGAAAATCCGCTCCAGATCCTCTTCCGCCACGCCACTCCCCTGATCTTCCAGCCACAGGTGCCAGTAATCACCATCACGCCGTCCGCCGAGATGAACAACGCCACCGCTGGGCGAATGCCGAATCGCATTGCGCAGAATGTTTTCCAGGGCCTGGGCCAGGGTGTTGAGGTGTCCTCGAACCCAGCAGGATGCATCCACCGTGCATTGCAGCCGAGTATCAGGCCAACCGCTTTCATAGCAAGCATTCTCCGTGAGCATCTCCCACAGCGCCTGGATCTGGATCGCTTCGTCGGGCAAGCGGGTGCGCTCGGTGTCCAGCCAGGCGAGCTGCAGCGTGTCTTCCACCAGGCGCTGCATGCCATCGACCTCCCGGCCGATGCGTTCGCGCAATAGCTCCAGCCCCTGCTCACTTTCACTGGCCACCCGCAAGCGGCTCAGGGGCGTACGCAATTCGTGGGACAGGTCGCGCAGCAGTTGCTGCTGCAACGCCACGGTACTTTGCAGGCGTTCAGACATGTGATCGAACGCCCTTCCCAGCTCACCCAGTTCATCCGAACGATTGGTGGTCCGGCTCGAGAGCCTTACGTTCAGTTGATCGGCACGCCAGGCATTGGCCTGCGCGCGCAAGTGATTGAGCGGCACCACCAGCAGGCGGTACAGCCCGACGCACAGCAACAGGGTGAACAATCCCGGAATCAGCCCGTTGGTGATCACTCGCCAGAACAGCCGGTAGTGCCCGGGAACGAAGCGCTCGGGCAACTCGATCACCAGGCTGCCGGCGGAAGGGTCACCGGGAAACGGCACACGCATCCAGGGCCGGCCCTTCTTGTGGACGGGCCAATCCAGGCCGCGCAAAAAAGTCAGGCGTTCGACTTCCTTGTCCGTCAGCGATTGGTTGCTCAAGGACTGCAAATCCGCGCCGATGACACCCACCCAGCCTTTTTCCCGCTGATGCATGCCTTGCAACCATTCATCGACACCCGCGCTCTGCGTCTGTTGCCATGCCTGCTCGGCCTCGGCGGCATAGCGTGTCAGGGTGCCCCGCGCTTCATCCGAGAGGAACTGGTTGCGCACTTCCATGTAGCGGCCCCAGGACCAACTGAGCCAGATCATCAGCAGACAGAACGCCACCAATAGGCAAGCAAGCTTCCAGAACAGCGAATGCCTGCCCGGCAAGTTACATTTCATCGGCGGCGCTCAGTATGTAGCCCTTGCCCCAGACCGTGCGCACTTCGCGCTCGGTGTAGCCAATGGCCTTGAGCTTGCGGCGGATCTGGCTGATGTGCATGTCGAGACTGCGATCATGCGCCGCGTAACCGCGCTGCAGCACCTGCTGATAAAGGAAGGCTTTGCTCAAGACTTCGTCGGCGCTGCGGTGCAGTGTCTCCAGCAATCGATACTCGCTGCGGGTCAGCCCGCCCGCCTGTTCGCCATAAAACACCTCGAAGCTTTCATCGTCGAAACGCAGGCTGTCCATCGAAGGGGCTGGCACCGCGGGGACGGGACGGCGGTCGAGGGCCACCCGCCGCAGAATGGCTTCGATACGCACCCGCAATTCCACCATGCTGAAGGGCTTTGGCAGGTAATCGTCGGCCCCCAGGCGAAAGCCGCTGATGCGGTCGGCCTCGGCACCGAGGGCCGACATCAGCAACACCGGGGTGGTATGGCTCTGGCGCAATTGGGTCAGTACCGCCAGACCGTCCATGCCCGGCAGCAGAATATCCATCAGCACCACGTCGAAAGGTTGCCGCCGGGCCATGTCCAGGCCTTCCTGGCCGTTCTGGCACCAGGTCACCTGGAAGCCGCTGCGGTCCAGATGCTCATGCACGTAGGCGCCCAGCACGAGGTCGTCTTCGATGGACAGGATTCGGGGGAGGCTGGCAGTGATGGGAGTCATGACTATCTGCAAACAATTCTCAGTTGAATTGATTATTCAAGATTGCTTCGCCAGGGGCAACCCACCGCTTGGCTGTAGTACCAATGAGCTGCGCGGGCCGACGAATGGCAGCACCATTTTTACGAAGATTGCCCGCGAGCAAATCGCTACACTGCGCAAGTGCTGCATGGCGGATATTCGTGCAGGTCTATGAATAGCGGGATGCAGGAGAGATGCGTGCTCAAGAAACTGGGAATCAAAGGCCGCGTGCTGTTGCTGACCCTGTTGCCGACCAGCCTGATGGCGTTGGTGCTGGGAGGGTATTTTACCTGGATGCAACAGGCTGACCTGCAAACCCAACTCATGCAGCGCGGAGAAATGATCGCCGAGCAGTTGGCTCCCTTGGCGGCGCCAGCCATGGGCCATCAGGACAACGAACTGCTCGAACGCATCGCCACCCAGGCCCTGGAACAAACCGACGTACGGGCCGTGACCTTCCTGGCTCCTGACCGCACGTTGCTGGCCCACGCCGGCCCGACCATGCTCAACCAGACGCCTTCCGGCAGTGGCATGCAGATGCTGCGCCGCAGTGGTAACGATGCGACCCGCTATCTGCTGCCGGTGTTCGGCAAACACCGCAACCTGGCCGGAGACGTGATTCCCGAGGAAGCCGACCGCCTGCTGGGCTGGGTCGAACTGGAGCTGTCCCATAACAGCATGCTGTTGCGCGGTTACCGCAGTCTGTTCGCCAGCCTGATGTTGATCGCAGCCGGACTGACAGGTGCGGCACTGCTGGCCCTGCGCATGGGTCGCACGATCAACCGGCCACTGAGCCAGATCAAGCAGGCCGTGGCGCAACTCAAGGACGGCCATCTGGAAACCCGCTTGCCGCCCCTCGGCAGCCAGGAGCTGGACGAACTGGCCTCCGGCATCAATCGCATGGCCGGCACCCTGCAAAACGCCCAGGAAGAATTGCAGCACAGCATCGACCAGGCCACCGAAGACGTGCGCCAGAACCTGGAAACCATTGAAATCCAGAACATCGAGCTGGACCTGGCGCGCAAGGAAGCCCTGGAAGCGAGCCGGATCAAATCCGAGTTCCTGGCCAACATGAGTCATGAAATCCGCACACCGCTCAACGGCATTCTCGGCTTCACCCACCTCTTGCAAAAAAGCGAGCTCACCCCACGCCAGCTCGACTACCTGGGTACCATCGAAAAATCCGCCGACAGCCTGCTGGGCATCATCAACGAGATTCTCGACTTCTCGAAAATCGAGGCCGGCAAGCTGGTGCTCGACCATATTCCGTTCAACCTGCGCGACCTGCTGCAGGACACCCTGACCATCCTCGCCCCCGCCGCCCACGCCAAGCAGCTGGAACTGGTCAGCCTGGTGTACCGGGACACGCCGCTGTCCCTGGTCGGCGACCCGCTGCGGCTCAAGCAGATCCTGACGAACCTGGTGAGCAACGCGATCAAGTTCACCCGCGAAGGCACCATCGTCGCCCGCGCCATGCTCGAAGAAGAGCACGAAGACACCGTGCAACTGCGCATCAGCATTCAGGACACCGGCATCGGTCTGTCCAACCAGGACGTGCGCGCCCTGTTCCAGGCCTTCAGCCAGGCCGACAACTCGCTGTCGCGGCAACCCGGCGGCACGGGCCTGGGCCTGGTGATTTCCAAGCGCCTGATCGAACAGATGGGCGGCGAGATCGGCGTCGACAGCACGCCCGGGGAAGGGTCGGAGTTCTGGATCAGCCTGAGCCTGCCGAAAACCCGTGACGATGCCGAAGACCTGCCCGCCGCGCCTCTGCTCGGGCGCCGGGTAGCGGTGCTGGAAAACCACGAACTGGCCCGGCAGGCGTTGCAGCATCAACTGGAAGACTGCGGTCTGAGCACCACGCCGTTCAATACCCTGGAAAGCCTGACCAATGGCGTCACCGCCGCCCACCAGACCGATCAGGCGATCGACCTCGCCGTGCTCGGCATCACCAGCAACGACATGCCGCCGGAACGCCTCAACCAGCACATCTGGGACCTCGAACACCTTGGCTGCAAAGTGCTGGTGCTGTGCCCGACCACGGAGCAGACGCTGTTCCACCTTTCCGTGCCCAACCCCCACAGCCAGCTCCAGGCGAAACCGGCCTGTACCCGCAAGCTGCGACGTTCCCTGTCTGACCTGGTCAGCCCGCGCCCGATGCGCAGCGAGCCGGGCGAACCGGTGTCCAGCCGTGCACCGAAGGTACTGTGTGTCGATGACAATCCGGCCAACCTGATGCTGGTGCAGACCCTGCTCGAAGACATGGGCGCCAAGGTGCTCGCGGTGGAAAGCGGTTATGCCGCCGTCAAGGCGGTACAGAACGAGACATTCGATCTGGTATTGATGGACGTGCAGATGCCCGGCATGGACGGCCGCCAGAGCACCGAGGCGATTCGCCAGTGGGAAAGCGAACGGCATTGCACGCCGTTGCCGATCGTGGCCCTCACCGCCCACGCCATGGCCAACGAAAAACGCGCACTGCTGCAAAGTGGGATGGACGACTACCTGACCAAACCGATCAGTGAACGACAATTGGCTCAGGTGGTACTGAAGTGGAGCGGCCTGGCACTGCGCAATCACAGCCCGGAGCGCTCCGGCGATGGGCACGGCGGCGCCCATGACCTGTTGGTGCTCGACCACGAGGAAGGATTGCGCCTGGCCGCCGGCAAGGCTGATCTGGCCGCAGACATGCTGGCGATGCTGCTCGCCTCCCTGGAGGCGGACCGCGAAGCCATCCGTCTGGCTCAGCAGAGCAATGACCACAACGCCCTGATCGAACGGGTCCATCGGCTGCATGGCGCGACGCGCTATTGCGGCGTACCGCAATTGCGTGCGGCCTGCCAACGCAGCGAAACCCTGCTCAAGCAACAGGATCCGAAAGCCAGCGTGGCACTGGACGAGCTCGACCGGGCGATCAATCGCCTGGCAGCCCACGCGCGAATGAACGCTTGATGCAGCGCAATCGCGGGAATCAAATATCAGCGTAAGCTCACCACCTACTCTGTAGGAGCTGGCTTGCCAGCGATGAGGACTTGAAACCCACCGCAGTCTTTGAGGCCCTCATCGCCGGCAAGCCGGCTCCTACAAGAACGAGGCAAAGAGGAAATCATGCGTACGATTCTTTTCAGCAGCCAGAACTACGACATCGACAGCTTTCTCGCGGCCGGGCAACCGGCCGGCATCGAGCTGCAATTTCAGCCGGCGCGCCTGAGCCTCGACACGGTAGCGCTCGCCCGAGGGTATGAAGCGGTCTGCGCGTTCATCAATGATGACCTCAGCGCGGCAGTGCTCGAGCGCCTGGCCGCTGGAGGCACGCGCTTGATCGCCCTGCGCTCGGCGGGTTACAACCACGTCGACTTGCCAACGGCAAAACGCCTGGGACTGGCCATCGTACGCGTCCCGGCCTATTCGCCCCACGCCGTGGCCGAACATGCAGTAGCGCTGATCCTCGCACTCAACCGCCGCTTGCCCCGCGCCTACAACCGCACCCGCGAAGGGGATTTCAGGCTGCAGGGGCTGACCGGTTTCGACCTGGTGGGCAAGACGGTCGGCGTAGTCGGCACCGGGCAGATCGGCGCCACCTTCGCCAAAATCATGAACGGTTTTGGCTGCCAGTTACTGGCCTATGACCCCTACCCCAACCCGCAGGTCGAAGCCTTGGGCGCGCGCTACCTGAGCCTGCCACAACTGCTGGCCGAATCGCAGATCATCAGCCTGCACTGCCCGCTCAATGAGCAGAGCAAGCATTTGATCAACCGTGAATCACTGGCGCACATGCAGCCCGGCGCGATGCTGATCAATACCGGACGTGGCGGCCTGGTGGACACTCCGGCGCTGATCGACGCGTTGAAAGACGGTCGCCTCGGCTATCTGGGGCTGGACGTGTATGAGGAGGAGGCGCAACTGTTCTTCGAGGATCGCTCCGACCTGCCGCTGCAAGACGATGTGCTGGCCCGGTTACTGACCTTTCCTAACGTGATCGTCACCGCGCACCAGGCCTTTCTGACCCACGAAGCACTGGACGCGATTGCCGCCACCACGTTGCGCAACATCGTCGCCTGGGTGGCGGGCACGCCGGAAAACCTGGTCACGGGAGACTGAAACGGATCGAAGGTCATCGGCCTGCGCGATGCGGCATGCAAGCCCGTGCTAGCATATCGCGCATATTTGGAGGACCCATGGTCGAACACGATTTCCGCTACAGCCTGATGAACCCGCAACACACCCTCACCGAATGCCGTGCCCTGGTGCCGGGGCGTTATCAGGTCACCGGCAACGGTGGCTCGATTCGCAACAACGACGTGCTGGTCGTGACCCTCAAGGGCGCCAAGGACTTGTCCATGCGCCTGACCGTCGAAACGGTTCGCCACCTGATCAATCCGCCCGGCCAATGGGTCGCGGTGGCCAGCGGCCCGGTGTTCGGCGAACTGGCGATCCATACCTGGCAAGTGAACTGCGACAGCTGCGCCAAAGCGCTGAGCTTCGAGTTCGCCGTCGACGCCAAGCTGGGCAACAAGGCCGAAAAACCTGCCGCCACCGCGCGCATTGCCGAGCTGGGCTGGACCACCGTCGGCGAGAAACACCTGTGCCCGAAATGCCAGGAGCCTGCGTGATGAAACGCCTCGCCCTGAGCGCGATGGCCGGTGCCAGCCTGCTGGGCTGCGCCGCCGAGCCGGTGCAGCTTGAACACAATCGCAGCTACATCCTGGAGTGGATCGGCGAGCGGCCGCTGATGGACTACAGCCACCTGACCATCACGCTCGGTGAAGATGGCCGGGCCTACGGCAATGGCGGCTGCAACCACTGGTTCGCGCCGTACACCCTGGAGGGCGACAAACTGACCTTCGGCAAAATCGGCAGCACCCGCAAACTGTGCGCGCCGGCGCTGATGGAGCAGGAAAAACGCTTCCTGCAGGCCCTGGAAAACGTCCAGCGCTGGGACGTCTCCCCGATCGAGCAGATCCGCTTCTGGCCAGCCGAAGGCAAGCCGCTGCGTTGGTGGCTTGAGGAAGGTTGATCGCCCCCGTTCCAATCCAGGTGATACCTGTGGCGAGGGGGCTTGCCCCCGCTGGGCTGCGAAGCAGCCCTAAACTCAGCCACAGCGCTTAATCAGATTCACGGTTTACGACTGCTACGCAGTCGAACGGGGGCAAGCCCCCTCGCCACAAAAAGCCCGCTCGCCAGCAGTAAATACAATCCTCTGATCAATTCTTCGCCTGCAACGCCTCAAGCTTGGCCATCACCCCCGCCGCCGTCTGTTCACCCATCAACTGCTCACGCACCTTGCCCTTGTCATCGATGATGTACGTCACCGGCAATGCCTCGCTGCGCGGCAATTCGAACAATTCGGCAGGGTCCTGGGCCAACACCGTGAACTTGATCCCCAGTTTCTCGCTCGCGCCCTTCAGTTCCTGCCCCTGGACGTTGTCGAAGTTAACCCCGAACACACCGATTTTCTTGTCCTTGAGTTGTTCGGCCAGGGTGTTCAACTCCGGGATTTCGGTACGGCAGGGTCCGCACCATTCTGCCCAGTAGTTGAGTACCAGCCATTTGCCATCCAGTCGATCGGCGGCGATCTTGTGGCCGTCCTGGTCGATGCCATAGTCATTCCCGCAGCCCCCCAGCATCAACGCTCCGATGATCGCCAATGCTGCTGCCAGTCGCCTTGTCATGTCGTGTTCCTTGTCAAAAATTGAATGCGCCTGCGACCCATCGCCTCTCACGGTTCTGGATTGCGCGCTGCACAGTTAGAATAGCTGCCACCTTACGCAAGATGCGACCCGCTCATGACCGATCTGACGCTTTATCACAACCCGCGCTGCTCGAAATCCCGCGGTGCGCTCGAACTGCTTGAAGCCCGTGGCCTGACCCCGACCGTGGTGCGTTACCTGGACACTCCGCTGGACGCCACGCAAATCCAGCACCTGCTGGGCAAGCTGGGGATCAGCGCGCGGCAACTGCTGCGCACCGGCGAGGACGAGTACAAGACCCTCAATCTGGCCGACGGCAGCCTGAGCGAAGCGCAATTGATCGCCGCCATCGCCGCTCACCCGAAACTGATGGAGCGACCGATTCTCGAAGTCGGTGACAAGGCCGTCATCGGTCGTCCACCGGAGCAGATCCTGGAACTGTTGCCATGAGTGCACCTTACATTCTGGTTCTGTACTACAGCCGCAGCGGCTCGACCAACGAAATGGCCCGGCAGATCGCCCGTGGTGTCGAACAGGCCGGGCTTGAGGCCCGCCTGCGCACGGTGCCAGCGATTTCCACCGAGTGCGAAGCCGTTGCGCCGGAGATTCCCGACGAAGGCGCGCTGTATGCCAGCCTCGACGACCTGAAGAACTGCGCCGGCCTGGCACTCGGCAGCCCGACCCGCTTCGGCAATATGGCCGCGCCGCTCAAGTACTTCCTCGACGGCACCAGCAATCTGTGGCTCACCGGCGCCCTGGTGGGTAAACCGGCCGGCGTATTCACCTCCACCGCGAGCCTGCACGGCGGCCAGGAGACGACCCTGCTGTCGATGATGCTGCCATTGTTGCACCACGGCATGCTGATCACCGGCCTGCCGTACAGCGAATCGGCACTGCTGGAAACCCAGGGCGGCGGCACGCCCTACGGCGCCAGCCACCACGCCGGTGCCGACGGCAAAAGCGGCCTGGATAGCCATGAAGTGGCTCTGTGCCGCGCGCTGGGCATGCGCCTGGCCAAGACTGCACAGAAACTGGAGAGCTGAAGTGGCCAGGAAGCCGAAGATTCTCCCCGCCATTGACTGGCTCGAGCCGCGGGTGCGGGCGATGCGCGTCATCAGCCTGCTGTGCTTTTTGGGGTTGGTGGGCCTGCTGTGCGTCTACTACCTGCTGATCGCCGACCTGCATGGCGCCCGGCCATGGGTGATTCTGCTGATCGAACTGGTGCCACTGCTGATACTGGCGCCGGGCATGATCGTCGGCAGTCCTCGCGGGCATTCATGGATGTGCTTTGTGGTGAACCTGTATTTCATCAAGGGCGCATTGGCCGCTTATGACCCGAACCGGCAAATCTTCGGCTTGCTGGAGATGGGCGCAAGCCTGGCGGTGTTTTGCTCGGCACTGTTGTATGTGCGCTGGCGTTATCAGTTGAACCGCAAGCTGGCGGGTGAAGGCGAGATTTCCGTCGCCTGATCAGTCGCCCTCGCGAGCAAGCCCGCTCCCACAGGGGGATTTGTGAACGCCACAGATCCCATGTGGGAGCGGGCTTGCTCGCGAAGGGGGCGACTCGGTCTTAATGATTCACTGTGTAGGCCAGCATCATCGAAATCTGGCTCATCGGCCGCCCGCCACTTTCCACATGCCACTGGTTGAACACGTCCTGCACCAATGCCAGGTCGCGCAGACTGCTCGGCACCTTGTCGATGATGTCTTGCGCATTCAAAGCCGCGACCACGTCGTAGCTCGGCACAAAGGTGTCCTTGCCGATCATCCGCAGGAAGCGCGGGGCTGACAGGCCACCCAACTGATGCCCGCGTTTTTTCAGGAAGGTCCAGAGCCCGACGATATCGGTCACCGGCCAGTCGGCGATCAGTTCGCCGAAGCTGCCCTTTTCATGGGCCACGTCCAGTATGAACTGCGCATTGCGCGGCACACTCTTGAGCTTGCCCAGGTGACGGATGATCCGCGTGTCCTGCATCAGCCGCTCAAGGTGCTCGGCGCTCATCAGCACGACTTTTTCCGGGTCGAACCCGAAGAACACTTCTTCGAAGGCCGGCCACTTGGCGTCCACCAGGCTGTGCTTGAGCCCGGCGCGGAATACCCGTAGCGCCATCATCGAGAGGTAGCGATCGTCGCTGATCTTGCGCAATTGCGCCGGGGTTTTGGGAACGGGCAGATGGGCTTCCAGTTCAGCCGCTGAACCGAAGCGGTTCAGACAGTATTCATTGAGCCACTTGTAATCACGCATGCCCTCTCCTGAGGATTGAAACGAAAACCTGAGTGGGAGCGGGCTTGCTCGCGAAGGCGGTGCGTCATTCAACATTGATGTCGACTGACACTACGCATTCGCGAGCAAGCCCGCTCCCACAGTTTTAATCAGAGGTTGACCACGTTGACGAAGCGCGATGCAGCGCTTTCGTCGATCTTGAGGCTGGTGAAGTCAAACAGGTTGCGGTCCGCCAGTTGCGACGGGATCACGTTCTGCAGGCTGCGGAAAATGCTCTCGGTACGGCCCGGGGTCTTGCGTTCCCAGTCCTGCAGCATTTCCTTGACCACCTGACGCTGCAGGTTTTCCTGGGAACCACAGAGGTTGCACGGAATGATCGGGAATTGCTTGAAGTCCGAGTAGGCCTGGATGTCTTTTTCGTTGCAGTAGGCCAGCGGGCGGATCACCACGTTTCGACCATCGTCGGCGCGCAGCTTCGGCGGCATGGCCTTGAGCGAGCCGTTGAAGAACATGTTCAGGAAGAACGTTTCGACGATGTCGTCGCGGTGGTGACCCAGGGCCATCTTGGTCGCGCCAATTTCATCGGCAAAGGTGTAGAGCGTGCCGCGACGCAGGCGCGAGCACAGCGAGCACGTGGTCTTGCCTTCCGGAATCAGCTCCTTGACCACCGAATACGTGTCTTTCTCGACGATGTGGTACTCGATACCCAGCTCTTTCAGATAGGCCGGCAGCACATGTTCCGGGAAGCCCGGCTGCTTCTGGTCCATGTTCACGGCCACGATCTCGAACTTGATCGGCGCGACCTTCTGCAAGTGCATCAGCACATCGAGCATGGTGTAGCTGTCCTTGCCACCGGACAGGCAGACCATGACCTTGTCGCCGTCTTCAATCATGTTGAAATCGGCAACCGCCTCACCGGCCTGTCGGCGAAGGCGCTTTTGCAGTTTGTTCTGGTTGACCGTGAGAGTGCCCATGACGCGAAATCCGTGAGGTGTGACGAAAGGCGGGCATTTTACGCAAAAACGCCTCAAGGGCGAAGTGCAACGCCAAAAGGGCTGCCCGGCACAGACCCGGTGGCGATTAACATGGGGGTTTACAGCGCGATTTGCTCTAAAGCCCCTACTCCACCCGGGGAAACTCCTCCCTATACTGCGACATAAGGTCGCTTACAAATTTCAGACCTGTGACTTGCTTGGCCGCATTGGCCCGTAGGCGCTCCACTGGGGGGCGACGGTAAAGACAAGAGGAGTGACTGGCATGATCCATCACGTAGTGGGGCTCTTCACCCACCCTGACCAAGAATGGAAAGAAATCCGTGGCGACCAGGAGGAAAGCATCAGCCACATGTACCTGACCCATACGCTGATCCTGGCGGCCATTCCCGCCGTGTCTGCCTTTATTGGCACCACACAGGTCGGCTGGGTCATCGGCAATCGGCCTCCCGTGATGTTGACCGTAGAAAGCGCGATATGGATGACGGTCATGTCGTACCTGGCGATGCTCGGGGGTGTCGCGGTAATGGGCGCATTCATTCACTGGATGGCCCGCACCTATGACGCCAACCCAAGCCTGGCCCGCTGCATTGCGTTTGCAACCTACACCGCGACCCCCTTGTTCATCGGCGGCCTCGCGGCCCTGTACCCGCACTTGTGGCTGGGGATGATCGTCGGCACCGCAGCCATCTGCTACACGGTGTACTTGCTGTATGTGGGCTTACCGACGTTCATGAACATTCCATCTGACGAGGGCTTCCTGTTTTCAAGTTCTGTGCTCGCCGTAGGCCTGGTGGTGCTGGTCGCCATCATGGCGTTCACTGTGATTGTCTGGGGACTCGGCGTGGGGCCGGTCTACACCAATTAGCCGCTCATCACCGAAAATCAGAACTGCCGACAAAGGCCGCCGCGAGGCGGCCTTTTCATTCTTCAGCAACGAGAAAGCCCACGACCATTCGGCGACCTGGTGATTCGCAAGGCCCGAGGGTTGCGGCATACTCGACCGCTCTGGAGATCCATCAAGCATGCCCGAGCAACTCAATTCCCGCGTCGAAGACTGTTTCCAACTAGCCGAATCCTTTTTCAAACGACCTTTCAAGCGCCCTGTGGTGAGCCTCAAGCTGCGCGGACAAAAAGCCGGTGTCGCGCATTTGCACGAGAACCTGCTGCGCTTCAACCCGCAGCTGTACCGGGAGAATACCGAGGATTTCCTCAAGCAGACCGTGGCCCATGAAGTCGCGCACCTGATCGCCCACCAGCTGTTCGGCGACCGCATCCAGCCCCATGGCGAAGAGTGGCAGTTGATCATGCGCGGCGTGTACGAACTACCACCCAACCGCTGCCACACCTATGACGTCAAACGCCGTAGCGTGACTCGTTACATTTACAAATGCCCGTGCGCCGACAGCGACTTCCCGTTCTCGGCCCAGCGCCACAGCCTGGTGCGGCAAGGGCGGCGGTACCTGTGCCGGCGGTGTCGCAACACCTTGGTGTTCAGTGGGGAGATGCGGGTCGAGTAGCGAGATTTGCGGTGGCTGTACTGGCCTCTTCGCGGGCAAGCCCGCTCCCACAGGGGACCTCCGGTATGGCATAGATCCAATGTGGGAGCGGGCTTGCTCGCGAAGAGGCCGAAGCAGACGCTAGAGAATCACCTTGGCTCGCCGCAATTCAGCAATCCGCTCAGCACCAAACCCCAACTCCCCTAACACCTGATCCGTATGCTGCCCCAGCGCCGCGCCGATATGCTTCGGCTCAGGCAAGCCCTCTGAAAACTTCAGCGGACAAGCCATCTGCGCCTGGGTTGAGCCATCGTCCCGCGGCACCTCGGTCACCAACTCCCGCGCTTGCAACTGCGGATGACACAGCGCTTCTCCCAGGCTCAACACCGGTTCGACGCACGCATCCAGCTCAGCGAACAGCGCACGCAACTCGGCAAAATCATGCTTTTCAAATTCGACCCTCAACGCGTCCTTTAGCTGTTTCTGGTGCGCCGGTTGCGGTGACAGGCCGAGGCCAGCCAGTTCCTCCAGCCCCAATGCCGTGCACAACTGCTTCATGAACACCGGCTCCAGGCTGCCCACCGACAGCCAACGCCCATCCCGGGAGCGGTAGTAATCGTAAAAACTGCCGCCATTGAGCACCTGGTTTTCCGGCCCCGGCTCGACGCCACAGGCCAGATATCCGGCACCCGCCAGCGCATTCAGGCTGAACGCGCAGTCGGTCATGCTGACATCCAGGTGCTGGCCCTGACCGGTTTGCTGCCGGGCGATGACCGCCGCCAGCAAGCCAATCACCCCGTGCAGCGAACCACCGGCGACATCCGCCACCTGCATGCCCAACGGCAGAGGCCCACTGTCGGCTCGGCCGGTGTAACTCGCCAGCCCGGACAAGGCCAGATAGTTGATGTCATGGCCGGCGCGGTCCTTGTAGGGGCCGGTCTGGCCGTAGCCGGTGATCGACACGTAAATCAGTTTTGGGTTGATCGCCTTCAGGACGTCATACCCCAGGCCCAGTCGCTCCATGACACCGGGGCGAAATTGCTCCAGCACGATGTCGTAGTCCTGCAACAGCTGCTTGATGACATCCAGCGCCTCAGGCTGTTTGAGGTCCAGGGCGAGGCTGCGCTTGTTGCGGTTGAGGTAGGCATGACTGGCCGATACCCCTTGATCGTGGGGTGGCAACACCCGCAGCAGATCCAGGCGGGTCGGTGATTCGATGCGCAGCACTTCGGCGCCCATGTCCGCCAGCAGCAACGAGGCGAACGGCCCCGGCAGCAGTGTCGAGAAATCCAGAACTTTGAGTGATGCCAATGGACCGAGCATGAACGTTCTCCCTTAACAATGCCTCCAGCCTAGGCAGCCAACGACATTGCAGCAATCACCTTATGCGCCACTTGCAATGACCGTTACGCTCAAACGCCGGGCATGAAAAAACCCGCCGAAGCGGGTTTTTCATTACAACAAGGCTTACTTGGCGTTCGTCGGGGTTGCCCCTTCGACGTGGCCCAAAACATCGTCTTTAGGCTCGTCGGCGATGCCGCGACCGCCCGAGGCCAGTTCCGCTTGCAGCACGTCGGTGTCCAGTTCCTTGACCCACTTGGCCACAACGATGGTCGCCACGGCGTTACCGATCAGGTTGGTCAGGGCACGGGCTTCGGACATGAAGCGGTCGATACCGAGGATCAGCGCCAGGCCGGCAACCGGCAGGTGGCCGACGGCGGACAGGGTGGCTGCCAATACGATGAAGCCCGAACCCGTTACACCGGCGGCGCCTTTGGAGGACAGCAACAACACCACAAGCAGGGTGATCTGGTGCGTGATGTCCATGTGAGTGTCAGTTGCCTGGGCAATGAACACCGCGGCCATGGTCAGGTAGATGGCAGTACCATCGAGGTTGAACGAGTAACCGGTCGGGATCACCAGACCCACGACGGATTTCTGCGCGCCCAGACGCTCCATCTTGACCAGCATGCGTGGCAGCACCGATTCCGAAGAAGAAGTGCCGAGCACGATCAGCAGCTCTTCACGGATGTAGCGGATCATCTTCAGCACGCTGAAGCCATGCATGCGAGCGATGGAGCCCAGCACGATCAGGATGAACAGCAGGCAGGTGATGTAGAAGCACGCCATCAACTGACCCAACTGCACCAGCGAGCCGACACCGTAGGCACCGATGGTGAAGGCCATGGCACCGAAGGCACCGATCGGCGCGAGCTTCATGATCATGTTGATGATGTTGAACATCACATGGGCGAAGCGATCGATGAAGTCCAGCAGCGGCTTGCCGTAGGCACCCAGGCGATGCAGGGCGAAACCGAAGATCACCGAGAACATCAGCACTTGCAGGATGTCGCCCGTGGCGAATGCGCCAACGATGGTGGCCGGAATCACGTTGAGGAGGAAGCCGATCACACTTTGATCAGCACCAGCCGCTACGTAGGTAGCGACTTTGGAGGCATCCAGGGTGCTTACGTCGATGTGCATGCCAGCGCCTGGCTGCACGACGTTGACCACGACCAGACCCACCAGCAAAGCGATGGTCGAAACGATTTCAAAGTAAAGGAGTGCGTAACCGCCAGTCTTGCCGACCGCTTTCATGTCCTGCATGCCGGCGATACCGCTGACGACGGTGCAGAAGATGATCGGGGCGATGATCATTTTGATCAGTTTGATGAACCCGTCACCCAGCGGCTTTACCGCCACACCGAGCTGCGGATAGAAGTGACCGAGCAAAACACCGATGACAATTGCAACGATCACCTGGAAATACAGGGATTTGTACAGTGGCTGACGAGTCGTCATTGCAAAGTTCCTCAAGGGTGTCCGGTGACAACATCCAACTGTTGCCCGCAACACCGCAATTGCGAACCCTCCTGCACTGGAGGGATTTGTTTTTTCGAGCTGCGCAACGGCAGGCATCTGCTCGTTGTATCGCAAGGCCCGTGCCACCTTCCGTAAAAACCCTGCAAGCCTTTTGATATCAGGGGTTGCAGCGAATTCCCTGTCACCGGGCGGTTACAACGGTGTGGCGGATTTCCGCCCTTCCACTAAAAGTCGTCCTGCAATTTGGCGGATATCCGCCCTGTTCATACCCGCAGTGCCCAGCTACCATCCGTCGTTCAACGGTCAGGCCTGCTGCCATGCGCGAACGCACCATCGCCAGTCATTTCGCCCGCGCCGCCCTGGGTGGTGCACGTCGGCACGGCTACGATTATTCGGGCCTGCTACAACAACTGGGAATCAGCCCCGAGTTGCTCGACGAACCCCGGGCGCGCATCACTCCAGAGCAATTCACCCAACTGATTCAAGCCTTATGGTTGGCACTGGACGACGAGTACCTGGGCTTCGGGCAAGCCCCGAGCAAACCGGGCAGCTTCGCGATGATGTGCCATGCCGTGATCCACTGCCGCAGCCTGGATAAGGCTCTCAATCGCGGCTTATTGTTTTATAGCCTATTCCCCGGGACTCCGCGTTTGACCCTGACTCACGAGGACGAATGGGTCCGCCTGAGCCTGGATGACTCGCAGCTTTGGGACCCGGACCACTTTCTGACCGAGGCCCTGCTGGTGATCTGGCACCGCTTCGGTAGTTGGCTGATCGGCCAGCGCATTCGCCTGGAGCAGGCCACGTTCAGCTACCCCCGACCGGAACACGGCGCCGAGTACGACCTGCTGTTTTCCTGCCCGCTTGAGTTTTCACGCCCTCAGAGCAGCCTGTTGTTTCACAGCCGCTACCTGGCCATGCCGCTGTTGCAGGATGAGCGCACTCTCAAGCATTTTCTTGAGCACTCCCCGGCAAACCTGCTTTCGCGTCCGGATGACGGCGACAGCCTGAGCAGCCGTTTACGCCGCTTGCTGAGCCGAGACAGTTCACGCTGGCCCGACCTGGAAGCCGTGGCCGCACACCTGCACATCAGCCCGCAAACCTTGCGCCGGCATTTGCGTGACGAGGGCACGAGCTTTCAGGAATTGAAGGACCAGTTGCGCCGGGACATCGCGATTTACCACCTGAGCCGCGCCGACCTGTCGTTGCAACAGATCGCCGAGCAATTGGGGTTTTCCGAACCGTCGGCGTTTCACCGGGCGTTCAAGAAGTGGACCGGGCTGACACCGGGGGCTTATCGGGCGCAGGAACACTGATTTCCAAGGCCGAGTTTTTGCTGTCTCCACTGGCCTCTTCGCGAGCAAGCCCGCTCCCACATTTGGCCCTGTTCCGTCAGAGGGAACGCGGTCGAATGTGGGAGCGGGCTTGCTCGCGAAGAGGCCAGTAGAAGCACAATCAAACTCCAGGTTAAACCACCGGAAAATGAATCCGGAACGCCGCCCCGCCCATCGGTGAATCCCCCAGGGTCAGCTGGGCGCTATAGCTCTCGATGATGTCCTTGACCACTGCCAGACCGATGCCCTGCCCCGGATGCTGACGGTCCAGGCGCTCACCGCGCTCGAGAATCCGTGCGCGCTGATCCGGCGGTACGCCAGGGCCGTCGTCCTCGACACACAACTCGGTGCCACTAAGGGTTTCACGCACGCTGATGCGTATTTCGCCGAGGCACAAGCGATAGGCGTTTTCCAGCAGGTTACCCATCATTTCCAACAAAGCGCCCTGCTCGATCGGTACATGGCAAGGGTCGGGCAGGTCGAACGCAACGTGCACGCGCTTGTCGCGATAGACCTTGTCCAGTGTGTCGCACAGACTTTTCAGCACCGGGTGCAAGTGCACCTGATGACGTACCAGACCGCTCTTGCGCAGGCTGGCGCGCTGCAACTGGTAGCTGATCTGCTGGCTCATGCGCTCGATCTGGGTTTGCAGCACCCAGGCCTGATCGCGATCCTCCGGACGCTGGGCCATGTCTTCACTAACGCCCTGCAACACCGCCAGTGGCGTTTTCAGGCTATGGGCCAGGTCATCGAGGGAATCACGGTAGCGACTGCGCTGCTCACGTTCACTGTGCAGCAAACGGTTGAGGGAGCCGGTCAGGCGTAGCAATTCCCGGGGATGCTCCTCGCTGAGGCTTTCGCGGGTACCACCTTCGATCTGGTCCAGCTCCTGACTCAAGCGCCGCAATGCCTGCAAGCCCCAGGTCAGGCCGATCCACAGCAATGCCAACAGCACCAGGAGTGCCGCACCAAAACCCAGATAGAGATTTTCCCGCAGGCCTTCGAGGGTCAGTTCGTACTCGCGAACCGGTTGCAGGGCCACGATGCTGAAGGCTGCACTTTTGCCGCCGAGCAACTTGACCTCGACGTCGTAGACGAAGAATTCCTGGCCGTTGGCTTCGCGGATGCGCGCAAACTCGTTGCCACGTCCGTCATAGCGTGGCTTGTAATTGATGCGTTCTTCCCGGGTTGCCTTTGAGCGCCAGACCAGATGCCCTTCACGGTCATAGATATAGCCGAGCAGTCGGCTGTCGGTGAGGTTGAAACGTTCGTCGGGCAATTGCGCCGGCATCTGCAGGCTGTTGTTCTCCACCCGGGCGGCGGAGATCAACGTGGTCACGTCCGATGCCAGACGCTGCTCGATGGAGTCCTGCAACGCCAGGCTGAAGGCGCCCTGCATCGCCGGCAACAACGCCAGCATGAACAACACCGCCAACAGCGTGGCGGCGAGCATCAAGCGAATGCGCAGCGAACGGATCAAGTGCAACGCTCATTGAACAGATAGCCCAGGCCGCGCACGGTGTCGATCGGCTTGAAGCCGCCCGGCCCCTCCAGCTTGCGGCGCAGACGGCCGACCAGCACCTCGATCACATTCGGATCACGCTCGTCGTCATCCGGGTAGAGCTGTTCCATCAAGCGGTCCTTGGGCACCACTTGCTGATGGTGGCGCATCAGGTATTCGAGAATGCGGTACTCATACGCGGTCAGTGCCAGGGGTTGTTCGTCGAGGGACGCCTGTTTGCGATTGAGGTCCAGCAAAAGCGGGCCAGCGACGATGGTCGACTGGGTGAAACCGCTGGAGCGGCGCAGCAAGGCATTCAGGCGAGCGTCCAGTTCTTCGAACTGGAACGGCTTGACCACGTAATCGTCGGCGCCGGCGGCCAGGCCTTCGACCTTGTCCTGCCAGTTGCCGCGCGCGGTGAGGATCAGGATCGGGAAAGTCTTGCCACCTGAACGCAACTGGCGGATCAGGTCGAGCCCGCTCATGCCCGGCAGACCGAGGTCGATCACCGCCAGGTCAAAGTTGAATTGCGCGGTCTGGTACAGCGCCTCCTCGGCGTTGGCCACGGACTCGACCACGTGGCCGCTCTCCGTCAGGCGGGTTTTCAGGTGATGACGCAGCAACGCTTCATCTTCGACGACCAGCAGTTTCATAACACTCTCCCGGGCAACTCAACATCTCCAGAGGCGCAACTTCGCACCTCAATAGCTAACATGGCAACGCCGGATCAGTCACTCGGACCGATCCGGCGCAGGCCGCTCACGAAACGCTTGTCAGAAAGCGTAGTTGGCGGACAGGTAGGTCTGGGCGCTGCTGGTCAGGTCCAGCGAACCCTGCTTGCTGCCACCGCGCTCACTCATCTCGGTGCTGGCGTTGCTGCGCAGGTAACGGTAACCCAGTTCAACCGAGGTGTTCTGCGAAACCTGTTGCAGCACCCCCACCTGGCCACCGATGGCGTAGCCGATATCGCTGTCGCGGCTGAAACCTGACGACTCCTGGGTCATTTTGGTCAGGCCCGCCGTGGCGCCGCCGAACAATTTGGTGCTGCCGCCCACCGGGAAGAAAAGATCGTAGCTGCCCAGGAGGTTTTCCTGACGCAGTTTAATGCCGTTGTGCGAGCCCGACACGTTGTCGTAAGTGGCGTAGTAACGGCCCTGGCTATTCTGCTGGCCCAGACGCACACCCCAGGTGGTGTCCTTGCCGATCACACCATCGGCGTTCGGGTGATTGAGGTTGTCGTTCAGTGCGTGGGATTTTTTGACCTTGTCGCTGGTCTGTCCAAGAGTAAGGCTGGCGAAGTTGTCGTCGGACGCGAAGGCTGCGGTGCTAGCGCCCAGAACCGTGAATGCCAGAAGCAGTTTTTTGAATGCAGTCATTGGGGAGTTTCCTCATGTGCCGTTTGTTTTTTGGGTACGGGGCAAGGTTACGCACCGCGCCCTGAACTCCCCCTGAACGCACTCTGAACCTGGGCTGAACCGCCCTTTCCCGAATGTTTCGACACGTTTCAACAGGAGTTCCGACCATGCGCATGTTCTTCGCCGCCCTCCTGCTGGCCTTGAGCGGGCTCAGCCAGGCTGCCATCCAGACCCGGGAAATCCCCTACCAAAGCGCCGACGGCACGAAAATGATTGGCTACTTCGCCTACGACGACACTCTCAAGGGCCCGCGCCCCGGGGTCGTGGTGGTGCATGAGTTCTGGGGCCTGAACGACTACGCCAAGCGCCGCGCCCGGGATCTCGCCGGCCTGGGCTACAGCGCCCTGGCCATCGACATGTACGGTGACGGCAAAAATACCGAGCACCCCAAGGACGCCATGGCGTTCATGCAAGCGGTGAACAAGGACAGTGCCGTGTCCAGCGCGAGGTTCCAGGCCGGGCTCGACCTGTTGAAAAAACAACCGCAAACCGATCCGCATAAAATCGCCGCCGTCGGCTACTGCTTCGGCGGTGGCGTGGTGCTCAATGCCGCCAGACAAGGCGTGCCACTGGCAGGCGTGGTGAGTTTCCATGGCGCGTTGGCGACCCATACGCCGGCAACGCCAGGCAGCGTCAAGGCGAAGATCCTTGTGGAACACGGGGCCCTGGACAGCATCGTCACCCCGGAAAACATCACGGCTTTCAAGAGCGAGATGGACAAGGCCGGCGCCGACTATGAATTCGTCAGCCTCGATGGCGCCAAGCATGGGTTCACCAACCCGGATGCCGATCGACTGGGCCATGGCGATCATGGCGGGCCGGACATTGGCTACAACAAGGCGGCGGATGAAAAGTCGTGGGCGGATATGCAGGCTTTCTTCAAAAAGATCTTTGGTTGACACCGCCCTCTGTGGCGAGGGGGCTTGCCCCCGTTGGGTGGCGAAGCCACCCCAAAACCTGCAATCGCATTGGGCCAGATAGGGCGCGGTTGCAGGATTTACGACTGCTTCGCAGCCGAACGGGGGCAAGCCCCCTCGCCACAGCAAGCTCCCTCACCACAAAAGCCATCTGCTACTACCCAGTCCCAAGCCAACCCGGCAAAATGCCTGACATGAATTCAACCCCCGCCCTGCCCATCTGCTGCACCCCCCTCGATGACCATTGGCCGCTGCCGTTCGCGCTGCCCAATACGGTTCTGTTGAGCACTCACTTCGATAGCGCCCGACTGGCCAGCGATGACTTTCAGCGCAGCGCAGTGGAGGTGCCGGCGAGCATTCAGCGCTCTGTCGCCAAACGGCAGGCGGAGTTTCTCGCCGGGCGGGTGTGTGCCCGGGCCGCGTTACAGCGCCTGGAAGGTTTGAGCGTCATTCCGGCCATTGGTGAAGACCGGGCACCGGTCTGGCCTGCTCATATCACGGGCTCGATCACTCATAGCACGGGCCGGGCCGCGGCGATTGTCGCGAACAAAAGCCATTGGCGCGGCCTGGGCATGGACCTGGAAAACCTGCTCAATGTCGAACGCGCCGAACGCCTGGCCGGGGAAATCCTCAACCCGCCGGAGCTACAACGCATGGCGCTCGGTCCTCGCGAGCAACGGGCCTTGCTGGTGACCCTGACGTTCTCGGTCAAGGAAAGCCTGTTCAAGGCACTCTATCCGATCGTTCAACAACGGTTTTATTTCGAACACGCCGAAGTGCTGGAGTGGCGTGAGTCGGGTGAGGTGCGGTTGCGACTGCTCACGGATTTGTCCCGCGAATGGAGCAACGGCACCGAGCTGGATGCGCAGTTCGGGGTCAAGGATGGGCAGTTGTTGAGTCTGGTCAGTATCAAGGCCTGACGATTTTCGGTGTTTGGCAGGGCCCCTTCGCGGGCAAGCCCGCTCCCACAGGTTTTGTGTCGTACACAAGTCAACTGTGGGAGCGGGCTTGCTCGCGAAAGCGGTTGAACATTCACCGAAAATCTCAACGCTTCTCCTGATTACGCGGCCAGCTCAGGCTGAAACACGCCCCACCCAGACTCTTGCTCTTGCCGATCAACGCACGCCCGTCGTGCCAGTGGATGATGCGCCGCACGATCGACAACCCGAGCCCATGCCCACCTGACGCACGGGTACGGCTGTCGTCCAGACGCAGGAACGGCGTGAAGATCTTCTCCCACGCCGACTCTGGCACCCCCGGCCCGTCATCCTCGATATCCACCCGGCAGCGCTGCTGCCCCACCTGATAGCTGATGGTCACCCGTGATTGCGCATGGCGCATGGCGTTGCTCACCAGGTTCTGGATCGCCCGGTGCAGATAACGCGGTTCGGCCTCGACCCAGGCATCGTCGTTATCGGCGGCCGACAGGCACAAACCCCGCTGTACCGTGACGTCGGCACGCAACGGCGCCAGTTCTTCAATCACTTGGTTGACCAAGGCATCCAGATCGATCCGCTGGAAGTTCAGTGCCGGAGAACCCTGTTCGAGCCGCGCGTAAGTCAGCATCTCGTCCACCAGCCGGTCGAGATCCTCGATGTCGTTGTCCATGCCCTGGCAGTATTTTTCCAGGGCTTGCGGCGTGGTGGCCGTGCCGATCATCTCCAGGCCAAAGCGCAGGCGCGCCACCGGCGTGCGCAATTCGTGGGACACCGCGCGCACCAGTTCGCGCTGGATCGCCAACAACTGCTGCAAGTGTTCGGCCATGCCGTTGAACGCCGAAGCCAGCCGCCCCACCGAGTCCGCGCCGCGCGCCGGCACGCGGGTTTCCAGGCTGCCCTGGGCAATGCGCGTGGCGGCGGCCTCCAGGCCACGCAAACGCCGCTCGAGCTGGCGCACCAACAGATAAACGATCAAACCGATCAGCGTCAGGCCCAGCGCGGCGATCAGCACCAGCCATTGCGGGGGATAAGGGTTCATCTGATACAACGGGCCGATTTCCAGGACCCACGGCGTGCCGACCATGCCGGCAAACACCCGGATCGAATCGCCTTCCTTGCCCAGCGCCATCACGGTGTCGCCCTCGGATACCCGACGGCTCTGGTCTTCGTCCATGTCCGCCTCGTCAACCGTGACCAGACGCAGGTCGAAGCCAAAGCCCTTGTCTTGCTTCAATTGCGCCAGACGCATGGGCTGATCGGCTACGGGGGTGCGCACCAGCTCATCGGTCAACAGGTAGATGGTCGCCCGGGCCAGTTGCTCGCTGATCTGCTGCACTTCCCCGGTCAGCATCAACTGTTCCTTGTCGCTGACCAGCTTGTAGACCTTCGCCGCGTGCGGGCCGGTCTGTTCCACCAATGCCTGGCCGCGCAACACACGGGTGCGCTGGGTAAGGTCGAGGTCAGTCTCGGCAAAGGTCTTCAGCGCCAGCGGAATGCCCAGCAACCGCTCCCACACCAGCAAGGCCCGATGGCGCTCGGTCTGGTTCATCGGTTGCAGGTTGTCGGCCATCAGCGAAAAGGTGCCGTGGGCCAGGCGCTCGCGGTATTGCTCGCTGCGCACCTGATTGAGCAGGTGCAACGCCAGCACACCAAGCACCGCCACCAGAATCAGCGCGGCACACATGCCGCCATAGATACGCAGGAAGATCGAGTTCACAGGGTCTGGTCTACGCAAGCCTCGGGAACGAACAGATAGCCTTTGCTGCGCACGGTCTTGATCAGCCGTGGATGCTCCGGGTCATCGCCGATCTTCGGGCGGATGCGCGAGATGCGCACATCAATGGAGCGATCCTGACCGTCATAACCGATACCTCGCAGCGCAGTGAAGATTTCTTCCCGGGAGAGAATGCGCCCGGCATTGGCCACCAACAGCCAGAGCAAGTCGAATTCGGCGCTGGTCAGCTCGATGCCGTTGCCCTGCAACCAGGCTTCACGCAAGGCGTTGTCGACGATCAGCGGGCCGAACTGCAGACGCCGCTGTTTTTCCGGGGCGACTTCGGGCGTTTCGCTACGGCGCAGCAAGGCCTGGATGCGCGCCAGCAGCAGGCGCGGGCGTACCGGTTTGCAGACGTAGTCGTCAGCCCCCAGGTCCAGGCCGAGGATCTGGTCGGTATCATCGGTGCGGGCGGTGAGCATCAGGATCGGGCCGTCATAACGGGCGCGGACCTTGCGGCAGATGCTCAAGCCATCTTCGCCGGGGAGCATCAGGTCGAGGATCACCAGGTCCGGTTGCTCCTTGATAATGCGGTTCGCAGCGAGGGCACCATTCCCTTCGATCGACACCCGCAGGCCATTGGCTTCCAGGTAATCGCGGGTCAGTTCGGCCAGTCGCTGGTCGTCCTCCACAATCAATACCTGCCAGGCTTCTTGCTCCACGGGTGACCTCTGCTTGCCAAAACCACTAATAAGGAAGGATCCGCCCGTCTTTTTGTAATGATTCGGGGGGACAAATATGTATACACGCTGAGCCGAATGTATAAACGCCGCCCGTCGAGAACACAAGCAGGTAAATGCGTTCGGACAACGCGGTTTTTTGTGATAGGGTTCGCGCCCTTAAAAATCCGACCGAGCGTTTTCGATCGCAGAAAATCACTGAAAAAAGGTCCGGTCCAGCAGCGTCGCGGCCTACACGCCGGTTCCCTCTTTCACACACAATTTACGCACAGGTTTATCCACAGGTAGTACGTTGCAATCCTCCCCTAAAACGCATTATCTTGTAGCCCGGCGCTAAAAAAACCCTAGATATAGGGTTTTGCGCAAAAAACCAAACACAAACCAGACACCAATTTCAAGCGCTTTTATTGCCTCTGTCCGGTTGAACCAAACGTATTTTCGAAAGACCAAACCGCGCATGCGGATGGCTACTGTGTTTCGGCCCCGAGTGGTGAAAACGGTACGGGTGTTGCAGTCCCAACTGTCACCTGCAAAGGACCAAGGTTTCAGGCCCAAGGCGTGAGACCAAAGACTTCGGCATGGAAGCGGCGCCCCATAAAGCCCCCTTCCTACTGTCCCGAAGTTGTTATGCCCGGCGCTCGCCGGTTGTAGTGCTTCAGGACGGAACGGTGGGCACCGTGATGGTGCCCAAACAAACATAGAGAATGTGGAGACACTCCCCCATGCAAACCGACACAACTCGCGAGAACCCGCAGGGCACCTTGCCGCAGGCCGCTGATTCGAATTCGGATCTGTCCGCCACCGCGCCTGGCCAACTGCGCGTGATCAAGCGTAACGGCACTGTCGTTCCCTACACCGATGACAAAATCACCGTCGCCATCACCAAAGCGTTTCTCGCAGTTGAAGGCGGCACCGCTGCTGCCTCGTCGCGAATCCACGACACCGTTGCCCGCCTGACCGAACAGGTCACCGCGACCTTCAAGCGTCGCATGCCATCGGGCGGCACCATCCACATCGAAGAAATCCAGGATCAGGTCGAACTGGCCCTGATGCGTGCCGGCGAACAGAAAGTCGCTCGCGACTACGTGATCTACCGTGATGCCCGTTCCAAGGAACGTGCCGTTCGTACCACCGAAGAGCCGGTACAAGCGCACCCGTCGATCCGCATTACCCGTGCCGACGGCAGCCTGGCGCCGCTGGACATGGGCCGCCTGAACACCATCGTCACCGAAGCGTGCGAAGGCCTGGAAGAAGTCGACGGCGACCTGATCCAGCGCGAAACCCTGAAGAACCTGTACGACGGCGTGGCCCTGACCGACGTCAACACCGCCCTGGTGATGACGGCCCGTACCCTGGTTGAACGCGAGCCTAACTACTCGTTCGTGACCGCCCGCCTGCTGATGGACACCCTGCGTGCCGAAGGCCTGGGCTTCCTCGGCGTCGCCGAAAGCGCCACCCACCACGAGATGGTCGACCTGTACGCCAAGGCGCTGCCGGCCTACATCGCCAAGGGTATCGAATACGAGCTGCTGAACCCTGAGCTGGCCTCCTTCGACCTGGAAAAACTGGGCAAGGCGATCAACCACGAGCGCGACCAGCAATTCACCTACCTGGGCCTGCAGACCCTGTACGACCGTTACTTCATCCACAAGGATGGCGTGCGTTTCGAACTGCCGCAGATCTTCTTCATGCGCGTGGCCATGGGCCTGGCGATCGAAGAGAAAGACCGCGAAGCCCGTGCCATCGAGTTCTACAACCTGTTGTCGTCCTTCGACTACATGGCTTCGACCCCGACCCTGTTCAACGCCGGTACCCTGCGTCCACAGCTGTCGAGCTGCTACCTGACCACCGTGCCGGATGACCTGTCGGGCATCTACCACGCGATCCACGACAACGCCATGCTGTCGAAATTCGCCGGCGGCCTGGGCAACGACTGGACGCCGGTTCGTGCGCTGGGTTCGTACATCAAGGGCACCAACGGCAAATCCCAGGGCGTGGTTCCGTTCCTGAAAGTCGTGAACGACACCGCCGTTGCCGTTAACCAGGGTGGCAAGCGCAAAGGCGCTGTGTGTGCCTACCTGGAAACCTGGCACATGGACATCGAAGAGTTCATCGAGCTGCGCAAGAACACCGGTGATGACCGTCGTCGTACCCACGACATGAACACCGCCAACTGGATCCCTGACCTGTTCATGAAGCGTGTCTTCGATGACGGCAAGTGGACCCTGTTCTCGCCATCCGAAGTGCCGGACCTGCACGACCTGACCGGCAAGGCCTTCGAAGAGCGCTACGAGTACTACGAAGCCCTGACCGAGTACCCGGGCAAGGTCAAGCTGTTCAAGACCATCCAGGCCAAAGACCTGTGGCGCAAAATGCTGTCCATGCTGTTCGAAACCGGCCACCCATGGCTGACCTTCAAGGACCCGTGCAACCTGCGCAGTCCGCAGCAGCACGTCGGTGTGGTCCACAGCTCGAACCTGTGCACCGAGATCACCTTGAACACCAACAAGGACGAGATCGCCGTTTGCAACCTGGGTTCGATCAACCTGCCGAACCACATCGTCGACGGCAAGCTGGACACCGCCAAGCTGCAACGCACCGTGAACACCGCCGTGCGCATGCTCGACAACGTGATCGACATCAACTACTACTCGGTGCCGCAAGCGAAGAACTCCAACTTCAAGCACCGTCCGGTCGGCCTGGGCATCATGGGCTTCCAGGACGCCTTGTACCTGCAGCACATCCCGTACGGTTCCGACGCTGCCGTGGAGTTCGCCGACAAGTCGATGGAAGCGGTCAGCTACTACGCGATCCAGGCTTCCTGCGACCTGGCCGACGAGCGCGGCTCGTACGAGACGTTCCAGGGTTCGCTGTGGTCCAAAGGCATCCTGCCGCTGGATTCGCAGCAGATCCTGATCGAGGCCCGTGGCCAGAAGTACATCGATGTCGACCTGAACGAAACCCTGGACTGGGCACCGGTTCGCGCCCGTGTACAGAAAGGCATTCGTAACTCCAACATCATGGCCATCGCACCGACCGCGACCATCGCCAACATCACCGGCGTATCGCAGTCGATCGAACCGACCTACCAGAACCTGTATGTGAAATCGAACCTGTCGGGCGAATTCACCGTGATCAACCCGTACCTGGTTCGCGACCTCAAGGCTCGCGGCCTGTGGGACTCGGTCATGATCAACGACCTGAAGTACTACGACGGTTCGGTGCAGCAGATCGAGCGCATCCCGCAGGAACTCAAAGAGCTCTACGCGACCGCCTTCGAAGTGGACACCAAGTGGATCGTCGACGCTGCCAGCCGTCGTCAGAAGTGGATCGACCAGGCTCAGTCGCTGAACCTGTACATCGCCGGCGCTTCGGGCAAGAAGCTGGACGTGACCTACCGCATGGCCTGGTACCGTGGCCTGAAAACCACTTACTACCTCCGTGCCCTGGCCGCGACCAGCACCGAGAAGTCGACCATCAACACCGGCAAGCTGAACGCTGTTTCCAGCGGCGGCAACCACGGTGAAGATTCGGTCCTGGCAGCGCCTGCCGGCCCTGCTCCAGTGCCGAAGGCTTGCGCCATCGACGAGCCGGATTGCGAAGCTTGCCAATAAGCTGAGCCGGTAAGCACTGAAAGGTGCTGACTAAAAACCCCCGATCTGCCTCTGGCGGGTCGGGGGTTTTCTTTTGCCTCAAGGAAAGCGGTGACTGATCTGACGCTTTCGCGGGCAAGCCCGCTCCCACAGGGAACCGATTCTTTCCAGATAAACATGATCAGCTGTGGGAGCGGGCTTGCCCGCGAAGAGGCCATCACCTCCAACACAAAACCACAGGCCACAAAAAAGCCCCTCTCTCGAGGGGCTTTTTATGCAGCACTGTCCAGCATCAAGTCATCTGAATGATGGTCTGCATGATGGTGCTTTGGGTCGAGATGGTCTTGGCGTTCGCCTGGTAGTTGCTCTGCGCCTTGATCAGGTCGACCAGCTCGTTGGTCAGGTTGACGTTGGACTCTTCCAGGGAATTGGAAACGATCGAACCCAGGGTGCCAGTCTGCGGCGCATCGTAGCCCGGGATGCCCGACGTGTAGGTTTCTTTCCAACTTGTGCCGCCTACCGGCTGCAGGCCTTGCTCGTTGGTGAAGCTGGCCAGGGAAATCTGGCCGATCGGCTTGGTCTGGTTGTTGCTGAAGTTGGCCAGCAGCACACCGCTGCCGTCAATGGTCAGGTTGGTGATCTGGCCAGTGGCGTAGCCGTTCTGCGCAGGAATCGAACGCGCGGTGTCGGCGTTGAACTGCGTGGTGTTGCTCATGGAAGTGGTCACGCCCGCCGGATCGGCGGCGGCGCCGTTGGCTGCCCATACACCGTTGGTCACCTTGCCTGGGACCCAGTTGGTGATCTTCAGATCCGGGCTGACGACAGGCGGAGTACCTGGAGTGGTAACCGAAACCAGCTTGCCACTCGAATCGAAAGCCATGGTCGAAGGGATTGGAGCCGTCACGGCAGGATCACTGCCATCCGGGTTGCGACCATCGATCAGGGTGTAGGTATCCCAGGTGTTCGGCCCCGTCTTGACCATGTACTGGTCCATGGGGTGCTGGTTACCCTGCGTATCGAAAACCGGGGTGGTGAACTGCTTGGTGTAAGTGGCGGGCTTGCTCGGATCGAACTTGTTGGCCACCACCGTCTGATCGATCACCGGCGCCGTGGAGTTCAGGTTGATCGTCGACGAAACGGTGCTGGTGGCCTTCGGCGCCAGGTTGGAGGTGTCGATTCGCAAGTCGGTCAACACGCCATTGAGAATCTTGCCATTGGCGTCCACACCGTAACCCTGCAAACGGGCCGTGCCGTCACTGTTGGTGACGTAGCCTTCCTTGTCGGTCTTGAACGTACCGGCACGGGTGTAGGTCAGCGAACCGTTGTTGTTCAGAACGAAAAAGCCGTTGCCCTGGATACCCATGTCGAGGACGTTGCCGGTGTTGCTCACGTCACCCTGGGTGAACTGCTGGGAAACGTTGGCCAGGCGTACGCCGTTGCCGATGGTCTTGCTGCCGGTGCCCAGGCGGGTCGCCGAGTACACATCTTCGAATTCTGCACGGGACGATTTGAAACCGGTGGTCGCGACGTTGGCGATGTTGTTGCCGGTCACGTCCAGTTGTTTGTTGGATGCAAAGAGACCGCTAAGACCGATGTTGAAAGACATGTTTCACTCCTTTGTGCCGGGTTAGTCGGCTTTACATACCAATGGTTTGTACTTTGGACAGGGCAACACTGCCCAGCCCGGCCAGATTGAGCATCAACTCACCGCCGGTCTGGCTGATGGTCACGCTGTTGACGGTCGCGGGCAGGTTGGTGATCAACGCGACGGACTTGCCATCGATCTCGGTCGTGGCGCCGAAGGTGTAGGTGCCGGCAGGTACCGTCTCACCCGCATCGTTCTTGCCGTCCCAGATGAAGCTGGCGTTGCCGGCCTTCTGCGAACCGAGGTCGATGGTGCGCACGGTCTTGCCGGTTGAGTCGGTGATCTTCAGGGTGGCGGACGCCACCGAAGACGGCACCACCACCGTGCCGCTCAGGCTCTTGGTGGTATCGACCACGGCCTTGTCGCCCGGCGCGATGACCGAACGGCCTACCAGCGACGACGCCTGCAAGGCCTGGGACGAGTTGTAGTTGCTGGCCAGGCCGCTCACGGTGTCGTTGAGCGCGGTGATGCCTTCCAGGCTGCTGAACTGCGCCAGCTGGGCCACGAACGCACCGTTGTCCTGAGGCTCCAGCGGGTTCTGGTTTTTCAGCTGGGTTACCAGCAACTGCAGGAACGCATCCTTGCCCAGGGCCTTGTTGCCCGAGGCGCTGCCGGCTGCCGAGGCGAGGCCGTCAGTCGTGGTGTTGGTCTTGATCGAAGAGTTGGCCAGGATGTCGTTGAGGCTCAAACCACTGGTGGAATCGGTAACACTCATCTGAGTCGCCCCTTATCACTGACCGAGGGTCAGGACTTTCTGCATCATGGTTTTGGCGGTGTTCATCATTTCGGCGTTGGTCTGGAACGAACGGCTCGCGGAAATCATGTCGGCCATTTCTTCAACCACGTTGACGTTCGGGTAGTAGACGTAACCCTTGGCATCGGCGGCCGGATGGTTCGGCTCGTAGCGCGCCTCGAGATTGCTCTGGTCTTCGACTACACCCAGCACCTGCACACCTTGGCCGGCGGCGTCCTGGCTCTGGAACAGCGAATCGCTGCCGCCGCTCTGGCCACCCTGGAACATGGTGGCGAACACCGGGTGACGCGCGCGATAGGTCTGGTCGATGCTCGACGAGACGGTCTCGGCGTTGGCGATGTTCGAAGCGACGGTGTTCAACCGCGTGGTCTGCGCACTCATGCCGCTACCGGCAATGTTGAAAACACTGGATAGAGACATGGCTTACTCTCCGCGCAGGGCTGATACCAGCCCTTTGAATTTGCTGTTGAGCAGGGTGAAGCTGGCCTGGAAGCCGATCGCGTTTTCCGCGTAGTTCGACTGTTCCAGCTGAGCGTCCACGGTGTTCTGGTCGATCGACGGTTGCATCGGCGTGCGATACAGCAACGACTCGTCGCCATTGCCCATGCCTTCAGCTTCGATATGCCGGCTGTTGGTCATGTTCAAGGCGAAGGTGCCGCTTTTGGTTTTCTCGTTCTGCTCGGCGAGCACTTTCGAGAAGTCCAGGTCCCGAGCCTTGTAGTTCGGGGTATCGGCGTTGGCGATGTTATTGGCCAGGACTTCGGCACGCTGGGCGCGGAAGCCCAGGGCTTGTTCGTGGATACCGAGCGCTTTATCGAAGCTGATGCTCATGTCGGGAAACCTTCGGGTGACCTGATTTTTCGTAGGATCGACATAGCAAGCCCCATGCCAATTCAAAAAACCCCGGAAACCGGGGCTTTGCCGGACATGGCAACGCGGCAATGCCAGAAAAGCGGCAACGGTTTTCCGCCGCCTGCCGCTTTTCTGCCGCTTGGCACCACTCTTGAGAACACCACCTCCCCCTGTAGGAGCTGGCTTGCCAGCGAAAGCGGTGTGTCAGCAAATTAAACGTCGGCTGACTCGACGCCATCGCTGGCAAGCCAGCTCCTACAAGGAGATTGAGACAACCGTGAGAAATCACCAGGCATAAAAAAACAGGAGCCCCTGAGGACTCCCGTTTTTTGACAATGCCAACCGTTCATTTCGCCTGGTAAATGATCCCCGGGCTGCACTGGACCATCTGGTAATGATCCGGCAAACCGTTCAACGCTTCGGAAGCACCGAGGAACAGGTACCCCCCCGGCTTCAACGTGCTGTGGATGCGCAACAGGATGTCCTTCTTCACCTCGGCGGAGAAGTAGATCAGCACGTTGCGGCAGAACACGATGTCGAACTTGCCGAGGCTCGCGTAACTGTCCAGCAGGTTGAACGAACGGAACTCCACCCGGCTCTTGATCGGCGCCTTGATCGCCCAGCGTCCCGGCCCTTTCGGGTCGAAATAACGCTGCAGACGCTCGGGCGACAGACCGCGGCCGATGGCCAGGCTGTCGTACTCGCCGGTCTTGCAGTTGTTCAGCATGGTGCCGGACAGGTCGGTGGCAACGATCTGTACGCCCATCCTCAACTGACCCATGTTGACCCGTTCGAACTCGTCGATGGACATCGACAGCGAATACGGTTCCTGGCCCGACGAGCACGCTGCCGACCAGATACGCAGGCGCTGGCCGGGGCTGGCCTTGATCGCTTCGGGCAGGACCTTGTTCTTCAAGACTTCAAACGGGTAGGTGTCACGAAACCACAGGGTTTCGTTGGTGGTCATGGCATCCACCACCTGTTCACGCAAACCGCTGCGCGGCTGGGTCTGCATGCGCTGAACCAGCTCCCCCAAAGACTTGATGCCTTGCTGTTCCATCAGTTTGTTGAGACGGCTGGAGACCAGGTATTGCTTGTTTTCACCGAGCAAAATGCCACAGGCTTTTTCCAGGAATACCCGGAACTGTTCGAAATCCAAATTACCCGTAGACAATGATGCCGCCTCTTAAATCGTGTTGACTGCCAGGGGCGCAGGCCCCTAGCTGATATCTGCTGCTTTGATCCGGTCGACTACCCGGGATGCCAGGTCATCAGGACGGAACTTGGCCAGGAAGTCATCGGCACCGACCTTCTTGACCATCGCCTGATTGAATACCCCCGACAACGAAGTATGCAGGATGATATGAAGCTTTTGCATGCGCGGGTCGTTGCGGATTTCCGCCGTCAGGGTGTACCCGTCCATCTCCGGCATCTCGATGTCGGAGATCATCATCAGGAACTCTTCTTCCGGCTTCTTGCCCTCGTCGACCAGTTTGCGCAGGTAATCCAGCGCTTGCCGACCATCGTTCAACGCCACCACTTCGACGCCGACCGTTTGCAGGCAACGCGTGACCTGCTTGCGCGCCACCGAGGAGTCGTCGACCGTCAGCACGCGCAACGAAAGCGCCTTGTGCTGGGTTTCGACATCCACCACGCCGACGGAAATCGCTTCCGGCGTCGGTGCCACTTCCGCGAGTACCTTCTCGACATCGATGATTTCGACCAACTGATTGTCGACCCGCGTCACCGCCGTCAGGTAGTGATCGCGCCCGGTGCCCTTGGGTGGCGGATGGATCTCCTCCCAGTTCATGTTGACGATGCGCTCCACCGAGCGCACCAGGAAACCCTGGGTCTTGGTGTTGTACTCCGTGATGATCACGAACGGATTGTTCTTGTCCTTCAACGCACCGGAGCCGGTCGCCATCGCCAGATCAAGGATCGGAATGGTCGCCCCCCGGATGTTCGCCACGCCGCACACGACAGGACTGGACTTGGGCATCAGCGTCAATTGGGGGCATTGCAGCACCTCCCGAACCTTGAATACGTTGATCCCGTACAGCTGCTGACCGTCGAGACGGAACAACAACAGCTCAAGGCGATTCTGCCCCACCAGTTGCGTGCGCTGGTTTACCGAATCCATTACACCAGCCATGCCCAGACTCCTACACCAACGCCAAGTGTTGTTGCGACGCGCCTTCATCACTAAACGGCACGGCGCTTGCTTTTTTAATCGTTATGAACACAGAACCGACATTTTTCCGACGCCTGACCACACCCTATCGCAAATTGCTCGGCGTGCTGGCGGCTGTTTGCCTGTTCAACGCTGGCAGCCCTGCCCTTGCTGACGCGGTTACCTTGCCTGACATGCTTATCGGCGTCACTCAGGGCTTTCTTGAATTCACCGTAGAAGACTATCTGGCAACCAGTCAAACGGAAGGTCGCTACGAGATCCAGGTCAACCCGCTCGACCCGCGCATGCACATGCCCATGTGCGACAAGGAGTTGACAGCAACGCTCGAGAGTCCCAAGCCGCTGGGACGGGTCACGGTCAAGGTCCGCTGCGAGGGCGCCGCCCCCTGGACTGTCTTCGTACCCGCTCAAGTCCGCCTGTTTCGCGAGGTAGTGACCACCGCCCGGCCACTGCGTCGCGCCGCCATTGTCGAGCCTGGGGATGTGGTGCTGCGAGAGCGCGATATCAGTCTGATCAGCCAGGGCTACCTGACGTCCCTCGACCAGGCGATCGGGCAGCGATTGACCCGACCAATGGTCACCGACCAGGTGATTACCCTGGTGCATATCGAACAGGCCGAGGTGATCCGCAAGGGCGATCAGGTGGTGATTACCGCCCGCAGCGGTACGCTCAGCGTGCGCATGCCCGGCGAAGCGCTGTCGAACGGCAGCCTGAGCGAACAGATCCGGGTGAAAAACCTCAACTCCCAACGAGTCATCAAGGCGCAGGTCATGGCGCCGGGGCAGGTGGAAGTGTCCATGTAAGGCGCTCTGTTCATCGGAATGTGGCGCTCGCCGCGGCGGTTCCCTAGACTGTGCTCCATGCAGGGCAAGCGCTGACGCGCGCGAGGTTCATTGATAAATGAGCCTAAAGTTTTCCAGGGAATGGCCGAAACCATGGCAAGCGTCCAAATTCCCAGAGGTTTTTTTTATCATGGTCATCGATTTCAGCCGTTTGAACAGCTCCTCGTCCCTTACGGGCAGTACACGTACCAGCGCCAGCAAGGAAAGCGCCGAAGCCGGCAAAACCGCGCCGCTGGAATCCGCGGCCGAACAGGCCGGTACCGTCAACAGCGGGGAATCGGTACATATCAGCAATGAGGCTCAACAGTTGCAGAAGGTCACTGACACGCTGCGCGATCAGCCTGCCGTCGACAAAGCCCGCGTGGCCGAGTTGAAAGCAGCGATTGCCGATGGCAGCTATAAAGTCGACAGCAACCGTGTAGCCAGCAAACTGCTCAACTTCGAAGCCCAGCGCTAGGCCACCGCCGGCGCCAGGCTTTTGGACGCTTAAAACCCAAGGCCAGCCATGCACGACACTCAGCTACTGCAACTGATCACCGACGACTTTGCTCCAGCGCAACACCTGCTGGAATTGCTGCAGACCGAATCCCTCGCCCTGCATGGCCGTGACATGCCATTGCTCGAGGGCATCCTGGCGCAGAAACAGGCATTGGTCGTCTTGCTCGAACAGCATGGCCGCAAGCGCAGTGAAATTCTCGCCAGCCTCAACCTGCCGACCAACCGCGGCGGGCTGGAGCAACTGGCCAGCCAGTCGAGCATCGGCGACCAGTTGCTGGCGCAAAGTGACGTTTTGAGCGATCTCCTGGTCCAGTGCCAGGCCAGCAATGCCAGCAACGGTCAATCAATCCTCACTCAGCAGGCCGCTACGGCCACCCAGCTGAGAATTCTCAACGGTGGTGAAACCCCGGCGCTCTACGATGCCAGTGGAACATTCTCCAAGCTTGCTAAGCCGCGCCCCCTCAGTCAGGCTTAGGCCGCTTGATGTGCCGCTCTATCCAAGACGCGAAAGATGCTGGCAGAATGCTGGCCAGTCGTAGTCAAATTTTGTCTGGAGATTGATTAACCGTGTCCAATGCCTTATCCGTGGATGATGCTCCGCAGCCACCCAAGGTGCTCTCCACGCCCTTGGAAATCTCCAGCAATCTGCGCCAGCTGCTCGAAAGCCATGACCCGCTGATCATCACATTCCACGAGCGCAGCCAGCGCTTCCAGAGCTATCTGGTGGACCTGGACCGTGACAGCAACATGATCGCCCTGGACGAAATGATCCCTCGCGATGGCGAGCGCTACCTGATGGCGGGCGAACCCTTCAGGGTCGAAGGCTTCCACGAAGGTGTGCGCATTGCCTGGGAAAGCAACGGCCAATTGAACATCGACGAATCCGGTGGCAGCCGCTGCTATCGCGGCGCCCTGCCCGATGAAGTGGTGTACCACCAGCGCCGCAATGCGTTCCGCGCGGCATTGAAGCTGGCACAACTGGTCAACGTCAATCTCGACGGCGAAAAGCTCAAGGCCCCCATCAGCGGCAAGCTGCTGGATATTTCCGCTACCGGCTGCAAACTGCGTTTCGACGGCGACATCACAGGCAGCCTGCAACTGGGTCAGGTGTACGACCGCTTCAGCGCCGACCTGCCCTTTGGCAAGATGACGGCTCCGGTCGAGTTGCGTTATCTGCACTTCGAAGAAAAGATCTCCACCACCTTCGCCGGCGTTCGCTTCCACAACATGAGCGGACTGGTGCAGCGTCAGGTCGAACGTTTCGTCTACCAGTTGCAGCGTGAAGCGCGCCGCTTCGACAAAGACGACATCTGATGGAGCCTCCACAAAAAACGGGCAGTCCCTTGCGGTGACTGCCCGTTTTTTTTGTGCCCCGGCCTTAAGGCCTGGCCTCGCTGAAGTTAGGGTCCCGCCCGGTATCAGGGTCTTGAGGCGGTTGATCGGTTTCAGTTTCGCTGACAGCTTCAGGTTCTAACTCAGGCTCGGGCTCTGGCCCGGTACTCACCGGAGTGTGCATCTGCTCCTGCACCACCTGCTCATCCACACGCGGGTCGAGGCAGGCCACCAGTGGCGAACTCGTCATATTGTCCGGCATGGCCACGTGATGCAGCGGTGCGTCGTCGACCTGATGCAGGTTGGTCACCGCTTTCGGGCGAATTCGCCACACCAGCACCAACGCAAAGAAACTGAAGAACGCATAGAGCATCTGGCTGCCAAACAGCTTCATCAGCACACCTGCCACCAGCGGTCCGATACTCGCACCCACGCCATAGGTCACCAGCAACATTGCCGTCAGGGACACCCGGCGATCGCCTTCGACGTGGTCATTGGAGAACGCCACCGCCAACGGATACAGGCAGAACTGCACCAGCGAGCAGAGGAACCCGGCGATGAACAAGACCTCCAGCGGCACCTGCGGCATGATTGCCAGCGGCAGTGCTGCCAGCGCCAGGCTGAACGCGAAACTGCGGATCAGCACGGCCCGGTCGTAGCGGTCGGACAGCCAGCCCAACGGCCACTGCACCAGCAGACCGGCAAAAATGCAGCACCCCATGAACAGACCGACCTGCTCCGTGGACAACCCTTGCTGTGAGGCATACAGCGGCGCCAGACCGTAGAAGGAACCGACAATCAGGCCCGCTCCGAGCACCGTACTCAATGATTGTGGGACACGCTTGATAAAGAACCGTGGCTCCATCGGTGCAGGATGCAAGGGTGCAGGGTGAATCCGCCGGGTCAGGGCCACAGGCACCAGGCACAGGGCAAAACACAGGGCGACCAGCATCAGCAGTTCCAGTCCCAGCGCCGGGTGCATGACCAGAATCAGCTGCCCCAGCACCAGGCCCAGGTACGAAGCGATCATGTAACCGCTGAACACCATGCCGCGCTGATTGGCATCGGCCTGCTCATTGAGCCAGCTCTCGATCACCATGTACTGGCACATCATGCCCAGACCCACTATGACCCGCAGGAACAGCCAGGCCGGCAACCAATCGACCAGGCCATGGCCGAGCACCGCCGCGCCGACGATCCCGGCACAGGCCGAGTAGGCCCGGATATGCCCGACCCGGGCAATCAAGCGGTGACCGATCTTGCCCCCCAGCACCAGGCCGAAATAGTTGGCGGCCATCAACGCACCGACCCACAGGCTGTCGACATGGTCGGCCGCCAGGCGCAGGCCCAGGTAAGTGCTCAACAGGCCCGAGCCGATCAACATCATCAGCGAGGCGAAATACAGTGCTCGAAAGGATTTCCAGATTTGGCGCATCGGCGTTCCGAGCGGCTCCTTGCAGTGAGAATCGGCTATCGCTAAACGATAGCCGGATGTCGACAGATCGTCAGGCCTGGGCGGCTAAAACACGTCGTTCCCAGGGCGTAATTTCATCATGGAAACTGGTCAGCTCCAGGCTCTTCGAAGCGATGTAGCCTTCGATGAATTCCGTGCCGAACAGTTCCTTGGCCAACTGGCTACGTTTGAGACGCTCAAGTGCCGCATGCAAGGTACACGGCAACGAAAGATTGTCCGGCACTTCGAATTCACCCTGGATCGGGGCGCTCGGCTCCAATGCGTTCTCGATGCCATGCAACCCTGCCGCCAGGCTTGCGGCAATCGCCAGATACGGGTTGGCATCGGCCCCGGGCAAGCGGTTCTCGACCCGACGGGCCACCGGCAAACTGGCCGGGATGCGCAGGCCGGCCGCCCGGTTGTCGTGGGACCAGCAGGCATTGTTCGGTGAGGCGTAAGGATGGCACAAGCGCTGATAGGAGTTCACGTTCGGCGCAAACAACGCGGTGAAGTCGGCCATGCACACTTGCTGACCGGCAATGAAATGACGGAAGGTGGCCGTCTCCTGCCCCGCCTCGTCACTGAACACGTTACGCCCCGAATCGATCTCGACCACGCTCTGGTGAATATGCATCGAACTGCCCGGTGTATGCGCCAACGGCTTGGCCATGCAGACTACGCTCAGGCCATGCTTGAGAGCCACTTCCTTGAGCAGGTGCTTGAACAGGAACGTCTGGTCGGCCAGCAGCAATGGATCGCCATGCAGCAGGTTGATCTCGAACTGACTGACGCCCATCTCGTGCATGAAGGTATCGCGAGGCAATCCCAGCGCCGCCATGCACGCGTAGACTTCGTTGAAGAACGGCCGCAAGCCGTTGTTGGAACTGACGCTGAACGCCGAATGACCGTCCTCGCGGCGACCGTCCTGGCCCACCGGTGGCTGGAACGGCTGAGTCGGGTCGGTGTTAGGCGCAAAAACGAAGAACTCAAGCTCGGTCGCCACCACGGGCGCCAGGCCGCGGGCCGCGTAACGGGCAATCACCGCCTTCAGCTGGCCACGGGTCGACAGGTTGGAACTGGTGGTAGTGCCCAGTTCGTTCGCGTCGCAAATGGCGAAAGCACGCGGCGGGTTGCTCCAGGGCAAGCGGTGGATTTGTGCAGGGTCCGGAATCAGCGCCAGGTCGCCATCATCGCTGCCGTAAAACCGCGCCGGCGGGTATCCGCCCATGATGCATTGCAGCAGCACACCCCGCGCCAGCTGCAACCGTCGACCGTCGAGAAAACCCTCGGAGGTCATCACTTTGCCCCGTGGAACGCCATTCAAATCCGGCGTGACACATTCAACTTCATCAATGCCCGTCAATCGCTGCGCGAGTGAACTCAGGCCAACGGTCGTCATGACGCTATCCTTGTTATTGTGCGGGCCGCGAACGGCGACCGTACAAAATAGGCTCCGCGTGTTCGGAATTTCAAGCAGCGTCGATAAATATGCGGCCTGTCAGGGCAGGTAAAGACGAAACACCCCACCGCCCAACGGACCGCCATTGCTGATTTCGGTGTGCCCGCCCACGCCGTTGCGTTGATGCAGCGCGGCAATTCGTCCGGCAAAGTACAGACCCAGGCCGGTGCTGCCGGTGCTTTGATTGATGCCCTGGGCGTAATCGGCCTGACGCTCGATCATCGGCGCCGGATAGCCCTCGCCATCGTCATTGATGGTCAACACCAGTTGCCCGGCTTCGTCACTGACACTGATCAGAACGGCATGCCGTGCAAAACGAATGGCGTTGTTGATGCAGTTGGCCAATACCGACGCGATCAACTCGCGGTCAAAGAAACCCAGCGGGCTCAGCGGGTCCACTTCATAGGTGGCCATGATGCCGCGGCTGGCGAACACCTCTTGATGACACGCCAGTTGCGCTTCGATGAAGTCGTCCAGCTCATGGTAGGCCGGTTGCAACGGCATCTGGTTGACGCCGAGCTTATACAGCCCCAGCAACTGCACCAGCATGCCGTTGAGGTGGGCGAACTCGAAGTCGATCACGCCCTGCTCCGGCGTCTGCTGCGCCGATTCCGGCAATCGCGCCAGCCACTGGCTGTGGGCCTGCATCAGCATGGCCAGCGAGTTCTTCATGTCGTGCACGGTGGAGGCGATCACCGTGGAGAAGTCCAGTGCCTGTTCGTGTTCGTTCATTGGCCAAACGCCTTGCTTTTGAGCTTTTGGTAACGTGGAAAACGCGCGTCGGTGTCGGGCATCAGGCCGACCATTTTCAGGCAGGTCCGACATTCCTCCAGCTCCGCCGAAGCAACGCTGGTATCGGTGCCGTGCAACAACGACTGCGCCATGTTCAGGGCGATACTGATGTTCTTCGGTTGCATGGCCAAGGCTTTGCGAAAGACCTGCCGGGCCTCTACCAAGTTGCCGGTCTTGTAGACGCGCACGCCCTGACGGTTGAGTTCAGCGGCGGCGTTGCCGGCATTGAGGATGCTCGGGTCGTCGGTCTGCTTGGCGATGTCCTTCATCACCGCCGGATCGTCGCCGTAGATTTCCACGCAGTTTTTCAGCATCGCGGTGCCGGCCTCGGACTGCCCGAGCATTTTCAGTTGCTTGGCCACCAGCAACGCCGCTTCCGCGCTCATGAATTGCTCCATGCCATCGAGACGCAACAGTGCCTGCTCGGTGAGCTTGTCGGCCGTTTCCGCATCGTTGATCAGCAGACTGGTGGCCTTCATCAAGCGCGCACGAATTTGCAGGCCAGGGTCGCTTGGGTTGTCCTTGGCCACTGCGCTCAGCGTGGTGTTGATTTCCAGCCGGGTGCGGGTATCCAGCCCCCTGTCGCTGCCCTTGCTGATCAAGGCGTGAGCCAGGCCGAGGTTACTTTCAGGGTCCTTGAAACGTGACTGCGCACCTTGCGCTACCGCCTGACGATAGGCTTTGGAGGCGGTATCGAAGTCCTCGTTGGTCATTGCCAGCTTGCCCAGCATCGCTTGCCGGCGCACCGCCAGCGGCGACAGGCGAATCGCTTCTTCGAGAACGCGCTGCGCCCCCTTGGTGTCCCCTTCGGCGACCAGCACGTCAGCCATGCCGTCATACAACGACGGCATCATCGGGAACACTTTCAGGGCTTTTTCGTAGATACCTTTGGCCTGCCCGACCTGACCGCGCTTGAACAGCAACTTGCCCAACCCGGCAAACGCCCAAGGCAAAGGACGGTCGGCGATGATGCCGTCGTACAGCCGCTCCAACGCTTCGTTCTGATTGAGATCGCGCAAGGCATCGGCGCGATAGCGCAGGCACAACGGCGAGTAACGGATGTCTTGCTTGCACAGAGCGATGCAGGCGTTGAGCACTTCCATCGGCTTGCCCCGGTCGAGGGCCTGCAGGATCGGCTTGAGCAAGGTCTTGCGCTGCTCCAGGCGCTCCAGGCGCTGGGCCAGGCTGGAACGGTTGAACGGCTTGGTCAGGTAGGCATCGGGCTCATGCTCCAATGCACTGAGCACCATGGCCTGGCTGGTTTCGGCGGTGACCATCACGAACACCGCTTCATGGCTGATCAACTTTTCTTCCATCAGGTCTTCGAGCACCTGCTGGCCGTTCTTCTTGCCGTCGCCCAGGTGAAAGTCCTGCAGGATGAAATCGTAGGCCTTCTGCGAACACATTTTCAGCGCCTGTTCGCCAGTATCGGCAGTGTCTACTTCCTTGACGCCCAGTTCGCGCAGCATCGAGCGAACCGAACTGCGGAAGTCCGAGAAATCATCGACGATCAGAAAACGCTTTTGGTGATACGACAGCATCGAAGATTTCCAGGCAATTTAAGAAGGAGAACCCAAAGGCAAATACACGGACGGACTCAGCTTCGCAGCCGTTGATTTGGCGCGCAGATGATAGCTGGTAGCCCTTGGCCATCAAACAGCTTCTCGTCGCCAGTCAGCACATGCACTGGACCGTCAGAGACGAAGAAGCTCGTAACTGTCCGGGTTATCGGCCAGCCATGGCATTCCCTTGAGAACTTGCCCCAACACTCACGCTGAAAAGGTGAACGCGTTAGATGGTCATACGGATGCTGACGGCAACGCCGAGTTCGCTATTGAGCTCATCGGGGTTACCCGAATGGCGACTTCGGACTTAGTCCTCTGATAGAGCAAAGGGGGGCAGTCTTCACCTGAAAACTTTGGCCCGCACCCAAGAGCATAAGAATCGGGCTCACCCGTGAATGCGTGCCTCAATGCGTTTTTCGTGTGGCCAGAAGGTTGATCGATTTTCGCATCAGCGATGCTGAACGCTTCCTATCCCCCCTGTGTAATCTACTTGACAGAGTCCATGCTCTCAGTGATATCGTTTTGATATTATCTCGGCATAGGGACTGCATGAGGAGTAATAGCCAAAAATGGCTGCTGATCCATTCTGAACAATGAGGTCAGGGTAGTCAGGCGTAGTGGAATGGCGTCAAAAAGCCCCTACGGCCCCCACGTACGGGGCATTTTTTTCCAAAGCCAATGTGGAAGTCGAGTCGACTTACGCCCCCAACCTGCCATCAGTCATCTGTGAACGGCTGTAGTGAATCCCCTTGGTTTCGTAGATACATCTATTAGCCAACTATTGATCGAACTTGGCTAGTCGCCAATGTCGGCTTTGGATTGTAGCTACGCAACTGGAGCAGGATTGACAATAGTATGCGCACCGTTTTTTAAACCAAGCAAGAGTTTGACATGAGTATGTACGAGGATGGGTTGCGCCTCGAGTTACTGCTTGGAGTTTAGCCTGTGGCAGAAGCCACTTTTTTAGCAGTAACGACAGGAGAGTCTAAATGGCAACAGTAAATGGAAAGACGGTAACCGGGTCCACCATCTATGGAACCACCGGCTACGATATAATTTATGGCGCCAACATCGCCGAAGTTATTTATGGCGGAACGGGGGACGATACCATTTATGGCAATGATGGTAACGATACGATCTATGGTGGCACTGGGTCGGACGCCCTGAATGGCGGCAACGGCAACGATATCCTGGACGCGGGCACTAGTAGTAATAGCATCCTTACAGGCGACGCAGGGGCAGATACTTTCGTCATAAATCGTGGAGCCAGTTATATAGGGCAAACCATCACGGATTTTGACGTGTCCGCAGATCGGCTGGATCTTCGTCTGGTCGGTATCTCCGATATCGAGACGCTTAATCGCCTATTTGAAGTCAACTACGATGACAAGCTTTTATTTACAATCAATACTAACGGTTATTATTCGACGACCAAACTAAACAATCTTTGGGCCACCGGGATCGAGGAGTTGGACACATCCAATGTGCTTCTTAATACGACCGTCAAAGACGATACGCTGACCGCAACCTCAAGGAGCGACCTGTTCGGAGGGTTGGGTAATGACAGCCTTACAGGTTCCTCGTCCAGCGACCGCCTTTTTGGCGAAAGCGGCAATGACACCCTCTTCGGCATGGATGGGAATGACCTTTTGGTCGGTGGTTCCGGCAACGATACCCTGAGCGGTGGTGCCGATGGAGATGTGCTCGAAGGCGGTAGTGGCAACGATATCCTGAACGGTGGCACCGGGAGCGATCGACTCATTGGCGGGGCTGGTAGCGACACATTCATCGCTCAGCGGGGGAGCAATTACTACGACTCGACCCGAATCATCGATTTCAGTCTCGCGGAGCAGGACAAGCTCGATGTCCGCACGCTCGGGATCAGTGATATCGATAGCCTCAAGCGCCTGGTGGAGGCGGTGGACGACAAAGGTGGCGATGTCATCACAAATTGGAACGGCGGCTACTCGGCTGAGCTGGCGCTCACGGGAGTATCGATCGCCGACCTGACAACGACCAACCTGCTCCTCAATACAAGCACGGCCAACTCTAATCAGTTCGCCACCGGCAGAAGCGATTTGTTCGGGGGCCTTGGCAACAACCGTCTCGTTGGCTCCTCGTCCAGCGACCGTCTGTTCGGGGAAGGCGGCGCTGACACCCTGGAGGGGGGCGATGGTTACGACCTACTGGTGGGCGGCAGCGGTAACGATAGTTTGTTCGGTGGCAATGGTAACGACACACTGGAGGGCGGCATTGGCGACGACAAGCTCGATGGTGGCGACAACTATGACATCCTCAGGGGGGGCATCGGTAACGATACTCTGAATGGCGGCCAGGGAAACGACGTGTTATCGGGCGGCACCGGTAATGACTTGCTGATCAGCAGCCTTGGCGACGACTTCCTGGACGGCGGTGAGGGCATCGATACCCTGTCCTACGCAGCAGAGGGATTGACGCTCAACGTCGATCTCAACCTCACGGGCGATCAGCGTGTCCAGGCATCCCGTTACGAGGATGATCGAATTCTCAATATCGAAAACGTTATTGGTGGTTACGCGAACGATCGCCTGGTGGGTAATGCCAATAACAACAGCCTCGATGGAGGCAACGGTGACGACACACTCAGTGGTGGACTTGGTAATGACGTCCTGCGTGGTGCAGTTGGCAATGACACCATAAATGGGGGCGGCGGCGTGGACACGGCTACCTACGAGGGAGCAGCTTCCGGGGTCAAAGTCGACCTGAGCATTACGACTGCCTCGCAGAATACACTCGGTGCAGGTGTCGATCGCCTCCTCTCCATCGAAAATCTCACCGGATCCAGCTACGCCGATACGCTCAAAGGCGATGCGGCAGCCAACGTGTTAACGGGCGGACTAGGCAAGGACACCCTCATCGGCGGCGCTGGCAGCGATATTTTCGACTTCAATTCGTTGTTGGAAACGGGGACGATCAGCTCCACCTGGGATGTCATCAGCGACTTCGTGCGGGGTAGCGACAAGATTGACCTGTCGACGCTGGATGCCAACACCGCCACGACCGCCAATGACGCCTTCCTCGCGATCATCGGTAGCACGACCGCCTTTACTGCTGCCGGGCAATTGAAGGTTGCGAATGGCGTGCTCTACGGCAACACGGATGCGGACAACACCGCCGAGTTCGCCATTCAGATCACCGGCGTCACGAGCCTCTCGACTTCGGACTTCATACTTTGAGCGTGGGGGGGAGGCGAATAGCCCCCTCATCGAACCAAGGTTCTAAACGACCCTGACAATTTCATCAAAGCTGTTCAGTTATGGACGCTTGACGAATCCTTGATCAGCAGAAAAATCCGGAGCCTCCTAACCAGGTTCCGGATTTTTTATGCCTGGCTCACAGGATTGTTGTGGCGATTCACAAACCCTGTCTTTAAACAGGTGAGGTCAATGTTTACTGTGGCTGCTGACCCGCAAAGCCCTAATGGCGACTGAGGAACACCAAAATAGGTAAGCGCTTGAATTATATGGTGTCCCAGGGCAGGTTCGAACTGCCAACCTTCCCCTTAGGAGGGGGATGCTCTATCCAATTGAGCTACTGAGACACAAGTCGGCCGTGAGGAAACGCGGCGCGATGGACGGCGTGCATGTTAACGGCCGGGCTGGCTTTTGTCATGTCGTCCGTAGGCTTTTTAAGTGTAGGCAAACGCCTTGGCAGGACGGGGACTTGTTTACCGTGCAAATTGCATCACTGCAAAAAGCCATCATTGCAAAATGCAATATGGAGCTTTACCAAAAATAACTTAATTCATTGTTTTTAAAGAATTTAATTGTCGATAGACTCTGGCATGCGAGCTGCTTCTGCTGTTCTCACAGAACAACCGAGGTCCGCGCCATGAAATGCGCCCTTTTACTCTCGAATGCACTCGCACTGGCAGTTTTACTGGGATTTCATTTTTTCCCCCAGAGCAGCGCTACGCAGGTTGCCCAACGCATCCCGCATTACCTTCAGTTGCAGAAGGCTCCGCAGCTGGCAGCGATAAGCGACCAGCACGGCTTTGTCCAGGAGGCCAGCCAGGAAAACATCCCGGTGCCGAACCCGCCGGCCGAACGTTTGGTATTTTGAATCCCCCCTCAGGAGCATCGCATGTCCAGATCAGCCGCGAGTTTTTTCATCCTCGCCTTGTTGAGCGGCATTTTTCATCTGTCATTGACCCAGGACATGGTCGTCACCCTCCCCCTGATCGCCTGCGGTGTATTCACCGGTCTGTTCGTGCTCGCATTGATTGCCGGACGCAAGATCAAGTTTGATCCGGTACTGCGTTGACCCTGGCTTGGAAGATTCCGTGCCAGGGCCTGCCATCGATCCTGAATTCAGCCCCTCAATTCGACCGCCCCTAGTAAATCGGCCATTTGCCACTATTCTGTAAGGGCAAGGAGCAGGGATCGAGCCCGCTTTTTCCTCCCGCCAGAGACCTTTCGTCGGTCGGAGAAAGCGCCAAGCGAAACGGCCCGGTCAAACTTTTCAAACCAGTGCGCATTTCTGATAATTGGTGCTGGCAGAACGCCTTTATCCAGTTCAATATTTGTCACAGAATTGACGCCAAGGATCTGGCTGGTTTGAGGCATGATGCGCGCCTCTATCAATTCAGGTTGAACATTTGGTCAGAGAGCTTGTCCTACCAGACATCCTGCGGCCAATCCCGAAAACCGCTCCCCTGAACTAACCGGTTAAATATATGCGCCCATTGAAACAGGCAATTTATTCCAGCCGTACGGCTGACAAGTTCGTCGTACGTCTGCCAGACGGAATGCGTGAACGCATTGCCGAGGTGGCTCGCAATCATCATCGCAGCATGAACTCCGAAATCATTGCGCGCCTTGAGCAGAGTCTTATTCAGGAAGGCGCACTGGGAGAAGAGTTGAGCATGCGCCTGGACAGCCCGGAGCTTTCCTTGCACGAACGGGAGCTGCTGCAGCGCTTCCGCCAACTCTCCCATCGACAGCAGAACGCCCTTGTTTCGCTGATCGCTCATGACGCTGAAATGGCCGCCGACGCGTCCTGATTCAGCCAGAAAGCTCAAGCCAGCCTGATCGCTGGCTTTTTTTTGGTTCTTTCACTGGTCTGAGCATGGGCACGCCCCCCCCTTGCTGGCGATGGTCGCTAACGATAACGCGTGTAACCTGGATAAACGCGGCGCACTGGAGTCCATCGCCAGCAAGCCGGCTCCTACAGTTTCAGCATGGACATGGCCCCTTGTAGGAGCTGGCCTGCCAGCGATGGTCGTTAACGATAACGCGGGTGAACTGGATAAACGCAGCGCACTTGAGTCCACCGCCAGCAGGCTGGCTCCTACAGTTTCAGTGTGGGCATGGCCCTTTGTGGGAGCTGGCTTGCCAGCGATGGTCGTCAACGATAACGCGTGTAACCTGGATAAACGCGGCGCACTGGAGTCCATCGCCAGCAAGCCGGCTCCTACAGACTCGGTCCCCTGTGGGAGCTGGCTTGCCAGCGATGGTCGTTAACGATAACGCGGGTGAGCTGGATAAACGCGGCGCACTGGAGTCCATCGCCAGCAGGCTGGCTCCTACAGTTTCAGTGTGGGCACGGCCCTTTGTGGGAGCTGGCCTGCCAGCGATGGTCGTTAACGATAACGCGGGTGAACTGGATAAACGCAGCGCACTTGAGTCCATCGCCAGCAAGCTGGCTCCTACAGTTTCACCCGGGCACAAAAAACCCGCCAGAAGGCGGGTTTTCAGTGAGCAGGACGTCAAAGCAGGAAAATTGTCGCCAACCCGAGGAAGATGAAAAAGCCTCCGCTGTCGGTCATGGCCGTAATCATCACGCTGGCACCCATCGCCGGATCGCGACCCATCTTCGCCAGGGTCATCGGAATCAAGACCCCCATCAATGCCGCCAGCAACAGATTGAGCGTCATCGCGGCGGTCATCACCACGCCGAGCGACCAACTGCCATACAGCAGATAGGCGACCACACCGATCACCCCGCCCCATATCACACCGTTGATCAAGGCTACCGCCAACTCCTTGCGCATCAGGCGTGAGGTATTGCCGGTGCTCACCTGGTCCAGCGCCATGGCGCGAACAATCATGGTGATGGTCTGGTTGCCCGAGTTACCACCGATCCCTGCCACGATCGGCATCAACGCCGCCAGCGCCACGAGTTTCTCGATCGAACCCTCGAACAAACCAATGACCCGGGAAGCCACGAACGCGGTAATCAGGTTGATCGCCAGCCAGGCCCAGCGGTTACGCAGGGATTTCCAGACCGACGCAAAAATGTCTTCTTCTTCACGCAGACCCGCCATGTTGAGAACTTCGCTTTCGCTCTCTTCACGGATCAGGTCGACCATTTCATCGATGGTCAGACGGCCGATCAGCTTGCCGTTCTTGTCGACCACAGGCGCGGAGATCAAGTCGTAACGTTCAAACGCCTGGGCGGCATCGTAGGCGTCTTCGTCCGGGTGGAAACTCACCGGATCGCTGGCCATCACCTCCGAAACCTGTTTGTCCGGATCGTTGACCAGCAAACGCTTGATCGGCAACACGCCCTTGAGGACGCCGTCGTAATCGACCACGAACAGCTTGTCGGTGTGGCCCGGCAGCTCTTTCAGACGACGCAGATAACGCAGGACCACTTCAAGGCTGACATCCTCACGGATAGTCACCATCTCGAAGTCCATCAGCGCACCGACCTGCTCCTCATCGTAGGACAGTGCCGAACGCACACGCTCGCGTTGTTGCTGGTCGAGGGTTTCCATGAGCTCATGGACGACGTCTCGCGGCAGCTCGGAGGCCAGGTCAGCGAGTTCGTCGGCATCCATGTCCTTGGCGGCCGCCAGGAGCTCGTGATCGTCCATGTCGGCGATCAGCGATTCACGAACCGAATCGGATACTTCAAGGAGGATGTCGCCGTCGCGATCAGCCTTGACCAATTGCCAGAGCGTCAGACGATCGTCCAGCGGCAAGGCTTCAAGGATGTAGGCAACGTCGGCGGAGTGCAGGTCATCGAGCTTGCGTTGCAACTCGACGAGGTTCTGCCGGTGGACCAGGTTCTCGACCCGGTCATGATGCGGGCCTTCCTGGCGGTGAGTCAGGTCTTCTACCACTCGCTGGCGCTGCAGCAACTCAACCACCTGAGCCAGGCGATCCTGCAAGCTTTCCTGCGTTTTCTTTACTTCAACTTCGGACATAGGCGAACTCCACTCCCAGCAGCGGGGCACGCCGGAAGGATCAATCAGTCAATTCATGATTGGTAAAACGGGGTACTGAGTAACTACTGGGTAAGTCCATGGAGGTATTCCACAAGCCCCGGCGGGGCTGACGGGCGCAATGATACACCGCCTGACGGTTTTAAACGTTAAAAAATCTCGGCTGAAACAAGCGCTTGCACAACAAACCTGAGCATTGTCCTGATCCGTGAAAGTGCGACGACGTATTCTGAAAAGAAAACACACGCCCCTTCGAAAATTGTAGCCGCTCGCCTTGAAAGGAACGTCACTGAGGACGCTGGGGAAGGTGCAGAGGCAATCATCCATCAGCGAGTGATCATCCGCATGACCCGGCAAGACGTCGAAAGCGCGCTCGGCAAGCCGGACAGGATCAGTATTCGCAACTCAGCCACGAGCTACCGCTACGACACCCTGCGAGGTCGCAGCGCAAACGTAGAGTTCGACGAGAAGGGATGCACGAAAGGAAAAGCAAAATCCCGGACGGCAAAAAGCCCGCATTAAATGCGGGCTTTCTGTTGTATGGTGCACTCGACAGGATTCGAACCTGTGACCGCTCGGTTCGTAGCCGAGTACTCTATCCAGCTGAGCTACGAGTGCAATTTGTGTTTTTATACCAGATCACAACTGGTTGAAGCCAAGTCATTCACATTACTGCAGATGACTCTTAAATGGTGCACTCGACAGGATTCGAACCTGTGACCGCTCGGTTCGTAGCCGAGTACTCTATCCAGCTGAGCTACGAGTGCATTTGTTGCCGCGCATTATAGGCCGTCTAATCTCTATGTCAAACACTTTTTCTAGTAATTTCAACAACTTACCGAAGAAGCCAGATTACAACGTACTAAGCAAATAATGGCGGAGAACGGGGGATTCGAACCCCCGACACCCTTTTGAGGTGTACTCCCTTAGCAGGGGAGCGCCTTCGGCCACTCGGCCAGCTCTCCGCAACACGGGGCGTATATTAACCAGCTTCTTCCCCGTTTGCAAACATAAAAAACGATAAAAATTAATGGCTTGGTTCTTCGTCCTTCTCTTTCTTGATACGCAGGTAAATTTCTTCGCGGTGAACAGCTACCTCTTTGGGGGCATTAACACCGATGCGCACTTGATTTCCTTTGACGCCGAGTACGGTCACGGTGATTTCGCCATCACCGATAATCAGGCTTTCTGCACACCGACGAGTCAGAATCAGCATACCTTTCTCCTCACGCATTTCATTTCAGGGACAACAGTCTGCAAAAAAAAGGCACTCGACCCACAACCGGAGCGGTCGCAGCCCTACATGCCTGAGTATTGACTAGCGCGAGCAAAAGAACAGGCTCGGGGGTCACGCCATTCAAAAAAACAAAAGGCGCGGTCAGACCGCGCCTTCCGGCAAACGCATCACTCGCCCTGGCGGGCCGGTGCGTCCAGTTCGAAAGCCGTGTGCAGAGCGCGCACAGCCAGTTCCAGGTACTTCTCTTCGATCACTACGGAGACTTTGATTTCCGAGGTCGAGATCATCTGGATGTTGATGCTTTCCTTGGCCAGGGATTCGAACATGCGGCTGGCCACGCCTGCGTGGGAGCGCATGCCGACGCCGACGATCGAGACCTTGGCGATCTTCGTATCGCCCACGACTTCACGGGCACCCAGCTCGCCGGCGGTTTTTTCCAGCACGGCTTGCGCCGCCTGGTAGTCGTTACGGTGCACGGTGAAGGTGAAGTCGGTGGTGTTATCGTGCGCGACGTTCTGCACGATCATGTCGACTTCGATGTTCGCGGCACTGATCGGGCCGAGAATCTTGAAGGCAACGCCCGGGATGTCTGGCACGCCACGGATGGTCAGCTTGGCTTCATCGCGGTTGAAAGCGATACCGGAAATGATCGGCTGTTCCATGGTTTCCTCTTCATCAATAGTAATGAGGGTACCCGGACCCTCCTTGAAGCTGTGCAGTACGCGCAGCGGAACGTTGTACTTGCCGGCGAACTCGACCGCACGGATCTGCAGTACCTTGGAACCGAGGCTGGCCATTTCCAGCATCTCTTCGAAGGTGATCTTGTCCAGGCGCTGGGCCACGGACACCACACGCGGGTCGGTGGTGTAGACGCCGTCGACGTCGGTGTAGATCTGGCATTCGTCAGCCTTCAGGGCTGCCGCCAGCGCCACGCCGGTGGTGTCGGAACCGCCACGACCGAGGGTGGTGATGTTGCCGTGCTCGTCGACGCCCTGGAAACCGGCGACAACCACCACACGACCGGCCTTCAGGTCACCGCGAATCTTCTGGTCATCAATCTGCAAGATACGCGCTTTATTGTGCGCGCTATCCGTCAGAATCCGCACCTGGTTGCCGGTGTACGACACCGCCGGCACGCCGCGCTTGATCAGCGCCATGGCCAACAGGGCAATTGTCACCTGCTCACCGGTGGAGACGATCACGTCCAGCTCGCGCGGAACCGGTTGGCCGTCGCCACTGATTTGCTTGGCCAGATCGATCAGACGGTTGGTTTCGCCGCTCATTGCAGACAGCACAACCACCAGGTCATCGCCGGCATCGCGGAATTTCTTAACCTTGTCGGCGACCTGCTCGATTCTCTCGACAGTGCCGACCGAGGTGCCTCCAAATTTCTGTACGATCAAAGCCATTTCAAAGCCGCCTCTGCCCATGAAGGGCGCCCAAATAATCACTCAAACAGCGTTGCGGCCCGCCACTAGACTACGAGCCGCAAGCACTGCCTTATAGACCCTGCTCTACAAACGGAACGGTCAGTGCCAGTGCCGCATCCAGTGCGCCAGCGTCGGTACCGCCGCCTTGCGCCATGTCTGGACGACCACCGCCCTTCCCGCCCACTGCCGCAGCGGCTTGCTTCATCAAATCACCGGCTTTGAGTTGGCCAGTCAGGTCTTTGGTTACGCCTGCAACCAGAACGACCTTTTCCTCATGGACACTGCCGAGCAGGATCACTGCGCGGCCGAGTTTGTTTTTCAGTTGATCGACCAGCGCCAGCAGCGCCTTGCCATCCTGACCGTCCAGACGCACGGCCAGCACTTTCACACCCTTGACGTCCTGCGCCTGGGCCGACAGATCGTCGCCCGCGGCACTGGCAGCCTTGGCTTGCAACTGCTCGAGTTGCTTCTCCAGCAGACGGTTGCGCTCCAGCACAGCCGACAGCTTGTCGATCAGATTGTCGCGGCTGCCCTTGACCAGGCTCGCCGCTTCCTTGAGTTGTTCTTCCGCCGCGTTCAAGTAAGCCAGTGCCGCTGCACCGGTGACGGCTTCAATACGACGCACACCCGATGCCACACCGCCTTCGCTGATGATTTTCAGCAGGCCGATGTCGCCGGTACGGTTGGCGTGGATACCGCCGCACAGTTCGACGGAGAAGTCACCCATGCTCAGTACGCGCACGTTGTCGCCGTATTTCTCGCCGAACAGCGCCATGGCGCCTTTTTGCTTGGCGGTTTCGATATCGGTTTCTTCGGTTTCAACCTCGGAATTCTTGCGAATCTGGGCGTTGACGATGTCTTCCAGCGCTTTCAGTTGCTCAGGCTTGATCGCCTCGAAGTGGCTGAAGTCAAAGCGCAGGCGCTGACTGTCGACCAACGAACCTTTCTGCTGGACGTGGTCGCCCAGGACCTGGCGCAATGCGGCGTGCAGCAAGTGAGTCGCCGAGTGGTTCAGCGAAGTCGCGTGACGCACTTCGGCGTCGACATGAGTCTCCACCGGAGTACCTACGATCAGGCTGCCCGAATCCAGCACGCCGTGGTGCAGGAACGCACCACCGGTTTTGGTGGTGTCGCGCACGTCGAAACGCGCAGCACCGGCCTGCAGGAAGCCGCAATCACCAATCTGGCCACCGGACTCCGCATAGAACGGCGTCTGATCAAGGACGATCACACCCTCTTCGCCTTCGCTCAGTACGTCAACCGATTGCCCGTCCCTATAGAGAGCAACGATTTTGGCGGAACCGCTGTGAGCGGTGTAACCGGTGAATTCGGTGTCCACATCGACCTTGACCAGGCTGTTGTAGTCCATGCCGAAGGAGCTGGCGGAACGGGCACGGACGCGCTGGGCTTCCATTTCACGCTCGAAACCTTCTTCGTCGATGGTCAGGCTGCGCTCGCGAGCGATGTCGCCGGTCAGGTCCATCGGGAAACCGTAGGTGTCGTAGAGTTTGAACACCACGTCGCCCGGCACCACGTCGCCTTTGAGTTCAGCCAGGTCCTGCTCGAGGATCTTCAGGCCCTGCTCCAGGGTCTTGGCGAATTGCTCTTCTTCGGCCTTCAGCACGCGCTCGATGTGTGCCTGCTGGGATTTCAGCTCAGGGAAGGCCTCGCCCATCTCGGCGACCAGAGCCGCGACGATCTGGTAGAAGAAGCTGCCCTTGGCGCCCAGCTTGTTGCCGTGGCGGCAGGCGCGACGGATGATCCGGCGCAGCACGTAGCCGCGGCCTTCGTTGGACGGCAGCACGCCGTCGGCGATCAGGAAGCCGCAGGAACGGATGTGGTCAGCCACGACTTTCAACGAAGCCTGGGCGTCGTTGGTGCAGCCGATGGCCTTGGCCGACGCGCTCAGCAGGCTCTGGAACAGGTCGATTTCATAGTTCGAGTGAACGTGCTGCAGCACGGCACTGATCCGCTCCAGGCCCATGCCGGTGTCCACCGACGGCGCTGGCAGCGGGTGCAACACGCCATCGGCGGTGCGGTTGAACTGCATGAACACGTTGTTCCAGATCTCGATGTAGCGGTCGCCGTCTTCTTCCGGCGAGCCCGGTGGGCCGCCCCAGATGTCGGCGCCGTGATCGTAGAAAATCTCGGTGCAAGGACCGCACGGGCCGGTATCGCCCATAGTCCAGAAGTTGTCGGAAGCGTACGGCGCGCCCTTGTTGTCGCCGATGCGCACCATGCGCTCGGCCGGAACACCGATTTCCTTGGTCCAGATGTCGTACGCCTCGTCATCGCTGGCGTAGACGGTGACCCAGAGCTTTTCCTTCGGCAGGTTCAGCCACTTGTCGGAAGTCAGGAAGTTCCAGGCGTAGCTGATGGCATCCCGCTTGAAATAATCGCCAAAGCTGAAGTTACCCAGCATTTCGAAGAAGGTGTGGTGACGAGCGGTATAACCGACGTTTTCCAGGTCGTTGTGCTTGCCGCCGGCGCGCACGCATTTCTGGCTGCTGACCGCGCGGGTGTACGCGCGTTTTTCCTGGCCCAGGAAGCAGTCCTTGAACTGGTTCATCCCCGCGTTGGTGAACAGCAGGGTTGGGTCGTTGCCCGGAATCAAAGAGCTGGAGGCTACACGGGTGTGGCCTTGCTCTTCGAAGAAGCGAAGGAAGGCTTCACGGATTTCTGCGCTTTTCATTAGGTTCTTCCACGGAGGCTGCGGCCAAAGGCCTGTTCGAAACGTCAACAGACGAAGCGACGGCAAAGGGCCGCATTATATCGGCCCTGCGCGCGGGGTACAGCGTGTTTATACGATAGAAACGGTCAATTGGAGCGCTAACGCTATCACTTGCGCGAAAAGTCGACGAATGTCGCGACGACTTGCTCGATTTGCCCACGGCTGACGTCCATGTGCGTGACCATGCGCAGACGCGCGGCCGCACTGAGCCTGATCCCGCGCTCGGCGGCAAAGGCCTTGAGCGCTTCGGCCTGGTCGCCCATTTGCACATATACCATATTGGTCTGCACCGGCTCGACCTCGAAGCCCGCCGCACGCAGGCCTTCGGCCAGCAACTGCGCGTTGGCATGGTCATCGGCCAGGCGCTGAACGTTGTGATCCAGCGCATACAGGCCCGCCGCCGCGAGAATACCGGCCTGACGCATGCCGCCTCCGACCATCTTGCGCAGGCGCCGGGCCTTGCCGATCAGCTCGACCGAGCCGCACAGCACCGAACCGACCGGGGCACCCAGCCCTTTGGACAGGCACACCGAGACCGAATCGAAATACCGGGTGATTTCCCGGGCATCCACACCCAGCTTCACTGCCGCGTTGTACAGGCGTGCGCCGTCCAGGTGCAGCTGCAAACCCTGCTCGCGGGTAAAACTGCGCGCCCGGGCCAGGTATTCCAGCGGCAGGACCTTGCCTTGCATGGTGTTTTCCAGCGCCAGCAAGCGCGTGCGGGCGAAATGGAAGTCGTCCGGTTTGATCGCCGCCGCGACCTGTGCCAGGTCCAGCGAGCCATCGGCCTGCACTTCCAGCGGCTGCGGCTGGATCGAGCCGAGCACCGCTGCGCCGCCACCTTCGTACTTATAAGTGTGGGCCTGCTGGCCGACGATGTACTCGTCACCGCGCTCGCAGTGGGCCATCAACCCCAGCAGATTGCTCATGGTCCCGGTCGGCACGAACAGCGCCGCGGCAAACCCCAGGCGCTTGGCCAGTTCGGCTTCCAGACGATTGACCGTCGGATCTTCGCCATACACGTCGTCGCCGGTGGCGGCTTTGGCCATCGCGTCCAGCATGCCGGCGCAGGGTTGGGTGACGGTGTCGCTGCGAAGATCGATAACGCTCATGAATCTGGCCTCGGTAAGCAGGGGAAATCCCTTTCAGGAAAGAATTACTGCGGGCATGGCGACGATTAATCAACCCTTGAACGAGTAAAAGACGAATTGCGCCCATGTGGGAGCGGGCTTGCTCGCGAAGGCGGACTGACAGTCGACATTTGCGCTGGATGTAAAACCGTCTTCGCGAGCAAGCCCGCTCCCACAGGTTCCACACCTTAACTGACCGGTATTGGTCATGCGCATATCGGAAATATGTGATAAAAACGCTGCGCCGCCAAACATTCCGGCGGCAAAAAACGTTCTCAGGGCGGGGTGCAACTCCCCACCGGCGGTAATTGCGCGCAATGCGCATAGCCCGCGAGCGCTTGATGGCAGCACGGCTTCGGCGGTGCCTGACAGCAAGGTCAGCAGACCCGGTGTGATCCCGGGGCCGACGGTCATAGTCCGGATGAAGAGAGAACGGGATTGACACCAAAGGGCCGACCGCCGGCATTCGTGCGAGCGTGCGTACCCTCAGATCCCCTTCGATTCATAACGCCCTGTTTTTCACACAAACAGGAGTCAGAACATGCAACCCACCGCAATTGACAGCAAAAGCAAACACCATCACGGCGAGCGCGTCGCGTTCATCCAGGCCTGCTGGCACAAGGAAATCGTCGATCAGAGCCGTAAAGGTTTCCTCGCCGAAATGATTGCCCAGGGTTATCAGGAATCCGACATCGACTTCTTCGAAGTCGGCGGCGCCTTCGAAATGCCCCTGCACGCCAAGTTGCTGGCCAAGACCGGTCGTTATGCCGGCATCGTCGCGGCCGCCCTGGTGGTGGACGGCGGGATCTACCGTCACGAGTTCGTCGCCCAGTCGGTGGTCAGCGGCCTGATGCAGGTTCAACTGGAAACCGAAGTGCCGGTGTTCTCGGTGTCCCTGACCCCGCACCACTTCCATGCCGGCGAAGAGCACCAGAAGTTCTTCTTCGAGCATTTCGTGCATAAAGGCCAGGAAGCGGCGAAGACCTGTGCGGATACGTTGATGAAAATCCGTGCGCTGCGCCGCACTGAACCGCGTGCGGTAGCCGTGTAATCACCGAAAACCTTGTAGGAGCGAGCTTGCTCGCGATGGTCGTCAACGATAACGCGGGAAGCCTGGCACCCCGCGGCGTTTTCCGGTTCATCGCGAGCAAGCTGGCTCCTACAGGGGGGTTATCAGATCAGGCGAGGTTTTCGTCGGTGGTCGGCACGACCAGGATGCCGGCACGCAGGCCATTCTTCACCCTGGGGTTCGGAAAGATGATCCGGGCGCCCTCTTCCTCGATGATCCAACGGGTGTTGGCGATGTCTTCCGCCAGCAGGTAACCCACTTCCAGCTCCGAGAAGTTCTCGACGTCCGCCGGCAGGTTCAGGCGAAAGCTGTCGCTGTGCTTGATGATTTCCCGTGCCACGCTGTACAGCTGCAACCCGTCCAGCGCTTCTTCAGTCAGATCCGGCTCGGTGCCTTCGATGATCTGCTTGAGGCGCGCCTCCAGCAGCGAGACGTTGACCCCGGCGTTCTGCCCGAACGGCCGCGCCTTGCCCAATTCCAGGGTGAAGGCCTCGGCACCGAGCTTGTCGTAGGTGTAGGCGCTGAACACGATGGACGGTTTGTTCTGCAGCAACACCGCTTCCATGCCGGCGGCACGCAGGCGTGCCAGTTCCTGGCGCGAATGCTGGCGGTCTTCTTTCCATGGGTACAAGGCGAACTGCTCGATTTTCGAGCCACGAATCGCCGTGTGCAGGTCGTAATGCAGACGCTCACGGTTCGGCAGGCTGAAGAAACTGGCGGCCAAACGCTCCAGCTCACAGGCGCGCAGGGCTTCGGAGCCGCTGCTTTGTTCGTGACGGCCATTGAACAGCCGATTGACGTCCTGCTCGATAAAACGCTCGCCTTTGCGAATCGCTTCGGGGTTGCCGAACAGAAACAGAATACGTGCGCGCGGCTTCAGATCGCCGCGGGCAATGTCGTGCAACAGGCGATCGAGCAACTCGATCGGCGCTGTTTCGTTGCCGTGGATCCCCGCCGACAGCAGCAGGTCCAGGCCATTGTCACGCGCTTCAGGTGGCCGGACTTCCAGCGCACCTTCGCTCAACCAGCGCATGCGCACGCCTTCGACAGTCAGTTGAGTCTTCTCCGCCGGTTCGCGGCCGGCGAGGGTCAGTTCAAGCAGTTTGCCGAGGGCGAGCATAGAGCGGTTTCCTTAGTGATCGTGGTTGCAGTCCGGGCCGTGAACGTGGTCCTCGTCGGTGAGGTCAGCCGGTTCCATCTCCAGTTGCAGACTTACCAGATTAGTCGCCAATGGGCGCAGCAGCAGGTTGGCGTATTCGGCATCGCCTTCTTCGACGTCCACGCCGATCAGCAACTGGCCACGGCCGTCCTGCTGGATCCACAGCTCTTTGCCTTGCCACAGGACCGCGACGCGGGTGCAGGAAGTCTCCAGTTGCGTGCCGTCGGTGTCTTCAAGGATCAGCTGCAGGGTATCGCTCATGTGTTTACGCTCTCGTTTGAGATGAAGCGACGCGCTGCCATCCGAGGCAGCGCGTCGTCGATCAATTGATCTGGAATGGATAAACCGCGCCCAGTTTAAGGATTTGCGTCAGTTCATCCAGTGCCGTCCGGCACTCAAGCAACAATTGCGGGTCCGCCAGATCGTTTTCGGTCATGCGGTCGCGGTAGTGCTTCTCGACCCATTCGGTCAGTGTGCCGTACAACGGTGCCGTCATGATAACCCCTGGGTTGACGGCCGCCAGTTCGGTTTCATTGAGTGCGACGCGCAACCGCAGGCAAGCCGGGCCACCGCCGTTTTGCATGCTCTGCTTGAGATCGAAGACTTTCACTTCGCGGATCAGCCCGCCGGAGCTGGTCAAACCCTGCAAGTATTGCCAGACACGCTCGTTGCCACGGCATTCTTCCGGCACGATCAACAGCATGGAGCCGTCAGGACGCGACAGCAGTTGACTATTGAACAAGTAGGAACGAACCGCATCTTCCACACTGACTGCGGAACGCGGTACGCAGACTGACTGAAATTTCCCACCGGCCTTGGCGAGTTTGCTCTGCAACTCGGCCAGCATCTGCTCGGTCTCGAGGAACGCATCCTCGTGATAGAACAGCACTTCGCCGTTGCCGACCGCGATCACGTCGTTGTGGAACACGCCCTGATCGATCACCGACGGGTTCTGCTGGGCGTAGACCACGCCGTCATCGCTCAAGCCGTGCAGACGGGCAACAGCCTGGGACGCTTCGAGGGTCTGGCGCGCCGGGTACTTCTGCGGAGCCGGGTAGCGGGTGTCGAACGCGCTGCGGCCGAACACGAAGAACTCGACGCCGGCTTCGCCGTATTCACGGCAGAAACGCGTGTGGTTGGCCGCCCCTTCGTCACCGAACTGCGCCACGGCCGGCAAGGCGGCATGGTGGGCGAAGTGTTTCTGGTCAGCGAACATCGCACCCAGCACGCGACTGGTGGTCGGGTGCTCGATGCTGCGGTGATATTTGCAGTTGAGGTTGGCAGCGGTGAAATGCACACGGCCGTCAGCGGTGTCAGCGCTCGGGCTGACGGTGGCGGCGTTGGCCACCCACATGCTCGAGGCCGAGCAACTGGCTACCAGCAGCGGCATCGCGTCTTTGGCAGCGCGCTCGATCACTTGAGCGTCAGTGCCGCCAAAGCCCAGGCGACGCAGTGCGGCCACATCCGGGCGCTCTTGCGGTGCCAGCACGCCTTGCTGGAAACCCATTTCCATCAGCGCTTTCATCTTCGCCAGGCCCTGCAGCGCCGCTTCCTTGGGGTTGGAAGACTGCTGGCTGTTGCTCTGGGACGCGACGTTGCCGTAGGACAGGCCGCCGTAGTTATGGGTCGGCCCCACTAGACCGTCAAAATTGACTTCATAGGATTTCATCAGCGAGGCTCCACGAATCTGTTGTTATAGGCATCAGTAACAAAGCATTGGCGGCCGCTTTGCGGCCGATCGCTGGCAAGCCAGCTCCTACAATGATCACTGTAGGAGCCGGCTTGCCGGCGATGAGGCCCACAGGGCCTCCCGGCGTATTTATCAGGAAAGCCGAACACCCGGGGTCAGCGCGCTTGGCAACACCAGGCTCGGTGTTTCCAGCGAGGCCACCGGGTACGCGCAGTAATCCGCCGCGTAGTAGGCACTGGCGCGATGGTTGCCCGAGGCGCCGACGCCGCCGAATGGCGCGCTGCTCGCGGCACCGGTCAGTTGCTTGTTCCAGTTGACGATACCGGCACGGCTTTCCAGCCAGAATTGCTGGTAACGCGCTTCGGAATCTGACAGCAGGCCGGCGGCCAGACCGTAGGCGGTGTCGTTGGCTTCAGCGATCGCCGCTTCAAAATCAGCGTAGCGGATCACTTGCAGCAACGGGCCGAACAGCTCTTCGTCAGGACGATCGGCAACGGCGGTCACGTCCAGGATGCCAGGAGTCAGCAAGGCCGACTGAGCCTGAGGCTGGGTCATTTCCAGCAATGCCACGGCGCCATTGGCCAGCAGGTGTTGCTGGGCATCCATCAGCGCTTTTGCCGCGCCGAGGGAAACCACCGAGCCCATGAACGGCGCCGGCTGTTGATCAAAGGCACCGACTTCAATAGTCGCGCTGACCGCTACAAGGCGCGTCAGCAGCGAGTCGCCCCAGGCGCCCTGCGGCACCAGCAAGCGGCGGGCACAGGTGCAACGCTGGCCGGCAGAGATGAACGCCGACTGAATGATGGTGTACACCGCAGCATCGAGGTCGGCGACCTGATCGACCACCAGCGGGTTGTTACCGCCCATCTCCAGCGCGAGGATCTTGTCCGGACGACCGGCGAATTGCTGGTGCAGGTGATTGCCGGTACGGCTGGAACCGGTGAAGAACAGCCCGTCGATGCCCGGGTTCGCCGCCAGGGCGATACCGGTTTCGCGAGCGCCTTGCAGCAGGTTCAACACGCCCGCCGGCAGACCGGCCTCGATCCAGCACTTGACCGTCAGTTCGGCCACTTTCGGTGTCAGCTCGCTGGGCTTGAACAGCACGCTGTTACCCGCCAGCAGTGCCGGCACGATGTGGCCGTTCGGCAAGTGGCCCGGGAAGTTGTAAGGACCAAACACCGCCACCACACCGTGGGGTTTGTGGCGCAGCACAGCGGTGGCGTCGCCCAACGGGCCGCTCTTCTCGCCGGTACGTTCGCGGTAGCTCTGTACCGAGATGGCGATCTTGTTGACCATGCTGGTGACTTCGGTCGCCGCTTCCCACAGGGGTTTGCCGGTTTCTTCGCCGATGGTGCGGGCCAGTTCGTCCGCATGATTCTTCAGCGCGCCAGCAAAGGCTTCCAGCACCGAGATACGTTCTTCCAGGGTACGCCTTGCCCAGCCCGGGAACGCCTGGCGTGCCGCCTGCACAGCCGACTCGACCTGAGCGGTGGTGGCACCGACGCCGGACCACAGCACCTGCTGGGTCACCGGGTTCAGCGATTCGAAGGCTTCGCCCTGACCAGTCAGCCATTCACCTGCGATGTAAAGCGACTTCATTATTTCGACTCCCGAGCTGCGGACAACGCCACGGCGCGTACTTGATCGCCAGCGTTGAGTTGAAGACGTTTGGCGGTCTGCGGATCGACCACCAGGGTGCCGGCGGCCAGACGTGCCGGCGCAGCAGTGATGCGGCAGTCTTCGCGCTTGCGGTTGTGGATGATGAATGGCGTGGCGTCGTCACCCGGCGTGCCGACGGCCAACACCAGCGCCTGGCTGTCGCGTACCGCACGGATCTTGCCGGTTTCGCATTCGATGGCCGGGCCTGCGTCGAAGATGTCGACGTAGCCCTGGTAGCTGAAACCTTCGCTCTTGAGCATGGCCAGCGCCGGCTCGGTGTCCGGGTGCACCTGACCGATCACGTTGCGCGCATCCGGCGACAGGAAGCAGGTGTACAGCGGGAATTTCGGCATCAGTTCGGCGATGAACGCCTTGTTGCCCACGCCGGTCAGGTAATCGGCCTGGCTGAATTCCATCTTGAAGAAGTGCCGACCCAGGCTTTCCCAGAACGGCGAACGCCCGGCTTCGTCGGAAACACCGCGCATTTCGGCGATGATCTTGTTGCCGAACAGTTGCGGGAATTCGGCGATGAACAGCATCCGTGCCTTGGACAGCATGCGGCCATTGAGGCCACTGCGGTAATCGGCGTGCAGGAACAGCGAGCACAGCTCCGAGTTGCCGGTCAGGTCGTTGGCCAGGAACAGCGTCGGGATTTCACGATAGATGTTCAGCTCTTGCGAAGCGCTGACTGTCAGTCCGACCCGGAAGTTGTACCAGGGCTCACGCAGGCCGACGGCGCCGGCAATGGCGGAAATACCCACCACGCGACCGTCGTCGTCTTCGAGCACGAACAGGTAGTCCGCGTCGCCCCGCCCGGCTTCGCCGCGAAAGGTCTTCTCGGCCCAGCCGACCCGATGGGCCAGACGTTCTTCGTTGGCCGGCAAGGTGGTCAGGCCGGTGCCGGTGCTGCGGGCCAGGTCGATCAGAGCGGGTAAATCGCTGCTGCGTACGGGACGAACGATCATGCTATCTCCTCAAACGGGCCGCTTGCGCCACCCGTGAAACTTCGCTGCTTTCCAGGCAATGCCTTAGGGATTAAAGCAGGCGTTAAACCGCCACCAGGCGCACGCTGGCACCTTCACCGACGCCCAGGGCTTCGGCCGCTTCCAGGTCCAGGGTCACCGGTTTACCCGGCGCGTAGTCAAGCTCGAGCATGACTGCGCGGTAGTCCTGCAACTGGGCGTTGGCCACCAGGTACTGGCGACCGACACCTTTGACCGGCTCGCCGATCTTCACCGGCACTACGCGGCTCTGGGCGATCGAACGGATCCCCGAGACGCGGGCATGCAGGGTCGGGCCGCCGTCGAAAATGTCGATGTAGTGATCGGTCTCGAAGCCTTCGCGCATCAGGATGTCGAAGGTGATCTGCGCCCGCGGGTGCACCTGGCCCATCGCTTCTTGCGCGGAGTCCGGCAGCAGGGGCACGTAGATCGGGTAATGCGGCATCAGTTCGGCGAGGAACGTACGGCTCTTCAGGCCGCACAAACGCTCGGCTTCAGCGTAGTTGAGGTCGAAAAAGTTGCGCCCGATGGCATCCCAGAAGGGCGAGTCGCCGTTTTCATCGCTGTAACCGACGATCTCGGTCACCACGGAATCGGCAAAACGCTCCGGATGGCTGGCCACGAACAGCAAGCGGCCACGGGAGTTGAGTTCCGACCACGGCGAACCCACCAGATCGCGCTGCACGTAGAAACTGGTCAGCAAGCTGTTGCCGGTCAGGTCGTGGCACTGGGAGAGCACGTGGATCTTGTTGTGAATCTTCAGCTCGCGCGAAGCGTGCACGAAGGTCTCGTTGCGAAAGCTGTAGAACGGCTCGGAGTAACCGGCCGACGCCACGATGGCCGAACAACCGACCAGCTTGCCGGTGGCAGAGTCTTCGAGGACGAAGAAATAGCTTTCCTCACCGTTGAAGCTCACTTCGGCAGCGAACGAGGCTTCGCTTGCCGCGATCTTGTCGCTCAGGCGCTCAACGTCATCCGGCAAGGAAGTGACACCAATCGGACTGTCCGCAGCCAGACGCTGTACCTCGCCCAGATCAGCCATTTGCGCGGGGCGCATCACCAGCATGGTGTCACTCCTTAATCTCAGAACTTACAGAAGAAAAATCCCGGGCCTACACAGAGATCAGTGTGGGAGCGGGCTTGCTCGCGAAAGCGGTGGGTCAGACAGTAAAAATGTTGACTGATACACCGCTTTCGCGAGCAAGCCCGCTCCCACATTTGATCGTGCCCGGCATCAAAATTGGGTTCGACGCCTGAAAGGTCAGGCGTCGAAGGGTCTATCAGGCTTGCGTCAGTTTTGCCGCGGCACGTTCGAAGCGGTCCAGACCGGCATCGATATCGGCGTCTTCCACCACCAGGCTTGGCGCGAAACGCACCACGTCCGGACCGGCTTGCAGGACCATCAGGCCTTCTTTTTCAGCGGCGTTGAAGATGTCCTTGGCCTTGCCTTTCCACGCATCACTCAACACGCAGCCGATCAACAGGCCCATGCCACGAACCTTGGTGAACAGGCCGTATTTTTCGCCGATCTGCTCAAGGCGCGCTTTGAACTTGTCGTGCTTGGCCTTGACGCCGGCCAGCACTTCAGGGGTGTTGATCACGTCGATCACAGCTTCCGCGACCGCACACGCCAGCGGGTTGCCGCCGTAGGTGGTGCCATGGGTGCCGACGACCAGGTGCTTGGCCAGGTCTTCGGTAGTCAACATTGCAGCGATCGGGAAACCACCGCCCAGGCTCTTGGCGCTGGTCAGGATGTCCGGAGTGACGCCGTAATGCTGGTAGGCGAACAGGTGGCCGGTGCGGCCCATGCCGGTTTGCACTTCGTCGAAGATCAGCAATGCGTTGTGCGCGGTGCACAGTTCGCGGGCACCTTGCAGGTATTCGAGTTCAGCCGGGATGACACCGCTTTCGCCCTGGATCGGCTCCAGCACCACAGCGCAAGTCTTGTCGGAAATGGCGGCTTTCAGTGCGGCCAGATCGTTGTACGGCACGTGGGTGATGCCGGTGATCTTCGGACCGAAGCCATCGGAGTACTTCGACTGGCCACCGACGTTCACGGTGAACAGGGTACGGCCGTGGAAGCTGTTGAGCGCGGCGATGATCTCGTATTTCTCGCTGCCGAAACGGTCGAAACCGACACGACGGGCCAGCTTGAAGGCGGCCTCGTTGGCTTCGGCGCCGGAGTTGCAGAAGAAGGCGCGGTCGGCAAAGGTGGCGTCGACCAGCTTGTGCGCCAGGCGCAGTGCCGGCTCATTGGTGAACACGTTGGACACGTGCCACAGCTTGTTCGCCTGCTCGGTCAAGGCACCGACCAGCGCCGGATGCGCGTGGCCCAATACGTTAACGGCAATCCCGCCGGCGAAGTCGATCAGCTCGCGACCGGACTGGTCCCAGACGCGGGAACCGGCGCCACGCACAGGAATGAATGCGGCAGGCGCATAGTTGGGAACCATTACCTGATCGAAATCGGCGCGTTGTACCGCAGCGTGCTCAACGGACATCGGAGTCTCCTGAAGAGAAAACACTCGCCTGAAACTGGCGAGCTTGGTGAGGATTGTAAGGACAGTTTTCAGCCCGGCCTTGCCGCCAAGCGACAACTTCTTATAGCGCAAACCCCGGATTTTCCCGGGTTTACGGCAATGCGACATATAGGGTCGCAAAGGCGCAGTTTAACTGGCGGCGGGCGTTTGCGGCAGGTCGCTGTGTTGTAACCCATGTCGACTCAATGAAGGCGGTAGATATGTACCGCGCATCGTCTTCGATTACGGGTTTTCCTGACGGTCTATCAACCGCGATGGTGGACCTATCCCCATGAATACCGAAAATCCCGACATCCCTGAGACTTTCAGGCCCGACGCGCATTACCAGCATCTGATGAACGTCATTCCGCCTTGGCTTCGCCAATCCACACCACAACGGCGTGAGGCCCTGGGCAACATCAAGCCAGGGTTGCCCACCCGCATCAGGGATGCCTCTAAAGATCAGCACGCCGAACTCGGCCGACTCATTACCCGGCAGACAACAAGCCAGAACCGGGTTGATCAGGCCCTGGCGAATCTGCTGAACCCCGCAGCCTTCGCCGAACCACTGCTCAAGGGCGCACTCAAGACACGTTTCGGCCTGGAAGTGGACGTCAGTAAAACCTTTCTGCGTCTTTACATTCCCGCGCACATACCCTGGTTGCGCCTGAAGTCCGGGGCCGCCCGCATCTGGACCGTATCGTTGCTGGACGCCGCGCTGCACAATTTCGAAAGCGCCGAAACCGAAGCCGACGCCTTTGAACCCGCCTCGACTTACATCACTGCGCCCTCCTCCGCCGGTCTATTCAGCACCCTTCCACAGATTCTGGCGAAGATGCCCATCGCGGCGTTCACCCGGCTATGCCGCGAGCTCGACATCGGCGAGCGCTATAAAAGGTACCTGGACGACAACCTTGGCATCAGCAACCCGGTGGTTGCGGCGATCCTGCAACCGAAAATTCGCGAAAGCCAAAAAACCGCGCTGACCGCGGCCTTGCAGATGGCGCAGATGCAAAACCTGTTGGCCAGCGACATTCATCAGCCGCTCCTTCGCCTGCTCTCCGATGCACGCGGCCAATCCTGGCGATGCCATGAACTGACGATCATGAATGCCCGCCTGACCGGCATCGTGCTGTTCGCCCCGGAACTGGAGCGCGCCCGCGAAGCGGTCCGGGTAGTGGCCTACATTCCTGACGACCCCGAACATCCCATCAAGCAATACCCCTCAACGGCGGCGTTCGCCGAGGAACTGAGCCAGCGCCTGCGAGCGCCCGACTATCAACGGTTTTTCAGTCGTTTTATCAATCATGAAGACCGCGGTTACTTCTTCGCCGAGCTGAACAACCGCCTCGACCCCATCACCTGGCAACCGCTCCCACCCGGCGATCCACGGCCGACCTGGAGAGAAAATCCCAACCAGCGCCCCGACCTGCAAATGGCAGTATCGCCGATCAATGGCGACCTGTGGGTTCATCTCTATCAACGCAAACTCGACAAGATCCTCAATGACGCGCGCGCGATTGCAGTGTCGACGGCCACGGTCGACCGCAAGGCCCGATGGGCGTTATGGGACTCTTTCACGGAAATCGCCTCGGCGCTGCTGAACATCGCCGCCTTCATCGCGTTGCCGTTCGTCCCGTTCCTTGGCGAGCTGATGCTGGCTTACACGGCCTATCAGCTGCTGGATGAGACCTTCGAAGGTGTTGTCGACTGGGCAGAAGGCCTGACGAGCGAAGCGTTCGAGCATTTCATGGGGATGGTTGAATCTGCAGTGCAACTGGGCACCTTCGCTGCCGGAGGCACGATTGCCGCCAGCGAATTTCGCGCGGTCCTGCCCCGGGAAGTCGTGCAATTCTTCGACCGGTTCAACGCCGTGAAACGCCCCAATGGCGAAACCCGCTATTGGAAGCCCGACCTGACGGCTTACGAACAAACCGTCGCGATTGCCAAAGACGCGAAACCCGACTCGATGGGACTGCACGCCCATCAAGGCAAAACCCTGCTGACACTGGACGACAACCATTACTCCGTGGTCGAAGATCCGTTGACCGGGCGCCATCGCATCCAGCACCCCACTCGTCCCGAAGCTTACCAACCCACCCTGAGGCACAACGGAAAAGGGGCCTGGCACACCGAACTCGAGCAGCCACTGACCTGGGACCAGGCCACCCTGCTGCGGCGCCTCGGCCCGGACATGCAGCGTTTTTCCGAGAGCGAGCGCGAGCGCATCCTCACCATCAGCGGCTGTCACGAAAACGCCTTGCGCAAGATGCATGTCGACGCCGAACAGATACCACCGCTGCTGGCCGACACCCTCAAACGCTTCAAAATTGATCAGGACCTGCAGATCTTCATTGATCAAATCGGCAGCAATCGTGCGGACGATTACCGGAAGGCTGATCCGCTGATGCAACTGGAACTGCTCTGCGACTACGGTAGCTGGCCAGCGGACAAGGGGCTGCGACTGATCGACGCAACAGGAGAAACCCTCTGGGAGCGCGGCATAGGCAACCGGGTCGTGGTGCAGATCAACCGAGCGCAACTGGACAATGGCGACCTGATCACCCCCCTGCTGCAACACCTCGACAGGACCGACGCAAGCTCAGTGCGCCGCTACCTGACAACGCTTGCCGCCGACAAACGGGAAACCCTCTTCAGCCAGCGCTACCGCAAAATCGAACAAGGTGCGCGCCCCTTGGTCCAGCGCATTATCGACAGCGAACCCGGTTTGCCAACCAGCCTCGCCGAAGCACTGCTCGACAGCGCCAGTGCCGCCGAACGCGAGCAACTGGAGCGTGGAACATTGTCCAAACGCCTCACGGAACTGGCACAGGAGGCCGGCCTGCAGGTGCGCGTCACTCGCGCTTATGAAGGGCTCTACCTGTACTCGACGCGCAACCATCTCGACACCGATCGCCTGGCGTTACACACCCTGGAACGCTTGCCTGGCTGGTCGGGACAACTGCGCCTGGAAATCCGCCAATACACCCACAATGGGCCGCTGATCGACAGCATCGGCGAGCCGGACGCGCCCTTGCGCAAGGTGCTGGTGTTGACCGATGAAGGGGCGTATCAGGCCTACGACGACGCCGGCGAACAGCTCAGTAGCACTGACACCCTTTATTCCAGCCTGTTACAGGCGCTGCCCGACAGCGAGCGAATCGCCCTGAACATCAACATCGGCGAGGGCGAAAGGCTCAAGCGGCTGATTCGCACCCACGCCGTCACTCGTGAAGCACTGCGTGCGCTGCTGGCGCAACGGCCGAACCTCAAGACGGCCTATGATCCGGCGGTCATGCGTTTGCTGGGCGGAGGCGATGGTTATCGCCGGATGCCGGCCAATACCCCATCATTACAAAGCCACATCCACCGGCTGTTTCCCCATCTGAGCGCAGAGGAACTGGAAGCCTTTGCCGTACGATTGCAAGGCAATCCCGGCGGGGCGCGCGCAGAACTCCAGCGCCTGTTTTATCAACACGCGCAATTGTTTGACCAATTGAGCACCTGGCTCGACGAGATCCCGCTGTATGTTCCGGGCACGCAAACCCGGTTGAGCGTCGAGCAGTTCGCCAGTCAACGGCATGCGCGCCGGCAAATGGTAGCCAGGTTGCTCGATTGCTGGCGGCGTCAGGCCACTTACGACAGCGCCCATGGCGAACCGGTCTCCTTTGAATTTTCCCAGCCGGTTTTTGGCGAGCTGCCAAGGCTGAGCGTCGATTTCCCTCAGGTGCGCAGCGTGACGCTTGAAGGTCATCGTGCCACCCGTGGTGTGAATGAGTTTTTGAAGAAGTTTTCCAGTCTCAACCGCCTGGCGCTACGCAATTTCGAACTGGGGGAGTTGCCGGATGCCATTGCCCAATGGCCACAACTCGACGCACTCATCCTCAGCGACTGCGCCGTGACCCTCACAGATCAGAGTCGCGCCACCCTTTCTGCCCTGAACCAGTTGAGCGCGCTGGACCTGTACAAAAACCCGCTCGGTGTGTGCCCTTCCCTGCAAAACATGCCGAACCTGAACTACGTCGATCTCTCCAGTACCGAACTGTCCGAACTCCCCCCCGGCCTGTTGACGCGGCCACGCCTACGAACCGCCCTGTTCAATGACAATCGGATCGAGGAACTGTCCCCCGAGCTGTTCAAGCTGCCCGGTAAAACTCAAGAAGGGTTCGATCTGGGCGGCAACCCCATTTGCGCCGCCGACCGCGAACGGATCAAGGTCCATTTCAATCAGACCGGTCGCGACTTTGGCGTCTTTGCCGAACAGGTCGATATCCAGCGTTTGCAACAGCTCTATCCGCGACTGGATCAGGAAGAGGCCAGCGCATTCATCTATCGCCTGCCCGGAACCCTGGCCGAGGGTCGAATTAAACTGACGCGCCTGGAAACCGAGTACGACACCCTGCGCAACGAATTGGCGGCCTGGACTGCCGACATCCCCCCGCTTCACCCCGTCAGCGGCGAACCCTTCACCCCCCAGCAGCTACTCATCGAACACGCCACCCGCGACGAATTCAAACAACTCATTGAACGCTGCTGGCGCAGGGAAACCGATCTCGACGATTTCAATCAGGACATGGCGCCCAGCTATCAACTGACCCTGACGACCATCGTCACCGGCGACTTACCGGCGCTGAGTGCGGATTTCAGCCACGTCACGCTGCTGTACCTGCACAGCGACTCCGGGCTGACGTCCGGCGCCGGGCGTTTTCTGGAGCGCTTCCCGAAGCTCATGTCCCTGACCATCCAAGAATACAACCTGGGTGAAATTCCAGAAGCCGTCTTCAGAATGGGGCGCCTGACGGCGCTGTCGCTAAGCGAGTGCCAAATAACCCTGACCGCGCAATCAGTGCTGGAGCTGGCACAACTGGAACATCTCGACTATCTGGACTTGAGCGTAAACCCGCTGGGGCTAACTCCCGACCTCAGCCAGATGCCCGATATCGCGACGCTGAAGTTGAACGATACCGGCATCACTGAACTGCCCGCCGGACTGCTGCAGTTAAGGTCGCTGGATATCGCGGATTTAAGCGCGAATGCAATCACCCGGATCCCCCGCGACATTCTCGAGCTGCCATTGGAAATTGCAGAAAGCATCAACCTGAGAGGCAATCCGCTGGACGAACAAAGCCTGCAGACACTGATCGCCTACTTCAAGAAAACCAGTACCGATTTCGGTGTCGAAGCCGTGATCGAACGGGCTGAATTGGAGATGTCGACGTCGGAGGATTCCGAACCGGACGAATAACCGGTAGCCGGCTCAGCCGCGCTCCGGCGGCACCGATGACAATTCGAACGGGCTGCTGCTGCGCCGCTGGTTGCGATCTTCCCGCGGCGTGGCACCGAAGAAATTGCGATAGGCGCTGGAGAAATGCGGCCCCGAGGAGAAGCCACAGGACAGGCCGATCTGGATGATCGACTTGCTGGTTTGCATCAACATCTGCCGGGCCTTGTTCAGGCGCAGTTCCAGGTAGTACTGGCTCGGCACACGGTTGAGGTATTGCTTGAAGATCCGCTCCAGCTGCCGACGGGACACGCACACGTGCTGGGCGATTTCGTCGGTGGTCAGCGGCTCTTCGATGTTGGCTTCCATGAGCAACACGGCTTGCGTGAGCTTCGGATGGCTGGAGCCGAGACGGTTCTGCAACGGGATACGCTGGCGCTCGCCGCCCTCGCGGATGCGCTCGACCACCAGCTCTTCGGAGACTGCACCCGCCAGCTCCGCACCATGGTCGCGGGCCAACACGGCCAGCAGCAAGTCGAGCACCGACATGCCGCCGCACGCGGTCAGACGATCGCGATCCCAGTCGAACAGGTGGCTGGTGGCGATGACCTTTGGAAAGCGCTCGGCGAAATCGTCCTGCCAGCGCCAATGCACAGCTGCGCGATAACCGTCGAGCAAACCGAGCTGCGCCAACGGGTACACACCGGCCGACAGACCGCCGATCACGCAACCGGAGCGCACCAGTTGCTTGAGCGCACTGCTGAGCGCCGGCGCCAGTGCGGTCGGTGGCTCGTCAGCGAGCAGGAACAGTTTCTGGAAGTTTTCCAGCTTGCCGGTCCATGCCTCACCCGGCAATTGCCAGGCGCTTTCCGCTGCGACTTCTGTAATGGCTTCGGCCTGCAGGAACGACAGTTCATAGACCACGTCCGGATGCACACGCTGGGCAACACGCAAGGCCTCCTCAGCCAGCGCAAGCGTCAGTGCTTTAGTGCTGGGCCAAATCAGGAAACCAATTCGATGGGCAGTCATGGTGAGCAATCCGAAGCGAAGAACAGAGATGAAGGCATGGGCCAATGCTAGCCCGTAAATGAACGCAAATCTCGAAACCCTGTAGGAGCCGGCTTGCCGGCGATGGCGGTATGCCTGTGCCAGATATGCAAACTGACCCACCGCTATCGCCGGCAAGCCGGCTCCTACAAAAGATCGGGGCTGGCCTTTAGGTTGCGAAGCATGCACTAACCCGGTGCACAACGGCAGTCCTGATTACTTCAAGCTGCCGGACAGGAATTGCTGCAGACGCTCCGATTGCGGATTGACCAGCACTTCGCGCGGGTTGCCGCTTTCTTCGACCACACCTTTGTGCAGGAACACCAGCTGGTTCGACACTTCACGGGCGAAGCCCATTTCGTGGGTCACCACGACCATGGTCCGGCCTTCCTGGGCGAGGGCCTGCATGACTTTCAACACGTCGCCCACCAGCTCCGGGTCGAGGGCCGAGGTCGGTTCGTCGAACAGCATCACCTCAGGTTCCATCGCCAGTGCACGGGCAATCGCCACGCGCTGCTGCTCGCCGCCGGACATGTGGCCAGGGTAAGCGTCTTTGCGATGGGCCACGCCGACCTTGTTCAGGTAGTGCTCGGCTTTTTCCCGAGCTTCGGCCTTGGACATGCCGAGCACATGCACCGGCGCTTCCATGATGTTTTCCAGCGCGGTCATGTGCGACCACAGGTTGAAATGCTGGAATACCATCGACAGGCGCGAACGCATGCGTTGCAGCTGTTTCGGGTCGGCGGCTTTCAACGCGCCGTCCTTGTTCGCCACCAGCTTCAACTCTTCGTTGTTGAGCAGGATCTTGCCCGCGTGCGGCTGCTCCAGCAGGTTGATGCAGCGCAGGAAGGTACTTTTGCCGGAGCCACTGGAGCCGATGATGCTGATCACATCGCCGGCTGCCGCTTTCAGGGACACGCCCTTGAGCACTTCGTGACTGCCATAGCGTTTATGCAGGTCTTGGACTTCAAGTTTGTACATGCGGTCGGTTCTCACAAAAACAGTCAGTCAGTGGTATTCAGTGCTTGCGCGGGGCCAGGTAGCCCAGCCAGCGGCGCTCGGCCATCTTGAACAGCTTCACCAGCATGAAGGTCAGGCACAGATAGAACACACCGGCCGTGATGTAGGCTTCGAACGGCAGGTAGAACTGGGCGTTGACCGTGCGCGCGGCACCAGTGATGTCGATCAGGGTCACGATGGACGCCAGACTGGTGGTCTGCAGCATCATGATCACTTCATTGCTGTACTGCGGCAGCGCCCGGCGCAGGGCCGACGGCAGCAGGATGCGCTTGTACATCTTGAAGCGCGACATGCCCATGGCCTTGGCCGCTTCGATCTCGCCGTTCGGCGTGGCCCGCAGGCTGCCGGCGATGATCTCGGCGGTGTAGGCGCTGGTGTTGATCGCGAACGCCAGGCACGCACAGAAGGTTGCGCTGGACAGCCATGGCCAGAGGAAGCTTTCACGCACCGCTTCGAACTGCGCCAGACCGTAGTAGATCAAAAACAGCTGCACCAGCATCGGTGTGCCGCGAATCACGTAGGTATAGAGCCAGGCGGACATGTTGACCACCGAGTTCTTCGAGACGCGCATCAGGCCCAGCGGCAATGCGCACAGCAAGCCGAAGAACAGCGACAGCGCGAGCAGTTTGAGGGTGGTCACCAGGCCGCCGAAGTACAGCGGCAAGGCCTCCCAAATGACGTTGTAGTCGAAGATCATAGATCAGCCGCCCTTACGCCTACCGAGTAGCGCTTCTCAAGGTGACGCAATGCCAGCAACGACACACTGGTGATCACCAGGTACATCGCCGCCACTGCGAGGAAGAAGGTGAAAGGCTCGCGGGTGGCGTCGGCCGCCTGCTTGGCCTTGAACATCATGTCCTGCAGGCCCACCACCGAAATCAGCGCGGTCGCCTTGGTCAATACCAGCCAGTTGTTGGTGAAACCCGGAATCGCCAGGCGAATCATCTGTGGCACCAACACCCGGAAGAACACCTGCAAACTGCTCATGCCGTACGCCATGCCGGCTTCGGCCTGACCTTTGGGGATCGCCATGAACGCGCCCCGGAAGGTTTCCGACAGGTACGCACCGAAGATGAAGCCCAGGGTGCCGATACCGGCGGCCAACGGATTCAGGTCGATGTACTCGTCAAAACCGAGCAGCGGTGCGACGCGGTTGAGCAGGTCCTGGCCGCCGTAGAAAATCAGCAGGATCAGCACCAGATCGGGAATACCGCGGATCACCGTGGAATACAGGTCGCCCAGCCAGGCCAGCCAGCGCACTGGCGACAGACGCAGTGCCACGCCGATCAGGCCCAGAACGATGGCCAGGGCCATGGACGACAAGGCGAGCTGAAGCGTCAGCCAAGCGCCATCGAGGATGACAGCCCCGTAGCCTTTCAACATGATTCAGGTCCTCGAAAGTTGGGATGAAAAAATGGCGCAAACCTCAGAGATCCTGCTGCTTGCGCCATTTCGGACTTGTCGCCGGAGCGTGTTACTTGCCGTAGATATCGAAGGCGAAGTATTTGTCCTGGATTTGCTTGTACTTGCCGTTCTCGCGAATGGCGGCAATGGCGGCGTTGAGCTTGTCCAGCTCAGCCTTGTCGCCCTTGCGCACCGCGATGCCTACGCCGTCACCGAAGTACTTGACGTCGGTGAACGCAGGGCCGACGAAGGCGAAACCTTTACCGGCGTCGGTTTTCAGGAAACCGTCATCCAGAAGCGTAGCGTCTGCCACGGTGCCGTCGAGGCGGCCGGCGGCCACGTCGAGGTAAATTTCGTTCTGCGAACCGTAAGGCTTGATCTCGGCACCCAGCGGGGCCAGGACTTCGCGGGCGAAACGCTCGTGGATCGAACCACGCTGCACGCCGATGTTCTTGCCCTTGAGCTCGGTCAGGCCGTCGCTGACCTGGGTGCCGGACTTCATGACCAGGCGAGCCGGGGTGTTGTAGTACTTGTTGGTGAAGTCCACGGACTTCTTGCGGTCTTCAGTGATCGACATGGACGACAGAATCGCGTCGATCTTGCGCACTTTCAGTGCCGGGATCAGGCCGTCGAACTCTTGCTCGACCCACACGCACTTGACCTTCATCTCTTCGCACAAGGCGTTGCCGATGTCGTAGTCGAAACCAACGATGCTGCCGTCCGGTGCTTTGGAAGCGAACGGAGGGTAAGCCGCTTCGATACCAATTTTCAGAGGCTTTTCATCGGCGAAGGATGGCAGCGACAGCACGGACAGTGCCAGGGCGCCAAGCAGCACGAGTTTCTTCATCTTGGGACTCCATCGGTAAAGGGCAAAAACGGCAGAGTGAGCAACAGCCCAATATGCGAATGAGTGGAACCGGAAAGCAGTGCTGCGTCCTGGGAAGCCGGTGTTTAAATTCAACACGGGCAACGACGAGCGAGTGATCGGCATTCTAACGACAGGCCCGAGGCCGATATTTCTTCAATGCGACAACTAATTACAGAAGCACCGAGAAAGTCGTTTTAGCGCGTTGACAGCCCTGCAAAATCATGCAAGAGCAAAAGACATTGAACCGATCTATGTTGCAAATTGCGGGCCTATTATTGGCAAACCCTTCTAATCCGGCAAGCGCAGCGTGGAGTCTTATTTTTTATCCGTGGTTTTTAACCCCTGCTATGGGGCTGGGCGTTTCCCAATGCCCCGCATTGGCGCGATGCGGTTACACATTCAGTAACCTGAAAGATCTCGGGTAACAGTAGGAAAATACCGACAGAGGAAACCGATATTTATTGGTAGATGTTGCTGTAGCGCATAGCAGATCGCCATCGCGGGCAAGCCCGCTCCCACAGGGATTTGCGCCGTATATACGATCTGAGCCACACCACAAAAACCTGTGGGAGCGGGCTTGCCCGCGATGAGTCCAGCCCAGCCAACACAAAAACCCAGGCACAAAAAAGCCCCACCAGGCTCAACACCTGACGGGGCTTCGATGGCTCAGAATCGACGCTTACGCGACATTCATGGTCTTGTGCGTATCAATCAAATGCTGCACCACACTCGGATCCGCCAGGGTGGAAATATCCCCCAACCCATCATATTCAGCGGTCGCAATCTTGCGCAGAATCCGCCGCATGATCTTGCCCGAACGGGTCTTCGGCAGCCCCGGCGCCCACTGGATCACATCCGGCGAGGCAATCGGCCCGATCTCCTTGCGCACCCAGTTTTTCAGTTCCAGGCGCAGCTGCTCGTTCGGCTCCTCACCGTTTTTCAGGGTGACGTAGACATAAATGCCCTGTCCCTTGATGTCGTGCGGCACACCGACCACCGCCGCCTCGGCGACTTTCGGGTGCGCGACCATCGCGCTTTCGATCTCGGCGGTGCCCATGCGGTGGCCCGAGACGTTGAGCACGTCGTCCACGCGCCCGGTGATCCAGTAGTAGCCATCGGCATCGCGACGGGCGCCGTCACCGGTGAAGTACATGCCGCGGAAGGTCTTGAAGTAGGTGTCGACGAAGCGGTCATGATCGCCATACAGCGTCCGCGCCTGGCCCGGCCACGAATCGAGAATCACCAGGTTGCCCTCGGCCTCGCCTTCGATGATGTTGCCCAGGTTGTCCACCAGGGCCGGCACCACGCCGAAGAACGGACGCGCCGCCGAGCCCGGCTTGAGGGCGTGAGCGCCCGGCAGCGGGCTCATCATGTTGCCGCCGGTTTCGGTCTGCCACCAGGTGTCGACGATCGGGCAACGGGACTTGCCGACGTTCTTGTAGTACCAGTCCCAGGCTTCCGGGTTGATCGGCTCGCCCACCGAGCCCAACAGGCGCAGGCTGCTGCCGTCAGCGCCTTCTACCGCGGCGGTGCCCGAGGCCATCATGGCGCGGATCGCGGTCGGCGCGGTGTAAAGGATGTTGACCTTGTGCTTGTCGACGATCTTCGCCACCCGGGTGATGTCCGGGTAGTTCGGCACGCCTTCGAACAGCAGGGTGGTCGCGCCGTTGGCCAGCGGGCCGTAGACGATGTAGCTGTGGCCGGTGACCCAGCCGACGTCGGCGGTGCACCAGTAGATTTCGCCCGGACGGTAGTCGAACACGCGCTCGTGGGTCATGGCGGCGTACAACAGGTAGCCGCCGGTGGTGTGCTGCACGCCTTTCGGCTTGCCGGTGGAGCCCGAGGTGTAGAGGATGAACAGCGCCTCTTCGGCGCCCATCTCTTTGGGCGCGCACACGGTGCCGGCCACTTTCATCAGGTCCTCGAACCAGATGTCGCGATGCTGGTTCCACTTGATCTGGCCACCGGTGCGCTTGCACACGATGACTTTCTGGATGCTGCTGGTTTCCGGGTTGGTCAGCGCGTCGTCGACGTTGGCCTTGAGCGGGATCTTCTTGCCGGCACGAATGCCTTCGTCGGCGGTGATCACCACCTTCGAGCGGCAGTCGATGATGCGACCGGCCAGGGCTTCCGGCGAGAAGCCGCCGAACACCACCGAGTGGATCGCGCCGATCCGGGTGCAGGCCAGCATGGCGACCACGGCTTCGGGGATCATCGGCATGTAGATCGTCACCACGTCGCCGCGGTGCACATCCTGGCCACGCAGGGCGTTGGCGAACTTGCACACTTGCTCGTGCAGCTCGCGGTAAGTGATGTTGCGGCTTTCGGCAGGGTCATCGCCCTCCCAGATGATCGCGACCTGGTCGCCGCGCTCGGCCAGATGACGGTCCAGGCAGTTGTAGGACACGTTCAGGGTGCCGTCGGCGAACCACTTGATGTCGACATGGTGATCGTCGAAGGAGGTCTGTTTCACCGTGGTGAAAGGCTTGATCCAGTCGAGGCGCTTGGCTTGCTCGCGCCAGAAGCCGTCCGGGTTGACGACCGACTGCTGGTACATGGCCTTGTAGGTCGCCTCGTCGGTCAGCGTGTTGGCCAGAACCTCGGGACGAACGGGATACAGGGAAGCCGCACTCATCTTTCTTACCTCGGTGGAATAGTTGTTTTTGTATGACCCTGTTGTAGCCGGGCCGGGCCTATAGAACCATTCGACGATGGTAGTAACAAGCCCACACAATCTGTCCTGAATAGCGGCATACCCTGCCAAATCGGGGTTTCCCTGTCGTACCCCAAACGAAGTAGATACCTCACCGCCCCCTGTAGGAGCTGGCTTGCCAGCGATGACGACCCACCTGACACACCGCGTAGCCAGGATCGCCGGCAAGCCGGCTCCTACAATGGCATTCACACATGATTCCCGGGGATTGTTACGAAAACTGTCAAAGGTGTTTATCAAAACCACGGCTATATGATCGAAACGCCCACGCCTAAAATCTGCCACGCCAACAAGGCAACCTGATTAACCAAGTTACAGCCCCCACGAAGGCAGTTAATCAAACACCCAGGTACTGAAGCTCCACACGCAATCTCAAAAGGATTGCGTGCCCCCTCTCGACCTTAGAAAGGTAAAACTCAAATGAAAGCTTTATGGGTTCTGGCCCTCGGCAGCGTGTGCGTAACCGCCATGGCAAGCGAGGCCCCGACTGATGTCGCGCAGCAACAACCGCCTATTGAGGAATACACTTACTCGATGAATCTGGACATCGCCAAAGTGATCTCGATGAGCGAAGCACCGAATGTTTGTGAAGTTGTCCCCATGAAAATGGAATACGAAGATTCCAACGGTCAACGGCATATCCTGCGTTACAGCGCGATGGGCAACGGTTGCTCCAACGGCTGACCCCAGCTTCACCCCTCCCCAATAACGTTCGACCCACCCGCCACGATCAGGCAGATGAAGCGCCGAACCTTAATGATCGATTAATTAGATTGTTTTAAGCATTTATTTGCGCTTTTTAATCGAATTAATCGGCGTAGTATCAAATTCAACCCAAGACACACAACGCCCACGAATCCGGAGCACTGACCATGAAAACCCAACTGATCCTCGCCCTGACCCTCTCCGTCCTGGCTGCCAACACCTTCGCCGCCGATGGTTACGACCGCACCGGCTCGGCCGCCTACACCACTGAAGCGGCTGTTGCTTCCGACGGTTACGACCACACCGGTTCAGCCTCTTTTGCCGCCGATGGCGCTGACCATGTAGGTGCCGGCAAACTGGCTTCCGATGGCGCTGACCACACTGGCGCCGCCCGCCTCGCCGCCGATGGCGCCGATCACGTCGGTGCAGGTCGCCTGAGCTGATCCACCCGCGTGACTTCACAGCCCGACTTCGGTCGGGCTTAGTTGTGTCTGGAGCCTGAGAAAACCCCACCGAAACACAAGATGTAGTAAAAAACATCCATTTTGGTTATTTCTTGAGCAAAAATAATCCGGGGCAAAAAATTAAGAAAAAAAATCTTCCCCCGCCAAAACCGTTCAAAGCCCTGTAAACCCTCGCTCCGACCGAAATACGGCCCCCGTCGACCGATCCGTGAGCCATTTCGCCGCACCACAGCACGCAAAACTTCCCTATAATGCGGCCTTAAACGGGCCTGCAATATCCCCTTACAGGGATGAAAAGCCAGTCTGAAGCCCCGCACAGGCGCTTGCCGCTTGCTGCGCCCATCAGTGGCTCTCGGAACCCCGTACAAAATTCTGTTTGATGCCTGCGTATAGCTGCTGCAAAAAACGATTCCTTTAGATCCAACGCGGCCAGTAAGGCCGTGTGAAAAACCAACCTATCCATTTTCACACGGGCACTCTGGCCCTCACGCAGGAGACGACACGTCATGCTGAGCTGGGACGAATTCGACAAAGAAGACACGGAAGTAGCAGTCAAGAGCGCCAACGCTGGCCACGCCACCGAAGCCAACATGGACCGTCTCGACAGCGCCGGCGGTGCCGCCGCCCTGGAAGCCCGTGCCGTGACCGCCGCTGACTCCGCCGCCGTTGCCCGCGCCAAAGCCGCCCTGGATTCGCTCGACGTCGCCGAAGGCCTCGCCGAACTCGAAGGCGCCTCCGCCCGTGTCGCCGTTGACGAAAAGCGCATGATCAACTGCCGCGCCGACCTCAACCAACTCGTGCCATTCAAGTACGACTGGGCCTGGCAGAAGTACCTGGACGGCTGCGCAAACCACTGGATGCCGCAAGAAGTCAACATGACCGCCGACATCGCCCTCTGGAAAAATCCGGAAGGCCTGACCGACGACGAGCGCCGCATCGTGATGCGCAACCTCGGCTTCTTCTCCACCGCCGACTCCCTGGTTGCCAACAACCTGGTCCTGGCCGTGTACCGCCTGATCACCAACCCGGAATGCCGCCAGTACATCCTGCGCCAGGCCTTCGAAGAGGCGATCCACACCCACGCCTACCAGTACTGCATCGAATCCCTGGCCATGGATGAAGGCGAAATCTTCAACATGTACCACGAGATCCCATCGGTCGCGAAAAAAGCCACCTGGGGCCTGAAATACACCCGCTCGATCTCCGATCCGAAGTTCGAAACCGGCACCGTCGAAACCGACAAAGAACTGCTGCGCAACCTCATCGCCTACTACTGCGTCCTGGAAGGCATCTTCTTCTACTGCGGCTTCACCCAGATCCTCTCCATGGGCCGCCGCAACAAAATGACCGGCGTCGCCGAGCAGTTCCAATACATCCTGCGCGACGAATCCATGCACCTGAACTTCGGCATCGACGTGATCAACCAGATCAAAATCGAAAACCCGCACTTGTGGGATGCTGAAATGAAGGAAGAAGCTTCGCAGATGATTCTGCAGGGCACTCAGCTGGAGATCGAATACGCGCGGGATACCATGCCTCGTGGGGTATTGGGCATGAATGCGGCGATGATGGAGGACTATCTGAAGTTCATCGCTAACCGTCGTCTGTCGCAGATCGGCCTTAAAGAAGAGTATCCAGGGACCACTAACCCGTTCCCTTGGATGAGCGAGATTATGGACTTGAAGAAAGAGAAGAATTTCTTTGAGACTCGGGTTATTGAGTATCAGACTGGTGGGGCTTTGAGCTGGGATTGATTTCTGAGTGCACAGCCTGAAGTATTGAGGCGGCCCATCGTACTTTCTGAACTTAAAGTAAGTCAGAACGAAGTCGCAGTCATTGAGACTAGCGGCTTCTGTTCGGTGTTTCTGGTGCAGAACGGCCAACCACTGAACATTTCCCACAGAAGTAGCTACGAATAGCCTAGGCGTCTGCTTTCGAGAGATTGCAAAAAGATGAGGAGGCAATAACAAGAAACCCACAGCAACCGTTGGAGCGAGTGCTGTGGGTCTTGACCGTACTAGTGAACAAAGCCCACTCGTACGGGCCGTAATCGGGGGAAACCCACAATCACGAAAGCATTTGGGAAATGCGGGGCGTGATTATGGACCACCTTTGAGCGGTGTCAATGGCTGATCGTCGGAGAATGGGTTTCGTAAGAAATTTTGTTTCCATTGTAAATCGGCAAGCTAGGCAAATTTGCCAATGCAGACATCCATATTGAGAGGATCTTGATCATGTCCAAGAAAAATCAGCATGTAGTTCCACATGGAGACGACTGGGCCGTCAAAGGCGCAGGAAACTCAAAGGCAACAAAGGTTGTGACCACGCAAGCGGAAGCTATTCAGCTCGCGCGCGAGATCGCAAAAAACCAAGGAAGCGAAATGTTCATTCACGGACAGAATGGGCAAATTAGAGAGCGCAATACCTACGGAAATGACCCGTTTCCTCCCAAGGGTTAATTGTATCGGCTCAAGGAAGAGCCAACTCTTGCTACAGAGCAAGCAGTGCTTCTCGAGCTTACTCAGAGACCTCTGCCTACGCCATCAGCATGCTGATTGGTCCAAGGCGATAACGCGCAATTTCTCCACCAGTCCCTCCAAAGTGTCGGGATCGTTCTTAAGACGGCATTCCCAAACTATCAGAACATGCCAGCCGGCAGATTCAAGAGCGTCGATATTGGCTAAATCTCTGATGACATTCTTCTGAAATTTTTCCTTCCAGAATTCATGGTGTGTTTTTGGAGTAGTTGCGTAGACGCAACCCGGATGGCGATGCCAGAAGCAACCATGGACAAAAATGCAGACTTTCAGACGAGGAAGTACAAGGTCTGGCTTTCCAGGAAGATCTTTCCTATGGATTCGGTAGCGATAACCCCGAGCATGCAGGAACCTTCTGACCAGCATTTCCGGGGTAGTATTCTTTCCGCGAATGCCGGACATCATTCTGGATCGAGTTGCTGAATCAACTACGTCCATATCAAATCTACCTAGAAAACCTCATTACCAAGCAAGGTTTAGCTACCCGTCATATCGAACTAACTTTTGAAATAATAGCCTCACCTCGATCATGAATCGAGGTGAGGCCTGGGGCTAATATCCTTGCCCCCCCCCCCGAAGACATCAGTGTTTAGGTGTGTCAGCGTATATCTTTGGTTTCCACGATGAAATCATTCAGCGTCATAAGTTTGTCACGAACCTCATCTGGGTATTTCGTATGCAATGGCTTAGGAACCACTAGCTTGACGTTCGCATCCTTCATCTCTGCAAATTGATGAGGAGAAACACCCTCTTGAAGCGTAAAAAGATGAATTCTGTCCACTCTGTTAGCCTCATTCAAAACCTGCCGCCAGCGATCCTTGCAGGTTGTCTTGACTGCCAACATGCGCAAATTCTGCTCAGGGAACGCAGGGTCATGATAATCAGCACATGAAGGGAAGATAAAGTCTGGCCGTTTGTTACCTTCAGTTCTGCACTGGGTACTAAATTCCCCAAGTCCGAATTGTCGAAAAAGATGCTCAAGATGTATCTCTAGAGATCTACCAGACCTTGATTTACGCCGGTTGCTTACCGAGTTCGCTACCTGCATGAATTCGTCAACGGAAACGAACCCCTTCTGAACTCGATGCAGAATATGAAGTTCTTCAATTTGGCGGAACAGTTTGTATTCGTTGTCACGCCGCTCGATGATGAGTTCATCAGGCGTTGTCTTGCCGAAACGAAATACCGACGGGAGATAGGCAATAATTTCTTCGCCACTTGGGAATCTATCCTGCCAGTCTCGAGGTATCGCAACATGGCTAGGTTCTTTATCTGAGCCTGCTGCGAAACCAGCGAACAGTCTGTCCCCTCTCTCAAAAAGCGAGCTGCCGGGAATCACTTCGCCGATCTTGTTCTCGACAAACTCCTCCTCCTCCAGACCCTTGCATATCCAGATATCTAGAAACTCGGAATCTCGCCCCAACTGGGGCACATGAAATGCAAAGATCGCTAATGCTCCCGTGTTCTCGGGATCTTGGGCGGGGCTGTTTCTAAAATCTGTATTCCATCTCGTCAAACGGTGCTCGTTGCGCTTACCTGATCCTTCGAAATGGCGATTGTTGTAGTAAATGCCTCTCAGCGTCTGCTCTGGAAAACCATGTGAGGTGATCTGTGCAGTCAGATTGCAGTCAGGATTCAGGCAGCAGGTGCTCGAAATGGACGGTAGCGCTGTTGCTACAACAGGTTTGGGCACATAAATACCTACCCCATTCCCCCCCGTGAGTCCTGTGTCGTTGGCAGACAGCCGCTTGATGAATATCCACCACTCATCCTGGTTCTTGTCTTCAATCCATTGGGAAAGGCTTGTCATGGGTAAGTCCGCTGAACAATTGAGGAGTCAAAAAGTAAGTATTTTCGACAGGTTCGCAGAATCGCCTTTCTGAGTGAAGCCCCAAGCGGAGGGATAATGAGATTACATAAAGGCCTGCCTCCATCGCTCAGGCCTTTACTCATCAGCTTGTTGAACGGTACGACTGATTACTCAGGAAGAGCGAATTCCAACTGTGGACGCTCCTTGTCAGCAGTTTTTTCCTTTGCTGCCAAAATGCGATCCTTCATCAACCGAGCCACTGCCTCAAAAACAGGAACTGCCACTGAGTTGCCAAACTGGCGATACGCTTGGGTATCGGACACAGGAATCACAAATTTGCTTTCCCCCGGCTTGTCAAAACCCATCAGGCGTGAGCACTCATGCGGAGTCAATCGACGCGGGCGATTGAGTTGATTCAACTCACTGTTAAAGTCCAACGTATCCACAAACCCGCGGTCGACCAGGATTTCCGAACCATCCTTGTGATATCTCGCCGAGAGCGTACGAGCAACATCGTTTGGACGAGTTAAGCCAAAGCCAAAACCATTGCCCTTCTCGCGATGCTTTTCGGCATACCGGTAGAGGTAGTCCCAAAGCTTTGGAGTAAGGATGTACTTCTCGTCCACGTTTTTATCGAGCAGATCACCAAAACTAGGTCGCTGCTTCGGTATGAGCTTACTGATGTCGCTCAGCGTGAACCCTTGGTGAACATTCAAGTCACGACGGAACCCGACCAGCACGATTCGCTCGCGATGTTGTGGCACGAAGTGCCTGGCATCGATGACCTTGGGATCTGCCCCCTTCGGCGCATTTACATCTGCAACTTCGTAACCCAGTTCATCCAGCGCTTCACAAATGATCCGGAACGTATTGCCCTTGTCATGGCTTTTCAGGTTTTTCACGTTTTCGAGCAAAAATGCGGCCGGACGCTTCGCGGCGATAATTCGGGCAACGTCGAAAAACAGAGTGCCTTGGGTCTCACATTCGAAACCGTGCTTGCGCCCCAATGAATTTTTCTTCGAAACACCTGCAAGCGAGAATGGCTGACATGGGAAGCCTGCCAGCAGGACATCGTGATCAGGGATTTCGCGATCAATGTTCTTGTAGGCTTCCTCGTCGCTGACTTCGGGCTTGTCTGAAAGCGTGACCGAACGGATATCCAGATTGAAACGATGACGAGCCGGATCGCAGAAGTGGTTTGCTTTGTAGGTTTTGACTGCGTATTTGTTCCATTCGGACGTGAACAGACACTCGCCGCCGATCGCTTCAAACCCTTTTCTGATACCGCCGATACCGGCAAAAAGATCGATAAAGGTAAAGGACGGTTTGTGGTTCAAGCGCTTGGGCAACAAATCCTCAAGACGAGTGAACTCAATGTGGGAGAGCTTCGGTGAGGCCTTCCCCTTGATCCAGCGATTGATGGTTTCACGACACCAGTGACTCGGGCTTACATCGTTGAGAATTTCGGCTAACTGCCCTTGATCGTAGATCTCGAGCAGCTTATGCAGCAGAGCAAGGTCAGTAACAGGATGAGTATCAGGCTCATGGGAACCCGAGGTCGTTTCGCTCAAGGATTCAAAAGATGGTGTTTCAAAAAGATTCATGAGCTGGAATTCCCTCTGGGTCAAAGCTGTGACGAATGGTCACCATTCTAGCCCCGTAAACTTCAAAGTAAATGAAATTTCCTGGATTCCGTGAGATGAGTCGTGACGACACGGATTGGAGGAATGGCGAAGATCAACGGCAAACATATACTGGATATAAACACAGCATAATTTACTCTGCGACATTGTCCAGATTTCGTTTCGCCTCATAAGCTGTAGGAAAAGTCGCTGGTTGACGGCTATCCATGATCCCCCCTACCCTCAGCTCCGAGCCTAAGAAACTCTAAAAACCAGAGCGGTCCTCCGCACCCGACAGTCATGCGGCTTTTTTTCGTCTGCGGTTTCTCTACGCCTGCGAGAAAATCCCCGTTATGTCGGGAGTGGGCGAATACAAGACCCGAAAGGGGAATATGTCCGGCCCGTCTCTGGTGGGTTTCTTAGCTCCCGACACCCTTAACGAATGCCCTAAGAAAGCAGCCAGAGGTAAAGGAAATGCCTGACTATCCGACCTACACGATGAAGGTGAATCGCCGTACCCACAGATCCGACCACGCGCTTCCGCTCCAGGAGGCCCGCCATGCCTGAATCACTCGAACCCACCCTTTTCACTCGTCACAACGTCCACCTGCATGCCCTTCTTTTGGAGAACCAAGCGTGGTTCTGCGCGCATGATCTAGGGCGGCTGATGGGCAAACACCTTGATGAGCGCGTGACGCGCAAACTCGATGCGGACCAGAGGCAAATGATGCTCGTTGACCTCTATGGCGCCGCTAAAGAGCGTTTGATGGTGAGCGAGTCAGGTGTGTATGCGCTGTTGATTTATCACTACTGCCCTGAATATCGATTGCTGCGTGAGTGGCTGACTCATCAGGTTGTGCCCGCGCTTCGTGATGCACGGCCATCACGAACGGTCGAGCGTCCAATGCTGAGCGTGCTGGATTGGCCGAAGATGTCGCTCTGCATGCTGCATTGGCAGGATGAGCCGTGGATTCGACTGCGAGATATGCCGTGTGTGTTGGCGGAGAATCCTTTCAACCAGCATGAATCCTGGTGGCGTAAGGCTTCACGGTTGATGCGCGGATTCTGAATGCTCAAATTCATCAAACGATCCGCTCCTTGAGTTTTCAAGCAGCGGATTTTTCTGTGCTAATCAGCGAATCCCAAATCGCTACTTCAAAACCTCCACATAACTCGACTCCCCACCACCCTCCGCACCCGACAACCAATCCCATACACACCAGCGTCGGTCCGCCCTGCTTCATCAACTCCCACCGTGCCACGCGACCAGCCGGCCAGAATCTCACCCTCGTTGGTGATGCAGTGAAAAAGCAGCTCGATGGTATCGGGGCCGGTCACGCGGCCTACTTGGAGGCCCGTGCGGATTCGGCCGCCTTGGTAAGTGCTTGAAATTGCGTTGCCTTCGACCTTGTAGTGAAAGACGCTGCCTACACAGGAGAGTCCATGGGTGTTGCCGGCTACGGTGAAGCGGCGGTTGTTCAGGCGTTCGATGATTTGGGAGTGGGTTTTTGCATGGGGGGCAGTTCCATTATTTGAAATGTTCCATTCTGGTCTCCAATGACTGCGTGTGACTAATGAAGCATCTGTCACCCATAAGGCTCGCGTCAGCATGGGATATTGCGTTGTTTTTTTGGGAATCGCGAGCAGGCTCGTCCCCACACATATAGACGTCTGCGAACAGCGAAAAAGGCAATTTGCTACTATAGTAGTGTGATTTTAAGTGGCAGATGCCACATTCGAGGGCTATCGACAACCACCGAATTTCAGATCCGCTTGGGCTGGTCGAAGACAAAAAATCTTTAAGCAGGGGCTTTTCCCCAGCGTCTTGTGGCGAATTGAGTGGGGGATATATGAGGCATGAAAATAATCCTCCTGACGCGTCTGCGCTGATGACGTCGGCGCGTAGCTTTGGGAGTTACGACCTGTCGAGTGCTCTCGCCGATCTTCTCGACAATAGCATCAAGGCGAGAGCCTACAGCATCGATATCAAATGCATCCGGAAGGATGATGGGCCCGAGGTCAGGATTCTGGACGATGGATCCGGAATGACGGCGGTCGAACTTCATCGGGCGATGAGACCCGCCAGCACCAATCCCAATGAGGAACGGGCTCCTGATGACCTCGGCCGTTTCGGGTGGGGCATGAAGTCGGCATCACTTTCACAATGCCGACACTTGACCGTCGTCACGAGACAGAATGGTGTTCTGTCCGGGGCGTCCTGGAATCTGGATGATATCGCCGACTGGAAGATGGGAATTTTTGAGTCCGATGAGATTGAAGCTCTGGCCGATCAGCGGCTGCTTGAGCGCGACGGGACGGAGATCATCTGGCGCGTGTGCGATCGCCTGTCCGAATATGGTCAAGTTGGCGGCAAGGGTTTCAACGATCTAGTCGCGCACGCCCAAAAGCAGCTGTCGCTCATCTTCCATCGATATTTGGGAGGCGAGGAAGGCCTTCGGAAACTCAGAATCAGTTTCAATGGTAGCGCGCTGAAGCCAACAGATCCTTTCCTGCGCCACCATGATGCGACGCAGGCCCAGCCGAAGGAAACGCTTATCCTCGGTGGCCAGCCAATTGAGGTGCAGGCCTTCATCCTACCGCACTATTCGAAGATAACTGCGGGCGAGCACGATCAGCTCAGCGGTGAAGAAGGTTTCGTTCGCAATCAAGGTTTCTATGTCTATCGGCAGCACCGGCTCATCATACACGGAACCTGGTTTCGACTTGTGAGGCACGGCGAGTTGTCGCAACTTGTCCGGATCGCCGTCAACATCCCCAATTCCCTCGATGAGATATGGAAGATCACGCTCGACAAGGCAGACGCACAGCTTCCCTCAGGGCTCAAGAGCCGTTTGAAAGACATCGTCGGCGGACTCAAGAGCAAATCGGGAAAGGTATTTCAGTCCCGCGGCGGGCGAATCCGCGAAGGAGCTGGAAAAACATCGGTCTGGGCGAAATACGTGCGAAACGGTGAGGTTCGCTATTATGTCAACCGCGAGCACCCGCTGATCGCCGGTATGCTAGAGGACGAGGATAGAGACAGAGCCAAAACCTTTGCGGTAGCGCTAGGAATCATCGAGGACTGCTTCCCAATTATAAGCATTGGCGAGGATTATTCGTCTCGTCCGGAAATGATGAGTCAGGGCGTACTAGACAGGGACAGGTTTCTCGACAAGCTCGACACAGCCCTCCCCTCACTGCTGCTCCACTCAGGCGGCGACATGAAAGCGCTGCGTGAACTCCTTGCATCAACTGAACCGTGGGCTAGTCAAGCAGACATCGTCGTAAAACACATCAAGGACAAAGGGTGGTGGTAAATGTTTGATAGTGAACTTGCGTATTTCCGCTCGATAATCAATCAGCAATATGGCGAGGACATAGCCCTAGGACAGGGCTTACCCGAAGGTGCGATCACTTCAATCGTTCGAGACGGTCCGTTTCAGCACCTTGGTGAACCAGCCATCAATACGATTATCCGTGAACTGGAAGCGAGCTTTACGGTTACCCAGAAGCGGGGGGCGGTTATTACAAACGGCCACCGGCCATGGCTCACAACAATGCGGCCGGGGCTTGATTTCTATTACTGGAACCGCCTCCGTAAATACTATCTCGAGTCGGGTATTCTCCCGTCGCACGTGCTTGCTACCCTCGACTCCGACACGGATGAAATTCTAGACCGATGCGGCAATCCGAAAGACGATTCCTACGGCGCAGTTCGCGGCATGGTCATGGGAAATGTCCAGTCGGGCAAGACCACCAACTACTCTGCTCTAATCTGCAAGGCAGCCGACGCGGGCTACCGTGTCATTGTCCTGCTCGCCGGGATAACCAACTCACTGCGTGCCCAGACGCAGGAACGAATTGACGAGACATTCATTGGCAAGGTCTCAATGTTTGGCGCAGCTGCACAGCAATCGCTGCCGATCCAGAATTATGCAGCGACGCGGCGAATCCCCTCCTATGGTACAACTCGGGTAGCCGATTTCTCGAGCGGTACGGATGGAATCTATTTCGGCCTGTCAGGCCATCAAGAGCCGATGATCTTCATTACCAAAAAAAACAAGTCCATCCTTGAACGTCTCGCACACTGGATCGAGAAGCAGGGAGAGACCGGCGGTTATGACCTGCCACTTCTGCTGATCGACGACGAAGCCGACAATGCGTCGATCAACACAGCCAGTGACCCCAAGCGCACTACCGCCATCAACGGCGTCATTCGGCAGATTCTGTCGCGTTTTCCGCGCTCCGCATATATCGGCTATACCGCTACACCGTTCGCCAACATCTTCATCGACCCGGAAACGACGGAAGAAATGGCGACGGACGACCTTTTTCCCGGAAACTTTATCAAGGCGCTTGATCCGCCTACCAATTATGCAGGTTCACATCGGATTTTCCGCGAGGGCGGTGACTTACGCCCGAGCATGGTCAAGGTCATCAATGACTATCGAACGCTGCTGCCGCTGGGGCACAAAAGCGGAGACAATGTTGCCGACATCCCGGAAAGTCTGCGCCACGCCATCCGCGTATTCTGCATAACGAGGGCCATAAGAGCACGCCAGGATAAGGGTAAAACCCACTGTTCAATGATGATCAACGTTAGCCGATTCAATGCCATCCAGGACAAGATTCTCGGACTCGTTTACGAATATCTTACGGAGATCAAAGACGCGGTCTCAGTCCATGCATCGCTACCGCTCGATGAAATCAGCGATGACATCATGGATGATCTCGAAAACAGTTTCACGGTCGAGTTCGGCAACACTGGGCTCAACTGGCACGATCTGCTTGGAGTCCTCAATGAAGGTGTCCAGTCCATCGAAGTCCGCACCGTCAATATGCGGGGTGGCAAGCTCGATTACTCACTGCACAAATCAGAAGGTCTTCACGTCATCGCCATCGGCGGACTGGCGCTTTCACGCGGCCTAACACTTGAAGGTCTAACGGTCTCCTATCTCCTGCGGAACGCTACTGCGAGCGACACCCTTATGCAGATGGCGCGCTGGTTCGGCTACCGACCGGGCTATGAGGAATATTGCCGCCTCTATCTGCCGCAGGTGTCCTTTGACCATTACGAATTTGTAGACGAGGCGACCGAAGAATTGAGAAGCGAGATCAAGCGTATGCAGGCCGCAGGCCGCACGCCGCGCGATTTCGGCCTGAAAGTCCGGCAGAGCCCGCTCGCCATCCGGGTAACTGCGGCAAACAAGATGCGGACGGCCGAGAAGCTCAAAATTGCTCAGGACTATTCCGCGCGTCACATCGAGGGTTTCGCTCTTCTAAATGATCTCGTCATCGGAAAGGCCCATCGCAATGCGGTCGAACAATTTCTCATCGCACTAGGAAGCCCCGCTGAAACTAACAAGGGCTACATTCGCTGGGCCGCAGACGGTCGCGACGTTCTCAGTCTCATGCGCAAATTCCAGTTCGTGGATCATCCCGATCTCTCGGTGATTTCCGACACATCCCTTCTCGGGGACTATGTTCAGGACCGCGTCACGGATGAACTCGAAAAATGGGATGTGGTACTTCCGATGCGCCAGACGGGCGACTCTATTCCATTTGCTGGTCAGAAGGTCAATCTGAGGTCTCGGGATCAAGGAACAGTTCAGAAGGGTACTTATCGAGTATATGGCAGCAAGAACCGCGTCGCCGATCCCGGGGACGCGCAGATCGGCCTATCCGACACACAAAAGGCGGCGGCGGATGCTGCCTACCGGGCTGAAACTTACAAGAAGGAACGCGCCGCCTGCTCTGTGCGCAAACAGCCGATGATGTTGGTGCATGTTTTCAGCGCGAAGCTGCGCGCCGATCGAGACGAGTGTGATGACGATCTCAAACTTGACGGTCCTATCGTCACGCTTTCCTTCTGCATGCCCGAGACCGGTAAACCCGCCAAAGAGAGAACCTACCAAGTGAATGCTGTCTATCGGCAGCAACTTGAGCACTTTGTCGCAGAAGAAGACGATGACTCCGAAGCGATGATGGAGGCTCAGGATGCTGAGTGAATGGAAAGCGATCGTCCCGCCAACTGACCCAGGTTTCTACAACATTCGACTTGCTGACAGTGGCCATCCGCTCGATTTCAGGATCGGCCGCGACTTTCACGGACGTTTTGTCTTTCAGCTCGATGTCGAGTGCGCGGAGCCTGGGATGCTTGATCTGCCGAAAATGTCGACAGTGACCTGCGAAGTCCATCCGGTGGCCTCTGGGCGTTCAAGATTAATGCTGAGCCTGAGTGATGCTGCCAATTTCCAAAACTTCGCCCTTATGTGCAAGAGCCTCATGCTCGCGACCGACAAGCTAGCACCGACACAGTCCGGAAAGGGGCTGCTGCAAGCCATCAAGGAAGTCCACCGTTGGCAGGAGATGCTGCGCCATAGGGCCGACCGCCTATTGTCAAAAGGTGAGCGAATTGGCCTGGTCGGCGAACTGTTGTTTCTGCGAGATGTTCTTGGTGACCGCATCGGCTGGAATACCGCCATCAAATGCTGGAATGGCCCTGGCGGTCATGAGCAGGATTTCGTGGTCGCCAGCACCATCATTGAGGTCAAGACGCAGGTGGTGACTGCCGACCGGCGAATCCGGATTTCTTCCGAAGATCAACTCGATCCGGTTCAGGGACGCATCTTGCTCTGCAATCAGGGCATCGCCCCGCTGCCATCCGCCAACCCAGCGGCTCGGACTCTCAATGCTCTTGTTTCAGAGATTCGAGACGCTGTTGCCGTGGCTGGTGCAGGCGCATTGGAACTCCTTGAGATCGCTCTACTGGAAGCGGGATATCAGGAGCGGCCGGAATATAACGAGGAAAGCTGGGTTCTCGTTGACCGCATTTTCTATGAGGTCTCCAGTGAATTTCCACGTATCGAGCGCGGTGATCTCCGCCCGGGCGTAGAGATGGTTAACTACAGCATTCGCGTGAGCGACTGCGCTCCCTTCATCATCAGCCAGGATGATGCCTTCGAGGGAATCGAAGTATGAGCGAGTTGCAGGAAGTATTCGAAGTGCTACGAGAGGATATTCTTCTAGAAGCGGAGGCACGGGGTATCTTCCAGCAAGAGGCTTTTTTCGAGCTCTATGCCGCAGCGGCGTCAGACAACGGTGACACCATCGACTTGGAGTACACCCACAGTCACAAGGAAGGTGGACGGCGGCCATACCGAATCGACGGCTACGGGCTTGATACCGATCGCGGAACGCTTTATCTCGCCGTCTGCGATTACCGGGACGGAACGGAACTGGAATCTCTACAAAATGACCGCCTAACCTCAGCGTTCAAGCAAGCCACCGCCTTCTTCGAGAATGCCTGTTCATCGGTGTTCATCAATTCAATTGAAGAAACAAGCCCAGCGTTTGCCGCGGCCTATCCCATCTATTCAGCACGTGATCTCATCAAGAGAGTTCGCATAATCCTTTTTTCCAACGCCCGTCTGGCGACCAAACGGCCGCCGCAGCTAGACGAGCAAGTAGGCGGACTGCCTATTGTTTATAGCGTGCTTGACGCGATTCGCTATTTCGAAATCCAGAAAAGCTTTCGAATTCCAGAGTCTATCGAAGTCAATATCGCAGACATTGCCGGAGCGCCTGTTGCCTGCCTCAAGGCATCGACAAACACCGAGGAACATCAATCCTACCTTCTTGCCATTCCAGGCCCAGTGCTTGCTGAAATCTACGGTCTATACGGAGCGCGACTGCTCGAACAGAACGTCCGGACCTATCTCCAGGCTAAGACGAAGGTGAACAAAGGTATTCTTGAAACGATCAAGAAGACGCCGGAGATGTTCTTTGCTTACAACAACGGCCTAACCGCGACCGCATCGGCGGTTAAGCTCGAGACACTCGAAGACGGGCAGCTAGGAATCGCAGCTATTCATAACCTTCAGATCGTGAATGGCGGCCAGACGACGGCGTCTATCCTATACGCAAAGGATGTCGCAAATTCACCGCTCGAGCGTGTCCACGTGCAAATGAAACTCTCAGTAGTTCCACCTGCCCATATCGATCAGGTAGTACCAAAAATTTCGCGGTACGCCAACACTCAGAATCGTATATCAGAGGCAGACTTCTTCTCGAGCCATCCGTTCCATCTGCAAATGGAGCGTTACTCCCGGATAATGACCGCACCGCCTCAGAACGGCGCGATGACGGGCGACAAATGGTTCTATGAGCGCGCGCGCGGGCAGTACCGTGACGGCATGGCGTACGCCTCCGTGGCAGGAAAGAGAAAATATCAGCTGGAGTATCCGAGGGATAAACTTATCGAAAAGACCGATCTTGCGAAATATGTCCTGAGCTTTGAAATGAAGCCTTACATTGTATCCAGAGGAGCGCAAAAAGCGTTCATGGCCTTCGCTGATCAAACCGCGAAGGCATGGAAGTCTGCACCTACCCAATTTAACGAAGTTTGGTATAGAAATGCTTGCGCGATGGGGTTGATATTCCGCTGGACCGACAAGCATGTTGCTGGCTCCGACTGGTACAAAGATGACCGCGGCTATAAATCCCAGACAGTTGCCTACACACTTTCTTGGATCACCGAGGAGATCTATCGCCAAGGGAAGGCAAGCCTAAACTGGGGGCAAATCTGGAATACTCAATCCGTCCCAGACGAGCTTCAAGAGCTAATCGCCTCTCTTGCCCCACAGGTTGCTGCCGCTTTCAGAAGTACTTCTGCAAATGTTCGGAACGTCGGTGAGTACTGCAAAATGGAACTTTGCTGGCAAAATATCAAGGCTGCAGAGTTTAACGTTCCAGCCGTACCTGATCATCTGGTGCTCGACGCAAACGAGATGACGCAAGAGAAAAAGGAAGCCAAGTCGTCTGCAAGGATCGATCGTGAAATCGACTTCGACGTGCTCCTTCACATGCTAGTGCCCAAGGCCGAAATTATCCGTCGGACTGCAGAGCAGCGTAGATTTCTGTCGCCAAAGGCCGACAGGGCCCTTCAGAAGCTCGGATCAGGAAACATCAACTTGGCGAGGCCGGATAAGAATGCAGTTAAGCTGCTTGTGAAGCGAATGGCGGAGGAAGGAATGCCAGTCGAAGATATGTAGGACAGCCAAAGCTAAAGTATCCTGCCGAGCAGGAGGCAATCCGACCTTCAAGATGAAGATGAATCGCCGTATCCACAGATCCAGCCACGCGCTTCCGCTCCAGGGGGCCCGCCATGCCTGAATCACTCAAACCCACCCAGTTCACTCGTCACAACGTTCACTTGCATGCCCTTCTTTTGGAGAACCAGGCTTGGTTCTGTGCGCATGATCTCGGGCGACTTATGGGCAAACATCTTGATGAGCGCGTGACGCGCAAGCTCGATGCGGACCAGAGGCAATTGATGCTCATCAACCTCTATGGCGCCGCTAAAGAGCGTTTGATGGTGAGCGAGTCAGGTGTGTATGCGCTGTTGATTTATCACTACTGCCCTGAGAATCGATTGCTGCGAGAGTGGCTGACTCATCAGGTGGTGCCTGCGCTGCGTGATGCGCGGCCTTCGCGAACGGTGGAGCGCCCGACGTTGAGTTTGCTTGATTGGCCGAAGATGTCGCTCTGCATGTTGCATTGGCAGGATGAGCCGTGGATTCGGTTACGGGATATGCCGTGTGTTCTGGCGGATGATCCATTCAATCGGCGTGAATCGTGGTGGCGGAAGGCTTCACGAGTGATTCGTGGGTACTGATTTTTCGCTCATATAGAAAATTGGCTGCCTGAGTTTTAGATAGCCAAATTCTTATCGCTGGCAGTCGTCAATCCGCAGAGGTTGGCATGTCTGATGCTCCCAAGTTGCAGCATTTGGGGCCGCTTCGCAGCCCAACGGGGGCAAGCCCCCTCGCCACAAGGTTGGTGGCTAGCTTGGTTGTCGTGTTGATCTTGCGAATCGCGAGCAAGCTCGCTCCCGCAGGGGGTCGGCGGCTGACTTGGGAACGTTGGTGTTATCAGGGCCGCTGGATTTTTCAGCGGCCCTTTTCTTTGCCCGCGATAACGCTAAAGCATCATTTCCCCAACCCACTAATCCGCCACGGACACACCGCCGCCCTCACCCCACTCGGCCCAACAATCTCCGGCGTCTGCCCCAACGACCTCGCACTCAGCACACTCCCCACCCGCTCAATCAACTGATCAAACCCCAACGTCGCATCCTCCTGATGCAATTTGCGCAGTTGCTCAACCAAGGCATAAGTGAACGCCCCATAGCTGTTCGACCCCACCTCATACTCACTGGCTTTTTCATTTTCCCTCGCGGCATAGAGCATCAGTGGCATGTAGGGCCCATGGTGACCATAGAGTTTGCCCTGGCGCAGCAGTTGGGCTTTTTTCTCGGGGCGCAGGCCGGTGGCGGCGCCTTGGGTGGTGCGGGTGCGGGTGAGGCCGCGGGTTTTGTTGTCTTGTTCGCTGAAGTCGCGGCGGTCGGTGTCGACGGCGTAGACGCGGCGGTCCCAGTCGCCGGCGTAGGGGTCCCAGCGCAGCATGCGGTGGCGGATGTCGCTGGGTGGGGTGATGCCGCGCACGCGGCCGTTGCCGCGGGTCATGCCGCCGGCGTAGCAGCAGTCAAACATGACAGTGAGCTTGGCGCCGTGGCCGTCCGGGTCGAATGGCAGGTGACTGTAGAACTGGCGGAACAGTTTGTCGGTGAAGTGGGTGCTTTCGTCGTCCCAGTCGAAGTCGTGGAGCACCAGGGTTTCGTCCATGCAGTCGGCTTCGCCGCTGCTGCTGTAGACCGGCAACTGGGTGCCGTGGCCGGAGTAGAACAACACGCGCTCGTCGCCGGCGCGGGCGCCTTCCACCAGCCATTCGAGGCGCTCGACGAAGTTGGCCCGGGTCGCTCGGGCGTCGTGCAGCAAGCGGATGTCGCCGGCGTCGTAACCGCTTTCCTGGAGCATGCGGCTGATCAGGTAGGTGTCGTTGATGCAGCCGTCGAGGCGTGCGCTCGGGTCGAGGTAATCGTTGATGCCGACCACCAGGGCGCGGCGTTTGCGTTGGCCGCTGCGGGAGAGGAACGCCGGCACTTCCAGTGCCCGCGCGGCCACCACGTCGCGGGCCAGTTGTGGCCACAGGCCGGTCTGGCTGGTGGCTGACGACAAGTAGGCCTGGGCGGCGTGATTGAGGTCGAGCAGGTCATCACGCAGTGGCACGCTGAACTCGGTTTGCAGGTCGACCCGCGCTGAATCCGGCGAGGTGATCGGCCGGCTCAGCAAGCCGTCGTTGGGGTTGTAGAGGTGGAACCAGCGGCGGATACCTCGGCCGTTTTCGCTCAGGCGCAGGACCCGCCCGCCCCACACTTCGCGCATCACCAGCGGCAGTGCGATCGGTGAACCGAAGCTGACGAATACGCGGCCATCGATGCGCTTGAGCGCCGAACCTTTTTTCACCACTGACCGGCGCAGGGCGTCGTAGCCGATCAGGCTGCCCAGGCCTTGGGCGAAGATGATCTGCGGATTGAATGCCTCGATCTTCGCCAGCAGATGTTGAGTCAACGCCGTGCGCAACTCGGCGTCTTCGATCCACTGCACGATGGCGCCCACCGTGATGCGCAACATCTGATTGACCGGCAGGCCCCAACTGCCGAAATTCTCGTCGGCCTTGCTGCTTGCGTCGGCCCTCAGCATCGCCAGGCCTCGGGTGATCTGGGCGAAGTCCGGCCCTTCCTTGAGTTGGTCATCGAAAGACAGAAATTCGATGTCCTGGTCATCAATGAACCGACCGTTCTGCGCCAGTTGATTGCGGATCAATGTGCGCCATTGCTCCTGCCAGTTCGCATCGATGCCACCCTGACCGCCCGTTGCCCGGCTGAACCCCACTCCGGGCAGGCACAGGATGCGCAGCCGCGTTGGCGCGACGTCCAACCCTGGTTCTGCCAAGGCTTTACTGGCAGGCGCCGCAATCGGCGGAACCGCTTGCCCTTGGGCGGTAACCATCAAATCCTGCAAGCGCCGCAGTTTCGCCTCCAGGCTGTCGGCACTGGGCGCGGCGGGTGTCAGCGCGGCCTGAGCCGGATCTGCCAAGGCTCGGCTGCGATTGCCGAGAAAACCGCTGACCCATTTGGCGCTGCTCTTCCAGATCTGCTCGGGATCGAGGCCGTCGAGGTAACCGGTAACGCTGTCCACCACCTGCCGACTTTGGGTCGCCAGTTCGGACTCGATCAATGGCAACCCGGCACGACTTGGCACCACGGTGGCCGCCAATGTCGGCGCAGCCGTTACGCCCGGTGCAGCGCGCCAGATAGGCGCATTGCCGAAGTGCTGCGCCGCAATCACCCGTGGGCCAAGGGCACTGCGTGGCAATTTGAAGTGATCGCAAAGAAACGCCAGCAGGCTGGTGTGATCGTAATGCTGCGCCTGGACGTTGCCCGTCCAGGGAATCAACCCGGGCTTGAGCCACGGCGAAGCCAGGATCGCCGGAACACGAACGCCGAGGCGGGTGAAGGGATTTTTCCAGGGCACATCGACCGTTGAACCTGTCGCCACGCAAGTCGGCGGCACCACGTGGTCGTGGAAACCGCCGTGTTCGTCGTACAGCAGCACGAACAGGGTTTTGTTCCAGACAGTGGTGTTGGCCGACAAGGCGTTGAACACCTCACCGACAAACTGATCGCCAAAGCGCAGGTCCTCCGGTGGATGATGGGACACGTTTGGCCCGAGTTTACCGTTGAGCAGGCCATAGCTCGGCTCGATCCAGGACAGTTCGGGGAGTTTGTCAGCGGCGACGTCCGACTTGAAGGCCTCGATGCTCAGGTGCTGCAAACCACCCTTGACCAGCGCCGCCAGCGGAACCGCGCCGTCAGAGTAAATACGCGCGTCGTGGCCGTTGCTGCGCAGCAGCGAAAAAATACTCTCGCCGCCGAACTGTGCGATCAGGCTTTTGATGCCGGCCAGCACCGTGCCAGTCGAGGGCATCAGCAAGTGGCCATTGCAACTGCCAAGCATGGCAAAGAAACGGTTCGGCCAGGTCGGGCCTGGCACCGAGGAAAACCAGCGATCACACACGGTGAAATTGCGCGCCAGCCCGTGGATGGCCGGCAACGTATCGTCGGCCGGCTTAGCGCCGAACGGGATGTAGTTCATCGCCCGTTGGGCCATGGACTGCGACCAGGTTTTGTACACCTTCAGGTCCTTGCGGGCCTTGTCGTAGGCGTCCTGGGCAAAACCATCGAGCTTGGGATTGGCCGGGCTGGTCTTGAAGGAGACGCCCAGCTGCGTCTCTACGTTGACGAACTCATGGCCAAGGTCGAAACCCTCACTGTTGCTCGGTGGCAGCGCCGGAGGCAGAGGGGGCGGCGGCGCCCACAGGTTGTAGTTTTCCGGGAACTCCGACGCCTGGGTGATGACCGTCGAATTGCCATTGGCCAGCTTTAGCGGATTGGTGCTGGGTGCATTGCGGTTGATACCGTCACACGCAGGGTTGATACGGGTGTAATCCCCCAGCAAATGATCGAATGATCGGTTTTCCATCATCAATACGACAACGTGCTCAATTCCGTCGGGCCAGTTGTTCGGCATGGTGCGCTCCTTGATGTGAAGTCTCGATTTCGACCTCTCGGGTTTCACCGCAATCAAGGCTTGGATGGCTGGACAATATGAGGCATGCGGCGATTCGATCTGCCAGACAACGCTAGTCAGGCGATGGGGGCTTGTCCAATGGCGGGAGCACCTATCCTTTCAGCCAATCCACCGAATACATCGCCACATAACTATCCACCGCCGCCCCAATCGTAGGAAAAAACGCCGTCTCCCCCAACCGCGCTAACAACCCAAACCGCTTCAGCTTGTCCTTCACCGGGTCCTTCATCTCGGCAAAGCACAACTCGATACCTGCCGCGTGCAGGGTGTCGTCCAGTTCCGCGAGCATGTCGGCGGAGGTCACGTCGACGCTGGTCACCGGCTCTGCCGCGACCACCAGCCAGCGCACGGGTGTGGGCGATGCCGCGACGGCGTCCAGTACGCGGTCGCTGAACAGTTCGGCGTTGGCGAAGAACAAGGGGGCATCCCAGCGAAACAGGACCAGGCCGGGGATCAGGGACGCGTCGGGGTAGCGTTTGATGTCGTGGTAGCCCTTGACCCCGTCGGCGCGGCCCAATACGGCGGAGTACGGGCGCCACGCGTCCCAGAGGAATTCGATGATTGCGATCACGATGGCCAGGCCGATGCCCTCGATCGCGCCGAACACGGCCACGCCGATCGTGCAGACGATCGATAGCCAGCATTCCCAACGCTGGATGCGATAGATCCGGCGCAGGTCGGTGATTTCGATCAGGCCGATGGCCGAGGCGATCACGACCGCCGCCAGGGCGCTGGACGGTAGATGTTGCAGCAGGTCCGGTGCTACCACCAGCAGCAAGGCAACCGCGAGTGCGCCGACGACGCCGGTCATTTGGGTTTTGGCGCCGGCGGCTTCGGCCACGGGCGTACGCGACGAGCTGCTGCTGATCGGGAAGCCCTGGAAAAGTCCGGCCGCCAGGTTGGCGATGCCGAGGCCGACCATTTCCTGGTTCGGGTTGACGTAGGTTCGGGTCCGCGCCGCATAGACACGAGAGAGCACGCTGGTGTCGGCGAACGAGACCAGTGCGACGGCGCAGCCGCCGATCACCACCGGGACGATGTCGGCGGTGGTGATCCAGGGGATGGCGAACCCGGGCAAGCCTTGGGGGAGCGAACCGAGGACCGACACACCGGCGCGTGTCGCCAGGTCGAGGACTCCCACGGCGACCGTCGCGCCGACCACGGCGATCAGGATGCCCGGCAGTCGCGGCCATCTTTTGAGTAGCAGGATCACCGCCAGGGTGAGCCCGCCTACCGTGAAGGTGGTCCAGTTGACTTTTCCTTCCATCAGCGCCGAGGCGATGGCCCATATGTTTCTCAATGGGCCGTCGGACTCAATGGAAAAACCGAACAGTTTGGGCAACTGGCTGATCAATACGGTCAGTGCGATGCCGTTCATGTAGCCGTAGCGGATCGGTTTGGACAGCAGCTCGGTGATAAAACCCAGGCGCGCCATGCCGGCCAGGATGCACACCGCTCCCGAGACGATCGCCATCATCCCCGCCAGGGCGACGGCACGCTGCGGGTCGCCGCCGGAGAGTGGAATGATGACGGCGAGGATGACGGCCACCAGGGAGGAATCCGGCCCCATCACCAGAATCCGGCTGGGGCCGAACAGGGCATAGAACAGCAGCGGAACGATGGTCGCGTAGAGGCCATAAATGCCGGGCACGCCCGATGCCACCGCGTAGGCGATACCGACGGGCACCAGCATCGTGGTCAACACCAGGCCGGCCACGATGTCGTAACGCAACCACGCCCATTGGTATTCGCGCAGCACGCCCAATCCCGGTAGCCAGCGACGCCAACCGGTCTGTTCGTCCCGGCGGGCTATGCGGCCAGGCTCCGGGTGAGGGGGCGAAGCATCTGAATGGCTCATTAACCGCCCTCGTTGATGTAATGCTGTTCATTTAAAATTTTGTAGGAGCGAGCTTGCTCGCGATGGACTCAAGAGCGCCGCGTTTAGTCAGTAAATACGCGGCATCGTTAACGACCATCGCGAGCAAGCTCGCTCCTACAATGGAGCACTCCCTCGTTGATGGACTGTGCAGGCTCGGCGATATCGAAGTGATCTCAGTGTAGCTATTGCTTCGATTGCGCCATCACTGGAAGCTGTTCACCTAAAGGACTTGGAAGCCGACATGAAATTCGACCTCGCCTACTGCCTCAGCCTCAACGACAAGTTGTCGATCTACGACGTTCGGGATCTGAATTTCGACGAGACGATGGATTTCGACTCCACCAGGGAACACTTCCAGTGCCCCAACGATGCCTGTCGCCTGGCGTTCGATACGGCCAACGAGTTGGGCACGTTCAACGCGAAGAATGTGAATTACGTGCGCACCCCGCACTTCAAGAACTTGCCGAGTACGCGGCATGTCGAGGGCTGCCCTTATGTCAGCTTGAAAACGCCGGCGTCGGGTGTGGATGAGGCGGAAACGGATGACAGCCGCGAGGAACATTTCCCGTCGGAATTGTTACTGACCCGGCGTGAGTATGTGCGTAAGCCGTCCAGCCCGAAGGTTGCGGCGGACGGGGGGCGGGATGAGTCGCCACCACCTTTGGTGAACCGTAACGTCGAGCAACCGGGCAGGGAGTCGGCCCCGGACAAGACCAGCGTCTTCGCCCACCCGGTGGAGTGTTTCGTATCGAACTTCGACGACAAGGATTTGCTCAAGCGCATGCCGCTGAAGATTGGCGAGCACACCGCGCCTTATGGGTCGTTTTTCAAGAAGATCGAATACCTGCAGGACAACAAGGGGCTGATTTACTGGGGCAAGGTCAAGGAGATCAAGGACTATACCCAGAGCTTTCGCATCGATTTCGAGAAGAAGGTCTGGTTCGAAAAGAGGCCTTACTCGGTCAATATCTACCTGAGCAAAAAGCTGATCGACAGCTACCGCAAGCGCAAGGCGTTCCTGGAAGAAATCAAGCATGCCATCGAGAGCGGGCATGAGTTGTACTGCTTCTTTTATGGCGTGACGCCTGAGCTGAAGCAGGTGCCGAGCAAGAAGAACCCCAAGCAGACGTTCGGGGTGTTCAGTGCCAACATCGAGAATCTGGATCACTTTATTGTGCGGGAAGCGCCGGGGTTGGCGGACAAATAAGTGCAGTGCCGTTCGTCTGCCTGAAAAGAATAATCAAAAATTGCGTTTGATCCGGGCTCAAAACAACTGTACAAAAACACAGTATATTTTGACCAACACTCTCGAGCCCGGAGAACACCATGGCCTCTCAAGCGATGAAAATCACCCTGGAACGTATCGCCCTCTTCCAATTCACCCCGGCCCACTGCGCCCAGGCCCGAGCGATGCTGGGCTGGAGTGTGGAAGAGCTGTCGCGCGAATCCCGAGTCTCGGTGGAGGCCATTCAACGCTTCGAGGCGCGCCAGGAGGTACTGGATGTCACGCGCCTGGCGCTGGCCTATCGGTTCGAATCGGAAGGGTTGGTGTTCTTCCCCGGGTTTGCGCCGGGGCGGGGGATGAATGTGAAAGGGTCGACGCCAAATCCGGTTGGGCGGGCAGATTTTGCGATGGTGGAGTGAGCCAATCCACCGATTGACGATAAATGGCCCCCTGTAGGAGCGAGCCTGTTCGCGATGGACGTTAACGATAACGCGCAAATCCTGGATAAACGCGGTGTCCTTGAGTCCATCGCGAGCAAGCTCGCTCCTACAGGGCCCAGCACACTACGCGTTCTGCACCACCCCCCGCTCACTCTCCCCTTCCACCGCCAACCACCACGCCCCACCCCGCTGCGGATGCATCAAATTGAACGCCTCCCCCATCTGCGGTGTGGTAATCGATACGTTGCGTTCCCAGGCCAGGGCCAGGATGCGATCGAAGGGTTCGTACCAGGCGTGCATCGACAGGTCGAAGGTGCCGTTGTGGATCGGCAGCAGCCAGCGGCCCTTGAGGTCGATATGGGCTTGCAGGGTTTGTTCGGGTTGCATGTGCACGTGCGGCCAGTCGACGTTGTAGGCACCGGTTTCCATCAGGGTCAGGTCGAATGGGCCGTACTGTTCGCCGATGCGTTTGAAGCCGTCGAAGTAGCCGCTGTCGCCACTGAAGAAAATGCGCGTGTCAGCGTCGATCATCACCCACGAGGCCCAGAGGGTGCTGTTGCTGTCGAACAGGCCACGGCCGGAGAAGTGTTGCGATGGGGTGGCGATGAACCGGATGCCTTCGACTTCCGTGCCTTGCCACCAGTCCAGTTGGCGGACTTTGCTGGGGGCGATGCCCCACTTGATCAGGGTGTCGCCTACGCCCAGCGGGGCCAGGAAGTGTTTGGTCTTGTCCGCGAGTTTCAACACAGCCGCATGATCCAGGTGATCGTAGTGGTCGTGGGACAGGATCACCGCTTCAATCGGTGGCAATTCCTCCAGGCTGATCGGTGGCTGGTGGAAACGCTTGGGGCCGGCCCATTGCACGGGCGAAGCGCGCTCGGCGAAGACCGGATCGGTGATCCAGAATTTGTCGCGCAACTTGAGCAGCACCGTGGAGTGGCCCAGGCGATAGACGCTGTGGTTGGGCGCTGCGATCAGCGCGGCTTGCGTCAGGGCTTGCACCGGGACGGGGGCGCTGGGGCGGGTGTTTTGCGGTTTGTGGAACAACGCGTTCCACAGGATGCCCATGGTTTTGCCAAAGCTTAAACGTTGAACCGGCGTGAAGTTCTGATACTGGCCTTGAGCCTGTCGGGACGCTTCAGGTGTGGAGGCGTTGTCCGCCGGGGAGTTTGAATTGGCCATGACTGAATGACTCCAGAAAAACCGCGTTTGACGCGATTCTCCGTTTTGGGACGATAAATGGCCAAGGCACGCACGCATCAGCCGGACTTTCTATTTTTACCGGGCAGGATTAACAAAACATTACACTGCACAGTGTAGTTTCTAGGTTGCATCAAAGTCGATGACAAGTAAACTGCTGAGTGTAATTTCCATTTTCTTCCTGCCGAAGCGTACTTATGACAGCTCCACAGCGCCTCACCGACCGAAAACGCCAAGCGATCATTCAAGCCGCGATCAACGAGTTCCGTGACAACGGTTTTGAGATCACCAGCATGGACAGGATTGCGGCAACTGCCGGTGTGTCGAAGCGCACGGTGTACAACCACTTTCCCAGCAAGGAAGAGTTGTTCGCCGAGATCCTCAATCAGTTATGGATCCGGGTGACGGCAGAACAGGAAACGGCCTACCGTCCCGACCTGCCGCTGCGCGACCAATTGCGCGTATTGCTGATGGCCAAGCTGCAAATATTGGGCGATGACAATTTTCTCGATCTGGCCCGGGTGGCGATAGCGGCGACGATTCATTCCCCGGAGCGGGCGCAGGATATGGTGGCGCGAATGGGCGAGCGCGAAGAAGGGCTGACGGTGTGGATTCGGGCCGCACAGGCCGACGGTCGATTGAAAGCCATTGCCCCTGATTTTGCCGCACAGCAGGTGCAGGGGCTGCTCAAGTCGTTTGCCTTCTGGCCGCAGATTTCCATGGGCAAGCCTGGCTTGTCGCCCGAAGAACAACGCCAGGTAGCCGAGTCCGCGCTGGACATGTTTCTGGCCTGCTATCAGTTGCAATAAATGACAAGGTCAATGGCGATGCCGAAGGATGGACGGCTCTGATTTGAATGGCACATGTGTTTCAGAATGAAACCGGTGCTGAGGCTATAGTGAGCTTCAGTCCCAGCGCCAGACAGAGAGCATCATGACCACCAGCCACGAAACCGCCGCCCCCGTCGATCACCTGCGTTTCCATCGCCATCACGCCCATCTGGCGCCGACCTTTGGCAATGACAAGTTCGCCCTGCGCGCCGAAGCCTTTGCGCGGTTCTTCGGTACCCCGACCTTTCTCGGCGCCCAAACGCTGATCGTGGTGGTCTGGGTGTGCCTCAACCTGTTCGGTGTCACCCACTTCGATGCGTACCCGTTCATCCTGCTGAACCTGGCGTTCAGCCTGCAATCGGCCTATGCCGCGCCTTTGATTCTGTTGGCCCAGACGCGTCAGGCCGCGCGGGACAAAGCCCAATCCGATGCCGATGCGCAGCACCGCGAAGCGCTGGCGACCGCCAACAGTGAGCGGCAGGCGGAAGCCGCGAAAAATACCGCGCAACTGATGGAGCTGCTTGAGCAGAACACCCGCCTCACGGAGATGACCAAGGCCCTCACCGAGCGCATCGAAAACCTGACGACGCAAATGCATGAGCAGTTCGTGCCCAAGGACAAGCCACAGCCTTGAACGGTTTCACGGCAGTTTCAGCGCCCGCCCCAGCTCATCGAACAAGGTGACCACCGAGCGCAAGGCGCGGCAGTCGGGACGGGTCAGCAGCCACAGCGCGGTGTCGTATCCGTGCAAGGGCTCGCCCAACGGGCGTAATCCCTCGCCGATCAAGAAGCCCGGCAACGCCGCGACACCCAGCCCCGCCCTGACCAGCTCGGTAACCGACAGCATGCTGTTGCAACGGTAACCCGGCGTTACGCCCGGCAAGGCCTGACGACGCCAGGTCACGGTCGGATGATCCGGCAGGAAGTCATCCGGGGCGATCCAGGTCAATGAGGCCAGGTCTGTGGTGGTGACCGATTGCAGGTATCGCTCGCTGGCGCAGACGCGGTAGGCAATATCCGCCAGTCGCCGTCCTACTAGATGCTCCGGTGGCGTGCGGGTCAGGCGCAGGGCGATATCGGCATCCCGGCGGCTGAGGTTGGCAAAATCATTGGACGTGCTGAGTTCGAGCGTCAGCGCCGGATAGTTCGGCATGAACTGCGCCAGCGCCGGCAACAGCAAACCTTGCAGGACCGAATCGGTACAGGTCAGGCGCACGATGCCGCTGATCACTTCACCGCCCTGCTCCACACCGATGCGCGCCGCCTCCAGCGCCTGTTCAGCGCGCTCGGCCTGCTCGGCCAGTGACTGCGCCAGGGTGGTGGGCAGGTAACCGGCGCGGCTTTTTTCGAACAAGTGCTGACCCAGCGCAGCCTCCAGCCGGCGCACCGCTCGAAACACTGTCGAGACGTCCACCTTCAACAGCTGCGCGGCCCGGGCCAGAGAGCCGCCGCGCACCAATGCGAGGATCAGGGCCAGGTCCGGGTAGTCCAGTCGATAGTGCGTCACTGCATTGATCACTTGGGAAAACGCCAATATTGAGTGCGTGAACGCCAATCTATAGTGGGCCTCAGGAATCAACAAGTGCAGAGGCCCCACATGGAAAACCCTCCGATTCGCATCGCCCTGATCGGCGACTACGACCCGCAAGTCACCGCCCACCAGGCCATTCCCCTAGCCCTTGAAATGGTCACTGAACACAGCGGCCTGAACGTGCAATGGCAATGGCTGGCCACGGATAAAATCCACGCCGAGACACCGCTGCCCCCGTTCGATGGTTTCTGGTGCGTACCGGCCAGTCCGTATCGCCACATGGACGGTGCTCTGCTGGCGATCCGTTTTGCCCGCGAACAACGGCGACCGTTCCTCGGCACCTGCGGCGGTTTTCAACACGCGGTGCTGGAATATGCGCGCAATGTGCTGGGCTGGTCGGATGCCGAACACGGCGAGACGACGCCCGATGCAGCACGGGCGCTGCTGACGCCACTGTCGTGCGCGCTGGTCGAGGCCGTCGATTCCATTCAGCTGGCTGAAGGCTCGTTGATCGCACAGGCGTACGAAAGCGCCGAGATTCGTGAAGGCTATCGCTGTCGCTATGGGGTGAATCCGCAGTTCGAAGGGGAGCTGCTCCAGCGCGAGCTGCACGCCGTCGGCCACGATTCGCAACAGGGACTGCGCGCGGTCGAACTCAGCGGCCATCCGTTCTTTGTCGCGACCTTGTTTCAACCCGAGCGGGCGGCACTCGCGGGTGTCTTGCCGCCGCTGGTTGGCGCCTTTGTCGAAGCCTGTGCGGGGCGCTCGTCATGATCGCGGATACGCCAACGGCGCCTTATTACGCGGTGATCTTCACTTCGCTGCGCACCGAGGGTGATCAGGGTTATGCCGAAGCGGCCGCACGGATGCTGGAACTGGCCCGTGAACAGCCGGGGTTTCTCGGCGTGGAATCGGCTCGGGGTGAGGAGGGGCTGGGAATAACCGTGTCGTATTGGGCCAGTGAGGCGGCAATTCTGGCGTGGAAGCAGCATCCAGAGCATACGGCGATTCGCGAGCGTGGGCGTTCGACCTGGTATGCGCGGTGTCATACGCGGGTGTGTCGGGTTGAGCGGGCCTACGGGTTCAGTCTGTAAATGATGCGGTGTTCTTGAGGCCGTCTTCGCGGGCGAGCCCGCTCCCACAGGGATTGATGACAACCTGTGGGAGCGGGCTTGCCCGCGAAGAGGCCAGAACAGTCACCACAAAAACTCAACCCTGAACAAGGCTGCGAACCGCCGATATCTCCGGCACTTCCCGCCGATTCATATACACCCGCAACGGCTCGGTGATGTTGATCCGGTCATCGATGTTCTGGTCCAGCAACAACTGGATCAATTCGCGCTTGAGCGTCATGGCCTGCCCAGGCCCCGCGCCCCAGACGAATTCGCTGGTCGGGATGATGCCGTCGTCCGCCACGTCCATGCCGAAGGAATCTTCGCTGAAGCGCACGAGGTAGTGGCCGGTCTTGCGGTTGAGGCCGACGAAGCCTTTGAGTTGGTCGGCCGCCTGGCAGATGAGCTGGGAAGTGATGCGCATGGTAAACCCCGCAATGGTGATCGTTGGTTTACACGCAGGGCCTGCGTTTCCCTCTGCCGGGGAAATTGCAGGGCCCCAGCGTACTGCAAACGGGCGCACAAAAGTGCTGACGAAAATCAGCTTCAGGCAGATTTATGTCGGTCTCGCGATAGCGTCTGCAAAGATCAGTTGTTAAAAGGGACCGCTCACTCATTGCGAAAGGATCTCGACCATGCCCGTAACCTTTACGAAAAGCGCCCTGTTGTTGAGCCTGCTGCTAGGCCTCGGCCAGGCACAGGCCGCCAGCGAACCCGGTCCCACGGAACTGGCGACTCGCCTGGGCATTCCGCACCCGGCGGTGATCGCCCACCGTGGCGCGTCTTTCGATGCGCCGGAATCCACCGCCGCGGCCTACAAGACGGCCCGCGACCTGGGCGCCGATTACCTGGAATTGGATCTGCAGCGCAGCAAGGACGGCGTGCTGTTCGCCCTGCACGACAACAACCTGCAACGCACGACCGACGTCGCCAGCAAATTCCCCGAGCGCAAGGACAGCCCGGCCAATGCATTCACCATGGCCGAGTTGAAAACCCTGGATGCGGGCAGCTGGTTCAATGCCGCCTACCCGGATCGTGCGCGTCCTGCTTTCGCCGGCCTGAAGATTCTGACCCTTGATGAAATCATCGACATCGCCGAGGGCAGCGCCCAGCACAAGCCCGGGCTGTACATCGAGACCAAGGAGCCCAAGCAGTTTCCCGGCATCGAACGCGACCTCAAGGAAAAACTCCAGGCCCGTGGCTGGCTGAACCCGAGCGAATCGAAACCGGCGAACAGCGCGCTGGCGGTTGGCCAGGGCAACGGCAAGGTGGTCCTGCAGACCTTCGAGAAGAGCAGTCTCGAACTGCTGCAAAAGGAAATGCCGAAGGTGCCGAAAATCCTGTTGCTGTGGGTCGGTGAAGGCAGTATCGAGCCCAAGTCCAAGGTGACCTTTGCCGAGTCCGGCGAAAAAGATAAAGCCGCTTACTACGCCAAACAACAACCGAAGGACAAAGCCGAATTCCAGCGCTGGGTCGACTACGCCAAGGCTCAGGGCGCCATCGGCACCGGCCCGTCCGCCGCACTGACCCAGGGCGGCGACCAGAGTTACTCAGACCTGGTGCAACCCTGGATGAACCAGTACACCCACGATCAGGGCCTGCTGGTGCACGTCTACACCATCGACGATGCGGTGGACTACCAGAAAGTCATGGACGTCGGCGTCGACGGGATCTTCACCAACCGCGCCAGCGAGCTGTTGAAGTTCTATAAACGTCCGGCGGCGAGTGTGGCGCAGGTGCTTCAGAACAACGGCTACTGATCCAGAGTCGCGCAAAACCCTGTGGGAGCGGGCTTGCTCGCGAAGAGGCCATCAGCTTCAACATCAACGTTGACTGACACTCCGCTTTCGCGGGCAAGCCACGCTCCCACAGGCGTTGATGCAGGACAGGTAGCGGGTTTTAAGGATGAATTAAGTTGCTACGACTAACCTGATTCCACTTAAACGACTTAACCAAGGAAAGAAGCCCATGAAGACCCTGACTGCTCTGTTCACCGCTGCGACCCTGATGCTCACTGCGGGTCTGGCCCAGGCTAAAGATGTGCCTGTCGACCAGATCCCTCAACTGGTCAAGGAAGGCAAGATCAAGCCGCTGGAAGAGTTGAACCAGATCGTGTTGAAGTTGCACCCGGGCGCCACCATCACCGACAGCGACCTGGACAAACACTCCACTATCTACGAGTACGAAGTCGAACTGCGTGACGCCAGCAATGTTGAATGGGACGTGGATTTGAACGCCGCCACCGGCGAAGTCCTGAAGAACAAACAAGACGACTGATGCACCCAGCAAAAGCCGCACGATTTGAAAGTCGTGCGGCTTTTTTGCGTCTGGATGATTGATCAGGCGCACGAGCTGACCAGCGAGCCCGGCGTGGTTGCCGACACTACTGGCGTCACGAAAAAGTCATCGGCGCTTGCGATGATGCCGCTCAAGTGAACCTGTAAAACACGCGACAGGCGCCTCCCCTTGCGAGTCCTCATGAACCACAGCATCGATCAAAGCCATCGCGACACGGATCTGTTCGGCCTGCTCTACGGTTTCAGTTTTCGCCCCGGTGAGGCCGGTCGGGAAATCAACTCCGCCGAGGCCTTGCAGTACCTGCAACAACCGGAAAGCGACGAACAGTTTCTCTGGCTGCACCTGAACCTCGCCCATGCCGCGTGCGAGCGCTGGATGAAAAGCCATCTGGAATTGCCCGAGGAATTTTTCGAGGCGCTGCACGAAGGCTCGCGCTCGACGCGCATCGAGCATGTCGACTCGGCGTTGCTGGCGGTGGTCAACGACGTGGTATTCAACCTCAGCAACCTGGTCTCGTCGGATGTCTCGACCTTGTGGGTATGCGCCTACAGCCGGCTGATCATCAGTGCCCGTCTGCAACCGCTGCACTCGGTGGACAAATTGCGCTCGTCGGTGAAGGCCCGGGAATGCTTTCGCTCCCCGCTGGAGCTGCTGGTGCATCTGCTGCGCGACCAGGGTGAAGTGCTGACCCAGATCGTGCGCAAGACCAGCCAGAGCGTGGACCAGATCGAAGACGAGTTGCTCTCCTCGCGCCTGTCGACCAACCGCGCCGAACTGGGCGCCAATCGCCGGGTACTGGTGCGTTTGCAACGGCTGCTGGCGCTGGAGCCAGGCTCGTTGCTGCGCCTGCTCAACCGGCCACCGCAATGGCTGCAAAAGGAAGACGTGAAGGAGCTGCGCAAATCCACCGAGGAGTTTGCACTGATCATCAACGACCTCACGGCGCTGGGTGAGCGGATCAAGCTGTTGCAGGAAGAGATCGCCGCCAACATCAACGAACAAACCAACCGCACGCTGTTCACCCTGACAGTGGTGACGGTGCTGGCACTGCCGATCAACATCATTGCCGGTTTTTTCGGCATGAACGTTGGCGGCATTCCACTGGCCGGTGACCCGGAAGGTTTCTGGATCCTGGTGGCGCTGGTCGCGACCTTTACCGTGATTGCCGGACGCTGGGCGTTTCGTAAGCAGCAGGATTATTGATTCCCCGTCCTCTCCTGACACTGATCAACTGTGGCGAGGGGGCTTGCCCCCGTTGGGTGGCGCAGCCGCCCCAAATCCTGCTAACCGGTTTCTTCGGACATTCCGCACTCAATCGTTTTACGCCTGCTCCGCAGCCGAACGGGGGCAAGCCCCCTCGCCACAGGGTTTTGCACAGCCTTCAGGCAATGTATGAAAATTTGGATCAGCGGCCCTGCAAAAAACCAAACACTGATCCAGAGCAGCCTCCCTGTAACAGTTGGCAACGATTATCACCGGTACACCTCCCTCCTCAGGAATGTCCGTGATGGCTACGCCCTCCTTCACCGCCCCGGCACCGGCCAGTAGCGCCAGACCGCAACTCGACAAGAAGCCCGGCCTGATCACCCTCGTGGTGTTTTTTGCCGTGCTGGCCATCGGCTTGTTGTTTACCGCCTACAGCCTGATGCACGACATGAACGAACTCGGCACGGTGGTGACCACCTGGACGCCATTCCTGCTGCTCGGCGTGGCGCTTTTGATCGCCCTGGGCTTTGAGTTCGTCAACGGCTTCCATGACACCGCCAACGCGGTGGCCACGGTGATCTACACCCACTCGCTGCCGCCGAACGTGGCGGTGGTCTGGTCCGGCTTTTTCAACTTCCTCGGGGTGTTGCTGTCCAGCGGCGCGGTGGCGTTCGGCATTATCGCCCTGCTGCCCGTGGAGCTGATTTTGCAAGTCGGCTCGTCCGCCGGTTTCGCGATGATCTTCGCCCTGCTGATCGCCGCCATCCTGTGGAACCTCGGCACCTGGTGGCTGGGACTGCCGGCGTCGTCCTCGCACACTCTGATCGGCTCGATCATCGGTGTCGGCGTGGCCAACGCCCTGATGCACGGCCGCGACGGCACCAGCGGCGTGGACTGGGCGCAAGCGACCAAGATCGGTTACGCGCTGCTGCTCTCGCCGCTGGTTGGCTTCGGCTGCGCCGCGCTGCTGTTGCTGGCCCTGCGCGCGTTCGTCAAGAATCGTGCGCTGTACAAGGAGCCCAAGGGCGAGACCCCGCCGCCATGGTGGATTCGCGGCCTGTTGATCGTCACCTGCACCGGCGTGTCCTTTGCCCACGGTTCGAACGACGGCCAGAAAGGCATGGGCCTGATCATGCTGATTCTGGTGGGCACACTGCCCATGGCTTACGCATTGAACCGCACCATGCCGGCCGATCAGGCCTTGCAGTTCGCGGCGGTCGCCGAAGTCACCCAGCAAGCCTTGGTCAAAGCTGCCCCGCTGCCAACGCCAGCCGACCCGCGCTCGGTACTGTCCGATTACGTGCGCAGCAAGGAAGCGACCCCGCTCCTGGTGCCAGCGCTCGCTGCACTGACTGGCAGCATCGGCGCCCAGGTCAAGGGTTATGGCTCGCTGTCGAAAGTCCCGGCCGAGGCCGTGGGCAACGTGCGTAACGACATGTACCTGACCAGCGAAACCATTCGCCTGATGGACAAGAACAAGGTCGGCAACTTCGACACCGACACCAGCAGCAAGCTGCAACTGTTCAAGCAACAGATCGACAACTCCACGCGCTTCATTCCCCTGTGGGTGAAAATCGCCGTGGCCATCGCCCTGGGACTGGGCACCATGGTCGGCTGGAAGCGCATCGTGGTGACCGTCGGCGAGAAAATCGGCAAGACCCACCTGACCTACGCCCAGGGCGCCTCGGCGGAAACCGTGGCGATGCTGACCATCGGCGCCGCCGACATGTTCGGCCTGCCGGTGTCGACCACCCACGTGCTGTCCTCGGGCGTGGCCGGGACCATGGTCGCCAACGGCGGCGGCCTGCAGATGAAGACCATCCGCAACCTGCTGATGGCCTGGGTGCTGACCTTGCCGGCGGCGATCCTGCTGTCGGGCAGCCTGTACTGGTTGTTCACGCAGTTGTTCTGAATGTGGGAGCGGGCTTGCTCGCGAAGGCGGCGTGTCAGTCGACATCGATGCTGAATGTCAGACCGCTTTCGCGAGCAAGCCCGCTCTCACAAAAAGCCTTGTATCAGGTTTCCGAGCGGATCACTTCCCCCAGCCAATCCATGAACACCCTCACCCGCAACGGCAAATGCCGCTGCCGGGCATAGAGCAGCGACGCCTCCATGGACGGCGCATTGAACGTCGACAACACCTCGACCAGTTCACCGCTTTGCAGGTATTGCTGCATGCCCATTCTCGGCGCCTGAATCAGGCCGAAACCACCCAGGCAGGCGGCCTCATAGGCATCGGTGCTGTTGACCGTGACACTGCCGACCATCGGCAGTCGCTGCACCTGCCCCTTGTCGACGTACACAAAGCCTTCCGAACGCGCACCCAAAACGCCGACGTAATGCACCAGCCGATGCTGTGCCAGATCCTCCAGTCGCTCGGGCACGCCATAGCGCTGCAGATACGCAGGGCTGGCGCAATTGACCATGGTGAAGTCACACAGGTGTCGCGCCACCACCGATTGATCCGGCTGGGCGCCGATGCGCAGCACGCAATCGAACCCTTCGGCGAGCAGATCGACCCGACGGTCGGTGCTGCTGATTTCCAGCTCAAGCAGCGGGTGCTGCGCCATGAACGCCGGCAGGCGCGGCATGACCACGCGACGGGCGAGAATGTTCGGCAGGTCGATGCGAATGCGCCCCACCAGCGACGCCTCGTCCTGGCGAAACAAGCCCTCGATTTCGTCCATGTGCGACAACAGGTCCTTGCTGCGCTCATACAACACCAGGCCATCCTGGGTCGCCTGGACCTTGCGCGTGGTGCGCTGCAACAGCCGGGTGCCGAGCAATGCCTCCAGCGCCTGCACATGCTCGGACACCGTGGATCTGGGCAGCCCCAGACTTTCTCCGGCGAGGGTAAAACTCGACATCTCGCTGACCCGGACAAAGGTGCGCAGCAATTCCAGTTTGTTCATCAGCCCGCTCTTTATTGTTCGGTTTATCCGACCAGTGATTCCGGTTTCACTCTGTTTATCACCTCTGTTCGGATAAATAAACTTCCTCACATCAACCGCCCACTGCACCTGAGGAAGTCCCATGAACCGTAAAATCGCACTGATCACCGGCGCCAGCCGCGGCCTCGGCAAAAACGCCGCCCTGCACCTGGTTGCCCAAGGCATCGACATCATCGGCACCTACAACAGCCGCGTCGATGAGGCCCAGGCACTGGTGGCCGAGGTCGAAAGCCTGGGCGGTCGCGCCGTCATGCTGCAACTGGACGTTGCCCGGAGTGAAAGCTTCAGCGCCTTCGCCAGCGAAGTCGCGAAGGTCCTGCGCAGCCAGTACGAGCGCGAGGGTTTCGATTTTCTGATCAACAACGCCGGGATCGGCCTGCACGCCAACTTCGTCGACACCACCGTCGAACAGTTCGACCTGTTGGTGAACATCCAATTCAAGGGGCCGTTTTTCCTCACGCAGAGCTTGTTGCCATTGCTCAATGACGGCGGGCGCATCATCAACATTTCCAGTGGCCTGACCCGTTTCAGCCTGCCGGGCCACAGCGCCTACGCGGCGATGAAAGGTGCGATGGAAGTGTTGACCCGCTACCAGGCCAAGGAACTCGGGGCACGCAACATCGCGGTGAATATCCTCGCACCCGGCGCGATTGAAACCGATTTCGGCGGTGGCGCCGTGCGCGACAACCCCGGGTTGAACTCCCTGGTGGCGAACAACACCGCCCTGGGTCGCGCCGGCTTGCCGGATGACATCGGCGCCGCGATTGCACTGCTGCTCGCGCCGGGCAGCCAGTGGATCAATGGCCAGCGCATCGAGGCGTCGGGGGGGATGTTTTTGTAAGGCTTACTGTTAAACATCAGACCAAACACAATCTCTGTGGCGAGGGGGCTTGCCCCCGTTGGAGCGCGAAGCGGTCCCAAGCTTTTTGCGACTGCTTCGCAGCCGAACGGGGGCAAGCCCCCTCGCCACAAAAGCGTTTGTCAGCAAACCTGGCGCAGCACCACCCGCTCCCGAACCACGTCATACACCCAGTGGTACACGTAGGTATACGGCAGGAAGAACAGCAACACGCCGATATCCAGCAAGAACGCCTGCCACAGACTGACATTCAGCCACCAGGCAATCAGCGGCACGCCAAGCGCGACCAGACCGCCTTCGAACAACAGCGCATGCACCACGCGGACCCAGGCGTTGTGGGCGATGGCGAGACGCTTGAGCACCCGGTCGAACATACCGTTGAAGACCACGTTCCAGGCCAGGGCCAGGGCGGCGATGAGGACGGTGACCATGCCCATTTCCAGCATCGGCTTCTTCATGATCCAGGCCAGCAGCGGGGTACAGATCAGGATGGCCAGCAGTTCAAAGCCGATGGCCTGGAAAATACGTTCAGTAATGGATTTGTTGGCGCTCATGGCCGAACTCCCTTGAGTGACTGTGGTTGCCATGATCTGTCATCACACCGATACTTCATAACCAATAACCATCGATCAAGGCGATAGTTCATGGCTTCTCACGAAGTGTTGCTGGCGTTTGTCGAAGCCGCGACCCAAGGCTCGTTTTCCGCCGCGGCGCGCAAGCTGGGCCGCAGTCAGTCGACCATCAGCGCGGCGGTGGCCAGCCTGGAAATCGACCTCAACCTGACGCTGTTCGACCGCAGCAGCCGCAAGCCCGGGCTGACCCCGGCCGGACGCGTCATGCTGCAACGGGCCGAAGACATCCTGGCCGCCAGCAGTCGTCTGGAAATGACCGCCCGCCAACTGTCCCAAGGGGTGGAAGCGAAGCTGACGGTGGCGCTGTCCGACACCTATCAGTCGGACCGTTTCGAGGCGTCACTCAGTGCCTTCGAGCAGCGTTATCCCGACCTGGAGCTCGAATGCCTGATCGCCGAGTGCGATGACCTGGTGTCGCTGGTGCAAAGCGGCCGGGCGCAGATTGCCTTCGCCGAAATGCAGGACAGCTACCCGCCGGACCTGGTCAGTTCGACGGTGGACGAGCGCACGGAAATCGCCCTGTTCGTGTCCCCTGCCCACCCGCTGGCAAAGCTGGAATACGTCGATCAGGACGTACTGCAGCAACACCGCGAACTGCGCCTGGCCACCATCATCAATCCCTATGAAAGTCGGGCGAAGGGTCGCGTCTGGTCGGCGCCGAGTTATCTGATGCTGCTGGAAATGGCCCAGGGCGGATTCGGCTGGGCGCCGTTGCCCCGCTGGCTGGTGGAGCGCTTCGGGCCCGGCACCCTGCAGGAACTGGTGGTGCGCGGCTGGCCGAAAACGGTGTCGGTGGATGCGTTGTGGTCGCGGCTCAATCCGCCCGGGCCGGCGGGGAGCTGGTTGCTGGGCAAGATGCTGGAATAGCGGCGCGGCCATTCGCGGGCAAGCCCGCTCCCACAGGGAATGGTGGCGCTCACAAGACCTGTGGGAGCGGGCTTGCCCGCGAAGAGGCCATCACATACAACATCACTCCAACGCCTTGAGCCGCGCCTCGATAAACCGCCGCTCCGGCTCTTGCCGGGTCAACCCCAGTGCCCGTTCCCACGCCGCCCGCGCCTCTTGCTTGCGACCCAGTTGCCGACAAAACTCCGCCCGCGCCGAATGCGCCAGGTGGTAATCCTGCAGCTCGCCCCGCGCCAGAATGGCGTCGACCAGCGTCAGCCCCGCCTGCGGTCCATCGCGTTGCGAAATCGCCGCCGCACGATTCAACTCGATCACCGGCGACGGCACCGCCCGCAGCAGCACGTCATACAGGCCGACAATCTGCGGCCAATCGGTTTCCCCCGCCGTCGAGGCTTCGGCGTGTACCGCCGCGATGGCCGCTTGCAGGCAATAGGGCCCGAATCGCCCCATGCCCAGCGCGTGCTCGATCAGCGCGCAACCTTCAGCGATCAACCCGGCGTCCCACAGCGAACGGTCCTGCTCGTCCAGCACAATCAGCTCGCCGCTCGCCGAAGTCCTGGCCGGACGCCGCGACTCGTGCAGCAACATCAACGCCAGCAAGCCCATCACCTCCGGCTCCGGCAACAACTCCACCAGTAACCGGCCGAGACGGATCGCCTCGCGGGTCAATTCCTCGCGGACCAGTTCGGCGCCGATGGACGCCGAGTACCCCTCGTTGAACACCAGATAGATCACCCGTAATACGCTGTCCAGGCGCTCGGGCAACTCAGCCAGCGTCGGCACTTGATAAGGGATTTTCGCGTCGCGGATCTTCGCCTTGGCACGCACGATACGCTGGGCGATGGTGGCCGGGGCCGAGAGAAAGGCCCGGGCGATTTCTTCTGTGGTCAGGTCGCAGACTTCCCGCAGTGTCAGCGGCACTTGCGCGTCCGCCGCCAGGGCCGGGTGGCAGCAAGTGAAGATCAGCCGCAGGCGATCGTCTTCCACGTCTTCATCACTCCAGTCTGCCTGTTCCAACGCCTCCAGCTGCGCGATCAGCAAGGGCTGCGACGCGGCAAAACGGGCGCGCCGGCGCAAGGCATCGATGGCCTTGAAGCGCCCGGCGGACACCAGCCAGGCCCGCGGATTGTCTGGTACGCCGTCACGCTGCCAGCGTTCGACCGCGATGAAAAACGCCTCGTGCAAGGCCTCTTCGGCGAGGTCGAAATCACCGAGCAAACGAATCAGGGTCGCAAGAATGCGCCGCGACTCTTCGCGATAGACCCGCTCGACCTGCGCCTGAACCGGCAGCCCTGGCATCTTAAGGATTCAACTGCCGAACGGGGCGCACTTCGACACTGCCGACCCGGGCCGCCGGAATGTTCCCGGCGACCTGGAGGGCTTCGTTGAGGTCCTTGGCATCAATCAGGTAAAAACCGGCCAACTGCTCCTTGGTTTCAGCGAATGGACCATCGGTGATCGACAGCTTGCCGTTGCGCATGCGCACGGTGGTGGCGGTCTGCACCGACTCCAGCGCCTCGGCGGCGACCATCCGGCCACTGCCCTGGATCGACTCGGCATAGGCCATGCACTCATCGTCCTTCGGGCTTTCCGGTAGCGAATGCAGCAGGCGCTCATCGCTGTAGACCAGGCATAGGTACTTCATCACGCTCTCCTTATCGAACGATCAACTATGGTCGCTGACTGGCATTCTGGCTCGGCTTCCCGACGATCAGGGCTTGAGGTCGAACAGCGTCGCACCGCTGGTCATGTCGAACGGCGCCGACCAATGTTCGTGGACGATCTGCCACAACCCCGCCTCCTGTCGATAGCACTGCGAGACACGCATCCAGCAGGCCTGGGTTTCGCCCTTGTCGTTGGTGCCACCGCAATGGGCCAGCCAGTGAGCGAACGCAATTTCCTGGGATGGCTCGATGGTGATTTCGTGGAATTCGAAGATGTGCGGGCCGGGGCACATCTCCATGCAGGCCTGCCAATGCGCGCGATACGCCGGCTTGCCTTTGAATTGCAGGGCCTTGACCGCGTCGAAGGAGACGATGTCATCGGCATACAGGGCCATGACTTTTTCAATGTCCTTGGCCATGACCGCCTGACGATAGTTCTCGATGAGATTATGGATCTGGGTTTGCGAGTTCATGGTGGTTCTCCGTGGTTTTTATTGGAAGACACCCTTAGTCGTCTGGCGATCCGGCGAATCGACAGAACAAATAAAAATAATCCAAACGGCCAGAATCGCTAGAATCCGAGGTTCTATTCATGTTGGAAAAAGGACACTCCAGTGACAGCCCGACTTGTGCCTTACGAAAGCCTGAATGCGCAGCAGCGCCAGCAGATCGAGGCCATTGAAGTACATCCGGAGCAGATAAAGTTCTCCGGTGATATCCACGGTGCATTGCACACCTTGTTGTCCAGGCCCGGCCCGGGGGTCAAAGGATTTGCCCTGCTGGCCGATGCGGTTCCAGTTGCCTTCCTGCTGCTCAAGCGCCCACCCGTATTGCCTGCGTGGGCCAATGAACACAGCGCCACGCTACACGCGCTACAGGTCGATCAACGTGCCCAGGGCAAAGGCTACGGCAAGGCCTGCCTGCAGGCGCTGCCCGAGGCGGCGCGCCTGGCCTGGCCGGAAATCCGGGGGCTGGAGCTGTCGGTGGATGCCGACAACGCCGCCGCCATCGCCCTGTACGAAAGGTTCGGCTTTGTCGACAGCGGCGAGGCGTACAAGGGTCGGATCGGTTATGAGCGGCGGATGGGGCTGTTTTTCTAACTCGTCGAAGGATGAACGATGATTAATCAACCGAAAACGCTGAAAGCCATTTACGACCTTCCCCACAACCCAAACGAGCACTGAGCAAACGGATCAGCTCTCTCAACTACAAATATCAGGCAATGGCCCGCGCCTCGCTACTGATAGGGATCAGTTCGGTGGGCGTCGACAGTCTCAACAGTTCGCCAAGCGGCGAGAATATGTACGGATAATGATCGAGCGCTTACTCGCCTAACCGGATCGGACGCGCGGTTATGCTGAGGACGGTAGAAACCACGTATCACAAACGCTTTAATATCAAACGGTTCGATGCCCAGACTTACCACCACGAAACACCAATGCCGGTGAGGAACAGTCTTTACTGACACAACAGATTCAACGTTACTCCTACAAGACTTTGCGAATTATTCTGTAGGAGAATTCCCATCACAAAAAAAGACTTTTCCCGATCTAAAAAGTCATCCATCTGTCAAAGCCTGTACGGCACTTCTGATTTTCTTCCTGAATATTGACGAACATCTCCTATCAAAACTATGGTTTAGTCACGACTGCTCTACATAACATTCTAAAGATTCGACATTGTGCAAGGAGCGACACGCAATGACAGTCCTAATAAAAACTTCACAATCAAAAATATCGGACGCCGAAATAACAATATTAGATGGAAAAATTTCGATCCCGAAAGACTACATACGCCAAAAGGCATTTTTAGACGACACGAGCGTACTTATTGTTTCCGGATCTTTAATTGAAGGAATCGGCACCATACATTCCGACATCGACTGCATCATTCTTTGCGATCAACGCCCCAAAGCACGCAACATCAAAGGAGTTGAACACGCCTTTGTGACCGACATAAACTATCGGCACATCACCCAGGATGAGGAAGTTCATAACACAACCGATTTCTACGGCAACACCAGCATTCACATTGACGCTGACTACATAACGTTTTCAGAGATAGAAGAGATATTCGAAAAGATAGAAATTGCATTTAGCGAAATATCTTCCGACCAGCGCTTTCTCTATACCCCTATTTTAACGAATACAGAAAACAATGTTATCCACAGATCAATTATTGGGCATGCACTTAAAAATGAAGACAGATTTAACGATTTAAAATCAAGAATACCTCTGGAAAAACATATCTACGTAGCTCACCGTGAAAAGCTTCCTGTTTTTTACGCATTTCAGGATGTTCAAGGCTGCTGGCAATCAGGAAACCTCTGGATGGGATGCGAGATCGTCCGTGACATGATGTTAAAAACCACAATGAGCTTCACTTACCTTACTGGCACGACAAACAAACACTACAAGTGGGTTTATTCAAACATGTATCGAATCGAAGGATTTGATGAAATAAAGAATAAATTCTTCATTTTGGCCAGACAAGGCGCAACCACTGAAACAGAATGTAGGTCATTCATTGAAGAAACACTCAAATATATGGACTTGGTATTTTTGGCAATTGAGACTCTTCTAAAAAAATCGGAAATCTATCCCACAACGGAAAAGTCACTTATTGCACTTGATAACGAATTTAACGAACGCCAGCAAACCAAACACAAAGCTTCGATGTGCGAGTATTACTTCAGAAAAAAATACTTCGCTGCAACTGAAACACCAGCATTGGCAAACCTACTAAAGGAATGGGATTAACCAAACAACTTGAAAGTCAACCTGCTGTTAGAATTTTAATCGGCGGCCTATTTATGGAAGTTTTCAGGATAGCCATTCCGCTCATATTTTCTAGATTGGGCGATTTGACAGCTTCATTAATATACTTCTCCTTTGTTGGCCACTTTATTGTAGATTCACTTAGCTCCGCATCGTTTGCCCTGGCATCAATTTCGTTCCTAACAGTCCTCGGCTTCGGTTTCTTTTTGCCGACGCTACTAAAAGTGGCAGGATCATGTGATTTAAATACAAGCGAAATAGAATCAGAGATAGTTATCTCGATAAGACTTGCCATCTTATTTGGAGCACTTATCATAGGCGCAATATTTTTCACACACACAACAACACTTGATTCAATCGCGAGCCAAAGTAAAACAGAAGAGTTCAGAGCACTACTAACACTTTCACTCTCAATGCCTGCAATATATCTACAGATAACAATTTTCAATTTCTTTAATGGAGTCAAAAAACCGCAATACGAGATCATATTTACATGGCTATTCAATTTCTCCCTCTTGGTAACCTGCACCATTTTGATTGCCACAGAGCCAGACAAAACTTTATCAAAATTTACTCTGACATATTCTTGTTTACGGTGTATTTTTTCTGCTCTAGCGTTATTATTTTTCAACCTTAAAATACAACAACATATCGAAAACTTTCTGCACACCAGATGCCTCCCCCCGAAAGAGTATATTAATTACACGATTCGAGGGCTCCCCATGGCACTGTGCCTTGGCGGTGAAAGCCTTCTCTTCTTTTTGCTTTCTATAATTTCAAAAAACATAAGTGAAAGCAGTTTATCCGCTTACCAGGCATCTCTCCACTTCATTAGTATTATATATATGATTTCTATCGGAGTGGGAAACGCGACAGGGATCGTCGCTGCACGCTATTACGCCGCATTGGATATACAATCGATCATAAAAATCTACACCCAAGGAATAATTCTTGGGTTAACAATACTGACACCGTTGTTATTTGGATGTTTCTTCTTTAAGGAAAACATATCCATAATGTATACATCAGACGCGCCAACCAGAAAATTAATTGAAAATAACATTCATATCTCGATCCCTTTCTTAGTATTTGAATTTGTTTACGTTGTGACCCGTATGACATTGAGGAGCATGGAAGACTTCTGGGTTCCCACACTGCTTACCATATTAATATTAAACATTCTTGGCATAGTTTTTTCAGTCTCCCTGCTATCACTTTACGATTACACGGTGCAATCCATATTTTTAGCCTTAGTGATTTGCTCATTCCTCTTAATGCTGCTTCTATTCTGGCGACTAAAGTCGATATCAAATAAAACCACAACGACAGACTAGCAAAACAAAATTAAAACCCACGAGAACAAAACACGAACCGAGAAATAAGTTAAAGCCCCTAACATTTCAATTTTCGTGAGAATCAAACCATGAAGCATACTCCCCCTTCACCTTACTCTAAAGATTCAAGCTCGAGCTTTATAACGATCATTAGTGAGCATCACGCTTGGCGAACACTCAGCGGCGTGCAAACAAATGACTATTACGCTTATCGCAATGCACTATTAAATGGTTGCCACCTTCAAAAAGCTTCTTTCGAACTTCGCCATCCAGAAGTAATGATCTACGACTTGAGCAACATTGAGCCAATTTTTAACTACCTGTCCGACGACGAAGTAGTGAACACATGGAAGTACCTAAACCTAAGAACGAGCCAATTAAACTCAAGTGAGCTTCGTAAAATAAAAGGAGATGGTCTATCCCCGGAAATAGCCATTTCTGGACCTTCCAAACCTTTACTACTCGAATACAAAAAATCTCTAATTAGAGAAGCACTCTCTAATATCCCTCACAACAAACAGTTCTTATCGATCGAATCAACGATTCGAGGCATAGCCAAGAACAGGTTACTGATAGCCACAAATGATGAAACAATGGACTTTCATAATCGATTCTGTGCGTTCTACAGCGAATACATCTCTCACGAACATTGGCACAGCAGCCTAGCGCTCAACACGAGATACATTTATGAGAATCATGCCATTTGGCACAAAATTAAAACGATAGCAAAGAACAAATTATTTTTACTATCGGCTGGTTTACCACTCGCACTTGGCTACTTGGCAACGACAGGAGATCGAAACATCTTCTTTTCAGAAATCCATCGTCAAAACGATCCCAGCTTACTAACTAGGGATGATGAATTCCTCGACATTTTCCCTCACACATCATCATCGAATGAGTCATGGTTAATTATAGATAAATCTTATACTGGGGGAAGCCTAAGAGCAGCATCCAATATGATCAGAAAAAAACTAGGCTATGAACTCGAAATCAAGACTCTAGCACTATTTCCAAAAACCTTCAGTGCTTTCATGAGCGCAGATTATGCCATCTATGCAGGAAAGCTTTTTGAGGTCAGATCGTACGCGTCACGACTGGATAGAGAGAACTGGCACACACAATTAATAACTGAGCAACCAATATGAGAGCGCTATTCAAGAGTGAATATGTTGCCGAACTGGAAGAATGCCTTTATGAAGCCAGGAAGCAATTACGTCGTTATTGGGCGGCAACACTGTCCCACCTACCAGACTTCAATATTGAAAACAAGATCTGGGACAATACCCAAACCAAATTTGATATAGATTGCCAAAATATACTATTTGAATGTCTTTCGAGTATTAGCATCCCAATTACTATTTTTTCCGAGGAAAGTACCTCGCCTATAAAATTTGGAGATCACGGTGATTTTTACTTATTGATAGATCCTTTAGATGGGACACACAATGCGGTACTAGGCTTTCCCGGTTATACATCTAGCGTAGCGCTTTATCATGATGGAAATTATGTCTTCGGTTGGGTTTATGACATATCAAGAGATTTAGTTTACACCGCTGCATACGGCGAAGGTGCCTATCTTCAATCTCCAATAATTGTAAAACGGCTTAAGACTCGAAAATCCAACTCAGTAGAGGACATGCGAATTTCGTTTCATCGCCCAAAAGGCAGTAGAGACATAAATAAAATTCAAACCCTTATATGGTCGGCGGCTAAAATTCGCGTTTATTCATGCTCTTCTTTGGAGATATGCCTGATTGCCTCCGGAGCTCTTGATGCTTTTATAGATATAGGTCCACCTGGGCATGAGCGGAGTTGCGACATTGCCGCTGCAGAATTAATTCTCAGAGAGGCAGGTGGAGCATTGTTCAATGATAAAGGTCTCCCCAGATTCTGCCCACCACCAACGACAGCCTCTCTATCAGACAACGAAACATTGATTGCCTTATCCTCAGAAGAACTGATACGAATAATTTTATAATGCAATTCAAACGGAGGCGAATCATGCTATTAGAAATAGTAAAGTTAAAACTTGAGTTGCTATCTAACGGCGTTAGTTTTACTCAGGAGTTCCTAGAGTACTTTCAGACCCACACAAACCACATTGAAAAAAGGCGAGCATATGGAACAGGTGATAGCGTAATCCTTAGCTGTGGCACTCGGACCCCACAGGAAATTATTCTAGGCGGCCAGATTATTGCAGCTGCTAACTACAACCCCAACTCAAACTTTAGAATTTTCTTAGAGGAAGAAACACCATCACTAAGGTACGGTAACAAATCGATAAAAATTGCATTTCCGGCAAGACCACGATCTTACGGAAGCCGCTTGAGCAATGGCGAACTGCTCGAAAGAAACTTGACTGTGTACGGAGATTCGACCCTCGGAATTTTCTCACCTGGTCATTGCTATTACTTCAACGATGGTCATGAATGCAAGTTTTGCTCTCTGGGCCCTGCAAGAGAAAGCTTATCTGATCACAAGATGCGTATTAAAGGTGATATCGCGGGAGAAGCAGTAGCAACAGCCATTGAAGAAGAGAACAACAGATTCAAGAGGGTGTTATTGAACGGCGGTACAATCCCAAACTATGACAAAGGATATTCAATGCATATAGATTTACTTGATCGAGTAAAACAAAAAAACCTACAAAACGACTTAGAATATCATTTAATCTCTATGCCACCTAAGGACTTCCGACTATTTGATCGCTTTAAAGCAGTTGGCAACAATATGTCAATGAGTCTGGAGGTGTTCAACTCAGACCTATTCTCCGAAGTTTGTCCAGGAAAATCTCGCGACTTCACTCGGGATCGATTTCTTGCTGCTTTTGAAGCTGCTGTAGAAGTTCTAGGTCGCGGCAAAGTATACGCAGGCTTTGTAGCTGGCATGGAACCGCTAGAATCAATCATTGAGGGTATAGAGTACTTTGGAGATATGGGAGTAGTTCCTGCAGTTGCAGCGTTCCACCCTGACGCCGGCTCGCAATACTCCACAAGAGAGCGGCCATCTGTGAATTACCTGAATACACTCGGTAAAAAAATGTCAGAGATATATCGCAGAGAAGGATTTCAGCCTTTAATAGAAGGAAGTGGAAGAAACTCTCTGGACACCGAGGCTTACTTGGGAGGTTTCGCATGAAAGACACGTCTCAGCAGGCAGTATTTATCGCATTTGAAGGCACGGATGGTGCCGGAAAATCCACTGTTGCAAGGGCCACATTTGACAACATCCTTGAGTCCCATGCGGCGCTTCATTACATAGACAAAAACCGCCCACCAGTATCATCAGGTTATTCCGAGTTTCATATGTCCCGACTTCGTGAAGTTCTTTGGGATTATCCCGACCAAGCACCACTTGAACAATTAGGTGACAGACATTGGTTGGCCCTGATAACCGCATGGTTTCAGGCCACGAACTATGCGGCCGTAAGACCACTGCTTGATTCCGGCATGAGTTGCATCGCCGATGGTTGGTACTATAAGTACCTTGCTCGCTTCCTACTTAAAAATGAAGACTTGGCTGAAGAGGCATTAGCAGTATTCTCCACAATTAGAAAACCTGATTTCGTCATTTTTTTAGATGTGGACCCAGTTCTCGCAGCACAGCGAAAAGAATCATTCCGCCTGAGCGAGAGTGGAGCCTATGATGGAGGTAATGAAGACCGCATCAAGAGCTTCATTGAGTATCAAAATCGCGTCCGGTCCAGCTACGAGCGATGCGGCTTGGAAAGTTGGGTGCGAATTGATACAACCGATCTCAGTGAGGAGGCTGTACTTGATAAGGCGGTAAGCGCCGTACGGAACATACTCAACGGAGTATAGTATTCACAAATCCACCTGCCGTGCGTCGGTGCGCCTCAAAAGTGTTTAAATGACGGCCAGTTCGATACAGAGACCTACTACCACTGGCTCCGGCTCCGGACCGGGAAAGTATTTACTAACCCTGAAACTAAGGACCACCACTAGCTCCTGCTTGCGATAGCGGACTATTCAGTCGACATCCCTGTTGAAAGTTACGCCGCCATCGCGGGCAAGCCCGCTCCCACAGGGTCCAGTGTTGAGCTCAGAGCTTGAGCACCATCTCATGCCAGGCCATGCCGCCATGGTCCGACGCCGACGGCTTGACGTAGGCAAAGCCGAACCCGGCATACAACGGAATATGCCGCTCCTTGCACATCAGGTTGATGCTGACCTTGCCCATCGCACGCATACGCTCGATGAACTCGCCCATCAAAAGCTTTGCCAGGCCCTGCCCCTGATAATCCGGGTGCACCACCACCGACATGATCACCACGTGCGGCCCGGCCGGGTCGTGGCCGATCAGCTCCTTGAACGCCTCGTCCGACATTTCCACCTGAAACGCCGCGCCGGAGTTGATGAAACCGGCGACGACCCCGTCCACTTCAGCCACGATAAACCCCTCGGGCCAGGTGGCGATGCGGGTGGCGATCTTCTCGCGGGTCGCGGCTTCGTCACCTTCATAGGCAAGGGTTTCGATGGCAAAGCAGCGGTCCAGATCGGCGGGGGTGACGTTGCGGATGACGGTGTTCATGGCGGCTCGGGATCAGCATGGGAAAGGCTGGGGATGATAAATCAGCCGCCGCGGGACATCGAGAGACGAATCGGCTGATCCGCCTCTCGCGGCAGGTGTCATGCCTTGATCGGCAGCCAGAGTTCCAGCTTGCCGGTGTTGAGCTTGGGGTTGAAGTCTTCGCTGTAACGCTCGAACTCCGGGGCCGCCAATAGTTCGTGGCCGGACTGCGGCAGCCACGTGCCATGGATGTACTGGAAGGTTTGCGGCAGGGTGTCCAGCGGTCCCTTGTGTTCGAACACCGCGTACAGCTGCGGCTGAACTTCCACCCAGCGGTAGGTTTCCGGCAAGTCATCGAGCTTGCTGATCTCGACCCCGGCGATGTAATCGAAGCCGCCCTTGCCGTCGAAATTGCAGCAGACGCCGTAGGTGACTTCGCCTTTCTGGCCCGGAACTTTACCGATGTGGGGAATGAATTTATCCCAGAGTTCGGGAATGCCTTTTACTGTCTCTTGGGTAAATCGTTCGCCAAGTCCTGCGATCAGCAGAAAGTGTCCGTGTTCGAAACGGGGCTCCGTCACCTCGACGCGTGTTTGCTCATCCATGACTCGACTCCTGCGCTTAAAAGTGGGTTCGGCTGGGAGTATAGAAGCCAAACCCGATTCGCCCAGTTACAGGGCGTTCAACTGCTCGACCGCACCGGCGCCAACGAACTCGTTGTAACCCGATAGGATCACGTAAACCGCGAAATAGCAGAAGATCGCCGCCGATGCCATGTAGGAATAACGCAGCAACTTGTCGCCGAGCAATTTGCCGCCGTGGCTCGCGGCAAAGCACAGCCCGACACACCAGAGAATCCCCGCGCAAAGAAAACCGCCGAGAAACAGCGCGGAGCTGAGGACGCCGCCGCCACCGGAACGGGCGATCAGCGTGCCACCCACGGCGGCGAACCAGAGAATCGCACTGGGCGACGACATGGCCAGGAAGATCCCGCGAAAGAACTCCTTGCGATGGGAGTTGTGCCCCACCTCGGCCGATTGCGCCAGCACGGCTTCGTGGTGAATCGCCGAATAGATCATCTTCGCCGCGAAATACACCAGCAGCGCCGAGCCACCGATCCACAACACCCAGCGCACGGTTTCGTACTGCAGCAACACGGTCATGCCGGCCAGCGCCAGTACCGCGTAGATCAGGTCGCCGACGCAGGTCCCGAGGCCCAGGGCAAAGCCCTGGAAATAGCCGCGCTGCATGGCCAGGGTGATCATCGCGATGTTGGCCACGCCGATATCCAGGCACAGCGAAAGGCTCAGCAAGAAGCCGCTGGTAAATTCCATCGAACCCTATCCTTCGGAAAAATTTGTTTACTTTGAGGCTGGACAGTCTGCCACAGCTGCCCTTACATTCCGCCACAGGTCACCGCTGACCTGCGTCGCTCGGACGGTTCCGGGCGCTTACGTTATCCGAGGCAACAATGGCCGAACAAGGTTCGCCGCGCCGCTTTGCGCGCATCGATCGACTCCCCCCTTACGTTTTCAACATCACCGCCGAGCTGAAGATGGCCGCCCGTCGTCGTGGCGAAGACATCATCGACTTGAGCATGGGCAACCCCGACGGCGCCACGCCGCCGCACATCGTCGAAAAACTCGTCACGGTGGCCCAGCGCGAAGACACCCACGGCTACTCCACCTCCAAGGGCATTCCGCGCCTGCGCCGGGCGATTTCCAACTGGTACAAGGACCGCTACGAGGTCGACATCGACCCGGAAAGCGAAGCCATCGTCACCATTGGCTCCAAGGAAGGCCTGGCACACCTGATGCTGGCCACCCTGGATCAGGGCGACACCGTGCTGGTGCCCAACCCGAGTTACCCGATTCACATCTACGGTGCCGTGATTGCCGGCGCCCAGGTGCGATCGGTGCCGCTGGTGCCGGGCGTGGATTTCTTCGCGGAGCTGGAGCGAGCCATTCGCGGCTCGATCCCGAAACCGAAGATGATGATCCTCGGTTTCCCGTCCAACCCGACCGCCCAGTGCGTGGAGCTGGACTTCTTCGAGCGCGTCATCGCCCTCGCCAAGCAGTACGACGTGCTGGTGGTGCACGACCTGGCCTACGCCGACATCGTCTACGACGGCTGGAAAGCCCCGTCGATCATGCAGGTGCCGGGGGCCAAGGACATTGCGGTGGAGTTCTTCACCCTGTCCAAGAGCTACAACATGGCCGGCTGGCGCATCGGCTTCATGGTCGGTAACCCGGAACTGGTCAACGCCCTGGCGCGGATCAAGAGCTACCACGACTACGGCACCTTCACCCCGCTGCAAGTGGCGGCGATTGCTGCCCTGGAAGGCGATCAGCAATGCGTGCGCGACATCGCCGAGCAGTATCGGCAGCGTCGCAACGTACTGGTCAAGGGCCTGCATGAACTGGGCTGGATGGTGGAAAACCCGAAAGCGTCGATGTACGTCTGGGCCAAAATCCCTGAGGCTTACGCGCACCTGGGTTCGCTGGAGTTCGCCAAGAAACTGCTGGCCGAGGCCAAGGTGTGTGTCTCGCCGGGCGTCGGTTTTGGCGAGTACGGCGATGATCACGTGCGCTTTGCCCTGATCGAAAACCAGGACCGGATTCGCCAGGCCGTACGCGGGATTCGCGGGATGTTCCGGGCGGATGGGCTAGTCACCAAATCCAACGCCTGACCCAAAACCTGTAGGAGCCGGCTTGCCGGCGATGCCATCGACCCGGTTCAACGTTAAACCGAGTCGCCTGCATCGCTGGCAAGCCAGCTCCTACATTGGTTTTGCGGTGTTGCTTAGACGAACAGCGACAGCAACAGGATAAAGCCCAGGCCCACCACCGACAGGATGGTTTCCATCGCCGTCCAGGTCTTGAAGGTTTCAGCCACGGTCATGTTGAAGTACTGCTTGACCAGCCAGAAACCGGCGTCGTTGACGTGCGACAGGATCAACGAACCGGCACCGGTGGCCAGCACCAGCAGCTCACGGTTCACACCCGGAATCATCCCCACCACCGGCACCACGATGCCCGCGCCAGTGATGGTCGCCACAGTCGCCGAACCGGTGGCGATACGAATCACCGCCGCCACCAGCCAGGCCAGCAGGATCGGCGAGATCTGTGCGTTCACCGCCATGTGGCCGATCACGTCACCCACACCGCTGGTCACCAGCATCTGCTTGAAGCCACCGCCGGCACCGATGATCAGGATGATCGCGGCGGTCGGCGCGAGGCTGGCATCGAGCCATTTCATCATTTGGCTGGAACCGATGCCCTGCTTGTAGCCGAAGGTATACAGCGACAGCAGCAAAGCCAGCAGCAACGCCGAGATCGGGTGACCGATCAGGTCCATGAAGGCGCGGAAGATGTTGCCATCGGGCAGCACCACGTCGGCAAAGGTCTTGAGCAGCATCAAGAACACCGGCAGCAGCACGGTCACCAGCGTGATGCCGAAGCTCGGCAGTTCGGCCGAATCCGTTTCGCGCGCCAGTTGATCCACCAGCTCCTGGTTCGGATGACCGGGAATGTGCTTGGCAATGAACGTACCGAAGATCGGGCCGGCGATGATGGCGGTTGGCAGCGCAACGATCAGGCCGTAGAGAATGGTTTTGCCGATGTCGGCACCGAACACGCCAATGGCCAGCAGCGGACCCGGGTGCGGCGGCACCAGGCCGTGTACCGCAGACAGACCCGCCAGCAGCGGGATACCGATCTTGATGATCGACACGCCAGTGCGGCGAGCGACGATGAACACCAGCGGGATCAGCAACACGAAGCCGATTTCGAAGAACAGCGGAATACCGACCAGGAACGCCGCGAACATCATCGCCCACTGCACCTTGTCCTTGCCGAAGGCGCGGATCAACGTCTGAGCAATCTGATCCGCACCGCCCGATTCGGCCATCATCTTGCCGAGCATCGTGCCCAGCGCGAGGATGATGCCGACAAAACCAAGCACGCCACCGAAGCCGTCCTGGAACGCCTTGATGATGGTGCCGATCGGCATGCCGGAGGTCAGCCCGAGGAAGGCTGCGGCGATGATCAAGGCGAGGAAGGGGTGCAATTTGAACTTGGTGATCAGGACGATAAGCCCGATCACCGTGACCACTGCATCGAGCAGCAGGAACGTCTCGTGGGACATGCCAAACATTAGGGGTGTCTCCTGGTTGTTGTTGTTATTAAAGCGGGTTAATCAGAAGCCGCGAGGACAGCGCTGTCTTTACAAGCACAGTCATACCGCCTGCTTCAGGCCGTGCGCCTGCCACCAGACATGAGCCTGCGCAGCCAGTTGCTCGACGCTATGGGTCGAAGCATCCAGCGCCAGGGTCAACGGCTCGCCGACGGGCGATTCGAGGGTGGCGAACTGGCTGTCGATCAGGGTCGACGGCATGAAGTGGCCCGGCCGATGGGACACACGGTCGGCGGCCACTTCGGGGGTCAGCTCAAGGAACACGAAGCCCAGGCCCGGCAAGGCGCTGCGCAGACGTTCGCGATAGATGTGTTTGAGCGCCGAACAGGTCAGCACCGGGCGCTCACCCTTGGCGTCGACACGGCGCAGCTCATCGCACAGGCTGTCGAGCCAGCCGGCGCGGTCTTCATCGTTCAGGGGGATCCCCGCGCTCATCTTTTCGATATTGGCGGCAGGGTGAAAAGAGTCGCCTTCAATGGCCGTGGCGCCGCTCAGTTGGCACAGGGCCTCGCTGACGCACGTCTTGCCGCAACCGGCAACGCCCATGATGACCAGGGCGGTGATGGGATGGTTCATGTAACACCTCAGCGCGCAGACAGCGCTACCTTTGCCAGTTATGACACTAGATCAAAAGCAGAAGTTGCCGACGCCTTTCTTGTCATTTTGTGGGTTGCAGCAGGTTAGGTCCCAACACCAAAAAGCGAGGATCAGGCGAACCCTCGCTCACGCATTTGCAGCTGCATCGAGACAGCGCTACCTTAGTGCCTTGAATTTTGTTTGGCAAGCCGTCGATGAACACAACCAAGAACGATAAAAATACCCGCACCACTGGCCGCCCTACCCTGAACGAAGTTGCCCGACTGGCCGGCGTCAGCCCGATCACCGCCTCCCGCGCCCTGCGTGGCGTCAGCACCGTGGCCACCGAACTGGTGGAAAAAGTGCAGAAAGCGGCGCTGGAACTCAACTATGTCGTCAACCCTGCCGCCCGCGCCCTGGCCTCGGCCCAGAGCCATTCAGTCGTGGTGCTGGTGCCGTCGCTGTCCAACCTGCTGTTCATCGACACCCTGGAAGCCATTCACCAGGTCTTGCGCCCCAAGGGCTTCGAAGTGCTGATCGGCAACTTCCACTATTCACGTGATGAAGAAGAAAACCTGCTGCGCAACTACATGGCCTATCAGCCACGCGGCTTGCTGCTGACCGGGTTCGACCGCACCGAAAGCTCGCGACGGATGATCGAAGCCAGCAACATTCCCTGCGTGTACATGATGGAGCTGGACAGCGCCGCCGGACTCAATTGCGTGGGCTTCTCGCAACTGGCGGCCGGCGAAACGGCGGCCGAACACTTGCTGTCCCGCGGCCGCAAGCGCCTGGCCTACATCGGCGCGCAACTGGACCAGCGCACCTTGCTGCGCGGCGAAGGTTTCCGCAAAGCCCTGCAAAAAGCCGGTTTGTACGACCCGGCGCTGGAAGTGCTGACGCCCCGCCCGTCGTCGGTCGGCCTGGGCGGCGAATTGTTCCTGCAGATGATCGCCAGCCACCCGGATGTCGATGCGATCTTCTTCGGCAACGACGACCTGGCCCAGGGCGCACTGCTCGAAGCGATGCGACACGGGATCAAGATCCCCGAGCAAGTGGCGATCCTCGGCTTCAACGACCTGCCCATGTCCGAACACATGGTCCCGCGCCTGAGCAGCATCAACACCCCACGCGAAGCCATCGGCCGCCGCGCGGCCGAGCAGATGCTGACGCTGATGGCCGGCAACACCGTGGCCAGGCCGGTGCAGGACATGGGGTTTGAGTTGAAGGTGCGGGAAAGTACATAGGCACGACACAACCGCAGTGAAGTGAGATTTTGTGGCGAGGGGGCTTGCCCCCGTTCGGCTGCGGAGCAGTCGTAGTCCGGTTCACGGGGTTTAACTGTATGACCGCCGTGTCTGCTTTGGGGTCGCTTCGCAACCCAACGGGGGCAAGCCCCCTCACCACAGGGAAGGCCTCTCACCTTGGCTCAATGTTCAATCCTGCGGATCGAGGTTATCCAGCACCCGATTCACTGCCAGTTCCGCCAGCATGATGATCTGTGCGATCGCCAATGCCGTATTGCGCTGGCTGCCTTCCAGAAACGTAGCAAAGTCATTGGTCATCACACTCGCCGAGGCCAGTGACTCGCAGGCGTGCGCCAACAGCGTTTCGTTATTGATGCCGGGTGAGATGGAGAACATCGGGCTGGGATTGCGTGGGGGGTTGGGCGTGGGTTTGAACATGGCAATGCTCCTAGAGTGATGGAGCTGCCACAATTCGCTGCTAGACGAAAATAAGGTGGCAGCCGTGCGCGGGCTAGCAGACCAGGACTCTAGAACCCGGTAGACCCGAAGGTCTTCCCACGCACAGCCGCCATAACGTGAACTGGCGGGCAGATCACGATGGGTGGGCGTCATGCGTCTAAAGTATCCAGGCTGCTAGACCCGATCGCTGAATTTGCAGCGACACGGAACGATAGAGTCCGGATACCAGGCGCACAAGTCGGCGGATTCTGGCGTAGTTGTAGGCAAGGGTGCAAGAAAGCGTAACCTGCACAACTCATCTGAAGCCGCTCTCCTACAGCGCCTTCCTACATGCCACCACCTACAATTGCCTGTACGTCATTCTCGCTGGAGCAAACCATGGAACATGCACTGAAGATTCTCGGCAAAGCGTCGTCCATCAACGTCAGAAAAGTCCTGTGGACCTGCGAGGAACTGGGCATCACCTACGAACGCGAGGATTGGGGCAGCGGTTTTGCCTCTACCCACAGCCCGGAGTTCCTCCGGTTCAATCCCAACGCGCAGGTGCCGGTGATCATCGATGAAGCCGGGGTGTTATGGGAGTCCAATACCATCTGCCGCTACCTGGTGGGCAAACACCATCACCATCATACCGAGCTACTGCCTACCGAACCGGCCGCCCGCGCTCGGGTGGAGCAGTGGATGGATTGGCAAGCCACCGAGCTCAATCCGTCCTGGAGATACCCGTTCATGGCGCTGGTGCGCAAGGACCCGGAATTCCAGGACCCGCATAGCCTCGAGGTCGGCGTTCGCGGCTGGAACCAGAAGATGGCCATCCTCGAACATCAACTCGCGACCACCAAGGCCTATGTCGCCGGAGCGCGGTTTACCCTGGCCGACATCGTCATCGGCCTGTCCGTCAATCGCTGGCTGATGACCCCGATCGAGCGTCCGGATTACCCCGCCGTCGATGAGTATTTCAAGCGCCTGGCGCAACACCCCGGTTTCCTGAAGCATTGCTGCAATGGTCTGCCTTGAACTGTCGAGCCGTGCAGCAAATGTTTGCCGTCCAACGGCAAACATTGACCGCGAGCCCGGCTCATTTTTTTCAACTAAAATCGTCAAGCAATTGATTTATTTGGCATCGCTCAACACTCCTTCAACGGACTGCTTACTTAGTATCCCCGCCAAATAGTGTAGAGATACTAATACTTACTATCTTGTCGCCCTGGGACTGAAGGTGATCGATGGCATATATTTCTGTCCACGCTCCGGAAGTCTCTGTTTTTTCAGGAATACTGAATGGGCAACACTCATCACCAATACCAATTTCCTTTAGAGTGCTCGTTAATATTTGTCCCTTTCCATCACGACTGCTCACCCCGTATACAATCGAAGCGTAGGGTTTATTATTGTATTTCCACGACGATACCTGGAGGCTCATATCGTAGTCTGCAAGATTGACCGGACTTTGTTCTTGCTTACTGCGCACTGACACTTTTCTGCCAGTGTAATATGGGTGCTCCCAGACGCAAAAATAACCATAGTCGCAGGTATTATCCGGTTGAGGGGAGTCCTTGGGAAGGAAAGTCATAACGACTGCTCCATCTCCATAAACCACTTGGGTAGCACTGACCTGCCGCGCTCCTGCTTTTTTAGCGAGCTGTTGATCAATCTGTTGTTGAACCTCGTCCTTCTGTAATTCAGTCATTGAGGGATTGAGCAATGTGTATTTGCTTTGCTCTACCGACTCTTGCTTCCCATTTAGAAAGTAGACTGCACCGAGGCAGACAATCAGTGAAAAAACAATAACAACCCATTTGATTTTCATATTAAATTTCGTCCATGCGAGTGATGAGTAACCCAGTTCTTAGCCGAGGTTTTATCGGTAAACCAGCCACGCATAGTCCGACCAATACGATAATCCGTCTACTGTCAGAACTAACAGGTATCGAACTCCGAGCGGCCAGGTACTGGTTGCCAGGATATACATCCAGGCGCCATGTCCCCCTGACAGCCATGCGCTGCGGCCGTTGAATGTGCCGCACCAGGTTTCAGTTTCTATATCCCGGTATGGATCAAAGTAATGGGACATTGCTCGGCTTGGAACAAGGACAAACCAACAGCCAAAGTTGGCCCTGTTTCTTCCGGGCAACGGCGCAGGGAAATCTTGCAGATCGAATGCTTATTGACTTCGATGTGATAACGGAGCCCGATTGCCGGGCTCCGTCAAAGCTGGCTCAATGACCGAACGCCCCAACCTTCTTGGCCCTCGTGTCAGCGCGCTTTTTGCCGGCTTTTTTTGGGTCGCTCTACCGGGACCCTTTTTCATTTAGCGCGACTAGTTCAGTTGCAACGTCGAGTTGAACTGACTGATCGCATCCACCACATGCCGTGAGCCCTGCTGGATTTCCAGGATCACCTCCCCCGCCTCGTTCGCCAGTTCCACACCCAGGCCGGTTCGGCTCAGGCTCGATTGCATGCTCGACACCGCGCTCAGCGACAAATCGTGGTTCTTGCGCACCACCTCGACGATCTCCAGCGTCGCCTGGCTGGTACGCGCCGCGAGGCTGCGCACCTCATCGGCCACTACCGCAAACCCGCGCCCGTGCTCACCGGCCCGCGCCGCTTCAATCGCCGCGTTGAGTGCCAGCAGGTTGGTCTGATCGGCAATGCCGCGGATGGTCTGCACGATGGTGCCGATGATGTCGGACTGTTTGCTCACGGCATCGATACTCAGTGCCGCTTCGTTCAGGTCGCGGGAAATGTCCTGAATGATCTGCACCGTCTGCTGCACCACTTCGGAGCCCTTGCGCGCGCAGACGTCGTTTTGCACCGAGGTGCTGTGGGCCGATTCGGCGGCGGTTTGCAGGGTGGTCATCTGGTGAGTGATGTCGCTGGCAAACTTGACCACTTTGTACAAACGCCCCTTGGCGTCGAACAAGGGGTTGTAGGACGCTTCGAGGAATACCGTCTGACCTTGCTTGTTCCGGCGCTCGAAACGATGGGAGTGATATTCGCCGCGGTTGAGCGAAGCCCAGAAATTGCGGTAACCCTGGGACTCGGCTTCGGCACGGTGGCAAAACAGGCTGTGATGCTGCCCCACCACTTCGTTGAGCGAGTACTGCATGGTTTTCAGGAAGTTGTCGTTGGCGCTGATGACCTTGCCTTCGGGCGTGAACTCGATCACGGCCATGGAGCGGCCGATCGCGGCGAGTCGGCTTTCGTTTTCGTGCTCCTTGTTGACCCGGTCGGTGATGTCGGTAGCGACCTTGATCACGCTCTTGACCTGCCGGTCGGGGCCCAGCACCGGCATGTAGCTGGCTTCGAGCCAGATTTCACGGCCGCTTTTGTGCAAGCGCAAAAAGGTCCCGCTCAGCGGCTCGCCCCGCGCCAGGTCGCGCCACAGTTTGGTGTAGTCGTCGCTGCGGTAGAACTGCTCTTCACAAAAAATCCGGTGATGCTTGCCGCGCACTTCTTCGGCGCTGTAACCCATGGCACTGCAAAAATTTTCGTTGGCATCGATGACGATGCCGTCCGGGGTGAATTCAATCATCGCCATCGAACGACTGACCGCCGCCAGCTTGGCGTTGGCCTCGGTCAGCGCACAGCTGAAGCGTTCGATTTCCAGCAGGTCAGCCTTGTGATGTAGGTTGAACATTGTTGTATCACCTTCCGCGCGATTTTTTGATTGATGAAAGTTGCAGGTCTTTCACATCCACCACTACGTTCCGTGGAACAGGCACACGCATCCTCCAAAAAGAAGGACTAGTCAGGTGATAAACGATGATCAATCGGAGGGGTCCTTACAGCGACACGCTCATCAAGACATCCTTCTCTTGATAGCCCGCATGCGGGCCAGCCCTAACAGATTCGAATCCAAGTCCATTTAGCGCACGGTTCCCTGTGTTCAAGTGTCGGTGCCTTTGATTGCGCACTCTGGCGGCAAGACGACCGCCCCATCACGGTCGAAATAGCCAGTTACAGCTGATCATAGACAGCAAGCTTGGGCTTGCAAGGCCACTAGTCGGCCAGCATTGAGGACAAAAACGGTTCAGCAGCTTGTTGGGGGTTATCGTCCGTTGAGCATGCCCAGCAGCGCCTGCATCGCGGGTTCTAGAGAGGGGGGCAGCGGCCGGTGGTGAAAGCGGCGTAGGGCTTGAGAACATTCGCGAGCAAGCCCGCTCCCACATTGGGTCTGTTGTGTCCACAAATCCTGTGGTCAACAAAGATCCCCTGTGGGAGCGGGCTTGCTCGCGAAGACGGCAGTTCAGCCACCGCAGAAACTTCAGACAGTACTACAAGCTCGCACTCACCTTGCTAGCCACCTCCCCCGGCACCCAGCCCTTCCACACCTGCGGTTGATCACGCAAAAACGCTTCGGCGACTTCGCGGGGTTTCTGGCGCTTTTCACTCATCTGGCCCAGGGTCTGGTTCAACAGATCAATCGGCAGGTCGACCTTTTCGAAGAACGTCACCAGGTCTGGGTATTGCGCCTTGAACGGTGCCGACACGCCGATGGCCAGGCTCGCCGGCATCGAGCGCGTGCCTTTGGGGTTCGGGTTGTTGGCGTCGGCCAGGGTTTTCCAGGCTTCGGCGTCGAACGGCGGTTCGTCGAGCTTCACCAGTTTGAATCGCCCCAACAGCGGTGTCGGCGACCAGTAGTAGAACAGCACCGGCTTGCCACGGCGGATCGACGATGCCACTTCTGCGTCCAGCGCTGCGCCGGAACCAGTGCGGAAGTTGACGTAGCTGGCGGTCAGGTCATAAGCCTTGAGTTTCTGGCTGTTGACGATTTCCGAGGTCCAGCCGGTCGGGCTGTTGAGGAAGCGTCCGCGACTCGGGTCTTCGGGGTCGCGGAATACATCCTTGTACTTCGCCAGATCGGCAACAGACTTCAGCTCCGGGGCCAAGGGCTTGATGCCGCGCTCGGGATCGCCCTTGATCACGTACTCCGGCACCCACCAACCCTCGGTGGCGCCTTTGACCGTATCGCCGAGGCCGAAAACCTTGCCCTCGGCGGCGGCCTTGACCCAGGCAGGGCTGCGTCCGGCCCACTCTTCACCGATGACCTGAATATCGTTTTTGGCCAGCGCCGCTTCCAGGCTGACGGTGCTGCCCGGCAGCGTGTCGGTCGGGTAGCCGTAACCCTTTTCAACGATCAGGCGCAGGATTTCGGTGATGAGGCTGCCGCTTTCCCACGTGATGTCACCGAAATGGATAGGCGCCGCTTTTTCCGTGGCCGATGCCGGGTGGGATAACAGGCTCAGGGCCAGCAGCGAACTGCCGAGCAGGGTTTTGATCGATCTCATGCGGACCTCTTGTTCTGGAGTGGGCGGTTCAGGGATTGATTGGCGCTGTGCCGGTCGCACAGGGCCTGGGAACGGGTCATGTAGTCGCTGACCGAGCGCAGGGAGATGCCCAGCGCTGCGGCAATTTGCGGATAGGTCAGGCCGTCGATCCGCGACAGCAGGAAGGTCGAGCGCACTTTGCCGGGTAGCCGCTGAAGGCTGCGCTCCACACGGGTCAGGGTCTGGGACAGTTGAGCCAGTTCCTCCGGTGATTCGGCGTGGATCGGCTCGGCCTGTTGCAGTTGCTGAAGGTACTGGCGCTCCAGGTCACCTCGACGCCAACGCTGATAGAGCAGGCGCCGGGCAATGGTGGTGAGCAAGGCACGGGGTTCACGGATGGCCGTCAGGCTTGGCGCCTGGAGCAGTTGCAGGAAGGTTTCGCAGGCGATGTCTTCGACAGCGTCGGCATCGTTCAGGGACTGACGCAGGCGTGTGCAGAGCCAGTGGTAGTGAGCGCGGAACAGTCCGTCCACGTGTTTGCGGTGAAGAATATCGGCGCCGGACATAAGGGCTCCTGGGTTAGGGGTCGCTGAATGTCCGGTGGTCCGGTGAGGCGAATCCTAGCAAGGAGCCTTATTCATTAATAATACTTAAAATTTATTTTTATATTCATTTATGGAATTAAAGATTTCTTGCGCTGACCCGCCGTCATCGCGGGCAAGCCCGCTCCCACAGGTACACCGAAATCCTGTGGGAGCGGGCTTGCCCGCGAAAAATGGACCTGTCGACCCGACATTTGCGCCCTATCGCAAATCCCCATACCCCAGCGCCTCGGCTTCACGCTGATAATTGAGCACAACCTGATAGTCGCTTTCAGTGGCGGGCAGCACCTGCGGCAAACCGAGGATGTCGGCAACGTCCGGCAACTCGCGCAACGCCAGGTTCATCACCCGCAGGAGCTCTTCAGCCTGCTTATCGCTGACCGTTGCGGCAGTAATGAACGGTAACGCAGGACTCAGCGCACTGCGGGCAATCACGCGCAAGCCGACCACTTCCTCTGCGGCGTAGCGGGCCAGACAGGCATATGTCACGCTGTCGATGGCCGCCAGATCGGCAAGGTCCTCACGTAACCAGCGCAGGCTTTCGCGATGACTGCCGCTGATGCCGACCTCGGCAAAAAAACGCCCGTCACGCTGCAATGGCGCCAACCGGTGGCGCAGTAAATTCATGCCGCTGTTGGAGTCATGGCCATTGATCACGCCTCGGCTGTTGCGAAAATCCGCCAGGGTCTGACGCGGATCATCGACCCGTCCCAGGATCAGACTGCAGTGATTGCCGCCGCTGCTGTCCGGCAGCTCGTAACGCGGCCGCCCCAGCACCCGGACCTTGCCGCGCAAGGCGGTCATCAGCGGATAGCCGCAGGTTTGGGTGAGCAGCAAATGCGGCGACAACCACATATCCATCAGTGACAGGCCCTCGGCATCGCCGCGGGTTTCGCCCAGGTGCTCGAGGATTCGCGCCAGCCAGCGTTCGTTGGCCTGGTGGATGGGATCGGGGGCGGTGTACATCAGCAGTTCGGTGATGTGTTGGGTCATCATCGTATCTCCATACAACGAAGTTCCCTGTGGGAGCGGGCTTGCCCGCGATAGCGTTGGATCAGTCACCAGGTGTGCTGGATTTGAAATCGCCATCGCGGGCAAGCCCGCTCCCACAGGTGGTCAGTGGCGATTGAAAAATCAGTGAAACGGATGCCTCGGGCTGTCGATGGCCTTTACGCCATGTTCACGCCACAGCTGCCCATACCCCTGCACCAGGAATCCACCACTGCGTGCCAGCCATTGCTCGCGGCGGGCCCGGTAAGCGCGGGGCAAGTCGTACCAGGGCAACCCCGGCAACTCGTGATGCACCAGGTGGAAATTGAGGTTCAGGAACAGCCAGCGCCACGGCCACGCCGCTTCATTGAGCACGGTACGTTGCTCCGGCGCCGCGTGAGGTCGATGTTCATAGTAGGAGCGAATCATCGCAATCGACAGCGCCGGTACGCTGACCAGCAACAGGTAATGCCACACCGGCAACACGCTGTAGCGCGCGATGAACAGCAGCATCAACAAGGTCAAGGCGCCATGGCTGAGCCACATCAACCAGGCCTGGCGCTCGCCGCTTTTCAGGCGTTGCAGTTCTTCCCGGGCCAGCGTCAGCAAGGCCATTGGTGCACCGAGCAGAAAGCGCCCGAGCACGGTTTTGTTCAACCAGTGCAGGCCTTGTTCGAACAACGAACTGCCCTCCCACTGCTCGGCATTCAGGTAACGGCTTTCCGGATCGCGACCGGGGATGGTCAGGTCTTCATCGCGGTGATGCAGCAAATGGCTGTCGCGATACAAGGTGTAGGGATACCAGACGGCAAACGGTGCGTAGCCGAGGGTTTTGTTCAACAGCGGCCAGCGGGTCGGATGACCGTGCAGCAGTTCGTGCTGCACCGACAGCCACAACACCACCACGGGAATCAGCAACAACGTGCTCAACCACAGACCCAATGAATCACTGCCCAGAACAAGGGCGAACCACGCGCTGTACACGCCAATCAACAGCAACCAGGTCGGCCACTCGGTGCGGGCGGTGAGGCGTTGGCGCAGGGTTTCGATTTCTTCTCGGTGGGCTGCATCGAAATAATGAGGCATGGCATTGCTCGGATCGGGGACCAATCCTCTTCTGTGCAATGACGCCCGGATTTCTTGCAGATTATTTTCAATGTGATCGCTCCCGCATTGCGCGGGAGCGATCGGTCAGCGCAGGCTCAATGCCCGAACACATTGACCTTCTTGGCTTTCTTGTCGGCGCGCTTTTCGATAGCGGTTTTCGCCGGCTTTTTCTTGTCTGCTTTCTTTGAATCCATACCTTTGGACATGATGCGTACTCCACTCGTGGGGATGTGAGATCAGGTATACACCTATCCCGGCGCGCGTGTTCTTTTATAATCGCCGCTTTGCACACCGACAGTCCGAGACCATGCCCGACACCCACTACACCTTGCTCGACGAGCCGTTATGGCCATTGATGAACAAGTTCTATCGCGCTCACCAATCGTCGATGAAAGCCGTGCGCGACGCGCAACTCTGGGTGGCCCGGCGTGACCGGATTGTGGCCGCACTGTGTTTGCGTCCGGTGTCCGGCGGGCATTGGCTGACCGGGTTGTTTGTCGATCCGCAGTGCCGGGAACAAGGGATAGCCGCCGGGTTGATTGCGGCCGCGGTGAAGGATTGCGAACTGCCGGTGTGGTTGTTCTGCCATCCGGACTTGCGCGGGTTTTATGAGCATCGCGGCTTTACGTTCGATCCGCCGATGCCTTATGCGATGGTTGAACGGTTGAGCCGGTATGCGCGCAGCAAGCCGATGATTGCGATGGGGTTGGAGCCAGGCCGGTGACACACTAAAACCTGATGGAGATCCAATGTGGGAGCGAGCTTGCTCGCGATGGCGACGTATCAGTCGCCAACAATGTTGACTGACCTGGCCTCATCGCGAGCAAGCTCGCTCCTACAGGGTTTTGCGGCGGTTTAGTCGTCGGCGTTGGGGTCCAGGTCCGGGAACATCACTTCGGTGAAGCCGAACTTGCTGAAGTCGGTGATGCGCGACGGGTACAGGCGGCCGATCAGGTGGTCGCACTCATGCTGCACCACCCGTGCGTGGAACCCCGAAGCAACGCGCACAATGGGCTCGCCCTTGGGGTCGACGCCTTCGTAGCGAATCTGCTGGTAACGCTGCACCGCGCCACGCAGGCCGGGCACGGACAAACAACCTTCGAAGCCCTCCTCCATGATCGGGCTCAGCGGTGTGATCAAGGGGTTGATCAGGATCGTCTGCGGCACGGCCTCGGCATCCGGATAACGCTCGCTGTGCTCGAAACCGAAGATCACCAGTTGCAGGTCGACACCGATCTGCGGAGCTGCCAGGCCAACGCCCCCCACACTCTCCATGGTCTGGAACATGTCATCGATCAGTTGCCACAGCTCGGGGCTGTCGAACATCTCGGCCGGCACCGGCGGGGCAATGCGCAGCAGGCGCTCGTCGCCCATTTTCAGAATTTCACGAATCATGATCAGGTTTCATCAATGGTCGGTTTGATTGAGTGATCGCGGCCCAGGCCCGAGACGTGGTGTTTTTCCTCATGGACGGGACCATGCTCGCCAGCCACTTTTTCCCCAGGGTCCTTGCCCTCTCGCGACATGTGTTCGATCACCGCGTTCATCTCCGCGCCCAGCAGCAGCACCGCGGCGGAAATGTAGAAGTACAGCAACAGCACGATGATCGCACCGATACTGCCATACATGGCGTTGTAGTTGGCGAACTCCTTGACGTACAAACCGAAACCCAGGGAGGCAATGATCCACACCACCACCGCCAGCACCGAACCCGGCGTGATGAAGCGGAACTCCTGTTTGACGTCGGGCATGACGAAGTAGATCAACGCCACCGCGACCATCAGCAGAATCACGATCACCGGCCAGCGCAAGAGGGTCCAGAGCGTGACGATGAAGTACTCAAGGCCGACTTGCGCAGCGATCCAGCCCATCACCTGCGGCCCGAGCACCATCAGCGCGGCGGCGATCAGCAGCATGCCGGCAATGCCGACGGTGTAGATGATCGACAACGGAAAGCGTTTCCACAGTGGGCGCCCTTCAACCACGTCGTAGGCCGCGTTCATCGCGCTCATCATCAGCCGCACGCCGGCAGAGGCGGTATACAGCGCAATCACGATACCCACCGAGAGCAAACCACCCTTGGACTGCTGAAGCTGGTCGATCACCGGGTTGACCTGTTCCAGCGCCTGGGGCGGCAGCACCAGTTCCGATTGCAGGCGCAGCCAGGAGAAGAAGTCCGGCAGGTGCAGGAAGCCGATCAGGGCGATCAGGAACAGGATGAACGGAAACAGCGAAAACAGCATTTGATAGGCCAGCGCCGAGGCATAGGTCGACATCTCGTCGGCGACGAACTCGGTGACCGTGCGCATCATCACACGGTGCAGGGGCAGGCCTCTCATGTCCGGAAAAATCATTCGCGTCTCCATTCGCCGCATACGGAATTGGGTTGAAGTCGTGGCGACTCAGGGGCCGTTTTCTACATCAAATCAGCCTGTTTCGCGACTTTGAAACATTTTCCTCCCTCAAGTTCAGGCTGACATAAAAACGGCCATCTGAGGATGGCCGCTTCTTAACTTTATTAAAGGCCGGATCACGCCTTGTCGATGCCTTTTTTCAGTGCATCCTTGGCTTTACCCACCGCCTGCTGGGCTTCGCCTTTCTTTTCCTGCATCACGCCTTCGGCGCGCATTTTGTCGTTACCGGTGGCCTTGCCGACACCCTGCTTGACGTTGCCGGCGGCTTCATTGGCCATGCCTTTGACTTTATCGCTTGTGCTGCCCATGGTGATTCTCCTGTGAACAGTTCATTGGGAAGAAAAGTCGTTACACAGGGTTGACCGAGGGCTTTTGCAGGGAGTTTCATTTATTTTCACCACGACATTTCATCGTTCAGTGCAGGTTGCGCTTTATGTTTGCGGGCCAACCCCCGAGAATGCGCAACACGTTCAGGCCATGGCGCTGAAGATCCAATCCCGTAGGAATGTTATGAAACTCGATAAAAAGCAGGCCATTGCCCGCAGAAACCAGGAACTCGGCGGTGCTGTGCTTGGCGTCAACAACTGCCACTTCGCCGAATTGAACCGTAATCGCAACATCTGGTGGTTCGACCTTCCGGTGACACGCCTGGCAATCGGTCAGTACGAGTGGATCCACCTGCTGATGCACACGCCGGCCACCGACGAGCTGCTGCACCTGAAAGTGCCGACCGTGTTCCTGCGCGAGAAGCTCGAAGGGCTGGTGGTGCGCAATGAAGGCAAGCGCAAGGCGGCATTGAGCCTGGAACTGAGCGCCGACAAGGACTCCTTCCTGCAAGACATGCGCCCGGCGGGCACCAACGTCAACTTCGCGCCGTTTCGCCAATAATACGCAGAACTTTGTGGCGAGGGGGCTTGCCCCCGTTGGGCTGCGAAGCGGCCCCAAAACCTGCAACTGAGATTTGTCAGACACACCGAGTTGATCTGATTTGCGACGGCTGCGCCGCCCAACGGGGGCAAGCCCCCTCGCCACAAAAGCCCCTTCGCCAAAAGTCGGCATCAACAAAAAGCCCCGCATCTGCGGGGCTTTTTGTTGATTACGCGGTGGCTTTCTTCGCGTTGATCTTCTTCAGCTCTTCATCACGCAATTCACGACGCAGGATCTTGCCGACGTTGGTGGTCGGCAGTGCATCGCGAAACTCCACGGAGCGCGGGACCTTGTAGCCGGTGACGTTGGCGCGCATGTGCTCCATCACCTGCTCCTTGGTCAGGGTCACGCCTGGCTTGGCGACGATGAAAATCTTGATCGCTTCGCCCGACTTCTCGTCTGGCACACCGATGGCCGCGCATTGCAGCACGCCCGGCAGGGTCGCCAGCACGTCTTCGAGCTCGTTCGGGTACACGTTGAAACCGGACACCAGGATCATGTCTTTCTTGCGATCGACAATGCGCATGTAGCCGTCAGGCTGGATCAGCGCGATGTCACCGGTCTTCAACCAGCCTTCGCTGTCGAGGATCTCATCGGTGGCATCCTGGCGCTGCCAGTAACCCTTCATGACCTGCGGCCCCTTCACGCACAGCTCGCCGATTTCGCCCATCGGTTGCTCGACACCGGCATCGTTGATGACTTTGCACAGGGTCGACGGCACCGGAATGCCGATGGTGCCGATCTGGATGTTCTGGATCGGGTTGACCGTGGCCACCGGGCTGGTTTCGGTCATGCCGTAGCCTTCGCAGATGGCGCAACCGGTGACCGCCTTCCAGCGTTCGGCCGCGGCCAGTTGCAGGGCCATGCCGCCCGACAAGGTGACTTTCAGCGCGGAGAAGTCCAGCTTGCGGAAGCCTTCGTTGTTGCACAGCGCCACGAACAGTGTGTTCAAACCAACGAAGCCGCTGAACTTCCACTTCGACAGTTCCTTGACCATCGCCGGCAGGTCGCGCGGGTTACTGATCAGGATGTTGTGGTTGCCGATCAGCATCATCGCCATGCAGTGAAACGTGAACGCATAGATGTGGTACAGCGGCAGCGGTGTGATCAGGATCTCGCAACCTTCATTGAGGTTGGAACCCATCAGCGCCTTGCACTGCAGCATGTTCGCCACCAGGTTGCGGTGGGTCAGCATCGCGCCCTTGGCCACACCGGTGGTGCCGCCGGTGTATTGCAGCACCGCGACATCGCTGCTGGCCGGATTGGCTTCCGCCACTGGCTGGCCCTGGCCTTTGCTCAGCACGTCGTTGAACTTGACGGCTTTTGGCAAGTGATAGGCCGGCACCATCTTTTTCACGTACTTGATGACGCTGTTGATCAGCAGGCGCTTGAGCGGCGGCAGCAGGTCGGCGACTTCGGTGACGATCACGTGCTTGACGCCGGTTTTCGGCACCACGGTTTCAGCCAGGTGCGCCATGTTGGCGAGGCAGACCAGGGCCTTGGCACCGGAGTCGTTGAATTGGTGTTCCATCTCCCGCGCGGTGTACAGCGGGTTGGTGTTGACCACGATCAGCCCGGCGCGGATGGCGCCGAAGACGGCAACCGGGTACTGCAACACGTTGGGCAGTTGCACGGCGATTCGATCGCCAGGCTGCAAATCGGTATGCTGTTGCAGATAAGCGGCAAACGCACCGGACAATTCGTACAGTTCACCGTAGGTGAGTGTCTTGCCCAGGTTGCTGAACGCCGGCTTGTTGGCGAAGCGTTGGCAGGATTGCTTCAACACTGCCTGAATATTCGGATACTCGTCTGGATTGATGTCGGCAGCAATTCCAGCTGGGTACTTATCCTTCCAAAAGTCTTCGATCATGGAAGCCCACTCCTCAGCAACGCGAATTCAGCACCGCATTTGATGCGATTATTATTGGTGTTTGGTCATTGGTGAATCTGGCTGATAGAAGGCCGAGAAGTCACAAAGCGCGCCGAGAGTAGCAGCTTTGCCAAGGGTCGACTAGAGCCAAAAGCGGCCTCTACGGTCACATTTGTGACTCAAGACTAGCGATTGGTCATTTTAGAGCAAAAATTCTATACATCCCTGAAAGCCCCCAAAAATAGGGGCTTTCGCGCTAAAACTGTAGGAGCGAGCTTGCTCGCGAAAAACGTCCGGACGACGCGATCATACAAACAGGGCGCGTTATCGTTGACGTCCATCGCGAGCAAGCTCGCTCCTACAGGGATCGGCCATTCACCGATCAGGCGATATCACGCAACTCCCGCCGCAGGATCTTGCCCACCGGCGTCATCGGCAGCGATTCGCGCAGCACGATGTGCTTCGGTACTTTGTACGCCGTGAAGTTCTCCTTGCAGTAAGCCTTCAGCTCTTCAAGGCTGACGCCCGCTTCACGGGCCACCACGAACAGCTTCACCGCCTCCCCCGACCGTTCGTCAGGCACACCGATGACCGCACAGTTGGCGACGTTCGGGTGAGCCATCACCACGTCCTCGATTTCGTTCGGGTACACGTTGAAACCCGAGACAATGATCATGTCCTTCTTGCGGTCAACGATGCGCACGAAACCGTCCGGGTCGATCACCGCAATGTCACCGGACTTGAACCAGCCCTCGGCATCCAGCACTTCGGCCGTGGCTTCAGGTTTCTGCCAGTAGCCCTTCATGATCTGCGGGCCCTTGATGCACAACTCGCCGCGCTCACCCAAAGGTTGTTCGACGCCGTCATCGCTGATGACTTTCAGCGTGGTACCCGGCACCGGCAGGCCGACCGTGCCGATCCGGGACTGGTCGCCATAGGGGTTGGTACAAGCCACCGGCGAGGTTTCGGTCAGGCCGTAACCTTCGGTGATGCGGCAACCGGTCAGTTGTTCCCAGCGCTCGGCCGTAGCCTTGACCAGTGCGGTGCCACCGGAGTTGGTGAGCTTGAGGCTGGAGAAGTCCAGGGTCTTGAAATCCGGGTGATCCATCAGCGCGACGAACAGTGTGTTGAGCCCCAGCAGCGCCGAGAACCGCCAGTTCTTCAGTTCCTTGATAAAGCCTGCGATATCCCGTGGGTTGGTGATCAGTACGTTGTGGTTGCCCGTCACCATCATGCACATGCAGTTCGCCGTGAAGGCATAGATGTGGTACAGCGGCAGCGGCGCGATCATCACCTCCTGGCCTTCACGCAGCAGCGGCTGACCGTCGCTGGCCGACTGGCTAAGGCAGGCCCGTGCCTGCTGCATGTTCGCCACCAGGTTGCCGTGGGTCAGCATCGCGCCCTTGGCCAGGCCCGTGGTGCCACCGGTGTATTGCAGCACGGCGATGTCGTCGAGGCCGACCTTCAGCGGCTTGATGCCCAGGCCACGGCCCATGCGCAACGCGCTCTTGAAAGAAACGGCCTGGGGCAAGGAATAGTCCGGGACCATCTTCTTGACCTTGCTCACCACAGTGTTGACCAGCCAACCCTTGGCGGTGGGCATCAGGTCGCCCATCTTCGCTTCGATCAGGTACTGGATGTCAGTGTCGGGGAGCACTTCCTGGACTTTCTGGCCGAACACGTTCAGGTACACCAGCGCCCGGGCACCGGAATCCTTGAACTGGTGACGCATTTCCCGCGCGGTGTACAACGGGTTGGTGTTGACCACGATCAACCCGGCGCGCAAAGCGCCGAACACGGCAATGGGGTAATGCAGGACGTTGGGCATCTGCACGGCGATGCGGTCACCCGGCACCAGGTCGGTGTGGGCTTGCAGGTAGCCGGCGAAAGCAGCGCTCTGGCGTTCCAGTTCGGCGTAGGTCAGGGTCACGCCCATGTTGCTGAACGCAGGGCGGTCAGCAAACTTCTTGCAGGAACGCTCGAACACCTCGATCACCGACTTGTAGGCACCCAGATCGATATCCAGGGGGACGCCGGCCGGGCGTTTGTCATTCCAGAAATCAGGTTGCATTGTTCTTGTCCTCTTTACCTGAATCTATCCGGGGCCGCATTTCTGTCATTTCTCCCTGATCCCTCAAAGGCAGAAAGCGAAAAGCGGAGCTTCACGGACACTAGCAGCTATGGCGATTCAGGCAAATATGCGCAAAGCCGTCATTGATCGCGTGAATCTTCCTGCCTTGCTGTGGGCTGATCAGACGCATGCAACGGGATGCGCTATACAATGCAACGACTCAGTGCAAAGGAACCGCCATGATCCATGACACTTTCTGGCTGACCACGAGCGACCACAGCCGCCTCTTCGTCAACCAGTGGCTACCCGACGGCAGTCTCAAGGCAATGATTCTGCTGGCCCATGGCATGGCCGAACACAGCGGCCGTTATGGAGCCCTTGCGGAAAAACTCTGTGATCAGGGCTACGGCGTGTGTGCGCCGGACCTGCGTGGACATGGCAAAACTGCCGAAAACGGGACCCTGGGGCATTTCGCCGATGACGACGGCTGGTGCAAGGTCGTCAGCGACCTGGCGTGCCTAAACCAGCACATCGGCCAGCAGCACCCTGGCATACCGATCGTGCTGCTCGGTCACAGCATGGGCAGTTACATAGCCCAGGCCTATCTGCTGCACCACAGTGCCAGCCTGCACGGGGCCATCCTCAGCGGCTCGAACTTCCAGCCCGTGGCGCTTTATCGCGCGGCACGGCAAATCGCCCGTTTCGAACGGCTGCGCCAGGGCGGCAAAGGACGCAGCGCATTGATCGAATGGCTGTCGTTCGGTTCGTTCAACAACAAATTCAAACCGGCACGCACGCCGTTCGACTGGCTCAGCCGTGATCCGGCGCAGGTCGACCTGTACGTCAACGACCCGCTCTGCGGTTTCCGCTGCACCAATCAACTGTGGATCGATTTGCTCGGTGGCTTGCAGCAAATCAGCAAAGCGTCCAATCTCGCCCAGATTGACCCGGGCCTGCCGCTGCTGGTGATTGGCGGTGAATGTGATCCGGTGAGCGAAGGCAAACGTCTGAAGGATCTGGCTGACGCGTTGCGGGCGGCCGGCAGCCGGCACCTGCAACTGACCGTTTACCCGCAGGCACGGCACGAACTGTTCAACGAGAGCAACCGCGATGAAATCGTCGCCGATGTGCTGAACTGGATCGCTCAGGTCTTGAGCACGCCTCGGCCACACCGATCCGAATAGTTATTTTGTGAATTTTTTAATTCGTCACAGGAATTGAGACAGATGACCCAGGTTACCAACACCCCTTACGAAGCCCTCGAAGTGGGCCAGACCGCCAGCTTCAGCAAGACGGTCGAAGAGCGTGACATCCAGTTGTTCGCCGCGATGTCGGGTGACCACAACCCGGTGCACCTGGATGCCGAATACGCCGCCAGCACCATGTTCAAGGAGCGCATCGCCCACGGCATGTTCAGCGGTGCCTTGATCAGCGCGGCGGTCGCCTGCGAATTGCCTGGGCCGGGCACCATCTACATCGGCCAGCAAATGAGCTTTCAGAAACCGGTGAAGATCGGCGACACCCTGACCGTGCGCCTGGAGATTCTGGAAAAGCTGCCGAAGTTTCGCGTACGCATTGCCACTCGCGTGTTCAATCAGCGCGATGAACTGGTGGTGGATGGCGAAGCGGAAATCCTCGCGCCCCGCAAGCAACAGAGCGTGACGTTGACGGAGCTGCCGGCGATCAGCATTGGCTGATTGACCAGTTAAAAAACAATGTGGGAGCGAGCTTGCTCGCGATAGCGCCAGATCAGTCAACATCAATGTTGAAGGTCAGGCCCTCATCGCGAGCAAGCTCGTTCCCACAGTGGTTTCGGCCAGGCTTACGAACGCGCACGCGCCTGGTTACGCAGGGCCTTGACCTGATCGTGATTGCGTTGCACGCCATGGTACTGGCGCTCAACCAGGTCACGAATGCCCACCAGGTTGTGCTTGTTGATTTTCTCCATGGCGTCCCGATAAGCCTTCAACGCATGGTCTTCACCACGCTCGGCTTCATTGAGCACGGCCTCCTCGCCTTTGCCGGTGAACATCGACTTCACGTCGACCCAGCGACGGTGCAGGTCACCGCTGACACTGGTGGAGGTTTCCGGATCGCCACCCATTGAACGCACCGCGGACTGCAACTCCGCAGCGGCCGTAGCACAATCGGCCGAGCGCTTGATAAACAGGGTTTTGAGTTCAGGGTGCTTGATGTCTTCAGCGCAAGTCTTGAACCCGGCCTGACCGTCCTTGCTGGTTTCAATCAGGTCATTGAGTACAGAAATCGCTTCTTTATTCATGTCAGTCATTTTTCAATTCCTTCGGTTGATGAAAGATGCAATGAGTACTGCACCCTGCATGCCAGCTCGGAATCGTTTAACTATTCGTTATTTTTCAAACAGTTATCCATTAACACAAAATCTGTATCCGTTTTATTTGCATGATCTGTCATTTGGCCTGCATGCAGAATGCCTGTATTTTCCAGACTGACTGAATCAAGACGACCGATCGATGAATCCTGAAAAGCTCGAACTGCTGATCACCCGTGAAATGCCCTTCGGCAAATACCAGGGTCGAATCATTGCCGACCTGCCCGGCCCTTACCTGAACTGGTTCGCCCGGGAGGGTTTCCCTCACGGCGAATTGGGTGGCTTGCTGGCCCTGATGCAGGAAATCGATCACAACGGTTTGTCGGACTTGCTCGAACCGCTGCGCGCCAAACACGGCAAACCGGCCCCGCGTCACTGAATCACCTACCGAGCACCCTCATGCCTGACAACACCCGCCGTGCCCGCGATGAAGCCTTCTGGCAAACCTTTGCCGACCGCTACGATGTCGAACCCGGTCCGCTCAACCTGGAGAACGGTTACTTCGGTCGCATGTCGCGCACGGTCGTCGAGGAGTACCAACGCAACATCGAGCTGATCAATCGCAGCAATTCGCTGTACGTGCGCCAGCGCTTCGAACAGGGCGACAGCCTGAAGATCCGCGCGCAACTGGCCAGGTTGACCGGCGTCCCCGGCGACAGCATCGCCCTGACCCGCAACGCGTCGGAAGGTTTGCAGTCGCTGATCCGCAACTACAACCGGCTGCAGCCCGGCGATCAGGTCCTGTTTTGCGATCTGGAGTACGACACGGTCAAGGGCGCCATGCGCTGGCTGGCGCGTAATCGCGGCGTTGAAGTGATCGAAATCGAGCACGCACACCCGGCCACCTTCGACAGCCTGCTGAACACCTACCGCGAAACCTTCGCCCGGCACCCACGGCTGAAGTTGATGGCCCTGACCCACGTCACCCATCGCACGGGCCTGGTGATGCCGGTGCAGGCGATTGCGGCCGCTGCAAAGGAACAGGGGATTGACGTCATCCTCGACGGTGCCCATGCCCTCGGCCAACTCGAGTTTGACCTGACCGAACTGGGCATCGCCTTCGCCGGCTACAACCTGCACAAGTGGATCGGTGCACCGCTGACGCTCGGCTATATCTACATCGCCCCCGAACGCTTGGCCGACATAGACCCGGACATGGGCGAGATGCACTTCCCGCCCACCGACATCCGCGCCCGAACCTCGTACAGCACCCCCAACATCCCGGCGCTGCTGACCCTGCCGCTGGTGCTCGAAGAACATTGGGCGATGGGAGGAGCCGCGGCCAAGGGCGCGCGGCTCAATTACCTGCGCAACCTGTGGGTGCGCGAAGTTCGCGAACTTCCGGGCATCGAGGTGTTGACCCCGGATGATCCACGGCTGTATTGCGGTATCACCTCGATGCGCTTTACCCAACAGGCCGATCAACAGGTGATGGTCGAAAGGCTGCTCAACGACTACAACCTGTTCACCGTGGTGCGCAGTGGCGCGGCTTGCGGGCCGTGCATCCGCGTGACACCGGGATTGACCAGCACTGCCGACCATATGCAGCAGTTGATCATCGCGCTGAAAGCACTGCGCTGAACACTCACCATTGTGGGAGCGAGCTTGCTCGCGAGGGTCGTGAACGATAACGGGTGAAACCTGATGCCCAGTGTCGCCCTCGGGTTTTTCGCGAGCAGGCTCGCTCCTACAAGGGTTGGCGCCGAACCTGTGGGAGCGGGCTTGCTCGCTCCCACAGGGGGTATGAGCCGATCCAGGCCATTTTTTCAGGCAAAAAAAAACGGCGCACCGACCAAGCGCACCGTAAAGCCGTAGAACACACAACGAAGTGTAGGGTGAAGCGATCAGTCCAGCAGCGCCAGGGCCTCGGCGGTGCATTCCTGAATGCGGGCCCAGTCGCCGTTCTTGATCCACTCCGGATCAAGCATCCAGCTACCGCCCACGCACATGACGTTTTTCAGCGCCATGTAGCTCTTGATGTTGGCAGGTCCCACGCCGCCGGTCGGGCAGAATTTCACTTCGCCGAACGGGCCGCCCAACGCCTTGATGGCCGCAACGCCGCCGCTGACTTCGGCCGGGAACAGCTTGAAGCGGCGGTAACCCAGGCCGTAGCCTTCCATGATGCCCGAGGCATTGCTGATGCCTGGCAACAGTGGAATCGGGCTGGCGACGCTGGCTTCCAGCAAGTCGCGGGTGATGCCCGGCGTGACGATGAACTGCGAACCCGCCGCTTCCGCCGCCGCCAGCATGTGGCGATCCAGCACGGTGCCGGCACCGGTCACCAGCTCCGGACGCTGCTCGCGCAGAATCTGGATGGCCTTGAGACCGAATTGCGAACGCAGGGTCACTTCCAGGGCTGTCAGGCCACCGGCCGCGAGCGCGTCGGCCAGCGGCAGGACGTCCTGCTCGCGGGCGATGGTGATCACCGGCAGAATCCGCGCTTTTGCGCAGAGGCTGTCGATCAGGGCAACTTTGTCCGCCATGGAAACGGTCGGGGATGGGTTTGTCATAGCGGCTGTTCCTTGGCTCATGGGCACCAGAAAATCTCTAACGTGGGTTGCAGAAATGCGCGCACCGGCATTGCGGCGACATCGTCGCCGGCCAGTGCGGTACTCAGGGTGGTCAGCTTGGACTGACCGGAAATCGATAGAACCTTGTGCTTGGCCGAGGCCAGCAGCGCGCGGCTCATGGTCAGGCGCTGATGCGGCACGGTCGGCGCCAGCATCGGCCAGCAACGACGGACGCCATCGGCCTGCAATGCCTCGGCAAGATTCGGGCTGTTGGGGAACAGCGACGCGGTGTGGCCGTCATCGCCCATGCCGAGGATCAGCACGTCGATCACCGGCAGTTCGGACAGCAAGCGGTCGGCCTGCTCCGCCGCCTGTTCAAGGTTGGCGCTGGCGCTGTACAGGCTCAGGAACTGCGCCTTGGCCGCAGGACCTTGCAACAGATAACGCTTGATCAGGCCCGCGTTGCTGTCGGCGTGCTCCACCGGCACCCAGCGCTCGTCGGCCAGGCTGACCACCACGTTCGACCAATCCAGCGACTGCTTGGCCAGGTGCTGGAAAAACGCCACCGGACTGCGGCCACCGGAGACCACCAGGGTCGCCGTGCCCTGGGTGTCGATCGCGTCGCTGAGTTTTTTCGCCACGCTCAGTGCCAGGCTTTCAGCCAGCAGCACCGGGCTCTTGAACCCATGGGCGCTGACGCCCTGCGGCAGTTTCAAATCAGATATCGCCATACCACGACCTCCCGTCCCGCGTGATCAGAGCAATGGAGCTCATCGGCCCCCAGGACCCGGCCGCGTACGGCTTGGGCGCATCACCGGATTTTTTCCACCCGGCGATCAACTGGTCACACCACTTCCACGCGGCTTCGATTTCATCTTTACGGACAAACAGGTTCTGATTGCCGCGCATCACTTCCAGCAACAACCGTTCGTAGGCATCGGGAATCCGTGCGCTGCTCCAGGTGTCGGAAAAATTCAGCTGCAACGGACCGCTGCGCAGCTGCATGCCTTTGTCCAGGCCTTGGTCTTTGGTCATCACACGCAAGGAAATGCCTTCGTCCGGTTGCAGGCGGATAATCAGCTTGTTGCTGATTTGCAGGCGCTGCTCGGGAGCGAAGATGTAGTGCGACGGTTCCTTGAAGTGGATGACGATCTGCGACAGCTTCTGCGGCATGCGCTTGCCGGTACGCAGGTAAAACGGCACGCCGGCCCAGCGCCAGTTGCGGATGTCGGCACGCAGGGCGACAAAGGTTTCGGTATCGCTCTGGGTATTGGAATTGGGTTCTTCCAGGTACCCCGGCACCGCTTTGCCTTCGCTGTAGCCGGCGATGTACTGGCCGCGCACCACCTGGGTGGTCAGGCCTTCCGGGCTGATCGGCGCCAGGGCCTTGAGCACCTTGACCTTCTCGTCACGGATGCTGTCGGCGGACAGGTCGGCCGGCGGGTCCATGGCGATCAGACAGAGCAGTTGCAGCAGGTGGTTCTGGATCATGTCGCGCAGCTGGCCGGCCTTGTCGAAGTAACCCCAGCGGCCTTCGATCCCGACCTTCTCGGCCACGGTGATTTCCACGTGGGAGATGTAATTCTGGTTCCACTGGGTTTCGAACAGGCTGTTGGCGAAACGCAGGGCGATCAGGTTCTGGACGGTCTCTTTGCCCAGGTAGTGGTCGATGCGGTAGGTGCGGTTCTCCGGGAAGAACTGCGCCACGGCGTCGTTGACCTTGCGCGAGGATTCCAGGTCCGAACCGATGGGCTTTTCCAGCACCACACGGGTGTTCTGCGCCAGGCCGACCTTGGCCAGGTTCTCGCAGATCGCGCCGTAGACGGCGGCCGGCGTGGCGAAGTAGGCAATGACCCGTTGCGTGGTACCGGCCACCTCGGCCAGGGCCACATAATCTTCGGACTTGAGGAAGTCGACGTGCAGGTAGCTCAGGCGCGCCAGAAAGCGCTCGAGCACGGCTTCATCCAGCTCTTTGGCACCGACATAGCGGCGCAGCTCGGAGGCGATGAACGTCAGGTGTTCCTGCTCGCTGCCCGGCTCACGGGCCAGCGCGATGATTCGCGTGTCCTCGTGCAACAGGCCGGCGCCGTCGAGTTGATAAAGGGCAGGAAACAGCTTGCGCAAGGCCAGATCGCCAAGGGCGCCGAACAAGGCAAAGGTGCACGGTTCAACCGTAATCGAGAGCATGATGTTTGTTCTTTTATCAAGTTAAGCTACAAATACCTTTTTTCAAGGCATCACTCAAGGGAAAATGTAGTAATAACCACAACATTTTCGCAAAATACAGATTCCGAGTGGTGGTCGGTCTGAGCCATCAGTAGGATAGGCCACCGTCATGGGCCCCACCAAAGGCCCTTTTTGCATTAGCCGCGCGCTTGTTGGCGCAGGTGTAAAGGATACTTATATGGACCGCGTGCGAAATTTACTGGAGCAGATCCAGAATCGCCTTGAAGAGCTGAACAAGGCCGAACGCAAAGTCGCCGAGGTGATCCTGCTCAACCCGCAGCAGGCCACCCGCTTCAGCATCGCCGCCCTCGCCCAGGCCGCCTCGGTCAGCGAACCGACGGTCAACCGTTTCTGCCGTTCGTTCGGCGTCAGCGGCTACCCCGAACTCAAGCTGCAACTGGCCCAGAGCCTGGCCAGTGGCGCCGCGTACGTCAGCCGCGCGGTGGAGGCCGATGACAATCCGGAGGCCTATACCCAGAAGATCTTCGGCAGCGCCATCGCCTCGCTGGACAGCGCCTGCCAGGCACTGGACCCGAACCTGATCAGCCGCGCCGTCGACCTGCTGATCCAGGCCCGGCAGATCCACTTCTTCGGCCTCGGCGCCTCGGCCCCGGTGGCACTGGATGCGCAGCACAAGTTCTTCCGCTTCAACCTCGCCGTCACGGCCCACGCGGATGTGTTGATGCAGCGCATGATTGCCTCGGTGGCCCATACCGGCGAACTGTTCGTGATCATTTCCTACACCGGTCGCACCCGCGAACTGGTGGAAGTGGCGCGTATCGCCCGGGAAAACGGCGCCTCGGTGCTGGGCCTGACCGCCGAGAACTCGCCGCTGGCCAAGGCCAGCACCCTGAGCCTGAACATTCCGCTGCCGGAAGACACCGACATCTACATGCCGATGACGTCGCGGATCATCCAGCTGACGGTGCTGGACGTACTCGCCACTGGCATGACCTTGCGCCGGGGCGTGGATTTCCAGCCGCATTTGCGCAAGATCAAAGAGAGCCTGAATGCGAGCCGGTATCCGGTTGGGGATGAGTTCAACTGATCCGAAATCTCGGCTGACCGGTCCGGCCTCATCGCTGGCAAGCCAGCTCCTACAGGTTCAGCGGCGGTCGCAGGTTTTGTGTTCGACGCGGACACTGTAGGAGCTGGCTTGCCAGCGATGGGGCCAACCAAGGCACCGCAATATCCAGAACTAACCCCCCACCCGCGCCTGCAAACTCAAATGCGCCCGCTCCCCAGGCTTCAGGCACAGGCTGTCGGTGCCGCCACTCGCTGCTTCTACACAGACGAATTCGGATATCTCATTCCAGGTCACGCCGAGCAACGGCCGCGAACCGGGATGCCACACCACCGTGTCGGCCGTTTCGCCAGTGTCGATGCACAACGCCCGCTGCCAGGCGTGGTCGTTGAGCTGCAATTCGCCATCATGCTGGAACACCCGCTGACAACCGCCATCCACGCGCAACTCGCCTTCCTGCTGACAAACCTGTCGGCTCAACTGGTCATAACCCTGCGCGCCTTCGAGCCCAGACAGCGCTATCTCACTGACATCGCCAATACGCCAGTAAGCATGCAAAGCCTGGCTCATCTGGCACGGCATGTCGTCCTGATGCTCGGTGCTCAGGCGCAAGTCCATGCGCTCCCCCAGGTGGGCGTGCAGGTCCACCTGCCAGTCGCACAACTTCAGCTGCCAGTGCAAGCGCACGCCTTCGTCGTCACTGTTGCTGTCGAGCAGCTTCCAGTCGAGCAGCCGTGCCCAGCCATGGGATGGCCAGGCGTTTTCGCTCGGATGCCGGCCATACCAGGGCCAACACACCGGCACACCACCGCGAATGGCGCCGACCTGCGGCCACTTTGCCGCGCACCACAGCCAGGGCTTTTGCCCCTTGGGCTGGAAGTGCAGCAACTGCGCGCCCTGCCGACTGAACACCGCTTGACACAGCGGATGATCGATCACCAGCACGTCGCGCATCTGATAGCGCTCCCACGCGAACACCGGACGTTCGCGCAAGGATTTGAAGAAGCGTTGTAGCGGATGCTCAAGCATTTACTACGGTCCTGAAAATCATGGGTGTACTCATACTGTCGTACCCAGTGAATCACTGTGGCGAGGGGGCTTGCCCCCGTTGGGCTGCGAAGCGGCCCCAAAACCAGCCAACTCGTTCTTTCAGATAATCTGCGGCAACAGTATTGGGAGCGCTTCGCACTCCAACGGGGGCAAGCCCCCTCGCCACAGTTGCGCTCTACACAACATTTCTTGTCAGCCCTCGCAAAAAAAAGCGGACAGCCATGGCTGTCCGCAAATATGCGCACATGGAGAGAAGCTTATCGCAGACGCGTTAGAACACCGACTGAATTTTCAGGCCGGCCACCAGCGCGTTATCGACTTCATCCACACCACCCGGGTGAGTGACGTATTGCAGGTTGGGACGTACGGTCAGCCAGTTGGTCACGTGGAAGCCGTAGTTGATCTCGTAGTTGTATTCGGTTTCACGAATGGGCGAGAACAGCGGATTGTCGTATTCCGAAACACCGTTGGCCGCGTTGGTCAGCTCGGCGTTTTTCTTCACGTCATCGTTGACATGGATACGCGCGAAACCGATGCCCACGTCATCCTTGGGACGTGCGTCGAACGGGCCCTTGTACACGAACATCAGCGACTGGTAGTTGTCGATGAAGTTGGTGTCCTTGTCGTGGAAGGTGGCGTTGGCCGCGATGTTCAGGCCACGGGAAGCATCGCCGTTGTGGCTGGTGAGTTGCTGCTGCGCGACGAACCAGTAGCCGTGCTTGCTATCGTGGACGCGATAAGGGTTGCCGGTGGTCGCGGCATCCTGGCCGTTGTCGTCCTTGAGAACGTCGTCGGCATCGGAGGTGCTTTTGTAGTAGCCGACGCGGTATTCGCCCGGCAGGCTGTTGACCTTCGGCGACCAGACCAGCTCGACCGGCAGGACGGTGCCATTGGTGCCACTGCCGCTGAGCTTGAAGCCGTTACCGTGCTCCAGTTGCGACGTGTTCTGGTTGTACGCGCCGATCTGGGCGTAGAGCTCGTCATTGATGTGGTACTTCACACGGATCGCCGCCTGGCTGACCGGCCAGTTGTACCAGATGTTGGTGGCCCAGTTACCGACCTGGGATCCGCAGAACGCCAGGTTCTGGAATTCGCACGGGAAGGTGTTGAAGTCTTCACCTTCACCGAAGTAACCGGCCTTGACGTCCAGTTTGTTGTCGAAGAACTGGTGCTGAATCCACAACTGGGTCAGACGCACCATGTGGCCACGACCGTAGACTTCCTGGGAGGAACTCAAGGTGCCGGCACGCGGGTCGCCGATACGGTCGTTGGAGATGTTCTCGCCGTTACGGTTGGTGAGCTGGATCTTGGCCTGGGTGTTGTCCCAGCCGAACAGTTTTTCCAGGTCCAGCGCCGCGCCCAGGCCGAACTGGTCGGCGTAGCGCGCGGTCTTGTCATCGTTGAAGCCGCCATGCAGGTTGCCGCCGACTTCACCGACGTAGTCCATCTTGATGTCGATGCCTTGCTCGATCAGCTTGGTACGCTCGCCACCCCAATCGCCCGTCATCCACTTGGAGTCGGAGCTGAACGCTTCAGCGGCCATCGCATTGCCGGCCAGAACCAGTGCTGCCGCTGCTGAAACCTGGCAGATCAACCGGGCCTTGTTCTTCATCTTCATCCCTACATCCTCGTTTTATTGTTATTAACTTTTCTTCTTTAACGCGGTTACAACGGTTGCGACGGATGTCTCCACCCGGCGCATATCCCCCTGTAGGAGCCGGCTTGCCGGCGATTGCAATCCAACTGTCGACATCACTGTTGACTGTCAGTCCGCTATCGCCGGCAAGCCGGCTCCTACATTGATCTTTAGCGGCCTTTGAATTGGGCGACGTTCGCCGCGCGGGTTTCACCTTGAACCTGACCGGCCACCCCCAGGCGCTCACCCGTTTTTGCATCGAACAGCAGCACTTTCGCCGGATCGAATTGCAGGGTCAGGGTCTCGCCCACCGCAGGCGCCACATCCGGCGCCAGGCGGCAGCAGACCTTGGTGTCATTGAGGTTGACGAAGACCAGGGTGTCCGGCCCGGTCGGTTCGGTGACCTGGACTTCGGCACGAATGGTCGGCAAACCGTTCGCTTCACCGTTGGCCAGGATGATCTGTTCAGGGCGCATGCCGAGGATCACTTCGCGGTCTTCCAGACCGGCGTCCTGCATGCCCAGCGGCAGCTCGCAACGGGCCTGGCCGCTGTCGAGCAGTGCCAGCAGGCGACCGTCCTTGCGCTGCAGGCGCAGCGGGATGAAGTTCATCGGCGGCGAACCGATGAAGCTCGCCACGAAGAGGTTGGCCGGGTTGTTGTAGATGTCCTTCGGCGTACCGAACTGCTGGATGATCCCGTCCTTCATCACCGCCACTTTGTCGCCCAGGGTCATGGCTTCGATCTGGTCGTGGGTCACGTAGACCGTGGTGGTTTTCAGGCGCTGGTGCATCAGTTTCATTTCGGTGCGCATCTCGACCCGCAGCTTGGCGTCGAGGTTGGACAGCGGCTCGTCGAACAGATAAATCTTCGGCCGCCGCGCCAGGGCACGGCCCATCGCCACACGCTGCTGCTGACCACCGGAGAGCTGGCCGGGCTTGCGGCTGAGCAGGTGTTCGATTTGCAACAGCTTGGAAACCCGAGCGACTTCTTCGTCGATTTCCGCGGTCGGCATTTTGCGGATCTTCAGGCCGAAGGCGATGTTGTCGCGCACGCTCATGGTCGGGTACAGCGCGTAGGACTGGAACACCATGGCGATGTCACGATCTTTCGGGCTCATGCCGCTGATGTCGGCGTCATCCACCAGGATCGCGCCGCCGCTGATGGTTTCCAGGCCGGCGATGCAGTTCATCAGCGTGGACTTACCGCAGCCCGACGGGCCGACCAGGATCAGGAACTCACCGTTATCGATTTTCAGTTCGATGTTTTTCAGGGTGTCCGGCAAGCCGGGGCCGTAGGTCTTGTTGACGTTGCGTAATTCGAGAGTTGCCATCTTTCTACCCCTTGACCGCGCCGGACGTCAGCCCACGCAGGAAATACTTGCCAGCGAATATGTAGACCAGCAGTGTCGGCAGCCCGGCGATCATCGCGGCGGCCATATCAACGTTGTATTCCTTGGCCCCGGTGCTGGTGTTGACCAGGTTGTTCAGGGCCACGGTAATTGGCTGGGCATCGCCGCTGGCGAAGACCACGCCGAACAGGAAGTCGTTCCAGATCTGGGTGAACTGCCAGATCAGGCAGACCATCACGATCGGGATCGACATCGGCAGCAGGATTTTCAGGAAGATCGTGAAGAAGCCCGCGCCATCGAGCCTTGCGGCCTTGACCAGCGCATCCGGAATGCTCACGTAGTAGTTGCGGAAGAACAGCGTGGTGAACGCCAGGCCGTAGACCACGTGCACCAGCACCAGGCCGGTGGTGGTGTTGGCGAGGCCGAATTTGCCGAGGGTGAACGAGGCCGGCAGCAGCACGGTCTGGAACGGCAGGAAGCAGCCGAACAGCAACAGGCCGAAGAACAACTGCGAACCACGGAAGCGCCACATCGACAGCACGTAGCCGTTCATCGCGCCGATGAAGGTCGAGATCAATACCGCCGGCACGGTGATTTTCACCGAGTTCCAGAAGTAGCCACCGACCACGTCCCAGGCCTTGATCCAGCCGATGCCGTCGATCACGGTCGGCCAACTCAGCAAGTTGCCGGTGCGGATGTCTTCCGGGGATTTGAAGCTGGTCAGCAGCATCACCACCAGCGGGATCAGGTACACCGCCGCTGCCAACAGCAAGGTGGCGTAGATCGCGATGCGGCTGAAACTGATAGCCGGTTTTCCGAGTTGATTAGTCATGGCGTTTGCCTCGCAGCTCGGAGTACAGGTACGGCACGAGGATGGTCAGCACGGCGCCGAGCATCAGCATGGCGCTGGCCGAACCGATGCCCATCTGGCCACGGCTGAAGGTGAAGGAATACATGAACATCGCCGGCAGGTCGGAGGAGTAACCCGGACCGCCCGCGGTCATCGCCGCGACCAGGTCGAAGCTCTTGATCGCGATGTGCGCCAGGATCATGAAGGCACTGAAAAACACCGGACGCAGGCTTGGCAGGACGATCTTCAGGTAGATGGTCGGCAGGCTCGCACCATCGACTTGCGCGGCACGGATGATCGATTGATCGACACCGCGCAGGCCGGCCAGGAACATCGCCATGACAAACCCGGAGGCTTGCCACACGGCGGCGATCACCAGGCAGTAGACGACGCGATCCTGATCTACCAGCCAGTCGAGACGAAAGCCTTCCCAGCCCCAGTCACGCAGCATCTTGTCCAGCCCCAGGCCAGGGTTGAGCAGCCATTTCCAGGCGGTACCGGTGACGATCATCGACAGCGCCATCGGGTACAGGTAGACGGTGCGGATGAAGCCTTCCTTGCGAATGCGCTGGTCCAGCAGCACGGCGAGGAACACGCCCAGCACCAGGCTGATGCCGATGAACATGCCGCCGAACACCGCGAGGTTCTTGCTCGCGACCCACCAGCGGTCGTTGTCCATCAGGCGCATGTATTGCTGCAGGCCGACCCACTTGTAGCTCGGCATGAAGCTGGAGTTGGTGAAGGACAGAATGAACGTCCAGATGATGTAACCGTAGAAGCCAACCAACACGATCAGCATGCTCGGCGCGAGTACCAATTTGGGTAGCCAGCGTTGCAGCGCATCGAACGGTGAGGCTTTGCTGAAAACCGCCACAGAGCTCATCGGGATAATCCAGGTTTAGAGAAATGAAGCGACACAAGGACCCCTGGCTGGAGCAGGACCCTGTGGGAGCTGGCTTGCCAGCGATGAGATCAACCGGGTTCATAGTCAAACCGAGTCGCCTGCATCGCGGGCAAGCCCGCTCCCACACAATTCCATTCCAGTCAGGAAGGGGTTGTGTCAGGGATTACTGGGCGGCTTTGACAGCCGAAGCCAGTTGGGCGCTGGCCTTGGCCGGGTCAGCGTCCTTGTCGTTCATGAAGTTGGTGACCACGTCGAAGATCGCGCCCTGCACGGCCAGGGAGGTGGCCATGTTGTGCGCCATGCTCGGTTGCAGGCCGCCGGTCTGGTCGTCCGCGATGAAGTCCTTCGCCGACTTCTGCGCGCACTCGTCGAAGCCGAGCTTGTCCATTTCGCCCAGCATGTCGTTACGCACCGGGATCGACCCCTTGTTCATGCTGAAGACTTTCTGGAAGTCGGTGCCCAACGCCACTTTGGCCAGGTCTTGCTGAGCGGCGATGTCGCCCTTGCGATCAGCCTTGAGTTTGAACACCGCCAGGGAGTCGATGTTGTAGGTGAAGGCTTTTTCAGTGCCCGGGAACGCTACGCACAGGTAGTCCTTGCCCGCGACTTTCCTGGCCGCGGTCCACTCGCTTTTCGCCCAGTCGCCCATCATCTGCATGCCGGCCTTGCCGTTGATGACGTCGGCGGCGGCGATGTTCCAGTCACGACCGGCGCGGTTCGGGTCCATGTAGCCGGTGATCTTTTTCAGCTCGGCAAACGACTTGGTCATTTCCGGGCCGGACAGGGTTTTCTGGTCCAGGTCGACCAGGGCTTTCTTGTAACCGTCGGCGCCCATGACCGAGAGCACCACGTCTTCAAACACGGTGCTGTCCTGCCAAGGCTGACCGCCGTGGGCGAGCGCGATGAAGCCGGCGGCCTTGAGTTTGTCGCCGGCGGCATAGAATTCTTCGAGGGTGGTCGGGGCTTTTTCGATCCCGGCTTTCTTGAACACCTCCGGGTTGATCCACAGCCAGTTGACGCGGTGGATGTTCACCGGCACGGCGACGTAATCGCCTTCGTACTTCACGGTGTCGGAGACTTTCTTCGACAGCAGGCCATCCCAGTTTTCCGCCTTGGAAACGTCTTTCAACGCGTCGGTGCTGAGCAGGCCGGTGCTGCCCCATTCCTGGATGTCGGGACCCTTGATCTGCGCAACGCCTGGCGGGTTTCCGGCTACGGCGCGACTCTTGAGTACGGTCATGGCCGTGGAACCGCCGCCACCGGCGACTGCGCCGTCCTTCCAGGTGAAGCCGTCTTTTTCGACTTGAGCCTTCAGGACATCGACCGCTGCTTTTTCACCACCGGAGGTCCACCAGTGAACGACTTCAACGGAACCTTTGGACTCGGCGGCCAGGACACTGAGGGGGAGCGCAGACAGGGAAGCGAGAGAAATGACAGTAGCGAGGCGAGAAATCGCATTCATCTAGGAGCACCTTTCTTGTTGTTATGCATGCAAGTCTGTTGCTTGCGCTGCATAGGATTCTAAACAGGGGATATCCCTTCGCAGGTAACGAAGGGATGCGCGAATGTCACCGCATGGTTACATAGAACCGCTCTGGGACAACTGCGCCAGCGCCGTGGCCATGCTCGGCGCCAGCGCCAGGCGCGGAATCAGCACGGCTTGCCAGGCATGGTAAAGGTCAGGCTTGCCGGGCCAGATATCAGCACTCGGACGGTTCAGCGGATCGAGTTCGTGATACCAGCTGCCATCACAGCGGTCGATGAAATGACTGTCACAGAATTCCCAGAATAGTCGGTACCAGCGTTCGTATTGCTCATCACCGGTGCGCTTGAGTAGCGCGCTTGCAGTGGCGCTGGCCTCGCAATGGGTCCAGTGCAGGCGATGGCGGACCACCGCTTTGTTGTCCCAGTCCAGGGTGTAGACAATCCCCGGCGCGCCATCGATGTTCCAGCCGTGACGACAGTTGTGCTCGAAGAGTTTTTGCGCGTCGGTGACCAGCCAGCCCGGGGTGAGCATCCCCGCGCTCACCCGCGAAGCTTCGAGGTGCAGCAACAGCCGCGCCCACTCGAAACCGTGGCCCGGGGTGGTGCCGTAGGGGCGAAAACCGTCCGCCGGATTGTCACGGTTGTAGTCCCGCAACGGCTGCCAGTCGCGGTCGAAATGCTCGATTACCAGGTAATCGTTGGCAGCGGCGTGACCATGGATCACGCGCTCAACGATGCGCTGTGCGCGGCACAACCAGCGGTTGTCTTCAGTGACATCGGCCAGGGCGAGGAAGGCTTCGGTGGCGTGCATGTTGCTGTTCGCCCCCCGGTACGCCTCCTCTTCACTCCAGTCGCGATTGAAGGATTCGCGCATCGCGCCTTCGTCTTCACTCCAGAACCAGGTGTCGATGATGTCGAGGGCATCATCGAGCAAGGCTTGCGCACCGGGACGCTGTGCGACCACCGCCGAACTGGCGGCCAGCGCGACGAAGGCATGCAGGTAGGCATTCTTGCCGGTGTTGCCGTCGCGATGTTCGGCAGTGGCGAACCAGCCGCCGTGAACCGCATCGCGCAGTGGCCCGCGCAGTGCCGCGACGCCGTGATCGACCAGCTCGGCAAAGCCTGGCAAACCCTGAATGTGGGCCATGGCGAAGCTGTGGGTCATGCGTGCGGTGTTCATGGTCTGGGCTTGCGCCTCGGCCGGGAGGCGGCCCCTTTCATCGAGGTTGCCGAAGCCTTCAGGGAGCTTGGAAGCCTTGGCAAAACTCAACAGGCGCAGGCCTTCGGCGGCGAGCCATTGCTGATGGGCAGGTGCGTTCAGCCAACTGCTGAAGGCTGGTTGGAGGGTGTCCATGGCGTACCTTTTTTGTTGTTATGACTGAGGGGCAGCATAAACAACGGAAGGCGGCGGGCTTGTAACGAAGGGGGTGGGTTATGTCACCAGACGGTGACAATGACATCTGTAGGCGCTGGCTTGCCAGCGATGATATTCCTGAATACGCCATCGCCGGCAAGCCGGCTCCCACAGGGACGGGTGCGTCAATCGATTGAACGCGGCAACTGCAGGGTCACCCGCAATCCACCCTCACGCAGGTTCTGCAAGCTGACCTCACCGCCATGGCTATGGGCAATGTTGCGGGCAATCCCCAGCCCCAGCCCATACCCCTGCTGCTGCCCGGCCAGACGGAAATGCGGTTCGAACACCTGCTCCAGCCGCTGCTCCGGCACGCCGGGCCCTTCATCATCGACATGCAGGATGAACGCGCGGTCATCGTCATCGATGTGCAGGTGCGCGTTCTGCCCGTACTTCAACGCATTGTCGATCAGGTTGCCGATGCAGCGCTTGAGCGCCAGCGGTTTGCCCGGATACGCCGCCAGCGCCCGACCCTGCTGGGTCACGCGACCATTGCCATTGGGGGCCAAGTACGGTTCCACCAGGCAGTCGAGCACATGGTTGAGGTCCACCGGCTCGATGTTCTCGTGGATGTCGGTGTCCTTCACGCATTGCAGCGCGCCCTTGACCAGCAATTCGAGCTCGTCCAGATCGCGCCCGAACTTGGCTTGCAGCGTTTCGTCTTCGAGCAATTCAACGCGCAGGCGCAAACGGGTGATCGGCGTGCGCAGGTCGTGGGAAATCGCACTGAACAACTGGCTGCGCTCGGTCAGGTAACGGCTGATGCGCTCACGCATGGTGTTGAAGGCGCGCCCGACCTCGACCACTTCGCTGCCACCGCCCTCGGCCACCGGTTCCACGTCGGCACCCAGCGACAGATCGCGCGCGGCCCGCGCCAGGCGCTTGAGCGGACGACTCTGCCAGTGCACCAGCAGGCCGATGAACAACAGCAAAAAACCACTGGTCAGGACGATGAACCACACCTGCTGCGCCGGCAGCCCCTGCTCTTCAAGACTGGTGTAAGGCTCGGGCAGCAGCGAGGCGATGTACAGCCATTCGCCCGGCGCCATCTGGATCTGCGTGACCAGCACCGGCGGGTTCACCGGTTCCAGGGTCAACGCGTAGTGCGCCCAGGAGCGTGGCAACTCATCGAGTTTCAGGCCGCCATTGAAGATGCGCAGGTCTTCCGGGCTGACGAAGGTCACCGAGATGTCCGTGTCCTGGCCGAGGGACTGGCGCAGCACCTCGTCCACCGCCTTGAGCACCGCCTCTTTGCGCGGGGTGATGGGCAGCACTTCCATGCCCAGGGGTTTGTCGTTGAGCGTGACCACGAACCGGGTGCCGCCCATGCTGCGCAACTGATCGAGCACCAGGGGCCGAAACGCCACCGGTAACGAACGGAAATAACTGACACTGGCCGTCATCGAATGGGCCAGGCTGCGGGCGCTGGTGACCAGGCCCTCGAGCTGCGTGGCGCGCAGTTGCGACACCCAGATCACGCTCGACAGCGCCTGGGCGAACAACACGGCCAGCAAGGTCAACAGCAACATCCGCCCGAGCAGCGAACGCGGCATCGGCACCCTGGCGGCGAGCTTGCGCAACATCTCAGTGGCCATTGCCGGCAACCACATTGGCCGCCAGTTGGTAGCCGCTGCCACGCACGGTGCGGATCAACCGTGGCGGTTTTTCCGTGTCGCGCAGACGCTGGCGCAACCGGCTGACCGCCATGTCGACGATGCGATCCAGGGGCATCAGTTCACGGCCACGGGTCGCGTTGCCGATGGTGTCGCGGTCGAGGATTTCCTGCGGATGGTCGAGGAACAGTTTCAGCAGTGCGAAGTCGGCGCCCGAGAGAATCACCTCTTCGCCATCGAGGTGAAACAACCGATGGCTGACCATGTCCAGGCGCCAGTCATCGAAGGCCAACACCTCACCGCCGTTACGCTCCTGACCGAACTGCGCGCGGCGCAGCAACGCCTTGATCCGCGCCTGCAATTCCCGTGGGCTGAACGGCTTGCCGAGGTAATCGTCGGCGCCCAGTTCCAGGCCGATGACACGGTCGGCTTCGTCGGAACTGGCGGTGAGCATGATGATCGGCACCTGCGCCTGGCGCGGATGCTGGCGAATCCATCGACACAGGCTGAAGCCGTCTTCGTCGGGCAGCATCACGTCAAGGATCACCAGGTCGGCCGGCGCCTCGTTCAACGCCTGGCGAAAACCGGCGCCATCGGCAGTGGCACGCACCTGGAACCCGGCGCGAGTCAGGTAGGTGTCCAGCAACTCGCGTATCTCTTGATCGTCATCGACCAACAAAATCGACTTGTTGACTGAGCTCACGGGGCGGCGTCCTTGTTGTTTGAATTGGGCGGATTATGCCTGATGAACCTTGGATATTTGTTTCCTGTTCGGCCCCCATCGCTGGCAAGCCAGCTCCCACAAAGATCTATGTCGCACACAAAACCTGTGGGAGCTGGCTTGCCAGCGATGGAGCCGACTCGGTCTCAAGCCTGTTCGAGGGCCACGCCCGCCCCAACAAGCCCCGAATACGGCGCCGTCACCAGCCACACCGGAATTCCCTTGAAGTAATCGCTCATGCAACCCTTGTCGGCGAAGCAGCGGGCGAAACCGCTTTCGAGGAAGAAATCGGCAAACCGTGGAATCACTCCGCCAACGATGTACACGCCACCGCGTCCACCGGTGGTCAGCACGTTGTTGCCCGCCACGCGACCAAGCCAGCAGCAGAACTGCTCAAGCACTTCCACGGCAATCGGGTCGCCCGCCAGCCCGGCGGCGGTGATGGCTTCCGGCGTGTCGAGCACCGGCGTGTGCCCGTCCACCGCACAGATCGCCCGGTAGACACGGGGCAAGCCGCCGCCGCTCAACGCGGTTTCAGCGCTGACGTGGCCGATCTCATTGAAGATGTGCTGCCAGAGTTGGGTTTCACGCGGGCTGCTCAAAGGCAGGTCGACGTGACCGCCCTCCCCTGGCAACGCAGCAAACCGGCCCTCGCCCAGATCGAGCAAGGTGCCGACGCCCAGGCCTGTGCCCGGGCCAATCACCACGGCCGGGCGCAACGGCTCCGGCGTGCCTTCGCAGACCACGCGGAATTCGCCGGGCTGCAAACGGGTCATGCCCAGGGCCATGGCCGAGAAATCGTTGACCAGCAACAGTTGATCCACCTGCAAGGTCTGGCAGAAACCCTTGCGGCTCAGACGCCAGTGATTGTTGGTGAACTTGAACTCATCGCCACTGACAGGACCGGCCACCGACAGGCATACCGAACCGATCGAACCCGCCGCCAGCCCCAGACCGTTGAGGTAGAGGCTGATCGCCTCTTCCGGGCTGGGGAAGTCCGCCGTTGCCAGCACCTGGACCGATTCCAGTTGCTGGTTTTTCCACAACGCGAAACGTGCGTTGGTCCCACCGATGTCACCGACCAAAGCCAGTTTCAATTAAGCGTCTCCAGGGCAGAAGTAAAGGCGCTGGCGCCCTGCTCCGCCGAGCTGAAGGCCATGCGCATGAAACCAAACAGTTCGCGACCGGTGCCGATGTTGTTGCCCAACAGGCCCTTGGCCGGCGTGCGCGCTGCGAATTCTTCGGCGTCCACCTTAAGCTCCAGGGTGCCTTTGACGCCATCGACGCGGATGATATCGCCCTCTTGCACCCGCGCCAAAGCGCCGCCGACATAAGCTTCGGGGCTGACGTGAATGGCCGCCGGGATTTTCCCCGACGCCCCGGACATGCGTCCGTCAGTCACCAGCGCCACCTTGAAGCCGCGGTCCTGCAACACGCCGAGGAACGGCGTCATCTTGTGCAGTTCGGGCATGCCGTTTGAGCGCGGGCCCTGGAAGCGCATTACCGCGACAAAATCCTTCTCCAGCAAACCGGCCTTGAACGCATCGGCCAGGTCCTGCTGATCCTGGAACACCATGGCCGGCGCTTCGACGATCTGGTTTTCCACCGCGACGGCGGAGACTTTCATTACCCCGCGACCGAGGTTGCCTTCCATCACCCGCAGGCCACCTTCGGCCGAGAATGCACGGGCGACCGGACGCAGGATGGTTTCGTCGAGGCTGTCGGTCACGCCTTCGCGCCAGACCAGCTCGCCGTTGTCGAGGAACGGCTCCTGGGTATAGCGGCTCAGGCCGTGGCCCATCACGGTGTTGACGTTTTCGTGCAGCAGCCCGGCTTCCAGCAGTTCGCGGATCAGGAACGACATGCCGCCCGCAGCCTGGAAGTGGTTGATGTCGGCTTTACCGTTCGGGTAGACGTGGCTCAGGGTCGGCACGACTTCGGAGAGGTCGGCCATGTCCTGCCAGGTCAGTTGAATGCCCGCCGCCATGGCGATGGCCGGCATGTGCAGGGTGTGGTTGGTCGAGCCGCCGGTGGCGTGCAACGCGACAATCGAGTTGACCAGCGAACGCTCGTCGACGATTTCGCCGATCGGCATGAAGTCGCCGTTCTGCTTGGTCAGGCGCGTGACCTGGTGCGCGGCTTCGCGGGTCAGGGCGTCACGCAGCGGCGTGTTCGGGTTGACGAAGGACGCGCCCGGCAGGTGCAGGCCCATGACTTCCATCAGCAGCTGGTTGGTGTTGGCGGTGCCGTAGAAGGTGCAGGTGCCAGGGCTGTGGTAGGACTTCATCTCCGATTCCAGCAGCTCCTCGCGGGTCGCCTTGCCTTCGGCGTATTTCTGGCGCACGTCGGCTTTCTGCTTGTTGGAAATGCCCGAGACCATCGGCCCGCCCGGCACGAAGATCATCGGCAGATGGCCGAAGCGCAGCGCGCCCATCATCAGGCCCGGCACGATCTTGTCGCAGATGCCGAGCAGCAGCGCGCCGTCGAACATGTTGTGGGACAGCGCCACGGCGGTGGACAGCGCGATCACTTCGCGGCTCGGCAGGCTCAGCTCCATGCCCGGCTCGCCCTGGGTCACGCCATCGCACATGGCCGGTGTGCCACCGGCGAACTGGCCGACGGAGCCGATTTCGCGCAGGGCCTTTTTGATCAGTTCCGGAAAGACTTCGTACGGCTGGTGCGCCGAGAGCATGTCGTTATATGACGAAACAATCGCAATGTTCGCGGCGTTCATCATCCGCAGGCTGTGTTTGTCGTCGCTGCCGCAACCGGCCACGCCATGGGCGAAGTTAGCGCATTGCAACTTGCCGCGCATCGGCCCGTCGCTGGCCGCACCGCGAATCAATGCAAGGTAAGCCTCACGCGTGGCGCGACTGCGGGCGATAAGCCGTTCGGTGACCTCAAGGACGCGGGGATGCATGTGTAGAACTCCAGGCTAACGGATGTGGCGACCTGATTGTCTATGCTGATCAAAGGCCGGTGTCGATGGGATGACAGACGGTTTTCTTGATCGGTTGGACCAGTTGATTCAGGTCACTCGTTGTAGATTGAACAAAATATTGCCATCAAAAAGGCTTGTTTTCTATTTTTTTGCGAATAATCTTGTAATTCCAACAACAAAACGACGGTAGCGCCGCAATATGACTCTTCGAATCGCAATCAATGGTTTTGGCCGCATCGGCCGTAATGTCCTGCGCGCACTCTATACCCAGGGCTACCGTCAGGATCTGCAGATCGTCGCCATCAACGACCTGGGCGACAGCGCGATCAATGCTCATCTGCTCAAGTACGACACCGTTCACGGCACGTTCGATGCCGATGTCCAGCATGACCAGGAGAGCCTGACGGTAAATGGGGACCGTATTTCGGTCAGCGCCATTCGCAACCCGGCCGATCTGCCCTGGGCTGCGGAAAAGATTGATGTGGTGTTCGAATGCACCGGCCTGTTCACCGACCGGGCCAAAGCCGCCGCGCATATTACGGCCGGCGCGCGCAAAGTGATCATCTCGGCCCCGGCCAAAGGCGCCGACGCCACCGTCGTTTACGGGGTGAACCACGACATTCTGCGCCAGTCGCACCAGATCATTTCCAACGCGTCGTGCACCACCAACTGCTTGGCCCCGGTAGCCCAGGTGCTGCACCGCGAGCTGGGCATCGAAAGCGGTTTGATGACCACCATTCATGCCTACACCAACGACCAGCACTTGACCGACGTCTATCACGTCGATCCGTACCGCGCCCGTTCGGCCACCCAGAACATGATCCCGAGCAAGACCGGTGCTGCTGAAGCGGTAGGCCTGGTGCTGCCGGAACTGGCGGGCAAATTGACCGGCATGTCGGTGCGCGTACCGGTGATCAATGTGTCGCTGGTGGACCTGACCGTGCAACTCAAGCGTGAAGCGTCGGCCGATGAGGTCAATGCGCTGATGAAAGCGGCCAGCCAGCACTCGAAGATCCTTGGGTACAACACCCTGCCGCTGGTCTCCAGCGACTTCAACCACAACCCCCTGTCGTCGATCTTCGATGCCAACCACACCAAGTCCAGCGGCAAGCTGCTCAAGGTCCTGGCCTGGTACGACAACGAGTGGGGCTTCTCCAACCGCATGCTCGATAACTGCCTGGCGCTGTGTAACGCTGAATAAGCCTGCCCCCATGAGACCGCCATCGCCGGCAAGCCGGCTCCTACAAGAACCGCACAATCCGTAGGAGCTGGCTTGCCAGCGATGCGCCCTCGAAACCGCTGCCGCCGGCAAGCCTGGTGCCCAGCTTATGGAACAACCGATGATCGGCATCAGCTTTACGCAAAAGACCCTGGCGGCGCGCAAGCGTATCGCCCTGGTTGCCCATGACCACTGCAAGGTGTTCTTGCTCGACTGGGCCGAACGGCAAAAAGACAAGCTGGCCCAGCATGATCTGGTCGCTACCGGCACCACCGGGTTGTTGTTGCAACAACGCCTCGACCTGCCCGTGGAGAGCATGATCAGTGGTCCGTTGGGTGGCGACCAGCAGCTCGGTGCGCAAATCGCCGAGCAACGGGTCGACATGCTGGTGTTCTTCTGGGACCCGTTCGAGCCACAACCCCACGACCCGGATATCAAGGCATTGCTGCGGGTCGCGGCCGTGTGGAACATCCCGGTGGCGTGCAACGAATGCAGCGCCGACTACCTGCTCAGCAGCCCGTTGATGGATCAGGCGCATCCCCATCGGATTCCCGATTACGCGAGCTATTTGCAGGGTCGCGCGTAAAGCTTCACAAATCAGTACTTGACCACCTGAGTAGATGATAAGCATTATCATTCGCTCGAAATGGATCAGGTTCTCCCGTGAGTCAGTCGCGCTTCAACCACGTTTTCCTCGCCCAGCGCACCTCCCTGCTGCGCACGCTGGAACGGATGGTCAACAATCACAGCACCGCTGAAGACCTCCTGCAGGAAACCTACCTGCGGGTGACCCGTGCATTGAGCGAACGGGCCATCGATCATCTTGAGCCCTTTGTCTTCCAGACGGCGCGCAACCTGGCGCTGGACCATTTGCGCGCACGGCGCATCCATTCGCGCACCATGGTCGACGACGTACCGCAGGAGATGGTGCACAGCGTCGCCGCCCCCACCAGCAGCGCCGAAGACGCCGCACACGCCGAACAATTGCTGGAGCGCCTGAACGTGAGCCTCAGTGAACTCAGCGCCCGCCAACAGCGGATTTTCATCCTCAGCCGCCTGCACGGGCATAGCTACCAGGAGATCGCCGACGAACTGAACGTATCCCTCAGTACCGTGCAGAAAGAACTCAAATTGATCATGTCGATCTGCATCGGTGTCGCCGATCGCATGAGCGCCAACTGAGCATCAGGACCTCCCGCTTACCTGGGCCGACTGCGCTGATCATCGGGCTTTGCTACCCTTGGCCCACTTTTAACGCTTCACTAAAAAAAACAGCCGTGCACAGACACTGCCGAGGAAACACCGTGACGGACAACCACCGCTCCCCTGAGCCTTCACCGGCGCAGGATCCCGCAAGTGCGATGGACCAGGCCCTGGACTGGCTGATCGTGCTCGGCAGTCCCGATGAGGAGCAGACCCGCCAATTCCAGGCGTGGCTTGACGCCGATCCGTTGAATGCCCAGGCGTTCGCCAAGGCCCAGGCGATCTGGGACGGCCCGCAAGTGGCGCAATGCGCGCAAAGCCTGGCTGCCCGTCCCGCGACAGTCACGGTCCTCGCCCGCCTGCGTCCGCACTGGAAACCGCTGGCCACCGCCGCCGTGCTGCTGCTCGGTCTGTTCAATTTCAGCAATTTGCCGATGCGCCTGCAGGCCGATCACCTGACCGTGGTCGGCGAGCGCCAGCGCCTGCAACTGGAGGACGGCTCCAAAGTCCTGCTCAATACCAATTCGGCGTTCTCAAGCACCATCAACGACCAGCAACGCGTTGCCCGCCTGTATCAGGGTGAAGCGTTTTTCGAAGTGCAGGCCAATCGCAATCAGCCACTGGAAATCGACGCCGGCCCGGTCACGGCCAGCGTTCGCGATACCGCGTTTGCCGTGCGTTACCTCGACGGCGTGGCACAGGTGCGGGTGCAGCGCGGGGATGTCGACTTGCGCGCCACCCGTGACGATGCGCGGGTGCGCTTGTCCGCCGGGGAAAGCATCCGCATCGGCCCCAACGGCTTCGACCGCCCGGCCAAGCTGGATGCCGCCACCGACCTGGCGTGGGTCCAGGGGCGACTGGTGTTTGAAAACTGCCCGTTGAACCAGGTGCTGGCGGAACTTCGCCGCTACTACCCGGGCTGGATCATCAACAACAACGAACAGTTGGCCGATGTCGCCGTGACCGGCAACTACCGCCTCGATCAGCCACTGGATGTGGTTCGCTCCCTGGCCCACATCACCTCGGCACGGCTCCAGGAACTCCCGGCGCTGGTCATCTTGAACTGAATGAGAATTATTTTTACTCGATAGCCAAACCCTGTACGTCTCGTTATAGCCAATGCAATTGATTCGCATCTATCCATGCCAATCAGCACCTATAAAGATTCGTGCGACACGGAGCGCTATCGATGTCCTCTCGCCTCACCCGCCCAGCCACTTCACCTTCCCGCATGCTGTCGCTGCTGACCGCTGCCATCCTGATGGCCGGTGCCGCACCGCTCATGGCCGCCATCGCCACCGAGCCATCGACTCGCAAAATGGGCGACTACGCGTTCGCCATTCCCCAACAGTCTCTGGTATCGGCACTCAATGCCTTTACCGCCGTGACCGGCTGGCAGGTCGGCGTGTCGTCGGAGCTGGCGCAAGGTGTGGCGTCACCGGGCGTCCGTGGTTCGCTGTCGCCGGAGAAAGCCCTGGATCGCTTGTTGGTGGGGACCAACCTGAGTTATCGCAAACTGGGCAATAGCAACATCGTGCTGGAAAAGCGCAGCGCTAGCAGTGCCCTCAATCTGGATCAGGTCACCATCAGCGCCACCCGTAACGAGCAGGATGTGAACAGCGTACCGAGCACGGTCTCTGTCTACACGCGCGAAGATCTGGACCGCAACAACGTGAACACCATCAAGGAACTGGTGCGCTACGAACCCGGTGTTTCGGTAGGCGGTGCAGGCCAGCGCGCCGGCATCACCGGCTACAACATTCGCGGCATCGATGGCGACCGCGTGCTGACCCAGGTCGACGGGGTGCAGGTGCCCGACGGTTTCTTCAACGGCCCGTATGCCCAGACCAACCGCAACTATGTCGACCCGGAAATCGTCAAGCGCGTGGAAATCCTCCGGGGCCCGGCGTCGGTGCTGTATGGCAGCAACGCCATTGGCGGTGCCGTCAGCTACTACACGCTGGACCCGGACGACATCATCAAACCGGGCAAGGATGTCGGTGCCCGCCTGAAAACCGGCTACAGCTCCGCCGACGAAAGCTGGCTGACGTCCGGCACCGTCGCCGGCCGCAGCGGCGAGTTCGATGGCCTGTTGCACTTCAGTCAACGCAACGGTCATGAAACAGAGTCCTATGGCGAAACCGGCGGCACTGGCCTGAACCGTACTGAAGCCAACCCCCAGGACGCTCGCACCACCAGCGTGCTGGCAAAACTGGGCTGGGATTACGCCGACGACGCGCGCCTGGGCCTGACCTACGAGCACTACAAGGACGACCGCGACACCAATCAATTGAGCGCGGTGGGCGGCCCGTTCAATGCCGGACGCGGTTTCGGCTTCTACAAGTCCCGCACCGGCAACGACACGATCACCCGCGAACGCTTTGGCCTGGAACACAGCTTCGGCCTGGACAGTGCACTGGCTGACAACATCAAGTGGACGCTGAACTACCAGATCGCCAAGACCGACCAGACCACCGAAGAAATCTACGCGCCGTCGCGGACCGTGCTGCGTAACCGCGATACCACTTACAAGGATCGCCAATGGGTATTCGATGCCCAGGTCGACAAGTCGTTTGCCATTGCCGACACCGAACACCTCGTCACCTATGGCACCACCATCAAGCAGGACAAAATCACCGGCCTGCGTACCGGTACCGGCACCTGCCTGACCGTGGCCGGCGCCTGCCGGGTCATCGGCGCCCCTAGCGCCCCCGATACGCTGACTCCGGCCAGTGACTTCCCGGACCCGACCATCAACAGCTACGCCCTGTTCGCCCAGGATCAGATCAACTGGGGCAACTGGACCTTCCTGCCCGGTGCACGCTACGACTACATCCAGCTCAAGCCGCACATCACCGAAGAGTTCCTGGCCACTGCCGACCAGAGCGGCAACGGCACGGTGAGCGACGAGACCAAGACCTGGCATCGCCTGTCGCCGAAGTTCGGCACCACCTACAGCTTCAACGATAACTACACCTGGTACGGCCAATACGCCGAAGGCTTCCGCACCCCGACCGCCAAGGCGTTGTACGGACGTTTCGAAAACCTCGCCGGCGGCTATCGGGTCGCGCCTAATCCGGACCTCGAACCGGAAAAGAGCAAAAGCTACGAGACCGGTTTGCGCGGCAACTTCGAGCAGGGTTCGTTTGACGTAGCCGTGTTCTACAACAAATACCGCGACTTCATCGACGAGAACGCCATCACGCCCGGCTACACCGAGACCACGTTCCAGAGCAACAACATCAAGCACGCCACCATCAAGGGTGCCGAGGTCAAGGGACGCCTGAACCTCGACGCCTTCGGCGCGCCGCAAGGCCTGTACACCCAGGGCTCGGTGGCCTATGCCTACGGTCGCAACGACGACAGCGGCGAGCCGCTCAACAGCGTCAACCCGCTGACCGGTGTGTTCGGCCTCGGTTACGAGCAGGACACCTACGGCGGTTTGCTCAACTGGACACTGGTGAAGAAGAAGGACCGCGTCGACAGCAGCACCTTCAAGACCCCGGACGGCACCAGCACCCAGTTCAAGACCCCGGGCTTCGGCATTCTGGACCTGAGCGCGTTCTACAAGGTGACCGACGACGTGACCGTCAGCGGCGGCGTCTACAACCTGACCGACAAGAAGTACTGGCTGTGGGATGACGTGCGCGGTTACGACAGTGTCGGCGAAGCCTCGGTGACCCAACCGGCCAACCTCGATCGCCTGACCCAGCCGGGTCGCAACTTCGCGGTCAACCTGATCTGGGATATCTGATCCGCTCATCTCGCCGAGCGGTTTCAACAAGCCGCCCGGCGAGGATTTTTTACTGTCAGGCGCCCTCCTGTTCGTCTCGTTACCAAGCGCCTCTTAATTCTTCAAGGAATTGCCATGACTACCCCGGCCACCGAACAACGCCCCAACCTGCGTTCGCAGCGTTTGAACCAGATCACCCACGAGCCGCACAGCAAGCTCGATGCCCTGGTGAAGGCCCACTCCCCGTTTGAAACCCAGGCCAGTTTCGCCCGTTTCGTGGTGGCGCAGTACCTGTTCCAGTCGGAACTGGTGTCGCTGTACAACGACGCCGAACTGACCGCCATCGTGCCGGACCTGCCGGCCCGCTGCCGCGCCGATGCGGCCAAGGCCGACCTGGCGGACCTGGACACCGACGTACCGGCACCTGTCGCCGGTGCCCTGAAGAACCCGAGCAAGGCCGAGGCCCTGGGCTGGATCTTCGTCTCCGAAGGCTCGAAGCTCGGTGCAGCGTTCCTGATCAAGCATGCCATGGGCCTTGGCCTGAGCGAAACCTTCGGCGCCCGTCACCTCGGCGAACCGGCCGGCGGCCGCGCGGAAGGCTGGAAGCGCTTCGTCAGAACCCTGGACGGCCTTGAGTTCAGCGCCCAGGAAGAAGCCGACGTGGAAAAAGGCGCCCTCGACGCGTTCAACCGCTTCACGGTGTTGCTGGAGCAGGCTTATTCGACAACTGCCGAACCGGCCTGAGACATCTAACCCCTGTGGGAGCGGGCTTGCCCGCGATGGCGGCTTCGCATCCAATAGAGATGCTGAATTGTAAATTGCTATCGCGGGCAAGCCCGCTCCCACAGGGTCCGAGCAAGTCCGCTAGATCCCGATCAAGCCTCAACACCTGCCTTGAGCCCATGCCCACCTCTTCCAGACTCTCCCGCCTCCTCTTCGGCCTGCTGGCCTATGTCAGCCTGGGCATCGGCCTGATCGCGATCGTCATTCCCGGTCTGCCAACCACCGAGTTCATTCTGCTGGCCGCCTGGGCCGCGACCCGCAGTTCGCCGCGCCTGAGTGCCTGGCTGGAAAACCACCGGCTGTTCGGTCCCATCCTCCATAACTGGCGCAACGGCAAGGTCATCGTGCGCCGGGCAAAAATCAGCGCCACTGTCAGCATGCTGTTATGTGCCGGTCTGATGCTGGTGATGCTCGATCACGGCTGGCCGATCTATCTGGCGATTGCCGGGATGGGACTGGGCAACCTGTGGATCTGGTCTCGGCCGGAATCGTTGCCGCAACCTTCCTGAAATCACCCCGCGTTTTTTCCTCTTTTTATCCCCATTTTCGGCACATTTTTCTGCGCAAACGTTCAACCCCTACCGTTCGTCGGCAGCCCATTCATGTAACCTGGCCTTCACGCCGATGTGCATTGATCGGCGCTAAATGGATTTAGCGAGTGAGCCGCAACGGCTCACAGCCAACACTTCATCCATTCGCGAGTTCGCCCTATGTTCGACTCACTGTCCATCCGCCTGAAAATCGTCCTGCTCTCCGGTCTGTGCCTGCTGGGGGTAGTCGCCCTGATAGTGGGCATGAACATCTACCAGACCAACCAGAACGATGATCTGGTCAGCGATTCCAGCACTAGAATGCTCACCGCCAGTGTGCAGGACCTGCTGCTGGCCAAGGCCGCCGAACAAGCGGTGCGGGTGCAGAAGACGTTCGGTGAAACCCTGACGGTGGTGACCGCCCTGGCGGATCAGATCAAGGACATGCGCAACCTGGCCGCCAAGCGTTCGCTCGAGCCCGGCGCCTTGCGTGAAGAGTTGAACCAGAGCCTGAAAACCGCCTTCGAACGCAACGGCAAGGTGCTGGGCATCTGGCTGGCATTCGAACCCAACGGCCTGGACGGCAAGGACAGCGAGTTCGTCAACGACGCCGCCCGTCAATCCAACGAGGCCGGTCGTTTCGCTACGTACTGGAGCCGCGCCGGGGGTGATGCCCTCAACACGATCATGGTCGAAGAGGACATGACCAAGACCACCCTGAACCTCAGCGGCACGCCGTACAACGTCTGGTACACCTGCCCTCGGGACAGCAAGCGCACCTGCCTGCTCGACCCCTACGCCGATACTGTCGGCGGCAAGGAAGTGTTGATGACCACCATTTCCGTACCGCTGCTGGTGGACGGCAAGTCCATTGGCGTGGTCGGTATCGACATCGCCCTCGACGCCCTTCAAGCGGCGGCGGTCGACTCTCAGCGCGACCTGTTCAACAGTGCCGGGCACATGCTCATCGTTTCCGGCACTGGGGTGCTGGCCGCCTACAGTGTCGAGGCCGGTAAAGTCGGCAAGAGCATCGGCGACACCCTGGGTGCCGACGGCAAGGACATCCTGCAACTGCTTGGCAGCGGTGCACCGAAGATTCTCCAGCAAGGCGACCTGATCCGTGCGGTGTACCCGGTCAGCCCGATTGCCGATGCCAAGGCCTGGGCCGTGGTGATCGACTTGCCCAAACAAGTGCTGCTGGCCGACTCGGTGAAGCTGCAAGCGGTACTCGACGATGCCCAGCAAAGCGGCACGATCAAGGCCTTGTCGGTGGCAGTGGTTGCCGGTGTGGTCGGCCTGCTGCTGATGTGGCTTACCGCGTCCGGCGTGACCCGACCGATCAACAGCGTGGCGCAAATGCTCAAGGCGATCGCCAGTGGCGACGGTGACCTGACCCAGCGCCTGCACTACAGCAAGCAGGACGAACTGGGCGAACTGGTGAGCTGGTTCAACCGCTTCCTCGACAAGCTGCAACCGACCATCGCGCAGATCAAGCAAAGCATCACCGATGCCCGTGGCACGGCCGACCAGTCTTCGGAAATCGCCCGCCAGACCAGTGAAGGCATGCAAGTGCAGTTCCGCGAAATCGACCAGGTCGCTACCGCGTCCAACGAAATGAGCGCCACGGCCCACGATGTCGCCAACAGCGCCTCGAACGCGGCCAACGCCGCCAAGGGTGCCGACCAGTCGGCCCGCGACGGCATGTCAATCATCGAACGCAGTACCCGCGACATCAATCAACTGGCCGACGAAGTCAGCAAGGCCGTGACCGAAGTCGAAGCCTTGGCGGTGAACAGCGAACAGATCGGCTCGGTACTGGAAGTGATCCGCAGCATCGCCGAGCAAACCAACCTGCTAGCACTCAACGCGGCGATTGAAGCGGCCCGTGCCGGCGAAAGCGGTCGCGGCTTTGCGGTGGTCGCCGATGAAGTGCGCAACCTGGCCAAACGCACCCAGGATTCGGTGGAGGAAATTCGCCTGGTGATCGAACGCATCCAGTCCGGCACCCGCGGTGTGGTCGCCACCATGCACTCGAGCCAGACCCAGGCCCACAGCAACGCCGGGCAGATCCAGCAGGCGGTCCAGGCCCTGAGTAAAATCAGCGACGCGGTCACCGTGATCAGCGACATGAACCTGCAAATCGCCAGCGCCGCCGAGCAGCAAAGCGCCGTCGCCGAAGAGGTCAACCGCAATGTCTCGGCGATCCGCACCGTCACCGAAACCCTGACCGGCCAGGCCACCGAGTCGGCGCAGATCAGCAGCCAGCTCAACACCCTGACCACCCACCAGATGAAATTGATGGATCAGTTCCGCGTATAACCCCGCCGCACCTTGTAGGAGCTGGCTTGCCAGCGATAGCGATCTTTCATTCGACAGGGTCGTTGAATGCCAGTCCGCCATCGCTGGCAAGCCAGCTCCTACAAAGGAATTCATCTGGACTGCAGTTTTTTTGGTCTATGCTCGGCCTCTCGCTCCGGAGGGCCTTCAATGACTGATCTGCTCACGTCCATTCAAGCCGCGCTCGGCTTGCCCAACACCCCGATCTCGTTCACCGCCACGGGCGCCCTGCCCTCGGCATTTGCCGTCACCGAGCTGGCTTGCGCGAGCATCGCCGCCGCCGGCCAGGCCGCCAGCGAACTGCTGCACCAACAGACCGGACGCCTGCCCGACCTTGAAGTTGACCGACGCCTGGCGTCCTTCTGGTTCGCGACCTCGATTCGCCCGATAGGCTGGAGCGTTCCGCCGCTGTGGGACCCGGTGGCCGGTGACTACGCCACCCGCGACGGCTGGATTCGCCTGCACACCAACGCGCCCCATCACCGCGCCGCTGCCGAACGCGTGCTCGGTGCCTGTACCGACCGCCCGGCGATGGCCGGCAAAGTGGCGCAATGGGCGAAAAGCGAGCTGGAACAGGCGGTGGTCGATGCCGGTGGCTGTGCCGCCGAAATGCGCACCTGGGACCAATGGCAGGCCCATCCTCAAGGCCAGGCAGTGAATGCCGAACCCTTGGTTCTGTTCGCCAACCACCCAAGCCAGAGCCACAAACCGTGGACAGGTTCAGTGGCTCGACCACTGGCCGGCATCAAGGTGCTGGACTTGACCCGGGTACTGGCCGGTCCCATCGCCAGCCGCTTTCTGGCAGGCCTGGGCGCCGATGTCCTGCGCATCGATCCGCCGACCTGGAACGAGCCGGGGGTGGTGCCGGAAGTCACGTTGGGAAAACGTTGCGCGCGTCTTGATCTGAGCGACAAGTCCGACCGCGGCGTATTCGAATCCCTGCTCAAGGACGCCGACATTCTGCTCCACGGCTATCGTGCCGATGCGCTGGAGCGACTTGGCTTGGGCACGAATCAGCGTCGGCAACTGAACCCCGGCCTGATTGATGTTTGCCTCAACGCCTATGGCTGGAGTGGCCCCTGGCAAAATCGTCGGGGCTTCGACAGCCTGGTACAGATGAGCAGTGGCATTGCCGAAGCGGGCATGCGCTGGAAGTCGGCGGACAAGCCGACGCCATTGCCAGTGCAGGCACTCGATCACGCCACCGGGTATTTGATGGCGGCCAGTGCGATCAGGTTGTTGGCCGGACGCCTGAGCAGCGGGATGGGCGGCTCGGCGCGATTGTCGTTGGCGCGCACCGCGAAGTTGTTGATCGAGCATGGGCCCGGCCCGGACGAGTCGTTGCGTGGCGAAGATCAACAGGATCTGGGGACGCTGGTGGAGCAAACGTCCTGGGGGCCGGCGCATCGGTTGCAGGTGCCGCTGAAGATCACCGCGACGCCGTTGCAATGGGCGCTGCCGGCAACGGAACTGGGTTCACATCCCGCGCAGTGGTGGTGACCGTCAGATCGCCTTCGCGAGCAAGCCCGCTCCCACATTTTATTGCGATCACCTGTGGGAGCGGGCTTGCCCGCGAAGGCGTCAGGATTATCGATACAAATTCCGGATCAACTCAGTCCACCCGACTCAACGAAGTCCACAGCACCTGCGCCGCATACCCTCGATAAGGCCGCCACCCTTCAGCCCGCGCCAACAGCTGCTTCGCCGTCACCGGCCCCCCCTCCAGTGCCGCCAACGCATTGACCAGCCCCACATCGCCATTGGGAAATCCATCCATCTCCCGCAACTGTCGCAACGCAATGTACTGCGCCGTCCAGTCACCAATCCCGTGCAACGCCAGCAACCGCGCTACGCCCCCCTCCCGGCCGGGCTCGAACAATCGCGGGTCATCGAGCAATGCCCGAGCCACACCCGACAAGGTCCGCCCGCGGCTTTTCGGCATGCCCAGCGCAGCCAGGTCTGCCCCCGCCAACACGTCAGCCGTGGGGAATACATGGCTCAAGCCCGGCAACGGATTACCCAGCGGAGCGCCATATTGCGCTACCAGTTTCCCCGCCAGGCGGATCGCCGCCGCCACCGTAATCTGCTGCCCCAGCACCGCGCGGATCGCCAGTTCCAGCCCGTCCCACGCCCCCGGCACACGCAATCCGGGACGCTCGGCAATCAACCGCGCCATCAGCGGATCAAGCGTTAAATGCCGATGGATCGGGGCGAGGTCGGCATCTAGATCGAACATCCGCCGCACGCTTGCGACGATGTCGGGCACGGCGCTCGGGTCGGGAAAGTCCAGCGTCAGCTCAAGGGCGTCAGACGTGGCAGGCCGGATAGAAAAACTGCCATGCATCCCCTTCAGATCGATGCTGCGCCAGTAGGCGCCGTCAGCAACCGTTTCCAGTCCTGCAATCGCCCGAGCCGACAAAAATCCCAGCATGGCCGGCCAGTCATAAGGCGGCTGATACGCCAGCAACAGCTTCACAGACTCAGCAACCCGCTATACAGCCCATAGGCCGCCAGCCCGGCGCCGCCGATGACCGCGGTGAAAATGCCTTTCTCGAGCGTCGTGAACAATGGCATGCCCTGTTCATGGCGGGCCTTGGCAAACAGGATCACACCCGGCGCATACAGCAACGCCGACAGCAGTAAATACTTCAGGCCACCGGCGTACAGCAACCACACCGCGTAACTCAAGGCGATGACGCCAACCAGCAAATCCTTGCTGCGCTCGGCGGTTGCCTGCTGGTACGTTTCCCCGCGCACGCACAACAACACCGCATAGGCCGCCGACCACAGGTACGGCACCAGAATCATCGATGACGCCAGGTAAATCAGACTGGTGTAGGTGCCGGCGGAAAACAGCGTGATCAGCAGGAACAACTGGATCATCGAGTTGGTCAGCCACATTGCATTGACCGGCACACGGTTGGCATTTTCCCTGGTCAGGAATGCCGGCATGGTCTTGTCTTTCGCCGTGGCGAACAGAATTTCGGCGCACAACAGCGCCCAGGACAGCAACGCCCCCAACAGCGAGATCGCCAGGCCGACGCTGATCAGCAATGCGCCCCAGGGGCCGACGATATGCTCAAGCACCGCCGCCAACGAGGGGTTCTGCAGTTTCGCCAGTTCCGGCTGGGTCATGATCCCCAGCGACAGCACGTTCACCAGCACCAACAGTGCCAATACCCCAATGAACCCGATCACCGTCGCCCGGCCCACGTCGGAACGTTTCTCCGCCCGGGCGGAATAGACACTGGCCCCCTCGATACCGATGAACACGAACACGGTGACCAGCATCATGTGCCGAACCTGATTCATCACACTGCCGAATTCCGGGTTGTTACGCCCCCAGATATCGAGGGTAAAGATGTCCGCCTGGAACGCAACGGCGGCAATCACGATGAACATGATCAACGGCACGATCTTGGCCACGGTGGTCACCTGGTTGATGAACGTCGCCTCCTTGATCCCGCGCATCACCACAAAATGCACGGTCCAGAGCAGCAGCGAAGCGCAGGCGATGGCGATCGGCGTGTTGCCTTCGCCAAAGACCGGAACAAAATAACCAAGGGTGCTGAACAGCAGCACGAAATAGCCGACGTTGCCCAGCCAGGCACTGATCCAGTACCCCCAGGCGGACGAGAAGCCCATGTAGTCGCCGAACCCGGCCTTGGCATAGGCATACACCCCGGACTCCAGCTCCGGCTTGCGATTGGCCAGGGTCTGGAACACGAACGCCAGGGTCAGCATGCCGACGGCGGTGATCGCCCAACCGATCAGGATCGCCCCGGCATCGGCCCTGGCCGCCATGTTTTGCGGCAGGGAAAAGATCCCGCCGCCGATCATCGAACCCACCACCAGGGCGATCAATGCGCTCAGGCGAAGCTTGTTCGGTGATTGCGACATCGTTGCATCTCCATTTTTCCGGGGGGCGACCACTGCCGCGAGATCGTCACATATCGGGCGTCAACTAAACCGTTGAAGCGTAATAACGTTTATTGGATAACGCCAATATATGTCTTTTTACTTGCACAAAACGGCTATTAAAGGCGCCGATATAATCATTTGTTGTATACGCTTTTCCAATACATCCATTTCGTACAAAAAACCCGTGAAGAAGATTGGCGAATTCTGAAAAACCAACTAGCGTCATAATTCGAAACAAAACACAAAAGTACTGAAATAATTCACTAAAAAGGCTCTAGATCAAGCATTACAAGCAGCCGCCTTGCAAGTGATAGCACTCCGCCATGAGACTGGGAACGCTCTCATTTAGTGATCCAAGTCAGCTGATTGGATAGCCAACGGAATTAGTCTGTTGCCTCTCTTCTCCTGCATTGGAGTCATGCAATGTCTGAAGCTCCCGGAAAACTCAAACTCGGCGCACTGGTTGCATTAGTCGTCGGTTCGATGATTGGTGGCGGGATCTTTTCCTTGCCGCAAAACATGGCCGCCAGTGCCGATGTCGGTGCCATTCTGATCGGTTGGGCAATCACCGCCGTCGGTATGCTCACCCTGGCATTCGTGTTCCAGACCCTGGCCAATCGCAAACCCGACCTGGACGGCGGGGTCTACGCCTACGCCAAGGCCGGTTTCGGCGACTACATGGGCTTCTCGTCCGCCTGGGGATACTGGATCAGTGCCTGGCTGGGCAACGTCGGTTACTTCGTCCTGTTGTTCAGCACACTCGGCTACTTCTTTCCGATATTCGGGGAGGGGAATACCCCTGCCGCCGTGATCGGTGCCTCGGTGCTGCTCTGGGCCGTGCATTTCCTCGTACTGCGAGGCATCAAGGAAGCGGCGTTCATCAACCTGGTGACCACCGTCGCCAAGATCGTGCCGCTGGTGCTGTTCATGTTGATCGCGTTGTTCGCCTTCAAACTGGACATCTTCACCGCCGACATCTGGGGGCTCAAGAACCCGGACCTGGGCAGCGTGATGGACCAGGTGCGCAAGATGATGCTGGTCACCGTGTGGGTGTTCATCGGCATCGAAGGCGCGAGCATCTTTTCGGCCCGCGCGGAAAAACGCAGCGACGTGGGTAAAGCCACCGTGATCGGCTTTGTCACCGTACTGTTGTTTTTGGTCCTGGTGAACGTGCTGTCGCTGGGGATCATGACTCAGCCGGAACTGGCCAAACTGCAGAACCCGTCGATGGCGGCGGTGCTGGAGCATGTGGTCGGGCACTGGGGTGCAGTGCTGATCAGCGTCGGCCTGATCATCTCGCTGCTGGGGGCGTTGCTGTCGTGGGTGCTGCTGTGTGCGGAGATCATGTTCGCCGCGGCCAAGGACCACACCATGCCGGCGTTTTTGCGCCGCGAAAACGCCAACCATGTACCGGTCAATGCCCTGTGGCTGACCAACGCCATGGTGCAGATCTTCCTGATCATCACCTTGTTCTCGGCCAGTACCTACCTGTCGCTGATCTACCTCGCCACCTCGATGATCCTGGTGCCTTACCTGTGGTCGGCGGCCTACGCACTGCTGTTGGCCGTGCGGGGCGAAACCTACGAGGGCGCGCCCGGCGGTCGGCAGAAAGATCTCATCATCGGCGCCGTGGCCCTGGTCTATGCGGTCTGGCTGCTCTATGCCGGCGGCACCAAATACCTGCTGCTGTCCGCCCTGCTCTACGCCCCCGGCGTGATCCTGTTCGCCAAGGCCAAGCTGGAAATCAACAAACCGGTTTTCACCAACGTCGAGAAGCTGATTTTCGCTGCGGTGGTCGTCGGCGCCGTGGTGGCGGCCTACGGCCTCTACGACGGCTTCCTGACCCTGTAATGCAATTGTTTTGTCATCTGGAGGATCACTGTAATGACCACGGAAAAAGTTAAGTACGGCGTCCATTCCGAAGCCGGCAAACTGCGCAAAGTCATGGTTTGCTCCCCAGGACTTGCCCATCAGCGGCTGACCCCGAACAACTGCGACGAACTGCTGTTCGATGACGTGCTGTGGGTGGCCCAGGCCAAGCGCGACCACTTCGACTTCGTCACCAAGATGCGCGAACGTAACGTCGATGTGCTGGAAATGCACAACCTGCTGACCGACATCGTCGCCATTCCCGAAGCCCTGGACTGGATTCTGGAACGCAAGATCACCGCCAACTCGGTGGGCCTGGGCCTGATCAACGAAACCGCCTCGTGGCTGCGCAGCCTGGAACCACGTCACATCGCCGAGTTCCTGATCGGCGGCGTATCGGGCGACGACTTACCGACCAGTTTCGGCGGCAAGGCCATCGAGATGTTCCGCGACTTCCTCGGCCACTCCAGCTTCATCCTGCCGCCGCTGCCCAACACCCAGTTCACCCGCGATACCACCTGCTGGATCTACGGTGGCGTCACCCTCAACCCGATGTACTGGCCGGCGCGCCGTCAGGAGACCCTGCTGACCACCGCCATCTACAAATTCCACCCCGAGTTCACCAACGCCGACTTCCAGATCTGGTACGGCGACCCGGACAAGGACCACGGCAACGCCACCCTTGAGGGCGGTGATGTGATGCCGATCGGCAACGGCGTGGTGTTGATCGGCATGGGCGAACGCTCCTCGCGCCAGGCCATTGCCCAACTGGCGGTGAACCTGTTCAAGAACAAGGCCGTCGAGAAAGTGATAGTCGCCGGCCTGCCGAAATCCCGCGCGGCGATGCACCTGGACACCGTGTTCAGCTTCTGCGATCGCGACCTCGTCACGATCTTCCCGGAAGTGGTGAACCAGATTGTCGCCTTCACCCTGCACCCTGATGAAAGCAAGGCAGGCGGCATCGACATCCGTCGCGAAGACACCAACTTCCTCGACACCGTCGCCCAGGCTCTCAACCTCAAAGCGTTGCGCGTGGTGGAGACCGGCGGCAACAGCTTCGCCGCCGAACGCGAGCAATGGGACGACGGCAACAACGTGGTGGCCGTGGAGCCGGGCGTGGTCATCGGCTACGACCGCAATACCTACACCAATACCCTGCTGCGCAAGGCCGGGGTGGAGGTCATCACCATCAGCGCCGGCGAACTCGGCCGGGGACGGGGCGGCGGCCACTGCATGACCTGCCCGATCATCCGCGACCCGATCGACTACTAACCTATTACCTTGGCCCGCGCTGCCCTCTACCCCAGGGCATGCACGGACCAAGAGGATAACCGACACCTTAGGAGATCCAAAATGGCGTTCAATATCCATAACCGCAATCTGCTGAGCCTGGAACACCACACCCCTCGCGAATTGCGCTACCTGCTCGACCTGTCCCGCGACCTCAAGCGTGCCAAGTACACCGGCACCGAACAGCAGCATCTCAAGGGCAACAACATCGCGCTGATCTTCGAAAAAACCTCGACCCGCACCCGTTGCGCGTTCGAAGTTGCAGCCTACGACCAGGGCGCCAACGTCACCTACATCGACCCGAACTCCTCGCAGATCGGCCACAAGGAAAGCATGAAGGACACCGCCCGCGTGCTCGGGCGCATGTACGACGCCATCGAGTACCGTGGCTTCAAGCAGGAAATCGTCGAGGAGCTGGCCAAGTTCGCCGGCGTACCGGTGTTCAACGGCCTGACCGACGAGTATCACCCGACACAAATGATTGCCGACGTGCTGACCATGCGTGAACACGCCGACAAACCGATCCACGAAATCAGCTACGCCTACCTCGGCGACGCGCGCAACAACATGGGTAACTCGCTGTTGCTGATCGGCGCCAAGCTCGGCATGGACGTGCGCATCTGCGCGCCAAAAGCCCTGTGGCCGGCGGACGACCTGGTCGCCCGCTGCAAACAGTACGGCGAAGAAAGCGGCGCGCGCATCACCCTCACCGAAGACCCGAAAGCGGCGGTCAAGGGCGTCGACTTCATCCACACCGATGTCTGGGTGTCGATGGGCGAACCGGTTGAAGCCTGGGCCGAACGCATCCAGCAACTGCTGCCGTACCAGGTCAACGCCGAACTGATGAAAGCCACCGGCAACCCGCGCACCAAGTTCATGCACTGCCTGCCGGCGTTCCACAACTGTGATACCAAAGTCGGCAAGCAGATTGCCGAGCAGTACCCGCACCTGAGCAACGGCATCGAAGTGACCGATGACGTGTTCGAGTCGCCGGCCTGCATCGCCTTCGAGCAAGCGGAAAACCGCATGCATACCATCAAGGCGATTCTGGTGTCGACGCTGGCTGACCTGTAACGGCCGACCGGCTCCTTGTGGGAGCTGGCTTGCCAGCGATGGCCGCACCTCGGTGTTTCAGATAGACCGCGGTGATCCCATCGCTGGCAAGCCAGCTCCCACAGGAGACGGAGTTCGCCCGTTTACTTCTCTTTTAGAAGGACTGACACCATGCGTATCGTCGTTGCTCTGGGCGGTAATGCCCTGCTCCGCCGCGGCGAACCGATGACCGCTGACAACCAGCGCGCCAACATCCGGATCGCCACCGAACAGATCGCCAAGATCCATCCCGGCAACCAACTGGTCATTGCCCACGGCAATGGCCCCCAGGTCGGCCTGCTGTCATTGCAGGCGGCGGCCTACACCTCGGTTTCGCCCTACCCGCTGGACGTACTCGGCGCCGAGACCGAAGGCATGATCGGCTACATCATCGAACAGGAACTGGGCAACCTGCTGGACTTCGAAGTGCCCTTCGCGACCCTGCTGACCCAGGTCGAAGTCGATGCCAATGACCCGGCCTTCAAGAACCCGACCAAGCCCATCGGCCCGGTCTACAGCAAGGCCGAGGCGGAACAACTCGCCGCCGAAAAAGGCTGGGCTATTGCTCCGGACGGCGACAAGTACCGCCGCGTGGTCGCCAGCCCGAAACCCAAGCGCATCTTCGAAATCCGTCCGATCAAATGGCTGCTGGAAAAAAGCAGCATCGTGATCTGCGCCGGTGGCGGCGGCATTCCGACCATGTATACCTCGCCCGGAAAACTCGAGGGCGTCGAAGCGGTCATCGACAAGGATCTGTGCTCGGCGCTGCTGGCCGAACAGCTTGAAGCCGATCTGCTGGTGATTGCCACCGACGTCAACGCCGCTTTCATCGACTTTGGCAAACCCACGCAGAAAGCCATCGCCCAGGCGCACCCCGACGAAATGGAAAAACTCGGCTTCGCCGCCGGCTCCATGGGACCGAAGGTGCAGGCAGCCTGCGAATTCGCGCGCCATACTGGAAAAGTGGCGGTGATCGGCTCGCTCGCGGACATCGAAGCGATCGTCCAGGGCAAGGCCGGTACGCGCATCAGCACGGCGACCGCCGGCATTACTTACTTGTAGAGAGAGGCGTTTATGGCAATGTTTGATCCAGGTCGCTTGCACATCGAGCGCCATGCGCTGAACAAAGATGATGTGAGCTACAACATCCACCTCGACTATGAAGTCAGCAAGAACCCCAAAGGGGAAAAAGGCATTCAGTTCACCATGCATGGCAGCATTCAGGGCAAGGACCTGAAGGAGCCCTTCTTCCTGCCCAAGGAGGAAGCCTACAACTTCGCCAGCAATGTGACGAAAATCGCCGAGAAATATGGCATTCCCAAAGAAAAAATCGCCATTGGTTCGTCACACGAACATTACGACCTGATGTTCGAAGACATCCGCAAGCAACTGAATATGAAATCCGGCGACCCGATAGATCTCGAGAAATTCGAGTAGCCCCGCATTCCTGTAGGAGCGGGCTTGCCCGCGATAGCGGTATATCTGTCACATCAATGCCAGATCTACCGCCGTCATCGCGGGCAAGCCCGCTCCCACAGGGGATTGTCGTCGTCAGGAAATCCCGCGCAGGATTTCACCATTAGCCCGCCCCAAGGCATACTTGCCACCCTCCGCACTGCAGACCCCGAAACCGCCCCATGCGTATCCACGTCAGCTTCATCGACCGCGTCGGTATCACCCAGGAAGTCCTGGCCCTGCTTGGCGGGCGCAATCTGAACCTGGATGCGGTGGAAATGGTCCCGCCCAATGTGTACATAGACGCCCCGACCCTGAGCCCGCAAGTCCTCGAGGAACTGCGCGATGCCCTGTTCAGCGTGCGTGGCGTGCAGGCGGTGACGGTGGTCGACATCCTGCCCGGCCAGCGTCGGCACTTGCAGCTCGACGCGTTGCTGGCCGCCATGACCGATCCGGTGCTGGCACTGGACAGCGACGGCAAGGTGCTGCTGGCCAACCCGGCGTTGATCGCCCTGTACGGCCGCGAACCGGGGGGTGAAAGCGTGGCCGACCTGTTTGCCGACGCGGCCTTGCTCGACGCCCTGCTCGAGCAAGGCTTTCGCCTGCCGCTGCGGGAAATCATCGTCAATGGCCAGACCTTCCTGCTCGACGCCACACCGATCACCGACGCCGGTGCCCTGCTGACCCTGTACCAGCCGAACCGCATCGGCGAACGTCTTTCCGCACTGCACCATGACCATGCCGAAGGTTTCGATGCACTGCTCGGCGAGTCCCCGGTCATCCGCACCCTCAAGGCGCGCGCCCAGCGGGTGGCGGCCCTCGATGCGCCGCTGCTGATCCAGGGGGAAACCGGCACCGGCAAGGAACTGGTGGCCCGTGCCTGCCACGCCATCAGCGCCCGGCACAGCTCACCCTTTCTGGCGTTGAACTGTGCGGCATTGCCAGAGAACCTCGCCGAAAGTGAACTGTTCGGCTACGCCCCCGGCGCTTTCACCGGCGCGCAACGCGGCGGCAAGCCAGGGCTGATGGAGCTGGCCAACCAGGGCACGGTGTTTCTCGATGAAATCGGCGAGATGTCACCGTATTTGCAAGCCAAGCTGCTGCGTTTCCTCAACGACGGCAGTTTTCGCCGGGTCGGCGGTGACCGCGAGGTCAAGGTCAACGTGCGGATCCTCAGCGCAACCCACCGCGATCTGGAAAAAATGGTCAGCGAAGGCCTGTTCCGCGAAGACCTGTTTTATCGCCTCAACGTCCTGAATGTTGAAGTGCCGCCGTTGCGCGAGCGCGGACAGGACATTCTGCTGCTGGCCCGCTACTTCATGCAGCAGGCCTGTGCGCAGATCCAGCGCCCGATCTGTCGCCTGGCACCGGGCACTTACCCGGCGCTGCTGGGCAACCGCTGGCCGGGCAACGTACGACAATTGCAGAACGTGATCTTCCGCGCCGCGGCGATTTGCGAAAGCAGCCTGGTGGACATTGGCGACCTCGACATCGCCGGCACTTCGGTAGCCCGCCAGGGCGACCATGACGTCGACAGCCTGGAACAGGCCATGGACGAATTCGAAAAGACCCTGCTGGAAAAACTCTACGTCAGCTATCCCTCGACCCGGCAACTGGCGACCCGCCTGCAAACCTCCCACACCGCGATTGCCCATCGGTTGCGCAAGTACGGGATTCCCGGCAAGGCTTGAGCCCCAGTGTCTAATCCACCGCAGATCCCTGTGGGAGCGGGCTTGCTCGCGAAGGCGGTACATCAGTCAATACATCGTCGCCTGACACTACGCTTTCGCGAGCAAGCCCGCTCCCACAGGTTCTCCGTCACCCGGAAAATTGCGCCAAAAACGACCTCCATCTGTACTGAAAGCGCTACAGCGGCACGATATCGCTACACCCCTCTCCGATCACGCCTGTGCAAGGCTTTGATCCACCTCGGCTTTTATCATTGACACATGCCGTATCGATTTCGCTACAGCGAATAAATTTCAGCCTTTGTCGAAACCTCATAAAACATTGATAAATAACAAAAAAACAACGTTGGCCGCGTTCTTGCTATGTAGTTCTCCATAACCAGGGCATCGCCCAAGCATTCAATCGCGTCCACCAGACGAGTCTGGCCCCTTAGGAGTTTCCATGAGCGAGTTGCGTTTTACTGAAGATCACGAATGGCTGCGCACCGAAGCTGACGGCAGCGTCACGGTCGGCATCACCGCTTTCGCACAGAACGCCCTGGGCGACGTGGTTTTCGTTCAATTGCCTGAGCTGCAGTCCTACGACAAAGGCGCCGAAGCCGCCACCGTGGAATCGGTAAAAGCCGCCAGCGGCGTGTACATGCCGCTGGACGGCGAAGTGCTGGAAGTGAACCCGGCGCTGGACAGCAGCCCTGAACTGGTCAACGAAGATCCGCTGGGCGAAGGCTGGTTCTTCCGTTTCAAACCTGCCGATGCCTCCGCTGTCGGCCAACTGCTGAACCAGGACGCTTACGACCGCCTGATCAAAGCCCAAGCCGAAGCCTGAGGAGCACTGACATGACCCGGATCAATTTGACCACCGCCAATGAATTCATCGCCCGTCACATCGGCCCGCGCGCCGGTGACGAGCAAGCCATGCTCAACAGCCTCGGCTTCGACTCCCTGGAAGCCCTGAGCGCCAGCGTGATTCCCGACAGCATCAAGGGCACCAGCGTCCTCGGCCTGGAAGACGGCCTGAGCGAAGCCGATGCCCTGGCCTTGATCAAGTCCATCGCGAGCAAAAACCAGCTGTTCAAGACCTTCATCGGCCAGGGTTACTACGGCACCCACACGCCGTCGCCGATCCTGCGCAACCTGCTGGAAAATCCGGCCTGGTACACCGCCTACACCCCGTACCAGCCAGAAATCTCCCAGGGCCGCCTCGAAGCGCTGCTGAACTTCCAGACCCTGATCAGCGACCTCACCGGCCTGCCGATCGCCAACGCCTCGCTGCTCGACGAAGCCACCGCCGCTGCCGAAGCCATGACCTTCTGCAAACGCCTGAGCAAGAACAAAGGCAGCCATCAATTCTTCGCCTCCGTGCATTGCCACCCGCAAACCCTCGACGTGCTGCGCACCCGTGCCGAGCCTCTGGGCATCGACGTGGTGGTGGGCGACGAACGTGAACTGACCGACGTGACGCCGTTCTTCGGCGCCCTGCTGCAATACCCGGCAAGCAACGGCGACGTGTTCGATTACCGCGAGCTGACCGAACGCTTCCACGCCGCCAACGCTCTCGTCGCCGTGGCGGCCGACCTGCTGGCCCTGACCGTGCTGACCGCACCGGGCGAATTCGGTGCCGACGTGGCCATCGGCAGCGCACAGCGCTTCGGCGTGCCGCTGGGCTTCGGTGGTCCGCACGCCGCTTATTTCTCCACCAGGGACGCCTTCAAGCGTGACATGCCGGGCCGCCTGGTCGGTGTTTCCGTAGACCGTTTCGGCAACCCGGCCCTGCGCCTGGCCATGCAGACCCGCGAGCAACACATCCGTCGCGAGAAAGCCACGTCGAACATCTGCACCGCGCAAGTGCTGCTGGCCAACATCGCCAGCATGTACGCCGTGTACCACGGTCCGAAAGGCCTGACGCAGATCGCCAATCGCGTGCACCACCTGACTGCGATCCTGGCCAAAGGCTTGAGCGCATTGGGTCTGAACGTCGAGCAAGCGAACTTCTTCGACACCCTGACCGTGAAGACCGGCGCCCAAACCGCCGCCCTGCACGACAAGGCGCACGCCCAGCGCATCAACCTGCGCGTGGTCGATGGCGACCGCCTGGGCCTGTCCCTGGACGAAACCACCACTCAGGCCGACGTTGAAACCCTGTGGAGCCTGCTGTCCGACGGCAAGGCCCTGCCGGACTTCGCCGCCCTCGCCGCCTCGGTGCAGAGCGCCATCCCGGCCGCGCTGGTACGTCAGTCGCCGATTCTCAGCCACCCGGTGTTCAACCGCTATCACTCGGAAACCGAGCTGATGCGCTACCTGCGCAAACTGGCGGACAAGGACCTGGCGCTGGACCGCACCATGATCCCGCTGGGTTCGTGTACCATGAAGCTCAACGCCGCCAGCGAAATGATCCCGGTGACCTGGGCCGAATTCGGTGCCCTGCACCCGTTCGCCCCGGCCGAGCAAAGCGCCGGTTATCAGCAATTGACCGACGAACTGGAAGCCATGCTGTGCGCTGCGACCGGCTACGACTCGGTTTCGCTGCAACCGAACGCCGGTTCCCAGGGTGAATACGCAGGTCTCTTGGCGATCCGTGCCTACCACCAGAGCCGTGGCGAAGACCGCCGCGACATCTGCCTGATCCCGTCGTCGGCCCACGGCACCAACCCGGCCACCGCTCAGATGGCCGGTATGCGTGTGGTCGTGACCGCGTGCGATGCCCGCGGCAACGTCGACATCGAAGACCTGCGCGCCAAGGCCATCGAGCACCGCGAACACCTCGCCGCGCTGATGATCACCTACCCGTCGACCCACGGCGTGTTCGAAGAAGGCATCCGCGAAATCTGCGGCATCGTTCATGACAACGGCGGCCAGGTGTACATCGACGGCGCCAACATGAACGCCATGGTCGGCCTTTGCGCGCCGGGCAAGTTCGGCGGCGACGTGTCGCACCTGAACCTGCACAAGACCTTCTGCATCCCGCACGGCGGTGGCGGCCCGGGCGTCGGCCCGATCGGTGTGAAATCGCACCTGGCGCCGTTCCTGCCGGGCCACGCGCAGATGGAGCGCAAGGAAGGCGCCGTTTGCGCGGCACCGTTCGGCAGCGCGAGCATTCTGCCGATCACCTGGATGTACATTCGCATGATGGGTGGCGCGGGCCTCAAGCGCGCTTCGCAGCTGGCGATTCTCAATGCCAACTACATCTCCCGTCGTCTCGAAGAGCACTATCCAGTGCTGTACACCGGCAGCAACGGCCTGGTGGCGCACGAATGCATCCTCGACCTGCGTCCATTGAAAGACAGCAGCGGCATCAGCGTCGATGACGTGGCCAAGCGCCTGATCGACTTCGGTTTCCACGCGCCGACCATGTCGTTCCCGGTGGCCGGCACGCTGATGATCGAGCCGACCGAAAGCGAATCCAAGGAAGAACTGGACCGCTTCTGCGACGCCATGATCCGCATCCGCGAAGAAATCCGCGCGGTGGAAAACGGCACCCTGGACAAGGACGACAACCCGCTGAAAAACGCTCCACACACCGCCAAGGAACTGGTGGGCGAGTGGTCGCACCCGTACAGCCGCGAACAAGCGGTTTACCCGGTTGCGTCGCTGATCGAAGGCAAGTACTGGCCGCCGGTCGGTCGCGTCGACAACGTGTTCGGCGACCGCAACCTGGTCTGCGCCTGCCCGTCGATCGAAAGCTACGCTTAAACCAATGAGGGGGCGGGGTCTACTCGCCCCTCTCAAGAACACCACAAATCTCTGTGGGAGCTGGCTTGCCAGCAATGAGGGTGGATCAGTCTCCATCTCTGTTGCCTGACACACCGCCATCGCTGGCAAGCCAGCTCCTACAGGATCAGGTCTTCCCACAAGATTTTTCCGCCTATTCCTATAACAAGAAACCGGAGAACCACCATGTCGTTAAGCGTGTTCGACCTGTTCAAGATTGGCATCGGCCCCTCCAGCTCCCACACCGTCGGCCCGATGCGCGCCGCTGCGCGCTTCGTCGAAGGCCTGCGCCGTGAAGGGCTGCTGACGGCCACCACCTGCGTCAAGGTCGAGCTGTACGGCTCGCTCGGCGCCACCGGCAAAGGCCACGGCAGTGACAAGGCTGTGCTGCTGGGCCTGGAAGGCGAACACCCGGACACCGTGGATACCGAAACCGTCGCTGCGCGCCTGCAAGAGATTCGCAGCAACGCACGCTTGAACCTGCTCGGCGAACACAGCATCGCGTTCAACGAGAAAGAACACCTGGCGATGATTCGCAAACCGTTGCCCTACCACCCCAACGGCATGATTTTTCGCGCCTTCGATGCGGCGGGTTTGCAGATCCGCAGCCGCGAGTACTACTCGGTCGGCGGCGGTTTCGTGGTCGATGAGGACGCTGCCGGCGCCGACCGCATCGTCGAAGACGCCACACCCCTGACCTTCCCTTTCAAAAGCGCCAAGGACCTGCTCGCTCATTGCGCCAAATACGGCCTGTCGATCAGCCAGGTGATGTTGACGAACGAAAGCGCCTGGCGCCCGGAAGCGGAAACCCGCGCCGGCCTGCTGAAGATCTGGCAGGTCATGCAGGACTGCGTCGCCGCCGGTTGCCGTAATGAAGGCATCCTGCCCGGTGGCTTGAAGGTCAAACGACGGGCGGCAGCGCTGCATCGGCAATTGTGCAGCAACCCTGAATCGTCCTTGCGCGATCCGCTGTCGGTGCTGGACTGGGTCAACCTGTACGCCCTGGCCGTCAATGAAGAAAACGCCAACGGCGGACGCGTGGTCACGGCGCCCACCAATGGTGCGGCCGGGATCATTCCGGCGGTGCTGCATTACTACATGCGCTTTATCCCCGGCGCCAATGACGACGGGGTGGTGCGCTTTCTGCTCACTGCCGCCGCCATCGGCATTCTGTACAAGGAAAACGCCTCGATTTCCGGCGCCGAAGTCGGCTGTCAGGGTGAAGTCGGCGTCGCCTGCTCGATGGCCGCCGGAGCCTTGTGCGAAGTGCTCGGCGGCACCGTGCAACAAGTGGAGAACGCCGCGGAAATCGGCATGGAACACAACCTCGGGCTGACCTGCGACCCGATTGGCGGGCTGGTGCAGGTGCCTTGCATCGAGCGCAACGCCATGGGTTCGGTCAAGGCCATCAATGCCGTGCGCATGGCCATGCGCGGCGACGGGCAACACTTCGTCTCCCTCGACAAGGTCATCCGCACCATGCGCCAGACCGGCGCCGACATGAAAAGCAAATACAAGGAAACCGCCCGTGGCGGTTTGGCGGTCAACATTATCGAGTGCTGATGCGCGCTCATCTGCACCCTTCTTCAGGAGCTGAATATGTCCACCGAACAACTGTTGAAAACCCCGTTGCACGCACTGCACATCGAACTCGGCGCGCGCATGGTGCCGTTCGCCGGCTATGACATGCCGGTTCAATACCCGCTGGGCGTGATGAAAGAACACCAGCACACCCGCGACCAGGCCGGGCTGTTCGATGTCTCGCACATGGGCCAGATCCGCCTGACCGGCGCCGATGCCGCCAAGGCCCTGGAAACCCTGGTGCCGGTGGACATCATCGACCTGCCGGTGGGCATGCAGCGTTACGCGATGTTCACCAATGCGACAGGCGGCATCCTCGATGACCTGATGGTCGCCAACCTGGGCAACGACGAACTGTTCCTGGTGGTCAACGCCGCTTGCAAGGATCAGGACCTGGCCCACCTGCGCAAGCACATCGGTGAGCAGTGCACGATCGAGCCGTTGTTCGAAGAACGTGCCCTGCTTGCCCTGCAAGGCCCGGCTGCAGTGACCGTGCTGGCACGCCTGGCCCCGGAAGTTGCGAAGATGACCTTCATGCAGTTCGCCCGCGTGAAGCTGCTGGGCGTGGACTGTTTTGTCAGCCGCTCAGGCTACACCGGCGAAGACGGTTTCGAAATTTCCGTCCCCGCCGCCAACGCCGAAGCACTGGCTCGGGCCCTGCTGGCCGAACCGGAAGTGGCCGCCATCGGCCTCGGCGCCCGCGACTCCCTGCGCCTTGAGGCGGGCTTGTGCCTGTACGGGCATGACATGAACACCGAGACTACCCCGATCGAAGCGAGCCTGCTGTGGGCGATCTCCAAGCCACGTCGCGCCGATGGCGCACGGGCCGGCGGCTTCCCTGGCGCCGAAACCGTGTTCGCCCAGCAACAGGCAGGTGTCAGCCGCAAACGCGTCGGCCTGTTACCGCAGGAACGCACGCCGGTGCGCGAGGGTGCCGAGATCGTCAACGAAGCCGGCGACATCATCGGTAGCGTCTGCAGCGGCGGTTTCGGACCGACTCTGGGCGGGCCACTGGCCATGGGTTATGTCGACAGCGCCTATATCGCACTGGACACACCCGTCTGGGCGATTGTGCGTGGGAAAAAGGTGCCTTTGCTTGTAAGCAAAATGCCATTTGTTCCACAACGCTACTATCGCGGCTGATTGAATGTTCCTATAAGTAACGCGATTGCGTTAACTGTGCACTAATGTGTAACGCAACCGCCATAAAATAGTGCATTGTTTGGCTCTAAGCTTCGATTATGAACTTTGCTTATAACGATCGAAAACATTTGAACAGCGCTAGCGTATAAGGCCCCACTAGTGGACTGACTTTGCCATCAACCTAAGGAAATACGGGGCCTTCACAGGGCTTGTTTTTTCTCCCGTAGTTGGCGTAGAGTTTGTTCACTGTGTTTGCATGGGTCGCTTGGAATCGTGACCTGGGCAGTAGCCTACAAGTTAGCTACATCCCGTTCGACGTCTTCTTACTCTCCTGCAACCAGCCCCAGTACTCTTTCATGAGAAAGAGACTGTCATTAATTTTTGCGTCAAAGGAAATAAGAAATGTCCCAACGTCAGAGCGGTACCGTCAAGTGGTTTAACGACGAGAAAGGTTTTGGTTTTATCACTCCTGAAAGCGGTCCGGATCTGTTCGTGCATTTCCGCGCCATCCAGGGCAACGGCTTCAAGAGCCTGAAAGAAGGCCAGAAAGTGACTTTCATCGCCGTGCAGGGCCAGAAAGGCATGCAGGCTGACGAAGTACAAGCAGAAGCCTAATCTTCTGTAACGAAAAAGCCCCTGATGCTGACATCAGGGGCTTTTTTGTGCGCGTAAATCCGTAAAATGGCTTCTTTTTCGCCGAGTGCCTGCCATGTCGAAACACCTGCTTACTCCCCAGGGCGACTTTCCTGCCGCTGGCCTGGGTCGTCGTCTGGCAGCCATGTTCTATGATTTCCTCCTGTGCACCGCCCTGCTGATCGTCACCAGCGGCATCTACAAGATGATCCAGATGGCGATCATCGGCGAAGAAAGGATGCGCACCCTGACCGAAGCCGGCGCGCTGGACGGCGACCCCCTGCTCTCCACAGTCCTGCTGTTCGTACTGTTCGGCTTCTTCGCGAAATTCTGGACCTGGTCGGGTCAGACCCTGGGCATGCAGGTCTGGTGCATTCGTGTCCAGAACGCCGACGGCTCGTCCATCAGCCTGTGGCAGGCGCTGTTGCGCTTTGTGGTGTCGATTGCGTCCTTGCTGTGTGTTGGCCTTGGGTTCTTCTGGTCGCTGTTCGACAAACAGCAACGCAGTTGGCATGACATGTATTCCAACACGCAACTGGTGCGGATTCCGAAGAAGACCAAATAATCGGGGTCGGCAAAAATCACTGTGGGAGCGGGCTTGCTCGCGAAAGCGGTGTGTCAGCCGATATCAATGTTGCCTGACACTACGCCTTCGCGAGCAAGCCCGCTCCCACAGTTTATTGCGACCTGCCTGATAAACTTCAGGCGTTCCCGGCCAGTTTCATCCGCGCCGCCTGGGTAAAGTCCAGCATCCGCTTGAGCGGTCGAATCGCCTGCGGGATCAGCGCCGGATCGACAAAGATCTCGTTCGCGCCTTCTTTCAACGCCTTGAGCGTACGCTCAAGGGTGTTCATGGCCATCCACGGGCAATGTGCACAACTGCGGCACGCCGCGCCGTTACCCGCCGTCGGAGCTTCGATAAAGACCTTGTCCGGGCACAGCTGCTGCATCTTGTAGAAGATGCCGCGGTCAGTGGCAACGATCAGCGTCTTGTTCGGCAGGCTCTGTGCCGCCGCGATCAACTGGCTGGTGGAGCCCACGGCGTCGGCCAGTTCAATCACCGACGTCGGCGACTCCGGGTGCACCAGGATCGCCGCATCCGGGTACAGCGCCTTCATGTCTTCAAGCTGCTTGGACTTGAACTCTTCGTGAACGATGCAGGCACCGTCCCACAGCAGCATGTCGGCACCGGTCTGACGCTGGATGTAGGTACCCAGGTGCTTGTCCGGCCCCCAGATGATGGTCTCGCCGTTGTCCATCAGGCTTTCGACGATTTCCAGCGCACAGCTTGAAGTCACCACCCAATCCGCGCGGGCTTTTACCGCTGCGGAAGTGTTGGCGTACACCACGACCGTGCGCTCCGGGTGCTGATCGCAGAACGCGGAGAACTCGTCCACCGGGCACCCCAGGTCGAGCGAACAGGTCGCTTCGAGGGTCGGCATCAGCACGCGTTTTTCCGGATTGAGGATCTTGGCAGTCTCCCCCATGAACTTCACGCCGGCGACGACCACGGTCTTGGCCGGATGGGCGTTGCCGAAGCGGGCCATCTCCAGCGAGTCGGAGACACAGCCCCCCGTCTCTTCGGCCAGCGCCTGAATGACAGGGTCACAATAGAAGTGGGCCACCAGCACCGCGTCCTGAGCCTTGAGCTCGGCAGCGATGGCGGCACGGTAGTAAGCCTCTTCATCGGCGGTCAGCGGTTTGGGCTGCTTGGCGTCGAGGTGGGCTTGAACCAGAAGGCGTTCGGATATTTGCGTCATGTTCGCAAGACCTGCAAGCGCATTCGCGCGAAAGTCGAGTATACACCCGGCTCCGGACCCTTCAGGGTACCGCCGGGAAAGTGAGTATTCATCAGGCACGGACAGCGTTGAAGCTGCGCAAGGCTACAGAATATCCGACAGATGCAAAAGATGATTCTGACCTGCGCCTTGCGCAGCAGCCCGGAGCGAGGCGGACTTGAATCGCAGGCAAAAAAAAATCCGGAAATCCTCACTTGCGTGGGCCTTCCAGACTTTTAAAACTGCTAAAAATGGTGGGTCGTGTGGGATTCGAACCTACGACCAATTGGTTAAAAGCCAACTGCTCTACCAACTGAGCTAACGACCCGCTGTGTGGTGGCGCGTATAATACTGATTTTTAAGGACTATTCAACACCTATTTTGAAAAAAATCAAAAATAAGGTGTTGGATCGCTGATTCCGGCCGCCGCAAAGCCTTCTGCGCGCAGTCGGCAGCTGTCGCATTTGCCGCACGCACGGCCATCATCGTCGGCCTGATAGCAGGAAACGGTCAGCCCGTAGTTCACGCCAAGCTTCACGCCCGCCTGGACGATCTGCGCCTTGCTGAGGTTTTGCAGCGGTGCCTGGATGCGGAAGCCATTGCCTTCCACGCCGGCTTTGGTTGCCAGGTTGGCCATGCGCTCGAACGACTCGATGAACTCGGGACGGCAGTCCGGGTAGCCGGAGTAATCCACCGCATTGACGCCAATGAAGATGTCCCGCGCACCGAGCACTTCAGCCCAGCCCAGGGCCAGGGACAGGAACACCGTGTTACGCGCAGGCACATAAGTGACAGGAATGCCCTCACCCAGCTCTTCCGGTATATCGATGCTGCGGTCGGTCAGCGCCGAGCCGCCCATGCCGTTCAGGTTCAGGCCGATCACCTTGTGCTCGACCACCCCCAGATCCCGCGCCACGCGCTCGGCGGCGTGCAGTTCGGCGTGAGAGCGCTGACCGTAGTCGAAGCTCATGGTGTAGCAGCTGTAGCCTTCGGCGCGCGCCATGGCGACCACGGTCGCCGAGTCGAGGCCACCGGACAGCAGGATGACCGCACGTTTTTCAGCAGTGTTGAGTTCTTCAGTCATTTCAGCGCCCCGGCTCGTCATTCCATAGATATTTATGCAGCTGCAATTGCAAACGCACTGGCAGGTTGTCCGCCACCACCCAGTCCGCCAGGTCCCGGGCATTGAGATCATGGTGGCTTGGCGAGAACAGGACTTCGCCGGCGCGCTGGTCCAGACCGTACTGGATCAGTTTGGAAACGGACCAGTCATAGTCCTCCCGCGAACAGATGACAAATTTCACCTGATCGTTGGGCGTGAGCAGCTCGATGTTTTCGTAGCGATTGCGGTGCGCTTCCTTCGAACCCGGGGTTTTCAGGTCGACAACGCGACTGACCCGGGAATCTACCGGCGAGATATCGATAGAGCCACTGGTTTCCAGTGACACTTCGTAACCGGCGTCGCACAAGCGCTTGAGCAAGGGAATGGCGTTGGGTTGCGCCAGGGGCTCGCCGCCCGTGACACAGACATAACGCGGGCGGAAACCGGCGACCTGCTCGAGGATGTCGTCGAGGGTACGAATGGTTCCGCCGGTGAACGCGTAGGCGCTGTCGCAGTATTGGCAACGCAACGGGCAACCGGTCAGGCGCACAAAAACAGTGGGCAGGCCGGCAGTCCGAGTTTCACCCTGCAACGAGTAGAAAACTTCGGTGATTCTCAATGTGTCTTGCATAGTCGCCACGGGCGTAACAGCTAAACAGGCTGTCCGCCTCCGTCAGGCACTTCAAGGAACCCCGGCAATGCGCAGATCCCAAAAAGCGTGTTTCAGAAAAAAGGGGGAGAATTCTAACGAAAAAACCCGCGACAAGCGCGGGTTTCTTTGAAACGGCTCAAGCCGCCTTACATTTTCTGCAGATCACGCTGCGCCAGCTGAGCAGCGGAAGTGCCCGGATACTGGGACACGACCTGCTGCAGAATGCCTTTGACCCGGTCGGTATGACCGAGACGGCGCTCTACATCAGCGAGCTTGTACAGCGAATCAGGCACCTTGGCGTGCTTGGGATACAGCTGCGAAACCTTGGCAAACGCCTGACCTGCACCTTGCAGATCGCCTTTGGCCAGGTTCACTTCGCCCAGCCAGTACTGGGCGTTGCCCGCGTACTGACTGTTCGGGTATTTGCGCAGGAATGCGGCGAAAGCCTGGCTGGCCTTGTCGAAATCCTTGGCCTTGATCAGGTCGAAGGCAGCATCGTAATAGAGCTTTTCCTTCGCCGGATCTGCCGGTTCGCTACCCGCGGCAGGTGCTTGAGCGGCGGCTGCGCCAGCTGCTGCACCTGCGGCCGCACCGGGGGCGTTCGTTTCGCCACCGGTGGAAGAATTTTCAGGAGTCGCGGCTGGTGCAACGCCGGTTCCTATGCGCCGATCAAGATCCTGGTATCGCTCCAGGTTTTCCTGCTTCATGCGCGCTACATCATTTTGCAGTTCTTCGATCACACCCTGTTGGCGCGAGATCTGCTCCTGCATTTGTTGCAGTTGGTTGAACAGCTGACCCTGTGCCGAGACAGGGGTCGAAACCCCTCCCCCGGCATAGGCGCCGTTCGTACCGTAACCTGCAGGCGGATAACTGCTCCCGCTATTGTTATAGCCGGAGTCATTATCGACCACAGGAACCGCAGCCCACGCCGCAAGCGGCGCGAGGCTGAGAGCCAGAACAGTTACAGCACGACGGCACGTTCGCATGACGAATTACTTACGCAGTTCGACGCGACGGTTTTGAGCCCAGGACTGCTCGTCGTTGCCGGTAGCAACTGGACGCTCTTCGCCGTAGGAAACCAGTTCCAGCTGAGCTGGGGAAACACCTTGCAGTACCAGGTAGCGCTGAACGGCTTTCGCACGACGCTCGCCCAGTGCCATGTTGTACTCACGAGTACCACGTTCGTCGGTGTTGCCTTCCAGAACAACGCGAGCGCCGTTTGCTTTCAGGTCTTTGGCGTGAACGTCCAGAGCGCGCATGGCTTCTGGCTTCAGGTCCGAGCTGTCGTATTCGAAGTAGAAAGTGGTGATAGCGCGCAGTGCAGCTTCTTCGCTCAGGGAGCCGTCAACTGCACCAGTGTTTGCGCCGTAACCAGCGTTTGGATCTACCGCGCCTTCACCGGCATTGTCGCCGCCTTTGGACGAGCAACCTACAGCTACAGCCATGGCCAGTGCCAGCGCAGCAAATTTACCAAACTTCAGCATTTCCATCGTGAAACTCCTAATGAACCCCAGTGTGTTAAGTAAAACGTATAGCGCCGCGTCAGTTCAGGTAAGGGGACCAGGAAGGTTCTCTGACTTCGCCTTGTGCGGTAGGAAGCGGGAGCCTTACGCGTCCATTGATGGACACGAGCATCAAGACTCCCCGGCCCTGCTGGCGGGTGGCGTAGATTACCATGGTGCCGTTGGGCGCGACAGTAGGCGACTCGTCCAGAGTGCTATCAGTGAGGATTTTTACACTACCGCGCTGCAAATCCTGGGCCGCCACCTTGAAATTGGTGAAGCCATCCTGACGGTGAATCATGACAAGCGTCTTTTCATCAGCCGACAATTTAGGGTTGGCGTTGTAGTTGCCGACGAAAGTCACCCGTTCGGCACCGCCGCCACCGGCGCTGGTCTTGTAGATCTGCGGTTTGCCGCCACGGTCGGAAGTGAAGTAGATGGTCGAGCCATCCTTGCCCCAGAACGGTTCGGTGTTGATACCAGGACCGTTGGTGACGCGGCTGATCTGACGCGAGCCCAGGTTCATCACATAGATGTCCGGGTTGCCGTCCTTGGACAGCACGAACGCCAGGCGATTGCCATCCGGCGACCAGGCAGGTGCACCGTTCAGGCCTTCGAAGTTGGTGATCTGCTCACGGCGACCGGTGTCGATATTCTGCATGAAGATACGCGGACGCTTCTGCTCGAACGAGACATAAGCGATGCGCTTGCCATCCGGTGCGAAACGCGGCGACAGGATCGGCTCACGCGATTGCAGCAGGGTCACGGCGCGGGCACCGTCGTAGTCCGAACGCTGCAGGGTGTAGCGAGTGTTGTTCTCGGAGAAACGCTCGGCCGTTACGTACAGCAGGCGAGTCGAGAAGGCACCCTTGATACCCGTGAGTTTTTCGAACGACTGGTCAGAGATGTAGTGCGCCATGTCGCGCAACTGATCGACACCGCCCGACACGCTGCCGGTCAGCACTTGCTGCTCGGTGGCTACGTTGAACAGTGCATATTGCACCTGCAGGCGACCGCCCGCCGGAACAATGCTGCCGACCATGACGTACTGGGCACCCAGTGCCTTGAAGTCACGGAAGATGATTTCGCCGGCCTGGCTCGGCTGGCTGATCATGTTCTGCTTTGGAATCGGCGAGTAGTAACCCGAGTTGCGCAGGTCGTTACCGATGATTTCCGCCATGTCGTCCGGCAGCACGCTACCGCCCTGGAAGCCGAACGGTACAACGGCGATCGGGGTCGCCCGATCGCTGCCGCTGGTAACCAGAATGTTTTTCTCATCTGCCATCGCCATCCCTGCCATGCAGCAGATAGCGATCAGCATTCCTCGAAGAAGGTTTCTCACAAGGCTAGATCCTCAGGTGTGAATGTCATCTTGAATGAACGATACGGAGCGAAATCACTCGGCTTCATTCCCTGCATTTCTGTCAAACGTCCAATATTCTTCACTGCTGCAACGGCCGAAGCGTCAAACGGACCGTCGCCACTGGACCTGGACACGCTGACCGAAGTCACCGTACCGTCCGGCAACATGCCGATTTGCAACACGACCGTCATGCCTTTGCGTGCCGAAGGTGGACGAGCCCAGCCTTCCGCTGCACGCGCACGAATCAGGTCATCGAAACTGCCGGCGACTTCGTCACCCTGCTCATCGGCCAAGGCCTGCTGACGCTGCGGCGTGTCGGAAAGCAAATCTGCCAGGGCCTGAGCCTTTTTGTCTTCGGCGGATTTACGCGCCGCGTCCTGCGATTTCTTCTTCGCAGCATCGGCAGCAGCTTTCTTCTTCGCTTCCTCGGCGACTTTCTTCTTCGCCTCTTCAGCCTCGGCTTTCTTCTTGGCGTCTTCCGCGGCTTTCTTCTTCGCGTCTTCGACGATCTTCTTCTTGGCTTCTTCAGCGGCCGCTTTCTTGGCCTCTTCTTCAGCCGCCTTCTTGGCTTCTTCTTCAGCTTTCTTCTTGGCTATATCAGCCAATTGTTTCTCTTCTGCCTTCTTGGCTTCCGCGGCTTTCTTCGCGTCGTCGGCTTTCTTGGCTTCATCAGCCTTTTTCGCCTCGTCCGCTTTCTTCGCCTCGTCGGCCTTCTTGGCTTCCTCGGCCTTTTGAGCCGCCTCTTCTTTCTTTTGTTCCGCAGCCTTCACCGCTTCCTGCTCGACCTTTTTCTGCTCCATCTGCTCGACTTCGGTCTGACGCGCAGCAGATTTCTGCGCCTCACCGGCAATCTTCTGATTGGTCTGGGTGGTCGCCCGACTTTTCGATTTCAGTTGGTACAAGGTCGCCTGGACAATCGGCTTGGCCGGCGGCAGCTCCGGGGTAAAGGCAAAACTGACGAACAACATGCCGAACACCAGCACGTGCAAGCCAATCGCCCAGACACTAGGCCAGAAGTAGCTTTCCGAGGCGGACGGCTCTCGCTGTTGCTGCATCAGGGCGCCTCGGTAATCAAGCCAACATTCCCGACCCCGGCTTTCTGCAACCCGCCCATGGCCCCCATGACGGAACCGTAATCGACGGATTTGTCGCCACGAATGAAGACCTGGGTGTGCTTGCCGTTTTCATTGCCGACGCGAATGATCTTGGTCACGGCGTCAGTCATCTGCGGCAACGTCATGGCCCGGTCCTGCTGCTTGTCCGTGTCGACTTCGCTGCCGAGGTTCCAGTAGTAGGTCTTGTCGGATTTGATGGAAATGGTCAGGACCTGGGTGTTGTTGTCCTGCGGCAAGGCTTCGCTGGAAACCTTGGGCAGATCAACTTTCACGCCCTGATTGAGCATCGGCGCGGTCACCATGAAGATGACCAGCAGCACCAACATCACGTCGATGTAGGGCACCACGTTCATCTCGGCGACCGGCTTGCGCTTTTTGCGAGCTCGAGCGATTAAAGCCATTGGGAATTACCTGCTTATTCTTCGCTGGTGTGCACTTTGCGGTGCAGGATCGCCTGGAACTCGTCGGCGAAGGTGTAGTAGCGGCCCAGCAGGGTTTCGCTGCGAGCAGCAAAACGGTTGTAAGCGATAACGGCTGGAATGGCCGCGAACAGGCCGATGGCCGTGGCGATCAGTGCTTCGGCGATACCCGGGGCTACAGTGGCCAAGGTCGCTTGCTGGGCGGTGGCCAGGCCACGGAAGGAGTTCATGATCCCCCAGACGGTACCGAACAGACCGATGTAGGGGCTGACGGAACCAACAGTGGCGAGGAAGGGCAGGCTCTGCTCGAGCTTTTCTTCTTCGCGGGAAATCGCAACGCGCATGGCACGGGCCACGCCTTCCATGACCGCTTCCGGGTCAACGCCTGGCTGCTGGCGCAGGCGGGAGAACTCCTTGAAACCGGCACGGAAGATTTGCTCGACACCCGAATCGGGGTCCGGGTTGCTGCCCGCCTGGCGGTACAGCTTGGACAGGTCGATACCCGACCAGAAGCGCTCTTCAAAGCTCTCCAGGGCACGTCGACCGGCGCGCAGCAAGTTGCTGCGCTGAAAGATCATGATCCACGAGGTCACCGATGCGGCTACCAGGGTCAGCATTACCAGTTGCACCACGATACTGGCATTGCTGACCAGGCTCCACATGGAGGAATGGTCGACGACGTTAGCTTCCACGCTTTATCTCCTGCTTTGAGTGTGTACCCGCGCCGCTCACGTCGGCAAAGGCCGCTCGTAGAGCTTCGGGAATGGCCCGGGGTTTCAAACTTTCAGTGCGCACACAGGCCACCAGAAACTGCCCTTCGCAGAGCAGCACATTATCCGTTGCCCGCCTGACCTGCTGCTTGAAGCGCAGGCTGGCACGGTTCAATTCGATTACTTCAGCGCTTACCAGCAGTTCGTCGTCCAGTCGCGCCGGCGCGTGGTAGCGCGCTTCGCTGGAATGCACGACGAACAACAGGTCCTCCCCTGCCAGTTGCGATTGGGCAAAGCCCAGGTCTCGCAGCCGCTCGGTTCGAGCCCGTTCCATAAACTTGAGGTAATTGACGTAATACACGATGCCGCCCGCATCGGTGTCCTCGTAATAAACGCGACAACGATGTGCGAATGGCTCAAGCCCGTTTTGCGCGCGCATACTCTAGTGCTTACTCCTCAGGTTGCCAATCCGGCCAGGCAACTGTTTTTCATTGATCTGCGGCTTTCTTGCGAAAGTACGGTGCTGGGACCCTACATTGCCTGAAAAAATCAGCACGCAATGTTAATTAATCGTCACTGGCACCGAGACACTCGTCTGCCACGGGCATTTCGCCCAATCGTGACGGAATGTTTAAACCGAAATGCAGATAGGCATGCCGCGTCACCACTCGCCCCCTTGGCGTGCGCATGATGTAACCCTGCTGGATCAGGTAAGGCTCAAGCACGTCTTCAATGGTGTGACGCTCTTCGCTGATGGCGGCGGCGAGACTGTCGACCCCGACCGGCCCGCCATCGAACTTCTCGATCATGGTCAGCAACAGACGCCGGTCCTGGTGATCGAAGCCGCGTTCGTCGACGTCCAGCAGGTTCAGCGCCAGGTCGGCAATCGGCTTGGTGATATGCCCCTTGGCGCGAACTTCGGCAAAATCACGCACCCGGCGCAACAGTCGGTTGGCAATCCGGGGCGTGCCACGGGCACGGCGGGCGATCTCAAACGCGCCTTCCGGGTCAAGCGGCAAACCGAGGATGCTCGCCGAACGACTGACGATGGTCGCAAGGTCGGCGTTGTTATAGAACTCAAGACGCTGAACGATGCCGAAACGGTCACGCAACGGGTTCGTCAGCATCCCGGCCCGGGTCGTTGCGCCAACCAGAGTGAACGGCGGCAGATCCAGCTTGATCGACCGCGCGGCCGGACCTTCACCGATCATGATGTCGAGCTGGAAGTCCTCCATGGCCGGGTACAGCACTTCTTCAACGATGGGCGACAGGCGATGAATTTCGTCGATGAACAGCACATCGTGAGGCTCAAGGTTGGTCAACAGCGCTGCGAGATCACCCGGACGCTCCAGCACCGGCCCCGAAGTGCTCTTGATCGACACCCCCATTTCCTGGGCGATGATGTTGGCGAGGGTGGTCTTGCCCAAGCCCGGCGGCCCGAAGATCAGCGTGTGATCCAGGGACTCGTTACGACCGCGAGCCGCCTGAATGAACAACTCCATCTGCTCGCGAACGGTTGGCTGGCCAATGTATTCCGCCAGGCTGACCGGGCGAATGGCACGGTCCTGGACTTCTTCGCGCTCACGCGGACTGTGCGTGGCAGCGATCAGACGATCAGCTTCAATCACTTAGATCATTCCCTTCAAGGCGCGACGGATCATGTCTTCACTGCTCAAACCTTTCTCCTTGATCGCAGACACAGCCTTGCTCGCTTCCTGCGGCTTGTAGCCAAGGGAGATCAAGGCGCTGACGGCGTCATTTTCAGCAGTGTTCACCGGAGCCGGTCCATCCGGCTGGTTCGGCACCAGGGCGAACATGGCCGGTACGGTTTCCCAGGCCTTGAAGCGATCCTTGAGTTCCACCAGCAAACGCTCGGCGGTTTTCTTGCCCACACCTGGCACCTTGGTCAGCGCCGAAGTGTCCTGGGACTGTACGCAACGAACCAGTTCGTCGACTTCCAGGCTCGACATCAAGGCCAGCGCCAATTTCGGCCCGACACCATTGAGGCGGATCAACTCGCGGAAAAAATCGCGCTCACGTTTGCCGACAAAACCATAGAGTAACTGTGCGTCTTCACGCACGACCAAATGAGTGTGCAACGTCAGCGGCTCACCGACCGACGGCAAGCGATAAAGGGTCGTCATCGGCACTTCGAGTTCATAACCCAGGCCGTTTACATCCAGAATCAAGTGTGGAGGCTGCTTCTCAGCCAGGGTGCCGCGCAAACGTCCAATCACGTTACAAATCCTTGAGCGTTGGCCAGCTCTGGGCCAGCGACTGATAGAGCAAGGGAGTAGCGCCGACAACCCAGGCGAAACGCCCTCACCCCATGAAAATGATTGCTGATGCTATCAGAGACGCAGGCGCCCGCCACGACTGCGTGCCGCCCCGAGACCATGGGGCAGCAGACTGGAGCGGGTATGAGCATGGCAAATGGCAATGGCCAGGGCGTCCGAAGCATCGATCTGCGGCTTGCTGGTCAGCTTGAGCATGTGCATGACCATCATCTGCACCTGTTCCTTGTTGGCCGCACCGGTGCCGACCACCGCCTGCTTGACCTGGGTTGCGCTGTATTCGGCAATTTCCAGGTTTTCCTCGGCACCTGCCACGATCGCAGCGCCACGGGCCTGCCCCAGTTTCAGGGCGGAATCGGCGTTACGGGCCATGAACACCTTTTCGATCCCCATGGTCACCGGATGGTAGGTCTGAATGATTTCCCGCACCCCGCGATAGACAATCTGCAGTCGCTCAGGCAGCTCGCCAGCACCGGTGCGGATACAACCGGAGGCGACGTACTCGCAGCCACGACCGGTATCACGAACCACACCGTAACCGGTGATGCGCGAACCGGGGTCGATACCAAGAATTAAAGTCATAACGCCTGCGGGATAAGAAAGAACACGATCTTCAGCTCAGCGAATAATAAATGTGGGAGCGGGCTTGCTCGCGAATGCGGACTATCAGACAACATCGTTGCTGAATATTAAACCGCTTTCGCGAGCAAGCCCGCTCCCACATGGATCGGGGCCACCCTTTAACCGAGCTGCGCGGCCACCGACTCCGGAATCTCCGCGTTGGAGTAGACGTTTTGCACGTCATCCAGGTCTTCGAGCATGTCGATCAGCTTGAGGACCTTCTCGGCGCCTTCCAGATCGAGCTCGGCGCTGGTGGTCGGCAGCATGACGATTTCCGCGTCGTCCCCCTTGAAACCCGCCGCCTCCAGTGCGTTACGCACGGAATAGAATCCGGCAAACGAGGTGAACACATCGATCGAACCGTCTTCGTTGGTCACCACGTCATCGGCGTCGGCTTCCATGGCCGCTTCCATCAGCGCGTCTTCATCAACGCCGGCAGCGAAGGAGATCTGTCCCTTGCGTTCGAACAGATAGGCCACCGAACCGTCAGTCCCGAGGTTGCCGCCGCACTTGCTGAACGCGTGACGAACAGCGGCTGCGGTGCGATTACGGTTGTCGGTCATGCATTCGACCATCACCGCCACGCCACCCGGGCCGTAACCTTCGTAGGTCAGCTCGACCACGTCGTCGGTATCGGCAGCGCCGGTACCGCGGGCGACAGCACGATCGATGATGTCACGGCTCATGTTCGCCCCGAGAGCCTTGTCCAGGGCCAGGCGCAGGCGCGGATTGGAGCCTGGATCACCACCACCCTGACGGGCAGCGACGGTCAGCTCACGAATCCACTTGGTGAAGATCTTGCCCCTCTTGGCATCCTGACGTTCTTTGCGGTGCTTGATGTTCGCCCACTTGGAATGACCTGCCATAACTCGCTCCGAATTCTCTTTGAAACATTGCCCGCTGCGCTGTATTGCGCCGGCCGGCAAACAAAAATCTTGAACAGCTCTGCCTATGAAGAAAGGGCGCATCCGCAGATGCGCCCTCCGGGTCAGCCTTACTCGGCCTTGGGCGTTTCACGCAGACGAATGTGCAACTCGCGCAATGCCTTGGCATCCACCTGGCCCGGCGCCTGGGTCATGACATCGGCCGCGCTCTGGGTTTTCGGGAAGGCAATCACTTCACGGATCGACTGCGCGCCAGTCATCAGCATCACCAGACGGTCCAGACCAAAGGCCAGGCCACCGTGCGGCGGAGCGCCGTATTTCAGGGCGTCGAGCAGGAAGCCGAATTTCTCTTCCTGCTCCACTTCGTTGATGCCCAGCAGACGGAACACCGACTGTTGCATCTCTTTGCGGTGGATACGGATCGAACCGCCACCCAGTTCGGTGCCGTTCAACACCATGTCGTAGGCACGGGACAGAGCGCCAGCCGGGTTGGCTTCCAGCTCTTGCGGAGTGCACTTCGGCGCGGTGAACGGGTGGTGCAAGGCAGTGAAGCTGCCATCGTCGTTTTCTTCGAACATCGGGAAGTCGACGACCCACATTGGCGCCCACTTGCAGGTCAGCAGGTCCAGGTCGTGGCCGAGCTTGATCCGCAGCGCACCCAGAGCTTCGCTGACGATCTTCGCCTTGTCGGCGCCGAAGAACACGATATCGCCGTCGACCGCACCCACGCGATCGAGGATCACGTTGAGGTTGGCTTCAGGAATGTTCTTCACGATCGGCGACTGCAGGCCTTCGACGCCTTTGGCGCGCTCGTTGACCTTGATGTACGCCAGGCCCTTGGCACCGTAGATGCCGACAAACTTGGTGTAGTCGTCGATCTGCTTGCGCGGCATGCTCGCGCCGCCAGGCACGCGCAGGGCGGCGATGCGGCATTTCGGGTCGTTGGCCGGGCCGCTGAACACCTTGAAGTCGACTTCCTTGAGCTGGTCGGCCACGTCAACCAGTTCCAGCGGGTTACGCAGGTCTGGCTTATCGGAACCGTAGCGGCGCATGGCCTCTTCGAAGGTCATGTGCGGGAACTCGCCGAATTCCAGGCCCAGCACTTCCTTGAACAGGTTGCGGATCATTTGCTCGGTCAGGCCCATGATCTCTTTTTCATCGAGGAAGCTGGTCTCGATGTCGATCTGGGTGAATTCCGGCTGGCGGTCGGCCCGCAGGTCTTCGTCGCGGAAGCACTTGGCGATCTGGTAGTAACGGTCGAAGCCGGCCACCATCAGCAGTTGCTTGAACAGCTGCGGCGATTGCGGCAAGGCGAAGAACGAACCGGCATGAGTACGGCTCGGTACCAGGTAGTCGCGCGCGCCTTCCGGGGTAGCACGGGTCAGGATCGGCGTTTCCACGTCGAGGAAGCCGTTCTCGTCCAGGAAGCGACGGATGCTGGTGGTCATGCGCGAACGCAGACGCAGCTTCTCGGCCATTTCCGGGCGACGCAGGTCGAGGAAGCGATAGCGCAGACGGGTTTCTTCACCGACGTCGGAGAATTCGTTCAGCGGGAACGGCGGGGTTTCCGATTCGTTCAGCACTTCCAGCTCGTAGCCGAGGACTTCGATCATGCCCGATGCCATGTTGGCGTTGGTCGCACCGGCCGGACGCAGGCGAACCTTGCCGGTGATCTTCACGACGTACTCGCTGCGCACGCGATCGGCCGCGGCGAAGGTTTCAGCGCGGTCCGGATCGAACACGACCTGGGCCAGACCATCACGATCACGGATATCGAGGAAAATCACCCCACCGTGGTCACGGCGACGGTGAACCCATCCGCAAAGGGTAATTTCCTGGCCGTCCAGGCTTTCGTTCAGTTGGCCGCAATAATGGCTGCGCATCATGGTCGTGGTTTCACTTCTCGTAATTCGAAATTCGGTTGGAGATCCTACAGCAGCCCCGCCTTTGAAAAGTCGCCGGGTGATGCAAGAGCTCGCGTGTGTCGTTCAATTCAGGTTCAGGACCTTAGTCAGCTTTGTCGCCGCCGGCCAGGTTCTTCTTGGAACCGGTCTTGAAATCGGTTTCGTACCAACCCGTGCCGCTGAGGCGAAAGCCCGGCATGGACAGCATTTTCTTAAGCTCTGGCGCCTGACAGGCAGGGCAGTCGACCAGCGGTGCATCGCTGATCTTTTGAATGGCTTCCAACTGATGACCACAGGAAGCACATTGATAATCGTACATCGGCATGGAGGTTGTCTCGGCGATCAGATTGCTACCGCACACGCAGGGTTTCGCGGCAAAGAGCGGGATTATATCCATTAAATGCGGCCTGTGCAGCCGTAAGACTGCACAGGCCGACACTCTGCCGTTTTCACCGCCCAGACTAGGCGGCGACGATACAACCCCCTTCCTTGAGGCTGTGTACGACACAGACGACCCGCACCAATCCACTGAAATTCCTTACTCCGCCATGACGCAGGTGAACTTCGCGATCCACATGAGATAACAGGCTGCTGACCGAACAACCGTTGGCCCGGGCCATTCCTCCCAAAATATCCCAATAAACCTGCTCAAGCCGCAAACAGGTAGCAAAGCCATTCAATCGTACTGAGCGGGACAAGGGCTGGGCCAATCCCATATCGAATTCGCGAACAAACGGATCAACCCTTACATCCCTGCGCGAACCGTATCGCCCCTCTTCTTGCCTTTCATAAACCATAACGCTGACACTCCTTTGCCATCCTGGTTTCTTAAAGCGCAACTGTGTGTCGACTTATAAAAACGCAGGTGCAAAGGTATTTTCCAGCCGACTTTATGACCCTCGACGTAGGATAAGCCAACAACTTTTGGCAGACCCTGGAGATCGTCCTACGCCGGACGTTTTCCCACGCAGCGAAACGAAGCCTCCCTCAGAAACACCCTATGGAATGACGTAGGAAAGAAGAGCGGCAACCTGCGGCAAATCACCGCCAAAGAGCCGCCGGACGCCCTGATTTGAGTAGCCTGCGGCTTTGCTGTTAAATAGACGGCGTGTCGCCAGTGCCTATTTTTCCGGGCATGGCGCATAGGCTGATACCGGGCACGTGTCCACCGCCTCTTTATTGTCTTGAAGCGAACCGTGCGCCATCAGCTCTTCCTTGTGAGCTGTCTTAACGTGAGTTAATCAAAATGTTGAAAATCGTCCATCTGTTGATAGGCGCAGCGGCCTTGCTGCTGTCCTTCATCCCTAGCCTGCACCCCGAAGCCTTGCCTTACCTGCAACAACCTGACGCGCTGTACCTGGCCTTTTTCGGCCTGCTCAATCTCACGCTTGCACCTGTCATCCCCTACTGGAACAAAGGTCCGCGCCACCAACTGCAAAACCTGGTCAGCGTCCTGCTGGCTCTGGCGGTAGTCCTGCAGACTCTGACGCTGATCGCGCCGATGCCCGTCATCGCCGGTCAACCTGCCGTTCTGTTCAGCCTGGTCGCAGCCCTGATCGCTGTTGCCCTGCACCTGGGCATCAGTTTCTACAAATCGTCACCGGTCGCTGCCTCGCCAAGCTACGACATGAGCAACCGCGATACCGGCACCGTCAAGTGGTTCAACACGTCCAAAGGCTTCGGCTTCATTTCCCGCGACTCCGGCGACGATATCTTCGTCCACTTCCGGGCCATTCGCGGTGAAGGCCACCGCGTCCTGGTAGAAGGCCAGCGCGTGGAGTTCTCTGTCATGAATCGTGACAAGGGCCTGCAAGCCGAAGATGTGATCGCCGCACTGCCACGCCGCTGATTCAAGGCTGAAAAAAACCGCGTACAGCCTGGCTGTACGCGGTTTTTTCATGCCTGCACGTTGCTTGCTGCACATTGATTAGTAGTGCGGCGGCGGCGCTTCCTCTTCGAACGATTCGAACTGGCCGACCATTTCCTCCTGCCGTTTGAGCAACGCAGCCATTTGCAGTTGAAGACGCTCGACCACCCGCTGCTGGGCGACCAGTACATCATTCAATGCCTGGATGGTGTCATCCTGAAAGGCCAGGCGGCTTTCAAGATCGGTAACGCGTTCTTCCAGGCTCATGGTTCAGCCCTCCAGAAACGTAAAGTCATCGGTCAATATCAGGCGCAAACGCTCGCGAATCGCGGCAATCTGCTCCGAACTGTAGGGTTTTGCCGGATGCCTGCCCCACACCGGCGCCGGCCACGCGGCATCTTCGCGCTTGCGCACAATCACGTGCATGTGCAACTGGCTGACGACATTGCCCAGCGCCGCAACATTCAATTTGTCCGCATCGAACGAGTCCTTGAGCATTTGCGAAAGCGCCGTCGTCTCCTGCCAAAGCTGTCGCTGATCTGCGACATCCAACTGAAATATCTCGCTGATAGCCTCACGACGAGGTACCAGGATGAACCAGGGATAGTTCGAGTCGTTGGACAACAGCAACCGGCAGAGCGGAAAGTCCCCGATCGGTAACGTGTCTTGTTGAAGTCGTGGATCTAGAGCGAACACTGCGCGTACTCCCGCCGGGTCATCATTTTTCAGCTTAGCGCCCATCCAGAGGAGCGGCGCACCAAGCGACCGGACGGCAGCATACCTGTGAACGGCGCACGCTTCACGGCGAACCTTGCACAGACGCCACGAGTGCCAGCGAAAAGCTGACAGCCCGCCCCCGAATGAGACACTTTTCGACGCCGCGCACCACCACAGAACCGACCAGCCGAAAAAAGCGCCGAAATGACTGATAAACAACGAAGAGTTCGCCCCAGGCACTCGATCAACAGAAATGAATTCAGCACAAGGTTAAAATTTTTTTGCACCAAAACCGCACAGTGGGTCTACGCTGGATGCTTCGACATCCGCCATTTACTCACTGGCGGGGTGAACCGGTAACATTTTTGGTTGTCAGGCAGTCGACCAGAAGGGTGCAACATGATGCGAGGCAAAGCGTCAAGCCCAAACCAAAGGCGCTTGAACCCCCCGGTTTTATGAGGTTTTTACAGCGCCAGAGCGTCAATTTGAAAAAACCGCCAAAAAACGTGATTTTGTGCACGCTTGTTGCATACATACCCAACATCACTTGAGTGACACCCGCTGGAAGTGGGGGGCATTCAGGCAAAAAAGACAGTGGCAAGGTAGCCCGATGGAGATTCAAACGTTTCACCAGGACTCTTTTTACCGACACCCAGGCTCAGAAAACAGCATTAAAGTTGTCAGCCCGGTTGCGTCGGAGCTCGAAATTTGCGACATCTACTTCGCTGTTTGCGACATGGTCGTAAAGAAGGCGAAAGGTTAGGTACGCAAGTATCGCCAACATTGTCGGCGTGATATAAGTTTGCGCCGACACAAAAAGAAAGAGCCGCCCAGATAATAAAACAGGTGGGACGGCAGTACTCTTCTAAAACCAAAGGAGCAAATCACGATGCGCGTGATGAAGTGGAGCATGATCGCACTGGCAGTTGCAGCAGCAGCCAGTACCCAATTGGCTACGGCCGCCCCTTTCGTAAGTGACCAGGCTGAAGCCAAAGGTTTTGTTGAAGACAGCTCCTTGAACTTGCTGGTTCGCAACTACTACTTCAACCGTGACCGCAAAGATGGCGCAACCGACCAGAAAGACTGGACCCAAGGTATCTGGGGCAATTTCAGCTCCGGTTACACCCAAGGCACAATCGGTGTTGGCGTTGACGCTTTCGGTTACCTGGCAATCAAACTGGACGGCGGTGATGGCACCGGCGGCACCGGCAACATGAGCCGCGACGCCGATGGCGAAGTTAACGACAGCCAGGGCAAAGCCGGCGGCGCCGTTAAATTCCGCGTATCGAAAACCGAGCTGAAAGTCGGCGACATGCAGCCAAGCACTGCTCCAGTGTTCGCTGTTGGCGGTTCCCGTATCCTTCCTCAAACTGCCAGCGGTATCCAACTGCAAAGCAGCGAAGTCAAAGACCTTGACCTCGAAGCCGGTCACTTCTACTCGGCGACCAGCCAGGACCGTAACGCTCGTGACGGCGACCTGTTTGCAACCTACGCTGGCGTAGCAGCTGACTCCATCGACTACTTCGGTGGCAAATACGGCATCACCGACAACCTGTCGGCATCGCTGTACGGCGCCAAGCTGGAAGACATCTGGAACCAGTACTACGCCAACCTGAACTACACCATCCCGCTGGGCGGCGACGAGTCGCTGAACCTGGACGGTAACATCTACAACACCAAAGACACTGGTGATGCCAAAGCGGGCGAGATCAGCAACACCGCTTACTCCCTGGCAGCCGCTTTCTCGTTCATGAAAGCACACACCATCACCCTCGCCTTCCAGAAGGTTAACGGTGACACTCCGTTCGACTACATCGGCGTGGGCAAGAACAACCGCGGCGGCGACTCGATCTTCCTCGCCAACTCCATCCAGTACTCTGACTTCAACGCCCCAGGCGAGAAGTCTGCCCAGGTTCGTTATGACCTGAAAATGGCTGAGTACGGCGTTCCAGGTCTGAGCTTCATGACCCGTTACGTTAAAGGCTGGGACATCGACGGCACCAAAACTCCAGTTGGCAGCCCTTACGCTGGCCTGTACGGCGAAGACGGCAAGCACAACGAGACCAACTTCGAAGCCAAGTACGTTGTTCAGACTGGCCCGGCAAAAGACCTCTCCTTCCGTATTCGTCAAGCATGGCACTTCGCTAACGCTGACGAAGGTGAAGGCGACGTGAAAGAGTTCCGTTTCATCGTCGACTACCCGCTGTCGGTTTTGTAATCGCATCCAGTTAGTTTGCGGTAACAAAACAAAAGGCCCATCTTCGGATGGGCCTTTTTGTTGTCCGTGCAAATTGTTCAATTATTGAACAATTGCCCTACATGCCTGACCGAATAGTCAGGCATGTATGAAGGTCAATTACTGCACTGCGGACTCCTGAACCACGCGAATAACCCGCTGTGGAAATGGAATATCGATGCCGGCCTCTCTCAGACGATCACGGGACAGTTCGTTGAACATGAACATCACATCCCAATAATCCGCTGTCTTCACCCAGACACGCAGGGAAACAGTGATAGAACTGTCACCCAATGTCGAAATGACTGCCTGGGGTGCCGGGTCAGTCAATACACGCGGATCCCTGGCCAACTCCAGCAACACTTCCCGGGCTTTCTGCAAGTCCGCTTCATAATCGACGCCTACATCAAACACCACTTTGCGGGTCGGCTGGCGATTGGTGTTGGTGATAATGCCGTTCGACAGATTTCCGTTGGGCACGATGATGGTCTTGTTGTCACCGGTGCGCAGTACGGTATGGAAAATCTGGATGCTGTCGACGGTACCGGCAACCCCCTGAGCCTCGATCCAGTCGCCGATACGAAACGGACGGAACAGCAAAATCAACACGCCACCGGCGAAGTTCGCCAGGCTGCCCTGCAAAGCCAAGCCAATGGCCAGACCCGCCGCACCAATCGCTGCCACAAACGAAGTGGTTTCCACACCGATCATCGAGGCCACGCTGACGACCAGCAGGATCTTGAGGATGATGTTCGCCAGGCTGCTGATAAAGCCCTGCAGCGCCAGGTCGGCATTGCGCAACGCAATCAGACCGCCGAGCTTTTTCGTGACTTTGTTGATCAGCCACCAGCCGATGGCCAGGGTGATGACCGCCAGCAGTACGCGACTGCCGTATTCCATGATCATCGGGATCCAGGTTTGGGATACCTTGACCAGGTTGTCTACCTCAGCGCTTAAATCCATCTACTTTCTCCTGTTTTCCGGCTATGCGGCATGCGTAAAAAAAAGCGGCAGAAAGATCGAACCGCGACGGGTTCAATCGTTTCTGCCGTTGCCTGGGCCTCCGACGTCACAAACGCCAGGAGGTTCCCGCTTTCAAGGTCAGTCGCGGAAGTTGTTGAACTGCAGCGGCATACCGAACTCCTTGGCCCGCAGCACAGCAATGGCTTCTTGCAGGTCATCACGCTTCTTGCCGGTGATACGAACCTGCTCGCCCTGAATGGCTGCCTGGACCTTGAGCTTGGCATCTTTGACGTGAGCGACGATTTTCTTCGCCAGTTCCTTGTCGATGCCTTCCTTGAGGACAGCTTCCTGCTTCATCAGCTTGCCCGACGCGAAGGCATCCTTGACTTCGAGGCACTGCACGTCGATTTTGCGCTTGACCAGAGCCAGCTTGAGGATCTCAATCATCGCTTCGAGCTGGAAATCCGCTTCTGCGGTCAGATTGACGGTCAGGTCTTTTTCCTTGAACTCGAAGCTGCCTTTGCCTTTCAGGTCATAACGACGATCGAGTTCCTTGACGGCGTTCTCGACCGCGTTGGTGACTTCGTGTTTGTCCAGTTCGGATACCACGTCGAACGACGGCATGTAATCTCTCCAAATTTAAAGGCGCACCGATGGAGCGCGCCTGGCTTGCGGTTAAAATCCGCGCTGATTATAACGGGTCTTTCCCATCATTCACTGTGAGCTGCCGATGCACGCCTTAAACAGAGCAAAAAGCTGATGTCCACCACTTGGCATGTACTCGGCGCCGGCAGCCTCGGCACTTTATGGGCGACACGCCTGGCACGGGCTGGCGTGCCGGTCCGGCTGATCCTGCGGGACACCGCGAGACTGCAGGCCTATGAGGCTGCAGGCGGATTGACACTGGTGGAACACGGCCAGGCGCAACACTACCCCGTGCCCGCCGAAACAGCGGACAGCAGCCAGCCGATCAACCGTCTGCTGGTGGCCTGCAAGGCCTACGACACCGAAAGCGCGGTGGCCCGACTGGCGTCACGCCTGGCCCCGGGTGCCGAACTGATCCTGCTGCAAAATGGCCTGGGCAGTCAGGACGCGGTGGCCGCACAGGTTCCCCAGGCACGCTGCATCTATGCCTCGAGCACCGAAGGCGCCTTCCGCGATGGCGATTGGCGCGTGGTGTTTGCAGGACATGGCTTCACCTGGCTGGGGGATGCGAGCCATCCGGTCGCGCCGATCTGGCTCGATGACTTGAGCGCTGCCGGCATCCCTCACGAGTGGAGCACCGATATTCTGACCAGGCTGTGGCGCAAGCTGGCCCTCAACTGCGCGATCAACCCGCTGACGGTGCTGCACGATTGCCGCAACGGCGGTTTGCAGCAACATCAGTGCGAAGTGGCCACTCTGTGCGCTGAACTGGTGGAGTTGCTTGAGCGTTGCGGTCAACCGGCGGCGGCCGAAAACCTGCAGCAGGAAGTCGAACGGGTGATTCACGCCACCGCGGCCAATTACTCGTCGATGCATCAGGACGTCACGAGCCAGCGCCGCACGGAAATCAGCTACCTGCTGGGCTACGCCTGCAAAGTGGCCGGACGACATCAACTGAACCTGCCTCACCTCAATCAACTTCAGGCAAGGTTGATCGCTCGCCTGCAAAGCCTTGGATTGCCCAGCGACTGAGCAGCGGCTACGCTGGCCACTTGTTCCTTGTCTGCGATGAATCCGATGCCATTGCGCCAGCGCCTTGAAAACCTGCCCGTCGGCCAGAAACTGCTGGCCGCCCTGCTGGTACTGATGGTCACCGTCCTGCTGGTTGCCAACCTGACCTTTATCAGCGCCGCGTACTACATCTCCCAGGAAAGCATGGCGCCCCAGGCCCTGCAGACCATCGGCCGGCTGGTATCCAACCCGAGCCTGGCCTCCGAAGCCCTGGCGTCACCGCAAAGCGCCGAGCGCCTGCTGAATGAACTCAACAGCTATTCGCCGTTGCGCGCGGCAGCCCTGTATGACGGACAGGGTGAGCGATTGGCGCAATTGCAGCATGGCGACAATCTGGAGCTGCCGAAGCGTTTCCGGCATATCGAAGACTGGCAGGCCACGGAGTTTCGTACCAACCAAGTCATCCCCCTGCCCCGCCCCGGCTCAGCACCAGGGCACCTGCTGTTGGTGGCCACGAGTGAACTGCCAGTGGCGTTCTACACCGGGACCCTGACAGCCAGCCTGGGTATTCTGATCTTCAGCGTGCTGCTGTGGCTGATCATTGCCCGCCAGATCAAGCGCCTGATCACCCGGCCGATCCACCAGCTCGAAGAGTTGTCGCGGCAGGTCACCCGTGAAGAAAACTACGCTCTGCGCGCTTCACGCGGAAACCACGATGAAATCGGCAGCCTCGCCGAGGCGTTCAACACCATGCTCTCGCGGATCGAGGCCAGGGAGCAGCAACTCAAGCGGGCTCGGGACGACTCCCAGGCCGCTTACGACCAGGCCCAGGGTCTGGCGGAAGAAACCCGTCATACCAACCGCAAACTGGAACTCGAAGTCCAGGTGCGCAGCAAGATCGAGAAAAAACTCACCGGCTTCCAGAACTACCTCAACAGCATCATCGACTCCATGCCGTCGGCGCTGATCGCCCTCGACGAACAGCTCTACGTGACTCAATGGAACCAGGAAGCCAGCGCCCTGTCCGGCACACGCCTCGATGAAGCCCTGAACCAGCCCATCTTCCTCGCCTTCGAACCGCTCAAGCCGTTCTTGCCGCAACTCAAGGAAACGGTCGAACAGCATACGGTGGCCAAAATCGAACGTGTCACCTGGCTCAAGGACGACGAGCCCCGCCACTACGCCCTGACCTTCTATCCGTTGATGGGCGGTGCCGGGCGTGGCGTAGTGATCCGGATCGACGACATCACCCAGCGCCTGTCCTTGGAAGAAATGATGGTGCAGTCGGAAAAAATGTTGTCGGTAGGCGGTCTTGCCGCCGGCATGGCCCACGAGATCAACAACCCGCTGGGGGCGATCCTGCACAACGTGCAAAACATTCGCCGACGCCTGTCCCCCGACCTGCCGAAGAACCTTGAGGTCGCCGAACAGGCCGGCATCGAACTGGCGACGGTCAATCAGTATCTGAAAATCCGCGAAGTGCCACAGTTGCTCGACGGTATCCAGCAGGCCGGTGCCCGGGCCGCCAAAATCGTCACCCACATGCTCAGTTTCAGCCGTCGCAGCACCCGCCAGATGGCCCCGTGCGATCTGCCCGCCCTGATTGATCAGGCGGTGGAAATCGCCGGCAACGATTTCGACCTGGCGATCGGCTTCGACTTCAAGGGCCAGGCCATCATTCGTCAGTTCGACCCGGCGCTGGGACCGGTCCCCGGCACCGCCAACGAATTGGAGCAAGTACTGCTCAATCTGCTGAAAAACGCTGCGCAAGCCATTCACCAGCGCGAGGACGACAGCGAGCCGGGACGGATCATTCTGCGCACCCGGCTGAACCCGCCGTGGGCGGAAATCCAGGTCGAGGACAACGGCATCGGCATGAGTGAAAGCGTGCGCAAACGGACCTTCGAACCCTTCTTCACCACCAAGGAAATCGGCCAGGGCACCGGGCTTGGGCTGTCGGTGTCGTACTTCATCATCACCAATAACCACAAGGGGCAGATGGAAGTGCAATCGACCCTGGGCCAAGGCACTTGCTTCACCTTGCGCCTGCCCCTGGCGAGCGCGACACCTGTCGCGCAAGAACTCAATCTGCTATCGAGGTAACCATGGGCTTTCGTTTGTCGAAGATTTACACCCGCACTGGCGACAAAGGCGAGACCGGGCTGGGCGATGGCCGTCGCGTCCCCAAGGATCACCCGCGGATCGAGGCCATTGGCGAAGTCGATACGCTCAACAGTCAGGTGGGCGTGTTGCTGGCCGGGTTGGCGGCACAAACGGATACTTTTGCAGGCTTGCAGGAAGTGATCGAGGTTTTGGCGCCTTGCCAGCATCGCTTGTTCGATCTGGGGGGTGAGCTGGCAATGCCGGTGTATCAGGCGTTGAATGCGGCGGAAATCGAGCGCCTGGAAGCGGCGATCGATGTGTGGAATGAAGAATTGGGGCCGCTGGAAAACTTCATCTTGCCCGGCGGTTCAGCGTTGATTGCCCAGGCCCATGTTTGCCGAAGCCTGGCGCGCAGTGCCGAGCGGCGGTGTCAGCAATTGAATGCGATTGAGCCATTGGCCGGGGTTGGCCTGGCATACATCAATCGGCTGTCGGATTTGTTGTTTGTGGTGGCGCGGCTGATTGCCAAGCGTCAGGGTGTGGCCGAGATTCTATGGCAGCCGGCGGCGAAGCCTGAAAAATAGTCGGCGGCTGTCAGGCCGCCTTCGCGGGCAAGCCCGCTCCCACATTTTGATCGAGTTCCTTCAGGAAGAACTCGACCACCTGTGGGAGCGGGCTTGCTCGCGAAAGGGCCAGCAGGAGCGCTACAAAATCAGGCCTCAGGCCAGAATGCCCGAATCCCCGCCACACCCTGCGCACCCGCCGCCCAGGCTTTCTCGACCTCGGCCGGGCCAACGCCACCCAACAGGAACACCGGCTTGCTGAAGCCCTCGATCAAGCTCGACGCCTGCTCCCACCCCAACGGCTCGGCACCCGGGTGAGTCAGGGTGGGTTGAACCGGCGACAGGGTCACGAAATCCACCCCCATCTGTTCGGCCAGCGCCAGCTCTTCAGCGTTATGGCACGAGGCCGCCAGCCAGCGCGAAGCTGGTAGCGGTCGGCCAGCCGCTGCGTATTTGCGCAACTGCGCCGAGGTAATGTGCCAACCCGCGGACGGGAAGTCGCCCAACCATTCGAACGGCCCCTTGAGCATCAATTGTGCCTTGCCGGCACACAGGCCCACCGCATCGACAGCCAGGTCGCGATACTTGGGATCGTAACCGTTCGGTGCGCGCAACTGGATCAGCTTGATGCCACCGGCAATGGCCTTCTGGATGCCACGCAGTAACGCCGGGGTTTCCAGATCTTCCGGGGTAATCAGGTACTGCGATGACAATCGGGCCGCCGCGACGATCGGCTGATTGGCCGCCGGGAACTCGTAACCCGACAAATCCCGGGGCGACACCCAGGCCAGCGGTTGGCCTTCGGCGCCGTGGGGCTCGCCGCTAAACGCCGAGACTTCCCAGACATCCAGCAACACCTGCTTGTCCGGGTAATCGTGCCGGACCTTGATCAGCGGGCGCGCCGCGTCGACCACGATGCCCAGCTCTTCATGGAGCTCGCGGGCCAGTGCGGTTTCGACCGACTCGTCGGCCTCGACCTTGCCCCCGGGAAACTCCCACAGGCCGCCCTGGTGCTGTGAATCGGCACGGCGGGCGATCAGGATCTGGCCACAGCCATCGCGGATGACGGCGGCGGCGACATGGACTCGCTTCACTTTTCCAACTCCTCCAGTCCGGCCTTCTGCCAGGCCTTGAACGCCGGCCATTGGTAGAGGGTTTCAACATAGGCTTCGTCAGCCGCGGACAGCTTCACCCGATAGGTGCGCAGGCGCACGGCGATAGGTGCAAAGAACGCATCGGCCAACGTGAGGCGGCCAAACAGGTACGGACCGCTCTCGGTCGCGGCAGCACGACACTCGGCCCACAGCGCCGACATGCGCTCGATGTCCGCCTGGACATCGAGCGGGACCGGCGACAGCGCTGCGTCATGGCTCAGGTCGAACGGCATGTTGCCGCGCATGGCGAAAAAGCCACTGTGCATCTGCGCGCACGCGGAACGCGCCTGGGCACGGGCGCTAATGTCTTTCGGCCAGAGGTTGGCGGACGGGAACTGTTCCGCCAGGTATTCGGCAATCGCCAGGGAGTCGGCGATGGTGCCGTGTTCGGTCTTCAGTAGCGGGACCTTGGCGGTCGGCGAATGCTTGAGTAGACGCTCGCGGGTGTCCGGCTGGTTCAGTTTGATCAATTCTTCGGTGTAAGAGGCGCCAGCCAGATCGAGGGCCAGAGCGCCGCGCAGGGACCAGGAGGAATGCAGTTTGTCGCCGATGATCAGGTGCAGGCTCATGTTCGGGGTGCCTTCTCGTCAGGGTAACAAGCCAGAATATCTAGCGTCTGGTCGTCAGCCTTCGCGAGCAAGCCCGCTCCCACAGGGTTCAATGGTGACACTGTGGGAGCGGGCTTGCTCGCGAATGGAGCGACTCGGTCTTACGTACGGTACTCGGCGTTGATCTTCACGTACTCGTGGGACAGGTCGGTGGTCCAGATGGTTTCGCTGCAATCGCCACGACCCAGCTCGATACGAATGGTGATTTCTTCCTGCTGCATCACTGCCGCGCCCTGGGCTTCGGTGTAGGTCGCGGCGCGCGCGCCACGGCTGGCAATGCACACGTCACCGAGGAACACGTCGATCTTGCTCACGTCCAGGTCCGGCACACCGGCACGGCCAACGGCGGCCAGGATACGGCCCCAGTTCGGGTCGGAAGCAAACAACGCCGTCTTGATCAGCGGCGAGTGAGCCACGGTGTAGCCGACATCCAGGCACTCCTGGTGATTGCCGCCGCCGTTGACTTCAACGGTCACGAACTTGGTCGCGCCTTCACCGTCGCGAACGATGGCCTGGGCCACGTCCATGCACACCTCGAACACCGCCTGCTTCAACTTGGCGAACAGCTCGCCCTCGGCGCGGGTGATTTCCGGCAGCGCAGCCTGACCGGTGGCGATCAGCATGCAGCAGTCGTTGGTCGACGTATCGCCATCGATGGTGATGCGGTTGAACGACTTGTTGGCCCCATCGAGCATCAGGTTTTGCAACACATCGCGGGAGACTTTGGCGTCGGTCGCGATGTAACCGAGCATGGTCGCCATGTTCGGGCGAATCATGCCGGCGCCTTTGCTGATGCCGGTCACGGTGACGGTCACGCCGTCGTGCTGGAACTGACGGCTGGCACCTTTGGGCAGGGTGTCGGTGGTCATGATGCCGGTGGCGGCAGCTTCCCAGTTGTGGATCGACAGGTCGTCAAGGGCCGCTTGCAGCGCGCCTTCGATTTTCTCCACAGGCAACGGTTCGCCGATCACACCGGTGGAGTACGGCAGCACCTGGCTGGCATCGACACCGGTCAGCTCGGCCAGTTTGGCGCAAGTGCGCTCGGCGGCGGCCAGGCCTGGCTCGCCGGTACCGGCGTTGGCATTGCCGGTATTGGTCAGCAGGTAACGCACAGGGCCTTGTACGCGTTGCTTGGCCAGGATCACCGGGGCGGCGCAAAAGGCGTTCAGGGTGAACACGCCGGCTACCGTGGAGCCTTCAACACAGCGCATGACCACAACATCCTTGCGCCCCGGGCGCTTGATGCCAGCCGAGGCGATACCGAGTTCAAAACCGGCAACCGGGTGCAACGTTGGCAAAGGACCAAGACCAACAGCCATGAATGCGCTCCTTTATAAATGATGTCAGCACCGTTTCAGGAAGACGGTGGTTCGAATGGTAAAACGCCGCGACGGCAGAAGCCGGTCGCGGCGCGGGTATTTCAGCGATTGAAACGGGTTTTACTGGATCTGCCCGTGGCAATGCTTGAACTTCTTGCCCGAACCGCAGTAGCACAGCTCATTGCGACCCAGCTTATGCTCGCTGCGAACCGGAGCAGCGGCGAGCGCCACATCGACCTCTTCGCCCAGCACTTCCGGTTGCTCCAGGCCTGGAGCTTCTTCATGCAGGAACTGCATGCGAGCGGCCAATGCCTCGGCTTCCTGGCGCAGGCGCTGCTCTTCCTCGATAGGATCTTCGCGGCGAACCTGAACGTGGGACAGCACGCGGATCGAGTCGCGCTTGATCGAGTCCAGCAACTCGGAGAACAGGGTGAACGACTCGCGCTTGTATTCCTGTTTCGGGTTCTTCTGGGCATAACCACGCAAGTGGATACCGTGACGCAGGTGGTCCATGGTCGACAGGTGGTCTTTCCACAGGTCGTCCAGAACGCGCAGAACGATTTGCTTCTCGAAGGTGCGCAGCGCTTCGGCGCCCGCCTGGTCTTCTTTCTCGTTGTACGCCGCGACGAGCTCGTTCATGAGCTTCTCGCGCAGGGTTTCTTCGTACAGGTGATCGTCTTCGTCGAGCCATTGCTGGATCGGCAGTGTCACACCGAAGTCGCTCTGCAACGCAGCTTCCAGACCGGCCACGTCCCACTGCTCAGGCAGCGATTGCGGAGGAATGTGTGCGCTGACGGTGGCGTCGAGCACGTCCTGACGGAAGTCAGCGATGGTCTCGCCGATGTTGTCGGCGGCCAGCAACGTGTTACGCATGTGATAGATCACTTTACGCTGTTCGTTGTTGACGTCGTCGAACTCGAGCAGCTGCTTGCGGATGTCGAAGTTGCGGCCTTCAACCTTGCGCTGGGCCTTTTCAATGGCGTTGGTCACCATGCGGTGCTCGATCGCCTCGCCAGGCTGCATGCCCAGGGCCTTCATGAAGTTCTTCACCCGGTCGGAGGCGAAGATGCGCATCAGGCTGTCTTCCAGCGACAGGTAGAAACGACTGGAACCGGCGTCGCCCTGACGACCGGCACGACCACGCAGCTGGTTGTCGATACGGCGCGATTCGTGGCGCTCGGACGCAATCACCTGCAAACCGCCCGATTCGAGCACTTGCTGGTGACGCTTCTGCCAGTCGGCCTTGATCTGGGCAATCTGCTCAGGGGTCGGGTTTTCCAGCGAGGCCACTTCCACTTCCCAGTTACCGCCCAACAGGATGTCGGTACCACGACCGGCCATGTTGGTGGCGATGGTCAGTGCGCCCGGGCGACCGGCCTGGGCAATGATCTCGGCTTCCTTTTCGTGGAACTTGGCGTTCAGAACCTTGTGTTCGATGCCTTCCTTCACGAGCAGGTTGGACATGTGCTCGGAGGTTTCGATGGTGGCGGTACCCACCAGCACCGGACGACCTGCGGCCATGCTTTCCTTGATGTCGGCCACGATTGCCGCGTATTTCTCATCGGCGGTCAGGAACACCAGGTCGTTGTAGTCTTTACGCGCCAGCGGCTTGTTCGGCGGAATCACCATGACCTGCAGGCCATAGATCTGGTGGAACTCGAACGCTTCGGTGTCGGCCGTACCGGTCATGCCGGACAGTTTGTTGTACAGACGGAAGTAGTTCTGGAAGGTGGTCGACGCCAGCGTCTGGCTTTCGGCCTGGATGTTCAGGTTTTCCTTGGCTTCGATGGCCTGGTGCAGGCCTTCGGACAAACGGCGACCCGGCATGGTACGGCCGGTGTGTTCGTCGACCAAAACGACCTGACCGTCCTGCACGATGTATTCGACGTTGCGATGGAACAGCTTGTGCGCACGCAGGCCGGCGTAGACGTGAGTCAGCAGGCTCAGGTTGTGCGCCGAGTACAGGCTTTCGCCTTCAGCCAGCAGGCCGATGCGGGTCAGCGTTTCTTCGACGTACTGGTGACCGGCTTCGTTGAGTTCGACCTGACGGGTCTTCTCGTCGACGGTGTAGTGACCGGCCTGGGTCACTTCGCCTTCGACTTCTTCAACGTGCAGCTTGAGCTGCGGGATCAGCTTGTTGACCTCGATGTACAGCTTGGAGCTGTCCTCGGCCTGACCGGAGATGATCAGCGGCGTACGGGCTTCGTCGATGAGGATGGAGTCGACTTCGTCGATCACGGCAAAATTGAGTTCGCGCTGGAATTTTTCTTCCATGCTGAACGCCATGTTGTCGCGCAGGTAATCGAACCCGAATTCGTTGTTGGTGCCGTAGGTGATGTCGGCGGCGTAGGCAGCACGCTTCTCTTCCGGCGGCTGGAACGGCGTGACAACGCCGACCGTCAGGCCGAGGAATTCATACAGCGGGCGCATCCAGTTGGCGTCACGGCGGGCCAGGTAGTCGTTCACCGTCACAACGTGCACGCCGTTGCCGGACAGCGCGTTGAGGTAAACGCCCAGTGTTGCCACCAGGGTCTTGCCTTCACCGGTACGCATTTCCGCGATCATGCCTTCATGCAAGGTCATGCCGCCGATCAGCTGGACATCGAAGTGGCGCATGCCCATGACACGCTTGCCGGCTTCGCGGGCGACCGCAAAGGCTTCGGGCAGGAGCTTGTCGAGGGATTCCCCTTTGGCGATGCGGGCCTTGAACTCGCTGGTCTTGGCACGCAATTGATCGTCCGAAAGGGCCACCATTTGCTCTTCGAAGGCATTGACGAGTTGCACCGTCTTGAGCATGCGTTTGACTTCACGCTCGTTCTTGCTTCCAAAAAGTTTCTTTAACAAAGGCGCAAACATATCGGCAGGATCTTCCACACTAAAGGGATGGAGGGCGGCCCCGTGAGTCGCCCGTGCAGCCCTCATGGCCGCATGCGAACGAGCATTCTACCCGGAAACGGTGGTGAGGAAAGTGGCGATATTCCACGATGCTGGCACAGCGCTTTGACGGGGCTCACTTAAAATAGGGGCGTTTTGCTCAACTTCAAGCCGTTCAAGGCAGAAGTTAGTTGTTGATTTAATGGGTAAAGCGCCCACAAAAGCAATGGGCGGGTGCATCCGGCGCTTTCTGCTACCATGGCGCCTCTGTTACTTCAGGTGTCTGATCATGGCATTTCGCCCACTTACGGCCAAAGTACCCGCCGTTCTATTACGCGAAGCCAAGCCGCTGAAAGCCATTCTCGGCCACGCTCAACGCCTGGGCCATTTGCAACGTTTGCTCGAAAGCCAATTGCAACCCGCCGCGCGCGAGCATTGCCACGTGGCGTCCTGGCGCGAAGGCAGTTTGTTGCTGATTGTCACCGACGGTCATTGGGCAACCCGCCTGCGCTACCAGCAGAAGCGCCTGCAGCGGCAACTGCAACTGTTCGACGAGTTTGCCAACCTGACGCGAATCCTGTTCAAGGTGCAGCCACCTACCGTCCAGCGCGGCGCGGTCGGGCATACCATGGATCTGTCGGACGATGCGGCCGCGACCATCCAGGCCACGGCCGACGGGATCAGCGACCCGAATCTGCGGGCAGCGCTGGAGCGACTGGCGGCGCACGCCAAGACCAGAACCTGACACAGAAACCATGTGGGAGCGGGCTTGCTCGCGAATGGGTTTACCAATCGACATTTTCGTTGAATGACACACCGCATTCGCGAGCAAGCCCGCTCCCACATTGACTATGCCCACTTAAGATGGATTCAACGGCGTTTGCTGCCGCCCAGCAATGAGCCCATCAAGCCGCGCACCAACTGTCGGCCAAGCTGGTTCGCCGCCTGTTGCATCGCCGATTTAAGCGCCTTGCCTGCTGCCGTACCGAGGAATTCCCCGGCCTGCTCGGTGAAACTCGGTTCCTGTTTGCCCTGCTCCGCCTCGGGCTCTGGCGCCAGGCCCTTGCGCCCCATCAGCACTTCATAGGCTGATTCGCGGTCAATCGGCTTGTCATAACGCCCCTGCAACGGCGAACCGGCCATCAGCGCCGTACGCTCGGCACCGGTCAAAGGCCCGATCCGCGATTGCGGCGGCGCGACCAGCACCCGCTGCACCATTTCCGGGGTGCCTTTTTCCTGCAGCGTGCCGACCAGTGCTTCGCCGATCCCGAGTTCGGTCAACACCGACAACGTATCGAACGCCGGATTCGGCCGGAAACCTTCGGCCACGGCGCGCAGGGACTTTTGCTCCTTGGCGGTAAACGCACGCAGACCGTGCTGGATGCGCAAGCCCAACTGAGCCAGCACATCATCCGGCAGGTCACCTGGCGACTGGGTGACGAAATACACACCCACGCCTTTTGAACGAATCAACCTCACGACTTGTTCCAGGCGATCACGCAATGCCTGGGGCGTGCCGTTGAACAACAAGTGGGCCTCGTCGAAGAACAGCGCCAGCAAGGGTTTGTCGGCATCGCCACGCTCCGGCAGTTGCTCGAACAGTTCGGCCAGCAGCCACAGCAGGAACGTCGCATAGACTTTCGGCGCTTCATGCACCAGACGGCTGGCATCCAGCAAATGGATGCGCCCGCGGCCATCGGCCGTGGGTTGGAGAATGTCTTCGAGTTGCAGCGCCGGTTCGCCGAACAAGGCTTCGGCGCCCTGTTGCTCCAGGGTCGCCAGACGTCGCAGCAGCGCCTGGCTGGAGCCGGTGGTCATCAGAGCCGCATCGTCGCCCAGCAACTCGGGGTTGTCCCGCAGATGATTGAGGAGCGCCTTCAGATCCTTGAGATCGAGCAACAACAGGCCTTCGCGGTCCGCGACCTTGAACGCCGCGTACAGCGCCGACTGCTGACTGTCGGTCAGTTCCAGCAGGCTGCCCAACAGCAGCGGCCCCATTTCACTCAAGGTTGTGCGTAAAGGATGACCGGACTGACCCTGTACGTCCCACAACGTCACCGGATAAGCCTGAGGCTTGTGGTTGAGCCACGGCATACCGGCAATCCGCTCGGCGACCTTGCCCTGGGGGTTGCCCGCGGCGCCAAGGCCGCACAGGTCACCCTTGATGTCGGCGGCGAACACCGCCACGCCGGCATCGCTGAAAGCTTCGGCCATTCGTTGCAACGTCACGGTTTTTCCGGTGCCGGTCGCGCCCGCGATCAAACCGTGGCGATTGGCCAGGCGCATGGCCTGGGCAATCGGCTGCCCCTTGAGGTCGGCGCCGATAACGAGTTGCAGTGAGTCAGGCATTTGGTCACCCATGATTAATCTTTGGTCCTACACGGCCGATAGAGATAACGACAAAGCAGTCAGACACGATCTGGTAGGAAATTTCCCTAAGGAGAGTCGGAAAATTCAATTGCTTTCAACCTTGCCCGTCGTGCGTCCCTTTATAAAAGCACGCACTGGACATTAAGACCTTAGCGGAACCCCAAGCCATGAACAAAAATCTGCGTTTCAGCCATAAAATCCTGCTTGCCGCCGCCCTCATTGTTATTGCCGCCTTCGCCTCGTTCACGCTGTACAACGACTATTTGCAGCGCAATGCCATCCGCGAGGACCTCAACAACTATCTCAACGAGATGGGTGACGTCACCGCCAACAACATCCAGACCTGGCTGGCCGGGCGTATTTTGCTGATCGAGAACCTCTCGCAAAACATCGCCATCAACCCCGAACAAGCCAATGTCGCCAGCCTGCTTGAGCAGAAAACCCTGACGTCGACCTTCATGGCGTCCTACCTGGGTGATGCCACCGGGCACTTCACCATTCGTCCGGACGCGAAAATGCCGGACGGTTTCGATCCGCGTGTTCGCCCCTGGTACAAAGGCGCCGAAAACAGCGGCACGCCGACCCTGACCGAACCCTACATCGATGCGGCAACCGGTCAACTGATCATCTCGATGGCCACGGCTTCGAAAAAAGCCGGACAGAGTGTCGGTGTGGTGGGTGGCGACCTGAGCCTGCAAACCCTGATCGCGACCCTCAGCGCCCGCGACTTTGATGGCATGGGCTACGCGTTTCTGGTCAGCGCCGACGGCAAGATCCTGGTTCACCCGGACAAAGCGCTGGTGATGAAGTCACTGAGCGAGGCGTATCCGAAAGATACCCCGCGCATCGGCAACGGCTTCAGCGAAGTGGACGTCGACGGCAAGACCCGCATCGTCAGCTTTACCCCGATCAAGGGCTTGCCTTCGGTCAACTGGTACATCGGTCTGTCAGTCGACAAGGAAAAAGCCTACTCGATGCTCAGCGAGTTCCGCACCTCGGCTGTGGTTGCAACCATCATTGCCGTGGCCATCATCATCGCCCTGCTCGGCATGTTGATTCGCATCCTGATCCAGCCGTTGCACGTCATGACCCGCGCCATGGCCGACATCGCCGACGGCGAAGGTGATCTGACCAAACGCCTGACCATCCAGAACAATGACGAATTCGGCACCCTCGGCACCGCGTTCAACCGTTTCGTCGAGCGCATTCACGGCTCGATCCGCGAAGTGTCCTCGGCCACCGGGCAAGTCAACGAAGTGGCGTTGCGCGTGGTCGCGGCCTCCAACTCGTCGATGTTCAACTCCGACCAGCAAGCCTCGCGCACCAGCAGTGTCGCGGCCGCCATTAACCAGCTCGGCGCCGCCGCCCAGGAAATCGCCCGCAATGCGGCGCAGGCTTCGAGCCAGGCCAGCGATGCCCGCAGCCTGGCCGAAGACGGCCAGCAAGTGGTGGACCGCAGCATCGTGGCGATGAATCAACTGTCGAGCATGCTCAGCGCCTCGAGCACCAACATCGAATCGCTGAACAGCAAAACCGTGAACATCGGGCAGATTCTCGAAGTGATCACCAGCATTTCCCAGCAAACCAACTTGCTGGCACTCAATGCCGCGATCGAAGCCGCCCGTGCCGGTGAAGCCGGTCGCGGTTTTGCCGTGGTGGCGGACGAGGTGCGCAACCTGGCACACCGCACGCAGGAATCGGCGCAACAGGTGCAAACCATGATCGAGGAGCTGCAAGTCGGCGCCCGGGAATCGGTGAGCACCATGAGCGACAGTCAGCGCCACAGCCAGGACAGTGTGGAAATCGCCAACCTCGCGGGCGAACGTCTGAACAGCGTGACCTTGCGTATCGGGGAAATCGACGGCATGAACCAGTCGGTGGCCACCGCGACCGAAGAACAGACCGCCGTGGTGGAGTCGATCAACGTCGACATCACCGAGATCAACACGCTGAACCAGGAAGGCGTGGAAAACCTGCAATCCACATTGCGCGCGTGCTCGGACCTTGAGCAGCAGGCGGCGCGGTTGAAGCAGTTGGTGGGCAGTTTCCGGATCTAACGCCTGATCTGGCCTCATCGCCGGCAAGCCGGCTCCTACAGGTATTTTGACGCCTGTGGGAGCGGGCTTGCCCGCGAAGGCGACCTGTCAAACGATACATCCCCCCGCTGACATCCCACCCGCACAACCCCAACCGAACATCTATCCTTCATAAAGGTCAACCAAGGGAATACCGGGACCGGAGGATCGTTCATCGTGCATATCGCTGACATCACCATGTTCTACGCCCCTGCCAGCGGTGGCGTGCGCACTTATCTGGATGCAAAGCACCGTCGCCTGGGCATCAAGCCGGGCATTCGCCACAGTTTGCTGATCCCCGGATCGTCCTTGAGCGAGCAGGATGGCGTCTTCACCGTTCCGGCCCCTGCCCTGCCCTTCGGCAAAGGCTATCGCTTCCCGCTGCGTCTGGCACCCTGGCGCAATGTCCTGCAGGTTTTGCAACCTGACCTGATCGAGGTCGGCGATCCCTACCTCACTGCATGGGCAGCGCTGGATGCACGGCGGCAACTCGATGTACCGGTCATAGGCTTCTACCACTCGGACCTGCCGCTGCTGGTCAGCAACCGCATGGGCAACTGGGTGACCAACAACGTCGAGGCCTATGTCAGCAAACTCTACGGCAACTTCGACCGGGTCCTGGCGCCCAGCCGGGTCATGGCCGACAAACTCACCGGGCTTGGGGTCAGGAATGTGTTCGTGCAACCGCTGGGCGTCGACCTGCAAACTTTCAATCCCGATGCCAGGGACCCCGAGCTGCGGGCCGAGTTGGGCCTGGACGACAACACCCGGCTGCTGATCTTCGCCGGGCGCGGTTCCAAGGAAAAAAACCTGCCAGTGCTGCTCGACTGCATGAAACGCCTGGGCCGACGCTATCACCTTCTGCTGGTTGGCTCATCGATGCCGACGGCCGTGCCGTCCAATGTGACGGTGATCGACGAGTTCTGCCCGGCGCCGCAGGTGGCCCGCCTGATGGCCAGCGCCGACGCATTGCTGCACGCCGGCGATCAGGAAACCTTCGGTCTGGTGATACTCGAAGCCATGGCCAGCGGTATTCCGGTGGTGGCCGTGGCGGCCGGGGCTTTCGAGGAAATCGTCACCGAGGACTGCGGCCGGCTCTGCGCGCCGAACAATCCAGCCGCGATGGCCACCGCTGTTCGAGAACTGTTCGACTCGGGCAGCGTAGCGCTGGGCCGTCAAGCGCGGTTACATGTCGAACGACATTACGCCTGGGACACGGTGGTCACCAGTTTGCTGTGCCACTACCACGCCGTGCTCGGCAGCCAGTGCTCGCTGACAGCCAATGGTTGAGTCCATGAACAGGCCCGCTTTACTGTTGGTACTGCACGATGTGGCACCACCCACCTGGGCCGATTACCAACCGTTCGTCAAAGCCGTCGACGCCTTGGGGGGCGTGCCGATCACCTGGCTGGTGGTTCCGGATTACCACAAACACAACAATCTGGACGCCCATCCGTCGTTTTGCCGCCAGCTCAGTGCCAGGGTCGCCCGGGGCGACGAACTGGCACTGCATGGCTATTTCCATAGCGACGAAGGACCGATGACCCTCAATCCCCGCGACTGGTTCATGCGTCGGGTCTACACCCACGAAGGCGAGTTTTATCGTTTGTCACAAGAAGACGCCCTCGCGCGCCTGCATTCGGGCATCGAGATGTTCCACCGGCATGACTGGCCGCTGGAAGGGTTCGTCGCCCCGGCCTGGCTGATGAGCCAGGGCACTCGCCAGGCATTGCGCCAATTGCCGTTGAGTTACACCAGCGACTCGCAGCATTTATACCGTTTACCGGATTTCACCGCGATCGAGGCGCCGGGGCTGGTCTGGAGTGCGCGCAGTGCCTGGCGCCGGGGTGTATCGAAGCTCGTCAGCGACCGCCGTGAACAACGCTGGCAGCACGCCCCGGTGATTCGCCTGGGCTTGCACCCGGTGGACATGCGCCATGAGTTCTCGCACCGATACTGGCTGCAAACCCTTGAGCGCCTGCTCGATAATGGACGCGTTCCGATGACCAAGTCCCAGTGGCTGGCACTGCAAAACAACCGAATGGGCTGTGCCGCATGAGTCGCGCCCTGCTATTGCTCGTCGGCCTGCTCGCAGCGGTGCTGATTCCACTGCTGTTGGGCGGCAGCGAAATCGGCTCCCGGCTGAGCGCTTTTCCGCTGCCGTGGCTGTTGATCATGTTCGGCATGATCCTGCTGTGCTGGGGCGTGAACACCCTGCGTTTGCGCCTGTTGCTGGGGGATCAATGCCACAAGGTGGGCCGACTCAGGAGCCTGGGCGTGGTGATGGCCGCCGAATTTGCCTACTGCGCCACGCCCGGTGGCAGCGGCGGGCCGCTGACGATCATGGCGTTGCTGGCGCGTCACGGCGTGCGCCCGGCCAGGGGCAGTGCCGTGTTTGCCATGGACCAACTGAGCGACTTGCTGTTTTTCCTCTGCGCCCTGAGCGGGATTCTTGTTTACGCCCTGTTCCAGCACCTCAGCCAGCGCATGGAATGGATGCTGATGGTCAGCGCTGTCTCGCTGTTCGGTGGCTTGATCACCTGCGCCATGGTCGCTCGCTATCACCGCTCGTTGATTCGCCTGAGCGGTCGATGGCTCGCCCGAGCCAATGTCAAGGCGGCCACGCGAATGCGCTGGGCGCGCAAGCTCCTGCAGTTTCTGGCGGCGTTTACCGACACGCTGAAATTGCCCGTGCAGACCTTGATCAAGGTATTCGTCCTGACCTGTGTGCATTGGCTCCTGCGCTACAGCGTGCTCTATCTGGCATTGCGCGGGCTCGGCGCGGATTTGCAGTGGGCCTGGAGTTTTCTGATCCAGATGCTGGCCCTCAGCGCCGGGCAATTCAGCCTTCTGCCGGGCGGAGCCGGGGCGGCGGAGCTGACGTCGGCGGCGCTATTGGCACCCATGGTCGGGAAATCCACGGCAGCCGCGGCGATTCTGATTTGGCGGGCGGTGACGTACTACTTCTACTTGCTGGTCGGTGGGCCGGTGTTTTTGCTGATGCTGGGGCGGCCGCTGCTCAAGAAACTGATCAAGAATGTCTATCCGTAGGAGCTGGCTTGCCAGCGATAGGGCCCTGGAAATCACTGCAAGCCTGGGGCTCTATCGCCGGCAAGCCGGCTCCTACGTTCAATTCCTCCCACAATTGGGCGGCATCAGGAAACTCCGTCCCCGTTTCAGGCCCCATGTCATCCGGGTCGTAGCGGCTCAGGCAACCCTCGCCCAGCGTGGCGGGAGCCTTGGATGTGGCTTTGTCCAGTGGATCGGCCATGGTCATGTCCTCGGTGCAGAAACGGCGAAGGGCCTGGAGCGATTGAACGCCCAGGCCCTTCGGATTTCAACCGTGTCGTGCGTCTGTCAGAAGACGACGGTTTTGTTGCCGTGCACCAGTACCCGGTCTTCCAGGTGATAACGCAGGCCGCGGGCCAGCACCATCTTCTCGACATCACGGCCGAAACGCACCATGTCTTCAATGCTGTCGCTGTGGCTGACACGCACCACGTCCTGCTCGATGATCGGGCCGGCATCCAGCTCTTCGGTCACATAGTGGCAAGTCGCGCCGATCAGCTTCACACCACGCAGGGAGGCCTGGTGATACGGCTTGGCACCGACGAACGACGGCAGGAAGCTGTGGTGAATGTTGATCACCTTGTGCGCATATTCGCTGCACAACTCGGGCGGCAGGATTTGCATGTAACGGGCCAGCACCACCACTTCGGCATCGTGCTGTTTGACCAGGCGCGACACCTCGGCGAAAGCCGGCTGCTTGTCCTGCGGATTGACCGGGACGTGGTAGTACGGAATGCCGTGCCACTCCACCATGCTGCGCAAGTCATCATGGTTGGAAATCACGCAGGAGATTTCGCAGTCCAGTTCATCGCTGTGCCAACGATGCAGCAAGTCGGCCAGACAGTGCGACTCGCGGCTGGCCATCAGCACGACACGCTTCTTTTGTTCGGTATCGGTGATACGCCAGTCCATCGAGAACTCTTCGGCGATCGGGGCAAAGGCTTCGCGCAACGCTTCGATACCAAATGGCAGGGAGTCGGCACGGATTTCGTGACGCATGAAGAACCAGCCACTGAGATTGTCCGAGTGATGGCTCGCTTCAGTGATCCAACCGTTGTGTGATGCCAGAAAGTTACTGACTTTGGCAACGATGCCAACACGGTCCGGGCAAGAAATCACCAGACGAAAAGTGCGCATGAGGGGGAAACTCCAGAACTTCGCAAAGGCCGCCATTCTAGCGATTGCGCAGCAAAACTGCAGTATTGTTGACGTTTCGCCTTGCCGGAAGGTCGGTGCGGCTGGACGGACAACACCCGTGCCGGTTCGTCCGGATGCTCTAGCGGTGCCGGACATTTGTTAAATTATGTATATCTGACGGGCCTGGATCACACTAATAACGGCATTACCAATGTGCGCCCAAGACACGGCAACTAAATTAAATAAAGTTGGCTTAAATGTTTACTTGATGAAACACCGTGACTATTATTGCCGCACTGTCACCTGCCATCCAGCGTACAACATAAGGTAGTTCCCATGTCCTTGATCAACGAATATCGCGCCACCGAAGAAGCTATCAAAGAGCTGCAAGCCCGTTTGAAGAACCTGTCCCAAGACGACAAACTGCAAACCGAGCTGGAATTCGAAGGCAAACTGCGCACCTTGATGGGTGAATACTCCAAGTCCCTGCGTGACATCATCGCGCTGTTGGATCCAGAGTCGAAAACCAAGGCACCACGCGGCGGTGCAGTGAAAACTACCGGCACCAAGCGTGCTCGCAAAGTTAAACAATACAAAAACCCGCACAACGGCGAAGTCATCGAAACCAAAGGTGGCAACCACAAGACTCTGAAAGAGTGGAAAGCCAAGTGGGGCGGCGACGTGGTAGAAGGCTGGGCTACCCTGCTGGGCTAAGCCTCAGAGCTTGTCGCAGATGGATCCGTGACAAAAAATAACGCCAGCAAATGCTGGCGTTATTTTTTGCGGGGTATTTAAGCCCTGGCATGTTCGATTTCAAAGACACAAACGCTGGCGCAGTCCCTGGACATAATCATGCCACTCACTGAGCACCCCCTGCTGAAACGGCGTAGCACTAACACTCAACTGGGCCGCGGCTTCTACAAAACTTTCAAGGGTATTTGGCGCCCCCCACTCGGGTTCTGACAAACGTTTCTGACAGAATATTCGCCAGCGCTCTTGCTCCTCGGCATTCAACGTATCGGGAAAGTTGCGTGCGCGATATCGAAACAATAATTCAGGCAAGCGTTCGTCATCGAAAGGCCACTGCTCTTGTGCCAACTGCATCGGGTCAACGGTTCTGACTTGCTCGCACAAACGCCGGTCCCGATCACCAATGAATCCATCATATAACTGCTGCTCCGGATCCTGGCTCGGGGAAAAATCTTCGCGGGCATAAATCGCCAGGATCTTATCCTGCCAAACTTTCCGCGCGTCATTTAGCTGCAGCACTCGCTGCTGATACAGCGCCATGTCCAGCCCCAGGCGCTGCTGATCCTCCTGGCGAAGTACCGACAACGGGGCCACCACCGGGCACTTGTTGATGTGAATCAGCTTCAACGGCACCGGCAACACCCCCTCGGCCAGTTCGTCGTGGCGGGTATACAAGCGCTGACGCAAACTTTCGGCATCCAGATCGAGCAGGCCCTGGGGGTCGAGGTGCAGGTCACAGACAATCAGGGCGTTCTTGTTGCGCGGGTGCCAGGCCAGCGGCAACACCACCCCCACATAGCTGCGCGCCGCCGAAAAGCGCCCGGAAACATGCACCAGCGGTTGCAGCAGGCGTATCTGGTCCATGACTTTTTGCTTGCTGCGCAGTTGAAACAGCCAGGTGTAGAGCTTTGGCTGTTTTTCCCGAATGAGGCGCGCCAGGGCGATCGTCGCGCGAACGTCCGACAGTGCCTCGTGGGCATTGCCGTGATCGATGCCGTTGGCCGCAGTCAGGCGTTCGAGCTTGAGCGTGACCCGCCCTTCGTCGTCCGTCGGCCATTGCAGGCCATCGGGGCGCAAGGCATAAGCGGCGCGCACCACATCGATCAGGTCCCAGCGGCTGTTGCCGCCCTGCCATTCCCGCGCATAAGGGTCGAAAAAGTTTCGGTACAGGCTGTAGCGGGTCATCTCGTCATCGAAACGCAGCGTGTTGTACCCCGCGCCACAGGTGCCCGGTGCCGCGAGCTGGGCATGCACCCGGGTCATGAAATCGGCTTCGCTCAAACCCTGTGCCTGCAGTTGCCCGGGCGTGATTCCCGTGATCGCACAAGCGGCCGGGTGCGGCAGGATGTCGTCACTGGGCTGGCAGTAAAGATTGACCGGCTCGTCGATTTCATTGAGATCGAAGTCGGTGCGCAGACCGGCCATTTGCAACGGACGGTCGCAACGGGGATTGATGCCAGTGGTTTCGTAGTCGTACCAGAAGATGGAGGTCACGGGCGATTCCTGAACTGAAGATCGGCAAAGTCTAGGCGTTCACCTCCCGCCACGGCCAGTAGTCTGTCATTCAAGCACCTTGCGCGGCTCACCATGCAATACATGGTTATGTCGTTTCCCTGCGCCCCCGCCCCTCGAATAGGCTGCTAGCATCGAATGGATACACAATCCCGATCCAGGCCACATCGTCAGGTTGCCCATGCTCGAGACCACAGCACAGCCACGGAATGCGCCGCTGTCACCGCCACTGGATACGCGGTACCAGGTCGAAACGCCGGAGGGCGTCGACCTGCCACTGCGCCCGGCCGGGTTGATGGTGCGTGCGCTGGCGTTCGCCATCGATCTTGCTTTGCGCGGCCTGGTCCTCGGCGTGCTGTTCATTGCGCTGGCGATGCTCGGCAAATTGGGCGCCGGACTCGGGTCGATCCTGCTGTTCGGGGTGAGCTGGTGGTACATGGTGCTGTTCGAGGTGCTCAACCAGGGGCGCTCGCCGGGCAAGCAATGGATGGGACTGCGGGTGGTGCACGACGATGGTACTCCGGTCGGCTGGTCCGCATCGCTGCTGCGCAACCTGCTGCGCGTGGTCGACCTGTTGCCCTTCGGTTACTTCCTCGGGGCCATCAGTTGCCTGCAACACCCCCACTTCAAGCGCCTTGGCGATATCGCCGCCGGGACCCTGGTGATCTACCGCGAACACTCGCACACCCGCCCCGAACTCCCCCAAGCCCAGCCCCGCCGCACGGCATTTGCCCTGACGCTCAGCGAGCAACGGGCCATCCTCGGGTTTGCCGAGCGCCAGGGCGAACTCTCCCGGGCGCGGGCCGATGAACTGGCCGCCATTCTCGCCCAACCCTTGCAGGTCCCGGCCGCGCAGGCGGTGACCGAGCTCAACGGCATCGCCCGCGGCTTGTTGGGGCCGACATGAAGCAAAGCCTTTTTGAACGTCGGCACAAGGCCGAGTGGGACCGTTTCTGCGGGCTGCTCGAGCAGTTGGAACGGGACGGCAAGGCCACCGACGCCGGCAGTTTCCCGAAGGACTACCGACGCCTGTGCCAACACCTGGCACTGGCACGGGAGCGTGGCTACAGCAGTTTTCTGATCGACTCGTTACAGCAACACGTGCTGCGCGGGCATCAACAGCTTTACCGTCACCGCAGCCGCCTGGGGGCCCATGCGCTGGCTTTCATCCTCGCGGATTTCCCGCGCCTGGTGCGCGAACAGTGGCGTTTCGTGCTCGCCGCCAGCCTGATGTTCTTTGTCAGCCTGGCCGGTTTCGCGTTGCTGGTGTACCTGTTTCCGGACCTGATCTACAACCTGATCCCCGCCGAGCAGGTCAGCGAAATGCAAAGCATGTACGACCCCGTTGCCGGTCACCTCGGGCGCACGGCGGAACGGGCCGCCAGTGAAGACTGGGTGATGTTCGGCTACTACATCTTGCACAACATCGGCATTGCCTTTCAGACCTTCGCCAGCGGTTTGCTGTTCGGCCTGGGCAGCGTGTTCTTCCTGATCTACAACGGCCTGATGATTGGCGCGGTGGCCGGGCACCTGACCTACGTCGGCTACGGGCAGACCTTCTGGTCATTCGTGATCGGCCATGGCGCTTTCGAACTCAGCGCCATCGCTCTGGCAGGCGCCGCCGGTCTGAAGCTGGGCTGGGCGTTGGTCGCCCCGGGGCGCCTGCCCCGCGCCGAGTCCTTGCGATTGGCGGCGCGCAAGAGCGTGCTGCTGATCTGCGGGGTCATGCTGTTCCTGTTGATCGCGGCGTTTATCGAAGCCTACTGGTCATCGATGACTCGAGCGTCGCACCAGACCAAATACCTGGTCGGCGCGGCACTCTGGTTGTTGGTGGTGGTTTATCTCGTATTCGCCGGACGTCGCCGCCATGCGCCTGAATGACGCCAGCGTGGTCATTCGCCCGCGCTCGACCTGGGAGGCCATGGACCTCGGCGTGCTCCTGAGCCAGCGCCACCGACGCCTGCTGATGACCAGTTGGGCGTTGCTCACGTTACCGGTGTTCGCGTTGCTCAGTTGGGGGCTCTGGGACTCGCCTTCTCTCGCCGTGTTGATTTTCTGGTGGTTGAAACCGGCATTCGACCGCCTGCCCTTGTACATCCTGTCCAAAGCCATGTTCGGCGAGACACCCACGCTCAAGCAGGCCCTGCGGCAATGGCCGCGACTGCTCAAAGGGCAATTGCTGGCCAGCCTGACCTGGCGACGCCTGAGTCTGCAGCGCAGTTTCGTGATGCCGGTGGCGCAACTCGAAGGCCTCGACGGACAACAGCGCCAGCAGCGTTTAGAGGTGCTGTTGCAGCGGGACGCCGGCGCCGCACGCTGGCTGACGATCATCGGCGCGCACCTGGAAGGCGCGCTGTGGATCGGCTTGATGGTGCTGTTCTATTTGCTGTTGCCACAACAGGTCGCGCTGGACTGGAGCTGGCAGACGCTGATCTCTGCGGCCACCCAGGACTGGCGCTGGCTGGAACACCTGACCAACCTGTTTTACGTACTGGTGCTGATGGTCTGGGAACCGATCTATGTCGCCTGCGGTTTCAGCCTTTATTTGAACCGGCGCACCGTGCTGGAGGCCTGGGATATCGAACTGGTGTTCCGCCGGATGCGCCAGCGTCTGATCAGCGCAAGCAGCGTGCTGTTGATCGCCGTGATGTCGCTGATGTCTCCTGCACACAGCGTGTGGGCCGCCGAACCGGCCATTTCACCCGACAGCCCACGGCTGCTGGACCAGCCCCTGAACACTCAGGTCGCCAGGGACGGCATCAAGACGATCCTCGAACAGCCGCCCTTCAAGAACCGGGAAGCGGTGACACGCTATCGCTTCAGCGAAGACCCGCCGGGCGCGCAAGCGTCGGGCGACGGGCAGACACCGCATTGGCTGAAGTCCCTGTTGCAGCTGTTTGAAGGACAGCACTTCAGAGCCTTGGCGAACCTGATTGAAATCGCGCTGTGGGGCATCGTCATCGGTGCTGTCGGCCTGTTGATCTGGCGCTATCGCGACTGGGTGCAGGCGTTCGTCAGCCGGCGACCGCCCCTCGGCGTCAAAGCCGTGCGCCCCTTGCCGCAGCAGGCGTTTGGCCTGGACCTCAAGCCCGAGTCCCTGCCCGCCGACATTGCCGCCCGCGCCGAAAGCCTCTGGCAGAGCCATCCGCGCGAAGCCCTCGGCTTGCTCTATCGCGCCCTGCTCAGCCGCTTGTCGCACGATTTCAACATCGCGCTCGAGGCCGCCGACACTGAAGGACAGGTGCTGCAGCGCATCGAGCGATTACAGCAACCGGCCTTGCTGGCCTACAGCAAAAATCTGACCGGGCACTGGCAAGGCATGGCCTACGGTCACCGCCTGCCCCCCGAACAGGTGCGACAGGAACTGTGTGACGGCTGGCGCGTTTTGTTCGACCCGGAAGCGCTCCATTGAGTCGGCGCCGGGGGACGATCGCCATTGCGCTGCTCGCCGTGCTGGTGGCGGCGCTGGGTGTTTATCTGTACTTCAAGGCGATCCCTTATCAGGTCGAAATCGACCACGGCCCTTCTCCCGAAGCCAGAGCCAACCCTTATCTGGCGGCGCAACTGTTCCTGCGTCAGCAAGGCTTGAGTGTCGATCACGCCGATAGCCTGGACATCCTGCCCAGCCTCGATCCGCATCGACACAGCCTGTTGTTGCTCGGGGACCGCTACAACATGACGCCACGGCAGATCGACCAGGTGATGAACTGGACCCGGGGCGGCGGGCGGCTGCTGTTCGTCGCCGAGTCGTTGTGGGATGAAAAACTCGGCCACAGCAATGACCTGCTGCTTGACCGGGTACAACTGCGCCAGTCCTTGAGCAAAGACCTCAAGGAGCCGCCACCGGATGTCGGTGACGATCCTTACCCACAACTGACCAAGCTCTATCTGGAAGACGAAGACGCCCCGGCCTATGCCGGTTTCGATACCGCCTTCCACCTCGAAGACCCGAAAAACCTCGCCCAGGCCTGGGCCAACAGCGCCAGGGCGACGCACATGATGCAACTCGATTACGGACTCGGCTCGATCATCGTGGTCACCGATGCCGACCTGTGGAAAACCCCGGCCATCGAACAGTACGACAACGCCTGGCTGCTCTGGTACCTGACCGCCGACACCCGCGTGACGCTGATCTTCAACACCGATCACGACAGCCTGCCGTCCTTGCTGCTGCGTGACTTCCCCCAGGCGCTGGTCGCATTGTTCGCCTTGATCGGCCTGGGTTTCTGGCATTTTGGCGTGCGTCAGGGGCCGTTGCTGGAACCGGCACCGAAAGCACGCCGGCAACTGCAGGAGCACCTGCGCGCCAGTGCCGACTTCCTGTTGCGCCGCAACGGTCAAGCCGGCCTGCTGCAAGCCTTGCAGCAGGACATCCTGCGGCGCGTGCGACGTCGCCATCCCGGCTTTGAACAACTCGCCGTCGCCGAACAATGGCTGGTGCTCGCGCGCCTGACCGGCCAACCCACACGCGCTATCAGCCAGGCCATGAGCCCGCGTCCGAACCGCCGGCTTACCAGTGTTGAATTCAGCCGTCAGGTCGCCCACCTGCAATCCCTGAGGAACGCTTTATGAACGGGTACTTGGGAAGCGTTACGCATTGATTTTTCAAAGTGCCTGGAGAATCCGGGGCGATTCGACGCGCTCCAAAGGCGACTTCCTCTGCGCATGAAGCGGGCTTGTCCATGCCCGCTTCGAGCCGGCTGGGTGACTGCTCGTCGGCCCATCGAAAACCCACTCAAGATCGCCTCCTTCAAGCCGATGGAATAGAGGTGCCAACTGGCTTCAAGCAGTTCATTAACTAGGGGCAAAGTGCTAGCATCGCCGCCGCGCAATGCACCCCGGGCATCAACATAACCGTCGTCTTTTCCAATGCTTTTTTCATCTTTCGGACTTTATGCGATTCTTCCTAGATCCCCAGCGAGATATTGATGCCGCGCTGCTACGTTATCGTCGACTGTTCGGCGTGTTGGCACTGTTCAGCGGGGTGATCAACCTGCTGATGCTGGTCCCGTCCATCTACATGATGCAGGTTTTCGACCGCGTCCTGACCAGCCGCAATGAAACCACGCTGTTGATGCTCAGCCTGATCCTGCTCGGGTTCTTTGCCCTCGGCTGTGTGCTGGAGTGGGTGCGCGGCCAGGTGATGATCAAGATGAGCGCCGGCCTGGACACTCAGTTGGGCGAGCGGGTATTCGATGCGGCGTTCGAGCGTAGCCTGAAGGAGCACAGCGCCAACCCGGCCCAGGTGCTGAGCGATTTGAACAGCATCCGGCAGTTCGTCACCGGTCCGGCGCTGATCGCCATCTTCGATGCGCCGTGGCTGCCGATCTATGTCATCGCAACGTTTCTGTTCCATCCCTGGCTTGGGGTGTTCACGGTCATCGGCTCGCTGATCCTTGCCGGGCTGGGCGTCTGGAACGAACTGACCACCCGCAAAAGCATGAGCGAAGCCAACCGTTTGTCCGTGGCGTCTTCCAGCTACGTGAACAGCACCTTGCAGAACGCCGAGGTGATTCAGGCGATGGGCATGCTCGCGCCCTTGCGCCAGCGCTGGTTCAACGTACAGCAGCGGGTCATTACCGAGCAGGGTGAGGCCAGTGACCGCAGCTCGCGGATCGCTGCGCTGTCACGCTTTGTGCGCATGACCTGGCAATCGCTGGCCCTTGGCCTGGGGGCCATCCTGGTGATCGAGAACCAGATTTCCGCCGGGGTGATGATCGCCGTGTCGGTATTGCTGGGACGAGCCATGGCGCCGGCCGAAGCGCTGATCGGTTCGTGGAAGCAGATGGGGAACGCCAAGAGCAGCTACGAACGCTTGAACCGCCTGCTCAACGAATTCCCCAAGGCCGCGCCAGGCATGCCCCTGCCGGCACCGACCGGGGCCCTGAGCATCGACCGCCTGGTGATCACCCCGCCGGGCATGCATAAGCCCGCAGTCAACGGCGTGACCATCAGCCTGGCCAAGGGCGAAGTACTGGCGATCATCGGTCCGAGCGCATCGGGCAAGTCTTCCCTGGCACGCGCCATGGTCGGCATCTGGACCGCCAGGCAGGGCTCGGTACGCCTGGACAGCGCCGAGATCGGCCAGTGGTCGCGTGCAGCCCTCGGTCCGCACCTGGGTTACCTGCCCCAGGACATCGAGCTGTTCGATGGCAGCATCGCCGAAAACATCGCGCGCTTCGGCGAGGTGGACCCAGGCAAGGTCATCGCCGCGGCCCAACTGGCCGGTATCAACGAGATGATCCTGCACTTCCCCAAAGGCTATGACACCTTGCTCGGGACTGGCGGACTGGGGTTGTCCGGCGGCCAGAAGCAGCGCATCGGCCTGGCCCGCGCGTTGTATGGCCAACCGGCGCTGGTGGTGCTCGACGAACCCAACTCCAACCTCGACGATGCCGGTGAAGCGGCGCTGGTGCAGGCCGTGCGCAAGCTCAAGGCCGAAGGCTGCACCGTGGTGCTGGTCACCCACAGGCCGAGCATTCTCGGCGCGGTCGACAAACTGTTGTTCCTCAAGGACGGCGTACAAACCCTGTTCGGCCCGCGTGACCAGGTGCTCAAGACCCTGGTGCCTGCGACACCGGTAAAAGCCGTCGAACCCCGCAATCAAGAAGCCTGAGGCGTCAATGCAACCCAGTTCGAACGACATTTCGACCCCCGAGAACAAGCCCGATGCGGATGCCGCGGGCATTGCCAGGATCGGCGTGTGGTTTTTGCTCCTGAGCCTCGGCGGGTTCCTGCTCTGGGCCTGCCTGGCGCCGCTTGACCGCGGCGTGGTCGGTAGCGGCACAGTGGTGGTTTCCGGCGAGCGCAAGACCGTGCAGTCACGCAATGGCGGCACGATCGACAACATCCTGGTCCGTGAAGGCGACCAGGTGCAGCAGGGGCAAGTGGTGATGCAGCTCAATACCGTCCAGGCCAAGTCGCAACTGGATGTCGCCCTGGGCCAGTGGCTCGGCGCCCGCGCCGTCGAGGATCGGCTGACGGCCGAACGCCTGAACCGCGACACGGTACAGTGGTCCGCAGCATTGCTGGCCCGTGCCAGTGACCCGCGCGCCGTCGCGGCGATGGAGCTGCAAGGCTATCTGTTCGCCACCCGCCGTGCCGAACTGGCCAGCCGCATGCAAATCAGCCGGCACGAAATAGCCTCGCTCAAAGAACAGCTCCAGGGCTTCGAAGAGATCAAGCGCAACCACGCCGTACAGCTGCAATTCCAGGAGCAGGCGCTCAAGGGGCTGCGGGAACTGGCCCGTGAAGGTTATCTGCCACGCAACCGGCTGTTCGAAGCGGAAAGCAGTGCGGCGCAACTGGGCGCCCAATTGGCTTCGAGCGTTTCCGACATCGGCCGTACGCGCCAGGCGATCAATGAAAGCGAGCTCAAGGCGCTGCAACAGGGGCAGGTCTTTCGCAGCGACGCCGAGTCGCAATTGACCCAGGTCGTGGCGCAGACCTCGAGCCTGATCGACCAGATCAAGTCGTTGGAATTCGAAGTCAACAGCGCCGCCATCGTCGCGCCCGTCGCCGGCCAGGTAATGGGCATGACCGTGCACACCGTCGGCGGCGTCGCACCCGCGGGCCAGCGCCTGATGGACATCGTCCCGCAAGGCTCAAGCTGGGTGGTCAAGGCGCAATTCCCGCCGATGATGGCCGACCGGCTCAAGCCGGAGCTGCCGGTCGATCTGCGTTTCGGTTCGTTGCAACGGGTCCACACCCCGGTGATCGTCGGCAAGGTGCTCACGGTATCGGCCGACCAGTTGATCGACGAACACACCGGTTCGCCCTACTTTTCGGTGGAGGTCTCGGTCAGCCCCGAGGCGATCATCCATCTGCGCGAGCTGGGCCTGGATGTCAAGCCAGGCATGCAGGCCGAAGTACTGGTCAAGACCGGCGAACGCACCCTTGCCAATTACTTGATGCAGCCGGTGACCGAGCGTATGGCCGGGGCTTTCAAGGAAGAATGACCGTGTCCGTACGCATCGCCTTGCTACTCTCCGTGTTCTGCTCGTGCCGGCTGCTGGCGGCTGAAGCGCCGTTGTCACTGGTCGCCCTCTACGACGCCTCGCGACTCAACGATGCGACCTACCAGGTGGCCAACCATGACTTCGAGGCATCGCGCCAGGAAGAGGCTATCGGCCGCAGCGGCTTGCTGCCGCAGGTCGCCATCAACTCACGCTACGGCCAGGGCGGCCAGTTCGAAAAGCAGTCCCGGGCCAATAGCCAGGAGGACCAATACGCTTCCGACAGCATTGCCCTGTCGGTCATCCAGCCGCTGTTCGACAAAGGCCGCTGGGCCTCCTACGAGCAGGCCAAGGCGCGTGGGCAGTTGGGCGAAGTCCAGCACGAAGGCGCCGACCAGCAGCTGTTCGATCGCGTGGTGCAGGCCTATTTCGATCTCGCCCAGGTGGAAAACGAACTCAAGCTGACGATCCAGCAGAAAGCCTCGGTCGAAGAACTGGCCAAGCAATCCCGGCGCCTGTTCGAAGCCGGTGAAGGCAGCATCACCGACCTTGAAGAAGCGCAAGCCCGGCTCGATTCGATCCGCGCCCAGGAAATCCAGTTGCAGGCCCAGCATCGTGCGGCCCTGCGCAAGCTGGCGGGTCGCGCCGGGATTACCGTCAGCGAGATCCCGCAGATGCAGGAGCAGGCACCGGCCGCCGCCTTGCTTGCCCCCGAGCAGGACCTCGACTATTGGCTGATCAAGGCCGACCAGGCCGCGTCTACACTGGGCGTCAGCCGTGCCTCGATCAAAGTGGCCGAAGCCAACCTCAAGCAGCAGAAGGCCGGGCACTACCCGACCGTGGCGCTGAGCGGCCGGCTGGCGCGGGTCGGCCAGAGCGACCTCAACGAAACGACCCAGCGCCAGTCGACATACTACGTGGGCGTCGTCATCGATATCCCGCTGTACCAGGGCGGCGGGGTCAGCGCTTCTTCCGAAAAAGCCCGCGCTGCCCTGGAGAGTGCCCGGTCCGGCTATGAGGTCCAGCTCCAGCAAATGAACGAGGACCTCGAGCTCAACTACCTGGGGGTGGTGGCGGGCTTTGAGAAGATCAAGGCCCTGGTGACGGCCGTGCGCTCCAGCCAGACCGCCCTGAAATCCGCGGAAAAAGGCTATGAGGCCGGCGTGCGCTCGACAGTCGACATCCTTGACGCCCAACAGCGCCTGTTCTCCTCCAAGCGTGACCTGCTCGATACCAAGCTGGCGATGCTGCAAAGCTATGTCAACCTGCACACCCGCACCGGCCAGATGACCCGTAACGAGCTGGAAAAGGTCCAGGGGTTGTTCTGATCAACTGATCAACTGACCAACTGATCGACCGATCGACTGATTAACTGTAGGAGCGAGCTTGCTCGCGATGGTCGTAAACGATAACGCGTGTTTACTGACTGAACGCGGCGCTCTCAAGTCCATCGCGAGCGAGCTCGCTCCTACAGAGGACAGCGACAGCATCAGACCCGGCCCGGCGCCACACTGCTGATCGCGTCCTCGAAATCCCTGACGAAGCGTGGTGTGTCGAACAGCGCCGAGTGCTCGCGGCCCCGGTGCAGACGCTCACGCAAGCCGGGCAACAAGTCCGCCCGGGTCGCCAGTTCGACGGCACGCTCTTCGTACTCGGCCAGCGAGGTGGTGATCAGCTCCGGCAGGTCCAGCGCAGTCAGCAGGCTGCCGGCCATGCGCGAGGCAAAAGTACGTCCCGAGCGGGTCAGTACCGGCAGGCCCATCCACAGGGCATCGTTGGCCGTGGTCCCGGCGTTGAACGGATACGCGTCGAGGAACAGATCCGCGGCACTGTAGCGGGCCAGGTATTGCGCCGGTGCGACCCGCGGGGCGAACAGCAGGCGTGCCGGATCCACGCCATGCGCCTCGGCCCTGGCACAGAGGTTTTCCTGGGCCCACTGGTTGTCGGCCAACAGCCACAACACACTGTCCGGGGCGCGCTGCAGAATACGCATCCAGCAGTCGAACACTTCTTCGTTGAACTTGTAGTTGTTGTTGAACGAGCAAAACACGAAACGCTCTTGTGGCAAGCCGCACTCGGCGCGGGTCGGCAACGCCGCAACAGGTCGCTGGCGGTCGCTGCACTGGTAGATCTGCGCCAGGTACAGCGGTGTTTCACTGTAGTACGCCTTCTCGCTGTCGGGGATCAGGTAGCGATCGGCGATCACATAATCGATGCCCGGCAGGCCGGTCGACCCGGGAAAGCCCAGGTAGGTCATCTGCACCGCAGCCGGACGGTATGCCGGAATGTCCGGACGGGCCCCGGACGTCAGCCCGTGCAGGTCGATGAGGATGTCGATCTCATGGTTGCGGATGCATTGCGCGGCAGCGGCGTCATCCATGGCGTCGATGCGCACGAAGTGATCCATGGCCTGCCTGACCCGCTCGCGCAGGGCCGAGCCGTCTTCGCGGCTCCAGCAAAAACCGTACACCTCGAAGCGCTGCCGATCGATCAGCTCGAACAGCTCCACCGTCAGCAACGACACCGCATGCAGGCAGAAGTCCGAAGACAGGAAGCCGATGCGCAACTTCTGGTGGCCATAGCCCTGGGCCGAAGCCAGGGCGGGTACCCGTACATTGACCCGCTCCTTGACGAAGTGCACCGCGGCGGCCAGTTGCAGGCCGGGGTCATCGCTGCCGGCGAGCAGCGCCAGGGGCGAGGACGCCTTGAGCAGGTCGCCACGGGTCAAGCCTGCCGGCGGCTCATAGACCGGCCACACGCATTGTTTCTGGCGCAAGTGCACCCAGTGCTGAATCACCTTGGGTTGATTCGGGTCGGCTTCCAGGCTGGTGCGCAGAATGGCTTCGGATTTCTGCAACTGCCGGGTTTCCTCGAACAGGCGGCCCAGGTTGTTGCAGGTCATCAGGTACAGCTCGCGGCTTTGCGTGGCGTCGACCATGCGGTCATCGAGCATCGACTGCCAGATGGCCAGGGCCTCCTGCGGTTTGTTCTGACGCTCCAGCAGCGTCCCCAGGTTGAACCACGCCTGGGCGAATTCCGGGTTCTGGGCAATGGCGGCGCGATAGGCTGCCTCTGCGGCCTCGATCTGCCCCAGTTGCGACAGCGTGGCCCCCAGGTTGAACTGGATAATGTAATTGACCGACGAATGGCAGTGCTGCAGCCAGCGCTGGTAGAGCGCCGCGACATCGGCAATGCGCTGCGCGCCATTGAGCCGGTCTGCGGTTTCGAGCAACTTCATCGGTTCCAGAGCGATACCCTCGGCCAGCTGCAGGGCTGCGGCCAGCACGACATCGAGGTTCGGGCTCTCAAGATTCTGTCTAAGCATTTGCGCGAAGTTCTCTTCCAATAAAAAAATACCGAGCTCTTTCGAGCCCGGTATCGGATCAGTCAAGGTTTACCACTGAAACTCAGTGAATCCAAGTCTGCACATCGGTTGCGACCAACAACTGGACGTCGCCGTCGTTGAACACGTTGTAGCTGGCGCCATCGACCGTGGTGGTCCCCGCCGCCTGCCACTGGCCACTGTCGCCAGTGATGTTGACCGTGTCGTTGTGGTCACCGTTGACGATCATCTGCACCGGTGCTGCGGCACCGCTGGCCACATCCACCTGGCCAGCCTGGCCGAGCTTGGCGACTGCCTCGGCATCGACGGTCAGTACGCTGGCCTTGCCACCATCGGCCGCCAGATCGATTGCACCCAGGGAGTGAGCTTCGACTGCCGGCGAATCCAGCTTGGTCAGGTCCAGGGACTGATTGCCATTGGCGTCGGTGCGGAACCAGACGTCGGCGATCGTATGGCTCTGGCCATCGCTGGTTTCGAAGCTGCTGTCCAGACCGATCAGGTTGCCATGGTTGAGCTCGGCGGTCTTGGCCACATCCAGGTTGAACTGGGTAATGCCCAGCTCCTTGAGGGTGTGCATCTCGCCCTTCTCACTGACGCCATCGTTGTTCGCATCGACCCAGACTTGCAGCGCCGCGAACAGCTGGTCCGCCCCGTTGACCGCACCGTCATGGTTGCTGTCCAGGCTGACGAGGGCCTCGAAGCCGTCCTTGGCCAACGAACCGTCCGGCAGACGGAACGAGGAACCGAACAGCTCGGAGCCATCGTTGACCTGGCCATCGCCATTGAGGTCAAGCGCCAGCAGGCCGTCACCGCCAGCGGTCCAGCCGGTGGTTTCCTTGTGGCCGTCGGCATTGAGGTCGAACTTGACGCCATTGCTCAGGTGAGTGGTCTGCACGCCATCGCCGTTGAGGTCCAAGACCAGCGGCGTGGACAGGGCCAGCGCGTCGATCTGGGTAGCGCTCATCGCCTGCAGTTGCGCCGTGGTGAACGAATCAACCTGGGTCATCGACAGGTGCGACAGTTGCGCCGTGGTCAGGACTACGGCTTGCGCCGTGGTCAGGGCCGCGACTTGCGCCGTGGTCAACGCCGCCATGTCGGTGGTTTCGATCGCCACGATCTGCGCGGTGGTCAGGGCCGCTATATCGGCGGTTTCCAGGGCGCTGATCTGGGTCGGCTTGAGGGCCGCGATCTGCGCCGTGGTCAGGGCCGCGACCTGGGCAGTGGTCAACGCTACCAGTTGGGCGGAAGTCAGCGCGCCGATATCGGCAGTTTCGATGGCCGCCACTTGCGTGGTGGTCAAGGCTGCGACCTGGGCGGTGGTCAGGCCCGCCACCTGGGCGGTGGTCAGGGCCACCACCTGGGCGGTGGTCAGGGCAGCCGTCTGCGCGGTGGTCAGACTTGCAGTGTCGCTCACTGTCAGCGCGGCAATGTCCGCGGTTTCAAGTGCCGCCACTTGCGTGGTGGTCAAGGCCGCCGCTTGCGCGGTGGTCAAGGCCGCCACCTGGGCAGTGGTCAACGCCACCACCTGGGCGGTGGTCAGCGCAGCGACATCGACAGTCTGCAGAGCGCTGATCTGGGTCGCCTTCAGGGCCGCCACCTGGCCAGTGGTCAGTGCAGCGACCTGTGCAGTGGTCAACGCTACCAGCTGGGCAGAAGTCAGCGCACCGATGTCGGCAGTTTCGATGGCCGCCACTTGTGTGGTGGTCAATGCTGCCACTTGCGCCGTGGTCAGCGCTGCGACTTGGGCCGTGCTCAGGGCCACCACCTGGGCGGTGGTCAGGGCCGCCACGTCAGCGGTCTCCAGGGCCGCGACCTGGGTCACCTTCAGGGCCGCCACCTGGGCCGTGGTCAACGCCGCCACCTGGGCGGTGGTCAGGGCGACAACGCTGGCGGTGGTCAGCGCACCGATATCCGCGGTTTCCATGGCCGCCACTTGCGTGGTGGTCAGGGCAGCCACTTGCGCCGGTTTCAGCGCGGCCACCTGGGCCGTGGTCAACGCCACCACCTGGGCGGTGGTCAGGGCAGCGGCCTGCGCGGTAGTCAGGGCCGCGATGCTGGCGGTGGTCAATGCGGCGATGTCGGCGGTTTCAATGGCCGCCACTTGCGTGGTGGTCAGCGCAGCCACTTGGGCGGTGGTCAGTGCAGCGACTTGTGCCGTGGTCAATGCCACCACCTGGGCGGTGGTGAGTGCCGCCACGTCAGCGGTTTCCAGGGCGCTGATCTGGGTCGCCTTCAGAGCCGCCACTTGGGCTGTGGTCAACGCCGCCACCTGGGCGGTGGTCAGGGCCACGACGCTGGCGGTGGTCAGCGCACCAATATCCGCGGTTTCCATGGCCGCCACTTGCGTGGTGGTCAGGGCAGCCACTTGGGCCGGTTTCAACGCGGCGACTTGTGCCGTGGTCAGTGCCACTACCTGAGCGGTAGTGAGTGCCGCCACGTCAGCGGTTTCCATGGCCGCGATCTGGGCCGTGGTCAGCGCAGCGACTTGGGCCGTGGTCAGCGCAGCGACCTGGGCCGTGGTCAGGGCCACGACGCTGGCGGTGGTCAGTGCGGCGACATCCGCGGTTTCCATGGCCGCCACTTGCGTGGTGGTCAGGGCAGCCACTTGCGCCGGTTTCAGCGCGGCCACCTGGGCCGTGGTCAACGCCACCACCTGGGCGGTGGTCAGGGCAGCGGCCTGCGCGGTGGTCAGGGCCGCGACGCTGGCGGTGGTCAATGCGGCGATGTCGGCGGTTTCAATGGCCGCCACTTGCGTGGTGGTCAATGCGGCCACTTGCGCGGTGGTCAGCGCAGCCACCTGGGCGGTGCTCAGGGCCACCACTTGAGCCGTGGTCAAGGCGGCCACGTCGGCGGTTTCCAGGGCAGCGACCTGGGTCGACTTCAATGCCGCAACCTGCGCCGTGGTCAGTGCAGCGACCTGCGCAGTGGTCAGGGCCACGACGCCGGCGGTGGTCAATGCGGCGATATCAGCGGTTTCCATGGCCGCCACTTGCGTGGTGGTCAGGGCAGCCACCTGGGCCGGTTTCAGCGCGGCCACCTGGGCGGTGGTCAGGGCCACCACCTGGGCGGTGGTCAGGGCAGCGGTCTGCGCGGTGGTCAGGGCCGCGATGCTGGTCGCTGGCAAGGCAGCGATGTCCGCGGTTTCGATGGCCGCCACTTGCGTGGTGGTCAATGCAGCCACTTGCGCAGTGGTCAGCGCTGCGACTTGTGCCGTGGTCAATGCCACCACCTGGGCGGTGGTCAGGGCCGCCACGTCAGCGGTTTCCAGGGCGCTGATCTGGGTCGCCTTCAGGGCCGCCACTTGAGCCGTGGTCAGTGCAGCAACCTGGGCAGTGGTCAACGCTACCAGTTGGGCTGAAGTCAGCGCGCCGATATCGGCAGTTTCGATGGCCGCCACTTGCGTGGTGGTCAGGGCCGCCACCTGGGCGGTGGTCAGCGCCGCGACTTGGGCCGTGGTCAGTGCCACCACCTGGGCGGTGGTCAGGGCCGCCACGTCAGCGGTTTCCAGGGCCGCGACCTGGGTCGCCTTCAGGGCCGCCACCTGGGCGGTGGTCAACGCCGCCACCTGGGCGGTGGTCAGGGCCACGACGCTGGCGGTGGTCAATGCGGCGATATCAGCGGTTTCGATGGCCGCCACTTGCGTGGTGGTCAGCGCAGCCACTTGCGCCGGTTTCAGCGCGGCCACCTGGGCCGTGGTCAACGCCACCACCTGGGCGGTGGTCAGGGCAGCGGCCTGCGCGGTAGTCAGGGCCGCGATGCTGGCGGTGGTCAATGCGGCGATGTCGGCGGTTTCAATGGCCGCCACTTGCGTGGTGGTCAGCGCAGCCACTTGGGCGGTGGTCAGTGCAGCGACTTGTGCCGTGGTCAATGCCACCACCTGGGCGGTGGTGAGTGCCGCCACGTCAGCGGTTTCCAGGGCGCTGATCTGAGTCGCCTTCAGAGCCGCCACTTGGGCGGTGGTCAACGCCGCCACCTGGGCGGTGGTCAGGGCCACGACGCTGGCGGTGGTCAGCGCACCAATATCCGCGGTTTCCATGGCCGCCACTTGCGTGGTGGTCAGGGCAGCCACTTGGGCCGGTTTCAACGCGGCGACTTGTGCCGTGGTCAGTGCCACTACCTGAGCGGTAGTGAGTGCCGCCACATCAGCGGTTTCCATGGCCGCGATCTGGGCCGTGGTCAGTGCGGCGACCTGGGCCGTGGTCAGCGCAGCGACCTGGGCCGTGGTCAGGGCCACGACGCTGGCGGTGGTCAGTGCGGCGACATCCGCGGTTTCCATGGCCGCCACTTGCGTGGTGGTCAGGGCAGCCACTTGCGCCGGTTTCAGCGCGGCCACCTGGGCCGTGGTCAACGCCACCACCTGGGCGGTGGTCAGGGCAGCGGCCTGCGCGGTGGTCAGGGCAGCGACGCCGGCGGTGGTCAATGCGGCGATGTCAGCGGTTTCGATGGCCGCCACTTGTGTGGTGGTCAATGCAGCCACTTGCGCGGTGGTCAGCGCAGCGACTTGGGCCGTGGTCAGTGCCACCACCTGGGCGGTAGTGAGTGCCGCCACGTCAGCGGTTTCCATGGCCGCGACCTGGGTCGCCTTCAGGGCTGCCACTTGGGCTGTGGTCAGTGCAGCGACCTGGGCGGTGGTCAGGGCCACGACGCTGGCGGTGGTCAGCGCACCAATATCCGCGGTTTCCATGGCCGCCACTTGCGTGGTGGTCAATGCTGCCACTTGGGCCGGTTTCAGCGCGGCGACTTGGGCCGTGGTCAGTGCCACTACCTGAGCGGTAGTGAGTGCCGCTACGTCAGCGGTTTCCATGGCCGCGACCTGAGCCGTGGTCAGAGCCGCGACTTGAGCCGTGGTCAGCGCAGCCACCTGGGCGGTGGTCAGGGCCACGACGCTGGCGGTGGTCAGCGCAGCGACATCGGCGGCCTGCATGGCCGCCACTTGCGTGGTGGTCAGGGCAGCCACTTGCGCCGGTTTCAGCGCGGCCACCTGGGCCGTGGTCAGAGCCACTACCTGGGCGGTGGTCAAGGCAGCGGTCTGCGCGGTGGTCAGGGCCGCGATGCTGGCCGCCGGCAAGGCAGCAATGTCAGCGGTTTCGATGGCTGCCACTTGCGTGGTGGTCAATGCCGCCACTTGCGCGGTGGTCAGCGCAGCCACCTGGGCGGTGCTCAGGGCCACCACTTGAGCCGTGGTCAAGGCGGCCACGTCGGCGGTTTCCAGGGCCGCGACCTGGGTCGACTTCAGTGCAGCGACCTGCGCCGTGGTCAGTGCAGCGACCTGGGCAGTGGTCAAGGCCACGACGCCGGCGGTGGTCAATGCGGCGATATCAGCGGTTTCGATGGCCGCCACTTGCGTGGTGGTCAGGGCCGCCACCTGGGCAGTGGTCAGCGCCGCGATTTGTGCCGTGGTCAGTGCCACTACCTGAGCGGTAGTGAGGGCCGCCACATCAGCGGTTTCCATGGCCGCGACCTGGGCCGGGGTCAGCGCGGCGACTTGTGCCGTGGTCAGCGCAGCCACTTGGGCGGTGGTCAGGGCCACGACGCCGGCGGTGGTCAGCGCGGCGACATCGGCGGCCTGCATGGCCGCCACTTGCGTGGTGGTCAGGGCAGCCACTTGCGCCGGTTTCAGCGCGGCCACCTGGGCCGTGGTCAAGGCCACCACCTGAGCGGTGGTCAGCGCAGCGGTCTGCGCGGTGGTCAGGGCGGCGACGCTGGCCGCCGGCAAGGCAGCGATGTCAGCGGTTTCGATGGCCGCCACTTGCGTGGTGGTCAATGCTGCTACTTGCGTCGTGGTCAGCGCAGCGACTTGTGCCGTGGTCAGTGCCACCACCTGGGCGGTGGTGAGTGCCGCCACGTCAGCGGTTTCCAGGGCGCTGATCTGGGTCGCCTTCAGGGCCGCCACCTGGGCCGTGGTCAACGCCGCCACCTGGGCGGTGGTCAGGGCCACGACGCTGGCGGTAGTCAGCGCACCGATATCGGCAGTTTCGATGGCCGCCACTTGCGTGGTCGTCAGGGCAGTCACTTGCGCCGGTTTCAGTGCGGCCACCTGGGCCGTGGTCAGTGCCACTACCTGAGCGGTGGTCAGGGCAGCGGCCTGCGCGGTAGTCAGGGCCGCGATGCTGGCGGTGGTCAATGCGGCAATGTCAGCGGTTTCCATGGCCGCCACTTGCGTGGTGGTCAATGCAGCCACTTGCGCGGTGGTCAGCGCAGCCACTTGTGCCGTGGTCAACGCCACCACCTGAGCGGTGGTCAGGGCAGCGACATCGACAGTCTGCAGAGCGCTGATCTGGGTCGCCTTCAGTGCAGCCACCTGGGCGGTGGTCAGGGCCGCCACCTGGGCGGTGGTCAGGGCCACGACGCTGGCGGTGGTCAACGCGGCGACATCCGCGGTTTCCATGGCCGCCACTTGCGTGGTGGTCAGCGCAGCCACCTGGGCGGTAGTCAGCGCGGCGACTTGTGCCGTGGTCAGTGCCACCACCTGGGCGGTAGTGAGTGCCGCCACGTCAGCGGTTTCCATGGCCGCGACCTGGGCCGGGGTCAGCGCGGCGACTTGTGCCGTGGTCAGCGCAGCCACTTGGGCGGTAGTCAAGGCCACGACGCTGGCGGTGGTCAGCGCAGCGACATCGGCGGCCTGCATGGCCGCCACTTGCGTGGTGGTCAGGGCAGCCACTTGGGCCGGTTTCAGCGCGGCCACCTGGGCGGTGGTCAATGCCACCACCTGGGCGGTGGTCAGGGCAGCGGTCTGCGCGGTGGTCAGGGCCGCGATGCTGGTCGCTGGCAAGGCGGCGATGTCAGCAGTTTCGATGGCCGCCACTTGTGTGGTGGTCAATGCAGCCACTTGCGCGGTGGTCAGCGCAGCCACCTGGGCGGTGCTCAGGGCCACCACTTGAGCCGTGGTCAAGGCGGCCACGTCGGCGGTTTCCAGGGCTGCGACCTGGGTCGATTTCAGTGCAGCGACCTGCGCTGTGGTCAGCGCTGCGACCTGGGCAGTGGTCAGGGCCGCGACGCTGGCGGTGCTCAGCGCGGCGATGTCAGCGGTTTCGATGGCCGCTACTTGTGTGGTGGTCAGCGCTGCGACTTGCGTGGTTTTCAGCCCGGCCATCTGAGCGGAGGTCAATGCCACGACCTGTGCGGTGGTCAGTGCGGCGGTCTGGGCCGTGGTCAGGCTGACGAGCGAGGCGACAGGCAGCACAGCGATATCCGCTGTTTCGAAGGCAGCGACTTGCGTCGTTGTCAGCGCAGCGATCTGCGTGGTTTTCAGTGCAGTGACCTGAGCGGTGGTCAGGGCTACGACCTGCGCGGTCGTCAGTGCCGGTACCTGCACGGTCGTAAACGCGGCAATGTTCGGCGCGGTGATGACCGCGATCTGCGCAACGGTCATCTGGGCGATCTGAGCGGTGCTCAAGGCAACAATGTCCTGGGTCGCAAGCCCGGCAATGGTGGTTGTACTCAAGGCAGCGACTTGCGCTGGGGTCAACGAAGAAATGAAGCTCATGGACGCATCCTGTGTAGGGGTCATTTACGGCGCTGCCAGCGTTGTCGCCGTAGCCTTGGGCGAAAATTTGGTAGCCCTCGTGTCATTAGCGACACATTCGGTAAAAACATTAAGACTGTTTTTTGATGGCTTTTTGCCTTTTATAAATTTTCAGTTATAAAAAAACTTTGTTTTATAGGCTCAGATAGTAAAGCATCGATATCATATAGCCACTATTCGTGGATTACGCCATTCCTTGCGAGCGACCAAGGGCACGCCCTTGTGCCGCCATGACCTTGACCCTTGCCCAGCACTTCCCCTAGTGTGCGCGGGCGTCCGTTGACAGGCATTGGCCAGCGGAACACGCCCCCATTTCCCCTTTTGCCATCCGGCAAGGGCCTTGATCGAGTAACTGATTGTGAAAACCTTCCTCCATGTAGGTTGCGGTCCAAAGAGCAAGAACAGCACGACCAAGGGCTTCGCCTCGGAGCAGTGGCAGGAGCTGCGCTTCGATATCGATGAGAGTGTCAACCCGGACATCGTCGGCACCATGACCGACATGTCCCAGGTCAAGGACGCTTCGGTGGATGCGCTGTTCTCCAGCCACAACATCGAGCATCTCTATCCCCATGAAGTGCCGGTAGCCCTGGCGGAGTTCAAGCGCGTCCTCAAGCCTGGCGGCTTCGTGATCATCACCTGCCCGGACCTGCAATCGGTGTGCGCCCTGGTGGCCGAAGACAAGCTGACCGACGAGGCCTACCTTTCGCCGGCGGGCCCGATCGCGCCCATCGACATCCTCTACGGCCATCGCCCGGCCATGGCCAACGGCAACGTGTTCATGGCGCACCGTTGCGGCTTCACCAAGAAGGTCCTGACCGGCTCCCTGCAAGCGGCCGGCTTCGACATGGTCCTGCCGATCCAGCGTGCCCACCCGGCCTATGACCTGTGGGCGGTGGCGGCACTTGCGCCGATCTCCGAGCAAGAAGTAGTGGCGATCGCCAACCAGCATTTCCCTGCCTGAACCCTGCTGAACCACGGGCCTGGCATGCCGGGTCCGCCTCGTCTCAGAGCTCCGGCAGCCTGCGCCCCTCCCCCCCATCAGCGGCCATGGTGGCTTTGGCGGCAATCAGGTGTTGCTGCCTGCCACCCAGGGTTGTACGTATTCGACTTCATTACCGAGCTGCGTGATGGATCTGTATCTACAATCACAAGCGGATAAACATCGCCCTTGGTGGCATCCCCCAAAAAAAGAAACCGCATGTAACTGTTAACAGGGTTCCGGAAAAAATGAGTGAACCGATCGAGCCCGACGCAGCAAGGCATGTCGCTCAACAACGCCAGCGTGCCGGCCATCTGGCCCAGGCCGTACGCCAAGAATTGCAAAAAGCCGTGATTGGCCAGGACAGCGTGATCGACGACGTGCTGACCGCGCTGATCGCTGGCGGTCACGTATTGCTCGAAGGCGTGCCGGGGCTGGGCAAGACCCTGTTGGTACGCGCCCTCGCCCGCTGCTTCGGCGGTGAGTTCGCGCGTATCCAGTTCACTCCGGACCTGATGCCCAGCGACGTCACCGGGCACGCGGTGTATGACTTGCAGACCGAGCAATTCAAGCTGCGCAAGGGGCCGCTGTTCACCAACCTGCTACTGGCCGACGAGATCAACCGCGCCCCGGCGAAAACCCAGGCGGCGCTGCTCGAAGCCATGCAGGAACGGCAAGTCACCCTCGAAGGTCAGCCATTGCCGATCGCGCAACCCTTCATGGTGCTCGCCACGCAAAACCCGATCGAACAGGAAGGCACTTACCCGCTGCCGGAAGCCGAACTGGATCGCTTCATGCTCAAGGTGCGCATGGATTACCCGGACGCCGAGCAAGAGCTGAACATGGTCCGTCAAGTCAGCCGCTCGACCCGGGCCGACATGCTCGATGTCCAACCCATGCGCACCTTGTTGCAGGCCCGGGATGTGCTGGCCCTGCAACGCATCGCCAGCGACCTGGCGCTGGACGATCAGGTGCTCGATTACGCCGTGCGCCTGGCCCGCTCCACCCGCAGTTGGCCCGGCCTGATCCTCGGCGCCGGCCCGCGCGCGTCCATCGCACTGGTGCGGTGTGCCCGGGCCCGCGCGCTGCTGCGCGGCGGGGAGTACGTGATTCCGGACGACATCAAGGGTTGCGCCCTGGCCGTGCTGCGTCATCGCGTGCGCATCGCGCCGGAGCTGGACATCGAAGGGCTGGATGTCGATCAGGTGCTCCGGCAGATGCTCGACCAAGTACCGGCGCCGCGGCAGTGAAACCCTCGCGCCTGCTATTGATCTGGTTAACCTCGCTACTGGCCATCGGCATCGTGCTCGGCAGTCTGCAGGCACTGGAGCTGGCGATGCCGGCGAGCGTCACGCAGATCAATTGGGGACTGTTGCTGGCATTGCTGATCCTGGCCCTGCTCGATGCTTTTCGGCTGAAGCGACTACCCTCGCCCCGGCTGAGCCGTGAGATACCCGGCAGCCTGGCACTCGGTCGCTGGAGCGATGTGCACCTGATCCTTGAGCACGACTTTTCACAACCGCTGAACGTACAGATCTTCGACCATGTCCCCTCGGGCCTGGACTTCGAACACCTGCCGCTGACGGTCCAATTGCAACCGGGCCAGCACAGCCGAATCGACTACCGGCTACGTCCGCTCAAACGCGGGCACTTCAGTTTTGAGCACTGCGAAATCAGCCTGCCGAGCCCATTGGGTTTGTGGTCCGACAAACGCATTCTCGATGTCGCGGACAACACCCGCGTCTATCCCGACTTCGCCCGCCTCTATGGCGGCCAGTTACTGGCTGTGGATAACTGGCTCAGCCAGCTCGGCGTACGTCAACGCCAGCGTCGCGGCCTGGGTCTGGAGTTTCATCAGCTACGGGAATTTCGCGAAGGCGACAGCCTGCGTCAAATCGACTGGAAAGCCACCGCCCGCCAGCGCTCGCCCATTGCCCGGGAGTATCAGGATGAACGCGACCAGCAGATCATCTTCATGCTCGACTGCGGCCGGCACATGCGTAGCCAGGACGGCGAGCTGTCGCACTTCGACCATGCACTCAATGCCTGTTTGCTGCTCAGCTACGTCGCGCTACGCCAAGGCGACGCGGTGGGCCTGAGTACCTTTGCCAGCGAGCAGCCGCGCTACCTGGCGCCGGTAAAAGGCACCAGCCATCTCAACACACTGCTCAACAGTGTCTATGACTTGCACAGCAGCCAACGCAGCGCCGACTACCAAGCCGCCACTACGCAACTGTTGGCACGGCAAAAACGCCGGGCACTGGTGGTGCTGGTGACCAACCTGCGCGAAGAGGACGACGATGAATTGCTCCCGGCGGTCAAGCGCCTGAGCCAGCAGCACCAGGTGCTGGTCGCGAGCCTGCGCGAGGACGTGCTCGACACCCTGCGCCAGTCACCGGTACAGACCTTGCCCGAGGCGCTGGCCTATTGCGGGACCGTGGACTACCTCAATGCGCGCGCCGAACTCCATGAGCGTTTGAACGCTCATGGCGTGTTGGTGATGGATGCGCTACCCGGCGAACTGGGGGCGGCGTTGGTGACGCGGTACCTGGGCTGGAAAAGAGCTTGAGCTTGAGTGATCTCAGGCCGAAGCCGGCAACGACTGAAAACTGAAGTACTGCTTCAACGCCCTCACCAACTGCCCATACTCCGGCGGTGCCCGTTGCAGGCTAAAACCGGCGTCGTAATGTTGGGGGGTCGCGTCTTCGTGGCACCACAGGCAACAGGCCTGCAGGTCGATGATCCGCTGGCCGCCTTCGGTGGCTGGAATTTTCAGGCGCAGGTTGAAGTCCGCGCCGATCATCATCGGCAGCTGGCTGATCAACATCAGCCCGTCTTCGGAGACATTGCCCAGGTAACCGATGGGTTTGCCGGTGATGCCGTTGAACACTTTGAGGAAATACGGCAGTTGATGCCGCTCGATTCGGCGGTCGGTGAACATGTGCGTTTTCGCTATGCAAGGCTCTTAAGCAGAGCCGCACTACTGCTTCGGAACGGGTGCGCATTGAATAGTGGCCCGCTCTCCCCGTTCCCGGTGCGCCAGTCCTTACGGCGCTGAGTCCTGCTTATGCCGGTCACAGGTGTTGCCCCGGTTCAGAGGCAAGGCTCTAAAACCGGTTCATTGGACTATAGCTCAGCGCCGCCGGGGAGCCAGCGATGGACTGCTCGCCGGCCATCAGAACTGCGTCGGTTTTACCGCCGCGGCACTGCGCAGCGGGTAGTGGCCCAGGCTCTGCAAGGTTTCCAGACGGGCGCGGGCGCGGTAGGCGTATTCGCTTTGCGGATAGGAGGCAATAATGAACTGGTAGGTCTGGGCCGCGTCGATAAACATCTTCTGCCGCTCCAGGCACTGGCCGCGCATCATCGACACTTCCGGCCACACGTAAGGCCGCGCGCGGCTGTCGCGTTCGACCTTGGACAGTTCGAGCATCACCTGCTCGCAATTGCCCCGGTCATAGGCGCTGTAGGCATTGTTCAAGTGATGGTTCATTGCCCAACGGGTGCAGCCCGTGGCACTGAGGGCGCCGACGGCAAGGGCAGCAATGAGTACGAATCGCATGGGGATCTCCTGTCTTGAACGCTGTATCGACCCGTGGGCGAAAATCTTCAGGCGGCCTGGCGCAAAGTTGTCAGGTTCAATAAAGAAAGAAAAAAGTAGTGCATACGAACAATGACTACACCTTCGGAGCATAGTAGCCTCACTCAGCGCTTGAACTCAGGAGTCTTTGCATGTCCGTCCGTCGTACCAAAATCGTCGCCACCCTTGGCCCGGCCAGTAACTCGCCGGAAGTTCTCGAACAGCTGATTCTGGCTGGCCTGGACGTCGCCCGCCTGAACTTCTCCCACGGCACCCCCGACGAGCACAAGGCTCGCGCGAAGCTGGTGCGTGACCTCGCTGCCAAGCACGGCCGCTTCGTCGCCCTGCTGGGTGACCTGCAAGGCCCGAAAATCCGTATCGCCAAATTCGCCAACAAGAAGATCGAGCTGAAGATCGGTGATCAATTCACCTTCTCCACCAGCCATCCCCTGACCGAAGGCAACCAGCAAGTGGTCGGCATCGACTACCCGGACCTGGTCAAGGACTGCGGCGTGGGCGACGAGCTGCTGCTCGACGACGGTCGCGTGGTGATGCGCGTCGATACCGCCACCGCCACCGAACTGAACTGCACCGTGACCATCGGCGGCCCGCTGTCCGACCACAAAGGCATCAACCGTCGCGGTGGCGGCCTGACCGCTCCAGCCCTGACTGAAAAAGACAAGGCTGACATCAAGCTCGCTGCGGAAATGGAAGTCGACTACCTCGCGGTGTCCTTCCCGCGTGACGCCGCCGACATGGAATACGCCCGTCAACTGCGCGACGAAGCCGGCGGCACTGCCTGGCTGGTGGCGAAGATCGAACGCGCCGAAGCCGTGGCCGATGACGAAACCCTCGACGGCCTGATCAAGGCGTCCGACGCGGTGATGGTTGCCCGTGGTGACCTGGGTGTGGAAATCGGCGACGCCGAACTGGTGGGCATCCAGAAGAAGATCATTCTGCACGCACGCCGCCACAACAAGGCCGTGATCGTCGCGACCCAGATGATGGAGTCGATGATCCAGAACCCGATGCCGACCCGCGCCGAAGTGTCCGACGTGGCCAACGCCGTGCTCGACTACACCGACGCCGTGATGCTCTCGGCCGAAAGTGCCGCAGGCCTGTACCCGCTGGAAGCCGTTCAGGCCATGGCGCGTATCTGTGTCGGTGCCGAAAAGCACCCGACCAGCAAGACCTCCAGCCACCGCATCGGCAAGGAGTTCCAGCGCTGCGACGAGAGCATTGCGCTGGCGACCATGTACACCGCCAACCACTTCCCGGGCGTGAAGGCGATCATCGCCCTGACCGAAAGTGGCTACACCCCGCTGATCATGTCGCGTATCCGTTCCTCGGTGCCGATCTACGCGTTCACCCCGCACCGCGAAGCCCAGGCTCGCGCGGCGATGTTCCGTGGCGTGTACACCATCCCGTTCGACCCGGCTTCGCTGGCGCCGAACGAAGTCAGCCAGAAGGCGATCGACGAACTGGTCAAGCGCGGCGTAGTACAGAAAGGCGATTGGGTCATCCTGACCAAGGGCGACAGCTACCACACCACCGGCGGCACCAACGGCATGAAGATCCTGCACGTTGGCGATCCGATGGTCTGAGTGACCGGTTGCTGAAAAACAAAAGCCCCGCCATGTGAATGGCGGGGCTTTTTGCTTTCTGATCCATTTTTTGTTTTGCCTGATCCGTCCCCTTCGCGGGCAAGCCCGCTCCCACAGGGTTTTCCGTTCGACACAGGTTTTGTGAACAATACCGGCTACTGTAGGAGCGGGCTTGCCCGCGATGAGGCCAGTCCAGTCAGCGAAAAACTCAATGCCGCTTGATGAACCCGGTCAACGCCGCCAAGGCTTCCGGCGAACGCAACCGCTGGGTGAACAATGCACCTTCTTCTTCGATCACCTTGCGCAACAGCGCCCGATCCGGCGCTCTCATCAGTTGCTTGCTGATCCGCACCGCTTCCGGCGGCAGCGACTCAAAGCGCAAGGCCATCTCCCGTCCCTTGGCCAGCGCCTCTTCGCCACTGCCCAAGGCTTCATTGGCAATACCCCAGGCAGCCGCCTGTTCACCGCTGAAACCTTCGCCCAGCAGCAACAACTCCGCCGCTTTAGCCTGCCCGAGCAAGCGAGGCAGGATCAGGCTGGAACCGAACTCAGGGCACAAGCCGAGATTGACGAACGGCATGCGCAGGCGCGCATCACGGCTGACGTAGACCAGATCGCAATGCAGCAACATCGTCGTGCCAATGCCCACTGCTGCCCCGGCCACGGCGGCGATCACCGGTTTGCGGCATTCGAGCAGGTTGAGCATGAACTGGAACACCGGGCTGTCGAGGCTGGTCGGTGGTTGCTGGATGAAATCGGCGATGTCGTTGCCGGCGGTGAAGCATTCGGCGGAACCGCTGATCAGTACGGCATTGATCCCGGGGTCGCTGTCGGCCTGTTTCAACGCTTCGGCCAGTTGGCTGTACATGGCGCGAGTCAGGGCGTTTTTCTTGTCCAGGCGATTCAGGCGCAGGGTCAACAGGCCGCGTTCGCGTTCAACTTGGATGGCATCGGTCATGGCAGGTCTCGCGTCTGAAAAGTCAGCGCTCAACCACGGGGCAGGAACACATCGGCCAGCAGTTGATTGCGCGGCAATCCCGCCAGGTACAGGCGCCGGGCAAAGGCATCGACACTGTCGGGGGCTCCGCAGAGTAAGGCCAGGGTTTGCCGGGAAACAAGCCGCAGTTGCGCCAAAGCCGCTGGCAACTCGGCCGGGGTCCACAGCTCGACACTCAGGTTCGGACGGCTGGCGACCATGGCCTGCAGAGGCTTGGCCAGGTAGTGCTCATCGGCATCATGGGCCAGGTGGATGACACGGATGGCGCCCTGGTGATCCTGGCGCAGCGCTTCGCGCAACACACCAAACAACGGCCCCAACCCGGTGCCGGCCGCCATCAACCACAACGGCCGGGTGTGCCAGTCCGGATCGTAATGCAAGGCACCGCCGCGCAATTCACCGAGACGGATCGGATCGCCGATGCGCAATTGCCGGGCCGCATCGCTGAATTCCCCGGGCTGGCGGCAATCGAGATGAAACTCGAGAAAACGGTCTTCCTGCGGCAGGCTGGCGAGTGAGTACGGCCGCGCCACGTTGCCCGCCCACAACACCAGGTGCTGGCCGGCGCCGTAGCGCAACGGTCGCTGCGCGATCACCCGCAAGCGCAACACTGTGGTGCTCAGCCAATCGACCGCGGCGACCTCGGCCGGTTGACCATCGACCTGCGGGTCGAAAGCATGCACCTGCAAGTCCTCGACCACCTGGCACTGGCACGCCAGGCGCCAACCCTGTTCTCGCTGCTGCGCACTCAGGGCATCCGGCCGGCTGTCGCTCGGCAGGCCCCGCACACACTGCACCAGGCACGCATGGCAACTGCCGGCGCGGCAACTGTAAGGCACCGGCACGCCGTTCTGATTCAGCGCGTCGAGCAGATTGCTGCCCGCCGCTACCGACCAGTGGCGCTCGCCAACCCGCAGTTCAGGCATCGACGTTCTCCCACGCCGCCGCGCATCGGTTGCGGCCGTCACGCTTGGCACGATAGAGCGCCTGATCGGCCCGTTGCAGCGCGTCATCGAGGTCGCAGCCCAGTTCCAGCAGGGTCATGCCGGCGGACAGGCTGAGATTGCGCACATTCAGACCGATCAACTCGACATCGGTGAAGGCGATGCGCAGCCGTTCGCAGCACGAAGTCAGACTGTCGGCATCGCAATCGGGCAGCAGCACCACGAATTCTTCACCGCCGTAGCGAGCCAGAACATCGCTCTCACGCAGGCACGCGGTGGCAACGCCGGCAAAAGCTTGCAGCACCTGATCGCCGGCGGCGTGCCCGTGCAGATCGTTGATGCGCTTGAAATGGTCGAGGTCGATCAGTGCCAGGCCATGCACGACACCGGCTTCCATGGCGTTCAACTCGCGGGAAGCCAGGCGCAGGAAATGCCGGCGATTGAACAGGCCTGTGAGCTCGTCGGTGGCCACCAGGTCTTCGAGCTGGCGCATCATCCCGCGCAAGGTGTCCTGGTGCGCCTGCAAGGCAAAACGCCGCTGACGCATACGCTGTCGCGAAGCCTGGACGTAGCGGGCATACAACACCAGCCACACCAGCACGATGAACAGCACGCACACCTGCAACACCGCCATGGCCGGGTCGGGCAACCGGAAATGGTAGCCCTCCCACAGGGTGATCGCGCTAAAGCTGAAGAACACCAGCAATGCGCATCGCACAAAGGACCGGCGTGACAAATGGAACAGGCCGAACAGCAGGATAAGGACGTAAAACACCAGGAACGCACCCCGGGCTTCGTCCAGATGGGCGATCAGCCAGGTTTGCCAGCCCAGCCCCAACAACACTTGCGCCTCGGTCAGGCTGGGGTCGGCGAAACGCAGGTTGCAGCCGCTGTAGAACACCGCGAACAGGATGGCCTGGCTGGTCACGACCAGTGCGCTGCCGATGGCGACACTGGCCAGCGGCGCGTCGTAGTGACCAGTAAAAAACGCCAGCCACAGCAACAGCAATGCCAGGGCATAGGTGCCGGCCGCGAGGGCGAAACGTTTGAGCAACAGGCGCTGGATGGCGTTATGGGTCAATCGTTGACTCACCAAATGAAAGGAGACTGACAGAGCGTCCTACTCTACAGACCGCAGGTCACTTTAGTGGCGTGACCGATAAATGACCATTCAATTTTCGTCAGGTCAAAAACAGCTTCCCCCTGTAGGAGCCGGCTTGCTGGCGATCCCGGCGACGCGGTGTGTCAGACCGGCCGCCATCGCTGGCAAGCCAGCTCCTACAGAGGCTGCGCCACCTATGCGACCAACGATTGACTGTCGGCGGGTGTGTACCGAACCGAGGCGCGGTATACTGCCGCGCCTTTTTAGCGTCGCGCCAGCATGCCCGGCGTGCCTTGAAAGGTGCTTGCAACCGACCGATGCACCCAAGCTGCAAGCACCTTATTGAATGTTCCCGTCTTTTAGAGGAGCGCGACTCATGACCGTGATCAAGCAAGACGACCTGATTCAGAGCGTTGCCGACGCCCTGCAGTTCATTTCCTACTACCATCCCGTGGATTTCATCCAGGCGATGCACGAAGCCTACCTGCGCGAAGAATCGCCAGCGGCCCGTGACTCCATGGCGCAGATCCTGATCAACTCGCGCATGTGCGCCACCGGCCACCGCCCGATCTGCCAGGACACCGGCATCGTCACCGTGTTTGTCCGTGTCGGCATGGACGTGCGCTGGGATGGCGCCACCATGGGCCTGGACGACATGATCAACGAAGGCGTGCGTCGCGCCTACAACCTGCCGGAAAACGTCCTGCGTGCTTCGATCCTCGCCGACCCGGCGGGTGCTCGCAAGAACACCAAGGACAACACCCCGGCCGTCATCCACTACTCCATCGTTCCGGGTAACACCGTGGAAGTGGACGTGGCGGCCAAGGGCGGCGGTTCCGAGAACAAGTCGAAGATGGCCATGCTCAACCCGTCCGACTCGATCGTCGACTGGGTGCTCAAGACCGTTCCGACCATGGGCGCCGGCTGGTGCCCACCGGGCATGCTCGGCATTGGCATCGGCGGCACCGCCGAGAAAGCCGCTGTCATGGCAAAAGAAGTGTTGATGGAATCCATCGACATTCACGAGCTGAAAGCTCGCGGCCCACAGAACCGCATCGAAGAAATGCGCCTGGAGCTGTTCGAGAAGGTCAACCAGCTGGGCATCGGCGCCCAGGGCCTCGGTGGCCTGACCACCGTGCTCGACGTGAAAATCATGGACTACCCGACCCACGCCGCCTCCCTGCCGGTGTGCATGATCCCGAACTGCGCCGCCACCCGTCACGCGCACTTCGTGCTCGACGGTTCCGGCCCGGCCTCGCTGGAAGCGCCACCGCTGGACGCCTACCCGGAAATCGTCTGGGAAGCCGGCCCGTCGGCCCGTCGCGTCAACCTCGACACCCTGACCCCGGAAGACGTGCAGAGCTGGAAGCCGGGCGAGACCGTCCTGCTCAACGGCAAGATGCTCACCGGTCGCGACGCTGCGCACAAGCGCATGGTCGAGATGCTGAACAAGGGCGAAACCCTGCCGGTGGACCTCAAGGGTCGCTTCATCTACTACGTCGGCCCGGTCGATCCGGTCGGTGACGAAGTGGTTGGCCCGGCTGGCCCTACCACCGCCACGCGGATGGACAAGTTCACCCGTCAGATCCTCGAGCAGACTGGCCTGCTGGGCATGATCGGCAAATCCGAGCGCGGCCCGACCGCGATCGAAGCGATCAAGGACAGCAAGGCCGTGTACCTGATGGCCGTCGGTGGCGCCGCTTACCTGGTCGCCCAGGCGATCAAGAAGTCCAAGGTGCTGGCGTTTGCTGAACTGGGCATGGAAGCGATCTACGAGTTCGAGGTCAAGGACATGCCGGTGACCGTAGCGGTCGACAGCAAGGGCGAGTCCGTACACATCACAGGTCCTGCCATCTGGCAGAAAAAGATCAGTGAAAGCCTGGCGGTGGAAGTGCAGTAAGCATTAAACCGTGAGTAAAAAGAGCCGCGCAGTTTGTACGACTGCGCGGCTTTTTTTTTCACATTCAAATCCTCCACTCATCGAGGCTGGGGTAACCCGTTCAAGGACCTGGGCAAGGTTATTGACCCATATCTAGATACGGGCTGATAAGGGTAAGGGTGGCAGATTCGCCCTCATCATAATCGATATGGATCCAGCCATTTTCCTCTGTGAGCTTCACTGTAGACTCTCGCCCGGTAACCGTGACCAGTACTGGACTTCTACCGGCAACCTGCCCCGTGAATTTGGACGCTGCTCGCACTCCGTATCGGTAATAACCTCCCATCTCCTCCGGCCCGAAGGTTTCAGATACCTCGATAGCGTTTTGAGCCAGGCTCATCATCAATGGCATTGACTTGAAGTTCAAATCATCCACGTTCAACTGCACGGCAAAACTCCCATCCTTGAGACTGTTGACGCAATTAAACTCCCAGCGCACAACATGGTTTTCAGCCATCATCTGAGGAATAGCCGGATCCGGGCTCACGACTATCCCAAGATCCGCAGCGGTGTCGCCCATCCAGTTCAGCGTCACCTTCTTGCCAAGCAAATGACTGCCGGGCAGGGCCTGTAGTGTCAGCTCATGCGTCACCCCATGGCAGGGATAGGCAGCACTACCGAACATTGTTCTGTAGGTATCGAATACCATTTGCACGTCATCGGCCAGATCATTGGCAAGCAGCCGCCCTGGCAAATGCCAGTCCGGCAGCCTCGAACTCGTCAATTTCAAGCCAAACAAGCCGTTTCCACCCGAACCGCAAACAATGGACCACCGCGCTATACCGACCGTTATCGTTTGTGGCGTCCCCAAGGGAGGATCAAACTCCATGCCCTGCTGCACAGCGTCCGCCAGGTCTTCCAACGTGACGGTGGAACCCATCTGGCTAGCGTTGTTGACACCAAGCTTCAACTCGTAGGACGTGCCATGCACCAAAACGAGTTGGTCACGGGCCGGATCAATCTTCTTGCCATTCAGATAAAGTCCAAACGGCCGCTCCCAGCTGTTCTCCTCCAACGCTGTCACCTCGAACAGCTGAAGGGTCATTACCCCTTCGTTTTCGCCGGTTACATCCGCCTGGAGCCGGTGTTCACCAGGTGTGTCGGGCGTATAACGATAGTGAGCCCAGCCTTCGGAGTCGGTAAGCGTTGTCGCCCGAACGCCCGCATTCTCCGGGTCGCTCCACTCAACCGCAATCCCCTCTACCCCCTCCCAGGTTTGCGAAGTCACCACTTGAACCCTCAACAACACGCTCTCGTTATTGCCCACCACCGGTTGTGCGAGCACCGGACCGGTGGCACCGATCAGGAGCCTGGCGTCGACCACCTCGAAAGCCCTTTCATCAGACCAATCAGAGCTGTCGGTTTCGTCCACTTGGCGCACTAGAATACGATGGGTGCCGACTTCCCAGGGTGAGGTGACCTGCCATCGCCAGCTTACCCGCCCATCGATACTGACAATCGGATTTTCGAGATCGTCCGCAAGATGAATATGGATCTTCCCTCGCGTTTCACCCTTGCCACGGATAACGAATTTGCGAGAGTTACGACTATTTTCGGTCGGTGCGTCGATTCCGGGTTTTTGCGGCACGGACTTGACGATAAACGAGTGAGGGTCGCTCCATGCCGACTCCGGGCCACTCCCTTGCTGTTTTACTTCAAGTTCAATGGCACCGGGATGCAGAGGTTTGTTGGTCGAGAAAACCAGTACACCCTCAGCATCAGCCGACGCCGAGTGCAGCACCTCGCCATCCCTCAGGCGCACGGTGATCAGCGCGTCAGGCAACCCACGGACCTGGATCACCGGTCGCGTCGGCGTTCTCGAACCTTCCAGCGGCAGCTCGAATTGTGGCGCTTCGGGTTTTTCCTGCTCCACAACAATAAAAACACACTCGTCACTGGGAGCGGAGGTGACCTCCTCTTCGGTTTGCGTCACCGTGACCTTGTTCTCACCGACCAGCCACGGTGAATCTGGAGTGAACACCCGCTCTACGTCACCAGCGTCAAAAACACCGGGAACCGGATCGCCCGCGCCATCGATAAGCACCAAAGTCGCCGATGCTGAATAAACGCCAGTAATGGTCAGCGGCTGATGCCGTTCAACCGGCGTAAGCAGTGGTGTGATCGCAGGTTTGGGTGGCCTGATTTTGAATGAGAGAGGTACGGGATCCGATTTCAGCTCGCCTGATGAAACAAACCCGTGAATCTCATGGGAACCCGGCCCCTGAGGCAGTGTCGATGTGGTCCAGGTACCATCAATGTCCGGTAACGCCCTGGCCCACTCATGACCCGTATCAGGCTCCTGTATCGACACCAACGCATCGGGTGCCGGGTATCCGTCGGTCCCGGTAAATGACGAATTCAAGTCAATGATCTGATCAGGTTGCGGGAAGGTGATAACGGGGGATGGGGGGTTTACTGCTTCCACCATAAAGGTGCAGGGATCGCTGGGCGATGAATCTACATCGTTATAAGTGGCCGTCGCCCCCACTGTATTTTCGCCCAGACTCCATTCCCGATGAGGCGTAAACATCATCCTCTGAGTATTCGCCTCAATCGAGAAACAGCCAGGGATCTCGATCCCTCCACCGTCCAACATCCGCAGTGTGGAACTTGGGTAAACTTGAACAACCTCTAACGACTGTTTAGGCCCGACAGGTGGGATGGGGGCAAGTACTTCTGGCTTGGTCGGCCTGATGGTGAATTTTCTGTGCACAAAGTCAGAGTGCACGCCACCCGCCTCGGCACGCACACGGAGTTCCATTGTCATTGGAGCAATCGGTATGGGCCCTGTTACCCAGGTTCCATCCTGATTCGGAAACGCATCTTCAAGCGAACGCTGATCATCATTTGCCCAGTACACCGACACTATTGATCCTGGCTCCGCATAACCGTTGGTTCCAGTGAATGAAAAGTGGACATCGACAAACTGATCCTGCTCCGGAAAAGTGACTACCGGCGCCATCAATTTGGATACGGTAAATGCACACCCCTCGCTCAACTCGGAGACCGTGCCGTTTACGGTCTGTTCGACCATGACCACGTGATCCCCCGGTGCCCACGGATCTCGCGGCGTAAACACACGGGTCGCGCCAGTGCCGGTGTAACTGCCATGCACCGGGTTCGATGGATGTTCGAACATCATCAGCACTGCATCAGCATGCACCGCGCTAATGGACAGTTCCTGCATAGGGTCGGCCGGACCGGTAGGAGGATTGATCGCAGGGGCGTTTGGCCGTGCCTTGAAAGTGCACGGATCACTTGGAGCAGATTCCACGTCATTGACGATTTGAACCGCTTTGACGGTGTTATCTCCAGGTGTCCAGCTCCGGTCTGGCGTAAAGGTGCAAGTATCCCCACTGCGAGTGAAATCACCGGGTATCTGGTTGCTCGCCCCATCAAGCATCTTGAACCCTGTAGCATTGTCATGAACGCCCACAATCGTCAGCGATTGCCTCGGCGCACCGATTTCGGGAGGTGGCAGAATCGTCAGTTTGAGCGGCTGCGTGCTGAAGATACACAGCTCACTTGCATCGGACTCCACACCGCCCACGATTTGCACTGCCTTGACCCTGTTAGTCCCCGGCGCCCAGTCCTGAGCGGGTGTGAAGGTGCGAGTCGTTCCGGAGGATGTGAAAGTACCCGTGACTGGCCGGTTTTCACCATCGAGCATCTTCAACGTCACAGAACCGGAGTGAACAGCGGTAACCGTCAAAACCTGCCTCGGCGCAGCCGGGTGTGGTGGTTGAGTGATCACCGGCTTGGCGGGTTTCAAGGTAAAGGTACGCAAATCGCTGGGATCCGATGCCACCTCCCTCACGGTTTGCACCACCTTGACCGTATGAGTCCCCGGCAGCCAAGGCTGATGAGGTGTGAACGTGCCGGTTGTTCCGTTGATGCGGACGGTGCCATCTATTTTGGGGCCCGCAGCACGGAACATCTCCAGGGTGGCATCGCGAGGATAAACACCGGTAACGGTCAACACCTGACCCGGTGCAATCGGCTGGGTGGGTTGAGTGATCACGGGCTTGGATGGCTTGATGAAAAACTGACGCGCATCGCTGGGCTCAGAAGTTTGCCCCCTCAAGGTTTGCCTGGCCTTGACAACCTTGCGACCGGCATCCCAGCTACGAGTGTAAGACCAGGCAGTGCCGTTTACAGTCGCATCGGCCAACTTGCTGTTGTCATGGTTCAGTATCTCGACCGTCGCACCTGCAAGACAGTCTCCCGTCACCGTCAATGAGCCCTCCTGGTGCAAGCTCCCCTGCGCGGGTAAAGAAATCCCCGGTTTACCCGATTTGATGAAAAACTCTCGCTGAACGCTGGGTTCAGAAGTTGTACCGTTTACGGCTTGCCTGGCCTTTACAACTTTGCGACCGGCGTCCCAGATGCGTGTGTAAGACCAAGCGGTGCCGGTTACGATCGCATCGGCCAATTTACTGTTGTCATCGTTCAGTATCTCGACCTTCGCGCCCGAGAGGCAGCTACCGCTTACCGTCAGTGAGCCCGTTGGGTGAGAACTCCCCGGCTGAGGTGAAGAAATCCCCGGTACGCCCGGCCTGATGAAAAACTCTCGCTCAGCGCTGGGTACGGAAGCGGCGCCGCCCACTGTTTGCCTGGCCTTGACGACCTTGCGACCGGCGTCCCAAACGCGAGTGTAAGTCCAGGCAGTGCCGTTTACGGTCGCGTCGGCCAACTTACTGTTGTCCTGGTTCAGTATCTCGACCCTCGCCCCCGTGTGACAGCTGCCGCGAACCGCCAGTGAGCCCGCTGGATGCGAACTCCCCCCCACGGGTGACGAAATCGCCGGTGCCTCCGGTACTGGCTGGTTGATCGTGAATGCTACGACAGTCGCCCAATCAGATGCTTGTCCTGTAACCTTCCCGATCTGATGGGCAGTAATTCGGTAATCATCTGCCGGCCAAGCTATTGGGGCAGAAACAGACCAACTCCCGTCAGAATTAACCGTCGTGGATAATAAAACGCCCCCGCTCCCGCCCTCATTATAGATGTGGAGAATCGCGTTTTTGAGCCCGCCGCCCCCAATGATAGTGGGTTTTCGAGAAGCAATTATACAGTTAGTAATTACAGGCCTGAACAGGACTGCAAAAGAGACCGCAGTCGACCATGCAGACTCCATACCGTTCAATTTCTGCCTGGCGGTCAGTTTGAATGGATCGGCCATCCACAATGGCTGCGTTAGCACGGTCTTCCAGGAGCCATTCGACTGTACCGTCGCCGTTCCGAACAGAACGGTACCGACACCGTCCTCATAGAGCTCGACCGTCGCACCTGCCACACCGCCTGTTCCTTGTATTTCCGGTTTTGGCACCCATATGGTTCCGGGGTTGGTAATCACCGGTGGCGAAAGTTGGACTTGGCCAATTTTAAAGTTGTGACTCCGAGCCCATCGGCTGTAAAGAGCGATTTGATATTGGATCTTGAAATAAATCATCTCGTTTACTGGCAACTCATCCGGCACTACATACTGAATAAAACCAGAGCCCCACCCACCGCTGTATCTTGTAATTTTTTTTCCATTGCTGGCCCAGAAGAAATCAAGGTTCCATTTATTGTGAGCAGGGGATGGCACAATTGCATGGACGTTAAATCGACGACTCACGGTTCCCGCTGTAGGAGCCGTGATAGCTGGAGGTGTCAGGACCTCCATCCGCGCTTCATTTTCATCCAGTATCTGGGTTTCGATATCCTTCGTCATAGTTTCAGCGCTCCACTACCCGACGTTTTCACTTGAGTTTGTGGAGCTACTTCTAACTTATTCGGCATCGTTAAAACCACCTGTAAAAACTGACAGTACCGATGAACGGCCTGATTTTCAAATACCGGGCATTGGCCATACGAGGGAGAACAAGAATTGCTCTCCGTCTGCTCACAGCCCCCTTCTTTTTAGATGAATTGTAATAAGTCACACGTCTTCAAGATGAATTAACTCTAAACAAATAGCCTCAACCTGTCAGGTTTGACAGGTTACACCTCGGGTGTTTACCACTAGTTTGATCCTGCCGGGCACTCAACGATAGCCCGTTACTTTCTGGCAGGAGAATCCTTGAAATGGCCGTCGACAATAACTCTCTAATGACCGCGCTCGTCGCAGCGGACAGCTCGCCGAAAAAAGGTCGCAGCGATTTCGCGACGGCCATGCAGAAGATGGGGTTCACGTCGGTCTTCGACATTGTTCGCCTGTCTCGATCCGGGTTCGCCCGCCAGCTCGCCGTTTTCAGCGATGCCAACGCCGAACTGGCCTATGACAATGCGATGGGTTACGCGGCCCTGATTGCCCGCCTGTATCGCGAATACAAAACCTCTTCGGGCAAGTTCCAGCACTTGGCCCAACGCAGTGGTGTGCACTCACTGACGAAGCTGGGGCCAACCTTTCGCAATGAGTTCAAAGAAAAATGGGACGAGTTCTGCAAGGTCGGGGCCATTGCCGCCGTCGACTCTCCGGTGGCCTACCTCAGCGAGTTGCATGGATTTGTCCAGCAACTGGAAGAAACCAGCGAAGATCCTAAACGCATTTTGCTGGACAGGCGGCGTCCGGATCTGAAGAACTTGCTGATTACCCGGGAGAGCACCTTCACCCCACGCCCCATGCTGGAAATCGTCAACGATGTGCTCACCCGTAACTTGGAGAATTATCTGAGTAACGTGGACGCCGATAAAAACAAGCCCATTTATCAGGTCCTGAGCGAGCGTCGCTACCCATTTACATTGCCGTACAACTTTTATCACCAGCAATGCGCAATCGGCCTGGAGGGGAATAAGCCCAAACTGGGCGAGTTCAATTACCGGGCCAGCCTGCTGCTACCGATTGCCCAGGACGCCACCAACGGGTACGGCAAAGTGCAGCAACCGGTGTTGCAGGCGCAACGGTTGTTGTCGGAGTTGAGTCCGCAGCAACAGGACTTGCTGATCGAACCCTCACCGTTCAGTAACTTCTATCTGACTCGTAACGATCTGAGTGACTTGACAGTCGGCTGGCAAAGCCCTGGCAGCAGTCAACTCAGTCCTCATTCGCCAATGACGACCGGTTACTTGCTGCCTTTAGGGCAAACGGGAATCGGCATCGCAGACCCCGAAGCAGATAGCTTGCGCTCATCCGCCACAGGCTCAAACCGGACATCCGTTACTTTTCAAAAGGACGAGCACACTACAACTACTCCCGTGACGCTGACGCTAAGCTCCGGCACGCCTGCCAATACCAACCAATACTTATTGAACTCACTGCACGCTGGCTCATCAGCGACCTATTGCTCGCGTGTAAAAACCGAAGCTGCACTCCCGGAACCCGACACAGAGGGTTTGTCCGTCAGCTTCGATCTGCAAATTGCCACAGGCACCGTTGAGGCCCCGGTCAAACTGATAAAAAGGCGCTTCACTCTCACGCTGGACGAACACTACCACCCGACAAATGAGGAAAAAAACTACTTCACCCAGGCATACGGCGTTGGCATTACAGACTCTGACCCTACCTTCCTGGCTGACCTTACCGAACTCATGCCGCGCACCGGCCTGCACGCTGAACAGGTCGAAATGCTCTTGGCACGACGCTCGTATGCAGTACGCTTGTCACCTAACTGTCCAAGCAAGAACGCACAGCACGAAGGCGTACCGCTTCCAACCCTCAAGGTTCTGCCATTCCCCCACGCCAACCACTACGGCGCCTGCTACGTAAACGGCACCGGCTCCGGCCTGTACGACAGCGAATCCCCACCCACGGCCGACTCGATCATCCGCGACAAATTCGACAACGCCATGGATCTGGTGCAGGTCGAAACCGCCGATACAAAAACCTGGCGCCTGACAAAGACTTCGCTCGATCGCTTTGATCGCCTGCAACGGATGATTCGCCTGCAACGCTGGACCGGCATTCCCTTCGCGAAGCTGGATACCCTGATCATCAGTGCCATCCGCGCCGAGGGCGAAGCCAACCTGGGGATGGAGCTCAACGAGAACACACTGCGCGCGCTCGGCGTCTTTCGCCACCTCAACCAGCGCCATGGCATCGATCCCCAGGAGTTCGCCGCGCTGCTGCACGACCTCACGCCCTATGCCAGCGGCAAGGATGAAGTGCCGCTGTTCGATCAAGTATTCAACCGGGTGCAACTGTTCGACACACCGCTGATCCTCGATCAAACGGCACTGGACCTTGATAGCGCAACGCCGGCCAACCAGAAGACCCTGCTGCAATTGTGTGCGGGTCTCGCTTTGCAACCGACCAATGACTCGCTGTTGTTGATCGCCGCAGAAACAAAAAAAGTACTGACTGAACTCAAGCGCGATTTGCCAACGGTCTCGTCACTTTTCCGCCAGGCCCGAATCGCCCAGTTGTTTGGTTTGCCGGTGGCCGACCTGTTGACGCTGGCGAACCTGCTGGGCGGCGGGCGTTACAAAACGGCATTGGCCAGCGGCCGCCTCAAGCTCCCAAGCTTGCCAGAATCCGCAGATATCCTCGATGTGCTGATGCAATTGGACTGGGCCGTCGATTGGCTCAAGGACAGCCAGCAGACCGTGGCCCAACTGCAACAGCGACTAGGGCCGAATATCCCGGTGGCATTATCCGAAAACAGCGAGGGCGAGGAACAAACGGTCGATACCCTGGCTGAGGAACAACCGCTGTCCGATGACCAACTCAAGCGTTTGAATACCTTGCATGAGGACACGGTACGCAGCGTTGTGACCGAACAAGAAGTCACATCCCTTGGGCTGCCCACCCACAATGACGCGGCTACACCGGCTCCCATCAACTGGTTCACGCTGCTCAAACAGTCGTTGCTCGATGCCGATGGACTGTTGCCGGGGCTCGACCGGCCGCTCACGGTGGTCGACGAGCCACACACCTGGCTCAAGGCCGACATCGACAAACTGGTCGACCCGCTGAATTTGGCCACCACCGTCAAAGATATCTGCAAACAAAAACTGCTCGGGCTGCTGCTTGATGCCCATGACAGGCAAACACAACTACTGGAAGCATTGTTCCAGGAAACCGCAAAACTGCCAACGGACCGCAGCACCGCCGTCATTCAATGGGCCCATTCTTCGGTCTACAGCATCCTTGTGGACGCGCTTTCTCAGGACGCAAGCATGTTGATCGAGCATTTCCAGCGCGTATCACGACACGCCGAAATAGCGCTGCAACTGCGCTTGAGCAACAGCGCGATTCGCCTGTTTGTCGTCAATCCGGACTGGTTGGGTGGCGATCAGTATTCAGGAAGCAACAGCGAACCCTCCCTTTCGGACCTCTACCTGTTCGAACGCTTCAGCCATTGGCTGCATGCCCAGCGTGAACCCGAAGACACCTTGCTGAGCTACTTCAGCCTCGCCAATCCGGCCGCGGCAAAACTGAAGAACAAAGCCCTGCGCCAGGTGGCTGCCGAAACGGCCAATAGTGCATTGGCCCGGCTGCTGGAATGGCCTGCAAAAGAAATTGAAGTACTCACCGCCACCCTGCCCGACAAACGTGCCAAGTCAATGGCACAGGTCGACTGGGTACGTCGCTGCCAGGCAACTTGCCAGGCCAGCGGACTGTCCGCCAAGGCGCTGCTGCAAGCCACCGAACTCAATGACCAGAGCACCCTGGATGCGTGGAAGTCCGTCGGTGACGCCGTCATGGCCGCCCACAACATCACCGCTCACTCATCACTTGCGAGTGTTTAAGGAACAATCATGACGACTGAAATCGACGCGCTACTCAACGAATCCGTGCGTGACGCAATGCTCGCGATGTATCTGCACGAAGGTGTGGCCAACGATCCGTACCTGATCGCGCAAGGCCTTGTGGACCACATCAAGACCCCCAACGACCTCTATGAGTATTGGTTGCTGGATGTGCTGGTCAGCCAGAACGTGCCCACCAGCCCAGTGGCCTGTGCCATCGCCAGCCTGCAACAGCTGATCAACAGCATGATGCTGAACATGGAGCCCGGTTACGGTGATAACAGCCTCAGCCCTGAACAACTGAGCACTTGGCGCAATGGGCTGAATCGCTACCCGATATGGGCCGCAATCCAGCAGTTACACCATTTTCCCGACATCTACCTGGACCCGACCCTGCGTCTGACCAAGACCGACAGCTTCGAACAACTGGAAAACGACATCAACCAGGCGCAGATCCAGCCGGATACCGTGCAGGCCGCCGTGCTGGCTTACCTGGCACGCTTCGAAGAAGTGGCCAACCTGAAAATCTGCAATGGCTACATCGACGGAAAAAACTTCGCCAACAGCACCTATTACTTCATCGCCAAGTCACCTGCCGAAAACGCCTACTACTGGCGTGCACTGGATATGCGTCAACGGCCAAAGAAAACACCCGCGAGTGAAGATGACGGAATCGCGCACAAGTACGACAAACCCCTGCCCAGTGCCTGGACGGACTGGAGCAGAGCCAATGTTCCGATTTCGGACAAAGCCCTGGAACACACGATCCGCCCCTGCTGGTTCAACAATCGGCTGTTCGTGGTCTGGGCGGAAGTGGAGTATCAGAATCCCGATGCCCTTTCACCGGACTCTTTTGGGGGAAAATTGCAAAACAGTGTCAAGACTCATCCGTTGTTCCGTTTGTACGGGAGCTACAAAAAGTACGATGACAGCTGGAGTACGCCTCGGGTCTACATCGAAAACTATTGCCTGACCCCTGCCCTGATCGCCAAAACGCCAGAGGAAATTGAAAGGGAAACCCAGACTATCGCGGTGTATGACCACTCGACCTCGCCTGAGTCGATGTTTATCGCGCTGTATTCCCACTATCAGCCGCTCCCGACAGACACTACGGGCGGTGGTGACAAGTACGACTTTTTAAGAACGGCCCGTATCGACAAAAACCTCAATGTGACCTCGCTGTTTCCGTCGTATGGCGTCGTACCCAATATCCCGCAGGGGGCGGCCACTTCCGTGCCGCAGGACGACGAAAAAACCAAGGCTCATGTACTGCTGGTCGGCTACATTTTCGCCAATGCCGACAGGAACGCGCAGCGTTTCCAATACAGGCTTCCATCCAGCACTCTGGTTTTCGGCGACGTATCGCCTGCCGTCCCCACGGAAAATAAAGACACCTGGGACTTCAGAGACTGGCAAAAGCGAATCAAGCCCAGCGAGAAAGACGCTGATCTTGTTTACAACCGTACCCAGTCCAATATCGAACTGACGGTAAGACTGGATGAAGGTTTCGGTGACGAAAAAACCATCACAGTGTCCATCTACGACAGAGGAACTCCCACGCTCGAACTGTTCAAGCTGAAGTTGGTATTCAATGAATCCAGCTTCCACAATGAACGATATACGCTGAATCCGGGCTCAACGATCACGCCTACCGGTACCGATTGGCTGGACCAGGTAAATGCTCAGTACTCTTTCACGACCAATAAGGGATGGGAAAACCTGATCATAGAAAGCGGTGGTGGCGGCGATAAATTCTTATTGCCTGCCACAAAAAAAGGTGAGCCTGCTTCGCTCGCGGGAAAACGCCTGTACAAACACATGCTGGAAGATATTTTCAGCTCGCCAAATAACTTTCTGACAGAGTGCCGACGCTATACCAACAAGACCGACAAGTTGTACCTGCATAAAGAGGTGAAGCACGAAACCTTCGGCCCGTACTTTTATCAGCTATTCGTCGCACACCCTTTGGATGTCAAATCCAGCACATACCCAACAGAATTCAAAGATATGCGTACGCTACACACGTCCGCGATCTTCAGCAGCCTGGCCAAGGATGCCATGCTGAGTTATGCGTTCTCGATCGACCAGACCACTCACCAGGCCGAGGGTTGGCCAGTGGACTGGCCCGAAAAGCCTGAGGACGTAAAAGTTCCGCTGATTTACGGCGTACTGGTCTATGAGAAAGACAATCCATTCTTGCCTCTCGTTACACTGAGGGGCGGCGCACTTAAAGCATTAAAAGTGGGTTGGGGTGAGCAACTCGAATCAGATGCCTTGGTAACCCCGAGCATCAACAGCCTGGCAGACCAGTCAGTGGGGGACAGCCCCTCTCTGGGCAAGGCGCAGTTCATCGACTTCACCGGTTCAAGCATCCAGTACAGTGATGGTACGAAGCCTAAAACGATGTTTCGGGCGCCCATTCGCATGAACACCACCTTTGCCAGGCATCTGATCAAGCTTGCCGAAGACGGCATGGAGTCCCTGCTGAGCTGGGATACCCAACACATGGAAGAGCCACCCATTCCCAATGGGCTCGGCGCGGAACCGATGGATTTCTCCGGCGCTTACTACCTGTATTTCCTCGAACTGTTCCTGTACCTGCCCTGGCTGGTGGCTTACCGGCTCAATGAAGAACAACAGTACGATGAAGCCAAACGCTGGCTCGCGTTTGTGTTCGATCCCTCGCGCCAAAGCGGTCATGCGGGACATCCGGGCTACTGGCACTCGGTGCCGCTAGAAGAGCCTGTGTGGCCAGGCCCGGCGGACCCCAGCCAGGCCATTCTGTACCCGGACGATCCGCATCAGATCGCCCTCAGTTTCCCGGTGCATTTTCGCAAGGCACTGTATGGTCTCTATATCGATATCGAGAGCAACCAGGCAGACGCAGCCTACCGGGAACTCACCCCGGACGGGCTGGCAGAAGCCAAGCTGCGTTATGTGCACATCCTGGATTTGCTGGGCTCGCGTCCGGACGTGAAGCAAGTCGACGACTGGGAGCCCGTTGACCTGGCGACATTGAGCACTGCGCAAAACCCGGAACTACGTGAGTTTGAGCAACAGCTGATCGGCCTTCAACAGCAGCTTGCGGATCACCCGCCGCTGCGGATTGGCAAAGCCCCGGCCTCAGAGGTTGCTCCGCTACTTTGCCTGCGGCCTTATTCGGCAGATCCCTCGGTGCCCGGGGTCGACAATCCGTACCTGCGCCGGCCCTTCAACCCTGAGCTGATCCAGCGCTGGGAACGGGCCGAGAGCCGTCTGTACAACCTGCGGCACAATCTGGACATGGCGGGCAATGCCTTGAACCTGCCACTGTTTGCGCCACCGCTGGACCCACGGGCGCTGCTGGCCGCCTGGGGTCAAGGGTTGTCCGGCACGGCGCTGCACCGTCTGCTGAGCCCGCAAATTCCGCATTATCGCTTCAGCTTCATGTTTGCCCTTGCGCAGAATGCGGTGGACAGCGTGATGCAATTCGGCTCGACCTTGTTGTCATTGATTGAGCGTAAAGAACAGGCGCAATACCTGGAACTGCAACAGCAACAAGCCTGGAACCTGGCGAAGGTGGCTGTCGACATTCAGGTCCAGGCCGGAAAGATCGATGAAAAAAACAAGGAAGCGCTGGTGGCGAGTCACGCAATAGCTGCCGGACGGCTCGCCTATTACGAAAAGTTGTTAACAGATGGGTTGACTAGCGAAGAAGTGAGTATGGGCGAAAACTTGCTGAGAGCACGCATCGCGGAAATCTCGGCAGGCGTTTGTTCCACTCTAGGTGAACTCGCAAAATTAATACCGAATATATATGGGGCTGCTAGTGGTGGTATGCGCTTTGAAGGTTTACCTAACGCAGCAGCCAGCATTGCTTACAATGACAGTAAAAATCGCTCTGGTATCGCCGACACTTTCGCTCGGACAGGTCAATACCAACGCCGCGACCAGGAATGGACCCAGGCCCGCGACCAGGCAAAACTCGAAGCCGAGCACATCAACGCCCAACTTGAGGTCTATGAGGCGCAACACGTCGCCACTCAACTGCAGCTGCGCCAGGCGCAAACCGCACTGAACCAGGCCAAGGTCACTCACGACTTCCTGCTGAGCAACAACCGCTTCAGCAAGTCCCAGACCTACGACTGGCTCAACAGCAAGTTCGCCAGTTTCTACTACACCGCCTTCAACACCGCGCAGTCCCTGTGCCAGGCTGCCGAAGCCTGCTGGCAATACGAAATGGGCAACTTCACCCAGACCTTCATCCGCGCCGGAGCCTGGAACAGCAGTTATCGCGGCCTGGGTGCCGGGGAAGAGCTGAAAATGAGCCTGCAGCAGATGTACCGTGAATACGTGCAAAACAACAAGCGCGATCTGGAGATCCGTAAAACCATTTCGCTGGAGGGCCTCAAGGCCAAGGACCCCACATCGACGATCAACAAGACCTGGAAGGAGATCACGGAGGCTCTGACGAACAGTGGTACTTGCGAATTCGAATTGACACAGAAAATGTTCGACGACGATTACGCCGGACAGAAGCACTACCTGCGGCGCATCAAAACCATCAGCGTATCCCTGCCGGTCACCGTCGGGCCCTATGAAGACATCCGCGCAGTCCTGAGCCAGAGCTACAGCAAGGTTGAAATGCTCCCCGCTGTCGGCACCGCGAAAGAGAACCTGAGAGCCAGCCAGCAGATTGCCCTCTCCCATGGCGTCGACGACAACGGTCAGTTCCAGCTCAACTTCCAGGACGAACGCTATCTGCCGTTCGAATACACCGGCGCGGTTTCACGCTGGACCCTGACATTCCCCAATTCGGATGCGCAGAAGGCAATGCTCGAGTCTCTGACCGACATCATCATTCATATCTCTTACACCGCCAGATCCACCGGAGGCTTGCAATGAACGAACAAACGCAATCCTCCCTGGAAATCAATGCGCCCTCCTTGCCCAAAGGCGGCGGGGCCATCCAGAGCATCGGCAAAGGCTGGGGCGGTGTGGGTACCATCGGTGCCGCATCACTGGAGTTACCCCTGCCGATCAGCAAGGCCCCCAACCGCAACCTGGTCCCGGCCCTGGGCCTGGGTTACAGCAGCGATGTCGGCAACAGTCCGTTCGGCATCGGCTGGCGCCTGACCACCAACGCCATCACCCTGCGCACCACCAAGGGTGTGCCGAAATATGAAGGCAACGATCAGGTAGTCGGCCCCGGCGGTGACGTGTGGATGCCCGAGAGGGGGGGCGACGGCCAGATCATTTTCAGAGAGGTGTCGGAGTACAACGACGCCACTGACCTCGGCAAGCACCACGTCGTGCGTTACTGGCCACGGGTCGAAGGCGGGTTTGACCTGATCGAGCACTGGACCAGGGTTTTCGATTCGGACGAGGAGGACGACGCTCCGAACCAGCCTGATTACAACCCCGCCGGCTTCTGGCTGATCCATGGCGCCGACGGCAGCCTGCACTGCTACGGCAAAACCCAGGCCTCGCGCCGGGCCGATCCCAACGACAAAAGTCATGTCGGGGTCTGGTTGATCGACGAAAGCCTCAACTTGCGCGGCGAACACGTTGTTTACGAATACAAAGCTGAAACCGACGCGCCCGCCGCGCCGCAATTTCGCGATTACCGTGCCCAGCGCTACCTGCACAAGGTTTTGTACGGCAATGCCCAGGCATCCGCCGACCTGTACTCCTGGGGCGCCGATCGCTGGGACAATGTGCAATGGCATTTCCATTTGGTGTTCGACTACGGTGAACGCAGCGCCGACCTGACGCAAACACCGACCTACCAGCCCAGCGGTGAATGGCAGGTGCGCAGCGATCCGTTCTGGAACTACGCTTACGGCTTTGAACTGGGCACCCGGCGCCTGTGCCGGCAGGTGCTGATGTTTCATCAGTTTGTCGATGAGTTGGGCAGCGATCCAGTGCTGGTCCAGCGCCTGCTGCTCGAACATCGCCCGAGCGCGCTGGGCTACAACCACCTGACCGCCGCGCACATCCAGGCCTATGACAATCAGGGGCAGATGGAAAGTCGCCCGCCCATGGAGTTTTTCTACAACCCGTTTGAACTCGATCCGCAGCGCGAGGGTTACAGCGAGTTCCCCCAGATGCCGGGGCTCAATGACGGCCAGCGTTATCAGTTGGTGGACTTGTATGGCGAAGGCATGCCGGGTGTGCTGTTCAGCAGTGACAAGGCCTGGTACTACCGCGAACCGCTGCGTGCCGACAGTGGCGGCAATGACGTGAGCTACGGCGACTGGGCGTTGTTGCCCGGCATTCCCATGGCCGATAGCAGCAAACCGATTCGCCAGTCATTGAGCGACCTGACCGGCGACGGCAAGCTCGACTGGGTGATCGCCCGTCCCGGCATGTCCGGGTTCTTCACCCTCAATCCGGACCGAAGCTGGTCGAACTTCGTGGCCTATGCTGCGTTCCCCTCGGAGTTTTTTCATCCCGGTGCGCAATTGGCTGACCTGGTGGGCGACGGCCTGACGGATCTGGCGTTGATCGGTCCACGCAGCGTGCGCCTGTATTCAAGCCGTCGTGCAGTCGGGTTCAGCCAAGGGGCCAACGTCCCTCACGACGACGACTCGCTGCCCTTGTTGAGCAGTACCCAGACCGAACTGGTGGCTTTCAGCGACCCACTGGGCAGCGCGGCACAACACTTGATCCGCATCCGCCACAACGAAGTCAAATGCTGGCCGAATCTGGGGCATGGAAGATTCGGCAAAGGTTTCGTCCTTTGCGCGCTGAATTTCACCTATGCCGAGTTCGATTCGTCGCGGGTGCGGCTGGCGGACCTGGACGGCTCGGGCGCGGTTGACCTGATCTACCTGGAGTCCGACGGTTTCCGGGTCTACATGAATCACGGCGGCGAAGGCTTCGAAGAAGATTATGTGAAAATGCCATGGCCGCAAGGCGTGCGTTACGACCGCTTCTGCCAGGTGAGCATCGCCGACCTCCAAGGGCTGGGATGTTCCAGCCTGATACTCACCGTGCCCCACATGAAGCCCCAGCACTGGCGCTACGATTTCGTCAGCGCCAAGCCCTACCTGGTCAATGCCACCAACAACAATATGGGGGCCGCCACGGGCGTGACTTACCGCAGTTCGGCGCAGGAATGGCTGGATGAAAAAGCCGAGCTGATCGCCGCCAAAAAAGCCCCTGTTTCGCACCTGCCGTTCGCCATGCACCTGGTCAGCCAGCAGACCCAACTGGATGAAATCACCGGCAATCGATTGACCCAGGGCTTCACTTACCGCCAGGGTTTCTACGACAGTTTCGAGCGTGAGTTCCGCGGATTTGCCTTGCTGCTGCAAACCGATACCGAAGCGTCGGTGGCTGAACGCTCAAGCTTGGGTTTCACCGCGCCGATCCTGAGCAAAACCTGGTTTCACACCGGCCGGGCCATCGACATGCGCGACGACGGTTATTACAGCGGTGATGCAGAGGCAGTGCCGTTGAGGGCGACGCTGCTGCACGAGTATCACCTCAGCGATGCGGCGGGACGCGTGATCGATCCCGATGAAGACCTCGCCCGCGAGATGGCCCGAACCCTCAGCGGCTCGGTGTTGCGCGCGGAGGTTTTTGCCGCCGACGATGATCCCGCAACGGCCGTCCCCTACACCGTGCAGGAGAATCGCTTCCTCATTCGCCACTTGCGCCCCAAAGGTCAACATCATCCTTATGCCGTATTGCAGTCACTGGCGCTGGAAAGCATCGCTTACCAGTACGAACCGCAAGTGGCGGACGACCCGTTGGTCCAGCACACACTCAATCTTGAGTGGGACAAGTTCGGTGGTCTCACTCACGGTTTCGTCGTGCACTACGCCCGGCGCAAAACCGACAAGGACACCCCGCCCTTCGCCGTCAACGTGCCTGGCGACGAAAGCGATGAAGACTACGAAAACAGATGGTGGCTGGACGCCCATGACGACGCGCAACAATGCTGGTATCTGACCGAGGCCAAAGCCGAGTATTGCCATCTGGAAGCCCCTGATGGCTGGCGTCTGGGTATTCCTTATCGTCAGCGCGGCAATGCGCTGGTGCTGGAAAAGGACGAACTCAAACCTGTCGACATCCACCACGAAAACTTCCTTGAATGGGCCGATGACGACGGTGCCTGGGCAGCCAGAGCGGTGCTGACCGGTTTGTCGCTGCAGCGCTATCAGGATCCGGCCACAGGCACACTGCTGGACCCGGACAAACTGATCTTCACCGCCCTGCCCGACTATCAGGAAACCGCCGAACTGGACGCCACCGCCCTGAGCGCCTACGACAAGCTCAAGGACGATCAGGGCAACATGCCGTTCAACCTCAAGGAAAAACTCGAATCGACTGAAGTCGGTTACCACATCATGGATCTGTTTTTGCCGGAGCCCAAGACACGTCCGCCCGCCAATTCAAATGAAGCCAAGGACTACCTGTGGTCGGTACGCAAAAGCTTTCCCACTTACCACAAGCTCGCAGGCTTCTATAACGTCGAGAAGTTCCAGCAGACCAAGAGTCACGGCATCACCACTGTCGCTTACGACAAGCACTGGTGCCTGAGCACCGCCGTCACTCTGCCAGATGGCTGCACCACGCGCATCCTCGGTGTCGACTACCGATCGTTCCTGCCCGCTGGCATTCTCGACCCCAATCAAAACACCCAGGAGGCTCGCTACAACGCGTTCGGCGAAGTACTGGTGACCAGCTTCCATGGCACGGAACTGGGCGTCGAGGTCGGTTTCCATCCACTGAGCGATTACCAGCCACCGGAGGACCGCACGCCGGCAGGCGCCATCGCCGACAAGAACACAGCCATTGGCAACTACGCCACGGCCACCTTTTCTGCGCCCTTCAGCTGGATGGGCAAAATCCCTCCAATAGATCCGACACCTTGGCTGGTCTGGGCTCGCGGTGAAGGTTTTATATTGCCCGACGGTCATCTCTGCAGCCGGGCGCGGGTGCATCTTGAGGGCTTGCAGAATTTTTCCGCGGACGAAGAACGGCTAAAGCGATACGTCGATAACGCTCATCGCGAGGCCGTGCATGCCGCCACCTTGCTGGCCGACCGCTATCCCGGCGACCCACAGCTGCAAATCCGTGCGGCCATCGCCTGCTGGGACGGCTTCGGCCGCTCCCTGCAAACCAAACAAGAGGTCGAACCCGGCATGGCGTGGTGGGTGGACGAAAAAGGCCAACTGACACTCGACAAATACGGCCGGCCCAAGGAGGCAGAGGCCGCCCGGCGCTGGCGGGTCAGCGAACGGGTCGAGTACAACAACAAGGGCGAAACGGTGCGCATCTATCGTCCTTACTTCGCCAACACGTACCGCTACATCAATGACGAGGCGATACGTGAAGCCGGGTATCACGACCAGCAGTTCTACGACGCCGCCGGCCGACCGACCCACACCGTGTTGGCGAAAAAAATGCTGCAGGGCAATCCCCCGGAAGAAAAACCGTTGCGCCGGGAGCAGCGCTATCGCACCTGGTACACCATCGCGTTCGATGAGAACGATTTGTTTGATCCGCCACCCGTACAACGGCGAACCAGCTGGACTATCCATTGAATGCCAACATCCATCGCCATACGCCAACGCTGGCGGCACACGACGGTCGTGGCTTAGCGGTACGGCAAGTGGCTTACCTTCGTGCAGTGGAACCTGATCACCCCGCTGCACGAATCTCCACTGCGCAGAATGATGCCGCCGGACGATTAGTGGCTCAACGCGACCCACGGTTTTCTGCAACAGCTACCCGGCCGAACCAGACAGCGCTTTACAGCCTCTCTGGCGCGGCATTGTTGACTGACAGCGTCGATGCCGGGTGGCGCCTGAGCCTGACGGGTGACACCGGACAAGTGCTCGAACAGTGGGATGGCCGAGGCAGTCACTGGCAGAACGAGTACGACGAACTGCGCCGCCCCATCGCTCACCATGAATACGCTCCGGGTGTGGACTTGCGCACCGTCGAACGCCTGACGTATGCCGACAATTCGGCTGAGTTCGCCGAGCGCAACCAGTGCGGGAGTTTGATCCGCCATGACGATTCGGCCGGTACGGTTTTTTTTCGACAGATCGCCCTGAATGGCGGGCTGGTCTGCCAGACCCGGCGTTTCCTGCCGGATCAGGCGGGACTGTCCGCCAATTGGCCTGCGAACGAGGTGGATCGCGACCTGTTGCTGCAACCGGGCGAAGGCTATACCAGCGAATCCTGGTATGGTCCGACAGGTGAAGTGTTGGGGCAGATCGATGCCAGCGGCCATCTACGACAATTCAACTTCGACCGCGCCGGGCAACTGCAACGCATCGACCTGACGCTCAAAGGCCAGGCATTGCAGTCGTTGCTCAGCGCTGCCAATTACAACGCCGCAGGACAATTGCTCACTCAGATTGCCAGCAACAACGTCACCAGCGTTGCCAGCTACCAGCCTGAAAACGGCCGACTGGAATGCCTGACCGCGACCACCTCGACACGCCGGCGCCTGCAGCAGATGAGTTACGAGTACGACCCGGTCGGCAACATCCTTCGGCTCATGGATCACACACAAGCAGACAGCTATTTCGACAATCAGCGCGTGGCTGCCGAGAACACCTACACCTACGACAGCCTCTACCAACTGACCTGCGCCAAGGGTCGTGAAACGGCGGGTGCGGGACAGACACCGGGCTTACCGGAGCTGAACATCCCCAGCCCCATCGACCCCGCCCGATTGCTCAACTACACCGAACATTACGACTACGACCCTGGCGGCAACCGGACCTTGTTGCGCCATGAAAGTGATAAAAATCCGTTCAGCCGCCAACTGTACGTCGATCCCCAGAGCAACCGCGCCTTGCCATGGAACGAGGGTGAAGACGTTCCCGACTTCAGCCGTCACTTCGATGCAAACGGCAACTTGCAATACCTGGCGTCAGGCGCCCAACCGATGACCTGGGATCCGCGCAATCAGTTGCAAAGCGTCATCAAGGTCCAGCGTTCAACCGGTATCAATGACGGCGAATGGTATCGCTACAGCGCGGCCGGAGAGCGGGTCGCCAAGTTCAGCACTCGACAGGCCCGCACTGTGACCCATCAAGAGGTTGTCCACTATCTCCCGGGCCTGGAAGTGCGCACCGCCGATGAACGCGAAGAGCTTCAGGTTGTTCACGTTCAACTGGCCCGTGGCAGCGTGCGGTGCCTGCATTGGGTCAAGGGGCAACCGAACGATATCGACAATGACCAAGTGCGCTACAGCATCGATGACCACCTGGGCTCCAGTTGCCTGGAGCTTGATCAATTGGCCGCCGTCATCAGTCACGAGGGTTACTACCCTTATGGTGGCACGGCCTGGTGGGCCGCCCGCTCGAAGGTCGATGCCGATTACAAGACCATTCGGTATTCGGGGAAGGAGAGGGATGCTTGTGGGCTTTATTACTATGGCGCCCGGTATTACGCGGGGTGGTTGGGGCGGTGGATAAATCCGGATCCGGCGGGGAATATAGATGGGCTTAATCTCTACAGGATGACTGGAAACAACCCTATTTCTTACATAGACCTTTTTGGAAACGTCAGAACAGCGATTAATAAAGACATTCATCTTATATGGGTAGGGGAAGATGCAAACAAACTGAAACCTCTTACTGACAACATCAATAACACCGCTACGCAAGCAGATGGGTACAAGGTACATCTCTACCTGGATTCAGCCAAGGAAGACAATTTTTCAAACATAGTAGAAGAACTGAAAATTCACGATTTCATCCCTCTGAGAGGCAGCGAACTTTTCAACGACTTCCAAAACAGTCAAACAGCTACTATTTACAACGATTTCAGGTCCGGATCCCCCCTCAATCTTGCCCATGCGGTAGATGTCTTGCGGATATTTATCGTGGAGAAAAAAGGGGGAATTTACTCTGATGTCGATGACTACTACTTCCACGAAGATACAGATATGCACCTTAGATTGGGCGACCGATCAATAGGGGCAGAGCCTGACGAACTGCGTACTTTGCCCCCTGCTTTTTTATTGCACGAAGATAAACCAACAACCCTGCACCCGTTTATAAACAACAGTTCGTTTGCTGCCCACCCTGGAAACAGGGTATTAAAAGAAATTCCCAAAGAAATGGTCGTGCAATACAACAAGATTTTTGACTTAAAGAAATACAACGACGATAACGACTACATCGGCGCGGGTATTCTTCGCGAAGAGGCACTCGACCGTATTAATATCATGTTTCCCATGGTCGGCCCTGGAGTACTAACAGATGTCTACAAGCGAAACGATGACGAAGTCGGCCCAGCAATTTCAAACTTATTGGCCAATTTTAATGGCGAAACAATTGACCAAAATACACTTGAAAAAATAGACAAGAAATGGGCACTCGGGAGGTTCATTACAAGTGGAAACCTTGCATCCTGGAGAAGACCACTCTGAACCGTCTTCAATGTATCAATGGGGTGTACATAGCCTGAATGCCGGGTAGGACCAGTCAAAGGATGAATAGATTCCCATCACCCGGCACATGTTATGGTGCCCACCCTGACTCCAGCCTTCCCATAGCATGCTCCCGACCTCCCGAACCCTGCGCCTGGCGCTCTACACCTTGTTGATCATCGCCGGTGCCGCCATCGCCGCCACCCTGGCCATGCGCCACACCGTGCGCCAGTCAATGGTCGAAGACGCCGCCCGCGCCAATCAGCAACTGGCGCTCTATGCCACGTCCCTGCATACCCTGATCGAACGTTACCGTGCCCTGCCCGCCGTGCTGGCGCTGGACCCGGAGTTGCGCTCGGCGCTCAAGGGGGCGGTGAGTCCCGGGCAGCAGGATGCGTTGAACCGCAAACTGGAAAAGATCAACGGCGCCGCCGAATCCTCGACCCTGGAACTGCTCGATCGCACCGGCCTCGCCGTGGCGGCGAGCAACTGGCGTTTGCCAAGCAGCTATGTCGGCCACAACTATGGTTTCCGTCCCTATTTCAACCAGACCCGCACCCAGGGCACCGGGCGTTTTTACGCGGTAGGCGTGACCAGCGGGATTCCCGGCTACTTCCTCTCCAGCGCGGTCAGCGATGACGACGGGCAGTTCCTCGGCGCCATGGTGGTGAAACTGGAATTTCCCGAACTGGAACGCGAGTGGCGCCAGGGCAGCGACACGCTGTTGGTCAGCGACGCGCGCGGGATCATCTTCATCGCCAACCAGCCGGGTTGGCGCTATCGCTTGCTCAAGCCGCTGAGCGACAGCGATCACGCCGAACTCAAGGCCACCCGACAGTACGACAAGCAGCCGCTGACGCCGCTGGAGTTTCAATCGTTGCGGCGCTTCGACGACAACAGTGACCTGGCTCGGGTCGATGGCCCGGATGGCAAGGCGGATTATCTGTGGGAATCCCTGCCGCTGAGCGCCGAAGGCTGGACCCTGCATCTGCTGCGGCGCCCGCAAGTGGCCTTCGAAGACAGCCGCAATGCCGCTCTCGCTGCGGCCGGCTTGTGGCTGACCCTGGTGTTCCTGCTGCTGTTTCTCAATCAGCGCTGGCGCCTGGCCAGACTGCGCCAGCGCAGTCGTGAAGAACTCGAACAACTGGTGGAAGAGCGTACCCGCGACCTGCGCACCGCCCAGGAGGGCCTGGTGCAGTCGGCCAAACTCGCGGCGCTGGGGCAGATGTCCGCCGCCCTGGCCCACGAGATCAACCAGCCGCTCACCGCCCAGCGCATGCAGCTGGCGACCTTGCGCCTGCTGCTCGACCACGGCCGGGTCGACGACGCCTACAAGGCGCTCAAACCGGTGGATGAAATGCTCACGCGCATGGCCGCCCTCACCGGCCACCTGAAAACCTTCGCCCGCAAAAGCCCCAGCGGTTTGCGCGAACGCCTGGACCTGGCAGCGGTGGTGGACCAGTCGCTGCAACTGCTCGACACCCGGCTGCGCGACGAACAGGTCAGCACCGTGTTGCACCTGACCCGCCCGGCCTGGGTGCGCGGCGATGCGATTCGCCTGGAACAGGTGCTGATCAACCTGCTGCGCAACGCCCTCGATGCGATGCAGGACAAACCCTGCAAACGCCTGGAAATCCGCCTCGAAGCGGACGAACAATTGTGGCGCCTGAGCGTGATCGACAACGGTGGCGGAATCGCCGAAGAGAACCTGCCCAAGGTCTTCGATCCGTTCTTCACCACCAAACCGGTGGGCGATGGCCTGGGCATCGGTTTGGCCGTATCGTTTGCCATCGTTCACGAATCCGGCGGGCGCTTGAGTGCCGACAATCATGACAAAGGTGCCGTGTTTACCCTGACCTTGCCCATCGACCTGGAGGTGCATGAACCATGCTGAACTCAGTGATGGTGGTGGACGACGAAAGCAGCATCCGCAGTGCCGTCGAGCAATGGTTGAGCCTGTCGGGTTTCGAGGTGCAATTGTTCAGCCGCGCCGACGAGTGCCTGGCGCAATTGCCCAGGCACTTTGCCGGGGTGATTCTCAGCGATGTGCGCATGCCCGGCATGACCGGCCTGGAACTGCTGGCCGAGGTGCAACGCCGGGATGCCGACTTGCCGGTGATCCTGTTGACCGGCCACGGCGACGTACCGATGGCCGTCGAGGCCATGCGTGACGGCGCCTACGATTTCCTCGAAAAGCCCTTCAGCCCGGAAACCCTGCTCGGCAGCCTGCGCCGCGCCCTCGACAAACGCCGGCTGGTGCTGGAAAACCGCGCACTGCATGAGCAGGCGGACAACCGCGCCAAACTGGATGCCACGCTGCTCGGCGTGTCCCGTGGCCTGCAAACCCTGCGTCGGCAGGTACTGGACCTGGCAGCCCTGCCGGTCAACGTGCTGATTCGCGGGGAAACCGGTAGCGGCAAGGAGCTGGTTGCACGCTGCCTGCATGACTTCGGGCCGCGAGCCGACAAGCCCTTTGTCGCACTCAACTGCGCGGCCATCCCCGAGCAGCTGTTCGAGGCCGAACTGTTCGGTCACGAGAGCGGTGCGTTCACCGGGGCGTCCGGCAAGCGCATCGGCAAACTCGAATACGCCGACGGTGGCACGCTGTTTCTCGATGAAATCGAAAGCATGCCGCTGGCCCAGCAGGTGAAATTGCTGCGGGTGCTGCAAGAGCAGAAGCTTGAGCGACTGGGTTCGAACCAGAGCATTCGCGTGGATTTGCGCATCATTGCCGCGACCAAACCGGACCTGCTCGACGAAGCGCGAGCCGGACGCTTTCGCGAAGACCTGGCCTATCGCTTGAACGTCGCTGAACTACGCCTGCCGCCCTTGCGCGAGCGCCGTGAAGACATCCCGTTGCTGTTCGAATCCTTTGCCCAAAACGCCGCCGAACGGCTGGGACGTAAATTTCCACCGTTGAGCGGTGCGCAGTTGAGCCACCTGCTGAGCCACGACTGGCCGGGCAATGTGCGTGAACTGGCGAACGTCGCCGAGCGTCAGGTACTGGGGCTTGGTGAGCCTGTACCAGAAGGGATCGAGCCCGGTCAGTCACTGGCGGCGCAGCAGGAGGCTTTCGAGGCGCAATGCCTGCGTGCGGCATTGACCCGGCACAAGGGCGATGTGAAAGCGGTGCTTGAAGAACTGCAACTGCCACGCCGGACCTTCAATGAAAAGATGCAACGGCATGGGTTGAGCCGGGAGATGTTCCTCTGATTTTCTGTAGGAGCTGGCTTGCCAGCGATGAACGATAACGCGGTTTCTCAGATACACCGCGTCGCCTGAATAGCTGGCAAGCCAGCGCCTACAGGATCGCCAACATCGGCGAAAATCCGCTCATCTGCTCTGGACCAACAAGCGGATTTCCGCTCACCCAAACACCACCACCCCTCTAAACCGGCCCTCTCCCCCTTGGCACAGCTCCTGCTATAGCCCCTGCAGGCTGCGTTTAACCGCGCTCCACAAAAACAATTAAATGAAGGATCCTTCAATGGATAACTCCAACTCCCTGCCGCTTGGGTCGGCTGCCGTGCCGGCCAAAGAAAGAACCACGTCCAGCCGCATCAAATCGATCTTCAGCGGTTCCGTCGGCAACATGGTCGAGTGGTACGACTGGTACGTCTACGCCGCCTTCTCCCTGTACTTCGCCAAGACGTTCTTCCCCAAGGGTGACACCACCGCCCAACTGCTCAACACCGCCGCGATCTTCGCCGTGGGCTTCCTGATGCGTCCGATCGGTGGCTGGCTGATGGGGCTGTATGCCGACAAGGTCGGGCGCAAAAAGGCCCTGATGGCCTCGGTGTACCTGATGTGCTTCGGTTCGCTGCTGATCGCCCTGAGCCCGAGTTATGAAGTCATCGGCATCGGTGCGCCGATCCTGCTGGTGTTCGCGCGCTTGCTGCAAGGCCTGTCGGTGGGTGGCGAATACGGCACCTCCGCCACTTACCTCAGCGAAATGGCCACCAAGGAACGTCGCGGTTTCTACTCCAGCTTCCAGTACGTGACCCTGATCTCCGGCCAGCTCATCGCCCTGGCGGTGTTGATCGTGCTGCAACAACTGCTGACCACCGAAGAGCTGTACGCCTGGGGCTGGCGCATCCCGTTCGCCATCGGCGCGCTGTGTGCCGTGGTGGCGCTGTACCTGCGTCGCGGCATGGAAGAAACCGAGTCCTTCACCAAGAAGGAAAAAGCCAAGGAAAGCGCGATGCGCACCTTGATGCGTCACCCCAAGGAACTGATGACCGTGGTCGGCCTGACCATGGGCGGTACCCTGGCGTTCTACACCTACACCACCTACATGCAGAAATACCTGGTGAACACTGTCGGCATGAGCATTTCCGACTCCACCACCATCTCCGCCGCCACACTGTTCCTGTTCATGTGCCTGCAACCGATCGTCGGCGGGCTATCGGATAAAATCGGGCGCCGGCCGATCCTGATTGCCTTCGGCATCCTGGGCACCCTGTTCACTGTGCCGATCCTCACCACCCTGCACACCATCACGACCTGGTGGGGCGCGTTCTTCCTGATCATGGCGGCGCTGATCATCGTCAGCGGCTACACCTCGATCAACGCCGTGGTGAAAGCCGAACTGTTCCCGACCGAAATCCGCGCCCTGGGCGTGGGCCTGCCGTACGCACTGACCGTTTCGATCTTCGGCGGCACCGCTGAATACATCGCGCTGTGGTTCAAGAGCATCGGCATGGAGACGGGTTACTACTGGTACGTGACCGCGTGTATTGCCGTGTCGTTGCTGGTGTACATCACCATGAAAGACACCCGCAAACATTCGCGCATCGTCACCGACTGATCACCGACCGGCGCTCACTGCAACGGTGAGCGCCAGGCCCTTCGCGAACGGGTTCGCGGAGGGCACCATTCGTCTCCCCCACCACCAGGATAATCATCGGTTAATGCACCGGCAGCAGCCTGCAGCTGAGTGCATCCAGATCGACAGGACGCACGTATATCCGTTACAGGCCTCGAAGGAGTGCCTGAACGTACCCATAGCGAACGTACCTGGAGTACCTGTCATGAAAACCCGATTGATCCTTGCCCTGACCCTTTCCGTGCTGGCTGCCAATGCCTTTGCAGCCGACGGCTACGACAAGACCGGTTCGGCCTCCTACGGCTCCGGCACCAGCGCTGCCATCGAACACGCCCATTCGGGCACCTATGCCGCCGATGGTTTCGATAAAACCGGCACCGCGGACGCTATCGCTGCTGACGGCTTCGACAAAACCGGCAGCGCAGAAGCTATCGGCTGAATGTGGAGGGAAATTCACAGCCCGGCTTCAAAACCTGTAGGAGCGAGCTTGCTCGCGAAAGCATTCTTGCAGACCACACAGCGGTTGAATGTGAAACCGCTATCGCGAGCAGGCTCGCTCCTACAGTGATCTTCATCCGGCTGGAATTCTGCAGCGAGTGACTGCACCATGAACGTTCCCGCACGTTCTGGAACACAGCCCAATGCCCGACGACATCCACTTCTACGAACCCGCCAACGGCCACGGCCTGCCCCACGATCCGTTCAACGCCATCGTCGGCCCGCGCCCCATCGGCTGGATCTCTTCAAAGGATGCCGAAGGCCGCTTGAACCTCGCGCCCTACAGCTTCTTCAACGCCTTCAACTACATCCCGCCGATCATTGGTTTTTCCAGTGTCGGACGCAAAGACAGCCTGAACAACATCGAACAAACCGGCGAGTTCGCCTGGAACCTGGCCACCCGTCCGCTGGCCGAGCAGATGAACCAGAGCAGCGCCATGGTCAGGCCTGAGGTCAACGAATTCGAACTGGCCGGCCTGACGACCGTTGCCTCGAAGGTCATTCAGGTGCCACGGGTGGCCGAAAGCCCGGTCTCCTTCGAGTGCAAGGTCACGCAGATCATTCAGTTGCAGCGGGCGGACGGCAATGTGGTGCCGAGTTGGCTGATCCTCGGCGAAGTGGTCGCCGTGCATATCGCCAAATGGCTGTTGAAGGATGGGGTATACGACACCGCCGCGGCAGAACCGATTCTGCGCGGCGGCGGGCCGGCGGATTATTTCCAGCTGGGGCCTGAGGCGTTGTTCAAGATGTACCGCCCGGGGGCGGTGAAGTGATCACCAGAGCAGGTCGGTGTTTTCCTTGACGTCCTTGAGGCGGGTCAGCTCCCTGGCGGCCGCATCATCGGCCTCGTGGGCCGTCTTGAAGGTCTGGCCTTCCAGCACTTTGTGAAACCGCGGGGCGCCGGCACCACCCAGCGCTTTGACGGCGATAGCGGCGTGGTAGCCCCCCTCGCCCGGTACTACAGCGGAAACAGCTTCGAAGTGATCAAAGGCTTTACGTGCCATGTCGCGAATCCTGGCTGGTTGAGAATGCCGTCATTAAACCCTCAACCGGCCAGTTTGTGTACCGTCAGTCCGGACTGACCGAGGGCCTGCGCCACCGACACTTCCTTGAAGGTGTGGAAATCCAGACTGTTGACCACCAGTTCCTGCACCAGCTCGGCAAAAATCTCCATCGCCGGCGTGCTGAAGTACGCTGTCATGGCTTGCTGATCGCTCCAGAAACCGGACACCAGCCACAGTTCCGGATCGCACTGCGAATGCTGCAAGGCGAAGCTCAGGCAGCCTGGCGCTGCGCGGGACGGTTCGATCAGGGCGCTGAGACGCACACCGAGTTCCGCCGAGCGCCCGGCGCGCGCCCGAACGAAGGCCATATGACTGACGGGGATCTGCTTGGACATGTTCAACCCTCCCGGGGAGTCGCGTGGCAGCCATGGGACGGGCTGCGACAGGATCAAAGGTTAAGGGTCGCGACGCCTGTCTCGTTAGTCGATTCCTGCCGGCGCGTTGCACAATCCTGCGAAACTGCATGACGAGCCTGTAACAAAGGGTAAAACCCTGTCACGGTTCTGCCATACGAATTTCAAGCAAGTTTTTCAGGCACAAGGCTCTAGTGGCAATACCGCCGGTCAACCCCCGGCAGAATCAGGCAAGCATCCGGCAGGATGTGTCTACCGCTGCCACTTGCACAAACATATGCTCTGCTCCATTCCCTCCATGCCTGCCGAGGATGCCACGCATGACGTCGCTCGATCACTTTCAAGCCCCGCTGGATACCGACATGGAAAAGCAACGCGCGGAACTGGCGGCGATCATCCGCCGTAACACCACCGAAGATGGCAGTTATGCCACGGCCATCGGCTCGCTGTTCATGTCACGCCACAGCCAATCCCACGAGTTTGCCCCGGGGCTGGCGCAACCGGCACTGTGCATCATGGCCCAGGGGCGCAAGGAAGTTCGGCTGGCCAACGAGTACTTCAACTACGACCCGTTGAACTACCTGGTGGTCTCGGTCTCGATGCCACTCAGTGGGCGGGTGGTGGATGTCTCGGCCGAGGAACCGATCCTGGCCCTGCGCCTGGATATCGATCCGGCGGAAATCACCGCACTGATCGCCGACGCCGGCCCCCTCGGCGTGCCCACCCGGCCGACCGGGCGCGGGCTGTATGTCGAGCGGCTCGATACGGCCATGCTCGATGCCGTGCTGCGCCTGGCACGGCTACTGGACACGCCGAAAGACATCGCCATGCTCGCGCCGCTGATTCGCCGGGAGATCCTCTATCGCCTGTTGCGCAGCAAACAGGGGCATCGACTGTACGAAATCGCCATCGCCAACAGTCAGAGCCATCGCGTCAGCCAGGCGATCAAATGGCTCAATGGCCATTTCGAACAGCCGTTGCGCATCGATGATCTGGCGAAGGAAGTGAACCTGAGCGTATCGACCCTGCATCACCGCTTCAAGGCGATGACGGCGATGAGTCCGTTGCAGTATCAGAAGCAGTTGCGTCTGCAGGAAGCACGGCGGTTGATGCTGGCCGAAGGGCTGGAAGCTTCGGCGGCGGGGTATCGTGTCGGGTATGAAAGCCCTTCGCAGTTCAGCCGGGAGTACAGCCGGTTGTTCGGCGCGCCGCCGTTGCGGGATCTGGCGCGGTTGCGGTTGACGGTCTGATCAGGAGTGTTGCGGATGGCGCCATCGCTGGCAAGCCAGCTCCTACAGGGGAATATTGGTGAACACCCAATTGTGTGAACACCGACGGCCCTTGTAGGAGCTGGCTTGCCAGCGATGGGCTGCACAGCAGCCCCTGAAAATCAGGCCCCAAGTACCCGGCAAGCCTCCGCCGGCAAGGTCACCGACACCGGATGGCCGACGCTCAGGCCAAAGCCCTGGCACGGCGTACTCAGCGCGGTAAACGATACCCCGGAACACTCAACCGTGGTCTCGATGGTCGCGCCGATATCGCGCACGAAGGTCACCTTGCCCAGCAAGCGGTTGCCCGCCGTCGCCTGCGGCGCCGACAGTTGAAGGTCTTCCGGACGAATCAGCATCTTCACCTTTTCCCCTGCCGCAACGCTCGTGCAGATCGGCACTTGCAGCGCATCGCCACCCGGCAGGCTGACCTTGCCGTTGCCCAGCGCCGTGGCCGGGAAGATGTTGCCCGAACCGATGAAGTCCGCGACGAACTCGTTGGCCGGGTGCCGGTAGATTTCAATCGGCGTGCCGACCTGCTGCACCCGATGCTCACCCAGCACGACCACAATATCGGCCATGGTCATGGCTTCACGCTGGTCGTGGGTCACCATGATGGTGGTGATGTTCAGGCGCTGTTGCAGTTGACGGATTTCCACCTGCATCGATTCGCGCAGCTTGGCGTCCAGCGCCGACAACGGTTCGTCGAGCAGGAGGATTTTCGGGTGATTGGCAATCGCCCGGGCAATCGCCACGCGCTGGCGTTGCCCGCCGGAGAGCTTGGCCACCGGACGATCGATCATCGGTTGCAACTGGATCAGTTCCAGCAACTCCACCACCCGCGCCTGCTGGTCAGCCTTGCTGACCCCGCGCAGTTTCAGCGGATAGGCGATGTTCTCACCCACGGTCATGTGCGGGAACAGTGCCAGGGACTGGAATACCATGCCGAAGTTGCGCAGGTGCGCCGGGGTGTGGCCGATGTCTTCACCGTCCAGGCGGATCTCGCCGCCGGTCAGGGTTTCAAGGCCGGCAATCATGCGCAGCAGCGTGGTTTTGCCACAGCCCGAAGGGCCGAGGAAACACACCAGTTTGCCCTCGGGCAAATGCAGGTTCACATCGGTTACCGCGCAGGCCGAGCCGTAATGTTTCTCGACGTTTTCCAGAATCAGACCAGACATTTGAAGTACCTCAAGAAATCAGAACGAAACGCCACCTTCACCCACCAGCTTCTCCAGCGCCCAGATCAGGACGAAGTCGATCAGCACGATCAGCACGGCAAACGAAAATACGGTTGGGTCGAGCGAAGACACGGTGCGGCTGTACATCCAGATCGGCACGGTCATCACATCGATGGTGTAGAGGAAATAGGTCACGGTGAATTCGTTGAACGAGACGATGAACGCCAGCAGCATGCCCGCCAGGATCCCCGACTTCATCAACGGCACCACCACATCGACAATCGCCCGCAACGGTGAGGCGCCGAGCATCTGCGCGGCCTCCTCGACTTCGCTGCCGATGGAGAGCATCGCGGCCGTGCAGTTCTTCACCACGAATGGCAGCGCCAGGATCACGTGGGCAATCACCAGGCGCGAGGTGGTCATCTGGAATGGCAGGCTGTCGAACACCAGCAGCAACGCCAGCCCCAATACCACCATCGGGAACACCAGTGGCAACGACATCAGTTGCAGGGCCACGGCCTTGCCACGGAACTCGCAACGGGTCAGGGCATACGCCGCCGGTACGGCGATGATGGTCGCGAACACCATGGTCAGGCAGGACACCATCAGGCTGGTGGTCATGGCTTTGCCCAGGCTCAGCACATCGCTGGCGTCCGGCGACACGAAGGTGTGCCAGGCGGCCTTGTACCATTGCAGGCTGTAGCTGCTCGGCGGGAAGTCGAGGTTCGACGCGCCGCTGAACGACATGACGATCATGGTCAGGATCGGCAGCACCGCCAGCAGCAGGATGAAGCCCGAAAGGATGCCGGCAAACTTGCCGGTCTCGCCGGGCAACAGTCCATAACGTTTTTTGGTCAGGGTGCTCATTGGGAAGCCTCCAGCATGCGCCGACGACGGCCAGTGATGTATTCGGACAAGGTCATGATCGCGAGGGTGGTGACGATCAGCACCACACCGGCAGCGGACGCGGCGGGCCAGTTCATCAGCGGGGCGATCTGGTCATGCACCATCACCGCCAGCATCGGCACGCGCCGGCCACCGAGCAGCAAGGGCACCACGAAACTGCTGGCGTTGTAGGCGAACACCAGGGTCGCACCGGTAATGATCCCCGGCAGACTCATCGGCAATACCACCTGGCGGAACACCTGGAAGCGACTGGCGCCGAGGGTGGCAGCGGCTTCTTCGTAGCTGCGGGCGACGCCGCGCATGGCGCTGGCGATCGGCAACACGGCCAGCGGGAAGGCGGTTTGCACCAGGCCCATCAACACGCCGTTCTGGTTGTACAACAGCATGATCGGGCGCTTGATCAGGCCCAGGCCCATCAGGGTCTGGTTGAGCATGCCACCGGGACCGAGGATCACCAGCCAGCCGTAGCTTTGCAGCAGCAGGTTGACCAGCAACGGCAGCAACACCGCCGCCAGGAAGATCCGTCGCACGAACGGCGAGGTCAGGCGCGACATGGTGTAGGCCACCGGGATCGCCAGAATCACTGCGATCACCGCGCTGATCAGCGCCAGGCGCAGGGTCAGCATCAGGGATTTGAGGTAATAGGGTTCCAGCAACTGGGCGTAGCTGGCCAGGCTGAACCCGGACCATTCCGCGCCTTTGGTGCCCACGCTCATGCGCAGTACCAAGAGGCTCGCGGCAATCAATACGCCAAGAAACAGCATCGACGGCGTGAGGAAAAACCAGGCGCGCGTCGTTGGCGAAACACCCCGAGCGGCGCGCACGGGGGCGGCACTCACCGGATGGGTCAGAGGTTGGTGTTCCATAGCAAAGGTCTCGTCAATGGAAGATCAAGCGCATGGCGAGTGCTGCGCACTCGATCGCTGGCAAGCCAGCTCCTACAGGTCATGCGCTGTTCTTGTAGGAGCTGGCTTGCCAGCGATGGAGGTTCGAAGAACCTCCCGCGGCATTCAGATCAGGAAGAAAAGATTTCCGTGTAACGACGAATCCATTGGTCATGCACAGTCGCCAGGAAGGCGTTGTCGTGCATGATCGCCTTCTCGGCAATCTGCTCCGGCGTGAGGATGTACGGGCTTTTGCGCGCTTCGGCGGAGATGATCGCCTTGGCGTTGACCGGGCCGTTGTAGATGTCTTCAGCCATCTTGCCCTGCACCAATGGGTCCAGGGAGTGGTTGATGAAGGCATAGGCCATGTCGGTATCGCCCGGACGGTTCTTCGGCATCACCGACAGCATCAGGTCGGTGTAGAAACCTTCCTTCATGCCAAAGGTCGCGCCCAGACCGTAGTTCGGATCGCGGATCTGTTTCGGGAAGAACGCCGGTGCGTACAGGCCACCCATGTCCAGGGAACCGGTGCGGAACAGCTCGGCGATCTGGTTCGGGTTTTCACCCAGGGTCACCACACGATCTTTCAGCTCGGCGAGTTTCTTGAAGCCAGGTTCGATGTTGTGCTCGTCACCACCGGCCAGTTTGGCGGCGATGATGATCAGGTCCATGGCCTCGGTCCAGTTCGGCGGCGGCAGGAAGATGTTCGGGGCCAGTTCCGGGTCCCACAGGGCCGCGTAGCTGGTCGGAGCTTCTTTCTGGGTGCGGGTGCTGTAGACCAGGCTGTTGCACCACAGCAGGTAACCGATACCGTGGCCATTGGCGCCGGTGCGGTACTTCTCCGGTACATCGACCAGGTTGGGAATGCGGTTGAGGTCGGGTTTTTCCAACAGGTTGGCGGCGGCCAGACCTTCGGCGCCGACGCCTGCCAGGGTAATGATGTCGTACTGAGGACGATCACCGCCGGCCTTGAGTTTGGCGACCATTTCCGAGGTACTGCCGGTGCGGTCAGCGATGACCTTGCAGCCGTACTTGTCTTCGAAAGTCGCGGCGATGTTGCGCAGTGCAGCCAGGCCGGTGTCATCGGACCAGGTCAGCAAACGCAGGGTCTTGCCGGCAAAGCGTGTGTCGCTGGCATTGGCCTTGATGAACGGCATGCTCATGGCTGCCGCTGCAACCGAGGCTACGCCCACGGTCTTGATAAATTGACGTCTGTTCAGATCATGCTCGCCCATTACGGACTCCCTTTGTTTTTGTAGGTATAAGGCAGGTCGAAACTGTTGCATCCGCGCGACCGGATCAGCGTTGGCCCCTCTATTTTCGGGGGGTTGGCTGAACCAGTGAGTTCATCCTGAGGTTGTGTAAAACACCTGACTATCGATAAAAATTCATTGAAGCCATGACGCCAGTGCATGCCTCATGTAGGAGCGAGCTTGCTCGCGATGGGTGCACTGGCGCCGCGTACATTCAGGCGCCCCACGTCATCGTTGACGTCCATCGCGAGCAAGCTCGCTCCTACACAGTGATCGGCGTCAGACGGCCCGGATCACGTGTTTGATTTCCTGGAAAGCCTGCAAGCCCCACGGCCCCAATTCGCGGCCGATGCTGCTCTGCTTGTAGCCGCCCCAGGCGGTCTGCGGGAAGATCACCTGCGGTGCGTTGATCCACACAAGCCCCGCCTGCAAAGCGTTGGCGACGCGGTCGGCAGCCTCGGCATTGCGCGTGACCACACTGGCGACCAGGCCGAACTGGCTGTCGTTGGCCAAGGCAATCGCCTCGGCTTCAGAGGCGAAACTGCGTACGCAGATCACCGGGCCGAAAATCTCTTCACACCACAACGCACTGTCGAGGGGCACTTCGGTGAAAACCGTCGGCTGCAAAAAATATCCGCGCGGCAGGTCCGCCGGGCGATTGCCACCGCAAACCAGTTTGGCGCCGGCGCTCAAACCACGATCGATGTGGCCCAGTACACGCTGGTATTGCGCCTGATTGACCAGCGCGCCCATTTCCACGTTCGGGTCGAACGGGTCGGCCACGCGAATCGCTTCGGCACGGGCCTTCACGCGGCTGAGGAATTCATCGGCCAGTTCATCGGCGACCAGCACGCGGCTGGTGGCGGAGCACATCTGCCCGGCGTTGAAGAAACCACCGCCGCAAGCCACTTCCACCGCCAGGTCGAGATCGGCATCGGCCAGCACCAGCAGCGATGATTTGCCGCCCAGTTCCAGGCTCACGCCTTTGACGGTTTCCGCCGCCCGCTGCATGACCTGCACGCCAACGGCGTTGCTGCCGGTGAAGGAAACTTTCGCGATACGCGGATCCGCCGACAATGGCGCGCCAACGGCCAGGCCGGTGCCACACACCAGGTTGAACACGCCCGCCGGCAAGCCGGCTTCAGCGATGATCGTTGCCAGCTCCAGCTCCGGCAGCGGCGTCACTTCCGAAGGTTTGAGCACCACGCAGCAACCGGCGGCCAGGGCCGGGGCGAGTTTCCAGGCGGTGGTGACCATCGGGAAGTTCCACGGCACGATCAGGCCGACCACACCGCACGGCTCACGGCGCAGGCGCGCACTGAAGTCGTCGCTCGGCAGTTCGATGGCGCTGTCCTGCTTCGCGTCCAGCCCTTCGGCCAGACCGGCGTAATACTCGAACGTGGCGATCACATCATCGACGTCGATCGCGGCTTCGAATTGCGGCTTGCCGTTGTTGCTCGACTGCAAGTGCATCAGTTTTTCACGGTTGGCCTGCACGCCCGCGGCGATTTTGCGCAGGATGGCAGCGCGTTCGGCGCCGGTGGTTTTCGACCAGACGGCGAACGCCCGGGTCGCCGCGCTCACCGCTTGATCAACCGCACGCTCATCGCCGCCATTGACCGTGGTCAACAGGGCTTCGGTCGCCGGGTTGATCACCCGCAGGTGTTCATTGCCGGCCGACCATTGGCCGTTGATGTACAGGCCATCCAGGGTAGTCGGGAAAGTCATTTCGACACCGCCTTCATCCACTCGGCCTGGTCGATTTCAATCAGGGTCGGGCCCTGGCGATCGTGGGCCACACGCAATGCGCCGCGCAATTGCTCGACGCTGCTGACGGCTTCGGCCGCGCAACCCAAGGCCTTGGCCACACCGATGAAGTCCGGGGTGTAGATGTCCACGCCGACCGGCTCGATGGCACGGTTGACCATGTATTTCTTGATCTCTTCGTAGCCCTGGTTATTCCACAGCAGCACGATGACCGGAGTGCGCGCTTCAACGGCGCTGGCCAGTTCCGGCAGGGTGAACTGCAGGCCGCCGTCGCCGATCAGGCACACCACGGGTGGGCGGCTGCCGCTTTCAGTACTGCCGCCGAGCCAGGCTCCAATCGCCGCCGGCAAGGCATAACCGAGGGTGCCGTAACCGGTGGACGAGTTGAACCAGCGACGCGGGCGCTCCGGGTTGAACGTCAGGTTGCCGGTGTAGACCGGTTGGGTCGAATCGCCGACGAACACCGCGTCCGGCAGCTCATGCAGGACGGTTTCGAGGAAACGGGTCTGGGCCAGCGTCGGTGCGTCCCAGGTCGCGGCCAGGTCTTCACGCAGACGGGCGGCCCGTACCTGGCCCCAATCGTTGCGGCGCTCGGCCAGGGATTTGTGCGACAAGGCGCTGAGCAAAGCCTGGGCAGCGTTGCGCGAGTCGGCCACCAGCGCCACGTGCGGCGGGTAGTTGCGCACGGTCTGGTCCGGGTCGATGTCCACGCGCAGCAACTTGCCAGGAATCTCGAAGCCACCGGCGAAGGTCACATCGTAGTCGGTCTCGGCCAGTTCGGTGCCGATGGCCAGGACCACGTCGGCCTCGGCGACCAGTGCACGGGTGGCGACCAGGCTCTGGGTCGAACCGATCAGCAGCGGGTGACCGGAGGCGAGCATGCCCTTGGCATTGATGGTCAGTGCGACCGGTGCGTCCAGCAGTTCGGCCAGTTCGGTCAGCTCGGGCGCCGCGTCGATGGCACCGCCACCGGCGAGAATCAGCGGACGCTTGGCGTTGGCCAGCAATTCGGTCATGCGCGACACGGCACTCGGCGAAGCACCGGCGCGGTCGATGTTGACCGGCAGGCTGCTGAGCAGCTCGTCAGCGTCTTCGACCAACACGTCCAATGGAATTTCAATGTGCACCGGACGCGGACGGCCTGCCTGGAACAGCGCAAAGGCGCGAGCCAGCACAACCGGCAATTCCGACGCCGACATCAGGGTGTGGGAGAACGCCGCGACACCGGCGCACAGTGCGCCCTGGTTCGGCAGTTCATGCAGCTTGCCGCGACCGCCGCCCAACTGGCTGCGCGATTGCACGCTGGAGATCACCAGCATCGGGATCGAATCGGCGTAGGCCTGGCCCATGGCGGTGGTGATGTTGGTCATGCCCGGGCCGGTGATGATGAAGCACACGCCCGGTTTGCCGCTGGTGCGAGCGTAGCCGTCGGCCATGAAGCCGGCGCCCTGTTCATGGCGCGGCGTCACGTGGTTGATGCTCGAACGGGCCAGCCCGCGATACAGCTCCACGGTATGAACCCCCGGAATGCCGAACACCTGCTCGACTCCGTAGTTTTCGAGTAACTTGACCAATACTTCGCCGCACGTCGCCATGTCTTTGCCCTTTTTGTTCGTTTGAGACGCCGGGCATGCGCTGTGTTTATGATGGATTGGCAGGCCCGGGAATGGCCTCATTGGAACGGGCGACACGTAGCCGCAACAATGGATAAAAAGTCATACTAGCCATGTCCTCACGTCATACCTTGGATCCCAATGAAACGACTGCCTCCCCTGCCGGCGCTGCACACTTTTCTGATTACCGCGCAGTGCTGCAATTTCACCCGGGCCGCCGAACAACTGCACATCACCCAGGGCGCGGTCAGCCGGCAGATCGCCGGCCTGGAAGATCACCTGGGTTATGAGCTGTTCATTCGCCAGGCCCGAGGCCTGGACCTGACCGCCGAAGGACGGGAGTGGCTGCCACGGGTGCAGCAGATTTTCGGCCTGATCGACGAGGCCGTGGAGCAGATCGGCGAGAAGCGCGAAACCCTGCAACTCAAGGCACCGACCTGCGTCATGCGCTGGTTGCTGCCGCGCCTGCTGCAATGGCAAAGGGAACGCCCGGATGTGCCGGTGGAGCTGACCACTACGGTCAAGCACGGCGTGGATTTTCATCTCGAGCAGTTCGATGCGGCGGTGATGTACGGCGCACCGCCGGACAATTCACTGATGTCGCAAAAACTCTTCGATGAACAACTCACGCCGGTGTGTTCCAGACCGATGCTCGAAGGTCCCATGCCCCTGCAGACACCTGCCGATCTGCAACAACACCTGCTGCTGCACCCGACCCGCGATGAACGGGACTGGAAGGCCTGGTTGAAGGCCGCGGATGTGAATTTGACCAATGTCGGCAAGGGCCAGCATTTCGAAACACTGGACCTGGCAATGTCGATGGCGTCCCAGGGAACGGGGGTGGCGATTGGCGACTGGTCGCTGATCGGCGATGACCTGAATGCCGGGCGGCTGGTCATGCCATTCGAATTGAAGGTCACAACAGGGCTGGCGTACTACCTGGTTTTCCCAGAAAAACCAGGACCTTCGCCGAAGTTACGTGAATTGATGGGGTGGCTGGTGGAGCAGGCGCAGACACGGTGATACCTGAAACGCATCGCCGGCAAGCCGGCTCCTACAAAGATTGGCGTCGCAACACAGATCCACTGTAGGAGCCGGCTTGCCGGCGATGAATTCAGCGAAGCTATCAATACCCGACGGTAAACCGCTGCCGCGAATGCTTCGGTACTTCCACTTCGTCGAGCATTGCAATCGCATAGTCGGCAAACGTGATCCAGCTGCGCCCTTCACGGCTCACCAGCAAATCATCCTGGCCGAGGCGGAATGTCCCGGTGCGCTCACCCTCGACAAATTCGGCCGAAGGCGACAGGAAGGTCCAGTCCAGATCCTTTTCCTGACTCAGGTTCTCCAGGAACTCGGCACCCGCACCAGCCTCTGCCTTGTACTCTGCCGGGAAGCCTTTGCTATCGATCACCCGGGTGCCATCTGGCAACAACAGGGACCCTGCACCGCCCACCACCAGCAAGCGCTTGACCCCGGCCTTTTTCACCGGCCCGATGACGGCACTGGCAGGCAGCGTTGCGAAATGTGCCGCGCTGATGACTGCGTCATGCCCCTCGATGGCTGCTTGCAATGCACTGGCATCCAGAGCGTCGACGTTGCGCGTGACCACACCGGCACGCTGGCCGATTTTCGCCGTGTTGCGGGCGATCGCGGTAACGCTGTGACCGCGACGCAGGGCTTCTTCCAGCAGTTGGCTACCGGCACGACCGGTGGCACCGATGATTGCGATGTTGCTCATGACATACTCCAGTGGATGACAAATTTGAAAAGCAACGCGGCCTATTGTGGCGAGGGGGCTTGTCGGAATGCCGCACCACCCCGTTCGGCTGCGCAGCAGTCGTAAAACCTCTGCTTAGGGTGTGACTAAAGGAATGCAGGGGAGTGCTTCGCACTCCAACGGGGGCAAGCCCCCTCGCCACAGGAATTCCTATTAACCCTTAAATTTATTCACCCCACTTCATCTCGCCCTTGGCGACCTTGGCGCTCAGCTCCAGGGAGCTTTCATCGCCCAGTGCCGGGAAGCGTTTCTTCATTGCCGCAATCAGTTCAGCAGAATCCCTGGCCTTGGCGGTTTCTTCGTCGAAGGCCTTGATGTAAGCGGCGGTGAACTGCACGGCTGCCACGGAACGGCCGCTCTCGCCGAGGTAATGCCCCGGCACCACGACCTGCGGTTTCAGGGTTTCAATGGAATGCAGCGTAGCCAACCAATCGGCATGGGACTGCGGCGTTTGCGTGTCGGCCATCCACACGTGGATGTTTTGCGCCACCACGACACCACCGACGACCGCCTTGATCGACGGGATCCACACAAAGCTGCGATCCGGCTGCGGCCCCTCAAGACCGACCACCTGCAACCTCTGCCCTTCGAGGATCAGGCTGTCGCCCTTGAGCACGTCCGGCACGATGGTTTTGGCCGGTACATCGGCGCCCATTTTCGGGCCCCAGAAGGCCAGTTTGCCGTCGACGGTTTGCTTGATGTGGTCGACGGTCGGCTGCGAAGCCAGGACCTTGGCCTTGGGGAACGCGGCCGTCAGGGTGTCGAGGCCGAAGTAGTAGTCCGGGTCGCCGTGACTGATGTAGATGGTGGTCAGTTGCTTGCCGCTGGCGCGGATTTTTTCCACCACCTGTTCGGCCTGGGATTTGCCGAATTGGGCATCCACCAGAATCGCTTCCTTTTCGCCGCTGACCAGCACCGAGGTCACCGGGAAGATGGCTTTTTCGCCAGGGTTGTAGACATCCAGCGTCAGGGTCGAGGCGCTGGCGTGGGCGGCAAAACCGAAGGTGGTGGCCAGCAAAACTCGCTTAAGTGAGGTGAAACCGATCATTTGTTGCTCCGAAATCCGATGGCCAGGCTGGCCGCTGACGGTGTAGGAGCTGGCTTGCCAGCGATGAACGCAAAAGCGCCGCAGATATCCTGAAAGCACTCGTTATCGTTAACGACCATCGCGAGCAAGCTCGCTCCTTCATGGGAACAGAGCTTAGTTGCCTGACTCGGTACAAAAAATGCGATGCTTGAACATAGTTTGTTTCTGAAAGCGGGCAAATCATGGATCGTCTTCAAGCAATGCGTGTGTTCGTCACGGTGGTCGACCTCGGCAGCCAGTCGGCCGCCGCCGATCACCTGGAGCTGTCACGGCCGGTGGTGTCGCGGTATCTGGCGGAACTGGAAGATTGGGTCGGCGCGCGCCTGATGCACCGCACCACACGCAAGTTGAGCCTGACCGCCGCCGGCAACGAGATCCTGCCCCGCTGCCGGCAGATGCTCGACTTGTCCAGCGACATGCAAGCCGCCGTCAGCGAACCGGACGACGCACCGCGCGGCCTGCTGCGGATCAGCGTCAGCACCTCGTTCGGCCAGGCGCAACTGGCCGATGCCATGGCCGCGTACGTCAAGCGCTACCCCGGCGTCAGCGTCGACATGCAGATGCTCGACCGCACCGTGAACCTGGTGGATGAGCGCATCGACCTGGCCATCCGCACCAGCAACGATCTGGACCCGAACCTGATCGCCCGCCGCCTGACGGTTTGCCGCTCGGTGATCTGCGCTTCCCCTGCTTACTTGCGCGAACATCCAGCGCCGCAACGGGTCGAGGACCTGAGCCTGCACAATTGCCTGACCCACTCCTACTTCGGCAAAAGCCTCTGGCATTTCGAGCAGGACGGCGAGCAGGTTTCAGTGCCGGTGCAGGGCAACATCAGCGCCAACGAAGCCAGCACGCTGTTGCGCGCAACGATCGCCGGCGCCGGGGTGGCGATGCTGCCCACCTACCAGGCCGGCGTGCACATTCACAGCGGCGAATTGATTCGCCTGCTGCCAGCGGCCGAACCCCGGCAAATGAACGTGTACGCGGTGTATGCCTCACGCAAGCACATGCCGGCGGCGCTGCGCAGCTTGCTGGATTTTCTGGTGGTGAGATTTCCGCAAGAACCGGAGTGGGATGCGGGCCTGTAAACACCGATTCTGTAGGAGCTGGCTTGCCAGCGATGGCGTCCTGAAGACCTGCGCAATATCCAAAGCCCCCATCGCTGGCAAGCCAGCTCCTACAGGGGTATTCGTGTTCTGAATGGCTCGTTATGGCTGGCAACTCAATGGCGCTGACCTATGCTCAAAGTAATACCGAAAGGTATTCGTTCAGAGGTCAACGCCATGAACATCAGAACAAGAAGATACCTCGCGATCTTCATCACCTGCGCGGTCACGCTCGGGCTGTATGGCGCTGCCGCCTGGCGCGTCGAGCAACTGCGCAACCTGCCCCGTGAATACGCGAGCTGTAATTTCGAGCGCTGCATTCCCCACAACGCTACCCTCAACGCCCTCCGGTAACGAAGGGGGTCAGGCTTCGTTGTCCTGATCGGCCTTTAAGCGGTCGCGGAAGGCCTTGGGCGAAATCCCCACGCGACGCCGGAACAGGCGCGTGAAGTTGGTCGGATCGGAAAACCCCAACACGTCGGACATTTCATAAATGGTCATGCTGGTGTAGGTCAGCAAGCGCTTGGCCTCCAGCAATTGCCGTTCGTGCATGATCTGCAGCGCCGGTTGCCCCGCCAGCTCACGACAGGTGCCGTTGAGGTGCGACACGGAAATCCCCAGCCGATGCGCCAGATCCTCGACCTTGACGTGCTGGCGATAAGTCTCTTCCACCAATTGAATAAAGCCGTTGAGGTATTCCCGGGCCCGCTGCGGTCGCGCCATGGCGGTGCGACGCTGGATCACCTGGCGGCTGACCCACACCACGATCACGCTGACCAGCGAATGCATGAGCATTTCCCGCGCCGGTTGATGGCTGTTGTATTCGCTCTGCAAGGCACTGAACAGGCTGTTGAGGTACTCGGCGTCCTTGCCTGCCGGGTAACTTTCGGCCTGGGCCAGGGCATTCACCGAGTGGCCCAACTGCATCTGCAGGTGGGCGATCAGCGGCGCGGCCAGGGTCACGACAAAGCCTTCCACGTCTTCGGAAAAGCGAAAGCCATGCACCGACAGCGGTGGCAGGATCTGGATCCCCGGTTCCACCAGTTGTGTACGTTTGCCTTCGATTTCAAGCTCTGCCTGACCTTTGAATACGAAGAGCAGTTGGCATAAATCAGCGTGGCGGTGGGGTTTGATTTCCCAATGATGTTCGCGGCTGCGTTTGGAAATGGTCTCACAGTGCAGCAAGTCCGGGGTTGGCCAATCCAGGCTTTCACCGTAGAGCTTGAACACCGGAATCGAAGGCAGGTCAGGCTTGTTCATCACTTCAATCCAGGCCTCGGAGTTTGATGGCGGGCGATAATCGCACCGATTGGCAGAATGTACAGCTTTCGGCTCAGTTTTCACCTTCAATTGACAGACTCGCAAGGGAAAAATGCAAGCACTCGATCCATAAAAATCATTCACCGACCCTGGTCGCGTGAAGCCTGCGAGTCATAAAAACAATGAAAACGCTGAAAACCCAGGTCGCCATCATTGGCGCCGGCCCTTCTGGCTTGTTGCTCGGCCAATTGCTGCACAACGCCGGTATCGACACCCTCATTCTCGAACGGCAGACCCCGGACTATGTACTCGGTAGAATCCGCGCCGGCGTGCTTGAACAAGGCATGGTAGAGCTGTTGCGCCAGGCCGGCGTGAGTCAGCGCATGGACACCGAGGGACTGGTGCATGGCGGCTTCGAACTGGCCCTCGACGGGCGCCAGGTGCACATCGATCTGCACGCCCTCACGGGTGGCAAAACCGTGATGATCTACGGCCAGACCGAAGTCACCCGCGACCTGATGGCCGCCCGTCGGGAGGCCGGCGCGCAAACGATTTACCAGGCAACCAAGGTCATTCCCCACGGTATGAAAACCGACGAAGCCTTTGTCACTTTTGAGAAGGATGGTGAGACCTGGCGACTCGATTGCGACTACATCGCCGGTTGCGACGGTTTCCATGGCGTGGCGCGACAATCGATTCCCGCCGACAGCCTGAAAGTCTTCGAACGGATCTACCCCTTCGGCTGGCTCGGGATCCTGGCCGATACCCCGCCGGTCCACGACGAACTGGTCTACGCCCGCCATGAGCGCGGTTTTGCCCTGTGCAGCATGCGTTCGCCGACACGCACCCGTTACTACCTTCAAGTGCCCACCAGCGATCATGTCGATCACTGGTCGGATCAACGCTTCTGGGATGAACTCAAGACGCGTTTGCCACAGGCATTGGCAGACAAACTGGTGACCGGCCCGTCCATCGAAAAAAGCATCGCGCCGCTGCGCAGCTTCGTGGTCGAACCGATGCAATACGGGCGGATGTTCCTGGTCGGCGATGCCGCGCACATCGTTCCGCCCACCGGCGCCAAAGGCCTGAACCTGGCAGCCAGCGATGTGAGTACGCTGTTCAATATCCTGCTCAAGGTTTACCGTGAAAACCGCCTTGATCTGCTGGAGAAATACTCGCAAATCTGCCTGCGCCGGGTGTGGAAGGCCGAGCGGTTTTCCTGGTGGATGACCTCGATGCTGCACCGTTTCGATGAACACGATGCCTTCAGCCAGCGCATTGCCGAGTCGGAACTGGACTACTTCATCGGCTCCGAGGCGGGTCGAAAAACCATCGCGGAAAACTACGTCGGGCTTCCTTATGAGGCTATCGAATAGCCTGCTATCGACTTACACTGGCGAGCATTCCCCGCTCGCCTTGCCACCTGCGGGTCAATCACTGCCGCAGGTTTTACCGTGACCAATCTTCACCAGCCTGAAACGCCAAAACCCGCCATCCGCAGCGTGCTGATCGCCCTGATGCTGGCGATCTTTCTCGGCGCGCTGGACCAGACCATCGTCGCCGTGTCGATGCCGGCCATCTCCGCACAGTTCAAGGACGTCAGCCTGCTGGCCTGGGTGATTTCCGGCTACATGGTGGCCATGACCGTGGCGGTGCCGATCTACGGCAAACTGGGCGACCTGTACGGACGACGCAAGTTGATGCTGTTCGGCATGGGCCTGTTCACTCTGGCGTCGGTGTTCTGCGGCATGGCCCAGAGCATGGAGCAACTGGTTCTGGCGCGGATCTTCCAGGGCATCGGGGCCGGCGGGATGATTTCGGTGAGCCAGGCGATCATCGGTGACATCGTGCCGCCACGGGAGCGCGGTCGTTATCAGGGTTATTTCAGCAGCATGTACGCAGTGGCCAGCGTGGCCGGCCCGGTGCTCGGCGGTTACATGACCGAATACCTGTCCTGGCGCTGGGTGTTCCTGATCAACCTGCCGCTGGGCCTGGGTGCCTGGCTGGTGGCCCATCGCACGCTGGTGGGTCTGCCGGTTCCGCAACGCAAACCGGTCATCGATTACCTGGGCACCGTGTTGATGATCATCGGGCTGACGGCATTGTTGCTGGGCATCACGCAGGTTGGTCAGGGTCATTCCTGGCGCAGTGCCGAAGTGCTGGCGCTGCTCGCTTGTGCGGTGCTGGTGCTGGGGCTGTTTGTCGTTCACGAGCGACGGGCACGGGAGCCGTTGCTGCCCATGCATCTGTTCGCCAACCGCAACGCGATCCTGTGCTGGTGCACGATTTTCTTCACCAGTTTCCAGGCCATCTCGCTGATCGTGTTGATGCCGTTGCGCTTCCAGAGCGTCACCGGCGCCGGGGCCGACAGCGCCGCCCTGCATCTGCTGCCGCTGGCCATGGGCTTGCCGATGGGCGCGTATTTCGCTGGCCGCCGCACCTCGGTGACCGGGCGCTACAAACCGATGATCCTCACCGGTGCCGCGCTGATGCCCATCGCGATTATCGGCATGGCGTTCAGCCCGCCGCAGGCATTCGTCGTGAGCAGCTTGTTCATGCTGCTCTGCGGGATTGCCTCCGGCATGCAGTTCCCGACATCGTTGGTCGGCACACAGAACTCGGTGGACCAGCGGGACATCGGCGTCGCCACCAGTACCACCAACCTGTTCCGTTCGCTGGGCGGTGCCGTGGGTGTGGCGTTGATGTCGGCGCTGCTGCTGGCCTTGTTGCAGGATTCAAGTTTTGCGCACCTGGCCGGCTCGTCGCTGATTGCCGAAGGCAGTTCGGGGAATGTGTTGCTCGACGGGTTGAACGCCGCACCGGGTGAGGCGCAGAACGCCTTGCGTGCCGAATTGCTGCTGACGTTCCGGCACTTGCTGACGGTCAGTGCGGTGGTGTCGTTGCTGGGGCTGGCGGCGGCGATTGCCATGCCGAACATGTTGTTGCGCGGGCGTGAGGACAAGGTTCGATAGGTAAACCGCGTTGCGGCCATCGCTGGCAAGCCAGCTCCTACAGAATTACCCGACCCTGTAGGAGCTGGCTTGCCAGCGAAGACGCCCTTTCAATCAACTCAAAATCAAGGGCTGTAATACCCCACAGCCACCAGAAAATGCCCGACCTTCTTCAGGTAGGCATGCTTGTTCTCGACCTTGCCGGTCACCGGGTTTTTCCAGCGGTATTCGTATTCGCCGTAATCCTGTTTGGCCAGCAACGCCAGGATCGGCTCGCCCACCGGTTTGCCTTCCGGGTCTTCGATCTTGCTGAAGTCGGTATTGATCAGCCGCAGGTTGGTGCCGTGGGCCACATAACGCCGGGTGTTCAGATCGACGACAAACACATACAGGTCATCCTGCAGGTAGCCGCCCTTGAGGGAATTGATCGCCGTCAGGGTGCCCTTTTCATCCTTGGCCAGATCGGTTGCCGCTTTGTTCAGCAAGGCCATAGCCTGTTCAGCAGAGGCCCGGGGCAGGTAATAACCGACCGCCAGAATTCGCTGGCCGATGCGCTGGTAGTAGACATGCTTGCGCTCGACCTTGCCGTCGTTCCAGTTCTGCCAGCGATACTCCGCCTGCTGAATGCCATTGCCCTCCGGCACTTTCAGGGCGTCCTTGAAGGTTTTCTGCAAGTCCGGCCCAAGCACCTCCGACACGTCCCGGCCAATCAACGCCGACGACGGTCCGCCGCTGGCAAGCATCACGCCCTTGGTGTCGAGCACAAAGACGTAACGGTCCTTGTCGACAAACTCGCCCTGGCGACTGAACGCCGCAAAGGCCTTGTCGCCGTTCTGGTGGTAGTAGGCCAAGGCTTTTTCCAGCAGGGCGATGGCCGCCTTGCTGTCGTCCTTTTCCGTCCCGGCGGCTTGTGCCTGACCCAGGCACAGTAAGAACATGCCGCATAGCAAGGCGGACTTATGCAGAAACCCCATTGCGCATCCCTCGTTCCTGATGGTGTTTCAAGAGCGTAGACGGCAATGGGGGGAGGCATGGATATTCAGGAAAACGCTGAGTGTTGTGGTGCGCTGGGCTTTTTGTGGCGAGGGGGCTTGCCCCCGTTGCGCTGCGAAGCGGCGCTAAAAACTGCGGCCGGTGATGGCCTGACACACCGCGGTTACCGGTTTTACGACTGCTGCGCAGCCGAACGGGGTGGTGCGGCATTCCGACAAGCCCCCTCGCCACAGCAAGCCCCCTCGCCACAAGTGCTCGTTTTACTGCCGGGCGCGCAGCTGCTGTTGCAGGTTCTGGATCTGCGCCTGAAGGGTATTGATGTTGCGGGTGACCTGGCTGCGGAAGGCATCGAACTCGGCGGTATTGGTCGTGCCCGGTGCGGCGGCCGGACGGTTGTCCTGCACGCTCTTGAGCACGACGATGTCTTGTTCGAGACGCTCGATGGCAGCGCTCGGGTTGCCTTGTTTCTTCAGTGCGACGATGTCGGCACCCAGGCTTTTCAACTGCGCATCGAATTTTTCCGCGTCGGACGGAGCACTTTTCAGGGCGGCCACTTCAGCACTCAAGGCTTTGACCTCGGCCTGCAACTGGGTATTGACCGCCTGATGTTCGGTGCCCTGGGCAGTCATCAGTGCAAGGCGCTTGTCCACTTCGGTGGTTTGCGCGGTCATTTGCGCCAGTCGCTTGTCCAGGTCCGAGGCCTGGCCGGCCACACCTTGCTGCTGGGTGCTCTGGTCCTGGAGCTTGCCTTCCAGCTGGCGGATTTGCAGCTTCAAGGCCTCGCTGTCGGTGGTGACACTGGTCTGGCTGGCCACAACCTTTCCGGAAATATCCTGCAGGCGCCCTGCCGCTTCCTCGCTGATCCGCGCGAAACTTTCCTGGGTCGCCACCAGTTGCTGTTCCATCAGGGAGATCTGCTGAAAGCTCCACCAGGCCAGGCCCGCGAACGCAATGATCAGCGCCCCGACCAACGCCCACAGGGGGCCGGTGCTCGCCGCCTTGACCTTCACCACCGGCGCCGTGCGCGAATGCACGACCGTGCGAGCAGTCGGCGGAAAATCGTCATCGAGAACGTCTGCACGCAGGCTCGGTACATCGTCGAAGTCGTCGTTGGCATCGTTTCGCATGGACATTGAATCAACCTTAGTGTGAATCAAATAATGGCTTTATGCCGCGCAGTATAAACCCCACGGCCGCAACCATTGACCCCCAAGCCCGTATCCGGTTCAGAAATGGCGCGTTGTTCGAGCCTCAGCGAATATCCTGCGCCTTCCACCAGCCACAGAATTCATCGAGCGCCGCCCAGAGGCTGACCTTGGGATCGTAATCCAGATAATGTCGGGCGCGGCTGATGTCCAGGGTGAAATTTTTGTTCATGACTTGCATGCCCAGACGCGACAGCGTCGGTTCGGGACGCCCCGGCCACACCTTGCACACGCCCTCGTTGAGCGCCGCCACGCTGTAGCCCAGGCCGTAGGAGCGGTAGCGGGTAACCTGTGGGACGTCCATTTTGCGCATGACGTAATTGACCACGTCCCACAAAGGAATCGGCGTGCCGTTGCTGATGTTGTAAGCCTTGCCCAGCGCGGAACCGCTGGCCAGCAAACTGCTGAGCAACGCCTCGTTGAGGTTTTGCACGCTGGTGAAGTCAACCTTGTTCAGACCGTTGCCGATGATTGCCAGGCGCCCCTTGCGCTGCATGTTCAACAGGCGCGGGAAGATGCTCATGTCTCCGGCCCCGGTCACGAAACGCGGGCGCAGGGCCAGGGTTTCGAGACCGAACTCCTGGGCGCCGAAGACTTTTTGCTCGGCCAGGTACTTGGTGGCGGCGTAAGGGTGTTTGAAGCGCTTGGGCACCTGCTCTTCGGTCAGGCCCAGGTGATCTCGACCATCGAAATAGATCGACGGCGACGACAAATGCACCAGCCGCCGTACCCGTTGCTTCAGGCAGGCTTCCACCACGTTCTCGGTGACCTGGACGTTGCCCTGATGGAAGTCTTGATAACGTCCCCACAAACCGACGGCACCGGCGCAATGCACCACGGCCTCGACGTCCGAACACAGTTCGCGCGCCAGTTCCGGGTCGCTCAAATCGCCCTGGATGAATTCGGCTCCCCGGCGTATCAGATGCTCCACACTTTCGGCCCGGCGACCGTTGACCCGCACGTCCAGGCCCTGCTCCAGGGCAAAACGCGCAAAGCGTCCGCCGATGAAGCCGCTTGCGCCGGTAACCAGAATCTTCATGAATTGCTCCGAATATTTCGTTTTGCGTATTACGTGAGGTCTTGACGCTGCGCGTCAGTCCAAGGGCACCAGCCATTGCTTCGATGCGCTGACCAATTGATCGGTGAGTAGCCCCAGCAACTGACCGCCATTACGCCAATGATGCCAGTACAGCGGCACATCGATCGGCTTATCTGGCAGCAACTCCTGCAATACCCCCCTTTCCAGTTGCTCGCGTACCTGCAGTTCCGGGACCAGGCCCCAGCCCAGACCGGCTTCGGTCAATCGAATGAAGCCTTCCGAGGACGGGCATAAATGGTGCTCGAAACCACCCTCGACACCGAGGGACGCAAGGTACCGATGCTGCAGGAAATCGTCCGGGCCAAACACCAGCGCCGGGGTGCGGGCCAACTGATCGGCGCGTACGCCTTGTGGAAAATGCCGGGCAATAAAAGCCGGACTGGCCAGTGCACGGTAACGCATGGCCCCCAGCAACACGCTGCGCGCGCCAGCCACCGGACGCTCGCTGGCGCAGACACAGGCTGCCACCTCGCCGGCGCGCATGCGCTTGAGGCCGACGGTCTGGTCTTCGACCACCAGATCCATCAACAGATGCTGTTGCGCGCAAAACTCCCCCACCGCCTGCGCCCACCAGGTGGCCAGGCTGTCGGCGTTCAGGGCGATCCGCAGGCGTTCGGGCAGGCCCTCTTCATCCAGTGCCGGCACCAGGCTTTGCAAATCCCGTTCAAGCAAGCGCACCTGCTGCACGTGGTTGAGCAAGCGCCGACCGATTTCCGTCGGCGTCGGCGGTGTGGCGCGCACCAGCACCGGCTGGCCAACCCGCGCTTCCAGCAGCTTGATGCGCTGGGATATCGCCGATTGCGACAGGCCCAGCACCTGGGCTGCCCGTTCAAAACCGGCCTGTTCGACCACGGCGGCCAGGGCAGAAAGCAATTTATAGTCGAACATCAGTTTTCCTAATGAGCGATCAGCAAGATTGGTTTTTCTTATACAGCCTTCACAGGGACAATGACCAGCAAGAACTCTTGAACAAGGATTACCCACATGGCTGGCGAAACTTCATTGGCAACGCTGCTGCGCAGCATGAGCCCGCAACTCAATGCCGGCGAATACGTGTTCTGCACCCTGCGCGATGGCCAGTTGCCTGCGGGCCTGGAGATTGTCGGCAGCTTCCGCGAGCAGGAAGGCCTGACCGTGATTCTCGAACGCTCCCATGCCGAAAAAGCCGGGCTGCGCTTCGACTACATCGCCGCCTGGATCACCCTGAACGTGCATTCGGCACTCGAAGCGGTTGGCCTGACCGCCGCATTCGCCACGGCATTGGGCAAGGCTGGCATCAGTTGCAACGTGATTGCCGGCTACTACCACGACCATTTGTTTGTCGGCCAGGCCGACGCCGACCGTGCCCTGCAAGTACTGCGGGATCTGGCAGCCAACGCGGAGTAAAAAATCATGTGGCAGAGTTATATGAACGGCCTGTTGGTGGCCTTTGGCCTGATCATGGCGATCGGCACCCAGAATGCGTTTGTCCTGGCGCAAAGCCTGCGACGTGAACATCACCTGCCGGTCGCGGCACTCTGCGTGGCCTGCGACGCCCTGTTGGTGGCGGCCGGGGTGTTCGGCCTGGCGACGGTATTGGCACAGAACCCGACATTGCTGGCCATCGCCCGCTGGGGCGGTGCAGCGTTTCTGTTGTGGTATGGCACCCAGGCACTGCGCCGGGCCTTTTCGAAACAGAGCCTTGAGCAGGGCGAGGGCCAGACCGTACGCTCGCTGCGGGCGGTCATGCTCAGCGCGCTGGCGGTGACCTTGCTCAACCCGCACGTCTACCTGGATACCGTTTTGCTGATCGGCTCCCTGGGCGCACAACAAACCGAGCCTGGCGCTTATGTGGTCGGCGCGGCCAGTGCCTCGCTGTTGTGGTTCTTCACCCTGGCGCTGGGTGCGGCATGGCTGGCACCCTGGCTCGCCCGCCCCGGTACCTGGCGAATTCTCGATCTGTTGGTGGCGGTGATGATGTTTGCCGTAGCGCTGCAGTTGATCGCGGCCATCTGATTCGCGGAACCTCTATTCCACACAGTTGTTGCGTGGTTATGCGGCCCCCCCGGTGCTATGATCCGTCTCCCTGCGCCGCAAAGAGTACAAACTCCCCGGCGCTTGTCTGGCCGCCCGTGATCGGCCTTGCGCTCACCGCAACTGACCTGATTAGGAGAATCATCATGGCTTTCGAATTGCCGCCGCTGCCGTACGCACACGATGCCCTGCAGCCGCACATTTCCAAGGAAACTCTGGAATTCCACCACGACAAGCACCACAACACCTACGTCGTGAACCTGAACAACCTGGTGCCAGGCACCGAGTTCGAAGGCAAGACCCTGGAAGAAATCGTCAAGACTTCCTCGGGCGGTATCTTCAACAACGCCGCACAGGTCTGGAACCACACTTTCTACTGGAACTGCCTGGCGCCAAACGCCGGCGGTCAACCAACCGGCGCACTGGCTGAAGCCATCAACGCAGCTTTCGGTTCGTTCGACAAGTTCAAGGAAGAGTTCAGCAAGACTTCCATCGGCACCTTCGGTTCCGGTTGGGGCTGGCTGGTGAAGAAGGCTGACGGTTCCCTGGCCCTGGCCAGCACCATCGGCGCCGGCAACCCGCTGACCAACGGCGACACCCCGCTGCTGACCTGCGACGTCTGGGAACACGCTTACTACATCGACTACCGCAACCTGCGTCCGAAGTACGTCGAAGCGTTCTGGAACCTGGTCAACTGGAAATTCGTGGCTGAGCAGTTCGAAGGCAAAACCTTCACCGCTTAAGCTCGACGCCAGTCAAAAAACCCGGCTTTTTAGCCGGGTTTTTTATTGCCCGGGATTTTCAGCGTTCTGCAGGGCCCCTTCGCGAGCAAGCCCGCTCCCACATTTGATCTGTATACGACCCGATCCAGTGTGGGAGCGGGCTTGCTCGCGAAGAACGATGACGCGGTCAACCTGAAGGAATACCTATCCCTGCGGATCGAGGTTATCCAACGCGCGACTCACCGCCAGCTCCGCCAACATGACAATCTGCGAAATGGCCAGCGCTGTGTTGCGCTGGGGACCACTCAGGTAGGTGGCGAAATCACTCGCCAGGACATTGGCTGAAGCCAGTGACTCACAGGCGTGGGCAAGAAGGGTTTCAGTGTCCATGTCGGGAACGATCATGAACAGGGTGTGGGGGCTGTAGGGTTTGGTGGTGCTGCTGGGGGGATCGGGGATTAACTTATCCAAAATATGCTCCTTATCGATTGGAGCCATCTCTTGCCGTTTCTCACGCGGGCGAAGAGGTGGCAGCTATGTGCGGAGTGAGAAACCGGCAAGAGAGCAATCCGGCCAGACCGAGGTCTGCCCGCACACAGCCGCCATAAAGCATTGCTGGCAGCGGATAAGCTGGCGGCAATTATGGTGGTACTGGCGCTGGATTAACACTCTCTTGCGGGTTCTCACGCCCGATCGCTGAAGTATTTCAGCGATCACCAAAGGTTATTCAGCCCGCTTCCGACGGACAACCTGAAAACTGCGTGGGAAACTTCTGGCGCTTTCCTACACCGCGCCATCTCGCAGAAACGTAACGCGGAGCGTCCCTGGCATCACTCCCACGCGGGCGTCTGGGATTGATCAGCTTGGAGGCGTGGGAGATTGGTCGGCTGACAGGCCGTCATCGCAGGCAAGCCAGCTCCCACAGGGTCAAAGTACATCCGCCAGATTCAGGTCGGCTGTCAGGCCGCCTTCGCAGGCAAGCCAGCTCCCACAGGGTCAAAGTACATCCGCCAGATTCAGGTCGGCTGTCAGGCCGCCTTCGCAGGCAAGCCAGCTCCCACAGGGTCAAAGTACATCCGCCAGATTCAGGTCGGCTGTCAGGCCGCCTTCGCAGGCAAGCCAGCTCCCACAGGGTCAAAGTACATCCGCCAGATTCAGGTCGGCTGTCAGGCCGCCTTCGCAGGCAAGCCAGCTCCCACAGGGTCAAAGTACATCCGCCAGATTCAGGTCGGCTGGCAGGCCGCCTTCGCGAGCAAGTCGGATCGCCGCACCGCCGCTCCCACAGAAGAGCAAAGGCAGAGCGGCGTACACAGAGGCTCTTCACCACTCAACAGGCCGAGCGTTAGCTCGCCTGCAGCTTGTGATCTTGATCCACCCGCCCCCTCGGCAGGCTGAGTGGAGGTGTTCATCCGGGGATGGGCGCGCAGCGCCGTTCGACGCAGTCGAACTCATTGCATGTAGGTCGAAGCGAAGCCGACCGGAGGGCAATGCCCCCGGATGGACACCGGAGCGAAGGAACCCCGAGCCTCAGCGAGGGGCCGTACGTAAGGGGCGAGACCTTTTGGTTACTTTTGGGGCGTTTGCCAAAAGTGACCCGCTGTAAGAGCGGAACCATAAGCCGCCGTTACCGCAGAAACGGATATGTACTCAGTTAAAAACCCAACAACGAAACAAGCCTCGAGCCCCTTGCCCCACCGCCACAGACGGCTAACATCAAACAAAAGGAAAATATCTGCGCCCCCACCCCTCAAGTTGAAGGACTCGACAACCGACACAGTGCTAATAGGCTAACTCGTCAAGACAACTGCAAATCAGCCAAGCTGCAGGCAAAATCCCCCAAGGATGATTGTCCCTTTGACTGCCATCACGGGATTGCCAATACTCATGGCAACTTGATACTACCCGCACGGAACAAGGAATATCCCTTTGAAGCTGGAACTCAAGAACAGCTTGTCGGTGAAGTTGCTCCGGGTCGTGCTCCTGTCGGCACTGATTGTCGGCGTGGTCTTGAGCTGCGCGCAGATTGTGTTCGATGCCTATAAAACCCGCCAGGCCGTCGCCAGCGATGCCGAACGCATCCTCGACATGTTTCGCGACCCCTCGACCCAGGCCGTCTACAGCCTGGACCGGGAAATGGGCATGCAGGTGATCGAAGGCCTGTTTCAGGACGCCGCCGTGCGCAAGGCCTCCATTGGCCATCCCAACGAAGCCATGCTCGCGCAAAAAACCCGCGAACTGCAGCACTCCCACAGCCGCTGGCTGACCGACCTGATTCTTGGCAAAGAACGCACCTTCACCACCCAACTGGTCGGTCGCGGGCCCTACAGCGAGTATTACGGCGACCTGAGCATCACCCTCGATACCGCCACCTACGGCCAAGGGTTCATTGTCAGCTCGGTGATCATCTTCATCTCCGGCGTACTGCGCGCGCTCGCCATGGGGCTGGTGCTGTATCTGGTCTATCACTGGCTGCTGACCAAGCCGCTGTCGCGGATCATCGAGCACCTCACGGAAATCAATCCGGATCGTCCCAGCGAACACAAGATTCCGCTGCTCAAGGGCCACGAGAAAAACGAACTGGGCATTTGGATCAACACTGCCAACCAGTTGCTCGAGTCCATCGAACGCAACACCCATCTGCGCCACGAGGCAGAAAACAGCCTGTTGCGCATGTCCCAATACGACTTCCTGACGGGACTGCCGAACCGGCAGCAATTGCAGCAGCAACTGGACAAGATCCTCATCGACGCCGGCAGGTTGCAGCGCCGGGTCGCGGTGTTGTGTGTCGGCCTCGACGACTTCAAGGGCATCAACGAGCAGTTCAGCTACCAGACCGGCGACCAGCTGCTGCTGGCCCTGGCCGATCGCCTGCGCGGCCATAGCGGTCGCCTGGGCGCCCTCGCCCGCCTCGGTGGCGACCAGTTCGCCCTGGTCCAGGCCGATATCGAACAACCCTACGAAGCCGCCGAGCTGGCACAAAGCATTCTCGATGATCTGGAAGCGCCGTTTGCCCTCGACCATCAGGAGATCCGCCTGCGCGCCACCATCGGCATCACCCTGTTCCCCGAGGACGGTGACAGCACCGAGAAGCTGCTGCAAAAGGCCGAGCAGACCATGACGCTGGCCAAGACCCGCTCACGCAACCGCTATCAGTTCTATATCGCCAGCGTCGACACCGAAATGCGTCGCCGCCGCGAGCTGGAAAAAGACCTGCGCGATGCCCTGGTCCGCAATCAGTTCTACCTCGTCTACCAGCCGCAGATCAGTTACCGCGACAACCGCGTAGTGGGCGTCGAAGCCCTGATTCGCTGGCAGCACCCCGAGCACGGTCTGGTGCCGCCAGACCTGTTCATCCCGCTGGCCGAACAGAACGGCACCATCATTGCCATCGGCGAATGGGTGCTGGACCAGGCCTGCAAACAATTACGCGAGTGGCATGACCAGGGCTTCAGTGACCTGCGCATGGCGGTCAACCTGTCCACGGTGCAATTGCACCACGCCGAACTGCCACGGGTGGTCAACAACCTGCTGCAAATGTACCGCCTGCCGCCCCGCAGCCTGGAACTGGAAGTCACCGAAACCGGCCTGATGGAAGACATCAGCACCGCAGCCCAGCATCTGCTCAGCCTGCGCCGCTCCGGTGCGCTGATCGCCATCGACGACTTCGGAACCGGCTATTCATCCTTGAGCTATCTCAAGAGCCTGCCGCTGGACAAGATCAAGATCGACAAGAGTTTCGTTCAGGACCTGCTCGATGACGACGACGATGCGACCATCGTTCGCGCCATCATCCAGCTGGGCAAAAGCCTGGGCATGCAGGTGATTGCCGAAGGTGTGGAAACCGCCGAACAAGAGGCCTACATCATTTCCGAAGGCTGCCACGAAGGTCAGGGTTATCACTACAGCAAACCATTACCGGCGCGGGAACTGGGCGTTTACCTCAAGCAGGCCCAACGCAGTAACGCGGCTATTTTGTAACCCCTGTAGGAGCGAGCTCGCTCGCGATGGTCGTGAACGATAACGCGTTGATTCTGGATGAGCGCGTTGTTCTCAGGTTCATCGCGAGCAAGCTCGCTCCTACAGGGGTCTGTGAATAAGAAATATTTCCACCTACAACCCTTTACACATAATGCGAAAGATTTGCATTATGTCGCAGTTTTGCGTGCGCATAGCGCCACTCCACCCCTATCGAAGCAGGATGTTCGCCATGATTCGTATGCCTCTGGCTACCGCCAGTCTGTTGGCCATCGCTATTTCCCTCGCCGGTTGCGGCGAAGGTGACAAAGAAAAAGCTGCCGCGCCTGCGCCAGCCGCCAGCACCGCGGCTGCCCCGGCTGCTGCACCTGCCGCTGCCGGTAAAGTCGACGAAGCCGCCGCCAAAGCCGTTGTCGCTCACTACGCCGACATCGTTTTCGCCGTATACAGCGATGCCGAATCCACCGCGAAGACCCTGCAAACCGCCGTAGACGCCTTCCTCGCCAAGCCGAACGACGACACCCTGAAAGCCGCCAAGGCTGCCTGGGTTGCCGCTCGCGTGCCTTACCTGCAGAGCGAAGTGTTCCGCTTCGGCAACACCATCGTTGACGACTGGGAGGGTCAACTGAACTCCTGGCCGCTGGACGAAGGCCTGATCGACTACGTCGACAAGTCCTACGAGCACGCCCTGGGCAACCCGGGCGCCACCGCCAACATCATCGCCAACACTGAAGTGCAGATCGGCGAGGACAAGGTCGACGTCAAAGACATCACCCCGGAAAAACTCGCCAGCCTGAACGAGCTGGGCGGTTCCGAGGCCAACGTCGCCACCGGTTACCACGCCATCGAATTCCTGCTCTGGGGCCAGGACCTGAACGGCACCGGCCCTGGCGCCGGCAACCGTCCGGCTTCGGACTACCTGGAAGGCAAAGGGGCTACCGGCGGTCACAACGATCGTCGTCGTGCCTACCTGAAGTCCGTGACTCAGCTGCTGGTCAGCGACCTGGAAGAAATGGTCGGTAACTGGAAGCCGAACGTGGCCGACAACTACCGCGCCACCCTGGAAGCGGAACCGGCTGAAACCGGCCTGCGCAAAATGCTGTTCGGCATGGGCAGCCTGTCCCTGGGCGAACTGGCGGGCGAGCGCATGAAGGTTTCCCTGGAAGCCAACTCCCCGGAAGACGAACAGGATTGCTTCAGCGACAACACCCACAACTCGCATTTCTACGATGCCAAGGGCATTCGTAACGTGTACCTGGGCGAATACACCCGTGTCGACGGTACCAAAATGACCGGCGCCAGCCTGTCGTCCCTGGTGGCCAAGGCCGACCCGGCTGCCGACACCGCGCTCAAAGACGACCTGGCCGCTACCGAAGCCAAGATCCAGATCATGGTTGATCACGCCAACAAGGGTGAGCACTACGACCAGTTGATCGCTGCCGGCAACACCGCAGGCAACCAGATCGTCCGTGACGCCATCGCATCCCTGGTCAAGCAGACCGGCTCGATCGAAGCCGCCGCTGGCAAACTGGGCATCAACGACCTGAACCCGGACAACGCTGATCACGAATTCTGATCAACGCTGGCTGAATGAAAAAGGCGACCTTCGGGTCGCCTTTTTCATGCCTGCCTTTTGTGGTGATGCTGGTGGCCCCATCGCTGGCAAGCCAGCTCCTACAGGTTTGGTGGTTTGCAAAACCCGAGTACACAACCTATCCCTGTAGGAGCTGGCTTGCCAGCGATCGCAACGCCTCGGTCTCAAGTGAAAAACCCTGCCCCACATCAAGCAAACGATAATTCCTCTTATTCAAATTCTTATCCCCTGTTAGACTTTGCGCCCTTGTTTTGCTCGTCTTGCAGGATCCCTGATGCCCTCGCTGCCTCTTCGCTTGTCCGCACTGTTTCTGGCCCTGGGCCTGAGTGCCTGCGATGACGCCCCGAAATTCACCCAGGCAGAACCCGGTGAAGCCCGCTCCGGCGGCAGTGCGACGGTGCGCAAGACCGATCAGAATTCGTTTTCCATGCCCTCGGCGAACCTGCCGCCGTCCCGGCGTGTGGATTTCAGCGTCGGCAACAGCTTCTTCCGCAGCCCTTGGGTGATTGCCCCTTCGACGACGACCGCGCGCGATGGCCTCGGCCCGCTGTTCAATACCAATGCCTGCCAGGGCTGTCACATCAAGGACGGCCGCGGTCATCCACCGGCTGCGGACGATGTGAACGCCGTGTCGATGCTGGTACGCCTGTCGATTCCCGACGCCCCGGCGTATGCCAAGGTCATCGAGCAGATCGGCGTGGTGCCGGAGCCCGTCTACGGCGGTCAGTTCCAGGACATGGCCGTACCCGGCGTGGCCCCCGAAGGCAAAGTGCGGGTCGATTACACCGCCGTGCCGGTTCGCTTCAAGGACGGCACCGAAGTCGAGTTGCGCAAACCCAGCCTGAACATCACCCAGCTGGGCTACGGCCCGATGCACCCCGACACCCGTTTCTCGGCACGGGTTGCCCCGCCGATGATTGGCCTGGGCCTGCTCGAGGCGATCCCTGACGAGGCGATCCTGGCCAACGCCGAGGCACAGGCCAAGGCGAACAACGGCATCAGCGGACGACCGAACCGGGTCTGGGATGACGCCGGGCAAAAAACGGTGCTTGGACGATTTGGCTGGAAAGCCGGACAACCGAACCTCAATCAGCAAAATGTCCACGCGTTTTCGGGCGATATGGGCCTCACGACCAGCCTGCGACCCTTTGATGACTGCACGGACGCGCAAACGGACTGCAAACAGGCCCCCAGTGGCAACGGCCCCGATGGCGAGCTGGAAGTCAGCGATAACATCCTGCGCCTGGTGCTGTTCTACAGCCGTAACCTCGCCGTACCGGCCCGTCGTGACGTCAACGCACCTGAAGTGCTGGCCGGCAAGACCTTGTTCTATCAGGCCGGTTGCCAGTCCTGTCACACACCGAAATACACCACCGCCGCCAACGCCGCCGAACCTGAACTGGCCAATCAAGTGATTCGCCCCTATAGCGACCTGCTGCTGCATGACATGGGCGACGGCCTGGCCGACAACCGTAGCGAATTCCAGGCCAGTGGCCGCGAATGGCGCACCCCGCCGTTGTGGGGCATCGGCCTGACACAGGCGGTCAGCGGCCACACCCAGTTCCTGCACGACGGCCGCGCCCGCAACCTGCTCGAAGCCGTGCTCTGGCATGGCGGCGAGGCGACAGCGGCGCAACAACAGGTTTTGTCTTTCAATGCCGAGCAGCGCGCCGCGCTGCTGGCGTTCCTGAATTCCCTTTAACACGCATTCCACTCGCGGGAGCCCGACATGTTCCGTCCCAAACTGTTGTTCACCAGCCTTGCCGCCCTCGCCCTGGGCGCCTGCTCGCCCCAGGATCCGCAAGCGGTCACGTCGGCTGCCATCGCCAAGTCGGTGATCCTGCCGACCTACACCCGCTGGGTTGAAGCCGACCGTCAATTGGCAGTCAGCGCCCTCGCCTATTGCGAAGGCAAGGAAACCCTGGAAACCGCCCGTGCCGACTTCCTGCACGCGCAAAAAGCCTGGGCCGAGCTGCAACCGCTGCTGATCGGGCCGTTGGCCGAAGGCAACCGCTCGTGGCAAGTGCAGTTCTGGCCGGACAAGAAAAACCTGGTCGGCCGTCAGGTCGAGCAACTGGTCAGCGCCCAGCCGCAGATCGACGTTGCAGCGCTGGCCAAGTCCAGCGTCGTGGTACAGGGCCTCTCGGCCTACGAATACATTCTGTTCGACAGCAAGCCTGACGTGGCCAACGCTGAACAGAAGGCCAGGTACTGCCCACTGTTGGTCGCGATTGGCGAACGCCAGAAGCAATTGGCCGAAGAGATTCTGCAAACCTGGAACAACACCGACGGCATGCTCGCGCAGATGAGCAAATTCCCGAACCAGCGTTACGCCGACTCCCACGAAGCGATCGCCGATCTGCTGCGGGTTCAAGTCACCGCCATCGACACCCTGAAGAAAAAACTCGGCACGCCGATGGGTCGCCAGAGCAAGGGCGTGCCGCAACCGTTCCAGGCCGATGCCTGGCGCAGCCAGTCGTCCCTGACCAGCCTCGAAGCCAGCCTCGCGGCCGCCAAAACGGTCTGGGAAGGTGTGGATAACAAAGGCCTGCGCGGACTGTTGCCGAGCGAGCAGAAACCCTTGGCCGACAAGATCGATGCCGCCTATGCCGCCTCGCTGAAACTGTTTGCCGGTAACCAGCGTTCGCTGACCGACATGCTCAATGACGAGGCCGGCCGTCAGCAACTCAACGAGCTGTATGACAGCCTCAACGTTGTCCATCGCCTGCATGAGGCCGATCTGGCCAAGGCATTGGGCATCCAGCTGGGCTTCAACGCCAACGACGGTGACTGATGAGGGCCCGTTCCATGCTGCGACGCCAGGTTCTGACATTAGGGAGTTTGCTGCTGGGTGCGGTGACGCTGGGCGGCTGGACGCTGTTCAAGCAAAAGGACAAGCGTCCGCTGTTGCTTTCGGCTCGGGACGATACCGATGGCCAGCATTACGCCGTCGGTTATCGGCTCGATGGTACCCAGGTGTTCGCCACCCGGGTCGGCCAGCGTTGCCACGACATCATCAACCACCCGACACAGCCGATTGCGCTGTTCGTCGCCCGCCGTCCGGGTACCGAGAGCTACCTGATTGATCTGCGCAACGGCACTCTGCTGCAAACCGTGACGTCGCAGCCGAACCGGCACTTCTACGGTCACGCGGTCATTCACCACAGCGGCGACTGGCTGTACACCACCGAAAACGACACCACCGACCCGGGCCGCGGCCTGCTCGGCGTGTATAAGTTCGAAGGCGAAAGGCTGGTGCACAGCGGTGAGATTTCCACCCACGGCCTGGGTCCGCACCAGGTGTCGTGGATGCCCGATGGCGAAACCCTGGTGGTGGCCAACGGCGGGATTCGCACCGAGGCCGAAAGCCGGGTGGAAATGAACCTCAACGCCATGGAACCGAGCCTGGTCCTGATGCAACGTGACGGCACCTTGCTGAGCAAGGAAACCCTCGCCCAGCAGATGAACAGCGTGCGCCATCTGGCCATCGCCAGCGACGGCACCATCGTCGCCAGCCAACAATTCATGGGCGCGGCCCACGAGTCGTCGGAGCTGTTGGCGATCAAGCGTCCCGGCCAGCCTTTCGTGGCGTTCCCGGTGCCCGAGCACCAGTTGCAGGCCATGGGGCACTACACCGCCAGCGTCGCGGTGCACAACGACTTGCGCCTGGTGGCGTTGACTGCGCCGCGGGGCAACCGTTTCTTCATCTGGGACCTGGACAGCGGTGAAGTACGCCTGGATGCACCCCTGCCCGATTGTGCCGGGGTCGGCGCCGTGGCCGATGGTTTTGTCGTGACCTCGGGCCAGGGGCGCTGCCGCTACTATGACTGCCGTCAGACAAACCTGGTCGCCAAACCGCTGGAGCTACCCGCAGGGCTCTGGGACAACCATCTTCATCTCATGGCATAAAACGCCAAAAAGATCGCAGCCTTCGGCAGCTCCTACAGGACGTACAACATTCCCCTGCAGGAGCTGGCTTGCCAGCGATGGCAATCTCAATCCTGCCGCCCACTCAACGACTCCTTCGCCGGCAAGCCGGCGCCTACGGGTTGTGAGCGTTCAATAAACGGCAGTCGGATTACCCTCTACACTCCCGGTAATGTGCCCCCGTTGTCTCACCTGATTTTGTCCAAGGAACTGGAATATGCTGCGTCGCCGCATGCTGATCATGTTGGGTGTGGTTCTCTTGATTGTGCTGGTCCTGGCCGCGTACAAAGCCTTCTCGATCTACACGATGGTTCAAGGCTTCTCTGCGCCCAGACCGGCCACCAGCGTTGCCGTGGTCACCGCCACCGAGCGTCCATGGCAAGCCCGCCTGCCTACCGTTGGCACGCTCAAGGCATTGCAGGGCGTGGACCTGAGCCTGGAGACCGATGGTACCGTCATCGATTTGCAGTTCGAGTCAGGTCAAAAGGTCAAGGCCGGTCAACCACTCCTGCGCCTCGACAGCGCCGTTGAAAGCGCCCTGCTGGAAACGGCTCTGGCCGACCTCGGGCTGGCCCAGCTTGATTATGGTCGCGGTAGCCAATTGGTCGGCAGCCAGGCCATTTCCAAAGGCGAGTTCGACCGACTTTCGGCGGTGCTGAAAAAGAGCCGGGCCACGGTCAATCAACTCAAGGCTGCGCTCGGCAAAAAAAGCATCGTCGCGCCCTTCAGCGGGACCATCGGCATTCGTCACGTAGACGTTGGCGACTATCTTGCCAGCGGCACCATGATCGCCACCCTGCAAGACCTCAGCAGCCTGTATGTCGACTTTTTTGTGCCCGAGCAGTCGGTGCCCAAGATTGCACTCGGCCAGCCAGTGCAGGTCATTGTCGCGGCGTATCCGAACCAGGAGTACCCGGGCACCATCAGTGCAATCAACCCCAAAGTCGAGAATAGCACCCGTAACGTGCAGGTCCGCGCCACCCTGGCCAACCCCGATGGCAAGCTGATGCCAGGCATGTTCGCCAACCTCCAGGTGCTCCTGCCCGACCCGCAACCGCGCATCGTGGTGCCGGAAAGCGCGATTACCTACACGCTCTACGGCAACTCGGTGTATGTGGCCGTACCAAAGAAGGCCGAAGATGGCAGCCTGGTGAAGGACGACAAGGGCCAACCGGTGCTGATCGCCGAACGGCGTTTTGTCGAGACCGGCGAACGCCGCGATGGGCAAGTGATGATCACCAAAGGCGTGCAGAGCGGCGAGAAAGTGGTGACCGCCGGCCAGCTCAAACTGGATAACGGCTCACGCATTGCCATCAGCGACGACAAGACCCAGGCCGGGCAGAACAGCCCGCCACGCGCGGACTGATCAAGGAATTCCCATGGCTTTTACCGACCCGTTCATCCGCCGTCCGGTTCTCGCTACCGTGGTCAGCCTGTTGATCGTGCTGCTGGGCTTCCAGGCCTGGAGCAAGCTGCCGCTGCGCCAGTACCCGCAAATGGAAAACGCCCTGATCACGGTGACTACCGCCTACCCCGGGGCCAACGCCGAGACCATCCAGGGCTACATCACCCAACCGATGCAGCAAAGCCTGGCCAGCGCCGAGGGCATCGACTACATGACCTCGGTCAGTCGCCAGAACTTTTCGGTGATCTCGATCTACGCACGTATCGGCTCCAACAGCGACCGTCTGTTTACCGAACTGCTGGCCAAGGCCAACGAAGTCAAGAACCAACTGCCCCAGGATGCTGAAGATCCGGTGCTGAGCAAGGAGTCTGCCAATGCGTCGGTGTTGATGTACATCAGCTACTTCAGCAAGGAAATGAACAACCCGCAGATCACCGATTACCTGTCCCGGGTGATCCAGCCCAAACTGGCTACCTTGCCCGGCATGGCCGAAGCCGAGATCCTCGGTAACCAGGTATTTGCCATGCGCCTGTGGCTGGACCCGATGAAGCTGGCAGGATTCGGCCTCAGTGCCAGCGATGTGACCAACGCGGTGCGCCAGTACAACTTCCTCTCTGCCGCGGGGGAGGTGAAGGGCGAGTACGTGGTCACCAGCATCAACGCCAATACCGAACTCAAGTCCGCCGAAGCCTTCGGGGCGATTCCGCTCAAGGTCGACGGCGACAGCCGTGTGCTGCTGCGGGATGTGGCGCGCGTGGAAATGGGTGCGGAAAACTACGACTCCATCAGCTCCTTCGGTGGCACCCCTTCGGTGTACATCGGCATCAAGGCGACACCCGCCGCCAACCCGCTGGATGTGATCAAGGAAGTGCGCAAGATCATGCCGGACCTTGAGGCCCAGCTACCACCGAACCTCAAGGGTGAAATCGCCTACGACGCCACCCTGTTCATCCAGGCCTCGATCGACGAAGTGGTGAAGACCCTGTTCGAAGCGGTGCTGATCGTGATCGTGGTGGTGTTTCTGTTCCTGGGCGCCCTGCGCTCGGTGGTGATCCCGGTGGTGACCATCCCGCTGTCGATGATCGGCGTCATGTTCTTCATGCAGATGATGGGGTACTCGATCAACCTGCTCACCCTGCTGGCGATGGTATTGGCCATCGGCCTGGTGGTGGACGACGCCATCGTGGTGGTGGAAAACATTCATCGCCACATCGAGGAAGGCAAGACGCCGCTCGACGCCGCCATTGAAGGCGCCCGGGAAATCGCCATGCCGGTGGTTTCGATGACCATCACCCTGGCGGCGGTGTACGCTCCGATCGGCTTCCTGAGCGGCCTGACCGGGGCGCTGTTCAAGGAGTTCGCCCTGACCCTGGCCGGCGCGGTGGTGATTTCCGGCATCGTCGCCCTCACCCTGTCGCCGATGATGTGTGCGTTTCTGCTGCGTCACGACGAGAACCCCAGTGGCCTGGCCCATCGCCTGGACATGCTTTTCGAACGCCTCAAGCGCCGCTACCAGAGCATGCTCCACGGCACCCTCAACACCCGCCCGGTGGTACTGGTGTTCGCCGTGATCGTGTTGTGCCTGATTCCGGTCCTTCTCAAGTTCACCCAATCGGAACTGGCGCCGGATGAGGACCAGGGCATCATTTTCATGATTGCCAACGCCCCGCAACCGACCAACCTCGACTACCTGAACACCTACACCGACGAGTTCGTCGCGATCTTCAAGGGGTTTCCCGAGTACTACTCGTCATTCCAGATCAACGGATTCAACGGCGTGCAATCGGGCATCGGCGGTTTCCTGCTCAAGCCATGGGACGATCGCAGTCGCACGCAAATGGCGATCCTGCCCGAGGTGCAGGCCAAACTGGAAAAGATCCCGGGGCTGCAGATCTTCGGCTTCAACCTGCCGTCACTGCCGGGCACCGGCGAAGGCGTGCCGTTTCAGTTCGTCATCAACTCCGCCAACGATTACGAATCGCTGCTGCAAGTGGTCGAGCGGGTAAAAAAACGTGCGAAGGAATCCGGCAAGTTTGCGTTTGTCCACGTTGACCTGGCCTTCGACAAGCCGGAAGTGGTGGTGGATATCGACCGCGCCAAGGCTGCGCAGATGGGGGTTTCCATGCAGGATCTGGGGGGAACCCTGGCAACCCTGCTGGGTGAAGGCGAGATCAACCGATTCACCATCGAAGGTCGCAGCTACAAGGTCATTGCCCAGGTCGAACGGCCGTTCCGCGACAATCCGGACTGGCTGAACAATTACTACGTGAAAAACACCCAGGGCGAACTGTTGGCGTTGTCGACCCTGATCACCGTCACCGACCGTGCCCGACCGAGACAGCTGAACCAGTTCCAGCAACTCAACTCGGCCATCCTGTCCGGCGTGCCGCTGGTGAGCATGGGGGAAGCCATCGACCTTGTGCGCCAGATCGCCCGGGAAGAGGCCCCCCCCGGCTTTGCCTTCGACTACGCCGGCGCATCGAGGCAGTACGTGCAGGAAGGCAGCGCCCTGTGGGTCACCTTTGCCCTGGCACTGGCAATCATTTTCCTGGTGCTGGCGGCCCAGTTCGAAAGTTTCCGCGACCCGCTGGTGATCCTGGTCACCGTGCCCCTGTCCATCTGCGGCGCGTTGATTCCGCTGTTCCTGGGTTGGTCGAGCATGAACATCTACACCCAGGTCGGGCTGGTGACGTTGATCGGGCTGATCAGCAAGCACGGCATTCTGATCGTCGAGTTCGCCAACCAGCTACGCAAGGACGAGGGCCTGACGGCGCGGGAAGCCGTGGAGGAAGCGGCGGCCATCCGGCTGCGTCCGGTGTTGATGACCACCGCGGCGATGGTGTTTGGCATGGTGCCATTGATCATCGCCACCGGTGCTGGCGCGGTCAGCCGGTTCGACATCGGCACGGTCATCGCGACCGGCATGTCGATCGGCACGTTGTTCACCCTGTTTGTGCTGCCTTGCATCTACACGATGCTGGCCAAACCGGATAAGCCATGAACCTTGTAGGAGCCGGCTTGCTGGCGATGGGCTCAAGTGCGCCGCGTTTATCCAGTTCATACGCGTTATCGTTAGCGACCATCGCCAGCAAGCTGGCTCCTGCAAGGGGTCGTGTGCCCACGCTCAAACCAGTGGAAGCCTCAAAAAAGGTTCATTACGCAATCCCGGAAAACTGTAGGAGCCAGCCTGCTGGCGATGGACTCAAGTGCGCCGCGTTTATCCAGTTCATACGCGTTATCGTTAGCGACCATCGCCAGCAAGCTGGCTCCTACAAGGGGTCGTGTGCCCACGCTCAAACCAGTGGAAGCCCCAAAAAAAAGGCCTCGCAAGTGCGAGGCCTTTCATTTTGGCTTCAATCGTTTCAACTTTGCGGCCTCAATCCCTGAGAAAGTCCGAACATGAATAGCAACAAATCATGATCGGGTCGAGTGGCCACGGATGCCTTCGCAACCCGTGGCAACGGACAATGTTCTTCTGCGCTTATCGAGCTGAGAACCTGGGGGCGTGGTTGCTCCCAGGCTGCCATCGCGATCGATGCAACTGCCAAGGCTCCTACCAGAAACAAACCTCGTGCAATTTCGAGTTTCATCGCTATAAACCCTTGATAGCGCTGCCAAACGCCGTCTCATAAAAGTAGACGAGCTTTTTCCAGTCTGCATCGCTGAACGACGAGTGGCGACGCAACTGCTTCATGTCATGGACAGCTGCGCGACGGGTCGTCAAACGCTGTCGGCATTTTTCCAGATCGATCAGGGCCACTTCGACCTTGGCCGTCTCGCCCTCACCGGTCACGCGAACGAATACGTGCTTGTCGTAAAGGCAACCGTGCTGCCAGCGGCCCTTGTGCATGCGAGCCAGGTTTTCCGCCAGGTCCTTGAGCACGCGTTCGTTTATGGCTTCACCATGTCGCTCGCGACCGCCACCAGCGTACCAGCGATCGATTTCCTCGTAGCCGTCCAGCGACTTGGTGACCAGCAAGGCACGCCACTTGTGCACAGGATCGCGCTGTGCGCCACAGAAAACGATGTCCGGAACCCGTACGCCAAGCGCGGTCACAGCGATGAGCGCAGCATGCTCGCGCATGACCGTAGGCCGCCCGAAAGGGTGCTGCAAGCTACGATGGATATGCCCGGTCTGGCGCTTGACGTAGAGCAGTTGACCATCACTGCCCATCAGGCGTTGAACGCCGCTTTCCCCGCCGCGACGGACATTGGGCTCTTCTACCCATTCACCGCGCTGATTCCAGAAGTAATCGAAGCGGTCCTGGGGAACGACTTCCGTTTCTGCTGCATACTGCACTGCCATCCTGTTACCTCTTGCGTAATACGTAAACTCGCCACATGGCATAGAGCGGCAAAAAGTCCAGTTGTTCCTGGATGCGGAAACCCGCCTGCTCAAATTCCTTTTCTACGGTAGCGGCCGGTAACACAAACCGGTTTTGGTAACCTTCCTGCCCACGGGTTTTCTCCGATCGTTTGCGTTTCCAGGCCTTGAAGTTGCCATCGACCCACAGCGAAAGGATCACGCTGTCGCGGGAAACCCGCTCGAATTCACGCAAAATAGCCATGCGATGCTCGGCTTCACCGATGTGGTGGAGCAAGCGCATGCAAAAAATGCTGTCGACAGCGTTGCCCGGCAAGGCGATGTCGAATGCAGACGTGTGCAAGGGTTGTACCCGTTTCACCACGTCGGCAGGTTGCGCCTGGGTTGCGACCTTCAGCATGGACTCCGAATTATCGGCACCGATGATCACACGGTTGGATTTTTCCGCCAACAAAGGCCAGAAACGCCCTGCACCACAAGGCAAATCGAGGACCAGACCAGGCTCGCCAACCAGGGCCAGCGCCTTACGCGCCAGTTGTTCGTCACGCCAATGGGACAATCGACGGCCGAGCCCCTCTTGGTGTTTGCGCAAATAGCGTTGGGCGTGTTGGTCGTCGTACTTTTCCGAGAAATCGAGCTTGATCGGGCCGTCCATCATCAGGTCTCCTGAACTTCTGATAGCAACTACCTTAGATTTTGCGGTGTCGGCGACTGGTCATCCATTTGTGAAAATATCGTTAGGGGAACCCGGAAGTATTACAAGGTTTTACGAAATTGACAGGGTTTGTCGGGCGCCTGACTCAACAGCTCAAGTTCGGGCCAACTCCACCTGAAAACGGCAGCCACTGGGCTCCATCGTAGTCAGGCTGACGCTCCAGCCCTGGCTTTCACAGATCCGCTGCACCAGTGAAAGCCCCAGCCCCAAGCCCTCTCCGCGTTTTTCAGTGCCTCGAACGAAGGGTTCGAACATCGCCTCGCGTTTTTCCTCGGGAATGCCCACACCGCTGTCTTCGACCAGAAATCCCGTGCCCGTCAGGGTCAGGCGAATGAAGCCCCGTTCGGTGTAGTGCAAGGCGTTACGCAGCAAATTCCCCATTACCGCATGCAGGAACGTCGCGTTGTAGCCCTTGGCCTCGGGGTCTCCCGGTTCGAAGATCAGTTCCAGCCCTTTGCTTTCGATAGGTTCGCGCCACAGACCGACCAGGTCCTCGGCCACCTGCCCCAAGGACTGCTGCGGCGACATGCTGGCGTCTTCGCGCTGGGCACGGGCCAGCATCAGGAAGGTTTGTACCAGCTCACGCATTTCTTCACAGGCCCGGGCGATGCGCTCGACCTGGGCGCGACCGCGCTGATCGAGACCTGGGTTTTCCAGCAACAGTTCGCAGGAACTGGCCAGGATCATCAGGGGTGTACGCAATTCGTGGCTGACGTCGCTGGTGAACAAACGCTCGCGGGTCAGGGCCTGACGCAAGCGCCCGAGGGTGGCGTCGAAGGCCACGGCCAGCTCGCCCACTTCGTCGGCGGCATAATCCGGAGCCAAGGGGGGAGCCAAACCCAGCAGTTGATCGCGATGGCGTACCTGGCGGGCCAACCGCACCACCGGCGCCATGACCTTGCGCGCCAGCACCCAGCCGAGAAATACCGCCAGCGCCAGGCTCAGCACGAAACCCACCAGCACCACGGCAAACAGCACCCGTTCACGCTCTTCAAAGTCGCTCTGGTCCTGCAACAGCACGTAACGTCGGCCGTCGACGATTTCGACCATGGCATGATACGACAGGTTTTCACGGAACACTTCGTGGAAACCCGGCTCCAGATGCCGCAAATCCTTGGGCAACTTGAAATCACCTGGCCCGCTGCTGAAGTAGAACAATTGGTCCGGTTCGGGGCGATGGCTCCAGTCCGTGACATTGTCCATCAGCAACAGGCGCTGCAAATCGCCGCCCAGACCGGCCGAAATCAGCTTTTCCTCCACCAGGTGCACGGTCGCCACGATGCCCATGGCAAAGGCGCCTGCCACCAGTGCGCTCATCAGCGCAAAGGCAATGATGATGCGTTGAGCAAGGCTCTGCTTAAACTCCATCACGCCCCTCGGCCAGGCGATACCCCACGCCGTGAACGGTTTGCAACAACGGCTTGGCGAACGGCTTGTCGATCACCTGGCGCAGTTGGTGGACATGGCTGCGCAGGCTGTCGCTGTCCGGGCAGTCATCACCCCAGAGCGCTTCTTCAAGAATTTCACGACGCAACACATGCGGGCTTTTCTGCATCAACACGGCCAGCAATTTCAGGCCGACCGGGTTGAGTTTCAGCAATCGGCCTTCGCGGGTGACTTCCAGGGTGTCGAGGTCATAGCTCAGGTCGCCGACCTGCAAGGTCCGCCGCCCGCCGCCCTGGGTCCGGCGCATGACCGCTTCGATACGCGCTGCCAGTTCCGACAGGGCGAACGGTTTGATCAGGTAGTCATCGGCGCCGGACTTGAAGCCCTGCAGACGGTCGTCCAGTTGATCGCGAGCCGTGAGCATGATCACCGGCGTTTCACGGCGGGCATCTTCGCGCAGGCGCTTGCACAAGGTGTAGCCGTCGATGCCGGGCAACATGATATCGAGCACGATCAAATCATAGTGCTCGGTGGCCGCCAGATGCAGGCCCGACAGACCATCCTGAGCGCAATCCACGGTATAGCCTTTGAGCCCCAGGTAATCGGCCAGGTTGGCCAGGATATCGCGGTTGTCTTCAACCAATAGAATTCGCATGGGTATCTCTCCGTCCACAGTAACGGCCGTCGTGGCCCGCGCAGCTTAAGGCCAAGTGTGGCTCAGGGCTAGGGGAAGGCTGTGGGTGAATCAATTTGCTCAACCAATAGATATGATTGACAAGTTTTTCACTATCGATTCACACGCTGACAACAGCGGCCGGTGAAGACTGTCACGCGATTGATAATAAGGAATAAAGAAAATGGACTATTTGAAGACAGCCCCCCTGCGCTTTTTGCTGCTGGTCAGCGGCACCTGGCTGGCGATATTTTTTCTGACTCGAACAGTCCTGCTCCTCACTCATCTGGATGAGGCCGGCAGCGGATTTCTGTCGGTATTCGGTATCGGGCTGCTCTACGACCTTGGTTTCATTGCCTACGCGGCACTGCCCATGGGGCTCTACCTGTTGCTGTGCCCGCCGGCCCTTTGGCGCACCCGTGGCCATCGCTGGTTTCTTCAAGGTCTGCTGACCGTCAGTCTGTTCGCGATGCTGTTCACCGCGGTGGCCGAGTGGCTGTTCTGGGATGAGTTCGGCGTTCGCTTCAACTTCATCGCCGTCGACTACCTGGTGTATTCCGACGAAGTACTGAACAACCTGCTGGAGTCGTACCCGATCGGCACGCTGCTGAGCATCCTCGCCGTGCTGGTCGTGGTCCTGAGTCTTGTACTGCGTAAAGCTTTCAACGCTGCACTCGATGCGCCGTTACCGCCGCTGCGTGGCCGCCTGCTGAATGCTCTCGGTTTGTTGATCGTCGCAGGCCTGAGCCTGCAGCTGCTCAGCCAGGACGCCCCACGCGCCCAGGGCGGCAACGCCTATCAGAACGAACTGGCGAGCAACGGTCCCTACCAGTTCTTCGCCGCGTTCCGTAACAACGAACTGGACTACCCACAGTTCTACAGCACGCTGCCGTCGGCAGTGGTTGCTCAGCAGATTCGCGCCGAACTGGCAGAGCCCGATGCCCACTTCGTGGGTCAGGACCCGCAGGACATCCGTCGGCAAATCGATAACCCGGGCACACCGCGCAAGCCAAATATCGTGCTGGTCACCATTGAAAGCTTCAGTGCCAAATACATGGGCAGCAACGGCGACACCCGCAACCTGACGCCCTACCTTGATGCGTTGCGCCAGCAGAGCCTGTATTTCAATAACTTCTACGCCACCGGCACCCGCACCGATCGCGGCCTGGAAGCCATTACCCTGGCGATTCCGCCAACGCCCGGTCGCTCGATCGTCAAGCGCGTGGGTCGTGAAAGCGGTTTTGCCAGCCTGGGCCAGCAACTCAATGCCGTGGGCTATGACAGCGTATTTGTTTACGGGGGCCGCGGTTATTTCGACAACATGAATGCGTTCTTCAGTGGCAATGGTTATCGCGTCGTCGACCAGAGCAGCGTCGAGGAGTCGGAGATTCACTTCAAGAATGCCTGGGGCATGGCAGACGAAGATCTCTACAATCAGACACTGAAACTGGCCGATGCCGACTATGCCAAACAGCAGCCATTCCTGCTTCAGCTGATGACGACGTCCAACCACCGCCCTTACACCTATCCGGACAACCGGATCGACATCAAGTCCGGCAACGGCCGTGACGGCGCGGTGAAATACACCGACTACGCCATCGGCAAGTTTCTCGAACAGGCGCGTCAGAAACCCTGGTTTGACAACACAATCTTCGTCTTTGTCGCGGACCACACCGCAGGCAGCGCCGGCAAGGAAGACTTGCCCATCGCCAACTATCAGATTCCGCTGTTCATCTATGCACCCAAGTTGATCGAGGCTCGGGAAACTGCACAATTGGCCAGCCAGATCGATCTGGCGCCGACCTTGCTCGGCCTGCTCAATCTGGATTATGAATCGACATTCTTTGGACGTAACCTGTTGCAGGATAACCCGCTGCCGCCACGGGTGGTGGTCGGTAACTACCAGCACCTGGGATTGTTCGACGGCAAGGACCTGGCGATTTTGAGCCCTCGCCAGGGGTTGCGTCGTCACGATGACGCGCTGACCGAAAGCCGAGAGTCCCGGTCGACCGCCAATGACCCGTTGATCACCCGCGCCATCACTTATTACCAAACCGCCAGTTATGGCTTCAAGCAACAGCTGCTTGGCTGGAAGGCGCCCAAGGAGGGCGCCGGTCAAGTCGGCGAACGTTAACCGAATCGCCCCGGGCTGATGCCCCGGGGCTTTTTCCTTTGTTCAGGATCCACCATGTCATCAACCGCTGTCCGCCCTGCCCCGCGCCCGCTCAACTTCTGGGTGTGCCTGGGGGTTCCCGCCGTTGCGGCGATCATTCTGGTGTTGCTCGAACTGACCTCACTGGACATGGACCTTGCCAAGCTGTTCTACGACCCGGTCGCGGGTGACTTCATCGGACGGCACAGTTACTTCCTGGAAAACATCCTGCACGATCGCGCCAAGCAAGTCGTCATCGCCTTCTCGGTGTTTGCCATCCTCGGCTTCATCACCTCGTTCTTCATGGCCAGGCTCAAGCCGTTCAAGCGGGAACTGGGTTGCCTGGTGTTATCCCTGGGCCTGGCGACCTCCTTTGTCACGCCGATGAAAGCGGTGACGGCGGTGCAATGCCCTTGGAGCCTTGAGCAATTCGGTGGTCATGAGACGTACAGCGAACTGTTGAGCCCTCGCCCGCATACCGATAAACCGGGACGTTGCTGGCCCGGCGGCCATGCGGCCACCGGCTTCACCCTGTTTGCCCTGTTTTTCGTACTGCGTGACCGTCGCCCGCGCATGGCTCGTGCGGCATTTGTCTTTGCATTTGCCCTGGGTTCGGTGTTTTCCATCGGGCGGATGATGCAGGGGGCGCACTTTTTCTCACATAACGTGTGGACAGCGGTGTTCTGCTGGCTGATTTGTCTGGGGTCTTACTACTGCATTCTTTATCGGCCTGCTTCCCGAGCCGACGCTGTTGCCAAAGCACAACCGGTGAGTGCCTGAAACACAGATCAAAAATGTGGGAGCGGGCTTGCTCGCGAAAGCGGTTCAACATTCAACAAACATGTTGTCTGACACATCGCTTTCGCGAGCAAGCCCGCTCCCACACTAGACCGAGGCGCCCTTCAAATTCCGGGCAATAAAAAACCCCGCCTGCTTTCGCAGGCGGGGTTTTTTCGTACAGGGGTAAGGCTGGCTTACATCATGCCGCCCATGCCGCCCATACCGCCCATGTCTGGCATACCGCCGCCAGCACCGCCGTCTTTCTTCGGTGCTTCAGCAACAGCGGCTTCGGTGGTCAGGATCAGACCGCCGATCGACGATGCAGCTTGCAGAGCCGAACGGGTTACCTTGGTTGGGTCCAGGATACCCATTTCGATCATGTCGCCGTATTCGCCAGTCGCAGCGTTGTAACCGAAGTTACCTTTGCCGTTCTTGACTTCGTTGACCACAACGCTTGGCTCGTCACCGCTGTTGGCAGCGATCTGACGCAGCGGTGCTTCAATGGCACGACGCAGTACAGCGATACCTACGTCCTGGTCAGCGTTGTCGCCTTTCAGGTTCAGGATAGCTTCCAGGGCACGGATCAGTGCCACGCCACCGCCAGGTACCACGCCTTCTTCAACGGCTGCACGGGTAGCGTGCAGGGCGTCTTCAACGCGGGCTTTCTTCTCTTTCATTTCAACTTCGGAACCAGCGCCAACCTTGATCACTGCAACGCCGCCGGACAGCTTGGCCAGACGCTCTTGCAGTTTTTCACGGTCGTAGTCCGAGGAAGTCTCGGCAACCTGGGCACGGATCTGGGTGATGCGTGCTTCGATGTCGCCGTGTACGCCAGCACCGTCAACGATGATGGTGTTTTCCTTGGACAGGGTCACGCGCTTGGCGCTGCCCAGGTTTTCCAGGGTTGCGCTTTCCAGGCTCAGGCCGATCTCTTCGGAGATCACGGTACCGCCGGTCAGAACGGCGATGTCCTGCAGCATGGCCTTGCGACGGTCGCCGAAGCCTGGAGCCTTGACGGCTGCGACTTTAACGATGCCACGCATGTTGTTCACAACCAGAGTCGCCAGGGCTTCGCCTTCAACGTCTTCGGCCACGATCAGCAGTGGACGGCCGGCTTTGGCAACGGCTTCCAGCACTGGCAGCATTTCGCGGATGTTCGAGATTTTCTTGTCGACCAGCAGGATCAGCGGGCCGTCCAGCTCAGCGACCATGGTCTCTGGCTTGTTGACGAAGTACGGGGACAGGTAGCCACGGTCGAACTGCATGCCTTCAACAACCGACAGTTCGTTTTCCAGGCCCGAGCCTTCTTCAACGGTGATCACGCCTTCTTTACCGACTTTTTCCATGGCTTCGGCAATGATGTCGCCGATGGAGTTGTCGGAGTTGGCGGAGATGGTGCCTACCTGAGCGATAGCCTTGGTGTCGGCGCATGGCTTGGACAGGGCTTTCAGCTCTTTGACGATCGCGATGGTCGCTTTGTCGATACCGCGCTTGAGGTCCATCGGGTTCATGCCGGCAGCGACGGCTTTCAGGCCTTCGTTGACGATCGATTGAGCCAGAACGGTAGCGGTGGTGGTGCCGTCGCCTGCGTCATCGTTGGCACGGGAGGCAACGTCTTTGACCAGCTGCGCGCCCATGTTTTCGAAACGGTCTTCCAGTTCAATTTCTTTGGCGACGGAAACGCCGTCCTTGGTGATGGTCGGAGCGCCGAAGCTCTTCTCGATGATCACGTTACGGCCTTTCGGGCCCAAGGTCGCTTTTACTGCGTCAGCCAGGACGTTGACACCGGTGAGCATTTTCTTGCGGGCGGAATCGCCGAATTTAACTTCTTTAGCAGCCATGATCGATATTCCTTAAATACTTTGAAGTAGCGGGAAAATGAGCGGGTAATCAGCCTTCGATAACAGCGAGGATTTCGTTCTCGCTCATTACCAGCAGGTCTTCGCCGTCGACTTTCACAGTGTTGCTGCCGGAGTAAGGACCGAACACAACCTTGTCGCCCACTTTCACGGACAGTGCACGCACTTCACCGTTTTCCAGTACGCGGCCGGTGCCTACAGCGAGGATTTCGCCGCTGTTGGCTTTTTCAGCAGCCGAACCTGGCAGGACGATACCGCCAGCGGTTTTCTTTTCTTCTTCGCTGCGACGGATGACGACGCGGTCATGCAGAGGACGAAGCTTCATTGTCGATCTCTCCTAATTGTGGTTTTCATCGGCCGGTGTAGTCCCGGCGGGTTTAACAAAGGCCGGCGGTGCCGGTTGCGGTTCGTCTAGCGAACCGCGGAAGTCTGTCTGGCGTGTTCGCCAGAAACCTTGCGGTGACCGTTACATAAGGGCGCATAAGCTTATTACAAGGGCGGGTAGCGAAAATTTTTCAGCTCGATGCCCCGCAAACGAACACGGCACCCGAAGGTGCCGTGTCGATGGGCGTATTACTTGGTATCGCGGTGTTCGAACTCGCCTTCGATCACGTTGGGCTCGCGGCCCAGCGGTTCGCGAGGGGCTGGACCGCCACGGGCCTGGAGGTCGTCGGCGAACGCTCGCTGACGCATAGCCTGCTCTTCGGCGCGCTGGCGCATCTTGCCCGCCAGCAGACGGCGACTGAACGGCAGCAGCATGAACAGGCCGATCACATCGCTGATGAAACCCGGAAGAATCAGCAGGCCACCGGCCAATGCCAGCATCAGGCCTTCGAGCATGGTCTGGGCCGGCAACTCGCCGCGGTTCAGGCTTTCACGGGCACGCAGTGCCGTGGCCAGGCCGGCGATGCGCAGCACGAACACACCGAACATCGAGCCGAGAATGATCAGCAGCAGGGCCGGGAAAAACCCGATAGACCCTGCCACCTTGACGAATACGAACAGCTCCAACACCGGGAACAGCAGAAAGAGCAACAAAAAAGGGCGCATCAAATGGTTCCTCAACGCAAGAATGCCTTGCCAGTCCACCTTAGATGACGTCGCCGTTTCGTGAATTCAAGCGTCGGCCACTTCATTTTTCGGCCAATGTTCAGCGTGAGCCAGAGAAACCAAGGCTTCGCGGACTTGTGTCGGCGTATTACAAGGCGCTTGAAACGGCAACCAGTACAGGCTCTGGCCGATACGCAGGTGCATGCCTTCGGTATCGATACCGGCCATTTGCGCCGGCACGTTGTTCGGCAGCCCGGCCAGCTCGACGTAATGGGCGATGGCCTTGGCGTGATCCGCGTTCATGTGCTCGACCATGCTCACTTCGGCCTTGCCGGCGAACGGGTTGGCCAGGGTCAGGTCGTTGACCCAATGAATCGCGCCAAAACCGCCGATGTAACGGTGGCGCACCGGCTTGAGCACCCAGAAGTCGAAATCGTGGGCCTTGTGATAACCCTGCGACTCCGGGAAGTAGCGGTAGTAACGCTCGGAAGCGACTTCGATGGCGGCCTCGTCTTCGAGCTGCTGCGCTTCAGCCAGGTAGGTCAAGCGACCAACGGCTTGCACATCCTCGGCTCCACGCTCGCCCACGAACAGCGAGCATTTCGGGTCTTTCTGCAGATTATGCGTGTGCTGGGCGATGCGGCTGATCAGGATCAGCGGCCAGCCCTGCTCGTCCAGGCAGTAGGGCACCACGGAGCCGAACGGAAAACCGGGCATTGACTTGGAGTGCGTCGAGAGCACTCCACGGTATTCCTTGAGGAGCAATTCTCGTGCATGCTTAGCTGCTTCAACGCTCAATTTATGACTCCTTAGATAGAATCCGTCATAAAAACGGACAAGCTGCTGGTGAAAGTCCCAGCACGCCATCGGGGGCAGTTCTCATGTGCAGCCGGGCCACGTCAGGCGCAGATCGAGAGGCTCTCTACAAGGAAACCACTCAGACCTGCTACCGGGGGACATGCGAATGCAACTCACTGACAAAGTAATCATTATCACTGGCGGCTGCCAGGGTTTAGGTCGTTCCATGGCCGAGTATTTCGCCGACAAGGGCGCGAAACTCGCCCTGGTCGACCTCAATCAGGAAAAACTCGACGCCGCCGTCGCGGCCTGCAAAGCCAAGGGTGTCGAAGCCCGAGCTTACCTGTGCAACGTCGCCAATGAAGAGCAAGTGACCCACATGGTCGCCCAGGTCGCCGAAGATTTCGGCGCGATCCACGGCCTGATCAACAATGCCGGGATCCTGCGTGACGGCCTGCTGCTCAAGGTCAAGGATGGCGAAATGACCAAGATGAGCCTGGCCCAGTGGCAGGCGGTCATCGACGTCAACCTGACCGGCGTATTCCTGTGCACCCGTGAAGTCGCGGCGAAAATGGTCGAGCTGAAAAACAGCGGCGCGATCATCAATATCTCGTCGATTTCCCGTGCCGGCAACATCGGCCAGACCAACTACTCGGCGGCCAAGGCCGGTGTCGCTGCGGCGACCGTGACCTGGGCCAAGGAACTGGCGCGCTACGGCATTCGCGTGGCCGGCATTGCACCGGGCTTCATCGAAACCGAGATGACCCTGGGCATGAAGCCTGAAGCGCTGGAAAAAATGACCGCCGGCATTCCGCTCAAGCGCATGGGCAAGCCGGAAGAGATCGCCCATTCGGCGGCGTACATCTTTGAGAACGACTATTACACCGGTCGGATTCTGGAGATGGATGGCGGGTTGCGGATCTAAGTCCTGCGCAAATCAACTGTAGGAGCGAGCTTGCTCGCGATGTACTCGAAGGCGATGCATTTTTCCAGAAAGCCCGGGTCATCGTTTACGTCCATCGCGAGCAAGCTCGCTCCTACAGAGGATCGTATTTCTAAGCTTTAGTCGTCGCTGATGCTGATATTCGGCATCGCCGGCGTCAAAGCTTCCTGTAATACGATCCGCGCACCGACATGACGCGCCAGCTCCTGGTAAACCATGGCGATCTGACTGTCAGGCTCGGCGATCACCGTCGGCTTGCCGCCATCGGCCTGTTCGCGAATGACCATCGACAGCGGCAACGAGGCCAGCAGCTCGACGCCATACTGGTTGGCCAGCTTCACCCCCCCGCCCTCACCGAACAGATGCTCGGCATGTCCGCAGTTGGAGCAGATGTGCACGGCCATGTTTTCCACCACGCCCAGCACCGGAATGTTGACCTTGCGGAACATTTCCACGCCCTTGCGCGCGTCCAGCAAGGCCAGGTCCTGCGGAGTGGTCACGATGACTGCACCGGCCACCGGCACTTTCTGCGCCAGGGTCAGCTGGATGTCACCGGTACCCGGCGGCATGTCGATGACCAGGTAGTCCAGGTCGCCCCACGCGGTTTGGGTCACCAGTTGCAGCAAGGCGCCGGAGACCATCGGACCACGCCAGACCATTGGTGTGTTGTCATCGGTGAGGAAGGCCATGGACATCACTTCGACGCCATGGGACTTGAGCGGAACGAACCATTTCTGATCCTTGACCTCAGGACGGGTACGCTCCGGGATACCAAACATGATGCCCTGGCTCGGACCGTAGATGTCCGCATCGAGAATACCGACCTTGGCGCCTTCGCGAGCCAGGGCCAGGGCCAGGTTGGCCGCGGTGGTGGATTTGCCCACGCCACCCTTGCCGGACGCCACGGCCACGACGTTCTTGACGTTGGCCAGCCCCGGGATCTGCGCCTGGGCCTTGTGCGCGGCGATCACGCTGGTGATATCAACTTTGGCACTCGACACGCCATCCAGGCCTTGAATGGCCATCTCCAGCATCTGCGCCCAGCCACTCTTGAACAGACCGGCGGCGTAACCCAATTCGAGCTGGACGCTGACGCGGTCGCCCTGGATGTCGATGTTGCGCACGCACCCGGCGCTGACAGGGTCCTGATTCAGGTAAGGGTCGGTGTATTGGCGAAGGACGGCTTCCACCGCTGCGCGATTGACGGCGCTCATGGGCAACTCCGAAAACAGGACTGGAAAAGATGATGGGTATCGTACCTCAAAAGATCGCAGCCTTCGGCAGCTCCTGCAGATGTACGCCGATTCCCTATAGGAGCTGCCGCAGGCTGCGATCTTTTCTGGCTGCTCATCCAATGAAACAGGCTCACAGGATGAAAAATATGCGCCAGCGCTTTATAGTGGCCGACCTCCGTTTCATCAAGTAGCCGAGCCCCATGTCCGAGCCACGCAAGATCCTCGTCACCAGCGCCCTGCCCTATGCCAATGGTTCGATCCATCTTGGCCACATGCTGGAATACATCCAGACCGATATGTGGGTGCGCTTCCAGAAGCACCGCGGCAATCAATGCATCTATGTCTGCGCCGACGACGCCCACGGTTCGGCGATCATGCTGCGCGCGGAAAAGGAAGGCATCACCCCGGAACAACTGATCGCCAACGTCCAGGCTGAACACAGCGCCGACTTTGCCGAGTTCCTGGTGGACTTCGACAATTTCCACTCCACTCACGCTGAAGAAAACCGTGAGCTGTCGAGCCAGATCTACCTGAAGCTGCGTGACGCCGGGCACATCGCCACGCGCTCGATCACCCAGTATTTCGACCCGGAAAAGAAAATGTTCCTGGCCGACCGCTTCATCAAGGGCACCTGTCCGAAATGCGGCACCGAAGACCAGTACGGCGACAACTGCGAAAAATGCGGCGCGACCTACGCGCCAACCGACCTGAAGGATCCGAAGTCGGCAATCTCCGGCGCCACCCCGGTGCTCAAGGATTCCCAGCACTTCTTCTTCAAGCTGCCGGACTTCCAGGCCATGCTGCAAACCTGGACCCGCAGCGGCACCCTGCAGGATGCCGTGGCCAACAAGATCGCCGAATGGCTGGATGCCGGCCTGCAACAGTGGGACATCTCCCGCGATGCGCCGTACTTCGGCTTCGAGATCCCCGACGAGCCGGGCAAGTACTTCTACGTGTGGCTGGATGCGCCGATCGGCTACATGGCCAGCTTCAAGAACCTGTGCAACCGCACGCCGGAACTGGACTTCGACGCGTTCTGGGGCAAGGACTCCACCGCCGAGCTGTACCACTTCATCGGCAAGGACATCGTCAACTTCCACGCACTGTTCTGGCCAGCCATGCTCGAAGGCGCCGGCTACCGCAAGCCGACCGGGATCAACGTGCATGGCTACCTGACCGTCAACGGCCAGAAGATGTCCAAGTCCCGCGGCACGTTCATCAAGGCCCGCACCTACCTGGATCACCTGTCGCCGGAATACCTGCGCTATTACTACGCGTCCAAGCTCGGCCGTGGCGTCGACGACCTCGACCTGAACCTCGAGGACTTCGTGCAGAAGGTCAACTCTGACCTGGTGGGCAAGGTCGTCAACATCGCCAGCCGTTGCGCCGGGTTCATTCACAAAGGCAATGCCGGCGTGATGGTCGACACCAACGCCGCGCTTGAGTTGACCGAAGCATTCCTGGCCGCCGCGCCAGGCATTGCCGATGCCTACGAAGCCCGCGACTTCGCCCGCGCCATGCGCGAGATCATGGGCCTGGCCGACCGCGCCAACGCCTGGATCGCCGACAAGGCTCCGTGGTCGCTGAACAAGCAGGAAGGCAAGCAGGATGAAGTCCAGGCCATCTGCGCCACCGGCGTCAACCTGTTCCGCCAGTTGGTGATCTTCCTCAAGCCCGTGCTGCCGCTGCTGGCCGCCGACGCCGAGGCGTTCCTCAACGTCGCACCGCTGACCTGGAACGACCACGCGACCTTGCTCGCCAACCATCAGTTGAACGAGTTCAAGCCGCTGATGACCCGCATCGACCCGGTCAAGGTACAAGCCATGACCGACGCCTCGAAAGAAGACCTGACCGCCAGCCAGACCGACACCGGCGAAGCCGCACCTGCCGGCAATGGCGAACTGGCCAAGGATCCTCTGTCGCCGGAAATCGAGTTCGACACCTTCGCAGCGGTCGATTTGCGCGTCGCGCTGATCGTCAAGGCCGAACACGTGGAGGGCGCCGACAAGCTGCTGCGCCTGACCCTGGACATCGGTGACGAGCAACGCAACGTGTTCTCCGGAATCAAGAGCGCTTACCCGGACCCGTCCAAGCTCGATGGCCGCCTGACCATGATGATCGCCAACCTCAAGCCACGGAAAATGAAGTTCGGCATCTCCGAAGGCATGGTGATGGCAGCCGGTCCTGGCGGTGAAGAGATCTACCTGCTCAGCCCTGACAGCGGCGCCAAGCCGGGTCAGCGCATCAAGTAAGATCTGCGGCAAATCGATCCCACAGCCGTGCCTGGCGCGACTGTGGGATTTTCATGTCTGGCCCACCCTCCCGCCTTGCCGGATAATGCCTACTCTTTTTAGAGCGTCTCCTGTAGGAGCGAGCTCGCTCGCGATGGTCATTAACAATTACGCGTGTCCATAGATTGAACGCAGCGCTCTTGAGTCCATCGCGAGCAAGCTCGCTCCTACAAAACTGCCGGCACAAACAATGACCGAAATCCTGCTTACGCTTATCAGCGCCGCCTTGATCAACAACCTTGTGTTGCACTGGCCGCTGGGCGTCGATCCGCTGCTGGGCAGCCAACGCCGCCAGGTCCATGCCCTGGGCATTGCGACGACATGCCTGATGCTGATCGTGGGCATGCTCGGCTACGCGCTCTATCACTGGCTGCTGATGCCGCTGCAATTGACGGCGCTGCGTCTGTTTGTGTTTCTGCCATTGAGCGTGTTGCTGATCGGCCCGTTGCTGAAGCTGCTGGCGCGGGTGTTTTCGACACTGTCGTTCGAAGGCCTCTGGCCGTTGCTGCTGGGCAATGCCGGCGTACTCGGCGTGGCCTTGCTCAATGTTCAGGAGGACAAAGGCTTGTTTCACGCCATAGCCTTGAGCCTGGGTGCCGGGTTGGGCTTCTGGCTGGTGTTGAGCCTGTTCACTGATTTGCGTGAACGCACGGCCGACAACGATGTGCCCCTGCCCTTTCGCGGCCTGTCGATCGACCTGATCGGTGCCGGCCTGATCGCAGTGGTTTTTCTCGGATTCAGCGGACTGATCAAAACATGAGTCTGATTCAACTCATCGACGCACTCTTGCCGCAAACCCAATGCGGCAAGTGCGGCCACCCCGGGTGCAAGCCGTACGCCGAAGGCATTGCCAGCGGAGAGCCGATCAACAAGTGCCCGCCCGGCGGCAACGAAACCATCGCGGCCCTGGCTGAATTGCTGAAGGTGCCGGTGCTGGAGCTGGACATCACTCGCGGCTCGGCACCTGCACAGATCGCCTATATCCGCGAAGCCGAGTGTATAGGTTGCACCAAGTGCATTCAGGCCTGCCCGGTCGATGCCATCGTTGGGGCGGCCAAGCTGATGCACACGGTGATCATCGATGAGTGCACCGGTTGCGACCTCTGTGTAGCACCCTGCCCGGTGGACTGCATCGAAATGCGCCCGCTGCCGCTGGACACCGTATTGCCGGTTGTCGGGGGGCTGGCCCTCACACCGCAAGCGCAGCAGGCCCGTGCCCTCAAGCGCGATCACGCGCGGCGCCGCTTCGAACAGCGCAATGCCCGCTTGCAGCGCGAAGAGCAACAGAAAATCGCCGAACGCCAGGCCCGGCAACGTGCCACCCAACCTAGCGAAGCGGTAGTCGACCCGGTACAGGCCGCCCTCGAGCGCGTCCGCGCACAGAAAGCCGCCACTGCCGATGCCGCGCTGAAAAAGGCGAAGATCGATGTGGCGATGAGTCGGGCACAGCTGAACAAATCGCTGAAAGCCTTCGGACATCCACCGACCTTCGAACAACAATCGCAGTTGATTGTCCTGCAACAGCAGTTCGAAGACGCCGAACAAAACCTGGCGCAACTGGAAAGCACCGCGCCACCTGCCCCTGCGCCGACGGTCGCAACAGTGTCGTCAAATGATGCCGACCTGAAACGGGCCAAGATCCAGTTGGCCATGCGCCGTGCCGAACTCAAGAAGGCTCAGGCCAATGAAGCACCGGCGGAGCACATCGAAGCCCTGGAGCGCGCACTCGGCGAAGCCGAACGCCAGGTGAACGCCCATGCCAGCCCTTGAAACCGTTGATGAGCGCCTGCAGCAGGCCATGAAGCTGGTGTTGCTGGCCACGCTGCCGGGACTGCTCGCGGCGTTCTGGCTATACGGCTGGGGCGTGTTGATCAACCTGGTTCTGGCGGCTGCGGCTGCGCTGGCCGTTGAAGCTGCCGTCGTGCAATGGCGCAAGCGACCGCTGATGCCAACCCTGAGTGACGGTAGCGCGTTGGTCAGTGCCACCTTGCTGGCACTGGCGCTGCCGCCTTACTGCCCATGGTGGCTGACCCTCAGTGCTGCTGCCTTTGCGATGATTTTCGGCAAGCACTTGTATGGCGGCGTTGGCTCGAATCCCTTCAACCCGGCGATGCTCGGATTTGCTCTGGTGCTGGTGGCCTTTCCCCAACCCATGACCTATTGGCCATCGCCCCATGGCATGGACCTGTTGAGTGGCTTGCAGCAAGTGTTCGGATTCGGCCAGGCACCGGATGCGTGGGTGCAGGCCACGGCGCTGGACAGCCTGCGGATCAACAGAAGCCTGACCATGGATGAACTGTTTGCCGGCAATCCGGCATTCGGCCACTACGGCGGGCGCGGTGTGGAGTGGGTGAACCTGGCGTTTCTCGCCGGCGGAATGTTTCTCCTGCAACGAAGAGTGATCAGCTGGCATGCACCGGTCGGCATGCTGGCCAGCCTGTTCGTCATCAGCCTGCTGTGCTGGAACGGGTCGGGCTCCGACTCCCATGGCTCGCCGCTGTTTCACCTGCTGACCGGTGCGACCATGCTGGGGGCGTTCTTCATCATTACCGAACCGGTGTCCGGTGCCAGAAGCCCTGGGGCGAAACTCCTGTTTGGCGTCGGCGTCGGGCTCCTGACTTATCTGATTCGTACCTGGGGCGGCTATCCGGACGGTATCGCCTTTGCCGTGCTGTTGATGAACCTGTGCGTGCCGGCGCTGGAGCGGTTCGTGGCGGCCAGACAACAGCCGGAGGCGTCATGAGCCGGACATCAAGCATCGCGCTTCTGGTGGTGTTGGCCGCACTGGGCATGGGTGTGACGTACTTCGTGCAACTCGGCAGCGCGCCGCGCATTGCAGCCGAACAGCGCCTGCTCGACAGCCGGAATCTGCTCGACCTGATACCGTCAGACAGCTACGACAATCAACCTCTCGACCACCCCATCAGGATCGAAACAACCACCCTGGCAAACAGCACCTTGCTGGGCGGCTATCTGGCGACCCGGGGCGAGCAACCCGTCGCGGTGTTGCTGCGCAGTCAAACCCTCGGCTACACCGGTGCCATCGAGCTACTGATCGCTGTCGATGCCAATGGCAGGTTGCTGGGCGTCAAAACCCTCAAACAGTCGGAAACACCTGGGCTGGGGGCACGAATCGCCGACTGGCCCGATGGCTGGCTGCGGATTTTTTCCGGAAAATCCCGAACAGAACCCGCTGACAGCGGTTGGGCGCTGAAAAAGGATCAGGGGCAGTTCGATCAGATCGCAGGCGCGACCATCACCTCAAGAGCAGTGATCAATGCCGTGCACGATGCCTTGCGCTACTTTGATGAACACCGGCAACAACTGCTCGGGAACCCTGCCCATGGATAACTCATCGACGCTGCGCAACGCCCTGATGCTGACGCCGCTGATCGGCGCCACCCACTCGCTGATGGCCGCACTTGGCCTGTGCCTGATGTTCATGCTGGTGACCCAGTTGTTCAGCCTGGCCATGGGCGCCCTGCGACCCCGACTGGTCCCGACGGCCCGCTTGCCGGCCAGCGTTCTGTTGGCCGCCACGCTCACCAGTTGCACTGAACTCTTGGCACAAGCCTGGTCGCTGCAATGGCAGCAGCATCTGGGGTTTTATGGCGCCATGATCGCCTTGCAATGCGTCGTACTGGAGCACACCGGGTTCTTTCAGAACGGCTGGCCCCAGCGCCTGCGACTCAGTGGGCTGTTTGTCACGCTGATGATCGCTATGGGGCTGCTGCGCGAACTCATCGGCAACGCAACCCTTGGAAACCGACTATCGTGGCTGTCCGGTGCAACGCACACTGACTGGCAAGGCTGGGTGCTGGTGGTCGATGGCGGTCTGCGCCTGGCCACATTGGTCCCTGGCGGGTTCATTCTGCTCGGACTGCTGATCGCCGCCTGGCAGGCCTGGCGCCCCAAACCCACCCATTGATTGCCTACGAGGAAACGCACTGCCCATGAATGCCGCAAAACGTCTGGAAATTTTCCGCAGGCTGCACGAAGACAACCCGGAACCCAAGACCGAACTGGCCTATTCCTCACCGTTCGAATTGCTGATTGCCGTGATTCTCTCGGCGCAGTCGACCGACGTCGGCGTCAACAAGGCCACCGCCAAGCTGTTCCCGGTCGCCAATACCCCGGCAGCGATCCATGCCCTGGGTGTCGAGGGACTGTCGGAGTACATCAAGACCATCGGCCTGTACAACAGCAAAGCGAAAAACGTGATCGAAACCTGCCGGTTGCTGGTCGAGCGTCATGCCGGTGAAGTGCCGCAAACCCGCGAAGAGCTGGAAGCGCTGCCCGGCGTCGGCCGCAAAACCGCCAATGTGGTACTCAATACGGCATTCCGTCAGCTGACCATGGCTGTCGACACGCATATTTTCAGGGTCAGTAACCGCACCGGCATTGCGCCCGGCAAAAATGTGGTGGACGTCGAGAAAAAACTGATGAAATTCGTGCCCAGGGAGTATCTGCTCGACTCCCATCACTGGCTGATCCTTCACGGCCGCTATGTCTGCCTCGCCCGCAAGCCCCGATGCGGAAGCTGCCGGATCGAGGACTTGTGCGAATACAAGCACAAAACCTCCGACGATTGAGGCGCTATTGGGATTATTGAATTGTCGATTGAAAAAATCTTTTTTACCCGCCGGGAGATTGTCGATATAAGGAGCGCCAAAGGCCTTCTTAGCCTGGAGCAACTAAATGAGTACTGGCAAAGAGCAATTGGACGTAGAAGACGACTTCACCACCGCCGAAACCGATGACGCCGAGCCGGTGGTTGAAGTAGCGAAAACTAATCTGAGCAAACGCCGCACCATCGACAATCTGCTGGAGGAGCGCCGACTGCAAAAGCAATTGGCCGACTACGATTTTGACTTATGACACCTGAAAGCCTCCCGAAACGGAGGCTTTTTTTTAAGTGCCATACTCCGGTAAACGCCCCTTGTCGCGCAGTTACGCCATCACACCAAGCCATTGCGTTGTGCCAGTTCGATCAAATCGACCAAGGACCTTGCATTGAGTTTGAGCAACAGGCGGGTCTTGTAAGTACTGACTGTTTTATTGCTGAGAAACATTCCATCGGCAATTTCCTTATTGGTCTTCCCTCTGGCCAATTGCTGCAGGACCATCATTTCCCGCCCCGACAACCGATCAACCATGTCGGCCTCACTGGCGTTCCCCAAACTGCAACGTACGGTATGCAAGGCTTGATTGGGAAAGTAACTGTAGCCTGACAACACGGCCTTTATTGCACTGAGCAACTCCGTCAGGTCTTGTTGTTTGCAGACATAACCGGCCGCACCGGATTGCATGCAACGCATGGAAAAATGCCCCGGTGCCTGGGAAGTCAGGATCAGCACTTTCATCGGCATTGAAGTCGAAGACAAACGTGCGATGACTTCCAACCCGTCCAGCTTCGGAATCCCGATATCCAGAATGACAATATCCGGCGTAAGTTCACGGGCTAGTTGCAGTGCATCCACACCATTATCGGTTTCTGCAATAACTTCGTAGCCATGACGTTCCATTAGCATACGTACCGCAAGACGAATGACGGGGTGATCATCCACGATCAGCACTTTATTCATGGGCAAGTCCAATTTTCGCTGTTCGAATTTTTAGAGCCCGCACAATAGCCTAGTCGTTTCACCCATGGCATGTCGCCCCTTCCAACCACCCACACCAAGAGACATACCCTACAAACAACACGGATTTCTCCTACAAAAATCCCTCGAACGGAATGAGTTGAAAACTGTATCAGCGTCATGGTGGCGCTGTTTTCAGCAATCGGCTCTATCGATTTACGACCAGAATTTTCCAAAAGCCAGCGTGAACGGCCGTGCCCTGACAAACACAAGTATCTACTTCTGCGCTAAAACGTAACTGATATTTTCGCACTTAACATTCACACCAGAAATATCACACACCAGGCATCCAATTACTCTTACAGCAAATTATATTTTTTGAGCAATGATTAAAACATTACCAGCAACCTTCCAAAACTCTAAAATCACTACATCAAACAAACCTTAAAAACCATTCAGGAAATGAGAACCCAACATGAGCACAGAACATGACAGAAAGCTAATCACCAACCCAATGACAATCATTGCGATATTCGCAGCACTCTCTGAAACTTCGGCTGCCGTTTCCCTCCCCTTCCTTGACCAAGAGGAAAGAGAACTCTATGTCTGGTTTCTAATCAGCTTTCCGTTTTATTTACTTTTGCTTTTTTTCGCGACACTCAACTTCAACTACCGATCACTGTATGCGCCTTCCGACTTTGAAAAGGGAAAACATTTCATGAAGGCGATGGAAGATGCTGGGCGGTCGGAAAAAAAAGCGTCCGGGAAGTCGTCAGCGAATCCCGCTATGGAAACGTCAACGAACGGCCAGCCGTCAGCTCGGTCGCCCTGCGGTGCACAGGACCCGCCAACGGAGATCGGCCTGCACAGCACCGTCTTCGTTCAGCATCAACTTCAGTTGCCGGAATTTGTAAAAGACCTGTGCATCGTTGATACACGCTGGATGAGCCAGGAGGTCGAATTTGAAACGCTGCTGGAAAAAATCAAGAAGCCGCGGGAAAAGATGGCGTACGTGATTCTGTTTGTCACTTGTGCCATTTCAGAGACCTTACTGAAGGCCAGTGCGCTCAAACATTCCAGGCAGACCACGAAGCACTGCTCCGCCTTCTACATTGCCTACGATCCGGTCTCGCACCGGTTGACGGTCATTGATCAAGCCGGACAACCGGCAAACAACAACGCGTAGAACAGGACAGCCCATTGGAAGGAGAAAGACAGAAAACCGTCAGCGACAACGAATGCACCCGACAACGCAGTAACTGGCATCACACCCCGTTTTCAGGTGCCTGACCTCGTCGAGGACGAGGCCAGGCTTCCATCACGAGTTCAAAGGTCTCAGAACAGCTTCCGGCCTTTGTTCGCCGCAATGCGCATGCGCAGGGCGTTGAGCTTGATGAAGCCCGCAGCATCCGCCTGGTTGTAGGCGCCGCCATCTTCTTCGAAGGTCGCGATGTTGGCGTCGAACAGCGAGTCGTCGGACTTGCGACCAGTGACAATCACATTGCCCTTGTACAGTTTCAGGCGCACAACGCCGTTCACGTTGACCTGGGACGCATCGATCATCTGTTGCAGCATCAGACGCTCAGGGCTCCACCAGTAGCCGGTGTAGATCAGGCTGGCGTACTTGGGCATCAACTCGTCCTTGAGGTGAGCCACTTCGCGGTCCAGGGTGATCGATTCGATCGCACGGTGGGCACGCAGCATGATGGTGCCGCCAGGGGTTTCGTAGCAGCCACGGGACTTCATGCCCACATAGCGGTTCTCGACGATGTCGAGACGGCCGATACCGTGCTCGCCACCGATACGGTTCAGGGTCGCCAGCACGGTGGCCGGCGTCATTTCGACGCCATCCAGCGCGACGATGTCGCCGTTGCGGTAGGTCAGCTCCAGGTACTGCGGCTTGTCCGGAGCGTTTTCCGGGGAAACGGTCCAGCGCCACATGTCTTCTTCGTGCTCGGTCCAGGTGTCTTCCAGCACGCCGCCTTCATAGGAGATGTGCAGCAGGTTGGCATCCATGGAGTACGGGGATTTCTTCTTGCCGTGACGCTCGATCGGGATCGCGTGCTTCGCGGCGTAGTCCATCAGCTTCTCACGGGACAGCAGGTCCCACTCACGCCAGGGGGCAATCACTTTCACGCCAGGCTTCAAGGCGTACGCGCCCAATTCGAAACGAACCTGGTCGTTGCCCTTGCCGGTGGCGCCATGGGAAATGGCGTCGGCGCCGGTTTCGTTGGCGATTTCGATCAGGCGCTTGGCGATCAGCGGACGAGCGATGGAAGTACCCAGCAGGTACTCGCCTTCATAAACGGTGTTGGCGCGGAACATCGGGAAAACGAAATCGCGCACGAACTCTTCGCGCAAGTCGTCGATATAGATCTCTTTGACGCCCATGGCCTGAGCCTTGGCGCGTGCAGGTTCGACCTCTTCGCCCTGACCCAGGTCAGCGGTGAAGGTCACCACTTCACAGTTATAAGTATCCTGCAGCCACTTGAGGATCACCGAAGTGTCCAGGCCGCCGGAATACGCCAGAACGACCTTGTTTACGTCCGCCATGCCATCACTCCACGGGGTTCTACGGAAAGCCGTGAAGTCTACCGCTCATGCAGGATAATTTACAGAGGCGCGACAGCTTATGACGACCAAGCGACAGAATCTGTCGAGAGCGCGACGATGACCAAAGAGTCAGGAAGTTGCCGAATTGGCCGCTTTCGTCGCTTGCGGGGCGACTTGTTCCGCGGGCGCTCCCCGCTCCAGGCGTACCGCTACCCGACGGTTCTTCGCACGGTTGGCGTTGTTGGTATTGGGCGCCAGCGGATAACGTTCGCCATGGAAACGCAGGGTGATTTGCGACTCCTGGATGCCGTTGACCTTGAAGAACTCCATCACTGCCAGGGCCCGGCGCCGCGACAGGTCGCGATTGGTCAGGCGGTTGCCGCTGTTGTCGGAGTGACCGTCAAGCTCGATGTGATTGACCGTCGGATCAGCCTTCATGTACTCCAGCATGACCTGCAGCTTGGCTTTCGCGGCACTGTCGAGCTCGATTCCGCCGCCAGGGAAGCCGATTTGGGATTGTTTCACCTGCTCGAAGTTCTGCGGCAACAGTTTGGCCACGCAGCCTTGATAATCGGCAAACGCCTGGGTGAACCTGACCGGCAGCAAGCGCACTTCCGACACCCGGCCATCCCCCGAGGAATGGCGAACCACCGGGCTGCGACCGTCCATCAGTCCGCTGATCAGGCGTCCGGCCTGCAGCTGTGAACTGTTGAACAACACGTTGCCGCTGCCGATTCTCACCGTGCCCAGGTTGATATCGTCACGCCCCGGTTGCCACGGTGCGGCAGCGGCCAGCAAGGTCGCCGAACCTCCGCCCATCATCGGGTTATAGGCTTTCAGACGAAACGTTGCCTGCTCACCGGCCTTGCGCACGAACTCACCCGAACCGAAGTCGGTAATCGGCTGCGCCAGGCGGCATTCGAATTTGTCGCCTTCGACCGTCCACTCAATGCTCTCCAGGCGGGTCTGAAAAGTGAGCGCCATCGCGGGAAGGCTGGCAAACACACTGAGCAAGGCTAAATAACGCTGGCGCACGGGAGGCTCCACTGGCTTCTACAACAAAAAGACCGACACACACATGTTTACGGCATACCTGTTGGATATCGGAAGCTGGCGGCAAAACTTGATAGCGAGTGCCTGCAAGAGTCTTTTCCGGTAGCATTCCCTTGAGTTTGACCCGCCTGGAATCCCCTCATGTCCGACCGCCTGACCCTGCTGCGTCCCGACGACTGGCACATTCATCTTCGCGATGGTGCCGTGTTGACCAATACCGTCGCGGATGTCGCGCGCACCTTTGGCCGCGCCATCATCATGCCCAACCTGGTTCCACCGGTGCGCAACGCGGCCGAAGCCGACGGCTATCGCCAGCGGATTCTCGCTGCCCGCCCGGCCGGCAGCCCGTTCGAACCGCTGATGGTCCTGTACCTGACCGACCGCACCCAGCCTGAAGAAATCCGCGAGGCCAAGGCCAGCGGATTCGTGCACGCCGCCAAGCTGTACCCGGCCGGCGCGACCACCAACTCGGACTCTGGTGTTACCAGCATCGACAAGATTTTTCCTGCACTCGAGGCCATGGCCGAAGTCGGGATGCCGTTGCTGATCCACGGTGAAGTCACCCGTGGCGATGTCGACGTGTTCGACCGCGAAAAAATCTTCATCGACGAGCACATGCGTCGTGTGGTCGAGCGTTTCCCGACGCTCAAGGTGGTGTTCGAACACATCACCACCGCTGACGCCGTGCAGTTCGTCAACTCGGCTTCGGCCAACGTGGGCGCAACCATCACCGCGCATCACCTGCTGTACAACCGCAACCACATGCTGGTGGGCGGGATTCGGCCGCATTTCTACTGCCTGCCGATCCTCAAGCGCAATACGCACCAGGAAGCCCTGCTCGACGCCGCCACCAGCGGCAGCGAAAAATTCTTCCTCGGCACCGACTCGGCCCCCCACGCCCAGCACGCCAAGGAAGCCGCTTGTGGTTGCGCCGGCTGCTACACCGCTTATGCGGCGATCGAGATGTACGCCGAAGCGTTCGAACAGCGCAATGCGCTGGACAAGCTCGAAGCCTTCGCCAGCCTCAACGGCCCGCGTTTCTATGGCCTGCCGGCCAACACCGATCGCATCACCCTGGTCCGCGAAGAATGGACCGCCCCTGCCAGCCTGCCGTTTGGCGAGCTGACCGTTATCCCGCTGCGCGCCGGTGAAAAACTGCGCTGGCGCCTGCTGGAGGAACACGCGTGAGTGAAGACCATTTCGACGACGAACTGGAAGGCAATGGCGGCGGTGGCGGTTCCCGTCATCCAATGGCTGCCAGGTTTCGTGGTTACCTGCCGGTTGTCGTCGACGTAGAAACCGGTGGCTTCAACTCGGCCACCGATGCCCTGCTGGAAATCGCCGCGACCACCATCGCCATGGATGAAAAGGGTTTTGTCTACCCGGATCACACCTACTTTTTCCGGGTCGAGCCATTCGAAGGCGCGAACATCGAAGCGGCGGCCCTGGAATTCACCGGGATCAAGCTCGATCACCCGCTGCGCATGGCCGTGAGTGAAGAGTCTGCTCTGAACGATATCTTCCGCGGCGTGCGCAAGGCCCTCAAGGCCAACGGTTGCAAACGGGCGATCCTGGTCGGGCATAACAGCAGCTTCGACCTTGGCTTCCTGAACGCGGCGGTTGCGCGCCTGGACATGAAGCGCAATCCGTTCCATCCGTTCTCCAGTTTCGATACCGCGACGCTCGCTGGCCTGGCCTACGGCCAGACCGTGCTGGCCAAGGCGTGTCAGGCAGCGGACATCGACTTCGACGGTCGTGAGGCCCACTCGGCGCGCTATGACACCGAGAAGACGGCAGAGCTGTTCTGCGGCATCGTCAATCGCTGGAAACAGATGGGTGGCTGGGAAGATTTCAACGATTGATGGCTTTGTGTAGGAGCGAGCCTGCTCGCGATGGTCGTTAACGATAACGCGGGGAACCTGACACCCAGCGGTGTTCTTGAGGTCATCGCGAGCAAGCTCGCTCCTACACAGTCCCGGCGTTATTCCGCGCATAAAAAAACCGGCCTCGATGGCCGGTTTTTTTTACCTGCAGCGTGCGCCTTACAGAGCGGCAGCGTGCTCGGTCAGGTATGCCGCAACGCCTTCTGGCGAAGCGTTCATGCCTTTGTCGCCTTTCTTCCAGTTGGCAGGGCAGACTTCGCCGTGCTCTTCGTGGAATTGCAGAGCATCGACCAGACGCAGCAGCTCTTCCATGTTACGGCCCAGCGGCAGGTCGTTGATGATCTGCGAACGGACAACGCCTTTGTCGTCGATCAGGAACGCGCCACGGAACGCCACGCCGTCAGCGGACTGAACGTCGTAGGCTTTCATGATTTCCTGCTTGATGTCGGCAGCCATGGTGTAGCGAACTTCGCCGATGCCGCCGTTGTTGACCGGGGTGTTGCGCCAGGCGTTGTGGGTGAAGTGCGAGTCGATCGATACAGCGACCACTTCAACGTTGCGTGCCTTGAACTCGGACATGCGGTTGTCCAGAGCGATCAGCTCGGACGGGCAAACGAAGGTGAAGTCCAGCGGGTAGAAGAACACCAGGCCGTATTTGCCTTTGATCGCCGAAGACAGGGTGAAGCTGTCTACGATCTCGCCATTGCCGAGTACGGCCGGTACGGTGAAGTCAGGGGCTTGTTTGCCTACGAGTACGCTCATTGGATATCTCCTGGTGTAATAGCGTGAGAAACAGGGTTCGCATCAGCCTGCCACCCGGAGGCGACAGCCCTGTGACACGAACCCCGGTCGCAAAAGACCGGTCATCATACACCGCGTATTTGAGCTGGCTTAGCTGTTTTTTCCCGGTACGATGAAATCCCCGACGGTTTTGTATCACCGGTTTGCCGTATAGACCGTTCGTCAGCCACCCTCGCTTATGACGAAAAGTACCCTGAAACCACTTTGACAATCATTCTCGTTAACATTAAGATCCATCGCAATTGAGTCACAATCAGCGACGGTCCTTCCTTATGTATGTCTGCCTCTGCACTGGCGTCACCGACGGTCAAATCCGCGATGCGATCTATGAAGGATGCTGCAGCTACAAGGAAGTCCGTGCGGCTACCGGTGTGGCCAGCCAATGCGGAAAATGTGCCTGTCTTGCCAAGGAAGTGGTCCGCGAGACCCTGACCAAACTGCAAACGGCCCAGGCTGCAATTCCCTATCCAGCAGAATTTACAGCGGCTTAACTATCGAATTTCAAAGAACCGGACATATGTCCGGTTTTTTTATGTCTCAAAATCAACTAGTTATGATCTAGACGCGGAACACAAACATTCTTATTCCGATTAATTTTCATTTAAGTTTCAATAACTTAGGTTTGACACTATTAAATACGCGGCTCAAACTCTCTGCTCTATTGACAGCTAATAAAGGGCAGGACCCCATCATGAAAGGCGACGTTACAGTCATCCAGCATCTCAACAAGATCCTTGCCAATGAGCTGGTCGCGATCAATCAATACTTCCTGCATGCGCGCATGTACGAAGATTGGGGCCTGAACAAGCTCGGCAAGCACGAGTACCACGAATCCATCGACGAAATGAAGCACGCAGACAAGCTGATCAAGCGGATCCTGTTCCTTGAAGGCCTGCCGAACGTCCAGGACCTGGGCAAGCTGCACATCGGCGAGCACACCAAGGAAATGCTGGAGTGTGACCTGCGTATTGAGAAAACCGGCCATGCCGACCTGAAAGTGGCTATCGCGCATTGCGAAAAAGTTGGCGACTTCGGCAGCCGTGAGCTGCTTGAAGATATCCTCGAATCCGAAGAAGAACATATCGACTGGCTGGAAACCCAGCTGGGCCTGATCGACAAGATCGGTCTCGAAAACTACCTGCAATCGCAGATGGGCGAAGACGAGTAGGAGCTGCAGATGCTGCGATCTTTTGATTTTCCAGGATCAAAAGATCGCAGCCGGCGGCAGCTCCTACAGACGCAATGAAAAGCCCCGCCCTCTTTCGAGTGGCGGGGCTTTTTAATACCTGTTGTCTCTGTAGGAGCGAGCTTGCTCCGGGCGGCGTTCCGACGATGGTGGTCAGCGATAACGCGGGAAATCTGGTTCCCCGCGGCGTTCTTTAGTCCATCGCGAGCGAGCTCGCTCCTACAGAAAGCGAATCAGGCTTCGGTCTTTGGAGCAGCGGCCTTGGCGGCGGCGTCCTTGATCAGGCTCTGCAGCGAACCGTCAGCGGCCATTTCAGTCATGATGTCGCTACCGCCGACCAGCTCACCGGCAACCCACAGTTGCGGGAAGGTTGGCCAGTTGGCGTATTTTGGCAGGTTGGCGCGGATTTCCGGGTTCTGCAGGATGTCCACGTACGCAAACTTTTCACCACACGCCATCACGGCCTGTGCAGCTTTCGCGGAGAAGCCGCACTGCGGGGCATTTGGCGAGCCTTTCATGTAAAGCAGAATGGTGTTGTTGGCAATCTGCTCTTTAATCGTTTCGATGATATCCATGGAGCACCTCGGCTGAACTTTCCGACTCATGGGTCGGCACGGTGGCGCATTGTAACGGAAAGCCGAGCGCCCTGCTCGGTCTCTCCGTCAGACAGATTCAAGCCGCCGCCACGGTCACTGGCACGCCGTTGAGCGCGGCATTTCCCGACAGTTCGTCAAGCTGGCAGTCGTCGGTCAGATCATTGGCGCTGGAGCCCGGCTGGCTGCTGGCAATCGACATTTGCACGCCCGGCCGCGCGTGCCCCCAGCCGTGCGGCAGGCTGACCACGCCTTTCATCATATCAAGACTGCCCAGCACTTCGACCTCGATCACACCCACCCGCGAACTGACCCGAACACGCTGTCCGTCACTGAGCCCGCGACTGACCAGATCGTCCGGATGCATCAGCAACTGGTGACGTGGCTTGCCCTTCACCAACCGATGATAGTTATGCATCCATGAGTTGTTGCTGCGTACATGCCGGCGGCCAATCATCAACAACTCGTCGGCGGCCGGCGCCTTCAAGGCGGCGAAGCGCGCCAGGTCAGCGAGAATCGCCGCCGGCGCGGCCTGGATGCGTTGATTGGCAGTCTTCAGGCGCGGTGCAAGGTTAGGCTTGAGCGCGCCAAGATCGACACCATGGGGATGATCGAACAAAGTCGCCAGCGACAGCTTGTGCTCTGAAGTGTCCCCGTACATCCCCATGCGCAGGCCGCGATCGATCATTTGCGCCGGGGCGATGGTCGGCTTCAACTCTTTGCCGGTCCTGGCGGCAAATGCCTTGGCCAGCCCGACGAAGATCTCCCAGTCGTGCAGTGCACCTTTGGGTTTGGCGAGGATTGCGCGGTTGAAACGGCTGACGTTGCGCACCGCAAACAGGTTGAACGTCGTGTCGTAATGGTCGTTCTCCAGCGCCGACGTGGACGGCAGGATCAGGTCGGCGTAACGCGTTGTTTCATTGATGTACAAGTCGATACTGACCATGAACTCCAGCCCGTCCAGCGCCTGCTCGAGTTTTCGGCCATTGGGCGTGGACAGCACCGGATTGCCCGCCACGGTGATCAGCGCCCGGACTTGCCCTTCCCCTTCGGTGAGCATCTCTTCGGCCAGCGCAGAGACCGGCAGCTCTCCGGCGTATTCCGGACGCCCGGAAACCCGGCTCTGCCACAGATTGAAATGTCCGCCCGAAGTCGTCGCCACCAGATCCACCGCCGGCTCGGTGCACAAGGCACCTCCCACGCGGTCGAGGTTGCCGGTGACCAGATTGATCAACTGCACCGCCCAGTGACAAAGTGTTCCGAAGGCTTGGGTCGAGACGCCCATGCGGCCATAACAGACAGCCGAGGGCGCCGCGGCGAAGTCCCGCGCCAATTGGCGGATCTGTTCGGCCGGCACCGCGCACAACGGACTCATGGCCTCGGCGGTGAACGGCGCGACGGCCTTGCGCACGTCCTCCAGACCGTCTATGGGCAGATGGCTGTCGCGGGTCAAATCTTCAGCGAACAAGGTGTTGAGCAGGCCGAACAACAATGCCGCATCGCCGCCAGGGCGCACGAACAGATGCTGATCGGCAATCGCCGCCGTTTCACTACGGCGCGGATCGACCACCACCACTTTGCCACCTCGAGCCTGTATCGCCTTCAAACGTTTTTCCACATCCGGCACGGTCATGATGCTGCCGTTTGAAGCCAGTGGGTTGCCGCCCAGGATCAGCATGAAATCGGTGTGATCGATGTCCGGGATTGGCAGCAGCAAACCGTGGCCGTACATCAAATGACTGGTCAGGTGATGGGGCAATTGATCGACCGAGGTGGCAGAAAACCGGTTGCGGGTTTTCAGCAGGCCGAGGAAGTAATTGCTGTGGGTCATCAGCCCATAATTGTGCACGCTGGGGTTGCCTTGATAGACCGCCACGGCATTTTGTCCGTGATGCTCCTGAATGGCGGCAAGGCGTTCGGCGACCAGATTGAATGCCGCGTCCCACTCGATGGGCTGCCATTCATTGCCCACCCGCTGCATCGGCTGATGCAGGCGATCCGGATCGTTCTGGATGTCTTGCAACGCAACGGCCTTGGGACAGATGTGCCCACGGCTGAATGTATCCTGGGGGTCGCCCTTGATCGATGTGATCTGGACGTTACCGCCTTCGACCTCGGTGGTTTCGATGGTCAGGCCACAGATGGCTTCGCACAAATGGCACGCACGATGATGGAGAGTCTTGGTCATGGCCAGTCTCTGTCTTGTTATGGGCGGGGCAACATTGGCCGCGGAAGCAAAACTATGGCGCCAGACCCGCCACCGCGCCAGCGATGTTCGTCTTGTGAATCGATGGTTATCAGGCCAGCCGATGGATATCGGAGTTCAATTCGAAGACGGCCTGGGGGGTGCCTGTAACTGGATTCCCGCAGGGTTTCAATCTGCTCGTGGGGTACACAAATGCCGGTCAGCTCACCAATCAGGCACCCGTGTTCGTCGAGCCCGGTGCCGGCTGGCGACACGCTGCTCAAGACCTGGAACGGCAAGTCAGAAACCGACTGTCAGCGCACCATTGCCGCCTCGCCTGATTGCCAAGCCCCGAGAGGCCGGTGTACAAATGAGACGCTGCTGTCAGGAAACAGGCTTCAAAAGCGCTACCTCGGTGAACCCGTAGCACCTCTGAAACTCCCTAAAAACTGTAGCCCTATTGGTAAGACGCGACATTTAATTATAAGATCGCGCCTTCCCCTATTTCGTCGCCCCGTGCGGCTTACGCCGCAGGTCTCGCCCGTTGTTCCGTCAAACAAGGCTTTGAGCATCTGCGGTTTGTAGCAAAAAGGTAGTCAATGATGAGCGCAAGGCACTTTCTCTCCCTGATGGATTGCACGCCCGAAGAGCTGGTCAGCGTGATCCGTCGAGGCGTTGAGCTCAAGGACCTGCGTAACCGCGGCGTACTGTTCGAGCCTCTGAAAAACCGCGTCCTGGGGATGATTTTCGAGAAATCCTCGACCCGCACCCGGATCTCCTTCGAGGCCGGCATGATCCAGCTCGGCGGCCAGGCGATCTTCCTGTCGCCACGTGATACCCAACTGGGCCGTGGCGAGCCGATCGGCGACTGTGCCATCGTCATGTCGAGCATGCTCGACGCGGTGATGATCCGTACCTTTGCCCACAGCAACCTGACCGAGTTCGCCGCCAACTCCCGCGTACCGGTGATCAACGGCCTGTCCGATGACCTGCACCCGTGCCAGTTGCTGGCCGACATGCAGACCTTCCTCGAACACCGCGGCTCGATCCAGGGCAAGACCGTGGCCTGGATCGGCGATGGCAACAACATGTGCAACAGCTATATAGAAGCGGCGATCCAGTTCGACTTCCAGTTGCGCGTTGCCTGCCCGGAAGGCTACGAGCCCAACCCAGTGTTCCTGGCCAAGGCCGGCGATCGCGTCTCCATCGTTCGCGACCCGAAAGATGCCGTGCGCGGCGCACACCTGGTGAGCACCGACGTCTGGACCTCCATGGGTCAGGAAGAGGAAACCGCCAAGCGCCTGCAACTGTTCGCACCGTTCCAGGTCAACCGCGCCCTGCTCGACCTGGCCGCTGACGACGTGCTGTTCATGCACTGCCTGCCGGCGCACCGTGGCGAGGAAATCAGCGTCGACCTGCTCGACGACAAACGCTCGGTGGCCTGGGATCAAGCCGAAAACCGTCTGCATGCGCAAAAAGCCCTGCTCGAGTTCCTCGTCGAACCGGCGTATCACCACGCATGAGCCAGCCATTACTGCTTAACCTGCGCAACCTCGCGTGCGGCTATCAAGACCAACGCGTGGTGCAGAACCTGAACCTGCATTTGAACGCCGGTGACATCGGTTGCCTGCTGGGCTCTTCCGGCTGCGGCAAGACCACCACTCTTCGGGCGATTGCCGGTTTCGAACCGGTACACGAAGGCGAAATCCAGCTGGCCGGCGAGACCATCTCCAGCGCCGGCTTCACCCTCGCCCCGGAGAAACGCCGCATCGGCATGGTGTTCCAGGACTACGCGCTGTTCCCGCACTTGAGCGTGGCCGACAACATCGCCTTCGGTATTCGCAAGCATCCGCAAAAGGATCGCGTGACCGAAGAGCTGCTGGAACTGGTCAACCTGAAGAACCTCGGCAAGCGTTTCCCCCACGAGCTTTCCGGTGGGCAGCAGCAACGTGTCGCCCTGGCCCGCGCACTGGCGCCGGAACCGCAACTGCTGTTGCTCGACGAGCCGTTCTCCAACCTCGATGGCGAATTGCGCCGCAAGCTCAGCCATGAAGTACGCGACATCCTCAAGGCCCGCGGCACCAGCGCGATTCTGGTGACACACGACCAGGAAGAAGCCTTCGCGGTCAGCGACCACGTTGGCGTGTTCAAGGAAGGTCGACTGGAACAGTGGGATACGCCCTACAACCTGTATCACGAACCACTGACGCCCTTTGTCGCCAGTTTCATCGGCCAGGGCTATTTCATTCGCGGTCAGTTGAGCAGCCCGGAGTCGGTGCAAACCGAGCTGGGTGAGTTGCGCGGCAACCGGGCCTACACCTGGCCGGTAGGCGGCGCCGTGGACGTGCTGCTGCGTCCGGACGATATCGTCTACGCACCGGACAGCGCACTCAAGGCGCGAATCGCCGGCAAGACGTTCCTCGGTGCATCGACCCTGTATCGCTTGCAACTGCCGACAGGCGCGCAGTTGGAGTCGATCTTTCCGAGCCATGTCGATCGTCAGGTCGGGGCGGATGTGGGCATTCGTGTCGCGGCTGAACACCTGGTGCTATTCCAGGCGTCCGGCAGCACGGCGGCGCAGATTCCCGCTGTTGAATCGGGTGTCCGGCGCTACAGCACGGCCAACTGACATACATGGATCAAATGTGGGAGCGGGCTTGCTCGCGAAGGCGGAGTGTCAGTCGATGATGATGTTAACTGACAGTCCGCCTTCGCGAGCAAGCTCGCTCCTACACTGGGTTTGCGTTAGCCCAGCATCAGCGTTCCACTTGCTATGAGCGTCGCATCCCCGCCGATCTTCACCCGCTCGCCTTCCAGCCGGCAGAACAACTCCACACCCCGCGCCGAACGCTGACAGGCCATCAGGCTCGACTTGCCCAAACGCTTCGACCAGTACGGAATCAGAAGGCAATGGGTCGATCCGGTCACCGGGTCCTCATTGATGCCGATTGCCGGGGCGAAGTAACGGGAAACGAAATCGTGCTGCTCCCCGCGCGCCGTCACGATGGCGCCCAACCACGGCAGTTTTGCCAGGGCCACCATGTCCGGCTTGCAGTCGAGTACGGCTTGCTCCGACTCCAGCACCACGAACAGCTCATTCGAAGCCAGTACCTCGACAGCCTTGACGCCCAGTGCACGCTCGATGTCCGAGATAACGCTCACCGGCGACGCAGTGATCGACGGGAAATCCAGCCACAGTCGTCCATCTTCACGGGTCACGCTCAACGGGCCGGATTTGCAGATAAAGTCCAGTCGCTCGACCGGCTCTTTATAGACCTCAAACAACACGTGGGCACTGGCCAGTGTCGCGTGACCGCACAGTGGCACCTCGGTGGTCGGTGTAAACCAGCGAATGTGCCAGCCCTGCCCTTCGCGCACGACAAACGCCGTTTCGGCGAGGTTGTGCTCGGCGGCAATCTTCTGCATCAATTCATCGGCGAGCCAGGTATCGAGCCGATAGACCATCGCCGGGTTGCCGCTGAAGGGCTGATTGCTGAACGCGTCGACCTGATGAAACTCAAGCTGCATAACCTTCTCCCTTTGTCAGACCGCCGAGCATGCAGCGCCGATCGAACCGGCACCAGTGACAGAACCGGCTGATTTTCACCATACAGCGCTGCGTTCACGCACGGCCGATATCGGCAAATTTCGCTTGGGTGTGCTCGGCCAGCACGGCCGGCGCCAGTTCGACTTCCAGTCCACGCCGGCCGGCACTGACAAAAATGCTGGCGAAGGGCTGGGCCGAGTTATCAATGAAGGTACGCAAACGCTTTTTCTGCCCCAGCGGGCTGATCCCGCCCAACAAATAACCCGTAGAGCGCTGCGCTGCCGCCGGATCGGCCATTTCGACCTTTTTCACGCCGGCAGCATGGGCCAGCCCTTTCAAGTCCAGGCTGCCGACAACCGGCACCACCGCCACCAGCAACTCTCCTTTCTCGCTGGCCGCCAGCAAGGTCTTGAACACTTGCGCCGGGGCGAGACCGAGTTTTTCCGCAGCTTCCAGACCATAGGAAGCGGCCTTCGGGTCATGTTCGTAACTGTGTACGCGATGTTCGGCCCGAACCTTTTTCAATAAATCCAATGCAGGGGTCATGGCAGCTCCAGACTGGGCGGCAGAAGAAAATACTGCGCCGGATTCTAGGACATTGATCGTCAAAAGGCTCTACGGCGGCGCATCCATAACGCCATTGTCTGGCCATTCCGTTGTGCAATGACTCATTCATTCATGCAACGAATAGTTTTTTTGTGACCGATGGTTCACTTTCGACCTTTGACAGCAGCGTTTCTTGTCTATATTTTTTCGTTTCTGAAACTGTACGAAACGTCCTACCGCTGTACCCGGCAGTAAACCGCGACCAGGATGGGGATCCTGTCTCGGCGAAAAACGCGCGTTGACCATGAAGGCAAGAACGCGCCAGACAACAAAAAAAATGAGGTTTCAATGACTACTGCTTTACAACAACCGTCGCTCTCGAGCCAATGCATGGCCGAGTTTCTGGGTACGGCGCTGCTGATCTTTTTTGGTACCGGTTGTGTTGCCGCGCTCAAGGTCGCGGGTGCCAGTTTTGGCTTGTGGGAAATCAGCATTATCTGGGGCGTCGGCGTCAGCATGGCGATCTACCTCACCGCCGGGGTGTCCGGGGCTCATCTGAACCCTGCCGTCAGCATTGCCCTGAGCATTTTCGCAGACTTCGAAAAACGTAAATTGCCTTTCTACGTACTCGCCCAAGTGGCGGGTGCCTTTTGTGGTGCGTTGTTGGTTTACACGCTCTACAGCAATCTATTCTTCGAATTCGAACAAACGCAGCACATGGTTCGTGGCACGCAAGCCAGCCTTGAATTGGCCTCCGTGTTCTCCACCTTCCCGAATCCTGCGTTGACCACCGCCCAGGCATTTCTGGTGGAGGTGATCATTACGGCCATCCTGATGGGCGTGATCATGTCCCTGACCGACGATAACAATGGCCTGCCTAAGGGCCCGCTGGCACCGCTGCTGATCGGCCTGCTGATTGCGGTGATCGGCAGTTCGATGGGACCGCTGACCGGTTTTGCCATGAACCCTGCGCGGGACTTCGGCCCAAAACTGATGACTTTCTTCGCTGGCTGGGGTGAAATTTCCTTCACCGGCGGACGCGATATTCCGTACTTCCTGATTCCTGTTTTTGCACCGATTGTCGGTGCCTGCCTCGGCGCCGCCGCCTATCGCGGGCTGATTGCCCGCCATCTGCCCGGCCCCGTAGCTGCTACAAAGGATGAGCGACCTGCCATTGACGGCAAACCCAGAACGTCCTGATACCGTTGGCGCGTGCCCCTGCCCTTTGATCGCGCGCCAGACCTCACTCCCTTATTTCGTCCAAGGCAATCGACATGACCGACACACAGAATAAGAACTACATCATTGCCCTCGATCAGGGTACGACCAGCTCCCGCGCGATCATTTTCGACCGCGACGCGAACGTGGTCTGCACCGCCCAACGGGAGTTCGCCCAGCATTACCCGCAAGCCGGCTGGGTCGAGCATGACCCGATGGAGATCTTCGCCACCCAAAGCGCCGTGATGGTCGAGGCCCTGGCACAAGCCGGCCTGCACCACGACCAGGTAGCCGCCATCGGCATCACCAACCAGCGCGAAACCACCGTGGTCTGGGACAAGAACACCGGCCGCCCGATCTACAACGCCATCGTCTGGCAGTGCCGACGCAGCACCGAGATCTGCCAGCAACTGAAGCGTGACGGCCACGAGCAATACATCAGCGACACCACCGGCCTGGTCACCGACCCCTACTTCTCCGGCACCAAGCTCAAGTGGATTCTCGATAACGTCGAAGGCAGCCGCGAACGTGCGCGCAACGGCGAACTGCTGTTCGGCACCGTCGACAGCTGGCTGATCTGGAAATTTACCGGCGGCAAGGTGCACGTCACTGACTACACCAACGCCTCACGCACCATGCTCTTCAACATCCACACCCTCGAGTGGGACGCGAAGATGCTGGAGGTGCTGGATATCCCACGCGAAATGCTCCCGGAAGTTAAATCGTCTTCGGAAATCTACGGCCACACCAAAAGCGGCATCGCCATCGGCGGTATCGCCGGTGACCAGCAAGCCGCCCTGTTCGGCCAGATGTGCGTCGAGCCAGGCCAGGCGAAAAACACCTACGGCACTGGCTGCTTCCTGCTGATGAACACCGGTGACAAAGCGGTGAAATCCAAGCATGGCATGCTGACCACCATCGCTTGCGGCCCTCGCGGCGAAGTGGCCTACGCGCTGGAAGGTGCGGTGTTCAACGGCGGCTCTACCGTACAGTGGCTGCGTGACGAACTGAAAATCATCAACGACGCCCACGACACCGAATACTTCGCCAACAAGGTCAAGGACAGCAACGGCGTGTACCTGGTGCCGGCCTTCACCGGACTTGGCGCACCGTACTGGGACCCGTATGCCCGTGGCGCGCTGTTCGGCCTGACCCGCGGCGTACGCGTGGATCACATCATTCGCGCCGCACTGGAATCGATTGCCTACCAGACCCGCGACGTGCTGGACGCCATGCAGCAGGACTCCGGGGAGCGTCTGAAAGCGCTGCGCGTGGACGGTGGCGCGGTGGCCAACAACTTCCTCATGCAATTCCAGGCCGACATTCTCGGCACGCAGGTCGAGCGCCCGCAAATGCGCGAAACCACAGCACTCGGCGCCGCTTACCTGGCAGGCCTGGCCTGTGGCTTCTGGGGCAGCCTGGAAGAGTTGCGTGGCAAGGCCGTGATCGAGCGCCGGTTCGAACCGACGCTGGATGAAGGGGCGAAGGAAAAACTCTACGCCGGTTGGAAAAAAGCGGTCAGCCGCACCCGCGATTGGGCGGTTGAAGACGAGGCTGAATAAGCGAACTACAGCCCCCGTATCTGTATGTAACTGGTAGGGAGCGGATTCCTGCGTCATCATGGGCAAATTTTGCACGGCAGCCCAAAGGACGCCCCATGAATCTGCCTCCCCGTCAGCAGCAAATCCTCGAGCTGGTTCGCGAACGCGGCTATGTCAGCATCGAGGAAATGGCCACGTTGTTCGTCGTTACACCGCAGACCATCCGCCGCGACATCAATCAGCTCGCGGAAGCCAACTTGTTGCGTCGCTACCACGGTGGCGCCGCCTATGACTCCAGTGTCGAAAACACCGCCTACGCCATGCGCGCCGATCAGATGCGCGATGAAAAACAGCGTATCGGCGAAGCCATTGCCGCGCAGATTCCCGACCACGCTTCGTTGTTCATCAACATCGGCACCACCACCGAATCCATCGCCCGGGCGCTGCTCAACCACAGTCACCTGAAGATCATCACCAACAACCTGCATGTGGCCTCCATGCTCAGCGCCAAGGACGACTTCGACGTGCTGCTGACCGGTGGCAACGTGCGGCGCGACGGCGGCGTGGTCGGTCAGGCCAGTGTCGACTTCATCAACCAGTTCAAGGTCGATTTTGCCTTGGTCGGCATCAGTGGCATCGATGAGGACGGCAGCCTGCTGGACTTCGATTATCAGGAAGTGCGGGTATCCCAGGCGATCATCGCCAATGCCCGACAAGTGATCCTCGCGGCCGACTCGAGCAAATTCGGGCGCAACGCCATGATTCGCCTGGGACCGATCAGCCTGGTCGATTGCCTGGTCACCGATCAGCAGCCATCCCCAGCGCTGGCGCAGCTGTTGAACCAGCACAAGGTTCGGCTGGAGGTTGTTTAACGCCGAAGGCGGTTAAACAACCTGTAGGAGCCGGCTTGCTGGCGATAGCGCCCTTGAGTACGCCATCGCCGGCAAGCCGGCTCCTACAATAAAGACCCCGCAATACGCTCTTCCTCCACATTCAAATGTTCGTAAATTTTCCTTTAACGGCCCTTCGATGAGTATTTTCAATCGAAGTTGACTGGCTGTGCGCCTATTTATGGGCTAGTATTTTCGCAAATGAACATTAATGTTCGAATTCAAATACAGTACATCAAAGAATTCCGAGGCCGTGCCGATGCCCACTTCCACCTTGCCTACGCCCCCTCTCGCCGAGATCTACGATATCGCCGTCATCGGTGGCGGGATCAATGGCGTGGGGATCGCAGCAGATGCCGCCGGTCGCGGTCTCTCGGTGTTCCTTTGCGAAAAGGATGATCTGGCCAGTCATACTTCGTCGGCCAGCAGCAAGTTGATTCACGGCGGCCTGCGCTACCTCGAACATTACGAATTTCGTCTGGTGCGTGAAGCCCTGGCCGAGCGTGAAGTGCTGTTGGCCAAGGCACCGCACATCGTCAAGCAAATGCGCTTTGTGTTGCCACACCGCCCGCACCTGCGCCCGGCATGGATGATCCGCGCCGGGCTGTTTCTCTATGACAACCTGGGCAAGCGCGAGCAACTCCAGGGTTCGAAAAGCCTGAAGTTCGGCACCGACAGTGCGCTGAAAAGTGAAATCACCAAGGGTTTCGAATACTCCGATTGCTGGGTCGACGATGCGCGCCTGGTGGTGTTGAACGCCATGGCCGCCCGGGAACAAGGCGCCCACGTTCACACCCAAACCCGCTGCGTCAGCGCGCGCCGCACCAAGGGCCTGTGGCACCTGCACCTGGAACGCAGCGATGGCAGCCTGTTTTCGATTCGCGCCAAGGCATTGGTCAATGCGGCCGGGCCATGGGTCGCCAGGTTCATTCGAGATGACCTGAAGATGGAATCGCCTTACGGCATCCGCCTGATCCAGGGCAGCCACCTGATCGTGCCGAAGCTGTATGAAGGCGAACACGCGCACATCCTGCAAAACGAGGATCAGCGCATCGTGTTCACCATTCCGTACCTGAACCATTTCACCCTGATCGGCACTACGGACCGCGAGTACACTGGCGATCCTGCCGCCGTTGCAATCACCGACGGCGAAACCGACTACTTGTTGAACGTGGTCAATGCCCATTTCAAAAAGCAGATCAGCCGCGACGACATCCTGCACAGTTATTCCGGTGTGCGCCCGCTGTGCAACGACGAATCCGACAACCCATCGGCCGTTACCCGCGATTACACCCTGGCGCTGTCGGGCAGTGGCGAAGAAGCGCCGTTGCTGTCGGTGTTCGGTGGAAAGCTCACCACTTACCGTAAGCTCGCCGAGTCGGCGCTGGCGCAACTGGCCCCGTACTTCAAGCACATCAAGCCGAGCTGGACCGCCAGCGCCCCGCTGCCGGGGGGTGAAAACATGACTACCCCGCAAGCCTTGAGCTCGCGTATCCGCGACAAGTTCGACTGGGTACCGAGCGAGATCGCGCGCCGCTGGGCCACCACCTACGGTAGCCGTACCTGGCGCATGCTCGAAGGTGTACAGGACCTCAGCGATATGGGCGAGCATATCGGCGGCGGTCTCTACACCCGTGAAGTCGACTACCTGTGCAGCGAGGAATGGGCCACCAACGCCCACGACATCCTCTGGCGTCGCAGCAAGCTCGGCTTGTTCACGACAGTGGCCGAGCAGGACAAGCTCAAGGATTACTTGAACCAGGTCGAGCAGAACCGCAGCAAGATCGAAGCGGCCTGATCGGTCACCGACATAAACAAAAGCCCCTGGATCTCACGATTCAGGGGCTTTTTCGTATCAATGGATTTCAGTCGCGCAAATCCGATTCGTGAATCGGCTGCTCACGGTGAGTCGCCCGCTGATACTGCGCCGGCCACACGGCCTTGTGCCCGCCCAGGTCATCATCGGCGTGCAGCGCCCAGTACGGATCGCGCAACAACTCACGGGCCAGGAAGATGATGTCCGCCTGGCAGGTGCGCAGGATGTGCTCGGCCTGGGCCGGCTCGGTGATCATGCCGACCGTGCCGGTGGCCATGCCCGACTCCTTGCGCACACGTTCGGCGAAGCGGGTCTGGTAACCGGGGCCTGTGGGGATTTCGGCATTCACCGCCGTACCGCCCGACGAGACGTCAATCAGGTCCACGCCCAAGGCTTTGAGGCGACGCGCCAGTTCCACGGTTTCATCGGGGTTCCAGCCGTCTTCGACCCAGTCGGTGGCCGACACCCGGACAAACACCGGCAACTCTTCAGGCCACACCGCACGTATCGCTTCGGTGACTTGCAGCACCAGCCGAATGCGATTTTCGAACGAACCACCATATTGATCGCGACGCTGATTGCTCAACGGCGACAGGAACTGATGCAGCAGGTAGCCATGGGCGGCGTGCACTTCGACCACCTTGAAACCGGCCGTCAGCGAGCGCTTTGCCGCATCGACAAAGGCCTGGATCACTTGGGCGATCTCTTCGTCATCCAGTTGTCTGGGTTGGGTGTGCTGGGGGTCGAACGCAATCGGTGAAGGTCCGACCGGCACCCAGCCGCCCTCATCGGGTTTGACGCTGCCGTGCTTGCCAAGCCATGGCCGATAGGTACTGGCCTTGCGCCCGGCATGGGCCAGTTGAATGCCGGCAACGCCGCCTTGGGCGTTGATGAAGCGGGTGATGCGTTGCAGGGGTTCGATCTGCTCGTCATTCCACAGACCGAGGTCCTGAGCCGTGATACGCCCGTCGGCGGTGACCGCCGTGGCTTCGGTAAACACCAGCCCGGCCCCGCCGACAGCACGGCTGCCGAGGTGGACCAGGTGCCAGTCATTGGCCAGGCCGTCGGCACTGGAATACTGGCACATCGGCGATACGGCGATGCGGTTGGGCAGGGTCAATTGGCGAAGGGTAAAGGGTTCAAGCAGCAGACTCATGGGGCACCTCTCGAATCAGTGGGCAGGCTCCAGGTTCTGTTTGAATAGTCGACGAGTGACAGGAAAAAGGTACAACACCCGCCCCCGCGGGCAAAAAATTCGACAAGACGTCACAAGACCAAAATCAAGCAGTGATTAGAGCCTAGTCGACATCGACGGATGTCGCCCCCTTGTAGGAGCGAGCTCGCGATGGACGACAGGAGACCGCGGGGTATCAGGTTCCCAGCGCCATCGTTCACGACCATCGCGAGCGAGCTCGCTCCTACAGGTGTGGGTTCAACGCGGTTCGATGTGGGCAATCATCAGTTGAACCGTCTCGTTGCCACGAAACTCGTTGAGGTCGAGCTTGTAGGCCAGTTCCACCCACTTGATGGTCGGATTCGGCCAGATGTCGCGATCGATCCCGAAGGCAATGCCGTCGAGCTTCACCGAACCACATTCACTTTTGAGCACCACTTTGAGGTGCCGTTCGCCCACCACGCGCTGTTCGACCAACTGGAACACCCCATGAAACAACGGTTCCGGGAAGTGCTGCCCCCAAGGACCGGCATGCCGCAGGGCGCGGGCCAGTTCCAGGTGAAACTCTTCCACTGCCAGGGTGCCGTCCGACAACAAGCGGCCAGTCAGGTCTTCTTCGCGCAGTTGCCGGCGCACTTCAGTGTCAAAGGCCTCGGCGAACAAGGGGAAATTCGCTTCCGGCAGCGTCAGGCCGGCCGCCATTGCGTGGCCACCATACTTGGTGATGAGATTCGGATGCTGCGCCGCCACCACGCTCAAGGCGTCGCGGATGTGAAAGCCCTGGACCGAACGCCCAGACCCCTTTAGCAGGCCGTCACCGGCATCGGCAAAGGCGATGGTCGGGCGGAAATAACGCTCTTTCATCCGTGACGCGAGGATACCGATGACGCCCTGATGCCACTCGGGATCGAACAGGCACAAGCCGAACGGCATCGACTCCACCGGCAGATCCTTGAGCTGGGCCAGTGCTTCGCGCTGCATGCCCTGCTCGATGGATTTGCGATCCTGGTTCATGCCGTCCAGTTGAGCCGCCATCTCACGGGCCAGATCTGTGTCTTCGGTCAACAGGCATTCGATGCCCAGGCTCATGTCATCCAGGCGCCCTGCGGCGTTCAGGCGTGGGCCGACGATGAAACCCAGGTCGGTGGAGGTGATGCGCGCATGATCACGTTTGGCCACCTCGAGGATCGCCTTGATCCCGGGCCGGGCACGTCCGACGCGAATCCGCTCGAGGCCCTGATGCACCAGAATCCGGTTGTTGGCATCCAGCGGCACCACGTCGGCCACGCTGCCCAAGGCCACCAAATCGAGCAATTCGCCGATATTCGGCTGCGGTTTGCTGGTGTACCAGCCGAGCTCGCGCAAACGCGCACGCAGGGCCATCAGCACATAGAAAATCACCCCGACACCGGCCAGTGCCTTGCTCGGGAACGCGCAACCCGGCTGGTTCGGATTGACGATGGCATCGGCCAATGGCAGCTCTTCACCGGGCAAGTGGTGGTCGGTGACGAGCACCTTGAGTCCGGCCTTTTTCGCCGCTGCCACGCCTTCGACGCTGGAGATGCCGTTGTCCACGGTGATCAGCAAATGCGGCTGGCGCTCCAGCGCGACCGCGACGATTTCCGGGGTCAGGCCGTAGCCGTAGTCGAAACGGTTCGGCACCAGATAATCGACATGCGCCGCCCCCAGCAAACGCAGACCCAGCGTGCCCACGGTGCTGGCCGTTGCGCCGTCGGCATCGAAGTCGCCGACGATCAGGATGCGCTGGCGCTGTTCGAGCGCCTTCACCAATAAATCCACGGCGGCATCAATGCCCTTGAGCTGCTGGAACGGAATCAGCCGCGCCAGGCTCTTGTCCAGTTCCGCCTCCGATTGCACGCCACGCGCTGCATACAGGCGGGTCAGCAGTGGCGGAATATCACCGAGGAATGGCAGGGTGTCGGGCAGCAGGCGAGGTTCGATGCGCATGGGGTGAAAGATGCTTCTCTTCAATACGTAGGATAAAACCGGGTGACGCGCTAAAGCGGCGAATAATCAGCCGCGCTCACCGGCCAGCCACTGCAACTGCACTTCGTGCTGACCACGGTCGTCGGTGACGAAGATCGTCCCTTCGCTGATCATCACGTCCCACTTGATGACGCGTGGCATGTCTTTGGCCAGGGTCTCCAGGACTTCCTGAGGCACGGCAGCGATGTTGACGTTTTTCAGGTTTTTCACCGCAGGCACCACTTTGCCTTCCCACACGCGCAGGCTGCCGTAGGCCAGCAGGCTGGTGCGCTCGGTGCGGCGCGAGCACCAGGTCAGGCGCTCGGCATCCGGCTGGCCGACTTCGATCCAGTGCAGGACGCGGTCATCCAGGCTTTTTTCCCACAAGGCCGGTTCATCCACTTCCGACAGACCACGGCCGAACGACAGCTGTTCGTTGTACCAGAGGGCGTAGGCCAGCAGGCGCACGGTCATGCGCTCCTCGGTTTCCGAAGGGTGACGGGCGATGGTCTGCTTCACGCTCTCATAGACGCTGCGGTCGAGGTCGGTGAGGTTCAGTTCAAACTTGTAGGTCGTGGACGGCTGGGCCATGAACGGGCTTCTTGATACGAGGAAAGGCGGCAAGTCTAACCGATGCGACGGGCAATCCACGAATTGAAGGTGATCAACCTGAAGCGCCTGACAGTCGGCTATGTTAAAACGCTGTATTCGCCCATCCCTTGTCCAGCAGGATCCCGCATGCCGTTCACCGCCAAACCGCTTTCCGGTCTGAAAGTCATCGAATTGGGTACCTTGATTGCCGGCCCGTTTGCTTCACGCATTTGCGCTGAATTCGGTGCCGATGTGATCAAGATCGAATCCCCGGACGGCGGTGATCCATTGCGCAAATGGCGCAAATTGTATGAAGGCACTTCCTTGTGGTGGTTTGTCCAGGCGCGCAACAAAAAGTCCCTGACCCTCAATCTCAAGCACCCTGACGGTCAGGCGATCCTGAAACAGTTGCTCGGTGAAGCCGACATTCTGATCGAGAACTTTCGTCCCGGCGTCCTGGAAAAACTCGGCCTGGGCTGGGACGTCCTGCACGCCTTGAACCCGAAACTGGTCATGGTGCGGCTGTCGGGTTTCGGCCAGACCGGCCCGATGAAAGATCAGCCCGGCTTTGGCGCGGTCGGCGAGTCCATGGGCGGCCTGCGCTACATCACCGGCTTCGAAGACCGGCCACCGGTGCGCACCGGCATTTCCATCGGTGACTCGATTGCCGCGCTCTGGGGCGTGATCGGCGCGCTGATGGCCCTGCGTCATCGCGAGGTTAACGGCGGGCAGGGGCAAGTGGTGGACGTGGCGCTGTACGAAGCCATCTTCGCCATGATGGAAAGCATGGTCCCGGAATTCGACGTGTTCGGCTTCATCCGCGAACGCACGGGCAATATCATGCCGGGCATCACCCCGTCCTCGATCCACACCAGCGCCGACGGCAAGCACGTGCAGATCGGCGCCAATGGCGACGCCATTTTCAAACGCTTCATGCTGATCATTGGCCGGGAGGATCTCGCCAATGACCCTCTGCTTGCCAGCAACGATGGCCGTGATGCGCGGCGCGACGAGATCTATGGCGTCATCGATCGCTGGGTCAATTCGCTGCCGCTGGACAGGGTGCTGGCGCTGCTCAATCAGGCCGACGTGCCGGCCAGCCGGATCTTCAGCGCCGAAGACATGTTCAATGACCCTCAGTACCTGGCGCGTGAAATGTTCCTGCAGGCCAAACTGCCGGACGGTAAAGACTTCAAGATGCCGGGAATCGTGCCGAAACTCTCAGAGACACCCGGTGAATGTGAATGGGTCGGGCCACAACTGGGTGAGCACAACGCACAGGTACTCCAGGAACTTGGCTATGACGCGACGCAGATCGCACAGTTGCGCAAAGACGGAGCCATCTGAACTGAGGCGCCTGCCTGCATGGGTCATTCGGTACTGCCCGTTGCGCGCTGGCTGTTTGCTTTGCGTGCTGGCGACCTTGCTCATTGAACCGGTCCCGTCAGCCCTGGCGCAATCCAGGGAAACCCTGATCTGGCTCAAACGCGACCTGCCGCCGCTGACGATCTTCGACGGACCGAAAAAGGGCCAGGGTGTCATCGATCAACTGCTTCCCCTGTTGATTGCCGGCATGCCGCAGTACCAGCACAGCGTGATGAGGGTCAATCGCGCGCGCGGCCTGCAAATGCTTCACGAACCGTCCCTCGTCTGCGATGCGGCGCTGAACTGGAGCAAGGAGCGGGAACAGTGGATCGCTTTTTCCATCCCGGTCTTTCGTGCGATGAGCAATGGTCTGGCCGTGCGGCGCGTTGACCAGAAGGTACTGGCCCCCTTTATCAAGGATGGCGAAGTGGACCTCGCCGAGTTGCTCGCCAGCGGCAACGAAAAACTGGGGATCATCGCCGAACGCAATTACGGCGAATACCTCGACGGGCTGCTCAAGCAAGCACCCGCCGACGTGCTGACGCCTCATTACGGCAACGACGCCTTGGGCAGCCTCCTGCAAATGCAGCGCCTTGGGCGTTTGCGCCTGCTGTTGGGCTATCGCCCGGAGATCCGCTACCAGGCTTCGCTGCAAGGCATCGCCGAGGATGAATTGCAGTTCTATCCAATCCGTGGCACGGGCAAATACCTGTCCGGCTACATCGGTTGCACCGATACGCCAAAGGGCCGACAAGCCATTGCCGAAATCAATCAGGTGCTGCGCACCCTGCCCCGCGAGCGTCTGGACGAGGCCTATGCCGCCTGGCTGGATCCGCAAAGCCGCAGTGAATACCTGAAAGACACCAAGGCGTTTTTCGACAATCTGGCGCAGCCATGATCAATCACGGGCAAAAAGAAACCCCGAGAAGTGGGGAAACGACTCGGGGTTAAACGTGGTCTGCTTGGAGACCAGTAGCAGCAAGCTACAAGCACCGGAGCACAATGCTTGATCCTGCTGTTACAAAGTCTGACTGACCTGGGCGTGGGAAGGTTCCCACAAAAATCCGTTCAATTGCGGCTGGCCAGAAGCTTGTCCCGGGCAGCATTACGCAATGCCGCGATGACACAAGGCTCAAGGCGTCCTTCAGCGATCAGCACGTCGCGATGCAAACCGTCGACCACATCCGTCAACAGGCGCTTGTCATTCAACTGGGCCTGATTGAATTCGCGCTCGACCACGGTCGCGCCGATAGCATTTTTCAGGGTCACCCGACATTCGCCACGAATGCCTGACGGGGTCAATGTAACCTGATACGGGCTCAGCGCCTCACCGAGCAACAGACTGATACTTTCCATCCCGATCACCACTCAATAGTCCGAAAACAATGTGCCTGGGGCATGCCTACAACAGATGACCGCTGGCCCGAGAAGAAAGTTCTGGCTACTGACCGCAGGCGAACCTGCCGTACAGTCAAGAGAGCATGCACGGTGAACATGACAGAGAAAAAACCCGGCCGTCACGTTTGTCGGGTACGCCGGGCGATATCGGCCCAGCCCCCCAACAAGCCTCTCATCTGGCCATCCGCCGTGTAAAACGGCACGGTCCACTGGTAAATATCCCTGACACCCTCCTTGAACAGCAATTGACGTTCGAAGAAGCGCGTCCTGCGCGTACTCAACTGCTCCATCAGCTCGGCATGCAGCAGCTCCGCGGTTTGTCTGGGCATGACATCGACCTCGATCAACTGCCGCCCCTGCATCCGGTCAAAACGTGTCGACAAGGCGTCCTCATAACTTTTGTTGCACATGATCAAACGCCCTTGCAGGTCACGGACAAACATCGGGTCAGGCATGGCATCCATCAGGGCATGCTGGAATGCGAGCTGATCGCACAGGTTCCTTTGGGCCTCGACCCGCTGCCTGACGACCACCGCCAACCGCCGGTTCCAGAGCAGGGACAACAGGCCGAACAGGCTGAGCACAAACACGCCCCAGCAGACCCACTGGTCAAGCCGCTGCCAGAGGCCAGGCGCCTGTGCCGTGGTAGCACCACCGAACCAATTGCGGCGAAGATCGCGCAGTTCCTGAGCAGGAAAGGCCTCGAGCGCCTTGTTGAGGATGCTCAGCAACTGCGGCTGACCTTTGCGCACCGCCAGATAATCCGCATCCCATTTGTCCGGCACCGCAGCTCCGATCTGCAGTCGGCCCGACGGAAAAAGCCGGGCGCCGATTTCGCTTTCGATGGTGGCATAGGCTTCGCCGCTTTCAACCCAGGCACGGGCTTCGGCGTAGGTCTTGACCGAACGCAATTCGATGGAAGGAAAATCGCGACGGATCATCGCTTCCAGTGCATGCCGGGCCGGCAGCACCAGTACCCGCTTCGCCAGATCCTCCAGCGACTGCACCGGCGGGGCCCCGGCCAACCCGACAAAGACCCATCCTGCACCACCGTACGCATGGCTGAAATCGAGAAACGTCCGGCGCTCGTCATTCATTGACAGCGTGGTGCTCAAATCCGCCGCGCCGCTTTCCAGGCGAGCCAGCATCTGATCAACGGAAAAAGATTCTTCGTAAACGAACTGCAACCCCGTCATGTCACTGATGCGCTTGAGCAGATCACTGTTCAGGCCCGTCCATTGGCCCTGCTCATCCTTGAACTGGTACAACGGGTATTCCAGTGCCGTGACCACGACCCGTGGATGGCTGGCTATCCACTGCAGCTCCTGGTCATCCAGCACGACCGCTGAACGTGCAGTCTTCCCACGCTCCTGAATCAATACAGGGCTTGCCCCTCCCCATTCGGCGACTCCCACGATGCCGAATAAAACCAGCCAGCGCGCGACTGGCTTGAACACACTTGTAAACCGCATTCCCATGTCCTTGGTGATCCACTCGCCTGTCCCTTCGCGGCGAGAACACGACAAGTGTGCATGCAGAAATGAAAAAGCCCGTCAGGAGACGGGCTTCAAAATGTAACAGCGCTGACCGGTTACAGCGGCTTGCCACGGTTGCCATGCTGGCTGACAAAGGCCTGCACGGCCTTCAGGTCATTTGGCAATACGGTGCAACGTTCGTCTCGCTCAAACAAATCAGAAAGATGTACAGGCAGTTCGAGCGCTTTTCCTACACCGGCTTTTTCCACGGCATCCGGGAATTTGACCGGGTGGGCGGTGCCCAGGATCACCATTGGAATGTCCAGGCTACGACGGCATTCGCGTGCAGCTTTCACCCCGATGGCCGTGTGCGGGTCGAGCACTTCACCGGTCTGCTCGTAGACTTCGGCGATGGTTTCGCAGGTTTGCGCGTCATCCACGGCCAGCGAGTCGAACAACTTGCGGGCTTCGGTCCAGCGCTCTTGCTCGACGCTGAAACCGCCGCCCTGCTTGAACGAATCCATCAGGCCGGCGATTGCCGCGCCGTTGCGGCCATGCAGGTCGAACAGCAGGCGTTCGAAGTTCGACGACACCATGATGTCCATGGACGGCGACAGCGTGGCGTGCAGGGTTTCCTTGACGTACTGATTGCCGCTCATGAAGCGGTGCAGGATGTCGTTGCGGTTGGTGGCGACGATCAACTGGTTGATCGGCAGGCCCATGTTGCGTGCCAGGTAACCGGCGAAGATGTCGCCGAAGTTGCCGGTCGGCACCGAGAACGCCACCGAGCGCGCCGGGCCGCCCAACTGCAGGGCTGCGTGGAAGTAGTAAACGATCTGGGCCATGATCCGCGCCCAGTTGATCGAATTCACGGCGACCAGGCGAGTGCCCTTGAGGAAGCCCTGGTCGGCAAAGCTGGCCTTGACCATTTCCTGGCAGTCATCGAAGTTGCCTTCGATGGCGATGTTGTGGATGTTCTCACCGAAGAGGGTGGTCATCTGCCGACGTTGCACCTCGGACACGCGGTTGTGCGGGTGCAGGATGAAGATGTCGACGTTTTCGCAGTGCTTGCAGCCTTCAATGGCGGCCGAACCGGTGTCACCGGAGGTGGCACCGACGATCACCACACGCTCGCCGCGCTTTTCCAGCACGTAGTCGAGCAGGCGACCAAGCAGTTGCAGGGCGAAGTCCTTGAATGCCAGGGTCGGGCCGTGGAACAGCTCCAGCACCCATTCGTTGCCGTTCAGCTGACGCAGCGGCGCGACGGCGCTGTGGGCGAACACGCCGTAGGTTTCTTCAAGGATTTTCTTGAAGTCAGCGTCTGGAATGCTGCCGGTGACAAACGGGCGCATGACGCGGAAGGCCAGCTCGTGATACGGCAGGCCGGCCCAGGAAGCGATTTCCTCCTGGGTGAAACGTGGCAGGTTTTCCGGGACGTACAGACCGCCGTCGGTGGCAAGGCCTGCCAGCAGGACGTCTTCGAAATTCAGGGCCGGTGCCTGGCCGCGGGTACTGATGTAACGCATGACTGACTCCAATGGACAGTGTTCGTAGTGCCGGGCCCGCACGCGAGCCCGGTCAACGATATCGGCTTAGTTCAGGTGCTCGACACGGATCCGAACAACCGGACCGACCACACCCGCCAAGGCTTCCAAAGCAGCGATGGCATCGTTGATGTGCTGTTCCAGCACGCGGTGGGTCAGCAGGATCATCGGCACCAGGCCGTCGTGCTCCTCGGCTTCCTTCTGCATGATCGACTCGATATTGATGCCGCGTTCCGAGAGGATGCTCGCGACCTGAGCCAATACGCCCGGATGGTCCTTGGCCTGAATGCGCAGGTAATAGGCGCTTTCACAGGCTTCGATCGGCAGGATCGGGTGAGCCGACAGCGAATCCGGCTGGAACGCCAGGTGCGGCACGCGGTTCTCTGGGTCAGATGTCATGGCGCGAACCACGTCCACCAGGTCGGCAATCACCGACGAAGCAGTCGGCTCCATGCCGGCGCCAGCGCCGTAGAACAGGGTCGAACCGGCAGCATCGCCATTGACCATCACCGCGTTCATCACGCCGTTGACGTTGGCGATCAGGCGATCGGCCGGGATCAGCGTCGGGTGCACGCGCAGTTCGATACCGGCCGCGGTGCTGCGCGCCACGCCCAGGTGCTTGATGCGGTAACCCAGCGCTTCGGCGTAGTTCACGTCAGCGGTGGTCAGCTTGGTGATGCCTTCGGTGTAGGCCTTGTCGAATTGCAGCGGGATGCCGAAGGCGATGGACGCCAGGATCGTCAGCTTGTGAGCAGCATCGATCCCCTCAACGTCGAAGGTCGGATCGGCTTCGGCGTAACCCAGAGCCTGGGCTTCGGCCAATACGTCCTCGAAGGTGCGACCCTTCTCGCGCATTTCCGTCAGGATGAAGTTGCCGGTACCGTTGATGATGCCGGCCACCCAGTTGATGCGGTTGGCGGACAGGCCTTCGCGGATCGCCTTGATCACCGGAATGCCACCGGCCACCGCCGCTTCGAACGCAACGATCACGCCTTTCTCGCGTGCCTTGGCGAAAATTTCATTACCGTGAACAGCAATAAGCGCCTTGTTCGCGGTGACCACATGCTTGCCATTCTCGATGGCCTTGAGTACCAGCTCGCGGGCAACGGTGTAGCCGCCCATCAGCTCTATAACGATGTCGATCTCAGGGTTCGTGGCCACTTCGAAGACATCGTTGGTAATCGCAATACCGGTCGTTTGGAACTGAGGCTTTGGCGTGCGCATGGCAATTTGTGCCACTTCGATCCCACGCCCGGCACGACGAGCAATTTCCTCGGCGTTGCGCTGAAGTACGTTGAAGGTACCGCCACCGACGGTCCCTAACCCACAGATGCCTACTTTGACCGGTTTCACTGTGAACTCCCCATAAAACGGCCGACTCAAGGCCGGCCGTGAAAACAGCCGCATGCTCGCGGCTCTCTATTAATGGCCCGGCGATGTCGCTGCCGGACCATGATCGTCAATGGCTGCCCGTGACGATGCGAATTTACTTCGCGCCCAGCGCCAGTTTGGCGACTTGTGGCGCAGGCTGGTAGCCCGGAATGACCTGTCCGTCGGCCAAAACGATGGCCGGTGTGCCGTTCACGCCAATCGACTGGCCGAGAGCGAACTGCTTGGAAACCGGGTTATCGCACTTGGCGGCCTTGATTTCCTTGCCATCGACCATTTTGTCCATGGCCGCTTTCTTGTCTTTCGAGCACCACACGGCTTGCAGTTGCTCGTCACCCGGTGAGCCCAGGCCCTGGCGCGGGAACGCGACGTAACGCACTTCGATACCGCGCTTGTTCAGCTCCGGCACTTCGGCGTGGAGCTTGTGGCAGTACGGGCAGGTGGTATCGGTGAATACGGTGATGTGCGACTTGGTTTCGCCAATGGCCGGGTACACCACGGTTTCTGCAACCGGAATATCGTTGATCAGCTTGGAGATGCCCAGGCGCTCGGTCTTCTCGGTCAGGTTGACCGGCTTGCCGTCCTTGAGATCGAACAGGTAGCCCTGCACCACGTACTGGCCGTCGGCGCTGGCGTACAGCACACGACTGCCCTTGAGCTTGACTTCGTACAGGCCCGGCAACGGACTGGCGGTGATGGTCTCTACCGGCACTTCGAGCTGGAGGTTTTCCAGGCTTTTACGAATGGCTTTGTCGGCCGCGTCATCGGCGACGGCAAAGGTGCTGACCAACGCAATGGCTGCGGCGGCGAAAATCTGGGTCAGACGCATGAGAACTCCTGAAGGCGAACATATGGGACGATCAGAACGCCCGTGTCGAAACACCGGGTCATAACCGCCCATCGTGCAAACCGGCCAAGCCTATCACATAAGGTCCGTGTGGCCGAATGGAGCTGACACAAGACATTGTAGCGAGGGAGCTTGCTCCCGCTTGAGCGCGCAGCGCTCACAAAATCTTCGCCGTTCGTTGAATTCTGGGGCCGTTGCGCAACCCAGCGGGAGCAAGCTCCCTCGCCACAAGTGCGATTCCTCCATGAATACTCATCAGCCACGCGGATGGTGTTTTGCGTGAAGGTCTTGCAAGCGGGCGCGGGCGACGTGCGTGTAAATCTGGGTGGTCGACAGATCGCTGTGGCCGAGGAGCATCTGCACCACCCGTAAATCGGCGCCGTGGTTTAGCAAGTGTGTGGCGAAAGCGTGCCGCAAGGTGTGCGGCGACAGCGACTTGCCAATCCCGGCGACCTTGGCCTGATGCTTGATCCGATGCCAGAAAGTTTGCCGCGTCATCTGCTCGCCGCGCTGGCTGGGAAACAGCACATCGCTGGGACGCCCGCCAAGCAGCTCGCTGCGGGCATCACGCATGTAGCGCTCGATCCAGACAATCGCCTCCTCGCCCATCGGCACCAACCGCTCCTTGCTGCCCTTGCCCATCACCCGCAACACGCCTTGACGCAAATTGACCTGCTCCAGCGTCAGGCTGATCAGCTCGGTTACCCGCAAGCCACAGGCATACAGCACTTCAAGCATGGCCCGATCGCGCTGACCAATGGCTTCGCTCAAGTCCGGCGCTGCCAGCAGCGCTTCGACGTCGGCCTCTGACAAGGATTTCGGCAACGGCCTGCCGAGCTGCGGCATATCAACCCGTAACGTTGGATCGACGGCGATCAACTTTTCCCGCAACAGATAGCGATAGAAGCCACGCACCCCCGAGAGAAATCGCGCAGTGGAACGAGGCTTGTAGTTTTGCTCCAGGCGCCAGGCCAGGTGATCGAGGATCAACTCGCGTCCGGCATTGATCAACTCCAGGCCTTTTTCCTGCAGCCAGCCGTTGAACAGCGCCAGGTCACTGCGATAGGCATCGCGGGTGTTGTCGGAAAGGCCTTTCTCCAGCCAGAGGGCGTCGAGGAACTGGTCTATCAGGGGATGATCAATGGCGGGCATAAAGGCTCATGCAAGACCGGCAACACGGTCAGTGAAGATAAATCGCAGGCAACAAAAAAGCAGCCCGCAGGCTGCTTTTTTTTGCATCGGAAGCTGGACTTAAGCCAGTTTTTCCTTGATGCGAGCTGCTTTACCCGACAGGTCGCGCAGGTAGTACAGCTTGGCTTTACGTACGTCACCGCGACGCTTGACAGCCATGCTGTCGATTTGCGGGGAGTAGGTCTGGAAAGTACGCTCTACGCCAACACCGTTGGAGATTTTACGAACGGTGAATGCACTGTTTACGCCGCGGTTACGCTTGGCGATAACAACACCTTCGAACGCTTGCAGACGCGAACGGTCGCCTTCCTTCACTTTCACCTGAACGACAATGGTGTCGCCCGGGGCAAAGGTAGGGATCTCTTTGGTCATCTGCTCTGCTTCGAGTGCAAGGATGATTTTGTTAGTCATGCTGTGCTCCTAAGGTAAATCGTCGGATCTACCATCGATACGTTGTTAACTATCGTCCCGCTCGCGGATGTATTCCTCGAGCAGCTTCTTCTCTTCTCCAGAAAGCGAGCGGCTTTCCAGAAGATCGGCGCGTCGTTCAAAGGTCCGACCAAGGGACTGCTGTAAACGCCAACGCCGGATGTGCGCGTGATTGCCACTTAGCAATACGTCGGGAACACGCTGATCCGCATACACCTCCGGTCGAGTGTAGTGCGGGCAATCCAGCAAACCATCCGTAAAGGAATCTTCCTCGGCGGAGTCCGCATGCCCTAAAGCTCCAGGCAGCAGTCGTGTAACCGCATCGATCAGGACCATCGCCGGCAGCTCGCCGCCAGACAGTACATAGTCGCCAATCGACCACTCTTCATCGACATGAGCATCAATAAAACGCTCGTCAATGCCTTCATAGCGGCCGGCAATCAGGATCAATGCATCCAGATTCGCCAACTCGCGTACCGCCGACTGAGTCAGCTGGCGGCCTTGGGGCGACAGGTAAATTACCTTCGCCGCCTCCCCGGCTGCTGCCTTGGCCTGAACCAGAGCATCTTCCAGGGGCTTGATCTTCATCACCATGCCCGGACCACCGCCAAACGGGCGATCGTCCACAGTGTGATGTCGATCCGTCGTGTAGTCTCGCGGATTCCAACAGGTGAGCTGCAAGAGCCCCTGTTTCACCGCACGACTGGTGATGCCGTACTCGCTGATGGCAGAGAACATCTCGGGAAACAGACTGATCACTTCTACGCGCAAGTTAGCCACGCTTAGAAATCCGCGTCCCAATCCACCTTCATCTCGCCTGCCGCCAGGTCGACGGCCAACACGCATTGCTCGGTATAGGGCAACAGGCGTTCGCGATCATCCAGGCTGCCAGCGCAAGGCTTGACCACCATGACATCGTTCGAGCCGGTCTCCAGCAGGTGATCGATCTTCCCGAACAGTTGCCCGAGGGTGTCGATGACCTTGAGACCTTCCAGCTGGTACCAGTAGTACTCGCCGTCGGTCAGTTCAGGGAACAGGTTGCGCGGCACGCAGATCTCATAACCGGCCAGAAGACGAGCTTCTTCACGATCATCAAGACCCTTGAGCTTTGCGACCAGGAACTTGTCATTCCCGCGTCCGCTGACCAGCTCTACCTGCTTTACATTGCCGTCACGCTTGAGCGTCCAGGTTTTGTAATCCAGCAGGTTCTTAATCGGATCAGTAAAGGAGTACACCTTCACTTCGCCGCGAACGCCGTGAACAGAATAAATCTTGCCGATAACGATCAAATCATCAGCAACAGCTGGCGTCGCGTTCATATTGCTCAGGCCGCAGCCTTAGCAGATTCCTTCAACAACTGAGCAACGCGCTCAGAAGGTTGTGCACCAACGCTCAGCCAGTAGGCTACGCGCTCTTGGTTCACGGACAGACGAACTTCCTGACCACGGGCAACAGGGTTGAAGTAGCCAACCTGTTCCTTGTGCGAACCGTCGCGCGGGTTGCGGCTGTCGGTTACGGTCAAGTGGTAAAACGGGCGCTTTTTGGAGCCGCCAAGGGCAAGACGGATTGTTAGCATGTGAACATCGTTCCTGTAGTCGGTGCTGCAAATCTAAAGGCACAGCGGGCATGGGTGCCCGAAAGGCCGCATATTCTAAGGAATATCCGGACTTTTGCAAATGACTTTTTCCGGCGGTCTATCGGCCGCCATGCAGATTTGCTATAGAGCCGTCGTTGAAAACGGCCGGTCAGCTCCCGCCAAGTGCGGGTTTGCTGTGTATCCCACGTCCGTGTGGGGCTGCGCCGACCTGATGGCCGGCGCGAATTCGTGTGTCCTTTCTCGTCAATACGCTCACATTTTGGCAAGTGACTGGTGCCCTCAGGCAAGGCGCCGCGACGAGTCATAGCCCGCTATGGCGAGGAGCGGCAACGCCGCATGAGGGCACCAGACGCCGCCAAAAGTGAGCAGTATTGGCGTGAAAGGACACTATATTTTGGGCATGCCGCCACCGGGCAACATACCGCCCATGCCGCGCATCATCTTGGCCATTCCGCCTTTTGCAGAGAACTTCTTCATCATCTTCTGCATCTGCTTGTGCTGCTTGATCAAGCGGCCGATGTCCTGCACCTGGGTGCCGGAACCCATGGCGATCCGGCGCTTGCGCGAACCGCTGATCATCTCGGGGTCGCGGCGCTCGGCCGGGGTCATGGAGTTGATGATGGCTTCCATCTGCTTGAATTGCTTCTCAGCCGCACCCTGGGCGTTGCCCATTTGCGCCAGGTTCACGCCACCCATGTTCGGCAGCTTGTCCATGAGCCCGCCGAGGCCGCCCATGTTCTTCATCTGTTGCAGCTGATCGCGGAAGTCTTCGAGGTCGAAGCCCTTGCCCTTCTTCAGCTTTTTAGCAAGCTTGTCGGCCTTGTCCTTGTCGAGGGTCGCTTCCGCCTGCTCGATCAGGCTGAGCACGTCGCCCATGCCGAGGATGCGCGAGGCGATACGCTCAGGGTGGAACGGATCGAGCGCTTCGCTCTTCTCGCCCATACCGATGAACTTGATCGGCTTGCCGGTGATCGCACGCACCGACAGCGCGGCACCGCCACGGGCGTCGCCGTCGACCTTGGTCAGGATCACACCGGTCAGCGGCAATGCATCGCCGAAAGCCTTGGCCGTGTTGGCGGCGTCCTGGCCGGTCATGGCGTCGACCACGAACAGGGTTTCGACCGGGTTGATCGCGGCGTGCAGGGCCTTGATCTCGCCCATCATCTCTTCATCGATGTGCAGGCGACCGGCGGTATCGACGATGACCACGTCGATGAATTTGAGTTTTGCTTCCTTGATAGCCGCATTGGCGATGTCGACCGGCTTCTGGCTCAGGTCCGACGGGAAGAAGGTCACGCCGATGTCATTGGCCAGGGTTTCCAGCTGCTTGATCGCCGCCGGACGGTAGACGTCGGCGGACACGACCATGACCGACTTCTTCTTGCGCTCTTTAAGGAAGCGCGCAAGCTTGCCGGCGGTGGTGGTTTTACCAGCGCCCTGCAAACCGGCCATGAGGATGACCGCTGGCGGCACTGCGCTCAGGTTCAGGTCTTCGTTGGCCGCGCCCATCAGGCTTTCGAGCTCGGCCTGGACGATCTTCACGAAGGCCTGGCCCGGCGTCAGGCTGCGCGACACCTCGGTACCGACGGCACGCTCCTTGACCGAATTGACGAAGTCCTTGACCACCGGCAGGGCGACGTCGGCTTCGAGCAACGCCATGCGCACTTCACGCAGGGTGTCTTTGATGTTGTCTTCAGTCAGCTTGGCCTTGCCGGTGACATGGCGCAGCGTCTGCGAGAGACGTTCGGTTAAGTTTTCAAACATTGCGCGATCCTTTCAGGCCCTGTGTAGACCGGGATAATGGCGGCCCGGACCGGACTAAATGTGTGCTCGGCGAGCCTGCGGCGTGGGCAGGTCGCGGATTATAGCGAAGACTGTGGCCGGCGGACACCTCGCCGTCGGGTTGCGCGGTCTTTCGTGTGGCAGGGGTTCTATGCCAAACTCAGCGACTTTCGGGCTTGCCTAACAGGATTTATGCTCCCCTTGTCACCCAGCTTGCTAACTACCCTCGCCGCCGCCTGCTTGTATGCCGCTGCGACCATTTACCAGGGCACTCACCTGGCGTCCGGCGCCAAGGTCAACAAACGCCTGCTGGTCATGCTCGGCGTGCTCGCCGTATTGGCCCACAGCATCAGCCTGCTCACCCACCTGCTGACCCCGACCGGCCTGGCCCTGGACTTCTTCAGTGCCGCCAGCCTGATTGCCGTGGCGGTCATCGCACTGACCCTGCTGGCCTGCTCGCGGATTCCGGTAGAGAACCTGCTGGTCCTGCTGTTCCCGCTGGGTGCCTTGACCGTGATGCTGGCGCATTTTGCCCCCGCCGGCACGGTACAGGTCATCGATGAGGAGCCGGGCATCCTCGCCCACATCCTGCTTTCGATTCTGGCCTATGGCATGTTCACCATCGCAGTGTTCCAGTCCTTGCTGCTGCTGGTTCAAGACCACCAGCTCAAGCACAAGCACCCCTCCGGGCTGATCAAGAACTTCCCGCCGCTGCAAACCATGGAAAGCCTGCTGTTCGGTTTTCTCTGGGCCGGCTGGACGCTGTTGTCGCTGTCGCTGATTTCCGGCTGGCTGTTCGTCGAGAACCTGTTCGCGCAGCATCTGGTGCACAAAACCCTGCTGGCCTGCCTGGCCTGGGTCGTTTTCAGCGTGCTGCTGTGGGGACGCAATCGCCTCGGCTGGCGCGGACATAAAGCCATTCGCTGGACCCTGGCCGGCTTTTGCCTGCTGATGCTGGCGTATTTCGGCAGCAAGCTGGTTCGTGAATACATCCTGCATATCTGACGGGCGGCATTAATGGACGACTTGCCCATAGGGCCGATGCTCGCGGTAGTGACCCTGCTGGTTTTATGGTCGGGGCTGTTTACCGCCATCGAAGCGGCGCACCAGCATTTGCTGGCACAGCGCACCGCAACGCGTTCCAGCGACAAACCGGTGGCGAAACTCAGCTTCCCTCTGGCCAGCCTGATTTTTTGCAACACACTGTGCCGTGCACTCGTGGTGGTCATCAGCACCTTGCTGGCCATTTTCACCTGGGCCGAGAACGGCCCGTGGGTCGCCTGCCTCGGGGCGGGCGCCATGTTGCTGGTGTTTTCCGACTACTTGCCACGCACTCTCGCCGCTCGCTATCCGGATGCGATCCTGGCCCAGGGCAACAACCTGCTGCGGTTGCCGCTGACAATCATCTATCCCGCGGCATGGCTGCTCACCAGCATCAGCCGTTTGCTGACGCGCCCATTCGTCCGTAAAGCCAAAGTGGTGCAACAAAGTGAGGACGAAACGCTGACGGAGCGCCATGCGCCCTCCGAAACCGTAAGCCGCCCTCACCCGCTGCCAGGCATCCACGCGCTGGACAACATCACCGTCAATGACATCCTGGTACCACGCAGCGACGTGGACGGCATCAATCTCGATGACTCCATCGAAGAAATCATCGAGCAGTTGCGCCACAACAAGCGCACGCGCCTGCCGGTGTTCCACAGTGATATCAACCAGGTCGAAGCCGTCCTCAACACCCGGCACATCCTGCACTTGCTGCCCGATGCGAGCCTGACCAGGGAAGCCTTGCTGGCGGCCAGTCACGAGCCGTACTTCGTGCCGGAAAGCACCCCGTTGCAGCTGCAACTGCTCAACTTCCACAAACAGCAGCGACGCCTGGGCATGGTGGTCGATGAATACGGCGAAGTGCTGGGCATCGTCACCCTGGAAGACATTCTCGAAGAAATCGTCGGCGAGTTCGAAAGCCAACACAGCCTGGACAACCCGCACATTCATCCGCAAGCCGACGGACGCCTGGTGATCGACGGAGCCGCGTCCATCCGCGAACTGAACAAGAGCCTCGGCTGGCACCTGCCCAGCGATGGCCCGAAAACCCTGAACGGCTTGGTCACCGAAGCGCTGGAAACCATCCCCGAAAGCGCGGTGTGCCTGAAGATCGGCCGGTATCGCCTGGAAATCCTCGAGACCGAGGACAACCGCGTCACGCGAGTGTTGATCTGGCAGACCAGCTCGATGCCTGTGGTTATCTAGGATTCGACGCAACTTCCTGTGGCGAGGGAGCTTGCTCCCGCTCGGGCGCGCAGCGGCCGCCTCAGGCCTGCTTCGCAGTCCAGCGGGAGCAAGCTCCCTCGCCATATAAAGCCAGAGCCCAATCCAGCTACTTGTTTGATCGTTAGCTACCTTCCTATAATCGAATCGCTTACCCAAGCCTCGCCGGCCCCGTGCTTACCCCGCACTTCGCAGCTTCCGGCCCGATCATCAGCAAGATCCGCAACAAACCGACGACTGTTCCTACCTGAAACAGCGACCGCGCCCCCACCCACATCCCTGGGTTCTCGACCATAATAATTCGCTCCACTGGGGCACATGACTGTCAGGGATCACCGCATGACGACCAGCACGACTTACAGCGACTCCACACCTGCCCAACCGACGAACTCCGCTACCCGCGTGGCCACTGCAAGCTTCATCGGTACCGCCATCGAGTTCTACGATTTCTATGTTTATGCCACCGCCGCGGCGCTGGTGATTGGCCCGGTGTTCTTTCCGCAGACATCTGGCACCGCCCAGATGCTGTCGGCGTTTCTCACGTTCGGCATCGCCTTCCTCGCCCGTCCCTTGGGTTCGGCCCTTTTCGGCCACTTTGGCGACCGTATCGGTCGCAAATCGACCCTGGTTGCCTCGCTGCTATTGATGGGCGTGTGCACCACGCTGATCGGCGTGCTGCCGGGATACGACAGCATTGGCGCCTGGGCACCGATCCTGCTGTGTGTCCTGCGCTTCGGCCAGGGCCTGGGGCTGGGCGGTGAATGGGGTGGCGCGGCATTGCTGGCCACGGAGAACGCGCCGAAAGGCAAGCGCGCCTGGTTCGGCATGTTCCCGCAGCTGGGTCCCTCCATTGGCTTCCTGGCGGCCAACGGCCTGTTCCTGACCCTGGCCGTGGTGCTGGACGATGAACAGTTCCGCTCATGGGGCTGGCGAATTCCGTTCCTGCTCAGCGCCGCGCTGGTGATGGTTGGCCTGTACGTGCGCCTCAAGCTGCATGAAACCCCGGTGTTCGCCAATGCCATGGCGCGCCAGGAACGGGTGAAGATCCCGCTGTTCGAGCTGTTCGGCCAGTACTGGGCGCCCGTCTTGCTGGGTGCCGGCGCGATGGTGGTGTGCTATGCGCTGTTTTACATCTCCACGGTGTTCTCCCTGAGTTACGGCGTTGCAACGCTCGGCTACAGCCGCGAAACCTTTCTCGGCCTATTGTGCTTCGCAGTGCTGTTCATGGCGGCTGCCACCCCGCTGTCGGCCTGGGCCAGCGACCGTTACGGGCGCAAGCCGGTGCTGATCATCGGTGGCGTGCTGGCGATCCTGTCCGGCTTCCTCATGGAACCGCTGCTGACCCAAGGCTCGACCTGGAGTGTGGCGCTGTTCCTGTGCATCGAACTGTTTCTGATGGGCGTGACATTTGCGCCCATGGGCGCGCTGCTGCCGGAGCTGTTTCCGACCCACGTGCGCTACACCGGTGCTTCGGCGGCCTATAACCTGGGCGGTATCGTGGGCGCCTCCGCAGCGCCGTTCTTCGCCCAGAAACTGGTGGCGATGGGCGGACTGAGCTACGTCGGCGGGTATGTGTCCGGGGCGGCGCTGCTGAGTTTGATTGCGGTGCTGTGCCTGAAGGAAACGCGGCATAACGATTTGAATCAGGTCGCCTGACAGATCGCTTTCGCGGGCAAGCCCGCTCCCACAGGGTTGGTGTCGATCACAAGATAGCTGTACGACATATAACCTGTGGGAGCGGGCTTGCCCGCGAAGGGGCCCTCTCTGACAAAACACCAACCACAACTTTTCCCCCGCCCATTGTCACCTCGCTCTACGCGCATCGGCTCATCCCCGCTATACTTCCCGGCTTTTCCTGAATAAATGCCAATAGGGTCCCGCCGCGCATGGATAAGACCTACCAGCCGCACGCCATTGAAACTTCCTGGTACAACACTTGGGAGTCAGAGAATTACTTCGCCCCGCAAGGCGCGGGCGAGTCCTACACCATCATGATCCCGCCGCCGAACGTCACCGGCAGCCTGCACATGGGTCACGGCTTCAACAACGCGATCATGGACGCCCTGATCCGTTTCCGCCGCATGCAGGGTCGCAACACCCTGTGGCAGCCGGGCACCGACCACGCCGGTATCGCCACACAGATGCTGGTAGAGCGTCAGCTCGAAGCCAAGGGCCAGAGCCGCCATGACCTGGGCCGCGAAAAATTCCTCGAGAAAGTCTGGGAATGGAAGGATGAGTCCGGTGGCAACATCAGCCGTCAGATCCGTCGCCTCGGCTCGTCCGTCGACTGGAGCCGCGAGCGCTTCACCATGGACGACGGCCTCTCGGAAGCCGTGAAAGAAGCTTTCGTGCGTTTGCACGAAGACGGCCTGATCTACCGCGGCAAGCGCCTGGTCAACTGGGACACCAAGCTGCACACGGCGATTTCCGACCTCGAAGTGGAAAACCATGACGAGAAAGGTTTCCTGTGGAACCTGAAATACCCACTGGCCGACGGCGCCAAGACTGCTGAAGGCAACGATTTCCTGATCGTCGCGACCACTCGCCCGGAAACCATGCTCGGCGACTCCGCCGTCGCGGTGAACCCGAACGATGAACGCTACAAAGCCCTGATCGGCAAATTTGTCGAGCTACCTCTGGTTGGCCGCCGCATCCCGATCATTGCCGACGATTACTGCGATCCTGAATTCGGCACCGGCTGCGTGAAAATCACCCCGGCCCACGATTTCAACGACTACGAAGTCGGCAAGCGTCACAACCTGCCGCTGCTGAACATCTTCGACAAGAACGCCACCGTTCTGCCGGCCTGCCAGGTGTTCAACCTCGACGGCACGCTGAACGAAACCATCGACGGCAAGATCCCGGCCGAATACGCCGGTCTCGATCGCTTCGAAGCGCGCAAGCAGATCGTGGCCGCGTTCGATGCTGCCGGTCTGTTGGTCAGCGTTGACGACCACGCCCTGAAAGTGCCGAAAGGCGACCGTTCCGGCACCGTCATCGAGCCATGGCTGACCGACCAGTGGTACGTGTCCACCAAGCCGTTGGCCGAACCTGCGATCGCCGCCGTTGAAGACGGCCGCATCCAGTTCGTGCCGAAACAGTACGAAAACATGTACTTCTCGTGGATGCGTGACATCCAGGACTGGTGCATCAGCCGTCAACTCTGGTGGGGCCACCGCATTCCGGCCTGGTACGACGAGTCGGGCAAGGTCTACGTCGGTCGTGACGAAGCCGAAGTACGTGCCAAGCACAACCTCGGCCCGGACGTTGCCCTGCAACAGGACAACGACGTTCTCGACACCTGGTTCAGCTCGGGTCTGTGGACCTTTTCCACCCTTGGCTGGCCGGAAAAAACCGAGTTCCTGAAAAAATTCCACTCCACCGACGTTCTGGTAACCGGCTTCGACATCATTTTCTTCTGGGTTGCCCGGATGATCATGCTCACCATGCATCTGGTGAAAAACGAAGACGGCACGCCGCAGGTTCCGTTCAAGACCGTGTACGTTCACGGCCTGGTGCGTGACGGCCAGGGCCAGAAGATGTCCAAGTCCAAGGGCAACGTCCTGGACCCGCTGGACATCATCGACGGTATCGAACTCGAAGCCCTGGTGCAGAAGCGCACCTCCGGCATGATGCAGCCGAAACTGGCGAAGAAGATCGAGAAGCAGACCCGCGACGAGTTCGCCGAAGGCATCGCCAGCTACGGCACCGACGCCCTGCGCTTCACCTTCTGCTCGCTGGCGTCCACCGGTCGTGACATCAAGTTCGACATGGGCCGCGTCGAGGGCTATCGCAACTTCTGCAACAAGATCTGGAACGCGGCGCGCTACGTGCTGGACAAGGGCGAAGACTGCGGCCAGAACGGCGAAGCCTACGAGCTGTCACTGGCTGACCGCTGGATCATTTCGCAGCTGCAACGCACCGAAGCCGAAGTGACCCGTCAACTCGACCAGTTCCGTTTCGACCTGGCGGCACAAGCGCTGTACGAGTTCATCTGGAACCAGTACTGCGACTGGTACCTGGAACTGTCCAAACCTGTGCTGTGGGACGAAAACGCACCGGTCGAACGCCAGCGCGGCACCCGTCGCACCTTGGTGCGCGTACTGGAAGTCGCCCTGCGCCTGGCGCACCCGTTCATGCCGTTCATCACCGAAGAAATCTGGCAGCGCATCGCGCCGCTGGCCGGCATCGAAGGCAAGACGATCATGCTGCAACCTTGGCCAGTGGCCAACGAAACCCGCATCGATCAGGCGGCCGAAGACGACATCGAATGGCTCAAGGGCCTGATGCTCGGTACCCGTAACATCCGTGGCGAAATGAACATCGGCCCGGGCAAACCGCTGCCGCTGTTCCTGAAGAACGTCAGCGCCGAGGATCAGCGCCGCCTGACCGAGAACGAAGCCCTGCTGAAGAAGCTGGCGCGCCTCGAATCGATCACCGTGCTGGCTGCCGGCGAAGAAGCACCACTGTCCGCCACCGCACTGGTCGGCGAGATGGAAGTACTGGTGCCAATGGCCGGCCTGATCGACAAAGGTGCGGAGTTGGCGCGTCTGGACAAGGAAATCCAGCGTCTTCAGGGTGAAGTGCAACGTGTCGGCGGCAAGCTGTCCAACGCCGGTTTCGTAGACAAGGCACCCGCCGAAGTCATCGAAAAGGAGCGTGCCAAACTGGCCGAGGCCGAACAGGCCCTGGGCAAGCTGGCCGAGCAGCACGCGCGGATTGCCAGCCTGTAACGGCAGATCGCAATGAAAAAGGGAGGCCGCTAGTGGCCTCCCTTTTTTGTGCCTGCCACTTTCCTGCATCTAATGAAGCCCCCCTGTGGGAGCGGGCTTGCTCGCGAAGAGGCCATAACATTCGATATAAGTATTGACTGAAAGTCCGCTTTCGCGAGCAAGCCCGCTCCCACATTTGATTAGTGTGACGCTCAGATGTGGGACAATGCCCGCCACTTTTAGCCATACCCGAATCGACCGCCGCCATGACCGCCCCCCGCACACCGAAACCTGCGCGCAAAAAGCCTGAATCCGCGCCTGCGGCCAAAGCCGCGGCGCCGCGTGAGAAGGCCAGCCTGCATCCGCGCAATCGCCATCAGGGTCGCTACGACTTTCCGGCGCTGATCAAAAGCACGCCGGAACTGAAAAAATTCGTGATCATCAATCCGTACGGCAAGGAAAGCATCGACTTCGCCAGCCCGGAGGCCGTGCGGGTGTTCAACCGGGCGCTGCTCAAGTCGTTCTATGGCATCGCTCACTGGGACATTCCCGCCGACTACCTGTGCCCGCCAGTGCCAGGCCGTGCCGATTACGTGCACTTCCTCGCCGACCTGCTGGCCAGCGGGAATGACGGAGCGATCCCCCGTGGTGCTGCCGTGAAGGTGCTGGACATCGGCATGGGCGCCAACTGCGTGTATCCGCTGATCGGTTACAGCGATTATCGCTGGCAATTCCTTGGCTCCGACATCGATGCGACCGCCATCGCCGCGGCGAAGGCCATCATTCAATCCAATGGCCTGAACAAGGCAATCCAGGTACGCCAGCAGAGCAACCCCAAGCAAATCCTCACAGGCCTGCTGGAGAGCGCAGAGCGGTTCGACCTGACCATGTGCAACCCGCCATTCCACGCCTCGCTGGACGAGGCCACGCGGGGCAGTACGCGCAAATGGCGAGCCCTGGGCAAGGCCGATCCGAAACGCAAGCTGCCGGTGCTGAACTTTGGCGGGCAGGCGGCGGAACTGTGGTGTGAGGGCGGGGAAGTGCGTTTCGTCACGCAACTGGTCAGCGAGAGCGTGCAGGTGGCGCAACAAGTGCTGTGGTTCAGCACGCTGGTGTCGAAAGCGTCGAATCTGCCGGCGATCCAGAATGCCCTGACCAAGGCCGGCGCGCTGGACAGTCGGGTGGTGGAAATGGGTCAGGGACAGAAGCAGAGCCGCTTCGTCGCCTGGACCTTCCAGACCCAGGCGCAGCAACAGGCCTGGCGTCAGGCGCGATGGTCGAAGGCTACAGCTGAGTAAAAAGTTAAACGCACAAAAAAGCCGTGCCCGGATGACTCCTGTACACGGCTTTTTAACAAGCCTTAGCGGTTAGCAATGTCGCTCATATCTATATCCACAAACTGCCTGAGCTTTCCGGGCAACTTCGATAACAAGCAAGTTCAGACACCTTCATATCAGCGTTTTGTTGTACGAACAACTTCTTTGAACGCACAGGCACGTACCTCCTTGCTATCGCAGTAATACTGACCAAACCATTCCTCCCATGGCCCATTAGTATCAATGCTCACGACAGTTCCCTCTCGTTTGTATCTCATATCCAGTTCGCCTCCATTTTGCAGCATGTAACCGCAACGCAGAATTTCACCGGCTACAGTGCTGATCTCGGCCGCTATGCGAGGTGCGAATATCGCCAGTTCGAACTTACCAACCGGCCCACGACCGGTTTGCGAAACACCGTACCATTCCCCGTCTCCACTGGCTGTCGGGGCTTTATAGGCACCGGCTGCCAACTCCCTGATGTCAGCAGGGCTTGGGCAGTACTCGGTCACATTGGCCAACGCCTGACCGGACACCAGAATCGATACGCACATCAACAACTGTTTAACTTTCATAAAAAACGTCCCTGTAACGAAAAACTGAAATTTGGTTTTGGCTTTTACGCAAAGCCATGCGCTACGCCTTATCGATACTACCGACCCAAGGCGCACACTCAACTGTCAGTTCTGTAGGAGCGTTCGTTTTATACAGGGAGAAAAGTGTTATTCGGAACAAACGAGCTATCCCGATGAAACGCGCGGCAACAACCGCTTTCACAAATAAATTATTGCCAAAGTTTACCTTGCGTAAACTTTTTAAACGCCCATAAAAAAACCGTGCCCGGATCGCTCCGGCGCACGGTTTTTCTTAACAAGTCTTACTTGTTAACAGCGTCGGTCAGGCCTTTGGCCACAACCAGCTTGATCACTTTCTTGGCAGCGATTTCGATGGCAGCGCCAGTCGAAGGGTTGCGGCCGGTACGGGCAGGACGCTCAGTCACTTTCAGTTTGCCGATACCTGGCAGAGTGATTTCGCCGCCGTTTTCCAGCTGATCGGCAACGATTTGGCCCAGTTGGTCCAGAGCGTTACGCGCGGTGGTTTTCGGCGCGTCGATAGCTTCAGCGATGTCGGCGATCAGTTGGTCTTTAGTAAGAGCCATTTAGTGTTCCTTCCCTATCAAATTCATATGGATTGCAGAGTGCAATGTCAGCCATCGAGCCCGATCTTTTGGATCCGGCACCCTCGGCCAAATAACCTCGGGATCGGGGTTATAGATACCGAAATCAGGGTTTGGTTCGACCTGACAAATGCTGACTGCACGCTTAACGCAGTGACTTCGCGCAAGACCGGGCAAAGCTAGCACACAGACGTGGAAATATCCGCCTCTAGCTACCCATTTGGTCAGCTTTATTGCGCTAAAACAGGAAAAAAACGCATAAGCGCCGTCGGTCGCCTGCCAATTGCCCTTCGCACCGCGCCAAAACCAGTGGTTGCGGTACACTGGGCGCTTTTTCGGGGGAGCACGCCCTCCTCTCCTCATTCAGCCGAGAAGCCCATGCCGATCCGTCATTGCATCGTCCACCTGATCGACAAAAAACCCGACGGCACACCTGCAGTTCTCCACGCCCGTGACTCCGAACTGGCCGAGTCCGCGGCCATCGAGAACATGCTCGCCGACCTCAACGAAAGCTATAACGCCAAACAGGGTAAAGCCTGGGGCCTGTTCCATCCGGAATCCGGTGCATTTCCGTTCAGCGGCTGGCTGAAGGAGTACCTCGAAGGTGGCCAGGATTTCACGGCGTTCAGCCGCGTGGCGGTCGAGCACCTGCAAAAACTGATGGAAGAATCGAATCTTTCGGTTGGCGGCCACGTGTTGTTCGCACACTACCAGCAAGGCATGACCGACTACCTGGCCATCGCCCTGCTGCACCACAGCGAAGGCGTGGCCGTAACCGATGAACTGGACGTGACCCCGTCCCGTCACCTGGACCTGGGCCAATTGCACCTGGCGGCGCGGATCAACGTTTCCGAGTGGCAGAACAATAAACAATCCAAGCAGTACATTTCTTTCATCAAAGGCAAGAACGGCAAAAAGGTTTCGGAGTATTTCCGCGACTTCATCGGCTGCCAGGAAGGTGTCGACGGTCCGGGTGAAACCCGCACCCTGCTCAAGGCCTTCAGTGATTTCGTTGAAAGCGAAGACCTGCCGGAAGACGACGCCCGCGAGAAGACCAAGACCCTGGTGGATTACGCCAGCAGCCAGGCCAAGCTCGGTGAGCCGATGGGCCTGGAAGAATTGTCGGGGCTGATCGACGAAGAACGCCCGAAGGCCTTCTACGATCACATTCGCAACAAGGACTACGGCCTGTCGCCGGAAATCCCGGCCGATAAACGCACCCTGAACCAGTTCCGTCGATTCACTGGCCGCGCCGAAGGCTTGTCGATCAGTTTCGAAGCGCACCTGCTGGGTTCGAAGATCGAGTATGACGAAGAAGCGGGTACGTTGATCATCAAGGGCCTGCCCACTTCGCTCACCGATCAGCTGAAGCGTCGCAACTGATGCTCGGCGGCGTACTGAAAAAATTCCTGCTGATCCTGCTGGTGGTCGTGGCTTACCAGAACTGGGGCAAGATCGAGCGGGTGTTCAACCCTTCGCAAGTGGTGCCAGCACAGACGCAGGCCCGCGCCAACGTCGTGCTCTACGCCACCGAATGGTGTGGTTACTGCAAGCTGACCCGGCGCTTTCTCGATCAGAAAGGCATTCCGTACAAGGAATTCGATATCGAGAAAGATGCCGTCGCGCGCAAGGACTATGAGGCCTTGGGTGGTGGAGGGATTCCGATTATCGATGTGAACGGAACCTTGATTCGCGGGTATGACCCGGATGCGATTCTGGCGGCGTTGAAATAACTGACCAGGTTCACAAAACCCTTGTGGCGAGGGAGCTTGCTCCCGCTGGACTGCGCAGCAGTCCCTCTTCAAGGGCCGCTTCGCGACCCAACGGGAGCAAGCTCCCTCGCCACAGGTGTAATCCTGCGTCAGATCGCTTCGATACGGAATCCAAACCGCGGGAAGTGCACATGCACCACGCCGCCACGCTCGTCCTTGCGTCGTACGATCAACTCTTCGCTGCCGACAAACAGCAGCTCTCCCGCGACCGGATCAACGCCATAGTCCGTGGCCGCGATCACCACCTGCTGGCCCACCGTGAATCCGTTGGGATCGACGAACTGCTCATCCGGCAATGCCGCTGGTGTGGAACTGCGCGCCACCTCCAGCGCCTCTTCGGACGTCATCTCGCTGGAGGCGCCATGACCAAAGCCCAATACCCGAGAGAGCCACGCATTGACTGCCGGGTAAGCGTCGACCAGCGGAGCCGTCACCGGTGTGGCCTTGAGGAACCAGAGGCAATGGGCCAGAGCAAAGTCGGCAATCGACGGTTCACCGAACAGGAAATCACCCTCTTCACGCTGCAACTGCAACTCCAGCCGCGACATGATCGTTGGCCACTGATGCTTGGCCTGTTCAATAGACAATTTTGTCGCGCTACCACCACTGAACAAACCGGCACGGTCGGCCAGAAACGCCTTGATCGCTTCCGGCGATAAATTGCCAAAGCGCACCGCTATCGATTCCGGCTGGAACACCAGGCTGACCGCGTGCTGGAACACAACAGAGTCGGCCCAGGCTGCAAACGACGCGGTGATCATTTCCTGACCTTCCGGAAAGAACGCCGGCAAGGCTTTTTCCTGTTCCAGTCGCCGGGCAATCAATGCCGTATCGCAATAAATATCTGCACCGACCTGCAACACTGGCGTCTTGCGGTAGCCACCGGTCAACGCCGTAAGGTCCGGTTTGGGCATCACTGGCGAGATCTTCACCGAGCGCCATGACAAGCCCTTGAAGCCCAGCAGCAGGCGGGCCTTCTCGGCAAAGAGGGACGTCGGGTAATGATGCAGAATCAACTCGGACATGCTCGGCTCCGCCGCAAGGATCAGGAATCCGCAGCTTAGCGCGCAATCAACTGGCAGCCTACAGATCTGCCTGATGGGAACTGATCAGTCAGAGTGATAAGACGCGACCAGACATTCCTTGGCGCTTTTGCGCAGTTTCTTGATCAGCCGTTCCTGGCGCAGCGCTTCGCTTTTGTCGCGACAACGTTCGGTGTAGACCAGCGCCATGGCCGGGCTGGACAGAAAGAACCGTGCACCCTTGCCACTTTGATGCTTGGCGAAGCGGCGCACGGGATCATCGCTGACCCCGCAATACAGCGAACCATTGGCCGCGCGAACGAGGTAGACGAACCAGGGCTTGCTGACGGGAGACGCGCTTGGGGTGGTCACGGCACGATCAAGGCTTGAAAGGAAACAAGCCGCGATCTTATCAGCGACCGGCCTGAAATGCCTTCAGCCCCTTCAATGCCTGGGCGCGAACGGCGTTGCGCACCAGTGGCGTCCAGCCCAGAAGCAAACCTTTGAAACCCAATGCCTGACGTGACCAGGTCCAGAGATCAAAGCTGTCGTGATGCTCGCAGATCTTGCCGTCGCGAAAAACGAAGCGCGCCTGGATGTCGTTGACCACGGTGTTGCCGGTCTGGCTGAACAGGTAGGTCGCGACCCAATGGGCGCCACCGGTGCGCCCGTCGGCGTGAACATGATCGAAGGTCAGGGAAAAATCCTTGGCCCGGGTAGTCAGCATGCGCCACATGTCACCGGCATCGCGACCGCGAAGCTCACCGAACGCCGGGTCACTGAACACCACATCATCGGTGTAGCAGGCCGCCATGGCTTCGGCATCCAGGCGCTGGAAAGCCTGGTAGAAACGGGTGATCAAGGCGCTATGGGCTTCACTCATCTGCGGGTTCCCCTGGGTTTGCATAATGATTTCGAAAGAGTGCCCGCACGATAGTCTGCAAATGCATCGAACACTATCGGCATTCACGACGAAAATAACGCGATGACTATTCAGGTCATTCCGCTGTCCCGGGCGTAGGAAAAAAGATCAACGTCCGTGGAAATACCTAACCGGAGCATAGCCATTTTCTTTTGCTTACTGATGGTCGACACGCTGCGATTGAAGTGAACGGCGATTTCGCTGACGGTCATGCCACTGGCGAGCATTCGGACCACTTCGTGCTCCTTGGCTGACAAGGGTGATTCGTGAAACTGATCGCGGGTATTGGCCAACAGCGTGCGCAGGGACTTGCTGAGGTAACGGCGCCCTTCTTGCACCGCATTGATTGCCAGGGGCAACTCCGTCGACGATGCAGTTTTGGCAACGATGCCCATCACCCCTTGCGCCAGCGCAGCCCTAGCCGTCACCACACTGGTAAACATGGTCACCAGAATGATCGGCAAGGTCGGGTAATGGCGCTGAATCGTACTCAACATCTTCAAACCATCGGCCTGCAGCCCTCCCGGCATGGAGAAGTCGGTGATCAGCAGTTCGCAGGACGTGCTTGAAAGCAGATTCATTAAGTTGTCGACACTGTCGGCCTCACCGACGATCACGCACCGTCGACTGGCGTTGATGAGTATGCGCAGCCCGACACGAACGACGGAATGGTCGTCAGCAATAACGACTCGCATTGTGGGATACCTCCTGCTGGTGGCGCAAAAGCGCGGAAAGTAGCGCCGTTCCTGCCCCTTCCACAACGCCTCGAAAAACCCTCCGACGTCGCATCCCCAATGTATTCAATGGGCTAACTCTTTGCCCATCCAACAAACAGATGGATCCTACATTGCAGCGCGCTGAAGACTACGCAGAAGGACTACAACTAAAAGAGCCCTCCTTAGAAATCGCTGCGTAGTCCGTAACACTCTTTCATACACGCCCGCTCTCTTTTCGTATTAGTTGCATTCCTCCAGCGCCCCTTGCGCACTAACTTGTCGCCTGCCAAGCAGTCCGGCCACCCCTGCCCAGAACTGCACTCATTCTTTGCCTGACTATCAATGACATGAAGAAGACGCCTACGCCCCTGAGCACTGCCTGTTTGTTCACGGAACCTCTGCGCCACCTGTATTGCGAGCCATGCCAACAGTCTTTTATCCGGGAAATCCAATGAGCGACATCAAGACAATATTTTTCAAGCAGTTGCGCCGCCTGACCCACACGGGCATCGGTGCGTGCGCTCTGATATGGACCGTACAGGTCCACGCCGACGGCATGGTGCCTGATACCTCCGTGATCATCGTCAATGAAGCCAACGGGGAAACCGCCGTATCCGTGACCAATACCGACGCCAGCCTGGCACTGCTGCACGTCACCATAGAAGACATTCCCGAAGACACCGAACCATTGGTATTCGTGACGCCACCCTTGGCACGCGTTGAAGCCGCCAAGACGCAGTTGGTGCGCTTCATCCTGCAATCGGAAAAGCCCCTGCTCACCCAGCGATTGAAACGGGCGATTTTTGAAGGCATCCCCCAAGGCAAACCTGCTGCCGAAGCCGGGCATGCCCGTGTGGGTGTGACGGTGCGCCAGAACCTGCCGATCATCCTCCATCCTGCGGGCCTGGCGCCCAACCGCACGCCATGGACCGACCTGAAATGGTCGCTGCAGGAGGGTCAACTGACCGTACGCAACGAAACACCTTATGTCGTACGCCTGGCTCAGGAAGTACAACTGCTGCCTTCCGGAAGCGCCGCGACGCTACCGCGAACCTACGTACTGCCCGGTGACCAGATCAGCATTACGGTCCCTGCAAAGGCTGCCACCCAGGTTCGAATCAATCCAGCGACCGTCTATGGCTTTGCTGTGCCTCCCTATGACGCGCCGATCGCCCTCTAGAGCAGACATCATCGATAGCGCCATGCAGGGAAAAGCAGGCGTCGACATTTCAGCGTGACGGAATCCGAAGCGGATCAAGCCGGCACCCTGGCAGAACCCAAGTGAACCCCATGAACACCGTATTGAAATACCGTGATGGCGAAGCCATGCCTGCGATTCGGCCGGCCAGCACGTCCCCTCATCTGTCGCGAATCCGGACCGGCATGGTGTTGCTGCTTGGCAACGTGCTGATAGGACTCGAAGCCAATGCCGATGACCTCAATGCCGATCTGTTGCTGACTTCGTTCGACCGGAAAACGCTGATTCAGCGGGGTATCGACCCCAGTCTCGCAACCCAACTATTGGCCGCCCCAAGCTTCACCGCCGGCCGACATCCGATCACCCTCACGGTCAATGGCCAGCGTCGCGGCCGGGTCGACGTCACGTTCAACCGGGAGGGCGACTTGTGCTTTGACCGTTCCCTGCTGGATGCGGCAAACCTGAGCGAGCCATCGATTCCGGCCAACGACAAAGGCTGTTTCGATGTGCTCGCCACTTGGCCGCAGGCTCGAATCGAACAGGATCCGGCCAATCTCGGCCTTTCCTTGATAGTGCCCACCCAGGCGATACGTCCGGTGGTCCGGGATATCTCCGGTTATCAAACCGGCGGTATCGCCGGGCTACTCAACTACGACATCAACAGCCTCCACAGCCAATACGGCAATCGATCGAGCCGCTACCTCTCAGCCAACACCGAAGCCGGTTTCAATGCCGGCGACTGGATTGTGCGCAGCCGTCAGGTGCAGACCTGGCAGAACGATGTGTCGCACACCACTCACCTGGCGGCTTACGCCCAGCGCACCTTTGCTCGCCACGAAACAGTGCTTCAAGCGGGTCAGGTCAATCTCTACAACCCGGTACTGGCGGGTGCGCAAATCACCGGCGTTCAGGTCATGACGGAGCAGGCGCTCCAGGTCGAAGGCCAAGGCAATCCCATCGAAGGGATTGCCCGCAGTCAGGCCCAGGTCGAAATACGCCAGAACGGTTCGCTGATCCACTCGACAGTAGTACCGGCCGGACCGTTTTCCCTGAGTAACGTACGTCGGCTCGACAGTCGCTCCGATGTTGAAGTCACCGTCAAGGAAGCGGATGGCAGCGAGCAACGCTTCACCGTCCCCGTCGCCATGCTCGGCGTTGGCCTGCCGGCTCCCGGCTTTTCGTTGGCCGCCGGCCAGGTACGCCGTCTCGGCGACGCCCGGAGCGGCGAACCCTGGGTGATCAGCGGCGGCTGGAGTGGAGCACTCAACCCGAATGTCTTGCTCAGCACCGGTGCCACCGGTACCGCCGATTACCGTGCTGCGGGCGCTGGCCTGAGCCTGCTGCCAGGGCCCGCTACACAGATCCAGACCACCCTGCAAGCAGCCGACACCAGCACCCGCCAGGCCGACAGGGGGCTTCAGGCCGACCTGAATGTTTCGCAACGCTTGGGTGAACAGTGGTCGATCAATGCCGCAACTTCGTACAGGACATTCGGCTATCGCGACTTGTCCGAGGCGGTGTTCGATACTCAGTCCGAGCGTAGCCAGTCGCGCTACCGCGATCAGCAGAGCCTTTCGCTGGCCTGGTCACACCCCGGGCTTGGCGCGTTCAGCAGCGGCTTCAATCGTTCAACGACATTCGACGGGCAAAACAGCAGCCGCGCCCTGGCGTCCTGGGGCACCCGGATTGGCGACGTGTCGGTGTCGGCCACCGCGCAATGGCAAGTCAGCGGCACCCAACGTAGCGACGACAGTGTCTACCTGAGCCTCAGCCTTCCACTGGGTGAACGTCGCCGGGCGCGCACCTGGGTACGCAGTTCCGCTGGCGAATACCGCAGCGGTGTCGGCTTGAACGAGCAGATCAACGACCAGTTGAGCTACCGGGTCGGTGTCGAGCACGACACACGAGACAAACAAGTGCAGTCCTCGGCGGGGGTTTCCCTGCTGCCGCGCTACAGCCAACTGGACTTGAACTACACCCGCTCCCATGCCGAACGTTCCAGCTACCAGGTTGGCGCGCGTGGCGGGGCCGTTCTGCACGGCGACGGCCTGACGTTATCGCCATACGCCGTAAGGGACACCTTCGCGTTGCTTTCGGTTGGCGATGAAAGCGCCATCAAAGTCTCGACCCCAAGCGGTCCGGTCTGGACCGACTGGAAAGGTCAGGCCGTGGTGCCTCAAGTGAGCGCCTATGGGCGCAGCCCGGTAGAAGTCGACACCCGCTCACTGCCACGCAACCTCGATATCAACAACGGACTGGCCGTGGTTTCCGCCGGACGCGGGGCCGTCGACAAGGTCGAGTTCGGTGTCACCTTGACCCGCCGCGCCCTGCTCAAAGTCACCACGGACGACGGTGCCCCACTGCCCCGTGGCGCAACGGTAAGCAGCGCAGACGGTGAATTCATCACGCTCGCTCAAGAAGGTGGATTGGTGTTTCTGCCCAACGTTCTGAACACCCGCGACCTGTGGATAACCGCACCAGGGCTGGAGCGCTGCGAACTGCGTTTCGAACTGCCGGCCAAGGCCAATACCCAGGTGTATTACGAGACCGCTGCCGCCCGGTGCCGCACACTTTGAGGATATCCCCATGAAGCTGTCCCACCCTTTGTTGCTGACACTCGGCACGTTGATGTTGAGCGGACTGGCGCCGCACGCCTGGGCCCTGGCCGATGAATGCAAGCTCACCCTGAGTCAGCCGGTAGTCGATTACGGTTTGACGAATCGGGCCATACGCGCCAATGGCTCCGCAGAGCAAACCCTGGGCGAGCGCCACCTGAGCCTGAACCTGAGCTGTCCCCAACCCACTGACATGATCCTGTTCTACCGTGCCATGGCCGCGACCGCCGAGCGCTTTCGCTTTGCCGAACACGGCAGCTATGCCGTGCGCATGAGTGACGCCGTGCTCGATGGGCAACCGGTGGACCTGGGCTTGATTTCTGCCGTCGGCCAAGTACCTGAAGCATCCGCTTCGAGTTTGCTTTGGCAACCGCAGCAGGCCATCGTTCCGGTTCGGGGCGGTGTGGCGGCGCAAGGGCAAAGTCTTTCGGCGCAACTGGAGCTGACAGCCTGGGCGTCGGAAAAAGCCTTGCAGGTACGTGACGCCGTAGTCTGGGAAACCACCGGCCTGTTCGACGCGGTCTCGACGGGCCTCTCAAGAGAAATAACCCTGCGCGCCAGTTTCGCGCCCACCGCGTGCAAAGTGGAACTGTCCAATGGCGGCCGGGTGGAATTCGGTCGGCTAACGAAAAACGATCTGAACGCTGACAAAAGCACCCGACTGCCACTCAAGGATTTGACCCTGCGAGTTGACTGCGACGCCCCGATGGAATTTGCCCTGGTCATGCATGACAACCGCCCGGGCTCGGCAACGATCAACAGCGAGATTTACTACGGGCTGGGTCTGGATCACCGCAGCAACAAGATCGGCCTGTACTCACTGAATGTCGATCCCGCTAACGCCAGCGCCGACAGCTTCGCCCGCGTGTATCGAACCGACTCCACCACCCAGGGCAGGGCCTGGAGCACCTCCAGTTCGACCCCCATACCCTTCGCCCAGAGAAGCTATCTGGGCTTTACCGACAGCGCCGGTAGCACCGCAGGCCCGGCCAATATCCAGAATCTCACAACCACGGTGACGGTCGAGGCCGTCATTGCCCCCACCGCGAGCCTGGACCTGAGCACCGCCGTTCACCTCGACGGCTCGGCGACGATCGAAATTCTTTACCCGTAACACCCAACCCTGCCTTGTTGAAGCCGCGGAGCACTTACGCCCCTCGGAACATTCAAGGCCAACAACGAAAGAAAGGAAGTTTTATCCATGAAAAAGTACCTCGCTGCACTTGCTACAACAGCCGCGATCAGCACCACCCCTCAGGCCTTCGCCGTGGGCGATACCCTGGAGGTCAAAGGCACTATCACACCAGTAGCTTGCACACCGACATTCTCCAATGGCGGTCTCATTGATATTGGCAAGATCTCGTCATCACAGCTTAAGCAAGATCAGAATACGAAGGTTGGGGATGCACATCCGATGCAATTGACCATAGCCTGTGATGGTAAAATCAGTTTCGCACTGAAGCCAACTGACAATACCGGCAACTCATCACCGGTTGGTCAGTTTGCGTTTGGCCTTGGTCTGACCCCCAAGAACGAAAAGTTGGGCTTCTTTGTCCCCAGCGTCACGAAAGTCACAGCGGATACAGCTGAAGGGGAGGCAATCGAATCAACCGACGGATTATCCTGGGCGAAAGCCACCGCAGCCAAACCGGGATATTTCTTGTCCTTTACCACTACTGGCGGCTCCCTACCGATTGACGCTAAAGATGTCACCTATGATTTTACGGTCGACACCTTTATCGCTCGCGCCGACTCGCTGGACCTGACTGACGAAATCGCCTTTGAAGGCTCCGCGACGTTCGACGTGGTTTACTACTAAGCGTCAAGGCACTGAACCGTTCGTTGCCTGAATGAACGGTTCAGCGCCTATACCTCTACGAAAAAAAGGAATTTATCGATGAAGCGTATTCCCATGGCTCTGACCACCGGACTGCTGATGGGCATGGCGACTGCTGCTCTTGCGGTGTCCCCCAATGCACTCTTGGTCAAAGGCACCATCACCCCGGTCGCCTGCACCCCGACTTTCTCCAACAACGGTCTTGTCGACTACGGAAAAATCTCCCGACAGGACCTGAACGTCGACAAAAGGACGCAATTGCGTGACGAATCACTCGACCTCAACATCAGCTGCAACACAGAAGCACGTTTCGCATTGAAAATGCGCGATAACCGCGAAGGTTCGGCCATCGTCAACAGTGAGATCTACTACGGCCTGAACGTCGACCGCAGCGGCAACCGGATCGGTCTGTACTCACTGCACTTCGATCCTGCCAGCACCGTAGCGGACCCTCTGCCGCAAGTGTATCGAACCGACTCCACCACCAAGGGGCAGGCGTGGAGTACATCCAGTTTCAGCTCCATACCAATTGCCGCCAACAGCTATCTGGGCTTTACCGATGTGGCGGGCAGCACCGCAGGTCCTGTCAAGATCAAGAACCTGAGCAGCCGGGTCACGCTCGTCGCCATCATTGCCCCCACCTCAACGCTGGACCTGAGCGAGGATGCAATACTCGACGGTTCCGCGACCCTGGAGGTTGTCTATTTATAGGCATCCGTCACGGTTGAATTTTCTCGCTGCTGACTTGCACATACAGCGCCCTCCCGGCACCCAGACCGGCGATGATCGCCCCCAGGCCGATGACGCCGAAGATCCAGCCCACCGCCGTCCAGCCACCGGTCCAGTCATGCACGAGACCGACCGCGAACGGCCCCATGGACGCCAGGGTGTAACCAAAACCCTGGGCCATGCTCGACAGGTTCGCCGCCACGTGGGAATCCCGCGAGCGCAGCACGATCAGGGTCAAGGCCAGGCTGAACGTGGCGCCCTGCCCCAGCCCCAGCACGATCGCCCAGCCCCACAAACCTTCGATCGGCGCATACAGGCAACCGAACAGACCGCCGAGGGTCAGGACCATCACGATCACGATCGCCAGGCGCTGGTCCTTGCCACGAGTCGCCAGCCAGGGCGCGGCGAGTGAGCTGACCAGTTGCACGATCACCGAACCCGACAGCACCAGCCCGGCCTGGGTCGGGGTCAGGCCGCGACCGATCAGGATCGACGGCAACCAGCCGAACACGATGTAGGCCAGGGACGATTGCAGGCCCATGTACAAGGTCACCTGCCAGGCCAGCGGATCGCGCAGCAAGCCTCGAACACGATAGGCAACGTTGTGCGCGCCGTGTTTCTGGCTGACTTGCGGCAGCCAGAACAGCGCCGCCGCCAATGCCGGAATAACCCAGAAGCCGAGGCCCAGCGCCCAGCGCTTGTCGAAGTGCTCGCTCAGCGGCACGGTCGCACCCGCCGCCATCGCCGCGCCCAGGCACAGGGCCATGGTGTAGACGCCGGTCATGGTCCCGGCCTGTTTCGGGAAATCGCGCTTGACGATGCCTGGCAGCAACACACCGATCACGCCGATGCTGGCACCGGCTAGCACACTGCCGGCAAACAGGCCGATCCCACCGAATGAACTGCGCAGGATGATCCCGCCAGCCAGGGTCAGAAGAATGCCCAGCACCACCCGCTCCGCCCCAAAACGTCTGGCCAGCAGCGGTGCCAGCGGCGCAAACAGGCCAAGGCAAAGCACCGGCAACGTGGTCAGCAATCCTGCCGCAGACGCCGACAAGCCGAGGGACTTCGAGACCTCGCTGAGCATCGGCGCCATGCTCGACAGCGCCGGGCGCAGGTTCAGCGCCACCAGAATCAGGCCCAGCAGCAACAGCCACGGCCGGCGCAGAACCGGGTGGGTTTGCTGAACCTGTTCGTCATCGGCCTCGGCGTCGATCAGCAGTTCTTCCAGCTCTGCCGAACGTTTAGCGGCTGTGGATAAATCACCGCGCGGTATCGACTTCTCGGTTTCAAGGTTCATTGATCAACTGCCTCGACAAGGATTTGGCCCGCTCCGGGTCGCGTTGTTCGACGGCATCGAGCAATTCGATATGCAGGTCGAACACTTCCTGGCGGCGCGGGACGATGCTCAGGGTCTGGCGCAACTGCGCGCCGACGATGCTGGAGAAATAGCGATACAGCTCGCTGAGGGTCGGGTTGTGCGCGGCGTCCACCAGGCGGCGGTGGAACACCAGATCGCAGGCGATGTAGGTGTCGAGATCGCCGTGGTAGTGACTGCCGCTGACACCCAGCGCCTCGCGCAATGCCACCAGGTCCTCATCGGTACGGCGCATGGCAGCCAGACCGATGGCCTCGACTTCGAGGATGTGTCGGGTTTCCCGGGCCTGCTCAAGGGAGCAACGGGACAGCGCCTTCAGGGTATCGAGCGGATCGACCACCGCCCGCACGTAACTGCCGTCGCCCTGGCGGATTTCGATCAACCCGGAAAACGCCAACACACGCATGGCTTCGCGCACGGTGTTGCGGCTGATGCCCAGTTCCGCCGACAACTCGGGCTCGGTGGGCAAACGCTGGCCAACGACCCAGATGCCCTGGTTGATACGCTGGCGCAGTTGGTCCAGGGCCTGATCGACCAGGGATCGTTTCACCAACGGAGAGATTTCTGACATGGAATTCGCCCTCTCATCCAATCATAGGATGAATTTTCTGACATGTTAGTCAGACAAGGCAATCCACACAACCCATCTGTAGGAGCTGGCTTGCCAGCGATGCAGGCGACGCGGTGATCCGTGAAGAACCTTTTTTTGGGGGCTTCCATTTGAGCGTGGGCACGACCCCTTGTAGGAGCCAGCCTGCTGGCGATGGTCGTTAACGATGACGCGTATGAACTGGATAAACGCAGCGCACTTGAGTCCATCGCCAGCAAGCTGGCTCCTACAGTTTCCCGGGATTGCGCGCAGAACCAAAAAATAAACCCGGAACATGTCCGGGTTTATTTCAGTGCCTGGGTTCGATCAATGCAGGATCTGGCTCAGGAACAGCTTGGTGCGCTCGTTCTGAGGGTGATCGAAGAAGTCGTTCGGCGCGGCCTGTTCGACGATTTCGCCCTTGTCCATGAAGATCACGCGGTTGGCCACGGTGCGGGCGAAGCCCATTTCGTGGGTCACGCAGAGCATGGTCATGCCGTCTTCGGCCAGGCCGATCATGGTGTCCAGTACCTCTTTGACCATCTCCGGGTCGAGAGCCGACGTTGGCTCGTCGAACAGCATGATTTTCGGTTTCATGCACAGCGCGCGGGCGATCGCCACACGCTGTTGCTGACCGCCAGACAACTGCCCCGGGTATTTATGCGCCTGCTCCGGAATGCGTACGCGTTCCAGGTAGTGCATGGCGATTTCCTCGGCCTTGCGCTTGGGCATCTTGCGCACCCACATCGGCGCCAGGGTGCAGTTCTGCAGGATGGTCAGGTGCGGGAACAGGTTGAAATGCTGGAACACCATGCCGACTTCGCGGCGGATCGCTTCGATCTGCTTGAGGTCGTTGGTCAGTTCCACGCCATCGACCACGATGCGGCCCTGCTGGTGTTCTTCCAGGCGGTTGAGGCAGCGGATGGTGGTGGACTTGCCGGAACCCGACGGGCCGCACAACACGATACGCTCGCCCTGCTTGACGTTGAGGTTGATGTCTTTCAGCACGTGGAACTGGCCGTACCACTTGTTCACGCCCTGCATCTGAATAATGCCTTCAGGGCTCACAGGCTTTTTATTTGCTTCGCTCATAAAAGAACTCCTAACGCTTGTGGCCTGTGTCGAGCTTGCGTTCCAGATGCATGGAATAGCGCGACATACCAAAACAGAAAATCCAGAACACCAGGGCGGCGAACACATAGCCTTCGGTGGCCATGCCCAGCCATTTCGGATCGGCGGCGGCTTGCTTGACGCTGTTGAGCAGGTCGAACAGGCCGATGATGATCACAAGGCTGGTGTCCTTGAACAGCGCGATGAAGGTGTTGACGATGCCGGGGATCACCAGTTTCAGGGCTTGCGGCAGAATCACCAGGCCCATGCTGCGCCAGTAGCCCAGCCCCATCGCTGCAGCCGCTTCGTACTGCCCCTTGGGAATCGCTTGCAGACCACCGCGCACCACCTCGGCCACGTAGGCCGACTGGAACAGGATCACGCCGATCAGGGCCCGCAGCAGCTTGTCGAAGTTCATGCCTTCAGGCAGGAACAGCGGCAGCATCACCGAGGACATGAACAGCACCGTGATCAACGGCACACCGCGCCAGAACTCGATGAAGGTCACGCAGACCACCCGAATCGCCGGCATGTTCGAACGACGCCCCAAGGCCAGGACAATCCCCAGCGGCAGCGCACCGGCGATGCCGACGGTGGCGATCACCAGGGTCAGCATCAGGCCGCCCCACTGGCTGGTCGCTACCTGGGTCAGGCCGAAGATGCCGCCGTGCAACAGGAAGTAGGCAATGATCGGGTACAACACCAGGAAGCTCAGGCCATACACCGCTTTACGATGAAAGCGCGAGATGAACAACGGGGCCACGCCGATGACCGCCAGCCACACGGTCAGGTCCACTCGCCAGCGCAGTTCCGGCGGGTAGTAGCCGTACATGAATTGGCCGAAGCGCTGCTGGATGAACACCCAGCAGGCGCCGTCCTTCGTGCAGTCGGCGCGGGTCGTGCCCACCCAGTTGGCGTCGAGGATGGCCCACTGCAGGATCGGCGGCACCACCAGGTAGATGAGGTAGAACGCAAACAGGGTCAGCAGGGTATTGAGCCAGCTGGAGAACATGTTCGCGCGCATCCACGCCACCACACCGATGCTGCTGCTCGGTGGTGGCATGTCAGGTTTGAAAGTATGAGTGCTCATGCGCTTTTCCTTACCGCTCGATCAGCGCAATGCGCTTGTTGTACCAGTTCATCAGCAGGGAAATGCTGATACTGATCGCCAGGTACACGCTCATGGTGATCGCAATCACCTCGATCGCCTGGCCGGTCTGGTTGAGCACGGTCCCGGCGAACAGCGAGACCATTTCCGGATAACCGATACCGGCCGCCAGCGAGGAGTTCTTCGCCAGGTTCAGGTATTGGCTGGTCAGCGGTGGAATGATCACGCGCAGGGCTTGCGGGATGATCACCTTGCGCAGGGTCGGACCGTTGCGCAGGCCGAGGGAATGCGCCGCTTCGGTCTGGCCGTGGCTGACCGACTTGATGCCCGAGCGCACGATCTCGGCGATGAACGCCGCGGTGTACACGGTCAGGGCCAGTGTCAGCGCCAGCAGTTCCGGGATCAGCACCCAGCCACCGACGAAGTTGAAGCCTTGCAGCTTCGGCATTTCCCAGTGCAGCGGCGCGCCGAAGATCAGTGCGCACAAGGCCGGGATCACCAGGAACAGCGCCAGGCCGGTCCAGAACTTGTGGAACGGCACGCCGGTTTCTTCGAAGCGCTTGGTGGCCCAACGACTCATCAGCACGATGGCGACGATGGCGACTACAACGCTGACCACAAACGGCCAGAAACCATCTGCCATCAACGCCGCCGGCATGTTCAGACCACGGCTGCTGACAAAGAAGGTGTCGCCGAAATTGTGACTGTTGCGCGGCCCCGGCATGGTCAGGAACACCGCGAAGTACCAGAACAGGATCTGCAGCAGCGGCGGAATGTTGCGGAAAACTTCCACATACACCGTCGCCAGCTTGGCGATGATCCAGTTCTTCGACAGCCGCGCCACACCCACGATGAAACCCAGGATCGTCGCCAGGATCACGCCGATGAAAGTCACCAGCAGCGTATTGAGCAGGCCGATGACAAACACCCGGGCGTATGTGTCCGCTTCGGTGTAGTCGATCAGGTGTTGAGCGATGCCGAAACCGGCACTGCGCTCCAGAAAGTCGAAACCGGAGGTAATGCCCCGGTGCTGCAGGTTGGTCTGGGTGTTATCGAACAGATACCAGCCCAGCGAGACCACCCCGATAATCGTGATGATCTGGAATACCCACGCACGCACTCGTGGATCGCTGAGGCTGAGCCTCTGCTTAGGTGCGCCGATTGAATTTTGCATGAAGTGCCCCGGAAATAATGGAACAGAACATCACCCGGTGGTTGGCCCACCGGGTGATAGAACCATCAGCGCACTGGTGGTGCGTATTGAATGCCGCCAGCGTTCCACAGAGCGTTCAGCCCGCGGTCGATTTCCAGCGGGGTGCTCTTGCCGAGGTTTTTCTCGAACACTTCGCCGTAGTTGCCCACTTGCTTGACGATTTGCACGACCCAGTCTTTCTTCACTTTCAGGTCTTTGCCGTATTCACCGTCGGTGCCGAGCAGACGGGCAACGTCTGGGTTCTTGGTGCCCTTGGCTTCGGCTTCTACGTTCTTCGAAGTGATGCCGGCTTCTTCAGCGTTGAGCATGGCGTAGCCAGTCCAGCGCACGATGGCCAGCCACTCGTCGTCGCCATTACGCACGACCGGGCCCAGGGGCTCCTTGGAAATGGTTTCCGGCAGAACCACGTAGTCCTTCGGCGAAGCCAGCTTGCTGCGCTGGGCGAACAGCTGGGATTTGTCGGAGGTCAGTACGTCGCAACGACCGGATTCCAGCGACTTGGCGCTTTCGTCGGAGGTGTCGAAGGTGATCGGGGTGTATTTCAGGCCGTTGCCGCGGAAGTAGTCGGAAACGTTCAGCTCGGTAGTGGTACCGGCCTGGATGCAGATGGTTGCACCATCCAGCTCTTTAGCGCTTTTCACGCCCAGCTTGTTGTTTACCAGGAAGCCGATGCCGTCGTAGTAGGTGATGAAGCCCGGGAATTTCAGGCCCATGCCCGCGTCACGGGAACTGGTCATGGTGGTGTTGCGCGACAGAATGTCGATTTCGCCGGACTGCAGCGCGGTGAAGCGCTCCTTGGCGTTCAACTGGCTGAACTTGACCTTGGTCGCGTCGCCGAAGACAGCCGCCGCCACTGCACGGCAGTAGTCAGCATCGATACCGACGATCTTGCCGGTGGAATCCGGAACCGAGAAGCCTGGCAGGCCATCGCTGACGCCACACTGCACGAAACCTTTCTTCATCACTGCATCCAGGGTTGCACCCGCCTGGGCAAACCCGCTGACACCGAGTACCGCGGCTGCAGTCACGATAGCCAGGGTGGATTTCAACATCTTCATTCAAACCTCCAGTTTTGCTCTTGTTGTGTCGGAGCGTGAGTCCTGTCGCACCCTTTTGAGGCGTAGTCGACCCGTGTTGGCTTGTTTTGGGGTCAACCGACGTAAGACGTTAGCTATGAGTCTAGTAGGAGAAAATCCACGTCATGGAAAACTCACTCTCACCAGTCGGCCGAACGGGCTGTAGCCCTTTCACGTTCGCGAAGCCCCGTATCGGCCTTTGGCGAACATCCATCACCGGATTCTTTTCAATCCCACTAACAACCTCGGCCTGATAGTGTTACCGACAGGCGTAGGATTTTTCATACAGAGTTCGCCATAGCAAAGCCCGTACCAGACCGCTCGCCGAAGCGGTTCAGCTGCAGGTCAATAGCAAAACTTGTAACCTTGCGACATCTTCGTAACTGATCAACCAGTCACGCACTCAGCCCTCGCACTCAATGAGCGCGCACGCACACTTTTGGAGCAGCCATGACCAACCCCTTGATTCTTGAACCCGTCAAGACCGCAGACGCCTGCGTTATCTGGCTGCACGGCCTGGGTGCCGATCGCTACGACTTCCTGCCCGTGGCCGAAGCCCTGCAGGAATCCCTGTTGAGCACCCGCTTTGTTTTGCCCCAGGCGCCGAGCCGTGCCGTCACCATCAACGGCGGATACGAGATGCCGAGCTGGTACGACATATTGGCCATGAGCCCCGCGCGCGCGATCAACCGCGAGCAACTGGAAGAGTCTGCCAACTGGATCATCGAACTGATCGAATTGCAGAAGGCCAGCGGAATAGACGCCTCGCGGATTTTTCTGGCCGGTTTTTCCCAGGGCGGTGCCGTGGTGTTCCACACCGCGTATCTGAAGTGGCAGGGACCGCTGGGAGGCGTCGTTGCCCTTTCTACTTATGCACCGACCTTCAGTGACGATCTGGAACTGTCCGCCAGCCAGCAGCGCATACCGGTACTGTCGATGCACGGCCAATACGACGATGTGGTGCAGAACTCGATGGGACGCAGCGCCTACGAGCACCTTAAGCATCGTGGTGTCACCGTGACATGGCAGGAATACCCAATGGGCCACGAAGTGTTACCCGAGGAAATTCGCGACATCGGCGCCTGGCTCACCGAGCGCTTGCGTTAACCCTTCAGGTTCCTTTCTTTGTTTAAAAGGCCCCTTTGATCCATCCCACTACGCCGCGCCCGATTCTTGCATTACACTGGCCGGCGTACATTCCTTAACCAATTGATGAGATGACCGTGCTCAAAGCACTCAAGAAAATGTTCGGTAAAAGCGAGACTGAGCAACTCGCGCCAGTCCCCAGCGCTCCGTCTCACGCTCCCAGCCACCGCACCGACGGTAATCAGCCTGAACGGGCCGCCACCACGGCGGCACCCAAGCATGAGCCGAAGCCCGCACCCGCTGCCCAGCCTGTGGCGATAGCAGCCCCGGAACAGCCGCTCAGCGAAACGCCGAAACCCGCTAAACCGCGCCGCGAACCCAAGCCCAAGGCGCCGGTCATCCCATGGAAACTCGAAGACTTCGTTGTCGAGCCCCAGGAAGGCAAAACCCGCTTCCACGATTTCAAGCTGGCCCCTGAACTGATGCATGCCATCCAAGACCTGGGCTTCCCGTATTGCACACCGATCCAGGCACAGGTGCTGGGCTTCACCCTCGCTGGCAAAGACGCCATCGGCCGCGCCCAGACCGGTACCGGCAAGACCGCCGCATTCCTGATCTCGATCATCACCCAGTTGCTGCAAACCCCGCCGCCGAAAGAGCGCTACATGGGTGAGCCACGGGCACTGATCATCGCGCCGACCCGCGAACTGGTGGTGCAGATCGCCAAGGACGCCGCCGACCTGACCAAGTACACCGGCCTCAACGTCATGACCTTCGTCGGCGGCATGGACTTCGACAAGCAGCTCAAGCACCTCGAAGCCCGCCACTGCGACATCCTGGTGGCCACGCCGGGCCGCCTGCTGGACTTCAACCAGCGCGGCGACGTGCATCTGGACATGGTCGAAGTGATGGTGCTGGACGAAGCCGACCGCATGCTCGACATGGGCTTCATCCCGCAAGTGCGCCAGATCATTCGCCAGACGCCGCCGAAGGCCGAGCGCCAGACGCTGCTGTTCTCCGCGACCTTCACCGAAGACGTGATGAACCTGGCCAAGCAATGGACCACCGACCCTGCCATCGTCGAAATCGAAGTCACCAACGTGGCCAACGAAAACGTCGAGCAGCATATCTACGCCGTGGCCGCTGCCGACAAATACAAACTGCTCTACAACCTGGTCAACGACAATGGCTGGGAACGGGTGATCGTGTTCGCCAACCGCAAGGATGAAGTGCGGCGCATCGAAGAACGCCTGGTGCGCGACGGCATCAACGCCGCGCAACTGTCCGGCGACGTGCCGCAGCACAAGCGCATCAAGACCCTCGAAGGTTTCCGCGAAGGCAAGATCCGCGTCCTGGTCGCCACCGACGTGGCCGGTCGCGGTATCCACATCGACGGCATCAGCCACGTGATCAACTTCACCCTGCCGGAAGTGCCCGACGACTACGTGCACCGCATCGGACGGACCGGGCGTGCTGGCGCCGACGGTGTGTCCATCAGCTTTGCCGGTGAAGACGACTCCTACCAGTTACCGTCCATCGAGGAAAAACTGGGGCGCAAGATCAGCTGTGAAACACCACCGACGCATCTGTTGCGGGCGGTTGAGCGCAAGCGTCCACATTAAACGACGCTGAAAAGACAAGCGCAGCCGGAAACGGACTGCGCTTTTTTTTCGCCCGGATATTGTGAGATACAACTAAAAGTCCATAATGGACAAATTAGTTTACTTTCAGTCCCGGAGCCGACCATGTCCAATACGCCCCAAGTGATCAACCAGAACCAGGCTCGCGAGTGGCTGGCGCAGGTCGACGTGCCGCAGATCCTGCGCAAAATGTTCCGTGACCTGGCGGCCGGGCAAGCCGTGCAACCGGCACAACAACTGGTGGAATTTCCCCAGGGCGCCGGCGACTTCATCAACTACCTGGGGGTGTTGGCCGAAGACGGCGTGTACGGCATCAAGACTTCGCCGTACATCGTCCGTGAGCAGGGACCCTTGGTGACCGCGTGGACTGTGCTGATGTCGATGCAGACCGGCCAGCCGCTATTGCTGTGCGACGCAGGTGAACTGACCACCGCACGCACCGCCGCGACCACTGCCGTGGCGGTCGATGCCCTCGCGCCGCTGACTGCCAATCGCCTGGCCATCATCGGCAGCGGCAAAGTGGCCCAGGCGCACCTGCATTACGTGAAAGGCCTGCGCGACTGGCAGAGCATCAGCCTGTACGCGCCGAACCTGAGCGAGGATGCTCAAACCGTGAGCCTGTTGAAAAACATCGAGCCACGCCTGAACATCGTCGAGAGTCGCGAAGCTGCCGTGCAGGACGCCGACGTGATCATGCTCTGCACCTCATCCGCCGGTCCGGTGATCGATCCGTCGAGCTTGCGTAAACCGGCGCTGATCACCTCCATCAGTACCAACGCCCCGCGTGCCCACGAAGTGCCGCCGCAAAGCCTCAATGACATGCAGGTGTTCTGCGACTATCGCCTGACCACCCCGGGCGCGGCCGGTGAAATGCTGATCGCCGGCGAACAACACGGCTGGGACAAGAGCGCAATTGTCGGCGATCTGCCGGACCTGCTCAGCGATAAAGTCCAGCGCCCCGGTTACGATCGGCATGTGTTTTTCCGCTCCATCGGCCTGGGCCTGGAAGACATTGCGCTGGCCAATGCGATCTACCGCTTGCAGCCTTAACCTCACAAACCTGTAGGAGCTGGCTTGCCAGCGATACAGACGCCGCGGTCCATCAGATAAACCGCGGTGATGCTATCGCCGGCAAGCCGGCTCCTACAGGGACTAGCCATTTGTGCTCTTTCAGGAGACGTTCATGAGCCAGGCAGATTTCATCATCATCGGCGGCGGTATCGCCGGCGCTTCCACCGGTTTCTGGCTGTCGCAGCATGGCCGTGTGATCGTACTCGAACGCGAATCCCATCCGGCCTACCATTCCACCGGACGTTCGGCGGCGCTGTACACCGCCGCCTACGGCACCCCGCAAGTTCGCGCACTGACCCTGGCCAGCCGGGATTTTTTCGACAATCCGCCCAGCGGTTTCTGCGAACACCCGTTGCTGACGCCACGCGGTGAAATGACCGTGGATTTCACCGGCGACCCGGACGAACTGAACAGGCAATACCAGAGCGCGAAAGCCACGGTGCCGGAGATGCAATTGCTCAGCACCGACGAGGCCTGCGCGCTGGTACCGATCCTGCGCCGGGAAAAAGTCCACGGCGCGATCTACGATCCGACCGCCACCGACATCGACACCGATGCCCTGCATCAGGGATACCTGCGCGGCATCCGCCGCAATCAGGGCGAAGTCCACACCGACGCCGAAGTCGTCAGCCTGAGCCGCGATGACCAGGGTACATGGCACGTCCAGACCGGCACTCAGACCTTCAACGCCCCGGTCATCATCAACGCCGCCGGCGCCTGGGCCGACAAGATCGGCGAACTGGCTGGCGCCAGGCCCCTGGGCCTGCAACCGAAACGCCGCGCCGCGTTCATCTTCGCCGGCCCGGAGGGCGTGGACATCCATCATTGGCCAATGCTGGTCAGCCTCGACGAATCCTTCTACATGAAACCCGACGCCGGGATGTTCCTTGGTTCGCCGGCCAACGCCGACCCGGTGGAGCCCCATGACGTACAGCCTGAAGAGCTGGACATCGCCATGGGCATCTACCAGATCGAAGAGGCCACGACCCTGACCATTCGCCGCCCGACCCGCACCTGGGCCGGCCTGCGCAGCTTCGTCAGCGACGGCGATTTGCTGTCCGGCTTCGATCCACAGGTGCCGGGGCTGTTCTGGGTCGCGGCGCAAGGCGGGTATGGCATCCAGACGTCGCCGGCCATGGGCCAGGCCAGCGCCGCTCTGGTGCGCGGTGCAGCGTTGCCCGAGTCGCTCGGTCGTTTCGGCCTGAATGCCGACATGCTCTCCCCTGCCCGCCTCGGCTGAGCCTGATCCTCAGGTGACGTGCCCCCACGATTACGGCACACTTTCAGCGCCCCTTTGATGGGGCGCTGACGCTGCCTGGAGTTCCACTGTATGAACGCCCCCGAAAAAGACTCGGCCCTGGACGACACGTCCCTGGATAACTTCCACGCGATCGCCGACGCCATCGCCACGTTGTTTTTCCCCCACGCCGAAGTGGTGCTGCACGACCTGCGCACGCAAAAGGTCGACTACATCGCCAACAACCTGTCCAAGCGGGAAATCGGCGACGACTCGGCGCTGGAAGACATGCTCAGCGACGATGTCAGCGAACGAAACATCGGGCCGTATGAAAAGCTCAATTGGGATGGCCAGAAGATTCGCAGCCTCAGCACGGTGCTGCGCGACAGCGAAGGTCATCCGCTGGCGGTGCTGTGCATCAACCTGAATATTTCGCTGTTCGAAAATGCCAAGGCCGCTTTGGACCTGTTCCTGTCGCCGACCAAGCTGATCCCGCAACCGGATGCACTGTTCCGCGATGACTGGCAGGAGCGGATCAACACCTTCCTCCACGCCTGGCTGCGCGAACGTCAGTTGAGCCTGAACCTGCTGACCCGCGACCACAAACGTGAGCTGGTGCTGGCGTTGCACGCCGAAGGCGCGTTCAAGGGCAAAAGCGCCTCGAACTACGTCGCCAATGTGCTGAACATGGGCCGGGCGACGGTGTACAAGCATTTGAAGGAATTGAAGGGCTAGGCCCTGAGATTTGTATTGCTGGATCTGGCCTCTTCGCGAGCAAGCCCGCTCCCACACTGGTTCTGCGTCGAACACAAAATCTGTGTTTGGTAGAGATCCATTGTGGGAGCGGGCTTGCTCGCGAAAGCGGACTATCAGTCGCCGTAAATGTCGGACTTGAAGTACTTGTCCGAAATCTTCTGGTACTCACCACTGGCACGAATGCCATCAATGGCCGTGTTCAACTCGCTGACCAACTCGGTGTTGCCCTTGCGCACGGCAATCCCCGCACCCTCGCCCACATACTTCGGATCTTTCAGCTCAGGCCCGACAAAGGCGTAACCCTTGCCACGCGGCATCGACAGAAAGTCATTGAGTGGAATGGTGTCGGCAAAAATCGCGTCGAGGCGACCGGCCGCCAGGTCCATGTAGATTTCTTCGTTGTTGCTGTAGCGCTTGACGTTGATGCCCTTGGGCTCGAACACCTCGGTGGCGTAACGGTCGGTGGTGGTGGCACGCTGCACGCCGACGGTCTTGCCCTTGAGGCTGGCGTACTGGTCATCCACCACCGCGCCGTCCTTCATCACCAGGCGCGACGAAGTGAAATAGTACTTGTGGGTGAAGTCCACCGACTTCTTGCGGTCTTCATTGATGGTCATGGACGACAGCGCCATGTCGATTTTCTTCACCTTCAGGGAAGGAATCAGACCGTCGAACTCGCCTTCGACCCACACACACTTGACCTTCATCTGGGCGCACAGGGCATTGCCGATGTCATAGTCGAAACCGACGATCTCGCCTTTGTCGGTTTTCGAAGCGAAGGGTGGATACGCGGCTTCGATGCCGATGCGCAGGGTTTTCTCGGCGGCGAACACAGAACTGCACGCCAACAGGCTCAGGGCCAGACCGGTGATGAGGGGGAACTTCTTCATGTTCGTTTTCTCGCGGTTGTTGTTGGTTTGGCAAGACAGAAGAAAAAGCTGAAACGGGGTGGAAACCTTTTTTGTACTTATAATTCCATACTGGACTTTTATGTATAAATCGTCAATGAGGCAAATACAGCCCGTGCCGGCCGATGGTCGGGTGGTGGTTCTGCAAGGTATTGGGTGAGTCAGATGGCCCCTTCGCGAGCAAGCCCACTCCCACAGGGTTCTGTGTCGTACACAAAATTTGTGTTCAACCAGATCCACTGTGGGAGCGGGCTTGCTCGCGAAGACGGACTAAAGAACGCCGCAGAAACTACTGCTTCCAGCGATCCGCCGCCGCATGGTCACTGTCACGCCCTTCCACCCAACGCGGCCCGTCGCTGGTGTTTTCTTTCTTCCAGAACGGCGCGCGGGTTTTCAGGTAATCCATGACAAAGGCGCAGGCATCGAATGCCGCCTGGCGATGGGCGCTGGCCGCGCCGACGAAGACAATCGGCTCGCCCGGTTCCAAGGCGCCAATGCGGTGCAGCACTTCCAGCTTGAGCAGCGGCCAGCGCTGCCCGGCCTCGACGGCGATCTTGCCCAGGGCCTTTTCAGTCATGCCGGGATAGTGTTCAAGGAACATCCCGGCGACGTCCAGGCCGTCATTGAAGTCGCGCACATAGCCGACAAAGCTCACCACCGCACCCACACCGACATTGGCGTCGTGCATGGCGTTGACCTCGGCGCCCGGATCGAACGGCGTGGACTGCACGCGAATGGCCATGGTTCAGCCTCCGGTCACAGTCGGAAAGAACGCCACTTCATCGCCCTCGCTGACCGGCTCGTCGAGCTGGCAGAGGTCTTCATTGCGGGCGCACATCAGGTTCTGCTCGCTCAAGACCTCGGCACCGTCACGCTGGGCCAACAGGGCCCGGACGTCGTCAACGGTAGCGAAATCACCTTGAACCTTCACCGAGTCCAGCCCCAGCGCTTCACGATAACGGGCGAAAAACTTCACGGTCACGTTCATGGCTGGTCCGCCTGGAAATGTCCGCTCTTGCCGCCGACCTTCTCCAGCAGACGCACGCTTTCGATGGTCATGCCACGGTCCACGGCCTTGCACATGTCGTAGATGGTCAGCGCGGCGACACTGGCGGCGGTCAGGGCTTCCATCTCGACGCCGGTCTGCCCGGACAGCTTGCAGCGCGCCACGATGCGCACCGAATCGTCGCCTTCGGCACTGAGCTCGACCTTGACGCCGGTCAGCATCAGCGGATGGCACAGGGGAATCAGATCGCTGGTTTTCTTCGCCGCCTGGATGCCGGCAATGCGCGCCACGGCAAACACATCACCCTTGGGATGGCCGCCGCTGACGATCATCTGCAGGGTCTCGGGCAGCATGCGCACCAGCGCTTGGGCCGTCGCCTCACGGAACGTCACGGCTTTTTCAGTGACGTCGACCATGTTGGCGCGGCCTTGGGAATCGAGATGAGTCAGCACGGGATTACTCCTGATCAGGAGCGTCGATTGTAAACCTGTGGGTCAATTTTTCGCACGCACGATTATCGGTCCACACATCCCCCTGTAGGAGCGAGCCTGCTCGCGAAAAACGCAAGGACAACGTGGTCATTCAGGCAACACGCATTATCGTTCACGTCCATCGCGAGCAGGCTCGCTCCTACAGGGGTTATGTGTCGGGCATAAAAAACCGGGCGGCCCGCGAAGGCCGCCCGGTTTGGGTGAAGGGTTACAAATGCGATTCGGCGTATTCGGCCAGGATCGAACGTGGCACCCCTTGCAGGGTGATGTGTACCCCGTTCGGGAAGTCCTTGAAGCGTTCAGTGAGGTAGGTCAGCCCGGAGCTGGTCGCGGACAGGTAAGGGGTGTCGATCTGTGCCAGGTTGCCCAGGCACACCACTTTGGAACCGGCGCCGGCACGGGTGATGATGGTTTTCATCTGGTGCGGCGTGAGGTTCTGGCATTCGTCGATCAGGATCAGGCTCTGCTGGAAGCTGCGACCCCGGATGTAGTTGAGGGATTTGAACTGCAACGGCACTTTGCTGAGGATGTAGTCGACGCTGCCATGGGTGCTTTCGTCATCCATGTGCAAGGCTTCGAGGTTGTCGGTGATGGCGCCCAGCCACGGCTCCATTTTTTCCGCCTCGGTGCCGGGCAGGAAGCCGATTTCCTGGTCCAGGCCCTGCACGCTGCGGGTGGCGATGATGCGGCGATAACGTTTGCTGACCATGGTCTGCTCGATCGCAGCGGCCAGCGCCAGGATGGTTTTACCCGAGCCTGCGGCACCCGACAGGTTGACCAGGTGGATGTCCGGATCGAGCAAGGCGTACAACGCCAGGCTCTGATAGATATCACGCGGTTTCAGGCCCCAGGCCTCCTGATGCAGCAGCGGTTCCTGGTGCAGGTCGAGGATCAGCAAGCGGTCCTCTTCGATCTCCTTGATCCAGCCGACAAAGCCCTGTTCATCAATGATGAACTCGTTGATGTGCACCGCCGGCAGGTTGTCGATCAACTGCACCTGATGCCAGGTGCGACCGTGGTCCTGACGGGTTTCGACCTTGCTTACACGGTCCCAGAAAGAGCCGGTCATGTTGTGGTAGCCATTGGGCAGCAAGGACACGTCATCGACCAGTTGGTCGGTGCTGTAGTCCTCGGCCGCGATCCCGCAGGCGCGCGCCTTGAGGCGCATGTTGATGTCTTTGGTGACCAGCACCACGGGCTTCTTCGGGTCGCGTGTGTGCAGATCGATCAGTTGGTTGATGATTTTGTTGTCATTCAGGTGCTCGGGCAGAATCAGGTTCGGCTCGGCATGCTTGCTCATCAGAATTGACAGCAAACCCTTGGGTCCGCTTTTGCCACGCTGGATCGGCACACCCTGCTCGACGTCCTCGGGTGAGGCATCGCCCAGGGTCTTGTCGATCAGGCGGATGGCCTGGCGGCATTCGGCGGCAACGCTGTGATGCCCGCTCTTGAGCTTGTCGAGCTCTTCAAGCACGGTCATCGGGATCGCGACGTGGTGTTCTTCGAAGTTGAGCAGGGCGTTTGGATCGTGAATCAATACGTTGGTATCGAGTACATAAAGGATTGGCTGGTTGGAAGAAGAGCTACGTCCGTGATCATCCATACTCGGTCACCTTTGTGGGAGCCATTCGACGCAATACCCTGACGGTGCTGCGCCTCGAAGTGACTGCCGAATACACCTGCGGGGACTCAAGTGTTTTGCCTGCATGGCGGGGTCTTGGGAGACGCCACCTGTGTTGCAGGTTTCGGCGGTCTGTCTTCGTAATACTCCAAAACGTGTGACAAAAAAAATACTTTGACGCTTTTTTGAAGTTTATTTTTCAGAGTGACCAATAACACTTGGCGGACTGCCATCACCCGTTTACAGTCGGAAGTCAACCTGCAACGAATCCCCCTGCGAGATCGCCAAAAACCCAATGTTTACTGGGTCTGGTCGTTTCAGCGAAACGCATCCTGGCAATCCTCCCAACCGATCCCGACCGGCGCCGTTTGCGTGACCAGCCACGGCAACGCCGTTTTCACCCCCTCCTGTTTCACGTTGAAATTGATGACCCCGTGCCGCCACAGCAGCATCAGGGTCAGCACCCGTTGCGCACTCGGGTTGCCCTTGAGTTTGCCGGCGCCGTCCTGGGCGTCGATGTCCCACAGGGCTACCTGCAAACCCTGAGCCTTGAAGAAGCCTTCGGCATCGGAACGGCGCTGGCCATCGGGCGGACGGAACAGTGGCACGAAGTTCTCCGGCAGCTTGCTTTTGACCAGTTCGGCGCTGCGGCGCACCGAGTCCTGCCAGTCCTGCCAGTGACTGTGGGAGCGAAATTCCCAGCCTTGCACGCCGATGCACTGGGTCGAGTAGGTCGCTTGCAGGTGACTCACCGATTGCTCGGTCAAACGGGACTGGATGTCCTTGCCGAGGACGAAGAACGTCCCGCTGATGTTCGACTTGCGCAGGTACTCGGCGACCCAGGCGGTGTTGTCCGGCGCGGCGTTGGCAGCACTGTCGAAGGTCAGCAGAAACAGCCGGTCGTGCATCCCTTCGCCGGAGCGCTCATAGTCGCCAAAATGATCGACTTCGCTGCTGGTTTGCGGGAACAGGGCGGCCTTGCGCAATTGTTCGTCCAGGTACTGGGTGTGGAACACACGACTCGGTTCGGCCCACTTGATGTAGTAGCTGTCTGCACTGACCTGGAACCTGGCGGCTTGTTCGCGCAGGGTGGGCATGTCTTCGACCAGAAAACAGAACGAGGCATCCTGGTCGCAACTCTGCTGGGCGTAGTTGTAGTTGGCCAGCAGCCGTTGCCACAGATGCTGGCGAACCCGGTTGACCGATTCCAGGTTGATCGTACGCAAGCCCAGGCGCTGGGCCAGGGCGGGTTCATCCAGCGATTCGCTGGCCAACAGCACACTGGAAAACATGAGGATCTCGGCCCTCGACGCCACGTCGAACAGCGTTGGACTGACGAGCTTTTCTGGCCAGGTGCTGCGATCAAGCGTCGCCACATCGCCCGGTGCCGCGATGGCGCCGAAGCTCAGTAGCCAGATCGAGATGAGCAAAGCGATACGCAATGGGATGTCTCCATAACAAAACCCGCGCGGCACTATAGCTGATCGCGGACCTCATTCCCGCAGCAACCCCAATCTCCTGTGGGAGCGAGCTTGCTCGCGATGACGGTGCATCAGCCAACATCTTTTCCGAATGTCAGACCGCTATCGCGAGCAAGCTCGCTCCCACAGGGTTTGGTGCAAGGCCACCGGCCATCACCTATTACCCCGATAGCTGGAGTCAAGGCCGACAACCCCCTAGAATCGCGGCCACGATTAAAGGAGACGACTTCATGCTGATGGTGATTTCACCCGCCAAGACCCTCGACTATGAAACACCGCCGGCGACCCAGCGTTTCACTCAGCCGCAATACCTCGACCACTCCCAGGAGCTGATCCTGCAGTTGCGCGAGTTGTCACCGGCACAGATCAGCGAATTGATGCACGTTTCCGACAAGATCGGCGGGCTCAATGCCGCGCGTTTCGGCAGCTGGACGCCCGCGTTCACCCCGGAAAACGCCAAGCAGGCGCTGCTGGCCTTCAAGGGCGATGTGTACACAGGCCTGAATGCACAAACCTTCAGCGAAGCCGATTTCGACTATGCCCAGCAGCATCTGCGCATGTTGTCCGGCCTGTACGGCCTGCTGCGCCCACTGGACCTGATGCAACCCTATCGCCTGGAAATGGGCACCCGGCTGGCCAACGCCCGGGGCAAGGACCTGTATGCCTTCTGGGGTACACGCATCAGCGAATGGCTGAACGAAGCCCTGGTCGATCAAGGCGATGACGTGCTGCTCAACCTGGCGTCCAACGAGTACTTCTCGGCGGTCAAGCGCAGCGCCTTGAACGCACGCATCATCAATACCGAATTCAAGGACCTGAAGAACGGCCAGTACAAGATCATCAGCTTCTACGCGAAAAAGGCCCGGGGCTTGATGAGCCGCTTCGTCATCGAAGAGCGCATCAACGATCCGGCCACCCTCAAGCAATTTGACGTTCAAGGCTATCGCTACAGCGCTGAACAGTCCAAACCGGACAACCTGGTGTTTCTGCGCGATCACGCACCAGAGTGATGCAGCCGGTCGGCGCATGAGCGAAAAACCCCTCATGCGCTGCCCATTGATCGTCCGACAATTCCCCCTCCAGATCGCCAGCCTATTGGCGTCAAAAAACCATCGATCGTTTTCCTAACTTTAGTTTCACTCGACTTCAATCATTTTTTTGCGTAGTGGCACTGACTTTTTTTAACGGTAGTGGCAAAAAACTATCCGCCCCAATTATCCGCCTATATATAAAGGGCCAAACGGCAAGTGCTATCAATTTGAGAGCAGTGCCATCTTTCTCAATATTTCAAGAAATTTCAGATTTCACGATGAGCGGACTGGAACTATGTCCAAACGCGCCGTTCATACCACCGGTAACGATTCTCGCCGAGCCTGTACGAGATAACTTACGCAGATAAGCGATTCTTGTAGCGAAGTTGCAATAATAACTTGCGCTGACTAATCACTGATTTGAACAACAGCGAGCGGACAGGAGATAACGCGGTATGACTATCCCCTACAAGGCCACGGCAGCGCCCCTATAAACGTGCTCACCCGAGCACCCAACCGCTTGATCTACGGGCTTTCGGCCTGACATCAAGCGTGCAAGGCCGTTGCACCTGCATCCTTCGAAAGGAGGATCGGCTGCATAACAGGGCAAATCATAACAACAAGGCCTAGTTGCGCACCCCTTGAGTGCATTTATTTAGACACTCGTAACTTATATGCCAACACAGGGCATTGCTGCGCCTGTAAGGCGCACTTGCGAGTGCACTAAAACACGCTGAACACCATTAACTCCGGCCATCTAATGGCTTGATCAATACAGAGGTAATTGCGATGCGCATCAGCATATTTGGTTTGGGTTACGTTGGCGCAGTATGTGCCGGTTGCCTGTCTGCACGGGGTCATGACGTCGTTGGCGTCGATGTGGCCAAAGACAAGATCGATATGATCAATGCCGGCAAATCGCCGATTGTTGAACCAGGCCTGGGCGAACTTCTGGCCCAGGGCATCCAGACCGGTCGCCTGCGTGGCACCACCAACTTCGCCGAGGCGATTCGCGACACCGACTTGTCGATGATCTGCGTGGGCACGCCGAGCAAAAAGAACGGCGACCTGGAACTGAACTACATCGAGGCAGTGTGCCGCGAAATCGGTTTTGTCCTGCGTGACAAGACCACCCGCCACACCATCGTCGTGCGCAGCACCGTGTTGCCGGGCACCGTGGCCAACGTGGTCATCCCGATTCTCGAAGACTGCTCCGGCAAGAAGGCCGGTGTTGATTTCGGCGTGGCCGTGAACCCTGAGTTCCTGCGCGAAAGCACCGCGATCGCCGACTACGACCAGCCACCAATGACCGTCATCGGCGAGTTCGACAAAGCGTCCGGTGACGTTCTGCAATCGCTGTACGAAGAGCTCGACGCGCCGATCATCCGCAAGGACATCGCGGTCGCCGAGATGATCAAGTACACCTGCAACGTGTGGCACGCCACCAAGGTCACCTTCGCCAACGAAATCGGCAACATCGCCAAGGCGGTCGGCGTCGACGGTCGCGAAGTGATGGACGTGGTCTGCCAGGACAAGACCCTCAACCTGTCCCAGTACTACATGCGCCCGGGCTTCGCCTTCGGCGGCTCGTGCCTGCCAAAGGACGTGCGTGCACTGACCTACCGCGCCGGCTCCCTGGACGTGGAAGCACCGCTGCTCAACTCGCTGATGCGCAGCAACGAATCCCAGGTGCAGAACGCTTTCGACATCGTTTCCAGCCACGACAAACGCAAAGTCGCCCTGCTGGGCCTGAGCTTCAAGGCCGGTACTGACGACCTGCGCGAAAGCCCGCTGGTTGACCTGGCGGAAATGCTGATCGGCAAGGGCTACGACCTGAGCATCTACGACAGCAACGTCGAGTACGCCCGCGTTCACGGCGCGAACAAGGACTACATCGAGTCGAAGATCCCTCACGTTTCGTCGCTGCTCAACGCGGACTTCGACGACGTGATCAACAACTCCGACGTGATCATCCTCGGCAACCGTGACGAAAAATTCCGCGCCCTGGTGCAGAACGTTCCGCAAGGCAAGCAGGTGATCGACCTGGTCGGCTTCATGTCCAAGGCCACCAGCGTCAGCGGCCGCACCGAAGGGATCTGCTGGTAAGCCCTCTGTAGGGAGCGAGCTTGCTCGCGATGCACCTGAGAACACCGCTGGGTATCAGATACCCAGCGTCATCGTTGGCGACCATCGCGAGCAAGCTCGCTCCTACAGGTTTGTACGCCTGCGTTAACCCGAGATCTAGACGGATGCAGATTATGCACAGGCTAAAGCACGGCCTACTCCAGGCCGCCGGTTGGCTGTTCTACCTGAGTTTACTGATGGGCCTCGCCATGGCGTTGCCCGTGTCCACGTTCGACTCCGAGTCGAAGGACTTCATTTTCCTGATTGGCGCCGTGGGTATCTGGCGCTACTCGATGGGTGCCACGCACTTTGTGCGCGGCATGATTTTTCTGTACATCGTCTACCCGCACCTGCGGCGCAAAGTGCGCAAGCTGGGCAAAGCGGCTGACCCGTCCCACGTGTTCCTGATGGTCACCAGCTTTCGTATCGACGCGCTGACCACTGCGCAGGTCTACAGCTCGGTGATCCGCGAAGCCATCGACTGCGACCTGCCGACCACCGTGGTCTGCTCCATCGTGGAAATGTCCGATGAGCTGCTGGTCAAAAGCCTGTGGAACCGGATGAACCCACCGGCCCGGGTCAAGCTCGACTTCGTGCGCATTCCCGGCACCGGCAAGCGCGATGGCCTGGCCTACGGCTTCCGCGCCATCTCCCGGCACCTGCCGGACGATCGCGCCGTGGTCGCGGTGATCGATGGCGACACCGTGCTCGGCGAAGGCGTGGTGCGCAAGACCGTGCCGTGGTTCCAGTTGTTCGGCAATGTCGGCGGCCTGACCACCAACGAATTTTGCGAAGTGCGCGGCGGCTACATCATGAGCGAATGGCACAAGCTGCGTTTCGCCCAGCGTCACATCAACATGTGCTCGATGGCCCTGTCCAAGCGCGTGCTGACCATGACCGGACGCATGTCGGTGTTCCGTGCCACCGTGGTCACCAACCCGGAATTCATCGCCGACGTGGAAAGCGACTCGCTGCAACACTGGCGCCTGGGTCGCTTCAAGTTCCTTACAGGCGATGACAAGTCGAGCTGGTTCAGCCTGATGCGCCTGGGCTACGACACCTTCTACGTGCCCGACGCGGCGATCAACACCGTTGAACACCCGCCGGAAAAGAGCTTCATCAAGGCCAGCCGCAAACTGATGTTCCGCTGGTACGGCAACAACCTGCGGCAGAACTCCCGTGCCCTGGGCCTGGGGATCAAACGCCTCGGCGTGTTCACTTCGGTGGTGCTGTTCGACCAGCGCGTGTCGATGTGGACCTCGCTGCTGGGCCTGACCGTGGCGCTGATCGCCAGCTTCAAGTACGGCACCGCGTTCATCCTGGTGTACCTGCTGTGGATCGGCATCACCCGGTTCATCCTGACCTTGTTGCTGTCGTGCTCCGGACACCGGATCGGCCCGGCCTACCCGGCGATTCTCTATTACAACCAGATCGTCGGCGCGCTGGTGAAGATCTACGTGTTCTTCCGCCTCGACCAACAGTCCTGGACTCGCCAACCCACTTCTCTGACCCGTGATCTCGCCAGCTTTCAACGTTGGTTCAACACCTGGTCGTCTCGGACCATGACCTTCTCTGCCGGCAGCATTTTTGTCGCCGTGCTGCTGTTGATGGTCTGACCGCCCCCTTATTGAATTAACCAGGAAATCGCCCTTATGAATACCGCCGTCAACGCCAACGTAGTGCACGAATCCGAAGCCCAGCGCCAACACGCCCGCGTGAAAATCCCGGCCAAGTTGCGTTTCTTCGGCCCTGACCGGACGCCGGTCGAAGCCCGGGTGATCGACCTGTCCGCCGGTGGCCTGGCGTTCAACGCCGGTCAGTTGCCGCTGAAAATTGGCGATGTGTACAAGGCCCGCCTGCAATTCGTCATCGACAACCTCGGCCTGGCCATGGACGTCGAGTTGCAGGTCCGCTCCTTCGACCGCGAGACCGGACGCGCCGGCTGCCAGTTCCAGAACCTGGAACCACGGGACATCTCGACCCTGCGTCACCTGATCACTTCGCACCTGGCCGGCGACATCGTCAGCGTGGGTGAAATGCTGGCGACCCTGCAGCGCGACAACTTCACCAAGGCGCGCAAAATGAAGGACGGCGGCCACGGCATGACCGCGTTCGGCCGCATGAAAGCCGTGACCTTCAGCCTGGGGGTCTTCGTTGTCGGTCTGGCCGCCTTCGGTTTTGTTTTCAAATCGGTGTACGGCATGTACTTCGTCAGCCACGCCCAGGCCGGTCTGGTCAGCGTACCGGGCGTGAACATCACCATGCCCCGCGACGGCACCGTACAGAGCCTGGTGAAAGCCGACGGCGTGGCCGCCAAGGGCGCACCGCTGGCGACCTTCAGCACCAGCATGCTCGACGTGCTCAAGGGCCATCTGGACGAAGACCAACTGCAGCCGGCCAAGGTTGAAGAACTGTTCGGCAAGCAGATGACCGGCACCCTGACCTCGCCTTGCGATTGCACCGTGGCCCAGCAAATGGTCGCCAACGGTCAGTACGCCAGCAAGGGCGACGTGATCTTCCAACTGGTGCCGCGTAACAGCGAAGCCAATGTTGAAGCGCGCTTCTCCTATCGCCAGTTCGGCGACGTACGCCCGGGCACTTCGGTGCGCTTCCAGATCGCCGGCGAGGACAAGAGCCGCACCGGCAAGATCGTCAGCAGCACCAGCCTGAAAAGCGCCGACCTGTCGTCGGACATCCGTGTGCTGATCCAGCCGGACGAAACCCTGGACAGCTCCCTCGCCGGCCGCCCGGTGGAAGTGAACAGCGACCGTGGCCCGAACCTGAACTGGCTGATCGACAAAGCCATGGCTGTCGGTCTTTAAGTCGAGGACATGCCTGTGACCATTATCAGTCTGTTGAAAACGCCGCGATCCCTGTGGGAGCTGGCTTGCCAGCGATGGGATCAATGCGGTCCCTCTGAAACACCGAGTCGCCCGCATCGCTGGCAAGCCAGCTCCCACAGGGGTCATATGGTGTGCTCACTGGCATTGGCGGTGAGCCTGGCCGGCTGCGCCGGCCTCCCCGACCAGCGCCTGGCCAACGAAGCGCTCAAGCGCGGCGATACCGCCACCGCGGCGGCGAACTATCGGCAACTGGCAGACCTGGGCTACAGCGAAGCGCAGGTCGGCCTGGCCGATATCCAGGTCGACAGCCGTGACCCGGCGCAGATGAAACAGGCCGAGGCGACTTACCGCGCCGCGGCCAGCGTTTCGCCGCGCGCCCAGGCACGCCTCGGTCGCCTGCTGGTGGCCAAACCCGGTTCCACCGAAGCCGAGCAGCACGAAGCCGAAACCCTGTTGAAAAAAGCCGCCGCTGCGGGCGAAGGCAACACGCTGATTCCGCTGGCGATGCTGTACCTGCAATACCCGCACAGCTTTCCCAACGTGAACGCCCAGCAGCAGATCAGCCAATGGCGTGCCGAGAACAAGCCGGAAGCCGGCTTGGCGCAAGTGCTGCTCTATCGCACCCAGGGCACCTACGACCAGCATCTGGATGACGTGGAAAAGATCTGCAAGGCCGCGCTCAATACCAGTGACATCTGCTACGTCGAACTGGCCACGGTGTACCAGAAACAGGCCAAGCCAGAACAACAGGCCGAGCTGATCAAGCAGATGCAAGCGGCTCACGCTCGCGGCAGCGTTTCGGCGCAGCGCGTCGACAGCGTCGCCCGCGTGCTCGCCGATGCGACCCTGGGCAAGACCGACGAGAAGACCGCGCAATCGCTGCTCGAGCCGATCGCCCCGGGCTACCCGGCGTCGTGGGTCACCCTCGCGCAGTTGATCTACGACTTCCCCGAACTGGGCGACGTCGACCAGATGATGAAGTACCTGGACAATGGCCGCGCCGCCGACCAGCCACGCGCCGAGCTGTTGCTGGGCAAGCTCTACTTCGAAGGCAAACTGGTGCCGGCCGACGCCAAGGTCGCCGAGGAGCATTTCCAGAAAGCCGTCGGCCGTGAAGTCGCCGCCGATTACTACCTCGGCCAGATCTATCGCCGTGGCTACCTGGGCAAGGTCTATCCGCAGAAGGCCCTCGACCATCTGTTGACCGCTGCGCGCAACGGCCAGAACAGCGCCGACTTCGCCATCGCCCAACTGTTTTCCCAAGGCAAGGGCACCAAGCCTGATCCGCTGAACGCCTACGTCTTCAGCCAACTGGCCCTGGCCCAGAACACGCCGCAAGCCACCGAGCTTGCGCAAACAATCCAAACGCAATTGCCGCCCGACCGGTTGGCCGAAGCCCAACGCCTGTTGAAACAAGAACAGGCCGTGCGCGGTGCCCTGAGCCCGAACACGCCGGAACTGCATGCCCTGCAAGAAGAAGATGGCGAGGAATCCCAATGAATATGAATCCATTCATGAAGGCCGGCATACCAGGCCCGGTGAAAACTACCGCGCTCGGAAATGCTGCGTTGAAAACTGGCTCGGACTGCTCATTTACAACACGTAAACTCCGCGTCCTCGCCAGTTTTCGCCTTGCCTTTCCTTCGCTCGCTACGTTTTCACCGGGCCTGGTAGGCCTGACATTCGCGCTGATCTGGTCTTGCCCGACGCTTGCTGCGATGACTGAAGAAACCAAGAACTTCGGCCTGGACGTGAAGATCACCGGCCAGTCCGAAGACGACCGTGACCTCGGCACCCAGCGCGGCGGCGACGTCAACGGCCTCGGCCTTGACCTGCGCCCGTGGGTGTATGGCGAAAGCGGCGCGTGGAGCGCTTACGCCATGGGTCAGGCGGTGACGTCCACCGACATCATCGAGACCGACACACTGCAAGAGTCCGAAGGCACCGAGAACACCAGCAACAATGACCGCCAGACCAAGAAGAACTACCTGGCGATGCGCGAATTCTGGGTCGGCTACAGCGGTTTCACGCCCTACCCCGGCGAGATCCTGAAACTCGGTCGTCAGCGTCTGCACAACGACGACGGTCAATGGCGCGATACCAACATCGAAGCCCTGAACTGGACCTTCGACACCACCTTGTTGCGCGCCAACGCGGGTGTCGCCGAGCGCTTCAGCGAGTACCGCACTGACCTGAAAGAACTGTCCCCCAAGGACAAGGATCGCCTGCACGCCTACGCCGATGCCGAATACCAATGGACACCGGGTCACTGGGCCGGCATTCGCGGTCACCACACTCACGATGACGGCAAGCTCGACTATCCGGAACCGGGCGTACCTTCCGATTCGCTGGACAAAAAACAGAATGGCGACATCAGCTGGCTGGGCTTGCAGGCCAACAGCGATGCCTACAACTGGCGCAACACCAATACCTTCAACTACTGGGGCAGCATCACCGGCATGAGTGGCGACCGCGACACGGTCAACCCGCTGAACGCTGATGGCACCGCTCCGGCACAACCCAAGAGCAGCGGCAATGTCGATGGCTGGGCCACCGACCTGGGCGTGCGCCTGCGCCTCGATCCGCAATGGCAAGTCGGTGCGGCCTACGCCCGGGCCAGCGCCGATTACGAACAGAACGGCCTGGAAAGCAACCGCTCGAACTACACCGGTACACGTTCACGCGTGCACCGTTTCGGCGAAGCCTTCCGTGGCGAAATGAACAACATGCAATCGGCCACGCTGTTCGGTTCGTGGATGCTCAACGACGAGTACGACGCCAGCCTGATCTACCACAAATTCTGGCGCGTCGACGGCAACAAGCCGATCACCAGCGACGGCATCGACGCCGTGCAGAACAACACCGACGACGTGACCGGCGCCGTGTTGTCCAGCACCTCCCTGCCGCTGAACGATGGCGAAAAAGACCTCGGCCAGGAAATGGATCTGGTCGTCACCAAGTACTTCAAGCAAGGCCTGTTGCCAGCGGCGTTGAGCCAGAAGATCGATGAACCTTCGGCCCTGGTGCGGTTCCGTGGCGGTGTGTTCAAGCCCGGCGACGCCTATGGCAAGGAAGTCGATTCGTACATGCATCGCGCGTTCATCGACGTGGTCTGGAAATTCTGATGCAGAGCGCGAAGGGAGTCCCCGACATGAACAGTGCCAAGAAAGGTTCCTTGACCTTGCTGGCCGGCGCGATGCTACTGGCAAGTGCGGCAGCCTTCGCGACTGTGGAGCCCGCTGCGCCCGCCAAGCCGGCCACTGTTGCCAAGGAATTGCAACAGGCCAAGACCTACACCGTCAGCAGCGCGCCGACCGCGCCGCTGGAACTGGCCAAGCCGACGCTGCCGGACGTCTCGGGCTACACCGCCGAGGCCATCGCGAAAAAAATCGTGCGCAGCAAGGTCGGCAAAGTCAGCCTGCGCCGGATGATGCAGGAAGACGCCCTGAAGGACTTCATCGGTGGCGACAACAAGATGGCCGAATGGGTGGTGCGTCAGCACGGCATCCCCCAGGCGATCTTCGTCGACGACGGCTACATGAACCTCAAGGACCTGGCGAAAAAAGTCCCCAAGCAGTACTTCAGCGAAACCTCGCCAGGCGTGTTCCTGTCCCGCTTGCCGATCGTGGTCGGCCGTCACGGCATCCTCGAAATCGACAAGCAGACCCAGGAACTGCGCCTGTCCCAGGAGGGCGGTGCGTTCCTGGTCAACGACGGCCAGTTGTTCGTACGCGATACCAAAATCACTGGCTGGCGGGAAAAGGACAACGGCCCGGCGACGTTCAATTCGCCGAAGGAATTCCGTCCGTTCCTGCTGTCCTGGGGCGGCACCGAGACCTACATCGCCAACAGCAAGATCGCCAGTTTCGGCTATGCCAATAGTAAGTCCTACGGCGTGAGTATTTCCCAGTACACACCGAACATGGCCAAGGTGCTCAAGCGTCCTGAGCCGACAGGCTGGATCGTCGGCTCCGAGTTCTCGGACATGTGGTACGGCTTCTACTGCTACGAAACCCGCGACTTCGTGGTCAAGGGCAACACCTACAAAGACAACATCGTCTACGGCATCGACCCGCACGACCGTTCCCACGGTCTGATCATTGCCGACAACACGGTGTACGGGACCAAGAAGAAGCACGGGATCATTATTTCCCGTGAGGTCAACGACAGCTTCATCTTCAACAACCGCAGCTACGACAACCACCTCTCGGGGCTGGTGATCGACCGTAACAGCGTGAACAACCTGATTGCCCACAACGAGATCTACCAGAACCACACCGACGGCATCACCCTCTACGAGAGTGCCGACAACCTGCTGTGGGGCAATCGCGTGTTGAGCAACAGGCGCCACGGCATCCGCATTCGTAACAGCGTGAACATTCGCCTGTACGAAAACGTCGCCATGGCCAACGGCCTGACCGGTGTCTACGGCCACATCAAGGACCTGAGCAACACCGACCGTGACATCAAGCTCGACCCGTTCGACGCCCAGGTGTCGCTGATCGTGGTCGGCGGTGAGCTGGCGGCCAACGGCAGCGGCCCGCTGTCCATCGACTCGCCGCTGAGTGTCGAGTTGTATCGCGTGTCCATGCTCGCACCGACCAAGTCCAGCGGCATCAGCTTCACCGGCATCCTTGGCGAGCGCCAGGATGAAATTCTCGACCTGCTGGTGCGCCAGCAGAAAGCCGTGCTGATCGACCCCGTCGAACGCCAGACCGAAATGCGGGACTGAGGATAATCTTATGCACCCACACTTGATCAAATTACTCAGCCTGTCGGCCCTGACCGCCGGCATTCTCGCGGCCAGCACCGGTGCGCGCGCCGATGAGGTGCAAGCACCGAAATTCTCCGCCGAGCCGTGCTGTAGCCTGTGCCCGGCCGCCCATGATCCGAAGAACTACACCACCCGCTATCAGCAGAACTTCACCACGCTGGTGCAGGCCCAGGGCGACTGGCTGTTCCGTACGCAGGAAGACTTGCGCACCGAATTCGACACCACGCCCGCCGGCTACAAACGCATGAAGCAATTGCACGATGCGTTCAAGAGCAAAGGCGTGGAACTGGTTGTCGTGTACCAACCGACCCGTGGCCTGGTGAACCGCAACAAGCTCAACCCGGCGGAGAAAGCCAGCTTCGACTTCGACAAGGCGCTGAGAAACTACAAGACCATGCTGGGCCGTTTCGCGCAGATGGGCTACGTCGTTCCGGACCTGTCGCCGCTGACCAACGAGTCGTTGCCAGACACCCTGCCCGCCCACGATTTCTACTTCCGTGGCGACCAGCACTGGACCCCGTACGGTGCCCAGCGCACGGCGAAAATCGTCGCCGAGAAGGTCAAGCAATTGCCTGAATTCGCCGACATTCCCAAGCGCGAATTCGAGACCAAAAAATCGGGGCGCATGGGCAAGACCGGAACGTTGCACAACATGGCCGGTCAACTCTGTGGCACCAGCTACGCGATCCAGTACATGGATCAGTTCACCACCGAGCCGAAGGGCGAAGCGGGCGATGGCGACTTGTTCGGCGATTCCGGCAACCCGCAAATCACCCTCGTGGGGACCTCCCACAGTGGCAAGAACTACAACTTCGTCGGTTTCCTCGAGGAGGCCATCGGCGCCGACATTCTCAACGTGGCGTTCCCCGGCGGCGGCCTGGAAGGTTCGATGCTGCAGTACCTGGGCAGCGACGAGTTCCAGAAGAACCCGCCGAAGATTCTCATCTGGGAGTTCTCGCCGCTGTACCGCCTCGACCAGGAAACCATCTACCGCCAGATGATGGCGCTGCTGGACAACGGTTGCGAAGGCAAGGATGCACAGATGTCCGGCAGCGCCACGCTCAAGCCGGGCAAAAACGAGTTGATGGTCAACAGCAAGAACATGGACCTGCGCAACAGCAGCCACCAGGTCGACATCCGCTTCGCCGATACGTCGGTGAAAACCCTGCAAGCCACCCTCTGGTACATGAACGGTCGCCACGAGGACATCAAGATCGACAAACCGGAAACTTCCGAGACTGACGGGCGTTTCGCTTTCGAGTTGCGCACGGACGAAGACTGGGCCTCGCAAAACCTGCTGGCCGTTGAAGTCCAGGGCCCCGAAGCCGGTGCCGCGCCTCAGAAAGTCGAAGCGAAAATTTGCAAACGCAACGTATTCCCGGGTGCCGAGCAGCGTACTGCTTCGGTCGGGCAATGAGGTCTGCTATGCGCAATCCGAAATTATCAACACTGTTGGCACCAACGCTTTTGAGCCTGGCGATGTTCGCCGGGGCCACGCAAGCGGCGGCGCCACTGCGTCCACCCCAAGGCTATTTTGCGCCTGTGGATAAATTCAAGACGGGCGACAAGAGCGAAGGCTGCGATGCGATGCCGACGCCGTACACCGGCTCGTTGCAATTTCGCAGCAAGTACGAAGGTTCGGACAAGGCCCGCGCGACCCTGAACGTGCAGTCGGAAAAAGCCTTCCGCGACAGCACCGCCGACATCACCAAGATCGAGCGCGGCACCAGCAAGCGCGTGATGCAGTTCATGCGTGACGGTCGCCCGGAACAACTGGAATGCACGCTCAACTGGTTGACCGCTTGGGCCCAGGCCGACGCGCTGATGTCCAAGGACTTCAACCACACCGGCAAGTCGATGCGCAAATGGGCGTTGGGCAGCATGGCGTCTTCATACATACGCCTGAAGTTTTCCGACTCCCACCCGCTGGCCACCCATCAACAGCAAGCGCAGTTGATCGAAGCCTGGTTCAGCAAGATGGCCGACCAGGTGGTCAGCGACTGGGACAACCTGCCGCTCGAACAGACCAACAACCACTCGTACTGGGCCGCCTGGTCGGTGATGGCCACCTCCATCGCCACCAACCGCCGCGACCTGTTCGACTGGGCGGTGAAGGAATACAAGGTCGGCGCCAACCAGATCGACGCCGACGGCTACCTGCCCAACGAACTCAAGCGTCAGCAACGCGCGCTGGCCTACCACAACTACGCCCTGCCGCCGCTGGCAATGATCGCCAGTTTCGCCCAAGTCAACGGCGTGGACTTGCGTCAGGAAAACAATGGCGCACTCAAACGCCTGGGAGACCGGGTGCTGTCCGGGGTGAAAGACCCGGATGAGTTCGAGAAAAAGAACGGCAAGGAACAGGACATGACCGACCTCAAAGAGGACATGAAATTCGCCTGGCTCGAACCGTACTGCTCGCTCTACACCTGCTCGCCCGAGGTGCTGGCGAAGAAGCACAAGATGCAACCGTTCAAGACCTTCCGCCTCGGCGGTGACCTGACCAAGGTCTACGACCCGGCCAATGAAAAGGGCAAGGGTTCCTGACGTAACGCGGTGTACCTGTCACCGCAATCCTGTAGGAGCCGGCTTGCTGGCGAATGGTACGACGCGCTGTACCTGATACACCGCCATCGCTGGCAAGCCAGCTCCTACAGGGTCGGTGTCGATAGTGAGTTTTGTGTGATGCCCCCCGTTTTTCTGTGGGGGGTTTGGGGGGGCCGTTGGCCCTTGACTGTTGGTTCAAACAAGGAGAGATCGGGATGGTTTTTTCGTCCAACGTGTTCCTGTTTTTGTTCTTGCCGATCTTCCTCGGCTTGTACTACCTGAGCGGGCAACGCTATCGCAATTTGCTGCTGCTGATTGCCAGTTACGTGTTCTACGCCTGGTGGCGTGTGGACTTCCTCGCACTGTTCGCCGGCGTCACGCTGTGGAACTACTGGATCGGCCTGAAAGTCGGGGCCGCCGGGGTCAAGACCAAACCGGCTCAGCGCTGGCTGCTGCTCGGCGTGGCAGTCGACCTGTGCATCCTCGGCTACTTCAAGTACGCCAACTTCGGCGTCGACAGCATCAACGCGATGATGACGTCGGTGGGCCTGGAACCATTCATCCTGACCCACGTACTGCTGCCGATCGGGATCTCGTTCTACGTCTTCGAGTCCATCAGCTACATCATCGACGTCTACCGTGGCGACACTCCGGCGACCCGCAACCTGATCGACTTCGCGGCGTTCGTGGCGATCTTCCCGCACCTGATCGCAGGCCCGGTTTTGCGTTTTCGCGACCTGGCCGACCAGTTCAACAACCGCACCCACACCCTCGACAAGTTCTCCGAGGGCTGCACGCGGTTCATGCAGGGCTTCATCAAGAAAGTCTTCATCGCCGACACCCTCGCGGTGGTGGCCGACCACTGCTTCGCCCTGCAAAACCCGACCACGGGCGATGCCTGGCTCGGCGCCCTGGCGTACACCGCGCAGCTGTATTTCGACTTCTCCGGCTACAGCGACATGGCCATCGGCCTGGGCTTGATGATGGGTTTCCGCTTCATGGAAAACTTCAAGCAGCCGTATGTCAGCCAGTCGATCACCGAGTTCTGGCGGCGCTGGCACATCAGCCTGTCGACCTGGCTGCGTGACTATCTGTACATCACCCTGGGCGGCAACCGCAAAGGTACGCTGATGACCTATCGCAACCTGTTCCTGACCATGCTGCTCGGTGGTCTGTGGCACGGCGCGAACATCACCTACATCGTCTGGGGTGCATGGCACGGCATGTGGCTGGCGATTGAAAAAGCCATCGGTCTGAATACTTCGCCACGCAGCTTCAACCCGATCCGTTGGGTGCTGACCTTCCTGCTGGTGGTGATGGGCTGGGTGATCTTCCGCGCGGAAAACCTGCACGTTGCCGGTCGCATGTACGGCGCGATGTTCAGCTTCAGCGACTGGTCGCTGTCGGAACTCAACCAGGCCAGCCTCACCGGCCTGCAAGTGGCAACGCTGATCGTGGCCTACGTGACCCTGGCGTTCTTCGGCCTGCGGGATTTCTACACCAATCAGCCTCCGGTGAAGACCAAGCCTGCAGTGAACGTCGACGCCGACGGCCCGGCCGCTGCGACAGCGGGAACGATCAAGGCCGTGCCTGGGGATAACCCGGCGAGCATCCACCAGCCTGGCTACACCGTCGGCGTCGAAGCCCAGGTGCAACCGGCCTACTGGACCGCTGACTGGTCGCGCTACGTGATGCGTGCGCTGGTGCTGCTGCTGTTCATCGCCTCGATTCTCAAACTCTCGGCGCAAAGCTTCTCGCCGTTCCTTTACTTCCAGTTCTGAGGGATCTGACCATGACCCGCTCATTACGCATCTTCTACATCGCGCTGTTCCTGGTGACCCTGCTGGTGCTCGGTCTGTGGTCGGTGCGCAGCTTCTTCGGCTTCAGCACCAACGCCGACGCGACGGTGCTCAACGGTCGCTGGACCAAGGCCGTGGAAACCCACTACGACGACGAGTTCCCGATCAAGCGCCTGGGCACCAATCTCTGGGCCGCGCTGGATTTCAAACTCTTCAACGAAGGTCGTCCGGGCGTGGTGCTCGGCCGCGACCAGTGGTTGTACAGCGATGAAGAATTCCACCCGGTGGTCAACGAAGAGCTGAACCTGCAAGGCAACTACGCGCTGGTCGAAGGCGTGCGCCAGACCCTGAAAGAAAAAGGCGTGCAACTGGTGATGGCGGTGGTGCCGGCCAAAGTGCGTCTGTACCCGGAACACCTCGGTGAGGTGAAACCGGCGAGCATCCACGCCAACCTCTACAAGGACTTCCACCAGCGCCTGGCCGCCGACCGGATTCCGGCCCCTGACCTGCTCGGCCCGCTGCAACAGGCCAAGCAGAACGGTCAGCAAGTGTTCCTGCGCACCGACACCCACTGGACCCCGGAAGGCGCCGAGATCGCGGCCAACCGTCTGGCCAAGACCATTGCCGACAAGTACCCGCTGAGCGGCGAACCTCAGCGCTTCGTCACCGAACCGGCCGAAACCGTCACCCACAAGGGCGACCTGCGTCTGTTCCTGCCACTGGACCCGCTGTTCGAAAACCTGATGCCTAAACAAGAACAATTGCAAAAGCGCAATACGGTCGCCGCTGAAGGCCAGCCCGCCGGCGACGACGCCCTGTTCGCCAACACCGAAGTGCCCGTGGCCCTGATCGGCACCAGCTACAGCGCCAACCCCAACTGGAATTTTGTGGGAGCACTCAAGCAGGCGCTGCACAGCGACGTGGTCAATTACGCCGAAGACGGTCACGGCCCGATTCTGCCGATGCTCAGCTACCTGAAAAGCGATGCCTTCAAGAACAGCCCGCCTCAGGTGCTGATCTGGGAGTTCCCTGAACGATATCTGCCTGTGAACAACGAAATCGGCGACGCCGACCCGCAGTGGGTCGCAGAGCTTAAACAAGCCGGCGCTCGCCAACAAAACGTAGCCATCAACAACAAATCCGAGACGCCCGACCGGGCGCAAAACTGAAAGAGAGGTACACCATGACTTTCACTACAACGTATCAAAGTCTCGTGAAAAGCTTTGCCCTGGTTGCCGGCCTCAGCGTGCTGTCGGTGCAGGCTTTCGCCGGTGGCGACGCCGCCCTGTACGGCCCGACCGCACCGAAAGGCTCGACCTTCGTGCGCATCTACAACGCCAGCAACGCCGAAGTCAGCGCCACCGTCGGCAGCACCAACCTGAGCGATGTCGCGCCCCTGTCGAGCAGTGACTTCAGCTTCATGCCGGGCGGCGACTACAGCGCCAAGGTCGGCAGCCAGTCCCTGCCGGTAAAACTGGCCGGCGACCACTATTACACCCTGGTCAACAACGCCAGCGGCGCGCCGCAACTGATCGAAGAACCGCCGTTCAAGAACAAGCAGAAGTCCCTGGTCCGCGTGCAAAACCTCAGCGACAAGGCGCTGACCCTGAAAACCGCCGATGGCAAGACCGACGTGGTGCCGAACGTTGCCCCCAAGGGTCGCGGCGAACGTGAAATCAACCCGGTGAAGGTCAGCCTGGCGCTCTATGACGGCACCACCAAAGTCGGCGACGTGAAACCGGTCGCCCTGGAACGCGGTGAAGCCGCGGTGCTGTACGTCACCGGCAGCGGCAGCAGCCTGTCGCCGGTCTGGGTGAAACGCCCGGTATCGACGCGCTAATACATTTGCCGGATTGACCCATGTCCCCCCTGTAGGAGCGAGCTTGCTCGCGATGAACTCAAGGGCACCGCGTTTTTTCTGGTGCCCAACTTCATCGTTAGCCTCCATCGCGAGCAAGCTCGCTCCTACAAAGGCCAATCCGGACACGGAACAAAAACAAGAGTGAAACGACAGAACGCAGTAGCTCTAACCAATCGATATTCAAGGAGTAACAACATGATTCCGGTGATCTTGTCAGGTGGTAGTGGCTCACGTCTTTGGCCGCTTTCCCGCAAACAATTCCCTAAACAGTTCCTGGCCCTGACCGGCGAACACACCCTGTTCCAGCAAACCCTGGAACGCCTGGTGTTCGAAGGCATGGACACGCCCATCGTGGTCTGCAACAAGGACCACCGCTTCATCGTCAACGAGCAATTAGCGGCGCGCAAACTGGAATCCCAGCGCATCCTGATGGAACCGTTCGGTCGCAACACTGCGCCGGCCGTGGCCCTGACCGCGATGATGCTGATCAATGAAGGTCGCGACGAACTGATGCTGGTATTGCCGGCCGACCACGTCCTGGAAGACCAGAAAGCCCTGCAACGCGCCCTGGCCCTGGCCACAGTCGCCGCCGAAAACGGTGAAATGGTGCTGTTCGGCGTGCCGGCCACCAAGCCGGAAACCGGTTATGGCTACATCAAGTCGACCAACGACTCGCTGCTGCCTGAAGGCGTCAGCCGTGTCTCGCACTTCGTCGAAAAACCCGACGTGAAGCGCGCCACCGAGTTCGTCCAGTCCGGCGGTTACTTCTGGAACAGCGGCATGTTCCTGTTCCGCGCCAGCCGCTTCCTCGAAGAGCTGAAGAAGCATGATCCGGACATCTACGACACCTGCCTGCTGACCCTGGAACGCAGCCACCAGGACGCCGACACCATCACCTTCGACGAAGCCACCTTCGCCTGCTGCCCGGACAATTCCATCGACTACTCGGTGATGGAAAAAACCCAACGCGCCTGCGTCGTGCCACTGACCGCCGGCTGGAGCGATGTCGGTTGCTGGTCGTCGCTATGGGAAGTCAATGCAAAAGACGCCAACGGCAACGTCACCAAGGGCGACGTGGTGATCCAGGACAGCAAAAACTGCATGATCCACGGCAACGGCAAGCTGGTGTCGGTGATCGGCCTGGAAAACATCGTCGTGGTCGAAACCAAGGACGCCATGATGATCGCCCACAAGGACAAGGTCCAAGGCGTGAAACAGATGGTCAACACCCTCAACGAACAGGGCCGCAGCGAAACCCAGAACCACTGCGAAGTCTACCGTCCGTGGGGCTCCTACGACTCGGTGGACATGGGCGGGCGCTTCCAGGTCAAGCACATCTCGGTCAAACCGGGCGCCTGCCTGTCGCTGCAGATGCACCACCACCGCGCTGAACACTGGATCGTGGTCAGTGGCACGGCGGAAGTGACCTGTGATGAGAATGTGTTCCTGCTGACCGAGAACCAGTCGACCTACATTCCGATTGCTTCGGTGCATCGCCTGCGTAACCCGGGGAAGATCCCGTTGGAGATCATCGAGGTTCAATCCGGGAGTTATCTGGGTGAGGACGATATCGAGCGGTTTGAAGATATCTACGGGCGGTCGACGCCGGTTGAGCGTGGGGTTGCGGTGAAGACCATTGCGCAGTAATTGATTGGTAATACCGCAAGAACAGTCCCCCCTCCAGCCGACTGCATCCCCTATCTGCAGTGGTTGGGTGGGGGCTTTCAATTTTCTAGATCTGATTCGCTCATCCAATAAACTCTTTCCTCCACCCTTAAGTCTCCACTTTGACTGCGGTCGGACACGCTATCAACGTTTCATTGCATTAGAAGCGCCAACATAACAATGCCTGCAATCTCACAAGTGCTTGTATATGCCAAGTGCTTTATTTTTTTCATAAACAGCTAATGCTCTTTTGTGCGAGACCTGCATGATGGCCGGATATTCATCTGCATACATATCTCGAGCATACCCCAGCCACTCTTTTTCATTCTCATACTGCCCAGCCATAAAATATATAAACTGAAGTGCCTCCTCCTGATCTTCCGGTGGCCGTGAAGTCGGGTCTTCCTTAAATGCAGCATTTGTTATTTCAGGGTCGGCGGCATTCTTCATTCGGGATAAAAATTCATTTCTCACCGACTCAGGAATGCGTTTTTTTTGTCTATCCACAATCTGCTCTGTCCACTTATGTAAATCTGACGTTACATTTTGTAGGCAGTAATTTTCAGAGTTAACCTCCCTACTTACATAAGGTGTGAGAAATGAATATAAATCATTTTTTGCTCGGGATTGATTAACCATGTCCCGCGGAGGTTGTTTAAAGCCTTTGGATCTTTGCAGAATATCTTTTCCACTTGACAGTTTTCCACCCGCCTCCATATCAATATAAAACGCAGACAACTTAATCATTGTCTGATCAAATTGTTGCCCCAACAACGCCCTCATCCCCCCTCTTCCTGTTTCCACAATATCAACAAGTCTTTCAACAATTGTTACTACGAGCTCATTCTTTGAAGGGGGCTGCTGAGAGTTCCTTTCACCTGACGATGGACCCGGAATATCCTGAGACGCTCTACCATTGGTGGAGATAACAGCTATTTCCTGAGATCGACCACGGCTACTAGATGTTAAGTCCCTGATCGCTCTCATCATTAATCCATTTTCATCAATGCGCGCAACCGGATTACTTCCTACCATCCGATACATATTCAACCCATCCACATCGCCCGCCGGATCCGGGCTCAACCATCGCTGCCACCCCGCCACGTAATACCTGAACCCATAATAATAAAGCCCCGTCGCATCCCGCTCTTTCCCCGAATAACGCACCGTTCTGTAACTCGCCTCCACCTCCCCGCGTCCAGCGAACCACGCGGTGGTGCCAAACGGGTGATAACGCTCCTGGCTGATCACTTCACCGTCATCGTCAAGCTCCAGGGTGCAGGAGCCCAAATGGTCGTTCAGGTGGTAGCGGTATTGATCATTGGCGCTGTCCTTCGGCGGCTCTGAGTCCCAATGCAACACTCGTACGCTGCTGCGCCCGGTCTGCACACTGATCACCTGCAACACTTCACCCGTGCCGCTGTAATTGCGCAGTTCCAAGTTCGGCAGATAGCGGGTTTCAGCGACCAACGTCCGGGCATGGGCCAGCGTCTCGCGGACTTTGCGCAGGCGCATCCCGTCGGCACCGTAGACATAACGCTCGCGGTCATTGAGGCCCGAGTCGCGCACCACTTGCCGCACTTCGCCCAACTGGTTGCGTAGGTCCCAGGCCAAGGCCTGCCCCGGTTGTAACTTCAGCAAGTTACCGTTGGTGTCGAAGCCTCGGCGGAAGTCCTCTTCGTCCGGTTCCACGCCTTCCAGCACCGGCAAACAACGGTTGCTGTGCGCCGCTGCGACTAGCCGATGACCATGGCTTTGCGGGCCTTCGTGGGTCAACTCCAACAGATTGCCGCCCAAGTCGTAGTGATAGGTCTGGCGATAGTTCGCACAAGGTGAGGGATCTTCGAACGTCGAAAACTGTGGACCTTGATTAGCGCCGCCCGCTTCCCAGCCGATGGCTTCGATCAGTTGCGACAGGCTGTCGTAGGCGTAGCGATTGACCGGTTCGACCCGTTGGTTGGCGAAGTAGCGAATCGGCAGTGCGGCATCTTCGATGCTCAGCACATTGCCCACCGGGTCGTAGGTGTAGCTCAGGTCTTGCAGGGCTTCGTTGCCGCGTTGCGCCTGGAGGCGGGTCAGGCGGCCATTTTGCTCATCGTACTCCAGCGTGGTGATTACGCCATTGCCGGCGACTTCCCGTTCGGTCTGGCCGTGGGCGTTGTAAGTGATGGCGCTGAGCAGCGTTTTCGGGGTGGGTGTGCCATTGAGTTGCAGGCCAACCTCGCGCAACTGGCCATCGAGGGTCTGGCTGAACAACTGGCGGTGACCCTTGGCATCGGTTTGATGGGAGACCTCGCCCAACGCATTGACCTGCGAACGAGTGGTGGCGCCCTCGCCCGGTTCCAGCAGCCACTCGCGATCCACTGTCGGCTCCGGCCAATCCGGCAGCGTCAGATCGTTCAGAAAATGCCGCGTCTGCTCCAACGCCGTGCCGTGCAGTCCGAACTCGGCAAACCGCTGCGAGCCCGCCGGGTCATCGTGGCGGATCAGTTGGCCGCATTGGTTGCGCTCGGCAGCAGCCTGATCGCTCGCGCCGTAACTCAAGCGCTCCGTGCAAATCGCTTCGCCGTCCTGCGGCTGCTCGAACACCGATACCGGGCGCAACTGAGTGTCGTATTGCATCCAGCGCTGCGAGCCCCGGCCATCCCAGTGGTGGACCGCTTGCCCCGCCTCACCCAACAGCGCCACACGCCACCCGGCATCGACGCTGTTCGTACTCAACTCTGCACCGGACAGGGCATGAGTCGTTTGCAGATTGGCTGGAGCCGAAGCGTCCAGAAACAGTCGCGGGTCCCGCTGCGCAATCGGTCGCCCCGCCCAATCATGCACCGTGTGGTTGACCCGTGCCTGAGGTCGCATGCCGTCGTTGTCACGCCAGTAACCCACGGCACGCAGCGCTAACCCACGCGGGTCACTTGCAGTCAGGCTCGGGGTGTGGCGGTGGACTGAAAGGGTTGAGGACACAGTATTCGCTCTGAAATAATCCCCCCTCATCTAAGCCTGTTGATCAAGGGCCCGGCTACTGTCAGAAATTACAGGGCAGACGGACGGCCTCAAACGCCATCGCCACGCCCTGCCCATCGCCAACCCCACCTGCGCTTAGGTAGGATGACCCTCTCTATTCCCGAGATTTACGTCATGTTCATCGGCGTCCTGCTGGTCATCACCTGGCTGATCCTGTTGCTGCGCTATCCGGCCAAGGCCTTGCCCGTATCCGTGGCCGCCGCCGTGGGGTTGGGGATCGTCGCGACCTGGGTCATCTGGATGGACCACCGCGAACTCAAGCAACTGCAACGCCTGGAGTTGCGCATCAGCTATGCGCCCGAGCACTGCCCGGCCGACCGACCGCTGAAACTGACGATGAACAATGGCAATGACGTGCCGCTGACCGAGCTGCGCTGGCGGGTTGCGGCCTATGCTCCGGGCGATACGGTGAACCTCGCTGACAACCAATATACCGCCCCGCGTTATCGCGGCCCCGGCGAATTGCAGGCCGGTGGCAACTGGGAAGATTGCTTGCCGCTGCCGCCATTGCGCCCTGGCTACCGGCCAGAAACCCTGGAGTTTCGCGCCGAGCGATTGCAGGGTAGTTTTTCCGACTGATCCCTCCCCCATTTTTTGCACAAGGAATGCGCCATGCCCGTTGCGTTGATTACCGGTTGCTCCAGCGGCATTGGCCGTGCCCTTGCCGATGCGTTCAAGGTCGCCGGCTATGAAGTCTGGGCCAGTGCCCGCAAGGCCGAAGATGTCGCAGCACTCACCGCCGCGGGTTTCACTGCCGTGCAACTGGATGTCAACGACGCTGTTGCGCTCGAAACCTTGAGCGAGCGAATCAACCAGCAAACCGGCGGCCTCGATGTGCTGATCAACAACGCGGGGTATGGCGCCATGGGTCCGTTGCTCGATGGTGGCGTACCGGCCATGCAGCGCCAGTTCGAAACCAATGTGTTCGCCATCGTCGGCGTCACCCGCGCCTTGTTCCCGGTACTGCGCCGGGCCAAGGGGCTGGTGGTGAATATCGGTAGCGTGTCCGGCGTACTGGTCACGCCATTCGCCGGTGCCTACTGCGCCTCGAAAGCCGCCGTGCATGCCTTGAGCGATGCCTTGCGCATGGAGCTGGCGCCGTTCGGCGTGCGGGTCATGGAGGTGCAGCCGGGGGCCATCGCTTCCAGCTTCGCCAAGAATGCCGGGCACGAAGCCGAGCAATTGATCAGCGAGCAATCGCCGTGGTTTCCGCTGCGTGAAGGCATACGCGCCCGGGCCAGGGCTTCCCAGGACAGACCGACCCCGGCCAGTGAGTTTGCCGCCGGATTGCTCAAGGCCGCGCAGCAAGCCAAACCGCCACGGCTGATCCGCCTGGGCAATGGCAGCCGCGCGTTGCCGCTGATGGCCAGTTTGCTGCCCAAGGGTTTGCTCGAATCCGGGCTGATGAAGCGGTTCGGGTTGCGTGGGCAGCTCTGAGACCGCGTCATCGTTCTTCGCGGGCAAGCCCGCTCCCACTGGATCAGCTGCGTATGACCTGTGGGAGCGGGCTTGCCCGCGAAGGCGTCAGAACAGACACCACAGAATTTCAGGAAACAACATGACCGACTACACCGAATACTTCGACGAAGTGATCCAGGCCCACGTGGCCATTGAACAATGGCTGGCCGAGGAACGCGACGCGTCCGATCTCGAAAAACTGCTGACGCGTTTTTCGCCGCAGTTCTCCATGGTCTCGCCGCTCGGTCGGGTGCTGGATTTTGACGCGCTGAACGAACTGTTCACGCTGGCGGGCGGCAAGAAACTCGGGTTCAGGATCGAGCTCAGCGAGTTGCGTGGTATCGCGTTGTACGAGGGCGGCGCCACCGTGAGTTACCGCGAGCAACAGACCGATGCGACCGGGCTGCACTCGGATCGTCGTTCCACCGTGGTCTTCGAGAAACACGCCGATGGCCGGGTGATCTGGCGGCATCTGCATGAGACGTTTTGCAAGGAGTGAATACGCGATGCCTGCCTGATGGACCGCGTTGGCCCCTTCGCGAGCAAGCCCGCTCCCACACTGGATCTTCAGTGAACTCAAAACCCGCACACGAAAGAGATCAGATGTGGGAGCGGGCTTGCTCGCGAAGCAGGCGACTCGGTCTACCGGCTATGCCCCACCCTCTTGCTTCACCACCACCGTACAGGTAATCCCCGCCGCCAACACCACGCCCTCCGGCACTTCATCGATGTGAATGCGCACTGGTACCCGTTGCGCCAGGCGTACCCAGTTGAAGGTCGGGTTGACGTCGGCGATCAGTTCGCGGCTCTCCGGGTTGTCACGGTCGTAGATACCGCGCGAGATGCTTTCCACATGGCCCTTGAGCACTTCGCCGCTCATCAGTTGCATGTCGGCCTTATCGCCGACGCGCACGCGGGGCAACTTGGTTTCTTCGAAGAAGCCGTAGACCCAGAACGAGTTCATGTCGACCACGGCCATTTTCGCCTCGCCGATGCGCGCGTAGTCGCCGCGATGCACATTGAGGTTGGTGACGTAGCCGTCTACCGCGGCGCGCACTTCAGTGCGTTTGAGGTTGAGTTCGGCGGCTTCCAGTTGCGCCTGGGCCTGCTGGTAATCAGCCAGGGCCGAGTCGGCGAGGTTACTGGCATCGTCGCGGTTTTCCCGGGAGATCACCAGGTTGTCCATATCGGCGCGACGATGGGCGTTGACCTTGCGCATCTCCCAGGTCGCCTTGCGCGACGCGACCAGACTCTGCGCTTGCTTGACTGCCAGACGGTAGTGCTCGGGGTCGATCTGCATCAGCAAATCGCCTTTTTGCACCAGCTGGTTGTCACGCACCGGCACGTCCACCACCTCGCCGGTGACGTCGGCGGCGACGTTGATGATGTCGGCGCGCACACGGCCGTCGCGGGTCCACGGCGTGTTCATGTAGTGCTCCCACAGGGAGCGGCCGATCCACAACGCGAGGGCCAGCACCAGCAGGGTCGCGAGCAGGCTGAAAAACTTTTTCATCGGGGCATTCTCAGTGATAGAGAGTCAACGGTAGACAGTCAGCGCCATGGCGCCGAACAGACAGGTAAACAGACTCAGGCGCAGCAGCGCCGGGTGCCAGAAGAAGCGGTACAGGTCGAACCCTGACAGGAACCGGTCCAGCGCCCAGGCCAGGGCCGCCGCGATGAAAAACATCAGGGTCATGGTCGGCATGTACACGCCGTGGAAAGCGATTTCACGAGGCATGTTCAAGTCCTTGTGGCTGGCTGCTTGCGAAGGCTGCGAGCGGTGATTGCGGATCGAGCAGCGAGGTACGGATGAAGTGCAGGTAGCTCTTCACCCGGCGCAACGCCGAGGTATCGAAATGCGGGGCGAAAGGTTCGTCGGTGGACTGCACACGGCTGATCGCGTGATCGACCGCGATCAGCGCGCGTTCGAGGTTGCTGCTGTTCGGTTGCAGAAACAGCCGCACCAGCGCACGCCCCATCACCCGGATCGCCTGGCGCCACGGCTGGGATTCGGCATAGGCCGGATGCACCGGCAGAATCGCCTGCTCCTTGCGCAACTCGATGATCGCGTGGCCGACTTCCAGCACCACGAACATCCAGCGCAGCAAGTCCCGCTGCACCTGCGGTTGACCCGCCGCGAAACCGTAGGCTTGATGCACCAGGTCGCGGGTGCGGCTTTCGAAACTCGACGCCAGGCCCTTGAGCTTGCCGCTGATGGCGTACACCACCTGGCCACGCAGATCCTGCTCCAGACGACGCCACAACCAGCGACTGTTGGGCGGCAGAATGATCGCTCCGGCCGCTGCGCACACCAGCATGCCCATCACCATGGCGATGTAGTCATTGATGAAGGTATAGGGGTTGTAGACCGTGAGGTTGTCCGGCACCGAACCGGTGCTGAAGAAGATCAGCAAACCCAGGCCGACGCCGATGTATTGCGGCCGCGAGGTCAGGAACGAGCCGAATACGATCACCGGTGCGAGCATCACGCACAGCAACGGAAATCCATCGATCCACGGGAAAATGAAAAACATCTCGACAAAGCCGATCAGCGCCCCGAGCAATGTCCCGCACGCCATCTGAAAGGCCATGCGCTTGGGGTTCGGGGTAGCGGCGGACAGGCCCACGGTCGCGGCGGCAATCAGGGTCATGGTCGCGCCGCTCGGCCAGGCGGTCGCCACCCAGTAGCTGCCCAATACCACCAGAATGAACGCCGCGCGTATCCCCGATGCTGCCGCTGCCATCCAGTTGGTTTGCGGGGTGAACGGCTCGTCCCAACTCTCTCGTTCGTGACTGTGATCGGCCAGCGACGCGTGGGTCTGGGCATAACTGTGCAAGTCGTCGACGAAGCGATAGAGCAGTTCGTAGGCGGTGTGGAAATCCAGTTGCCCGGCCTCGCTCGGGTTGCTCTGCTGGAACGTCGCCCGCAGACAGCGCACCCGCGCCGGCAAACCTTCCTTGTAGGCGCTCAGCACCGTGACCAGACGCGCTGCATCGGTGCTGGTCAGGGCACGGCCGCTGAAGCCGTCGAGCAGCTCGGCGAGGTCCTGCAAGCCGGGTTTGATCGCCTCCACCACCTGGTCCGCCGCGCTGCTGCGCAGGCGTTCGAGCAACTGGTGCAAGGCGTTGAAGCGCGTGGTGATGCCCATGAATTCGCTGTTCAGGCGACTGAGCCGGCCATTGCGCCGACGCATGTGCGGGTCTTCGAAAACAGTGACGCTGCGCAAGCCTTCAAGACCCACGGCTTCGGCGATGAAACGTACGTTGCCGGCCTCGAACGCCTCACGCTGACTGCGACCGCGCAAGCCGTCGGTGACGAACAGGGCGAACACGCCGAAGCGCTGGTACAAGGCATTGCGCATCGCCGCGCTGGCCGATTGCGGCAGGATCGCCGCACTGACCAGGGTCGAACAGAGAATGCCCAACGAGATCTCCAGCACCCGCCAGACCGCCGCCATGAACGCGCCATCCGGATGGGCCAGCGCGGGCAAACCGACCATCGCGGCGGTGTACCCGGCGAGTACGAATCCATAGGCGCGGAAGTTGCGGCAGCGCGCGGCACCGGCCGTGCAGATCCCGACCCAGATCGCCAGCGAACCGAGGAACAGTTCAGTGTTCTGCGCAAACAGGGCGATCAGCGCAACCATCACCGCCGACCCGGCCAGGGTGCCGAGAAAACGATAGAAACTCTTGGCGAACACCTGGCCGCTCTGCGGCTGCATGACGATGAACACGGTGATCATCGCCGTGCGCGGTTGCGGCAGTTCCAGGCGCATGGCCAGCCAAAGCGTCAGGAATGCCGCGAACAGCACCTTGAAGATGTAGACCCAGGTCACGCCGTCGCTGCGTGCCCAGTCGAAGAAACCCCGGCGCCATTCAAGGGAGTAGAGCCAGCGCAAGGGTGCGGGCAAGGGAGTCATCAAATCCTGCTCAGTGAAAAATCAGCCAAAACTCGGAACCTGTGGGAGCGGGCTTGCTCGCGAAGAGGGAGTGTCAGGCAACAAAAGTGTCATCAGACACACCGCCTTCGCGAGCAAGCCCGCTCCCACAGGTTTTGTGTTCAACGCAAAAGACTCGGGGTTTTCGGCACTTGAGTCTGTTCGGCATTCGGCACGTCGTTGCCGGCACCCAAACCACCGCCCAACGCCGTCACCAATTGCGCATGGGCACTCAATCGCGCCGCCTGGACCTGCTGCTGCACTTGCTGCTGCTTGAACAGCAGAGTCTGGGCGTTGAGCACGTTGAGGTAGTCGGTCAGGCCACGCTGGTAGGCGATCATCGCGATGTCGTAGGTCTTCTGCGCGGTGGCCACCGACTCGGCGGCGAACGCCTGTTGCTTGTCCATGGACTCGCGGCGGATCAACTGGTCGGAGATGTTCTTCAGGGCATTGACCAGGGTCTGGTTGTACTTGGCCACGGCGATGTCATACCCGGCCGAGGCTTCACCCAACTCGGCACGCAAACGCCCGCCATCGAAAATCGGCAACGAAATCGCCGGACCCACGCTGTAGTTGAGCTTCTTGCCGGTCAGGAACTCCAGGGCCCCGCCACCGGTGGCCATATAGCCGAGGCTGCCGACCAGATCGACGTTAGGATAAAACCCGGCATGGGCGACATCGATGCCCCGCGCCTGCGCCGCCACTTGCCAGCGACTGGCGACCACGTCCGGGCGCTGGCCGAGCAATTGCGCCGGCAGCGACGACGGCAGTTTCAATGGCGCCCCCAGCGACAGCGTTGGCCGCTGCAGCTGCGCGCCTTCACCCGGCCCCTTGCCGGCGAGGGCGGCGAGCTGGTTGCGGCTCAAGGCGATTTCTTCGTCGAGGGCATCGAGCTGGCGATGGGTTTCCGGCAGCGGCGTCTCGGCCTGGCTGACTTCGAAATGGGTGCCGATGCCGCCCTTCAAACGCTTCTGCGCCAGCTCAAGGATCTGCTGTTGCTGCTTCAAGGTTGCATCAACGATGTCCCGTTGCGCGTAATGCAGCGAGAGTTCGATGTAGACGCGCACGATGTTGTCCTGCAATTCGAGCTGGGCCTGTCGCGCTTCGGCGACGCTCATGTGCGCCATGTCCACGGCGCGCTCGGTGGCATTGCTTTCACGGCCCCAGAGGTCGAGGGCATAACTGAAACCCAGCGCCGCGTTGTTGTCCCAGGTGGTGCTGTTGGCCAGCTCGCCGGGGCCATAGAACTGGTCGGTAGGCCAGTTGTGACGCTTGAGGGTCGAGTCCCCATTGATCTGCAGCGACTCGGCCGCTTCGGCCACGCCGGCCATGGATTTGGCCTGACGCACCCGGGCGGCGGCCATGGCCAGGGTCGGGCTGCCTTGCAGGGCGAGGCCGATCCAACGGTTCAGTTGCGGGTCGCCATAGGCTTGCCACCATTGCGCGGTGGGCCAATTCGCGTCTTGCGCGGCGCTCTGGATTGCTGCGTCGGTGGCCAGCGAATTGGCCTCCAGCGCCTTGCCCTGCGGGGCAATACCTCCGGTTCCGATGCAGCCGCTGATTGCCAGGGTTAAAGCCAAAACACTGAGCGGCTGAAGCGCTCTGCTGATGCGACGCGGCACTGCTGCGATTTCCTGAAAATAGGGGGAGGCATGAGATTTTCTGGAAACCGGAGATCCGCTTTTGTGGGAGCGGGCTTGCTCGCGAAAGCGGTCTGTCAGTCAACATTTCTGTTGAATGTGATGCCCTCTTCGCGAGCAAGCCCGCTCCCACAGGTTGTGCGGTGGGTCGAGCCCCGGTTGCCCAGTTACGCAATTCTATGGGGCGGCCTGAATGGCGATAAGCTGGGATTCCTGTGAATCTTTGTTACCGTTAACGAGATAATCCGTAAGTCGATCTTTAGTCGCCTGTAAATAAACAGAAACTTCGTGTCACAATTTGCCATCGCACCCGAGAGCACCCCATGGACACTTTGCAAAACATGCGCGCCTTCAGTTACGTGGCCGAAGCCGGCAGCTTCACCGCCGCCGCCGTGCAACTGGACACCACCACGGCCAACGTCTCGCGCGCGGTCTCCAACCTGGAAGCCCACCTGCAAACCCGCCTGCTCAACCGAACGACCCGCCGCATCGCCCTGACCGAAGCCGGCAAGCGTTACCTGTTGCGCTGCGAGCAGATCCTGGCCTACGTCGAAGAAGCCGAAGCCGAGGCCAGCGACGCCCACGCCCGCCCGGCCGGGCAACTGAAAGTGCACACCATGACCGGCATCGGCCAGCACTTCGTGATCGACGCCATCGCCCGCTACCGCAAGACCCACCCGGACGTAACCTTCGACCTGACCATGGCCAACCGCGTGCCGGACCTGCTCGACGAGGGTTACGACGTGTCCATCGTCCTCGCCCGCGAACTGCCGGACTCGGGTTTCGTCTCCCAGCGCCTGGGCATCACCTACAGCATCGTTTGCGCCTCGCCGGCCTACGTCAAAGCCAACGGCTGCGCACAAAAACCCAGCGACCTGCTCAACCACGCCTGCCTGCGCCTGGTCAGCCCGGTGATCCCGCTGGAAAAATGGGCCTTCGACGGTCCTGACGGCCAGGAAATGGTCACCATCAACAGCTCACCGTTTCTGGTGAACTCCGCCGACGCGATGAAATCCGCGATCATCAGCGGCATGGGTGTTGGCGTCCTGCCGCTGTACGCCGCCATTGAAGGCCTGCGCAACGGCACGCTGGTGAGGGTGATGCCCAAATACCGCTCGCAGGAACTGAACCTGTATGCGATCTACCCTTCGCGCCAGTACCTGGATGCGAAGATCAAGACCTGGGTCGAGTATTTGCGTGGATCGCTACCGGAGTTGCTGGCAGCGCATCAGGCGGAACTGGCGGCTTATGAATTGAGCGGGAGTCTGGGTGGGGTTCGGGTGGCGAATTGAGCCACGGTTTTATGCTGTAGGAGCTGCATACATCCGAAAGTAATGGGTTGGCTGGCAGGCCGCCATCGCCAGTAAGCCGGCTCCTACAGTGCATCGGCGTACACCCACGCTCTTCACCACTCATCAGGCCGAGCGTTAGCTCGCCTGCCACTCTTGATCTTGATCCACCCGCCCCCTCGGAAGGCTGAGTGCAGGTGTTCATCCGGGGATGGGCGCGCAGCGCCGTTCGACGCAGTCGAACTCATTGCATGTAGGTCGAAGCGAAGCCGACCGGAGGGCAATGCCCCCGGATGAATACCGCAGCGAAGGAACCCCGAGCCTCAGCGAGGGGCCGTACGTTCGGGGCGAGCGTTTTTTTGCTTACTTTTTTTAGGCGCTTGTAAAAAAAGTGAGTCGCCGTAAGGGCGAAACCATAAGCCGCCGTCACCGAAGCAACGGATATGTACTCGATCAACAACGAACATGGTCGGCCCAGAGGCCGCCAAGACCAAGCCAAACTGACAGCACCGTCAGTTAGCCGTCACCCTCCTGACCGCCAAACAGGTTTATAAAGGAAACTCCCCTTCGACCAAAAACCCAGCCCCGGCGCCCCACTCGCATGCGAACCCAGAAAAAACCCGCCCTGCTCGTCGCCCTTCTGATCGTCCTGGCAGCGCTGGGCCTGTGGTACGCCACCCAACCGGCCAAGACCAAACTTGCCACCCCCACCGCCATCCCGGTGCGCGTGGTCGCCGTCGCCGAAAAAGACGTGCCACGCTACGTCAGCGGCATCGGTTCGGTGCTGTCCCTGCACAGCGTCGTGGTCCGCCCGCAAATCGACGGCATCCTCACCAAAATCATGGTCAAGGAAGGCCAACTGGTGAAAAAAGACGACCTGCTGGCCACCATCGACGACCGCTCGATCCGCGCCAGCCTCGACCAGGCCCGGGCACAGCTGGGCGAAAGCCAGGCGCAGCTGCAAGTGGCGCTGGTCAACCTTAAACGCTACAAATTGCTGAGCGTTGACGACGGCGTTTCCAAGCAGACCTACGACCAGCAACAGGCGCTGGTGAACCAACTCAAAGCCACCGCCCAAGGCAATCAGGCTTCAATCGACGCAGCTCAGGTACAACTTTCCTACACACAGATTCGCTCCCCAGTGACCGGTCGCGTCGGCATTCGCACCGTGGATGAAGGCAACTTCCTGCGCATGACCGACACCCAAGGCCTGTTCACCGTGACCCAGATCGACCCGATCGCTGTGGAGTTCTCCTTGCCGCAGCAAATGCTGCCGACCTTGCAGGGCCTGATCAACGACCCACAGCACGCCCGGGTCAAGGCCTACATCGGAGCTGACACCGACGGCGAAACCGGCAACCTGCTCGGCGAAGGTCACCTGACCCTGATCGACAACCAGATCAATGCCAACACTGGCACCATCCGCGCCAAGGCCGAGTTCGACAATCCGGGACAGAAGCTGTGGCCGGGTCTGCTGGTGACGGTAAAGATTCAGACAGCCCTGGATAAAGATGCGCTGGTGGTGCCGCCGACGGTCGTACAACGCGGCCTCGACCAGCACTTCGTGTACCGGGTCAATGGCGACAAGGTCGAAGCCGTTCAGGTGCAAATGGTCTATCAAGGCAGCGGCCAGGACATCATCAAGGGCGTGAAACCGGGTGATGTGCTGGTCAGCGATGGTCAGTCGCGGCTCAAACCGGGGTCGACGGTGCAGGTGATGACCGAGCCGCCGCAAGTGGTGCAATCGGAGGCGGCACAATGAAGGGCCACGGTTCGGTATCCGCCTGGTGCATCGACCACCCGGTGGCCACGGTCCTGCTGACGTTCGCCCTGGTGTTGCTGGGCGTCATCGCCTTTCCGCGCCTGCCGGTAGCGCCGTTGCCGGAGGCAGAATTCCCGACCATCCAGGTGGCCGCGCAGTTGCCCGGCGCCAGCCCGGAAACCATGGCCTCCTCGGTGGCCACCCCCCTTGAAGTGCAATTCAGTGCCATTCCCGGCGTGACCCAGATGACCTCGAGCAGTGCACTGGGCTCGACCATCCTGACCCTGCAATTCACCCTCGACAAGAGCATCGACACCGCCGCCCAGGAAGTGCAGGCGGCGATCAATACGGCCGCGGGCAAGCTACCCAAGGACATGCCGAACCTGCCGACCTGGCGCAAGGTCAACCCGGCCGACAGCCCGGTGCTGATCCTCAGCGTCAACTCCTCGCTGATGCCTGGACCGGAGCTCAGCGACCTGACGGAAACCCTGTTGTCCCGTCAGCTGAGTCAGGTCGACGGTGTAGGCCAGGTCGCCATTACCGGTCAGCAGCGTCCGGCGATCCGCGTCCAGGTTTCGGCAGACAAACTCGCGGCCATCGGCCTGACCCTTGCCGACATCCGCCTGGCGATCCAGCAGACCAGCCTCAACCTGGCCAAGGGGGCGCTGTACGGGGAGTCGAACATCTCGACCCTGTCCACCAACGATCAGTTGTTCCACCCGGAGGACTACAGCCAGCTGATTGTTTCCTACAAGGACGGCGCGCCGGTTCATCTGCGCGATGTCGCCAAAGTCGTCAACGGTTCGGAAGATGCCTACGTCCAGGCTTGGGCGGGCTCGCAACCAGGGGTGAACCTGGTGATCTTCCGCCAGCCGGGCGCCAACATCGTCGAAACCGTGGACCGCATCCAGGCCGCCTTGCCGGCGCTGGAAGCGATGCTCCCCGCCTCGGTGCAGGTCAAGGTGCTGATCGACCGGACCCAGACCATTCGCGCGTCCCTGCATGAAGTGGAAATCACCCTGCTGATCGCGATCATGCTGGTGGTGGCGGTGATGGCGCTGTTCCTGCGCCAGTTGTCGGCGACCCTGATTGTGTCGGCGGTGCTGGGGGTTTCGCTGGTCGCCAGTTTTGCGCTGATGTACGTCATGGGCTTCAGCCTGAACAACCTGACGCTGGTGGCGATCGTGGTGGCCGTGGGCTTTGTGGTCGACGATGCGATCGTGGTGGTGGAAAACATTCACCGGCACCTGGAGGCCGGCGACAGCATGCGCGAAGCGGCGATCAAGGGCGCGGGCGAGATTGGTTTCACCGTGGTCTCGATCAGCTTTTCGCTGGTGGCAGCGTTCATTCCGTTGCTGTTCATGGGGGGCGTGGTCGGGCGACTGTTCAAGGAGTTCGCCCTGACCGCCACCTCGACCATCTTGATTTCGGTGGTGGTGTCGCTGACCCTGGCGCCAACCCTGGCCGCGCTGTTCATGCGCGCGCCGGTGCATCATGCCCACGACAAACCGGGCTTTGGTGAGCGCCTGTTGGCCTGGTACGAAAAAGGCCTGCGCCGCGCCCTCGCCCATCAGAAAACGATGATCGGCGTGTTCGCTTTGTCGCTGGGTCTGGCCGTCGCCGGTTACATCTTCATTCCTAAAGGCTTCTTCCCGATCCAGGACACCGGCTTCGTCCTCGGCACCACCGAAGCCGCTGCTGACATCTCCTACGGCGACATGGTGAAAAAACACCTCGCCATGGCGGAAATCGTTGCCGCCGACCCTGCCGTGGAAACGTTCTCGCACTCGGTCGGTGTCTCCGGCAGCAACCAGACCATCGCCAACGGCCGTTTCTGGATCACCCTGAAAAAACGCAGCGACCGCGATGTCTCGGCCAGTCAGTTCATCGACCGGATTCGTCCGCAACTGATGAAAGTACCGGGCATCGTCCTGTACCTGCGCGCCGGCCAGGACATCAACCTCAGCTCAGGCCCGAGCCGTGCCCAGTATCAATATGTGCTCAAGAGCAACGATGGCCCGACCCTGAGCACCTGGACCCAGCGCCTGACGGAAAAACTGCGCGCCAACCCGGCCTTCCGCGATATTTCCAACGATTTGCAACTGGGTGGCAGCATCACCCACATCAGCATCGACCGCAGCGCTGCGGCGCGTTTCGGCCTGACCGCCAGCGACGTCGACGAAGCCCTGTACGATGCCTTCGGCCAGCGCCAGATCAATGAATTCCAGACCCAGGTCAACCAGTACAACGTGATCCTGGAGCTGGACACCCAGCAACGCGGCAAAGCCGAAAGCCTCAATTATTTCTACCTGCGCTCGCCCCTGAGCGGGGAAATGGTACCGCTGTCGGCCCTGGCCAGGTTCGATGCGCCCACCATCGGCCCACTGTCCATCGCCCATGACGGCATGTTCCCGGCCGCCAACCTGTCGTTCAACCTGGCGCCGGGCGTGGCGTTGGGCGATGCGGTGATCATGCTCGACCAGGCCAAGGCCGACATCGGCATGCCAACCGCCATCAGCGGTAATTTCCAGGGCGCGGCCCAGGCGTTCCAGAGTTCGCTGGCCAGCCAGCCGTGGCTGATCCTGGCGGCGCTGGTGGCGGTGTACATCATTCTCGGCGTGCTCTACGAGAGCTTCGTGCACCCGCTGACGATCATTTCGACCTTGCCTTCGGCGGGCCTCGGCGCGGTGATCATGCTGTGGATCTGCGGTCAGGACTTTTCGATCATGGCCTTGATCGGCCTGGTGCTGTTGATCGGTATCGTCAAGAAAAACGGCATCCTGATGATCGACTTCGCCCTCGAAGCGCAGCGCAATGGCGGACTGTCGCCTGAAGAAGCGATCTTCAAGGCCTGCATCACGCGGTTCCGGCCGATCATCATGACCACCCTCGCCGCCCTGCTCGGCGCCCTGCCGCTGATGCTCGGCTACGGCACCGGTGCCGAGTTGCGCCAACCCCTGGGGATCGCGGTAGTCGGCGGCCTGCTGGTGAGCCAGGCGCTGACGCTGTTCACCACGCCGGTCATATACTTGTGGCTGGAGCGGTTATTTCATAGGGCTAAACCTTCGCCATTACCGGCGCTGGCGACCACAGACTGAGGCGGGTCATGCGCGTCCTGATTATCGAAGACGAAGAAAAAACCGCGGACTATCTGCACCGCGGCCTGACGGAACAGGGTTACACCGTGGACCTGGCGCGGGATGGGGTCGAAGGCCTGCATCTGGCGCTGGAAAGCGACTACGCGGTGATCGTCCTCGACGTGATGTTGCCAGGCCTCGACGGCTTCGGCGTGTTGCGCGCCTTGCGTGCGCGCAAGCAGACCCCGGTGATCATGCTCACCGCCCGCGAACGTGTGGAAGATCGCATCAGGGGCCTGCGTGACGGCGCTGATGATTACCTGGGCAAACCGTTTTCCTTCCTTGAGCTGGTGGCACGCCTGCAAGCGCTGACCCGACGCAGCGGCGGTCATGAACCGGTGCAAGTGAGCATCGCCGACCTGTGGATAGATTTGATCAGCCGCAAGGCGACCCGGGGTGGCGCACGGCTGGACCTGACCGCCAAGGAGTTCTCGCTGCTCAGCGTATTGGCGCGCCGCCAGGGTGAAATACTCTCGAAAACCGCCATCGCCGAGATGGTCTGGGACATCAATTTCGACAGTGACGCCAATGTCGTCGAAGTCGCGATCAAACGCCTGCGGGCCAAGCTCGACGGACCGTTCGAAGAGAAACTGCTGCACACCATTCGCGGCATGGGTTATGTGCTGGAGAGCCGTGGTGTCCAGTAACAGCATCGCCTTGCGCCTGAGCGGGATGTTCACGCTGGTGGCGCTGCTGGTGTTCCTGTTGATTGGCTGGGCCTTGTACCAGCAGGTCGACAAAGGCCTGGGCCTGTTGCCCGAAGCCGAGCTGGACGCGCGCTACAGCGTGCTCGAATCCACGGTCGGCCGTTACGGCACGCCTGAGCATTGGGTGAAGATCAACAACAAGCTCAACCTGCTGAGCGAAGAAGACAAGCGCATCAGCTTCTGGATCATCAGCGGAGATTCCCATTACGAATACGGCAACCTGACCCCGCAGATCCGCACCTTTGCCCAAGGGCCACTGGGTATGCGCGACATGCATCTGCCGGATCACCCCTATCCGCTGAAAGTGCTGGTCAGCGAGTTCCCGGCCAAGGACCAGCGCCCACCGCTACGCTTCATGATCGCCATCGACACCGAGACGTTTTTCCATACCCAGCATCAACTGTTGATTGCGCTGATCAGCCTGGCGATTGTCGGCGTACTGCTGGCCTCGGCACTCGGTTACTGGGTGGCGCGGATCGGCCTCAAGCCGCTGATCAAACTGTCCCAGGAAGCGCGGCGCCTGGCCCCGCCGTTGCGCTCGGGACGCTTGCGATTGTCACCGTTGCCGCCGGAGCTCGATCAGTTCGTCAGCTCGTTCAACTCGACCCTGGAGCGGGTCGAGCAGGCCTACTCACGCCTTGAATCCTTCAATGCCGACGTCGCCCACGAACTGCGCTCGCCACTGACCAACCTGATCGGCCAGACCCAGGTCGCCTTGACCCGCGGACGCTCCGCCGAGCATTACTTCGAAGTGCTGCAATCGAATCTCGAAGAGCTTGAGCGGCTGCGTTCGATCATCAACGACATGCTGTTCCTGGCCAGTGCCGATCAGGGGAGCAAGGCAACCAGATTGACGTCCACGTCGCTGGCCGATGAGGTGGCCACGACCCTGGAATACCTGGATTTCATTCTCGAGGACGCTCAGGTCCAGGTAGAGGTCAGGGGTGACGCGCAAGTGAGCATCGAGATCGCCCATCTGCGCCGGGCGTTGATCAATCTGCTGAACAACGCGGTGCAGCACACCGCGCCCGGTCAGGTGATTGAAGTGCACATTGAAGCTGCAGAACATCAGGTCAGCATCGGCGTCGCCAACCCCGGCTCACCGATAGCCCGCGAACACCTGCCACGGCTGTTCGAGCGTTTCTACCGGGTCGATGCATCGCGCAGCAACAGCGGCCACAACCATGGCCTTGGGCTGGCCATCGTCAAGGCGATTGCGTTGATGCATGGCGGCGATGTGTTCGTGCGCAGTGACCATGGGATGAATACCTTCGGCATTCATCTTCCTGTCTGAAGGACACACCCCTGTGGCGAGGGGGCTTGCCCCCGTTGGGCTGCGCAGCGGCCCCAAAACCTACATCCACGGTTTATCTGATATACCTTGCATACCGGATTTACGACGGCTTCGCCGCCGAACGGGGCGGTGCGGCGGTCCGACAAGCCCCCTCGCCACAGTGAATGTGTGTTCCCTCCAATCGATCTTTGCTCTTGCTGTAACAGTCCTTTCATGAATCCGCTCTTTTTCCCCTCGCACAAGATCCTTATCTTTGCCCGCACCAAACAGCACTTGCCAAGCAAGAAGGTTTTAAAGATGTCCAACAGTATGGGTATTGCCAGCGCTTTCGTTTTGTCCTCTTTGTTCCTGTCGCCGCTGGCGATGGCGGAAGAATCGCAGACTTTCGTCGCACATAACGCCGCACGCGCTGCAGCGTTCGAAGAGCAGCAGATCGAGATGACGGCCAAGGCTGCGCAAGAGGCCCAAGCCCCGCAAGCCTCGACCACTCAGGCCCTGCCACAGGTCGAGAAGGACAGCTGATACGCTCCGTTCACTCCCGTTTCCCTCGACACTTTTCATCGGCTCTTCCCTTTGAAAAGTTGTCTGCAAAGCCGCTGCTTTTTCAGCGGCTTTTTTTATCGTGGCGATTCAACTTTCATTGCAATTTTCGCAACGACAAGCGCTGATGCCCACGCCATTGCTCAATGGTTCGAGCAACAGGCACGATTCACCCGGCTGCTACGTTAATGCAACTACGCTTACAGCGTCCCTTTAGCAGACGTCAGCCCTATGACCGCAAGCCGCCTCCCACATTTTCAAGGCCCGTCCGGGCGACCCGAGATCATGGTGATCTTCGGCAGCACCCTGACGGTCATCTCGATCCTGTGCATCGTCACTTTTCTGCTGATCCGTGAACACGCCTACGCCCAGCAGACCGCCACACGCAGCGCGACCACCATTGCGCAACTGATCGATGCCGATGTCCTGCGTACGGTCGAGCTCTATGACCTGACCTTGCAGGGCCTGATCGCCGCCGCCCAACGGGACGACCTGAAACAGGTTTCTCCGCAGATTCGTCATCTGGCGCTGTTCGACCGCTCCACCACCGCACGCTACAAGGGCGACATCCTGCTGCTGGACAAGCACGGCGACGTGCTGGCCGACTCATCGTTGATCGAACCGAAACCGGGTAACTTCGCTGACCGCGATTATTTCCTGGCCCATGTCTTCAATCGTGACACCGGCATGTTTATCAGCCGACCGTTCAAGCCGCGCTGTGACTGCGATGACAGCGACGAATGGCGCATCAGTTTCAGCCGGCGCATTTCCTCGCCCACAGGGGAGTTTCTGGGGGTCGCGGTCGCCTCGATGCGCATGAGCTACTTCGATCAGTTGTTCAACAGCCTCGACATCGGCACCGGCAGCACCCTGGGCATCATCGACAATGACGGAATCCTCCTGGCGCAGAAACCGTACCGGGAACCGAACTCCATCGGCAAAAGCTTCTCCAGCCGCCCCAACGTCGTACGCATGCTGCAGGAGCGCAATGGCACCTTCGAAAGCGTGTCGAGCGTCGACCATCAACGGCGCTTGTACACCTTTACCCGGGTCGGCAACCTGCCGCTGACGGTCATCGTGGCCCTTTCTCTGGATGAGGTGTTCGCCACCTGGAACCGTACGGCCTATGTGATCAGCGGTGCTACCGGGGTTTTGTGCATCGGTTTGCTGTGGTTGACCTGGCTGCTCTGCCGCGAGTTGCGCCTGCGCCAGAATGCCGAGCAGGAATTGTCGCAACTGGCGGCCACCGATGCCTTGACCGGCGTGGCCAACCGTCGATCCCTTGATCAGACCCTGCGCCATGAATGGTTTCGCGCGCAGCGCAGTGGCAAGCCGTTGTCGTTGCTGATGATCGATGCCGATCACTTCAAGGCCTTCAATGACCGGCACGGGCATCAGGCCGGCGACGAAGCGTTACGGGCATTGGCCGAGGTCATCAGTGCCAATGTCCACCGCCCCACAGACCTGGTGGCGCGCTACGGGGGCGAAGAGTTTTCGGTGGTCCTGGCCGAAACAGGCAGTGACGGTGCACGGCAGATTGCCGAGCATATTCGTGAGGCGGTGCAAAAACTGCCACTGGTCGACGCCGGTGAGCAACCGATGAGCGTGAGTATCGGTATTGCCACCTGGACGGCGGCCAGCGAAATCACCCTCGAACAGTTGCTGTTCAGCGCGGATAAGGCGCTGTATCAGGCCAAGGAGAGGGGGCGGAACCGGGTCGTTTGTGCCAAATAGGATTTTCATTGGATGGGAGGACGCCATCGCGAGCAAGCTCGCTCCCACAGGGGAATGCAATCATCTGTGGGAGCGAGCTTGCTCGCGATGAGGCCAGCCCAGGCACTACGAACTTCGGGCATAAAAAAAGGCCACCCGAAGGTAGCCTTTAAAAAACTAGAGAGGTTTTTTGCTTACACGGCCGCAACCGGGCGCATGTAAGAGATCGGTGCAGTGCTGGCGTCTTCGAACGTCACGACTTCCCAGGCATCTGTCTGCTCAATCAACTTGCGCAGCAGCTGGTTGTTCAGTGCGTGGCCGGACTTGAAGCCCTTGAACTCACCAATCAGGCTATTGCCCAGCAGGTAGAGGTCACCAATTGCATCGAGAATCTTGTGCTTCACGAATTCGTCTTCATAACGAAGGCCGTCTTCGTTCAGTACGCCATCGGCGTCGACCACAATAGCGTTTTCAACACTGCCGCCGAGTGCGAGGTTGTGCTTGCGCAGGTACTCGATATCACTCATGAAACCAAAGGTACGGGCGCGGCTGACTTCTTTTACGAACGAAGTGCTGGAAAAATCCACGCTTGCACTTTGGGTGCGGTCACGGAAAACCGGGTGATCGAAATCGATCTCGAAGCTCACTTTGAACCCTTCGAAAGGGACGAAAGTAGCGCGCTTGTCGCCATCTTCCACTGTCACTTCACGCAGGATGCGGATGAACTTCTTGGCGGCGTCCTGTTCTTCCAGGCCAGCCGATTGAATCAGGAATACGAAAGGTCCGGCGCTACCATCCATGATCGGGACTTCGGACGCGGAGAGCTCGACGTAGGCGTTATCGATGCCCAGGCCTGCCATGGCCGAGAGCAAGTGCTCTACCGTGTCCACTTTGACGTCACCGTTAACGAGCGTGGTCGACATAGTGGTTTCACCGACGTTTTCCGCGCGGGCAGGAATCTGCACCACGGGATCGAGGTCGGCGCGACAAAACACAATGCCGGTGTCGACAGGCGCTGGCTTGAGGGTCAGATAGACCTTCTCCCCGGAGTGCAGGCCGACACCTGTGGCACGGATAATATTCTTCAGGGTGCGTTGTTTAATCATGGCATGGGCCGCTTCAGCGCAAATTGCGAACTGGTATCAACAAAGGCTGGCGATGATAGCAGACCACGCCTTTGCTGAACACCAATCACCTTCATAGCCCTGATACATTTCATCAATCGGCCTGACGACGCAGGAAAGCCGGGATGTCCAGGTAGTCCAGGTCATCTTGCGGATTCATCTTCGCGGCAGTCGCAGCACCGGCCTGGGCCTGGTTGCGCATGACGGTCGGACGGTCCAGGTCACGGTAGTTCACCGCTGGAGCTTCCTGACGAACAGGGGCCTGTTGTTGTGGCTGTGCAGCCATCGAAGTGTGAACGGTATTGTCGATGACCTTCACAGGCTTCTCGATTTTAGCGCCCAGACCGGTTGCAACGACAGTCACGTGCAGCTCGTCGCGCATGTCCGGATCGATAACGGTACCGACCTTGACCATCGCGTGTTCCGAAGCGAATGCCTCGATGATGCTACCCACGTCGGAGTACTCACCCAGAGACAGATCCGGACCGGCGGTAATGTTTACCAGGATGCCGCGAGCGCCTTGCAGGTTCACGTCTTCCAGCAGCGGGTTGCGAATGGCCGCTTCGGTGGCCTCGCGTGCGCGGTTCGGACCGCTGGCGCAGCCAGTGCCCATCATCGCCATGCCCATTTCGCTCATCACGGTACGCACGTCGGCGAAGTCGACGTTGATCATGCCCGGACGCTTGATGATGTCGGAGATACCGCGAACGGCACCGGCCAGTACATCGTCAGCCTTGGCGAAAGCCGACAGCAGGCTGGCGTCTTTACCGAGGATGGTCAGCAGCTTCTCGTTGGGAATGGTGATCAACGAGTCGACGCTTTCGGAGAGCATGCGGATGCCTTCGTCGGCGATCTGCATACGCTTGCGGCCTTCGAACGGGAACGGACGGGTCACCACCGCAACGGTGAGAATGCCCATTTCCTTGGCCACTTCGGCGATGATCGGCGCAGCACCGGTACCGGTACCACCGCCCATGCCAGTGGTGATGAACACCATGTTGGTGCCCTGCAGGACTTCGGCAATGCGCTCACGGTCTTCCAGAGCGGCTTGACGGCCGACTTCAGGGTTGGCGCCAGCGCCCAGGCCCTTGGTCACGCCGGTACCCAGTTGCAGGATGGTACGCGCGCCGATGTTTTTCAGCGCTTGAGCATCGGTGTTGGCGCAGATGAACTCGACGCCTTCGATGTTGCTCTTGACCATGTGGTTGACAGCGTTGCCGCCGCCACCGCCGACACCGATAACTTTGATTACCGGGCTTGCGGGGATGTTGTCTACGAGTTCGAACATTTTCCCTCTCCTTTACATTCTCTAGTTTTTTCGCCTACTGCGTGCTTCGGTGTAACGGTGTTGCGGTAAATCGTCAGAAATTGCCCTGGACCCACTTCTTCAGGCGGTCCAGCAGCGGAGCCTGCGGCTCTTCGTTGCTGTAGCTGTCGCGGCTGCCGATGCCCGAGAACGAGATGCCGTCGGACTGCTTCTGCAGGCCGTACATCAACAGGCCGACGCCGGTGGAATAGATCGGGTTGCGTACCACGTCATCCAGACCTTTCACGCCATGCGGCACGCCCAGGCGCACCGGCATGTGGAAGATTTCCTCGGCCAGTTCAGTGGCACCTTCCATCTTCGCGGTACCGCCGGTCAGCACGATGCCGGCCGGAATCAGGTCTTCGTAGCCGCTGCGGCGCAGTTCGGCCTGGATCAGCGTGAACAGTTCGTCGTAGCGCGGCTCGACCACTTCGGCCAGGGCCTGGCGGGACAGTTCGCGTGGCGGACGGTCGCCAACGCTTGGCACCTTGATGGTTTCACCGGCACCGGCCAGTTTGGCCAGGGCGCAGGCATAGCGAATCTTGATTTCTTCGGCGTACTGGGTCGGAGTGCGCAACGCCATGGCGATGTCGTTGGTCACCTGGTCGCCGGCAATCGGGATGACGGCGGTGTGACGGATCGCACCCTCGGTGAAGATCGCGATGTCGGTGGTGCCGCCACCGATGTCCACCAGGCACACGCCCAGCTCTTTCTCGTCATCGGTCAGTACCGAATACGCGGAAGCCAGTTGCTCGAGAATGATGTCGTCGATTTCCAGGCCGCAGCGACGCACGCATTTTTCAATGTTCTGCGCGGCATTGACGGCGCAGGTGACCACGTGGACCTTGGCTTCCAGACGCACGCCGGACATGCCCAGCGGCTCACGGACGCCTTCCTGGTTATCGATCACGTAGTCTTGCGGCAAGGTGTGCAACACGCGCTGGTCAGCCGGGATCGCCACGGCCTGGGCAGCGTCGAGCACGCGCTCGAGGTCGGCCGAGCTGACTTCGCGATCACGGATCGCCACGATGCCGTGGGAGTTCAGGCTGCGGATGTGATTGCCGGCCACGCCGACGAACGCCGAGTGAATGCGGCAACCGGCCATCAACTGCGCTTCTTCGATGGCGCGCTGGATCGATTGCACGGTGGATTCGATATTCACCACCACGCCTTTTTTCAGGCCACGGGACGGATGGGTACCGATCCCGACGATTTCCAGCGTGCCGTCGTCCGCGACCTCGCCTACCAGCGCCACCACCTTGGAGGTGCCGATATCGAGACCGACGATCATTTTGCCGCTTTGCACGTTTGCCATGGGTCCTGCCTCTTCTTAATTCTTCGCGACAGCGGGTTGGGCTGCCGTGGGCGCTACAGGTTCCCGCCAGCCAACAGCGAGGCCGTTGGCGTAGCGCAGATCGATGCGCGCAATGTTCGTAATCTGTTCTTTGAGCGTCTTGTCATAGATGGCGATGAAGCGGCGCATCTTTTCCACCAGGTTGCCGCGTCCGAGCAGCAGTTCGATCCCCGGGCCGGCACTGCCGGGTCCGGTGGTCAGGAACCAGCTGCCGCGTTCACGCAACTCCAGGCGCGCAATCGAGAAGCCCAGAGGCCGGAGCATCTGACTCAACACCTGGTACTGCTGCATCACCTGCTGCTGGGCCCGCTGCGGGCCGAACAGTTGAGGCAAGTGTTCGTAGTTCGCCAGCTCGCGCGGGGTGAAGGCCTGGCCCTGGTTGTTCAACAGCGACTCGTCGCCCCAACGGGCCACCGGCAGTTGTTCTTCCAGGCGGATCACCACTTGATCCGGCCACACCCGACGCACTTCGGCGTGGGCAATCCATGGCATCGTTTCAAGCTCGGTACGCATGCTCTCCAGGTCGATGGTGAAGAAGCTCGACGCCACGTACGGGGCGATCCGCTGCTGCACCGCTTGCTGGCTGATGTAACTCAGGTCGCCCTGCACATTGATCCTGGTGATCGGCCGGTCGGCATACGGCAACAAGCGTGTCGCGCCTTCATAAGTACCGAACCCCAGGGCCACCAGCAGCACCGGCCAGAACAACGCTTTGAGAAAACCGAAGTTGGCTTTCGGCAGGCGCGCGGACATCGGCTCTTTGGCCACCATTCGGCTGGCACCCCGTGGCACCGGCTTGCGGCCGGGTGCGGGAGGCTGATGTCTGAGCTGAGCGCCTTGCATGGCCTTAACCTCTCGTCGACTCTTGGTGACCGGCAGCATTGCCGGCAACGCTCTCGGCCAGAATGGCCAGGACCAGTTGCTGGAAATCCAGACCGGCGGCACGGGCCGCCATCGGCACCAGGCTGTGATCGGTCATGCCCGGTGCGGTGTTGACTTCCAGGAACCAGAACTGCCCTTCGGCGTCCTGCATCACGTCTGCCCTGCCCCAACCGGCGATACCCAGCGCTTCACAGGCTTTCGCCGTGAGGTCCATGAGTTCCTGTTCCTTGGCGCTCTCCAGACCGCAAGGAATGCGGTACTGGGTATCGTTGGCGATGTACTTGGCGTCGTAGTCGTAGAAGCTGTGCGTCGTGCCCAGGGCAATCGGAGGCAACACCTGGTCACGCAGGGTGGCGATGGTGAACTCCGGACCGTGAATCCATTGCTCGACCAACACTTGCGAATCGTAGGTACTGGCCGCTTTCCATGCGTCGATCAATTCGGACGCGGAACTCACTTTGGCCATACCGATACTTGAACCTTCATGGGCCGGTTTGACGATCAAAGGGAAGCCCAGTTCCGTCGCTGCCGAAATACAATCGGCCTCGCTGCAAAGGACTGCGTGACGTGGCGTCGGAATGCCCAGGCTGTGCCAGACCTGCTTGGTGCGCAGTTTGTCCATGGCCAGGGCCGACGCCAGGATGCCGCTGCCGGTGTACGGAATGCCCAGGCATTCGAGCAGACCCTGCATGCTGCCGTCTTCACCGCCACGACCGTGGAGGATGATGAAGGCGCGGTCGATTTTTTCATTGAGCAGACGCTGCAGCAGGTCATCGCCCACGTCGAGGCCGAACGCGTCGACACCGGCGCTTAGCAGCGCGTCAAGAACCGCATTGCCCGATTTCAGGGACACTTCGCGCTCGGCACTCTTGCCGCCGAACAGCACGGCGACGCGGCCGAAGTCTTTCGGCGCGATCGTGGAGAACAGGTTGGCGTAGGTAGCAGTCATTTCAACTTCCCCTTCTCCGGTGCGGCAACGGCACCGGCGAACAACTCGCTTTTCAACAGTTTCGGTGCGAGACCGCCGATATCACCGGCGCCCTGGCACAGCAGGATGTCGCCGGCACGCAGCAGCGGCTTGACCACTGGCGCGAGGTCGACACCACGCTCGATGTAGATCGGGTCGAGCTGGCCACGCTGACGGATGCTGTTGCACAGTTTGCGGCTGTCGGCTCCCGGAATCGGCTCTTCGCCGGCCGGATAGACTTCCATCAGCAGCAGCACGTTGGCGTCGGCCAGCACATTGACGAAATCGTCGTACAGGTCACGGGTGCGGCTGTAACGGTGCGGCTGGTAGACCATCACCAGGCGGCGCTCCGGCCAGCCACCGCGTACGGCCTTGATCACGGCCGCGACTTCGGTCGGGTGGTGACCGTAGTCGTCGACCAGCATCACGTTGCCGCCGTCCACCGGCAGTTCGCCGTAGACCTGGAAGCGTCGGCCAACACCCTGGAAGCCGGACAGGCCCTGGACGATGGCTTCATCGCTGACGCCTTCGTCGGTGGCGATGCAGATGGTTGCCAGCGAGTTCAATACGTTGTGGTTGCCCGGCATGTTCACCGACACATCCAGTGGTTCGCGGTCAGGGCGCAGCACGGTGAAGAAGGTCTGCATGCCTTGCTGGCGCACGTTGATGGCGCGCACGTCGCAGTCTTCGCCGAAGCCGTAGGTCACGGTCGGACGCTTGACCTGCGGGAGGATTTCACGCACCACCGGATCGTCCAGGCACACCACCGCCAGACCGTAGAACGGCAGGTTGTGCAGGAACTCGACGAAGGTTTTCTTCAGCTTGTTGAAGTCGCCGTCGTAGGTCGCCATGTGATCGGCATCGATGTTGGTGACCACGGCCACCAGCGGCTGCAAGTGCAGGAAGCTGGCGTCGCTTTCGTCGGCCTCGGCGATCAGGTAGCGGCTGGTGCCGAGCTGGGCATTGGTGCCCGCGGCATTCAGCCGGCCACCGATCACGAACGTCGGGTCCAGGCCACCGGCCGCGAACACCGAAGCGATCAGGCTGGTGGTGGTGGTTTTGCCGTGGGTACCGGCAACGGCGATGCCGTGGCGATAACGCATCAGCTCAGCCAGCATTTCGGCACGCGGCACCACCGGAATACGGCGTTCCAGTGCGGTTGCGACTTCCGGGTTGGAGGTGTTCACGGCACTCGACACCACCAGCACGTCGGCGGCAGCGGCGTTCTCGGCGCGATGGCCGATGAAGATCTGCGCGCCGAAGGACTCCAGGCGTTCGGTCACCGGCGAAGCCTTCAGGTCGGAACCGGATACGGCGTATCCCAGGTTCAGCAACACTTCGGCGATCCCGCACATGCCCACACCGCCGATACCGACGAAGTGGATGCGACGGATGCGGCGCATTTCCGGTTGCGGCATGGCTTTCTGACTCTCAACCATGGGCCACCTCCAGGCAGCTATCGACGACGTTACGGGTGGCATCGGGTTTGGCGAGGCGGCGTGCCGCGGTAGCCATTTCGTTGAGTCGTTGTGGTTGCATCAGGACCTCTGTCAGACGAGCGGCAAGATCCGCTGCGCCAGTCGTTCTTTGTGGCATCAGGAAGGCTGCGCCTTCACGGGCCAAATATTCGGCGTTGCGGGTCTGGTGATCGTCGATGGCATGGGGCAAAGGCACCAGCATCGAGGGCAGACCGGCGGCGGCCAGTTCACTGATGGTCAGCGCGCCTGCGCGACAAACCACCAGGTCGGCCCAGCTGTAGGCTTGGGCCATGTCTTTGATGAAGGGCTGCACCTGCGCCTCGACGCCAGCCGCGCGATAGCGCTCTGCAGTCACTTCATCGTGGTTTTTGCCGGCCTGATGGAACACTTCCGGACGCAAGTCGGCAGCGACTTGCGACAGGGCTTCAGGCAGCAACTTGTTCAACGGTTCTGCGCCCAGGCTTCCGCCCAGGATCAGCAATCGCGCCTTGCGACCGGCCAGGGCTGGTCGCGATGTCTCGAGGAACAGCTCGGTGCGCACCGGGTTACCGGTGGTCCGGCGGCTGTCCGACAGGGTAAAGGTGTCGGGGAACGCTTCACAGACTCGGGCGGCCAACGGCACCAGCAACCGATTGGCGGTACCGGCCACGGCGTTCTGCTCATGAACGATCACCGGCACGCCGGCCAGTTTGGCTGCGACACCGCCAGGGCCGGTCACAAAGCCACCAAAGCCCACGACACAGACCGGTTGCAGACGACGAATGATCGCCCGTGCCTGCCAGACCGACTTGAACAACATGAACGGTGCCTTGAGCAGCGACAGCTTGCCCTTGCCCCGCAGACCGCTGGCGTTGATCCGGTGCAGTTCGATGCCGGCTGCCGGCACCAGATCGTTCTCGATGCCACGCGGGGTACCGAGCCAGTGCACGGTATAGCCGCGCGCCTGGAATTCGCGGGCACAGGCCAGCGCCGGGAACACGTGGCCACCGGTACCGCCGGCCATGATCATCACGTTAGCGCCCATGGTGCGGCTCCTCGGCGAAGTCGCTCTCATGGAACTCCATCTCCTCGCTGCCCAGGTGGGTTCGACTTTCCCACTCGATGCGCAGCAACAAGCCGAGACAGGCACAGCAGATCACCAGCGAACTGCCGCCGTAACTGAGGAACGGCAGGGTCAGGCCCTTGGTCGGCAGCAGGCCGACGTTCACGCCGATGTTGATCAGGAACTGGCCGATCCACAGGAACGACAGACCGTAGGCAACATAGGCAGCGAAGAACTGCTTGGCCTTCTCGGCCCACAATCCGATGTACATGCCACGAATACACACGAAGACGAACAGTGCCACGGTGCACAGCGAACCCACCGCCCCCAGCTCTTCGGCCAGGACCGAGAACACGAAGTCAGTGTGGGCTTCCGGCAGGTAGAACTGTTTCTGCACGCTGTTGCCCAGGCCAACGCCCAGCCATTCGCCGCGACCGAAAGCGATCAATGCCTGGGACAACTGATAACCGGCACCGAACTGGTCGGCCCACGGATCCGCGAAGTTGGTCAGACGCGCCATTCGATATGGCTGCATTTGAATCAACAGCACCACCGCGCCGACGGCCAGGACCACCATCAGGGAAAAACGGAACAGCCCCACGCCGCCAAGGAACAGCATTGCCGCCGCGGCCCCCATCATCACGACGGTGGCACCGAAGTCCGGCTCCATCAGCAGCAGGCCCGCCATCGGCAGCAGTACGATGAACGGTTTGAAGAAGCCCATCCAGCTTTCACGCACTTCCTTCTGGCGACGCACCAGATAACCGGCGAGGTAGATCACCACGAACACCTTGGCGATCTCGGAAGGCTGGACGTTGAAGAAACTGAAGCCGATCCAGCGCATCGAGCCGTTAACCTCACGGCCAATCCCCGGAATGATCACCATCACCAGCAAGCCGAACGCCCCCAGCAGCATCAGCCACCCCAGACGTTGCCAGGTCGCAATCGGGATCATCATGGTAACGATGCAGGCACCCAGGCCCAGCACCACGTAAATAAGGTGGCGGATCATGTAATACAGCGCGCTGCCAGACTGCACGGCCGCCACTTCGGTCGATGCCGAGGCAATCATGATCAGCCCCAGGCCGAGCAGCGCCAGGCAACCGGCGAGCATCGGGAAGTCGAGGTCGATACCGCGCCCGGTGATGAGCGGCGATGGATACGGCTTGATGATGCCTTTCAGGCTCATGCCAGATCCTCCACGGCGTGGACGAACTGGTGACCACGGTCTTCGTAGTTCTTGAACATGTCGAAGCTGGCGCAGGCAGGCGACAGCAGTACCACGTCGCCCGGCTGGGCGGCGGCGCGGCATTGTTCGACGGCTTCGACCAGGGAAGAGACGCGGATCAGCGGAACGGCGTCGCCAATGGCCTCGCCGATCTTGTCCGAGTCGCGGCCCATCAACACCACGGCGCGGCAGTTGGCCGCCACCGGATCGCGCAGGTCCTTGAACTCGGCACCCTTGCCGTCACCGCCGGCGATCAGCACGACCTTGCCGTCGATATCCGCGCCCAGGCCTTCGATGGCGGCCAGCGCGGCACCGACGTTGGTGGCCTTGGAATCGTTGTAGTAGCCCACGCCGTCGAGGTCGCGGACCCATTGGCAGCGATGCTCGAGACCGGCGAAGGTGCGCAGGCTCGACAGCATGGCATCGAACGGCAAGCCGACCGCATGGCCCAGGGCCAGGGCTGCCAGGGCGTTGGACTGGTTGTGGGCACCACGAATCTTCAATTCACGCACCGGCATCAGGTTCTGGAATTCGAAGGCCAGGTATTTCTCGCCGTCTTCTTCACGGATGCCGAAGGCTTTGAAATCGGGTTTGCTCAGGCCGAAGGTCCAGCACGGCTGGCCCTCGCCGATCAACGGACGGCTCAGGGCATCCTGGCGATTGACCACGAACTGCCGGGCACCCCGGAAGATCCGGTGCTTGGCCAGGTGATAGGCCGGCAGACCGCTGTAACGGTCCATGTGGTCTTCGCTGACGTTGAGCACGGTCGCCACTTCGGCGTTGAGTTGATCGGTGGTTTCCAGCTGGAAACTCGACAACTCCATCACGTACAGCTCGACGTCGTCGCGCAGCAGATCCAGCGCCGGGGTACCGAGGTTGCCGCCGACGGCCACACGCTTGCCCGCCGCCGTCGCCATTTCGCCGACCAGGGTGGTGACGGTGCTTTTCGCGTTGGAACCGCTGATGGCCACGATCGGCGCCTTCGCGTTACGCGCGAACAGTTCGATGTCACCGGACAATTTCACGCCACGTGCGGCGGCGGCCTGCAGGGCCGGGGTCGCCAGCGCCAGGCCGGGGCTCACGTAGAGCTCGTCGGCGCGGCACAGGAATTCGACGTCCAGCTCGCCACAACGCACTTCCACGTGCGGATAGTCACGCTTGAGCGTGGCCAGTTCCGGTGGATTTTCCCGCGTATCGGCCACGGCAAACGCCACGCCCCGGTTCGCCAGGAAGCGAACCAGGGACATGCCGCTCTTGCCGAGGCCGACAACGATGCGGAAGTGGTCAGAAGCGATCAGAGACACGAGTTTCTACCTCAGCTTCAGGGTGGCAAGGCCGATCAGCACGAGAATCACGGTGATGATCCAGAAACGGACGATCACACGTGGCTCGGGCCAACCCTTGAGTTCAAAGTGGTGGTGAATCGGCGCCATGCGGAATACGCGGCGACCGGTCAGCTTAAAGGAGGCAACCTGAATGACCACTGACAGGGTTTCCATCACGAACACGCCGCCCATGATGAACAGGACGATTTCCTGACGGACGATCACCGCGATGGTGCCCAGGGCCGCGCCCAGCGCCAGTGCGCCGACGTCACCCATGAAGACTTGCGCCGGATAGGTGTTGAACCAGAGGAAGCCCAAGCCGGCTCCGATCAGTGCGCCGCAGAACACGATCAGTTCTCCCGCGCCCGGGACATAAGGAATCAGCAGGTATTCGGCGAATTTCACGTTACCCGACAGGTAGCAGAAAATGCCCAGGCCACCGCCCACCATCACCGTCGGCATGATCGCCAGGCCGTCGAGGCCGTCGGTCAGGTTGACCGCGTTGCTCGAACCGACAATCACGAAGTAGGTCAGGACGATGAAGCCTGCACCCAGCGGAATGCTGTAGTCCTTGAGCATCGGCAGGATCAGCGTGGTTTCCACCGGAGTGGCGGCAGTCATATAAAGGAAGATCGCCGCGCCCAGGCCGAATACCGATTGCCAGAAGTACTTCCAGCGGCTTGGCAAGCCACGGGAGTTTTTCTCGATCACCTTGCGGTAGTCGTCGACCCAGCCGATGGCGCCGAACAGCAAGGTCACCAGCAGTACGACCCAGACGTAACGGTTGGTCAGGTCAGCCCAAAGCAGGGTACTGACGCCGATGGACGACAGAATCAGCGCGCCGCCCATGGTCGGTGTGCCCGACTTGGACAGGTGCGACTGCGGGCCGTCATTGCGAACGGATTGACCGATCTGACGGTTCTGCAAAGTGCGGATCATCCACGGGCCGTAGCACAGCGACAAGACCAGCGCGGTCAGTACACCGAGAATCCCGCGCAGGGTCAGGTACTGGAAGACCGCGAAGCCTTTGTAGAACTGTTGCAGATACTCCGCTAGCAGCAGCAGCATTAATGTTTCTCCAGGCTGGACCCGCACAAGGCGGCGACGACGTTTTCCATCGCAGCGCTGCGCGACCCCTTGATCAAAATGGTGGTGTTTGTGTCTTGCTCGGCGCCCAGGGCCTTGATCAGTTCAGCCTGCGTGCTGAAGTGAAAAGCCTCTGGACCGAATGCGTTCACGGCGTGAGCCATCATTGGCCCGACGGCGTACAGCGCGCAAACCTTGCCACGGGCGTACTCGCCCACGTCGCGGTGCCCCTGCTCCGCCCATTCGCCCAACTCGCCGATATCCCCGAGCACCAGGACGGTGCGACCGGAAAAGCCGGCCAGTATATCAACGGCAGCGCACATGGAGGTGGGGTTGGCGTTGTAAGTGTCATCGATCACGCGCATGCCATTGCTGGCCAATTGCGCGACGGTGCGACCCTTGACCGGTTGCACCGCGCCAAGACCGGTGGCGATACCGAACAGCGACACACCGAGGGCATGGGCGGCAGCGGCGGCGGCCATGGCATTGGCGACGTTATGGGTGCCGAGCAGGTTCAGTTGAACGCGCTCTACACCTTCAGGGCTGTGCAGATTGAATGCCGGGCAGCCACGGGCATCGGTGGTCAGGTCACTGGCGTAGAAATCGGCGCTGGTGTTGCTCAACGCAAACGTCAGCACTTTGCGATCACCAGCACGCGTCTTCCAGATACCGAATGCCTTGTCGTCGAGATTGAGCACTGCGACGCCATCGGCCTCCAGCCCTTCGATGATCTCGCCCTTGGCCTCGACGATTTTTTCCGGACCACCGAACTCGCCGACATGGGCGGTCCCGGCATTATTGAGAATGGCCACGTGCGGTTTGGTCAGGCCAACGGTGTAGGCAATTTCACCGAGGCGCGAAGCACCGAGTTCGATCACTGCCGCCGTATGCTCCGGCGCCAGTTCGAGCAGGGTCAGCGGCACGCCGAGATCGTTGTTCAGGTTGCCACGGGTCGCCAGTACCGGGCCACGGGTGCGCAGGATGCTCGCCAGCATTTCCTTGACCGTGGTCTTGCCGCTCGAACCGGTGACAGCCGCGACCGGATGGGTGTAGGCGGCGCGATTGAGCGCACCCAACTGCCCGAGGGCCTGGCGAGTATCGCTGACCAGTAACTGCGGCAGTGTGCTGTCGGCGACTTCGCGCTCGACCAGCGCGGCCACGGCACCCTTGGCAGCGACTTCATTCAGATAATCATGACCATCGAAGCGCGGACCAGTCAGGGCAATAAACAGCTGACCCGCCTTGATGGCGCGGCTGTCGATGCTGATGCCGTCGAAACTGGCATCGGTCGACACCAGGCGAGCATTCAGCGCGTCGGTCAGTTCGCTCAGTTGCATGGCCTTAAGCATGGGCTACCTCCCATGCGGTCAAGGCATGATCGGCCTCGACCAGATCGGAAAAGGCATGACGCTCGCCGTTGATTTCCTGATAGTCCTCGTGACCTTTACCGGCCAGGACAATCACATCATCCACCGAGGCACTGGCGATCAAACGGGCAATCGCCTGACCACGACCGGCAACGAACTCCACTTTATCCACAGCCGTGAAACCGGCACGGATGTCATCGAAAATCACCGATGGATCTTCAGTGCGCGGGTTGTCGTCGGTCACCAGCACGCCATCGGCCAGGCGCTCGACCACCTCGGCCATCAGCGGACGCTTGCCGCGATCGCGGTCACCACCACAGCCGAACAGGCAGAGCAATCGGCCCTTGGCGTGTGGACGCAGGGCCGTCAGGACTTTTTCCAGGGCATCCGGGGTGTGGGCGTAATCGACCACCACCAGCGGTTGAGTGCCGCCGCCGAGGCGCTGCATGCGACCGGCCGGGCCTTCGAGTTTCGGCAGCACCTGGAGGATTTCGTCCAGTGCGTAATCCAGGCCAAGCAAGGCGCCAACCGCGGCGAGCACGTTGCTCAGGTTGAAACGGCCGAGCAAGGTGCTGCGCAAATGGTGTTCACCCTGCGGCGTGACCAGCGTGGCGCGCACGCCTTCGTCGTCGAACTGCGCTTCACGGCAATAGAGGTAGGCACTGCTGTCGAGCAGGCTGTAGGTGATCAACCGCGATTCACGTTTTTCAGCAGCCAGTTGCCGACCAAAGTCGTCGTCGAGGTTAACCACCCGGCATTTCAGATCGTTCCAGGCGAACAGCCTGGCCTTGGCTTCACCGTAGGCCTGCATGGTGCCGTGGTAATCCAGATGATCGCGAGACAGGTTGGTCATCACCGCCACGTCGAAGGCCAGTGCCGTCACGCGGCCCTGGTCCAGACCATGGGAAGAAACTTCCATCGCCACGGCTTTGGCACCGGCCTTTTTCAGGTCGCCCAGCGTCGCCTGCATGGCAATCGGGTTCGGCGTGGTGTGCAGGCCGCTTTCCAATGCACCGTAGAAACCGCAACCCAGGGTGCCGACGATGCCGCAATGCTGGCCAAGCAGATCCAGCGCCTGGGCAACCAGTTGAGTGACACTGGTTTTGCCGTTGGTGCCGGTCACGCCGATCAGGTTCAGATGATGACTTGGCTCGCCATAAAAACGTCCGGCGATGTCCGACAACTGAGCGGCCAGCCCTTTGACCGGAATCAAGGGAACCTCAGTGATGGGCAGCACAGTGGCGCCTTCCACTTCATAGGCCACCGCAGCCGCGCCGCGTTGCAAGGCGTCGGCAATGTGCGCGCGCCCATCGAACTTCCCGCCCGGCACGGCGAGGAACAGATCGCCCGCGCGCACGTTGCGGCTGTCCAGGGCGAGCTCGCGAATCAGTAGATCGTGGCCGGCGTGAGGGAAAATCTTGTTCAGGCTCAGAGACATCAGCCGCGCCCTCCATTGGCTTTCAGCGGAACGACCGGTGTTGCGTTCGCTTGTTGAGTAGGTGGCAAGTTGTCCGGCGTGATGTTCATCAGGCGCAGGGTGCCCGACATCACGCGGCTGAACACCGGCGCGGAAACCAGGCCACCGAAATAACCGGCCTTGGTCGGTTCATCGATGACGACCACGATGGCGTAGCGTGGATCGCTCATCGGGCCGAAGCCGGCGAACAGCGAACGGTAGGAGTTCTCGGCGTAACCCTTGGTGCCGACCGAGGTTTTACGCGCAGTACCCGACTTGCCGCCCACGTGATACGCCGGCACCTGGGCGCGGAACACACCGCGCGGGGCCTCGATCACTTGCTGCAGCATGCCTTGCATGGTTTTCGCCACGGCCTCCGGCAGCACCTGGGTGGTTTGCGGTGCCTTGTCGGTCTTGATCAGGGTCAGCGGTGCGAGGCGACCGTTGTTGGCCAGGGCCGAGAAGGCGTGAACCAACTGGATAGCGGTCACGGAAATACCGTAGCCATAGGACAGCGTGGCGGTTTCCGCCTTGCGCCACTCGCGGTAGTTCGGCAGGTTGCCGACGCGCTCGCCCGGGAAGCCCAGGCCGGTGTCCTGGCCGAGGCCGACTTTCTGCGCCAGACGGAAAATGGTTTCGCCGCCGATATCGAACGCGACCTTGCTCATCCCGACGTTACTGGAGTTGATCAGGATGCCGGTCAGGTCGAGCACCGGGCCTTCGGTCTTGGAGACGTCCTTGATGGTGTACTTGCCAATCTGCAAGGAGCCCGGATACACCTCAACGGTGTCGCTCGGTTTCCAGCGACCGGTTTCGATGGCGGCGCTCATCGAGATCGCTTTCATGGTCGAACCCGGCTCGAACACGTCGATCATCGCGCGGTTGCGCATCATCGCCGGTTGCAGGTTGCGACGGTTGTTCGGGTTGTAGGTCGGCTGGTTGACCATCGCGAGAATCTCGCCGGTCTTCACGTCCATGATCACCAGGCTGCCGGCCTTGGCGCCGTTCTCGATGATCGCGTTGCGCAATTCGCGGTTGGCCAGGTATTGCAGGCGCAGGTCAATGGACAACGCCAAGGGCTTGCCGGCCTTGGCGTTTTTGGTGACCTGGACATCCTTGATCAACCGGCCGCGCCGGTCCTTGATCACCTGACGCTTGCCGGGAACCCCGGCCAGCCATTCGTCGTAGGCCAGTTCGACGCCTTCACGACCGTGATCGTCGATGTCGGTAAACCCGACCATATGGGCAGTGACTTCGCCGGCAGGATAAAAGCGCCGGAACTCTTCGATGCCATAGACACCCGGCACTTTCAGATCGAGCACAGCCTGGCCCTGCTCCGGGGTCAGCCCGCGCACCAGATAAATGAATTCTTTGTTGGCCTGGGCTTCGAGTCGTTCGGCCAGGGCTTTTGGGTCCTGCCCCAAGGCAGCCGCCAGTGCCGGCCACTTCTCTTTGGCCGTTTGCATTTCCTTGGCATTGGCCCAAAGGGTGGTGACCGGAGTACTCACGGCCAAAGGCTCGCCGTTACGGTCGGTGATCAGACCACGGTGAGCCGGAATCGGAATATGACGAACACTGCGGGCATCGCCCTGCCCCTTAAGGAAGGCACGGTCGACCACTTGCAAATCGATGATGCGCCAGGCAATCGCAGCCACCATGATGCCGAGCAAACCCAGCACCACGCGGAACCGCCAGGGAAAGAGTGCACCTTCGAGTTTCATCATGGCGCCACCATCTTCACGTCAGCGGCACCGGGGATGTGCATTTTCAATTGTTCGGTGGCCAGCACTTCGATACGGCTGTGGGCGGTCCAGGTGCTCTGCTCCAGAATCAACCGCCCCCACTCCGCCTGCGCCTTGTCGCGCACGCTCAATTCGTTGTACAGCGAATTCAATAGCTGACGGTTCCAGTGCGCGCTGTAGGACACGCCGATGGCTGAAACGAGCACGCCGACAAACAACAGCAGCATGAAGAAGCTTCCGCCGGGCAATGGCTTGGCGAAAAGCTTGCTCACCGCAGCTTCTCCGCCACACGCATGACAGCGCTTCGCGAACGTGGGTTGGCTTTGAGTTCGGCGTCGGAGGCCGTCTGCGCTTTGCCATGGACTTTGATTTTCGGTTCGAAGGCGACATGCCGAACCGGCAGGTTGCGCGGCAGGTTGTCGGCTTCGCCTTTCACCAGCTTGCGCATGAACAGTTTGACGATGCGGTCTTCCAGCGAGTGGAAGCTGATCACCACCAGGCGACCGCCCACTTCCAGGCACTCCAGCGCGGCTTCGAGGCCGGCTTCCAGATCACCCAATTCGTTGTTAACGTGAATGCGCAGGCCTTGGAATGCACGGGTTGCGGGGTTCTTGCCCTTTTCCCATGCCGGGTTGGCGACCTTCAGGACTTCTGCCAGGTCACCGGTGCGCTCGAATGGCTTGATGTCACGGCGCTCGACCACGGCACGGGCCATGCGACCGGAGAAACGCTCTTCGCCGTATTCCTTGAACACCCGGGCGATTTCTTCCACGGGCGCGGTGTTGACGAATTCCGCGGCGCTGATGCCACGGGACGGATCCATGCGCATGTCCAGCGGGCCGTCGTTGAGGAAGCTGAAACCGCGCTCAGGATCGTCGAGCTGTGGCGAAGACACGCCCAGATCAAGCAGAACGCCGCTGACCTTGCCGGCCAGACCGCGGTCGGCGACTTCCGAACCGAGCTCGGCAAAGCTGCGCTGCACAACGACAAAGCGGCCGTCTTCGGCCGCTAGCGTCTGCCCGGTGGCAATCGCTTGTGGATCCTTGTCGAATCCGAGCAAGCGACCATCGGGACCTAGCTGGCTGAGGATCAACCGGCTGTGCCCGCCGCGCCCGAACGTACCGTCCAGATAGCAGCCATCAGGACGTACGGCGAGAGCCTCGACGGCTTCGTCAAGCAGTACGGTGATGTGGTTAAAGCCGCTATCAATAGTCACAGGATCAAATCACGCAGTTCATCAGGCATCGCGCCCGGTTGTTGAATAGCAGCCAGGTCAGCGGCAGAAACCGCGTTCCAGGCATCCTCGTCCCACAATTGGAACTTGTTCAGTTGGCCTACCAGCATCGCGCGCTTATCCAACTTGGCATATTCACGAAGACGCGGCGGAACCAGAAAACGACCACTGCCATCGAGCTCGAGATCGACGGCATTACCAATCAGTAAACGTTGCAGGCGGCGGTTCTCTTCGCGAAGCGAAGGCAGTGCGCGCAGTTTGGTTTCAATAATTTCCCACTCATCGAGGGGGTAAACACACAAACAAGGATCAACGGCATCAATTGTCACGATCAATTGACCGGAACTACGCGAATCGAGCTCGTCACGGTACCGGCTCGGCATGGCGAGACGGCCCTTTGCATCGAGACTGATAGCGTTGGCTCCGCGAAACACGTCAGCGTTTCTCCAAATTCTAGCGTTTTGAGCTCAAAAAACCCACTTCATGCCACTTTCCGCCACTTGCGCACACTATAGGAATGCGCCCACCACACCGTCAAGGCGCGGATTAAAGGAAAACCCTTACAGAACTGAGATTTAGGATCATTAGCGGAGGGGTAACGAGAATCCGGCACATGAAACTGCCCGATAACTTGAATCAGCACAGGAGGCTGCGTTCGGAAGTTAAAGTAATTTATTAAGAGTAAGATTTTTTTGGTATTACAAAAGAGGTTCTGCGGATGAATGTGTAAGGAGGGAAACCGGTGCTGCGTGGAGTTTATGCGATTCCTACAAGCGCGGGCTAATCGATATCACAAAACCGCTTCTCCCGACGTTTGTACAAGGAGGGAAACCGCTATCACCGTACCCCCTGCTCAATGATTTAAGCAGAGGGGAGAAAAAGGTGGAGAGTCGATCTGTAAGCCGGGTTCTGTCTTGAACAGTCATTCGTCTACGATGGCCATCACTGGACATCTTTAGCAACCTACCCGGTCCCAGCGCGGGCCACGCCTTGGGACCCTATTTGGTCTTGCTCCAAGTGGGGTTTACCTAGCCACGAACTGTTGCCAGACGTGCGGTGCGCTCTTACCGCACCTTTTCACCCTTACCGGCGCCGAAGCGCTTAGGCGGTTATTTTCTGTGGCACTTTCCGTAGGCTCACGCCTCCCAGGCATTACCTGGCACTTCGCCCTATGGAGCCCGGACTTTCCTCCCCCCCCTAATTTTCATAGAGGGCAGCGACTGTCCGATCGACTCTCCGCCGCGAAGGTTACCGACAGAGCGCCCGAAGAACAAGCGTTAAGCGCTGGTGCGCACGCCTGCGCGTCGGGTTTTACTCGCCCTTCTGCTGATCCAGTGCGATCTGGTACAGCACATTCTTTCGTTCGCCGGTGATTTGCGCCGCCAAAGCCGCCGCACGCTTGAGCGGCATTTCTTCGAGCAACAGATTGAGGATGCGCATCGCCTCACTGCTGACAGCACCCTCCTCCTCGGGCGCGGACCAGCCCGCCACCAACACGACGCACTCGCCGCGCTGCTGATTACTGTCGGACTCGACGAACTCGCGCAGCTCGGCCAGAGGCAGCCCCTTGAGGGTTTCAAACGTCTTGGTCAGCTCACGGGCAAGCAGTGCCGGGCGCTCGGGGCCGAACACCAGCTCCATGTCTTGCAGGCATTCCAGAATGCGATGCGGGGCCTCATAGAAGATCAATGTGCGAGGTTCTTCCTTTACCTGCTCGAGGCGCGCTCGCCGCCCCACCGCCTTGGCCGGCAGAAACCCCTCGAAAATGAAACGATCGGATGGCAGCCCCGCCGCCGACAATGCCGCAATCAAGGCGCAGGCACCCGGAACCGGCACCACGTTAATGCCTGCCGCGCGAGCCTGTCGCACCAGGTGATAACCCGGATCGGAAATCAGCGGCGTCCCGGCATCAGAGATCAATGCCACGTTGTCACCGGCGAGCAGACGCGTGATAAAGCGGCTACCTTCATCTCGCTCGTTGTGTTCATGACAGGCGGCCAATGGCGTCGAAATGCCGAAGTGTTGCATCAGGCGCTGGGAATGGCGGGTGTCTTCCGCGGCGATCAAGGCCACTTCACGCAGAATCTTCAGCGCCCGCGCACTGATGTCATCCAGGTTGCCGATGGGCGTCGCCACCACATAAAGCGAGCCAGCAGCGGAATTCAAAGCACCTGGAGCAGTCAAAGCGCACACCTCATGATCGGTAAAAGTCGCCATTGTAGCGCGTAGCGAGGCTCACGATACGTGCATGCAATCGCGCCATCGGCGACCGTTTGTGCGCTGGCGCAACATTTACACCAGCTAAATTGATCGATTCACGCCAGTAACATCGCGCCCCGGCCAGTGCTTGGGTACAATTCCACGCTAATTTGATCGAGTATCAGGAACGCTTACATGATCGCTTGCCTGCGGCTGTTATCTGCCCTCTGCCTCGCTGCCTTGCTGGCGGCTTGCGCCAGCTCGCCCTCGTCCAGCCTTGGCGAACTTCCACGGACACCGGACGCCAGTATCGAGCAACTGCTTGAAAAAGCCGCCCAAAGCAAATCTGCGGAAGATGCCGCCCTGCTGCGCTTGAGCGCTGCCGACCTGGCCTATCGCCAGGGCAATGCCGGCCAGTCCGCGCAAATCCTGCAACAGGTCCCTGTCGAGCAGCTCAAGCCGGGACCACAGGTTTTCGCCAGCACCCTGGCGGCTGAACTGGCCATGACCCGCAATCAGCCCAAGGCAGCACTGACTGCCCTGAGCCACCCAAGCATGCAACGCTTGAGCGAACTGCCCGTCGAGCAACAGGTCCGCACCGGCACTGTTCACGCCCGCGCCCTGGAAGCCGATGGCCAGACCCTCGCCGCCGCTCGCGAGCGCATTTTCATTGCCCCAATGCTTAAAGGTGAAGCCGCGAGCAAAAACCACGAAGCCATCTGGACCCTGATCGCTTCGCTGCCGACCGAGCAGTTGCAGCCGAACGCCAGCGACGATCTCGGCGGCTGGATGGCCCTGGCCCTGGCCGTGAAATCCGCCGGCACCCTGGAGCAGCAACAGGCCGCCATCGACAACTGGCGCGCGCAGAACCCGAAACACCCGGCCGCCCTTCAATTGCCGCAGCCACTGACCCAACTCAAGGAACTGGCCAGCCAGCCCTTGAGCAAGATTGCCCTGCTGCTGCCTCAGGATGGTCAGTTGGCCTCGGTTGGCAAAGCACTGCGCGACGGTTTCATGGCTGCCCACTACCAGGCACAACAGGCCGGGCAGAAACCACCCGCCATCGAGTTTTATGACAGCTCGCGCCTGACGTCCATGGACGAGTTCTACCGCAAGGCCCAGGCCGATGGCGTGCAACTGGTCGTCGGCCCGCTGGAGAAGCCGCTGGTCAAACAGCTGAGCACTCGCCCGCAACTCCCGATCACCACCCTGGCGCTAAACTACAGCGAAGGCGATCAAGGCCCGGCGCAGTTGTTCCAGTTCGGTCTTGCCGCAGAAGACGAAGCCCGCGAAGTGTCGCGCCGCGCTCGTGCCGACGGCCTGCATCGCGCAGCCATCATGGTGCCGAAAGGCGAATGGGGCGATCGCGTACTCAAGGCATTCAGCCAGGATTGGCAAGCCAATGGCGGCACCATCGTTGCCACTGAACGCGTCGACCAACCGGTCCAGTTGGCCCAGCAGATTGCCGACATGTTCCAGCTGCGTCAGAGCGAAGGCCGCGCCAAGAGCCTGCAAAGCACTGTTGGCTCGCAAGTAGCGGCCCAGCCGTCACGCCGCCAGGACATCGAGTTCATCTTCCTCGCCGCAACGCCGCAACAGGCTCAACAGATCAAACCGACCCTGAACTTCCAGTACGCAGGCGATGTACCGGTCTACGCCACCTCTCACGTGTTCAGCGCCAGCGGCGATGTCAACCAGTACAACGACATGAATGGCATTCGCTTCTGCGAAACACCCTGGCTGCTAGACGCCAACGATCCACTGCGCCGCCAGGTCACCGCCCAGTGGCCACAAGCCGCCGGTAGCCTGGGGCGTCTGTACGCCATGGGCGTGGACGCCTATCGACTGGCGCCGCGCCTGGGCCAGCTGAAGTCTCTGCCGGACAGCCGCATCGACGGTGAGTCGGGCAGCCTCGGCATGACTCAGAGCCAGCGGGTCGTGCGCCAGTTGCCATGGGCCCAGTTCGCCAATGGCCAGATCCAGCGTCTGCCGGACACCGCCCGCTGATGCCTGACAGGTCACGCCAGCAAAGCGGTATGGATGCCGAGCGCCACGCGCTCGAGCATCTTCAACAACAGGGTCTGCGCCTGCTGGCGCAGAACTGGTTGTGCAAACGCGGCGAGCTTGATCTGGTCATGCTAGATGGCGATACAGTAGTATTCGTTGAAGTCCGCTACCGAAAAGACACTCAATGGGGTGGCGCGCTCGATAGCATCGATGAGCGCAAACGGCAAAAGCTGATTTTCGCCGCGCAATATTTTCTTCAGCGCGAGTCGCGCTGGGCCAATTCCCCTTGCCGCTTCGACGTGATTGCCATCGACAGCCACCTCGATCAGCTGAACTGGCTACAGAATGCCTTCGACGGCTGATCACCGGCATCACCAACCGGACACTATCACCCAACACTTTTGCTCTTTGCTTTGCGGGCTGCACATTCACGTGCCGAACAGCCGCGCTAATTAAGGTCACACAGATGGACATGCAATCCCGAATTCGCCAGCTTTTTCAGGCCAGTATCGACACCAAGCAACAGGCGATGGAAGTTCTTGCACCGCACATCGAGCAAGCCAGCCAGGTCATGGTCAACGCCCTGCTCAACGAAGGCAAAATGCTTTCCTGTGGCAACGGCGGCTCAGCCGGCGACGCCCAGCACTTTTCGTCCGAGCTGCTCAATCGCTTTGAGCGCGAGCGCCCGAGCCTGCCGGCCATCGCCTTGACGACCGACAGTTCGACGATCACCTCGATCGCCAACGACTACAGCTACAACGAAATCTTCTCCAAGCAGATCCGCGCACTGGGCCAACCGGGCGATGTGTTGCTGGCTATCTCCACCAGCGGCAACTCGGCCAACATAATTCAAGCGATCCAGGCCGCACATGATCGCGAAATGATTGTCGTAGCATTGACGGGACGTGACGGTGGCGGCATGGCGTCGCTGCTGTTGCCCGAGGACGTGGAGATTCGCGTACCGGCCAACGTCACCGCTCGTATTCAAGAAGTCCACCTGCTGGCGATCCATTGCCTTTGCGACTTGATCGACAGCCAATTGTTCGGGAGTGAAGAATGACCCCTAATCGCCTTGGCCTACTGGCCTTGACTCTGTGCCTCGGCATCAGCGGTTGCACCTCGGTGGTGACTGCCAGCCGTGAAGCACCCATTGAAGATGACCGCGGCACTCGCACACTGGGCAGCAAGATCGACGACTCCCTGATCGACACCAAGGTTGGCGTGAACATCGCCAAGGCCGACCCGGCCCTGGACAAGGACTCGCACATCGTCGTCACCAGCTACAACGGTGTCGTGCTGCTCGCCGGGCAAACGCCACGCGCAGACCTCAAGGCCAAGGCCGAACAGGCCGCCGCCGCGGTCCAGCGCGTGAAGCAGGTGCACAACGAGCTGCAAATCATGGCCCCCTCCTCGCTGCTGGCGCGCCAGAATGACACCTGGCTGACCACCAAGATCAAGACCCAGATGCTCGCTGACGCCAACATCCCTGGTTCGCGCATCAAGGTCGTCACTGAAAACGGCATCGTCTACTTGCTGGGCCTGCTGACCAAACAGGAAGCTGCGCAGGCGACCAACCTGGTGCAAGGCGTTTCCGGTGTGCAGAAGATTGTGAAGCTGTTCGAGTACATCGACTGACACCCTTCCCTGCGCTGATGTTCTTTGGGCCCCGTAGGAGCCGGCTTGCCGGCGATGGCGATCTTGAGGGCGCCATCGCCGGCAAGCCGGCTCCTACAGTAATAAAAAAGGCGATCCATCCGGATCGCCTTTTTTATTACTTCACCACCTTCAAACTCGGTCGACCGCTTGGACGCGGTGGCTCGCTGTCCGGTGGCGGAAGGTCGTCATCCGGTTCGATGTCGTCGTCCTCGCCCATCGGCGATTCCAGGTCGAACACCATGCCCTGCCCGTTCTCCCGGGCGTAGATACCCAGGATCGATGCGATAGGCACGTACAAGGTGTGCGGCACGCCACCGAAGCGCCCCTCGAAACTGACCGCCTCGTTGTCCATGTGCAAGTGGCGCACGGCTTGTGGCGATACGTTCAGGACGATCTGCCCGTCACTGGCAAAGCCTTGAGGCACCTGCACCGACGGATACTCGGAATTGACCAGCATATGCGGGGTGCAATCGTTGTCCACAATCCACTCATAGAGCGCGCGGACCAGATAAGGTCGACTGGAGTTCATAGCGGCTCCTTAAGCCTTAGCGCATGTCGCGTTCGACACCAGACAGACTCGCCTGGAAAGCCTCACGCGCAAACTGGCGCTCCATATAATCAAGCAGCGGCTTGGCCGGCCGCGGCAGTTCTATACCCAGAATCGGCAATCGCCAGAGTATTGGCAATAGGCAGCAATCCACCAGGCTTTGTTCCTCACTGAGGAAAAACGGCTTGTCGGCAAACAGTGGCGACACACCCGTCAGGCTTTCGCGCAACTCTTTGCGAGCCACGGCACGGGCCGCTTCCTTGGTCCGCGAATCCAGAATCAGGTCCACCAGACCACACCAGTCTCGCTGAATGCGGTGTATCAGCAGGCGACTGTTGGCACGCGCCACGGGATAAACCGGCAGTAGCGGCGGGTGCGGGTAACGCTCATCCAGATATTCCATCACCACAGTCGACTCCCACAACGCCAGGTCGCGATCGACCAGGGTGGGCAAGCTGCCATAAGGGTTCACTTCAATCAGTTTAGGTGGCTGGCGTCCAGCTTCCACGTAAATGATCTCGGCGCTGACACCCTTCTCTGCCAGTACGATGCGCACTCGGTGGGAATAGTGGTCGGCGGGGTCGGAGTAACAGGCCAACCGATTGGTCACGCCCATGGCGATCCTCCTCGCTTGTAGAAATTATCGAAAGCTCAAAAACGAGCGCGCCCAGAGGGCGCCTCCCGTAACGACTGGATCACCAGTTCGCTACCTATTCAGAGGCGCCCTTGGGCGCGCGCGATTAACAGCAATAGCTTGAAGCTTTATCAGTGCACGTCTTTCCAGTATTCGCGCTTGAGCAGGTAAGCGAATACGAAGAAGAACGCCAGGTACAACAATACGTACGTACCGATGCGCTGATGTTGCAGCTTAACCGGGTTAGCCGAGTAAGCCAGGAAGGTTACCAGATTCTTGACCTTCTCATCGAACTGCTCTTCAGTCAGAGCGCCGCTTTTCGGCACAATGGTCAGTTGATCGCACGCTTCATGAGTCAACGGCGTGCCGGTCAGCGGATCATATTGTTTCTTGCCGCCTTCGACGATCGGAACCTGTTTGCATCCCACTACCTGGCGACCTTGCAGGCCGGCCAGGACGTTAGGCATGCCCACGTTCGGGAAGACCTTGTTGTTCACACCCCATGGGCGCGCAGGATCTTCGTAGAACGACTTCAGGTAACCGTAGAGCCAGTCGGTGCCTCGAACACGGGCAACCAGGGTCAGGTCCGGCGGTGCGGCTCCAAACCAGGCCTTGGCGTCCGCTGGCTGCATGCCGATACTCATGTGGTCGCCGATCTTGGCACCCGTGAATACCAGTTTTTCCAGCATCAATTCATGAGGAATGCCCAAGTCGTCGGCAACACGCTCATAGCGCTGGAACTTGGCACTGTGGCAACCCATGCAGTAGTTGGCGAACGTGCGTGCGCCGTCCTGCATGGCTGCCTTATCGGAAACGTCAATGTCGACTTTTTCCAGCTCAGGACCACCGTGTTCGGCTGCGAAAGCAAAAACTGGCAGCGCAGCAAGCATCAATACAGCAAATAGTTTTTTCATCAGCCAGTCACCCTTTCCGGAACCGGTTTGGTCTTCTCGAGCCTGGTGTAGAACGGCATCAGAATGAAGTAGGCGAAGTACAGGAAGGTACATACCTGCGACAGCAACGTGCGCTCAGGGGTTGGGGCCAGAACACCCAGCACGCCCAGGATCACGAACGCGATGCAGAACACCCAGAGCCAGATCTTGCTCAGCCAACCCTTGTAGCGCATCGACTTGACCGGGCTACGGTCCAGCCATGGCAGGACGAACAGCACGGCAATGGCCGCGCCCATGGCGATGACACCGAAGAGCTTGTCCGGAACCGCGCGCAAGATGGCGTAGAACGGGGTGAAGTACCAGACCGGAGCGATGTGCTCTGGGGTCTTGAAGGCGTTCGCCACTTCAAAGTTCGGCTTCTCGAGGAAGTAGCCGCCCATTTCCGGGAAGAAGAACACGATCGAGCAGAAGATGAACAGGAACACCACCACGCCGACGATATCTTTCACGGTGTAGTACGGGTGGAAGGCGATGCCGTCCAGCGGTATGCCGTTTTCGTCCTTGTGCTTCTTGATGTCCACGCCGTCCGGGTTGTTCGAACCAACTTCGTGCAACGCCAGGATGTGCAGCACCACCAGACCGAGGATGACGATCGGCAGGGCAACCACGTGCAGGGCGAAGAAGCGGTTCAGGGTAATGCCGGAAATCAGGTAATCACCACGAATCCACTGGGTCAGGTCGTTGCCGATGACCGGGATCGCACCGAACAGCGAGATGATCACCTGGGCACCCCAGTAGGACATCTGGCCCCACGGCAGCAGGTAACCCATGAAGGCTTCGGCCATCAGCGCCAGGTAGATCAGCATGCCGAAGACCCACACCAGCTCGCGCGGCTTCTGGTACGAACCGTAGAGCAGGCCACGGAACATATGCAGATAGACCACGATGAAGAACGCCGAAGCGCCGGTGGAGTGCAGCAGACGCAGGATCGAGCCGTACTCGACGTCGCGCATGATGTACTCGACGGAAGCGAACGCTTCTTCTGCCGACGGGGTGTAGCTCATGGTCAGCCAGACACCGGTAACGATCTGGTTGACCAGAACGAGCAATGCCAGGGAACCAAAGAAGTAGAAGAAGTTGAAGTTTTTCGGAGCGTAATACTTACTGAGATGGTCTTCCCACATTTTGGTCGCGGGAAAGCGCGCATCAACCCAATCCATGAACTTGCTCATCACGCTTTCTCCGTATCGACGCCAATGACAATGATCTCATCGGTCTCATAGGAATGCGGGGGAACTGGCAGGTTCAAAGGCGCAGGTTGCGACTTGTAGACGCGGCCAGCCAGATCGTAGTGGGAACCGTGGCAGGGACAGAAATAACCGCCTACCCAGTCTTTACCCAGATCCGCAGGAGCCACTTCAGGACGGAAGGTCGGCGAGCAACCCAGGTGCGTGCAGATACCGATCAGCAGCAGAACCTCAGGCTTGATCGAACGGGTTTCCGGATCAACGTAAGTCGGTTGCGTCGAGCTCTTGGAGGTCGGGTCAGCGAGCTGGCCCTCGATTTTCTTCAGATTCCCCAGGATTTCCGGTGTACGGCGGACGATGAACACCGGCTGACCGCGCCACTCAGCAATCATCTGCTGGCCTGGCTCGACTTTGCTGACATTCACTTTCACCGGTGCACCAGCGGCTTTCGCCTTGGCACTGGGAAACCATGACCCCACGAACGGGACCGCAGCCCCCACCGCTCCTGCAGCACCCACCACGGATGTGGCTGCTACCAAGAAGCGACGCCGGCCTGTATTCACGCCGTCATTGCTCATTCAGTCCTCTCCCATCAGCTTTGTGGCCTGTTAAATCAGGCATCTACTAAGTAAAACTATGTACTTATAAAAATTTTGCCGAATGGTAATGAAAAGCCCCAATTCTGACAAGGTAATTACCGGAGCCCACCACCCTCAAGCCTTGGAGTATAGGGCGTCTGCGGATGTGGCAAGTTGTCACAGCGCAATTCTTTGATAAATCGCAGGCATAAAAAAACGCCCAGCTCCGTGAGGAAACTGGGCGTTCTTTTTTGAACGTGAAAGCGAATTAACGCTTCGAGTACTGCGGACGCTTACGCGCTTTACGCAGACCGACTTTCTTACGTTCAACTTCACGAGCATCGCGGGTTACGAAGCCGGCTTTACGCAGGGCGCTGCGCAGAGTCTCGTCGTAGTCCATCAGAGCGCGGGTGATGCCGTGGCGGATTGCGCCAGCTTGACCACTCACACCACCGCCGATCACGGTGACGTAGATGTCGAACTTCTCGACAGTCTCAGTCAATTCCAGCGGCTGACGAACTACCATGCGGGCAGTTTCGCGGCCGAAGAAATTATCCAGCGAACGGTTGTTGATGGAGATGTTACCAGTACCCGGACGCAGGAAAACGCGTGCGGTTGCGGTCTTGCGACGGCCAGTGCCGTAATTTTGAGTCGCCGACATAATGAACTATTCCGTTAAATCTTCAGTTCTTGGGGCTGCTGAGCAGTATGAGGGTGTGCAGCGCCCGCATAGACTTTCAGCTTACGGTACATGTCGCGACCCAGCGGGTTCTTAGGCAGCATGCCTTTGACCGCGGTCTCGATCACGCGCTCAGGGGCCTTGGCGATCAGCTTTTCAAAGTTGATCGACTTGATGCCGCCCGGGAAACCGGAGTGGGAGTAGTACATTTTGTCAGTGGTTTTAGCACCGGTAACACGGATCTGCTCAGCGTTGATTACGACGATGTAGTCGCCGGTGTCAACGTGAGGAGTGTACTCAGGCTTGTGCTTGCCACGCAGACGGCTCGCGATTTCGGTGGCCAGACGACCCAGGGTCTGACCAGCAGCGTCGACGACAAACCAGTCGCGCTTTACTGTTTCCGGTTTAGCAGTAAAAGTTTTCATTCTTTATAGCCTCAGGGGCCGCCCTGTAAATTAGACGGCGGATCTTACTGAATAGTGCGTACTTTGACAAGTCAAAGGCAGCCGGATACAGACGCTTTCGGGGGCTCGGGTCGGCGCGTCCGTTCAACGGCAAGATTCTTCGGCGGCGGCGCATCACTTCCACTGCAGAAAGAGGTGCGCAATTATGCAGATTGCGAAAAATAATTCAACCTGCTTTTATGATTGTTTTGCCCAAGGAGCACCCCGATGGACTATCGCCAGCTAGGCCGAACCAATCTGAACGTGAGTGCCCTCTGCCTCGGAACCATGACCTGGGGCGAGCAAAACAGCGAGGCAGACGCCTTCGCCCAGATTGAACGGGCCAAGAGCGCCGGGATCAACTTCATCGACACCGCCGAGATGTACCCGGTGCCGCCCAAGGCCGAAACCTACGCCACCACCGAACGCTACATCGGCAATTACTTCAAAAGCCGCGGCGACCGCGCCGACTGGATCCTGGCCAGCAAGATCGCCGGCCCCGGCAATACCATCGATTACATCCGCGACAAGAACCTTCGGCACAATCGGCAGCACATCACCGAAGCCGTGGACGCCAGCCTCAAGCGCCTGCAAACCGACTACATCGACCTGTACCAGCTGCACTGGCCTGAGCGCAGCACCAACTTCTTCGGCGAGCTCGGCTACAAGCACAAGACCGAGGCCAACCTGACCCCGCTGGAGGACACCCTTGAAGCGCTGGACGAACAGGTCCGCGCCGGCAAGATCCGCCATATTGGCCTGTCCAACGAGACGCCGTGGGGCACCATGCGCTTCCTGGCCCTGGCCGAAGCCCGGGGCTGGCCGCGCGCCGTATCGATCCAGAACCCGTACAACCTGCTCAATCGCAGCTTCGAAGTCGGCCTGGCGGAAATCGCCATCCGCGAGCAATGCGGCCTGCTCGCCTATTCGCCGCTGGCGTTCGGTTTCCTGTCAGGCAAGTACGAAGGTGGCGCCCGCCCGCCTAAAGGTCGCCTGAGCCTCTACAGCCGCTTCAGCCGCTATTTCAACCCACAGTCGGAAGCCGCCTGCAGCCGGTACGTGGCCCTGGCTCGCGAACACGGCCTGGACCCGGCGCAAATGGCCCTGGCGTTCGTGACGCAGCAGCCGTTCGTGACCAGCAACATCATTGGCGCGACCACAATGAAGCAACTGGAAAGCAACATCGCCAGTTTCGACTTGAAGCTGTCGGAAGAAGTGCTGGAAGGGATCGAGGCGATTCACAAGGATCATCCGAATCCGGCACCTTGATTGATCTCTAAACCCATTCGCGGGCAAGCCCGCTCCCACAGGTACTGCGTGATCCTAGTGGGAGCGGGCTTGCCCGCGAAGGCGTCAGTCCTGCCATCCGAGATCAAAGCGACCGCGCAATAATCTCCTTCATGATCTCGTTCGTCCCGGCATAGATCCGCTGCACGCGCGCATCCGCCCATGCCCGCGCGATCGGGTACTCCCACATGAACCCATAACCACCGTGCAACTGCACACACTCGTCGAGCACCTTGCACTGCAGGTCGGTGCCCCAGTACTTGGCCATCGCCGCCGTCGGCACGTCGAGCTTACCTTGCAGGTGCAGCTCCAGGCAGCGGTCGACGAAGACACGGCCGATCTGGATTTCCGTGGCCATCTCCGCCAGTTTGAACCGGGTATTCTGGAAATCCGCGATCGACTTGCCGAACGCCTTGCGCTCGCGGGTGTAGTCCAGCGTCCATTGCAGCGCCGCTTCGGCCGATGCCAGCCCGCCAACGGCCACCGTGAGGCGCTCCTGAGGCAATTCCTGCATCAGGTAGGCAAAGCCCATCCCGGCCTGGCCCAGCAGGTTTTCCTTGGGCACACGCACATCCTGGAAGAACAGCTCCGAGGTGTCCTGGGCTTTCATCCCGACCTTCTCCAGGCGCTTGCCCTTGTCGAAGCCCGGCGTATTGGCTTCCACCAGAAACAGGCTGGTGCCCTTCGCGCCGGCCTTCGGATCAGTCTTGGCGACGACGATCACCAGATCGGCCAGGTAGCCGTTGGTGATGAAAGTCTTGGAGCCGTTGATCACATACTCATCGCCATCGAGCACGGCCGTGGTTTTCACTCCCTGCAGATCGGAACCGGCGCCCGGTTCGGTCATGGCGATCGCGGTCACCATCTCGCCGGACACCAGTTTCGGCAGGTACTTCTGCTTCAGCGCCTCACTGCCGTAATGCAGGATGTACGGCGCCACGATGTCCGAGTGCAGGGAGAAACCGATGCCGGTCAGGCCAAGCCGGCCTACTTCTTCGATCACCACCGCGCTGTAGAGAAAGTCCGCCCCCAGGCCGCCGTACTCTTCCGGCAGGTGTGAGCAGAGCATCCCCGCCTCCCCTGCCTTGTTCCACAGCTTGCGGTCGATATAGCCTTGTTTTTCCCATTGCCCATGGAAGGGCACCGCCTCCTTTTCGAGAAACGTCCGCACGCTGTCGCGGAAAAGCTCGTGCTCGGAACTGAACAAGGTTCTGGGGATCATGCGGCACCTTTTCTTTGTTTTTAGAAGGAGTTGACCTTCAGAGACTATGCCTCGCTTCCGATACAGGACACTGGACACATCCGACAAAAAATAAGACGATCCAGCCGTCTGGTGACCACTTCCCCCTATAAAAATAAAGTTGAATTATGTCTAACCAAGCCTCCACGCCCCTGCGGCGCGTCAGCATCCTGGCCATCGACCGGGTTTTCGCTTCCACCCTCATGCAAGCCAAGGATTTCTTCCACCTCGCCAGCCTGCGCTACGGCAAACAGCTGGGCCAGGGCCTGACACCGGCGTTCGAAACCCGCCTGGTCAGCCCCGATGGCAAACCGGTCAGCACCTTCAGCGATGTGATGATTCCGGTGGACGGCGGGCTGGAAAACGCCGACATCATCATTCTTCCCGCGTTCTGGGACGATTTCGAAAGCCTCTGCAAACGTTACCCGCAAGTCCTGCCCTGGTTACGTCAACAGCATGCGCGCGGCGCCGTGCTGTGCGGCGAGGCCACCGGTGTATTTTGGCTGGCCGAAGCCGGGCTGCTCAATGGCAAGGAAGCGACCACCTACTGGCGCTTCTTCAATGCCTTCGCCGAACGCTTCCCACAGGTCCAGCTCAATCAGGACAAACACCTGACGGACGCCGATAACCTGTACTGCGCCGGCGGCACCACCTCGGCGTGCGACCTGTACATTTACCTGATCGAGCGCTTCTGTGGCGCCAATGTGTCCCAGGCCGTAGCGCGGGACATTCTGTACGAGGTACAGCGCAGCTACTCGCCGGGACGCATCGGTTTTGGCGGACAAAAACTGCACCAGGACGTGATCATCCTGCAGATCCAGCACTGGCTCGAGGAACACTTCGCCGACAAGTTCCGTTTCGAAGACGTCGCCCGCGAACACGGCATGAGCATCCGCAATTTCATGCGCCGCTTCCAGACCGCCACCGGCGACAAGCCACTGCATTACCTGCAACGCCTGCGCATCGAAACCGCCAAGGGCTTGTTGTCCGCCAGCCGCAAGAGCATAAAGACCATCAGCTATGAGGTGGGCTATGACGATGCGAGCTTCTTTGCACGGCTGTTCCGCCAGCACACAGAGCTGTCGCCGAACCAGTACCGGCAGCAGTTTCAGCAGGCTGCATAGCACTTGAGATAAGCACACCTCCTGTGGGAGCGGCGGTGCGGCGATCCGACTTGCCCGCGATGGCGTGGTGTCAGGCAGCATTCATTTCGCTGACACTCCGCTATCGCGGGCAAGCCCGCTCCCACAGGGACTACGGTGAGCTCGAGTTCCATAAAAAAGGCCTGCAATTGCAGGCCTTTTTTACTTTCGGCAATGTCCTACGGCTTGTGCGCCCGGGACAGGAATTCGTGAGATTGCATTTCCAGCAGACGACTCAGGGTACGCTGGAACTCGAAGTTCAAGCGCCCGCCGGTGTACAGATCCTTGAGTTCGACTTCGGCAGAAATGATCAGCTTCACGTTACGGTCGTAGAACTCGTCGACCATGTTGATGAAGCGCCGGGCGATGTCGTCAGTGGTGACGCTCATCTGCTCGACATCGCTGAGCAGCACGGCGTGGAAGATCTTGCCCAGTTCGATGTAGTCGTTCTGGCTGCGCGGGCCGTCGCACAGTTCACGGAAGTTGAACCAGGCCACGTCATCGCAGGTGCGCAGGGCACGAATTTCACGGTTTTCGATCATCAGCACGTCATTTTCGACCGCTGCCGTGCATTCCGGCGTCAGCGCACGGAAGCTCTTGCGCAGGCTTTCGTTGGCGGCTTCGTCGAGCGGATAGTGGAACAGCTCGGCTTGTTCGAGGTGACGCAGACGATAGTCGACGCCGCTATCCACGTTGACGATCTCGGTATTCTGCTTGATCAGCGCAATGGCCGGCAGGAAGCGCGCGCGTTGCAGGCCGTCCTTGTACAGGCCGTCCGGCACGATGTTCGACGTCGCCACCAGGGTCACGCCGTTCTTGAACAGTTCTTCCATCAGGGTGCCGAGGATCATGGCGTCGGTAATGTCGGAAACGAAGAATTCATCGAAGCAGATGACCCGGGCTTCGGTGGCGAAGCGCTTGGCGATGATGGTCAGCGGGTTTTTCTCGCCGCCCAGGGTTTTCATCTCTTCGTGCACGCGCTTCATGAAGCGGTGGAAGTGCGTACGGGACTTTTCCTTGAAAGGCAGCGCTTCGAAGAAGGTGTCCACCAGGTAAGTCTTGCCGCGACCTACGCCGCCCCAGAAATACAGGCCCTTGACCGGGGTCTGATCCTTCTTGCCAAACAACTTGCCCAGCAGGCCCGGCTTGTTTTGCTCGGCCGCGACCAGATCGTCGTACAGGCGCTGCAAATGACGCACGGCAGTTTCCTGCGCGGCGTCATGGAAGAATTCCGGGCGTTTCAGATCAGCTTGATATCGTTCTAGGGGCGTCATAATTCGTTAGCAAGGCAACAAAAACGGGCCGACACTGTAGCGACGGCCCGGAGGAATGGCAATCGGCCCTTGGTCGGGCCGGACCGTTGTTTAGTCCTGAACAGGCGTCAGGGCGATGCGCAAAGCCTCGACGGCAGCATCACGCGCAGCACTGTCGGCAAAGGCCGGGCTGTCGGCAACGCACTCGCCTTCCAGCCAGACACTGAAGTTCAGTTCTTCATTCCGCACGTCCAGTGGCTGACCCGATTGCAGTTGCTTGGTCACCTGACCGGCGGTCTTGCCATCGGCGAAGTGGCGCGACAGCAGCAGTTGTTCACCATCGGCGGCCAGCAGACGGAAGCGGAAACTGCCGTCGTCTTCACGGAAGCTGACAAAACGCGCAGCTTTCGCGGCTTTTTTCTTGATGGTCGTCGCCACCTGGGTCTGGGCAACAAAGGAGCGCAGGCCCACCGCTTCACGCAGTTCGTTGAGGAAGGGTGTCGCGACCGCACGAGCCTTTTTCGCGCCGAGCTGCAGGATGTCTTCCAGATCCGCCGGGCGCTCGATCAGTTGGTTGTAGCGCTCACGAGATTCGCCCAGTTCACTGTCCAGCAGTTGGAACAGACGATTCTTCGCCTCGCCCCAACCCAGGCCCTGCAACAGTTCGCTGCGGAACTCGTCGGCCTGCGCCGGGGTGGCGAATGCCTGGAACAGGGTGAACAGGTGCGAATTGTCCGGGTCCTTGGCTTCGCCCGGCGCGCGGGAGTCGGTGACGATCCGCGAAATCGCGTCCTTCATTTCCTTGGCGCTTGAGAACAGCGGGATGGTGTTGTCGTAGCTCTTCGACATCTTGCGGCCATCCAGGCCCGGCAACGTGGCGACGCTCTCTTCGATCAACGCCTCGGGCATGGTGAAGAACTCTTTGCCCTGGCCAAACAGGTGGTTGAAGCGCTGGCCGATGTCCCGCGCCATTTCCACGTGCTGGATCTGGTCGCGACCGACCGGCACCTTGTGCGCGTTGAACATCAGGATGTCCGCCGCCATCAGCACCGGGTAGCTGTACAGGCCCATGGTGATGCCGGCGTCCGGGTCTTCGCCGGTCTCGACGTTCTTGTCCACGGAAGCCTTGTAGGCGTGGGCGCGGTTGAGCAGGCCCTTGGCAGCAACGCAGGTCAGCAGCCAGGTCAGCTCGGGGATTTCCGGGATGTCGGACTGGCGGTAGAAGGTCACGCGGTCGACATCCAGGCCACCGGCCAGCCAGGTCGCGGCGATTTCCAGACGCGAGCGCTGGATGCGCAGCGGGTCATCGCACTTGATCAGGGCGTGGTAGTCGGCCAGGAAGTAGAACGAATCGGCATTGCTGTCACGGCTGGCGAGGATCGCCGGGCGGATGGCGCCAGCGTAGTTGCCCAGGTGCGGCGTGCCGGTGGTGGTGATGCCGGTGAGGATACGGGTACGGGTCGTCATGGGTAATCGCTTGTCAGACTGCAATCAATTCGAGAGACGCGGCAGGATCAGATCCTTGAGATCGGTCAGCTTGCCATGAAAAAAGTGTCCGCATTCTGCCACTTTCAGCAGCTCATGGGGACGTTCGAGCTTGTCGGACCATTGGTAAACGACTTGTGGATCGATCACTTCGTCGGTTTCCGGCTGGATCAAGGTCAACTCGCCGTGCTGCGGCAACTGATCCTGATCGCCCAGGCGCATGACCGCCGGCGCGACCATGAACAGGTGCTTGAGCGGCTCGCCCTTGGCCTCAAGGCGTCCGCCGAGACTTGCTGCAACAAAACCGCCGAAGGAAAAACCGAACAGAGTCAGCGGCAACTCCGGGTGTTTGCTGCGAAACCATTCGGCGACAGCCTGGGCATCGTCAACTTCACCGGTGCCCATGTCGTGGGAGCCCTCGCTGGCACCGACACCACGATAGTTGAAGCGCAGGGTGACCAGCCCGGCGTCGCGCGCAGTGCGCTGCAAGGTCGAAACCACTTTGTTGAGCATGGTGCCGCCCTGTACCGGGTTCGGATGGCAGATGAGTGCCAGGCCGCGAGGTTGCTCGTTGTCCAGGTAAAGGGCTTCCAGTTGACCCACCGGGCCATCAATCACTACAGGGGTTTCGCGCATAAGCAAGGAAGGAACTCCGTGACCTCGAATCGGGTCGACTCGTCTAGCAAATTGTCTGTGGCTGTCTATTGCGAGTGAATCGCGGTATACAGCGCAGGTTCGAGCCGTTAACGTAAAGCAAAGCCGTTTATAGAGGAAGGACTCGTGGAACACTCGCTCTTAGTTTGGTTGCTACCGACTCTTGCCCTGGTTGTGGGTGTCGCCATTGGGTTCCTGATCGCTCGCCTTGCGCCGAATGCCGCGCCTAGCAGCACGCAACGTCAGCTGGACGATATTCAGGAACGTTTCGACAGTTATCAGAACGAAGTGGTGACCCACTTCAACAGCACTGCGACACTGGTCAAGAAACTGACTGCGAGCTATCAGGAAGTGCAGGACCATCTCGCCGAGGGCGCCAACCGCCTGGCCCTGGACGAACAGACTCGCCAACGCCTGCTGGCCTCCCTGCACGCCGATGCGGCGCAGGCACCCCGTGAACGCCTGACGCCACCGCGCGATCAGGAGCCCCCTCGCGACTACGCGCCGAAAGCCCCGAACGCGCCCGGCATGCTCGATGAGCATTACGGCCTGAAGAAGTAATCAGGTTTCGCGCAAAACAAAAAGCCCCCGGACGAGTGATTGTCCGGGGGCTTTTTTATTACTGATCCGTTTTATCTGTTGCCCACCCCGGCCTCTTCGCGGGCAAGCCCGCTCCCACAGTGATCGATGTCGGACACACAATCTGCATTCAACACTAACCAGCGGGAGCGGGCTCGCCCGCGAAGAGGCCAGAACTGACGATACAAAAAAGCCCGCCTGATCTACTTGGGATCGGGCGGGCATTTTTTACGCCTGGGGTTCAATCAGACGCTCAAGGGTACTGCTGAACCTGACCTTGCTGCTGACCACCATATTGCTGGCCCGGAATCGCCTTGAGGTTGACCTCTACACGGCGGTTCTGCGCCCGGCCATTGGCGTCGCCGTTGCTGGCAACCGGACTGTCCGGCCCGGCGCCACGAGCGCTCAGGTTGGCACCGCTGACACCTTGCGAGGTCAGGTAGGTGGCCACGCTTTGTGCACGACGCTGAGACAGATCCATGTTGTGCTGGCGGCTGCCAGTGCTGTCGGTATAGCCCACGATTTCGATCTGGTTCTGGTTGAACTCTTTCAGCGAGCCCGCCAGGTTGTTCAGCGGCTGATAGAAACTTGGGGCAATGTTTGCCGAATCGGTAGCGAACGTGATGTTGCCCGGCATGATCAACTTGATCTGGTCGCCCTGGCGCTGCACTTCAACACCGGTGTTGGCCATGCTGGCACGCAGCTTTTTCTCTTGCTGGTCGGCGTAGTAGCCGTAACCGGCTGCCGAAGCGCCGACCACTGCCGCACCGATCAGTGCGCCCTTGCCACGGTTATCGTGGTTGATCGCAGCACCGGCCAGCGCACCGGCCAGAGCGCCGAGACCACCATACTTCGCGGTCTTGCTCATACCTTCGGAGCCGCTGTCCGCCTGCCCCTGAGCCTGGCCTTGACCGCCGTAAGGGTTGGGCGAAGCACAACCGGACAAAACGGCCACAGCCGTAGCGACAATAATCAAACGACGCGTGGTGAACATGTATAGCTCCTACTTTTTTGCATTCTGTGGTGCAACGGACCAAGGCACAGCCTTTGCGGGTGTTGGATCATTTTCGGGAACAAAAATTCCGCTCGTTACAAATCAGGCCCGTACAAAGGGGTTTTCGCGCATTTCATCGCCCAGACGGGTATCCGGACCATGCCCGGCGACCACCGTCGCCTCTTCGTCAAGGGTGTACAAACGCTGCTTGATCGAACGCACGATGGTCGCCTGATCGCCGCCCCATAAGTCCGTGCGCCCGACTCCGCGACGAAACAGCGTGTCGCCGGCAATCAGCAGCTTGGACTCGGAAAACCAGAAGCTCATGGAGCCCGGCGTATGACCCGGCGTGTGCAGCGCCACGCCACAACCGCAGGCCAGCTCTTCATCATCGGCCAGCCAGCGATCCGGGGACGGCACCGGGGTGTAAGGGACACCAAACATCTGGCACTGCATTTCCAGGTTGTCCCAGAGAAACTGGTCTTCCTTGTGCAAGTGCAGGGTCGCGCCAGTTTTCTCTTTGAGTTGACCAGAAGCCAGGAAGTGATCGAGGTGGGCGTGGGTGTGAATGATGCTGACCACTTTCAGTCCCAGGGCATCGAGACGCGCCAGGATCAGCTCATGATTGCCACCCGGATCGACGACGATGGCCTTTTTCGTCACCGGATCGCCGATGATGGTGCAATTGCACTGCAAAGGGCCGACGGGGAAGGTTTCGCGGATAAGCGCAGGTTTGACAGCGTCCATGGGTGTTCCTGGAAAAAATGGATGGCCTATTCTGGCACAGCCCGCCGATATCGCCGATGCCGTCCGCCACCTATCACCTGTCTGAGTGCAGAATCCACCTACATCATTCAAGGAAACGTCTGATTTAACTCACGTACCGCCTAGCCTAGCGTGCTCGCCCCAGCAAACAACACTAGGGCTAGTTCATGGGACGAGGAACAGCTAACGGGCTAGGTCAAGGATTGGATGGCGACCTGACCACCACAGGAGCCATGTGTATCAGTAGCTTGCCCTGTGCGACGCATGGAGGACGCGCAGTGCTACGACTCGGGGACAAGACCACTGCGTGCAACAAATGCGGAAAAACCGGCGTTATCGTTGACAGCCTACCCGCAATGAAATGGCATGGGGTTCCAACTGTACTGGACGGTGCAGAGGTTCACTGCGGCTGCCCACGAGGTACCAATCGACTGATTGCTCCCGCACCTTCGCCTCGCGCTACTCGATCCGAGCAAATTCAAGGTGATGCCCATCCGACAAGGCATTTGGATCAAGCCTCGACGAAAAAACCTCTACAAAGTGATCAAAAACTAGCTGAGAGGAAAACACGACCTGTCGCTTGCAACGACCCTGACATGATGGAAGAGGTAGCGAGCTACATTGCCGGGGAAATGAACCGCAACATTACTCATCCATCCGTTGTGAAGATGAAGAGCCTCAACAGTTTTGACGCTGATACTGAACAAAAGAGGTTCAGAAAACTACCTTGGTACGCGCGCCTTTCCCCGCCCAACTTCAAAGCAATTGAGTCAGGAAACAGGGTGGCGGCTATGGCTCTTTGGGCAGAGCGTGTAGGTCAGAACAGACCTTGGGATCACAAGGTCGCGATAGGACTACAGTTTGGTGGCCCCTGGCAGAAGCAAGGTACGTTCGACTACTTCTACGACATATGGTCAAACGTTCACTATGGGTACGTAGGGATGGCGGGAGGACTTTCCGAAAGTATCCTTTTGGATGGAGCCGGAGTCGAACAAATTGCCTCAGATTCCATCCGTAAAATACAAAAATGGGATAAAAGACCGGGTCCACGTCGGTCGACGGATATCGAAGGGATGCGAGCGTGGGACGACATTGGAGACAGAGTATCGATCGGCATTGGCATCAAACTTTACAGACTCCAACCGAACGGCGGGATAACAGTGAAGATGCTGATGGATGAAGTCTTAGGTTTACCACGCACAAGCTGGGGGGATGGTATTCGTGACCATATCTGTAAATAAGCGCCATTCCAGGAGTACATGGTGCGGGTTGGTTACTCTATTGCTCGCCCCCATCCTCTTTTGGTACTTCGCCGCCCCCCAAGTGAACTTCTACTTTTCTGAAAAAGGCCAAGGGCGCCTAGGCTACATTCTGAATGTTCAGCACGAGATCTCAAAGGGAGAACTTTACCCTGGAGAAGTGACTGGAGGCCCCGGTCATATCTTCCCTAACGCGAAATTTTTTATGGAGTTTTACTGGAGCAACGGAGGTAAATCACACTGCATAAGGGTCAAACCGAAATGGCCAAACACAGATATCTACATTGGGCCAGATGGAGAAATTGATAATCGCACCGAGAATAGCCGCATTGAACAGTGTGGCGAGCTCCCGCGCTGATTGCTGGCCAATGTTTTCAAACTTGACCGTTTTTTTGACCACAACTCCACTCCTGCAGCACGGAGCCAATAATAGCTGCGCCCCACACTAGAAAGTCCGCTGCACGTCACACCAGCACCCCCAACTCCTTCGCCCGCGCCACGGCCTGCGTACGCCGCTCGACCCCGAGTTTGCTGTTGATGTGGCTGGCGTGGGTCTTGACCGTGTGCAAGGAAATAAACAGCTGATCGCTGATTTCCTGGTTCGAACAGCCTTGTGCGATCAATCGCAGAACCGCCAGTTCCCGCGTACTGAGTTGCTCCGCAGCCGTGCAGGACTCCGCTCCGGGGCGGGCAGTCAATGCCGGCAGCTTTTCACTGAGGCTCAGGGAAACAGGGGTTGGCGGACACTGTTGAAGCTGCCCTCGCAGCCAGTCCGGATGCTCGGCCAGCAAGCCCTCGAAGGGTTGCAGCACGCCCCCACCAGCGGCGTCCAGCGCCTGGACCAGTGCCTTGCGTGCTTCCGGCTCCCGTCCACTGCCCAGCAACAACGCCACTTTCTGGATCAGCGCCATGGCACTGAGCATCTGCCGACCGCTTTGCTGGCCATGTTCTAGCAGCGCATTCAATCGCCCCTCGGCCAGCATCGGCTGGCCCTGGATGACGTCCAGCAAAGCTTGCTGTAATTCGATATGCAGCGGCAATTGCGGATGGAACTCCGGCGGTGCCGCCCCGTTTTCACCGTTGTAGGTCTGCCCCAGGCGCGCCAGCCAGGCTTCGGCCAGATCGGTACGCCCCTGGGCCAGCCAGAGCTCACATTTGACCAGGGTAATCATGGCCAGGTAGTAGATCGGCGGCACGTCCCAGATGTGCATGAGCCGCTCGGCTTCGGCCAGTTCGGCGAAGGCTTTGGCGAACTCGCCGCTGCTGCCTTCCAGCCTGGCAATCACGCAGTGGCCGATTAGCACGCTGATGTCACGACAGGCGCGCGCCTCGCACAGACCGGCCTGCAATCGCGCCCGCGCCAATTGTGGCTGCATGCGCAGGGCCAGCAAAAAGCCTTCGTACAGGGTCAGCCGGGCGCGAACCGCATACAGCCGCTGTGCAGACAAGCTCTGCAGGCGTTGCATGCCCTGGCGGACCTCTTCCAGTGCCCGACAGATTTCCCCGCGCGCTTGCAGCACCCGTGCGCGGTCGTAGTGCGCCAGCGCTTCGAACAACGGGTTGCCGACACGTTGCGCCAGCTCCAGCGATTCGCGGTTCAGTCCTCGTGCCCGCCACAAATCACCGTCGGCAATGGCAAGGTTGGACAGGGTCGAGAGGCACATCAGGCGCTGGCCGTAACGCTTGGACGGAAGACTTTCCAATGCCTCGCGGCAGTACTGCAGCGTCAGTTCGCGGTTGCCGCGCCCACGGGCAATGATGCCACTCAACGCCAGCCATTGAGCCAGCATGGACTTCTGGGCGGTGGCCGACGGTGCGGGCAGGAAGCGGCTCAAATGGCTGGCCAGCTCTTCGGCAGCATCCAGCTGGCAAGCCAGGCCCAGCGCCCAGCTATACAGCACAATCAGTCGCGGCGTGCTGATCAGCAAGCTGTCGGGCAAGTCCATTTTCCAGCGCAGCAACATGCCGACATTCTGCTCGGCCAGCAGTTGCTCTTCGGAGAGGTTCTGCACCAGGTTCGCCGCGACGTCCAGGTGACCGGCACGCAAGGCTTGCTCCACCGCCTCATCGAGCAGTCCCTGGGCATTGAACCAGCGGCAGGCACGCAAGTGCAGGCTCGCGGCCGGCACCATCGACTGGGACGTCGGCCGCGTGCGCAACAGATCGGAAAACAGATGGTGATAACGATACCAATGACCATGCTCGTCCAGCGGCACCAGGAACACTTGATGGGCCAGCAGGAAGCGCAGGATCTCCCCGCTGTCATGGGCGTCGCGAACGGCATCGCACAGTTCGCTGCAAAAACGCTCCTGGGGCGCCGTGTCATAAAGGAACGACTGGACCTCGGCGGGCAGGCAATCGATGACTTCTTCGAGCAGGTAATCGCGGATCAGCCCCTCCCCGCCATGCAACGATTGCGGCAGCGCGCCATTGGTGCCCGCCTCCGAAGCCGCCAACAGCCAGAAGCGCAACCCCGCAACCCAGCCTTCGCTGCGCTGGATCAGGTTTTCCAGCGCCTCACCGCGCAAGGAGCTGCTGTGCCGGTCGAGCAGGCTCAAGGCCTCGTCGTGGGTCAGACGCAGATCCTGTTCATGCAGCTCAAGCAGTTGCCGCGACAGCCGCAGCCGCGCCAGATGCCAGTCGGGACGTTGGCGGCTGGTGACCATCACCAGCAAACCATCGGGAAGATGATTGAGGAAAAACTGCAGGCAACGGTCCAGCACCGGCCCCTGAGCCAGGTGGTAATCATCCAGCACCAGCAGCAAGGGCGTCGCCGTGGACAGGTGTACGGCCAGTTCGTCGAGCAAGCCGTCGAGCCATTCTTCGAATGCGAACGGCTGATGGCGCTGACGCATTTTCAACAGCCCGAGGGATTGCCTGCCCAGGTGCGGGAAATAGTCCTGAAGGCCTTCCAGCAGCCGCTCGAGAAAGCGTCCCGGGTCACTGTCTCGCGGACTCAACCCCAGCCAGAGACTTTGCCAGTGCGCCGGCAACTCCTGACAAAACTCCACCGCCAGCGAACTCTTGCCGAACCCTGCCGGGGCACTGACCAGCAGTAACCTGCCTGCGAGCCCGGCACTCAGGCGCTCGCACAAACGTGGACGCAGCACATGGCCGTCGGGCAACGGCGGACGGAAAAACCGCCCGTCGAATGTCGCGACGGCAACCTGTGCAGAACCTGAGGGTGTAGACAAATCAGTCATAGCCGGCTCTTGTTTGAATTGCGGGTGGCGGCGTTGCAGATGTCCGCAGACTAGCCGTAAACGGATAGGGAATGAAGGTAATTGCTACAAATGGCTACAAAAAGTCTACAAGCAAAAAAAAACGCCCCGAACCAGTCGGGGCGTTTCAGAGGGTGCGGCCTCTACTCAGTTCACTTTAGCGAACACCATCCTGACGCAAGGCGGCCGGGGTGAAGTCGCTGGTGGTGGCCTGGAAACCGAAGTCATAAGCCGACTTCTCTTCGTTCTTCATGCCCAGCGCCAGGTAACGACCCGACTGCAGGTCATACAGGGCTTCAAGGGCGTACCACGGCACTTGTTTGTCGTAGTAGTTCTCGGCATGTGCCTCACCTACACGCCACAGTTGGCCACGACCGTCGTAATGGTCAATGACCGCTGCCTGCCAGGTATCTTCGTCGATGTAGAAGTCACGCTTGGCGTAGATGTGACGCTGACCTTCCTTCAAGGTGGCAACCACATGCCATACCCGGCGCAGCTCGTAACGCGCCAGATCCTGGTTGATGTGACCGGCCTTGATGATGTCGGTGTACTTGAGGCTCGGGTCGTCGAGCTTGTAGCTGTCGGAGGCGATGTACATCTCTTTCTTGCCTTCGAGCTTCCAGTCGTAACGATCCGGCGCACCGTTGTACATGTCCAGGTTGTCGGAAGTACGCAGGCCGTCAGCCGCGGTACCCGGGCCGTCATAGGACACTTGCGGTGCACGGCGCACACGACGCTGGCCGGCGTTGTAGACCCACGCCGAGCGCGGTTCCTTGACCTGGTCGAGGGTTTCGTGAACCAGCAGTACACCACCGGCCAGACGCGCCGGCGCGGTCACTTTCTGCTTGAAGTAGAACAGGATGTTGCCCGGGTTTTTCGGGTCGTAATCCTTCATCTTGTCGCGGAACACGAACTGGTCCTGGAAATACACCAGGCTGAACGAGCCGTTCGGCTGAGGCGTGGCCTGGGTTACCAAGCGGGTCACGCTGCCCCCGCGATAGCGGGTGATGTGGTTCCAGATGACTTCAACGCCGCTTTTCGGAATCGGGAACGGAATGGCGGTTTCAAAGTTTTCCAGGCCGTTGCCGCCGGACACCAGGTTGGTGTTGGTGGCGTTGCGCTTGATGGCGGCGAATACATCATCCGGCACGGTAGCACCGCGATGGGATGGGTAGACCGGCATCTTGAAGGTTTCCGGGTAGCGCTTGAACATCGCGTACTGGCCCGGTGCGAGCTTGTCCTTGTACTGGTCGACGTTCTGCGCCGTGATGGTGAACAGCGGTTTTTCGCTGGCGAACGGATTGGACAGGAAACCTTTGCTGTCGACCGTACCGGCGTTCTTCGCCATCGGCTTCCAGGCCGGGATCGAACCGTCGGCGTTACCCGCCATTTCGGCGCCCATCGGGGTCAGGCTCTTGCCCAGTTTGTCGGCCTCGGCTTGGGGAACCGCTGCGATGACGCTGGTCGCCAGCAGCGAAAGACCCAGAACACCGGCGTGGAACAGACTCTTTGTTATTTTCATGTATGCGTTCGTCCTGAAAATACTGTGCTTAGAAGTTCACGCCAAGGCTGAGCGCAACAAAGTCGCGGTCATCCACGGTGGTGTACTTGCCGTCGAAGAAGTTGGTGTAGGCCAGGCTCGCGGTGTAGGTGTTCTGGTACTCGGCGTCGACACCCAGGCTGACCGCCTTGCGGCCTTCCTCGAAGTTGCCGCCAGGGCCAGGGGAGTAACCGCTCACGTCATGGGACCAGGCAACGTTCGGCTTGAGGTTCACACCGGCAAACACGTCGTTGTATTCCCAGATGGCACGACCACGGTAGCCCCACGAAGTCGCGGTGGTGAAGCCTTCGTCGGTGCAGTTGCGGCTGCGGTTGTTGGTCGGCGTACCCGGGCCGGCACCGTTGATGGTGCTGGTGTTGAGCGCCACGCAGGTATCGAGCGCGCCAGAGGCTGGCAACTCACCCGGGCCGTAGACCGGATCGCGGCCATAACGAACATCGGAAGTGCTTTCCAGGCCGCCGACGTGGGTCACGCCCACTTCACCCACCAGGGTCAGACGGCTCGCGCCCATGACCTGGTCGAAGAAGTGCGTCAGGGTGGTCTGGAACTGGGTGACTTCCTTGCGACGATACCCGTGCAGGTCCTGACCCGGCACGCCGGTCAGCAGCGATGCGTTGGTCAACGGGTTGTTCGGGTTGTTATTGCCCAAAGGACGTACACCGGCGAACAGGATGTCGGTGGAGTTGAGCTGCACCGGAGCGTTCGGACGGTAGCTGATCTCACCGCTCCACGCCGTACCGGTAGGCAGGGTGGTGGAGAAGCTCAAGCCATACAGGCGAATGTCTTCCGGGTATTCGATGAAGTACTGCGAATTACCCGCCACCAGCAATGGCGCCAGCGCGGCAAACGGACCCGGGAGTCCCGCCGCTGTGTTGTAGACCGACTGCGGCGCACCGGTGGCACTGAAGATCGGCGCACGACTGTGGTAGTTCATGAAATAGGCACCGAATTCGGTGTCCAGCGGATCGAACATGTACTTGAAGGACGCGCCCCACTGACCGCCGTCGCGGGCATCACGATCGCCGCCACGACGTACCAGAACACCCTCATTGTTGACGTCGACGCCGTTGGCGGCCAAAGGCCCCAGGGCAATGGCCGGAATCTGCGAGCGCTTGGCCAGCACGCGCAGGTTATCGTTACAGCCGTCGGCAACGATGTCCGGCTGGGAGAAGAACGTGCCGCAGTTGTCGACGACGGTCTGGTCCCATTCAATTTGATAGAACGCTTCGGCCGAGAGGTTTTCGGTCAGGCTCTGGGACACATAGAACATGTTGACCGGGATCAGGCCTTCCTTGATCTCGGCACCCGGACGACGGAACGCGGACACATCGATCGGGTTGATCGAGTTGATGCCACCCCCGATGAAGGTACTTTCACCCCAGCTCACCACCTGCTTGCCCAGACGTACGGAGCCTGGTTGCTCGGCAATGGAGTAGTTGTGGTAGACGAAGGCGTCGAGGATCTGGCCGCCAGCGGACTTGGCGCCTTCCTTGCGGCCCTCGTCGCTGATGTCCTTGAACGGACGGCTTTCGTCCTTCAGTTCAAAGTCGTACCAGTATTTGCCACGGACGAAAACACCGGTATCGCCGTATTTGAGTTCAAGGTCATGGATGCCCTTGAAGATCTTCGAGAAGGTTTCCCCGCTCTTGAAGTTCAGGTGACCGTCATCAGAAGTCTGGGACAGACCCTTGCCGCCGTTGTTGACACCGATGAGGTTCTTGTTCGGCTGTTCGGTAGACCAACTGGCACCAATCGACAGGGATGAGTCGAACTGACCTTCGATTTCACCGACGTTGAAACTGACGCCGAATGCTGGCCCGGCGAGCGTAGAGGCAAGACTGACAGCCAGGGGCAGCTTCGCCCGGCGCCAGAACTGGTTTACTGATGTCATCGACGCTACTCCATGTGCATTTTATTTTTATGGCATTGAGCACTTCTAAAAACGCTGTGGATAACCGGGAGCCATGGCATCCCAAAGTCATTCCAAAGTTGCATCGCCCCGGTTCGTGCGGTTGCCCCGTTCTTAAAAATCCTTGAGCGGACTATAGCCAGCAGGTAGTAGCGCTTGATCCCTCTAAAGTGTGATTTGCAGTTGCCAGCCACTCTGGAACAGTCCTTTCGCCAGTCCGACACCCGTCGGCACGGCAAGGATGGCTGAAAATTTCGATTTGACAAGCCAAGCGCTTGCTTGGTGGGGCTGGCGTGCCCTTTCGGGCACGCCGGGAGGTGCTTAAAGCGTCGAGAGGAAGGTACTGTTGGTGGCCTGCCATTCGCTGATGTCGACACGAATGCGCTTCTTGTCGAGTTTGCCGACGCTGGTCTTGGGAATTTCAGTAACAAGGGCGATCTGGCTCGGAATCGCCCACTTGCTCAGGTGCCCCAGCTCCACAAAAGGCTTGAGGTGTTCCTTGAGTTCCCTCGCCCCGATGACGTGACCTTCACGGACTACGAGCAGGGCAAACGGCCGCTCTCCCCACTGCGGATCAGGGATCCCCACCACTGCTACTTCACGTACCGCCGCATGACGACTGATCAGGTCTTCCAGGTCCAGGGAGGAGATCCACTCGCCACCGGTCTTGATCACGTCCTTGATGCGGTCACGAATGTCGATCACCCCCATGCTGTCCAGGGTCGCCACGTCACCGGTGTGCAGCCAGCCTCCGGCCCAGAGCTCGGCGCCCTTCTGCGGTTCGTTGAAATAACCCTCGGTCAGCCAGGGTGCGCGCAGCACCAGTTCGCCCTGGGTCTCGCCGTCGGCGGGCAGGAAGTTGCCCTCGGTGTCGACGATCGCCGCCTCCACCAGCGGCCCAGGCACGCCGGCCTTGATCCGGTAGGTAGTGCGTTCGTCTTCGGTGCCGGCCATCAACTCATCGTTCAAGTGCGCGCACGAGACCAGTGGCCCGGTTTCCGACATGCCGTAGGCGGCGGTCAACTGAATGCCCTTGGCCTTGGCCGCCTCGTACAACGTGCGGTTCAGGGCGCTGCCGCCGATGACGATTTTCCAGCCACCGAAGTCGACGTTCTGCGCAGCCTTGGCATTGAGGACCATCTGCAAAATGGTCGGTACGCAATGGGAGAACGTGACATTCTCCTTGCGCCACAACTCCACCAGGTACTCCGGGTCATAACGGCCGGGGTACACCTGCTTGAGTCCGAGCATGGTCGCCACATACGGCAAGCCCCAGGCGTGCACGTGGAACATCGGGGTGATCGGCATGTACACGTCGTTGGTACCCAGCAGGCGCACACTGTCGATCGCCCCCATGATGGTCGACACGCCCATGGTGTGCAGCACCAGTTGCCGATGAGTGAAGTACACGCCCTTGGGATTGCCGGTGGTGCCGGTGGTGTAGAACGTGGTCGCGACCGAGTTTTCGTCGAAATCCTGGAAATCGTACTGCGGACTCGCCGCGGCCAGCAGTTGTTCGTATTCGCCGACAAGGTTCGGCAGGTCCGCGGTTTTTTCCGGCAGGTCAGTCAGCAACAGGGTTTTATCGACCGTGGTCAGATGCCCTTCGATGGCCTTGTAGAGGCCGACGAACTCGCTGTTGACCAGCACAAAGCGGTCCTCGGCGTGGTTCATGGTGTAGAGGATCTGTTCCGGCGACAGGCGCACGTTGATGGTGTGGATCACCGCGCCGATCATCGGGATGGCGAACATGCATTCCAGGTAACGATGGCTGTCCCAGTCCATCACACCCACGGCATCCCCGGGCTTGACCCCGGCCGCTGTCAGCACGTTGGCCAGGCGGGCCACCCGTTCGATCAGGGTCGGGTAGCTGTAGCGCAACTTGTCACGGTAGATGATCTCGCGGGTTTTCTCATAACGGGCACCGGACATCAGCAGCCGCTTGATCAGCAGCGGGTATTGGTAAGCGCCTTCGGCCGGGGGGATAACGCGAGTCTGCAACATAAGAATCCCTTTTTCTGACTGCACGGACGTGACTGAAAGTACGCACTGTAGTGCCCCTGATCGTCAGCCAAATCAGCCAAAGGTATGATTTGCAGAACCCCGCAAATGCTAGCATTGCGCCAGCACTGGCCACTTATTACGCCCTGTAGGAGCTGCCGCAGGCTGCTCCTACAGGGAATCACGATTGATCAATGCATCTCGGTAAAAGCGAGCTTCACGCCAATCGCAATCAGCACCGCGCCCATGGACCGGTCGAACCAGTGCCCCATGCGCGCGAAACCGGCGCGTACGCGCTGCTGGCTGAACAACATCGCCACCAGGCAGAACCAGGCGGCTGTTGCGCCTGCCAGGTAAACCCCGTAACCGGCCTGCACGACCAGCGGTGTGTGCGGGTTGATCACCACGGTGAACAGTGAGAGGAAGAACAGCGTGGCTTTCGGGTTGAGACCGTTGGTGACGAATCCCGAGGTGAAGGCGCCACGGGCCGTGCGCTCGCCCGCTTCCTTGTGCAGATCGTCCGCCACAGGCTTGGCCGGCTGCGCACGCAGCGCCTTGTAACCGATGTACAGCAGGTAAGCGGCGGCGGCCCATTTCAAGGCATTGAACAGCACGATCGACTGGGACACGATCAGGCCGATACCCAACAGTGAATAACCCACATGCAGGAAAATCGCCGTCCCCACACCCACCGCGGTCCAGGTGCCCGCACGGCGACCGTGGGTAACACTTTCACGTACCACCACGGCAAAGTCCGGGCCGGGGCTGGCCACGGCCAGCAAGTGAATCAGGGCAACGGTCAAGAACTCTGTCCAGTACATGTGGGGCTCCTTCAGGCCAAGCGTAACTATTTATTTCATCTGGTAGGCTCGGCAGATTACGCCTTCAGTTCAATGCACAAAAGGTACAGTTGATGACGAATACTCGCCGCGCCGTTTTCCTCGACCACCCGTCCCTGGACCTCGGCGACCTTGACCTCAACCCGCTGCGCAGTTGTTTCAGCGAATTGCACCTGTTCGCCCAGACTTTGCCCGATCAAGTCATCGAACACCTCAAGGGCGCCACCGTCGCCATCAGCAACAAGATCCTGATCGACGCCGCCGCCATGGCCGCCAGCCCTGACCTCAAGCTGATCCTGATTACCGCCACCGGCACCAACAACGTCGACCTCGCTGCCGCCCGCGCCCACGGGATCACCGTGTGCAATTGCCAGGGTTACGGCACGCCGTCGGTGGCGCAGCACACGATCATGCTGCTGCTCAACCTGGCCACGCGCCTGGCCGATTATCAGAAGGCCGTCGCCGCAGGCCGCTGGCAACAGGCCAAACAGTTCTGCTTGCTGGAGTACCCGATTGTCGAACTCGAAGGCAAAACCCTTGGCTTGCTGGGTCACGGCGAATTGGGCAGCGCGGTCGCACGGCTGGCTGAAGCCTTCGGCATGCGCGTGCTGCTGGGGCAGATTCCAGGACGCCCTGCCCGCCCGGACCGCCTGCCACTGGATGAACTGCTGCCGCAAGTCGATGCCCTGACCCTGCACTGCCCACTCAACGAACACACCCGTCACTTCATCGGCGCCCGCGAACTGGCCTCGATGAAACCCGAAGCGTTCCTGGTCAACACCGCCCGCGGCGGCCTGATCGACGAACAGGCGCTGGCCGATGCCTTGCGCAATGGTCATCTAGGCGGCGCCGCCACTGACGTGCTGAGCGTTGAGCCTCCCGTCAACGGCAATCCACTGCTGGCCCACGACATCCCGCGCCTGATCGTCACCCCGCACAACGCCTGGGGCAGCCGTGAAGCGCGCCAGCGGATCGTCGGCCAAGTGACCGAAAACGCACTGGGATACTTCAGCGGTAAGGCGCTGCGGGTCGTCAGTTGATAAACTGCGGCACTTTTTTTCACGGGAGCAGTTATGGATCCGCGCAGTGAAGTACTGCTTCGCCAAGCCGAGTTATTCCAGGGGTCGGTGTTGTTGGCCGGCTTGCCCGCCGACGACCTGCTGGGCCGCCTGCCCGATGCCCATGGCTGGTGCTGGCACGCCGGCGACCAGGCCGCGCTGGACGCCCGCTTCCCAGAGCGCAGCCACTTTGGCGTGAACGCACCGGAGCGCGGGTTCGATAGCGCCGTGGTCTTTCTGCCCAAGGCCAAGGACCTGACCGACTACATTCTCAACGCCCTCGCCTCGCGGCTGGCCGGCCGCGAGCTGTACCTGGTCGGCGAGAAAAAAAGCGGCATCGAAGGTGCCGCCAAACAACTCAACCCGTTCGGCAAGCCACGCAAACTCGACAGCGCGCGCCACTGCCAGCTCTGGCAGGTCACCGTGGCCAACGCACCTGAAGCCAAGCCGCTGGAAAGCCTGGCGCAGACCTACGAGCTGCCGCTGGCCGAAGGCCCGCTGAAGGTCATCAGCCTGCCGGGGGTATTCAGCCATGGTCGCCTCGATCGCGGCAGCGCGCTGCTGCTGGAACACCTGGACAAACTGCCCGGCGGTCATTTGCTCGATTTCGGTTGCGGCGCAGGAGTCCTGGGCGCGGCAGTGAAACGTCGATACCCGCACAACCAAGTCACGATGCTGGATGTGGACGCCTTTGCCGCTGCCAGCAGTCGCCTGACCCTGGCTGCCAATGGTCTGGAAGCCGAGGTGATTACCGGTGACGGCATCGACGCCGCGCCGATGGGTTTGAGTGCGATTTTGAGCAATCCACCGTTCCATGTCGGCGTGCATACCGACTATTTCGCAACGGAGAACTTGCTGCGAAAAGCGGCCAAACATCTGAAAAACGGCGGCGAACTTCGCCTGGTAGCGAACAGTTTCCTGAAGTATCAACCGCTGATCGAAGAGCATCTTGGTGTGTGTGCGATCAAGGCCGAAGGACAGGGCTTTCGAATTTACCGGGCAAAACGCGGCTGAAACCTTTTTGAAAAAGAAGGCTTGCCGAATGGGTTTTGCAAAGGCAGAATCCGCTCCGTCCTAGGGGAGTAGTCTCCCACGAGCGCCACGCTCGTCCGGCATGCGTCAACATACTTGGTCCTCAGACCATGGCGCATGCGACCCAAGCATCCACATCAGATGGATCGCAGGGTTTGACAAGACCTATGACACGAACACCTTACCCGGGGCGGGAAGGCTGTACGTGTCATAGCCGTGTCGACCCGCCCCTTAGGAAAACCCCCTGATGCTGGATTCACTACTCGTTCCCACAGCAATCGTTGCCTTGGCCGAAATCGGCGACAAGACGCAACTGCTCGCGCTCATTCTCGCCGCTCGCTTCCGCAAGCCCTGGCCGATCATCGCCGGTATCGTTGCCGCGACCCTGGCCAACCACGCGGCCGCCGGTGCAGTCGGTGCCTGGGTCGGCAGTTTCTTCTCGGATACGATGCTGCACTGGATCCTCGCCGCGAGCTTCGCCGCGACCGCCCTTTGGACCCTCGTGCCGGACAAGATGGATGACGACGAGGCCAGCACCGCCCGCAAGTTCGGGCCGTTCCTGACCACGCTGATCGCGTTCTTCCTGGCGGAAATCGGCGACAAGACGCAGATCGCGACCGTGATGCTGGCTGCGCAATATCCGGAATTGTGGCTGGTGATCATCGGCACCACCGCCGGCATGCTGATTGCCAACGTACCGGTGGTTCTGGCGGGTAACTTTGCCGCAGACAAGCTGCCATTGACCCTGATCCGTCGACTGGCGGCGTCGGCGTTCTTCATCCTGGCGATTGTCGCGGTGTACAAGGCGATGCAGAGCAGCGGGTGGGTTTGACCCGATAGGTCGTTAGACCGCGTTATCGTTCTTCGCGAGCAAGCCCGCTCCCACACTGAATCTCCATTGACTGCAAATTTTGTGTGCACTGGAGATCCATTGTGGGAGCGGGCTTGCTCGCGAAGAGGCCAGCAGCCTTACCGCATGACTATCGACTATCAGGACTTCTTGGCCTGCTCGTACAACGGCATGACTTTCGGAATCGCCGCCTGCAATGCCGCAGTCCGGCTGCTCGAAGACGGGTGCGTGCTGAGGAACTCCGGCGGAGCACCTTCGCTGGCCTTGCTCATCTTGTTCCACAGGGTGATCGCGGCGTTCGGGTTGTAGCCGGCGCGGGCGGCCAACTCCAGGCCGATCAGGTCCGCCTCGTTTTCATTGGCACGGCTGTTGGGCAAGGTCATGCCGTAGTTGGCTACAGCGTCCGCCAGGGCCAGGCTGTCCTGGCCCAACCCGAGCAACGCACCGGCGCCCTGCTTGGCCATTTCGATACCGTATGCCTTGGACATCGCCTCACGACCGTGCTCGCGCAGGGCGTGGGCGATTTCATGGCCCATGACCGCGGCGAGTTCATCGTCAGTGAGTTGAAGACTGTCGATCAGCCCGGTGTAGACAAAGATCTTGCCGCCAGGTCCACAGTTGGCATTGAGCTCTTTGCTCTTGATCAGGTTCACTTCCCATTTCCACTGGGCCGCGTCCGGACGAAAGTTCGGCGCCTGGGCAATCAGCCGGTCGGCAATGACCTGAACACGCCTGGCATCGCTGCTGGTCTTGTCCAGCACGCCTTTGCTGCTCGCCTCACTCACAGTCTTTGTATAGGACTGGGCGTACATCTGGTCGACCTCCTGCGAGGACAACATGCTGAACATGTACTGCTTGCGCTCAACGCCCACAGCACCACCACTGGTGGTATTGACCGACTGGCAGCCGGCGAGCAGCAGGCCTGCGCTCAGCGCACATAGAGCCAATGTCTTGTTCATCGAAAAACTCCCTGAAAACATGCCGGGTATCCTAGGCGTGGAATGGTATCGACGCCAGATACAATAGACATAAGACGCGCAATTCAGACAAAGCTCTCATCAATGCAGAAAAAAATTCACATTCCGGGGCAAGCCGCAGCCCGTCACGCCGCGCATTGATTCATTTGCGACCTCCGCCACGCAAAAACAGCCATTTCCAAGGCTCGCGCTCATGCCCGCCCGACACCCTGCCGATACACCTGGGCAGACGTCCTTTCGCGTGCGGAGCCTCCATGAAATTCAAGTCGATCCAGTTTTCCGTGGCAGCCCTTGCCGGCGCCATTGTCCTTAGTGTCGTGGCAGCGCTGGTGGTGTACGCGCTGTTTTCCGGAGCCCGGACGCAGGACATGGTCCAGGAGCGGACCCAGGCCCAGTTCGAGCAAGTCATCGAACAACGCCTGACGTCCCTGGCGCAGACCCAGGTCAGCCAGATCCAGCGTGAACTCGAAGCACCGCTGCTGATCGCCGGCGCACTGGTGCGGGTCAACGCCCTGATCGGCACGCCGGGTGCCGATGGCCAGCCCGCCCTGAGCCTGAGCCGCGAGCAACTGATCGGCCTGATCAAGGAAAACGTGGTCAAGAACCCGAAGATCCTCGGCACCTACATCGGCTGGGAAAAAGACGCACTGGACCACAACGATGCGGCCTACGTCGGCACCCAGGTGGTCGGCATCGACGCCAGCAACGGGCGCTTCCTGCCCTGGTGGTTCCGCAACGACGACGGCACCCTGGGCCTGGACAAACTGGTGGACGTCGATGACCAGAAAACCCTGTCCACCGGCGTGCGCGCCAGCGAGTACTACCTGTGCTCGAAAGAAACCGGAAAATCCTGCGTGATCGATCCGGCGCCTTATAAGGTGGGCGACAAAATCGTCATGCTCGCCTCCTTTATTGAGCCGATCATGCTCAACGGTGCCTTCCAGGGCATCGTTGGCGCCGACCTGTCGGTGAACTTCATTCAGGAAATGCTCCTGGGCGCCAACCAGAAACTCTACAGCGGCGCCGGGGAAATGGCCCTGATCGGCGGCAATGGCCGCATCGTGGCCTACACCAAGGATCCGAGCAAATTCGGCGAAAAAGTCAGCGATATCCTCGACGGCAAGCAGATTGCCAACATGGCCAATCTCAAGCGCGGCGAAGTCACCTACACCGTCGACAAGGCCCAGGGCCGGATCGAGTTGTACCTGCCGTTCGGCATCGGCCAGACCGATGCGCGCTGGACCCTGATGCTGCAATTGCCGCTGAACGCGGTCATGGCCGACTTGCAAAAACTCCAGGCCGACCTGGATGCGCAGCGTAAATCCGACACCTTCGGCATGGCGATGGTCGGCCTGGTGATTGCCGGTATCGGTTTGCTGGTGATCTGGCTGGTGGGCCACGGCATCGCCCGCCCACTCAAGCAGATGGTGGCCATGCTCGACGATATCGCCCAGGGTGAAGGCGACCTGACCCGACGCCTGACCAGCGACCGCGCCGATGAACTGGGCTCGATCGCCAAAGGCTTCAACACCTTCCTGGCCAAGTTGCAGGCGATGATCACCCAGGTGGTGACGTCGGTGCAGAGCGTCAGCGATTCGTCGGAACACACCGCCGACATCGCCATCCGCACCAACACCGGCGTACACAAGCAAATGGCCGAGATCGACCAGGTCGCCACCGCCGTGCAGGAAATGACCGCCACCGCCCAGGACGTGGCGCGCAACGCGACCCAGGCCGCACAGGCCGCCAGCCATGCCGATCAAGCCGCCAGCCAAGGCATGCAGATCGTGCGCGACACCTCGAACTCGATTGGCGCCCTCGCCGTGGAGATCGGCCGGGCCGTCGGCGTGGTGCAGACCCTGGCCAAGGACAGCGAAAACATCAATGCCATCCTCACCGCCATTCGCGGGATCGCCGAGCAGACCAACCTGCTGGCCCTGAACGCGGCCATCGAAGCGGCCCGCGCCGGTGAACAAGGCCGGGGTTTTGCCGTGGTGGCCGACGAGGTGCGTAACCTGGCGCAGAAGACGCAAAAGGCCACCGAAGAAATCCAGGCCATGATCCAGCAACTGCAGCAAGGCACGCGGGATGTGGTGCGAGTCATGGAGGACAGCCAGAACCGCACGGACGAAAGCGTACTGCACGCATCGAAGGCCGCCGAAGCACTGGAGACCATTACTCAGGCGGTGTCGGTGATCAACGACATGAACACCCAGATCGCCAGCGCGGCCGAGGAGCAAAGTGCGGTGGCGGACGACATCAACCGCAACGTGATCAACATCGGCCAGGTGGCCAATGAAGTGGCCGGTGGTGCGGATGAGTCGAGTGCGGCCAGTGCGGATTTGACCAAGCTGGCGGAACAGCAGCGGCGGTTGATCAATCAGTTCAGGGTCTAATTCAAGGGCCTCATCGCTGGCAAGCCAGCTCCCACAGGTTTTATGAACGCCGCAAATTCCTGTGGGAGCTGGCTTGCCAGCGATGGTGTCAGCACAGACAACCTGTCATCCCGGCGTCAAACACTCCGGCCCATTCAATTTCGGATCATTCACCATGTTGGCCAGCACCCGTTCGCGCAACGCGGCAGGTTCACTGGCCAGCAAGGCTTGCAACGCATGCAACGGCGTCTCGGGATCGAGCCACGCGGCCTGCCCCGCCTCATCAAGAATCAACGGCCGCCGCTGGCTCGCCGCTGGTTGGGTAATCACGGCGGTACTCAGCCACACCTGCTCCTGCACCGGATACGCCTCCCAGATCGCCGCAAAAAACAATGACGAGCCCTCCCCCGGTGTCAGCCAGTACGGGCGCTTGCGCGTCGTCCCGCGCCATTCGTAGAAACCATTGGCCGGCAACAGGCAGCGGCGCAGGCGCAGGGCTTCTCGGAACATCGGTTGTTCGGCAACGGTTTCGGCACGGGCGTGGGCCGGAGTGCGGGACAGATCGGTCAGCCAGGGTGGCGTCAGGCCCCAGCGGGCGCGGGCCAGCGTGCGCTGGCCGTCTGGCTCGGCCCGCAGCATCAACACCGAGTCGTTGGGAGAAATGTTCCACTGCGCCTTCTGGTCGGCGGGAAAACCGGGCAGCGCCGCGAAGGCAGGGTTCCAGCGAAACAGGGCATAACGTCCACACATGGGGCAACACGGCTCTTGATCAAACGAACGCCAGCCTAACAGACCAGCGTGCCGGGAAAGCTATCCGGTTCATCGCCGGACAGCGGCAGCGCTGCATTGTACGCGGTGATCAGCTCGCGGGCGTATTCGGCCTGGTCGTTCTCGACCGACAGCCCGAGCAGGCCATAGATCGGCAATTCCCCGGAGCCGCCGAGCAAATCACGGCCCACCAGATGCGCCTCGATACCCTCGCTGGCGAGCATGCCTTGCAGCAACTCGCCTTCCATCAGGTTTTCCGGATCGTAGATGCGCTGCATACACGCTCCTCATTCGTTTTCACTGAACACTTCGAGATGCCATTCCTCTCCATGAACCTGCAACACGAAGGTTATCGGCCGGCAGCACACCTGACAGTCCTCGATGTAGGTCTGATCGCCACCGGACAAATCCAGAGTAGTCTCTACCTCCTCACCACAATACGGACATTCATACAGTGCGTTTTCCAGCATCGCGGTCTCCCAGGTGACTTGTGCGTATAATCGCCGGTCTATTTGCAGGGCTATTTTTGTCTGGCTACTTTTTCAGACCGTGCCCCGCCGGTTTTCGAACAAAACCTTTACTTACCCTAGCCGTTTCTAACAAGAGAGCATGATGGGCGAATTCGATGCCATCCGACCTTACGACGACAGCGAAGTCCCAGCGGTGCTGGACCGGCTGCTCGGCGACAAGGCGTTTCTAGATATCCTCACCCACTTCCGTTTCCCGCGTTTTGCCGGCGCTTTAGGCTGGGCGCTCAAACCTCTTATAGCCCATCGGCTGCGCCGTGAGTTTGCCGGCGTGACCTGTGTAGCCACGTTACAGGACAAAGTCGAGGTTTACGTCGACCACACCATCGAGCGCGCCACCGACGGTGTCACTTATACCGGGGTGGAGCAATTCAAGTCCGGCAGCGCCTACCTGTTTATCGCCAACCACCGCGATATCGTGATGGACCCGGCCTTCGTCAACTACGCCGTGTACCACGCCGGCCTGCCGACCCCGCGCATCGCCATTGGCGACAACCTGCTGCAAAAGCCTTTCGTCAGCGACCTGATGCGCCTGAACAAGAGCTTCATCGTGCACCGCTCGATCAGCGGTCGCCGGGAGAAAATGGCGGCCTATCAATTGCTGTCGGCGTATATCAACCATTCGATCCGCAACGATTGCGCCTCGATCTGGATCGCCCAGGCCGAGGGCCGCGCCAAGGACGGTGACGACCGTACCGAATCGGCGATCCTCAAGATGTTCCACATGAGCCGCAAGGACGAGCCGTTCGGCGAAGTCATTCAGTCGCTGAACCTGACCCCTGTTTCGATCAGCTACGAGTACGACCCCTGCGATCAGGCCAAGGCCCGCGAGCTTTACATCCGCGCCACCACCGGCAGCTACACCAAGGTGCCGGGCGAGGATGACGTGAGCATTGCCAAGGGCATCACCGGCTACAAGGGCCGGGTGCATGTGAACTTTGCCGCGCCGATCACCGAACTGTTCGAAGACACCAAGCAATTGGCGGTCGAGATGGACAAGCAAATCCTCAGTGGCTATCGCTTGTTCCCGGTGCACTACCTGGCTTACGCGCAGTGGAAAGACGCTGATCCGCAGTTGCAGGTGCCGAAGGCCGCCGAGATGTTCCCGGCCGAAGAACTGGCCAAGGCCCAGGAAGAATGGCAACGCCGCCTGGACGCTTGCCCGCCAGAGCATCGTCCATATCTGGTGCTGCAATATGCGACGCCGGTGCGCAATCAGTACCGGGTGAAGGCAGGGTTGCCGCTGTAAGCGGGTTCGGGCAGTTGTGGCGATGCGGCGTTCCGACAAGCCCCCTCGCCACAGGGTTTACTTCAGGTTCAGACCTGAGTGCTGATCCACGACACCAGCAGCGCCATCCCCATGCAGGCAAAACCGAAGATGTAGAAAAACCGGTTCATGCGCAAGGTCGCCCAATCCAGCGTGGGTTCTGCGTTCGGGCTGCTCTGGCGCTGCGCCTGCAAACTGGCCATCGCACGCAGTTCGCGGCGACGGGTGGTGTGCAGCAACCAGCCGCCCGGGCAGGCAAAGAGCAAGGCCAGCAGATTGATCAGTTTGGCGGGATGGGCGGTGAACAGCGTCATCAAGTGCAGCGACATCACGAACCTCAAGTCAAACAGGTAGCAGGTGCCGGACGGGCGACCGCGGCGCGGATTCTACCGAAAGCCTGCGCCCCTGCCCTCTGTTTCCGACAAATAACGAAGCTTTTGATCAATGGCTGTCCTGAGTCACGGCTTCGTCATCTGTATCGGCGAACATGCGCGTCCCAAAACCGACACGGATCACGTCATGCTCCACGCCGAAAACCAGGATCGTCTCTACCTCATCACCCCCAGCGAAGAACAACAAACCCTCGTCGGCAGCCTCGCCTTCAACGTTCAGGATCGCCATTGGCTGGTGTATTGCGCCTTGGGTGGGCATCAACATGCGGATTTACCGGAAACGGATTTGCTGACGGGCGTGAGTGTGCTGGATTTTTACTCGCAGGCTGCCTGATTTCCTTGCCCCCTGTAGGAGCGAGCTTGCTCGCGATGGGCTTGAGGACGCCGCGGGGTATCAGATTTCCCGCGTAATCGTTAACGACCATCGCGAGCAGGCTCGCTCCTACAGGGGCTCGCATTACTCGCCCAGAATCTGACCTACGGTCGGGTCCTTGAACAGGCGGGTCAACGCATCGCTCAGCACATCGCTGACCAGCTTGGTGTTGGTTTCCTGGTTCGGCGCCATGCCGAAGCGCTGGTCCAGGGACGAACCATAACGGCCGCTGTAGCGACGGTTGGCGTTCTGCACATCCGAGCGGAACGTCGCGCCGATGGTGGCTTCGGTCACGTACATGCCTTCCTTGGGCGACTGGTACTTCAATTCCGCCAGGGTCACGGTCAGTTGTGGCGCATTCATGGCGTTGGTCGTCGGGGTAAAGCCCAACAGACGCACGGCGGCTTCAGCCTGGGCCTGCAGCTTCGGCAGGATCTGCGCGCCCTGCACGGTGATCGCGCTGGTCTCCGGGTACAGGCCACCACGGGTGCCCAGCGTCGGCGACGGGCGACCGTCCACGACACGCACCACGACGGGCTGGCCATGGCCGACCGGGGCCAACTGGGCGGTCAGCTTGGGTTCCGGGCTCAGTTGTTGCGGGCTGTGGGCGCAGCCAACCAGGGTCAAACTGGTCACAGTGATCAAACCGAACAACAGGCGTTGCAACATGCTCTTCTCTCCAGAATCAGGCACAAACAGGCCGGCAGTATAGCGGTGCGCCACTGCGGGGAACCAGCACCTCACAGTGTTTGATGAAATCTCTGACAAACCCTGGGGATTGCAGTTCATGTCACACAGATGTCACCACTCCTACACTTGCACGTAATGGCCTACAGGCAACCTTCTGGCAATCCCCACACGGTACTTCACCATGCGCCATCTGATCTCTCTGTTCGCGCCACGCCCGTTGCACCGCTGCTTCGCCCTGCTCGACCGCAACGGCCACTGCCAGGCCTTCAAGCAGTGCAGCTTGCAGCCCATGGGAGATGGCTGGGTTGAAATCGAGGAAGTCCGCCTGAACTGGCTGAATCAGCCGCTGCCGGCCGGCGCCCGCGTCGTTTCGCAACCGCACCAACCACGCTCGCGTGCACAGCAACTGCTGACGACCTGACCAAACACCTAATAAAAGTCATAAAACACGACCATTTCCCTGCGTTTCTTAGATACAATCTCCCCCCGATTATAAGGACGTCTCCTGATCGGGCCTCGCAGCATCGTCAATGCGCTTGTGTTGACACCCCGCTCCGCCCACAGAGAGCCGCCCACACAGATCGAGTGAAGCTGGCGCGCTTGCTGTTTTGTTGAGCAAAACCTCCACTTTTCGCGAATCTGCAGAGCTGTCATTACGCTCGGTCACTGAGCTGTTTGCCCGTTTTGCCTGCCCTGTATCCCATGGCGGCAATCCATCCGGGCACGGTGCCAGGCTGGGACAGCCCTTTTTGAGGTTCACGTCTTCAAAAGAGCGTGAAAAAAACGGGTTTTCACAACTTCACAAGAGTGTGGCGAGCAAATGAATAGTTTTGCGTCTGAACATGCACCATTAGCGTCTACAACAGCCCAACGACACAGGACCGAGTATTCCTCGAACACCGGAGCCTGAAGCCTGTCCGCTACGGATTTGGTTGCACAAACGGATGTATCGACCATAAGTCGAATTGCCAGTCGCACGTTGAAATGAGTCCATAGGGCTCTTATTAGACCCGGCAGGTAGCGTCCGTCGAAGTTGCGATAAATTGCGAAGATTCGGACATGGCGATACTGCCATGAATACCCTGGGGCCACACTGACACGCCCCGGAACGCCTGGCAGCCATGCCGACAATTTGGTGCTGCAGATTTTGGAGACGCGTTAAATGGCGCATAACGAAGCAGTCGACGTAGTACTGGTTGGGGCCGGCATCATGAGTGCCACCCTTGCAGTGCTGCTCAAAGAGCTCGACCCCGCGATCAAGCTGGAAGTCGTCGAGCTGATGGATTCCGGTGCCGCGGAGAGTTCCAACCCGTGGAACAACGCCGGTACCGGTCACGCCGGGCTGTGTGAGCTCAACTACACGCCGCAGGCAGCCGATGGCGCCGTCGACATCAAGAAAGCCGTGCACATCAACACCCAGTTCGAAGTGTCGAAGCAGTTCTGGTCGTACCTGACCAAAAAAGGCACGTTCGGCTCGTGCAAGTCGTTTATCAGCCCGGTGCCACACTTGAGTTTCGTGCAGGGTGAAAGTGGCGTTTCCTTCCTCAAGGAACGTTTCAAGGTGCTGAGCAAGCACCACGCTTTCGCCGACATGGAATACACCGAAGACAAGGCGACAATGGCAGAGTGGATGCCATTGATGATGCCTGGGCGCGACCCCGGCGAAACCCTTGCCGCCACCCGCGTGATCAATGGTACCGACGTCAACTTCGGCGCCTTGACCAACCAGTTGCTCAAACACCTGACCAGCGCACCCGATGCCCAGGTCAAGTACTGCAAGCGCGTGACCGGCCTCAAGCGCAGCAACGGCGGCTGGACCGTCAGCATCAAGGACGTCAACAGCGGCAACACCCGTGAAGTCGACGCCAAATTCGTCTTTCTCGGCGCTGGCGGCGCGGCACTGCCGCTGCTGCAAGCCTCGGGCATCGAAGAGAGCAAAGGCTTCGGCGGCTTCCCGATCAGCGGCCAGTGGCTGCGCTGCGACAACCCGGAAGTGGTCAAGCACCACCAGGCCAAGGTATACAGCCAGGCTGCCGTAGGTTCACCGCCAATGTCCGTGCCGCACCTGGACACCCGCGTGGTCGATGGCAAGAAGTCCCTGCTGTTCGGACCGTACGCCGGCTTCACCACCAAGTTCCTCAAGCACGGCTCCTTCATGGACCTGCCGCTGTCGGTTCGCGCCGGCAACATCGGCCCGATGCTGGCCGTGGCGAAAAACAACATGGACCTGACCAAGTACCTGGTCAGCGAAGTGATGCAGTCGATGGAGCAGCGCCTGGAGTCCCTGCGTCGCTTCTACCCCGAGGCGAAAGCCGAAGACTGGCGCCTGGAAGTGGCCGGCCAACGGGTGCAGATCATCAAGAAAGACCCGAAAAAAGGCGGCATCCTGCAATTCGGTACCGAACTGGTCGCGGCCAAGGACGGTTCCCTGGCGGCACTGCTCGGCGCTTCGCCAGGTGCATCGGTGACTGTTTCGATCATGCTCGAGCTGATCGAGAAATGCTTCCCGAGCAAAGCCAAGGGCGAATGGGCTGGTAAACTGGCAGAAATCTTCCCGGCCCGGGAGAAGGTTCTGGAAACCGACGCTGCGCTGTATCGCAAGATCAACACGCAGAACAACGTTGCCCTGGAACTGGTTGAAGCCAGCAGCGAGACCGAAAGCTACGCTTGATTCGGCTCCATGAAAAACGCCCCGTTCTCATTGAGAGCGGGGCGTTTTTTTATGCCTTTTGTAGGAGCCGGCTTGCCGGCGATCGCGTTCTCAGGGACGCCATCGCCGGCAAGCCGGCTCCTTACAGGTGAGAGTCAGCCGCGAACCTTCTCGATCAACTCGATGTAGTCCGGCGCATTGCGCTGGTCCTTGATCAGGGCAACAAAGTCATTGCCGTGCTCATCCTTGCCATTCACGTCGTAACCGGCTTCGACGAAAAACGTCAGGAAACGCTCGAAATCGTCGATGCGCAGGCCACGGTAGGCCTTGACCAGTTTGTGCAGGGACGGAGAAGTCGCGTCGACCGGTTCGAAATCGAGGAACAACTTGATCTGCTCATCGCCGATCTCGTCACCAATCACTTGTTTTTTATCTTTACGCATTGCCGACTCCAGCTCGCAGACATTTCACGGGGCGGGCAGTTTACCCCCGCGCAGGCACAGGGCTCAACGCGCACGAGTGCTGCCGGTGTGCAGATCGGCCCAGACATGGCCATTGGCGTAGCTGAGAAACTGGCAATACACCGTGTCGTTGCGCAGCAAGTCGATCACCACCCGGTATTGCGCCAGCGGGTAATAGAGGGTCAGGGTCTTGCTCGGCTCGTCGTAAACCGGCTTCTTCAGGCTTTTGCTTTCACCATCGAAATTGACCAGCACCTGACTGATGGTAGCGCCCTTGTTCAGGGATTTGCCCTTGAGACGAATCAGCAAGGGCGAAGTGATCGGAATCGGCTGTTGAGTGGATTGACGCTGAGCGCCGACCACCACCGAATAATCGGTGACCTGCATCAGTTGCTGCTGCTCGGGATCAGCAGCGCGCAGAGTGAGGTCGTCCGGCGGCAGGAATTGACTGTGCATGGGCGCCGGGGCGGCGGCCAGAGGCAGACTGAGGGTCAGCAACAGGGCGGCGCTGCTGCGGATAAAAGGGCTCATGGCAGGCTCCGGAATCGGGGCCGGGCACTCTAGCATGGGTGTAAAAAAACGTCTGTGAACACCGCCCCCCCCTGTAGGAGCGAGCTTGCTCGCGATGCACTTAAGAACGCCGCGTTTAGCCAGTAAACACGCGTTATCGTTAACGTCCATCGCGAGCAAGCTCGCTCCTACAGGTGGCGCACATCAATCGAATTGAGCGCGCATCCAGGCGTGATACTCGGCAACACCCGGCTCGCCTTCGCGCGGCGCCCAGAGAGCCAGTTCACCCTCGCCGACAGGGCGGTAAGGACCGGCCTTGCATTCGAACATCAGGCTATCGGCTTCCAGCACCACCAAGCCGTGGAATACGCCAGTTGGCAGATCCACGCCCACACAGTCGCCACCGGCCTGCAGAACTGTCTTGCTCAGCACGGCGCCAGCTTCGTCGAAAATCAACACACCGAGGCGGCCTTTGAGGACCAGCAAGGTTTCGGCCTTGTTGTCACCCAAGTGCCGGTGTGGCGGGATATACGTGGACGGCTGTAGCCCCACCGCCATGCGATGGCAAGCGTCTTCCATCTGATGGAAATTGTGGTGTTGGCGCCCACGAGGATTGGCCGCGGCTTTCCCGGCCAGCTCGGCGAACAAGGTCTGATCCAGAAAACGCGGCGTATCCATGTCTTACATTCCTTTAACGGCGAAAATCCCGTTGGCGTTACGCCAGTAGCCTTTGTAGTCCATACCGTAACCAAAGATGTAGCGGTCGACGCACGGCAGACCGACGAAATCGGCCTTGAGGTCCGGACGGGCCTTGCGGTCGTGGTCTTTGTCGATCAGCACGGCGGTGTGCACTTTGCGGGCACCGGCGTGTTTGCAGAAGTCGATGATCGCGCCCAGGGTGTGACCTTCGTCGAGGATGTCGTCGATGATCAGTACGTCACGGTCGATAAAGGAAACTTCCGGCTTGGCTTTCCAGAACAGATCGCCGCCGCTGGTTTCGTTACGATAGCGGGTGGCGTGCAGGTAGGACGCTTCCAGCGGGAAGTGCAGATAGGTCAGCAGCTTGCCGGAGAAAATCAACCCGCCGTTCATCACGCAGAACACCACCGGGTTGGAATCCGCCAGTTGATCGTTGATTTGTGCACCGACGCGGGCGATGGCCGCCTCGACTTCAGCTTCGGTGTACAGGCAGTCAGCCTCTCGCATGATTTGACGGATATGCTCGAGATCAGCGGACATGGTGCTCTCCAGGGGATGGCGGATTCAGGAAAAGCGGGCAAAGGTACGCATCAAGCGAGGCCAGATCAAGCGTTTGTGGACTAACGTACTGTATGTCTATAGGACAACACCCTCGGATAGATTAATCTAGGCCGGTTTTTTTGCCCGCCGCCGGAGCCTTTCCCCATGCCCATCCATGAGATCCGCCACCCGCTGATCCGTCATAAACTTGGCCTTATGCGCCGCGCAGACATCAGCACCAAGAATTTCCGTGAGCTCGCTCAGGAAGTCGGTGCCCTGTTGACCTATGAAGCCACCAAAGACCTGCCGCTGGAATCCTACGATATCGATGGCTGGTGCGGCACTGTGTCGGTCGAGAAAATCGCCGGCAAAAAAATTACCGTGGTGCCGATCCTGCGTGCCGGCATCGGCATGCTCGAAGGCGTGCTCAGCCTGATCCCGGGCGCCAAAGTCAGCGCCGTGGGCGTGGCCCGCAACGAGGAAACCCTCGAAGCCCACACCTACCTCGAGAAGCTGGTGCCGGAAATCGACGAACGCCTGGCCATGATCATCGACCCGATGCTCGCTACCGGCGGCTCGATGGTTGCAACCATCGACCTGCTGAAAAAAGCCGGCTGCAAGGACATCCGCGCCATGGTGCTGGTCGCTGCGCCAGAAGGCATCGCCGTGGTCGAGAAGGCTCACCCGGACGTGATCATCTACACCGCGTCCATTGATCAAAAACTGAACGAACACGGCTACATCATCCCGGGGCTGGGCGACGCCGGTGACAAGATCTTCGGCACCAAGCAGAAGGACGCGTGACCATGCAGCAAGAGTTCAACGATCCGCTCTGGCGCACGGTGCTGTCGGGTGCACAGATGCTGTTCGTGGCCTTCGGCGCCCTGGTGTTGATGCCGCTGATCACCGGTCTCGACCCGAACGTGGCGTTGTTCACGGCCGGCCTGGGGACGATCCTGTTCCAGATCGTCACCGGGCGTCAGGTGCCGGTGTTCCTGGCATCGAGCTTTGCCTTCATTACCCCGATCATTCTCGCCAAGGGCCAGTTCGGCCTGGCCGCGACCATGGGCGGCGTGATGGCGGCGGGTTTCGTCTATACCTTCCTCGGCCTCGCGGTGAAAATCAAAGGCACCGGTTTCATCGACCGCCTGCTGCCGCCCGTGGTGATCGGGCCGGTGATCATTTCGATTGGCCTGGCGATGGCACCGATTGCCGCCAACATGGCCATGGGCAAGGCCGGTGACGGCAGTGAATTGATTCATTACCAGACGGCGATGATGATCTCGATGCCTGCGCTGCTGACCACACTGATCGTTGCGGTTTTCGGCAAGGGCATCTTCCGCCTGGTGCCGATCATCTCCGGCGTGCTGGTGGGCTTTGGCATGTCGTTCTACTTCGGCGTGGTCGATACCGCGAAGATCGCTGCGGCCCCCTGGTTCGCCATTCCTCACTTCACTGCGCCGGAATTCAACTGGCAGGCGATCCTGTTCATTGTTCCGGTGGCTTTGGCCCCGGCCATCGAACACATCGGCGGCGTGATTGCCGTGGGTAGCGTGACCGGTCGCGATTACCTGAAGAAGCCCGGCCTGCACCGCACCCTGCTCGGCGACGGCATTGCCACCACGGCGGCCGGTCTGTTTGGCGGCCCGCCCAACACCACCTACGCCGAAGTGACCGGCGCGGTCATGCTGACCAAGAACTACAACCCGAAAATCATGACCTGGGCGGCGATCTTCGCCATCAGCCTGGCGTTCATCGGCAAGTTCGGTGCGCTGCTGCAAAGCATTCCGGTGCCGGTGATGGGCGGGATTCTGTGCCTGTTGTTCGGTTCGATCGCGGCGGTGGGGATGAACACGTTGATCCGCCACAAGATCGATCTTGGCGAGGCGCGCAACCTGGTGATTGTGTCGGTGACCCTGGTGTTCGGGATCGGTGGCGTGCTGATCGGCACCGGCACCGGGCCGGACGACTTCGGCCTCAAAGGCATCGCGCTGTGCGCGGTGGTGGCGATTGGCTTGAACCTGATCCTGCCGGGCAATGACAGCTGGAAGCACAAGAAGGCGAATGAGCCGCTGATCTGATCCATGGTCCTTGATTGCGGCTGAAGACGCCATCGCCGGCAAGCCGGCTCCTACACGTCGATCACAACACGGTAGGAGCCGGCTTGCCGGCGATGCTTTTAAAGTGCCAAAGGAGCGCGCTCGCACAACGCACTCAACGCCCGCGCCCAATGCGGGTCATCGTTGAGGCACGGCACCAGCACCAGATCCTCGCCCCCCGCCGCGCGGAATTGCTCCTTGCCGCGATCACCGATCTCTTCCAGTGTCTCGATGCAATCGGCAACGAACGCCGGGCACATCACCAGAATCTTTTTCACGCCGCTTTTGGCCAACTCATCGAGGCGCGCCTCGGTGTAAGGTTCGATCCATTTGGCGCGTCCCAGGCGCGACTGGAATGACACCGACCACTTGCCCTCCGGCAAGCCCATGCGCTTGGCAAACTCCGATGCCGTACGCAGGCATTGCGCGCGATAGCAGGTGGCTAAAACCACTGGCGATGCGTTCTTGCAGCAATCCTCATTCTTGAAGCAATGCTTCCCCGTCGGATCGAGCTTGGTCAGGTGCCGCTCCGGCAATCCGTGAAAGCTCAGCAGCAAGTGATCGTAGTCCTGCTGCAAATGTGGCCTCGCGCTGGCGACCAATGCGTCGATGTATTCCGGTTGATCATAAAATGGCTGAAGAATCGACAGTTGCAGATCGAGTCCTTTTTCGCGCAGCACGCGCTTGGCTTCTGCAATCACCGTGGTGGTGGTGCTGTCGGCGAACTGTGGATAAAGCGGCGCCAGGGTTATCCGCTTGTGCCCCGCCGCAGCCATGCGCACCAGGGTTGACTCAATCGAAGGCTCACCGTAGCGCATCGCCAGCTCGACCGGGCCGTGTTGCCACTGGGCAGTCATGGCTTGTTGCAGGCGACGGCTGAGCACCACCAGCGGCGAGCCCTCGTCCCACCAGATCGAGGCATAGGCGTGGGCCGACTGCTCGGGGCGCTTGATCAGGATCAGCGATACCAGAAGGCGCCGCACCGGCCATGGCAGGTCGATCACGTACGGGTCCATCAGAAATTGATTGAGGTAGCTGCGCACATCCGCCACCGAGGTGGAGGCAGGTGAACCCAGGTTGACCAGAAGCAACGCGTGATCGGTCATGCAACATCCTATTTCAAAGGCGAGCGGACAGATCATCCAGAGCCGCGCGCAAATCCGTGAACTGAAAAGTGAAACCCGCCTGTAACAAGCGAACCGGCGTGGCCCGTTGGCCGCCCAGCAACAGCAAGGACAACTCGCCCAGCCCCACCTTCAAGGCGAAGGCCGGCATCGGCATGAAGGCCGGGCGATGCAGTACGCTGCCCAACGTCTTGGCAAACTCGCGGTTGCGCACCGGTTTGGGTGCGCACGCATTATAGGGACCGCTGGCCTCGTTGCGATGCAGAAGAAAATCAATCAGAGCGATTTGATCGTCGATATGAATCCAGGGCATCCATTGCCGGCCGTTGCCGATCGGCCCTCCCAGCCCCAGCTTGAAGGGCAGTAACAGCCGCGACAAAAAGCCGCCCTCGGCCGACAGCACCAACCCGGTTCGAATGAGGATGACGCGGATGCCCAGCGCTTCAGCCCGCTGCGCGGTCTCTTCCCAGGCGATGCATAACTGGCTGGCGAAGTCTTCGCTGACCGGCCCCGAGTCCTCGGTCAGTTCGCGTTCGCCACCGTCGCCATACCAGCCGACAGCCGAACCGGAAATCAATACCCGGGGTTTCTGCTCGCGACGCTCAAGCCACGCCAGCAGGGTTTCTGTCAGCGTGATCCGGCTGCTCCACAACAGGGCTTTACGCTTGTGGGTCCAGGGCCGGTCGGCAATCGGCGCTCCGGCCAGATTGATGATCGCGTCCACCGGCTCCTGCCCCAGATCCTCCAACCGGGCAATTCCACGCACTTGGGCACCACAGGTTTTCGCGACTTTTTCAGGCTTGCGACTCCAGACTGTCAGGCGATGGCCCTGCCCCGACCAGTGCCGGCAGAGCTGACGTCCTATCAAACCAGTACCGCCGGTCAGCAATATGTGCATGACTTCTTCCTCGCGTGGCGTTTTACCCTGTCCACTAGTCTATTTTTATAAGCAGGGATCTTTGGTATCGAGCAGGCTCTATGGTTAACAATAGGCCAAGCTGTCAGAACGAGAACGCTAAAAGTTATACCAAAAAACAATATTGTACAGGTTTTAACCCCGGCGTAGTCTGTACAGAAAGGTAAACGAGGCCCCTATGACTGTACCTATCGCAATCATTGGCACCGGCATTGCCGGTCTCTCCGCCGCCCAGGCCCTGACGGACCTCGGGTACGTGGTTCAACTTTTCGATAAAAGCCGCGGTAGCGGCGGGCGCATGTCGAGCAAGCGCAGCGATGCGGGGGCGCTGGATATGGGCGCGCAATATTTCACTGCCCGCGACCGTCGCTTTGTCACGGAAGTCCAGCGCTGGCAGGCCAGGGGCTGGGTCGCCGAGTGGACGCCGCAGCTGTACACCTACCATGGCGGCCAGCTCAACCTGTCGCCGGACGAGCAGACCCGCTGGGTTGGCACGCCCCGCATGAGCGCCATCACCCGCGCCCTGCTCGGCGATCTTGAAGTGCATTTCGCCTGCCGGATCACCGAGGTCTATCGCGGGGAAGAACACTGGCATCTGCAGGACGCCGAGGGCTTCACCCATGGACCATTCAGTCACGTCGTCATCGCCACTCCGGCGCCGCAGGCCACGGCTCTGCTGGCATCGGCACCGAAACTCGCGGGGGCTGCCGCCGGGGTGAAAATGGACCCGACCTGGGCCATCGCCCTGGCCTTCGAAACGCCGCTGGAAACGCCCATGGAAGGCTGCTTCGTACAGGACAGCCCACTCGACTGGCTGGCCCGCAACCGCAGCAAACCCGGGCGCGACAACACCCTCGACACCTGGGTGCTGCACGCCACGAGTGCCTGGAGCCGACAACACATCGACCTGCCCAAGGAAGCGGTGATCGAGCAGTTGCACGGCGCGTTTGCCGAACTGCTGCACGATTCCATGCCCGCGCCGAGCTTCAGCCTCGCCCACCGCTGGCTCTACGCCCGCCCCGCCAGCAGTCATGAATGGGGCACCCTGGCCGATGCTGACCTGGGGCTGTACGCCTGTGGCGACTGGTGCCTGTCCGGACGCGTTGAAGGCGCCTGGCTAAGCGGTCAGGAAGCCGCCCGCCGCTTACATGAACACCTGCAATGAACCGAAGGCTGCGATCTTTTGGTCTTGAAAAACAAAATCAAAAGATCGCAGCCTTCGGCAGCTCCTACAGGGGGCATTTGCACCAAAAAACCTATACAAAAAATTTGACTTGTATAACTTCGAATCTATGATGAAGTTATCTTGTACAGACACAAATGTTTGTACAGGTTCAGATTCGAGGTGCTCCGATGTCCCACGCCCCCGTCAAACCGAAAATAGCCATCAGCGCCTGCCTGATGGGGCTCGATGTGCGCTTCAACGGCGGGCACAAGGAATCGCGGCTGTGCAGCCGTACCCTTACTGATCATTTCGATTTCATCCCGGTCTGCCCGGAAGTGGCCATCGGCCTCGGCGTACCCCGCCAACCGATTCGACTGGTGAGTGGTGCCGATCAACCCGAAGCCGTGGGAACCCTGGATCACAACCTGAACGTGACACAACCGCTGGCCACCTACGGCCGGGACATGGCAGCGCAGCTGGGGGATATTTGCGGTTATATCTTCATGCAAAATTCCCCGTCCTGCGGCCTGGAGCGGGTCAAGGTCTACCACGCCAACGGCACACGAGCGGAGAGCAGCGGTCGCGGGATCTACGCCCGTGCCTTCTGCCTGCTGCACCCGGACCTGCCGGTGGAGGAAGACGGCCGGCTCAACGATCCGGTGCTTCGGGAAAACTTCCTCACCCGCGTATTCGCCTACAGCGCCTGGCAGCAGCTACGCCAGGCAGGCCTGACCCGGCGCGGCCTCACGGACTTTCACTCACGCTACAAATACCTGCTGATGGCCCACAACCCGGTGCAATACAAAACCCTGGGCCACCTGCTGGGCAGCATGGGCAAAAACGATCCGCAGGAACTGGGCCCCCGCTATTTCAGCGAATTGATGGCGGCGCTGAAAAAATGCGCCACCCGCCGCACCCATACCAACGTCCTGCAACACCTCAGTGGCTACCTGAAACAAGCCATCAGCCACGAAGATAAGCAGGAAGTGCAACAGCTGATCAGTCAGTACCGCCAAGGCATCGTGCCGCTGGTGGTGCCGCTGACGCTGCTCAAACATCACTTTCGCCAACACCCCGATCCGTACATCGCACAGCAGGTCTATCTGCAACCGCACCCGGAAAACCTCAGCCTGCGAAACGCCATCTGATGAAAAAAACACTCGACACCAGCGCCCGCGAAGACCTCGGCGATGACTTTAAAAAGGCGCTGGACGAAGGCTGGCTGCCAATCCGTGAAGTGGCGCGCCTGACCGGCGTCAATGCCGTGACCCTGCGCGCCTGGGAGCGGCGCTACGGTCTGATCGTGCCGCAACGCACACCCAAGGGGCATCGGCTGTTCTCGCCCGATCATGTACAACGTATCCAGGCCATCCTCACCTGGCTCAACCGTGGCGTCGCCGTCAGCCAGGTCAAGGAATTGCTCGACACACCGCAAGTATTCAGCGAACCCGTCGACAACGATTGGCACACCTTGCTGCTAACGTTGCTGCAGGCGGTCAGCGGACTGCAGGAACGCGCCCTGGATGACAACGTCAATCAGGCGATGGCGCTGTATCCGCCGCGAACCCTGTGCGCGCAATTGCTGATGCCTTTGCTGACCGCTCTGGAGCAACGCTGGCAAGGCCAATTCGGTGCACAGATGGAACGGGGCTTTTTTTGTGCCTGGCTACGCAGCAAATTCGGTGCGCGCATCTACCATAACAATCGTCAGTTGCGCACCGCGCCAATGCTGTTGATCAACCACTCGGACCTGCCCATGGAGCCTCAGATGTGGCTCACGGCCTGGCTGATCAGCAGTGCGGATTGCCCAGTGGAGGTCTTCGACGGGCCGCTGCCTGTCGGCGAACTGGCATTGGCGGTCGAACTGCTGCAACCCCGCGGGGTTTTGCTGTACTCCAGCAAGGCCATGAACCTGGCGCAACTGCCGAAACTTTTCAAAGGTGTCGGTTGCCCAAAAATGATTGCCGGACCCACGGTGTGCATCCATCACGCCGAGTTGTCCGCCAGTACCACCGAGATCGCTGACTTGTACCTGGCCGAAGATCCATTGTCGGCACATCAGGCACTCGTTCAGCGCGGGCTGATTTAAATGAATCGCGTGGATTCCTCTATGCAATTGATCTGGCTGCGCAGCGACTTGCGTCTACACGACAACACCGCCCTCTCGGCCGCCGCGGCTCGTGGCCCCTGCGTGGCGGTGTACCTGCTGAGTCCGGAGCAATGGCTGGAACACGACGATGCGCCCTGCAAAGTGGACTTCTGGCTGCGTAACCTGCGCGAACTGAGCCGCGAACTGGCTCAACTGAACATTCCCCTGCTGATCCGCCAGGCCCCCCGCTGGGATGACGCGCCCAGCGTATTGCTGAACTTGTGCCGGCAGTGGCAGGTCGACGCGTTGCACCTCAACGAGGAATACGGCATCCACGAATCCCGTCGCGATGCAGCGGTCGCCCGGACGCTACAGGCCGAAGGCATCGAAGTTCACCGCTACCTCGATCAATTGCTGTTCAAGCCCGGGAGCGTGCTGACCCGGACCGGCACTTACTTTCAGGTCTTCAGCCAGTTCCGCAAAGTCTGCTACGAGCGACTGCATCACTCGCTGCCCGGCCTGGTCCGCGCGCCGTACAAACAAGCGCCGCTGAACATTGCCAGCGATGCGATCCCCTTGAGCGTCGAGGGTTTCGCAACACCCGGTGATCACCTGCGCAGCCTGTGGCCGGCCGGCGAAACCGAAGCCCGGCGCCGCCTGGACAGCTTTAGCGAAACGCAGATCGACCACTACCAGAACGAACGCGACTTCCCGGCAAAACCCGGCACCAGTCAGCTCTCGGCCTATCTTGCCGCCGGGGTGATTTCTCCACGCCAATGCCTGCACGCCGCGTTGAACAGCAATCAGGGCGAGTTCGAAAGCGGCAACACCGGCACCGTCACCTGGATCAACGAACTACTGTGGCGCGAATTCTACAAACACATCCTGGTGGGCTACCCGCGAGTGTCCCGGCACCTCGCGTTTCGCCCGGAAACCGAAGCGCTGGCCTGGCGCAACGCTCCCGATGAACTGGCCGCCTGGCAAACGGCGCGCACCGGTTTGCCGATCATCGACGCCGCCATGCGCCAACTGCTGGCCACCGGCTGGATGCACAACCGCTTGCGCATGGTGGTGGCGATGTTCCTGACCAAGAACCTGCTGATCGACTGGCGCGAAGGCGAACGCTTTTTCATGCGTCACCTGATCGATGGCGATCTGGCGGCGAACAATGGTGGCTGGCAATGGAGTTCTTCCACCGGCACCGACTCGGCGCCTTACTTCCGGATCTTCAACCCGCTGAGCCAATCGGAAAAATTCGATCCCGAAGGTGTGTTCATCAAGCAATGGCTGCCGGAGCTGGCAGGGCTGAATAAAAAAGACGTGCACAACCCCGCCAATCTCGGCGGCCTGTTTGGTGGGGTGGATTACCCTTCACCGATCGTCGACTTGAGCACATCCCGTACGCGTGCGTTGACGGCGTTCAAAAATCTGCCGTCACGGCAATACGCCGCCGCTGGATCATGAATTGCCGCCACCGGGATTACCTCGATGCCGGGGCTCTGCTTTATAAATGTTTACCCGTATTGGGTCGGGCTGGCTTGGCTTAAAAGGAGATTGGGATGAGTCGTACGCTCTCACGACGATACTGGCTGACCGGCGCCAGCAGCGGCATCGGTGCCGCCCTGGCTGAAGAAATCCTGAAAACCGGTGCGCACCTGGCCGTCAGTTCGCGATCGGTAGCGCAGTTGAAAGTCTTGTCGCAACGCTATCCCGGGCAAGTGCTGGTTGTGGCCGGTGACCTGACCAACAGCCAGACCGTGCGCGAGATCGGCGAGCAGATTGCCGAGGACTGGGGCTCGCTGGACACCGTGATACTCAATGCCGGCACCAGCGAGTATGTGGATGCCAAGCAGTTCGATGCGTCGATTGTCGAGCACGTGTTGCGTACCAACCTGTTGGCCAGTAGCTATTGCATCGACGCCGCCCTGCCTTTGCTGCGTGCCGGCACCGCACCACATATGGTAGCCATGGCCAGTACGGTCACTTACCTGCCGCTGCCCGAGACAGAAGCGTATGGCACCTCAAAGGCCGGGCTGCGTTACCTGTTCGAATCCCTGCGCATCGACATGGCCCCTGAAGGCATAGAACTCACGGTGATCAACCCCGGGTCTGTCGAAACGCCGCTGACGGCGAAAAACGACTTTCCCATGCCCTTGAGCTGGCCGGTGGAGAAAGCCGCGCGGCACATCTTCGAAAAGCTCAAGGACCGCCCGCTGGAAATCGCTTTCCCGGCTGCGTTCATGGCCGCCCTCTGGCCGCTCTCTAAACGGCCGGACCAAGTGAAACTGGAGATCGGTAAACGCATGGTGCGCAGCCAGCCCCCGATCAAGGACCAGCCGTGAAAATCGCCATCATCGGCAGTGGTATCCCGGACGCTCCGATACTTGGGCGTCCGTCAGACCTTTCACACAGCACCCGACGACTGCCTTACACTGCGCGGCATGAAAACCATCCCCCATACGCAAATCGCGGAACCCGCAGTCACGTGCTCGACCTGCGCAGCCTGCTGCTGCCAGCTCGAAGTCATGCTGATCACCGACACGGGTGTGCCTGAACGGTTCATCGATACCGATGACTGGGGCGGGGAAGTCATGCTGCGTCTGGACGACGGCTGGTGTGCCGCACTGGATCGCAACACGATGATGTGCACCATCTACGAAAAACGTCCGCTGATCTGCCGGGAGTTCGAGATGGGCGCACCGGAGTGCATCGACGAACGCCTGGGGATTTCAACGGCGTATCGCTAATTTGAAGTTGTCCCAATACCAATGTGGGAGCGGGCTTGCTCGCGAAAGCGTCAGATCAGTCGATCAAAGTGTCGACTGATCCACTGCTTTCGCGAGCAAGCCCGCTCCCACATTGGTGTGTATTAAGCAGTTACAACGGCATCGTGTAATGCAATGCGTAACTCTCTACACCATCGTTCGGAGTGGTGATCCCGGCGTTGGAATAGTGCGTCGCACGAACCCCGACTTCATGTCCGCCGGCAAAGCGCAAACCGAATCCAAAGCGGTCTTCAAACTGGAAGGCGCTGCCCAGATCGTTGCTTTCGACTTCAGTGCTGGCAAACGCCGCCACGCCAATCCCGAACTCGATGTAGGGTTTGACGTTCTGGCCGGCAAATTCATAAACGAGCACAGGCGAGAACGACAGGCTGTGGTTACTGGATTTCTCGTCGCCTTCCCAATAGGTGTATGCGCCGCTCCAGTAACCGGTCAGGCGACCCACGTCGCTCTGCCACCAACTCTGGTCCCAATCGAATTGCATGCCCAGTCGATACGTCATGGTCGAATCGCTGGTCTGACCAACCGCGAACTCCACACCTGCCGCCTGCGCAGTCAAGGTGTGCCCCATTAATGCGGCCGCAATCGCGGCCAAGCAGAATAGTCGCTTCACTAGAAACTTCCTTTTCCGAACGATTTCGTATGATTTTTTTGTTGCCTGGCCCAGCAAAACTATAGAAGTCAGCGATTTATCAGAAGTTCACCCCGATTTTTCGTACTCCCCCCCAGACAGCCTTCTACCGGTTGAAGCTTCGCACAACGCCAGAGGTATTCCACAGTATCGGCAAGATATTTCTGAAATGAAGCAGATCGGCGCTGGTCCAGAACTGCGCTTCACGGGCAGGCCCGGCGGCGAGCAGTTCGCGTTCGGCCAAAAGCCGCTGGAGTTGCCGCGCAACGGCGGCACCGGTATCGATCAGGCTGATGTCCGCGGGGATCATCTGCCGGAGCATCGGCTTGAGAAAGGGGTAATGGGTGCAGCCGAGAATCAGGGTGTCCGCGCCAGCCGCCAGCAGTGGCTCGACATACCCGGCCAACAGCTGACGCAGCTCGGCGCTATGCAGATCGCCGTTTTCAATCAGCTCCACCAGCCCGGGACAGGGCTGAGTGATCACTTTCACGTCCGTGGCGAAGCGGTCGAGCAACGCGGCGAACTTGGCGCTCTGCAAAGTGCCGGTGGTGGCCAGCACCCCGACCACGCCGGAGCGGGTTGCGGCGGCGGCCGGCTTGACGGCCGGCTCCATGCCGACAATGGGCCATTCGGGATAGTCGCGACGCAAGTCGGCGACGCCGGCCACCGTTGCCGTGTTGCAGGCCAGCACCAGGGCCTTGGCACCCTGCTGCTGAAAGAAGTCGGCCATCACGCTGCAACGCTGCTGGATAAATGCCGGGGTTTTCTCGCCATAGGGAATATTGCCGCAATCGGCGACGTACATCAGCGTCTCGTTGGGCAGCAAACGCTGGATCTCGGCCAGCACCGAGAGCCCACCGACACCGGAGTCGAACACGCCAATCGGCGCTTCACGCATGTTTCGACCCACAGACGCTACAGCCCGGATCACGCTTGACCCGCAATTCGCGAAAGCGCGTGCCCAAGGCATCGATCAGCAACAGGCGCCCCACCAGTGGTTCACCGAATCCGGCCAGCAACTTCAGCGCTTCAAGCGCTTGCAGGCTGCCGACCAGTCCCACCAGCGGACCGACCACGCCGGCCTCGCTGCAGGTCAGTTCGGCTTCGCTGCCGTGCCCGTACAAACAGTGGTAGCACGGACTCTCTGGCCGACGCGGATCGAACACCGACAGTTGACCTTCGAGGCGAATCGCCGCACCGCTGACCAGCGGTTTGCCGGCTGCCACGCACGCGGCATTGACCGCTTCACGGGTGGAAAAATTGTCCGAACAATCGAGGACCAGATCCACACCGGCCACCACAGCGGACAGGGAATCTTCGTCCAGTGCCGCGCGATGGGCGATCAACCGGATCTCGGGATTGATCGCCGTCAGGCGCTTGATCGCTGAATCGACTTTGCCCATGCCGATGCTGTCGGTGTCGTGAATGATCTGGCGTTGCAGGTTGGTCAGGTCGACCGTGTCGAAGTCCGCCAGGTGCATCTCGCCAATGCCGGCGGCCGCCAGATACAGCGCCACTGGTGCGCCAAGGCCGCCGAGTCCGACGATCAATACACGGCTGCCCTTGAGCCGCAACTGGCCGTCGATATCGATGTGTTGCAGCAGAATCTGCCGACTGTAACGCAGCAACTCCTGATCATTCAGCACGGCAGGCGCCCCAGACTGATGCGTTGGTGACCGCCCAGATCGGTGCGGCTGTGGACTTCTTCAAAACCGCGGGTCAGCAGCAGGTCGCGGACCGCCTCGGCCTGATCGTAACCGTGTTCGAGCATCAGCCAGCCGCCAGCGTCGAGATGATCCGGCGCCTGGGCGACGATCAGACGCAGATCGTCAAGCCCGTCGATACCGGCCACCAGGGCACTGGCCGGTTCAAAGCGCACATCGCCCTCGACCAGATGAGGATCGGCCGCTGCAATGTAGGGCGGATTGCTGATGATCAGCTGAAAACGCTGACCTTGCAGGGCACTGAACCAATGACTGCTCAACACCTTGGCGTTGTTCAGGTGCAGGCGCTGGCGATTGCGCTCGGCCAGGGCGACGGCTTCCAGTACGCGATCCACGGCCGTGACGCTCCAGGCCGGACGTTCGCAGGCCAGGGCCAGGGCAATCGCGCCGCTGCCGGTACCGAGGTCGAGCACTTTGGTCGGTGTGGCCGGCAACAATTCCAGCGCAGCCTCCACCAGCAGTTCGGTGTCCGGGCGCGGGATCAGCGTGTGCGGTGCCACTTCCAAGTCCAGCTTCCAGAAACCTTGCTGGCCGAGGATATAGGCCACCGGCTCGCCGCTGCGGCGGCGCTGCAAATACTCGGCGAACGTCAGCGCCGCTTCGCTCGGCACGATACGTTCCGGCCAGGTGTGCAGGAAGCTGCGGGACTTGCCCAACGCTGCCGCCAGCAGCAATTCGGCATCCAGGCGCGCCGTCGGCGAGTCGGGTAGATCGGCGGCACGCAACAAACTGGCGATGATCGTCATTTACTCACCTATCGCTGCCAGTTGATCGGCCTGGTACTCGGCCAGCAGCGGCTCGATCACCGCCTCGACACCGCCGGCGAGGATCTCGTCGAGGGAATACAAGGTCAGGTTGACCCGGTGGTCGGTGACCCGGCCCTGGGCAAAATTGTAGGTGCGGATGCGCTCGGAGCGGTCACCGGACCCCACCAGCAGCTTGCGTTCGCTGGCGATGGCGTTGGCCGCGGCGGAGGTCTGCTGATCGTTCAGCTTGGCCGACAACCAGGACATTGCCCGGGCGCGGTTCTTGTGCTGCGAACGTTCTTCCTGGCACTCGACCACGATGCCGGACGGCAAGTGAGTGATGCGGATCGCCGAGTCGGTCTTGTTGACGTGCTGGCCACCGGCGCCGGAGGAGCGATAGGTATCGATGCGCAGGTCGGCCGGGTTGATCTCGATGGCTTCCTGTTCGTCCGGCTCGGGCAATACCGCCACCGTGCAGGCCGACGTGTGGATGCGGCCCTGGGATTCGGTCGCCGGAACCCGCTGTACGCGATGCGCACCGGACTCGAACTTGAGCTTGCCGTAGACGTTGTCGCCCTCGACCCGGGCAATCACCTCTTTATAGCCGCCGTGTTCACCCTCGTTTTCCGAGAGGATCTCCACCCGCCAGCCACGACGCTCGGCGTAGCGCGAATACATGCGGAACAGGTCGCCGGAGAAAATCGCTGCCTCATCGCCGCCGGTGCCGGCACGGATTTCGAGAAACACGTTGCGCCCGTCATTCGGGTCCTTGGGCAGCAGCATGCGCTGCAGGTCGGCTTCGAGCGTGACCAGGCGCTCCTTGGCCTCGCGGACTTCTTCCACGGCCATTTCACGCATGTCCGGGTCGCTGTCCTTGAGCAGAGCCTGGGCGCCCTCGAGGTCATCCTGCACTTTCAGCAGTTCTTTATAGGCGCCCACGATCGGCTCAACTTCCGCGTACTCCTTGGAATAGGTGCGGAACTTGTTCTGATCGGAAATGACCTCGCCATCGCCCAGCAGGGCGGTCAATTCCTCGAAACGGTCCTGGAGAATATCCAGCTTATTGAGCAGTGACGCTTTCATTGCGGTTTTTTATCCGAAAAGCTATCCGATGAGCCCTCACCGAGGGCAAAGAGTTCCTGGGCCATCGCCAGCGCATCCAGGCGACCTTCGGCAGAGAGCTTTTTCAACTGCACGCTCGGTGCGTGCAAGAGTTTGTTGGTCAGCCCGCGAGCCAGTTGCACCAGCACCTCTTCGGCACTGGTGCCGTTGGCCAACAGGCGCTGGGCCTTTTGCAATTCTTCGTCGCGCAGGCGTTCACTCTGTTGACGATAGGCCTTGAGCACGTCCACCGCCGCCAATTCACGCAGGCGGACCATGAAGTCTTCGGCGCCGACCGAGACCATCTCTTCGGCGGCCTGGGCAGCGCCCTGGCGGCTCTTGAGGTTCTCGGCGACCACTTCGTGAAGATCGTCGACGCTATAGAGGTAAACGTCGTCCAACTCGCCGACTTCGGGTTCGATATCGCGGGGAACGGCGATATCCACCATGAAAATGGGTTTGTGCTTGCGCAGTTTCAAGGCGCTTTCCACTGCACCCTTGCCCAGGATCGGCAACTGGCTGGCGGTGGAACTGATGACGATATCGCTGCGCACCAGCTCTGCCGGAATATCCGACAGCAACACCGCATGGGCGCCGAACTGCTCGGCCAGGATGCTCGCGCGCTCCAGGGTACGGTTGGCGACCACGATGCGCTTTACGCCCAGGTCATGCAGGTGGCGGGCAACCAGGGTGATGGTCTCGCCGGCGCCGATCAACAAGGCCTGGCTGCGTTGCAGGTCACTGAAAATCTGCTTGGCCAGGCTCACCGCGGCAAATGCCACCGACACCGGGTTCTCGCCGATGGCCGTGTCGGTGCGTACCTGCTTGGCCGCGTTGAACGTGGCCTGGAACAGCCGCCCGAGCAATGGCCCGATGGTGCCCGCCTCGCGAGCCACGGCATAGGCCGACTTCATCTGGCCGAGAATCTGTGGCTCGCCCAACACCAGCGAGTCGAGACCGGAGGCCACCCGCATCATGTGACGAACTGCCGCATCATCTTCATGTACATAAGCGCTTTCGCGCAGCTCGTCGTAGCTCAAATGATGATATTCGGCCAGCCAGCGCAGCACGACGTCCGCCGACAGGTGATCCTGTTCTATATAGAGTTCACTGCGATTGCAGGTGGAGAGGATCGCAGCTTCGCGGCTGTCGGTGAGTCGGCAGAGCTGCTGCAAGGCCTCAACCAGCTGCTCAGGGGTAAAAGCCACGCGCTCGCGGACGTCTACTGAAGCAGTCTTGTGGTTAATACCGAGTGCAAGGAAGGCCATTCAAAGTCGCTGATGGTGACGTGAAGCCGGTAATTGTCCTACTTCGACGGAGTCAGAACAACTACTCGATATCTATCGCGCCGGTAGGCGACGCCAACGTTGCGAGCAATTCTCGTTTATATCAGCGAACGGCCCGACCTTGACCGTGTCCCTTGTGGGAGCTGGCTTGCCAGCGATGGACTGACTGCGCCACGTCTTTGCGGTAAAAACACGTCATCGTTAACGACCATCGCTGGCAAGCCAGCTCCCACACGGACCGGTGTACCCCGGAAAATGACGGGGCGGTTATGTTTGGCCTAAAGCTTGTGTCATGATGATCCGACCGCAGGTTAGTCGTCCTCTTCCTATATGAATAGATCTTCCGCGTTGCTCCTCGCTTTTGTCTTCCTCAGCGGCTGCCAGGCCTTGGCACCCGTTTCGTCGGACGGTACGCCGCCGGTTGAAGACAGCACCCCGGCCCCTGAAAAGCCGAAGGTCTACAGCTCCTTCAGCGAGGAAACCGTCTTCAGCCTGTTGAGCGCCGAACTGGCTGGCCAGCGCAATCGTTTCGACATTGCCCTGGACAACTATGTGACCCAGGCCATCAACACCCAGGATCCGGGCATCTCGGAGCGGGCATTCCGTATCGCCGAATACCTGGGCGCCGACCAGGCGGCCCTGGACACCGCGCTGATCTGGGCGAAAAACGCTCCCGACGACCTCGAAGCGCAACGCGCCGCCGCCGTGCAACTGGCCCGCGCCGGGCGTTATGACGACTCCATGGTCTATATGGAGAAAGTCCTGCAAGGCAAGGGCGACACTCATTTCGACTTCCTCGCGCTGTCGGCGGCCGACACCGACCAGGACACACGCAACGGCCTGATGAAAAGCTTCGACCGCTTGCTGCAGCGTCATCCGAACAACAGCCAGCTGATTTTCGGCAAGGCGCTGCTGATGCAACAGGATGGCGACGCCAAAGGCGCACTGAAACTGCTGGAAGACAATCCGCCGGACGACGGCGAAATTGCCCCGATCCTGCTGCGCGCACGCCTGCTGCAAACCCTCGATCGCGGTGACGAGGCCTTGCCGCTGCTGCAGAAAAGCATCAAGAAATACCCGGACGACAAGCGCCTGCGCCTGACTTATGCGCGGATGCTGGTTGAACAGGACCGCATGGACGACGCCAAGGCCGAGTTCTCGAGCCTGGTTCAGCAATACCCGGAAGACGACGAACTGCGATACTCCCTGGCACTGGTTTGCCTGGAAGCCAAGGCCTGGAACGAGGCCAAGGGTTATCTTGAAGACCTGATCGCCCGGGACAGCCACGTCGACTCGGCGCACCTGAACCTCGGCCGCATCGCTGAAGAACAAAATGACCCGCAAGGCGCATTGATCGAGTACGCCAAGGTTGGCCCTGGCAACGATTTCCTGCCGGCGCAATTGCGTCAGGCCGACATCCTGATAGACAACGGCAGGACCGCCGAAGCGCAAAGAAAGCTGACGGCAGAGCGCGACGAGCAACCGGATTACGCGATCCAGTTGTACCTCATCGAAGTCGAAACCCTGTCCGCCAACAATCAGGGCGACAAGGCCTGGAACGTTCTTCATCAAGCCTTGCAGCAATACCCGGACGATTTGAACCTGCTCTACACCCGTGCCATGCAGGCGGAAAAACGCAATGACCTGGCGCAGATGGAAAAAGACCTGCGCACGATCATCAAGCGCGACCCGGACAACGCCATGGCGTTGAACGCCCTCGGCTACACCCTGTCCGACCGCACCACACGCTACGCCGAAGCCAAGGCCCTGATCGAGCAGGCACACCAGATCAGCCCGGAAGACCCGGCGGTGCTCGACAGCCTTGGCTGGGTGAATTACCGCCTGGGCAATCTCGACGAAGCCGAGCGCCTGCTGCGCCAGGCCCTGGAACGTTTCCCCGACCAGGAAGTCGCCGCGCACCTGGGCGAAGTCCTGTGGGCCAACGGCAAACAGCGCGAAGCCAGACAAGTCTGGGGCAAATTCCTCAAGGAACAGCCCGACAGCCCGACCCTGCGTGGCACCATCAAACGCCTGACCGGATCAGAGACTCTTTAAGATTATGTTTTTGCGCCATTTCATCGTTTTCAGTTTTATCGCCCTGCTCGCCGGTTGCGCAGGCCTTGGTCCCCGCGAATCGGTCGAGGGTCATGGCAACGCCGCCCAATGGCGCGAGCACAAACAGCAACTGACCGGCCTCGATGGCTGGCAGATCGACGGCAAGATCGGCATCCGTGCGCCGAAAGACTCGGGCAGCGGCACGCTGTTCTGGCTGCAGCGCCAGGATTACTACGACATTCGCCTGTCCGGGCCTCTGGGCCGTGGTGCGGCTCGCCTGACCGGACGTCCGGGCAAGGTGTCGCTGGAAGTCGCCAACCAGGGACGCTACGACGCGCCGAATCCGGAAGTGCTGCTCGAAGAACAGCTGGGGTGGAAGTTGCCGGTGTCCAATCTGGCCTGGTGGGTGCGCGGGCTCCCGGCTCCGGACAGCAAAAGTCGCCTGACCCTGGATGCCGACAGTCGCCTGGCCAACCTCGAACAGGATGGCTGGCAGGTCGAATACACCGACTACACCCAGCAAAACGGTTACTGGCTGCCCGAGCGCATCAAGCTGCATGGCACCGACCTTGACGTCACCCTGGTGATCAAGGCCTGGCAGCCACGCAAACTGGGGTCATGACATGCCAGCCAATCGCCTGACTTTGCCGTCTCCGGCCAAACTCAATTTGATGCTGCACATCCTGGGTCGCCGCGAAGACGGCTACCACGAACTGCAAACGATGTTTCAGTTTCTCGATTACGGCGACGAAATCACCTACGCCCTGCGCGATGACGGTGTCATTCAACTGCACACCGAATTCGCCGGCGTGCCCCACGACAGCAACCTGATCGTCAAGGCCGCGAAAAAACTTCAGGAGCAATCCGGTTGTTCGCTGGGCGTGGATATCTGGATCGAAAAGATCCTGCCCATGGGCGGCGGCATTGGCGGCGGCAGTTCGAATGCCGCAACGACTTTGCTCGGCCTCAATCACCTGTGGCAATTGGGCTGGGATGAAGATCGCCTGGCTGGCCTGGGATTGACGCTGGGCGCCGACGTCCCGGTTTTCGTTCGTGGTCATGCGGCTTTCGCCGAGGGCGTGGGGGAGAAACTGACCCCTGTCGACCCCGAAGAACCGTGGTATCTGGTGCTGGTGCCGCAAGTCTCTGTAAGTACGGCAGAAATTTTTTCAGATCCGTTGTTGACACGTAACACTCCTCCCATTAAAGTGCGCCCCGTTCCCAAGGGAAACAGTCGAAATGACTGCTTGCCGGTGGTAACAAGGCGTTATCCAGAGGTACGTAACGCTTTGAATTTGTTAGGTAAATTTACCGAAGCAAAACTCACCGGAACTGGAAGTTGTGTGTTTGGGGGCTTCCCAAGCAAAGCTGAAGCTGATAAAGTCTCGGCCCTTCTGACAGAGACCCTTACAGGTTTTGTAGCAAAAGGAAGCAACGTTTCGATGTTGCATCGCAAGCTTCAAGGTCTGCTCTAAAGGAACCGATTACCGGGTAATCGTTGCAACAGATACAGGGGCGTCGCCAAGCGGTAAGGCAGCAGGTTTTGATCCTGCCATGCGTTGGTTCGAATCCAGCCGCCCCTGCCATTTTCCTATACTCATCCAGGTTACCCTCAGCCTTCAGGTACTGCGCGTGTCCAAGATGATGGTCTTTACGGGGAACGCTAACCCCGATCTGGCTCGGCGTGTCGTACGTCAGCTGCATATCCCTCTCGGTGACATCTCTGTCGGTAAATTCTCCGACGGCGAAATTACAGCCGAGATCAATGAAAACGTCCGCGGTAAAGACGTCTTCATTATTCAGCCGACTTGCGCTCCGACCAACGATAACCTGATGGAACTGGTAGTGATGGCTGATGCCTTCCGCCGCTCCTCGGCTACTCGTATCACTGCTGTTATTCCTTACTTTGGTTATGCCCGTCAGGATCGCCGTCCGCGTTCCGCACGTGTGGCTATCAGCGCGAAAGTCGTGGCTGACATGCTTACCGTAGTCGGCATCGACCGTGTTCTCACGGTTGATCTGCATGCTGACCAAATCCAGGGTTTCTTCGATATTCCGGTAGATAACATCTACGGCTCCCCGGTTCTGGTGGATGACATCGAAGATCAGCGCTTCGAAAACCTGATGATCGTGTCCCCGGACATTGGTGGCGTCGTGCGTGCACGTGCCGTTGCCAAATCCCTGGGCGTGGATCTTGGGATCATCGACAAACGCCGTGAGAAAGCCAATCACTCTGAAGTGATGCATATCATCGGTGATGTCGAAGGGCGTACCTGTATTCTGGTCGATGACATGGTCGATACCGCCGGCACCCTGTGCCACGCGGCCAAGGCCCTGAAAGAGCATGGCGCTGCCAAGGTTTTCGCCTACTGCACGCACCCTGTGCTGTCGGGTCGGGCAATCGAGAACATTGAAAATTCCGTGCTGGACGAGCTGGTGGTGACCAACACCATCCCGCTGTCCGCTGCAGCACAAGCCTGTGCGCGAATCCGCCAACTGGATATCGCACCGGTAGTTGCCGAGGCGGTCCGCCGCATCAGCAATGAAGAATCGATCAGCGCGATGTTCCGCTAAGGGCCCTGCCCTTCTCGAAATGTCTCGTTGACGAAAAGCGCCCCGCCCCGGCATTCCTGTCGGGGCGGGGCTTTTTTGCCCATATCGCCTTTAGCGCTGGTCGCAAACGCTGGGGCGAGTGTGGTTATTTTGGAGATACAACATGAACGATTTTACTCTGAATGCTGAAGTGCGTTCCGACCTGGGGAAAGGTGCGAGCCGCCGCCTGCGTCGTCTCGCAAGCCTGGTTCCAGCTGTAGTTTACGGTGGCGACAAAGCCCCTGAATCCATCAGCATGCTGGCCAAAGAAGTTGCCAAACTGCTCGAAAACGAAGCGGCTTACAGCCACATCATCGAGCTGAACGTTGGTGGCACCAAGCAGAACGTCGTGATCAAAGCCCTGCAGCGTCACCCGGCCAAAGGCCACGTGATGCACGCTGACTTCGTACGCGTAGTCGCTGGCCAGAAACTGACCGCGATCGTTCCAGTGCACTTCATCAACGAAGAAGCACCGACCAAGAAAGGCGGCGAAATCTCGCACGTTGTTGCCGAGATCGAAGTTTCCTGCCTGCCGAAAGATCTGCCTGAGTTCATCGAAGTCGACCTGGCTAACGCTGAAATCGGTTCGATCATTCACCTGTCGGACCTCAAGGCGCCTAAAGGCGTTGAGTTCGTGGCACTGGCACACGGCGATGACAAGGCTGTTGCCAACGTCCACGCTCCACGTGTTGCTCCAGAAGCTGCAGAAGGCGCTGCAGAGTAATTTTACTCTGTACGCCGGAGTGACCGGAAACATCGCGGACTAGAGCATAGCGAGAAAGCGGGCGAGAACGCGGAGTTTACATCATGGTAAATGAGCAATTTTCGTCCACTTTCGCCGCTCTCCCTGATTGCGGCGATGTTATCCACCACTCCAATGAAGGGCCCCTATCGTGACTGCCATCAAACTGATCGTTGGCCTGGGAAATCCAGGAGCTGAATACGAACAGACCCGGCATAACGCAGGGGCCCTTTTTGTTGAGCGCATCGCGAACGCACAAGGCGTGAGTCTTGTGGCGGACCACAAATATTTCGGCCTGACCGGACGCTATTCGCATCAGGGTCAGGATGTTCGTCTGCTGATTCCCACCACGTACATGAACCGCAGCGGCCAGGCCGTGGCGGCACTCGCCGGATTCTTCCGCATCAAGCCTGAAGAAATCCTCGTGGCGCACGACGAACTCGACCTGCCTCCGGGCGTTGCCAAGCTCAAACAGGGCGGCGGCCATGGCGGTCACAACGGGTTGCGCGACATCATTGCGCAACTGGGCAATCAGAATACCTTTCACCGCTTGCGGCTTGGCATTGGCCACCCGGGCGTTGCCAGTATGGTTTCAAATTTCGTCCTGGGTCGTGCGCCACGCGCCGAACAGGAAAAACTCGATGCCAGCATCGACTTTGCCCTCGGCGTGCTGCCGGATATCCTCGCCGGGGAATGGAACCGCGCGATGAAAAACCTGCACAGCCAGAAGGCCTGACTCACTCCTCGGGGAAAACACCATGGGATTCAATTGCGGCATCGTCGGTCTGCCTAACGTCGGCAAGTCCACCCTGTTCAACGCCCTGACCAAATCCGGGATCGCGGCCGAGAACTTCCCCTTCTGCACCATCGAACCGAACAGCGGTATCGTGCCGATGCCGGACCCGCGTCTGGAAGCCCTGGCGGCCATCGTCAATCCAAAGCGCATCCTGCCGACCACCATGGAATTCGTCGACATCGCAGGCCTGGTTGCCGGCGCGTCGAAAGGTGAAGGCCTGGGCAACAAGTTTTTGGCCAACATCCGTGAAACCGATGCCATCGCCCACGTGGTCCGCTGCTTCGAAGACGAGAACGTGATTCACGTCTCCAACAGCGTCGACCCGAAACGCGACATCGAAATCATCGACCTGGAACTGATCTTCGCCGACCTCGACAGCTGCGAAAAGCAACTGCAGAAAGTCGCGCGCAACGCCAAGGGCGGTGACAAGGACGCCGTGGTTCAGAAAGGCCTGCTGGAGCAACTGATTGCTCACTTCACCCTCGGCAAGCCTGCACGCAGCTTGATGAAGACCATGAGCACCGACGAAAAAGCGGTGATCAAGGGCTTCCATCTGCTGACCACCAAGCCGGTCATGTACATCGCCAACGTCGCAGAAGACGGTTTCGAAAACAACCCGCACCTGGACGTGGTCAAGGCCATCGCCGAAGAAGAAGGCGCCATGGTTGTTCCGGTGTGCAACAAGATCGAAGCGGAAATCGCCGAGCTCGACGACGGTGAAGAGAAAGACATGTTCCTCGAAGCCCTGGGCCTCGAAGAGCCTGGCCTGAACCGCGTGATCCGCGCTGGCTACGAAATGCTGCACCTGCAAACCTACTTCACCGCCGGTGTTGAAGAAGTCCGCGCCTGGACCGTGCGCGTCGGTGCCACCGCACCACAAGCCGCTGGAGTGATCCACACCGACTTCGAGAAAGGCTTCATCCGCGCCGAAGTGATCGCCTACAACGACTTCATCCAGTACAAGGGTGAAGCCGGTACCAAGGAAGCCGGTAAATGGCGTCTGGAAGGCAAGGATTACATCGTCAAGGACGGCGACGTGATGCACTTCCGCTTCAACGTGTAAGCCACACGCCCAAGAAAAAGCCGCGTTTGATACGCGGCTTTTTTATGCCTGAAACAATCATCCGCCACACCACTGCCCCATTGTGGGAGCGGGCTTGCTCGCGAAGAGGGAGTGTCAGTCGAAGTACATGTGGCTGACGAACCGCATTCGCGAGCAAGCCCGCTCCCACAGGGGATGTGTGTTGGGTCAGGCCTTTTTGGTCCGAGGCAGGAAGATCGCCAACACCCCGAACAACGGCAGGAACGAACACAGGTAGTACACGTATTCGATGCCGTGAATATCCGCCAGGTGCCCCAGCAACGCCGCGCCAATCCCGCCGAAACCGAACATCAAACCGAAGAACACCCCGGCGATCATCCCGACATTGCCCGGCACCAGTTCCTGGGCGTACACCACGATGGCCGAGAATGCCGAGGCGAGGATGAAGCCGATGACGACGCTCAGGATGCTGGTCCAGAACAGGTCGACATGGGGCAGCAACAAGGTGAACGGTGCAACGCCGAGGATCGAGAACCAGATCACTGCCTTACGCCCGATCCTGTCGCCGATCGGCCCGCCAAAGAACGTCCCCGCCGCTACCGCACCAAGGAACAGGAACAGGTGCAACTGCGAACTGGCGACCGACAGGTCGAACTTCTCGATCAGGTAGAAGGTGAAATAGCTGGTGAGGCTGGCCATGTAGAAATACTTGGAGAACACCAGCAACCCAAGCACCACCAGCGCGCTGGTCACTCGGCCCTTGGACAGGCCGTGAGTCGCTGCCTGACCTTGCTTGAGCTTGAACAGGTTCAAGTGGTTGGCGTACCAGCGGCTGATCCGGTACAGCACGAACAACGCAAACACCGCGAACAGGCCGAACCAGGCCACGTGCCCTTGACCGTAGGGAATGATGATCGCTGCCGCCAGTAACGGACCGAACGCCGAGCCTGCGTTACCGCCGACCTGGAAGGTCGATTGCGCCAGCCCGAAGCGCCCGCCCGAAGCCAGTCGCGCCACGCGGGACGCTTCGGGGTGGAAGGTCGAAGAACCGATGCCGATCAAGCCCGCCGCCAGCAAAATCAGCGGGAAGCTGCCGACCACCGACATCATCAGAATGCCGACCAGGGTGCAGACCGTACCTGCCGGCAGCAGCCACGGTTTGGGGTGGCGATCGGTGTAGTAACCCACCCACGGCTGCAACAGCGAGGCCGTCAACTGGAACGTCAGGGTGATCAGGCCGACCTGGGTAAAGGTCAGGCCATAGCTGGCCTTGAGCATCGGGTAGATCGACGGCAGCACCGACTGGATCAGGTCGTTGATCAAATGCGCCAGCGCCACCGCACCGATGATGCGCATCACCAGGGGACTGCTTTGGGGCGTAGCGGACGCCGGCACTGAGCCGGTCTGGGCGTTGCTGATAGCCATGGGAATTTCCAGACAACAGGAGGTACAAACGGGCAGGTGCGCCAATGTGCCATTTTTCAGTGCAGCAACGCCATCCCCTTAGCCTGCTAACGACCTCGATTTTCATCGCCACAACATTGATGGCGCAACGCCATGGTCTGAATCTTGCCTTCTTTGTCGGCTTGAACGCGGCTTCCTCACAAAGGAGACCGACAATGGGAAGTTTCACCACAGAGTCAGCCTACAGAGCGGACAAGGGTGAACTTTCGAGGCCTTTTTAGAGGGCACGAGTCGGCGGTGCAACAACCTCCGACGCACGCCAATGGTGCGTGGTGTCCAGAGGAGTCTTGGGGCATGCAGGCTTTTTTATCACCGGGGATCGGGTTGCTGGGGCGTTTTGGCTTTGCGCGCAAATTCCAGCTGTTGTTTCTGCTGTTTATCCTGCCGCTGGCCGGCAGCCTGTGGATGATCGGCCAGGACTATCGCGACAAACTCAGCCTGATCTCCGGCGAACGTGCCGGGGTGCGGCAATTGCTGGCTCTTGATGCACTGGATGACCTGCTCGCCGCCCAGCGCGATCGCGCCGCACGCTGGCGCGCCACGGAAACCAATCGCCAGCCGACACCGGCCACCCTCGCCGCGATGGCCGCCTTCGATGCGGTCCAACCCGCCGTCAGCCAGGCCACAGTCGAGTTGGGCAATGCCCTGCAAAAAGAAGCGGCCGAGAGCGAAACACTGAACCGTTATCAGGCCCTGCAAACCGCCCTCGATGGCCTCGACTCAAAAAGCCTGAGCAGCGTCGGCTGGTGGCCGGATGGCTACGATCGCTTCACCAACGCCCTGAGCGCCCTGCAAGCCTTGCGCGAGCAGATCGCCATGGACAATCGCCTGACACTGGCACCGTGGCTGGAGACTTATCTGCTGACGCAGATCTCCACCCAACACGCACCCGACCTGATCGAACGGGTCGGTCGTCTTGCGGCGGTGGGTCAAGCCTCGGTCGTGTCCGGGCAGTTCACCCTGCAAAGCCGCCTGCAACTGCGCGACTTGCGCAGCCGCATCGGCGATGCACGAGAGCAGTTGGTGAAAACCGCTGGCCTGCTCGAAGCGCGCTTGCCCAGCGCCCTGCAAACCTGGGCCGGGCAATACCATGACAGCCTCAAGCGCCTCGATGCGGGCCTGAAGGTGCTGGATGACGGCGTGTTCGGCGGCAGCATCAACCTCAAGCCGGAGGACTTCGAACGCAGTCTCGACGCCCTGCTCTCTGACCTCGCCTCGTTGCGCCAGCAGTCGCTGGTGTCGCTGGATCAACGCCTGGATTACTACCACGGCTCGGCGATCCGCCAGTTCATTGTGGTGGCCGCCGTGTTCGGCTGCCTGCTGTTGGCTGCGCTGTATCTGTTCATCTGTTTGCAGGCTTCGATCCGCCGCAGCGCCAGCGGCATCACGGTGCTGGCCGAGGCCTTGCGCGATGGCAATCTGAGCCTGCAAGTACCGGTTCAGGGACGGGACGAACTGGCGGTCATCAGCACCGCGCTGAACGTCGCCGTGGTGCAACTGCGCACTAGCCTGCAAGGCGTGGATCACGAAACCCTGCAACTGAGCCACGCGGTGCAATCCCTCAACCATCACTCCAGTGACGCCCTGGGCGAAGTCGAAGCCCAGCAGTTGCAGATCAGCCAGATTGCCGCGGCGGCGACGCAACTGGCCGCCACCTCACAAGGGGTCGCCCACAGTTGCGAACAGGCGTCCGGCAGCGCCCAGCACACCCGGCGCATTGCCGCCGACAGCAGCCGCGACAGCCAGCGCACCACCGCGAGCATCCAGCAGCTCAACCAACGCCTGAACGAAACCGCGGCGGCACTGGGCCGGGTCAGCGAGCAAGGACAGCAGATTCAACTGGTGGTCGACACCATTCGCGGCGTCGCCGAGCAGACCAACCTGCTGGCACTCAACGCCGCCATCGAGGCAGCACGGGCGGGCGAACAAGGACGTGGCTTTGCGGTGGTGGCCGATGAAGTACGCAGCCTGTCGCAGCGCACTCAATCGTCGACCGCACAGATTGCCGGCACGGTCGACAGCCTGCGTCACACCGTGAACGAGGCCGTCAACCTGATGGAGGCCGCGTGCACTCAGGCAGAGAGTGATGCACAAGCGGTCACCGGCCTTGGCGAACGGCTCGGGGAAATCGCCAGTGCCGTGCAGAGTGTCACCGATACCCTGGCGCACATCGCCACGGCGGTGGAAGAGCAGGCCAGTACTGCCGACGAGGTCAGCGGCAATATCCAGCAGGTCGATCAGGCCGCGCTACGTTTGCTCGAAGGAGCCCGCGCGGTGAACCAGGCAGCGGACACCCTGAGTCAGGGCAGCAAAGCGTTAAGCGACAACACCGGGCGCTTCCGCTTGAGTTGAATCCGGCAGCCCTGCTCAGGCGCGGATCACCGCTTCCGGGAAATCCTGCTCCAGTTCGGTCTTGAGCCAGTCGATAAACCACACCACGTCCGCCGAGAGCTCGGCGGACGGCGTGAGTACCCGATAGCTTTCCAGCTTCACTTGCGCGTCCACCACCCGCACCAGCTTGCCGCTATGGAGTTCTTCGCGCACCAGCACTTCGTTGGCCAGCGCAATGCCCTGTCCGCTCTCGGCCACCGACAGCGCGTGGTCGTTGTTGACGTAGAGCATGTCCGAATTGAGGTGGATATCGAGGTCGTTGGCGGCGAACCACAGGTTCCACCACTCGCCGTCATCGACGTGGATCAGGTTGTGTTTCACCAGGTCCGCGGGGCTGTCGATGGGCTCGACGCTGGCCAGATAGTCGGGGGAACAGATCGGAAACACCCGAGGACAGATCAGGCTGGTGCGGGAGTGGGCATATTGGCCGTCCACCCCGTAGACGATGCCCAGGTCAGCGCTTTTGCCATCCACTTCGGTAAAGGTCGAATTGGGTTCGATGGCGAACTTCAAACCCGGGCGCAGGTGACGCATGGCCTCGATGCGCGGCATCAGCCAGCGCTTGGCGAACCCCGGCACCACCATGATGCGCAGCCAGCGCTCGGCGTGTTTGGGCTGCGCCTCCTTGCCGGCTTCGATGATCAGCTGCAGGGCAGCGGCGATCTTGCGGTGGTACTTCTGCCCCGCCGCCGTCAGGTTGACCCCGCGAGAGGTGCGCTCGAAGAGTTGGATGCCCAGCCAGTCTTCCAGCAACTTCACGTGGCGGCCGATGGCCGGCTGGGTCACGTGCAGGGCTTTCGAGGCTTCGACATAGCTGCCCAGGCGGGCCGCGGCATCAAAGGCACGCACCGCGTTGAGGGGTGGCAAACGCTGGTCAGGCATGGTTCTGGACGCCTTCTGCTGTTAAATTTTTTAACAACCCCTATGTTAAAATTGAAGTTTCGCCCCCGCAACCCCTCGCTGATAATCAAGCCACAGCAGAACAAAAAAACAGCTGGTTACAACACTCGAACGCAATCTCGATCCTGCCCAGAAAAATAATATCCATGGTCCGACGGCCCGGCTGTTTGCAGCACTCGCGGACGATGGGGGAATCGGAGGTAACGCATGAATGCCCTGCATTCGCTGCAAACGCTGGCGGTGTCCATCCGCTCAGTGCGCAAAGTCTACGGTGATCCAAAGACTGGCCCGGTGGCGCTCAAAAGCATCGACCTGGACATTCGCGACAACGAATTCTTCACCCTTCTCGGCCCTTCGGGCTGCGGCAAGACCACGCTCCTGCGGATGATCGCCGGGTTCGAATTCCCTACCGAAGGCGAGATTCTGCTCTACGGCGAAAACATCGCCGACCGCCCGCCGTTCCAGCGCCCGGTCAACACGGTGTTCCAGCATTACGCGCTGTTCCCGCACATGACCATCGCCGAGAACCTGGCCTTCGGTCTTGAATCCCACCCGATGGGCAAGATCCTGAACAAAACGCAGATGGCCGAACGGGTGCGCGAGATGCTCGCCCTGGTGCAGATGGAGCGCTTTGCCAACCGCAAGCCGGCGCAACTGTCCGGCGGTCAGCAGCAGCGCGTCGCCCTCGCTCGCGCCTTGGCGCCGCATCCCAAAGTCTTGCTGCTCGACGAACCGCTCTCGGCCCTCGACCTCAAGCTGCGCCAGGCCATGCGCGAAGAGCTGAAAACCATTCAGGCGCGCACCGGCATCACCTTCATCTTCGTCACCCACGACCAGGAAGAAGCGCTGACCATGTCCGACCGCATTGCCGTGTTGTCCGAAGGCGAAGTGCAGCAGGTCGGTCGTCCGGAAGACATCTACGAACGCCCGCGCAATCGCTTTGTCGCCGACTTCATTGGTGAAACCAACTTCATCGAAGGCACGGTCACCCGCGTCGAAGACGGCCTGGCCTGGTTCGCCGGCCCGGCCGGTCATCCGCTGCCCGCACAGCCGTGCAGCGATGTGCGAGTCGGCGCCAACGTCGCACTGTCCGTGCGCCCCGAGCGTTTGCATCTGGTGCCTGCCAGCACGGGCAACGCTCTGCCGTGTCGGATCGAAGCGCAGATCTACCTCGGCACCGACCTGCAATACCAGGTCAGCCTGAGCGACGGTTCGCGCCTCACCGTGCGCACCCCCAACTGCGTCGACCAGAGCAAACGCTTCGCCGTCGGCAGCCAGGCCGGTCTGTTGTTCGACCAGGGCAGCGCCAGCGTCCTGCACGATTGAGCACGAGGAATTGCCATGCACGCATTACCGATTGCCAACACGCTGGAACGTCGGCGGGCCTTCCAGAGTTTTCTCGGTGTCAGCCCCGCGCTGATTGCTATCGGCCTGTTTCTGATCGTGCCGATCCTGATCGTCATCGGTTACTCGCTGATGGAAGCCAACCCCTACGGCGGGGTGAACAAGGTCTTCAGCAGCGACGCCTACACCTCGCTGTTGTTCGAGCGACAACTGGACGACAGCCTGGCGTTTGCCGACTCCTATCTGATCATCGCCCTGCGCTCCATCGGCATCGCCGGGCTGACCACGCTCATCACCCTGTTGATCGGCTTTCCGGTCGCCGTGTGGCTGGCCATGCAGCCTGCGCATCGCCGTGGCCTGCTGATCTTCCTGATCACCGTGCCGTTCTGGGCCAACCTGTTGATCCGCACCTACGCCTGGATTCTGCTGCTGCGCAACACCGGGGTGATCAACAACAGCCTGATGGGCCTCGGGGTCATCGACCAGCCGTTGCAACTGCTCTACACCGACGGCGCGGTGCTGCTGGGGCTGGTCTACACCTATGCGCCCTTCGTCGTGCTGCCGATCTACGCCACGCTGGAGAAGATGGATACCCGCCTGCTCGAGGCCGCTCAGGACCTCTATGCGGGACGCGTCCGGACCTTGCGCAAAGTGGTGTTGCCTATCGCCAAGCCGGGCATTATCGCCGGCGCCATCCTCACCTTCGTGCCTTGCCTGGGCGCGATGATCGCCCCGGAACTGCTCGGCGGCGGCACGCGGATGATGCTCGGCAACCTGATTTTCCGGCAGTTCAGCGATGCACGTAACTGGCCGTTCGGCGCGGCGCTTTCGCTGGTGCTGATGGCCGCGGTGATGTTGGTACTGACGGTTTATGCCTTGCGTGCCGAACGCCAGCGCATCGCCAAGGGAGGTGCGTGATGATTGGTCTGTTCAAACGCAATACGCTGGGCGTGCAGGACTTCCCCGGCTTCGGCGGATTCAGTTTCCTGTTCTACCTGTACCTCTACGCGCCGATCGTGGTGCTGGTGGTGTTCTCGTTCAACGCCAACCAGTCGGCCACGGTGTGGACCGGCTTCAGCCTCGACTGGTATCGCGCGGCCTTCGCCAACCAGGCCCTGCGCCAGGCGGCTGGCAACAGCCTGTTGATCGCGGTCTGCGCCAGCATGGTCGCCACGGCCATCGCCACCCTCGCCGCCCTCGGCACTTCGCGGGGTGCGAAATTCAAGGGTCTGCAACTGTCCATGGGCGCGATCATGTTGCCTCTGGTACTGCCGGAAATCGTGGTCGGCGTCGCCACCCTGGCGCTGTTCTCCACCATCGGCCTGTCCCTGGGCTACGGCAACCTGATCATCGCGCACACGGTGTTCTGTATTCCGTTTGCCTTCCTGCCGATCCGCGCCCGCCTGAACGACATGGACCTGTCTCTGGAACAGGCCTCGGCCGACCTCTACGCCGGCCCGTGGCGCACCTTTCGCAAGGTCACGCTGCCGCTGCTGATGCCGGGGATTTTCTCCGGGCTGATGCTGGCCTTCATCGTCTCGCTGGATAACTTCGTGATCTCGATGATGGTCTCCCAGGCCGGCACCACGACATTGCCGATCTTCATTTTCGGCCTGTTGCGCATGGGCGTGACACCCGACGTCAACGCCGTGTCGACCTTGATCCTGGGCGTCTCGGTGCTGTTCGTAACCCTTTCCTATCTGCTGGGCAAAAAGAAATCCTGAACCTTCTACGTACTGTGGGGAAATAGCATGAGCAAGTGGATTAAAAGCATCGGCGCTTCGTTGTTCCTGACCTTGCCGCTGACCATGGCCGGCAGTGTTCAGGCCGCGGAAAAACTCAACGTGGTGAGCTGGAGCGGTTACTTTTCGCCGGAAATTCTCGCCAAATTCCAGAAGCAGACCGGCATTGAAGTCACCGTCGACTCCTACGACTCCAACGAAACCCTGCTGGCCAAATTGAAACAGGGCGGCGCCGGTTATGACGTGGCGATCCCGTCCCACCAGTTCATTCCGATCCTGATCAAGGAAAAACTGCTGGAGCGTTTCGATCCGGTCAACGAGCCTTACTATGCCGGCGTCGTCGACAACCTGAAAAAGCCGACCTGGGACCCGGAAGGCGCCTATTCCGTACCGTTCATCTGGGGCACCACCAGCGTGGTGATCAATACCGAACGCTACAAAGGCCCTGCCGACAGCCTCAAGGTGCTTTACGAGCCACCGGCCGAGCTGCAAGGGCGAATCAACATGTTCGACTCGGTCAGTGACGTGGTGGACATGGCCAGCCTGTACCTGAACATTCCGCTGTGCAGTGAAGATCCGAAGCAGATGCAGCAGATCCTGACCCTGCTCAAGGCGCAGAAACCCTTCGTCAAAACCTACAGTTCCAAGGCTGGCTCGATCCGCGAAAACCTGGCATCCGGTGAAATCGACATGTCGACCTTCTGGGGCGGCTCGTCGATGCGCGCCCGGGAAATGAAACCGAGCCTGAAATACCTGTACCCGAAAGAAGGCGTACTGGCCTGGGTCGACAACATGGTCATCCCGACCGGCAGCAAGAACCCGGCGAACGCCAAGGCGTTCATCGCGTTCCTCAGCCAGCCTGAAAACGCGGCGATGACCCAAAACTTCCTCAAGCACCAGAGCCCGATCAAGGGTGTGGCGCCGTTCCTCGACGCTGGCCTCAAGGACGCGCCGGAACTGCACATTCCCGAAGGCACCCAGGTGGTGTTCAGCAAGACCTGCGGCGAAGGCGCGATCCGCCTGGCCGACCGTCTCTGGACCAACCTGATGCGTTGATCTCCACCGCCCCGACGCAAAGGCGGGGCGTTTTTCCAGCCGTCTGAAAGGCCGCTTGCAATGAACTCCAATAACATCAGCGAACTGGTCCTGTTGCAGGCCCATGAGCTCGCCGAACGCATCCGCCTGCGTCAGGTTTCCTGCCGGGAAGTGATGCAGACTTATCTTGCCCATATCGAACGCTTCAATCCGCAGGTCAATGCACTGGTGAGCCTGCAAGCGCCTGAGGACCTGTTGGCCCAGGCGGATATCCGTGATGCCGAGCTGGCCCGCGGTCAATACCGTGGCTGGATGCACGGCCTGCCCCATGCCATCAAGGATCTGTCTCTGACGCGCGGCATCCGCACCACCCTGGGGTCGCCGCTGTACAAGGACTTCATCCCCGAACGCGATGGCATCATGGTCGAGCGGATCAAGGGCGCCGGCGCGATCATCATTGGCAAGAGCAACACCCCGGAATTCGGCCTTGGCTCGCAAAGCTATAACCCGCTGTTCGGTGCGACCGGTTGCGCCTACGACCCGAGCAAGACCGCTGGCGGCAGCAGCGGTGGCGCAGCGGCAGCACTGGCCATGCACCTGGTGCCGGTGGCCGATGGCAGCGACATGATGGGTTCGCTGCGCAATCCGGCCGCGTTCAACAACATCTTCGGTTTCCGTCCGTCCCAGGGCCGCGTGCCCTTCGATGACAGTGCCGACCTGTTTATCGACCAACTCGGCTACGAAGGCCCCATGGCGCGCAGCGTGCGCGATGCTGCGTTGCTGTTGTCGGTGCAGGCCGGGGCCGATGCGCGGGCGCCACTGTCGATTGCCGAGTCCGGCAGTGCCTTTGCGGCGCCGCTGGATCGCGATTTCAAAGGCACTCGCCTGGGCTGGCTCGGCGACTTCAACGGCTACCTGCCGATGGAAAAAGGCATCCTCTCGCTGTGCGAAAAGGCCTTTGCCGACTTCGAAAGCCTGGGTTGCCACATTGAACCGGTTCAATCCGAATTCGCGCCAGAGAAGCTGTGGAGCAGTTGGCGAACCTTGCGCCACTGGATGGTCGCCGGCTCGTTGGGCGCGACCTATGCCGACCCGCAAAAGCGTGCGCTGTTGAAACCGGAAGCCTGCTGGGAAGTGGAAAACGGCCTGAAACTCTCGGCCAGCGAAGTGTTTGCCGCGTCAGTGACGCGCAGCGACTGGTATCGGGCGATCTCCAGGCTGTTCGAACAATATGACTACCTGCTACTGCCCAGCGCCCAGGTATTCCCGTTCGACAAGACCCAAGCGTGGCCCGCTTCCATTGAAGGCGTGAGCATGGACACCTATCACCGCTGGATGGAGGTGGTGATTCCCGGCACCTTGTCCGGCTGCCCGGTGGCCAACGTACAGGTCGGCTTCAACGCCAGCGGCCTGCCGATGGGCCTGCAAATCATCGGCAGACACCAGGCCGACTTCGCTGTCCTGCAATTGGCGCACGCGTACGAACAGGCCAGCCGATGGTTCCAGCGCTGCCCTTCACCACTGCTTGGATGAGAGATTTTGATAAACGGTTGAAAGCGCAGAGAAATATTTTAGATTTATGCTTGACGCATCCCCGTTACCGGTGAATAATGCGCGCCACTTGGCTACATAGCTCAGTTGGTTAGAGCATAGCATTCATAATGCTGGGGTCCGGGGTTCAAGTCCCTGTGTAGCCACCAAGTACTAAAAACGGCTTACCGAAAGGTAGGCCGTTTTTTTATGCCTCGTTTTTATATCCCTGTAGGAGCGAGCTTGCTCGCGATGGACTCAAGAGCGCCGCGTTTAACCAGTAAACACGCGTTATCGTTAACGACCATCGCGAGCAAGCTCGCTCCTACAATGTCGGCAACGCCGACAACGCCCGCTCCCAGATCTGCCACGTGCGCAACCAGACCATCGACTGCCAATCGCTATCGGCCGGATAGAACTGCTCCAGCAGATTCAACTTGATCCCGCGCCCTGTTGCGTCACCCGGATTGCCATACAGATGCAGCCAGTGGTCATCGCGTAAATGGCGGTGAACGTCCGGCCCCGGATATGTCCCGCACTCGATGACAAAAGGCATCAACCGTACCTGCGGCAGCGCATCGATCAACGCCTGCGAGGTGTAACCGGTGGCCGTTGCCGCCACGCCGGTTTCGCTCAGGGTGTCGGCGCCGGTTTGCAGGCTGTAGAGCCACGGCCCGTAGATCGCCTGCGCATCCGGCAGCGCCGGATAGGCGGACTCGGTGATGGTCAGCAGCATCGGATGACCGTATTCACCCGCACCGGTGTGCAAGTCGAAACACATGGCCACTTCGGCATGGGCCACGTGCTTTTGCACGATCCGGTGCAGCGTGCGGTTCGACCAGCTCGGCGCCAGCCCGCCGTAGAACAGGCCATCGGGGTGAGCATGCTGACCGCCCTCGACAATCGACATCACCGCTGGCCAGCCATGCAGGCGAATCTGCTCGTCGAGCAAGGCATCGGCACGCTCACGCTCGGGACCGTGCAACTGCGGGCAGGCATAGATTTCATGCAGGGCGTTGTAGGCCTGGTTGTCCGGCAGCGATCGCTGGAAATCCAGGTGATTGCGGTTCAGGTCGATGTTGTCTTCGTTGACCCGACGCAACCACGCCATGCCCCAGGGGTTGATGGCATGGATCATGACCACGGCGACATCCTTTGGCAGGGAACGCTTGCCCAACTCCTGCAGCCATTTGATCTGGCAGCCCGAGCCATAGAAGCCTTCAACCCCGTGAGTGCCGCTCAGCGCAATCAACAGACGCTTGGCGCCCGGATCACCCAACACCGCCACATCGGTACTCAGCGACTCACCGAACGGACCTTTGAGCGGGTGTGGGTATTCAGTCAAGGTTGCGCCTGCGGCAGCCGCTGCGGCCAGGAACTGTTCACGCTGGGTGCGGTAGCCGGGCTGTGTGGGAAATTCTGTCTGCATGTCTGCCTCTTGTTGATTTTCTGGCCTGCCTGTTGGCAACGACCCTACAGAAATTCCTGCCATTGATGAAGGACAAAAACGTCAGTGCCGTGGGACCCGGTTTGCGTCCCTCCCGGTCGGCCGATAAAGTCCACTGATCGTAGATCCAACGGACGGAGTACCCCACGTGTTTTCAACCTTCGCTTTGCGCCGCCATCACCTGCCTGCCCTGGCACTGGTCGTCAGTGCCTTGACCCTGGCCGCGTGCAACAACGCTTCAGTGCCGACGCTGCCGCTCGCCCCGGAAAGCGCTTCCGGCTTCCGCACCGACCTGAAAACTCAACACGCCGAGAAATTCATGGCCGCGGCGGCCAACCCGCTGGCGGCCGAGGCCGGGCGGGAGATGCTGCGCCGGGGCGGCTCGGCCATCGATGCCGCGATTGCGATGCAAGCGGTGTTGACGCTGGTCGAACCACAGTCGTCGGGCATCGGCGGCGGCGCATTGATCGTACTCTGGGATGGCAAGGCCGTGCGCACCTACGACGGCCGTGAAACCGCCCCGGCCGGTGCCACCGAGAAGCTTTTCCTGCAAGCCAATGGACAACCAATGGGGTTCACCCAGGCACAGATTGGCGGCCGCTCGGTGGGCACGCCCGGCGTATTGCGTGCCCTGGAACTGGCCCATCAAAAACACGGACGCCTGCCTTGGGCGCAGCTGTTCGAACCGGCGATCCAGCTCGCCGAACAAGGCTTCGCCATTTCACCACGCCTGCACCAGTTGATCGCTGCGGATTCGTCCATGCCACGCTCGCCGGAAATGATGGCTTACTTTCGCAATGCCGATGGCAGCCCGAAAGCCGTCGGTACCCACCTGAAGAACCCGGCACTGTCGGCCGTGTTCAAACGCATCGCCCACGAAGGCCCGGATGCCCTGTACAAAGGCCCGGTCGCCGAGGAAATCGCCGCCAAGGTTCAGGGCCACGCCAACCCCGGCAGCCTGTCCCTGACCGATCTCGCCAACTACCAGGCCAAGGAACGCGCACCGCTGTGTACCGACTACAAGCGCTGGCAAGTCTGCGGCATGCCACCACCGTCCTCGGGCGGGATCGCCGTGGCGCAGATCCTCGGCACGCTGCAAGCCCTGGAGGCTCGCGACAAGCGCCTGGCGCTGGCACCGCTGAAGCCGGTCAAGACCACAGCCCCGGCCGGCAGCGAACCCGACCCGCAAGCCGTGCACCTGATCTCGGAAGCCGAGCGCCTGGCCTACGCTGACCGCGCGCAGTACCTGGCCGATAGCGACTTCGTGCCCGTGCCGGTCAAAGGCCTGGTCGACCCGGCCTACCTCGCCAGCCGCGCCGCCCTGATCGGCGAACGCAGCATGGGCACGGCCAAACCCGGCACACCGCCGGGCATCCAGGTGGCCTATGCGCCGGACCGTTCGCCACTGCGGATTTCCACCTCGCAAGTGGTGGCCGTCGATGACGCAGGCGGCGCCGTGTCGATGACCACCACCATCGAGTCAGCGTTTGGCTCGCACATCATGGTTCAGGGTTTCATGCTCAATAACGAGATGACCGACTTCTCGTTCATCCCCGAGGAAAACGGGCAGAAAGTCGCCAACCGCGTCGAACCCGGCAAACGCCCGCGCTCGTCCATGGCGCCGACCCTGATCTTCGACCGCCAGAGCGGCGAATTCCTCGCCACTGTCGGCTCCCCTGGCGGCTCGCAAATCATCGAATACGTGGCCAAATCCACCATCGGCCTGCTCGACTGGAATCTCGATGCGCAAGCGGCCATCAACCTGCCCAACTTCGGCAGCCGCAACGGCCCGACCGAACTGGAACAGGGCCAGTTCAGCCCCGCGCTGATTCAGGCGCTGAAAGACAAAGGGCACAGCGTGAGCGAAATCGACATGACCAGCGGCACCCAGGCGATTGTTCGGGTCAAGGACGCCCAGGGCAAACCGTCACTGACGGGAGGTGCAGATCCGCGGCGTGAGGGGCAAGCGCTGGGGGATTGAGTCACGCGCTGGAATGAAGAAGGGCCTGCCGGAGAGCAGGCCCTTTTTTGGGGCCTTCACTGGTCTGGAGCTCACTTCACTTTCGACTCGGACGCGGTCTCCTGTAGGAGCTGGCTTGCCAGCGATGGTGGTTAACGGTAACGCGTGTAAACCGGATAAACGCGGCGCGTTTGAGCCCATCGCCGGCAAGCCGGCTCCTACAGTTTTCCGGGTCGCTTCATTTTCAGCGTGGGCACGGTCCCTTGTAGGAGCTGGCTTGCCAGCGATGGTGGTTAACGATAACGCGGGGGAACTGGATAAACGTGGCGCACCTGAGTCAATCGCCGGCAAGCCGGCTCCTACAATTCCCCAAGGAATGCGTGAAGAACCTTTTGTTTTTGAGCAAGCGAACTTCAGCCGCGCACCTATCGACTGATCTTCAACCCCTGCCGAACCTGATGTTTTTCCAGCGCCAGTTCGATCAACCGCGTCACCAGCTCGCTGTAGGTCATGCCAGTGGCCTGCCACAATTTCGGGTACATGCTGATGCGGGTGAAACCGGGCAGCGAGTTGATTTCGTTGATCAGCACTTCGCCGCTGTCGGTCAGGAACACATCGACACGGGCCAGGCCAGAGCACCCCAGCACCTGGAACGCCTCAACGGCCAGGGCGCGAATGCGCTCGCTGGCCTCGACGCTGATATTGGCCGGCACCACGACTTCTGCGGCCGTGTCGTCGATGTATTTGCTGTCGTAGGAATAGAACCCGCTGCGTACCACAATCTCGCCGCAACCACTGGCGATCGCCTCTTCATTGCCGAGCACTGCGCATTCAATCTCTCGGCCGCTGACGGCAGATTCGATCAACACCTTGGTATCGAAACTCAACGCCAGCTCCACCGCTGCGCTGTATTCAGCCTCGTCGGTGACCTTGCTCACGCCCACGGAAGAGCCCTGGTTCGCCGGCTTGACGAACAGCGGCAAACCGAGCCGGGACTGAACCTCGGCAAACCCGGTGCGAGCCGCCGAGGCGCGGGTCAATGTCACGAACGGCGTCACGGCCAGGCCGGCATCACGCAGCAGACGCTTGCTGATGTCCTTGTCCATGCACACGGCCGAGCCGAGCACATCGGAGCCGACAAACGGCAGATCGGCCATGCGAAGCAAACCTTGCAGGCAACCGTCTTCACCCAGGGTGCCGTGGACGATCGGGAAGATCACATCGACATGGCCGAGCATTTCCTGACTGGTGGTTTCCACCAGTTGCTGGCTGGCTTTTCCTGGCACCACGGCCAGCTCGCGATTGGACTGATTGAGGGCGATCAGCGCCGGGTTTTCCTGATTCAGCAAAAAGTTGGAAGGGTCGTTGAGGTGCCAGTGGCCTTGTTTGTCGATGCCGATCAGCACCGGCTCGAAGCGCGAGCGATCGAGGGCATCGACAATATTCTTCGCCGACTGCAGCGACACTTCGTGCTCTGCCGAACGCCCGCCAAAGATTATCCCTACACGCAGTTTTTTCATCGCCTGGCCTCCTGGTGAATGTGCTTACAACCTGAATAGTCGAAACCTTAAGGCTGTAAGGTCTTGCCGTCCACCGGCTCGCCAATGGTCAGGAAGTGCCCGCCCGCCACATGGTGCAAGGTGCGCAAGGCATCTTGGCCTTCGAAGTGCCAGCGCCCTTCGCTGAACACGCGCTCGTCGGCCTGGGCGGCAATCACTTCGGCCAGGAACAGATCGTATTGCTGGTGGTTGTTCGGCTCCGGCAACAGGCGACATTCCAGCCAGGCCACGCAGCCTTCGAGCATCGGCGCATCGACCGATTCACCGGTGAAGGTCTGCAAGTCGTAGGTCGCGAACTTGTCGCGCCCCTGGCCCTGGGTCAATTCCAGGCCGGAGGTCGAACCAACGGTCTGCACAATGTCGGCCTGGGCAGCGCAAGGAACGTTCAACACAAACGTGCCCGAGGCTTCCAGCAACTGGCGAGTCCAGGTGGACTTGTCCAGCACCACGGCAATTTTCGGTGGTTCGAAGTCCAGCGGCATGGCCCAGGCTGCCGCCATGATATTGCGCCGGCCATCGTGGGCGGCGCTGACCAGCACGGTCGGGCCATGATTGAGCAGACGATAAGCCTTGGACAGGGGAACCGGACGGCGGTGGGAAGCGCTCATGGAAGTCTTCTCCTGGGGGAAAGGAGCCGATTGTAGCGACATCCCAAATGAAAAGATCGCAGCCTGCGGCAGCTCCTACAGAGTGGTCTAAAGAAACTGGGGCGCTACACCCCTAGCCCTACCCTGTCTTCACTGGCATTGGTGATCACGAACAGGTGCAAGGGGCCATGCATGCCGGGGACGCTCCCGACCTGGGGGGCGCACCTTAATAGCGACACGGCGCGATATCGACGTGTCACCCAAGCAGGTACCAGACAACCGCTTGTTCTTGTCGTGTGATCTTGTCGGAAAAGGGCCAAGTGCGCCTCTGGTAGTGCTCGACCAACTGCGTCGGCAAGATCTCGCCCTGTTTGAAATACCGAGCGACGCTCCTGTCTACTGAGTGGTGACGGGGAAGCCAGCCAACCTTCCAGTACCCACTTACCGGACAGACTTGGCCGCTGTAGCAGTTCGGTGCCGATAAATGAGATTGGCTGAATGCAGGCGATCCCGGTAGTCCCTGTCCAGTGGCCGGATCCAGAAGCTTGGCTTTGGCCAGTTGGTTGATCAGCACTTCGCTGGGTTTTTCAGGTGGGACATTGGCCAGACGTTCTTCAAGCCATTTGAGCTTGCCGTCCCAGGCGGGCAGTTTGGCAGGGGGCAGCGGGACGATCTCGTTGATCTCGGGGACCTTGGGATTGGCGTAGGAGTAGCCCGAGAGGATTTTCCAGATTTTTTCGTAGCGATCGGCGCGTTCGAGGTCTTCCTGTTGACCGAGGTAGTGCAATTCATTCGTAGGTTCTGGCCCTCGAAATCCCTCCTCAATAAAACCGGCTGAAGTCTCATCTCCAGCGGCCACTCCGAGTTGGAATGCTTCAAGTGCCCCCTGATAATGCCCATCTGTCGACAAGTCAACACCTAAGTCGGTGGCTGCATCACCGTGTCCCTGCTCGGCCGCACAGCGGCGCATCTGCCGGGCAATGTCCGGCGCAATATCGATCGGCGCCAACTTGTTTGCGACATACGCCTGAGCCAGCGCACTACCTTCATCAGCAGCTTTGCGGTAGTAACGCAACGCCATTTCGTGATCCTGCTGCAACCCAGCCACGCCGTGCTCCAGGTAGATACCGACAAAGTAATAGCCCGTCGCCACTCCCGCGTTGATCAGTTGTTCACTCATGCGCAGACTTTCTTCACCGCGGAGTCTGAAATACCCGCGCATGGCACCGTTCTGCAGATTGATATTGGCCTTGTAATGGCCATTCTCACTGGCGATGCGGTACAGGCGCTCAATCTCTGAATCGACAGTCTTGTCCTGCTTGAGCTGGTTGTTCTTTTGCAACCAGCGCGCATATTTGAACAGCACATCGGCCTCTGCAGGCAGCGCCGAAATTGTCTCGTGTTGGCAGGTGAAGGCGAGATTAACGTTGATATCGGTGAGCGGGTTTACAACGCCCACCGACAAAGGTTCGGCACTGTTGGCGCCACAACCGGTCAAGGCAATGAACATCCAACAACCCCATAAATACTCAGGCTTCACCGAGCAGCCTCCATTCGATATTTTCCTCCTCGACCGTCACTCGGTCGGCGAGCAGAAATCGGCTTTGCCGATGCCGTACGTTAAGGGTCGGCATGATCTCGCCCTTCTCGAAGCGCCGAGGCTCGCCTTGTTCCAGGCGCGACCAGGATTGACCGGCGATACTTTCCGCCAGCCAATAACCGGTATGCGTGCAGGCTTGGCCGCTGTTGCAGATCGGTCTTTTGATGTAGTCGATCGTTATAAAGGCCGGGGAGCCCGGCATGGGCCGGCCGGTGGCGGGTTCGAGAATTTTGGCCTTGGCCAGTTGGTGAATCAGCGCTTCGCTGGGCTTTTCTGGCGGGACATTGGCCAGGCGTTCTTCGAGCCATTGCAGTTTGCCGTCCCAGGCGGGCAACGTGGCGGGCGGCAGAGGGACGATCTCGTTGATCTCGGGGACCTTGGGATTGGCGTAGGAGTAACCCGATAGGATTTTCCAGATTTTTTCGTAGCGGTCGGCGCGTTCGAGGTCTTCCTGTTGCCCTAGGTAGTGCAGCAGATTATCTGGTTTGGGACCACGGAAGCCTTTGCTCAAAAAAGACGCCGAAGTGCTGTCACCGGCAGTTGCCCCAAGTTGGAATGCTTCGAGCGCCTCTTGAAAATGCCCATCTATCGACAAATCAACACCTAGTGCTCTTGCAGCTTTACCGTTTCCTTGCTTCCCAGCGCAACGGCGCATTTGCCGGGCAACGTCCGGGGCAATGTTGATCGGCGCCAACTTGTCTGCGACATAGGCTTGAGCCAGCGGATTACCTTCATCAGCGGCTTTGCGGTAGTAACGCAACGCCATTTCGTGATCCTGCTGCAATCCGGCTGCGCCGTGCTGCAGGAAGATACCGACAAAGTAATAGCCAGTCGCCACGCCCGCGCTGATCAGTTGTTCACTCATGCGCAAATGCTCTTCACCGCGGAGTTTGAAGAAACCACGCATCGCACCGTTCTGCAGATTGATATTGGCCTTGTAGTGTCCGTTTTCACTGGCGATGCGATATAAGCGCTCGATCTCTCCATCGACAGTCTTGTCCTGTTTGAGTTGGTTATTCTTTTGCAACCAGCGTGCGTATTTGAACAGCACATCAACCTCGGCGGAGGCCGCAGGGATCTGCTCATGTACACAATTAAAAGCCAGCTTGGCCTTGACTTCAGTTAAAGGGTTCAAGGGCGTTTCCTTGCTCGAAGTAGTAGGGTTGCTGGTATCGCACGCGACCAGCAGCAGGCAAGACAGCAACAAGAGCCGTCGCATCAGTCGAGGTCCGACAGGTCGGATTCGCCGAAATAGAACTCGACGAGGGGGGCGTAGGGAGTCAATTGTCTGGATTGAAGACCTTTGTTCCGATTGATTATTTCTTCCCACGCTTCGAACGCCTCCTTCGGATCATCTTGTGCGCCCAATCCATTCGTATGCATCCCCCACAACCGACGCCGCATCGCCTGCGTCACACTCGCCCACTCATGCGCAATGTTCAGTTCGCTATCCACCTGCATGCTGCGCGTATTGATGTTGGCCGAACCATGAGTGGTGAACACATCGTCGACGATCATCAGCTTGGAGTGGATGTACACCTCCATCCATTTTTTGCCAGCGGGCGAGTCGGGAGCGACCAGTGAGCACACATGGACTTTCAGGCCGGGTAATTCCGGGAGCTGGGCAAAAGTCTCCTTCTCGATTGCCTCGATTTGGCTCTGGAGTGAGCCTTTGCGCAAATCGTTGTCCAGATTCTTGCGCCGCTGGGCCTCCCTGGCCTCGTCGCTGAGATCGGTTCCGCCCAATGCGTCGGTGAGTTTCGTTAGCGTGACCAGGGCATGCTGCTCCAGGCGTTCGCCCAGGCCGGACTCCAGCGCAGCGGCCTCGACTTTTGCCTTTTCAATCCGCCGTAACTTGGTGATTGCAGGCATGGTATGGCCGCGCCCGAGGCTTTCGAGCATGCGTTGAGTGTTCACGGTGCCGGAGCCTATGCCGGCTGCGCTTGCATTGGTGATCACAAACAGGTGCAAGGGGCCATGTATGGCGGGGTCGCGCCCGGCCTTGGTCTGGCCGGCGGCGACGGCCTTGATCAATTCGGCCAGAGGCGGCCAGCGGAAATACTGGTTCTCGATGTAGATGAACTGGGTCGCGTTGTTGACGGCTTGCAGGTAGAGCTTTTCGATATCGCGCTTGCCCTCCTGAGCCTGGGTGCGCAGGATCTGCGCGATTTGTCGGGTGGCGTCCGGGGCGCATTGCAGTTGCGGCCCTACCGCTTTGGCTTGGCGCAGGTCGAGCAGGTCCTCGCCAGTTTCCTTGCGCCAGGCGCTGGCGAAGTTGTGATGCAGGTGTTCCAGGATCGGTCCGCTGACCTGACTTGAAATGTCCTGACGAGCGGTATCGCCACGCGGGCCCTTGTTGGGGGCGGGTTTGGCGTCCTTGTCACGCTTCACTGCCAGATGGTCATTGGTGTCCCAGTACTCGTCGAGCATGTTGTGACCCATCACGAAACCGACGGCGCGGTCCGGCAGTTCATAATCGACGAGGACCGTTTTCTGATGATGGGTCGCTGTTGCAGTCAGGATGAATTGCGTAGTGGCGCTGACCTGCGGGTCGAGACTTTTGTACATCGCCTGATGGGCTATTTCGGCCCTCTCAAACACGCTGAAACCGCGACTGACGAACACCGGAGTACCGCGAGCCGCCAGATGCGCAGCGGCCATGTTGTCGGCAAGCGAACAGTTGGCAAACCACTGGCGGTCATAAGCATATTGCTCATCCGTGGAGGGTTGCAGCTTCCGGTCGTGGTATCGGAATGGGCCTTTACCGGGCAGGTTGGCTTCTCCGGCTTTGCCAGCGGTATTGAATGGCATTTCCCACCCCAGTATCCGCACCTTGACGCCTTCTCGCGCCATGGCCATCAGCAATTCACCGATACACGGCGATATTCCATCGCGGATGAAATACATCGACGGCTGAAAGCCCCAGCAGATGATGTCGACGGTTGCCTTGGCCTTTGAAATGGCCAGGTGCACGGCCCGGAACGTTTCTTCCCCATTGATCAATGGTTGATAAGTCGCCATGGCGGGAGGGTATTCGGTATTACGCACATACCATGGCGGGGTACAGGTCACCTCTTGGGTGTGCTGGAGTGCGACCGGTGTGACGATTTCGTATTGGCTCATGGGTTTTTCCCTTCCTGATCACTGGCTCCTTCCATCACCGTGGCATACAGGCCTCGGTGATCCGTGTGCGATGTGGGTTGACTCACCTCGGCATCGGCTTGTGAGGGATGGTTGTGCAAGCCACGATTGGCGAGTTCCGCCTGTTCGGCGTTGCGATAGTCGGTGGGTACCGGGATCTGGTAGGTCACACCGTTGGCCATCACCAACCGGTAGCCCCGGGTCACTACCTGATGGTCGATCAGCAGCTGCCCGGAATCGTCCAGCACACCTTGCTTGAGCTCGGCACCATCGGCGTAAAGCGTGTAAGGCATGCCAGCCCAGACTTGGTGGTGGGTGTTGGGGGCTTGCGATACGTTGAATCGCAGCATTTGTCTGGACAGGCTTTGCGGGTAATCCGGATGCGTGGCCTTCATGCTCGCCGGGCCGCTGTATTCGAAATGCGCCGCCTTGACCTTGTGGTCGCCCGCCGTGCCCGATTCGATGCCGCTCTGTTCCAGGGTGAGGTAGCTGCCGCCGCCGTTGAGGACGATTTTTTTCTTGGCGGTGATGTGGACTTCGTCCTCGGTGCTGGTGATGTCCAGACCATGGCGGGCGATCAGTTCCAGCTTGTCGTTTTGTGCCTGCACGCTCACCGGCCCCTGATTGGCGATCAGCTTGATCCCCAGCTTGCGCACGAACAGGCTCAGGCCCTGGCCGACGCCGATGAACAGGCGCTTGACCACGCTGAGGTCGGCTTCGCCACCGGCGTTGAGCATCAGGTTGTCCTTGGCCGCCAGTTGCAGGTGCTGGCCACTGGTGAGGGCGATGCCTTGCGGAGCGCTGAGCAGCAGGACCTGGGACTTGAGCTGTTCGAGGTCCTGGCGCAGCAGGTTGAGTTGCGCGGCCACGTCCGCCGGTTCGGCATTGGCGGCCTGGGCGTCGACCGAGAGCTTTTGCAGCTGTTCGCCGGCCTGTTGCAGGCGGCCGACGGCAGCGTCCATGTCCAGCACCGGGCCCTGCGCCTTGGCCTGCGCATCGGCACTGATGAACAGGCCCTTGCCGCCACGAATGGCACCATGACCATCGCTACGCAGCTCAAACCCTTCCCCACGTTTCTGCTTCTTGGCATCCACCAGATGCCCCAGATTCAGCTGGCTCTTGCCGCCATACTCGGTGCTGAGCTTGACGTGCTCCTGCCCCCGCGTGTCGTCCATGCGCAACTTGTTGTTGGCCGGCGTACGCAGCACGTTGCGGTGGTCATTGCGCTGGGTCACCAGGTCGGGGTGCTGATCGTCGTGCAGGGCGTGGGCGATGTAGGGGCGGTCCGGGTCGCCTTGTTCGAAGGCGATGGCCACTTCGGTGCCGGCGATCAGCGGCAGGTGCAGGCCGTAGGTGTCGCCGGCGTAGGCGCGGGCCTGGCGCAGCCATTTGCTTTCGCGGCCGGCGGGCCAGGTGTCGCGGTCGAAGAGGAACTTGACCCGGTAGCGCCCTTGCATGTCGATTTCGGTGTACAGGGGGTTGCTCTGGGGGTGGGTGATGCGTGCCGGCAGGGTGCCGGCGATTTGTGGTTTGGGCGGTACTTCTGGGCGAAAGCACAGGCGCAAGGCGTAGGGCATGGCTTCGAAATCGCAGGTCAGGCTGCGGTCGCGGGCGGCGCGCGTGGTGATCTTTGTGATCACCACCCGGGAGGCGAAGGCCTTGGGGGCGTCGCCGCTGACGGTCAGGACCTGGCCCGGGGCCAGGGTGGCGCTGCTGCTGGTGCCGCTGAGGTGGGTCTGGTTGTTGAGGTAGCGTTCGTGGCGCAGGCGCGCATAGAAAAAGCCGCTTTCGCTTTGCAGGTCTTCGTCGCGCAGGTGGGACTTGCCGAGCACGCGGTAGGGTTCGGCGTAGTGGTAGGCGTCGCCGTAGGTGTTGTCGGCGACGCCGCGGGTTGTGGCCACACCGTGGGTGGCGGGCTCGCCGCGGGTTTGGTCGACCTCGCCGTCGAGGAAGGCACGGCTGTCGTCGGGGTGATAGGCGCGTACGCTGACCTGCTGTTCCACCACCCGGTGGCGGGTTTTCAGGGCCCAGACGCTGTCCTGCTCGCTGTTGCTGAAGCCCGACGGCGAGCGCAGCGGCAGCTCGACGTCGAACTGGTAGCAGCGCTGGTCGTCGCAGAACTCGACGACGTCGAAGGCGAGCTCTTCGTGCTGGATGCAGCGGTACCAGATGCCGACGTCGGCCAGGATCCGGCTGATGAAAGCCAGGTCGCTTTCCTGGTACTGCATGACCTGCTCGCGCGGCGGGTACTCGCGCTTGAGGTTGAAGCGAAAGTGCCCGGTGTCGAGACCATGGCGGTCGCGCAGGATGCTTTTGACGATGTCTGGCACGGACTGGTGCTGATAGATCCGCGTTTGCTGGCCGCGATCGAGCAGGGCCAGGCGCGGTTGCAGGGTGACTTCGTAGCGGGCTTCATCGATTGAGGCGGACAGGCGCTGGCAGGCGGTGATGCGGCCATAGACGGTGCGCAGGGGCTTGGGCGGTCTGGGCACTTCCCAGTCGAACACGGGCACGTTGGACGGTGCGTCGTACAGGCTGAACTCGGCGTACTGGCCGATGAACTTTTCCGCGCCGATGTCGAGGTCGCTGGCGGTGAATTCGATGCGGTAGAGGTAGGGTTGGCTAAGGTACTCATGGCCCTCGAAGGCGAGGACGTCGAGGTGGGTGTCGAGCTGGTCGATCTTGAGTGTGTGGCGGTTGTGGCCGATGAGGGTGCGCAGTGCGTTGGACAAAATCAGACCTCCCTGGCCTATCGAAGCGGATGGGGAGGCTTTGGTTAACCCCCCTTGTTCAAGCGCTCGACAGCTTTCAGGAAGGGAAAAAAGGTTGATATAGGATGCTTCCGGCGAACGCGTAGGATGCGTCCGAGTGTCGACGCACCCAGCCTGTAGGACCGTTCGCTATCCTGTCGGCACCCAGTGCCGCGGCTGCTTTTTGACAGGGTTAAACCGCTCGGATCGAGCGCTACTGCAGAGCGCAAACCCTGCTTGTTTAAAAGCCCTCAAGGTTGCTTCGCGAAAGCCACAGCGCCTTGCGTCGTTGCCTACAGGTACGCCAGAATCCGCCGGCTTGTGCGCCTTGAGGCTGGGTTTTATCGTTTGCCGATCGCTGTAAAAACAGCGATCGGGTTTGGTAGCCCGTTCTCATATGGCGTATAGCGTCATCATTTACAGGTGCATTTCTACGGCACTTGTATCAATGGTGACCATGCGCAGGGCACCCTCGGGTGCGCCGGGTTTGCCATATGGGCCGGTCTACCAACCTTCGTATGGTCACCACCATTCGTTTGGTAGCGAGGGTGATGACTCCATCAATCCCATATGGAGTTTCATCTATGTTCAAACCGACACCTAACCCACCGGAAACCGATCCGGAAACGCCTTCAGAAACCCTGGATTCAAATACGCTTCACGAGCCGTCTGAACGCATCCCCTCAGCCGCCGACATCCGCGCCACCCCACGCAAGCTCTGCACCATGTTTATCGTCAACAAGGACCTCCATGCCGAAACCCTGCTGGCCCATGCCTGCGAGTCGCTGGCCTCGGCCAATGTCATGACCATGGATCTGGCGGGTCGTACGGAGGGGACGAGTCGCAATACGCTTTTGGGGATTGCCCAAGTCATTATGCTGGGAGAACTGGCGGTGAACCGGGCTTTGTATCGGATTGATCCGCCCGAATAGAAATCAAAAAATCAAAAGATCGCAGCCTGCGGCAGCGCCTACATTGGATTGGCGTACACGCTGCGATCTCTTGGCAATCAGACCCTAGTTGGACAACTGATTGGCAAACTGCCCCACCGCATTGACCACTTTCTGGGCGCCGTCCTGGATCTCGACAATCACCGTGCCCGCTTCCGCCGCCAGCGCCAGGCCCTGTTCGGCCTGGAGTTTGCCATCGGTCATCAATGCCACGGCGTTGCGCGCCATGTCCTGGTTCTGCCGCACCACGAGGACGATTTCGTCGGTGGCCTGGCTGGTGCGCGATGCCAGTTGCCGGACTTCATCCGCCACCACGGCGAAGCCGCGACCCTGCTCGCCCGCACGCGCCGCTTCGATGGCCGCGTTGAGCGCCAGCAGGTTGGTCTGTTCGGCAATGCCGCTGATAGTTTTGACGATGGTACCGATCACCAGTGACTGCTCGTTCAAGGCTTCGATGCCGTCGCCGGCGGTTTGCATGTGTTTGGCCAGGTCACGCATCACGTCCACGGCCTGAGTCACCACGGCGTTACCGCGCTGGGCGCTTTGGTCGGTTTGCTGCGAGGTGCTGTAGGCAATGTTGGCGGCTTCGGCGACGGCCTGTTCCTGATTGACCTGATCGGTAATCACCGTGGCGAACTTCACCACTTTGTAGAGATTATTGTTGGCATCAGCCACCGGGTTGTAGGACGCCTCCAGCCAGACGGTACGACCATGGCTGTCGACACGTTTGAAACGGCCGGCCACGTACTCACCCGCGTTCAGGCGACGCCAGAAGTTCTGGTACTCGGCACTGTTGTATTCCTCCGGCTGGCAGAAGGTGCGGTGATGTTTGCCTTTGATCTGCGCCAGGCTGTAACCCATGCCACCGAGGAAGCGGTCGTTGGCGGTCAGCACGTTGCCGTTGAGGTCGAATTCGATCACCGCCGTGGAGCGCACCAGCGCACCGATCAGGTTCTCGTGTTCGCGGGAGGCCTCGATGGTGCGGGTCAGGTCGCTGGAGAAGATCGAGAAACACTTGATCCGACCGTCCGCCGAGCGCACTGGCTGCAGGATCGAACGCAACCAGGCTTCCTGCCCCGTGCCGCGCAACAGCCGTACCGCACCGGCGAAGTGCTCGCCACGGGTCAGCGCGTTCTTGAAGCGCTGCTGGAATTCGTCGAATTTCACGTGTTCCGGGACGAGGTCGTCGATGTGCCGTCCGATCAGGTCCCCGCTCTTGTAATGCATTTCGCCAAGGAAATTCTGATTGACCGACTGAACTCGTCCATCGCTGTCGAGGGTCAGCACCAGCATCTCGCTTTCCAGACTTTCCTTCACTTGCTGGAGGCTGGAGAGTTCTTCACGAAGAGCCGACAGCTCCTGCTTCAAGCGTTTATTGAACATGGGAAAGCACCGATGGACAGGGATGGAAAGCGATATGCAGCCTAACCATCGGCCTTGGAAACATTTTCTTAAGCGTGTTTCAGGTTTGTCCTACAAAAATAGTGACGACGCGCCCGATCAGTGCGCGCCAGCGGCAGAACAGCCTGCGATTCTTGGCATCCGCACACCGAAGTACGCCGCACTGCCCACGCCCACCGCGCCCATCACTGCACTGAACATCACGCAGATCCACGGACTCCACGGCATCAGGCCGATCAACAACAGCGGCGTGATGCTCGCCCACGCAGCGTAGGCAATGTTGTAGGTGAACGAGATGCCCGAAACGCGAATTCGCGCCGGGAACAGGCTGACCATCACCGATGGCACCGCGCCGACCACCCCGCAGGCCAGCCCTGCCACGGCGTAAGCCAGGCCGATCCAGTCACCGCCCATGATCAGGCAGCTGTAAAGCACACCGATGCCCAGCGGCAGCAGCAGGCTATAGAGCATCACCGTGCGCCAGGCGCCAATGCGGTCGACCAGCAGCCCGGCGAGCACACAGCCGATGTTCAGGAACACGATGCCCAGTGCGCTCAAGGCGAAGGTATGGCTGGCGGTCATGCCAAAGGTTTTCTGCATCATGGTGGGGGTAATGACCACGAATACCACCACGGCCGAGGTCAGCACACAGGTGAGCATCATCGCCGGCAAAATGGCCAGCCGATGCTCGCGCAGGACCGTGCGCAGCGGCAGTTCGCCGGCCGCCTCGCGCTGCGCCTGCATGGCCATGAACACCGGGGTTTCGCTGAGCCAGCGACGCAGCCATACACCGATCACTCCAAACACGCCGCCGAGCAGGAAGGGGTAACGCCAGGCGTAATCGAGAATTTCCGTCGGGGTGAAGGCCTGCGCCAGGAAAGTCGCGGTCAATGCACCGATCAGATAGCCGAAAGTCAGCCCCGCCTGCAGGAAACCCAGGGCATAGCCTCGATGACCGATCGGCGCATGCTCGGCGACGAAAACCCAGGCACTCGGCACTTCGCCGCCCACCGCCGCGCCCTGGAGAACGCGCAGGACCAGTAGCAACAAGGGGGCGAAATAACCGATTTGCGCATAGGTCGGCATGATCCCGATCAGCAGGCAGGGCAACGCCATCATCAGGATGCTCAGGCTGAAGACTTTCTTGCGCCCCAGGCGATCGGCGAAGTGCGCCATCAGGATGCCGCCCAACGGTCGCGCCAGGTAACCGGTGACGAAAATCCCGAAGCTTTGCAGCAGGCGCAGCCACTCGGGCATTTCCGGCGGGAAGAACAACTGGCTGAGGGTCAGGGCGAAAAACACGAAAATGATGAAGTCGTAGATTTCCAGCGCCCCGCCGAGGGCGGCGAGCCCCAGGGTCTTATAGTCCGAGCGGCTGAACGGCGCCGGGCGCGAATCGGTGTTGGCAGTCATGTAAAGAACTCTGGCACAGGCAAAAACCAAGGCGCCCATGGTCTACGCAAACGCGCTGGCGGACAACCCGTTAGACCAAAGTCCCATAGCCACAAATCAGCCCCGCAAAAATCCTCGGCTTGAATTAATGTTGGCGTCTGTCCAGACGGGCGGTTACCGCCCCGAAGACCACTACAAACATAAAAATCCGAGGTACCCCCGTGGCCGCTGACATCGAAGATAGCCGCTCCGCCCGCTTTGCCCTGCGCTGCTCAAGTTTTGCCGAACGCTGGTTCCCCGACTCCTGGGTGTTTGCCGCCCTGGCGGTGATCATCGTGGCGGTGGCCACCATGGCCATGGGCGCCAAGCCCACCGACGCCGCCATGGCTTTCGGCGATGGCTTCTGGAGCCTGATCCCCTTCACCATGCAGATGGCCTTCGTGGTGATCGGCGGTTATGTGGTCGCCAGTTCACCGCCGGCGGTGAAACTGATCGACCGCCTGGCGAAAATCCCGAAAAACGGCCGCTCTGCCGTGGCCTGGGTCGCACTGATCTCGATGGTCGCCTCGTTGCTGAACTGGGGCTTGTCCCTGGTGTTCGGCGGATTGCTGGTGCGCGCCCTCGCCCGCCGCACCGATCTGAAAATGGATTACCGTGCCGCCGGTGCCGCCGCCTACCTGGGGCTTGGTGCCGTGTGGGCATTGGGCCTGTCGTCATCGGCTGCTCAATTGCAGGCCAACCCGGCCAGCCTGCCGCCCTCGATTCTGTCGATCACCGGGGTGATTCCATTCACCCAGACGATCTTTCTCTGGCAGTCCGGCGTGATGTTGCTGGCCTTGATCGTGATTTCGCTGATCATCGCCTACGCCACCGCCCCCGGCCCGAATTCGGCGCGTGACGCCAAGGCCTGTGGTGTCGACCCGAGTTTCAACCTGCCACCGCTGCAACCGCGCACCCGCCCCGGCGAATGGCTGGAACACAGCCCGCTGCTGACGATTCTGCTGGTGTTGCTGGCTGCCGGGTGGTTGTTCCATGAGTTTTCGACCAAACCGGCCATCAGTGCGATTTCCGGGCTGAACACCTACAACTTCCTGTTCATCATGCTCGGTGCCCTGCTGCACTGGCGCCCTCGCAGCTTTCTGGATGCCGTGTCCCGTGCGGTGCCGACCACCACCGGGGTGTTGATCCAGTTCCCGCTGTATGGCTCGATCGCGGCACTGATGACCACGGTCAAGGGCGCCGATGCGCAGACCCTGGCGCATCACATCTCGACCTTCTTCGTCAGCATTGCCTCCCACGACACCTATGCCCTGCTGATGGGCGTGTACTCGGCGATCCTCGGCTTCTTCATTCCGTCCGGTGGCGGCAAGTGGATCATCGAAGCGCCGTACGTGATGCAGGTGGCCAATGACCTGAACTATCACCTGGGTTGGGCGGTACAGATCTACAACGCCGCCGAAGCCTTGCCGAACCTGATCAACCCCTTCTACATGCTGCCATTGCTGGGCGTGCTGGGGCTGAAGGCGCGGGACCTGATCGGCTTCTCGTTCGTGCAGTTACTGGTACACACGCCACTGGTGCTAGTGTTGTTATGGGCACTGGGGACGACGCTGGCGTATTTGCCGCCAGTCATGCCGTAACCTGAAAGAAAGGGGCCGGTATTGATCGGCCCCTTGTTGTTCCGCCCGTCGGTTTCAGTATCTGCTGGTCTAATACGCTGAAAAGGATCTGAGCATGTTCAAACTTGCGGCACTCACCCTCGCAGCCTTCACCCTGAGCACCACCGCCCACGCCGATGTCAATTTGAAGCTGGGCACTACCGAACGCGTTACCCGCCTCTTCGCCTACCCCAACAATTGCAACGTGATCTGCTTTCGCAACTGGACGCTCGAGCAAACCGTCGAGCATTACCTGACCCAGAGCGTGCAGCGCGATGGCTACGGCGACGCGAAGGTTCTGGTCAAAACCGATAACGGTCAGCTCCACGCGCAAATCATCGGCGTGCCCAATGGCTATGAAAAACCTTTGGCAGCGCTGCTCGATGCCGGTGACCTGGCCTATAACGGCGCCAGCAAACTGAATGCCGACGGCAAGTGGGCGTACAGCTGGTACCTGTTCCTGCCGCTGGGCATGGCCCTGGAGAACCGCAAAAGTGTCGAGTTGCTGCACTTCCCGCCCGACTACTCGTTGACCCAGGCCCAGGATTACCTGAAGTCCGCCACCACGGATCGTTGGGCCTCGCTGCTCACCGTCAATGGCATCCCGGCCGAGCAGACGCCGGCCTTTCAGACCATCATCGACATCGCCCCTATCGCCGCCCCCTCCAACGCCGGCAAGGACCTGGAGGGCGTCTACAGCTACTTCAACGAGTACCAGACCACCATGGTCAGGAACGTCAGCCTGCACGCCAGCGGTGAAACATTGCCGATGGTCGCCTTCGGCTCACCGGTGCGTGACTGGATCAAGCAACAATACGGGGCGACCGTGAATGTGCTGGGGCTGGCGACGATCAGCCCGAGTGACGGGGTGAAAGTGCGGGTGCTGGGCTCCAACCACCCAAGCTACATCTGGTATGCCTCCGATCCGGCAAGCTATTCCGGCAACGATGCCAAGGCCAAGGCCGATGCGGCGGGGCTGAAAGTCATGGGCCAGGATTTGAGTGCCGCCTGCTGGCAGGCCGTCATGGGCCATCAACCGGACAGCAATGCCGATGTCGAGCTGAAAACCTGCACACAAACCTGGCAAGTGGCCGAGAAGGATAAAACCTGCGCGCTGTTCTACACCTCGATTCGCAACCTGACGCCAGGACAGGCGGCGGCCAAATGCTCGACAGCAGCGATCCAGTTGCAGCTCAAACAGCTCAAGGCACCCGCACCGGCCACCGCCCTGCCCGCACCACCGCTATAAACCGACTATCGGCAGTCCATCTGTCAGTTATGACAGTAGACCGCCCGCGATATCTGCGAGAGGCTTGGGCCGTACCCACGTGCTGCAGCGCTGACTGGATCGTCAGCCGATGGAAGTCGCAGCACCCAGCCGACAGGGATCGTTATGAAAGCCAATGCACTGCGCAAGTCTCTCGCCCCACCGCCGCAGGGTGTTTACCCTTTTGTGGAGTTACCCCCGCACCTCGGATATCCATCCCTGGCCGATTTCGAGATTCTCTCGAACGACCAGGGCACCCCCATGGCCGCGGCAGCGTTGCGCGAGTTTCCCCGCATAAGCCGGATCTGCCGGGTATCGGGGCATTTGCTGCCCCGTCGTGGCCGGCATACCCGACAACTGGCCCGAGATATTCATGTCCATGACCCGCATTTCTGCGGGTTGCTGCGCCACTCTTGCGACCCGAACGTATTTCTCGACATGAGTGAGCTGTGGTTGTGGGCGCTCAAAGACATTCAGAAAGGTGATTGGCTGTCGATGGATTATGCCGCCACGGAAGACAAACTGCGGCGCCAGTTCGCCTGCCGCTGCGGCTCGTACAACTGCCGGGGCTGGATCACCGGCTTCGATGAAGCGCCGAACGCCGACGGCCAGCTGTTTTTGCAACAGTGGCGTCGGCAAAGTCCGCGCTGAAGGGCTTTACAGGGGTTCGAACGGACGCAGGCGGTACTGCGGCGGCAATTGCTCGAAGCCGCTGATGGTGGCGTTCAGGCTCTTCCAGCGACCGTCCTTGATACCGTAGATGCAGCCATGGATCGACAGGCTCTGCCCACGGTGCCAGGCGTTTTGCACAATGCTGGTGTGCCCGACGTTGGCCACTTGCTGGATCACGTTGAGTTCGCAGAGACGGTCGACGCGTTCTTCTTCGGTGGCCAGTTTGGCGAGTTCTTCGCGCTTTTCGTAATACAGGTCGCGAATCGAGCGCAGCCAGCCGTCGATCAGGCCGAACTGGCGATCCTGCATCGAGGCGCGCACGCCGCCGCAGCCATAGTGGCCGGTGACGAGGATGTGTTTGACCTTGAGTACGTCGACTGCGTACTGAATCACCGACAGGCAGTTGAGGTCCGTGTGCAGCACGACGTTGGCCACATTACGGTGTACGAACAGATCGCCCGGCAGCATGCCAACGATCTCGTTGGCCGGCACCCGGGCATCGGAACAACCGATCCACAGGAACTCAGGGGTCTGTTGGCGGGCCAGCTTGGCGAAGAAGTCAGGATCCTCCTCCTTGATCGCAGCGGCCCAACGCTCGTTGTTATCAATCAGATCTTGTAATTCGTTCATGCTCTGAAGCCTCAAGAATGATGCGCAGCTTTGACTGACAACCGTCCGTCGAGGTCACGCGCGAAATGCGGATGCTCTCCTGATCCGGTACACGGGGCTCCATGCCGGTGGAATTCTCGGTAGCCATGTGGGTCAACCGTAGTAAGGCCTACAGTATGAGGAATTGCCATGAATGATTCACGACGTCCGTACGATGCGGTGCAACCGGAACCGGTCGATGATAACGAAGACCGCATGGGCTCGGTGCGCGAGCTGGATTTCGACACCGAAGAACCCAGCGCCAGGATCGGTGACGAACTGCCGGAAAACGAGCGCGAACTGATGCCACCCCGCCGCGGACGTGAAGCAGGCCTGACGGGCGCCTCGACCGGCGACCATCAACCTACCGACGACGACCTGAGCCCGGAAACCCTGATCCGCGAAGACGGCGCCCGGGATGCCCATGAGGCGGGCAATGATAAAGGCGCGGATTGCGACCTGAGTATCGTCGATGAGGACGATATTGGCGGTGGTAATGGTCTGGATGAGGCGGAAATGGCGCGGCGCGATCCGATGGACGGCAAGCGATAGTTTTTTAGTGCCTGTTCAGCCGCCTTCGCGAGCAAGCCCGCTCCCACAGGGGAATGCATTCCAAATGTGGGAGCGGGCTTGCTCCGGGCGGCGATCCGACGAAGCTTTTAAGCTCAATCGACCAATGTGCAGGCCATGACCACCGCATCTTCGCGACCGCCCACCGCCGGGTAGTAATCCCGGCGCCGGCCGATTTCGTTGAAACCATAACGCTCGTACAGTTTGAACGCCGCGGTATTGCTGTCGCGCACTTCCAGGAAACACTCCCGGGCGTCGGCCTTGTAGGCAATCGACATCAAATGCTCCAGCAATGTCAGCCCCAGGCCGCGGCCCTGGTTTTCCGGCTTGACCGTGATGTTCAGCAGGTGCGCCTCGTCGAGGATGATCTGCACCACACCGTGGCCCACCTGTTGCTGGCCTTCGAACATCAGCCAGATCTGATATTTGCCCAGGCCGTCGAGAAAAATCCCGCGGGTCCAGGGATGGCTATAGGCCGCGTACTCGACTTTCAGCACGGTTTCCAGGTCCGCCTCGGTCATCGGGCGAAACGATACAGCGTCACTCATTCGATTCTTTCCAGCGCGCCATCAGCCGACGCATGGCTTGCCAGACATCAGCCTTACGCTGTGGCTCTTCCATTAATAATTCCAGGCCCGGTACCGCCCAGGCCGAGCCCAGGCCTTCGATCTGCAACTCGCGATTGAACGCCTCGGCATCCGCTTCGCCAGCAAAACGCACGGCGGGCAGGCCGATCAGCCACAGGCAGGCGCAGGGCGTTTCTTCCATGCGCACCGAGAGAAAACCTTGCACGAAGTCGCGGGCCGCTTCCGGGCCCTGGTCCATCGTGCCACGCACCAGCAGCGGCCAGCGCACCGGCTCGCCGACGATCTGCGGGCTGTCCGGCAGACCGGCGGCGCGCAGCATGTCCTTGAGCAGCAGATAAGCAGGGTCGCGGGTCTGGAAGGGTTCGCCTGTGGGTAACTCCACCAGCAGCAGGCAGCGCCCGGCCCGCAGCAATTGCAGGGCAAAACGCGGCGGCGGCACGACCGGTGCCTTGACCACGACGGGTGCCTCTTCGGCCTCTTCCACCGGTTTGGCACCGGTGCGGGTGCTCGCCAGCGATGGTCGCGGCACCTCGATCTTCACCCGCTCGGCCGGCTTGACCACAGGCGCCACGGGCGTCTCAGCCACGACAGCCGGCACGACAGGCGCGACCACGGCCGGCTCGGGTATCTCCAGCAGCTCGGGGCGTGACGGCGCAGCAAAGGGCAATTCGGTGCGCGGCAGCCAGTTGACCACCTGCATGGCGTTCAAATAAGCGCGACGACGGGACTCGATAAGCAAAGGTCGGCCACTTGTGGATAACTAAAGTGCGCTGATTCTACCGCCGTTCGCACAAGATCGCGCGCTGTTGATCGATAGACTTCACCGACAGAAAAAACAACAGCCCGTCCCGAGAGTGAATCGCATTGCCCCCGATGCAGTACAATCGCTGCTTTTAATCGCCAACCAGCCGGCCATTCCGATGATCGAACCCAAGCGCGTCTTGCGCGCCCTCGCTGAACACTGGGCACTTCTGGAGCCACTGTGCGAGCACTTCGACCAAGGCACACTGAGCCTCAACGAACTGCGCACGCAACTGGCCGCCCAGCAACTCGACAGCACGCCGCAGGACATTACCAGCCTGCTCGACGTGTGGATTCGCCTCGACATCCTGGTTCCCGTGGCCAAAAGCCCGAACCGTTTCGAGCTCAATGCACAGATTCACGACTTCCTCGCCTATCTGCGCCGTGAACACCGCCTGGGCCTGTGCCTGGAGATCGAAGCCTACCTGCGCCACCTTGAGCGTCTGGCCGGCTATATCCAGGACGCGTTCGACATCCGCGACGGCAATGACCTGGCCCGCCAGTTGCGCCTGCTCGACATGCGCGTGCGTGACGTGCTGAAAAAACTCGATAACGACGAACAGGCACTGGTGGCCGTCGCCGAACGGGCGAAAACCAGCGACCGGCAGATTCCGTTGCGCCAGCGTTACGCGGAAGTGCTGGCGACCTGGGACGAGTACGTCGAGCCGATGATTGATCTGGTGAACGCCGACGGCGCCTTCGAACAAGGCGTGCGCAAGGTCGAAACCGTGCTGCTGAAGATGCTCAGCGAACAGCAGCGCCTCGGCCACCTGGTCGACGACGACATGCTGCTGCGCACCCACGCGCGCATCCTCGAAATGCAGACCAGCGCCCAGTTGACCCTGCGTCATGCCCGCGAGCTGCTCTTGCCGTTGCGTGAAGAGGCCCGCCGGCACAATGCCGTGACCCGTGGCGCGGCGCTGGCCCTGGCCGCCATCCGTCGCAAGGGCATCGACGCCGTACCACAAGCGGCGATGCCGCTGTTCACACGGCCGCAAAGCACTTTCCTCGGCAGCGCCAGTCAGGTTGAAGCCTACGTCTACGCGCTGGCGCGCTTCGAACCGAAACCGGCGCGTTTCCCCAAGGCGCACAAGACCCACAAGGGCGGCGATGCACCACGCGCGCCTCGCACGGTTCGGGAAATGCTCGAGCGCTGCGAAGACGCCCTGCCGATGCCGGACCTGATGACCTGGCTGCTGGAGCAGGAACCGGACGGCGCCACCGACGAATTGCTGTACTGGTTCTCGCGCCTGTCGCGGGAAAAACGCTTCAAGCGCGAGCGTCTGGAACGTCGCGAATACCATACTCACGAGCACCAGGTCAGCCTGCGCTCCTTCGCCCTGCTCTCGGTCAGCGATGACGCCGCCGAGAATTCCGCGAGCACTCCTTATGCATCTTGATCTATCCGAACTGTCCCATCTGGCGCCGATCTTTCGCGAGCTGTTCAAGGGTTACCACGTCAGCCGCCGCGATCCGGAGCTGTACGCACAGTTGTCGAACTTTCAGGACCAATACCGCACGCTGTTCAAGGCACTGGGTTTTGAACTGGTCTGTGACACCCGCGGCTTCTACTACTTCGTGCCGGACCTCGCGGCAGCGGCGGTGAACAAGACCGCCCAGCGCCTGGCGCTGTTCACCTTCATCCTCGTCGAGCACCTGGCCGACCAGGGCCGTGACCCGATCTCCGTGCTCGACGGTGGCAGCCTCGGCCGCGATGAGCTGCCGTCGCTGCTGGAAAAGTACCGCGACCTGTTCATCCAGGCCGAAGTGCAGACCCAGGAAGAGCTGGAAGAAAAGATCATGCGCCGCATGACCCAGCTCGGTTTCGCCAGTGAAGAAAACGGCGTCTACCGTTTCCTGCCGCCGATGCACCGCTTCCTCGATGTGTGCCTGTCGGTGCAACAGGACCGCGATCTGGCCGCCAGCCTGCACAGCGTCCTGCCGTTGCCGGTACCGGTGCTGATCGATGAAGACAGCGACGAAAAACTGCTGCAGACCGACGACCCGCTCGACTTGAGCGAATTCGAAAGTGAAAGCGAAGAAGACGCCCTGGCCCGGGCCATTGCCGAAGAACAGGAGCTCGACGCATGAGCAAGGAACGTTACGGTATCCGCCGCTTTGCCCTTTTGAACACCGCCGGCTACAGCCTCGGCCTGTTCCCCCTGGAAGAGCCGCTGTCGGTGTACGGCGCGAACAACCTCGGTAAATCCGCCTCGATCAACGCCTTGCAGTTCCCGATCCTGGCGCGCATGTCGGACATGAGCTTCGGCAAGTACAGCCTGGAACAATCCCGGCGCTTCTACTTTGCCTCGGACACCAGCTACATCCTGGTCGAAGTCAACCTGCCCCACGGTCCGCACGTGATCGGCGTGGTCGGTCGCGGCCCCGGTGGCGGCTTCGGTCACCAGTTCTTTGCCTACGCGGGCAAGCTGGACCTGGCCCACTACCAGAAAAACGACACCTGCCTGCGTCAGAAAGAATTGTTCACCAACCTTGAGCGCGAAGGCCTGAAAGCCTACGAACTCAAGCCGGACGAACTGCGCCGCTTGCTGGTCGGAGGCCACACTTCGATCCCGCTGGACCTGACGCTGATCCCGTTGCGCTCCACCAGCGAGCAGAGCCTGAAGACCTTCCGCGCACTGTTCATCAACCTGCTGCACATGCGCGAAATCACGGCGGCCAAACTCAAGCAACTGTTCCTCGATGCCTTCGAACACAGCCTGCGATCCGGCAGCGTCGATTACATTGCCGCGTGCGAAGAAGCCTTCCGCGATGTACGACGCATGGAGCAGGACTACAACTCGCTGGTCGCCGCCGGTCCATTGGTCGAAGCGCTGGCCAACGGCGTGAAACAACGCGACATTCTGCGCGGCAAACTGCACCGCATCTCGCCGCTGCTCGATTCACTGCTGGGCACCTGGTCGGACTACGCCAGTGCGCGCAAGGAAGAGCTGACCATTCAGGCCGAGCACTACCGCAACGAGCAGGACGCCCTGCAAAACGACCAGCGCGGTGGCACTCAGGAACTGATGCGCCTGGAGCGGGAAATCACCGGCATCCAGCGCTGGCTCGGCGAATTGTCGGTGCTCAAGCATCGCTTTGCCCTGGTCGATGACGTCAAGGTGCTGGAGCAGCAACTGCTGGCCGCCAAGGACGCCCACGATGAACTGGCCGGCGCCTTGGCGCAGTCTCGTCAGTTCAGCGCCGAAGACCTCGACGAGCGTTTGCGCGATCTGGAAAAACGCCTGAAGTCGGTCAAGCAGCAGCTCGATCACGCCGACAACAACAGCTACGCCCGACTGCGCGAAGAGTTCTCGCAGCAGGACGTCGAGCGCCTGATGCGCCTGTTCAACAGCGCGCTGTTCAGCCTGCCGCTGGGCGAACATGGCATCACCCTCGACGAAAACGGCGACTGGGTGAAATCCGTGGAGCTGATCCTCGACGGCTTCAAAGGCGAACGCTTCGAAGTGCCGGGCCTGTCCATCGACATCTCGCACATCGAACCACCGGCCTTGCAGGCTCTGGCTGACCGTGCGGCCCTGCGCGACCAGAAAGAACGCCTGGAAAAAGAACTCAAGCAACTGAAAACCCAGCAAGCCGTGGCTGCCGACCGTGCCGCGAGCAAGACCCAGACCGAAGTGCTGTACCAGCAAGTGCTGGATGCGCAGAAAGCCCTGGAAGATTTCCGTCGCGCGCAAACCCTGAGCGCCGAAGAAGGCGACAAGCTGGAACAGATGGCTCAGATGGAAGCCGCACAGGACGAATTGAAACGTTCCAGCGATGCCTTTACCGAGCGCGTCCAGCAACTGTCGGCCAAGCTGCAATTGGTCGGCCGGCAGATCGGCGACATGGAAGCCAAGCAACGCACCCTCGACGACGCCCTGCGCCGCCGTCAGCTGTTGCCGGCGGACCTGCCGTTCGGCACGCCATTCATGGACCCGATCGACGACTCCATGGACAACCTGCTGCCGCTGCTCAACGACTATCAGGACAGCTGGCAAGGCCTGCTGCGGGCCGACGGCCAGATCGAAGCGCTGTACGCTCAGGTACGCCTCAAGGGCGTGGCCAAGTTCGACAGCGAAGACGATATGGAGCGTCGCCTGCAGCTGTTGATCAACGCCTATGCACACCGCACCGACGAAGCCCTGACCCTGGGCAAGGCTCGCCGTGCCGCCGTGACGGACATCGCCCGGACCCTGCGCAACATCCGCAGCGACTACGACAGCCTCGAACACCAGCTGGCGCTGTTCAACCGCGAAATCAACAAACGCCAGGTCTCCAACCTGCAAAGCTTCCGCATCGTGCTCGCGCCGAACAAGGAAGCGCTCAAGCACATCGACCAGATCATCCACAGCGCCGGTCAGTATGAGGAAGGCGAAACCCTGTCGGTCTTCGACCTCAGCCAAAGTGCCGAACAGGACAACAAGAACGAAGAGGCCAAGGAATACCTGGCACGACTGGTGGCGGCGAACCACAACCAGCTCGGCCTCAAGGACTTGTTCGAGCTGGCGTTCGAGATCACCAAGGTCAACGGCCAACCGGTAATCCACACCGACATCGACGGCGCCGCGTCCAACGGCACTACCATGACCATCAAGGCGCTGACCAACATGTACTTGTTGCTGCACTTGATGGACCGTGACCAGGCCGGTCGTGTACGCCTGCCGTACTACCTCGATGAAGCGGCGGACATCGATGAGAAGAACCAGGCCGCCTTGCTGGAAACCAGCTTGCAACTGGGCTTCGTGCCGATCCTGGCGAGCGTGAAGCCGCAGGTCTGCGCCAGTGTCGCCATCGACCTGGAAGGCGGCAGCGGCCCGGCCGGCATCTACATCGACGAGGCGGACTGGAAGTACATCCGTCGTCACGACCAGGTGAAGGCGACGGTCAACGAACAAGCGGATGAACCGGAGCTGGATGCGGTCTGACGTTTGAATCGAAGGCAATGAAAAAGGCCGCGGTCCATGGATCGCGGCCTTTTTCATAGGTGTGTCATTTAGCTTTGCAGTGAACTTCAGGGCCTCTTCGCGGGCAAGCCCGCTCCCACAGAGTCTGTGACCAACCGATAACCCTGTGGGAGCGGGCTTGCCCGCGAAGGCGTCATCACTGACGCCAGAAAACTACTTGCCGAGCGAAATCTTCGGCGCCCAGCCCAGCCATTCCTCTTCGAACTTGTCGAACAACGCGAACGTCTGCTCCGGTCGCGCCGGGCTGCCCATGCGCTCGCCGTCCGGCGTGGCGAAGGCGACACCGCCCTGAATCATCGTCTCCAGGGATTCAGTGCGCACCGTTGCACCTCTGAACAGTCCGACATCGAAGTCGAAACCGCTGGTGTTCCAGAACCGCGTGCCGCTACGCACCAGTGGTGCGTACTTCGGCTCGATCAGGATATGGATCAGCACACGATCAGCGGTCTGCCCCAATTCATAACCCGTTACCTTGCCCACCGTGATTTCGCGATACGTCACCGGCACACCGGCCTTCAGCGAACCGCGACGAGCGGCGCTGAGCACCAGACTCAAACCGTCTTCACGCTTTACAGCCTCAGGCGGGCTGGCCAGGGCCATGAAGCTTTTCTGCGGTCCCAGATTCTTGGCAGCCGGCAGCACTTCGATGTATTGCCCGGTCACCAGGGTTTCAAGGTTCGATGTCTTGATCAGCCCCAGTTCAGGCTTGACCACCCAGAACTGACTACCGACCCGGGCGATGCGCTCCGGCACTTCGGTAATCCGCGCGGTCAGCAGCACCGATTGCAGGTCGTCACTCAGGTCAACGTCCTCGATCTTGCCGACATCCAGGCCCTTGAAGCGAATCGGCGTGCCCGTACGCAATCCATCGGCGCGATCTACCTTAATGGTAATCACCTCGCCCTTTTGCGTGGCATCGTCATGGCTGGCGAACAAGCGGAAACGTGGAATGCGCTTTTGCAGCGGCGCCTTGGCTTCCGGGGTTTCAAAGGCAATACCGCCGGCCATCAGGCTTTGCAGCGATTCACTCTTGACTTGAATGCCACCGGTCAGGCCACCCGAGAGCGTGATACCGCTGGCATTCCAGAAACGTGTCGAGGCGTTGACCAGATCCTCGTATTCCTTCTCGATATGCACGCCGATGATCAATTGCTTTTTGGTGCGCGAGAACTGATAGCTCTGTACCGAACCGACCTTGACCTGCTTGTAGAGAACCGGGCTGCCGACTTCCAGCGAACCCAGGTTTTCGGTGAACAACACCAGGTGCAGGCCCGGCGCACGCAAATCCAGGGGGGGCGCCTTGGGCCGCGCCACGAATTCGCGTTGCGGAGCGGCACCCTTGTCGCCTGGACGCACAGCGATGTAGTTACCTTTGACCAGCGCCTCGAGACCGGTAATCCCGGCGAGAGAAATCGACGGCTTGACCACCCAGAACTGCGTACCGTCGACCAGGTAATCCTCGGCCAACGGGTCCATCGTCAACTCGGCTGTGGCCCCGGACAGGTCGGGATCGACCTTCAGCGCCTTGAGGTTGCCGACCTGAATGCCTTTGTACATCACCGGCGTACGACCGGCCTGCAAGCCCTCGAAGTCGCTGAGCTTGACCTTGATCCGGATACCGGCCGCCGCTGCATCGAAGTCTTCATAGAGTCTGAACGGCAGGCTTGGGTCGGTAGGCGGGCTGTCCTTACGGTTTTCGGGTGTAGCGAACGCAATACCACCGGCGACAATGCTGGCCAGGGATTCACTGCGAATCTTCACACCCGACAGATTGGCGTCGATGCTGATGCCGCTGGCATTCCAGAAACGTGTGTGTTTGCGCACCAGTTTGGCGTAAGTCGGCTCGATGAAGACCTTGAGCTCGACGGTGCTCTGGTCCTCGGACAACACATAGCTTTTGATCTGGCCCACTTTGATCTGTTTGTAAAACACCGGACTGCCACGGTTCAGCGAGCCCAGGCGGTCAGCCTTGATGGTCAAGTGCAGACCGGGCTGGGCATCGGAAAGCGGCGGTTCCTGGGCCAGGGCCTTGAACTTGCGAACCGGTTCACCCTCGCCCGGACTGATCGCAACGTAGTTGCCCGAAACCAGCGTCTCAAGACCGGTAATCCCTGCCAACGTCACGCTCGGCTTGACCAGCCAGAAACGCGTGCTGGTGCGCAGGTATTGCTCTACGTCCTTGTTCATTTCGATGCTGGCGATCACGCCTTTGGAACTGCCTTCGTCATCGAGCTTGAGGCTTTTTACCTTGCCGACCGACATGCCTTTATAGACAACTTCGGTCTTGTTGGCCTGAATGCCTTCGCCACTTTCAAAGCGTACCTGAATCTCGATACCGGTCTCGTTATACGCACGCCAGCCGAGCCAGCCGCCAATGATCAAGGCGATCAGGGGCAACACCCAAATGGCAGACCAGTTCGAAGCCGGTCGGGTTTTCGCTACAGGCAAATCAGTCATGGTCGTCGTCCGACTCCGTGTTATCCCAAATCAGTCGGGGATCAAAAGTTACTGCGGCAAGCATCGTCAGAATCACCACCGAGGCGAAGGCGATGGCGCCAAGATTGGCTTCGATGCTGGCAAGCCGCCCAAAATTCACGACCGCCACGAGGATGGCAATCACAAAGATATCGAGCATCGACCAGCGGCCGATGAATTCAATGAAACGGTACATCCAGATACGCTGGCGAGCCGAAAGGGGCTGACGGCGCTGCACGGAAAACAGCAGCAGAGCAATGCCCACCAGCTTGAACGTGGGCACCACGATACTGGCGATAAACACCACGGCCGCAATGGGGAACATGCCGTAGTGCACCAACTCGATCACACCCGCCATGATCGTGCTGGGCGCTCCTTTGCCGAGGGAGTTCACGGTCATGATCGGCAACAAATTGGCCGGTATGTAAAGAATGGCGGCGGTAATCAGCAATGCCCAGGTGCGCACCAGGCTATTCGGGCTGCGGGCATGCACCAACGCTCCGCAGCGTGTACAGACCTGCTCGTCGGTATCAGCTTCCTGCCTGTTCAATTCATGACATTCCTTGCAAATCAGAATGCCTGCATCAATCGCCCGCATGGGCATCCTCTCCTGATAACGCTTGCCAGATCTGGTGAGGCGACATTACGACCTCCAGCCAGACTTGAATCAGCAATAAACCAATGAAGCACGCCAGGCCGAGGCCGACGGTGATGGCTGCCATATCTGCCAGCTTGACGATCGCCACCAGCACGCCCATGAAGTAAACCTCGAGCATCCCCCATTCGCGTATATGGTGATAAATTCGATAGAGCAACAAACCGTAGCTGCGCCCGACATCAAAACGGATACTCAACAATACGGCCAGTTGGCACAGCAGCTTGAGCAGCGGGATCCCCATGCTGCACAGGAACACAATCACTGAAACGCTTTGCATGCCCGTGTCAAAAAGGGCGACAACGCCACTCCAGACAGTGTCTTGCGAAGACTGCCCGAGTAGATTGAGCTGCATGATGGGTAAAAAGTTCGCCGGAATAAACAACAACAAGGCGGCTATGACCAGGGCGAGACTGCGCTGTACGACGTTGTACCGATTGGCATAAAGCTCGTAGCCACAGCGCGGGCACAGGGCTTTTTCGCCGTGGGCGAGTTCTGGCTTGCGCATGAGCAAGTCGCACTCATGGCAGGCAACCAGACTTTCAAGTGGTAATTCTGACAGCTCTTTGGCGTCAACCGAATCCGGCATAAGCGCTCTGACTCTGAAAAAGTTGGACCTATTCTAGTGTCCCGGGACAAAAATAACTGCGCCAATTTGTGCTCGATTGAGCGCGCTTTTTTCTACGCCCAAAAACAAAACCCCAACTGCTTTCGCAATTGGGGTTTCGGAATTTAATCTTGACGATGACCTACTCTCACATGGGGAAACCCCACACTACCATCGGCGATGCATCGTTTCACTTCTGAGTTCGGGATGGGATCAGGTGGTTCCAACGCTCTATGGTCGTCAAGAAATTCGGGTACTGAGTCGTGGCCAGGTGGCCTCGCTTCAGCAAATTGGGTATGTGACAGCTGGTGTTTTGTGAGTCTCTCGAACTTTCGGTTCGTTTCGTCTTCACACACCGCAATCTGATGCTCTTTCGAGTAGTCAAATTGCTTGGGTGTTATATGGTCAAGCCTCACGGGCAATTAGTATTGGTTAGCTCAACGCCTCACAGCGCTTACACACCCAACCTATCAACGTCGTAGTCTTCGACGGCCCTTCAGGGGACTCAAGGTCCCAGTGAGATCTCATCTTGAGGCAAGTTTCCCGCTTAGATGCTTTCAGCGGTTATCTTTTCCGAACATAGCTACCCGGCAATGCCACTGGCGTGACAACCGGAACACCAGAGGTTCGTCCACTCCGGTCCTCTCGTACTAGGAGCAGCCCCTCTCAAATCTCAAACGTCCACGGCAGATAGGGACCGAACTGTCTCACGACGTTCTAAACCCAGCTCGCGTACCACTTTAAATGGCGAACAGCCATACCCTTGGGACCGGCTTCAGCCCCAGGATGTGATGAGCCGACATCGAGGTGCCAAACACCGCCGTCGATATGAACTCTTGGGCGGTATCAGCCTGTTATCCCCGGAGTACCTTTTATCCGTTGAGCGATGGCCCTTCCATACAGAACCACCGGATCACTAAGACCTACTTTCGTACCTGCTCGACGTGTCTGTCTCGCAGTCAAGCGCGCTTTTGCCTTTATACTCTACGACCGATTTCCGACCGGTCTGAGCGCACCTTCGTACTCCTCCGTTACTCTTTAGGAGGAGACCGCCCCAGTCAAACTACCCACCATACACTGTCCTCGATCCGGATAACGGACCTGAGTTAGAACCTCAAAGTTGCCAGGGTGGTATTTCAAGGATGGCTCCACGCGAACTGGCGTCCACGCTTCAAAGCCTCCCACCTATCCTACACAAGCAAATTCAAAGTCCAGTGCAAAGCTATAGTAAAGGTTCACGGGGTCTTTCCGTCTAGCCGCGGATACACTGCATCTTCACAGCGATTTCAATTTCACTGAGTCTCGGGTGGAGACAGCGCCGCCATCGTTACGCCATTCGTGCAGGTCGGAACTTACCCGACAAGGAATTTCGCTACCTTAGGACCGTTATAGTTACGGCCGCCGTTTACCGGGGCTTCGATCAAGAGCTTCGCGTTAGCTAACCCCATCAATTAACCTTCCGGCACCGGGCAGGCGTCACACCCTATACGTCCACTTTCGTGTTTGCAGAGTGCTGTGTTTTTAATAAACAGTCGCAGCGGCCTGGTATCTTCGACCGGCGTGGGCTTACGGAGCAAGTCCTTCACCCTCACCGGCGCACCTTCTCCCGAAGTTACGGTGCCATTTTGCCTAGTTCCTTCACCCGAGTTCTCTCAAGCGCCTTGGTATTCTCTACCCAACCACCTGTGTCGGTTTGGGGTACGGTTCCTGGTTATCTGAAGCTTAGAAGCTTTTCTTGGAAGCATGGCATCAACCACTTCGTCACCCAAAGGGTAACTCGTCATCAGCTCTCGGCCTTAAGATCCCGGATTTACCTAAGATCTCAGCCTACCACCTTAAACTTGGACAACCAACGCCAAGCTGGCCTAGCCTTCTCCGTCCCTCCATCGCAATAACCAGAAGTACAGGAATATTAACCTGTTTTCCATCGACTACGCTTTTCAGCCTCGCCTTAGGGACCGACTAACCCTGCGTCGATTAACGTTGCGCAGGAAACCTTGGTCTTTCGGCGTGGGTGTTTTTCACACCCATTGTCGTTACTCATGTCAGCATTCGCACTTCTGATACCTCCAGCAAGCTTCTCAACTCACCTTCACAGGCTTACAGAACGCTCCTCTACCGCATCACCCGAAGGTGATACCCGTAGCTTCGGTGTATGGTTTGAGCCCCGTTACATCTTCCGCGCAGGCCGACTCGACTAGTGAGCTATTACGCTTTCTTTAAAGGGTGGCTGCTTCTAAGCCAACCTCCTAGCTGTCTAAGCCTTCCCACATCGTTTCCCACTTAACCATAACTTTGGGACCTTAGCTGACGGTCTGGGTTGTTTCCCTTTTCACGACGGACGTTAGCACCCGCCGTGTGTCTCCCATGCTCGGCACTTGTAGGTATTCGGAGTTTGCATCGGTTTGGTAAGTCGGGATGACCCCCTAGCCGAAACAGTGCTCTACCCCCTACAGTGATACATGAGGCGCTACCTAAATAGCTTTCGAGGAGAACCAGCTATCTCCGAGCTTGATTAGCCTTTCACTCCGATCCACAGGTCATCCGCTAACTTTTCAACGGTAGTCGGTTCGGTCCTCCAGTCAGTGTTACCTAACCTTCAACCTGCCCATGGATAGATCGCCCGGTTTCGGGTCTATTCCCAGCGACTAGACGCCCTATTAAGACTCGCTTTCGCTACGCCTCCCCTATTCGGTTAAGCTCGCCACTGAAAATAAGTCGCTGACCCATTATACAAAAGGTACGCAGTCACAGAACAAAGTCTGCTCCCACTGCTTGTACGCATACGGTTTCAGGATCTATTTCACTCCCCTCTCCGGGGTTCTTTTCGCCTTTCCCTCACGGTACTAGTTCACTATCGGTCAGTCAGTAGTATTTAGCCTTGGAGGATGGTCCCCCCATATTCAGACAAAGTTTCTCGTGCTCCGTCCTACTCGATTTCATGACTAAGAGATTTTCGCGTACAGGGCTATCACCCACTATGGCCGCACTTTCCAGAGCGTTCCGCTAATCTCAAAGCCACTTAAGGGCTAGTCCCCGTTCGCTCGCCACTACTAAGGGAATCTCGGTTGATTTCTTTTCCTCAGGGTACTTAGATGTTTCAGTTCCCCTGGTTCGCCTCTTGCACCTATGTATTCAGTACAAGATAACCATCTTATGATGGCTGGGTTCCCCCATTCAGACATCTCCGGATCAAAGTCTGTTTGCCGACTCCCCGAAGCTTTTCGCAGGCTACCACGTCTTTCATCGCCTCTGACTGCCAAGGCATCCACCGTATGCGCTTCTTCACTTGACCATATAACCCCAAGCAATCTGGTTATACTATGAAGACGACATTCGCCGAAAATTCGATTGCGCTCCTAAGAGCCACTCACAAATTTTACCTTAGCCTGATCCGTTACCAGTGAAAGTAACGTTCAGTCTATCTTTCTATCACATACCCAAATTTTTAAAGAACGAACTAGTCAAAGACTAGAAATCAACATTCACCATCGAATCGATGGAATGCTCATTTCTAAGCTTTATACAATCAGAAGCAGTAGTGGTGGAGCCAAACGGGATCGAACCGTTGACCTCCTGCGTGCAAGGCAGGCGCTCTCCCAGCTGAGCTATGGCCCCGTATTTCTACAGGCGTTTCCCACACAAAATTGGTGGGTCTGGGCAGATTCGAACTGCCGACCTCACCCTTATCAGGGGTGCGCTCTAACCAACTGAGCTACAGACCCAATTTCGGGCTGCTTCTTTTCGTCTTCTTCAATGAATCAAGCAATTCGTGTGGGAGCTCATGGAGCAGCTGAGTCGTCGATTAAGGAGGTGATCCAGCCGCAGGTTCCCCTACGGCTACCTTGTTACGACTTCACCCCAGTCATGAATCACACCGTGGTAACCGTCCTCCCGAAGGTTAGACTAGCTACTTCTGGTGCAACCCACTCCCATGGTGTGACGGGCGGTGTGTACAAGGCCCGGGAACGTATTCACCGCGACATTCTGATTCGCGATTACTAGCGATTCCGACTTCACGCAGTCGAGTTGCAGACTGCGATCCGGACTACGATCGGTTTTGTGGGATTAGCTCCACCTCGCGGCTTGGCAACCCTCTGTACCGACCATTGTAGCACGTGTGTAGCCCAGGCCGTAAGGGCCATGATGACTTGACGTCATCCCCACCTTCCTCCGGTTTGTCACCGGCAGTCTCCTTAGAGTGCCCACCATAACGTGCTGGTAACTAAGGACAAGGGTTGCGCTCGTTACGGGACTTAACCCAACATCTCACGACACGAGCTGACGACAGCCATGCAGCACCTGTCTCAATGTTCCCGAAGGCACCAATCCATCTCTGGAAAGTTCATTGGATGTCAAGGCCTGGTAAGGTTCTTCGCGTTGCTTCGAATTAAACCACATGCTCCACCGCTTGTGCGGGCCCCCGTCAATTCATTTGAGTTTTAACCTTGCGGCCGTACTCCCCAGGCGGTCAACTTAATGCGTTAGCTGCGCCACTAAGAGCTCAAGGCTCCCAACGGCTAGTTGACATCGTTTACGGCGTGGACTACCAGGGTATCTAATCCTGTTTGCTCCCCACGCTTTCGCACCTCAGTGTCAGTATCAGTCCAGGTGGTCGCCTTCGCCACTGGTGTTCCTTCCTATATCTACGCATTTCACCGCTACACAGGAAATTCCACCACCCTCTACCATACTCTAGCTTGTCAGTTTTGAATGCAGTTCCCAGGTTGAGCCCGGGGCTTTCACATCCAACTTAACAAACCACCTACGCGCGCTTTACGCCCAGTAATTCCGATTAACGCTTGCACCCTCTGTATTACCGCGGCTGCTGGCACAGAGTTAGCCGGTGCTTATTCTGTCGGTAACGTCAAAACACTAACGTATTAGGTTAATGCCCTTCCTCCCAACTTAAAGTGCTTTACAATCCGAAGACCTTCTTCACACACGCGGCATGGCTGGATCAGGCTTTCGCCCATTGTCCAATATTCCCCACTGCTGCCTCCCGTAGGAGTCTGGACCGTGTCTCAGTTCCAGTGTGACTGATCATCCTCTCAGACCAGTTACGGATCGTCGCCTTGGTGAGCCATTACCTCACCAACTAGCTAATCCGACCTAGGCTCATCTGATAGCGCAAGGCCCGAAGGTCCCCTGCTTTCTCCCGTAGGACGTATGCGGTATTAGCGTTCCTTTCGAAACGTTGTCCCCCACTACCAGGCAGATTCCTAGGCATTACTCACCCGTCCGCCGCTGAATTCAGGAGCAAGCTCCTGTCATCCGCTCGACTTGCATGTGTTAGGCCTGCCGCCAGCGTTCAATCTGAGCCATGATCAAACTCTTCAGTTCAAACATCTTTGGGTTTTGAGAAAACCCTAAACTTGGCTCAGCAATCGTTGGTTACATCTTTGATTTCTCGCGGAGTAACTTGTGATGCTGATAATCTGTTGACTAGCAGTCTGACTCCACAAGCACCCACACGAATTGCTTGATTCAGTTGTTAAAGAGCGGTTGGTTAAGATCTTTCGTCTCAACCGAGGCGCGCATTCTACAGCAGCCTCATTTGCTGTCAAGTGATTTTTTTCAGAAGTTTTCAAGGAATCCTTAACAACTTCAACCACTTGCGCTTTCGATCTCTCGTCAGCGGGAGGCGAATTCTACAGCGTTACTCGCTGCTGTCAACACCTCTTTTTCAACTTCTTTTGCGCTTCGATGACCTGAAGCAACCCGCTGCCGAAAACCGCGTAACTCTTTGTTTACCAAGGAGTTTTCCGTTTCGACTGCGCCGGAAGTGGGGCGAATTATAGACATCTCAAATCTGCCGTCAACACCTTTTTACGCCTATTTGGCAGAAGAGGCCTTTTTAGCCGTTAAACGAGGGATTCGACGAGCTACGGGCGGTAACCGCAGCACTAACAGCAACGCACCTATAGATGCATAGATCACCCACTCCTTGAGGTCGGCACGCACAATCCAGAGCATATGCAGCAATCCAAGCCCGAGAATGACATAAGCCAGACGATGCAACTTCTTCCAACTCGCCCGCAATCGCCGCTGACTGTATCGATTGGACGTCACCGCCAATGCCAGTAAACCAAGAAAGCCCAGCGCCCCGACAATAATGTAAGGCCGCTTGCGCAACTCGACACCCAATTGCAACCAGTCAAAACCAAGAATGAATGCGGCATAGCTACTGAGGTGGAGCACCACATAGGCAAAACACCACAACCCCAACTGTCGCCGTACAACAATCCACCCCGGCCAACCGGTGAGCTTCTGCAAAGGCGTCATACCCAAAGTCACGAGCAGCAGAACAAGCGCCCCCAGACCCAATCGATCGACCAGTACCTTGCCCGGATCCGGCCCGAGGGCATCCTCCCAGGCCTGATACAACCACAGCAGCGGCCACACCAGTACCACGACAAAGACACCGATACGCCACAACGGATAGCGCATCAGTAGTTCTTCCTCAGGTCGAGCCCCGTATATAGAGAGGCAACTTCCTCTGAATAGCCGTTGAACATTTGCGTGTCGCGCACATTGGGCTTGAACAAACCGCTCGGCAGGCGGCGTTCACGAGCCTGAGTCCAGCGAGGATGATCAACCGTGGGATTCACGTTCGCATAAAAGCCATACTCATCCGGAGCAATACTCTGCCAGCTGGTTTTCGGCTGCTCGCTGACCAGACTGATGCGCACAATGGACTTGATGCTCTTGAAGCCATATTTCCAGGGCACCACCAAACGCAACGGCGCGCCGTTTTGATTAGGCAACTCACGCCCGTACATACCAACCGCAAGAATCGCCAACGGGTTCATCGCCTCATCCAGACGCAACCCTTCTATATAGGGCCAGTCGATCAAGGCAAAACCGGAGCGCTGGCCCGGCATGCTTTTGGAGTCCTGCAGGGTTTCGAAGCGGATGAATCTGGCTTTGGAGGTCGGCTCCACTTCCTTGAGTAACGCCGAGAGGGGAAAGCCGATCCAGGGAATGACCATCGACCAGGCTTCCACGCAACGCAGTCGGTAGATTCGCTCCTCAAGCTGGTACGGCTTCATGAAGTCCTCCAGCGCATACCTCCCCGGCTTGCCCACCTCCCCGTCCACGACCACCGACCACGGCTCAGTCTTCAGCGCGCCGGCATTGGCGGCCGGATCACCCTTGTCGGTGCCGAACTCGTAGAAGTTGTTGTAGTGAGTCGCATCCTTGAACGGCGTGATCGCCTCATCCTTGACGTTGACCGCCCCCCACTGGGTAGCAGGAAGTTTTTCGCTGAACCAGGAAGGCGCCTTGCCGGGTTCGACATCCGGGTAACGCGCAGCATCACCAGCGCTGGCCCATTGCGGCAGGCTGCCCAAAGCGAAACCGGCAACCGTGGCGCCGAGCACATTGCGTCGAGAAAGATAGAGGGATTCAGGCGTGACGTCCGACTCATGGCAGTCGGACGTTCTGGTGACTTTGATCAGCATGGTTACTCCGCAGCTTTGGAGGACAGATGCACCCATAGACTGCGGAGTATGAGGGAAATTACGCGCTCTTGTTACGGCGAAGACGTAACAGGTATTGAACCGGGCCGGAGGCTGCATAGGCGAGAAACACCAGCAACAGGATGCGCGGCGGATCACTGAACACCACCGCAAACACCAGCACCACAGCGAGAATCGCAACGAACGGCACGCGCCCTTTCAGGTCCAGCTCCTTGAAGCTGTTGTACTTGATGTTGCTGACCATTAGCATGCCGGCCGCAGCTACCATCAGCGCAACCAGGAAGGACATCTTCGAGCCCTGAATGCCGTAATCGCTGAATGCCCAGACGATGCCTGCAACAACACCCGCCGCGGCCGGGCTGGCCAGGCCGATAAAGTAGCGCTTGTCCGCCGTACCGACCTGAGTGTTGAAACGTGCGAGACGCAGCGCCGCACCCGCGACATAAATGAAGGCGACCATCCAGCCAACCTTGCCCATGTCGCCCAGTGCCCAACCGAAGGCCAGCAATGCCGGTGCGACACCAAAGGCAACCATGTCCGACAGCGAGTCATACTCGGCACCAAAGGCGCTCTGCGTATTGGTCATACGGGCAACGCGCCCATCAAGGCCATCGAGCACCATCGCAACGAAGATCGCGATGGCCGCAAACGCGAAATACTTGCTCGCATTGGCCGAGTCACCCGCACTCAGGGCCGCCTGGGCGCTCATCGAGTTGATGATGGAGTAAAACCCTGCAAACAGGTTCGCAGTGGTAAACAGGTTCGGCAGAAGATAGATACCACGATGCCGGACTTTACGACCTTCAGCGTCATGGCCCTCCTCGACATGTTCATCGATGGGCAGCAGGCTTTCGGCGTCAGAAGCCTGGTTTGGCTCTTCGGGGCGTTCGCTCATGGACATTACCTTGCAACGGGGTGGAAAGTTTGGACAGGTGTCTGGGACGACGGTTCGGCCGCAAACGATGCAGCTTTATACCAGAACCGGTCTCCCAAACGAAAAAACGCGGCCTAAGCCGCGTTTTTCGTACAAGGGCGTGACTTAGTTTTTGGCTTTGTCGACGATCTTGTTGGCACCGATCCACGGCATCATGGAGCGCAGTTGCTCGCCGATGATTTCGATACCGTGAGCGGCGTTGTTACGACGCTTGGCGGTCATCGAAGGATAGCCGGTAGCGCCTTCGCTGATGAACATCTTGGCGTATTCGCCGTCCTGAATACGTTTCAGGGCGTTGCGCATGGCCTGACGGGACTCGGCGTTGATGACTTCCGGGCCGGTCACGTACTCGCCGTATTCGGCGTTGTTGGAGATCGAGTAGTTCATGTTGGCGATACCGCCTTCGTACATGAGGTCAACGATCAGTTTCAGTTCGTGCAGGCACTCGAAGTAGGCCATTTCTGGCGCGTAGCCAGCTTCAACCAGGGTTTCGAAACCGGCTTTTACCAGTTCAACGGTACCGCCACACAGAACGGCTTGCTCGCCGAACAGGTCGGTTTCGGTCTCGTCCTTGAAAGTGGTTTCGATGATGCCGGTACGACCGCCGCCAACGCCGGCAGCGTAGGACAGCGCAACGTTCTTGGCGTTGCCCGAGGCGTCCTGGTAGATAGCGATCAGGTCAGGGATACCGCCGCCCTTCACGAATTCGGAACGTACGGTGTGGCCAGGAGCCTTCGGCGCGATCATGATCACGTCGAGGTCAGCGCGCGGCACAACCTGGTTGTAGTGGATCGCGAAGCCGTGGGAGAAGGCCAGGGTGGCGCCTTTCTTGATGTTCGGCTCGATTTCGTTCTTGTACAGGGAGGACTGGAACTCGTCCGGGGTCAGGATCATGACCAGGTCGGCCGCTGCAACAGCCGAAGCAACGTCGGTCACTTTCAGGCCGTGGGCTTCTGCCTTGGCAACGGTAGCCGAACCTTTACGCAGACCTACAGTCACGTCAACGCCGGAATCTTTCAGGTTGCACGCCTGAGCGTGGCCTTGGGAACCGTAACCGATGATGGCAACTTTCTTGCCCTGGATGATCGACAGGTCGCAGTCTTTATCGTAGAAAACTTTCATGAATTTCCCCTATATCAGGCCGTTCAGGCCGTTCGCTAATTTGGTTTAGATGCTGAGTACTTTGTCGCCGCGGGCAATGCCGGTCACGCCACTACGGACGGTTTCCAGAATCGAGGCGGTGCCGATGGACTGAATGAAGCTGTCGAGCTTGTCGCTGGTACCGGTCAGTTGAACGGTATACACGCTGGCGCTGACATCGACGATCTGCCCACGGTAAATATCGGTAGTGCGCTTGATCTCGGCGCGCTGGGCGCCGGTGGCCTTGACCTTGACCAACATCAGTTCGCGCTCGATGTGAGCACTTTCCGACAGGTCGACCAGTTTTACCACTTCGATCAGCTTGTTCAGGTTCTTGGTGATCTGCTCGATGACTTCATCGTGACCGACAGTGGTCAGCGTCAGACGCGACAGGGTCGGGTCTTCGGTTGGGGCCACGGTCAGGCTTTCGATGTTGTAGTTGCGCTGCGAGAACAGGCCAACCACGCGAGACAGAGCGCCGGGTTCGTTTTCCAGAAGCAAGGAAATAATGTGCCGCATGATTAAGTACGCTCCGTCTTGCTCAGCCACATATCGCGCATGGAGCCGTCTTTGATCTGCATCGGATAGACGTGCTCGCTGGTGTCGACCGAAATGTCGATCACCACCAGACGATCTTTCATGGCGAACGCCTCTTCCATCTTCGACTTCAAGTCCTTCGAATCGGTGATACGCACGCCAACGTGACCGTAGGCCTCTGCCAGTTTGACGAAGTCAGGCAACGATTCCATATAGGAATGAGAGTGACGGCTGCCGTAGCTCATGTCCTGCCATTGGCGAACCATCCCCAGCACACCATTGTTCAGGATGACGATCTTGACCGGCAAACCGTATTGCAGGCAGGTCGACAGCTCCTGAATGTTCATCTGGATACTGCCCTCCCCAGTGACGCAAACGACGTCGTCATCCGGGAAGCTCAACTTGATGCCCATGGCCGCCGGAAAACCGAAGCCCATGGTGCCCAGGCCACCGGAGTTGATCCAGCGGTTCGGCTTGTTGAACGTGTAGTACTGCGCCGCGAACATCTGGTGCTGACCCACGTCGGAGGCTACAAAGGCATCGCCCTTGGTCACTTCGCACAGGGTTTCGATCACGGCCTGCGGCTTGATGACGCTGCCGTCGCCCTTGTCATAAGGGAACAGGCCACGATCACCGCGCCACTCATCGACTTGCTTCCACCAGCTGGCAACGGACTCCTTGTTCGGGGTCTCGCCGATTTCCTTGAGGATCGCGACCATTTCGGTCAGGACACTCTCGACCGGACCCACGATAGGCACGTCGGCCTTGATGGTCTTGGAGATCGAAGCCGGGTCGATGTCGATGTGAATGATCTTGGCGTTCGGGCAGAACTTCGACGCGCCGTTGATGACACGGTCGTCGAAACGCGCGCCGACAGCGAGGATCACGTCAGCATGGTGCATCGCCAGGTTGGCGGTGTAGCTGCCGTGCATGCCAAGCATGCCGATGAACTGACGGTCGGTGCCTGGGTAGCCACCGAGGCCCATCAGGGTATTGGTCACTGGCAGGTTGAGCATCTTGGCCAGTTCGGTCAGTGGTGCGGAACCACCGCCGAGGATCACGCCGCCGCCCGAGTACAACACAGGACGCTTGGCCGCCAGGAGCATTTCTGCCGCCTTGCGGATTTGACCGGAGTGACCGCGAACAGCCGGGCTGTAGGAACGCAGCTTGGCTTTTTTCGGGAAGACGTATTCGAACTTCTCGGCCGGGTTGGTCATGTCTTTCGGAATATCGACGACGACCGGACCAGGGCGACCGGATTGCGCCAGGTAGAAGGCTTTCTTCATGACTTCCGGGATTTCCGACGCGTGCTTGATCATGAAGCTGTGTTTCACGATCGGCCGGGAGATACCGATCATGTCGGTTTCCTGGAATGCGTCGGTGCCAACCATGGTGCTCGGCACCTGGCCGGAAATGACCACCATCGGAATGGAGTCCATGTAGGCCGTGGCAATACCGGTGATGGCGTTTGTCGCGCCCGGCCCGGAAGTCACCAGTACCACACCGGCTTTACCGGTGGCACGGGCGTAGCCGTCAGCCATATGGGTAGCCGCTTGCTCGTGACGAACCAGGATGTGGGTCACTTCCGGTTCTTTGAACAGGGCATCGTAGACATGAAGAAGAGCACCACCCGGGTACCCGTAGATATATTTGACGCCTTCGTCGCGCAAAAAGCGGACGAGCATCTCACCGCCAGATAAAAGCTCCACGTTGCTCACCTCTAAAACGCCAGAATACCGCCCACGAAAAATGGGACGGGTCTTAATAGGTTTACTTCTCAGCAGAGCATGAGCGACGGTGGTCGCCGACTACGTCAGCACTGACTGAGCAAGTATTGGGATCGTCCCAAGTGTTGCGGGGCTTTCCCACCCAGCGCGAGGTAACGCGTTGCGGGTGTAACAGGTCGACGCGGATATGCGCCTCATGATCTGCTGAGAGGGTCTGCTTCTGGCAGTCCCTGTACAGCGGACTTTGGATTCTTCTGTTTCGCCCTTCGCAAGTCAAGTCGTCTATGAGCTTTATTCTACTAAGCACATGAGAACGCAAGAAAAAACCCGTAAATCCGCCCTGTGTTAGCTTCGATTGCGCAACTTTTGGCAAAAAATTGGCACGCGCATGCACTTACCCTGCAGCGGCCGACAAAATAGAGAGAGATTGTGAACAACTGCCAGCGGACGCTGGCAGTTTCTGGCTCAGCGAGAGGCGGTGATCAACTGATCAAACTGCTTGAGCAATACCTGCAACTGCCGATCCTTGCCCTGGACATTGCGTCCGGCAAAGACCATTTCAGCCATTTCCTGAATGCCCGAAGCATTGGGTAGCGGCAAATCCTGCTCGAGGATCATCTTCATGCGCGGCAGGAAGATCCATTGCAGCCATTGCTCGAAATCCAGTGTATCGACCGAAAACGGCTCGACACTGGAAAGCGCTTCGGCCGATGGCGAGACTTCATCCCACCAGCCTTGCACCCGCAACTCGCGCTCGATCAACAGCAGTTGATCGGCGATTTTCAGAAAGCGCGCATCCATCACAGCGTTACCTTGGCCTTCTGGCGCGCCAGTGCCGCGCCCTGGGCGTCACCCTGCTTTTCACGGGCCTGGGCAATCAGCTCCCACAAGTTGGCCTGAAGGGCCGGACGCCCATTGGCCAACGTCAGCCCACGGCGAGCGAACTGCTCGGCCTGGGCTGCATCGCCTTGAGCCATCCGCACCTGCGCCAGACGGTACAGCACCTGCGGTTCCCGCGGAGCAACGCGCTGGGCGCGTTCAAGGCTGGAAGAGGCACCGTTGAGATCACCGCTCGCCTGTTGCTGCTGAGCGGTGGTCAGCAAAGCCAGTACCGGGCCGTCCAGTTGCTCGTCGGCGGAGAGCCCGCCCGAGCTGGCCGACGGAATCCCGCTTGGCGAAGACGGCATGCTGTAGCTGCCCTGATTGATCGGCGCCGACTGTACCGGCGACGTGTCAATCGGCCCCGGCGTGATCGGCCCCGGGGTAATAGGCGTGGTGCTGATTGGCGTTGAAGTCGTTGCCGCGCCTGGCACCATCACCACGACGCCGCTGTCACCTTGCGGAATCGCCTGGGTCTGCGACTGACCTTGCGCAGGGCGCTTGACGGTTGTCTGGCGGAAGCCGCCATTGGCCGAGATCCGCTCACTGTTGGAGACCGCGGTGCCGGAATCCACAACCGGAATCGAACCACGTTGGACGGTAGAGCAACCGCTGAGCAAAGCTACGGCGGCAACCGCTGGAATCAACCACTTGTTCACTTGAAACCCTCTTTGCTTAATTCATCCAGCCCTTGACCCAATCCATCACCGACTCGGCAGGGCTTTCACCACCGCAAGCGGCGCCGGGAGGCGGTTCGCTGCCGCGAATATACGGCATCTGCACGGCACCGGGGCAACCGGCGTCAGAACCTTGCCCGGTTCGCGAATCCACCCAGGCCTGAACGATATTATCCGGCTGCGGCATGTCCAGCGGCAACGGGTCGGCCTTGCGCATGAAGCTGGTCCAGACCTGCAGGGCCCCGGTGGCACCCGTGAATGGCGTCTTGCCGTTGTCATCGCGCCCCAGCCAGACCACCGCCAGCAAATCCTGGCTGAAACCGGCAAACCAACTGTCTCGCGAGTCGTTACTGGTGCCGGTTTTACCCGCGAGGTTCAGCGTTCTTGGCAACACGTTATAGACCGAGCTGCCGGTACCTTCTCGCATCACGCGCTGCATGGCGCTCTGGATCAGGTAAATGGAGGCCGGATCGAAACGCTGCTGAATCTGGAACGGATAACGCTTGAGCGGCTCGCCTTCGGCCGTCAGCACGCTGCGAATCCCGCGCATCGGCGTATTGAAGCCACCGTTGGCGAGGGTCTGGTACATGGTCGCCACTTCGATGGGCGTCATCCCGCCAGCGCCGAGCAACATCGACGGGAAGGCCGGGAATTCACGAGATACCCCCAGGCGTTCCACCGTCTTCAGGACGTTCGGCACACCGACCGCCAGCCCGAGACGCGCGGTCGACAGGTTGTAGGAATGCGCCAGCCCCTGATAGAGGAAGACTGTGCCGTGAGAACGACGATCATAGTTCTGCGGCTTCCAGACCTGGCCGTCGGCGCCCTTGACCGAGAAGGATTCGTCCGACAGCCAACTGGTCAACGTGTACTGGCTCGGCTTCTCCAGCGCGGTCAGGTACACCGCCGGCTTGATCAACGAGCCGATCGGCCGCACAGCATCCAGCGCCCGGTTGAACCCGGCAAAACTGGCCTGGCGACTGCCGATCATGGCCTGTACTTCGCCGGTCTCCGGGTTGGTCACGACCATGGCCGCCTCGACGTCATCGGAACCCTTGCGCCCGGCCAGGCGCTTGAAGGTGTCGTTGACCGAGGCTTCAGCCTTCATCTGCAGGATCGGGTCGAAACTGGTGAAGATGCGCAGGCCTTCTTCGGTCAAGTCTTCGTCGCGATAGTCTTCGCGCAACTGACGCTTGACCAGATCGAGGAAGCCGGGGAACGAGCTGTCCGCCAGACTGCCGCGCTTGGTCACGCCCAACGGCATTTTCTTCGCCGCCTCAACCTGCTCGGCAGTCGCGACGCCCTGCTCCTGCAGTACATCGAGTACCAGGTTGCGCCGTTCAAGGGCACGTTCCGGATAACGGCGCGGGTTATAGGAAGACGGCCCCTTGACCATCCCCACCAGCAGTGCGACCTGATGCAGCTTGAGTTCGGCCAGCGGCTGGCTGAAGAAAAACTGGCTGGCCAGACCGAAACCGTGCACCGCGCGCTGACCGTCCTGCCCGATAAACACTTCGTTGAGGTAAGCCTCAAGGATTTCGCGCTTGTCGTAATGCAGTTCAAGCAGCAGCGCCATCATCGCTTCGGTGAGCTTGCGACTCAGGCTGCGCTCGTTGGTCAGGTAGAAGTTCTTGACCAACTGCTGAGTCAGGGTACTGCCGCCCTGACGCATGCGGCCGGATGAACCGTTGACCCAGATCGCCCGGGCGATCGACTTCGGCGAAACACCAAAGTGATGATAAAAATCGCGGTCCTCGACAGCCACCAGCGTTTCCAGCAGATACGGCGGCACCTGATCGATCTTGATCAGAATCCGGTCTTCGAGGTTTTTCGGGTACAGGCCACCGATCAGCAGCGGCTCCAGGCGCACCACCGACAGTTTCGAGCCTTTTGCCCCCGCCAACTCGGCCACGTAATCACCGGAGAAACGCACCCGCACCGGTTGCGCCTGCTCCATGCCTTCATAGAACTGGAAGCCACGGGTATTCAGGTCAACGGTATTGCCGTTGACCGACGCCGCGCCCGGACCGTTGGCCACGCTTTCACGGCGATAACCCAGGGCATCGAGCTCGGTCAGGAAATCATCCCGGCTCAGCTTTTGTCCGACGAACAGCTCGAGGGGACGTGCGTAAACCTTGGCCGGAATCGTCCAGCGCTTGCCGGAGAACTTCTCCTGGACGATTGCATCAAGGTAAACGGCGAATCCGGCCAGCACTACCAGGCCGACCAGACTGAGTTTAATGGCCCAGCCCAGCCACGGGCGCAGGCCCCTGGAGGGTGGTTTTTTGGGGGTACGGGGAGTTCGAGTACGAGTCATGGCGGCGGATTATACGCACTTTATTCATACTCAACAGGAGCGCTCCGAGGTTTGCGTCAAGCGGACTTGCAGCCATAATGACCGCCTTGATTTTCCAGACTCTGAAGGATCGCCTGTGAGCCAGACCTTGATCGCTGCCCTGCAAAACCCTGCCCTCTACCCGCACCCGGTAGAAGGATTCCAGGTCATCGAAACCCATATCTCCTGGGTCATTCTCACCGGCCCCTTCGCTTATAAAGTGAAGAAACCGGTCAACTTCGGTTTTCTCGACTTTACCGGCCTTGAGGCTCGCGAACATTTTTGCGCTGAAGAGCTGCGCCTGAACCAGCGCCTGACCGACGACTTGTACCTGGAAGTGTTGCCCGTCACCGGCAGCGCCGAGGCTCCGCAATTGGGCGGCGAAGGGCCAGCCATCGAATATCTGCTGAAGATGCGCCAGTTCCCGCAAAGCGGACTATTGAGCACCCTGCAAGCCAATGGTGAATTGACCACCGCGCACATCGACGAGATGGCCGAGCAAATCGCCCGCTTCCACCTCAACGCCCCCAAAGTGCCGGCCGGGCACGAAGCCGGCACCCCGGACAGCGTCATGGCGCCGGTACGGCAGAACTTCGAACAGATCCATCCGTTCCTCAGCGATAAAGCCGACCTGTTGCAACTCGACGCCCTGCAAGCCTGGGCCGAAAGCAGCTTCGAGCGCCTCAAACCACTGCTCGCCCAGCGTAAGGCCGAAGGCTTCATTCGTGAATGCCACGGTGACATCCACCTGGGTAACGCAACCGTGATCGACGGCAAGGTCGTGATCTTCGACTGCATCGAATTCAACGAACCGTTCCGCTTTACCGACGTTTATGCCGACACCGGCTTCCTGGCGATGGACCTGGAAGATCGCGGCCTGAAGTGCCTGGCGCGCCGTTTCGTCAGCCAGTACCTGGAGCTGACCGGCGACTATCGCGGCCTCGAGCTGCTGAACTTCTATAAAGCCTACCGCGCACTGGTTCGCGCCAAGGTCGCCCTGTTCAGCATGCCGGCCGACGCCACTGCGGTGCAGCGCGCCACGACCCTGCGCCAGTACCGCAACTACGCCAACCTGGCCGAAAGCTACAGCACCATTCCTTCGCGCTTCATGGCCATTACCCACGGTGTTTCCGCTGTCGGCAAGAGCCATGTCGCCATGCGCCTGGTCGAAGCCCTGGGCGCGATTCGCCTGCGCTCCGATGTCGAGCGCAAGCGCCTGTTCGGCGAGCAAACCGTCGAAAATGATGTACAGGCCGGCATCTATAGCACCGACGCCAGCGCGGCGACCTATGCCCGCCTGCACGAAATCGCCGACGTCATTCTGCGTGCGGGCTTCCCGGTGGTGGTCGACGCCACTTACCTCAAGCGTGAGCAGCGTGACAGTGCGGCGAAGGTGGCCGAGGCCACAGGTGCACCCTTCCTGATCCTCGACTGCAATGCACCACAGGCCGTGATCGAAAGCTGGCTGGCCGCACGCCAGGCGGACAAGAAGGACCCGTCCGACGCCACTCTGGCCGTGATCGAAGCCCAACAAGCCAGCCGTGAAGCGCTGACCCCCGCAGAAATCCTCTGCAGCAAGCGCGTCCAGACCAACGAAAGCGGGACCCTGGATACCGTTGTCGAACAGATTCGCCAGCGCTTGCCGGGCCTGTAAAAACTATTTCAGTCGTGAGGCCCTCGCTGGCCTCACGGCTGCTAAACAGTGGCACTATACTGGCGTCATAAAACCATCAGGTGATGCGACATGAGCCAGCCAAAACTTCTCGACACTCCGCTTTATGCCCTGCTGCACAAGGACGACATCAGAGGCTTCAACAGTGAGCGCCCCAAGGATGGCCCCATCGACATGGTGGGTGGAGATTTCCGGGGGCTGGACCTGCGTGAACTGAATGCCGACGGTGTGGACTTCAGCGATGCCTACTTCCGTTCCGCCGACTTGCGCGGCATCGACTTTCGCAAAGCGAACCTGGAAGGCGCGAGCCTGGCCCACGCGCAAATCTCCGGTACCTACTTTCCAGTGGAACTGAGTGCCGACGAAGTCCTCATGTCGATGAACTTCGGCACACGATTGCGCTACCGCACCCGTTGATCACCATGGCTGGCTGACACGTCCAGTGCCCCATTGCGCTGGACTGCGGGGAGATTCACTCGCCACCCCTGATTACTCCCCCTGCCTTTCTTGCGCGCTCGCCCACTTCCTCCCCAGCCAACACTTTTCTCTTAGAAGCATTTGCGTCGAAAACGAGCAAACAATCACGCTTTTCCTACTGATGGCTACACTCCTCAGAAGATTGCCCACGCTCTCCATTCGGCCATCGCAAGGAGGCTTGATGAATGATGAACTGCAACACCTGAAGAATCTTGGCAAGACGTCAGCGCAATGGCTGCATGCCGTGGGCATCCATAGCGCATCGGACTTGCGTCGCCTCGGGGCGGTGGATGCTTATCGGGCCGTGCGTACGCGCGGTTTTCGGGCGTCCAAGGTGTTGTTGTACGCAATTGAAGGCGCCCTGATGGACGTTCACTGGAATGACATCCCCGCCGAGCGCAAGGAAGCGTTGAACAAACAACTGGAAGCCATTTCTTCACGCCACAAGAACTGATCCGACAAATATTTCAAAAGCTTTGCAACCTGAAACCCAATGATTACGGGGCCTGCAGAAGTAAATTCGGCGAATCGCCAAGAAATCAAAAAACAGCGGTTGACTTGGTAATGAGAATCGATATGATTATCACAACTGGTCGCGAGACTGGTCGATATTCTGAAAAGCCCTTGGTTCGGACTCTCAGATTATCTCCTCATCAGGCTAATCACGGTTATTTGACCCGGCTCTTGCCGGGTCTTTTTTTGCCTGTGGAAAAGTACTGACGGGATCTGGCGATGGATGTGCCATGCCGATTACCACTGGGTGGTCAGACGCATGTCAGTTTCCCGGGCATCGAATGGTCAGGCCAAGTATCCTCGACGATAGGCACTTGTCCCCGGCGGGCAAGACGGCCAATTGATCGCATTTAACCGTCAAGCTCGGACCTATCCGATCACGAGCTGCGGGACTGAGGATAGAGATGAAGTTGCTTTGCGCAGGTGCCGAACTGGTCAATGACAGCAGTCGCGGTTTCGACATTGACGGCCAAAGGCTTTTTGCGGTGCGCCGCAGCGGTCAGGTCCATGTCTACATCAATCGCTGCCCGCACCGGGGCGTCGCTTTGGAGTGGCATCCCGACCAGTTTCTCGACCCCAGCAACAGCCTGATCCAGTGCGCCACCCATGGCGCACTGTTCCTGATCGAAGACGGTGAATGCGTTGCCGGCCCGTGCGCGGGGCAAGCCTTGACCAGAGTGACCTGCCGAGAGAATGAACAAGGGATCTGGATCAGTCTTTAGCCGCCCGGCAACACGTCCAGACGCCGGTCGACCAGCATTTCCTGGTGATTCAAGCTCACAGCGTAAGCCAGCACCTCGACCCCACACTCAATGGCCTCACGCAAGGCCTGTGCATAAGCCGCATCGACTTCCTGCGCCGGGCGCACGGCCTCGATGCCGGTCAGGCAAACACAGTACAACTGCACCGCGCGAATACCGTCCCTGGCCAAGTGGGCCAGCTCCCGCAGATGCTTGGCGCCACGCTGGGTGACCGCATCGGGAAACGCCGCCACCGCCGTACCGTCGAAACCCAGGGTCACGCTTTTGACCTCGACGTAGGCAGGCCCTTCGGGGTAATCGAGCCGGAAATCGATACGACTGTTTTCCTGACCATAAGCCACTTCACGCTTGAGCCCGGTAAAGCCGCTCAATTCCGTGATGATGCCCGCTCGTAGCGCCTCTTCGATCAAACCATTGGCGCGGGCGGTGTTCACACAAAACAGCCGCCCTTGCGGGGTTTCGCCGATCTCCCAGGTACCGGGCAACTTGCGTTTCGGGTCGTTGGAGCGGCTGAACCAGACCTGCCCGCCTTCCACCTGACAATTGAGCATCGAACCTGTATTCGGGCAGTGAATGGTCAGCAACTCGCCGTCAACGGTTTCGATATCGGCGAGAAAACGCTTGTAGCGTCGAATCAGGCGACCTTCTTCGAGGGGGGGATGAAATCGCATCAGCCTTGCCAGCTCCGCAACCCACGGGCAATGCGCTCGACCGCTTCCTGCAACCGCTCGAGATTTTGCGTATAGGCGAACCGTACATGATGCCCGGCCTGATAACGCCCGAAATCCAGCCCCGGGGTGAAGGCCACATGCTCGGTCTCGAGAAAATGCTTACAGAACGCGAAGGCATCGCCGCCGAACTTGCTGATATCGGCGTACAAGTAGAATGCCCCTTCCGGTTCCACGGCAATGCCGAAGCCCAATTCACGCAAGGCCGGCAGCAGGTAATCCCGACGCCGGCCAAATTCGGCGCGGCGCTCTTCGAGAATGCTGATGGTTGCCGGCTCGAAACAGGCCAGCGCGGCGTACTGCGCCATGCTTGGAGCACTGATGTAGAGATTCTGGGCGAGCTTTTCCAGCTCACCGACGGCAGCGTCCGGGGCGACCAGCCATCCCAACCGCCAACCGGTCATCCCGAAGTACTTCGAAAAGCTGTTCAGCACGAAGGCACTGTCGTCGACTTCCAGCACACTGGCCGCATCGGTGCCGTAGGTCAGGCCGTGATAAATCTCGTCGACCACCAGATGACCGTGGCGCTCCTTGATCGCGACAGACAGCTTCGCCAGCTCGTCGCGGGTCAGGATCGTGCCGGTCGGATTGGCCGGCGACGCCACCAATGCACCCACGCTGTCGTGATCCCAATGACGCTCGATCAGGCCAGGCGTCAATTGATAACGCACCTCCGGACCGACCGGCACCAATTGTGCCGCGCCTTCGACCAGTCGCAGGAAGTGCCGGTTACAGGGGTAGCCCGGGTCCGCCAGCAACCAGTGCTTGCCGGGGTCTACCAGCAAAGCACTGGCCAGCAGCAGCGCGCCGGACCCGCCGGGTGTGATGAGGATGCGTCGAGGGTCGATGTTCAAGCCATAACGCTGCTGATAAAAGCCCGAAATGGCCTCACGCAGCTCCGGGATGCCGCGCGCGGCGGTGTAACGGGTCTTCCCCGCTGTCAGCGCAGCCTGGCCGGCCTGGATGATCGGCTCGGCGGTGGTGAAGTCCGGCTCGCCGATTTCCAGGTGAATCACATCGTGGCCGGCGGCCTGCAACTCATTGGCCCGCGCCAACAACGCCATGACATGGAAAGGTTCGATCGCGCGACTGCGGGCACTGTAGGGCTGAGCCATTGGCCTTCCTTCAACGGGGAAAAAAACCGATTCTACCCAAGCCCAGGAACGAGCGAGAACCTAAAGCGGTCAGAGGGCTTATAACCCCGACCACAAACGATTCAAGCGTGTGCGCAAGGTTTGACTAAAATCAATAGTTGAGCAGGGTTCCGGAGCCGCCAGACAACGGTTTGTCATCATTGGCAAGCACCATCAGCCGCAAGCTCGACATCCGGGAGTAGCGCGGCCCGAGTTGATCTGGTAAGTTCGCCCGCTTGCAGCCGCAGGGCCGGCAGGTGCCGGTGATGGAGCAATCCTGCGCAGATGGATTACAAGAGTAGAGGCGGTCTATTTCATGTCCACCCAAGCAAAGCAGCAAAACCAGGCAATCAGCGGCTTCGAGCCCTATGTTCAGAAAGCTGGCGAAGAGTACATGGGCGAACCCATGCGCAAGCACTTCACCAAGGTCCTGAATCAGTGGAAAAAAGAGCTGATGGAAGGTGTCGACAAGACCGTGGACCACATGAAGGACGAAGCGGCCAACTTTCCTGATCCGGCAGACCGTGCCAGCCAGGAAGAGGAGTTCGCCCTCGAACTGCGTGCCCGCGATCGTGAACGCAAGTTGATCAAGAAGATCGACAAGACCCTTCAGCTGATCGAAGACGAAGAGTACGGCTGGTGTGAATCCTGCGGCATCGAGATCGGCGTCAAGCGCCTCGAAGCGCGTCCTACCGCCGACCTGTGCATCGACTGCAAGACCCTGGCGGAAATCAAGGAAAAGCAAGTCGGCAAATAATTGCGGCTTGAACGAAGAACGGAGCGTGCGAACGCTCCGTTTTTGTTTCTGACATTCATGATCTCTGTAGGAGCCGGCTTGCCGGCGATAGCGATCTCAAAGACGCCATCGCCGGCAAGCCGGCTCCTACAAAATCGCCACTACGTAATATCTTGCTCATGACCGCCATCACAACCTACATCGGGCGCTTCGCCCCCACGCCCAGTGGCCATCTGCACTTCGGCTCGCTGGTCGCCGCATTGGCCTCCTACCTCGATGCGCGCTCTGTGGGCGGACGCTGGCTGATGCGCATGGAAGACCTTGACCCGCCCCGCGAGGAACCCGGTGCCCAGGCCGCCATTCTCAAGGCCCTGGAAAGCTATGGCTTCGAGTGGGATGGCGACCTGGTTCGCCAAAGCGAGCGGCACGACGCCTACGCCGAGGTGCTCAATCGCCTGTTCAATCACGGCCTGGCCTACGCCTGCACCTGTTCGCGCAAACAGCTGGAACCGTATCACGGGATTTATCCGGGGTTGTGCCGCAATGCGGGCCATGGCGCCGATGATGCCGCCATCCGCCTGCGCGTACCTGAGCTGGAGTACCACTTCCTCGACCGGGTACAGGGCGAGTACCGCCAGCACCTGGGCCGGGAAGTCGGCGATTTCGTGATCCGCCGCCGCGACGGGCTCTACGCCTATCAACTGGCCGTGGTCCTGGACGATGCCTGGCAAGGCATCACCGATATCGTTCGGGGTGCCGACCTGCTGGACTCCACGCCCCGCCAGCTGTACCTGCAAGAACTGCTCGGCCTGCCGCAACCGCGATATCTGCATATCCCGCTGATTACTCAGCCTGATGGCCATAAACTCGGTAAATCCTACCGTTCACCGCCGTTGACCGAGGATCAGGCAACGCCTCTGTTACTGCGGGCGCTGCGCGCGCTGGGACAGAATCCGGGAACCGAACTGATTTACGCCACGCCACGGGAAGTGCTGAACTGGGGCATTGCCCACTGGGATGCCTCGCTGATCCCGCGCACACTGAGCCTGCCCGAGGCACAGCTGCTGTGATCGTACTTGCAGTGGCGCGCCCATCCGTTACCATCGCCGCACGTTTTCGGGCATGCACATAAAAAAGAGAGGCCGGGATGTACATCTATCGCTTGGTCCTGCTTTTGGTAGTGGGCATTTACCTGTTTTCCCCGGCCATCATGGATTGGTGGATCGACGCCACTGGCGCCTGGTATCGCCCTTATCTGCTCTGGCTGATTCTGATCGTCGTGACCTTCATCCTGCAGAGCCAAAAAGATGCCGATGAGCTTTAGCCTGACCCAGATGATCCTGATCAGCGCCGCGTACCTGGCGGTGCTGTTCGGTGTGGCCTGGGTCAGTGAACGGGGCATGATTCCCCGAGCGATCATTCGCCACCCGCTGACCTACACCCTGTCACTGGGCGTCTATGCCAGTGCCTGGGCGTTTTACGGCACCGTGGGCCTGGCCTATCAGTACGGCTACGGTTTTCTGTCGAGCTACCTGGGCGTCTCCGGGGCCTTTCTGCTGGCGCCGGTGTTGCTTTATCCGATCCTGAAGATCACCCGCACTTATCAACTGTCGTCCCTGGCGGACCTGTTCGCCTTCCGCTTCCGCAGCACCTGGGCCGGAGCGCTGACCACGATTTTCATGCTGGTCGGTGTATTGCCGTTGCTGGCCCTGCAGATTCAGGCGGTCGCCGACTCCATCGGCATCCTCACCCGCGAGCCGGTACAGCATCGCGTGGCCTTGAGTTTCTGCGCACTGATTACACTGTTCACGATTTTCTTCGGCTCCCGCCACATCGCCACCCGGGAAAAACATGAAGGTCTGGTGTTCGCGATTGCCTTCGAGTCGGTGATCAAGCTGATCGCCCTCGGCGGTGTCGGGTTGTATGCGCTTTACGGCGTGTTCGACGGCCCGCAACAGCTTGAATTGTGGCTGCTGCAAAACCAGACCGCGCTCGCGGCCCTGCACACGCCTTTGCAGGAAGGCCCGTGGCGCACCCTGTTGCTGGTGTTCTTCGCCTCGGCGATCGTGATGCCGCACATGTATCACATGACCTTCACCGAGAACCTCAACCCGCGTTCGCTGGTCAGTGCGAGCTGGGGCCTGCCGCTGTTCCTGCTGCTGATGAGCCTCGCGGTGCCGCTGATTCTCTGGGCCGGCCTGAAACTGGGCGCCACCACCAATCCGGAATACTTCACCCTGGGCATCGGCATCGCCGCCAACAGCAAGGCGCTGGCGCTGCTGGCCTATGTCGGCGGGCTGTCCGCCGCCAGCGGCCTGATCATCGTCACCACGCTGGCGCTGTCCGGGATGGCCTTGAACCACCTGGTGCTGCCGCTTTATCAGCCACCCGCTGAAGGCAATATCTACCGCTGGCTGAAGTGGACCCGCCGGGCGCTGATTGTCGCGATCATCATGGCTGGCTACGGCTTCTACCTGATGCTCGGTGCCGAACAGGACCTGGCCAACCTTGGCATCGTCGCGTTCGTCGCCACGTTGCAGTTCCTGCCGGGCGTGCTCTCGGTCCTGTACTGGCCGACCGCCAACCGTCGCGGCTTCATCGCCGGCTTGCTGGCGGGGATACTGGTGTGGCTGGTGACCATGTTGTTACCGCTGGTCGGCAACCTGCAGGGCTTCTACATTCCGCTGCTGAACATGATCTATGTGCTGGACGACACCAGTTGGCACATGGCGGCGATTGCCTCGCTGGCGGCCAACGTACTGATGTTCACCCTGATCTCGCTGTTCACCAACGCCAGCACCGAAGAGGCCAGCGCTGCCGAAGCCTGCGCCGTGGATAACGTGCGCCGCCCGCAACGCCGCGAACTGCACGCTGCCTCGCCACAGGAGTTCGCCACGCAGCTTGCAAAACCGCTGGGGGCAAAAGCGGCGCAGAAAGAAGTCGAACAGGCATTACGCGATCTGTACCTGCCATTCGACGAACGCCGACCCTATGCCCTGCGTCGCTTGCGTGACCGCATCGAAGCCAACCTCTCCGGCCTGATGGGGCCGAGCGTGGCCCAGGACATGGTCGAGACGTTCCTGCCTTACAAGGCAGGTGGCGAAAACTACGTGACCGAAGACATTCACTTCATCGAAAGCCGTCTCGAGGACTACCACTCGCGCCTGACCGGTCTGGCCGCCGAACTCGATGCCCTGCGTCGCTATCACCGCCAGACCCTGCAGGAATTGCCGATGGGCGTGTGCTCGCTGGCCAAGGATCAGGAAATCCTCATGTGGAACAAAGCCATGGAGGAGCTGACCGGCATCGCCGCGCAGCGTGTGGTCGGTTCGCGCCTGAGCACCATTGCCGATCCGTGGAAAGAACTGCTGCAGGGTTTCATCAATCTGCCGGACGAGCACCTGCACAAGCAGCACCTGGCCCTCGACGGCCAGACACGCTGGCTGAACCTGCACAAAGCGGCAATCGACGAACCCCTGGCACCGGGCAACAGCGGCCTGGTGTTGCTGGTGGAAGACCTGACCGAAACCCAGATGCTCGAGGACAAACTGGTGCACTCCGAGCGTCTGGCGAGCATCGGTCGCCTGGCAGCCGGCGTGGCCCATGAAATCGGCAACCCGATCACCGGTATCGCGTGCCTGGCGCAGAACCTGCGCGAAGAACGCGAGGAAGACGGCGAGCTGAAGGAGATCAGCGGCCAGATCCTCGAGCAGACCAAGCGCGTGTCGCGCATTGTCCAGTCGCTGATGAGCTTTGCCCATGCCGGCAGCCATCAGCACAGCGACGAGCCCGTCTGTCTGGCCGAAGTAGCTCAGGATGCCATCGGCCTGCTGGCGCTGAACCGACGCAATTTCGAAGTGCAATTCTACAACCTGTGCGACCCCGAGCACTGGGTCGAAGGCGACCCGCAACGGCTGGCCCAGGTGTTGATCAACCTGCTCTCAAACGCCCGTGACGCTTCGCCTCCCGGCAGTGCGGTACGGGTCAAGAGCGAAGCCGGCGAACACACGGTCGATCTGATCGTGGAGGACGAAGGCAGCGGTATTCCGTCGAGCATCATGGACCGATTGTTCGAACCTTTCTTCACCACCAAGGACCCTGGCGAAGGCACCGGTCTGGGCCTTGCACTGGTCTATTCCATCGTTGAAGAGCATTATGGACAAATCACCATCGACAGCCCGGCTGATGTTCAAAGCCAACGCGGCACCCGAATCAGGGTTACCTTGCCGCGTCATGTCGAAGCGACGTCCGCTGTGAACTGAGACCGTCGAGAGTATCGAATCAATGCCGCACATTTTGATCGTCGAAGACGAAACCATTATCCGCTCCGCCTTACGCCGCCTGCTGGAACGTAACCAGTACCAGGTCAGCGAAGCCGGTTCAGTGCAGGAAGCACAAGAACGCTTCACCATTCCCTCGTTCGACCTGATCGTCAGTGACCTGCGCTTGCCGGGCGCGCCTGGCACAGAGTTGATCAAGCTCGCCCAAGGTACGCCGGTGCTGATCATGACCAGCTACGCGAGCCTGCGCTCGGCTGTCGACTCGATGAAAATGGGTGCGGTGGATTACATTGCCAAGCCATTCGACCACGACGAAATGCTGCAAGCCGCCGCACGAATCCTGCGTGACCGACAAACGGCACAAGCCGCCGGTGGTGAAGCGGTTGCCGGCAAAGCCGCCAATGGTGCAGCGAAATCCGGCGCCGACAACAGCAATGGTGAAATCGGCATTATCGGCTCATGCCCGCCGATGCAGGACCTGTATGGCAAGATCCGCAAAGTCGCACCGACCGATTCCAACGTGCTGATCCAGGGCGAATCGGGCACCGGTAAAGAACTGGTGGCCCGCGCCCTGCACAACCTGTCCAGACGCGCCAAGGCACCGATGATTTCGGTGAACTGCGCAGCCATTCCGGAAAGCCTGATCGAGTCCGAACTGTTCGGCCACGAAAAAGGCGCATTCACCGGCGCCAGCGCCGGGCGCGCCGGCCTGGTGGAGGCGGCGGACGGCGGCACCTTGTTCCTCGACGAAATTGGCGAACTGCCGCTGGAAGCCCAGGCTCGCCTGCTGCGCGTATTGCAGGAAGGCGAAATTCGTCGCGTAGGTTCGGTGCAGTCGCAAAAAGTCGATGTGCGTCTGATCGCCGCGACTCACCGCGACCTCAAGAGCCTGGCGAAGATCGGCCAGTTCCGCGAAGACTTGTATTACCGCCTCCACGTTATTGCGCTGAAGCTGCCCGCCCTGCGCGAACGCGGTGCGGACGTCAACGAAATCGCCAACGCCTTCCTGGCGCGGCAAAGTGCGCGGATCAACCGCACCGACCTGAAGTTCGCCGCGGATGCCGAGCAAGCCATTCGTCACTACTCCTGGCCGGGTAACGTTCGCGAACTGGAAAACGCCGTCGAGCGCGCGGTTATCCTGTGCGAAAGCCCGGAAATCTCCGCCGAGCTGCTGGGCATCGACATCGAACTGGGCGACCTGGAAGATGACGAATTCATTGGCCTGCCGCCCCAACAGGGCAACGGCAACGCTGGTAACAGCAACCACGAACCGACCGAAGACCTCTCCCTGGAAGACTACTTCCAGCATTTCGTCCTCGAACACCAGGACCACATGACTGAAACCGAGCTGGCCCGCAAACTCGGGGTCAGCCGCAAATGCCTGTGGGAACGCCGTCAGCGCCTGGGCATCCCGCGGCGCAAGACCGGGGTGGCCAGCGAAAGCTGAACCCCACCTGTCTCATGTGCGGGTAACACGTGACATTGTGAAAAAAACTGTTACCTCAGCTTTTTCACGTAACAGAAGCCGGGGCTTACGGTAACGAAGCCCCGGCTTTTTTTCGCCTTCGAAATGCCTGGCAGCCGGCCTAACCCCTTGTTTTATTGGGTTTCGCAAAAGTTGGCACGCACCCTGCTATATGTTTGGTACAAGAACAATAACAAGCAATGCACAAGACAATAAAAATAAGACGAATCGACTCACGCACAATAAAAACAAGACGGCGAGAGGCGCAGCTAACTGATTCTTTTGGAGAGGCGTTGTATTTGGGGCTTGCCCCACGACCAGGCCGAGAACAACAAAAACTGTCCTAAGACAGAGCCTGTACTGGTTGGATCGAAAGATCACTGCAATTCAGCGACCAAAGCAATCCGTTTGCTCTTGGCTCCCGATTGGGAGGGTCATGAAGGAAAGCTTCATGACAAGGGCACTTAACAAAAACAAAAAGCCCGAAACCAACAATAAAAATAGAGCATGCAACTACTTCTTGGGGAGCTTCGGCTCCCCTTGTAGTTTCTACGATTCAAGCCCCACACCCACTTCCTGTACCTGTACCTGTAGGAGCGAGCTTGCTCGCGAATAACCTGAAGGCGCAGTTGGGTATCTGGCTGAACGCGTCATCGCTCACGTCCATCGCGAGCAAGCTCGCTCCTACGGACCTACAGCTCATATCTGCTGTGTCCTACACCATCCCCCGACTAAATGCTAGAATCCCCGCCCATCATGCGGTCATTCTTCTGTTATGGCCGAATATTCCTTCAAACAGTGCATCCCATGCTGAAGAAGCTGTTCCAGTCATTCCGTTCTCCCAAGCGTCCTACGCAACACATTCGCAGCACGCCTGAAGTGCTCAACAGCGGCCAACACTCGCTGCAAAAGGCGCAATTCAGCCGCTACGCGGTGAATATCGTTGAACGCCTGCAGAGCGCCGGTTATCAGGCTTACCTGGTGGGCGGCTGCGTGCGCGACATGTTGCTGGGCATTACACCGAAAGATTTCGACGTTGCCACCAGCGCCACCCCCGAGCAGGTACGGGCCGAATTCCGTAACGCGCGAATCATCGGGCGCCGGTTCAAACTGGTGCACATCCATTTCGGCCGCGAAATCATCGAAGTCGCGACCTTCCGCGCCAATCACCCGCAAAACGAAGACGAGGAAGACAGCAACCAGTCTTCGCGCAACGAAAGCGGGCGCATCCTGCGCGATAACGTCTATGGCACCCTGGAAGAAGACGCGCAACGCCGCGACTTCACCATCAATGCCCTGTATTACGATCCGGTCAGCGAGCGCATCCTCGACTACGCCAACGGCGTACACGATATCCGCAATCACCTGATCCGCCTGATCGGCGATCCGAAGCAACGCTACCAGGAGGACCCGGTACGCATGCTGCGGGCCGTGCGTTTCGCCGCCAAGTTGAACTTCGGTATCGAAAAACACAGTGCCCTGCCGATCCGCGACCTGGCGCCGATGCTGCGCGAGATCCCGTCGGCTCGCCTGTTCGAAGAAGTGCTCAAGCTGTTCCTCTCCGGCCACGCCGCGGATACGTTTGAAATGCTGGTCGACCTGCAGTTGTTCGATCCACTGTTCCCGGCCAGCGCCGAAGCACTGGAATACAACCCGACCTACACCCACACCCTGATCAGCGAAGCCCTGATCAATACCGACCTGCGGATCAAGCAGAACAAACCGGTCACCCCGGCGTTCCTGTTTGCGGCCCTGCTCTGGCCTGCCCTGCCGGCGCGCGTCCTGCGCCTGCAGGAGCGTGGCATGCCGCCGATTCCGGCGATGCAGGAAGCGGCGCATGAGCTGATTGCCGAACAGTGCCAGCGGATCGCGATTCCGAAACGCTTCACCATGCCGATCCGCGAGATCTGGGACATGCAGGAACGCCTGCCGCGCCGCAGCGGCAAGCGTGCCGATCTGTTGCTGGACAATCCGCGCTTCCGCGCCGGCTATGACTTCCTGCTGTTGCGCGAGAGTGCAGGCGAGCAGACTGACGGCCTCGGCGAATGGTGGACCGACTATCAGGACGCCAATGAAAGCGAGCGCCGCGACATGATCCGCGACCTCAGCGGCAAGGAAGAAGGCACCGGCGCCCCGCGCAAGCGTCGCCGCAGCGGTGGTTCCAAGCGCAAGCGCGCCGCCGGTGCTTCGAGCACCACGGGCGAGTAATCCATGGAACGCATCTACATCGGCATGGGCAGCAATCTGGCTGACCCTGCCGAACAATTGCGCAGCGCTGCCGAGGCACTGGCGTCCTTGCCGCAATCCCGCCTGGTCGGAGTTTCTGCGTTTTATCAAAGCGACTCGCTGCTTCCCGGACAACCGCGCTACACCAATGCGGTGGCCGCGCTCGACAGTACGCTGGCGCCCCTGGAACTGCTGGATGCCTTGCAGGCCATCGAAAACGGCCAGGGTCGCGAGCGCCTTGAGCGCTGGGGACCGCGTACGCTGGACCTCGATATCTTGCTGTTCGGTGATCGCTTGATCGACGAACCGCGCCTCAAGGTTCCCCACTATCACATGCAGGAACGGGCCTTCGTGCTATATCCATTGGCCGAACTGGCACCTGCCGATCTGCAGCTGGCCGATGGCCGGACCTTGGCCGAACTGCTCAAGGCATGCCCGTTCGTCGGCCTGGAACGCCTGCCCCAAAATTGACCGAAATCCCCTGTGGGAGCGGGCTTGCTCGCGAAAGCGGTGTTTCAGCCAACATTGATTCTGGATGACACACCGCCTTCGCGAGCAAGCCCGCTCCCACATTGGATTTGTGTCGGGCACAAGATCTGCTGCTGAATCGCATCAGTTACTCCGGTAACACCCCACCCGTAACAATGCGGTAACACACGCAATTGACTTCCCTCGTTCTCCTCACGACTATAGGCGTCCCGCTGCCGCCAACACGGCGTTCAAGGGCGCAATCCAGGCCTTAAAAGCACGACGAAAGAGCGTGCGCCTGTATTCAACGAAGAATCACGCGCGTTACTCGCAGTAGTTTCCACAGCGCCTGAATGAGGAACTTTTCATGCCAGCCATCACCCTGACCACCCTGCAAGGTCTGAAGCAAAAAGGTGAAAAGATCACCATGCTGACCTGCTACGACGCAACCTTCGCCCACGCCTGCAACCAGGCCGGCGTCGAAGTGCTGCTGGTGGGCGACTCCCTCGGCATGGTTTTGCAGGGCCACGACAGCACCTTGCCTGTCACCACCGCAGAAATGGCTTACCACGTGGCTGCCGTCAAACGCGGTAACAGCGATGCCCTGATCCTCGCCGACCTGCCTTTCATGGCCTACGCCACCACCGAACAAGCCATGACCAACAGCGCCCTGTTGATGCAGGCCGGCGCGCACATGGTCAAGGTTGAAGGCGCGTTGTGGCTGGCCGACTCGATTCGCCTGCTGGCCGAGCGCGGCATTCCTGTCTGCGCGCACATGGGCCTGACGCCGCAGTCGGTGAACATCCTTGGCGGCTACAAGGTCCAGGGGCGCAATGAAAACCAGGCGCGGCAGATGCGTGCCGACGCGATCGCCCTGGAACAGGCTGGCGCGGCCATGCTGCTGCTCGAGTGCGTCCCGAGCGAACTGGCAGAAGAAATCACCCAGGCGGTGAAGATTCCGGTGATCGGGATTGGCGCCGGCAATCGCACCGATGGCCAGGTGCTGGTTCTGCACGACATGCTGGGGCTGTCCATTACCGGCCGCGTGCCAAAATTCGTGAAGAACTTCATGACTGGCCAGACCAGCATTGAAGCTGCATTGAATGCCTACGTGACTGAAGTCAAGGCGGCGACTTTCCCTGGTATCGAACACGGATTCTCTGCATGAACACCGTAAAAACCGTACGCGAACTGCGGGCCGCCGTGGCCCGTGCCCGTAGCGAAGGCAAGCGCATTGCCTTTGTGCCGACCATGGGCAACCTGCACAGCGGCCACGTTGCGCTGGTGACCAAAGCCTCCCAACGGGCGGACTTCGTGGTCGCGAGTGTTTTCGTCAACCCGCTGCAATTCGGTGCTGGCGAAGACCTCGACAAATACCCGCGCACCCTCGCCGCCGACCAGGAAAAACTGCTCCAGGCCGGCTGCCACCTGCTGTTCGCGCCAACCGTCGAGGAGATGTATCCCGACGGCATGGCCGGCCAGACCCGCGTCAGTGTCCCGCAATTGTCCGAAGGCCTGTGCGGCGCAAGCCGCCCGGGGCATTTCGAAGGCGTGGCGACGGTGGTCAGCAAGCTGTTCAACATGGTCCAGCCGGACTTGGCGATTTTCGGCGAGAAAGACTTTCAGCAACTGGCGGTGATTCGCGCGCTGGTACATGACCTGAACATGCCGATCCAGATCATCGGCGAGCCCACTGTTCGCGCAACCGATGGCCTGGCGCTGTCGTCGCGCAACGGTTTCCTCAGCGAAGAGCAACGTGCTGTAGCACCGGTGGTCTACCGCACGCTGAATGCGATCGGTGAGGCGATCAAGCAGGGAGAACGCGATTACCCGGCGCTGATCGAAACGCAGATCAAACAGCTCGAAACGGCTGGCCTGCGTCCTGATTATCTGGAAATCCGCCATGCACGGACCCTGCGCCCGGCGACGGCGCAGGATCGCGACCTGGTGATTCTGGTGGCGGCGTTCCTCGGTACGACACGGTTGATCGACAACCTGCACCTGAACCTCGACACCCCAGCCTGAACACCACAAAACAAATGTGGGAGCGGGCTTGCTCGCGAATACGGTTTGTTATTCAGCATAGATGTTGACTGACCCACCGCTTTCGCGAGCAAGCCCGCTCCCACAGTGGGGCTTCTGCGCCCAAACAGACTGTATTGCTGCCTCTTAAGCCTTCGGGCAAACTGCCCGCCGTTCGATTCCGACCTGGGAAACACTCATGCACGCCATCATGCTCAAAGCCAAGCTGCATCGCGCCGAAGTCACCCACGCTGTACTCGATTACGAAGGCTCCTGTGCCATCGACGGTGAATGGCTGGACCTGTCCGGCATCCGTGAGTACGAACAGATCCAGATCTACAACGTCGACAACGGTGAGCGCTTCACCACCTACGCCATCCGGGGTGAAGAAGGTTCACGCATGATCTCGGTCAACGGTGCCGCCGCGCACAAGGCCAAGGTTGGCGATCGCGTGATCATCTGCGCTTACGCCCATTACAGCGAAGCCGAGCTGCTCAACTTCAAGCCGCGCATGCTCTACATGGCGCCGGGCAATGAACTGAGCCACACCAGCAACGCCATTCCGGTTCAGGTCGCCTGATCCGAGTCCTGTCTCTTCCGTTTGTCGGACCGCTCCTGATTTCGATGTTAAAAAAGTACAGAAAGCAGGTCAGACAAAGTCAAGACAGATCATTGCGCGGGGTTTACTGTATTCGCCCTGCGCCACAAAATCGTGTCGACGCAGTTGACCGGACGCCCACCCGCAGCGCTCCGGGCTTTTTAGTGTTCAAAAAGCCGTTCAAGTAAAAAGGAAACCCGCAGCGATGGCGTATTACCGCACCCCTCACGACGTGACCGCTCTGCCCGCCTGGCAAGCACTGAATGACCACCGCCAAGCCATGCAGGATTTCAGCATGCGGGAGGCCTTCAACGCCGACCCGCAGCGCTTTACTCAATTCACCCTCAGCAGCTGCGGTCTGTTTCTCGACTACTCGAAGAACCTGATCAACGCCCAGACCCGCAACCTGCTGGTGGGCCTGGCCAACGAAGTCGACCTCAAGGGCGCGATCAAATCGTTGTTCGATGGCGAAATCGTCAATGCTTCCGAAGGCCGTCCAGCCCTGCACACCGCGCTTCGCCGCCCGGTCGGCGACAAGCTGTCGGTCAATGGCGTCAACGTGATGCCGGAAGTGCACAAGGTGCTGAACCAGATCACCGACCTCGTCGGCCGTATCCACGATGGCCTGTGGCGCGGTTACACCGAGAAGCCGATCACTGACGTGGTGAACATCGGCATCGGTGGCTCCTTCCTCGGCCCGGAACTGGTGTCCGAAGCCTTGCTGTCCTACGCCCAGAAAGGCGTGCGTTGCCATTACCTGGCGAACATCGACGGCAGCGAGTTCCACGAACTGACCATGAAGCTGCGCGCCGAGACCACGCTGTTCATCGTTTCGTCGAAATCCTTCAACACCCTCGAAACCCTGAAAAACGCCCAGGCCGCCCGTGCCTGGTATCTGGCCCAGGGTGGTTCGGAAGCCGAGCTGTATCGCCATTTCATCGCGGTATCGAGCAACAACGCCGCCGCAGTGGCGTTCGGCATTCGCGAAGAAAACATCTTCCCGATGTGGGACTGGGTCGGCGGCCGTTACTCACTGTGGTCGGCCATCGGCTTGCCGATTGCCCTGGCCATCGGCATGTCCAACTTCAAGGAACTGCTGTCCGGTGCCTACACCATGGACCAGCACTTCCAGAGCGCACCGTTCGAACAGAACATGCCGGTGCTGCTGGCCCTGCTCGGCGTGTGGTACGGCAACTTCTGGGGTGCGCAAAGCCACGCGATCCTGCCGTACGATCACTACCTGCGTAACATCACCAAGCACCTGCAACAGCTGGACATGGAATCCAACGGCAAGAGCGTGCGCCAGGACGGCAAGCCGGTGTCCACCGACACCGGGCCGGTGATCTGGGGCGGCGTCGGCTGCAACGGTCAGCACGCCTACCACCAGCTGCTGCACCAGGGCACCCAACTGATTCCGGCCGACTTCATCGTGCCGATCGTCAGCTTCAACCCGGTGTCCGACCACCACCAGTGGCTGTACGCCAACTGCCTGTCGCAAAGCCAGGCGCTGATGCTCGGCAAGACCCTGGCCGAGGCCGAAACCGAGCTGCGTGACAAAGGCATGAGCGAAGCCGAGGTACACAAACTCGCGCCGCACAAGGTGATCCCGGGCAATCGTCCGAGCAACACCCTGGTGGTCGAGCGCATCAGCCCGCGTCGCCTCGGCGCACTGGTGGCGATGTACGAACACAAAGTCTTCGTGCAAAGCGTGATCTGGGGCATCAATGCCTTCGACCAGTGGGGCGTGGAGTTGGGCAAAGAGCTGGGCAAGGGTGTCTACAACCGCCTGGTCGGCAGTGAAGAAACCCCGGCCGAGGACGCCTCGACTCAAGGGCTGATCAACTACTTCCGCGGTCGTCACCGCGGGTGATTTAACGCCAAACCTACGACGGTACTAATCTTGTAGGAGCTGGCTTGCCAGCGATCACGGTGTATCAGTCAACATTATTGTCGACTGATACACCGCCTCGCTGGCAAGCCAGCTCCTACGAGGGTCGCGCAGCTCCCCTCTTGTCGCAAAACAAGAATAAGGAACCGTCATGTTCGATATCAGCAAGTTCCCCAAAGCCGATGCCGTCCGCCGGGCTGCACAACTGAGTCAAGACGACTATCAGCGGCTGTACCGCGAATCCATTGAACACCCCAGCACCTTCTGGGCCGAACAGGCCACGCGCTTTCTCGAATGGAGCGCTCCCTGGGAAACCGTCCAGCGCTACAATCTGAAAACCGGTGAGGCCAGTTGGTTTTCCGGTGCGCAATTGAATGTCAGCTACAACTGCATCGACCGGCACCTGGAGAAACGCGGAGATCAGGTCGCCATCATCTGGGAAGGCGACGACCCTGCCGACTCGACATCGATCACCTACAAACAACTGCATGAAAACGTCTGCCGCCTGGCCAACGTGCTGAAAAGCCGTGGCGTGAAAAAAGGCGACCGCGTGTGCATCTACATGCCGATGATTCCCGAAGCGGCCTACGCCATGCTTGCCTGCACCCGCATCGGCGCGGTGCACTCGGTGGTGTTCGGCGGTTTCTCCCCGGACTCATTGCGCGACCGCATTCTCGACGCCGACTGCCGCACCGTCATCACCGCCGACGAAGGCGTGCGCGGCGGCCGGCCCGTGCCACTCAAGCAGAACGTCGACAAGGCGCTGCAGAGCTGCCCGAACGTGAGCACCGTGCTGGTGGTCGAGCGCAGAAATGTACAGGTGAACTGGGCCGAAGGACGGGACATCAAGTACCAGCAGGCCCTGCGCGACGCCAGCGCCGATTGCCCGCCCGAGCCGATGGACGCCGAAGCCCCGCTGTTCATCCTCTACACCTCCGGCAGCACCGGTAAACCCAAAGGCGTGCTGCACACCACCGGCGGCTACCTGCTGCAGGCGGCGATGACCTTCAAGTACGTGCTGGACTACCGCGATGGCGAAGTCTTCTGGTGCACCGCCGACGTCGGTTGGGTCACTGGCCACAGCTACATCGTCTACGGTCCGCTGGCCAACGGCGCGACCACGCTGATCTTTGAGGGCGTGCCGAGCTACCCGACGACCTCGCGCTTCTGGCAGGTGATCGACAAGCACAAGGTGAACATTTTCTACACCGCCCCGACGGCCCTGCGCTCGTTGATGCGCGAAGGGCCCGCCGCGTTGAAGGGAACCTCCCGCGCCAGCGTCAGGGTACTCGGTACGGTCGGCGAACCGATCAATCCGGAAGCGTGGGAGTGGTACTTCCATGAGGTGGGCGAAGAACGTTGCCCGATCGTCGATACCTGGTGGCAGACCGAAACCGGCGGCATCATGCTCAGCCCTTTGGTCAGCGCCCAACGAATCAAGCCCGGTTGCGCCACACAACCGATGTTCGGTGTGCAGCCGGTGCTGCTCGACGAGCAAGGCAAGGAAATCAAAGGCGCCGGCAGCGGCGTACTGGCCATAAAATCCAGCTGGCCGGCGCAGATCCGTAGCGTCTATGGCGACCCACAGCGCATGGTCGACACCTATTTCAAGCCGTATCCCGGGTACTACTTCACCGGTGATGGCGCGCGGCGCGATGAAGATGGCGACTACTGGATCACCGGGCGCATCGACGATGTGATCAACGTGTCCGGCCACCGTATCGGCACCGCCGAAGTGGAAAGCGCCCTGGTGCTGCACGACAGCATTGCCGAGGCCGCTGCGGTCGGTTACCCCCACGACATCAAGGGCCAGGGTATCTATGTCTTTGTCACGCCCATGAACGGCGTCGAGACCAACGATGAACTGAAGCAGGAATTGCTGACCCTGGTCGGCAAGGAAATCGGCAATTTCGCCAAACCGGACTTGATCCAGTGGGCGCCGGCCTTGCCGAAAACCCGCTCAGGCAAGATCATGCGGCGCATTCTGCGCAAGATCGCCTGCAACGAACTGGACAGTCTGGGTGATACTTCGACCCTGGCCGACCCGAGCGTGGTGCAGGGGCTGATCGATAAACGCCTGAATCAATAGCTTTTCGTAGGAGCCGGCTCGCCGGCGATGGCGATCTCAAGGACGCTTTCGCCGGCAAGCCGGCTCCTACAGGAAAATGACTGGCGTTGTACGATGCCCGCAGTTCAATTTCCCAATCGAGTTGCCATGGAATTCATCCGTACCCGCATCGAAACCCAGATCATGAGCCTGACCGGTTTGTCCCTGGGCAAGCTCGACCTGGAAAACCCCAAGGGCGACCCCGGGCTGTTCGGACCGGACTCGGTGAGCTGGCAAGTCCATGGCGATTTCAGCAGCATGCTGATCGGTGGCATCAGCGCCCTGATGCTGCAGGCCCTGCACCCGCTGGCATTGGCAGGGGTCTGGGACCATTCGAATTTTCGTGAGGACATGCTCGGTCGCTTGCGTCGCACCGGGCAGTTCATCTCCGGCACCACCTTCGGTTCGCGGCAAGACGCCGACTGGTTGATCGAGAAGGTTCGCACCATTCACTTGCAGGTGACCGGCACGGCGCCGGATGGACGCCCCTATGCCGCCAGCGATCCCGATCTGCTGACCTGGGTGCACGTCGCCGAGGTCAGCAATTTCCTCGCCGCGCATTTGCGCTATCGCAACCCGCATCTGTCCCCTGACGACCAGGATCGCTATTACGCAGAGATCGCCTTGGTCGCCGAGCGTCTCGGTGCCCGGGATGTGCCCCGTTCGCGGCAGGCGATTGCCGACTACCTTGAGCGCATCCGCCCGCAACTGCTGTGCGACGAGCGCAGCCGTGAGGTGCTGCGCCTGTTGTTGAACGCGCCCTCTCCCAGTCGTTTGGCCAGGCCGTTCGGCGGCCTGATGATGCAGGCGGGGATCGATCTGCTGCCGGACTGGGCCAGTGATATGCTCGGCGTCAGCCAGAACCCGCTGCAACGCAAGCTGATCCGCGCCAGCGTCAATCGCAGCGCGCCAATGCTGCGCTGGGCGGTGCGTAATGGATCGGTGCATCGGGCCAAGCGACGGATGGGGATCTTGACCTAGCAGGTATTGCTGCGATTTTTTCTGTGGCGAGGGGGCTTGCCCCCGTTGGGCTGCAAAGCGGCCCCCAGCTCTCGAGCGTTTCCGAAACTTTGCCAGTGCTACGCACTGGAACGGGGGCAAGCCCCCTCGCCACAGTGTTAAACTCCCGCGCCCAATTCTCTCCTGCAAGGCGCCCAGCATGTCTTCCTTGAATCAGGCGCTGCGCGCCGCCCTCGATCAACGCCAGGACCTGCTCGCCGAACTGCACCAGCAGGGCACCGACTGCTATCGCCTGTTCCACGGCAGCCAGGAAGGGGCCGGTGGCCTGACCATCGACCGCTACGGCCCGCAATTGCTGGTGCAGAGCTTCCATCAGCCGCTGGAGCGCGAGGCGCTGCTGCAACTGCACGACGCGATCAACCAGTACCTGGGCTTTGAAACCCTGCTGGTCTACAACGACCGCTCCCGCGGCAACTCGCGCATCGATCGTGAAGACATCGTCTACCGCGCCGACGAAGCCGCCCTGCAAGACCTGGTTGGTCACGAATGGGGCCTGAACTATCGGGTGCGAGGCCGCCATGCCGGACAAGACCCGCTGCTGTTCCTCGACCTGCGCAACACCCGCGGCTGGGTCAAGGATCACAGCAAGAACAAAAGCGTACTGAACCTGTTCGCCTACACCTGTGGCGTCGGCCTCAGTGCCGCCGCCGGCGGCGCGCGCGAGGTGTGCAACCTGGACTTCGCCGAAGGCAACCTGGCGGTCGGTCGGGAGAACGGCCAACTCAACCCGCAGTTGCCGCCCATGGAATTTATCCAGTCCGACTACTTCCCGGCCATTCGCCAACTGGCCGGCCTGCCGATCAGCCAGCGCCGTGGGCAAAAACTGCCGAGCTATCAGCGCCTGGAACAGCGCCAGTACGATCTGGTACTGCTGGACCCTCCCGCCTGGGCCAAGAGCGCATTCGGCACAGTCGATCTGCTGCGCGACTATCAGAGCCTGCTCAAGCCGGCCTTGTTGACCACCGCCGACAACGGCGTGCTGATCTGCTGCAACAACCTGGCGAAAGTCAGCATGGACGACTGGCGCGAGCAGGTTTTGCGTTGCGCAGAGAAGGCCGGGCGGCCGGTGCGTGAGTGGAGCGTGATGAAACCAGGCGCCGATTTCCCGTCGATGGATCAGCAACCACCGCTGAAAACCCTGATTCTGCAGCTCTGACAGCTGTCGGAGAAATCTGAAACTTCCTAGGCAGGTCAATCACTTCGGAACCGGAAACGCGTGCCATACTCCAAGGCACTCCGATTCAGACAGATGAAGCCGCACATGTACAAAGGATTGATTCGCGCCATCGGCGCCTTGTTGACTGCTCTGGCTCTCTACAGCTTGCTGGGTTTTCTGATATTACCGGGTGTGGCGTTGCGCATTGCCAACCAGCAACTGGCCAACTACGCCACCACCCCTGCCACGATCCAGCGGATCGAGTTCAATCCGTTCAGCCTTGAACTGACCCTCTGGGGCTTGAACATCGGCGAGCCTGGCAAGGAGCAGGTCGCTTTCGAACGCTTGTACGCCAATCTGCAACTCGACAGCCTGTGGAGCAAGGCGGTGCACCTGTCCGATGTCGAACTGGACAAGCCCAAGACCGAAATCCTGTTTGGCAAGGACGGCAAGCTCAATCTGATTGGGCTGTTCAAACTGCCAGAAAGCGAGCCCACGCCCGCCGACCCGAACGCCCAGCCGTTTCCGCTGCGCATCGAGCGGATCAAGCTGGCCGGCGGCGCCGTGCACTTTGAAGACGCCCGGCCCAGCGAGCCCATCGAGTTTCTCTACGACTCCCTCGATTTCGAGCTGAAGAACCTCAGCACCCTGCCCGATGACAGCGCCGACATGACCCTGGTGGCCGTCGGCCCCAACGGCGGACAGATCGACTGGACAGGCAATTTCAGCCTGATCCCGATCGCCTCCGAAGGTAAGCTGAAAATCACCGATGGCAAGATGAAAGCCTTTTGGCCCTATGTGCGCGATGCCGTGCCACTGGACCTCGAAAGCGGCATCATGAGCATCAGCACCGACTACAAACTCAGTCTGTCCAAGCAAACCGAGCTGCTGTTGAGCAATGTAGCGGTCACTGTCGCCCCCTTCGCGATCAAGGCGCCGGATGGCCGGCCGCTGGTAAAGCTTGAGCGTCTGGACGTCAGCGAAACCACGGTGGACCTGGCCAAGCAGCAAGTGGTGGTCGGCAAGATCCGCAGCCACAAACTGGAAACCTGGGCCGCGCTGGAACCGGACGGCCAACTCGATTGGCAGAAACTGTTCGCCAGCCAACCGTCAAAATCCACCGCCAAAGCCAAGGCGGATGCAGAACCGGCCAGCACTCCGGCGGCGGCAGACTCACCGAAACCTGAACCGGGCGCACCCGACAAACCCTGGCAGGTGCTGATCAAGGATGTGCAACTGCGCGACTACAAGGTGCATCTGGCTGACCGCAAGGCACAGCCTGCCGTCGCCCTGGACCTGGCTCCGCTGAACCTCGACCTGCAAAACTTCGACAGCCTCAACGGCTCGCCCTTTACCCTCAAGCTCGATACCGGCGTGGGCAAGCAAGGCAAGATCATGGCCGACGGCGAGGTCAACCTGGCCCCGGTCAGCGCCAGGCTGAAGATGCAGACCAGGGACATCGACCTGCGGGTTGCCCAGTCCTACATCACACCATTCATTCGCCTGGAACTGCGCAGCGGCATGCTCGGCAGCGATCTGGCGGTCAACCTGAAAAGCACCGACCCCCTGGCCTTCAACGTCACCGGTCGCGCTCAGGTCGATCAGTTGCATACCCTGGACACCCTGAAAACCCGCGACTTCCTCAAGTGGCAACAGGTCGTGGTCGAAGGCCTGAACTATCAGCATGGGGACAGCCTGTCGATCGACAAGGTCAACCTGTTCCAGCCCTATGCGCGTTTCATGATCAACGATGATCGCACCACCAACATCGACGATCTGCTGATTCCGCAACCGGCGGACTCCGGGGCAAAACCGGCAGCAAGCAAACCGACAAGCAACGAAAAACCGCTGGGCATCCACATCGGCGGCATTTTCATCAATGACGGTTCGGCCAACTTCGCCGACTTCAGCCTGACTCCGAACTTCGCCACCGCCATCCAGCAACTCAACGGGCAGATCGGCACCATCGACAGCCGCCAGCCGAAACCGGCCAGTGTCGACGTCAAGGGCAAGGTCGACCGCTACGCGCCGGTGACCATCAAGGGCTCGGTCAATCCGTTCGACCCGATGGCCAGCCTCGACATCGCCACCAGCTTCAAGCGCGTGGAACTAACCACGCTGACCCCCTACTCCGGCAAGTTCGCCGGCTACCGTATCCGCAAGGGCCGGCTCAATCTCGACCTGCATTACCAGATCACCAAGGGGCAGCTCAAAGCCGAAAACAAAGTGGTGGTCGAGCAACTGCAACTGGGTGAAAAAGTCGACAGCCCGGATGCCGTGAGCCTGCCGCTGAAACTGGCCATTGCCTTGCTCAAGGACGTCGACGGCAAGATCTCCATCGAGCTGCCGGTCACCGGCGATCTGAACAACCCTCAGTTCAGCGTCATGCCGATTATCTGGCAGACCCTGCGCAACCTGATCGTCAAAGCCGCGGCGGCACCGTTCAAACTCATTGGCGGGCTGGTCAACGGTGGCGGTTCGGAAGACCTGGGCAGCGTTTCATTCGCGGCGGGTTCCAGCGAATTGGGCAAGGACGCCGAAGGCGCCCTGGACAAACTCTCCAATGCGCTCAAGGAACGCCCGGCCCTGCGCCTGGAAATCGAAGGCACCGCCGCCCAGAGCAGCGATGGCCCGCTGATCGCCGAACAACGCCTGGAACGGGAATACCAGTACAACTACTACAAAATGCTCCAGCGACGCGGTGACAAGGTCCCGGCCCAGGCTTCGTTGCTGGAAGTGCCGGACGGGGAAAAAGGCCCGTTGCTCGAAGGTATCTACCGCACCCGCCTTAAAACCCAGCCCCCTGCCGAATGGAAAGACCTGGGCAAGGAAGAGCGCACCGCGAAAATGCGCGCCGAGGTGATCAAATTCTGGAGCTCCAGTGACGTACTGTTGCGTCAACTGGGTCAGGAGCGCGCCAGCAGCATCAAGGATTACCTGGTCGACAAGGCCAAACTGGAAGATGAGCGGGTGTACTTCATCGACGCCAATCTGGGCGAAGCGGAAAGTGACGGCCGCGTGGTGACACCGATGCATCTGGATGCCGAGTGATGATGCGGCGGCTGGCAGGCCTGGTCCTGGCGCTATCCGCCAGCCAGGCCTGGGCGGCCGATACCCTGCGCTGCGGCAGCCAATTGATCAGCGTTGGTGATCGCTCGAGTGAGGTCTTGCAGAAATGCGGTGAACCGGTGAGTCGCGACCTGCTGGGTTACAAGCGCAGTGCAGACCGGCGCGAGGAGTTTCAGGTCGAGGAATGGACCTACGGACCGAATGGCGGCATGTATCAATACTTGCGGTTCGAAGGTAATCGGCTGAAACAGATCACCAGCAAACGCGGCAATTAACCGGCACTATCCAATGTGGGAGCGGGCTTGCTCGCGAAAGCAGTCTTTCATTCAACGCATATGTTGAATGTAAGTCAGCCTTCGCGAGCAAGCCCGCTCCCACATTGGGTTTTCAGCGCTACACATAAAACAGGCCCGGCAAAAGTGCGCGGGGCCTGTGGTGGCCAACATCCGTTTGGCCCTTCGCATGAACACTCAGGTTGCAACAGACGTATGACTCGGCTCGTCTGTCGCGCCTTCTCCCGGTCCAGGCGAGAAGTCGTGCCTTACTCGGCTTTCAGGCCGTCAGCGGAGACCGCCTTGACGCCTTTGATTTTCTTGGTGATGGCCACAGCCATTTCCTTTTGCGAATCGGTAACGGCGGTGGTCGACGACAGCGATACCACACCTTTGTTGGTTTCAACCTTGATGTCGCTACCTGGAATGCCTTTTTCGGTCATCAGGTCAGCTTTGACTTTGGTGGTGATCCAGGTATCGGAAGTAGCTTCTTTCGCTTCGGTCATCTCACCGGCAGCCAACACCATTGGCGACTGGGTTGCCTGGGTGGTTTGAGCAAACGCGGCGTTGGCCATGGTCAGGGTCAGCGCGGTAGCAGCAGCGGCAGTGATAGCGAACTTCTTCATACGAGTAACTCCTGTTTTTCGGAAAGTCTGCCGGGTGTCTTGTCGGCAGGGTTACCAAGGATATTGCGAACGCTGTGCCAACTTTGAAAACAAGGATAAAACCTTACAAATCAACAAGTTATAAAATAAGCCAATTTTCGAAATCATGCAAAATGCACGAGATGCACAAACACTGCATGCAAGTTGCGGGTTTATGAAAAGTTCCTAAGATGCTGAAATTTCTGAGCTTTATGAGCGGCTTTTGACGACCGGTCGACAAACAGGAAAAACCCCGCAAAAGCGGGGACTGATTCAGTACTTCATGCCGCAGAACCGGAACACCCTTTAGGCAAGTAATCCGGGGAAACACTGCTCTTGCACGACCAGCCTTTGGTTTCGTCCCGTGTCAGGGTGACGGTTTTGCCCTGGACCACCCCCGGGGCATTGTGCAACGTACAAACGATTGATCCCGCTCCCTCCGGCGTTGTAGCCGTCACAGACAGGGTGCAATGGGTGGTCGATGCCTCACCGGCGGGCGCCACGTTGGCAATGGTCGGAGTTTCCCCCTGATTGACCACATCCTCGAACGGCACTTTCATCGCAGTCAGCTCGGCCAGCGCCGCTGTGACCTTGGCCCGGGCCTGGTACTTGGAATACATCGGCAGGCCCAGTGTTGCCAGGATCCCGATGATCGCCACCACGACGAGCAACTCGATCAGGGTAAAACCTTTCTGATTGTTCATGTACAAGCTCCATGCATGAGTCGAAGGCTCATGACCTGCCCCATGGCAGCACAGCCTGTGCCAAGGCCGGAAGCCCCTGTTGGCAGTGGGTGTGGTGGTTGCGAAGCCCTTACCCACTACCAGGATCAGTACTATCTGACGTTTTTTGTCACATCACCCTGGCGGGTTTGGCCCCATCCTTTGACTAGGCTATAAGAGCAACTCAATCGGAATACCCAGGACTGAACATGGCGGTCAAGGCAGCGAAAATCAGCGTATATGCATGGGAAGGCATCGACCGCAAAGGCACAAAAGTGACCGGCGAACTCAGCGCTCAAAACCCGGCGCTGATCAAGGCGAAACTGCGTAAACAAGGCATCAGTCCGGGCAAGGTTCGCAAAAAAAACCCATCGGTTTTCAGCATGGGCAAGCGTATCAAGGCCCAGGACATTGCCCTGTTCACCCGGCAAATGGCGACGATGATGAAGGCGGGCGTGCCGTTGTTGCAGTCCTTCGACATCATCGGCGAGGGCTTCGACAATCCGGCCATGCGCACGCTGGTGGACGAACTGAAACAGGAAGTTGCGGCAGGCAGCAGCTTCGCCGCCGCCCTGCGCAAGAAGCCCCGGTATTTCGATGAGCTGTATTGCAACCTGGTGGATGCCGGCGAGCAGGCCGGTGCCCTAGACACCCTTCTGGAGCGGGTCGCGACCTACAAGGAAAAAAGCGAATCCCTCAAGGCCAGGATCCGAAAAGCCATGACCTACCCGCTGGTGGTGGTATTCGTCGCGGCGATTGTCACCGGGATTCTGCTGGTCAATGTCGTGCCGCAGTTCGAGTCGGTGTTCAAAGGCTTCGGCGCCAAACTGCCGGCCTTCACCGTGATGGTCATTGGCCTGTCGCAATTCATGCAGGCCTGGTGGTGGGCGGTCCTTGGCGCGCTGCTCACGATGGCCTTCGGCGTGCGCCACGCCCTCGGGAAGTCCTCGGCCTTGCGTGACCGGATGGACACCTGGCTGCTGAAACTGCCGCTGGTGGGCACCCTGATGCACAAGTCCGCCGTGGCCCGGTTTGCCCGTACACTGTCGACCACTTTCGCTGCCGGCGTGCCGCTGATGGAGGCCCTGCAATCAGTGGCCGGCGCGACCGGCAATAGCGTGTTCAAGCGCGCTGTGTTGCGCATCCGGCAGGACGTTTCGACCGGCATGCAATTGAATTTCGCCATGCGTACCTCCGGCGTCTTTCCGAACATGGCGATACAGATGACGGCCATCGGCGAAGAGTCAGGCACCCTGGACGCCATGCTCGACAAAGTCGCGGGGTTCTACGAAGAGAATGTCGATAACATGGTTGATAACCTCACCAGTCTGATGGAGCCGTTCATCATGGTGGTGCTGGGTGTTATCGTCGGTGGACTGGTAGTTGCCATGTACCTGCCCATCTTCCAACTTGGCTCAGCGATCTGACATGCCCTTGAATGAAATCCTGATTCACTCTCCGCTGGCCTTTGTCCTTCTCGCAGGTATCACCGGCCTGCTGGTCGGCAGCTTCCTCAATGTCGTGATCTGGCGCCTGCCGAAAATGCTCGAGCGCGATTGGCGTGAGCAGGCCCATGACATTCTCGGGCTGCCTGGCGAAACGCCGCTGCCGACCTACAACCTGTTGCTGCCCCACTCCCAGTGCCCGCACTGCGATCACCGAATCCGCGCCTGGGAAAACATCCCGCTGCTCAGTTATGTATTTTTGCGCGGCCGTTGTTCAGCCTGCGCAGCGGCGATCAGCCCGCGTTATCCGTTGACCGAATTGGCCTGCGGCCTGTTATCGGCGTTTGTTGCCTGGCACTTCGGCTTCGGTTGGCCGGCCTGCCTGGTGCTGGTCATGAGCTGGGGATTGCTGGCGATGAGCCTGATCGACGCCGAACATCAGATACTGCCGGACGTACTGGTGCTGCCATTGATGTGGCTGGGGTTGGTCGTCAACAGTTTCGGCCTGTTCGTGTCGTTGCACGAGGCGCTGTGGGGGGCGATAGCCGGCTACAGCGTGCTGTGGTCGGTGTTCTGGCTGTTCAAGCTGATCACCGGCAAGGACGGCATGGGTCACGGTGATTTCAAGCTGCTGGCGATGCTGGGCGCCTGGGGTGGCTGGCAGATTTTGCCGCTGACCATCCTCCTGTCCTCGCTGGTGGGAGCAATCATCGGGCTGATCACCCTGCGCTTGCGCCATGCAAAAACCTCGACGCCGATCCCTTTCGGTCCCTATCTGGCCATTGCCGGCTGGATTGCCTTGCTCTGGGGTGGTCAAATAACCGACCTCTATTGGCAGTATGTCGGTTTGAAATGAATACCCCTGTGGAAAAACCCTGGATTCTCGGCCTGACCGGCGGCATCGGCAGCGGTAAAAGCGCGGCCGCCCAACACTTCATCGATCTGGGCGTGCATGTGGTCGACGCCGATCATGCCGCTCGCTGGGTCGTTGAACCCGGCCGCCCGGCACTGGCACAAATCGCCGAACACTTCGGCCCCGGCGTGTTGCAGGCCGACGGACAGCTGGACCGCGCCGCGCTGCGCACATTGATCTTCGAAGTGCCAGAAGAACGCCGCTGGCTGGAGGCCCTCCTGCATCCACTGATCGGCGAGGAAATCGCTCATCACCTGGCGCTGGCAAAATCACCTTATGCGATTCTGGTATCGCCGCTGCTGATCGAGTCCGGCCAGTACGCCATGACCCAACGGGTGCTGGTGATCGATGCCCCGGAACAATTGCAGATCGAACGCACCCTGCTCCGTGACCAGACCAGCGAGCAGCAAGTCCAGGCGATCCTCAAGGCCCAATCCAGCCGCCAGGATCGCGTGAGCCATGCCGACGACGTCGTGGTCAACGACCGCGACCTTGCCTGGCTGCACAGCGAGGTCGAACGCCTGCATCATTTTTATCTTACTTTGCGTGGAGGCCAGTCATGAGCCAACCAACAACCGTCGAATGCCCAACCTGTGGCGCCCCTGTGGAATGGACCGCCGAGAGCAAATTCCGGCCATTCTGCTCCGATCGCTGCAAACTGATCGACCTGGGCGCCTGGGCGTCCGAAGAACACAAGATTCCAGTGGCTCCCGATGCCGAGGACGAGATGTTCAGCGGTGACTTCGACCCGCGCCACTGATCCACCGGGTCGACGATTTCAGGGCTTGGGATCGTCGTCCTTCCAGGGTGCCGAGAGGTAGCGGGTGCGGTTGAACGTCTCAAGCCACTCCGGACAAAACACGACCAGCGCACTGACGATCATGCCGTTGATAAACGCTTCGGGAAAAATGATCAGCCATAGATATCCGACAAAATCCTCGAGCCAATACGGCATCTCGAAACGCTCATCGAACCACAGCAACCACAGAGCCAGCAGCAGACACAGCAACGCCGACAGCGCGGCGGCAAAGAATCCGGAAACGAAGATATACACGAAGGGATTTCGTGGCTGCGCCCGCTCCACCAGGATCGCGCAGCACTCTGTGACCAGCACCGGCAGCGCAATCAACAACGCACCATTGACCCCGACCGCCGCCAGGTCCTGGCGTCCGAGCAGCACCAGCCCCGTTTGTGCAACCAAACCGCCGAGCAGCGCCAGCGGCCAGTCCAGCAGTAGCGTCACCGCTGTCATGCCGATGAAGTGGTAAGACACGCCGGTATCAAAGTCGCGCCGCACCAGCCACAGCATGAACAACGCGAACACCGTGCCGAACAATAAATGCTGGCGACGGCTGTCGGTGAACAGTTCAACCCAGGGCGCGCGCCACATCGCCCAAAGCAGCACCGGCACATAGATCATCCAGCCGACTGTCAGACTCTGCGGTGACAGCAGCTCGGCGCCGATCATGGGCCAGACGTCTCCAGCGCTTCACGCAATTGCGCAGCCGTGGCGTATTCGTGCTGGTCCATCAATCGACCATCCTTGAGCTGTAACCACAACACTTTATCCACAGCGCCGGGGTAACGCGGTGCGACACGACCTTCACGATCCAGCATCACCCGATAGGAGTAATCGCGCATGGCCGGCACTGCGAACATTTTCGCGATCAGGCGTGGCATTCGCTGGATGTCCGCGAGAATGACCGCGTGCCGAGCCTCCAGATAGCCTTTGGGCTGACCTTGCAACGCCGCATCGACCAGTTTCGCCGCTTCCATGCTGCGCGCCACCAGCAGCGTCTGAGTGCGACTGTCGAGGGTGAAGGCCTGATCGAACTGGTCAAGCAAAGTCCATGGCGCCAGCCGCTCGCCGACCTCCAGCGCATTGGCCCACAGCGGCAGCAGACTGAGTATCAATAGCGACCAATATTTCACCTTAACCCCCTTGTTCAATCACAGGCGCGTAATGGCCATCAGTCTACACCGCCCGTTCCGTGTGCCCAGCGATGCTGATTGATGCTTAACGCTTTCTGCTTGTCGCAATTGAACGCTAAGCTTGGGCCTATGGATGACTCAGATTACTTACGCCTGCTGACCATTGCGGCCGAGCAAGCCAACGCGTTTTTGTCCAATGCCCGCAAATGGGAGCGTGAGCGTTGGGTGTGCCAGCGCCTGTTGCAAGGTTTGAACATTCCCTATCGTGCCGATGAATTCGCCCCCGCCGGAGAGCCGCCGGACGTGTTGTTTCGCGATGCCAGTTTCGAGGTGTTCTTCGTGCTCGACGAGGGCCGGCGCCTCAACGATGAATGGCGCGACGAACTGCAACGCCGACGCAGCGCGTTTTCCCTGAGCCAGCTGGTACGCCGCGAGGCTAAGCCACGACGCATCCCCGCCAACGAGTTCTTGCTGCGATTGGCGCCGACCTTGCGCAAAAAAGCGCACAACTACAAAGAGCGCGGCATGGATCTGGGTGAACTGGACATCATTGCCTTCGCTAGCCTCAAACGCGAAGTACTGGACCTCAACAGCCATTTCCCACCGCCGACCGAGTACCTGCGCCAGGGCTGGCGTTCGCTGTCCTTGGTCGGGCCGACATTCGCCCGCGTGCTGTTCGCTCACCCGGATGCGCCGGACTTCTTGCGCAGCAACCTGGGGCGCAGCATTGTCTTTGACGTCGGGATCAGCCTGTGAGCCCTCTGCAGGCGCTGATCGCCGAGGTGCCGCAACAAGGTCGTGTACGCTGGATCGGCGTGCGCCCGCAATCACGTTCGGCAATGCTTGAACTCGATGCCGTGGAAGCGCGCCTGGAGGCCGGCCTGACCGGCGACCACGCCCGCCCCGGCGTGCGCAATGCGCGACAGGTCACGCTGATTCAGTGGGAGCATCTGGCGGTGATCAGTTCGCTGATGGGGCGCGCACAGGATCATCCGGTCCGGCCTGAAGATCTGCGGCGCAATCTCGTTATCAGTGGCATCAACCTGTTCAGCCTCAAGGGCCGCCGCTTCCGGATTGGCCAGGCAACGTTCGAAACCACCGGCTGGTGCCAACCCTGCGCGCGCCTTGAAAAAAACCTGGGTATCGGCACCTTTCAGGCCGTGCGCGGACATGGCGGAATCACTGCCCGGGTGTTACAAAGTGGAATCATTCGCCTGGACGATATCGTCAGCGTCGAACCCGTTCCAGACAGCGGCTATGCTGCGTTCAACCCTGGGTAAAAACACTGTAGCTTCTACACATTCAGCAACGTCTACCTTTGACGAGGCCCGATATGACCAGCCGCCTGAACCCCGACGACCAAAAGCATGTCGAAGAGTACCTGCAGTTGTCCCAGCACCAAGTCGAGCGCCGGCCTTTCCGGCCGTGGATGCTCCTTGTCCTGGTATTGGCAGTGACCATTGGTCTGGGCCTGTTGAGCCGACTTATCAGTTACCTGACGCTATGAGCTGCCTTGCGCTCGCGCGGTTGACTGTAACGATTTCTTTTAGCCTTGCGAGTTATCCCCATGTCCCATCGTATTGTCATTGTCGGCGGCGGCGCCGGCGGTCTGGAGTTGGCTACCCGCCTGGGTAAGACTCTGGGCAAGCGCGGTACGGCCAGTGTGATGCTGGTCGACGCCAACCTGACCCACATCTGGAAACCCTTGTTGCACGAAGTGGCGGCCGGCTCCCTTAACTCTTCCGAAGACGAACTCAACTATGTCGCCCAGGCCAAATGGAACCACTTCGAGTTCCAGTTGGGGCGCATGAGCGGGCTCGATCGCGCGAATAAAAAAATCCAGCTCGCCGCCACCTACGACGAGGCCGGCCTGGAACTGGTGCCGGCCCGCGAAGTGCCTTACGACTCGCTGGTGATCTCCGTCGGCAGCACCACCAACGATTTCGGCACTCAGGGCGCGGCACAACACTGCCTGTTCCTCGACACCCGCAAACAGGCCGAACGCTTCCACCAGCAACTGCTCAATCACTATTTGCGTGCACACGCGGGTCAGACCGACGCGGTCGAACAAATCAGCGTGGCCATCGTCGGCGCCGGTGCCACCGGGGTCGAGCTGGCCGCCGAACTGCACAACGCCGCCCATGAGCTCGCGGCCTATGGCCTGGACCGGATCAAACCGGAAAACATGCACATCACCCTGATCGAAGCCGGTCCACGGGTGCTGCCAGCGCTGCCGGAGCGGATTGGCGGACCTGTGCATAAAACCCTCGAGAAACTCGGGGTCAACGTCATGACCAATGCCGCGGTCAGCGAAGTGACGGCCGACAGCCTGATCACCGCCGACGGCAACGAAATCAAGGCCAGCCTGAAAGTCTGGGCTGCGGGGATTCGCGCGCCGGGTTTCCTCAAGGACATCGATGGCCTGGAAACCAACCGCATCAATCAGCTGCAGGTGCTGCCGACCCTGCAAACCACCCGCGACGAGAACATCTTCGCCTTCGGCGACTGCGCCGCCTGCCCGCAACCGGGCAGCGACCGCAATGTGCCACCGCGCGCCCAGGCCGCTCACCAACAGGCTTCGTTGCTGGCCAAATCGCTGAAACTGCGCATCGAAGGCAAGCCCCTGCCGGAGTACAAGTACACCGACTACGGCTCGCTGATCTCACTGTCGCGTTTTTCGGCTGTGGGTAACCTGATGGGCAACCTCACCGGCAGCGTGATGCTCGAAGGCTGGCTGGCGCGGATGTTCTACGTGTCGCTGTACCGCATGCACCAGATGGCGCTGTACGGGCCGTTCCGCACGGCGATGCTGATGTTGGGCAGCAAGATCGGTCGCGGGACCGAGCCGCGCCTGAAGCTGCACTAAAGCAAACCATGTGGGAGCTGGCTTGCCAGCGATGGCGGTATGTCAGTCAACAAAGATGTCGACTGGCCCGACGCCATCGCGGGCAAGCCACGCTCCCACAGGTTTCAATGGTGTTCATGCATGCTTTAGCGTTTTTCGCAGACAAAAAAAATCCCCGTATCTTTCGATACGAGGATTTTTAATATGGTCGGGGTAAGGGGATTCGAACTCCTGACATCCTGCTCCCAAAGCAGGCGCGCTACCGGACTGCGCTATACCCCGGTAAAAAAAAGGCACCTTCGAAAGGCGCCTTCTGCGAACAGAGCTTTTGGCGTCTGATCTTAAGATTCGATTCCAGCGCTAACTGGTTTCAAAAATGGTGGGTCGTGTGGGATTCGAACCTACGACCAATTGGTTAAAAGCCAACTGCTCTACCAACTGAGCTAACGACCCAAATATGGTCGGGGTAAGGGGATTCGAACTCCTGACATCCTGCTCCCAAAGCAGGCGCGCTACCGGACTGCGCTATACCCCGGTTTGAAATTGGCTCCGTGACCAGGACTCGAACCTGGGACCCAATGATTAACAGTCATTTGCTCTACCGACTGAGCTATCACGGAACTACACATTTCAATTTACAACTTTGAAGCTTTACTGCGTTCTCTTCGACCCGTTCGCATCGCTGCGTTCGTGTGTCTGAGGCGCGCTATTCTACAATCTTCAGCACCTCTGTCAACCCCCTAAATTGCTTTCAAGTTAATGATTTGCAACTTATTTTGGATTCCTGCTTGGGGAGCGGAAACCCTGGCGGGTGACTGACTGCGGGGCGCACTTTACAAGCCTTTTCCTTTGAGTTCAACAGCCTAACGAAAAAAAGGCCTCGTTATGCGAGGCCTTTTCGATTTTGTTGCCGATATGGATCAAACGAAGACGATTTCGTCGTTTTCCACCACACCGTGAGCGGTATCGCCCGGCATGAACCGTCCGGACAGAATCAACTGCGCCAGCGGGTTCTCGATCCAGCGCTGGATAGCGCGCTTGAGCGGCCGCGCGCCGTACACCGGGTCGTAACCGACCGCGATCAGCTTGTCCATGGCCTCAGGGCTGAGTTCAAGCTTCAGCTCGCGCTCGGTCAGGCGGCTACGCAGACGACCCAACTGGATCTCGGTAATGCCGGCGATCTGATCCCGCGCCAACGGCTCGAAAATCACCACTTCGTCGACCCGGTTGATGAACTCCGGCCGGAAGTGGCTGGAAATCGCATCCATCACCGCCGCGCGCTGCGCCTCACGGTCACCGACCAGTTCCTGGATCTGTACCGACCCCAGGTTGGAGGTCATGACAATCACGGTGTTCTTGAAATCCACCGTGCGGCCATGGCTGTCGGTCAGACGGCCGTCTTCGAGCACTTGCAGCAAGATGTTGAACACATCCGGGTGCGCCTTCTCGACTTCGTCCATGAGGATCACCGAATACGGCTTGCGACGTACGGCCTCGGTCAGGTAACCGCCCTCTTCATACCCCACGTAGCCCGGTGGCGCACCGATCAGGCGAGCCACGGAGTGTTTCTCCATGAACTCGGACATGTCGATCCGCACCATCGCCTCTTCGGTATCGAAAAGGAATTCGGCCAGCGCCTTGCACAGCTCGGTTTTACCGACACCGGTCGGGCCGAGGAACATGAACGAGCCGCTCGGGCGATTCGGGTCGGACAACCCGGCACGGGAACGCCGCACCGCGTTGGAAACGGCCACCACCGCTTCATCCTGGCCGATCACACGCTGGTGCAACAGGCTTTCCATCTTCATCAGCTTGTCGCGCTCGCCTTCGAGCATTTTCGACACCGGAATACCGGTCCACTTCGACACAACTTCGGCGATCTCTTCTTCAGTCACCTTGCTGCGCAGCAACTGGTTCTCGCTTTTGCCATGCTGATCGACCATTTGCAGGCTGCGCTCCAGATCCGGGATCACCCCGTACTGCAACTCGGCCATGCGGTTCAGGTCACCTTTGCGGCGGGCCGCTTCCAGTTCCTGACGGGACTGCTCGATTTTCTGCTGGATCTGCGCAGAACCCTGGACTTCGGCTTTCTCCGAGTTCCAGATTTCTTCGAGATCCGAGTACTCACGCTCGTGACGAGCGATTTCTTCCTGCAGTTTTTCCAGACGCTTCTTCGCCGCGTCGTCGCTTTCTTTCTTCAGCGCCTGGGATTCCACCTTCAGCTGAATCAGGCGACGCTCCAGACGGTCCAGCACTTCAGGCTTGGAGTCGATCTCCATGCGGATGCGGCTGGCGGCTTCGTCGATCAGGTCGATGGCCTTGTCCGGCAACTGCCGGTCAGTGATGTAGCGATGACTGAGCTTGGCCGCCGCAATGATCGCGCCGTCAGTGATGGCCACCTTGTGGTGAACCTCATAACGCTCTTTCAGGCCACGCAGGATGGCGATGGTGTCTTCTTCGCTCGGCTCGTCCACCAGCACTTTCTGGAAACGTCGCTCGAGAGCGGCGTCCTTCTCTATGTATTGGCGGTATTCGTTCAGCGTGGTGGCGCCCACGCAGTGCAGCTCACCGCGGGCCAGGGCCGGCTTGAGCATGTTGCCCGCATCCATCGAGCCTTCGCCTTTACCGGCGCCGACCATGGTGTGCAGTTCGTCGATGAACAGGATGATCTGCCCTTCCTGCTTCGACAGTTCATTGAGCAGGGATTTCAGGCGCTCTTCGAACTCACCGCGATACTTGGCACCGGCTATCAGCGCCCCCATGTCCAGGGACAACAGACGCTTGCCCTTGAGGCCATCCGGCACTTCGCCATTAATGATGCGCTGGGCCAGACCTTCGGCGATGGCGGTTTTACCCACGCCAGGCTCACCGATCAGCACCGGGTTGTTCTTGGTACGACGTTGCAGCACCTGGATGGTCCGGCGAATTTCATCGTCACGACCGATCACCGGATCGAGCTTGCCATCTTCGGCGCGCTTGGTCAGGTCGACGGTGTACTTGTCCAGGGCCTGGCGTGCTTCCTCGTGGTTCGGGTCGTTGACGGCCTCGCCACCACGCAGGTTGTTGATCGCGTTTTCCAGGGCTTTCTTGCTCACGCCCTGGCCGAGCAACAGCTTGCCGAGCTTGCTGTTCTCGTCCATGGCGGCGAGAAGCACCAGCTCGCTGGAGATGAACTGGTCGCCCTTCTGCTGCGCCAGACGATCGGCCTGGTTGAGCAGGCGTGCCAGATCCTGCGACATATTCACATCGCCGGTCGGGTTCTGGATTTTCGGTAGCTGGTCGAGCTCTTTGGTCAGCTCTTTACGCAGGCTGTTGACGTCGAAGCCCACCTGCATCAACAGCGGCTTGATCGAGCCGCCCTGCTGTTCGAGCAAGGCTTGCATCAAGTGCGCCGGTTCAATGGCCGGATGATCGTGGCCGACAGCCAGGGATTGGGCATCGGACAACGCTAACTGCAATTTGCTGGTTAAACGGTCTATACGCATGGGTCACCTTCCTTTTGAGCAGGCCGGACCTATAAAACATCCTGAATGAAGAAACCTGCCAGATACCACAATAGATGCGGTCGATTCTGGGAGTTTCAAGCGTCGTGACGTTGATGCAGATCAGACAAGTCTAGCGTTCGAGCCAAACCAAGGAGGCAAACCGACCAGTGCGAGGCGCACGGCGGTAAGAAAAGAAGCGCGGATCGGTCACGGTGCAGAACCCGCCACCATAAACGGCGGTGACACCGCGAGCGGCCAGACGCAAGCGCGCCAGCCTATAGATGTCGGCCATGAACTTGCCGGGGTTTTGGCTCGGCACAAAAGCCTCAGCCGCTTGCGGTAATTGCTCGACGAAGGTCTCGCGCACTTCCGGGCCGACTTCAAAGGCTTGCGGGCCGATGGCCGGGCCGAGCCAGACCAATACATCTTCGGGCGCAACGTCCAGCGTATCGAGCGTCGCTTCCAGCACGCCTGCCGCCAACCCGCGCCAACCGGCATGGGCCGCCGCGACACGAGTGCCGGCGCGGTCGCAGAACAGCGCTGGCAGGCAGTCGGCAGTCATTGCCGCACAGGCGATACCGGGTGTCGACGTCCAGCTGGCATCAGCCGTGTCCACCCGGCCCGGATCGGCATGAGCCACGACAATGCCGTGGACCTGCTGCAGCCAGGCCGGTTGAATGGAGAAATGATCGGTAAGACGACGGCGATTCTCGGCAACCGCTTCAGGGTTGTCGTCTACGTGATCGCCGAGGTTGAGGCTGTCGAACGGCGCCACACTGACGCCGCCCGCACGGGTGGTCACACAGGCTTTGACCCTGGCCGGCGCGGGCCAGTCAGGAATCAGCCAGTCACTCATCCGATGAACGCCTCGCGGTCTTGCTTGAGCAGGGTCAGCAGCCAGACGAAGTCTTCCGGCAACGGCGATTCCCAGCTCATGCGCTTACCGGTGGTCGGATGATCCAGTTCCAGGAAACGCGCATGCAGCGCCTGACGCGGGAAGTTCTTCAGCGACTCGACCATGGTCGGGTTGGCGGCCGGCGGAATACGGAAACGACCGCCATAGGCGGGATCTCCGACCAACGGGTAGTTGATGTGCGCCATGTGCACGCGAATCTGGTGCGTACGACCGGTTTCCAGCTTCACCCGCACGTGAGTGTGGGAGCGGAAGCGCTCGAGCACGCGGTAATGGCTGACGGCTTGCTTGCCACCTTCCATCACGGCCATGCGCTGGCGTTGCTGGCCGTGACGACCGATCGGCGCGTTGATCTTGCCACCGGCTGTCACCACACCGATCACGATGCACTCGTAGATCCGGCTGACGCTGCGGCTCTGCAACTGCGTCACCAACTGCGTCTGCGCCTGAATGGTCTTGGCCACCACCATCAGACCGGTGGTGTCCTTGTCCAGGCGATGCACGATACCGGCGCGGGGCACATTGATGATGTCCGGCACGTGGTGCAGCAAGGCGTTGAGCAAGGTGCCGTCGGCATGACCGGCAGCCGGGTGCACCACAAGGCCCGCAGGCTTGTTGATCACCAGGATGTCGTCGTCTTCGTAGACGATATCCAGGGCTATGTCTTGAGCGACCCATTCGCCCTGAGCTTCCTGCTCGGCAGTCAACTCAAGGATGGCGCCGCCATGGACGATGTCTCGCGGGCGGATAACCGCCCCATCCACAGTCAGGCGGCCGTCTTTGATCCAGGCGGAAAGGCGCGAGCGCGAGTGCTCAGCGAATAATTGTGCGGCGACTTGATCGAGGCGTTGGCCGCCCAATTCGGACGGCACCTCTGCGCGAAGTTCAATTTTATCGGACATGCTCAGACTAGGCGTCGGCACAGCCTTTGGTTTCGGCTGCGCGCTTGTGGTTAAATACGGCGTCTTTTGCCCCGAGGCTTTTCAACGGGGCGCTCATCATAACAGGACGGCCACGCCCAAGACAGCGGCCGTCATAGGGACGCAAGCCGCCATGCAAGTGAAACACCTGCTGCTGATCGCCATCCTCGCATTGACCGCTGCTTGCTCATCGAAGGAAGTCGTAGACGAAAACCTCAGTGAAGTCGAGCTGTACCAACAGGCTCAAAATGACCTGGACAACAGTAGCTACACCAGCGCCATCGCCAAGCTGAAGGCTCTGGAGTCGCGTTATCCGTTCGGTCGCTATGCCGATCAGGCGCAACTCGAACTCATCTACGCCAACTATAAGAACACCGAGCCAGAAGCGGCCAAGTCCGCGGCTGAGCGCTTCATTCGTCTGCACCCTCAGCATCCGAACGTCGATTATGCCTACTACCTCAAAGGCCTGACTTCTTTCGACCAGGACGTCGGCCTGCTGGCGCGTTTCCTGCCGCTGGACATGACCAAGCGTGACCCTGGCGCCGCCCGCGACTCCTATAACGAGTTCGCCCAACTGACCAGCCGCTTCCCGAACAGCCGTTACGCGCCGGATGCCAAGCAGCGCATGATTTACCTGCGCAACCTGCTGGCGGCCTACGAAATTCACGTGGCCGACTACTACCTGACCCGTCAGGCCTATGTCGCAGCGGCAAACCGCGGTCGTTACGTGGTGGAAAACTTCCAGGAAACCCCTTCGGTCGGCGACGGCCTGGCGGTGATGACCGAGGCCTATCAGCGCCTGCACCTGGACGAGCTGGCTGCCACCAGCCTGGAAACCCTGAAGCTCAACTACCCGAACCACCCGACGCTGGTAGACGGCCAGTTCGTACCGACCGTGGCCGAAGCCGACAACCGTTCGTGGCTGAGCAAGGCGACCCTGGGCCTGATCGAATCCCGCCCGCCGCTGCCACCGGGCGAAACCCGCGCCAACCAGGACGTACAGAAGCAGTTCCAGGACGCCAAGGATGCAATTCCGTCCGAACTCAAGCCTAAAGACGGCAATGGCGAAGCGATCGAAGAAGAAAATCACGAAGCGGAAGGCAACAACAGCGACCGCTCGTGGTTCAGCTACATGACCTTCGGCGTGTTCGACTGACACCTCGGGCTGTGCAAAAAGGGAGACTTGCTCGCGATGGACGTCAACGTTAACGCGCTTTGTCTGAATAAACGCGTCGTCCTTGAGACCATCGCGAGCAAGCTCGCTCCTACATAAGCCATTAGGCTGTGCGCTGGCCATGTCCTTGGCTAAACTAGCTAATCACTAGTCAAAAAGCAGCTCACCATGCTTCGTTTATTGTTCTGGATTGCCCTGATTGCCGCTGCCGTATGGTTCTGGCGTAAATTCAAGGGGCAGGCTTCCACCCCCAGGTCCCCTGCCGAACGGGAAGCGGCGCCCATGGTCCGCTGCGCCCATTGCGGCGTTCACCTGCCCCGTGACCGCGCGCTGAGCCTCGACCAACGGTGGTATTGCAGCCAGGCTCATCTCGAGCAGGACAAGGGTTCAAGTGGCCGCTGACACGCTCCCGAAATGGCGGCCGATCGAGGACTATCGCTGACACCCAAGGAACTGAAAGGCATCGAGTGACGTCTCACGCAGATTATTCAAGACTACTCTCTGCGAATGAACCGGGTAATCGAAAACGTCCTGCACCTGCATCGCCGCGCGCCAATGTCGCCGCCATGGCTTGACCTGAAATCCCTGGAAATACTCCATCACGACGCCCCTGGCCCGCCTCTCAAGGGCCCGGGGCTTTATCTGTCCGGCCAGCCGGGCGAAAGTACTCCGTCCCGCCTAGACTTCAAGGCACGCCAGGAAAGCGGCTGCTTTTGCATGACCTTTGCTCACGGACGGAACCTAGTTTGAACACGAGACCACGACAAAAAGTCTTGATCGTCGATGACGAACCAGACATACGCGAACTCCTGGAAATCACCCTCGGAAGGATGAAACTGGAGACGTTCAACGCCCGCAATGTCGTCGAAGCGCAATCGCTGCTGAAAAGCGAAACATTCGATCTCTGCCTGACCGACATGCAATTGCCGGATGGCACCGGCCTGGAATTGGTCCAGCACATCCAGCAACGTCACCCTCAGGTCCAGGTGGCGATGATCACCGCCTATGCCAGTCTCGAAACCGCTATCAATGTGCTCAAGGCCGGAGCATTCGACTTCCTGACCAAACCGGTGGACCTTACGCGCCTGCGTGAACTGGTCACCAGCGCCCTGCTGCTTCCTGCCCGCGGGGTCGACATCGATCGCCGTTTGCTGGGCAACTCATTACCCATGCGCAACCTGCGCAAGCACATCACCAAACTGGCCAACAGTCATGCGACGGTATACATCAGCGGAGAATCCGGCAGTGGCAAGGAATTGGTCGCGCGCCTGATCCATGATCAAAGCCCCCGCGCCAAGCAGCCGTTCATTGCGATCAACTGCGCGGCGATTCCCTCTGAGCTGTTGGAGAGCGAGTTTTTTGGCCACCGCAAAGGCAGCTTCAGCGGCGCCATCGAAGACAAACCCGGTCTGTTCCAGGCCGCTCACGGCGGCACCCTGCTCCTCGACGAAGTGGCCGACCTGCCGCTGGCCATGCAAGTCAAACTGCTACGCGCCATTCAGGAGAAAGCCGTACGCAGCGTCGGCGGGCAACAGGAGGTGGCGGTAGATGTGCGCATTCTCTGCGCCACACACAAAGACCTTGGCGTCGAAGTCGCCGCCGGGCGATTTCGGCATGATCTTTACTACCGTTTGAATGTGATCGAACTCCGGGTGCCGCCCCTGCGCGAACGTCGTGATGACATCGAGATGCTGGCCAGCCACATACTCAAGCGCCTGGCCGCCGATACGGCTCAACAGGCAGCCAGACTCCACTCCCAAGCCCTCGATGCGCTGAAAAGCTATCGCTTCCCGGGCAATGTGCGGGAACTGGAAAATATGCTCGAACGGGCTCACACCTTGTGCGAGGACAATCAGATCGAAGCCGGTGACCTGCGCCTGGCTGAAGGCAATTGCGCAGCTGAAGGTGGAATGCCGGACCTGGCCCGGATAGACAATCTGGACACCTATCTGGAAAACGTCGAACGCCAACTGCTGCTCCAGGCCCTGGAGGAAACCCGCTGGAACCGCACGGCGGCGGCTCAGCGGTTGAATCTGTCATTCAGGTCGATGCGTTACAGGCTCAAGAAATTGGGGCTGGATTGAGGCTGCGATCTTTTGCGTTTTGTTCACAGTCTTCCGACAGGCGCATAAGGCGTCGGATCGATAATCGGCGTACGACCCAGCATCACATCGGCAAACAACTGACATGACGCCGGCGCCAACACCAGTCCGTTACGGTAATGCCCACAGTTGAGCCAGAGCCCCTCAAACCCCGGCACCGGGCCGATATAGGGAATGCCCTCGGGTGATCCCGGGCGCAATCCGGCCCAGTGCCCCACCACTTCGGCATCGGCCAGTGCCGGAATCAATTCCACCGCCGACGCCTTCAGGCTTTCCAGTGCCAACCCGGTCGGCGTCTTGTCAAAACCTTCATGCTCCAGCGTACTCCCGATCAGTATGTGTCCGTCGCGCCGGGGAATCGCATAACGGCCCTTGGCCAGGACCATGCTTGGCAGGAAATCCGCCGCGCACTTGTAGAGAATCATCTGCCCTTTCACCGGCTCGACCGGCAGCGTCAGTTCAAGACACTTGAGCAATTCACCGCTCCAGGCTCCTGCCGTCAGGACGATCTGATCGCCGAGAACAGCGCCTGTGGCGGTCTGCACGCCGACCACTTTGTTGCCGTCACGAACAAACCCGCTGACCTCGCACTGCTCATGGATCGTCACGTTCGGCAGCGCCAGCAACGCGGCCTTGAGCGCCTTCACCAGGCGCGGGTTACGCACGTTGGCGACATCGGCCATGTAGATCGCCCGGGAAAAACCGCTGCCCAGCACCGGTACGGCGTCGTGTGCCGCCGAGATATCCACGGCACTCAACGGACGATGCTCCCGGGCGGCCCATGCCAGCGCTTCAGCCTCGTCATCCAGATCCAGCCAATACAGACCGGTGGTATGCACTTCAGGATCAACACCGGTGGCGGCGAACAAGCGCTCGCCCAGTTGTGGATAAAAGTCCTGGGACCAGTGAGCCAACGCGGTGACCGCCGGGCTGTAGCGCCACGGGTAAAGCGGCGAAACGATGCCGCCACCGGCCCAGGACGACTCCTGACCGACGTTCGAGCGATCCAGAAGCACAACGCTTTGCACTTCGGAGGCGAGATTGAAGGCCGTCAGCAAGCCAATCACTCCACCGCCGACAATCACCACTTGCTGTTGCCTGGTCATGTTCTGATCCAATCGTTAAATAGACAGAGGGTGCAAAAGGCACCCGAAAAGGAAACTCAGCGCCCCCAGCAGTCTTTGCTGGTCAGGCCGGACTTCGCATTGACCATACCGAGCACACCGGTGTTGGTGATGGTCAGATCACCGCATTTGTCCGTGGCCATGCTTGAGTCAGCCTTGCGTACCGCCGTCAGCAGAAAGGTCTGGTCGGTCAGGGCTGGAGTAATGCTGTAGTAGTCATTGCCGGCGCTGAGGCCCGTCGCATCGGTGTAGACATTTTTCTGCGAGTAGAAGCGCTCCAGGAGCTGCGCCTGCTCCGAAAGCAGACCCGCCACTTCCGCGCGACGGCCCTTGCTCAGGTACTCGGTGAAACTCGGTGCGGCAATGGTCATGACAATCCCGATGATCGCAATCACGATCATGATTTCGATCAGGGTAAAACCGCGGTTGGAACTACGCATGCCTCAACTCTCACTTACTGTATTTGTCGCCACATGATGCGACGGCTGCCGCCGGATTTTTCCATCCCCGGCGCATCGTCGCCAGTGGAATCGTTTACGACCCCGCCATTGTCGCCGGTATCCTGGGTCGAATGCTCTCCGACAAAGATCACACCATCGGACAGCGTGTCGAGGTTGTCGACCACGCCATCGGCGTTGCTGTCGAGCATCTTAACGCTGATCGCTTCGGGCAGCTTCAGGCAGACGGCTTTCAAGCCCTGATTGCCATGATAGAAACCGTACCAGTTGCCATTCGCCAGACAGGTTGGCCGGTTCAGCGCTATCGAATCCGCTGGCGTGACTGCATGCGCCGACATTGACAGGTCAAGCGCGACCACGACGCCGAGCAGGTGTGACCATAACCTGACAGGTCGCTCAGTACTTCGCATAGATACTCTCCACCACACTGCGCGAATGACCCGCGATGCCGACTGCCGTTACCCGATACAAGGTCGCCGAGGTATTGATTGGCACATTCACCGCCTTCTTGCTGACACCGATGTTTTGCACGCCATAAAAACCCTTGCCCGATGCAATCCAGGTCACTCCGGAAGTGGCGTTGAAGCCGGCTGCGGTGATAGTCGAGGACTCGGACGGTGGTGCACATTGAACGATGCCGCTGCAAACAGGTAGCGCATAACTGTCCCGTTGCACTCCACTCTCGCCCACCCGCAATGCTGCCTCGGCGCTCTGAAACGACTGGTTGTGCAAGGCGACGCTACCGGCCATTTTTTCCTGCAGGGTCGCGCTCTGCATCGAGGAGAGCCCTATCAGCGTCAGCAAGAGCAAGAACACCAGACTGACCAGCAGCGCCATGCCGCGCTGGGTGTGATATGTCACGGGAGAACGATTCAATGGCATTCCCTCATGGCAAGCGGTTGCGCAGTGCGGCAACCACGTTGAAGGTTTGATCACTCACCCGGCGGCTCGGATCGGTGAGGGTCAGGCTCAGGCGAACGCTACGAATCAGCGCGGGATCCGGCGGGTTGCTGCTGTAGCGGGATGCAGCCAGATCAGTGGCCGTACTGGCCAAGCCGAAGCTCACGTCGAAAGCGCCGACGTTGTCCACCAGTACCTGGGGTGCTGCGGCCCCGCCCTTCATGAGCAACTGGTTGTTGCTGAACCTGTAAGTCAGCCGCCGGATCGGAAATGCCTGCTGCCCTACCGCTGGCGTCCGACCTTCACTGTAGGCCGTCGAATGGGTTCTACAATCAGAAAGCACGGTCCAGTCCGGCTTGTCGCCATTGCTGCCGACATCCGACATCACCAGCGTCAACTGGCGGCCGCCGTTGTCCCAACGAATCGGCGTTGTACGACTGGCATGGAAATCACCTTTCTCACTTGAATCAGTGATCGTTTCCAGACAACCGAACATCCCGACCATGCGGATTTCCTTAATCATTTTGCTCAACACAAAACGTGCATCCTCCTGCATGTTCGCGGCCGCACTCTGACTGAGATAGGTGTTCTTGGCCGCGATGAAAACCTGCACCACGCCGAGCACCACGATCAGGCTCAATGCCAGGGCGATCAGCAACTCGACCAGGCCGAAGCCTTTGCTGCAACGAGTCATGGGGTCGCCCCCGGATCGACGGCCGTGCGGCTGGTCAGGACGAAGCTGCGCCGCGATTCGGCAGTCTTCGCGGCCCGTGAGTCGTCCCAGTTGATCGTGATGGTGTACAGCTGCTGATTGACGGTGACACTGCCGGTCGCGGTGGCGCCGAGTGAGCTGACAATGTTGGCATTGAAGTCAAAGAGGTCCTGATCCCGGGCAACGTCTGGATTGCCCGAAGCCGGAGGCGCAATGGTGTAGTCCGCAGCGGCGTTGGCGCGAATGCGGTCCAGCATGTCGTAAGCGATAAAACTGGCCTGACTGGTCATGCGCGCGCTGTCCGTGTACTTCAGCGCATTGAGCTGAAACGCCGCTGCGCCCAGCAACCCCACTCCCAGAATGACTAACGCCACCAGGACTTCGACCAGCGTCATACCCTCCTGCGAGCCTTGCATCCCTGCCCTCATCCGCAACGTCCACCCAATAGAATTCGTCCGTTCAAACACACTGTCAGCGTCCTGCTTTGTGCTCCCCGCCCATAGCTGATCACCACCTCCGAGGACGGCGATGACAATCCGCCCAGACTGTTGAAATCGATAGCAGTGACGCCAGAGGTTAGCGCCAGAGTTGCGCCGTTGCTCATCGCCGGAACAACCCGCAATACATTGGCCAAAGCGCCAGTACCGTCGTAAATCGCCAGCTCCCCACTCCAGACACTCCCGCCAGCTGTCGGCCGCACCCGCGTGGTATTGCCCCGATCGATGGCTTCGAGTCGGGCCACATTCAACGCTCGCTGCAGGTCCGCGATTTCGGTATCAGCCCTGGTTGTTTGCGTCGAGCGGGTAAACGCCGGGACGGCCATGGTGAGCAGGATCAGAAGAATCGCGAGCGCGATCAGCAACTCGATCAGCGTGAAACCTTTTGTACGATGCTCCATCGGGCCCTTCTGTTTCCTTCGGCTATACCTGCTGTTGCGCAGCACAACGTTCGAACGATGCTGTGCGTTGCCATTTCTCGCGCACGGATTGCGCGAGCCACAGCACGCCACGGAGGGAAATATCATGCGGCAACACGGCTTCAGCCTGATCGAACTGCTCATGGGACTGGCAATTACAGGAATTGTTCTGCTTCTGGTTACTCCGGCGTTCGCAACGCTGATCGAGTCGAACCAAAGACAGCAAGCGGCGCAGGCTCTTTTCAGTGGTATTCGCACCGCCCGGAGCGAAGCCATCGTCCGCAACCAGGCCGTGGTGATTCACGGCATCAATGGCGACTGGAGCCAAGGCTGGCGGATGATCCTGGATATCAGCGGCAAGGGGGAGATGGACAGCGACAATCCATTGTTGGCCGAACGCCAGAGCAGCGTACCCGTGTCGATTGCGGGGAACGGTTCGGTCGAAAGCTCAATACGATTCAGAGGTCAGGGCGAAGCACTGATTGGAGGAACGTTACACATTTGCGCCGTTCGCGAGCCGGTAAGCCAACACCAAGTGGTGTTGGCACGGACCGGTCGCGTCAGCCTGCGCAACAACAAGGCTGAGGAGGCGTTATGCGAAAAAAGGACTGAATTCAGAGCAACGAGCGAACGCGCAGTTCTTTAGGCATCGAGAACGTGATGTTCTCCTCGCGACCGGCCAGTTCATCGGCACCGGTGGCCCCCCAGGCCTGCAACTGCTGGATCACGCCGCGCACCAGGACTTCCGGGGCGGATGCGCCAGCAGTGATGCCGATACGCTCGACGCCGTCGAACCAGCTCTTTTGCAGGTCTTCGGCACCGTCGATCAGGTAGGCCGGAGTGGACATGCGCTCTGCCAGCTCGCGCAAGCGATTGGAGTTGGAACTGTTCGGGCTGCCGACCACCAGCACCACGTCGCACTCGTCGGCCAGTTGCTTGACCGCATCCTGACGGTTTTGCGTGGCGTAGCAAATGTCGTCCTTGCGCGGTCCGCCGATGGCCGGGAAGCGCGAACGCAGGGCGTCGATAACGCGACTGGTATCGTCCATCGACAAGGTGGTCTGGGTCACGAAGGCGAGCTTTTCAGGGTTGTTCACCTGCAACGCCGCGACATCTTTCTCGTCTTCGACCAGATAGATCGCGCCACCATTGCTGGCATCGTACTGGCCCATGGTGCCTTCGACTTCCGGGTGACCGGCGTGGCCGATGAGAATGCACTCCCGGCCGTCACGGCTGTAACGCGCCACTTCGATGTGGACTTTGGTCACCAGCGGGCACGTGGCATCGAACACTTTCAGCCCGCGGCCAGCCGCTTCGCTGCGCACGGCCTGGGAAACGCCGTGTGCACTGAAGATCACAATGACGTCGTCCGGCACCTGATCCAGTTCTTCGACGAAGATCGCGCCACGGGAGCGCAGGTCTTCGACGACAAATTTGTTGTGGACCACTTCGTGGCGCACATAGATCGGCGGCCCGAAAACTTCCAGGGCGCGGTTGACGATTTCGATCGCCCGGTCCACACCGGCGCAGAAACCACGGGGGTTGGCGAGTTTGATTTGCATGCTGTGCCTCGTGTCTTGCGCGCAGGAAATTGGATCATTGCAACTTACTGTAGGAGCTGGCTTGCCAGCGATGGGGCCACTGGATTCACCACAAGGCTCCGAGGCCTCATCGCCGGCAAGCCGGCTCCTACAGAAAAGCGATTACAGCGCTTTGACGGAAATGATTTCCACGTCAAAGGTCAGCGTCTTGCCCGCCAGCGGGTGGTTGAAGTCGATGGTCACTTGCGCGTCGTCGAACTCTTTCACCACGCCCGGCAGTTCAGTATTGGCCGCATCGTTGAAGATCACCAGTAAACCCGGCGAAAGCTCCATGTCTGCAAACTGCGAGCGCGGAATGATCTGCACGTTTTGCGGGTTCGGCTGGCCGAAGGCGTTTTCCGGCTCGATGCTCAGTGTACGCTTGTCACCGGCCTTGAAACCGAACAGGGCTGCTTCGAAACCTGGCAACAGGTTGCCGTCACCGACCTTGAAGGTCGCAGGGGCTTTGTCGAAGGTGCTGTCCACCGTGTCGCCATTCTCCAGGCGCAATGCGAAATGCAAGGTGACTTCCGTGTTCTGGCCGATGCGTTGCTCAGCCAATACCTGTTCAGTCATGAACGGTTTCTCCGGTCTTTTTACTTTTGAACATATCCAGTGCCAGCATGACAGCACCTACCGTGATTGCACTGTCGGCAAAGTTGAACGCCGGGAAATACCAGCGGTTCTGCCAATGCACCAGAATGAAATCGATCACATGGCCCAAGGCAATGCGGTCATACAGATTGCCCAGCGCGCCGCCGAGCACCAGCGCCAGCGCGACCGCCAGCCAGGTCTCGTTGCGCCCCAGACGCTTGAGCCACACCACCAGCACCGCACTGACCACCACCGCGATCAAGGCGAACAGCCAGCGCTGCCAGCCGGAGCTGTCAGCCAGGAAGCTGAACGCCGCACCAGTGTTGTAGGCCAGGGTCCAGCTGAAGTAATCGGGGATGATCACGATCTGCTGGTACATCTGGAGCTTGCCTTCGAAGTAGAACTTGCTGGCCTGGTCGATGACCAGGACCAGCAAACTCAACCAGAGCCAGCTCAGCCGTCCGAAACGGCCAACGGCATTAGGCATAGTGACGGACCTCGCCAGCGCCGCTGATGTTGTCCACGCAACGACCGCAGATTTCCGGATGCTCCGGGTTCACGCCGACGTCTTCGCGGCAGTGCCAGCAACGGGCGCATTTGGCGTGGGCCGACTTGACGATCTTCAGCTTCAGGCCGCTGACTTCGGTAACGACCGCGTCCTCTGGTGCCTTCACAAACGGTGCAACGCTGGCAGTTGACGTGATCAGCACGAAGCGCAGCTCGTTGCTCAGCTTGGCCAGGTCGGCAGTCAACGCGTCTTCGGCGAACAGCGTCACTTCGGCTTGCAGGTTGCCACCGACAGCCTTGGCTGCACGCTGGATTTCCATCTCTTTGTTGACCGCAACCTTCACTTCCATGATGCGGTCCCAGTAGGCGCGACCCAGCTCGAAGCCTTCCGGCAGTTCGCTCAGGCCTTCGTACCAGGTGTTGAGCATGACGGACTCGTTACGCTCGCCCGGCAGGTACTGCCACAGTTCGTCGGCGGTGAACGCCAGAATCGGCGCGATCCAGCGCACCAGCGCTTCGGAGATGTGGAACAGCGCGGTCTGGCACGAACGACGGGCCTTACTGTCGGCGCCGGTGGTGTACTGGCGATCCTTGATGATGTCGAGATAGAAGCCACCCAGCTCCTGCACGCAGAAGTTGTGGATCTTCGAGTACACGTTCCAGAAGCGGTATTCACTGTAATGCTCTTGCAGCTCGCGTTGCAGCAGCAGGGTGCGATCCACGGCCCAACGGTCCAGTGCCAGCATTTCTTCGGCCGGCAGCAGGTCGGTGGCCGGGTTGAAACCGGTCAGGTTCGACAGCAGGAAGCGCGCGGTGTTACGGATACGCCGGTAGGCGTCCGCACTGCGTTGCAGGATCTGCTCGGAAACCGCCATTTCACCCGAGTAATCGGTCGAGGCAACCCACAGACGCATGATGTCGGCGCCCAGGGTGTCGTTGACTTTCTGCGGCGCGATCACGTTGCCCAGGGACTTGGACATCTTGCGGCCGGACTCGTCGACGGTGAAACCGTGGGTCAGCAGTTCGCGGTACGGCGCGTGGTTGTCGATGGCGCAACCGGTCAGCAGCGACGAGTGGAACCAGCCGCGGTGTTGGTCCGAGCCTTCCAGGTACAGGTCGGCGCGCGGGCCGGTTTCATGGCCCATCGGGTGCGAACCACGCAGGACGTGCCAGTGCGTGGTACCCGAATCGAACCAGACGTCCAGGGTGTCGCTGATCTTGTCGTACTGCGGCGCTTCGGCGCCCAGCAGCTCGGCGGCGTCCAGCTTGAACCAGGCTTCGATGCCTTCGACTTCGACGCGCTTGGCAACCTCTTCCATCAGCTCGACGGTGCGTGGGTGCAGTTCGCCGCTTTCCTTGTTCAGGAAGAACGGGATCGGCACGCCCCAGTTGCGCTGACGGGAGATGCACCAGTCCGGACGGTTGGCGATCATCGAGTGCAGGCGCGCCTGGCCCCAGGCCGGGACGAACCTGGTGTCTTCAATGGCCTTGAGCGAACGTACACGCAGGGTGTCGCCGGTGGTCGGCTGCTTGTCCATGCCGATGAACCACTGCGCGGTGGCGCGGTAGATCAGCGGGGTCTTGTGGCGCCAGCAGTGCATGTAGCTATGTTCGATGACGGTGGTGTGCAGCAACGCACCGACTTCGGTCAATTTGTCGACGATGGCCGGGTTGGCCTTCCAGATGAACTGGCCGCCGAAGAACTCCAGCGAAGGCACGTACACGCCGTTGCTTTGTACCGGGTTGAGAATGTCGTCGTTGACCATGCCGTACTTCTTGCAGGTCACGAAGTCGTCCACGCCATAGGCCGGTGCGGAGTGAACCACGCCAGTGCCTGCGCCCAGCTCGACGTAGTCGGCCAGGTACACCGGCGACAGGCGGTCGTAGAACGGGTGACGGAAGTTGATCAGTTCCAGCGCCGAACCAGCAGCGGTAGCGATCACCGAACCTTCCAGCGAGTAGCGCGCCAGGCACGACTCGACCAGCTCTTCAGCCAGAACCAGCAGTTTGTCACCGACGTCGACCAGGGCGTAGTTGAATTCCGGGTGGACGTTCAACGCCTGGTTGGCCGGGATGGTCCACGGGGTAGTGGTCCAGATCACGATCGAGGCCGGCTTGCCCAGGGCAGGCAGACCGAAGGCGGCAGCCAGCCTGGCTTCGTCGGCAATCGGGAAGGCCACGTCGATGGTCGAGGACTTTTTGTTCTCGTACTCGACTTCCGCTTCAGCCAGGGCCGAACCGCAGTCGAAGCACCAGTTCACGGGCTTCAAGCCCTTGAACACGAATCCGCCCTTGACGATTTCAGCCAGGGCACGGATTTCCCCGGCCTCGTTCTTGAAGTCCATGGTCTTGTACGGGTTGGCGAAGTCGCCCAGCACGCCCAGACGGATGAACTCGGATTTCTGCCCTTCGATCTGCTCGGTGGCATAGGCTCGGCACAGTTCGCGGGTCTTGTCCGCGCCCAGGTTCTTGCCGTGGGTCACCTCGACCTTGTGCTCGATCGGCAGGCCGTGGCAGTCCCAGCCCGGGACATAAGGCGCGTCGAAGCCCGACAGGGTCTTCGAGCGGATGATCATGTCCTTGAGAATCTTGTTCAGCGCATGACCGATGTGAATCGTGCCGTTGGCGTACGGAGGGCCGTCGTGCAATACGAACTTCGGACGATCCTTGCCAATCTCGCGCAACTTTCCGTACAGGCCAATACTGTCCCAGCGCTGCAGGATCTGCGGTTCGCGCTGTGGCAGGCCGGCCTTCATTGGGAAGGCGGTGTCCGGAAGGTTTAGCGTGGCTTTATAGTCGGTCATTTAAGGCTCTTCATTAGCGATGGGCGCTAGGTGCGGCTAGTGCACGGGCGGCGGCGACATCCGCGCTGATCGCCGTTTTCAGTGCCTCCAGAGAGGCGAAACGCTGCTCTTCACGCAGCTTGTGGTGGAAAACCACCGTTAAACGCCGGTCATACAGATCGCCGGCAAAATCTAAAAGATGCACTTCCAGGTGGGCTTTGCCATCACCTTGAACCGTGGGCCGCACGCCGATATTGGCGACGCCGGGCCAGGTCTTGCCGTCGATCTCGACGTCCACCAGGTAAACCCCGGTGAACGGTACGCGACGGCGCTTGAGTTGTATGTTGGCCGTGGGCGTACCCAACTGCCGAGCGAGTTTCTGGCCATGCAATACGCGACCAGCGATCCGGTACGGCCGCCCGAGGAGGCGTTCGGCCAGGGCGAAATCCGCAGCGGCCAGGGCATTGCGGACCTGTGTGCTGCTGACCCGGATACCATCCAGCTCGACGGTTTGCGCCGCTTCGACGGTAAATCCCTGAAGGATGCCGGCCTGTTGCAGGAAATCGAAATCTCCCGCGCGATCACAACCGAAACGGAAGTCATCACCGACCTCCAGGTGCTGGACACCCAGGCCATCGACCAGAATGGTATCGACGAACTCGCTGGCGCTGAGTTTGCTCAGGCGCTGGTTGAAAGCCAGGCACAGAACGCGGTCGACGCCTTCGGCGGCCAACAATTGCAGCTTGTCCCGCAGACGGGCCAGACGGGCCGGTGCGGTCTCCGGCGCGAAGAACTCGCGCGGTTGCGGCTCGAAAATCACCACGCAACTGGGCACGCCCAACTCGAGCGCACGCTCACGCAGCCGCGCCAGGATAGCCTGGTGGCCACGGTGTACACCGTCAAAGTTGCCAATAGTGGCGACACAGCCCCGATGCTGGGGGCGCAGATTGTGGAGGCCTCGAACCAGCTGCATAACGCGCTTCTTGCTCATAAAGTGGTCGATTATAACCACACCCGGCGGCCGACGACAGGCAACACCGTAACCCAAAGTGATCGAGCCGACAAAACCGCCGGCCCGCCCGTGTTTATCGAGGCCGCAACCTCAGCCAAGCGTCTTGCGATTGAAGTCGCGCAAACGGAAGCCCATCAACACTAACATGCCGAAATAGGCCACCACACCGGCAACGACCAAGGCACCCAGACGCAGGAAACGCTCAAGCATCTGCCCCTCACCCCAGGCCGGCATGAAATGCATCCCTGCCAGTAACACGCCAGACATCACCGCCACCGCAATCACCAGCTTGAAGCCGAACTTTGCCCAGCCCGGTTGCGGCTGGTACATCTGCTGTTTACGCAGTTGATAGAAGAGCAACCCCGCATTGAGGCAGGCGCCGGCGCTGATGGCGAGCGCCAGCCCCGCGTGAGCCAGAGGACCAATCAGCAACAGGTTAAACAACTGAGTGACGACCAGCGTAAAAATTGCGATCTTCACCGGCGTGCGGATGTTTTGTTGCGCATAAAAGCCCGGTGCTAGCACTTTAATCACGATAATCCCGAGCAACCCGACGGAATAGGCGATCAACGCACGCTGGGTCATGGCCGCATCATGGGCATCGAACTGACCATACTGGAACAGGGAAACCGTCAGCGGTTCGGCCAGAACCCCCAGCGCCAGGGCGCAAGGCAATACCAGCACGAAACATAGACGCAGGCCCCAATCGAGGATGCGCGAGTATTCGTGGCGATCCTTGCTGGCGTAAGTCTTGGCCAGGGTCGGCAGCAGAATTGTCCCCAGCGCCACGCCCAACACCCCGGACGGCAGCTCCATCAAACGGTCGGCGTAATACATCCACGACACGGAACCGGCCACCAGGAAAGACGCGAAGATAGTGTTGATGATCAACGAAATCTGGCTCACCGAGACACCGAGAATGGCCGGCAACATTTGCTTCATGACGCGCCACACACCGCTGTCACGCAGGTTCAGGCGCGGCAGTACGAGCATGCCGATCTTTTTCAGGTGCGGTAGCTGATAGAGCAACTGCGCCAGCCCGCCGACCAGTACCGCCCAGCCGAGCGCCATGACGGGCGGATCGAAGTACGGCGTCAAAAACACCGAAAAGATGATCATGCTGACGTTCAGCAGGGTCGGCACGAAGGCCGGCACCGAAAAGCGGTTCCAGGTATTGAGGATCGCGCCGGCCAACGACGACAGGGAAATCAGCAGGATGTAGGGAAAGGTCACCCGCAACAGACTTGAGGTCAGTTCGAATTTTTCCGGCGTGTCGGTGAAACCCGGCGCGGTGACCCAGATGACCCACGGCGCGGCGATCATGCCCAACGCCGTGACCAGCGCCAGCACCAGCGTCAGCAGGCCCGAGACGTAGGCGATGAAGGTACGCGTCGCCTCTTCACCCTGCTGGCTTTTATATTCGGCAAGAATCGGCACGAACGCCTGGGAAAACGCCCCTTCGGCAAAGATTCGCCGCAGCAGATTGGGCAATTTGAAGGCGATAAAGAAGGCGTCAGTCGCCATTCCTGCGCCAAATGCGCGTGCGATGAGGGTGTCTCGGACAAATCCCAGAATCCGGGAAAGCATCGTGATAGAGCTGACGGCGGCCAACGATTTGAGCAGATTCATGGAAAGAGTTTGTGCCTGTCGATAAACAGCAGGCGAACTACGCGCCTACTTGTGCGATACTCCGCGCCGCAACAGCACAGAGCCAAAGCTCGCGAGTTTACAGGTCACACGCCGGAAAGAAATATCCCGTCGCACCACGCCTACCACTTAGCGGAACGTTTCAAGCGCCCTTGACAAGACTTCAACTCATCGGCATGATTCGCGGCCTATTTTGTTTGCTATTTCCTAAAAAGTCTTTCGAGGAGCTCGACGGTGGCCAACTCACCTTCCGCCAAAAAACGTGCAAAACAGGCTGAGAAGCGTCGCAGCCACAACGCCAGCCTGCGTTCCATGGTTCGTACCTACATCAAGAATGTAGTTAAGGCCATCGACGCAAAAGACGCTGCCAAAGCTCAAGCCGCTTACGTTCTGGCTGTGCCAGTTATCGACCGTATGGCCGATAAAGGCATCATCCACAAGAACAAGGCCGCTCGTCATAAGAGCCGCCTGAATGGCCACGTGAAGGCCCTGAACGTTGCCGCTGCTGCCTAAGCGACACGTTCATTAAAAAACCGACCTCAGGGTCGGTTTTTTATTGCCTACGATTTAATGAACACACAAAAAACTGTGGGAGCGGGCTTGCTCGCGAAGGCGTCCTTTCAGGCGATACAGTTTGCCTGACACACCGCCTTCGCGAGCAAGCCCGCTCCCACAGTTTGTTTTGAGTCAAATTACTGGACGTGCGCCCACGGCAAGATCGGAATCGCCGTCACCGCATTCTGCGGACTGCCCTCGATCAAGCGATCGCTGTACACCAGGTACACCAGCGTATTGCGCTTCTTGTCGAGGAAGCGCACCACCTGCATGGTCTTGAACACCAGGGACGTGCGCTCCTTGAACACCTCATCACCATCCTTGAGCTCACCCTTGAAGCTGATCGGCCCGACCTGCCGGCAGGCGATGGACGCCTCGGCACGATCTTCGGCCAATCCAAGACCACCCTTGACCCCGCCCGTCTTGGCGCGCGACAGGTAGCAGGTCACACCCTCGACCTTGGGATCATCAAAAGCCTCGACCACGATCCGGTCATTTGGCCCGACGAACTTGAACACCGTCGACACCTGGCCGATTTCCTCGGCCGAAGCCAGCAGCGGCATCGCCAACAGCAATCCCAACAATCCTTTTGCCACACGCATTCAGGTATTCCTTCAGACCAGGATCAGGTTATCGCGGTGAACCAGTTCCGGCTCCGCCATGTAACCCAGCAGACCGACAATCGCCTCGGACGACTGACCGATGATTTTTTGCGCTTCCAGCGCACTGTAGTTGGCCAGGCCACGGGCAATCTCACGACCGTCCGGCGCCACGCAAACCACCATCTCGCCGCGACGGAAGCTGCCCTGCACCAATTTGACCCCAACCGGCAGCAAGCTCTTGTTGCCTTGGGACAACGCGATCACCGCACCAGCATCCAGCACCAGGGTGCCACGGGTTTGCAGATGACCGGCCAGCCACTGCTTGCGCGCTGCCAGCATGCCGCGCTCCGGCGACAGCAGGGTGCCGATGCGCTCGCCCGCCTTGAGGCGATCCAGCACACGTTCAAGCCGCCCACCGACGATGATCGTGTGAGCACCGGAACGGGCCGCCAGTCGCGCCGCGCGCAGCTTGGTCTGCATACCGCCACGCCCCAGCGCCCCGCCCGTACCGCCCGCCACCGCATCGAGTGCCGGATCATCGGCACGCGCTTCGTAAATCAGCTGGGCATCCGGATTGTTGCGCGGATCGGCGTCGAACATGCCATCGCGATCCGTCAGGATCACCAGCAAGTCAGCCTCGACCAGGTTCGCCACCAGCGCCGCCAGGGTGTCGTTGTCGCCGAAACGGATTTCGTCGGTGACCACGGTGTCATTCTCGTTGATGACCGGAATGACCTTGAGCTCGACCAATGCGCGCAAGGTACTGCGGGCATTCAGGTAGCGCTTGCGGTCGGACAGGTCGTCGTGGGTCAGGAGAATCTGCGCGGTATGCCGGCCGTGTTCGGCAAAGCTCGATTCCCAGGCCTGCACCAGCCCCATCTGGCCGATTGCAGCAGCGGCCTGAAGCTCGTGCATCGCACTGGGTCGCGAAGTCCAGCCCAAGCGGCTCATACCGGCCGCCACCGCCCCGGAGGACACCAGCACCAGCTCGACACCCGCCTCATGCAAGGCCACCATCTGCTCAACCCAGACACCCATTGCCGCGCGATCCAGGCCCTTGCCGTCCGCCGTCAGCAAAGCGCTGCCGATCTTCACGACCCAACGCTGCGCACCTGTCACCTTGCTCCGCATCATCTTCAACCTTAGCTTGAGGACAGCGCGACCTGGCACTGCCCGTGACGTTATTCGTGGCTATTCGCGACCAACGATTTACAGATACTAAAACGCCGCTCGATTGAGCGGCGCTTAAGTTTATCGCAACGAATCAGTCACGCACGTAAATGATTTCCGGACCGTCTTCGTCATCCACATCCTCTTCGTCCCAATCATCGTCGCCGATGTCGTGGACCGACTTCACGCCACTGCGACGCAGCGCACGCTGGTCGTCCAGCGCCTGCAACTGGGCACGGGCTTCATCTTCGATGCGCTGATCGAGTTCGGCCAGCTCTTCCTTGTAGGCAGGATCGTTGGCCAGGCGATCGGCACGATCTTCCAGGTAACGCATGATGTCGTGGCACAGGCGCTCGGTGTTCTGCTTGGCAATTGCCGAGATCACGTAGACCGGACCGGTCCACTCCAGGCGATCGACGATCTCCTTGACGCGAGCATCGTGCTCCTCATCAAGAATCTGGTCGCACTTGTTCAGGATCAACCAGCGATCACGCTCAGCCAGGGACGGGCTGAACTTGGTCAGCTCGCTGACGATGACTTCGGCGGCGTCCGGGGCACTGGTTTCATCCAGCGGCGCCATGTCGACGAGGTGCAACAGCAGGCGAGTACGCGACAAGTGCTTGAGGAAGCGAATCCCCAGGCCCGCGCCGTCGGAAGCCCCTTCGATCAGGCCCGGAATGTCCGCGACCACAAAGCTCTTCCAGCGATCGACGCTGACCACACCCAGGTTCGGCACCAGCGTGGTGAACGGGTAGTCGGCCACTTTCGGCTTGGCGGCCGATACCGAACGGATAAAGGTGCTTTTGCCGGCGTTCGGCAAGCCCAGTAGACCCACGTCCGCCAGCACTTTCATTTCCAGTTTCAGGTCACGCTGCTCGCCCGGCTTGCCTGGCGTAGTCTGGCGTGGCGCACGGTTGGTACTGGATTTGAAACGGGTGTTGCCCAAGCCGTGCCAGCCGCCGTGTGCAACCAGCAGTTTCTGGCCCGCCTTGGTCAGGTCGCCAATTACTTCCTGAGTGGCCGAGTCGATCACCGTGGTACCCACCGGTACACGCAGGATCAGATCCTCGCCCTTCTTGCCGGTGCAGTCGGTGCTGCCGCCGTTGGAGCCACGCTCGGCATCGAAGTGCCGGGTGTAACGGTAGTCCACCAGGGTATTGAGGTTTTCGTCGGCCATCATGTAGATGGAACCGCCATCACCACCATCACCACCGTTCGGACCACCGTTTTCGATGAATTTTTCGCGACGGAAACTCATGCAGCCATTGCCGCCGTCACCGGCCTTTACTCGAATCGATACTTCATCAACAAACTTCATAACAAACGCCTCTCGCCATACGGACGAGCCGAAAAACAATCAAGACATAAGACTCTTGCAAAAATGAGCGCAGCGACCCCAAACCACGACACCTACATCGTACGCCGACAGCCCATACAAACAGCTTTGCAAGAGACTCACCCCCCACAAACGAAAAAGCCCCGTCGCGAGACAGGGCTTTTCCAGCGATCGCGCAATTAAGCTGCGACTACGCTCACGTAACGACGACCGAAGGCGCCTTTTACTTCGAACTTGATCACGCCTTCGACTTTAGCGAAGAGGGTGTGATCTTTACCCATGCCAACGCCGTAGCCAGCGTGGAATTGGGTACCGCGCTGACGCACGATGATGTTGCCTGCTTTGATAGCCTGGCCGCCATACATCTTCACGCCAAGGCGTTTGGCTTCTGAGTCGCGACCGTTACGGGTACTACCACCAGCTTTTTTGTGTGCCATGAGTTCAATTCTCCTAGTGAGGAATTAGGCTGAAATTAAGCCTGAATACCGGTGATTTTGATCTCGGTGTACCACTGGCGGTGGCCCATACGCTTCATGTGGTGCTTACGGCGACGGAACTTGATGATGCGGACTTTATCGTGACGACCTTGGGAGATCACTTCAGCCACAACGGTAGCGCCAGCAACAACTGGAGCGCCGATATTCACGTCGTCACCGTTGGCAACCAACAGAACGCGATCAAAGGTAACGGATTCGCCGGTAGCGATTTCCAGTTTTTCGATCTTCAGGTATTCACCTGGGGCGACTTTGTACTGCTTGCCGCCAGTAACGATTACTGCATAAGACATGGTATTTCTCCGATAATCCTGCTCACCCAGCTCTTTATAAGAAGAGGTATTGGCTGGCATGGCTGCATGGGGCTGGAGGCCCACTTGCAATTGCGTAAGGCAGGTGCTGCCCAGGAAGTTCAGGGTGCGCGATTGTACGCAAGCCACGCCAGCCTTGCAAGGGGCCGTCCATCGCGCCTTGACACCTGCTGGCGTGGGTCCTAGCATGCCGCGCAACCCTTCTGGAGCGACTGTCGCTGATGCAACCCCAAGCTTTCTACCGCGCGGTGGCGGACGATTTTAGCGCCGTCGACGGCATCATCAAGAAGCAGCTGACTTCGCGGGTGCCGCTTGTATCGAAAATCGGCGATTACATCACCTCGGCCGGCGGCAAACGCCTGCGTCCCTTATTAGTGCTGCTGTGTGGCAAGGCCCTGGGCCGTGAAGGCGACGAGCTGCGCCTGTTGGCCGCCACCATCGAGTTCCTGCACACCGCCACCCTGCTGCATGACGACGTGGTCGACATGTCCGGCATGCGCCGTGGCCGCTCGACCGCCAACGCCATGTGGGGCAACGCGCCAAGCGTGCTGGTCGGCGACTTCCTGTATTCGCGCTCCTTCGAAATGATGGTCGAGCTGGGCTCCATGCCAGTGATGAAGATCCTTTCGCAAGCGACGCGCATCATCGCCGAAGGCGAAGTGTTGCAGCTGTCGAAGGTGCGTGACGCCAGCACCACCGAAGAAACCTACATGGAAGTCATCCGCGGCAAGACCGCGATGCTCTTCGAAGCCTCGACCCACAGTGCCGCCGCCCTGTGCGAAGCCACGCCGGAACAGGCCGAAGCCCTGCGTACATTCGGTGATCACCTGGGGGTGGCCTTCCAGTTGGTTGACGACCTGCTTGACTACAAAGGCGACGCCGAGACCCTGGGCAAGAACGTCGGTGACGATCTGGCCGAAGGCAAGCCGACCCTGCCGCTGATCTACACCATGCGCGAAGGAACGCCGGAGCAGGCCGCCCTGGTGCGCAAGGCGATCCAGAAAGGCGGAATCGAAGACCTGGAAAGCATCCGCGAAGCCGTGGAAGCCTCGGGTTCGCTGGAGTACACCGCGCAACTGGCCCGCGATTATGTGGCCCGCGCGATCAAGTGCCTCGAAGCGCTGCCCGCCAGCGAATATCGCGATGCGCTGGTTGAACTGAGTGAGTTCGCGGTAGCGCGTACGCACTGACCCCCGTAGGAGCCGGCTTGCTGGCGATTGCATCACCACGGTGTTCCTGACACACCGGGTTGCATGCATCGCCAGCAAGCCGACTCCTACAGTCCCACCTTCCGGCTCTAAAACCCTATATAATGTGCGCTTTTTAGCGATCCTGAATCCAAGGAGCCTTAGTGAGCACGTTGCCACCCTGCCCAAAATGCAATTCCGAATACACCTACGAAGACGGCACCCAACTGATCTGTCCCGAGTGCGCCCACGAATGGTCCGCCAGCGGTGAAGCCGAAGCGGCGTCCGATGACACAGTGAAAAAGGATTCGGTCGGCAATGTCCTGCAGGACGGCGATACCATCACCGTGATCAAGGACCTCAAGGTCAAGGGTACGTCCCTGGTGGTCAAGGTCGGCACCAAGGTCAAGAACATCCGCCTGTGCGATGGCGATCACGACATCGATTGCAAGATCGACGGCATCGGCCCGATGAAACTCAAGTCCGAGTTCGTCAGAAAAGTCTGATTCTGCTGCATCCATCCTGCGCCCGACGCGGGATGGAACGCCCTCCCCGCCTCACCCGGTAAATCCACGTAATAGCCAGGCGCCAGTTCTTTTGACCTGACGCAATCTTTACCCAGGAAAAAGCGCAAACCGCCAATAGGCCCTTGCTATTTACTGAATAGGAATTATTCTCATAAAACCCTCAGTGGAGATGAGAACCATGACTTATTTGATCGATGCCTGGCTGGACCGCCCACACCCATACCTCAGGATCCTGCATCGGGAAACCGGGGAAGTCTGTGCCGTACTGGAAGAAGAAGCCTTGAACGAGCTGCAGGACCAGGGTGACCTGGACGTCAACGGCCTGAGCTCAAGCGAGCCGGTGGTGCTCAAGGAACTGGTGCGCAATCTGTTTCTGTTCTGCTATGCCCGGGCATTGCGCCCGCACAGTGCACTGCACCACAAGATCGAAGTATGAAACACGTCGCAAGACTCTGTAGGAGCGAGCTTGCTCGCGAAAAACTCAAAGACACGCGTTTATTCAGAATGCCCGCGTAATCGTTGACGCCCATCGCGAGCAAGCTCGCTCCTACAGGTAATCAGCGGGCCTTACAGAACGTCAAGCAGCTCGACGTCGAACACCAGTACGCTGTGCGGCGGGATGCCGCCAACGCCTTGAGCGCCGTAAGCCAGTTCGCTCGGCACGTACAGGCGCCATTTGCTGCCGGCGTTCATCAGTTGCAGGGCTTCGGTCCAGCCGGCGATCACGCCGCCAACCGGGAATTCTGCAGGCTGGCCGCGCTCGTAGGAGCTGTCGAACACAGTGCCGTCGATCAGGGTGCCGTGGTAGTGAGTACGCACGGTGTCTTCACGGGATGGCTTGGCGCCTTCGCCAGCGGTCAGAACTTCGAACTGCAGGCCGGAAGCCAGAGTGGTGATGCCTTCACGCTTGGCGTTTTCAGCCAGGAAAGCCAGGCCTTCGCCAGCGGCCGCTTCAGCCTTGGCTGCAGCTTCGGCCTGCATGATTTCACGGATGACCTTGAAGCTGGCGGACATTTCTTCCTGACCCACACGGCTTGGCTTGCCGGCGAATGCGTCGGTCAGACCCGCCAGGATCGCGTCCAGGCTGACACCCGGTGGCGGGTTGTCACGCAGCTGGTCGCCCAGCTGACGGCCAATACCGTAGCTGACGCGGGTTTCGTCGGTGGACAGATTTACTTCGGACATGACACTGCTCCGCTGTGCGGACGGCCTGGAACTTGCCGTGCGTGCACAGCGCGTCCCGGAGCGCCCGGAACCAAAAGGGCCAGCAGACTAGCACAGATGACATGCCATTGATGAGGGACGTCAGGCGATCGGCACCTTCAGGGTATCCTGCACATCGGCAACCAGCCCGCACATCTCGTCATGCACGACAGTGTGCACAAGGTTGAAGTGCAGCTTGGGAAAGGAGCGCAGCACATCACGGGCATGCTCCACCGAACGCAGGCTCATCGTGTGCCCGTGCGTATCGTTCAAGGGATACGCCGCGCCATGCATCCGCGCCTCAAGCAGATAGATGCCGCCCTCCATGGAGATCAGGTTCAGCTCATCGACCTTCCCGGCGACGGCATAGGCATTCAACTCTTGCAGGTTCATGAACGCACCTCACGCATTGGCGAGCCAACATACTTACAGGGATAGGCTTCGGTGCATCAAAGCACAAGCCACTGGCCGGACCGTTTGTCTGTTATCGCGAGAGGTTGTGGCGAGCGAGCTTGCTCGCGCCGGGCAGCGCAGCAGCACCAAAAAAGCGGGATCGCTTCGCAATCCAGCGGGAGCAAGCTCCCTCGCCACAAGGGAGCCTGGCCGGATCAGTGCTTGGTGACTTTATCCAGGTAACCCATGGCGAATGCCGAGACCACGAAGGTCATGTGGATGATCACGTACCACTGCAGATGCTCGGGGTCGACGTTCTTGGCGTCCATGAAGATGCGCAGCAGGTGAATGGACGAGATCGCCACGATCGACGCGGCCACCTTCATCTTCAGCGACGAAGAGTCCATGGTGCCGAGCCAGTTGAGTTTTTCCTTGCTATCGTCGATGTCCAGTTGCGAGACGAAGTTCTCGTAGCCGGAAATCATCACCATCACCAGCAAACCACCCACCAGCGCCATGTCGATCAACGACAGCAGCACCAGGATCAAGTCCGATTCGGCCATCGAGAACACGTTCGGGATGACGTGGAAGACTTCCTGGAAGAATTTCAGTGCCAGCGCCAACAGCCCGAGGGACAGGCCGAAATAGATCGGCGCCAGCAGCCAGCGCGAGGCGTACATTGCATTTTCGATAAAGCGTTCCATTGAAACTCACATGTGGACTGGAAATGGCGGCGAGTATATCAGTCGCCCGCCCCTATCCAGAAGCTGCCAGAAAACGTCGAAAAATCCGCCACCTGCGCCTGTGTATCAAGGTTTTTCTGCTAGTGTCCAAATCATCGAACGCTCAGTGATATTGGACAGGAAGACTGGAAATGGATGTGCGATTGCCTTTGACCAGTGCCGGAGTTTGCCTGGCACTGCTGCTAAGTGGCTGCTCACCCAGCGATGAAAAACGCCAGGTCAGCCTCGAAGAAAAAACCGCGCAGTTCGAAAAGTCGCTGGACGCCATCCAGGATCCGAAGCTCAAGGATGCCGTGTCGGAGCTGGGTGGCTCACTGCTGCTGCTCGAGCGCGCGCAACTCAAGCTCGACAGCAAACCGGTGGAAACCGAATACGGCGAAGACGCCCTTGCCATGCTCAAGCACTACCCGACCCCGCAGGCCCTGGTCGACACCTACATCAATGGGTTGTTCGTGCTGCAAAAAGATTCCAGTTCCGACTACCTGACCGATCTGCAACCGGTGTTTCCCTTCACGTTCAGTGTTCCTGCCGCGTTTTTGTTTCCCCATGGCCTGGAATGGCAGTCCGTCACCCTGAGCAACAAACGGGTCATTGCCTTCCAGCCGGAATGGTCGGAAACCGACCCCGGCATTCAACTCAGCCCATCGAGCTCCAACCTGACCAACCCCGACGACCTGACCGTGGCCTACCCCTTCATCGAAGGTCTCGACATCGACAAAAAAAAGCAGCCGCAGCCGGTGAGCCTGCAGGGTAAGGTCGAAGTCATCGCGCCCCGCCGGCTCTACAGTTTCGACCTGACAAAAAAGGACATCGGCCAGACCCGCACCAATGACAACCTGAGCGTCACCTTACTCACACTGACGAACAACTACGCGGAAATCGAATACAACAACAGCGCGCCGCTGGCGCCTGAAGTCAGTGAGACACCACTGAAACCGTTGATCGTCCAGGCCAGGGACAGCACCGGGCAATACATCACGCGCGCAGGCTCGATCAACGAAACCGCGGCACAAATTGCCTTCTATCGGCAGCAACTGGCCAAGATGCTGCAACAAAAGAGCTGGAGCGAGACGTTGGAAAAGCAACTCGACGAAGAACAACGCACCTTTGAGAAACGGCAGGCCCGACGCTATTCGAAGGTGTATTTCAACGGGACGATCGAAACCCTCGAAGTCAGCATGCTGGATTTTTCCGCCGCCACGGTCACCCGTAAGGACCTCGACCTGCCGGTCCGGCACTTCGATGCCGAGACCCCGGACAAGGGCATTGAACCCTTGAACCTGCCCGTGGTGGTCTATGACGACCAGGCGGCAACCTGGCTAAAAGGGGCAACGCTGAGCGAGGATCAGCTGAAAAAGAACGTCAGCATCAGCCAGTCGGTCGACGACCCCAGCGCTGCTCGAATCGAATTCACCCATTTGCGCAGCTTCAACGATGAACTGCTGGGCACATCGCTCAACCCCGGTGAAAGCCCGGTGAGTTTCTTTACTGAAGACACTCTTGGCAAACGCGACGAACCAATCGAGCTGCCACCCGAGGCCTACCAGATCGATCCGTTGCGCGGCACCATCACCTACGATCTGAATCTGTTTCCGGAAACGCCGGCCTACGCAGTGGGTTCGATGCCACTGTTCCTGGCCACGATCGAGCAAAAAACCGTCGATACCCGTCAACTGCCCAAAGGCCTTGAGCTCAAGGACAATGCGCTGGTGGTGAACCTGAAGGCATTTCCCGCCCAGGACTGGCGCTTTTTCGCCAAGGACGACAGCGGCAATTACTTGAAGGAAATTTTATCGGTCAGCCATGGCGCAAGCGCACAAGGCCGGGCGCAATTTGCCGTGCATTACTTCTACGGGCAGCCTACGCGCCTGGAAACCTATCAGCGCACTGACCTCGCCACCGTGCAATATGGTTTCGAGGTCAAACTCGACAAGGCCGACATGACACGCCTTGATCAATAGTGCGACTCAATGCTCAGGGTGAAACTCGAAGCCGCCCAGGTTACGGCAGCGACCACCGTTGATTTCCCGCAACTGGGCTTGCAGGTGCAGGCACCAGATTTGCGGATCGTCGGCCAACTCGTAGCCGTGCAAGGTCAGGCTTTCAACGATGGTGTCGAGGATTGATTCAGCGGCGATTGGACCAGGAAAAGGGCCTTGGGCCTTGATGGCCGACGGTTGTTCACCGGCCATTCCGGCGGCGAACAGCAGAGTCCACATGCCCGTGTCTCCGGCCAACGGACGAATGGCACACTCGATACGGGTCACAAGACCCAGGCATTGACGGGTGAGGCAGAGGTTGCGCGACATGGCGGCGACCCTCGGTAGATCCGGTATTCAGCCCCCATGTGAAGGCTGTTTCGATCCTGTGATTACTGTCGATATCCCTGAGCAGAGAATAGAAGAAAAGTCCGGCTTGCAGGCCGAGGCAAGACCGAAAGGCGCCGAATGGTCATAGTGTGAATATTGACGTCATTTCGACGACGCCCTCCGGTATTCACACAAACAAATGTGGGAGCGGGCTTGCTCGCGAAGGCGGTCGAACATTCAACATATTGGTCGAATGAAAGTCCGCTATCGCGAGCAAGCCCGCTCCCACATGGGTTACTGCATCAAGCAGGCTTGGTTTCCGCCAACGCCTCCTGCGCCAACTCCTTCTCGGCTTCCTTGAGATCATCCTCGCTGATCATTTCCGCGATAACCCGCAAGCGTTCCACGACCCGCGCATTCACGCTGCCTTCAGGGAACTCGCCATTTTCGTCCGGTTCGCCGGCCGGCTCGCCGACCAGCAAACTCAAGGCTTCGTCGGCCTGACGCACCGCGTAGACATGGAACTGCCCTGCACGCACCGCCGCCAGCACCTTCTCGTCGAGCATCAGCGTGGCGACGTTGGCGTGAGGAATGATTGCCCCCTGCTCGCCAGTCAACCCGCGGGCTTCGCACAGACGGAAGAAGCCCTCGATCTTCTCGTTGACCCCGCCCACCGCCTGCACTTCGCCGAACTGGTTGATCGAACCGGTGATGGCAAAGCACTGTTTGAGCGGGGTTTTCGACAAGGCCGAGATCAAGGTGCAGGCCTCGCCCAGGGATGCACTGTCGCCATCGACATAACCGTAGGATTGCTCCAGGGCGATGCTCGCGGAAATCGCCAGCGGGAATTCCTGGGCGTAGCGGCTGCCCAGATAACCCGTGAGGATCATCACGCCCTTGGAGTGGATCGGCTGGCCGAGGTTGACCTCGCGCTCGATGTCGACAATACCGCTGCCACCCGGGTACACCGTGGCGGAAATCCGCGCCGGCACACCGAAAGCCGAGTCGCCGACCTCCAGCACGGTCAGGCCGTTGCACTTGCCGACCGCTGCGCCATCGGTGTCGATCAGGATGATCCCGGCCAGCATGTCGTCGAGAATCCTGGCCGAAACCCGCCCGGTTCGCGTGGCCTTGGCCTTGAGTGCCCGTTCGATGTGCCCGGCGTCGGTCATTTCATCACCGGCCAGGTGACGGATGAAATCGGCCTCGCTGACCAGCTGGAACAAGTCACCGATACGCGCCGACAAGCGCCCCTGGTGCTCGGCCAGGCGGGCGCTGTAAGTCGCCAGACGCGCCACCGCATCGGCCGTCAGCGGTGCCATGCCTTCTTCGGAAGTACGGGTTTTGAGCAACTGGGCGAACTGCTCCAGGCTCTCGTCGACCATCGGGATGTCCTCGTCGAAATCCACCAGGACGCGGAACATCTCCTGGAAGTCCGGATCGAGGTCCTGCAGCGTGTAATACAGCTGACGGGCACCGATGATGACGACTTTGACCTGCAGCGGAATGTGTTGCGGTGTCAGGGTCACGGTGGCCAGACGGCCCAGCTCGCCCAGCGGTGATTCCATTTTCAGCTTGCGCGATTGCAGGGCGCGTTTCAGCGCGTCCCATACGAATGGCTCGCTGAGCATTTTGTCCGCTTCAAGGATCAGGAAACCACCGTTGGCCCGGTGCAAGGCCCCCGGCCGCAGTTGGCGGTAGGTGGTGTACAGCGCGCCCTGGTCGGTGCTGTATTCGATACGACCGAAGAGGTTTTCGTAGGTCGGGTGCGGCTCGAACACCACCGGCGCACCGCCGCTGGCCGAATGACCGACCACCAGGCTCGGCGCGTATTGTTCTTCCAGCAACTTGCGGGCGACTGCGTCGGTCTTGCTGTCGTCCACCAGTTGCTCGACCACGGTCTTGAGCAAATACACCTGCATGGCTTGCAGATAGCCGCAAACCGCCGCGTTCTCGGCGTACTTCTCCGACAATGGCGACAACAAGGGCTGCAAGGCCAGAGTGATGGTTTCTTCGTTCAGGTGACGCAACTGGTTGCTCGACTCACGCTTCCATTGCGGCAGGCTGGCGAGCTCTTCGTTCAGGCGCTCTTCCAGTGCCGAAATATCCTCGTGAAAGCGCTCGCGTTCGGCTTCCGGCAACTGGGCGAATTCAGCTTCGTCCAACGCCTTGCCGTCGCCCATCGGGGTGAAGGCGATATTGCTGGCGTCGCGGTAGAGCGCGACGTCCTTCTCCAGCGCCAGGCGCTCGATGACGTCCAGGGCCTTGTCGTAGCGCTGGTTGAAGGCGCGGTCGATGCCACTTTTCTTCTGTTGGTAGGACGGATGCTCGAAGACAGCGGGAAACGTTGCCAGCAGGTTGTCGATCAAGCCGTTGATGTCACCGATGAAGGCACCGGCGGTACCCGACGGCAGTTCCAGTGCGCGCGGCTCCCGAGGCTCATCGAAATTGTTGACGTAGACCCAGTCCGCCGGAGTCTGCAGGCGCTTGCCTTCGGCCTTGAGGTAGCGTTTGACGAACGAGAACCGGCCAGTCCCGGGCTCGCCCATGACGAATACGTTGTAACCGGGGCGTGGCATGGCCACACCGAACTGCAAGGCTTCGACCGCACGCTCCTGGCCAAGCACACCGCGAAAGGGCTCCAGATCATTGGTGGTAGAGAAGCTGAACTGTTCAGCGGAAAACGGACGGGTCAGCGCTTCGGGCGCTAGACGCAAGCTGGCAGCAACAGGATCAGGCATCGGGCTTCCTTAACAATCAGGCGGGGCAGATGACAGCATTCTGGCGCTGCCCATGCCCGACTGGCAAGGAGCGCCGCAGGCCAAAGCATAGACAAGCCGAAACCGCGACGTAGAGCCGCGCCAAATCACTGTTTGCGACGATTGTTTTTGCAAAAAATCACGGAACCCCGCGATCGTGCCTAAACTCCAAACTGCGCGGCTGGACTAATGACCGGCCCACTGGCACCAGACGGGCCAGAACCCCTTGTCAAATTGGTATGCACATAAAGAGAACAAAGCTATGAAACGGATTCTTCTTGGTACTCTCTTCACCGCTGTATCCATCAACGCCATGGCTCAGGCGCCAGGCGGCCCGGATTGCGGTTGGGGCAACATGCTGTTCGAAGGCCAGCGTGGTACTCCGGCTCACTTCCTGGCATCCACCACCAACGGCACTTCCGGCAACGCAACCTTCGGCATGACATCCGGCACCAACGGTTGCGCAACCAATGCGTCGCTGACCTATGGCGGCAAATCCTGGTTCGCCATGAACGGCATGATGAACGAGCTGTCCGAAGACATGGCCAAGGGTCAGGGCGAAGCGCTGACCACCTATGCCGTGGTACTGGGCGTAGCGCCGGAAGACCGTGCGCACTTCGCCGCTGTCACTCACGAGCACTTCCAGCAGATCTTCAGCAAGGCTGACGTGACAGCCGAAGATGTGCATACCAACACCCTGGCCGTGCTCAAGGCCGACCCTCGTCTGGCCAAGTACGCCACTCAAGCTTAAGCTCGACCCGCCCCGCTTCTTTCGGGAAGCGGGTTTTGTTTTTTGGACCTGCCCCTCCATGGGTGATGCCACCGTACTGTAGGAGCTGGCTTGCCAGCGATGGTTTCAAAAGCGCAATGTTTATCCAGTAAACACGCGTCATCGTTAACGACCATCGCTGGCAAGCCAGCTCCTACAGTTCAAATGGCATTACGCCGTGCCGGGTCTTTTTCTCAAGTTTAAGTTGCCATCTATGTTCAAACGCCTTGCCTGGCTGGCGCTGTGTGTCTGCGCCCCGCTGTCCGCCGCGCCTCACATCGACCCACAACGCTTGCAGCAACTGGCCAACGACCCTTTCTGGATATCCCTGGGCCATTACGAAACCGCCAAGCTCGGCGGCTGGCGCAGCTATGTCAGCGACCGGAAATTCTTCCTCGCCGCCGATGGCAATGAACATCCGGACCATGAGCTGGCGGCGACTGTACAAGCCTTGTATGCCCCGGCCAGTGCCGGTGAACAACACGCGCAGTGCGTCTACCCGGCCCGCACCCGCTGGCTGAAGGAACAACTCGACCTGACCGGTCTGCCAACGCCGGACTGCGCAGCGTTCAAACAATGGTTCAAGGACGTCTCGCCCGACAGCGCGGTGATGATCTTCCCGGCGGCGTACCTGAACAGCCCTTCCTCGATGTTCGGCCATACACTGCTGCGCATCGACCAGGCCGACGTGAAGAGCGACAAGACTTCTCTGCTCAGTTACGCGATCAACTTCGGCGCCTACATCGAGGGCTCGGACAACAGCATCATCTATGCCTGGAAAGGCCTGATGGGCGGTTATCCCGGCCTGTTCGCGATGGTGCCCTATCAGGAAAAGCTCTCGGAATACCGCAGCCTGGAAAACCGCGACCTGTGGGAATACCGCCTTAACCTGACCCCACAGGAAACCGCGCGCATGGTCGAGCACGTCTGGGAGCTGAAGCAGATCAAATTCGACTATTTCTTCTTCGACGAAAACTGCTCATACCGCTTGCTGGAACTGCTGCAAGTGGCTCGCCCGGGCCTGCGCCTGACCGACCAATTCCCGCTCACGGCCATCCCAACCGACACCGTCAAGGCCGTGAAAGCGGCCGGGCTGGTGGAATCGATCCAGTATCGTCCGTCCCGGGAGCGCGAGTTGCTCAGTCGCGCCGAGCCGTTGAACGCTGAAGAACAGCAATGGGTGCTGAAAGTCAGCGCCGACCAGAAACAACTGCACGACCCGGCGTTCAAGGCACAACCCCGCGACCGTCAGGCGCTGATCATAGATGCCGCCTATCGCCTGGAGCGCTATCGCGCCAACGGCCAGGAACGCGACCCGGCGCGCGCCCAGCGCAGCTTCGAACTGCTGCGGGCGATCAACCAGAACCCGGCGCCGGAGCTGAGCATCGCGCAACCCGGCCTGCCTGAAGACGGTCACGAGTCGCGCACCTGGCAGCTCGGTCTCGGCACCCGCGGAGATAAAGCCTTTGGCGAGTACGGCTTGCGCATGGCTTATCACGACCTCAATGACAACAGCGAAAGCTTTCCCCTTGGTGCGCAGATTGAAATCCTGCAATTGAAACTTCGCCAGTACGAAGGCAACGACTGGCAGGTGCAGCAACTTGACCTGGCAACCATTCGCTCTTTGACCCCGCGTAACGAATTGCTGCAACCGCTGTCATGGCAAGTCACGGGGGGCCTGGAACGGGTGCCGGGCAAGCACGATGACCAAACCCTGGTCAGCCATGTCAACGGCGGTGGGGGTGGGACCTGGCAACTGAGCGAGGACATGCTCGGATTTGTCCTGGGCACTGTGCGTGTCGAGCACAACAACGACTTTGCCGAATTCATCGCGCCGGCCGCCGGTTTCAACAGTGGGGTGCTGTGGAAAAACCCGCTGGGCAATCTGAGCCTCGAAGCCAAAGGCGATTACTTCACCAATGGTGAAGTGCGGCGCAGCCTGAGCCTGAATCAGCAGTGGGAAATATCCCGCAATCTCGGACTGCGCTTGAGCGCCCAGCGGGAGTTCAGCCATCTGGCGTCGGCCGAGAACGAAGTGATGCTTGAGCTGAAGTGGTATCACTATTGATCGCCATGCCTTGTAGGAGCCGGCTTGCTGGCGATGGCATCACCGTGGTTACTCGGACACACCGCGTTGATCCCATCGCCAGCAAGCCGGCTCCTACAAGAATTCTTTGATCTTTCTTTCACGATCGCCTCACTCGTCCTCTCCTAGACTTCACCCATAGGCCGCTGAATGGCCCGGGAGTGAGGAATGCGGCATTATGCAAGTGTTGTGGGTTTGTTGTTGCTGATCGCAGGTTGCCAGTCAACCCACGATGACCTGCTCGCCAAAGGTTACCCGCCCGCCTTCGCCGATGGCTTCGATGACGGTTGCAGCAGTGGCCGGCAGGCCGCCGGGGCGATCACCGGCGAGTTCCGCAAAAACGTCCCGCGCTACCTCAAGGACCCTTTGTACGCCGAAGGCTGGAGCGATGGCTTTCGCCAGTGCCAGGCCATGCGGGATAACCAGGACAGCGGGGATGGGCGCAATAGTCATCTGCAAGAGCGGGACAAAGCCTGGCAGCAGCAGAAAGACCAGGACGCTGCCCGGGCCTATCACTCGCCGTAAGTCGCTTTCAGACATCCAGTGAAACCAAATGCCTGCGACCATGGCCCAAATCCTATATCGGGAGAGTTTCATGAGTCGTGCCTTCGTCAATGAAGATAACGCCGCCGCGCAAGCCGATCAGCCCGTCGAACGACAGGTCAGCGCGCAGCCCAATTACGTCACGCCGCAAGGCCTTAGCCTGTTGCAGGGTAAAGTCGCCGAACTGCAAAGCCTGCACGCCGAACAATCGGCAAAAGGCGAGCAGGCCGACAAGCAGCGCCTGGCCGATCTCGAACGTGATCTGCGTTACTTCAAGCAGCGCCTGGGCAGCGCTCAGGTGGTACCCGTCGCGACTTCGAACGAAAAAGTGCAGATTGGCAGTTGGGTGACCTACGCCGATGAGCACGCCACCGAACGCCGGGTACAACTGGTGGGCGAAGATCAGGCCGATGCCGCCCACGGCCTGATCAATTGGGGTTCACCGCTGGGGCGGGCACTGCTCGGTGCACGACTCAACGATGAAGTGCTGTGGCAACGGCCTGCCGGGGATCAACTGATTGAAGTGATCCGTATCGAGCCGAATTAGACCACGCCCTGGGCCAGCATGGCATCGGCAACTTTGACGAAGCCGGCGATGTTCGCGCCCTTGACGTAGTTGACCCGGCCATTCTCTTCGCCGTAATGCACGCAGGCGTGGTGGATCGACTGCATGATCGCGTGCAGCTTGCTGTCCACTTCACCTCCGGTCCACGCCAGGCGCATGGCGTTCTGCGACATCTCCAGCCCGCTCACCGCCACGCCACCGGCATTGGACGCCTTGCCCGGCGCGAACAGAATGTCGGCCCCGATGAACAGGTCCACCGCCTCCAGGGTGGTCGGCATGTTCGCGCCCTCGGCCACACAGATGCAGCCGTTGCGCAGCAAGGTGCGAGCGGCTTCGGCGTCCAGTTCGTTTTGTGTCGCGCACGGCAGCGCGATATCGCAGCTCAGGTTCCACGGAAGCTCACCTGCGCGGAACTCCAGGCCAAAACGGCCGGCCAGTTCACGGATGCGCCCGCGCTGTACGTTTTTCAGTTCCAGCACCGCCAGCCATTGCTCCTCGGTCAAACCGCTTTCGCAATACAACGTGCCTTCGGAGTCCGACAGCGAAATCACTTTGCCGCCCAGGTCCATGACCTTGCGCGCCGCGTATTGCGCGACGTTGCCGGAGCCGGAGATCGCTACGCGTTTACCTTCCACGGCCAGGCCGCGGCGCTTGAGCATTTCTTCGGCGAAGTACACGCAACCGAAACCGGTGGCTTCCGGACGAATCAGGCTGCCGCCGTAGCTTGGACCTTTGCCGGTCAGCACGCTGGTGAACTGGTTGCTCAGGCGCTTGTACTGACCGAACAGGAAGCCGATTTCCCGCGCGCCGACACCGATATCCCCGGCCGGCACGTCAACGTCCGCGCCAATGTGGCGGTACAGTTCGCTCATGAAGGCCTGGCAGAAGCGCATGACTTCCGCGTCGCTTTTGCCTTTGGGGTCGAAGTCGGAACCACCCTTGCCGCCGCCCATGGGCAATGAAGTCAGGGAGTTTTTGAAGGTCTGCTCGAAGGCGAGGAATTTCAGGACGCCCATGTTCACCGACGGGTGAAAACGCAGGCCACCCTTGTAGGGGCCGATCGCACTGTTCATCTGGATGCGGAACCCGCGATTGACCTGGACCTTGCCCTGGTCGTCGACCCATGACACGCGAAACACCACCGCCCGCTCCGGCTCGCAGATGCGCTCCAGGATGCCGGAGGTCAGGTAATGCGGATTGGCTTCAAGAAAGGGCCACAGGGTACGCAGGACTTCTTCGACCGCCTGGTGAAATTCGGGTTGATCCGGGTCGCGTTTTTTCAGGCGAGCAAGGAAGGATTCGACGGATTCGATCATGGAAAAGTCTCGGCAAATTTATTGTCGTTGGAGGAGATTGAGCCGGACTGTAACAAACGACTCGTGCACAGGAACAGCGCAAAATGTCGCGTTAATGAAATTAAATGGTGCACAGGATATAAATTAATCCTGTTTTCGGGTCATTCATGCACCTGAATGGGGAGAGCAATTCAAGTCTTGCACCAACAGTTACATCGCCATCGCTGGCAAGCCAGCTCCTACAGGTTTTGTAGCCGAGCACACATTTTGGGCATTACCCAAACCCTGTGGGAGCTGGCTTGCCAGCGATGAATCCACCTCGGTATCCCTGAAAAAGCCAAGGCAAAAAAAAACGGAGCCCGAAGGCTCCGCTCTTTATGCAACCGACCCGAAATCAGGCCAGTTTCTTGTGCCGTACACGATGCGGCTGGGCAGCCGCTTCGCCGAGGCGCTTTTTACGGTCGGCTTCGTACTCGGTGTAGTTGCCTTCGAAGAACACTGCTTGCGAGTCGTCTTCGTACGCCAGGATGTGCGTCGCGACGCGGTCAAGGAACCACCGGTCGTGGGAGATCACAATGGCGGCGCCCGGGAAGTCCAGCAGGGCTTCTTCCAGGGAACGCAGGGTTTCAACGTCGAGGTCGTTGGACGGTTCGTCGAGCAGCAGGACGTTGCCGCCCTCTTTCAGGGTCAGGGCCAGGTGCAAGCGACCACGCTCACCACCGGACAGGTCCTTGACGAATTTCTGTTGATCGCCGCCCTTGAAGTTGAAGCGACCGACGTAGGTGCGCGACGGGATCTCGTAGTTGCCGATGCGGATCTGGTCGGAGCCGTCGGAAATCTGCTGGAACACAGTCTTGCTGCCGTCCAGGTCTTCGCGGCTCTGGTCCACGCAAGCCAGTTGCACGGTTTCCCCGACTTCGATGCTGCCTGAATCCGGCGTTTCCTTGCCCATCAGCATGCGGAACAGGGTCGACTTACCGGCACCGTTACCGCCGATCACGCCGACGATGGCGCCTTTAGGCATGGAGAACGACAGGTTGTCGATCAGCACGCGGTCGCCGTAGCCCTTGGTAACGTTCTTGAATTCGATGACCTTGTCACCCAGGCGTGGACCGGCCGGGATGTAGATCTCGTTGGTTTCGCTGCGCTTCTGGAATTCCTGCGATTGCATCTCTTCGAAGCGTTGCAGACGAGCCTTGGATTTCGACTGGCGGGCCTTGGCGCCTTTGCGCACCCACTCCAGTTCTTCCTTCATGGCCTTTTCATGAGCCGACTGCTGCTTGGATTCGGCAGCCAGACGATCGGACTTGGCTTCCAGCCAACCCGAATAGTTGCCCTCGTAAGGAATGCCCGCGCCGCGGTCAAGTTCCAGAATCCAGCCGGCAACGTTGTCCAGGAAGTAACGGTCGTGCGTGATCGCAACCACGGTACCCGGGAAGTCGTGCAGGAAATGCTCGAGCCATGCAACGGAGTCGGCGTCCAGGTGGTTGGTCGGTTCGTCGAGCAGCAGCATGTCCGGTGCGGACAGCAGCAGACGGCACAGGGCCACACGACGCTTTTCACCACCGGACAGGTGTTCGACCTTGGCATCCCAGGCCGGCAGACGCAACGCATCGGCGGCGACTTCCAGCTGGCGCTCCAGGTTGTGGCCGTCGCTGGCTTGCAGGATGGCTTCGAGCTTGGCCTGTTCGGCGGCCAGCTTGTCGAAATCGGCATCCGGATCGGCATAGGCCGCGTAGACCTCGTCCAGACGCGCCTGGGCGTCCTTGATCACGCTGACTGCTTCCTCGACCACTTCACGCACGGTCTTGGTCGGATCCAGTTGTGGTTCCTGCGGCAGGTAGCCGATATTCAGCTCCGGCATCGGACGGGCTTCGCCCTCGAACTCGGTGTCGACGCCAGCCATGATTTTCAGCAGCGTGGACTTACCCGAACCGTTGAGGCCGAGTACACCGATCTTGGCGCCGGGGAAGAACGACAGAGAAATGTTTTTCAGGATTTCCCGCTTCGGCGGAACAACTTTGCCCAGCCGATGCATGGTGAATACGTATTGAGCCATGGAGAACCTAGGGTCAGTGACTGATGAATGATTGGAGCGCAGGCAATGCCCGGCCAGACCGTGCGCGTCGCTCGCTTGAGGCTATCAATACGAGCGCGCTGAAAAAGCCTGAGTCTAGGAGCTGGAACGCTCCCGCGTAACCGGCAAAGCTACCTTAATGACCGGTGGCAGTCCAGCCGACGGGCTGGGGCTGGCACTTCGCCACAACTCAAGGCATGCTAGCCGCCCTTCGGGCGTCCGGCTTATAGTGCACGTCGCGCCAGTCCAGCCAAACCGCAGGATTACAGCTTGTCCAATGTCCCTCCGCCCCTGACTTCCAGTGCGCCGACCATAGCGCCTGGCTCCCCCCTGCGCGGGACCTTGAAGGGCACCTTGGCGACACTTGCATTGTTGTTGCTGGCATTGCTGTTCTGGCAGTTGCTCGATCAGTTGCGCGAAACCCAGAAAAACCAGCGTCAGTACACCATCGACTACACCGCCGATCTGGCCGCTCAGGTCAGCCTGAACATGGCACTCAACGCGCAGATCGCCCTCAACCTGTTGCCCATCGTCGAGCAACCGCAGGATGCCGATGAACTGCAGGCCCTGCTGCGCAAGCTGCAACAGTCGCTACCGGAACTGCGCAGCCTGGCCTTGCTCAGCCCCTCGGGGAAAATCATCAGTGACAGCGCTCCCGACAGCGAAGACAGCGACTACCTGGGTGAGCTGGTACGCCGCAGCCATGCCCAGGTGCACTACTTCAGCAACGCCACCGATGGTTCCGTGGTGCATTTATTGTTGCATCAGGCCAGTGGCAGTTCCCGGGGCTACTGGGCCTTGCGCCTGACACCGACCTTCTTTTCGTCCTTGACCAAGCAAAGCGAGACCGGCAGCCGTCCGTTGTGGCTGGTGGAAAACCGCATCAATCATCAGATCATCAGCCGTGACGAAGGGTTGCCCTCGGTCAATCCGGGCACACTGACCGAGGACGATGTCGCCAACAGTGTGCTGACGGTTCCGCTGAGCAGCAGCGATTGGCAATTGCGCGGCTTGTTTGACCGTCAGCGCGTACTGGAAGAGCTGCTGCCGGCGTTCATCGGCAAATGCCTGCTGGGCCTGGCGTTTTCCATGCTGCCGTTCATCGCCTTGCTGAACATGCGCCGGCGTCAACGCCAATTGAATGAAGGCCGCCGGCGTTATCAGGACATTTTCGAAGGTACCGGCGTGGCCTTGTGTGTCCTCGACATGTCCGGGCTGAAGAGTTTTTTCGACAAGGCACAACTGCAGGACAGCGAACAACTGCAAGCGTGGCTGGCGATCCCGGAAAAGCGCCGACAACTGGTGCAGGAACTGCGGATCACCGAGGTCAACCAGGTCGCACTGCAGTTGCTCAATGTCGATAACGCCAATAAAGCCTGGAAACTGCTGATCGACGGCCATCCGCTGGACGGCACCGCCATCGGCAACCAGATGCTCGACGCGGTGCTCAATCAGCAGCAACAGCTAGAGCTGGAAATCAAATTGCAGGATGCCGGCGGTCGCGACCAGCACCTGTGGCTGGTACTGCGCCTGCCGCAAACCCAGGACGATTATAAATCGGTGATTTTGAGCATCACCGACATCACCAGCCGCAAGCTCATCGAACTGTCGCTGCAGGAGCGCGAAGGGTTTTGGTCGGACGTGGTGCGCACCGTACCGGATCATCTGTATGTGCAGGATGTGATCAGCCAGCGCATGATCTACAGCAACCACCATCTGGGCCAGACGCTGGGCTACAACCGCACCGAACTGCACCAGATGGGCGAATACTTCTGGGAGATCCTCCTGCACCCCGAAGACGCCGACTATTACCACCGCTCCCGCCAGGTCCAGCGCCAGGCCGGTTATCGCCAGTTGATGCAGTGTCAGTTACGTTTCCGCCATCGGGACGGCCAGTGGCGACGCTTCGAGATTCGCGAGCAGGCACTGGCGCGGGACAACGAGGATCAGGTCACACGGATCATCGGCGTGGCCAAGGACATCACCGATCAGATCGAAGCCAGCGAATCCCTGCGCGACAGCGAGCAGCGCTACCGCATGCTCGCCGAAAGCATCAGCGACGTGATTTTCTCCACTGACAGCCGCCTTAACCTCAATTACGTCAGCCCTTCGGTGCAAGCCGTGCTGGGCTATGACGCCGAGTGGATTTTCCAGAACGGTTGGCAATCGACCATCGCCAACCCGCAACAACTGACCGGCATCTACCACCTGATGGACCGGGTCAGCAAGGCGCTGGATCAGCCGGACCGACTGGCGGTGTTACGCAGCCAGGTACAAACCCAGCTGTTCCTGTTCGATTGCCTGCGGGCCGACGGGCGCAAGATCCCGATCGAACTGCGCCTGGTGTTGGTCTGGGACGAACACGGGACGTTCGAAGGCGTGCTCGGCGTCGGCCGCGACATCAGCCAGCAACGCCGAGCCGAAAAAGACTTGCGCATGGCCGCCACGGTATTCGAGCACTCGACCTCGGCGATCCTGATCACCGACCCGGCCGGCTACATCGTCCAGGCCAACGAAGCCTTCAGCCGTGTCAGCGGCTATGCCGTGGAACAGGTGCTCGACCAATTGCCGAACATGCTGACCGTCGACGAGCAGCAGGATGCGCATCTGCGTTATGTGCTCAAGCAATTGGGCCAGCACAGTACCTGGGAAGGCGAAGTCTGGCTCAAGCGCCGCAACGGCGAGCATTATCCGGCCTGGGTCGGGATTACCGCCGTACTCGACGACGAAGGCGACCTGGCCAGCTATGTGTGTTTCTTCAGCGACATCAGCGAGCGCAAGGCCAGCGAGCAGCGAATTCATCGCCTCGCCTACTACGACGCCCTGACCCACCTGCCCAACCGCACACTGTTCCAGGATCGCCTGCACACGGCACTGCAATCGGCCGAACGGCAGAAGTCGTGGGTGGTGCTGATGTTCCTCGATCTCGATCGCTTCAAGCCGATCAACGACTCCCTGGGCCACGCCGCCGGCGACCGCATGCTCAAAGAGATGGCCACGCGCCTGCTCGGTTGCGTCGACGATGACGACACGGTGGCGCGCATGGGCGGTGACGAATTCACCTTGCTCCTGCAACCGCGCGCCAACCGTGAAATCGCCCTGAACCGGGCCATTCACGTGGCCGAACAGATTCTCGCCAGCCTGGTGAAACCCTTCGTGCTCGAGGGCCGCGAGTTCTTCGTCACGGCCAGTATCGGCATCGCCCTGAGTCCGCAGGACGGCAACGAACTCAGCCAGTTGATGAAGAACGCCGACACGGCGATGTACCACGCCAAGGAGCGCGGCAAGAACAACTTCCAGTTCTATCAGGCGGACATGAACGCCAGCGCCCTGGAGCGACTGGAACTGGAAAGCGATTTGCGCCATGCCTTGGAACAGAATGAGTTCGTGCTGTATTACCAGCCGCAGTTCAGCGGCGACGGCAAGCGCCTGACCGGTGCCGAGGCGTTGCTGCGCTGGCGTCATCCCCGCCGCGGGCTGGTGCCGCCGGGGGATTTCATTCCGGTGCTCGAAGAGCTCGGGCTGGTGGTGGATGTCGGCGACTGGGTGATCAGCGAAGCCTGTCGTCAACTCAAGGCCTGGCATCAGGCCAGGGTACGGGTGCCGAAGGTCTCGGTGAACATCTCGGCGCGGCAGTTCTCCGACGGCCAGCTCGGTACGCGAATCGCCACCATCCTCAAGGAAACCGGCCTGCCGCCGGCGTGCCTGGAACTGGAACTCACCGAAAGTATCCTGATGCGCGAAGTCAGCGAAGCGATGCAGATCCTCGACGGCCTGAAGAACCTCGGCCTGAGCATTGCAGTCGACGATTTCGGTACCGGTTACTCATCGCTCAACTACCTCAAGCAGTTCCCGATCGACGTACTGAAAATCGACCGTACGTTCGTCGACGGATTGCCGTCGGGTGAACAGGATGCGCAGATCGCCCGGGCGATCATCGCCATGGCCCACAGTCTTAATCTGGCAGTGATCGCCGAGGGTGTCGAGACCCATGAACAGCTCGACTTCCTGCGCGAGCACGGCTGCGACGAGGTTCAAGGGTATCTGTTCGGCCGGCCGATGCCGGCGGGGCGGTTCGAAGGGCAGTTCAGCAATGATACGCTGTTCATGTTCGACTGACTGGTTGCGGTGAGGCTGCGGGCCTCATCGCTGGCAAGCCAGCTCCTACAGGGTCTAGCTGTTGAAACACGGACATTTATGGGCGCTGGCTTGCCAGCGATGGGGCCTGCACAGGCACCGCATATCCGCTCATGAAGCCCACTTGTCTGCGACATGATGCCGTTTCATATGCCATCTAAAACCCATTGGGTTAGAATGCCCCCCTTTTCCGCCCCCGATCCTTGAGGACCGCCATGTTCAGCCGTGATTTGACTATTGCCAAGTACGACGCCGATCTCTTTGCCGCCATGGAGCAAGAAGCTCAGCGCCAGGAAGAGCACATTGAGCTGATCGCTTCGGAAAACTACACCAGCCCTGCTGTGATGGAAGCTCAAGGCTCGGTACTGACCAACAAGTACGCCGAAGGCTACCCGGGCAAGCGCTACTACGGTGGTTGCGAGTACGTCGACATCGTCGAGCAGCTTGCTATTGATCGAGCCAAAGAGCTGTTCGGTGCCGACTACGCCAACGTTCAGCCGCATGCCGGCTCGCAAGCCAACAGCGCCGTTTACCTGGCCCTGCTGTCCGCTGGCGACACCATCCTGGGCATGAGCCTGGCCCATGGCGGTCACCTGACCCACGGTGCCAGCGTTTCGTCCTCGGGCAAGCTGTACAACGCCATCCAGTACGGCATCGACGCCAATGGCCTGATCGACTACGACGAAGTCGAGCGCCTGGCCGTTGAGCACAAGCCGAAAATGATCGTGGCCGGTTTCTCTGCCTACTCGCAGATCCTCGACTTCCCGCGCTTCCGTGCAATCGCCGACAAGGTTGGCGCGTACCTGTTCGTCGACATGGCCCACGTGGCCGGTCTGGTCGCCGCTGGCGTCTACCCGAACCCGGTTCCATTCGCTGACGTCGTGACCACCACCACCCACAAGACCCTGCGCGGTCCACGTGGTGGCCTGATCCTCGCTCGCGCCAACGCCGACATCGAGAAGAAACTGAACTCCGCGGTATTCCCGGGCGCCCAGGGCGGCCCGCTGGAGCACGTGATCGCAGCCAAGGCGATCTGCTTCAAGGAAGCGCTGCAGCCTGAGTTCAAGGCATACCAGCAACAAGTGGTGAAAAACGCCAAGGCCATGGCCAGCGTATTCATCGAGCGCGGTTTCGACGTGGTTTCCGGCGGTACTGAAAACCACCTGTTCCTGCTGTCGCTGATCAAGCAGGAAATCTCCGGTAAAGACGCCGACGCCGCTCTGGGCAAGGCGTTCATCACCGTGAACAAGAACTCCGTGCCAAACGATCCACGCTCCCCGTTCGTCACCTCCGGCCTGCGCTTCGGCACTCCGGCTGTGACCACTCGTGGCTTCAAGGAAGCAGAGTGCAAGGAACTGGCCGGCTGGATCTGCGACATCCTGGCTGACCTGAACAACGAAGCGGTGATCGACGCCGTACGTGAGAAGGTCAAGGCCATCTGCAAGAAGCTGCCGGTGTACGGCGCTTAATCAGCCCCGTTCCATCGCATTTAAAAAACCGGCACTTGTGCCGGTTTTTTTACGCCTGTCGTTTCAATTACCCCTATTATTTTGCAATACACATAACACATTAATTAAAAAACCCCATGATAATCTCCCCCTTGAGGCTATTTACGAAACAACCAACATCAAGGAAGAGATAAATCGTGAAAAATACAGATGAAACTCAATCATTCATCGCTCAACTTTTCGTCAACAACAACGCAGTAGCGCTAGCTGACGAAGTCATTCAACAAATGCTCAAGTCCCCAGACATCTCAGAAAAGGACAAGGAAGTTCTCCGAAAAAAATCAGAACTGTACGCAAGCACCCTGCTAAGTCATGGAGAGAATGCAGCTGCCGAAACATTCCTCTTCGCTTATCACGACGATGTCTACACCATCAAGATCAAAGATGAATACGGTCAATTCAGCAAAACCGCAAGCATGGAGGGTGAACTGCGAAACCTGTCCGTCTTCGAGGGGGATGATCCTACTTACTTCCGCATCATCAATAACATGGGTGAAAGCGTGAAACTGAATGACCTGCCGGAGGAAATCACCAACGTTCGTCTGCATACCGGGCCACAACGCCGGGAAGTTCACACCTACGGCAGCTGGCCCAATCTCCCTGTCCTTACCGACTACGAAAAGCGTGGTGGACGACTGGTGTTTTTCGATCTGAAAATCATCCAGCGCAATATCTCTGCTGCATCCTGAATACACTGCAAGTTAAACAACCTAACCAAAAATATCCAATAACGATAGAAATCAAACTCTCATGGAAGAGATTCAGACCATGCAAGACCCAGCCAAACAACAGTCCTTCACTGCTAAACTTTTTGTCGGTGGCAAACCAGTAGCAGAAGTCCGAAAGGTCATATATAAGCTGCTCGAAGACCCCGAAATTGGAAGTGAGTGGCACGAGCATCATGAAAATATACTTAACGACGACCCTCAATATCTGAGCTATAGGGAAGGTGTCATTCCCGAGATTTTCTTATTCACCTATCACGACGATGTGTACACCATCAGGATTAAAGGAGAAGACGGACAATTCACTAGAACTGCAAGCATGGAAGGGTCGCCTCGCAATTTAAGCATGTTCACAGGAGATGACCCAACTTACTTCCGTATCGTTAACAGTGACGGTGTTGTTGTGAAACTGGATGAAATTCCAGACGACGTCAGTGAAGTCTATCTCGAAACCGGGCCGCAACGCCGTCCGGTTCACACTTATGCCGGTCCGCCCACCTTTCCAGTTTTCACTGATGACCAAAACCGCGGCGGGAGTCTTGTATCTTTCAGACTGCAGATTATTGAGCGCAACGTTCCCGGTATACGTTGAGCAAACGTGCAATACGTCAGGCAATAAACCTCCCGCTGTGAACCCTCTCTCAAAGGTCCAGCAGTGACACCCGATGCCAGTCCGCCCAGCCGACTGGCATTTTTTCATATGAGAAGGCTCAGGGTCGGGGCTTTCCACGCAACTGGTAAGACCGGTAATGCCAGCCCTGTAATTTTCGCTTGCGAATTCCACAAAACAGCGCCTAGACTGCGCCTGCACTGGACATACCGGTAAGACCACAATAATTAAGTCCTGAATCTGATGTGCCCCGCACACGGCAGCCAGGACACCGACCAGGATTCCTCCCATGCTCAGATGGTGCTCGCGTTCAATCTTCCTCCAAGTGGTTCTCGGACTGGTGCTCGGCATCGTCTGCGGGCTGACCCTTCCCGAATACGCCGCCCAACTCAAACCCCTCGGCGACGGTTTCATCAAGCTGATCAAGATGCTCATCGGCTTGATCGTGTTCTGCGTGGTGGTCAGCGGCATCAGCGGTGCCGGCGACCTGAAAAAGGTCGGGCGCATCGGTCTGAAATCGGTGATCTACTTCGAAGTGCTGACCACCATCGCCCTGGTGATTGGCCTGGTGTTCGCCTTCAGCACCGGTATCGGCAGCGGCGCGAACATTCACCTGGAGCAGCTTTCCGCAGCCGACATGGGCGATATTGCCCAGCGCAGTCAGCACATGCACACCACTACGCAGTTCTTGATGGACCTGATCCCGACTTCGGTGATCGGTGCCTTTGCCGATAACAATATCCTGCAGGTCCTGCTGTTTTCAGTGTTGTTCGGCAGTGCCCTGAATCTGGTGGGCGAGGCGGCATCGGGTATTTCGCGGCTGATCAATGAACTCAGCCACGTGATCTTCCGCATCATGGGCATGATCGTGCGACTGGCACCGATCGGTGTATTCGGTGCGATCGCCTTCACCACCAGTAAATATGGCCTTGACTCGCTGCAACACCTGGGCAGTCTGGTCGGCCTCTTCTACCTGACCTGTGTTGTCTTCGTGGCCCTGATTCTCGGCCTGGTGATGCGCCTTTCCGGCTTGAAGATGTGGCCGTTGCTCAAGTACCTGCGCGAAGAACTGCTGATCGTCATGGGCACCGCTTCGTCCGACGCGGTGCTGCCACAAATCATGCGCAAGCTTGAGCACCTGGGCATCGGCAGTTCGACGGTCGGGTTGGTGATACCAACGGGTTACTCGTTCAACCTCGACGGCTTCTCGATCTACCTGACCCTGGCCATCGTGTTCATCGCCAACGCAACCGGTACGCCGTTAGCCATGACGGACCTGCTGACCATTTTGCTGGTGTCGCTGATCACATCCAAAGGCGCCCACGGCATTCCCGGCTCGGCGCTGGTGATTCTGGCGGCCACCCTGACAGCCATTCCGGCAATTCCGGTGGTGGGTCTGGTGCTGGTGCTGGCCGTGGACTGGTTCATGGGCATCGGCCGGGCGCTGACCAACCTGATTGGCAACTGCGTGGCGACCGTGGCCATCGCGCGCTGGGAAAAGGACATCGATGTGCAGCGGGCGAACAAGGTACTTTCCGGCCAGGCCGGTTATACCTTTCAGCCGAGAAAACCGGTTGCTCAAGCGGCAGCCAAAGAATTCTGAATGACCACCGTGCCTGCCGACCGCAGGCACGGCTCATGGAGCGAACAAGTGATTACCTCATCAACCGTCGTCAACTCTGTGGTAGAAAAACTTCGGGCCGCTTTGGCCCGAGGTCAGTGGCGCTCCGGCGAAATGTTGCCGGGCCAACGTGAACTGGCCGAACAACTGGGGATCAGCCGTCCGAGCCTGCGTGAAGCCGTCATCGTTCTGGAAACCCTCGGACTGGTGCGCTCGATGCCGGGCAAAGGCGTGGTGGTGCTCGAAGCCAATCTCGCCGACAGCCAGGCCCATGACAACGCGGTGGCCGCAGCGAGCCTGGAAGACGTGCTGCAACTGCGCTACACCCTTGAGCCATTCATCGTCGGCCTCGTTGCGCAGTCCATCAGCAGCAAGGAAGTCGGACAACTGCGCCTGACCCTGATGGACATGCGCGAGGCCCTGGAGGCCAATGACAGTGAAGCCGGCGTAAACGCCTACATCGCGTTCCACGAAGAACTGTTCACGCTGACGTCGAACCCGATCTTCCAGAGCGTGGTGCAGCAAACCAGCAATGCCCTCAAGCAAAGCGCCGAAGTGTTGCGCAACTCCCCGGAGCATCTGGCGGAGCGACTTGAAGAAAACGAAGCCGTGGTGCGCGCCATCCGCAGCAAGAACAGCGCCCAGGCCAGCGCCGAGATGCGCCGGCACATTCTGCGCGAAGGCCAACGCATGGGTATCGAACTGAACATCCCGGAAGACAACCTCGGCAGTTGAAACCTCTTCGAACTGGAGATCGGCCATGAACAGCCTCGCCTCGCCACAAACACTCGCCACCCTGCCCGTCCGCCCTTCAGTGGATGATCTGTATTCACAGGTCCTAGAGGCCATTTTCGAACAGCGCATCCATTCGGCCAGTCGCTTTACGGAAGAAAGCCTTGCACAGATGTTCGGTGCCCGGCGCAGCGACATGCGTGAGGTGCTGATGCGACTGTCCCATCAGCACATCATCCTCCTTCGCGCCAACCATCGTCCCCGGGTCACCGAGCCTGATGCCGAGCAGACTCGGCAGACACTGCATGCCCGTCGACTGGCCGAGATCATGCTGTTGCGGCTGGCCGCTCAGCGTGCGTGCGCGCAAGACTTGAAGCGCCTGCGGACACTGGTCGAAAACGAGCGTCAATGCGCCGAGCGTGGCCGGGCGATTCGTTTGTCGGGAGAGTTTCATTTGCAGTTGGCACAAATGGCGGGAAATGCACCGCTAGCGCATTTTCTTGAGAGCCTTGTCCCACTGACTTCGCTGGCGATTGCGCAGTGTGAGGAGCAGATGCACAGTTGTTGTGCCTGGCAGGATCATTTGGCGATTGTTGATGCTGTTGAACGTGGAAATACTGCGACAGCGACCATGCTGATTAACCGGCATCTGGATCATCTGGAACAGACACTGCTCAATACAACCCGTGAACATTGTGTTGCCGGCTAGATTGCATCGCGGGCAAGCCCGCTCCCACAGTGTTCGAGGATGAGCACAGACATTGTGTTCAACCAGAAACCTGTGGGAGCCGGGCTTGCCCGCGATGGCGTCCTCAAAGACGCCATAAAAACCTCAGACCGCCGCCACCCGTGCAAACCCCTCACGAATTTTCTCTTCCGGCAAATCGTCAGCAATGAACACGATCACGCTCTCGCGCACTTCGTCTTCAGCCCACTCGGTATCCCAGTCGAAACCATAAAGCTTCAGCACTCCCTGAAACACCATGCGCCGTGGTTCACCGAGGATGTTCAATACGCCTTTGTAACGCAGCAACTGCTTGCCATGCTCTTCCAGCAGTTCGTTCATGAACTCGCTGAGCTTGTCGATATCCAGCGGCTTTTCAGTGCGCAGGACCAGACTGGAAATACGATCGATGGACGGTGCCTGGCTGACCGGTCGCAAACTCACACCGCCACCGAGGTCGGCGTTGAGATTGAAACCGCGCACGTCAAGCAATTCGGCCAGGTCGATCTTGCCGTGGTCGACCACGCGGATCGGGGCGCGACGGTTGATGCGCGTCAGGCGCTCGCTCAACGCGGTGAATGTCGGCTCGTCTACCAGATCGCGCTTGCTCACCAGCAAGCGGTCGGCGAAACCGATCTGCGCCTGGGCGATGGTCTGGGTCAGGTGCGAGTCGGCATGTGCCGCGTCGACCAGCGTGATGATGCCGTCGAGGATGTAGCGCTCGCGCAGTTCCTCATCGATGAAGAAGGTTTGCGCCACGGGTGCAGGATCGGCCAGTCCGGTGCATTCGATCACCAGGCGGTCGAAGGCTATGTCGCCCTGGTCCAGACGCTCGAGCAACAGATAAAGCGCCTTGGTCAGGTCGGTATGGATGGTGCAGCAGACGCAGCCGTTGGAGAGTGTCATCACTTGGACCGGTTCATCACCCAACAATTGGGTGTCGATACCGGCGTCGCTGAATTCGTTCTCGATCACGGCGATTTTCAGGCCGTGCTCGGCCTTGAGCAGGTGGCGCAACAGGGTGGTCTTGCCGGCGCCGAGGAAGCCGCTGAGGATCGTGACCGGGATGGGGGAGGACAAACGGGATCTCCTTTTTCACAAGATGAAAACACAACACAGAACAAATGTGGGAGCGGGCTTGCTCGCGAAGGGGTTGTGTCAATCGACATGAATGTTGAATGACACACCGCTTTCGCGAGCAAGCCCGCTCCCACAGGGATTGCCGTTAATCCGAACGCCGGATCAACAGCACTTCGGCCCGCCCTTGCCACCGTAACGGGCTTCCTGACGTTCGCGGAAGAACATCTCGTAGCTCATCACCGGTTTGTCCGGGTGCTTGCTCTGCATGTGCTCGACGTAGTTGTCGTAGTCGGGCATGCCGACCATCAGGCGCGCGGCCTGACCGAGGTATTTACCCAGGCGACTCAAGTCATTGAACATGATGAAAATCCTCGATCACGCTTCCGGCAGAGCCTGGAATGGCGCTTCTTTATCCGTGCGCTCTTTGCTGCCCCAGGCGGAAATACCGACCTTGAGCGCATAGAACAGGATGCTGAACACCACGAACAGGAACAGCGCAGTCAGCGTTGCGTTGGTATAGGCGTTGAAGATCACGTGCTGCATCTGCGTGATGTCCTTGGCCGGGGCGAGGATCTGGCCGTTAGCCAATGCATCGCTGTATTTTTTCGCCAGAGACAGGAAGCCGATCGCCGGGTTGGCGTCGAACAGCTTGATGAAGCCGGCGGTGGTGGTGCAAATCAGCAACCACGTGGCTGGCACCAGGGTCACCCAAATGTAGCGCTGACGCTTCATCTTGATCAGCACCACGGTGCCGAGCATCAACGCAATACCGGCCAGCATCTGGTTGGAGATACCGAACAGCGGCCACAAGGTGTTGATGCCGCCCAGCGGATCGATCACGCCCTGGTACAGCAGATAACCCCACATGGCCACGCAACCGGCGGTGGCGATCAGGTTGGCGGTCCAGGATTCGGTGCGGCGCAGGGCCGGCACGAACGAGCCGAGCAGGTCCTGGAGCATGAAGCGTCCGGCACGGGTGCCAGCGTCGACCGCGGTCAGGATGAACAGCGCTTCGAACAGGATCGCGAAGTGGTACCAGAACGCCATGGTGTTCTCACCCGGCAGAACACTGTGCAGGATCTGCGCGATCCCCACCGCCAGGGTCGGCGCACCACCGGCACGGGCCAGGATGGTGGTTTCACCAATGTCATGGGCCACCGCTTGCAACGCTTCCGGGGTAATGGCGAAGCCCCAGTTACTGACGGCTGTCGCAACGGCCACCACATCACCGCCGACCACGGCCGCCGGACTGTTCATGGCGAAGTACACGCCCGGCTCGATCACCGACGCGGCGACTATTGCCATGATGGCCACGAAGGATTCCATCAGCATGCCGCCGTAACCGATGTAGCGGGCATTGGTTTCGTTATCCAGCAGTTTCGGTGTGGTCCCGGAGGAGATCAGCGCGTGGAACCCCGACACTGCGCCACAGGCGATGGTGATGAACAGGAACGGGAACAGACCGCCCTTCCACACCGGGCCGGTGCCGTCGATGAACTGGGTCAGGGCCGGCATTTTCAGCTCGGGCATGGTCACCAGGATGCCGATGGCCAGGGCGACGATGGTGCCGATTTTCAGGAAGGTCGACAGGTAGTCACGGGGCGCCAGGATCAGCCACACCGGCAACACCGCCGCGACAAAACCGTAACCGATCAGCATCCAGGTAATTTCTACACCAGTAAAGCTGAACGCCTTGGCCCACACCGGATCCGCGGCAATCTGCCCACCGAGCCAGATCGAACCGAGCAGCAACAGCACGCCGATCACCGAGATTTCACCGATGCGGCCCGGGCGGATGTAGCGCATGTAGATGCCCATGAACATCGCGATCGGGATGGTCGCCATTACCGTGAAAATGCCCCAAGGGCTCTCGGCCAGGGCCTTGACCACGATCAGCGCCAGCACCGCGAGGATGATGATCATGATCAGGAAGCAACCGAACAGCGCGATGGTGCCGGGGATGCGGCCCATCTCTTCACGGACCATGTCGCCCAGGGAGCGGCCGTTGCGGCGGGTGGACATGAACAGGACCATGAAATCCTGCACCGAGCCGGCCAGCACCACGCCGGCGATCAGCCACAGCGTACCGGGCAGGTAGCCCATCTGCGCCGCCAGCACCGGGCCGACCAACGGTCCCGCGCCAGCGATGGCCGCGAAGTGGTGACCGAAGAGGATGTGTTTATTGGTCGGAACGTAATCCAGACCGTCATTGTTGATCACGGCGGGAGTGGCCCGTCGCGCATCGAGTTGCATGACACTGTTGGCGATGAACAGACTGTAGTAGCGGTAGGCAACGAGGTAGATGGCCACGGCAGCGACCACAATCCACAAGGCATTGATTGCCTCGCCTCGGCGCAATGCCACGACACCCAGGGCGCACGCACCTACGATTGCCAGCACCAGCCAGGGCAGATGGCGTAGCGGGCTATTATTATTTTTCATTTTATTATTCCAGCCAGAGTGGACAAGAAAGACAGCCACCCCGAGTTTAGCGCTCCTGACGGCAAAGGCCATACCCCGACATAGGTCTGGACACCTGCCAGCGCTGGCAGCCTTGAAGAATGCAGGTCTATAGTCAGCGTACATCTACGAGGATCGTGCCATGAGCGAGCACCCTGCCGAACGTCGCCGCTTCAAACGTATTGCGTTCGATGCCCGAACCGACTTGAGTCAGGGCGAACTCACCTGGCCGGTGAAGTTGATTGACCTGTCGCTCAAGGGGTTGCTGATCGAGCGACCCGATCCGTGGCTGGGCAATCCGCAGCAGGATTTTCTGATCGACATTCATCTGAGCGAAGACGTCGACATCACCATGGATGCGCGACTGACCCACGATGACCATGGCCAACTCGGCTTTGTCTGCCTGCACATCAGTCTGGAATCCATAGAACGGCTGCGGCGGCTGATCGAGCTCAACCTGGCTGATCCAGAAGAGTTGGAGCGCGAACTGGGTGCCCTGATCGAAGTTTGACAGCCTGTCATCTATTCAATGTGGGTGCGGCGGTGTATTAACCCGAAACTATTCGAACAACGCATCGAGTGCCTGTTCCAGGCGAGTGACCGCAATAATCTGCAACCCTGCCGGCGCCTCTTTCGGCGCATTGCCCTTGGGCACGATGGCCCGCTTGAAGCCGTGCTTGGCAGCTTCTTTCAAACGCTCCTGACCGCTCGGCACCGGTCGCACCTCACCGGAAAGCCCCACTTCACCGAACACCAGCAGATCGTGAGGCAGCGGCCGGTTGCGCAAACTGGACATCACCGCTGCCATCAATGCCAGGTCGGACGCCGTTTCGAGCACCTTGACCCCGCCGACCACGTTGAGAAACACGTCCTGGTCGTGAGTCGGAATGCCACCATGACGGTGCAGCACCGCCAGCAACATCGCCAGCCGGTTTTGATCCAGCCCCAGCGTGACCCGCCGCGGGTTGGCCAAATGACTGTCGTCCACCAGCGCCTGTACCTCCACCAACATCGGCCGCGTGCCTTCCCATGTCGCCATGACCACACTGCCGGGCACTTCTTCCTGGGCGCGGGTCAGAAAAATCGCCGAAGGGTTGGAGACTTCTTTCAGGCCCTTGTCGGTCATGCCAAACACGCCCAGTTCATTGACTGCACCGAAACGGTTCTTCACCGCCCGCAGCAGACGCAGGCGCCCGTCGGACTCGCCTTCGAAATACAGCACAGTGTCGACCATGTGCTCCAGAACCCGAGGGCCCGCCAGCGCGCCTTCCTTGGTGACGTGACCCACCAGGAAAATCGCCGTACCGCTCTGCTTGGCATAACGCACCAGCAACGCCGCACTTTCACGCACCTGGGATACACCACCCGGTGCCGATTGCAGTTGCTCGGTAAAGATCGTCTGGATCGAGTCGATCACCATCACCCTGGGCTTTTCCTGACGGGCCGTGGCAATGATGGCTTCGATGCAGGTTTCGGTCATGACCCGCAGTTGATCCTGAGGCAACCCCAGGCGTCGTGCACGCATGGCCACTTGCTGCTGGGATTCTTCACCGGTGACGTACAGCGCCGGCATGCTCTTGGCGAGGTTGCACAATGTTTGCAACAGAATGGTCGACTTGCCGATGCCCGGATCGCCACCGATCAGCACCACCGAGCCATCCACCAGACCACCACCCAGAACCCGGTCGAGCTCGCTGGAAGCGGTGGAGAAGCGAGGAACTTCTTCGACACTGACTTCAGCCAGTGTCTTGATCTGCGCCTGCTGGCCGGCCCAGCCGGTACGACCGCTGGGGGCAGCTGCCCCGCCGCTTTCCACCATGGTTTCGGTGAGCGTGTTCCAGGCCCCGCATTCACCGCACTGGCCGGCCCATTTGGGGAAGGTTGAGCCGCACTCGGTGCAGCCGTACATGCGCTTGGCCTTGGCCATCGGAACTCCCGGAAAAAAACGCGATGATAGCTCAGCTGAGGCACGCGAGTGCGGCCAGATATTTTGCAGCCTCCTGGATGATTTCAAATAGCCATAATCCGTTCGTACTTTTTGAAGTACGACCGCGAAAAAAACCGTGTATAAGTTTTCACCCAGCACACTCAACAAACACTTGTAATGCGCTAACTACCCCCTTAAAAACCTATACAAGCTTTGTTCATTTATACACCCGATGCATAACTTCAAAAACGCCCAAACAAAACAGCCCCCAAACTAACGAAACAGTTAACAGCATTGCAACCTCAATCAATTTTCAATACAAATCTTTTTGTTAAAAAACCACTCGAACAATTTCAACACCCCAACTCAAGGATGGCCCTTCAATCTGATTCGCTCACACAGCGAAGTCATATTGCTTAAAAAAAGCCGAAAGCGAACCACCGCAGAAGGGCTGGCCGGCCCACAAATGAGATCAACCGATGAGTTCTCCATGACCACCCGGATCGATTGCTGGCAAGCACGACAGGCCGTTGATTCGAGCAGAATGCGATTGGCTGATTTACAATGCGTTCATCAACCTCATCTGTAACAAGGAAATAACCTATGGGCGTGCTAAACGAGTTCAAGGCCTTCGCGGTCAAAGGCAACGTGGTCGACATGGCCGTCGGCATCATCATCGGCGCAGCCTTCGGCAAGATCGTCACATCGTTTGTCGGTGACCTGGTCATGCCGCCAATCGGCATGCTGATCGGAGGCGTGGACTTCAGTGATCTGGCCATTACGCTCAAGGCAGCCGAGGGTGCGACTCCGCCGGTGGTGCTGGCCTATGGCAAATTCATCCAGACCATCATCGACTTCATCATCGTCGCCCTCGCGATCTTCGTGGGCGTCAAGGCCATCAACCGCCTGAAGCGCGAAGAGGCTGTGGCTCCGAGCCTGCCGCCGGTTCCCACCAAGGAAGAGGAGTTGCTGGGCGAGATCCGCGACTTGCTCAAGGCCCAGAACAACCGGCCTTGACCGCTCCCGCATAAAAACGGCGCCTTCGAGGCGCCGTTTTTTTTACCAGAAGTTTTCCACCGCCACCTGACCGGGTCGCCGGCTGAGGTTCAAGTGCATGTCCCGCTGTTTAAGCAGCTTGCGCGTGTCATCGATCATCTGCGGATTGCCGCACAGCATGACCCGTGAGTGTTCAGGCGTCAGCGCAACACCCGCGGTGCGCTCCAGTTCGCCGCTTTCAATCAGTGTGGTGATCCGCCCGTTCAATGAGCCAGGATGCTGTTCACGAGTGACCGTGGTGATGAATTGCAGTTTGTGCGCGTACTCGGCCAGATAGTCACGTTGCGTCAGCCCCGCGACCAGTTCCTGATAAGCCAGTTCCCGGGCTTCCCGAACGCTATAGACCAGGATAATCCGCTCGAATCGCTCCCAGACGTCGAAGTCCTGCAGTATCGACAGGAACGGCGCCACGCCGGTCCCGGTGGATAACAGCCATAGATCTCGCCCATCGATAAAACGGTCCGGCGTCAGGTAGCCAAAGGCCTGGCGGTCGACCAGCAATTTGTCTCCAACGACCAGCCGGCTGAGCTCGCTGGTGAACTCACCGCCCGGCACAACAATGGAAAAGAACTCGAGAAATTCGTCAAAGGGCGAGGACACCATGGAGTAGGCGCGCCATACCGTGCTGCCATCAGCCCTGGTGACGCCCAACCGGGCAAACTGCCCCGCCCGAAAACGAAACCCCGCATCCCGCGTGGCCCGCAGGGTAAACAGGTTCGGGGTCAACGGATGAACCTCGAGCAAGGTCTGACGGGTAAATTTTTCTTCGCTGACGGACATGGAAGGCTCCAATCAATAGATACCTCAGTGTCCCGCAAAGACGGCAGCATAAACACAGACATTTTGTAGTGTTATTGCATTTGTAACTTATTGATTATTCGATGTGAGAAACACCAGCCAACTTAAAATGACACATGGCATTTAATATTTCACACACGGTTTAAGAACCTGGCATACACTTTTTCAGCAGTCAAAAGAGCAAAATCGTCGAACTACAATTGTCGGATATGTCCTACACTCCGTCACGTGCCGGATCTCGGATCCAAAATCAGCCCCCTCCGAAAACACTGTTGGAGACCCCGTATATGGAAATCTGGAAGGAGTCACAGCTTCAACTGCTTTCTCAAACACAGGACATTAATACGGCCTATCGAATATCACTGAATTTCGTCAGGAACCTTGGATATAAATTTTGTGCCTTTTCAACCATTTCAGCCAACAGTCACACTGATTGCTGCCCCGTCAACCTGAACAACTATCCACACGACTGGAACACACAGTATGAACAAAACAATGCCCGCGAGATTGACCCCGTAGCGGCCTATTGCAATCACTCCATGCTACCCGTGCTCTGGAGCAAAGAGCTCTTCGGCGCAACCCCGTGGTTATGGCAACTGCTGCAACAGCAAGGCTTGGCGCATGGCTGGTCGCAAGCAATCCACGATGAAGAAAGCGGTCTGCGCAGCATTCTCAGCCTGGCCCGAAGTCATTGCCCGATTTCAGCCTATGAGCTGTACGAGAATCTTGGATTCTCGGTGTTCATCAGTCGCCACCTGCACGCGTTGGCGATCGGAATGCAACCGAAAAAACCGGCTCGCCTTCAGGTTCCCTCCTTGTCACGGCGGGAGCTCGAAGTCTTGAAACTGTCGGCCGATGGCAAGACGGCCTATGAAATTGCCAGGATCCTCAATTTGAGTGAACGCACGGTCAACTTTCATGTGCACAGGGCTATCGAAAAGCTCGGCGTCAACAACAAGATGGCGGCAGTCATGGCCGCGAACCGGTCCGGAGCCATCTGAAAGCGCCCGACTGCAGGAAAACCTGCGAGTAATCCGATCAAAAAAAACGTACCATTTGCGGTCCCTCCTGAGTGATGGCGTGTAGACCTTCACGACGCAGTACACTCGGACGGCTCCGCCCGCACCAACGCCTTAGGTCAGCGGGACATCCGTTGATTACCCAGAGCCCCGCCCCATGCCTTTGCTCGAAACATCCTTCGCCAGCCTCGACCTGATACGCCAGCCAGAACAGCAGAACGAACCGTTGCAAGCTTTCGACGCGGCTGATGAATACCTGCTCAATTATCTGGCCGAGCAGCAGCCAGCGGCCGAGATGCGGGTATTGGTGCTCAACGACAGTTTCGGCGCGTTGGCGGCCAGCCTGGCGGGCAAGGTGCGGGTGGTCAGCAGCGGTGATTCGTTCCTGGCCTTGCAGGGTCTGGAAAAGAACCTGGTGCGCAACGGCCTGGCGTTTGATGCGGTACCGAGCGTCCCCGCCAGCGAGGCCCCTGTCGGGCCATTCGACTGCGTGCTGATCCGCGTACCGAAAACCCTGGCATTGCTGGAAGAGCAACTGATCCGCCTGCAAGGGCAACTGGCACCTGGCGCCCAAGTGATTGCCGCGGCCATGATCAAGCACCTGCCCCGGGCGGCGGGCGACTTGCTGGAGCGCTACATCGGCCCCGTACAAGCCTCGCTGGCGGTGAAGAAGGCGCGTTTATTGATTGCCGCGGCAGAAGACAAAACCCCGGTTGTGTCGCCTTACCCGACGCGGTACAGACTCGACGAACCGGCTATCGAACTGCTCAACCACGCCAATGTGTTTTGCCGCGAAGGCCTGGACATCGGTACCCGGGCGTTTTTGCCACACCTGCCGAAAAACCTTGGCTCGGCGCGGGTCGCCGATCTCGGTTGCGGCAACGGTGTCCTGGCCATCGCCAGCGCTCTGCAAAACCCCGAGGCCCACTACACGCTGGTGGACGAATCGTTCATGGCCGTGCAATCGGCCGCCGAGAACTGGCACGCAGCGTTGGGTGAACGGGAAGTGATCGTGCGTGCCGGCGATGGCCTAGCCGGCCAGGAACCGCAATCGCTTGACGTGGTGCTGTGCAATCCGCCATTTCACCAGCAACAGGTCGTGGGCGACTTCCTGGCCTGGCGGATGTTCCAGCAAGCACGCGAAGCGCTGGTTGTGGGCGGCGCGCTGTACATCGTCGGCAATCGTCACCTGGGTTACCACAGCAAGCTGGCGCGTTTGTTCCGTGGCGTCGAGCAAGTGGCAGCCAATCCGAAATTCGTGATTCTCAAGGCGCGAAAGTAACAGGCAAAAAAAAACCCTCCGGTCGGAGGGTTGTAAATCCGCGCCTTGAGGCTGCGGGGGAGATGTCAGTGCGTCGTCAGGCCGGCCGCGTTCATGAACAGACGCATCAAGCTGGCGACGATGAACAAGGCGCCCACGCTGCCGACCCAGATCAGGGCCAACCAGCCAAGCCGCTGCCACAGCGGTTTTTTTTCGGCTTCTTCAATGTCGTGCAGGGAATGTTTGGCAGCCATAACGTCAATCCTCTTCAAGATTGATGGCGTCGCATCCGACGCCATCGCGAGCAAGCCCGCTCCCACAACAGGGCTAGTGGTAACCGTCTTCATGGGTGACCTTGCCGCGGAACACGTAGTAGCTCCAGAAGGTGTAGCCCAGGATGAACGGGATGATGAACAGCGTGCCCACCAGCATGAAACCCTGGCTTTGCGGCGGCGCGGCGGCATCCCAGATCGAGATCGACGGCGGGATGATGTTCGGCCACAGGCTGATGCCCAAGCCGCTGTAACCGAGGAAGATCAGCACCAGGGTCAACAGGAACGGCGTGTAGTGCGCGTTGCGGGCCACGGCGCGGATCAAGCCGTACATCGTCACCAGCACCAGAATCGGCACCGGCATGAACCAGAACAGATTCGGCATGCTGAACCAGCGTGCGGCAATTTCCGCGTGGGCCAACGGAGTCCAGATGCTGACGATGCCGATCACCGCCAGCAGTACAAAGGCCAATGGCCGTGCCAGGTCATGCATCTGCTCCTGCAACTTGCCTTCGGTCTTCATGATCAGCCAGGTGCAACCGAGCAACGCATAGGCCACCACCAGCGCCGCGCCACAGAACATCGTGAACGGTGTCAGCCAGTCCAGTGATCCACCGGCGAACTGCCGATTGACCACCGGCAGCCCATCGATGAACGCGCCGAGTGCTACACCCTGGAAGAACGTCGCGGTGACCGAGCCACCGATGAACGCCTTGTCCCACAGGTGGCGCTTGTCGTCCCTGGCCTTGAAGCGGAACTCGAAGGCTACGCCGCGGAAGATCAGCCCGATCAACATCAGGATCAGCGGCAGGTACAACGCCGAGAGCACCACCGAATAGGCCAGCGGAAATGCGCCGAACAACGCCGCGCCCCCCAACACCAGCCAGGTCTCGTTGCCGTCCCAGACCGGGGCGACGGTGTTCATCATCACATCGCGATCGGTCTTGCCCGGAATGAACGGGAAAAGAATGCCGATGCCCAGGTCAAAACCGTCCATGACCACGTACATCATGATGCCGAAGATGATGATCACGGCCCAGATCAGCGGAAGATCAATACCCATGATTCAAATCTCCTTGGTCAGGCTGTGGCCGGCATCGGTGTGATCATCGTCGGCGGCGGACAGCGGACGGGCCGGTGTGCGTTTCTGCCCGGGGCCACCGTCGTTGGTTTCCTTGCCTTCGTCGATCTTCGGCCCCTTGCGCACCAGGCGCATCATGTAGCCAAGTCCGGCGCCAAACAGGGCGAAATACACCACGACGAACAGGATCAGGGTGATGCTCATCTGCATGACGCTATGGTTGGACGACGCATCCGCCGTGCGCATCAGGCCGTAGACCACCCACGGCTGACGGCCGATTTCGGTGGTGAACCAGCCGGCGAGGATCGCAATCAGGCCTGACGGCCCCATCCACAACGCCAGGTACAGGAACGGCCGCGAGGTGTAGAGGGTGTCGCGCTTGCGCAGCCACAGGCTCCACAAGCCGGTGAAGACCATCAGCATGCCCAGGCCCACCATGATCCGGAACGACCAGAACACAATGCTCGAATTTGGCCGGTCTTCAGGCGGGAACTCCTTGAGCGCCGGGACTTGCTTGTCCAGCGAGTGAGTCAGGATCAGGCTGCCCAGGTACGGGATCTCGACGGCGAACTTGGTTTTTTCCTCCTTCATGTCCGGCCAACCGAACAGGATCAGCGGCGTTGCCTCGTTACCCTTGTTTTCCCAGTGCCCCTCGATCGCGGCGATTTTCGCCGGCTGATGCTCAAGTGTATTGAGGCCGTGGAAGTCGCCGATGACCGCCTGGATCGGCGCGACGATCAACGCCATCCACATCGCCATCGAGAGCATTTTGCGGATCGCCGGGTTGTCCTTGCCGCGCAGCAAATGCCAGGCCGCCGAGGCACCCACGAAGAAGGCCGTGGCTACGAACGCCGCCGTGGCCATGTGCATCAGGCGATACGGGAACGACGGGTTGAAGATCACTGCCAGCCAGTCGGTGGGTATGACTTGCCCGTTGACGATCTCGAAGCCCTGCGGGGTCTGCATCCAGCTGTTGGAGGCGAGAATCCAGAAGGTCGAGATCAACGTACCGATGGCCACCATCACGGTGGCGAAGAAGTGCAGGCCGCGCCCGACCTTGTTCCAGCCAAACAGCATAACCCCCAGGAACCCCGCCTCGAGGAAGAACGCCGTGAGCACTTCATAGGTCAGCAACGGCCCGGTAACCGATCCGGCGAAGTCCGAGAAGCGGCTCCAGTTAGTACCGAACTGATAGGCCATGACCAGGCCGGAAACCACGCCCATGCCGAAGTTGACGGCAAAGATCTTCGACCAGAAATGGTAGAGGTCACGGTAGGTGTCGTTATGGGTTTTCAACCACAGGCCTTCGAGTACCGCCAGGTAACTCGCCAGGCCGATGGTGATGGCCGGAAACAGGATGTGGAACGAGATGGTGAACGCGAACTGAATTCGGGCGAGATCAAGTGCCTCTAAACCGAACATAAGTCTTCCTCTGTCAGGTAGTACGGCTGCTGGCTGGAAGCCTGCACCCACGGCCCCCACGGATATGGAGTGTGGCGAATCTCTGTTTGTTCTTTTTTTGCACGCATCACAACGCAGGGAGTCTGGCCTTGCGGCCGCCGGATCAATTCCTTTTGTGGGTTTTGATCTGGATCAATCAACGTTGAAAGAGTAGTCCCAATTTCGGGGATGAACCGCGTGGTCTTTTGCCGCGTGACAAGTTGCCTCATGGCCTTGGTCACGAGCTGAAATACATTTCCTGTGGGAGCGGGCTTGCTCGCGAAGGCTGAGTGTCAGTCAACATTGATGTTGAAGCTGATGTCCCCTTCGCGAGCAAGCCCGCTCCCACAGGAAAATCGATGTCTGGCTAACTAAATTTTTTGTCATGGCAACCTTCTGTTACAGGTTGGTGATAATCTCGCTGCTCCCCTCTCCCCAGATTTCCCCGCAGATGCCCAGCCAAGAGCCCTTGCTGTTACGTCACCATCGCCCTTTTCTCGCGTTCTGGCTGGCCCGGATCTTTACCGCCAGCGGCTTCCAGATGCTCACCGTGGCCATCGGCTGGAACCTGTATCAATTGACCGGCAATGTGCTCGACCTGGGTCTGGTCGGCCTGGTCGAATTCGCCCCGCGCGTGCTGTTCATGCTGCACACCGGGCACGTCGCCGACCGCTATGACCGGCGCAAGGTCGCGGCGATCTGCCAGTCCCTGCAGGCATTGATCGCCCTGTCGCTGGCCATCGGCAGCGCGACCGACCATGTCACTCGGGAAATGATCTTTATCCTGGCCTTCCTGCTCGGTGCCGCGCGTTCCTTTGAAATGCCGACCACCCAGGCCCTGCTGCCCAGTATCGTGCCCAGCGCGCTGTTTCCCCGGGCCGTGGCCGCCGCACAATCGGCCCAGCAATCAGCCACCATCGTCGCCCCGGCCCTTGGCGGTTTGCTCTACGCCTTCGGCAGCGTCTGGGTGTATGGCCCGACGGTGCTGCTGTATGTCATCGCCTGTTCGCTGATGCTCAACCTGCCGGCCCGGCAGACGCCGCTGAACAAGGGCAAGGCCACGCTGGATTCACTGCTCGCAGGCATCCGCTTCATCCGCAGTCGTCCAGACATTCTCGGGGCGATCTCCCTCGATCTGTTCGCGGTGCTATTGGGGGGTGCCACGGCACTGCTGCCGGTGTTCGCCAAGGACATTCTGCTGACCGGACCGTGGGGGCTGGGCTTGTTGCGCTCCGCACCGGCAGTGGGTGCGCTGCTGATGTCGCTGTTCCTGGCGCGGTTTGCCGTGGAGCGCAACGTCGGGCGGGTGATGTTCACCGCCGTGGGCATCTTCGGCGTGGCAACCATCGCCTTCGGCCTGTCGACCTCGTTCTGGTTTTCCTTGGCGGTGTTGGTGGTGTTGGGCGCGGCAGACATGATCAGCATGGTGATCCGCGCCTCGTTCGTACAACTGGAAACCCCGGACGAAATGCGCGGCCGGGTCAGCGCCGTGAACGGTCTGTTCATCGGTGCCTCGAACCAGTTGGGCGAATTCGAATCGGGCCTGACGGCCCACTGGTTCGGCACCGTGCCAGCCGTGGTAATGGGCGGGATCGGCACGCTGGTGGTGACCGGGGTGTGGGTCAAACTGTTCCCGACCCTGGCCAGCCGCGATCGCATGCACGTGGCTAAAGATGAAGAGAAGCAAGAGGCGAAAGTCTAAGCGGGCTACACCAACAACTCCCCCGCCACCGCCGCACGTGTGGCTTTGCCGCAGAGTTGCTCCACCAGCGCCAGGGCAAATGCCAATGCGCCAGCCGAGCCCTGGGCGGTGATGCAGTTGCCATCGACCACTACCGGTTGATCGACGAAGTTACAGCCCAACAGTTGATGGCTGGCCGATGGCAGGCAGGTCATGCGCCTTTGACGCAAAACGCCAAAGGCTTGCAGCGCCACGGCGGGCGCTTCGGCGATGCCGGCGAACAAGCGACCGGCTGCCGCCTGATCCTTGATCAATTGTTGCAGGGGTTGGTGGGCGGCCAAGTGCTGCGCCCCCACCGCGCCACCCGGCAAGGCAATCAGGTCGAAAGGCTGCGCCAGCAAGTCCACCAGCATGGCATCGGACGTCAGCCGAGTGCCGCGGGCGCAAGTGAGCATGCGCCGCCCTTCGATACTGGCCACCACCACTTCTACCTTGGCGCGGCGCAGTACGTCGATCAGGGTCACGGTCTGCAGGTCATCGGTCCCCTCGGCGAGGGCAATCAAGGCTCTAAAGGTCATCGGGTACTGTCCACGGAGTGATCTTTTAAGCGTAGTCAGCTTTCCCGCGCCTTGTTCGAGACATGTGGCTACTGGATGTAAAGCTGTGTCGACATCGTATTGCCGGGCGCATTGATCGAGGTATTGCTGAAGGTCAGAGTGCCTTCCTGTTTGCCAGCCAGATCGAGTGCATACAAATAGCCGACGGTTTTTTCCCCGGGGGTGCAACTGGTCAGGTTGCCGTTCTTGAACGCGCAGACCGGCGTACGCGTACCGTTCACCTCAAAACCGTCGATGGCGACCTGGGCCTCACGCCCGTAACCCACTTCCAGCACGTACACCGTGATGTTCGGGCCATTGTGATCGCAGCGCGTCCGGGTTTGCCCTTCGTCGATGTTTTCAACGCCACAGGACGGCGAAGCGACTTTGAGCACTTTCAATTGACTCAATGGCGGGGCCGATGCCGCCGTGGCCGTTTGCGCCCCAAGAAGCAAGGCTATCAATACGCCGAACACGCTAACCAGACGCCTTTTCATGCAGTCCTTTCCCCCCCGAAAAACCAGCGCGCAGTATGGCGTACTTGGCTTTGTCGCAAAACATCGACGACGATCACCGCCATAAGCAGCCATATGCCCAAGCTACTGGTATGATGCGCGGCTTTTTCCGGCCCACAGTAATTTCCAGGCGCGTTCTGCTGCCTGTGCTTTGCTGTTGAGGTCGATACATTCACGGCGCCCGGCGCGCCACGGGGAGCAGACATGCTGGAAAGGCTGTTTCAACTCAAGGCACACAACACCAACGTGCGGACCGAGATTCTGGCGGGCGTCACGACCTTTTTGGCCATGGCCTACATTCTGTTCGTCAACCCGAGCATCCTCGGCGAGACCGGTATGGACAAGGGCGCGGTGTTTGTCGCCACCTGTCTGGCAGCTGCCATCGGCTCGACGACCATGGGCCTGATCGCCAACTACCCGATCGCCCTCGCACCGGGCATGGGCCTGAACGCCTTCTTTACCTACACCGTGGTCCTGCACATGGGCCATACCTGGCAAGTGGCGCTCGGCGCGGTGTTCATCTCGGCAGTGTGCTTCTTCCTGCTGTCGATCTTCCGCATCCGTGAATGGATCATCAACAGCATCCCGTTGCCACTGCGTTCGGCCATTGCTGCCGGTATCGGCCTGTTCCTGGCGCTGATCGCCCTGCACAACGCCGGTATCGTGGTCAGCAACCCGGCGACCATGGTCGGCCTCGGTGACCTGAAACAACCGGCTCCGATCCTCGCCACCCTCGGTTTTGCCCTGATCGTCGCGCTTGAAGCCCTTGCCGTGCGCGGCGCGGTGCTGATCGGCATTCTGGTGGTGACCATCGTTTCGATCGTGATGGGCTTCACCCCGTTCGGCGGCGTGATGTCGATGCCACCGTCGCTGGCCCCGACCTTCCTGCAACTGGATATCAAGGGTGCACTGGACATCGGTCTGGTCAGCGTGATCTTCGCCTTCCTGTTCGTCGACCTGTTCGATAACTCCGGAACTTTGATCGGCGTCGCCAAGCGCGCCGGCCTGATGGGCAAGGACGGCCACATGCCGAAAATGGGCCGTGCGCTGATCGCTGACAGCACCGCGGCCATGGCCGGTTCCCTGCTGGGCACCTCGACCACCACCAGCTACATCGAATCCGCCGCTGGCGTGAGTGCCGGTGGCCGCACCGGCCTGACCGCCGTTGTTGTCGCGATCCTGTTCCTGCTGGCGCTGTTCTTCTCGCCACTGGCCGCCAGTGTTCCTGCCTTCGCCACTGCACCGGCCCTGCTGTTCGTCGCCGTGCTGATGACATCCGGCCTGGCCGAAATAGACTGGGACGACATCACCGTTGCCGCGCCCGTGGTGATCACCGCGCTGGCGATGCCGTTCACCTATTCCATCGCCAATGGCATCGCCTTCGGTTTCATTTCCTGGACCGCCATCAAGTTGATGTCCGGTCGTGGCCGTGAGCTGAACCCGGCGCTGGTAATCCTGTCGATTCTGTTCGTGATCAAGCTGGGTTGGTTCAACGCATGACTTTTGATTCCCAGGCCTATGCCGTTCAACTCGAAGAAAAGGTCACGCGTTTGCGTGACCTGCTGGCCCCGTTCGATGCACCCGAGCCGGCCGTTTTCGATTCGCCGCTGAAAAACTTCCGCCTGCGCGCCGAGTTCCGCCTGTGGCGCGAGGCCGGCGAACGGCATTACGCGATGTTTTCCCAGGAAGACAAACGCACGCCCATCCTGATCGAAGAGTTCCCGATCGCCAGCCTGCGCATCAACCAGTTGATGCCGCAGCTCAAGGCAGCGTGGCAAGCCAGTGCGCCTCTGAGCCACAAGCTGTTCCAGGTGGAATTCCTGACCACGTTGGCCGGCGACGCAATGATCACTCTGTGCTATCACCGCCCGCTGGACGAGCACTGGCACGCGGCGGCTGCGAAACTGGCGACGGACCTGAACGTCAGCATCATCGGCCGCTCCAAGGGCAAGCGCGAAGTCATCGGTCACGATTACGTGGTCGAGCGACTGGACGTCGGCGGCCGCACCTTCAGCTACCGCCAGCCGGAAGGCGCGTTCACCCAGCCCAACGGTACGGTGAACCAGAAGATGCTCAACTGGGCATACGATGCGCTTGGCGATCGCTCCGATGATTTGCTGGAACTGTATTGCGGCAACGGCAACTTCACCCTGCCGCTCGCCACCCGCGTGCGCAAAGTGCTGGCCACCGAAATCAGCAAGACCTCGGTCAACGCGGCGCTGAGCAATCTCAGCGAAAACGCGGTGGATAACGTCACCCTTGTGCGCTTGTCCGCCGAAGAGCTGACCGAAGCCCTGAACGAAGTGCGTCCGTTCCGCCGCCTGCACGGCATCGACCTCAAGAGCTACGAGTTCGGCAGCGTGTTCGTCGACCCGCCCCGCGCCGGCATGGACCCGGACACCTGCGAGTTGACCCGACGCTTCGACAACATCCTGTACATCTCCTGCAATCCGCAGACCCTGGCTGCCAACATCGCCCAACTGCACGACACCCACCGCATCAGCCGGTGTGCGATGTTCGACCAGTTCCCGTGGACCCATCACATGGAATCCGGGGTGATGTTGACCCGGCGTTGATGGCATCTGCCAGGCACAAAAAAGCCGTCTTCACGACGGCTTTTTTGTGGGTACTGTCCCGTCCTGAATAAGGTTTACACCTTCTGACTTCTTTTCAGGAAGGTGCAATGGATACGGGTACGAAACGCAGTCAGCGTGATTACACGCTGGCTTTTAAATTATCGGTCGTCGACCAGGTCGAAAAAGGCGAGTTGAGTTATAAAGAGGCTCAGCGGCGCTATGGGATTCAGGGTCGGTCGACGGTGTTGGTTTGGTTACGCAAGCATGGTCGCCAGGACTGGAGCCAAGGCGCCTCCATTCGCTCCCAGAGGATCAGACCTATGGACGAGCCAACCTTGCCATTGACTCCCGAGCAAAGAATCAAAGAACTTGAGGAGCAGTTGGCGCTGGCGAATCAGAAAGCCCAATTTTTTGAAGCCGTGGTTGATGTTCTGAAGAACGACTACGGCGTATCTGTCGTAAAAAAGCGACCCGGCAAGTCGTTGCGCAAACCCAAACCCTGAGTGTCAGCAGGGCTTGCCAATTTATGGGAATAAGCCGTCAGGCCTATTACAAACGTAACCGGGTCTACAGGGCTCGGGCCGACCAGGATCGGCAGCTCATAGCGTTTGTACAGAAAATCCGTGTCCGCCAACCTTGCATCGGTACCCGGAAGCTGCACTCGATGATGCATGAGCAGCGCGAGCAACGGGAGCTTCATGTTGGCCGGGATCGTTTATTCGCGGTTTTGCGTGAAAGCCGCCAGTTGGTCCACAGAAAGCGAGCGTATCACAAGACGACCGACAGTCATCATCGCTTCCGCCGGCACCCCAATTTGCTGAAACCAAGCCCGGAACAAATAATCGCTAACGGCCCGGAACAGGTCTGGGTGGCCGATATTACGTACCTGCCTACCCGTGATGGCGTGGCCTATTTGAGTTTGGTGACGGATGCCTTTTCGAGAAAAATAGTCGGCTATCACGTGCATGAGAATCTGCACACCAACTCCGTGGTGCAAGCCTTTCGAATGGCTTTGAAGCGGCGTCGAAGCGGTCAGAAACTAGTCCATCACTCGGATCGAGGCGCCCAGTACTGCTCGGCCCTTTACCAAGAAGTGCACGCAAAACATGGCATTACTTGCTCGATGACTGATGGCTACGACTGCTACCAGAACGCCTTGGCAGAGCGGGTCAACGGCATCTTGAAAACAGAGTTCTTGATCCATCGACCAGCGGATTTGGCGCAGGCCACACAGATGGTGCAAGAGGCGGTCACGATCTACAACCAGGAGCGGCCGCACCTGTCTTTAAAATACAAAACGCCCGATGCGGTGCATCGGGCGTTAGGGTGAAACAGGTGTAAACCTATTTCAGGACTAGACATACTTACACGACAACATCGACCTTGCGCGGGCGCCCGCCTTTCCTGCCGTTGGCCCGCGCGGCTTCAGACTTTGCGGCGCTGCTCTGGCGACCATTGCGCGAAGCGACGACCGAGGCCGCCATGGCCATCAGCGGCTTGCTCGCAGAAATCATCCCGGCGATAGACACATGCAGGTCCTTGCCTTCATGGCACAGTGCATTCCCCGCATAGCCGACAGTCAGACTGGCGTAGTCCTCCAGCTCAAAATCATCGAACTCCGAATAGTCGGCCACGGGCAACAACACGCCGCTGCCGTCTTCGAAGAGCACTGCCAGACAGGGAGCCAGGTAGCTAACCGCTGTCGCTTGCAGGCTGTTTTTTCTACGTAATTCGCCCCGTTCAATGGCTTTGTCCAGGCTACTTTCCGTTACGGGATTATCGGCCTGAGCCTTGGCTTTTATCGTTTTCATAACTCGATCTCCACACCTTCCTGTGCACCGATCAGGGACAGTAATGTCTTGTTCGATTCAGGTACGTAGCAAGCCGATCCAATCATATTGGTCGTGCTGACAACCCTTTTCACTACAACGACTTCGTTGCTTTGCCAGTCCCACAGTTGATTATCAAGACAGGCCGTTTGTAGTTTTCGCCACCAGATGCCGCGGGCGCGTCGCAAATGGGCAGGTTGCTTGAGCGATTGGCGCAAACCCTCAAGCACCGCCAATGGTGGCCGACGCGATAGCGGAACGACATCCCAGAGCTCGACACCGTTGTGCCAAAAGCTGAACCTGAATCTGGCACTCCACGTCCCCGCGTCCACATGCGCATGAGGCGGACAATGCTCGTCTCGCAACATGATCACTACCGACAGTCCTTTGAAACTGCATACCTTCATGCTAACCCATCCGTTAGGTTTTTGAATCCGAAGATCCGACACTCCCTGGAAAATCCGACCGCTGGCATTGGCCGCCGAATCATTTCTTCCGTCCTCAGGCTAGCGTTCTGGTGCTTCCCGGACCTGCGTAACACCGCGCGAATTGGTAAGAAATCCTTTCTTTACAGCGCTGTCACCTGATAAATACTGATCCAGCTTCTTCATCTGATCCCTGGTGTAATCAATCATGCAGCGACAATTCGACGATCTTCAGTTGGGCAGCATTGAGCTGTTTTGCCTGGCCGCCGAGGCTGGCAGTTTTACTGCCGCGGCGCTGGTGGCAGGTGTCACGCCCGCTGCCGTGAGCCGATCGGTGTCGCGCATGGAAGAACGCCTGGGTGTGCGCCTTTTCGCGCGCACCACGCGTAGCGTGAAGCTCACTGACAGTGGTCGCCGTTATTACGAAGAATGTCGCCAGGCCCTTGCGCAACTGGTCGAGGCCCAGCGCGAGGTCATGGGCCAGCAGCAAGTGCCGTCCGGTACTTTGCGCATCAGTATTCCGACCACCTACGCGCATCATCGAATCCTGCCGCTGCTGCCCGAATTTCGGGCGCGCTATCCCGCGGTGAAAGTCGAGTCGCATATCAGCAATCGCAACATCGATTTCGTTGGCGAAGGCTACGACATGGCGATTCGCGTGCGAGCCATCCCGGATTCCGGTCTGATCGCCCGACAGTTGGAAGATGCCGCCCTGGTGCTGATCGCCAGCCCTGATTACCTGAAACAGGCCGGCATTCCGCAAACCCTCGACGACCTCGAACACCACGAATGCATTCAGTATGAATTGCCCAGCAGCGGCCGGCGCATTGCCTGGTTGTTCAACGATGAAGGTGTGCCCCGGGAGATTCTGGCCGAGGGCAACCTCAGTTGTTCCGATGATGTACTGGGCGGGGTGACGCTGGCCAAGCATGGGGCAGGGTTGTTTCAGACCTATCGTTTTATCGTGGAAAAGGAGCTGGCCGACGGCTCACTGGTGGAAGTGCTCAAGCCCTATGGCGGGCGCTCGCGACCATTCACCCTGTTGTACCCGCAAAGTCGGCATGTGCCGCTGCGCTTGAGGGCGTTCATTGATTTTCTGGTGGAGCATTTGCCACGGTGAACACAGATAGTGTCCGATCATCGCCCACAAACCGCCAGTGTGCCCTCTCTTCAATTGACCGAATTAACTAGTTAGTACAATTTATCTCCACAGGCTGAGAACCTTGGCCGAGTCCAACAATAATAAGTGGAGAGATTCCGATGTCCCCTATCGTTCTGGTGCTCAACGGCCCGAACCTGAACCTGCTCGGCACCCGTGAACCGGCGACTTACGGCCACGAAACCCTGGCAGACATTTCGGCCCTGTGCGGACGCGCCGCCGAAGAGTTCGGCCTGGCGGTGGAGTTTCGCCAGACCAACCATGAGGGCGAATTGCTCGACTGGATTCACGCGGCCCGCGGTCGCTGCGCCGGGATAATCATTAATCCCGCCGCATGGACTCACACCTCGGTCGCCATCCGCGACGCCCTGGTCGCTAGCGAGCTGCCGGTCATCGAAGTCCACCTGTCCAACGTGCACGCCCGCGAGCCCTTCCGCCACCACTCGTTCGTATCCGCTATTGCCACGGCGGTGATGGCCGGTTTCGGCAGTCACGGCTATCGCCTGGCGCTGGAACACTTCAGTCATCGTTTGAAGGGGTGATCGCCGTGACTCAGAACAACGTGGTACTGGCCGGGCTGATCGGCGCCGGCATCCAGGCTTCCCGCACACCGGCCTTGCACGAGCATGAAGGCGATGCCCAAGGGCTGCGCTACCTCTACCGCCTGATTGATCTTGATCAGTTGAAACTCGACAGCAACGCCCTGCCCGACCTGTTGATGGCCGCCGAGCGCATGAACTTCACCGGCTTGAACATCACCTTTCCCTGCAAGCAGGCAATCATCCCGCTGCTGGACGAACTCTCGCCGGAGGCCCGCGGTATCGGTGCAGTCAACACGGTGGTGCTCAAGGATGGCAAACGCATCGGCCACAACACCGATTGCCTGGGCTTTGCCGAAGGCTTCCGACGGGGTCTGAAAGGCGTTGCCGTTGAACGTGTCGTCCAGATGGGCGCCGGCGGCGCAGGGGCGGCGGTGGCCCACGCCTTGTTGAGCGAAGGCGTACAGCAATTGAGCATTTTTGACGTGGACATCCGCCGCGCCCAGGATCTGGCCGACAACCTCAATCAGCATTTCGGTGTCGCTCTGGCGGTGGCCGGGTATGACCTGTCAAACGCCTTGGCCCAGGCTGACGGCCTGGTGAACACCACGCCAATGGGCATGAAAAAACTGCCGGGCATGCCGGTGCCGGTCGAGTTGCTTCGAGCCGAGTTGTGGGTGGCGGAGATCGTTTACTTCCCGCTGGAAACCGAACTGCTGCGCAACGCCCGCGCTCTCGGTTGCCGGACGCTGGACGGCGGCAACATGGCCGTGTTTCAGGCGGTGAAGGCATTCGAGTTGTTCAGCGGCGTGGTGCCGGATGCCCAGAGAATGCTCGAACATTTCCAGGGCATGAATGACTGAAGATCAAAAGATCGCAGCCTTCGGCAGCTCCTACAAATCAATGCGATTGACGTAGGAGCTGCCGAAGGCTGCGATCTTTTCAAGCCTGCAAATAGCGCAGCACCGACTCGCAAATCATCTCCCGATGACGCTGCTTGATGCGCTCATCCGGCAAGTCGATCTGGAAAATCTCACCCACGGTATGGCGGTTCGAGACGCGATAAAAGCAGAACGAACTGATCAGCAGATGCACATCCAGCGGCACCAGGCCGGCGCGGAATACCCCCTCTTCAACGCCCCTACGCAGGATCACATCGAGGGAATCGAGAACGGTGTTGTTCATCGCCCTGATCGCATCGGAGCGCTTCACGTACTCGGCGTTGTGAATGTTTTCGATGCTGACGATGCGCACGAAATCGACGTTGCGATCGTGGTGATCGAATGTGAATTCAACCAGCCGCCGAATCGCTTCCACCGGTGCCAGTTCGGTCAGGTGCAAACGGCTTTCAGTGCTGCGGATATCGCCGTAAAGTTTTTCCAGGACCTCGACGTAGAGCTGCTCCTTGCTGCCGAAGTAGTAGTAGATCATGCGCTTGGAGGTGTGGATGCGCTCGGCAATGGCATCGACGCGAGCCCCGGAAAGCCCCTGCTGGACGAATTCGACAATCGCCTCCTGCAGGATGTTTTCGCGGGTCTTTTCCGGGTTGTTCTTGCGACTCTTGCGCGGCTCGGTACCGGGTTCTACGGAGGCTGCGGGGAGTTCTGAAGTCATTGTCATTGCGGGCTCACGGCCATCACTGCACAGGCTGGCGATTATGGGCTGCGCGGCACGGTGAAGGAAGCCGCGCGGCCTACGTTTAATCCCGCGTTTACGAATTTCCTACAACTTGGCCTGACGGATGGCTCCGCTTCGGGATTTGGCCATGGCCGCCAGCCGCACCGCCACGTTGGCCGCGCCGTAGCCGGCATACCCGTTTTTGCGCTGGATGATTTCAAAGAAGAACCGCCCCTCGAACGGCTCGGTATACACGTGAAACAGCTCCCCGCCCTGGGCGTCGCGGTCGTACAACACGTTGTAGTAGGCCAGCTCGCTGAGGAACTCATCGTCGAAATCGAAGCGCGCCGCCAAGTCATCATAGTAGTTGAGCGGAATATCCAACAACGGCACACCCGCCTCTTTTGCACGGCTGACCTGGGCAAAGATGTCATCACAGTCAAAGGCTATGTGATGCACTCCGGAGCCGCGATAACTCGACAGCGCGTGTGAGATCGCGGTGTTGCGGTTCTCGGAAATGTTCAGCGGCAAGCGGATCGAACTGTCGCGACTGCGCAAGGCTCGGCTCTTCACCAGACCATAAGGATCCGGCAGCACCACTTCATCGTCCGCCTCGAAATCCAGCAGGCTCTTGTAGAACAGCACCCAACTGTCGAGGCTGTCGGCCGGCAGCGCCATGGCCATGTGGTCAATGCGCTTGAGGCCGCCGCTGACCGGTGCTTGCGGGTACAGATTGAAGTCCGTGCCATAAACATCGGCGTGTTGATCCACCAGATAAATCAGGCTGCCATCCGGTGCACGCACCGCCGCCAGCTCCAGTTCGTTGGGGCCGACCAGCCCGCGATAGGGCTGGCCCTTGTAGGCTACGGCGCGGGCCAGTGCGCTGGCGCTGTCCTTGACCCGCACGGCCGTAGCGCACAGCGAAGGGCCGTGGGCTTCGAAAAAGCTGTGGCCGAAGGAGTACGGTTCGGAGTTGAGGATCAGGTTGATATCGCCCTGACGCAGCAGGCTGACGCTCTTGGAGCGATGCTGCCCGGCCTTGACGAAACCCAGTCGCTCCAGCCAATGGGAGAGCTTGGCGCCGAGGCTTTCATCCACGGCGAATTCGAGAAATTCGATGCCGTTGTACTCGCTGGCCTTCGGTGTTTCGAACAGAATCTCAGGACTGGCCATTGGCTTGGCTTCCCGAGCCAGACGCTCGCGGGTCTTCTCTTCCAGATACAACAACGAGCGCAAGCCGTCGGCGGCATTGGCTCGTGGCGGCGCGGCGCGGAAGCCGTCGTTGAAGATCTCCAGCGACAATGGCCCGGTGTAGCCGCTCTGGATGATCGGCGCGAGGAACCCCGGCAAGTCGAACTCCCCCTGCCCCGGGAAGCAGCGAAAATGCCGGCTCCACTCCAGCACGTCCATGGCCAGGATCGGTGCGTCGGCCATTTGCACGAAGAAGATCTTGTCGCCGGGAATCTCGGCGATAGCGCTCGGATCGCCCTTGAGCGACAGGGTGTGAAAGCTGTCCAACAACACGCCAAGGCTTGGATGATCGGCCTGACGCACGATGTTCCACACCTGTTGATACGTGTTCACATGCCGGCCCCAGGCCAGCGCTTCGTAACCGATGCGTAGACCACGGGCCCCGGCGTGCTCAGCCAGCAGGCGCAAATCGTCGACCAGAATCTGTTCATCACCGATGGAGTCGGCCGAGGCGTTGCTGCACACCAGCACCAGGTCGGTGCCCAGTTCCTGCATCAGGTCGAATTTGCGCTCGGCGCGTTCCAGATTGCGCGACAACCGATCACGCCGGCAGCCTTCGAAATCACGGAAAGGTTGAAACAGGGTGATGGCGATCCCGAGATCGGCGCACATCTGTTTAATTTCCCGTGGGCTGCCGTCGTAGTAGAGAAGGTCGTTCTCGAAAATCTCCACACCGTCGAACCCGGCGGCGGCAATGGCTTCGAGTTTTTCCGGCAGGGTACCGCTCAAGGACACGGTGGCAATGGAACGCTGCATGTTTCGACTCCCGGTGGAGGCAATCTTGTTAGGGACATCGCACGCTTTTGTAGGAGCCAGGCTTACCGGCGATGACGATCTCGCGGACGCTATCGCCAGCAAGCCTGGCTCCTGCAGGGGGCGCGTTTAACTTTGAGTGAATTATTGGCTGCGCGATCCCACACAGCAATTCAAAGTGTACTATCCAGTTAGTTTTGCGTTCGATTATCGAACACAATGGTGGTTGGCGAATTGACGATTTTTTGTCCACTGCCCAACATCGACCCCCACATTGAATCCGGACTCGCAGCACCGGCTGCGATGTCCAAAACACCAAATAACAAATTCAAAAAAACGGGTGGTACATATGCTTCCTTCCCAAAGCTCACGCATGGCTCCGGCCATGAGCGTCACTGCCGGTGGTATCGGCGACAAGATCCGCGGCGCCATGGCGGTCGGCAAAACCCGTTGGGGCATGCTGGCGCTGGTGTTTTTCGCCACTACCCTGAACTACATCGACCGCGCCGCACTGGGTGTGATGCAGCCCATCCTGGCCAAGGAAATGAGCTGGACGGCGATGGATTACGCCAACATCAACTTCTGGTTCCAGGTCGGCTATGCCATTGGCTTCGTACTGCAGGGCCGGCTGATCGACCGGGTCGGCGTCAAACGCGTATTCTTCTGCGCGGTGTTGCTCTGGAGCCTGGCGACCGGCGCTCATGGCCTGGCCACTTCGGCGGCCGGCTTCATGGTCTGCCGTTTCATCCTCGGCCTGACCGAAGCCGCCAACTACCCGGCCTGCGTGAAAACCACCCGCCTGTGGTTCCCGGCCGGCGAGCGCGCCGTGGCCACCGGGATATTCAATGCCGGGACCAACGTCGGTGCGATGTTCACCCCGATGCTGCTGCCACTGATCCTCCACGCATGGGGCTGGCAGGCCGCGTTCCTGTGCATGTCGGCACTGGGCGGGATCTGGCTGGTGTGCTGGGCCTTGAAGTACTTCAACCCGGAAGAGCATCCGAGCGTCAAACAATCGGAACTGGACTACATCCAGAAAGAAGTCGAGCCGGAACAAACCCGCGTGCCGTTCTCGAAGATCCTGCGCATGCGCGGCACTTGGGCCTTCGCCCTCGCCTACTCGATGACCGCGCCGGTGTTCTGGTTCTACCTGTACTGGCTGCCGCCGTTCCTCAATCAGCAATACAACCTGGGCATCAACGTGACCCAGATGGGCATTCCGCTGATCATCATTTACCTCACCGCCGACTTCGGCAGCGTTGGCGGCGGCATCCTCTCCTCGTTCCTGATCGGTCGCGGGATCAACCCGATCAAGGCGCGGCTGATGTCGATGCTGCTGTTCGCCTGCTGCATCATCGGCGTGGTCATGGCTGCCGGCTCCAGCAATCTGTGGGTCGCCGTAGCCGCCATTTCCCTGGCCATCGGCGCACACCAGGCCTGGACCGCAAACATCTGGAGCCTGGTGATGGACTACACACCCAAGCACATGATGAGCACAGTATTCGGCTTCGGAGGTATGTGTGCTGCGATTGGCGGGATGTTCATGACCCAGTTGGTCGGCCATATCCTGACCGTCACCAACAACAACTACACCGTGCTGTTCACGCTGATTCCGGCGATGTACTTCATCGCGCTGACCTGGATGTACTTCATGGCACCGCGCAAGATTCCGACAGTAGAAGACTGATGTTCCCTCGGCGCAGGTCCGGTTTCGGGCCTGCGTTTTTTTTGGCCTTCACTGGTTTTTGGAGGTCACATCATTTTCGACGCGGACGCGGCCTTCTGTAGGAGCTGGCTTGCCAGCGATGGTCGTTAACGATTACGCGTGTGATCTGGATAAACGCGGCGCACTGGAGTCCATCGCCAGCAAGCCGGCTCCTACAGACGCGGTCTCCTGTAGGAGCTGGCTTGCCAGCGATGGTCGTTAACGATAACGCGTGTGATCTGGATGAACGCGGCGCACTGGAGTCCATCGCCAGCAAGCTGGCTCCTACAGACGCGGTCTCCTGTAGGAGCTGGCTTGCCAGCGATGGTCGTTAATGATTACGCGTGTGATCTGGATAAACGCGGCGCACTGGAGTCCATCGCCAGCAAGCTGGCTCCTACAGACGCGGTCTCCTGTAGGAGCTGGCTTGCCAGCGATGGTCGTTAACGATAACGCGTGTGATCTGGATAAACGCGGCGCATTTGAGTCCATCGCCAGCAAGCTGGCTCCTACAGACGCGGTCTCCTGTAGGAGCTGGCTTGCCAGCGATGGTCGTTAACGATTACGCGTGTGATCTGGATAAACGCGGCGCACTGGAGTCCATCGCCAGCAAGCTGGCTCCTACAGACGCGGTCTCCTGTAGGAGCTGGCTTGCCAGCGATGGTCGTTAACGATAACGCGTGTGATCTGGATGAACGCGGCGCATTTGAGTCCATCGCCAGCAAGCTGGCTCCTACAGACGCGGTCTCCTGTAGGAGCTGGCTTGCCAGCGATGGTCGTTAACGATAACGCGTGTGATCTGGATGAACGCGGCGCATTTGAGTCCATCGCCAGCAAGCTGGCTCCTACAATTCCCCGGGATTGCATGATGAAACCTTTGCCTAGCGGCGGCTTTGCTGCCACGCGGCCGCCAATCCGCTGCAACAGATCACGGCAATACCGAGCACGGTGGTCAGTGTCGGCGTATGGGAAAACAGCAGCCAGCCCAGCAGGCCGGCGAAGATGATCTGGCAATAGCTGAACGGCGCCAACAGTGCCGGTGCCGCGAGTCGGAACGCCTGGGTCAGGAACAGGTGAGCCGTCATCCCGCAGGCCCCCAGCGCCAGCATCATCGCGCCATGCACCAGGTTCGGCGTCTGCCAGAAGAACGGCACCAGCGCGCTCATCACCAGCGTGTTGCACAGGCCCGCGAAAAAGTTGCTGGTGGTCGGGCTGTCAATCTCGCTGAGCTTGCGCGTCAGCAGTTGATAGAAGCAGAAAAACAACGCCGAGCAGAACGGCAGCAACACCGCCGGGGTAAACAGATCTCCCCCTGGATGAACGATGATCAGCACCCCGCTGAAACCAAAAATCACCGCCAGCCATTGCCCCCGCGTCACACGCTCGCCAAGCAGCGGCACCGACAGCGCGGTGACCAGCACCGGCGCCAGGAAGTTGACCGACGTGGCCTCGGCCAACGGGATGTACATCAGCCCCGTGGTGAAAAACAAACTGGTGCCCAGCAGGCACAATGCCCGGGTCAGTTGCAGAAATGGCCGCTTGGTACGCAGCACCCGCAGCCCTGATTGCGGCAGGAAAATCCCGGCCATCAGCAAGGTGTGAACCACGTAACGCGCCCAGACCACCATGACAATGGGATAGAAACCGGAGAGGTATTTGGAAAAGGCGTCGTGGCTGGAAAACAGAAAAGTCGCGACAACGATCAGCAGGATCCCTTTGAAGGGCTGATTGACGCCGGAAAGCGGGGTGCTGCTGGGCGACGTCAAGACAAAGTCCTTTTATGGGTTGAGGCGAGACATGAATAATTTAGAACCTGGTTCCATTTTATGAAATCTACGACTCAAGAAAGTGGGCGAATACCGCACACTGTTTATTCAAGCAGACTTCAGGTTCAACTGAACAACTCTGATGCCTGGCTCGCCAGTGAAAGCTCATCGGCGTATTTCAACAAGGTCGGCGCCAATTCATGCAATCGCGCGCCGGGCATTCGCGCACTTGGCCCGGCAATACTGAGCACGCCGATGACCCGGCCATCCAGTGGATGACGCACCACGGCGGCAATCGCCGAGGTGCCCACCGCCGAACTTTCCTCGACCCAGGCATACCCCTGCTCCCGCGCCAGACGCAAGCGCTCCAGCAGTTCAATATTCGAACGCGGTGCATTAGGCCCGACGTCCCGAGGCAATTTCGTCCCTTGCCGCTCGACCAGCGACAACGCCTCGGCATCGCTCAGGCACGCCAGCCATGCGTGCCCGGAAGCCGTATAGAACAAAGGCGCATCGCGCCCCATGTCCGGGTCGTAGCGCAGACCGGAACGGGCACCCTGGGACTTGGCGATCCACACCTGGCGCTCCCCCTGGATCACCCCCAGACGCACCAGCTCACCGGTTTCCCCGGCCAGACGATCGAGCACCGGCTGGATAATATCCGCGCCGCTGCCAGACAAGTATCGAAAGCCCATGGCCACCAGCTTGGTCGACAGGTGATAGCGCAGGTTGTCCGGATTCTGCCGCACGTACCCCAGGCGAATCAGTTCAGCGAGCAAACGATGAGTCGCGCTTTTAGGGATTTCCAGTTGCTCGGCCAACGTCTGCATCGGCAAACCCTGCGGTTCACCGGTCAGGCTTTCCAGCACGCTGAAGACACGTTCGATCTGACTGCCAGCCATGGTATGTCCCAAACAAAATTTGGCTGATTCTAGAAGAGAAGCCCCACGAAGCAAAATGTGGAACCAGTCGCGCAACCGGCAGTCTGACGACCGGACTGGCGCGGCTCCCACTTGGCAGCAACACTCATCGCACGGCTCGTGACCCGGAACAGAAGAGGATTCGCACATGCTATGGAAAAAAGGCCGACGCAGCGACAACGTGGTCGATGCCCGTGGTGATGATGTCGGCAGTGGCGGCGGCGGGATGCGCTTCGGCGGTGGCAAGGGCCTGAGCCTGACGGCGATCCTGCTGATCGTCGGCATCGGCTGGATCACCGGCCAGGATCCACTGCAAATCCTCGGACAACTGACCGGGCAAATGGACCAGCAATCGGCGCCCGCCACCAACCAGAGCCGCAAGGCACCACCGGCCAATGACGAAGGCGCGGAGTTCGTGCGCTCGATCCTCGGCGACACCGAAGACACCTGGGGCGCGATATTCCAGCAGGCCGGCCGTCAATACAAAGAACCGACCCTGGTGCTGTTCAGCAACCGCGTGAATTCAGCCTGCGGTCTGGCCAGCTCGGCGACCGGGCCGTTCTATTGCCCGGCGGACCAGAAGGTCTACCTGGACATGGCGTTCTTCCAGGAAATGTCCCAACGTTTTTCCGCCGCGGGCGACTTCGCTCAGGCCTACGTCATCGCTCACGAAGTCGGACACCATGTGCAGACCCTGCTTGGGGTGTCCGCAAAGATCCAGGCGGCCCGCCAACAAGGCCGGCAGATGGAAGGCGACGGCGGTTTGCTGGTTCGTCAGGAACTGCAAGCCGATTGCCTGGCCGGTGTCTGGGCCAACAATGCGCAGAAGCGCCTGAACTGGCTGGAACCGGGCGACATCGAAGAAGCACTGAACGCAGCGAACGCCATCGGTGACGATCGTTTGCAGCAACAGGGTCAGGGCCGCGTGGTCCCGGACTCGTTCACCCACGGTACGTCGGCGCAACGGGTGCGCTGGTTCAAAACCGGTTTCGCCCAAGGCCAGGTAAGCCAGTGCGATACCTTTGCGACGAAAAATCTGTAAATGAAGAAGTGGTTGTTGGTTGTTCTGTTTACTTGCGCAACGTCCCAGGCCGCCGAGCATGAGGTCAAGGAACTCAGCCCCGGGCGCCTGCTGTTGAAATCAGGTGAAATCGCGGTGGGCATCAGCCCCGCCCCGACAAAAATCGAACGGGTGCTGATCATCCTCCACGGTCGCTTGCGCAACGCGCAAACCTATCTGCAGAGCGGTGAGCACGCGGCCGAACTGGCCGGACAAAGCGCAACGACCCTGGTGATTGCCCCGCAATTCCTCAATGAAACCGATGTGGCGGCTCATCCGGTGGCCGACACCGTTTTGCGCTGGCAAGGCAATGAATGGATGGCCGGCGGTGAATCCACGGCACCGTTTCGGCTGAGTTCCTACGCGGCGCTCGACGAAATCATTGCCCGCCTGGGAGATCGCCAGCAGTTTCCGGATGTGAAGCAAATCGTCATCGCTGGGCACTCCGGGGGCGCGCAGGTGGTTCAGCGCTATGCCTTGCTCGGTCATGATCAGCCAGCCCTCGAGGCGGCCGGCGTACAGGTTCGATACGTGATTGCCAACCCGTCGTCCTATGCCTATTTCGATGAGCGCCGGCCCGTGGCGTTCAGCCACGCCGGTTGCCCGCAATTCAATCGCTGGAAGTATGGGCTAGCGGATTTGCCCGCTTACGCCGAAGGACAAACGCCCACACAACTGCAGGAAAAGTACCTTAAGCGTGACATCGTTTACCTACTGGGCCAGCAGGACACAGACCCGAATCATCCGGCGCTGGACAAGAGCTGTGAGGCCATGGCGCAAGGGCCGTATCGGTTGGCGCGCGGGCGTTTTTACTTTGATTATCTGAAGCGGCTGCAACCGCGAGGGTTGAATCAGCAACTGATTGAGGTGCCCGGAGTCGGGCATAGCGGGGACGGGATGTTTACCTCGCCGGAGGGGCAGAAGGCGTTGTTTGGGGAATGACTCTTGTAGTGCCTGGGCCTGCCTCTTCGCGAGCAAGCCCGCTCCCACATTGGATCTGTGTCGTTCACAAATCCCTTATGGGAGCGGGCTTGCTCGCGAAGGCGTCAGATCAGACAGCCGATTCTTCAGGCAGAAAGCATCTGCCGCAACTCGACACAATCCGCCGCATGCCAATCGGACAATTCCGGCCAAGGATTATCCGGCAGATTCACCAACACAGTCCGCGCCCCCGCCGCTCGCCCGCAATCCAGATCAAAACGGTAATCACCGACCATCACCATCTCGCTTGCCGGCACCTTCCACGCTTCGGCCAGTTTCAGTAAACCGCCCGGATGCGGCTTCGGTGGTGCTTCATCACGACCCAGCACGTCCTCGACCGCAAAGCAGTCGGCCAGGCCAATGGCCTCCAGCGTGACATGCGCCAGCTCCCGTGCATTGCGCGTGAGAATGCCCAGGCGATAACCGCGCCCGGCCAGCTCGCGCACCAACTCCACCGCACCCGGCGCCGGCTTCGAACCGAGGGCCAGATCCCGTTCGTGCTCCAGCAGCCACGCATGCTTGGCGGCGGCTTCATCGGCCGGCAGTGCGGCGAGGTGGGTCAGGATGTCGGCTTCGGCAGGAATCGCCAAGGCTACGCGAATCGCCGCGAAGTCATGCACGGCCACGGTCAGGGTGCCGTCCATGTCGAACACCCAGTGACGCACGTCGGCCAGGCTCACGCCCAATCCTTGCGGTGACGGATCAAGCCTTCCTGGGTGACCGAGGCCACCAGTTGCCCGGCGCGATTGAACACGCTGCCTCGGGAGAATCCGCGCGAGTTGCCGGCCCACGGGCTGTCCATCGCGTAGAGCAGCCAATCATCGGCACGCAGATTCTGGTGGAACCACAGTGCGTGATCGAGGCTGGCGACTTGCATGTCCTTGTGCCAGACCGATTTGCCGTGGGGCTGCATCGAGGTGACCAGCAGACCGAAGTCCGATGCATAGGCCAGCAGGTATTTATGCAGCGCCGGCGAATCGGCCAAGGCCCCGTCGGCGCGGAACCAGACGTACTTGACCGGATCGGACGGCAGCGGGTTGTAGGGATCTTTTTCAGTCACCGGGCGGAATTCGATCGGCTTGGGGCACAACAGCTTTTCGCGCATTTTCTCGGGAATCAGGTGCGCGCGCTGCTGGGTCAGTTCCAGCTCCGAAGGCAGATTTTCCGGGCCAACCACAACCGGCATTTCGCTCTGGTGCTCAAAGCCTTCCTCGTCGTACTGGAACGACGCACTGCACGTAAAGATCGGGTGGCCCTTCTGGATCGCCGTCACCCGACGCGTGCTGAAACTGCCGCCGTCACGCACCCGGTCAACTTGATACACCACCGGCAAACCGGCATCACCCGGACGCAGGAAATAGCCGTGCATCGAATGCACATGGCGCGCCTCTTCTACCGTCTGACTCGCCGCCGACAGCGACTGACCAAGTACCTGGCCACCGAACAGCTGACGGAAACCCAGGTCCTGGCTACGGCCGCGGAACAGGTTTTCTTCGATCGGTTCCAGGGTCAGCAAGTCGACCAGATCTTCCAACACTTGGCTCATTCAGACTCTCCTCACGCAAAACATTGCCGCGCAGTCTTGGCTGCAACGGTCGATTCAGTTTCCGGCCCGGGCCAGCATGGGGCCATTGTAAACGTCCGTGCCAGCTTATCCATGCAAGGTTTGCAGCCATTGTTCGCGGCTGATGCGATACAGCACGTGCCGACGCAACGGATGATCGGCTTCGAGTCGCGGGTGATCGAAGTCATCCGCCGGGTCATGGTGCATGCCGATGGCCTGCATGACTTTCTCCGACGGCAGGTTGGTTTGCGTCGTGAAGGCCACCACCTCTTTCAGCGGCAAGCGGTCGAATCCGCAGCGCAGAGCGGTCCACGCCGCTTCACTGGCGTAACCGAGGCCCCAGTGCTCGCGGGCCAGGCGCCAGCCGATTTCCGTCGCGGGGGTGAATGGCGCGTCGAATCCGACCACATTGAGCCCGGTAAACCCGATGAACTGGCCAGAGTCCTTTCGCTGCAAGGCCCAGAGCCCATAACCATGCTCGGCGAAATGACCACGGATTCGCCCGATCAATGACGCGCTTTCCAGCCGGCTCAAGGTGCCTGGAAAATAGCGCATCACCTGCGGATCGGCACACATCGCCGCAAAGTCTGCCAAATCTTCATCGCGCCACTGGCGCAACAGCAGCCGAGCGCTTTCAAGCTCCAGTATTGGCTCCATCGTGCCCCGCCCCTCCATTTCAATGTCGCCAGTCTACAACGCTGGTAGGATCCCTCTCTCATTCCTACATGAAATGACCATGCCACTGCCGCTGATTTATCACGAAGACTACAGTCCCGAGTTTCCGGCGGATCACCGCTTCCCCATGGACAAGTTCCGCCTGCTGCGCGATCACCTGGTAGACAGCGGCCTGACCCGCGACGCCGACCTGCTACGCCCGGATCTGTGTCCGGCAGACATTCTCGCCCTCGCCCATGACCCTTCGTATATCGAACGCTACATGAGTGGCGAATTGCCCCGCGAAGACCAGCGCCGCCTTGGCCTGCCCTGGAGCGAAGCCCTGGCCCGGCGCACGGTGCGCGCAGTCGGCGGCTCGCTGCTGGCGGCCGAGCAGGCGCTGGAACATGGCCTGGCCTGTCACCTGGCGGGCGGCACCCATCATGCGCACTACGACTACCCGGCCGGGTTCTGCATCTTCAATGACCTGGCGGTGATCAGCCATTACCTGCTGGAAAGTGGTCGGGTGAACCGGGTGCTGATCTTCGATTGCGACGTGCATCAAGGCGACGGGACCGCACGAATCCTGCAGCACACCCCGGAAGCGGTAACCGTTTCCCTGCACTGCGAAAAGAACTTTCCTGCACGCAAAGCCGAAAGTGACTGGGACATTCCACTGCCCAACGGCATGGGCGATGCCGACTACCTGAAGGTGGTGGACGATGCGCTCAACTACCTGCTGCCGCTCTACCAACCGGACCTGGTGCTGTATGACGCCGGGGTCGATGTGCATAAGGACGACGCCCTGGGTTATCTGAAGCTGACAGACGAAGGCGTCGCCGCCCGCGATGAAAGCGTGATGCGCCATTGCCTGGGCCGCGACATCCCGGTGGTCGGGGTGATCGGTGGCGGCTACAGCAAGGACCGCCAGGCCCTGGCCCGTCGCCACGGCATCCTCCATCACAGCGCGCAGCGCGTCTGGCAGTCATCAGGCTGTCACTGAGTTGTGGATGCTTTACCCACAATGCCTGTGGAACTGCCTGTGGATAACCTGAGTGAAAGGGTCTGCAGCCCACACGGCGTATAGGGTACAGAACGGTGATTATTTTTTAACCACCCGCTGCAACCACCACAGTTCAAATGTGGGAGCGGGCTTGCTCGCGAAGGCGTCGGCACGCTCAACGCCTATGTATCTGACACTCCGCTTTCGCGAGCAAGCCCGCTCCCACAGGGATTTGGGCTGCTAGAATGCGCGGCTTATCCAGCCAGGCCGCAGCTCTCATCATGACCCAGCCCTCAACCGCCTCCCCTTCCCGCGTCGCCATCATCGGCGGCGGTCCTGCCGGTTTGATGGCAGCTGAAGTGCTGAGTCAGGCCGGGATCAGGGTCGACCTGTACGACGGCATGCCTTCGGTTGGACGAAAATTCCTCCTGGCCGGTGTCGGCGGCATGAACATCACTCACTCCGAAGCCTACCCGGCGTTTCTCTCGCGCTACGCCGAACGCGCCCCGCAAATCGCCCCACTGTTGCGCGGCTTCGGTGCCGATGCGTTGTGCCAGTGGATTCACAACCTGGGCATCGAAACCTTTATCGGCAGCTCCGGCCGGGTGTTCCCCACCGACATGAAAGCCGCTCCGCTTCTGCGCGCCTGGCTCAAGCGCCTGCGCGACAGCGGCGTAGTTATCCACACCCGCCACCGCTGGCTCGGCTGGGACGAGCGTGGCGGTTTGCGCATCGACAGCCCGGACGGCGAAAAAACCGTGCAAGCCGATGTCACCCTGCTCGCCCTCGGCGGCGGCAGTTGGTCGCGCCTGGGCTCGGACGGCGCCTGGATGCGGGCACTGGAGCAGCACGGCGTAGGAATGGCGCCGTTGCAACCGAGCAATTGCGGCTTCGAGGTGCAGGCCTGGAGCGAATTGATGGTCAGCAAATTCGCCGGCGCGCCACTGAAAAATATCGCCATCGGTCTCAATGATGATGTGCCCCGGCTCGGCGAATGTGTGATCACTGCCACCGGGATCGAGGGCAGTTTGATCTACGCCCTGTCGGCGCCTATTCGCGAAGCGATCAATCAGCACGGTACGGCGACGATTCATCTGGACCTGTTACCGGGCCGGCCTGTGGATAAAGTGCTGGCGGCGTTGAGCAAACCGCGAGGTTCACGCTCGATGGCCAAGCACCTGCACAGTCAGTTGGGCATCGATGGGGTAAAAGCAGCGCTTTTGCGTGAACTGACCAGCGCCGATTGCTTTGCCGATATGGCCTTGCTGGCCAAGGCAATCAAGGCCTTGCCCCTGACACTGGTGAAAACCCGTCCACTGGACGAGGCTATCAGCAGCGCGGGCGGTGTGTTGTTCGAGGCGATGGATGAGCGCTTGATGCTCAAGCAAATGCCTGGCGTGTTTTGCGCCGGGGAAATGCTTGATTGGGAAGCGCCGACGGGCGGTTACCTACTGACTGCGTGTTTTGCCAGTGGGCGAGCGGCTGGGTTGGGGATGGTGGAGTGGCTGAAGCGCCAGGCTTGAAGACCGAGGCGCGCCCTTCGCGAGCAAGCCCGCTCCCACAGGGGACTTGTGCACGACACAAATCCAGTGTGGGAGCGGGCTTGCTCGCGAAGGCGGCCTAACAGGCGCTGCGAGTAATCAAGGCTTACGCTTACGCGGCCCGGTATTGAACACCGGCACCTTGCGCACTGGCTTGATCGAAGGCTCCGCCGGTGCAACCTCTCCGCTATCTACCCACTTGCCAAGATTGCGTTTACCACCGCCACCGCCGGAAGCCTTGGGCTTCTTCGGTTTTTTCGGTTTCTTGATCACCTGACCGCTGGCATCGGTGTCCGGCACGCGGTGCTCCGGTTCGAAGTCCGGCTCATTCTGACGCTTCAGCGTCTGGCGGGTCAGCATCTCGATCGCCGACAGCAAATTCACTTCATCGGCGCACACCAGGGAAATCGCCTCGCCGGTCGAGCCCGCGCGGCCGGTACGACCGATGCGGTGGATGTAATCCTCGGCGACGATCGGCAAGTCGAAGTTGACTACCAGTGGCAGGTCTTCGATGTCCAGGCCGCGGGCCGCCACGTCGGTAGCGACCAGAATCTGCACTTCACTCGCCTTGAAGCGGTCGAGCGCGCGCTGGCGGGTCGCCTGGGGCTTGTCGCCATGGATGCCGTCGGCGTTGATGCCCAGGCCCTGGAGTTTTTCCACCAGCGCATCCACGCCGTTGCGGGTCTTGGCAAACACCAGCACCTGCTTCCACTTGCCCTTGCGCATCAGGTGCACGAACAGTTCCGGCTTGCGCTTCTTGTCCACCGTCACGATCCATTGCTTGACCGTATTGGCCGCCACGTTGCGCGGGCTGACTTCGATGCTCAGCGGGTCGTTGAGCATCTGCCCGGCCAGCAGGCGGATGTCATCGGAGAAGGTCGCGGAGAACAGCAGCGTCTGACGCTTCTTCGGCAGCGCGCGGTAAATGTTCGCCAGCTCCTCGGAAAAGCCCAGGTCGAGCATGCGGTCGGCTTCGTCCAGCACCAGGGTTTGCAGCTGGTTGAACTTCAATGCGTTCTGGCGGAACAGGTCGAGCAAGCGGCCCGGGGTCGCCACCAGCAGATCGACACCGCTGCGCAGCTTCATCATTTGCGGGTTGATGCTGACACCGCCGTACACCGCGTAAGTACGCAGCGGCAGGTTTTCGGCGTACTGGCGTACGGCTTCGTGAACCTGTTCGGCCAGCTCGCGGGTCGGTACCAGGATCAGCGCGCGGACCGAGTTGGCGGTGACTTTCGGCCCTTCCATGGCCAGCAGTTGCAACAGCGGCAGGGCGAAACCGGCGGTCTTGCCGGTGCCGGTCTGGGCGGCGGCCATCAGGTCACGACCGGCCAGCACCGCCGGAATGGCTTGCGCCTGAACCGGCGTCGGAGTCTGGTAGCCGAGCGTCTCGAGGGAGCGCAACAAGGGTTCGATCAGGCCAAGGGTGGCGAAAGTCATGGGAGTACCGTAGGAAAATTCAGCGCGGGTGGTTCAAAACCAGTGTGCAAAACAAGATGCAATGCCGCGCAGTTTACCCTAATTCACTCGGGATTCTGTCGGTACCACCGTCACCACAGGCTTAACCGGCGCCCGACGCCACTGCGGCAATCCGATCAACACCACAGCACTGATGATCACAGCCATCGCCAGTGCTTCTTCGATGCCGATGGTCTCGCCGACAAACACGATCCCCAGCAACACCGCCACCGCAGGATTGACGTAGGCATAACTGGTAGCCGCCGCCGGGCGCACGTGTTTCAACAGGTACATGTAGGCGTTGAAGGCGATGATCGAGCCGAACACGGTCAAGTACGCCAGGGCTGCCCAGCCTTCGATGGGCGGCACCTGTTCCAGGTGCTCACCGCTGACCGCACTGGCAATCAGCAGCACTACGCCACCGACCAGCATTTCCACGGCACTGGCCATTGCCCCTTGTGGCAATGGCAAGTGTTTGCTCCATACCGAGCCGAACGCCCAGGTCGCCGCTGCAAAAACCAGCAACGCCGCGCCCAACGGGCTGGATTGCAGGTTGGAACCCAGGTTGAGCATGGCAATGCCGATCAGCCCGAGCACAATCCCGGCCCACTCCAGACGAGTATTGCGCGCCCCCCAGAAATACCCACAGAGCAGGGTAAACAGCGGCACCGTCGCTACCGCCAATGCGGCGACGCCAGAAGCCACCCCGGTGTGCTCGGCGACACTGACTGCGCCATTGCCACAGGCGAGCAGCAACACGCCAATGACCCCGGCGGCTTTCCACTGAGCCCAGGTCGGTGCCGGCGCCCCGCGCCAGCGCAGGAAGGCGTACATCAAGGTCCCGGCAATGACGAAGCGGATGCCGGCGAGCAGCAGCGGTGGCCAATATTCCACACCGATGCGGATGACCAGGTAAGTCGAGCCCCAAATCACGTACAAGGCGAAAAAGGCAGCGATCAACGGTAAGGGAAAGCGACGAAGGCCGGACATGGGGGCAGCTCACAGGCAAGGACAAGTGAACGGCTATTCTAGAAAGGCTGGCGCCGGAAAATAAGTTACAAAACCTGTTTAAAGCGCCGGTACACTTTTCAAAACACGGAGTTCAGCGCTATAAACCGTGTTTTCGAAAGTCGACCACTTTCAGGAGTCGCCCCATGGACAAATACGACCGCATGCTGCTCAGCGCCCTGTTGGAAAACGGTCGCGCGTCGTACGCCGACCTGGCGCGCAAGGTCAACCTGTCCGCCCCGGCGGTGGCCGAGCGCGTGGCCAAGCTCGAAGCCAACGGCGTGATCACCGGCTATCAGGCGAAGGTCGACATGGCCAAGCTCGGCCTGCCGATCCAGTGCGTGATCGAACTGCGCCTGAACCAGCACGGCAACCAGAAGGCCTACGACGACCTGATCAAAATCCCGCAATTGACCGAATGCCATCGGGTGACCGGCGATCCGTGCGTGATCATGCAAGCCGCGGTGGGCTCGATGCCGGAGCTGGAAGAGCTGATCAACCGGATCGCCACGTTCGGGTTCAGCAAGACGTCGATCGTATTGTCCAGTGCGATAGAGAAGCGGGTGCCGTTGGGGCATATCGAAGGGAATGGCAAGCTTTGATCGAACGCGGAACCTGTAGGAGCGAGCCTGCTCGCGATGGTCGCCAACGATAACGCGGGAAACCTGACACCCCGCACTGCTCTCGGGTTCATCGCGAGCAAGCCCGCTCCCACAGGGGATTTGTGGTGAGTTCGGGATCAGCGATAGCGCTTGAGATGCTCGCCCACCTTCGCCGCCGGGACCTTCTGCAACTTGCACAGCAAGTCATGGGACAGCTCGCGCAGGCCATGCTTTTGGAGCAACTCTTCCTCCAGGTGCGCCGTCAGGTTTGCCGCCATTTCGGCATCGGCCATGGCCCGGTGAGCCTTGCCGGTGTGCGGCAGGTTGGCAAACGTGGTGAGGGTGCCGAGTTTGTGGTTCGGTGCGGCGGGCATCAGGCGGCGGGCCAACAGCAGCGAGCAGGCAAAGTTCTGCAAGCGGGTGCGCTTGATTCGCCCGAGTTCGAAGTCCCAGAACTTCTGGTCGAACGCGGCGTTGTGCGCGAGCAAGGGTGTGGTACCGACGAACTCATTCACTTCGTTCATCACCTGCTCCGCCGACGGCGCGGTGCGCAGCATGGCGTTGCTGATGCCGGTGAGCTGCTCGATGAAAGCCGGGACGCGCACGCCGGCATTCATCAGGCTTTGGTAACGCTCGACGATGCGCCCCTGTTCAAGGATCACCACGGCAATTTCCGTGGCCCGGCAGCTGCTGCTCGGGGAGATCCCGGTGGTTTCAAAGTCGATGACTGCGATGCGTTCCAAACCTGGTTCAACTCCGTAAAAATCAATTCTTGAGCAACAACGCGCCTTCGATCGGCACATAGCGGCTGGCGGCGCGGATCAGCGAGTTGGCCGTCAGCCCCGGTACGCCGTAGGCCACGGCTTGCACGCCATGCTTGCTGATGATGCGTTCGAGCAGCATGTCGAAATCGCCATCGCCAGAGGCCAGGACAATTTCATCGACATGGTCGGCGGCATCCATGATGTCGAGGGTGATGCCCACGTCCCAGTCACCCTTGGCCGAACCATCGCTGCGCTGGATGTACGGCTTGAGCTTCACGGTGAAACCAAGGTTACGCAGGATCTGCTGGAACTGCTGCTGTTTGCTGTCGCCACGGTCGATGGCGTAGGCGTAGGCTTCGACGATCTCGCCCTGCTGGCTGATGTCAGCCCACAGCGCGGCATAGTTGAAGTGACAACCATAAGCCTGACGCACGGTGTAGTAGAGGTTCTGGACATCGGCGAACACTGCGATTTTTTTCACCGGCTTTCCTCAAGGCTGAATCAGGCACCAGGCCCGAAAGGTCGCCCAGTATGCCAGCCCAAAGGATTGTTCCGCGAATAATCGGCTATGTGGCGAGGGAGCTTGCTCCCTCGCCACTGGATATCAGACGAAGGAATCGTCGTCGCCGCCCAAGAACGAGTCATCGCTGTAGTCAGCGTCACTGAAGCCGCCCTGATCGTTGCTCCAGGAATCATTGCCGGCCATGCGCTGGTCATCGCCCCAGCCATTGTTGCCCTGGTCGTTGACCTGGGCCGGCTCTTCCTTGATGACTTCGACGACTTCCGGTTGCTGATTGTGATGGAACAGGCTGCTGATGCCTTGTGCCAGCATCACGCCACCCGCCACACCAGCGGCGGTTTTCAGCGCACCGCCGAGGAAACTGCTGCCGGCCGCCGCCGGTGCTGGCTGCTGCGGGGCATAGCCCTGCTGTGGAAAGGCCTGTTGCGGAGCACCGAAGTTCTGCTGTGGCGCTGGCGATCCGAACGCCGAGCGCCCCGGTTCACGCCAGCCACCGCTCGATGGCACCGAGTTCTGGGTCGGTGCCGGTTGTGGATCACGGGAAGCGCCGCCAAAGATACTCGACAAAAAGCCACCGCTGCCCGACGCCGGAGCCGGGGTCGCCTGAGCCTTGGCCTGTTGCAGTTCGGCCTGCAATTGCTGGACTTGCCGGGTCAGTTGCTGGTTCTGCTCATCGAGGCTCTTGATCGCTGCCTCTTGCACCAGAATCGCCTGGGTCATGAAATATCCTGCCGCAGGCTGGCGCGTCAGGTGTTCCTTGATCCGCGCCTCGGCCTGGGCGTCGCGCGGGGCTGAGTCCGTTTCGGCCTGCTGCAGCCGGGAAAACAGTCCATCGATCAGGGTTTGTTCTTCGCTGTTCATGGCGACCTCGTAGATTGCCGGGAAAATCGTTGCCTTTATCCAATGAGGATAAGGTGCCCGACCTTAATGGAGGCTGAAACAAACTGTTTCAATGACCTTTACTGAACGTTTACGTTTGCGTCTCCCGGCACTTGATCGGTTAAAGTGGACCACTGCTTCCAACCTGCGATACCAACCGATGAATCCGTTAGATGTGCTGCGTGACTCCCTGTATTTCTTCAAGCGCAATCTGGGCCAGATCGCGCAGCTGTGCCTGCCGCTGGTGATCCTGGAGGCGTTGCTGCAACAAGTGGTCGACCACTCCACCGAGCCGGACAGTTTCCCCGGCATCAGCGTGATAGTCGGCTTGCTGGTGTATCCGTTGTACACCGCCGCGCTGATTCTGTTTCTCGATGCTCGCAGCCGGGGCGAGTCGCCGCGCAACCGCGACCTGCTGGCGATGGCGGCGAGCCTGTGGCCGCGCTTCGCCCTGCTGACGGCGCTCAATACCGTACTGATTCTGCTGGGCCTGTCGCTGTATTTCCTGCCGGGTATCTATCTGATGGTGACCCTGGCGTTTGGCGAATATCTGCTGGTGTTGCGCGGCATGGCGCCGCTGGCGGCCATGAAGGAAAGCCTGCGCATGACCCAAGGTCACTTCCTGCGCATCCTGCTGTGCATTCTGTGTGTGATGGGGCCGCTGTGGCTGCTCAAGGGGGCGACCCTGGCGGTGTACCCCGAACCGCAGAACCCGGTGATCTCGCTGCTGATCGACAGCGCCCACAGTTTCCTGCAGCTGTTTACCAGCGTGGTGCTGTTCCGTCTGTTCATGCTGATCAACCCGTTGCCTGAGAGCAATGACAGCTCGCTCTGACCTTGGGCGCGCCCATCGCTCTCGGGTATGCTCGAGAACAATTTTGCAACGCCAATAAGCTGAGCCATGACCCGTCTACTGCGCCACACCCTGCTGGGCCTGCTGATCGTGATCGGCCTGATCGCCGTGATGACCTACAGCCTGACCTGGCGCCCCGACGCCAAAGAAGAGTTGCCCGTCAGTTGCAGTGCCCAGGCACCCACCCTGGTCCCCGGGCAGGCACTGAAAGTGATGACCTGGAACGTCCAGTACCTGGCCGGTAAGCGTTACGTTTTCTGGAACGACCTGGCCGCCGGTACCGACGAACGTCCCACAACGGAAGACATGGCCTTCAGCCTCGACGAAGTGGCGCGGGTGATTCGCGACGAACAACCGGACATCGTGCTGTTGCAGGAACTGGACGACGGCGCCAAGGCCAGCGATTACCAGCAGCAGTTCAAACTGCTGCAAGAGCGGCTCGCCGATTTGTACCCATGCAGCGTCAGCGCCTTCGACTGGAAGGCCGATTTCGTACCGGACCCGCATATCTTCGGCAGCGTCGGCCGGCAACTGGCAACCCTGAGCCGTTACCAGATCGAACATGCCCAACGCCTGCAACTGCCCGTCATCTCGGGCAATCCGCTCAGCCGCCAATTCAAACCCAGAAACGCCTTGCTGGTGAGCTACTTGCCGTTGAGTGACGGTGGGCAGATGGCGGTGCTCAATACCCATCTGGAGCGTGCGACCCAAGCCGACAACACCTTGCAAAACCAGGTGAACGCCGTGGCCAGGACCCTCGATAAACTCGAAGGCCGTGGCACGCCGTGGTTGATCGGCGGGGATTTCAACCTGTTACCGCTGGGTCAGTATCGACGCCTGTCCGATGCGCAACGCGCCCCCTACTCCGCCGACAGCCCGTTGCACCTGCTGTGGGACAAGTACCCGATGATCCCGACCAACAACGAAGCCAGCGGGATCGCCCGCGAGCGCTGGCTGACCCACTACCCGAACGACCCCGGGCTGAACGGCCCGGACCGGACCGTCGACTATCTGTTCTACAGTCCGCGGATCAAGCGGGTGGAGGCGACGGTGCGGCAGGACGATACGTTGCGCATCTCCGATCACTTGCCGGTGATTGCCCGCTTCCTGTTGCCGGTTGCGCCCTGATTCCGAATCCCCCCTGTAGGAGCTGGCTTGCCAGCGATGGCGGCCTGCCTGACACACCGCGTCGCCTGGATCGCCGGCAAGCCGGCTCCTACAAGGGGTGTGCATTTGCGGCTTAATGCACCTCCTCCAGATCATCATGCAGCAGCCCGAAGATCTCGCGCTTCATCTCGATGAATGAGCGCTCCATGACCATGTCCAGGTTGCGCGGACGTTCGATCGGCACATCGAGGATCTGTTTGATCCGCCCCGGCCTGGCGCCCATGACGTAGACCCGGTCGCCGAGCAGAATCGCCTCGTCGATGTCGTGAGTCACGAACAACACGGTCTTCTTGCTGTTGCCCCACACCCGCAGCAACAACTGCTGCATTTGCAGGCGCGTCTGGCTGTCGAGGGCGCCGAAGGGTTCGTCCATCAGCAGGATCTGCGGGTCGTTGGCCAAGGCGCGGGCGATGGCGACGCGCTGCATCATCCCGCCGGACAACTGCTTGGCGTAGTTGTCGGCAAAGCCGCTCAGGCCCACTTCATTGACGTAGTAGTCGACAATATCCTTGCGCTGCGCCGCCGGCATGCCGCGCCGCTTGAGGCCGAACTCGACGTTCTGCCGCACGGTCAGCCACGGGAACAGCGTGTAGCTCTGGAACACCATGCCGCGATCCGCGCCGGGGCCTTCCACCTGTTGGCCACCGACGTAGATCTCCCCCGACGTCGGTTCAGCCAGGCCGGCAGTGAGGTACAGCAGACTCGATTTGCCGCAACCCGACGGCCCCACCAGTACAGCAAATTGCTGATCGGGCACCTCAAACGACACTTCTTCCAACGCGGTAAAGGTTCCGCCATCCGGCTTCTTGTAACGCAGGCTGACCCTGTCCACTTGCAGGCGGGGCGCGTTCACCGGGGCAGCCTGAGGGGCGACAAAACGATGAGTGGCGGCGGTTACTGAGCCCATGCGGTAATCCTCAGACGTAGGAAACGGAACAGTTGATCGGTGACCAGGCCCAGCAGGCCGATGATCGCGATGGCGAGGAAAATCACATCCACCTGAAAGCCGCGCATGGCCTTGAGGCTCAGGTAACCCAGGCCACTGGAGGCGGCGACCAGTTCGGCCACCACCAGGTAAGTCCAGGCCCAGCCCATGGTCACCCGCAGGGTGTCGAGCACGCCTGGCAGCGAAGCCGGGGCGATCACATGCAGCACCGCGTCACGACGGTTCGAGCCGAGGGTATAGGAGGCGTTGATCAGGTCCTTGGAGATGCCTTTGGACACGTCCGCGATCATCACCAATTGCTGGAAGAACACGCCGAAAATGATCACCGAGACCCGTTGCTCCAGGCCGATGCCGATCCACAGGATGAACAGCGGTACGAACGAGGTCACCGGCAGGTAGCGAATGAAATTGACCATCGGCTCCAGGAACGCCTGGACGATACGGAAACTGCCCATCAACAGTCCCAGCGGCACGGCGACCAGGGACGACACGATGAAACCGACCATCACCACTTCGACGCTGGCCCACACATGCTGGCCGAGGGTGCCATCGCGACCCAGGCGCACAGCGGCCTCGACCACCGCGCCCGGCGTCGGCAGGAACATACCCGGCACCACACCGCCGTAGGACAACCCGGCCCACAGGCCGACCAACAGCACCCAGGCCAGGCCGCTCGCGCTCCAGATCACCGAGACCGGCAAACCGGTCTTGGGCGTGATGCAGCGGCTCAGCCACGAATTGCGCTTGAACATGCAGCCTCCTAGAGCGGGGTGACGAAACGGTTGTCGATCAGGTCGTCATTGCTGACGTTGTAGGGCTTGCCTTGCAGCTCGCTGGCGGTCTCGTTGGCCAGTTTGATCAGCGGTGCGCTGTCACCCGGCTTGCCCGGCGCGCCCAGCAGTTTTTCGCTCATGGCCTGATCGTAGAAACGCACGCCCTGGGCGGCCGCTTCGAGCTCCTTCGGATCGGCCAGGTAACCGCCGACGCCCTTGGCCATGATTTTGTAGGCTTCCTGCGGATGATCCTTGGTGTACTGCACGGCTTTGTACAAACCGGCCACCAGTGCCTTGACGTCTTCCGGCTGTTTTTCGATGACGGTGCAGTTCAGCGCCACCACGTCGACGATCACCCCCGGTGTACTGCTGCTGTCGACCAGCACCTTGCCCTGCTGCTTGTCGCGCACCATCGACAGGTGCGGCTCCCAGGTCACGGCAGCGGGTACCCGACCGGCGATGAACGCGGTGGCGGCATCGTCAGCCGTCATGTTCTGCACGGTGATGTCGCTCATTTTCATGCCGTTCTTTTTCAGCAGATACGACAACCAGAACTGCGAGGTCGACCCTTCGTTCACCGCCACGGCCTTGCCCTTGAGTTCTTGCAGGCTCTTGACGTCCTTGCCCACCAGCACGCCGTCGCCACCATGGCTGTCGTCCAGCGCGGCCACGGCCTTGAAGCAGAATTGCGGACGGTACTTGAGCACCTCGTCGATGGTTGACGCCGAGCCGGACAATTCGCCGGACGCTTGTGCGGCCATGTACATCGCCGCCTCTTCGACCACCGGCAACTCGACGGTCAAACCGTTTTCCTTGAAGTAGCCCAGGTCCTGGGCCAGGTACAGGGTGCCGTAGCCGACCCAGGTGGTATGGCCGATGGACAGGGTGCCGGCCTGGGCGCTGGTGGCGACCGTCGCGGCGATGGCGGTGACCGCCAGTGGATGGACAACGCGCGTAAGCAAGGACTTGATCATGGAGCACTCCCAAAGCTGTTGATTTAGTTTTGTCATGGGCAGTACGGCGAGCCCTGAATCGGCTGCTGCCTGTGGTCTCTAAGGGACTCTTCGGCGGGCAGCATTCGGCGGGCTGGCGAGATCGATGTTGGCCCAAGGGCGGGATTAGGAAAATGAGGAAATATGTGGATGCGAACGATGAAAAAACTCGTTAGCGCGCACTGCGAAAAGGCGCCAGTGGCGAGGATGCACAAGGTTAGTGCAAGGCATGAAAAATGTGTTGAATGAGCAATAGCTATCGCGGGCAAGCCCGCTCCCACAGGGATTTTCTGTGAACACAAAATTTGTGAACAACAGAGACACGGTGGGAGCGGGCTTGCCCGCGATTAAGGTCCGCAGGACCTTCAGGTGATGTCAGATCCGGCCGTATTCCTGCGCCGTACGATCCACCGCTTTCAAGGTCTTGGCGATCAGTTCGTCAATCTCTTCACGGCTGGCAATCAACGCCGGCGCCATGATCATCCGGCCCAAGGTCGAGCGAATGATCACCCCTTCCTCGAAGCCAATCGTACGGCAGCGCCAGGCGATGTCGTTCTCATTGGCAAAGCGCTTGCGCGTGGATTTGTCTTCGGCCAGTTGCAGCGCCGCGACCATGCCGGTGCCCTGGATATCACCCACCAACGGGTGCTTGCCGAACACTTCGCGCAGGCACTGTTGCAGGTACGGGCCGATGTCGTCCTTGACCCGCGTCACCACGCCTTCATCGCGCAGGGCCTTGAGGTTGGCAATCGCCACCGCCGCCGCCACCGGGTGCCCGGAATAGGTCAGGCCGTGGGCAAACACGCCGCCCTGCTCCACCAGCACCGAAGCCATTTTCTTCGACAGGATCAAGCCGCCCATGGGGATGTAGCCCGAGGTCAGGCCCTTGGCGATGGACAGGGTGTCCGGCTCGAAACCGAAGTACTCGTGGGCGAACCATTCGCCGGTGCGACCGAAGCCGCCGATCACTTCATCGGCGCACAGCAGCACATCGTATTTGCGGCAGATGCGCTGGATTTCCGGCCAGTAGCTTTCCGGTGGGAAGATCATCCCGCCGGCACCCTGGAAGGGTTCGGCGATGAAGCCTGCGACCTTGTCCGCACCCAGTTCGAGAATCTTCGCTTCCAGTTGCTGTGCCGCGCGCAGACCGAATTCGGCCGGCGTCAGGTTGCCTTCGTGAGCGAAGAAGTACGGCTCGTCGATGTGCTCGATGTCCGGAATCATGCCGCCCATTTCGTGCATGAACTTCATGCCGCCCAGCGCCGTCGCGGCCAGGGTCGAACCGTGGTAACCGTTCCAGCGGCCGATCATGATTTTCTTTTCGGGCTTGCCGAGCACCTGCCAGTAACGCCGCACCGTGCGGATCAACACCTCGTTGGCCTCGGAGCCGGAGTTGGTGTATATCGCGTGGCTGTAGTGTCCCGGCAGCAGGCTGAACAGCAGCTCGGACAGCTCGATCACCTGCGGGTGGGTGGTGTGGAAAAACATGTTGTAGTACGGCAGCTGCTCCAGTTGCTGGCTCGCCGCAGCCGCCAGGTCCTTGCGCCCGTAACCGAGGTTGGTGCACCACAGCCCGGACATGCCGTCGAGGTAACGGCGGCCATCGTTGTCCCACAGGTGCAGGCGCTCGCCACGGACCATCACCCGTGGCCCCTCGTCGTTGAGGGCTTTCTGATCGACGAACGCATGGATGTGGTGCGCAGCGTCGGCGGCCTGGTAGTCGCGGGTTTCACGTGGTGTGGTCATCGCCAGTTCTCCGTTTTGTTATCAGCGCAATTGAAACCAGGTGGTCTTCAACTGGGTGTATTTATCGAATGAATGCAGGGACAGGTCGCGGCCGAAACCGGACTGCTTGCCGCCGCCAAAAGGTACGGTCACGTCCAGTGCATCGACGCTGTTGACCGACACCGTGCCCGCTCGCAATTGTCGCGCCACGCGGTGGGCACGGTTGAGGTCATCAGTCCACAGCGAAGCCGCCAGACCGTAGACGCTGTCGTTGGCCAATTGCAAGGCGTGGGCCTCGTCGTCGAACGCGGTGACGGCCAGAACCGGGCCGAATACTTCGTCGCGAAACAGCGGCATGTCCGGCGACACACCGGTGAAAATCGTCGGTTGGATGAAGTTATCCGAACCGTTGAAGATCGACTGCCGACCACCACAAACCTTGGTCGCACCTTGCTGTTCGGCCTGCTGGATGAACTTCATGATGCGCGCGGTCTGACGGCTGTCGACGATGGCACCGGCAGCGCTCGACGGGTCCAGCGGATCGCCCGGCAACCAGCGTTCGGCCTGGGCCTTGAGGCGTTCGACGAACGCGTCATGAATCGAGCGCTGCACCAGCAACCGCGAGTTGGCCGAGCAGACTTCGCCCTGATTGAAGAAGATGCCGAACGCGGCTTTTTGGGCGGCCAGGTCCAGATCCTGACAATCGGCGAACACCAGGTTGGCGCTCTTGCCGCCGCACTCCAGCCACACCTGCTTGAGGTTCGACTGGGCCGAATACTGCATGAAATATTTGCCGACTTCGGTGGAGCCGGTGAACACCAGACAATCGATGTCCGGGTGCAGGCCGAGGGCCTTGCCGGTTTGCTCGCCCAGGCCCGGCAGTACGTTCAACACACCCGCAGGCACACCAGCCTCAAGCGCCAGCTCCGCCAGACGCAAGGCCGAAAACGGCGACTGCTCGGCCGGCTTGAGAATCACCGAGTTACCAGCGGCCAGGGCCGGGGCGAGTTTCCACGCGGCCATGTCCAGCGGAAAATTCCACGGCACCACGGCAGCCACTACGCCGAGGGCTTCGCGGGTGATGGTCGCCAGCACGTTCTGCGCACTCGGTGCCACCTGGTCGTAGAGTTTGTCGAGGCTCTCGGCGTACCAGCGGAACACCCCGGCGGCACCCGGCACATCGATGTTGTAGGCGTCCGTGACGGGCTTGCCCATGTTCAGCGAATCGAGCAGCGCCAGTTCTTCACGGTTTTCGAGGATCAAGTCGGCCAGGCGCAGCAGCACTTGTTTGCGTTCGGTCGGCGAACGTGCCGACCAGGTGCCGGCTTCAAACACTTGCCGCGCATTGCGCACCGCCGCGTTCACATCTTCCTCGCCACAGGCCGCGACATTGGCCAGGCATTGCCCCGTGGCGGGGTTGATCGCGGCGAAAGTCTGCCCCGATTGTGCCGCTCGGCGCTGGCCGTCGATTACGGCCTGGTCAGGAAACCGCAGGGAAGCGGCTTTGCGTTGCCAATACTCAAGCTCGAACACGTTCGGATGCTCCAGAGGACATTCTTGTGTATTGGATAGTCGCTCAGGCCCGAGCGGTGGAAAACCAGTAAAAATGTGTTCGCAGGCCAAGAAAAAACTACGTAGCCAATCTCCCTTCTGGCGCAGCATGTGGTTATTGTTCAACCACAACAAATCGCTACCCGAGCGGATAGGGGTGGCGCGCAAATTGCCTGGATGCCTGATTCGTTCTCCCCCCGAGGTTTGCTGTGGCTGCCTACAATCTGCGTCAACTGAAATACTTCATTACCACCGTCGAGTGCGGCAGCGTCGCCGAGGCCTCGCGCAAGCTGTACATCGCCCAGCCGTCGATCTCCACGGCCATCAAAGGGCTGGAAGACAGCTTCGGCGTGCAACTGCTGATTCGCCATCACGCCCAGGGCGTGTCATTGACGCCCAGCGGTGCACGCTTCTACCGCAAGGCCCAGGAACTGCTGCGCATGGCCAAGGAGTTCGAGCAGAACGCCCTGGCCGACAACGATGTGGTGTCCGGGCAGATCGATATCGGCTGCTTCGAAACCGTCGCGCCGCTGTACCTGCCGCAATTGATCGCCGGGTTTTCGGCGCTGTACCCGGGAGTGGAAATCCGCATCCGCGACGGCGAGCAGCAAGAACTGGTGCAGGGCCTGACCTCCGGCGCCTTCGATCTGGCGATCCTCTATGAGCACGATCTCGACGGCACCATCGCAACCGAACCCTTGATGCCGGCGCAACGGCCTTACGCCCTGCTGCCGGCCGATCACCGTTTTGCCCAGCAGGCACAAGTCTCACTGCGGGACCTGTGCCTGGAGCCGATGATTCTTTTGGACGTGCAGCCGAGCCGGACCTATTTCGTCAGCCTGTTCGAAGAGCTGGACCTGACCCCGCGCATTGCCTTCAGCTCGCCATCGATCGAGATGGTGCGCGGCATGGTCGGACAAGGCTTTGGTTTCTCGATCCTGGTGACCAAGCCGCATTCGGAGTGCACCTACGACGGGCAGAAAGTGGTGTGCGTGGACATCGCCGAAGACGTCACCGGCTCCGGGTTGGTGGCGGCCTGGCTCAAGCGTGGGCAACTGACCAAACCGGCGCAGTTGTTTGCCGACTATTGCCGTGAACAACTAACCGCCAAATCCGACAGCTCGCACCCTCCCCTGTAGGAGCTGGCTTGCCAGCGATCTTTTGACTTTTTAATGCCTGCACAACAATTCGATAAACTGCGCAAACAACTCCGACTGCGATCCCACTTCCAGTTTCAGGTACAGGTTTTTGCTGTACATGCACACGCTTTCCGGTGAGATATTCATCTGGCAGGCAATAGAATTGACCGGCAGAACTACGTTCAAGACGCCTGTTCCAAAAGTGGTGACACCGGAATCAACACCGCGCCCCACAGACCAGCCGCAGCCGCGCCGCCACTGAAGATGAATTGCGGCCCGACACCGCGCCGAATCGCCTGCGGCCCGGCAGCGACGGCTAACCAAGGCGAAGCGCAGCCTGGATGCCCCAGCATTGCATCGAGGTTGCACAATCCCGACCTATTGATTGACATGGGAACTTCAGACAATACGCCTGCAAGGGCGGCAGCCCGTCGCGCGTCAATACCCACTCGCCAAACTTGTTCGATTGATGTCGATTCAAGCGGCACCCAATCAAGAGCCTGGCGCGTAGCGTAAAGCAGGTCATCGGCGGTGGGCTTACGCTCCTGCTCCGGGCGGTGAAGATAGGCTATCGGCGGTAATCTGGTTTGCGTCAGACGGTTGCCAAACAACAATCCGACAGCGGCTTCCGCCGTGCCCTGAGGCTGCTGCGGCGCAAACTGCATGGCCACCACCAGCAGCATCGCTCGATCACCAATACGCTGGTCGAGCCAATAGTCCAATGCCGCCAGCCCGCTGCCATCGACGGAGGTTATGGGCTGGCGAATGCCCGATTCGCGCCATGCCTGCTTCCAAACCCGGCGCCATTGCTTCTCCGGCAAACCGGTATCGACGTCCAGCAACAGGGCCAAAGGTTGATCATCAGGCAACAGCGCCAAAGTGGGTGCAAGGTCAGCGAGCGTCTGCGCCCATATACTCAGCAATATTGCTTCCGGATTTTCATCTGCATCGCACGATAAACAACTATGGCGAAGTGTTTCGCCATCCATCCTGGACGCTTGTGACTTCAGCGCCGTCGTCCCACTCAGCAGAGCGTCCAGTTGTATTTTCGGATCATCCGCAGGTTCTCCAAGAGCAGTCTGCAAGCTCACGCCCAACACCTGTTGCGAGCGACGTCCCTGACGAATCTTGCGGTTCATGTCTTCTTCACGAGCGTCATCCCATCCATCGGCGGCACCATGTTCGCCGACGTGCAACAGCACTCGTCCGAATCCCAGCACGCACCAAGCCAGGAATGGGATGCCCAAGGCCAAGGTCCAGAAATCCGAAGGTCGCTCGGGTAACGTTTCGTCACCGAACAGCAGCGTCCCTACCGTTCCCAGCAAACAACAGAGCAACAACATACCAAGCCAAAATAAGAACCGAGGTCGTTGAGGACGCAGTGCGAGAGGAGGCATTTTATCCAGTCTGATTGGCATGATTAACTTATCCTCGTTTCAAATTAGGAACGCCATATGTGAAGTTACTATTAGGCGAAAATATAAAATCGGACGTTCTAACCACACCATCATCTTTCACCACATAGCCTCACACCTACATCGCCTGAAATTTCATTCGAATCCGACAGATTCTTTCTTCTTCTGAATGAATAGCGTTTGTTAACTCACAATTTTTCTTATAGTACTCAGTCTCTTCAGGAGATTTTTCTAAATTTTCTATGCGCGAAAATACTTCCTCCCTCGCCATAGAAGAAACCCCACCCATAATAGAAAGTGAGCTATAGAAGCCATCTCCGCTAATGCCTATATCCAAATACAACAACTCCATCAATCTTGATGTTGTCAAAGAAGCTAGACACGCTATTCTCTCAATTCCAGCCTCTTCACCTGGCAATATAGAATCGTAAACATTTTCGCAATAAACATCCCTATATCTAATCCAAGCGCGCTCACCATCCAAAAGCAAATCTCTATGAAGAAATTTTGGGTCCGTAACCAGCGCCGAATATTGATCATTAAGTTTTTTATCAACTTTTTTGTACACAACATCCGCACACTGCAAAATGTCTTTAGTGATAAAGCTATTTTTATTGCAGCCTCCGTCAGCAAAAGATGACGAAATCCAAAAAACACTGAAAGCGCAAAACGTTAGTGCCAGCAATCGCATTTCAAACCTCTCTCAAAAAGTTTAGCCTCATCTTCTCGTCGGGTTATTAGCCCTCCAAGCCCGGCTTTTCCCTCCCAAAGTCTTTTCATCGAGCGCAGTCTAGATGGAATGTTCTCGGGAGTTCGACTCAATAAATCGTCGTTAATTTGCTTCATTTCCAATCGAGAATCAGTAGTTGGTCGAGAAAATGAGTTTCCTCTATTGACCACAAGAGACAGTAACGCTCCTTGGCAATGCGGATGCAAATCCATCACTCCGGGATAAGCGTCAATCACTAACTGCGCATAGCGTTTTTTCATTCTCACGGCAAGAGCTATAGAATTTTCTTTGCTAACAGATATATGGCTTACAGAACTTAAGATGCTTCTGGCTTGGTCCCCTTGCCTCCCGACAGCACCTATTAAAGCTTCAATATCGGACTGAGCATAGAGCTGAGCAAGATCTTGACGAACTTGCAATACCGATTGTTGCCCCAAATCATACCCATATCCAATAGTAACTCCGCTAGCACCAGCCGGCACGTAAGGGTATTTGCTATACCCTTCCTTTTCCAAAATAAACTGAAATGATTCTTTTGAGACGACAAGGAAACCAGCCAATCCCTCCAGCGTATAGGTTTCAACAACACATTCTTTTGGGCACTCAGTATTAAATCTTGTGGCTAACCCAATCGGATGAAAGTGATACGCACTCCCCCAAGAAGGCAACCCCACTTTTTCCGCCACTTCCCTCCACCACCCCAACTGCGCTATCCGCTGCTTCTCCGCCAGCCAATTCAGATGCGGCGTCGAGCCGCTATGGCCGAGCAATTCATCCAGTGCGTCCCATATTTTTGGCTGCTGAAACCACTCGCTTTCCTTGTAAAGGATCATCTGCGAAATCGACTGCGCATGAGCCGGTCGCTCAAGGGCAGCTTGCAGTTCAGTGGCCGTCATCTTGCCGTCGCGGTTGCGATCGATGATCTCGTACAACCGGCTTTTCATTGGGCCCTTGTCGTCTTTTTCGGCAATGGGGCGATAACGCTCGCGTTGCGCGTCGTTGAGACCGTCGACAGCGCTGAGAAAAGAGGCCAGCAAGTGTTTGGGTCTGCTGTAGTCGATGATGACGTCGTAGCCTTCCCAAGCCCACGGACTGACCCAAGGCGTTACGCCGGACTCTTCACACACCCAGCCGTCGAGAAGATTGTTGTCGGCGTCATGAAGCAAATTTTTCAGGTGATACCAGGTACGAGCTTTGCGCGTCGGGCTCGCGGGCACATGGATTTTTTGAGCAGTCGGAAGCTCATCGAGCACCTTCCTGGGGATCAGCAAATCGGCGGCACTGTGCGGGCTGGAAGCACTCGACGCCTGTAACAGTGCGGCGGTGGTATTTCCTTCAGGCGGCACCACCGGGGTGCCCTTGGCGAGTTTCAGCCAGGTTCTGTCTTTTTCCGGCAGGCGCTTGGCCCACAATCGACTGGCTTCGATGAACGCCTCGACGTCGTCGCCACTGAAGGTTTCAAGGTGCAACTTTTTTTCCGGTTGATTCGCGTCGCCATCCTGATACAGGCCGAGATGGCCGATCAAGTCTCCAGCCTTGATCGCCATGGGCTCGTCAAGCACCACTACCTGATCTGCCGCTACCGGCTCAATGGCACCTTCCAACGAATCAAAATGCACATACTGATTGATGCGTTCGAGCTTGCGAAACTCGCCTTCGCCACTGACCGCTACTTCCGAGTCAACCGGCAGATCGAAAATTACGTTATCAGCAGAAATTACCGGCTCGGCCCGAACGTTGACCAACTTCTTCGATGAACTGATGCGGGTTTCTTTGCGGTCTGGGTGTTTGAGCACCTGAGTAGAGAGATAGCCCTTGATAGAGCCATCGGGGTTGAGCAGCTTGGCCGGTCCCAGACTGCTCTCCAACTTGCGAAATTGTCCGGTGCCGCTGATAGCCACTTCGGCCCCTCGCGGCAGGAAATCGATTACCTGGCCTTTCGACTGGTTGTGCACCTTCAAACCACGCTGCTCAGGCTGGCCGGGGAGAAAATCGTCTGCCGTCTGCCTCACGCGATAGGTCGGACGCTCGGGCCAGTAACTCGGCCTGGGCAGGGTGGAATCCTGCTGATACTTCGCCCAATCCTGCAGATGCAGGTAGAGGCTGTAAAAAGTCAGGCTCGGTGGAATGTCCGTACTGCCATCTATCTTCGGTGGCTGAAGACGATGGCGCACCAGGACGAAATTGCGCGAGAAGGGTTTCTCGACCGTTTCTTCGACGAAGTAGCGCGTGGTCGGTGACTGTGTGTCGATGCGGTAGGCCACCACTTCACCGTCGGCCAGGTAGTGCACACTGGATTGATCGAGAGTGCCAGCAGTACCGCTGTCGAAATGCACGCCGCCGTGAAACAGCCCGTTGCGGCCAATTGGATAGAAACCAGCATTGGCATTGGCCATGTGAGTCAACTGCGCCAGCGAATCGCGTTTGTCCTTGAACGGATGGCACCAGTTTTTCAGAGGGAGCAGTGTACGGGTGGCGGGCTCTGCCGCCGGCGATGTGGGGAGAGAACGGCTATCAGGCTCCGGCAAGTTTGAGACCTGCGGTGCATCAGATCGCGAAGTCGTGTCGTACTTGTGGAGTCCAAAAAGTCGAGAAAGAACGCTGGCCATGTTGCATGTCGCTCCTTGTTTTGCAAAAGGGTTCAACTAGAGAGATGCGCACGTCCGGGGCATCAGATTTATGCTCGGTCAGTTCAGAGTGATGAAGGTCCGACAGCTTTCTAGAAGCTCGAAAACGTTGAAATAGGAAATATCCCGAAGGCACGTAGGATGGGTCCGGATTGACTGTGCGCCTGATCTGTCAGGCCTTGAACGGACTTGTCCGCAGGTTGTGGCGAGGGGTTTTCGGCTTTTGTTCACAGCGTTTTTTTGCGGGCAAGCAACTACTTGTTTAAACGCCCTCAAGGTTACTTCACGAAAGCTACACCACCTTGCGTCGTTGCCTACGGTTACGCCAGAATCCGCCGGCTTGTGCGCCCTAGGGCCGCTCGGTAACTTGATTCGCGTCACTGATTGCCAGTGATCGGGTTTAGTCGCCCGGGCAAGGTTAAAGCGGTCGCATGAGTATCATCAGTCAGGTATCAGCCTGCGCTTGATGGTGGCTGTGCGCTTGGCGTCTTCGGACGCGCCGGTTTTTGCTTTCCTTGCCGGTCGACTAACTTGCGCGCAGCCGCCACCCCTACGTTTAGTCGCGAGATGGTGCGGCCCCACTATTAAAGGGAAGCATTTATGATCAAACCTACACCGAATCCGCCGAACAACTATTCGGAAACACCTTCAGAGCGCATCCCCTCATTCGCGGACATACAGGCCACTCCCCGCAAACTCTGCAGCATGTTCATCGTAAATCCGGAACTCGATACCGAAACCTTGCTGGCTCATGCCTGCGAGTCAATGGCCTCGGCCAATGTCATGACCCTGGATCTGGCAGATCGTACGGAGGGGACCAGTCGCAATACGCTGCTGGGCATTGCACAGGTCATTTTGCTGGGAGAGTTGGCGGTAAATAGAGCCCTGGACCGGGTCGCCCCACCTGAGTAGAAGCGTAAAAAATCGCAGCCTGCCGCAACTCCTACATCGGGTGCGACCTTTGGCACCTTTTCAAGATCAATGGATCTCAGCCTGAAGCAGCGATTACCGCCGTGGCTTGATCCGCGCGGTGGCTTCGGCCACCAGCGGATCATCCGGCCAATAATGCTTCGGATAACGTCCCTTCAAATCCTTCTTCACTTCGGCGTAGGTGCTGCGCCAGAAGTTGGCCAGATCCTGGGTCACTTGCACTGGCCGACGTGCTGGTGACAGCAGATGAAGTTTCACGACTTGCCGCCCGCCGGCGATGCGCGGGGTTTCGGCCAGGCCGAACAACTCCTGCAGTCGCACCGCCAGGATCGGCGGCTGTTCGCTGTAGTCCAGGCGAATCGACGAGCCCGAGGGCACGCTCAAATGATGCGGCGCCAACTCGTCCAGCCGCTGCGGCAGCGGCCAGGGCAACTGGTTGTGGACGATGCTCGACAGGTCCAGATTGGCGAAGTGACTGAGACGCGACACTTTGCCCAGATACGGCATCAGCCAGTGTTCCAGGCTTTTGAGCAACGCGGCATCGCTGACATCCGGCCACTCGCTCTCGCCCTTGCCGGCGAGGTCCAGTTGCCGCAACAACGCCACTCGTGCCTGCCACTGACGCAGCTCCGGGGTCCATGGCAACAGCTCAAGGCCTTTGCGCCGCACCAGATTCACCAGCGCCTGGCTGCGGGCGCTTTCGTCGAGGCCGGTGAGTGGTTCACGGCTGAGGATCAATTCGCCAACCTTGCGCTGACGCTCGGCCCGCAGCACACCTTCGCGCTCATCCCAATCCAGTTGATCGACGCAACGCACCTGCTCGGCCAGCACTGAGTCGAACAGCGCCGGATCGAAATCCGTCGCCAGGTAAATCCGCTCTTCACGTTGGCCCTGGCGACTGCCCAGATCGGCGATCACCAGCCACGGCTGCTTCATCAGGCTGTCGGCCTCGGCGAACAGCGCGGCACGACCGTTGGCCAGGCGATATTCCGCACCACCGGCACGCCGTTGTTGGGCGACGCGGTCGGGATAGGCCAGCGCCAGCAACGCACCGAGCCAGCGCGGGTGATCAGGGTCGCTGACCGGCTCCGAGGCTTTGCCGCGCAAGTAACCACGGTATTGCCGCGCCAGTTGCCGTGCGCGTTGCACGCCACCCTGCGCGCCACGTGCGGCGCGTTCTTCGCCAGACAGCAATACCAGTCGGCTGTGCAAGTCCGCCCCGCCACCACGCAAAATGTCGCGTTCGCCGAGCAGTGCGGCGACGTCGCACGCCATTTCCGCCAGACCCAGCGCCTGGCCGCGCAACAGCAAATGCGCGATACGCGGATGGGCCGGCAGTTCGGCCATGGCCTGGCCGTGACGGGTCAGCGCTTCACCGTCCAGTGCACCCAGGCGTTCGAGCAGATCCTGAGCCTGTGCATAAGCGGCGGCCGGTGGCACGTCAAGCCACACCAGTTGCCCGGGTGTCACACCCCAGCGTCCCAATTGCAGGGCCAGCCCGGCAAGGTCCGCCGAGAGGATTTCCGCACTGCCATAAGCCGCCAGTTGCTCGTGCTGGTCCTGGGACCACAGGCGATAACAAACACCGGGTTCCAGACGCCCGGCCCGGCCCGCGCGCTGGGTCGCACTGGCCTTGGAAATGCGCTGGGTGTCGAGACGCGTCATGCCGCTGCCCGGGTCGAAACGCGGCACCCGCGCCAGCCCGGCATCGATCACCACGCGCACGCCGTCGATGGTCAAACTGGTTTCGGCGATGTTGGTGGCCAGCACCACTTTGCGCTTGCCCGGCGGCGCAGGATCGATCGCTGCCCGTTGCGCTGTCAGGTCCAGTTCACCGTGCAACGGACACAACAGAACCTGTGGGTTGTCACCCAAGGCATCGGCCAATTGCTGATGCACGCGGCGGATTTCCGCTTGCCCCGGCAGGAACACCAGCACGCTGCCAGTCTCGTCGTTCAAAGCTTCGAGGAGGGTCTGCACCAGGCGCGGCTCGATGAATTCACCGGCCTGGAACGGCCGGCCCCAGCGCATCGCCACCGGGTACATGCGCCCTTCGCTGCGCAGGATCGGCGCGTCGTCGAGCAACCCGGCCAAGCGTTCGCCTTCAAGCGTGGCGGACATCAAGAGGATTTTCAGCGGCTGGTCGTCACGGAACAGTTCGCGGCCATTGAGGCTCAGGGCCAAGGCCAGGTCAGCGTCGAGGCTACGTTCGTGGAATTCGTCGAAGATCAGCAGGCCCACGCCTTCCAGCGCCGGGTCATCCTGCAGGCGCCGGGTGAGGATGCCTTCGGTGACCACTTCGATTCGGGTATTGGGACCGACCTTGCTGTCGAGGCGAATGCGATAGCCCACGGTTTCGCCGACCTTTTCCCCCAGCTCACTGGCCAGCCGCTCCGCCGCTGCGCGTGCGGCCAACCGGCGGGGTTCAAGCATCAGGATGGTCTGCCCGGCCAGCCACGGCTCGTTGAGCAAAGCCAAAGGGACGCGGGTGGTTTTACCGGCGCCGGGCGGTGCTTCGAGCACGGCTTCGTGGCGTGTAGCGAGGGCTTCACGCAGGGCGGGTAAAACTTCATCGATTGGCAAAGAAATCATGCTGGCTCCCAAACAGAGCCGCGAGTATAACGGCGAACTGCGTGGCGTTAATCACGGTCCTAATTCATACCGACGACGTTACGTTTCGAGATTACCCAGGAGATTTCATATGCGTGCTCCCTTTCGCCTGATTGGCGGTGTTCTGGTCGCCACCTTGCTGACTCAAGTGACCGCCTGCGGGTCGATTTTCTACCCCGACCGCCGTGGCCAGATCGAAGGCAAGATCGACCCGGCCATCGCCGCGCTCGATGCCGTGGGCCTGCTGTTCTACATCATCCCCGGCCTGATCGCGTTTGCCGTGGACTTTGCCACCGGCGCGATTTATTTCGAACCGGGCAAGACCGCCCAGGTCGATCCGCAAAAACTCAAGGACGCCATCGGCCCCGACGGCCAGGTCGATAACCGCAAGTTGCAGACTATTCTGGAAAACGAGCTGGGCCGCAGCTTCCCGCTAGACGATCCACGCCTGATCCAGAGCAAAGGCAGCGCCCAGCAACTGGCGATGTTCGGCCTGCAACCGGCGGCGTAATCCCTACACGCGAAAGGACTCTTCAAGGAACGATGGCCACTATGACCTCCAGCTCCGAACACGCCCGCCTGCTGCGGCTGGCGACCCGTGCCTCGGTGGCGGTGGCGTGCACATTGATTGTCGCCAAAGCCATCGCCTGGTGGCTGAGCGGCTCGGTGAGCATGCTCGCCGGGCTCACCGACTCGACACTCGACGGCGTCACGTCATTGCTCAACCTGCTGGCGGTGCATTACGCCCTGCGCCCCGCCGACAATGATCATCGCTACGGGCACGGCAAGGCCGAGTCATTGGCGGGCATGGCCCAGGCGTTGTTCATTGGCGGCAGTGCAGTACTGATTGCACTGCAGGCCTATGATCGGCTCAAACATCCCGAACCGGTCGGCGCACCGTGGATCAGTATCGGCGTGATTGTGTTGTCCCTCGTACTGACCCTGGCGTTGTTGATGTTTCAACATCGGGTGGTCAAGGCCACCGGCTCCAACGCGGTGCGCGCCGACTCCCTGCACTACCGCTCGGACCTGCTGCTCAACGGCAGCATTCTGATCGCGCTGGTGTTGGCCGGGTTTGGCCTGCATCAGGTCGACCCCTGGTTCGGTCTGGGAATCGCCGCCTACATTCTGTGGAGCGCAGTGCAGATCGCCCGGGAGAGCTTTGCGGTATTGATGGATGAAGAACTGCCGCCGGAGGTCAGCCAGCACATGCTGGAATTGGCGTGCAGCGTGCCCGGCGTGCTGGGTGCCCATGACCTGCGCACGCGAATCTCCGGCAACCAGTGGTTTGTACAGTTGCATCTGGAGCTGCCGGGGGAACTGACGCTGTCAGTCGCCCACGGCATCAGCGATCAGGCGGCCGCCGCCATTCACACCGCCTACCCGCGAGCTGAAGTGCTGGTGCACGCCGACCCGCAGGAAGTGGTGAAAACCGCTCGGGCTCAGTAGTTCACCTGATAACCACGACTGCTCAGGCAACTGCCCTGGGCCTGTCGGTAGGTTTGCACCACCGACGGGTCTGGCTGGTAGGTGGCGGTGCGTGGATCGAAACCACTCTGCTGCACCGCGTATTGATAACACTCGTAGCCATCGCGACTGACCTGCTCCGGCGATTGGCCGTTGGCCGGGTACGCCTCCACGTCATAACCATTGCTGGCGGCCAGGGGTGGCGACTGCGGCTGACCAACCGGCGGCTCGACCACAACGTAATCCCGGGTGCTCTCCTGATAGGCGTAATACGAACCGGCCGCGAGGAACAGCAGCGCCCCGCCGATCCACACCTGCTCGGCATAATCAGGAAGGTAGCTGACGCGAATCCCGCGTGGCGGCTCTACCACCTCATAACGCGGACCCAGCGGGCGATACCAGTAGCCACCGGAATAGTAGTAATCCATGCCACGGTAAGGCACGCGGAAGTTACGTTCGGGGAAGCGATCGATCACCTGGCCGGGGCGATACCTGGGACCTGGCCCCCAGCCGTTACCGTGTCCGCCCGGGCGTCCGTCCCAGTGATTGTCATTGGTCGGCGCACCGATATAGCCCTTCCAGCGCTGATTGTAATCGTTGCGATGCGGCTGATCCTGGTAGTGCTGATCCTGGTAGTCACCGCGCCGCGGCGGCTGGGTCTGGCGCACGGTGTCGGGGCGAGGCTGGATCGGCATGTCAGTGGCCGGTGCCTGCGGCGGTGGCGGTGGTGAGCGAACCGGGCTGTTGAAATCCGGCGCGGGAGGGGGCTGCCTCTGGCTATTGTTCTGATGTTGATTCTGGCCGTTGTGCTCGTACTGGCGGTTGTCGTTGTTCTGCGCACGCGGCGGGTTCTGTGGCGGGCCGTTCTGCGGACGTGGCTGGTTGTTGCCACCATGGCCCTGACTACCCCCCTGGTTACCAACCTGATGCCCATCCTGACCGTGCTGCCCGCCATCATGGCCACGGTTTTGCTGCTCATCGGCCAGCGATTGCGCAGTGACACTGACACACAGCAAACCAACACCGGCCAAACGCCAGATGCGCGATTTCATGCTTATCCTCATTGCGTGTTAGGGCCTGTACGTAAGACTGGGAAAGCAGTGGCCGGTTCTGCGACAGGTTATCAGTCACGCAACTTATTTATTGAGACCAGGAGGGTCAAATTCCACGCAAGAAAAAAGGGAGACCCGTCGGCCTCCCCTTGGAGAACTTCGTCCTGGCTCAACGCTTGTGGCGCCGGCTCACCTCACGCCGTCTTCTGGACAGTGTGTAGCTCGGGGGCCGGCACATCCCCGGTGGGGGTGGCGACCGCGGCGGGCCTGATTGGGCGAGCCGCACTGGACTGTTTGTCCGAGCAGTGATTCTGGTGATAAGAATAGGCCGTGAGTGCCGACAGAGGATTGCGAAGATTGCTCAATTAAACATCACTTGCGCAATTTTTAACCCCGGATACATAATCTGCCGCAATAGTTACGACAAAGGACTGATTGATGAGCAAGCTCGATCGTTACGACCTGAGTATTTTGGCGGAATTGCAGCGCGACGCACGCATCTCCAACCAGGAGTTGGCCGAGCGCATTGGTCTGTCGCCTTCGCCGTGCTCGCGGCGGGTCAAGCAACTGGAAGACGACGGCTACATTTCCCGTCAGGTCGCCCTGCTCGACCGCAAAATGCTTGGCCTGAGCCTGACGGCCTACGTGCTGATCGGTATGGACCGTCATACGCCGGAACGTTTCGAGAACTTCGAAGCGGCCATTCGCACCTTGCCCCAAGTGCTCGAATGCAGCCTGGTGACGGGGATGGATGCCGACTATCAACTCAAGGTCGTGGTGCCGGACATGGATCACTACCAGAAACTGCTGCTCGGGCATCTGACCCGGATTGAAGGCGTGACCAGCGTGCGTTCGAGTTTTGTGCTGAACCAGGTGCTCAACAGCACCGAACTGCCGTTGACTCATTTACGTAGCTAAGTACGCCATCGCTGGCAAGCCAGCTCCCACAGGTTTTGAGTCGGTCACATTATTGGGATCAACACAAAAACTTGTAGGAGCTGGCTTGCCAGCGATGGGGCAGGCACAGGCGACGAATGACTGCGACACACCGACGCAGGTCAATACTGCACGCAGCCAGCGAAGCGTATAATCTTCGCGCCCTTTTAGCCTCGCCCGCGCTGGAGATGTTCGATGGATCCTGCAGTCTTTGAAGAGTGGATGATGACCGGTCTGGTCACGATCCTGATCATTTTCATGGGTTTCATCGTCTGGGATCTGGCGAAGAAGTCCAAGGCCGGGCGCTTTGGCTCGTTCATCCTGTTCTTCGTGCTGGGCCTGGGCGTGGCCGCGTTCATCATCAAGAGCGTGGTGATCGGCCTGATCGAATCCGGCGCCTTATAAGCGCGCCGGTACTTCTTTCCACTGGCCCTGATCGAGCCCTTCGATCGTCCAGTCACCGATTCTGACGCGCACCAGGCGCAAGGTCGGCAAACCGACCGCAGCGGTCATGCGCCGCACCTGCCGGTTGCGCCCTTCGCGAATCACCAACTCCAGCCAACTGGTCGGCACGCTTTTGCGAAAGCGCACCGGTGGATTGCGCGGCCATAGCTCGGGCTCGTCCAGTTGTCGCGCCTCGGCGGGCAAGGTCATGCCGTCATTCAATTCGACGCCGTCACGCAGGCGCTGCAATTGCTCGGCGCTCGGCTCGCCTTCGACCTGCACCCAATAGGTCTTGGCCAATTTGTGCTTCGGGTCGGCGATTCGCGCCTGAAGCTGACCGTCGTTGGTCAGCAGCAACAAGCCTTCACTGTCGCGATCCAGCCGTCCAGCCGGATAGATCCCCGGTACATCGATGTAGTCCTTGAGCGTCGCTCGCCCTTCGCCGTCGCTGAACTGCGTCAGCACATCGAAGGGTTTGTTGAACAGGATCAGCTTCGGCTCGGCCGGTGGTGCCTTGGCGACACGGCGCGGGGCTGCAGGCGATGGTTTCGTGCCTGGGCGGCGGGAAACGGGGCGTTGAGGAGGACGAGACATGAGAAAGGAAACATCTAACGGTCAGGGCTGCCAATGCTAGTGCCCCAACCGTCAAATGACCATGACAACCGTTAGCGGAACGGCGGCTCGTCGAAGCTGCGAAGTTTGCGCGAGTGCAGTGAGTTGAGTTCGGTGCGCAACAGATCCACCGCCTCGATACCGATCTTCAAGTGCTGGCTGACCGCGCGCTCATAGAAGGCGTTGGCCGAGCCCGGCAACTTGATTTCGCTGTGCAGCGGTTTGTCCGAGACGCAGAGCAACGTGCCGTACGGCACCCGCAAACGATAACCCTGGGCGGCGATGGTGCCACTTTCCATGTCCACCGCCACGGCGCGGGACAGGTTGATCAGCGGCCGTTCCTGGGCCCAGCGCAGCTCCCAGTTACGGTCGTCGTAGGTCAGCACGGTGCCGGTGCGCAGGCGTTTTTTCAGCTCGTCACCCTTCTCGCCGGTGATGTTGGCCGCCGCCTGCTGAAGCGCCATCTGCACTTCGGCCAGGGCCGGAATCGGAATGTTCGGCGGCACGACCCGGTCGAGAATGCCGTCGCGGCGCATGTAGGCGTGGGCCAGCACGTAGTCGCCAATCGTCTGCGACTGACGCAGGCCGCCGCAGTGACCGATCATCAGCCAGCAATGCGGGCGCAGAACGGCGAGGTGGTCGGTGATATTCTTGGCGTTGGACGGGCCGACACCGATGTTGACCAGGGTCACGCCGTGGCCGTCACTGGCGATCAGGTGATAGGCCGGCATCTGGTAACGGTGCCAGACCACGCCGGCGGCAATCGCCGACGCTTCGCCGTGATCCATGCTTTTTTCGATGATCACGTTACCCGGCAGCACCATGCGCACGAAGCGCGGGTCTTTGCGCAATTGCTCCAGGCCGTGGACGATGAACTGGTCGACATAGCGATGGTAGTTGGTCAGCAGAATCCACGGCTGCACATGGCGCCAGTCGCTGCCGGTGTAATGCACCAGTCGGCGCAGGGAGAAATCCACCCGTGCGGCATCGAAAAGGGCCAGCGGCAGCGGATCGGTGTTTTCCCAGTCGTACAAACCGTCGGCAATGCCGTCGGTCGCGGCCGACAGGTCGGTACTCGGGAACACCCGCGCCAGCACGGCGGCGGTGACGCCGGAACCTCCCAGCTCATCGCCTTGCTCGACCACATACGGATACGGGATGTTCTGCTGGCTGACACCGACTTCCACCGTCACGGTGAAGTCGTGCATCAACGGAACCAGTTGTTCCAGCAGGTACTTACGGAAAGCCGACGGATGGGTGACGGTGACGCTGTAGGTGCCCGGCAGCTGGACCTTGGCATAGGCACGGGTGGTCTGCGGGACTTCGCCCTGGCAAAGGTAGGTCAGGCGCAGCTCGGGATAACGGAACAACGCCCGCTGCTCGGCATCAGGCTCGACGCGGTCCTTGAGGTAACGCTTGAGCGCCTGACTCAGCGCGGTGGTTGCACGATTGTGCAAGAGTGCGAGCCGATCCACGGCTTGCTCGGCGGTTTGAACGACAATAAAAGCTTCGGTCACGATCAGCATCCTGTGTTCTGACTTGCAGACCTTCATCTTGCCTGCATCGTCGCTTCACGGGAACAGTGATTGCTACACAAACCCCGGGACACACCGCAGATCAAATGTGGGAGCGGGCTTGCTCGCGAAAGCGGCCTGTCAGTCACATCAAGGTTGAATGTGAAACCGCATTCGCGAGCAAGCCCGCTCCCACATTGGTCCAGTGGCGTCCTGCACCTGGGATCAGAAACCCTGCGGGGTTGATCGGGCGACAATCGCTTCCACGTCCAGGCCGCGTGGCAACGCGCCGTACACTCGGCCGCCACCGTCCAGGCGACTGGCGATGAAGGCATCACTGACCACCGAATTCCCGGCTTCCAGCAGCAACTTGGCCTGCAATCCCAAGGCAATGTCTTCAGTCAATTGCCGGGCGCGGTACTGAATGTCACTGGTGTCCTTGAAGGCCGCCTGCAATTGCTGGATGTGCGCGGCAAGGCGCTGGTCGCCATGGCCATCGCCCAACTCGCTGAACAGTGCATCGAGCACGCCCGGTTCTTTTGACAGGGCACGCAGCACGTCCAGGCACTGCACGTTGCCGGAACCTTCCCACGTTGAATTCACCGGCGCCTCGCGGTAAAGCCGCGGCAGAATGCTGTCTTCGACATACCCCGCCCCCCCCATGCATTCGGCGGCTTCATTGATCATGGCCGGCGCCCGCTTGCAGATCCAGTACTTGCCCACCGCCGTTACCAACCGGGCGAACCTGGCTTCCTGCGAATCGTCCAGATGATCCAGCGCCCGGCCCATGCGCAGGCTCAAGGCCAGGGCGGCTTCGCTTTCCAGCGCCAGGTCCGCCAGCACGTTTTGCATCAACGGCTGCTCGCTGAGCACTTTGCCGCCGACCGAACGGTGAGCGCAGTGATGGCTGGCCTGGGTCAGCGCCTGGCGCATCAGCGAACTGGAACCGACCATGCAATCGAAGCGGGTCATGGCGACCATCTCGATGATCGTCGGAACGCCACGCCCCTCTTCACCGATCATCCACGCCAGTGCGCCGCGGAACTCCACTTCGCTCGAAGCGTTGGAGCAATTGCCGAGCTTGTTCTTCAGGCGCTGGATGTAGAACTGATTGCGTGTGTCGTCCGGGCGATGGCGCGGCAGCAGGAAACAGGTCAGGCCCTTGTCGGTCTGCGCCAGTGTCAGGAAGGCGTCGCACATCGGCGCCGAGCAAAACCACTTGTGCCCCACCAACTCATAGGCCTGGCCGGGACCGCTGGCTCCAACCGGATACGCCTTGGTGGTATTGGCCCGCACATCGGTGCCGCCCTGCTTCTCGGTCATGGCCATGCCGATGGTGACCCCGGCCTTGTGGGCCATGCCGACGTTGCGCGGGTCGTATTCGGTGGCGAGGATTTTCGGCAACCACTTTTTCGCCAGGTCCGGTTGCAGTCGCATGGCCGGAACGCTGGCGAAGGTCATGGTCAACGGGCAGCCACTGCCGGCTTCGGCCTGGCTGTGCAGATACGACATGCTAGCGCGGGCGACATGAGCGCCGTCCTGCGGATGCGCCCAGGGCAACGAGGTCAGGCCGTGCTCGACTGCCGTGCGCATCAGTTGGTGATAGGCCGGATGAAATTCCACCAGATCGATGCGATGACCAAAGCGGTCATGACTGTTGAACACCGGCTTGTTCTGATTGGCGAGGAACCCGGCTTCCATCAGCGGGCCACCGGCCAGCGCGCCGTAAGCGTCGATCCGCGATTCGGCCCAACCGGCCCCGAACCGCCGCGACCATTCCTGCAACGGCAAGTCGATGCGGTAGAGGTTGGCGCCGTCCAGTGACGGTGGCTGGTTGGTGACTTCGTGGGTTTCGGCAAACTGATGCAGGTTCATGACTGGGTTCCTTTGGTCGGCCAAGGGACTTCAGTTAAGCACCGCCCCTCAGCCGAACAAAGTGTCATATCCGCCTAATTGTCGGCGCTTTCGCCCTGTTGCGAGCAGAGCACCCGACGGTAGAGCGCGGCCTGCAAGTCTTCGAATTTCACCGGTTTGCTCAAGCAGTCGATCAACGCGCCGGTCGGGCAGCGTTCACGGTCACCGCCCAGGGCGATCATGAACAACGGCAGTTCGGCATAGCCCGGCAACGCGCGGATCTGGCAGCACAGTGACTCACCGTCCTGACGCGGCAACTGACAATCGACCAGCACCGCGTCAAACACTTCGCGCTGCAGGAGATCGAGCGCGACATCGGCTCCGTCGGCCGTACGCACGCGAAAACCCAGCTTGAGCAACATGCCGCGCATCACCAACTGGCTGATGCTGTTGTCATCCACCAACATCACGGCACAATCCTGAGGCAAGCGCAGGCGCGGAAAATCCCGGGGCATCAATGGCGCCAGCGGGCGTTCGGCCACCGACAGCCCGACGTCCACATCCAGCTGAAACCGGCTGCCGCGTCCTGGCTCGGAGCGATGCGTCAGGCGTCCACCAAGCAATTCCACCAACTGTCGGCAAATCGCCAGGCCAACACCCAGGCCACCGTATTCACGGGTCATAGAGCCGTCGAGCTGGAAGAACCGTTGATACATCGTGGCCTCACCCAGATCGGTGAAACCAATGCCCGTGTCGATTACCGCAAAGGTCAACGCCAGCCGGTCGGGCTCAACGGCCTTACCGGTCACCCGCAAGGCCAGGCCGCCAACCCGGGTGAACTTGATGGCGTTGTCCAGCAGACACTCCAGGCATTGCGCAATCTTGGTGTTGTCGCCGTGCAAGCGATCCGGCACGCCGGATGCGACGTCGACCTTGAAGTCCAGCGACTTGCTCGAAGCGTTGCCCTCGAACTGCGTGTGCAGTGCCTCGACCATGCCGCGCAAGCTGAAGGTGTCGGCGCAGGCCTGGAGCTTGCCGGCCTGCAGTTCGGTGAGGGTCAGGATGCCGTTGACCATGCGCATCATGTCCCGCGCCGCCCCCGAAGCCGTCTGCTGATACTGCTCAAGCTCTGGGTCCATTTCGACCGTCTGCATCAGTTCCAGTGAACCGATCACACCGTTCATGGGCGTGCGCAGTTCGTGGGTCAGGGTGGCCAGGAATTCGTCCTTGAGCTTGTTACTGCGAGCCAGTTGCTGGTTGAGGATTTCAAGCTTCTGGCCAGCGTCGAATAGCGTCTGCGCCTGCTGCTCGCGCATGTCGTTAATGCGGTCGGCCAGTGCCAGGGACAGTAACGCCACTTCGATGGCCGAGCCGATCTGGCTGGAATACATGGTCAGGAACACGTTTGGCAGGTATCCCAGCACCATCAACGTATTGACGATGCCGCCGAGCAAAAATGCCGACCAGGCAATAATGAAATACCGCGCGACGCGCAGGCCCCGCAACCAGGCAAAGATCCCGGCGGCAAAAATCACCACCGTGAACGTCAGCGCCAGAGCCGTGGCCAGGCGCAAGGCCAGGGCGTAGCTGGTCATCAATGACAGGCCGACCACCAGCGCACCGAAGGCAACCAGCGCCAGCAACAAGCGGTCGAGCCAGCGACTGTGGGTAGCCATTTGCAGGAAACTGCGGGCGAACTGACTGCCGAACAGCCCCGCGCTGCCGATGAAAAACGGCGTCGCGGCGTTGGCCCACCAAGGGTTGTCCGGCCAGAAATACTGCACCGCCGCGCCGTTGACCGACAGCTGATACAAGCCGAACGAGGCGATATAGAAGATGTAGTAGAGGTAACTGGTGTCGCGCACGCTGAGGTAGATGAACAGGTTGTAGACCAGCATCCCCAGCAATACGCCGTAGATCAGCCCCAGTACGTAGAGGCGCACGGGCTGCTCTTCGAGGTAGGCGGTGCTCGACCACAAGGTTACCGGTGCCTGGATCGAGCCTTCGCTTTGCAAGCGCAGGAAGACGGTTTCGGCCTGGTCAGGTTTGAACGTCAGGTCGAACAGATAGTTGTTCTGACGAATCTCGCGGCTGGCGAAAGGCAAGGCATCGCCGGTCTGCCCGACCAACTGATAATTGCCGGCCGCATCGGGCAAATAGAGATCGAGATGATCGAGGGGTGGATAGGCCAGTTCCAGCAGCCAGGTCCGTTGCGCCGCCGGATCGGTCGGGCGGTAATGCAGGTCGATTTTCAGCCAAAACACCGAGCGCGAGTACCCGGCGTTGAGCGTGTCTTTGTTGTGCGCCTTGAAGTTGCCGGCCGCCGCTTGCCCGCGAATATCCGCGATAGTCGCCTGACCACCTGCGTCCTCATAGACCTGCAGGGTTCGGCCCAAGGGGAGGCTCTGAGTGAACTCATCGAACTCGACGGCGTTTGCCAGGAGGGGCAAACACAACAGCAACATCAGCAAATAGCGCATTGAAGCCCCAGCGTGGCCTGTCCGGTTCTGTCAGGAAGCCCCCCATTCCTTTTGAGCAGACATAAAACCGGTATCACCTGTTATTGGTTTGGATCCACTCTAGCATAGCCGTTGGTGGCCATTAAACACCATTGAAATTTTTCCTGAAAAGGCTCTAGGACGGGCGTTTCAGCAACACAAACAGTGGCACGAAGACGACTGTGGCGAGGGAGCTTGCTCCCGCTCGGCTGCGAAGCCGTCGTAAAACCAGTCGACGCAATGAACATGCAGGTTTTTTTGGGCCGCTTCGCGCCCCAGCGGGACGGTGCGGCGATCCGACAAGCTCCCTCGCCACAATGGAGTGTCGCTGCACCCGAAAAAGAATGTTTGGTGGTAAGCTCGCGCACCATGAATATCTACAGCTCTCGCCCCGTTGTCCTCTGTCTCTCCGGCCACGACCCAAGTGGTGGCGCCGGCTTGCAGGCAGATATCGAAGCCCTGCTCGCTCAGGGTTGCCATGCGGCTCCGGCCGTCACCGCCCTGACCGTGCAAGACACCGTCAATGTCACTGACTTCCGCGTCCTCGACCGTGAGTGGGTACTGGCCCAGGCCAATGCCGTGCTCAACGATTCCGAAGTCGCGGCGGTCAAACTGGGCATGCTCGGTTCCCTGGAAATGGTCGACACCGTGGTCGAACTGCTTTCGGCGCACCCGCATTTGCCAGTGGTCTGCGACCCGGTGCTGCGCGCCGGCGGCGGCGGACGCCTGGGCAAGGACGAAGTCGGCTACGCCATGCGCGAACGCCTGCTGCCCTTGTCGATCATTGCCACCCCCAACCTTCCCGAAGCCCGGATCCTCGCCGAACTGCCCGAAGGCACCGCGGACGAGTGCGCGGAAAAACTCTTGCCGTTCGTCAAACACCTGCTGATCACCGGCGGCCATGGCGACGAAACCGAAATCCACAATCGCCTGTACAGCCGCGACGGCCTGCGCGAAACCTTTACCTGCCAGCGCCTGCCCGGCAGTTATCACGGTTCCGGTTGCACCCTGGCCAGCGCGCTGGCCGGTCGTCTGGCCCAGGGTGAAAACCTCGCCAGCGCCGTGCAGACCGCGCTTAACTACACATGGCGCACCCTGCGTGACGCCGAGCAGCTGGGCAAAGGCCAGTTTGTGCCGCGCCGCCTGCCGCTGGATTTCTGTTCGTAACTTCCATTTGTAATGCGGTGAGGCTTGTCCGATGAAACTACGTGGCCTGTACGCCATTACCGACAGCCAGTTGCTGGCCGGTAAATTTCTTTCGTACGTGGAGGCGGCGCTGGAAGGCGGCGTCACCCTGCTGCAATACCGCGACAAAAGCAGTGATGAGGCCCGCCGCCTGCGCGAGGCCGAAGCACTGCGCGATTTGTGCGAACGTTACAAGACCCAGTTGATCATCAACGACGACGCCGAACTGGCGGCACGCCTGAACGTCGGCGTGCACCTGGGCCAGACCGATGGTCCGTTGTCGCCGACTCGTGCCTTGCTGGGTCGCGATGCGATCATTGGCTCAACCTGCCACGCGCAACTGGGGCTCGCCGAACAGGCCGCCAAAGAAGGCGCCAGTTATGTCGCCTTCGGCCGCTTCTTCAATTCCAATACCAAGCCTGGCGCACCGACCTGCAGCCTCGAATTGCTCGATCAGGCCCGCCAGCAACTGCACTTGCCGATCTGCGCGATCGGCGGCATCACCCTGGACAACGCCGCCCCGCTGGTGGCCCATGGGGTCGATCTGCTGGCCGTGGTGCATGGCCTGTTCGGCGCCGAGAGCACGGCTGAAGTCACCCGCCGCGCCCGCGCCTTTAACGAATTACTTAAAATCTGAGAGCCCGATCATGTCTCGTTCCGAAACGCTGTTTGCCAATGCCCAGAAACACATTCCCGGTGGCGTGAACTCGCCGGTTCGCGCGTTCAAGAGCGTCGGCGGCACGCCGTTGTTCTTCAAGCACGCCGAAGGCGCCTACGTCACCGACGAAGACAACAAGCGCTATGTGGATTACGTTGGTTCCTGGGGCCCGATGATCCTCGGCCACAGCCACCCGGACGTGCTGGACGCGGTGCGCAAGCAGCTGGAGCACGGCCTGTCCTACGGCGCGCCGACCGAGATGGAAACGCAGATGGCCGACCTGGTCTGCTCCCTCGTGCCGTCGATGGAAATGGTGCGCATGGTCAGCTCCGGCACCGAAGCGACCATGAGCGCCATTCGCCTGGCCCGAGGCTTCACCGGCCGCGACAGCATTATCAAGTTCGAAGGCTGCTACCACGGTCACTCCGACAGCCTGCTGGTCAAGGCCGGCTCGGGCGCACTGACCCAGGGCGTACCGAGTTCGGCCGGCGTACCGGCAGCGTTCGCCAAACACACCCTGACCCTGCCGTTCAACGACATCGACGCCGTTGAGGCCATGCTCGCCGAAGTCGGCCAGGACGTGGCCTGCATCATCGTCGAGCCAGTGGCCGGCAACATGAACTGCGTGCCGCCGGCACCGGGTTTCCTCGAAGGCCTGCGGACCCTGTGCGACAAGCACGGCGTGGTGCTGATTTTCGACGAAGTGATGACCGGTTTCCGCGTCGCCCTCGGCGGTGCCCAGGCGTACTACGGCGTGACGCCGGACCTGACCACCTTCGGCAAGATCATCGGTGGCGGCATGCCGGTCGGCTGCTTCGGCGGCAAGCGTGAAATCATGCAGCGCATCGCCCCGCTGGGCCCGGTCTACCAGGCCGGTACGCTGTCCGGCAACCCGCTGGCGATGGCCGCCGGCCTGACCACCCTGCGCCTGATCAGCCGTCCGGGCTTCCACGCCGAGCTGACCGACTACACCACTCGCCTGCTCGACGGCCTGCAACAGCGCGCCGATGCGGCGGGCATTCCGTTCGTGACCACGCAAGCCGGCGGCATGTTCGGCCTGTACTTCAGTGGCGCCGACGACATCGTCACTTTTGATGACGTGATGGCCAGTGACGCCGCCCTGTTCGGCCGCTTCTTCCACCTGATGCTCGAAGGTGGCGTGTACCTGGCACCGAGTGCCTTCGAAGCCGGTTTCACTTCGATCGCCCACGGCGAAGCCGAACTGAAACTGACCCTGGACGCCGCCGAGCGTGCCTTCGCAGCCTTGAAATAACGCTGTAGCGCTGACGTTGGCCATTGCCAGCGTCAGCTTTCACCTACACGCCCGCCTTCATTCCTACACTTTCAGCAAAAATCCTCCGCAAAACGGGAGATATATTTCCCGCGCAGCAGAAAAACGAGTAAAGACTTTGTAAGGTTGGCCCTGCTTATTTCATAATGCGCGCTTATTGGATCCCTCGATGGGTCCGCGCGCCCTTCAGAGGTAAGTCGATTCCCATGAACCGCACCGGCCGCACCCTTGCACTGGGCTGCCTGTTGCTTCTTCAGCCCCTGCTCGCGCACGCACAAGCAGGCGGCAACTCGTTGTTGATCCCAGCGATGGGTCGCTGCACCCTCAATACCCAGCCGCAAGACCTGGAACAGGCGATCGCCGCCTGCCGGAAAGCGTCGGATGAAGGGGATGCGCAAGCGCAATACGAGTTGGGTGAGTTCTATTACGAAGGCAAAAACGCACCGCGCGACCTCAATCAAGCCCTGAGCTATTTCGAAAAGGCCTCGCTGCAAGGCCACGCCCAGGCGCAATTCAAACTCGGTACCATGTTCTTCCACGGCGAAGGCGTACCGGCCAATAACGTTCAGGCGTATATCCTGCTGAAGATGGCGGCGGTCAATGGCGCCGAAGATGCACTGGACACCGCTGACGAAGTCACCGAAAAAATGCCCCGCGAAGAACTGGAGGTTGCCACCCAGGTGCTCGGGCAAATTTTCCGTAAGTATCTTATGGAGTTGCAGAGTGCCGATGGGCGTACGCCTTTCGCGCCGCTTCCCTGAATTCTGCTTGGTGGCGGTTGACACCATCGCTGGCAAGCCAGCTCCTACAAGGTCCGCGTAAATCTGTAGGAGCTGGCTTGCCAGCGATCAGAGCGACTCGATCTTGAGGCTTACTTCTCAGGCATCGGCATCGGAAACGGCATGACATTGCCGACCGCGCCGCGGGCTTCGCTGATTTTCGGGGTCCCCAGACGCTCGACTTCGTCGATACGCACGATCGAATGCATCGGCACAAAACTGCGCACCACGCCTTCGAACTGAGCCTTGAGCTTTTCTTCGCTCGGATCGACGACCACTTGCGTGCGCTCGCCAAAGACGAACTCTTCCACTTCCAGAAAGCCCCACAGATCACTTTGATAGATCTGCTTGGCGTACATTTCGAACACCTGGCCCTGGTTGAGGAAAATCACCTTGTAGATTGGAGCTTCACGTTTGGTCATGGTGGGCGGGTAACACATCGAGGGATAAAAAAGAGGGCGCGAACTATAGCATAGCCGCCGGACGCACAGCGGTAGGAACCTTGGAACATGTTCCCTATAATGCGCGGTTCTTTGAATCACGTGATGACTCTTTCCATGGCCAAGAAGCTTTACATCGAAACCCACGGTTGCCAGATGAACGAGTACGACAGCTCGCGCATGGTCGATCTGCTGGGCGAACATCAGGCCCTGGAAGTCACCGCGCGCGCTGAAGACGCCGACGTCATCCTGCTCAACACCTGCTCGATCCGCGAACGTGCGCAGGACCGGGTCTACTCCCAGCTCGGGCGCTGGCGCGAACTGAAGCTGGCCAACCCGGACATGGTGATCGCCGTCGGCGGTTGCGTGGCCAGCCAGGAAGGCGCGGCCATCCGCGATCGCGCGCCGTACGTCGACGTGGTGTTCGGCCCGCAAACCCTGCACCGCCTGCCGGAAATGATCGACGCCGCGCGCATCACCAGGCTGCCGCAAGTCGATGTCTCGTTCCCGGAAATCGAAAAGTTCGACCATTTGCCCGAGCCGCGCATCGACGGCCCGAGCGCTTACGTGTCGGTGATGGAAGGCTGCAGCAAGTACTGCACGTTCTGCGTGGTGCCCTACACCCGCGGCGAAGAAGTCAGCCGGCCGTTCGACGACGTGATTGCCGAGATCATTCACCTGGCCGAAAACGGCGTGCGCGAAGTGACACTGCTGGGGCAGAACGTCAACGGTTATCGCGGCCTCACCCATGACGGGCGCCTGGCGGATCTGGCCGAGCTGATCCGCGTGGTTGCCGCCGTCGATGGCATCGACCGCATCCGCTACACCACGTCGCATCCGCTGGAATTTTCCGACAGCCTGATCCAGGCCCACGCCGATGTGCCGGAACTGGTCAAGCACCTGCACTTGCCAGTGCAGTCGGGCTCGGACCGCATCCTCGCCGCGATGAAACGCAACCACACCGCGCTGGAATACAAATCCAAACTGCGCAAGCTGCGCGCCGCCGTGCCGGGAATCTGCATCAGCTCGGACTTCATCGTCGGCTTCCCGGGTGAGACCGAGAAAGACTTCGAACAGACCATGAAGCTGATTGCCGACGTCGGTTTCGACTTTTCCTACTCGTTCGTCTATAGCCAACGCCCGGGCACACCGGCCGCCGACCTGGCCGATGACACGCCGGAAGAGCTGAAAAAAGAGCGTCTGAACGCCCTGCAACATCGCTTGAACCAGCAAGGTTTCGAGATCAGCCGACAAATGGTCGGTTCGATCCAGCGGATCCTGGTGACCGACTACTCGAAAAAAGACCCGGGCGAGCTGCAAGGCCGGACCGAGAATAACCGTATCGTCAACTTCCGTTGCGACAATCCGACCCTGATCGGCCAGTTCGCCGACGTGCACATCGATGCCGCGCAGCCGCATTCGCTGCGGGGTTCGCTGATCCAATAACACCGAATATCCCTGTGGGAGCGGGCTTGCTCGCGAAGGCGGTCTGTCAGCACCAATAATGTCGACTGACACTCCGTCTTCGCGAGCAAGCCCGCTCCCACAGGTACAGCGCCAGAGGCGGGAATCGGGTTGCCTCATTTAAGAGCTTTCGCACCCAGCCCACTGGCGTTATCCTTGATTTCATCTCAATTGCCCCAGGGCGGCTAAATACGACCTTGAACGCACCCATAGAACCACATCGTTTCATCCTCGAGCCTTTTGAAGCTCGCCGCTTCGCCAATCTGTGCGGGCAATTCGACGAGCATTTGCGCTTGATCGAACAACGCCTGACCATCGAGATCCGCAATCGCGGCAACCAGTTCGAGCTGATCGGCGAGCCCAAACACACCACCTCCGCGGAAAACCTCCTGCGCCGCCTGTACCGGGAAACCAAGGGTACCGAGCTGTCGCCGGACATGGTGCACCTGTTCCTGCAGGAGTCTGCCGTGGAACAGTTGGACAACCACTCCCCCGCCGAACCGTCCGTGGCGCTGCGCACCAAGAAAGGCATGATTCGCCCCCGCGGCTTGAATCAGCTGCGCTATGTGAAGGAGATCCTCGGTAACGACATCAACTTCGGCATCGGCCCGGCCGGTACCGGCAAGACCTATCTGGCCGTCGCCTGCGCGGTCGATGCACTGGAGCGCGAGCAGATTCGCCGCATCCTGCTGGTGCGCCCGGCGGTCGAAGCGGGTGAAAAACTCGGCTTCCTGCCCGGCGACCTGTCGCAGAAAATCGACCCGTACCTGCGCCCGCTCTACGACGCACTCTACGAAATGCTCGGCTTCGAATACGTCGCCAAGCTGATCGAGCGCCAGGTGATCGAAGTCGCGCCACTGGCTTACATGCGCGGCCGTACGCTGAACAACAGTTTCATCATTCTTGACGAAAGCCAGAACACCACGGTCGAGCAAATGAAGATGTTCCTGACCCGGATCGGCTTCGGCTCCACGGCCGTCATCACCGGGGACATCACCCAGGTCGACCTGCCACGCGGCACCAAGTCCGGCCTGCACCATGTGATTGAAGTGCTCAAGGAAGTGCCGGGGATCAGCTTCACCCATTTCCAGCCCAAGGACGTCGTGCGCCATCCGCTGGTACAGCGCATCGTTGAAGCCTACGAGCGCTTCGAAACCCGTGCGGCCGATGATGCAGCCGCCAAGGATAGCCGCCGCGATGCTTGAGCTTGACCTGCAAATCGCTACCCAAGCCCCTGCCCCCAGCGAAGCCGAGTTCCGCCAGTGGTGCGAACTGGCTTTGCGCCAGCGCAGCGCCGACTCGGAAATGACCATTCGCCTGGTCGACGAAGCCGAAGGTCGCGAGCTGAACCACACCTGGCGGCAAAAGGATTACGCAACTAACGTCTTGTCATTCCCGGCCGATGTGCCGGACGAGTTCCTCGACATCCCGCTGCTGGGCGATCTGGTGATCTGCGTGGCGGTGGTCGAGCGTGAAGCCGCCGAACAAGGCAAGCAACTCAAGGCCCATTGGGCACACCTGGTGATTCACGGCTGCTTGCATCTGCTTGGTTACGACCATATTGATGACGACGAAGCCGAAGAGATGGAAGCACTGGAACGAACGTTGCTTGCAGAACTGGGCTTTCCCGATCCATACGCGGACGACGAAACCGATTTATCCCCCACAGAAACAACAAAGGATTCAGAGTAATCGCTATGAGCGAAGATCGATCGAGCAACGGGCAGAAGTCATGGTTGGGTAAGCTCACCCAGGCTTTTGCCCACGAGCCGAAAAACCGCCAGGAGCTTTTGGAGCTGCTGCGCGATGCACACCAGAACAAACTGTTGGACAGCGAAGCGCTGGCCATCGTCGAAGGCGCCATCCAGGTGGCCGACTTGCAGGTGCGGGACATCATGGTCCCGCGCTCGCAAATGGTCAGCATCAAGGCGAACCAGACACCCCGCGAGTTCCTGCCTGCCGTGGTCGACTCGGCCCACTCGCGCTACCCGGTCATCGGCGAAAGCCACGATGACGTGATGGGCGTGTTGCTGGCCAAGGACCTGCTGCCGTTGATCCTCAAGGAGAACGGCGACAGCTTCAACATCAAGGATCTGCTGCGTCCGGCCACCTTCGTGCCGGAATCCAAGCGCCTTAACGTGCTGCTGCGCGAATTTCGCGCCAACCACAACCACATGGCCATCGTCATCGACGAGTACGGTGGCGTGGCTGGCCTGGTTACCATCGAAGACGTGCTGGAACAAATCGTCGGCGACATCGAAGACGAACACGATGTCGAAGAAGACAGCTACATCAAGCCGCTGCCGAGCGGTGATTTCCTGATCAAGGCCCTGACGCCGATCGAGAACTTCAACGAGTTTTTCGACAGCGAGTTCTCCGACGATGAATTCGACACCGTTGGCGGTCTGGTGATGAGTGCGTTCGGGCATCTGCCAAAACGTAACGAAATCACTGAAATCGGCCCATACCGCTTCCGCATCCTGAACGCCGACAGCCGTCGGATTCACTTGCTTCGCCTGACGCCCATTGCTCGCTAAGGATTGAAATGCGCTGGACAACCCGCCCCGGCTGGCCCGGTAACCTGCTGGCCGTGGCGGCCGGTGCAATCACCACCCTGGCCCTGGCGCCGTTCGATATCTGGCCACTGGCACTGCTCGCCGTCGGCCTGTTCTATGCCGGCCTGCGCGAACTGAGTCCACGTCAAGCCTTGGGTCGCGGCTGGTGTTTCGGTTTCGGCCTGTTCGGTGCCGGCACCAGCTGGATCTACTACAGCATTCACCACTTTGGTGGCGCTTCGGTATTGCTGGCCGGTTTCCTGATGCTGCTTTTCACGGCGGCGATTGCCTGGTTCTTTGCCCTGCCCGCCTGGATTTGGGCGCGCTGGCTACGCCGCAATGAAGCGCCGCTGGCCGACGCCCTGGCCTTCGCTGCGCTGTGGGTCGCCCAGGAAGCCTTCCGCGGCTGGTTCCTGACCGGTTTCCCGTGGCTGTATTCCGGTTACAGCCAGCTCGACGGCCCGCTGGCCGGGCTCGCGCCCCTCGGCGGGATGTGGCTGATTTCCTTTACCCTGGCGCTGACAGCGGCGTTGATCTACAACGGCTTGCGCCTGGTTCGCACGGGACGCAAAGGCTTCATCGCTGCCGGTGTGTTGCTGCTGGCCGGACCATGGCTGGTCGGCACGGCGCTCAAGCACCACGCCTGGACCAGCCCTTCGGGCCCGCCACTGAGCGTCGCCGCCATTCAGGGCAACATCGAACAAAGCATGAAGTGGGATCCGGCGCAGCTCAACGCGCAGTTGGCGCTGTACCGCGACATGAGCTTCAGCTCCAAACGCGTCGATCTGCTGATCTGGCCGGAAACGGCGATCCCGGTGCTCAAGGAGTCCGCCGAGGGCTACCTGAACATGATGGGCAACTTCGCGGCCGAACGTAAGTCGGCGTTGATTACCGGTGTCCCGGTCCGCATGGAGGTACGCCACGAGAAGCGTTTCTTCAATGGCATCACCGTGACCGGTGAAGGCGACGGCACTTACCTCAAGCAAAAACTGGTGCCCTTTGGTGAATATGTTCCCTTGCAGGACATCCTGCGCGGACTGATCGCCTTCTTCGACCTGCCAATGTCGGACTTCGCTCGCGGCCCGTCTGACCAGCCACTGCTGCAAGCCAAGGGTTATCAGATCGCACCGTTCATCTGCTACGAAGTGGTTTATCCGGAGTTCGCCGCCAGCCTCGCCGCCCGCAGCGACCTGTTGCTGACCATCAGCAACGACACCTGGTTCGGCACCTCCATTGGCCCGCTGCAACACCTGCAGATGGCACAGATGCGCGCGCTGGAAGCCGGCCGCTGGATGATCCGCGCCACCAACAACGGCGTGTCCGGCCTGATCAACCCGTTCGGTCAGATCACTGATCAGATCCCGCAGTTCGAACGCGGCATCCTGTATGGCGAAGTGGTGCCGATGCACAACCTGACGCCGTACCTGGAATGGCGTTCATGGCCATTGCTCATAGTCTGCGTGCTGTTGTTTGGCTGGGCACTGATTGCGAACCGGATGGCCAAGACCCTTTAAAAGCTTCGCGAGCAAGCCCGCTCCCACATTTGATCGGCGTCGTACACAAATACTGTGACCGACTTAGATCCAGTGTGGGAGCGGGCTTGCTCCGGGCGGCGATCCGACGAAGGCGGCCTCACTGGCACCGCATCAATCAGTGCCAACATCACCTCGATAGAACAACGAATAACCGACCTGCCCCACCGCCTCGTTCATCAACTGCCCGTTCTGCCAGATCGCCTTGAACTCCGGCATCCAGCCGCCCAGCGGCCGCGCGTTATCGCCGCCCAGAAACCCTACCGGCGCCGGCACCACCTCAAAACCGGCCTTGCGGAAGCTCCAGGCCGCCCGTGGCATATGCCAGGCCTGAGTCACGAGCACCACACGCTTGATGCCCTGGGGAAGCAACACCTCGGCGCTGAACTGCGCATTTTCCCAGGTCGTGCGGCTGCGCCCTTCCTGCCAGCGCACGCTCAAGCCAAAATCGTCACGCAAGGCGTCAGCCATCATCTGCGCCTCGCTGGGCGGCGTGCCGTAATGCAGGCCGCCGCTGGTCAGTACCGGCAACCCGGAAGCCTTGGCCAGCCGCGCGGCAAAGCGCTGACGCTCCAGACCGACGCCCGTGGGCTGGTCGGCGCCCCAGGCCACATCACCGCGCTCACGCCCCGAGCCAAGGACCACGATCGCGTCCGCACGTTGCCCCAGGACTGCCCATTCACTGCGGGCAAGCGGCGGCTCCCGCTCGAGCAGGCCGGCACTCCACTGCACAACCACCGGCAGGCTCATCAGCCAGAAACCACCCAGGCCCAGAGCAAAGCATGCACCGGCAAGCCTCGGCCTTGAGCGGCGCAACCACCAGGCAAGCAAAAGCAGCAGCAATAGAATGCCGGGCGGCAATAGAAGTTGTTTTACGAAATAACGGAACGGCATCGAGCATCTCCTGGAGATGCCCGAAGCCTAAGTGGGTTGGCGCAATGCGACAATCAATATGAAAGGATTATGCTTCAACAATTCAAGGAGCATGGCACCGTGTCCTATTTGAACTGCAAAGACCGGACCTTTACCGCGTCTCTGCCGGGAACCTTGTCCTTGAGCCAGATGATCTTGGCTGAACGTGGTGTGTCGAGTTGCTTTACCGCTTCTGACAAGCATCCGTGCGTCTCACGTTCACTGCGGTCCAGATACGCCTTGACCAGTGCAAACTCTGCGGCGCTCAGGCCGCGCAGCTCCAGCTCCAGAGGGCGTTCGTCGCGCAACCGGCCAGCGGTCCTTGCCGCATCCAGGGCCAAGGCCAAACGATCGATCAGCCTTTCGTACAGCTCCGGTTTTGTAGCTTTTTGCTGTGACTCAACCATCCCTCACCTCATTGGAAGATATGACCTACTCCCCAGTTAGAGCTTAGCTTCCATGAACAAACCGGCTGAACGCCGCGACCAACGGCCCTCGCAGCGGTTTTCGCAGGACGTGTGGCAGCAATCAGGGTTTCCCTCGGTAGAGCGCGGTCATGTATGCTACGGCGCTTCCTGTAACTCCACTTCCAGCTCGGCTGGGCAGCGAAAACGCCAATTTGGCGACTTCAACGTCCAGCGTTGCATTGAAGAGGATTAGGCCACCCCTATTCAGTTCAAAAGTAGCCATGCACGAACAATATCAGCCCCGTGAAATCGAAGCCGCCGCCCAGTCGTTCTGGGACGAGCAAAAGTCCTTTGAAGTCAGTGAACAGCCAGGCAAGGAGACTTACTACTGCCTGTCGATGTTCCCTTACCCCAGCGGCAAGCTACACATGGGGCACGTGCGCAACTACACCATCGGCGACGTGATCTCCCGCTACCAGCGCATGCAGGGCAAGAACGTTCTGCAACCGATGGGTTGGGACGCCTTCGGCATGCCGGCGGAAAACGCCGCGATGAAGAACAACGTAGCGCCCGCCAAGTGGACCTACGAAAACATCGCCTACATGAAAAGCCAGCTGCGCAGCCTGGGCCTGGCGGTGGACTGGTCGCGCGAAGTGACCACCTGCAAGCCCGATTACTACCGCTGGGAACAATGGCTGTTCACGCGCCTGTTCGAAAAAGGTGTGATCTACAAGAAAAGCGGCACCGTGAACTGGGACCCGGTCGACCAGACCGTCCTGGCCAACGAACAGGTGATCGACGGTCGCGGCTGGCGTTCCGGCGCGCTGATCGAGAAGCGCGAAATCCCGATGTACTACTTCAAGATCACCGCCTACGCGGATGAACTGCTGGAGAGCCTCGACGAACTGACTGGCTGGCCTGAACAGGTCAAGACCATGCAGCGCAACTGGATCGGCAAATCCCGCGGCATGGAAGTGCAGTTCCCGTACAACGTCGACTCCATCGGCGAAACCGGTGCGCTGAAAGTCTTCACCACCCGTCCGGACACCCTGATGGGCGCGACTTACGTCGCCGTGGCCGCCGAACACCACCTGGCCACCCTCGCCGCACAGAACAATCCCGAGCTGCAAGCGTTCATCGCTGAATGCAAGGGCGGCAGCGTGGCTGAAGCCGACGTCGCCACCCAGGAGAAAAAAGGCCTGCCGACCGGCTTGTTCGTCGAGCACCCGCTGACCGGCGAAAAACTGCCGGTCTGGGTCGCCAACTATGTACTGATGCATTACGGCGACGGCGCGGTGATGGCGGTTCCGGCCCACGACGAGCGCGATTTCGAATTCGCGCACAAGTACAACCTGCCGGTCAAATCGGTCGTACGCACCAGCTCCGGTGACACCAACCCCGCGCCATGGCAAGACGCCTACGGCGAGCACGGCACGCTGATCAACTCCGGCGAGTTCGACGGCCTCGACTTCGCGGGCGCCTTCGACGCCATCGAAGTCGCGCTGATCAAGAAAGAACTAGGCGCCTCGCGTACCCAGTTCCGCCTGCGCGACTGGGGCATCAGCCGTCAACGCTATTGGGGCTGCCCGATCCCGATCATCCACTGCACCACCTGCGGTGACGTGCCGGTACCGGAAGATCAACTGCCGGTCGTGCTGCCCGAAGACGTGGTGCCGGATGGCGCTGGTTCGCCACTGGCGCGCATGCCCGAGTTCTACGAGTGCACCTGCCCTAAATGCGGCGCGCCGGCCAAGCGTGAAACCGACACCATGGACACCTTCGTCGAGTCCTCGTGGTACTACGCCCGGTACGCCTCGCCACACTTTGAAGGCGGCCTGGTGGAAAAATCGGCGGCCGACCATTGGCTGCCGGTTGACCAGTACATCGGCGGTATCGAACACGCGATTCTTCACCTGCTGTACGCGCGTTTCTTCCACAAGCTGATGCGCGACGAAGGCCTGGTGAGCTCCAACGAGCCGTTCAAGAACCTGCTGACCCAGGGCATGGTGATCGCCGAGACTTACTATCGCCGCGAAGCCAATGGCGCCTACACCTGGTTCAACCCGGCGGACGTCGAGCTCGAGCGTGACAGCAAGGCCAAGGTTATCAGCGCCAAATTGAAAGCTGACGGCCTGCCGGTGGAAATCGGCGGCACCGAGAAGATGGCCAAGTCGAAGAACAACGGCGTCGACCCACAGTCGATGATTGACCAGTTCGGTGCAGACACCTGCCGCCTGTTCATGATGTTCGCCTCGCCACCTGACATGAGCGCGGAATGGTCCGACTCCGGCGTAGAGGGCTCGCACCGATTCCTCAAGCGCGTCTGGCGCCTGGCTCAAGCACACGTCACTCAGGGCCTGCCGGGCAAACTCGACGTCGCCAGCCTGAATGACGAGCAGAAAGCTGTTCGTCGCTCGATCCACCTGGCCATCAAGCAGGCCAGCCAGGACGTCGGCCAGAACCACAAGTTCAACACCGCCATCGCCCAGGTGATGACGCTGATGAACGTGCTGGAGAAAGCCGCACAAGGCACCGAACAGGATCGCGCGCTGGTTCAGGAAGGCCTGGAAACCGTGACCCTGCTGCTCGCCCCGATCACGCCGCACATCAGCCACGAGCTGTGGCATCGACTGGGCCACGCTGATCCTGTGATCGACGCCGGTTGGCCGGTGGTGGATGACAGCGCTTTGGTACAGGACAGCCTGCAACTGGTGATTCAGGTCAATGGCAAGCTGCGTGGTCACATCGAAATGCCGGCCAGTGCCAGCCGTGAAGACGTCGAAGCCGCCGCTCGTGCCAACGAGAACGTCCTGCGGTTCGTCGACGGTCTGACCATTCGTAAAGTGATCGTAGTGCCCGGGAAACTGGTCAATATCGTCGCCAGCTAATTGGATCAGGCGCCAGGTGAGCCTGGCGCCGAGTAAAACCTTTCGGGCCGCTTGATCGGCCCACATGGTTTCAAGGGGAGCAACAAGATGATCAAACGCAATCTGCTGGTGATGGGCCTCGCGGTTCTGCTGAGCGCCTGCGGTTTCCAGCTGCGCGGCACCGGCACCAACCAACTGGCGATCAAGGAACTTGACCTGAGCGCCCGTAACGCTTATGGCGAAACCGTGACCCAGTTGCGTCGGGTACTGGAAGGCAGCGGCGTCAAAGTCTATACCGGCGCACCGTACAAACTGGTGCTGACCAATGAGCAGGAAAGCCAGCGCATCCTCAGCTACGCAGGCGCCAGCAGTACCGGCGAGTACCAGATCACCACCGTGCTGAGCTATGACATCCGTGGTCGCGGTGATCTGCCATTGTTGAGCGACAAGCTTGAAGTGCAGAAAGTCTTTATGCACGACGGCAGCAACCTGGTGGGGTCCGACCAGGAAGCCCAAACAGCCCGTGCAGAAGGCCGCCGGGAGCTGGTTCAACGCATGATGCTGCGTTTGGAGCAACTGAGCCCGGACCAACTGGACAAATTGCAGCAGACTGCCGAAGCCAAGGCCAAGGCTGACGCCGCGGCACTGGAAGCGGCAAAAAAGGCTGAAGCGGAAACCCCGCGCCAGTCGCCTGTCGAACTGCCGCAGCAGTAAGACTTACGGGGCGCTCAGGCGCCCCGTTCGCCCTTTCTTATGAAACTCGCCCCCGCCCAACTCGCCAAACACCTGCAAGGCGCCCTTGCGCCCGTCTACATCATCAGCGGCGATGACCCGCTGCTGTGTCAGGAAGCGGCCGACGCCATCCGCACGGCTGCCCGTCAGCAGGGATTCGATGAACGCCAGGTGTTTGCCGCCGACGCCAATTTCGACTGGGGGACCTTGCTGCAAGCCGGTGCCAGCATGTCGTTGTTCGCCGAAAAGCGCCTGCTGGAGCTGCGCCTGCCTTCCGGCAAGCCCGGCGACAAAGGTGCCGCCGCGCTTATCGAGTATTGCTCGCGCCCGGCTGACGACACCGTGCTGCTGATCAGCTTGCCGAAACTCGATGGCAGCGCACAGAAAACCAAGTGGGGCAAAGCGCTGGTCGAAGGACAGCAGACCCAGTTCGTGCAGATCTGGCCAGTCGACGTCGCCCAGTTGCCCAGCTGGATCCGCCAACGCCTGTCCCAGGCCGGGCTGTCCGCCAGCCAGGACGCTGTTGAGCTGATCGCAGCACGGGTCGAGGGCAACCTGCTGGCCGCCGCCCAGGAAATCGAAAAGCTCAAACTGATGGCCGAAGGGGGTCAGATCACCGTCGAAACCGTGCAGGCGGCGGTGGCCGACAGTGCGCGCTTCGACGTCTTTGGCCTGACCGATGCGGTGCTCAATGGTGAAGCGGCCCACGCGTTGCGCATGCTCGAAGGCTTGCGCGGCGAAGGCGTCGAGCCGCCGGTGATTCTCTGGGCCCTGGCCCGGGAGCTTCGCCTGCTGGCCAATATTTCCCTGCAATACAGCCAGGGGACGCCGCTGGACAAGGCCTTCAGCCAGGCCAAACCTCCGGTCTGGGACAAACGTAAACCGTTGATGAGCAAAGCCCTGCAACGCTACTCGGCACAACGTTGGGCGCAACTGTTGCTGGAGGCGCAACGCATCGACGCGCAGATCAAGGGCCAGGCGGCGGGTTCGCCGTGGATGAGCTTGAGCCGGTTGACGTTGTTGATGGCCGGTCAGCGCTTAACCCTACCCGCTGAATAACCCCGCCCCCCCCCCTGTAGGAGCAGCCGGTCGACGCTCGATTGCTCGCGAAGCACCTGAGGGCACTGCGTTAAATCAGAAAGTCTGGTGTTATCGTTAACGAGCATCGCGAGCAAGCTCGCTCCTACAGAGAGCGGCGCTTTTTCTGATTAGTCACCGGGACTAGACACCCGCCAAACTTCGGCCGATTATTTGCCCCGCAAAAACCATTCACTTGCGAGGCATCATCATGAGCAAAAAGCCATCAAAGCATGGCCCCAACAAGGCCAAATCCATCATCGCCCAGCCATTGTTCCGCAGCCGCCAGGAACGTCCCGCCAAGGGCAAAGGCAGTTACCGCCGCGAAGCCTTCCAGTCTGACAACTGGGAGGCTTCTTACTTTCTGGCTGCGTAAAGCAGAACACCCCTTCAACATGTTAAGGTCTGTACCTGATTCGTACTCCCTGGACCCGTGCATGCCCTTTTGTCTTCCCCGCCGTTGGCACCTACGCCAATTGATCGCTGCCTCCAGCCTTGTTTTGCTTGTCGCCTGTGCGGAAAAACCGACCGCAGCCGACGCTCAGCCGCTTCAGACGCTTCCTGTCGCCACCGCCCCGGCGGTTGTTCCGCCTGTGGTTCCGACGGGTGAGAACCTCGACATCCAGCCAACCCAGACCTTTGCCGAATGGCAGGCAGGTTTCCGCAAGGATGCCCTGGCCGCGGGTATCCGTGCCGACCTGTTTGATCGCGCTTTCGCCAATGTCAGCTTCGACCCCAGTGTGATTAGTGCCGACCGCAGCCAACCGGAATTCGCAAAGCCGGTGTGGGAATACCTCGATGGCGCCTTGTCGCCGCTGCGGGTACGCAAAGGCCAGTCGTTGATCAACCAGTACGCGGACACCCTGCAAAGCATCGAGCAGCGTTATGGCGTTGATCGTCAGGCCCTGGTGGCCGTGTGGGGCATGGAAAGCAACTTTGGCCAGTTCCAGGGCAACAAGTCGGTGATCAACTCACTGGCAACCCTGGCCTATGAAGGCCGCCGCCCTGGTTTCGCCCACGCGCAATTGATTGCCGCCCTGCAAATCCTGCAACAAGGTGATATCGAGCCCGAGAAGATGCTGGGATCATGGGCCGGCGCCATGGGCCAGACCCAGTTCATCCCGACCACCTACAACACCCATGCCGTGGACTTCGATGGTGACGGGCGTCGCGATATCTGGAGCAGTTCGGCCGATGCCCTGGCGTCTACCGCGCACTACCTGCAGAGTTCTGGCTGGCAGAGAGGCCAGCCATGGGGCTTTGAAGTCCAGCTGCCGAGCGGGTTCAACTACCTGCTGGCCGACGGCACGATTCGCAAGAGCGTCGCCGAATGGCGGCAACTGGGCATTACCCTGCCCAACGGTGGCCAGGTCCCGGCCGGCTCCGAGCAATTGTCAGCTGCCCTACTGCTGCCGGCCGGTTACCGTGGCCCGGCGTTCCTGGTGCTCGATAACTTCCGGGCGATCCTCAAGTACAACAACTCGTCGTCCTACGCGCTGGGGGTGAGCCTGTTGTCCGAACGCTTCAATGGTGCGGGCTTGATCAGTGGCACGTGGCCAAAGGATGACCTGCCGCTGAGCCGTACCGAGCGGATCGAGCTGCAAAACCTGCTGAGCGCACAAAACTATGATGCCGGCACCGCCGACGGGATCATCGGTGCCAACACCCGCAAGGCGATCCGCAGCGCCCAGCAGTCGTTTGGCTGGCCAGCGGATGGGTATCCGACGCACAAGTTGCTGGAAGGGTTGCGCAACCGCTAGTTAGCTGTATGGCTGAAACCGCTTTCGCGAGCAAGCCCGCTCCCACATTGATTTTGTGGCGCTCACAGATCAAATGTGGGAGCGGGCTTGCTCGCGAAGACTGACTCTCAGTCGGCAGATCTCTACGATCTAATCACCACATCCTGCTCCAACATCAACTCCTGATTCCCCGCATCCAGCCTGACCAATGCCCCCATGGGCAGCGTCAGATTCGGATCGCAATGCCCGCTTCGCCACCCGGACAACACCGGAATCTTCAATGGCGCGAAGGTCTGTTTGAGCAACCTGTCCAGCGCGGCCACCTCCACCCCCGCCACATCCCCGACCAACACGCCGCGCAGCTTCTGCAACGTGCCCGCCAGCCGCAGTTGGGTCAGCAACCGGTCGATGCGATACAACGGCTCGTTGATGTCCTCGATCAACAGAATGACGCCCTCGGCATCAATCTCGTAGGGCGTGCCCATGGTCGCGGCGATCATGGCCAGATTGCCTCCGAGCAAACGCCCATGAGCGACGCCCGGCTCGATCGTGGTCAGCGGGTAGGCCACCGGATGCGCCAGCACCGAGCCCGCCCTCACCTGCCCGCGCAGCATGTTGAAAAAGGAAGACTCCGTTGGTATTTGCTTGCCACCCAGCAGGTCGGCATTGAGCAATGGACCATGAAATGTCACGAAGCCGGCATAACGACTGATCACCAAATGCAGGGCAGTGATGTCGCTGTAGCCGATGAACGGCTTGGCATGGTCGCGCAGCAATTGGAAATCGATGCGATCCAGCAGCCGGGGCGTGCCGTAACCTCCGCGCAGACAGATGATGGCATCGACTTCACGATCCGCGAACGCGGCGTGCAGGTCATTGAGCCGCACATCGTCGCTGCCGGCCAGGTAGCCGTCTTTCTCGTAGACCCCGGGAAACACTTTCAGTGAGTAACCTCGGGCACACATCCATTGCACCGCCTTGTCGGTGTCCAGCGTCGCGGGACCGGCGGGTGCGATAACGCCAATCATGCCTTCCGACGGCAGTGCCGGGACGGGGGCATGAGGGCAAAGAGTGTGGGTCGGTCGAGCGGTCATTCGTGAATCTCCCTGCGTGAACACGTCAGCACACAGTAGTCAGGAACGGGGACAAACTGAAGTGGGTCAGTCACCCCGCAGATTGCAGGAAAAAGCGGCCAGTGCCGCATAGGCCAGGCAAAAAAACGCCCGCAAGGCTCAACACCGTGCGGGCGTTTTTCATTTCCGTGCGCAGATCAGGACGACATCAGCTCGGCCTTGACCAGCTTGGCCTGCTCGTCGGCGTGATACGAGGAACGTACCAACGGACCCGAGGCAACGTTCTTGAAGCCCATCTTGTAGCCTTCCTCGGCGAACCAGGCGAAGGTGTCCGGGTGCACGAAGCGTTGCACCGGCAGGTGGCTGCGGGACGGTTGCAGGTACTGGCCGAGGGTCAGCATGTCGATGTCGTGTTCGCGCATGCGCTTCATGACTTCGATGACTTCTTCGTCGGTCTCGCCCAGGCCCAGCATCAGCCCGGACTTGGTCGGAATGTGCGGCATCATCTGCTTGAAGCGTTGCAGCAGGGTCAGCGACCACTGGTAGTCAGAGCCCGGGCGCGCAGCCTTGTACAGGCGCGGCACGGTTTCCAGGTTGTGGTTGAACACATCCGGCGGCTCGGCGGCAGTGATTTCCAGGGCGATGTCCATGCGGCCACGGTAGTCCGGAACCAGGGTTTCGAGCTGCACGTTCGGCGACAGCTTGCGGATTTCGCGGATGCAGTCGGCAAAGTGCTGGGCACCACCGTCGCGCAGGTCGTCGCGGTCCACCGAGGTGATCACCACGTACTTCAGGCGCAGGTCAGCAATGGCGATGGCCAGGCTTTCCGGTTCGTTGACGTCCAGTGGCTTCGGACGGCCGTGGCCGACGTCGCAGAACGGGCAACGACGGGTGCAGATGTCACCCATGATCATGAAGGTCGCGGTGCCGCCGGAGAAACACTCGCCCAGATTCGGGCAGGACGCTTCTTCGCACACGCTGTGCAGCTTGTGTTTGCGCAGCAGGGCCTTGATGCGGTCGACTTCCGGCGAAACCGGGATGCGCACACGAATCCAGTCCGGCTTCTTCGGCAGTTCGGTGGTCGGAATGATCTTCACCGGGATGCGTGCAACCTTTTCGGCGCCGCGCAGCTTGACGCCGGCTTCAACCTTGGGACGCGGGGCCGGGCGCTCGGTGACATCGAGCGTCGGGATCATGGTTTGCACTGCATCAGTAGTCATATCAGTCGATTCCGCCCGTGAGGGTCGTCTGCTCAGCATAGTCGAGGTGTTTGACGAGCTGCGCGCGCAGCCGGGCACTTACCTCGGCAAATTCAATCGATCCTGCGTGATCGCTCAGCTGGGTCATCGCCAGCCCGGCGTAGCCGCAGGGATTAATCCGTCGAAACGGTTCCAGGTTCATGTCCACGTTCAAGGCCAGGCCATGAAAGGAACAGCCATGGCGGATCCGCAGACCCAGGGAGGCGATTTTCGCCCCGTCGACGTAGACACCCGGTGCATCGGGCTTGGCCGCGGCGGTGACACCGTAACTGGCCAGCAGCTCGATCAGGCATTGCTCCATCCGGCTGACCAGATCGCGCACGCCAAACCCGAGCCTGCGTACGTCCAGCAACAGATAAGCCACCAACTGGCCGGGGCCGTGGTAGGTCACCTGCCCCCCACGGTCGACCTGCACCACCGGAATGTCACCGGGAAGCAGCAGGTGTTCGGCTTTGCCGGCCTGGCCCTGGGTGAACACCGCCGGGTGTTCCACCAGCCAGACCTCGTCGGCAACATCGGTGCCGCGTTCGTTGGTAAAGCGTTGCATGGCATGCCAGACCGGCTCGTAAGCCATCTGGCCAAGCTCGCGAAAGCCCAGCGTGCCGGACATCACAACACCATGTGCACGAAACCGGTGGCCCGCAGTTCGCTGTTGATGTTGTACAGCTGGTCCTGGTCGGTCGCGACGATGTGCAACTGAATGGTGGTGTATTTGCCGTTGCTGCTCTGGCGCTCGTCAACACGCTCATCGTTGATCTTGGCGTGCTTGCGGACGATGTCGATGATTTTGTCCTTGTTGCCCACGCCGGTGTCGCTGATCACCTTGACTGGATAATCAGTGGCAGGGAATTCGATCTTTGGCGCCTTTACTTCGGTATCGGTCATGGCGTAACGGCCTCGTAAGCGTAAGCCGTGGCGACGGCAAAGCCCCGCGCCGGATCAGCACGGGGCCTTGCAGGAGCACACTATCAGTTGAACAAGCCGTAGAAGAATAGACGGATGCTATCCCACATGCGACGGAAGATACCACCCTCTTCGACGCCATCCAGAGCGATCAGGTCGGCGCTGTGCACCACCTTGTCTTCCAGTTTGACTTCGACTTTACCGATCACGTCGCCCTTGGCGATTGGCGCAACCAGTTGCGGGTTCATGGTCATGCTGGCGGCGAGCTTTTTCAGTTGGCCTTTTGGCAGGGTCATGGTCAGGTCTTCAGCCAGACCGGCCTTGACCTGGTTGGTGGCGCCTTTCCAGACCGGAGCCTGAGCCAGTTCGGTACCCTTCTGGTAGAAAGTCTGGGTTTCGAAGAAACGGAAACCGTAGGTCAGCAGCTTCTGGGTTTCGGCGGCACGGGCCACTTCGCTGTTGGTGCCGAACACCACGGCGATCAGGCGCATGCCATCACGTACGGCCGAGGACACCATGCAGTAGCCGGCTTCGTCGGTGTGGCCGGTCTTCAGGCCGTCGACGGTCTTGTCGCGCCACAGCAGCAGGTTACGGTTGGGTTGCTTGATGCCGTTCCAGAAGAACTCTTTCTGCGAGTAGATCGCGTAGTGAGCCGGGTCTTCGTGGATGATCGCACGGGCCAGCACAGCCATGTCGTGAGCCGACGAATAGTGCTCAGGATTCGGCAGACCGGTCGGGTTCATGAAATGGGTATTGGTCATGCCCAGATCGGCGACGGTCTTGTTCATCAGGTCGGCGAAGGCGTCTTCGCTGCCGGCGATGTGCTCGGAGAGCGCGACGCTGGCGTCGTTGCCCGACTGGATGATGATGCCGTGCAGCAGGTCGCTGACGGTGACTTGCGAACCCACCTTGATGAACATCCGCGAACCACCGGTGCGCCAGGCGTTTTCGCTGACGGTCACCGGGTCGTTTTCACCGATCTGGCCTCGACGGATTTCCAGGGTCGCAATGTACGCGGTCATCAGCTTGGTCAAGCTGGCCGGTGGCAGACGCTGGTCACCGTTGTTCTCGACCAGCACGTTGCCGCTGCTGGCATCCATGAGCACGTAGGCCTTGGCGGCCAATTGTGGTGGCGACGGCATCATCTCGGCCGCGAAAGCGGCGGGTGAGAGAAGCAGCGGGACTAACAGGAACAGGCGTTTGGCAAAGGTGGTGATGTTCATCCGTCTCTCGAAATCGCTAATGGAAACTGCCCTAGGGCAAAACTAATCAGATGACTTTCTAACGAGTCATCGCGTGTTCAGTTGCTCACTCTGTAACCCTTGCCGGGCTTTTGTTCTTCAACGAGCCAACAACCTGATTCACCCCCCAATCGCTGGTGAATCGTCAATCAAGTTCTACGTGTTGCTTATTCCGTGACCACACTTGGCGAACCAAGGTTGGCCAGGCGCACGCTGTTCTGCACCTGCTGGATTTCACCCGGCGATCCGATCGGGCCCAGGCGAACCCGGTGCAGGGTCTGCTGATTGCGCACGATCGAGCTGATGAACACCGGAGCGCTCACCATCCCGCTGAGCTTGGATCTCAGGAGTTCTGCAGCGTCCGGGTTGGCGAACGCGCCCACCTGCAGATACTGGCCAGAGGCTGGTACAGAAGCGTTTTTTTTTGCATCGAGCTGAACGGGCACGACCGCAGCGGCGTGTTGCTGCGGCGGCGGTGTCCATTGCTCGACGGTGCCGGCCGAAGCCGTGATCACCGGCGCGCTATTCTGCGCGACTTTCGGTTCGTTGAGCATTAATGGTGCCGGACGGCCTTTGGCCGCCCAATACGCCTGTGGATCGATGCCTTCGACCTTGACCCGCGCCGTGCCGGTTTCGGCGTAACCGAGTTTCTTCGCGGCAGCGTAGGACAAGTCGATGATCCGGTCCGAGTAGAACGGCCCGCGGTCGTTGACTCGCAGGATCACGCTCTTGTTGTTGTCCAGGTTGGTCACCCGGACGTAACTCGGCAGTGGCAATGTCTTGTGCGCGGCACTCATGCCGTACAGGTCATACACTTCGCCGTTGGCGGTGTTCTGACCGTGGAACTTGGTGCCGTACCAGGACGCCGTACCCGACTGCACGTAGGTCTTGGATTCCTGCAACGGGAAGTAAGTCTTCCCCAGCACGGTGTACGGGTTGGCCTTGTATGGGCCGGTGTGCAGGGTCGGCGTGGCGTCCGGGATACGCGACACATCGACGTCCCACCATGGCGCGCCATCCTTGTGGGCACGGTTGATGTCCAGCCCCGGCGTCGAGCGTACGGCAGTGCTGGACTTCTGGGCCGGCGCGCGGCTGGTCGAACAACTGGCGACCAGCACTGCCAGCGCGGCGAATGCCATCACCTTCAGGGGTTTATTGATAGGCAATGCCCGCATTACTTGACGCCCCGTGCTTGGACCAGCTGTTCAGACAGTTGATGTACGGCCATGGCGTACATCACGCTGCGGTTATAACGCGTGATCGCGTAAAAATTCTTCAGGCCCATCCAGTACTCGGGGCCATTGTCGCCTTCCAGGCGGAAAGCAGTAACCGGCATATCATCGCGCAGCGCATCATGACTTGACCACCCCAGGGCTCGCAACTCCCCGACGGTTTTCGTCGGTTCGATGCCTGCGGTCAAACCTTCGTCTACCTGATCGCCACGGACATCGGCGCGGCTGACCACCGGCTCGCCGGCAACCCAGCCATGACGCTTGAAGTAGCTGGCGACACTGCCAATGGCATCGTCCGGGTTGGTCCAGATGTTGATATGGCCATCACCGTCGAAATCCACCGCGTAGGCACGGAAACTGCTCGGCATGAATTGCGGCAAGCCCATTGCGCCAGCGTAGGAGCCTTTGAGCGTCAACGGATCGACCTGCTCTTCGCGGGCCAGCAGCAGGAACTCACGCAATTCCTTGCGGAAAAACTCGGCACGGGGAGGATAGTCGAAACCCAACGTCGACAAGGCATCGATCACCCGGAAATTTCCGGTATTGCGGCCGAAAAAGGTTTCAACGCCGATGATCGAGACAATCACCTGGGCCGGCACGCCGTATTCCTGCTCGGCACGGGCCAGCACCGCTTCGTGCTGACGCCAGAAGTCCACCCCACGGGCTATGCGCGCGTCGGTGATGAACATCGGGCGATACTCGCTCCACTGCTTGACCCGTTCGGCGGGTTTCGAAATAGCGTCCAGAATCGACTGCTTGCGCTCGGCTTCGTGGAACACGCCCATCAATTGCTCGCCGGCGAACCCGTAGTCGCGGGTCATTTCACCGACGAATTCGGCCACTTGGGGTGAGCCTTCGTAGTCGCCGGCCAACGCTTCCTGCACGCTGCCAAGGATGCTTACCAGGCCGACCCATGGCGCAAATCGAGTCGCCCAGCCACGCATTACTTGCATTGAAAATTTCACCTTATTCAAACCTGCGCGATCCACTTGCGATGGGTATGGATCGACATCAAAACCCCAAACGCTGACAGCAGCGTCACCAGCGAAGTTCCTCCGTAGCTAATGAACGGCAACGGCACCCCCACCACCGGCAACAGGCCACTGACCATACCGATGTTGACGAAAACATAAACAAAAAACGTCATGGTCAGGCTGCCCGCGAGCAACTTGCCGAACAATGTCTGCGCCTGGGCGGTAATCACCAGGCCACGCCCGATCAATAGCAGGTAGATCAGCAGCAACGCACAGATCCCTACCAGGCCGAACTCTTCACCCAGTACGGCAATGATGAAGTCGGTATGGCTTTCCGGCAGGAAGTCCAGGTGCGACTGGGTGCCCAGCAACCACCCCTTGCCGAACACACCTCCGGAGCCGATGGCGGCTTTGGACTGGATGATGTTCCAGCCCGTACCGAGCGGATCGCTCTCCGGGTCGAGGAATGTCAGGATTCGCTGCTTCTGGTAGTCGTGCATGATGAAGAACCACATGGCAACCGCCACGGGCACGGCGGCAGCCAGCACGCTGAGGATCCAGCGCCAGCGCAAGCCCCCCATGAACAGCACGAAAGCGCCGCCGGCCAGGATCAGCAGCGAAGTGCCGAGGTCCGGTTGCCGCACGATGAGAATGAACGGGATGCCGATCAGCATCAGACTGATGCCGACATGCTTGAGCTGCGGCGGCAAGGTGCGCTTGGACAGGTACCAGGCGATGGTTGCCGGCATCAGGATCTTCATGAATTCCGAAGGCTGGAAGCGAATCACGCCGGGAATATTGATCCAGCGCGTGGCGCCCATGGCGTTGTGCCCCATGACATCCACCACGACCAGCAAGAGCACGCCGATCACATAGCCGACCGGCACCCAGCGGGCCATGAAGCGCGGCTCGAACTGAGCGATGACGATCATCGACACCAGGCCGATACCGAACGAAGTGGCCTGTTTGGCCAGCAGGTCCCAGCTCTTGCCGCTGGCCGAATACAGCACGAACAGACTGCCGGCGGCCAGGGTCAGCAGCAAAATCAGCAACACGCCATCGATGTGCATGCGTTGCAGCAGCGTCGCGCGACGACGCATCACATCCTCACTGGAGAGCATGCGATCAAAATTATTCATCACGGGCCGTGGCCTCCGCGCTAGTAGGGCTGGCGTATTCGGCTTTGAGACGGCCGTCCTGGTCCAGCAGCCAGGCGTCCATCACCTGACGCACCACGGGAGCTGCGACGCCGGAGCCGGATTCACCGTTCTCGACCATCACCGACACCACGATTTGCGGGTCGTCCGCCGGCGCGAAACCAACGAACAAGGCGTGGTCTCGATGGCGCTCCTGAACCTTGGAGCGGTCGTATTTCTCGCCCTGCTTGATCGCGACCACCTGGGCCGTACCACTCTTGCCGGCGATCCGGTATTGCGCGCCGATCGAAGCCTTGCGCGCCGTACCGCGGGCGCCGTGCATGACCTGCTGCATGCCGTGGTTGACCTTGGTCCAGTCAGAAGGATCGCGCAGGATGATGTCCGGCATCGGGTTCTCATCCACCGGCTTCTCGCCTTCGATGGTCTTGGCCAGGTGCGGACGGTTCCAGATGCCTTTGTTGGCGACCAGCGCCGTGGCCTGGGCCAGTTGCAGCGGGGTCGACTGCATGTAGCCCTGGCCGATCCCGAGGATCAGCGTTTCCCCCGGGAACCACGCCTGGCGGCGGGTCGCTCGCTTCCATTCGCGGGTCGGCATCAGACCCGGCGATTCCTCGAACATGTCCAGAGAAACCTTCTGGCCGATGCCGAATTTGCTCAGGTACGACGACAACCGATCGATTCCCAGCTTGTGGGCCAGGTCGTAGAAGTAGGTGTCGTTGGAACGCATGATCGCCGTGTCGAGATCGACAAAACCGTCACCGGTACGGTTCCAGTTACGGTATTTGTGGTCGTAGTTGGGCAGCATGTAGTAACCGGGGTCGAACACACGGGTCGACGCCGTCACCACGCCGGAATCCAGGCCGGCAATCGCCACCGCAGGCTTGATGGTCGAGCCCGGCGGGTACAGACCGCGCAGTACGCGGTTGAACAGCGGCCGGTCGATGGAATCGCGCAGCTCGGAATAGGCCTTGGAACTGATGCCGGTGACGAACAGGTTCGGATCGAAGCTCGGCTGGCTGACCATTGCCAGCACCTCGCCGGTTTTCGGGTTCAGGGCCACCACCGCACCACGACGACCGCCGAGCGCGGCTTCGGCGGCTTCCTGCAATTTGATGTCCAGGCTCAGGACGATGTCCTTGCCGGAAACCGGCTCGGTACGCTTGAGCACCCGCAATACGCGGCCCCGGGCATTGGTCTCGACTTCCTCGTAACCCACCTGACCGTGCAGTTCCGGCTCGTAGAAACGCTCGATGCCGGTTTTGCCGATCTGATGGGTGCCGCTGTAGCTGACCGGGTCCAGGGTCTTGAGCTCTTTCTCGTTGATCCGCCCCATGTAACCCACGGAGTGCGCAAAGTGCGCGCCCTGGGGATAGTGGCGAACCAATTGCGCAACCACTTCTACCCCGGGCAGGCGGAACTGGTTCACGGCGATCCGCGCAATCTGTTCTTCGGTCAACTCGAACAAGATCGGCACCGGCTCGAACGGCCGACGTCCCTGGCGCATGCGTTTTTCGAAGACCACCCGGTCCTCGGGCGTCAGTTCCAGCACTTCGACGATCACGTCGAGCACCTGCTGCCAGTCGCCGGACCGCTCGCGGGTCATGCTCAGGCTGAAGCTGGGCCGGTTATCGGCGATCACCACGCCATTGCGGTCGAAAATCAAGCCACGGGTTGGCGGAATCGGCTGCACATGGACGCGGTTGTTTTCCGACAGGGTCGAGTGGTACTCGTACTGGATCACCTGCAGGAAATACAGGCGCGCAATCAGCACGCCGATCAGCGCCACCACTGCAATGGCCCCGAACACGACGCGGCCACGCACCAGACGGGCGTCTTTTTCGTGGTCCTTGATGCGGATCGGCTGGGTCATGGGAGCGCAGAACTACTTGTGGTAAGGGTGACCGGACAGCACGGTCCAGGCACGGTACAACTGTTCGCCGATCAGAATCCGCACCAGCGGGTGCGGCAAGGTCAGCGGCGACAACGACCAGCGCTGGTCAGCCCGGGCACAGACTTCCGGCGCCAGCCCTTCGGGGCCGCCGACCATGAAGTTGACGGTGCGCGAGTCCAGCCGCCAGCGATCGAGCTCGACCGCCAGTTGCTCGGTGCTCCAGGGCTTGCCGTGGACTTCGAGGGTGACAACGCGCTCGTTCGGCCCGACCTTGGCCAGCATGGCTTCGCCTTCCTGACGGATGAAACGGGCCACGTCGGCGTTCTTGCCACGGGTATTGAGCGGTATTTCCACCAGTTCCAGCGCCAGCTCGGACGGAAGACGCTTGGCATATTCATGCCAGCCTTCTTCCACCCACTTGGGCATGCGTGAACCGACGGCGATCAGTCGCAGTCGCACAGCGGTCCCTTATTCCTGGTCTTTGTTGAGCTTGTTGAAGTGCTCGTGACCAACTTCAGGGCTGTGGTGCTTGCCATCGGCCGCACGACTCTGCTCGGCACCTTTCCACAGGCGCTCCAGGTCGTAGAACTGACGGGCGTTGGAAGTCATCATGTGAACGATCACGTCGTCCATGTCCAACAGCACCCAGTCGCTGTCGCCCTTGCCTTCTTCACCCAGCGGCTTGATGCCCAGGGCTTTGACGGCCTCGCGGACCTTGTCCAGCATCGCGCCGATCTGGCGGTTGGAGGTACCGGTGGCGATGATCATGTAGTCAGTGATGCTCTGCTTGTCGCGAACATCAATCACCAGCACGTCCTGGGCCTTGACGTCTTCCAGGGCGGCTACGGCGATCTTGACCAGTTCGTCGCCTTTAGGCGGCTCAGCGGCGAGGACCTTTTCCGGCAGCGGGGCGCTCTTGAATGTGCCTTTGCGTTTTACTTTGCTTTCGTTGTTGCTCGTCATATAAAACTCGTTTTGCTCGTTTGTTCGGGCGCTTCAATACACGTTGTTGCCACGTGCCTTGAGGCACTCCTATTCAGTTCGACGCACGGTAGAGCCCGTGCGCATCGATGTAGGCCAGGACCGCGTCGGGCACCAGGAAACGTACCGACTTACCGCTGGCCAGCAGTTGACGGATCTGGGTGGCGGATACCGCGAGCGGTGTCTGCCAGACGAATGCAATCTGTCCGCTCGGCCCTTTGAGGGCCAGCGGGTCGCTCACCGAGCGCGCTGCCAGCAGGTTGCGCAAGGCATCCGGCGGTTCGCTGTCGGCATCCGGGCGTTGCAACACCAGGATATGGCAATGCTGGAGCAACTCTTCCCAGCGGTGCCAAGTGGGCAGGCCGCAAAAAGCGTCCCAGCCCAAAAGCAGAAAAACCTGGTCGGATACGGCCAGTTCGGCGCGCATCAGTTCCAGGGTATCAATGGTGTAGGACGGTTTGTCCCGCTGCAATTCGCGGGCGTCCACCACCAACGGCGCCACACCGGCCACCGCACACTCGACCATCGCCAGGCGGTCTTTTGCCGACACCTGCGGTTTGTCCCGATGGGGCGGCCTGGCACTGGGTGTCAGGCGCAGCTCATCGAGCGCCAGGGTTTCGGCGACTTCCAGTGCACCGCGCAAATGGCCGATGTGCACCGGGTCGAACGTTCCGCCCAGCACGCCAATGCGGCGAGGCGCTGGCTCGCTGACGGTGACCGGGGCTGACGGGTCGAAGTCGCCCAAGTCAGACCGGCTCCTGTCCACGCAGTTGCCCGTCGCCGACCACGATGTACTTCTCGCAGGTCAGTCCTTCGAGGCCCACCGGGCCACGGGCGTGCAGCTTATCAGTAGAAATGCCGATCTCGGCACCCAATCCGTATTCGAAGCCATCGGCGAAGCATGTCGGGGTGTTGATCATCACCGACGACGAGTCGACTTCAGCCACGAAACGCCGGGTGTCGCCTTGGTGTTCGCTGACAATCGAATCGGTATGGTGAGAGCCGTAACGGTTGATGTGCTCGATGGCCTGCTCCAGGCCGTCGACCACGCGGATCGACAGAATCGGCGCCAGGTACTCGGTGCTCCAGTCGTCCTCGGTGGCCTGTACGGCATCGATGATCGCCCGGGTACGCTCGCAACCGCGCAGCTCGACGCCTTTTTCGCGGAACTGGGCGGCCATCGCCGGCAGGAAATTCTTGGCGACGGATTGATCCACCAGCAGCGTTTCCATGGCACCGCAGATGCCATAACGGTAAGTCTTGGCGTTGAACGCGATGCGCTGGGCCTTGGCCAGGTCGGCGTGTTCACTCACGTAAACGTGGCAGATGCCGTCCAGGTGCTTGATCACCGGTACGCGGGCATCACGGCTGACGCGCTCGATCAGGCCTCGGCCGCCACGGGGCACGATGACATCGACGTATTCAGGCATGGTGATCAACGCGCCGACGGCAGCGCGGTCCGTGGTTTCGACCACTTGCACCACAGCGGCGGGCAGATCGGCCTCGGCCAGGCCGCGCTGGATGCAGGCGGCAATGGCTCGATTGGAATGAATGGCCTCGGAACCGCCACGCAGGATGGTCGCGTTGCCGGACTTCAGGCACAGGCTGGCGGCATCGATGGTCACGTTCGGCCGCGACTCGTAGATGATTCCGATCACGCCCAGTGGCACGCGCATCTTGCCGACCTGAATACCGGACGGACGGAAGCTCATGTCGCGGATCGCGCCGACCGGGTCCGGCAGGGCCGCCACCTGGCGCAGACCGACGATCATGCCGTCGATACGCGCCGGGGTCAGCGCCAGACGCTCAAGGAGGGCCGGCTCCAGACCATTGGCGCGACCGGCGGCCAAATCCAGCTCATTGGCCGCCGTCAGCTCGGCGCGGGCAGCGTCCAGCGCATTGGCGGCGGCCTGCAGGGCGCGGTTTTTCTGCGCGGTGCTGGCACGGCCGATCACGCGGGAAGCTTCGCGGGCAGCGCAACCCAGGCGGGTCATGTAATCAAGAACGGACTCAGTCATGGTCTGGCGTGGTCTTTGATAAGGTCTTGGTAAAGAGTAAAGCGGCAGATTATAGCTGTCGCGTCCCGGGACTAACAGCGGTGACGGGCGGATGGTCGAAATGGAGGGGGTATTTACCGACGTTCAGCCGGGATTAAGCTGCAAATTGTTATCATCACGACTCATTCAGCCCTGACAAACGCCGGCCATCATGTCCAACCTGACTGTTCGAGCGTCCGCCATGAGCCTGCCCGCGGGCCTCCCGGACGCGTTTTTCGACCGTGACGCGCAAATTCTGGCCCGGGACTTACTGGGCAAAGTCATTCGCCATCGAGTGGGCGACCTGTGGCTCAGCGCCCGGATCATCGAGACCGAAGCCTATTACTGTGCGGAAAAAGGCAGCCACGCGTCCCTCGGCTACACAGAAAAGCGTAAGGCTTTGTTTCTGGATGGCGGCCACATCTATATGTATTACGCCCGAGGCGGCGATTCCCTTAATTTCAGCGCCCAGGGGCCCGGCAACGCCGTGCTGATCAAGTCCGCCTATCCGTGGGTCGATGAACTGAGCGGGCCGGCCAGCCTGGCACAGATGCTGTTGAACAATCCCGATACCCAGGGTCACCCTCGCCCGTCACAAAAGCTCTGCGCCGGACAAACCCTGCTCTGCAAGGCGCTGGGCCTGAAAGTGCCGGTGTGGGACGCGAAACGCTTCGACCATGACGTGCTGCTGGTGGAGCATGTGGGCCAGACGCCCGCCCACGTCATCCAGACCACGCGCCTGGGCATCCCCCACGGACGCGACGAACACCTGATGTACCGCTTCGTCGACGGAGCCTACGCGCCTTACTGCACGCGGAACCCGTTGCGTCGGGGGCAAGTCGAAGGTCGCGATTATTTTGTGCTGTCCTGACTTGCCGGGACTTGAAGTAAAAGTGAGTCTCTGTGGGAGCGGGCTTGCCCGCGAAGGCGGTGTGTCAGGCGACAATAATATCGCCCGGTGGGCCCCATTCGCGGGCAAGCCCGCTCCCACAGGGTTCGGCGCCGTTACGAAAATTTGCGTTTGCCCACCAAGGGCCAATTGAATTCAATGGAGTGGTTTATATGGGCCAATGGCTCGATAGCGTGACCGGTTGGTTGACGGTCAACCCGCAATGGCTGGCGGCAGCAATATTTCTGGTGGCCTTTGTGGAATGCCTGGCAATTGCCGGGCTGATCGTCCCCGGCACGGTTTTACTGTTCACCGTTGCCGTACTGGCCGGCAGCGGAGCGTTGCCACTGAGTGAAACCTTGCTGCTGGGTTTTCTCGCTGGTGTGTTGGGCGACGTGGTTTCGTACTTCCTTGGACGGCACTTTCATCAGAATATCCGGCGCCTGCCCGGATTGCGCCACCACCCGGAATGGATTGCCGGGGCCGAGGCCTATTTCCAGCGCTATGGCATCGCCAGCCTGCTGGTCGGGCGTTTTATCGGGCCATTGCGGCCGATGTTGCCCATGGTTGCTGGCATGTGTGACATGCCCTTCCCACGTTTCATCGCCGTCAGCCTGCTGGCTGGTGCAGGGTGGTCAGTAGCCTATCTGTTGCCTGGCTGGGCCACCGGTGCGGCGATTCGTTTGCCGCTACCCGAAGGTTTCTGGCCTCAGGCCGGAATCGTTGTCGCCAGCGTTGCCGTGATGCTGGGATTGAGTGCCACCAGCAGCCTGCGCCAGCATCGCCGGGCCACAGCGTTGATTGCCGGCATGAGCTTACTGCTTCTGGTGTCGCTGTTTATCGGCTATCCGTACCTGAGCGCTCTTGATCAAGGTTTGATGACCCTGGTGCAGGAACATCGCAGCCCGATGCTCGATGAGGTGGCGGTGGTCTTCACGCTGATCGGCGAATTCCACAACATGCTGTTGTTCAGTGCGCTACTGACCGGTTTGCTGTTGCTGATGCGTCAATGGCGCCCGGCTATTTTCGCCGGAAGCACCCTGCTCTGCACTGCACTGGCGAACACCGCGACCAAACTGTTCTTTGCCCGCGTGCGCCCCGAAGTGCTGAGCGATCCGCTGATCAGCTACAGCATGCCCAGCGGCCATGCGTCGGGTTCTTTTGCACTGTTCCTGACCCTCGCCGTACTGGCGGGCCGCGGACAGCCGCCGCGGATGCGCCTGACCTGGCTATTGGTGGGGTGCCTGCCAGCAATGGCTATTGCACTGTCGCGGGTATACCTCGGCGCACATTGGCCGACCGATGTCATGGCCGGCGCGATGCTGGCGGCATGTGTCTGTGCGGCCAGCCTGTGGCTGACACAGCGCAAGGAACCGCTCAATGCCTTGCCACCCAAGGTCTGGTGGCTGGTGTTGCCAGCACTGGTGACATTGTTCGGGTTCTTCGTGTTGCGGCATTTGCCGCATACGATGTTGCGGTATGCGTACTAGATAAAGCAAAAGATCCCGGCCCTCGGTCGCTACTACATGAGTGGGGTGTTCACTCTATAGAAGCGACCAAAGGCTGCGATCTTTTCAATAATGTCAGGCAAACAACTTCTTGGCGGCTCCTCCTATCACAGCAGCTCAACAAAGAATCACCCCGACATCAAGGAACGGCCCGAACTGAAAGATTATATAAGCCTTAGTTACCGAACGGGAAACTTGGCAATTTCTCTTCTTCAACACCACGATACTTCACAATGGCCGTATCGGCTTGCCTTGCAACTTTTTCAGCGACGGCGACATAATCTTCAAGCTTCCAACGAACTTCCGTAGAAAACTTGATCATCGCCTCTCCCGCATAATCATCCCAGAGCCGCTGCTCAAAACTATCACGCCCGGTATCCAAACCCCGACGCCGTACCAGGATCAATGCATTCGCTGCATTCACCGCCGAGTCTGCAGCAAACTCAATTTCGACCTGCGGATCGCTTACGCGAACATACCGGACCATGATCCGGGAAAAGCACAAAGCCCACAGCGCACGCTCATCGCCAGTTAAATCTTTCATCAAATAATCCCTTATATATGCAATACCTACCTCATGCAGGCGGAGCAAATATAAACACCTCAACTTAACCGATCAACACAATCCACCCATCCAACTTATTAGAAATCAATACAAAGACCCGCCAAACAAACAGACCACCACCAAAACAACAAACTAATGCTTTGAAGATAAAACCAAACAACACTCAACCCAACATTCGACGGCTTGCAATGGCTAATCAGGCAAACAACTCGCCTTGCAATTCATCCAGCAACGCCTGAATCGCATCCAGTCGTTGTTGCGGATCATCAAGTTGCAACAGGTCGATCTTGTCCAGTTCGGCGAAAGGCAGCAGATAGGCCAACTGATTGGCCAGTGACTGTTGCCCGGTCGCTTCGGTGCCCATGTTCAAGGCTTCGACCATCGGGTGTTCAGCCAACGCCTTGAGCAATGCCACCAGATCGGCATCCTCGTCCTGCAACGGTTGCTCCGGCTCGTCTTCCAGCCACTCGACCTCGGCGACGGTCAACTGATCGCGCTGGACTTCCGTTCGTAATACATGGAAACGCCGCCCGCCCTGAACCCGAATCCCCAGCAGTCCGTTGTCCTGCTGTTTGAAGTCGGTGATCAGCGCTTCACAGCCCACCAGCGCGTAGCCGGCCGGGGCGATTCCGACTTCTTCGCCATCGAGGATGCACACCACGCCGAACCCGCCACCCTGCTTCATGCAGCGGCCGATCATGTCCAGATAGCGCGCTTCGAAGATCTGCAAGTCGAGGATGCAACCTGGGAACAGCACTGTGTTCAACGGAAAAAGCGGCAGACTCATAGACATTTCCTTACACCACCATCGACACCGCCAGCGGCAGGAAAACCGCCGTGGCCACACCCATCAGGCTCATCGCCAGCGCCGCGAAGGCGCCGCACTCTTCACTTTCCTGCAACGCCACCGACGTGCCGACCGCGTGGGCCGTCATGCCCAGTGCCATACCCCTGGCTTCCGGGCTGTGCACACCGAGGCGAGTCAACAGGGCCGGGCCGAAAATCGCCCCGATCACACCGGTAATCAGGACGAACACCGCTGCCAGCGCCGCGACCCCACCGATCTGTTCGGCCACCAGCATCGCAATCGGCGACGTCACCGACTTCGGCGCCATGGTCATCAGGATCATGTGCTCGGCACCGAACCACCAGCCCAACAACACGCCCATCCCCGTGGCCACCACCCCGCCTATCACCAGCGTAGTAAATATCGGCCAGAACAACTGCCGAATCCGTCGCAGGTTGAGATAAAGCGGCACCGCCAGCGCAACAGTGGCCGGACCGAGCAGGATGCTCAGGATCTCGGTGCTCTTGCGGTACTCGGCGTAAGTCAGGCCGCAACCCACCAGCACACCGATCACCAGCAACATGGAGACCAGCACCGGCTGCAAAAAGATCCAGCGGGTTTTCTCGAATGCCGCAAGGACGAGTTGATAGGCACCGAGGGTGATACCGATGCCGAATAATGGATGGTGAATCACCGAGGCCCAGGCGCCGTGCCAGTCGAAGATCATTGGTTGTCCTCGGAGTGAGCGTGACGCTTGACCATGCGCTGCATCAGCACCCCGGCGAAGGCCATCGAAAGCAACAGCGACAACACCAGCGCACCGACGATGGCCCAGAAGTCCGCCGCGATGTCAGCGGCATACACCATCACGCCCACGGCCGGCGGCACCAGCAACAGCGGCAGGTAGCGCAGCAGGCTGCCGGCCGCCAGGTTCAGTGGCTCGCCGACCTGTCCGCGGCAGATGAGGTACACCAGCAACAGCAGCAACCCCACAATCGGCCCCGGCAGCACAGGCAAAAACAAATGATTGATCGCCGTGCCGAGCAATTGGAACAGCACCAGCCACGTCAGGCCCCGTAACAACATCAAAGATCTCCCGCAAAATCCGTCACTCGCATTGGCTTGGCATTATAAGCATGCTCGCGCTATGGACCGGCATTCGCCAAAAGCATGGCCAGTTGACCGCAGCGTTCAGCCATGTTGATCTAAAGTGGTAAGCCGGGAGGTCAAATCCCCCCAACTCAAAACTATAAAACCGATGAACCCAAGGAGAGTCTCAATGCCCTATGTTCCAGTTGCAGAGCTCAAAGATTATGTCGGCAAGGAACTTGGACGTTCCGAATGGCTCACCATCGATCAGGACCGTATCAACCTGTTCGCCGAAGCCACAGGGGATTTTCAGTTCATCCACGTCGACCCGGTCAAGGCCGCGCAAACGCCATTTGGCAGCACTATCGCTCACGGCTTTCTGTCGTTGTCGCTGATTCCGAAATTGATGGAAGACATCCTCGTCATGCCCGAAGGCTTGAAGATGGTGGTCAACTACGGCCTCGACAGCGTGCGCTTCATCCAGCCGGTCAAGGTTAATTCGCGGGTGCGGCTGAAGGTCGACCTGACCGAGGTCATCGAGAAGAAACCCGGCCAATGGCTGCTCAAGGCCACCACCACCCTGGAAATCGAAGGTTCGGACAAGCCGGCGTATATCGCCGAACCCCTGTCCCTGTGCTTCGTGTAAACCTTCCGGGATGCGAAGCAGCTCCTGCTGTTTCGCGCCCTCTTGCGGTACCTCGCCCTATATAAGGACACATGGCTGCGGCATACTCCCTCGCCTAATTGCCCGGAATCCGCTATGCGCCCACTTGCACTCCTTGCCTTGACCCTGATGCTCACCGCTTGCGGCGACGGCGAATCGCCTTTGCCCCCCGACGCACGCCTGCCGGACGGCGGACGCTATCGCGGTGACCTGGTCAATGGCTTGCTGCAAGGCAAGGGTCGCATCGACTACCCGAACGGCAGCTGGTACGCCGGCGAATTCGACAAAGGCCAGTGGCAGGGCCAGGGCGAATGGCATGGCAGCAATGGCGAAGTCTATCGTGGGCAGTTCAATCAGGGACTGTTCGACGGCCAGGGAGCACTGACCACCAACGCCAACAGCTACAGCGGCGGATTCAAGGCTGGACGCCGTGACGGCGAAGGCACGCTCAAAGAAAACGGCATGAGTTACCGCGGTGAGTTCAAGGCCGATCAATACGCCGGCCTGGGTCGTCTCGAACTCGAAGACGGCAGCTCCTATCAGGGCCAGTTCGCCCACGGTAAACCCAACGGCGAAGGCCAGCGCGGTGACGGCAACGGCAATCAGTTCACCGGGCACTTTGTCGACGGCCAGCTGGAAGGCAATGGCACGTTCAACAGCGCCGATGGCGACATCTATGTCGGCAGCTTCAAGAACAATCAACTGCACGGCAAAGGCCGCTACGAAAACGCCGACGGCGATGTGTGGCTGGGCCAGTTCAAGGAAGGTTCGCTGAACGGCAAGGGCGAGTTGATCGGTACTGACGGCAGCCACTACATCGGCCACTTCAACGACTGGCGCTTTTCCGGCCAGGGCCGCCTGAACCTCGCCGACGGTAGCTTTTACACCGGCCAGTTCGACAACGACAGTTACCAGGGGCGTGGCACCTTGGTGCTGACCGATGGCACCGTGCTCAGCGGCACCTGGATCAATGGCCAGCGCGTGCGCGACGCCGAGGGCAAACTGCTGCCTGACACACTCGAACTCGGTCTGCTGGCACAGGGGCGCTTGCTCGACGCTGCGCTGGCCAACATTCCGCCCTCCACCCCGGCCGTGGAGCTGTATTCGTTGACCCTGGGCGGTGATGGCAAGCAAAGCGTGTTTCTGCGCGAGTCCGACTACGTCGCCAATATGCTCTCCACCCGTTTCGGCGCCTTCGGCCAGATCCGCCTGGTGAACCATCGTGACCACCTCGCCGACCGCCCGATGGCTACCCGGGAGAACCTGCGTCGCGCGGCCCTGGCGCTGGCCGAACGCAGCGGTCCGGAAGACCTGATTTTCATCTACCTGACCAGCCATGGCACCAGCGAACACGAGCTGGTACTGGACCAGCCGCGCATGGAGCTGGCCGATCTGCCAGCCGACGAATTGGCCGCTGTTCTCGCCCCGCTGAAAAACCGCGACAAGGTCATCGTGATTTCGTCCTGCTACTCCGGCGGTTTCATCCCCGCTCTCAAGGATGAACGGACCCTGATCATGACGGCCTCGCGGGCCGACCGAGTCTCCTTCGGCTGCTCGGAGGAAGCCAACTTCACCTACTTCGGCGATGCCCTGTTCGTCCAGGCCCTGAACCAGACCGATGATCTGGAACAAGCCTTCAAACGGGCCAAGGCCACCGTCGCCGAGCGTGAGCTGGCGGACGGCTTCGAAGCATCCGAACCACAGATCTGGGCACCGAAAACCGTCCTCTCGCATTGGCAACTATTGCGCAAACAACAGGCACGAAAAGCGTTGCAAAGTGCATCCATGCAAAGCAAGGATGCAAACAGCAACTAAGCTGAACAGTATCAAGGGAGAAACACTATGTACTTGACGCCTCAGCATGTGCTGCTCGCCGGAGCCACCGGTTTGACGGGTGAACACCTGCTCGATCGCTTGCTCAGCGAGCCAACGATCACCCGGGTATTGGCCCCCTCGCGCCGGCCACTGGCCAAACACCCGCACCTGGAAAACCCGGTCGGCGACCCGACGGCGTTCTTGCCACAACTGAACGGGCGGGTCGATATCGCCTATTGCTGCCTGGGCACCACGATCAAGCAGGCAGGCTCGGAGCAGGCGTTTCGCGCAGTGGACCTGGACATGGTGGTGGCATTCGCCAAACGTGCACGGGAGATGGGCGCACGGCACCTGATCGTGATCAGTGCCCTGGGAGCCGATCGCCGATCCTCGATCTTCTACAACCGGGTCAAAGGCGAAATGGAGTACGCATTGCGCGCGCAGGACTGGCCGCAGCTGACTATTTGCCGTCCTTCGCTGTTACTGGGTGATCGCGTTGAGCCGCGCCTGGCCGAGAAAGTCGCCGGCCCCTTTTCACGCCTGATCCCCGGTAAATACCACGGCATCGAAGCCTGCCAACTGGCCCGCGCCATGTGGCGTCTTGCGCTCGAAGAACAGGATGGCGTGCGGATTGTCGAGTCGGATGAGTTGCGCAAACTCGGAAAATAATCCGCGGACGTGTGGCGAGGGGGCTTGCCCCCGTTCGACTGCGTAGCAGTCGTAAATATGGAACTCGCGGTGTATCAGAAAAATGGAGATGGCCGGTTTTGGGGCTGCTCCGCAGCCCAACGAGGGCAAGCTCCCTCGCCACAAAAGCGCGCTACACCTACAACCCACCCGTTGCCTGAAAACTCACCCCGATCACCGTCAACACCGACAACGGCAACAGCAGTGTGTCGAGCAACGCACTGGCCGGCAGATCAACGCCCGGATAGCTCGGCGCTTGCGCGCCGAAACGGTCCATCGCGCAACAACCGCCATTCATCGCATACAAATCCAGCCGCGTCCCGGCGTACACCACCGGCGCCCCCGGCTTGGCCGCATCGAGGGTGCGCACCGTGGCGCACCCAGCCAATTGCAGCGCCAGCACCATCACCAGCAGCTTATTCATCGCTGGTCAGATGATGCTCGCCCCAACGCGGCAGCATGTCCTGAGGAATATTCAGCAGGTTAAGGATCCGTGCCACGACGAAATCGATCAGGTCGTCGATGGTTTGTGGCTGATGATAAAAGCCCGGTGATGCCGGCAGGATTGTCACGCCCATGTTCGACAACTTGAGCATGTGCTCCAGGTGAATGCTCGAATACGGCGCCTCGCGAGGCACAAGAATCAGTTGGCGACGCTCTTTGAGCGTCACATCGGCGGCACGCTCGATCAGGTTGTTGCAAGCACCGCTAGCGATCGCCGACAACGTGCCAGTGGAGCACGGCACCACCACCATCGCCGCTGGCGCGCCGGAACCCGAGGCCACCGGCGACATCCAGTCCTCCCTGCCGTACACCCGAATCTGCCCGGCGGCGGCCCCCGTGTATTCGGTGAGAAACGCCTGCATCATCTGCGGTTTGGACGGCAGCGTGACGTCAGTTTCGGTCGCCATCACCAACTGCGCGGCCCTGGAAATCAGGAAGTGCACTTCACGATCTTCCCGCACCAGGCAGTCGAGCAGACGTAAACCGTACTGAGCGCCTGAAGCGCCGGTCATCGCCAGGGTGATGCGCTCCGGGCCGTTGTTCATTTGAGTGCCTCAGCCAACTTGCCGTGAAGGCCGCCAAAGCCGCCGTTGCTCATGATGACCACGTGGGTGCCGGGTTGGGCCTGGCTCTTCACACGATCGATGATGCCCTCAAGGGAATCGCTGACAATCGACGGCACCGTGCACAGTGCCGCGGTGCCCGCCAGGTCCCAGCCGAGGTTGGCGGGTGCGTACCAGATCACCTGATCGGCATCGACCACGCTTTCCGGCAATCCGTCACGGTGCGCGCCAAGTTTCATGGAGTTGGAACGTGGCTCGATGATCGCGATCAACGGTGCATCACCTATGCGTTTGCGCAGGCCATCCAGCGTAGTGGCGATGGCGGTCGGGTGGTGAGCGAAGTCGTCATAAATGGTGATGCCACGGACTTCCGCGACTTTCTCCATCCGGCGTTTCACACTCTTGAATGCGCTCAATGCGGCAATGCCCATGGACGGCACCACGCCGACGTGGCGTGCAGCGGCCAAGGTGGCCAATGCATTGGCGACGTTGTGCTGGCCGGTCATGTCCCATTCGACCACACCCTGGGCGATGCCTTCGAACATCACTTCGAACTTCGAACCATCTTCACTGAGCAGTTTGACCTGCCACTGACCACCGGCACCGGTAGTTTGCACCGGGGTCCAGCAACCCATTTCAATGACTCGCTGCAAGGCTGGCTCAGTGGTCGGATGAATCACAAGACCTTCGCTGGGGATGGTCCGCACCAGGTGATGGAACTGCCGCTCGATGGCCGGCAGATCCGGGAAGATGTCCGCGTGATCGAACTCAAGGTTGTTCAGGATTGCCGTGCGCGGGCGGTAATGTACGAACTTGGAGCGCTTGTCGAAGAACGCACTGTCGTACTCGTCGGCTTCGATGACGAAGAAGGGTGTATCACCCAGGCGCGCCGACACCGAGAAGTTTTGCGGTACGCCGCCGATCAGGAAGCCCGGGGCCATGCCTGCATGCTCCAGCACCCAGGCCAGCATGCTGCTGGTGGTGGTCTTGCCGTGCGTACCGGCAACGGCCAGCACCCAACGACCCTGCAGCACGTGATCCGCCAGCCATTGCGGGCCGGACACGTACGGCAGGCCTTTGTTCAGCACGTACTCCACCGCCGGGTTGCCCCGGGACATGGCGTTGCCGATCACCACCAGATCAGGGGCCGGATCGAGTTGCGCCGGGTCATAGCCTTGTGTCAGCTCGATGCCCTGGGCTTGCAGCTGAGTGCTCATCGGCGGATAGACGTTGGCATCGGAGCCCGTCACGTGATGGCCCAGTTCTTTGGCCAGAACCGCCATTGACCCCATGAAAGTGCCGCAGATACCAAGAATATGAATGTGCATAGTCGACCTCGTAAAACTTGGTCGCAGGTTAGCTTAGGGAGGGGAAAATCGCACCTGATGTTTCAGAGTTGAGGACGCCGCCCGGAGCAAGCCCGCTCCCACATTGGTTTTATAGTGAACACAAATTTGTGAACACCTCCGGGCAAATGTGGGAGCGGGCTTGCTCGCGAATGGCCGCGACACGGCTTACCGGGCGATACCGTGTTTACGCAGCTTCCGGTAGAGGGTATTTCGACTGACCCCCAACTGCTCCGCCGTATGCGTCATATGCCAGCGCGTCTGCTCCAGCGCACTGAGTAACGCCAGCCGCTCGGCATCCTCCAGCGGATGCTCCGATGGTACCTCGACAGCCTGCGCCATCGCCGGCCTGGCCGAACGAATCATGGCCGGCAAATCTTCCAGACCGATCCGTCCGTCCTCACACAGGGCTGCCAGCGTACGCAGCACATTTCGCAGCTGGCGTACGTTGCCTGGCCAGGCAAATCCCAACAAAGCCTCGCGTGCAGCCCCGTCAATCAACACCGCTTCTCCGTGCGCCTCTTCGGCCAGTAAAAAGTCGAGCAACTGCGATTTATCACTGCGATCGCGCAAAGCCGGCAGCGCGACTTCCAGCCCGTTGAGGCGGTAATACAAATCCTCGCGGAAGCTGCCGTCCTGCACGCGATCCAGCAAATTACGGTGGGTGGCGCTGATGATCCGCACGTTTACCGCTTCCGGCTCGCCACCGATCGGCACCACCTGCCGGTCCTCCAGCACCCTCAGCAATCGCGTCTGCAGGGCCAGTGGCATGTCACCGATTTCATCGAGGAACAAGGTCCCACCGTCGGCCTGTTGCAACTTGCCACGCATGCCTTCCTTGCGTGCGCCGGTGAAGCTGCCGCCACGGTAACCGAACAGCTCGCTTTCGATCAGGCTCTCGGGAATGGCCGCACAATTGAGGGCGACGAAGGCTTTTTCCGCCCGCTGGCTGGCGTGGTGCACCGCTTTGGCGAAGGCCTCCTTGCCGGACCCGGTTTCGCCGTTGATCAGCAGCGGCACGTCGCGCTCGTACACGCGCAAGGCCTTGCGAAAGTCCGCCTGCAAGGTCACATCATCCAGGCAAATTCCCGACAGGCGCGGTGCCGGTACAGCCTTGGGAGCAGGCTCCATCGGAGTCGGCAGCGACCGCCGCGCCTCGCCGCGCAATACCGCGAACAACCTGCGACCATCACGGGTACGCAATGGCCAACTGGCTGCGGCATTGATACTCGCCCGCCCCAGCAACTCATCGAGCGAGCAATCGAAAAACGCTTCCACCGGTTTACCCAGCAATCCGCCGCGAATGTGTCCCAGCAGGTTCAGCGCACTCTGATTGACCGCGCAGATGCGCCCTTCTCCGTCGAACGCCAGCAACCCTTCACTGAACAAACCGACGGACTCGGCCTGCAAGTGAAAACGCAGCAGCCATTGGTTGTCGAAGCAGCGCAGGAAGTAGCAGCTCTCGATCATCTTCGCCGACAGATTGACCAGCGCCATGGTATGGAACTGACTTTGCCGCGACACGTCGCGCCGCGCCGACGACACGTCGAGCACCGCCAGCAATTCGCCATGGGGATCGAAGACCGGGCTCGCCGAGCAGGTCAGGCCGGTGTGGCGGCCACGAAAGTGTTCGTCCTGATGGATGGTCAGCGACTGACGCTCCACCAGGCAGGTGCCGATGCCGTTTGTGCCTTCGCAGGCCTCGCTCCAGTCGGCACCGAGCCAGAGCCCGGCACGCTCGAAAATCTGTCGTTCGGCAGGCGCGGTGACGCAATTGAGGATCACGCCGCGAGCGTCGGTCAGCAGCACTGCATGGCCGGCACCGGAGAGTTGCTGGTGCAGGCTGGTCATTTCATTGCCAGCGATGTGCAGCACTTGCTGCAAGCGTTCGCGGCTTTCGAGGACACGACCGTGTTCCAGCACCGTCGGTGCGATGCTCAGGGCCGGGTCGAGGTGATAGTCCTCAAGGCAGCGCAGCCAGGAGCGGGCAATGGACGGATCGCTGCCAGGGCCATGCAGGTGGGCCTTGCCCTGAGTGACGGTCAGAACCTGCTGGGCATGGCGACTCAAATGGTTGTCGTGCATTTCTTATTATTCTCCCCCCGAAAGGTTTACACGCTCCCTGTAGGAGCTGCCGCAGCGTCAGTCCTTATGATTGCCCGAGCATCCTCCAGCCGGGCCTGCATTGCAATGCCTGCAAGACTACCCGGTCACAGGCTGTGCCAGAAGCGATACAAAGTGTCACGCCAGCTGTACCGAAAGCGTCACAGGCGCACTCCATCCGTCCGACAAAAAATGCGCAAGGCCTTGATTTGCCTGAGCTGCAACGCACTGGCCCGCCCCTTGCTCTACGCTTATAGCAAGCGCACATGCGCGACTCCCTATAAGCACAAAAGCAAGGAGAGACCACCATGCGTTACGCTCACCCCGGTACTGAAGGCGCTATCGTTTCGTTCAAAGCCAAATACGGTAACTACATCGGCGGCGAGTTCGTCGCGCCTGTCAAAGGTCAGTACTTCACCAATACCTCGCCAGTGAATGGCCAACCGATTGCCGAATTCCCCCGCTCCACGGCCGAAGACATCGACAAGGCCCTGGACGCTGCCCACGCCGCTGCCGATGCCTGGGGCGCCACGTCCGCCCAGGCGCGCTCGCTGGTGCTGCTGAAAATCGCCGACCGCATCGAACAAAACCTGGAACTGCTGGCAATCACCGAATCCTGGGACAACGGCAAGGCCGTGCGCGAAACCCTCAACGCCGACATCCCGCTGGCCGCCGACCATTTCCGCTACTTCGCCGGCTGCATCCGCGCCCAGGAAGGCAGCGCTGCCGAAATCGACGGCAACACCGTGGCCTATCACATCCATGAACCCCTCGGCGTGGTCGGCCAGATCATTCCGTGGAACTTCCCGATCCTGATGGCCGCCTGGAAACTCGCCCCGGCCCTGGCTGCCGGTAACTGCGTGGTGCTCAAGCCTGCCGAACAAACCCCGCTGGGCATCACCGTGCTGGCCGAACTGATCGGCGACCTGCTGCCACCGGGCGTGCTGAACATCGTGCAAGGCTTCGGTAAAGAAGCCGGCGAAGCCCTGGCCACTAGCAAACGCATCGCCAAGATCGCCTTCACCGGCTCGACCCCGGTCGGCTCGCACATCATGAAATGCGCGGCGGAAAACATCATTCCGTCCACCGTGGAGCTGGGCGGCAAGTCGCCGAACATCTTCTTCGAAGACATCATGAAGGCCGAACCGTCCTTCATCGAGAAAGCCGCCGAAGGCCTGGTGCTGGCGTTCTTCAACCAGGGCGAAGTCTGCACCTGCCCGTCCCGTGCGCTGGTGCAAGAGTCGATCTACGACGAGTTCATGGCCGTCGTGATGAAGAAAGTCCTGCAAATCAAACGCGGCGACCCGCTGGACACCGACACCATGGTCGGCGCCCAGGCGTCCGAGCAGCAATTCGACAAGATCCTGTCGTACCTGGAAATCGCCAAGGGCGAAGGGGCCGAACTGTTGACCGGCGGCAAGGTGGAAAAACTCGAGGGCAACCTGGCGAGCGGCTATTACATCCAGCCGACGCTGCTCAAGGGCACCAACAAGATGCGCGTGTTCCAGGAAGAAATCTTTGGCCCGGTGGTGAGCATCACCACCTTCAAGGACGAAGCCGAAGCCCTGGCGATTGCCAACGACACCGAGTTCGGCCTCGGTGCCGGCCTCTGGACCCGCGACATCAACCGCGCCTACCGCATGGGCCGGGCGATCAAGGCCGGTCGGGTGTGGACCAATTGCTACCACCTGTACCCGGCGCACGCCGCGTTCGGTGGGTACAAGAAGTCCGGCGTCGGCCGTGAAACCCACAAGATGATGCTCGATCACTATCAGCAGACCAAAAACCTGCTGGTGAGCTACGACATCAATCCGTTGGGCTTCTTCTAACCCCTCTTGAAATGAGGTGAATCCATCGCTGGCAAGCCAGCTCCTACAGACCGCGTAAATCTGTAGGAGCCGGCTTGCCGGCGATGGCATCCGAAACAACACAACACCCAAGGCCTGGCCGCTCTGGCACGGGCTTTGCGTACCCGTCATTCAGCGTTTCACCCAACCCGTCACACCCGAAAGTCCAAAAGATCGAACAATAAAAAATAGAGAGGACTTATGACTACTTCTTCCACACAGCTCAAACCCACACTCGGCACCCTGCATCTATGGGGTATTGCCGTCGGCCTGGTGATCTCCGGCGAGTACTTCGGCTGGAGTTACGGCTGGGGCACCGCAGGCACCTTGGGTTTTCTCGTCACCGCCTTGATGGTGGCGACGATGTACACCTGCTTCATTTTCAGCTTCACCGAACTGACGACAGCGATTCCCCACGCTGGCGGGCCATTTGCCTATAGTCGCCGGGCCTTTGGTGAGAAAGGCGGGTTGATCGCCGGCATCGCCACCCTGATCGAATTCGTCTTTGCCCCACCGGCCATCGCCATGGCCATCGGCGCCTACCTCAACGTGCAATACCCGGAACTGGACCCGAAGATCGCCGCCGTTGGCGCCTATTTCGTGTTCATGGGCCTCAATATCCTCGGCGTCAGCATCGCGGCCACCTTTGAACTCGTGGTCACCGTGCTGGCTGTCGCTGAACTGCTGGTGTTCATGGGCGTGGTCGCCCCGGGATTCAGTTTCAGCAACTTCGTACTTAACGGCTGGTCGGGTGCCAATGAGTTCACGATGGGCTCGATTCCTGGCATTTTCGCCGCCATTCCCTTCGCGATCTGGTTCTTTCTTGCTATCGAAGGCGCAGCCATGGCCGCGGAGGAAGCCAAGGATCCGAAACGCACCATCCCCAAGGCCTACGTCAGCGGCATTCTGACCCTGGTGTTCCTGGCCATCGGCGTGATGGTGATGGCGGGCGGTGTCGGCGACTGGCGCCAACTGTCGAACATCAACGATCCGCTGCCCCAGGCGATGAAGGCCGTGGTCGGCAATAATTCGACCTGGATGCACATGCTGGTGTGGATCGGCCTGTTCGGCCTGGTGGCGAGTTTCCACGGGATCATTCTTGGCTATTCACGCCAGTTCTTCGCCTTGGCTCGCGCTGGCTACTTACCCAAAGGCCTGGCCAAACTCTCGCGCTTCCAGACGCCGCACCGGGCCATTCTGGCCGGTGGCGTGATCGGCATTGCGGCCATCTACAGCGATGGCCTGGTCAACCTGCAAGGCATGAGCCTGACGGCAGCGATGATCACCATGTCGGTATTCGGCGCCATCGTGATGTACATCATCAGTATGCTGAGCCTGTTCAGACTGCGTAAAACCGAGCCGAACCTGGAACGCACCTTCCGTGCACCCGGCTATCCAATCGTACCGGGGATCGCCCTGTTCCTGGCAGTGGTGTGCCTGGTGGCGATGGCGTGGTTCAACACCTTGATCGGCCTGATCTTCCTCGGGTTCATGATCGCCGGTTACCTGTACTTCCAGTTGACCGCCCGGCAGCGCTCCGAAGCACCAGCGGACGCTATGCTCGAAGGTATATGACATGCACCGGTGCCGGGCCCGCTGCCCGGCGCCTGCATTATTGAAGTGCACGCAGTTCCCCTGTGGGAGCGGTCTTGCTCGCGAAGGCGTCGTGTCAGTCGGCGTCTACTTTAAATGACACACCACATTCGCGAGCAAGCCCGCTCCCACAGGAAGAGCAGATTGCAGCAATTATTGGAGGACACCGCCCCATGGCCACATTCGCCCATACCGTCGGCGCCCAGACTTACCGCTTCGACAGCCTCAAGGAAGTGATGGCCAAGGCCAGCCCGGCCCGCTCCGGAGATTTTCTGGCCGGCGTCGCCGCGCTCAACGATGGCGAGCGGGTGGCCGCACAGATGGCTTTGGCCGACACTCCGCTAAGCCACTTTCTGCAGGAAGCACTGATCCCCTACGAATCCGATGAAGTGACGCGCCTGATCATCGACACCCACGACAAACAAGCCTTCGCGATCGTCAGCCACCTCACCGTCGGCGGTTTTCGCGACTGGCTGCTCAGTGATGCCGCCGATGAACAGGTCCTGCGCGCCCTGGCACCCGGCCTGACACCGGAAATGGCCGCCGCCGTATCAAAGATCATGCGTGTGCAGGATCTGGTGCTGGTGGCGCAAAAAATCCGCGTGGTCACCCAGTTTCGCGGCACCCTGGGCCTGCGCGGGCGCCTGTCCACGCGCCTGCAACCCAACCACCCCACCGACGAACCGGCCGGCATCGCCGCGAGCATTCTCGACGGCCTGCTGCACGGCAATGGCGACGCGATGATCGGCATCAACCCGGCCACCGACAGCATCGCCTCGATTTGCGCGATGCTGGAGATGCTCGACGCAATCATCCAGCGCTACGAAATCCCGACCCAGGCTTGTGTGCTGACCCATGTCACCACGTCGATCGAAGCGGTCAATCGCGGCGTCCCATTGGATCTGGTATTCCAGTCGATCGCCGGCACCGAAGCGGCCAATGCCAGTTTCGGCATCAACCTGAGTGTGTTGAAGGAAGGCCATGACGCCGGATTGAGTCTGAATCGCGGCACCCTGGGCCAGAACCTGATGTACTTCGAAACCGGTCAGGGCAGCGCTCTGTCGGCCAACGCTCACCATGGCGTCGATCAACAAACCTGCGAAACCCGCGCCTATGCCGTCGCCCGTCACTTCAACCCGTTTCTGGTCAACACCGTTGTCGGCTTTATCGGCCCGGAATACCTGTACAACGGCAAACAGATCATCCGCGCCGGCCTGGAGGACCACTTCTGCGGCAAATTGCTCGGTGTGCCCATGGGTTGCGACATCTGCTACACCAACCATGCCGAAGCTGACCAGGACGATATGGACACCCTGCTGACCCTGCTGGGTGTCGCCGGGATCAACTTCATCATGGGTATCCCGGGTTCCGACGACATCATGCTCAACTACCAGACCACCTCGTTCCACGATGCGCTCTACGCCAGGCAGACCCTGGGATTGAAGCCCGCGCCGGAGTTCGAGCAATGGCTGGCGAAAATGGGCATCTTCACTCAATCGGACGGCAGGATTCTCTTCGGTGACAGCCTGCCGCCGGCCTTTCGGCAGGCCTTGGCGCAATTGGGATGAGCAATGACATGGATAAACTACCCTTCGATCCCCACAACCCATGGCTGGAACTGCGACGCCTGACACCGGCGCGAATTGCCCTGGGCCGGACCGGCACCAGCATTCCCACCCGCGCGCAACTGGACTTCCAGTACGCCCACGCCCAGGCACGGGATGCGGTGCACTTGCCGTTCGATCACGCGGCACTCAACTCACAACTGGCCGAACGCGGACACCAAAGCCTTTTGCTGCACAGTGCAGCGATCGACCGCAACAGTTACCTGCAACGCCCGGATCTGGGCCGAAAGCTGAGTGACGCGTCGGCAAAGACCCTGCGTGACTACGCTGCTGCGCATCCTGGTGGGGTCGATCTGGTGATTGTGATCGCCGACGGCCTGTCGGCACTGGCCGTTCATCGCCATAGCCTGCCCTTTCTGGCACGCCTCGAAGAACAGATTGCAGCTGAAGCCTGGACTGTTGCGCCGGTGATATTGGTGGAACAGGGGCGTGTGGCGGTCGCTGACGAAATCGGTGAGCTGCTGGGTGCGAAAATGACCGTCATCCTCATCGGCGAACGCCCTGGCCTCAGTTCCCCGGACAGCCTGGGTTTATATTTCACCTACAATCCCAAGGTCGGCCTTACCGATGCCTACCGCAATTGCATCTCCAACGTGCGGCTCGAGGGCCTGAGTTACGGCATGGCGGCACACCGTTTGCTGTACTTGATGCGCGAAGCCTGCCGGCGGCAGTTGTCAGGGGTCAATCTGAAGGATGAAGCCCAGGTCCAGACACTGGAATCGGACGCGGGAGCCGACATGAAAGATAATTTCCTGCTTGGGCCGCCGAATGCCTGAACCGCTTCCACATTGCACATTCGTACCCGTTTCAGGCAGGATCGTTGCGCGGCCGCCAAGGGTTTCCCATCGCCGTCAGAGACGTAAGACAGCCACTTGAAGACGAGACCTACCATGCGGATTATTCAAGCGACCCTCGAACACCTGGACATGTTGACCCCGTTGTTCGTCAGATATCGCGAGTTTTATGGCTCCCTGCCGTATCCGGACTCGTCCCGGGCGTTCCTCGAAAAACGCCTGCGTCGCAAGGAGTCGGTGATCTACCTCGCGCTGTCCGATGACGACAGCCACAAGCTGATGGGCTTCTGTCAGCTGTACCCGAGCTTCTCCTCGCTGTCACTCAAGCGTGTGTGGATCCTCAACGACATCTATGTCGCCGAGGACGCCCGCCGCCAGCTGGTGGCCGACAACCTGATCCGTACCGCGAAAAAAATGGCCAAGGAAACCAATGCCGTACGCATGCGCGTTTCCACCAGCAGCAACAACGAAATCGCGCAGAAAACCTACGAGTCCATCGGATTCAAGGTAGACACCGAATTCAAGAACTATGTGCTGCCGATCAGCGACGAACTCTGAATCACCTGCACCCTGCTTGCGATGGCATCGCGAGCAGGCTCGCTCCGACGTGTTCGTTATCAAACATCAGCCCTGTCATGACATTCCCCGCTACAATCTCGACGCGATTTTCACCACTCGCCTCGTATAATCCCGATATTCCCGGCTTGTAAGAAAAACTACCCCTATCCGTAGTCTTACGCGAAGTCATCCGCACAGGCCTGCAGAGTCGGGCCAATACCACAGGTGCTATCCATGGATTTCAACCCGATCGACATTGTCCTGCATCTCGACGTCTACCTCGACATGCTTGTAGCCAACTACGGGGCATGGATCTACGCCATTCTATTCATGGTTATCTTTTGTGAAACCGGCCTGGTGGTCATGCCCTTCCTGCCGGGCGATTCCCTGCTGTTCATCGCCGGCGCCGTGGCGGCCGGTGGCGGCATGGACCCGGTATTGCTCGGCGGCCTGCTGATGCTGGCGGCGATTCTGGGCGACAGCACCAACTACATCATCGGACGAACGGCGGGTGAAAAACTGTTCAGCAATCCGAACTCGAAGATCTTCCGACGCGACTACCTGCAACAAACCCACGATTTCTACGACAAGCATGGCGGGAAAACCGTGACCCTGGCGCGCTTCCTGCCCATCATCCGGACCTTTGCACCGTTCGTCGCCGGTGTGGGGAAAATGCCCTATCCGCGCTTCTTTGCCTTCAGTGTGCTGGGCACCATCCTGTGGGTCGGTGGCCTGGTGACGCTCGGTTATTTCTTCGGCAACGTACCGTTCATCAAGAAGAACCTGTCGCTGCTGATTGTGGGCATCATCCTGCTGTCGCTGGTGCCGATGATCATCGGCATGGTGCGTAGCCGCCTTGCCGGTTCGAGCTCCAAAGCCGAATCGCGCTGACACGATGTGGTCCCTGAGCGCCTGGCGTCGCCGACGCACTCTGGCCAGGCACCCGATTGCCGATGACATGTGGCAACGGGTGCGCCATCACCTGAGCTTTCTCGATGGCATCAGTGCCGCCGAAGACCAATGGCTGCGCGAAGCCTGCGTGCTGTTCCTCGAAGACAAGCACCTGAGTGCCCTGCCCGGCGTCGAACTGCATCAGGAGCAACGCTTGCTGCTCGCTGCCCAGGCGCAACTGCCGCTGCTTCACCTCGGCGACCTGAACTGGTATCAGGGCTTCCACGAAATCATTCTCTACCCCGATGACTTCCTCAGCCCCCAGCGCCATCGCGACGCCAGCGGCGTCGAGCATGAATGGGACGGTGAGCACAGCGGTGAAGCCTGGCAGCAAGGCCCGATCATCCTCGCCTGGCCCGGCGTCATGGCCAGCGGAGGCTGGGAAGGCTACAACCTGGTGATCCACGAACTGGCGCACAAACTCGACATGCTCAACGGTGACGCCAACGGCCTGCCGCCACTGCATCCCGACATGCGGGTCAGCGACTGGGCCAAGGTCATGCAAGAGGCCTACGACGACCTCGACCGGCAACTGGAACGCAATCCCGACGCTGAAACCGCCATCGACCCGTACGCCGCCGAAAACCCTGCCGAGTTCTTCGCCGTCACCAGCGAATACTTCTTCAGCGCCCCGGATTTGCTGCACGAGGCTTATCCACAGGTGTACCAGCAGCTGAAGCTGTTCTATCGCCAGGACCCGCTGGCAAGGTTGAAGCAACTTCAGGCGCATGACCCTGTCTATCAGGCACACCAGTGAGCGCCATACGACTTCTGGTACATGGCGTCGACACAGGAATATGCCTATAATCGCCGCCACTTTTTGGTCAATCCGGCCAAGTGTTTCTGGTCAACTAACGGGGGCAACGCCCAATGAGCTACAGCAAGATTCCGGCTGGCAAAGACCTGCCGAACGACATCTACGTCGCGATCGAGATTCCGGCCAACCACGCGCCGATCAAATACGAAATCGACAAAGACAGCGATTGCCTGTTCGTTGACCGTTTCATGGCCACCCCAATGTTCTACCCGGCCAACTACGGTTACATCCCGAACACCCTGGCTGACGATGGTGATCCCCTCGACGTGCTGGTCGTGACCCCTTACCCGGTTGCTCCTGGTTCGGTGATCCGCGCTCGCCCGGTCGGCATCCTGAACATGACCGACGACGGCGGCGGCGATGCCAAAGTCATCGCAGTTCCGCACGACAAGCTGTCCCAGTTGTACGTCGACGTCAAGGAATACACCGACCTGCCAGCACTGCTGATCCAGCAGATCGAGCACTTCTTCGCGAACTACAAAGATCTCGAAAAAGGCAAATGGGTGAAGATCGAAGGCTGGGCCGGTGCAGACGCCGCCCGCGACGCGATCACCAAGTCGGTTGCAGCCTATAAAGGCTAAGAGCAGTCGCGAGCTTCCAGCGACAGGCTGCAAGAAAAACCCCGGTTTATCCGGGGTTTTTTGTGGGCGCTTGATAAGCGCGTTAAACATGACGTTTAACTTTGTTTGACCTTGGTTTTGTCTGTTTAAAATTCCCCAAGAGCGTCTTACATCCGGTCGTAAATTTCCCGCAAAATTTGAACGAGGCGTTTATTCAAACCCTTACCAGCCGCCAGTAGACTCGCGTTCATGAAAAAGAACACTAGCGGCCCACGCTTTAAAGCGCTCCTCGAAGCAGCGAACATCACGACCACCGGATTTGCCGATTTTCTGGATACGGCTCCGCAAAATGTACATAACTGGTACACCCGCGGCGTGCCTGCCCATTGCATGGAAGAAGTCGCCAGAAAACTCTCCGTCAGCAGCGACTGGCTGAAAACCGGCGAAGGCTCGAAAGACGCCCGGCACCTGCGCCTGATCGAGGAGCCCGGCAACACCTTCGACGCCCAGACCATCCGCGGTATCTATACGGTCATCGAGCCTGTCGACGTCGAACTGCCTTTCTACAAAGAAGCCGTCACCGCCCCGGGCTCCAACAAAACCCACGTCATAGAAGATCCCGAGCAATCCATCCGCTTGCCCCGCAGCCACCTCGACTCCCTCGAAATCAACCACGCCGATGCCATCTGCGCCCTCATGAGCGGCAACAGCATGGGTGAGAAAATTGAAGACGGTTCGACCCTGGCGATTGACCGTGGCCTGACCCAGATTATCGATGGCGAGATCTACGCCATCGAACATGATGGCATGCTGCGCATCAAGTACCTGCACCGACTGCCGGGCAACTCCCTGCGATTGCGCAGCCACAACCGCGCCGAGTACCCGGATGAAATCTTCCGGGCGGCACAAATCGAGGAACAGAACATCCGGGTACTGGGTTGGGTGTTCTGGTGGTCGACCCTGAACAAACGGCGGCCGGTGGTGCCGTTTCTCTAAACGCTCCACATCACCCATCGGCCACCCACCCAAATGGCCGAACGGCTCTGCACGGCACTTCCCGCTGGGAATTTCCGCCAAACCTGCGTATGCTGCGCCCCACATTTACGCATCGACCCGCCCTGCGGCTCAGATGCGCTGACCTGACAGATGACTTTCTCAGCAGGTCCCACAGCCGGACGCAAGATCCGGGTGTACGTTTTGAAGGCTGGCGCGGTTTACCAAAAATGATCCAAGCCAGTCCCCGAGAAGCCGGCCACAAGCCGGCTTTTTAATGCCTGAAAGAAAGTGACTCACAAAAAAAATCACTCAGCCCCTTCAGTATTCTGCGCATAAAACTCCTGCAGCTTGGCTTGCAACAGTTTCTTGTCTGGCAATTGAGTGCGGTACTCCGCAATCAAGGCTGGCGACAGTGAGCGGTTCAAGGCGTACTCGACGATTTCGTCCTCTTTGCTCGCGCACAGCAATACGCCGAGCGCCGGGTTTTCGTGTGGTTTGCGGACATTGCGGTCCAACGCTTCAAGATAAAAATCCATTTTCCCCAAGTATTCCGGCTCAAAGCGCCCGACCTTGAGTTCGATCGCCACCAGGCAGTTCAGCCCACGGTGGAAGAACAACAGATCCAGCGCAAAGTCCCGCCCGCCTACCTGCAACGGATATTGCGAACCCACAAAGCAGAAGTCCCTGCCCAGTTCGATCAGAAAATCCCTGAGCTTGTGCAGCAGGCCTCCATGCAAGTCCGTCTCTGCATGACCACGCTCCAGAGCCAGAAACTCGACCACGTAGGCGTCCTTGAACACGTCCAGGGCCTGGGGATGAATTTGTCGCAGCGGTGCTGAGACTTTTGCCGGGCTGACCACTGAACGTTCAAACAAAGCTGCCTTGAACTGCCGCTCCAGTTCGCGGCTCGACCACTTTTCCTGGATTGCCATGCGCAGGTAAAACTCGCGCTCCTCCGGGTGTTTGCTCTGGTTGAGGATGATCAGATTTTGAGTCCATGGTAATTGTCTCAGCAGTGCTGAGACTTTTACGTCATGCCTGTACGCCTCGAAAAATTGACGCATACGAAACAAGTTAGACCGGGTAAAGCCTCGCAATCCCGGCTGGGTGCGAGCGAGATGAGCGGCCAGTTGAGCCACCACCCCATCACCCCACTCCGCCGCTTCAATCTTGCGGCTGATGTAGGCCCCAACCTGCCAGTGCAGCTCTATCAGCTCGGTGTTGACAGCCTGCATGGCGCGTTGTCGAGCAGTCACAATCAGTTGGGTAATTTCACTGAAAACAGAATCGAGAGAGGTATTGCCAGGAAGATCATTCACGTCAGGGCATTTCCATGTCAGCGGGAGGGCCCTCTCAATTACTCCTGATACCGACGCAAGAACATTCACAGTATATTTCTGCATGAAACAACGCTAACAAGCATCCATCCCGCCCAGAGAACACTTGCCAAGCCAAAATGGCCGATGCTAAATCCACCCGATCCATAGACCGCTACCCTTAACCCGGAAGAGGCTCTGCCGGTCGGACTTCGCTTTCAAGCTCAACGATGAGGCTCTGTATGGCGCCAAGGATCACGGGCGCAATCGTGTGCAAACCCTGCGCAAGCTGCACCTCAACCTCACGGATAGCTGAACGACTTCACCAACGTCAACTCCCCCACCGCCCGCATCGGCACCAGGAAAGTCTCCATCTTCTCGCTCGGTGTGCCCTCCTCCGTAATCACCGTCACCTGCGCCGTGGTCAGCGCTTGTACCGCATCTTCCTGCCCCTCCTCATCACTGCTGTAGCCGCCACCGAAGTAGTTCACATACACCAGATACTGGCCCTTGATCGGTGCAGGCATGGCGAAGATTTCCGGACCGTAGCCGGTAGTGACGTCGACGTCGAGCGCTGCGCCGTTGGGGGCGATGCGGTCGCCGTACCAGATGTGCGCGCCGTCGGGAGTGATGAGGTGCAGGTCGAGGTCGGTGTTGTCACTGTCCCATGCCAGCAATACACGTAACTTGGCCGGGGTCGCACCGCCGCTGCTGTTGAGGAATTGCGTGCGGTGGCGTTGCTGGCCATCGGGGTTGCGAACTTCGACGCTGTTGCTGCCGTTGGGGAATGAGAACGGGCGATCGAAGCGGCCGGCCGGGTCGATTTTCAGCGGCATGCTCACCCCGTTGACGATCAGCCGGCCGGGCTCTGTGGATTTCGCTGTGGCTTTGATCTGGCCGCTGATGCGTGCGGTGTTGGCCTGCCCTGCCGGGGTGTTGACCGACGAGGCCGGGTAGTTGACGACCTGCCGGAAGCTTTCCCCCTCGCCCTCGGGCGCGCCGGTGCGCCAGCCGCCTGCGGGGGTGTCGAGTTTGACGCTGTCCGCCGCCATCACTGATGGCAACGCCAACAGCGAGCAGAGACACAGCAAGACCTGTGGATAACGGAGCTTCATGGTCTATTCCAGCAAGAGGTGACGGGCGAGCCCTTCGATGTAGGTTTCATCCTGGCCGTTGGGGTGTGCTTCGAAGGCCAGGTGCAGGTATTCGTGGGTCAGGTCGAGGCGGTCTTGCAGCGTCAGCACGCCACGCACGTAGATTCGCTGGCGTTCGCGGTCGACATAGGGGCGTCCGAAGGCCAGGCGGCATACGGCGAAAGTGCTGACTTCGTTGTAGCCGACCTCGCCTTCCAACCGCGCACGCCAGCCGCGCCGCTGTTTCTGCAGCCAGTCTTGCGCGGCAGGCAATGCTTCGCAGGACGCGACCGGGTTGTCCCAGCGACTGAGACTGGCGCGTGAGTAGGCGTGCAGCAGGATGGCGTCGTAGCGCTGGCCGGCACGGGCCTGTTCGACGGCTTGCTGCCAGGACAGCTTGTCCGGGCCGGGTTGATCGGAATGATAGGTGACGGTACTGCCGGCCAGGACCAGGTCGCTGGTCCACGCAGCGATGTCGCGGGACTCGGACGATGCCGGACGCGGCGCGACCCGCTGACGGCTGCTGCTGTCGTCGATGCTCAGGCAATCGCCGCTGCGTGTGGCGTTTTGCAGCAGGTACGTGCGGATGGCCACCGCGAGGGCTTTGGCGGCCTCGACCGGCTCGGCAGTGGCTTCGCGTTGGAGCACACGGGCGACGTACTCTTCGCGATCCAGCCGGGCGACGAGCTTGTCGTTCAGCAGAAAGAGTTCACCGTCACTGTGGACATCCAGCGCATTGCCGTTGGCGAACTCGATGCGGTAGTCCCCCTGTAACGCCCCTGAGGACACCACACTGCCCCCTGACAGCACGCGCCGAAGTGGATAGCGGGAGAACAGATCAACTTCTACACACTTCCCTGCATCCGCTGGCCAGGAAGCAGGTATCACCGTAGACAACGCCTGGGCGTAATCGCGCAGTACCCGCTGACTGGTGCCCCGCCCCCCGGCCCAGACCGGTGTGCCGTCCGCCGTCCAGCCGGCAAATCCGCCCTGGCGTGACGTGGCATCCTGATCCGCCAACCAGCTCCAGGTCTTCACGCGCAGGCGACTTCCAAGTTCGCCGACGACATGGCCATCGGCGGCATTGAGCACCACATCGAGCAACACACGTCGGGCTTGATCCTGCGCCGGCAGCACGGCCAACACCTTCAACAGTTCCGCCACCGAAACCCGGGTAGCCGGTTGCAACGAAGGCAAATCCAGCAGCCATTGCGGCGCCTGCCGTGCCTGCCAATAGGCTCGCCAGTCGGCCTCGCGGATGCCCAGTCGCGCGGGTTCGAAATACAGACCGCATGACTTCACCAACGCCTGATCGCGCTCGATCCTGCCACCCGCCGTGCAGCAATAGACTTCTTCCTTCGACTGGCCGCGACATTCATAAGCCGGCTCACGCGCACCGCTGTCCACCAGCCAAGCGTAGACGAACAACTTCCACACACTGCCCAACGGCGTCTGCAAGGTCTGCGGCAGTGGCTCGCGGGCGATCACCTGAGTTCGGCTCAACGACAATAAATCGCCCTTGAAGGCCAGGCGCAGCGGTTCGTCCTGTGCTGTCGCCAGCATAGGGATCAAACACAGCAGCCACCCCAGCAGCAACCTGTGCACGTCAGTGAACCGTAACCTGGCCAAGGGCTGCCTTTTGTTCCATCGCCTGATGCTGCGGCACATACACCTGAGTGAATCGCACCGGCGGCAAGTTGAACTGCCCCTTCTGCGAGAAACGCACCAGATGCCGCAGGCGCAATTCGCCACTCAAGGCATCGACCGGAACGGCATAAGCCATTTGCCCCGGCTCGAAACGCGCCTTCTCCAGCGATGTCGGTTCGGTGCCAGCCTTGCCCATGAGCTTGATGCCCCAGGTCGTGCGCTCGACATCGGCGCCCGGTGGCAGCGGCACTTCCAGCAGGCCGTAGCGCAGCGGTTTGGCGGCTTTGCTGGTGATGATCACTTCGTCGAGATAAAGATTGTCGCTGGACAGCGGCGCGTTGCCGACCGCTTCAAGTTTGAAAGTGAAAGCCTCATCCCCCGGCACCAGCCGCGACAGGCGACGGGTGATGGTCACGGCCATCGGATCCACCGCCGGCTGCTGGCTGCGATAGCTCAATGCAGCGCGCAGCGGACGCTCCTGCACCCCGGTCAGCGTCAACACCGCCGGCACTGGCGCAGACCCCTGCCAAGTCCAAAACATCTCACCAGAAACCCCGTACTGTTTCTTCCAGCCTTCACCCGGGGCCAATGCAATGGTGGGCGATGCCTGCTCGATGCTGCGTTGCAGCCAGGTGAGCGCCAATGCCCGTTCCAGGGTCGATTGCTGCGGCAACAGGCGTTGCAGTAATGCCTGGGCGCGAACCTGATCGAAAGGTTGCAGCGACAGGTTCAGCGCTTCGGCAAACGGCTGGGAACTGACCGCCAGACGTTGCTGCGCGTCGGCCAGTTGCCGGTTGAACGCACTCGGCAGAACAACCTTCGCCTGCCTGGCCAGCGCGGCCGTCAGCACTCGCGCGGCAGCCAGCCCCAGGGCTGAGTCAGGATCGCTCATGACGAGGCTGTCTTCGCCACCCTCCATCAGGTTGGCGGCCGTGCCCTCGCCCGCTTTCGCCAGATCATCCATCAGGCCACTGAGCAAGGTGTTGACCGGCAACTGCATCTGTTTGGCGAACGACAGGATCAGCGCCCGCTGCAGCAACGGCGTGTTGTTCGCCTGTTTGGCGTAGACCTCCAGCACCCGCTGCCAATGCTCCGGTGGCAGGCTCAGGTCCAGCACCCGGCTGGCGTGCCAGTCGGCGTAATAGGCGTAGGCGGTGAGGAACGCGTCCGGCTCGCCGTCCATGCCCCACCAGGTGAAGCTCGCCGAAGGACCGGCCATTTGTACCAGGCGCAGGCGACTGTTTTGCATGATCAGGCGCAAGCGATCGCGGATCTGCGGATTCACCGCCAGCGTCGGGTAGGCGATGCTCAACGGCAGCAGGCGACTGGCGGTCTGCTCGACGCCACCGTAGGGGTAGCTCAACAGGTCGTCGAGGGCAGAACGGAACAACGCTTGCGGACTGTCATCCAGGCGCAGGCGAATATCGGTCGCGTCTGCCGGCAGAGTCAGCGGTGTATCGCCGCTGCTCACATCGAGACTCTGCGATTGCGTCACCCGCCAGCCTTCACCGGTCGCGCTCAGGTGAACCGTCAACGCGTCAGCGGTTTTGCCGTCCTGCACCAGCTCGGCGCTCCACTCGCCATTGGCCAGTTCAAACGCCGGCAACGGGACGTAGTTGATGCCGCTGTTCAGGGTCACAGGTACGCGCTGTTCGTTGCCGGCGTAACGGGTCACCAGTTCGGCCTTGACCGGTTTCTCGGCCTGACTGAAGGCGAACACACCGAGGTCCGGTTTGTCGCCGGTTCGGAATCGGCTCGGCCCGCTCCACTTCAGGTACAGCGGTTTTTCCGAGCGTACGAATTGCTTCTTCTGTCCGACCTGACCGTCATCGGCGATGGCCTTGGCGGTGATGCGCCAGCGGGTCAGTGAGTCGGGCATCTTGAAGGTGAAACGGGTTTTGCCGTTGGCATCGGTGAGCAATTCTGGTTGCCACGCCGCCGTGTCGACGTCCTCGCGACGCGGCCGTTCCAGCACCTTCACGCCGCGCTCACTGCGATTGGCTTTGCCCGGTGCACCGGGGCTGCCCGGCAAGGCGACGTCATAACTGATGAACGACAAACTGGCGCTGGTGCGCACGTTGTTGCGCCGCGGGTGATAGAAGAACTGGTCGATGCTCGGCGCGACTTCCGGTTGCAGCGCGTAGACCATTTCATCGACCACGCTGACCGTCAGGTGCGCCGGGATCGGCATACCGGCAAATTGAGTCGTCAGGTCCACCGAGACGGTTGCGCCCGGCCGGTAGGTGTCTTTATCGGTGGCGATGACCACGTCGATTTGTGGCGTTACCACCTTGATGCCGGCGTTCTGGAAACTGTACTGGCCGCCCTTGGTGTACAGCACCGAGAAGGTCAGGTTCGGCGCGAAACCGTCCTTCACCGGGATGCGCGCGCGGTATTGGGTATCGCTGAGCTTTTCCGTCTTCAGCCAGTCACCGCCTCTGGACAGCAGCGCGGTCGCCTCGACCTTGTCCCGCTCCAGCGACAGCAAGGCATCGTTGACCGGTTCCGGGAAAGTGATCAACGCCAGCGCTTCATCGCCGGTGATGTACTCGGGCTTGTCGAGGACGATCTCCACGGTACCGGGTACGGCTTTGACACCTTCGCCGGTGACCGAATGCCCGGTGGCGCCGACCACGCGACCGTGGTCATCCTTGAGCGTCAGGTTGTAGGTGCCAGGCCGGTCAAAGGCCAGGGTGAAACCTTTGTCGGTGGCCGCGAGTTTACCTTCGCCGATGCTCTGGTCTTCCAGACGTACCCAGCCGTAGCTGCCCGGTGTAACGGCCTGCGCCTGCTCGCCTTCGCGGGTGTAGCTGAACGCAACCTTGTCGCCCACTGCGCTGAAGCGTCGGGGCGCGCTCAAGCGAAAGTTTGCCGCGCCACGGTCGATGAGGATTTCCTTGGTGGTCTTGACCCGATACGCCGCGCCGTCGCTGGCGAACACGGTCAGCATGTAGCGACTCGGCTTGTCGGCGGCGGGCAGGTCGAGCGTTGCGTTGCCCTTGGCGTCGGTGGTCAGTTCGGTGCTGGTCAGCTCCACTGGAAATTGCCCCAGGTATTGCAGTTCGTTGTCGACCATTGACAGCTGTTGGGCGCGCAGGCTCAGGCTCAATTTCGCATTGGCCACCGGTTTGCCGTCCGGGTACAGCAGCACCAGGCTGCCCTTGACCGGCTCGCCGGTGCGGTAATCCTGCCTGGCCAGATTGAGCGAAATCTCGAAGTGCGGCTTGATGTATTCAGCGACGCGGAAGGCGCTGCTGTAGGTCTGGTCCTTGTAGCTGAAACGCAGTTCATAACCACCGGCCACGGCATTGTCCGGCAACTGGAAGCGGCCCTGGGTGCCGGCCCTGGAGTCGAGCTTCAGATCGAGGGATTGCAGCGCCGTGCCGGTGGCATCGAGCACGCTCACATTGACGTCGGCAGCGTTTGGCTGCACCGAGTCCCGCGCGTTCTTGAACTCACGTCCGACGATTTTCAGCGACACCCAATCCCCCGGCCGATACAGCGGCCGATCGGTGAAGGCATAGAGCTTGGTGTCGTAGATTTCGCTGTCGTAGTAGAAGTTCTCGGAGACGAACACTCCTCCCTCTTCATCTTCGCCGATCACGAAGGAACGCTCGGGGCTGACGTGTTTCAGGCGCAGCAAGCCGTCGCTACCGGTGGCGCCGCTGCTCATCACACCCAGGCCGTCGGTCCACAGCACATTGACCTTCGGCACCGAACTGCCTTCGTGTTTGCGCGCAGCCCACACCAGCAATTCGTCGCCGGCAATTTTGCTCACCGCCACGGTGTTGGAGACGAACACCATGGTGGTTGCGCGGTACTTGCCGATCAGCGCCTCCACCAGATAAAGACCCGGTTTGAGATTGCCCAGCGGGATGTACACATTGCCCGGCGCGACGCTGACAAACTCGCTGGAAGACCCGGCCAGGTTCACCCCCGCCGGTGGCTGGATCGGCTTGGCCTGCCACAACGGGTAACGGAACTGGCTGACCACCGGCAAACCCGGTATCAACGCGAATTGCGGCTGTGCATCGTAGGGCGTTGGCGCGGCCATCGCATTGCCCATCTTCAGTTCCGGCACTTCCTCGGTGACTTGTTTACGCGACTCGTAGGAAAACGCCCGCTGCATCACCCGGCGGGATTTGCGATACCAGTTGTCCCACAGGTACGCGAGGGTGTTGGACAAGCCTTCACCCTTGAATTGGCCATCGCTGACCACCCGATGCAGGTTCTTCTGGCGCTTGAGGAAGTCCAGCGGCTTGTCGATGCGATACACCCGAATGTCCGCGCCGCCATAAGGCTCCATGCGAAACCGGCGATAGTCGCGACCCGGCGCTTCGAGGCGCACCATCGCCGGTTCATCGCTGGCGAAACTGCTGTCGGCCAGCAGGAAAAAGCTCTCGCCGGCTACCGGCGCATAGCCGCTGGCCGGGACCGAGTCATCGGCGTTAACCACCGAGAGTGGCAGCATCCACACCAACATCAGAGACAGAAAACGCAGCATGCGGGCACCGGTCATTGGGAGAGAAAATTCAGTCGATAGACGCCGATGAAGTTGGGGTTGGCTGCGTCGGGTATCCATCGGGTGTCCTTCCATGTCATGAGTTGCTGCAGGCTTGCCGAACGCATGCCGTTGTCGGTGGGTGTGGTGGTGCCGGTGTGATAGGCGATGTAGCGGCCCATCCAGATCATCAGGTGCTGGTCGTCGCCCTGATCGAAAAACATCAGGTCGCCCGGTCGCGCCTGGGACACATCGCGACTGACCAGACGGCTGTTGAACTGGATCAACTTGATCGCGTTGACGTACGGCCCAACCTTGCCGCCGCCCTGCTGCCACTGCTGGGCGAGACCGCGCTGGGCATCGCTCAATGGCAGCTCCGGCGGCAGGTAACGATTGGACAGGCCATTGCTGCGCAGCCATTTGTCGTCATGGACTTTCAGCGCTTCATTGGCGGCAAAGCGCACCAGCCCGGCGCAATCCTGCTGATACCAGCGCGGGCTCGGGCCCTGGCTCAGCTGCTCCTGGGCGATGCGCACGAACCAGGCGCGGAACACCTGGGATTGCTGCGGGTCGAGCGATGGCGTCTCGACAGCGCGGGCACCTGCGCTCAGCAACAATGCCATCAGGCCGAGACTGCGGATCAATGCCGTCACAGCGCATTCCACTCCAGCGGCAGCCACTGCCAATGGCCGTCTGGCTCGCTGCCTTCGGGCAAGGTCAGGGCGTATTTGCCGTAGCCACCGAGCGTGCGCAGTTTCGGAATCAGGAAGGTTTGTGCGGCGTTGTAGAACACCGGCTCCATGTCCTGGGGCAGACTGTCGAGGGTTTCCTGCTGCATCAGTTGCGCCATGGAATCGGGGCCGAAATAGACTGGCATCAGCAAGTCCTTGGGCACCACGTCGGCCATCGGCGGGAAGCGTTTGTCGAGGGTGCCGAGGGCCTTGTCCACCAGCTTGTCGTCGAGGGAAAACAGCAACGTCGAGCCATGGCGCGCGAGGCTGACTTTCATGAACGCCTTGCCGGTGATGGCATCGGGATCTTGAGCTTCCTTGGCCGCATAAGGTCCGAAACTGGAGCTGACCTGACGTTGCCACTGATGGCTCTGGCCTTCCTGTTTTTCCACCACCGGGAAGGCACCGTCCTCGACATTGCTCTCGTGCGCACCGACCATCGAGCCGAACAGGCTGCCCAGATCCCCATCGAGTTTGCCGCCGTCGTCATCGTTGAGGCTGGCCACCAGCAAGGGCGTGTACAACCGCGAATCGGCATACCAGCACAGGCCCGCCGCACCGGCCATGTGTTCGGTCAATGCTTGGGCCACCGTCTCCTCGGCACCGAGTTTCACCAGCAGCGGTTTCTGTTGTTCGGCAGCCAGCGGCAACGCCACGCAAGCGCTGGCCCCCATGGGCATGGCTTGCCAGATCGGTTTGAAATCGAAGTCCGGCTGATTTTCCAGTTCATCCATGGCCAGGAAGCTGTGCCAGCCCTTGTCGTCCATGTCAAAGCGCAGGCCGGCGAAGTTCGGAATGAAACGCTGGTAACCCATGGCCAGCACGCTGGCATTCACCGACAGGCGTTGTTTCACCTGCGGCGTACGAGGCGGCAGGCCGAAGGCTTCGGGAAACAGCTTTTCGCCATTGAGCAGCGCGGCAACGGCCGTGGTCGATACGCTGCCCGGCTCCTCCGTTGCACCGCTTTGCGGATCGTAGAGTTTCGCCGGATTGGACAGCACCACCAGTTTGTCGCCATGGGACGCGAACAACAGCGCCTTGCTGGCGTTGTAATTGAGTTGATAGAGCGGCACGTTTTCGCTGCCGACCTTCACCTCAGCGACCTTGCTCAGCTGCGAGTCGTCCAGCGCGACTTTGGCCAGCGGTTCCAGCACCTTGGCCAGGCCGCCCCGATCCATCACCAGCAGGAAATCCTTGAGCCGCCCGTCCGCCCCGCGCCACAACGCCACGTCGGCAGGCTGATCGAACAGTTGCTCGATCAGGGTGTCCTGCAGCTTCAGGTCATGTTCGTAGATGATACGCCGCAGACTGCCGATCAAGCCGAGGCGATCGGCGTGGGTTTCGTAGTAGAAGACGAAATCTTCGGTCAGGGTTTCCTTGAGGAAGGGCACCGCGAGCAGGTCTTTGGGCAATTGGCTCAAGGAATGGGTTTCCAGCAAACCATCCGGCCGGCCCATACCCAGTTTGTCACTGGCCAACGCAGGCGCCGGCGCCTTGGGCTTGTGCATGAGCCACCCCAACCCACCGGCTACGCCAGCGACCAGGCATATTCCGATCAGCAGCGTCGGCCAATGCAGGGAAGGTTTGGCCGCGGGTGCGCCAGCGGCCGGAGTAACAGTGCTATCACTCATGTTCACAAAACCCGATGTTCATCCGTGGAACGGGATGCTTAATAGTTGAAAGTCTTGACCAGCAGCAGGTCGCCGATTGCGCGCAGGGGCACGATAAAGGTCTCGCGTTTTTCATCGACGGTGTTTTCGTTGAGCACCAGGTTGATCTGCGAGGTAATCACCTCGTTCTGGTTGCCGGTCTCATCGAAGTTATAGCCGCCGCTGCCGAAGTTGCCCCAATAGTTCACGTAAACCAGATAGGTGCCGTGCAGCGGCGCGGTCATGGTGAACATCTCCGGGCCGGGGCCATCGACGCCGTCCGGGTCGAGGCCGCCGCCATTGGTCAGCGCCGAGTGCGCCCAAAAAGCGTGCTGGCCGTCGGGGGTAATGATGTGCAAGTCGAGCTCGGCCTTCGGGTCGTCCCAGCCCAGCACCACACGAATCCGCGCCGGGGTGCGCAGGTTGTTGGCTTCATAGAATTGAACGCGCTTGAGCGACTGGCCTTCAACGCTACGCACTTCGACGCTGTTGGAACCGGCGCCGAACGCATAGGGCCGGGCGAAACGGCCCTGGTCGTCGGTGTACAGATTCAAGGGATTGCCGTTGACCGCCAGCGTGTGCGGCCCACGCTGAGTGCCGAGGGCCTTGAGTTGGCCTTCGATCATCGTGCGATTGCGCTGCACGCCCCGGTCGATGGGCGGCGTGGGATAGGCGACTTGCGGGTTTTCCGTGCGATCCAGCAAACCGTTGTAGCGCCAGCCGCCCACCGGCTCCGACAACTCGGCATTCGGCGCAGCCAGAATCGGGGGCGCGATAGCCAACCCGATCAGCAGCAAAAGAAATGAGCGCATGCGACGCCTCCTGCCATGCATGACGAAACCTTGCGCCTGATCCTGGGCGCGTTACAGATGGGAATACTGCGCTTCGTCTGAAAGACCCGTGACTGCCAGGTCGTATAGGGCTCGAAGGTTAGCCATTCGGGTGTTTTTTAACAATCGGACGGCTGCGAAATTGCGGTGGGAATCACGATAACGGGTGGACGGTGAGCCGAATACGCGCCATATTCGGCTCATTATATGAGCCGAATAGCCCATCTAATCAGCTCAACCCTACATAGAGCATCAAGTTCATGACACCTCAATGGATATGGCAGCAGCCTGATTGGCCGGGGTTCACCTGGAATGCCGAACGACTGGCGCCCTTGTTACGCGAGTGCGTTCAAGCACAAGGTCGGCTAATGGGCATGGCCAGTTCCGTGGGCAGTTCGCTGAGCGCGCAAAGTGAGCTGGATGCGTTGTTGCAAAACATCGTCACCTCATCGGCCATTGAAGGTGAACAGCTGAATGTCGGTTCAGTTCGTTCTTCATTGGCGCGGCGATTGGGGTTGGAGCTCAATGATGGCGACAACATCAGCAAGCGCAGTGAAGGGCTCGCGCAATTAATACTCGATGCTACCCGGCATTTCGCCGAGCCGCTGACACTTGAACGATTGCTGGATTGGCATGAGTGGCTGCTTCCAGAACAGGAAATCGGCTTGGCCGCGCAAAGCATTCGTGTAGGTGCTTTGCGCGGCGATGATCCAATGCAAGTGGTTTCCGGTCGTCTCGACAGACCGACCGTGCACTTCGAAGCACCGCCTCGCCTGGGCCTTGAGCGCCAACTCGATGCCTTCCTCGAATGGTTTGAAACCAGCCGAAATCAGTCCGGGCCCGACCCTTTGCTTCGAGCTGGCATCGCACACTTCTGGTTTGTCACACTCCACCCGTTTGACGACGGCAACGGTCGCCTGACCAGGACGATCACCGACCTTGCATTGGCTCAAGGCGAAGCTCAGGCGATCCGTTTTTATGCCATGTCGGCGAGTATTCTCGAGGATCGATCCGGCTATTATCGGGTGCTGGAAACCTGCCAGAAATCCAACACGGACATTACGGTTTGGCTCGAATGGTTCCTGCAAACTCTATTGCGCAGCCTGCAACAGGCCATGGCACGGATCGAATCCGTGCTGGGCAAAGCGCGCTTCTGGCAGGCGCACCGGGAGTCCGAGCTGTCGACCGAGCAGACCAAAGTACTGAATCGTTTGCTGGACGGTGGGGAGCGCGGATTCGAAGGCGGGATCAGTGCGGCGCAGTATCAAGCCGTTGCGAAAGTCTCCAAAGCGACCGCGACCCGGCATCTGGCCGAACTGCTGGATAAGGATTGCCTACAACGCCTGCCGGGTGGCGGGCGCAGTACTCGCTATCAGATCAAATATCCCGACCAAGCGCATCCTGAGCGCTGAAACCCTTGCACCAAACACCCCGCTCATTTGCCCCTGAACCCCCTATCTGCTAGTGTCGCGCCGGTTTAACGTCAACCGGAAATCGCCGCCATGGCCCGCAAAAAAGCTGCACTGGATTTCGAACAGTCCCTCGCCGACCTGCAAACGCTGGTGGAGCGTCTGGAGAATGGCGAATTGTCGCTGGAGGACTCGCTGGCCGCTTTCGAGCAAGGCATCGGTCTGACCCGCGATTGCCAGGCGGCGCTGGCCCAGGCCGAGCAAAAGGTTCAGGTACTGCTCGAGCGTGATGGCGAGTTGGCCGAGGAACCCTTCGACGCGGATCAGCCAGAATGATTGCAGCGTACTCGGCCACCAGCCAGGCCCGCGTCAATGCGGCCCTGGAAACCCTGTTCACGGCACCAGGCCCCGAGCTGGCGCGGCTGTATGAAGCCATGCGCTACAGCGTGATGAATGGCGGCAAACGGGTGCGTCCACTGCTGGCCTACGCCGCGTGCGAAGCGTTGGGCGGCAAGCCTGAGCAAGCCAACGGCGCGGCCTGTGCCGTGGAGCTGATCCACGCCTATTCACTGGTGCATGACGATTTGCCGGCGATGGACGATGACGATCTGCGTCGCGGCCAGCCCACCACTCACAAGAAATTCGATGAAGCCTGCGCGATCCTCGCCGGCGACGGCTTGCAGAGCCTGGCCTTCAGCGCCCTGCTAGACCCGCGCCTGAGCACGTCGGATGCCGAAATCCGCCTGCAAATGGTCAGCGCCCTGGCACTGGCGGCAGGCCCGGCGGGCATGGTCGGCGGTCAGGCCATCGACCTCGGTTCGGTCGGCCTGAAGCTCGACCAGAAAGCCCTGGAATACATGCACCGGCACAAGACCGGTGCGCTGATCGAAGTCAGCGTCAAACTCGGTGCCCTGGCCAGCGGCCGTGCCGAGAAAGACGAACTCAAGTCCCTGCAGACTTATGCACAGGCCATCGGCCTGGCATTCCAGGTCCAGGACGACATTCTCGACGTCGAAAGCGATACCGCCACCCTCGGCAAACGCCAGGGCGCCGACATTGCCCGGGACAAGCCGACCTACCCGGCCCTGCTCGGCCTCGACGCCGCCAAGGCCTATGCCCTGGAGCTGCGCGACCAGGCCCTGCACGCCCTGCGACCGTTTGACGCGGCGGCCGAGCCGTTGCGGGATCTGGCCCGGTATATCGTCGATCGCCGCAGTTGACGGCGAATCCGCCAAAAAAGACCAACGCGTGGGCAGGGGACGATGCATCAGGTAAACTGCCGCATCTTTTATACCTATAACGATTCGCCTGATGCCCACGACGTTTCATGAGATTCCCCGCAAGCGCCCGACCACGCCCCTGCTCGACCGCGCGAAAACGCCGGACGGCCTGCGCCGGTTAGGCGAAGCCGAGCTGGAAACCCTGGCCGATGAGTTGCGCCTGGAATTGCTCTACACGGTCGGCCAGACCGGTGGGCATTTCGGTGCCGGCCTGGGCGTGATCGAGCTGACCATCGCGCTGCATTACGTCTTCGACACCCCGGACGACCGGCTGGTGTGGGACGTGGGTCATCAGGCTTATCCGCACAAGATCCTCACCGGTCGTCGCGAGCGCATGGGCACCCTGCGCCAGAAGGACGGCGTCGCTGCCTTCCCGCGTCGCTCCGAGAGCGAGTACGACACTTTTGGCGTCGGCCACTCCAGCACCTCGATCAGTGCCGCGCTGGGCATGGCGATTGCCGCCCGCCTGCAAAACAGCGAGCGCAAGGCGATCGCGGTGATCGGCGACGGCGCGTTGACCGCGGGCATGGCGTTCGAGGCGCTGAACCACGCGCCGGAAGTGGACGCCAACATGCTGGTGATCCTCAACGACAACGACATGTCGATCTCGCGCAACGTCGGCGGTTTGTCGAACTATCTGGCGAAGATCCTTTCCAGCCGCACCTACGCAAGCATGCGCGAAGGCAGCAAGAAAGTGCTGTCGCGCCTGCCCGGTGCCTGGGAAATCGCTCGCCGCACCGAAGAATATGCCAAGGGCATGCTGGTTCCCGGCACGCTGTTCGAAGAGCTGGGCTGGAACTACATCGGCCCGATCGATGGCCACGACCTGCCGACCCTGATCGCCACCCTGCGCAACATGCGCGACCTGAAAGGTCCGCAGTTCCTGCACGTCGTCACCAAGAAGGGTAAAGGTTTCGCCCCGGCGGAAGTCGACCCGATCGGTTACCACGCCATCACCAAACTCGAACCGCTGGACGCCCCGGCCGCTGCACCGAAGAAGGCCAGCGGGCCGAAATATTCCGGTGTGTTCGGTGAATGGTTGTGCGACATGGCGGCTGCCGATCCGCGCCTGGTCGGGATTACCCCGGCGATGAAGGAAGGCTCGGACCTGGTCGCGTTCAGCGAACGTTTCCCGCTGCGCTACTTCGACGTGGCCATTGCCGAGCAGCACGCCGTCACCCTCGCGGCCGGCATGGCCTGCGAAGGCGCCAAGCCCGTGGTCGCCATCTATTCGACTTTCCTGCAACGCGGTTACGACCAACTGGTGCATGACGTCGCCGTGCAGAACCTCGACGTGCTGTTCGCCATCGACCGCGCGGGTCTGGTGGGCGAAGACGGTCCAACCCACGCCGGTAGCTTCGATTTGTCGTTCCTGCGCTGCATTCCCGGCATGCTGGTGATGACCCCGAGCGATGAGAACGAGCTGCGCAAGATGCTCACCACCGGTCACCTGTACGAAGGCCCGGCGGCTGTGCGTTATCCTCGCGGTAATGGCCCGAACGCGACCATCGAGAAAGACCTCGAGCCGATCGAGATCGGCAAGGGCGTCGTCCGCCGCCAGGGCAGCAAAGTCGCCCTGCTGGTGTTCGGCGTGCAACTGACCGAAGCCCTGAAGGTCGCCGAGACGCTGGATGCGACCGTGGTCGACATGCGTTTCGTCAAGCCGCTGGATGAAGCGCTGGTGCGCGAAATCGCCGGCAGTCACGAGCTGCTGGTTACTGTCGAAGAAAACGCGATCATGGGCGGCGCCGGTGGCGCGGTCAGCGAATTCCTCGCCCGGGAAAACATCCTCAAGTCGATGCTGCACCTGGGCTTGCCGGACATCTACGTCGAACACGCCAAGCCTGCGCAAATGCTTGCCGAGTGTGGGCTGGATGAAGCCGGGATCGAGGCTTCGATCCGCGAGCGCCTGCAACTGCTGAACCTTTAAACCTGATCTCCCCCTGTAGGAGCCGGCTTGCTGGCGATGGCGTCCTGAAGGACGCCAAAAGCATCGCTGGCAAGCCAGCTCCTACAAGGTCCGTGTGCGCCTCAATTTCTACGATAAGACCATGAAACTCTCCCCCCTCGCCCTGACGCTGACCCTGCTGCCGGCTGGTCAACTGCTGGCCGACTCCTTCGAACGCGATCAAGCGCTGAAGCTGCCCGACGTGCTGATCAGCGCCAACCGCCAGGTCGAAGCGCGCAACGACAGCAGCGCCGCCAACACCGTGTTCACCCGCGACGACATTGATCGCCTGCAACCCGATAGCGTCACCGACCTGCTGCGCCGTGTACCGGGCGTGCAAGTCTCGCAGGCCGGCGGGCGCGGGAGTGTGCCGGGGGTTTACATTCGCGGCACGCAATCAGCCCAGAGCCTGGTACTGGTGGACGGTCAGCGCATCGGCAGCTCGACCTCCGGCGACAGCAACCTGCAACACATCAACATCGAACAGGTCGAGCGCGTGGAAGTGCTGCGCGGCTCTCGTTCGGTGATTTATGGCAGCGATGCGATTGGCGGAGTGATCCAGATCTTCACCCGACGTGGCGGCGAACAGGGCCTGCAACCGCGCCTGCACACGGCGTTTGGCAGCAACCAGACCTGGGAACACAGCCTTGGCCTGTCCGGTGGCGATGAGCGAACCCGTTTCAATCTCGGCGCCAGCCTCGACGAAAGCGCCGGGATCAATCGCACCCACGAGTCATACCCTAGCGATGGCGACCATGACGAGTATCGCAACCAGTCGTTCAGCCTGAGCTTGAGCCATGCCCTCGGCGATGACATCGAGATCGGCGCCAACATGCTGGATAACCGTGGCAAGAGCGAGTTCGACAGCCCGTTCGGGACAGTCCAACAGCAGCCATACAACGAATTCGATGTGAGCAGTGTCAGCAGTTACATCGACGCGCGCATCAATGATCTGTGGAAAACCCGCATCGAGTTCGGCCACAGCGAAAACCGCGAGAAGACCATCGACAAACTCAGTGACGAACGCAGCGTGTTCAACACCTACCGGGATTCGGTGAACTGGCAGAACGACCTGGCGCTCGACGAGCGCAACAGTCTGCTGCTCGGAGGTGACTGGTATGAAGACCGGATCAACAGCAGCACCGCGTTCGATGAAGACAGTCGCTGGAACCGGGCGGCGTACATCCAGCACCGCTATCGGGCCGACAGTTTCTCCACGGAGCTGGGTTTGCGTCACGACGACAACCAGCAATTTGGCAGCCAGAACACCTGGAGCGGCACCTTCACCCTGCCGCTGAACCCGGACAACGAAGTGCTTTTCACCTACAGCGAAGGCTTCCGCGCACCGACGTTCAACGATCTGTACTACCCCGACTTCAGCAACCCGGACCTCAAGCCTGAAACCTCGAAAAGCTATGAGCTGCAATGGCGCAGCCAATTGACCGAGAGCAGTCGACTGGAAACGTCGCTGTATCGCACCGACCTTGAAGACGCGATCATCTTCGGCAGCAACTCGCGCCCCGAGAACGTTGCCTCGGCGCGGATCAACGGTTTTGAAGCGGCATTGAAGCAGGAGTTGTTCGGCTGGCAGAGCAACCTTGGCGTGGCGATCATCGACCCGCGGGATCGCGACACTGGCCATACCCTGGCCCGTCGTGCGCGGCGTACCTTGAGCCTGGACCTGGATCGGCAATTCGATCGCATGGGCCTCGGCGTCAGTTGGCAAGCGGTCAGCAGCAGCTATGACGACCTGAACAATCAACAGCCCCTCGGCGGCTATGCCTTGCTGGGGCTGCGCAGCAGTTGGGAGCTCAATCGTGAAATCAGGCTGGAGATGAAGGTCGACAACCTGCTGGACAAGGGTTACAGCCGGGCGTTGTACAGCTACCAAGGCAGCCAGTACGGGTATCGCGAGGAAGGTCGGGCGTGGATGTTCGGGGTGACATGGACGCCTGGAATCTGATCCGGAATCTGTACTGTCTGGACCGGCCTCTTCGCGGGCAAGCCCGCTCCCACAGGTTTTCAGGTTGGATTACAGATTTGTGATTAAAGCAGAACCCTGTGGGAGCGGGCTTGCTCGCGAAGCAGACACCTCGCTGTCAGCGGTCGGATGCGATCAGCTGGCACAGCTTTGCAGTCGCCTCAACCATCTGCCCACTCGGCCGCTCCAGCCCCTTGTCCGTGACCAATCGCAATTGTCCTTGCGCCACGGCCGCCACCTGCGGCCAGGCTTTCCACGCATCGAGCTGCGCCTGATCACTGGCCAGAATCACCTCGGGATTACGCTGCAACACGGCTTCCACGCTGACTTGCGGTGCCGGCAGTTTCAGGTCGGCAAACACGTTTTGGGCTCCGCAGACCTCCAGCGCATCGCTGATGATCTGCTCGCCGCCGACGGTGTACAACGGCCGATCCCATATCTGATAGAACACCCGCAACGGCTGATCCCGTCGATAGCGTTGACGCAGTGCATCCAACCGCTGGCGCAAGTCGCCGGCCAATGAAACGCCGCGGTCAGGCCGACCGATCTGAGCGGCAATGGCCTCGATCTGCGCGGCAAGCTGCTCCAGGCTGTGGGGTTCGGCGACGTAGGTGGGAATGCTCAGGCGTTTGAGCTGGTCCCGCTGGGCCGGGCCGACGCTACCGGGCCATAGCAGCAACAGATCGGGCTGCAGACTGAGCAGCCGCTCCATGTCCAACTGGCCATAGCGGCCAACGGAGGGCAGGTTCTTGAGTTCAGCCGGTCGCTCACCGGCGTCCAGCACACCGACCAGGAGGTCGGCAGAACCCAGTTCCACGACGATTTCAGAGAGTGACGGTGCAAGGCTGACGACCCGCTCGACCGCGATGGCCGAGCGGCTGGCGGCCAGCAGCAAAACCGCCAGCCAGAGCGCGCGCATCAACCGAGCTGACGCGGAATACGGTAGAGGTAGAACAGCACGGCGGTCGACAGCGCCAGCAGCATCAGCGGCACCGCTTCGAGCCCGACGAACACCGCCAGGGCACCGATCCACGCCGGCAGGCCGGCGGCAAGGAACGCCGTACGGCGCTTCGTCGCCAGGTTGATCCACGCGCCAGGTTCTTCAGGGGTATCGAGGGCTTTCTGGGTGGCGATCAGCGCGTGTTTGTAGGCGCCGAAAAACTTCAGGCTGACAAACATCGAAGCGACACCGGCGATGAACAACGGCATCGCCAGCACCGGCAGGATGGCTTCGCTCTGGCCAAACACCGCGTTGATCACGAATAGCGGTAACAGGGCCAGGGCCAGGTATTGCCACCAGTTGACGGACAATCGCCGCCGAACCTGACCGCGGGTCACGCCCGGTCTACCTCGCCCTGATGTTCATTGCCCATCATGTGGTCGAGCTTGCTGGCCTTGGTCGCCAGGTAGAGTCGGTTATGCGGGTTGTGGCCAGTGTGCAACGGCACGCGCTCGGCGACCGCGATCCCCATGTCGGTCAAGGCTTTGACCTTGCGCGGGTTGTTGGTCATCAGGCGCAATGACTTCACGCCCAGGTGCTCTAGCATCGGCAGGCACATGGCGTAGTCACGCTGGTCGGCGGCAAAGCCCAGACGCTCGTTGGCTTCGACGGTATCGGCGCCACCGTCCTGCAGCTCATAGGCGCGGATCTTGTTCAGCAGGCCAATGCCACGACCCTCCTGGCGCAAGTACAGCAACACGCCACGACCTTCACGGGCGATGGCCTGCAAAGCGGCCTCCAGTTGCGAGCCGCAGTCGCAACGCTGGCTGAACAGGGCATCGCCAGTCAGGCATTCGGAGTGCAACCGGCCGAGTACCGGGGCACCGTCGTCGAACTCACCCAGGCTCAGCACAACGTGCTCGCGGCCAGTGCCTTCATCGAGAAAGCCATGCATAGTGAATTGCGCAAAAGGCGTTGGCAGCTTGGAAGCGGCGACAAAAACGACAGGCACCGGTGTGCTCCTGATCTAAAAGTTCTGAAGATTCGCAGAGCCGGCATTGTAACAGCAGGTTCCGAGCGACGCTTAGGCTGAATTATCGGCGATAACTATCAAAAAGTTTGATAACAGCCGCACCAATCCCACAGGGGACACTGCCAGCCGCAAATCGGTGTCAGTTCGAATCAAACGGATACGGCTGTTTCCAGCGCTCGAAGATCGGTTTCAGCTCACCGCTTTTGACCAATTGCTCCATGCGCTGATCGAACAGCGCCATCAGGCTACGCGCCTTTGCGGTCTTGGCAAAGCACAGGTACAGCGGCAACTCGGCGATATGGGTACTGCGCAACTGGGAGGGGTCTTTGGCACGATTGCGCACGTAATCGACTTCGGTCTGCGCGTCGATGTAATAGTCGGCACGGTTGTGGGTCAGCATCGACACGATGCCGTCGCGCCGCTGCACTTCAGCAAAGTGCTGCACGTTGGGCAAATAATCCTGGTAATCGTAGCCACGGATCCAGGCCAGCCGATAATTGCCCAGGGTTTCCGGGGTTGGCACCGGACTGCTCGCCAGGCCCAGGGCATAGATGTGATCGGTGTCGAAGCTCCAGTGAGGATAGAGCACAGCCTCGGATTCGTCGCGATAGGAGCCGACGCAGGCATCGACTTCACCCCGTTCGGCCAGGCCCAGCGAACGCACGTAGGGCTCGGTGCGAATGTCCACTTTGACACCTGCCGGCTCGAACACTTGTCGCAGTACGTCCCAGCCCAGGCCGTGACCGTCAGCGGCGGTGTAGTCTTCCCAGTCCTCACTGGCCAGATGAATCACCGACGGCGGCGTAGCACCCCCTCCTCCCGCTTGGGCGAAAGAGCAAACTATCGCGAATACCACCACTATCAATCCACGTAGAACCATCCCTGCTCCCCGATTAACGCCTGGTAACCCTTGATCAGGCGAAAAACCACACCAATCCCTGCATCGCCAACCAGGCGAACACCCCGGCCAGGACATCATCGAGCATGATGCCAACGCCGCCATGCACGTGCCGGTCGATCCAGCGAATCGGCCACGGCTTGAGGATATCGAAGAAGCGGAACATCAAGAAACCCGCGAGCAACCACTGCCAACCTTCCGGCACCAGCCACAGGGTGATCCACATCCCGACCATTTCGTCCCAGACAATGCCTTCATGGTCGTGTACCCGCAAATCATCGGCCACTTTGCCGCACAGCCAGAAGCCGAACAGCATGGTGATGCCAAGCATCAGCCAGTAACCCCAGTCGGGCAGCATCTGCCACAACGGAATAAAGGGTAGCGCAACCAACGATCCCCAAGTGCCGGGCGCCTTTGGCAAGGTGCCCGAGCCGAAGCCGAACGCCAGGAAATGCCATGGATTACGCCAGACCGACGGCGGTACGAATTCCGCCGGGACCTGTTTGGGATGATCTGTCACGGTGACTCCCGAAAATGTTGATAACCCCGGGTTTGCGGGGTGATGTCTTGGCCATCGGCATCCAGCAGCGTCACGCCCTGCCCCGTCACCACCCGTCCAATCACATGGATCGGCCATCCGTCGGCCAGCAATAGCGGCAACTCGACGGACGGTAGGGTGAACGCCAGCACGTAATCGTCGCCGCCGCTCAGGGCCGCCACCTGAGCGTCCGATCGGCCGAGAAAGTCGACCAGGCTCTGCGACAGCGGTAAACGCTCCTGCTCGACTTCGATACCGACCTTCGAGGCCAGCGCGATATGCCCGCAATCTGCGAGCAGGCCGTCGGAGATGTCCATCGCCGAAGTGGCCTTGCCACGCAGTGCCTGCCCCAGGCCAAGCTGCGGTTGCGGCGACCAGTAGTGGGCCAGCAACGGCTCGGCAATACTCGCGTCGGCCGTGCGCTGGCCCAGCACCAATGGCAAGGCACCGGCGGCATTGCCCAGGTCGCCACCGACACACAGCAGGTCGCCCGGTTGCGCACCGCTGCGGGTCAGCGCCTGGCCACTCGGCACGCGCCCGAACACGGTCATGGTCAGGCTCAACGGCCCACGGGTGGTATCGCCGCCGACCAGTGCCACGCCGCAGCTTTGCGCCATCTGGTTCAAACCACGGGCATAGGCTTGCAACCAATCGGCGGTCACCGTCGGCAAGGTCAGGGCAAGGGTAAAGGCGATTGGAGTGGCGCCCATGGCGGCCAGGTCGCTGACGGCCACGGCCAGCGAGCGCTGACCGAGCAGAAAGGGATCGCAGGGATCGGCGAAATGCACACCGGCCACCAGCGTATCGGTAGAAATCGCCAACTGCTCCCCGGGAGGAACAGCCAGCAAGGCGCAGTCATCGCCGATCCCGAGGGCAACGCCTTCGCCGCCCTGCGCACAAGGCGCGGCGGCGAAGAAATTGCGGATCAGCTCAAACTCGCCCATGGCTTCGTGTCGACATTCCAAGCGCCGATCAGCGCTTGAACGCCTTCACTTCAGCTTCACGCAGACGCGGGGCCAGCTTGTCGAGCACACCGTTGACGAACTTGTGGCCGTCGGTGGAACCGAAGACCTTGGCCAGTTCGATACCCTCGTTGATCACAACGCGGTACGGCACGTCGACGCGCTTGAGCAGTTCCCAGGTGGACAGGCGCAGAACCGCCAGTTCAACCGGGTCCAGCTCTTCGATGGTCAGATCGAGGCAAGGCTTGAGTGCGGTGTCGATTTCGGTCTTGAACTGCGGAACCCCGTGCAGGATTTCGCGGAAGTACGCGCCGTCGACATCGCTGAAATCGTTATCGACCCGGAACTGCGCTTCGATCTCGTTCAGCGACTGCTTGGCCATGTGCCATTGGTACAGCGCCTGAGTCGCGAGCTGACGGGCTTCGCGGCGCTTGGCGCTTTTCGATGGCTTGCCGGCATCCGCAGGCTTTGGATCGCGCGGGTTGAAACGATCGCTATCGTCGCTAATCACTTGGCCTCCAACTGCGCCAGCAGGCTGACCATTTCCAGAGCGGACAGGGCAGCTTCAGCACCTTTGTTGCCGGCCTTGGTGCCGGAACGCTCGATGGCTTGCTCGATGGAGTCAACGGTCAGCACGCCGAATGCAACCGGTACGCCGAACTCCATGGACACCTGGGCCAGGCCCTTGGTGCATTCGCCAGCCACGTATTCGAAATGCGGAGTGCCGCCACGAATGACTGCGCCCAGGGCGATGATTGCCGCGAATTCGCCCTTTTGAGCGACTTTCTGTGCAACCAGCGGAATTTCGAAGGCGCCAGGTGCGCGGATGATGGTGATGTCGCTTTCGCTTACGCCGTGGCGAACCAGGGCATCAACGGCACCGCTGACCAGGCTTTCAACGACGAAGCTGTTGAAACGGCCCACTACCAGAGCGTAGCGGCCTTTAGGGGCGATGAAGGTACCTTCGATGGTCTTCAGGGTCATTCGTTAGATCTCTTAAAGAGCCGGGACGCGTCTCGTACGCGTCCCTCGGTGATTTATTTGCCGCGAATTCAAGGCCGGGAACAACCGGTCATTATTCGGAGGGCACGTATTCTACAACTTCCAGATCGAAACCGGATATCGCATTAAATTTCATGGGTGCCGACATCAGGCGCATTTTGCGTACGCCCAAGTCGCGCAGGATCTGCGAACCGGCACCGACAGTGCTGTAGGTGGTCGGTTTTTTCACCGCGGCGTGATCGGCGGTTTCGCGGATATGCGCCAGCAACACGTCGCCATCGAGCGGGTGACCAAGCAACAGCACCACGCCGCTGCCAGCCTCGGCAACCGCTGACATGGCGGCGCGCAGGCTCCAGCGGCCCGGCTGCTTGACCATCAGCAGGTCGCGCAGCGGGTCCATGTTGTGCACGCGAACCAGGGTCGGTTCTTCGGCACACACGTTGCCCAGGGTCAGTGCCATGTGCACGTCGCCTTCCACCGAATCACGATAGGTCACCAGGTTGAATTGGCCCAGTTCGCTGTCCAGTGGCTGCTCGGCAATCCGCTGAACGGTACGTTCGTGGATCATCCGGTAGTGAATCAGGTCGGCGATGGTGCCGATCTTGATGTCGTGTTCGGCAGCAAAAGCTTCCAGCTCGGCGCGACGGGACATGGTGCCGTCGTCGTTCATCACTTCGCAGATCACGCCGCTCGGCTCGAAACCGGCCATGCGCGCCAGGTCGCAGGCCGCTTCGGTGTGGCCGGCACGGGCCAGGGTGCCGCCGGCCTGGGCCATCAGCGGGAAGATGTGGCCCGGGCTGACGATGTCTTCAGCCTTGGCATCACGGGCGGCAGCCGCTTGCACTGTACGCGCGCGGTCGGCGGCGGAGATGCCGGTGGTCACGCCAGTGGCCGCTTCGATGGAGACGGTGAACTTGGTGCCGAAACCGGAACCGTTGCGCGGCGCCATCAACGGCAGCTTGAGCAGTTCACAGCGCTCGCGGCTCATCGGCATGCAGATCAGGCCACGGGCGTGCTTGGCCATGAAGTTGATGTGCTCGGGCTTGCAGCACTCGGCGGCCATGATCAGGTCGCCTTCGTTCTCGCGGTCTTCGTCATCCATGAGAATGACCATCTTGCCTTGGCGGATGTCTTCAACCAGTTCTTCGATGCTATTGAGCGCCACAAGGCACCCCCTTGAGTCAGGATTTGAGGTAGCCGTTGGCGGCCAGAAAACTTTCAGTGATGTTTCCGGATTTTGTAGGCTCTGCGGCCTTGTCGCCCAGCAACAGACGCTCGAGGTAACGGGCCAGCAAGTCCACTTCCAGGTTCACCCGGCGCCCTGGCTGGTACGACGCCATGATGGTTTCGCTCAGGGTGTGCGGAATGATGGTCAGCAGGAACTCGGCGCCATCGACCGCGTTCACGGTGAGGCTGGTGCCGTCGACGGTGATCGAACCTTTATGGGCGATGTACTTGGCCAGGTCCTTGGGCGCGCGAATGCGGAATTCCACGGCGCGCGCGTTTTCGGTACGGGCAACCACTTCACCCACGCCATCGACGTGACCGCTGACCAGATGCCCACCAAGGCGAGTGGTCGGGGTCAGGGCTTTTTCCAGATTGACCGGGCTGCCGCTTTTCAGGTCGTTCATGGCGGTGCAGTCGAGGGTTTCGCGACTGACGTCCGCCGCAAAACCATTGCCCGGTAATTCAACGGCGGTCAGGCACACGCCGTTGACCGCGATGCTGTCGCCCAGTTTGACGTCGCTCAGGTCGAGCTTGCCGGTTTCGACGTGTACCCGCACATCACCGCCCTTTGGGGTCAATGCACGAATACTGCCGATGGATTCGATGATGCCGGTAAACATGAGGTTCTCCTCGAGAACAAAGCCAGCGCTATAGCGATGGCCGGAAATTATACGCTCGCTGCTGGCACTGGGATGGCGATGACTCGCCAGTCATCGCCAACTGCACGAATTTCGGTGATTTTGAGTGCCGGCGCATCCTTCATTTGCGCGAGTGGCCAGTCCAGCAGCGGCCGCGCCGAAGAACCCATGAACTTGCCGGCGATAAATATCTGGAATTCGTCCACCAGCCCTAGCTGCGCGAAAGCACCCGCCAGCCGTGGACCGGCCTCGACCAACACCTCGTTGACGCCACGATTGGCGAGTTCGACCAGCAGCTGACGCAGGTCGACCTGGCCATCGTAGCCGGGCACGATCAGGCATTCCGGGCCGTTGGCGTACTGCTCTTCCACCGCCACACAGGTGGCGACCAGCGCCGGGCCGGCCTTGAAGAACGGCGCATCCAGTGGTACGCGCAGGCGGCCATCGACCAGCACACGCAACGGCGGCCGGCTCATGGCCAGTGCTGTTTGTTCGGCGTCCAGTGCGAGCTCATCGGCACGCACGGTCAAGCGGGCGTTGTCCGCCAGCACCGTGTCGGCGCCGGTCAGCACCACGCTGGCCTGGGCGCGCAGGCGTTGCACCGCCGAGCGTGCTGCCGGACCGGTAATCCACTGGCTTTCGCCGCTTTCCATCGCCGTGCGACCGTCGAGGCTCATGGCCAGTTTGACCCGCACGAATGGCAAGCCGTGCTCCATGCGCTTGAGGAAGCCTTGGTTGAGCTTTCGCGCTTCGCCCTCCAGCACACCACTTTCGGTGGCGATACCGGCCTGAGCCAGGCGTTGCAAACCGCGACCGGCGACTTCCGGGTTCGGGTCCTGCATCGCCGCGACCACGCGGGCCACACCGGCATTCACCAGCGCATCGGCACAGGGCGGCGTGCGGCCGTGGTGGCTGCAAGGTTCAAGCGTCACATAAGCGGTAGCGCCACGCGCCTGCTCACCGGCCGCGCGCAAGGCGTGGACCTCGGCGTGAGGCTCGCCGGCGCGCTCGTGCCAGCCTTCACCGACAATCTGCCCACCCTGCACGATCACGCAACCTACACGTGGGTTGGGGTGCGTTGTGTAATGCCCCTTGCGCGCCAGTTCCAGGGCACGGGCCATGAAATGGGCGTCGAGGATGGCTTGTTCGGCAGGCGTGGTCATTCTTTCACCGGTTCACGGGCCAGGCGATCGATCTCTTCGCGGAACTCGTTGAGGTCCTGGAAGCGGCGATACACCGAGGCAAAGCGGATGTAGGCGACTTCGTCGAGCTTCTGCAGCTCGGCCATCACCAGTTCGCCGACCACGAGGGATTTGACCTCGCGCTCGCCGGTGGCACGCAGTTTGTGTTTGATGTGCACCAGCGACGATTCGAGGCGTTCGACGCTCACCGGGCGCTTCTCCAGCGCACGCTGCATGCCGGCGCGGAGTTTTTCTTCGTCGAACGGCTGGCGGCTGCCGTCGGTTTTGATCAGGCGCGGCAACACCAGTTCAGCCGTCTCGAACGTCGTGAAACGCTCGCCGCAGGCCAGGCATTCACGCCGGCGGCGCACCTGTTCGCCCTCGGCGACCAGACGCGAGTCGATGACCTTGGTGTCGTTGGCACCGCAGAAGGGACAGTGCATGGTGGCAGGCAACAAAAAAAGGGAGGGCCATGGTAGCGCATCCCGGTGGCAAGACAAGCCATAGGGTTTGCGGTATACAGACGGGATGATCACTTGATCCATGGAATTCAGGTTTATGGAGCCACCAATGTCGTTACGTCCGCTCATTTTGCTCAGTGTTTTCAGCCTGCTGGTGGCTTGCGGCAGCGATGCACCCAAGCCCCAGCCGCCAACACCTGGCCCGGCGCCGCAGCAAGCGCAGAAGAAAGCCCGGGAGGCCGCCGACCTCGGCCCCCTGCCTGCCTATCAGCGTGAGCTGAGCGGCACCCTGCAAGGCGTGCCGGCAGGCGCCGAAGTCGAACTGGCATTGCTGGTGATCGACGAAAAAGACCGCCCGCAACAATTGATCGCCAGCTCCAGCCTGATCGGCAATAACCAGGTGCTGCCGTTTCACTTGCGTTTCAATCCGGAGTCCTTCCCGACCGGCGCCCGCGTGGAACTGCGAGGCCGCGCCAGCCAGTCCGGCCAGTTGATCCTGCACTTGCCGTCGCAACTGATTACCCAGCCGACCACCCAGGCCCTGGGCCAATTGCAATTCGTCAAAGCCCCATGAGTGCACCGCTCGAACTGCAACGGGCCTTGGTTGAACTGCTGGGTGATGCACAACTGGTGGCCTGCCCGTTGCCGGAAACCGATTTGAAGCTGTGGCTGATCGACGGCGACAACATGGACCGCGCCTTCAGCCCCGAAGAAACCCGGCGCATCCTGCATGAGCCACCGTACTGGAGTTTCTGCTGGGCCAGCGGCCTGGCCGTGGCCCGCTATCTGGCGGAAAACCCGCACTGGGTCGAAGGCAAGCGGGTCCTGGATTTCGGCGCGGGCTCCGGGGTGGCGGGGATCGCCGCCGCCAGGGCCGGCGCACTGGAAGTGCTGGCCTGCGACCTCGATCCACTGGCGATTGCCGCGTGTCGGGCGAATGCCGAGCTCAATGACGTGCAGCTCAACTACTCGACGGATTTTTTCGCCGAGGCTGATCGCTTTGATCTGATTCTGGTGGCGGATGTGCTGTATGACCGGGCGAACCTGCCGCTGCTCGACCAGTTCCTCAGTCGCGGCCGAGAGGCGCTGGTGGCGGATTCCCGGGTGCGGGACTTTCGCCATCCGTTGTACCGGCGCATCGAAATGCTCGAAGCCATGACCCTGCCGGATCTGGCCGAGCCCCACGAGTTTCGGCATGTGAGCCTGTACCACGCGCGGCGCTAGTTAAAAGCTTCGCGGGCAAGCCCGCTCCCACAATGGTTGGTGTGAACCACACATCTTGTGGCGACTTCAATCCCTGTGGGAGCGGGCTTGCCCGCGAAGGCGCCCTGTCAGGCAACACACCTCTCACGGCCAACCGCTTCCGGCCGCCCCCCACCAAGCCGTATAGTTGCCCCATTCACGCTTCTACGAGATTGCCCATGAGCCAGGAAACGCCGTACATCTTCGACGCCACGACTGCCGATTTCGACCAGTCGGTGATCGAGAACTCTTTCCACAAGCCGGTGCTGGTGGATTTCTGGGCCGAATGGTGCGCGCCCTGCAAAGTGCTGATGCCGATGTTGCAGAGCATTGCCGAGAGCTATCAGGGTGAATTGCTGCTGGCCAAGGTCAACTGCGACATCGAGCAAGACATCGTCGCCCGCTTCGGCATTCGCAGCCTGCCGACCGTGGTGCTGTTCAAGGACGGCCAGCCTGTCGACGGTTTTGCCGGTGCCCAGCCCGAATCCGCCGTGCGCGCCCTGCTCGAACCCCATGTGCAGATGCCGCCGCCGGCCGCCGCCGATCCGTTCGAACAGGCCCAGGCGCTGTTCGACGACAGCCGTTTTGCCGATGCCGAAGCGCTGCTCAAAGTGATCCTGGGTGAAGACAATACCAACGCCAAGGCGCTGATCCTGTACGCCCGCTGCCTGACCGAGCGCGGTGAACTTGGCGAGGCGCAAACCGTGCTGGATGCGGTCAAGAGCGACGAGCACAAGGCCGCGCTGGCCGGCGCCAAGGCGCAGATCAAGTTTCTCGGTTTGGCCAAGGACTTGCCGGACGCCGCCGACCTGAAGGCACGGCTGGCGAAAGACCCGCTGGACGATGAAGCGGTTTATCAATTGGCGATCCAGCAACTGGCCCGTCAGCAGTACGACGCTGCGCTGGATGCTTTGCTGAAGTTGTTCATCCGCAACCGCAGCTACAGCGAAGGCTTGCCGCACAAGACCTTGCTGCAGGTGTTCGAGTTGCTGGGCAACGATCACCCGCTGGTGAGCACGTACCGTCGTAAATTGTTTGCCGCGCTGTACTAATCGTTACCTGTAGGAGCTGGCTTGCCAGCGATAGCCTCACCACCGCGTCATCGTTCATCGCCGGCAAGCCGGCTCCTACAGTTATCCGATCCAGCGGTAGAGCGGCGTATCGCCGCCGCTTTCCACTTTCACATCCGCACAATGGCGCAAACGCACCAGCAGGCGCTTGCCCGCCGCCGCACTGCCGGTCAGGCCTTCCAATTGATCGAGCAAATCCGGTCCACTCAACTGTCCGGCCTGACGCAGCAAATCCCGGGCGATCTGCCACAGCGCATCATCCTGATTCAGCGGCTTCGCCACCGGGGCGCTGACCGGGGATTTTTCTACCTGCAACTGCGCCCCTAGTCGTGCCCAGTCCGCATCGTCCATCTCCAGGGTCAAATCCACCGGCCAGTCGCCGATGCTTCCGCGAATTCGCAACATAAGTCTGCTCCCGCACTTTTCTTCCCTGCATGCTCCCATGGGACTTGTGCAACGCCAAGCAGGCAGTCAAACTCTCCGTACTTACGTTATAAGATTACATAACATTTTCTTCATTTTACTTTTCGGAGACTCGCCATGCGTCGTCTGCTTCTCGTTCTGCCGTTTGCCATGCTGCCGCTGGCTGTCGTCCATGCCGCCGACGAACACGATCATGAGCATGGCAGCCTGGGTGCCCACGAACATGGCGTTGGACGCCTGAACGCGGCGCTGGACGGCAAGACCCTGGCGCTGGAGCTGCAAAGCCCGGCCATGAACCTGGTGGGTTTCGAACACGTCGCCACCAGCGATGCCGACAAAGCCAAAGTCGCCGCGGCCCGCGCTCTGCTAGAGCAACCGCTGGCCCTGTTCAACCTGCCGAAAGCCGCCGGTTGCGTGGTGGAAAACCAGGAACTGGAAAGCCCGTTGTTCGGTGACACGCCCGATGCCGACGATGACCATGATGAAGACGCCAAGGACGAGCCTCATCACGACCATAGCGAAATCCACGCTCATTATCAGTTCACCTGCGCCACACCGGACGCATTGAAGACCCTGGACCTGGCGAACATGTTCAACGCGTTCCCGGCCACTCAGAAGATTCAGGTACAACTGATCGGCCCGAGCGGGCAGCAAGGCGTTGATGTGACGGCCAAGGCTGCCGCCCTGAAATTCTGAATTCACCTCGCTCCCCCTTGTAGGAGCGAGCTCGCTCGCGATGGACGTCAACGATAACGCTGGAAACCTGACTCACCTCGGTGCTCTCAGGTTTTTCGCGAGCAAGCTCGCTCCTACAGGGTTCACCATCAACCTGACCGGTTTCACATGACCCAAGCACTCATCGAACTGTCCGACCTGAGCTTCAGCTGGCCCGGTCACCCGCCACTGCTGGACATCCCGGCGTTTCGCCTGGAGCGCGGTGAAACCCTGTTCCTCAAAGGCCCCAGCGGCAGTGGCAAGACCACCCTGCTCGGCCTGCTCGGCGGCGTGCAAAAGCCCGATCGCGGCAGCATCCGCCTGCTCGGCCAGGAGCTGACGCAACTGTCGGCCGGCGCCCGTGACCACTTCCGCGTCGATCACACCGGTTACATCTTCCAGCAGTTCAACCTGCTGCCGTTTCTATCGGTGCGTGAAAACGTCGAACTGCCTTGCCACTTCTCGAAGCTGCGTGCCGAACGGGCGAAACAGCGTCACGGCAGCGTCGACAAAGCGGCCGCGACGCTGCTCGCCCACCTGGGTCTGAAGGATGCAAACATCCTCGGTCGCCGCGCCGATTCGTTGTCCATCGGCCAGCAGCAACGGGTCGCCGCCGCCCGTGCACTGATCGGTCAACCGGAACTGGTGATCGCCGACGAGCCGACCTCGGCCCTCGATTACGACGCCCGTGAGAACTTCATTCGCCTGCTGTTCGCCGAGTGCCGCGAAGCCGGCTCGAGCCTGTTGTTCGTCAGCCACGACCAGAGCCTGGCACCGCTGTTCGACCACAACCTGTCGCTGGCCGAACTCAATCGCGCCGCCACCCCGTCCGAGGTCTGAGATGTATCTGTTTCGTCTAGCGATGGCCAGCCTGGCTAACCGCCGCTTCACCGCGATCCTCACCGCGTTCGCCATCGCCTTGTCGGTGTGCCTGCTGCTGGCGGTGGAGCGCGTGCGCACCGAAGCCAAGGCCAGTTTCGCCAGCACCATCAGCGGCACCGACCTGATCATCGGCGCCCGCTCCGGCTCAGTGAACCTGCTGCTGTACTCGGTGTTCCGTATCGGCAACGCCACCAACAACATCCGCTGGGACAGCTTCGAGCACTTCGCCAACAACCCGAAAGTGAAATGGGCGATCCCGATGTCCCTCGGCGATTCCCATCGCGGCTACCGGGTAATGGGCACCACCGAAGCCTACTTCGAGCATTACCAGTACGGCCGCCAGCAACACCTGGAGCTGGCCGATGGCCGGGCGTTTGCGACCGACCCGTTCGAAGTGGTGCTCGGTGCCGAAGTGGCCGAGGCACTGCACTACAAACTCGGTGACAAACTGGTGCTGGCCCACGGCGTGGCGGCAATCAGCCTGGTCAAGCACGACGACAAGCCGTTCACCGTGGTCGGCATTCTCAAACGCACCGGCACGCCGGTGGACCGCACGCTGCACATCAGCCTTGGCGGCATGGAAGCGATCCACATCGACTGGCATAACGGTGTGCCGGCCCGGGGCGAGGGCCGAATCACCGCCGATCAGGCGCGTAACATGGACCTCACGCCGCAAGCGATCACCGCGTTCATGCTCGGTCTCAACAACAAGATTTCGACCTTTGCCCTGCAACGGGAAATCAATGAATTCCGTGGTGAGCCGATGCTGGCGATCCTGCCGGGCGTCGCGCTGCAGGAGCTGTGGAGCCTGATGGGCACCGCGGAAAAAGCCTTGTTCGTGGTCTCGCTGTTTGTGGTGCTGACCGGGTTGATCGGCATGCTCACGGCCATTCTCACCAGCCTCAACGAACGTCGTCGGGAAATGGCGATCCTGCGTTCGGTGGGTGCGCGACCCTGGCACATCGCGACGCTGCTGGTGCTCGAAGCTTTCGCCCTGGCGCTGTCGGGCGTGATCGCCGGCGTGGCGTTGCTGTATGTGTGCATCGCGGCGGCCCAGGGATATGTGCAGGCCAACTATGGTCTGTATCTGCCGCTGTCCTGGCCGAGCGAGTATGAATGGACGCTGCTCGGTGGCATCCTGATCGCCGCGCTGCTGATGGGCAGCGTGCCGGCCTGGCGCGCCTATCGCCAATCCCTGGCCGATGGCCTGTCGATCCGTTTATGAGGACGTTGAAAATGCCCCGCGCTGTACTTGCGCTGTTGATGCTGGTCGCCCTGCCCCTGTGGGCAGCCCAGCCGCGCGATTTGACCTGGTCGGAGATGATTCCGCCGGACGCGCCGAAAGAAGTGCCGAACATGACGCCGCTGCATGACCTGTCGCAGATGAGCAATGCGCTGACGGCCGAGTCGGCGCCCGCCGCCAAACAAGACTTGCCCAACGCACCGGTGGTCAACACCCTCGATGGCCAGAGCATTCGCCTGCCGGGTTACATCGTGCCGCTGGAAGTGAGCGAGGAAGGACGCACCACGGAGTTTCTGCTGGTGCCCTATTTCGGCGCCTGCATCCACGTACCGCCACCGCCGTCGAACCAGATCGTGCACGTCAAAAGCGAAGTCGGCGTGAAGCTCGACGAGTTGTATCAGCCGTACTGGATCGAGGGCGCATTGCAGGTCAAGGCGTCCACCAGCGAACTGGCGGATGCCGGGTATCAGATGGAGGCGGACAAGATTTACCTGTATGAATTGCCGGAGTGAATCCGGTTGTTTTGTGTGATTAGAAATGCCGCTTTCGCGAGCAAGCCCGCTCCCACACTGGAATGCGTTCCCCCTGTGGGAGCGGGCTTGCTCGCGAAGGCGGCATCAAAAACACCACAAAAGCCACCCCCTTCCCACTTTCATTGAGCTGCATCAAAAGACCGAATCGTTAGGCGCCTTACCATTGGACATCGAACATTTTTAACGTCCTCTGGAGCCCCCATGAACAAGTCCTTGCTCAGCGCTTCGCTGGTTGCCCTCGCGCTCGCAGCCCCGCTCGCCAATGCTTTCGAAGCCGGTGACATCATCCTTCGTGCCGGCGCCATCACCGTCAACCCAGAGGCTGACAGCTCCAGCGTCAAGGTTGATCAAGGCCCGCTCGCAGGTGCCGACCTGGGTGGCAAGGCGACCATGAGCAGCGACACGCAACTGGGCTTGAACTTCGCTTACATGCTGACCAATCACCTGGGTATCGAGCTGCTGGCAGCCACACCGTTCGAGCATGACGTGAAACTCAAGGGCACGGCCCTGAGCGCGGCCAACGGCAAACTCGGCACCCTCAAGCACCTGCCGCCGACCTTGAGCCTGGTGTACTACCCGCTGGATCCGAAGTCGGCCTTCCAGCCGTATGTCGGCGGCGGCATCAACTACACCTATATCTACGACGAACACGTTGGCAGCCAGGCGCAGTCCGCCGGTTTCAGCAACTTCAAGGCGGAAAACTCCTGGGGCATGGCCTGGCAGGTCGGTGCGGACTACATGCTGACCGACAACATCATGATCAACGCCCAGGTTCGCTACATCGACATCGATACCCGCGCCACTGTCGAGAACAACTCGATTGCCCCAGGTACCCGGGCACGGGTGGACGTCGATGTAGACCCGTTCATCTACATGGTGGGTCTGGGTTACAAGTTCTAAGCGACATCGCTGGAAGAATGTTCACGTGGTGGTGAACCTGGCCACTGGAATTACATAAGCTGTCAAAGCGAATTCCGGCCACAAAAAAGGCGTCCTTGATGGACGCCTTTTTTGTGGCCGCTGTCCCGTCCTGAATAAGGTTTACACCTTCTGACTTCTTTTCAGGAAGGTGCAATGGATACGGGTACGAAACGCAGTCAGCGTGATTACACGCTGGCTTTTAAATTATCGGTCGTCGACCAGGTCGAAAAAGGCGAGTTGAGTTATAAAGAGGCTCAGCGGCGCTATGGGATTCAGGGTCGGTCGACGGTGTTGGTTTGGTTACGCAAGCATGGTCGCCAGGACTGGAGCCAAGGCGCCTCCATTCGCTCCCAGAGGATCAGACCTATGGACGAGCCAACCTTGCCATTGACTCCCGAGCAAAGAATCAAAGAACTTGAGGAGCAGTTGGCGCTGGCGAATCAGAAAGCCCAATTTTTTGAAGCCGTGGTTGATGTTCTGAAGAACGACTACGGCGTATCTGTCGTAAAAAAGCGACCCGGCAAGTCGTTGCGCAAACCCAAACCCTGAGTGTCAGCAGGGCTTGCCAATTTATGGGAATAAGCCGTCAGGCCTATTACAAACGTAACCGGGTCTACAGGGCTCGGGCCGACCAGGATCGGCAGCTCATAGCGTTTGTACAGAAAATCCGTGTCCGCCAACCTTGCATCGGTACCCGGAAGCTGCACTCGATGATGCATGAGCAGCGCGAGCAACGGGAGCTTCATGTTGGCCGGGATCGTTTATTCGCGGTTTTGCGTGAAAGCCGCCAGTTGGTCCACAGAAAGCGAGCGTATCACAAGACGACCGACAGTCATCATCGCTTCCGCCGGCACCCCAATTTGCTGAAACCAAGCCCGGAACAAATAATCGCTAACGGCCCGGAACAGGTCTGGGTGGCCGATATTACGTACCTGCCTACCCGTGATGGCGTGGCCTATTTGAGTTTGGTGACGGATGCCTTTTCGAGAAAAATAGTCGGCTATCACGTGCATGAGAATCTGCACACCAACTCCGTGGTGCAAGCCTTTCGAATGGCTTTGAAGCGGCGTCGAAGCGGTCAGAAACTAGTCCATCACTCGGATCGAGGCGCCCAGTACTGCTCGGCCCTTTACCAAGAAGTGCACGCAAAACATGGCATTACTTGCTCGATGACTGATGGCTACGACTGCTACCAGAACGCCTTGGCAGAGCGGGTCAACGGCATCTTGAAAACAGAGTTCTTGATCCATCGACCAGCGGATTTGGCGCAGGCCACACAGATGGTGCAAGAGGCGGTCACGATCTACAACCAGGAGCGGCCGCACCTGTCTTTAAAATACAAAACGCCCGATGCGGTGCATCGGGCGTTAGGGTGAAACAGGTGTAAACCTATTTCAGGACTAGACACGCAAGAATCTCAGCGCCCCAGCAACCGCGCCAACCCCACACGCATCGGTGTCTGCTCCGTGGTAGTGAAGCGCTCCAGCAGACGCCGGTTGTTCGCCCGGGAATGACGGATGTCACCGGAGCGCGCCGGGCCGTAGCTTACCGGTGGCAGCTGGCCGACCACGGCTTCAAGCGCTTCGAGCATTTGCTTGAGGGTCGTCGCCTGGTTCCAGCCAACGTTGACCGCACCGACTTCGGCCCGGGGCTTCTCGATGGCCTGCACCAGCACGTCGACCAGGTCTTCGACGTAGACAAAATCCCGGGTCTGCTCACCATCGCCGAACACGGTGATCGGCAAGCCCTTCAGTGCGCGCTCGCTGAAAATGCTGATCACCCCGGAGTACGGCGAGGACGGATCCTGGCGCGGGCCGAAGATGTTGAAGAAGCGGAAAATCACCGGCTCCAGCCCATGCTGGCGACGGTAGAAATCGAAGTACTGCTCGCTGGCCAGTTTGTCCACCGCATACGGCGTCAGCGGCGCCTTTGGGGTGTCTTCGTCGATCGACTCACCCTCGCCATTGTTGCCATACACCGCCGCGCTGGAGGCGAACAGCACGCGCTTGACCCCGGCCTGGCGCATGGCTTCGCAGACGTTCAGCGTGCCGATGAAGTTGCTCTGGTGCGTGCGCACCGGATCGTCCACCGAGGCCTGCACCGACGCCACGGCGGCCAGGTGCGCCACGGCGCTGCAACCGGCCATTGCCTGGGCGACCAAAGCCGCATCGGCCACGTCGCCGACGATCAGTTCGACCTTGGGATTATCCAGCGGCAGATTGCTGCGCTTGCCGGTGGACAGGTCATCGAGAATCCGCACCGCATGGCCCTTGGCGAGCAGGGCGTCAGTCAGGTGCGAACCAATGAAACCGGCACCACCGGTGATCAAAACGGGACCGTCAGCCATGGCGATAGAACCTGTCCAGTAGACCGGGAAGCGCTGCACGCCAGGCGCGTGGCTTGATCCCGAAGGTGTGCAGGATTTTTTTGCAGGCCAATACCGCGTGTTGCGGCTCTTCCGCAGCATCCGGACGTGCGGCGTGGGCCTGGGCGGTCGGGGCTTCGATGGCCAGCGGATGCAGGCTGCGGGCCTCGGTCAGAATCGCCTGCCCCAGCGCCAGCGGTGTGGTCGCCTCATGCCCGGCATAGTGGTAGGTGCCCCACAACGGCGCTGCGCAATCGAGTTGCTTGAGCACTGAAATGATCACGCGGGCGGCATCGTCGACCGGCGTCGGATTGCCGCGCCGGTCATCGGCCATCAGCAGCTCTTCGGGTTGTTCGGCACGGGCGAGGAAGCGGCCAAGGGCGCCATCCGGGCTGTCGTCCAGCACCCAGCCGAAACGCAGCAGCACGTGTTGCGGGCAGGTGGCGCGAACGCTTTGCTCGATCCGCCACAGCGCCTGCCCCCGCAAGCCCAAGGGCACCGGTTCGTCTTTTTCGCTGTAGGCCGTGGCGCGGGAACCGTCGAACACGCGATAGCTCGAAGGTTGCAGCAGGACGATGTTGTGGTGCTGGCACAGTTCCGCCAGACGCTCGATCGCGCGCTCCTGGCCGGCCAGACGCTGTTCGCTGACCGCTTCGGCCTGAAACCAGTCGAAGTAGTAGGCAAGGTTGATCAATGCATCGGGACGGGTGTCGTCGAGCAGTTGTGTCAGGCTCGCGGCATCCCAGCCGTCTTGCGGCGGGCGGGGGGCGAGGAAACCGATGTCTTCCTCCGCACCGAGGCGAATCAGCGCCTGCCCAAGGGCATTTCCGCCGCCCAGTAACATAAGGCGCATTCGCATAGAGTCAGCAGGCCCAGTCTGATTGGAACGATGGCTATATCGACATCGCCCCAGGCGATGTCGTTGGTAATTGCCGGAATCGTTGCATTTTGCGGGTTTAGTGCGCAACCGTCATCCGTAAAGTGTAGATGTCCGGGATTTGTGGTGCTGCCACTGGCCTCATCGCGAGCAAGCTCGCTCCCACAGGGGGGCGGTGTTCACAAAACCATTGTGGGAGCGAGCTTGCTCGCGATGGGGCCCTGTCAGTCAACAGAGATCCCCGAGCGGTACTTGCATCTTGCGCCCCCCGCCCGCATAACTTGCTGCATGAACCTGCCTATCCCCGCAGACAGTGCCCTGAGCGGCTTCCACCCCGCCGTCAGCGCCTGGTTCAGCCACACGTTCGCAGCGGTCACCGCCGCCCAGGCCCGGGCGTGGCCGTTGATCCGCCAGCGGCGCTCGACCCTGGTCGCCGCGCCCACCGGCTCCGGCAAGACCCTCACCGCGTTTCTCGCGGTCATCGACGACCTGGTGCACCGCGGCCTGGAAAGCCCCGAAGGCTTGCCCGATGCAACCCTGGTGGTCTACGTCTCGCCGCTCAAGGCGCTGTCCAACGACATCCGGATCAACCTGCAAAACCCGTTGGCCGGCATTACCGAGCAATTGCGTGTGATGGGGCTGCCCGAACTGCAGATCAGCACCGCCGTGCGCACTGGCGATACACCGCAAAAAGACCGCTCGGCGATGCGCAAGACGGCGCCGCACATTCTGGTGACCACACCGGAATCCCTGTACGTGCTGCTCGGTTCCGACTCCGGTCGGCAGATGCTCGGCACCACTCAAACGGTGATCATCGACGAAATCCATGCCATGGCCGCCAGCAAACGTGGCAGTCATCTGGCCCTGAGCCTTGAACGCCTGCAGGCACTCTGCCCCGAGCCGCTGCTGCGCATCGGTCTGTCGGCCACGCAAAAACCCATCGAAGCCGTGTCGCGTTTCCTGGTCGGTCGCGACCGCCCGTGCGAGATCGTCGACATCGGCCACGCCCGCCCCCGCGACCTGGACATCGAAGTGCCGCCCGTGCCGCTGTCGGCCGTGATGGCCAATGATGTCTGGGAGCTGGTCTACGACCGCCTCGCCGCCCTTGCCCGAGAACACCGGACCACGCTGATTTTCGTCAACACCCGGCGTTTGGCCGAACGCCTGAGCCGTCACCTGAGCGAACGCCTGGGCAAGGACGCCGTAGCGGCCCACCACGGCAGCCTGGCCAAGGAGTTTCGCCTGGACGCCGAGCAGCGGCTCAAGCGCGGCGACCTGCAAGTGCTGATCGCCACGGCATCGCTGGAACTGGGGATCGACATCGGCGACGTCGACCTGGTGTGCCAGATCGCCTCGCCGCGTTCGATTGCCGGGTTTCTGCAACGGGTCGGCCGTTCCGGGCACCAGGTCGGCGGCACGCCCAAGGGTCGCTTGTTCGCCACCACCCGCGACGACCTGATCGAATGCGCCGCGCTGCTCGACTGCGTGCGCCGGGGCGAACTCGATACCTTGTTGATCCCGCAGGCGCCGCTGGATGTGCTGGCGCAGCAGATCATCGCCGAAGTCAGTTGCCAGGAGTGGCCTGAGCAAGCGCTGCTGGAGATGCTGCGCCGCGCCTCGCCCTACGCCGGACTCGACGACAAACACTATCAGGCGCTGCTGCACATGCTCGCCGAGGGCTACAACGGGCGTCAGGGCCTGCGCAGCGCCTACCTGCACCGCGACGCCGTGAGCCGCACCCTGCGCGGTCGCCGTGGCGCAAAACTGACCGCAGTGACCAGTGGCGGGACCATTCCGGACAACGCCGACTACGCCGTGCTGCTGGAGCCTCAAGGGCTGAACATCGGCACCATCAACGAAGACTTCGCGGTGGAAAGCATCGCCGGGGATATCTTCCAGCTGGGCAATACGTCCTATCGAATCCTGCGGGTGGAAACCGGCAAGGTGCGGGTCGAGGATGCCCAGGGTCAGCCGCCGACCATTCCGTTCTGGCTCGGTGAAGCGCCGGGGCGCAGCGCCGAATTGTCCTCGGCAGTGGCGCGCCTGCAGGCAAAACTCGACGACCTGTTGGGTGCCGCGCCAGGCAACTTGCAGCCAGCGCTTGACTGGCTGACCGAGACCCTGGGCCTGAACCTCGCCAGCGCCGAACAACTGGTGGACTACCTGGCCCGCGCACGACAGACGCTCGGTGCCCTGCCCTCGCAAGACACGCTGCTGTTGGAGCGTTTTTTCGATGAGTCCGGCGGCACCCAACTGGTCATTCATACGCCGTTCGGCAGCCGCATCAACCGCGCCTGGGGCCTGGCCCTGCGCAAGCGCTTCTGTCGCACCTTCAACTTCGAACTGCAAGCCGCCGCCAGCGAAGACGCCATCGTGTTGTCGCTGTCCACCAGCCACAGTTTTGAACTGGACGATGTCTGGCGCTACCTGCACAGCAACAGCGCCGAGCACATCCTGATCCAGGCCGTGCTCGACGCGCCGTTGTTTGGCGTGCGCTGGCGCTGGAATGCCGGCGTGGCCCTGGCGCTACCGCGCTACAGCGGCGGGCGCAAAGTCCCGCCGCAGATCCAGCGGATGAAAAGCGAAGACCTGATCGCCAGCGTGTTTCCCGATCAGATTGCCTGCGTGGAAAACCTCGCCGGCGAACGGGAGATTCCCGACCATCCGCTGGTGGAACAGACCCTCGACGATTGCCTGCACGAAGCCATGGACACTGAAGGCTGGCTGGCCTTGTTGCGGCGCATGGAACGCGGTGACATTCGCCTGATCAGCCGCGACTTGCCGGCGCCCTCGCCGCTGGCGGCGGAGATTCTCAGCGCCCGCCCCTACACCTTTCTCGACGATGCACCGCTTGAAGAGCGCCGCACCCAAGCGGTACTCAATCGGCGCTGGAGCGATCCGCAATCCACCGACGACCTCGGTGCACTGGACGCCGAGGCGATTGCCGCCGTGCGCGACGAAGCCTGGCCGGTGCCTTGCAGTGTCGATGAAATGCACGAGGCCTTGATGAGCCTGGCGTGCATCACCGATGCCGAGGCCGGCGCCAATCCGCAATGGCTCGATTGGCTCAAGACCCTGGCCGACAGCGGACGCGCGAGCCGTTTACAGATCAACGCCGGGCAATCGCTGTGGCTGGCGCTGGAGCGCCTGACCTGCCTGCGGGCCATTTATCCACAGGCCGAATTGACGCCACCGCTGCAAGCGCTGCCGGACTTCGATGAAACCTGGGCACCCGACGAAGCCGTCCTCGAACTGATCCGCGCACGGCTCAGCGCCTTCGGCCCGCTTACCCTCGAGCGCATTGCCGAACCACTCGGCTTGCCCGCAGCACAAGTGACCCAGTCCCTGGCGCAACTGGAACGCGATGGCTACGTACTGCGCGGTCGCTTCACCCCGGGCATCGCTGAAGAGCAATGGTGCGAGCGGCATTTGCTGGCGCGGATTCACCGCTATACGGTCAAGCGCCTGCGCCGGGAAATCGAACCGGTGGCGTTGCAGGATTTCATGCGATTCCTGTTCGATTGGCAGCATGTATCGAGCGCAAGCCAGGGCCAGGGCGCGGCGGTGTTGCCCGCCATCGTCGGGCAATTCGAAGGCTACCCCGCCGCCGCTTCCGCCTGGGACAGCGACATCCTGCCCACACGGATCAAGGACTACTCGGCGACCTGGCTGGATGAGTTGTGCCGCAGCGGCAGACTGGTGTGGACGCGCCTGACTGCGCACAACAAAAGCGCCGGCACCGCGCTGCGCAGCACACCGATTGTGTTGCTGCCGCGCAATCGGGTCGGCCTCTGGAGCGGCTTGACCGAACAGACACCAGTGAGCGAACTGTCGCCGAAAACGCAAAAGGTCCACGCCGCCCTCAGCCAGCACGGCGCACTGTTTTTCGATGAACTGATCCATGAGGCGCACTTGTTGCGTTCGGAACTGGAAATCGCCCTGCAGGAACTGGTGGGCGCGGGGCTGGTGAACGCCGACAGCTTTGCCGGTTTGCGCGCACTGATCACCCCGGCCAGCAAGCGCCAGCCGCGCAACAGTCGGCGTGGACGCGGCGCATTCATCGGCGGCATGGATGACGCCGGGCGCTGGGCCTTGTTACGACGTGCGCCAACGGCACCTGTGGTGGAAAACCAGCGTCCAACGCCGACGCCCGTCGATACCCTGGAACACATCGCCATGACCTTGCTGCGTCGTTACGGCGTGGTGTTCTGGCGCTTGCTGGAACGTGAGGCGGACTGGCTGCCGAGCTGGCGCGAACTGCTGCGCACCTTCCATCGCCTGGAGGCACGCGGCGAGATTCGTGGGGGACGGTTTGTCAGTGGATTGGCCGGCGAGCAGTTCGCCCTGCCCGAGGCGATTCCATTGTTGCGCGAAGTGCGACGTCGGCCCCATGACGGGAGTTTGGTCGCGGTGTGTGGGGTCGATCCGCTGAACCTCGCCGGCACGCTATTACCGGGTGCGAAAGTCCCGGCGCTGGCGAGCAATCGGCTGGTGTATCGCGATGGTGTGCCGGTTGCTGCCGAGATTGCCGGCAAGCAGCAAATCTGGATGGAACTGGATCAACAGTCGGGGGCTGAAATACATAAAAAACTGATTCAACACATTCATCTGTAGGAGCTGGCTTGCCAGCGATGAGGCCATCAGGTTCAACATCAATGTAGCCTGACCATCCGCCTTCGCTGGCAAGCCAGCTCCTACAGGGGTGTTGTCATTGAGACCGCGGCCGATCCGGCATCAACACCGCCGCATGCTCCGGCTCAGCCTCCGGTGGCGCTTCGACCGGATGCCGCGGCACCAGCGCCTGCTGTGGATAAGTTTGCGCGAAGTTCACCCACGGGCAGTTATCCACAAGCTTTTTCAATCGCTGGTTAAAGGCCCGGCTCACCGCATATTGGCCACCGGACACCGTGCGGAATTGCGCCGTCAGCACCACACCGTTGAGGTCCATCCTGTCGACGCCAAACACATCCAGCGGCCCTTGCAGGTTGTAGCGCAGGAACGGGTCGTTGCTGATGGAATGCCCGGCCTCGCGGATCAGTTCGATGGCCTTGTCGACGTCGGTGTCGTAGGTGAACTGCACCGAGAAAAACGCATAGGCGAATTGGCGCGACTGGTTGGTTACGGCCTTGATCTGCCCGAACGGTACCGAGTGCACGAAGCCCTTGCCGTCGCGCAGGCGCAAGGTGCGGATGGTCAGGCCTTCGACCGTGCCGGCATGCCCGGAATCAAGCACCACCCAATCACCGATGGACAGGGTGTCCTCGATGATGATGAACAGCCCGGTGATCACATCCTGCACCAATTGCTGGGAACCGAAACCGATTGCCAGGCCGATGACCCCGGCACCGGCCAGGAATGGTGCGACGTTGATCCCCAGGTTGGCCATGGTGGTGATCGCGCAGATCACCACCAGGATGATTTTGATCGCGTTGCGCAGCAGCGGCAGGATGGTTTTCACCCGCGTACTCGGCTGGCGCGCCGAGCGCTTGTTGGTCGGCGGTTTCAGGGCTTCCTGAATCGCCGTGTCGAGCACCACCCAGACCATCCAGGTCACCAGCAGGATCAAACCGATGTGGCTCAGGGAATCACTGATCGCCCGGCCCACGGCATTGCTCACCGCGAATTCGAACAGCGACACGCCCCAGATCCGTCCAAGGATATCGATGAACACGATGGCCATGCCGATGCGCAGCAAGGCGTGGGACAAGTTGAGAAAACGCTCCTTGTAGGCGCTGCTGCGGCGCAGGTCCGCTTCGCTGCGCGCCTTGAACAGATGGTGCAGCGTGGTGCTGAGAAACACCGTGGCAATCAGCAATACCGTGGTGAACAAGGCGCTGCGCAATACCCTCTGGTTGTCCGCGCCAACGCCGATCAGGTTGATGATCGAGACCAGCACCATCAACAGGATCGGCCAATACCAGAGCCCGGAAAATATCCGCAGGGTTTCACGCAATGCCGGCTGACTTTGGCGCTGGGCCAGCGGCAGGATGCGGATCACGTGAGCGACCGGGCGGCGCATGCGGATCACCAGCAAGCCGAAGGAAATCGATGCCGCCAAGCCAGTGAACACGGCAATGCTGCTGGTGAGATTGCTGCCCAGTTGATGGGCGATTTGCGGACTGGTCAGGGCATCGCTCAAGGCCACCAGAAAACCGATGCCGAACAACGGCCGGGCACTTTTCTCGCGGAGAATCTGCACCGCCCGGCGCTTGTGGCCGGCATTGAACACCACCACCAGCGACAGCACCAATGACGCGGAAAATATCCCCGCGCTGGTGGCATAAGCCAGGCACAACGCAAGCGCCCGACCAGGGGATATCGGCAAAAACTGGCTGGCATAAATCGTCAGGGGCAGGCTGGCCACCGCCGGAAGGGTATAGGGCAATACATAACCGAGCAGGGCCTGGCCGCGTTCGCGGCTGAGCAGCAGGCGATGCTCGCACAGGCGTTTGGCCAACAATCGCCCAAGCAGCCAAAGACAGGCAAACACGGCGGCCCACACGCAGGTCAGTATCAGGAAATCGCCGGCGACGCTCCAGGGCGAGCGGGCCGAAGGCTGATTGACCAGTTGATCCACTTCATCGACCGCGCGGTCGGCACGCAGGCGCCAGGCGTCGAGCAGGTTTTCGTTGAGGTCAAGCTTGGTCTGGACCTCGTCGATGCTTGAACTGATGGCTCCCAGTAATCCGCCTTGCACCAGCGGTTCGGGGTGCGCCAGCGGCGTCGCAGCGGTCGCGGCGGCCGGCAGCCCCGGTATCGCGGCGGCTTCCAGTTGCTCGCTGCCCACAAACAGCAACGCCCCCAGCAGTATCGCGGTCTTGAGCCTGATCAAAACACCCGCTCCTTTGGCTGTGTCGGTAAGGAACTGATCGAAAAATGCCGGGCAAGTTCGGGCATTGCTAGTGGATAGCAGGACAGCGACGCCATTTGTGGCGAGGGGGCTCGCCCCCGTTGGGGTGCGAAGCGCCCCCAAAACCTACCGTTCGGATTCATCTGACACACCGCATTCCAGGGATTTACGACTGCTGCGCAGCCGAGCGGGGCGATGCGGCGATCCGACAAGCCCCCTCGCCACAAGTATGCACTCGCCTTCGCGATATTTGATCTGCACGCAAATATCAAATGCTCGTCCCTGTATTTTTCTGCACAACCTGAACCCCGACACTGCGCTCCATCGAATCATCCTCCGGAGTTGCAGCTATGCCCATTGCCTTGCTCGCGCTGACCCTCAGCGCCTTCGCCATCGGGACGACCGAGTTCGTCATCGTTGGCCTGTTACCCACCATTGGCGCCGACCTCGGCGTCAGCCTGCCGTCCGCCGGCCTGCTGGTCAGCCTGTATGCCCTTGGCGTTGCCGTCGGCGCCCCGGTGCTGACCGCCCTCACCGGCAAGGTTCCGCGCAAATTGCTGCTGTTGTCGCTGATGGTGCTGTTCACCCTCGGCAACCTGCTGGCATGGCAAGCGCCAGGCTACGAGTCGCTGATCCTCGCACGGATCGTCACCGGCCTGGCCCACGGGGTGTTTTTCTCGATCGGTTCGACCATCGCCACCAGTCTAGTGCCGAAGGAAAAAGCCGCCAGCGCGATTGCCATCATGTTCACCGGCCTTACCGTGGCGCTGGTTACCGGCGTGCCGCTGGGGACATTCATCGGCCAGCATTTCGGCTGGCGCGAAACCTTCCTCGCCGTTTCGACACTGGGCGTCATCGCCTTCATCGGCAGCCTGATCTACGTGCCGAAACATATCGCCCACAGCAAACCCGCGTCGTTCCTGCAGCAATTGCAGGTGCTCAAGCAACCTCGCCTGTTGCTGGTATATGCGATGACGGCCATCGGCTACGGCGGCACGTTCACCGCCTTTACCTTCCTCGCGCCAATACTTCAGGACCTCTCCGGCTTCAGTGCCAGCGCCGTCAGCCTGGTGTTGCTGGTCTACGGCATCTCCGTGGCCGTCGGCAACATCTGGGGCGGCAAACTGGCGGACAAACGCGGTCCGATCAGCGCCCTGAAAATCATTTTTGCCCTGCTCGCCGCCGTGTTGTTCGCGCTGACCTTCACGGCCGGCAATCCCTGGCTGGCGCTGGCTACCGTATTGGTCTGGGGCGCCGTGGCATTCGGCAACGTGCCGGGATTGCAGGTGTACGTAGTGCGCCAGGCCGAACATCACACGCCCCATGCCGTGGACGTGGCATCCGGCCTGAACATCGCCGCGTTCAACCTCGGCATTGCCGGTGGCGCCTGGGGCGGTGGCCTGATCGTCGCCCACCTGGGGTTGATCCACACCGCGTGGATCGGTGGCCTGGTGGTGCTGGTGGCGCTGGCATTGACGGCGTGGAGCGGGCGTCTTGACCGCCTTGGCCCGGTGTACGCCGAGCCGGCTGAGGGCTCCGCGCGCGTTATCGCTGGCCACTGATAAACCCTGGGTAGAGGTGCACTCAAGACCTCTACCGTCCGTACCGGCGCCGAAACTTTCACCGCCACCGCGCAGTCACCCAAAGACAGGGCGCAGACCGGAGGCGACATGGCGGCGATTCATATCGGTATTTCAGGCTGGCGCTACACGCCCTGGCGGGGAGATTTCTACCCCCCGGGCCTGACCCAGAAGCGCGAATTACAGTTCGCCTCGCGGGCGGTCAACAGCATCGAAATCAATGGATCGTTCTATGCCCTGCAGCGGCCCGAACGTTACGCTCAATGGTACGGCGAAACCCCGTTCGACTTCGTTTTCAGCGTCAAGGCCCCACGCTTCATCACCCATATCAAGCGTCTGCGGGATATCCACAAGCCGCTGGCGAACTTCTTTGCTTCCGGGGTTCTGGAACTGAAGGAAAAACTCGGCCCGATCCTCTGGCAATTCCCGCCCAGTTTCAAATTCGATGCCGAGTTGTTCGAGTCCTTTCTCGATCAACTGCCCCATGATACCCAACAGGCTGCCGCCCTCGCCCGCCAGCACGATGCTCACGTCAACGGCCACGCCAGCCTCAAGGCCTACAAAAAGCAACCCTTGCGTCATGCCGTGGAAATCCGCCATGAAAGCTTTGTCGATCCGCTGTTCGTTCGCTTGCTCAAGCGCTACAACACGGCGCTGGTCATCGCCGACACCGCAGGCAAATGGCCGTACCGCGAAGACATCACCAGCGACTTCGTCTACCTGCGCCTGCATGGTGCCGAGGCGCTCTACGCCAGCGGTTACACCCCACAGGCACTGAAACGCTGGGGCGAACGAATCGAAGCCTGGCATCACGGCCAACAACCGACTGATCCACAATTGATCGCGCCCCGGCAGAAGCCAAAGACGTGCACATCCCGGGAAGTGTTCTGTTATTTCGATAATGACATCAAAGTCCGTGCCCCCTTCGACGCACGCCATTTGCTGGAGCGTCTGCATCTGGATAAAAACCTCGCCACCGTCCCCGGCGAGCCTGCCGCCGAGGGTGTATTGCCATGAGCATTCCCGAGCCGGTCGGTGTCACCGACGAACAGACACCCATCAATACGACCGTTAGCCGTTTCACGGTGCTGACGGTCAACACCCATAAAGGTTTCACCGCGCTCAACCGGCGTTTCATCCTGCCGGAACTGCGTGAGGCGGTGCGCAGCGTGTCTGCCGATGTGGTGTTTTTGCAGGAAGTCCACGGCACCCACGAGCACCACCCCAAGCGCTACACCAACTGGCCGGCGATTCCGCAATACGAGTTCCTCGCCGACACCCTGTGGCCGCAGTTCGCCTATGGCCGCAATGCGGTGTATCCGGCGGGTGATCACGGCAACGCGCTGTTGTCGAAATTCCAGATCATCCGCCACGACAATCTCGACGTGTCCATCAGCGGCCACGAGAACCGCGGGATCCTGCATTGTGTGTTGCGCCTGCCCGGCGACGGCCAGGAAGTGCATGCCATTTGCGTGCACCTGGGGCTGCGCGAAAGTCACCGCACGGCGCAACTGAAGCTGCTCGCCCAGCGTCTGGACGCCCTGCCCGCCGATGCCCCGGTGATCGTCGCCGGGGACTTCAATGACTGGCGTCAGCGCGCCGATGCGTTGCTCAAACCCTGCGGTCTGCGCGAAGCCTTCGCCGCGCACCACGGCAAGCCGGCGCGCAGTTTCCCCGCGCGCCTGCCGGCATTGCGCCTGGACCGCATCTACGTGCGCAACCTCAAGGTCAGCCATCCGCAAGTGCTGACCAGTCGACCCTGGTCGCACCTTTCCGACCACGTTCCGCTGTCGGTGGAGATCGAGTTATGAGCAGCCAGTCGATGGAAAAAACCACGCTGGATCACATCCCCGCTCCGCCGATTCGCGAGCCGACAGCGGTCGACGTCGAATACGGGTGGCAAGGCAGCAATCGCGTCGAGTTGCTGGAAAATGGCGAAGCGTATTTTCCCCGGGTATTTGACGCCCTTCGCCAGGCTGAACGTGAAATCCTGCTGGAAACCTTCATTCTGTTCGAGGACAAGGTTGGTAATGAACTGCAGCAAATCCTGATCGAAGCTGCCCAGCGCGGTGTACGCACCACCGTCAGCCTCGACGGCTTTGGCTGTGGCGAATTGAGTACCGGGTTCCTTACCGCCCTGACCGCGGCCGGCGTGCACCTGCAAATGTTCGACCCTGCGCCGAAACGCCTGGGCATCCGCACCAACTGGTTCCGGCGCCTGCACCGCAAGATAGTGGTGGTGGACGGCAGCATTGCCTTCATCGGCGGGATCAACTTTTCTGCCGATCACCTTGCCGACTTCGGTCCCGAGGCCAAGCAGGACTATTCGGTGGAGGTGCAAGGCCCGGCGGTGGCCGACATCCATCACTTCGCTCTGCTGCAATGCGGTCGCCCGGCGCACGCCAAATACTGGTGGCAACGCCGTCGGCAGCGGCGCTCGGAACTGGCCTTGAGCGATCACGATGGCCAGGTGCGTCTGGTGTACCGCGACAACGGTGAACACCCGAGCGACATTGAAGAGGTTTACCGCCAGGTGTTGCGCCAGGCCAAGCGTCGGGTGGTGATCGCCAATGCCTACTTCTTTCCCGGCTTCCGCCTGCTGCGCGATATCCGCAACGCGGCCCGCCGGGGTGTGGATGTGCGGCTGATCCTGCAAGGGCAACCGGACATGCTGGTGGCCAAACTCGCCGCGCGCATGACCTACGATTACCTGCTCAGGTCCGGGGTGAAAATCTACGAATATTGCGACCGCCCGTTGCACGGTAAGGTCGCCTTGGTGGATGAAGACTGGAGCACCGTCGGCTCCAGCAACCTCGACCCGTTGAGCCTGTCGATGAATCTGGAAGCCAACGTGCTGATCCGCGACCGCGGCTTCAATCGAGTTCTGTTCGATCGCCTGGAAGACCTCAGCGACAACCATTGCAAGGCCATGTCTCACGACATCGCGCCGCGCGGACGTGTCTGGCACATGACCATAGGTTTTCTGGTGTTTCACTTCCTGCGGCATTTCCCGGCTTGGGCCGGTTGGTTGCCAGCGCATAAACCTCGCCTGAAACCCATCCCCCCTCCGACCGGGAGCGCTGACCATGAACCGCGCTGAGCCTCACATGGCAACTGACGCCAAAAGCCCGGGCAAGTCGCACTGGAGCCGCTGGAAACGACCGCTGACGATGTTGTTTTTCCTGATGCTGATCGTGTTGTTCACGATGCTCGCCCAGCGCCTCGAGTGGAGCGAAGTGTTCGATAACCTGGCCGATTTCAAGGTGCGTACGCTGATCATTGCGTCGGGGCTGACCCTGGTGAGCTTTCTGGTGTACGCCTGCTTCGACCTGATCGGCCGCACCTACATCCGCCAGAACCTGACCTGGAAACAGATCCTGCCCGTGGGGATCATCAGCTACGCCTTCAACCTGAACCTGAGCGCCTGGGTCGGCGGCATCGCCATGCGCTACCGGTTGTATTCGCGGCTCGGGGTCAGCAAGAGCAACATCGCGAAGATCCTTGGCCTGAGCCTGGCGACCAATTGGTTCGGCTACATGGTCATTGCCGGCGCCGTGTTCAGCAGCGGGCTGGTGCGCATGCCGCCGGGCTGGAAGCTCAGCAGCAGTGCGCTGCAAGGCGTGGGGGTCTTGTTGTTGCTGCTGAGCGCCGGCTACCTGGCGGCATGCCGCTTTGCCAAACGTCGGGAGTGGGCGATTCGCGGCATCGAAATCGACCTCCCGTCCTTGCGCATGGCAGTGCTGCAACTGGCCCTCGGTGCGCTGAACTGGTCGCTGATGGCGGCGGTGATCTTCACCTTGCTGCCGAGCAAACTGGACTATCCACTGGTACTGGGCGTGCTGTTGATCAGCGCCATCGCCGGGGTCATCACCCACATCCCGGCCGGGCTCGGCGTGCTCGAGGCGGTGTTCGTGGCGCTGCTGCAACACGAGGTTTCGCGGGGTAGCCTGGTGGCGGGGCTGCTGGCCTATCGGGCGATTTATTTCATCCTGCCGCTATTGATTGCCTTGGTGATGTACCTGTTGGTGGAGGCCAAGGCCAAGTCGTTGCGGATTACCAAGAGGCCCAAATGATTTGGGGTGTGCTTGCGCACGCCTTCGCGGGCAAGCCCGCTCCCACAATGTCTGCAGGTGTTCACAAAGAATGTGTTCATCACCGATCAACTGTGGGAGCGGGCTTGCCCGCGAAGGCGTCCGCATGCACACCGAAAATCACTGGGATTGAATAATGCTCAACCGCTCCCCGACCACCATCTCGGTGATCCAGTCGACGAGGATCGAGGTGTAGGCCTGCTGGGAAACCGGGTCGCTCAAGGCGTGGTCGGCGCCGTCGATGATGCGGTGGGTCATTGAGTGCGTCTGCTGGCAGGCCGCCCGGTAGCTCATGATCGTCGCGTGGGGCACATAGTCGTCGGTCTCGGACTGCACCAGCAGGACATCCCCGCGAAATTGCGAGCAGGCATGCAAGGCCCGGTTGCTGTCGGCCCGCACCAGAGTGCCTCGGTAATCACGCAGATCCAGCTTGTCCAGGTCGCGTTTCGGCGTGTGCCATTGCTCGTCGCGGTACAGCGCCGGCACCCGCAGCGCCAGCCAGCGCACCGGCCGCAGCGAAGTCAGAATCGAGGCCAGATAACCCCCATAACTGGTGCCGACCACGGCAATCGCTGACGTATCGAGGGCCGGGTGCGCGAGCAAGCGGTCATAAGCTGCCAGCAGGTCGCGCAGATTGTCCTCCCGGGTCACCCGGGACAATGGAATGCCGGTACCGCCGGTGTGCCCGCGCAGATCGAAGGTCAGGCATACACAACCCAAACCGGCGATGCCTTTGGCGCGCTCCAGGTCCCGCTCCTGACTGCCGCCCCAACCGTGCACGAAGAGTACGCCGGGCACTTTCGATTTGGGGCTCAGAAAAGTTCCGCTCATCTGTTCGTCATCGATGTCGATCTGAATGGATTCACTTCTAGCCGTCATAGGATTTAACCGTCACGTACTTGAGAAGAAAGTCACTGCTTTGCGCCGGCCCGCGATACACCTCGATGGCATCTGCCGGCAGCGGCTGATCGATGTAGGTTTCCACCGAAGACACACGAATCGCGCGCATCCCCGGATCGTTGACGAAACTCTGCAAGGCCGCCACCTCGGCACTGCTGGCACCGCCCATGCGCCAGGATTGTTCGAGCACACCGCTGCGCTGCTTGCCGTCGTTATCGATGCCCTGAGCGATGTCGTAGTTGCGCCGTGACGCATAGAAACGCGGATAGGCCTCATCCGCGGCGCTGTCGAACACCTGCGCCTGCTGGATAGCCATCCGCACGTCATCGGCCAGGTCCAGCTTCAGTAAATCGTCATAGCTGCCCTGCACCACCAACAGGTTCGAGCCGCCATACACCTCCTCGCCCTCGGCGTCCTTGGTCAAGTATTGATCACCGCAGTAACTCAGCACCTTGTCGCCGATGAAACTCTGGCCGACGCTGTGGGTAATCACCTGATCAAGATCCTGTTCCAGCACCACGCCTTCGGTGAAGATCGCGTCAGCCTCGGGCCTGGCCAGAATTTCATCGAACTCGTCGAGGTTCTGGATCACTTCCTGGCCACGTCCGGCGCAAGCGTGTATCGGCTTCAGGCGTATCGGCCCGGTGTACAACAAATGTTCCGCCGCCGGGCGAGCATCCTTCAGGCAGAACACGCTGAGACCGTCGAGTACGACGCTGCGTACCCGCTGAGAAAACAAAGGAGCCCAGCCTGGCGGCGCATGGGCATGGCGGTTGAGCAGCCCATGACTGATGGCTTTGGTGCAGATGAAATCATGGTCGACATAACCCCCCCACAAATCCTCCGGTCCCTTGACCCCCAGTTGCCGGGCAGCCTCAGCGCCCACCAGCGTCTGGGTCGGCAACAGGTAGAGGTCGCGACCGTCGTGCAATTGCGGATCGTAACTGCCCCCGTACTTGAGCCCCAATATCTGCGCCAGCCAGCGCGCCAGCGCACGGTTGGTCTCGACTTCGTGCAGCGGCGCGTCGGCGCGTACCGAATGGGCAACCACCAGTTTCTTGCGGTTTGTTGGGGTCATGCATCCCCCTTCAATCGACGCTTGATGAATGTAGTTGAAGGGGTGCAGGGATCAGGCCAAGGCCCGTTACGGAAAGAGGGGTTTTAAATCAGCCCGTTGCGTACAAAGTGATGGCATGGGGCCTGTTTTATTCTGCACGACGCCCGTTGATACTCCGGCATTTTGCACGACTCAAGACTGGCACAACCCCCATGTGGGAGCGGGCTTGCTCCCACAGAGGATTTGTGGATGGGCTTACCGCACTACAGTCCCCGGCGTCACCCCGAACCGCATCCGATAATCACTCGGCGCCAGCCCGGTGATTTTCTTGAATGTCGCGCGAAACGCGCCGGGGTCCTGATAACCCACCGTCCAGGCAATATGGTCGATGGTGCCGTTGGTGAATTCGAGCATTTCCCGGGCCTTGCCGACTCGCAGATGCTGACAGTATTCGGTGGGTTTGAGCCCGGTGGCCGAGCGGAAGCGTCGCAGGAAGGTGCGCTCTTCCAGTCCTGCCTTTTCGGCCATCGCCGCCAGCGATACCTCGGTCGCCCCGGTGCTTTGCAACCAGTGCTGCACCTTGAGGATCGCCGCATCGCCATGACTGAGAATCGGCGCAAAATTGCTGCCGCACTCGCTGGCGCTGTCGCTGTGTTCCACCACCAGAAAACGTGCGGTACTGGTGGCAATGCTCGGTCCCAGCAGGCGGTTGACCAGGCGCAAACCCAGTTCAGACCACGCCATCAGTCCGGCGGTGGTAATCAGGTCGCCGTCATCGACAATCGGTGTATCGGCCTTGAGCCGTATCGCCGGATAACGTTCGGCAAAGGTCTTGGCCGAGGTCCAGTGGGTGGTGGCACTGCGACCGTCGAGCAGACCGCTTTCAGCCAACAGGATCGAGCCCACGCAAACCCCGCCCAGTGTCGCGCCGTTGGCATGCTGCTCGCGCAACCAGCGAATCAAGCCCTGTGGCGCCTGAGCCTCGGAAAAGCCGGCAATCGATGGCGGGATCAACACGGCCACCAGGGTACGCTCGGGGCCGGGATGGCTGTCGAAGACCCGGACCGGCGGCTGATCACCCTCGACGTGCCAATGGCTGACCCGCAGCAGGGGCAGCTGCGCAGCCTGATGCTCGGCGGCGATCCGGTTCGCCACCCCGAACAAGTCCGTCAAGCCATGCACTGCCGCCATCTGCGCGCCGGGATAGATCAGCACACCGAGCTCGGCGATTGCCCTTTCTGCGTCCATTGTCAGTTTTCCCCCTCTTATTGTCGGTGCGGCCAATCCCCGGACCGCCTGCCAGCGCCAATACTTCATTCCACACCAAACACACTTCGAGGAAACAGTCATGGCCAAGCAAGCGCTCATCGTAGTCGATATCCAGAACGACTACTTCCCCCAAGGCAAGTGGCCACTGGTCGGCGCCGATGCCGCCGCCGACAACGCCGTCCGCCTGATCAAGGCCTTCCGTGATGCCGGTGATCCGGTGGTACATATCCGCCACGAATTCACCTCCGCAGAGGCGCCGTTCTTCACCCCGAACTCCGAAGGCGCGAAGCTGCACCCCAAAGTGATCAACCGCGCCGACGAACCGGTGGTGCTCAAGCACTTCGTCAACTCGTTCCGCGAAACCGAGCTCAAATCGATCCTCGACGAGCAAGGCATCAAGGAACTGGTGATCGTGGGCAGCATGAGCCACATGTGCGTCGACGGCATTACCCGTGCGGCGGCGGATTTCGGCTACACGGTGACCGTGATCCACGACGCCTGCGCCACCCGCGACCTGGAATTCAATGGCGTGTCGGTTCCGGCGGCCCAGGTTCATGCGGCGTTCATGGCGTCCCTGGCGTTTGCCTATGCCAGCGTGGTGTCGGCCAGCGATTTCCTCGCGGCCTGAGTCTGCAACTAAATTTCACTGTCCATAAAAAACCCGCACTTCAGACCGAAGTGCGGGTTTTGTTTTGTCAGCTTGCTGCTTGTAGCTGGAGACTTACAGCTGCTTTAGAATGGAATATCGTCATCAAAGCTGTCGAAATCCGGAGCCGGTTGCGGTGCGGCCTGTTGAGGGGCCGGACGCTGTGGCTGCTGTTGCGGAGCAGGACGTGGAGCCTGCTGACGCGGAGCGGATTGCTGGTAGTTGTTACCACCGCCCTGGCCCTGCTGGTCGCCCTGTGGACGGCCGCCCAGCAGTTGCATGGTGCCTTGCATGTCGACCACGATTTCGGTGGTGTAACGCTTGATACCGTCTTTTTCCCACTCGCGGGTCTGCAGCTTGCCTTCGATGTACACCTGCGAACCTTTACGCAGGTATTCGCCGGCGATTTCTGCAACCTTGCCGAACATCGATACACGGTGCCATTCGGTCTTTTCGACTTTCTGACCGGTTTGCTTGTCGGTCCACTGTTCGCTGGTCGCCAGACTCAGGTTGGTCACGGCATTACCGTTAGGCAAGTAGCGAACTTCGGGATCCTGGCCGCAAGTGCCGACCAATATGACTTTGTTAACCCCACGGGCCATAACGTTCTCCTAGGCTACGCACGCTGCCCCGGCCGGGTTGTTCACCAGGCGCTCAAGGGTGGTGCGATCCAATAGTTCGGTGTCCAGTTTGATGTAAATCGCCGCCTCTTCCGCGACGATGACTGCATCTGTTACCCCTACGACCGCCTTCAGGCGCTCGACCAGACCCGCTTCGCGGATCGCCTCGGGCGACAACGGCAAGCGCAGGCTTGTGACGTAGGGAGGTTCGCGCATGGTAACAGCAAAGGCCAGCCAGAGGGCAGCCAGACCGGCGCATCCGAGGAACACAACCGACAGACCGCCATGCTGGAACAGCCAGCCACCGAGGATTCCCCCCAGTGCCGAGCCGAGGAACTGGCTGGTGGAATAAACCCCCATCGCCGTGCCCTTGCCGCCTGCCGGTGAAACCTTGCTGATCAGCGACGGCAATGAAGCCTCCAGCAGATTGAACGCGGTGAAGAACACCACCGTACCGATCACCAGAGACCGCAAGCTGTCGCCGAACTGCCAGAAGAATAGCTCAGTGAGCATCAACGTCACGACGGCGCCGAGTAAAACTCGTTTCATTTTGCGTTTCTTCTCGCCGTAGATAATGAACGGGATCATGGCGAAGAAAGAAATCAGCAGCGCGGTCAGGTACACCCACCAGTGCTGCTCTTTGGGCAGCCCGGCTTTCTCGACCAGCGCCAGGGGCAAGGCGACGAAGCTGGACATCAACATCGCGTGCAAGACAAAAATGCCCAGGTCCAGGCGCAGCAGGTCCGGGTGTTTGAGGGTCGGCATCAATGCCTGGCGCGCGACACCGGACTCACGGTGCTGCAACGGGCCGGTGGAGCGCGGCACCATGAACATCACGATCACGATGCCGAACAGCGCCATGCCGCCGGTGGCAAGGAACAATCCGGACAATCCGAAGGCGCGGGTCAGCAGCGGGCCGACGACCATGGCCACCGCAAACGACAGGCCGATGGTCATGCCGATCATGGCCATGGCCTTGGTCCGGTGCTGCTCGCGGGTCAGGTCGGACAGCAAGGCCATGACCGCGGCGGAAATCGCCCCGGCACCCTGCAGGATTCGCCCGGCGATCACGCCCCAGATCGAATCGGCATTGGCGGCCAGCAGACTGCCGAGGGCAAAGACGATCAAGCCCAGGTAAATCACCGGGCGACGGCCGATACGGTCGGAAATGAAACCGAACGGAATCTGGAAAACCGCCTGGGTCAGGCCATAAGCGCCAATCGCCAGGCCGATCAGGGCCGGTGTGGCGCCGGCCAGATCCATCCCATAGGTCGCCAGTACCGGCAACACCATGAACATGCCAAGCATACGGAAGGCGAACACCAGGGCCAGACCGCTTGCCGCGCGGGTCTCGCTACCACTCATGCGCTCGCTGTGGGGATCGTGCATGGAAAAACCTCATGTGAACCGGCGGCGATTCTACCAGTCCCATCGATTGGCGGGGTATATCGCGACGCTTTGACGCGCATTGCTGACACACTCTTCATGTAAGACAGTAACCCTCTCGTTTGATAGTGTGCATCCATCCAGTATTTGGCCGTATACTCCTACGTTTTCGACGCCCGCCGAGCGAGGCCACCTTGGACAAGATCCTGATTCGTGGGGCTCGAACCCACAACCTGAAGAACATCGACCTGACCCTGCCACGGGACAAGCTGATCGTCATCACCGGCCTGTCCGGCTCCGGCAAGTCGTCCCTGGCGTTCGACACCTTGTACGCCGAAGGCCAGCGCCGCTACGTCGAATCGCTGTCGGCTTATGCCCGGCAGTTCCTGTCGATGATGGAAAAACCCGACGTCGACACCATCGAAGGCCTGTCGCCGGCGATCTCCATCGAACAGAAGTCGACCTCGCACAACCCGCGTTCGACAGTCGGCACCATTACCGAAATCTACGATTACCTGCGCCTGCTGTATGCACGCGTGGGTATTCCCCGTTGCCCGGACCACGACATTCCGCTGGAAGCGCAGACCGTCAGCCAGATGGTCGACCTGGTCCTCGCCGAACCGGAGGGCAGCAAACTGATGCTGTTGGCCCCGGTCATCCGCGAGCGCAAAGGCGAGCACCTGTCGGTTTTCGAAGAACTGCGCGCCCAAGGGTTCGTCCGTGCCCGGATCAACGGAAAGCTCTATGAGCTGGACGAAGCCCCCAAGCTCGACAAGCAGAAAAAACACACCATTGATGTCGTGGTCGACCGTTTCAAGGTTCGCGCCGACCTGCAGCAACGCCTGGCCGAATCCTTCGAAACCGCGCTGAAACTGGCGGACGGCATCGCCCTGGTAGCGCCGATGGACGACGAGCCGGGCGAGGAGATGATCTTCTCCGCACGCTTCGCCTGCCCGATCTGCGGCCACGCGATCAGTGAGCTGGAACCCAAGCTGTTCTCTTTCAACAACCCGGCCGGCGCCTGCCCGACCTGTGATGGTCTGGGGGTAAAGCAGTTCTTCGACATCAAGCGCCTGGTCAACGGCGAACTGACCCTGGCCGAAGGGGCGATTCGTGGCTGGGATCGGCGCAACGTCTATTACTTCCAGATGCTCGGCTCGCTGGCCGCGCACTACAAGTTCAGCCTGGAAGTGCCGTTCAACGAACTGCCCGCCGACCAGCAGAAATTCATCCTGCACGGCAGTGGCTCGCAAAACGTCGACTTCAAATACCTGAACGACCGTGGCGATATCGTCAAACGCTCGCACCCCTTCGAAGGCATCGTGCCGAACCTGGAGCGTCGCTACCGCGAAACCGAGTCGGCATCGGTGCGCGAGGAGCTGGCCAAGTTCCTCAGTACCCAGTCATGCCCGGACTGCCGCGGCACCCGCCTGCGCCGTGAGGCGCGGCACGTGTGGGTCGGCGAGAAAACCCTGCCGGCGGTGACCAACCTGCCGATCGGCGATGCGTCCGACTATTTTGGCGGGCTCAAGCTCACCGGTCGTCGTGGCGAAATTGCCGACAAGATCCTCAAGGAAATCCGCGAACGCCTGCAATTCCTGGTCAACGTCGGCCTCGACTATCTGTCGCTGGACCGCAGTGCCGACACCTTGTCCGGTGGCGAGGCCCAGCGCATTCGCCTGGCCAGCCAGATTGGCGCCGGCCTGGTGGGTGTCCTGTACATCCTCGACGAACCTTCCATCGGCCTGCATCAGCGCGATAACGACCGGCTGCTGGGCACCCTCAAGCATCTGCGCGATATCGGCAACACGGTGATCGTGGTCGAGCACGACGAAGACGCGATCCGCCTGGCTGACTACGTGGTGGACATCGGCCCGGGCGCCGGCGTGCATGGCGGGCATATCGTCGCCGAAGGCACACCGGCCGAGGTCATGGCGCATCCGGACTCGCTGACGGGCAAATACCTGTCGGGCCGGGTGAAAATCGAAGTCCCGGCCAAACGTACGCCGCGCAACAAGAAGCTGACGCTGTCGCTCAAGGGCGCGCGTGGCAACAACCTGCGCAATGTCGACCTGGAGATTCCGATCGGTCTGCTGACCTGTGTGACCGGCGTATCCGGCTCCGGTAAATCGACGCTGATCAACAACACGCTGTTTCCGCTGAGCGCCACCGCGCTGAACGGCGCAACGACGCTTGAGGCGGCCACCCACGACAGCATCAAGGGTCTGGAGCACCTGGACAAGGTCGTCGACATCGACCAGAGCCCGATCGGCCGTACGCCACGCTCCAACCCGGCGACCTATACCGGACTGTTCACGCCGATCCGCGAGTTGTTCGCCGGCGTGCCGGAGTCCCGCTCCCGTGGCTACGGCCCGGGGCGCTTCTCCTTCAACGTCAAGGGCGGGCGTTGCGAAGCCTGCCAGGGCGACGGCCTGATCAAGGTGGAGATGCACTTCCTGCCGGACATCTACGTGCCGTGCGACGTGTGCAAGAGCAAGCGCTACAACCGTGAAACCCTGGAGATCAAGTACAAGGGCAAGAGCATCCACGAAACCCTCGAGATGACCATCGAGGAAGCGCGGGAGTTCTTCGATGCCGTACCGGCCCTGGCGCGCAAGCTGCAAACATTGATGGACGTCGGCCTGTCGTACATCAAGCTGGGGCAATCGGCGACCACGCTCTCCGGAGGTGAGGCGCAGCGGGTGAAACTGTCCCGCGAACTGTCCAAGCGTGATACCGGCAAGACCCTGTACATCCTCGATGAACCGACCACCGGGCTGCACTTCGCGGATATCCAGCAACTGCTGGACGTGCTGCATCGCCTGCGCGACCACGGCAACACCGTGGTGGTCATCGAGCACAACCTGGACGTGATCAAGACCGCCGACTGGCTGGTGGACCTCGGTCCGGAGGGTGGTTCCAAGGGCGGCCAGATCATCGCCGTCGGCACGCCGGAGGAAGTGGCCGAGATGAAGCAGTCTCACACTGGCTACTACCTCAAACCGCTGCTGGAGCGCGATCGGGCTTAACCGGGTCCCATGAAAAAGCCCCTGTCACTTCATCGGTGGCAGGGGCTTTTTTGTATTCGCTGTATCAGGCGTGGGATTGCAGGTAGTTCTCAAGACCGATCAACTTGATCAGACCCAGCTGCTTTTCGAGCCAGTAAGTGTGATCTTCTTCGGTGTCGTGCAATTGAACCCGCAGCATTTCGCGGCTGACATAGTCCTTGTGCTGCTCGCAGAGCTTGATGCCTTTGCACAGCGCAGCCCGCACCTTGTATTCCAGGCGCAAATCCGCTTCGAGCATCTCGGTCACCGTGGTGCCAACGTCAAGATCGTCCGGACGCATGCGCGGAGTGCCCTCGAGCATCAGAATCCGGCGCATCAAGGCATCAGCGTGCCCTGCTTCCTCTTCCATCTCGTGGTTGATTCGTTCGTAGAGCTTGGTGAAACCCCAGTCCTCATACATCCGCGAGTGGACGAAATATTGATCACGCGCGGCCAGTTCGCCGGTCAGCAACGTGTTGAGGTAATCGATCACATCTGGGTGGCCTTGCATCGCCCTACATCTCCCTGCTTGAAAGTTGTAGTTTGAACCAACATGCCCTTATCGTCACTCGCAAGACGCAATAAAAGCGAAGATATTCTGAGAAAACCAGCTGAAATAACGCAAAAACCGCCCAAACAAGGGCGGTTCTGCTTCTCATTTAGACTTCGTTAAACTGTACGTTGAGCAGCTTTGCGATTGCTTCTCCATACGCCGGGTCGGCCTTGTAGAAATGTTGCAGCTGGCGATCAACCACATCACTCGACACCCCCGCCATCGCACCCGCGATGTTGCTGACCAGCAGCGATTTCTGCTCTTCAGACATCAAGCGGAACAGCGCGCCGGCGTGACTGTAGTAATCAGTGTCTTCGCGGTGGTCATAACGGTCGGCACTACCACTGAGGGCCAACGCGGGCTCTGCGTAACGAGGTGCCTGCTTCGGCGATTCTACGTAGCTGTTTGGCTCGTAGTTTGGCGCCGCACCGCCATTGCTGCCAAAGGCCATCGAGCCATCGCGCTGATAGGTGTTGACCGGACTGCGCGGAGCGTTGACTGGCAACTGTTGGTGGTTGGTGCCGACACGGTAGCGGTGAGCATCCGCGTAAGCGAATACCCGCCCCTGCAGCATGCGATCCGGTGACAGACCAACGCCGGGCACCATATTGCTGGGACCGAACGCCGCCTGCTCGACTTCCGCGAAGTAGTTCTGCGGATTGCGATTGAGCTCCAGCTCTCCAACCTCAATCAGTGGAAACTCTTTCTGCGACCAGGTTTTGGTCACATCAAAGGGGTTCTCGTAGTGCGCTGCCGCCTGAGCCTCGCTCATGATCTGAATGCACACGCGCCATTTCGGGAAATCACCCTGCTCGATGGCATTGAACAAATCGCGCTGGGCGTAATCCGGATCAGTACCTGCCAGGCGCGCCGCCTCGGCAGGAGCAAGGTTCTTGATCCCCTGTTTGGTTTTGTAGTGCCACTTCACCCAGTGGCGCTCGCCTTGAGCGTTGATAAGGCTGTAAGTGTGGCTACCAAAGCCGTGCATGTGGCGGTATCCGTCAGGGATACCCCGGTCGGAGAACAGGATAGTGACCTGGTGCAGCGCCTCGGGCGAATGCGACCAGAAGTCCCACATCGCCTGGGCACTCTTCAGGTTGCTTTGCGGCAAACGCTTCTGGGTGTGGATAAAGTCCGGAAACTTCAGTGGGTCGCGAATGAAGAACACTGGAGTGTTGTTGCCGACGATGTCCCAGTTGCCTTCCTCGGTGTAAAACTTCAAGGCAAAGCCGCGCGGATCACGCTCGGTATCGGCCGAACCACGCTCACCACCCACGGTGGAAAACCGCAGGAAAGTCGGGGTTTGTTTGCCGACTGCCTCAAACAGCTTTGCGCTGGTGTATTGAGTGATATCGCGCGTCACGGTGAACGTACCGTAGGCACCCGAGCCTTTGGCGTGCACGCGGCGCTCAGGGATGTTTTCACGGTTGAAGTGGGCAAGCTTCTCGATCAGATGAAAGTCGTCGAGCAGCAGCGGGCCACGAGGGCCGGCGGAACGGGAATTCTGGTTATCGGCAACAGGAGCGCCACTGGCGGTGGTAAGCGTTTTGTTTTGGCTCATGCGATCTTCCTTCCTCTGTCGGTCTTGAACTGCCGGCTATCGGCTGAGAAGGAGTATTGATCATCAATGTTACACCTACAAATTCATTAACTTGCAGGCATCGATAGAAAATAACTAATGATCAGCCCCCAACCGATAATATGACAAGGGGAAGGATTCAAGGATTATACGAAGGTACATTTCTTACAGGCACAAAAAACCGGGCACTAGGCCCGGTTCCTTGTTTCAGACTGACGTCTTACTCGGCGGATACAGCTTCGCCAGCAGTAGCACGATCAACCAACTCGACGTACGCCATAGGCGCGTTGTCGCCAGCGCGGAAACCGCACTTGAGGATGCGCAAGTAGCCACCCTCACGGGTAGCGTAACGCTTGCCCAGATCGTTGAAGAGCTTACCAACGATAGCTTTCGAACGAGTACGGTCGAAAGCCAAACGACGGTTAGCAACGCTGTCTGTCTTGGCCAGAGTGATCAGCGGCTCGGCAACGCGGCGCAGTTCTTTGGCTTTTGGCAGAGTCGTTTTGATCAGCTCGTGCTCGAACAGCGACACCGCCATGTTTTGGAACATGGCCTTGCGGTGCGAGCTGGTGCGGCTCAGGTGACGACCACTTTTACGATGACGCATGGTTCATTCCTTACCAAACACTACGTTCGGTGATTACGACGATCAGGCAGTCGCCTTGTCGTCCTTCTTAAGACTTGCAGGCGGCCAGTTGTCGAGGCGCATGCCGAGGGACAGACCGCGGGAGGCCAGAACGTCCTTGATTTCAGTCAAGGATTTCTTGCCCAGGTTCGGAGTCTTCAACAATTCCACTTCGGTACGCTGAATCAGGTCACCGATGTAGTAAATGTTTTCCGCCTTAAGGCAGTTAGCCGAACGTACAGTCAGTTCCAGATCGTCAACCGGGCGAAGCAGGATCGGATCGATCTCGTCTTCCTGCTCGACAACCACTGGCTCACTGTCACCCTTGAGGTCGACGAACGCAGCCAACTGCTGTTGCAGGATGGTTGCAGCGCGGCGAATAGCCTCTTCAGGATCCAGAGTACCGTTGGTTTCCAGATCAATAACCAGCTTGTCCAGGTTAGTACGCTGCTCGACACGGGCGTTTTCCACCACGTATGCGATACGGCGAACCGGGCTGAACGAAGAGTCAAGCTGCAAGCGACCGATGCTGCGGCTTTCGTCTTCATCGCTCTGACGCGAGTCTGCCGGTTCATAACCACGACCACGAGCTACTACGAGCTTCATGTTCAGGGCGCCGTTAGACGCCAGGTTAGCGATTACGTGATCGGGATTAACGATCTCGACATCATGATCCAGCTGAATATCGGCAGCGGTAACCACCCCCGAACCCTTCTTCGACAAGGTCAGCGTAACTTCGTCACGACCGTGCAGCTTGATAGCCAGACCTTTAAGGTTCAACAGGATTTCAATGACGTCTTCCTGTACACCTTCGATGGCGCTGTACTCGTGGAGCACACCGTCAATCTCGGCCTCGACTACTGCACAGCCGGGCATTGAGGACAACAGGATGCGGCGCAGCGCGTTGCCCAGGGTATGGCCGAAACCACGCTCGAGAGGCTCGAGAGTGATCTTGGCGCGGGTTGGACTGACAACCTGCACATCAATGTGGCGGGGTGTCAGGAACTCATTTACCGAAATCTGCATGGATGCACCTATTTTCTAGCCCTTACTTGGAGTAGAGCTCGACAATCAGGCTTTCGTTGATGTCGGCGGACAGATCACTGCGAGCTGGAACGTTCTTGAAAACGCCCGACTTCTTCTCAGTGTCTACTTCTACCCATTCTACGCGGCCACGTTGGGCACACAGATCGAGAGCTTGGACAATGCGAAGTTGATTTTTTGCTTTCTCGCGAACAGCAACCACGTCACCAGCACGAACCTGGTAGGACGGAACGTTAACGGTCTGACCGTTTACGCTGATCGACTTGTGCGATACCAGCTGACGGGATTCGGCACGAGTCGAACCAAAGCCCATACGGTATACAACGTTGTCCAGACGGCATTCGAGCAGTTGCAGCAGGTTCTCACCGGTTGCACCTTTCTTGCCAGCAGCTTCTTTGTAGTAGCCGCTGAATTGACGCTCGAGAACGCCGTAGATACGACGGACCTTCTGCTTTTCACGCAGTTGGGTGCCGTAGTCGGACTGGCGACCGCGGCGTTGGCCGTGGATACCAGGTGCTGCTTCAATGTTGCACTTCGATTCGATCGCGCGCACGCCGCTCTTCAGGAAGAGATCGGTGCCTTCGCGACGAGCGAGTTTGCATTTTGGACCAATGTAACGAGCCATTCTTTACAATCTCCTGGATTACACGCGGCGCTTCTTCGGCGGACGGCACCCGTTGTGCGGGATTGGCGTCACGTCGGTGATGCTGGCGATCTTGTAGCCACAGCCGTTCAAAGCGCGGACTGCGGATTCACGACCTGGACCTGGACCTTTGACGTTGACGTCGAGGTTTTTCAGGCCGTATTCCAGCGCAGCTTGACCAGCACGTTCAGCAGCTACCTGAGCAGCAAACGGGGTGGACTTGCGGGAACCGCGGAAACCCGAACCACCGGAGGTAGCCCAGGAAAGAGCGTTACCTTGACGGTCGGTGATGGTCACGATGGTGTTGTTAAAAGATGCATGGATGTGGGCGATGCCATCAACCACTGTCTTTTTAACTTTTTTACGAGGACGAGCAGCAGGTTTTGCCATGATTAAATTCCTGTCGATTCGCTGGGGCGATTACTTGCGGATCGGCTTACGCGGACCTTTACGGGTACGCGCGTTGGTCTTGGTACGCTGACCGCGCACTGGAAGACCGCGACGATGACGCAGACCGCGATAGCAACCGAGGTCCATCAAGCGCTTGATTTTCATGTTGATTTCGCGACGCAGGTCACCTTCAGTGGTGAACTTCGCCACTTCGCCACGCAGCTGTTCAATCTGCTCGTCGCTCAGATCTTTGATCTTTGCTGCTGGGTTTACCCCAGTCTCTGCACAAATTTTCTGTGCAGTAGTGCGACCAACACCATAGATGTAGGTCAGCGAGATAACAGTATGCTTGTTATCTGGAATGTTAACGCCTGCAATACGGGCCATTCAGTGGGACTCCAATTGACAGCTACCTACGCCCCGGAAGCCAAGAAATAGGGCGCGAGATAATATCGCTGTAATAACAAATAATCAACCCGGCAGCGCACTAGCTGCCGGGCTTGAAGCACAATCACACTCAGCCTTGGCGCTGTTTGTGACGCGGTTCCGCGCTGCAAATTACTCGAACAACACCTTCGCGGCGAATAATCTTGCAGTTACGGCACAGCTTTTTCACCGATGCACGAACTTTCATCACCAACTCCTCGAACCTTATGGGTCAGCGCAGCATGCCGCTGCCGTAACCCTTCAGGTTGGCTTTCTTCATCAGGGATTCGTACTGGTGCGAAACGAGGTGCGATTGTACTTGGGACATGAAGTCCATCACAACCACGACGACGATCAGCAACGAGGTCCCGCCAAGGTAGAACGGTACGTTGGCTGCAACCACCAGGAACTGGGGCAACAGGCAGACGGCCGTCATGTAAAGAGCACCGAACATGGTCAAGCGAGTCAGAACGCCATCAATGTAGCGCGCAGACTGCTCACCTGGACGGATGCCCGGAATAAAGGCACCGGACTTCTTCAGGTTTTCCGCTACGTCTTTCGGATTGAACATCAACGCCGTATAGAAGAAGCAGAAGAAAATAATCCCTGCACTAAACAGCAGAATATTCAACGGCTGACCAGGAGCGATCGACTGCGAGATGTCCTGCAACCAGCCCATACCTTCAGACTGACCGAACCAGGCACCCAACGAAGCCGGGAACAGCAAAATGCTGCTCGCGAAAATAGCCGGAATAACACCGGCCATGTTCACCTTAAGCGGCAAGTGGCTGGTCTGCGCAGCGAAGACCTTGCGGCCCTGCTGACGCTTGGCGTAGTGAACAGCAATACGACGCTGACCACGCTCAATGAACACCACGAAACCGATAATCGCTACTGCCAGCAAACCGATGGCAACCAGGGCGAAGATGTTGATATCACCCTGACGTGCAGACTCGAAAGACTGCCCGATCGCTCTCGGAAGACCGGCGACGATACCCGAAAAAATCAACATCGAGATACCGTTGCCAACACCACGCTCAGTAATCTGCTCACCCAGCCACATCATGAACATCGCACCAGCCACAAACGTGGATACCGCGACGAAATGGAAGCCAAAGTCACCAGTGAACGCAACGCCCTGCCCCGCCAGACCAATGGACATGCCAATGGCCTGGACGAGAGCGAGGACGACAGTGCCGTAGCGGGTGTACTGGCTGATCTTGCGACGGCCAGCTTCACCTTCCTTCTTCAACTGCTCCAGCTGCGGGCTGACGGCGGTCATCAGTTGCATGATGATCGATGCCGAGATGTACGGCATGATCCCCAGTGCAAAGATGCTCATCCGTTCCAGCGCGCCGCCGGAAAACATGTTGAACAAGCTAAGAATGGTCCCCTCATTCTGTCGAAACAGGTCCGCGAGTCGGTCCGGGTTGATACCTGGAACCGGGATGTGTGCGCCTATTCGGTAGACGATAATCGCCAGGAACAGAAAACGCAGACGAGCCCAGAGTTCAGACATACCGCCTTTGCCGAGCGCAGAGAGAGCACCTTGCTTAGCCATTTATTCCTCGAACTTGCCGCCAGCTGCTTCGATAGCCGCACGCGCACCTTTGGTGGCGCCGATTCCCTTGCCGATAGTGACAGCGCGAGTCACTTCACCGGACAGCATGATTTTCACACGCTGTACGTTGACGTTGATCACGTTGGCATCTTTCAGGGACTGCACGGTGACGATGTCGCCTTCCACTTTGGCCAGCTCGGACAGACGCACTTCTGCGCGGTCCATGGCTTTCAGGGAAACGAAACCGAACTTCGGCAGGCGACGATGCAGCGGCTGTTGACCGCCTTCAAAGCCTGGAGCAATGGTGCCACCGGAGCGAGAGGTCTGACCTTTGTGACCACGGCCACCAGTCTTACCCAAACCGCTACCGATACCACGGCCCGGACGATGCTTTTCGCGACGGGAACCCGGCGCTGGACTCAGATCATTGAGTTTCATCGATTAACCCTCGACACGCAGCATGTAGTAAGCCTTGTTGATCATCCCGCGATTCTCGGGAGTATCCTGGACTTCTACAGTGTGACCGATGCGACGCAGACCCAGACCCTTAACGCACAGTTTGTGGTTAGGGATGCGGCCGGTCATGCTTTTGATCAGCGTAACTTTAACGGTAGCCATGATCAGAAGATCTCCTTGACGCTTTTGCCACGCTTGGCGGCAATGGATTCAGGAGACTGCATTGCTTTCAAACCCTTGAAAGTGGCGTGAACCACGTTTACCGGGTTAGTCGAGCCGTAGCACTTGGCCAGAACGTTCTGAACGCCAGCAACTTCGAGGACAGCACGCATAGCGCCGCCAGCGATGATACCGGTACCTTCAGAAGCAGGCTGCATGTACACCTTCGAAGCGCCGTGAGCGGACTTCATGGCGTACTGCAGGGTGGTGCCGTTCAGATCAACCTGGATCATGTTGCGGCGAGCAGCTTCCATTGCCTTCTGGATCGCAGCAGGCACTTCACGCGACTTGCCACGGCCGAAGCCAACACGGCCCTTACCATCACCAACCACGGTCAACGCGGTGAAAGTGAAGATACGGCCGCCTTTAACGGTTTTGGCTACGCGGTTAACTTGAACCAGCTTCTCGATGTAGCCTTCGTCGCGCTTTTGGTCGTTATTTGACATAACTTAGAACTCCAGCCCAGCTTCACGAGCAGCATCAGCCAGCGCTTTAACGCGGCCGTGGTACTTGAAGCCAGAGCGGTCGAAAGCCACCTGCGAGACGCCAGCGGCCTTAGCACGCGTAGCGACCAGCTGGCCAACCTTAGTGGCCGCGTCGATGTTGCCGGTGGCACCATCACGCAGTTCTTTATCCAAAGTCGAGGCGCTTGCCAGGACTTTGTTGCCGTCGGCCGAAATGACCTGGGCGTAGATGTGCTGCGAAGAGCGGAACACGCAGAGACGCACGACTTCGAGTTCGTGCATTTTCAGGCGTGCTTTGCGAGCGCGACGCAGTCGAGTAACTTTTTTGTCGGTCATTTGCTATGCCCTACTTCTTCTTGGCTTCTTTACGACGGACGACTTCGTCCGCGTAGCGCACACCTTTGCCTTTGTACGGCTCTGGTGGACGGAAGTCGCGGATCTCGGCGGCCACTTGACCTACCAGCTGCTTGTCGATGCCCTTGATCAGGATATCGGTCTGGCTAGGAGTCTCAGCGGTGATGCCTTCCGGCAGTTCGTAATCCACTGGGTGCGAGAAGCCAAGAGCCAGGTTCAGCACTGTGCCTTTTGCTTGCGCTTTGTAACCAACACCGACCAGCTGGAGCTTGCGCTCGAAGCCTTGGCTTACGCCTTGGACCATGTTGTTTACCAACGCACGAGTGGTACCAGCCATTGCGCGAGTCTGTTGATCGCCATTGCGAGCAGCGAAACGCAGCTCACCAGCTTCTTCAACGATCTCAACGGACGAATGGATGTTCAGTTCGAGAGTGCCCTTGGCACCCTTCACCGAAAGCTGTTGGCCTGCGAATTTTACTTCGACACCGGCTGGCAGCTTAACGGGGTTCTTAGCGACGCGAGACATGCTTATCCCCCCTTAGAACACAGTGCAAAGAACTTCGCCGCCGACACCGGCAGCGCGCGCAGCACGATCAGTCATCACACCCTTGTTGGTGGAGACGATAGACACACCGAGACCGCCACGAACTTTTGGCAGATCATCGACGGACTTGTACTGACGCAGGCCTGGACGGCTAACGCGCTTCACTTCTTCGATAACCGGACGGCCTTCGAAGTACTTCAGCTCGATGGACAGCAGTGGTTTGATTTCGCTGCTGATCTGATAACCCGCAATGTAACCTTCGTCCTTCAGGACTTTGGCAACAGCTACCTTCAACGTGGAAGATGGCATGCTTACGACGGACTTTTCAGCCATCTGGGCATTACGGATACGAGTTAGCATGTCCGCTAACGGGTCCTGCATACTCATGGGCTAGACGCTCCTAATACAAAAAAATTAGCCTTGCGGCTATTACGTGTCGCCGAGAATCTCCGGGCATGAAAAACACGGGCTCAGGCGAGCCGGGTATTCTAGACACACCCCAGAAATGAATCAAGCCCCAAAAGGGGCTTGATCCAGATTCAAGGCCACCGGTGGTCAGGATCTTGCGATCCTGGACACCGAGACTTTGACAGTACTTACCAGCTGGCTTTAACCAGACCCGGTACGTCACCACGCATGGCAGCTTCACGCAGCTTGTTACGGCCGAGGCCGAACTTGCGGTAAACGCCGTGTGGACGACCGGTCAGGCGGCAGCGGTTACGCATGCGCGAAGCGCTTGCGTCACGTGGCTGCTTCTGCAGGGCTACTGTAGCTTCCCAACGCGCTTCTGGACTTGCGTTCAGATCAACGATGATAGCTTTCAGTGCTGCACGCTTCTTGGCGTACTTGGCAACCGTGAGCTGACGCTTCAGCTCGCGGTTTTTCATGCTCATCTTGGCCATGGTCCTACTCCAATCAGTTGCGGAACGGGAATTTGAACGCACGCAGCAGAGCGCGGCCTTCATCATCGTTCTTGGCAGTGGTGGTCAGGGTGATGTCCAGACCGCGGAGAGCATCGATCTTGTCGTAGTCGATTTCCGGGAAGATGATCTGCTCTTTCACGCCCATGCTGTAGTTACCACGACCATCGAAGGACTTGGCATTCAGGCCGCGGAAGTCGCGAACCCGAGGCAGGGAGATCGACAGCAGACGATCCAGGAACTCGTACATACGCTCACGGCGCAGGGTCACTTTGACGCCGATCGGCCAACCTTCACGGACTTTAAAGCCTGCGATGGATTTGCGAGCGTAGGTCACAACGACTTTCTGGCCGGTGATCTTTTCCAGGTCAGCAACAGCGTGCTCGATGACTTTTTTGTCGCCGATCGCTTCGCCCAGACCCATGTTCAGGGTGATTTTGGTAACGCGCGGAACTTCCATCACGTTCGAAAGCTTAAGTTCTTCCTTAAGTTTCGGAGCGATTTCCTTCCGGTAAATCTCTTTTAGTCGTGCCATGGTCTTCTACCTAGCAGTGTTCAAGCATCAACCGCTTTTTGGGTCGACTTGAAGACACGAATTTTCTTACCGTCTTCTACTTTGAAACCAACGCGGTCAGCCTTGTTGGTTTCGCCGTTGAAGATGGCGACGTTGGAAGCGTGCAGTGGCGCTTCTTTCTCGACGATACCGCCCTGTACGCCCGACATCGGGTTAGGCTTGGTATGACGCTTGACCAGGTTCAGACCACCAACAACCAGACGGTTGTCAGCAAGAACCTTCAGCACCTTACCGCGCTTACCTTTGTCTTTGCCGGCGATCACGATGATCTCGTCGTCACGACGAATCTTTTGCATGTCGGATCTCCTTACAGCACTTCTGGGGCGAGCGAGACGATCTTCATGAACTTCTCAGTACGAAGTTCACGGGTCACTGGCCCAAAGATACGGGTGCCGATCGGCTCTTGCTTGTTGTTCAACAGAACAGCAGCGTTGCCATCAAAGCGGATAATGGAGCCATCAGCACGACGTACGCCGTGACGAGTGCGGACTACAACAGCAGTCATCACTTGGCCTTTTTTCACTTTACCGCGAGGAATTGCTTCCTTCACGGTAACCTTGATGATGTCACCGATACCAGCGTAACGACGATGGGAGCCACCCAGCACCTTGATGCACATAACGCGGCGAGCGCCGCTGTTATCGGCCACATCGAGCATGGATTGAGTCTGAATCATATAATTTCTCCGACCCCTAGTCCTTAGACTTCCACAGCGCGTTCGAGAACATCAACCAGCGCCCAAGACTTGGTCTTGGCCAAAGGACGAGTTTCACGAATAGTGACTTTGTCGCCGATGTGGCACTGATTGGTTTCGTCGTGCGCGTGCAGCTTAGTCGAACGCTTAACGTATTTACCGTAGATCGGGTGCTTAACGCGACGCTCGATCAGAACGGTGATGGTTTTGTCCATCTTGTCGCTGACAACACGGCCAGTCAGCGTACGGACAGTTTTTTCGGCTTCAGCCATGATTACTTACCTGCCTGCTGGTTGAGCACAGTCTTCACGCGAGCAATGTCACGCTTAACTTGCGAGAGCAGATGAGACTGCCCCAACTGGCCAGTTGCTTTCTGCATACGCAGATTGAACTGGTCGCGCAGCAGGCCGAGCAGTTGCTCGTTCAGCTGCTGTGCGGATTTTTCACGAAGTTCATTCGCTTTCATCACATCACCGTCCGTTTAACAAAGGAGGTGGCGAGCGGCAGCTTTGCAGCAGCCAGGGCGAAAGCCTCACGCGCCAGCTCTTCAGAAACACCCTCGATTTCATACAGGACTTTGCCTGGCTGAATCTGGGCAACCCAGTATTCCACGTTACCCTTACCTTTACCCATCCGAACCTCGAGAGGCTTCTTGGAGATCGGCTTGTCCGGGAATACACGGATCCAGATCTTGCCGCCACGTTTTACGTGACGGGTCAGAGCACGACGCGCTGACTCGATCTGACGAGCGGTGAGACGACCACGAGCAACAGACTTCAGCGCGAACTCGCCGAAGCTGACTTTGCTACCGCGCAATGCCAGGCCACGGTTGTGACCAGTCATTTGCTTGCGGAACTTCGTACGCTTTGGTTGCAACATTTGGCGTACCCCTTACTTAGCAGCTTTTTTACGAGGCGCTGGTGCTTGTGGTTTCAGTTCTTCTTGGCGACCACCAATTACTTCGCCTTTGAAGATCCAAACCTTTACACCGATCACACCGTAAGTGGTGTGAGCTTCGTAGTTGGCATAGTCGATGTCGGCACGCAGGGTGTGCAATGGCACACGACCTTCGCGATACCATTCAGTACGTGCAATTTCAGCACCGCCGAGACGACCGCTCACTTGGATTTTGATGCCTTTGGCACCAATGCGCATGGCGTTCTGTACGGCGCGCTTCATAGCACGACGGAACATTACGCGACGCTCCAGCTGCTGAGCTACGCTCTGCGCAACCAGCATACCGTCGAGCTCCGGCTTGCGGATCTCTTCGATATTGATGTGCACAGGCACACCCATTTGCTTGGTCAGGTCCTGACGCAGTTTCTCAACATCTTCACCCTTCTTCCCGATAACGATACCTGGACGAGCGGTGTGGATGGTGATGCGTGCAGTTTGGGCCGGACGATGGATATCGATACGGCTTACGGACGCGCTTTTTAGTTTGTCTTGGAGGTACTCACGCACATTCAGATCTGCGAGCAAATAGTCCGCATAAGTCCGACCGTCTGCGTACCAGACGGAGGTGTGCTCCTTGACGATTCCCAGGCGAATGCCAATGGGATGTACTTTCTGACCCATCTCTTCGACTCCGTTACTTGTCAGCAACCTTGACAGTGATATGGCAAGACCGCTTGACGATGCGATCAGCACGGCCTTTGGCACGTGGCATGATGCGCTTCAGCGAACGCCCTTCGTTGACGAAAACGGTGCTGACCTTCAGGTCATCAACGTCTGCGCCTTCGTTATGCTCGGCGTTGGCTACGGCCGACTCCAGCACTTTCTTCATGATCTCGGCGGCTTTCTTACTGCTGAAAGCCAACAGGTTGAGCGCTTCGCCCACCTTCTTCCCGCGGATCTGGTCGGCGACCAAGCGGGCTTTCTGGGCGGAGATTCGAGCGCCCGACAACTTAGCGGCTACTTCCATTTCCTAACCCCTTAACGCTTGGCTTTCTTGTCTGCCACGTGCCCGCGATAAGTGCGGGTACCGGCGAACTCGCCCAGTTTGTGGCCGACCATGTCTTCGTTCACGAGAACTGGGACGTGCTGACGACCGTTGTGTACTGCGATGGTCAGACCGACCATTTGTGGCAGGATCATCGAACGACGCGACCAGGTTTTCACCGGTTTGCGATCGTTCTTTTCCGCCGCCACTTCGATCTTCTTCAGTAGGTGAAGATCGATAAAAGGACCTTTTTTCAGAGAACGTGGCACTGTCGTATCCCTCTATTTACTTGCGACGACGGACGATCATTTTGTCGGTACGCTTATTACCACGAGTCTTCGCGCCCTTAGTCGGGAAGCCCCATGGCGATACCGGATGACGACCACCAGAGGTACGACCTTCACCACCACCATGTGGGTGGTCAACCGGGTTCATGGCAACACCACGAACGGTTGGGCGAACGCCACGCCAGCGTTTGGCACCAGCTTTACCCAGCGAACGCAGGCTGTGCTCGGAGTTCGAGACTTCGCCCAGGGTCGCACGGCATTCAGCCAGGACTTTACGCATTTCACCGGAACGCAGACGCAGGGTAACGTACACGCCTTCACGAGCGATCAGCTGAGCCGAAGCACCAGCGGAACGAGCGATCTGTGCGCCTTTACCTGGCTTCAGTTCGATGCCGTGTACGGTAGAACCGACTGGAATGTTGCGCAGTTGCAGAGCGTTGCCTGGCTTGATTGGAGCCAGAGCGCCTGCGATCAGCTGGTCGCCAGCACTCACGCCTTTAGGGGCGATGATGTAGCGGCGCTCGCCGTCTGCGTAGCAGAGCAGTGCGATGTGAGCAGTACGGTTTGGATCGTATTCGATACGCTCGACAGTGGCGACGATGCCATCTTTGTCGTTGCGACGGAAATCGACCATACGGTAATGCTGCTTATGACCACCACCGATGTGACGAGTGGTAATACGGCCATTGTTGTTACGACCACCAGTCTTCGATTTCTTCTCGAGCAGCGGTGCGTGAGGAGCGCCTTTATGCAGCTCCTGGTTGACCACCTTGACCACAAAACGGCGGCCAGGGGAAGTCGGTTTGCATTTAACGATTGCCATGATGCACCCCTTCCTTACTCAGCACTGCTGCTGAAATCGAGATCTTGGCCTGGCTGAAGGGAGATAACTGCCTTCTTCCAGTCATTACGCTTGCCCAGACCGCGAGCAGTGCGCTTGCTCTTACCCAGAACATTCAGGGTAGTAACACGCTCTACTTTCACGCTGAACAGGCTTTCGACGGCCTTCTTGATTTCCAGCTTGGTTGCGTCAGTAGCAACCTTGAAAACGAACTGGCCTTTCTTGTCTGCCAGAACCGTAGCCTTCTCGGAAACGTGCGGGCCAAGCAGAACTTTAAATACGCGTTCCTGGTTCATCCCAGCAGCTCCTCGAATTTCTTCACGGCCGACACGGTGATCAACACCTTGTCGTATGCGATCAGACTAACTGGATCGGAACCTTGCACGTCACGTACATCAACGTGTGGCAGGTTACGAGCAGCCAGGTACAGGTTCTGATCAACAGCGTCCGACACGATCAGAACGTCGGTCAGGCTCATGTTGTTCAGCTTGCCCAGCAGGTCTTTGGTTTTCGGCGTTTCAACGGCGAAATCCTGAACCACGACCAGACGATCAGTACGCACCAGCTCAGCAAGGATGGAACGCATTGCTGCGCGATACATCTTCTTGTTCAGCTTCTGGGAGTGATCCTGAGGACGAGCTGCGAAAGTGGTACCGCCGCCACGCCAGATTGGGCTACGGATAGTACCGGCACGAGCACGGCCAGTACCTTTCTGACGCCATGGGCGCTTGCCGCCACCACGAACGTCGGAACGGGTCTTTTGCTGCTTGGAACCCTGACGGCCGCCGGCCATGTAGGCCACGACTGCTTGGTGAACCAGCGTCTCGTTGAATTCGCCGCCAAATGTCAGTTCGGAAACTTCGATCGCTTGAGCGTCATTTACATTTAATTGCATGTCAGCTTCCCCTTAACCGCGAGCCTTGGCTGCTGGACGTACAACCAAGTTGCCGCCAGTAGCGCCAGGAACAGCGCCCTTGACCAACAACAGATTGCGTTCAGCGTCCACGCGCACTACTTCGAGGGACTGCACGGTCACGCGCTCAGCGCCCATATGACCGGACATTTTTTTGCCCTTGAATACACGACCAGGAGTCTGGCACTGGCCGATAGAGCCTGGAACGCGGTGGGATACGGAGTTACCGTGGGTGTTATCTTGCCCGCGGAAATTCCAACGCTTGATCGTACCCTGGAAGCCTTTACCCTTGGACTGACCGGTTACATCAACCAGTTGACCAGCGGCGAAGATTTCAGCGTTGATCAGATCGCCGGCCTGGTACTCGCCTTCTTCAAGGCGGAATTCCATTACGGTACGACCAGCGGCAACGTTCGCTTTAGCGAAGTGGCCAGCCTGAGCTGCTGTTACACGCGAAGCACGACGCTCGCCGACAGTGACTTGCACTGCACGATAGCCATCGGTCTCTTCAGTTTTGAACTGGGTGACGCGATTCGGCTCGATCTCAATGACCGTGACCGGAATGGAGACACCTTCTTCGGTGAAAATACGGGTCATACCGCATTTACGACCGACTACACCAATAGTCATGTTGTAAACCTCATGAGTGTACGGGGCTTTCACCCGCTATGGCCGCCCATTTCAGAGCGTTACACGACTAAGACCGAGTCTTAGCCGAGGCTGATCTGCACTTCCACACCGGCCGCAAGATCAAGCTTCATAAGAGCATCAACGGTTTTATCCGTTGGCTGGACGATGTCCAGAACGCGCTTATGAGTACGGATCTCGTACTGGTCACGCGCGTCTTTGTTGACGTGCGGGGAGACCAGAACGGTGAACCGCTCTTTACGGGTAGGCAGTGGAATTGGACCACGCACTTGAGCACCAGTACGTTTCGCGGTTTCCACGATTTCCTGGGTTGATTGGTCGATCAGGCGATGGTCGAAAGCCTTCAACCTGATACGGATTTGCTGATTTTGCATTGGATTTCAGACTCCGGCTGCTATTCCCACCGGGCGCAATACGCCCGTTAAAAGGAGGCGCAATTCTATAGACGCCCCCGATAGGTGTCAACCCAATAAAAAAGCCCCCGCTGAGCGGGGGCTTTTCAAAGCATCGAAGCTATCTCAAAAGAGATGCTTACTCGATGATTTTGGCTACGACGCCAGCGCCGACGGTACGACCGCCTTCACGGATAGCGAAACGCAGACCGTCTTCCATCGCGATGGTTTTGATCAGGGTAACAGTCATCTGAATGTTGTCACCTGGCATTACCATTTCAACGCCTTCTGGCAGCTCGCAGTTACCAGTCACGTCAGTAGTACGGAAGTAGAACTGTGGACGGTAGCCTTTGAAGAACGGAGTGTGACGACCGCCTTCTTCCTTGCTCAGAACGTAAACTTCTGCGGTGAACTTGGTGTGCGGCTTAACCGAACCTGGCTTGACCAGAACCTGACCACGCTCAACGTCGTCACGCTTGGTGCCACGCAGCAGAACGCCGCAGTTCTCGCCAGCACGACCTTCGTCGAGCAGCTTACGGAACATTTCAACACCGGTGCAGGTGGTGACGGTAGTGTCACGCAGACCAACGATTTCCAGTGGATCCTGTACGCGAACGATACCGCGCTCGATACGACCAGTCACAACAGTACCGCGACCGGAGATCGAGAATACGTCTTCGATTGGCATCAGGAACGGCTTGTCGATAGCACGCTCTGGCTCTGGGATGTAGGTGTCCAGAGTTTCTACCAGTTTCTTGACGGCAGTGGTGCCCATCTCGTTGTCATCTTTGCCTTCCAGCGCCATACGGGCCGAACCAATGATGATTGGAGTGTCGTCGCCTGGGAAGTCGTAAGTGCTCAGCAGATCGCGCACTTCCATCTCTACCAGTTCCAGCAGCTCAGCGTCGTCTACCAGGTCAGCCTTGTTCAGGAAAACCACGATGTACGGAACGCCTACCTGACGGGACAGCAGGATGTGCTCACGGGTTTGTGGCATCGGACCATCAGCGGCCGAGCAAACCAGGATCGCGCCGTCCATCTGGGCAGCACCGGTGATCATGTTCTTCACGTAGTCAGCGTGACCTGGGCAGTCAACGTGAGCGTAGTGACGAATGTTCGAGTTGTACTCGACGTGCGCGGTGTTGATGGTGATACCACGAGCTTTTTCTTCTGGCGCGCTGTCGATCTTGTCGAATTCAACGATTGCGGAACCGAAAACTTCGGAGCAAACGCGAGTCAGAGCTGCGGTCAGAGTGGTTTTACCGTGGTCAACGTGACCGATGGTGCCAACGTTGACGTGCGGTAGGGAACGATCAAATTTTTCTTTAGCCACGACAATTAACTCCTTGCCTAAAGGACTGAATCAGCCTTGTTTTTTGGTAACGGTTTCGACGATGTGCGACGGAGCCGTATTGTATTTTTTGAATTCCATAGAGTAGCTTGCGCGACCCTGGGACATCGAACGAACGTCGGTCGCATAACCGAACATCTCGCCCAACGGAACTTCAGCACGGATCACCTTACCGGAAACCGTGTCTTCCATACCCAGAATCATGCCGCGACGACGATTGAGGTCGCCCATCACGTCACCCATATAGTCTTCAGGCGTAACAACCTCTACCGCCATGATCGGCTCGAGCAACTCACCACCGCCCTTCTGGGCCAGTTGCTTGGTCGCCATGGAAGCAGCCACCTTAAACGCCATCTCGTTGGAGTCGACGTCGTGGTAAGAACCATCAAACACGGTAGCCTTCAGGCCGATCAGCGGATAGCCGGCAACTACGCCGTTCTTCATCTGCTCTTCGATACCCTTCTGGATAGCCGGGATGTATTCCTTAGGAACCACACCACCCACTACTTCGTTCAAGAATTGCAGACCTTCCTGACCTTCGTCAGCAGGCGCAAAACGGATCCAGCAATGACCGAACTGGCCACGACCACCGGATTGACGAACGAACTTGCCTTCGATTTCGCAGTTCTTCGTGATGCGCTCACGATAGGAAACCTGAGGCTTACCGATGTTGGCTTCGACGTTGAACTCACGGCGCATCCGGTCAACCAGGATGTCCAGGTGCAGCTCGCCCATGCCAGAGATGATCGTTTGACCAGTCTCTTCATCAGTCTTGACGCGGAAAGACGGGTCTTCCTGAGCAAGCTTGCCCAGAGCGATACCCATTTTTTCCTGGTCATCCTTGGTCTTAGGCTCAACGGCAACCGAAATAACCGGCTCCGGGAAGTCCATGCGAACCAGGATGATTGGCTTGTCAGCGTTGCACAAGGTTTCACCAGTGGTGACGTCCTTCATGCCGATCAAGGCCGCGATGTCACCAGCGCGTACTTCCTTGATCTCTTCACGGGCGTTTGCGTGCATCTGCACCATACGACCCACACGCTCTTTCTTGCCTTTGACCGAGTTGATCACGCCGTCGCCGGAGGCCAACACGCCCGAGTAAACGCGGACGAAGGTCAAGGTACCCACGAATGGGTCGGTAGCGATCTTGAACGCCAGAGCCGAGAACGGCTCGTTGTCGTCTGCATGACGCTCCATCTGCTTTTCCTCGTCATCCGGGTCAGTACCCTTGATGGCAGGAATGTCAGTTGGTGCAGGCAGGTAGTCGATAACGGCGTCGAGAACCAGGGGAACGCCCTTGTTCTTGAAGGAAGAACCGCAAACAGCCAGAACGATCTCACCAGCGATAGTACGCTGACGCAGAGCACCCTTGATTTCCTCGATGGAGAGTTCTTCCCCTTCGAGGTATTTGTTCATCAGCTCTTCGCTGGCTTCGGCCGCAGCCTCAACCATGTTGTTGCGCCACTCTTCAGCCAGTTCCTGCAGTTCAGCAGGGATGGCTTCACGACGAGGAGTCATACCCTTGTCGGCATCGTTCCAGTAAACGGCTTCCATGGTCATCAGATCGATCTGACCCTGGAAGTTGTCTTCGGAACCGATAGCCAGCTGGATAGGCACCGGAGTGTGACCCAGACGCTGCTTGATCTGAGCGATCACGCGCAGGAAATTAGCACCGGCACGGTCCATCTTGTTCACGTAAACAATACGTGGAACGCCGTACTTGTTGGCTTGACGCCATACGGTTTCGGACTGAGGCTCAACGCCGGAGGTGCCGCAGAACACAACGACCGCGCCGTCGAGTACACGCAGGGAACGCTCAACTTCAATGGTGAAGTCTACGTGGCCCGGGGTATCGATGACGTTGAAGCGGTATTGGTCTTTGTGCTGCTTGGCCGAACCCTGCCAGAAGGCGGTAATGGCAGCAGAAGTAATGGTAATACCACGCTCCTGCTCCTGAACCATCCAGTCAGTGGTCGCAGCGCCGTCATGCACTTCGCCCATCTTGTGGCTTTTGCCAGTGTAAAAAAGGACGCGCTCGGTGGTGGTGGTTTTACCAGCATCCACGTGAGCAACGATACCGATGTTACGGTAGCGATTAATCGGTGTAGTACGAGCCATAAAGCCCTCGCAAATTGAGTGACGCTAGAATTAGAAGCGGTAGTGCGAGAAAGCCTTGTTGGCTTCAGCCATACGGTGCACGTCTTCACGCTTCTTAACTGCAGCACCTTTACCTTCGGCGGCGTCCAACAGTTCGCCAGCCAAACGCAGAGCCATAGACTTCTCGCCGCGCTTGCGGGCGAAGTCTACCAACCAGCGCATTGCCAGAGCGTTACGACGGGAAGGACGAACCTCGACCGGAACCTGGTAAGTAGCACCACCAACGCGGCGCGACTTCACTTCGACCAGCGGAGCGATGGCGTCGAGTGCTTTTTCGAAGAGTTCCAGGGGATCGGTGCCGGCCTTACGAGCCTTCACGGTATCCAGGGCACCATAAACGATACGCTCGGCAACGGCTTTTTTGCCGCTTTCCATTACGTGGTTCATGAATTTGGCGAGGATTTGGCTTCCGTATTTCGGATCGTCCAGAATCTCACGCTTGGCTGCTACGCGACGTCTTGGCATTGATAAGCCCTCAAACGGTCTTCAGGTTAGCCCGGGACAGATCCAGTGGATACGTGCCCGACCTTACTCTTATCGACTCAATAAAATGAATAACTGCAAAACGGCCGATTACTTCGGACGCTTGGTACCGTACTTCGAACGACCCTGGTTACGACCTTTAACACCGGAAGTATCCAACGAACCGCGAACGGTGTGGTAACGAACACCTGGCAAGTCTTTTACACGACCGCCGCGGATCAGTACCACGCTGTGCTCTTGCAGGTTGTGGCCTTCACCACCGATGTACGAGGAAACCTCGAAACCGTTGGTCAGACGCACACGGCATACTTTACGCAGTGCCGAGTTAGGTTTTTTCGGCGTGGTGGTGTACACACGGGTGCACACGCCACGGCGTTGCGGGCAGTTCTGCAGCGCAGGCACGTCGGATTTCTCGACGATACGCTTACGCGGCTGACGTACCAGCTGGTTGATAGTTGCCATCTACTAGCTCCACTGTTGTCTTGCGACGCTATTGTCTTGCAAGAAAAGCAAAATGGCAGGAACGAGTTCCCGCCAAATTTAGGGGTACAAGAGTCTAAAGAGGATCTTGCCCCCAGTCAAGGCAAGGCCCCGCCCTCCCCGCTCATCCAATCTCGACAATTTGTCTCGATTCGATGAACGGAGTGACCAGGGCCTCACACTCATTTACCGCAGAACTCAGTTACCGCTCGAGTTCAGCGCTTCGGTCAGTGCAGCTTCCACTTCACTGGCGCTTACGCGCAACGGCTTGTCTGCGTCACGGCGACGCTTACGCTCGCTGTGATAAGCCAGACCGGTACCCGCCGGGATCAGACGACCCACGACCACGTTTTCTTTCAGGCCGCGCAGGTAATCGCGCTTGCCGGTTACCGCCGCTTCGGTCAGTACGCGGGTGGTTTCCTGGAAGGAAGCCGCCGAGATGAACGATTCGGTGGACAACGACGCCTTGGTGATACCCAGCAGCACACGAGTGAACTTGGAGACAAACTTGTCTTCAGTCGCCAGACGCTCGTTCTCTACCAGTACGTGAGTCAGTTCCATCTGGTCGCCCTTGATGAAACTGGAATCGCCGGATTCAGCGATTTCAACTTTACGCAGCATCTGACGCAGGATGGTCTCGATGTGCTTGTCGTTGATCTTCACGCCTTGCAGACGGTAAACGTCCTGGATCTCGTTAACGATGTACTTGGCCAGCGCACTCACACCCAGCAGACGCAGGATGTCGTGTGGATCGCTCGGACCGTCGGAGATAACTTCGCCGCGGTTTACCTGTTCGCCTTCGAACACGTTCAGGTGACGCCACTTCGGAATCAGCTCTTCGTACGGATCGCTACCGTCGTTCGGGGTAATGACCAGACGGCGCTTGCCCTTGGTCTCTTTACCGAACGCGATGGTACCGCTGACTTCAGCCAGAATCGACGCTTCTTTCGGACGACGGGCTTCGAACAGGTCGGCAACACGCGGCAGACCACCGGTGATGTCACGGGTCTTCGAAGTTTCTTGCGGAATACGAGCGATAACATCACCGATCGCAATCTTCGCACCGTCCGCTACACCGACCAGGGCGTTGGCTGGCAGGAAGTACTGAGCGATAACGTCAGTGCCTGGCAGCAACAGATCCTTGCCGTTGTCGTCGACCATCTTAACGGCTGGACGGATGTCCTTACCGGCAGCTGGACGATCTTTCGCGTCAAGTACTTCAATGTTGGTCATACCGGTCAATTCGTCAGTCTGACGCTTGATCGTGATGCCTTCTTCCATGCCCACGTAGGTCACGGTACCTTTCATTTCGGTAACGATCGGGTGAGTGTGCGGATCCCACTTGGCCACGATGGCGCCAGCGTCGACCTTGTCACCTTCTTTAACCGAAATCACAGCACCGTACGGCAGCTTGTAACGCTCACGCTCACGACCGAAGTCATCAGCGATGGCCAGCTCACCGGAACGGGACACGGCAACCAGGTGACCGTCCACTCGCTCAACGTGCTTCAGGTTATGCAGACGGACGGTACCGCCATTCTTCACCTGAACGCTGTCGGCTGCGGAGGTCCGGCTTGCCGCACCACCGATGTGGAACGTACGCATCGTCAGCTGGGTACCCGGCTCACCGATGGACTGCGCAGCGATAACGCCGACCGCTTCACCGATGTTCACCTGGTGACCACGCGCCAGATCACGGCCGTAGCACTTGGCGCAAATGCCGTAGCGGGTTTCGCAGCTGATCGGCGAACGCACGATCACTTCGTCGATGCTGTTCAGCTCGATGAACTCGACCCACTTCTCGTCTACCAGGGTGCCAGCAGGAACGATGACGTCCTCGGTACCCGGCTTGAATACGTCACGGGCAATAACACGACCCAATACGCGCTCACCCAACGGCTCTACAACGTCACCGCCTTCAATGTGCGGAGTCATCAGCAGACCGTGCTCGGTGCCGCAATCGATCTCGGTTACAACCAGATCCTGCGCCACGTCTACCAGACGACGAGTCAGGTAACCCGAGTTCGCTGTTTTCAACGCGGTATCCGCCAGACCTTTACGAGCACCGTGAGTGGAGATGAAGTACTGAAGTACGCTCAAACCTTCACGGAAGTTCGCAGTAATCGGCGTTTCAATGATGGAACCGTCCGGCTTGGCCATCAGGCCACGCATACCGGCCAGCTGACGAATCTGTGCTGCGGAACCCCGCGCACCCGAGTCGGCCATCATGTACATCGAGTTGAACGATTCCTGGTCGACTTCGACGCCATGACGGTCGATGACTTTCTCTTTCGAGAGGTTGGCCATCATCGCCTTGGAAACTTCGTCGTTCGCCTTGGACCAAAGGTCGATCACTTTGTTGTACTTCTCGCCCTGGGTTACCAGGCCGGAGGCGTACTGGCTCTCGATCTCTTTCACTTCGTCGGTGGCTGCACCGATGATGCGGGCTTTTTCATCCGGGATAACGAAGTCGTTAACACCGATGGAAACGCCGGAGATGGTCGAGTAGGCAAAACCGGTGTACATCAACTGGTCAGCGAAGATAACGGTCTCTTTCAGACCAACCACGCGGTAGCACTGGTTGATCAGCTTGGAGATCGCCTTTTTCTTCATCGGCAGGTTGACGACGTCGTACGACAGACCTTTTGGCACAACCTGGAACAACAGTGCACGGCCGACAGTGGTGTCGACGATACGGGTGTTGGTCACGCTGCCGCCGTCACGGTCGTTGACGGTTTCGTTGATCCGGACTTTGACCTTGGCGTGCAGTGCGGCTTCGCCGGCACGGAACACACGGTCAACTTCCTGCAGATCCGCGAACACACGACCTTCGCCCTTGGCGTTGATCGCTTCACGCGTCATGTAGTACAGACCCAATACAACGTCCTGCGACGGAACGATGATTGGCTCACCGTTGGCTGGCGACAGAATGTTGTTGGTCGACATCATCAACGCACGCGCTTCCAGCTGGGCTTCCAGCGTCAGCGGTACGTGCACGGCCATTTGGTCGCCGTCGAAGTCGGCGTTGTACGCGGCGCAGACCAGCGGGTGCAGCTGGATAGCCTTACCTTCGATCAGTACCGGTTCAAACGCCTGGATACCCAGACGGTGAAGGGTCGGTGCACGGTTGAGAAGAACCGGGTGTTCGCGAATCACTTCAGCGAGAACGTCCCAAACTTCCGGCAGCTCGCGCTCGACCATCTTCTTGGCAGCCTTGATGGTGGTCGCGAGACCACGCATTTCCAGCTTGCCGAAAATGAACGGTTTGAACAGCTCGAGAGCCATCTTCTTCGGCAGACCGCACTGGTGCAGACGCAGGGTCGGACCTACGGTAATTACCGAACGGCCGGAGTAGTCAACACGCTTACCGAGCAAGTTCTGACGGAAACGACCCTGCTTACCCTTGATCATGTCAGCCAGGGATTTCAGAGGACGCTTGTTGGAACCGGTGATAGCGCGGCCACGACGACCGTTGTCGAGCAGGGCATCGACGGCTTCCTGCAACATACGCTTTTCGTTGCGCACGATGATGTCCGGAGCGGACAGATCCAGCAGGCGCTTCAAACGGTTGTTACGGTTGATCACTCGACGATACAGATCGTTGAGGTCGGAAGTCGCGAAGCGACCGCCATCCAGCGGGACCAGTGGACGCAGGTCTGGCGGCAGAACCGGCAGAACGGTCAGCACCATCCACTCTGGCAGGTTGCCGGAACCCTGGAAGGCTTCCATCAACTTCAGACGCTTGGACAGCTTCTTGATCTTGGTTTCGGAGTTGGTTTGCGGAATTTCTTCACGCAGGCGGCCAATCTCGTGCTCCAGGTCGATAGCGTGCAGCAGTTCGCGGACAGCTTCGGCACCCATGCGGGCATCGAAATCGTCGCCGAACTCTTCCAGCGCTTCGAAGTACTGCTCGTCGTTCAGCAGCTGACCTTTTTCAAGGGTGGTCATGCCTGGATCGATAACGACATAGCTCTCGAAGTAGAGAACGCGTTCGATATCACGCAGGGTCATGTCCATCAGCAAGCCAATACGGGACGGCAGCGATTTCAGGAACCAGATGTGGGCAACCGGCGAGGCCAGTTCGATGTGCGCCATGCGCTCACGACGAACTTTTGCCAGCGCGACTTCAACGCCGCACTTCTCGCAGATCACACCACGGTGCTTCAAGCGCTTGTACTTACCGCACAGGCACTCGTAATCCTTTACCGGGCCAAAGATCTTGGCGCAGAACAGACCGTCACGCTCAGGTTTGAACGTACGGTAGTTGATGGTTTCCGGCTTTTTAACTTCACCGAACGACCACGAACGGATCATCTCAGGCGATGCCAATCCGATACGGATGGCGTCGAACTCTTCGACTTGACCCTGGTTTTTCAGCAAATTCAGTAGGTCTTTCAAGGCCTTTCCTCCTGGCGGAGCAGAGAGCGGGCAATCCTGCCCCGCTCTCGATTCGCGTCACGTGTTATTCGGTTTCCAGATCGATATCGATGCCGAGGGAACGAATTTCCTTGATCAACACGTTGAAGGACTCGGGCATGCCCGGCTCCATACGGTGATCGCCATCCACGATGTTTTTGTACATCTTGGTACGGCCGTTCACATCGTCCGACTTCACTGTGAGCATTTCTTGCAGAGTGTAAGCGGCACCGTATGCTTCCAGTGCCCAAACCTCCATCTCCCCGAAACGCTGACCACCGAACTGCGCCTTACCACCCAGCGGCTGCTGGGTAACCAGGCTGTACGAACCGGTAGAACGCGCGTGCATCTTGTCGTCTACCAAGTGGTTCAGCTTCAGCATGTACATGTAGCCAACGGTGACCGGGCGCTCGAACTTGTTGCCGGTACGGCCGTCGGTCAGCTGCATCTGGCCGCTTTCTGGCAGGTCCGCCAGTTTCAGCATGGCCTTGATTTCGCTTTCCTTGGCGCCGTCGAACACTGGAGTGGCCATTGGAACGCCGCCACGCAGGTTTTGAGCCAGATCCAGGATTTCCTGGTCCGAGAAGTCATCGAGGCTTTCCTGACGACCGCCGATCTCGTTATAGATCTCGTGCAGGAACTTACGCAGCTCGGCAACCTTGCGCTGCTCTTCGATCATGCGGTTGATCTTCTCGCCCAGACCTTTGGCCGCGAGGCCCAGGTGCGTTTCAAGGATCTGACCAACGTTCATACGCGAAGGAACGCCCAACGGGTTGAGGACGACGTCGACCGGGGTGCCATTGGCATCGTGCGGCATGTCTTCAACCGGCATGATCACGGAGACCACACCCTTGTTACCGTGACGACCGGCCATCTTGTCGCCCGGCTGGATGCGACGACGGATTGCCAGGTAGACCTTGACGATTTTCAGCACGCCTGGAGCCAGGTCATCGCCCTGCTGCAGTTTGCGCTTCTTGTCTTCGAACTTGTCGTCCAGCAGACGGCGACGATCAACGATGTAGGCCTGAGCCTTCTCGAGCTGCTCGTTCAGAGCATCTTCAGCCATGCGCAGTTTGAACCACTGGCCGTGCTCAAGACCGTCGAGAACTTCGTCGGTGATGTCCTGGCCTTTCTTCAGACCGGCGCCGCCTTCGGCTTTGTGGCCGACCAGAGCGGAACGCAGACGTTCGAAAGTAGCACCTTCAACGATACGGAACTCTTCGTTCAGGTCCTTGCGGATCTCGTCCAGCTGGGACTTCTCGATCGACAGGGCACGAGCATCACGCTCAACGCCGTCGCGGGTGAAGACCTGTACGTCGATGACAGTACCTTTGGTACCGGTAGGTACACGCAGGGAGGTGTCTTTAACGTCGCTGGCTTTTTCACCGAAGATCGCACGCAGCAGTTTTTCTTCCGGAGTCAGTTGGGTCTCGCCTTTCGGAGTGACCTTACCGACCAGGATGTCGCCTGCGCCAACTTCAGCACCTACGTAAACGATACCGGCTTCGTCCAGCTTGTTCAGTGCCGCTTCACCCACGTTCGGGATGTCGGCAGTGATTTCCTCTGGGCCAAGCTTGGTGTCACGGGCCACACAGGTCAGTTCCTGAATGTGGATCGTGGTGAAACGGTCTTCCTGAACAACACGCTCGGACAGGCAGATGGAGTCTTCGAAGTTGAAGCCGTTCCATGCCATGAACGCGATGCGCATGTTCTGACCCAGAGCCAGTTCACCCATGTCGGTGGACGGACCGTCGGCCATGATGTCGCTACGCTGAACCCGATCACCTTTACGCACCAGCGGACGCTGGTTGATGCAGGTGTTCTGGTTGGAGCGGGTGTACTTGGTCAGGTTGTAGATGTCGACACCGGCTTCACCGGTTTCAACTTCGTCATCGGCAACACGAACCACGATACGGCTGGCGTCGACGGAGTCGATCACGCCGCCACGACGAGCCACGACGCAAACGCCGGAGTCACGGGCTACGTTACGCTCCATGCCGGTACCTACCAGCGGCTTGTCAGCGCGCAGGGTCGGTACAGCTTGACGCTGCATGTTCGAACCCATCAACGCACGGTTGGCGTCGTCGTGCTCGAGGAACGGAATCAGCGACGCAGCAACCGAAACTACCTGCTTCGGCGATACGTCCATCAAGGTGACGTCTTCCGGCGCCTTGACGGTGAATTCGTTCAAGTGACGAACAGCTACCAGCTCGTCGATCAGGACTTTCTTGTCGTTCATCGTGGCCGAAGCCTGAGCGATCACGTGATCAGCTTCTTCGATGGCGGACAGGAACACGATCTCGTCGGTGACCAGAGCGTCTTTCACCACGCGGTACGGGCTCTCGAGGAAGCCGTACTGGTTGGTGCGCGCATAAGCGGCCAGGGAGTTGATCAGACCGATGTTCGGACCTTCCGGCGTTTCGATCGGGCATACACGACCGTAGTGAGTCGGGTGTACGTCACGAACTTCAAAGCCGGCACGCTCACGCGTCAGACCGCCAGGGCCGAGTGCAGAAACACGACGCTTGTGGGTGATCTCGGACAGCGGGTTGTTCTGGTCCATGAACTGGGACAGCTGGCTGGAACCGAAGAACTCTTTCACCGCCGCAGCCACTGGCTTGGCGTTGATCAGGTCTTGCGGCATCAGGCCTTCGCTTTCAGCCATCGACAGACGCTCTTTGACCGCACGCTCAACACGTACCAGGCCAACGCGGAACTGGTTCTCGGCCATTTCGCCTACGCAGCGAACACGACGGTTACCCAGGTGGTCGATGTCATCGACGATGCCTTTACCGTTACGGATGTCGACCAGGGTCTTCAGTACCGCGACGATGTCTTCCTTGCACAGCACGCCCGAACCTTCGATCTCGGTGCGACCGATACGACGGTTGAACTTCATCCGGCCGACCGCAGACAGGTCATAGCGCTCAGGGCTGAAGAACAGGTTGTTGAACAGGGTCTCGGCAGCGTCTTTGGTTGGCGGCTCGCCAGGACGCATCATGCGATAGATCTCGACCAGCGCTTCCAGTTGGTTGCTGGTGGAGTCGATCTTCAAGGTGTCGGAGACGAACGGACCGCAGTCGATATCGTTGGTGTACAGAGTTTCGATGCGAACAACGCCGGCCTTGGCGATTTTTGCCAGGATCTCGGTGTTCAGCTCGGTGTTGCACTCTGCCAGGATTTCGCCGGTTGCCGGATGCACGATGACCTTGGCGGTTGTGCGGCCCAGGACGTAGTCCAGAGGCACATCCAGCTCTTTGATACCGGCTTTTTCCAGCTGGTTGATGTGGCGAGCGGTGATACGACGACCCTGCTCGACAATAACCTTGCCTTTGTCATCCTGAATATCGAGGACAGCGATTTCACCGCGCAGGCGCTGAGGCACCAGCTCCAGGCTCAGGGTCTCGCCCTTCACGTGGAATACGTTGGTGGTGTAGAACGCGTCCAGCACTTCTTCGGTGGTATAGCCGAGCGCGCGCAGCAGTACCGATGCAGGCAGCTTGCGACGACGGTCGATACGCACGAATACGCAGTCTTTCGGGTCGAACTCGAAGTCCAGCCACGAACCGCGGTAAGGAATGATGCGCGCGGAGTACAGCAGTTTACCGGAGCTGTGCGTCTTGCCACGGTCGTGGTCGAAGAACACGCCCGGGGAACGGTGCAGCTGGGAAACGATTACACGCTCGGTACCGTTGATTACGAAGGTACCGTTTTCAGTCATCAGGGGGATTTCACCCATGTAGACTTCTTGCTCTTTGATGTCCTTGATCGCTTTGTTCGACGATTCTTTGTCGAAAATGATCAGGCGCACTTTTACCCGCAAAGGTACGGCGTAAGTTACACCGCGCAATACGCATTCTTTGACATCAAATGCCGGTTCGCCCAGACGATATCCGACGTACTCCAGCGCAGCATTGCCGGAGTAGCTGATGATCGGGAAAACGGATTTGAAGGCCGCATGCAGGCCCACGTCGCGGAACTGATCTTTAGTCGCTCCCGCTTGCAAGAATTCACGATACGAATCCAGCTGGATGGCCAGGAGGTACGGCACATCCATGACGTCCGGCAACTTGCTAAAGTCCTTGCGGATACGTTTTTTCTCAGTATATGAGTAAGCCATCAGCGTTCCCCAGCTTGGTCACCTGCTTGTTTGGCCCCTCCCGACGGGAGCAGCCAGAAAATCGTGCAAACCCCATGGTTTGCGCCACCGCATCGGGTGGTTACAGCACGTTATCGGCACCGACCCAGTCGGCTGCCAATAACGGAAAAAGGCCGGTGGCAAGAGCCACCAGCCATCAGCCTGTCGCTTAACGCTCGGGCTGGAGGAGCAAAGTCGATGCTTACTTCAGCTCGACTTTAGCGCCTGCTTCTTCCAGAGCTGCTTTGGCTTTGTCAGCTGCGTCTTTGGCAACAGCTTCCAGAACCATGGCAGGTGCGCCGTCAACTACAGCCTTGGCTTCTTTCAAGCCCAGACCGGTCAGTTCACGTACAGCCTTGATCACGTTAACTTTCTTCTCGCCAGCTTCGGTCAGCATGACGTTGAATTCGGTTTGCTCTTCAGCAACGGCAGCAGCAACAGCTGGACCAGCCGATGCAGCAGCAGCGGTAACGCCGAATTTTTCTTCGAAAGCTTTGATCAGCTCAACAACTTCCATTACGGACATGTTGCCAACTGCTTCAAGGATATCGTTCTGAGAGATAGACATGAATCTAATTCCTGATATTGGGGACGGCCTACGCGACCATCGAAAAAAACAAAAAACGCGAGAAGTTGACGAGCCTTAGGCTGCAGCAGCTTCTTTCTGGTCGCGAATTGCCGCCAGAGTACGAGCCAATTTGCTGGTAGCGCCTTGAATCACGCTCATCAGCTGAGAAATTGCTTCGTCACGGGTCGGCAGAGTTGCCAGTACGTCGATTTGGTTAGCTGCGAGGAACTTGCCCTCGAACGCAGCTGCCTTGATCTCGAACTTGTCCTGACCCTTTGCGAATTCCTTGAAGATCCGGGCAGCAGCGCCTGGATGTTCCTTGGAGAACGCAATCAGGGTAGGGCCGGTGAACACGTCGTTGAGGACACTGAATTCAGTGTCAGCAACAGCGCGCTTGAGCAGGGTGTTACGTACAACACGTACGTAAACGCCAGCTTCACGAGCCTCTTTACGGAGTCCGGTCATCGCGCCTACTGTTACGCCACGGGCATCAGCCACGACAGCGGACAGAGCGACTTTGGCAGCCTCGTTGACTTCAGCGACGATGGCCTTCTTGTCTTCGAGTTTAATTGCCACGGGTTTAACTCCTGCTTGTTACCGTTTCATCTGGTCGAAACCGGATGTCGTTTTGGTGTCTGATTCGGTAAGGAACCGGGAGCACCATCTGCGTAGGCTTGTGGTTTAAGACTTGCGTCGCCTACGGTCTTGGATAGCCCCCGCCAGGCAGGGACCCCAATTTTTCAATTGGCGCAATCGCTTGCGCCAATTTGTGTCTTACGCGTCGAGCGAGCTCTGGTCGATAACCAGACCTGGGCCCATGGTGGTGCTCAGGGTAACGCGCTTGACGTAGATGCCTTTCGAGGAAGCCGGCTTGATACGCTTCAGATCAGCGATCAGGGCTTCAACGTTTTCCTTCAGCTTGACGGCGTCGAAGCCGATCTTGCCAACGGAAGTGTGGATGATGCCGTTTTTGTCGGTGCGATAACGAACCTGACCAGCCTTGGCGTTTTTAACCGCGGTAGCTACGTCTGGAGTCACGGTGCCGACTTTAGGGTTAGGCATCAGGCCACGTGGACCGAGGATCTGACCCAACTGACCTACAACGCGCATTGCATCCGGGGATGCGATCACTACGTCATAGTTCAGGTCGCCGCCTTTCATTTCGGCAGCCAGGTCGTCCATGCCTACACGGTCAGCGCCGGCAGCCAGAGCGGCTTCAGCAGCTGGACCCTGGGTGAACACAGCAACGCGAACGGTCTTGCCAGTGCCGTGTGGCAGCACGGTAGCGCTACGAACGACCTGGTCGGATTTACGCGGGTCAACGCCCAGGTTTACAGCTACGTCGAACGACTCGCTGAACTTGACAGTCGACAGCTCGGCCAGCAGGGCAGCGGCGTCTACAAAGTTGTAGGCCTTGCCTGCTTCGATTTTGCCGGCGATAGCCTTTTGACGCTTGGTCAGCTTAGCCATTACACACCCTCCACGTTAAGGCCCATGCTACGAGCAGAACCGGCGATAGTACGCACGGCTGCTTCCATATCAGCTGCAGTCAGATCCGCGTTTTTGGTTTTCGCGATTTCTTCCAGCTGAGCACGAGTTACGGTGCCAACCTTAACGGTGTTCGGACGAGCGGAACCGCTGGTCAGACCGGCCGCCTTCTTCAGCAGAACCGAAGCAGGGGTGGATTTTGTTTCGAAAGTGAAGCTACGGTCGCTGTAGACAGTGATGATCACTGGAGTCGGCAGACCTGGCTCAAGACCCTGGGTACGGGCGTTGAAAGCCTTGCAGAATTCCATGATGTTCACGCCGTGCTGACCCAGAGCAGGACCAACAGGTGGGCTTGGGTTAGCCTGAGCGGCCTTCACTTGCAGCTTGATGTAAGCGGTAATCTTCTTGGCCATGAGGCACTCCAATTACGGGTTCGAACGCCTCGAGAGGCTCCCCGGTTACTTGCGCGTTTATCCCAGTGACGACAAAACCCCACAGCCTACGGCTGCGGGGTTGGGATTGTTGCTCAGCTAGACCTTTTCGACCTGGCTGAACTCGAGCTCCACCGGAGTAGAGCGACCGAAAATGAGCACTGCGACCTGAATCCGGCTCTTTTCGTAGTTAACTTCTTCAACAACACCGGTAAAGTCCGCAAATGGACCGTCATTGACACGTACCGACTCGCCCGGCTCGAACAACGTCTTCGGCTTCGGCTTGTCGCTACCGTCAGCAACGCGGCGCAGAATTGCTTCTGCTTCCTTATCGGTGATCGGTGCAGGCTTGTCGGCGGTACCGCCGATGAAGCCCATCACCCGAGGAGTATCCTTGACCAAGTGCCAGGTACCCTCGTTCATATCCATCTGCACCAGCACGTAGCCAGGGAAGAATTTGCGTTCGCTTTTGCGCTTCTGGCCATTGCGCATTTCAACCACTTCTTCAGTGGGAACCAGAATCTCGCCGAAGCCGTCTTCCATACCGGCCAGCTTTACGCGCTCGATCAGCGAGCGCATTACATGCTTCTCGTAACCGGAGTAAGCATGCACAACATACCAACGCTTAGCCACGGGACACCCTTAGCCGACAATCAAGGAAACAAGCCAGCCGAGCAGGGAATCAAGCCCCCACAACAGCAACGCCATAACCAGAACAACAGCCACCACAATCAGGGTGGTCTGCGTGGTTTCTTGGCGAGTTGGCCAAACGACTTTACGAATCTCGGTGCGAGCTTCCTTAACCAGTACAAAGAAAGACTTGCCCTTGACCGTCTGCAGGCCTACAAAGGCAGCTACGACAGCAATGGCAAGCAATGCGAGTACGCGGTACAGGATCGGCGAAGCAGAAAAGTACTGATTGCCAACAACGCCAACAACCACCAGAGCGACTACTACAAGCCACTTGAGGAGGTCGAAACGAGAGCCTTGAGCTTCAGCTTTAGGAGTCATCTATGAAGATCCTGTGAAAAGAAAGCCAGACACACCAGGTGAATCTGGCAGGTCAGGAGGGAATCGAACCCCCAACCTACGGTTTTGGAGACCGTCGCTCTGCCAATTGAGCTACTGACCTAAAACAAAATCAGGCCGACCATTATGCCGACCCGAAAAAGACTTTACAACACTTACCAGGTAATCCCGACTGCAACACCAGCATCTGCGACACCGGAAACCCCGAAAACACAACGAGGCGCAACCACAACCACCTAAAACAAAGGCAGATATTTTCATATCTGCCTTGTTATATGGAGCTCTTGAGCGGATTTGAACCGCTGACCTCACCCTTACCAAGGGTGTGCTCTACCAACTGAGCTACAAGAGCGCAACACTGTGCAAAACCTGTAAACTTGGAGCGGGTAGCGGGAATCGAACCCGCATCATCAGCTTGGAAGGCTGAGGTTCTACCACTAAACTATACCCGCGAGGCTTACAGCTCTCGCTAAAAATGGTGGAGGGGGAAGGATTCGAACCTTCGAAGTCGTAGACGTCAGATTTACAGTCTGATCCCTTTGGCCGCTCGGGAACCCCTCCTAAGCGAGCCGGCATTCTACATCATGCCAGCCTTCTGTCAAGCATTTTCTCAATTAAATCTTGAGGTTAGCTGCGTTGACCTCGCTTCACATCGCTAACCGTTTCCGGTGTTCGCTGTGGAGCGGGCGCCATTCTATGCAAACTACTCAGTGGGCGCAACCCCCTCGCACGGCATTATTTTATGTTTTAACTCATTGAATTCTTTAGAAAGGTTTTGCAGCTGCAGATCGTCCAGCCAACGCCGACTTTCCGGCGCAATACGCACCCAATACCCTGCGCTTTCCGACCCCCTGGGCAGAGATTGGTATTTGACCTCCATCCCGCTCAACCGACGCTCAACCGCCTGTGCGGCGTCCTGGCGCGTATACCCCCCCAGATAAAGGCAGCCATTGTCTGGCGAGACAGCTTTAGCCTTTTCTTTGGAGGCGTCACCCGCTTCGCTCAACAGGCGTATATCCTGCTGAGACCCGCGATACAGACTCAAGGGCGTAACATCCTTCGCTCGCAGTGGAGCCTCTTGTTGATGCCAGATGTAATAGAAGCCATTGAGGACAAGCAGCAGCAGAAACAACCAACGCATAAAAACCTCAGGACAAGGGACAGGCCATGGCCAATCCGACAAACACCAAGTCCGGAACCACCCTGGCCCGAGGCACAACCTCAGAAACCAGGTTCGCATCCCCCCCGGTGAGAAATACGACAAAGTCCTCCCCCCAGTAGCTGCGCGCCAACTCGAGCTGAGTCATTACGAAGCCGCGCAACATCAACAAACAACCACGCTCGACAGCCTCGACAGTCGCACGACCCGGAACAAGACTTTCCAGAGCCTGCTCCGCCGCCAGATCTCCGTAACGAATTTTGCGCGTATGGGTACGCAACTGGTTGCGCATCAACGGCATGCCCGGACAGATGAAACCACCCAGGTGCTCTCCATCAGAAGCAATAAAGTCCGCAGTCACGGCCGTACCGAAATCAAGCACCAGGCACGCACCTGAAGCCAGATGAAAGCCTCCAAGCATTGCAAGCCACCGATCCAGTCCCAGCCGCTCAAACTCTTCATAACCGTTGCGCACGCCTGACATTTCGCGAGCAGGCGCTGCGCACACTATCGGCACATCAAAGGTATCCTTCAGCAATGACGTCAGCGCGCCGGTCTCTTCCGCAGTCCTGACGCTCACCAGCCGGCAAAACGTGAGGGCAAGCCCTTTGAGCTCCCCCAACCCCTCAAGCAATGCGAGATTGGAATCGACAACCCCCTCACCAAGCACTTGCCCGGCATTCGCCGCAAGCACGCGCCACTTGATGAAACTATTCCCACAATCGAGCTCAAGAATCATCACGCAACCTCAGGCTCAATTCACCACCACTGAAGACTTTCTCCACACCATCCACCTTCAGGCGCAGGGCACCCTGGCCATCAATACCAAGCACCTCACCATCAATCTGATTGACACCGGCAATCAACGACACGCTTCGGCCCTGCCACAGGTGATTTTGCTCCCACTCCGACTGGATGGCCAAAAAACCACCCGCCTGGTGACGAGCCAGGTATCGCTGCAGCATCTCCCCCAACATGGCGACCAATTGGTTGCGATCAAACAACTTGCCTGATTCGAGCCGCATGGATGTCCATTGCTGGTCCACCTCGTCAGCGGACTGCATGTTCACATTGATTCCCACCCCCAGAACCACGTGGCACACATCAGCAGGGTCACCGACCAGCTCGAGCAATATCCCAGCGATCTTTTTCTGACCCACCAGAACATCGTTGGGCCACTTCAATCCAGCGGCTGCAATACCCAGCTCACGCAACGCCTGCAAAACAGCGAGCCCAACGACGAGACTCAGGCCCTCCAACTGACGCATCCCACCATCAATGCGCAGTACCAGGCTGTAATAGACGTTTTCAGCGAAGGGACTGACCCATTTGCGACCCCGTCGCCCGCTCCCGGCCGTCTGCCGCTCCGAGAGCACAATAAAGGGCGCAGCCTGCCCCCGCTCTATGGCACGCAGCGCCTCGGCGTTCGTGGAATCGATTGAGTCGTAAACCTGGACGGGCCAGTCGCAGGAAATCGCCCGAGCACTGATCTCGGAAGGATCGAGCAGCGCTAATGGCGCGGACAATTGATAGCCGCGCCCACGAACCTTATGAATGGACAATCCCAGCTCAGCTTCTAAATGCTGAAGCTGCTTCCACACGGCGCTACGACTGACGCCCAGGGCAGCACCCAATGCTTCACCCGAATGGAATCGGCCATCTTTAAGAAGCTTTAACAACGTCAGCATGCAGGTCTCGCCTCACAATGAGGCCCGCATGATAGCTACGCGCCGAGCTATTGCATAGAAAACCAGTAGCCGTGACTTTTCTGCGGACAAAACAAAACCCCAACTGCTTTCGCAATTGGGGTTTCGGAATTTAATCTTGACGATGACCTACTCTCACATGGGGAAACCCCACACTACCATCGGCGATGCATCGTTTCACTTCTGAGTTCGGGATGGGATCAGGTGGTTCCAACGCTCTATGGTCGTCAAGAAATTCGGGTACTGAGTCGTGGCCAGTTGGCCTCGCTTCAGCAAATTGGGTATGTGACAGCTGGTGTTTTGTGAGTCTCTCGAACTTTCGGTTCGTTTCGTCTTCACACACCGCAATCTGGTGCTCTTTCGCCTTTTCAGCTCGAAGCATGCAAATTGCTTGGGTGTTATATGGTCAAGCCTCACGGGCAATTAGTATTGGTTAGCTCAACGCCTCACAGCGCTTACACACCCAACCTATCAACGTCGTAGTCTTCGACGGCCCTTCAGGGGACTCAAGGTCCCAGTGAGATCTCATCTTGAGGCAAGTTTCCCGCTTAGATGCTTTCAGCGGTTATCTTTTCCGAACATAGCTACCCGGCAATGCCACTGGCGTGACAACCGGAACACCAGAGGTTCGTCCACTCCGGTCCTCTCGTACTAGGAGCAGCCCCTCTCAAATCTCAAACGTCCACGGCAGATAGGGACCGAACTGTCTCACGACGTTCTAAACCCAGCTCGCGTACCACTTTAAATGGCGAACAGCCATACCCTTGGGACCGGCTTCAGCCCCAGGATGTGATGAGCCGACATCGAGGTGCCAAACACCGCCGTCGATATGAACTCTTGGGCGGTATCAGCCTGTTATCCCCGGAGTACCTTTTATCCGTTGAGCGATGGCCCTTCCATACAGAACCACCGGATCACTAAGACCTACTTTCGTACCTGCTCGACGTGTCTGTCTCGCAGTCAAGCGCGCTTTTGCCTTTATACTCTACGACCGATTTCCGACCGGTCTGAGCGCACCTTCGTACTCCTCCGTTACTCTTTAGGAGGAGACCGCCCCAGTCAAACTACCCACCATACACTGTCCTCGATCCGGATAACGGACCTGAGTTAGAACCTCAAAGTTGCCAGGGTGGTATTTCAAGGATGGCTCCACGCGAACTGGCGTCCACGCTTCAAAGCCTCCCACCTATCCTACACAAGCAAATTCAAAGTCCAGTGCAAAGCTATAGTAAAGGTTCACGGGGTCTTTCCGTCTAGCCGCGGATACACTGCATCTTCACAGCGATTTCAATTTCACTGAGTCTCGGGTGGAGACAGCGCCGCCATCGTTACGCCATTCGTGCAGGTCGGAACTTACCCGACAAGGAATTTCGCTACCTTAGGACCGTTATAGTTACGGCCGCCGTTTACCGGGGCTTCGATCAAGAGCTTCGCGTTAGCTAACCCCATCAATTAACCTTCCGGCACCGGGCAGGCGTCACACCCTATACGTCCACTTTCGTGTTTGCAGAGTGCTGTGTTTTTAATAAACAGTCGCAGCGGCCTGGTATCTTCGACCGGCGTGGGCTTACGGAGCAAGTCCTTCACCCTCACCGGCGCACCTTCTCCCGAAGTTACGGTGCCATTTTGCCTAGTTCCTTCACCCGAGTTCTCTCAAGCGCCTTGGTATTCTCTACCCAACCACCTGTGTCGGTTTGGGGTACGGTTCCTGGTTATCTGAAGCTTAGAAGCTTTTCTTGGAAGCATGGCATCAACCACTTCGTCACCCAAAGGGTAACTCGTCATCAGCTCTCGGCCTTAAGATCCCGGATTTACCTAAGATCTCAGCCTACCACCTTAAACTTGGACAACCAACGCCAAGCTGGCCTAGCCTTCTCCGTCCCTCCATCGCAATAACCAGAAGTACAGGAATATTAACCTGTTTTCCATCGACTACGCTTTTCAGCCTCGCCTTAGGGACCGACTAACCCTGCGTCGATTAACGTTGCGCAGGAAACCTTGGTCTTTCGGCGTGGGTGTTTTTCACACCCATTGTCGTTACTCATGTCAGCATTCGCACTTCTGATACCTCCAGCAAGCTTCTCAACTCACCTTCACAGGCTTACAGAACGCTCCTCTACCGCATCACCCGAAGGTGATACCCGTAGCTTCGGTGTATGGTTTGAGCCCCGTTACATCTTCCGCGCAGGCCGACTCGACTAGTGAGCTATTACGCTTTCTTTAAAGGGTGGCTGCTTCTAAGCCAACCTCCTAGCTGTCTAAGCCTTCCCACATCGTTTCCCACTTAACCATAACTTTGGGACCTTAGCTGACGGTCTGGGTTGTTTCCCTTTTCACGACGGACGTTAGCACCCGCCGTGTGTCTCCCATGCTCGGCACTTGTAGGTATTCGGAGTTTGCATCGGTTTGGTAAGTCGGGATGACCCCCTAGCCGAAACAGTGCTCTACCCCCTACAGTGATACATGAGGCGCTACCTAAATAGCTTTCGAGGAGAACCAGCTATCTCCGAGCTTGATTAGCCTTTCACTCCGATCCACAGGTCATCCGCTAACTTTTCAACGGTAGTCGGTTCGGTCCTCCAGTCAGTGTTACCTAACCTTCAACCTGCCCATGGATAGATCGCCCGGTTTCGGGTCTATTCCCAGCGACTAGACGCCCTATTAAGACTCGCTTTCGCTACGCCTCCCCTATTCGGTTAAGCTCGCCACTGAAAATAAGTCGCTGACCCATTATACAAAAGGTACGCAGTCACAGAACAAAGTCTGCTCCCACTGCTTGTACGCATACGGTTTCAGGATCTATTTCACTCCCCTCTCCGGGGTTCTTTTCGCCTTTCCCTCACGGTACTAGTTCACTATCGGTCAGTCAGTAGTATTTAGCCTTGGAGGATGGTCCCCCCATATTCAGACAAAGTTTCTCGTGCTCCGTCCTACTCGATTTCATGACTAAGAGATTTTCGCGTACAGGGCTATCACCCACTATGGCCGCACTTTCCAGAGCGTTCCGCTAATCTCAAAGCCACTTAAGGGCTAGTCCCCGTTCGCTCGCCACTACTAAGGGAATCTCGGTTGATTTCTTTTCCTCAGGGTACTTAGATGTTTCAGTTCCCCTGGTTCGCCTCTTGCACCTATGTATTCAGTACAAGATAACCATCTTATGATGGCTGGGTTCCCCCATTCAGACATCTCCGGATCAAAGTCTGTTTGCCGACTCCCCGAAGCTTTTCGCAGGCTACCACGTCTTTCATCGCCTCTGACTGCCAAGGCATCCACCGTATGCGCTTCTTCACTTGACCATATAACCCCAAGCAATCTGGTTATACTATGAAGACGACATTCGCCGAAAATTCGCGATTAAACTCACAAATTTTACCTTAGCCTGATCCGTTACCAGTGAAAGTAACGTTCAGTCTATCTTTCTATCACATACCCAAATTTTTAAAGAACGAACTAGTCAAAGACTAGAAATCAACATTCACCATCGAACCGATGGAATGCTCATTTCTAAGCTTTATACAATCAGAAGCAGTAGTGGTGGAGCCAAACGGGATCGAACCGTTGACCTCCTGCG
>NZ_JBRJHL010000001.1:0-717500 GCF_053628995.1 Pseudomonas sp. AP3_22 TE3818 | reverse complement strand
CCATCCTTCATTCGGTTACCGGCAGCACGATGAGCGTTGGCAGCAGCCTCTTCACCATGGAAGCGCGCCACGATTTCTTCAGCCAGCTTGATCTTGATGTCACGCGGATTGGCACCCGCCTCCACATCAGCGCGGAACGCATTGATCTCATCCATGGAGCGGAAGCTGAGCAATTCGAAGTAGCGCCACATCAGCGCATCCGGAATGGAAACCAGCTTGCTGTACATCACACCCGGCGCTTCCTGGATGCCGACATAGTTGCCCAAGGACTTGGACATCTTCTTCACGCCATCCAGGCCTTCAAGCAGCGGCATGGTCAAGATGCACTGAGCTTCCTGACCATAACCACGCTGCAGCTCACGCCCCATCAGCAGGTTGAACTTCTGATCGGTACCGCCGAGCTCGACGTCCGCGCGCAGAGCTACCGAGTCGTAACCCTGAACCAGCGGATAGAGGAACTCGTGAATGGCGATTGGCTGATTGGTCGTGTAGCGCTTGTCGAAGTCATCGCGCTCGAGCATGCGAGCCACGGTGTACTGCGAAGTCAGGCGAATGAAGTCGGCCGGCCCCATCTGATCCATCCAGGTGGAGTTGAAGGCCACTTCGGTTTTTGCCGGATCCAGAATCTTGAAGACCTGAGTCTTGTAGGTCTCGGCGTTCTCGAGGACCTGCTCGCGAGTGAGCGGTGGACGCGTAGCACTTTTGCCGCTCGGATCGCCGATCATCCCGGTGAAGTCACCAATCAGGAAGATCACCTGATGCCCCAGCTCCTGGAACTGACGCAGCTTATTAATAAGCACGGTGTGGCCCAGGTGCAGGTCCGGAGCCGTTGGATCGAAGCCCGCCTTAATACGTAGCGGCTGGCCACGCTTGAGCTTTTCAATCAGCTCGGACTCGACCAACAGTTCTTCCGCACCACGTTTGATCAGCGCTAGCTGCTCTTCAACCGACTTCATAACAGACCCGCAAGGCTCAGATTCAAAGGGAACCAACCATACAAGATCGCGCGTCAAATACAAGGTTTGCCCGGCGCACGGACGCCAATCCGCAGGCAGGGCACCTACGGACTTGCTTCAGAGATGATTTGGTTATATTTTATACAGTTATTTCATCTTCATCATGTCATTCATCTTTTCCAATTCATCTTTTTCAAAGTCAAAACCACTTATGACCACAGAATCGTCTAAAGCGCCGCCGCTTTACCCGAAGACCCACCTGCTCGCCGCAAGTGGAATCGCCGCCCTTCTCAGCCTGGCGCTCCTGGTATTCCCTTCCAGCGATGTTGAAGCCAAAAAAACGACCCTGAGTCTTGAACTGGAAAGTCCTGCTGAACAACTGACACAAGATCAAGACGCTGCTGACGTCGTTCAAGCCACAAATGAACCTGCAGCATCCCCTTTCGCGCAGATCGACAACAGCGCCGAGGACACTCAGGAAGCCGCCCAAGCCGACCCGGCGCCGGTCGTTGAAGAAGAGAAGCCGGCAAGCCACAGGGAAGTGATCGTCGCCAAGGGCGATACCCTCTCCACGCTGTTCGAGAAAGTCGGGCTTCCAGCCGCTTCAGTGCATGAAATACTGGCCAGCGACAAGCAGGCCAAGCAGTTCAGCCAGCTCAAGCATGGGCAAAAACTTGAATTCGAACTGAGCCCTGACGGCCAGTTGACCAACTTGCACAGCAAGCTCAACGACGTCGAAAGCATCAGCCTGACCAGGAACGACAAGGGTTACACGTTCAATCGCATCACTGCGAAACCGACCGTGCGCTCCGCCTATGTTCACGGTGTGATCAACAGCTCGCTGTCGCAGTCCGCGGCCCGAGCGGGCCTGTCCCACAGCCTGACCATGGACATGGCCAGCGTGTTTGGCTACGACGTGGACTTCGCTCAGGACATTCGCCAGGGCGACGAATTCGACGTGATCTACGAGCAAAAAGTGGTCAACGGCAAGGCCGTCGGTAATGGCCCGATCCTGTCGGCGCGCTTTACCAACCGCGGCAAGACCTACACCGCCGTCCGCTACACCAACAAACAAGGCAACAGCAGCTACTACACCGCTGACGGCAACAGCATGCGCAAGGCGTTCATCCGCACACCGGTGGACTTCGCCCGCATCAGCTCGAAATTTTCCATGGGCCGCAAACACCCGATCCTGAACAAGATCCGCGCCCACAAAGGCGTCGACTACGCAGCACCGCGCGGCACGCCGATCAAGGCAGCCGGTGATGGCAAGGTCTTGCTGGCCGGTCGCCGTGGTGGCTACGGCAATACCGTCGTCCTCCAACACGGCAATACCTACACCACGCTCTACGGCCACATGCAAGGCTTCGCCAAAGGCGTGAAGACTGGCGGCACGGTGAAGCAGGGCCAAGTGATTGGCTATATCGGCACCACAGGCCTCTCCACCGGCCCGCACTTGCACTACGAGTTCCAGGTCAATGGCGTGCACGTCGACCCGTTGGGCCAGAAACTGCCAATGGCCGATCCTATTGCCAAGGGCGAACGCGCACGCTTCCTCGCCCAAAGCCAGCCCCTGATGGCACGCATGGATCAGGAAAAAGCCACGATGCTGGCTTCGAGCAAGCGCTAAGTCATGGCGCTCTATATAGGTGTGATGTCCGGGACCAGCCTTGATGGCCTGGATATCGCGCTGATCGAGCAAGCCCCGGCGATCAGGCTGATCGCCTCCCACTACATCCCGATGCCCGACTCCCTGCGCGCCGAGCTGCTCGGCTTGTGCGCCAGCGGCCCGGACGAAATCGCCCGCTCCGCCATCGCCCAGCAGAACTGGGTGAAACTGGCAGCGCAAGGGATTCATACCCTCCTCGCTCAACAGCAACTGAAGCCTGACGACATTCGTGCCATTGGCAGCCACGGCCAGACCATCCGCCATGAACCGGCACGCGGCTTCACCGTGCAGATCGGCAACCCGGCCCTGCTGACGGAGCTGACCGGCATCACCGTGGTCAGCGACTTCCGCAGCCGCGATGTCGCTGCCGGGGGACAAGGTGCACCGCTGGTTCCCGCCTTTCACGAAGCCTTGTTTGAAGAACGGCTCGGGAATCGTGCCGTACTGAACGTAGGCGGCTTCAGCAATCTCAGCCTTATCGAGCCCGGCAAACCGGTCGCCGGTTTCGACTGCGGCCCAGGCAATGTGCTGCTGGACGCCTGGATTCACCAGCAACGCGGCGACCACTTTGACCGTGACGGCCAATGGGCTGCCAGCGGCAACATTCAACCGGTGCTGTTGAATGCGCTACTGAGTGACCCATTCTTTGTGACCAAAGGCCCGAAGAGTACCGGGCGGGAAGTGTTCAACCTGCCATGGCTGACGCAGCATCTGGCGCAGCTGCCAGCCTACTGCGCCGAAGATGTTCAGGCGACCCTGCTTGAACTGACTGCACTGACCATTATCGAATCACTGCAAAGCGCCCAGACAGACACGCTGGAACTGCTGGTCTGCGGCGGCGGCGCCCACAACACGGCCTTGATGAACCGCCTGGCCAGCCTGCTGCCAAAAGCCAGTGTCAGCAGCACCGCGACTTACGGTGTAGACCCCGACTGGGTCGAAGCCATGGCCTTCGCGTGGTTGGCTCATTGTTGCCTCGAAGGCATCGCGGCCAACCGTCCGAGCGTTACCGGTGCCCGTGGATTGCGCGTACTCGGCGCCATCTACCCCGCATAAATCCTCCACACAGCAAAACGCCGCAAGACCCTGAGGCCGTGCGGCGTTCTGTGAAGCAGGCGCGCTGATCAGATCGAGAACGAAGACCCGCAGCCACAGGTGGTGGTCGCATTCGGGTTCTTGATGACGAAGCGCGAACCTTCCAGACCTTCCTGGTAGTCCACCTCGGCACCGGCCAGGTACTGGAAGCTCATCGGATCGACCACCAGGCTCACGCCTTCGCGTTCGACGATGGTGTCGTCATCGGCCACCTCCTCATCGAAAGTGAAACCGTACTGAAAACCCGAACAACCGCCGCCCGTAACGAATACGCGCAGCTTCAAGCGATCATTCCCCTCTTCATCGACCAGGCTCTTCACCTTGTGCGCGGCACCGTGGGTGAATTGCAAAGCCGTGGGGGTGAAGGATTCGACGCTCATGCTGACTATCTCCCGGCGTTACGCCGTCATATTGCGTGATGACGCGCATTATCCGCTTCTCCTAGAAAAGCGGTCAACTATTGTTATGGTATATCAACCAATCCGATCGCCGGCCCGAAATGCAAAAAGGCCCGTCAGACGGGCCTTTTGCTGTACGCGATAAACCTTACGGCAGCATGCCGGCGTGGGAGAGACCCAGACGCTCATCCAGCCCGAACAGAATGTTCATGTTCTGCACGGCCTGACCCGACGCCCCTTTGACCAGGTTGTCGATCACCGACAGCACCACCACCAGATCACCGTCCTGAGGGCGATGCACGGCAATACGGCAGACGTTGGCACCCCGCACGCTACGCGTCTCAGGATGGCTGCCGGCCGGCATGACATCGACGAACGGTTCGTTGGCATAACGCTTTTCAAACAACGCCTGCAGATCCACCGAGCGATCAACAACAGTGGCGTAGAGCGTCGAGTGAATGCCGCGAATCATCGGTGTCAGGTGCGGAACGAAGGTCAGCCCTACGTCCTTGCCTGCTGCACGACGCAACCCCTGGCGGATTTCCGGCAAATGACGGTGACCTTTGACGGCATAGGCCTTCATGCTTTCCGACGTCTCGGAGTACAGCGAACCTACGGAAGCACCACGACCGGCACCGCTGACACCGGATTTGCAGTCAGCAATCAGATGCGCAGCATCGGCCAGCCCGGCTTCGAGCAATGGCAGGAAACCCAATTGCGTTGCAGTTGGGTAGCAGCCCGGTACGGCAATCAGGCGCGCTTTCTTGATCTGCTCGCGATTGACTTCCGGCAAGCCGTAGACCGCCTCGTCCAACAACTCCGGTGCACCGTGCGGCTGGCCGTACCACTTGGCCCATTCATCGGCGTCTTGCAGACGGAAGTCGGCCGACAGGTCGATGACCTTGGTCCCGGCCGCCAGCAGTTCGCCCGCCAGGGCATGGGCAACACCGTGCGGCGTGGCAAAGAACACCACATCGCAGGCACCCAGGGTCTTGATGTCCGGAACGCTGAACGCCAGGCCGTCGTAATGGCCTCGCAGGTTCGGGTACATGTCGGCTACGGCCAGGCCAGCCTCGGATCGGGAAGTGATGACAACCACCTCAGCTTGCGGATGCTGCGCCAACAGACGCAGCAGTTCGACACCGGTGTAACCCGTGCCGCCGACGATACCGACCTTGACCATAAACCTGCCCTCAACGAACCCACTGGAAAGCCGTCGATAATAGGGGCCGCGCGCCCCTGCGACAACCGTCAAGGTGACGTGCGGACGCTCAAGCCTCTACTATTCCCGTTACCGTGAATTGGGGAATAACCAAAAATGCTTTATCTGTGGCTCAAAGCGTTACATATCGTCAGCGTCGTGTGCTGGTTTGCCGGCCTGTTCTACCTGCCACGACTGTTCGTTTATCACGCACAAAGTGAAGACACGATCAGCAAGGAACGCTTCAGCGTCATGGAGCGCAAGCTGTACCGGGGCATCATGGGCCCGGCGATGATCGCCACGCTGATCTTCGGTGGCTGGCTCATCTACCTCAATCCAGGCATCTTCAGCCAGGGTGGCTGGATACACGCCAAACTGACCCTGGTCGTGTTGCTGATCGGCTATCACCACATGTGCGGCGCCCAGGTAAAACGTTTTGCCCGTGGCGAAAACACCCGCAGCCATGTCTTTTATCGCTGGTTCAATGAGGCTCCGGTTCTGATATTGCTGGCAATCGTAATTCTGGTCGTCGTTCGGCCGTTCTAAATCCAATAGACACCACTCACCGGGGTACTTCCAATGTCGCTGCCCGCTCTGCTCGAACAACGTTTGCGTCTGCCTGTGGTGGCTGCGCCGATGTTCCTGATTTCCAATCCGCAATTGGTACTCGCCTGTTGTCGTCAGGGCGTGGTCGGCAGCTTCCCGGCGCTGAACCAGCGCGAAAGCAGCGGTTTCAAGGCCTGGCTGGAGGAGATCGAAGCCGGACTGGCAACAATGGAAAACCCCGCGCCTTATGCCGTGAACCTGATCGTGCATAACAGCAATCCACGCTTACAGGCGGACCTGGAGATCTGTGTAGAGCACAAAGTGCCGATCGTGATCACCAGCCTCGGCGCCGTGAAAGAACTGGTCGATGCGGTGCACAGCTACGGCGGCCTGGTGTTCCATGATGTGACGACACGTCGTCATGCCGAGAAAGCGGCCGAAGCCGGCGTGGATGGATTGATCGCCGTGGCTGCCGGGGCCGGTGGACACGCCGGGACCTGGAGCCCGTTCTCGCTGATTGCCGAAATCCGCCAGTTCTTCGACAAGACCCTGTTGCTGGCCGGCTGTTTGAACCACGGGCATGAAATTCTTGCCGCGCAATTACTCGGCGCGGATCTGGCCTACTTTGGCACTCGGTTTATCGGCACGACGGAAAGTCACGCACCCGAGGCCTACAAAGAAATGCTGCTGACATCCAAAGCCGCAGACATCATCCATACGCCAGCTGTGTCAGGTGTCCCCGCGAGTTTCATGCGCCAGAGCCTGGAAGCCGCCGGTTTCGACATGGCCGCGTTACAGGGCAAGGGCGAGATCAACTTCGGTTCCAAGCTCAAACCCGTGAGCGACGAGGCCAAAGCCTGGAAAACCGTTTGGTCTGCAGGCCAGGGCGTGGGTGAAATCGAGGACTTGCCGAGTGTCGAGCAGTTGATTGCCCGTCTCGACGCCGAGTACCGCCAGGCCCTGGAGCATGCCGCCCAACTGCCAAAACGCTGGCCGCGCTGACAGTAAATCTTGGCCAGCCCCGCCCGGCTGGCCTTACACTCACCCGGGCACAACCTTCTTCTTTCAACCTCTCGCGACAAGGATGCCTCGCACATGGGCGAAAATCGTTTCAAGATCATCTTTGAAGGTGCCTTGCTGCCCGGTGTCGACATCACCACGGCAAAGCTCAATCTCGCCGATTTGTTCAAAAGCGATGTCACGGCCATCGAGCGCTTGTTCACCGGGCGCCCGGTAGCGCTCAAACGCAACCTGACGCAGGCCGATGCCCAGACCTATCTCCAGGCGCTGAGCAAGACCGGTATCGACGCGCGCATCGAAGCCGAAACACCGATCGAGTTGAACCTCGCCGACGTACATGACCATACCCCGGCCAGCAGCCAGGCGGCCTTGGCAGAACCGCAGTCTCCTTACGCTCCGCCTCGCGCGCCCGTCGGCGAAGCCGTGGCGGAATTCGCCACGCTCAAGCCATTCAGTTTCGATGGCCGTATCGGTCGCTTGCGTTACCTCGCCTGGACGCTGGTGCTGACACTGGTGCTCTCGGCTGTTTGCGGGGTGTTTGCATTGGTCGCTCTGGCCCTCATCGGTGCGGATTCAACCGCCGGCCTGATCCTGGGCGGCTTGCTGGCCCTGATCCTGTTTGTCGGATTTGCCTTCGTCAGTATCCAGATCACCGTTCAACGATTGCATGATGTCGGCTGGTCCGGCTGGCTATGGCTGCTGAACCTGGTGCCGTTTGTGGGTACGTTCTTTCCGTTCATGACCATGGTTGTACCGGGCAACGAACTGACCAACCGCTACGGTCCACCGCCTCCGCCGAACAGTACCGCGGTTAAAGTATTGTCTTCGCTGTGGCTGGTCGTCATCGCACTGATCCTGGTCGGCTCACTGGCCGGTGGTCTCTCGGCGATACAGGAAGAATACGAAAACGCCGCCCAGAGCAGCTACGACAGCAGTTCGGTCACCACCGATGAAATCGACGTCGAGGTCGAACCGGTGCCAAATTCCGCCGACGATGCAGCCGAAGAGGCCCAGCCCCCTGTAGACTCTGCGAAAGAATGAACAGCGCTCCTGGCCCGTGACACCTGCGTCGCGGCGCGGAGCTGTTGCGATGGAGAACTGCATGACCCGTTACGCTCTGATCACTGGCGCCTCCAGCGGCATCGGCCTGGCAATGGCCGAAGCGCTGGCCCGGCGCGGCCGCAGCCTGATTCTGGTGGCCCGACAACGTGATCAGCTGGAAAGCATTGCGATTGAATTGACCCAAAGGTTCGGCGTGGAAGTGCTGTTCCGTGCCTGTGACCTGGGCGAACCGTTGCGCCTGTCCGGATTCCTGCTGGAGCTGGAAGAAGGCGACCGGCAGATCGATCTGTTGGTCAATTGCGCCGGTATCGGTACCTGCGGCCCGTTTCTGGCCCAGGACTGGATGACCGAGCAAGACCTGATCGAAGTGAACATCCTCGCCCTCACCCGCCTGTGCCATGCCATCGGCAACAGCATGGCCCTGCAAGGTGGCGGACAGATTCTGAATGTGGCCTCGGTGGCAGCGTTTCAACCGGGACCGTGGATGAGCACCTATTACGCCAGCAAGGCGTATGTGCTGCACTTTTCCGAGGGATTGCGCGTCGAGCTGAAAAAGTGCGCGATCAAGGTTTCGGTGCTCTGCCCCGGGCCGACCCGCACAGCGTTCTTCCGTACCGCGCAGCTCAACAACGACAAACTGACCAACAGCAAACTGTTGATGAGCCCCGAGGAAGTGGCGCTCTACACCGTACGCGCACTGGAAAAGAACCAAGCGATCATTATTCCGGGGCGGCGCAACCGCTGGTTCGCCTTCCTGCCAAGGCTCGGCTCACGCTGGCTGACGCGCACAATCGCCGGCATGGTCAACAAGGCCTATTGCCCGCGCTGATCCCCATTCAAGGTAAAAGGCTGGGCGCTGGCATACGCCATGAGTACACTCAGGCCAGCCCAAACAACGGAGAAAACAGCTGTGGATACTCTGTTCACCAAGATCATCAACCGGGAAATCCCGGCGAAGATCATTTACGAGGACGACCAGGTACTGGCCTTCCACGACATTTCCCCACAGGCGCCGGTACATTTCCTGGTGATCCCGAAGAAGCCGGTTCGCACCCTGAACGATCTGACAGAGGACGACAAGGCACTGGCCGGACACATTCTGTTCACCGCCCAGCGCCTGGCCCTGGAACTGGGCTGCGAAAAAGGCTTCCGTGTCGTCATGAACTGCAATGAAGAAGGCGGGCAAACCGTCTACCACATTCATATGCACGTACTGGGTCAGCGCCAGATGCACTGGCCGCCGGGCTGATTACTGTCTCCCCCCCTGTGGGAGCGGGCTTGCTCGCGAAGACGGAGTATCAGCCAGCATAAATGCTGAATGTCAGACCCTCTTCGCGAGCAAGTCGGATCGCCGCACCGCCGCTCCCACAAAAGGCATCACAACACTGTCACAGCCTCTGCATCACAATGACCCAGCGCAAACCTTCCCCGGCCGATTGGGTTAAACTGGCCACCGAAATTCCCCCGGAGGTCAGCATGACTACCCAACGTCACTACTCGCCCATTGACCGCCTTCTGCTGCAAGCCGATGCCGCGATGCGCACTCTGCTGCCCTTCAGCGGCCAGCCATACCGTCCGTCGCCAGCCATCGTGCAGCCCGATGCAAAAATGAGCGACGAAGACACGCGCCACGTTGCCGGCCTGATGCGCATCAACCATACCGGCGAAGTCTGCGCCCAGGCGCTGTATCAGGGGCAGGCGCTGACCGCCAGGCTGCCGCAGGTGCGTGCCGCCATGGAACATGCCGCCGAAGAAGAAATCGATCATCTGGTCTGGTGCGAACAACGCCTCCATCAACTGGGCAGCCACACCAGCATCCTCAATCCGCTGTTTTATGGTATGTCGTTCGGAATTGGCGCTGTGGCCGGCCTGATCAGCGACAAAGTCAGCCTGGGCTTCGTCGCGGCAACGGAAGACCAGGTGTGCAAACACCTGAACGAACACCTGGAGCAATTGCCGGCCGAGGATGAAAAATCCCGGGCGATTCTTGAGCAGATGCGTATCGATGAAGAACAGCATGCCGAAAGCGCGCTGGAGGCTGGCGGGTTCCGCTTTCCGGCGCCGGTGAAGTTCGGGATGAGCCTGATGGCCAAGGTGATGACCAAGAGTACTTATCGGATCTGATATCCCGGTCGCCTGTGAGGGCCTCTTCGCGGGCAAGCCCGCTCCCACAGGGGCGCGTTTCGGCAATAAAAAAGGCGACTGCCGTGAGGTAGTCGCCTTTTTTGTGTTCGAGAGCCTTACGCCATGTTGCGCGCGTAGAAGATTTCGAGCATTTCGTGTTTCACCCGCTCGGTCACCTGGGCACGTTGCTCAGAGGACAGGTTGCTGGTGGCGTCACCGAACAGGTAGTTATCCAGTTCGAAGTTCTTCAGCAGCATTTTGGTGTGGAACAGGTTTTCCTGGTACACGTTCACGTCGGTCATCTGGTACGCGTCGCGAGTGTCATCGGAGAGGTAGTTCTGGATCGAGTTGATCTCGTGGTCGATGAAGTGCTTTTTGCCTTCAACGTCACGGGTGAAGCCGCGCACACGGTAGTCCACGGTCACGATGTCCGAATCGAACTGGTGAATCAGGAAGTTGAGCGCTTTAAGCGGTGAAATGACCCCGCAAGTCGACACGTCGATGTCCACACGGAAGGTTGCAATACCGCTGACCGGATGAATTTCCGGGTAGGTGTGCACCGTGATGTGGCTCTTGTCGAGGTGGGCCAGAATGATTTCGGGCAGCGGGCCCGGGGACTCTTCGATCTGACTGTCGGTCGGGGTTACCGGCTCTTCGGAGATCAGGATCGTGACGCTGGCGCCCTGCGGCTCATAGTCCTGACTGGCAATGTTCAGGATGTTGGCACCAATGATATCGACAACTTCCGTGAGGATCTGCGTCAGGCGTTTCGCGTTGTACTCTTTATTGATGTACTCGACGTATGCCTGCTGGTCTTGCGGGGTTTCCGCGTAGCAGATGTCATAGATGTTGAAGCTCAAGGTCTTTGTCAGGTTATTGAACCCGTGGAGCTTGAGTTTGCTTTTCACCGTTAAAAACTCTCTATGTGTTTGCGGCGCGGCCGCGTGATCAAGCATGCCCGTCAGATGCGAACAACGCACCTGCGTAGGACGGTTAACACCTCTTCGCGATGGCGATTTTGGTTGTCTGTTCGGGTACGAGGCCTGTCGGCTGACGGGCCACTACCCTGAAAAAAGTGGCGCATTATGCAGACGTCAGCTTGTGTTCGCCAGAGTCTGCACTGCTTTTATGATAGTTGAATGTCGATTCAACCGAGCTCGATGATCTCGTAGTCGTGGCTAATTGCCACGCCAGCCGCGCCGAGCATGATCGAGGCCGAGCAATACTTCTCGGCAGACAATTCGATGGCGCGCTTGACCTGGGCTTCTTTCAGCCCGCGGCCCTTGACCACGAAGTGCATGTGGATCTTGGTGAAAACCTTTGGATCTTCGGTCGCACGCTCGGCTTCAAGGAAAGCCTCACAGCTTTCGACCGCCTGGCGGGACTTCTTGAGGATGCTGACCACATCGAAATTGCTGCAACCGCCGACACCCAGCAGCAGCATTTCCATCGGCCGGACACCCAGGTTACGTCCGCCGGCATCGGGCGGACCGTCCATGACCACGACATGACCGCTACCGGATTCGCCGAGGAACATGGCTTCGCCAGCCCATTGGATGCGTGCCTTCATCGCCAAGACTCCACTGTATAAAAAAGGGTCGCCAGCTTAGCACAGCCCCCGAGATTGGCAGCGCCCGCCGTCCTAGGACATATCCCACTGCCTTGTAGGTAAATGCTCGAATATTTCAGGAAGTGTCTGGTAAGCTGACGCCAATTCAATGGCGCATGGCCAGCTTTGCTCCAGCGTTCGCTATTTATAAAAACCACACCGTGCAGTCTTTTCGGGATACAACCATGGTTGCTATTGCCCCCAACCCCAAGCTCAAGAACCTCGACAAGCTGTTGATGCATTGCCAGCGCCGCCGCTATCAGGCCAAGAGCAACATCATTTGTGCCGGTGACCGCTCGGAAACGCTGTTCTTCATCATCAAAGGCTCAGTCACCATCCTGATCGAGGATGACGACGGGCGGGAAATGATCATTTCCTATCTGAACGCCGGGGACTTTTTCGGTGAGTTGGGCCTGTTTGAGCAAGCCGGCCTGGAGCAGGAGCGCAGTGCCTGGGTGCGGGCCAAGGTCGAATGCGAAGTCGCGGAAATCAGCTACGCAAAATTCCGCGAGTTGTCCCAGCAGGACCCGGACATTCTTTACGTCCTCAGCGGACAAATCGCACAGCGCCTGCGCAACACCACGCGCAAGGTCGGTGACCTGGCATTTTTTGACGTGACCGGCCGCGTTGCCCGCTGCCTGCTGGAGCTGTGCAAACAGCCAGACGCCATGACTCACCCCGATGGCATGCAAATCAAGGTGACCCGTCAGGAAATCGGGCGGATCGTCGGTTGTTCCCGGGAGATGGTCGGTCGCGTGCTCAAGGATCTGGAAGAACGCAACCTGGTGGACGTCAAAGGCAAGACCATGGTGGTCTTCGGCACGCGCTAAACTCGAAAACCTAGCCGCTGAACATCTGTGCCAGCATCAACCGATAGAGTTCGTCGAGGCGCGCCAGTGCATCGGGTGCCGCGAACTTCTCATGCAATGCGAGGTGGCTTTCGGCGCGTACCCGTTGCTCCAGACCACAGGCCTCGTTGAAGCGATTGACCGCGGCGACCATTGACACCCGGTCGTTATCAATCAGCATCGCACCGTGCACCAGGCCCACCGGACGCTGACCACCCTGGCTCTGGCGCCAGCGCTGGGCGGTGCCAACCATTTTGCGCCCGTCAAGGTTGACGTTGAAGCGGCCATCGCAGAACGCACCGTCGATTTCGCCAAGGGACGACGAGCCCCCCAATTCATCCAGCAACTGGCAGATAGGGTCGCAGAGGCGCCGGTAACCGGTTTCGATGCGGTTCAAATCACCTTCGCTGCGCGGTGGTGCGTAAACCAGAGCGATATTGATCGTGGTGGCGGATTGTGGAACCGGTTCGCCGCCGGTATCGCGCAGCAGCACCGGCCAACCTGCTGCCGCCGACACTTCACAGGCAGCCTCGAAACCCGGCAAGCGATTCAAGCGGCGCGGCATGACCAAGGCCTGATCACTTGGCTGCCAGAACAACAGGCCGAACTCCGCGTCACCGGCACACACCGAGGCCAACAGATCTTGTTCGGCTTGCAGGCCGGCTTCGATGGTCAGGGAGGTTGGCAGCGACATGGAAGGCTCCGACAGACCTGAGGTCTCTAGGGGATTTGCGGGCCTCTTCGCAGGCAAGCCCGCTCCCACAGTGGAAGCGGTTTGCCTGTGAAGATGTGTTTAGTCGAGGGTCGAGCCGCTGACTGGAACGCCGCGCTCGGGGAAGAACAATCGCTGCAACTCGGTACCCGGGCTTTCGGCGCGCATGAATGCTTCGCCGACCAGGAACGCGTAGACGTCGCTGATTTCCATCAGTTCGACATCGGCGCGGTTGAGAATGCCGCTCTCGGTGATGACCAGACGATCACGCGGAATACGCGGCAACAGGTCAAGGGTGGTTTCCAGGCTGACATCGAAGGTGTGCAGGTTGCGGTTGTTAACGCCAACCAGCGGAGTGTCGAGGGTTTTCAGGGCCCGCTCCAACTCGTCGCCGTCGTGGACTTCCACCAGCACGTCGAGGTTGACGCTTTTGGCCACGGCCGCCAGTTCAGCCATTTTCACGTCATCCAGCGCGGACACGATCAACAGCACGCAATCGGCACCCAGGGCACGCGCTTCGACGATCTGGTAGGGGTCGATCATGAAGTCCTTGCGGATCACCGGCAGCTGGCACGCCGCGCGGGCCTGCTGCAGGTACGCATCGGCGCCCTGGAAGTAGTCGATGTCGGTGAGTACCGACAGGCAGGTCGCACCGCCCTTCTCGTAGCTTCTGGCGATATCGGCGGGAACGAAGTTCTCGCGGATCACGCCTTTGCTCGGCGAAGCCTTCTTGATTTCAGCAATGACTGCCGGTTGCTTCAGCTTGGCCTGAGCCAGCAATGCCTTGGCAAAACCACGAGGTGCATCGGCCGTCCTGGCCAGGTTTTCCAGCTCGGCGAGGCTGACGCGAGCGCTGCGCTCGGCCACTTCCTCAACTTTGCGCGCCAGAATCTTTTCCAGTACCGTCGGTACACTCATCCTTCATTCTCCACTTTGAATACCGCGGTAAATGCACCCAATTCCTCTAGCTTTTCTCGAGCGAGGCCGGTGTGCAGCGCATCGTGCGCAAGTGCAACTCCCTCTTTCAAACTGCTGGCATGGTCGGCCGCATACAGGGCGGCACCGGCATTGAGCATGATCATTTCGGCCGCTTTCTGACCGTTCTCGGTCTTGCGCTTGCCCAGGGCATCGCGAATCAGCTCCAGGGACGCCGCCGGGCTTTCCACGGCCAGACCATGCAGGCTCTGGCTCTTCATGCCCAGGTCTTCCGGTTCGACCCAATACTCGGTGATCTGGCCATCCTTCAGCTCAGCGACAAACGTCGGTGCAGCCAGGCTGAATTCGTCCAGGCCATCCTTCGAATGCACCACCAGCACATGCTTGCTGCCCAGACGCTGCAACACTTCCGCCAGCGGCCGGCACAAGGCCTGGGTGAATACGCCTACCACCTGATGCTTCACACCGGCCGGATTCGTAAGCGGGCCGAGCATGTTGAACAATGTGCGCAAGCCCAGTTCACGACGCGGGCTGGCGGCGTATTTCATCGCAGAGTGATGAGTCTGGGCAAACATGAAACCAATACCAACGTTGTCAATGCAGCGCGCCACTTGCACCGGCGTCAGGTTCAGGTAGATGCCGGCCGCCTCCAGCAGATCGGCGCTGCCGCTCTTGCCCGATACCGCACGGTTGCCGTGTTTGGCTACCGTACAGCCGGCCGCCGCAACCACAAAAGCGGAAGCGGTCGACACGTTGAAGATATTGGCGCCGTCGCCGCCGGTGCCCACCACATCGACTACACCGTCGAGGGTCTTGAGTTCGACCTTGTCCGCCAGTTCGCGCATCACCGACACCGCGCCGACGATTTCGTCGATGCTTTCGCTCTTCATGCGCATGGCCATCATGAACGCACCAATCTGTGCGTCCGTGCATTGACCGGTCATGATTTCGCGCATCACATCGCGCATTTCATCGGTGCTGAGGTCGAGGTGATCGACGACACGGCTCAGGGCTGTCTTGATATTCATGATAAGTCCTTAGCGCGTGCCGCCGGTTTGTTTGAGGAAGTTGGCGAACAGTTCGTGGCCCTGCTCGGTGAGGATCGATTCAGGGTGGAATTGCACGCCCTCGATGTTCAGGGTCTTGTGACGCAGGCCCATGATCTCGTCGACCGAGCCGTCTTCAAGCTGCGTCCACGCCGTCAGCTCCAGGCAATCGGGCAGGGTTTCGCGCTTGACGATCAATGAATGATAGCGGGTCACCGTCAGCGGACGGTTCAGGCCTGCGAATACCCCCTTGTCCTCGTGAAATACCGGACTAGTCTTACCGTGCATCACTTGACGGGCGCGCACCACATCACCGCCAAAGGCCTGGCCGATGGATTGGTGACCCAGGCAGACGCCAAGAATCGGCAGTTTGCCGGCGAAATGCTTGATCGCTTCAATCGAGATGCCGGCTTCGGTCGGGGTGCAAGGACCGGGGGACACAACGATGCGCTCAGGATTGAGGGCTTCGATTTCAGCGATGGTCAGTTCATCGTTGCGCACGACTTTGACCTGGGAGCCGAGCTCGCCCAGGTACTGCACAACGTTGTAGGTAAAGGAGTCGTAGTTATCGATCATCAGCAACATGGCGTTAAGAACCTCTTGAATTCACTGACTTTAAAGATGGCCTTCGAATGATTGACCCGCAGAGCGCTGCGCTTTGTCAGGTGCTGGAGTAGCGCCAGCAAAGCGGCATTTCAAACAGGTAAAGAAGGCGAAGCGGTACAGGTCCGGCGAAGCCGGCAAAAGAATTCAGGCGCGCCAACGCCAGCGGGCGTGTGCCTTGATGACTTGATCCAGGAGTTTACTGATGATCAACACGGGGAAGGTCTCGTTCGTACGTCCCGGCACAGTATCGTAGCTGGGCAGAGCGTGCAATATCGCCGGGGGTACTGCCCGCGAAACTATCAAAGGCTTCGCGACAGATGGCAAAAGGCCGAAAGTTTTTGGTACTGTCGTTTCGTTCACTACAACAATAAATAAACGGACTTGCTCATGATCAAACAGTCGTTGTTTGTACCGCTCGCAGGATGCTTGCTCGCGATGGCATGCGCCCAGGCGAACGCCGCATCTAATCCTTATACAAATTTCGTGGTTTTCGGGGACAGCCTCAACGACGCCGGGACCTTTGCCGACACCGGCGGGCCTGCCGGGGCGACGCAGCGCTTTACCAACCGGACGGGGCCGGTATATCTGGATGGCAGCGGCGAAGTCCGCTCGCTCAACTCCACGCAGATACTGGGTGGGAAACTGGGGTTCTCGGCGGACCAGACCGCATCATCCAATTCGGCCGTGCGCGCCAGCAACGGCCAGCCCGATGGCAACAACTGGGCCGTCGGCGGTTACCGCACGGATCAGATCCTGGATTCGATCACCAGCGTTTCCGCCACCGGCGAACGCACCCGCGCCGGCTACCTGCCGTCGAACAACTTCCGTGCCGACCCGAACGCACTGTATTACCTGTCGGGTGGCGGTAACGACTTCCTGCAAGGTCGCGTCACCAGCCTGCCCCAGGCCAGTGCCGCCGCCGACCGACTGGCCGACAGCGTGCAGACGCTGCAAACCGCCGGCGCCAAATACGTCATGGTCTGGTTGCTGCCCGATATCGGCTTTACCCCGGCGTTCAACGGCACTCCGCTGCAAGCGTTCACGTCCCAACTCAGCGCCCAGTTCAATACTGAGCTGGTGAGCCGACTGCAGAACATCAATGCCGAAGTCATCCCGCTCAACATTCCGGTACTGCTCAAAGAGACGTTTGCCAACCCGGCGCAGTTTGGCCTGGCCACCGACCAGAACCTCATCGCCACCTGCTTCAGCGGCAACGGGTGTACCGAGAATGCCCGTTTCGGCATCAACAGCGCCACACCTGATCCGACCAAGCTGATCTTTAACGACTCCGTGCACCCCACAGAAGCCGGGCAGCGTCTGATTGCCGACTACGCGTACTCCCTGTTGGCAGCACCGTGGGAGCTGACATTACTGCCGGAAATGGCCCAGGGCACCGTGCGCGCGCATCAGGATGAATTGCGCAACCAGTGGCTGGCCGATTGGCAAAACTGGCAGGGCGTCGGCCAATGGCGAGCCATTGTTTCTGGCGGCGGACAGCATCAGGACTTTGACAGTCAGGACAGCGCGGTCAGTGCCGACGGCAACGGAGCCAACCTGAACATCGGTGGCAGCTACCGCATCGACGATGCTTGGCGCGTTGGCCTGGCGGCGGGTTTCTATAACCAGAAACTCGAAGCCGGCAGCAACGATTCCGACTACAAGCTCAACACTTACCTGGGCACGGCATTCGCCCAATACCAGCAAAACCGTGTCTGGGCTGACGTGGCGCTGACGGCCGGCCATCTGGATTACGACAGCCTCAAGCGCAAGTTCCAGTTGGGTGCCAACGAACGCAGTGAAAAAGGCGATACCAGCGGCTACATCGAAGCCTTCAGCGCTCGCCTGGGTTACGACATTGCACAACAAGCCAGCAGCCCCTGGCACGTGTCGCCGTTTATCAGCGCTGATTTCTCCAAGGCGAAAGTCGACGGCTACTCGGAGGACGGCAACGATTCCACGGCGCTGACCTTTGCCGATCAGGAAGTGATTTCCCGACGCCTGGGTGCTGGCCTGCAGGGCAAATACCAGATCACCCCGCAAACCCAGGTGTTCGGCGAGGCGGCAATCGAACGTGAGTACAACGACGATACCCAGGACGTGGGCATCAACCTCAACAGCTTGCCGAACAACCAGTTCACGCTGGAAGGCTACACCCCGCAAAGCCACTTGCAGCGCGTTAACCTGGGGGTGAGCCACAACCTCACCCGCGACCTGGCATTGCGCGCCAGCTACAACATTCGCAGGGACGACGACTTCACCCAACAAGGCATCAACGTAGGTGTTGCTCTGGACTTCTGATGTACAGGCAATAAAAAACGCGGCGCCCTTGCAGGCGCCGCGTTTTTTTATTGCTGGTGTACCCCCTGTAGGAGCGAGCTTGCTCGCGATTGCGGTGGGTCAGACAACATCAATGTGGCAGTGCTGACCCCATCGCGAGCAAGCTCGCTCCTACAGGGTTTTGCGTGAGCTCAGGTGTTCGGGGTTTGTTCGGCCAAGGCAACGGCGCGGAACATTGCGCGGCGCTTGTTCAGGGTTTCTTCCCATTCCAATGCCGGCACCGAGTCGGCGACGATGCCGCCACCGGCCTGCACGTGCAGCTCGCCGTTCTTGATCACCGCCGTGCGGATCGCAATGGCGGTGTCCATGTTGCCGTTCCAGGCGAAGTAACCGACCGCACCGCCGTAGACGCCACGCTTGACCGGCTCCAGTTCGTCGATGATTTCCATCGCGCGAATCTTAGGTGCGCCAGACAAGGTGCCCGCCGGCAGAATTGCGCGCAGTGCGTCCATTGCCGTCAGCCCGGCCTTTAGTTGCCCGGTGACGTTGGACACGATGTGCATCACGTTGGAGTAACGCTCGATGACCATTTTCTCGGTGAGTTTCACCGAGCCGATTTCCGAGACGCGACCGGTGTCGTTGCGACCGAGGTCGATCAGCATCAAGTGTTCGGCGATTTCCTTGTCGTCCGACAGCAGGTCTTTTTCCAGCGCCAGGTCAGCTTCTTCATTGGCCCCGCGTGGGCGGGTGCCGGCAATCGGGCGCACGGTAATCAGGTTGTCTTCGACCCGCACCAGCACTTCCGGCGAACTGCCGACGACGTGGAAGTCGCCAAAGTTGAAGAAGTACATATAAGGCGTCGGGTTGAAGCAGCGCAGCGCGCGGTACAGATCGATAGGCGCGGCCTTGAAGTCGATCGACATGCGCTGGGACGGCACGACCTGCATGCAGTCACCGGCCAGGATGTATTCCTTGATGGTATCGACTGCTTTTTCGTAATCGTCCTGGGTGAAGCTGGAGCGGAATACCGGGTCAGCCGATTGTTGCTGGCTGAAGTCCAGGCCGCGGCGCGGGGTGATCGGCTGGCGCAGTTTTTCCAGCAGCTCTTCCAGGCGCGCGCGGCCTTGCTCGAAGGCATCTTCCTGCGCCGGGTCGGCCAACACGATGGCGTGCATCTTGCCGGCCAGGTTGTCGAACACCACGACGGCGTCGGAGACCATCAGCAGAATGTCCGGCACGCCCAGCGGATCCGGGTTCGGGCACTTGCCCAGACGCTTCTCCACATAACGCACGCAGTCATAACCGAAGTAGCCCACCAGGCCGCCGTTGAAACGCGGCAGGCCGGCGATGGTCGGCACGTTGTAGCGGGCCTTGAAGGTTTCGACGAAGGCCAGCGGGTCTTCCACGTCGTGGCTTTCGGTCTCGACGCCGTCGACGGTCACGCTGACGTGATGATCGTGAACCCGTAGCACGGTGCGGCACGGCAGGCCGATGATCGAGTAACGGCCCCACTTCTCGCCGCCCTGTACGGACTCCAGCAAGTAGGAATTGGGCTCGTCGGCCAGTTTCAGGTAGATCGACAGCGGCGTGTCGAAGTCGGCCAGGGTTTCGCAGGCAAGCGGAATGCGGTTGTAGCCGGCAGCGGCCAAACGCAGGAATTCTTCGCGGATCATGAGGTGCCTCGTGGCTTGAGGGTCGAACAGTCAGGTATGCAAACGCGCCGGAAACCGGCCAGGATCAAGTCAGGCGCGCCAACGCCAGCGGGCCAGGGCCTTGATGACTTTCATCCAGAGTTTGCGAGTGACCACCACGATGGCGTTTCCAGAAGGGGGTTTGACAGCGTCGGCCAACGTTATCTCAGCGGCCGGATCCAGGCAACCGGGAATTAGTTTGCGCAGGTCGTCGATCACCAGCGCCGGCGATTCTTCGGCGATCGGCCGCCCGTGGTTATAGCCGTAGCTCAGGGCCACACACTTGACCCCCGCCGCTTTCGCCGCCAGCACATCGCTGCGTGAATCGCCGACGAACAACGACTGCGAAGCCGGAATGTTGGCCATTTTCATCACGAAAAACAGCGCGGCCGGATCGGGTTTTTTCTGTGGCAGGGTGTCGCCGCCGATGATCCAGCGGAAATAACGGCCGATCTTCATCTGATCCAGCAGCGGCGCGACGAAACGCTCCGGCTTGTTGGTGATCAGCGCCATCTCGACACCCTGCTTTTGCAGCCATTTGAGGGTATCGCGCACCCCGGGGTAAACCACCGTCAGCTCATGGCTCTCGCCATAGGCCTGCATGAAATACTCCAGCGCCCGTTCGGCCTCGGCGTTATCGACCGACGAATGATCGATGCCGCCGGCCAGCGCACGACGCACCAGTACCGGCGCGCCATTGCCGACCCATTCGCGCACTGCTTCCAGGCCGGCGGGTTGGCGACCGAGATTGAGCAGCATCTTGTCCACAGCCACTGCCAGGTCCGGGACCGAATCGATCAACGTGCCGTCCAGATCGAACATCACCAGCCGTGGCAGTTGCCCCGGGAACAGCTGCTCAAAGCCACTCATGGGCGAGCCAGCGCCAGTTCGGAGCGCATCTTGTCGATGACTTCCTGATAGTTCGGCGCATTGAAGATGGCCGAGCCGGCGACGAAGGTGTCAGCACCGGCCGCAGCGATTTCGCGAATGTTGTTGACGTTCACGCCGCCGTCGATTTCCAGGCGAATGTCACGGCCCGAAGCATCGATCAAGGCCCGCGCTTCACGCAGTTTGTCGAGGGTACCGGGGATGAACTTCTGCCCGCCGAAGCCCGGGTTGACGCTCATCAGCAGGATCATGTCGACCTTGTCCATCACGTACTTGAGCACGTCCAGCGGGGTCGCCGGGTTGAACACCAGGCCCGACTTGCAGCCGCCTTCGCGGATCAGTTGCAGGGAGCGGTCGACGTGCTGGGTGGCTTCCGGGTGGAAGGTGATGTAGGTCGCACCGGCTTCGATGAAATCGCCGACGATGCGGTCCACCGGGCTGACCATCAGGTGCGCGTCGATTGGCGCGGTCACGCCGTATTTGCGCAGTGCCGAGCAGACCATCGGGCCGATGGTCAGGTTCGGTACGTAGTGGTTGTCCATGACATCGAAGTGCACGAAGTCGGCGCCGGCGGCCAGGACGTTGTCCACTTCTTCACCCAGGCGGGCGAAGTCGGCGGAGAGAATCGACGGAGCAATTACGAAGGGCTGCATGACGCACCTTTTCTGAGCAGAATCACGATGGCGCGCATTGTATACCTCATGCTTTGACGCGCGCACCGTGAGCGCGATGATTGGACCTTGCCATCATCCATCAACGGCAGAGCCTCTAGTACGCCGCTCGATAGATCTTCTCGATATCGACGGCACTCAACTTGCGCGGGTTATTGCGCATCAGGCGCTCGATCCCCGCCGCTTCCACGGCCATGGACGCGATGGCGTCCTCGGGTACACCGAAACTGCGCAGGCCCTGGGGAATTTCCACGGCGGCACACAGCTCGGTCATGGCTTGCACGGCTTTGTCAGCCGCTTCGTTGACACTCAGATGAGCGGTCTTCACGCCCATGGCCTCGGCGATATCCTGCATCCGTTCGATGCAGGCCATCTTGTTCCAGGTCATGACATAGGGCAGTAGCAGGGCATTACTCACGCCATGGGCAATGTTGAAACGTCCGCCCAGCGGATACGCCAGCGCATGCACCGCGCCGACCCCGGCATTGCCGAACGCCATGCCGGCCATCAGGCTGGCGGTGGCCATGTCTTCCCGGGCTTGCAGGTTCGACGGGTTGGCATAGGCCTTGGGCAAGGCCTTGGCGATCAACTTGATGGCGCCAATGGCCAGGGCATCGGTAATCGGCGAGGCATTGACCGACAGATAGGATTCGATGGCATGCACCAGCGCATCGACGCCGCTGGCCGCCGTGACGCTGCGCGGACAGGTGAGGGTCATTTGCGGACTGACCAGCGCCACGTCCGGCAATAGGTAGTCGCTGACGATGCCCTTTTTCAGTTGCGCGACCTTGTCGGAAAGGATGGCGACGTTGGTCACTTCCGAACCGGTGCCGGCCGTGGTCGGGATGGCGATCAATGGCGGGCCTTTGCGCGGGACCTGATCGATTCCGAACAGATCCTCCAGCGCACCGTGGTATCCGGCATAGGCCGCCACGCTCTTGGCAATGTCGATGGCACTGCCGCCGCCTAGGCCGATCAGGCCGTCATGCCCGCCCTCGCGATACACCTGCATGCAATCTTCGACGATGGCGATTTCCGGGTCCGGCAGTACCCGGTCGAAAATCTCGTAGCTGCGTTCGCCCAACTGCGCCAGCGCCAGCTCTACCGTGCCGGACTTGACCAGAGCGGCATCGGTGATGATCAGCGGATTATCAATGTCCAGACGCGCCAGCTCGGCGGACAGCTGCTCGATGGCACCTGCGCCGGTGATCAGTTTGTGAGCGATCTTGAAAGAGGAAAGACTCATGTGCGCAGCCTCTTATAGGTAGGGGAGCTGGGCACAATAGTAGCTGGGGATTGGGGTTTGTCTGCCATTCGGGTCGTGAATGACCGAACGGTCTCTGGAGAACCCATGTAGGAGCGAGCTTGCTCGCGATGGACTTGAAAACGCCGCTGGGTGTCAGGCTTCCAGCGTTATCGTTGACGACCATCGCGAGCAGGCTCGCTCCTACAGGTGATCGGGGCGTGGCTTCAGACCTGCGCAGTACGCAGTTTCTCGCTACGCCCACGCAGCCATTCCAGGGTCAGCAACAGGATCACCGAGAAGGCAATCAGCAGCGTCGCGGCGGCGGCGATGGTCGGGCTGAGGTTTTCGCGGATACCGCTGAACATCTGCCGTGGCAGGGTCGCTTGTTCAGGGCCGGCGAGGAACAGCGTCACCACCACCTCATCGAACGACGTCGCGAAAGCGAACAGCGCCCCGGAGATCACGCCCGGCGCGATCAGCGGCAAGGTCACCCGGCGGAACGTGGTCAGCGGCGAAGCGCCCAGGCTCGCAGCAGCCCGCACCAGATTGTGGTTGAACCCCTGCAAGGTCGCCGACACGGTAATGATCACAAACGGCACACCCAACACCGCATGCACCACGATCAGCGAGAAGAAGCTGTTACCCAGCCCCAGCGGAGCGAAGAACAGGTAACTGGCCACACCGATGATCACCACTGGCACCACCATCGGCGAAATCACCAGCGCCATCACCAGCGCCTTGCCGGGGAAGTCGCCACGGGTCAGGCCTATGGCCGCCAGCGTACCGAAGACCATGGCCAGCACCGTGGCCGCCGGAGCGACGATGATGCTGTTCTTCAGGGCGCGCATCCACTCCGCCGAGGCGAAGAAATCGTGATACCACTGCAGCGAGAACCCTTGCAGCGGGTACACCAGGAAACTGCCGGAGTTGAACGACAGCGGAATGATCACCAGCACGGGCAGGATCAGGAACAACAGAATCAAGCCGCAGAGAATCCGCAAGCTGTAGAACCACACCCGTTCGATGGGCGACATGTAAGGACTCAGCATTTCGTTCTCCCCTTAGCTCAGGCGCAGGCGGCTCGCGCCCACCAGCCAGCTGTAAATCAGATAAAGCACGACCGTTGCGAGCAACAGCAGCCCACCGAGTGCGGTCGCCATGCCCCAGTTGATGCTGGTGTTGGTGTAGAAGGCGACGAAGTAGCTGACCATCTGATCGTTCGGGCTGCCCAGCAATGCCGGGGTGATGTAGTAGCCGATGGCGAGGATGAACACCAACAGGCAACCGGCGCCGACACCGGCATAGGTCTGCGGGAAGTACACCCGCCAGAAACTGGCGAACGGATGGCAGCCGAGGGAAATCGCGGCGCGCATGTAAGTCGGCGAGATGCCTTTCATCACGCTGTAGATCGGCAGGATCATGAACGGCAGCAGGATGTGCACCATGGAGATGTAGACACCGACGCGGTTGAACACCAGTTCGATCGGCTTGTCGATGATGCCCATGGCCATCAGCCCGCTGTTGATCAGGCCGCCCGACTGCAGCAACACGATCCACGCCGCGACTCGTACCAGGATCGAGGTCCAGAACGGCAACAGCACCAGAATCATCAGCAGGTTGCTCTGGCGCGACGGCAGGTTGGCCAGCAGGTAAGCCAGTGGATACGCCAGCACCAGGCAGATCACGGTGATGATCAGGCCCATCCAGAAGGTGCGGGCGAAGATGTCGAGGTAGATCGCCTGGTCCGGGGTGGCCGGGGCGATTTCGCCGAGGTCGTCGATGCGATGATCGACAGCCGCCAGCAGGTAATACGGGGTGATGCTGCTGGTGTTGCGGCGCACCGCTTGCCAGTAGGCCGGGTCGCCCCAGCGCTCATCGAGACCTTCCAGCGCTTCTTTATAAGAGGCCGGCTCGGTGGCGAGCGGCAAGGCGCGGGCAGTTTTGGTCAGCAGGCTGCGGTAGCCGGCCAGCTCCATGTTCAGGCGCTTGGACAGATCGCCCAGGGTCTGATTCTTGCGGGCGTCGGCGAGGTCTTCGGCCGCCGCTTTGTAAACCGGTTCAGCGGGTAGGCCACGGCCGTCCCAGCTGGCGATGGCGGTCACGGTGCGCGGCATGCCGCCGACCACTTCCGGGTTGCCAACGCTTTTGTAGAGCAGCGCCACGATCGGCACCAGGAACACCAGCAACAGAAACAGCACCAGCGGCGCGATCAACGCCTGGGCCTTCCAGCGGTTGACCCGCTCGGCGTGCTTGAGCCGCTGCTTCAAGGTGGGGCTGGTGCCCTCGTTCAGGGGAACGGCGATAGCCATGACGTACTCCGGGAATCTTTGATCGTTACAGAGATGGAAATACCACCTCGATCGTTATTGTGGGAGCGGGCTTGCTCGCGAAGGCGTCAGCACATTCAGCATCGCTGTTGACTGACACTCCGTCTTCGCGAGCAAGCCCGCTCCCACAGGTGGGGCAAGCCCACCATCACAAGGTTCTGCTTACTTCGCCGCCCAGGCGTTGAAGCGCTGTTCCAGTTGCTCGCCGTTGTCAGCCCAGAAGCTGACATCGATCTGCACCTGGTTGGCGATATTTTCCGGAGTGGTCGGCATGTCCTTCAGGACATCCTTGGCCAGCAATGGCACGGCTTGGGTGTTGGCCGGGCCGTAGGCGATGTTTTCCGAATAGGTCTTCTGCTGCTGTGGCATCACCGAGAAGGCGATGAACTTCTTCGCCGCTTCAGCACGCTTGGCATCCAGACCTTTTGGAATGGCCCATGCGTCGAAGTCGTAGATGCCACCGTTCCACACGACTTTCAGGTTGCTTTCTTTCTGCACGGCAGCGATCCGGCCGTTGTAGGCCGAGCTCATGACCACGTCACCGGAAGCGAGGTATTGCGGCGGTTGTGCACCGGCTTCCCACCACTGGATGTTCGGCTTGAGTTCATCGAGCTTCTTGAACGCGCGGTCCTGACCGTCTTTGCCGGCCAGCACCTTGTAGACGTCTTTCGGCGCAACGCCGTCGGCCATCAGTGCGAATTCCAGGGTGTACTTGGCGCCTTTACGCAGACCACGCTTGCCCGGGAACTGCTTGGTGTCCCAGAAATCCACCCAGCTGGTCGGTGCGGTTTTCAGCTTGTCGGCGTTGTAGGCCAGCACGGTCGACCACACGAAGAAACCCACGCCGCACGGCTGGATGGCGCCCTTGACGTAGTCTTCGGTCTTGCCGAACAACTTCGGATCAAGCTGTTCGAACATGTCTTCGTCGCAACCACGGGACAGTTCCGGCGACTCAACCTCTACCAGATCCCAGGACACGCTCTTGGTGTCGACCATGGCCTTGACCTTGGCCATTTCGCCGTTGTACTCGCCGGCCACGATCTTGCCGTTGCCTGCCGCTTCCCACGGTGCATAGAAGGCTTTGACCTGAGCCGCCTTGTTCGCCCCGCCAAAGGACACCACGGTCAGGTCAGGGCCGGCCGCCATTGCGTGTGCCGCGCCCATCATGCCCAGTGCCAAAGCGGTGAATTTCAGGGATCTCAACATTTATTGTTCTCTCCACGTGCAGGGTTGGTGTTGGTATTGCGGGGGCGATCAGTTCGCCTCTAGAAGGGGGTCGAGTGCACGAACGTGTTCGACCTGCCAGCCAAGCGGTACCACGTCGCCGACGGCGAGCGCTGGATCAAGCTCGGCAATCGGTTGTTTCACGAAGAAGTCGGTCTTGCCGCAGACTTCCATGCGCACCCGGACGTGGTCGCCCAGATAGATGAATTCCTCGACCCGCCCGGAGAAGCGGTTGACGCATTGGTCGCTGGAGCCGTTGAGGCTCACTCGCTCCGGACGAATGGACAGGGTCACCGGCTCACCGGTCTGGCCAACGTTGACCGCCAGGGCTTCCACCTTCTCACCGCGCCCGAGTTCCACAATGCAACGGTCGCCGGTTTGGCTGTGCAGGCGGCCATTGAGACGGTTGTTCTCGCCGATGAAGTTGGCGACGAAGGTGTTTTTCGGCTCTTCGTAGAGGGTGCGCGGCGGCGCGATCTGCTGGATTTCGCCCTGATGGAACACCGCCACACGGTCGGACATGGTCAAGGCTTCGCCCTGATCGTGGGTCACATAGACCACGGTGACGCCCAGGCGCTGGTGCAGGTGCTTGATTTCCATCTGCATGTGTTCACGCAGTTGTTTGTCGAGTGCGCCGAGGGGTTCGTCCATCAGCACCAGTTGCGGTTCGAACACCAGCGCCCGGGCCAATGCCACACGCTGTTGCTGACCACCGGAGAGCTGCGCCGGGTAACGCTGGGCAAAGCTGTCGAGCTGGACCATGCTCAGCACGCGCTTGACCCGGGCACTGACGTCGCTCTTGTTCATGCCGCGCACGGTCAGCGGGAACGCCAGGTTCTCGGCCACCGTCATGTGCGGGAACAAGGCATAGTTCTGAAACACCATGCCGATGTCGCGCTTGTGCGGTGGCACGTTGTTGATGGCACGCCCGGCCAACAGGATTTCGCCCGCGGTCGGCGTTTCGAAACCGGCGAGCATCATCAGGCTGGTGGTCTTGCCGGAGCCGGACGGTCCGAGCAACGTGAGGAATTCGCCTTTGCGAATGTCCAGGTTGAGGTCTTTGACGATCAGGTTCTCGCCGTCGTAGCTCTTCTGCACTCCACGAAAGCTGACCAGAACATCATTGGCCCCTGCGCTTGAATCGACCTGGCTCATACCCACACCTTTGTTATTGATGACTGCTGTGGGGTTAAGCCTAGTGGACGCTGGGGACCACGCAAATCGGGGGGCAAGAGAGATTCGCCTCAGCCGGATGGAAGGTTGGGGGTAGGGATTGCCCTACAAGGATGGCGCGTTTTGGTAAACGCAGTGACCAGCGGTCAGCTGCAGGCCACCAGCAAAGGCAAAAGCGGATTTGAAGGATGTCGTAAATGGACATGGCGTCGCGCTATCCCTGTAGGAGCCAGCTTGCTGGCGATAGCGATTTCAAGGGCGCCATCGCCGGCAAGCCGGCTCCTACAGGGGGAGTCGATTAAATCAGAGCAGTTTGTGCTCCATCGCGTACTTCACCAATTCCGCCAGCGAGGTGATGTTGAGCTTCTGCATCAGCCGCGCCTTATGGGTGCTGATGGTCTTGCTGCTCAGTGCCAGTTGCTGGGCAATGTCGTTGACGTTCGCGCCCTGAGCCAGGCGTTCGAACACGGAAAACTCGCGCTCGGAGAGCAACGAATGCAATGGCCTCGAGTCGGTCAGGCCGACCTCAAAGACCATGCGGTCGGCCAGTTCCGGGTCAATATAACGCCCGCCTGACGCCACTTTGCGAATGGCCGTCAGCAACAGTGCCGGATCGCTGTCCTTGGTTGCATAACCGGCCGCCCCGACCTTCAGCGCCCGGGCGGCCATTTGCGCTTCATCGTGCATCGACAACACCAGGATCGCCGGCGGGTTGTTCAGGGCGCGAATCCGCGGAATGGCTTCCAGGCCATTGACGCCCGGCATGGAAATGTCCAGCAACACCACTTCGCAGGGCACATGACGCAAGGTGTCGAGCAACTGCTCGCCATTGCTCGCCTCCCCCACCACCAGCAAGTCCTTGGCCAGGCCAATCAACTGCTTGATGCCTTCGCGGACAATGGTGTGGTCTTCGGCTACCAGTACACGGATCACGTTCTTCTCCAGATTCAAGATCATTCGCGAGCAAGCCCGCTCCCACATTGGATTTTGTGACCACCCTAGATCCACTGTGGGAGCGGGCTTGCCCGCGAAGGCGTCAGTACAGACAACATTAAATAATCAGGCCCCATCCAGTGGAACGCGCACACTCAGCGTCGTACCCTCACCCGGCTCACTCTCAAGGGATAACTCACCCCCCATGATCAACACCCGCTCACGCATTCCGACGATCCCGAAGGACGTTGGCCTGCCAGGCGCAGCAACAAATCCTACGCCATCATCGGCGACCGTCAGACACAACTCGTCGCCCTCCAGCGCCAGTGTCAGTTCAACAGTATGCGCCTGGGCATGGCGCATGACATTGGTCAGTGCTTCCTGAAGGATCCGGAACAGGCCGATGGCCTTGGCATCGCTGAGCACCGGCAGATTGTCCGGCACCTGCACCAGACACGGAATCTGCGTACGCGCCTCGAATCGACGGGCCTGCCATTCGATGGCCGAGGCAATGCCGGCATCGAGAATCGGCGGGCGCAACGCAGTCGCCACGTCGCGAACCAACTGAAAGAGCTGAGCGATCAGGCGTTTCATGCTGCCCAGGCGCTCGTTAAGGCCCGGATCAAGTTGCGCGTAAGCCAGTTCGCACATGGAGGTTTCCAGCTTGAGCACGGTCAGCATCTGCCCCAGTTCATCGTGAACTTCCCGGGCGATGCGCGCTTTTTCTTCTTCGCGCACACTCTCCAGGTGCGCGGACAACTCACGCAGTTGTTCCCGGGAGCTGGCCAGCTCAAGCTCGATGCGCTTGCTCTCGCTGATGTCCCAGACGATACCGTCCCAGACATAGGCGCCGTCTTCCAGTCGGCGGGTGATGGCCTTGATTTCCGCCCAGCGCTGCTCGCCCTGACGCGTGAGGATTCGCCCTTGCCACGACCAGTCGCTGTCGGTATCCAGCGCATGGTCCTGGGTCTGGTGATAGCTGGCCTTGTCATCCGGGTGCACCAGACTGCGCAGGCCTTTGTCACGATGCGCCAGCGTGGCCGGTGAATAACCCACCAGGCTTTCGCTGCCTTCGCTGATGTAGGCAAAGTCGATCTGGCCGGTCACCGGTGCCCGCTCCAGGCGGAAAACCAGCCCCGGAACGTTGGCGGCGATGCCTTGCAGCCGCGCCTCGCTTTCCTGCAAGGCCGCCAGGGCGCGGCGCCGCTCGGTGACGTCGTTGAGGTAAACCACCAGGTATTCACCATCGCGAAAACGCAGAAAACTCAACGAAACATCGGCCGGCAGGATGCTGCCGTCGGCGCGCACGCAGTTGGTTTCGAAACTTTGCGGGCCCTCTTCACTGGCCCGGGCGCGCTTCCACAGATTAAGCCAACGATCCATGTGCAGGCCGGGTTCGAAATCGATCAAGGGCCGATCGATGATCGCGCCAGATGAATAGCCGAGCATGCTTTCCGCTGCACGATTGGCGTAGCGCACGTGGCTGTCCCAGTTGACCCAGAGGATGCCGACGGTGCTTTGATCGATGGAAAACTGGGTGAGTCGCAGCGCCTCTTCGCTGGCGGCACGCAAGGCAATGTCTTCCTGCGCAGCCATCAGGCGTTGTTCCAGGCTGTGCTGCTGGCGACGCTGCCAGAACACGATGGCCACGCAACTCAACGCCAGCACGGCCAGCAACAGGCAGAGGTTTTGCCAGAACCCCGGCGACTCGGTGAGGCGTGGATACTTGGGCTGCAGCCATTGATTGTGCAGTTGCTCCAGATCCTTGGCCGGAATCGCCCGCAATGCGCTTTCGACAATACCCGCCAGTTCCGGTTTGTCGCGACGCGTGGCTACCCGCAACAGCTGCGGCAGGCCGACATCCCCGACTACCACCAACCCGGCAAACTCCGGCTCGATGGACAGGCGCCCCAATTGCGCTTCATCGACCACCGCATAAGCCGCCTGCTGGCCCGTCACTAACTGCAATGCCTGGCGCTCCATCGGGACGCCCTGCAGATTCAGGTGTGGATAGTTGCCGTGCAGGTAATCGGCGATGGCGCTGGGCATGCGCACCGCGACGCGGGTCTGGCTGTCGAGCTTTTCCAGTTCGATCGCGCCAGCGCTTTTCTGGTCGCTGACCACCAGTTGCGGCACCCGCATGTAGGGGTCGGAGAATTGCCAGAGGCGCAGCCCGCCAGGTGTCTGGGTCAATCCCGGGGCGATGTCGATTTCGCCTTCGCGTGCAGCAGCTTCCAGTTGTTCAAGGTCGGAAAAGTTGCGCCAGCTCAACTCGACGTTGAGGGTCTTTGCCAGCCGCTTCATCAAGTCGACATTCACCCCGGACAGGCGCTGCAAGCGGCGATCGTATTGCGCATAGGGTGCCTGCAACACCAGTCCGACCCGCAACTCGCTCTGCTGCGTCAGCCAGTGCTGTTGTTTCGGGGTCAGTTGGGCAACGTGCGCCGGGGGCGCGGCTGTCGCCCAACCCATCAAGGGAAACCACAAACAGCCGATAACCCACAGGCAGCGAAAACGCATCATTGAACTCTCACACACTGACAAATACTGACCAACCCATTAGGCTGCCGGAACAACTTCTGGCCTGGAATATCCAATGCCCCCTGTCTACCGCCTGGCACTGCCAGCATTGTGCCTGTCGCTGATCCTGCCTTGCGTTTTTTCCGTCGAGGCGGCCGAACCGGCGCCTGTCGCAGCAGAAAAGGCCGCTGAAGAAAAACCACTCGAACGTCTGCCCCTGCCTGAGCGCAGTCAGGAAGAAGCGACTGCACTCGAGCGAAAAATCCCGACTCAGGAACAGCAACAACTGCAAGCGGGCACCGACACTTTTCTGGCCTTGTGGAAACCGGCCAATACTGCCGAACCCAAAGGCGCGGTGATTATCATCCCGGGCGCCGGCGAAACCGTTGACTGGCCGCAAGCGGTCGGTCCTTTGCGGCGCAAATTGCCGGACGCCGAGTGGAGCAGCCTGAGTATCACCTTGCCGGACCTGCAAAGCGATGCCATTGCGCCACGAATCGTGGAGGCAGGGCCGGCGCCCAAAGCCCCCGAAGCCGGCAGCAAGGACTCGACCACCGCGGCCCCGATCGAACAGGTGGTCGGTGGTGAGGCCGATGTGGCCGACAAGGCCATCGCTGACACCACCGAAGAACAATCCAGGACAGATGTCGAGCGCATCTTCGGCCGGATCGACGCCGCGATTGCGTTTGCCGAACAACAAAGCGCCCGCAGCATCGTGGTGCTGGGGCATGGCACAGGCGCCTACTGGGCGGCGCGCTACCTGAGCGAGAAGCAGCCATCGCAAGTCGAGAAACTGGTCATGGTCGCCACTCGCACACCGGTGGCAGCGAAGCCCGAGCTGGCGGAACTGGCCCCGACCCTGAAACTGCCGACCGCCGATATTTACTACAAAGACAAAGCGCTGGACCGCAACGCCGCACTGGAACGCCTGCAGGCCAGCAAACGCTTGAAGACCTCGACATTCAGCCAGGTCGCACTCAAGGCCTTGCCCGATAGCAAGGCCGAACAGGAGCAATTGTTCCGACGGGTGCGGGGCTGGTTGAACCCGCAGCCTGCGACAGACTGAAAGACCGTGTCGCCTTCATCGCGGGCAAGTCACGCTCCCACAGGTTTTATGCCGATCACAAAATTGCGCACGACATCAAACCTGTGGGAGCGGGCTTGCTCGCGAAGGGGCCATTACAGACAACACAAAGCGGTTCGCCTAGCGAAAATCCCGCCGCTCCCGAATCAGCGTATAGGCGCTATGCAGCTCACGCGTTCGCTCAGTGGCCTCACGCACCTGCATCGCCGTCGCGCCACTGCCGGCGATCTTGTCCGGATGATGGCGACTGAGCAGGCGCCGGTAAGCACGCTTGATCTGCGCTGGCTCAGTGGTGGCCGACACCCCCAACAGCTTCAAGGCGTCCTGATAGCTTGGCACGCTGTTGCCCAATGGCCGCTTCTGCGGCTCATAATCGTGGGCCAACGCCTGCACCTGGTGCGGCGTCCAGCCCAGCCACTGGCCCCACTGGCGGATCAACTCACGCTCATTGCTGCCGGCACGACCATCGGCCCAGACCATTCGCCAGCAGGCGCGTAACACGCCTTCCGCCGCATGAGGCTGGGCACTCAGGCGACGCAGATAACCGCGTAGCCGGTCGCGGCCCGACTTGCCACGGTTGAACGCGGCAATTGCACGGCGCTGAGCCGGCCCGGACATATTCAGCGAGCGCATTTCCGCCCGGGCCTGTTCGATGTGCCCGGCCATCACCTGGCCGTCACACTTGGCCAGGCGTCCCAGCAGGACAAACAGCAATTCATCGTTGCGCAACACCGGGCGGCCGCCCAGTTTTTCCCGCAAATGCCCCCAGCTCTGCAGCTGCAAGCGCCGATCCAGCGCCTGCCCCAACAACGCGCCGAGCATGGCCCCCGGAATACTGGCTATGGCAAAGCCCGCTCCGGCTCCAATCAGAGTCCCTGGCCACAGCATGTCAGCGGCTCGCTTCGATTAATGTTTCAACTTCGGCCAGACGCTCGTGTGTGCCGACATCAACCCAGCGCCCCCTCAACTGCTCGCCGGTCACCTGCCCGTCAGCCATGGCTTTGCGCAACAGCGGCGCGAGCTTGAAGGCCCCGGCGGTGCAACCGTCAAACAACTGCGGATGCAACACGGCGATGCCGCTGTACGTCAGGGTGGGAGCCTGCGGCTGACGGTCGTGCACCTGGTTTCCGACCAGGCTGAAGTCCCCGGCCGGATGATGCGGCGGGTTGCTGGCCAGCACCAGGTGCGCCAGGCCGTTGATGGGTTGGTGCAGCACGCTGAAGTCGTAATCGGTCCAGATATCGCCGTTGACCACCACAAAGGCGTCATCTCCCAGCAACGGCAAGGCGCGGAAAATCCCGCCGCCGGTTTCCAGGGGTTCACCCTCCGCCGAGTACTGGATGTTCACGCCATAAGTCGAACCATCGCCCAGATAGTCTTCGATCTGCTGACCGAGCCAGGCGTGATTGATCACGATGTCGGTGAAGCCGGCGGCAGCCAGCGCCCGCAGGTGATACTCGATCAGCGGCACGCCACCGGCACGCACCAGCGGTTTGGGTGTGGTCAGGGTCAGCGGGCGCATGCGCTCGCCTTTGCCCGCGGCCAGAATCATTGCCTTCATGCTTTCACTCCGGCACGCAGGCTGGCCAGCAGCACATCCAGCTCGGCCAGTTCGGGGCGGCGAGCGATCACGGCATCTATATAGGCAAAGAAACGCGGAACATCACCCAGATAACGCGGTTTGCCGTCGCGATGGCAGATGCGCGCGAAAATACCGATGACTTTCAGGTGACGTTGCACGCCCATCAAGTCGCTGGCACGCAGAAAGTCCTCGAACTCGGGCTGAACCGGAATGCCAAGCCCCCCCGCCTGCTGCCAGTAGCTTTCCAGCCAGCCGTGTACGCGCTCCTCGGGCCAACTGAGGAAGGCGTCCTTGAACAGGCAGGTCACGTCGTAGGTCACCGGGCCATATACCGCATCCTGGAAATCCAGCACGCCGGGGTTGGGCTCGCTGAGCATCAGGTTGCGCGGCATGTAGTCGCGATGCACCAGTACTTTTGGCTGTGCCAGGGCGCTGTCGATCAACAGATCGCTGACTTGCTGCCAGAGCACTTGCTGCGCCGCGTCGAATTCGATGCCCAATTCGCGCTTCACGTACCACTCGGGGAACAGTTCCAGTTCGCGACGCAGTAACGCCACGTCATAGCTCGGCAGCGGCGCAACCATCGGCAACTGCTGGAAAGCCAGCAACGCCTGCAGGGCATCGTTGAACAAACCGTCGGCGTTTTCGCCGTCGATGACGTCCAGATAGGTCTTGTTGCCCAGGTCATTGAGCAAAAGAAAACCGCGCTCCAGGTCTTCGGCATAAATTTTCGGCACATTTATTCCGGATTTTGCCAGCAAAAAGGCGATATCCACGAAGGGTTTGCAGTTCTCCTGGGGCGGTGGCGCGTCCATCACGATGAAACTTCTGCCATCGCCTTTCCAGCGGAAATACCGCCGGAAACTCGCGTCGCTGCTGGCCGCGGTCAACGTGGCCGGGGGTACGACGCCCCAACCCTGCTCGGCAAAAAGGGTCGCCAATTGTTCATCGAGCCAAACTTTCAGGTGTTGCAAGCGTACATCTTGATCAGGCATTGCAAGGGTCTCCGACGGCGCTAGCCGTCAAGCGGGTCATGCTTTATTATCCAGCATCTTTTTCAGACCATCGAGAGGCGTGCGGCCCACACCGCGGGCAGATGGCACGCAGGAAGCCCGGACTAATAAGATGGCATTGAAATCCCCCGCGTTTCGTAAAAAATTTCCGTTGTTGGTTACCGGCAGTTTGCTGGCGCTGCAACCCCTTGCCACTTCCTACGTGGTCGCCGCGGAACAGTTTGACTGCTCAGTCTCTGCTTCGGGGTCCTGGGACTGCGCACCAAAGACGCCGGCGGCTGCATTGCCACCGCGTCCCGTCCATGACGGCAGCGCAGTTTCCGCCACTGGTGAAGCCCCGGCCGAAAACGGTTCCAGTGAAGACACTGGCGCCAAGCCGGTGCTGGTCACCGAATCCAAAGGCCGTGGCCTGAAGTCGCGTAGCGAAGACTACAGTCACCTCGACTGGGTTCCCCGCGAGCAGCTCACCGCCGCACAATTGGCTGAAACCGGTCCTTATTGCTCTGGTTCCTATATCGAACCGATTCGTCCTGGCATGAATGACAAGACGGATAAAAGTGACGCGCCTACCTTTATCGGCGCAAAAGCCTCCCGCTATAAGCAGGATGAGCAGGTCGCGACCCTGGCCGGCGACGTCGTCATGCGCCAGGGCAGCATGCAGGTCGAAGCCGACGAAGCCAACCTGTACCAGGCCGAGAGCCGTGGCGACCTGAATGGCAACGTGCGCATTCGCGACAACGGCGCCCTGATCGTCGGCGACCACGCCGACGTGCAGCTCGACACCGGTGAAGCCAAGGTCGACAACGCCGAATACGTGATGCACAAATCTCGCATCCGCGGTAATGCGCTGTACGCCAAGCGCGCCGAGAACGCGATCATCCGCCTCAAGGATGGTACGTACACCACGTGCGAACCGAACAGCAACGCCTGGCAGCTCAAGGGCAACAACATCACCCTGAACCCGGCCACCGGTTTCGGTACGGCGACCAACGTGACGCTGCGGGTCAAGGACATTCCGGTTCTGTACACGCCGTACATCTATTTCCCGATCGATGACCGTCGCCAGTCCGGCTTCCTGCCGCCGACCATCGGCACCGGCAGCGATACCGGCTTCATGCTGGTCACCCCGTACTACTTCAACCTGGCGCCGAACTACGATGCCACGTTGTACCCGCGCTACATGGAAAAGCACGGCTTGTTGATGGAAGGCGAGTTCCGCTACCTGACCAAGTCCAGCGAAGGCCAGTTCGGTGCGGCGTACCTCAACGACGAAAGCAACGAGCGCGACAAACAGTCCGACTCCGAAAAAACCCGCTACATGTACAACTGGCAGCACAAGGGTGGCCTCGACTCGCGAGTACTCACGCAAGTCGACTACACCAAGATCAGCGATCCGTATTACTTCCAGGATCTGCAGACCGACCAGATTGGCATAAAAAGCAACGACTACGTGAACCAGCAGGGTTCCGTGACCTATCGCGGCGAGGGCTATACCGCCCGCGCGAACGCCCAGGCATATGAACTGGCGAGCGTATCGAACATTACCCCGTACGACCGCCTGCCGCAGCTCACCCTCGACGGTATGCTGCCTTACCATCCGGAAGGCCTGGACTTCACGTACAACACCGAGCTCGTGCGGTTTGACCGGGATCTGCAGAGCGGGACCTACTTCGACGAAGATGGGGTCGGCTCTCCCCGTATTGATAACAACATTCAAGGTCTGGCTCGCGCCAATGGCGACCGCCTGAATCTCGCGCCCGCCATGAGCCTGCCGATGAACACGACGTACGGCTTCCTGACACCGAAGCTCAAGTACCAGTACACCCAGTACCAACTGGATCTGGACGGTACCGGCAAAAGTCAGATCGCGCAGCAAGATCAGGCCGCAGCTGCCGCCGGGACTAAAAATTTCAACGGCAATTTCGACAGCAACCAGAACCGCGGTGTACCGATCGCCAGTATCGACAGCGGCCTGTACTTCGATCGCAATACCCAGTATTTCGGCAAGAACTACCGCCAGACACTGGAGCCGCGCCTGTTCTACCTGTACGTGCCTGAAGTCGACCAGGAAGACATCCCGGTATTCGACACCAGCGAATACACCTTCAACTTTGCGTCGCTGTTCCGTGACAACCGTTTCTCCGGCTCCGACCGTGTCGGCGACGAGAACAAACTGTCCCTGGGCCTGACCAGCCGCTGGATCGAAGACAACGGCTTCGAGCGTCAACGCATCAGTGTCGGCCAGGCCTTGTACTTCAAGGACCGCGAAGTTCAGTTGCCAGGGATCAACCCAAAAACCCGCGCCGATGCACATTCGAATGTTTCGCCTTATGCGCTGGAATACGAATATCGCTGGAACCGCGACTGGCGCACCACGGCCGACTACAACTGGGACCCGGACAGCCGCAGCCCTCGCTCGGGCAGCGCGATGTTCCACTACCAGCCTGAAGACAACCCGAACAAGATCGTCAACCTTGGCTATCGCTATCGTAACGACCAGGTGATCTACAACCAGAACACCGGTCAATGGCAGTTCGGTGGTGACTACGGCACCCCTGGCCAGCCTGGCTACGTGAAGGATTACTACAAGATCGAACAGCACGACTTCTCGGTGATCTGGCCGATCGTGCCGCAATGGAGCGCTATCAGCCGCTGGCAGTATGACTACAACCGCAACCGTACCCTGGAAGCCTTCGGTGGCTTCGAGTACGACAGCTGCTGCTGGAAACTGCGCCTGATCAACCGTTACTTCGTTGATTACGACGAGTTCAGCCAGCAGGCACCGGAAAACGAAAAAGGCGACCATGGCGTCTTCCTCCAAATTGTTCTGAAGGGACTCGGCGGCCTCACCGGCGCCAAGGCAGAGAGCTTCCTCGACAAAGGCATTCAAGGTTATCGTGAACGTGAAGACCAAGCTTTCTGATTGTCTGCGCCCGCTGATGCTGGGCGCGCTGTTCCTGAGTACGGCGGCCAGTGCCGCCGTGCAGTCCATCGACAAAGTGGTGGCCATCGTCGACAACGACGTGGTCATGCAGAGCCAACTGGACCGACGCGTCCATGAAGTTCAGCAAACCATTGCCAAGCGTGGTTCTGCCGTACCGCCGGCCAGCGTGCTGGAGCAGCAGGTACTTGAGCGCCTCATCGTCGAAAACCTGCAATTGCAGATCGGCGAGCGTTCCGGCATCCGCATTACCGACGAAGAGTTGAACCAGGCCGTGGGCACCATTGCCCAGCGCAACAACATGTCGATCGAGCAGTTCCGCGCCGCCCTGACTCGCGACGGTCTGTCCTACGACGACGCACGCGAGCAAATTCGTCGCGAAATGGTCATCAGCCGCGTGCGCCAGCGTCGGGTCGCCGAACGCATTCAGGTCTCCGAGCAGGAAGTGAAGAACTTCCTGGCGTCCGACCTGGGCAAAATGCAGCTGTCCGAAGAGTTCCACCTGGCCAACATCCTGATTCCTACGCCGGAAAGCGCCAACTCCGAAGCGATTCAGAGCGCCGCCAAACAGGCCGATGCGATTTACCAGCAGCTCAAGCAAGGCGCTGACTTCAGTCAGTTGGCAATCGCCAAATCCGCCAGCGAGACCGCTCTGGAAGGTGGTGACATGGGCTGGCGTAAAGCCGCTCAGTTGCCTCCGCCGTTCGATCGCCTGCTGAGCACCATGCCGGTGGGTGATGTCACCCAGCCAATGCGTACCCCGGGCGGCTTCATCATCCTGAAGATCCTCGACAAGCGTGGCGGCGAGACCCAGATGCGCGACGAAGTGCATGTACGTCACATCCTGGTCAAGCCGAGCCCGATCCGCGACGCAGCGAAAACCAAGGCCCTGGCCGAATCGCTCTACAGCCGTATCGAGGCTGGCGAAGACTTCGGTGAGCTGGCGAAAAACTACTCGGAAGACCCGGGTTCCGCCCTCAACGGCGGCGACCTGAACTGGATCGACCCGAACGTGCTGGTGCCCGAGTTCCGCGAAGTGATGGCCAAGACCCCGCAAGGTCAGCTGTCCAAGCCGTTCCAGACTCAATACGGCTGGCATGTCCTGGAAGTCCTCGGCCGTCGCGCCACCGACAGCACCAGCCAGGCTCGCGAGCAGCAAGCCATGACCGTTTTGCGTAACCGCAAATACGACGAAGAGCTGCAAACCTGGCTGCGTCAGATCCGTGACGAAGCGTACGTGGAAATCAAACTCCCTGGCGCCGACCAGGCAGCACAGTGAAACCCCAACGTTTCGCGCTGACACCCGGTGAACCAGCCGGCATAGGTCCCGACCTGTGCCTGCTGCTCGCCTCACAAGCCCAGCCCCATCCCCTGATTGCCATTACCAGCCGCGACCTGCTCATCGAGCGGGCCGCGCAACTGGGCGTGGCGGTCGACTTGCTGCCGGTCACCCCGGACAACTGGCCGGATGCACCCGCGCCAGCCAACAGCCTGTATGTCTGGGACACACCGCTCAACGCCAAGGTCATCGCCGGACAACTGGACAAGGCCAACGCTGCGTTCGTCCTGGAAACCCTGACCCGGGCCGGCCAAGGCTGCCTGAGCGGGGATTTTGCCGGCATGATCACCGCGCCTGTGCACAAAGGCGTCATCAACGAATCCGGCATCGCCTTTTCCGGGCACACGGAATTCCTTGCCGACCTGACCCACACCGCGCAAGTGGTGATGATGCTGGCCACTCGCGGCTTGCGCGTGGCCCTGGTGACCACTCACCTGCCCCTTCGCGAGATTGCCGATGCCATCACGCCGGAGCGTCTGGAGCGCGTCACGCGAATCCTGCACGCCGACCTGCAAAACAAGTTCGGCATCGCCCGGCCGCACATCCTGGTCTGCGGGCTCAACCCGCATGCCGGTGAAGGCGGGCACCTGGGCCATGAAGAAATCGATATCATCGAACCCACATTAGAGCGCCTGCGCGGCGAGGGCATGGACCTTCGCGGCCCCCTGCCCGCCGACACTCTGTTTACCCCCAAATATCTGGAGCACTGCGATGCGGTGCTGGCGATGTACCACGACCAGGGCCTGCCGGTGCTGAAGTACAAAGGCTTCGGCGCGGCAGTCAACGTGACCCTCGGCTTGCCGATCATCCGTACGTCGGTCGACCACGGCACCGCCCTGGATCTGGCCGGCAGCGGCAAGATCGACACCGGCAGCCTGCAAGTCGCCCTGGAAACCGCCTACCAGATGGCCGAGACCCGTTTATGACCGAGCAATACCAACACAAGGCGCGCAAACGCTTTGGCCAGAACTTCCTGCACGATGCCGGCGTTATCGACCGCATACTGCGTTCCATTCATGCCAAGGCAGAAGATCGCCTGCTGGAGATCGGCCCGGGCCAGGGCGCACTGACCCAAGGCCTGCTCAGCAGCGGCGCGCAACTCGACGTGGTGGAGCTGGACAAGGACCTGATCCCGATCCTCAACCAGCAGTTTGCCGGCAAGAGCAACTTCAACCTGCATCAGGGCGATGCGCTGAAGTTCGACTTCAACAGCCTGAATGCCGCGCCAGGCAGCCTGCGAGTGGTCGGCAACCTGCCGTACAACATCTCCACGCCGCTGATTTTTCACCTGCTGCACAACTCGCACCTGATCCGCGACATGCACTTCATGCTGCAAAAGGAAGTGGTCGAGCGCCTGGCTGCCGGCCCTGGTGGTGGTGACTGGGGCCGTCTGTCGATCATGGTTCAGTACCATTGCCGGGTCGAACACCTGTTCAACGTCGGCCCGGGCGCGTTCAACCCGCCACCGAAAGTCGATTCGGCCATCGTGCGCCTGGTGCCCCACGCGGTACTGCCGCACCCGGCCAAGGATCATCGCTTGCTGGAGCGCGTCGTGCGCGAAGCGTTCAACCAGCGCCGCAAAACCCTGCGCAACACCCTCAAGCTGCTGCTGAGCAATGCCGAAATCGAAGCCGCCGGCGTCGATGGCAGCCTGCGTCCCGAGCAGCTCGACCTGGCCGCCTTCGTGCGCCTGGCTGACAAGCTCAGCGAGCAAGCGCCACAAAAGCCTGCTACCAACTGACAGGCGATGAGCGCTATCGGGTAGGACGCCACTCTGGTCTACTACCCGATACTTGGCCTAGACTGAACTCCATCAGCTACGCCCCGCGTCCCGCTTCGTTTTTAAGGCCCCTTGCATGTCCGATCCTCGTTATCAGGTCGACGTCAGCGTCGTCACCCGCTATCTGGCAGAACAATCGCAACCCGAGCACGACCGTTTTGCCTTCGCCTACACCATTACCGTGCAAAACAATGGCGAAATGCCCGCCAAACTGCTTTCACGACACTGGGTCATCACCGATGGTGACGGGCATGTCGAAGAAGTCCGCGGCGCAGGCGTGGTAGGCCAGCAGCCACTGATCGACCCGGGCAAGAGCCACACCTACAGCAGCGGCACGGTGATGACCACCAAGGTCGGCACCATGCAAGGCACCTACCAGATGCTTTCCGACGACGGCAAACATTTCGATGCCATCATCGCGCCCTTCCGCCTGGCGGTGCCCGGAGCCCTGCACTGATGGCAACCTACGCCGTCGGCGACCTGCAAGGCTGCCTTCAGGCCCTGCAATGCCTGCTCAAACAAGTAGCGTTCGACCCTCAACGCGATCGCCTGTGGCTGGTGGGCGACCTGGTCAACCGCGGCCCGCAGTCGCTGGAAACCCTGCGCTTCCTCTATAGCATCCGCGAATCGCTGGTGTGCGTGCTCGGCAACCACGACCTGCACCTGCTGGCGGCCGGACGCAATATCGAACGCCTGAAGAAGGCCGATACCCTGCACGAGATCATTGAAGCGCCGGATAGCGCCGAACTACTCGAATGGCTGCGCCAGCAAAAGCTCATGCACTACGACGAACAACGCAACGTGGCACTGGTCCATGCCGGCATTCCCCCCCAGTGGTCGCTGCGCAAAGCCTTGAAGTGTGCAGCCGAAGTCGAGACCGCCTTGCGTGACGACAACCTGCTGCCGCCCTACCTTGACGGCATGTACGGCAACGATCCGGCGAAATGGGACAACGACCTCAAAGGCGTGACGCGCCTGCGGGTGATCACCAATTATTTCACCCGCATGCGTTTTTGCACCGCCGAAGGCAAACTCGACCTCAAGAGCAAGGAAGGCCTCGATACCGCGCCACCAGGCTACAAACCCTGGTTCCAGCACAAGGAACGCAAGACCAAGGGGCTGAAGATCATCTTCGGTCACTGGGCAGCACTGGAAGGCAATATCAATGAGCCTGGCATCTCGGCCCTCGACACCGGCTGCGTCTGGGGCGGCGCCCTGACCCTGATGAACGTCGACAGCTTTGAGCGCCTGTCCTGCAAATGCGACGAACACGGCCATGCCGTGCCGCCAGTCGCCTCATCCATTCCCCACACATCGCCAGCCAGCGTACCGCGCTAGACTGCCCATTCTGCCGAGCCACAGGAGCCCGCCATGAGCGAATTCAAACGTATCCCCCCGGAACAGGCCCAGGCCCTGCGCGAACAAGGCGCAGTGGTGGTCGACGTCCGCGACCCGGCCACTTTTGCCGCCCTGCATATCGCAGGCTCGAAGCATCTGGACAATCATTCCCTGCACGCTTTCATCCAGGGCGCCGACCTCGATGCGCCGACCGTGGTGGTCTGCTATCACGGCAATTCCAGCCAGGGTGCGGCCGCCTACCTGATCAGCCAGGGCTTCTCCGACGTCTACAGCATGGATGGCGGATTCGAGTTGTGGCGTACGACCTATCCGGCGGAAACGGCGCAAGGCACTGCCGAATAATTTTTTTGTAACGTTGCAGGCCCCGACTCCCGCGGGCTAGCGCGGTGGCAGACGAACGGTCTGCCACAACTAATTACGTATCTCGCCTTTACCTCCCGAATTCCCAACTATCCTTAAGCCCAGGCCATCCAAAACAGGGGAGAGCCGGTACACCGGCGCACGGGTCATCGGGAGTAGCTTTCGGAGTCGTCAGCTCCGGGAGAGTTCTGGGGGGTAAACAGCAATCGCCTGTTCGGTTGCTGCCAGCATCGACTGAGTGATCCGGCGTCGGCTCCACGTATCGAGCGAGGTGACGTCATGAGTATCTTTAGCCACTTCCAACAACGCTTCGAGTCCACACGCCAGGAAGAACTCTCACTGCAAGAGTATCTTGAGCTGTGCAAAAAAGACCGCAGCGCCTACGTTTCCGCCGCCGAGCGTCTACTGCTGGCCATCGGTGAACCGGAACTGCTCGACACCTCGACCAACTCGAGGCTTTCGCGCATCTTCTCCAACAAGGTCATACGCCGCTATCCGGCCTTTGAAGACTTCCATGGGATGGAAGAATGCATCGACCAGATCGTGTCGTATTTTCGCCACGCCGCTCAAGGCCTGGAAGAGAAGAAACAGATCCTGTACCTGCTCGGCCCTGTCGGTGGCGGTAAATCGTCCCTGGCCGAGAAGCTCAAGCAGCTGATGGAAAAAGTGCCCTTCTACGCGATCAAGGGCTCGCCGGTTTTCGAGTCGCCCCTGGGTCTGTTCAACTCCACTGAAGATGGAGCGATCCTCGAGGAAGACTTCGGCATTCCACGGCGCTACCTCAACACCATCATGTCGCCATGGGCGACCAAGCGCCTGGCCGAATTCGGTGGCGACATCAGTCAGTTCCGCGTGGTGAAGCTCTACCCGTCGATCCTCAACCAGATCGCCGTGGCCAAGACCGAACCTGGTGACGAAAACAACCAGGACATTTCGGCACTGGTGGGCAAGGTCGATATCCGTAAACTGGAGGAGTTCCCGCAGAACGACGCCGACGCCTACAGCTACTCGGGCGCCCTGTGCCGGGCCAACCAGGGCCTGATGGAATTCGTCGAAATGTTCAAGGCGCCGATCAAGGTGCTGCACCCGTTGCTGACCGCCACACAGGAAGGCAACTACAACAGTACCGAAGGCCTTGGCGCGATTCCGTTCACCGGGATCCTGCTGGCGCACTCCAACGAATCGGAGTGGCACACCTTCCGCAACAACAAGAACAACGAAGCTTTCATCGACCGGATCTACATCGTCAAAGTGCCGTACTGCCTGCGGGTCAGTGACGAAGTGAAGATCTACGACAAGCTGCTGTTCAACAGTTCGCTGGCCAAGGCGCATTGCGCGCCGGATACCCTGAAGATGCTGGCCCAGTTCACCGTGCTCTCGCGCCTTAAAGAGCCGGAAAACTCCAACATCTATTCGAAGATGCGCGTGTACGACGGCGAGAACCTCAAGGACACCGACCCGAAAGCCAAGTCGATCCAGGAATACCGCGACAACGCCGGCGTCGACGAAGGCATGAACGGTCTGTCGACCCGCTTCGCGTTCAAGATCCTGTCGAAGGTGTTCAACTTCGATCCGCACGAAATTGCCGCCAACCCGGTACATCTGCTCTATGTGCTGGAACAACAGATCGAACAGGAACAGTTCCAGGCCGAGACCCGCGAACGCTATCTGCGCTTCCTCAAGGAGTACCTGGCACCGCGCTACATCGAATTCATCGGCAAGGAGATCCAGACTGCCTACCTCGAGTCCTACAGCGAGTACGGCCAGAACATCTTCGATCGCTACGTGTTGTACGCCGACTTCTGGATCCAGGACCAGGAATACCGCGACCCGGAAACCGGCGAAATCCTCAACCGCGTAGCCCTGAACGAAGAACTGGAGAAAATCGAAAAACCGGCCGGCATCAGCAATCCGAAGGATTTCCGCAACGAAATCGTCAACTTCGTCCTACGGGCCCGGGCCAATAACAACGGCAAGAACCCGACCTGGCTCAGCTACGAAAAACTGCGGGTGGTCATCGAGAAGAAAATGTTCTCCAACACCGAGGACCTGCTACCGGTCATCAGTTTCAACGCCAAGGCCAGCAAAGAGGACCAGCAAAAACACAACGACTTCGTCACACGGATGGTCGAGCGGGGCTACACCGACAAACAGGTACGACTGCTGTCCGAGTGGTACCTGCGGGTCAGAAAATCACAATAACCCGCTGCCGGTCAGACCGGTTGTCGTCAGCCAGAGACCTGTGTGCGCTTTTTCTGTTACACAGGCCTCTGGAAGGTGTTCGAAAGTCGGTAGCGAGTTCAGGCAGCATCCAAGGCGCTTGGGGGAGCGTTCAACATCCCTCGGCTCTCGGTTCGATGCTGTATCACCGCTCGCCCCTTTCAGGACAGCTTCTAAGGAGCAGTCATGAGCTATGTGATCGACCGACGTCTCAATGGCAAGAACAAGAGCACGGTGAACCGCCAGCGGTTTCTGCGGCGCTACCGTGATCACATTAAAAAGGCTGTCGAAGAGGCGGTCAGCCGGCGCTCCATTACCGATATGGAACACGGCGAACAAATCAGCATTCCCGGCCGCGACATCGACGAGCCGGTGCTTCACCACGGGCGCGGTGGCAAGCAGACGGTCGTGCACCCGGGCAACAAGGAGTTCACCAGTGGCGAACATATCGCCCGACCACCGGGAGGCGGTGGCGGTCGAGGCCCCGGCAAGGCCGGCAATTCCGGCGAAGGGATGGACGAATTCGTCTTCCAGATCACCCAGGAAGAATTCCTCGAATTCATGTTCGAGGATCTCGAACTGCCCAACCTGGTCAAACGCAACCTGACCGGCACCGACACCTTCAAGACCGTGCGGGCCGGGATCAGCAACGAGGGCAACCCGTCGCGGATCAACATCATCCGCACCCTGCGCTCAGCTCACGCCCGCCGCATCGCCCTGTCCGGCAGCAGCCGGGCAAAACTGCGTGAGGCCAAGGAAGAACTTCTGCGACTCAAGCAGGAAGAACCAGACAACTTCGGCGATATTCAGGAAATCGAAGCTGAAATCGAAAAACTCAGCGCGCGCATTCACCGCGTGCCGTTTCTCGACACGTTCGACCTCAAGTACAACCTGCTCATCAAGCAACCCAACCCCAGTTCCAAGGCCGTGATGTTCTGCCTGATGGACGTGTCCGGCTCGATGACCCAGGCGACCAAGGACATCGCCAAGCGCTTCTTTATCCTGCTGTACCTGTTCCTCAAGCGTAACTACGACAAGATCGACGTCGTGTTCATCCGCCATCACACCAGTGCCCGCGAAGTGGATGAAGAAGAGTTTTTCTACTCCCGGGAAACCGGCGGCACCATCGTCTCCAGCGCCCTGAAACTGATGCAGGAGATCATGGCCGAACGCTACCCGAGTAACGAGTGGAACATCTACGCCGCCCAGGCCTCCGATGGCGACAACTGGAACGACGACTCCCCGATCTGCCGCGACATACTGATCAACCAGATCATGCCATTCGTGCAGTACTACACTTACGTTGAGATCACCCCGCGCGAACACCAGGCCCTTTGGTTCGAATACGAGCGCATTGCCGAAGCCTTTTCCGACACGTTTGCCCAGCAACAACTGGTCTCGGCCGGGGATATCTATCCGGTCTTCCGTGAACTCTTCCAGCGCAGGTTAGTGACATGACCGCCAAAGAGCAGAAGCGCCAACCCATTTCCACCGGCTCCGAATGGACGTTCGAGCTGATCCAGGCGTACGACCGCGAAATCAGTCGCATTGCGGCGGGTTACGCCCTCGATACGTACCCGAACCAGATCGAAGTGATCACCGCCGAACAGATGATGGATGCCTACGCCTCCGTCGGCATGCCTCTGGGTTATCACCACTGGTCCTACGGCAAGCACTTCCTCAGCACTGAAAAATCCTACACCCGCGGCCAGATGGGCCTGGCGTACGAGATCGTGATCAACTCCGACCCGTGCATCGCCTACCTGATGGAAGAAAACACCATCTGCATGCAGGCGCTGGTGGTGGCCCATGCCTGCTACGGGCACAACAGCTTTTTCAAAGGCAATTACCTGTTCCGCACCTGGACCGACGCCAGCTCGATCATCGATTACCTGGTGTTTGCCAAGCAGTACATCATGCAATGCGAGGAACGCCACGGCATCGACGCGGTCGAGGACCTGCTCGACTCCTGCCATGCGCTGATGAACTATGGCGTCGACCGCTACAAGCGCCCCTATCCGATTTCCGCGGAAGAAGAGCGCCGCCGGCAAAAGGACCGGGAGGAACATTTGCAGAAACAGATCAACGATCTGTGGCGAACCATTCCCAAGGGCGCGGACAAGTACAGCGACAAGGACAACGCGCGCTTCCCCGCCGAACCTCAGGAAAACATCCTGTACTTCATCGAAAAACATGCGCCGCTGCTGGAGCCATGGCAGCGGGAAATCGTGCGCATCGTGCGCAAGATCGCCCAGTACTTTTATCCACAGCGCCAGACTCAGGTGATGAACGAAGGTTGGGCCACGTTCTGGCACTACACCTTGATGAACGATCTGTACGACGAGGGCCTGGTCACCGACGGCTTCATGATGGAATTCCTGACGTCCCACACCAGCGTGGTGTTCCAGCCGGGCTTTGACAGCCCCTACTACAGCGGCATCAACCCCTACGCCCTGGGGTTTGCCATGTACCGCGACATCCGTCGCATGTGCGAAGAGCCCACGGAAGAAGATCGCCGTTGGTTCCCGGACATCGCCGGTACCGACTGGTTGGCAGCCATCAAGTTCGCCATGAGCAGCTTCAAGGATGAGAGCTTCATCCTGCAGTACCTCTCACCCAAGGTGATCCGTGACCTGAAGCTGTTCAGCATTCTCGATGACGACCAGAAGGACGACCTGCTAGTGCCCGCCATTCACGACGAAGGTGGCTACCGTATCATCCGCGAAACCCTGGCCGCGCAGTACAACCTGGGCAATCGCGAGCCCAACGTGCAGATCTACAGCATCGACCGCCGGGGTGACCGCTCCCTGACCCTGCGTCACCAGCAACACGACCGCAAACCGCTGGGCGACTCGACCGAAGAAGTGCTCAAACACCTGCACCGCCTCTGGGGCTTCGACATTCACCTGGAAACCCTGCAAGGGGACACCGTGATGAAAACCCACCATGTGCCGCCCCGAAACGAGCACAGCGAAGGTGATTACGGTCGACTGGACCTGGCTGTCATCCATCTTTGATCCGCTTTGCGCCTCCGAAAGCTCGATGCAAGGGTTATCCTGTCGAGCTAACGGAGGTTTTTTATGCGTATTTATAAAGTCGGTGGTGCAGTACGTGATCGCCTGCTGGGCAAACCGGTCACCGATATCGACTGGGTCGTGGTCGGCGCCACCACCGAAGAAATGCTCGCCAAGGGCTTTCGCCCGGTGGGCGCGGATTTCCCGGTGTTCCTTCATCCCAAAAGCGGTGAGGAATACGCCCTCGCCCGCACCGAGCGCAAAAGCGGGCGCGGTTACGGCGGGTTCACTTTTCACGCAAGCCCTGAAGTCACCCTTGAAGAAGACCTGATCCGTCGCGACCTGACCATCAACGCCATGGCCGAAGACGATCAGCAGAACCTGACCGACCCCTACCACGGCCAGCGCGATCTCGAAGCTCGCCTGCTGCGCCATGTTTCCCCGGCGTTTGCCGAGGATCCACTCAGGGTCCTGCGCGTCGCCCGCTTTGCCGCGCGATATGCCGCGCTGGGCTTTACCGTCGCCCCTGAAACCCTGGAACTGATGCGTCAACTCAGCGAGTCAGGCGAGCTTGAGGCGCTGACTCCCGAACGCAGCTGGAAGGAAATCTCCCGCGCCCTGATGGAAGATCAGCCACAGGTGTTTATCGAAGTGTTGCGCGCATGTGGCGCACTCAAGGTACTGATGCCGGAGGTCGACGCACTGTTCGGCGTCCCGCAGCCCCCGGCCCATCACCCGGAAATCGATACGGGCGCACATACCCTGAGCGTGTTGCAGCAAGCAGCACTGCACAAACAGCCGCTGACCGTGCGCTGGGCCTGCCTGCTGCACGACCTGGGCAAGGGCCTGACGCCAGAGGAGGAATGGCCGCGGCACATTGCCCACGAGTTCAAGGGCCTGAACCTGATCAAAGCGGTCAACGAACGCTTCAAGGCGCCGAGAGACTGCCAGGAACTGGCAATGCTGGTGGGCGAGTACCACACCCATGGGCATCGGGCCCTTGAGCTGAAGCCCTCGACATTGCTGGAATTGTTGCAAAGCTTCGACGTTTACCGTCGGCCACAACGGTTCGAGGAGTTCATCGCGGCATGCGAGATGGATGCACGCGGACGCGAGGGGCTGGAGCAGAGAAGTTATCCACAGGCGGATTATCTGCGCGGCGCGGCGACCGCGGCGCGAACCGTTGCGGTTCAGCCGTTGCTGGAGAAAGGGTTCAAGGGGCCGGAGCTGGGTGAGGCGATCAAACGGGAGCGGCTCAAGGCGTTGAAGGCTTACAAAGAAAATACCTGATGAGCAAAAGATCGCAGCCTTCGGCAGCTCCTACACAGGAATATGCGATTCCCTGTGGAGCTGCCGAAGGCTGCGATCTTTTGCTTTAAAGGAAACCGGACGGGGTCAATTGCTCCCCACGCCACTCAAATGCCACCGGCGCCAACACCTGATCAATCTGCGATTCGGCCCACAACCTGGCGAAACTTTTACCGACACCGGGGTGCACGCGATCCGGCGCGATCAACGACAACGGCCACAGAACGAACGCATTTTTCAGGATTTCTGCCCGCGGCAAGATCAAGCCATCGAAGTTTCCCACCAGGTCGCCGAACAACAACACGTCGATATCCAGCGGCAAACCTCGGCGATCCGGTGCGTAACGACCGTTATCCGCCTCAATGAACTTCAGGCGACGATCAAGCTCCATCAGCGGCAGATCGGTATACGCCGATACCACGAAATTGAAGAACGGCCCGCTCTTGATGCCCACCGGCTGGCTTTCGAACACTGCCGAACAGCGGATATCGACAAGGAACGCCGCCAATGCATCGAGCCCCGCCCGCAAATGGGTTTCACGCTCGATATTGCTACCGAGCCCGAGGTACACCTGAGTCAGCGACATCCGCGCTCGATCTCCACGCCCACACCACCAGTGGCAGCCGGGACCGCGCCGGGCTTGGTCAGCTTCAGACGCACCCAGGTGATCTTGAATTCGCTCATCAGCACTTCAACCAGACGCTCGGCAAAGGTCTCGACCAGCTGGTATTGCGCCTGCTCGGCAAACGCCTGGATGCGCGAGGAAACACTGGCGTAGTCGAGCGCCAGGGTCAGGTCATCACCGGCTGCGGCCGGGCGATTATCCCAGGCGAAGCTCAGGTCAAGACGCAGGCACTGTCGGATGCCTCGTTCCCAGTCGTAGGCACCAATCACCGTGTCGACTTCCAGGCCCTCGATAAACACTCTGTCCAAGCACTTCTCTCCGCTACACGACAAGGGCGCAATGCGCCGTTAGAATCAGGGCTTCCTCGCCCGGAATAGTTAGCATGTTTTGGTTATTGGCGATCCTCGCCTACCTGCTCGGCTCTCTGTCCTTTGCCATTTTGCTCAGCCGCCTGACCGGTAACCCCGATCCGCGAATGAGTGGCTCGGGCAATGCCGGCGCCACCAACATGCTGCGCCTGGCCGGCAAGAAACTCGCCATCCTGACCCTGCTCGGCGACCTTTGCAAAGGCCTGCTGCCGGTACTGATAGCGCGTCTTGCGGGCCTTTCGCAGCAGGAACAAGCCTGGATCGGCGTCTATGCCGTCATCGGTCACCTGTTTCCGCTGTACTTCCGCTTTCGCGGCGGCAAGGGTGTCGCCACCGCTGCCGGCATGTTGTTGGGGCTATACCCGCCCGCCGCCCTTCTGGCGGTCTGCGCCTGGCTCTTGACGTTCTACCTGACCCGCACCAGCTCCCTGGCCGCCCTGATCGCCACGCCGCTGACCCTGCCTTTGCTGGCCTGGCAAGAACCGGCGGCCCTGCTGCCCATGAGCACGCTCACCGGGCTGATCGTCTGGCGCCATCGCGGCAATCTACGCGACCTGTTTGCCGGGCGCGAACGGCATTTCTAGCAGTCGGACATGAGCACCGCTATCACAACGCCGACAACTGCTCCATCGGCCAGCGTGCCTGCACGCTGATCGCCAGGCTTTCCTGCTGACCGGCCTGCAAGCGCTGGCAGCCGGCAAAAGCGATCATCGCGCCGTTATCGGTACAGAACTGCGGACGGGCATAAAACACATCGCCCTTCATATCGCCGAGCATTTTCTCCAGAGAAGTGCGCAACGCCTTGTTGGCACTGACGCCCCCGGCGATCACCAGGCGCTTCATGCCCGCGGCTTTAAGGGCACGCTTGCACTTGATGGTCAAAGTCTCCACCACGGCCTGCTGGAACGCCAGCGCGATGTCGCATCGGGCTTGCTCGCCGTCGTCCCCGGCACTGACGCATTGTTGCCAGGTATTCAACGCAAAGGTTTTCAGGCCACTGAAGCTGAAATCCAGGCCCGGGCGGTCGCACATCGGACGCGGGAAGACGAAACGCCCTGCAACACCCTGCTCTGCAAGGCGAGCGATCTCCGGTCCGCCCGGATAATTGAGGCCCATCATCTTGGCCGTCTTGTCGAAAGCTTCGCCGGCAGCATCATCCAGGGTCTCGCCCAAGAGCGTGTACTGACCAATTCCGTCGACCTGAACCAGCTGCGTATGACCACCTGAGACCAACAAAGCGACGAACGGGAATTCCGGCGGTTGCGACTCCAGCATCGGTGCCAGCAAGTGGCCTTCCATGTGGTGTACGCCGAGGGCCGGAATGCCCCAGGCAAAGGCCAGCGCCTGGGCGCAGGAAGCCCCCACCAGCAAGGCACCGACCAGGCCAGGACCCGCGGTATAGGCGATGGCGTCGATCTCGGTCGGCACGCAGTCGGCCTCGGCCAACACCTGACGAATCAAGGGCAGCATGCGTTTGACGTGATCGCGCGAGGCCAGCTCCGGCACCACGCCACCATAGGCGCGGTGCAGGTCGATCTGACTGAAAAGCGCGTCGGCCAACAGCCCGCGTTCACTGTCATACAATGCGACGCCGGTTTCGTCGCAGGAGGTTTCTAATCCCAGTACTAGCATGGGTTTGCGCCTTGTTTAGGCTGAATTCGAAGGCGCGCATAATAGTCGTCGCGGGATGCCCCGACCAGCGGTTTTCGATCAGAGGCTTTGCATTCCGAGCGATGAGGGGTTAACATCCGCAACCCTTAAAAACCGACGTCTTCAAGTGCTCTTTTGCCGCGAGGATGTTGACCCCGGTAATGAATGAAGGTAGCTCTGGATGCCAGCCGTCAAAGTAAAAGAGAACGAACCCTTCGACGTAGCTCTGCGTCGTTTCAAGCGCTCCTGCGAAAAAGCCGGTGTACTGGCTGAAGTTCGTAGCCGCGAATTTTACGAGAAGCCAACTTCTGAGCGTAAGCGCAAAGCAGCTGCTGCTGTTAAGCGTCACGCCAAGAAAGTTCAGCGCGAACAGCGCCGCGCCGTTCGTCTGTACTAATACACAGACGACCGTAGCAAGCTTCTGCCAAGCCCGGCCCTCAGCCGGGCTTATGGCATTTGCGTAAAACGCTTGATGCTTCACTGTCGAAGCCGCAGACGCGACCGAGACAAATCTGCTTCACCGCGTCAGACCTGGCTCTTTTGCCAGCGGTGCACGTCTTTTCTGACGAGCCTTTCAAGGCTACTGACGAGCACACCCACTGATTCCTCTCACGACGATCAGCCCAAGGCACCTGCCTGCGTGCCGAATGATGAGCTATCCGAGGCCTGTGTTTGGCCGCAGCGGATTCAGCGCAACACATTCAAACAGTCGGATACTGATTGGCATTAACGTCAGTGGATTTTCGGCAGATACACTTCCCGACAGCGATTACGCAGACGACACTGGTCGAGCCGCACACTTTGCGCGCCTCAATCAATGCCCGCGTTCGGTCGCCGTACGTTTCGGGCTCCTTTCAGCGCAGATGACGAGAACGCCATGGCCGGGTTAATTCCCCAGAGCTTCATTGACGACCTTCTGAACCGCACCGACATCGTCGATGTGGTCAGCTCGCGCCTGCAATTGAAAAAGGCCGGCAAGAACCACACCGCCTGCTGCCCGTTCCACAAGGAAAAGACGCCCTCGTTCAGCGTCAGCCCCGACAAGCAGTTCTATTACTGCTTCGGCTGCGGCGCTGGCGGCAACGCCCTCGGCTTCATCATGGACCACGACAACCTGGATTTCGTCCAGGCGGTCGAAGAGCTGGCCAAAGCCGCCGGCATGGAAATCCCCCGCGAAGAAAGCGGCCGCCCGCACAAGCCGCGGCAGCCGACCGATTCGCCGCTGTATCCGCTGCTCAGCGCTGCTGCCGACTTTTATCGCCAGGCCTTGAAAAGCCATCCATCGCGCAAGGCCGCCGTGGATTACCTGAAAGGTCGCGGGCTGACCGGCGAAATCGCCCGGGACTTCGGTCTGGGCTTTGCACCGCCTGGCTGGGACAACCTGTTCAAGCATTTGAGCAGCGATACCCTGCAACAAAAAGCCATGATCGATGCCGGCCTGCTGATCGAAAACGCCGAAAGCGGCAAACGTTACGACCGCTTCCGCGACCGAGTGATGTTCCCGATCCGCGACAGCCGCGGTCGCGTCATCGCCTTTGGCGGCCGGGTATTGGGCGACGACAAGCCGAAGTACCTGAACTCCCCGGAAACCCCGGTGTTCCATAAGGGCCAGGAACTCTACGGCCTGTACGAAGCGCGCAAGACCAACCGCAACCTCGACGAGATCATCGTCGTCGAGGGTTACATGGACGTCATCGCCCTGGCCCAGCAAGGCCTGCGCAATGCCGTCGCGACCCTGGGTACCGCCACCAGCGAAGAGCACCTCAAGCGACTGTTTCGTGTCGTGCCCAGCGTGCTGTTCTGCTTCGACGGCGATCAGGCCGGTCGCAATGCGGCGTGGCGGGCACTGGAGGCAACACTGTCGAGCTTGCAGGACGGTCGTCGTGCACGTTTTCTGTTCCTGCCCGAGGGCGAGGACCCGGACACCCTGGTCCGCTCCGAAGGCACCGACGCCTTCCGCGCACGGATCAACCAGCATGCCCAACCTCTGGCCGATTACTTCTTCCAACAATTGACGGAAGAAGCCGACCCGCGCTCGCTCGAGGGCAAGGCCCACATGGCCACGCTCGCCGCACCGCTGATCGACAAAGTCCCGGGCGCCAACCTGCGCACCCTGATGCGTCAGCGCCTGAGCGAAATCACTGGCCTGAGCGGCGAAGCGGTGAGCCAGCTGGCACAAAGCCCCCCGCAGGAAGCGCCGCCGGCCTACGACCCGGGCATCGATTACGACGCGATGCCCGACTACAGCGACTATCATCAGCCGCAGGCACAGGACATGTATGTGCCGCAGCAGGAATGGACGCCAAAGAAGCCCGGTGCAGGAGGCAAGAAATGGGACAAGAAACCGTGGGACAAGAATGGCAAACGGGGCGGTGATCGCGATCAACCCCGCGCGCCACGGGTGCCCGCCGCCGTAGAGCCGCCGACCCTCGCCGCCTTGCGCACGCTGCTGCATCACCCGCAACTGGCCGAGAAAGTCGAGGATGCCGGGCATTTCGCCGCCGAGGATCACACCAACACACAATTGCTGGTGGCGCTGCTCGAAGCCGTGCAGAAGAATCCCAAGCTAAACTCAATTCAGCTGATTGCCCGCTGGCACGGCACAGAGCAGGGTCGTTTGCTCAAGGCCCTGGCGGAAAAGGAATGGCTGATTGATGGAGACAACCTTGAACAACAGTTTTTCGACACCATTACTAGCTTGTCAGCCCGCCAACGCGAGCGAAACCTGGAACAACTTCTTCGAAAAGCACGTCAAAGTGAATTGAGCACCGAAGAGAAAAACCAACTGCGCGACCTTTTAAGTCGCAATGTTTCCGCATCAAACCCGACCTCAACTGGCGCGTGAGGTCATAGCTCAGGTATAATCCTCGGCTTGTTTTTTGCCCGCCAAGACCTTCAGTGGATAGGGTGTTATGTCCGGAAAAGCGCAACAGCAGTCTCGTATCAAAGAGTTGATCACACTTGGTCGTGAGCAGGGCTACCTGACTTACGCGGAGGTCAACGACCACCTGCCGGAGGATATTTCAGATCCGGAACAGGTGGAAGACATCATCCGCATGATCAATGACATGGGGATCAACGTATTCGAGGTTGCGCCAGATAAGGATTCCCTTATGCTGGCCGACGCCGATACCGACGAAGCCGCAGCCGAAGAGGCCGCTGCAGCGTTGGCTGCGGTCGAGACCGACATTGGTCGCACTACCGACCCGGTGCGCATGTACATGCGCGAAATGGGTACGGTGGAGCTCCTCACACGTGAAGGCGAAATTGAAATCGCCAAGCGTATTGAAGAGGGCATCCGTGAGGTGATGAGCGCCATCGCGCACTTCCCTGGCACGGTTGATCATATTCTCTCCGAGTACACCCGCGTCACCACCGAAGGTGGCCGCCTGTCCGACGTCCTGAGCGGTTATATCGACCCGGACGACGGCATCGCGCCGCCTGCGGCAGAAGTGCCGCCACCGATTGACGCGAAAGCCGTCAAGGCGGATGACGACGCCGACGACGAAGACGGTGAAGCCTCGGATGACGAGGAAGAAGCCGAAAGCGGTCCGGATCCGATCATCGCCGCCCAGCGTTTTGGCGCTGTGGCCGATCAGATGGAAATTACCCGCAAGGCGCTGAAAAAGCACGGTCGTCACAACAAGGCAGCGATTGCCGAGTTGCTGGCTCTGGCCGACCTGTTCATGCCGATCAAACTGGTACCGAAGCAATTCGAAGCCCTGGTCGAGCGTGTTCGCAGTGCCCTGGATCGCCTGCGTCAGCAAGAGCGTGCAATCATGCAGCTCTGCGTTCGTGATGCGCGCATGCCGCGTGCAGACTTCCTGCGCCAGTTCCCGGGCAACGAAGTCGACGAAAGCTGGAGTGACGCCCTGGCCAAAGGCAAAAGCAAATACGCTGAAGCCATTGGTCGTCTGCAGCCGGACATCGTCCGTTGCCAGCAGAAGCTGACCGCGCTGGAAACCGAAACCGGTTTGACCATCGCCGAGATCAAGGACATCAACCGTCGCATGTCGATCGGTGAGGCCAAGGCCCGCCGCGCGAAGAAAGAGATGGTTGAAGCCAACTTGCGTCTGGTGATCTCGATCGCCAAGAAGTACACCAACCGTGGCCTGCAGTTCCTCGATTTGATCCAGGAAGGCAACATCGGCTTGATGAAAGCGGTAGACAAGTTCGAATACCGTCGCGGCTACAAGTTCTCGACTTATGCCACCTGGTGGATCCGTCAGGCGATCACTCGCTCGATCGCCGACCAGGCCCGCACCATCCGTATTCCGGTGCACATGATCGAGACGATCAACAAGCTCAACCGCATTTCCCGGCAGATGCTGCAGGAAATGGGTCGCGAACCGACCCCGGAAGAGCTGGGCGAACGCATGGAAATGCCTGAGGACAAGATCCGCAAGGTATTGAAGATCGCTAAAGAGCCGATCTCCATGGAAACCCCGATCGGTGATGACGAAGACTCCCATCTGGGTGACTTCATCGAAGACTCGACCATGCAGTCGCCAATCGATGTTGCAACCGTTGAGAGTCTCAAAGAAGCGACTCGCGAAGTGCTGTCCGGCCTCACTGCCCGTGAAGCCAAGGTACTGCGCATGCGCTTCGGTATCGACATGAATACCGACCACACCCTCGAAGAGGTTGGTAAGCAGTTTGACGTGACCCGTGAGCGGATTCGTCAGATCGAAGCCAAGGCGTTGCGCAAGCTGCGCCACCCGACGAGAAGCGAGCATCTACGCTCCTTCCTCGACGAGTGATCACAAAACCCCCGGCCCAGGCCGGGGGTTTTGTTTTATGGCAGATTAATATCTCCACACCTCCCCTCCGCCTTGTAGCCCGTCTACACTCGAAACATTCCCCAGAGCCATAACGAGACCGTTATGCCCAGACTGCCGACCGTGCTTTTTTTGCTGTCGCTGATGACCTGGACCGCAACGGCTGGCGCGCTGACTCTAACTGAGGATGAACGTAGCTGGCTGGCGGCTCACCCGGACTTGCGCCTGGGTGTCGATGCATCGTGGCCGCCCTTCGAGTTTCGCGACGATGAGGGCAGCTATCAGGGCCTTGCCGCGGATTACATCGAGGTCATTCGCCAAAGGCTGAAAACCCGGCTCACGCCCATCGAGCCGGTGAGTTGGACCGCCGTCCTGGAACAAGCCAAAAAGGGCAAAATCGATCTGCTGCCGGGCATCATGTCGACCCCGGAACGCCAGAAATACCTGTCGTTCACCCGCCCCTATCTGGATTTTCCGATCGTCATCCTGGCCCATGTCAGGGGCGCCCAGCCACACAACCTGCAAGACCTGTATGGCCTGAAAATCGCCGTGGTGGAAAACTACGCCCCCCACGAACTGCTGCGCACCCACAATCCCGACCTGAACCTGGTGGCAATGCCCAATGTCAGTTCGACGTTACAGGCGCTGGCCACCGGTGCAGTGGATGCGGTGGTGGGCGATCTGGCGTCCAGCGTCTGGAGCCTGCGTCAGCTCAAGCTCGACGGGTTATATGTCAGCGGTGAAACCCCCTATCGCTATCAGCTGGCCATGGCAGTACCCCGCGACAACGCAATCCTCGTCGGCATTCTCGACAAAGTCCTGGCGGACATGAGCCCCGCCGAAATCAGCGCCATTCAGGAGCATTGGGTCGGTAACGTCATCGATCATCGAACATTCTGGAATGACCTGCTGGTGTATGGCCTGCCCGGATTGCTGCTGCTGACCCTGGTGCTGGCGGCAGTTATCCGCATCAACCGCCGCTTGAGTTCGGAAATCGCCCGCCGTGTCGATCTTGAACAGGAACTTCGCAGCAGCGAGTACCACTACCGCGGCCTGGTAGAGAGCCTGTCGGCCATCGCCTGGGAAGCAAAGGTCACCGACTACACCTACAGCTATGTATCGCCCCACGCCGAAGATCTTCTTGGCTACCCCCTCTCCCATTGGCTGATTCCGGGCTTCTGGCGCAACATCATTCACCCCGCCGACCTGATTCGTGCCCAGACTTTCTGCGATCACGAAGTGCTGGCCGGGCGCGATCACCGCCTCGATTACCGGGTGATCACCGCCGACGGGCGCTGCCTATGGGTGCGCGACATCGTCAGCCTGATCGAACACGGGCATGAGCCGGTGATGCGCGGGTTGATGATCGATATCACCGACGCCAAGCGCACCGAAGAAGCGCTGCGCCTGTCGGAACAGAAATTCGCTTCCGTGTTCCAGCAATGCCCTGACATTCTGGTGATCGCACGCCTGAGCGACGGTTGCCTGCTGGAGGTCAACGAAGCGTTCGAAGAACAGATCGGCCTCAAGGCCGAGGACGTCATTGGACTGACCGCCACCGACCTGAACATCTGGGGGATTCCCGGCGTTGGTCCGAGTCTGTTGCAACGCTTGCAGGCCGGCAGCATCCGCAACCTGGAAATGCCCTTTCGTCGCAGTAACGGCCAGGTGTTCACCGGGCTGATCTCCGCTGAACCGTTCGACCTCGACATGACGCCGGCGCTGGTGGTCGTGGTGCGGGACATCACCCAGCTCAAGGAAACCCAGCAACAACTGCAAACGTCCGAAGAGAAGTTCGCCAAGGCTTTCCATGCGTCTCCCGACGGCCTGCTGCTGTCGCGGCAAAGTGACGGCTTGCTGATGGAGATCAACGAGGGTTTCAGTCGCATCACCGGATTCAACAGCGCCATGTCGGTGGATCGTTCGGTGCTGGACCTGGGGATCTGGGTCAATCTCAATGAACGCAAACAAATGCTCGACCTGCTGCATCGGGACGGTTTTGTCCGCGACTTCAGTTGCCATATCCGCCGCAGCGACGGGCAGATCCGCCTCTGTGAAGTGTCCAGCCGTCCGCTGCCGATCGGCGATGACGACTGTATGCTGACCATCGCCCGAGACATCACCGAGCGGCACCTGATGCAGGAAAAACTGCAACAAGCCGCCACCGTGTTCGAAAGCACCGCCGAAGGCGTGTTGATCACCGATACCCAACAGCACATCAGCGCGGTCAACCGTGCCTTCACCGAAATCACCGGTTACAGCGAAAGCGAAGCGCTGGGCCACACGCCGCGCCTGCTCGCTTCGGGCTTGCATGACAGCGCGTTCTACGCGGCCATGTGGCATCAATTGACTGCCGAAGGTCATTGGCAGGGCGAGATTTCCAATCGGCGCAAAAATGGCGAGCTGTACCCGAGTTGGCTGACCATCAGTGCCGTGCGCAACCGCGACAAGTTCATCACCCACTTTGTCGCGGTATTCGCCGACATCTCCAGCCTCAAGCATGCCCAGGCCAAGCTCGACTACCAGGCGCACCACGACCCGCTCACCGGCCTGCCGAACCGCACGCTGTTCGAAAGCCGCTTGCTGACGGCACTCAACAACCAGCATGAAAACGGCGGCCAGGGTGCCGTGCTGTTCCTTGACCTTGACCGATTCAAGCACATCAACGACAGCCTCGGCCACCCGGTGGGCGACCTGCTGCTCAAGGGCATTGCCGCACGCCTCAAGGAGCAGTTGCGTGACATCGACACCGTGGCACGCCTGGGCGGTGACGAGTTCATTATCCTGCTGCCGGGCCTGCAACAATCCAGTGATGCCGACAACATCGCCACCAAATTGCTCAATTGTTTCGCCGCGCCGTTCCAGGCCGGCGAACACGAGTTTTTCATCAGCGCCAGCATCGGCACCAGCCTCTATCCCAAGGATGGCTGCGACGTTGCCACACTGATCAAGAACGCCGACGCGGCGATGTACCGCTCCAAGGCCAAGGGCCGCAATCGCGTCGAAAGCTACACCCGCGACCTCACCGCCCAGGCCAGCGAACGCGTGGCGCTGGAGCACGAACTGCGCCGCGCCATCGAACGCAACGAATTGCACCTGTGTTACCAACCGAAAATCAGCCTCGACGACTACAGCCTGGTCGGCGCCGAAGCCCTGATCCGCTGGCGCCACCCGACCTTTGGCGACGTGCCGCGAGAACACTTCATCCCGCTGGCTGAAGAAAACGGCATGATCCTGCAAATCGGCGACTGGGTCCTGGAAACCGCCTGCCGGCAGATGGCCGAATGGCACCGGCTGTACGAAAGCCCCAGCCCGCTGTCGGTCAACCTTGCCGGCGCCCAATTGCGTCAGCCCAACCTGCTGGGCCGCATCGAACAGTTACTCAAGGACAACGGCCTCAACCCCGGATTCCTGCAACTGGAAATCACCGAAAACTTCATCATGAGCCAGGCCGAAGAAGCGCTGGCGGTGCTGCATCAACTCAAACATCTGGGCGTGCAACTGGCCATCGATGACTTCGGCACCGGCTACTCGTCCCTGAGCTACCTCAAGCGTCTGCCACTGGACATCCTCAAGATCGACCAGTCCTTCGTCCGCGGCCTGCCGGACGATCCCCACGATGCGGCGATCGTACGCGCCATCATCGCCCTCGGGCGCAGCATGCAATTCACCGTGATTGCCGAAGGCGTCGAGACCCAGGCGCAACAGCAATTCCTCGCCACCGAGGGCTGCGAACAGATCCAAGGCTACATCGTCAGCCTGCCCTTGCCCGCCGACGAATTCGCCGCGACGTTTCTTCGTACAACCGTAATGGCTTTTTCGGATAGCACAGCCGCGAAACCGTCGCTATAATCCGCGACCTACTGAGGGCCTATAGCTCAGTTGGTTAGAGCAGAGGACTCATAATCCTTTGGTCCACGGTTCAAGTCCGTGTGGGCCCACCAAACAAGAAAGCCGCGCAATGCGCGGCTTTTGCGTGTCTGGCTGATCGGTTTTTGCAGAGACGTTTTTATCGCCTCAATGGGCAAAGTTCTCGATCTTCACCTGTCCGTCGGGAAAGGTTGCGATGATTTCCAGCTCGCCGCCCATGGCGCGGATGTAATTGCGCAACGTGCTGATGTACATGTCGGTTCGTCGCTCCATCCTGGAAATTGCCGCCTGATTGACGTGTAGCGCCTTGGCCAAGGTCTCCTGGCTCAGCTCCTGGGCCTTACGCAACTCGTGCAGAGGCATTTCTTTAAGATGCTGTTGGAACTGCCGCTCTGCGTCAGCGCGAGATTCCGCCGTCATTCGAGCTTGGAGCTCAGCAAATTTCTTAGCCATCGTTGCGGCCCTCAGTGCGCAGTGTTTCCAAATGTTCGTCATACAAGTTATCCGCCAGCGGGACATGTTCGTCGTACCAGCGGTCTTGACCAGGCTTGGCCCAAAGAGCTCCAGCAGATCAACGCTGGCCGAGACAGAAGCCTGCTCCTTTGCATGCAGCCCCTCCCACCAGCCTCCAAGTTGATCGGTGTACTCAACATCCCAGCCCATACAATATGCCGCCCAAGGAATATGACCTCAAGGGAATAACTCTATGGGTTTGAGCGGCCGTCCGACCACCCCCTGTTTCTTGCTGAATTGTTAAGGACAGTTTCCAGCCACGCCTGAACGTTGAATCTTTGACACACTTGCTTGATCGAAATATCGGATGACGCCTTAGGACCTTGTAGGCAAACTCCGAATCTTGCTTTTGGGCACTTTGCCGCCTTGTTGCGCTTTTCTTTGACGGGATAGTCTCCGGACGTCGCTGAGCATTCAGCGATCGGGCTTGGAAACCCGTCGGATCACAGCGCAACAGCATCCCCACCACGATTCCAGACGTTTGTGACGACTGCGAACTCTGTGTTATGGCAGCTGTGCGCGGGACGCCTTTGGGCGTGCCGGATCTTTGGTCCCCGGTTTCCAACCTGCGCACAGCCGCCACCCATTCGCTTGGAAACGAACGTGGCGACTCCTCGAACGCTGGAGTATGACCATGACCAAAACAGATTCGCCCGCACCTTCAGAGCTGAAAACCATTGGCTTCACGCCCTTCCTGTTTCTCTCGGACCAACCACTGTTCCACGTCTGTCGCAACGTTCCCATCGCCGACGCCCTGGCCCAAGCCTCCGACCTGCTCTACCTCGCCAAGTCCCTGACTGTCGATGCCGCCTACGCCCAAGACTCCGACCGCCACGCCTGGGCCGCGCATTACCTGACGACGATGAGCAAAGCGGTGATTGATGATGTGGTGAAGGTGTTGACGCGGCGGCCTGTTCAAACGAGAGCGGAAGCAGATCAGTAAAACAACGAATAATCACAGAGCCAGAAAATTCCCAAAAGGGGACCGAGCGTTCCCTTTTTGGGGCTTATAGAGCCAGTCGCTTCGACCCTTCGTTATTTCCAGTGCGGAACGGCATCACTGTTGCTGTCCGTCCAAACACGTGGCGATGAAATGGACTGCACTACCCGCAGCCGTTCCAGTACCTGCCCCGCCATCACAACCTCATAGGTATCCGCCGGCCTGCCCCACTGCTCCACGATGACCATGTTGTCCACCAGCATCCCTGCCAGTTCGGCAATCGTCTCGGCCTGATCCTCTATGATTTTTTGAGTCCGGCCCCAAATCCGGTCAGTCACCGCTTTAAGCTGCGCCGCTATTCGCTCAGACGACGCTGGATCGGTATCGGGGTAGGCGAGGTTGCGCAACAGATGCTGTAGCTCCCTGATTTTTGCGTAATCCTGCTCCGCGCCCTGCTCACCTTTGAGGATGCCTGTGGCTTTGAGCTTATCGACGCGTTTGGCGGCGGAAGGTTTTGAAGGCAGTGTCTGCGCCATTGCGCCAGCCAGGAGAACCATCATCCGGGCTTCCAGGTGTTCCTTCATCGCTTCCATCGACGAAATTGACCGCGCCAGGTTGATGGATGCCCCTCCTTGATGCCTCAAGTCCATGGTCACTGTCAGGGTCACGCCGCCCGTGGCAAAGCCCAAGGCGCGGGCTACTACGTAGTGCCCCATTTCGTGATGTGCGATCTGCCCCGCATGCACCCGTACAGAGCGCGGCATCTTGTTCGTCATTTCCATCACCTCCCTTCACTTCTGCTGTACTTTTCTTGCGAAATCTCGTCCATCTCAAAAATAAAGGAGCATCAAATGAGCAGCATGGAAAAGGATTTTCCGACGAACCCTCTCGAAGAAACTTTCAAGGTTCTTGAATACTTAAGTCAATGCGAACCTCGAAAGGCAGCTTCTCGGCGCACAGGAAAAGAAATGCAAGCAGCACGCTTCGCCAATCGAGCTCTATTGGTTGGTGCAATCGGGCTCGGGCTTGCCGCATTGCTAGCCTACTGGCACACGTCCCAATCACCCTTACCAAATATGATGAAAAACGTCGCGCTCGTTCTAATAGTGATATCCACTGTATCTACACTCGCGTCCCTGCTGGCCCCAATCTTTGCGTCGGCACGGACTCTAGTCCGATGGAAAACCATCAGTTTGAGAAACATGCTGGCCGACATCGAGCATGAAAACGCCTTTGTCGAAACACTAAAATCTCACCATGAAAAAGCCTTAGCAAATGCAAGATACTGGCTCGAACTCAAAGTGAATCGCGCAGAAGCCCGTGTCGCCTATTTCTTTGGAGAAAAAGCCGCAGGGCTGGCTTTACTAGGTACAGCCTACGTTTGCGCCAAGGAATTTGGTGGTTTCCCATGGTTAAGTCAGACCTTGATGGCTGGGCCTGTGACTGGAAGTCTGGGGGACACCATTTTGATAATGGTGATCGCATTGATCCTCGGAGTTTCAATCGGTGCAATTCTTCTCAAACATGTGAACGCACGGTATCGCTTTCAGATCGAACTCATCGACAACGCTCTGCGGCAGTAAAAACTCTCGGTAAGAAAAAGCCGCGCAATCGCGCGGCTTTTCTGACTCAAGCTTCAGCCCTTATTTGGGCAAAGCGTAGGCAATCACATAATCCCCACGATCCGTCGACTGACGCGCACCGCCGACCGTCAGCAGGATGTACTGCCTGCCGGTTTTCGGTGAAACGTAGGTCATCGGCCCGGACTGGCTGCCCACCGGCAGGCGCGATTTCCAGATTTCGTTGCCGTTGCCGGTGTCGAAGGCGCGCAGGTAGAAGTCTTGGGTGCCGGCGAAGAACAGCAGGCCCGACTGGGTGGCGAGCGATGCGCCGAGGGTCGGCATGCCGATCGGGATCGGCAGGTGCATGCGGATGCCCAGCGGGCCGGTGTCCTGTACGGTGCCGACCGGGACTTGCCACATCAGTTTGTGGGTCTTGAGGTCGATGGCCGACAGGGTGCCGAACGGTGGTTTCTGGCACGGAATGCCGACCGCCGAGAGGAAGCGCTCGCGCATGGCGCCGAACGGTGTGCCTTCCTGCGGCACCACGCCCATTTCGATGCCGCTGGCGCCGGCTTTGATCTTGTCGCGCGGGATCATGTAGTTGGCCAGGCCCAGGCGCATGTCGTTGACGAACATGTAGTTCGTGTTCGGATCAACCGAAACGCTGCCCCAGTTCATGCCGCCCAGCGAGCCCGGGAATTGCAGGGCGCGGTCCATGCCCGGTGGGGTGTAGACGCCTTCGTGGCGCATGCCTTTGAACTGGATGCGGCACATCAACTGGTCAAACGGCGTGGCGCCCCACATGTCGGACTCGGTCAGGGTCTTGTTGCCGATTGAAGGCATGTCGACCGAGAACGGTTGGGTTGGCGAGTAGCGCTCGCCGGGAACCTTGCCTTGCGGCACCGGACGTTCTTCGACGCGGGCAATCGGCACGCCGGTTTCGCGGTTGAGCAGGAAGATCTCGCCCTGTTTGGTGACTTGCGCCAGGGCTGGCTGGGTGCCGCCCTTGTCGTCCGGCACGTCGTACAGCAGCGGCTGTGCCGGCAGGTCGAAGTCCCACAGGTCGTGGTGAGTGGTCTGGAAGTGCCAGCGCACCTGACCGGTTTTCACGTCGATGGCGACGATGGACGAGCTCCACTTGTCGTCGAACTCGGTGCGTTGACCGCCAAAGAAGTCTGGCGTCGCGTTGCCGGTCGGCAGGTAGACCAGACCGAGCTTGGCGTCGTAGGACATGGCCGACCATACGTTCGGCGTGCCACGGGTGTAAGTCTCACCGGCCGGCGGACGTTTGGTGGTGTTCGGATTGCCCGGATCCCACGCCCACACCAGTTCGCCGCTGCGCACGTCGTAGGCTCGCACCACGCCCGGCGGTTCGCCGGTGGAGTAGTTGTCGGCCACGCGGCCACCGACGATCACCACGTCCCCAGCGACCAATGGGGTCGAGGTTTGCTGGTAGTAACCGGGCTTCACTTCGCCCATGTCGGTGGTCAGGTCGACGGTGCCCTTGTTACCAAACTCTTCGCAGGGCTTGCCGGTGTCGGCATTGATGGCGATCAGGCGGGCATCGCCGGTCGGCAGAAACAGACGTTTCGTACAGGCGGTTGGCTGATTGTCCGAAGACGCCGGGGTTTCGGAATAGCCCAGGCCACGGCAACGCTGCCAGTTGGGCGCGGTGCCTTGCGGGTCGAACTTCCAGCGCTGGGCGCCGGTGTCGGCATCCAGGGCGAAGACTTTGCCGTAGGCGGTGCAGGTGTAGACCGTGTCACCGATCTGCAGCGGGGTGTTCTGGTCTTCGGCGCCGGCACCGGTACTTTGCGGGATATCGCCGGTGCGGAAGGTCCAGGCGACCTGCAACTTGTCGATGTTGCCTTTGTTGATCTGGTCCAGCGCAGCAAAGCGGTTGCCGGCGGTGGTGTTGCCCCAGTGCGCCCAGTCTTTCTGTTCGGCGCCCGGAGTGACCGGAGTTACCGCAGGTACAGTGGTGTTTTTGACCACGTGGGTCGGCACGAACATGTAGGCCATCGTCGCAACGACGCCCACGCCCAGAATGCCAGCCAGACCGTAAGCACCACGCCCGCCGGTCGCACCTGATGCGCGGACCAGGGTCGGATAGATCAGGGCGACGACCAGCCCGATCACGGCGAAGGTCAGCACCCGCGAGACCAGCGGCCAGTATTCGAGACCGGCATCCCATACCGCCCAGATCGCGGTGAGGACCAGCGCCGCACCATACAGCCAGGCGCCCAGCGGCTTGCGACGGGCAATCAACAGGCCGGACACCAGCATCGCCAGGCCCATCAGCAGGAAATACCCACTGCCACCCAGCGCAATCAGATAGCCGCCGCCACCCGCCAGGCCGAGCCCGATCAGTGCAATCAGCACACCCAGCCCCGCCAGCAACCATTTGCTGCCGGCGGCAGCCCCAGAATTGTTCATGTCGGACATTTTCCCCATTTGTGACAATGGGCGGAATAATGTACTAACTGGTTACTTATGGCAATTTGTCGCAGACAGAAATGTCATGAACGGTTCTGAAAGCAGATCAGCGATCCGTCGCGAGCGTCGTACAGAATCTGCCTGTAACATGCTTGCGCACTGATCCATCCCGCTGGAGATAACCCTTTGCCTGACACTCGCCCGCCCGTTCTCGACGAAATCGACCGCCAGTTGATTGCAGCCCTGCAGATCAACGCCCGCGAGAGCGTGGCCATGCTCGCCCGGCAACTGGGCATCGCCCGCACCACCGTCACCTCGCGCCTGGCGCGGCTGGAAAAGGCCAAAGTGATCACCGGCTACGGCGTGCGCCTCGGGCAGCGGGTGGTGGATGGCGGGTTGCAGGCGTATGTCGGGATCACGGTGCAACCGCGTTCCGGCAAGGAGGTGTTGCGCCGCCTGAGCGCGATGGCGCAGGTACAGCAGTTGTGTGCGGTGAGTGGCGAATTTGATTATGTGGCGTGGTTGCGCACCGATTCGCCGGAGCAGCTGGATCAGTTGCTGGATCAGATTGGCAGTGTGGATGGGGTGGAGAAGACTACGACGTCGATCATCCTGAGTAGCAAGATTGATCGGGGGCAGCCGGTTTGAGGTTTTCCCGGCGGTTTTGGGGGCCTGACAGGCCTGCAAAGACCTGTAGGAGCTGGCTTGCCAGCGAAGGCGTCCGGACCATCAACACAAAATTCAACGGCCTCTTCGCTGGCAAGCCAGCTCCTACAGTGGGCAGTGTGTGCAATTAGTTCATCATATCGACCAATAAAATAGCAAAACGACGACACTTTGCGTCTTATTAACGTGTTCTGTGCTCTCTAGAATGGCTGGCATCTTTTCCTATACTCAGATGCGCATTCCGCGTCGGGTCGCCAGCAAGGTCAGCCATGAACAAGAACAATCGCCATCCTGCAGACGGTAAAAAACCAATCACCATTTTCGGCCCGGACTTTCCCTTCGCCTTCGACGACTGGATCGAACACCCGGCCGGCCTGGGCAGCATTCCGGAACACAATCACGGTGCCGAAGTGGCGATTGTCGGCGGCGGGATTGCCGGTCTGGTGGCCGCGTATGAGCTGATGAAGCTGGGGCTGAAACCGGTCGTCTACGAAGCCTCGAAAATGGGTGGACGTCTGCGTTCCCAGGCCTTCAACGGCGCCGAAGGCATCGTGGCCGAACTGGGTGGCATGCGCTTCCCGGTGTCGTCCACCGCGTTCTATCACTACGTCGACAAGCTCGGCCTGGAAACCAAACCGTTCCCCAACCCGCTGACGCCCGCGTCGGGCAGCACGGTCATCGACCTCGAAGGCCAGACCCATTACGCACAGAAGCTGTCGGACCTTCCTGCGCTGTTCCAGGAAGTGGCTGACGCGTGGGCCGACGCCCTGGAAGCCGGTTCGCAGTTCTCGGATATCCAGCAAGCCATTCGCGACCGCGATGTGCCGCGCCTCAAGGAGCTGTGGAACACCCTGGTGCCACTGTGGGACGACCGCACCTTCTATGACTTCGTCGCCACGTCCAAAGCCTTTGCCAAGCTGTCGTTCCATCACCGCGAAGTGTTTGGCCAGGTCGGTTTCGGCACCGGCGGCTGGGACTCGGACTTCCCGAATTCGATGCTGGAAATCTTCCGCGTGGTGATGACCAACTGCGACGATCACCAGCACCTGGTGGTCGGCGGCGTGGAACAAGTGCCCCAAGGCATCTGGCGCCATGTGCCAGAGCGTTGTGCACACTGGCCGGCCGGCACCAGCCTCAGCTCCCTGCACAGCGGCGCACCACGCACCGGCGTGAAGAAGATTGCCCACGCACAGGGCGGCCGTTTCGCCGTCACCGATAACTGGGGCGACACCCGCGAATACGCCGCCGTGTTGACCACGTGCCAGAGCTGGCTGCTGACCACCCAGATCGAATGCGACGAAACCCTGTTCTCGCAAAAGATGTGGATGGCCCTGGACCGCACCCGCTACATGCAATCGTCGAAAACCTTCGTGATGGTCGACCGCCCGTTCTGGAAGGACAAGGATCCGGAAACCGGCCGCGACCTGATGAGCATGACCCTCACCGATCGCCTGACCCGTGGCACCTACCTGTTCGACAACGGCGACGACAAGCCCGGGGTGATTTGCCTGTCGTACTCGTGGATGAGCGACGCGCTGAAAATGCTCCCGCACCCGGTGGAAAAACGCGTGAAACTGGCGCTGGATGCACTGAAGAAGATCTACCCGAAAGTCGACATCGCCGCGCGGATCATTGGCGATCCGATCACCGTGTCCTGGGAAGCCGACCCGCATTTCCTCGGCGCGTTCAAAGGCGCACTGCCCGGTCACTACCGCTACAACCAGCGCATGTACGCGCACTTCATGCAGGACGACATGCCGGCAGAACAGCGCGGGATCTTCATCGCTGGCGACGACGTTTCGTGGACGCCAGCCTGGGTTGAAGGCGCGGTTCAAACCTCGCTCAATGCGGTGTGGGGCATCATGAAACACTTCGGCGGTGCAACTCACGCCGAGAATCCGGGTCCAGGAGATGTGTTCAACGAGATCGGACCGATCGCCCTGCCCGAGTAAGAGGAATCCGAAATGCGCGTAGCCCTTTACCAATGTCCACCGTTGCCGCTGGATGTCGCCGGCAACCTGCAACGCCTGCAACAACTGGCGCTGGAGGCAAAAGGCGCGGACCTGCTGGTGCTGCCGGAGATGTTCCTGACCGGCTACAACATCGGCGTCGATGCCGTCAGCGTGTTGGCGGAGGTGTACAACGGTGAGTCGGCGCAGCAGATCGCACGCATTGCCAAGGCAACCGGGATTGCCATCTTGTATGGCTATCCCGAGCGCACCGAGGACGGGCAGATCTACAACGCCGTGCAGCTGATCGACGCCAATGGCGAGCGCGTGTGCAACTACCGCAAGACGCACTTGTTCGGCGACCTCGATCACTCGATGTTCAGCGCAGGTTCCGATGAGTTTCCCATCGTTGAGCTCAACGGCTGGAAGCTTGGTTTCCTGATCTGCTACGACCTGGAGTTTCCGGAAAACGCCCGACGCTTGGCCTTGGGCGGCGCCGAGCTGATTCTGGTGCCGACCGCGAACATGATTCCGTTCGATTTCGTCGCCGATGTCACCGTGCGTTCCCGCGCCTTCGAAAACCAATGCTATGTGGCTTACGCCAACTACTGTGGTCATGAAGGCGACATCCACTATTGCGGCCAGAGCAGCATTGCTGCGCCGGATGGCAGCCGTATCGCTCAGGCGGGACTGGATGAATCGCTGATTGTCGGTGAGCTGGATCGACAGTTGATGGTCGATTCCCGTGCCGCCAATCGCTACCTGATCGATCGTCGTCCCGAGCTTTACGGCGAGCTGAACAAGTCCTAATCCGCTAGCATTGGCACTTCACTGTTCTGGAAGTGCCCATGCCCGCGCTGAATCACCCTCGCCCCCACACTGAAACCCTGGCCAATGGCTTGCGGGTGACGCTGCGTCATGCCCCGAATCTGAAACGTTGCGCAGCAGCGTTGCGGGTCGCTGCGGGCAGCCATGATGTGCCGCTGGCGTGGCCCGGCCTGGCGCACTTTCTTGAGCATTTGCTGTTTCTGGGGACTGAGCGTTTTCCTGCCGGGCAAGGGTTGATGGCCTACATCCAGAGTCATGGCGGCCAGATAAACGCGCGAACCAGCGAGCGCACCACAGACTACTTTTTCGAACTGCCACCCCAGGCATTTGCCGGTGGGCTGGAGCGTCTGTCAGACATGCTCGCCCATCCGCGTATGAATCCGGACGATCAGCAGCGGGAACGGGAAGTGCTTCAGGCGGAGTTTGTCGCCTGGTCGCAGGATGCGGCAGCGCAGCAGCAATTTGCACTGTTCGACGGACTGGCAGAAGCACATCCGCTTCGCGGTTTTCATGCCGGAAATCGCGCCACCCTGCCTGTGGAGCAACCCGAGTTTCAGCAGGCCCTGCAGGATTTTTATCAGCGGTTTTACCAGACCGGGCAGATGACGTTGAGCCTGGCCGGACCGCAAAGCCTCAAAGAGCTAAGGACCCTGGCTGAAGCGTTTGGTAACGTCATCGCCGAGGGAGAAAGCATTGAGCAACACGCTCCTGTGCCACTGATGTCGACCTCGCAAAGAAGTTATCAACAGGCTGAAGAGCGGCGACTGGATTGGCTGTTCGCCCTCGAATCGCTGCCCGAGTCTTGCGCCGAGGCGCTGGCATTCTTGTGCCACTGGCTGAATTCGGCAAAACCCGGTGGCTTGTCGGCGGACCTGCGCGAGCGCGGGCTGGCCGATCACCTGAAAGCCCAGCCGCTGTACCAGTTCGCCGGGCAAGCCTTGCTTCATATCGAATTCACCCTGCCCGTCGCCAACTCGGCAACAGGGATTCAAGAACGCCTTATGGACTGGCTAAGTTTTTTTGCCCAGCAGGACTGGACCCCGTTGCGCGAAGAATACGCAACCCTGCGCCAGCGCCAGGAACAGGTCAGCAGCGCCTTGCAATTGGCCCGACTGGACAGCGAACAACGCGAAGTCGGGTTATCTGGCCTAGGCGTTACAGCGCTCAAGCAAATCCTCACTCAAATCGGCGCTGTGGATAACTTCAGCGGCCCATGGCAGTTGCCCGCCCCCAACCCGTTCCTGCGCACCGAAACACCCGCGCCCAACGCCGGACTGATTCGTGGCCAGACCAGCGCCCACCGTGGCCTGCGTAGCTTTGCCCAGGATCGCTCGCGCAGCCGTCGTGAACGTTCGCCGATGCAATTCAGCCAGGCATTGCCGGACAACAGCGCGGAAGGTGCGATTTATCTGCGCTGGCGTCTGGACTCGAGTCCCGCCAGCGTCCTTCAGTCCCGACTGGAAAATAACCTGCAAGCGCTGCGCGAAGACGCGCGTCAGGCCGGTGTGGATGTTTCTTTCAGTGCCTCGGGCAACGAATGGCTGCTGAAAATGACCGGACTGCAGGAGCCAATGCCCAGCGTTCTGGAGCATGCGCTGAAAGAGCTGACACAACCTGACGCTGCCGTCTCACAAGCCGCGCCGGAAAGCGTCGCGCTGATCCCCATTCGACAATTGCTCAAGGCATTGCCCGATCACTGCCTTGCGCACACCGCGAACACGGACGACGCGCAGCAACTCTGGTCGAGTGCACGCTGGGATGGCCTGGCGATTGGCCTGTCCGCCCAGACTCAAGCGGCCATGGGCCTGGCCTTGAGTCGTGTACCCGGCACGCCGGACAATCAATTGACCCCGCCGCCGACCATCCCGTCACAACGTCTGTGGAGCGCCGTCGACAGCGATTCCAGCGAGCACGCACTGCTGCTGTTTTGCCCTGCCGCGACCGGGGAATTGGCCGACGAAGCCGCGTGGCGCCTGCTTGCGCACTTCTGTCAGACGCCGTTCTACCAGCGCCTGCGCGTGGAGTTGCAGCTGGGTTATGCGGTGTTCAGCGCCCTGCGCCAGATTCACGGGACAACCGGATTACTATTCGGTGTGCAATCACCGAACGTAGCGCCGGCAGATCTGCTGCAACACATCGAACAGTTCCTCAGCGGTTTGCCCATGCTGATCAATGCCCTCGACGACAACGCGTTCATCGCCGGGCGCCAGACCTTGGCCGAGCAATTTTCCCTGGTTGCATTGCCCACTGCCCAGGCTGCGGAATTGCTTTGGCAGGGCAAACTGGGCGGCCGCTCGTCGGATTATCTGACGCAATTGCCCGAGGCCATTTTGCAAATTGACCGGGTCGCTCTACTGGCGGCGGTCCGACGCCTGAATCAGGCCGAGGGCGGCTGGCGCTGCCTGGCCAGTTCCACCAGCCCAGGCACGCCATGGCAAGCGGCAAAATGATCATTACCGGGGCGGTAAGGAGCTTTCTCAAAGTTTCACGGGCAATCTCTTTGAAATTTTGAGTAACATAGCAACCTAACTATTTGGAACATCTCTGACCTGAGGTGGACTAAACCTATAGATAGCGCTGTCCCACCTACCTGAAGGAGTTCAATTGATGGCCTGGACCAAACCTGCCTACACCGACCTGCGTATCGGCTTTGAAGTCACCATGTACTTCGCAAGCCGCTAATCTCTGCTTTGGCAGATGTGCAGCACAACGCCTCGGTTATCCGAGGCGTTTTATTTTCAGCATTGAATTGATGGAGCGTCCATGTTTGTCCAGATTCTAGGTTCCGCCGCCGGCGGCGGCTTCCCCCAGTGGAACTGCAACTGCGCGAACTGCGCAGGCTTTCGCGACGGCAGCCTGCGGGCCAAGGCGCGGACGCAGTCGTCCATCGCGATTTCCGATGACGGCGTGAACTGGGTGCTGTGCAACACCTCCCCGGACATCCGCGCCCAACTCCAGGGCTTCGCCCCGATGCAGCCGGGCCGCGCCCTGCGCGATACCGGGATCGGCGCGATCATCCTGATGGACAGCCAGATCGACCACACCACCGGCCTGCTCATGCTGCGTGAAGGGTGCCCGCATCAGGTCTGGTGTACGGACATGGTCCACGAAGACCTGAGCAGCGGCTTTCCGCTGTTCAATATGCTGACTCACTGGAACGGTGGGCTGAACTGGAACCGCATCGAGCTCGATCAAAGCTTCACCATTCCCGCCTGCCCGAACCTGCGCTTCACCCCGTTGCCGCTGCGCAGTGCCGCGCCGCCCTACTCCCCGCACCGCTTCGACCCGCATCCGGGCGACAACATCGGCCTGATCGTCGAAGACCGGGGCACTGGCGGCAAACTGTTCTACGCACCGGGCCTGGGCAAGGTGGATGCCGCGCTGCTGGAGATCATGGCCGGCAGCGATTGCCTGCTGGTCGATGGCACGCTGTGGGATGACGATGAAATGCAGCGTCGTGGCGTAGGCACCCGCACCGGTCGGGAAATGGGCCATCTGGCGCAAAACGGCCCCGGCGGCATGCTCGAAGTGCTGGAGCAACTGCCCACGCAACGCAAGGTGCTTATCCACATCAACAACACCAACCCGATTCTCGATGAAGATTCGCCCGAGCGCGCGGAGCTGGATCGGCGCCAGGTTGAAGTGGCGTATGACGGCATGAGTATTGTGCTGTAGCTGAGGGCCCCTTCGCTGGCAAGCCAGCTCCCACAATGTTCTGTGGCGCACATAAAACCTGTGGGAGCTGGCTTGCCAGCGATGATGTCCGACCAGACACCAAAGATTTCAACGGTTGTTCCCCCGGAGAACCCCGATGACCGACACCCCGATGTCCCCCGCCGAATTCGAAGCGGCCCTGCGCGCCAAGGGCGCCTACTACCACATCCATCACCCCTACCATGTGGCGATGTACGAAGGCCGGGCGACCCGCGAGCAGATCCAGGGCTGGGTCGCCAACCGTTTCTACTACCAGGTGAACATTCCCCTGAAGGACGCGGCCATTCTGGCGAATTGCCCCGACCGCGAGATCCGCCGCGAGTGGATTCAGCGCTTGCTCGACCACGACGGCGCGCCCGGTGAAGACGGCGGCATCGAAGCCTGGCTGCGACTGGGCCAGGCCGTCGGCCTCGACCCGGACCAGTTGCGTTCCCAGGAGCTGGTATTGCCCGGCGTGCGCTTCGCCGTGGACGCCTACGTCAACTTTGCCCGCCGCGCCAGCTGGCAGGAGGCCGCCAGCAGTTCGCTGACCGAACTGTTCGCCCCGCAAATCCACCAATCGCGCCTGGACAGTTGGCCGCAGCATTACCCATGGATCGACCCGGCCGGCTACGCGTATTTCCGCACGCGCCTGAGCCAGGCACGGCGTGATGTCGAGCACGGCCTGGCGATCACGCTACAGCACTACACCACCCGTAAAGGCCAGGAGCGCATGCTGGAAATTCTCCAGTTCAAACTGGACATTCTTTGGAGCATGCTCGATGCCATGAGCATGGCCTACGAACTGAAACGCCCGCCGTATCACAGCGTGACCGGAGAACGGGTCTGGCACAAAGGAATCACCTTATGAGTTTCGATCGCAGCAAGACCCCGACCTGGCGTCCCGGCTACCGTTTCCAGTACGAACCGGCGCAGAAAGGCCACGTGCTGCTGTACCCGGAAGGCATGATCAAGCTCAACGAAAGTGCCGCACTGATCGGTGGCTTGATTGACGGTGAACGGGATGTCGCGGCGATCATCGCCGAACTCGACCAACAGTTCCCCGGCGTACCCGAACTCGGTGACGACATCGAGCAATTCATGGAGGTAGCCCGTGCGCAGCACTGGATCGAACTTGCCTGATTCATCAGTGCAAGTGCCGCCCAAACCTGAAGTCGGCCTGCCGCTGTGGCTGCTCGCCGAGTTGACCTATCGCTGCCCGCTGCAATGCCCTTACTGCTCCAATCCGCTGAATTTCGCCGAACAGGGCAAAGAGCTCAGTACCGAACAGTGGATCAAGGTATTCCGTGAAGCGCGGGAAATGGGCGCCGCGCAACTGGGCTTTTCCGGCGGTGAACCGCTGGTGCGCCAGGACCTCGCCGAGCTGATTACCGAAGCCCGCAAACTGGGTTTCTACACCAACCTGATCACCTCCGGCATCGGCCTGACCGAGCAGAAAATCAGCGACTTCAAGAAGGCCGGCCTCGATCACATCCAGATCAGTTTCCAGGCCAGCGACGAGCAGGTGAACAACCTGCTGGCCGGCTCGAAAAAGGCCTTTGCACAAAAACTGGAAATGGCCCGGGCGGTGAAGGCCCATGGTTATCCGATGGTGCTGAACTTCGTGACCCATCGGCACAACATCGACCAGATCGACCGCATCATCGAGCTGTGCATCGCACTGGAAGCGGACTTCGTCGAGCTCGCCACGTGCCAGTTCTACGGTTGGGCGCAGCTCAATCGCGTCGGGCTATTGCCGACCCGGGAGCAACTGGTGCGCGCCGAACGCATCACCAATGAATACCGCGCCAAACTGGAAGCCGAAGGGCATCCGTGCAAGCTGATTTTCGTCACCCCGGACTATTACGAAGAACGCCCGAAAGCCTGCATGAACGGCTGGGGCAGTATTTTTCTGACAGTCACGCCGGACGGAACCGCCCTGCCCTGTCACGGCGCCCGACAGCTGCCGGTGCAGTTTCCCAACGTGCGCGACCACAGCATGCAGCACATCTGGTACGACTCGTTCGGTTTCAATCGCTTCCGCGGTTACGACTGGATGCCCGAGCCGTGCCGCTCCTGTGACGAGAAAGAAAAAGACTTCGGCGGCTGCCGCTGCCAGGCGTTCATGCTCACCGGTGATGCCAGCAACGCCGACCCGGTGTGCAGCAAGTCGCCACAACACGGCGTGATCCTCAAGGCTCGCGAAGAAGCCGAACACGCGACCCAGACCATCGACCAACTGGCCTTTCGCAATGAACGAAACTCACGCCTCATCGCCAAGAGCTGAACCTTTCAGCGCTGCCAAAGCCGTGGCTGCCGGTATCGACTTTGCTGAACTGCAGGTCGGTCGGCAGGGCCTGTTCTGGAACGAGTACCGCCCCGAAGACGCGGCGTGCCGGATCTGGCATTGGCGTGAGGGCACAGCGAAATGCCTGACGCCGCCGGGGTTCAGCGTACGCAGTCGGGTGTACGAATATGGCGGTGGAGCGTTTTGCCTGACAGACGACGGCATCGTTTTCGTCAACGAGGCCGACCAGCAGTTGTATCGGCAAACACTGCAAGGCAATACGCCCGAGAGGCTGACGTCCGGTGCGTGCCGTTATGGCGATCTTCAATTCGCCAACGGGCAAGTGCTGGCGGTCGAGGAGCATCGCGACCAACACCGACTGGTGGTGATCGATCTGTTGGATGGCACACGCCACGTGCTGGCCGAAGGTGCTGATTTCTACGCGGCACCGACGCTGAGCCCTGATGCCCGGCGTCTCGCCTGGATCGAATGGAGTCGCCCGGATCAGCCATGGACAGCGACCCGCTTGATGGTTGCCGAACGCCTCGCCCATGGCGGGTTTGCCGAGGCGCGTTGTGTGGCGGGCGACGGCGCTCAAGAGTCGGTGCAACAGCCACGGTTTGATGCTGACGGTCGCTTGTACTGCCTGACGGATCGCGCCGGTTACTGGCAGCCATGGGTGGAATCCGGGAAAGGCCTGAGCCCATTGCCAAGTGCAGCCGCCGACCATGGCCCGGCGCCCTGGCAACTCGGCGGCAGTACCTGGTTGCCGCTGGGCGACGACAGGTATCTGGCCAGTTGGAGCGAGGGCGGGTTTGGCCGATTGGGCATAGGCGGCGACTCCTGCGCCGACTTCACTGGCGACTACAGCCGCTTCCGCCATCTCGCCGTGGATGGGCAGTTCATTTATTGCATTGCAGCGTCGCCCGTCAGCTCAACCGCCGTCATCGCCATCGACCGTCAAAGCCGGCAAGTGAAGGTACTGGCCGGCGGCATCGCACCGCTTCCTCCCGAACGGATCAGCCGCCCGCAGACCTTGCGCTACCCAAGTGGCTCAGGCGAAGCACACGGCTTCTACTACCCGGCAATGACCGGCGCGGCGAAACCGCCACTGGTGGTGTTCATCCATGGCGGCCCGACGTCGGCGTGCTACCCAATGCTCGATCCGCGCATCCAGTTCTGGACACAGCGGGGCTTCGCCGTGGCCGACCTCAACTACCGCGGCAGCAGCGGGTATGGCCGGGCCTATCGTCAGGCGCTTCATTTGAACTGGGGTGATGTGGATGTCGAAGACGCTTGCGCCGTGGTCAGTTACCTCAACGAACGCAGCCTGATCGACGGCGACAAGGCCTTCATTCGTGGCGGCAGCGCCGGCGGCTACACAACGCTTTGCGCCTTGGCGTTTCACAACGTGTTCTGTGCCGGAGCCAGTCTGTATGGGGTCAGTGACCCGGTAGCGCTGGGGCGCGCGACCCACAAATTCGAAAGCGACTATCTGGACTGGTTGATCGGCGATCCCCTGCTGGACGCCGAACGCTATGCCGCCCGCACTCCGCTGCTGCATGCCAGCAACATCCGCGTGCCGGTGATCTTCTTTCAGGGAGAACTGGATGCCGTGGTCGTCCCGCAACAGACCCGCGACATGGTCTCGGCGCTGCGGGACAACGGCATCCTGGTCGAAGCGCATTACTACGCCGATGAACGCCATGGCTTTCGCAAGGCCGGCAATCAAGCCCATGCGCTGGAGCAGGAGTGGTTGTTTTATCGAAGGGTGATGGAGCACGCCAGCTGAAATCGGTGGTGCTCAAATCGCTGGCAAGCCAGCTCCTACAGAACGCTGATCTCCTGTAGGAGCTGGCTTGCCAGCGATAGCGATCTATCCAGCGCCGCAGATTCAGCGCTTGGCGATGATGTACACCGCATGCACGATCCCCGGAATGTAACCGCACAATGTCAGCAGAATATTCAGCCAGAACGCCCCGCCGAATCCTACTTGCAAAAACACACCCAGCGGCGGCAACAGGATGGCGATGATGATGCGAATAAAGTCCATGGGGCAGCTCCTGATTGGGGTGGACTCGTTCGAGCCCTACAGCTAATCGACCTGTGCCGTTTGTCAGGGTTCAGCCCGATTCCTCAGGCCAGTATTTCCAGACCGTGTTTCTGCACGATACTCAGCAACTTCAACGCCATGCCACTGGGGTGCTTATCCCCTGCTTCCCATTGCTTGACCGTGGAAGCGCTGGTGTTCAGGTAGCGCGCAAACACCGGTTGGCTGACATTGTTGCGTTCGCGCAATGCCTTGATCTCCTCAGCGGGAATCGCATTCGGCACCGTTGCAAGACAAGACTCATCGAATTCACGCATGGTCGCCTTGCTGATTGCACCGATGGCGTACAAGGCACTGGCCGATTCGTGGATCGATTCCGATAGCTCACTTTTGAATTTTTTACTCATTTGGTATCTCCACAAACTCCTTTGCATCCAGCAAGCGCTGAATTTCCATTTCGGTCAGCCCACCATATGTCTTGGCCAACTCTCGCAAGTCGAGCAAATGCCTGGGACTGATGTTGCTCTGATCTTTCTTCGCATACAGGAACTGATAGATCCAATAAGCACCTCCCTTGGCCAGGATAATCGAGCGATGGCGGTTGGAGTTCAAACGCTTCTTCCAGACCCCGCCACCCAGATTGTCAGCCTGGCCATTGAGCATTTCGGTGAATGCCTCCCGGAGTTCGTCATCACCGATCCAGGCCTTGGCGGCCTGCATCGCAAAACGTTTTGTCTTGAACAGCCTCGGCGACATAGGTATCCCTTCCGCAAAAACATACCACCCAGTGGTATGGATTTCAAAGCCAACGCCAAAACAAAGTTCAATCGCTGGCACCGGCACTCCCTGCCGATGCACGCTAGAAAGCCATTGATGGGCTAACCGCTCAAGCCGAAATTGCCTTTGGCAAAAACCAGCCACAAAAAAACGCCCCACGCCAAAAGTGTCGGGCGTGAGGCGTGCGTATTACCGCGAGACGGTTCGGGAATGTGTGCAGGGCGCGTCGGATCAGACGGCAATCCCTTTGCGGCATTGCAATTGCGCGGTGCGTACTCGGGAGAAGGCGCGCGCCAGGCGCAGGAGCATTTCATCGATGTTGGCGTTGCTGACATTCAGCGCAGGGGTAAAGCGCAGGCAGTCGGGTTGCGGGGCGTTGAGCAACAGGCCTTCGTAGAGCGCGGCCTTGACTACCGCGTCAGCGGAATCGTCCGACAGCGTCAGCCCCCACAGCAGCCCTTGTCCGCGCAACTCACCGTGACCGTAACGATGGGCCAAACGCCCCAAGCCTTCACGCAGGTGCTGACCGGCTTCTGCGACGTGCTTGAGGAAAACCTTGTCCTGCACCGCATCGAGTACCGAAAGTCCCGCTGCGGTCATCAGTGCATTGCCATGATGGGTACCGGTCATCTCGCCGGGTTCGAAACAGCAGGCCTTGCCCCGCGCCAGCAGCGCGGCCAATGGCACTCCGCCGCCCAAGCCTTTGCCGAGCACGACGATATCCGCCGTGACCCCGCAGGACTGTTGCGCGAGCAAGGTGCCACAACGGCCGATGCCGGTTTGCACTTCGTCGAAGATCAGCAAGATGCCGAGTTCACGGCACAAGCGTTCGACGCCCTTGAGGTAATGCGCGGTGGCCGGGATCACACCGGCTTCGCTCTGGATCGGTTCGAGCATGATCGCAACGGTCCGTTCATCCACGGCCGCATGCAATGCCGGCAGGTCATTGAACGGGACATGGCTGAAGCCCGGCAGTTGCGGCTCGAATCGGTTGGTTAATGTCGAACTGTCCGACGCCGACATCGTCGCCAGGCTACGGCCATGGTTACCGTTGTTGGCCACAATGATTCGCGACGCGCCACCGCGATGCTGTTGCCCCCATTTGCGCGCCAGCTTTATCGCCGCCTCACAGGCTTCGCTGCCGGTATTGAGCAGGTAGGCCTGATCACTGCCGGTGCTGGCACACAGACGCTCGGCAAGTCTGAGCATGCCGCGGTTATGCAGGCCGAAACCCGGATTGATCAGCGCTTGAGCCTGGGCAGTGATGGCGTTGACCAGTACTGAAGGGCTGTGACCCAGGCTGTTGGCCCCGCCGCCCTGGGAAAAATCCAGGTACGCACGGTCATCGCTGTCCCACAACCATGAACCCTGGCCACGCACAAACACCTGTTTCGGCCGCTCGACACCGGGCATCAAGTACTCGCTGGAAAGACTGTTGTCTTTGGAAGGCAGGGAGGCGTCCATGACCAGATCATCAAGACTGGGAGGACTACGGCGCAGACTGAACAGGTTCATCTGAAACAACCTCTTTTGAGGTTTTTTGCCTTACCTATGTAAACACCATCGAAGCAAAGGGTATTCATCGCGCTCTGTGGCCCTGTAAGCCCTGTGAATGCGGTTAGACTAGGCTCAGGCAAGGCATTCAGCCATTTCGATTTCCCAGCATTTTCGATAAGTAATACTTATGGATTTCAAGCAACTGCGTTATTTCGTCGCGGTCTATGAAGAAGGCCATGTGGGCCGGGCCGCCGAGCGCCTGTCGATCTCCCAGCCGGCGCTGTCCCAGCAAATCCGCCACCTCGAGCAAAACCTCGATGTGAGCCTGTTTGAACGCAACAGCAAACGCCTGTTGCCGACCCTCGCGGCCCACACGCTGTACAACCACGCCCTGCCTTTGCTCGATGGCCTGCAACGGGCACGGGAGGCGCTCGGCAACTTCAAGGGGCAGGCGCTGCGCACCCTGGCCATCGGTGTATTGCAGACGGTGCATACCAGCCTCGTTCCACAGATGCTCGAACGCGTGCGCAAGGCGCAGCCGCATCTTGTCGTGCAGATCTACGAACTGACCGGACTGGAAATCGAGCGGCGACTGCTCAACGGTTCTCTGGATATCGGTATCGGCTATCTGCCACCCCGCCAGCCTGGTCTGCATGGCGTGATGCTGTACGAAGATGAACTGACCCTGGTCATCCCGGCAGAGCACCCGCTGCGTGAATTCAAGAAGGTGTCCATGAGCCAGGCCGCCGAGCTGCCGATGTTGCTGCTGGGCGAGGAATTTCAGATCCGGCAGATCTGGCAAACCCAACTGGCGAACCTCGGACGCCGCCCACAGGTGCAAGCCGAACTGAACAACATGGCCGGCATCCTCGACAGCCTGCCGCATACACGCCTGGCGACGGTGCTGCCCGGACGCTCGCAAAAGACCCATGGCAACCACGAATTGCTGTGGAAGCCCCTGAGCGAACCACGAGTACCCCTGAAAGTCGGGTTGGTGTGTCGGGATGTGCAACGGCAGCAGGCCTCGCTGGCCTTGCTGCGGACATTGCTGGAAGAAGTGATAAATGGCCCGATTGAACGTTTGAACAGCCCGCAGGCCCTGGACGGGCTGAGCTAGAAACTTTTCTTCGGGCAAAAGAAAACCCCGCCGAAGCGGGGCTTTGCAGACTGTTTCCCTGACATCCATTTCACTCCGCCATCCTGGCAGAATCCTACGTGTCCCTGTTGTTGCTTTGCGCTTCCTGCGCTACGTCCATGACAAGTAGATTAGCTGTGGATCCAATTTGCATCTATGGGAGAACAGCAGCACGTTATGTAAGAGAATGCTTACAAACCATTACTTCATCAGAATTGTCCTGCATCCAGCAGGAACAACGATTCGCTACCGGCCTTGACCGACGCGCTCAACGAGTGAATCCGCGGCAACAGACGGGCGAAATAGAACCGTGCGGTGCCCAGTTTGCTGGCGTAGAAATCGTCTTGCGCTTCCTTGCCCAAAGCGGCCTTGGCCATCAGGGCCCACATGTAGGCATACGCCACGTAGCCGAACACCTGCAGGTACTCGACCGATGCCGCGCCGATTTCGTTCGGATTGCTCTTCGCCCGATCCAGCAACCACGCGGTCAGTTCGTCGAGGGTGGTGACGGCATCGTTGAGCGGTTTGGTGAACTCCGCCAGGTCAGCGCTGGCCGTTGCGGTGAAGTGACGAATCTCGTCGGCGAACAGGTTGTAGAACGCCCCGCCGCTGCCGACGATCTTGCGCCCCACCAGGTCCAGCGCCTGAATGCCGTTGGTGCCTTCGTAGATCTGGGTGATGCGCACGTCACGCACCAGTTGCTCCTGGCCCCACTCGCGGATGTAACCGTGGCCGCCGAACACCTGCTGGCCGTGAACGGTGGTTTCCAGACCGAGATCGGTCAGGAACGCCTTCGCCACCGGGGTCAGCAAGGCCACCAGGTCTTCCGCACGCTTGCGGGTGGCGGCATCTTCGCTGAACTTGGCGGTGTCCAGTTGCATGGCCACGTAAGTGGAGAATGCACGGCCACCCTCGTTCGAGGCTTTCATGGTCAGCAGCATGCGACGCACGTCCGGGTGGACGATGATCGGGTCAGCCACTTTGTCCTTGTTCTGCGCGCCAGTCGGCGAACGGCTTTGCAGACGGTCACGGGCGTATTCCACGGCGTTCTGGTACGAGCGCTCGCCCGTGGCCAGGCCCTGGATACCGACACCCAGACGCTCGTAATTCATCATGGTGAACATCGCCGCCAGGCCTTTGTTCGGCTCGCCGACCAGGTAACCCACGGCCTCATCGAAGTTCATCACGCAGGTCGCGGACGCCTGGATGCCCATCTTGTGTTCGATCGACCCGCAGTTCGCCGGGTTGCGCGCGCCCAGGCTGCCATCGGCATTGACCATGAACTTCGGCACCAGGAACAGCGAAATGCCTTTCGGCCCTGCCGGTGCATCCGGCAACTTGGCCAGCACCAGGTGGATGATGTTTTCGGTGAGGTCGTGTTCGCCACCGGTGATGAAGATCTTGGTGCCGCTGACCTTGTAGGAACCGTCGGCCTGAGGCTCGGCCTTGGTGCGAATGATCCCCAGGTCAGTACCGGCGTGCGGCTCGGTCAGGCACATGGAACCGGCCCAGATGCCGGCGTACATGTTCGGCAGGTACGCCGCTTTCAGCTCTTCGCTGGCGTGGGCGTTGATCGACAGGCAGGCACCGGCGGTCAGCATCGGATACAGACCGAACGACAGGCTGGCGGAGTTGACCATTTCTTCGACCTGGGCCGAAACGGCTTTGGGCATGCCCATGCCGCCGTAGGTCGGATCGCCACCAACACCGACCCAGCCGCCTTCCGCGTAGGTCTGATAGGCCTGCGGGAAACCCGCCGGCGTGGTGACGGCACCGTCGACCCAATGGCAACCTTCCTCGTCCGCGGCACGGCTCAGCGGGGCAATGCTTTTGCTGGTGACTTTGCCGGCTTCTTCCAGGATGGCTTCGACCGTTTCCGCATCGACGGTCTCGGCCAGCGCAGGCAGTTCGGCCCAGAGTTTGGCGACCTCGAATACTTCATTGAGGACGAAGCGCATATCGCGCAGGGGCGCTTTGTAGTCAGCCATGGCAAACCTCGCAAGATCTATACAGGTGATTCACAGGAAGAGTGTTTTCGTTAGGTCGGAGTGTACCCCAACAACTTTTGAGACACATAGGGTCAACTCATGACCATTTTGTAATTTTTAGTCATTGCGATATGGAGAGGCGAAACATAAGAACTGTAGGAGCGAGCCCGCTCGCGAAAAAACCCAAGGCGCCACTGGACATCTGGTTTTACGCGTTATCGTTCACGACCATCGCGAGCAAGCTCGCTCCTACAGGGTAGGTGTCAGAGCGCAAACATCTCGGCCGGCAGTTGCATCAGACAATCACTCCCCGCTTCGATGGCCGCCCGATGAGCGGCGGTGCGTGGCAACAGACGCTTGAAGTAAAACTCGCTGGTCGCCAGTTTGCCCCTGCAGAAGCCGGCATCACCGCTGCCAGCATCGAGCTGCGCCTGAGCCACCAGCGCCATGCGCAACCACAGGTAGCCAAGGATGATGTAACCGCTGTACATCAGGTAATCCACCGACGCGGCACCGACTTCGTCCGGGTTTTTCATCGCCGCCATGCCGACCTTGGTAGTCAACTCGCCCCACTGCTGGTTCAGTTGATTGAGCTGCGCCACATGCCCGGCCAGTTGTGGATGTTCGGCGTTCGCCGCACAGAACTTGTGGACGATCCTGGTGAACCCGCGCAGCAGCTTGCCCTGGCTGCCGAGTACCTTGCGCCCGAGCAAGTCCAGTGCCTGAATGCCGTTGGTGCCCTCATAGATCGGTGCGATCCGGCAGTCGCGTACCAGTTGTTCCATACCCCACTCACGAATGAACCCGTGGCCGCCAAACACCTGCATGCCATGGTTGGTCACTTCCAGGCCGGTGTCGGTCATGAAGGCTTTGCAGATCGGTGTAAGGAAGGCCAGCAGGTCTTCGGCATCCTGGCGCGCCGTTTCGTCCGGGCTCAGGTGTGCAACGTCGAGCAACTGTGCGGTGAAGTAGGTCAGCGCGCGGTTGCCTTCGTTGAAGGCTTTCATGGTCAGTAACATCCGCCGCACATCAGGGTGCACGATGATGGGGTCGGCGGCTTTTTCCGGGGCTTTCGGGCCGGTCAGCGAGCGCATCTGCAAACGGTCGTTGGCGTATTTGATTGCGCCCTGGAAGCTCGCCTCGCCCAGACACAGACCTTGCATGCCCGTGCCCAACCGCGCGTGGTTCATCATGGTGAACATGCAGTTCAGGCCCTTGTTCGGCTCGCCGATCAAAAAGCCCTTGGCCTCGTCGAAGTTCAGCACGCAGGTGGCGGAAGCCTTGATGCCCATCTTGTGTTCGATCGAGCCGCAGGACACGCCGTTGCGCTCGCCCGCTTCTCCCGCCGCGTCGGGCAGGAACTTGGGCACGATAAACAGCGAAATACCTTTGGTCCCGGCCGGTGCGTCCGGCAATTTGGCGAGCACCAGGTGAACGATGTTGGCGCTCATGTCGTGCTCGCCCGCAGAGATGAAGATCTTGCTGCCGGAGATTGCATAGCTGCCATCGGCCGCTGGCACGGCACGGGTCTTGATGATGCCCAGGTCGGTGCCGCAATGGGCTTCGGTCAGGCACATGGTGCCGGTCCATTGGCCAGCGGTGAGCTTCTTCAAATAGGTCTGCTTCTGCGCCTCGGTGCCGTGGGCGTGGATCGCCGACATCGCACCGTGGGTCAGGCCGGGGTACATGCCCCACGAGGTGTTGCTGGAACCCACCATCTCGCTGATGACCAGGCCCAGAGAGATCGGTAACCCTTGACCGCCGTAAACCGGGTCCGCCGCCAGGCCATGCCAGCCGCCCTCGACATATTGGGCGAAGGCCTGCTTGAAGCCCGCGGGCGTGGTGACCACGCCGTTGTCGAAATGGCAGCCTTCTTCATCGCCGCTGCGGTTGAGCGGCGACAACACGTTTTCGCAGAACTTCGCGCCTTCTTCGAGGATCGCATTGACCATGTCCGGGCTGGCATCGGTGGCCCCCAGCGCAGCGTAGTTACTGTGAAAGTCGAAGACGTGGTCGATCAGAAAGCGCATGTCGCGCAAGGGAGCTTTGTACTCAGGCATGGTCATTCTCCGTCGGCAGTTTTTTCCAACCTACTGCCGCCGACACTACGCCACAATCAATGTCCAGTCGCTGAATGCGCGATCATCACTCAACCATAGCGGCGTCCATGCGCACGGCGCCGCGGCGGTTCTGCCCGAACGCCATCACGCAGTTACGCCCGGCGCCCTTGGCGCTGTAGAGCGCCTGGTCAGCGGATTTGAGCACCTCTTCCGGGGTTCGTTGATCGATCCGTTCGGCAACGCCGATACTGACCGTGACCGATACACTCGACGCACCGGAACCGGCACGCCGCTGGCGCCCCTGATTGTCGTCCTGCGGGCGGTTTTCCTGATTACGCAGCTGAATGTTGTACGTAGCAATAGACTCGCGGATGACTTCCAGGTGCGGCATGCACTCTTCGAGGGTCTTGCCTGCAAACACCAGGGCAAATTCCTCACCGCCATAGCGATACGCCTTACCGCCACCGCCAATTTTCGACAGTTTGCTGGCCACCAGCCGCAGTACCTGGTCGCCGACATCGTGACCGTGGGTATCGTTGAATTTCTTGAAGTGGTCGACGTCGCTCATGGCCAACACGTAGTTGCGCCCCAGCCGTTGCATGCGTTCATTCAGCGCACGGCGGCCCGGCAGCCCGGTCAGTTCGTCGCGGAAGGCCATTTGATAGGCTTCGTGGGCAACGGCGGCGGCGATCATCAGCATCACCTGGCTGCACATGATGTTCAGCGTGAACGGCAGGATGAAGGTCTTCGGCAGCATCCAGAACAATCCGAGCAATCCCACCAGTTGCGCGGCATGCAGCGGTCGCGGGTTGCGCCAGTATTGCCAGGTCAGCAGCACAAACGCGGCAATGAACACCGGATAGGACAACTGGATCAGACTCATCCAGGCGCCATGCAAGGCGGGCCAGCGAATCTCCGACAACCAGATCAGCAGCGCATGTGGATAACTTTGCTCAAGCCCCAGCGCCACGCTGCCGACCGCCAGCAATACGGCGAATCGCGCCACCATGTCCTGGAACAGATGGGTGCGTTCCTGCCACGCCGCGAATACCCCATACAACAATGGCAGCAGCAGGCAACACAGGTGAAAGACCACGGCGGCATCGTCACGCACCTTGCCGTTGTCGCGGTAATAGTCGGTCTGGGTGTCGAGCAGGAAGTAGGCGATGTACACCGTGACCATCAGAAACAGTTCACGCTGGCGTCGGTACACCGCGCAATAGGCGCCACCGAGCAACAACACCAGGGTAGGCAGCACGTTGAACAGCGAGGTGAAAAAGACGTTCAGATCCTTGATGTACGCAGCCGCAAGCCCCGCCAGCAACAGCAGCAATGACGGCAGGAAATGACTGAAACGTACAGCAGATGAGCGCGGCAAGGGTAAAGCTCCGACCCGTCAGATCAATAGATGGCAATGTGCCCACTACTGTAACGGCAGAGACCCCGATTTACTGAGTGAAATACTGAGGTATTTGTAAAAGGGCACCACTGGCATCCATCAGATGCCAGCGGCGCAAGGGGAAATACGGTTACAGGTCGTTGTTGAACGGTTGCAGCGGACCTTCCAGACGTGTGCGACCTTCGGCACCGACCGGTCTGAGCTGGATGTCGGCGTCCTGCGCCTGCCTCGTCGTGATCTTCGGACTGGCCGGTTTTTGCCCGACGGAGTTTTCATCACCCTTTTCGCCCTGAGGCAGTACCAGCGAAGGGTGATCGAACGGCGCCCGTTCCCACGCCACCCGAGGATCGGTCAACCCGACCTCCATGAACTTGACCAGCGCATCCACTTCATCCGGGGTGAGGTTCAGCCGGGTCATGTCCGGGTCGAGGTTCGAGCCGTTGTGCTGATTGACCGCCGGGTGCTCGAAGCCACTGGTGTTGCTGGCATCCTCGCCACGCCGATCGCCGCCACGATTGTAGAACTCCATGACTTGCTGCAGCGTTGCGCGACTGCCGTTGTGGAAGTACGGGCCGGTCAATGCGATGTTGCGCAAGGTCGGTGTCTTGAAGGCGCCATCGACCGCGTCGCGGAAATCGACATTGGGCTTGAGCGTCGCATCACAAGGGATGGCCGGGCTCAAACGCGCTTCGAAGGTGCACACGTCGACGTCCAGCGGGTCAGGGATCGTGCCGCCCTTCAGTACGGTGTTGTACTGACGGGTGAAAGACAACGGATTACCCCACGCATCCGAGCCACCGAGTGCCAGGTCTTCCGAGGTCGGGCGCACCCCGGTGTTGTAGAAGCCGTTGTCATAGAGTGTGGTCAGGTTGTCGGCCATGACCATCCGTTCGATACGTTCCCGAGGATGGAACAGCAAGCGGCTGCCGGCGTTGGTCAACTCCGCGCCGCCGTGGCAATTGACGCACTTGCCTTTGCCCAGGAACAGGTTCATGCCCTGGACCTGCTGGCTGTTCATGGCGGTGTGATCGCCCTGCAAATAGGCATCCAGCGGTGCCTGGTCCGAGATCAGCGTGGACTCATACATCTGAATCGCCAGCCCGAAGAACAGCGGGAAGTTCGCCTCCATCTGGGTGTATGGCGCGCCGCCCAGCGAGACCTGCTGCGTGGCATTCCACAAGCGCGGCTGGAACGCGTTCTTGATCAGTTCACGGTACGTCGGCCGACGGGCACCGGATACCGGCCCGAGCACCGAATCAGTGGATGAAATCCGCTGCTGCTTGAGCATCAAGGTGTCGAGCATGCGCCGGCCGATGTCGGCGAAGGTACGCCCGCCGCAGGACATTTCCACCGGGCTGCCGGGTGGCCCTACCGCTTGCGAGGCGGCGGAAGCATCCTTGAGCGCCAACCTGACTTTGGTCGCCACGCCACTGCGATCGCTGGTCACGAAAATCCCGGCGTCAGGGTCGCGATTGCCGAACGGTGAGAAGCCGTTGAAGACGTTATTGGCCCGGCCATCCCAGAAGTTGCGCACGTTGAACGCGGCGTTGATCACCGTGGGTGCGTTGCGTCCGGTGCTGCGGCGAACATTGATCCCGCCCACCTGGAAGATGCCGTCCGGTTGCTGAATGCATTTGTCGAAACGCGCCTGATGGGGCTTGACGAAGTTGGCGTCGAACACGCCTTGCGAGCCGATCACATCGTCAGTCGAGTAGATAATTGCCGAATTGCGATCCAGGGGATCTGCCAGCACATGGGTCGGGAAGTCGCTTTTCTTCAGCAGGTAGTTCGGACCGCCCTTGCCTCCTGATTTGGTGGTGTAGCTCGGCACGTCACCCGGAATGTCCGAGGCGGTGAACGGTTTGTTGAAGATCGACGAGACGTTCGCGTTGGTGTTCGCCTGGCCGGGGTTGATCTGGTTGGTGGTGCGGTGATCGGCGCCCGCGTGGAAGTGACATGACGCGCAAGCCGTGGAACCGTCACTGCCGATCTCCATGTCCCAGAACAGTGCCTTGCCCAGAAGCACTGCCGCCGAGCGATTGAGCACGTAGTCGGTCATCAGGTCGACTTTGCGTCCGCCTTCGGTTCCCGATGGGTCGGGCGGGAGCAGCCCACGCAGCGATTGCACAGTGGGCACGTCCGGCACGGGCGGATCGACCGCTACCGGATCAGCGGCCCAAACGTTCATGACAGGCAGGCCGGTGACGAAGAGAGTCATCGCCATCGCCCGGGCCAAACAGGTGGTTCGCAAGATGCTCAAATACTTAAACATGACGACGTTCCCGATTCAGTACGGAGTAGTCAGGCTCCGCGGTTACCCTGTTGCGAGATGAGCTCATCGCCATGAATCTTGCTGTTCGCTCGAATAACCACATCAACTTTAAGTTACATGGGCAATGCGAGACCTAACTGGCAAAGCACTCTCGTGACTCAGGCATTCTTAAACAATGATATTTCGCAGCACTGGTTAGCGCCTCACGAAACTCTAGACGTAACAAAACATTTCAGCAGGAAAATTTCAATATTTTTTAATTAAAACGAATCAAGAAACCCTACTAATAACAGCAACTGCGCACTATTCCTCAGTTCTGGTTAAACTTTACCCATTATTGGGTGACATTCCCCGGACAGCCAGTACCTGGCGATCACCAACGGCCTCTAAAGCCAGATTTTAAAGGGCACAACGGCACCAGACGCGTTTTTTTGAAGTTGGCAGAGTATTTGCTCCTCCAACCACCGCGATGTAAACGGCACTTTAAAAAACCCTGAAACTCCGCATCGCCAGCCAATAAAAATCTCACCCAGACATACAACAACCATTCGTGCGCAAGTTGCACTGCGCTAGCTATTGTCTTTTTATTTATAACTCCCACACAAGACTACTTTCTCACCCTTTCTTCAAGACCCCTCTTGCACACCTGCGACTTTAGTAGTATTTAATAGGCAACACTTCTCAACCACCATTCATTGAGACACACTTACCTAAAGTTTTCACAGCGCTCCAAACTTGGGTATATATCCCCACCTATTTTGGTGTTAACCACATAACACTCAACTATGTGTATATCACCAACTTCAGCGCAGCCCGCATGTTTGCTGACTGACAAGCGATTGTGTCAATCAGGCACGACTACTGCTATGTGCCCCTCAGGCTCAAGGAAATGTCTCTCGCGATTGCGTCCGTAACCGGCCGACGCACGCAGGTGAAAGCATCCGAACGGCAAGTGTCGACCTTACACAGGCACTGACTCCGCTGGATCGAGCCCCCGTTCGACACTCACGGCTTTGCGTTTCTCTTGCGCAGGATCAAGCGCATCAGCAGATCTGTGATCTCGATTGGCCGGCAATTGGTCCTGCAAGATTCTGGAGTGAGCCATGAGCTTATCTTTGTTCGAAAAAACGCTCGCGATACCGCTGCTGCCTCACAAACGATTCAACGGCATCTTCAGTCGCCATGTTCTGCTCGCCGGTGCCGTCGCCATCGCGCTGGTCATAGGTGGTGGTGGAGATGCATTTGCCAAAAACGGAGCGGGTGGCGGCGGTGGCGGTGGTGGCGGGACTGCAAAGCCCCCGGGCTTACCCTCGCCGTTCACGACACCCACACTGCCCGATCCGATTTTTACAAACCCGACTGCGATTCATGGGTTTGACGTTACCGGCTTTATCCAGAACATGACCCTGGACACCACCAATACGAATTGCCCCAATACCAGCGACCCGGGCCGCTTTGGGGGGACCGTTCAGTTGAACGGCGTCACGATTGTTGTCCCTTGCAACACCGTTATGCAGATGCCGGCCAACACCCTGACCTGGGCCGAATTCGTCAGGGGTGGAACCCTGGCGCTCGGAAAATCTCCGGCGGCCTATCCCTCGTTCGAGATCCATGTGGTAGGCAATACCGTCTCCAACAAGCAGATTGCCGGGCTGATCTTTGTCTCCCAGCAATCAGTCAACGCCGGGAGCGGTGTCATCACCCGGATCGACTACACCAATGGCAACCTCGAAGTTGACAGCGGAAACCCGACGCAACCCACGATCATTCAGATCAACGACCCGAACGGACGTTTTGGTCGCGCCCAAAGCCCCGACCCACGTTTCTCCGTCGATGATGCCAACCCGACCATCCATGCCGCCACCGGCTACCCGATGTGCGTGCCGCGCACGATCTCCGGGGACGATGCGCTCTGCCCACAGAAAAACCGGCCAAAAGTGGTCACCCCGACCACGACCAACAACTGCCGCAACTTCAGCCAGGCCGGCGTCACGCCTCCGGCCAGCGGGGAGCTATCGGGTCCAGCGGTGGGCCAGGTCTATTGCAGCCAGTACGTCATGAAGAGATTCAGCGATGCGACACGCACGGCGACGGACCCCGATCCGAACCAACAGGCCCCCTTCGAAGTCGGCGACTTCATCAGTTGGTCCGGTACTCTGTTCAAGTCAGCAACAACGGGCCTCCCGGACTTTGTCTCTGCACACACGATCGAGGCGAATGTCGGGATCTACACTCAACCGGGTTCGCAGCCCAGCTACCTGGCTATCGGGGAATTTGGCATCGGCACGGCCGACCCGGCCGCAACGGCCATCAACGGAGTAGCCCAGGAGACGCAGGACCGGATTTTCCTTGAAGCCTCGACCACCGACATCAAGACCCCAGTCGACATTTACCTGATAGATGTCAATCCATCGACGGGCGTGCAAACCAATCGCTGGATTACCCCCTATGAGATGACGGGTGAATGCAACCCTGCGCTGGGCCTTGCGGTCAGTTGCCTGGGAGCCTCGGGCGGCATTACCACACAGAACACCGGTCCTCAGCCACAACGCGCCAGACTACGTGCGACCAAAGCGCCCGCCGGGCTGCTTAGCCAGCCGACACGTACCTTGCGCGTCGTTGCACGGTCACTTTGCGTTCCACAGCAAAGCCTGTCCCAGGCCGGCGTGGACAGTTGCATCCAGAATGCGGGCCGGCTGACCGTCGCCAATGGGCTGATTGCCGGACAGTATGTGGCGCCGGTGTTCGAGTTCATCTTTCCGGAAGGCGTCAAGCCTGGCGATCCGGTGGTACCTAACGACTTCTGGCACCTGCCGTTCATACGTAATGGCGAAGGCGCGACCACCCCGACTGGCGTCGGCCCCCTGAATCCGACGCCATGGTGATCAAGGCCTGAGCACAGCGCAAAAAAAAACCGCCGCTCCCGGAGGAAGCGGCGGTTGCTTTTAAAGGACTGCGTCAGGACTTAGTAGCCCAGGTCAAAGTTCTCTTCTTTCATGTCCATCAGGTTGTTGGCGCCCGACAGCATGGTTGCGACGTGAGTACGGGTACGCGGCAGGATGCGCTGGAAGTAGAAGCGCGCAGTCTGCAGCTTGGCGGTGTAGAACGCCTCTTCGGAAGTGCCGGCAGCCAGTTTCTCGGCAGCCAGACGCGCCATGTCAGCCCAGAAGTAGGCCAGGCAGGCGTAACCGGAGTACATCAGGTAGTCCACGGAGGCCGCGCCGACTTCTTCGCGATCTTTCATGGCGGCCATACCGACCTTCATGGTCAGCTCGCCCCATTCCTTGTTCAGTGCAGCCAGCGGCGCGACGAACTCTTGAACCGCTTCGTTGCCTTCGTTGGTCTGGCAGAACTTGTGGACGATCTTGGTGAAGCCTTTCAGAGCCTCGCCTTGGGTCATCAGCACTTTACGGCCCAGCAGGTCGAGTGCCTGGATGCCGGTGGTGCCTTCGTACAGCATCGAGATGCGGCTGTCGCGAACGTTCTGCTCCATGCCCCACTCGGCGATGAAGCCGTGGCCGCCGTAGATCTGCACGCCGTGGTTGGCCGACTCAAAACCGACTTCGGTCATGAAGGCTTTGGCGATCGGCGTCATGAACGCCAGCAGTGCGTCGGCTTTCTTCTTCTCTTCTTCGTCCACGCCGTACTTGACGATATCGACCTGCTTGGCGGTGAAGTAAACCATCGCGCGGTTGCCCTCGGCGAACGCCTTCATGGTCAACAGCATGCGACGTACGTCAGGGTGCACGATGATCGGGTCAGCGGCTTTGTCCGGCGCTTTCGGACCAGTCAGCGAGCGCATTTGCAGACGGTCGCGAGCGTATTTCAGGCCGCCCTGGAAACCGACTTCGGCGTGGGCCAGGCCTTGCAGCGCGGTACCCAGACGAGCGGTGTTCATGAAGGTGAACATGCAGTTCAGGCCTTTGTTCGCCGGGCCGATCAGGAAACCAGTGGCGCCGTCGAAGTTCATCACGCAGGTGGCGTTGCCGTGGATGCCCATCTTGTGTTCCAGGGAACCGCAAGACACTTCGTTACGCGTGCCAACCGAGCCATCGGCGTTCGGCAGGAACTTCGGCACGATGAACAGGGAGATGCCTTTGGTGCCAGCCGGTGCATCCGGCAGGCGGGCCAGTACGATGTGGACGATGTTGTCGGCCATGTCGTGCTCACCGGCCGAGATGAAGATCTTGGTGCCGGAGACTTTGTAGGAACCGTCGGCCTGAGGCTCGGCCTTGGTGCGCAGCATGCCCAGGTCGGTGCCGCAGTGCGGTTCGGTCAGGCACATGGTGCCGGTCCATTCGCCGGAAACCAGCTTGGTCAGGTAAGCCTCTTGCTGCTCAGGGGTGCCGTGCTCGGAGATGGTGTTCATCGCACCGTGCGACAGGCCCGGGTACATGCCCCACGACCAGTTGGACTCGCCGACCATTTCACTGATGGCCAGGCCCAGGGATTCCGGCAGGCCTTGGCCGCCGTGCTCGACGTCATGAGCCAGGCTCGGCCAGCCGCCTTCAACGAATTGCTTGTAGGCTTCCTTGAAGCCAGTCGGCGTCTTAACGCCGGACTCGCTCCAGGTGCAACCTTCGAGGTCGCCCACACGGTTCAGCGGAGCCAGTACCTGCTCACAAAACTTGGCGCCTTCCTCAAGAATGGCGTCAACCATGTCCGGAGTTGCGTCGGCACAAGCCGGAAGGCTCTGATAGTGCGCTTCGTAGCCGAGCAGTTCGTCACGAACGAAGCGAATATCACGCAAGGGGGCCTTGTAGTCAGGCATAGCGATAAACCTCTGCTGATGTAACCGGGAATGAACGACCGCATTGATTTGTTGTTGCGATCAAACAGTTGTTTGAAACATACGTTTACGCCCAAATCTTGTCAAGCGTCGATCTTTTGCCGTTCGTCATCGCAGGGATCGAACAGTCAGGCACACGACACCGCCGCCGCGCTGCCGAAGCAGCCCGTCACCCTGAAAAGATTAGTTGAGCAAGAAAGACTTACGTACAAAAACGCCGCGAACAGGCGCGGCGTTGGAAGGTGCGGATTCGGCTAGGAATCAAGCGTAGGTATCGATCAATGTTCCAAGCACTTCATCGGCGGCCTTGGCGACTTTCACGCCCAGCTCCGCCTGAATCTTGCCTTGGGCCATTTCGACCACGTTGCTGGCCAGGTCCGATTGCTGGCTGCGATCAACCGATCGCAGACGATCGACCTGCGCCTCGGAGGACTGGCTGGTGAGCGAACGCTCGAGGGTGGTGTTGGCGATCTGCCCGGCGGCTTGATCGACTCGGTTCTGCCCTGTCTGAAGGGTGCTCAGACCGGCATAAAAAGCGGTGTTTCCTGAGATTTCCATGGGAGAACTCGTCCTTTCAAAGGATCAACAACAACCATTGAAGCAGAGTGGCCGGCAAAACGCCCGTCAAAAACACTAATGGCACAGTGCCTTGCCATAGGCAAAGCCCACATTGCCAAACGTCAGTCCAACAGATCCAGTTGCAAGTGCTCGGCCACGGCTTCTGCCGTCACGGCCTTGAGTTTGGGCACACGCCCCAGGCACGGCGCCGGAAGGCGCTCGGCCAGGGTGGCGAGGTTTTCCTCCAGTCGCGAGGTCTTCGGGTCGATGATGTTGGCCACCCATCCCGCCAGTTGCAAACCGTCCCGGGCGATCGCTTCGGCGGTCAACAAGGCATGGCTGATACACCCCAGACGCACGCCGACCACCAGGATCACCGGCAGCTGCAATGCGATGGCGAGGTCCGACAGATTGTCCTGATCCGCCAAGGGTACGCGCCAGCCGCCAGCGCCTTCGATCAGGGTGAAGTCGGCCCGCAGGCCCAGAATCTGCCGCATCGGCGCCAGCAACGACTGCACCGTCAACGCCACGCCCGCCTCCCGTGCCGCCAAGTGGGGGGCAATGGCCGGTTCGAAGGCCACCGGATTGACCTGTGCATAGGTCAGCGGCAGCGAACACTCCGCCATCAAAGCCAGTGCATCGGCGTTGCGCAGGCCTTTGGGCGTCACATCGCACCCGGAAGCGACCGGCTTGCCCGCCGCCGTGCTCAACCCCGCCGAGCGCGCCGCATGCAGCAGCCCCGCAGCGACCGTGGTTTTACCGACATCCGTATCCGTGCCGGTGATGAAATAGGCTGCGCTCATAAGGGTTTCTCCAAAATGGCGTACACCACTTGATAAGTGGCCGGCAGGCCTCGGGCCTGACGAAACTGCTCATAAGCCTCGATCAATCCCAGAATCCGCGCCCGGCCGGTCAAGCCACCCGGGCGCCCGGGATTGAGGTTGTGCGCACCCAGCGCCTTGAGCTCATGGGTCAGGCTGCGCACATCCGGGTAATGCAGCACATGCGCAAGGTTTTGCAGACTGACCATCCTCAAGCCGCTGGCCGCACACAACTGCTGATAAACACCAAACTCCCGGAAGCGGTTGACGTGCACCATGCCATCGACCTGTCGCCAGCTGTCGCGCAGTTCAAACAACGTCCCTGTACAAAGACTAGCAAACGCAAAAATGCCACCCGGTTTCAGCACTCGATAAGCTTCACTGAGCACCGAGCCGAAGTCCGCACACCACTGCACCGCCAGGCTGGAGAAGATCAGGTCGCAGGTCGAGTCCTGCAGTGGCAAACGCTCGGCATCGCCCGCCACGAAATGTGTGGCACCACCCAACGGCCGGGCGTGGTTGAGCATACCCTCGGCGATATCCAGCGCTACACCGTGACTGCTCGCAAACCGCTCACCCAAAGCACGACTGAAATGCCCGGTGCCGCAGCCCAGATCCAACCAACGCTGCGGTACAAAATCCTGCGGCAAGCGCCTGAGTAATTGGCTGCCGACATCACGCTGCAACTCGGCCACGCTGTCGTAGCTTTGCGCCGCGCGGGAGAAAGATGCAGCGACCTGGCGTTTGTCGGGCAAGCCGCCGGGCAGATTGGGAAGGGATAAATCAGTCATCGCCGGACTCATGCAAAAAGGCCTGGATCGCCCCCGCCACACCGTGGGGATCTTCCAGAAGAAACGCGTGGCCGGCCTGCTCAATCAGACCGATTTCTATATCCGGCAGCAACGCCAGTAAATCGCCCGCCGCCTCCGCCGGCACCAACCCGTCGAGGCCGGCGAACAGATGCAGTTGTGGACCGCGGAACGATTGCATTGCCTGCCGTGTATCCAATTGCGCAAGTACTTGCAGACCGCTCAGCAGCACTGGCGCGGCCGTGTTCGGTGCGCCGGCGAGCAACAGCCGCGACAATCCGCGCGGGTCTTCGGCGCCTTGGGCACAGAGCAGCGAAAAGCGTTTCAAGGTCGCGCGCGGATCGGTTGCACATCCCGCCAGAAACGCATCGAAGGTTTCCCCAGGCATGGCGGCCGACCAGTGTTCATGCGCGACAAAAGACGCGTTGCTGGCCAGCGTGAACACGCCGCAGCAGCGATCGCCACGCCGGGCCGCCAGTTCGCAGGCGAGCATGCCACCCAATGACCAGCCGCCCAGCCAGGCGTCTTGCGGCAACGTCGCATCAAGCTCATCGAGCCACTCTTGAAGATCGCTCGACTCCAGGTCGGGCAACGGCTCGATCTCGACACGCAAGTGCTCGTCCAGGCCGCGCAAAGCCGCAGCCAAAGGCTCCAGCGGTGAAACGCCAAGACCCCAGCCGGGCAGCAGAATCAAACGATCACGCATGGCTTGGCTCCGGCTGCAGTTGTTGAAAACAATCGGCCAGTCCGTTTAACAATAGCTGCACCTGGGCCTCGCTGTGGGCAGCCGTCAGCGTGACCCGCAGTCGGGCGCTGCCAGCAGGCACGGTCGGCGGGCGAATCGCGGTCACCATCAACCCGCGCTCGCGCAGCATTTGCGAAAGACGCACCGCGCGCCCGGCATCGCCAACCATGATCGGCTGAATCGGTGTGAAGCTGTCCATGAGTTCCAGGCCGATCTGTTCGGCACCCTGGCGGAACTGGCGGATCAGCGTCTGCAAATGCTCGCGGCGCCAGTGTTCGCTGCGCAGCAGTTCCAGGCTTTTCAACGTGGCGCAGGCCAGCGCCGGTGGCTGGCTGGTGGTGTAGATGTAAGGCCGGGCGAACTGGATCAAACTTTCGATCAGCTCTTCGCTGCCGGCCACAAAGGCGCCCGCCGTACCGAAGGCTTTGCCGAGGGTGCCGACCAGCACCGGAACGTCTTCCTGGCTCAAACCGAAATGCTCGACGCTGCCGCCACCATTGGCGCCCAACGGTCCGAAACCATGGGCATCGTCGACCATCAACCAGGCACCTTTGGCCTTGGCTTCTCGGGCCAGTGCCGGCAAGTCGGCGATATCGCCGTCCATGCTGAATACGCCGTCGGTGACCACCAGGGTATTGCCGGTGGCTTTTTCCAGGCGTTTGGCCAGGCTCACCGGGTCGTTGTGCAGATAACGATTGAACCGCGCGCCGGACAACAGCCCCGCGTCGAGCAGCGACGCATGATTGAGCCGGTCTTCGAGCACCGTATCACCCTGCCCCACCAGCGCCGTGACCGCACCGAGGTTGGCCATGTAACCGGTGGTGAACAGCAGCGCGCGCGGGCGGCCGGTCAGGTCGGCCAAGGCTTCTTCCAGGGCATGGTGCGGGGCGCTATGGCCGATGACCAGATGTGAGGCGCCGCCGCCCACCCCCCACTTCGCAGCGCCGGCACGCCAGGCTTCGATCACTTGTGGATGATTGGCCAGCCCCAGGTAGTCGTTGTTACAGAACGCCAGCAACGGCTGGCCATCAACCACCACTTGCGGCCCCTGCGGGCTTTCGAGCAGCGGACGCTGGCGGTAGAGATTTTCGGCACGACGGGCAGCAAGGCGTGCGGCGAGATCGAAAGACATGCAGGCCTCGGACAAACAATCAAGGTAGACACCGAACCTGTAGGAGCTGGCTTGCCAGCGATGAGGGCATCAGGTTCGACATAGCCATCAGCTGACAGACCGCTATCGCTGGCAAGCCAGCTCCTACAAGTGTTTTGCATTCCAACCAAAGAAGGCGGTGATGGACTCAAACCGCGGCGTTATAGAACTGCTCGCTGCTCTTCTGCTCCACCAGCGCCTGCTCGATCGCCGCCTGATGCACTTCATCGGCGTGCTCTTCGCGGGCTTCCGGCAGGATCCCCAAGCGCCCGAACAGTTGCATGTCCTTGTCGGCCTGCGGGTTGGCGGTGGTCAGCAGTTTCTCGCCGTAGAAAATCGAGTTGGCACCGGCGAAGAACGCCAGAGCCTGCATCTGCTCGTTCATGGCTTCGCGGCCGGCGGACAGGCGCACGTGGGATTGCGGCATCAGGATGCGCGCGACCGCGAGCATGCGGATGAAATCGAACGGGTCGACGTCGTCGGCATTTTCCAGCGGCGTACCGGCGACTTTCACCAGCATGTTGATCGGCACCGACTCCGGATGCTCCGGCAGGTTGGCCAGCTGGATCAGCAGGTTGGCGCGGTCGTCCAGCGACTCGCCCATGCCGAGGATGCCGCCGGAGCAGATCTTCATCCCCGACTCACGCACGTAGGCCAGGGTTTGCAGGCGCTCGCTGTAGGTGCGGGTGGTGATGATGCTGCCGTAGAACTCCGGCGATGTATCGAGGTTATGGTTGTAGTAGTCGAGGCCGGCCTTGGCCAGCGCCTCGGTCTGCTCCTGATCCAGGCGGCCGAGGGTCATGCAGGTTTCCAGGCCCAGGGCTTTCACGCCTTCAACCATCTTCAGAACATACGGCATGTCCTTGGCCGACGGGTGCTTCCACGCCGCCCCCATGCAGAAGCGGGTCGAACCGATGGCCTTGGCGCGCGCGGCCTCTTCGAGGACCTTCTGCACTTCCATCAGTTTTTCTTTTTCCAGGCCGGTGTTGTAGTGACCGGACTGCGGACAATATTTGCAATCTTCCGGGCAGGCGCCGGTTTTGATCGACAACAGGGTCGAGACCTGGACGCGGTTGGCGTCGAAATGCGCACGGTGCACCGTCTGCGCCTGAAACAGCAAGTCATTGAATGGCTGAACGAAGAGTGCTTTGACTTCGGCCAAAGACCAGTCATGACGCAGGGTTGCAGTGGTGCTGGCGCTCATGGGTGTTTCCTTTGAATTATGCTTTGGCATGCGGCAGGGTCATGGAATGTCACAGCCGCCTCACAGATGTTTCGGCATATTTAAGGAAGAGCGATGCGCTGTCAACCACAGAACAAAGGACTGGTTTACATCTGGTCAAAAAACAAACAGACATGTCTTTTGTGCGATGAACCCGCCGATGGCATCGCCCCTGTCTGCACGGCCTGCGAAACCGAGTTGCCCTGGCTGGGCGATCACTGCCGTACCTGCGCCCTTCCGCTCCTGGCCGCGGGCCTGACCTGCGGCCATTGCCTGAAGCAGCCTCCGGCCTTCGAACACGTGATTGCCCCCTGGACCTACAGCTTTCCGGTTGACAGCCTGATCACCCGCTTCAAACACAACGCAAAGTGGCCGTTTGGCCGCTTGCTCGCAGAACTTCTCGCTCAATACCTGCAACATCGCTTCGAAGACGATCTGCAGCGACCCCATGCGCTGATTCCGGTACCACTGGCCAACCGGCGCCTGCGCCAGCGCGGGTTCAACCAGGCGGCGATGCTGGCCCACTGGTTGAGTGATGCTCTGGACATTCCATGCGACGAACGGTTGCTGCTGCGAACCCAGGACACCGATGCCCAACAGGCCTTGAATGCCCAGGCGCGCCGCAAGAATTTGCGCAACGCTTTCAGCCTGATACCTGGTGCCGCCGTCAAGGGCCGCCACCTGGCCCTGATCGACGACGTCCTTACCACCGGTGCCACGGCCCAGGCCCTGGCCTGGCTGTTGATCGACGCCGGTGCAGCGCGGGTCGACGTCTATTGCCTGGCCCGCACGCCCAAACCCGGCGAGACACCCTGACTTGACTCGCGCGTCCCAAGCCGCCAACGTCCTCCCCATCGCCACCACCCAAAGCGACTTGCCATGTCTTTGCCCACCTTGTTGTCCCAGCACATTGTCCGCCGTCCGCAGCGCATCGCCCTGCTGCAGCACATCGCCGAGCAAGGCTCGATCACCCGTGCGGCAAAAAGCGCGGGCCTGAGCTACAAGGCTGCCTGGGATGCCATCGATGAGCTGAACAACCTGGCGCAGAAGCCGTTGGTGGAACGGATTGTCGGCGGCAAGGGCGGCGGCGGTGCCCGCCTCTCCAAAGAAGGCGAGCGGGTGCTGCGGCTGTACCAGAAGCTCCAAGCCTTGCAGGCCCAGGTGCTGGAAGCCGCTGAAGATGCCAGCGACCTCGACCTGCTCGGGCGCTTGATGCTGCGCACCAGCGCGCGCAATCAGTTACACGGCAAGGTGATGGCGATCGAGTCCCAGGGACGCAACGACCTGATTCGTCTCGAAGTCGCCGAAGGCTTGATCGTCGATGCGCAAATCACCCACGACAGCACCGAGCGTCTGGAACTGCAAATCGGCACCGAAGTCGTGGCCTTGATCAAGGCCGGCTGGCTCGATGTGCTGGAGATCGATTCAGCCGAAACGCCGGGAAACAATTGCCTGAAAGGCACCATCGAGAAAATTCTCGACGCCGACGACGGCCCCAGCGAGGTGCGCATCACCCTGCCTAACGGCCTGATCCTGTGCGCGCTGGACGAACCAACGCACCTGCAGGCATTGGGGCTGACCTGCGGCAAACCCGTGCGCGTGGAGTTTTCACCATCGAGGGTTCTGCTGGGTACGCCGCTTTAAGCAAACTGCAACAAAAGGTTCATTACTCATCATTAAGGTGTCTGCAAAACCGCAGGGAGCCTGAAATGAGCCTATTAGAAGAAAACCAGTCCACCGACCTCGAAACCATGGTCGGCCTCAGTCGTCGCAGCTTCATCAGCGCAGGTGCCCTGTGCGGCGCGGCGATGTTCCTCGGCGGCAACCTGCTGAGCCGCAGTGTGATGGCCGCCAGCGTCAATGCCGGTAACAGCCAGTTGCTGGGTTTTGACAGCATCGCCGCCGCCACCAGCGACTCCATCACCCTGCCACCGGGCTACAAGTCCTCGGTGCTGATCAGTTGGGGCCAGCCCCTGCACAAGGACGGCCCGGCGTTCGACCCGAGCGGCAACGGCAGCGCCGAGCATCAGGAAGCCCAGTTCGGCGACAACAACGATGGCATGAGCCTGTTCGAGTTTCCGGGCGAAAAAGACCGCGCGCTGATGGCGATCAACAACGAATACACCAACTACCGTTACCTCTACGCCCACGGCGGCATGCCGCAATCGGCACAAGACGTACGCAAGGCGCTGGCCTGTGAAGGTGTGTCGGTGATTGAAGTGCAGCGCAAGAACGGCCAATGGCAATTCGTCCAGGGCTCGCGTTACAACCGCCGAATTCACGGCAATGCGCCGATCACCCTGAGCGGCCCGGCCGCCGGTCACGCACTGTTGAAAACCAGCGCCGACCCTCACGGCAAGAACGTCCTCGGCACGTTCCAGAACTGCGCCAACGGCAAGACGCCGTGGGGCACCTATCTGACCTGTGAAGAGAACTTCACCGACTGCTTCGGCAGCAGCAACGCCGAACAGAAATTCGACCCGGCGCAAAAACGCTATGGCGCGGTGGTGACCAGCAAAGAGATCAACTGGCACCAACACGACGAGCGCTTCGACCTGGCCAAGAACCCCAACGAACTCAACCGTCACGGCTGGGTGGTGGAGATCGACCCGTTCGATCCGCAGTCGACGCCGGTCAAACGCACCGCCCTCGGCCGCTTCAAACACGAAAACGCCGCCCTGGCCGAAACCGGCGATGGCCATGCCGTGGTGTACATGGGCGACGATGAGCGCGGCGAGTTCATCTACAAATTCGTCAGCCGCGACAAGATCGACCACAAGAACCCCAAGGCCAACCGCGACATTCTCGATCAGGGCACCCTCTATGTGGCGCGTTTCGATGCAGGGGACGGCAACGCCGATCACCCGAAAGGCCAGGGTGAATGGATCGAACTGACCCACGGCAAAAACGGTATCGACGCCAGCAGCGGTTTTGCCGATCAGGCCGAAGTGCTGATCCACGCCCGTCTCGCCGCCAGTGTGGTGATAGCCACGCGCATGGACCGCCCGGAATGGATCGTGGTCAGCCCCAAGGACGGCCAGGTCTACTGCACCTTGACCAACAACGCCAAGCGCGGCGAAGACGGGCAACCGGTGGGCGGACCGAACCCGCGGGAGAAAAACGTCTACGGCCAGATCCTGCGCTGGCGCACCGAGCGCGACGATCACGCCTCACACACCTTTGCCTGGGACCTGTTTGTAGTGGCCGGCAACCCGGCCGCACATGCCGGGACGCCAAAGGCCGGCTCGTCGAACATTACGCCGCAGAACATGTTCAACAGCCCGGACGGTTTGGGCTTCGACAAGGCCGGACGCTTGTGGATCCTGACCGACGGCGATGTGAGCAACGCCGGTGACTTTGCCGGCATGGGCAATAACCAGATGCTCTGCGCTGATCCGGCGACCGGCGAGATTCGCCGCTTCATGGTCGGGCCGGTGGGCTGCGAGGTGACCGGGATCAGCTTCTCGCCGGACCAGAAAACCCTGTTTGTCGGGATCCAGCACCCGGGTGAAAACGGTGGTTCGACCTTCCCCGAGCATTTGCCAAACGGCAAGCCGCGCTCTTCGGTGATGGCGATCAGCCGGGAAGATGGCGGGATCGTCGGCGCCTGATCCGGCCTCTTCGCGGGCAAGCCCGCTCCCACAGGATTTGCGCAATTTCAAATTGGGCGCATGACCTGTGGGAGCGGGCTTGCCCGCGAAGGCGTCAGCCCAAACACCGCACATCTCAAGCCCACCCCCTAAAGCCCTGCCGTCTGCGCTAACATGCCTGGCCGGACGCAGCAGCCTGCTGCGCGCAGGAGTCAGCATGGCCCACCCGTTTGAAACCCTTACGCCAGACCTCGTGCTCGATGCCGTCGAAAGCATCGGCTTTCTCAGCGACGCGCGCATCCTGGCGCTCAACAGCTACGAGAACCGCGTCTATCAGGTCGGTATCGAAGACGCCGAGCCACTGATCGCCAAATTCTACCGGCCACAACGCTGGTCGAACGAAGCGATTCTGGAAGAACACCAGTTCACCGCCGAACTCGCCGACTGCGAGGTGCCGGTCGTGGCGCCGTTGATCCACAACGGTGAAACCCTGCACGAACACAACGGTTTCCGCTTCACCCTGTTCCCCCGCCGCGGCGGCCGCGCACCGGAGCCGGGCAACCTCGATCAACTGTATCGCCTGGGCCAGTTGCTCGGACGCCTGCACGCGGTCGGCTCGACCCGGCCGTTCGAGCACCGTGAAGCGCTGGCGGTGAAAAACTTCGGCCATGACTCGCTGGCCACATTGCTCGACGGCAACTTCATCCCCCGCAGCCTGCTGCCGGCCTACGAGTCGGTGGCCCGCGATCTGCTCAAGCGTGTGGAAGATGCCTACAACAACACGCCGCACCAGAACATCCGCATGCACGGTGACTGCCACCCCGGCAACATGATGTGCCGTGACGAGATGTTCCATATCGTCGACCTCGACGACTGCCGCATGGGCCCGGCGGTACAGGACATCTGGATGATGCTCGCCGGTGATCGCCAGGATTGCCTGAGCCAGTTGTCGGAATTGATGGATGGCTACAACGAATTCCACGACTTCGACCCGCGTGAACTGGCGCTGATCGAACCCTTGCGCGCCCTGCGTCTGTTGCACTACAGCGCGTGGCTCGCCCGTCGCTGGGACGATCCGGCGTTCCCCCGCAGCTTTCCGTGGTTCGGCACCGAGCGTTACTGGGGTGATCAGGTGTTGGCACTGCGTGAGCAGTTGGCCGCGCTCAATGAAGAGCCACTGAAACTCTTCTGACAAACACAGACCCCATGTGGGAGCGGGCTTGCTCGCGAAGGCGGCGTGTCAGTCGGCAACAATGTTGAATGACACGCCGCCTTCGCGAGCAAGCCCGCTCCCACAGGTACTGTGTTCACAAATGACCTACCTATTCAGGCAGGACATTCGCAGACAAATCTCCTTACAATCCTCTCTTTGTTAGCTGCCTAAGCAAGGATTCTGCATGCAAGCCGCCAACCCGCGTCGCGGGTACATTCTGGGCCTGAGTGCCTACATCATCTGGGGACTTTTCCCCCTCTACTTCAAAGCTATTGCCAGCGTGCCCGCCGTGGAAATCATCATCCACCGGGTGTTGTGGTCGGCGCTGTTCGGCGCCTTGCTGCTGATGGTGTGGAAGCATCCCGGCTGGTGGCGCGAGCTGCGGGAAAACCCGCGACGCCTGGCGATCCTGGCCCTGAGCGGCGCGCTGATCGCGGCCAACTGGCTGACCTACGTCTGGTCGGTGAACAACGGCCGCATGCTGGAGGCCAGCCTCGGTTACTACATCAACCCCTTGGTGAACGTGTTGCTGGGCATGCTGATCCTTGGCGAACGGCTGCGGCGCATGCAGTGGATTGCCGTCGGTCTGGCGGCTGTAGGTGTGGCGCAACAGGTGTGGCAAGTCGGCAGCCTGCCGTGGGTGTCGCTGGTGCTGGCACTGACCTTCGGTTTCTACGGGCTGATTCGCAAGCAAGCACCGGTCAAGGCACTGCCGGGGCTGGTGGTGGAAACCTGGATGCTGGTACCGATCGCCATTGCCTGGTTGCTGTTCAACCCGACCGCCCACAGCGCTCAGGCCGAGTTCTGGACCACGTCAGAAGCCTGGTGGCTGGTGGCGGCCGGGCCGGTCACGCTGGTGCCGCTGGTCTGCTTCAACGCGGCTGCGCGGCATTTGCCCTACACGACACTGGGCTTTCTCCAGTACCTGGCGCCGACATTGGTGCTGCTGCAAGCGGTTCTGCTGTTTGGCGAGCACCTGTCGTCCAGCACCCTGGTAGCGTTCATGTTCATCTGGGCCGGTCTCGCGGCTTACAGCGTGGATGCGTGGCTCAGTTTGCGTCGCCGCAGCTGATCAAAAAACATACAAACCTCTACAGGCCACGAGTTCCGTGGCCTGCATCATTCCTTCCCAAGGTTATCCACAGCGTGATCCCCGCCGATTGTGCGCAAGTGGCTGAAACTGCTGGTTTTTTGATCAGATCCTGAAGAACCCCGGTGGGCGTGGCCTGGCGAGGTGTCTCTACAGGTTATCCACAGGCCGGTGCACGTTTAACTTGGATAACCTGATCAGGGCTCACTGCGCAGCACCAGTTCGACCATCAGATCGTCGGCCAGGGTTTCCAGGCGCGATTGCAGGACGTCCAGCGACAGCGTCAGCGGAACGGCAAGAATCGCTTCGGCATGGAACAACGGCTCGCTGCTCATCGGTGCCGGGCGCACTTCGGTAACCAACCGTTCCAGACTCACCCCCTGCTCGTTCAACAAGCGTGTGATGTCACGCACGATCCCCGGGCGATCATTGCCCACCAGCTCCATCGCGATCGGCTTCCAGGTGCAGGATTGTTCGATGCTGCTTTCGGCGATCAGTACGCGAATGCCCTGGGTGGACAAGCCTTGCAGGGCATCGACCAATTCGTCATAGGCCTCGGCCGGCACCCCCACCCGCAGAATGCCGGCGAATTGTCCGGCCATGCGCGACATGCGGCTTTCCAGCCAGTTGCCGCCGTGCTCGGCAATGCATTGGGCAATGCGCTCGACTTGCCCGGGCTTGTCCGGGGCAAAAACGGTGAGTACGAGATGGTCCATGGCGCAGCCCTCTGGTCATGATTTTTGTTACAGAGAACCAAGTATAGGCAAGGGCTGATGCTGCGCTGAATCGTCTGGCGCCATCGCTGGCAAGCCAGCTCCTACAAGATGCGCGCAGGCCCTGTAGGAGCCGGCTTGCCGGCGATCCGGTACACCACCGATCTAGTGCCACTCATAAAATCGTGTACAACTTTTGATATTTAGCTGGAACAATCCACTGGTTTTTTGAGAACATCCTGTTCCGCGCCGTGACCGCAATGCGTCATGGGGTCGCAGAACGACGTGATTAGTCTAATTTTCACATCCGCAATTCATCATGTAGTATGCCGCAGCGCGCACTACATAACGTTGGATCGATGTCTGCCGCCGGCCCGTTCGCAACCCCGAAAGCCCTGTCAGCAAGGCCCCAAGCCGTTGATTGGTCCCAACCCAGCCGCCCGTCATGGGCATGTACTGGCAGAGGGGTTTGTGGTTTAAATGGCCAAAGGCTTCATTGTTAAATTGAAGAGCTGAAAAGCGAAATAGCTGAGCAGAGTGAGGCAAGCAATGACTGAACACGTTCAAGTCGGTGGCCTGCAGGTCGCCAAAGTCCTGTTCGACTTCGTGAACAACGAAGCCATTCCCGGTACCGGCCTCACCGCCGATAAGTTCTGGGCCGGTGCCGACAAGGTCATCCATGACCTGGCCCCGAAGAACAAAGCCCTACTCGCCAAACGCGATGATTTCCAGGCTCGTATCGATGGCTGGCACCAACAGCGTGCCGGTCAGGCGCACGACGCCGTGGCCTATAAAGCCTTCCTGCAAGACATCGGTTATCTGCTGCCAGAAGCGGCCGATTTCCAGGCAACGACGCAAAACGTCGATGACGAAATCGCCCGCATGGCCGGCCCGCAGCTCGTGGTGCCGGTGATGAACGCCCGCTTTGCCCTCAACGCCTCGAACGCCCGCTGGGGCTCGCTGTACGACGCGCTCTACGGCACCGACGCCATCAGCGAAGCCAACGGTGCGGAAAAAGGCAAAGGCTACAACAAGGTGCGCGGTGACAAGGTCATCGCCTTCGCCCGTGCCTTCCTCGACGAATCGGCGCCTTTGGCGGCCGGCTCCCACGTCGACTCCACCGGATACAAGATTGTCAACGGCAAACTGGTGGTCGCCCTTAAAGGCGGCAGCAACACCGGCCTGCGCAACGACGCTCAGCTGATCGGCTTCCAGGGCAATGCCGCTGCACCGACCGCGATCCTGCTGAAAAACAACGGCCTGCATTTCGAAATCCAGGTCGACGCCAGCACCCCGGTCGGCCAGACCGACGCGGCCGGCGTCAAAGACATCCTGATGGAAGCGGCACTGACCACCATCATGGACTGCGAAGACTCCGTCGCTGCTGTCGATGCCGATGACAAAGTGGTGATCTACCGCAACTGGCTCGGCCTGATGAAGGGCGATCTGTCAGAAGACGTCGCCAAGGGTGGTCAGACCTTTACCCGCACCATGAACGCCGACCGCACCTACACCGCGGTCGATGGCAGTGAACTGAGCCTGCACGGTCGTTCGTTGCTATTCGTGCGCAACGTCGGTCACCTGATGACCATCGACGCGATCCTCGACAAAGATGGCAACGAAGTGCCGGAAGGCATTCTCGATGGCCTGGTGACCTGCCTGTCGGCGATCCACAACCTCAACGGCAACAGCTCGCGCAAGAACAGCCGCACCGGCTCGGTCTATATCGTGAAGCCGAAGATGCACGGCCCTGAAGAAGCCGCGTTCACCAACGAGTTGTTCGGTCGCATCGAAGACGTGCTGGGCCTGCCACGCAACACCCTGAAAGTCGGGATCATGGACGAGGAGCGTCGTACCACGATCAACCTCAAGGCCTGTATCAAGGCGGCGAGCGAGCGTGTGGTGTTCATCAACACCGGTTTCCTCGACCGCACCGGCGATGAAATCCACACCTCCATGGAAGCCGGCCCGATGGTGCGCAAGGCGGACATGAAGGCGGAGAAATGGATCGGCGCCTACGAGAACTCCAACGTCGATATTGGTCTGAGCACCGGCCTGCAAGGTCGCGCGCAGATCGGTAAAGGCATGTGGGCCATGCCGGACCTGATGGCAGCGATGCTCGAACAGAAAATCGCTCACCCGCTGGCCGGTGCCAACACCGCCTGGGTACCTTCGCCGACCGCCGCTGCACTGCACGCGCTGCACTACCACAAGGTTGACGTGTTCGCCCGTCAGGCCGAACTGGCCAAACGTGCCCATGCATCGGTAGACGACATCCTGACCATCCCGCTGGCGGTGAACCCGCAGTGGACCGCCGAACAGATCAAGAACGAACTGGACAACAATAGCCAGGGCATCCTCGGTTACGTGGTGCGCTGGATCGACCAGGGCGTCGGTTGTTCGAAAGTGCCGGACATCAATGACGTCGGCCTGATGGAAGACCGTGCCACGCTGCGTATTTCCAGCCAGCACATCGCCAACTGGTTGCGCCATGGCATCGTCACCGAAGAGCAGGTCATGGAAAGCCTCAAGCGCATGGCGCCGGTGGTTGACCGGCAGAACGCCGGCGACGCGCTGTACCGTCCGCTGGCCCCGAACTTCGACAGCAACATCGCCTTCCAGGCGGCGGTCGAACTGGTGGTCGAAGGCACCAAACAGCCGAACGGCTACACCGAGCCGGTCCTGCATCGTCGTCGTCGCGAGTTCAAAGCTAAGAACGGGTTGTAATCCAGCTCACTCCACAGCAATCCCCCGGTTGAAAAACCGGGGGATTTTTGTTTCTGCTTCCTGCAAATGCAGGGCTATCTCCTGTAGCGCAACGCATTGGCAGCGATGTGCTGGCCTATTCTCGATGCATTCATGAACAAGGCAATTCCAAGGACCGTGATGATGAGAGCAAACAGTTTTTCACCACCAATGGGGTCGTCGAGTACATACCACGAAGTCAAAATACCCGATATCGGAACAATCACTGACAACGGTGCAACCTGACTCGCCGGATACTTCTCAATCATTCGGTTCCACACCCAATATCCGAATACCGTCGCCACATAGGCTTGGAACAGAACAGATAGCAGCACCGGAGCCGTTATGTCCGTTAGCAACGTTTGGAAGGGGACTGCCCCCTTGACCCAGTAAGTCATCAGATATAGAGGAGGTGTTGCATACAGACTCGACCAAACGACAAAGGAAAATATATCAACCACTTTGCTTCTCTTGACCAGCACATTGCAGAGACTCCAGAACAATGCGCCGAGCAGTACGAGGAAGAGCCCAAAGCTTTCGGCATCACCATGCGTTACATGAATAATGAACATCAGTCCCACCAGCGCCATGAGAATGCCGGCCACTTGTATTACCGTCATTTTCTCGCCAAACAGCAGTACGCCCCAGATAACCGTAAAAAAGGCACTGAATTGCAAGAGCAAGGATGTCACTCCGGCACCGACGCCAAGAAACATGCCATAGTTCATCAGCCAGCACATTCCGACACCAAACAAAAAACCGTAGACTATAGTTACAAAAGTACTTACACCCTTCGGTTTCGGGATGAAGAACACTAGTGGTAATGCACAGAAAGTAAAGCGCAATGCTGTCAATATGAACGGATCAATACCGTCAAGACTGATATCAATTACCGTAAAATTGCTTCCCCACATGACTGTCACACCGATAACAAGCACAAGATCGCGAAACTCCATTCTTTTTTTCATATCGTTCTCATTGCGTTATACATCCACACAATCCAGGAAGAGCAATGCCCTGACCCTTGCCAGTATTTTGTCTGCAGGAACTAGCCGAAGCCTGAACACACAATAACCATCGACATACTCATGCCGCTAAAATCGGAGAGCCAAACTGACAACCTGGAGAGTGCTATAACAGACTTTATTAAACCAAGCTCGACATCAAACAAATGCCTAAATTGGTTTCAGGAACTGAACGATAGCTGAGTTGCGGATAGAAAAAACAAGCTATTTGTGAGTAGTTTTTTCGCAGATCAATTAGACAAACTTAATTACAAGTTAAACCCACAAAAACAAATCGAACCTGTAATTAACAATTACAGGAGATCAGTTATTTAATACCCAATTCGCGCTTTACCAGTGCCAGCAAATGACTGGCATCGATCGGCTTGAGCAGAAAGTCCACCACATTCAAATGCATCGCAGCAATGGCATCTTTCACGTCGGCGTCACCCGACACTATGATGATCGGCAATGCCGCCCGTACCGACTCGCGTACCTGACGAATCAGATCCAACCCATCTACATGGCCCATCCGCAGGTCGGTGATCAGTAATCCGATCGAGAGCTTTTTGATTTCTGCCTCAGCCACCAGGATATTGAGTGCCGCTTCGCCACTGGCTGCTGTCCTGCTGCGAATCCCCTCCAACGCAAGGATCTCTGACAGCAGTTCCCGGGCGTCTTTATCGTCGTCGACGATCAACACCCGTTGCAGTGGCAGGTCAGGTTCCAGCATGACGGCACTCAGCGCTTCGCGCTCGGCATCGCTCAAAATATCGTGGTCGGACATGGCTTTCTCTACATGTTCAATACAATTCCCTAGCACAGTGGTGAGACATCGCTAAGCAGACCATCAATGTGCACTTCGTCGGATACTTTTCCAATACCAAGATAGAGAGATTTCTCTCTCAATTGCGTAAGAGTTTTCCGACATTCCCTCACGCAGATTACCTACCTAGACTTACGTCCAATGGGCACCCCGGCCACAGGGGCCGACCATGGTCCGGTCATCCGACTACAACAATTCAAAAAAGACTGCGGTAATGGTTATGAGTAAAGCGGACGCCTTCACACAGGCAGGGAAAACCGCGGTGTTGCAGAACATCCAGGGCACGTTGCAATTCCTGCAGCGCTTCCCGCCCTTCAACCAGATGGAACACGCTCACCTGGCGTATCTGGTCGAGCAATGTCAGCTGCGTTTTTACGCTCCCGGCGAGAGCATCATCAAACCCGCCGACGGCCCGGTCGAGCACTTCTATATCGTCAAGCAAGGCCGGGTCGTGGGCGAGCGTCCGGATACGGCAAAAGGTGGCACCGAAACAGTCTTCGAGATCACTACCGGCGAATGTTTTCCCCTCGCGGCGTTGCTGGGTGAACGGGCGACCCGTACCGAGCATCTGGCCGGCGAAGACACCTTTTGCCTGCAACTGAACAAGCCGGCGTTCATCCGCCTGTTTTCGCTATCGGACACCTTCCGCAACTTCGCCCTGCGCTGCGTCAGCAGCCTGCTGGATCAGGTCAACCAGCAAGTGCAGCAAAAAGCCGTGGAAACCCTCGGCACCCAATATTCGCTCAATACCCGACTGGGTGAATTGGCCATGCGCCACCCGGTGTCATGCGCCCCGCAGACACCCTTGCGCGAAGCCGTGACGTTGATGCACGAACAACAGGTCGGCAGCATCGTGGTGGTCGATGAACTCAAGGCGCCCCTGGGGATTTTCACCCTGCGCGACCTGCGTCAGACCGTGGCCAACGGCAGCAGTGATTTCAATGAAGCCATCGAAGGGCACATGACCCGGGCGCCGTTTTTCCTGTCGCCGGATCACAGTGCATTCGACGCGGCGATAGCCATGACCGAGCGTCACATCGCCCATGTCTGCCTGGTCAAGGACCAACGCTTGTGCGGCGTGGTTTCCGAGCGCGATCTGTTTTCCCTGCAACGGGTCGACCTGGTGCACCTGGCGCGCACCATCCGCAACGCGCAGAAGGTGGAAAACCTGGTGGCGCTGCGGGGCGAAATCGGTCAACTGGTCGAGCGCATGCTGGCCCATGGCGCGTCTTCGACGCAGATCACCCACATCATTACCCTGCTCAACGATCACACCGTGTGCCGGGTGATCGAACTGACCCTCGCCGAAAAAGGTGATCCCGGCGTGCCATTCAGTTGGCTGTGCTTCGGCAGTGAAGGCCGTCGCGAGCAGACCCTGCACACCGATCAGGACAACGGTATTCTGTTCGAAGCCAGGGATGCGGCCCATGCCGCCGAGATTCGCGGCAAGCTGTTGCCCATCGCCCAGCAGATCAACCAGAGCCTGGCGCTGTGCGGCTTCACCTTGTGCAAGGGCAATATCATGGCCGGCAACCCCGAGCTGTGCCTGTCCCGGGCCGAATGGGCGCGGCGCTTTGCGGCGTTCATCCGCGAGGCCACCCCGGAGAATCTGCTGGGTTCGAGCATCTATTTCGATTTGCGCGTGGTCTGGGGTAGCGAGCAAGGCTGCGAGCAGTTGCGTCGGGGCATTCTCGATCAGGTCGGCGACAATCGTTTGTTCCAGCGCATGATGGCCGAGAATGCGCTGCGCAATCGCCCGCCCGTAGGGCGTTTGCGCGAGTTCGTGCTGACGCGCAAAAATGGCGAGAAGGCCACCCTGGATTTGAAAATTCAGGGGCTGACCCCATTTGTCGACGGCGCCCGGCTGTTGGCCCTGGCCCATGGCATCGAGGCCAATAACACGCTGGAGCGTTTTCGCCAATTGGTCGCCAAAGAGGTCATCGAACCCCTGGACGGCGCCGCGTATGAAGAGGCCTATCACTTCATCCAGCAAACCCGCATGCAGCAACATCAATTACAGACCCGGGAGAATTTTCCCTACTCGAACCGGGTCGATCCCGACAGCCTCAATCACCTGGACCGGCGCATCCTGCGTGAGTCCCTGCGTCAGGCCCAACGCCTGCAGAGCAGCCTGACCTTGCGGTATCAGTTATGAGCCTGTTTTCCTGGCTGCGCCCGCCGAGCCCGACCCTGCCCGCCGACCTGCAACATCGCCTGGAACGCTTGCCGGCCGCTGCCGCCCTGGGCGAATGCAGCCTGCGTGAACAGCGCTGGGTGGTGCTCGATCTGGAAACCACCGGGCTGAACCTGAACAAGGACCATGTGTTGTCGATTGGCGCGGTAGCGATCGAGGACGGGGCTATCGACTTTCGTCAGCAGTTCGAACGCACCTTGCAATATCCGCAAGTAAAACTCGGCCCCAGTGTGCTGATCCACGGCATTGGCCCCAGCGCCATTGCGGCGGGCAGCGATCCCGCAGAAGCGCTGGTCGACCTGATGGAGTACCTCGGTGACAGTCCGGTACTGGCCTTCCACGCGCCGTTTGACCAGCACATGCTCGGCCGTGCGCTGAAAGATCATCTGGGTTTCAAGTTGCAGCATCCGTTTCTGGACGTGGCGGACATTGCACCGCTGCTATGCCCCCAGGCGCACTTTCGCGAGGCAGGGCTGGACGACTGGATCGACTGGTTCAAGCTCGAAGTCTTCGAACGTCACAACGCCAGTGCCGACGCCCTGGCCACCGCTGAACTGGCGCTGATCCTGTTCAGCCGCGCACGGCAGCAGCAGATTCATAGCCCGTTGAATTTGCAACAGCGCCTGAATCAGTGGAAGCGTCGGCAACAAGCGCCGTCCTTCTAGTCTTCGGCGCCTGCTCTGGCCTCATCGCGGGCAAGCCCGCTCCCACAGGAGTACCGAAACCCCTGTGGGAGCGGGCTTGCCCGCGATGAACGATGACGCGGTCTCCCGACCAACGCCGATTGCGGACCTCCCGCGCCTCTGCCACAATCGCGAACAATTCTCGTTAGTTAATACTTCCCAAGCGGTGATGCGGCGTGTCGTCAGTCCCAAGCCCTCAAAGTGAGCTCGTCGGTGCGTTATATCGCGACCATCGCGGTTGGCTATTGGCCTGGCTTCGACGCAACGTCGCCTGCCCGCAGCGGGCCGAAGACCTGAGCCAGGACACGTTCGTGCGCTTGCTGGGCCGTGAGGAACTGAAGGAACCACGCGAACCGCGGGCATTTCTGGTAGCCATCGCCAAGGGCCTGCTGTTCGATTATTTCCGTCGCGCCGCACTGGAACAGGCTTACCTCACCGAGCTGATGCTGATTCCCGAAGCCGAACAACCGTCGGCGCAAGAGCAGCACATGATCCTCGAGGACCTGAAAAACATCGACCGTTTGCTCGGCAAGCTTTCCACCAAGGCCCGGGCAGCGTTCCTCTACAACCGTCTCGACGGTCTTGGCCACGCAGAAATCGCCAAGCGCCTTGGGGTATCGGTGCCGCGGGTGCGCCAGTACCTGGCCCAGGGCATTCGCCAGTGCTACATCGCGCTGTACGGTGAGCCGACATGAACCCGCTCAGTTCCAAACCGGTATCGGCCAACGTGCTGGACGCAGCGATTGCCTGGCAGTTGTCCATGGATGGCGCCAACCCGGTAGAGCGCGAAGAATTCGCCAAATGGCACGCTGCCCACGAAGAGCACGCCCGCGCCTGGCGCCAGTTGGGCATGCTCGACCAACGCTTCAACGCAGCCAGTGGCCCGGCCCGCACTGCCCTGCTGCAATCGCGCGAAGGCATCCGCCGACGGGTGCGCAAGCTCGGCAATGGCGTGGCGAGCGTGGTGGCCGTGATCGGTTTGGCGCTATTTGCCGGGCCACGTTACCTGCCGATCGATTACTGGCTGGCCGACCAGCGCACCGCTGTTGGCGAGCAGCGCACCCTGCGCCTGACCGATGGCACGCTGGTCAATCTGAACACCCACAGTGCGCTGGATGTGCGCTTCGATGAGAAGCAGCGGCGCATCGTGCTTCAGGAAGGCGAGATCCTGGTTGAAACCGGTCACGGCGATCCCCGGCCGTTCATCGTCGAAACCCGTGAAGGCAGCATGCGCGCGCTGGGTACGCGGTTTCTGGTCAAGCGTGAAGAAGAAGGCACACGCCTGAGTGTGTTGCAGTCGGCGGTGGCGGCTCACCCCGAGTCCAGCCCGGATGAACAGATTCTGCGCGAAGGCCAGCAGGTGTTGATCCGCAATAACGGCCTGGGTCCGGTTCTGGCCGTCAACTTTGGCGCGGATGCCTGGACCCGGGGCATGCTGGTGGTGGACAACACGCGGCTGGAAGATCTGGTGCATGAAATCGGTCGCTATCGAACCGGTTACGTCGGCGTTGCGCCGGAAGTGGCCGACCTGCGCATCACTGGCAGCTTCCCCCTGCGTGATACCGACCTGGCGCTCAATGCCCTGCTGCCGACCCTGCCCGTGCAGATCGAACAGCACACGCAATGGTGGGTGACGGTGAAAGCGAAGGCCGAAGCCAAGCCCTGAGCAAGGCATCCATTGTAGGAGCTGGCTTGCCAGCGATGGTCGTTAACGATAACGCGCGCTCACTGGATAAACGCGGTGCTTTTGAGTGCATCGCTGGCAAGCCAGCTCCTACAAAAGCCAAACACTGAATAGAAATTATTTCCATCCAGCCCTATCACTTTCTGATTCTCGTTCGGCACACAGGCAATTGAGAAATGTTTCCATTCAGGAGCCGCTGTATGTCCCGTTCGCTGAACACCCTGTTGCGCCCCAGTTTGCTGGCGGTCGCCGTTGCCCTTTGCACCCCTTTGGCCTGCAGCCAACTGGTCGCCGCTGAGCAGGCGTCAAGCGTTCGCGCCTACAACCTGCCAGCCGCACCATTGGCCAGCACCCTGAACCAGATCGCCAGCCAGGCCGGCCTGGCCTTGTCGTTGAACCCATCCCTGGCGGCAGGCAAAACCTCGGCGCCAGTCAACGGCCAGTTCGACGCCGCCGGCGCCCTGCGCGAGGCCCTGCGTGGCACCGGGCTGCAACTGGAGCAAAGCAGTGCCGGCACCTACAGCCTGGTGGCCGTGCCCGAGGGCGTGATGGCTCTGCCGGCAACCAGCGTGATTGGCGTGGAAGACGCTGAAAGTGCCTGGGGCCCGGTGCAAGGCTACGTGGCCAAGCGCACCGCCGCCGGCACCAAGACCGATACTGCGCTGGTCGAGGCACCACGCTCGATTTCAGTCGTCACTCGCGAGCAGATGGACGACCGCAACGCGCATACCCTTGACGCCGCCGTGCGCTACCTGCCGGGCATCACTGCCAGCAGCTACGGCAGCGACACCCGCGCTGACTGGTTGCGCGTGCGAGGTTTCGAGCCGACTCAATTCCTCGACGGCCTGCCCCTGCCAAAAGGCGTCTACGCCAACCCGAAACAGGAAACCTGGAACCTCGACCGCCTGGCCTTGCTGCGCGGCCCGGCCTCGTCCGTGTACGGCCAGACCCCGCCAGGCGGCCTGCTGGACATGGTCAGCCGTCGCCCGAGCGCCGAAGCCAACAGCGAGATCCAGCTGCAGTACGGAAGCGACAACCATCGCCAGATCAACTTCGCCAGCACCGGCAAGATCGACGACGAAGGCCGGTTTCTCTATGGCGTGAGCGGCGTGGTGCGTGACGGCGGCACCCAGATCGACCATATCGATGACAAGCGCTACAACATTGCGCCAAGCCTGACCTGGAACATCGACGAAGACACCCGTTTCACCCTGCTGACGCAGTTCACCCGTGACGATACCGGCGTTACCAGCCAGTTCTATCCGATTCAGGGCACCAAGATCGACATGCCGTTCGGCAAGATCTCGCACCACAAGAACCTGGGTGATCCGGACTACGATTTCTACGACCGCACCTATTACGCACTGGGTTATGCCTTCGAGCATCGCTTGAACGATGTATGGCAGTTCCGCCAGAACCTGCGCTACACCAAGTCGGACCTGTCGTTCCAGACGGTGACCGTCAACAGCTACTTTCCCTCCATCGGCTTTGTCGTAGACGATGAAGGCAACACCGGGCGCGGCACGACCAATGTCGACGAAGACATCAGCCAGTTCGCCGTGGACAACAACCTCCAGGCCGACTTCGCCACCGGCGACATTAATCACACGCTGTTGATCGGCCTGGACCACCAGCGCAGCAACACCAACTACACCTCGATCTTTGGCAACGCACCGGCCATCAACGTCAACGATCCGGTCTATGGCTTGCCGATCACCCGTCCACCACGCTCCTCGGCGTTTTATGACTATGACCAGAAGACCTACCAGACCGGTCTGTACGTCCAGGATCAAATGGCCCTCGACCAATGGCGCCTGACCCTCGGCGGTCGTGAAGACTGGGTCCATACCGGCACCAAATTCTTCAACAAGGGTGATGCCACCAACACCGAGCGCGACAAGAACTTCAGCGGCAACGCGGCGATCAGCTATGTGTTCGACTCGGGCTTCGTGCCTTACTTGTCCTACGCCGAATCGTTCCAGCCGGCCAGCAATGCCGTCGCCTCGCCGACCGATTCGTTCAAGCCGACCGAGGGCAAGCAGTGGGAACTGGGTATCAAGTACCAGCCACCGGGCAGCAACACACTACTGACGGCCGCTGTGTATGACCTGACCCAGAAAAACGTTTCCGTCACCAACAATGTGGGCAACGTGACGGTCACCAGCCAGACCGGCGAAGTAAGGGTCAAAGGCCTGGAGCTGGAAGCCGTTTCCGACGTGACCGAAAACCTCAAGGTCACCGCCGCCTACACCCTGGCCAGGTCCGAAGTGCAAGACGGGGCGTTCAAGGGCAATCGCCTGCAACTGATGCCTAACCAGCAAGCATCGGTGTGGGGCGACTACACCTGGCACAACGGCGTGCTCGATGGCTTCGGCATCGGCGCCGGCGCGCGCTACACCGGCAACACTTACGGCGACGAGGCCAATACCTGGCTGGGCAAGGCCGGTGCCTACACGGTGTTCGACGCCGCGGTACACTACGACCTCGGCCGCCTGGACAACAGCCTCAAGGGCGCTTCGCTGGCCGTTAACGCCACCAACCTGTTCGACAAGGACTACATCTCGACTTGCGATAGCTTCTATTGCTACTACGGCGACCAGCGCAGTGTCGTCGCCAGTGCAACCTACAAGTGGTAACACGTTGAGCTGATACGCCCAATGACCAAGCCGTCCCCAAAGGACGGCTTTGGTTTTTCTGAAGGCTATGAAATGAAAAGTAAAACAATTCGCCGCTGGTCCGCTGTTCATACCTGGACCAGCCTGATTTGCACGGTGTTCCTGTTGCTGCTGGCACTGACCGGCCTGCCGTTGATCTTCCATCACGAGATCGACCACCTCCTCGGTGATGCAGCCGAGCTGAAGCAGATGCCGGCAGACACCCCGCTGCTTGACTTGCAGCAGCTGGTAGCGGCGGCTGAAAAGCATCGCCCTGGCGAAGTCTTGCAGTATTTCGGCTTCGAGGACGACGAGCCCAATGCCGCGATTGCGATCATGGCCCCCACCGCCGGCACTGAACCCAATTCGTCCCACACCTTCATGCTCGACGCCCGTACCGGCGAGGCCCTGGAGATGCCGTCGGCCAACGGTGGTTTCATGATGGTCATGCTGCGCCTGCACGTGGACATGTTTGCCGGCTTGCCGGGCAAACTGCTGTTGGCGTTCATGGGGATTCTGTTCGTGGTGGCGATCGTCTCCGGCACCGTCTTGTACCTGCCATTCATGCGCCGCCTGAAGTTCGCCACCGTGCGCCAGGACAAATCCACCCGCCTGCGCTGGCTCGACCTGCATAACCTGATCGGCATCGTGACCTTGACCTGGGCCCTGGTGGTCGGCGTGACCGGCGTGATCAGTGCTTGCGCCGATCTGATCATTGCTGCCTGGCGCAACGACAGCCTGAGCGCGATGGTCGCGCCGTACCGCGATGCGCCACCGCTGACGCAACTGGCGCCCGCCACCCGTTTGCTCGATATCGCCAAGGACGTCGCGCCGGGCATGCAGCCGGACTTCATCGCCTTCCCCGGCACACGGTTTTCCAGCGAGCACCATTACGCGGTGTTCATGAAAGGCAGCACGCACCTGACCTCGCACCTGCTGACACCGGTACTGATCGACGCCAGCACCCTGCAAGTCACCGCCGTGGCCGAGCGGCCCTGGTACATGGATGCCATGGGCATGTCACAACCACTGCACTTTGGTGACTACGGCGGGATGCCGATGCAAATCCTCTGGGCAACCCTGGATGTGCTGACCATCATTGTGCTCGGCAGCGGAGTCTATCTGTGGGTGGTGCGGCGCAAGGCTGCCAGGCCTGTGCTGGAAAAAGCGGAGAACGTGGCATGAAGCCCCGGCAGTCGAATTTCCGCAAGGTCTTTGCCATTCCCAGCGTCATCGCGGTGCTCAGCGCGGCAGGGCTGTTCGCCGCGTTGCTCGGGGATGGTGTGTGGGATTCACTGAGCTGGGTGGGGCTGGGCATCCCGGCTGTGCTAGCCCTACGCGGCCTCCTGCAACGCCGCTGACCCCCTGTAGGAGCGAGCTTGCTCGCGATGGTCGTTAACGATAACGCGGGGAATCTGACACCCAGCGGCGTTCTCAGGTCCATCGCGAGCAAGCTCGCTCCTACATGAGGCCTGCGTTGTTTGGGATATTGAGCTATCGCCCCAACACGCTATGCTGCCCGACTCTGCCACCGATCGAGACGCTCCCATGTCCGCCCCGAGCATGACCCTGTACCACAACCCGCTCTCTCCCTTCGTTCGCAAAGTCATGGTACTGCTGCACGAAACCGGTCAACAGGACCGCGTGGCGCTGCAGACCAGCGTCCTCACCCCGGTTACCCCGGACCTGACCCTGATCGACGACAACCCCCTGAGCAAAATCCCTGCGCTGCGCCTGGCCGATGGCAATGTCATCCATGACAGCCGGGTCATCCTCGACTACCTCGATCAGCAGCACGTCGGCAACCCACTGATCCCACGCGAAGGCTCGGCCCGCTGGCGGCGCCTGACCCTCGCCTCACTTGCCGACGGGATCATGGACGCGGCCGTGCTGGTGCGCTACGAAGTCGCCCTGCGTGCCCCGGAGAAACACTGGGACGAATGGCTCGACAGCCAGCGCGACAAGATCCGCCGCGCCCTGGCCCTGCTGGAAAAGGACGCGATTGCCGAGCTGACCTGCCACTTCGACGTGGCCGCGATCAGCGTGGCCTGTGCACTGGGTTACCTGGACCTGCGCCATCCGGATCTGGATTGGCGCACGGCGAATCCGCAACTGGCGGCGTGGTACTTCGAGGTGAGCCAGCGGCCTTCGATGATTGCGACGATGCCCAGGCTTTAAGCCTTCGAAAAATCAGCAGTCCGGCTTGTCGGCCGTAAATCGCCGAGCCGGATTCACCGCCGCGCCAAACTCACGCAATGCCTTGGCGCCGATCAGCAACGGGTAGTTGAAGCTGCTGCGGTCTGTCAGGTTGACCTCGACCGTGCGCTTGACGTGCCCCAGGCACAGCTCCAGATCGACCACCGGACGCTTGGTCGGCGCGACGACTTCGCTGTCCTCCTCGTCCTCTTCGGAGCGGGTCTTGATCTTGCTGATGCGCGCGACCTTGTGTTCGTAGACCTGGTTGCCCGCATCCTTGGTGGCCAGGCGGAAACGCACCCAGTCTTCGCCGTCACGCTTGAAGGTTTCGATGTCCTTGGCCGACAGGGATGCGGTCAGGGCGCCGGTGTCCATTTTCGCCTTGAGGACCTGCCCGCCGATTTCCGGCAGGGCGATGTATTCGTAACGCCCGTACAGGGTCGGCTCGGCGGCCATGACCGGCAGGGCCAGGAGGGAAAGCAGTGCGAGGAGCGATTTCACGTCTTGGACTTCCTTGGAAAATGGGGCGTCGGATGCGAGGTTTTAGACAGTCGTTGAGCCATTCGTTCGCCCCTGAGGTCCCTTCGCAGGCAAGCCAGCTCCCACAGGTTTTTGCATTGTTCGCAGGTTTCGCACTCGACACGAACACTGTGGGAGCGGGCTTGCCCGCGAAGAGGCCAGCCTATTCAATACAACTTCAGCGTCGAGCATAGCCATTCGAAGGTGAAACATTCGTCATCCGCCGATTTGGCCTGTCGCGCGAAGCTGCTTATCATGGCGCGCCCAACCGCTTCCACGAGTGACTTATGCGCCGCCTGCTCACCGGCTGTTTCGTGACCCTGCTGCTTCTGCTCAACACCCTGGTCCTGATCGGGCCGTTGATGGTGTTTGCCCTGCTCAAACTGATCCTGCCCGGCCGCTTGCGCGATTACGCCTCATGGTCGGTGATGTGGATCGCCGAAACCTGGTCGGAAATCGACAAGCTGATTTTCCGCGTCTGCATCCCCACCCAATGGGACATCCGTGGCGGTGAAGATCTGCGCCGCGATACCTCGTATCTGGTGATCAGTAACCATCAATCCTGGGTCGACATCCCGGCGCTGATCCAGACGCTGAACCGGCGCACACCGTTCTTCAAATTCTTCCTCAAGAAAGAGCTGATCTGGGTACCCTTCCTGGGCCTGGCGTGGTGGGCGCTGGACTACCCGTTCATGAAGCGCTACAGCAAGGCGTTCCTGGCCAAACACCCGGAGCTGGCGGGCAAGGACCTGGAGATCACCAAAAAGGCCTGCGAGCTGTTCAAGCGCCAGCCGGTGACGGTGGTCAACTATCTGGAAGGTACGCGCTTCACCGCAGCGAAAAGCGCTCAACAGCAGTCGCCGTTCACTCACCTGCTCAAGCCCAAGGCTGGCGGCGTGGCATTCGTGCTGGCGGCAATGGGCGAACAACTGGACGCCGTTCTCGATGTGACGGTGGTTTACCCGCAGCAGAAGATTCCGGGGTTCTGGGATCTGATCAGCGGCAATCTGCCAAGGGTCATCATCGACATCAAGACCCGCGAGCTCGACCCGGCGCTATGGCAGGGCGATTACGAAAACGATCCGGTGTTTCGCGAGAACATCCAGAACTGGGTCAACCAGCTCTGGATCGAGAAGGACCGGCGCATCGACGCCTTGCGCGCCGAGCGCTGCTGAATCAGCTACCGATGCCGGTGCCCCAGATGCTGCCCAGGCTGCTCAACAGCGTACCGCCAACGCCCTGCTGACCGAGGTACTGCAGGAGCACCGGAGCAAACTGGCCGATCATGCCGCTGTCCATGCCCAGGGCGCTGAAGGCGTTGTTCAGGTCGTTGGTGTCCTTGACGTTGCCCAGGGCGTTATCCAGCCCTGCCGCTTTGCCGCTGGAGCCGAGCAGGCCGGCCAGCGCGCCCAACTCACCGCCACCCGAGAGCATGTCGATGCCCGGCACGCTTTTGGCCAATTGCGCGTAGTCGGTCGAACTCAACTGGTTCTTCGCCAGGCCCAGCATTGCCCCGGCGCCGCCGATGGCTTGCTCTGGGGTGATGTCCAATTCACTGAGGGTGCTCAGCAAATCGGCAGTCTGCGGCGTCGGTGCGGCGGTCGCGGCCGTGTCATCGCCCTTCATGCCGGCAATGACATTGGCTGCATCGATCAGATTGAACTGTGCAAAGGCCGGACTGGCAGCCAGGGTCAGGAGTGATGCCAGTGCAAAACCGCGTGAAATCTTCATTCAGACATCCTCGATGAACACCGCCCGGCAATGGGCGGCGAAAAACTGTGCATTGGACTGACGCCCTCAAGGATTGTTCCCGGCCCCCTGTAGGAGCGAGCTTGCTCGCGATGGACTCCAGGGCGCTGCGTTTATCCAGGCAGTCCCCGTCTTCGTTAACCTCCATCGCGAGCAAGCTCGCTCCTACAGGAAAAACTTCCCCCGCTCTGCATCCAGCCTGCCCCCACGCCCGTATATCAAGCACGGACAGACACTCCTGGCCGATTCTCATCACAAGGATCATCACCATGAAACGCACTACGATCAAAACGCCATTGATTGCCAGCCTGCTGACCCTGGCCCTTGGTGGCGGACTCGTCCTCAACACCGTGCAAGCGGCGGACATGGGCCACGACACCGTCACGGTCGGCGGCCAGACCATGCTGCCAAGCAAGGACATCGTCGATAACGCAGTGAACTCCGCCGATCACACCACCCTGGTCGCCGCAGTAAAAGCCGCCGGCCTGGTCGACACCCTCAAGGGCAAAGGTCCGTTCACCGTGTTCGCCCCGGTCAACTCGGCCTTCGCCGCCCTGCCCGCGGGCACCGTCGACACCCTGCTCAAACCGGCCAACAAGGCCACGCTGACCCACATACTCACCTACCACGTGGTCGCCGGAAAACTCGACATGATGACCCTGTCCGAGAAAATCAAAGCAGGTGGCGGCAAGGCCGAATTGACCACGGTGGCCGGCGGCAAACTGTGGGCCATGATGAACGGCCCGCACAACATCACCATCAAGGATGAAAAGGGCGACGTCGCTGACATCACCACCTACGACGTGTACCAGTCCAACGGGGTGATTCAGGTCATCGACAAGGTGCTGATGCCCAAAGGCTGAGCCGTGCCGCCGCCCTCGCGCATCGAGGGCGGCGGTCCGCCCGAGGTGGTCGCCGTGAATGGAACAACTGCGCGCCGTGAACTAACCTCTGCCTGCAACCGGCCCCCTGCTCCGCTTTCCGGGAGAACCACCATTCCCATCACCGACGCCGATCAGCTCAGGCAACTGCTGGCCCAGTGTTCACTGGGCGACCGCCGCGCCTTCGAGACGCTGTACCGCAGTGTCGGCCCGCGCCTGCACGGGGTAGCGCTGCGCTTCATGGGCCGTCCGGACCTGGCCGAAGAGGTATTGCAAGAGAGCTTCGTACGCATCTGGAACAACGCACCGCGCTACGAAGCGCATCTGTCGGCGCCGTTGACCTGGATGATCAACATCACCCGTCATCAGGCCATCGACCAGTTGCGCAAACACCGCGATCGGCCATTGAGTGATCTCGAAGAACAGAGGCTCGTGGATGAAAGCCCATCGGCCCACGAGCAACTGGACAGAGCTCGCGAAGCCAGCGCCTTGAACCGTTGCCTGGACAGCCTCGAAGGCATGCAGCGCCAGTCGATTACCGTCGCCTATTTCCAGGGACTGTCGTGTTCCGAACTGGCCGAACACCTGGCCGCGCCGCTGGGCTCGGTGAAGTCCTGGATCCGCCGCGGCATGGAACGCCTGCGCAGGTGCCTTGAATCATGAACTATCGAACCCCGACCCTGCGCCGCGCCCTCGCCGCCGACTATGCCATTGGCCTGATGCCTGCCACCGCGCGCCGGCGTTTCGAACAGCTGTTGCTGGAAGATGCGGCCTTGCGCGCAGAACTGGCACAGTGGCAGGAAAGCCTGGTCAGCCTGACCGATGCCCTGCCGGAGCAGCCGGTGCCGGATCGCGTCTGGCAAGGCATTACCGCGCGGATCGAACCACAAGAGCTGCACGTGCCAGAGAAGCGTCCGTTCTGGAATTGGCTGCGAATGACGGCGGCGGTTTGCTCGCTGCTGGTCGCAGTGACGCTCGGCGTCCTCTACCTCCCCGACGACGCCCGCTACAGCGCCACGCTGGTAAGCGCCGACGCGCAGCCGGCGTTGCGCGTGCAGGCTCACGAGGATTACCTGCAAGTCGAGCCACTGGCGTTGGCCGCAATCGGGCCGGATCGCAGCCTGGAACTGTGGGCGATACCGGCGGACGGCAAGCCGATTTCCCTCGGCGTGATTCCGCCGAAAGGCAAAGGCAAGGTCGAATTGAGCGAGACGCAGAAAGCGCTGATCGGCAAGCCGATTGCGCTGGCGGTCAGCCTTGAACCGAAGGGTGGCTCGCCGACCGGACAACCGACAGGGCCGGTGCTGTACCAAGGGGCGTTGGCGGCGCTTTGAAAACACTGATCCGCTTTTGCGAGTGTGCTTTTGTGGCGAGGGAGCTTGCTCGCGCTCGGCCGCGCAGCCGTCGCAAACCACCCACCACGGTATAACTGATAGACCCCACGCTCATGATTCAGGGCCGCTTCGCAGTCCAGCGCGAGCAAGCTCCCTCGCCACAAAATGGATACACCGCCCAAACAAAACGGCGACCCGAAGGTCGCCGTTTTTTATTGCGTGAAAACTTACGCCGCGCTGAACATCTTGTGCGGATCGATCACAAACTTCTTCGGCACGCCCGCATCAAACTCGCCATAACCCTGCGGAGCCTGATCCAGGCTGATCACCTGAACGCCCACCACTTCGGCGATGTTGATACGGTCCCACATGATCGCTTGCATGAGCGCGCGGTTGTACTTCATTACCGGCGTCTGGCCGGTGTGGAAGCTGTGGGACTTGGCCCAGCCCAGCCCGAAGCGGATGCTCAGGCTGCCCATTTTCGCGGCAGCGTCGACAGCACCCGGGTCTTCGGTCACGTAGAGGCCGGGAATGCCGATCTTGCCGGCGACACGCACCACGCCCATCAGCGAGTTGAGCACGGTAGCCGGGGCTTCGTGTTTCACGCCGTCATGGCCATGGCCACGGGCTTCGAAGCCGACGGCGTCGATGGCGCAGTCAACTTCCGGCTCGCCCAGCAATGCGGCGATCTGTTCGTGCAGCGGCGTGTCGAGGGACAGGTCGGCGATCTCGAAACCCTGGGCCTTGGCATGGGCCAGGCGAACGGTGTTGACGTCACCGATGATCACCACCGCCGCGCCCAACAGACGAGCCGAAGCCGCCGCCGCCAGACCGACCGGACCGGCACCAGCGATGTACACGGTGCTGCCTGGGCCAACGCCGGCAGTCACGGCACCGTGATAGCCGGTCGGCAGGATGTCGGAGAGGCAGGTCAGGTCGCGGATTTTTTCCATCGCCCGGTCGCGATCCGGCAGTTTCAACAGGTTGAAGTCGGCGTACGGCACCATGGCGTATTCCGCCTGGCCACCGGTCCAGTCACCCATGTCGACATAACCGTAAGCACCGCCCGGGCGGGCCGGGTTGACGCTCAGGCACACGCCGGTGTGCATTTCCTTGCAGGAACGGCAGCGCCCGCAAGCCACGTTGAACGGTACGGACACCAGGTCGCCGATTTTCAGGTTCTCGACGTCGCTGCCCTTCTCGATCACTTCGCCGGTGATTTCGTGGCCCAACACAAGGCCGGTTTGCGCCGTAGTACGCCCGCGCACCATGTGCTGGTCGGAACCACAGATGTTGGTGGAAACCACTTTGAGAATGACCCCGTGCTCGATCTTGCGACCGCGCGGGTCCTGCATTTTCGGATAGTCAATCTTCTGTACTTCGACCTTGCCAGCGCCGAGATACACCACACCACGATTGCCAGACATGCTTTCACCTCGCTGTTGTTTTTATGGAACCGCGTTGCCCAGGCAGGCAGCGCGTTAAGTACTCGGGTTATTGCCTGTTTGTCTTGCGTTGTTTGTAAGGGCCCCTTCGCTGGCAAGCCAGCTCCCACAGTGATTGGGGTGAGCACAGGATTTGTGAACGACACAAAGCCCTGTGGGAGCTGGCTTGCCAGCGATGGCGATCTAAAGAACGACCGTTCTGTTGGCGTTCAAAAACACGCGGCGCTCAATGTGATAACCCACCGCCCGCGCCAGTGTCAGCCCTTCGATATCCCGCCCTTTGGCGATCAAATCTTCCGGGTAATGGCTGTGGTCCACTGCCTCCACACCCTGGGCAATGATCGGGCCTTCATCCAGGTCGTTGTTGATGTAATGCGCCGTGGCGCCCACCAGTTTCACCCCCTTGTTGTAAGCCTGGTGATAGGGCTTGGCGCCCTTGAAACCCGGCAGCAGGGAGTGGTGGATGTTGATTGCCTTGCCATCGAGCTTGCGGCACAACTCTGGCGACAGCACTTGCATGTAACGCGCAAGGATCACCAGCTCGGCACCGGACTCTTCGATCACCTGCCACACTTGACGCTCTTGCGACGGCTTGTCGTTCGGGTCCAGCGGGAAGTGGTAGTAGGGAATCTGGTGCCAGTCAGCCAGTGGCTTGAGGTCCGGGTGGTTGGAGACCACTGCGGCCACGTCCATCGACAATTGGCCGATGCGCTGGCGATAAAGCAAATCGTTGAGGCAGTGATCGGCCTTGGAGACCATGATCACCACTTTCGGCCGGTAGTTCGGTTCAGTCAGTTCGAAGGTCATGCCGAAGGCTTCACCGCGCTCGGCGAGCCCCGCGCGGAATGATTGCTCGTCGAAGCCGTCGGGTTGACGGAATTCCACACGAATGAAAAAACGGCCCGAGAGCCGGTCATCGAAAGAGTGGTGCTCGGTGACGTAGCAGCCCTGCTCGAACAGAAAGCGGGTCACCGCGTCCACGGTGCCGAGGACGCTGGGGCAGTCGGCGGTCAGAATCCATGTGTCTGGGGCGCGGCTCATGGTGCGGTGACTCCTGAGAAATCGGTGGATGCCTACTGTAGGAGCGAGCCCTGCTCGCGATGGAGGTCAACAATGACGCGTACTTTCTGATTCAACGCGTTGCCTTGAAGTCCATCGCGAGCGAGCTCGCTCCTACAGTGGCGGTGTGATCAAGCCTGAACGCTGAGGCCATACTCGGCAGAAGCATCCTGCAACCACAGCCACCAGTAATCCGAGAAGCTGCGACGAATCAGCAGTTCCCAGGTGTCTTCGGCGGTGTGACGGATCATCAGTTGCGACTTGGCGAACACCGTGCCGACCGCTTTGCCCACCGGAAAGTTGTTCGGATGCACGTCGTAGCTGGTGGACTTCATCAACACCTGGCGCACGTTCGGGCCGCTCAGTTCGAGGAGTTGCTGGCCGCCGCTGACGTTGACGATTGCAATGTGCAGATCGCCCAGTGCTTCGCGCAGTTTCTGCTCGGCGGCGAACTCTTCACCGGTCGGCACGATCAGCAGCCATTCATCCGGCCCCATCCACTGCAGGCTGGTCTCGCCTTTGACGATGACGGTCAGTGCGCCCGGCAACTCGATGCCAAGGGCCTTGTGCACGCCGGCGGCGAACGCGGCATCGTGGCCGTCGCCACGAATGGTCAGGTGGCCGAGGAGTTTTTTCTCACGCACGGTCACGCCGGCGTTCTTGCGACCCTTGCCCACCAGGCTGGCGAGGTCGGCATGATGCAACGACGACTCGGCCTTGGCCCCGGAGGTTGGGCGTTGTTGGTAAACATTGGCTGCGGTCATAAAGCACCTTTCCTGAATTCTGTTGTGAGGCTTGTGGTGACTGATCTGACGCCATCGCTGGCAAGCCAGCTCCTACAAATTCGCGTAAACCCTGTAGGAGCCGGCTTGCCGGCGATTCAGACGACGCGGTTCATCAGATGCACCGCACGTGGCCGTTAAACGTTCTGGCGTTCGCCTTTCGGATCGAAGAACACCGAAGAAACGATTTCCGCCTCGATCACGCTGCCATCGGCCAGCGGTGCGAACACTCGCTCGCCCATCCGCTGCAACCCACCCTTGACCACGCCCATGGCAAACGAATAGCCCAGGGAGTTGTGCAGGTAGCTGGAAGTCACGTGACCTACCATGGTCATCGGGATGGCTTGCTTGGTGTTGAACACCAGTTGCGCACCTTCCGGCAGCCATTTGGTCGGATCGATCGGCTTCAGGCCAACCAGCTGTTTGCGCTGATCACGCACACAGTCTTCACGGTTCATGCCACGCCAGCCGATCCACGAGAACGGTTTGGTGCGACCGACACACCAGCCCATATTCAGGTCGTCCGGGGTCATCGAGCTGTCAGTGTCCTGACCGACGATGATGAAACCCTTCTCGGCCCGCAGCACGTGCATGGTTTCGGTGCCGTACGGGGTCAGGTTGTACTTCTTGCCAGCATCGACGATTTTTTCCAGCACACCCATCGCATAGTCGGCTTGCACGTTGACTTCGTACGACAGCTCACCGGTAAACGAAATCCGGAACACTCGCGCCGGCACACCGCCGACCAGGCCTTCTTTCCAGGTCATGAACGGGAAGGCTTCGCTGCTCAAGTCGATGTCGGTGACTTCGCTGAGCAGCTTGCGGCTGTTCGGCCCGGACAGCGTCATGGTTGCCCAATGGTCGGTGACGGAGGTGAAGTACACCTTCATGTCCGGCCATTCGGTCTGGTGGTACAGCTCCAGCCACTGCAGCACGCGTGCCGCGCCGCCGGTGGTGGTGGTCATGACGAAATGGTTGTCGGCCAGGCAAGCCGTCACGCCGTCGTCGAAGACCATGCCGTCTTCTTTGCACATCAGGCCGTAACGCGCCTTGCCCACGTCGAGCTTGGTCCAGGCGTTGGTGTAGACGCGGTTGAGGAACTCGCGCGCATCCGGGCCCTGGATATCGATCTTGCCCAGGGTCGAAGCATCGAGCAGGCCGACGCTGTCGCGCACGGCTTTGCATTCGCGCTTGACCGCGGCGTGCAGGTCTTCACCGGATTTCGGGAAGTACCAAGGACGTTTCCACTGGCCGACGTCTTCGAACTCGGCGCCGTTTTTCAGGTGCCATTGATGCAGCGCGGTGTAACGCACCGGCTCGAAGATGTGCCCACAGTGACGACCGGCCACGGCGCCGAAAGTCACCGGCGTGTAGTTCGGACGGAACATGGTGGTGCCCATCTGCGGGATGGTCACGTTCAGCGAGCGGGCGGCGATGGCCAGGCCGTTGACGTTGCCGAGCTTGCCCTGATCGGTGCCGAAGCCCAGCGCGGTGTAGCGCTTGACGTGCTCGACCGACTCGAAGCCTTCGCGGGTCGCCAGTTCGATGGCGGCGGCAGTGACGTCGTTTTGCAGGTCGACGAATTGCTTCGGCGCCCGTGCGGTGTTCTTTTCATGGGGAACCTGGAACAGCGCCAGGGTCGGCTCTTCGAGACGGCTCAGGGCTTTAGGCAACACGCCTTCAATCGTCTGGAACCCGGCTTCGGCAGCGGCGCGGGCGCCACCTTCAAAACCGTCAGCCAGAGAATCGCCAAGGCCGTAGACACCGTTGATGCCACCGACGCATACGCGTTTCTGCGGTGCTTCACCCGGTACGAAACCGAGGATGTCTTCGCGCCAGATCGGCTTGCCACCCAGGTGCGAAGCCAGGTGAACCACCGGGCTGTAACCACCAGAACTGGCCACCACATCGCAATCAAGCCATTCGCCAGGACTGGTCACGGCGTGGGCCTTGACGTCGATGGCAGCCACACGGGCAGCGGTCACGCGCTTGCTGCCACGGGCCTCGATCACGGCGCTGCCGGTGAGAATGCGGATGCCTTTGGCACGCGCCTCTTCCACCAGCGCACCACGCGGGTTACTGCGGGCGTCGGCGATGGCCACCACTTGCAGGCTGGCATCGAGCCAATCCAGGGCAACGCGGTAGGCGTGGTCGTTGTTGGTCGACAGCACCAGCTTCTTGCCCGGTGCCACACCGTAACGACGCACGTAGGTCGAGATGGCGCCGGCGAGCATGTTGCCCGGCACGTCGTTGTTGCCGTAGACCAGTGGGCGCTCGTGAGCGCCGGTCGCCAGCACCACACGCTTGGCACGAACCCGGTGAATGCGCTGACGCACCTGGCCAATCGGTGCGCGGTCGCCGAGGTGATCGGTCAGGCGCTCGTGAATGGTCAGGAAGTTGTGGTCGTGATAGCCATTGACGGTGGCGCGCGGCAACAGCAGCACATCCGGGGTGTTCTTCAGTTCGTCGATGACGCTGGCGACCCACTCGGTCGCAGGCTTGCCGTCGAGGCTTTCGCGGGAGTCGAGCAAGCTGCCGCCGAACTCTTCCTGTTCGTCAGCCAGAATTACACGGGCACCGCTACGCGCAGCCGCCAGTGCAGCCGCCAGGCCGGCAGGGCCAGCACCGACGATCAGCACGTCGCAGTGCTGGTTCATGTAGTCGTAGGTGTCCGGATCGTTCTCGGTCGGCGAACGACCCAGGCCGGCGGCCTTACGAATGTACTTCTCGTAAGTCATCCAGAACGATTGCGGGTACATGAAGGTTTTGTAGTAGAAGCCCGGCGGCATCAGCTTGCCGCCGACCTTGCCGAGAATCCCCATCATGTCGTTGTTCACGCTCGGCCAGCCGTTGGTGCTGGTGGCGACCAGGCCTTGATACAGCGCTTGTTGCGTGGCGCGCACGTTCGGGATCTGCGTGGCTTCGGTGGCGCCGATCTGCAGCACCGCGTTCGGCTCTTCGGCACCGGCGGCGAAGATGCCGCGCGGACGGGAATACTTGAAGCTGCGACCGATAATGTCGACGCCGTTGGCCAGCAGTGCAGCGGCCAGGGAATCGCCTTCAAAGCCTTTGTAGTTCTGGCCGTTGAAGGTGAAGCTCAAGACTTTGTTGCGGTCGATCCGTCCGCCGTTGGACAGGCGATTGATCTGGCTCATACCTTCTCTCCCAGAGCCGTGCTGGCCGCTTTCGGGCTATCGGTCTTGTCGGTGAATTGTGGCTTGGTGCCGATCTTGTAGGTTTCGAGAATCTCGTAGGTCACGGTGTCGCGGGTGACGTTGAAGTACTGACGGCAACCGGCGACGTGATCCCACAGCTCGTGGTGCAGACCGCGCGGGTTGTCGCGGAAGAACATGTAGTCGCCCCACTCCTCGTCGGTGCAGCTGTTCGGGTCCAGTGGGCGCGGGATGTGCGCCTGGCCGGATGCATGGAATTCCTCTTCGGAGCGCAGTTCGCCGCAGTGAGGACAGAAGATATGCAACATAGGAAATTTCTCCTGTTAGTGGGCGACGGCAGCAGCGCCGTGTTCGTCAATGAGCGCACCGTTGTGGAAACGATCGATGGAGAAAGGTGCGGCCAACGGGTGCATTTCGCCCTTGGCCAGGCTTGCGGCAAACACGTTGCCCGAGCCAGGTGTGGCCTTGAAGCCGCCGGTGCCCCAACCGCAGTTGAAGAACATGTTAGGTACCGGGGTTTTCGAAATGATCGGGCAGGCATCCGGCGTGGTGTCGACGATGCCGCCCCACTGACGGTTCATGCGCACGCGGGACAACACCGGGAACATCTCGACGATGGCCTGGATGGTGTGCTCGATCACCGGGTACGAACCACGCTGGCCGTAGCCGTTGTAGCCGTCGATACCGGCGCCGATCACCAGGTCGCCCTTGTCGGACTGGCTGATGTAGCCGTGCACCGCGTTGGACATGATCACGCTGTCGATAATCGGCTTGATCGGCTCGGACACCAGCGCCTGCAGCGGGTGGGATTCGATCGGCAGGCGGAAACCGGCGAGCTTGGCCATGTGCCCGGAGTTACCGGCAGTCACCACGCCGACGCGCTTGGCGCCGATAAAGCCTTTGTTGGTTTCCACGCCGATGCACACGCCGTTTTCCTTACGGAAACCGATCACTTCGGTCTGCTGGATCAGGTCCACGCCGAGGGCGTCGGCGGCCCGGGCAAAGCCCCAGGCCACGGCATCGTGACGGGCCACGCCGCCGCGACGCTGGACGGTCGCGCCCATCACCGGGTAGCGAGTGTTTTTCGAGCAGTCGAGGTACGGGATCTCGTCAGCCACTTGCTTGGCATCCAGCAGTTCGCCGTCGACGCCATTGAGGCGGTTGGCGCTGACCCGACGTTCGGAATCACGGATGTCCTGCAGGGTATGGCACAGGTTGTAGACGCCGCGCTGGGAGAACATCACGTTGTAGTTCAGGTCCTGGGAAAGGCCTTCCCACAGTTTCATCGCGTGTTCGTACAGGTGGGCCGACTCGTCCCACAGGTAGTTGGAACGCACGATGGTGGTGTTGCGCGCGGTGTTACCGCCGCCCAGCCAGCCTTTTTCGACCACGGCCACGTTGGTGATGCCGTGTTCCTTGGCCAGGTAGTAAGCCGTGGCCAGGCCATGCCCGCCACCGCCGACAATAACCACGTCGTAGACCTTTTTCGGGGTCGGCGTGCGCCACATGCGCTGCCAGTTTTCATGGTGGCTGAGAGAGTGTTTGAAGAGGCCGAAGCCCGAGTAGCGTTGCATAGTCATTTACTCCAAAACCGCACTCAGCGATAAACCGGGAAGTCCGCGCACAAGGCTGCCACTTGCTCGGCGACATTGGCTTCGACATCGGCATCGCCGAGGTTGTCGAGGATGTCGCAGATCCAGCCGGCCAGCGTGACGCACTGGGTCACCTTGAAGCCGCGCGTGGTCACCGCCGGGGTGCCGATGCGCAGGCCGGAGGTCACGAACGGCGACTGTGGATCGTTCGGCACAGCATTCTTGTTCACAGTGATATGGGCGCGACCGAGGGCGGCATCCGCGTCCTTGCCGGTCAGGCCCTGACGGATCAGGCTGACCAGGAACAGGTGGTTGTCGGTACCGCCGGACACTACATCGTAGCCGCGTTTGATAAACACGCCGGCCATGGCCTGGGCGTTGTCGATCACTTGTTGCTGGTAAGCCTTGAAGCCGGGCTCCAGCGCTTCCTTGAAGCACACCGCCTTACCGGCGATCACGTGCATCAGCGGGCCGCCCTGGGCACCTGGGAAAACCGCCGCGTTGAGCTTCTTCTCGATTTCTTCGTTGGACTTGGCCAGGATCAGGCCGCCACGTGGACCGCGCAGGGTCTTGTGGGTAGTGGTGGTGACCACATCGGCATAAGGCAGCGGGTTCGGGTACAGACCGGCGGCGACCAGACCGGCAACGTGGGCCATGTCGACGAACAGCAGCGCACCGACCTTGTCGGCGATCTGGCGGAAGCGCGGGAAGTCGAGGGTCTTGGAGTAGGCCGAGAAACCGGCAACGATCATCTTCGGCTTGCACTCGACGGCCAGGCGCTCGACTTCGTCGTAGTCGATCAGACCGGTCTTGGTGTCGATGCCGTACTGCACGGCGTTGTACAGCTTGCCCGAGGACGACACTTTGGCGCCGTGGGTCAGGTGACCGCCGTGGGCCAGGCTCATGCCGAGGATGGTGTCGCCGGCTTGCAGCAGGGCCAGGTACACGGCGCTGTTGGCCGAGGAACCGGAGTGCGGCTGGACGTTGGCGTAATCGGCGCCGAACAGTTGCTTGGCGCGTTCGATGGCCAGGGCCTCGACTTTGTCGACGTGCTCGCAGCCACCGTAGTAGCGCTTGCCCGGGTAACCTTCGGCGTATTTGTTGGTCAGGCCGCTGCCCTGGGCCTGCATCACACGCTTGCTGGTGTAATTCTCCGACGCGATCAGCTCGATGTGATCTTCCTGACGTTGCTCCTCGGCATTCATCGCCGCCAGCAGTGCATCGTCGTAACCCTGGATCTGGTCTTGCTTGCTGAACATCGCGTCTCTCCCAGCGGCGGCGGTGCGCCATTCGTCTCGGTGAGGCACTGGCTTTTCGGCAGTGCCCTTTGGTAGCGATGGTATGACTGGCTTGGAGTCGTCAAATGCCTACGGGCGCCACGCAAAGGTGCGTTTACGACATGGCGGGAAATGGCATGCCGAACACGACCGTCGATCCAGCGCAGATCTCCTGTAGGAGCTGGCTTGCCAGCGATGGGGCGTCACATTCGGCATTTATATCGACTGACCCACCGCAATCGCTGGCAAGCCAGCTCCTACAGAGTCAGGCGATAGCCTGGCGCAAGGCCAAAAGAATGAGGAAATGCACGGGATACAGCGCATACGCCCAGCGCCGCATCGGTGGTGGATTTACGCCCTTGGCATGTCGCAACAAGAACAGCCCGAGCCATGGCGCAATCAGACAAGCGGCGATGGCCGGAATGGCCGCGTGATTGCCCAGCCGTGCCGCGTGATACAGCACCTGCCATTGATTGGCCGCCAGACAGACCAGCCCCGCCAACAGCGCGAAATACCAGGGTCGTTGGAACACCAGCAGCATCACCCACGGCAACAACACGCCAAAGAAACCGAACATCAGTCGCTCTGAGAAAATGCCCGCCAGCACCAATGCGCCAGCTGCCAGCAGTCGCGATGCAAGCACCGGTTGCTGCCAGCCACGAACCACCAGCAAGCCCAGGGCAAGGGTGGGCAGCACGTTCAAGGTGTCGGGATGCGGAATGAACATCCGGTAAGGAATTTCACTCACCGCGCTAAACAGCAACAACCAACCCAGGTAGCGCCACTGGCTACCGGTCGTCGTAGTCCGCTCGCGCGCCAGATTGGCCGCCATCGCCAGGCAGAACCACGGAAACGCCAGGCGTCCCGGCACATACAACCAATCGGCGGAATAACCGACATATCGCAGGTGATCGAGCACCATGCTCAATAGCGCCAGCCACTTGAGCAGATCCAGTGCCCCGTCGCGCTGCTTTAAGTGCATGGCCTTGTGCATCGTCTTGTGCATGTTCTTGTGCATTGTCGCGTGCATAATTGCCCTTCGACACTGTATTTTTCCCGACAGCGACATCCTGTGCGCTCCACCTGACGATCTTGGGTACAGTGCGCACCCTCATTGACCACGGGACGCTTCACCATAGGCATCTCGACCACGGAAGCAGGCCATGACCGACAAGAGCCAACAATTCGCCAGCGACAACTATTCCGGCATCTGCCCTGAAGCCTGGGCTGCCATGGAACAGGCCAACCACGGCCACCAGCGCGCCTATGGCGACGACGAATGGACCGCCCGCGCGTCCGACGATTTCCGCAAACTGTTTGAAACCGATTGCGAAGTGTTTTTCGCCTTCAACGGCACTGCCGCCAACTCGCTGGCGCTGTCCTCGCTGTGCCAGAGTTACCACAGCGTGATCTGCTCGGAAACCGCTCACGTCGAAACCGACGAATGCGGCGCCCCGGAATTTTTCTCCAACGGCTCCAAGCTGCTGATCGCCCGCACTGAAAACGGCAAGCTGACCCCGGACTCGATCCGCGAAGTCGCGCTCAAGCGCCAGGATATCCACTACCCGAAGCCTCGCGTGGTGACCCTGACCCAGGCCACCGAAGTCGGCAGCGTCTACACCCCGGACGAAATCCGCGCCATCAGCGCCACCTGCAAGGAACTGGGCCTGAACCTGCACATGGACGGCGCACGCTTCTCCAACGCCTGCGCGTTCCTCGGCTGCTCCCCGGCCGACTTGACCTGGAAGGCCGGCGTCGACGTGCTGTGCTTCGGCGGCACGAAAAACGGCATGGCGGTGGGCGAGGCGATTCTGTTCTTCAACCACAAACTCGCCGAAGACTTCGATTACCGCTGCAAACAGGCCGGGCAGCTTGCTTCAAAGATGCGCTTCCTGTCGGCACCCTGGGTCGGCATCCTGGAAAACGACGCCTGGCTCAAATACGCCCACCACGCCAACCGCTGCGCGCAATTGCTGGCCGAACTGGTCAGCGACATTCCTGGCGTGGAGCTGATGTTCCCGGTGCAGGCCAACGGCGTGTTCCTTCAACTGTCGGAGCCGGCCATCGCCGCACTGACCGCCAGGGGATGGCGCTTCTACACCTTCATCGGCAACGGCGGCGCACGCTTCATGTGTTCGTGGGATACCGAAGAAGCGCGCGTGCGCGAGCTGGCGCGGGATATCCGAGAAGTCATGGCATAACCGCGATCCCGTGTGGCGAGGGGGCTTGCCCCCGTTCGGCGGCGCAGCCGTCGTAAAACCGACTCATGCGATCTGCCTGTCAGGTCGCGTGCTCAGGCGATGGGCCTGCCGCGCAGGCCAACGGGGGCAAAGTCCCCTCGCCACAGGTTCGCTCACCTCTTCCCTGCCCACATTCAGTCACATCTCTTGCCGCAGCGCCTGAACGACTTCGTCTACATTGTCTGTCGAGCCGATCCGCTCACATAACAACAATCAGGAGCGTCAGCATGTCATTGCAAGGCAAAACCCTGTTCATCACCGGCGCCAGCCGCGGTATCGGCCGCGAGATCGCGCTGCGGGCCGCACGCGATGGGGCCAACATCGTGATCGCCGCAAAAAGCGCCGAACCCCATGCCAAGCTGCCAGGCACGATTTTCAGCGTGGCCCGGGAAGTGGAAGCCGCAGGCGGCCAGGCGCTGGCCTTGCAGGTGGATGTACGTGAAGAGGATGCCGTACGTGAGGCGCTGGCCCGGGCCAACGAACATTTCGGCGGTATCGACGCACTGATCAACAACGCCGGGGCGATCAAGCTGACCGGGGTCCAGCACCTTGAATTGAAACGCTTCGACCTGATGCACCAGATCAACACCCGTGCCGTATTGCTGTGCAGCCAGGCTGCGTTGCCCTACCTGAAGAAGTCCGGCGGCCACATCCTCAATCTTTCCCCGCCGCTGAACCTGGCCACCAAATGGTTCGCCCAATACAGCCCATACACCGTCACCAAGTACGGCATGAGCATGCTGACCCTGGGCATGAGTGAGGAATTCAGGAATTACAGCATCAGCGTCAACTCGCTGTGGCCACAGACCATGATTGCCACTGCGGCCATCGAGTTTCAGCTGGGGTCGAAGGAATCGTTCAAGCATGCGCGAACGCCTGCGATCATGGCGGATGCGGCGCATGTGATTCTGAGCAGCACAAACCGCAGCCTGACAGGGCGGTTGTTGATTGATGAGGAAATTCTGCGGGAGAGCGGCATTACCGAGTTCGAACACTACCGGTTCGCGCCCGACAGCAGCGACAAGCTGATGACAGATCTGTTTATTGACTAAAAACCTCCCCTGTAGGAGCGAGCCTGCTCGCGATGAACCTGAGAACGCCGCGGGGTGCCAGGTTGCCAGCGTCATCGTTGACGTCCATCGCGAGCAGGCTCGCTCCTACAGGGGATTCGCGGCTGTCAGTACTCGATGCGCACGTCGCCCTTCGGCACGCTGCAGCATGACAGGATGAACCCTTCGGCTTCGTCTTCCTCGGTGATCCCGCCGTTGTGTTCCATCTCCACTTCGCCACCCAGCTTCAACACCTTGCAGGTGCCGCAGATGCCCATGCCGCACGCTTTCGGAATCATCAGGCCAACCTTGGCCGCCGCCGCATGCACGGTCTCGCCAGGGGCCACGCGGATGCTCTTGCCGGAGGCGGTGAACTCCACCTGATGCAGGTCCGCCGCATCGACTTCCGGTGCCTCGGCCGCTTGCTCTGCATGTTCTACCGCATCGGCGCGCGCCTCTGGCGGGGTCGCACCGAAGGATTCTTCGTGGTAACGCGACATGTCGAAACCTGCGCCTTCCAGCAAACGCTTGACCGCGTTCATATAGGGTGTCGGGCCGCAGCAGAATACTTCGCGCTCAAGGAAGTCAGGCGCCATCAATTCAAGCATTCTGTGGTTCAGGTAACCGCGATAACCGGCCCAGGGCTCACCCATGCCGTGCTTCTCGCAGATCAGGTGCAGGTTGAAGTTTTCGATCCGCGACGCCATGTGCTCCAGCTCGCGGTGGTAAATGATGTCTTTAGGCGAACGGGCGCTGTGGATAAACACCATGTCGACATTGCCGTTGGTGTCGTAGAACCAGCGCGCCATGGACATGACCGGCGTGATACCAACGCCGCCGCTGAGGTAGAGCACCTTCGGCGCGGTGAAGTCCATGGCATTGAACAGCCCCACCGGGCCGTGCACCGCCAGCTCCTGACCTTCGTGCAGGGTGTCGTGCAGCCAGTTAGAGACCTTGCCGCCCGGCACACGCTTGATGGTCACCGAAAAGCTGTAGGGTACCGACGGCGAGCTGGAAATGGTGTACGAACGCATGATCGGCTGGCCTTCGATTTCCAGCTCCAGGGTGACGAATTGCCCCGGTTTGAAGAAGAACAGGATCGGCTGGTCGGCCATGAAGCAAAAGGTGCGCACATCCCAGGTTTCCTGGATGACTTTGACGCAACGGACGATGTGTCGACCATTGGCCCAGGTCTGGGTGGTTACCGGATTCAGGAAGCTGTTGGACATGCTGATCTCCACGGCCGACTGTCGGCCTTCATGTTGGCGATTCTGCGTATAGCGCGGATCACCCATTTACCTATCTGCGACATCGACATGCTTATCGCGACCAGCCCCCAACGACCGGGGCTTGCGCGTCGGGAACAGATTGCACCATGTCGCCCATGGATAAGGTTCTGGCCAGCGCCGGCCCCACACTCGCCCCATACCAAGACACATTCTTTACACCTTGCGTAGCAACCCTGAGCAGCACCCCTGATTAGCCACTTTCGCCGGCCACGCAGATGGCCTTGAGGATTAAACGATGGACGTCACTACTACCCTGAGCCTGGGCGATCCGCTGGAACCCGCACGCAAGGCCACCGCGCAGATGCTGCAGGAGCGCGAGCGCACGTTCTCGCTGCCGCAGCCGTTTTACTCCGACGAGCGCCTGTTTGATATCGACATGCAGGAAATCTTTCAGAAAGAGTGGCTGATCGCCGGCATGACCTGCGAGATCCCCACCAAGGGCAACTACCTGACCCTGCAGGTCGGCAAGAACCCGATCATCGTGATCCGCGGCGCCGAAGGCGTGGTGCACGCGTTCCATAACGTCTGCCGCCACCGTGGCTCGCGCCTGTGCACTAGCGAGAAGGGCAAGGTCGCCAAGCTGGTTTGCCACTATCACCAATGGACCTACGAACTCGACGGCCGCCTGCTGTTCGCCGGCACCGAGATGGGCGCCGACTTCGACATGAAGCAGTACGGCCTCAAACCGGTGAACGTTAAGACCGCCGGCGGCTACATCTTCATCAGCCTGTCGGAGAATCCACCGGCCATCGATGACTTCCTGTCGACGCTCAACCACTACATGGAACCGTATGACATGGAAAACACCAAGGTGGCGGTGCAAACCACCTTGATGGAAAAGGCCAACTGGAAGCTTGTGCTAGAGAACAACCGCGAGTGCTACCACTGCAACGCATCGCACCCGGAACTGCTGAAAACCCTGCTGGAATGGGACGACGTCACCGACCCACGCGCCGACCAGGCATTCAAGGACCACGTGGCCGCCTCCGCCGCCGCCTGGGAAGCCGAGAAGATCCCCTACGCCCACGCCAGCTTCGGCCTGCGCAACCGCATCGTGCGCATGCCCCTGCTAAAGGGCACCGTGTCGATGACCATGGACGGTAAACAGGGCTGCGCCAAGCTGATGGGCCGCATCAAGAACCCGGACCTGGGCTCGATGCGCATCCTGCACCTGCCGCACTCCTGGAACCACTGCATGGGCGACCACATCATCGTGTTCACCGTGTGGCCGATCAGCGCCCAGGAAACCATGGTCACCACCAAGTGGATCGTGCACAAGGACGCCGTCGAAGGCGTGGACTACGACGTGGAGCGCATGCGCCAGGTCTGGGACGCCACCAACGACCAGGACCGTCGCCTGGCCGAAGAGAACCAGCGCGGCATCAACTCCACCGCGTACCAGCCTGGCCCGTACTCCAAGACCTATGAGTTTGGCGTGGTGAACTTCGTCGACTGGTACAGCGAGCGTCTGCTGAGCAACCTGGGGGCCGAGCCTGCACCGTACCTCAAAGGCGTTCCGGTCCAAGGCTAAATCCACTCCCTGTAGGAGCGAGCTTGCTCGCGATGAGCCTGAGAACGCCGCCGGGTGTCAGGTTGCCAACGTTATCGTTGACGTCCATCGCGAGTAGGCTCGCTCCTACAGGGGGCTTGCCCGTCATTCATAGAACTGTACGAAATATGACCTATCTCGTTCAGGCCTATGCCCGCCGCACCTTCCAGCCTTCCGCAAACAAGTTATCCACATCTCCACCCACAGCTATTGGGGACAACTGTGGAAATGCTGGAAATTTTCTTCACGAAAACCAAAGAAAAACCGTGACTTATCCAGAAGCCTGCTTCCGCGAGTGGACTGGTCGTTTTTTGACCTGAAGCCTGAAAGCCACGGCCTGCATGGCGTTCAGAGGATGGCGAACACCTTATCCACAGAAGCGCCAACAGACTTTGGGGTTAACTTGGAAAGCTCTGTGGAAAACCGCTGAAACCTGGAAAAATCCAGCGTTTGCGTGAAAGCCGACTATGCAAAACCGCCTTTTGATCATTTTATGATCAGATGCCTGCACACCTCTGTTTATAAGGCCTGCAGCCGATAGCAAACATCTTATCCACAGAAGCGCCAACAGAGTTTGGGGGCAAGTCTGCATCAGCGCCAGCACTTATCCCCTTGAAAAAGCTTGAAAAAATCACGCCCGAGGCTGGTTGTTTTTTGAACGACGCCTTGCAGGGCTTGATTTGTATGGGGTGTAGCGAGGGGCGAACATGTTATCCACAGAACCACCAACAGGGATTGTGGGTAAACACCGGGTTATTCAAACTTTATTGAAGCATGAGCGACCTGAGTCGAGATCCAGGTTCAATTCAAAGTCCTTGAAGGCGCGCCAACCGAGCACTATCGACGGCACGTATTGCCCGCCCAGCAGCGACGGCGGGATGGTGAAGCCCGGGTAATATTTGTAGCTGACCGCCATGATGTTGCCTTGCATGACCAATACTCCGTCGAAGCGTTGAAAGTGCTTGTTGTCGCCGGTGTAACCGTTCGAGCTTCCTGGTGTCAGTGCCTGCACGGCATCGACCTGCCTGCCAGGTGACGCGGCCGTCAGATAGTCGACATTTCCCGTATCGATGATGGCCTGTGTTGTCCGGCTATCCAGCTGAGCGGCAACCACCAGCCGCTGGTTGAGATCCACGCGGCTAAAGGCAATGAACGCATCGCAGCGCCTGGCTGGTGCAGGATTGAGTTCCAGGGCGCTTCTGGTGATCTTCAAGCGCCCCAGTTTGCTGATCAGGTCCAGCCCCAATAAATTATCCCGGTCGCTGACAAACACCAGGACATTCCTGAACTCGTGCGTGCCGACTTTGAGTGACCGGAGAATGCCCAGCCTGGCGGCCAGGCCCTTTTCGCCATAAAACGTGCTGTAGCGATACTCAGCATCGGGCAGCAACCTGATGCCCATCTGTTTCGCAGTGTCGATGTTGACCCGGGTTTGCGGTGCCCCCGTGTCCAGTACAAAACGCGCCGAGGCGCCGTTGGCCGCGCCGACCTCGATAAATGGCAGCACTTCCTCAGCGGTGTAGAAGTCGTTGGCATACGGATGCAGCGGCAGTACCTCATGCCGCGCCGAACCGCTGACCGAGAAATTGCCAGTCGTCGCCAGGATAGCCAGTGATTTGTCGCCGAACATGGAGAACAGCGGTTTCAGATCGGCGCTGGCCTCTATCGCCCGGGCATGCCTGCCCTTGATCGCCAGATAGTATTCGGGGAGTTGGTTGGCGACCTTGGCTTCGAGCATTCTGGCCAGGACTGTCACCGAACAGTCGAGGTGCTTATCGGCATCCAGCACCTTGTCGCACTGTTGCCGCAACTGAGCCAGGGAGGCGTTACGCCCCTGTTCGGTCTCGACCCACTGATAGAAGTCCTGATCGGCCGCGGGTGCTTTTGTCTGGACGGCAGACACCAAGCCTGTGGATACCCACATGGCCGTAAAAAAGAGCGCCAAAAGAGCGAAAGTCTTCATATTCAAGCCAGTCATAAAACCGGGTTTTATGAGTCAGCGCTGAATGCCTGAAAACTCCCGAACGCGTGCCGCACCCTTGATCAGCGCATAGAAAACTGTAGCTCACCGCCCTTGTCAGCGTGGTGCCAGAAAAAGATGGGTGGCGCTGTGGATAACTGTCGCGGGTCGAACACTCCCCGATCCAGCTCAGGGTCTGTGCATAAGATAGGCGTCGCCGGTGACGCGGATCATGGGATGAGGGGTGACCTGGCAGGTCTTGATGATCCCGAAGCCGTGTCGCTCGTAAAAACGCCGGGCGCCAGTGTTGGCGGCATAGTCGATCAGGCTCAGGCCATTGAGCCCCAGCCGGTCGGCACGTTCTTGAGCATGGGCGAGAAACTGCATGCCCAGCCCCCGGTTACGCCAACCTTCATGCAGGGCCAGGCTGGAGATATACAGGGTGTCGGGCACTTCCATGTCGGCATAAGGCGCCAGCACCGGGTCGCTCGTCGGCACCGCCAGTGGATCGTGGCGCATCGCGTAACTGTGCATCATGCCAATGACCTGGCCATCGGCCTCGGCAATCAGGCAGTTCTGGTAGGAGAAATCGACGTCGTCCCGGGCATATCGAATGGCGCCGACGTCCAACAGATCCTGGCCGGGCTCTGCGATCTGACTCCAGATGTAATCTGAAGCGCCCTCGGATGAAATCTGGAACAACCGCGCAATCTCACGCGCATCCGCGCGCACTGCCGAACGAAATTCAACTGCCATTGCTCCCCCATGAGTTTCGGTGAGATGAAGCTTTTCTGTGGAAGCGGGCTTGCTCGCGAAAGCGGCGGGGCAGGCGATATTCATGTCGACTGACACGCCCCCTTCGCGAGCAAGCCCGCTCCCACATTTGATCCAGGGTGACTATTTGTCAGCGGACCACACCCTCTTCAATCAGCAACTTGAGGATCGCTTCAGCCCCCGCTTGTGCCGTCACGCCCTTGAGCACCTGCCCGCCACCACCACTGGCCTTGGCCGTCGCGGCTTTCATGCGGTCGGCGCCGCTCTTGGCCTTGATCACTTTAAGGCGCTTGGGCCGTGGCTTGGCCGGTTGCAGGCTGGCAACCGCGAGCAGTTCATCATCGACGACTTCAACGTCCTGCGCTTGCAGCACGCCGCGTCGGGCCGGGCCATACGCGCTCTGGCGAGGTTTGGGCGCGGCGTTGTCCACCGTTGCCAGAAACGGCAGGCGCACCTTCAGCCGACGACGTTGACCGCGCGGCAAGGCTTGCAGCACCAGCGCCGAACCGCCATCGATGGACTCGACCTGTGCCAGCCCCACCACCAGCGGCCAGCCCAGGCTCTCAGCCAGCAGGAAGGGCAACATGCCCGAGCCTTCACCGGTTTCCGCCTGGCTGCCGGTCAACACCACCTGAGCACCGGCATCGCGCAGATACTCGGTCAATGCCGGCAGCGCATCGGCACCCTCGGGTTGCTCAAGCACATGCAACTGTTCCAGGCCCATGCCCAGGTAAGCGCGCAATGCAGGCTCGGCGACATCGCCGGCATGCAGCACCTGCAAGTTATCCCCAGCCAGTTGCAGTCCCAGTTCCACCGCCCGCGCATCCTGTTCCGCGCGACGCGGCCGACCGGACGTCGGGTGGGCGCCGATGGACACCAGGCTGATGATTTTCGTGCTCATAACCCTTTCCTTCCCTTAAGCCGCATCGCGCTTGGCGTCGTTGCGGTAAGCCTCTACCGCGTCGATCAAGGCTTGAAGAATCTCCGCGCTCTCGCCGATCACCGAGAGGTCGGCACGCTTGATCATGTCGCAACCAGGGTCGAGGTTGATCGCCACCACCTTGTCGCAGGCACCGATGCCCTGCAGGTGCTGGATCGCCCCGGAGATCCCCACGGCCACATAGACCCGTGCAGTCACCCAGGTACCGGATGCCCCGACCTGACGATCGCGGGCCATGAAGCCGTCGTCCACCGCCACCCGGGATGCGCCTTCGGTGGCGCCGAGGGCTTCGGCGGTCCTGTGGAAAAGTCCCCAGTCCTTGACCCCGTTGCCGCCGGAGAAAATGAACTCGGCCTCGGCCATCGGAATCGCCGCCGGGTCCACCGCCACCGCGCCCAGATCTTCGATCCGCGACAGGCTGCGCGCCACGGTTGTGGATAACTCCACCGGCAATGCTTCATGACGGGTTTCACTGACCGGTTCGGCGCACTCGGCAGCCGCCAGAATCAAACGCGCCAACGGACGGGCAAGGTCTTGCAGACCGGCACCGGCGCGGCCGATGCATTCCTGATCCTTGACCTGCCAGACCCGAGTGGCCGGGCGTTCGCCCAAGGCAGCGGCAAAGCGCCGACCCAGTTCCCCGCCACCGGTGCGACTGTCCGGCAACAACCAGTGACGCGGGCTGAACTGGTTATCCACAGCCCGCAAGCCCTGGACCCGTTGTTCCGGCGCATAACCGTTGAATGCTTCGCCTTCCAGCACCAGCAGGCGGTCAACGCCCGCCGTGGCAAAAGCGCTTTCCTTGTGCTCGCCGAACACCACGGCCAGCACCGCGCCGTCCTTGCCGGCCAGTTGATGGGCCAGGCCGAGCAGGTCGCGGTCGTGACTGCTCAAGCGGCCACCGACCATGTCCGGCACCACGCTGATGTAAAACGCCGGTGCGGCCACCTGATGCAATGGCAATTGCACTTCAACCGCGGCTGAACGTTTGGTCGTCCCGCCCTGCTGGGCGCCGCTGCGGTCGATGCGCTTGATGCCATTGGGGCCGATAAAGCCAATGCCATGGGGATTCTTGCGGATGACGCCGTTCGGCCCCATCCAGCTGTGTTGCGCCGGCTGCATCGCCGCGTGCAGCGGATGCAGACGGTTGCGGGCGATCCATTCGGCCCGAGGGTCGCGGCGGATAATGTCGCTCATCAGTGGGCCTCCGCAGGTTCGCGCTTGGCGGGTGTCTTGGCAGGCGCGGCGTCGTCGAGCAACGCGTCGGCCACCAGTTCGGCGATGTCCTTGATCAGCGGTCGGGGTTCGACCACGCCTTCGAGCATCGCGGTGCACTGCGGACAACCCACAGCCACCAGTTCAGCACCGGTTTCGCGGATGTCTTCCATGCGCATGTCAGGAATGCGTTGCTTGCCCGGAATGTCGGTGATCGGCGCACCGCCGCCGCCACCGCAGCAGCGAGAGCGGAAACCGGAACGTTGCATCTCTTTCACTTCGATCCCGAGCGCGCGCAGTACCTGGCGCGGCGCCTCGTATTCGCCGTTGTAGCGGCCGAGGTAGCACGGGTCGTGGTAGGTCACGCTGTCGCCTTTGTGCTGACCGAGGTTCAGCGCGCCAGCATCGATGATTTCCGCCATGTAAGTGCTGTGGTGCTGCACCAGGTAGTTGCCGTCGAAGGCGCCATATTCGTTTTTCAGCACGTGGAAACTGTGCGGATCGCAGGTGACGATGCGGTTGAAGCTGTACTTGGCCAGGGTCTGGATGTTGCGCTTGGCCAGCAATTGGAAAGTGGCTTCATCGCCCAGGCGCCGGGCCACGTCACCGCTGTCGCGTTCTTCGAGGCCGAGCACGGCGAAGTCGATTTTCGCCGCCTTGAGCACTTTGACGAAAGCGCGCAGGGTGCGCTGGTTGCGCATGTCGAAGGCACCGTCACCGACCCAGAACAGCACGTCGGTGGATTTCTTTTCGCTGAGCAGGTTGAGGTTCAAGTCTGCCGCCCAGTTCATCCGCCCGCCCGGCGCAAAGCCGCCCGGGTTGTCGGTGGCGATCAGGTTTTCCAGGACTTCGGCGCCCTTGTTCGGGGTCGCGCCTTTTTCCAGGGTCAGGTGACGGCGCATGTCGACGATGGCATCGACGTGCTCGATCATCATCGGGCACTCCTCGACGCAAGCGCGGCAAGTCGTGCACGACCACAGGGTCTCGGCGTCCACCAGGCCGTTGACGATCGGTTGATGCGGATTGCCGGCGTGCTCGCCAATCGCTTTGCCGGGATATGGGCTGCCAGCGAATTTTGCATCGGTGCCACCGGCCAGGCCGATGACCATGTCCTGAATCAGTTTTTTCGGGTTCAGCGGCTGGCCGGCAGCGAAGGCCGGGCACGCTGCTTCGCATTTACCGCACTGCACGCAGGCGTCGAAGCCGAGCAATTGGTTCCAGGTGAAATCCTTGGGTTTTTCCACACCCAGTGGCGCACTCAGGTCGCTAAGGTCCAGCGGCTTCAAACCGGTGGAACGGCCACCGCCAAAGCGTTCGGCGCGACGGTGCCAGGCCAGATGCAAAGCACCGGCAAAGGCGTGCTTCATCGGCCCGCCCCAGGTCATGCCGAGGAACAGTTCCGACACGCCCCACAACACACCAACCCCGAGAATCGCCGCCAACAGCCAGCCACCGAAGTTTTCCGGGAGGATGCCCGCCACCGGCAGAGTCACCAGGAAGAACGAGGCCGAGAACGCCAGCAGGCTTTTCGGCAGGCGCATCCACGGGCCTTTCGACAGACGCGCCGGCGGGTTGCGCCGACGCAGGTATACGAAGATCGCGCCGACGAACATCACCGCCGACATCAGCAGCAGCGCATAGCCGAGGAAGCGGTTATGCAGGCCAAAACCGTGCACCAGAATCGCCAGCACGATGGACGCCACCGCACCGCCGGCCGTGGCGACGTGGGTGTTGGCAATGTATTTGTCCCGCGCCACCACATGGTGCAAGTCGACCATGTAGCGCTTGGGCATGGCGAACAGTCCACCGATCAGGTCGACTTTCGAAGCCCGGCCCCGGCGCCACATGGCCACCCGCCGCAACGCCCCCAGGACACCAAGGCCCAGGGCTGCGAACAACAGGATTGGAAGAAGGGTGTTCAACATGGTGAAGCTCCCACCAGAACATCTTGGAGAAACGCGGTCAGCGGTTCCTGTGGGAGCGGGCTTGCCCGCGAAAGCGGTGGGTCAGTCGACATCAATGTCGGCAGACAGATTGCATTCGCGGGCAAGCCCGCTCCCACAGGGTCAAGTGCAGCCTTTAGAAATCCTTGCACAACCGCAGCGCGTCATAGATCGCCGCGTGCACGTTACGCTGGGCCACGCAGTCGCCGATGCGGAACAGCAGGTAGCCGTCGCCACTCTGTTCCAGGCAAGGTTGCGGCTTGATCGCGAACAAGGCTTCGACGTCGATCTGGCCTTTGTTGCGCGAGCCTTCCTTCAGCGCGTAGTAGATTTCTTCGTCCGGACGCACGCCGTTTTCCACGACCACCTGGTCAACCACCCGCTCCTCTTTGGCACCGGTGTATTCGTTTTCCAGTACCGCCACCAGCTTGTCGCCTTCGCGGTAGACCTTCTCCAGCATCATGTCGCCGGTCATGATCACTTCTTTCGGGTACATGCTGCGGTAGTAAGTCGGGAACGATGTACCCCCGATGGCCACGCCCGGCTTGATGTCGTCGGTAACGATCTCGACCTGGCTGCCCTTGTCCGCGATGAAGTCGGCGGTCGACATGCCGGTGAATTCGCAAATGGTGTCGTAGACCAGCACGTTCTTGCCCGGTGCAACCTTGCCGTCGAGGATGTCCCAGCTGCTGACCACCAGGCCTTCAGCCGCGCCCCAGTGTTCGTTCTGCTCGATGAACGGATGACCGCCGACAGCCAGCACCACCACGTCCGGACGCAGGTCCATGATGGTAGGCGCGTCAGCCGCGGTACCCAGACGCAGGTCGACTTTCAGCCGCGCCAGTTCCAGTTGATACCAGCGGGTGATACCGGCGATCTGGTCCCTTTGCGGGGCTTTCGATGCGGTGGTGATCTGCCCGCCGATGAATTCCTTTTTCTCGAACAGGGTCACGTCGTGGCCACGCTCGGCGGCCACGCGGGCGGCCTCCATCCCGGCAGGACCGGCGCCGACCACCACCACCTTGCGTTTCACGCCAGTGGTTTTTTCGATGATGTGCGGCAGGCCCATGTATTCACGAGAAGTCGCGGCGTTCTGAATGCACAGCACATCCAGGCCCTGATACTGACGATCGATGCAGTAGTTGGCACCGACGCATTGTTTGATCTGGTCGATCTGGCCCATTTTGATCTTGGCGATCAGGTGCGGGTCGGCGATGTGCGCGCGGGTCATGCCGACCATGTCGACGTAACCGCCTTCCAGGATACGTGTGGCCTGGTTCGGGTCCTTGATGTTCTGCGCGTGCAGCACTGGAACCTTGACCACTTCCTTGATGCCGGCAGCCAGATGCAGGAACGGCTCCGGCGGATAACTCATGTTCGGAATCACGTTGGCCAGGGTGTTATGGGTGTCGCAACCCGAACCCACGACGCCGATGAAGTCGAGCATGCCGGTATCGTCGTAATACTTGGCGATCTGCTTCATGTCTTCGTGGGACAGGCCATCCGGGTGGAACTCGTCACCACAGATGCGCATGCCCACGCAGAAATCGTCACCGACCTCGGCGCGTACGGCTTTCAAGACTTCCAGACCGAACTTCATCCGGCCTTCGAAGGTGCCGCCCCATTCGTCGGTACGCTTGTTGACCCGCGGGCTCCAGAACTGGTCGATCATGTGCTGGTGCACCGCCGACAGTTCGACGCCGTCCAGGCCACCGGCCTTGGCGCGGCGGGCCGCTTGAGCGTAGTTACCGATCACCCGCCAGATCTCTTCCGGCTCGATGGTTTTGCAAGTGGCACGGTGCACCGGCTCGCGCACACCCGACGGCGACATCAGCGTCGGCCAGTTGAAGCCGTCCCAACGCGAGCGACGGCCCATGTGGGTAATCTGGATCATGATCTTGGCGCCGTGCTTATGCATGGCATCGGCCAGATTCTGGAAGTGCGGAATGATGCGGTCGGTGGACAGGTTCACCGAACTCCACCATTCCTGCGGGCTGTCGATGGCCACCACGGACGAACCGCCGCAAATCGCCAGGCCGATTCCGCCCTTGGCTTTCTCTTCGTAATACTTGACGTACCGATCGGTGGTCATGCCGCCGTCGGTGGCATAAACCTCGGCGTGCGCGGTGCTGAGCACGCGGTTACGGATGGTCAGTTTGCCGATCTGGATCGGCTGGAACATTGCTTCGAAAGCCATGGCGGGTTCCTCGACTTACAACGGCTTGACGATGAACAAGCCGTCTTCGTGGCCCTCTTCGGAGCCACCGTAGACTTGCTCGGCCACGGTGCGGATCTTGCTGCCGCGAGCGGCGAGGATCTGGTCCATCGCGCCGGCAAACCAGCCAGTGAACATGTAGTCGACCTTGCGCCCGACCTTGCCGTACACGTAGACGAACGCCGAGTGTTCGAGCTTGACGCTGGCGGTACCTTTATCGAGGTCGATGTCCTGGATCTTGAACAGGCCCCAGCCGCGCTGCGACAGGCGCTTCATGTAGTGCTCGAACACCGCGACGCCTTCCAGGCCATGGCATTCGGCTTCTTTTTCACACCAGTGCCAGGCGGACTTGTAGCCGGCCTTGTAGAGGATTTCGGCATAGGCTTCAGCGCCCAGCACTTCCTCGATGCCCATGTGGTTGTTGACGAAGAAATGCCGTGGCACGTACAGCATCGGCAGGGCGTCGGATGTCCAGACACCGGTCTCGCTGTCGACTTCGATTGGCAATTGCGGGGCGATCTTGGCCATGGAAACTTAACTCCAGAAAAATTTTGGTGTTGCCCCCGGCGCGGGCGGCCGGGGGAAAGGATTCAGAGGTGCAGTGGCTTACTCGCCCCAGACGTCCTTGAGGACGCTTACCCAGTTTTCGCCCATGATCTTGCGCACCACACGCTCGGAGTGGCCGCGCTTGAGCAGGGTTTCGGTCAGGTTCGGGAACTCGCCCACGGTGCGGATGCCCAGCGGGTTGATGATCTTGCCGAAGCTGGTCAGGCGGCGGGCGTAGCCCTTGTCGTGGGTCAGGTATTCGAAGAAGTCCTGGCCATGGCCCTGGGTGAAGTCGGTGCCGATGCCAATGGCGTCTTCGCCGACGATGTTCATCACGTACTCGATGGCTTCGGCGTAGTCGTCGATGGTCGAGTCGATACCCTTGGCGAGGAATGGCGCGAACATGGTGACGCCGACAAAGCCGCCGTGGTCGGCAATGAACTTGAGTTCTTCATCGGACTTGTTGCGTGGGTGCTCCTTGAGCCCCGACGGCAGGCAGTGGGAGTAGCAGACCGGCTTTTTCGACTCGAGGATGACTTCTTCGGAAGTCTTGGAGCCGACATGGGACAGGTCGCACATCACACCAACGCGGTTCATCTCGGCGACGATTTCGCGACCGAAGCCCGACAGGCCGCCATCACGCTCGTAGCAACCGGTGCCCACCAGGTTCTGGGTGTTGTAGCACATCTGCACGATGCCCACGCCGAGCTGCTTGAACACCTCGACATAGCCGATCTGGTCTTCATAGGCATGGGCATTCTGGAAGCCGAAGAGGATGCCGGTCTTGCCCTGCTCCTTGGCCTTGCGGATGTCGGCGGTGGTACGCACCGGCATCACCAGGTCGCTGTTCTCGCGGATCAGCTTCTGGCTCGCGGCAATGTTGTTGACGGTGGCCTGAAAGCCCTCCCACACCGACACGGTGCAGTTGGCTGCGGTCAAACCGCCCTTGCGCATGTCTTCGAACAGTTCACGGTTCCACTTGGCAATAATCAGCCCGTCGATAACGATGCTGTCGGCGTGCAATTCGGCTGGGCTCATCAGGCTGTCCCCTTATTAGCGATTCATGCGCCGAATCGTCTGCCGGCGCTTTGGGGCCAGCATATGCCTCGGTGCCTCGGCGACCGGGTGCAAAAACGACAGGGGGTTTGCCGAAAGCGTCAATCCGCGACAAAGGGTCGTCGCCAGGCACAATCAGCGACCTGTTCAAGGCCCTCGGCTTGGGCCAGAATTCGCTGCATCACTGGAATAGAGCGGCGACCTGAATGAAATCCATCCTTCTGGCTTTGGCATTGATTGCGACCGGCGTACACGCAGCGGAGGAGTCCGACGACAACCCGTGCGATAAAGTCGAAAACGACGTCCAGACCCTCGAGTGCTCGGCCTTCAGCAAAACCACCGCCGAAGACCTGCTCAAGGAAAACCTCCAGGGCCTGACCGACCGCATGCAGTCGCAATACGGCAAAAACCCGTCGCAACTGGCCGACATCACCGCCAAGCTCAAGGCTGCCCAACAGCAATGGCTGAAGACCCGGGATGCCGACTGCGCCGTCGAAGCCTTCCCGGCCACGAGTGGCAGCAAGGCTTTCACCATTGCCCAGAATGATTGCATTGCGCGGATGAGTGATGAACGGTCGGAGTTTTTGGAGTCGATTGGGCAGGAATAGTCCTGAATATTCCGTTGAAAGCTGGCACTGCGTCCAGCTTTCAACATCACTTTCCCTTCTTCCTACAACACGTTCTGACCCCGCCGACACGTATTGCCTGGAAGCCCCAATCTGTGGGCTTTTCATGCAACATGCTGACAATTGTTGTTGATTGTGCACCTGAAAAATATAAGCAAAGATTCGCAAATCTTATAAAAGACTTATATTCTTCCATGAACAGCATTCACTGGACTCGAAAGGCCGTTAAGCAACTCTTGAGATTGCATTCCGTTCACCAGATCCAGGTTCGTGATGCCATCACGGCGCTCACAGGCATGCCTGAGGTAGGCAATGTCAAAGCACTGGTCGGTCATGACTACGCTTATCGGCTGCGTGTCGGTAATTACCGGGTTATGTTCGACTGGGATGGCGCGATCAAAGTGGTCAGTATTCTAGAGGTCAAAAAACGCGATGAACGCACCTACTGACATCCAAATCATCAACGACGCCGAAGGCAATCCAGCCTTTGTTGTCATTCCCTATGCACAATACGTGGCACAGAAAATCGAGCCCGATTTGATCCCTCACGAGGTGGTGAGCCGCATTGTCGATGGCGCTACCCCAATCCGCGCCTGGCGCGAACACTTGAACCTTACCCAGGATGAAGTGGCCAAACGAATGGGTATATCCCAGCCGGCATTTGCCCAACAGGAAACGGTCGCCAAGCCTCGCAAGGCCACCCGCGAAAAAATCGCCGCGGCGTTTGGTATCACCGCCACTCAACTTGAGCTGTAAGCTGCACGCTTCAGCCAGTAAAGGGATTCAACATGAAAGTCTGCGGCATCGAAATCAAAGGCAGCGAAGCGATCATCGCCGTGGCCACGCTGGACGGCCAGGCGCTGAGCCATGTCGCGCTCGCCACCAAGAAAATTGCCCTGGACGATGATGACGAAGCCGCCAACGTCAAAGTGTTCGCCGCTCAGGTCTCCTCCTTTGTGCGCGAGAACTCCATCGACCGTATCGCGATCAAGAAGCGCAGCAAGAAAGGTGAATTCGCCGGTGGGCCGACCACGTTCAAGATCGAAGGGGTTTTCCAGTTGCTGGAGAATTGCGAAGTGACGCTGCTGTCGCCGCAGACCATCACGGCGCAGTGCAAGAAATTCAATGTCGAGCTGCCGCAAACGCTGAACAAATATCAGCACGAGGCCTATAAGGCAGCGTGTTCGGCGTTGATGAAGAAGTAAGCTGATCCCAAAAGACCCAACCGGCGCCAGCTCCCACAGGCGCCGTCTTGCACCTTCACCCACTGGCGCTCACAAACAGACATAAACGTGTCATTTCTGATAGTTAAAAAGCTCAAGGCCAGGCGCATACATTGGAACTTTCCATAAGCGCGCGACTATCACATGGCCAACTTCCTGCCGAACTACATTCACGACGCCACCCCAACCCTGATGGCACAGGACCCGCGCCGCCAGTCGATTCGTACCGTGACCTACTACCGTGCCCACCTGGAACAAACACCTGAACCGCGAATCAATCGCCAGACTTACAACCCGAACGGGCACCTGAGCGCCGGCTGGGACCCACGTCTGTGGGCAACGCAGGGCCAGCCTAATCTGAGCATGGTGTACGCCCTCTCCGGCGAACCATTACTGAACAACAGTGTTGATGGCGGCTGGAAAGCAAGACTGCCGGGCGCCAGCGGCGAGCTTCAATTCGAGTGGGATGGCCGGAACAATCAACGTCAGATCGAGTACGACAACCTGTTACGCCCGATCGCCATCTCAGAGCAAGCTGTCAACGCTGCCTCTGCCACGACTGAGCGGATGGTCTATGCCGACAGTGGCGCCGAGTACAGCCCACATAATCAGTGCGGACGCCTTATTCGCCACGACGACACGGCTGGCTGTCTGCATCTCGAGGAATACAGCCTAGCGGGCGCTCGGTTAAGCGAATCCCGACAGTTCATGAACGAGCTGTCCACAGTCAATTGGCCAGAGCGCTTGACTGACCGCGACAGCAAACTCGAAGCCGAAGGTGAAACCACCCAATGGCGTTTCAATGCCCTGGGCAACCTGGTGACCCAGACCGATGCTCGGGACAACCAAAGGCTATTGGGCTATGACATCGCAGGCCAGCTCATACAGGTAGCCCTCAAACGCAGGCATCTGCCGGACAAAACGCTACTCAGTAACAGGCGCTACAACGTCAGTGGTCAGATCGAGCACGAAACTGCCGGCAATGGTGTTACGACAACTCGCCGTTATGACCTTCAAAGCGATCGCCTGTTGCAACTCACCTCAAGCCGTTCAGGCCATGCTCTCCAGGATCTTGCCTACACCTACGATCCTGTCGGCAATATCACTCGGATCCGGGACTCGGTCGCAGCGATACGCTACTTCAGGAACCAGCGTACTGACCCCGCCAACCACTATCGATATGACACGCTTTCTCAACTGATAGAGGCAAGCGGTCGAGAATCCGTTGCCGCGAGCCAGGGTCCCTTAACGCGCCCGTCGCAATCGACAGTGACAAGCAGCTACAAACAGACATTCTCATATGATCCCGCGGGAAACCTGAAAACCCTCATCCATGAAGGCCTTCGAGGTTACACCCGTGAGATGGTGAGCGAGCCTTCAAGCAACCGAAGCCTGACTAAACCGCAGACAGGCGAACCGGACTTCATCAAGAGCTTCGACAGCAACGGCAACTTGTTGATCCTGTCCCCTGGCGCACAAGTCATGCACTGGGACAGTCGCAATCAACTCAGCGAGGTCATTCAGGTCACCCGACACGATGAACCGAATGATGATGAACTCTATCGATATGACGGCCACGGCCAGCGACTACGCAAGGTACTCCATCGCAAGACAAAATCTGCAACCTTAACCAGCGAAGTGCGTTATCTGCCCGGGTTGGAGATCCATTACAACGGTCGCGAAGAAGTACGGTATGTCGTGAGTGCTGATGCCGACGGTTGCAACGCGCGGGTTTTGCATTGGCACGAAGACCCGCCCGAAGGCATTGCCAACGACCAGATTCGTTACAGCCTGGGCGATCACCTTGGATCCTGCACACTGGAACTTGACGAGGATGCCACGCTGATAAGCCAGGAGGGTTATTACGCCTTTGGCGGCACCGCCTGGTGGCTCGCCCGAAGTGAAACCGAGGCCAGCTACAAAACACTCCGATACTCCGGAAAGGAGCGGGATGCCACTGGGCTTTACTACTACGGGCTTCGTTACTACGCTCCTTGGTTACAGCGCTGGATCAACCCGGATCCAGCGGGTGACATTGATGGTTTGAACCGCTACCGGATGGTTCAGAACAATCCACTGCGCTTCAAGGACAGCCAAGGCCTTGCACCGGTTGAGCCCATGAATGAAATGGAACAGGAAATGATCGCCGCCGGGCAGGAAATACTTTATCGGCGGGCAGATGATTTACCGAAAGAACAGAGGCGTGAATTCGAGAGCGATTTCTCTGCCATGATCGACTTCACGAATAATGCGATTTTGTCCCTCAACGAGCCAAAACTTTCCAAAGAGACGCGAGCAAAACTGAGGAATATCTACGGTCAAAGAAAGAGCAAACAATATCTGAGAATTGCTGCGATGGCGGCCAAAGAAAAACTTGAAAACATCCTTTCTGGCGCAATAGAGGATTATGTTAGCGGTGATCGTTTTGTCTTCACCGCGAACAACCCAAACTACCCTAGCGAGCTGGCATTTTCAGACCCGCTAGAAACAAAAGCGAATATGTTTATTTACTTTAACGTCGAGGCACGCGAACAATCAGCAATGTACAGAGCAGGGACAATCTTTCACGAACTTAGCCATGTTCATGCAGAAACCCATGACTACTGGTATTTATTTTCCGCCTCCTCGCGTGAGCATACGGAAAGGGCCAGTGAGGCAATCATGGAGGACGTCATTGAACAATCCTTACGGATTGCGGAAAGCACTCCAGACCTATCAAAAATCGGAGACAGGCAAAAAAGCTCCATACAAGAACATGTACGCCTAGCACAAGAAACGTACCCAACTTCGGAGCTCCAGATATGGAATGCCCAAATAGCAATCACCACTCACAACGCTGACAGCCTTACCGCTCTAGCCCTCCAGTTCAAGTCCCGGCAGTTGCACTAAATAACTGGCGTCTCTGTGGGAGGAGGTTGCGGCACACCGGCACCTTGCCGACCGCCAACACTATGCCGATCCTCCCGCGGACAACGCTCATATTTCGCCCGATAACTGCGGGTGAAATACGACGGCGATTCAAACCCGCAGGCAATGCTCACTTCAAGCACGCTCATGTCGGTCTGCCGCAGCAACTGCCGTGCTTTTTCCAACCGTAACCGCAGATAGAAATTGCTCGGCGTGTCGTTCAGGTGCAACCGAAACAGTCGCTCCAGCTGCCGCCGCGTCACCTTGATCGATTCCGCCAGTTCCAGGGTGCTGAGCGGCGGTTCGCTGTGCTGCTCCATCTCGCCAATCACATGCACCAGTTTCTTGTTGCTGATGCCGTAGCGCGTGGCGACTTCCATGCGTTGGTGGTCTTTGCGCGGGCGGATGCGGCCGAGCACGAATTGCTCGCTGACCTGGATCGCCAGATCGGGACCGTGGGCCTGGGCGATCAGATCCAGCATCAGATCAATGGAAGCGGTGCCGCCGGCGGAGGTGATGCGCCGGCGGTCGATCTCGAACAATTCCTGGGTGACGCTGAGCTGTGGATAAGACTCCTTGAAGGCGTCGATGGCTTCCCAGTGCAGGGTCAGGCGATGACCGTCGAGCAAACCGGCCTCGGCGAGGATGAAACTGCCGGTGTCGATGGCGCCAAGGGTCACGCCTTCGTTGTCCAGTCGGCGCAACCAATGCTCAAGTGCCGGGGTCGCGAATTTCAGAGGTTCGAAGCCGGCGACCACCAACAAGGTCGCGCCCTTCTTCAGCGGCTCCAGCGCCGCATCGGCGTTGACCGACATGCCATTACTGGCCAGCACTGCCCCGCCATCGGCGCTCAGCACATGCCAGCGATAAAGCTCGCCACGAAAGCGATTGGCAACCCGCAACGGCTCGATGGCCGAGATAAATCCGATGGCCGAGAAACCCGGCATCAACAAGAAGTAGAAATCCTGGGACATGGGGCGCACTCGATTGGCGGGGAGCAAGAGGGCGGGTAGCGTGAGGATGTAGATACGCCAGTTGCAAGCGGCTTTCAAGAGCACAGGTCGCTGCAGTGCAAGAGCTGGTCGCCGCAGTGCGCTTTCATCGGTGCTTTGCTGCGTAACTTGGCATCACCGGCGCATCAGACACCGGAACTCACAATAAACGAACTGCCGAGGAACCTGAGAATGAAACGACTGATCAGCAGCTGTGTTCTTGCACTCAGTGGTACCGCGTTACTGAGCGCCAGTGTCATGGCCGCCGAACCCGCCGCATGCCAGAACGTGCGCATGGGTGTAGTGAACTGGACCGACGTGATCGCCACCAGTGCCATGACCCAGGTATTGCTCGATGGCCTCGGCTACAGCACCAAACAAACCAGCGCCTCCCAGCAAATCATCTTCGCCGGGATCCGCGACCAGCGTCTGGACCTGTTCCTCGGGTACTGGAACCCGCTGATGACCCAGACCATCACCCCGTTCGTCGATGCCAAACAGGTCAAGGTGCTTGAAGCGCCAAGCCTGCAAGACGCCCGCGCGACCCTCGCCGTGCCAACCTACCTCGCCGACAAGGGCCTGAAAACCTTCGCTGACATCGCCAAATTTGAAAAAGAACTGGGCGGCAAGATCTACGGCATCGAGCCTGGCTCGGGCGCCAACACCCAGATCAAGGCGATGATCTCCAAGAACCAGTTCGGCCTCGGCAAGTTCCAGCTGGTCGAGTCCAGCGAAGCCGGCATGCTCGCCGCGGTGGATCGCGCCGTGCGTCGCAACGAAGCCGTGGTGTTCTTCGGCTGGGCGCCGCACCCGATGAACGTCAACGTGAAAATGACCTACCTCACCGGCAGCGACGACGCCCTCGGCCCGAACGAAGGCAAGGCCACCGTGTGGACCGTCACCGCGCCGACCTACGCCGAGCAATGCCCGAACATCGGTCGCCTGCTGAGCAACCTGACGTTCACCGCCGAAGACGAGAGCCGGATGATGCAGCCACTGCTGGATCACAAGGACGCTCTCGAGTCGGCCAAACAATGGCTCAAGGATCACCCGCAGGACAAAAAACGCTGGCTTGAGGGTGTCACCACCTTCGATGGCAAACCGGCCGCTGAAAACCTGCAACTGACCAGTAAATAAACCTGAACCCACCACCGTCTCGCAGCCCCAAGGGGCTGCGAACGGGACCACCACGCCTGGCCAAAACCAAAAACTCGCCTGTAAGGAACCGCCAAATGAACCACGACGTCATCATCACCTGCGCACTCACCGGTGCTGGCGACACGACCAGCAAGAGCCCACACGTGCCGGTCACCCCGAAACAAATCGCGGCTGCCGCCGTGGAGGCCGCCAAGGCCGGTGCCACCGTGGTTCACTGCCATGTGCGCGACCCGCAAACCGGCAAGTTCAGCCGTGATGTGGCGCTGTACCGCGAGGTGATGGAGCGTATCCGCGAGGCGGACGTGGACATCATCGTCAACCTCACTGCCGGCATGGGTGGCGACCTGGAAATCGGCGCCGGCGAAAATCCGATGGAGTTCGGCCCGAACACCGATCTGGTCGGTCCGCTGACCCGTCTGGCCCATGTCGAAGAACTGCTGCCGGAAATCTGCACCCTCGATTGCGGCACCCTGAACTTCGGCGACGGCGACACCATTTACGTCTCCACCCCGGCCCAGCTGCGCGCTGGTGCCAAACGCATTCAAGAGCTGGGCGTGAAGGCCGAGCTGGAAATCTTCGACACCGGCCACCTGTGGTTCGCCAAGCAGATGATCAAGGAAGGCCTGCTCGACAATCCGTTGTTCCAGCTGTGCCTGGGCATCCCGTGGGGCGCGCCGGCGGACACCACCACCATGAAGGCCATGGTCGACAACCTGCCCGCCGACGCGGTCTGGGCCGGTTTCGGTATCGGTCGCATGCAAATGCCGATGGCGGCTCAAGCGGTGCTGCTCGGCGGCAACGTGCGGGTCGGGCTCGAAGACAACCTGTGGCTGGACAAGGGCGTGCTGGCGACCAACGGCCAACTGGTCGAACGCGCCACGGAAATCCTCAGCCGCCTCGGTGCCCGCGTGCTCACCCCCGCTGAAGGCCGCAAGAAAATGGGCCTGACCCAGCGCGGTTAATAGAACTTACACCCAACCCTGTGGGAGCGGGCTTTTGTGGCGAGGGGGCTTGCCCCCGTTGGGTCGCGAAGCGGCCCTAAAACCAGCAACTGCGGTGTTTCAGACACACCAAGCACAATGGTTTACGACTGCTTCGCAGCCGAACGGGGGCAAGCCCCCTCGCCACAAAAGCCCGCTCCCACAGGGTTTTTTTGAACTCTTTAGGACGTGACCATGAGCTTTATCACCGAAATCAAAACCTTCGCCGCCCTGGGCAGCGGCGTCATCGGCAGCGGCTGGGTGTCCCGCGCCCTCGCCCATGGCCTGGACGTAGTGGCCTGGGACCCGGCACCAGGCGCTGAAGCCGCACTGCGCAAACGCGTCGCCAACGCCTGGGGCGCACTGGAGAAACAAGGCCTGGCGCCGGGCGCATCGCAGGATCGCCTGCGCTTTGTCGCGACCATCGAAGAATGCGTTCGCGACGCTGACTTCATCCAGGAAAGTGCCCCGGAACGCCTTGAGCTGAAACTGGACCTGCACAGCAAAATCAGCGCGGCAGCCAAGCCCAATGCGTTGATCGGCTCCAGCACCTCCGGCCTGTTGCCGAGCGAGTTCTACGAGAGCGCCACGCACCCGGAGCGCTGCGTGGTCGGTCACCCGTTCAACCCGGTTTACCTGCTGCCGCTGGTCGAAGTGGTCGGCGGTAAAAACACCGCGCCCGAAGCCGTGCAAGCGGCGATGAAAGTATATGAATCCTTGGGGATGCGCCCGCTGCACGTGCGCAAGGAAGTGCCGGGATTCATCGCCGACCGCCTGCTCGAAGCGCTGTGGCGTGAGGCCCTGCACCTGGTCAACGACGGCGTGGCGACTACCGGTGAAATCGACGATGCGATCCGTTTCGGCGCAGGCTTGCGCTGGTCGTTCATGGGCACCTTCCTGACCTACACCCTGGCCGGTGGTGATGCCGGTATGCGTCACTTCATGGCGCAGTTCGGCCCGGCGTTGCAATTGCCGTGGACTTACCTGCCGGCACCGGAACTGACTGACAAACTGATCGACGACGTGGTCGACGGCACCAGCGATCAACTGGGTAAACACAGCATTTCGGCACTGGAGCGCTATCGTGATGACTGCCTGCTGGCAGTGCTGGAGGCGGTGAAGACCACCAAAGAGAAGCATGGGATGGCCTTCAGCGAGTAAACCTTACGTTATGAGGCCAGCAGTACCGGCCTCTTCGCGGGCAAGCCCGCTCCCACAGTGATTTGTGGTGTTAACACTGACTTGTTCACTCAGCAGAACCCTGTGGGAGCGGGCTTGCCCGCGAAGACGGCAGCCCAGCCACCACCAATGTTGGATCAGACATCATGCCCACCCTAACCACCTACCAAACCACCATCATCCCCGACTGGGTCGACTACAACGGCCACCTGCGCGACGCCTTCTACCTGCTGATTTTCAGCTACGCCACCGATGCCTTGATGGATCGCCTGGGCCTGGACAGCAACAGCCGGGAAGCCAGTGGCAACTCGTTGTTCACTCTCGAACTGCACCTCAACTATCTGCACGAAGTGAAACTCGACGCCCAAGTCGAAGTGCACACCCAAATCATTGCCCACGACAGCAAACGCCTGCACCTCTATCACAGCCTGCATCGGGTCGGTGATGCCCAGGAGCTTGCGGGCAACGAACAGATGCTGCTGCACGTGGATCTCGCCGGACCACGCTCGGCCCCGTTCAGCGAACAGTCCTTGAATCGGTTGCAAGCCATTGTCGCTGAACAGGCGGACCTGCCAACGCCCGGGTACATTGGCCGAGTGATCGCATTACCCCCAAAAAAATAACAAGGAGATCGCCATGAACACCGCCGCTGCATTTGCCGACTTTCGTACCTATCCGTTGATCAGCGCGCTGACTGGCGTGCAGACACTGGCGGACCGGATTCTGGTGAAGTGGGCCGACGATCGCGTCAGCCCTTTCCACCATCAATGGCTGCGGGATAACTGCCCGTGCCCGCAGTGCGTCTACACCGTGACCCGCGAGCAAGTGCTGGAAATCGTCGATGTGGCTCAAAACCTGATGCCTGACGCCGTACACCTCGACACCGAAGGTTGCCTGTCGGTGGATTGGCAGGATGGCCACGCCAGCCGCTTCGATCCCGGCTGGCTGCGCGCCCACGCCTATGACGATGAATCCCGCGCCGAACGCCTGGCGCGCAAGCCCAAAGCCAGGCTCTGGCACAGTGATTTGCAGTTGCCGGTGTTCGAATATCAGGCACTGATGAACGACCCGCAGGCGTTGCTGCAATGGCTGCTGGCGGTTCGCGATGTCGGCCTGACCCAGGTTCGTGGCGTGCCCACCGAGCCCGGCTCGCTGAAGCTGATCGCGCAACGGATTTCCTTCATCCGCGAAAGCAATTTCGGCGTGCTGTTCAACGTGCAATCGAAGGCCGATGCCGACAGCAACGCCTACACCGCCTTCAACCTGCCGCTGCACAGCGATTTGCCGACCCGGGAGTTGCAACCGGGGCTGCAATTCCTGCATTGCCTGGTCAATGACGCCGAGGGCGGCGAAAGCATTTTTGTCGACGGTTTTGCCATCGCCGATGCACTGCGTCGCGAAGACCCGGAGTCATTCAAAAGCCTTTGCGAAATTCCCGTGGAGTTTCGCAACAAGGACCGCCACAGCGACTACCGCTGCCTCGCGCCGATCATCGCCCTGGATGCGTTGGGGCAGGTATCGGAAATCCGCATGGCGAACTTTCTGCGCGGACCGTTCGACACCTCGGTGGAACAGATGCCCAAGCTCTATCACGCCTACCGGCGCTTCATCGCGATGACGCGCGAACCCCGGTTCCGCCTGATGCAGCGGCTCAATCCCGGTGAGCTGTGGTGCTTCGACAACCGCCGCACCCTGCACGCCCGCAACGCCTTCGACCCCGCTTCCGGGGCGCGGCATTTCCAGGGCTGCTATGTTGACCGGGATGAGTTGTTGTCGCGGATTCTGGTGTTGCAACGCTAGACCGCGTCATCGTTCTTCGCGAGCAAGCCCGCTCCCACATTCGACCGCATTCCCCTGATGGGACTCGGTCAACTGTGGGAGCGGGCTTGCTCGCGAAAGCGGTCTATTAATCGATACAAAACCCATTGATTCACAGACAAAAAAAGCCCCGATCAAGCCGTGACAGGATCGAGGCAGAGGGTACTGTTGAGGAGCCGCCGTGCGAGGGTGACCAAACCTTCGTGAAGCGAGCTGAGCCCAGTGTGCCCACTCCTGCGCACGGCAAGTTAGTCGAAAACGACCTGTTCATAGCCATTGCGGCCATTGCGACAATTCGCCCTTGCCGCTACTGCGTGGCCCTACCAGAATCGAGCCACGACACCGTTCCCTGAAGAAGGATTGCGTCATGATGCACGCCGATTTGATAGACCAGGAAGACCTGTTGGGCCAGCTCAAGTCGTTGGGGTTCGAGGTGCCCACCGGCGCCACCGCCGAGCAGGCCTGCGAGTGTGCTGTACGGGGTTTGAACGATGTACGGGCGATGACCCTGCGGACCATGGTCAAGCAGATGTACACCAGCAGCGCGACGATCCTGCCAGCAGTGCGTCAGGCGATCGACAAGCAGTTGTTGCCAGCGTTGGCGGAGTATCAGCAAAGCCACCGCACCTGATTTTCGAGATTAGACAATCAGGACTTGTGGGGTTTTCTGTGGCGAGGGGGCTTGCCCCCGTTCGACCGCGAAGCGGTCGCAATCCAATCACAGTGTTCCAACTGACACGACTCTGTGAATGGTTTTGGGTCTGCTGCGCAGACCAACGGGGGCAAGCCCCCTCGCCACAATGATTTAAAGCCTTACGCTTGCAAACGTCGACTCATTACGCGCCTGGCTCAGCGCCGACAACGGCCCGGACAACGGCGACAGCACCAAGGCTTGCGGCAGCGGCATCATCGCCACTTGCTGCGTCGTGTTGGAGCCTACGCGCTCGTCACGCGGCGGAATGCCGAAGTATTCGCGGTAGCACTTGGAGAAGTGCGGCGTGGACACAAAACCGCACACCGACGCCACTTCGATGATCGACATCGGCGTTTGCTTGAGCAGTTGCCGAGCGCGGATCAGCCGCAGTTTGAGGTAGTAACGCGACGGCGAGCAGTGCAGGTATTTCTGGAACAGGCGCTCGAGCTGACGACGGGATACCGCGACATAGACGGCCAGTTCGTCGAGATCGATCGGCTCTTCGAGGTTGGCCTCCATCAGCGCAACGATTTCCTGCAGTTTTGGCTGATTCGTGCCGAGCATGTGCTTGAGCGGCACACGCTGGTGATCCTGCTCGTTGCGGATGCGCTCGTAGACGAACATTTCCGAAATGGCCGCCGACAGTTCACGGCCGTGATCGCGGCTGATCAGGTGCAGCATCATGTCCAGCGGCGCGGTGCCACCGGAGCTGGTGAAACGGTTACGGTCGAGGGTGAACAGGCGGGTGCTCATGGCTACACGCGGGAAAGCTTCCTGCATGGCTGCCAGGCATTCCCAGTGCACGCTGCAATCGAAGCCGTCGAGCAGGCCGGCGCAGGCCAGGGCCCAGCTGCCGGTGCACACCGCGCCGAGGCGGCGGGACTGGCGGGCCTGGCTTTGCAGCCATGACACGTGTTCACGGGTCACCGTGCGCTGGATGCCGATACCGCCGCACACGATGACAGTGTCCATTGGCGGGGCTTTGTGCATGGAGGCGTCGGGGGTGATCTGCAGGCCGTCACTGGCCCAGACCTGGCCGCCATCGACGGTGAGGGTGGTCCACCGATATAGCTCGCGACCGGACAACTGGTTGGCCATGCGCAGGGGTTCCACTGCGGAGGCCAGAGAAATCAGCGTGAAATTGTCCAGCAGCAGAAAGCCGATGGATTGAGGCGCACGGTTCTGGGGTTGGGCCCCGGAGTTGAACGTCGTCATCGCGGTATCTCCTCACACAAAGCGGGTGATGGCCTCAGGCGGAGGCTCTTTTTATTGCCATCGTTCTCGCGTGGGAGACGGGCTTTGTAATGACAGAGCAATTGCCATGCCTAAATTTGAATGCGCGTTCAATAACTCCTAAAAACGACGTCGGGATGTGTCTATATATGTCTTGCAAGGCGTGGGGATTTAAATGGCCATCAGGACTGGCAAGCGCCCCGGCTCACGAGCGGTGAGCAATTCGGTAGCACTTGTGGGAACAGCGTTGCGCCGCACTGGAAAGGAGTGTCACCGCAAGCACGGGTGACGGGCGGTCAAAGGCGAGTTGGCGCCCGATCACTGGCGAGGCGATTTATCTGTGAGCGACGCGCTAAAAGGTGGCGCGTTTTCGAGCGGGTGTTCACTTAACGCGCAATTTTGACTGGTCTGGCCCCTTCGCTGGCAAGCCAGCTCCCACAGGGTTTTGTGGTGTGATCGAGATATCAGCTACACCGAAGAACCTGTGGGAACTGGCTTGCCAGCGATGAAGTCAGCACGGTGCCAGCATTCAACAGTACTCACCGCCGCTGGCCTCTTCGCTGGCCAGCCAGCTCCTACAGGGATTTGTGGTGTGATCGAGATATCAGCTACACCGAAGAACCTGTGGGAGCTGGCTTGCCAGCGATGAAGTCAGCGCGGTGTCAGCATTCCACAGCACTCACCGCCAACCCGCCCCGCGATGTCTCCTTGTATTTGTCATGCATGTCGGCACCGGTATCGCGCATGGTGCGGATCACCCGGTCCAGCGAAATGAAGTGCTGGCCATCGCCCCGCAACGCCATCTGCGCGGCATTGATCGCCTTCACCGCTGCAATCGCGTTGCGCTCGATGCACGGCACCTGGACCAGTCCACCCACCGGGTCGCAGGTCAGGCCGAGGTTGTGTTCCAGACCGATTTCCGCCGCGTTGCACAGTTGCTCTGGCGTGGCGCCAAGGATTTCCGCCAGCCCGGCGGCCGCCATGGCGCAGGCCGAACCGACTTCGCCCTGGCAACCGACTTCGGCACCGGAGATCGAGGCGTTCTTCTTGCACAGGATGCCCACCGCCGCCGCACCGAGGAAGTAGTCGACGACATTGGCGTCGGTCACGGCCTCGCTGAACTTCATGAAGTAGTGCAGCACTGCCGGAATGATCCCCGCCGCGCCGTTGGTCGGTGCCGTGACCATGCGCCCGCCGGCGGCGTTTTCTTCGTTGACCGCCAGGGCGAACAGGTTGACCCATTCCATGGCGCTCAAGGTCGAGCCAATCACGTTGGGTTTGTTCAGTTCCTGCAGGCTGCGATGCAGCTTGGCCGCGCGGCGACGCACGTTCAGCCCGCCGGGCAGGATACCTTCGTGTTTCAGGCCCTGTTCGACGCAATCCTGCATGGCGCGCCAGAGCTTCATCAGGCCGCTGCGGATTTCCTCTTCGCTGCGCCAGACTTTCTCGTTGGCCATCATTAATTCAGCCACGCGCAGGTTGTGCTTCTTGCACAGCTGCAACAGCTCGGCGGCGCTGGAAAAGTCATAAGGAAGTACGGTGCGATCCAGATCCACGACACCGCTGGAGGCTTGCGCCTCATCGACGACAAAACCGCCGCCGACCGAATAGTAGGTATCGCGATGCAATTCGCCGTCATCGCCTTCGACAATCAGGGTCATGGCGTTGGGGTGGAACGGCAGGTTTTCGTCGATCAGGCGCATGTCCCGGGCCCAGACGAACGGCACCGACAGGCGACCGTCGAGCAATAGCGTGTGGGTTTCGCGCAAAGCCTGGATACGGATGCCGATTTGCGACGGATCGATCGCATCCGGCCACTCGCCCATCAGGCCCATGATCACCGCGTTGTCGCTGCCGTGGCCGATGCCGGTGGCCGACAACGAGCCAAACAGCTGGACTTCGACACGCCGCACCTGTTCCAGCAGCCCGCGCTCACGCAGGTCCTGCACAAACAACGCCGCCGCCCGCATGGGCCCCACGGTGTGCGAACTGGAAGGGCCGATGCCGATTTTGAACAGGTCGAAAACACTGATAGCCATGACTGCCGAACTCCTGAATGGGCCCACTGCGCACGCCAAAGCGCACGGTGACGGAGCTGCTACGCTCAAGCTGCAATCCGTCGAGATGACCGCATCATCAAGCTTTTATCGTGTTGTTCGACGTCTCTAACCGACGCACTCATGCCCACCAACGCCGCGTGTCTTTTACGCCGTGTTTTCGCCGTTTTTTTGCGGTTCAGAGGGGAAAAAAGGGCTGAAAAAATCTGTAAACGACGTCACCGACACTGGATGCGACCATCCCTGTACTGGATACGACGCGCCCTGTAGGCGTCAGATTTTCACTGGTACATGATCATATCGACTCGATTGCAAGGCGCCGTGGTAGAGCTGTCTCCAGAACGCCATCCAACCGCAACCTATAAGTGCGGTGGTCCAGTCGGAACACTGCCAAAAAAAACACCAAGGAGTCCATCCATGAAAGGTTCCCCGTCGTTGTTGTTGGCCGCCATGCTTAGTCTGCCGGTTCTGGCGCAAGCTGCAGAACCGGCGCAGTGCAATACCGTAAACTTCTCCGATGTCGGCTGGACCGACATCACCGCGACAACCGCGACGACCAGCGTCGTGCTCAACGCCCTCGGCTACAAGACCAAGACCACCATGATTTCCGTGCCCGTGACCTACAAGTCGCTGGCCGACGGCAAGAACATGGACGTGTTCCTGGGTAACTGGATGCCGACCATGGAAAACGACATCAAGGCCTACCGCGATGCCGGCACCGTGGATACCGTGCGTACCAACCTCAAGGGCGCCAAGTACACCCTCGCCGTCCCTCAAGCGCTGTACGACAAGGGGCTGCATGACTTCGCCGACATCGCCAAATTCAAGAAAGAACTCGATGGCAAGATCTACGGCATCGAGCCTGGCAACGACGGCAACCGCCTGATCCAGTCGATGATCGACAAGAACGCCTTCGGCCTCAAGGACGCGGGCTTCAAGGTCGTCGAGTCCAGCGAAGCCGGCATGCTGTCGCAGGTCGACCGCGCGCAGAAACGCGACACCGCCGTGGTGTTCCTGGGTTGGGCGCCGCACCCGATGAACAAGCGTTTCAAGATTCAATACCTGACCGGCGGCGACGATTTCTTCGGCCCCGACTTTGGCGCCGCCACTGTGGCGACCAACACCCGCAAGGGCTACGCCGAGGAATGCAGCAACGTCGGTCAGTTGCTGAAAAACCTGGAGTTCACGGTCGACATGGAAAGCGAACTGATGGGCAACATCCTGGACGACAAGATGAAGCCTGACGCGGCCGCCAAGGCCTGGCTGAAAAAGAATCCACAGGTGCTCGATACCTGGCTCGCTGGCGTGACCACCATTGACGGTAAACCTGGCCTGGAGGCCGTGAAAGCCAAACTGCAGTAATCGCTTATGCCGGACGGCCCAAGCCGTCCGGGCTGTTTATTTCCTTGCATGCGGACGTTCACTACCATGCTGATTGATCAGAAAATACCTCTAGGCCAGTACATCGCGGGCTTCGTTGAATGGTTGACGCAACACGGCGCCAGCACCTTCGACGCAATCGCCGTGACACTGGAAACGATGATCCACGGCGTGACGTTTGCGCTGACCTGGTTCAACCCGCTGGTGCTGATCGGCCTGATCGCTCTACTGGCACACTTCATTCAACGCAAATGGGGCCTGACCGCGTTTGTCGTTGCCTCCTTTCTGCTGATCCTCAATCTGGGGTACTGGCAGGAAACCATGGAAACCCTCGCCCAGGTGATGTTCGCCACCCTGGTCTGCGTGGTCATCGGCGTGCCCCTGGGCATCGTCGCCGCGCACAAGCCGATGTTCTATACTTTAATGCGTCCGGTACTCGACCTGATGCAGACCGTACCGACCTTCGTGTACCTCATTCCTACCCTGACCCTCTTTGGTCTGGGTGTGGTCCCGGGCCTGATTTCGACGGTGGTGTTCGCGATTGCCGCGCCCATCCGCCTGACCTACCTGGGTATCCGCGATGTTCCGGAAGAACTGATGGACGCCGGCAAGGCCTTTGGCTGCTCCCGGCGTCAGCTGCTCTCGCGAATCGAACTGCCCCACGCCATGCCAAGCATCGCGGCAGGCATCACCCAGTGCATCATGCTGTCTCTTTCGATGGTGGTGATCGCGGCACTGGTGGGCGCCGATGGTTTGGGCAAACCGGTGGTCAACGCACTGAACACTGCTGATATCGCCCTGGGCTTCGAAGCAGGCCTGGCGATCGTACTGCTGGCGATCATGCTCGACCGTATCTGCAAACAACCCGACGCCAAGGTAGGGGGTGACGCATGAGCATTATTCGCTTCGATAACGTTGACGTTATCTTCTCCAAAGATCCACGCGAGGCGCTCAAGCTGCTGGATCAGGGCATGACTCGCAACGAGATCCTGAAAAAGACCGGGCAGATCGTCGGTGTTGAAAAAGCCAGCCTGGATATCGAAAAAGGTGAAATCTGCGTACTGATGGGCCTGTCCGGCTCCGGCAAGTCCAGCCTGCTGCGCTGCATCAACGGCCTGAACACCGTCAGCCGTGGCAAGCTGTTCGTCGAGCACGAAGGCAAGCAGATCGACATCGCCTCCTGCACCCCGGCCGAACTGAAAATGATGCGCACCAAACGCATCGCGATGGTGTTCCAGAAGTTCGCCCTGATGCCTTGGCTGACCGTTCGCGAGAACATCAGCTTTGGCCTGGAAATGCAGGGTCGGCCCGAGAAGGAACGACGCAAACTGGTGGACGACAAGCTTGAGCTGGTGGGCCTGACCCAGTGGCGCAACAAGAAACCCAACGAGCTGTCCGGTGGTATGCAACAACGTGTGGGCCTGGCCCGCGCCCTGGCGATGGACGCCGACATCCTGCTGATGGACGAACCGTTCTCGGCACTCGACCCGCTGATCCGCCAGGGTCTGCAGGACGAACTGCTGGAACTGCAACGCAAGCTGAGCAAGACCATCGTGTTCGTAAGCCACGACCTCGACGAAGCCCTGAAACTGGGCTCCCGTATCGCGATCATGAAAGACGGCCGGATCATCCAGTACAGCAAACCGGAAGAGATCGTCCTCAACCCGGCGGACGACTACGTGCGGACCTTCGTGGCCCACACCAACCCGCTGAACGTACTGTGCGGCCGCAGCCTGATGCGCACCCTGGACAACTGCAAACGCATCAACGGTTCGGTGTGCCTGGATCCAGGCGGTGATTCGTGGCTGGACCTGGCCGAAGGCAACACCATCAAGGGCGCTCGTCAGAACGGGTCTGTGCTGGACTTGCAGAACTGGATGCCGGGTCAGGCCGTTGAAGGCCTGGGTCGTCGACCAACCCTGGTGGACTCGAACATCGGCATGCGTGATGCGCTGCAGATTCGTTATCAGACCGGCAACAAGCTGGTGCTGCATGACAACAACAAGGTGGTGGGGATTCTGGGCGACAGCGAGCTGTATCACGCACTGCTCGGCAAGAACCTGGGGTAAGGCAACAGACACAAAAACGCCGCGAGAGAATCGCGGCGTTTTTTTTTGATCGCGTTATTTGTAACGACGCTATCCCTGTAGGAGCTGGCTTGCCAGCGAAGGCGGTGCGTCAGGTACACCGCAGTGAGGCATTCGCTGGCAAGCCAGCTCCTACAAAAGCGGCGCGGTGTTTCAGGCTGAAACACCGCGCCCCTCACAACTCAGCTGTAAACCCGGCCAAGAAGCTGCCGATGGCTTTCAAACTGATCGAGCACGTCACGGGTGATCTGATCCTGGGTGAAACCCATCAAGTCGTAGTCCTGGCTACCGTTATGCAGGTAAACCTCGGCGCGATAGAAACGCTGACGCGCCTCATCGGACTGTGCCGATTCAGTCGGCGTGGCCAGGTAACCGTCCAGGCTGACTTCGTAGACAAACGGGTTGCCCTCTTCCATCTCGACGCGCACGCCCATGCAACGCTTGGACTTGCCCAACAGCGTCTGAACCTGCAGGCCTTGAGCACGCATTTGCGCCGTCGCATCTTCCAGCGCCGGGCTCACTTGCTTGTCCATGAAGCGCTGCACCACCGACTGGCTCGGCTGCAGGTCCAGCTGGGTCAAACGCTCGCTGAAACCACGACGACCGCGTGCCGCCAGCTCCGCTTGCTCCTGTTCGATCTGCACGTCCTGGCGCATGGCCTTGTGCAAGCCGAACATGAAGAACACCAGCACCACCGAGAACGGCAGACCAGCCAGTACCACCATGGTTTGCATGGCTTCGAAGTTACCGGCGAACAGCAAGCCAATGGTCACCAGGGTGATCACCGCCGACCAGAAGATCCGCAGCCAGTGTGGCGCGTCTTCATCGACGGTACCGCCCTTGCACGACAGGTTGGCCATCATCACCGCACCGGAATCCGCCGGGGTCAGGAACAACACGAAACCGACGAAGATCGACACGCCGATCACCACCTTCGAAGCCGGGTAATGCTCAAGCAACTGGTAGATCGCCATGGATGGCTGTTCCAGCGCCGTTTTTCCAAGCTCCACCGCCCCATGGTTCATCACCAGGTCCAGGGCCGAGTTACCGAAGATCGACAGCCACGCCAGGGTGAAGCCCAGCGGAATCAGCAGTACGCCAGCCACTAGTTCACGCACCGTGCGACCACGGGAAATACGTGCGATGAACATGCCCACGAATGGTGCCCAGGAAATCCACCAGGCCCAGTAGAACAGGGTCCACAGGCCCAACCAGCGGTCGGACTTCTCGGCGTCGCCTTCATACACATAAAGGTCGAAGGTCTTCAGCACCACGCCGTTCAGGTAGTCGCCGACGTTCTGCACGAAGCCGTTGAGCAGGTGCAGGGTCGGGCCGAACAGCAGGACGAAAATCAGCAGGCCGCTGAACAGCACGATGTTCAGGTTGGACAGACGACGGATGCCGTTTTCCACACCCGACACAGCGGCGATGGTCGCCACGGTGCTCATCACGATGATCACGATCAGCAGGTTGGTGTTGCTGTGCTCCATGCCGAACAGGTTTTCAAGGCCCGACGACACTTGCAGCGAACCGATCCCCAGGTTGGTCACCAGACCCAGCAGGGTCACGAACATGCCGAAGCCGTCCACCGCATGACCGGCCGCGCCCTTGACCCAGCGCTCACCCACCAGCGGATACAGCGCCGAACGCAACGCCAGCGGCTGGTTATGACGGTAGGCAAAGTACGCCACCGCCAAACCGACCAGCGCGTAAATCGCCCAGCCGTGCAAGCCCCAATGCAGGAACGTCAGTTGTACTGCCTGACGTGCCGCGAGGTTGCTGCCGGCCACGCCTTCCGGCGGGTTGAAGTAGTGGTCCAGCGGTTCGGACGCGCCGAAATACAACAACGAGATGCCGATACCCGAGGAAAACAGCATCCCCGCCCAGGCGCCGTAGCTGAAATCCGGGGTGTCATCCTTGCTGCCCAGCTTGAGTTTGCCGTAGGACGAAAACGCCAGGCCGACGACGAAAATCAGATAGGCGGCAATCACCACCATGTAGTACCAGCCAAAGCTGCGGGACAACCAGGCTTGCGCCGTACCCAGCATTCTGCCGGCCTCTTGCGGGGCGATGATCAGAATGGCGGTCAACAACAGAATCAACGCGGTAGAGGTGTAGAACACCCAACCGTTGACCGACACCTTCTGCGGTGGGGTCTTTATTAGCGAGGCAGAACTCATGGCACAGATGCTCCGGGCAGTGCGAGAGAAGAACGCAAGGCAAACGAGTTACCCGACCAATCGGTTAGTGGGCAGCCGACCGGCGGGTGATATAAAGACACCCCGAAAAAAGCCCGAAACCCCTTGAGCGCCACAGCGCGTAGGTTTCGAGCAGATTCGGAAGTCATTTTTTCCGCCGCTACATGTAGGAAAAATCTGTAGGCAGCGACGATTTGTCGCAGATCTTATTCTTTGTTGATTGAACGTTCAATCAAAACAAAATAGACTGGCCCTCAAGCCGGTAGTCGTTTGACGTCTGCCGGAAGGCCTAAGGAGATGTGCAAGATGCCCAAGGTCGGTATGCAACCCATCCGCCGCCAACAGTTGATCGAAGCCACATTGCTGGCGGTCGACCAGGTCGGAATGGGGGACGCCAGCATTGCGCTGATCGCCCGTTTGGCCGGTGTCTCGAATGGCATCATCAGTCATTACTTTCAGGACAAGAACGGCCTGATCGCTGCCACGGCGCAGTACCTGATGAGTGTCCTCAGCGAGAACGTCACCGCGCGCCGTCAGGCGCTGACAGATGCAAGCCCGCGGGCGCATCTGCAGGTGATCATCGAAGGCAACTTCGACGCCAGCCAGGTCAATGGCCCGGCAATGAAAACCTGGCTGGCCTTCTGGGCCTCCAGCATGCACCACCCGTCTTTGCACAGGTTGCAGCGGATCAACGATCACCGTCTGTATTCCAACCTGTGCTGCCAGTTCCGCCGCGTACTGCCGCTCGACGATGCGCGCAGTGCAGCCCGTGGCCTGGCAGCCCTCATTGACGGTTTGTGGTTGCGCGGCGCGCTGTCGGGAGATGCTTTCGACACCGGGCAGGCGCACCAGATCGCTTACGAATACATGGATTTCCAACTGGCCAAGCAGGTGAGTTAGAGCACACAGAACGCTCAACCACCGGACCGCGCCAATCACTGATGCACTTGCGAGGACTTTATGGCCCGTTTCGAATTGCAAAAACTCTACATCGATGGCGCTTACTCTGACGCCAGCAGCGACGCCACTTTCGAAGCCATCAACCCGGCTAACGGTGAAGTCCTCGCAAAAGTACAACGTGCCACCTTCGATGACGTCGAGCGCGCCGTCGTCAGCGCCGAAAAGGGCCAGAAAATCTGGGCCGCCATGACCGCCATGGAGCGTTCGCGCATCCTGCGTCGCGCCGTGGAAATCCTGCGTGAGCGCAACGACGAACTGGCCGCCCTGGAAACCCTGGACACCGGCAAGTCGTACTCCGAAACCCGCTACGTCGACATCGTCACCGGCGCTGATGTGCTGGAGTACTACGCAGGCCTGGTTCCAGCCATCGAAGGCGAGCAGATTCCGCTGCGCACCACTTCGTTCGTCTACACCCGTCGCGAGCCGCTGGGCGTCGTGGCCGGTATCGGCGCGTGGAACTACCCGATCCAGATCGCCCTGTGGAAATCCGCGCCAGCACTGGCGGCCGGTAACGCGATGATCTTCAAGCCAAGCGAAGTCACCTCGCTGACCACCCTGAAACTGGCCGAGATCTACACCGAAGCCGGCGTGCCAAACGGCGTGTTCAACGTCCTGACCGGCAGCGGCCGTGAAGTCGGCACCTGGCTGACCGAGCACCCGCGCATCGAGAAAGTCTCGTTCACCGGCGGCACCGACACCGGCAAGAAAGTCATGGCCAGCGCTTCGAGCTCTTCGCTCAAGGAAGTGACCATGGAACTGGGCGGCAAGTCGCCGCTGATCATCTGCGACGACGCCGACCTCGATCGCGCTGCCGACACCGCGATGATGGCCAACTTCTACAGCTCCGGTCAGGTGTGCACCAACGGCACACGCGTGTTCGTACCGGCCCACCTGAAAGCCGCTTTCGAAGCCAAGATCGTTGAGCGCGTTGCGCGCATCCGCGTCGGTAACCCTGAAGACGAAAACACCAACTTCGGCCCACTGGTCAGCTTCGCCCACATGGAAAACGTACTGGGCTACATCGCCAAGGGCAAGGAAGAAGGTGCCCGCGTACTGTGCGGCGGCGAGCGCCTGACCGACGGCGAATTCGCCAAAGGCGCCTTCGTGGCCCCGACCGTGTTCACCGACTGCACCGACGACATGACCATCGTCCGTGAAGAAATCTTTGGCCCGGTGATGGCGATCCTCACCTACGAAACCGAAGAAGAAGTGATCCGTCGCGCCAACGACACCGAATTCGGCCTGGCCGCCGGTATCGTCACCCGCGACCTGAACCGCGCGCACCGCGTGATTCACCAACTGGAAGCCGGTATCTGCTGGATCAACGCCTGGGGCGAGTCCGACGCGAAAATGCCAGTTGGCGGCTACAAGCAGTCGGGCGTGGGCCGTGAGAACGGCATCAGCTCACTGAACAACTTCACACGCATCAAATCGGTACAGGTCGAGCTGGGCGATTACGTCTCGGTGTTCTAAGACCCGAGTCTTGTATTGCCTGCCAGGCCGTCATCGCTGGCAAGCCAGCTCCTACAGGTTCGGCGTCGTTCGCCAAACCTGCGGTTACCCCGCCCTTGTAGGAGCCGGCTTGCCGGCGATCGAGTGCGCAGCACTCGCCGAGGCCCGACCTGACCACCATCAAAGAGGGTGCATTCAATGTCCCAAGAATTCGACTACATCATCATCGGTGCCGGCTCGGCCGGTAACACCTTGGCGACCCGTCTGACCGAAGACGCCGGCGTCACCGTCCTGCTGCTCGAAGCCGGTGGCCCGGACTACCGTTTCGACTTCCGCACGCAAATGCCGGCCGCCCTGGCGTTCCCGCTGCAAGGCCGTCGCTACAACTGGGCCTACGAAACCGATCCTGAGCCACACATGGACGGTCGTCGCATGGAGTGCGGTCGCGGCAAGGGCCTGGGCGGTTCTTCGCTGATCAACGGCATGTGCTACATCCGCGGCAACGCCATGGACTACGACGGCTGGGCGAAACTGCCAGGCCTGGAAGACTGGTCGTACCTGGACTGCCTGCCGTATTTCCGCAAGGCGGAAACCCGCGACATCGGCCCGAACGACTACCACGGTGGCGATGGCCCGGTCAGCGTGACCACGCCGAAAGCCGGCAACAACCCGCTGTTCCACGCCATGGTTGAAGCTGGCGTGCAAGCCGGCTACCCGCGCACCGAAGACTTGAACGGCTACCAGCAGGAAGGCTTCGGCCCGATGGACCGCACCGTGACGCCGAAAGGTCGTCGTGCCTCCACCGCCCGTGGTTACCTGGACATCGCCAAGAAGCGTTCGACCCTGACCATCGTCACCCACGCCCTGACCGACAAGATCCTGTTCGAAGGCAAGCGTGCGGTCGGCGTGCGTTACCTGGTGGGCGCGGCTGAAGAGCGTGTTGAAGTCAAGGCCCGCAAGGAAGTGCTGCTGTGCTCCGGCGCCATCGCTTCGCCGCAGATCCTGCAACGCTCCGGCGTCGGCCCGGCCGAGCTGCTGAACAAGCTCGACATTCCGGTGGTCCACGACCTGCCGGGCGTTGGTGAAAACCTGCAGGACCACCTTGAGTTGTACCTGCAATACGCTTGCACCCAACCGGTCTCGCTGTACCCGTCGCTGCTCTTGCACAACCAGCCGGCCATTGGTGCCGAGTGGCTGTTCAACGGCACCGGCATCGGCGCCAGCAACCAGTTCGAAGCCGGCGGTTTCATCCGCACCCGTCCGGAATTCGAATGGCCGAACATCCAGTACCACTTCCTGCCGGTGGCGATTAACTACAACGGCAGCAACGGCGTGAAAGAGCACGGCTTCCAGGCGCACATGGGCTCCATGCGTTCGCCAAGCCGTGGGCGCATCCAGCTGAAGTCCAAGGATCCGCGCCAGCACCCGAGCATCCTGTTCAACTACATGGCCACCGAGCAGGACTGGCAAGAGTTCCGCGACGGCATCCGCCTGACCCGTGAAATCATGCAACAGCCGGCGCTGGACGCTTTCCGTGGTCGCGAGATCAGTCCGGGCATCGAGGTGCAAACCGACGAGCAACTGGACAAGTTCATCCGCGAACACGCCGAAACCGCGTTCCACCCGTCCTGCTCGTGCAAGATGGGCACCGACGACATGGCCGTGGTCGATGGCGAAGGCCGCGTGCATGGCATGCAAGGCTTGCGGGTGGTCGATGCCTCGATCATGCCGATCATCACCACCGGTAACCTCAACGCACCCACGATCATGATGGCCGAGAAAATCGCCGACAAGATCCGTGGCCGCAAGCCATTGCCGCGCAGCACAGCCACTTACTATGTGGCCGGTGGAGCGCCGGTGAAGGGCAAGCCGGTGCGGGAAGTGAGCCAGACGGCGTAAGGCGTTACACCGCGTCACGGCCATTCGCGAGCAAGCCCGCTCCCACAAGGTCATGCGTCGATTTTGATATCACGCATATCCTGTGGGAGCGGGCTTGCCCGCGATGGGGCCCGACCAAACAACAACACACCTCTACCGATCCAAACTTGATCCTCCCCCCATGCAGGCCTACTCTAGTGCCGCGCAATCGCTTCATCCCCTCGCCGCACCGCTGCACCGCCACTCCATACCCAGGAGGTTCACGAATGTTCGACTTCTACCCCCAGCTCAAGCAGCGCTTCGCTGCCTTGCGCACGGGTGCTGAATTCTTTTCCCTGCGTTATGTGCGCGAGTCCGGGCAGTACCTGTCGGTGCGCAAGAACGTCGCCGAACCGCCGAGCCTGAGCCGTGACGAAGGGGCGATGCTGACCGTGCGGGTCAATGGCGTCGAGGCCTATGCGGCGACCAACGATCTGTCGCAACAAGGCCTGCAGGCCGCCCTCGAGCGCGCCGAACTCCAGGCCCGTCGACTCAAGCCCCACGCCTTGCTGGACCTGCGTGAACAGGCTGTTTCCAGCGACCGTGCCGATTATTTTTCGCCGAACCTCGACCAGCCCTTCCCGTCCCTGAGCGACTGCTACCAACTGCTCGGCGCCGAGTCCGCCGCCGTGCCCAGGGACGAGCGTCTGGTGAACTGGCAGGTCAGCCTCGGCATCACTCACGTCGAACAGATTTACCTCAACAGCGCCGGTGCCGAACTGCGCCAGGCGCAACGCTTTGTTTACCCCGGCCTGGACGTCACTGCCTACGACGGCAATGACAGCCAGACCCGCAGCCTGGGTCGCGAGAACTTCGGCCAGCAAGGCGCGGCGGACGTCATCAGCCGCTGCGGCCTGATCGGTGCCGGTGCCCAGGTGGCTGATCAGGCGCTGCAACTGCTGCTGGCGCCGAACACACCGCAAGGCAAGCGCGACCTGCTGCTGATGCCCGACCAGATGATGCTGCAAATCCACGAATCCATCGGCCATCCGCTGGAGCTGGACCGCATTCTGGGTGACGAGCGCAATTACGCCGGCACCAGCTTTGTCAAAGCCGAAGATTTCGGCCGACTGCAATACGGCTCCGGTCTGCTCAACGTGACCTTCGACCCGGACATCCCCGAAGAACTCGCCAGCTATGGCCATGACGACGACGGCACGCCCGCCAGCAAACAGTTCCTGATCCGCGAAGGCCTGTTGCTGCGCCCGCTGGGCGGTGCGTTGTCGCAATTCCGGGCCGGCATGGACGGCGTCGCCAACAGCCGCGCCTGCGGCTGGAACCGCCCGCCGATCGATCGCATGGCCAACCTCAACATCGAGCCGGGCGATCAGTCCATCGAGCAGTTGATCGGCGGTATCGAACACGGCGTGCTGATGTCGACCAACCGCTCGTGGTCGATCGACGATGCCCGCAATAAATTCCAGTTCGGCTGCGAATGGGGCCAACTGATCGAAAACGGCGAACTCAAGGGGGTGGTAAAGAATCCCAATTACAGGGGCATCTCCGCGCAGTTCTGGAAAAGCCTCAGCGCCGTCGGCGATGCCAGTACCTTCAAGGTCCTCGGTACACCGAATTGCGGCAAGGGCGAGCCGAACCAGGTGATCCGCGTCGGCCACGCGTCACCGGCCTGCGTGTTCAGCAACGTTGATGTATTCGGAGGAGACGTCTGATGCATCCGTCAATCAGCCAGTCCGCATCGTTCAAGGCGCTGGTCAACAGCCTGCGTGCAGCGCTTCACGAGCCCGAACAGTTCACCCTCAGCTACGCCGCCGAATCTTCGGCCTTCATACGTTTCAACCACGCCAAGGTGCGTCAGGCCGGTCAGGTGCAGCAGGCGAGCATCGGCCTGAAACTGATCAACGAAGGCCGCCATGCCGACCTGCAAATCACGTTGGCCGGCGACCCCCAGGTTGATCTGCAACGCTTGAACGAAGGTCTGCAACAACTGCGCGACACCTTGCCGCTGTTGCCTGCGGACCCGTATCTGCTGCTCAACCACAATGGCTGGCAGAGCAACAACGTGCAGGCCCAACCGCTGCCGGACACCGAACAGGTGGTCGCGCAAATCACCCAGGCCGCCCAAGGCCTGGATCTTGTCGGTTTCTATGCTGCCGGACCGATCAGTCGTGGCTTTGCCAGTTCTTCGGGCGCCTTCGGCTGGCATCAGGCCAACAGTTTCAATTTCGACTTCAGCCTGTTCCACGAGAACGGCCAGGCGGTAAAGGCCAGCTATGCCGGGCAAGACTGGAACAGCGAAGGCTTTGCCAAACGCTTCGAGCAAGCCCGCGAGCAGCTTGAGTTTCTGGGACGCCCGCTACGCACGTTGGCGCCCGGCCAGTACCGTGCTTACCTGGCACCGGCGGCGCTGGAAGAAATCATGGGCATGCTGTGCTGGGGTGGTTTCTCGGCACAGTCGATTGCCAGCAAAAGCAGCCCGCTGCAAAGGCTCTACGGTGGCGACAGCGCGTTCAGCCCGCTGGTCTCGCTGGACGAAAAAGTCAGCGGCTCACTGAGCCCGGCGTTTTCCGATGAAGGTTATCCGCGCAGTGACCTGGGGTTGATCGTCAACGGCAAGGCCGGGGCACAACTGGTCAGCTCGCGCAGCGCCGCGGAGTACGGTTTGACTGCCAACGGCGCCAGCGGCGGTGAATCCCCGAGCGCGCTGAACATGAAAGCGGGGGCATTGCCTGACGCGGACATCCTCAAGCAGTTGGGTACGGGGCTGTACATCAGCAACCTGTGGTACCTGAACTTTTCGGATCAACCGGCCGCACGCCTGACCGGCATGACCCGCTTTGCCACGTTCTGGGTCGAGAACGGCGAGATTCAAGCACCGGTCAACACCATGCGCTTTGATGACAGCGCCTTCAGCCTGCTCGGTTCGCAGCTGGAAGCGTTGACCGCAGAGCGGGAGTTGTTGCTGTCGGCGAGTACGTACAGCCAGCGGGCGACGGCGTCGTCGTTGTTGCCGGGGGCGTTGGTCAGTCGTTTGACGTTAACCCTATAGCAACGCAACACCTGTAGGAGCTGGCTTGCCAGCGATGAGTCCGTCACATCCAACGCAGATGTTGGCTGACAGTCCGCCATCGCCGGCAAGCCAGCTCCTACAGGAACGGAGCAAAGCTCACACTGACAAGAGGTCCCATGCCCAACCGCCCGCCTCTCGACGCTGTCACCGCCCGCTGGGTGCCGTGGGTCGTCGCCATTGCCTTCTTCATGCAGTCCCTCGACGGGACGATCCTCAACACCGCCCTGCCGGCCATGGCCCGCGACCTGGCCGAGGACCCATTGCGCATGCAAGGGGTGATCATCGCCTACATGCTCACGGTCGCCTTGCTGATCCCGGCTTCGGGCTGGATCGCCGACCGTTTTGGCACCAGGAAGATCTTCTTCAGCGCAATCCTGCTGTTCAGCCTCGGCTCGTTGCTCTGCGCATTGTCAAGCAGCCTGAGCCTGCTGATCGGCGCCCGGGTGATCCAGGGGCTGGGCGGGGCGTTGATGCTGCCGGTCGGGCGGCTGGTGGTGCTGCGCGCCTACCCGCGTTCGGAACTGGTGCGGATCATGGGCTTCATCACCATTCCCGGGCTGCTCGGCCCGCTGATCGGCCCGACCATGGGCGGCTGGATGGTGCAGTACCTGACCTGGCACTGGATCTTCCTGATCAACCTGCCGGTGGGGCTGGTGGGATGCTACGCCGTATGGAAATTCATCCCGGACCTGCGCGGCTCGGAACGCACCCGTTTCGACAGCCTGGGCTTCGTGCTGTTCGGCGCGGCGATGATTCTGATCACCATCGCCATGGAAGGCCTGGGCGAATTGCACCTGCCGCACCTGCGGGTGATGTTGCTGCTGTTCGGTGGCATGGCGTGCCTGGCGGCGTACTGGTTGCGCGCAGGGCACATCGAGAACCCGTTGTTTGCGCCGTCGCTGTTCAAGACCCGGACTTTTGCCGTGGGCATTCTCGGCAACCTGTTCGCCCGTCTCGGCAGCGGTGCCCTGCCCTTTCTGGTGCCGTTGCTGCTGCAAGTGGCGCTGGGCTACTCGCCGTCCCAGGCCGGGATGAGCATGCTGCCGCTGGCTGCTGCGGCGATGATCGCCAAGTGGGTGGCCCGGCCGCTGATCGAGCGTCTGGGTTACCGCATCGTGCTGACCGGCAACACCCTGGCACTGGGCATCATGCTGGCGAGCATGGGCCTGGTCAGCGAGCAGACGCCGTATTGGCTGCTGCTGTGCCTGCTGGCGATCCTTGGCGCGATCAACTCCCTGCAGTTCACCGCGATGAACACTGTGACCCTGATCGACCTCGACGACGCCAGCGCCAGCAGCGGCAACAGCCTGCTGTCGGTGGTCGCGCAATTGTCCCTGAGCCTGGGCGTTGCCTGCGCCGGTGCGTTGCTCGGCGGCTTCACGGCGGAGATCGGAAACGACGGCGTCGAGACGGTTTTGGGCGCGTTCCAGCTGACCTTTGTGACCGTTGGAATCATGGCGATGCTAGCGGCGACCATCTTTTCCCAGCTCTCGAAGCAAGACGGACGGCGTGTCAAACGTCCGGAAGAACACATAGAGCCTTAGGGCGAATGGCCACTGGACTGGTACACTGCGCGACATTTTGTTTTGCAGGCCAGTCCCGTGACCACCATCGCCACCGAATTTAATACTTTGCCGCTGTCTGCCGCCATGCTGGCTAACCTCGAATCCCTCGGTTATGCCCAGATGACGCCGATCCAGGCGCAAAGCTTGCCGGTGATCCTCAAAGGGATGGACCTGATCGCCCAGGCCAAGACCGGCAGCGGCAAGACTGCGGCCTTCGGCATCGGCCTGCTGAACCCGATCAATCCGCGTTACTTCGGTTGCCAGGCACTGATCCTGTGCCCGACCCGCGAGCTGGCCGACCAGGTCGCCAAGGAAATCCGTCGCCTGGCCCGTGCCGAAGACAACATCAAGGTCCTGACCCTGTGCGGCGGCGTGTCCCTCGGCCCGCAGATCGCTTCGCTGGAGCACGGCGCGCACATCATCGTCGGCACTCCGGGGCGCATCCAGCAGCACCTGCGCAAGGGCTCGCTGGTCCTTCACGGCCTCAACACCCTGATCCTCGACGAAGCCGACCGCATGCTCGACATGGGTTTCTACGATTCCATCGAAGAAATCATCATGCAGGCCCCGGAGCGTCGCCAGACCCTGCTGTTCTCCGCGACCTACCCGGTGGGCATCAAGCAGCTGGCCTCGAAGTTCATGCGCAATCCGCAGCAAGTGAAGGCCGAAGCGTTCCACGACGACACGCAGATCGAGCAGCGCTTCTACGAGATCTCCCCGGATGACCGCATGAGTGCGGTGACCAAGGTACTTGGCCACTTCCGCCCGGCGTCCTGCGTAGCCTTCTGCTTCACCAAACAGCAGGTTCAGGAAACCGTCGATCACCTGACCGCCAAGGGTATCTCCGCCGTTGGCCTGCACGGTGATCTGGAACAGCGTGACCGCGACCAGGTGCTGGCGATGTTCGCCAACCGCAGTACTTCGGTACTGGTCGCCACCGACGTCGCTGCCCGTGGTCTGGACATCGATTCCCTGGACATGGTGATCAACGTCGAGCTGGCCCGTGATTCGGAAATCCACATCCACCGCGTCGGCCGTACCGGCCGCGCCGGTGAGAAAGGCCTGGCGATCAGCCTGGTGGCGCCGTCCGAGGCGCAGCGTGCACAAGCCATCGAGCAATTGCAGAAAACACCGCTGACCTGGGATCAGGTGGACAACCTCACCTCCAAGGGCGGTGGTCCGCTGTTGCCGCAGATGAGCACCCTGTGCATCGCTGGCGGCCGCAAGGACAAGGTCCGTCCGGGCGACATTCTTGGCGCACTGACCGGTGACGCCGGCATCCCCGGCGCCCAGGTCGGCAAGATCGCGATTTTCGACTTCCAGGCCTATGTGGCCGTGGAGCGCGGCGTCGCCAAGCAGGCCTTGCAGCGCTTGAACGACGGCAAGATCAAGGGCCGTTCGTTGCGCGTGCGTATCCTCTGATCTCCCTGTAGGAGCCGGCTTGCCGGCGATGAACGAAAACGCGGTCTACCTGATGGAACGCGGTGCCTTTATCGCCGGCAAGCCAGCTCCTACAGGTTTTGCGTCGTTTTGAAATTCTTTGAGGACACCGTTTTGCGCTCTACCGAAGTCGTGATCATTGGCGCTGGCGCCGCAGGGTTGATGTGTGCGCTGACCGCCGCCGGGCGCGGGCGCAAGGTGCTGCTGCTCGACCACGCGAATAAGGCCGGCAAGAAAATCCTGATGTCGGGCGGTGGTCGCTGCAATTTCACCAACATGTACACGGAACCAGGCAATTTTCTCTCGCAGAATGCCCATTTCTGCAAATCCGCCCTGGCCCGTTATACCCAGTGGGATTTCATCGGCATGGTGGCCAAGCACGGCGTGCCGTACCACGAGAAAAAACTCGGCCAGTTGTTCTGCGATAACAAATCCAGCGACATCCTCGAAATGCTGCTGAACGAGTGCGACCAGGTCGGCGTCAACCTGCACCTGGACACCTCTATCCAGACCATCGAGAAGCTCGAAAGCGGCTACCTGCTGGACACGACCCTCGACCAGATCACCTGCGAATCCCTGGTGATCGCCACCGGCGGCCTGTCGATCCCGACGCTGGGTGCCACCGGCTTCGGTTACCAGGTGGCCAGGCAATTCGGCCACGAGCTGCTGCCGACCCGCGCCGGTCTGGTGCCATTCACCATCACCGATCAGCTCAAGGTGTTGTGCACCGAGTTGTCCGGTACCTCGGTGGATTGCCTGGTGAGCTGCAACGACCAGAGCTTCCGCGAGAACATCCTGTTTACCCACCGCGGCCTCAGCGGCCCGGCGATTTTGCAGATCTCGTCGTTCTGGGAGTCCGGCGATACCGTCGAGATCAACCTGATGCCGGATCACGACGTGCCGGGCTGGCTGCAACAGCAACAGGCCGAACGCCCCAACAGCGAGCTGAAAACCCTGCTCGGTGAAATCTTCACCAAGAAGATGGCCAACCTGCTGGCGGACAACTGGTTCGTCTCCAAACCGATGAAGCAGTACACCCACGCGGAACTGGCTGACATCGCCGAGAAACTGGCGAGCTGGAAAGTCGTGCCGGCGGGCACCGAAGGTTATCGCACCGCCGAGGTGACCCTGGGCGGCGTCAACACCAATGAAGTGTCGTCCAAGACCATGGAATCGCTGAAAAGCCCGGGCCTGTACTTCATCGGCGAAGTGCTGGATGTCACCGGGCATTTGGGCGGATTCAACTTCCAGTGGGCCTGGGCTTCGGGCTACGCGGCGGCGCAGTACGTCTGACCCCACATTTCGCTAATGCGAAATGCAATCACTGTGGGAGCTGGCTTGCCAGCGATGAGGCCGGTACATCCAACATCTTTGTTGACTGTCAGACCGCTATCGCTGGCAAGCCAGCTCCCACAGGGTTCTTTGCCAATCTCAAAGATTGCGGTCGGCACAGGATCTCAAAGGAACAGATTTTGCTGTCTGATGTGATCGGCGCCATTGCGTCGGCGTCATTAGTGGCTCAATTTAGCGTCATTGCCTCGGAAGGCCTTCGCACTTCATGTCATCGACTTCGTTCCGCCAGTCTCTGCGGCGCCTTTGGGCGCTGGATAAATTCAGCTACAGCGTGCGGGTATTCATTGCCCTGACCGGCACCATGACGCTGTGTTGGTATCAGGACGAAATGGGCCTGCTGATCCCGTTGTTCCTGGGGATTATCGCCAGCGCCCTGGCCGAGACCGACGACAGCTGGCAGGGTCGTCTCAACGCGCTGGCGGTGACGCTGGTGTGTTTCGCTGTCGCGGCCCTGTCCGTCGAACTGCTCTTTCCCTATCCCTCGCTGTTTATCATCGCTTTCGCCCTGGCCGCGTTCTGCCTGACCATGCTCGGTGCTCTCGGCGAGCGCTATGGCGCGATTGCTTCGGCAACCTTGATCCTGTCGGTCTACACCATGATCGGCGTGGACCAGCGTGGCGGCGCGGTGACCGATGTCTGGCACGAACCGGTGCTGCTGGTGGCCGGTGCCGCCTGGTATGGCCTGCTGTCGGTGCTGTGGCAGGCGCTGTTTTCCAATCAGCCGGTGCAGCAGAGCCTGGCGCGGTTGTTCCGCGAACTGGGCTATTACCTGAAGCTGAAATCTTCGCTGTTCGAGCCGGTCCGGCAGATGGACGTGGAAGCGCGGCGCCTGGAACTGGCCCAGCAGAATGGCCGGGTGGTGGCGGCACTGAATGCCGCCAAGGAGATCATCCTGCACCGGGTCGGCAACGGTCGCCCGGGGTCGAAGGTCAGCCGCTACCTGAAACTGTACTTCCTCGCCCAGGACATCCACGAACGCGCCAGCTCCTCGCACTATCCGTACAACGCACTCGCAGAAGCGTTTTTCCACAGTGACGTCATGTTCCGCTGCCAACGCCTGTTGCGTCAGCAAGGTAAAGCCTGCCGTGCCCTGGCCGAATCGATCCAGATGCGTCAACCGTTCACCTATGACGCCAGTTTCACCGAGGCTCTCAGCGATCTGGATGCCTCTCTCGAACACCTGCGCATCCAGAGCAACCCGGCCTGGCGCGGCCTGCTGCGTTCGCTGCGGGCACTGGCGGCCAACCTCGGCACCCTCGACCGCTTGCTCAGCGATGCCAGCAACCCCGACGCCCTGGCCGACGCCACCGACAGCAGCTTGCTCGACCGTTCGCCACGCAACCTCAAGGACGTGTGGGTTCGCCTACGCACGCAGCTGACGCCGACTTCATTGCTGTTCCGTCATGCCCTGCGATTGCCCCTGGCGTTGAGCATCGGCTACGCCATGGTGCATTTGATTCACCCGTCCCAGGGCTACTGGATCATCCTCACGACGCTGTTCGTCTGCCAACCGAACTACGGCGCCACCCGCCGCAAACTCGGTCAACGGATCATTGGCACCGCCATCGGCCTGACGTTGGCCTGGGCGCTGTTCGACCTGTTCCCGAACCCGCTGATCCAGTCGTGCTTCGCCATTGCCGCCGGGGTGGTGTTCTTTACCAACCGCACCACCCGCTACACCCTGGCGACGGCGGCAATCACCCTGATGGTGCTGTTCTGCTTCAACCAGGTGGGTGACGGTTACGGACTGTTCCTGCCACGGCTGTTCGATACCTTGCTCGGCAGCCTGATCGCCGGGCTGGCGGTGTTCCTGTTCCTGCCGGACTGGCAGGGCCGGCGCCTGAACAAAGTGCTGGCCAACACCCTGGCCTGCAACAGCATTTACCTGCGCCAGATCATGCAGCAATACGCAGCGGGCAAAAGCGACGACCTGGCCTACCGCCTGGCCCGCCGCAACGCGCACAACGCCGACGCGGCGCTGTCGACCACGCTGGCCAATATGCTGATGGAGCCGGGGCATTTCCGAAAGGAAGCGGACGTGGGCTTCCGCTTCCTGGTGCTGTCGCACACGCTGCTCAGTTACCTGTCGGGCCTGGGTGCGCACCGGGAAACCCAACTGCCGGCAGACGTGCGTGAACAGTTGATCGAGGGGGCCGGGGTGAAACTGGCTGCCAGCATCGACGAGATCGCCCAGGGGCTGGCGAGCAAGGCTTCGATTGCGATCCAGAGCGATGAAGAAGAAGCACTGGCCAATGAGCTGGAACAGATGCCGGATGAAATCGATGAAGGCCAGCGGCTGGTGCAGACGCAACTGGCGCTGATTTGTCGGCAGCTCGGGCCGTTGCGGACGCTGGCGGCGCATCTCATCAAGGACACCAGTGAGGATTGAGATCCAGGCTGGCTGTACCGGCCCCTTCGCGGGCAAGCCCGCTCCCACAGGGTTATCTGATGGTCACAAGATTTGTGTTCACCCTCGCCCACTGTGGGAGCGGGCTTGCCCGCGAAGAGGCCATCAGCAACAGTACAGAATCCGGGTCAATGCACTTACATCCCGTGCTGTTTAATCAGCTTGTCATAACTCCCGTCTGCCTTCATCGCCGCGATCTCCCGGTCGAATCCGGCAACGATCTGCTCATGCTGCGGGTTCTTCAGGCTGACCAGAATATGCAGGCTGTTCTCGCTCAAAGCCTTGGGCAGGAATTCCACGGCGTTTCGTACCTTGGGTGACTCGCGGGCCAGGTAATAGCGGGCGACGTACTCATCTTCCAGCGTCAGCTTGACCCGGTCGGCAGCGACCATGCGCACGGCCATGGCGAAGCTGTGCACGGGGACTTTCTGCAACGAGTCATCGTTGTCGAACCCGGGCGAATAAGCGTAACCGCGCACGATGGCAATCGGATAAGTGTGCAATTGCTGCAGGTTATTGAACTCGATGGGCGCGTCCTTACGCTTGAGAAAACGAACGCGGTTGAGCAGGTATTCGCCGGAAAACTGGCCGAGTCTTGTACGCTCCTCGGTGTACCAGGCGTTGACCAGCACGTCGTATCGGCCCTCACCCAATCCCATCAAGGCCCGCGCCCAGGGCACTTGTTCAAACTCACTGGCATAGCCGGCCCTGGCGAGCGCGGTACTGACAATGTCCGTGGCCAGGCCACCGTTGACGAGCGTGGCATCGGTAAAGGGTGGCCAGGCATCGGCGACCAACCGCAGTTTTTCTGCCGCCGCTCCCTGAACCAGCAACAGCAATCCAATCAAAGCAAAAGCTCGATGCAATCGCGGCATGCTAGAAAATCCTTAGCGGGCGATTGCCCGACGTGTTTTCAGCCAAAACCCCAAGGCCCCTGATCCGGCAATACCCGGGTACTCAACATTAGCTCATCGAAGCCACAGCACAGCGCTTCGATCCAGATTACACAAAGAAGACATCCACGCGAGAAATGAATGATGGCATTTTGGCCTTTGTCACAGATTCTTCCGCCATAAAGACTTCTGGCGTGAGTGCGCTTAGTATCGGAACGACGTTTTCAGGGAATCAAAACATGACAGTCGATTGGATCTGCAAACACCACAGCGACCTGGGCAAGGAGCAGCTGTACGCCATTTTGCAGTTGCGCGCAGAAGTGTTCGTCGTCGAGCAGAAATGCGTTTACCAGGATATTGATGGCCAGGACCTGGATGGCGACACCTGCCACGTGATGGCCTGGGACGGTAACCGGCTGGTGGCCTACCTGCGGTTGCTGGACCCGCAATCGCAGGGCGGCGACGTGGTGATCGGGCGGGTGATCATTGCCCCGCAGGCACGCGGCGTGGGCCTGGGGCATGAACTGATGGACCAGGCGTTGAAACAGATCGAGAAGTACTGGCCCGGCCTGCCGGTCTACCTTTCGGCCCAGGCGCATTTGCAGGGGTATTACGGGCGCTATGGGTTTGTCGTGGCGGGTGAGGAGTATGTGGAAGATGGCATTCCACACATTGGCATGCGTCGCCCTTAAAGACCCTATCGCTGGCAAGCCAGCTCCTACAAGGACGGTGCAGACCTGTGGGAGCTGGCTTGCCAGCGGTGGCGTCAGCTCAGGTACCGCAAATCTCAGGGATACTCCAGCACCGCCTTGATCTGCCGCAGATTACGTTCGATCCACCCCCGATCAATCGCCCCCCACTCGCGAATCCGATAGCGCCCCGCATGGTTGCGCGCGCCCTCTTCCTGCTCGAATTCACAGACGATATCCAGATCCGCCAACGCCGCGATGGTGTCCTGCGCCGTGCGCCGGGGCATGCCGGTCACTTCGGTGAGCGCCGGGACGCTGCTGGCCAGTCCGATGTCGATCAGGTACGCCACATACAACCGGCGATAGAAGCTGCTCTTGGTCTTGCTCACGTCCATCCACACACTCCTTGTTGCGATTCTCGGCGGCGATAGCTACTGCATATCCCGCCACGTCAGGTACACCCGCACATCGAACTCCACCTGGTGATACCCCGGCAGCATGTGCTCGCACAGTTTGTAGAAAGCCTTGTTGTGGTCCGATTCCTTGAAGTGCGCCAGCTCATGCACCACGATCATTTTCAGGAACTCGCAAGGCGCTTCCTTGAACAGCGAGGCGATGCGGATTTCCTTCTTGGCCTTGAGCTTGCCGCCTTGCACCCGGGAGATCGTGGTGTGCAGGCCAAGGGCACGGTGAGTGAGGTCCAGGCGGTTGTCGAACAGCACCTTGTCGATGGCCGGCGCATTACGCAGGTATTCCTGTTTGAGGTCCAGGGCATAGGTGTACAGCGCCTTGTCGCTCTGCACCCCGTGTTTTTCCGGGTAGCGCTGGCTCAGGTAGTCGCCCAGCCGACCGTCGGCGATCAGCTGGCGCACCTGATCCTGCAAGGTGGCGGGATAGGCCTGGAGATATTTCAACACGGTCATCGGGGCGGCAATACAGGTCACTGAAAGGTCGCCAGTGTAGCGAATTCAGCGGGACAGCGCGCTCCAGTCAAACGGCTGGACAAAGCCCCCGGCGTCCTCGGCCATCATCGGCCGGGCCACCAGGAAGCCTTGCACACATTCGCAGCCGTTGGCCCGCAGCCATTCATACTGCGCGACGGTTTCCACCCCTTCGGCAATCACCAGCACCCCGAACTGTTTGCACAGGTCGATCACACTGCGCACCAGCGCCGCATCCCGTACCGAGTCCGGCAACCGGGCTATCAAATGCCGGTCGAGCTTGAGGGTGTCCAGCTCCAGGTCGCGCAGGTGCGACAGGGAACACGGGCCGACCCCGAAGTCATCCAATGCCACTCGTACGCCCAGATTGCGCAACAGGCGTAACTGCTTGCGGGTTTCCTCGGGGTGATGCATCAAGGCCTCTTCCGTGATCTCGACCTCCAGATGACGCGGCCGCAAGCCATGGCGCTCCAGCACCTGGCGCAGTTCAGTGGCCAGATTGGGCATGCCGAACTGCGTACTGCTCAAGCTGACGCTGAGCACCAGATCCTCGGTAAACAGGGTTTCCCAGGCTTTGCGCTGCCCGGCGCTGCGGTGGTAGATCCAGCTGCCCAGGCGACTGATCAGCCGCGCCTCTTCCAGCAATGGCAAAAACAGCCCCGGCGGCACATCGCCAACGCTCGGATGCTGCCAGCGCAGCAAGGCCTCGAAGCCACGAGTCCGACCGTCCGCAATCGCAACCTGAGGCTGATACACCAGGTTGAAATCCCGGTTCTCGATGGCCGTGCGCACACTTTCTTCCAGCATCAGCCGCGACCGCGCCCGGCCGTTCATTTCGTGATCGTAGAAGCGATATTGCTGACGCCCGGCACGCTTGGCTTCGTACATGGCGATGTCGGCCGCCCGCAGCATCCCGTCGAGATTGGCACCACAATCGGGGAACGTAGCAATGCCGATGCTGGCACCCAGGGCGATATCGAGGCCGTCGACCTGCTGACAGATCGACACGCGCTCGATGAGCTTCTCGGCAATCTTCGCCGCTTGCTCGGGAACCTCCAGATCCAGCAGCGCGGTGAATTCATCGCCGCCCATCCGCGCCAGAATGTCGAAGGGCCGCAAGCACGCCTTCAACTGTTCGGAGACCCAGCGCAGCACCCTATCGCCCGCATCGTGCCCGAGCGAATCATTGACGCGCTTGAAGCCATCGAGGTCCAGATACATCAAGACCCAGGAACTGTCGGAACGCTCACCGCGCAACAGCAGGTTCTCTACGGTCTGGTAGAAACCGCGGCGGTTGAGCAATCCGGTCAGCGGATCGGTGACCGCCTGAAACTCCAGTTGCTGATGCAGATGGCGCACCACCGACATGTCCAGCACGGTCACTACCATTGCATGTTGTTCGGCAGGCAATGGCGCACAGGACAAGGCCACCGGCACCTGCTGGCCGCGCGTCGTACGCAGCAGAGCATCGTGCAGGCGCAAGGTTTCGCCACGTTTGTAGCCCGAGAAAAACTCGGAATCGGCCCAGACCGGGACATGGGGCTTTTGCAGATAGTCCAGAAACTCCCTGCCTTGCAGTTCCTGCACCGGGGCATTGAGCAGACGCGACATCGCCGGATTGGCAAAACCGATCAGACCGTCCTCCCCCAATACCAGAATGCCTTCGGCCGCGTTATCCAGCACCGATGCATTAAAGGCCCGGGCGGATTCCAGATCATGACTCAAGCGCTGCAAGGCCCGGCGGTTGCGCTGGTGTTCGAGCAACGCCTGGACCTTGGGCGTGAAGATCTGCGGGTCGAACGGCTTGAACAGGTAATCCACCGCACCGCTGGCATAGCCCTTGATGACCGCGTCCTGGGACTGTTCATTGGCGGTCAGGAAAATGATCGGCGTGAGGCGGGTCCGCTGACTACCACGCATCAGGCGCGCCACTTCATAACCGTCCATGCCTGGCATCTGCACGTCCAGCAGTACCAGGTCGATATCGTGCTCAAGCAACAAGCCGAGGGCCTCGAATCCCGAGGTGGCAGTAATGACTCGCCAGCCCTGGCGCTGTAACAACGCGCGCATGCTGATCAGGTTTTCAGGGTAATCGTCTACGACTAAAAGGGTTGAGCCGCCTTCTACTGGCGTGGGTTGCGCGCATTCCATGCTGCTTCTCTTATTGCGGGGCGTCAGGCCGGTTTCTCGTGAAAACCGGACAAATACTGTGCCATCACTCTAGACCCGGTTCTGCAAAAGCAGAAGGTGTCAGTGAGCCATCATTCACCATTGTGACTTTTTGCCGACTAACGGTCGATGGTTCAGCACCATAAAAACCGGTAAAGATGGCATTTTGACAGAATGTTGACGCCAGCCACCCGTCAGACAAGCGTTAACAAAAACTCTCGCTACGCTTATAAAGGCCGCCCCAAAAGCGCGGTCTAGAGCATCTGGCACGCCCGTTCAGCATGAATCAAGCGGAAGAACCAACATGATCGATCTCGCAACCTGGAACCTCAGCGTCCCCGTTGGCAGCCCGCCGTACACCGTCGAAACCTCCAAGCTGGTGGATGGCTTCAAGGATCAATACTTCCACTCCGACACCGGCACGTTGTTTTTCTGGACGCCCGTGACCGGCTCTCGTACTGAAAACGCGATTTATCCGCGCACCGAGCTGCGTGAGACTTACAGCAATGGCACGCTGCACAACTGGTATTACCCGGATGCCGACAATTTGTTGCATGCCACGCTGGCAGTGAACCAGGTGCCGAGCTCCGGAAAAATCGTCATTGGCCAGATCCATGCCTATCAAAGCCAGAAACCGCTGGTGAAGCTCGAGTACCAATACAAAACCAGTACGGCCACCGGCAATATCGTCGCCAAGGTCCGGATGCATCCCGATGACGATACAGGCCGGGTGATCATCGTTGCGACAGGGGTGAAACTCGACCAGGAGTTCAACTACCTCATTCACCTCAGCCCCGGTGGCGCCTTGGGCATCAGCGCGGCAGGCTATCAGTGGGATACGCAAATCAGCACAACCTGGCGCGACAAGCCGCTGTACTTCAAGGCCGGGGTCTATGTGCAGGACAACACCGGGTACACCACTGAAGGCGGGAAAGTGACCTTCAGCAAGCTGGATATCGATCACAATCAATGATGTCGGGGCACCGTTGACCCTATGGGAGCGGGCTTGCTCGCGAAGGCGTAATGTCAGGCGACATTAATGTTGAATGACACAGCGCTTTCGCGAGCAAGCCCGCTCCCACACTGACCGCGTCGGCCATGGATCATCGCCCACAAAAAACCCGCCTCGCGGCGGGTTCTTCGTTTGTGCAGCTTAACGCCCGGACTTAGTTGACCTTGGCGTTCAACTCACCTTTCAGGTAACGCTGATACATGCCTTCCAGAGAGATCGGCTTGATCTTCGAAGCGTTGCCCGCAGTACCGAAGGCTTCGTAGCGAGCGATACACACGTCGCGCATGGCGGTGACGGTGGCGCCGAAGAATTTACGTGGGTCGAACTCGCTCGGGTTGGTGGCCATCAGGCGACGCATGGCGCCAGTGGATGCCAGGCGCAGGTCGGTGTCGATGTTGACCTTGCGCACGCCGTGCTTGATGCCTTCGACGATTTCTTCAACCGGTACGCCGTAGGTTTCCTTGATGTCGCCGCCGTACTGGTTGATGATCGCCAGCCACTCTTGCGGAACCGAAGACGAACCGTGCATCACCAGGTGAGTGTTCGGAATGCGCTTGTGGATTTCCTTGATGCGGTCGATCGCCAGCACGTCGCCGGTAGGCGGCTTGGTGAACTTGTAGGCGCCGTGGCTGGTGCCGATGGCGATTGCCAGGGCATCAACCTGAGTGCGTTTTACGAAGTCAGCGGCTTCTTCCGGGTCGGTCAGCATCTGGCTGTGATCCAGAACGCCTTCGGCGCCGATGCCGTCTTCTTCACCGGCCATGCCGGTTTCCAGCGAACCCAGGCAACCCAGCTCGCCTTCTACCGAAACGCCGCAGGCGTGAGCCATGGCCACGGTCTGTTGGGTGACGCGCACGTTGTAGTCGTAGTCAGTCGGGGTCTTGCCGTCTTCGCCCAGGGAGCCGTCCATCATCACCGAGCTGAAGCCCAGCTGGATGGAACGCTGGCAGACGTCAGGGCTGGTGCCGTGGTCCTGGTGCATGCACACCGGGATGTGCGGGAATTCTTCGATTGCCGCCAGGATCAGGTGACGCAGGAACGGTGCACCGGCGTATTTGCGAGCACCGGCCGAAGCCTGGACGATCACCGGGGAGTCAGTCTTGTCAGCGGCTTCCATGATGGCGCGCATCTGCTCAAGGTTGTTGACGTTGAAGGCTGGAACGCCGTAGCCGAACTCGGCTGCGTGGTCCAGCATCTGGCGCATGCTGATAAGTGCCATTGTGTGTGTCTCTCCCGGTTGAGGGTCGTTAATCGTGCCAGCCTGCCGTAGCGGGGGCGGCTATTCAAGTTATTGCAGATCGGGGGTTGAGCCCGGGCTGCGAATTCGGGTGATGCCAATATCTCAACAACTGCACAGAACCCTTGTGGGAGCGGGCTTGCTCGCGAATGCGGCTCAACATTCAACATCTATGCAAGCTGATCCACCGCTTTCGCGAGCAAGCCCGCTCCCACATTTGGATCTCTGTACGTCAAATCAATTGTGTTACCCAGCCTTACAGCCACGGCCAATCAAATCATTCGTGGCGACCCAGTAAACCAGGCCTTCCTCACCTTTTATGTGAAACGCCAGCATGTCATTGCTGTACAGCGAACCCGATGCACCCGGTTCCTGCTTCAAGCGGTAGACCTGATCGGCACCGCCCAGGCGCACGTCAACTTCCTTGCGGCTGTCGTCGGTGTAGCGCCACAGCACTTTGGCCTGGCTGTCGCAAGTCCAGGTGGTCCAGTTATCCACAGGTGCGGACGACTGGAACGGGTTCAACTGATTCAGCTGAGCACAACCGGCCAACAACGCCAGCGCCGTAACGGCGATAAAACCTTTCATCCGTGTCCCTCGACTGGCGGCGCACGCTGCCAGCCCTGAGTAATGAGTCAGACCCATCAAGGGCAGCCATGTTCCTTGGCGGGCGTCCGGGTCTCGTATTTGTCCAGGCCTTCCGGCCCGGAACGCTTGTTGAGCACCGGGTTGGTTTCGGCCTGCCAGTCAGCCTGGTAGCAGCCCTTGTCCGACTCGGACGGCGCCGGTTCCGCAGTGGCCTTCGGGTTACTCCCGCACGCCACCAGCGAACCTGCGATGATCAACAGCGCTAACGTCTTGACCATGTCAACACTCCCTTGCCTGGTCAAACGGGCGACCCTCAGGCCTTGGCCCGGCTTTCCAGGACTTCAACGGCTGGCAACACCTTGCCTTCGACGAATTCGAGGAACGCGCCGCCACCGGTAGAAATGTAGGAGATCTGCTCGGCCACGCCATATTTGTCGATGGCGGCCAGGGTGTCGCCACCGCCGGCAATGGAGAACGCCGCGCTGTCTGCGATGGCCTGGGCCAGCACTTTGGTGCCATTGCCGAACTGGTCGAATTCGAACACGCCGACCGGACCATTCCACAGGATGGTCTTGGACGATTTCAGCAGTTCGGCGAAGTTCGCGGCGGTCTGCGGGCCGATGTCCAGGATCATGTCGTCGGCAGCGACGTCAGCGATCAGCTTGACGGTCGCAGCGGCGCTTTCAGCGAATTCCTTGGCAACCACCACGTCCACTGGCAGCGGCACGCTGACTTTGGCGGCGATGGCGCGAGCGGTGTCGAGCAGGTCCGGCTCGTACAGCGACTTGCCGACCGGGTGACCGGCAGCGGCCAGGAAGGTGTTGGCAATGCCGCCGCCGACGATCAACTGATCGCAGATCTGGCTCAGGCTGTTCAGTACGTCGAGTTTGGTCGACACCTTGGAGCCGGCGACGATGGCCGCCATCGGCTGGGCCGGGGCGCCCAGGGCTTTGCCCAGTGCGTCCAGTTCAGCAGCCAGCAGCGGGCCGGCAGCGGCGACTTTGGCGAACTTGGCCACGCCGTGGGTCGAACCCTCGGCACGGTGAGCGGTGCCGAAGGCGTCCATCACGAACACGTCGCACAGGGCGGCGTACTGCTGGGCCAGTTCGTCGGCGTTCTTTTTCTCGCCTTTGTTGAAGCGCACGTTTTCGAACAGCACGATGTCGCCGGCCTTGACGTCAACACCGCCCAGGTAATCAGACACCAGCGGCACTTCACGGCCCAAGGCGCGGCTCAGGTAGTCGGCAACCGGCTTGAGGCTGTTCTCGGCCGAGAACTCGCCTTCGGTCGGACGGCCAAGGTGCGAGCAGACCATCACGGCCGCGCCTTTTTCCAGGGCCAGCTTGATGGTCGGCAGCGAGGCCAGGATACGCGCATCGCTGCTGACAACACCGTCCTTGACTGGGACGTTGAGGTCTTCGCGGATCAATACGCGCTTACCTTGCAGATCGAGGTCGGACATCTTCAACACGGTCATGGGTCGCACTTCCTACGGTTTTTTTGAAGTTGCTGTTTGCAGATAGTGTTCTGCAACGTCCAGCATTCGGTTGGCAAAACCCCATTCGTTGTCGAACCAGGCCAGGATGTTCACCAGCCGAGGGCCGGAAACGCGGGTCTGACTGGCATCGACGATCGCCGAATGTGGGTCATGGTTGAAATCACAGCTTGCGTGGGGTAACTCGGTGTAAGCCAGCAGGCCTTTGAGCGGGCCGCTGGTGGCGGCTTCGCGCAGGATCCGGTTGACCTCGGTGGCGTCGGTCGTGGTGGCGGTCTGCATCGTGATATCGAGGCAGGACACGTTGACCGTCGGCACCCGCACGGCTTTGGCCTGAATTCGTCCGGCAAGTTCCGGCAACAGGCGTTCGATACCGCGCGCCAGACCGGTGGACACCGGAATCACCGACTGGAACGCCGAACGGGTGCGGCGCAGGTCTTCGTGGTGATAGGCATCGATGACCGGCTGATCGTTCATCGCCGAGTGAATGGTGGTGATCGACACGTAATCCAGGCCAATGGCCTGATTCAGCAGGCGCAACAGCGGCACGCCGCAGTTGGTGGTGCAGGACGCGTTGGACACCAGCAGCTCATCGCCGGTCAGGCAATCCTGGTTCACGCCGTAGACGATGGTGGCGTCGACATCGGTCTCGCTGGCCATCGGCTGGGAAAACAGCACGCGCGGGGCGCCGGCGTCGAGGAAACGCTGGCCGTCTTCGCGAGTGTGGTAAGCGCCGGAGCACTCCAGCACCAGATCGATGCCCAGGGATGCCCAATCGATGCCTTCGGGGGTGGCACTGCGCAGGACCTTCACGCAGTCACCATTAATATGCAGACAATCGCCGTCGACCTTCACTTCGCCGGGGAACCGGCCATGGGTGGAGTCGAAGCGTGTCAGGTATTCGATGCTGGCCATGTCCGCCAGATCGTTGATCGCGACAATCTCGAACCCGGCTTTCTCGCCTCGCTCGAACAACGCACGCAAGACGCAACGACCAATCCGGCCGTAGCCGTTGAGTGCAACTTTGTAGGGACGCGGTTGAGGCATGGGGTTCTCGATAGACGCAGTCAGACGAAATCTCGTTAACAACACATCCTTGTAGGAGCGAGCTTGCTCGCGATGGACTTCAGGACAACGCGTTCATCCAGACAGCCAGCGTTATCGTTAACGACCATCGCGAGCAAGCTCGCTCCTACAGGGGATCGCGGTGGCCAGGGCCACCGCGTCGTGTTTTAGTCTTCCAGCAGTTCTTCAGCCTGACCCAGGATGTTTTCCAGGGTGAAGCCGAACTCTTCGAACAGGGCCGACGCAGGCGCCGACTCGCCGTAGGTGGTCATGCCGATCACGCGACCTTCCAGGCCCACGTACTTGTACCAGTAGTCCGCGTGAGCGGCCTCGATGGCGATACGGGCGCTGACCTGCAACGGCAGGACCGATTGCTTGTAGCCGGCGTCCTGGGCATCGAACACGCTGGTGCACGGCATGGAAACCACGCGAACCTTGCGGCCCTGCTCGGTCAGTTTGTCGAAGGCTTGAACAGCCAGGCCGACTTCCGAACCGGTAGCGATCAGGATCAGCTCAGGCTCGCCTGCGCAGTCCTTCAGCACGTAACCACCGCGGCTGATGTCGGCGATCTGGCCGGCATCACGGGTTTGGTGCTGCAGGTTCTGACGGGAGAAAATCAGGGCCGAAGGACCGTCCTTGCGCTCCAGTGCGTACTTCCAGCTCACTGCCGATTCAACGGCATCCGCCGGACGCCAGGTATCGAGGTTCGGGGTGCAGCGCAGGCTGGCCAGTTGCTCGATTGGCTGGTGAGTCGGGCCGTCTTCGCCCAGACCGATGGAGTCGTGGGTGTAGACGTGGATCACGCGCTGCTTCATCAGGGCCGACATGCGCACAGCGTTGCGCGCGTACTCCATGAACATCAGGAAGGTCGCGCCGTAAGGCACCAGGCCGCCGTGCAGGGCAACGCCGTTCATGATCGCGGTCATGCCGAACTCGCGCACGCCGTAGTACATGTAGTTGCCGCTGGCGTCTTCAGCGGTAACGCCTTTGCAACCTTTCCACAGGGTCAGGTTGGAACCGGCCAAGTCAGCCGAACCGCCGAGGAACTCGGGCAGCAGCGGGCCAAATGCGTTCAGCGCATTCTGGCTGGCTTTACGGCTGGCGATGGTTTCGCCCTTGGCGGCCACTTCAGCGATGTAGGCCGCGGCTTTTTCGCTGAAGTCGGCTGGCAGGTCACCGCTCAGGCGACGAATCAGTTCGTTGGCTTCAGTCGGGAACGCAGCGGAGTAGGCAGCGAAACGCTGGTCCCACTCGGCTTCGGCGGCGGCGCCGGTTTCCTTGGCGTCCCACTCGGCATAGATGTCCGCCGGGATTTCGAACGGGCCGTGGTTCCACTTCAGTGTAGCGCGGGTCAGGGCGATTTCCGCGTCACCCAGCGGGGCGCCGTGGCAGTCTTCCTTGCCTTGCTTGTTCGGCGAACCGAAGCCGATGGTGGTCTTGCAGCAGATCAGGGTTGGCTGCGAGCTTTTGCGCGCAGTGTCGATCGCCGTCTTGATCTCTTCCGGATCGTGACCGTCGACGTTACGGATCACTTGCCAGTTGTAGGATTCGAAACGCTTCGGCGTGTCGTCGGTGAACCAGCCTTCGACTTCACCATCGATGGAGATGCCGTTGTCATCGTAGAAGGCGATCAGCTTGCCCAGGCCCAGGGTACCGGCCAGGGAAGCGACTTCGTGGGAAATGCCTTCCATCATGCAGCCATCACCCAGGAACACATAGGTGTGGTGGTCGACGATGTTGTGGCCAGGACGGTTGAACTGCGCCGCCATGACTTTTTCAGCCAGGGCAAAACCCACGGCGTTGGCCAGGCCCTGGCCCAGTGGACCAGTGGTGGTTTCCACGCCCGGGGTGTAGCCGAGTTCCGGGTGGCCCGGGGTGCGGCTGTGCAGTTGACGGAACTGCTTGAGGTCATCGATCGACAGGTCGTAGCCGGTCAGGTGCAGCAGCGAGTAGATCAGCATCGAGCCGTGGCCGTTGGACAGCACGAAGCGGTCACGGTCGGCGAACGATGGATTGCTCGGGTTGTGCTTGAGGTAGTCGCGCCAAAGTACCTCGGCGATATCCGCCATACCCATTGGGGCACCGGGATGGCCGCTGTTGGCTTTTTGCACGGCATCCATGCTGAGGGCACGAATGGCGTTGGCACGCTCACGACGGCTAGGCATCGCTGTTCTCCTGGGGACTTGAATAAAACGAAACGGAAAAAAGGCGAGCATTTTCCCTCACCGGGCCGCCTCGGGGCAATGACAGATAGTCATCTGAAGGCGTTTTTCCAATGGATAACGACGTATTCGCCTGATGAAACCTTTCCGCTGTTCGTTTGTTGACTGAAGCTAACGTTCGGAAGTGCCATCTATCGAGCAATATCAAAACTTTTTGATATTGCTCTTGCGATGCCTTCGACCCGTGACTAGACTGCCGGCCTTATGAATTTACGCGTGCCCTCCATTCAACATGACGATTGCGATGAGCTGGCGGCCTTGTGCAAGGCTGGCGGCGATCCCCTGCGGTTGAATGTTTTGCGCGCACTGGCCAACGATTCGTTTGGCGTGCTGGAGCTGGCGCAGATCTTCGGCATCGGCCAGTCAGGCATGAGCCACCACCTCAAGGTACTGGCCCAGGCCGGCCTGGTGGCAACGCGCCGCGAAGGCAATGCGATTTTTTACCGTCGCGCCCTGCCCCACACCGAACTGCTGGGGGGCAAATTGCACGCAGCCCTGCTCGAAGAAGTGGACAACCTGACGCTGCCAGCCGATGTGCAGGCGCGCATCGCCCAGGTCCACGGGCAACGAGCAGCCGCCAGCCAGGACTTTTTCTCACGGGTAGCGGAGAAGTTTCGCGCCCAGCAAGACTTGATCGCCGGCCTGCCGCAGTACCGCGAAAGCGTGGTGGCCCTGCTCGACAAGTTGAGCCTGGGCAAAGACGCCACGGCCATTGAAGTCGGCCCCGGCGATGGCGCATTCCTGCCGGAACTGGCGCGCCGCTTCTCGCAAGTCACGGCACTGGACAACAGCACCGCGATGCTCGAGCTGGCGCGCCAGGTCTGCGAACGCGACAAGCTGACTAACGTTAGCCTGCAATTGGCCGATGCATTGAACGGCGTCAGCCTCAAGGCCGATTGCGTGGTACTGAACATGGTACTGCATCATTTTGCCGCGCCGGCCGATGCGCTCAAGCACATGGCCCACTTGCTGCAACCAGGCGGTAGCCTGTTGGTGACAGAGTTATGTAGCCACAACCAGAGTTGGGCCAAGGAGGCCTGCGGTGATCTCTGGCTGGGGTTTGAACAGGACGATCTGGCCCGTTGGGCCACCGCTGCGGGACTCGTTCCCGGGGAAAGCCTCTATGTAGGCTTACGTAATGGTTTCCAGATCCAGGTCCGCCACTTTCAGCGGCCGGCTGGCGACACTCACCATCGGTAATTTCAGGAAAACATCGAGATGAGCGAATACTCCCTTTTCACCTCCGAGTCCGTGTCTGAAGGGCATCCGGACAAAATCGCCGACCAGATTTCTGATGCGGTGCTGGACGCCATCATTGCTGAAGACAAGTTCGCCCGTGTGGCGTGCGAGACTCTGGTGAAAACGGGCGTGGCCATCATCGCCGGCGAAGTCACCACTTCGGCCTGGGTTGACCTGGAGCAGATCGTTCGTGACGTGATCACCGACATCGGCTACACCAGCTCCGACGTCGGCTTCGACGGCGCCACCTGCGGCGTGATGAACATCATCGGCAAGCAGTCCCCTGACATCAACCAGGGCGTCGACCGTGCCAAGCCTGAAGATCAGGGTGCCGGCGACCAGGGCCTGATGTTCGGCTACGCCAGCAACGAAACCGACGTGCTGATGCCAGCGCCGATCACCTTCTCGCACCAGCTCGTGCAAAGGCAAGCCGAAGCCCGCAAATCCGGCCTGCTGCCTTGGCTGCGTCCGGATGCCAAGTCGCAAGTGACCTGCCGCTACGAAAACGGCAAGGTTGTCGGTATCGACGCGGTCGTCCTGTCGACCCAGCACAACCCGGAAGTGTCGTACAACGACCTGCGCGAAGGCGTGATGGAGTTGATCGTCAAGCACGTGCTGCCTGCCGAACTGCTGAGCAAGGACACCCAGTTCCACATCAACCCGACCGGCCAGTTCATCATTGGCGGCCCGGTGGGTGACTGCGGCCTGACCGGTCGCAAGATCATCGTCGACAGCTACGGCGGCATGGCCCGTCACGGCGGTGGCGCATTCTCCGGCAAAGATCCATCGAAGGTTGACCGTTCGGCGGCCTACGCCGGTCGTTACGTGGCCAAGAACATCGTTGCCGCCGGCCTGGCCGAGCGTTGCGAGATCCAGGTTTCCTACGCGATCGGCGTTGCCCAACCCACTTCGATCTCGTTGAACACCTTCGGCACCGGCAAGATCAGCGACGACAAGATCGTCAAACTGGTTCGTGAAGTGTTCGACCTGCGTCCATACGCGATCACCACCATGCTCGACCTGCTGCACCCGATGTACCAGGAAACCGCTGCGTACGGCCACTTCGGTCGCACCCCGGCAACCAAGACCGTGGGTGACGACACCTTCACCACGTTCACCTGGGAAAAAACCGACCGCGCCGACGCCCTGCGTTCTGCTGCCGGCCTGTAAGACTTCCCCGCAATACCCGAAGCCCCGCACGGTTCGCGCCTTGCGGGGCTTTTTATTGGGGATTCGCTTTACACCGCGTCGCAGCCTTCGCGGGCAAGCCCGCACAGTGGACGGTGTGGGAGCGGGCTTGCCCGCGAAGAGGCCCGCCCAGCCACCAGAAACACTCGGCAAAAACCCCACCCGCTGCACCGACAGATACTGACCTAGCCTTCACGCACCTCACCGAGCAAGGACGCTCAAGATGCTTCCCGACCTGCGCCTGTTTTTCGCCGCCCTGCTGACCTTTGCCTGCCTGAGTGCCAGCGCCACCGAGTGCCCGGACTGGCCACCCGAACGCGCTCTGAACGAAGTCGGCACACTGCAACAGCAGATCGACTTATGGGACGACAGCTATCACCGTCAGGGACACTCACTGGTCGCCGATGAACTCTACGACCAGTCCCGCGCGCGACTCACCCAATGGCGCCACTGCTTCAACCTGAACCCGCCCGCAGACCCCTTGCGCACTGCGCGCGGCGCACTGCCCCACCCCATCGCCCACACCGGCCTTGGCAAACTGCATGATCGGCCGTCCGTCGAAAAATGGCTGCACGACCGGGTGGACGTCTGGGCCCAACCTAAAATCGACGGGGTGGCGGTGACCCTGGTTTACCGTAAGGGTCTGTTGGCCCAGGCCATCAGCCGCGGCGACGGCGAGAGCGGTCAGGACTGGACGGTTCCGGCACGACAGATTCCGGCCATCCCGCAACAGCTGTCCCAGCCTCGGGATGTGCTCGTGCAAGGCGAACTGTATTGGCGCCTGACCGATCATGTGCAGGCCCGGGCCGGCAGCCTCAACGCCCGCGCCACGGTGGCGGGCCTGATGGCGCGCAAGGTCTTGAGCGCCGAACAGGCCGCCGGCATCGACCTGTTTGTCTGGGACTGGCCCCGAGGGCCGACAGGCACACTCGCCCGGGCCGAAGCACTGACGGCGCTGGGCTTCCCGAGTACCACGGCATACAGCCAGCCAATCGCCTCAGTCATCGATGCCGAACGCTGGCGCGAACACTGGTATCGCGCTTCCCTGCCCTTTGCCAGCGACGGCATCGTCCTGCGCCAGAACCAGCGCCCGGCCGCCGAACGCTGGCAAGCCCGGCCACCCTACTGGGCCATCGCCTGGAAATATCCCTTCGCCCAGGCACTGGCCGAAGTCCGCCAGGTTCACTTCAAAATCGGCCGGACCGGACGGATCACTCCGGTACTTGAACTGACCCCGGTGACGCTCGATGACCGGCAGATCAAACGCGTCAGCGTCAGCTCGTTGCAACGCTGGCGGGCAATGGATATACGGCCGGGTGATCAGGTCGCCATCAGCCTGGCCGGGCTGACCATTCCCAGGCTCGATGACGTCGTGTTGCGCAGCAGCGAACGCGTCGAATTGACCGTGCCCAAGGCAGCGGACTTTCATTCATTGAGTTGCTGGCAACCGACTCCGGGTTGTGAGGGTCAATTTCTCGCACGCCTGACCTGGCTCAGCGGCAAACAGGGTCTGGCGCTGCCCAATGTCGGTCCGGGCACTTGGGAAAAACTTCTTGCAACAGGTCGCCTGAACGGTCTGCTGGATTGGTTGACCCTTGATGCCCAAGAGCTTGCTACCATTAACGGTCTCGGCGAGCGCAGCGCGACTCGCCTTGCAGACAGCTTCAACCAGGCCCGGCAACGCCCGTTCGCGCACTGGCTGAAAGCCCTGGGATTGCCACCTGCAGGTCCGGTGCCTCTTGGCGATTCATGGCAGACGCTGGCGCAGCGAGACATCGAACAATGGCGGGCCGAGGCCGGTATCGGGCCGGGACGCGCGGCGCAACTGAGCGCTTTTTTCCGAGATCCGCAGGTCCTGGCCTTGAGTGAAACGTTACGTGAAACGGGGATTGACGGCTTTTAGCTGCCAGCCCCGTGCCCACCGGGAACCCCTGGGGATCGCTGGGCTCCAACAAGCCATTGCCACACCGGCCCGCCGGCCTTCCTACATGGAGCTTTTATGAAATTTCTTTCACCGTTCGCCCTCCTGGCCCTGTGCAGCATGCTGGCCACCCCGTTGATGGCGGACGAGGAAGCGCCGGGGCTGTCCGGTTGCGCCGCCAAGAAGCAAGGTATCGTCAACCAGATCGAATTGGCCAAGGTCCACGGCAACGCCGACCAGCAGGCCGGCCTGGAAAAAGCCCTGAGCGAAGTCGAAGCCAACTGCACCGATGCCTCGCTGAAGAAGGAGCGGGAAAACAAGGTGCTCGACGCCAGGCACGAAGTCAGCAAGCGTCAGGCAGACCTCGACAAGGCCATGAGCAAAGGCGACCCCGAGAAGATCAACACGCGCAAAGACAAACTCGCCGATGCCCGCAAGGAATTGCAGGACGCCCTGGATGAGCTGGATAAATAAGCACTGGCAGCGAACATGGATCCTTGGTGCTAATAAAGCAGCCTTCGCGAGCAAGCCCGCTCCCACATTGGTTCTTCAGTGAACACAACATTTGTGCCAACCGAAATTCAATGTGGGAGCGGGCTTGCTCGCGAAGACTTCAGACCGAACAACGCCAATCAATGATCCCGAAACGCCTTATGACACGCACTGCAAGCATCTTCGACTTTCTGCACCGCCGGCCCCAGGTTGCTGGCCTTGTAGGGTTGGACCTGGCTGGCGATCACCAATTCACCGGTGGCGGATTCAAGATCACGGGCCATGCCCTGAAAGCGCGCCTGCTGCTCCCAGACATCACTCTTGGCGCTGGTGTGATCCTCCTCGCGCACCTGCGGAAAATGCTGCCACGGCTCACGGGACAACCCATCGAGCTTCACCGCGCCCTCGGCGAATTTCGGGCCATCGAACGGGATACGCCCGCGCAACATGCCACCCAGGTCTTCGCCGGTCTTGAGCATCTGCTTGAAAATGGCCTTGCGCTGACCGAGCGGCGAGTTGGGGTCAACGCCGCCACAAGCGGACAATGTCAGGCAGGCCAGCAATACAACATAAAATCTTTTAAGAGTCATGGTGGCTTCAGGTCACGGGAAACGGCGGCCAGTATCCTCGTGTCATCGGCAAAGACCAATAGCCCTATTATCAACAAGGGTTGCTTGAGCGCATGGAGCGATCAGGCAACCGGCAAAGGAATCACTCCATGAACAGCCGTTTCAAGGCATGGCGTCACAGCCTGGCCTGGACCCTGCCAATGATGGCCCTGCTCGCAGGCTGCACCGGTGGCGACAAGCAACAACCGAAAACCCATGCCCTGGCCACTTACTCCAGCGCTACATGGGAAGCGCTGCCGGCGGTGTCCGACGCCGACCTGGTCGCCGGTTTCGGCTCCTGGCGCAGCGCCTGCACCCGACTCAAGGCCGACCCGGTCTGGGGTGGCGCCTGCGCGGCGGCGGCCAACGTGCCGCAAACCGCCAGCGACATTCGCGGCTTTCTCAAACAGAACCTCGATGTGTATGGCCTGCGCGCCGCCAACGACAATCCCAACGGCTTGATCACCGGCTACTACGAGCCGGTCTATCCGGGCAGCCTGACCCAGACCGGCTTGGCCAATGTCCCCGTCTATGGCGTCCCCGAAGACATGATCATCGTCGCCCTCGACAGCATTTACCCGGAACTCAAGGGCAAACGCCTGCGCGGTCGACTTGAAGGTCGCGTACTCAAGCCGTACGACGATGCGGCCACCATCGAGAGCAAAGGGGTCAAGGCACCGGTCGTGGCCTGGCTGACCGATCCGATGAACCTGCAGTTCCTGCAAATCCAGGGTTCGGGTCGTATCCAGCTCGATAACGGCCGCCAGTTGCGCATCGCCTATGCCGACCAGAACGGCCATCCGTATCGACCGATCGGCCGCTGGCTGGTGGAACAGGGCGAGTTGAAAAAAGAAGACGTGACCATGGGCGCCATCAGCACCTGGGCCAAGGCCAATCCCTCGCGGATTCCCGAACTGCTCGGCAGCAACCCCAGCTATGTGTTCTTCACCCGCAACCCGGACAGCAACGAAGGGCCGCGCGGCTCGTTGAACGTACCGTTGACCGCCGGTTACAGCGCAGCGGTGGATCGCAAGGTGATTCCGCTTGGCAGCCTGCTATGGCTGTCCACCACCAGACCGGACGGAACCGCGCTGGTTCGACCCGTAGCAGCGCAGGACACAGGCGGCGCGATTGCCGGCGAAGTCAGGGCGGATCTGTTCTGGGGCACCGGCGATGCAGCCGGACAACTGGCCGGGGACATGAAACAGCAGGGACAGATCTGGATGCTCTGGCCCAAAGGTGCGGCGTTGCCGCAAGTACCGCAGGTGGCGGATGCGGTTAAAACCAACCCTTGAGCAACTGATTACTGTAGGAGCCGGCTTGCCGGCGAAGGCGGCGGATTGATCAACGATGATGTCGCCTGACACTCCGCTTTCGCCGGCAAGCCGGCTCCTACAGGTCAATGGTGTCGGCGAAGTTCTTTCAGACTGACACCACAAAGAAACTCACGATCAACGCCATCCCCACGAACCACACCAGCGACCGCAATATCGCCCAGTCCGCCAGGTAGCAAATGATGTAGAGCAGGCGGCTGGTAATGAACAGCACGGCCAGCACATTGATCGTCACCAGTTCGGCATTGCCGGCCAGATGCGCCACGATCACCGCAGCGGCGAACGCCGGGGTCACCTCAAAACTGTTCAGTTGCGCGGCATTCGCCCGCTTGCCAACGCCTTCCAGACTGTCGAGAAAGCCCCGAGGGTCATGATTGTTTTTCAGCCTGTACCCACCACCGGCCTTGGCGACACCCGTACACACATACGGCAGGAAAATCGCGATCAATATGCACCATAGAGCCACCGTCATAACGCCGTCCTTTCTTCCAGTTGTAGAGAGTTGAATTCCATCCGGGCTATCAAAACTTCATCACCAGTATGCCGATCAGCACCAGCCCACAAGCTAGGAGGCGTGGCCCGCCAAAAGGTTCTTTGAGGTAACGCATGCCAAACAGCACCACCAGAATGACGCTGATCTCGCGCAACGCTGCCGCCTCTGCAATCGAGCCCAATTGCATCGCCCACAGCACCAGAGCGTAGCTGAACAACACGCAAAACCCGACCGCCAGGCCCAGGCGCCACTGCTCGCGCCAGAACAGCATGAACGCGGGTCGTTTGCGCACCCATGCCAACAACGGAAACGGCCAGGCACTGAGCAAGGTGACCCAGACCAGGTAATCCAGAGGATGAGACCAGCGCCGCAAGGCCTGACCGTCGATGTAGGTGTAACAACCGATGCACAGGCCGATCAACGCCACCACCGGCAGCATCGACCACGGCAAACGCGCACCGCCACCGCCCTGCCAGAGCAGGCACAGCATGCCGAACGGGATCAGCAGGATCCCGAAAATCTGCTGATGGGTCAGCACCTCCCCGGCAAAGATCAGCGTCAGCGCCAGCACCACCAACGGTGACAGGCCGCGCATCAGCGGATAAACCAGCCCGAGATCGCCGACCCGATAGGCCTGGATCAGCAAGTAGCGATAGAGCAACTCGAACGCCGCCGAGGCCAGGATCCACGGCCAGATCTCCAGCGGCGGCATGCTCAGGAACGGCACCATCAGCGCGACAAAGAGCAGCGCCACGCTGTCCATGCAGGCCACCACCAGCAGCCGCTCCGCACTGAACTTGATCAGGGTATTCCACGCCGCGTGCAACAGCGCCGCCACCAACACCAACACCGTCGCAAGCACGGCCCACTCCTTTTGTTGTCTACACGATCCCTGTAGGAGCGAGCTTGCTCGCGATGGACGCTAACGATAACGCGTGCTGTCTGGATAAACGCGGCGCCTTGACGTCCATCGCGAGCAAGCTCGCTCCTACAGTATTCGGGTAGAGAATTGATTCGCCATATGTCAGCAGCTGTTTATACTGCAAACGACCACGCCGCACTCAGTTGCGCACAGACCAATTCCAATAAAAATCCTGCCCCGCCCGCTCTCGTCGAGAACGGTCGTCGGCCTGCGTATGCCTGATCACAGCGTCAAGACTACCGACAGAGACCTTGCGCATGCCACTCGCTTTGCTTGCCCTCGCTGTTGCCGCCTTCGGCATCGGCACCACCGAATTCGTCATCATGGGCCTGTTGCCCGACGTCGCCCGCGATCTCGGCGTCAGCATTCCCGACGCCGGATTGCTGATCACCGGTTACGCCCTTGGCGTGGTGTTCGGTGCACCGATCCTCGCCGTCGGCACCGCCAACATGCCGCGCAAAGCCACCCTGCTGGGCATGACGCTGATGTTCATCCTCGGCAACATGCTCTGCGCACTGGCACCGAACTACGCCACGCTGATGGCCGCGCGGGTGATCACGGCACTCTGCCACGGCGCATTTTTCGGCATCGGTTCGGTGGTGGCTGCAGGACTCGTTGCCCCCAATAAACGGGCCCAGGCGATTGCCATGATGTTCACCGGCCTGACCCTGGCCAACGTGCTCGGCGTGCCATTGGGTACCGCGCTCGGGCAATACGCGGGTTGGCGCTCGACGTTCTGGGCGGTGTCGGTGATCGGTGTGCTCGCCGCGATTGCGCAATGGATCTGGCTGCCGAAAAACATCGCGATGGATAAAGCCAACCTGGCCAGCGAGTTCAAGGTGCTGGGCAAGGCCAACGTGCTGCTGGCCCTGGGCATGAGCGTGCTGGCCTCCACCAGCCTGTTCAGTGTGTTTACCTACATCGCGCCGATCCTGCAGGACATCACTGGCGTCAGCCCCCACGGCGTCACCATCATGTTGCTGTTGTTCGGCGTTGGCTTGACCGCCGGCAGCATGCTCGGCGGTCGTCTGGCGGACAGCCGTTTGTTGCCATCGCTGGTGGGCATGGCATTGGCAGTGCTGGTGGTGCTGGCGGCATTCACACAAACCAGCCAATCGGTGATCCCGGCGGCAATCACACTGGTGCTGTGGGGGACGTTCGCCTTCGCGCTATGCCCGATCCTGCAACTGCTGATCATCGATCAGGCCCATGAAGCACCGAACCTCGGCTCAACGTTGAACCAGAGTGCCTTCAACCTCGGCAACGCCGCCGGCGCATGGATTGGCGGCCTGGTAGTGGCCAGCGGCGCGGACCTGGCGGATTTGCCGTGGACCGGCGCACTGGTCAGCGGCTTGACCGTACTGACCGCGCTGTTCTTCATCTATCGCCAGCGTCGCGGTGCGGCTGCGCTGAATGTAGCGGGCTGAGCATCACCTTGATGGTTTTTTGATCTTCTGCGGATCAGGTGCTTCGCTCTGATCCGCTGATGCTTTCGGCGGCCCGCTTTCACTGCGAATCTGCGCATGACTGATCAGCGCGAAAATAAAGCTGCCACCCATGATGTTCCCCGCCAGCGTCGGCCCGGCGAACACCAGCCAGAAGTCCTTCCACGGCAACTCGCCGGCAAACACCAGATACGAAACCTCCAGCGAGCCGACGACGATGTGGGTGAAGTCCCCCAGCGCCATGAGGTAGGTGATGAGGATGATGATCCACATCTTGGCGCTCTCCATCGACGGAATCATCCAGACCATGGTCGCGATCATCCAGCCGGAAACGATGCCCTTGGCGAACATCTGGCTGGCGTGGTTTTCCATGACCTTGCGGCCGATATCGAGGAAGGCGACGTCGGTCTTGCTGTCGAAAATCGGCAGTTCCAGCATCACGTACGCCACCAGCAAGGTACCGCAGAGGTTACCGATCAGCACCACCGTCCACAGCCGCAGCAGACGGCCGAAGTTGGCCAGGGTCGGTTTGGTCATCACCGGCAGCACGGCGGTCAGGGTGTTTTCGGTGAACAGTTGCTGACGCGCGAGGATTACCGCGAGGAAACCGGCGCAATAACCGAAACTGGCGATCACCTTGAATCCCTCGCCGTCCGGCAGGCGCGAATTGAGCAGGCCCATGCCCATCAGCGACAGGCCCATGGTCAACCCCGCCGCCAGCGCCGACCACCACAAAGCGGCAATGCTGCGCTCCAGCTCCTGGTCGCCCTGGGTGCGGATGATCTCGTGCAACACCGCGGCACGGGGCGGCTGGCTCTTTTCGACATCGTGCTCTTCTTGCGCCGACAGGTTCGGGGTCTTGCCGTCTTGTGCCGAGTTCATGATGTGCGCAACCAGTGGCGGACTATTTAGCTACGACACGCGCTATCCGGAGCTGTTCAGTCGTTGCGGCGATGACACCGCTTCCGTAGGAGCTGGCTTGCCAGCGATGGCGATATTGGCACCACCACGGAAATCGCGGCGATGCTATCGCTGGCAAGCCAGCTCCTACAGGGCTCGCATTACGAGCCGGCATCATCGTCCTGGAACTGGTCTTTGACGTACTTGATCTCGGTCCGGCCGTGGGGCGCCGGCAAGCCGTCTTCACCGAGATTCACGAAGACCATTTTCTCGACCGTGAGGATGCTCTTGCGGGTGATCTTGTTGCGCACTTCGCAGGTCAGGGTGATCGAGGTACGGCCGAATTCGGTGGCGGTGATGCCCAGTTCGATGATGTCGCCCTGGCGCGAGGCGCTGACGAAGTTGATTTCGGAAATGTACTTGGTCACCACACGCTGGTTGCCCAACTGGACGATGGCGTAGATCGCCGCCTCTTCGTCGATCCAGCGCAACAGGCTACCGCCGAACAAAGTGCCGTTAGGGTTGAGGTCTTCGGGTTTTACCCATTTGCGGGTGTGGAAATTCATGTTCACTCCTGAGCGTCTTGCCGAATGATGCTGACCATCATGGCAGAGCCCGACCCAGAGCTCTATTGAGCATCGACTATGGTCTCGATTACCGTTCGGACATTGACCGACAGAAACGCTTTGGAAGATCAGCATAGCCCGCTATAATCGCCACCGTTTCAAAACGGCCATCATCACTTGATACCGTTTTCCCGCCACCTGTCCGAGGGGCGCTGCAGCAGGTTCGACCTGTCAGGCTCGGATGGGGCGTTGCCTGGCCTTAAGCCAGACACTAAACGCACAACGGCGCCCATTCGCATACATTACGAATGGAGGCTCTTCATGAGCGCTGTTATCACGCCTGCAGATTTTACCGATTACAAAGTCGCCGACATGTCCCTGGCTGCCTGGGGCCGTCGCGAAACCATCATCGCCGAATCCGAAATGCCAGCCCTGATGGGTCTGCGCCGCAAGTACTCCGAAGAACAACCGCTCAAGGGCGCGAAGATCCTCGGCTGCATCCACATGACCATTCAGACTGCCGTGCTGATCGAAACCCTGGTTGCCCTGGGTGCCGAAGTGCGCTGGTCGTCCTGCAACATTTTCTCGACTCAGGATCAGGCCGCCGCTTCCATCGCCGCTGCCGGCATCCCGGTTTTCGCCTGGAAAGGTGAAACCGAACAAGAGTACGAGTGGTGCCTGGAGCAGACCATCCTCAAGGATGGCCAGCCATGGGACGCCAACATGATCCTCGACGACGGCGGCGACCTGACCGAACTGCTGCACAAGAAGTACCCACAGGTTCTGGATCGCGTCCACGGCGTGACCGAAGAGACCACCACCGGCGTTCACCGCCTGCTGGACATGCTGGCCAAGGGCGAGCTGAAAATCCCGGCCATCAACGTCAACGACTCGGTGACCAAGAGCAAGAACGATAACAAGTACGGCTGCCGTCACAGCCTGAACGATGCCATCAAGCGCGGCACCGACCACCTGCTGTCCGGCAAGCAAGCGCTGGTCATCGGCTACGGTGACGTGGGCAAGGGTTCCGCTCAGTCCCTGCGTCAGGAAGGCATGATCGTCAAGGTTTCCGAAGTCGACCCGATCTGCGCCATGCAAGCCTGCATGGACGGATTCGAAGTGGTTTCGCCGTTCATCGACGGTATCAACAACGGTACCGAAGCCAGCATCGACAAGGCACTGCTGGGCAAGATCGACCTGATCGTGACCACCACCGGCAACGTCAATGTTTGCGACTCGAACATGCTCAAGGCCCTGAAGAAGCGCGCTGTTGTCTGCAACATCGGCCACTTCGACAACGAAATCGACACCGCTTTCATGCGCAAGAACTGGGCATGGGAAGAAGTGAAGCCACAGGTTCACAAGATCCACCGCACCGGCGCTGGCGATTTCGACCCACAGAACGACGACTACCTGATCCTGCTGGCCGAAGGCCGCCTGGTTAACCTGGGCAACGCCACCGGCCACCCGAGCCGCATCATGGACGGTTCATTCGCCAACCAGGTTCTGGCGCAGATCTTCCTGTTCGGCCAGAAGTACGCCGACCTGTCGCCAGCCCAGAAAGCCGAGCGCCTGACCGTTGAAGTACTGCCGAAGAAACTCGACGAAGAAGTGGCCCTGGAAATGGTCCGTGGCTTCGGCGGCGTAGTGACTCAACTGACCAAGACCCAGGCCGACTACATCGGCGTGACCGTCGAAGGTCCGTTCAAGCCGCACGCTTACCGCTACTGATACACCCTGCCGCTCCCTTGTAGGAGCGAGCTTGCTCGCGATGGACGTCAACGATAACGCGTGCTGTCTGGATAAACGCGTTGCCTTTACGTTTTTCGCGAGCAAGCTCGCTCCTACAGGAGCCTGCGTCCGGCTTACGTGTTTCCAAGGATATGACCATGTCCCAAGATCGTCGCTACAGCTTCGAGTTCTTCCCTACGAAGACCGATGCTGGGCATGAAAAGCTGCTCGCCACTGCTCGTCAGCTGGCCCTCTACAACCCCGATTTCTTCTCCTGCACCTATGGCGCCGGCGGTTCGACCCGTGATCGCACGCTGAACACCGTGTTGCAGCTGGAAAGCGAAGTCAAAATCCCTGCCGCTCCGCATCTGTCCTGCGTGGGTGACAGCAAAGACGACCTGCGCGGTCTGCTGGCCCAGTACAAGGCCGCCGGCATCAAGCGCATCGTTGCCCTGCGCGGTGACCTGCCTTCGGGCATGGGCATGGCCAGTGGCGAAATGCGCCACGCCAATGACCTGGTTGAATTCATTCGTGAAGAAACCGGCGACCATTTTCACATCGAAGTCGCCGCCTACCCGGAAATGCATCCGCAAGCGCGCAACTTCGAAGACGATGTCGCCAACTTCGTGCGCAAGGCAAACGCCGGCGCCGACAGCGCGATCACCCAGTACTTCTTCAACGCCGACTGCTACTTCTACTTCGTGGAACGTGTGCGGGCGTTGGGCGTGGACATCCCGATCGTGCCAGGCATCATGCCGATCACCAACTACAGCAAGCTGGCGCGCTTCTCCGATGCCTGCGGTGCGGAAATCCCGCGCTGGATCCGCAAGCAACTGGAAGCTTACGGCGACGACACCCAGAGCATTCAGCGCTTTGGCGAACAGGTCATCACCGAGATGTGCGAACAACTGCTGCAAGGTGGCGCTCCAGGGCTGCACTTCTACACACTGAACCAGGCTGAAGCGAGCCTGGCGGTGTGGAACAATCTGAAGTTGCCGCGTTAAGCAAAGCAAGATCAAAAGATCGCAGCCTACGACAGCTCCTACAGGAGCTGCCGTAGGCTGCGATCTTTTGCTTCAACGCACTATAAATGTGCAGCAATCCACGGAGTTAGAGCATCTGCGGTGAGTTTCTGGCTCTTTCCGGTTTCTCGTCGTAATCTCAAGCCCATGCCTTTGATCACGCAGTTAATCGCCGTACTTGCCTTCACTTGCCTTAGCTTCGCCGCCCGGGGCGAGAAGTTGCGCATTGTCACGGAGCCGTGGGCGCCTTATGTGTACGATGACAACGGCAAATCACTGGGCCTGGACTACGAAACCACCGCCATTGTCTTCAATCGCCTGGGCATCGAAGTGGAGTGGCAGTTCCTGCCATGGAAACGCTGCCTGTCGATGCTTGAATCAGGCCAGGCCGACGGCGCGCTGGACATCTTTCACAGCGATGAGCGTGATGCGACCCTTCTCTACCCCAGCGAACCACTGTCTGAAGTGCAGTTCGTGTTGTTCTACGCCAATGACCGGCCCCATCCGTTTCGCACCCTTGATGACTTGCGCGGCCTGACCATCGGCACCTCGCCGGGTTACCTGTACAGCAAGGACTTCAGCGACTCCACGCTGTTCACTCGCGAGCCGGCGCCCACCCACGAAGCCAACTTCGGCAAACTGCTGCGCGGGCGGATTGACCTGTTGATTACCGACCGCCGGGTCGGCCAGCATTTGCTCGATGAACTGGGCATCCGCGACAAGATCACCGAAAACCCGACGATCATCAGCCAGCAAAGCCAGTTTCTCGCGGTGCGGCGCAATGCGGGCATGGATCTGCTGGTGCAACGTTTCGGTGCCGAACTCAAGCGCTTCAAGCGCGAGCCCGCCTACGCCGAACTGAGTGCCCGCTATGGCGCGGAACCGGCCGTCAACATGAAGACTGAAAAGGCCACGGCTGCCACGGAAAAAACCGTTGAGCAGCAGGAAAGCGGCGCGCAGTGATTGCTCTGTTATACTCCCGCCTTCCCGCCAGGCTCACGCCCGGACGCCCGGAATCGTTAAAGGCATCTCAACCCCGCTACTGCGCAGCTTTCAGCCCGCGCGAGCGCTTGCAGACGAGCCTTCGAGACCCAGCAGGACCGGACGGGATTGCGTCCTCTTAAACGCCATTCGCGCCAGGCAAGACTCCCATTGGGCCAAGCCCTAACTAAAACAGGATTACTCATGTCCTTTGCTTCCCTCGGTCTCTCCGAGGCTTTAGTCCGCGCCATCGAGGCAGCGGGCTATACCGAGCCTACTCCGGTGCAACAGCGGGCCATTCCCGCCGTGTTGCAAGGTCGCGACCTGATGGTCGCGGCACAGACAGGTACTGGTAAAACCGGCGGTTTCGCCCTTCCGATCCTGGAGCGGTTGTTCCCCAACGGTCACCCGGACAAATCCCAGCGTCACGGCCCGCGCCAGCCGCGCGTGCTGGTCCTGACCCCGACTCGCGAGCTCGCCGCGCAAGTGCATGAAAGCTTCAAGGTCTATGCCCGTGACCTGAAGTTCGTCAGCGCCTGCATCTTCGGTGGTGTCGGCATGAACCCGCAGGTTCAGGCCATGTCCCGTGGCGTAGACGTGCTGGTGGCCTGCCCTGGCCGCCTGCTCGACCTGGCCGGCCAAGGCAGCGTCGATCTGTCCCACGTGGAAATCCTCGTGCTGGACGAGGCCGACCGCATGCTCGACATGGGCTTCGTCCATGACGTGAAAAAGGTCCTGGCCCGCCTGCCGGCCAAACGCCAGAACCTGCTGTTCTCGGCGACCTTCTCCAAGGACATCACCGACCTCGCCGGCAAGCTGCTGCACAACCCGGAACGCATCGAAGTCACGCCGCCGAACACCACGGTCGAGCGTATCGAACAACGCGTATTCCGTCTGCCGGCCAGCCACAAGCGTGCCTTGCTGGCGCACCTGATCACCGCTGGCGCCTGGGAACAGGTGCTGGTGTTCACCCGCACCAAGCACGGCGCCAACCGCCTGGCCGAGTACCTGGACAAACACGGCCTGAGCGCCGTCGCGATCCACGGCAACAAGAGCCAGAACGCCCGCACCAAAGCCCTGGCCGACTTCAAGGCCGGCACCGTGCGCATCCTGGTGGCCACCGACATCGCCGCCCGCGGCCTGGACATCGACCAGTTGCCACACGTGGTCAACTTCGAACTGCCGAATGTCGATGAAGACTATGTGCACCGTATCGGCCGTACCGGTCGTGCCGGTCGTTCGGGCGAGGCGATTTCGCTGGTCGCCCCGGACGAAGAAAAACTGCTGAAAAGCATCGAACGCATGACCAAGCAGAAAATCGCCGACGGCGACCTGATGGGCTTCGATGCAAGCACCATCGAGGCGGAAAAGCCTGAAGTGCGCGAGCGTCCGGACATGCGTAACCCGCGCAATCCGCGTGGCCCGCGCGGCGACGGCCCGAACGGCAGCGGTGGCGGCGGCGGTCGCAAGGACAAAGGCAAGGACAAGGGCAAGGAAAAACCGGCCGGCGAACGCGGCGAGCGCCCTGCCCGCCAGCAAAAGCCACGTGAAGGCACTCCGGCTCGCGAACAGCGTCCGTCGCAGCCTCCTCGTGCCGCCGCTGACCGTGCCCCGGACGAGTTCCTGGACGACGATATCGATAACTTCGGTAACCGCGTCGACTACGTACCGCAGCAGAAACCCGCGCAAGGCCGTGGTCGCCGTCCGGGTGCTCCGGCACAGGGCACCGCAGCAGGTACTCCACGTCCCGGCAAGCCACAAGGTCGCCAGAACGGTCCGCGCAACAGCGATGGCGCCAGCACCGGCACCCCACCGGCCAAGCGTAGCGGTCCTCGCAGTGGCGCACCGCGCGATGGCCAGGCCCGCCGCGAAGACTCACGCAATCGCCGCCCGGCCCGTGACGACCAGCCTCGTTCGGAACCGGCTGTGCAGAACCCGCGTGGCCCGGCACCGAAGATCATGCACAAGGAATCGAAAGCCGACCGCTTCCCGACACCTGAGCAGCTGGATCAACTGCCAAGCCGTCCTCGTGGCGAAAAACCGGCATTGCTGACCCGCAATCGCTGAGTTTCGGTAAACAATAAAAAACGCCCCTGATCGCGAGATCAGGGGCGTTTTTTTATGCCTCAACACAAAACCTGTAGGAGCCGGCTTGCCGGCGATGGGATCACCCTGATTTCTGCGGGGTCGCCAATTGCGCCTTCGCTGGCAAGCCAGCTCCTACAGACTCAGCATTACTTCGCTTTGACACCTTCAAACGTAACGTACAGATCCACGGCGTCGGACTGTGGACCCAGGTCCATCATCTTGCCGAAATCGGAACGCTTGATGCTGGTAGTGCCCTCGAAGCCAGCACGGTAGCCGCCCCATGGATCCTTGCCTTCGCCCAGGAAAGTGGCCTTGACCACGACTGGCTTGGTTACGCCCGCAATGGTCAGGTCGCCAGTCACGTCGGCAGTGTCTTTGCCGGCGGCATTTTTACCAGTGGACTTAACGCTGGTGGACTTGAAAGTAGCCTTGGGGAAATCAGCCACTTTCAGGAAGTCTTTGCTGGAGATGTGCTTGTCACGTTCGGCGTTGTTGGTGAAAACGCTGGCGGTGTTCACGTTGAACTCGATCTTGCTGTCTTCAGGCTTGGCAGCGTCGAAGCTGAACGTGCCGTCGATGTCCTTGAAGGTACCGGTGATGTAGCTGTAGCCCAGGTGGCTGATCTTGAAGTTGACGAAGGCGTGCTGGCCTTGCTTGTCGACGGTGTAGTCAGCCGCCATCACGTTGGCGGACAGCAGGGCGGAACCGATTGCCAGAGCGGCGAGAGTCTTTTTCAACATGCTTTGTTTTCCTTGGGAGTCGAGGTTGAACTTCAGGCTTTGCGACCCAGCATGCGCTTGAGGGTCACATCACGATCGATAAAGTGATGCTTCAATGCTGCCAACGCATGGAGGCCGGAAAAAATTACCAGCACCCACGCCAGGTAGAGGTGAATGGCACCGGCGTTATCTGCCTGGTCCGGTAGTCCGGAGATCAGGGCAGGCACTTCAAACCAGTCAAACACCGGAATCCCGACACCTTCTGCGGTGGAAATCAGGTAACCGGCAATCATCACAGCGAACAGGCAGAGATACAGAAAGCCATGGCCGAATTTCGCGCCCAGACGCGTCATGCGGCTGTAGCTGCTCAAGGTCGGTGGCGGTGGGCTGACGAATCGCCACAGCACCCGCAACACCATGACGCCCAGCAGGATCAATCCAATGCTCTTGTGCAGATCCGGCCCTGCCTTGCGCCATGGGTCGTAATAGCCGAGGCCAACCATCCACAGGCCAAGGGCGAACAAACCGAACACGGCCAGCGCCACGCCCCAGTGCATGAAGATGCTGACCCAGCCGTAGCGGGAGGTAGAGTTACGTAGCTGCATTGCCTGGATCCTTGTAATTGCTGGCCCAAGAGTATCGAGTTATCTATCGAATTAAAGCGGAAAAATTTGCTTTGAAATATCGAAAAATACGATCAACAGTCTGAAGCCTGCGAGTTAAGGAAAGATTAAAGTCGAAATTGTGAGAAAAAATGAATACAAACCAGAGAACACCTGTATCAAAAAATTTATTCGATTCTGGTCCCGGCTTTTTCCAGGCAAAAAAAAGCGCGGCCCTTGAGCCGCGCTTTTTTTTGCCTGAACGTTACTGCGCCTTGGCATCCGTTGCCGGAGTCGCAGCCGGTTTGGCCGCAGGCTTCTTGGCCGGCTCGACTTTCTTGGCGGGTGCCTTGGCCGGGGCTTTTTTCGCCTCGGTCTTGGCGGCTGGTTTCGCCGGAGCCTTCTTGGCTGGCTCGGTTTTTACCGGTGCCGCAGGCTTCGGTGCTTCCACCGGTGCCGGCGCGGCGGCCGGGGCTGGCGCCGGAGCAGGTGCTGGCGGTGCAACAGGCTCAGGCGCCTTGACCGGTTCCGGCTTCTTCTCGTCATCCGAGCCGCCGAACAGGTTGCTGAAGAAGTTGCCCTTCTTCGCCGCCACCGCACCAGCGCCCGCCGCAGCGGCGGCCGGAACCACTTTCGCCGGTTCGAACGACTTGCCCGCCGCCAGGTCTTCAACCTGGCTGGCCGCACGCTGACCGGTGCGCAGCGCACCTTCCAGGGTGCCCGGGTACAGGGTGTCGGTGTGTTCGCCAGCAAAGGTTACGCGCTGAATCGGGCGTTCCCACAGGCGCCAGAACTTGCTGATCTGGCCCGGGCCGAAGGCCAGGTAGGCACCGCCAGTCGACGGGTCAGTGCTGTAGCGACGGATTTCATAACCGGTGAACGAACCGCGGGCCTGTGGATAAAACGCGTGCAGGCGGATCAACACCTGATCGACCATCTGCTTGTCACCGAATGCCTGCATCACCCGCGCGTTGTCGCCGGACAGGTTGATCACCACGTTGGCGCCGCCCTTCAGGGCAGGCTCGATCCACAACATGCCCAGGCCGGTGTTGCTGTAGATCTCGCCGGACATGCGCGCCTTGCTTTCCCACACCGGCGTCTTGAACTTCAGCATGATCTGGTCGCGCCAGCCGTAGTTGGTGCCCTTGATCGCTGCCAGGTGCTGGGCGTCCAGCGCCGGGGTCATCTGGATCTTGTTCAGGGCGCGCAATGGCACGGCCAACACCACGTAGTCAGCCTGGTAGCCGACGTTGTCGACTTTGACGGTCACGCCGTCCTTGTCCTGGATGATCGCCGAGACCGGGGAGTTGGTCTTGATGGTTTTCAGCTGCTTGACCAGGGCCTGGGCCAGCACCGGGCTGCCACCGACCAGGCGCGAAGCACGCAGGTCACGATCGGAGACGCCACGGTAGACGCGGCTCTGCTGCGCGAAGTACAGCAGCGACAAGCGCGAAGGTTCGTCATAGCGGGTACGGATCTGCTGGTTGATCAACTGGCGGGCGGTGGCCGGCAGGTTCTGCTTGTCGAGCCAGCTCGACACGTTGATCTGATCCAGCGCGTGCAACGTGTTGTTGGCGGCCGGGTTCAGCGGGTCGTCGATCGAGCGCGCCAGATCGTCCACGGTCTTGTCGAAGCGCTTGAGCGCCTCGGCGGTGGCCGGTTGTTTGGTCGCCAGATCGGCGGCAGAGAAGTACTCGCCATCGATCAGGTAGCCTGGGGTCCGCACGAATTCAGGGGCCGGCGTGGTGCTCAGCTTGAAGTTCGATACGTACTTGTTCAGCACCGGCTGGGTCTTGTCGTTGCCGATCCACTCGCTGGTGGCCATGCCGGAACGGCCGCCCAGGCTCGACTTGGCTTCCAGCAGGGTGACCTGCCAGCCCTTGTTCTGCAGCTCGTACGCGGCAGTCAGGCCCGACAGGCCGCCGCCGATCACGATCGCGGTTTTATCCTTGGCCAGCGCAGACACGCTGAACAGCCCCAACATCACCAGCGCACAGGCGCGCAGCCAACCGACAGACATTCAGCGAACTCCGGAATTACACGAGGAAAACAGCAGTTTTTTGCGAGCCAGACGGCTCAAGAAGCGCGAAGGATACGTCAGCTATCAGGCACCTGCCAGCAACGTCTATCGGCCTGGGCAAAGTAGCTCTTTCGACACAATGGGTTGTCCCCGTGGCACGCATTGCATAGGCTTGCCCGAATGTTTGTCCGCGCAGGTAACGGACCGCCTCCAGGAGAGTGAAAATGGGCCTGAATAATCAGTGGATGCAACGCGATCTCGCCGTGTTATGGCATCCCTGCACCCAGATGAAAGATCACGAACAACTGCCGCTGATCCCGATCAAACGCGGGGAAGGCGTGTGGCTGGAAGACTTCGAAGGCAAACGCTACCTCGATGCGGTCAGCTCCTGGTGGGTCAATGTGTTCGGGCACGCCAACCCGCGGATCAATCAGCGCATCAAGGATCAGGTCGATCAGCTCGAACATGTGATCCTTGCCGGCTTCAGTCATCAACCGGTGATCGAGTTGTCCGAGCGCCTGGTGAAGATGACGCCGGAAGGCCTGACCCGGTGCTTCTACGCCGATAACGGCTCGTCCTGCATCGAAGTCGCGCTGAAAATGAGCTTTCACTACTGGCTCAATTGCGGTCAGCCGAACAAGAAGCGCTTCGTCACCCTGACCAACAGCTACCACGGCGAAACCATGGCGGCGATGTCGGTGGGCGACGTGCCGCTGTTCACCGAGACCTACAAGGCGCTGTTGATGGACACCATCAAAGTGCCGAGCCCGGACTGCTACCAGCGTCCCGAGGGCATGAGTTGGGAAGAACACTCGCGCAACATGTTCGCCGCGATGGAGCAGACCCTGGCCGAGAACCATGACAGCGTCGCAGCCGTGATTGTCGAGCCGTTGATCCAGGGTGCCGGTGGCATGCGCATGTACCACCCGGTATACCTCAAGCTGCTGCGCGAAGCCTGCGACCGCTACGGCGTGCACCTGATCCACGACGAAATCGCCGTCGGCTTCGGCCGCACCGGGACGATGTTCGCCTGTGAACAGGCCGGCATCCGCCCCGATTTCCTGTGCCTGTCCAAGGCCCTGACCGGCGGCTATCTGCCGCTGGCGGCGTGCATGACCACAGACGAAGTCTATAGCGCCTTCTACGACGACTACCCGACCCTGCGCGCCTTCCTGCACTCCCACAGCTACACCGGCAACCCGCTGGCGTGCGCGGCGGCCCTGGCGACGCTGGACATCTTCGAAGAAGACAACGTCATCGAGAACAACAAGGCCCTGGCGCAGCGCATGGCTTCGTCGACGGCGCATCTGGTGGATCACCCGAACGTGTCCGAAGTGCGCCAGACCGGCATGGTGCTGGCCATCGAGATGGTCAAGGACAAGGCCAGCAAAGAGGCTTACCCGTGGCAGGAGCGCCGAGGCCTGAAGGTGTTCCAGCACGCCCTGGAGCGCGGTGCTTTACTGCGTCCATTGGGCAGCGTGGTGTATTTCCTGCCACCGTACGTGATCACCCCGGAGCAGATCGACTTCCTGGCCGAAGTGGCCAGTGAAGGGATCGACATCGCCACCCGTGACAGCGTCAGCGTGGCGGTGCCGAAGGACTTCCATCCGGGGTTCCGTGATCCCGGTTGATTGTTTTCACCCGATCTTCTGTGGTGCCTGGTCTGCCGCTATCGCTGGCAAGCCAGCTCCTACAGGTCAGGGTTGTATAAAAGATTTGCGGCGGCCCGTTCCTTGTAGGAGCTGGCTTGCCGGCGATAAGGTCGGCACGACCTTCTGATGATTTGCACCTTTCCAGAGACCCCGAATGAGACTGTCCCGCTTCTTCATCGACGCCCCCCTGAGCACCGGCGAGCACGAGTTGCCCGAAGCCCAGGCCCATTACATCAGCCGCGTGCTGCGCATGGCCGAGGGCGATGCGTTGCAATTGTTCGACGGCTCGGGCCACGAGTTTCGCGCCAGGCTGGTCGACGTCGGCAAAAAACGCGTCGTGGTGCAGATCGATGAAAGCTTCGCCGGGCAGATCGAATCGCCGTTGCAAATCCATCTCGGCCAGGGCCTGTCCCGAGGTGAGCGCATGGACTGGGCGATTCAGAAAGCCACGGAACTGGGCGTCAGCGAAATCACCCCGATCTTCACCGAACGCTGCGAAGTCCGCCTCAAGGACGAGCGCGCCGACAAACGCCTGCTGCACTGGCGTCAGGTGGCGATCAGCGCTTGCGAGCAATGCGGGCGTTCACGGGTACCGGTGATTCATCCGCCACTGTTGCTGACTGACTGGTTGAAGCAGACGCAAGCCGAGTTGAAGCTGGTGCTGCATCCGGTGGCCGAGCCGCTGGTGAGCCATGCCAAACCTTCAAGTCTGGCATTCCTGATCGGTCCGGAGGGCGGTTTGTCCGATGCCGAAGTCGATCAGGCCAAGGCCGGCGGCTTCCACGCCGCCCGCCTCGGTCCACGGGTACTGCGCACCGAAACCGCGCCGGTGGTGGCGTTGGCGGTGGCCCAGCAACTCTGGGGTGACTTCTAGTGCCTCTTCGCGAGCAAGTCGGATCGCCGCACCGCCGCTCCCACATTGGAACGCGTTCTGTGGGAGCGGGCTTGCTCGCGAATGGCCGCGACACGGTCTAGAGGCCGATCTGGCTGCTACTGCACCGGATCACTCACCGGTTTGGCAATGATCGCCTTGAGTTCGCTGGTCATCGGGAACTCAAGGTTCAAACCCTTCGGCGGGATCGGCTGCTCGAACCAGCGTTTGTAGATGCCATTGATCTGGCCCGAGCTGTACAGATCCGCCAACGCACCGTTGACCAGCGCCAGGAACTGCGGATCGTCCTTGCGCACCATGCAGCTGTAGATCTCCCGCGATTGCTCCTCCCCGACCACCACCCATTTGTGCGGGTCGTTGGCCTTTGCGCGCTCGCCATAGAGCAGCGCGTCGTCCATGTAGAACGCCACCGCCCGGCCCGACTGCAGCATCTGGAAGGCTTCGCCGTGGTCCTTGGCGCTGATCACGAACATGTCGATCTTGTGATCGACGTTGTAGCTTTTCAGGAAGCGCTCGTTGGTGGTGCCGGCGGTGGTCACCACGTTCTTGCCGCGCAGGTCAGCGAAGCTCTTGATCCCGCTGTCCTTCGCGGTCAGCAACTGGCCTTTGACGTAGATGAAACCATAAGAGAACGCCACCTGCTTCTGTCGTTCGGCGGTCACGCCGGTGGAGCCGCACTCCAGGTCCACGGTGCCGTTTTGCACCAGTGGAATACGGGTCTGCGAGGTCACCAGGTTGTACTTCACCTTCAAGTCCGGCAGCGCCAGTTGCTGCTGGATGCGCTCGACGATCTTGCCCGCCAGATCCACCGAGTAACCCATCGGCTTGCCGCTGTGATCACCCACGTACGAGAACGGCACCGAAGCATCGCGATAGCCCAGGGTGATGCTGTTGGCGCTGGCGATTTTGCTCAGGGTGCCGGTCAAGGGCGCGTCATTGGCCTGAACCTGACTGCCGAGCAACAGGCCAAGCGTACAAGCGAGCAACGTGATTTTTTGCATTGTTATTCTCCGTTGTGGGTGTGGGTTTATCAGACGCGTGCAGCAATGACGGTGATTTCCACCAGCACCTGCGGACGTGCCAGTTCGGCCTGCACGGTGGTGCGGCTCGGTGCCTGCCCCGGCGATAGCCAGGCCGACCAGGCCTCGTTCATCGCGGCGAAATCCTCGGTGATGTTCTTCAGGTAAATGGTCGCACTGAGCAGATGATCCTTGTCGCTGCCCGCCTCGGCCAGCAAGGTATCGATTTTCGCCAGCACTTCGTGGGTCTGGCCGCTGGCATCCCGGGCATCGCCCGGCACCTGCCCGGAGAGAAACACCAGGTCGCCAAAGGTCACGGCGCCAGACAGGCGCGGGTTGCTGTGCAGTCGGGTAATGGTCATTGCAGTGTCCTCCTTAGAAATCAGTATTCAGGCGGCCCGGTGGTTGAAACCCTGCAGGTCGATGGAAGGCCGGCGCTCGCCGATCAGTTCACTGAGCAAGCGCCCGCTGCCGCATGCCAGGGTAAAACCCAGTGCGCCGTGGCCGAGGTTGAGCCACAGGTTGCGGTACGCCGTCGCGCCCAGCAACGGCACACCGCTAGGGGTGGCCGGGCGCATGCCAGCCCACTCGACGGCTTCGTCATAGGCGCCGGCATCTGGAAAGGTGTCATGGGCCTGACGCTTGATCAGCGCCAGACGCTTGGGGTCCAAAGCAGGGTCGAAGCCGACAATGTCGACCATTGCCGCCACTCGTAATTGTTTGCCGATGCGGGCGTAGACGATCTTACGGTCGTAGTCGGTGATGCTCACGTCCGGCGCCCGGTGACCGGCGCCGATCGGCACGGTCAGGCTGTAGCCCTTGAGCGGATAAAGCGGCAGTTGCAGTCCGGGCAGCGCCAACAGCGGGCTGCGGTGACCGGCGGCGATCACCAGTTGATCGACCGGCAGCACTTGCTCACCCAGTTCGATGGCGTTGACGCTGCCGTTGCTGTGGCGGATGCCGGTTACCGCTTGCCCGAGACGAAACTCGCAACGGCCGGACGCTTGCAGCCGGGCGGACAATTGCTGGCAGAAACCGTGGCAATCGCCGACCTCTTCGTCCGGGGTGTAGATCGCCCCGACAAAGGGCGCATTGATCAGCGCCGGTTCCAGTTGTGCGCATTCGGCCGGCGACAACACCTGCTGTTGCTGCGGGTCGGCCAGGCTCTGGCGCGCACGCTCGAAGCTGCTGTTCTGGCGGAAAGTCACCAGTTTGCCATTGCGCCGCCACTGGAATCCCGTCAGCCCATCGCCCTCGCGCCAGGACTTCAATGTGTCCTGGCTGAACAGCGCCAGACGCAGCAGGTGCGCGGCGTTCTCGCGGTTGACCGAGCGGCGGCAGGCGCCGAGGAACGATGCCATCCAGCGCCACTGGGCCGGATCAAAGCGCGGGCGCAGCTTCAACGGTGAATCACCGCGCAGCATCCAGCCTATGGCTTGCAAAGGCACACCGGCGTCGGCCAGGGGCGCGACATAGCGATAGGACAACTGGCCGCCGTTGGCGAAGCTGGTTTCGCTGCCCAGCGAGTCCCGTGCCTCGACCACCGTCACCTCAAAGCCGTCGCGCACCAGCGCATAGGCCGTTGCCAGGCCAATCACACCGCCACCGATGATGCACACACGCTTAGCCATGTCCGTCCTTAAAACCGTTGTGAAGACGAGGCCAAGGTTAGTGCCAGGTGACAGACGTTGAACAATGCATAAAGATGGCAAACCCATAAACAAAGGTTATGGACTTGCCATGCGCCTTCGCCATATCGAGATTTTCCAGGCCATCCGCCAGACCGGTTCGATCAGCGCTGCCGCGCAATTGCTGCACGTCTCGCAGCCGGCGGTGAGCAAGGTGTTGCAGCACGCCGAGCAACAATTGGGTTTCCCGCTGTTCCTGCGGGTACGCGGCAAGTTGCAGGCGACACCGGAAGCGCTGGAACTGGAGCGTGAAGTGGACAAGGTCAGCGAAAGCCTGCAAGGCGTGCGACGCCTGGCGCAGAGCCTGCGCCGCGAACCGGGCCACAGCCTGCGCATCGGTGCCACCCCGGCGCTGGCCCTGTCATTGCTGCCGCCGGCCATTCACGAATGGACCGGGCGTTACCCGGACATCGCTTGCGAACTCTCCAGCGCCCACAGTCGCGAACTGGTACAGAACCTGTTGATGCGCGAAGTGGATGTCGCCCTGACCCTGCAACGTCCGGATCACCCGGGGCTCAAGGCCCAGGCGCTGGCGTCCGGCGTGCTGGTGGCGCTGGCGCCGAGTGGTTACTGGCCTCAGGAAGAAGTGGGTAAACCGTTGCCGCTGATGGCACTGGCGGATGCGCCGCTGATCGGCTTATCCAGCGCCGATCCATTGGCCGCGCGGCTCGACAGTTACCTGGAAGCGGTCGAACCGCCGCCCCGGGTACGCATCGCCGTGCAAACCTACTCACTGGCACGGGCGATGGTGGAATCCGGCGCGGGCCTGGCGGTGATCGATCCGTTCACCGCCCTTGGCGCCTCTCCCGCCAACACAATGATCCGCCCTCTGGCACCGCCGTTACCCATCACCCTGTACGCAGTGACCCGTGCCGCCGAACCGCCGCCCCACACCTTGAACGACCTGTTGCAGGTATTCAGCCGCCGAGCCCGGGAGCAACTGGATCGGCTGGCCCCGGTACAGCCTTAAAGGACATAAAAGAAAATCGCCACAAAGTGCAGCAAGCTCCCGGCGATCACGAACAGATGCCAGATCCCGTGGGCATGGCGCAGGCGATGATCAAGGGCAAAAAAGATAATCCCCACCGTGTACAACACCCCGCCCGAGGCCAACCACGCAAATCCGGCGCCGCCGAGCGCCGCGAGCAGCGGCTTGACCGCCACCAGCACAATCCAGCCCATCACCGCATAAATCACGATCGACAGAATCCGCGCCTCCGAACGCGGCTTGATCTCTTGCAGGATGCCGATCAGCGCCAGCCCCCAGACAATCCCGAACAAGGTCCAGCCCCACGGCCCGCGCAGGGTCACCAGGCAGAACGGCGTGTAACTGCCGGCGATCAACAGGTAGATCGAGAAGTGATCGACCTTCTGCATGATCGCTTTCTTGCGCCCGCGCACGCTGTGGTACACGGTCGATGCGCTGTAAAGCACCAGCAAGGTAAAGGCGTAGATCGCCATGCTGACAATCTTCCACGGACTGCCGTCGAGACTGGCCAGCACAATCAGCCACACCCCTCCGACAAACGCCGCCACTGCCCCGGCCAGATGCGTCCAGGCATTCAATCGTTCCCCGTGATACATGTGGTGCTCACCTCGAATTTCATCACCGCAACGCGCAAGGCTCAGGCTTCAAGCGTAAAAGCGCAATGTTTCAGAACACAATCACCCTGTAGGAGCCGGCTTGCCGGCGATGGGTCCCTGGAATTTTGCGCTGTACTCAAGATTGCTATCGCTGGCAAGCCAGCTCCTACAAAGGTCGGCGTGGGCTTGTTGAATTAGGCACAATCGAGGCATTCGAATAAGAGCCACGTCCATGCTGATCGATGAAGAGTTGACCCTGAAAAAACTCGAGGTGTTCCTGGCCTTCATGCGCACCGGCAACCTGGCGCGGGCGGCCGCCGAGTTGCAGACCAGCAACGTCAGCGTGCATCGGGCGATCCATTCCCTGGAAAGCGCCCTGCGCTGCCCGTTGTTCAAGCACGAAGGCCGCAACCTGACACCGCTGGAAAGCGCTTATGTGCTGGAAGAACGGGCGCAGAAGCTGATTCAGGACGTCGTCGAAAGCGTGCGCCTGACCCGCGAAGCCGCCGGGTTTTCGGCCGAACGTTTCAAACTGGGTTCACTGTATTCCCTGACGGTGAAGACCGTGCCACAGCTGATCATGGGTTTGAAAATCCGCCGCAGCGAACTCAACATCGACCTGATTCTGGGCTCCAATATCGACCTGCTCTACAAGCTCAAGAACATGGAAGTCGATGCGATCCTCGTGTCGCTGGACGACAGCGTCAACGACCCGGACTGCGAACAGATCCCGCTGTTTTCCGACGACATTTTCCTCGCCACTCCCGCCGACTCGAAGTTTGCCCAACGGACTGAAGTCGACCTGGCCGAAGTCCGCGACGAAACCTTCATCACCCTGACCCAGGGCTTCGCCACCCATCAGGACGGCAAGCGGGTATTCGAGCAGGCAGGGTTCGAGCCGAAGGTGGCGATGCAGGTCAACGACATCTTCACCCTGCTGAGCATGGTCAGTTCGGGCGTGGGTTATGCGTTGCTGCCAGGGCGGATTGCGGCGGTGTACGAGAACCGGGTGAAGCTGATCCCGTTGCAGGAAAAGTACCGCTTGCAGCAACACATTGGCGTGGTGTTTCTGAAGGCCAAGGAGCGTGATCCGAACCTGCTGGCGTTGCTGGCGGAGTGTCGGATGTATGCCAATCGGCAAGTCTGAAACCGTGTCGCACCTATCGCCGGCAAGCCGGCTCCTACAAGGGCTGCGTCAATCCTGTAGGAGCCGGCTTGCCGGCGATGGCGTCGGTATGGTCAGCCCACAATCCCGCGAACGATGAAGAACAACAGCGAAGGCCCGAGCAAGCAGCCAAGCCCGGTGTGGAAGGTCGCGGTCAACGCGCCGTAAGGCACCAGGCGTCGATCTGTCGCCGCCAGCCCCGCAGTCACGCCACTGACCGTCCCCGCCAGCCCACCGAACACCATCGCCGAACGCGGGTTGTCCAGGCCCATCCAGCGCGCCGCCATCGGCGTGCCGACCATCACCAGGATCGCCTTGATCAGGCCGGTGGCAATCGACAGCGCCACCACATCGGAACTGGCGCCAATCGCGGCTCCGGTCACTGGGCCGACGATGTAGGTCACCGCACCGGCGCCAATGGTGGTCATGCTCACCGCATCGCGGTAACCGAATGCCCAGGCCATGCACGCGCCGACAATGAACGGCAGCACCGTGCCCAACAGCAGCGCGATCACGCCGATCAAACCGGCCTTTTTCGCTTCGGTGGCCTGCACCTCGAATGCCGTGGCGACGATGGCGAAGTCCCGCAGCATGGCGCCGCCCATCAACCCGATACCGGAAAACAGCGTCAAGTCCGCCAGGCCTTTTTGCCCGCCGGTCATCGTGCCACCGACCCAGGCCAGCACCAGGCCAATGACGATAGCGATGGCAGAGCCGTGAATCCGTCCGAAGGTCAGGCGTTTGGAGAGTATTACCGACACCCACATGATGATGCCGACGAAAGCGAATGCGGTGACCAGACTGTTCGTTGCCAGGCCTTTCTCAAAGAGTTCCCACATATCAGCGACCTCCTGCCGATGCGCCAACCGGCGTTACATCCGCCGGTTCATCGGGCAAGGGTTCGCCTTTGTGGGTCCGGCTGATCAGGGCAATGGTGCAACCGCAGACCACCACCGAACCGATCGCCGCCAGCACCGCCACGGGACCACCGTGCAGCGCCGTGACCACGTTTTGTTGCGCCGCCATCGCCACCACCACCGGGATGTACATCGCGCCCCAGAAGCCGACGCCCATCTCGCACTCCCGGGTCATGCCGCCACGCCTGTGCATCCACAACCGCGCGCAAATCAGCAGGATCATCGCGATCCCGACGCCGCCGACGTTTGATTTCACACCCAGCAACACCCCGAGCATGTCACCCATGATCACCCCTGCCAGCGTACAGATCGCCAACAGCGCCACACCGTAAATAATCATCGTCGTAGTCCTCAAAGTGCATTTCGAATGTTGTTTTTGTTGTTCGAAGCCTGAGTTTTAGGAGTGGCGGCTTCCCTCCTCACGCATCAGCGCCTGCAGGGTATCGAGCCGAGCACCGTCGAAGGCAATCACGGTGCCCTGCTCGAACACCCGGCGCGCCAGCCCGGTCAGCACCGCACCGGGCGGCAGTTCGATCTGTAGACGTACGCCGCGCTCGTAGGCGCTTTGTACCGTGCCGCGCCAGTCGACAATGCGGCACATGTTGAAAGCCAGGTCGTCACGCAAGGCTTCAGGCTTGATCAGCGGACGCGCACGGCTGCCGCTCAGGTAACCCATCTTCGGGGTTTGCAGCGGTACCCTGGCGAAGGCGTCGGCTAGTCGTTGCGCGGGCACCTCAAGCAGTGGGCAGTGGGATGGCACGCTCACTGCCAGACGCTTGGCCAGGCCAGCTCCGCAACCTTTCGCCAACTCCACCACCGCTTTCATCGCCGCATCGCTGCCGGCAATCACCACCTGGTTATCGGCGTTGATATTGGCCAGATAAACCGGCGCATCGGCACTGTGAACCTGCGCCAACAAATCGTCCACCAAGGCCAGCTCCAGACCGATGATCGCGGTCATGCCGTAGCCCTGTGGATAAGCCTGCTGCATCAGCTCACCGCGCAGGCTGACCAGATGCAGCGCATCGCTGAAACCCAAGGCACCCGCCACCACTGCCGCCGGATAAGCGCCGATCGACAAGCCGGCCACATAGTCCGGGGCCATGGCCAACTGGCGTGAAGCGGCGACGCCAGCGATCAGCAGGCAAAGCTGAACCGCCCTCGTCGACCGCAGTGCTTCGGCAGAATCCAGCTGCGTCACGTCTTCACCGAGCCAATCGCTCGCCTCGTTCAACGTTTCCCGAGGCAAGCGCGCCAGCATGCCGGGTTGCTGCGCACCCTGGCCGGGGAACACCAGCAAGCTGCTCACGCTGCCTGCTCCTGTGGATGCCACGGGTCAGTGACCAGACTGGCCTGAGTGGCACTCTTCAACAGGACCCGCGACGCAGTGCCGGCCCATTCGCGCAAGGCAACGGCGCCCAAGGGTGTCTGCAACTGCATGTCCACGCGGCACACAGCCGTGTCGAGAACAGCCACCAGCGCCTGCGCGTCGGCACGACTCAACGGCCGCGGCGTTCGCAGGATCAGGTCGAGGTCGCTGCCCTCGTGCAACGCGGCAAACCCGCTGGCCAATTCGAATCCGGCGCTGCCGCTGACACCCCACCCCCAGCCACTCCCATCAAGGTGCGAGCGCAGTTGCGCCAAGGCACGCAGCGCCGGGAAATCACGCGAGCCTTGAACATGGCAGAGTTCTTCCGGCCGCACCCGCCGCGTGATGGCGGCGACTTCCATCTGCGTCGCAAACCGCTGCTCGCGCAACGGCCCGCGCACGCCCACCGCCACCTGCCCCGCCGCGCTCAAGGCGCGACGGACCACCACCGGCTGGCCGGCACTGATCGACTCGATCACCCACGCCGGGGCATCCACAGGCAACTGTCGCGGGGTCATGCCCCACAGCAGGTCGTGAGCCAGAAGCGCATTCACCACTGCGCTCTCAGCAATTGGCGAACCTTGCTCGACGCCGCACGATTGGCTGCACCGAGACGACCGCTGAGATCTGCACCCTTCTCGGCGATATCGCCCATCGCCTGACCCAGGCACTCGGTCACCCGCGCCAGATCCGCCGCAGTCGGCTGCTCGATCTGCTCAACCGACAAGGTTTCCCACAGCAGCCCGAGGCTGGCATAGCTGTCGATGTCATAGGCCATCGGCGGCACGCTGGCCGCCAGGGCTTCGAGCTCTTCGACGCTGCGCAAGGTCACCCGCGCCGCCGACGCCTTGCCCATGGCATGCACCATCACTCCCGGATCGCGCAGGGCGATCAAGCGATTGGCCTGATACCCGTGGGCCAGGAACGCCCCGGACATTGCCTTGCCCACCAGCAAACCGATCACTGCATGGCCGGCCAGACGGGCACGGGCGTAACTGCCCGCCGCTGCGGCCAGCGCCTGATGGATGCCGAGCGCTTCTTCGCGGCGACCATAAGCCTGGCTTGGCACATCGACAATGGCGATCAGGGCGCGTTTGCGGGCCTTGTTCTGATCGGCGGCGATGACTTCATCCACGGCCTTGGCCAGGCCCCAGCCTTCGAGCAAACCCACTTCGCCATTGCGCGCACGGACGAAGCGGTTTTCCGGGTCGGCCACCACCGCGATGAAACGCACAGGCTGATCGCCCAGTGAACCGTCCGCGACCTTCAGTGAAGCCGGCAAACCCTCGACCGCTGTCGCCCCGGCACTCAAGGCGTTGAACCAGTTCAAACCACGCAGGGAATACGAGCTCATGGGCGTTCTCCTTGGTACAGATCGCGAACCACGGACGGCTCGATTTGCGGTTCGGCGTCCAGACGCGCCAGGCGTTGCAGGAACAGTTCGGCCTGACGACTGCGTGATTGCGCCGGCAAACCCTGCTGGAGCAACTCACCCACCTGCTGGCGAATCTGCGCCACGTCGTCGGCCACATAGCGATCCACCAGACCACTGGCGAAGCGCTGTTCGCCACCGGTCAGGCTCCAGATGAAGGGCCGGTCGCGGGAGTCGTATTCCTCGAGTCCGGCTTCCTGCTCGATCACCTGCGGGCCGTTCAGGCCGAGTCGCGCTTCCTGGGTCACCAACAGGTAGCTGCACAACCCGGCGGCAATCGACATGCCGCCAAAGCAACCGACGCTGCCCGCCACGACTCCGACCACGGGTTGGTACTGCTGCAAATCGACAATCGCCGCGTGGATGTCGGCAATCGCCGCCAGACCGAGGTTGGCTTCCTGCAAACGCACGCCGCCGGTTTCCAGCAGCAGCACGGCGCGGGTCGGGATGCCGTTGCGGTTGTCTTCAGCGGCCAGTTCCAGTGCGCCGGCGATTTTTGCCCCGCCGACTTCACCGAGGCTGCCGCCCTGGAACGCACCTTCGATGGCGGCGATCACCACCGGCAAACCATCGAGGTTGCCCTTGGCGATCACCACGCCGTCGTCGGCTTGCGGCACCACACCCTGACGCGACAGCCACGGCGACATGATCCGTTGAAAAGGGTCGAGCAGTTCGCGGAAGGTGCCGACGTCGAGCAGAGCCTTGGCCCGTTGCCGCGCACCGAGTTCGACGAAGCTGTGCTTGTTCAGCAGAGATGCGCTGTCAGTCATGGCCGATCTCCTCGAAACCCTGTTCCAGACGCAGGCGCACCACGCCGGGGGTCGCGCCGAAATCGTGGATGTCGATGGCCATCGCCGGTGGCGTCTGGCCGTCGAACATCCGTGCGAACAGATGCTGCCAGCGTTGTTCGCTGCCATTGACCGAGGTCTGCACGTTGATCGTCAGCTTGCCGGCCTGACCCGGTTCGATCAGCACTTCCAGATCGCCCGAGCCGACACAGCCCACCAGGGTACGACCACGTGGCGGCTGCCCGGCGGGAAATTCAAAAGATAAGGTTTCCATCAAAACACTCCCTGGATAAGGCCGTCGCCAGACTCGATACGGTCAATGAACAGACAGGCTGCGAGCAGGTCCGCAGCACCACCGGGCGAGGCATTCAACGCGATCAGTTGTTGGTCCAGCTCATGCAGGCGGCGACGTCCGGCGAGGCTGGCGCTACCCCCGGCATCGAGCACGGCCTGGGCGCCGAGTTGCATCGTGTGCAGACCTTGTTCTCCCGCGCGATACAGCACGCAGGTGTCGGCCAGATTCGTCATGATCGCCAGCAGCGCATCGAGCCGGGCGTTCTGTTCGCCATGGCCGGCGGCGCGGCTGAATTTGAGTTGCGGCAACGCACGTTGCAACACCGCCGGGAAGCCCAGTTGCGCTTCTTCACGGGCGCCCCGTGCGCCGTAGCGTTGGGCGACTTGAGCGCCGTGGCTGAGTGGACGCGGCGCGTAACGGTCGTCGAGCAATGCCAGACGCGCCGCACGAATCGATACGCTGCTTGCAGCCGTGGATTGAGGGTCCAGCGCAGCGGCAGTGACCAACAGCCCCAAGGCCCAGATCGCTCCGCGATGAGTATTCACACCGCCCGTGGTGTCGAGCATTGCTTGCTCGCCTTCGCGACCGATACGGCCGACGGCTTCGCGCAGAGGCAAGCCGATCTCACCGAACGCTGTCGCGGCATCGGCCATCGCCTTGAAGGCCGGCCACAGGGACAGCGCCGAAGCGTGCATCAGCCCCAGGTGCAAATCGGTGTGGGCGCCATTGCCGCGACGGTCGACCAGTGCCGGTTTCGGCGACAGATCAGCCTCGTCGATCAGCGCGTCCACCGCCAGGTCCGCCAGCCGCTCGGCCAGGCTCAGAGTTTTGGGTTGCAGGTTGAGCGCGTGCATTACCAGCTCCTGAACTTGGCGGGCGGGTTGTAGAGGCCACCGGACCACTCCACCAGATCGGCCACGCTTTTCGCCGCGAGCAGTTCGCGGGTGGCGTCGGTGCGGCGGATGCCGAGGTCTTCGGGCAAGGCGATCAGGCCTTCGCGGCGCATGCGCGCGGTGTCTTTGGGGTTGTGGCGCAGGCCGATGGCGGTCACCCCGGCGACGGCGGCGATCATCGCCTGGCGTTCTTCCAGCGAGCGCGCCTTGTACAGGTAGGCGATGCCTTCTTCGGTCAACAAATGGGTCACGTCGTCGCCGTAGACCATGATCGGCGCCAGCGGCATGCCGCTTTTCTTCGCCACATCAACGGCATCAAGGGTTTCGACGAAGGTCGGTTTGCCGCCCTCCTGGAAGGTCTCGACCATCTGCACCACGAGTTTCTTGCCGCGCTCGAGCATCGGCTCGGCCACGTCGGTGTTGCGCATGTCGAGCCAGGCGGGTGTGCCGTGGCGGCGACCGCGCGGGTCGTGGCCCATGTTCGGCGCGCCGCCGAAACCGGCCAGGCGCCCGCGGGTCACAGTGGAGGAGTGGCCGTCGCCATCGACCTGCAATGTCGCGCCGATGAACAGGTCCACGGCGTATTGCCCGGCCAGTTGGCTGAACATCCGGTTGGAGCGCAGGGAACCGTCGCGCCCGGTAAAGAACACATCCGGCCGCGCCGCAATGTAGTTCTCCATCCCCAGTTCGGTGCCGAAGCAATGCACGCTTTCGACCCAGCCGCTTTCAATCGCGGGGATCAGGGTCGGGTGTGGGTTGAGCGTCCAGTTGCGGCAGATCTTGCCTTTGAGACCGAGGGATTCGCCGTAGGTCGGCAGGATCAGTTCGATGGCCGCGGTGTTGAAGCCGATGCCATGGTTGAGGGATTGCACGTTGTGTTTTTCGTAGATGCCGCGGATCGCCATCATCGCCATCAGCACGTGCACAGGCTTGATGTGCCGTGGGTCGCGGGTGAACAGCGGTTCGATGTAGAACGGCTTGTCGGCGACCACCACGAAGTCGACCCAGGACGCCGGGATGTCCACCCGTGGCAAGTCGCTGACGTCGTCCACCAACTGGTTGACCTGGACGATAACGATACCGTCGCTGAAGGCCGCCGGTTCGATCAGTGCCGGGGTGTCTTCGGTGCTCGGCCCGGTGTAGATGTTGCCGGCGCGGTCGGCCATGAACCCGGCCGAGAGCACGACGTTGGGAATCAGGTCCACCACCAGCCGCGCGTAAAGTTCGATGTAGGTGTGGATCGCGCCGATTTCCAGCAGGCCGTCTTCGAGCAACTGGCTGATGCGCAGGCTTTGGGTGCCCGCGAAAGAGAAGTCGAGCTTGCGGGCGATGCCGCGCTCGAAAAGGTCCAGATGCTCGGAGCGCCCGACACTGGGCATGATCATGTGCAGGTCATGCAGCTTCGCGGGATCGGCCTTGGCCAGGGAACGTGAAAGGAAATCCGCCTGCTTCTGGTTGTTGCCTTCGAGCACCACGCGGTCGCCCGGCAGGATCAACGCCTCCAGCGCCGCGACGATGTTATCGGTGGGCAGCACCACACCGTCGGCAAGACCTCGCACCAGCTCGAGACGCCGCTGCTTTTCGCTGCGCCGCCGCGTCCATCGCGAGTCGGGGGATATTGTTATTGTCATGACCACTCCACGGGTTCGCTGTCGTGGAGGTCACATTAGGAGTGTTGGGTGGGGGCATCAATCAAGCAGAGTGGCGGATCGTTACGCTCAGGGTAATGGTTGTCTGGACTGACGCCTTCGCGGGCAAGCCCGCTCCCACAGGGTTGGTGGTTGCCGTTGAATTTGGGCAATACACGGACACTGTGGGAGCGGGCTTGCCCGCGAAGGGGCCGGTCAGATCACCACTGAATCGGGATCAGTTGATCAACCCGGCATCCACCAACAACGCCTCCAGCGCCAGCAGATCCGGCACCTTTGCCACCTGCTCAGCCACCTGCACCGCCGCCTGCTCCAGCGCACACAATGGCACATCCACATAACTCAACTGGCTGTCGAGCTTGCACGAGCGCGGAATCCCCTGCACCAACAGCGCGATGAATTTCAGTTCGGGGCGCCCGCCGAGAGCGTTGAGGATGACGATCCGCGCGCGTTCACCGATGACGATTTTCTGCCCGCAGGCCGACTCGAAACTCAGCAGCGGTATTTGCCGTTCGCGCCATGTCACCAGGCCCAGGTACCACGGCGGCGTGTCGAGATCGAAGGTCCCCGGTTGCTGGTAATCGATCAGCTCGGCCACGGCGACGTTGGGCAGAATAAGGTTGCGGTCGGCCAACGGCAGCAGCAGGCCGGTGAGGTTGCTGGTGCGGTGTTCAAGCATGGGTCTTGCTCCAAAAGGCGATGCTTTCGAGCAGCACCGATTCCTGGTACGGCTTGCCCAGGTAGTCGTTGACGCCGATGGCCATGGCGCGGTCGCGGTGTTTCTGCCCGGTGCGGGAGGTGATCATGATGATCGGCAGGTGCTGCAGGCGTTCGTCGTTGCGCACCTGGGTCGCGACCTCGAAGCCGTCCATGCGCGGCATCTCGATGTCCAGCAGCATCAGGTCGGGCATGTGCTCTTCCAGCAGCAGCATGGCATCGACCCCGTCCTTGGCGGTCAGCACGTTCATGCCGTGGCGTTCGAGCAAGCGGCTGGTGACCTTGCGCACGGTGACCGAGTCGTCGACCACCATCACCAGCAACGGCCGATGCGGTTCGACCTCGACCTCCTGCCCCGAGGGATGTTGGGGTACACGGACCTGCATGGCGCGGATCGGCGCCAGCAGATCCAGAATCAGCACCACCCGGCCATCGCCGAGAATCGTCGCCCCGGACACCCCTTGCACCGCCGCGAACTGCGGCCCCAGGCTCTTGACCACGATCTCGCGAGTGCCGGCCATGGCGTCCACCAGCACGGCGATGTGACGTTCGTTGCACTGCACCAGCAGCACCGGCAATGGCAGGCTCTGGCCCAACAGTTTCGGGCGCGGGATGGTTTTCAGCAGCTCACCCAGATAGCACAGCTCGTAACGTTGCCCGGCGTATTCGTAGGTGGGCGAATCGAAACGGAAATAGCCTTCAAGCTCATTGGGCAGGACGCGAACGATGCCGTCGATGGTATTGAGCGGGATCGCGTATTGATCCTCACCGCACTGCACCATCAGCGCCCGGTTGACCGATACGGTAAACGGCAGGCGAATGCGGAAATGCACGCCCTGCCCGGGCACCGAGTCGATGTTCATGGTGCCGCCCAGTTGCCGCACCTCTTCGTGCACCACGTCCATGCCGACGCCGCGCCCGGAGATCTGGGTGATTTTCTCGGCCGTGGAAAACCCCGGTTGCAGGATGAACTGCAACACGTCGTGATCACTGATGACGCTGTCCGGGGCGAGCATGCCGCGCTTGATCGCCTTGCGCCGCACCGCGTCCAGCGGCACACCGGCGCCGTCGTCGCGGATGTCGAAAATGATGTCGCCGCCTTCGCGCAGCAGATCGAGGGTAATCTTGCCCTTGGCCGGCTTCCCCGCCGCCAGCCGCGCTTCGACGGACTCCAGGCCGTGGTCGACGGCGTTGCGCAGCATGTGTTCCAGCGGCGCGGCCATGCGCTCAAGCACGTTGCGATCCATCTCGCCTTCGGCGTTATCGACGATGAAATCCACGTCCTTGCCCAGTTCGCTGGACACCTGGCGGACAATGCGCTGTAACCGCGGGAGCATGCGTTCGAACGGCACCATGCGCGTGCGCATCAGCCCTTCCTGCAACTCGGTGTTGATCCGGCCCTGCTGTTGCAGCAGGTTTTCCGTGTCGTGATTGCGTCGTTCGAGGGTTTCCTTGAGGTCGAGCAAGTCAGAGGCCGATTCGAACAGCGCGCGGGACAGTTGCTGCAATTGCGAGTGGCGGTCCATTTCCAGCGGGTCGAACTCTTCATAGCCCAGGCGTTCGGCGTCGACTTGCTGGCGGCTGAGGATCCGCCCCTGGGTTTCGGTATCGAGGCGGCGCAACTGGTCGCGCATGCGCTCGATGGTGGTCTCCATCTCGCTCAGGGCGATGTGCGCATCGTTGACCTGCTGTTCGATCCGGCCACGGAAGATCGATGTTTCACCGGCCAGGTTGACCAGATCGTCGAGCAGCTCCGCCGAGACCTTGACCATATCGGCGCCGGCATCGGGCGGCGGCGCCAGTGGCTCGGCCTTGGGCGTGGCCGGTGACGCAACCGGCGCGGGCGCTTCGGGCACGGCCGGGTGGCTGAAGTTCTTGATCGCATCGATCAAGCAGTCGGCGGGCGGCATCGGCTCACCGGCGCGGGCCGCGTCGAGCATCTGCGCCAGGCGGTCATGGCTGCGTTGCAACAGCGCGAACAACGGCGTCGTCGGTTGCAGCACGCCGGTGGACAGACCTTCGTAGAGGAATTCCAGTTCATGGGCCAGGTCGCCAATCGCGACGATTTCCACCATGCGTGCGCCGCCCTTGAGGGTGTGCAGGTCGCGCAGCAGGGTTTCCACTTCCTGGCGACTTGAAGGCTGGGCCTGCCAGCGTTCCAGCGCCGCACCGGAGCTTTCGATGATGTCGAAACCTTCCTCGAGGAAGATCTCCAGCAACTCCGGATCATGGGCGACCGAGTCATTGGTGGCCGCCAGTTCGCTGACCTCGGCGGCGCCCGAGTGGCCCTGCCGGTAGGCGCGAATGGCCTCGATCAGCTCAGCGCAATCGCCCAAGGGCTGGCTGTGCCGTAACTGGCCAAGGTACTGCGCCAAGCGGTCATGGCTCTGCTGCAACAGCACCGCCAATGAGTCGCTGTAGGCGTAGCGACGATCCACCAGGCCTTCGTAAAGGCTTTCCAGCTCATGGGCCAGATCACCGACCGGCCCGACCTCAGCCATGCGCGCGCCGCCTTTGAGGGTGTGCAAATCCCGTTGCAGGGACGACAGCGGCGCGGCGTTGTCCGAGTCGCGCAACCAGCGCTGCAAGGCCTGGCCGGCACTTTCGAGGATATCCACCGCTTCTTCAAGGAAGATCGCGACGATTTCATCGTCCACGCCGACAACACGGTCCTCTGTAGGAGCTGGCTTGCCAGCGAAGGACTCACCGGCACTGCGTTTACCCAGTGAAAACGCGTCATCGTTAACGTCCATCGCTGGCAAGCCAGCGCCTACAGTGGGTTGCGCCGTGTGCTCTAGATCGGCGGTGGCAGCGCCCAATTCGCGGATACTCAGGGTGCGGCTGCCATCACTGCGGATCAGGCCCATGGCCGATGGATCGAGGCTCTCGTCGAGCAGCTCGCGCAAGGCCCTGATCCGTTGCGGCTGCGGGCTGACTTCCTGACCGGCGGCCAGTTCGTCGAGCATGTTGATCAGCGCTTCGTGGGCACCCTGAGCCTCATGGAAAAACCGCTCGCTGACCGCCAGGCTGCTTTCTTCCACGGCACCGTAGAGGTCGAGCAACGCCTCGCACAGCTCATCCACCGGGTGCAGGTCGGCCAGGTGGGCGCCTTCGCCGAGGGTGGTCAATTCATCCAGCAGCGCGCTGAGCTCCTGGCGTTCGCCGGGGTGTTGCTGCCAACGTTGTAGCAGGCTCTCGGCGTCCAACAGGATGTCCATGCCCTGGGCGAGGAAGTTGTTGATCAGCTGCGGATCGCGCTTGATCCGCAACCCGGTGCTCGGTGTGCTCAGGAGGTTTTCCAGGCGTTCGGCCAGCAGCGCTTTGGCTCGCTCGGTCAAACCCCGGGCGCCGGGAATTTCCGCCAGCGGATCGGTCTTGAGCTGGCGCAGACCGAGGCGGAACAGCCCTTCTGCTTCCAGCAGCAATTCCACTTCATCCAGGTCCAGCGCGATCAGGTGCGCCTTGTATTCCCGGGCCAGTTGATCCAGCGGCGCAGCCAGTTCGGCAATCGGCAAGACGCCGGCCATGGAGGCACTGCCCTTGAGGGTGTGCAAGGCGCGCTGCAATTCGTCGCTGGCCTGCAACGGCACGTGCTCGGCGGCCTGATCAAGGAAACGATTGAGGCTGCCCAAGTGGGTTTGCGCCTCTTTGCGGAAGATCTCCAGCAACAGCGGGTCGAGGGCCGCGACATCCTGCGTATCCTCATCGGACACCGGTTCGTCGCCCTTGGCCAGGGCATGGGCGCGGGCGGCCAAGTGGTCGACATCGTTGCGCTGACGCTGGGCATTGGCGGCGTATTCAGCCACCAGCTCCGGCAGCAGATGCAGCACATCGCCGATCAGTTGCTGCACCGTAGCCCCCGGTTCCACGCTGTTTTCCAGTACGCGGTTGAGCAGGTTCTCCACGGCCCAGGCCAGCTCGCCCAGCACCAGGGCACGCACCATGCGGCCACTGCCCTTGAGGGTATGAAAGGCGCGGCGCAGTTCGCTCAGGGCCGAGCGGCTGTCAGGGTTGACCGCCCAGCGCGGCAAATACTCGCGCAGGATTTCCAGGACTTCGTCGGTCTCTTCAAGGAACACCTCGCGCAGTTCCTCGTCCACCGGCTCTTCGCCCGGGGGTGGCGGCAGCAGGCTGCCCGGGGTGTCCAGGGCGGGCGGGTTCAGGCTCGAAACCGGGCTGGCGAGCACATCGGCCAGGGTCTGGACGATCTGCGGGTCATCCAGCTCCTGCATCATCTGCATGACCTGCGCTTCGCTCGGGTTGAGCACATCGTCAAGCACGGGCACACGCTGCTCACTGGGGAAAAACCCGAGGCTCGCCAGGCTTTTTTCCGCGACATCGAGCAGGTTTTCACCCTGCGCCTGCGGGTCATCGCCGAGGCGCTCGAGGTAGTACTCGATGCTGGTGATCACGTCGGCCAGGCTGTCCAGCTCCTGCCAGCCCGGCTGACCCGGCTCGTGCAACAGGTGCTCGCGAATGAAGTGATTGCAGGTGTCGACCAGGCTCGCCGCCCGGCTCAATGGAATCATTGCCAGCGCGCCGCGTACCTGGGTCAGCAAGGCCGGCAGTGCCTGCAAATGCTGGCGGTCCCAATCGGCGTCGATGTAGTCGACGATCATGTCCTTGGCCTGCTGCAAACAGATGCGGGCCTCCTTGATCACAATCTGATGGATCTGCGTCAGGTCGGTGGTCGGCAGGCGATTGTCATCCTGGCTCTCCGGCTCCACGGTGCCGACCATGCCGGCCAGCGTCGCTTCGACGTACAGCAAGGCCCCGGCAACGTCCATGAGGATCGCATCGTTGGGTTCGCGCTGGCCCTGGGCGAGGCTGAGTACCACCGCCAATTGGTCGATGATCACCTTGCGCGGCTGGCCGAAGCCCAGGACCGCCAGGGTGTCGGCGATTTGCCGCAGCGGCGCCAGCAGGCTGTCGAGGTCAGACGTGTGCTGGCGGTCACTGCGCACGAACAGATCCAGGCGTTCCTTGACCCGCACCAGCTCTTCGCACAGCGCTGCCAGCACCGAGCGCATGGCGTCACGGTCGGGACCGGCCAGCCGCGCGCGTTCTTCATCGACCATCGCGCTGTCGGGCAGCGCGTCGTCCAGTGAGTAGCGTTCTTTCATGGTCAGCATCTGCCCGGTGGGATGTTCGGCCTTGGCAATGTAGAACAGCAAACTCTTGAGCAGCTCCGGTGGCGCCGGTTGGTTGATGCCGCGCATGCCTTCTTCGAGCAGGCGCTTGAGCTCCTTGTCGGCATCCTTGAACAGGCTGCGCAAGGCCGGGCTGTTGGCGATCGCACCGCCCTGCATGCCTTCGACCAGCGCCGAGGCCACCTGCCATAACGGGTTCAGGGGGGCATTGGCGCACAGTGCTTCGAGGCGGGCGAAGACCTTGGCCAGGTAATCGAGGTTGGTTTCGTTGTCCTGCTCTCGCAGGAACCCGACCAACGCCATTTGCAGCATCTGCCGCAGCTTGCGCAACACATTGGGCAATTCGGCCGGCTCAAGCTGCGCCAGCGTTTCTGCGTCCAGCGCAGGCAACTCGGGCAACTGTGGGCTGAACAGGCTGGTTTCCGACAGCAGGCTTTCGCCACGGGCGCTGCGCAGGTCGTTGATCAGGGGCAACACCACCAGTGGCAAATCGCGGCGCGCACCTTGCACCCGGTCCAGGTAGATCGGCAACTGCCCGAGGGCCTGCATCAACAGGTGTAACGCCTCGTCGCGATGGCTGACACGGTTGCCCTGCAAGGCCATGGCCAGATGTTCCATTTCTTCGGCGAGCAATGCCGCACCGTAGAATTCGACCATCTGCAGACTGCCGTGGACCTGATGGATGCATGCAAGGCATTCATCCAGCGCGTGCGTCGCCTGCGGGTCATCGAGCAGGTTTTCAATCGCGTGATGAGCCTGTTTCAGCGTTTCGGCAATCTCGCCCTTGACCCACTCGAGGGCCACATAGTCGTGCCGATCACCCATAACCACTCCAATCACAATTCAGATACCCATGGGCGGTTCAAGCTTTGTCCACAACCTGCGCCTTGGCATCCGGCAAGGTGAAACCGGACACCGAACGACGCAACTGACTGGCCATTTTAGCCAGGTTGCCGATGCTGTCGGCCGTGGCGGTGGAACCCGACGACGTCTGCGAGGTGATCTGCTGGATCACGTTCATCGTCAGGGAAATCTGGCCGGCCGACGACGTCTGCTGTTGCGCGGCATTGGAGATGCTCTGGATCAACGCCGCGAGCGTCTTCGACACACCCTCGATTTCTTCCAGGGCCACACCGGCATCCTGCGCCAGTCGGGCGCCGCGCACCACTTCGGTCGTCGTCTGCTCCATGGAGATGACCGCTTCGTTGGTGTCGGTCTGGATCGCCCGCACCAGGGTCTCGATCTGCCGGGTGGCCGCGGACGAGCGCTCGGCCAGCCGCTGCACTTCATCGGCCACCACGGCGAAACCGCGACCGGCGTCGCCGGCCATGGACGCCTGGATGGCTGCGTTGAGGGCGAGGATATTGGTCTGGTCGGCAATGTCATCGATCAGGCTGACAATGTCGCCGATTTCCTGGGACGACTCGCCAAGGCGCTTGATGCGCTTGGCGGTGTCCTGAATCTGCTCGCGAATGTTGTCCATGCCATGGATGGTGTTGTGCACCACCTCATTGCCCTTGTTGGCGATTTCCACCGAGCGTTCGGCAACCGCCGAAGATTCAGCCGCGTTGGCCGACACCTGGTCGATGGACTCGGCCATGTCGTTGATCGCCATCGAGGCCTCGGAAATCTGCTGGGCCTGATGTTCCGAAGCCTGGGCCAGGTGCATGGCGGTGGCCTGGGTTTCCTGCACGGCGGCGGCGACCTGGCCGGCGGTGAGGTTGATGGTCGCGACCAGATCGCGCAACTGGTCGACGGAGTAATTGATCGAGTCGGCGATGGTGCCGGTAAAGTCTTCCGTCACCGAGGCCGTCACCGTGAGGTCACCGTCGGCCAGGTCTTCGATCTCGTCGAGCAAACGCATGATCGCGTTCTGGTTACGCTCGTTTTTCTCGGCGGTTTCGCGCAGCTGACGATTGGTTTCGCGCACCATCACCAGGCCAATCAGGATGATCGAAGTCAGCGCCAGCAAGCCCAGCACATAACCGCCTATGGTGTCGGTGGTACGCCCGCCGACCATGTTTTCAAAACCGCTGGCCAGGTGTGAGGCTTCGTCGAGCAGGGTTTGCGAGAGACTGAAAATGTTCGAGGCCGATTCACGGACCTTGAACAGCTCAGGCGAGGTTTCGAGGATCTCGTCCACCGAGCCCGAGACGAACTCGAACAGCTCGGCGATTTCCGCCAGTCGCGCACGGGCGTCGCGGTCTTCGACCTGGCTGACCTTGAGCGCCGGGTCGCCCTGGAGCATGCCGTTGAGCACCTTGCCGAACTGCGTCGCGTCACGTCCGAACGCATCGGCGGCCTGCTGTGAGTTTTCGTCGCCGGCCAATACCGTATTGACCGCACCGAGGATCCGCTCGGCCAGCAGCGATTGGCGCTGGGCCATGGCCACCTGGGCCGCCGGGGCGCCCCGTTGCAGGAGGATCTCGACGACTTTTTCGTACTCGACCTGCAACTGCGGCACGGTTTCGGCCAGCGTCGCGGCGACCTGATGCAGGGACAGTACGGTTTGCTCGCTGGAGAGAATCGCGTCGGTGTTTTTCAGCAGGCGTTCCCAGTCCTGTTGCACCGCGCGCATCTCTGGACGCACGGTGGCCGGGGCCGGTGGCAGGCTGGTGGCCGGGTCGCCCTTCTTCAGATAGCCCCAGCGCCGGGCAAAGTCATTGCGCGCATCGCTGAGCAACTTGAACGCGGCAGCCTTGCCGGCGGCAGCTTCGGTGGCGTTCTTGGCGATACGCTGGGACAACACGCGCAGTTCGCCGGCGTGGCCGATGTACTGTTTGTCGTAGGTCGCCTGGGTGTTGAGGTACGCGAAGTTGGCGAACAGCAGCATGATGAAGACGATCAGCGCGATGAACAGCACGATGATCTGCGACCGGCTGCGCGACCCTTCCATTGGCTTGCCTGCTTTTGTTTTTATCATCGGTCCTCGCCTGTTAACCAACACCCTGTAATGCCCGCCGAAGAAACTGTGGGAGCGGGCTTGCTCGCGAAAGCGGTAGATCAGCCAAAATCAATGTTGAATGGACTGCCGCCTTCGTCGGAACGCCGCCCGGAGCAAGCCCGCTCCCACAGGATTTCCGTTGTACCGGTTACACCGCGACGTTCATGAACCCCTGAGACCGCGTCAATGCAAACGGGCTGAACACCTGCCAGCACTGCCCGCGCTGAAACCGGCCTTTGACGAATGCCGCCACCGGCCCCTTCAACTCGTCTGTCGGCACCGGCTCCAGGCTGTCCCGGGCAAAGTGCTGGAGGCCGAAGACTTCATCGACCAGCAACCCGGCAAACACCTCATCGTGGTCCACCACCAACACCCGGCGCTGGCGGCGCACCGCCGAAAGTTCGTGCCCGAAGAAACCGCTCAGGTCCATGACCGGCAGCAATCGCCCGCGCAGGTTGGCGACACCCTTGACCCAGGATTTGACCCCCGGCAGCTGAGTGAGTCGCGGCTCATGCAAGACTTCGCTGACTTCACTCATGGGCGCGACATACCAGTGCTCGCCCAGGCGAAAACCGATGCCGCTCCAGCTGTCCCGACGGGCCGGCTGGGACGGCAAATCCGCCGCCAGCAAACGACAGCGCTGGTCGATTTGCAGCAGCAGCTCGAAAGCCGTCAGCGACTCGTTCATGGCCTGACGATCAACCGGCCAGCACGTTGTTCAGGGTCTTGATCAGGGTCTCTTCATCGACCGGTTTGGTCAGGTAGTCCTTGGCGCCTTGGCGCGTACCCCAGACCTTGTCGGTGTCCTGGTCCTTGGTGGTGATGATGATCACCGGGATGTGTCCGGTTTCAGGGTCCTTGGTCAACTGGCGTGTTGCCTGGAAGCCATTGAGGCCGGGCATGACGATGTCCATCAGGACGGCGTCGGGCTTTTCCTGGCGGGCCAGGGCCACGCCGTCGGCGCCGTTTTCGGCTTTCAACACTTCATGACCATGCTTTTCCAGCATGCCGGTCAGTTTGTACATTTCGGTCGGCGAATCATCGACGATCAGAATACGTGCCATGGTCTTCCCCATTCTTGTCGACGCAGGGCCCGATGGCCGAGCGTCACTGTGCGTGTCCTACTGCGGCAAAACGGCGGCGAAACCAGGTACATGGGCCTGGATCGCATCGAGCAATTCTTCCTTGCTGAAAGGCTTGGTCAAAAACTGGTCGGAGCCGACGATGCGCCCCTTGGCCTTGTCGAACAGGCCATCCTTGGATGACAGCATAATCACCGGGGTGGACTTGAACGCACTGTTGTTCTTGATCAGGGCGCAGGTCTGATAGCCATCCAGGCGCGGCATCATGATGTCGACAAAGATGATGCCGGGGTGGTTGTCGACAATCTTGGCCAGGGCATCGAAGCCGTCGATGGCCGTGATGACCTCACAACCCACGTTCTTGAGCAGCGTTTCGGCGGTGCGACGGATCGTCTTCGAATCATCGATCACCATGACCTTCAAGGCGCTGGGGTGCTGTTCCATAAGATGCTCTGCGTCGCCTTTACGAATCAAATTGTCCGTTTGCGGGTGATTGGCGGCTCGAAACCCTTGATACTCAAGGGCCAGCACGGCATGGAAGCCTTTTTAGCACAGTCTCCAGAACCAATCTATCGGCCGACCGGAACGATGGTTTTTCCTTGACCGCAAACACACTCAGCGCCACTCTGACGCCACTTTTATACGCTGATCTTTTGTAGGAGCGAGCTTGCTCGCGATGATCGCCAACGATGACGCGGGCTGGCTGGATAAGCGTGTTGTTCTCGGGTTCATCGCGAGCAAGCTCGCTCCTGCAGAGATCAACATAGCTCCCAAATTTCGAGGAAAACCCAATGAGCGTTCGCGTCGGGATTGTCATGGACCCTATCGCCAGCATTTCCTATAAAAAGGATAGCTCGCTGGCCATGCTGCTGGCCGCGCAGAAGCGTGGCTGGGAGCTGTTCTACATGGAACAGCGCGACCTGTATCAGGGCGAAGGTGAGGCCCGGGCGCGGATGCGTCCGCTGCAGGTGTTCGCCAATCCGGAAAAATGGTTCGAACTGGGCGCCGAAAACGACGCGCTGCTGAGCGATCTGGACGTGATCCTGATGCGCAAGGATCCGCCGTTCGACATGGAGTTCGTCTACTCCACCTATTTGCTGGAACAGGCCGAGCGCGCCGGTGTGCTGGTGGTCAACAAGCCGCAGAGCCTGCGCGACTGCAACGAAAAACTGTTCGCCACGCTGTTCCCGCAGTGCACGCCGCCGACCGTGGTCAGCCGCCGCGCCGATGTGTTGCGTGAGTTCGCCGCCAAACACGGCGATGTGATCCTCAAGCCGCTGGACGGCATGGGCGGCACATCGATCTTCCGTCACCGCGCGGGCGATCCGAACCTGTCGGTGATCCTCGAAACCCTCACGGCCCTCGGCGCCCAGCAGATCATGGGCCAGGCCTACCTGCCGGCCATCAAGGACGGCGACAAGCGCATCCTGATGATCGACGGCGAGCCTGTGGATTATTGCCTGGCACGAATTCCGGCCCAGGGCGAAACCCGTGGCAACCTCGCCGCCGGCGGCCGTGGCGAAGCCCGTCCGCTGACCGACAAGGATCGCTGGATCGCCGCACAAGTCGGCCCGACCCTGCGTGAAAAAGGCCTGTTGTTCGTTGGCCTGGACGTGATCGGCGAGCACCTGACCGAGATCAACGTCACCAGCCCGACCTGCATCCGCGAAATTGACAATGCCTTTGGCACCGATATCGGCGGCCTGCTGATGGATGCCATCGATCAGAAGCTCAAGGCACGTTGATTAGCCAAACCAACATTGCGTTATCATGCGCGGCCTGTGAAAACGCGATGTTGGTTTCCTTGTCATGACCCTCCCGTCCGATCTGCCTGTCGAACTCGCCCACCGTGGCGTGCGCCCGGCCGATCGCCTCGGTTTTACCCTGTTCCTGGCGGCGCTGATCCACCTGGCCTTGCTGCTGGGTGTCGGGTTTGCCGTGGTCGAGCCCAAGCAGATCAGCAAAACCCTGGAAATCACCCTCGCCACCTTCAAAAGCGAAAAGAAGCCCGAGAAAGCCGATTTCCTGGCCCAGGAGAATCAGCAAGGCAGCGGCACCCTGGATAAAAAGGCGATTCCCAAGACCACCGAGGTCGCGCCCTTCCAGGACAACAAGGTACAGAAAGTCACGCCACCGCCGGCCGCCAAGCCTGAAGTGCAGGTAGCCCCACCGAAGGCTGCCGTGACCACCGTGGCGCCGAAGCCGAAAAAAGCCCCCGCCAAGACCGAGGAGCCCAAGACCGAGGTCAAACCCCAGGTCCAGGCGCCGACGTTCGACAGCGAGCAACTGTCCAGCGACATCGCCAGCCTCGAAGCGGAACTGGCCGCCGAACAACAACTGTACGCCAAGCGCCCGCGCATCCACCGCTTGAGCGCCGCCTCGACCATGCGCGACAAGGGCGCCTGGTACAAGGACGAATGGCGCAAGAAAGTCGAGCGCATCGGCAACCTCAATTACCCCGACGAAGCACGGCGCAAACAGATCTACGGCAATTTGCGCCTGATGGTGTCGATCAACCGTGACGGTTCACTGTATGAGGTGCTGGTGCTGGAATCTTCAGGCCAGCCGCTGCTGGACCAGGCGGCGCAACGGATCGTCCGGCTGGCGGCGCCGTTCGCCCCCTTTACCGGGGATCTGTCGGATGTTGACCGGCTGGAGATCATCCGGACCTGGAAGTTTGCCCGCGGCGACCGACTCTCAAGTAACTGACCCGCACAAATCCCCCTGCAGGAGCGAGCTTGCTCGCGATGGTCGCCAATGATAACGCTGCAAGCCTGACACCCCGCAGTGTTCTCAGGTTCATCGCGAGCAAGCTCGCTCCTACAGAATTACGGTATTTCCTGTGCATCCCCGGCTTGTCAGTTCGCCCCTCGAACGCCACACTAGCGCACATGAAAAACGTCAGCCCCAGCTACCTCAAGCATCAATTCCTGATCGCCATGCCGCACATGGCCGACCCGAACTTTGCGCACACCTTGACCTACATCGTCGAGCACACGGCCAATGGTGCCATGGGGCTGGTGGTCAACCGTCCGCAAGAGCTGAACCTGGCCGATATCCTTGAGCAATTACGCCCGGAAATCGAACCGCCAGCGCTCTGCCAGCATGTACCGATCTTCGTCGGCGGCCCGGTGCAAACCGATCGCGGCTTCGTCCTTCACCCCAAGGGGCAGAGTTTCCAGGCGACCGTTGATCTGGAAGATGAGTTGTCCCTGTCGACGTCCCAGGACGTACTGTTCGCCATCGCCGACGGCGTCGGCCCGGCAAAAAGCCTGATCGCCCTCGGTTATGCCGGCTGGGAAGCCGGGCAACTGGAGGCCGAACTGGCCCAGAACGCCTGGCTGAACTGCCCGTTTGACGCCGACATCCTGTTCAACACCAGCAGCGAACTTCGCCTGGAAGCGGCTGCCAGACACCTGGGCGTCAACCTCAGCCTGCTGACCAGCCAGGCGGGGCACGCCTGATGGCCCTGAAGCTGATTCTGGGTTTTGACTACGGCACCAAACAGATCGGCGTTGCGGTCGGCCAGGTGATTACCGGTCAGGCCCGTGAGCTGTGCACCCTGAAAGCGCAGAACGGCATTCCTGACTGGAACCAGGTCGAAGCCCTCATCAAAGAGTGGAAACCCGATGCCGTGGTGGTCGGCCTGCCGCTGAACATGGACGGCACGCCCAGCGACATGTGCGCCCGCGCGGAAAAATTCGCCCGGCGCCTGAACGGCCGCTTCAACCTGCCCTTCTATACCCACGATGAACGCCTGACCACCTTCGAGGCCAAGGGCGAACGCCTGGCTCGTGGCGGCCAGAAAGGCAGTTACCGCGACAACCCGGTCGACGCCATCGCCGCCGCCCTGCTGCTGCAAGGCTGGCTCGACGAAAATGGCGCACTGTTCGAATCCTGAAGAGCCGCGATGCGTCTCTCTTAGCTACAACCCGAGCCACCTTGCGTGAAACCCGGCTCGGGCCCAAGAAGGAGCAACCATGAGCCTGCCCAATCCCGCCGAACTGATCAGCCAGATGGCCACGCGCCTGAAGGCTCACCTGGAACACCGTGGCATCAGCGACCCGCGTTTCATCGGCATTCGTACCGGCGGCGTCTGGGTGGCCCAGGCCCTGCTCAGGGAACTGGGCAGCAATGAACCCCTCGGCACCCTGGACGTGTCCTTCTACCGCGACGATTTCAGCCAGAACGGCCTGCACCCTCAGGTTCGCCCTTCGGCGCTGCCGTTCGAGATCGAAGGCCAGCACCTGGTGCTGATCGACGACGTGCTGATGAGCGGCCGGACCATCCGCGCCGCCATGAACGAACTGTTCGACTACGGCCGCCCGGCCAGCGTGACGCTGGTGTGCCTGCTGGACCTGGACGCCGGCGAACTGCCGATCCGCCCGAACGTGGTGGGCGCGACCCTGTCGCTGGCCGCTCATGAACGGGTGAAGCTGTCCGGCCCGGAACTCGCGCTCGAACTGCAAGACCTCGCCCTTTAATTCGCCCTATTGAGAGTCCCCCTTGCGATGACGCCTCTAGACACCAAGCGCCCGCTGCAGCTCAATGATCAGGGCCAGCTGCGCCATTTCCTCTCGCTCGACGGTTTGCGCCGTGAGCTGTTGACGGAAATCCTCGATACCGCCGACTCCTTCCTCGAAGTCGGCGCCCGGGCGGTCAAGAAAGTCCCGTTGCTGCGCGGCAAGACCGTGTGCAACGTGTTCTTCGAGAACTCGACCCGTACCCGCACTACCTTCGAACTGGCGGCCCAGCGGCTCTCGGCGGACGTGATCACCCTCAACGTGTCCACGTCGTCGGCGAGCAAGGGCGAGACCCTGCTCGACACCCTGCGCAACCTGGAAGCCATGGCCGCCGACATGTTCGTCGTGCGCCACGGTGATTCCGGCGCCGCGCACTTCATCGCCGAGCATGTCTGCCCGCAAGTGGCGATCATCAACGGTGGCGACGGCCGGCACGCGCACCCGACCCAGGGCATGCTCGACATGCTGACGATCCGTCGACACAAGGGCGGGTTCGAAAATCTTTCGGTGGCCATCGTCGGCGACATCCTGCACTCGCGGGTGGCGCGTTCGAACATGCTGGCCCTGAAAACCCTCGGTTGCCCGGACATCCGCGTGATTGCGCCGAAGACCCTGCTGCCGATCGGCATCGAGCAATACGGTGTGAAGGTCTACACCGACATGACCGAAGGCCTGAAGGACGTCGACGTGGTGATCATGTTGCGTCTGCAGCGTGAACGCATGACCGGCGGCCTGCTGCCGAGCGAGGGCGAGTTCTACCGCCTGTTCGGCCTGACCACCGCGCGCCTGGCCGGCGCCAAACCCGATGCCATCGTGATGCACCCGGGGCCGATCAACCGCGGCGTGGAAATCGAGTCGGCAGTGGCCGACGGCCCGCACTCGGTGATCCTCAACCAGGTGACCTACGGGATCGCCATTCGCATGGCCGTGCTGTCCATGGCCATGAGCGGGCAGACTGCGCAGCGTCAATTCGAGCAGGGCCAATTCGAACAGGAGAACGCACAGTGAAGCTCAGCATTCTCGGCGCCCGCGTGATCGATCCGGCCAGCGGCCTGGATCAAGTGACCGATATCCACATTGAAGCCTGCAAAGTCGTCGCCCTTGGCGCGGCGCCCGCCGGTTTTGTCGCCGTCGACACGATCGACGCCAAAGGCCTGGTGGCCGCTCCCGGCCTGGTCGACCTCAACGTTGCCCTGCGCGAGCCGGGTTACAGCCGCAAAGGCTCGATTGTCAGCGAAACCCGCGCGGCGGCGGCTGGCGGCGTAACCAGCCTGTGCTGCCCACCGAAGACCAAACCGGTGCTGGACACCTCGGCGGTGGCCGAACTGATCCTCGACCGCGCCCGTGAGGCCGGCAACACCAAAGTCTTCCCGATTGGCGCCCTGAGCAAAGGCCTGGACGGTGAGCAACTGGCCGAGCTGGTTGCCTTGCGCGACGCCGGTTGCGTGGCCTTCGGCAACGGCCTGGAGAGCTTCCGCAACACCCGCACCCTGTGCCGGGCACTGGACTACGCGGCCACTTTCGACCTGACGGTGATTTTCAACTCCCAGGATCACGACCTGGCCGAAGGTGGCCTGGCTCACGAAGGCCCGACCGCCAGTTTCCTCGGCTTGCCGGGCATCCCGGAAAGCGCCGAAACCGTCGCCCTGGCCCGGGACCTGCTGCTGGTTGAACAGACCGGCGTGCGCGCGCACTTCAGCCAGCTCACCAGTGCCCGCGGCGTGGAACTGATCGCCCAGGCCCAGGCCCGGGGCCTGAAGGTGACCGCGGATGTCGCCCTGTACCAGCTGATCCTGACCGACGAAGCCCTGATCGACTTCAGCAGCCTGTATCACGTCCAGCCGCCGCTACGCACCCGCGCGGACCGCGATGGCCTGCGCGCAGCGGTGAAATCCGGCGTGATCTCGGCCATCTCCAGCCATCACCAACCCCATGAGCGTGATGCCAAACTGGCCCCGTTCGGCGCCACCGAGCCGGGCATCAGCAGCGTTGAACTGCTGCTGCCACTGGCGATGACCTTGGTCGAAGACGGCTTGCTGGACCTGCCGACGTTGCTGAAACGCCTGAGCGCCGGCCCTGCCGAGGCCTTGCGCCTGCCGGCAGGCAAACTGGCGGTGGGTGGTGCGGCGGACATCGTGCTGTTCGACCCGGCGGCCTCGACCGTCGCGGGTGAAACCTGGTTGTCGAAGGGCGAGAACTGCCCGTTCATTGGCCACAGCCTGCCGGGCGTGGTGCGTTACACCCTGGTGGATGGGCGCATTAGCCACCAGGCGTAATACCGCGTTGCTCCAATCGCCGGCAAGCCGGCTCCTACAAATCCAGCGTAGGAGCCGGCTTGCCGGCGATGACTTACTGAAAGGCGCCGCGGCGCTGCGCGTTACGCACGGAAACCTGGTCATTCAACGTCCAGAAGTCATACAGCACCCCGAGAAAGAACAACCCGCCGGTGAGCAGGTACAGCAGCCCGCTGATCCATTTCCCCTGATACATCCGGTGCACACCGAACACCCCGAGAAACGTCAGCAGAATCCACGCCACGTTGTATTCGATCGGCCCGGCGGTGAACCGCAGGTCCGCTTCACGGTCCATGGACGGGATCAGGAACAGGTCGATCAGCCAGCCGATGCCCAGCAAACCAAAGGTGAAGAACCAGATCGTCCCAGTCACCGGCTTGCCGTAATAGAAGCGGTGAGCGCCGGTAAATCCGAAAATCCACAGCAAATAACCGATCACTTTGCTGTGGGTGTCTTGCTGCGGAAAAGTCTGTTGATAGGGGTTCATGAATGGCCTCGATTCACGCGATAGATAAATATTCTTCAATTCTTTGTGACTTTTTTACAGGCACCCGACGTATGGCAAATGCTACCTTCACTCCCGTCAAAGCCTTGTAACACCGGACTTCTGTCCGACAATTGCGCCATTTTGCCGCTTTTTTGCCACCATTGTCCCCCAGGTTGAATCGACCAACGGCCTCGGAAGCGGCAAAAAAGCTGTTATAAAGTTGCGCGCTAACTTATTAAGAGCCTTGCCTAATGCGTTCATTTTTCAAGACATGGCTAACCATTTGCCTTTTGATGCCACTGGCCGCCCACGCCACCAATCGTGAGCAACGTCTTCCTAACGTTAATGGTTACACCCCAAAATCCCATGCCTCTGCTCCTTCGAGCAAAGACAAGAAATCCGCCAAATATGCTCCAAGCCTGGCCAACAGCAAAAGCGGTCTGGTTCCACCGATGGGCACCAAGGAAAGCAGCGACGTGCTCAGCCGCGCGGTGAACGTCCTTGGCACTCCCTATCGTTGGGGCGGCAGCAGCCCAAGCAAAGGCTTCGATTGCAGCGGCCTGGTGAAATATGCATTCAACGACGCCACGTTCGACCTGCCACGCACCTCCAACGCCATGGCCAGCGGTCATGGGGAAAAAGTTGATCGCAACGACCTGAAGCCGGGCGACCTGATTTTCTTCAACATCAAGAGCCGCCGGGTCAATCACGTCGCCATCTACCTGGGCAACGACCGTTTCATCCACGCGCCACGTCGCGGCAAATCGGTGAGCATCGACACCTTGAAGAAACCGTACTGGGAAAACCACTACGTGGTTGCCAAGCGGGTTCTGCCGAAAGAACCGAATCAGTTGCGGGTTGTTCAGCGCTGAGCTGAAATTCCCGTCGCGATCCGGAATTGCGTTGAACACGATGGCCCCTTCGCGAGCAAGTCGGATCGCCGCACCGCCGCTCCCACTTTGGAATGCATTCCCCTGTGGGAGCGGCGGTGCGGCGATCCGACTTGCTCGCGAAGAGGCCCTTGAAAGCACCACACATCCTCCTCAAAACCCCTCCGGCGACCGCGCCTTCTCCTGCGCATGATCACGACTGATCAACCCCCTGTTCACCAGGTCCTTCAAGCTCATATCCAGCGTCTGCATTCCCAACGCCCCTCCCGACTGAATCGCCGAGTACATCTGCGCCACCTTGTCCTCGCGGATCAGGTTGCGGATCGCCGACGTCCCCAGCATGATTTCGTGGGCCGCGACGCGTCCGCCGCCGACCTTCTTCACCAGCGTCTGGGACACCACCGCCAGCAGCGACTCAGAGAGCATCGAGCGCACCATTGACTTCTCGTCCCCCGGAAACACGTCCACTACCCGGTCAATGGTCTTGGCCGCCGACGTGGTGTGCAGCGTGCCGAACACCAGATGGCCGGTTTCGGCGGCGGTCAACGCCAGGCGTATGGTTTCCAGATCGCGCATCTCCCCCACCAGAATCACGTCCGGGTCCTCCCGCAATGCCGAGCGCAAGGCCGTGGCGAAGCTGCGGGTATCGCGGTGGACCTCACGCTGGTTGATCAGGCACTTGCGCGGCTCGTGGACAAACTCGATAGGGTCTTCAATGGTGAGGATGTGGTGATGGCGATGGTTATTGAGGTAGTCGATCATCGCCGCCAGCGTGGTGGACTTTCCGGAGCCGGTCGGGCCGGTCACCAGCACCAGGCCACGGGGAGCGTCGGTCATTTTGCGAAACACTTCTCCCATGCCCAGTTCGTCCATGCTCTGCACTTTCGCCGCAATGGTGCGAAACACTGCACCCGCGCCACGGCTCTGATTGAACGCATTGGCCCGAAAACGCGCCACACCGGGCACTTCAAAGGAAAAATCGATTTCCAGATGCTTCTCAAAGTCCAGCCGCTGGGTGTCATTCATGATGGCATCGATCAGCGCCTGCACCTGTTGGTGGTCCAGGGCCGGCAGGTTGATGCGCCGCACATCGCCATCCACCCGAATCATCGGTGGCAGGCCAGCAGACAAATGCAGGTCCGATGCCCCCTGTTTGGCGCTGAACGCCAGCAGTTCAGTGATATCCATAGCGCCTCTCAATTCCAGTAGAATGCCGCGAACCTTCAGACCGCTGGCGCCTCTTGATGTCCACCATAGCAGACAACATTCTCGAAGTTAGTTCGCGCATCCATGCCGCAACACTTGCCGCCAATCGCGCCGAAAACAGCGTCCATCTGCTGGCCGTGAGCAAGACCAAACCTGCACAAGACCTGCGTGAAGCCTACGCCGCCGGCCTGCGCGACTTTGGCGAGAACTACCTGCAGGAAGCGCTGGGCAAACAGCTTGAACTGGCCGACCTGCCCTTGATCTGGCACTTCATCGGCCCCATTCAATCGAACAAGACTCGTGCTATCGCCGAGCACTTCGACTGGGTGCATTCCGTGGATCGTTTGAAAATCGCGCAACGCCTGTCCGAACAACGTCCTGCCGATTTGCCGCCCCTGAATATCTGCATTCAGGTCAACGTCAGCGGCGAAGCCAGCAAATCCGGCTGTACCCCGGCTGACCTGCCGGCCCTGGCCAGTGCCATCAGCGCCCTGCCGCGCCTGACGTTGCGCGGGCTGATGGCCATCCCTGAGCCGACCGAAGATCGCACCGCCCAGGACGCCGCGTTTGCGGCCGTGCAAAGCCTGCAAGCCAGCCTGAATCTGCCACTCGACACACTTTCCATGGGCATGAGCCACGACCTTGAGTCGGCCATTGCCCAGGGCGCCACCTGGGTCCGTATCGGTACGGCCCTGTTTGGCGCCCGTGATTACGATCGGCCATAACCCATGACCGACTCTCTTCTTTATAAGGACCTGACATGAGCAAGACGCGTATTGCCTTTATCGGTGCCGGCAACATGGCCGCCAGCCTGATCGGCGGCCTGCGGGCCAAGGGTCTGGAAGCCGCGCAGATCCGCGCCAGCGATCCGGGCGAAGAAACCCGCGCCCGCGTGAGCGCTGAACACGGCATCGAAACCTTCGCCGACAACGCCCAGGCCATCGAAGGCGCCGACGTCGTCGTCCTTGCGGTCAAGCCGCAGGCGATGAAAGCCGTGTGCGAAGCGATTCGCCCAAGCCTCCAGCCCCATCAACTGGTGGTGTCGATTGCCGCAGGCATCACCTGCGCCAGCATGAACAACTGGCTTGGCGCCCAGCCGATCGTGCGCTGCATGCCCAACACCCCGGCGCTACTGCGTCAGGGCGTGAGCGGTTTGTTCGCAACAGCCCAAGTGACCGCCGAGCAGCGTCAGCAAGCCCAGGAGCTGCTGTCCGCGGTCGGCATCGCCTTATGGCTCAATGAAGAGCAGCAACTGGATGCCGTCACCGCCGTTTCCGGCTCGGGCCCGGCGTATTTCTTCCTGCTGATCGAGGCCATGACCGCCGCCGGCGTGAAACTTGGCCTGCCGGCGGACATCGCCGCACAACTGACCCTGCAAACCGCACTGGGCGCCGCGCACATGGCGGTCTCCAGCGACGTCGACGCAGCCGAGCTGCGCCGCCGTGTCACCTCCCCTGCGGGCACCACGGAAGCTGCAATCAAGTCGTTCCAGGCCAATGGTTTTGAAGCCTTGGTCGAAAAAGCACTCGGCGCTGCCGCGCATCGCTCGGCCGAGATGGCCGAACAACTGGGTCAATAAGGAGCTTTTCATGATTGGATTGAACACCGCAGCGGTCTACGTGCTGCAAACCCTCGGCAGCCTGTACCTGCTGATCGTGCTGATGCGCTTCGTACTGCAACTGGTGCGGGCGAACTTCTACAACCCGATCTGCCAGTTCATCGTCAAGGCCACCCAGCCACTGCTCAAGCCACTGCGCCGGATCATCCCGAGCGTGTTCGGCCTGGACATGTCCTCGCTGGTGTTGGCGATCCTGGTGCAACTGGCACTGATGGCCCTGACCCTGTTGCTGACCTACGGCACCACCGGCAATCCGCTGCAACTGCTGATCTGGTCGATCATCGGTGTGACCGCGCTATTCCTGAACATCTTCTTCTTTGCCCTGATCATCAGTGTGATCCTGTCCTGGGTCGCACCGGGCAGCCATAACCCGGGCGCCGAACTGGTGAACGACGTCTGCGAGCCGGCCCTGGCGCCGTTCCGCAAGTTCCTGCCGAACCTGGGCGGGCTTGATCTGTCGCCGATCTTTGCGTTCCTGGCGATCAAACTGATCGACATGCTGGTGATCAACAACCTCGCCGCCTTGACCATGATGCCGCAAATCCTCCGCGTGTTGATCTGACCCGGTGAGCTGGTTTCGCTGGGACGGTGACGACCTGATTCTGGAGTGTCACCTGCAACCGGCAGCCCGTAGCGATGACTTCGCCGGGCTGCACGGTGATCGCCTGAAGATCCGCCTGACCGCGCCGCCAGTCGAGGGCAAGGCCAACGCGTATCTGATGGCGTTTCTGGCCAAGGCCTTTGGCGTGTCCAAGAGCCAGGTCAGCTTGATCAGTGGCGAGTTGAACCGGCAGAAGCGGGTGCGGATCTGTTCGCCGAAGAAGTTGCCGGACCTTCCCGACCTGAAACGCTGAACCCACTGTAGGAGCCGGCTTGCCAGCGATCCAGGCAACGCGGTGTGTCAGGCCCGCCGCCTCGCCGGCAAGCCGGCTCCTACAGAGGGCAAGGGTTAGCTTGCTGCTAGGGTCGGCGGTCTTTAGACTTACGCCTCATTTCAATGAGAGCAGGGTCGATGCCAGCTGCCTTTCCCCCCGATTCTGTTGGTCTGGTGACGCCGCAAGTGGCGCACTTCAGCGAGCCGCTGGCTTTGGCCTGTGGTCGTTCGCTCCCGGCCTATGACCTGATCTACGAAACCTACGGCACGCTCAACGCCACGGCGAGCAATGCCGTGCTGATCTGCCACGCCTTGTCCGGGCACCACCACGCTGCCGGCTATCACAGCCCCGACGACCGCAAACCCGGTTGGTGGGACAGCTGCATCGGCCCCGGCAAGCCGATCGACACCAACAAGTTCTTCGTGGTCAGCCTGAACAACCTCGGCGGCTGCAACGGCTCCACCGGCCCGAGCAGCATCAACCCGGACACCGGCAAGCCGTTCGGCGCCGATTTCCCGGTATTGACCGTCGAAGATTGGGTGCACAGTCAGGCGCGCCTGGCCGATCGCCTCGGCATCGCCCAGTTCGCGGCCGTGATCGGCGGCAGCCTCGGCGGCATGCAGGCGATGCAATGGAGCATCACCTACCCCGACCGCATCCGTCACTGCCTGGCCATCGCCTCGGCCCCCAAGCTGTCGGCACAGAACATCGCGTTCAACGAAGTGGCGCGCCAGGCGATCCTCACCGACCCGGAGTTCCACGGCGGTTCGTTTCAGGAACAGGGCGTGATCCCCAAGCGCGGCCTGATGCTGGCGCGGATGGTCGGGCACATCACTTACCTGTCCGACGACTCCATGGGCGAGAAATTCGGCCGCGGCCTGAAGAGCGAGAAGCTCAACTACGACTTCCACAGCGTCGAGTTCCAGGTCGAAAGCTACCTGCGCTATCAGGGCGAAGAATTCTCCGGGCGCTTCGATGCCAACACATACCTGTTGATGACCAAGGCGCTCGATTACTTCGATCCGGCGGCGAACTTCGACGATAACCTGGCGAAAACCTTCGAAGGTGCCAAAGCCAAGTTTTGCGTGATGTCGTTCACCACCGACTGGCGCTTCTCCCCTGCCCGCTCGCGGGAACTGGTGGACGCGCTGATGGCCGCGCGCAAGGACGTCTGCTACCTCGAGATCGACGCACCGCAAGGCCACGACGCCTTCCTGATTCCGATCCCGCGCTACCTGCAGGCATTCGGCAATTACATGAACCGCATTACGCTGTGAGAAAGCCATGAGAGCTGATCTGGAAATCATCCAGGAATGGATCCCCGCCGGCAGCCGCGTGCTCGACCTCGGGTGCGGCGATGGCGAACTGCTGACCTGGCTGCGCGACAACAAGCAAGTCACCGGTTATGGCCTGGAAAACGACGCCGACAACATCGCTGAGTGCGTGGCGAAGGGCATCAACGTCATCGAACAGGACCTGGACAAGGGCCTGGGCAACTTCGCCAGCAACAGTTTCGACATCGTGGTCATGACCCAGGCGCTGCAAGCAGTGCACTACCCGGACAGGATCCTCGAAGAAATGCTGCGCGTGGGCCGTCAGTGCATCATCACCTTCCCCAATTTCGGTCACTGGCGCTGCCGCTGGTACCTGGCGAGCAAGGGCCGGATGCCGGTTTCCGAGTTCCTGCCGTACACCTGGTACAACACGCCGAACATCCACTTCTGCACCTTCGCGGACTTTGAAGCCTTGTGTCGCGAACGTGAAGCGAAGGTCATTGATCGGCTTGCCGTGGATCAACAGCATCGGCACGGGTGGGCCAGTAAGCTATGGCCTAATCTGTTAGGTGAGATCGGAATCTACCGCGTCAGCAGTCCGGGACTTTCCGACCACAAGGTCGCGGTCTGATCCACCCTATTTCAAGGAGAACGATCATGGGTCGTCTTGCTTTGTTTCTACTCACTGCCTGCCTGAGCGTCACCGCCATGGGCGCCGAAGCCATCAAGGGCGAGCGCCAGGAAACCTTCGGTGACGTGACGGTGCACTACAACACCTTCAACTCCACCTACCTGACTCCGGACATTGCCAAGTCCGCCGAACTGATCCGCAGCAAGAACCAGGGCGTGATCAATATCTCGGTGCTCAAGGAAGGCAAGCCACTGATGGCCCAGGTGAGCGGTTCGGTCAAAGACCTGACCAGCCAGACGGTGCCACTGCAGTTCAAACAGATCACCGAACAAGGCGCGATCTACTACATCGCGCAATATCCGGTGGATCAGCAGGAAGTCCGCACCTTCGACATCAAGGTGCAGACCGGCGATAAGATCCACACCATCAATTTCAACCAAGAGCTCTTCCCTGGCCAATGATCAATTTCACGCAACTCGTATTGGCCAGCCATAACGCCGGCAAACTCAAGGAACTCCAGGCCATGCTCGGCGAGTCGGTGCATCTGCGCTCGATCGGCGAGTTCAGCAGCGTCGAACCTGAAGAAACCGGTCTGTCGTTCGTCGAGAACGCCATCCTCAAGGCCCGTAATGCCGCACGCATTTCCGGTTTGCCGGCGCTGGCCGACGATTCCGGGCTGGCGGTGGACTTCCTCGGCGGTGCGCCGGGTATCTACTCCGCGCGTTATGCCGACGGCAAGGGCGATGCGGCGAACAACGCCAAGCTCCTCGACGTCTTGAAAGACGTGCCTGAAGCCGAGCGTGGGGCGCAGTTCGTCTGCGTGCTGGCACTGGTACGTCACGCCGACGATCCGCTGCCGATCCTCTGCGAAGGTTTGTGGCACGGGCGAATCCTGACCCAGGCCAGCGGCGAACACGGTTTTGGCTACGACCCGCTGTTCTGGGTGCCGGAGCGCGATTGCTCCAGCGCCGAGCTGAGCCCTGCCGACAAGAACCAGATCAGCCACCGCGCCCGTGCAATGGATCTGCTGCGCCAGCGTCTGGGCTTGAAATGACCCGTGAATCATCCGCGTCGCCGCTGATCTTCGGCGGCGATGCTTCATCGCCCCGGGCGGCACTGCCTGTGCTGCCGCCCCTGGCGCTGTACATCCACATCCCGTGGTGTGTGCGCAAATGCCCTTATTGCGACTTCAACTCCCACACCGCCAGCCCTGTGCTGCCGGAAGAAGAGTATGTCGACGCGTTGCTGGCCGATCTCGACCAGGACCTGCACGCCGTCTATGGCCGTGAACTGAGCTCGATCTTCTTTGGTGGCGGCACGCCGAGCCTGTTCAGTGCCGATTCCCTGGGTCGCTTGCTCAAAGGCGTCGAACAACGCATCCCCTTTGCCAGCGACATCGAAATCACGCTGGAGGCCAATCCGGGGACGTTCGAGCAAGACAAGTTCGTGGCGTACCGAAAACTGGGGATTAATCGCCTGTCGATCGGCATCCAGAGTTTCCAGCAGGAAAAACTCCAGGCTCTGGGCCGGATTCACAACGGCGACGAAGCCGTACGCGCCGCCGGCATGGCGCGGCAGGCCGGCTTCGAAAACTTCAACCTGGACTTGATGCATGGCTTGCCGAATCAGTCCCTGGACGATGCCTTGGCCGACCTGCGCACAGCCATCGCCCTGAAACCGACACACCTGTCGTGGTATCAACTGACCCTGGAACCGAACACGGTGTTCTGGAACCAGCCGCCGACACTGCCGGAAGACGACACGCTGTGGGACATCCAGGAGGCCGGGCAAGCGCTGCTGGCCGAACACGGTTACGCACAGTACGAAGTCTCGGCCTATGCCCTGCCCGGCCGCCCGGCGCGACACAACCTCAACTACTGGAGTTTTGGCGATTTCATCGGCATCGGCGCCGGTGCCCACGGCAAGCTCAGCCACCCGGACGGGCGCATTGTCCGCACCTGGAAAACCCGCCTGCCGAAGGATTACCTGAATCCGGCGAAAAGCTTCCGGGCCGGCGAGAAAGCGCTGGGCAACGATGAAATGCCGTTCGAATTCCTGATGAACGCGCTGCGCCTGACTGAAGGCGTCGAATCGCGGCTGTACCCTGAACGTACCGGCATGACCCTGGAAAGCCTTGCGCAAGGCCGACGTGAAGCCGAACAAAGCGGCCTGTTGCAGGTCGAACCGTCACGCCTGGTCGCCACGATGCGCGGACAACTCTTCCTCAACGACTTGCTGCAGAAATTTCTGACATAAGGAAATCGAATGGATCTGATACTCGACCTGCTGGCCACGGTATCCCGCTGGAGCCGCAGCAACCTCTCGGAAATCGCCCTGGCCCTGGTGGGTTGCCTGCTGGTGCTGTTTGGTGCGGATTTCAAAGGCTGGGTCGAGCAGCGCCTGGGCAGCATCGCCGGCGCCTTGCGCGTGCCACTGATGGCCCTGCTGTGCATGGTCGGCAGCGGTGCAGCGCTGATCTACGCCACGCCATGGGTCGTGCGCGGCTTGAGCCAGTTCAACAACTACAGCCTGGCGCCGGTGTTGTTGGTGGTGTTGGTGTTGATTGGCGTGGTCGCTGACCGCCGCTGACTTCAGCTACACCAAACAACTACTGTAGGAGCGAGCTTGCTCGCGATGATCGTTAACGAAAACGCGGGGCATCTGGAGCCCCGCGCTGTTCTCTGGCTTTTCGCGAGCAGGCTCGCTTCTACGACTGCTTCTCGAACTTCAAATCCCAAACGCCATGCCCAAGACGTTCACCACGGCGTTCGAACTTGGTGATCGGGCGCTCGGCCGGGCGCGGTACGCACTTGCCGTCTTCGGCGAGGTTGCGATACCCCGGGGCGACATTCATCACTTCCAGCATGTATTCGGCGTACGGTTCCCAGTCGGTGGCCATGTGCAGAATGCCACCGACCTTCAACTTGCTGCGTACCAGTTCGGCGAAGGACGCCTGAACGATACGGCGCTTGTGGTGACGGCTCTTGTGCCACGGATCGGGGAAAAACAACATCAGGCGATCGAGGCTGTTATCGGCCACGCAGCGGTTGAGCACTTCGATCGCATCGCAATCGTAGACCCGCAGGTTGGTCAACCCCTGGGTCAACACGCCATTGAGCAGCGCCCCGACACCCGGACGGTGCACTTCTACCCCAATGAAATCCTGCTCCGGCGCAGCCGCTGCCATTTCCAGCAGCGAATGGCCCATGCCGAAACCGATTTCCAGCGAGCGCGGTGCCGAGCGACCGAACACCTGGTCGAAGTCCACTGGCGCGTCGGCCAGCGGCAGCACGAACAGCGGCGCGCCCTGCTCCAGGCCGCGTTGCTGGCCTTCGGTCATGCGCCCGGCGCGCATCACGAAACTCTTGATGCGGCGGTGTTGGCGCTCGTCGCCTTCTTCCGTCTGGATTGGCGTGTCGTTCGATTCAGTCATCAATGGCTCTTACTTGATCAGACCATCCAGCGGCGAAGAGGCGCTGGCATAGAGTTTTTTCGGCATACGGCCGGCGAGGTAAGCCAGGCGGCCTGCGACGATCGCATGTTTCATGGCTTCAGCCATCATGACCGGCTGCTGGGCGTGGGCGATGGCCGAGTTCATCAGCACCGCATCACAACCCAGTTCCATGGCGATGGTGGCGTCGGAAGCGGTACCGACGCCGGCATCCACCAGCACCGGGATTTTGGCTTCTTCGAGGATGATCTGCAGGTTGTACGGATTGCAGATCCCTAGACCGGAGCCGATCAGGCCGGCCAGCGGCATCACCGCGATGCAGCCGATTTCCGCCAACTGACGGGCGATGATCGGATCATCACTGGTGTAGACCATCACGTCGAAGCCTTCCTTGACCAGCGTTTCGGCGGCCTTGAGGGTTTCGATCACGTTGGGGAACAGGGTTTTCTGATCGGCCAGCACTTCCAGCTTCACCAGGTTGTGGCCGTCGAGCAGCTCACGGGCCAGACGGCAGGTGCGCACGGCTTCGATGGCGTCGTAGCAACCGGCGGTGTTCGGCAGGAAGGTGTAGCGATCCGGCGACAGCACTTCGAGCAGGTTCGGCTCGCCCTCGATCTGACCGAGGTTGGTGCGGCGCACGGCGAAGGTGACGATCTCGGCACCCGAGGCTTCGATGGCCAGGCGGGTTTCTTCCATGTCACGGTACTTGCCGGTACCGACCAGCAAACGCGACTGGTAAGTACGACCGGCCAGGACGAAAGGCTTGTCGCTGCGAACGATGCTCATGGGAAATCCTCTGTAGGGGTGAGGTACTTGCAGAATTCTGTGGCCATTCGGCCGAGACTACTAGCCGCCGCCGATGGCGTGCACCACTTCGACGTTGTCGCCGTCGTTCAACATGGTGTCTGCATGCTGGCTACGCGGGACGATATCCAGATTGAGTTCGACCGCCACCCGGCGTCCGGTCAGGTCCAGACGGGTCAGCAGGGCCGCAACGGTTTCACCGTCGGGCAGTTCAAAGGATTCGCCGTTCAACTGAATGCGCATGCCGGATGCCGCCATCATTTTTTGGGGCAGGCATTCTAGCCCGATCAGTCAGGTCGACCCAAGCCATTCGTCGTTATGGACCTTGTAGGAGCGAGCTTGCTCGCGAAAAACGCCAGGGCAATGCGTTAAATCAGTCAGCACGCGTTATCGTTGACGTCCATCGCGAGCAAGCTCGCTCCTACAGGCGCCAGGCGGCAAGTCCGAGGCAAAACCAGCCCACCAAGAACGCCAGGCCACCGAACGGGGTGATGATGCCGAGCTTGCTAAAGCCGGTCAGCGTCAATACATACAGACTTCCGGAGAACAGCAGGATACCGATGGCAAACGATGCGCCGGCCCAGGTGACCAAACGACCGGGCACCTGCGTAGCCAGCAGCGCCACGCCCAGCAGCGCCAAGGTGTGCACCAATTGATAGGTGACGCCGGTATGGAAGATCGCCAGGTACTCGGCGCTCAGGCTATTTTTCAGGCCATGGGCAGCGAAGGCGCCAAGGCCGACACCGGTGAAACCGAAAAAAGCGGCCAGCATCAGAAAGCCACGCAGCATGCAGAACTCCAGTCAGTTTCGATCCAAAGGGTCTGTATAATGGCCCGCTCAACGGGTTCGGCCAAGCCATCTCTATGCTGCGTATCTATTTCCGTCATTTCTCCAAGGCCGTGCTCTGGTTCATGGGTGGCAGCGTATTGCTGGTGCTGATCTTTCGCGTGGTGCCGCCCCCGGGGACGGCGCTGATGGTCGAGCGCAAGATCGAATCCTGGTTTGACGGCGAACCCATCGACCTGCAACGGAGCTGGAAACCCTGGGACGAGATCTCCGATGACCTGAAAGTCGCTGTGATTGCCGGGGAAGACCAGAAATTCCCGGAGCACTGGGGCTTCGATATCGGCGCGATTCAGGCGGCGTTTGCCCATAACGAGCGCGGCGGTTCGATCCGCGGCGCCAGCACCCTGAGCCAGCAAGTCTCGAAAAACCTGTTCCTGTGGTCTGGCCGCAGCTGGCTGCGCAAAGGCCTGGAAGCCTGGTTCACCGGACTGATCGAAGTGCTCTGGCCCAAGCAGCGGATTCTTGAGGTGTACCTCAACAGTGTTGAGTGGGATGACGGTGTGTTTGGCGCCGAAGCGGCAGCCAGGCATCACTTTGGCGTGAGTGCGAAAGGCCTCAGCCGCCAGCAAACGAGCCTGCTCGCCGCCGTACTGCCCAACCCCCGCGTCTGGAGCGCCAGCCATCCGACATCCTACGTTTCACGCCGGGCTGGCTGGATCAGGCAGCAGATGAGCCAGTTGGGTGGGGACAGCTATCTGGTCGGGCTGAACGATTCGCGCCGGGCGCCCTGGAAAGACTGACGAAGCTTTTGTAGGAGCTGGCTTGCCAGCGAAGGCGATAGGCCTGACACACCGCGTTGCCTTGATCGCTGGCAAGCCAGCTCCTACAGGGAGCAGCGCCACATCCAGGATTTTCGTACACAAACAAAAAAGCCCCGATCAATGATCGGGGCGTTTTTTTGATCGCCAGTTACGCAGCGATCGACAACTTGAGCTTGTTCATCGCGCTCTTCTCGAGCTGACGAATACGCTCGGCCGACACGTTGTACTTCTGCGCCAGGTCGTGCAGCGTGGCTTTTTCTTCCGCCAGCCAGCGCTGGTAGAGAATGTCACGGCTACGGTCGTCCAGCACTTCCAGCGCTTCGTGCAGGTTGTGGTTGGAGTTGTCGCTCCAGTCGGCGTCTTCCAGTTGACGTGCCGGGTCGTACCGGTGGTCTTCCAGATAGTTCGCCGGCGACTGGAAAGCACTGTCGTCGTCCGCCTCGGCAGCCGGGTCGAAGGCCATGTCATGGCCGGTCAGGCGGCTTTCCATCTCGCGCACTTCCCGAGGCTCTACGCCCAGGCTTTCAGCGACGCGATGGACTTCCTCGTTGTTCAACCAGGCCAGGCGTTTCTTCTGGCTGCGCAGGTTGAAGAACAGCTTGCGCTGGGCCTTGGTGGTCGCGACTTTCACGATGCGCCAGTTGCGCAGGATGAACTCGTGGATTTCCGCCTTGATCCAGTGCACGGCAAAGGACACCAGCCGCACGCCCATTTCCGGGTTGAAGCGTTTAACAGCCTTCATCAGGCCGACGTTGCCTTCCTGGATCAGGTCAGCCTGAGCCAGGCCGTAGCCGGAATAGCTACGGGCGATATGTACGACAAAACGCAGGTGGGCGAGCACCATCTGCCGAGCCGCCCCCAAATCCTGCTCATAATAGAGACTCTCGGCCAGTTCACGCTCCTGCTCCGGCGACAGCAATGGAATGCTGTTGACGGTGTGCACATAGGCCTCCAGGTTCGCACCCGGGACCAGAGCATATGCAGGTTGCAAAGAATTGGTCATACGAAAAAACCTCCGACTTACAAACTCGTGCAGTTCAGCACTGCGAAAATTGACCGGAAACCGAAAGACAAGTTCCCTAAAACCCAAAAACGCTGAAAGGTCAATACGAGCAAAATGATACTACTTAGGCGCAAGCTCCCTCAGGTGGCGTGCGACTGCAATCCATGCACCGATATACCCCAACAGCACCGCGCCAAGCAAGAGAGACAGACCGTCGGCAACTGGCACTCCAGCCAGCGCAAAATCACTGCCATACAAACCGGCCAGCCCTACCACCGCGTCGTTCAGCCAATCAAGGCCGAACGCAAGCACGCCCCAGGACAGAATCCCCGCACCGAAGCCATACAGCGCCCCCATGTACAGGAAGGGCCTGCGAACATAGCTGTCAGTGCCGCCGACCAGTTTAATCACTTCTATCTCTGTGCGGCGGTTTTCAATATGAAGACGAATGGTATTGCCTATCACCAAAAGTAATGCAGAAACCAGAAGCACGGTCAGACCGAAGACAAAACGGTCACCCAGCTTGAGGATGGCTGCCAGACGCTCGACCCAGACTAAATCAAGTTGCGCCTGTTGTACCTTCGGCAACTCGGATAGTTTTTGTCTTAATGCTTCAAGGGCCGGCTTGTCGACTTCGGTCGGCGTTACCAACACCACGCCTGGCAGCGGGTTCTCCGGCAACTCCTTGAGGGCCTCGCCCAAACCGGACTGTTGCTGGAACTCTTCCAGCGCCTGATCCCGGCCAACGTATTCGGCATCGGCAACGCCAGGCATGCCCTTGATCTGATCGCGCAGCGATTCGCCTTCGGCCGGCTTGGCCTCAAGGTCCAGATACAGGGAAATCTGCGCCGCGCGCTGCCAGGAACCACCCAGACGCTCGACGTTACTTAGCAAAAGTGACAGCCCCATGGGCAAGCTCAGGGCCACCGCCATCACCATGCAGGTGAAAAAACTGCCGATGGGCTGTTTGCCCAGGCGACGCAAGCTGTCGACCATGCTGGCGCGATGGCTTTCGATCCAGGCACGGAACAACGTGGCGAAGTCCGGCCCGTCGTCATCGTCGTGCTTTTTCTTTTGCGGCTGCGGATCGGCGGCTTTCGGGGCCACGCGCTCGGAAACCTTGGGGCTACGTGTTGCACTCATACCGCGGCCTCCCCGTCACCGATCAATCGACCGCGTTGCAACGTCAGCATGCGATGGCGCATGCGGGCGATCAGGGCCAGGTCGTGACTGGCAATCAGCACGCTGGTACCCAGGCGATTGATGTCTTCGAACACACCCATGATCTCGGCGGCCAGACGCGGGTCGAGGTTACCGGTCGGCTCATCCGCCAGCAGCAAGGCCGGACGGTGGACGATGGCGCGGGCGATGCCGACGCGCTGCTGCTGACCGGTGGACAGGTCACCCGGGTACAGATCGGTTTTATCCGACAGCGCCACGCGTTCCAGTGCCGAGTCCACGCGCTTGGCGATCTCGGCCTTGGACAGGCCCAGGATCTGCAAAGGCAACGCGACGTTATTGAACACCGTGCGATCGAACAGCAACTGGTGATTCTGGAACACCACGCCGATCTGCCGACGCAAGAAAGGAATCTGCGCGTTGCTGATGGTGCTCAGGTCTTGCCCGGCGAGCAGCAGCTTGCCGCTGGTCGGGCGCTCCATCGCCAGCAACAGGCGCAACAGCGTGGATTTACCGGCGCCGGAATGGCCGGTGACAAACAAGAACTCGCCACGACGGACTCGAAAGCTCAGCTCATGCAAGCCGACGTGACCGTTCGGGTAGCGCTTACCGACCTGTTCGAAACGAATCATGAACGCTCCCGCTCGGCAAACAATGCCTGGACAAAGGGTTCTGCTTCAAAGGTACGCAAATCGTCGATGCCTTCGCCGACACCAATGTAGCGGATCGGCAGGCCGAATTGCTTGGCCAGGGCAAAAATCACCCCGCCCTTGGCGGTGCCGTCGAGCTTGGTCAGCGCCAGGCCCGTCAGTTCGACGGTCTGGTTGAATTGCTTGGCCTGGTTGATGGCGTTCTGGCCGGTGCCGGCGTCAAGCACCAGGAGCACTTCGTGAGGTGCGTCGGCGTCGAGCTTGCCGATCACCCGGCGAACCTTTTTCAGCTCTTCCATCAGGTTGTCTTTGGTGTGCAGGCGGCCGGCGGTGTCGGCGATCAGCACATCGATGCCACGGGCCTTGGCGGCCTGCACAGCGTCGAAGATCACCGAGGCCGAGTCGGCGCCAGTATGCTGGGCGATCACCGGGATCTTGTTGCGCTCGCCCCAGACCTGCAACTGCTCTACCGCCGCCGCACGGAAGGTGTCGCCGGCGGCGAGCATGACTTTCTTGCCTTCCAGCTGCAGTTTTTTCGCCAGCTTGCCGATGGTGGTGGTCTTGCCGGCACCGTTGACGCCGACGACCAGAATCACGAACGGCTTGTTCTGCGAGGTGATTTTCAGCGGCTGCTCGACGGGCTTGAGCATGGCCGCCAGCTCGGCTTGCAGGGATTTGTACAGGGCATCGGCGTCAGCCAGCTCCTTGCGCGCAACCTTCTGCGTCAGACGCTGAATGATCACCGAGGTGGCTTCGACACCGACGTCAGCGGTCAGCAATCGGGTTTCGAGGTCTTCGAGCAGCTCATCATCAATAACCTTTTTGCCCAGGAACAGGCTGGCCATGCCTTCGCCGATACTGGCGCTGGTCTTGGACAGGCCCTGCTTGAGGCGGGCGAAGAAACCGGCCTTGGTTTCTTCGGTGCGTACGGGTTCTACCGGGGTTTCGACGGGCGTCGCGATCGGCGCAGGAATCGGAGCGGGTGCCGGTGCTTGAGCAACCGGAGCAACCGGAGCAACCGGAGCAACCGGAGCAACGAATACCGGAACCTCTGGCTGGCTGACAACGGGAACAGGCTCGGCCACGACGACTGGTTCTACAATCGCTTCGACCACAGGCGCATGAACCGGTGCAGGCGCAAACGCTGCCGGGGCCGGAATCGGCGGGGTCACATGGGGGGCCAGGTCATTTTCGACCAACGCCACGGGCTCTTCGGCTACCGGCAGGGTCAACCACGGTTCGGCCGTCGGGGCCAGCGGCTGTTCGGTGACGATTTCGCTGACAGGTTCGGGAGCGGCTTCAACCTTGGGCTGCAGCAACGGCTCGGTAACCGGCAGAACAACCGGCGCGGGCGCTTCTTCTATTACCGGAACCGGCGTCGGTGCTGGCTCAGGAATGGCTTGTGGCTGTTCGACGACGGGTTCCTGCGGCTTTTTGCGCAGCCATCCGAACAGGCTTTTCTTCTCGCCAGCCGCAGCTGGGGTCTTCTTGTCGTCGTTGGAACCAAACATGGAGGACGGCTATCTCACGGTAGCGACGCGCCAATGGCGCCCCGGCAAATAAATAATCGATGCAGAACAGACTGTGATTGACCCAGCTTGTTCACGCGCAACATTTTGTCGAGGTGCCAACGGCGCCTCAAAGGTCGACTAATACGAAGGACTGAAACGGCATCGTCGGCGAAAACGCAGAGTTTAGCTGACAAACTCAAAGTTTCTGCCGGTAACCCATACAACCCGCAGGCCAATCAAAGGCCTGATAGGCGTGGCCGCCAGTAAAACGGATCAGTATCCTAGCACCCTCTCGCCCGCTGACGCTAAGAACAAGCGGGCAGCCCCAAAGGTTTGAAAACGAATGAATGCTCTTGCCCGCCGCGCCGCAGGCCTGCTGCTCAGCACGGTTTGCCTGCCCCTTTCGGCCCTGGCTGCCGACCCGCAACCCACCCACGAATTCACGCTCGACAACGGCTTGAAGGTGGTCGTGCGCGAAGACCATCGTGCGCCTGTTGTGGTTTCCCAGGTCTGGTACAAGGTCGGCTCTAGCTACGAGACGCCGGGCAATACCGGCCTGTCCCACGCTCTGGAACACATGATGTTCAAGGGCAGCGAGAAGGTCGGCCCCGGTGAAGCCTCGCTGATCCTGCGCGACCTCGGCGCCGAAGAGAACGCTTTCACCAGCGACGACTTCACCGCGTACTACCAGGTGCTGGCCCGGGATCGCCTGGGCGTAGCCTTCGAACTGGAAGCCGACCGCATGGCCAGCCTGCGCCTGCCGGCCGACGAGTTCGCCAGGGAAATCGAGGTCATCAAGGAAGAACGTCGCCTGCGCACCGACGACAAGCCGATGTCCAAGGCCTATGAGCGCTTCAAGGCCATGGCTTACCCGGCCAGCGGCTATCACACGCCGACCATCGGCTGGATGGCCGATCTTGAGCGGATGAAGGTCGAAGAACTGCGCCACTGGTACCAGACCTGGTACGTGCCGAACAACGCCACGCTGGTGGTGGTCGGCGACGTGACGCCGGACGAAGTCAAGGCTCTGGCCCAACGCTATTTCGGCCCGATCGCCAAGCGTGATGTGCCGGCCGCGAAAAAGCCGCTGGAGCTGGCCGAACCGGGCGAGCGCCAGATCACCCTGCATGTGCAAACCCAACTGCCCAGCCTGATGCTGGCCTTCAACGTGCCGAGCATTGCCACCGCCGAAGACAAGCGCCTGGTCAATGCCCTGCGCCTGATCTCGGCGTTGCTCGATGGCGGCTACAGCGGACGCATTCCGACGCAACTGGAGCGCGGAGAAGAACTGGTGTCCGGCGGCTCGTCGAGTTACGACGCCTACACCCGTGGCGACAGCCTGTTCACCCTGTCGGCATCGCCAAACTCGCAGAAACACAAGACCATTGCCCAGGCAGAAGCTGGATTGTGGAAGCTGCTCGATCAGTTGAAAACCACTGCGCCGACGGCTGAAGAGCTCGAACGGGTTCGTGCACAGGTCATCGCCGGCCTGGTCTACGAGCGTGACTCGATCACCAGCCAGGCCACCGCCATCGGCCAACTGGAAACCGTCGGCCTGTCGTGGCAGCTGATGGACACCGAACTGGCCGACCTGGAAAGCGTGACCCCGGAAGATATCCAGAAAGCCGCCAGGCTGTATTTCACCCGCGAACGTCTCAGCGTCGCCCATGTACTGCCTCTGGAGACGACTCATGAGTGAGCGTAAACCCTCCCGCCTGGCCCTGATCGGGCTGATCGCTGCCGCCGTTATCGGCTCTGCCGCGTTCTATCTGTCGCGCTCCGGCGAAACCAGTGCCAGTGAAGCCCTGGACAAAGCCAAGGCCAGCCAGAAACTGCAATCGCTGACCGAACTCAACGGCAAGGCGCCGGACCACCGCAAGCTGGACGTGCAGACCTGGAACACTGCCGAAGGCACCAAGGTGCTGTTCGTCGAAGCCCATGAGCTGCCGATGTTCGACATGCGCCTGATCTTCGCCGCCGGCAGCAGCCAGGACGGCGATGCACCGGGCTTGGCGCTGCTGACCAACGCCATGCTCAACGAAGGCGTGGCCGGCAAGGACGTCGGCGCCATTGCCCAGGGCTTCGAAGGCCTGGGCGCCGATTTCGGCAACGGTGCTTACAAAGACATGGCAATCGCTTCACTGCGCAGCCTGAGTGCCAAGGACAAGCGCGAGCCGGCCCTGAAGCTGTTCGCCGACGTCATCGGCAAGCCGACCTTCCCGGCTGACTCACTGCTGCGCATCAAGAACCAGATGCTCGCCGGTTTCGAATACCAGAAACAGAATCCCGGCAAACTGGCGAGCCTGGAACTGATGAGCCGCTTGTACGGTGATCACCCGTATGCGCATTCCAGCGATGGCACGGCGAAGAGCGTACCGGTGATCACCCAGGCACAACTGCGTGCGTTCCACGAGAAAGCCTACGCAGCGGGTAACGTGGTGATCGCGCTGGTCGGCGACCTGTCCCGCGCCGAAGCCGAAACGATTGCCGCACAGGTTTCCGCTGCCTTGCCCAAAGGTCCGGCGCTGCCAAAAATCGCGCAGCCGACTGAGCCAAAGGCGAGCATCGGCCACATAGAGTTCCCGTCCAAGCAGACCAACCTGTTGCTCGCGCAGTTGGGCATCGATCGCGACGATCCGGACTACGCGGCGTTGTCCATGGGTAACCAGATTCTCGGTGGCGGCGGTTTTGGCACCCGGTTGATGAGCGAAGTGCGCGAGAAGCGTGGCCTGACTTATGGCGTGTATTCGGGTTTCACGCCGATGCAGGTGCGCGGCCCGTTCATGATCAACCTGCAGACCCGCGCCGAGATGAGCGAAGGCACCCTGAAACTGGTGCAGGACGTCCTGGCCGACTACCTTGAAACCGGCCCGACCGAAAAGGAACTCGACGACGCCAAGCGCGAACTGGCCGGCAGTTTCCCGTTGTCCACCGCCAGCAACGCCGATATCGTCGGCCAACTGGGCGCCATCGGTTTCTACAACCTGCCGTTGAGCCACCTGGAAGAATTCATGCAGCAGTCCCAGGCCTTGACCGTCGAACAGGTCAAAGCCGCCATGAACAAACACCTGGGCACGGACAAAATGGTCATCGTCAGCGCTGGCCCGACCGTGCCGCAAAAGCCGTTACCGGCCCCTACTGATAAACCTTCCGAGCAGCCGCTCGGGGTTCCGGAGCATTAATGGCCAGTCCCAAGAAACCCGCCAAAAACGTCCATAACGGCGTGAACCAGTTGCGCATCATCGGTGGCGAATGGCGCAGCCGCAAACTGAACTTCCCCGACGCCCCGGGCCTGCGCCCGACGCCGGACCGCGTGCGTGAAACCCTGTTCAACTGGCTCGCGCCGTACGTGCCGGGCGCCAAGGTGCTCGACCCGTTCACCGGCAGCGGCGCGCTGTTCCTCGAAGCCCTGTCCCGTGGCGCGGCCATGGGCCAGGCGCTGGACGCCAGCAGCATCGCGGTGTCCAGCCTGAAGGAGCACCTGGGCACCCTGCGGTGCACCAACGGCCAGGTCCAGACCGCCGATGCCCTGCGCTATCTGGAAACCCAGACCGCAACGGCCTACGACCTGGTGTTCCTCGACCCGCCGTTCAACCAGAACCTGCTGCCCGCCGTTTGCAAGTTGCTCGAAGAGCGTCAATGGCTGGCCGAAGATGCCTGGGTGTACACCGAGAGCGAATCCGCGCCGTCGACCCTGGGCCTGCCGGAGAACTGGCGCCTGCACCGCGAGCAGAAATCCGGGCGGGTTTATTACTCGCTTTGGCAACGAAGCGCCTGACACTCCGGCGAGATGACGGCTACCGAGTCGATTGGGGGAGTGCACTACATAGTTACCGCCTGACACCTTTGCGGATGCTCCACAGTGGTTTGCGCAAATACCTGCAAACCACTGAGGATGTACACGGATGAACATCTCCCGCAGCACGCTGATGCTGTCCTTTATCGCCTGGTTGCCGCTCATGGCTGCCGCGGCATCCCCCCCTGCAACACAAGACTTCTTGCTGGATAACGGTCTCAAGGTCGTCGTGCGCGAGGACCACCGGTCCCCCATCGTCACCGTCCAACTCTGGATCAAGGTCGGCTCAAGCTACGAACCGCCCGGCCAGTCGGGCCTGTCCCACGCCCTCGAACACATGGTGTACAACGGCAGCAGCAAAGCCTGCGCCGGAGGGTTCGCGGCGATACTTGAAAAACTGGGGGCCCGCCAAAACGCCTTTACCGGCACCGACTTCACGGTCTTCCATCAGACACTGTCTTCCGGCCGCGCCGGCGTCGCTTTCGAAATACTCGCCGACCTGATGAGTACGGCCGAGCTGGATGCGCAGGACTTCACGCCGGAGCTCAAGGTCATTCAGGAGGAGCGTCGGATGCACGTTGATGATGAAATCACCGCATCGGCTCACGAACGACTGAACAGCATCGCCTACCCGACCAGCGGCTACCGCACGCCAACAATTGGCTGGATGCACGACCTGCAACGAATGAGCGCCGCGCAATTGCAGCAGTGGTATCAGGCTTGGTATTCGCCGGACAATGTGACGCTGGTGGTCGTTGGCGATGTTTCACCTGAGCGAATCAAGACCCTGGCACAGCAGCACTTTGGTCACCTTGAGCGACGTGCGACACCTGTGTCGCCTGCCCCAGTCGAGCTGGCTTCTGCCGGTGAACGGTCACTGACCCTGCACGCACCGGTAGCATCCCCGCGTTTGATCATGAGCTTCAACGCGCCCAGCCTGGCCACGGCACCGGATCGTCGGACCGCCCATGCCCTGCGCTTGCTCCAAAGGTTACTGGCCGGTTCCAGTAGCGCGCGGATCCAACAGCAACTGCAACTGAGCGAAGCGATATTCACCGAGGCCCAGTCAGAGTACGACGCCTTCAATCGCGGCGATTCGTTGCTGACCATCAGCACACAACTCAACCCGGACAAGCTCAATGACGCTGACGAAGCCCTCGCCCGTCTGTGGCAAGTGATCGATTCACTGAAGAGCAAGGCACCGGAACCGGCAGAACTGGAGCGCGCGAAAAACCTCCTGATCGCTGAAGCGGTTTATGCGCAGGACGATCTGCAAGGGCAGGCCAACACCTTGGGCCTGCTGGAAGCCATCGGCCTCGACTGGCGGCTGGCCGATCAGGATACGGATGAGCTGAACAAGGTCACCCCCCTGGAAATTCAACAGGTCGCAAAGACTTACCTGACGCGTGAGCGCCTCAGTACCGCGAAAATCTTGCCGGAGAAAAACAATGGGTAAGCTCAAAAGCGTCATCAATGGATTGATCCTGGCCAGCATGCTGTTGAGTACCCAGGCCTCCGCCACAATGTCCCCACAGAAACCAGTGCTGCAATCGCTCAATGAACCACAGACTCCGACGCTCCACCGCACGCTGTCGATCAAGGGTTACAAAACCCTCAGTGGAACCAAGATCCTGTTCATCCGCACGCCTGGCCTGCCGATGTTCGACGCTCTGGTGAGCTTTGCCGCCGGCAGCGTCCACACCCCCCATCAACCCGGTCTGGCAGCGGTGACCTTAAGCCTTTTGAATGAGGGCGTGGCTGGCAAGGACGTCAATGCCATACAGGCGACGTTCGATAATCTGGGTGCAAGGATGGACATGGGTATCGGTCAGGACCGGACCTGGTTTTCCCTGCGCAGCCTGAGTGACGAATCACGGCGCGCTCCAGCCCTGGAACTGTTTGCCCAGGTACTTGGCAAGCCGCTGTTGCCGGAGGCATCCCTGCCTGCGGTGAAATCCCAACTGCAGTACTTTCTGGACCTCGAGGATCAGTCCCATGCCACTCAAGCCCGACAAGTGAACCTCGGCCAACTGTTTCCCGACCACGGTTATGCTCAGTCCCTCTACGGCACCCGGGCCGGGCTTGCCTCCATCACCCGCACTCAGGCGCAAGACTTTCATCGCGAGGCTTATGCCGCAGGCAATGCCCAGATCACACTGGTCGGCGACCTCACCGAGGAGGAAGCCCAGCGCATTGGTACACAGATATCCGCAGCCTTGCCCCTGGGGCCGGCCACTGCCGCGATCCAGCCAGTGACAAGTCCAACGGCCCCGAGTCTGCTGCGCGTTGAGCGACCATCGACCCAGGCTTACCTGCGTCTTGCCCAGCCAAGTGTCCTGCGCAGCAGCCCGGACTACGACGCGCTGCAGATGGCCATGCGGATTTTCACCAACCGACTGAGCAATGAACTCCGTGAACGCCGAGGCCTGACCTACCACGTTGAAGCCGACCTTACAGCCCTTCAGGCACAAGGGTTGCTGACCATTAAATTGCAGACCCCACCCGAGCAGGTCGATGCCGTGCTGGCCCATATCAAGACGATGTTCAGCGACTTCCTGGCCCAAGGGCCGACCCAAGAGGAACTTGACGACAGCCAGCAGCAACTGGCCGGTAGCGCACCGTTGAACAGCGCTACCAATGCGCAGATTCTTAACCAGTTGTACGCCATCAGTGCCCACAATCTGCCGCTGGACCTCGACTTTGCCACGCAAGCCGCCTTGAAGCTGAACCTCGCATCCATCAAAACCGCGCTCAACCGGCATTACCACGCCGACCAATGGCGCGTTGTCATTCTGGGGCCGAAGGCAGATCAACAACCGCTACCCGCTCCAATCGAAAGCGCAACCAACGCCATGTGTCGCGCACCTGACGAGAATGTGGCAAGTTAGTTACCCCCCGACGACGCGGTCGCGGCGCTGTCCCGCCGCGCCTTCGGACAGACCCATGAGCACTTTCTCCGAGAATCACTGTGCACCCGCACCCCGCAATGCCCCAATCACCGTTCACCCCAGCCTTCGGCCTCGGCAATCCGCACTTGCAAACCTTGTGGGGGCCGCTGTGGCGTAAAACCGTGCACATCGGCCGCGAACGCGAACGCCTGTGGCTTGAAGATGGCGACTTTCTCGATCTGGACTGGCACGGCCCGCACAGCGCCGACGCGCCTTTGGTGCTGGTGCTGCACGGACTCACCGGGTCCTCGAATTCACCTTATGTCGCTGGCCTGCAAAAAGCCCTGGGTGACCGGGGCTGGGCCAGCGTCGCGCTGAACTGGCGCGGTTGCTCGGGCGAACCCAATCTGCTGCCACGCAGTTACCATTCCGGTGCCAGCGAAGATCTGGCCGAAGCGATCAAACACTTGCGGGCCAAACGACCTCTCGCCCCCCTGTATGCGGTGGGTTACTCCCTCGGGGGTAATGTCCTGCTCAAGCATCTGGGCGAAACCGGCAGCGACAGCGGCGTGACGGCCGCCGTGGCGGTATCGGTGCCGTTCCGCCTGGACCAGTGCGCCGACCGTATCGGCCAGGGTTTCTCCAAGGTTTACCAGGCACATTTCATGCGCGAGATGGTCGCCTACATCAAGAACAAACAACGACAGTTCCAGCACGACGGACGCGAGGATGGACTGGCCACATTGGCTGCGCTTGGCTCGCTGGAAAACATGCGTACGTTCTGGGATTTCGATGGCCGGGTTACCGCACCGCTGAACGGCTTTGTCGATGCCGAGGATTATTATCGCCGCGCCTCGAGCCGCTACTTCCTCGGCGAGATTCGTACGCCGACCTTGATGATTCAGGCCGCCGACGATCCCTTCGTGTTTCCCCACAGCCTGCCGCACGCCGATGAGTTGTCCGCCTCCACGCAATTCGAGCTGCAAGCCAAGGGCGGGCATGTCGGCTTCGTCGACGGCACGCTCAGGCAACCGGGTTACTACCTTGAACGGCGCATCCCCGAGTGGCTGGCCGCCACAGGGCGCGCTTGAATCATGGACGCTGACCAGGGCGAGTCAATCCACTTCTGGCAAACCCCGCCCCTGGCCGGGGTCGAGTTATTGTCCGCCCGCTACATCGATCATCGTTTTGCCCCGCATGTGCATGACGGCTATGTGATCGGCATGATCATGGCCGGCGCCCAGCGTTATCGCTATCGCGGTGCCGAACACCTCGCGGGCAGCGGCACGCTGGTGCTGATCAACCCCGATGAAATGCACACCGGCCACAAAGGCACCGAGGATGGCTGGCTTTACCGGGCGTTTTATCCGGACAGCGGGCAGATAACCTCGCTGCTGGCCGAACTCGAACTGCCGACCCACCACCTGCCGGCCTTCGGCGCCACGCTGTATCGCGACCAGGATCTGGTGAACGGCTTCTGCCAACTCCATCGCTTGCTGGAAAGCCCCGCCACCGCCTTGCAGCAACAAACGGTCTGGCGCGAACTGGTGCTGTCGCTGTTGCAGCGCCATGCGGCGGTGCCCGATACCGGTAAACCCGGCAAGGAACACCGGGCCGTGACCCTGGCCAAGGAATTGCTGCACGCGCAACTGGCAGCGCCGCCCTCACTGGAGACGCTGGCAGCGGCGGTCAACCTCTCGCCCTTCCATTTCGCCCGGGTGTTCCGCCGGGCCACCGGCATGCCGCCGCACACCTGGCTGATGCAACAGCGCATTGCCCGGGCGCGGGTGTTGCTGCAGAGTGGTTGTCTTCCGCTGGAAGTCGCCATGCAACTGGGGTTTGCCGACCAGAGCCACCTGAGTCGGCAGTTCAAGCAGGTGTATGGGGTTGGACCGGGGGCGTATCGCACGGCCCGGCAGTCACTCGAATGCTGACGGTATTTCACGAACAGCGACGGCCCCTGTGGGAGCGAGCTTGCTCGCGATGAGGCCATCACATTCAACGATGATGTTGACTGTTCCACCGCCATCGCTGGCAAGCCAGCTCCTACAGAGGATGTGTGTTTACTCGCCCGTGGCAATGCCCCGCGCAGGCTCGTTGATCCACTCGCTCCACGACCCGGCATACAACGAACCCAACGGATAACCGGCCAGACACAACGCAAACAGGTTGTGGCACGCCGTCACGCCGGAACCGCAGTACGCCACCAGTTCCTTCGGCGAACGATCGCCCAGTTTTGCGGCAAAACGCTGCTTGAGCTGATCGGCCGGCAGAAAACGCCCGTCACTGCCCAGATTGTCGGTAAACGCCGCACATTGAGCGCCGGGAATGTGCCCGGCGATCGGATCGATCGGTTCCACTTCCCCCTTGAAACGCGGCAGTGCGCGGGCATCGAGCAGGGTCAGTTCCGGCCGGGCGAGGCGCTTTTGCAATTGCTCGGCACTGACCAGCAATGCCGTGTCAGGACTGCCTGTGAAGGAACCACGAGTGATCGCCGGCGCATCCAGGCTCAGCGGCAAACCGGCCGCGTGCCAGGCCTTGAGGCCGCCATCGAGGATAAATACACCGTCGCGTTTGCCCAACCAGGCCAGCAACCACCAGGCCCGCGCCGCATAGGCCCCCGGACCGTCGTCGTACAGAACCACGTCGCTCTCGGCATTGATGCCCCAGGCTTGCAGGCGCTCGATCAGTTGTGCCGGCTCGGGCAGCGGATGACGCCCGGTCACGCCTTTGACCACCGCGCCACTCAGATCTCGCTCGAGGTCGGCATAGCTCGAACCGGCGATGTGCCCTTCGGCATAGCTGCGCTGACCATAATCCGGGTCTTCAAGGGCAAAACGACAATCCAGAATCACCAGCCCCGGCTGGTCCTTTCTCAGGTCCAGTGTTTGCGGGCTGATCAGTTGCGCAATGGGCATAACGGACTCCTGTGATTTTTATCAGACGTCGATCCTACGACACTTCCTCGAGCGCCTGGGCAAGGGGCACGTAAAACTCTTCGAACAAGGCCTTGACCGCATCGCGGGACTGATCCGTGACGAACCCGGCTTCCAGCACCAGCACCTGATAAACCCCGCGTTTAATGGCCTGTTCGCTCAAGTGGCTGGAGTTCTCCCGCGTGGTGCACAGGAAGCGCACCCAGGACGTGAGGATGATCCAGGCATTGAGGGTCAGGGATTCGATCTGCACCTTGTCCATTTGCAAAATGCCGGCGGCGACAAAACCTTCATAGATCGCTCCACCCTGGATCAGGCAGCGCTGGGAAAAGCGTCGATAGCGGTCGGCCAGCTCGGGGTCGCTGTCGAGTAAATGTTCGAGATCGCGATGCAGAAAGCGGTAGCGCCACATCGCCGACAGCAGCTCCTTGAGGTAGAAGCGTTTGTCTTCCACCGTCGCGGCGCGGCCCTGGGGCGGGCGCAGGAAGCTGTCCACCAGGCTTTCGTACTCGCTGAACAGCACGGCGATGATCGCCTGCTTGTTAGGGAAGTGGTAGTACAGATTGCCCGGGGAAATTTCCATATGGGCAGCAATGTGGTTGGTGCTGATGCTGCGCTCGCCCTGCTGGTTGAACAGCTCCAGGCTGTTCTGCACGATGCGCTCGCTGGTTTTGATCCGTGGGGCCATGGCTTGAGCTTTAATTCAGAGTGCGTTGACGGGCATCTTAGATCTATCCGCGAGCGGATAAAACAAAGCTGTTCCAGGATGTCATTTGACTTTCTAGAGTATAGACTCTAAAAAGTACCTCATTACAATAAATCCGGAGCCGACCATGACTGCTGACATTTCCTACCTGCAAAACCTACAGCAGCCGCTGGAAGAGCTTCAGGCCTTGTTCGACGCCCAGCGTGCCGCCTACGCCGCCAACCCGATGCCACCCGCCGCGCAGCGTCAGCAATGGCTCAAGGCCCTGAAGGACTTATTGAACAGCGAACGCCAGGCCTTGATCGACGCGATCAGCCACGACTTCAGCCATCGCAGCGCCGATGAAACCCTGGTCGCCGAACTGATGCCCAGCCTGCACGGTATCCATTACGCCAGCAAACACCTCAAGGGCTGGATGCGAGCTTCGCGGCGCAAAGTTGGTGTCGCTTTCCAGCCCGCCTCTGCCAAAGTCGTTTACCAACCGCTGGGCGTGGTCGGGGTCATCGTGCCGTGGAATTACCCGCTGTACCTGGCCATCGGTCCGTTGGTCGGCGCGCTGTCGGCGGGCAACCGGGTGATGCTCAAGCTCAGTGAGTCGACCCCAGCGACCGGCCTGCTGATGAAGCAACTGCTGGCGCGCATCTTCCCCGAAGACCTGGTGTGCGTGGTTCTTGGCGAGACAGACATAGGCGTGGCGTTTTCACGCCTGCCGTTCGATCACCTGCTGTTTACCGGCGCCACCAGCATTGGCAAGCACGTGATGCGCGCCGCGGCGGAAAACCTGACCCCGGTGACCCTTGAGCTGGGCGGCAAGTCCCCGGCCATCGTTTCCCGCGATGTACCGCTCAAGGACGCCGCCGAGCGCATCGCCTTCGGTAAAACCCTGAACGCCGGCCAGACCTGCGTGGCCCCGGACTATGTGCTGGTGCCGGAGGATCGCGTGGGAGGGTTCGTCGAAGCCTATCGTTCTGCCGTCCGCGGGTTTTATCCGACGCTGGCCGACAATCCGGACTACACCGCGATCATCAATGAGCGACAACTGGCGCGCCTCAACGGCTATATCAGCGACGCCACCAGCAAGGGTGCGCTGCTGATGCCGCTGTTCGACCAGGGCCAGGGCCGCCGCATGAGCCATAGCCTGCTGCTCAATGTCACTGACGACATGACGGTGATGCAGGACGAAATCTTCGGGCCGCTGCTGCCGATCGTGCCCTACAAGGATCTGGACCAGGCGTTTGCCTACATCAATCAACGCCCACGCCCACTGGCGCTGTATTACTTCGGCTACGACAAGCGCGAACAACAGCGCGTGCTGCACGAAACCCACTCCGGCGGCGTATGCCTGAACGACACGCTGCTGCACGTCGCCCAGGACGACATGCCGTTCGGCGGCATCGGTGCCTCGGGCATGGGTCACTACCATGGCCATGAAGGCTTCCTGACCTTCAGCAAGGCCAAGGGTGTCTTGATCAAACAGCGGTTCAACGCGGCGAAACTGATTTACCCGCCGTATGGCAAATCGATCCAGAAGCTGATCCAGAAACTGTTCATCCGCTAACGATCATCACCGCCGGGTAATAACAAGAATGAATCCCAGTCTGTCCGATACACCCGCGCTGTCACGGCGCGGGTTGCTTAAATTCAGCCTCGGCGCCAGCGCCTTTCTCGCCACTGCCGGGTTGGGCGCCAGCCTCAGCGGCTGTTCGGCAAGCGTACCGGCCAGTGGCTTCGTCACGCTGCGCAGCGGCGACCTGCTGTTCTTGCGAGCGTTGATTCCGGTCATGCTCGATGGCGCCGTGACCTCCGAACGGATGCCCGAGGCTGTCGAAGGCACACTTAAAAGCCTCGATTACAACCTCGCACACCTGTCGCCGGAAATGCTCAAACTGACCCGGCAACTGTTCGATGTACTGGGAATGGCCGTCACCCGCGGACCATTGACCGGAATCTGGGGCAGCTGGGCAAACGCCAGCGCCGACGATATCCGGCAATTCCTCGATCGCTGGGAAAACAGCTCGTTGAGCCTGCTGCGCATGGGCCACAGCTCTTTGCTGCAACTGGTGATGATGGCCTGGTACGGCCGCAAGGAATCGTGGGCGCATTGCGGGTACCCCGGGCCGCCCACTGTCTGATACCGAGTCGCCCCCTTCGCGGGCAAGCCCGCTCCCACATTGACCGCGTGCCCCTGTGGGAGCGGGCTTGCTCGCGAAGGCGTCAGTCTTATCACCACAGCACCTGAACCATAATAAAAAGAGAACCCGAAGATGCCCGTACCCGATCCGTTTCGCGAAGGCATGGCCCGAGGCTGGAAAACCTACAACGGCTCACAACTGACCCAGGACCTGACACTCGAAGCAGATGTAGCGATCATCGGCAGCGGTGCCGGCGGCGGCACCACCGCCGAAATCCTCAGCGCGGCCGGTTACAAAGTGCTGCTGATCGAGGAAGGCCCGCTCAAGACCAGCAGCGACTTCAAACTGCTTGAAGACCAGGCCTACAGCAGCCTCTATCAGGAAGGCATCGGCCGCATGAGCAAGGATGGCGCAATCACCATCCTTCAGGGCCGGGCGGTGGGCGGCACCACACTGATCAACTGGACCTCCAGTTTCCGCACTCCGGAGCCGACCCTGGAACACTGGGCCAAAGAGCACAACGTCAAGGGTCACAGCCCGGCGGACATGGCGCCGTGGTTCGAGAAAATGGAGCAGCGCCTGGGCGTCGCGCCGTGGATGGTGCCACCCAACGCCAACAACGATGTGATCCGCAAGGGCTGCGAAGCGCTGAATTACTCTTGGCACGTCATCCCGCGCAACGTTCGCGGCTGCTGGAACCTCGGTTACTGCGGCATGGGCTGCCCGACCAACGCCAAGCAATCGATGATGGTCACCACCATTCCGGCGACCCTGGAAAAAGGCGGCGAGCTGCTTTACCTGGCCCGCGCCGAAAAACTCATGATCAGCGGCGACAAGATCACCGGCCTGCACTGTTCGGCGATGGATGAACGTTGCGTCGCACCGACCGGGCGCACCATCACGGTCAAGGCACGGCATTTCGTGCTGGCCGGTGGCGGCATCAACAGCCCGGCCTTGCTGATGCGCTCCGGGGCACCCGACCCGCACAAGCGCCTGGGCAAACGTACGTTCCTGCACCCGGTGAACATGTCCGCCGCGTTGTTCGACGAAGTCGTCAACCCGTTCTACGGCGCGCCGCAGTCGATCTATTCCGACCATTTCCAGTGGCAGGACGGCACCACGGGCAAGATGTCCTTCAAACTGGAGGTCCCGCCATTGCATCCGGCGCTGGCCGCCACCTTGCTCGGCGGTTTCGGGCAGGAGAATTCGCAACACATGGCCAACCTGCCCCACACCCACGCCATGCTGGCGTTGCTGCGGGACGGCTTTCACCCGGACAGCCCCGGTGGCAGCGTCGAATTGCGCAGCGACGACACGCCGGTGCTGGATTACCAGCTTTCACCGTACGCTTGGGATGGCTTGCGCCGGGCCTTTCATACCATGGCCGAGATCCAGTTTGCCGGTGGCGCCAGGGCCGTGATGCCGATGCACGCGGACGCCCGTTACGTGAAGACCCTCGCCGAAGCCCGGACGCTGATCGATGGCCTGAGCCTGGAGCTGTACCGCACGCGCCTGGGCAGTGCCCATGTGATGGGCGGCTGCGCCATGGGTGAAGACCCGACAAACGCAGTGACCGACAGCCTCGGCCGACACCATCAGTTGGGCAATCTGTCGATCCACGACGGCTCGCTGTTCCCCACCAGCATTGGCGCCAATCCGCAATTGTCGGTCTACGGACTGACGGCACAACTGGCGACTTCCCTGGCCGAGCGTTTAAAAAACCCATGAAAATGACGATTATTCCCATCGTCTATAGTGCTTTCTTACCCAACAGGCGACTTGGCCGACCGGGAAGGCTGCGATACCATCCGACTCCCCAACGGATTCCCGCCAGGACGACGCGATGAACCGAGTGTTGTACCCAGGTACCTTCGACCCTATTACCAAGGGCCATGGCGATCTGGTCGAACGCGCCTCGCGCCTGTTCGATCACGTGATCATCGCCGTCGCCGCCAGCCCGAAGAAAAACCCGCTGTTTCCCCTGGAACAGCGTGTGGAACTGGCGCGCGAGGTCACTAAACACCTGCCGAATGTTGAAGTCGTCGGTTTCTCGACGCTGCTGGCGCATTTCGCCAAAGAGCAGAATGCCAACGTGTTTCTGCGTGGTTTGCGTGCGGTGTCGGACTTCGAATACGAATTCCAGCTGGCCAACATGAACCGCCAACTGGCGCCGGATGTGGAAAGCCTGTTCCTGACCCCGTCCGAGCGTTATTCGTTCATCTCGTCGACGCTGGTCCGTGAAATTGCGGCCCTGGGTGGCGATATCACCAAGTTCGTACACCCTGCGGTGGCGGACGCCCTTACACTTCGATTCAAAAAGTAATACACGACTGTAGGAGCCGGCTTGCTGGCGATCAATACAACGCGGTGCACCTGACACACCGCCATCGCCAGCAAGCCGGCTCCTACAGAACGTCGCGCCCGCGTGCACTGCGGGCGCCAATGCGGCACAATTGTACGCATTGGTTTATTGCGCCCGGGCCTGCCGCCCCGGCTGGAGTTAGCATGTCCCTGATCATCACCGACGATTGCATCAACTGCGACGTCTGCGAACCCGAGTGCCCGAACGCCGCCATTTCCCAGGGCGAAGAGATCTACGTGATCGACCCGAACCTGTGCACCCAGTGTGTCGGCCACTACGACGAACCGCAGTGCCAGCAGGTCTGCCCGGTGGATTGCATTCCACTGGACGAAGCCCATCCGGAGACTGAAGAACAGTTGATGGAGAAGTACCGCAAGATTACCGGTAAGGCTTAAGTCTTCTGGCGCCTGCTCGGACGCCATCGCGGGCAAGCCCGCTCCTACAGATGAATTCGCTCACGGACAAATTGTAGGAGCCGGCTTGCCGGCGAAGCTCTTCAGCTCTGGCAACGCGGGCAAAAAACGCTGGCGCGCTGCCCCAGTTTCACTTCCCGCAGTCCCGTGCCACAGACCTTGCAGTGTTCGCCACCACGGCCGTACACGAACAGCTCCTGCTGGAAATAACCAGGCTGACCGTCACCACCGATAAAGTCCCGCAACGTGGTACCGCCGCGCTCGATGGCGGCCGCCAGGATGCGCTTGATCTCGATGGCCAGTTTCAAATACCGCGCACGAGAAATGCTCTTGGCTTCGCGGCGCGGGTCGATTCCAGCAGCGAACAACGCTTCGGTCGCATAGATATTGCCAACGCCCACCACCACCGCGTTATCCATGATGAACGGCTTGACCGCCATCGAACGTCCACGGGACTGCTGGAACAGGCGCTCGCCGTCGAACAGGTCGGTCAGCGGTTCCGGCCCCAGGCGAATCAGCAATTCGTGATTGAGCGGATCGAGGCTCCAGAGCATGGCGCCGAAGCGCCGCGGGTCGGTGTAACGCAGGGCCAGGCCCGATTCCAGCTCAATGTCCACATGCTCATGCTTGGCCGCCGGCAACCCGGCCTCCACCAGACGCAAGTTGCCTGACATGCCCAAATGGCTGATCAAGGTGCCGACTTCGGCGTTGATCAGCAGGTACTTGGCGCGCCGCTCCACCAATACGATGCGCTGGCCGGACAGGCGCACATCGAGGTCCTCGGGGATCGGCCAGCGCAGACGGCGATCGCGCACGATCACCCGGCTGACGCGCTGGCCTTCCAGGTACGGCGCGATGCCGCGACGGGTGGTTTCGACTTCTGGCAATTCAGGCATGGTGCTCTCGGATCAGGCGCATGGCCTGGAAAGGTCCGACACTCAGCGATGAGTGCCGAGGTCGCGGATCGTCTGCTTGAGGGTCTCGAAGTCGTAGTCCGAGAGGCCGACATAATCGAGCACCAGCGGCGCGATGCTGTTCCACTCGTGATCTTCGGTCTGATTGCCCAGCACCCGATGCGACGCGCAAATGTGCTCGGCCATTTTCAGGATCGCCAACAGGTTCTTCAACGAACTGTTGCGCGAAGTCTCATCGCTGAATACCGCCAACGCATTGTGGTGATTGGCGATCGCCGCGCTCACGTGCTCCGGCAGGCGCCAGGACTTGGCCGTGTAATAGCCGACCACCGAGTGATTGGTATTGAACACCTGATTCTCCGTGTCCACCACCCGGCATTCGGCGCTGGCGTTGGCATAGGCCTGCTCCAGAACACCCATGTAGTCGGGGAAACGCTGGAGCATCAAGGGCACACCGCAGTCGTGGAACAGGCCCAGGGCATAGGCTTCGTCGCCATTTTCAACGCCGATGCGCTTGGCCAGGGTCAGGCAAGTCATGGCCACATCCTGAGCGGTGTCCCAGAAACGGTTCAGGGTGACAATGGTGTCGTCATTCATCTCGCCCTTGATCGACTGCGCATTGATCAGGTTGATGACCGAGCGGCTGCCCAGCAGATTGACCGCGCGCTGGATCGAGGCAATCTTGTTGCTCAACCCGTAATACGGCGAATTGACGATCTTCAGCAGGGAACCGGAAAGGCCCGGATCCTGGGATATCAGCTTGGCAATGACTTCCAGATCCGGGTCGGGCATGTACTGTTCCATCTGCAAATCCACCATGATCTGCGGCTGGGCCGGTACGCTGATGCCCTGCAGGGCTTGTTGGATCTGTTCGGAAGTCAGCTCTTGGGACATAGGTACACACTCTGGGTCAGACGGCGATTCTAACCTTTATGAAGTTGGATCCGACATACCAAATCGCAAGACAGCCCTCGCCACATGTCCATTCGCAGGCCAATCCGGGGCCTCAACACGCTATACTCCCGCTCTTTTTTCCGGAGCGACGACATGTCCCTGCCTAGCCTGCGCCTCAAAGCCAACGCCGACCGTCGTCTGCGCAACGGTCACTTGTGGGTCTACAGCAACGAAATCGATGTAGCCGCTACGCCTTTGCACGGTTTCAAGGCCGGCGACCAGGCGATCCTCGAAGCCGCCGGCGGCAAGCCGCTGGGCATCGTTGCCATGAGCCCGAACAACCTGATCTGCGCCCGTGTGCTGTCGCGCGACATCAAGCTGCCGCTGGACAAATCGCTGCTGGTGCATCGCCTGAACGTGGCCCTGTCCCTGCGCGAGCGCCTGTTCGACAAGCCGTTCTATCGCCTGGTCTACGGCGACTCCGACCTGCTGCCAGGCCTGGTGGTCGACCGTTTCGGCGACATCCTGGTGGTGCAGATCGCCTCGGCGACCATGGAAGCCCATAAAGACGACGTGATCGCGGCGCTGACCCAAGTGCTCAAGCCAAGCGGCATCCTGTTCAAGAACGACTCTGCCGCCCGTGACGCCGAAGGCCTTAACCGCTACGTCGAAACCGTGTTCGGCCTGGTGCCGGAGTGGGTTGCCCTCGAAGAGAACGGCGTGAAATTCGAAGCGCCGGTCATCCAGGGCCAGAAAACCGGCTGGTTCTACGACCACCGCATGAACCGCGCACGCCTGGCGCCGTACGCCAAAGGCAAACGCGTTCTGGACCTGTACAGCTACATCGGCGGCTGGGGCGTGCAGGCTGCCGCGTTCGGCGCCAGCGAAGTGTTCTGCGTCGATGCCTCGGCCTTCGCCCTCGACGGCGTCGAGCGCAACGCCGCGCTGAACGGCTTCGCCGAGAAAATGACCTGCATCGAAGGCGACGTGTTCGAAGCCCTCAAAGAACTGAAAGCCAGCGAAGAACGCTTCGACGTGATCGTGGCCGACCCGCCGGCGTTCATCAAACGCAAGAAAGACATGAAAAACGGCGAAGGCGCCTACCGCCGCCTGAACGAGCAAGCCATGCGCCTGCTCACCAAGGACGGCATCCTGGTCAGCGCATCGTGCTCGATGCACCTACCGGAAGACGACCTGCAGAACATCCTGCTCACCAGCGCCCGCCACCTGGACCGCAATATCCAGATGCTGGAACGCGGCGGCCAGGGGCCGGATCATCCGGTGCATCCGGCCATCCCGGAAACCCGCTATATCAAGAGCATTACTTGCCGGTTGCTGCCAAACAGCTAACAACACAGACCACTGTAGGAGCGAGCTTGCTCGCGATGGTCGTCAACGATAACGCGGGGAACCTGATGCCCCGCGGCGTTCTCGGGTTCATCGCGAGCAAGCTCGCTCCTACGGGGTTATTTCCTTCGGGATAATCCCGCATCAAAACGGGAAACTCCCTACAGCGCTTTTGATTGTATTCCCTGCGTCCCAGACTAGTATCGGTTTCTGGTTTCAAGCACGAACGCTTGATCACTCCGGAAAACAAAAACAATGTCTGAGTCCTCTTGTCCAGCTCCAAGTAGCGACCTGAAACGCCAACGGGCCTCCCGCTTTATCCTCATTACCAATATCTAGTTGATCAGTTTTTTCCCGCTGAATATCCTCCTGCCTTCTTTTCCTGCCTTGGCCGGGGAATTCAACACTTCAACCGCAGAAATCGCCCTATCAACCAGCCTGTTCACGCTGGCTTTTGCGATTTCTCAATTAATAACCGGCCCGCTCTCGGATAAGTGGGGCCGCAAGGAAGTTCTTCTTGGGTGCATCGTTGTTTCTACGCTCGGCTCGATAGGGTGCGTGCTGGCTACGGACTACCTGAGCTTCCTGTTGTTTCGCGTCATCCAGGCAATCGGATGTGGTTTCTTTGTGCTGGGTCATGCACTGGTGGAGGACTTGTTCGAAGAACAGGATCGCGCCCGAGTGCGAATTTATTACATGACACTGAGCGGCTCCTTTGTTGCACTGTCGCCGTTATTGGGATCATGGTTGCAAACCACGTTCGATTGGCAGGGAAGTTTTTATGGTTTTGCGCTCATGGCGCTCGGCATGTTTATCCATGCCCAAGTAATACTGCCATCCAAAGCAGTCAGCCATCAAAGAACACCGGTTTCCGTTCTACGCACGCTGAAATCCATTGTTGGAAGTCGAGACTTCATCCGCTACTGGTGGATTGCCGCATTAGTGTTTGCTTGTTACTTCGCATTGATCAGCGTGACGCCGCTGATTTTCATGGATGAGTTCAAGTTATCCGAATACCAGTACGCACTAGTGCTTATGGTGTATGGGTTGGCCTACTTCCTTGGTGGAGTAGTTGCCAGCGCCGTGCAGAAACACATCTCCCTCACACTGCAAATCAACATCGGGCTCGGATTGCTGGGTGCCGCCGGTATGTTGTTAGCATTGATCGTCAATTATGAATTGATGACAACTATCACCCTCCTCATACCGATGCTGATCAGTGCTCTGGCAGTCACCCTTGTGCGACCTGCCGCAATTTCCGCAGCCATGTTGCTGTTCTCAAGCAGCGCCGGAACGGCAGCATCTGCAGGCAATAGCATTATGTTCATCACCGCCGCGGTCAGCAGCGCTGCGCTCGCACAAACCGGGGACAATTTGCTGATGACCATTGCTGTTGGCTTCATCGCCTTCAGCCTTTGGGGGTTGCTGACGAATGCCCGGATAGGGCACTGACTGTAGGAGCGAGCTTGCTCGCGATGGTCGTCAACGATAACGCGGGGAACCTGATACCCCACGGCGTCTTTGAATTCATCGCGAGCAGGCTCGCTCCTACAGGTGCAGGACACATCCTGATCCACTGCCGAAGCGACAATCTCCCACCCCACACCTACCGTTTTCTCTTCCCATCACCGAAGAGGACAACGGAATGTCCAACACGCCAAAAGCCCATCGATTACGCACAGGTCGGCACTCGCAATCCGGTCGCATCTATCACCTGACCGCTGTCACCCACGAACGACAACCATTCTTCCAGGATTGGCGCACTGGCCGCTTTTTGGTGCACGAGTTCAGAAGGGCTCAGGAAGCCGGCCATGCCACGTCTATAGCCTGGGTAGTCATGCCGGATCACTTCCACTGGCTGATTGAATTGCACAACGGTGATTTACCGAAACTGGTGCAAGCCACCAAATCTCGCTGCACACGCCTCATCAATCAGCAACGGGACCTACATGCTCCTGTATGGCAAAAGGGCTACTTCGACCGAGCCCTGCGTCGCGAGGAAGATCTGAAAGCCATTGCCCGATACATCATCACCACCCCCCTACGCGCAGGCCTCGTCGACCATATCGGCGGCTACCCACTCTGGGACGCCATCTGGCTCTGATGCACAAATCACTGTAGGAGCGAGCCTGCTCGCGATGGTCGTCAACGATAACGCGGGAAACCTGGTACCCCCGCGGCGCTCTCAGGTTTATCGCGAGCAGGCTCGCTCCTACAGGAAATGGAGTGCCCGCACGTCTTGTGAATACTACCTCCAGGTTTGCAGGCATTCCCTCCAGCCGCCAGCCGTGTAGAATCGCGAACATTCATCGCCAGTCATCCCCGGCGGGTTTATGAGCTCAAGCTGAAGCGCGCGGCGATCCCGCAAAGTTATCGGCAACTTCCGGACACGCGGCCATTTCTGAGTGTTCCAGACGTCAATAGAAGCTCACTTCCCTTTTGATACCTGATTAGCCGCCCGGAGTGCTTCATGCCTGATTACCGCTCGAAAACATCCACCCACGGCCGCAACATGGCCGGCGCCCGCGCACTGTGGCGCGCCACGGGGATGAAAGATGACGACTTCAAGAAGCCGATCATCGCCATTGCCAACTCGTTCACCCAGTTCGTACCGGGCCACGTGCACCTCAAGGACCTGGGGCAACTGGTCGCCCGCGAGATCGAACGCGCTGGCGGCGTGGCCAAGGAATTCAACACCATCGCCGTCGATGACGGCATCGCCATGGGCCACGACGGCATGCTGTATTCGCTGCCGAGCCGCGAGATCATCGCCGACTCCGTCGAGTACATGGTCAACGCCCACTGCGCCGACGCCATCGTGTGCATTTCCAACTGCGACAAGATCACCCCTGGCATGCTGATGGCGTCCCTGCGCCTGAACATCCCGGTGATCTTCGTTTCCGGCGGCCCAATGGAAGCCGGCAAGACCAAACTCGCCTCCCACGGCCTCGACCTGGTCGACGCCATGGTGATCGCCGCCGACTCCAGCGCTTCTGACGAGAAAGTCGCCGAGTACGAGCGCAGTGCCTGCCCGACCTGCGGTTCGTGCTCCGGCATGTTCACCGCCAACTCGATGAACTGCCTGGTTGAAGCGCTGGGCCTGGCCTTGCCGGGCAACGGTTCGACCCTGGCCACCCACAGCGACCGCGAGCAGTTGTTCCTGCAGGCCGGCCGCACCATCGTCGAGCTGTGCAAGCGTTACTACGGCGAGAACGACGAGTCGGTGTTGCCGCGCAACATCGCCAACTTCCAGGCGTTCGAAAATGCCATGACCCTGGACATCGCCATGGGCGGTTCCACCAACACCATCCTGCACTTGCTGGCCGCCGCCCAGGAAGCCGAGATCGATTTCGACCTGCGCGACATCGACCGTCTGTCCCGTCACGTGCCGCAACTGTGCAAGGTCGCGCCGAACATCCAGAAGTACCACATGGAAGACGTGCACCGTGCCGGCGGGATCTTCAGCATCCTCGGTTCGCTGGCCCGTGGCGGCCTGCTGCACACCCAGCTGCCGACCGTGCACAGCCGCAGCATGGAAGAAGCCATCGCCAAGTGGGACATCACCCAGACCGACGATGAAGCCGTGCACCACTTCTTCAAGGCCGGTCCGGCGGGCATCCCGACGCAAACCGCGTTCAGCCAGTCGACCCGTTGGGAAACCCTGGACGACGACCGTGAAAACGGCTGCATCCGCAGCGTCGAGCACGCTTACTCGAAAGAAGGCGGCCTGGCCGTTCTCTACGGCAACATCGCCCTTGACGGCTGCGTGGTGAAAACCGCTGGCGTCGACGAGTCGATCCACGTCTTCGAAGGCAACGCCAAGATCTTCGAAAGCCAGGACAGCGCCGTACGCGGCATCCTCGCCGACGAAGTGAAAGAAGGCGACATCGTCATCATTCGCTACGAAGGCCCGAAAGGCGGCCCGGGCATGCAGGAAATGCTCTACCCGACCTCGTACCTGAAATCCAAAGGCCTGGGCAAAGCCTGCGCCCTGCTCACCGATGGCCGTTTCTCCGGTGGCACCTCGGGCCTGTCCATCGGCCACGCTTCGCCTGAAGCGGCTGCCGGCGGCGCGATCGGCCTGGTGCAGGACGGCGACAAGGTGCTGATCGACATTCCGAACCGCTCGATCAACCTGCTGGTCAGCGACGAAGAACTGGCCGCGCGCCGGGTCGAGCAGGACAAGAAAGGCTGGAAGCCGGTGGAAGTGCGTCCACGTAAAGTGACCACCGCACTGAAAGCCTACGCCCTGCTGGCCACCAGTGCCGACAAGGGTGCCGTGCGTAACAAGGCGATGCTTGACGGGCTTTGATGCTTGATCGCTGAACAAAAAATACCCCGCCAAGTGCGGGGTATTTTTTTGGATCAATTATCAGTCGATCATATCGGTCCTTGGCACTTCTAACTTTCCATATCAAAACGCCCTATATCAGGGAATCAAAAAGCAAGAGTTCCTTATTCGCGGGAGCGAGAGCTCCGCGCAACTTTCCACAGGTAGTGAAGCGCTAACAATGTCGGCCCAAGAACTACCGCACCAAACCACATCTTGCTGCTAGGGTGAGTTAATGAATATATCAGCACAGGAAATATTACAATCAAGCCTATTACCAACATTACTGATATAACTAGCCTGCGACACGGCCTGATGCCACTAGGCCAGTTGAACGACGCCAGTAAAAGCCCGATAGTTCCCAGCCATGCGAGTGTGCTTAGCAATATGCCAAACAAGTCACCAAACATCGTAAAAAACAGACTGAGTAGAGCCAACCCAACAGCAGGCAGAACACCTCCAACCAAATATATAGCTGACCAAAAAATGCGTACCACCATGTACATCTACTCCATTAAAGCCGCCGAGTTAAATATTCTGACCTCATCGCACGCCCCGGCCTGCGGCAATGTCAAGAATCGCCTGTTCGATGAGGTGGCGATCAGAGCGCCGCAGCAGCTCATCAAATTGCGTGGCGGCCTTAAGTACGAAGGGCATGCGTTGATGGATGTCGGCCAGATTGGCAAAGTAATCGCTGCTGAAACCAACTGTACGTCCATCGTCACTGGGACGGCACTGGCTTGCCAGGGTCAGTTCGACGGCTGCAGCGGCACCGGACGGTAAGTTCGTAACATAAGAGAACTGATTGCCAAGTAGCAAAGCCACCAGATTCAGGTCACTGTACATTGCTGGCTGCAGGATGTTCTTCTGTTCATGTTCGGCAAGAAAAACAACACTTTCGGTGATGTTGCCTGCATCAACGGCTTCGAAGGCTTGCAGGATTTCCTTGTGGTTATAACCAAATATCACCTTCTTCTGCTCGATCGGCCACAGGACTGGATACTGATCATGTTCATAAATATCTTGACGAGCGCCCAAGCAAGTCTTGAGCGCCGACAACCCACGCTCTTTGTAAAAAGCGTGTAGCGGAAACACATCCAAAAACAGCGTGGTATTGCCAAGCGCCAGCATGTCGTGCACGTACTGGAGTTGCTTCTGCACGTACGACAATGATTCACCTTCGAACCTGGGACCGCTGGGCAGCGGGTTATTGCGGCTGGCTTGTTCGTATTCCTGTTGCGCTTGTTCATGACGTTGTGAGCTTTGCTGCCGTTCACGCTCGCTTCGCTTATCGAACAACCCGGAGAATCCTCTGCGGATTGCATCCCTCCAGCGTAATTGCGCTTCATGTTCGCCCTGGATCTTGTCGATCGAATCAGCCGCATGTAGCAAACCACAACCCACCTGCTTGGAGGCGAACGCCGCGAGGCCCGCCCATTGGAAGCGCTGATCCTCCAGCCACAATCGGGCGTACGCCGAATTGATCGCGCGATTACGCGCCTTTGGGTCGGCGATCAGGATGCCGCCCGGCGCCACAATGGCTTCAGCTCTTTGCTGATAGCTGCGCCACAGGTTCTGGCAGACCTGTCCCGACTGCTCACTATAGCTCGTTACAGGACGGCTTGGCGGCGGGGTGAAGCTGGAGAGACGTGGCTCGGCTGTCGGTTGTCGTGCATCGGCTGGCGTGGCGGGCTGGGCAGCAGCTCGGACAGGTGGCGCAACATTGCCGGTTTCTATCCGCTGGCTCCTGAAAGTCTGGTTGGCAATCAGCTTGGGCGGCGGATCGCACTTGCACTTGCACAGGTCGCCATCCAGGGCGGGCTTACGTCCATCCCACTCCTCCGACAGGCGTGGGGCGACGCAAATGATGGTCCCGGTGCTGTCGCATTCCGGGCATTTGACTTCATCGCCTTCGCGGGCCATGGACTGGCCATTGATGCGACCATGAGGCAAACCACTGACGACAGTGCCGCCGACGGTGGTTTTGGCCCCGACCGTGATGTAATAGCGCTTCATGCGAAATGTGTCCTTGTCAGATCGAAAGGACGCACGCTAGAAGGGGCGAAGTGGAGGAAAAATCAGACGCGTCTTTGATTGATGTAGGTCAATTCTGAAAAGAGACCGGATATGGACGTCGGTGTGCTCGCGTTAACCGTCGAACATGAAAATGCCCCGCCAAGTGCGGGGCATTTTTTTATCCGCGTTATTCCTGCGGGTCGAGGTTATCCAGCGCCTGGTTCACCGCCAGTTCGCCCAGCATGATGACCTGGGCAATCCCCAACATCGTGCTGCGTTGAGAGCCTTCCAGCAGTCCCGCGAAATCGCTGGCCATGACATTGGCCGAGGCGAGGGATTCGCAGGCGTGGGCCAACAGGGTTTCGGTGTCGAGGCCCGGTGCGATGACGAATGTTTGGCTGGGTTTGCGCGGGGTGGAATTGATGCGGGTGGACAGGTTGTCGCAATCGGGAGGATCGGGGGTAACTTTCAACATTTGATGGAACTCCGGGTGAGAAAAATGGAGCCATCACCCTCGCTACCAAACGAGGGTGGCGGCCATACGCAGGTTGGTAGACCGGTCACCAGGAACCCGGCGCGTCCGAAGATGCCCTGCGCATGGCCACCATATGAGCAGAGACAGAAACGACCCCTGCAAAGGGTGGCGCAATGCGCCGAGGTGAACACGGGCTACCAAACCCGATCACTGATGTTCAGTGACGCGGAAACGATAGAAGCCGCCCCCCAGGCGCACAAGCCGGCGGATTCTGGCGCAGTCGTAGTCCCTTACGCAAGAATGCGTAGGTTGCGACTGTCAGGAGATGTCGATCAGGCAGAGGCTTTGAGTGCACCGACTGGCCCCTTCGCGAGCAAGCCCGCTCCCACAAGGGGTCTGCGTTGATCACAAATCCAGTGTGGGAGCGGGCTTGCTCGCGAAGGCAGCGACTCGGTCTTACTGAATCTCTTCCGGTTTGACGACCACCCAGTTCTTGTCGGCAGTCACCGTCAAACCTTCCTTGGCCTGAGCCGCAGCGTTCTTGGCCATCATGCCTTGGATCTGGGTCATGTATTTGTCCTTGCGGTTGACCCACAGGTGGATGCCGCCCTTGGCCACGTCAACACTGTGGAACAGCATGTAGCCGTCGCTGCTCGGGGTATCGCCGCCCACCAGCACCGGTTTTTTCCACTCATCGATGTAAGTCAGGATCGCCGCCTGCTTACCCGCCATCCAGGTCGCCGGGGTCCACAGGTACGGGGTCAGTTCGAGGCCGAGGTTGGCTTTCTCGTCATATTTGCCGGCGGTGATCTGCTTGCGCGCGGTGGTCAGTTCGCCCGTCTTCGGGTCCTTGAGCAGCAGCGACACGCCGATCACGTTCTGCGGTTTGACGTTGTAACCGTACTTCGGATCGGCCGCGACCATGCGCACCAGTTCTTCGGAGGCGGCGGTCATCACGTAGACCTCGATGCCGTTCTCCATCAGCTTGTTGTACAGCTCTTGCTGGCCGGTGAAGATTTTCGGCGGATTGACGTCGAGTTTCTTGACCACGTCGCCTTCGTAATAAGTCGCCGGCACCGGCTTGCCGGACGCCATCATTTCGTCGACGTAGACCTTGAGTTCCTTGAGGGTAAAGCCGGAGAAGACCTGCGCGACCCATGGATAGCAAACCATGTCGTCGACTTCGCAGAGGCGGTAGTAGTAGCTGAACAGACTTTCCTTGTGGTCGGCGGTGTCCTTGAACGGCATCAGTTTCAGGGAGGGATCGAGCTTTTCGCGGGTGATCAGGCCCTTGTTTTCCATGAACGGCAGCAACGACTCTTCGAGGTCGTAGCGGTAACTGGTGTTGTCCATGTCGAACACCGCGTAGTTACCCTTGTTGGCGTTGGCGGCGATCATCGCGTCCAGTGCCTTGGCCTGATCGGCGGGCCAGTGTTTCAGATCCGTTGCGAAAACCTGGCCGGCAAGGCCCAGGCAAAGTGCTGCAGCCAGTAATTTCGGTGCGAACTTCATCGGCATGCTTCCCTTATTAAAAGATCCTGAATGTGAAAGACATCGACGCTAACAAATAAGTGTGACAGTCCTCGTCTGTCAGCGACCGCCCGCGTCCCTTTCGCGCCAATTGCATTTCTGACAGCGACACCCGCTTATTCCAAAAACGACGGATACCATACGTTTTTGATATTAATTCATTAGTTTTCAAGCTGTTAGGCTTGCTGGTTCGCGGTTGCCCAAGGGTGCAACCGGCACAAGTCTTATCGGAGTCTTCATGAATCTGCCGCTGATCCTCAATCTGCTGGTGTTCCTCGCTTTGCTCTTCGGCCTGGCGCAAACCCGCCACACGACATGGAGCCTGGCGAAAAAAGTCCTGCTCGCGCTGGTGCTGGGCGTGGCGTTCGGTGTGGCGTTGCACACTGTCTACGGTGCCGGCAACCCGGTACTGAAAGCCTCGATCGGCTGGTTCGATCTGGTGGGTAACGGCTATGTGCAGTTGCTGCAAATGATCGTGATCCCGCTGGTGTTCGCCTCGATCCTCAGCGCCGTGGCCCGTCTGCACAACGCCTCGTCACTGGGCAAGATCAGCTTCCTGACCATCGGCACGCTCTTGTTCACAACGGCCATCGCAGCACTGATCGGCATCGGCCTGACCAACCTGTTCGGCCTGACCGCCGAAGGCCTGGTGGCCGGCACTCAGGAAATGGCGCGCCTGCAGACCATCCAGACCGATTACGCCGGCAAGGTCGCCGACCTGAATGTGCCGCAGTTGCTGCTGTCGTTCATCCCGCAAAACCCCTTCGCCGACCTGGCGCGGGCCAAGCCGACGTCGATCATCAGTGTGGTGATTTTCGCTGCGTTCCTGGGTGTCGCGGCGCTGCAATTGCTCAAGGATGATGCCGAGAAAGGTCAGAAAGTGATCAACGCCATCGACACCCTGCAAGCCTGGGTAATGCGTCTGGTGCGTCTGGTGATGAAGCTGACCCCGTACGGCGTGTTGGCGCTGATGACCAAAGTGGTCGCCGGTTCCAACCTGCAAGACATCATCAAGCTGGGCAGTTTCGTGGTGGTGTCCTACATCGGCCTAGGCCTGATGTTCGTGGTGCATGGCGTGCTGGTGTCGGCCGCCGGGATCAACCCGCTGCGGTTCTTCCGCAAGATCTGGCCGGTGCTGACGTTTGCCTTCACCAGCCGCTCCAGCGCAGCGACGATTCCGTTGAGTATCGAAGCGCAGACCAGCCGCCTGGGCATCCCGCAGTCCATCGCCAGTTTCGCCGCTTCGTTCGGCGCGACCATTGGCCAGAACGGCTGTGCCGGTCTGTACCCGGCGATGTTGGCGGTGATGGTGGCGCCGACCGTGGGCATCAACCCGCTGGACCCGCTGTGGATCGCGACGCTGGTGGCGATTGTGACGCTGAGCTCGGCCGGTGTGGCCGGTGTCGGTGGTGGCGCGACCTTTGCCGCGTTGATCGTGCTGCCGGCAATGGGCTTGCCGGTGTCACTGGTGGCGTTGCTGATTTCGGTCGAGCCGCTGATTGATATGGGGCGTACGGCGCTGAACGTGAGTGGTTCGATGACGGCCGGGGCGATCACCAGTCAGGTGATGCAGCAGACGGACAAGGCGCTGTTGGATGCGGATGAGCATTCGGCGTTGGCGCACGCTTAAAATTCTACGTTGCCTGACCTGCCCTCATCGCTGGCAAGCCAGCTCCTACAGGGATCTATGGTGTTCACGCAATAGGTGATTCACCTTGGATACTGTGGGAGCTGGCTTGCCAGCGATGCTTTCAGACTTTTTCCCAAACTTCGAAGTTGTACGCTGGCTTACCGTCTAATGCCGGGTTTTCAACGTTGGAAACCAGTTTCCACTCCTTCAAATCAAACTCCGGAAACCAGGCATCCCCTTCCGGGCTCAACGCCACGCGGGTCAGGTACAACCGATCAGCCTGCGCCAGCCCTTGCGCATACAACTGCGCGCCGCCAATCAGCATCAGTTCATCGACACCCTGTTCCTTCGCCCATGCTTCGGCGCGAACGACGGCGGCTTCCAGCGACGGATAAACCTCCGCGCCTTCGAGCTGCAGATCCGCCTGGCGACTGACCACGATGTTCAGGCGGCCCGGCAGCGGACGACCGAGGGAATCCCAGGTCTTGCGACCCATGATGATCGGCTTGCCGAGGGTGGTGGCCTTGAAATATTTGAAGTCCCCCGGCAAGTGCCAGGGCATGCTGTTGTCGACGCCGATCACACGGTTTTCACCGAGGGCTGCGATCAGGCTGAGGGGGAGTGATTTAGTCATGCCGGCGAGGATACCAGAGCCTCGCTTTCGCCGATAAGCGCCACAGCGGTTATGCTCACAGCTCATTTAAGCGACGGGATGCCGCGTGACTGAACTCAATACCCTCTGGCTGACAGAAACCATCCGCCTGCGTGAAGAACACGCAGGCCCCCTGGAAGACCTGGAAGCCAACCGACTGGCCCGCAGCGCCGGCGGCGATTTGCCGGCGCGCATTCAACGCCGCGCCCTGTGGCTCGCTGAACGCGATGGCCTGACTACAGCCCTCAAACACTGGCTGCAAGGCGCGCGGTTGGCGCTGCTGGTGTTGGCGGTACTGGCCGTGATCAGCGGCGCCGGCCTGGCCTTCGCGGCTATGGGCGACGGCCTGCACCCGGTGAATGTGTTCTGGGCCCTGGGCAGCCTGCTTGGGCTCAATCTGGTCCTGCTGCTGAGCTGGGCGTTGGGACTGGTGTTTGCCGGCGAACACGGCGCCAGCCTCGGACGCCTGTGGCTATGGCTCAGTGAAAAACTCGCTCGTGACGCGAAAGCCGCGCAGTTGGCCCCCGCCCTGCTCCTGTTACTGCAACGGCAGAAACTCAATCGCTGGGCCATTGGCGTGCTGGTCAACAGCCTGTGGCTGCTGGCGATGCTCAGCGCGCTGGTGATCCTGCTGATGTTGATGGCGACCCGGCGCTACGGCTTCGTCTGGGAAACCACGATCCTCAGTGCCGACACCTTTATCGCCGTCACCCAGGCGCTGGGTGCGTTGCCGGCCCTGCTTGGCTTCAGTGTGCCGACCGTAGAGATGATCCGCGCCAGTGGCGATGCCGCACTCAACATCGAAAGCGCCCGCCAGGCCTGGGCCGCCTGGCTGGTGGGTGTGCTACTGGTCTACGGCGTTTTGCCGCGCCTGCTACTCGCGCTGTTTTGCCTGTGGCGCTGGAAGACAGGGCAAACAGCGCTGCGTCTGGATTTGAACCTGCCCGGTTACGCGCAGCTGCGCGAACGCTTGATGCCCACCAGCGAACGCCTCGGCGTCAGCGATGCGGCACCGGCGCAACTGCATCGCGTGGAAAGCGGTGTCACCGAGCAGCACAGCGACGGTGCGCTGTTGGTCGCCATCGAACTGGACGACCAACGCCCGTGGCCACCGCCATTGCCGAAAACCGTGAGCAACGCCGGCATCCTCGACAGTCGCGAATCGCGGCACAAACTCCTCGAACAACTGAGCCGCTTCCCCCCGGCACGCCTGGCCATCGCCTGCGATCCACGGCGTTCGCCGGATCGCGGCAGCCTGGCCTTGATTGCCGAACTGGCCCGCAGCGCCAGCGCCACCCGCGTGTGGTTGCTGCAGGCGCCGCCCGGTGAAGCACTGGACGCCGAGCGCCTGGGCGACTGGCACTTGGCGCTGCAACAGCTTGAGTTGCCGTTTGCCGATTGTGCACCGATGAACTGGCTGGAGACGGGTCATGACTGACACCAGGAAGCAGCCTCTGAAACTCGCTGTGGTCGGTCACACCAACGTCGGTAAAACCTCGTTGTTGCGCACCCTGACCCGCGATGTCGGTTTCGGTGAAGTGTCCCATCGTCCCAGTACCACGCGGCACGTCGAAGGCGCGCGGTTGTCGGTGGACGGCGAGCCACTGCTCGACCTCTACGACACCCCGGGCCTGGAAGACGCCATCGCCCTGCTCGATTACCTCGAACGCCTGGAACGCCCGGGTGAACGCCTCGACGGTCCGGCACGCCTGGCGCGTTTCCTTGAGGGCAGCGAAGCCCGGCAACGCTTCGAACAGGAAGCCAAGGTGCTGCGCCAGTTGCTGGCGTCGGATGCCGGTCTTTATGTGATCGACGCCCGTGAGCCGGTGCTGGCCAAGTATCGCGACGAGCTGGAAGTGTTGGCCAGTTGCGGCAAACCCTTGCTGCCGGTGCTGAATTTCGTCAGCAGCGCCAACCACCGCGAACCGGCCTGGCGTGAAGCGCTGGCGCGGCTGGGTCTGCATGCCCTGGTGCGTTTCGACAGTGTCGCGCCGCCGGAAGATGGCGAGCGTCGACTCTATGAAAGTCTCGCCCTGCTGCTGGAAACGGCCCGGCCACAACTCGAGCGCCTGATCGCCGATCAGCAGGCCCAGCGCCTGGCTCGCCAACAAAGCGCGGAGCGACTGATTGCCGAATTGCTGATCGATTGCGCGGCTTGCCGGCGCAGCGTGGTCAGTGAAGCCGAGCAGGAACAACAGGCGATCAGCGAATTGCGCAAGGCCGTACGCCAGCGTGAGCAGCGTTGCGTCGAGGCCCTGCTCAAGCTCTACGCCTTCCGCCCACAGGATGCCGCGGCCAGTGATTTGCCGCTGCTCGATGGCCGTTGGGGCGATGACCTGTTCAACCCGGAAACCCTCAAGCAACTGGGTGTGCGCGTCGGTGGTGGTATCGCGGCGGGTGCTGCTGCGGGGGCCGGGGTCGATTTGCTGGTGGGCGGGATTACGCTCGGCGCCGCTGCACTGGCCGGCGCCATCGCCGGTGGCGCCCTGCAAACCGCGCGCAGTTATGGCAGCCGCTTGCTGGGCAAGATCAAGGGCCAGCGCGAACTGACGGTGGATGACAACGTGCTGCGCCTGTTGGCGCTGCGCCAGCGGCAATTGCTGCAAGCGCTGAACGCCCGTGGGCATGCGGCGATGGACAGCATCCAGGTGGCCACGCCTCAGGACAAGAGCTGGCGCGAAGGCAAGCTGCCCGAGGCGTTGAACAAGGCGCGGGCGCATCCGCAGTGGTCGTCGTTGAACCCGCATCCGAAGTTGAATCAGGCGGAGCGGCAGGAGCAGGTTGAGGTGTTGGCAAGAGATTTGTAGGGGCTGATCCGGCGCCTTCGCGGGCAAGCCCGCTCCCACAGGCTCTGTGGTGCACACAAGATCTGTGTCACCACAAATCATTGTGGGAGCGGGCTTGCCCGCGATGGCAGCGACTCGTTTTAAAGGCTCACGCCGCCAACAACCGCACCGCCTTGTCTTTCAACACAGCCAGATCAATCACCGGCACATGCATTTCCTTGGCCTGCTCATTCCACTGGCGCATGCGCAAACTGACTTTGCACAACGGGTCCTGCTCGAAGGCATCGGCTTCGGCTTCGGTCATCACACCCCCCTGATATTCCAGGGTCCGGCGACTGGCTTCGCTCAGGCGTTCGTAGTACCCCGGTTCCCTGAGTGTCAGATAACGCTTGGCCTGGACGTGGTACTCCACCAACCGAGCCAGGCGTTCGCTGAAGCCGGCATTGCGCAAATAATCGGCGCCCAGTCGTTCGTGGCTGACCACGCCATAGCCGCCCATGTTCTCGGCACCCTCGGCGCAGATGTGCCCGATATCGTGGAAGAACGCCGCCAGCACGACTTCGTCGTCGAAGCCTTCGGCCATCGCGCATTGGGCAGCCTGGGACATGTGCTCGATCTGCGACACCGGCTCGCCGATGTAATCGCTGTCGCCAAAGCGCTCGTAGAGGGCGAAGACCTTGGCGACGGTTTGTTCATGGCTGTGCATCGGAAGTCTCCCGATCAGTGAGACTGGTGGTGAATGGTAGACCGCTTTCGCGGGCAAGCCCGCTCCCACATTGGAACGCATTTTCCTGTGGGAGCGGGCTTGCTCGCGAAGAGGCCCTTTCAGCCGATAAAGATCTTACTTGGCCGCCACTTTCTCGGACTTGCCGTCATAACGCTTGCGCCATTCGGTCAGGATGTCATCGCGATTCTTCGAGGCCCAGGCGAAGTCGTTCTTGATCAGGCGCTGTTCGTAGTCGGCTGGCAGTTCGGTTTGCGGCTTGGCGATGCCAGGCTGGGCGAGCACGGCGAAGTTTTCTTTGTACAACTCCATCGCCTCAGGGCTGGCGGAGAAGTCAGCCAGTTTCTTCGCGGCTTCCTCGTGGGCAGTGCCCTTGATCACGGCAGTCGCTTCGATTTCCCAGCCCAGGCCTTCCTTCGGCAGGATGATGTCCAGCGGTGCGCCCTGGCGTTTCAGTTGAACGGCCGGGTACTCGAAGGAGATACCGATCGGGAATTCACCCGCAGCCGCCAGTTTGCAAGGCTTGGAACCGGAGTGAACGTACTGGCCGATGTTCTGGTGCAGGCCGTCCATGTAGGCCCAGCCCTGCTTCTCGCCGAAGGTTTGCAGCCAGGCGCTGACGTCGAGGAAGCCAGTGCCGGACGATGCCGGGTTCGGCATGACGATCTTGCCTTTGTACTCAGGCTTGGTCAGGTCTTGCCAGCTCACGGGCTTGGTCAGGCCCTGCTTCTCGGCTTCGACGGTGTTGAAGCAAATGGTCGCGGCCCAGACGTCCATGCCGACCCAGGCTGGCGGGTTGGCGGCGTCGCGGTAGTTGACGCCGATCTTGCCCAGGTCCTTCGGTGCATAGCTTTGCAGCATGCCCTGCTGGTCGAGGATCGCCAGGCTGGAAGCCGCCAGGCCCCACACGGCGTCAGCCTGCGGGCGGGCTTTTTCGGCGAGCAACTTGGCCGTGATGATGCCGGTGGAATCACGCACCCACTTGATTTCGACGTCCGGGTTGGCCTTTTCGAAGGCTTCTTTATAGGTTTTCAGCTGTTCGGCTTCGAGGGCGGTGTACACCGTCAACTCGGTCTTCGCCGCAAAGGCGTTCAGGCTGAAAGCGGTGAGGACAGCAGCGGCCAGGGCCAGGGGCTTGAACATGATCGTTTTCCTGTAGTTGAGTTGAGGGTGTGGATCAGTGACCGGGCGCGGTCTGCCGCCAGGCCTGGGAGCGGCGCAGCAAACCGCGCGAGGCCCAGGCCAGCAGCAGGGACACGCCCGCCGAGGTGAACAGAATCAGGGTCGACATCGCCGCCGCGCCGCCGACGTTGCCGGCGTCGTCCATGTTCAGCACCGCCACCGCCGCGAGGATGGTGTCGGGGCTGTAGAGGAAGATCGCTGCCGAGACGGTGGTCATGGCCGAGACGAACAGGTAGCGCACGATGTCCAGCAAAGCCGGCAGGCAGATCGGCACGGTGACGCGCAAGTAGTGGCGGTACAGCGGCGCCTTGAGCGACAGCGCGGCGGCTTCGAACTCGGCATCGAGTTGACGCAATGCGGTGGTGGCGGTCATTTGCGCGGTGGTCAGATAGTGCGCAATGGTGCAGACGATCAGCAGGGTCATGGTCCCGTACAGCGCATGCAGCGGGTTGCCGGTGAGGTTGAAAAAGAAGACGTAACCCAACCCCAACACCAGGCCCGGCACCGCCATCGGTACGAAACTGAGCATGCGCAAGGTCAGGTTCAGGCCGCGCTGGCCCCTGGTTTTTTCCATCAGGTAGGCGCCGGTGAAAATCAGCAGGCTGCCGATCAACGCCGTGCCCAAGGCCATCTTCAAGCTGTTGCCATAGGCCTGCCAGCCACCGCCGGCGGTTTCATTGAACTGGTAGTGGTTGAGCGACAGCGACAGGTTGTACGGCCAGAACTTCACCAGCGACGAGAACACCGCCATGCCGAACACCAGCAGCAACGCAGCGCTGATCAACAAGACGATGGCCAGGTAGCACGCGTCGCGCAGTTTCGATGGTGCAGGCTTGAACACCTGGGCACGACCGCTCATGGCGTCGCCGTGACGGCGACGCAACCAGGCATCGACGCCAAAGCTGAACAGCGCCGGCAGCAACAACACCATGCCGATCAAGGCACCGCGGCCGAATTGCTGTTGGCCGACCACGGCTTTATAGGCTTCCAGTGCCAGCACTTGATAGTCGCCACCGACCACCACCGGAACCCCGAAATCAGTGATGGTCAGGGTGAACACCAGGCAGAACGCTGCGAAAACCGCCTGACGGGTCGCCGGCCAAGTGATGCTGCGGAACGCTTTCGCCGGACTGGCGCCCATGCTTGAAGCCGCATCGAACAGTCGCGCATCCGCCAGGGACAAGGCCGACAGAAGAATCATCAAGGCGTGCGGGAAGGTGTAGATCACCTCACCCAGAACAATGCCCCAGAAGCCGTAGATGTTGTCCGAGAGCAGGCCACGCAGCATGCCCTGGTTGCCGAACAGGTAAACCAGCGCAATCCCGGGCAGCATCGACGGCGCCATCAATGGCAGCAGGGAAATGCCACGCCAGAGGCCTTTACCCGCAATCATGGTGCGTTGCAGCGCGTAGGCAAACAGGTAAGCCAGGGGTACGACAATCGCCGCGACGCTGAGGGAAACCTTCAGACTGTTGCCGAGCAACCAGTGGAAGTTCTCGCTGGTCACCAGTTCTTTCGCAGCAACCCAACCACCACCCTGCCCGGCTTCAGCGCTGAAACCACGCCAGAAGATCGCCAGCAACGGCATCAATACGGCAACACCCAACAACACCAGCAGAAGCACTTTGCCGCCGACCACGAACAGCCGGTCACCGATCTCGGCACGGGAAGTCTGCCGAACCTGCTTGTGTGGCAGCGGCAGCGCGATGTTCGCGCTCATCAGGCAAACACCTGCAGGCTGCGTGGCGGCAAGGCGACCATGATCTGCTGGGCGCCAAGGCGCGGCATGGCTTCCGGTGCCAGTTCCGCCAACAGCGCATGGCCCGGCAAATGATCGAGTTCGAAGCTCATGCGGCAGCGGTTGCCGAGGAAGGTGATCTCACGAACCTTGGCCGGGAACAGGTTTTCCTCGTGCACCAGCGGATTGACGTTGATCGCTTCGGGGCGGCAGAACAAGCGGCCCGAGGCGGTCTTGGCGCTGCCGTCGGCCAGGCGCATGTTCATGCCGCCGACCTGGGCGTGGCTGTCGCTGCTGCGCTGGAACGGCAACCAGTTGCCCTGGCCGACGAACTCCGCCACGAACGGCGTGGCCGGGCGGTTGTAGATTTCCTGCGGCGTGGCGTACTGCTCGACTTTGCCGTTGTTCATCACGGCGATACGGTCAGCCATCAGCATGGCCTCGTCCTGATTGTGGGTCACCATCAGGGTGGTGATGCCGAGGTTGCGTTGCAGCTGGCGCAGTTCGGTGCACAAATGCTCCCGCACCCGGGCATCGAGGGCCGACATCGGCTCGTCGAGCAGCAACAGCGAAGGCGCCGGGGCCAGAGCGCGAGCCAGTGCAACCCGCTGCTGCTGACCACCGGACAACTGACCGGGATATTTTTTCTCGCTGCCGCTCAGGCCGACCAGTTCCAGCATCTGACCGACTCGCTGGCGAATCGGGTCGCGACCATTGCCGGCGAGGCCGTAAGCAATGTTCGCTTCAACGGTGAGATTGGGGAACAACGCGTAGGACTGGAACAGAATGCCGTAGTCCCGCGCCTGGGGCGCCATGTGGGAAACCTCGCGATCACCCAGGTACAACTCGCCGCGGTCCTGCTTTTCCAGGCCGGCGATGCAGCGCAGCAAGGTGGTCTTGCCACAGCCCGACGGACCCAGCAGGCACACCAACTCACCGGCCGCCACGTCGAGTGAAACGTTATCCAGCGCCGTGAAAGCGCCGAAACGTTTCTGTACGCCGCGCACCTTCATCGGGGCGCCAGGATTGGTCAGGGCAGTAGCGATCGAGTTGTTCATGGACGGACCTCATCTAGCAGATGAAGGCCATCCTAGGGTTGTAATGAGTCCGTCATGTGGCAGTAAGGCAAAAACTGCCGATAGTGGTATTCAAGGATTTTGGTTGAGTGTTGTCTGATCTGACGCTATCGCTGGCAAGCCAGCTCCTACAAGGTTTCGCATTCCCCTGTAGGAGCTGGCTTACCAGCGATGAGGCCCGAACAGTCACCGAAGATGTCAGACCGGCGCCATTTCCTGCGCTAACCCCAGAAACGCCGCCGGCAACCGCGCGCCTTTGCGTTCCTTGAGGCAATACAGGTATTCGGGAATCTGCGGCGCATTCTCGATGGTCAGCACCCGTAGTTGCGGATCATGGGGTACTTCCTGCCGGGCGATGATGCTGATGCCGATGTTGCGCAGCACCGCCTCGCGGATCGATTCGCGGCTGCCGATCTCCAGCAGCGGCCCAAAACTCACCCCGGCGCTGGCCAGCAACGCTTCGGTCAGGCGGCGGGTGGTCGAGCCCGGTTCGCGCATCAGCAGGGTATGCCCGGCCAGGGCGCCAAGTGGTACGTGATCATGAACCGCCAGTGGATGATTGCGATGCACCGCCAGCACCAGCGGATCGCTGCCGAGCACCCGGCGAATCAGGCGCGCGTCATCGAGCAACTGCGACGACGCCGCGACATCGACCCTGTACTCTTCCAGCGCTTCGAGTACTTGCTGGGAATTGCCGATTTCCACCGACACCTCCACCTGCGGCAAGCGCTCGCGAAAGGTTTTCACCAGGTCGAGGATGTAATACGGCGCCGTGGCGGCAATGCGCAATGTGCCTTGGACCTGGCCGCAGTTACGCAGGAAAAACTCGATGTCGGCTTCCTGCTGCATCAGCACCTTGACCATCGGCAGCAGCCGCGCCCCCTCCTCGCTGACACTGAGACGCCGACCGCCACGGTAGAACAGCTCGACCGAATACTGACTTTCCAGGTTGCGGATCTGCGTCGTCACCGTCGGCTGGCTCAGGCCAAGCTTTTTGGCAGCCTGGGTAATGCTGCCCAGGCGGGCCACCATGTAAAACGCCTTCAGCTCGGCACTCAGCACAACCGCCCCTCATTCTTTACTTGCGCAGCAGGCGCAAACCGTTGAACACCACCAGCAAACTCACGCCCATGTCGGCGAACACTGCCATCCACATGGTAGCGACCCCGGCGAAGGTTACCCCAAGAAAGATCGCCTTGATGACCAACGCCAGGGCGATGTTCTGTTTGAGGATGCTCGACGTCTGCCGCGACAGGCGAATGAATGCAGGGATCTTGCGCAAATCATCGTCCATCAGGGCGACATCGGCGGTTTCGATAGCGGTATCGGTGCCCGCGGCGGCCATGGCGAAACCGATCTCGGAACGCGCCAGCGCAGGCGCGTCGTTGATACCGTCGCCAACCATCCCGACCCGGTGCCCCTGGGCATAAAGGGCCTCGATAGACTGCAATTTGTCCCCCGGCAACAGGTCGCCCCTGGCTTCGTCGATGCCGACCTGCGCGGCAATGGCTTGCGCGGTGTGGACGTTATCGCCAGTGAGCATCAGGGTTTTGATCCCCAGGTCATGCAGTTGCTCGATGGCTTCGCGACTGGACGCCTTTACCGTATCGGCGACAGCGAACAGTGCCAAAGGACCGAACGCATCAAGCAGCAGCACCACCGACTTGCCCTGCTTTTCCAGGGCAAACAGTTTTTCTTCCAGTGCTGGCGAACACAGCCCGAGGTCCTCCACCAGACGATGGTTGCCCAAGTGGTAGAGCTGGCCGTTGATCTCGCCGCGCACACCGCGCCCGCCCAGGGCTTCGAAGTTATCCACAATCAGCGTCGCGCTTTGGTTATCCACAGCCGCTTTGGCGATGGCCAGGGAAACCGGGTGATCCGAGCGCCCGGCCAGCGCGGCGGCAATGGCCGGGGTCGATGCATCGGCGGTCGGGTCCAGCGACAGGTAATCGGTCTGCACCGGCTTGCCGTGGGTGATGGTGCCGGTCTTGTCCAGGGCCAGGTAGTCGAGCTTGTAACCGCCCTCCAGATAGACCCCGCCCTTGACCAGGATCCCTTTGCGCGCCGCCGCCGCAAGACCGCTGACGATGGTCACTGGCGTGGAAATCACCAGTGCGCACGGGCACGCCACCACCAACAACACCAGCGCCCGATAGATCCAGTCAAACCACAACGCGCCCATGAACAGCGGTGGGATAACCGCCACTGCCAGCGCAAGGACAAACACTGCCGGGGTGTAGATTTTCGAAAATTGATCGACGAATCGCTGGGTCGGCGCCCGCGCGCCTTGCGCCTGTTCAACGGCGTGGATGATGCGGGCCAGGGTCGAATTACCCGCGACGGCGGTGACCGCGTACTCAAGGGAACCGGCCTGATTGATGGTACCGGCGAACACTTTGTCGCCGACGGTTTTCTCCACCGGCAGACTTTCCCCGGTAATGGGCGCCTGATCGATGGTCGAACGCCCGGACAGCACTTCGCCGTCCAGACCAATGCGTTCGCCGGGACGCACCCGCACCCGTGCGCCGATTTCGATGATTTTGACATCCTGCTCGACCCAACTGCCGTCGGCCTGCAACACCGTCGCCTGCTCCGGCGCCATCTGCATCAGCCCGCCGATGGCATTGCGCGCACGATCCAGGGAGCGAGCCTCGATCAGCTCGGCCACGGTGAACAGGAACATCACCATCGCCGCTTCCGGCCATTGACCGATCAGGACGGCGCCGGTGACGGCAATGCTCATCAGTGCGTTGATATTCAGATTGAGGTTCTTGAGCGCGATCCAGCCCTTTTTATAGGTGCCGAGACCGCCGCTGAGGATGGACACCAGCGCAATGACCGCGACCACCCAATCCGGCGCGGTAGCGGTGAAGTGGATGACTTCCGCCAGCAATGCGCCCACACCGGACAACGCCAATGGCCACCAGTGTTTCCTGTCGGGTTTCGCTGCCGGTGTTTCAGTCCCCTGCACCAGCGGTTCGGCGTGCATGCCCAGGGACTTGATCGCCTCGATGATTGGCTCGGTGCCTGGCAAATCGTGGGTCACGCCGAGCACCCGGTTGATCAGATTGAACTCCAGCTGCTGCACGCCTGTCAGCTTGCTTAGCTTGTTCTGGATCAGCGTCTGCTCGGTCGGACAGTCCATCGCCTCGATGCGAAAGCTGCTCAGACGGGCACCCGCCGTCGGCGATTCGCTCAGGGTGACCCGCGCAGGCGCTGCCGTTCTTGATGAACAGCAAGCGTCGCCGTGACCGCCATGGTCATGCTTGGGCAAGGGCCGGAGCTTAACGCTGATTTCATGTTCGGCCACAGGTTTGTGGGTATGCTGAGAATCGCTCATTGGTTGCGTCCATAAGAGTGCCTGTTGCCCAGTAAAGACCCTGTAGCCACTATAGGGTCAAGCACCCATTTTGGAGTTTTGGAGATTGTCGTCATGAAGATTGGAGAATTGGCGAAACTCACGGACTGCGCCGTAGAGACGATCCGCTACTACGAGCGCGAGAACCTTTTGCCGGAACCGGCCCGCAGTGACGGCAACTATCGCGTCTACACCCAGGCCCACGCCGAGCGCCTGACCTTCATCCGCAACTGTCGCACCCTCGACATGACCCTCGAGGAAATCCGCAGCCTGCTGGCGTTTCGCGACAGTCCGCAGGACCAGTGCGAAAGCGTCAACGCACTGATCGACGAGCACATCCATCACGTCAAGGCGCGGATCGACGGCCTGCTGGCCTTGCAGGCACAACTGCTCGACCTGCGCCAACGCTGCGGCGAGGGGCCGGGTATCGATCAATGCGGGATTTTGCAGCGGCTGGAAGTGAGCGGCGGGGTTGTGCCGACAGAGGCTGAGCACTCCCATGTCGGCCGCAGTCACGGCCACTGACACAATCCCCCTGTAGGAGCGAGCTTGCTCGCGATGAACTCAAGGACGACGCATTTTTTCAGACAATACGCGTCATCGTTCACGTACATCGCGAGCAAGCTCGCTCCTACAGGTGGATGCGTGAACTTCAGACCGCCATCGGTGCGGTCATTGGCGCGTGGTGCTCGTAGCCTTCCAGCGAGAAGTCGCCCGGCTCCACCAGCTCCAGCCATTCCGGCTGATACACACCTGTCTTGGCAAACTCCGGCACACGGTCGGAAATCACCAGTTTCGGCATTGGGAACGGTTCACGCTTGAGCTGTTCGTTGAGCATGTCCAGGTGATTTTCGTAGACGTGCGCATCACCGATGAAATAGGTGAACCAGCGTGGCGTGTAGCCCGTCAGGCGACCGATCAGGCTCAGCAGCGCGGCGCCTTCGGTGAGGTTGAACGGCGTGCCCAGGCCCAGGTCGTTGGAGCGGATGTAGAGGGTCAAGGAGATCTCCCTGGTCTCGACATTCGGGTGGAACTGGTACAGCAGGTGGCACGGCGGCAAGGCCATTTCATCAAGCTGGGCGCAGTTCCAGCCGTGGAACAGGATGCGACGGCTGCCCGGGTCCTTGATGATGGTGTCGATGCACTGGCGAACCTGGTCGATGGCCTTGTACAGCACCACATAGGCCTGGCCGTCTTCCTCGCCTTCGGCAATCTGGCGATAACCTTGCTTGAGGGTCTGCTCGATGGCGGCCGGGTTGCTGAGCGGAATCTGCTTGTACGCTGGCCATTTGCGCCATTGCACGCCGTAGATTTCACCAAGGTCGTCTTCGCCCTGGCGGAACGGGTTGGCCAGCCACTGGGCGTTTTCGTTGGCGTTCTGGTCCCAGACCTTGCAGCCCAAGGCACGAAATTCGGCAGCGTTGTTCACGCCACGCAGGAATCCGCACATTTCGCCGATGGCCGATTTGAAGGCCATCTTGCGCGTGGTGATCGCCGGAAAACCTTCCTGCAGGTCATAACGCAGCATCGCACCGGGAAAACTGATGGTGTTCACGCCGGTACGGTTGGCCTGCTTGGTGCCGTTCTTGATGACGTGGGCGACCAGTTCGAGATATTGCTTCATGAGTTACCTGTGTCCTTGAACCCGCAGCCATCGCTGCGGGGTTCGAATTTTATACGGCTGCCGCTGGCGTTGCCGGGGCGCGGTGATACGCCAGCCAGATCAGGACCAGACCGCCGACGATCATCGGCAGGCACAGCACCTGGCCCATGGTCAGCCAATTCCAGGCCAGATAGCCCAGTTGCGCGTCCGGTACGCGGACGAACTCGACGATGAAACGGAAGATGCCATAGAACAGCGCGAACATCCCCGATACCGCCATGGTCGGCCGCGGCTTGCGCGAGAACAGCCAGAGGATCAGGAACAGCGCCACACCTTCGAGGGCGAATTGGTATAGCTGCGAGGGGTGACGCGGCAACTGCGCCGGGTCGCTGAACGGCGGGAAGATCATCGCCCACGGCACGTCGGTCGGCTTGCCCCACAGCTCGGCATTGATGAAGTTGCCGATACGCCCGGCCCCCAGGCCAATCGGCACCATCGGCGCAACGAAATCCATCAGCTGGAAGAACGACTTGTTGTTCTTTTTACCGAACCACAACGCCGCCAGCATCACGCCGATGAAACCGCCGTGGAACGACATGCCGCCCTTCCACACTTCGAAAATCAGCGTCGGGTTGGCCAGATAGGCGCTCAGGTCGTAGAACAGCACATAACCCAGGCGCCCGCCGACGATCACCCCCATCGACATCCAGAACACCATGTCGGAGAGTTTCTCCTTGGTCCAGGTCGGGTCGAAGCGGTTCAGCCGGCGGGAGGCCAGCAGCCAGGCGCCGCCGATGCCGATCAGGTACATCAGGCCGTACCAGTGGATTTTCAGCGGACCGATGGCCAGGGCCACCGGGTCGATCTGCGGGTAAGGCAGCATTGCGACTCCTCGTTAGAGTTCAAATCTTAAAAATTCCCGGGCGACGCTGCCACCTCAGGATTAAGCCAGGATTGCGCTGTGCGTCAGAGCAGATGCTTCAGACTAGAAAGTTCAGACCGACGCAGAACAGCAAAGCGGCAAACAGCCTTTTCAGCAACCTCGGCGACAACCTGTGGGCCAGTCGCGCGCCCAAACGGGCGAACACCATGCTGGTCAGGGCAATGCCCAGCAGCGCCGGTAAATAAACAAAACCGAGACTATGGGCCGGAAGCAACGGTTCGTGCCAGCCCAGAATCATGAAACTTAATGCACTGGCCAAGGCAATCGGCAGCCCACAGGCCGATGAAGTGGCCACGGCTTGCTGCATCGGTACGCTGCGCCAGGTCAGGAATGGCACGGTCAACGAACCGCCGCCAATGCCGAAAATCGCCGAGGCCCAGCCAATCACGCTGCCGGCCACGGTCAGACCGAGTTTGCCCGGCACGGTTCGGCTGGCCTTGGGTTTGACCTCCAGTGCCAATTGAGCTGCGATCACCAGGGCAAATACACCAATGAGTTTCTGCAGGTTGGGGCCGGAAATCGCTTCCGCCGTCAAGGCGCCGAACCCGGCACCGATCAGAATGCCGACGGTCATCCACATGAAGATCGGCCAACGCACGGCGCCACGGCGGTGATGCTCGCGGACCGCGTTGACCGAGGTAAAGATGATCGTCGCCAGGGACGTCCCCACCGCCAGGTGCGTGAGGATCGACGGATCGAACCCTTGGGCCTTGAAGCTGAACACCAGCACCGGGACGATGATGATCCCGCCACCCACGCCAAACAGCCCGGCAAGCACACCTGCACAGGCGCCGAGCGCCAGATAGAGCAGAAATTCCATGGTTGTCCCGCCCGCATCCCCAAAACCGGAGCGGCATGGTAACGGATGCATGGCCTCAAGCTCCACTGTGCAAGGCGATGGATCGATGAGCGATGTCTGCGTAGAGTGGGCAAAAAACACACAAGGACTCCCTTATGTGCCTGATTGTTTTTGCCTGGCGACCGGGTCATGCCCAGCCGCTGGTCGTGGCGGCCAATCGCGACGAATTCTATGCCCGCCCCAGCCTCCCTCTGGCGCCATGGCCCGAAGCGCCGCAGGTGCATGCGGGGCGTGACCTCGAGGCCGGCGGCACCTGGCTCGGTGTCGGTGCCAACGGACGTTTTGCGGCGCTGACCAACATCCGTGACCCTCACCGACCGCCAGGGCGCAAATCTCGTGGGGAGCTGGTCGCGCGGTTTCTCACCGGGGAACTGACAATTGACGACTATTTAGCCGACGTTGTCGACCGTTCGCTGGAGTATGGTGGCTTTAACCTGCTGGTCGGCAATCCCCATGAGCTCTGGCACTTCAATCAACGGGAATCGGAAGCCGTCATGCTGGCCCCGGGGGTCTACGGGTTATCCAATGCCGGGCTGGATACGCCGTGGCCAAAGCTGCTCAAGGCCAGGGCGGCGTTGAGCGAGGTGCTGGATGATCCGCAGCCTCAGGCACTGCTGGCGTTATTGAGCGATGCGCAGACCGCGCCGTTTGCCGAGTTGCCGGATACCGGCGTGGGGCTGGCGACCGAGACGTTGCTGTCGAGTGTGTTCATTGCCAGCCAGAGTTATGGGACGCGGGCGAGTACGGCGTTGATTGTGCAGGCGGATGGCACGCGGCATATCGTCGAACGCAGTTTCGGGCCGTATGGCGGGCATCTTGGGGAAGTGGAGATTCTGGTTTAGCGGCGCCTGGACGGACGCTATCGCTGGCAAGCCAGCTCCCACAGGGCTCTTCGGCGAACACAAATTTTGTGAACACCTGAAAAACCTGTGGGAGCTGGCTTGCCAGCGATAAGGCCAGCAGGGTTTAGAGGGCTTTGATCGCCGCCGGATTGATCATCCGCGCTAACCCGAGGTTCTTCAGCGCCAGTTGCAGCGAGCTGTGGATAACCTGCGGGTTGTCGATGGTCATCAGCTCGGCCAGCAATTCCCGGGCCTTGCTCAGGTTGATCTGGCGCAGCATCCACTTCACCTTCGGCAAGTTGGTGGCGTTCATCGACAGGCTGTCGAAACCCATCGCCATCAACAGAACGGCCGCCGCCGGGTCACCGGCCATTTCACCGCAGATGCTCACCGGCTTGCCTTCGGCATGGGCGTCACGCACAACGTTCTGCAATGCCTGAAGCACCGCCGGGTGCAGGTAGTCGTAAAGGTCGGCGACCCGCGGGTTGTTGCGGTCCACGGCCAACAGGTATTGGGTCAGGTCGTTGGAACCGACCGACAGGAAGTCGACTTGCCGCGCCAGCTCCTTGGTCTGGTACACCGCCGCCGGGATTTCGATCATCACGCCAATCGGCGGCATCGGCACGTCACAGCCTTCGTCGCGCACTTCGCCCCAGGCGCGGTGGATCAGGTGCAGTGCTTCTTCCAATTCATGAATGCCGGAGATCATCGGCAGCAGAATGCGCAGGTTGTTCAAGCCTTCGCTGGCCTTGAGCATGGCACGGGTCTGCACCAGGAAGATTTCCGGGTGGTCGAGGGTGACGCGAATGCCGCGCCAGCCGAGGAACGGGTTGTCTTCCTTGATCGGGAAGTACGACAGTGACTTGTCGCCACCGATGTCCAGGGTGCGCATGGTCACCGGTTGCGGGTGGAACGCGGCCAGTTGTTCGCGGTAGATCGCCAGTTGTTCCTTTTCGCTCGGAAAACGCTGGTTGATCATGAACGGCACTTCGGTGCGGTACAGGCCCACGCCTTCGGCACCGCGCTTCTGCGCCCGCGCCACGTCCGCCAGCAGGCCGGTGTTGACCCACAGCGGCATGCGGTGGCCATCGACCGTGATACACGGCAGATCGCGCAGCGCATCCAGCCCGAGGGCCAGTTGCTTCTCTTCCTCGACCACTTCGGCGAACTGCTTGCGCAGCACGTCACTCGGGTTGGTGTAGACCTCGCCATGGTAGCCGTCGACGATCATCTGGATGCCGTCGACCTTGGAGTACGGCAGGTCGACCAGGCCCATCACGGTCGGGATGCCCATGGCGCGGGCGAGAATGGCGACGTGGGAGTTACCGGAACCGAGCACCGACACCAGGCCGGCCAGCTTGCCTTCCGGCACCTCGCCAAGCATCGCCGGCGTCAGTTCTTCACTGACCAGGATGGTGTTGTCGGGGTAGACCAGGGTTTGCTGGCGCTCTTCCTGCAAATAAGCCAGCAAGCGCCGGCCGAGGTCCTTGACGTCCGAGGCGCGCTCGCGCAGGTAGGCGTCGTCCATCAATTCGAAACGGTTGACGTGATCGGTGACCACCTGGCGCAACGCGCCCTGGGCCCACTGACCGGTCTTGATCACCGTGGTGACTTCGCTGCCCAGCGCCGCATCGTCGAGCATCATCAAATAGACGTCGAACAAGGCGCGCTCTTCCGGGCGCAACTGCGTGGCGAGCTTGGCTGACAACGCGCGCATGTCGGCGCGCACGCCTTCGATGGCGGTCTTGAACAACCCGAGTTCGGCGTCGATGTCAGTGATGGTCTTGTCCGGCACCACGTCCAGATCGGCCGGCGGCAGCATGACCACCGCCGTACCCACAGCCGCACCCGGCGAACCCGGCACGCCGACGAACTTGGCTTCCTGGATGCCTTTGCCCTGACGACCAAGGCCACGGATCGAACCGGTGGCTTCGGCGTGGGCGATAACGCCGGCGAGCTGCGCGCTCATGGTCACGAGGAAGGCTTCTTCACCTTCATCGAACTGACGACGTTCTTTTTGCTGAATGACCAACACGCCGACGACGCGGCGGTGGTGAATGATCGGTGCCCCGAGAAATGAGGCGAAGCGCTCTTCACCGGTCTCGGCGAAGTAGCGGTAGCGCGGGTGGTCCGCAGCGTTTTCGAGGTTCAGGGGTTCTTCGCGCGTACCGACCAGGCCAACCAGACCTTCGTTGGGTGCCATGCTGACTTTGCCGATCGAGCGCTTGTTCAAGCCCTCGGTGGCCATCAGCACGAAGCGGTTGGTCTCGGGGTCAAGCAGGTAGACCGAGCAGACCTGGCTGCCCATGGCCTCTTTGACGCGCAACACAATAATCCCCAACGCCGCCTTGAGATCCTTGGCGGAGTTAACTTCCTGGACGATCTTGCGCAGCGTATTGAGCATGGCTCGGGGTCGAACTCCGTCGTCAGTCGCGCGCTAAAAGGCGCGGGGCAAGCTCTTTGAGAGCGCGTCGATACACCTCGCGCTTGAATGTCACCACCTGGCCCAACGGATACCAATAGCTGACCCAGCGCCAGCCATCGAATTCCGGTTTACCGGTCAAATCCATCCGCACCCGCTGCTCGTTGGAGATCAGGCGCAGGAGAAACCATTTCTGTTTCTGGCCGATGCACAGCGGTTGGCTGTGGGTACGTACCAGACGTTGCGGCAAACGATAGCGCAACCAGCCCCGGGTGCAGGCGAGAATTTCAACATCTTCGCGCTCCAGGCCTACTTCTTCGTTCAGCTCGCGGTACAAGGCGTCTTCCGGCGTCTCTTCGGGGTTGATTCCCCCCTGCGGAAACTGCCAGGCATCTTGATTGATTCGGCGAGCCCATAGCACCTGGCCGGCGTCATTCGTCAGAATGATCCCGACATTGGGGCGAAAACCATCGGGGTCGATCACGGCAACAACCTCGCAAACGCATGTCGCCGCATTGTTCCACAAAGGTTGTTAAGGCGGCAACGAAGGTTCCTACCTTATGTGCACTCTTGTGAAAAGACCGTATTCTTGTCGCCTTTTTACTGACTTTTCAGCGGGTAACTGCAATGCGCCTGGCTTTATTCGATTTGGACAACACCCTTCTGGGCGGTGACAGCGATCACGCCTGGGGCGATTACCTGTGCGAGCGCGGCTTTCTCGACGCCGTCGCCTACAAGGCGCGCAACGATGAGTTCTACCAGGATTACCTGGCCGGAAAACTGGATAACGCTGCTTACCTGAACTTCTGCCTGGAAGTCCTCGGGCGCACCGAAATGGCTACGCTGGATCAGTGGCACAGCGACTACATGCGCGACTGCATCGAACCGATCGTGCTGCCCAAGGCTATCGAGTTGCTGGCCAAGCACCGCGCCGCCGGCGACAAACTGGTGATCATCACCGCGACCAACCGCTTCGTCACCGGGCCGATCGCCGAGCGCCTGGGCGTCGAAACCCTGATCGCCACCGAATGCGAAATGGTCGACGGCCGCTACACCGGACGCAGCACCGATGTGCCGTGCTTCCGCGAAGGCAAGGTGACGCGGTTGAATCGCTGGCTGGAAGAAACCGGGTTTACGCTGGAAGACAGCTACTTCTATAGCGACTCGATGAATGATTTGCCGTTGCTGGAGCAGGTGACGAATCCGATCGCTGTCGATCCTGATTCGAACCTGCGGGCCGAGGCTGAGAAGCGGGGCTGGCCGGTCATCAGTTTGCGCGATTGAAGACGCCATCGCCGGCAAGCCGGCTCCTACAGGTAATGTGGCGCACAACTCAACCCTGTAGGAGCTGGCTTGCCAGCGATAGGACCGACTCGGTCTTATGCCTTAAACCGGCTTGGCGCCCATCAACCCGGCAATGGCGATAAAACAGACAAAACTGAACAACGCCAAGGCAAAGGTGAATTTCCCCACGCTGCCCGGCGCCTTGCGCAGCTTGTTCAGCCGCACCAGCAGCCAGAACCACGCCAGTGCCGCCACGGTGTACAACACACTGGAGGCCAGCAACCAGGTCTGTCCCAACGGCCAGCCCACCAGGTGCACCATCCACCAGCCGGTAAACGGCATGCTCAGCAGCGCCAGCCCCATCAACAGCCAGACAAATACACGTGGCCGTTGCAGGGTGCGGCTTCCCGCCGTCGCATCACCCTTGCGCCGCGCAAGCCAAACCCAGACGCCCAGACCCAGCGCACAGGCCAGCAGTACAACCGTTGCCACCATGTGCGCCGCTTTCAGGGCAGTTAACGTTTCCATTGTTCGATTTCCTTATGACCTGCCCATCAGCGTAGCCCCTCAGCCAAGAAACAGCTGGTAGGCCGGGTTGTCACTTTCATCCCAGTACGGGTAACCGATTTCTTCCAGCGCCGCCGGCACCAGGTGACGCTCGTCGTGCGGCACTTGCAGGCCCGCGACGACCCGGCCATCCGCCGCACCATGGTTGCGGTAATGGAACATCGAGATGTTCCAGCGCCCGCCGAGCTTGTTGAGGAAGTTGAACAGCGCCCCCGGACGCTCCGGGAATTCGAAACGCAGGATCACTTCGTCGACCACATGTGCCGCACGCCCGCCGACCATGTGGCGGATGTGCAACTTGGCCAGTTCATTGTCGGTCAGGTCCAGCACCGGGAAACCTTGTTCGCTCAGGCTGGCGATCAGGGCGCTGCGCGGGTCGTTTTCCGGGTGGGTCTGCACGCCGACAAAGATGTGCGCTTCGCTGCCGGTGTTGTAGCGGTAGTTGAATTCGGTGATCTGGCGCTTGCCGATGGCTTCGCAGAACGCCTTGAAGCTGCCCGGTTTCTCGGGAATGGTCACGGCGATGATCGCTTCGCGGCCCTCGCCCAGCTCCGCGCGCTCGGCGACGTGGCGCAGGCGGTCGAAGTTGACGTTGGCCCCGGAGTCGATGGCGACAAAGGTCTGGCCGCTGACGCCGTGCTGCTCGACATACTTCTTGATCCCGGCCACGCCCAATGCACCGGCAGGTTCGGTGATCGAGCGGGTATCGTCGTAGATATCCTTGATGGCGGCACAGATTTCGTCGGTGCTCACGGTAATCACTTCATCGACATGGTCCTTGCAGATGTCAAAGGTGTGCTGACCGATCTGAGCCACCGCAACCCCGTCGGCGAAGATGCCCACGGTCGGCAACACCACTCGCTCGCCCGCCGCCATGGCGGCTTGCAGACAATTGGAGTCATCCGGCTCGACGCCGATGATCTTGATGTCCGGGCGCAGGTACTTCACGTACGCCGCAATGCCGGCGATCAGGCCGCCACCGCCCACCGGGACGAAAATCGCATCCAGTGGCTGTGGGTGCTGGCGCAGAATCTCCATCGCCACGGTGCCCTGCCCGGCAATGGTGTGGGGATCGTCGTACGGGTGAATGTAGACGTAGCCTTTTTCATCGACCAGTTTCAGCGAGTAGGCCAAGGCTTCCGGGAACGAATCGCCGTGCAGCACCACTTTAGCGCCGCGCGAGCGCACGCCTTCGACCTTGATCTCGGGGGTGGTCTTTGGCATGACGATGGTCGCCTTCACACCCAGCACCTTCGCCGCCAGGGCCAGGCCTTGCGCATGGTTGCCCGCCGAAGCCGTCACTACGCCGCGGGCGCGCTCCTCGTCGCTCAACTGGGTCAACTTGTTGTAGGCGCCGCGAATCTTGAAGGAGAACACCGGCTGCAAGTCTTCGCGCTTGAGCCAAATGCTGTTGCCCAGCCGCTCGGAAAGCTGGCGGGCAGACTGCAAGGGGGTTTCTACGGCAACGTCATAAACGCGCGAGGTGAGGATCTTTTTGACGTACTGTTCAAGCATCGGAAAGCATCACTGAGCGGGTTGGGCGGGACCAAGGAGTCTAACCCGGCTTTCAGTTACACGACCACCTGTTGTAGGAGCGAGCTTGCTCGCGAAAAACGCAATGGCACCGCTGAACATCTATTTTCGCGCGTTATCGTTCACGATCATCGCGAGCAAGCTCGCTCCTACAGGGAACGGTCACGAACCGCCAATCGGGCAATGACCTTCCCCGCCCCGGGGCCTATAATGCCGGCCTTTCGTTCCCTCCTCGGCACTCCGGAGCCCGCATGAACCAGGATCAACTCAAACAGGCAGTGGCCCAGGCCGCCGTCGACTTCATCCTTCCGAAACTCGACGACAAGAGCATCGTCGGGGTCGGCACCGGCTCCACCGCCAACTGCTTCATCGATGCCCTGGCCCAGCACAAGGGCGCATTCGATGGCGCCGTCGCCAGTTCCGAAGCCACCGCCGCGCGCCTCAAGGGCCACGGGATTCCGGTGTACGAACTGAACACCGTCAGCGACCTGGAGTTCTATGTCGACGGTGCCGATGAAAGCGACGAGCACCTGAACCTGATCAAGGGCGGTGGCGCCGCCCTGACCCGCGAGAAGATCGTCGCGGCCGTGGCCAAGACGTTCATCTGCATCGCCGATGCCAGCAAACTGGTGCCGGTCCTCGGTACTTTCCCGCTGCCGGTGGAAGTCATCCCGATGGCCCGCAGCCATGTGGCCCGCGAACTGGTGAAGCTCGGTGGCGACCCGGTCTACCGCGAAGGCGTGCTGACCGACAACGGCAACATCATCCTCGACGTGTTCAACCTGCAGATCACCAACCCGGTGGAGCTGGAGACACAGATCAACGCGATCGTCGGCGTGGTCACCAATGGTTTGTTCGCGGCGCGTCCGGCGGATCTGTTGCTGTTGGGTACCAGCGAAGGCGTGAAGACCCTGCGCGCACAGTAAGCCACACACAACTTTTGTAGGAGCTGGCTTGCCAGCGATGAGGCCTTAATGCTCAACATCGATGTTGACCATTACGCCGCTTTCGCTGGCAAGCCAGCTCCTACAGAAGCCAGCCGGTTTAGGGTTGTGCGGGTTTCTTGAACACGTAGAACAGGTTCGGCTCGCTGACGAGGTACAGCGTACCGTCGTCGTCCACGGCGATCCCCTCCGCTTGCGGCACGGTGTTTTGCAGACCCTGGCGCCCCTTGCCCAACGACATTGTGCTCAGCGGACGCCCGCTCACATCCAGCTCCAGGATCAACCGCGACTCATCCGACAGCGCCAGCAAATGCCCGCTGCGCTCGTCGTATTGCAGGCTCGACAGATCCCGCACGAACATCCCGGCATCACGCTTGGGGTCGTTGATCACGTGTACCGAGTAGGATTCTTCAGGATTGAAGCGCGGGAAACCGTGCACCTCGTAGATCAGCATCGGGTTGCGCTCCTTGGCGACGAACAGGCGCTTGCCCACAGAGTCGTAAGCCAGGCCCTCGAAACCCTTGTTGCCGCCCATGTGGACGCCAATGGTCATCTGCTCGGCGTCCGCCGCATCGACGAAAGTGGTGTCCGGCTCCAGACGAATCTTGATCAGCCGCTGCTGGCTCTCATCAGTGACCACATAGGTGTCCTCACTGATGAACTCCACCGCCTCCGGATCGCCGAAACCGACCAGCGCCACACGGCGCAAAATCCTGCCGTCGAGGGACAACTCGATCAGCTCGCTGTGCTTGTTGGTGACGGTGAACAGACTTTTGCGCACCGGGTCGTAGGTCAACGCTGAAACGTTGTCCGCCAGGCCATCGATCACCTGCGCTTCGGTCACGACCCGGTATTGATCAAGGCCCATGACCTGGGAACTCACCGGCTGCCACAACGTATGCAGATTGAACCAGGCACGCTCGAACAGACGCAGGTATTGGCCGAGCGCAACCAAGGTGATCAGCAAGATCGCCGACAGGATCAGAATCAGGGATTTGGGGCGGGCAAATCGACGCATTCGGGCGGGCTCAGGGTCAAAACAGGCGGATGGAATACCACGCCTGTCTGAACTGAAGCTTAATGGCCACTGGCCCGATCCTACAACCGAGCGAAGACATCCTGCCTATCGTCAACGTCAGTGCTGTTTTTCGAAGCGATAAAACAGGTTCGGCTCACTCACCATGTACAGCGTGCCTGCTTCATCCATGGTCACGCCTTCGGCACGCGGAATGGTGTTTTTCAGGCCGTTGAAGCCACGCAGCAGGGTGATGAAACTGACCTGCTCGCCATTCTTGTCCAGCTCCAGCAACAGGTGCGAGTCGGCGGACAGCGCCAGCATGTGGCCGGTCCGCGGGTCAATGGCCAGCGCCGACAGGTTGCGCATGTCCAGTGCATGACTGGCCAGCTTCAGCTTGTCGCCGGTCAGGACCTTGCCGTCACCTTTCCAGGTAAACAATGCCGGCGGGCGCTCTTCACCCAACACCAGTTGCTGATTGCCCGGATCCCAGGTAACAGCCTCAAAGGCTTTGTTCTGGTCTTTGGAAGGGCCGAGGTCGTATTTCGTGAAGTCGGCGATGTTCAGTTCGCGGGTGTCGGCATCGACCTTGACGATAGCGATCAGATGCTCGCGCTCATCGACAATGGCCAGTCGGCCGTCGCCCAGCACGGTGACGCCCTCCGGGTTGCTCCAGCCGACCAAAGGCATTTTGCGCAACACATCACCCTGCAGGTTCAACTCGACCAGGAAGGGGTTCTTGCCCATGACCGAAAACAGGGTCTTGGTCTGAGGGTCATAGGCCACGTCCGATGCTTCGTCCTTCTCCATGCCCGGCAACGGCTTGGCATCGATCACCGCCCGATAGTCCGGCAGCCAGATACTGGCCTGACGCTCGGCCGGGCTTTTGAATTGCTCTTTCACCCAGAGCACGCCCCGCGCATCCCAGTGCATGGCAAATGCAACGCCGTAGGCGACAACGGCCACCAACAGCAGCCAGGTGTGCCAACGCAGGGCGAAACGTGAGCGGCGGGCAGGTTTAAGCGCGGATAGCGGAGGAGTGACCATTGGGGAATGCGTTCCAGAAATTCAGGCTAGGGGTAATAGCTGTAGGAGCTGGCTTGCCAGCGAAAGCGGTGTAACAGTCAACATGGATGTTGAATGTTGAGGCCTCTTCGCTGGCAAGCCAGCTCCCACAGGGTACAGCGGCGAACTAGCGAACGCTGCTGCTGAAGCGGCTGGCGCCCGGCAGTTCCAGGACGATCTCGTCACCGACATTCAGCGGACCGACGCCCACTGGCGTGCCGGTGAGGATCACATCCCCGGCCTGCAACGAGAAGCAGCCGGCCATGTGCTGGATCATCGGCACGATCGGGTTGAGCATTGCGCTGCTGTTGCCGTCCTGGCGCACTTCGCCATTGATGGTCAGGCGGATGCCGATGTCGGTCAGGTCGGCAAAGGTGCTGCCTGACACGAACGGAGCAATCACCGCCGCACCGTCGAAGGACTTGGCGATTTCCCACGGCAAACCCTTGGATTTCAGCTCGGCCTGCTTGTCGCGCAGGGTCAGGTCCAGGGCCGGGGCGAAACCGGAGATGGCGTCGAGCACTTCTTCACGGCTTGGCTTGGTCGACAACGGCTTGCCGATCAACACCGCGATTTCCGCCTCGTAGTGCACCGAGCCGCGCTCGGTGGGAATGCTGAAACCGCCTTCCAGCGGCACCACGCAACTGCCTGGCTTGATAAACAGCAGTGGCTCGGTCGGCACCGGGTTATCCAGTTCCTTGGCGTGCTCGGCGTAGTTGCGGCCGATGCACACCACTTTCCCCAACGGGAAATGAATACGCGTACCGTCGACATACTGGTGCTGATAGCTCATTTACCGTCTCCTGCCTTCAAAGGTGCGTAAGGGTTGCAGCTCAAACCGCGAAGATCTTGCCCGGGTTCATGATGCCGTTCGGGTCGAACACTGCCTTGACCGCTTTCATGTACTCGATCTCGACCGGCGAACGGCTGTAGGTCAAGTAATCCCGCTTGGTCATGCCCACGCCGTGCTCGGCGGAGATCGAACCGTTGTACTTCTCGACGGTTTCGAACACCCACTTGTTGACGGTCGCGCACTTGGCGAAGAACTCGTCCTTGCTCAGGTTATCCGGCTTGAGGATGTTCAAGTGCAGGTTGCCGTCGCCGATGTGGCCGAACCAGACGATTTCGAAATCGGGGTAGTGTTCGCCGACGATCGCGTCGATTTCCTTCAGGAACGCCGGGACTTTCGACACGGTGACCGAGATGTCGTTCTTGTACGGCGTCCAGTGGGAGATGGTTTCGGAAATGTACTCGCGCAGCTTCCACAGGTTCTGCAGCTGGGTTTCGCTCTGGCTCATCACGCCGTCCAGCACCCAGCCTTGCTCGACGCAGTGCTCGAAGGTTTCCAGGGCGTGGTTGGCCACCTCTTCGGTGGTCGCTTCGAATTCCAGCAGCGCGTAGAACGGGCAGTCGGACTCGAACGGCGCCGGCACGTCACCACGGGCCATGACCTTGGCCAGGGCCTTGTCGGAGAAGAATTCGAAGGCGGTCAGGTCGAGTTTGCTCTGGAAGGCGTGCAGCACTGGCATGATCGAGTCGAAATCGGCGGTGCCGAGGACCATCGCAGTCAGGTTTTTGGGCGCGCGATCAAGGCGCATGGTCGCTTCGACCACGAACCCGAGTGTGCCTTCGGCCCCGATGAACAGCTGGCGCATGTCGTAGCCGGTGGCGTTCTTGATCAGGTCGCGGTTCAGTTCCAGCACGTCGCCCTTGCCGGTGACGACTTTCATGCCAGCGACCCAGTTACGGGTCATGCCGTAGCGAATCACCTTGATCCCGCCGGCATTGGTGCCGATATTGCCGCCAATCTGGCTCGATCCTGCCGAAGCGAAGTCCACCGGGTAGTACAGGCCGTTTTCTTCGGCCACGTTCTGCAGGTGCTCGGTGACCACGCCCGGCTGACAAACGGCGGTGCGGTCAGTGAGGTTCACGTCGAGGATCTGGTTCATGTAGTCGAACGACACGACCACTTCGCCATTGGCCGCCACGGCAGCAGCGGACAGCCCGGTACGGCCACCGGACGGCACCAGCGCGATCTTGTGTTTATTGGCCCACAGGACGATGGCCTGGACCTGCTCGGTGGTCTTGGGGAACACGATGGCGGTCGGGGCCGGGGCGAAATGCTTGGTCCAATCCTTACCGTAAGCATTCAGGGAGTCGGCATCGGTCAGCACCTTGCCAGGCTCAACCAGGGTCTTCAGCTCTTCAATCAGGGCAGGATTGGTCATCGACAGAACTCTCGAACAATTCATGGTCATCCTGAGAACGCTTCACGTCGCAGGAATGAGTGTTTAGCGGGGCGCATATGCTAGCATACCGACCCCGCAGCATAGTGCCCAACGGCTATTCTGCGGCGACGGCTGTCATGCCGCTCGGGTCAGCGTCTGTTGACCATTTCCTGCCAATTTTCTCCGGGATACAGGTTTACGCAGATGAGCAAGACTTCTCTCGATAAGAGCAAGATCAAGTTCCTTCTTCTCGAAGGCGTCCACCAATCGGCTGTCGACGTCCTCAAGGCGGCGGGCTACACCAGCATCGAGTACCTCACAGGTTCTCTGCCGGAAGCCCAGCTCAAGGAAAAGATCGCCGATGCTCACTTCATCGGCATTCGCTCCCGTACTCAACTGACCGAAGAGATCTTCGATCACGCGAAGAAGCTGGTGGCGGTCGGCTGTTTCTGCATCGGCACCAACCAGGTCGACCTGGACGCTGCCCGCGAACGCGGTATCGCGGTGTTCAACGCGCCCTACTCCAACACCCGTTCCGTAGCGGAGCTGGTGCTGGCCGAAGCGATCCTGCTGCTGCGCGGCATCCCTGAGAAGAACGCTTCCTGCCACCGTGGCGGCTGGATCAAGAGCGCGGCCAACTCCTTCGAGATCCGTGGCAAGAAGCTGGGCATCGTCGGTTACGGCTCGATCGGTACTCAACTGTCGGTCCTGGCGGAAGGCCTGGGCATGCAGGTGTACTTCTACGACACCATCACCAAGCTGCCTTTGGGTAACGCTACTCAGGTAGGCAACCTGCACGAGCTGCTGGCGATGTCCGACATCGTTTCGCTGCACGTACCGGAAACCGCCGCCACCCAGTGGATGATGGGCGAGAAAGAAATCCGTGCCATCAAGAAAGGCGGCATCCTGATCAACGCCGCCCGCGGCACCGTAGTCGAACTGGACCACCTGGCGGCCGCCATCAAGGACAAGCACCTGATCGGCGCGGCCATCGACGTATTCCCGGTGGAGCCACGCTCCAACGACGAAGAGTTCGAAAGCCCGCTGCGTGGCCTGGACAACGTGATCCTGACCCCGCACATCGGCGGTTCTACCGCTGAAGCCCAGGCCAACATCGGTCTGGAAGTTGCGGAAAAACTGGTCAAGTACAGCGACAACGGTACTTCGGTATCGTCCGTGAACTTCCCGGAAGTGGCCCTGCCGGCTCACCCTGGCAAGCACCGCCTGCTGCACATCCACGAAAACATTCCGGGCGTACTCAGCGAGATCAACAAAGTCTTCGCCGAAAACGGCATCAACATCTCCGGTCAGTTCCTGCAGACCAACGAGAAGGTCGGCTATGTGGTGATCGACGTCGACGCCGAGTACTCGGACCTGGCGCAAGAGAAGCTGCAACACGTCAAAGGCACCATCCGTAGCCGTGTGTTGTTCTGATCGCGGCTTGAGCCAAAAAAGGGAGCCTTCGGGCTCCCTTTTTCATTGACGCAACAACGTTACTTGACGTTGACGGTGATCTTCTCGGAAACGATCGGCGGATCGAACGGCATGTGGTTGCTATCGCCCAGTTCAAGCTGCAGGGTGTGCTTGCCCGGCGTGAGCGTGACTTCAGCCTGGGTCTGCGCGGCGCCGAAATGCTGGTGGTTGGCATCTTTGGGGATCGGCGCTCCGGCGGCCGGCAGCTCATCGACATCGATCAGCAAATGGTGATGACCGGTGTTCTTGGTGGTATCGCCCGCCGGTGCCAAGGCAATATTCTCAACAGCGAACTTGACGACCACAGTCTGTGGAACAGTCGCGCCGTCCTTGGGAGACACGATGGACACTTCGGCGCCTTTGGGAGCCGGCGTTGCAGCACTGGCCAGCACCGAAACACCCATCAACAGGCCAGCCAAAGCAGCACGTGACATAAAGGTTTTCATTCTCTTCTCCAGTTTTTTCGTAAAATCCGCGTGGCCATGACAACTTCATGGCCATTCGTTGTCGAAGGCACTCGACAACCATAGCAAAGCGAGCCTGAATCAGAGGGTCGCGATAATAAATTCAAAGGAGTGACCATGCGCTTTCTGCCTGGCCTGATCTGCCTGCTACCCCTTCTGAGCCCTTTGGCTCATGCCGAACTGATTGATGACGTCAACGACCGGGGCGAGTTGCGCATAGCCGTTGAAGCCAACACTCCCCCATTCAACTACAAGGATGGCGACAAGCTCACCGGCTTCGAAGTCGAACTGGGCCAACTGCTGGCAAGTGAACTCGATGTCCGGGCCGACTTTGTCGTCACCGACGGCAGCGATCTGCTGACCGGCGTCGAAAGCGGCAAATACGACATCTCTATCAACCACATAGCAGTGACCCCGGATCTCAGTGATCGTTTCGATTTCAGCGAACCTTACGTTCAAGCCCAGGCGCAATTGATCGCGCAGAAAGAAGAGCCGCGCTCCATTCTGCTGGTGCAGTCGTTGACCGAAGAGAAGCCCAAAACCAACCCGGCCGTGAACCTGGCGATTCCGTTTCAGAAGGGAAATCCGGCGTTCCATGCCAGCCTGGAAAACGCCTTGCAGCGAATCAAGGATGATGGGCGACTGCACGCGCTGGAGCAGAAGTGGTTGGGGGCGGAGGCGGATGTGGTGCCGAAACAATAACCTGTAGGAGCTGGCTTGCCAGCGATGAGGCCATGACATTCAACGACTATGTTGCCTGTTATACCGTCATCGCTGGCAAGCCAGCTCCTACAAGGATAGGTGTTCGGTGTTAGTTCAGTGCTGCCAAGGCTGCCGCTGCTTGCGGCAACTCCAGCTCACTGAATACCTGCACCCCGTGGCGCTTGAGCAGCGCCGCCGTCACGCCCTCGCCACTGACCTTCACACCGCTGAACGTCCCGTCATAGGTCAGCAGATTGCCGCAGGACGGGCTGTTGGCCTTGAGGACGGCAATGCGGATGCCGTGTTTTTGCACCAGTTCCAGCGCCTGATATGCCCCCGACAAAAACTGCGCGCTGACGTCCTCGCCCTCGGTAGTGATCACTGCGGCCTGGCCATCGAGGACTTGCGCGCCCTGCCCGCCTGGAATTTCCGCGGCCGCCCGAGGCGTTGGCAAACCGCCGGCGACCTCCGGGCACAACGGTACGATCCGACATTCGTCAAGCCATTGCTGAAGCTGATCGAAGGGCCCGCTGGCCCCGCCATCGTAACGAACGCGGTGGCCCAACAGGCAGCGGCTGACGAGAATTTTCTGCATGATCAGAACGGCTCGTTGCCGCGCCGCCGGAACCAGCCCGTCAGCGACAGGCGATCGCGGGTCGCGGGCAGGACTTCGTGGGGAACCTCTCCGGAGAGAAACACCACCAGGCAGCCGCCGGTAGGTTGCACGTCGTGGACTCGATCGTTGTTGAGGTACATGCGCAACGAGCCGCCGTGCTCGGGAAGCCAGCCGTCATTGAGGTAAACCACCGCTGAAACCATGCGCCGGTCGTCATCGCGAAAGCGATCGACATGCTTGAGGTAGAACGCCCCGGGCGGGTACATCGCAAAATGGCTTTCGAAATCCTCCAGGCCGAGAAACAGACCGCGATTGATCGCCTCGCGCAGGCTGTCCATCAAACTCAGATAGCTGTCGCAAGCCTCGGCCTGACCGGGGTCGATCCACTGGATATGGTCGCCGCGAATCCCTTCGCGGATCTCCGACGACGGCCCACGACCGACAGCAGCCGGAGCCAGCTCACCCTCGGCAGCACGTTTGCGACACTCGGCCGCCAGCGCTCGGGTCAGGTCCTGAGGCAGGAAAATATTCTGCTGCGACCAGCCGTGCTCGGCCAGGTCGTCGACGATTCGTAACAGCAGCGGGTGATCAGAGGATATTTGCATGGCGCGCATAGTATTCCTGTGCCCGAAAATCCGACAGAGCCGCGCAGCGGGTTGATACGAATTCTCGACAAGTACGGATGCCACACGGAGAATAGTCGCCTGCTGACTGGAGTCCCTATGCGCCGTTTGCTTTTATCACTGCTGATGTTCTGCGTTTTGCCCGCCTGGGCAGACGGCCACGACCAGTTGTACAAGGTCGCCGGCTGGCCGGAACAACGCGCGCATTTCAACGACGCTCTCTCGGCTGCCCAGCAACGCTACCAGGGCAGCCTGCCTCCGGCGGTGTATCAGGCGCTGGTCAATAACAGCAATCAGCGATTTTCCGCCCAGGCCGTGGACCAGCGCGCCGAAGCGCAATTGCGCAAGAACCTCGCCGATCCAAAACCTGCACTGACGTTTTTCCAGTCGCCCCTGGGCAAGAAAATCGTCGCTGCCGAGTTGCTGGCGACCCGTCGCGACCAACTGGCGAAAAATGCCAAGGGCTTGCCAAAGATGCAGGCCAGCGATAGCCGCCTGCTGATCATCGGCCACCTGGCACAAGCGCTGCCTGCTCGCGAGGCCGGCGCGGAAGTCAGCCTGGCGATTGCCGGTGTGGCCGCCGACAGCCTGAGTTCGATGATCCCGGGGTTGCTCGGTGCCGGTCAGGCCCAGGGCATGCTCAACGGCCAACGCCAGCGCCTGATGGACCAGATTGGCAGCGACCTGAACAACACGCTGCTGTATGTCTATCGCGACCTGTCGGACGACGAGCTGGAAGAGTTCGCGACCTTTGCCGAATCGACGCAAGGCCAGGCTTACTATCGGGCGGCACTGGCAGCGATTCGCGCGGGGTTGGCGGTAGGGCAGAGCAATTCGAACCTGACCCAGTGATTTTTAGCGCCAGATAAATCGCTTTCGCGGGCAAGCCCGCTCCCACAATGCTTTGAGTCAACCCACTATTTTGTGATCACCGCGAAACCTGTGGGAGCGGGCTTGCCCGCGAAGGGGCCGGAACTGTCACTAAGGATTCCGACCCTTGATCCGCTTGGTCAAGAACCCTAAATACTCCGTGCGCATCGCCAGTGTTTCATTCGCCAGATGATGCCGCGCCTCAGGCAACATCAAAACCTGCGGCCTATCAAACTTGCCCCGCAACACTTCAAGGTTATGCTCCCAATCCACGGTCATGTCCGCCTGCCCTTGCACGATCAGCGGCCGCCTGGTGCTGACCGGCGCCGCTTCAACGCGTTTGATCCAGCGTGCCAGCGCGCCCACCCAGGCCGTCGGCAGACGTAGCGGCTGCAAGGGATCGGCTTGCAGGAACGGCAGAAAGGCCGGGTCGTTGGAGTTCTCGCTGAAGCGCCGGGCGATGGCTTTGACGAAAGGCCTGAGCAAGTAATAGCTCAGATGCGACCAACCCCACGCTCGCGGCCGCACCAACGGTGCCAACAGGATCACCTGACCCTGGGCCGGGCTGCTCGCCCCCGCATTCAACACATGATCGATCACGATCGCCCCACCGGTACTTTGCCCGCACAGGTGCCACGGTTGCGGCAATTCGAGGGATTGCGCCTCGCTGAACAACCCTTGCAGCGTGTCCTGGTACTCGGCGAAATCCTTGATACTCGCCCGCTCACCACTGGACAAGCCATGCCCCGGCAGGTCGCAGGCAATCACCGCAAAGCCTTGGTCCAGCGCCCATTCGATCACATGCCGGTATAGCCCGGTGTGGTCGTAAAAGCCGTGGATGACAAACAGCGTCGCCTTCGCCCGCTCGGGCCACCAGAACTGGCTGACCAGTTCATAGCCATCGACCTCGAAGCGCCCAAGACCGCTGCGCACCTGGCGCGGTGAAAAATCCAGTCCGTAGAACTGCTGGTAGGCCTTTGCCTGCGCCGACAACGGCTGCCCGGCCGCCAGTGGCAGCAAGCTTGCACGTAGAAGATCAGGGTCGAAAGTGGCCGGCATGGACGATTCCAGAGCGTGAAACGGACTTTATAGGCCTGCGATATTCTTCTGTCGCGGCAAGCATGGCAAGCTAGCCGACCTTCGAGGACTGAACCGATGCGCCCGCCCCTTCGCGCCACCCTGTTTGCCAGCCTGCTCGCCGTGGTGTGCGCCGGCGTATTGTGGGCGGCCTACGACTGGTTCCAGGGGCGTTACCTGCGGGCGTTCAGCGACCACACTGCAATGTTTTCGGGTGATCCGCTGCGCCTTCCCGAAGACCTCGCAGGCCCTGGCGCCATCCGCCTGGTGCATTTCTGGGACCCGGCCTGCCCGTGCAACGTCGGCAATCAACAACATCTGACCGAACTGGTCGAGCGCTATGTCCCCCATGGCGTGGAATTCTATGCCGTGCAAAAACCCGGTAGCCATGGCCAGTTACCGGGCACCTTGAGCCGCCTGAAAACCATCGACGTCCTGCCCGGCTCCGAACAGATCCCCGCCAGCCCGGCCGTGGCGATCTGGGACCGTAGCGGCAAACTGGCGTATTTCGGCCCCTACAGCGAAGGCCTGACCTGCAATTCCAGCAACAGCTTTATCGAACCCATCCTGCAAGCGCTCGATGAAGGCCGAGCGGTGAGTGCCACGCACACACTGGCGGTGGGGTGTTACTGCCCGTGGCCTGTCGAGCCGGCGAAATAGGCAAAGACACGCCAATACGAATCCCTCCTACGGGCGATGCGCCAAACCGGCGCGTCGTGTTACACAGTGGCACCAGGAATCACAATAACAACAAGGAGTCTCCATGAAACGCAGCCTGACCGCTCTCGCGCTGTTGATCGTCGTGCTGGCCACCGGAGCCGGCTGGTACCTCTACAGTAAGCAGCCGTCACGCCAGGGCATGGTCGAACTGCAACACCTGCAAGGCTCAGTCACTGTGCGCTACGACGAGCGCGGCGTTCCGCATATCCGCGCCGACAACGAAACCGACCTGTACCGCGCGCTCGGCTACGTGCATGCCCAGGACCGCTTGTTCCAGATGGAAGTCCTGCGTCGTCTGGCTCGTGGCGAACTGGCCGAGGTGCTCGGGCCGAAGCTGCTCGACACCGACAAACTGATGCGCAGCCTGCGCATTCGCGAACGCGCTGAAACCTACTTCGCCAATCTCGACAAACAGTCGCCTTCTTTCATCGCCATGCAGGCTTATCTGGACGGCATCAACCAGTATCAGGACAGCCACGCCAAACCCGTGGAGTTCGATGTACTGGGCATTCCAAAACGTCCGTTCACCGCCCAGGACACCATCAGCATCGCCGGTTACATGGCCTACAGTTTTGCGGCGGCATTTCGTACCGAACCCTTGCTGACATTCGTGCGCGATCAACTGGGCCTCGACTACCTGAGCGTTTTCGATCTCGACTGGCAGCCCAAAGGCGTGCTCAACGGGACCGCACCCTCCCTGGCCAGCGCCGACTGGAAGGACCTCAACGCCCTCGCCCGCCTGAGCGAACAGGCCTTGGCTGACAACGGCCTGCCCCAGTTCGAGGGCAGTAACGCCTGGGTCGTCGCGGGCAGCCGGACCCAAAGCGGCAAGCCGCTACTGGCGGGCGATCCGCATATCCGTTTTTCCGCGCCGTCGGTGTGGTACGAAGCACAACTCTCGGCGCCGGGCTTCGAACTCTACGGGCACTACCAGGCCTTGATGCCGTTCGCCTCCCTGGGCATGAACAACGACTTCGGCTGGAGCATCACCATGTTCCAGAACGACGACCTCGACCTGATCGCCGAGAAGGTCAACCCGGACAATCCCAATCAGGTCTGGTATCGCGGCAAGTGGGTGGACATGGTCATCAGCGAACAGAAGATTGCGGTCAAGGGCCAGGAACCGGTGACGCTGGTGCTGCGCCAGTCGCCCCACGGCCCGATCGTCAACGATGCCTTGGGCAGCGGCGTCGGCAAGACACCGATTGCCATGTGGTGGGCGTTTCTCGAAAGCCAGAACCCGATTCTGGACGGTTTCTACCAGCTCAACCGCGCCGACACCCTGGTCAAGGCCCGCAGTGCCGCGGCGAACATCCAGGCACCGGGCCTGAACGTCGTATGGGCCAATGCCAAGGGTGACATCGGCTGGTGGGCGGCGGCGCAACTGCCGAAACGTCCGGCGGGTGTACGCCCATGGTTCATCCTCGACGGCAGCACCGCCGAGGCCGACAAGGATGGCTTCTATCCGTTCAGCGCCAACCCTCAGGAAGAAAACCCGGCGCGGGGCTACATCGTCTCGGCCAACTTCCAGCCGGTGTCGCCGACCGGCATGGAGATTCCCGGCTATTACAACCTTGCCGATCGCGGCCAGCAGCTCAATCGTCAGCTCAGCGACAAAGCCGTGAAATGGGACCTGGAAAGCAGCCAGAAACTGCAGCTGGGCACTACCACCGCCTACGGCCCGCGCTTGCTGGCGCCGCTGCTGCCGGTGTTGCGCGACGTGGTGAGCGACCCCGCCGAACTCAAACTGGTGGAGCAACTGGCCCAGTGGAAAGGCGACTACCCGCTCGATTCCACTAGCGCCACGCTGTTCAACCAGTTCCTGTTCAATCTGGCTGACGCGACGATGCACGATGAACTGGGCAACGACTTTTTCGAAACACTGCTCTCGACCCGGGTGATCGACGCCGCGCTTCCCCGCCTGGCCGCCAGTGCCGATTCACCGTGGTGGGACAACCGCAGCACCCTCGGCAAGGAAACCCGCGCCGACACGGTGAAGGCCGCCTGGCAAGCCAGCCTCGCACACCTCAAGAGCACCTTCGGCGCAGACGCCTCGCAATGGCAGTGGGGTAGCGCGCACACCTTGACCCATGGTCATCCGCTGGGGCAGCAAAAGCCGTTGGACCTGGTCTTCAACGTCGGCCCCTTCGCCGCACCCGGCAGCCATGAAGTGCCGAACAACCTATCGGCGAAGATTGGCCCGGCACCCTGGCCCGTCACCTACGGCCCTTCGACCCGGCGCCTGATCGACTTCGCCGACCCGGCCCACAGCCTGACTGTCAACCCGGTTGGCCAGAGCGGCGTAGTGTTCGACAGTCACTACGATGATCAGGCCGAGGCCTACATCGAGGGAATGTACTTCCAGGCGCATCTCAATGATGAAGAAGTCACGGCCAATACCCGCAGCACCTTGAAGCTGTTGCCGGCGCGGGCGGCTCAGTAATTTTGCATTGGCTGGACCGGCCCCTTCGCGGGCAAGCCCGCTCCCACAGGGATTTGTGTCGAACACAAATTTTGTGAACACCAGAGAAACCCTGTGGGAGCGGGCTTGCCCGCGAAGGGGCCCGCAAGAGCAATGCAAATTCATGGTTCAAACCATCGCCGCAAAATTCAACCTGAACTGCTGCGGCGTCACCCCCAATCTGCGATTGAACACACTGCGCATGTGCTGGGCATCGCGGAAACCGCATTGATAGGCCACGGTCTTGAGCGGCGCACGAGTGCTTTCGAGCATCACCCGCGCCGCATCGACCCGCGCGCGTTCGACGAACTCGGCCGGGGTGATTTTCGCTTCCCTGGCAAACACCCGCGAAAAATTGCGCGCGCTCATGTTGGCCGCATTGGCCAGGTCGGCGATGGCTAAATCGCCCGTCAGGTTGGCCAGCACGTAATGCTGGACCATCGCCACCGCCGAATCCGGTTCGGCGTGGGGCGTGAGGAACGGGCTGAACTGTGACTGCCCACCCGAACGCTGGGTGAACACCACCAGCCGCTTGGCGACATTCAATGCCACTTCCGGCCCGTGATCCCGGCCCAATAGATACAACGACAGATCGATCCCCGCTGTGACCCCGGCCGAGGTGAACAGGTCGCCGTCCTCAACGTACAGTCGATCCGCTTCCACCCGGGACGAGGGGCACAACGTCGCCAGATCCGATGCGTCCTGCCAATGCGTGGTGACCGTGCGCCCCTCCAGCAACCCGGCGCGGGCGAGCATGAAGGCACCGTTGCAGATCGAGCCGAACCGGTGCGCCCGCCCGCAGGCCCCGCGCAGCCAGGTGTCGAACGCCACGCCGAAACTCATGAACGGCAATTGCGGCCCGCCAGCCACCAATAACAAGTCGTACACCTCGAGCGCTTCGCTGAAATGCCGATGGGCATTGAGTGCCAAACCGTTGGAGCACGCCATCATCCCCTGCTCGACGCCGATCACCTCCAGCCGATAGTGATCCTGCGGGGCAAGGAATCGATTGGCCTCGGAAAACACATCCATGGGGCCGGTGACATCCAGCGACTGGACGCCGGCGAAGACCACGATGGCGATGGTTTTACTCATGAGATGAATTGCCCTCAATGGCTATGGATACGCCGTACATCTGTAGGAGCGAGCTTGCTCGCGATGCACGTGAGGACACCGCGTTCATCCAGGCGGCCAGCGTCATCGTTGAACTCCATCGCGAGCAAGCTCGCTCCTACAGGGTTTGCATGCACCCTAGCCAAACCGAGCGCAACAAGCGAGGTTGGCGCGATATGCATGCTCATTGGCCGGGATCGCAGCCATGGCGCGATTGTCCGGATTCGGGGGGCGGAACAGACTGGAACCCTCAGCGCCACCCAGGCGTTCACGACGAGGAAAACTCCATGAGCACCACCATCGCCGGCATCAGGATCCCCGACAGCGCGCTGGCCAAGGCCACCACCGAATACATCCGTGACATCGAATCGGACCTGCTCTTCCACCACTCGCGTCGGGTCTTTCTGTTCGGCGCCCTGAGCGGCGAGCGCAAGCAATTGGCCTACAACCCGGAGTTGCTGTACGTCGGCGCGATGTTCCATGACCTGGGCCTGGTGGAGGGACACCGCAGCGACAACGAGCGCTTCGAAGTCGATGGCGCCAATGCGGCAGCCGCATTTCTCAAGCCTTACGGGCTGAGCGACGACGATATCGAGCAGGTCTGGCTATCGATTGCCCTGCACACCACACCGGGCGTTCCTCAGCACTTGCGGCCCACCGTGGCGCTGGTGACGGCGGGTGTCGAGATGGACGTGCTGGGCATGGACTACGCGGCGTTCTCTACCGTGCAGCGTGAAGCGGTGGTGCATGCGCATCCACGGGGCGAGGGGTTCAAGGAGTGCATCATCTGTGCGTTTGCCGATGGCTTGCGTCATCGTCCGCAGACTACGTTCGGGAATGTGAAGACGGATGTGCTGGCGGATCAGCAGCCGGGATTCAAGCCGATGAATTTCGTCGAGGTCATTCGCCAATCCCCTTGGGTCGCCTGAAACCTTGTAGGAGCCGGCTTGCTGGCGATGGTGTGTCAGTCGAAATCAATGTGACTGCCACACCATCGCCAGCAAGCCGGCTCCTACAGTGGATTCGGGTTGGCCACAAAGTTGTGGTCAACCCGATTTCAGGCTCAAGCCGCTTCCGGTGCCTGTGCGCGACGCACGTCCGGTTGCTTCCACGAATCGGCGGCTGCTTCTTCGATCGCTTGCTGGATCGCACGACGACGGCCTTCTTCGGCGCGACGACTGAAGAACCAGACCAGGAAAGTCACGATGGACACCGCCAGCAGGATCAGGCTGGCCACGGCGTTGATCTCGGGTTTCACGCCCAGACGTACCGCCGAGAACACCTCCATCGGCAGGGTCGTGGACCCCGGGCCCGACACGAAGCTCGCCAGCACCAGGTCATCCAGCGACAGGGCGAACGACATCATGCCGCCCGCTGCCAGCGACGGCGCGATCATCGGAATCGTGATCAGGAAGAACACTTTCCACGGTTTCGCGCCCAGGTCCATGGCCGCTTCTTCGATGGACAGGTCCAGCTCGCGCAAGCGTGCCGAAACTACCACCGCCACATAGGCCGCACAGAACGTGGTGTGGGCGATCCAGATGGTGACGATGCCGCGTTCCTGTGGCCAGCCGATCATCTGCGCCATGGCCACGAACAGCAGCAACAGCGACAGACCGGTGATCACCTCAGGCATCACCAGCGGCGCGGTCACCAGGCCACCGAACAGGGTGCGGCCCTTGAAGCGCGTAATACGCGTCAGGACGAACGCCGCCAGGGTACCCAGCGCCACCGCCGCCACCGCCGTGTAGCAGGCGATTTCCAGCGAGCGCACCACCGAACCCATCAGTTGCGAGTTGTCGAGCAGGCCGACGTACCACTTGATCGACCAGCCGCCCCACACCGTCACCAGTTTCGAGGCGTTGAACGAGTAGATCACCAGGATCAGCATCGGCAGGTAGATGAACAACAGCCCCACTACCAGCATCAGGCTGGAGAAACGGAAGCGCTTCATTCTTTACCCTCCATTTCCTTGGCCTGACTGCGGTTGAACAGGATGATCGGCACAATCAGGATCGCCAGCATCACCACCGCCAGGGCAGACGCCACCGGCCAGTCACGGTTGTTGAAGAACTCTTGCCAGAGCACTTTACCGATCATCAGGGTTTCCGGGCCGCCGAGCAGTTCCGGGATCACGAACTCACCGACCACAGGGATGAACACCAACATGCAGCCGGCGATGATGCCGTTTTTCGACAGCGGCACGGTGATTTTCCAGAAGCTGTTGAAGGTGCTCGAACCCAGGTCGGACGCGGCTTCCAGCAGGCTCTGGTCGTGCTTCACCAGGTTGGCGTACAGCGGCAGGATCATGAACGGCAGGTAGGAATAAACCACACCGATGTAGACCGCCAGGTTGGTGTTGAGGATCTGCAGCGGCTCGTTGATCCAGCCCATGCTCATCAGGAAACCGTTGAGCAGGCCGTTGTTGCTGAGGATGCCCATCCACGCATACACGCGGATCAGGATCGCGGTCCAGGTCGGCATCATGATCAGCAGCACCAGCACCGTCTGCACTTCCTTGCGGGCAACGGAGATGCCGTAGGCCATCGGGTAGCCGATCAGCAGGCAGAGGATGGTGCTGAACAGCGCCATCTTCAACGAGCCAAGATAAGCGGCGATGTACAGCTCGTCACCGGCCAGCATCGCGTAGTTGCCCAGGTTAAGCAGCAACTGCAGCTTCTGCTCGGCGTAGCTGTAGATTTCGGTGTAGGGAGGAATGGCCACGTCCGCTTCGGCGAAGCTGATCTTCAAGACGATGAAGAACGGCAGCATGAAGAACAGGAACAGCCAGATGAAGGGAACCCCGATGACCATCTGACGGCCACCGGGAATTATTCGATTGAGTCGACGCTTGAATTTGCGCATGTTCATGAGCGAAGTACCACGCCGCTATCGTCTTCCCAATACACGTAGACCTGATCGCCCCAGGTCGGCCGCTGGCCACGGCGCTCGGCGTTGGCGACGAAGGACTGGACGATCTTGCCGCTCGGCAATTCGACGTAGAACACCGAGTGGCCGCCGAGGTAGGCAATGTCGTGCACCTTGCCACTGGACCAGTTGTATTCACAGGTCGGCATGGTCGGGGTCACGAGCAGTTTTTCCGGACGGATCGCGTAGGTCACGGATTTGTCTTGCACCGAGGTGCTGATGCCGTGGCCCACATAGATCTTCCGGTCGAGGTCCTTGCAGGTGATGATCGCGTGGCCCTCGGCATCGTCAATCACTTCACCGTCGAAGATGTTGACGTTACCGATGAATTCACAGACCAGGCGGCTGGTCGGGGTTTCGTAGATGTCGATCGGGCTGCCGATCTGGGCGATCCAGCCCAGGTGCATGATCGCGATGCGCTCGGCCATGGTCATGGCCTCTTCCTGGTCGTGGGTCACCATGACGCAGGTTACGCCGACGCGCTCGATGATCTCCACCAGCTCCAGCTGCATCTGCGAACGCAGCTTCTTGTCCAGGGCGCCCATCGGTTCGTCGAGCAGCAGCAGCTTCGGACGCTTGGCCAGGGAACGGGCCAGGGCCACACGCTGACGCTGGCCACCGGACAACTGGTGCGGCTTGCGCTTGGCGTACTGGCTCATCTGTACCAGCTTGAGCATGTCGGCCACCCGCGCATCGACTTCGGCGGCCGGCAGTTTGTCCTGCTTGAGGCCGAAGGCGATGTTCTGCGCCACGGTCATGTGCGGGAACAAGGCGTAGGACTGGAACATCATGTTGATCGGCCGCTCGTAGGGCGGCATGTCGGTGATGTCTACGCCATCGAGGAAAATGCGCCCCTCCGTGGGCCGTTCGAAACCTGCGAGCATGCGCAGCAATGTGGACTTGCCCGATCCCGAGCCGCCGAGCAGGGCGAAGATCTCGCCTTTCTTGATTTCCAGGGACACATCGTCCACGGCAATCGTCTCGTCGAACTTCTTCGTGACCCGGTCGATTTTGACCAGCACCTGCTTAGGTTGCTGGTCGCCCTCGAGGGCTTTCTTATAGGCGCCGGAGGCAACTGCCATTTACGAAACTCCCAAAAAAAAGAGTGCAGTTCGCTCAAGGTGAGCCAACCTTGGATAGTTTGAGCCTTGAAACTATTTACCCGACTTGACCATGGTCCAGCTGCGGGTCATCAGGCGTTGAATCTTCGGTGGCAACTCGACGGACACGTAGGTCTTGTCGAGCACCTCTTGCGGTGGATAAACCGCTTCGTCGGTGCGAATGGACTGTTCCATCAGTTTGTCCGACCCCGGGTTAGGGTTGGCATAGCCGACGTAATCGCTGACCTGGGCGATAACCTCGGGTTTCAGCAAATAATTGATGAACGCGTGGGCCTCCCTGGGGTTGGCCGAATCCTTCGGAATCGCCAGCATGTCGAACCAGAGAGCGCCGCCTTCTTTCGGAATGGCGTAGGCGATGTTGATGCCTTTCTTGGCTTCCTGGGCACGGTTGCGGGCCTGGAAGATGTCGCCGGAGAACCCGACCGCCACGCAGATATCGCCGTTGGCCAGGTCGGTGATGTACTTGGACGAGTTGAAGTAGGTAACGTAGGGCCGCACGGCCAGCAACTTGGTGGTCGCCTTCTTGTAGTCTTCCTCGTTGGTGCTATTGGCGTTCAGGCCCATGTAGTTAAGGACCGTCGGCATCATTTCATCAGCGGAATCGAGGAACGCCACGCCGCATTTGTGCAGCTTCTTGATGTTTTCTGGCTCGAACAGCACGCTCCAGGAGTCAATCTTGTCGACACCCAGCACGGCCTTGACCTTGTCGACGTTGTAACCGATGCCGTTGGTGCCCCACAGGTAAGGCACGGCGTACAGGTTGCCCGGATCGTTCTGCTCCAGGCGCTTGAGCAGCACCGGGTCGAGGTTCGAATAGTTCGGCAGCTGCGACTTGTCGAGCTTCTGGAAAGCGCCGGCCTTGATCTGCTTGCCGAGGAAGTGATTGGACGGCACGACCACGTCATACCCTGTATGCCCGGCCAGCAACTTGCCTTCCAGGGTTTCGTTGGAATCAAAGACGTCGTAGACCGGCTTGATCCCGGTCTCTTTCTGGAAGTCCGCCAGGGTGCTCTCGCCGATGTAATCCGACCAGTTATAAATATGCACGGTGCCGGCGGCCTGGACACTGACGGCAATCGTCAGCCCGGCGCCCACCAGCATGGCATTGCGCAATAAAGAAAAAATAGGCACGTGGAGGTCCTCTGAAATTAGTTGGGCCCAAGTTGCCCAGCGTTACATGACAACCGTGATTGCCCAGCAACAAAACCGGCGCGCAACTTACCCTCGAAAAACCGTTCCAGCAAAACTTTTATGCAGACCCTTGTAGGAGCGAGCTTGCTCGCGATGAAACTGAGAGCAACGCGGGGTGTCAGGCACCCAGTGTCATCGTTGACGACCATCGCGAGCGGGCTCGCTCCTACAGGGGTTTTACTTATTTACCCGATTTGATCTTGGTCCAGCTGCGGGTCATGATCCGCTGGGTCGCGGCCGGCAAGTCGGCAATCGCGTACAGCTTGGCCAGCACGTCCGCTGGCGGGTAAACGCCCGGGTCGCTGGTGATGTCTTTATCGACCAACGCAGTTGCAGCCGCGTTACCGTTCGGGAAACGCACGGCGTTGGTGATTTCAGCCATGATTTCCGGCTTTTGCAGGAAGGTCATGAACTTGTAGGCGCCTTCGACGTTTTCGGCATCTTTAGGGATGGCGACCATGTCGTAGAAGCTGCCGGCACCTTCTTTCGGAATGTTGTAGCTGACTTTCACCTTGTCACCGGCTTCGGCAGCGCGGGATTTGGCCTGGTAAATGTCACCCGAGTAACCCACGGCCACGCAGATGTTGCCGTTGGCGAGGTCGGAGATGTACTTGGACGAGTGGAAGTAGGCGATCGAAGGACGGACCTTCATGATCAGCGCTTCAGCCTTGTCGATGTCTTCTTTCTTCTGGCTGTCGGTTGGCAGGCCCAGGTAGTGCAGCGCCACCGGAATCATCTCGGTTGGCGAGTCCAGCAGGCTGATACCGCACGCTTTCAGCTTGGCGGCGTTTTCAGGTTTGAAGATCAGGTCCCAGGAATCGACCGGTGCGTCGGCACCCAGTGCTGCCTTGACCTTCTCGGCGTTGAAGCCGATACCGATCGAACCCCACATGTACGGGAAGGCGTGCTCGTTGCCCGGGTCGCTCACGGAAACGGCCTTGAGCAGGTCGGTGTTCAGGTTCTTCCAGTTAGGCAGCTTGGACTTGTCCAGCTTCTGGTAGACCCCAGCCTTGATCTGCTTGGCCAGGAAGTTGTTCGACGGTACGACGATGTCGTAGCCGGACTTGCCTGCCAGCAACTTGGCTTCCAGGGTTTCGTTGCTGTCGAAGACGTCATAGACAACCTTGATGCCCGACTCGTCTTCAAACTTCTTGACGGTGTCCGGTGCGATGTAGTCGGACCAGTTGTACACGTGCAGTACTTTGTCATCGGCCTGAACCGCGCCCGCCATCAAACCCATAACGGACATGGCAAGCAGAGTCTTGCCAGCGAGCTTTTTACCTAGTGCCTTCATGCGTAATGCTCCAAATTTTTCTTTTTTGAACCACTTGTTCAGCGACCGAACCCGGGCAACTGGAACCGCGGCTAGTCTGGCAAGATCCACATCGGTCTTTCAAGGAAACGGCCACGCTTTCTGACAGTTCTGAGCGAAAGTTCCTACTTCATATGCAGAACTTCGGACTTCCGCTCAGAGCCTAGCACTTAGCCCTGCAATGCACTCAGGGTCAGGTCAAGGCACTTGCGAGCCTTGGTCACCAGCTCATCGATTTCCGCCGGTGTAATCACCAGTGGCGGTGCGATGATCATGGTGTCGCCGACGGCGCGCATGATCAGGCCGTTGTCGAAGCAGAACTGGCGGCAGATCATGCCGACACCCTTGCCCTCGTAACGCTTGCGCGTGGCCTTGTCCTGGACCAGTTCGATGGCCCCCAACAAACCGACCCCACGAACTTCACCTACCAGCGGGTGATCGTTCAGTTCCCGCAGACGCTTTTGCAAATACGGTGCCGTTTCTGCATGGACGCGCTCGATAATTTTCTCGTCGCGCATGATGCGGATGTTTTCCAGCGCCACCGCAGCCGCCACCGGGTGACCGGAGTACGTGAAGCCGTGGTTGAAGTCGCCGCCTTCGTTCAGGACTTCCACCACTTCGTCACGCACGATCAGGCCGCCCATCGGGATGTAGCCCGAGGTCAGGCCCTTGGCGATGGTCATCATGTCCGGCTTGAGGCCGTAGAAATCGCTGCCGAACCACTCGCCGGTACGACCGAAACCACAAATCACTTCGTCAGCCACGAACAGGATGTCGTACTTGGCGAGGATTTCCTTGATGCGCGGCCAGTAGGTGTCTGGCGGAATGATCACGCCACCGGCGCCCTGGATCGGCTCCGCAATAAAGGCACCGACGTTGTCGACGCCAACCTCCAGAATCTTTTCTTCCAGCTGATTGGCCGCCCACACACCGAATTCTTCCGGGGTCATGTCGCCGCCTTCGGCGAACCAGTACGGCTGGGCAATGTGGACGATTCCCGGGATCGGCAAGTCGCCCTGTTCATGCATGTACGTCATGCCACCCAGGCTCGCACCGGCCACGGTGGAACCGTGATAGCCATTCTTGCGGCTGATGATGACTTTCTTGTTCGGCTGGCCCTTGATTGACCAATAGTGACGAACCATGCGCAGCATGGTGTCGTTGCCTTCAGAGCCGGAACCGGTGAAGAACACATGGTTCATGCCTTGCGGCGCGATGTCGGCGATGGCCTTGGCCAGCTCCAGTACCGGCGGGTGCGCCGTCTGGAAGAACAGGTTGTAGTAAGGCAGCTCGCGCATCTGTTTGCTGGCGGCATCGGCCAGTTCATCGCGACCATAACCAATCGCGACACACCACAGGCCGGCCATGCCGTCGAGGATCTTGTTGCCTTCGCTGTCCCAGAGGTAAACGCCCTTGGCATTGGTGATGATCCGCGGGCCTTTCTCTTTCAGCTGTTTGAAATCGCTGAACGGGGCCAGGTGGTGATCATTGCTCAAGGTTTGCCATTCACGGGTTTGCGGATTGTTGCTGGTCATACGAATCTCCTAAAAAAATCAGGTGAAGGCGCCATTAGAGAACAACGGCGCCCGGCGTATCAGACGGCAAAGAGCAGGAATTCCCTTTCCCACGAACTGATCACGCGCTTGAAGTTTTCATGCTCGGCCCGCTTGACCGCGACGTAGCCAGTGATGAAATTTTTGCCAAGGTAACGCTCGATGGTCGCGCTGTTTTCCATGCGTTCCAGCGCGTCTTCGATGGTCAGCGGCAGGCGCAGGTTGCGGCGTTCATAGCCACGCCCTACCACCGGCGCACTCGGATTCAGGCCTTCAACCATGCCGATGTACCCGCAGAGCAGGCTTGCAGCAATCGCCAGGTACGGGTTGGCATCGGCGCCCGGCAGGCGGTTTTCCACCCGACGGTTCTGCGGCCCGGCATCCGGAACCCGCAGGCCCACGGTGCGGTTCTCTTCGCCCCACTCGACGTTCACCGGCGCCGAGGTATCGGGCAGGAAGCGGCGGAACGAGTTGACGTTGGGGGCGAACAGCGGCAACAGCTCGGGAATGAGTTTCTGCAGGCCACCGATGTGGTGCAGGAACAACTGGCTCATGGTCCCGTCGTCATTGGAGAAGATGTTCCTGCCGGTCTCGATGTCGATGATGCTCTGGTGCAAATGCATGGCACTGCCCGGCTCGCCGGTCATCGGCTTGGCCATGAAGGTCGCGGCCACGTTGTGCTTGAGCGCAGCCTCGCGCATGGTGCGTTTGAACACCAGGATCTGGTCGGCCAGGGACAGGGCATCGCCGTGACGGAAGTTGATTTCCATCTGCGCCGTGCCGTCTTCATGAATCAGCGTATCGAGGTCAAGGTCCTGCAGTTCACACCAGTCGTAGACGTCTTCGAACAGCGGATCGAACTCGTTCGCCGCTTCAATGGAGAACGACTGACGACCGGTTTCCGGGCGACCGGAGCGGCCGACCGGCGGCTGCAGCGGGTAGTCCGGGTCGTCACTGCGCTTGGTCAGGTAAAACTCCATTTCCGGCGCCACGATGGGCTGCCAGCCTTTGTCGGAATAGAGTTTCAGGACCTTCTTGAGCACGTTGCGCGGCGACAGCTCGATCGGGTTGCCTTGCTTGTCGTAGGTATCGTGGATAACGATGGCGGTCGGCTCAATAGCCCACGGCACCAGGTACACCGCACTCTGGTCGGGACGGCAGATCATGTCGATGTCGGCCGGATCGAGCAGTTCGTAATAGATGTCGTCTTCGACGTAATCGCCCGTCACAGTCTGCAGCAGAACGCTTTCTGGCAGGCGCATGCCTTTTTCGGCGATGAATTTGTTGGTCGGCGAAATCTTGCCCCGGGTAATCCCGGTCAAGTCGGCGATCATGCATTCGACTTCTGTGATCTTGTGGTTTTTCAACCAATCGGTGAGCTGGTCGAGGTTGTTACTCATAAATGCCTCTAGGCTTGAGTTGTCTGACCCTTTTAAGGTCAGGCGTTGTTTGACGCATCGGCGTCGCGGTGTAGAGCGTTTCTGCGGCAGATTATCGTGTTTGCCAACTCTGCCGCAGAGGCCGGGCGTGCAGAATCACGAGCATTGCCCCGAACGATGGTCAGGCCGCTATTGTGAATCGGTTCTATATTGAATGGAGTAACCGTAATGGGGGTGCCATCGCGACCGTCCAGAATATCGGACGGGGACGGGTGAACCGTCGCGGACGGGAGGATCACCGCAAGCGCCGAGACCACGGAACGGACGGACGTGTCATCACTGATGTGATAAACATGCCGACCGAGCTGTCTTGAGCAGTCGGTGACGCCGATTATCGGCAGGCGAGACATGAAGCACCCCGGTATTATTGCTGTTATGGGTTTGATTCGAGCTTAGCCTTGTTCATTTTTTTACACAACACCCCCGTAAAAAATACAACACGGCCCGCTCAAGCTCGCGGCCGCCACTACGTCAAGCGGAGTAAAATCGCCCCAAAGTGCCTCAAAAAAGCCACACGAGCGCTTTTTTAGGGCAAAAAAGGCCTCGCTTGACTTCGGCATGCCGTTCGGGTTGACTGAAACCAGAAAAGATCAATGATTGATATTTTTAACAACAAAGGTGTTGCATCATGTCGGTACCCCCGCGTGCCGTTCAGCTTAACGAAGCGAACGCGTTCCTTAAGGAACATCCTGAGGTTCTGTACGTTGACCTTCTGATTGCGGATATGAATGGTGTGGTGCGCGGCAAGCGCATCGAACGCACCAGCCTCCACAAGGTTTACGAGAAAGGCATCAACCTGCCGGCCTCTCTATTTGCTCTGGATATCAACGGCTCGACGGTGGAAAGCACCGGCCTGGGCCTGGACATCGGTGATGCTGACCGAATCTGCTATCCAATCCCCGATACCCTGTGCAACGAGCCATGGCAGAAACGCCCGACCGCGCAACTGTTGATGACCATGCACGAACTCGAAGGCGAACCCTTCTTCGCCGACCCGCGTGAAGTGCTGGCCAATGTGGTGCGCAAGTTCGACGAAATGGGCCTGACCATCTGCGCCGCGTTCGAACTGGAGTTCTACCTGATCGACCAGGAGAACGTGAACGGTCGTCCGCAACCACCTCGCTCGCCGGTTTCCGGCAAACGTCCGCACTCGACCCAGGTCTACCTGATCGACGACCTCGACGAATACGTCGACTGCCTCCAGGACATCCTGGAAGGTGCCAAAGAGCAAGGCATTCCAGCCGACGCCATCGTCAAGGAAAGTGCCCCGGCGCAGTTCGAAGTGAACCTGCATCACGTGGCCGACCCGATCAAGGCCTGCGACTACGCGGTCCTGCTCAAGCGCCTGATCAAGAACATCGCCTACGACCATGAAATGGACACCACCTTCATGGCCAAGCCTTACCCAGGCCAGGCGGGTAATGGTCTGCACGTCCACATCTCGATTCTCGACAAAGACGGCAAGAACATTTTTGCCAGTGAGGATCCCGAGCAGAACGCCGCACTGCGTCACGCGATCGGCGGTGTGCTCGAGACCCTACCGGCGCAGATGGCTTTCCTCTGCCCGAACGTCAACTCCTACCGTCGTTTCGGCGCACAGTTCTACGTGCCGAACTCGCCGTGCTGGGGCCTGGACAACCGTACCGTAGCGATTCGCGTGCCGACCGGTTCTGCCGATGCCGTGCGCATCGAACACCGTGTGGCCGGCGCCGATGCCAACCCGTACCTGCTGATGGCTTCGGTCCTGGCAGGTGTGCACCACGGTCTGGTCAACAAGGTCGAGCCTGGCGCTCCGGTCGAAGGCAACAGCTACGAGCAAAACGAGCAAAGCCTGCCGAACAACCTGCGTGATGCGCTGCGCGAGCTGGACGACAGCGAAGTCATGGCCAAGTACATCGATCCGAAATACATCGATATCTTCGTGGCCTGTAAAGAGAGCGAGCTGGAGGAGTTCGAACACTCCATCTCCGACCTCGAGTACAACTGGTACCTGCATACCGTGTAAGCGGTTGCGGTAGTGAAGAAACGCCGCCGGCCTCTCAGCCTGCGGCGTTTTTTTATGGCCGCCTGCGGCGGATCGCTGGCAAGCCAGCTCCCACAGGGTTCTTTGTCGACCACAAATCGGGTGTACGAAACCAATCCCTGTGGGAGCGGGCTTGCCCGCGAAGGCGTCCGGGCAGACAACACACAACCCGACTCGTACAATGCCCCCTGCCCCGCAGGAGACTCCAATGACACGCGTAGCCCCCCCCCGCAAACCCCGCGCACGCAGCCAGGCCCGGATCGATTCGATACTCGATGCGGCCCGCACGCTGTTGGCCGCCGAGGGCGTGGCCAGTCTGTCGATCTACAGCGTCGCCGAGCGCGCGGAGATTCCGCCCTCCTCGGTCTACCATTTCTTCGCCAGCGTGCCGGCGCTGCTCGAAGCCTTGACCGCCGACGTCCATGCGGCCTTCCGCGCGTGCCTGCAAGCACCCATCGATCATCACGCCCTCGGCAACTGGCGCGATCTGTCGCGCCTGGTGGAACAGCGCATGCTCGACATCTACGCAGAGGACGCCGCCGCCCGCCAACTCATTCTGGCCCAGCACGGCCTGACCGAAGTCACCCAGGCCGACCGCCAGCACGACCTCGAACTGGGCGAGCTGATGCACAAGCTGTTCGATCACCACTTCGAGCTGCCGACGCTGCCGAGTGATGTCGATGTCTTCGCCCTGGCCATGGAGCTTGGCGACCGGGTGTATGCGCGCTCGGTGCAGCAGCACGGGCAGATTACGCCACGCATGGCCGAGGAAGGGATGCGGGTGTTTGATGCTTATGTGGGGTTGTACCTGCCGCCCTATCTGCCCAAGCGCGGCATTCCAGCCTGAGATATTTATTGGTCACGCCGACCTCTTCGCGAGCAAGCCCGCTCCCACATATGAAATGCATTCCCCTGTGGGAGCGGGCTTGCTCGCGAAGGCCGCGCCACGTATCCCAAGACAAGCACACATAAAAAACCCCGAAGGGCTCAAACCCTTCGGGGTTGTTGTTTACGCATGTGGCTTACAACTTGGCGATCGACACCTCGGTGGATTTCACAAACGCGATCACTTCACTGCCCACCGCCAGTTCCAGCTCTTTCACCGAGCGCGTGGTGATCACCGAAGTAACGATGCCGGAAGCGGTCTGCACGTCGATTTCCGACAGCACGTCGCCGAGGACGATTTCCTTGATGGAGCCTTTGAACTGGTTGCGAACGTTGATGGCCTTGATAGTCATGATGTTGATTCCTGTCGTTGGGTAAGACTTGAGTTATTGAGCCCAGCGCAATTGCGTAGGCAAGGGTGAAACAGGTTCCGGCTCCGGTGGCTGGCCGGGCAGCGCCAGCACGCGATTGAGAACTTCGGTTTCCAGCGCCGCCAGCCGATGGGATCCGCGCACTCGAGGGCGCGGCAGTTCCACGTGCAGGTCGAGGCCGACTTCACCGTCTTCGATCAGGATCACCCGATCGGCAATCGCCACCGCTTCACTGACGTCATGGGTCACCAGCAACACCGTGAAGCCGTGCTGCTGCCAGAGCCGTTCGATCAGTTGCTGCATTTCAATTCGGGTCAGGGCATCCAGTGCACCCAAGGGTTCGTCGAGCAACAGCAGGCGCGGCTGATGAATCAACGCACGGGCCAAAGCCACGCGTTGCTTCTGTCCACCGGACAACGCTGCCGGCCATTCATTGGCGCGGTCGGCCAGGCCCACCGCGTCCAAGGCTTCAAGCGCTTGCGGCCGCCAGTTGCCCTTGAGGCCCAGACCGACGTTGTCGATGATCTTTTTCCACGGCAGCAAACGCGCTTCCTGGAACATCAGCCGCGTGTCTTCCCGCGCCTCACTCAATGGCGCGGCACCGGCGAGCAATTCACCACCGGTGGGCCGGTCAAGGCCGGCGAGCAAGCGCAGCAAGGTGCTTTTGCCGCAACCGCTACGACCCACCACGGCGACAAACTGGCCCGCCGGAATGTGCAGGTCGATCTCGCGCAGCACCTGCCGCGCGCCAAAGGTTTTTTGCAGCTTGCGCACCGCCAGCGGAATGCCGCGCAGCAGGCGTGGAGGTTGTTCCGCGATCATGCCGCACCTCCCTTGGCTACCTGATACGCCGGGTGCCAGCGCAGCCACACACGCTCAAGTCCACGGGCCGCGAGGTCGGCCAGTTTGCCGAGCACCGCGTACAGCAGAATCGCCAGCACCACCACATCGGTCTGCAAGAACTCCCGGGCATTCATCGCCAGATAACCGATACCGGAACTGGCGGAGATGGTTTCCGCGACGATCAACGTCAGCCACATGAAGCCGAGGGCGAAGCGCACGCCGACGAGAATCGAAGGCAGCGCCCCCGGCAGGATCACCTGCCAGAACAGACTGAAACCGGTCAGGCCATAGCTGCGCGCCATCTCCACCAACGCCGGGTCGACATTGCGGATGCCGTGATAGGTGTTGAGGTAGATCGGGAACAACGTGCCCAGCGCCACCAGGAAAATCTTCGCCGACTCGTCGATGCCGAACCACAGGATCACCAGCGGAATCAGCGCCAGGTGCGGCACGTTGCGGATCATCTGCACCGAACTGTCGAGCAGGCGTTCGCCCCACTTCGACAGGCCGGTAATAAAACCAAGGGTCAAACCGATGCCGCCACCGATGGTGAAACCCAGCGCGGCACGCCAGCCACTGATCGCCAGGTGCGTCCAGATTTCGCCGCTGCGCACCAGGCTCACGCCAGCTTCGATCACGGCAACCGGCGCCGGCAGAATCCGTGTCGACAACCAGCCCGCCGACACACTCAACTGCCACACCGCCAGCAACAACACCGGCAACGCCCAGGGCGCGAGACTGTGGATGATTTTCTTCATGGCCGCGCCTCAGCTCTGGGACGCAGCTTTAGGCAGAATGTCGTTGGCGACCATCTCGCCGAACGGACTCACGTAACCCGCACTTTTCGGCAGTTCAGGACGCTCGACATCGAGGTGCGGGAACAGCAGTTCGGCGACTCGGTACGACTCTTCCAGGTGGGGATAACCGGAGAAAATAAAGGTGTCGATGCCAAGGTCCGCGTACTCCTTCACGCGGGCGGCCACGGTCGGGCCATCGCCCACCAGCGCCGTACCGGCACCGCCACGCACCAGGCCGACACCGGCCCACAGGTTCGGGCTGACTTCCAGGTTGTCGCGGCTGCCGCCATGCAATGCGGCCATGCGCTGCTGACCGACCGAATCGAAGCGCGCCAGCGACGCCTGGGCACGAGCGATGGTGTCGTCGTCGAGATGGGAGATCAGCCGATCCGCGGCTTTCCAGGCTTCATCGTTGGTTTCGCGCACGATCACATGCAGGCGAATGCCAAAGCGCACGGTGCGTCCGAGCTTCGCGGCCTTGGCGCGAACCTGTTCGATTTTTTCCGCCACGGCGGCCGGCGGCTCGCCCCAGGTCAGGACCATTTCCACCTGTTCGGCAGCCAGGTCTTGCGCGGCATCCGAAGAGCCGCCGAAGTACAGCGGCGGGCGCGGCTGCTGGATCGGTGGATAGAGCAGTTTCGCGCCCTTCACGCTGATGTGCTGGCCGTCGTAATCAACGGTTTCACCTTCCAGCACGCGGCGCCAGATACGGGTGAACTCCACGGAAGCCTGGTAGCGCTCTTCGTGGCTGAGGAACAGACCATCGCCCGCCAGCTCTTCCGGATCACCGCCGGTCACCAGGTTGAACAGCGCACGGCCGCCGGACAGACGATCCAGGGTCGCGGCCTGACGCGCCGCTACCGTCGGGGAAATGATCCCGGGGCGCAGGGCGACAAGGAACTTCAAACGCTGGGTCACCGGGATCAGCGACGCCGCCACCAACCAGGAGTCTTCGCAGGAGCGCCCGGTGGGAATCAGCACACCGCCAAAACCCAGTCGGTCCGCCGCTTGCGCGACTTGTTGCAGGTAACCGTGATCAACGGCGCGGGCGCCTTCGGCGGTGCCAAGGTAATGGCCGTCGCCGTGGGTAGGCAGGAACCAGAATATATTGAGGCTCATATGGAGTGGTCTCCTTGGGGAATCGATTTACCGGGCTTTCATTACTGAGCTTTGGCAACAGCTGCCGGCGGCGTCCAGATCACGTCTTTGATGCTCAATTGCTTTGGAATCAGCTTGAGCTGGTAGAAGGAGTCGGCGATTTTCTGCTGTGCCGCGACCACTTCCGGGGTCAGGAACAACGCGCCGTAGCCCTGGCGTTTCACCGAAGTGCGGGTGATGTCTGCCGACAGGCCGAGCAGTGGCGAGACTTGCTGGGTCACGTCTTCAGGATTGGCCCGGGACCACTCGCCGACCGCGCGCACTTCTTCCACCAGGGTCTTGATCACCTCGGGATTTTTTTGCGCGTAGGGTTTGGTCGCCAGGTAGAACTGATGGTTGTCGACGATGCCCTGGCCATCGCGCAGGGTGCGCGCTTGCAACTGTTGTTCGGCGGCGGCCTGGTACGGGTCCCAGATGACCCAGGCGTCGACACTGCCACGCTCGAACGCAGCGCGGGCATCGGCCGGCGGCAGGAATACGGTCTGGATGTCGGTGTATTTGAGGCCGGCGTCTTCCAGTGCACGCACCAGCAGGTAGTGCACGTTGGAGCCCTTGTTGAGCACGACCTTCTTGCCCTTGAGCTCTGCCACCGACTTGATCGGCGAGCCCTTCGGCACCAGGATCGCCTCACTGTGCGGCGCTGGTGGTTCATAGGCGACGTAAAGCAGATCGGCGCCGGCCGCTTGGGCGAACACGGGCGGCGTCTCGCCGGTAACGCCGAAGTCGATGGAGCCGACGTTCAAGCCTTCAAGCAGTTGCGGGCCACCGGGGAATTCAGTCCATTGCACGTCCACGCCTTGGGCGGCGAGGCGTTTTTCCAGGGTGCCCTTGGCTTTGAGCAGCACCAGGGTGCCGTATTTCTGATAGCCGATTCGTAACGTCTCGGCCTGGGCTTGAGTAATGGCGCCGAAGGTGACAGCCGCAGCAAACAGAGCGACCAGACCACGACGCAAAATGACAGGGCGCATGGCGCTCTCCTTTTTGCAGTTGGGTTTTGGCTGCACCTGCTTGCCCGTTGGCGGGCGAGTAAGGCCAGTACTTCAATTTTCGGTGGGGCTAATGTTCAGTGGAGCTCATATGCTCCAGCGAGCACTCAACAAACGTTCATTCAACAGGTTCGGATCGAGCGGCTTGGGCCGTCGTGCCATGGCGCTGAGAAACAGCTCCAGCGATTCATTCAGCCGTTGCTCCAGCTCGGGCGCCAACTGCGCCAGGGCGCTGCCTTCGCCGTAAGCGATCTGGCTGTCGACGGCGAAAATCCCGTGGAGCATTTCCTGGGCTTTCAACGCCGACAGCACCGGCTTGAGCGCGTAGTCCACAGCCAGCATGTGGGCGATGCTGCCGCCGGTTGCCATCGGCAATACCACCTTGTGGCTCAGGGCGCGTTCGGGCAGCAGATCCAGCACGGTTTTCAATGCGCCGGAAAACGAAGCCTTGTACACCGGCGTAGCGATCAGCAGGCCATCGGCGTTTTCAATCTGTTGCAGCAGGTCAATGACCTTCGGGCTGTCGAAGCGTGCATGCAGCAAGTCTTCGGCCGGGAAGTCCCGTACCTGATAACTCACCACCTCCACGCCCTGTTCTTGCAACCAACTCCTGGAGCGGTCCAGCAGCACCCCGGAACGGGAGCGTTGACTGGGACTGCCTCCGAGTGAGACGACCAACATTCAGACGATTCCTTGAGCGGTGTTGGCGATTCGCGGTTTGCGATCTCGCTTCGATGGAGTGACCTTAACAGCTGATTCATATATCTATAAATCATATTTATTCATTTGGTTATGCATTATAGAGATATACAAATCGACTTCATTCGGGCAAAAAAAAAGGCCGTCGAAACGGCCTGAAATCCCCTGCTTAGAGAACCTCCGAACACATACCTGTAGGAGCTGGCTTGCCAGCGATGGCGGTGTATCTGATACACCGCGTTGTATCTATCGCCGGCAAGCCGGCTCCTACAAAAAAGGATCAGCGATTGGGCTGCGGCGTCAGGCGCAGGTAAGGCTTAACGGCACGATAGCCCTTGGGAAAACGCTGTTTGATTTCCTCTTCATCCTTGAGCGACGGCACGATCACCACTTCATCACCGTCCTGCCAGTTGGCCGGCGTGGCCACCTTGTAGGTGTCGGTGAGTTGCAGCGAGTCGATCACCCGCAGGATTTCATTGAAATTGCGCCCGGTGCTCGCCGGGTAGGTAATCGTCAACCGAACCTTTTTGTTCGGATCGATCACGAACAGCGAACGCACAGTCAGGGTGTCGTTGGCGTTGGGATGGATCAGGTCGTAGAGGTCCGAGACTTTGCGGTCGGCGTCATCCAGGATCGGAAAGTTGACCACGGTACTCTGCGTCTCGTTGATGTCCTCGATCCATCTGTGATGCGACTCCACAGGGTCCACGGACAGTGCGATAGCCTTGACACCGCGTGCCGCGAACTCATCCTTGAGCCTGGCGGTGAAGCCCAGTTCGGTGGTGCATACCGGCGTGAAATCCGCCGGATGGGAAAACAGCACGCCCCAGCTATCGCCCAGCCACTGATGGAAACGGATGATGCCGGCGCTGGAGTTCTGTTCGAAATCGGGGGCGATATCGCCAAGTCTGAGACCCATGGTGCTGCTCCTGGTGAGTGCTTGATGGGTTCAACTGTGCCTGTGTTTTTTATCTATTAAAAAGAATAAATATCGATTTATTTAGATCATTAAGAAATATTAAAGATCTGTTCACTGGACGTGCACGCACAACCCGCCGAACATCGGCCACGAGGTTCGAGAAGGCCTTGAGTTGCTGCAAAGAGGGAACTTCAGGACGGGATTACGGGGGTGAACCCGTCCTGAACATGTAAAAGCCCCGCCCGGTGCAATACCGGGCGGGGCTTTTTTGCATCGGTTACGCGAGCGCTATTACAACAGCGGGATCGAGTAGCTGACGATCAGGCGGTTTTCGTCCTGCGAACGGGTGTTCGGCAGGTCGGTGCGCCAGGTAGCGTTTTTCCACGCCAGGCCCAGGTTCTTCAACGGACCTTCCTGCACCACGTAGGCAACACTCAGGTCACGCTCCCACTCGGAAGCACCGTTGGCCGCCTGGCCACCCTTGGCGTTGACGGTATCGATGCTGTCGCCGTGCAGGTACACCAGACCCGCGGTCAGGCCAGGTACGCCGACCTTGGCGAAGTCGAACGAGTAACGTGCTTGCCAGGTTTTCTCGCCGGCACGGCCGAACTTCTGGATTTGCGAATCGGTGATGGTGTAGTTCGACGAACCGTCACCCTGGTTCAGCCAAGGGAAGTCACTGCTGCCGTTGCTGACCTGGTAACCGCCACCGAAGGTATGACCGGCAACCGAATACAGGAACAGGCCGCTGTACAGGTTGTTGTCGACCTTGCCTTTACCGTTTGGTGCGTTGTAGTTGCCAGTGGTGAAGTACAGAGGGTCGTGGCCGTTGGCACCGTCGTCGGAACTGTTGAAATAACGGAAGTCCGACTTCAACACGCCCGGGCCGATTGCCCAGTTGTGGACCAGACCCAGGAAGTGCTGCTTGTAGAACTCTTCCAGCTTGCCGTAGTAGTACTGGGCCGTCAGGTCCTTGGTGATCTTGTAGTCGCCACCGGCATAGATGAACTTGTTGCTGTCGCGGAACTTGGTACCGCGAGTGTTCGCACCGGAAATCGACATCTGCTCGTTGTTGCTGGAGTTACGCCCTTTAACGGCTTCGATCTGACCAGCGACCAGCGACAGGTCCTTGATCTCGGCGGAAGTGATCTGGCCACCCTGCCAGGTTTGCGGCAGCAGACGACCATCGTTGGTCACGATCACCGGGTTTTTCGGCTGCAGGGTACCCAGCTTCAATTCAGTCTGGGAAACCTTGGCTTTGGCGGTCAGGCCCAGGCTGGAGAAATCATCTACCGCCTCGCCGTTGGATTTGCTCGGGAAAACCGTGCCGCCGTAAGAGGTCGCCGTGGCGCCGTTGGTACCGCCGCCCGAATCCAGCTTGACGCCCAACAGGCCGATCGCATCGATACCGAAACCGACGGTGCCCTGGGTGTAACCGGAGATGAAACGCAGGTCGAAGCCTTGGCCCCACTCTTCGTTTTTGTTGGGACCGGTACCGTCGCGGTTGTCGGTGTTGATGTAGAAGTTACGCAGCCCCAGTGTTGCCTTGCTGTCTTCGATGAAACCCGCGGCGTTTGCCTGCTGGGCCAATACCCCGACGGCCACAGCCATGGCCAAGGTGGACTTGTTCATGTTTCGCTCCTCTCGTTTCTAGTTCTGATGTTCCTGGTCCCGAATCGATTGCCCGGGATCCTGAATGCATAAATTCGCGGCAAACCGTCTAAGCCGGTCGTTTGGCGGGCGGCAGGATACATGGCCTTAAAGCCAAAAAGAATTTCTTTGGTTTTTTTAATATCACTGTGGAATATGGCTTCCCACGGCAGATCCGAGGTATCGGCGGCAAGGCCAATTCCTGAAACTGATCAATTGTCGAGGGACGAAGCTGCCAAATCCGAGTTCAGGGATGAGTGTCGGACAGGCGCACTTTAGTGTGCGGATTGAAAAACTAAAAAGAATAAAAAAGAAATAGTATCTTTATTTTTGGAATATAAAGCGCGACACGAAAAAAAGCCCCGTCAACGGACGGGGCTTTTTCTTGCGGCTCTTACATGAAGCTGTAGGTGTAGTTGAAGATCAGACGGGTCTGGTCTTGATCAAGGGTGCTGGTGTTGCCACGGTAGGTACCGTGACGCAACGTCGTACCAAACCCTTTCAGTGCACCGGTTTGAATCACGTAGTCCACACGCGCGTCAGTCTCGTGCTCGCTCAGGTCTTTACCGACACCGTTGGTAGCCTTGATGTCCTGGCCATTCAAGTAACCAATCGAAGCTTTCAACCCTGGTACACCCAGGGAGGCGAAGTCATAGGAGTACTGACCGAAGGTGGTGTTTTCACCGGCACGGATAAAGCTGCCCACGGTGGCATCGGTAAACGAGTAGAAGCTGGCGCCGCCGGCACCTTCTTGACGACCCTGATCATCGATAAGGCTGCCCTGGTTCAAGAACACAAAGCCGCCGTCATCGTTGACGCGCTGATGCCCGAGCAGGAACGCGTGGCCACCCAGGGTATAGGTGAACATGGCACTCCAAGTCTTGTTATCGACCACGCCCCTTTCTTTGGCAAAGCCATTGTTGTTGTTGAATTGATAGCCGGCGTCGCCGTTCTTGCCGTCGGAGCTGCTGTCGAAATAACGGATATCGGTCTTGAACGACTGATTGGCCGCGATCGGGTAGACGTGCACCAGGCCGAGGAAGTTCTGCTTGTAGAAGTCTTCCAGGTTCGCATAGTAGTACTGCAGCGTGAGGTCTTTGGTGACCTTCCAGTCAGCACCGCCGTAGAGGAACTTGTTGCTGTCCTTAGTAGCGCCAGCCACAGACAGGCCAGTGGAGTTCGAGGAGGCGCGACCCGACGCATGCTCCAGTTGACCAAAGTTAAAGGTCACGTTGTCGATTTCTTTGGAGGAGATGGTGCCACCGTCAAAGGTCTGCGGCAGCACACGACTGTCGTTCGCGATCAGGATCGGCAGGTTAGGTGCCAGAGCGCCACCCAGGTGGGCTTCGGTCTTCGAGAAGCGAGCCTTGACGTTGCCATCCAGACGGCTCCATTCGTCGGCCGCCTTATCGCCATCGCTAGGGAAGAACGAGTTGGCGTTACCGGTCGGGTGATGCCCCTTGCCGCCATCCAGGTGGATACCCATCACAGCTTGGGCGTCGATACCAAAACCTACCGTACCCTGGGTGAATCCGGACAGGTAATCGAACTTGAGACCCTCAGCGGTTTCGCGCTGACGGTTGGCAGGAAGATCGTTAGCAGGAGAACTCAGACTTGAACGCACATCGGCGTCGTAATACATGGTGCGGGAACTGATGGAAGCCTTGCTGTCTTCCAGGAAACCTGCGGCGCCTGCCTGCTGCGCCACTACCCCTACGGCCACGGCCAAAGCCAAGGTGGACTTGTTCATTGTGAAGCTCCTCTCGATTCTAATTCTTGTATTCCTGGTCTCGAGTCGACGCCCGAAATCCTAAGATGCGCGATTAGCGCCAGACCGTGACCCATAAGTCAATCGTAACTATATGTGTCTACGACCATAGTCTAACCCCCGTTTTTTTGGTCCCTGCTGGGTCATGAATTCGTCATGAACCTGAAAAGAATTACCCGATTCTTTTCTAATACCGTTTAGGAATTTAGCTCCCCGATCGCCATTCACCCCAGAATAGAGGGTTTGGACCATAAGCTAATTCCTAATCGGTATTTATTTTTACTTTTTTAGATCGTTTAGTTTTTGACGCAATTCGGAAACAAATTCTTTACCGAAAGGCGGCCCCATGACGATCAAACGCGCACTATCCGGATCAATTGTTACAGTTTGTGTATCGCTCGCATTTTCCTTCACCGCTCAGGCGGCGAACCTCACCGTCGGTTATCAAACCGGAATCGACCCCAGCAAAGTCCCCCAGGCCGATGGTCTTTATGAAAAAACCATCGGCCAGCCCATCGACTGGCGGCGCTTCAACAGCGGCCCGGAAGTGGTCACGGCGATTGCCTCGGGTGATGTGCAAATCGGCAATCTCGGCTCCAGTCCGCTGGCCGCTGCCGCCTCGCGCAACCTGCCGATTGTCGCGTTCATCGTCTCGGCCCAGATCAATGCCGCCGAAGCGCTGGTGGTGCGCAACGGCAGCGGCATCGAAAAACCGCAAGATCTGATCGGAAAGACCATCGCCACGCCCTTTGTTTCGACCTCCCACTACAGCCTGCTCGGTGCGCTGAAGCACTGGGGCCTGGACAGTTCGGAAGTCAAAGTGGTGAACCTGCAGCCAGCAGAAATCGCCGCCGCCTGGAAGCGCGGCGATATTGACGGCGCGTTTGTCTGGTCGCCCGCATTGGGGGAAATCCGCAAGACGGGCAAGACCCTGACCGACGCTGCGCAGGTCGGCCAATGGGGCGCGCCAACCTTTGAGGTCTGGGTAGCGCGCAAGGATTACGCACAGAAGCACCCAGAGGTGGTGGCCAAATTCGCCAAGGTCACCCTGGATTCGTTCGCCGACTATGCCGCCCATAAGGACCAATGGACCGTTGATTCGGTGCCCGTCCAGAAAATCGCCAAACTGACCGGTGCAAACGCCGTCGATGTACCGGAGCTATTGGCCGGTTCCGCATTCCCGGATGCCAAGGCGCAACAGAGCACCGCGCTGCTGGACGGCGGCACGGCCAAGGCCATTGGCGAGACGGCGAAATTCCTGAAGGAGCAAGGGAAGGTGGAGACAGTGCTGCCGGACTATTCGCCGTATGTCAGCGCGAAGTTTGTCACCGAGTAATCCACTGAAAACCTGTGGCGAGGGAGCTTGCTCCCTCGTCACAAAAAGCTGCTGGGTTACAGGGCTTTTTCGAAGATCTTCGAATTACGCTGATAGTTGTACAGCGACGCCCGTGCCGACGGCAGGCGGTCGACGCTGCTCGGTTCGAAACCACGCTCGCGGAACCAGTGCGCGGTGCGGGTGGTGAGGACGAACAAGGTTTTCAGTCCCTGAGCCCGCGCGCGGGTTTCAATACGCTCTAGCAGCTCATCACCGCGACCGCCATGGCGGTACTCCGGATTCACCGCCAGACACGCGAGTTCACCCGCGTCCGAATCGGCGATCTGATACAGCGCCGCACAGGCGATGATCATACCTTCGCGTTCCACCACACTGAACTGCTCGATTTCGCGCTCCAGCACCTCGCGGGAACGGCGCACCAGGATGCCCTGCTCTTCCAGCGGACTGATCAAATCCAGCAAACCACCGACGTCTTCAATGGCCGCTTCGCGTACCACTTCGAACTGTTCCTGAGCCACAAGGGTGCCGCCACCGTCGCGAGTGAACAGCTCGGTCAGCAACGCACCGTCTTCGGCGTAACTGACGATATGGCTGCGGGCCACGCCGCCACGGCAAGCTTCGGCCGCGGCATCGAGCAACTCTGCCTGATAATTACTGCCCAACCGTTGCAGATGCGCCGGCACTTGCTGCGGACGCAGCTCGCGCACCAGGCGCCCATGTTCGTCGATCAGGCCCAGGTCGGCGCCGAACAGCAGCAGCTTGTCGGCGCCCAGGTCGATGGCCGCGCGGGTGGCGACGTCTTCGCAGGCCAGGTTGAAAATCTCACCGGTCGGCGAATAGCCCAGCGGCGACAGCAGTACGATGGAGCGCTCGTCCAGCAGACGGTTGATGCCCTTGCGGTCGACCCGGCGCACTTCGCCGGTGTGGTGATAGTCGACGCCTTCAAGCACGCCGATCGGTCGAGCCGTCACCAGGTTGCCGCTGGCCACCCGCAGGCGCGAGCCCTGCATGGGCGACGAAGCCATGTCCATCGACAGGCGAGCCTCAATGGCAATGCGCAACTGGCCGACCGCGTCGATCACGCACTCCAGGGTCGCGGCATCGGTGATACGCATGCCGTGATGGTAATGCGGGGTCAGGCCGCGGGCCGCGAGGCGCGCTTCGATTTGCGGCCGGGAACCGTGGACCAGCACCAGGCGCACGCCCAGGCTGTGCAATAGCACCAGGTCATGGACGATATTGCCGAAATTCGGGTGTTCAACGCCGTCGCCGGGCAGCATGACGACAAAGGTGCAATCGCGGTGGGCGTTGATGTAAGGCGAAGCGTGACGAAGCCAATTGACGTATTCGGGCATGAACCTGGGCCTGTAATAAATAGCAGCCGAAAAAAGGGCGAAACTGAAAACGCACAGCGGGCTGATGGTTATCGTCGGAACAGGCTTGGCGACACGCGCGCTCTCCTCATGAATACGGGTTTGGAAACTGGCAATTTATACTATCAAACCTGTAGGAGCCGGCTTGCTGGCGATGAACGATGATGCGGTTCACCTGCTGGACCGCATCGCCTGCATCGCCAGCAAGCCGGCTCCTACAGTCATGTGCCTAACAGACCGGCGTTGGTTTTTGCGCCGGTGTCAGGCAATAGTGTTCGATCAGTTGCCTTAATAGATGCACCGTAGGCTGCAAACGTGACATTTCGAGGTATTCCCCCGGCTGATGGGCGCAAGCGATATCACCCGGGCCAAGCACCAGCGTTTCACAGCCAAGGCGCTGAAGATAAGGTGCTTCGGTGCCGAACGCCACTGCTTCGGCGTTGTGACCGGTAAGCTTTTCGGCAAGTCGCACCAGTTCGGCGTCCTCGGCCTGTTCGAACGACGGCACGTCGGGGAACAACGGCGCGTAATCGATCTTGACCTGATGCCGCTCGGCAACCGGCTTGAGCTTTTGCAGGATCTCGGCACGCAGGACCTTGGGGTCCATGCCGGGCAGCGGTCGCAAATCGAATTCCAGCGAACACTGGCCGCAGATGCGGTTGGGATTGTCGCCGCCATGGATGCAGCCGAAGTTCATCGTTGGCGTCGGCACGCCAAACTGTGGATTGCGGAATTCGCGCTGCCACAACAAGCGCAGGCCACGCAGTTCGCCGATGGCATCGTGCATGGCCTCCAGGGCGCTGTGGCCCAGGCGCGGGTCGGAAGAGTGGCCGCTCTGCCCGAGGATGTCGATGCGCTCCATCATGATGCCTTTGTGCATGCGGATCGGCTTGAGTCCGGTCGGCTCGCCGATCACCGCCGCCCGCCCCAGCGGCCGCCCCGCTTCGGCCAGCGCGCGGGCACCGGACATCGAGCTTTCTTCATCGCAGGTGGCGAGAATCAGCAATGGCTGTTTGAACGGTTGATCGAGCAGCGGTATGACCGCTTCGATCGCCAGGGCGAAAAACCCCTTCATGTCGCAACTGCCCAGGCCGACCCAACGACCGTCGACTTCCGTCAGCTTCAGCGGGTCGGTTTGCCACAGCGCACCGTCGAACGGCACGGTGTCGCTGTGCCCGGCCAGCACCAGGCCGCCGGGGCCGGAACCGAAACTGGCCAGCAGGTTGAACTTGCCGGGGTTGATCTGCTGGATCTCGCAGGTAAAACCCAGCTCACCGAGCCACGTCGCCAGCAGATCGATGACCGGGCGGTTGCTTTGATCGAGTCTGGGCTGGGTACAACTGACGGACGGCGCGGCGATCAGCGCCGCGAACTGTTCTTTCATCGACGGCAATGGCATCGCTGACTCCCGGCACCCGAATTGAGGTTCATCATAGAACCAACCGATGACAGGAATAAACCGTCTCGGCGCGTACTAACCTTGAGTCCTGTACACTGCACGACCTTGGCAGCCACACATTCCCCCGGCTGCGCTCCCGATCCTGGATTTTCCGGCCATGCAGAAAGAAACCGAAATCAAACTCCGCGTCAGCCGCGAAACCCTCGCCGCCCTGCGCGAGCACCCCTTACTGAAAAAACGCAACAAAAGTGGCTGGGAACGCCGTGAGTTGATGAATCAATACTTCGACACCCCAGAGCGCGATCTGGCCCAGGCCAAAGTCGCCCTGCGCCTGCGCAAGGATGGCGAAGAAGTGATCCAGACCCTCAAGACCCGCGGCCAGAGCGTCGCCGGCCTGTCGGTGCGTAACGAATACGACTGGAACCTGCCCAAAGCCAAGCTCGACCTGAAGAAACTCGACGGCGAATGCTGGCCCGAGGAACTGGCCAAACTGGACAAGAAAACCCTGAAGCCGATCTTCACCACCGACTTCGTCCGCGAGCGCGCGGAAATCGCCTGGGGCCGCGGCAAGACCAAAGTGGTCATCGAAGCCGCCCTGGACCTCGGCCACGTAGTGGTCGGCAAGCAGAAAGAAGAAATCTGCGAGCTGGAACTGGAACTGCGTGAAGGCGAGCCGGCCGCATTGCTGGAACTGGCCGCCGAGCTGGCCGAGAAACTGGCGCTGATGCCATGCGATATCAGCAAGGCCGAGCGCGGATATCGCCTGTACGACGCCCACAGCTACTCATTGAGCCTGCCGGCGCCGCAGATCACGGCCGAAACACCGCTGGACGACGCGTTCTCCGCACTGAGCTGGCACTTGCTCGGCAGCAGCCAGCGCCTGGCTGAGCAATATCGCTTCAACGGCCACTGGCGCCTGTTGCAGGACTGGGTCGAGTGCCTGGCCGAAATGCGCGCGCTGATCAGCAGCCTTGGTCAAGCCGCACCACGTCAGTCGACTCACGATCTGCGCATCGCCCTTGATGCCTTGCTGGAAGACTGGCGTCCGCTGGTCCAGGCCGGCCTGGACGATGAAGACGTGCGCAAAGCCGCGCCCGAACAGTTCCTTGAAGAACTCGAAGACCCGCGCTGGGGCCTGTTCTCACTGACTACCTCGCGCTGGCTGCTGGCCCGCACCTGGGCTGCCGACCGCAACACCCGTGGCAATCGCCAGGGCGCTGCGCAACTGGGCAGCTGGTTGCCACGCCTGCTGGGCGAAGAAGCCAACTCGCTGCAATTGCAACGCTACCAGCAGCAACCGGAAGATCTGGCCGAGCAACTGCCGCGCATCGAACGCATCCAGGTCTGGCTGCACCATGCGCGTAACGTGCTGGAGATCCCGGAAATGGATCGCCTGTACGGCGAGCTGAACAAACTGGCGCAACTGGCCAACGAATCGATCACCGACGAAGTCCTGGATGCGCGCAAGCAGCAGGCGATTGCGGTGTATCAGAACCGTGCCTGGAAGATGTTGCTGCGTCTGTAACACCGCCTTCGCGAGCAAGCCCGCTCCCACACTGGATCTGTGATCGACACAAATCCCCTGTGGGAGCGGGCTTGCCCGCGAAGAGGCCTGCACATTCACCACAAAACATCAGACCGGCAAACTCGTCGTGGACTTGATCTCCGACAACGCCACGATCGAGTTGACCTCCTGAATCCCCGGCACCATCGACAGTTTCTCGAAGAAGAAGCGCTCGTACGCCTCGATGTCCGCCGTGACAATCCGCAGCAGAAAATCCACCGCCCCCATCAGCACGTAGCACTCCAGCACTTCTGGAAAGCCGCGAATCGCCTCGGTGAATTCGGTGAAGTTCGAACGCCCGTGGGCATTGAGTTTCACCTCCGCGAAGATCTGCGTGTTCAGGCCGATTTTCTTGCGGTCGAGCAAGGTCACCTGGCCGCGAATGATGCCCTCCTCCTTCATCCGCTGGATCCGCCGCCAGCAAGGCGATTGCGAAAGGCCCACCTGCTCGGCGATCTGCGCGCTGGAGAGCGAAGCGTCCTCTTGCAGCAAGGCGAGGATCTTGCGGTCGTAGCTGTCCAGTTCGCTCTGCATAAAAAAACCTTTAACCTCTCAATATATGAATTGATCAAGTCTGTGTACCTGCCATTTGGCCAATCATAGAGAAGAAATACCCGGCACAGGATGTAAATATTTCTCCAGTAATTCTGGAGCCTGACCATGCCGTATCTCGAAGCCGTGAACACCCCACCTACCCGCGCCGATGTCTGGAACGCCAGCAATGCCCATTGCCGTGTTCACTATCAAATGCGGGCCGAGGCCGAACCGGACCTGCTGTGTCGCGCTCTTAATTTGTTCGCCTTGCAATTGCTCACACCGGAACAGATCAACGTGCAGCGCCAGGACGGCTGGCTGACCATCGAGATCGTCATCGACGGTTTGAGCTGGCACCGCGCGCAAGTGATAGCGGAAAAACTTCGTAACCTGATCTGCGTCTGCTCGGTAGAGCTGCAGGAAGCTGACTCCGCCTGGGCCGAAACGGTACGGGCGGCGGGCTGAAAAACGCCGAAACGGCTTCGTCGGGTAGTGGCCCAGCGGTCAGCCGGGCCACGGCTATCCTTTGCGCACTGTCGTTCAAAAGGAGCCCGCATGTCCGTACAACTCGCCTTTCAGGACCGCTGGCTGGATCTCAATGATGTGCTGCGCGAACTGGTCGCGCAGGGCTTTATCAGCCAGGATTCGGCCGAACACGCGCTCAATGCCCGGCGCCGCAACGCCACCCATGGCCAAATGCATCCGCTGGAGTTCATCGCCAGCCAACAGTTGGAGGACCTCAGCCGCCCCGGCAAACCGCTGGACCTGGAAAGCCTGACCCTGTGGCTATCCCGGCACGCCGGACAGCCTTATCTGCGCATCGATCCGTTGAAAATCAACGTCGCGGCCGTGACCCCGCTGATGTCCTATGCCTTCGCCCAGCGTCACAAGATCCTCGCGGTAGCGATCGACCGTGATGCGGTGACCGTGGCCAGCGCCCAGCCTTATGTCAGCGGCTGGGAGGCTGACCTGACCCACGTGCTCAAATTGCCGATCAAGCGCGTGGTGGCCAACCCGGTGGACATCCAGCGCTTCAGCGTCGAATTTTTCCGTCTGGCCAAATCGGTCACCGGGGCCAACAGCGCCGACCCGCACGTCAGCACCCTCGGCAATTTCGAACAGTTGCTCAACCTCGGCGCCAGCGACCAGGAGCCGGACGCCAACGATGCCCACATCGTCAACATCGTCGACTGGCTGTTCCAGTACGCGTTCCAGCAACGCGCCAGCGACATCCACATCGAGCCCCGTCGCGAGCAAGGCACGGTGCGCTTTCGCATCGACGGCGTGCTGCACAACGTCTATCAATTCCCGCCCCAGGTCACCATGGCCATCGTCAGTCGCCTGAAAACCCTGGGGCGCATGAACGTCGCGGAGAAACGCAAACCCCAGGACGGCCGGGTGAAAACCAAGACCCCGGACGGCGGCGAAGTTGAACTGCGTTTGTCGACACTGCCCACCGCCTTCGGCGAAAAAATGGTCATGCGGATCTTCGACCCGGACGTCCTCCTCAAGGACTTCGACCAGCTCGGTTTCTCCACCGACGACCTGCGCCGTTGGCAGGACATGACCCGCCAGCCCCACGGCATCATCCTCGTCACCGGGCCGACGGGGTCGGGCAAGACCACCACCCTCTACACCACCCTGAAAAAACTGGCGACGCCGGAGGTCAACCTCTGCACCATCGAGGACCCGATTGAAATGGTCGAGCCGGCGTTCAACCAGATGCAGGTCCAGCACAACATCGACCTGACCTTCGCCGCCGGCGTGCGTGCGCTGATGCGGCAAGACCCGGACATCATCATGATCGGCGAGATCCGCGACCTCGAAACCGCAGAGATGGCGATCCAGGCGGCGCTCACCGGGCACCTGGTGCTGTCGACCCTGCACACCAACGATGCGCCCGGCGCCATCAGCCGCCTGCTGGAACTCGGCGTGCCGCATTACCTGATCAAGGCCACAGTGCTTGGCGTCATGGCCCAGCGACTGGTGCGAACCCTGTGCCCGCACTGCAAGGCGCCGCTGACGCTGGGCGAAGATGACTGGCAAACCCTGACCCGCCCCTGGCAGGCCCCGCTGCCAGGCAATGCGCAACGAGCCATCGGTTGTGTGGAATGTCGCGACACCGGTTATCGCGGTCGTGCCGGGGTCTACGAAATCATGCAACTCAGCGATGGCATCAAGGCGTTGATCAGTCCTGATACCGATCTGCTGGCCGTGCGGCGCCAGGCATTCAAGGAAGGCATGCGCAGCCTGCGACTGTCGGGGGCGCAAAAGGTCGCCGCCGGGCTGACGACCATCGAGGAAGTGCTGCGCGTGACGCCCCAGAGCGAGCAGAACTGAGCCCTGCCGTTCTTATCCGCCATCGGCACCGCTACACTCCAGCGATTGCAACTCAACAGATCCATACATCAACAAGGAATCGTTATGCAGATCGGTAGTGTGCTTTTGCTTTTTGTCGGCCTGGTGGTCGCCATTCTGTTCATGGGCTTCAAGGTCGTGCCCCAGGGCTTTGAATGGACCGTCGAGCGTTTCGGGCGTTACACCAATACGCTCAAGCCGGGGCTGAACATCATCATTCCGGTCATGGACCGCATCGGTCGCAAGATGAATGTGATGGAAAGCGTGCTGGATATTCCGCCACAGGAAGTCATCACCGCCGACAACGCCACGGTGCAAATCGACGCGGTGTGCTTCTTCCAGGTGGTCAACACGGCCCAGGCCGCCTACGAGGTCAACAACCTCGAGCACGCCATTCGTAACCTGTTGCAAACCAACATCCGCACGGTGCTCGGCTCAATGGAACTTGACGCCATGCTCAGCCAGCGCGACGGCATCAACGAAAAACTGCTGCGCACCGTCGATGAAGCGACCGCGCCGTGGGGCATCAAGATCACCCGGATCGAGATCAAGGACATCAGCCCACCCGCCGACCTGATGGCGGCGATGAGTGGGCAGATGAAAGCCGAGCGAATCAAGCGTGCACAGATCCTCGAGGCCGAAGGCCTCCGTGCTGCAGCGATCCTGACCGCCGAAGGCAAGAAGCAGGCCCAGATCCTCGAAGCCGAAGGCAGCCGGCAGGCCGCCTTCCTGGAGGCCGAAGCCCGCGAGCGGCAAGCCGAGGCGGAAGCCCAGGCGACCAAAGTGGTGTCAGAAGCCATCGCCAGTGGCAACGTGCAAGCGGTCAACTACTTCGTGGCGCAGAAGTACATCGATGCGCTGGGCAAATTGGCTTCGGCCAACAACAGCAAAGTGATCCTGATGCCACTGGAAGCCAGTTCGATGATCGGCGCGGTGGGCGGCATTGGCGAAATCGTCAAAGCCACTTTCGACAACAAGAAAGCCTGAGGCCCGCCATGTGGGCATTTTTGCAGCATCTTTCGTTCTGGGACTGGTTGGCGCTGGGCACGGTGCTGTTGATTCTTGAAGTGTTCGGCGCCGGCGGCTACCTGCTGTGGATCGGTATGGCAGCGGCTGCCGTCGGCGTTCTGACCTTCCTCCTGCCGGGCCTGTCGTGGGAATGGCAGTTCCTGTCGTTCGGCCTGCTGTCGATCGCCACCGCGTTGTACTGGTGGCGGCGTCAGCGCACGGCGACCCGTCCAAGCGATCAGCCGCACCTGAACCTGCGTGGCCAGGAGCTGATCGGCAAGACCTTCGTGGTGCATGAAGCGATTGTCGACGGCCGCGGCAAAATCAAGGTGGCCGACGGCGTGTGGATGGCCCGCGGGCCGGACGCTGCCATTGGCAGCCGCGTGCGGGTGGTCGGCCAGCAAGGCGCGATCCTGCTGGTCGAAACGGCGGAATAGGTAGCCACGGAACTCGATTGCAGGTTGGCAATCCAACCGCGTAGTCAACCCAGTGGAGTCACCCTGTCATGCGTTTCAAACTTGCTGTCGCTACCGTCGCGCTGTTGTCCCTGCCTGTCGGTTCGGCGATGGCCGATACTTTTTGGCGTAACGTTCTTACGTCCGGCGCGACCACCGGTTCGAGCTATCTGACGTCCAAGGATCACAAGCTGGTCGTCGCGGCCCAGGACGATGCCAGCAGCTTCGTCGCCAGTGACGGCAGCATCCGCGGTCCGTACCTGGAAGCAGCCATGCAGAAAGTCCGTGCCGACAACCCGGGCTTGCAAGCCACTGACATGGAACTGGCGAATGCGATCCTGGCGAAGAATGCCGTGGCGTCTGAATAAACGTTGCGAATGAAAAATGCCGCTCACATGAGCGGCATTTTTTTGCCCCACATAAAACCCCGTGGGAGCGGGCTTGCTCGCGAAAGCGGTGTGTCATTGAGCATAAATCTGGCTGACACGACGCCTTCGCGAGCAAGCCCGCTCCCACAGGGGTTATGTATTGCCTGGGAGGTCAGCGGTAGTCGTCGACCGGCACACACGCACAAAACAGGTTCCGATCCCCATACACATTGTCCACCCGGTTCACCACCGGCCAGTATTTGTGAGCCTTGGTATGCGCGTCCGGCGTGACGGCTTGCTCGATGCTGTACGGCCGCTCCCACACGCCGGTGATATCGGCCAGCGTATGCGGCGCACCTTTCAACGGGTTTTCCTCCGCCGGCCAATTACCGTTCTGCACCTCGTTGATTTCCGCGCGGATGCTCAGCATTGCGCCGATAAACCTGTCCAGCTCCGCTTTCGATTCACTTTCGGTCGGTTCGACCATCAGCGTCCCCGGCACCGGGAACGACATGGTCGGGGCATGGAAGCCGTAGTCCATCAGGCGTTTGGCGACGTCCTCTTCAGTGATGCCGGTCAACACCTTGAGCGGTCGCAGGTCGAGGATGCATTCGTGGGCCACCCGTTCGTTGCGTCCGGTGTACAGCACCGGAAAGGCACCGGACAAATGCCGCGCGAGGTAATTCGCAGCCAGGATCGCCACTTCGCTGGCGTCCGCCAGTTGCGGCCCCATCATGGCGATGTACATCCAGCTGATCGGCAGAATGCTTGCGCTGCCCCAGGGCGCCGCGCTGACGGCGCCATTTTGCGGCTGCGGCCCGTCGATCGGCACCACCGGATGGTTGGCCACGAACGGCGCCAGATGCGCCCGGACTCCGATCGGCCCCATGCCCGGACCGCCGCCACCATGGGGAATGCAAAAGGTCTTGTGCAGGTTCATGTGCGAGACATCGGCGCCAATATCCGCCGGCCGCGCCAGCCCCACCTGGGCGTTGAGGTTGGCACCATCCATGTACACCTGGCCGCCGTGATGGTGGATCACTTCACAGATTTCGCTGATGCCTTCCTCATACACGCCATGGGTCGAAGGATAGGTCGCCATCAGGCAGGCGAGTTTGTCGGCGGCCTGCGCGGCTTTTTCCTTGAGGTCATCCAGATCGACGTTGCCTGCCTCGTCACACTCGACGATCACCACGCGCATCCCGGCCATTTGCGCCGACGCGGGATTGGTGCCGTGCGCCGACGAAGGAATCAGGCAAATATCGCGGCCGCCCTGTTGCCGGCTCTCATGGTATTTGCGGATCGCCAGCAGCCCGGCGTATTCGCCTTGGGCACCGGAGTTGGGCTGCATGCAGATGGCATCGAAACCGGTGATCGCGCACAACCAGCGCTCCAGTTCCTCGATCATCAGCCCGTACCCGGCGGCCTGCTCTTTTGGCACGAACGGGTGCAGGTTGGCGAACTGCGGCCAGGTGATCGGGATCATCTCGCTGGTGGCGTTGAGCTTCATGGTGCAGGAGCCCAGCGGGATCATCGATTGATTGAGTGCCAGGTCCTTGTTTTCCAGTTGCTTGAGGTAGCGCAGCATCTCGGTTTCGCTGTGATGGGCGCTGAACACCGGATGGCGCAGATAAGGTGAAGTTCGCACCAACCCTTGGGGAATTCCGCCAGGCAGGACTTCGGCATCCAGGTCCTCGATACTGAGCCCGTGATCAGCCCCCAGAAACACGTCGAACAGCTTCGCCACGGTGGTTTCGTCGCAGGCCTCGTCAAGGCTCAAGCCCAGTTGTCCGCGCCCGAGAATGCGCAGGTTGATCTGCGCGGCCCGGGCACTTTCGATGATCGCGGTCTGGGTTCCGCCGACCTCCAGCGTCAGAGTGTCGAAGAAGTGCCGGTTGACCCGAGTGATGCCCTTGCGCTCAAGCCCCGCGGCCAGGATGCAGGTCAGCCGGTGAACCCGCTGGGCGATTCGCCTGAGCCCTTCCGGGCCGTGGTAGACCGCATAGAAACTGGCGATATTGGCCAGCAGCACCTGGGCCGTGCAGATGTTGGAGTTGGCCTTCTCCCGGCGGATGTGTTGCTCGCGGGTTTGCAGGGCCATGCGCAGGGCGGTGTTGCCCCGTGCATCTTTCGAAACACCGATGATCCGCCCAGGAATCGCCCGTTTGTACTCATCGCGGCTGGCAAAAAATGCCGCATGCGGCCCGCCGTAGCCCATGGGCACGCCAAATCGCTGGGACGAGCCGAACACCACATCGGCGCCCAGTTCACCCGGCGGGGTCAGCAGCAACAGACTCAGCAAGTCCGTGGCGACACAGGCCAGGGCCTGTTGCGCGTGCAGGTGATCGATCAGCGGTCGCAGGTCGTGGATGTCGCCGTGGGTGTCAGGGTATTGCAGCAGCGCACCGAACACCTGGTGCTGCTTCAAGTTATCCACAGCATCGACGATCAGCTCGAAGCCGAAACCTTCGGCGCGGGTCTGCACCACGGAAATGGTTTGCGGGTGGCAGTTTTCGTCGACAAAGAACAGGTTGCTTTTGGACTTGGCGACCCGCTTGGCCAGGGCCATCGCTTCCGCCGCGGCGGTGGCCTCATCGAGCAGCGAGGCGTTGGCCAGTTCCAGACCGGTCAGGTCGATGGTCAATTGCTGGAAGTTCAGCAGCGCTTCGAGCCGCCCTTGGGCGATCTCCGGTTGATAGGGTGTGTACGCAGTGTACCAACCGGGATTTTCCAGCACGTTACGCAGAATGACCGCCGGCGTGAGGGTACCGTGGTAGCCCATGCCGATCAGGCTGGTCCAGACCTGGTTCTGCTCGGCATAACCGCGCAGCTTGGCCAGCGCGGCTTCTTCATCGAGCGCCGGGGGCAGGTCCAGCGCCCGGTTGAGGCGGATGCCCGGCGGCACCGTTTGCTCGATCAATTCGACCCGGCTGCCCAGGCCAAGGCTGTCGAGCATCGCCTGTTGCTCGGCGGCATCGGGTCCTAGGTGGCGGCGCAGAAAGGCATTGGGGTCGTGTAACTGGCTCAGGGACGGCAACTGGGACATGACGGGCTCTCTCTTGACTGGCGCTCAGCGTCGATGCAACACGGTCAAACCAGCATAGCAGTCGATCTCCGCGTGGATGGCGTGGCGTCGTCGGCCAATCCGGCTCATCATGTCCGGCGCCTCTTTAATGTCCGCTGATCGGGTGACCGTATCCATGAGCCAACTGCCGTTCCTGCCGTTTTCCAAACCCACCATCGATGAAGCCACGATCGCCGCTGTCGGTGACGTATTGCGCTCGGGCTGGATTACCAGCGGCCCCAAGGTCCAGGCCTTCGAAGCGCAACTCTCGGAGTATTTTGGCGGGCGCCCGGTACGCACCTTCAATTCCGGCACCTGCACCATGGAAATCGCCTTGCGTATTGCCGGGGTCGGGCCGGGCGATGAAGTGATCACCACGCCGATTTCCTGGGTGGCCACCGCCAACGTCATCCTGGAAGTCGGCGCCACCCCGGTGTTTGCCGACATCGACCCGGTGACGCGCAATATCGATCTGAATCAACTGGAAGCGGCGATCACTCCACGCACCAAGGCCATCATCCCGGTGTACCTCGCCGGATTGCCCGTGGACATGACGCGTCTGTACGCACTGGCGAAGAAGTACAGCCTGCGGATCGTCGAGGATGCGGCCCAGGCACTGGGCTCCAGCTGGAACGGCCAGCGCATAGGCTCGACTGGTGATTTCGTGTCCTTCAGTTTTCAGGCGAACAAGAACGTCACCTCCTCAGAAGGCGGTTGCCTGGTGCTGAATACGCCCGAAGAAGTGCGACTGGCAGAGAAATACCGGCTGCAGGGCGTTACCCGCAACGGCTTCGATGGCCTGGACGTCGACGTGCTGGGTGGCAAATTCAACATGACCGACGTCGCCGCGGCCATTGGCCTGGGACAATTCGCTCATATCGAAGCCATCAGCGCTCATCGCCGTGAGCTGGCCCGGCACTATTTCGCCTGCTTTGGCGAGGATTTCGAAGCGCGGTACGGTGCGCAACTGCCTCCGGCGGATTTCACCCACAGCAACTGGCATTTGTTCCAGCTGGTGTTACCGGAACGTACGGATGGCAAACCGGCACGGGCGACGTTCATGGAGCAGATGCAGGCTTTGGGTGTCGGGATCGGCTATCACTACCCGCCGATTCACCTGTTGAGTCTTTACCGCGAGCGCGGTTTCAAGGAGGGCATGTTCCCGGTCGCCGAGCGGGTCGGTCGGCTGATTGTCTCGCTGCCGATGTTCACCGCGATGAGCAAAGCCGATGTCGAGCGTTCGGTGGCGGCGGTGAAAGCAGTACTCAAGCCTTGATCCACCCTTGTAGGAGCCGGCTTGCCGGCGATGGCGATTTCGAGGACGCCATCGCCGGCAAGCCGGCTCCTGCAGGGGCGAGTGTTACTCGCCGATGGCGGCCTTGTAGCCGGCGGCATCCAGCAGTTTTTCCAGATCGGCGGTGTTGCTTGGCTTGAGCTTGAAGATCCACGCGCCGTACGGATCGGAGTTGAGCAGCTCAGGCTCAGCACTCAGCGCTTCGTTGACCGCGATCACCTCACCGGCAATCGGGGAGTAGATATCAGAAGCGGCTTTGACCGATTCAACGACACCCGACTGATCACCGGCAGCAAACACGTTGCCAACTTCGGTCAGTTCGACGAACACCACATCACCCAGCGCTTCCTGCGCGTGATCGCTGATGCCCACGGTGACGGTGCCATCGGCTTCCAGACGTGCCCATTCGTGACTTTCGGCAAAACGCAGGTCGGCAGGGATATTGCTCATGTTCTGTGTCCTCAGGAAATTGTCAGCGGTCGTTAACCGCTGGAAAAGATTAGATCAAGGTTTTGCCGTGGCGCACGAAGGTCGGTTTGACCACCCGGACCGGGTACCACTTGCCACGAATTTCCACTTCAGCGCGGTCGGCAGTTGCCATTGGCACGCGCGCCAGTGCTATCGACTTGCTAAGCGTAGGAGAGAAACTACCACTGGTGATCTCCCCTTCGCCAACATCAGCGATGCGGACCACCTGATGAGCGCGTAAAACCCCGCGTTCCTCAAGGACCAGACCGACCAGTTTGTGCCGTACACCAGCAGCTTGCTCGGCTTCCAGGGCCTTGCGCCCGATGAACTGCCGGGTGGCAGGTTCCCAGGCGATGGTCCAGGCCATATTGGAGGCCAGGGGTGAAACATCCTGCTGGATGTCCTGACCGTAAAGGTTCATGCCGGCTTCGACCCGCAGGGTATCCCGCGCGCCAAGACCGATGGGAGAAATCCCGGCACCGACCAGATCGTTGAAGAATCCGGGCGCCTGATCCGCCGGCAGAATGATTTCCAGGCCGTCTTCGCCGGTATAACCGGTGCGCGCGATGAACCAGTCACCATCGGGCAGGCCTTCGAAGGGCTTGAGGAGCTGGATCAGGTTGCCACGGGACTGGTTGACCAGCTCGGCAATCTTTTGCCGGGCGTGAGGCCCCTGGATGGCCAGCATCGCCAACTCGGAACGCTCGCGAAGCTGCACGTCGAAACCGTCGAGATGCGCTTGCATCCAGGCCATGTCCTGATCGCGGGTGGAGGCGTTGACCACCAGGCGGTAGCCCTCATCGAGACGGTAGACGATCATGTCGTCGACGATGCCGCCCTGCTCGTTGAGCATGGTGCTGTACAACGCACGGCCGGGGCTGTGCAGGCGTTCGACATCATTGGCCAGCAAATGCTGAAGCCAGGCTTTGGCCTGGGAGCCGTCGACGTCGATAACGGTCATGTGGGATACATCGAAAACACCGCAATCGCGGCGCACCTGATGGTGTTCCTCGACCTGCGATCCATAATGCAGAGGCATGTCCCAACCGCCAAAATCGACCATCTTTGCGCCGAGCGCGAGATGAAGGTCATACAAAGGCGTACGCTGTCCCATGGGTTTCTCCTTCCGGGCGTGGCGAAGGTGCGGGCAAGTGCTGCACGGACTGAATGCCTTGAAACAAAAGGCCTTTAGCCGATTTCAGCTACCTGGTCTGTCAGACGGACCGCACCGAATGCCGCGCATTGTAGCCGCAAGGTGTAGGACTGACACCTAGCTGTTTCGATGCGCTGAGCGCCGGATCAATCCGATGACCGGCAGCAGCCCGACCAGCACCAGCGTCAACGCTGGCAAAGATGCCCTCGCCCACTCTCCTTCGCTGGTCATTTCAAAGATCCGCACCGCCAGCGTGTCCCAGCCAAACGGGCGCATCAGCAGGGTCGCGGGCATTTCCTTGAGCACGTCGACGAACACCAGCAGCGCCGCGCTCAAGGTGCCGGGCAACAACAACGGTAGATACACTTTGAAAAAAAGTCGTGGCCCACTGACGCCAAGGCTACGTGCCGCTTCGGGCAAAGATGGCCGTATACGCGCCAGGCTGCTTTCCAAGGGTCCGTAGGCCACCGCAATGAAGCGCACCAGATAGGCCAGCAACAACGCTGACAGACTGCCCAGCAGCAGCGGCTTGCCCGCGCCACCGAGCCAGCTCGAGAGCGGGATCACCAGCTCGCGATCCAGGTAACTGAACGCGAGCATGATCGACACCGCCAGCACCGAGCCCGGCAAGGCGTAACCCAGGTTGGCCAGACTGACCCCGGAACGAATGACCCGGGTGGGCGCCAGGCGTCTGGCAAACGCCAGCAACAAGGCGACGCTGACGGTGATCAACGCCGCCATCGCCCCCAGGTACAAGGTATGGACGATCAACCCGGTGTAGCGCTCGTCGAGATCGAAGCGTCCGCGCTGCCAGAACCACACCGCCAATTGCAGCATCGGGATAACGAAAGCGCAGGCAAACACCAGACCGCACCAGGTCGAGGCCGCCAGTGCCTTGAAGCCCCGCAGGTGATACAGCGCCTTGACCCGTGGCCGCTCGTTGCCCGCCCGGTTGGCCCCGCGAGCACGCCGCTCGCCGTAGAGCACGAGCATCACCACCAGCAGCAACAAGCTGGCCAGTTGCGCGGCAGAAGACAGGCTGAAAAAACCGTACCAGGTCTTGTAGATGGCCGTGGTGAAGGTATCGAAGTTGAACACCGACACGGCGCCGAAATCCGCCAGGGTTTCCATCAGCGCCAATGCCACGCCCGCACCGATGGCCGGCCGTGCCATGGGCAATGCCACGCGCCAGAACGCTTGCCAGGGCGATTGACCAAGGACCCGCGCCGCTTCCATCAGGCCTTTGCCCTGGGCGAGGAAGGCCGTGCGGGCCAGCAGATACACATAGGGATAGAAAACCAGCACCAGCACCACAATCACCCCGCCCGTGGAGCGCACGCGCGGCAGCCGCAGACCGCTGCCGAACCATTCGCGCAGCAGGGTTTGTACGGGCCCGGCAAAATCCAGCAGGCCGACGAAGACGAAGGCCAGCACATAGGCCGGAATCGCGAAGGGCAGCATCAGCGCCCAGTCCAGCCAGCGCCGGCCGGGGAATTCGCAAAGGCTGGTCAGCCAGGCAAGACTGACACCCAGCAGGGTGACGCCCACACCAACGCCGAGCACCAGCGTCAGCGTATTGCCCAGCAAGCGCGGCATCTGCGTGTCCCACAGGTGGGACCAGATTTGAACGTCGATGGTTTGCCAGGAAAGCAGCAGGACGCTCAGGGGCAACAGGACCAGCGCAACGATGGCGAAGACGACGGGATACCAGCGGCGTTGGGCAGGGTGGGCCACAGGCTTGGTTCTCTAATATTTAATGGGTGAGATAGACACTGTAGGAGCGAGCTTGCTCGCGAAAAACGTCAACGATAACGCGGGGAGTCTGACGATCCGTGGAGCCCTGACGTTCATCGCGAGCAAGCTCGCTCCTACAGCGTCAGAAGCGCGCAACGCAAAAACAAACGCCCCGCATAGGCGGGGCGCAGTATATCGGGCAAATCAGTTCCAGCCAGCCTTGTCCATCAGGCGAATCGCCTCAGCCTGGCGCTTGCCGGCAATTTCCACAGGCAAGGTATCAGCGATGAACTTGCCCCATGCGGCGACTTCAGCCGATGGCTGCACGGCCGGATTCGCCGGGAACTCCTGGTTCACGTCGGCAAAGATCTTCTGCGCTTCAGGGGTGGTCATCCACTCCACCAGGGCCTTGGCCGCTTCCGGGTGTGGCGCGTGTTGGGTCAGGCCGATACCCGACAGGTTGATGTGTACGCCACGGTCGGCCTGGTTCGGCCAGAACAGCTTCACCGGCAGATCCGGCTTCTGCTTGTGCAGGCGGCCGTAGTAGTAGGTGTTGACGATGCCGACATCGCACTGGCCGGCATTGATCGCTTCGAGCACGGCGGTGTCGTCGGAGAATACGTCAGTGGACAGGTTCTTGACCCAGCCCTTGAGGATTTCCTCGGTCTTGTCGGCACCGTGCACTTCGATCATGGTCGCGGTCAGGGACTGGTTGTAGACCTTCTTCGCCGTACGCAGGCACAGGCGGCCTTCCCATTGCTTGTCGGCCAGTGCTTCGTAGGTGGTCAGTTCGCCCGGTTTCACGCGGTCGGTGGAGTAGGCAATGGTCCGCGCCCGCAGGCTCAAGCCGGTCCAGGCATGGGAGGCGGCCCGGTACTGCAGCGGAATGTTGGCGTCGATGGTTTTCGAGGTGAATGGCTGGAGGATGCCCATCTGCTCGGCTTGCCAGAGGTTGCCGGCATCGACGGTCAGCAGCAGGTCGGCCGGCGTATTCGCGCCCTCGGCCTTGAGCCGCTGCATCAGCGGCGCTTCCTTGTCGGTGATGAACTTCACCTTCACGCCGGTCTTGGCGGTGTAGGCATCGAATACTGGCTTGATCAACTCGTCGATACGCGAGGAGTAGACCACCACCTCGTCAGCGGCCTGGGCGGCGGTACTGCCAATCAGGGTCAGGGCCAGTGCAGTCAGTAGACGCTTCGGTGCCAACATGGGAGCGGTCTCTCGATTGAAAAATGAGGCCAAATGATAAGGACTCACATTTAGCTTCTCAATCGAAGCTGTTCGCGGAGGAGTTACCAGATGTTGCGCCGCCTGGAGTTTTTGGTGCTCGTGCTGACGCCTTCGCGGGCAAGCCCGCTCCCACAGTGGCCGGTGTTGTTCACAAATCCCGTGCCCAAAGCGATACCTGTGGGAGCGGGCTTGCCCGCGAAGAGGCCAGTAGCCTCTATGCAGAACTCAGGGCTTGGCCAGCGCCGGCAAATCTCCGGTCAACCCCAGCGCTTCACGCACGAACAAGGCCTTGGCTTCCGGCATCTTCTCAACCATTTTCAACCCGGTATTGCGCAACCAGCGCACCGGCAACGGATCCGCCTGGAACAAGCGCTCGAAGCCTTCCATCGCCGCCATCAGTGCCAGGTTATGGGGCATGCGCCGACGCTCGTAACGGCTGAGGACTTTCACATCCGCCAGGCGTTCGCCACGGGTTGCCGCTTGCAGCAACACTTCGGCCAGCACGGCGGCATCGAGGAATCCGAGGTTCACACCCTGCCCGGCCAACGGGTGAATGGTATGGGCCGCGTCGCCGATCAACGCCAGGCCTTCCGCCACATAACGCTTGGCATGCCGCTGGCGCAGGGGCACACACAGGCGCGGGTCGGCGCTGAGCACTTCACCGAGTCGCCCCTCGAAGGCTCGCTCCAGTGCCTTGCAGAAACCCTGGTCATCCATCGCCATCAAACGTTCGGCTTCGCCGGGTGTGGTCGACCAGACGATCGAGCACCAATCCTGTTCGCCGTCGCGCTCCAGCGGTAGAAACGCCAACGGACCGTTGTCGGTGAAGCGCTGCCAGGCCGTCATCTGGTGCGGCTTGGCGCAACGCACGCTGGTGACGATGGCATGGTGCAGATAATCCCATTCGCGGGTCGCGACCCCGGCCAGGCGCCGCACGGCCGAATTGGCGCCATCCGCTGCGATCACCAGCGGCGCTCGCAGGGTGCGGCCATCGGCCAGGGTCAGCAGCCAGTCATCGCCGGAGCGGCGCATCTGTTCCAGCCGTGCATTGGCCAGCAACCCCAGGTCACAGTCGTGCAGGCGCTCGAGCAAGGCATCCTGGACCACTCGGTTTTCGACGATATGCCCCAGCACCTCGGCATGCACGCTGGCCGCCGAGAAGTGGATTTGCCCGGTGCCGCTGCCATCCCAGACCTGCATGTCGGTGTAGGGGCTGCTGCGCCGCCCGGCGATGCCGTCCCAGACGCCAAGGCGTTCGAGAATCCGCTGGCTGGCAGCCGACAAGGCGCTTACGCGTGGCTCAAACGCGGCCTGAGCGTTGAAGGGTTTGACACTCATGGGGCTGCCGTCCAGCAGCAGGACTTCCAGCCCGCTGTTCTGCAACGCCAGCGCCAGGGCGCTGCCGACCATTCCGGCCCCGACAATCAGCAGATCTGCGCGCATTTCCATGCTTTAAGCCTGTCTCTCTTGCGGCTTGAGCCGCACGTAAAGGGTTTTCCCGACTCGCGCCACCAGGTGGCCGGCGCCGTCATGAATGTCGACCTGCAAGTGCGGCAGTTTTTTTATCAATCGTGCCTTGCCGAACCGGCGCATCAACCAGCTACGCATTCGGTCGAGTCCCCAGCCCCATCGCCTGTCGGGCAAACCAGCGTTTGGCCGGTGGCAGCAGGTCGAGGCCGAGCAAGCCGATGTTGCGGCCCAGGGACACCAGCGGTTGGGTACTGCCGAACAGGCGCGTGACCTGATCGGAGAAGCCCACGGTGAGGTCCTGGTCGAGACGCTGATGTTCGCGATAGGCCTGCAAGGTGGCGAAGTCGCCCAAGGGTTTTTCGCTGGCGAGCAAGGCATCGGCCAGGGCCTGGGCATCGCGCAGGGACAGGTTGAACCCCTGGCCGGCAATCGGATGCAGGCTGTGCGCCGCGTTGCCGAGCACCGCCAGATGCGGGCGCACCTGTTCCTCGGCCTCGACCAGTGTCAGCGGATACAGGTGTCGTGCACCGACCTGTTTCAACGTACCGAGGCGATAACCGAAGACGCCCTGCAATTCACTGAGGAAACTGCGCTCATCGATGGCTGCCAGGCGTTGCGCGTCCATGCCCAGGCGGGTCCAGACCAGCGCGCAGCGGTTTTCCGGCAGCGGCAGCAACGCCATCGGGCCTTCGTCGGTGAAACGCTCGAAGGCCATGCCGTTGTGAGATTCACTTGGGGTGATGTTGGCGATCAGCGCGCTCTGGTTGTACGGGCGCTTGCGGATGCCGATCCCCAACTGCTCGCGCAGGCCGGAACGGCCGCCATCGGCAAGCACCGCGAGGTCGCACTCAAGGGTGGTTTCATCGTTGAGGGTCAGGCGATAGCCATCGGTCAGCGGCTCCATGCGGGTGACTTCCGCCGGGCAGCGCCAGTTGATCACGTCCTTGTCCAGGCCTTGCCACAGGCATTGGCCGAGCCAGGCGTTTTCAACGACATAACCCAGCGCTGGAACACCCTCTTCCATCGCCGACAACCGCGCCGTCGAGAATCGACCACGGTCGGAAACATGAATCTGCTTGATCGGTTCGGCGCGGCGGGAAACTTCCTGCCAGACGCCCAGGCGTTGATAAATCTGCCGCGAGCCAAAGGACAGCGCCGAAGAACGGGCGTCGTAACTCGGTTGATACGTATCCCCCGGGGCGAACGGCTCGATCAGCACGATCTTCCAGCCCCGGGCCTTGGCGCCGGCCTGCAAGGCCAGCGCCAGACTCGCACCGACCAGCCCGCCACCGATAATTGCCAGGTTGACTCGACTCATGCCGCTTGTGTCCGTGCTTGCGCCATCAGGGCCTCGATTTCGCTGACGGTTTTCGGCACGCCGCCCGTCAATATTTCACAACCGGTTCTGGTGACCACTACGTCGTCCTCGATGCGCACGCCGATGCCGCGCCATTTCTTCGCCACGCTCTGGTTGTCCGGGGCGATATAGATCCCCGGCTCCACGGTCAGGGCCATGCCGACTTCCAGCACGCGCCACTCGCCGCCGACCTTGTATTCGCCGACATCGTGCACATCCATGCCCAGCCAATGACCGGCGCGATGCATGTAAAACGCCTTGTAGGCTTCGCTGGCGATCAGTTCGTCAACGTCGCCCTGGAGCAACCCGAGCTTGACCAGCCCGGCCGTGATGACCCGGACCGTCGCTTCATGCGCCTGGTTCCAGTGTTTGTTCGGGGCGATTTCGGCAAAGGCGGCTTCCTGGGAAGCCAGCACCAATTCGTAAATCGCTTTCTGTTCCGCTGAATACTTGCCGCTGACCGGAAAGGTCCGGGTGATGTCGCTGGCGTAGCAGTCGATCTCGCACCCGGCGTCGATCAGCACCAGGTCACCGTCCTTGAGCAGCGCGTCATTCTGCTGGTAATGCAGGATGCAGCTGTTGCGCCCCGCCGCGACGATCGACCCGTAGGCCGGCATCTTCGCCCCGCCCTTGCGGAATTCGTAATCGAGTTCGGCTTCCAGGCTGAATTCGTGCAACCCGGCGCGACAGGCCTGCATTGCCCGCACGTGCGCCTGGGCAGAAATCCGCGCCGCCTCGCGCATCACTTTCACTTCTGCCGCCGATTTATACAGGCGCATGTCGTGCAGCAGATGATCCAGGGCAACGAATTCGTTCGGCGGCTGGGCACCGAGGTTGGCCTTGGAGCGGATCACGTTGATCCATTCCATCAGGTGGCGGTCGAATTCAGGGTTGCTGCCCATGGCCGAGTACACCCGGTCACGGCCTTCGATCAAACCCGGCAGGATGTCGTCGATATCGGTGATCGGAAAGGCGTCGTCAGCACCGAAGTCGCGGATCGCGCCTTCCTGCCCGGCACGCAGGCCATCCCACAGCTCGCGCTCGGCATTGCGCTCGCGGCAGAACAGGATGTATTCGCCATGCACGCGCCCCGGCATCAGCACCAGTACGGCCTGGGGCTCGGGAAAACCGCTGAGGTACTGGAAGTCGCTGTCCTGGCGGTAGACGTGCTCAACGTCGCGGTTACGAATGGCCACCGCGGCGGCGGGCAGGATGGCGATGCTGTTGGGTTCCATCTGCGCCATCAGGGCCTTGCGGCGACGGCTGTATTCCGATTTCGGGATATGGATCATGGGCAGATGGCGTTCCCTGGCAAACGATTAGTGCAGCGACGGTTTGGCGGCGGCCGGCACGTCTTTCTTGGTCTCGGAGAACAGCAGCAGCGGCGCGACGCGCAGGTACTCCATGACTTCCATATAGTCGTTTTCGCCGTCGTCGGACTCTTCCAGGGCATCTTGCACCTGGGAAATGGCCGCCAGGTCCTGCAGCACTTCGGTGGCCTCGGTGCTCAGGGCGCTGCTGTCGCGGCAGTTCAGACCGAAACCGCTGAGGAAACCCTGGCACCATTGGCCCAGTGCGGCGGCACGCTCGGTGAGCGGAGCTTCGTCGGACGGCAGCAGCAGAACGACGGTCACGTCATCACCGGTGAGCTCGCCTTTTACCATCTCTTGCAGGCCGATCAGGGCGTTGCGAACGTTGTCCTGGGGCTCGCTTTCGAGCAGTTCGGCGGCGTCGATCAGCCAGCCTTCGGCGTCGAAACCGGCGCCGGCGCAGCTGCGGCCGAGCAACAGGCCGTGCAGTTCGGCAGGCGAGACGTTGTGCCCGCTGGAAGTCAGCAGGGTGGCGAAGCCTTGGTACGGGGAATTCTGAATGGTCATGGGCAGCTAGGCGCCAGACGGCGCTATGTCTAGAATGAAGGCCTTGTATCCTACATCGACTACCCCCGTAGGAGCGAGCTTGCTCGCGATGGTCGTCAACGATAACGCTGGGAACCTGACAACCCGCGGCGTTCTCGGGTTCCTCGCGAGCAGGCTCGCTCCTACAGTCCAACACCCATCAGACAGTGAAGACAATGGAAGACACCGACCTGCAAGCGCTGATGGCCAGACTCGAACTGCTGATTACCCGAGTCGAGCAACTAAAGAGTCAAAACGGACTCTTACTAGCTCAGGAAAAGACCTGGCGCGAGGAACGCGCGCATCTCATTGAAAAAAACGAAATCGCCCGGCGTAAGGTCGAGTCGATGATTTCGCGCCTCAAGGCCCTGGAGCAAGACTCATGAGTTCAAGCAATAGCGTCACCGTGCAGATTCTCGACAAAGAGTATTCGATCATCTGCCCTCAGGAAGAGCGCAGCAACCTGGTCAGCGCCGCCCGTTATCTGGACGGCAAGATGCGCGAGATCCGCAGCAGCGGCAAAGTCATCGGCGCCGACCGTATCGCCGTGATGGCTGCACTGAACATCACCCACGACCTGCTGCACAAGGAAGATCGCCCGGACGTTCAGGTCAGCGGCTCGACCCGTGAGCAGGTTCGCGACTTGCTCGATCGCGTCGATCTGGTGCTCGCGACCGATCCGGACGTCACCAAAGGCTGATTCGCGTCGCCGCTTGCGGTATACTGCCCTCACTCCCTGGGGTGTTTGCCAGTTGGCGATGTCCCTGAGCCGATTTGCTATACCCTGGAGGTTGCACGTTGGGCTGGTGTGCATGTCCGCTAGACGGAAAGCCTTAAAGCCTACTGCATCTTCCACCTTGAACTTTCGGGTTCAAGGGCTAAGTCGACAGCGACACATTCGGGGAGCCTGATTCCAGTCCAATGCCGGTTTAAATACCGGCATTGGCGTTTTTGCGGGTACGCTTCATGTATCCGTCCTGCCGAAGTCCGAATCCATGACCGAACCTGCGCTGCTTCCCCGCCCGCAACTTCGACGCATGCTGCGCAAGGCCCGTCGCGCACTGACACCCAGTCAGCAGCGCCAGGCCGCTCGCGGGCTGTACAAGCAATTGGCCCAGCAACCGCTGTTCCGCCGCGCCCGACACATCTCCCTCTATCTGCCGACCGACGGTGAAATTGATCCGCGTCTGTTGCTGCGTGCCGCACAGCGCCGGGGCAAGGCCACCTATTTGCCGGTGCTGAGTGCCTGGCCGCGAACCAAAATGGTGTTCCAGCGCATCCGGCCAGGGGAAAAACTCAAACCCAACCGCTTCCGCATTCTCGAACCACGGGCCAACCTCGCCCGGCAGCGCAGGATCTGGGCGCTGGACCTGGTGTTGTTGCCATTGGTGGGGTTTGACGATGTTGGCGGACGCCTGGGGATGGGCGGCGGTTTCTATGATCGGAGCCTGGCTTACCTGGCGCGCCGCAATGACTGGCGCAAGCCGACGCTGTTGGGGCTGGCCCATGAGTGTCAAAAGGTGGAGCGATTGGCTCAGGCGAGCTGGGATGTGCCGCTGCAGGGAACGGTGACAGACAAGGCCTGGTATTACGCAGGCTAGGCGCCACTTCGATCAGCGACGCCGGGACAACAGGATCAGCGCTTGAAGGCTGTCGACTGTTGCTGCAATTGGGCGAGTTCGACCGGTGCATCGGTCTTGCTGGCCCACAGGCTTTGGGCATAGCCGGTGGTCACGACGCCAAGGCCAAACAAAATGACCAAAATCCATAGTAAATCCGGTTTGCGTTTCATCGATTGCCCCCCAAAGGCAGATCTACACGATGACAGCAGCGGTTTCCGTTTGTAGGCCGTGCAGCAGCGTCAAGCTTTAAAGGCCGGCATTTTGCGACAACGTGAACCGCTGCGCAAATGCTGACGTCAACCGACTGTCGGTTTGTCATAAAATTGCCGAGAAGCTGCTCAATCACCACGCAAGGAGCAAAAGACATGGCCTATTGGCTGATGAAATCCGAGCCCGACGAACTCTCGATCAAGGGGTTGGAAAAACTCGGCAAAGCGCGCTGGGACGGGGTTCGCAACTACCAGGCACGCAATTTCCTGCGGGCCATGGCCGTGGGGGATGAGTTCTTTTTCTATCATTCCAGCTGCCCGGAGCCGGGCATCGCCGGCATCGGCAAGATTGTCGAAGCCGCGTATCCGGACCCGACGGCACTGGAACCTGAAAGTCATTACTACGACCCAAAGGCAACGGCGGAGAAAAACGCCTGGAGCGCGATCGATGTCGCCCATGTCGAGACGTTTGCTCGGGTTCTGAAGCTGGATTACCTGAAGCAGCAGACGGCGCTGGCCGAGTTGCCGCTGGTGCAGAAAGGTTCGCGATTGTCAGTGATGCCGGTGACGCCGGAGCAGTGGGTGGCGGTGATTGCACTGCGTTGAGATGCTTCTGTAGGAGCCGGCTTGCCGGCGATGGCGGTCTTGAGGGCGCTATCGCTGGCAAGCCAGCTCCTACAGGATCCAGCATTACTGGATGATCAGGTTGTTAAACAACAAATCCTCAACCACCGGCTTGCCGGTTTCGTCGCTCATCACCTGCTGGGTCTGTTTCAGGGCTTCCTGACGCAGCTTTTCCTTGGCCTCGACATTGTTCATCGTCTCGGTGGTCTGCTGGGCGAACAGCGCGACCAATTGATTGCGGATCAAGGGTTCATTGGCCTTCACCGCCTTGGCAGCCTCGTCACCGGTCACCCGCAACGCCACATCGGCCTTGTAGACTTTCAGTTTCGGCGTGCCGTCCAGGCCGTAGTTACCCACGAACGGCGGGCTCAGGGTGATGTAACTGACCTTCGGAGCGGTACCTTCTTTGGCTTCTTCGGCCATCGCTGCCACAGGCAGGGACAGGGCCAGCAACAACATGATCCACGCTTTCACAATTCACTCCTTATCCGGTTTGCGGCCTAGCATAACGACCCGCCATGCAAGCACAAGCTTATGGCTGACTATCAGGGCCGGGCATGCTCGTTGACCCTTCGACCCACACACCTACACTTATCGGCCATCACTCCCAAAGGAATAGCCCTGATGAAAGCCGTGCTGTGCAAAGCCTTCGGCCCTGCCGAATCGCTGGTGCTGGAAGACGTCGCCAGTCCTGTCGCGAAGAAGAATGAAATCCTGCTGGAGGTGCACGCCGCCGGGGTCAATTTCCCCGACACGCTGATCATCGAGGGCAAGTACCAGTTCAAGCCGCCCTTCCCGTTTTCTCCGGGTGGCGAAGCGGCCGGCGTGGTTCGCGAAGTCGGCGAGAAGGTCAGCCACCTGAAAGTCGGTGACCGGGTCATGGCCCTGACCGGCTGGGGCAGCTTTGCCGAACAGGTCGCCGTGCCGGGCTACAACGTATTGCCGATTCCGCCATCCATGGACTTCAACACCGCTGCCGCCTTCAGCATGACCTACGGCACCTCGATGCACGCCCTCAAGCAGCGCGGCAACCTGCAACCGGGCGAAACCCTGCTGGTGCTGGGTGCCTCCGGCGGTGTCGGCCTGGCGGCGGTGGAAATCGGCAAAGCCATGGGCGCCCGGGTGATTGCCGCAGCCAGCAGCGCGGAAAAACTCGCCGTGGCCAAGGCCGCCGGTGCCGATGAACTGATCAACTACAGCGAAACCAGCCTCAAGGACGAAATCAAGCGCCTGACCGACGGCCAGGGCGCCGACGTGATCTACGACCCGGTGGGCGGCGACCTGTTCGACCAGGCCATCCGCGCCATCGCCTGGAACGGCCGCCTGCTGGTGGTCGGCTTCGCCAGCGGGCGCATCCCCGAACTGCCGGTGAACCTGGCGCTGCTCAAAGGCGCAGCGGTGCTCGGCGTATTCTGGGGCTCCTTCGCCCAACGCCAACCGCAGGACAACGCGGCGAACTTCCAGCAGCTGTTTGGCTGGTTTGCTGAAGGCAAGCTGAAGCCGTTGGTATCGCAGGTGTATCCGCTGGGCAATGCGGCGCAGGCGATCAATGATCTTGGCCAGCGTAAAGCTGTCGGGAAAGTGGTGGTGCAGGTTCGCTGAACCCGGCAAAGGGCCCGGACCTCTGGGTCCAGGCTCTTTCCCTACAGTAACTGGCGGATATCTTCCGGCAAAAACCTTACATACCTGGAACCCGGGTTGTTCGAGCATTGCCTGATAATGATCGGCACCTTCCTGTTCATATCGGCGATCAATGACAGACGCCGTTCGGTTGGCAGTGTTGCCGTGGAAAACGCGTTCGACAGATAAGCCCGGATGTAATGGAATGCAGCGGAATCAATCCACTCGTGCTCCGGGGCACGCGCCAATGCCTCATTGAGATCGCGGCACCTCAATGCCTTGAGCCGCTGGTTGAGATGCAACGGTAGATACACATCGAACCTGAATATCATCGGCGCAATGACTTCCTGCTCCTCAGGCTTGTCACCCTCAACGGTCCATGGCTTGAACCGCCACTGCGCTATGGCAACCCGGGTCGCCTCGGCGAAATCAGGGTGATCGCTTTGCAAAATGCTCACCTTGCTGACCGAGCCGTTGGCATGTGCCACGAACCTGACCCGGACATTACCGGTGATTCCGGCCCGTTGCAGCGCCGGTGGGTAAATCGGCTTGGGGTTGTTTTCCGGTATCAGGAACACCTCACCTGCGTTGCTTGCAACAGACCAGACAATCAGCAGCACCACGAACACAAACCACCGCATCCTCCTCTCCCCGCACCTTAAACGCCACAGCTGGCTATACGGCCAAGGTTAAAGCTCAAGGGTGCTGCACTGAAGATCACGGCTTCCGGTAACAGAGCAGGACATTTCCCAAAGAATTGCCCTACCCGGGACGGATCAGCCGCGTAAAGCATGAGTAGGTAACGCTTCCTACAACGCCCTTCACTTGCACCTGAGCAACAGGTTCATAAAGGAACGCGCGATATCCAACATTTCCGCTGTTTTGCCGATGAGAACCGATGCACTGGTACATCACCCTGGCCAACGTCTTTGTCTATCTGCTGCGCTACAGCGTGCTGGACTGGGCACCGACCTACCTCAAGGAAGCCAAGAGCTACACCGTGGACCACTTCGGTTGGGACGGCGGTTTCGTGCTGCTGGTGGGCGCCTGCCTGCTGGCGATGGCTTTCCTCGCCCCGACGCTACGACACAAACAAGTCGCCAGTCAGGGCCGTGAAGCACTCGCTTGATCGGCCTTTGATTTACAGCGCTTGAGCCGCGCCTCCAGATTCCGGTCTGGCATGGCGTGGCTACGCAGGGCGTGCGCGGTCTGCTCGACATAATCGCGAGTGGTGCCGTAACGCCCGCAAGCGTTTTCGAACACATGGCTCAGCACGTGGTCCGGCAGGTTGCCGGCATAGCTGGGCAGATGTCGTTCCAGCACAAACCCCAAGGCCTGAACCTGGCTGCCATCTTCGAGTCGGCAGTTGAGCCAGTGCGGGCGGTAGGAAGGAAATGGCATCTCGCGCTGCCAAAGTGCGTACAGCGACGCTTCGAGTTGCTCTTCGGGCAAGCGATAGGCGAAACCGCTGCAAGAGCCACCGCGATCCAGGCCGAACACCAGGCCGGGCATTTCCGGGGTGCCGCGATGTTCGTGGGACCACAGGTATAACCCGCGATGGTAGCCATGCACCCGGCCGCGAACCCGTTCAACCGCCGTGCATTCAGGCCGCCAGATCAGCGAGCCGTAGGCAAACAGCCACACCGGCCCACCCTTGTGACGGGCCATGGTCGACTGCATCGAGCTGAGCAATTGTTCGTGAGTGAGCTGCGGCCCCAGATCGAGCCGCGGAGGGTAAGCCAGATTCAAAAAAGCAGATTCGATGGCGCTCATGGCGAATAGCGTTCAGCTCCCCGCGGGTGAAGAATTACTTAATAGAACGCACGGCTGTAACAATAAGGCACATAAGTTTTAAGGCAATTTGAATGCCATGGCACAGTTCTTAATTAATTGCCTGGATGGAATATAACCTACCGGCATTTATATGTTTTTATAAATACCGATAGGCTATATAGCGAGTTATATACCTGTAGGAGCGAGCTTGCTCGCGATGGTCGTTAACGATTACGCGGGAGGTCAGGCTACCCGCAGCGTTCTTGAGTCCATCGCGAGCAAGCTCGCTCCTACAGGGGGGGGGCAGCATCAGGATCTGGGGGCGTAGGCAAATACGTCGGCGCGCATCTGGTGGGCGTCCATCCCTGCCTCTACCAGTGCATCCAGCGTGCCGTAGACCATGGCCGGCGAGCCACTGGCGTAGACATGCAGGGGCTTGAGATCGGGAAAGTCTTCACAGACCGCTTCATGCAGCATGCCGCAGCGCCCTTCCCAACCGCATTGGTCGCTGACGACCTTGTGCAGGAACAGGTTGGGCAATTTCAGCCATTCGTTCCAATGCTCGACGTGATAAAAGTCCTCTGGACGACGCACGCCCCAATACAAATGCACCGGATACTTGAAACCCGTGGCCCGGCAATGTTCGATCAGGCCGTGAATCTGGCCCATGCCGGTGCCAGCGGCGATCAGCACGAGAGGGCCGTCCGGCAACTCCTCCAGGTGGGTATCGCCAAACGGCAACTCGACCCGCACCATGCTGTTGCGCTGGAGCTGCTCGATCAGGCTCAGCGCACTGGATTCGCGCGCCAGTACGTGGATTTCCAGGTCGCGCCCCGCATGCGGTGCCGAGGCGAGGGAGAAAGCGGACTTTTCGCCGTTCTCACGTTCGATCATCAGGTACTGGCCCGCGTGGTAGCGCGGCGGTTTGCCGGCCGGAGCCCGCAGACGCACGCGCCAGGTATCGCCGCCCACGTCCTTGCACTCAATGACCTGACACGACACGCTGCGCACCGGCAGTTCTCCCAAGGCGAGCACGCCATCCCACAGCACGATGCAGTCTTCCAGCGGCTCCGCTATGCAAGTGTAGAACTCGCCATGATCACGCACATTGCCGGCCTGCTCGACCCGACCTTCCACCAGCAGCGCCGCGCACACGTGGCAATTGCCGTTGCGGCAACTTTGCGGGCATTCGTAGCCCAGTCGTCGCGCGCCATCGAGAATCCGCTCGCCGGGCAATATCTCAAGCACTGCTCCGGAGGGCTGCAAGGTTACACGCATCAATCTATTCCTAACTGATTCCAGATGGCATCGATCCGCTGGGTCACCGCATCGTCCTTGACGATGACACGGCCCCACTCACGGGTGGTTTCGCCCGGCCATTTATGCGTGGCATCAAGGCCCATTTTCGACCCCAGGCCGGACACCGGCGAAGCGAAGTCCAGGTAGTCGATCGGCGTGTTGTCGATCATCACCGTGTCGCGCTTGGGGTCCATGCGCGTGGTGATGGCCCAGATCACGTCGTTCCAGTCCCGGGCGTTGATATCGTCGTCAGTGACGATAACGAACTTGGTGTACATGAACTGTCGCAAAAACGACCAGACACCCAGCATTACCCGCTTGGCATGGCCCGGGTACGACTTTTTCATGGTCACGATGGCCATGCGGTACGAGCAACCTTCGGGTGGCAGGTAGAAATCGGTGATTTCCGGGAACTGCTTCTGCAGGATCGGCACGAACACTTCGTTCAGCGCGACACCGAGGATCGCCGGCTCATCCGGCGGACGACCGGTGTAGGTGCTGTGGTAGATCGGCTTGATCCGGTGGGTGATGCGCTCGACGGTGAACACCGGGAAGCTGTCGACTTCGTTGTAGTAACCGGTGTGGTCGCCGTACGGGCCTTCATCGGCCATCTCGCCTGGATGGATCACGCCTTCAAGGATGATTTCGGCGGTGGCCGGCACTTGCAGGTCGTTGCCGCGGCATTTCACCAGCTCGGTGCGGTTACCGCGCAACAGGCCGGCGAAGGCGTATTCGGAAAGGCTGTCGGGTACCGGGGTCACGGCGCCGAGGATGGTCGCCGGGTCTGCGCCCAATGCAACGGCAACAGGAAAGGGTTGGCCCGGATGCTTTTCGCACCACTCGCGATAATCCAGTGCACCGCCACGGTGGCTCAGCCAGCGCATGATGACTTTATTGCGGCCAATCACCTGCTGACGGTAGATACCGAGGTTCTGTCGGTCCTTGTTCGGCCCCTTGGTGACGGTCAGGCCCCAAGTGATCAGCGGAGCGACGTCGCCTGGCCAGCAGGTCTGCACCGGCAACTTCGCGAGGTCAACATCGTCGCCTTCGATGACCACTTCCTGGCAGATCGCGTCTTTGACCACCTTGGGCGCCATCGAGATGATCTTGCGGAAGATTGGCAGCTTGGACCAGGCGTCCTTCAGGCCTTTCGGCGGCTCGGGCTCCTTGAGGAACGCCAGCAGCTTGCCGATCTCGCGCAGTTCGCTGACCGCTTCGGCGCCCATGCCCAGTGCTACGCGCTCAGGCGTACCGAACAGGTTGCCGAGTACCGGGATGTCAAAACCCGTGGGCTTTTCGAAAAGCAGGGCCGGGCCTTTGGCGCGCAAGGTGCGGTCGCAGACCTCGGTCATTTCCAGTACTGGGGACACCGGAACCTGAATGCGCTTGAGTTCGCCGCGCTGTTCCAGCCCGCTGATAAAGTCGCGCAAGTCGCGATACTGCATGCGTAAGCCTCGTGTTTGGCCGTGGCGTTCGGGGCAGGCAGTTTAGCGCCGAACCCTTCGGTTCAGAACCACGAACTGCCACCTGATCAAAAATCGGATAGCAAAAAGCCGGGTTTCCCCGGCTTCTTGTGCCTGCTCGACTTACTTGCGTTTCATCGACAGGAAGAACTCATCGTTGGTCTTGGTCGTTTTCAGCTTGTCGACCAGGAACTCGATGGCAGCCACTTCATCCATCGGATGCAGCAGCTTGCGCAGGATCCACATGCGCTGTAGCTCGTCGTCGGCGGTCAGCAACTCTTCGCGGCGGGTGCCGGAACGGTTGATGTTGATGGCCGGGAACACGCGTTTTTCAGCGATGCGGCGATCCAGAGGCAGTTCCATGTTGCCGGTGCCTTTGAATTCCTCGTAGATCACTTCGTCCATCTTCGAGCCGGTTTCAACCAGCGCGGTGGCGATGATGGTCAGCGAGCCGCCTTCTTCGATGTTCCGCGCGGCGCCGAAGAAACGTTTCGGTTTCTCCAGGGCGTGGGCATCGACACCACCGGTCAGTACCTTGCCGGAGCTCGGGATCACGGTGTTGTAGGCACGGGCCAGACGGGTGATGGAGTCGAGCAGGATCACCACGTCTTTCTTGTGCTCGACCAGGCGCTTGGCCTTCTCGATCACCATTTCGGCAACCTGCACGTGGCGGGTTGGCGGCTCGTCGAACGTCGAGGCAACCACTTCGCCGCGCACGGTGCGCTGCATTTCGGTTACTTCTTCCGGACGTTCGTCGATCAGCAGCACGATCAGGTGAACTTCAGGATTGTTACGCGCAATGTTCGCGGCAATGTTCTGCAGCATAATCGTCTTGCCCGCTTTCGGCGGAGCAACGATCAGACCACGCTGGCCTTTGCCGATCGGGGCGCACAGGTCGATGACACGACCGGTCAAGTCTTCGGTGGAACCGTTACCGGCTTCCATCTTCATGCGCACAGTCGGGAACAGCGGGGTCAGGTTCTCGAAGAGAATCTTGTTTTTCGCGTTTTCCGGACGGTCGAAGTTGATCGTGTCGACCTTGAGCAGCGCGAAATAACGCTCGCCTTCCTTTGGAGGGCGGATCTTGCCAACGATGGTGTCACCGGTGCGCAAGTTGAAACGACGGATCTGGCTCGGCGAGACGTAGATATCGTCTGGACCGGCGAGATAGGAGGCGTCAGCGGAGCGCAGGAAGCCGAAGCCGTCCTGGAGAATCTCCAGCACGCCATCACCGGAGATTTCCTCACCGCTTTTCGCGTGCTTCTTGAGCAGGGAGAAAATCACGTCCTGCTTGCGCGAACGGGCCATATTTTCTATGCCCATCTGTTCGGCCAATTCGAGCAGTTCGGTAATCGGCTTTTGCTTGAGTTCAGTCAGATTCATATAGGAATGACGTAATCATTTATGGAGGGGGGAAATTAAGCTTTTGGCTTAATGAGGCCGCGCCGCAGAGAAGGCGACAGGATCGCGTACTTATTCGAAAAGGAGTGCGTCGGCGACGGCTAGCAGGGGGCAATGGAGAAACCAGTGCGGGGCCGAATGTACCACCTGAGTTTAGGAGCGTCTAGCCCTGAATACGCAAAAAGCCCCGCTATTTGCGAGGCTTTTTCAGGACACTTTGCAGCGACGCTTAGATGTTGGCGTCGAGGAAAGCAGCCAGTTGCGACTTCGACAGTGCGCCGACCTTGGTCGCTTCAACGTTGCCGTTCTTGAACAGCATCAGGGTCGGGATACCACGCACGCCATGCTTGGCCGGGGTTTCCTGGTTTTCGTCGATGTTCAGCTTGGCGACGGTCAGCTTGCCTTTGTAGGTCTCGGCAATTTCGTCCAGAACAGGAGCGATCATTTTGCAAGGGCCACACCACTCAGCCCAGTAATCGACCAGTACAGCGCCTTCAGCCTTGAGTACGTCGGCCTCGAAGCTAGCGTCGCTAACGTGTTTGATAAGATCGCTGCTCATGGAATTCTCCAGGGTTGTAAGCAAAAAAACGTGGCCCATCATAGCTGCCCTTCCCTCGTTCAGGAAGGTGCAGTTGATTGAGTCTCGCTATGGTGTTCCATGAGTTTGGGTATAGCCCGGGTCACGCCGTGGCGGGAGCGACGAAGGCGATTCCGGTGCGCAGCGCCGCGTTGCGCACGTGCTCGTGCATGGCTTTTTGCGCGGCGCCAGAGGCTCGGCGAGCCAGCGCGCGAAGAATCTTGCGGTGTTCCTGCCAGGTTTCCATGGCCCGCTCGGCCCGGATGAACGGTAATTTCTGGCTTTCCAGGAAGATATCGGCGCTGGCGGTGAGGATACTCAACATTGCCTGATTGCCGCTGGCGAGCAGGATCCGCCGGTGGAATTCGAAGTCCAGGCGCGCCGCCGCTTCGAAATCAGCGGCTTTAAGTTCGTTGCGCATGGCGGCGACATTGTCTTCCAGCGCATCGAGTTCCTCGGTGCTCAAGGTCACGGCCGCCAGCCCCGCAGCAAACCCCTCCAGCGCGTAGCGCAACTGGAAGATATCCAGCGGCGAAGCCTGTGCCGCAAACGGCCAGCCCGCTGCGGCCTCGCCTCGCGGCAACTCCACCGGCGCCTGCACGAACACGCCTTTGCCCGGCTGGATGCTGATGACGCCCAGCGCACTCAGGGACGACAACGCCTCGCGCAAAGAAGCACGGCTTACGCCCAGCTGTACCGCCAGGTCCCGTTGCGAGGGCAAGGCATCACCCGGCCCGAAGCCCTGCTCGGTAATCAGTTTGCGGATGGCTTGCAGCGCCACTTCGGGTACGGCGCGGGAGATCGAGTTCATGGTTTTCCAGACGAACCAGGCCAATGTGCGCTCAGTTGTAAAGCTATTCGCGACGCCCGGCAAGTCGTGCCCCATGGGGGTTCGGTGATTTTCCCGACTGCGCCATCGGGGTGCGAAACACAACCTGACTGTTCAGACCAGTAAGACCGTTCGACACCAGCAAAACCGCGCTCTGGCGCCCCCATAACCCCATGTTGGCATGGCCCATGCTCTGTCGATCGGCAGAAATCACTTCTTGCCGATTTGGAGATTTGCCATGACCCAGCGTTTCAGCGCCCTCCTCGCAGTCCTGTTTGCCAGCCTGATGCTGACCCAGGCACCCGCCCACGCCGACGGCCTGGAGGATGTGGTCAAGCGCGGCGTCCTCAAGGTGGCCGTGCCCCAGGACTTCCCGCCCTTCGGCTCGGTCGGGCCGGACATGAAACCCCGGGGCCTCGATATCGACACCGCGAAACTGCTCGCCGACCAGCTCAAGGTCAAACTCGAACTGACCCCGGTCAACAGCACCAACCGCATCCCGTTTCTCACCACCGGCAAGGTCGACCTGGTGATTTCCAGCCTCGGCAAGAACCCGGAGCGTGAGAAGGTCATCGACTTCTCCCGCGCCTACGCGCCGTTTTACCTCGCCGTGTTCGGTCCGCCAGACGCCGATATCAAGACCCTGGACGACCTCAAGGGCAAGACCATCAGCGTCACCCGCGGCGCCATCGAAGACATCGAGCTGACCAAGGTCGCCCCCGAAGGCGTGACCATCAAGCGCTTCGAAGACAACAACTCGACCATCGCCGCGTACCTGGCGGGCCAGGTCGACCTGATCGCCAGCGGCAACGTGGTGATGGTGGCGATCAGCGAGAAGAGCCCGAAACGCGTGCCGGCGCTGAAAGTGAAGCTCAAGGATTCGCCGGTCTACGTCGGTGTGAACAAGAACGAGCCGGCGCTGCTGGACAAGGTCAACCAGATCCTCGTCACCGCCAAGAGCGACGGTGCCCTGGAGAAAAATGCCCTGACCTGGCTGAAAGAACCACTGCCGGCCGACCTCTGATCTCGCGCGCAGGAGACACGTTATGGCTTATCAGTTCGACTTCTTGCCGGTGGTGAACAACACCGATCTGTTGCTGCGCGGTGCGTTGTTCACCCTTGAGCTGACCGCCATCGGCGCGGTGCTCGGCGTGGGGCTGGGCATCGTCGGGGCGCTGGTGCGGGCGTGGAACATCCGGCCTTTCGCGGGGATTTTCGCGGTCTACGTCGAGTTGATCCGCAACACGCCCTTCCTGGTGCAGCTGTTTTTCATCTTCTTCGGCTTGCCGTCCCTGGGCGTGCAGATTTCCGAATGGCAGGCGGCGGTGCTGGCGATGGTGATCAACCTCGGCGCCTATTCGACCGAGATCATCCGCGCCGGCATCCAGGCGATCCCCCGGGGGCAGCTGGAAGCTGCGGCGGCGTTGGCGATGACGCGCTTCGAAGCGTTCCGCCATGTGGTGCTGTTGCCGGCACTGGGCAAAGTCTGGCCGGCCCTGAGCAGCCAGATCATCATCGTCATGCTCGGCTCGGCGGTGTGTTCGCAGATCGCCACCGAAGAACTGAGCTTCGCCGCCAACTTCATTCAGTCGCGCAACTTCCGCGCCTTTGAAACCTACGCCCTGACTACCTTGCTGTACCTGTGCATGGCACTGCTGATCCGCCAGTTGCTGAACTGGATAGGCCACCGCTTCATCGCAAGGAGCAACCGATGAGTGATTTCACCTTCTGGGACATCGTGCGCAACCTGCTCACCGGCCTGCAATGGACGCTGGCACTGTCGCTGGTGGCGTTCGTTGGCGGCGGGCTGATCGGCTTGCTGATCATGGTCATGCGCATCTCGAGTAAATCCCTGCCGCGCAGCTTTGCCCGCACCTACATCGAACTGTTCCAGGGTACGCCGCTGCTGATGCAGCTGTTCCTGGTGTTTTTCGGCGTGGCCCTGGCCGGGCTGGAGATTTCGCCGTGGATGGCGGCGGCGATTGCCCTGACGCTGTTCACCAGCGCCTACCTGGCGGAGATCTGGCGCGGCTGCGTCGAGTCGATCCCCAACGGCCAGTGGGAAGCCTCGGCGAGCCTGGCGCTGAACCCGCTGGAACAATTGCGCCATGTGATCCTGCCCCAGGCGTTGCGCATCGCCGTGGCGCCGACCGTGGGCTTCTCGGTGCAAGTGGTCAAAGGCACCGCCGTCACTTCGATCATCGGCTTCACCGAACTGACCAAGACCGGCGGCATGCTTGCCAACGCGACCTTCGAACCCTTCATGGTCTATGGCCTCGTCGCCCTTGGCTACTTCCTGCTCTGCTACCCCCTGTCGCTCAGTGCGCGCTACCTGGAAAGGAGACTGCATGCCTCTGCTTAGAATTTCCGCCCTGCATAAATACTACGGCGACCATCATGTGCTCAAAGGCATCGACCTGAGCATCGAAGAAGGCCAGGTGGTAGCGATCATCGGCCGCAGTGGCTCGGGCAAATCCACCTTGCTGCGCACCCTCAACGGCCTGGAGTCGATCAACGACGGTGTGATCGAAGTCGACGGCGAATACCTCGACGCCGCCCGCGCCGACCTGCGCAGCCTGCGACAGAAAGTCGGCATGGTGTTCCAGCAGTTCAACCTGTTCCCGCACCTGACCGTGGGTGAGAACGTCATGCTGGCGCCGCAAGTGGTGCAGAAGGTGCCAAAGACCAAGGCCGCCGAACTGGCGCGACAGATGCTGGAGCGGGTCGGGCTGGGCGAAAAGTTCGATGCCTTTCCGGATCGACTGTCCGGTGGCCAGCAACAACGGGTGGCGATTGCCCGTGCCCTGGCGATGTCGCCGAAAGTGCTGCTGTGCGATGAAATCACCTCGGCCCTGGACCCGGAGTTGGTCAACGAAGTGCTGAGCGTGGTCCGGCAACTGGCCCGGGAAGGCATGACACTGATCATGGTCACCCACGAAATGCGCTTCGCCCGGGAGGTTGGGGACAAGTTGGTGTTCATGCACCAGGGCAAGGTGCATGAGGTGGGGGATCCGAAAGTTTTGTTCGCCAATCCGCAGACGGCGGAGCTGGCGAATTTCATCGGGACCACCGAAGCCGGCTGAGCCGCCCCACCTGTAGGAGCCGGCTTGCCGGCGATCGGGGCCATTGTGCCTGGCGCTATACCGATGTGTGGCGATCGCTGGCAAGCCAGCTCCTACAGGTCAAGCCTTATGAGCCATATCAGGGCTTTGAACACTACGCGTTGGCGGCAGCCTTTGATCGTGGCACGATGTCGAGGTTATCGACCGAGACCCCCGACCATGCCGCAATCCCAAGCCAAGAATCTGTCCCTGATCGCCGCAATCGACCTGGGCTCCAACAGCTTTCACATGGTCGTGGCCAAGGCCCAGAACGGCGAAATCCGTATTCTCGAGCGTCTCGGGGAGAAGGTTCAGCTGGCCGCCGGCATCGACGAAGAGCGCCATCTCAACGAAGAATCGATGCAACGCGGGCTCGATTGCCTCAAGCGCTTTGCCCAACTGATCAACGGTATGCCCACGGGTGCCGTACGCATCGTCGGCACCAACGCCTTGCGTGAAGCTCGCAACCGCGCCGAATTCATCCGTCGCGCCGAAGAAATTCTCGGCCACCCGGTGGAAGTCATTTCCGGCCGTGAAGAAGCGCGTCTGATCTACCTCGGCGTGTCCCACACCCTCGCCGACACCCCGGGCAAACGCCTGGTGGCCGACATCGGCGGCGGCAGCACCGAATTCATCATTGGCCAGCGCTTCGAACCCCTGCTGCGCGAAAGCCTGCAGATGGGTTGCGTCAGCTACACCCAGCGCTATTTCAAGGACGGCAAGATCACCCCGGCCCGCTACGCTCAGGCGTACACGGCTGCGCGGCTGGAGATCATGAGCATCGAGCACGCCCTGCACCGCCTGACCTGGGATGAAGCCATCGGCTCCTCGGGTACCATCCGCGCCATCGGTCTGGCGCTGAAGGCTGGCGGCCACGGCACCGGCGAGGTCAACGCCGAAGGCCTGGCCTGGCTCAAGCGCAAACTGATGAAGCTGGGCGACGTCGAAAAAATCGACTTCGAAGGTATCAAGCCGGATCGCCGGGCGATCTTCCCGGCGGGCCTGGCGATTCTCGAGGCGATCTTCGATTCCCTCGAACTGCAACGCATGGATCACTGCGAAGGCGCCCTGCGCGAAGGCGTGCTCTATGACTTGCTGGGCCGCCATCATCACGAGGACGTGCGCGAACGTACCCTCACCTCGCTGATGGAGCGCTACCACGTCGATCAGGAACAGGCGGCACGGGTCGAGCGCAAGGCGTTGCACGCGTTTGACCAGGTGGCCGAAGACTGGGACCTGGAAGACGGCGTCTGGCGCGAACTGCTCGGCTGGGCGGCCAAGGTCCATGAAGTGGGCCTGGACATCGCTCACTACCAGTACCACAAGCACGGCGCCTACCTGATCGAGCACTCGGACCTCGCCGGGTTCTCCCGCGAAGACCAGTTGATGCTCGCGCTGCTGGTACGCGGCCACCGGCGCAACATCCCCAAGGACAAGTTTGCCGAGTTCGGCGATGACGGCACCAAGCTGATTCGCCTGTGCGTGCTACTGCGCTTTGCGATCCTGTTCCACCACATCCGCGGCACCCAGCAAATGCCCCAGGTGGAACTGAACGCCCATGGCAACCACCTGGAGGTGGTGTTCCCGGAGAACTGGCTGGACGAAAACCAGCTGACCCAGGCCGACTTTGAAATTGAAGCGCAATGGCTGACCCGGGTCGACATCGTGTTGACCGCCCGCTGACACACGCTCTGTAGGAGCCGGCTTGCCGGCGATCGGGCCTGCGCCTTGCGGTGATTGCAAGGCCGCCATCGCTGGCAAGCCAGCTCCTACAAGGTTTTCGGCGCAAACAAAAATGGCGATCCGCAGGAATCGCCATTTTTTGTTTCCGGTTTGGGTTAGCGCACGGCCAGGATCGGACTCCCCAACCGCTCCAGCAATGTCGCCTGGGCGCTGCGCGGGTTCTGGTTGCCGGTCGGTGTGTTACGGATGTAACGACCGTCCGACTGCAGGCTCCAGCTGTGGGTGTTATCGGTCAGATACAGCTCCAGCTCTTTCTTGACCCGCATGATCAGCTTCTTGCCTTCCACCGGGAAGCAAGTCTCGACGCGCTTGTCGAGGTTGCGTTCCATCCAGTCGGCACTGGACAGGAACATCTGCTCGTCGCCGCCGTTGAGGAAGTAGAAGACCCGGGTGTGCTCCAGGAAACGACCGATGATCGAACGCACATGGATGTTGTGGGAAACCCCGGCGATGCCCGGCCGCAGGCAGCACATGCCACGCACCACCAGATCGATGCGCACGCCTGACTGGCTGGCCTTGTACAGCGCGCGGATGATCTTCGGATCGGTCAGCGAGTTGAACTTGGCGATGATGTGCGCCGGTTTGCCGTCGAGGGCGAACTGGGTTTCCCGGGCAATCATGTCGAGCATGCCCTTTTTCAGGGTGAACGGCGCGTGCAACAACTTCTTCATGCGCAGCGTCTTACCCATGCCGATCAACTGGCTGAACAGTTTGCCGACGTCTTCGCACAAGGCGTCGTCGGAGGTCAGCAGGCTGTAGTCGGTGTACAGGCGGGCGTTGCCGGCGTGGTAGTTACCCGTACCGAGGTGCGCGTAACGCACGATCTCGCCCGCTTCGCGACGCAGGATCAGCATCATCTTGGCGTGGGTCTTGAAGCCGACCACGCCGTAGATCACCACCGCACCGGCCGCTTGCAGTCGGCTGGCCAGTTGCAGGTTGGATTCTTCGTCGAACCGCGCACGCAATTCGATCACCGCCGTGACTTCCTTGCCGTTACGCGCCGCATCCACCAGCGCATCGACGATTTCCGAGTTCGCGCCGGAGCGGTACAGCGTCTGGCGCACCGCCAGTACGTGGGGATCCTTGGCAGCCTGGCGCAGCAGGTCGACCACCGGGGTGAACGACTCGAACGGGTGCAGCAACAGGATGTCCTGCTTGCTGATCACACTGAAAATGTTCTCGCTGTTCTGCAGCAGTTTCGGGATCTGCGGGGTGAACGGCAGGTATTGCAGATCGCGCTGGCTGTCCAGGCCGGTGATGCTGAACAGCCGTGTCAGGTTCACCGGACCGTTGACCTGGTACAACTCGGTCTCGCTCAGGTTGAACTGCTTGAGCAGGTAGTCGGACAGGTGTTTCGGGCAAGTGTCGGCCACTTCCAGGCGTACTGCGTCACCGTAGCGACGGGAGAACAGCTCGCCGCGCAAGGCGCGGGCCAGGTCTTCGACGTCTTCGGAGTCCAGCGCGAGGTCGGCGTTGCGGGTCAGGCGGAACTGGTAGCAACCCTTGACCTTCATGCCCTGGAACAGGTCATCGGCGTGAGCGTGGATCATTGACGACAGGAATACATAGTTGTCGCCGGCGCCGCCGACTTCTTCCGGCACCTTGATGATGCGCGGCAGCAGGCGTGGCGCCGGGATGATCGCCAAACCGGAGTCGCGACCGAAGGCGTCGATACCTTCGAGCTCGACGATGAAGTTCAGGCTCTTGTTCACCAGCAAGGGGAACGGGTGCGTCGGGTCGAGGCCGATGGGGGTGATGATCGGTGCAATTTCGTCGCGGAAATAGCGGCGGACCCAAGTCTTGAGCTTGGTCGTCCAATTGCGGCGACGGATGAAGCGGACCTGATGTTTCTCCAGCTCCGGCAACAGAATGTCGTTGAGGATCGCGTACTGACGGTCGACGTGACCGTGTACCAGTTCGCTGATGCGCGCCAACGCCTGATGCGGTTGCAGACCATCGGCGCCCGCCTGTTCACGGGCGAAGGTGATCTGCTTCTTCAGGCCGGCAACGCGAATTTCGAAGAACTCGTCCAGGTTGCTGGAGAAGATCAGCAGAAACTTCAGCCGCTCCAGCAATGGGTAGGACTCGTCCAGCGCCTGCTCCAGCACGCGGATGTTGAACTGCAGTTGCGACAGTTCGCGGTGGATGTACAGGCTACTGTCATCCAGACCGGGAATGGCCACCGCCGGTGCTGCCGCAGCGGTTTCGACGACCGCCGCGGGCGGAGCTGGCTCCAGCTCCGGCGGGGTCTCGTCGACTTGCTCCACCACCGGTTGAGCGTCTTTTACGGCAACTTCAGTGAGTACTTCGGTATTCATCGAATGTTCCTGGGAGGGCTATTTTTGCTCTCGTAACAATTGAGCGGCACGAACGGCAAAGTACGTCAGGATGCCATCGGCGCCTGCACGTTTGAAAGCGGTCAGCGACTCGAGGATAACCCCTTCGCTCAACCAGCCATTCTGGATCGCCGCCATGTGCATGGCGTATTCGCCGCTGACTTGATAGACAAACGTCGGCACTTTGAATTCTTCTTTGACCCGGCACAGGATGTCCAGGTACGGCATGCCTGGCTTGACCATGACCATGTCCGCACCTTCTGACAAGTCCGCCGCGACTTCGTGCAGGGCTTCGTTGCTGTTGGCCGGGTCCATCTGATAGGAGGCCTTGTTGGCCTTGCCCAGGTTCAGCGCCGAACCCACCGCATCGCGGAACGGGCCGTAATAGGCGCTGGCGTACTTGGCCGAGTAGGCCATGATCCGCACGTTGACGTGACCGGCCACTTCAAGGGCTTCGCGGATCGCCTGGATACGCCCGTCCATCATGTCCGATGGGGCCACGACCTGAGCGCCGGCTTCGGCGTGGGACAGGGCCTGCCTGACCAGTGCGTCGACGGTGATGTCGTTCTGCACGTAGCCTTCTTCATCAAGAATGCCGTCCTGGCCGTGGGTGGTGAACGGATCCAGGGCCACGTCGGTGATCACGCCCAGCTCAGGGAATTGCGCACGCAGGGCGCGGGTGGCGCGCTGGGCGATGCCCTCCGGGTTCCAGGCCTCTTCAGCATCCAGAGACTTGAGTTCCGAAGGCGTCACCGGGAACAGCGCCAGCGCCGGAATCCCCAGTTCGACCCACTTGGCCGCCTCTTCCAGCAACAGGTCGATGGTCAGGCGTTCGACGCCCGGCATCGAAGCCACCGCTTCGCGACGGTTTTCACCGTCCAGAACGAACACCGGCAGGATCAGGTCATCGACGGTCAGGACGTTTTCACGGACCAGTCGACGCGAGAAGTCGTCACGACGGTTGCGGCGCAGGCGGGTTGCGGGGAACAGACGGTTGGCGGGGGTAAAGCTCACGGCAGACTCCTGAGCCCGCGCAGACGGGCGAGCGTGACAGTTATAAGTGCCCATTATGACGAACGTATGACAGTTATGTGCACCCTGCGACGTGTAGCCGCATTCCATTGTCGTTGTAGGAAATGTTCACGTCGAGACACATTTGGACACTTTCCTGAATGTGTCCGAAGGGTTAGGCTGCGCGTTCATTTCGCCAGCACCCAGACAATGCTCCAACAATTTCTGCATGACTTCGGCTACTTTGCCCTTTTTCTAGGCACGTTCTTCGAAGGCGAAACCATCCTGGTACTCGCGGGCTTCCTCGCGTTCCGTGGATACATGGACATCAACCTGGTGGTGGTCGTGGCCTTCTTCGGCAGCTATGCCGGCGACCAACTGTGGTATTTCCTGGGACGCAAGCACGGTCGAAAACTGCTGGCGCGCAAGCCGCGCTGGCAAATGATGGGTGACCGGGCGCTGGAGCACATTCGCAAGCACCCGGACATCTGGGTACTGAGCTTCCGCTTCGTTTACGGTTTGCGCACGGTCATGCCGGTGGCGATCGGGCTGTCGGGCTATCCGCCGGGGCGTTACCTGCTGCTCAACGGCATTGGCGCGGCGATCTGGGCCGCCGCCCTGGCGGCGGCTGCGTACCATTTCGGCGCAGTGCTCGAAGGCATGCTCGGCAGTGTGAAGAAGTACGAACTTTGGGTGCTCGGTGCCCTGCTGGTCCTGGGCCTCGTGCTGTGGCTGCGCCGGCGCTTCAAGAATGCCCGCCTGGCCAAGCAGGTCTATGCCGACGAGCAGGCCCTGAAAGCTGCGCGGACCAATACCGAAGACCCTACGACGCCAACCGAGTGATGCGGTTTCTGCAACAGTAGAGACCGATGCCGCTCAACAGGCTGTAACTGAGCAGGCCGACCCAGCCCACGGCGCTGGCCGGCCACAGCCCCACCATCGGGGCCAGCCATGCCAATGGCAGATTCGACGCCAGCCGCACCAGCTCCAGCTTCAACGCCCACGGGCGATTCTCCAGGGCCACGCCCAGCACAAACAGACCGAACGCCACCGCTCCCCAGCCCAGCACCAGGGCGGCGACTGACAGCTTCGGTTCGAGATTCATCAAGTAGCTGCCCAGTGCGATATAGACGCAGAACTGCAATAGGACGTAGCGCTGCTGACGCCCGTCCAGCGGCACCTCGAATTTGCGGAACTGGCTCAAGTCCGGCTTGTTCATCGGGTATCTGGCCGCCACGTCCGCCGGGCGCCAGCCCGTGCGCATGAACCAGATCCGCAGCTTGTCCCAGGTGCTTTCGGCACGCCGCGCATCGACCCACAACTGCGCGTAAAACTGCACGTTCGCCCACACGGGATTCCAGCTCGCCAGCGGCGTGGTCACGCCGAAGATCACCGGCTCGTTGTCGTCTTCTTCCTGGAACGAGCCGAACAGACGGTCCCAAATAATGAACACGCCGCCGTAGTTGCGATCCATGTAGAGAGCGTTCTGTGCATGATGAGCCCGATGATTGGATGGCGTGACAAAAAACCATTCGAACCAGCCAAGCTTGGGGATGTGCCGCGTATGCACCCAGAACTGATACAGCAGGTTCAGCGCCGCAACGCTGACGAATACCAGCAGCGGCACGCCAAACACCGCCATCGGCAGATAGAAGATCCAGCCCAGGAGGAATCCGGTACTGGTCTGGCGCAACGCCGTGGACAGGTTGTAGTCCTCGCTCTGGTGATGCACCGAATGCGCGGCCCAGAGAATGTTGCGCTCGTGGCCCAGGCGATGCAGCCAGTAGTAGCAGAAATCATAGAGGACGAAGGCAAACACCCAGGTCCAGACGCTGTCGGCCGACAATTCGAACAGCGCCAGATGCTTGAAGGCGAACGCGTAGGTCACCAGTCCAATGCCTTTGGTCAGCAGTCCCGTGGTGGTCGACAGCACGCCGGTGCTGATGCTGTTGATCGCGTCAGCCACCCGATAGTTGCTCACCCCGCGCCTGCGGTCGGCCAGCAGCTCGAGGGCGATCAGCACAAAGAAGAACGGCACCGCGTACAGAATGAAGTCCATGACGCGCCCTGATCGGAATCCTGAGGACAAATGCTATGTGTAACCGCGAATTAACCCTATGGCAACGTGTGACAAATTAGTGGACATTTAACGCCATGAATCTGGAGAAAAGCCCATGAGCAAAAAAGTTGCAGTGATCCTTTCCGGTTGTGGCGTGTACGACGGCGCCGAGCTCCACGAGAGCGTCATCACCCTGTTGCGCCTTGATCAACGCGGGGCGCAGGTGCAGTGCTTCGCACCGAACATCGCGCAGTTGCATGTAATCAATCACCTGACCGGCGAAGAAATGCCCGAATCGCGCAACGTGCTGGTCGAGTCGGCGCGGATTGCCCGGGGCAACGTCCAGGACATCCGTGACGCGAACGTCGATGACTTCGACGCGTTGATCGTGCCCGGCGGCTTCGGCTCAGCCAAGAACCTGTCCAACTTCGCCATTGAAGGCGCCGGCTGCACCGTTCAACCGGATGTCCTGGCACTGACCGAAGCCTTTGCCGAGGCCGGCAAGCCGGTGGGATTGATGTGCATTTCCCCTGCCCTGGCGGCCAAGATCTATGGTCCCGGCGTCACCTGCACCATTGGCAATGACACCGACACCGCTGCCGCGATGAACAAGATGGGCGCGACCCATACCGATTGCGCGGTCAGTGACATAGTCGAAGACAAGGCACGCAAACTGGTGAGCACCCCGGCCTACATGCTGGCGCAGTCGATCGGTGAAGTGGCATCGGGGATCAACAAGCTCGTAGACCGCGTACTGGAACTGACCCACGAAAACGACGCCTGACACGATTTTCTGTAGGAGCTGGCTTGCCAGCGATCGCGCCATAACATTCAACGCCGGTGTGGGATGGTCGATCGCTATCGCTGGCAAGCCAGCTCCCACAGGGTTTGTTGCAGGGATCAGCCTTTGCGGGCCAGCCGTGTGAGGATCCGGTCCAGCGCATTGGCGAACGCCTGCTTCTCACGCTCGCCAAACGGCGCTGGCCCACCCCCCATCTGCCCCTGTTCGCGCAAATCGGTGAACAGGTTGCGCACCGCCAGCCGCTCGCCCATGTTCTGCGCGTCAAACTCCTTGCCCCGTGGATCGAGCGCGGCCACTCCTTTCTTGACCAGGCGGTCGGCCAATGGCACATCGCTGCAGATCACCAACTCACCGGGCACCGCGTGTTCCACCAGATAGTCATCCGCCGCATCCGGGCCGCTCGGCACCACGATCAGCTTGACCAGTGCCAGCCCCGGCTTGGTCTGCGGCTGCCCGGCCACCAGCACCACTTCGAACTGGCGCTTGAGGGCGAACTTCACCACCAGATCCTTGGCCGCCCGCGGACAGGCATCGGCATCGATCCATACACGCATTGGTTTTTCCTCTGTTGAAAAGCATCGTCGGAACGCCGCCCGGGGCAAGCCAAGCGCCGCTAAACCTGTGGGAGCGTGGCTTGCCCGCGAAAGTGAGCGAAGCGAATGCCGTTTAAGAAACCTGCACCCGCTGCCTCTCAACCACCCGGCTACGACCATACAACACGACAATCGCAATGATCGCCACGGCCTGAGCACTCAGCGAGTAGGCATCGGCGTGGATCCCCAGCCAGTCAAAGTCAAAGAACGGCACCGGCCGCGTGCCGAAAATCCCGGCTTCCTGCAGCGCTTTCACGCCATGCCCGGCAAACACCACCGACAAGGCGCACAACAGACCCGCGTTGATGCTGAAGAACAGCGCCAGTGGCAACTTCGCCGAACCGCGCAAAATCACCCAGGCCAGGCCGACCAGCAGCACCACCGCCGTGGCCCCACCGGCCAACACGGCGTTGTGCCCTGCGGGACCTGCCTGCAACCACAGGGTTTCGTAGAACAGGATCACTTCGAACAGTTCGCGATACACCGAGAAAAACGCCAGGGTCGCAAAGCCGAAACGCCCACCGCCACCCACCAGGCTGGACTTGATGTAATCCTGCCAGGCCGCCGCATGACGACGGTCATGCATCCACACGCCCAGCCACAGCACCATGACACTGGCGAACAACGCCGTCGCACCTTCCAGCAGTTCGCGCTGCGAACCGCTGACATCAATCACATAGGCTGCCAGCGCCCAGGTGCCCAACCCGGCCAGAAATGCCAACCCCCAACCGACGTTGACGCTGCGCACCGCCGCCTGTTGGCCCGTGTTACGCAGGAAGGCCAGGATCGCCGCCAGCACCAGGATCGCTTCCAGACCTTCGCGCAGCAGAATCAGCAAGCCGGAAATGTAACTCAGCGACCAGCTCAAGCCGTCGCTGCCCAACAAGCCGGCCGAGGCCTTCAACTTGTCCTTGGCCACGTCCAGGCGTTGCTCGACCTCGCTCACCGGCAAGCCGTCCTGCAACGACTGACGGTAGGCCATCAGGGATTTTTCCGTGTCTTTACGCACGTTGGCGTCAATGTTATCCAGCGAGCTCTCGACCAGCTCGAAGCCTTCCAGATACGCCGCTACCGATAAGTCATAAGCCTGATCATGCTCACCGGCACGATACGCCGCGATGCTCTTGTCCAGGGTGGCCGCCGTGTAGTCAAGCAGTTGCGCCGGGCCTCGCTTGACCTGAGGCGGTTGCGCCCGCTGGGCACGGAAGGTCGCGGCGGCTTGCGGGCCTTCGACGACCTGTACTTCGGCCGGGGTCTGCCGAGCGAGGTCGGCGATGTTGTAGGTCTTTTCAGCCTTGGCCGTCGCCGGGTCAACACTGAAGCTGGCGATATAGGTGGCCAGGTCCCAACGCTGACGATCATCCAGTTGGTCCGCGAAGGCCGGCATGTCGGTGCCTTCAATGCCTTGACCAAGGGTACTGTAGATCGCGTAGAGACTCAGGCGGTCCAGCCGTGAGGCATCACGCAGATCGGTCGGCGCTGGGGTCATGCCGACGCCCGCCGGGCCGTCGCCGGCCCCTGTATCGCCATGGCAGACCGAGCAATGCTGAGCGTACAGCGGCGCGCCCCGTACCGGGTCCGGCGTAATGACCGGGGCCTGGCTGACTTCATAGGCCACGGCCAGCTTCGCACCCAGTTGCCGGGCCTGGCGTGCAACTTCGGCACCGTCCTGATGGGCACCAATGGAATTTCCCAGCGCGGCCAGGCTTTGCTCCAGCGCGGCTTTTTCCGGCTTGGCCGGCATGGCTGCAATCAGACTTCCCAGCGTCCTGACCGACTCTTGTTGCGCGCGAAATCCGGACGGGTCCGTGATGCTGCCCCCCTGTACCGTGCCTGGGTAATCCGCGCCGATGTAGTCGAGCAAGTGCAGCGCCTGCGGCGTACCTTCGGCGGAGGCGGCCAGCAGTTGAAAGCTGCACGCAGCCAACAGCGGCAGCAACAGCCAGGCCAGGAAACGGGAGGGGGCAATCATGAATGAATCTCAATTTGAAAAACGAAGTTACATATTGTTATCGCCCAACGGGTTTCGCTCAAGCTTTGTTGATACTTCTTCGTAATTGCATCGGTTTCGGGAACGGCTCCCCAAACGAAAAAGGCGACCAAGGTCGCCTTTTTTTGTCAGTCGCCGTTTTACACGGCGGCTCTGCGCAACGTCGCCATAAACGCCGCCGCCCCGATGAACAGCCCGGCAAATGTCCGGTTCATGCGTTTTTGCTGTTTTGGTGTGCGCAGCAGACGCAGCACTTTGGACGCCAGACCGGTGTAGCCGGCCATGACGATCAGGTCGACGCAGACCATGGTCACGCCGATCACCAGGTACTGGATCAGCAGCGGAGCATGGGGGTCGATGAACTGCGGCAGCACCGCCAGCATGAACACCAGCGCCTTGGGGTTGCTGATGTTCACCAGAAAACCACGGAACACCAGGGCCATCGGCTTGCCGATCTGGCGCACCGCCGCGTCATCGCTCATGTCGCTGGGCAGCGCACGCCATTGCTTGATCGCGAGGTAGACCAGGTACGCCACGCCAAACCATTTGATGGCGTAGAAGGCCGTGGCCGACGCGGTGAGAATGGCGCCGACACCGGCACCGACGATGGCGATCTGCAAAGCCAGGCCCAGTTGCAGGCCCAAGGCGTTCCAGTAGCCGCGCCAGAAACCGTATTGCAGGCCGCTGGACATCGACGCAATGGCGCCGGCACCGGGGGACAGGCTGATCACCCAGCAGGCGGCAAAAAACGCCAGCCATGTTTGAAGCTCCATTGCACACCTCGACTCGGACTCGTGACAGATGTCTAAGCTAATGCGGCTTTGATTGGATGACTACCGATTTTTTGTAGGACATGGCGACGGCCGACCAGCGTTCAGTGCTTGAGGGCCCTTTCGCGAGCAAGCCCGCTCCCACATCAGACCGATGTCGCTAATAAGAACGCGATCACCTGTGGGAGCGGGCTTGCTCGCGAAAGCGTTGTATCAGGCAGCAGAAGGTTTACTTTTCAAACCCGCTGGAAGGAAACACATCCGTCCCGCGCCAGCGCCGCACCGAACGCTGGAAGAACAAACTGTTGGGCACCTGCACCATGGCGCTGCCGGTTCCGACTTCTTCGGCCTCGAGCAACGTGGTGTAAAGAAGATTGATCGCCACCACCCGACCTTTGACGCCGGGCTTGTCGGTGGTGTCCACCAACTCGACCACGTCACCTATGCGGAACGGGCCGACGGTAAAGATCAGGATCGCGCACAGCAGGTTCGAGAGCACGCTCCACATGGCAAAAAACGCCACCGCCGCGACGGCGACGAAACCGGACAACGCAGTCCAGAGGACCGTGGCCGATACACCGAGTCGCTCGAGGACGAAAATCAGCGCGCTGCCCATGATCAGCCAGCGCAAGCCGCCCCGCAGCGGCATCATCAATTGCGGCGGAAACGGGTAACGCTCACCGAGACGGGTCAGGCCTTTGGCGACGAAGCGCTGGGTGAAGTAGCCGGCGAGCAGGATCAGCAGGATTTGCACGCCGAGCCAGATCGGCTCGACCCACACCGCCGGCAACGGCAGCTTGAAGGCGTCCATCAGGACAGCGCCTCCAACTCCGCCTGCATGCTTTCCAGCAATTCCAGGGCTTCCATCCACGCTTCTTCCAGCTCTGCTTCACGCACTTTCAGCTTGGCCTGCTCGGCCAGCAGGTCACGCAATTCGTTCTTGCGCGCCGGCTCGTAGATGTCGCTGTCGCCAAGGCTGGTATCGACCTTCGCCAGTTTTTCATGGAGCTTGCCCAGTTCGGCTTCGAGCTTGTCAGCCTCACGCTTGTGTGGGGCCAGTTGCTGACGCAACGCCGCTGCAGCCTGACGCTGGGCTTTCTTGTCGGTCTTGTCCGGATTGACCGGGGTGCTGCTGACCGGGGCATTGCGCTGGCGATACTCCACCAGCCAGCGGGTGTAGTCCTCCAGGTCGCCGTCGAACTCTTCGACCTTGCCATCCGCCACCAGATAGAAGTTGTCGGTGGTGCTTTTGAGCAAATGACGATCGTGAGAGACCACCAGTACCGCACCACTGAACTCCTGCAGGGCCATGGTCAGCGCCAGGCGCATTTCCAGGTCCAGGTGGTTGGTCGGTTCGTCGAGCAGCAACAGGTTCGGCCGGTCCCAGGCAATCAATGCCAGGGCCAGGCGCGCTTTCTCGCCACCGGAGAAATTCAGCACCGGCTCGTCGATCCGCGCGCCACGGAAGTCGAAACCGCCGAGGAAGTCGCGCAGGGTCTGTTCGCGCTCGGTCGGTGCCAGGCGTTGCAAGTGCAGCAACGGGCTGGCCTTGGAGTCCAGAGAGTCGAGCTGATGTTGAGCGAAGTAACCGACCACGGTGTTCTCGCCACGGGTCAAGCGACCGGCCAATGGCGAGAGCTCACCGGCAAGGTTCTTGATCAGGGTCGATTTACCGGCGCCGTTAGGGCCGAGCAGGCCGATGCGCGCACCCGGGGTCAGTTGCAGCTTGACCTTCTCCAGCACGGTTTTGTCGCCGTAACCCAGGCGGGCATCGGACAGGTCGATCAGCGGGCTGGAAATTTTCTGCGATTCGCGGAAGACGAAGTCGAACGGCGAATCGACATGGGCAGCGGTCAGCTCTTCCATCCGCTCCAGGGCCTTGATCCGGCTCTGGGCCTGACGGGCCTTGGTAGCCTGGGCCTTGAAGCGGGCGATGTAGCTTTCCATGTGCGCACGTTGCGCCTGCTGCTTCTCGTACGCTTGCTGTTGCTGGGCCAGGCGTTCGGCACGGGCGCGCTCGAAGGCGCTGTAGCCACCGCGGTAAAGGGTGATCTTGCGCTGATCGACGTGGGCCACGTGGTCGACCACGGCATCGAGGAAGTCCCGGTCGTGGGAGATCAGCATCAGGGTGCCCGGATAGCTCTTGAGCCATTCCTCAAGCCAGATGATGGCGTCGAGGTCCAGGTGGTTGGTCGGTTCGTCGAGCAGCAGCAGGTCCGATGGGCACATCAAGGCCTGCGCCAGGTTCAGACGCATCCGCCAGCCACCGGAGAAGTCTCCGACCTGACGATCCATCTGCTCGTTGGTGAACCCAAGACCGGCCAGCAACTTGCGCGCCCGGGCGTCGGCGGTATAACCGTCGGCGCTGTCGAGTTCCGAATGCAGGCGGGCCTGTGCGGCACCGTCATGGGCCGCTTCGGCTGCCGCCAGGTCGCGTTGCACCTGGCGCAGGCGCAAGTCGCCATCGAGCACGTAGTCGACCGCCAGGCGTTCGAGGGTGTCGACCTCCTGGCGCATGTGGGCGATACGCCAGTCGGCCGGCAGAAAGCAATCACCCGAGTCCGGGTGCAGTTCGCCCCGAAGCAAGGCGAACAGGCTCGATTTGCCGGCGCCGTTGGCACCGATGAGGCCGGCTTTCTGGCCGGCGTGCAGGGTCAGCTCGGCGTCTTCTAGCAGACGTTGCGGGCCACGCTGTAAAGTCAGGTTCTGAAGTCGAATCATAATGGCGGCGGAGTCTACCAGCTTCGCTCGCAACTGGCGCGAGTAGCACTATGTCCTCTGACCTGTGGAGCTTTTCCCTGACCACTTACGCCCGTCCCGGTGTTGAGCAGGCATGCCTGCAATTGCAGTCGGCGGGGGTCAATGTGTGTCTGCTGCTGTGTGGTGCGTGGTTGGGACAACGAGGCGTGGCCTGCGATGAGCAGCGCTTGCAGCTACTGCGCAGTGTGGCCGCCTCGTGGGACATCGATGTCGTGCGGCCGTTGCGCACCTTGCGCACACAGTGGAAAGCCGCGGCCACGGAAGACGTCGACTTGCAGACCTTGCGTGAACAAGTGAAGGCACTCGAGCTGGAAGCCGAACGGCATCTGTTGTTGCGGCTGGAGAGAGCGGCGCAGAGTTGGCCGCAAAATGCCGAGACCGATCTGGCGGCCTGGCTGGAAGGTGCGACGGCCGAGGCCGCCCACCTGCACCGCGACGCGCTGCATCAGCTGCGCGTCGCGGTAACCGGCACTTAGGAAGCGCTGGTTGGGGTGGTTGCTGCGATCGATGCGGCGGCCGGCGTTGGCGCTGGCGTAGCTGTCGAGGTGGCTGCTGCCAAAGCAGACGTTGCTACCGGAGCCGGGTTGGCTGGCTTGGCAGCCGGTGCGGTGGCTGGCTTTGCAACCGGAGCGGTGGCTGGCTTGGCGGCAACCGGCTTCTTCACAGCAGGTTTGGCTGCGGGTTTTGCAGCAGGTTTTGCAGCAGCTGGTTTAGCAGCTGGTTTGGCCGCTGCTGGCTTGGCGGCAACGGCTGGTTTTGCTGCAGCTGGTTTGGCGGCTGGTTTAGCAGCAGGTTTGGCAGCCGCTTTTACAGCAGGTTTTGCCGCTGGCTTGGCTGCTGGTTTAGCGGCCGGTTTTGCAGCGACAGGTTTTGCAGCCGGCTTGGCAGCAGGTTTCGCAGCAGCGGTGCGGGCAGCTGGTTTAGCGGCCGGTTTTGCAGCTGGTTTTGCAGCTGGTTTTGCCGCCGATTTAGCGGCTGGTTTAGCGGCTGCGGTTTTAGCCACGGCTGGTTTGGCAGCAGCGGTTCTTGCGGCGGCAGGTCGTGCAGCGGCTGGTTTGGCAGCCGTGGTTTTAGCCGCAGGTTTTGCAGCGCTGGCAGCGGCCGGTTTTCTCGCTGCAGGTTTTGCAGCAGGTTTGGCTGCGGCGGTTTTAGCTACCGGTTTGGCAGCGGCCGGTTTTGCAGCAGCAGGCTTGGCCGGTGCTTTTGCAGCAGCCGGTTTGGCAGCGGCTTTCTTCGCAGGTGCCGCAGCAGGCTTGGCCGAACGCAGGGACAACACCTTGCCGACAGCCTCTTGTACACGACCGACACCCTGGGCCAGTTTCAGGCTTTCCTGGGCATCGCGCTTGAGTTGCAGAATGTAGCCGCGGGTTTCCGATTGACGATCCTTGAGGGCATCGAGCAGTTCCTCAAGATCGGTCACTGCGCCCTTGGCCTTGGCTTGCGCCTTGGCTTTTCCGGCCGCCGCAGCGTCCTGCAATTTGGTGCGGGACTTGTGCAGTTTTTCTTGCGCTTTTCCACGCTGCTTTTCCAGTTTGGCGAGCAGTTTTTCAGCATCAGCCAAGGCTTCGGAACAAGCGGTTTCCAGATGCTCGAGCAGGCTGCCCGAGAGTTGTTGGAGCAGGTGCAACGGAGTGTTTACTGGCTTCTTGGTGGCCGACATGATTTACCTCCTGGCTGAAGTGAGTGCGGCTCATACTAGACCTCTGCTGCAACCGCCGCTAGGGCATGTTGACACTATCGAAAGCGTTGTGTTGCAAAGGACTGAAAAACTTCTGCGTCGACGTGAAAGCAGTTCACCGTTGCGCGCATTCTCGCTGGCATAATCGCCCGCAATTCAGGTCGGAGAGTGCCCATGTCGCGCTGCCTTTTTTTATCGCTGTGCGTGTTTTTTTCGATCGCCCAGGCCGCCGAAACAACACCGGAAAATGAAGCCCACGATCTCGCTTACAGCCTGGGTGCGAGCCTTGGCGAACGCTTGCGCCAGGAGGCTCCCGACCTGCAACTCCAGGCACTGGTCGAGGGATTGCAACAAGCCTATCAGGGCAAGCCGCTGGCGCTGAAAGACGAGCAGATCCAGCAGATATTGACCGAGCATGAAGCGCGGATTGCCATGCAGTCGGCCGAGCCGCAAAGTGAATTGGCACTGGAAAAGGAACAGCGCTTTCTTGCCACCGAGAAAGCCAGACCCGGCGTGCGCGAACTGGCTGACGGCGTGCTGCTGACCGAGTTGACGCCGGGCGCTGGCGCCAAGGCAGGACCCAACGGCAAGGTGCAGGTGCTGTACATCGGTCGCTTGCCCGACGGCACGGTGTTCGATCAGAACAGTCAGCCTCAATGGTTCAGTCTCGACAGCGTGATCGCCGGATGGCGCAGCGCATTGCAAAACATGCCGGTCGGGGCGAAATGGCGACTGGTGATTCCCTCGGCCCAGGCCTATGGCGCCGAGGGTGCCGGTGACGTGATCGCACCGTTCACACCACTGGTGTTTGAAATCGAATTGCGCGGTGCCACTGGCTGACGACACAAACGAAAAACGGCGTGCCTCGGCACGCCGTTTCGGGATCTTGCAGAAAGCGCTTCAGGCCTGAACCGAATCGGCTTCCTTGTGGGCCGTGTGCAACACTTCGATCAGGCAGTCTTCCAGCTCGAAGCGTTCATGCAGCAGGCCACCCAGTTCCTTGAATTTCTCGGCGACGCATTTGCCTTCATCGCACAGGTCATTGAACGCGAGCAGCTTCTCTGTGATGACGTCGATGCGCGGGTAGATCGTCTCGGCGAGTTCCAGGCCACGCGTGTCGTTGAAGGCCTTGGCCTCCCCCGTCAGTTGCTCGTAGATCTCGAAGTGCCCGGCCGAAACATAATCGACCAGCACGCCGCAGAACTCCTGCAAAGGCTTGCGGTTCTCACCCAACGCCTCAGGCTTTGCGCCAAGAGCGTCATAGGCCCCGATCAGTTCGTGTCGTTCCTGCAACCAGCGATCGATCAGCAGGTGCACTCCACCCCAGCGTTCCTGAGCATTCTGACAACTTTCGAGCATGGTGATCTCTCTTCCCTTGTGGGTCAGCTGCTCTATGCCCGCTCGCCTCTTGTAACATCGGTGGGCGGTCAGGCTGAGCGTCATCGAGCAACATAATTCCAATGACACGTGCGGGCCAGATTATGCCCGCACGTCACTGGCTTCAAGGTACGCAGGCGATAAAGTTCATACAAGTGTTTAATCGCCGGCAAAGACCCGGTGCGACGACTCGTCGCTGAGCGGTCGCTGATAGCTGATCCAGACCAGTCGCAACGACTGGTAAACGGCCAGAATCATCATCGCGACGAAGAACAGCAGGCTCCACTCCGTGAGACTCAGGTCGAACAGCGTCCAGGAAATTTCCACACAATCGACAGCGCCCTTGAACACTTGCTGCAGGATGGAGAGCAGCGCAGAACCGGCGAACATATCCGCCAGATGGGTGGAGCACGCCGCTGCCTGTTCCATCGGAAGGCTTTGCAACAGAACCTGCCGCCACGCCGTGACAGTGCCGGCCAGGCTGCATCCAAGACTGAGCAGCCAATACAGAACGGTTCCGATGCGACCTGGACCATGGACCGAAGCCATCAGGCAGACACCGGTCAGGAGCGCCAGACAAAACCGCTGCACCAGACACAAGCCGCAAGGCCTCAGGCCGACCGCATATTCCAGGTAGTAGGAAACGCCCAACGCCAGGGCACCCGCAATGAAAGCCATGAAAAACAAGGAGCGTGAGCAGGCCAAAGACATGGCTTATCCGTAAAAGTAGTGACAGGCCGTTACGGTAGAGGAAAGCGCGGCGGCCTTTCAAGGCAGGCGCCCACGGAGACTTCAGCAGAAGTGTAGGGAAATCCCGACACAGACGAGAGGATAAAAAGTAGTCCTCTGTAGGACTTTGCCTGCGACGAGAATGGGTAACCGAGTTTCAGCGAATCCTCTCACTGCGACGAGGGCGATTGCTGCCTCGCCGCAGTCCATCACACAGACGCCGGAGCCTGGCCCCAGCGAATGGGTCAAGCGCGCACTGGCACAGGCAGAGGGGCAGCGAGCAAGCGCTCATCCAGCAATCCCAGGCCTTCCTGAAACAGCTGGTTGCTGCGCTCGGTATCGCCCATTTGCGCCAACAGCCGCGCCAGTTCCGCACAGGCTTCCGGATTGCGTTGTACACGCAGGCTGCTTTCCAGATAGTCCCGGGCCTTGCCCCACAAACTGTTTTGCAGGCACAGACGACCCAGTGTCAGCAGCAGGCCAGGATCGGTCGGATGGTCCTTGAGCCAGCCTTCAGCGGCCTGCAACTGGCGGGCCGGATCATTGCCGCGCACCAGCCCGTAGAGACGAGCCAGATGACTGTCGTAGCTGCGCTTGAGCGCGGTGCGCAGGACGTCCTCGGCTTCGACCTGAGCCCCCAATTGCCGCAGTTGCTCGGCATAGGCGAGCACCAGTTGCGGCTCCTGGCGTTGCGCCGAGGTCAGTTGCTGCCAGGCACGTTCGAGCGCTTGCTGCCCCACCGCTCCGCCTTCTTCCCGTTGCGCCGCCAGAGACAGGTTCGCCCCCCAGGCCCGACGCTCCAGTTCGGTGAGTTCGGCCGCCGGCAGAACCTTGTCCTTGCGCAGTTCCGGCAGCAGGCGAATCACTGCCGACCAGTCACCACGTTGTTGAAGCAGACGCTGCAACTGACGCAGGGTCTGTGCGTTATGAGGATGGCGCTCACGCATGGCTTGCAAGGTGGCGAGGGCGCCGTCGGTATCACCGCGGTCGGTCTGCAACTGGGCGTGATTCAAGGCGATCGCCAACTCGGCCTGAGGCTGACGCTCCAGGGCGCGCTCCAGCAAGTTGTCGCTTTCTTCGTAATTGCCTTGTTCGTTTGCGGCACGGGCCGCACCCAGGTAGTAAAGCAACGGCTGGCGCTCGGCCTCGGCAGCCCGATGCAAGTGACGTTGCGCGCTGGCCCAGCGCCCCTCGGCCAGGTCCAGTTGACCGTGCTCGATCGCCACCTGCACCCGACGGCTGCGGTTACGCCGCGACCACGGGTTGACCACCCCGCTGGAAGCCATCACCAGTTCGACCAGCGCCTTGATACCCCAGATCACCAGCCACAGCACAGCCACCAGCGCCAAAGTAGCCCACAGGCTCGACTCATAGCGGAAGGTCTTGTAGGCAATCAGCACATAACCGGAATGTTCGGCAATCGCCAGCCCCAGCGCAGCGGTAGCGGCGATCGCGAGGAACACGATCACATAGAGGCGCTTCATGGCGTGGCCTCCGGCGCGGTGTTCGCGGCAGGCCTGGCCATTGGCTTGACCGAATCTTCGGCGTTGACGTTGCGCCGTTCCAGGTACCCCTGCACTGCACTCAGAGTGCCGGTCATGTCCGGGGTGACTACGGTGACAGGTTGCCTGCTCAACTCGGCGACCTGCTCAAGCATGACTTTGCTTTGCGAGTTGTCCGGGTTGAAGTTGCCCTTGAGGATGTCCCGCGCTTCGTCCAGCACTTGGGAGTACACCGCGGCCTGACCATTGAGTGCGGCCCACTGTGCCTGCTCCAGCGCCAGGCTCAGGGCCAGGCGTACCTGACTCAGGCTCTGGCCGGCCAGCAATGGACGAACGTTTTTATCGGCATTGAAATCGATACGGATGTAGCGCGAAATCTGATCCCACCATTGCGCCCAGCGACTGGCACCGTCGCCATCGGCAGTCAGGCCCAGCAGCGAATCGCCACGGTCCTTGTACTCCGGTGCCAGCTCGGTGAGGCTGGCCACTTGATCGCGCAGTGCGCCCAGACGCAGAAACAGCCCGGTGCGGTCCGGTTGTTCGGTACTGCGCAAGGCAATCAGGGTCTTGGCCACCTGCTCGCGCGCGGCAAAGGAGCCCGGATCGTTCTGCTCACGCAGTATCTCGTCGGCACCCTGGACCAGTGCCTGGGCGCTGCTGATGTCCTGCAAGGCCGACAGTCGCAGGCTGGCCAGACGCAGCAAGTGCTCGGCCTCGGCCAGACGCCAGTCCTTGCGACTGGCGCCGAGTACGGTTTCCAGACGCTGGTTCAAACGCTGCTGATCACCTTGCAGCTGGATCACCAGGCGACTGCGTGCTTCCAGCTCATCGGCAGCCGGCAATTGTGCCAGGCGTGCGCTCAGGCGCTCCTCATTGAGCTTGAGGTTCTGCGCCTGGTCATTCAACGCCTGTACCTGGCTCAACTGCTGCTGATTGTTGGCCTGCAGGTGACGCACCTGCCAGACACCCCAGCCGCCCACCGCGACACCGGCCGCGCCCAGCAACAGTGCGAGGATTGCCAGACCATTGCCTCTACGCTGCTCGGCAGCTGGTGACGGCGGCGGCATTTCTTCTAGAGGAGCATCAACAGGTGCATCAAGCACCGGTCGCGAGTCATCTTTAGGCAAGGCTGTTTCGCTCACGTATCCATCCTTTGCATCAGAAAACGGGTACGGGTTGCTCCCGTAACGCCGTCAGCAAGGCCGCGGCACTCGCGCCACGACAATCCACAACTGTTTTGGCCCCGGCGGCATGCGCCAGCTCGGCAACCCTGGGGCTTGGTACAAACAACGGCAACCGCGCCAACTGCGGCCAGGCATCGCCGGCCAATTGATGCAGGTGCTCAAAACCTTGTCCACTGCTGACCACCAGCCCGTTCAGGCGTTCCGCCTGGATCCGTTGCGGCAGCACTTGCGGCGGGTAAATCGGCATTGCCCGGCGGTACAGCTCCAGATACTCGACACTAGCACCAAGCTCACGCAAGCGCTCAGCCAGCAATTCGCGCCCACCCTCCCCGCGCAGGATCAGCACCCGCGCATCGGGTTGTGCGATAGCCTCGCGCAGGCGGGAAAGTTCGAGCAAGGCCTCACTGTCATCACCCTCTGCCGGGAAGCTCACGTCCAATCCGTGAGACTGGAGGATCTGCGCTGTCGCCGCGCCGACGCTGAACCACTTCACAGCGGGCGGCGCTGGCCGAAACCGCTCGAGCAGTTCGACGCCGATCCGGGCGGCAGGCTTGCTGACCACGATGATTGCGCAGAACTTTTCCAGCGTCTGAACCACCTGGCGCATTGTGTCAGTCGCCGCAATCGGCACGATGTCCAAAAGCGGCAGACTGCTGCTGAAAATCCCCTGTCCGGCCAAAAAACTGCCCAGCGCCGCCGCCTCATCGGCGGGACGCGTCAGCAGCAAGCGCCAGCCGGTCACTCGTGACCTGCCTCGCCATAGACCGCTTTGAGAATGGCGTCGGCACCCTGGCTCAGAAGGTCTTCAGCGACACGCACACCCAGTGCCTCGGCATCGCCGCGAGGGGCACGGGCTTGTGCGCTGAGCAGCAGGCCACCCGCTGGATCGCCCACCAGTCCGCGCAACCAGAGCTGCTCACCCTCCAGCACGGCGTAGCAGGCAATCGGTACCTGGCAACCGCCATTGAGGTGCTTGTTGAGGGCACGTTCGGCGGTCACGCGGGTGGCGGTGTCCTGGTGATGCAGGGGCGCCAGCAGCGCATGGATTTCATTGTCGGCGCTGCGGCATTCGATACCCACCGCGCCCTGGCCACCGGCCGGAAGGCTGTCGTCGACACTGATGGCCGAAGTGATGCGGTCTTCAAAACCCAGTCGGATCAGGCCGGCAGCGGCAAGGATGATGGCGTCGTATTCACCGGCATCGAGCTTGGCCAGGCGCGTGTTGACGTTGCCGCGCAGGAAGCGGATTTCCAGATCAGGGCGGCGGGTCAGCAATTGCGCCTGGCGACGCAGGCTGGAGGTGCCGACGATGCTGCCCTGAGGTAACTCATCCAGGCTGGTGAAGGTGTTGGAAACGAAGGCGTCGCGCGGATCTTCCCGTTCGCAAATGCAGTACAGGCCAAGACCTTCGGGGAAGTCCATCGGCACGTCCTTCATGGAGTGCACGGCGATGTCGGCTTCATTGTCCAACAGCGCGGTTTCGAGTTCCTTGACGAACAGGCCCTTGCCGCCGATTTTCGACAGCGGAGAGTCAAGCAGCTTGTCACCACGACTGACCATGGGGACGAGAGTCACCACCAGGCCCGGGTGAGCCGCTTCAAGGCGGGCTTTGACGTATTCGGCCTGCCACAGGGCGAGTGCGCTTTTGCGGGTGGCGATGCGGATTTCGCGAGAGGACATGGATCAATCCGTACTGAATAGATACGACGGATAATAACAGCTCAGCCAAATCCACTTTGACTTGTATCAGATACTACTCGGCCTCCCTGGCCCCGGATGTCCGGCAATCGGGTGTGAAATTCGCCTGCGCACAGCTGTTTAGAGCTGTTGCATCATCTTGCGCACGCCAGCCACATGGCGCCGGCTGACGATCAGCGCATCACCATTGAGGCCTTTGAGGAACAGCTGGAAATGCCCCAGGGGTGTGCGTTGCAGTCGCTCGATACGCTCACGGGCGACCAGTGCGTTGCGATGGATACGCACGAAACGGTCACCGAATTCGTCCTCGAGGGCCTTGAGTGGCTCATCGAGCAGTACTTCACCGCTTTCGTGACGCAAGGTTACGTATTTGTGGTCGGCAATGAAGTACACCACCTGATCCAGCGGAATCAGCTCGATCCCTTTACGGGTTCGGGCGCTGATGTGGCTGCGCGGTCCGCTGCCGCTTTCGGCGGCAGGGCGGGTCAGGGCGGCGAGCTGGGCACGATTTGGGCGCTCGGCTCTCTTTAATGCGTCATGTAACTGTTCAGGTCTCACAGGTTTCACCAGATAGCCTACGGCGCTGGCCTGTAAGGCTTCCACGGCAAATTCATCGGGCCCGGCGCAGAACACCACGGCGGGCGGAGTTTCGCGTTCGCATAACCGTGCAGCCACTTGCAGGCCATCGAGGCCGGGCATGCGGATATCAAGCAGCACGATATCCGGCTTGTGGCTGTCGATCAGTGCCAACGCCTCTTCGCCATTCGTGGCACTAGGCTCCAGGACACTGTATCCCTCGAGTTCGCCAACCATTCGGCACAGGCGCTCGCGGGCCAAGGGTTCGTCATCAACGATCAGGACATTCATATTGCGCTGGATTCCTGCGTGAGTCTCGCACAAGGATAGCGTAGACAGGTGAAGTGACGTCCGTCACCGCGATCCACGCTAAGACTAGCCCGAGCGTCAAAAAGTGCCGCTGGTCCGGCGGCTAAATTTTCATCTGCCGGGCGATTGGCGGCCCAGGCCCGCATTGGCGACACATCGCCACAGGGTTTGCTGATATGCAATATGAACACCCCCTCTTCTTATGGTCAGCGTTTGCACCGAGAAGTGCGCTGATCCTACTGTCCAACTGTAGACGGTTGCCGGGACGTTATTGCTCAATTGAAAAATATCGTTGCGCTAATGCAGGAGCGAGCTTGCTCGCGATGAACCTGGCGTCGACGCGTTTATCCAGGAAGTACGCGTTATCGTTAACGCCCATCGCGAGCAAGCTCGCTCCTACACCAAAAAACGTATCGACCAGTGTCAGCGACAGGGTTGGCAACCCTGTTATTATCCGCGCCAGCGTTCCACGCCTTCTTTCTTCAAGCCGATACGAGCGAATTCATGAGCACTGACAAGACCAATCAGTCCTGGGGCGGCCGCTTCAGTGAACCCGTCGACGCCTTCGTCGCCCGCTTCACCGCCTCCGTCACCTTCGACCAGCGCCTGTATCGCCACGACATCATGGGTTCGATCGCCCACGCCACCATGCTGGCCAAGGTCGGCGTGCTGACCGATGCCGAGCGCGACAGCATCATCGATGGCCTGAAGACCATCCAGGGTGAAATCGAGGCCGGCCAGTTCGACTGGCGCATCGACCTTGAAGACGTCCACATGAACATCGAGGCGCGGCTGACCGACCGCATCGGCGTGACCGGTAAAAAACTGCATACCGGCCGCAGCCGTAACGATCAGGTCGCCACCGATATCCGCCTGTGGTTGCGTGACGAAATCGACCTGATCCTGGCCGAAATCACTCGCCTGCAAAAAGGCTTGCTGGAGCAGGCCGAGCGCGAAGCCGCCAGCATCATGCCGGGCTTCACCCACCTGCAGACTGCCCAGCCAGTGACCTTCGGGCACCACATGCTGGCCTGGTTCGAAATGCTCAGCCGCGACTACGAGCGCCTGGTCGACTGCCGCAAGCGTACCAACCGCATGCCGCTGGGCAGCGCGGCGCTGGCCGGCACCACCTATCCGATCGATCGTGAGTACACCGCCCAACTGCTGGGTTTCGACGCGGTTGGCGGCAATTCGCTGGATAACGTCTCCGATCGCGATTTCGCCATCGAATTCTGCTCGGCCGCCAGCATCGCGATGATGCACCTGTCGCGCTTCTCCGAGGAGCTGGTGCTGTGGACCAGCGCGCAATTCCAGTTCATCGACCTGCCCGACCGCTTCTGCACCGGCAGCTCGATCATGCCGCAAAAGAAAAACCCGGACGTGCCGGAGCTGGTGCGCGGCAAGACCGGTCGCGTATTCGGCGCGCTGATGGGCCTGCTGACCCTGATGAAAGGCCAGCCACTGGCCTACAACAAGGACAACCAGGAAGACAAGGAACCGCTGTTCGACGCCGCCGACACCCTGCGCGACTCGCTGCGGGCCTTTGCCGACATGGTGCCGGCGATCAAGCCCAAGCACGCGATGATGCGCGAAGCAGCCCTGCGCGGCTTCTCCACCGCCACCGACCTGGCCGACTACCTGGTGCGGCGCGGCCTGCCATTCCGTGATTGCCACGAAATCGTCGGTCATGCCGTCAAGTACGGCGTGGACAGCGGCAAGGACCTGGCGGAAATGAGCCTGGAAGAACTGCGCAAGTTCAGCGACCAGATCGATCAGGACGTGTTCGCCGTGCTGACCCTCGAAGGCTCGGTCAATGCCCGTAACCACATCGGCGGCACCGCGCCGGCACAGGTGAAGGCTGCTGTCGCTCGCGGTCAGGCACTTCTGGCCAGCCGCTAAATCGTCAAAAGCTTCGCGAGCAAGCCCGCTCCCACATTGGGTTGGGTTCTCACATCAAACCCTGTGGGAGCGGGCTTGCTCGCGAAGGCGATCGACAGAACGCCGCAAAAATCTACTTCCTGGCAGAAATCATCGCCATGAACGCCGGCATCGCCGCCTCCTTGTCCGCCGCGATCCGCTTCACATTCGGATTCTGATCCAGACGCTCCAGCAACGCCTTGGCCTTCGGCATTTCAGCCAACAAATCAATGCCGAACAACTTGTGTGCCACGCCACACGCCAGCGGCACGCTGTACAGGAAATACAGATCCGCCACGCTCAAGCGGTCACCCGCCACGTAAGGGCTGAATTTGCCGTGCCGGCCCAGCGCAGCCATCCCCAGCAACAGTTCGGCCTTGGTTTTTTCCTTGATCGCATCCGGCAGGGTCATGCCAAAAAAGGCTTCGCCGTAACAGGCGCGGCCCGGCAGTTCGATATACAGCTCGATTTCCTTGGCCAGCGCCAGTACCTGAGCACGCTCGAACGGATCACTCGGCAGCAGTGGCGTGCCTTTCTGGCTTTGCTCGATGTATTCGAGGATGACGGCGGTTTCATTGATGAACCCCTGCTCTACGTGCAGCACCGGGACCTTTCCACGCGGGCTGATGGCCAGTGCTTCGGGAGCGGTGCCACCGTAAAACGGCACTTCTTCGAAAGGCAGTCCTTTTTCCAGCAGCGCCAGTTTGACCATGTTGTAGTAGTTACTGACGGAGAATCCATAAAGCTTGATCATCACAAAGCCTCCAGGCCATGCGGGGTGGGCAGTGCCTGTTTATAGAACGCTCGAGGGTTTCTTGCCAGCAGCATCACGCCAATGAATACGGGTAAACTGGCCGCCTTTCCCTGAGGAGCCTGCCATGAGCGAGCCAATCGACATCGAAGACGACGAAGAAGAATTCGCCGAAAATACCTTGATCGAAGCTATCGAAAATCAGATCGAAAGCGACAATCCGCCAGCGGCCAAGGCGACCTTCAACAAGCTGACCCTGGTGGGCTACGAGCGGGAAGAGATTCTCAACCTGATGGCTCACGTTTTGGCAGTGGAAATCGACGCGATCCTCGAAGAAGACCGCGCGTTCAACACCGAATGGTACGAAGCTGCGCTGCGCGCATTGCCCGAGTTGCCGCCGCAAAAGCAGTAGGCCTACGCCCCCCTGTAGGAGCGAGCTTGCTCGCGAAAAACCCGAGAGCGCCGCGGGGCGTCAGGTTTCCAGCGTCATCGTTGAAGACCATCGCGAGCAATCGAGCGTCGACCGGCTGCTCCTACAGAGAAAAAAAACCCTGTCGCCAGCACTGGACATGCCGGACAAGCGGGTTCACCTTAGGGGCGCTGTCGTCCAATTCCTAGAAAGTCTGGAGTCCTTATGTCGCTTACCCCTGAGCTGGTTGCCGAACTGGAAGTCCTCGCACTCTTCAACCTGGACAGTTCCCAGGAAGGCCTGAAAATTCATCAGACCGCTGCCCCGAAACACATTGCCGCCGCCAAACGTCTCTTTGAAAAAGAACTGACCGATCAGCCTGATGGTGGCTACCTCACCAGTCTGGGTCGCGACGCCGCGCAAAATGTGCAAACGATGCTCACCATTCTGAGAGCCGAAGAAACAGCCTGAATTCGCCTGCATCGCCCACGGAAACCCCTGCTGAAAGGATTTCCGCGGGCGCATTTCATTACCCGCTGCCGCGACGCGATAGAAATCTGACGCCTGAAATACAAAATCAGCTTAAAAGTCCCGTGGTCGAGGCGCTAAACTGCCCCCCACCTGAGACTCCCACGTCCGCGCCCTGCGAGCCGGTTTGAGCTGACATGACCCGCAACCATGAAATCCGCCCTGATCTGGACGAGGGAATCGACCGCAAGGTTCTCAGCCAGCTGCGCGCACGCTTTCTGAAACTCAACGAAGGGCGCATGGCTCGTGCCATGGAAGGCTTGTCGACTCGTCAGCAAGGAGTTTTGACCTTGCTGCCGCTGTTTTTCCACGTTAATCATCCGCTATTGCCCGGCTACGTTTCCGGCAGTACGCCGGCGGGGCTGTCGAACTTCGAACCGGACGCCAATGTCCTCGCAGAAGCCCAGCGCCTGACCCGCTCGTTTTCCTACAAACCTCGCCACGGCAGCAACCCGCCGAGGCCGATTCACGGACTGTTCCTGATGGGTAGCCTCGGCACCCTGGCCCAGGCCGACCAGAGCGACATGGATGTTTGGGTCTGCCATGGGCCGGACCTGACCGAGAACGAACTCGCCGAACTGCGCAAAAAATGCCAGCTGCTGGAAGCCTGGGCCGCCAGCCAGGGCGCCGAAGCGCACTTTTTCCTGATCGAACCGACCCGTTTCGTCCGTGGCGAGCGCGATACCCAGCTGAGTTCGGAGGATTGCGGCACCACCCAGCACTACCTGTTGCTTGACGAGTTTTACCGCACCGCGATCTGGCTGGCCGGGCGTACGCCGATCTGGTGGCTGGTGCCGGTCTACGAAGAATCGAGCTACGACCGCTACACCCATACCTTGATTTCCAAGCGCTTTATCCGCTCCGATGAAACCCTCGACCTCGGCAACCTGGCCTTTATCCCGCCTGGCGAGTTTATCGGCGCCGGGCTCTGGCAGTTGTTCAAGGGCATCGAGTCGCCCTACAAGTCGGTACTCAAACTGCTGCTGACCGAGGTCTATGCCAGCGAACACCCCAGGGTCCATTGCCTGAGCCTGCGCTTCAAGCAAGCGGTGTTCGCCAACCGGCTCGACCTCGACGAGCTGGACCCGTACGTCGTGGTGTACCGGCGCATCGAGGAATACCTGATCGCCCGCAACGAACCGGAACGGCTGGAACTGGTGCGTCGCGCGCTGTACCTGAAGGTCAATCGCAAACTGACCGGCAGCAGCCGCACCCAGGGCTGGCAACGTTCTTTGCTCGAGCGCCTGGCCCATGAATGGCGCTGGGACCCGCGCCAACTGGCCTTGCTCGATAGCCGCAGTCAGTGGAAAGTCCGCCAGGTCGGCTCCGAGCGGCGGGCACTGGTCAATGAACTGAACTACAGCTACCGCTTCCTCACCCAGTTTGCCCGACAGGAGCAAACGGTCAGCCGCATCAACAAGCGCGACCTGAGTGTCCTCGGGCGTCGGCTATACGCCGCTTTCGAGCGCAAGGCCGGCAAAGTCGAATTCATCAACCCCGGGATCGCCCCGGACCTGGCTGAAGACACCCTGACGCTGGTGCACGCGCCGAACAAGAAAGAACCGGGGCAAAGCCAGTGGGGTTTGTACAACGGCAGCCTGACGGCGCTGGAGTGGGAACATTTCGCGCCGATCAAACGCAGCCGTCACTTGCTCGAGCTGCTGACCTGGTGCCACCGCAATGGCGTAATCGACAGCAGTACCCGCCTGGCCCTGCACCCGGGCACCAGCGACTTGAGCGAGTTCGAGCTGTTCAACCTGCTCGGCAGCCTGCAACAGACTATCGCCCTGCCCTTGCCCACCGTCGCCGAAGAACCTCTGCTGCGCGCCAGCGTGCCGAGTGAAGTGCTGATTCTGGTAAATGTCGGCATCGATCCGCTCAAGCACCATCGCGACCTGAACATCCTGATGACCACCGAGCGCACCGATTCCCTGAGCTACGCCGGGGTTCGGGAAAACCTGGTGCTGACGCTGGACCAGGTCACGCTCAATAGCTGGAACGAAGTGCTGGTGGCTCGCTACGACGGCCCCCACGCCCTGCTCGACTGCATTCGCGATTACCTCAACAACCTGCCAGCCGGGCCGCAACAGCCGAAGCTGAGGGTGCGCTGTTTCTGCCATAACCGCGCGCAGTTCATCGCCCAACGGGTGGAAGACATCCTCGACACTGCGCAGAACCTGCTGCTGAGCCGGCTCAATCACCGCTACCTGATCCAGGTCCAGCAGCACTACCACGTGCTGGAGCTGGTACCGGGACAGGTCCAGCACATCGCACTGGACACCCTGCCGGCGTTGATCGACTACCTGGGTGAAGAAATGGCGAGCTACAGCCCGCTTCACCTGGATCCAAACGCACTGGAAGAGCACGACCTGGCGCTGTTGCTGCCAACGGGCCAGCCGGACTGCATCCAGGTGTTCTACCGGGTCAACGAAGATCAGGCTGATCTGTACGTGCTCGATGAGTTCAATGCCCTGTGGCAGCAACGCCTGCCCTGGCACGACGAGCAAAGCCTGCTGGTGCCGCTGCAGCGTTTCCTGCAATCGATCCAGTACCGTCGCGATGCCCTGTTGCCGATGGACGCTGCCCACCCCTTGAACCTCGACACCCGGTATTGCCAGTTGCTACCGTCAGGCCCTGGCCGGGCGCGCCGCATTGAAGCCCGGCCGGTGCCGCAGACGCCAGTGAACAAACCGTTTTACGACGTGCAGGCGATCGTCGGCAAAGCCGCACCGGGTCAGGTGCAGGTGACGCTGTATTGCAATCAACGGGAGTTTTCCGAACTGGAGCATGGCGACCAGCTGTTCAGCGTGGTCGCCCGGGAAATCGTCGAGCAGCGCCGGGAAACCGACCGCTACCGCTGCTACATCACCGACCTCGACCTGTCAGGCCTGCTCGGCGAAGGGCAGAGTTCCACCCATCTGTACCTGCGCTACAAAGCAGACCTGGAGCAGGCATTGAACGAGGCGCTCGATCAGGTCTGAGGGAATGTCACTCCGGGAACGCGCCGCCATTGGCCGGCTGCGATTCGACTTCCAGCAGCGTCAGCTTCAGGGTCTTGCCGCCCGGAGCCGGCCAATCGATATGCTGGCCAACCTTCAGACCGAGCAGCGCGCTGCCCACCGGCGCCAGGATCGAGACCTTGCCTTGGTCGGCATTCGCATCCTTGGGGTACACCAGGGTCAGGTGGTAGTCCTTGCCACTGCCTTCTTCCCGGCAATGCACACGGGAATTCATGGTCACGACATCCGCCGGCACTTCATCGTGGCCGACCACGGTATCGGCGCGATCCAGTTCGGTTTGCAGCGCAATAACGCCCGGCAGCGTCTCGTCCAGGCTGTCGATCAGGCGCTGCAGACGCTGGACGTCCAGACGGGTAAGGGTGATGGAAGGTGCGGTCATGATCTGGGCAGACTCCTTTCTTCTGCACGAAAAAAGCAAAACCCCGCCAGAAAAAGGCGGGGTTTTCACAAGCCTCGATGGGTTGAGGCGTATCTGGACACTATCACAGCTCAAAAAATATACAAGTCAGAACCGGACAGCGCGAAAACCCTGTAGGAGCCGGCTTGCCGGCGATGGGATTTTGAAATGTGCGGTGATCTGCAGGCCGCCATCGCTGGCAAGCCAGCTCCTACAGAGGTCGGCGGTTCAGGGCCTGCGCGCAAATCACCCGTCGGCGCTCGTCATCGGCCGAGCGCCATTCGCGGATGTCTTCGACATGGCGCAAGCAGCCCAGGCAGACTTTCTGCTCGTCCAGCCGACACACACCGCTGCATGGCGACGGCACCGCCGGGCTGACATTACTGTAGAGCGGCTTCGGTGGGCGGACAGACGCAGGCTGGGTCACGATCTCACAGGCCTTCGAAATCGAGCTCGACACCGGCCTGCTGCTTGACGATACGCTCAAGCATTTCACCCAACTGCTCTTCGCTCTTGTCACACATCCAGCGCTCGCTTTCTTCGTCGTAGTCGAAGTGGAAACCACCGGACACCGCGGCCAGCCACAACTGCCGCAGCGGCTCCTGGCGACTGAAAATCAGCGAAGTGCCGTTCTCGAACTTGACGGTCAACACACCGGCCGAGCTTTCGAGGTCGATGTCCAGGTCGCTGTCGTCAAAGATGTCCTCCAGGGTTTGCTGGGTGGTATCGACCAGGTCGTGGAAACGCGCTTCGGACAAACTCATTACGGCAACCTCAAAAAGTGTCTGATCAGGCTCAAGCGCCGCAAGATACGGCCGAGCTTCGTCGATTGCAAAGGATAACGACCAAGCGGCCGTTTGTGGGAGCGGGCTTGCCCGCGAAAGCGGTGGCTCAGTCAACAAAGAGGTTGAATGTGCTGGCCCCTTCGCGGGCAAGCCCGCTCCCACAGGGATTGCGTGATACCAACCGGTATCGGCCCAACCCCCGCCGGACGGGCGGTCCGTTGCATAGGCAAGCTGCCGGGTGGCCGGTATACTCCGGCGCAATTAATGCATTTTCAAGGATTTCGCCATGAAGCGCCTGATCTCTTCCCTTGCTGCGCTCCTCGCGGTTGCCTGCCTTGTGTCGGCCTGCGGTCAAAAAGGCCCGCTGTACCTGCCCGATGAAGACCAGGACCCTGTCGAGCAAGCCAAGTCGTCGCAGCAGCAGCCTGCCTCCAAAGCACACAAGCACGACGTCTACCAATAATAAGGGAACCTCATGGACGCTTTTAACTACCGTGACGGTGAACTGTTCGCGGAAGGTGTTGCCCTGTCTGCCATCGCCGAGCGCTTTGGTACACCGACCTACGTTTACTCCCGTGCACACATCGAAGCCCAGTACCTGGCTTATGCCGATGCGCTGGCCGGCACGCCGCACCTGGTGTGCTTCGCAGTCAAGGCCAACTCCAACCTGGGCGTCCTGAATGTCCTGGCGCGTCTGGGCGCCGGTTTCGACATCGTCTCCCGTGGTGAACTGGAGCGTGTGCTTGCCGCTGGCGGCAGCGCCGACAAGATCGTGTTCTCCGGCGTCGGCAAGACCCGTGACGACATGCGTCGCGCCCTGGAAGTCGGCGTGCACTGCTTCAACGTCGAATCCACCGACGAGCTCGAACGCCTGCAAGTGGTCGCTGCCGAACTGGGCGTTCGCGCGCCGATTTCGTTGCGCGTCAACCCGGACGTCGATGCCGGCACCCACCCGTACATTTCCACCGGTCTGAAAGAGAACAAGTTCGGCATCGCCATCGCCGACGCCGAAGACGTGTACGTGCGCGCCGCGCAGTTGCCGAACCTCGAAGTGGTCGGCGTCGATTGCCACATCGGTTCGCAACTGACCACCCTGCCGCCGTTCATCGACGCTCTCGACCGCCTGCTGGCCCTGGTCGACCGCCTCGGCGATTGCGGCATCTACCTGCGCCACATCGATCTCGGTGGTGGCCTGGGCGTGCGCTACAAGGACGAGGAGCCGCCACTGGCCGGCGACTACATCAAGGCCGTGCGCGAACGCCTCGATGGTCGCGACCTGGCACTGGTGTTCGAGCCAGGCCGCTTCATCGTCGCCAACGCCGGTGTTTTGCTGACCCAGGTCGAATACCTCAAGCACACCGAGCACAAAGACTTCGCCATCGTCGACGCCGCCATGAACGACCTGATCCGCCCGGCGCTGTACCAGGCCTGGATGGACGTCACGGCCGTGCGCCCGCGTCAATCGGCGGCCCGCGCCTACGACATCGTCGGCCCGATCTGCGAGACCGGCGACTTCCTGGCCAAGGATCGTCAGCTGGCCCTGGAAGAAGGCGACCTGCTGGCCGTGCATTCGGCCGGTGCCTACGGGTTTGTCATGAGTTCCAACTACAACACCCGCGGCCGTACCGCTGAAGTGTTGGTGGACGGTGATCAGGCATTTGAAGTGCGTCGCCGTGAAACGGTAGCCGAGTTGTTTGCTGGCGAAAGCCTGCTGCCGGAGTAAAACCATGCTGCTGCGTTTTACCAAGATGCACGGCCTGGGCAATGACTTCATGGTCCTCGACCTGGTCAGCCAGCACGCGCACATCCTGCCCAAGCATGCCAAGCAATGGGGCGACCGGCACACCGGCATCGGTTTCGACCAATTGCTGATCGTCGAGGCACCGAGCAATCCGGACGTGGATTTCCGCTACCGGATCTTCAACGCCGACGGCTCCGAAGTGGAACAGTGCGGCAACGGTGCACGCTGCTTCGCCCGTTTCGTGCTCGACAAGCGCCTGACCGCAAAGCGGCTGATTCGGGTCGAGACCAAAAGCGGCATCATCGAACTGGACGTGCGTAACGACGGCCAGATCAGCGTGAACATGGGCGCCCCGCGCCTGGTGCCGGCGGATATTCCGTTCCAGGCACCGGAGCAGGCCAAGAGTTATCAGGTCGACGTCGACGGCACTCCGGTCGATCTGGCCGCCGTGTCCATGGGCAACCCCCATGCCGTGCTGCGGGTCAGCGATATCAACAACGCGCCGGTGCATGAGCTGGGGCCGAAAATCGAACACCACCCGCGCTTCCCGGCACGGGTCAATGTCGGCTTTCTCCAGGTCATTGACCGGAACCGCGCGCAGTTGCGCGTCTGGGAGCGTGGAGCCGGGGAAACCCAGGCTTGCGGAACCGGCGCCTGTGCCGCCGCAGTGGCCGCGATCAGCCAGGGGTGGATGGATTCGCCGCTATTGATCGACCTGCCTGGCGGGCGCTTGTCCATCGAATGGGCAGGCCCTGGCCAGCCGGTGATGATGACCGGCCCGGCAGTGCGTGTATATGAAGGACAAGTGCGTCTTTGAGTGAGCAAAATCCATGACAGACAAGCCTCAGGTACCCGCACGACAAGCTGACGAATCACCGTCCGAAAGCCTGGAGGCGGCGGCTGTTGCCGCGTACCTGGAGGCTCATCCGGACTTCTTCGTCGAGCACGAAGAACTGCTCCCGTCCCTGCGTATTCCCCATCGACGCGGCGATACCGTGTCGCTGGTGGAGCGTCAGATGACCATTCTGCGCGACCGCAACATTGAACTGCGTCATCGCCTGTCGCATTTGATGGACGTGGCCCGGGACAATGACCGGCTGTTCGAAAAGACCCGTCGCCTGATCCTCGCGCTGATGGACGCCGCCAGCCTGGAAGACGTGGTGATGTGCGTCGAAGACAGCCTGCGCCAGGAATTCCAGGTGCCCTTCGTCAGCCTCATCCTGCTCGGCGACAACGCCATGCCGGTGGGCCGCTGGGCCACTCACGCCGAAGCGCAAGTGGCCATCGGCGGCTTGCTCTCGGAAGACAAAAGCGTCAGCGGCAGCCTGCGCGAGCATGAACTGGACTTCCTGTTCGGCGAAGAACAGCGCAAGCAGATCGGCTCCACCGCGGTCGTCGCCATCAGCTACCAGGGCATCCACGGCATCCTGGCCATCGCCAGCCGCGATCCGCAGCACTACAAAAGCTCGGTGGGCACCTTGTTCCTGAGCTACATCGCTGAAGTCATGGGTCGCGTGCTGCCACGGGTCAACAATCCCCTGCGCTCGGTACGCTGAACATGGAACGACAACTGGACGCTTACTGCGAACACCTGCGCAGTGAGCGGCAGATGTCGCCGCACACGCTGTCGGCCTACCGCCGCGACCTCGACAAAGTGCTCGGCTGGTGCGTCAAACAGAACATCGGCAGCTGGGCGACGCTGGACATCCAGCGCCTGCGCAGCCTGATTGCCCGCCTGCACGCCCAAGGGCAATCGTCCCGCAGCCTGGCGCGCTTGCTGTCGGCCGTTCGCGGGCTCTATCACTACCTCAATCGCGAAGGCCTGTGCGACCACGATCCGGCCAATGGCCTGACGCCGCCGAAAGGTGAACGCCGACTGCCGAAAACCCTCGACACCGACCGCGCCCTGCAACTGCTGGAAGGCGGTGTGGAGGATGACTTTCTGGCACGTCGGGACCAGGCGATTCTGGAGTTGTTCTACTCTTCCGGGCTGCGGCTGTCGGAGCTGACAGGGCTCAATCTCGATCAACTCGACCTCGCCGACGGCATGGTCCAGGTGCTCGGCAAAGGCAGCAAGACCCGCCTGTTGCCAGTAGGAAAAAAAGCCCGCGAAGCGCTGGAGCAGTGGCTGCCACTGCGGGCCATGGCCAACCCGGCGGACGATGCGGTGTTCGTCAGCCAACAGGGTCGACGTCTCGGCCCCCGAGCGATCCAGGTGCGGGTCAAGGCTGCCGGCGAGCGCGAACTGGGGCAGAACCTGCATCCGCACATGCTGCGGCACTCCTTCGCCAGCCATCTGCTGGAATCCTCCCAGGACCTGCGCGCGGTGCAGGAACTGCTCGGGCACTCGGACATCAAGACCACGCAGATCTACACCCACCTGGACTTCCAGCACCTGGCCACGGTCTACGACAGCGCCCACCCAAGGGCCAAACGCATTAAGGGCGACGATTCATGAGCATTCAGTTGATCACCTTCGACCTCGACGACACCCTGTGGGACACCGCACCCGTCATCGTCAGCGCCGAAGCCATATTGCGTGCATGGCTGACCGAACATGCACCCAACCTGGGGGCGGTGCCGGTGGAACATTTGTGGGCCATACGCGAACGCATCCTGAGCATCGAGCCGAACCTCAAGCACCGCATCAGCGCCTTGCGCCGGCGCGTGTTGTTCCAGGCCCTGGAAGAAGCCGGATATCCCCATGCTGAAGCGTCGGACCTGGCCGATCAGAGCTTCGAAGTGTTTCTGCATGCCCGGCATCAGCTGGAAATATTTCCGGAGGTGCAACCGACCCTGGAGTTGCTGGCCAACCATTACGCCCTCGGCGTGGTCACCAATGGCAACGCCGATGTGCGTCGGCTGGGGCTGGCGGACTACTTCAAGTTTGCGTTGTGCGCCGAAGACATCGGCATCGCCAAACCTGATGCGCGTCTGTTCCATGAAGCCTTGCAACGTGGTGGCGCGACGGCTGATACGGCGGTGCATATTGGCGATCATCCGGGCGATGACATTGCCGGTGCGCAACAAGCGGGGATGCGGGCGATCTGGTTCAACCCGGCGGGCAAGGTCTGGGAAGCGGACCGGCTGCCGGATGCGCAGATTGGCAGTCTGACCGAGTTACCAGCGTTGTTGGCGCGGTGGAACAAGGCTTCGGCCTGACACAAAACCTGTGGGAGCGGGCTTGCTCGCGAATGCGGTGTACCAGTCGACATTGATGTTGGCTGACGCGACGCCTTCGCGAGCAAGCCCGCTCCCACAGTAGATTGTGTTCAACCCGACAGTTTTGTTCCGGGCATGAAAAAGCCCGCAGCGACGGCGGGCTTTCTCAGCAAGCGGGTAGCAGGCTCAGATAGGCCGGCTGCCGTACTTGTTATCCGGCTTCTTGGGAGGATCGGCGACCACATTGGCCTCCACTTCCTGCACCTTGCCACCACGCGCAAGGAACTCTTCCATGGCCTTGGCCAGGGCATCGCGTTCCTTGTTCTTGGCTTCGACACTCGGCAGCTCATCGACCGATACCGCTGCCTTGGCCTTGCCTTTGGCGGTCGGAACCGGCGCATCACCGCCGTCGTCTTCAGCGACGTCTTCCGCCGCTGCTTCCAGACCTTCTTCGGTTTCGTCGTCGTCGCCTACTTCGAGGTCGTCGTTTTCCAGATCATCGTCGCTCATGTTCTACCTCATGACTTGCGAAAAGCAGATTAGTTATAGCCCAGCTTTGCCCTCTGTCGAAGGCTGCCGGAAAAAAATCAACAGCCGCTGCTGACCAGCGGTTATGCCTCTTCACCGTGCACGGTGGCGAGGACTTTACGGGCACCGCCATGATCGCGGTGCTCGCCCAGATAAACGCCTTGCCAGGTTCCCAACGCCAGCCGGCCTGCCGAAATCGGCAAACAGAGCTGACAGCCAAGCACGCTGGCCTTGAAGTGCGCCGGGAGGTCGTCCTGGCCTTCGTCGTTATGCTCATAGCCGTCTGCTCCTTGTGGGATCAGACGATTGAAAAACCGTTCGAAGTCGCGACGTACCGCCGGATCGGCGTTCTCGTTGATGGTCAACGACGCCGAGGTATGCTGCAGCCACAAGTGCAACAGACCGACCCGACACGCCTTGAGTTCAGGCAGGCCGGCGAGTAACTCGTCCGTTACCAAGTGAAAGCCCCGGGGCCTCGCCCGCAAGGTAATCAGAGTCTGTTGCCACATACAGTTCTCCGCACGTTCGGGGCGCATTCTAGCGCGCTCTGGGAAAAAACAAAGGCCCTAATATTCCTTCAATCCTGTAAGCCTTCGACCGCACAAAAACACCCGACGTAAACAACCTAAAACCTGTAGGAAAAAACCTTTCAGCTCACCCTTCAATGACAAATTTCAGACAAAAAAATGCCCGGCAAGCCGGGCAAGTTTTTTATGCGCGTGCTTACAAGTTGTAGCCGCGTTCGTTGTGAAGCGCCAGATCGATGCCGACCGCCTCTTCTTCTTCATTGATGCGCAGACCCATGACCGCATCCAGCACCTTGAGGATGATGTACGTGGCGATCGCGGTGTAGATCACCGTGAAACCTACGCCTTTGCACTGAATCCACACTTGTGCGGCGATGTCGGTCACGGTGCCGAAACCACCCAGGGACGGCGCGGCGAACACACCGGTCAGGATTGCGCCGAGGATACCGCCGATACCGTGTACGCCGAAGGCGTCCAGGGAGTCGTCATAGCCGAGCTTGCGTTTCAGGGTGGTCGCGCAGAAGAAGCACACCACGCCAGCCGCCAGACCGATGACCAGCGCGCCCATCGGGCCAACGGTGCCGGCAGCCGGGGTAATTGCAACCAGGCCGGCAACCACGCCCGAAGCGATGCCCAGTGCGCTAGGTTTGCCATGGGTGACCCACTCGGCAAACATCCAGCCCAGCGCAGCAGCGGCAGTCGCGATTTGCGTCACCAGCATCGCCATGCCGGCGGTACCGTTGGCCGCAGCGGCGGAACCGGCGTTGAAACCGAACCAGCCGACCCACAGCATGGCCGCGCCCATCAGGGTATAACCAAGGTTGTGCGGTGCCATCGGCGTGGTCGGGAAGCCTTTGCGTTTGCCCAGCACCAGGCAGGCAATCAGACCGGCCACACCGGCGTTGATGTGCACCACGGTGCCGCCGGCGAAGTCCAGAACGCCCCAGTCCCACATCAGGCCGCCGTTACCGGACCAGACCATGTGCGCAATCGGCGCGTAAACCAGGGTGAACCAGATGCCCATGAAGACCAGCATCGCGGAGAACTTCATCCGCTCGGCGAAGGCACCGACGATCAGCGCCGGCGTGATGATGGCGAAGGTCATCTGGAAGGTGATGAACACCGCTTCAGGGAACAGCGCCGCAGGACCGGTCAGGCTGGCTGGCGTGACACCGGCAAGGAATGCCTTGCCCATGCCGCCGAAGAACGAGTTGAAGTTGACGACGCCCTGCTCCATGCCGGTGGTGTCGAACGCGATGCTGTAGCCATAGATGACCCACAGGATGCTGATCAGGCCGGTAATGGCGAAGCACTGCATCATCACGGAAAGAATGTTTTTCGACCGGACCATGCCGCCGTAGAACAGCGCGAGGCCGGGAATGGTCATGAACAGCACCAAGGCTGTAGAGGTCAACATCCAGGCGGTGTCGCCGGAGTTGAGGACCGGGGCCGCCACTTCGTCTGCCGCCAAAGCAAGGCTGGGCATTACGATAGACAACAGGGCTCCTAGCCCTGCGAATTTACGCAGAGTCATATTGTTTTCTCCTGGGGCGTTGGGTTTGTGGCGGCTTAGATAGCGTCGGTATCGGTTTCGCCGGTACGGATGCGAATCGCCTGTTCCAGATTGACCACGAAGATCTTGCCGTCACCGATCTTGCCGGTGTTGGCAGCCTTGGTGATGGCCTCGATTACCCGGTCCAGATCCTTGTCGTCGATGGCGACGTCGATCTTCACCTTGGGCAGGAAATCGACCACGTATTCCGCGCCGCGATACAGCTCGGTGTGACCCTTCTGCCGACCAAAGCCTTTGACTTCAGTGACGGTAATGCCCTGCACGCCGATCTCGGACAGCGACTCGCGTACGTCGTCCAGCTTGAACGGCTTGATGATGGCAGTGACTAGCTTCATGAAAACTCTCTCCCGAATTGGTGGACTTGCCCCAGGAAAACAAACCCGTCTCAAGTCTAAGCGCAGTGCCTGGCTTTGTAACGCATCGTCGGCCTTACCTGCCCGTCCGACGCCAGCTAACCGCTCCTTGCGAAGCACTCCCCGTGATTCGCCTGGCGCACTGCATTCGTCACAGCGACTGCATCAGTGCATGGGTCACCAGCATCTAAGCAGAAAGCTTGCCATCTCCACAAAACTGACTGTTTTCAAGCCTTTACCGGCGGATGGCGGACACTTCGCGACAACACCCGGCACGTTACGCACAACAACGGTGCGACGCCGTCCGTCCCGATGCGCGAAAACCGTGCACCCTTTGCCCGCGCAAATGACTATAGACACTGCGTGATACACTGCCCGTCATTGTTTCCAGGACATTGCCCATGCTCGCGCCAAAAGACTTCCTCGACGCCCTGACCGGCACCGCCTCCCGCCTCTTCAGCGGTGACACGCCGCTGCCGAAAGCCGAAATCGAAAGCCAGTTCAAAATGTTGCTGCAGAGCGGCTTCAGCAAACTGGATCTGGTGAGTCGGGAAGAGTTCGATAGCCAGATGGTTGTACTGGCACGCACGCGGGCGCGGCTGGAGGCTCTTGAAACGAAGGTCGCGGAGATGGAAGCGAAGCTCAATCCGCCAACCGAGTAACCCATCAATCCCGCTTTGAAACACAGCCCCCTGTAGGAGCTGCCGAAGGCTGCGATCTTTTGATCCCAAGCCCCGCAAAAATCCCGGCAACGTCCTACAAACATCACACCGCCGTCCGATTGCGTCGCCAGGTATACGGTCTCTAAGCTCATCCCCGCTGAATGTTCAGCACTGGGTTTGGCGACCTGGAAAAACCCCGACGCACTACGACCACATTCGAAATAGGGAGTTTCTCCCCATCTTGAGTTATGGCAGCTGTGCGTGGGAGACCTTAAGGTCTGCCGGTTTTTCGGGCGTCACCGGTTCGCCAACCCGCGCATGGCTGCCACCCTTTTCGTTTGGCGACGATCAGAGGCAGTTTCTCTTCACTCGACCCCGAGAACTGCACGATGGAAGAAAACTACCTAACCCCCCATATCTTCACCCGCCACAAACTCCACCTCCACGCCCTCCTCCTGCAAAACCAACCCTGGTTCAGCGCCCGCGACCTAGGCCGACTACTACGCATCCACCTCAACGACCGCCAACTCCGAAAACTCGATCCCGACCAATACCAAACCACCAAAACCCTCATCTACGGCCGCATCGAAAACACCCTGCTGATCAGCGAATCCGGTGTCTACGCCATGCTCGTCTACCACTACTGCCCCGAATACCGAGCCTTGCGTGAATGGCTCACCCACGAAGTCGTCCCCGCCCTGCGAGACGCCCAACACCCCACCACAACCGAACGCCCACAACTGAGCCTGCTCAACTGGCCGGAAATTTCGTTGAGCTTGCTGCACTGGAATAACCAGCCGTGGATTCGGTTGCAGGATGTTCCGCAGATGCTGCCTGATCAGGAGGCTTCAAGGCCTGCTTTCAGTGCGCCTTGGTGGAAAAGAGCCGCGAAGATTCTTCACGCACTTTGAATAAAAACCCCACGCTTTTGGCGTGGGGTTCAGAAAATCCAAGACAACAATCAGGCACAGTGCGCGAGCCGCTCAACCTGATCCCGAATCGCAGCCCCTCGCTCAATCTCGGCTTTACGCAAATCGTAAGTCGATTGCAGGTTCAGCCAAAATTCCGGGGTAGTGTCCAGACAGATAGATAACCTTATAGCCATATCAGCACTGACACCCCGACGCTGGAGCACGATGTCGTTCACCGTAGGTGTCGACACATTCAACGCTCTTGCCAGAGCGGCAGCCGTAAGGCTCAGAGGCTCCAGGTATTCCTCTTTGAGGATCTCGCCAGGGTGAACCGGGCGCATACCATTCTTAGTCATTACTCACCTCAGTGATAATCGACGATTTCGACATTCTCTGGTCCGTTAGGACCCCAAATGAAGCAAATTCGCCATTGAGCGTTGATACGGATGCTGTACTGACCTTTTCGATTCCCCTCCAGCGCCTCCAGGCGATTACCTGGCGGGGATCGAAGGTCTATCAACACGGCAGCAGCATCAAGCATCGTCAGCTTTCGTTCCACGACGCTCAGAATGGCTGACCACATACGGGTCTTACCGTTGCGAAACAGGTACTCGGTCTCAGAACACTTAAAGCTAACGATCATAATTTAAAGCTTAACGTTATGCATTAATCTTGAGTGTATAAGCTGACTTGCCAAATGCAACCAAGAGGGCGTGACTCTCAGTGACCTTTCAACATTTTAGGAAAAGGACTACCTGCTCGACTCCTCAGAGCCTTCATTGATCATCTCGCACTTCAGCGCAGGCAATATCCTGCGATAGTTTCCCTACCCCTGCCGTCACGCGAAAACGCCAGCACACAACTACCCTTCAACAACCCGCAGGAAGCGGCTCCCGATTAGCTCAAGGAACGACCATGTCCCTCTCCATCGTCCACAGCCGCGCCCAGGTGGGCGTCGAGGCACCCGCCGTCACCGTAGAAGTTCATCTGGCCAACGGCCTGCCATCCCTGACCATGGTCGGCCTGCCCGAGGCGGCGGTGAAGGAAAGTAAGGACCGGGTGCGCAGTGCGATCATCAATTCGGGGCTGCAATTTCCGGCGCGACGAATCACGCTAAATCTGGCGCCGGCTGATTTGCCCAAGGATGGAGGGCGCTTCGATCTGGCGATTGCCCTGGGGATTCTTTCGGCCAGCGTGCAGGTGCCGACGCTGACACTGGATGACGTGGAGTGTTTGGGGGAGTTGGCCCTGTCAGGTGCGGTACGGGCAGTTCGAGGGGTGTTGCCGGCGGCGTTGGCGGCGCGCAAGGCCGGGCGCTGGCTGATGGTGCCACGGGCGAACGCTGAGGAAGCGTGCCTGGCGTCGGGACTGAAGGTGATTGCTGTTGACCATTTGCTGGAGGCCGTCGCGCATTTCAACGGGCATACACCGATCGAGCCTTACGCTTCCGATGGACTGCTCTGCGCCAGCAAACCTTATCCCGATCTGAATGAAGTGCAAGGGCAGCTGGCGGCCAAGCGTGCGCTGCTGATTGCGGCGGCAGGCGCTCACAACCTGTTACTCAGTGGTCCCCCGGGGACCGGAAAAACCTTGCTGGCGAGTCGTTTGCCAGGGCTGCTGCCGCCGCTGACCGAAAGCGAGGCGCTGGAAGTGGCGGCGATTCAATCGGTCACCAGTTGTGTGCCCTTGCGTCACTGGCCACAGCGCCCCTTTCGCCAGCCCCATCACTCCGCCTCCGGCCCCGCTTTAGTGGGTGGTGGCTCGAAACCGCAACCGGGTGAAATTACCCTCGCCCACCACGGCGTCCTGTTTCTTGATGAGCTTCCCGAGTTTGAACGCAGAGTATTGGAGGTCCTGAGGGAGCCGATGGAATCCGGGCATATCGTCATCTCGCGGGCGAAAGATCGCGTGCGCTTTCCGGCGCGCTTTCAATTGGTGGCGGCAATGAATCCCTGTCCCTGTGGATATCTTGGCGAGCCAAGCGGGCGCTGCTCCTGCACGCCGGACATGGTGCAGCGTTATCGCAACAAGCTGTCGGGGCCGCTGCTCGATCGCATCGACCTGCACCTGACTGTCGCCCGGGAAGCCACGGCGTTGAATCCAAAAGTGAAGCCAGACGAGAACAGCGCCAGCGCTGCGGTGCTTGTCGCCGAGGCTCGTGAGCGCCAGCAGAAGCGCCAGAGTTGTGCCAATGCGTTTCTCGATCTGCCGGGGCTGCGCCGGCACTGCAAGTTATCCACAGCCGATGAGCACTGGCTCGAATCTGCCTGTGAACGATTGACCCTGTCATTGCGCTCGGCACACCGGTTGCTCAAGGTGGCGCGGACGCTGGCGGATCTGGAACAGGTTGATGCGATCAGCCGTGAGCATCTGGCGGAGGCGTTGCAGTATCGGCCGGCGACTCAGTGAGTGCTGAAACCGAGGCGCGCCTTTCGCGGGCAAGCCCGCTCCCACAGGTTCTGCGTCGTTCATGCAATGGCATATCGACGGCAATCCTGTGGGGGCTTGTCCGGGTAGAAACCGGGGACATCCTTTCAACTCAAATGCACGACATCCGGCAATTCCATGGACCGGACTTCGTTTTGCAGAAAGTCGCTGAGCCGGCGCATGCGTTCGCCGCCGGGACGGGTTTTCGGCCACACGAGGTAGTAACACAAGCCGCTGGCCACCGCTGTCGGCCACGGCAGGCTCAAGCGGCCCTGAGCCACGTCCTCGGCGACCATCAGCAGATCGCCCATGGACACGCCATAGCCTCGCGCAGCGGCGATCATGCCCAGTTCCAGGGTATCGAACACCTGCCCGCCCTTGAGCGACACCTGTTCGGCCAGGCCCATGCGCTCCAGCCAGTTGCGCCAGTCGCGGCGGTCCGGCGTCGGGTGCAGCAACTCGGTGTTGCTCAGGCGTTCGACATCCCAGGGCTGGTCGCCCCGCAGGTTGGGTGCGCCGACCGGGATCAACTCCTCGGGGAACAGGTAACTCGCCTCCCAGTCCGGAGGGAAATGTCCGTTGCTTAACAGCACCGCACAGTCGAACGGCTCGTCGTTGAAATCCACGGAATCGACGTCCATCCACGCACTGGTCAGCTGCACTTCGTTGCCCGGTTGCAGATGGCGGAAGCGACTGAGGCGCGCCAGCAACCAGCGCATGGTCAGGGTCGACGGGGCTTTCATGCGCAGGATGTCGTCTTCGGCGCGCAAGGTATTGCAGGCGCGCTCCAGGGCGGTGAAGCCCTCGCGAATACCCGGCAACAGCAAACGGGCCGACTCGGTCAGTTGCAGGTTGCGGCCACTGCGGTGAAACAAGCGGCAGGCAAAATGCTCTTCGAGCGTACGAATATGTCGGCTGACCGCACTTTGGGTAATCGACAGTTCCTCCGCGGCCCGGGTAAACGACGTGTGTCGCGCCGCCGCTTCAAATGCGCGCAGGGCATATAAGGGAGGAAGACGACGCGACATCAGGAAAGCTCCTACAGCGGTTTTTGGATACCCTAGCAGAAACTATCCAGCATGAGTTTGAATCATGCTACCCATCCTTTTTATCCCTTTGTGCAAACGCCGCAGAGCGCCGAGAATCGACGCTTTCCTGTCCACTTCCAGAATCGAGCGCGATGACCATGCAGCATCCAGCACGTACTGAACTCTGGGCCATCCTGCGGCTGGCGGGGCCGCTGATTGCCTCGCAGTTGGCGCACATGCTGATGGTCCTCACCGACACTCTGATGATGGCGCGCCTGAGTCCCGAGGCGCTAGCCGGTGGCGGGCTCGGCGCGGCGACCTATTCGTTCGTGTCGATTTTCTGCATCGGCGTGATTGCTGCCGTCGGCACACTGGTGGCGATCCGTCAGGGAGCCGGGGACATTCTCGGGGCGACCCGGCTGACCCAGGCCGGGTTGTGGTTGGCATGGCTGATGGCGCTGGTCGCCGGTTTGCTGCTGTGGAACCTCAAACCGGTGCTGCTGCTGTTCGGCCAGACCGAAAGCAATGTCCAGATGGCCGGGCAGTTTTTGATCTTCCTGCCGTTCGCCCTGCCCGGCTACCTGAGCTTCATGGCCCTGCGCGGGTTCACCAGCGCCATTGGCCGTGCGACACCGGTGATGGTCATCAGCCTGGGCGGGGCCGTGGCCAACTTCCTGCTCAACTATGCGCTGATTACCGGCATGTTCGGCCTGCCGAAGCTGGGGCTGATGGGCATCGGGCTGGTCACGGCGATTGTCGCCAACCTGATGGCCCTGGCGCTGGCGTGGCACATTCACCGGCATCCGGCTTATGAGGCTTATCCACTGCGTCAGGACCTGTCGCGGCTGAATCGCCAGTACCTGAAGGAGTTGTGGCGTCTGGGCCTGCCGATTGGCGGCACCTACGCGGTGGAAGTCGGGCTGTTTGCCTTCGCCGCGCTGTGCATGGGCACCATGGGCAGCACGCAACTGGGCGCCCACCAGATCGCCCTGCAAATCGTCTCGGTGGCGTTCATGGTGCCGGCGGGGATTTCCTATGCGATCACCATGCGCATCGGTCAGCATTACGGCGCCGGGCAACTGCTGGATGCGCGGCTGGCCGGGCGGGTCGGCATTGCGTTCGGGGCGGCGGCGATGCTGTGTTTCGCCATGGTCTTCTGGCTGTTGCCGAATCAGTTGGTCGGTTTGTTTCTCGACCACAACGACCCGGCGTTCCGCGATGTCATCAACCTCGCCGTGAGCCTGCTCGCGGTGGCGGCATGGTTCGAGCTGTTCGACGGCACGCAAACCATCGCCATGGGCTGCATTCGCGGGCTCAAGGATGCCAAGACCACGTTCCTGGTGGGCCTGGGTTGCTATTGGCTGATTGGCGCTCCGGCGGCGTGGTGGATGGCGTTCCACCTGGATTGGGGGCCAACGGGTGTCTGGTGGGGCCTGGCGCTGGGGCTGGCGTGTGCGGCGGTGAGCCTGACGCTGGGGTTTGAGTGGAAGATGAAGCGGATGATCAAGCGCGAAACGACGTCAGAGCAGCGCTTCGAAGTCGCTCAGCCTGACTGAGATCCCTTGTAGGAGCGAGCCCGCTCGCGATAAACCCGAGAACGCCGCGGGGCACCTGCCAACCAGCGTTATCGTTGACGACCATCGCGAGCAAGCTCGCTCCTACAGGGTTCCGTGGCAACCAATTACTCGTGATCAGCTTACGACTTCCAGCGGCGGCTGCTGGCTGGAGCCAAACATCAGATATTCCACCAGCTCGGCCAACGGCAATGGCCTGCTGATCAAATACCCCTGCACCTGATCGCATTCGAACCCGCGCAGCAGATCCAGTTGCTCCGGTGTCTCCACACCTTCGGCGACCACCTCAAGGTTGAGGTTGTGCGCCAGGTTGATCATCGCGTGGACCAGCTTGCGGTTTTCCTCACGCTGTTCCATGCCACCGACAAAGCTCTTGTCGATTTTCAGCAAAGTGATCGGCAGGCTGTTGAGGTGCACGAACGACGAGAAGCCGGTGCCAAAGTCGTCGAGAGAGAAGCGCACACCGAGGCGCCCAAGGGCGTCCATGGTCTGTTTGACCAGATCGCTGCGGCGCATCACGGCCGTTTCGGTCAACTCGAACTCCAGCCATTGCGCTTCGACGCCGCGCTCGGCAATCAGGCGACTCAGGGTCGACAGCAACTGACTGTCCTGGAACTGCCGGAATGACAGGTTGATCGCCATGTGCAACGGCGGCAAACCCAGCTCAAGCAGCGCCTGCATGTCGCGCAAGGCCCGGGAAATTACCCAGTAGCCCAGCGGCACGATCAGGCCGCTTTGCTCGGCCAACGGCACGAATTCGCTCGGTGGCAGCAAGCCGCGCTCGGCATGGCGCCAGCGCACCAACGCTTCGAGGCCGACGATCTGCCCGTCTTCAAGGTTCAGCCGTGGCTGGTAGTGCAATTCCAGCTCATCGCGACGTAACGCCCGGCGCAGCTCGGTTTCGAGGTCGGCGATGCTGCGGGCATTGCGATTGATACGTTCGTTGAAAATGTGAAAGGTGCAGCCCTGGGTGCTTTTGGCCTGCTGCATGGCAATGTGCGCGTGCCACATCAGCGGGTCCGCACCGGCCTGGGCCCGGGCGTGGGCAATGCCCAGGCTGGAGCCGATCAACAGGCTTTCGCCGTCGACCCAATAGGGTTCGGCCAGCGCTTCGCTGATGCGCTCGGCCATCCACTCGGCACGCTGGGGAGCACGACGGGTGTCGATCAGCAGCGCGAATTCATCACTGCCCAGGCGCGCGAGTTGATCGCCGGCTTCAAGCTGGCTCTTGAGCCGCGCCACCACTTGCAGGATCAGGCGGTCACCGGCCTGATGGCCGAGGGCATCGTTGGCATAACGAAAGTTGTCGAGGTCGAGATGCCCGAGGGCCAGGCCGCGACCGTCGTTTTCCGCCAGCCGCGCCGTCAACAGGGTCTGGAAGCCCTGGCGGTTGGCGATGCCGGTGAGCGGATCTTGCTCGGCCAGCCGTTGCAGGGTGTTTTCCAGCACGCCACGTTCGCGCACATGGCGCAGGCAACGGCGCAACATGCCCGGATCGAGATGATCGCGCACCAGCCAGTCACTTACACCGTCGGGCGGGGTCAGCGGCTCATGGTCGAGCAGCAACACCGTCGGCAGGCTGCAACGGCCCGGCGCCGGTTGAAGTTGCGGGATGGTCAATAACACCGCGCTGCGGTTGTCATCGAACAGGCTGCTGACCGACTCCCAACTCGGCGCGCTGATGAGCACGGCCGAGCTCCCCATCGGAGCCAGACACTCGCGCAACAACGCTGCCCACGCTGGCTCTTCGGCCAGTAGCAGCAAACGCAAGGGTTCGACAGGCGTAGACAAGCTAGCTCCCTAGACTCTGCAAAGATGTAGGCGACGGGCATTATGCCGTCCCGATGACCAATGACAATGACATCAGCTATCAAAACGGGCCCTTTGTATCTGGAATTACGAACATTAGCCGCAAATTCGTTGCGCATCCTGCGTGAAAGTAACAAAACCGGCAATTACAGATAGCGCGGTACGTCACAAGTCGGACAGAGCAGCACAATTCGCTGAGCCTGTTAAAATGCCGGCCCATTTCGTGACTGACTCCTGAATTTACCTATGTCCCGACTCAATCCCCGGCAGCAAGAAGCCGTGAGCTACGTCGGCGGCCCTCTTTTGGTGCTCGCCGGTGCAGGCTCCGGCAAGACCAGCGTGATCACGCGCAAAATCGCGCACCTGATCCAGAACTGCGGCATCCGCGCCCAGTACATCGTCGCCATGACCTTTACCAACAAGGCCGCCCGCGAGATGAAGGAACGGGTCGGCACCCTGCTGCGTGCCGGTGAAGGTCGCGGGTTGACGGTCTGCACCTTCCACAACCTGGGCCTGAACATCATCCGCAAGGAACACGTGCGGCTGGGCTACAAACCGGGCTTCTCGATCTTCGACGAGACTGACGTCAAAGCCCTGATGACCGACATCATGCAGAAGGAATACTCGGGCGACGACGGTGTCGACGAGATCAAGAACATGATCGGCGCCTGGAAAAACGACCTGATCCTGCCGGCCCAGGCCCTGGAAAACGCGCGCAACCCCAAGGAGCAGACCGCCGCCATCGTCTACACCCACTACCAGCGCACGCTCAAGGCGTTCAACGCAGTGGACTTCGACGACCTGATCCTGCTGCCGGTGAAGCTGTTCGAAGAACACGCCGACATCCTGGAAAAGTGGCAGAACAAGGTGCGCTACCTGCTGGTCGACGAATACCAGGACACCAACGCCAGCCAGTACCTGTTGGTGAAAATGCTCATCGGCAAACGCAACCAGTTCACCGTGGTGGGCGACGATGACCAGTCGATCTACGCCTGGCGCGGTGCCCGCCCGGAAAACCTGATGCTGCTCAAGGAGGACTACCCGTCCTTGAAAGTGGTGATGCTGGAGCAGAACTACCGCTCCACCAGCCGCATCCTGCGCTGCGCCAACGTGCTGATCTCGAACAACCCCCACGAATTCGAAAAGCAGCTGTGGAGTGAAATGGGCCACGGCGACGAGATCCGCGTGATCCGCTGCCGCAACGAGGACGCCGAGGCCGAGCGTGTGGCCATGGAAATCCTCAGCCTGCACTTGCGCACCGACCGCCCGTACAGCGATTTCGCGATCCTCTATCGCGGCAACTACCAGGCCAAGCTGATCGAGCTGAAATTGCAGCACCACCAGGTGCCGTATCGCCTGTCCGGCGGCAACAGCTTTTTCGGCCGTCAGGAAGTGAAAGACCTGATGGCCTACTTCCGCCTGATCGTGAACCCGGATGACGACAACGCCTTCCTGCGGGTGATCAACGTGCCGCGCCGCGAGATCGGCTCGACCACGCTGGAGAAGCTCGGCAATTACGCCACCGAGCGCAAGATCTCGATGTACGCCGCCACGGACGAAATCGGCCTGGGCGAGCATCTGGACAGCCGCTTCACCGATCGCCTGTCGCGCTTCAAGCGCTTCATGGACAGGGTGCGCGAGCAGTGCGCCGGCGAAGACCCGATCTCCGCCCTGCGCAGCATGGTCATGGACATCGACTACGAGAACTGGCTGCGCACCAACAGCTCTAGCGACAAGGCCGCCGACTACCGCATGGGTAACGTGTGGTTCCTGATCGAGGCGCTGAAGAACACCCTGGAAAAAGACGAAGAAGGCGAAATGACCGTCGAGGACGCCATCGGCAAACTCGTCCTGCGAGACATGCTCGAGCGTCAGCAGGAAGAGGAAGACGGCGCCGAAGGCGTGCAGATGATGACCTTGCATGCGTCCAAGGGACTGGAATTCCCCTACGTGTTCATCATGGGCATGGAGGAGGAAATCCTCCCGCACCGTTCCAGCATCGAAGCCGACACCATCGAAGAAGAACGTCGCCTGGCCTACGTGGGCATTACCCGCGCGCGCCAGACCCTGGCCTTCACCTTCGCGGCCAAGCGCAAGCAGTACGGCGAGATCATCGATTGCGCGCCGAGCCGCTTTCTCGATGAGTTGCCGCCGGACGATCTGGCTTGGGAAGGCAACGACGACACACCGACCGAAGTCAAAGCCGTGCGGGGCAACAACGCATTGGCAGATATACGCGCGATGTTAAAGCGCTAGAATTGACCACTTTTATATGACCTTCGGCGCACAGGCGCCAAAAGAGGACAGCTTCATGGAAGCCCTGCACCAGAAAATTCGCGAACAAGGCATTGTGCTTTCCGACCAGGTCCTGAAGGTCGACGCCTTTCTGAACCACCAGATCGACCCGGCCCTGATGAAGCTGATCGGCGACGAATTCGCCACGCTGTTCAAGGACTCGGGCATCACCAAGATCGTCACCATCGAAGCCTCGGGCATCGCCCCGGCGATCATGACCGGTCTGAACCTCGGTGTGCCGGTGATTTTCGCCCGCAAGCACCAGTCCCTGACCCTCACCGAAAACCTGCTTTCGGCGACCGTTTACTCGTTCACCAAGCAGACCGAAAGCACCGTGGCCATCTCCCCGCGCCACCTGACCAGCAGCGACCGCGTGCTGATCATCGATGACTTTTTGGCCAACGGTAAGGCGTCCCAGGCGCTGATTTCGATCATCAAACAGGCCGGCGCTACCGTGGCGGGCCTAGGCATCGTGATCGAGAAGTCGTTCCAGGGCGGCCGTGCGGAGCTGGATTCGCAGGGTTATCGCGTGGAGTCGTTGGCTCGCGTGAAGTCGCTGGCCGATGGGGTTGTCACTTTCATCGAATGACCCACAAATCCTGTAGGAGCTGGCTTGCCAGCGATGGCGTTACAACAACCAACATCGAGGTTTGATGTTATGGCCTCATCGCTGGCAAGCCAGCTCCTACAAGGGTTCGTCGTTGGCTGTTATTGCGCGGTGGCTTTCAGGCCGGCCAGCAGCAACCGCTGATACAACTCCTCCTTCAGTCCTTCAGGATTGGCCAGCTGCATGCGCTCCAGATGCTCCGGGAACGCTGCTGCCTCCGGCGCATCCAGCGCCGCCTTGCCCAGCTCCAGCACCTCGCTCAGCTTGAACTTGCTCTTGAGCCAGTTCAGCGCCCGCAACACATCTCGCTCGACCTCGGTGAAATCACACCCCAGCGGATACTCCGGAAAAAGCCGCGGATGCCGCGCCTGGATCTCCTGCAACCGCTGCGGACTGTTATCGGTAAAGCGCGGATCGAGACGGAAGTCCTTGGGCAATTTGCCGACCTTCTGCGCCTGTTCAATCAATCCCGACTGAAAACGCGAGTCGCTGATATTGAGCAAGGCCTCGATCACTGCCACATCGGTTTTGCCACGAAGATCGGCGATGCCATATTCGGTGACCACCATGTCCCGCAAGTGCCGGGGAATCGTGCAGTGGCCATACTCCCAAACGATGTTCGAGCTGACATCGCCGCCAGACTCACGCCAGCTGCGCAGCAGCAACACCGAGCGCGCGCCTTGCAGCGCATGCCCCTGAGCCACGAAGTTGTATTGCCCGCCTACGCCGCTGAGCACACGTCCGTCTTCGAGCTGATCCGCCACCGCGGCACCGAGCAAGGTCACGGTGAACGCGGTGTTGATGAACCGCCCATCCAGACGCTGCAAGCGCTTGAGTTCTTCCTGACCGTAGAGCTCGTTGATGTAGCTGATGCGGGTCATGTTGAATTCGAGCCGCTTGTTTTGTGGCAATTCGCGCAAGCGTTCGTAGTAGCTGCGCGGACCGAGGAAGAAACCACCGTGCACCGAGATGCCATCGGTTTGCGCAGTCTCGTCGAGGGTGCCGGCATTCGCCTGTTGCTGGGTCGCCACGTCCGGGTAAACCTTGCGCCGCACGATTCCGGCATCGGCCAGCACCAGCAAGCCGTTGACGAACATTTCGCTACAGCCATACAGGCCTTTGGCGAACGGTTCGATGCCGCCCTCGCGCTCGATCAGTTGCGCCCAGTGGTTGAGGTTTACGTCGGCCAGCAACGCCTTGTAAGCGTTGTTGTCCGCTTGCCGCGCCAGCAGCGCCGCCGTCAGCGCATCGCCCATGGAGCCGATGCCGATCTGCAACGTACCGCCGTCACGCACCAGGGTGCTGGCATGCAAGCCGATGAAATGGTCCTGACACCCCACCGGCATGTTCGGCGTGGAAAACAGCGTGGTGCGGTCTTTCTCATCGATCAGCAGGTCGAAGGTGTCGATGCCGATTTCCGCATCGCCGGGCATGTAAGGCAGATCGTTGTGCACCTGGCCGACCATCAGGATGGTTTCTCCGGCGGCACGGCGCTTGGCGATCATCGGCAACAGGTCGAGGGTGATGTCGGGATTGCAGCTCAGGCTCAAGCGGTCGGGATGCCCGGCATGGCTGGCCACCAGTTGCGCCACCAGGTTCAACCCGGCGGCGTTGATGTCCCGCGCCGCATGGCTGTAGTTGCTGCTGACGTAATCCTGCTGCGCCGTGGCACTGTTGAGCAGGCTGCCCGGCTGCATGAAAAACTGCTGGATGTGGATGTTGCCCGGGAGTTGATCACGACGCAGGTCGGCGAGGAAATCCAGCTCCGGATAATCGCCGAAAACCCGTTCGACAAAGGGTTCGAGGAAGCGCTTCTGCAATCCGTCGCCCAAGGGCGGGCGGCCCAGGCACAACGCGGTGTAGATCGTCAGCCGCCGCTCGGGCAGTTGGGCGATTCGTCGATACAACGCGTTGACGAAGTGATTGGGTTTGCCCAGGCCCAGGGGCAAGCCCATGTGAATGTGGACCGGCAACCGCGCCAGTACGTCATCGACCGCCTGCTCGATAGAACACAACTGCACCATCGGATCCTCCCTCATATTCCATGAATTGGGGTTAGACCGAGCTTGCCGGGTCTTGGCTGCAATGAACAGCCTGTACCGGCCAATCGCCCGACACAAATACCTTGTAGGAGCGAGCTCGCTCGCGATGGTCGTCAACGATAACGCGGCGATTCTGACACCCCACGGCGCCTTCGAATTCATCGCGAGCAAGCTCGCTCCTACAGGGATTGGGGGCACAAAAAAACCGTCCGAAGACGGTTTTTTGCAGAAGATCTGGCGCTTATTTCAGGCCGGACATCTTCTGGATGGCGCCTTTGAGCTCGGCATCGGAGCAGTCGGCGCAGGTACCTTTAGGCGGCATCGAGTTGATACCGGTAATGGCTTTGGCCAGGATGCCGTCGAGGCCGCCCTGGTGATCGGCACGTTCTTTCCAGGCAGCGGCATCACCGATTTTCGGTGCGCCCAACAGGCCTGAACCGTGGCAAGCGTTGCAATGTTTTGCAATCACTTCATCCGGAGTCTTTGCACCACCGCCGCCGCCAGCTGCAGCGGCCACTTCCATGCCCTTGCACTCTTTGCCCTGAACACAGACCTGGCCGACTGGCTCAAGGCGTTTGGCGATATCGTCGTTGGTCGCAGCCTGAGCGCTGACACTGACAGCCCATAGGGCCAATACGGTTGCTGGTGCAGCCAGCATTTTCATAATTAGGTTCACGCGTTCACCCTCAATGGTGGCTAGTCACGCCTACGGCCACGGTTCGCAGGCGGGCGCAAGTATAGCGGTAAGCCCGCCGCACTGAAACAACCCCAAAGTCGCAAGGGTCTTAGGCTGTGGCGGAAAAACGGCCCGGGCGCCTCTGCGATGCTGGCAGGACGCCTCTTTTCTTAGAAATTCGCCGGCGTGGCTGCGCTGATTAGTCGCGCAGGCGCATCGAACGGATTCCGGAAACGGTGTGGCTTGGTACTTTCAAAGTAGTAGCTATCACCGGCTTCGAGGACAAAAGTTTCGAGACCGACCACCAGTTCCAGTTTTCCTTCGACCAGGATGCCGGTTTCCTCACCCTCATGGGTGAGCATCTCGTCACCGGTGTCGGCGCCTGGCGGATAGATTTCATTGAGGAATGCGATAGCCCGGCTCGGGTGGGCCCGACCGACCAGTTTCATGGTCACGGCGCCATCGGAAATATCGATCAGCTCGTTGGCCTTGTAGACAATCTGGGTCGGCTTTTCCTGCAGGATTTCTTCGGAAAAGAACTCGACCATGGACATGGGAATCCCGCCCAACACCTTGCGCAACGAACTGATCGAAGGGCTCACGCTGTTCTTTTCGATCATCGAAATGGTGCTGTTGGTGACACCCGCCCGTTTGGCGAGCTCACGCTGGGAAAGGCCTTTGAGCCTACGGATGGATTGCAGTCGTTCACCGACGTCCAAAGCTTGCGCCTCCAGGATTCAAGATTATTGGAATAGTGGACGTTATCATGGCGACAGCGTTCAGTATTTACAACACCTTGACCTGAATCCTGCTCAGCGAGGCGACTTCCGGTCTGGAGCCTTGCGCACTAAGCCCCGGAATAGAGCAGTGGCACCCGGCGCAGGTTGCAGAAAATCTGGTAAGGAATCGTCCCGGCTGCCATGGCCACATCACTGGCGAGGATGTTTTTGCCCCACAACTCGACGGTCGAACCGAGACCGGCCTGCGGTACATCGGTCAGGTCGATGCAAAGCATGTCCATCGACACCCGGCCGATCAACTGGCTACGCTGCCCGGCAACCAGCACGGGGGTGCCGGTCGGTGCCAGACGCGGGTAGCCGTCGGCGTAACCCATGGCCACCACACCAATGCGCATCGGTTTGGGCGTGATGAACCTGGCGCCGTAACCGACTGGCTCGCCAGCCGGCAGTTCGCGGACACTGATGACTTTCGACTCAAGGGTCATCACGGGTTGCAGGCGTGAGGCAACTTCGTTGGCCTCTTCGAACGGCGTGGCGCCATAGAGCATGATGCCGGGACGTACCCAATCGCTCGGAATCTGCGGCCAACCAAGCACCGCCGGCGAGTTGCGCAGGCTGACCTCGGCGGACAAGCCCTTGCGCGCCGCTTCAAATACCGCCACCTGATCGGCACTGGCTTGTTCGTGCAGTTCATCGGCACGCGCAAAGTGGCTCATCAGCACGACCTTCGCGACCTTGCCGCTGGCCAGCAGCCGTTGGTAGGCGGCCTGATAATCCGCCGGGTGCAGCCCGACGCGGTGCATGCCCGAATCGAGTTTCAGCCACACGGTGATCGGTTTGCTCAACGCCGCTTTCTCGATGGCTTCGAGTTGCCACAGCGAATGCACCACGCACCAGAAATCATGCTCGACGATCAGCGCCAGCTCATCGGCTTCGAAAAAACCTTCCAGCAGCAGGACAGGTGCACGAATGCCCGCCGCCCGCAGCTCCAGCGCCTCTTCGATACAGGCCACGGCAAACCCGTCCGCCTCGGCTTCCAGCGCCTGGGCGCAACGCACCGCGCCATGGCCATAGGCATCAGCCTTGATCACCGCGAGGGCCTTGGCCCCCGTGAGCTCACGGGCGATTCGGTAGTTGTTGCGCAGGGCTTGAAGGTCGATCAGGGCACGGGCAGGACGCATGGCGGCAGACTTCTGGTCGGGTTATCGGGAAAAAAAACCGGCGCTGGCTGACAGCGTGAACCACCAACAGCACCGGGAGAGGGATCTTTTCTGACAGGCTTATGGCAGAGCTGCGACAACTGACAGCTCGACCAGGATTTCCGGTTCGCACAATTTCGATTCAACGGTGGCACGGGCCGGGGCGACGCCTTTTGGCAGCCAGTTGTCCCAAACCGCGTTCATGCCTTCGAAATGCGCATCGATGTCTTTCAGGTAAATCGTCACCGACAGCAGGTTGTGCTTGTCGGTGCCGGCCAGATCGAGCAAACGCTCGATGTTGGCGAGGGTTTCACGGGTCTGCTGTTCAATCCCGGCGTTCATGTCGTCGCCTACCTGTCCGGCCAGGTAAACCGTGCCGTTATGGGTGACGATCTGACTCATGCGCTCATTGGTGAGCTGGCGCTGGACTGACATGCTTTGCAGACTCCTGGGTTTTGTTGCCATAACGGGAAATATCGAGGCCTTCGGCGCTGATCTGCGGCTTTCTCTTGGCCATCAGGTCCGCCAGCAAGCGACCGGAGCCGCACGCCATGGTCCAGCCGAGAGTGCCGTGACCGGTGTTCAGGAACAGGTTCTTGAACGGGGTGGCGCCAACGATCGGCGTGCCGTCCGGAGTAGTCGGACGCAGGCCGGTCCAGAAGCTGGCCTGAGCCAGATCGCCGCCCTGAGGATAAAGATCGTTGACGATCATCTCCAGGGTTTCCCGGCGACGCGGGTTCAGCGACAGGTCAAAACCGGCGATTTCAGCCATCCCGCCAACGCGGATGCGGTTGTCGAAACGGGTGATCGCGACCTTGTAGGTCTCATCGAGAATGGTCGAGGTCGGGGCCATCGCCGAGTTGGTGATCGGCACAGTCAGGGAGTAGCCCTTGAGCGGGTACACCGGCGCCTTGATCCCCAGCGGCTTGAGCAGTTGCGGCGAGTAGCTGCCCAGGGCCAGCACGTAGCGGTCGGCGGTTTCCAGCTTGCCGTCGATCCACACGCCATTGATGCGGTCACCGGCGAAGTCGAGGCGCTGAATGTCCTGGCCGAAGCGGAATTGCACACCGAGGTTCGCGGCCATTTCTGCGAGCTTGGTGGTGAACATCTGGCAGTCGCCAGTCTGGTCGTTCGGCAGGCGCAGGGCACCGGCGAGGATGTCAGTCACGCTGGCCAGCGCCGGCTCAACACGAGCGATGCCTTCGCGGTCGAGCAGTTCGAACGGCACGCCGGACTCTTTCAGCACGGCGATGTCTTTCGCGGCGCCGTCGAGTTGAGCCTGGGTGCGGAACAGTTGGGTGGTGCCGAGGCTGCGGCCTTCGTAGGCGATGCCGGTTTCGGCGCGTAGTTCATCGAGGCAGTCACGGCTGTACTCGGACAGGCGGACCATACGCTCCTTGTTCACTGCATAACGGCTGGCGGTGCAGTTGCGCAGCATCTGTGCCATCCACAGGTACTGGTCGATGTCGGCAGTGGCCTTGATTGCCAGGGGCGCGTGGCGCTGCAACAGCCACTTGATGGCCTTGAGCGGCACACCCGGTGCGGCCCACGGCGAGGCATAACCCGGCGAGACCTGCCCGGCGTTGGCGAAACTGGTCTCCATGGCAGCAGCCGGCTGCCGGTCGACGACCACCACTTCAAACCCGGCACGGGCCAGATAATAAGCACTGGTGGTACCGATGACGCCGCTGCCCAAGACCATGACGCGCATTTTCATATCCCTCATCGCGGCTAACCGCTGACGTTTGTTGTTCAGAGCTTTAGATGCGCGCAGTGTAAAAAAGATTTGCCAGTGCTTTTCACTATATAAGCGCCTATATTTGGCGACAATTCTCGGCAAAAACCCTTTTCACGGAGGCGCATCCCCTATGCGGACCAACACTCAGACTAAACGTGAGCTGGACAAGATCGACCGCAACATCCTGCGGATCCTGCAAGCGGACGGGCGGATTTCCTTTACAGAGCTGGGGGAAAAGGTCGGGCTCTCGACCACGCCCTGTACTGAGCGGGTCCGGCGGCTGGAGCGCGAGGGGATCATCATGGGCTACAACGCTAGGCTGAATCCGCAACACCTGAAGGGTAGTCTGCTGGTGTTCGTCGAGATCAGCCTGGATTACAAATCCGGCGATACGTTCGAAGAGTTCCGACGTGCGGTGCTGAAATTGCCCCATGTGCTGGAGTGTCACCTGGTGTCAGGGGATTTCGACTACCTGGTGAAGGCGCGGATTTCCGAGATGGCCTCGTACCGCAAGTTGCTGGGCGACATCCTGCTCAAGCTGCCGCATGTGCGGGAATCCAAGAGTTATATCGTGATGGAAGAGGTGAAGGAGAGTTTGACTCTGCCGATTCCGGATTGAGATTGGCGGTGTCTGTTCAGCCGCTTTCGCGAGCAAGCCCGCTCCCACAGTTGATCGCAGCCGTACACAAATCTGTGGCCACTGAAGATCCAATGTGGGAGCGGGCTTGCTCGCGAAGGCAGCGACTCGGTCTATCTAGACCAGCACTTGCCGGGTGCTGGCCATATACTCGAACACCTGCTTCTCCACCCGCGGATGAATCAACTCCACCGGCCCGCGCCCATTGGGGCATGGCAAGGTCCTGGTGGTGCCGAACAACCGGCAGATCAGCGGCCGTTCGTCATACACAGTGCAACCATTGGGCCCCAGATGCACACAGTTGAGTGCTTCCATGGCGGCATCCTGCTCGGCGCGCGTCTTGCGCGGCAGGCGCGACATTTCTTCCGGCGAGGTGGTCACCGGCCCGCAGCAGTCATGGCAGCCGGGGACGCACTCGAACGAGGGAATCTGTTGGCGCAATGTGCGGATTGTCTGGCTGTTGCAGCTCATTGCAGCGGTGTCCCAAAGCGGAATAGAGCGCGATTCTGACGCAAAAGCCCCGATCCAGACAGCACCAGCCGACCAATGTTGCCCGTCCGGGAAGGTCCGGCATATGCTCCGTCAAATTTTCTAAACGCAAGAATCAGGAACACGCACATGACCCCACGTGCTCAACAGCCTGCTCTGAACCACACCGCGTCCTACTACGCCGCCACCAGCCTGCCGCAGCCCGAACTTCCGGTGCTCAAAGGCGAAGTGCTGGCCGATGTCTGCGTGGTGGGCGGCGGATTTTCGGGGTTGAACACGGCGCTGGAGCTGGCCGAACGCGGCCTCAGCGTGGTGTTGCTTGAAGCCCACAGAATCGGTTGGGGCGCCAGCGGACGCAATGGAGGGCAACTGATTCGCGGCGTCGGCCACGGCCTTGATCAGTTCACCAACGTCATCGGTGCCGATGGCGTGCGGCAAATGAAACTCATGGGCCTGGAAGCCGTGGAAATCGTCCGGCAACGGGTCGAGCGCTTCCAGATCCCCTGCGACCTGACCTGGGGTTACTGCGACCTCGCCAACAAGCTCCGCGACCTTGAAGGGTTTGCCGAGGATGCCGAAGAACTGCGCAACCTCGGATATCGCTACGAGACCCGATTGCTGCAAGCCAATGAGATGCACACCGTGGTCGGCTCCACACGGTACGTCGGCGGCCTGATCGATATGGGTTCGGGGCACCTGCACCCACTGAACCTGGCCTTGGGCGAAGCGGCGGCGGCGCAACGGCTGGGAGTCCGACTGTTCGAGCGGTCGGCCGTGACCCGCATCGACTATGGCCCCGAGGTCAAGGTCCATACCGCCGAGGGCTCGGTGCGCGCCAAGACCCTGGTGCTGGGCTGCAACGCCTACCTCAACAACCTCAACCCGGAACTCAGCGGTAAAGTCCTGCCCGCCGGCAGCTACATCATCGCCACCGAACCACTGAGCGAGGAACAGGCCCACGCCCTGCTGCCGCAGAACATGGCGGTCTGTGACCAACGGGTGGCGCTGGACTACTACCGGCTTTCGGCGGACCGGCGCCTGCTGTTTGGCGGCGCCTGCCATTACTCCGGCCGCGACCCGAAAGACATTGCCGCATACATGCGCCCGAAAATGCTCGAGGTTTTCCCGCAGCTGAGCGCAGTGAAGATCGATTACCAATGGGGCGGCATGATCGGCATCGGCGCCAACCGCCTGCCGCAGATCGGACGACTCAAGGAACAGCCGAACGTGTATTACGCCCAGGCTTATTCCGGTCATGGTGTAAATGCCACGCACCTGGCCGGCAAGCTGCTGGCCGAAGCCATCAGCGGCCAGCACAGCGGCGGCTTCGATCTGTTCGCCCGGGTTCCGCACATCACCTTCCCCGGCGGCAAGCATTTGCGCTCGCCGTTGCTGGCGTTGGGGATGTTGTGGCATCGGCTGAAAGAGTTGGTCTGAAGGATTGTCGGTGTCAGCTCTGACGCCTTCGCGGGCAAGCCCGCTCCCACAGGTACAGCGGCGATCCTGTGGGAGCGAGCTTGCTCGCGATGAGGCCCTGAAGAACACTGCAAAGCTCAGATCCGCCAGAAAGGCTTCAACCCCTCCTCCAGCGCCTGCTCCCGCGTCAGCCCGACATCCTTGAGCTGATCCGGTGTCAGCGCCAGCAACGCCTTGCGCGTGTGCAGCCGGCGCCAGAACTGATCCCAACGACTCTGGCCGGACGACGCATTGTGCATGCCCGCCTCCCGCGCCCCGTTGTTCTGCCCTGTCGCCAGTTCCTGACTGTGTAATGTCAGCCGCACATCGCTCAAACCGTTCATCTTGGATGCTCCTGTTTACTTGGGTAGCCAGAGGTTCCATGATGCGTGGGCGCACAAAAGCATTACAGATTCAAAACAACTGTATTAACTCCATACAGCTTTACCGATTCCGCCACTGAATCCCGATTTTTCATCTGATCTGTACTGGTTGACCGAATCATCCCTATCGAGGCTGCATCATGACCCTTTACGTCAACCTGGCCGAACTGCTCGGCACGCGTATCGAACAGGGCTTCTATCGCCCCGGTGACCGGCTGCCCTCGGTACGGGCGCTGAGCGTCGAGCACGGCGTCAGCCTGAGCACGGTGCAGCAAGCCTATCGGGTGCTGGAAGACAGCGGGCTGGCCACGCCACGTCCCAAGTCCGGGTACTTCGTCCCGGCCAGCCGCGAACTGCCGGATTTGCCGGCAGTCGGCCGCCCGGCCCAACGGCCGGTGGACATCTCCCAATGGGATCAGGTGCTGGAGTTGATTCGCGCCGTGCCGCGCAAAGACGTGGTGCAACTGGGCCGCGGCATGCCGGACATCACCAGTCCAACCATGAAGCCACTGTTGCGCGACCTGGCACGGATCAGCCGGCGGCAGGACATGCCCGGTCTGTATTACGACAACATCCACGGTAACCTCGAACTGCGCGAACAGATCGCCCGCCTGATGCTCGATTCCGGCTGCCAGTTGGGCGCCAGCGACCTGGTAGTGACCACCGGTTGCCACGAAGCGCTGTCCACCAGCATTCGCGCGATCTGCGAACCGGGAGACATTGTGGCGGTGGACTCGCCGAGCTTTCACGGTGCGATGCAGACCCTCAAGGGCCTGGGCATGAAGGCCCTGGAAATTCCCACCGATCCACTGACCGGCATCAGCCTCGAAGCGCTGGAACTGGCCCTGGAGCAGTGGCCGATCAAGGTCATACAGTTGACCCCCAACTGCAACAACCCGCTGGGCTACATCATGCCCGAGTCGCGCAAACGCGCGTTGTTGACGCTTGCCCAGCGCTATGACGTGGCGATCATCGAGGACGATGTGTATGGCGAACTGGCCTACACCTATCCACGCCCGCGCACGATCAAGTCCTTCGACGAGGACGGTCGCGTCCTGTTGTGCAGTTCGTTTTCCAAGACCCTCGCGCCCGGCCTGCGCATCGGCTGGGTTGCACCCGGCCGCTATCTGGAACGGGTGCTGCACATGAAATACATCAGCACCGGCTCCACCGCGCCGCAACCGCAGATCGCCATCGCCGAATTCCTCAAAGGCGGCCATTTCGAACCGCATTTGCGGCGGATGCGCACGCAATACCAGCGCAATCGCGACCTGATGATCGATTGGGTAACCCGCTACTTCCCGGCCGGCACCCGCGCCAGTCGCCCACAAGGCAGCTTCATGCTGTGGGTCGAACTGCCGGACGGCTTCGACACCCTGAAACTGAATCGCGCATTGCACGACCAGGGCGTACAGATTGCCGTGGGCAGTATTTTTTCCGCCTCCGGCAAATACCGCAATTGCCTGCGCATGAACTACGCTGCCAAGCCAACACCGCAGATCGAAGACGCGGTGCGCAAGGTCGGTGCGACAGCGATCAAACTCCTGGCGGACACCGATCAGCTCAGCGACTGACTTTTATTGGTGAATCAGCGTCCATATGCCTGACTATGCCGCCAAACGGAACGACCCTACGTGAGAGTCAGACAGCCCCTGCTTGCTCTTGTGCTACTCGCCGCGTTCCTGGGCGGTTGCGCCAGCCTCGACGTACAGCGTATTCCGAGCCAGGCGCTGCCGGCTTCAGACTCCGCATTCGGCCGCTCGGTCCAGGCACAGGCCGCGCCTTACAAGGGCCAGTCAGGCTTCCGCCTGCTATCGGACAGCACCGAGGCCTTCACCGCCCGCGCCGAACTGATCCGCAATGCCCAAAGCAGCCTCGATTTGCAGTACTACATCGTGCACGACGGCATCAGCACACGCATGTTGATCGAGGAATTGCTCAAGGCCGCCGACCGAGGTGTGCGGGTGCGGGTACTGCTTGATGACACGACCAGCGACGGCCTGGACCGCGTCATTGCCACCCTCGCCGCGCATCCGAAAATCCAGATCCGCGTGTTCAATCCGCTGAACCTGGGCCGCAGTACGGGGGTGACACGTACCGTAGGCCGACTGCTCAACCTGTCGCAACAGCATCGACGCATGCATAACAAGTTGTGGCTGGCGGACAGCAGCATGGCCATCGTCGGCGGGCGAAATCTGGGGGATGAGTATTACGATGCCGAGCCCAACATGAATTTCACCGACATCGACTTGCTCGGTGTCGGCCCGGTTGCCGAGCAACTCGGGCACAGTTTCGACCAATACTGGAACAGCGCCCTGAGCAAGCCGATCGACGAATTCCTGTCGAGCAAACCCACCCTGCGCGACCTGGAAAACACCCGCACCCGACTGGAAGAGTCCCTGGCGGAAACACGCAAACAGAATCATGCGCTCTACAAACACTTGATGACCTTCGCCACCCATCCGCGCCTGGACATCTGGCGCCGCGAACTGATCTGGGCCTGGAACCAGGCATTGTGGGATGCGCCGAGCAAGGTACTGGCCAAGGGCGAGCCCGATCCGCAGTTGCTGCTGACCACGCAATTGGCGCCTGAACTCGACGGCGTCCGCAAAGAGCTGATCATGATTTCGGCTTATTTCGTGCCTGGCCAACCGGGGCTGGTGTACCTGACCGGGCGCGCCGATGCCGGCGTTTCGGTGAGGTTGCTGACCAATTCACTGGAAGCCACGGACGTTCCCGCGGTTCACGGTGGGTACGCGCCCTATCGCAGGGCATTGCTGGAACACGGCGTGAAGCTGTACGAATTGCGTCGTCAACCCGGCGAGGGAGGCGGCAGCGGTAGCGGGCCGCATCTGTTTTCCAGCAGCTCTTATCGCGGCTCTGATTCCAGCCTGCACAGCAAGGCGATGATCTTCGACCAGCAGAAATCCTTCATCGGCTCGTTCAATTTCGATCCGCGCTCAGTGCTGTGGAACACCGAGGTCGGCGTGCTGGTGGACAGTCCGGAATTGGCTGCACGGGTCCGCGAACTGGCGCTGCAGGGCATGGCGCCAGCCCTGAGCTATCAAGTGGAGCTGGAGAACGGTCAGATTGTCTGGAGTACGGAAGACGACGGAAAAATGCACACCCTGACCAAGGAGCCAGGGAGCTGGTGGCGTCGTTTCAATGCCTGGCTGAGCGACACGGTTGGGCTGGAGCGCATGTTGTAGCCCCCTCAAAAGATCGCAGCCCTGTAGGAGGTGCCGAAGGCTGCGATCTTTTGATCTTTTGATCTTTTGATCTTTTGAGCTAAGCCGGCTGCACCGCACCAAATGCCCCTTGCCGCGACACCACGATCAACACGCCCAAGGCCCCGACCGCCATCAGCAACGGCAACGCATGGCCGCTGATCCACTGGCTGCCGGCGCCCGCCAGCAACGGCCCGACCAGACAACCGATGCCCCACAGCTGGGCGATGTGCGCGTTGGCCCGCACCAGCGCATCATCGCGATAACGCTCGCCGATCAGGATCAGCGACAAGGTGAACAAGCCGCCGGCACTGGCGCCAAACAAGACCCACAGCGGCCAGATCAGCAGCGTATCGATGAGCATCGGAATCGCCAGGCTCGACACCAGCAAGACAAAGGCGCAGCCGGTAAACAACGCCCGGCGCGACAAGCGATCGGCCAACGCACCAATCGGCAATTGCAGCACCGCATCGCCGACCACCACCGTACTGACCATCGCCAGGGCGATCTCGGTGGTGAAGCCCTGGCGCAGGCAATAGACCGGCAGCAGCGTCAGAATCATCGCTTCGAACGCGGCGAACAGCGACACCGCCCAGGCAATCGCCGGCAGGCCACGACAGAAAGCGAGCAAATCACTCAAGGTCACGCTGCTGGCTTCGCTACTCGGTGCACCACTGCGGCCCAGCAACAGGAGCGGAGCCGCCATCAGCAAACCAACACCCACCCAAAAGCCATAATCGTGTTCGGTACCGATAAAACCCAGCAACACCGGGCCTGCCAGCTGACTCAGTGCATAGCTGCTGCCATACAGCGCCACCAGCCGCCCGCGCCACTCCTCGACCACCAATTGATTGATCCAGCTTTCACCAATGATGAATACGAGGGTCAGGATCACGCCGATCATCAATCGCAGCACCAACCAGACCGGATAACTCGGCAACAGCGCCAGCAATCCGATCGAAACCGCCCCGGCCCACAGGCACAGGCGCATCAGATTGGCGGTACCGAATCGCGCCGCCAGATGGCTGGAGATTTTCGCGCCCAACAGGACGCCGATGGCCGGCATCGCGGCCATGACGCCAATGGCAAACGAGCCGTAGCCCCAGCTCTCCAGGCGAAACGACACCAGCGGCATGCTGACGCCCAGGGCCAGGCCGACACTCAGGACAGATGCCAATACGGCGAAATAAGTCGCCCAACGCATGTTCCACGCTCCTGTGGATTGATTTTTTCTTCAGGACACACAAAACAAATGTGGGAGCGGGCTTGCTCGCGAAGAGGCCATCACATCCAACATCAAGGTTGGCTGATACACCGCCTTCGCGAGCAAGCCCGCTCCCACAAGGGATCTGCGTCGTTCGGGAGGCCTGCTACCCGGCAGGCCTCCCTCACAAGCTTACAGCTTGATCCAGGTTGCCTTCAGCTCGGTGTACTTGTCGAACGCGTGCAGGGACTTGTCGCGACCGTTGCCGGACTGCTTGAAGCCACCGAACGGAGCGGTCATGTCGCCGCCATCGTACTGGTTGACCCAAACGCTACCGGCACGCAGTGCGCGGGCGGTGAGGTGAGCCTTGGAGATATCGGCAGTCCAGACCGCAGCCGCCAGGCCGTACGGCGTGTCGTTGGCGATCGCGATGGCCTCTTCGGCGCTGTCGAATGCGATGACCGACAGTACCGGGCCGAAGATTTCTTCCTGGGCGATTTTCATCGCATTGCTCACGCCGTCGAAAATCGTCGGCTCAACGTAAGTGCCGCCAGTTTCCTGGAGGGTACGCTTGCCACCGGCCACCAGCTTGGCACCGTCGGCATGGCCGGACTCGATGTAGGACAGCACGGTGTTCATCTGTTGGGTATCGACCAGCGCGCCAACATTGGTCTCCGGATCCAGCGGGTTGCCCGGCTTCCAGGTTTTCAGCGCTTCGATCACCAGCGGCAGGAATTTATCCTTGATCGAACGCTCCACCAGCAGACGCGAACCGGCGGTGCAGACTTCGCCCTGGTTGAAGGCGATGGCGCCAGCAGCGGCTTCGGCAGCTTCCTGCAGGTTCGGCGCATCGGCGAAGACGATGTTCGGACTCTTGCCGCCGGCTTCGAGCCAGACGCGCTTCATGTTCGACTCGCCGGAGTAGATCAGCAGTTGCTTGGCGATTTTGGTAGAGCCGGTGAATACCAGTGTGTCGACGTCGTTGTGCAGGGCCAGAGCCTTGCCGACGGTGTGGCCGTAACCTGGCAGCACGTTCAACACGCCTTTCGGAATGCCGGCTTCGACGGCCAGAGCGGCGATGCGGATGGCAGTCAGTGGCGATTTTTCCGACGGCTTGAGGATCACCGAGTTACCGGTGGACAGCGCCGGACCGAGTTTCCAGCACGCCATCATCAGCGGGAAGTTCCACGGCACGATGGCCCCGACCACGCCGACCGGCTCACGGGTCACCAGACCCAATTGATCATGCGGGGTGGCGGCGACTTCGTCGTAGATCTTGTCGATGGCTTCGCCGCTCCAGCTCAGGGCTTGCGCCGCGCCAGGGACGTCGATGTACAGGGAGTCGCTGATCGGCTTGCCCATGTCCAGGGTTTCAAGCAGCGCAAGCTCTTCGGCGTGCTGTTTGAGCAGGCCGGCGAAACGGATCATGGTGGCTTTGCGCTTGGTCGGCGCCAGGCGCGACCAGACACCGGAATTGAACGTGGCGCGGGCGTTTTCCACAGCGCGCTGGGCATCGGCGGCGTCACAGCTGGCAATCCTGCCCAACAGACGGCCATCGACCGGGCTGATGCACTCGAAGGTCTCGGCGGAAACGGCGTCGGTGTATTCGCCATTGATATAAGCGCGGCCTTCGATTTTCAAATCGCGGGCACGTTGTTCCCAGTCGGCACGGGTCAGGGTGGTCATGCGAGTGTCCTCCTCTTATTGATACGACACCCGCGTTCTTCGCGGGCGCTGTCAGGAATTCTGCCCGGCCAGCCTGCTTTTCGGCCCAAGGCATCCACCACCCTAAACCAGCCGCACATGAAGTTTCAATATATTTGACATAACGCCGGCAAACGGCCTTGCGATGTTCATTTTAATAAACATAGACTTTGGGCTCATCAACCAACCGCGCCGCAATCACGGGGAGATAACAACAATGAACATCCAGAACGTCGTCGACTTCAGCCAGGCCACCACCGCCGCCGAGCGCTACCGCCCGGATCCGGCCAAAGTGCTCAAGGGCGACCCGGAACAAGCGGTGTACAACCACTACAACAGCCCTTGCGGTCAGTTGAATGCTGGCGTGTGGGAAGGTGAAGTCGGACAGTGGACGGTGAATTTCACCGAGCACGAGTACTGCGAGATCCAACAGGGAGTTTCGGTGCTGCGTGACAGCGACGGCAATGCCAAGACCCTGCGCGCAGGCGATCGCTTTGTGATCCCGGCGGGTTTTCGCGGCACCTGGGAAGTGCTGGAGCCGTGCCGCAAGATCTACGTAGCGTTTGAACAGAAGGCTTGAGCCCACCTCGAAACAGTCGCTGACATTCTGCCGCTGGCCCCGGGCAGCGGCACCGGGTAAGACTTGCTGACAGGTGCCCCGTATTTAATTGTCGGGCCGGGAATGCACAGGACGTGCAGCCTCCCGGCGACGTGGGCGCCCCAACCAACAGTCATGCAAGGAGGCAACATGCCAGTCTTACCCGATCAATGCGATCTCGCCATCGCCCAATACACCATCGGCCAGAAATGCACCCCGGAACTGCTTGAAGAGGTTCGCGCCCTGGCCAATGGCGCACCAGTGCGAGCCACTGGACCGAAGTACCCTTCGAGCTGGGACCTGCGCCCGCAACGCATCAACCTGCACACCAATGCCGACAGAATCATCGTCAGCATCAACTGCGGCTGATCCGTTTCGGCGCTGACGAAACAACCTGATTCCCGCGCAACAAAAAAGGCCCGTATCTCGCGATACGGGCCTTTTTTGTAAGAGAGAAAAATCAATTACTTGATTTTGCCTTCTTTGTAGATCACGTGCTTGCGAACAACCGGATCATATTTCTTGATCTCGATTTTGTCCGGGGTAGTACGCTTGTTCTTGTCGGTAGTGTAGAAGTGACCAGTACCGGCGCTCGAAATCAAACGAATCAATTCACGCATGATTAGCTCCCTTAAACCTTGCCATCGCGGCGAAGTTCGGCCAGCACGACAGTGATGCCACGCTTGTCGATGATACGCATGCCTTTGGCAGATACGCGCAGACGCACAAAACGTTTCTCTTCTTCAACCCAGAAGCGGTGATGCTGCAGGTTCGGCAGGAAACGACGACGGGTTTTGTTGTTTGCGTGGGAAATGTTATTCCCGGTTACCGGACCCTTACCGGTAACTTGACATACTCTAGACATGCCTCAGCCCTCTAAAACCACATGCCCAACCCGGCATGGGTTGGCCGCTTAATCTCTCAGTCATTTGGCGCCAGGCGCCGCGTTTCTTTAGAGGTCTTACCGGCTACACCTACAGTGAAGGAACCGGGCCCCTAGAAAAGAGCGCTGCTTTATACCAGAAAGACTGGAGAGCAACAACATTCAGTGTGCGTTGAATTCACAAAATCCCCGTTTTCCGGGCTCCGAGCGCTTTGGACAAAGGCTATCGCCGATGGCGACCGCTCGTCGCAGAGAATCGGGCATTGGGCCAATCAAGGGGGTTTCTCAACCGCTGCACAGCAAAACAGTCGCCTATAGTCCTCTCAAAATGAAAAAGGGGATAGTCATTTGCAAAAGAGCCCACTAGGGTAAGGCTTTTCCAGACTGCACTTGCAGATGGGCCTTCGATCTGTAAAGGAAGCCGACCATGCGCCTCGCTGCCCTACCGCTGTTGCTCGCCCCGCTTCTGCTGAGTCCACAAGCCTTTGCCGCCGCCCTGAGCGTCTGCACCGAGGCCAGCCCTGAAGGGTTCGATGTGGTGCAGTACAACTCGTTGACCACCACCAACGCCTCGGCTGACGTGCTGATGAACCGCCTGGTGGATTTCGACACGGCCAGCGGTAAAGTGGTCGCCAGTCTCGCCGACAGCTGGGAGGTCAGCCCCGACGGCCTGATCTACGCCTTCAAGTTGCACCCTCAGGTAAAATTCCATCGCACCGAGTACTTCACCCCAACGCGCGACCTGAATGCCGAAGACGTGATTTTCAGCTTCGACCGCATGCTCGACCCGGCCAATGCGTGGCACAAAGTCGCCCAGAGCGGCTTCCCGCATGCGCAATCGATGCAGTTGCCGGCGCTGATCAAGAAAATCGACGCCCTCGACCCACAGACCGTGCGCTTCACCCTCGACCACGCGGATTCGACCTTCCTGGCGACCCTGAGCATGGGCTTCGCCTCAATCTATTCTGCCGAGTACGCCGACAAGCTGATGAAGGCCGGCACGCCTGAAAAACTCAACAGCCAGCCGATCGGCACGGGCCCGTTCGTATTCACGCGCTTCCAGAAGGATGCTTCGGTTCGCTATAAAGCCAACCCCGACTACTTCGGCGGCAAACCCTCTGTCGATCCGCTGATTTTTGCCATCACACCGGACGCCAACGTCCGCTTGCAGAAATTGCGTCGCAATGAATGCCAGATCGCCCTCTCGCCCAAGCCCCTGGACGTACAGGAAGCGCTGAAAGAGCCGACCCTGAAAGTCGAAAAGACTGACGCGTTCATGACCGCATTCGTCGGCATCAACAGCCAGCATCCACCGCTGGACAAGCCAGAAGTGCGTCAGGCCATCAACCTTGCCTTCGACAAGGCCAATTACATCAAAGCCGTGTTCGAAGACACCGCCAAAGCGGCCAATGGTCCGTATCCGCCGAACACCTGGAGCTATGCGAAAAGCCTTCCGGGGTATCCGCATGACGTCGAGAAGGCCAAGGCGCTGATGGCCAAGGCCGGGCTCAAGGAAGGCTTCCAGACCACCATCTGGACCCGCCCTTCCGGCAGTCTCCTCAACCCCAACCCGAGCCTCGGCGCTCAACTGCTGCAATCCGACCTGGCGGAAATCGGCATTCAGGCCGAAATCCGCGTGATCGAATGGGGCGAGCTGATCCGCCGCGCCAAGGCCGGTGAGCACGACTTGCTGTTCATGGGCTGGGCCGGTGACAACGGCGACCCGGACAACTTCCTCACACCGCAGTTTTCCTGCGCCGCGGTCAAATCCGGCACCAACTTCGCCCGCTACTGCAATGCGGACCTGGACAAACTGATCAGCGCCGGCAAGACCACCGGCGAGCAAGGCGTGCGCACCAAGCTCTACGAACAGGCGCAGACGCAGATCCAGCAACAGGCGTTGTGGTTGCCCCTGGCTCACCCGACGGCCTTCGCGCTGACGCGCAAGGATGTCGAGGGGTATTCGGTCAGCCCGTTCGGACGGCAGGACTATTCCAAGGTCAACCTCAAATAATCAGACACAACACAAAACCCTGAAGGAGCGAGCTTGCTCGCGATGGTCGTCAACGATAACGCGGGAAGCCAGACACCCCGCAGCGTTCTCGGGTTTATCGCGAGCAAGCTCGCTCCTACAGGGGTCGCGCACTACATCCACCCATACTCAGCCATCGACAGCGGATCGCCATCGCCAATGATGAAATGGTCGAGCACCCGCACATCAATCAACTCCAGCGCCTCTTGCAGACGCTTGGTCAGCACCCGGTCGGACTGACTGGGGCTACTGTTACCCGAAGGATGGTTGTGACAGAGGATCAATGCCGCTGCGTTGTTGGCCAAGGCGCGTTTGACCACCTCTCGCGGATGAACGCTGGTGTTGTCAATGGAGCCCCGAAACAGTGTCTCAAACGCCAGTACCTGATGCCGGGAATCGAGAAACAGGCAACCAAACACCTCGTGTGGCTCATGGCGCAGCATTGATTTCAGGTACTCGCGAACCGCCTGCGGGCTCTCAAGTGCCGGCTTCTGACGCGCCCGCTCGGCCAGGTGGCGCCTGCTCATTTCTTGCGCAGCCTGCAACTGTGCGAATTTCGCCGGCCCCAGCCCCAACTGCTTGCTGAACGCTTCCTGATCGGCTTCTAGCAGCAAACGCAAGCTGCCAAACTGATTCAACAGGTGTCGTGCCAAATCCACGGCGCTTTTACCGACCACACCCGTCCGTAAAAATATCGCCAGCAATTCGGCGTCCGAAAGGCTTCCCGAGCCCTGTTCAAGCAACCTCTCCCGCGGCCGCTCCGCCGCCGGCCAATCGCGAATACTCATAACACCTCCCTGTCTGTGGGCGCCGCTGTTCCGTAGCGGTCGCTGTGATATCGTAGCCCATCTTTTTTGCGGGCGAATTCACCCTGGGGAGGGGGTTTCGCCACGTATGTCACCAACGAATTGAAAGGCAGGCCTATGCAGCGGCTGTATCGGAAACGCATTGTTCTGGGCGTCGGCGGCGGTATCGCTGCCTACAAGAGCGCCGACCTGGTTCGCCGCCTGATCGACCAGGGCGCCGAAGTGCGCGTGGTCATGACCCGTGGCGGCGCAGAATTCATCACCCCGTTGACCATGCAGGCCCTGTCCGGGCACCCGGTCCATCTGGACCTGCTGGACCCGGCGGCCGAAGCGGCCATGGGCCACATCGAACTGGCGAAATGGGCCGACCTGGTGCTGATCGCCCCCGCCACGGCGGATCTGATTGCCCGCCTGGCCCAAGGCATTGCCGATGACCTGCTGACCACGCTGGTGCTGGCCACCGACGCGGTGGTCGCCGTTGCCCCGGCCATGAACCAGGCCATGTGGCGCGATCCGGCGACCCAGGCCAACCTGCAAACCCTCGAGAGCCGCGACATCAAGGTCTTCGGTCCGGCCTCCGGCAGCCAGGCCTGCGGCGATGTCGGCCTGGGGCGCATGCTCGAAGCCCTTGAGCTGGCCCAGTGCGCGGCAGACTGCTTCCAGCGTCAGGCCCTGACCGGCAAACACGTGCTGATCACTGCCGGCCCGACCCAGGAAAACATCGACCCGGTGCGCTACATCACCAACCACAGCTCCGGGAAAATGGGCTTCGCCCTGGCCGAAGCCGCCGTGGAAGCCGGTGCCCGCGTGACCTTGATCACCGGCCCCGTGCATCTGCCGACCCCGGATCGCGTCACTCGCATCGACGTGGTCAGCGCCCGCGACATGCTCGCCGCCTGCGAAGCAGCCATCCCTTGCGACCTGTTCATCGCCTCGGCAGCCGTCGCGGACTACCGCCCGGAAGTCGTCGCCCCACAGAAACTCAAGAAAGATCCTACGAACGGCGACGGCTTGTTGCTACAGATGGTGCGTAACCCGGACATCCTGGCCACCATCGCCACCCGCCCCGACCGCCCGTTCAGTGTCGGTTTCGCCGCCGAGACCGAACACCTGCTCGATTACGCTGCACGCAAGTTGAAAGACAAGAACCTCGACTTGATCGTCGCCAACGACGTCGCCAACCCGAGCATTGGCTTCAACAGCGAAGAAAACGCCTGCAGCGTCATCGATCGCGAGCTTCACGCCACACTTTTCGCCCAGACCAGCAAGAGCAAGATTGCTCGCCAGCTGATCACTTTTATCGCCGAACGTCTGAACCAGGTTTAATTTACATGCACGCTTTGCAAGCCAAGATCCTCGACCCACGCATCGGTACCGAATTCCCGCTGCCGCAATACGCCACACCGGGCTCCGCCGGCCTCGACCTGCGCGCCATGCTGGAGCAGGACACCGTGATCAAGCCGGGTGAAACCGTGCTGATCCCTACCGGCCTGTCGGTCTATATCGGTGACCCGAACCTGGCGGCGCTGATTTTGCCGCGCTCGGGGATGGGCCATAAGCACGGCATCGTGCTGGGCAATCTGGTCGGCCTGATCGACTCCGACTACCAGGGCCCGCTGATGGTCTCCTGCTGGAACCGTGGCCAGACCGAATTCACCATGCCGGTCGGCGAGCGCCTGGCGCAACTGGTGCTGGTGCCAGTGGTGCAGGCTCACTTCGAGATGGTTGAAGAGTTTGTTGAAACCGAGCGCGGCACTGGCGGTTTCGGCCATACCGGTACCCGTTGATACAGATCCATCGTGGCGAGGGAGCTTGCTCCCTCGCCACAAAATTCAAATTGTCATCTGCAACGTTTAGCACCGAAAATCAAGGCATTGCCCGGCCAAACCCCTGCCATCAGGGGCGTCATGGCCCTTTCATACCACGAACTCTCTGTGGAAAACGCCGTCATACCCTTCAGTTTGAACCTGTCGCTGAATGACTCGGCGGCCTGTCCAGCCACTTTCGAGATGGAGCATTTCCACAGATGAACACCCCGGCCAAAATTGCACCCAAGTTCCCTGACAGCATCTTCCGCGCCTACGACATCCGCGGCACCGTCCCGGAATTCCTGAACGCCGAGACCGCTTACTGGATTGGCCGCGCCGTCGGTTCCCAAAGCCTGGCCCAGGGCGAGCCAAATGTGTCCGTCGGTCGCGACGGTCGCTTGTCCGGTCCGGAGCTGGTCACGCAACTGATCAAAGGCATCGCCGACAGCGGCTGCCACGTCAGTGATGTCGGCCTGGTCCCGACGCCGGCGCTGTACTACGCCGCCAACGTGCTGGCCGGCAAATCCGGTGTGATGCTCACCGGCAGCCACAACCCGTCGAACTACAACGGCTTCAAGATCGTCATTGCCGGCGACACCCTGGCCAACGAACAGATCCAGGCCCTGCACGACCGCCTCAAGACCAATAACCTGAGCAGCGGCCAGGGCAGCATCACCCAGGTCGAAATCCTCGACCGCTACACCACCGAAATCGTCCAGGACATCAAGCTGGCCCGTCGCCTGAAAGTGGTCGTCGACTGCGGCAACGGCGCGGCCGGCGTGATTGCCCCGCAACTGATCGAAGCGCTGAACTGCGAAGTGATCCCGCTGTTCTGCGAAGTCGACGGCAACTTCCCGAACCACCACCCGGACCCGGGCAAGCCTGAAAACCTCGTCGACCTGATCGCCAAGGTCAAGGAAACCAACGCCGACATCGGCCTGGCCTTCGACGGCGACGGCGACCGCGTCGGCGTGGTGACCAACACCGGCAGCATCGTCTACCCGGACCGCCTGCTGATGCTGTTCGCCCGCGACGTCGTGGCGCGCAACCCGGGCGCCGAGATCATCTTCGACGTCAAATGCACCCGCCGCCTGATCCCGCTGATCAAGGAATACGGCGGTCGGTCGCTAATGTGGAAGACCGGTCACTCGTTGATCAAAAAGAAAATGAAACAATCCGGCGCCCTGCTGGCCGGCGAAATGAGCGGGCACATCTTCTTCAAGGAGCGCTGGTTCGGTTTCGACGACGGCATTTACAGCGCTGCGCGGTTGCTGGAAATCCTCAGCAAGGAAAAATCCTCGGCCGAAGAGCTGTTCGCGACCTTCCCGAACGATATTTCTACGCCGGAAATCAATATCCATGTGACCGAAGAGAGCAAATTCAGCATCATTGATGCACTGCACGACGCACAATGGGGCGCAGGCGCCGACCTGACCACCATTGACGGCGTGCGAGTCGACTACGCCAAAGGCTGGGGCCTGGTACGCGCATCCAACACCACACCGGTGCTGGTGCTGCGTTTCGAGGCCGATGACGAGGCTGAATTGCAGCGCATCAAGGACGTTTTCAAAGTCCAGTTGAAGCGCGTTGCACCTGATCTCCAACTACCGTTCTGATTCACCCGGAGCCCTGAATGACCCTCGAACGCGAAGCCGCCGCCAACACCGCCAAGGTCCTGTCCGAAGCGTTGCCTTATATCCGCCGATACGTCGGCAAGACCCTGGTGATCAAATACGGCGGCAACGCGATGGAAAGCGAGGAGCTGAAAACCGGCTTCGCCCGCGACATCGTGCTGATGAAGGCTGTTGGCATCAACCCGGTGGTGGTTCACGGCGGCGGCCCGCAAATCGGTGACCTGCTCAAGCGCCTGTCGATCGAGAGTCATTTCGTCGACGGCATGCGCGTCACCGACGCAGCGACCATGGACGTGGTGGAAATGGTCCTCGGCGGCCAGGTCAACAAGGACATCGTCAACCTGATCAACCGTCATGGCGGCAGCGCCATCGGCCTGACCGGTAAAGACGCCGAGCTGATTCGTGCGAAGAAGCTCACCGTCACCCGCCAGACCCCGGAAATGACCACCCCGGAAATCATCGACATCGGCCATGTGGGCGAAGTGGTCGGGATCAATACCGACTTGCTGAACCTGCTGGTCAAAGGCGATTTCATCCCGGTTATCGCGCCAATCGGCGTCGGCGCCAACGGTGAGTCGTACAACATCAACGCTGACCTGGTGGCCGGTAAAGTCGCCGAGGCGTTGAAGGCCGAGAAGCTGATGCTGCTGACCAACATCGCCGGCCTGATGGACAAGTCGGGCAAGGTCCTGACCGGTCTGACGACTCAACAGGTCGACGAACTGATCGCCGACGGCACCATCTACGGCGGCATGCTGCCGAAGATCCGCTGCGCACTGGAAGCGGTCCAGGGCGGCGTGGGCAGCTCGCTGATCATCGACGGCCGCGTGCCTAACGCGATCCTGCTGGAAATCTTCACCGATACCGGCGTGGGCACCCTGATCAGCAATCGCAAGCGTCACTAAGCGATAGCGCAATGAAAAAGACCCCGCTCAGCCAGGCTGAGCGGGGTCTTTTTTATTCCACAATCCCTGTAGGAGCGAGCTTGCTCGCGAAAAACGTCAACGATAACGCGGGGTGCCTGGCGAAATGCGGCGCTCTGACGTGCATCGCGAGCAAGCTCGCTCCTACAAGAGAATTGCGGTTAAACGCCGAACTGGGCGCGGTAGGCTTCGACGGCTGGCAGGTGCTGCTTGAGCTGTGGATCATCCGCCAGGAATTCCAGCACCTGGTTCAGCGAAACGATGCTGATGACCGGGATGCCGAAGTCACGCTCGACTTCCTGGATCGCCGACAACTCGCCATTGCCGCGCTCCTGACGGTTCAGGGCGATCAGCACGCCAGCAGCCTTGGCACCGTCCTGGGAAGCGATGATCTGCATCACTTCACGGATGGCTGTACCGGCGGTGATCACGTCGTCGATGATCAGCACTTCGCCGGTCAAAGGTGCGCCGACCAGGCTGCCGCCTTCGCCGTGAGCCTTTGCTTCCTTGCGGTTGAAGCACCATGGCAGGTCACGGTTGTGATGCTCGGCCAGGGCCACGGCCGTAGTCGCCGCCAACGGGATGCCTTTGTAGGCTGGGCCAAACAGCACGTCGAACGCAATGCCGCTCTCGGCAATGGCAGCGGCGTAGAAACGACCCAACTGCGCCAGGGCCGAACCCGAGTTGAACAGCCCCGCATTGAAGAAGTAAGGACTGGTGCGCCCGGACTTCAGGGTGAACTCACCGAAGCGCAAAACGCCGCGATCGATGGCAAAACGGATGAAATCGCGCTGATACGCTTGCATGAAAAAACCCCAAATACCACGGATTTAGCTAATTAGCTTGACGCCGTGTATCATACACGCACGCGATTTTTGGGGCCATTTATGCGGATCATCAGTGTGAACGTCAATGGTATTCAGGCTGCAGTCGAGCGTGGTTTGCTCAGTTGGCTGCAGGCACAGAATGCCGACGTCATCTGCCTGCAGGACACCCGCGCCTCCGCCTTTGAACTGGACGATCCAGCCTTCCAACTGGATGGATACTTCCTTTATGCCTGCGATGCCGAAGTCCCTGCCCAAGGTGGCGTGGCTTTGTATTCGCGGCTGCAACCGAAGGCTGTCATCAGCGGTCTCGGTTTCGAGACGGCCGACCGCTACGGGCGCTACCTGCAAGCCGATTTCGACAAGGTCAGCATCGCGACCTTGCTGCTCCCTTCGGGGCAGAACGGCGATGAAGACTTGAACCAGAAGTTCAAGCTAATGGACGACTTCGCCCGTTATCTGGATAAACAGCGGCGCAAACGTCGCGAGTACATCTATTGTGGCTCGCTGTACGTGGCGCAACAGAAGCTGGATATCAAGAACTGGCGCGATAGCCAGCAATCTCCGGGCTTCCTGGCGCCTGAACGTGCCTGGATGGACGAGATTGTCGGCAACATGGGCTATGTCGACGCCCTGCGCGAAGTCAGCCGCGAAGGCGACCAGTACAGCTGGTGGCCGGATAACGAACAGGCGGAGATGCTCAACCTCGGTTGGCGCTTCGACTACCAACTGCTGACCCCGGGCCTGCGCCGCTTCGTACGCAGTGCACGCCTGCCACGCCAGCCGCGGTTCTCGCAACACGCGCCGCTGATCGTGGACTACGACTGGACGCTGACCATCTGAGGCGTCGTTTCGCAGACGCCCCGGTCAAAAAAATGCCCGTATCGCAAGATACGGGCATTTTTTATGGGGCAAGCCGGCTGAACTTCAGACAGCGACGAAAAATGGCAGCACCAGGAACAACTTGATCACAATGACATTAATGATGTCGATGAAGAATGCACCCACCATTGGCACCACCAGAAACGCAATCTGCGAAGGTCCGTAGCGTTGTGTCACGGCCTGCATATTAGCGATGGCTGTTGGCGTGGCACCCAGCCCGAAACCGCAATGTCCTGCCGCCAGTACTGCCGCATCGTAGTTGCTCCCCATTATTCTGAACGTCACGAATATCGCAAACAGCGCCATGACCACTGTTTGCACAGCCAGAATGATAAAGATCGGCAAAGCCAGCGATGCCAGGTCCCATAGTTTGAGGGACATCAGGGCAATTGCCAGGAACAGCGACAAGCTTACATTCCCCAGTACCGAGACTTCGCGCTCAAACACCTGATACAAGCCAAGTGCCGAAAGCCCGTTGCGCAGAACAACACCGACGAACAACACACAAACGAAAGTCGGCAACTCGAATGCACTGCCGAGCAACAGCCCATTGAGAAGATTACCTGCCAGCAAGCTGACGGCGATCAGCGCGAGTGTCTCGATAAACGAGAAGGGCGTGATCGAGCGCTCCTTGTTCGGTTGCTCAAAGCCCCTTGGCGCGCGCGGCTTCGCTTGCTCAACGCAACCGGGTACCTGTACTCGCTTGATCAGCAAGCGGGCGACCGGCCCACCAATCAGACCGCCCAGCACCAGGCCGAAGGTTGCAGAGGCCATCGCAAACTCGGAAGCCGAAGCCAGGCCGTATTTCTCACTGAATGTCGCGCTCCAGGCAGCGCCTGTGCCGTGACCGCCCGCCAGGGTCACCGAGCCTGTCAGCAGGCCCATCAGAGGATCAAGCCCCAGCAGGCTGGCAAGACCGATGCCCATGGCATTCTGGACCAGCAGAAGCCCGGTGACCGCAAGAATGAAAATCCCCACGACGCGCCCGCCCTTCTTCAGGCTGGCGAAGTCGGCGCTCAAGCCAATGGTGGCGAAAAACGCCAGCATCAAGGGGGTCTGCAACGAAGTGTCAAACCGGACTTGAACATCAAAGCTGCGCAAGGCCAGGAGAACCAAGGCAACCACCAGGCCGCCCGCTACAGGTTCGGGGATATTGTAGGCGCGTAAAAAACCGACACGTGTGACAAGCCCGCGACCCAATAACAGCACCAGGGAGGCGGCGACTAATGTTCCATAAAAATCGAGCTGAATCATTTTGCACTTATTCTTGGATATATATTCAGGGGCGAACTTTTTACCTGGACACGCCTCTTGAACAGGTTGAATTTCTCAACACTGATTGATGGTGGATTCAAGGACCTTCAATGGTCTGAATATATCAAAATATTTCTTGAAATATTTCGTGGGGGCAACTTTATCAATCACCCTGACTTATTGCCAAGCACAAGGGCAATATCGACACTTTACAGTTGTGACTAAAAATGTATTAGCTCAGCAGTACTTACCGTAATACTTGTTACAACTAGCAAATATAAATTACAACTTGAAACATTTATTTGATGTGGCAAACGAAAATGCCCCGAGTTATCGGGGCATTTGCTTATTACCTTGGCTGATGCTGCTTCTGCTTTGCTTCTGTGGGTGCGAGAAGGCTCGCTCCTACACGTGAAGATTGATCGTTATTTGATCAATCGCCATGTGAACGGGTACCGATAAGGAAACCCTTCATTGGCTTTCACCCCGGCAATAATCGTCAGCACCAGCGCACCTATCGCCACCAGTCCGAACAGGAAGAACCCGATGATCACCACCATCAGCAGGAAGCAGATGGCCGAGGCAATGGCGACGGTGATCTGGAAGTTCAATGCCTCTTTGCCCTGGGCATCGATGAACGGGTCCATCTCGCGCTTCATTTGCCAGAGAATCAGCGGGCCGATCAGCGTGCCGAACGGAATCCAGATCCCCAGCAAGGCGGACAGGTGACAGAACATCGCCCACTGACGCACCTCCTGGCTCGGCGTGGGTAGCGGCAGTTGTTCGTCACTCATGGTGTCCTCCTTGCCTGGAGCGTCCGGTCAGTCGGCCAATGCGGCCTTTTGCAGTTCGAAGATCTCGTTCATGCCTTTCTTCGCCAGCTCCAGCATGGCGTTCAGCTCTTCAGGCTGGAACGGCGCGCCCTCGGCAGTACCCTGGACTTCGATGAAACCGCCGGCGCTGGTCATCACCACGTTCAGGTCGGTTTCGGCCGCCGAGTCTTCCAGGTAGTCGAGGTCGAGCACAGGCTCGCCCTTGTACATGCCCACGGAAACAGCAGCGATCATCTGCTTGACCGGGTCGCCGCCTTTCAGGCCGCCACGCTTCTTGATCACTTTCAAGGCATCGATCAGCGCGACCATGGAACCGGTGATCGACGCCGTACGGGTGCCACCGTCTGCCTGGATCACGTCGCAGTCGACGTACAGGGTGACGTCACCCAGTTTGGTCATGTCCAGCGCAGCGCGCAGGGAACGGCCGATCAGACGCTGGATTTCCAGGGTACGACCACCTTGCTTGCCACGGCTGGCTTCACGCTGGTTACGCTCGCCGGTAGCACGCGGCAGCATGCCGTACTCGGCAGTCAACCAGCCCTGGCCCTGACCTTTCAGGAAACGCGGTACGCCCGGTTCAACGCTGACGGTGCAGATGACCTTGGTATCACCGAACTCGACCAGCACAGAACCCTCGGCGTGTTTGGTGTAGTTGCGGGTGATGCGGATCGAGCGGAGCTGATCGGCAGCGCGACCACTTGGACGTATCATAGGGAATACCTGTACTGGGGACGGAAAACTGCGGAGCATTATAGAGCCGACGGCCGCCCCTGGGCACTTCTAAAAAAATCCGCCGACGACCGAAGGCTCTGCACTGCACGCCGGCGCAGGCCTGCCGCTCTTTGTCACACCCTGTGTTTGGGCGCATCCGCGCCACTGCGCTACAATCCTGCGCCTTTGCTGCCAGTCGGCTTTAATTCATTGATATCGGATTCCCGGAACCAAGGTTCTGCGCCGATCTGCCTTGCGAGGTACCGCCATGGTGCACAGCATGACCGCCTTCGCCCGCGTCGAAAAAGCCGGCGTCCAGGGCACCCTGAGCTGGGAACTGCGGTCGGTCAACAGCCGCTACCTGGAACCCCACCTGCGCCTGCCGGAGTCCTTTCGCGACCTCGAAGGCGCGGTACGTGAAGCCCTGCGCCAAGGCGTATCGCGGGGCAAGCTCGAATGCACCCTGCGCTTCACCGAAGAAAACACCGGCAAAGCGCTGCAGATCGATCAGGAGCGCGCCGCGCAACTGGTCGCCGCCGCCGAGACCATCGCCGGCCTGATCAAGAACCCGGCCGCGTTGAACCCGCTGGAAGTTCTGGCCTGGCCCGGCGTACTGGTTGGCGACGCCACCGACCCGCAAGCCTTGAACGCCGAAGCGCTGGCACTGTTCAACCAGGGCCTCAAGGAACTCAAGGCCGGCCGCGAGCGCGAAGGTGCGGAGCTGGCACGGTTGATCAACGAGCGCCTGACCGCCATCGAAGAAGACGTGGTGACCCTGCGCGAACTGGTCCCGCAGATGCTCGCCACCCAGCGCCAGAAAGTCCTCGACCGTTTCGCCGACATGAAAGCCGAGATGGACCCGCAGCGCCTGGAGCAGGAAATGGTCATGCTCGCGCAAAAAAGCGACGTCGCCGAAGAACTGGATCGCCTGAGCACTCACATCATCGAAGTTCGCCGGGTACTCAAATCCGGCGGCGCTGCCGGTCGGCGCCTGGACTTCCTGATGCAGGAACTCAACCGCGAAGCCAACACACTGGGCTCCAAAGCCTTCGACCCGCGCAGCACCCAGGCTGCGGTCAACCTCAAGGTGTTGATCGAGCAGATGCGCGAACAAGTGCAGAATATTGAGTAAGGCTACCCCGACATGACCCACAGCACTGGCACCCTTTACATCATTTCCGCCCCTTCGGGCGCGGGCAAGAGCAGCCTGGTCAAGGCCCTGACCGATGCCGATCCGGAGATCCGCGTCTCGGTCTCCCACACCACCCGCGCCATGCGCCCGGGTGAAGTGAATGGCGTGAACTATCACTTCGTCGACCGCAGCGAGTTCGTGAAGATGATCGAGCACGGCGATTTCCTCGAGCGCGCCGAAGTGTTCGGCAATCTCTACGGCACTTCGCAAAGCCACCTGCAGCAGACCCTGGACCAAGGCCACGACCTGATCCTGGAAATCGACTGGCAAGGTGCCGAGCAAGTGCGCAAGCTGATGCCGCAGGCCCGTTCGGTCTTCATCCTGCCGCCGTCACTGCAGGCCCTGCACCAGCGCCTGACCAACCGCGGCCAGGACAGCGACGAGATCATTGACGGCCGCATGCGCGAAGCCGTCAGCGAAATGAGCCATTACGTCGACTACGATTACCTGATCATCAACGACGATTTCGCCCACGCACTGCACGACCTGAAGGCGATTTTCCGCGCCAATCAGCTGATTCAGAAGCGTCAGCAGCAGCGTCACGGCAAATTGCTGGCTGAATTGCTCGGTTAATCAGCTCTTCCCAAAACCGCTGCAAGGGCTTTACATTGGCACTTGCAGCGCGTTGAAGGGCTTGGTCAAAAAATCAGCGCTTCCCTAATCGCTGGTGATTTTTTAAACTGTTGAGTCCGCTCGCCCATCCGGGCAGCGCGCATATTGCATTTGCTACGAGGAAGACCATGGCCCGCGTAACCGTTGAAGACTGCCTAGAACACGTGGATAACCGCTTTGAGCTGGTCATGCTCTCTACCAAGCGTGCCCGTCAACTGGCCACCGGCGGCAAAGAGCCGAAAGTAGCATGGGAAAACGACAAGCCTACCGTCGTCGCCCTGCGCGAAATCGCTGAAGGCCTGATCGACTACGCAGCTATCGCCGAAGCCGAAATCGTTGAAGATGAACCGCTTTTTGCTGCATTCGAGGACGAGTCCAACGAGGCCGTCTAAGCCTATGCCTGGTCGACGTAGCACGGCGCGGGATAAAAGCTTACGGCAGGAGACATCATGCCGAGCATAGACGCCCTCGCCGATCGCTTATCGACCTACCTCGGCAAGGACCAGGTCAACCTGGTCCGCCGAGCGTATTTCTACGCCGAACAAGCCCACGACGGCCAACGCCGCCGTAGCGGCGAGGCGTACGTCACACACCCACTCGCGGTGGCGAATATTCTTGCCGACATGCACATGGACCATCAGAGCCTGATGGCCGCGATGCTGCATGACGTGATCGAAGACACCGGTATTGCCAAGGAAGCGCTGCAAGCGCAGTTCGGCGAAACCGTGGCCGAACTGGTCGACGGGGTCAGCAAACTGACCCAGATGAACTTCGAGACCAAGGCCGAGGCCCAAGCCGAAAACTTCCAGAAGATGGCCATGGCCATGGCCCGCGACATTCGCGTGATCCTGGTCAAACTGGCCGACCGCCTGCACAACATGCGCACCCTGGAAGTGCTGTCCGGTGAAAAACGCCGGCGCATCGCCAAGGAAACCCTGGAAATCTATGCGCCCATCGCCAACCGGCTGGGCATGCACGCCATCCGCATAGAATTCGAAGACCTCGGCTTCAAGGCCATGCACCCGATGCGCTCCGCGCGGATCTACCAGGCCGTCAAGCGCGCCCGGGGCAACCGCAAGGAAATCGTCAACAAGATCGAAGAGTCCTTAAGCCACTGCCTGGCCATCGACGGCATCCAGGGCGAGGTCAGCGGTCGCCAGAAACACCTCTACGGCATCTACAAGAAAATGCGCGGCAAGCGTCGGGCCTTCAACGAGATCATGGACGTCTACGCGTTCCGGATCATCGTCGACAAAGTCGATACCTGCTACCGCGTGCTGGGTGCTGTACATAACTTGTACAAACCGTTGCCGGGGCGCTTCAAGGATTACATCGCGATCCCCAAGGCCAACGGCTACCAGTCGCTGCACACCACGCTGTTCGGCATGCACGGTGTTCCGATCGAGATCCAGATCCGCACCCGTGAAATGGAAGAGATGGCCAACAACGGCATCGCCGCCCATTGGCTGTACAAATCCAGCGGCGACGAGCAGCCCAAAGGCACCCATGCCCGCGCCCGCCAGTGGGTCAAGGGCGTGCTGGAAATGCAGCAACGCGCCGGCAACTCGCTGGAATTCATCGAAAGCGTGAAGATCGACCTGTTCCCGGACGAGGTCTACGTATTCACGCCCAAAGGCCGGATCATGGAGCTGCCCAAGGGCTCCACGGCGGTCGACTTCGCTTACGCGGTGCATACCGACGTGGGCAACAGCTGCATTGCCTGCCGGATCAACCGTCGTCTCGCACCGCTGTCCGAACCGCTGCAAAGCGGCTCCACGGTCGAGATCGTCAGCGCACCCGGCGCACGGCCGAACCCGGCGTGGCTCAACTTCGTGGTCACCGGCAAGGCGCGCACGCACATCCGCCATGCCCTGAAGCTGCAACGCCGCTCCGAATCCATCAGCCTCGGCGAACGCCTGCTGAACAAGGTCCTCAACGGATTCGACAGCGCGCTGGAGAAAATCCCGGCCGAACGCGTCAAGGCGATGCTCGCCGAGTACCGCCTCGAACTGATCGAGGATTTGCTCGAAGACATCGGCCTGGGCAATCGCATGGCCTATGTGGTGGCTCGCCGACTGCTCGGCGAAGGCGAACAGCTGCCAAGTCCGGAAGGCCCGCTGGCGATTCGCGGCACCGAAGGCCTGGTACTCAGCTACGCCAAGTGCTGCACGCCGATCCCGGGCGACCCGATTGTCGGCCACCTGTCCGCGGGCAAAGGCATGGTCGTGCACCTGGACAACTGCCGCAATATCAGCGAAATCCGCCACAACCCGGAAAAATGCATCCAGCTCTCGTGGGCCAAGGATGTCACCGGCGAATTCAACGTCGAACTGCGCGTCGAACTGGAACACCAGCGCGGCCTGATTGCCCTGCTGGCCAGCAGCGTCAACGCCGCCGACGGCAACATCGAGAAAATCAGCATGGACGAACGCGATGGTCGCATCAGCGTGGTCCAGTTGGTGGTCAGCGTGCACGACCGCGTGCACCTGGCCCGCGTGATCAAGAAACTGCGCGCCTTGACCGGGGTGATCCGCATCACCCGAATGCGTGCTTAAGCCCACTTACAAGGAGTCATCAATGACCAAGACTGTTATCACCAGCGACAAGGCCCCGGCCGCCATCGGTACTTACTCCCAGGCGATCAAGGCCGGCAACACCGTCTACATGTCGGGCCAGATTCCCCTGGACCCAAAAACCATGGAACTGGTCGAAGGCTTCGAAGCCCAGACCGTCCAGGTGTTCGAGAACCTCAAGGCCGTAGCCGAAGCAGCCGGTGGTTCGTTCAAGGACATCGTCAAGCTGAACATCTTCCTCACCGACCTGAGCCACTTCGCCAAGGTCAACGAGATCATGGGCAAGTACTTCGACCAGCCTTACCCTGCCCGCGCCGCCATCGGCGTTGCAGCCCTGCCAAAGGGTTCGCAGGTTGAAATGGATGCCATCCTGGTCATCGAGTAATGTGCACGGCGCAGCCTGGGGCTGCGCCGACTGCCCTGCTGTAAAGAAAGCTTGAAAGGATTCCACCATGCGCAATGCGCTTGCTCTCTCGCTGCTCGCCCTGCTCCTGGGCGGATGTGCCAGCAACCCTGCCGATCGTGATATCAGCGGCACCTGGATCAATCAGGTGGCGATCGATGCTGCTGCCAAAGGCGTCCCCCTACGTGAAGCGCTCCAGGCCTATGGCCCGAACCTGGAATGGGACATCAACACCAAGGCCGGCCAGGCCCGCTACACCAATGGTTTTGAAAATGTCGACGGCAAGTTGCTGGGTGAAGAATCCGGCGCCTGGAAAATCGACTTTTATGGCAGCTCGGCTAGCGAGCTGAAGCGTGACGGCAAGCAACTCAGCCAGTCCGCCAGCGAAAACGAGCCCGAGCAGGTTTTCGACCGCGCCCAGATTCCGGTGCCGGACGGCGCTCCGATCGGCGCCAGTTTCGAGCGTGCACTGTATTCAGCCTACATGGGCGGCAGCTGGACAATCGTCAGCGGTACCGGCGAAGGCAACACGGTTCAATTCCAGGCCGACGGCCAGGTGACCGGCCTGCCCGGCAGCGACCGTTATGCGTTGTGCCTGGCTGGCGATTGCGCCTCCATGAGCGGCGGTAATGACAACATGTGGCTGCAACTCAATGGCCAGGGCAACGCCTGGATCTTTGCGCGCAAGGGCAAGGAGCTGGAGATTTTCCAGACCGTGAACACGGCGCAGGCGGACGAAATGCCTTCGTTCACTCCGGGTGAGCGCAGGTGGTTGCTCGAGAAGCAGTAACCTGCGCATAACCCATGTGGGAGCGGGCTTGCTCGCGAAAGCGGTGTAACAGCCAACAGAGATGTTGAATGTCATGCCCCATTCGCGAGCAAGCCCGCTCCCACATTTGGTTTGTGGCAATCGGTAAAGTCAGCAACGCCCTTCAATGATCGCCGCATACCCCTCGCGAAAACTCGGGTACTTCGGCGTCCAGCCCAACGCCTTGGCCCGCGCATTGCTGCAGCGCTTGCTGCCAGTGCGACGCACGCTGTCGTCATCGGCCCATTCGGTCACGCCCAGATACTCACGCAACCAGCCCACCACATCGGCCAGCGCTGCCGGCGCGTCATCGACACCGATGTAGACATCATCCAGCGCCACGCCACGCCGATCCGCCTCAAGCAGGCACGCCATCAAACCTGCGGCATCGTCCGCATGAATCCGGTTGGCATACAACGGTGGTTCGACCGCCACGCGATAACCCCGGCGCACCTGCGTCAGCAGCCATTCCCGGCCGGGGCCGTAAATACCGGTCAAGCGCACGATACTGGCTGGAATGCCGCTTTTGAGCGCAAGTTGCTCGGCTTCGAGCATCACACGCCCGGAATAGCCCGCGGCCACGGCCGGTGAAGTCTCGTCGACCCACTCGCCACCCTGCTGCCCGTAAACACTGCTGCTGGAGACAAACAACAGGCGATTGGGCACCTGCCCGTAGTCGTTCAGCCACTCCAGCACATGCTCCAGCCCCTGGACATAGGCAGCACGATAGCCAGCTTCGTCGTGATCGGTGGCTGCCGCGCAATACACCAGGTAATCCACGGCACCGATTGGCCAAGTGGCCGGGCAGTCTTTGTTGAACAAATCACCGGCAACGCCAATGACGCCCGCGGGCAGGCGTGAAACATCCCGCCGCAGACCATGAACCTCCCACCCCGCCGCCAGCAGTTGTATGGCCAGGCGGCTGCCAACATCACCGCAACCGGCGATCAAAACAGTAGGCGCAGACATCAGAAAACTCCCATCGCAAAGCCACAGACTAGCGCCGGCGACAGACAGGCGGCTAGCAACGCAGGAAAAAAAGAGACGCTATTACTTCTGTTAACAAGAATTAATTGCAATAATACGCCCCACTTTTGTTCTCGGCCCTTCGAGGCCTGGAAGAACATCACCCGTTTTTTCTCTCAGGTCCGGCCAGCATGACACGTAATCAACTCTCCGCTTCGCCAACCAAACGACCTCGCGCCTGGAGCGCGGCGGCCGCCCTGCTCCTCAGCCTGATGCTCGCGCCAGTCGCCGCTTTGGCCGATGCCCAGGCGCCCGCTACTCCGGCCGCCGCAGCCCCTGCACCGGCTGATCACGCCGCCCCGGCCGTTGCTCCCGCCGCGACCGATCCTGTCCAGGCAGCACCGGCAGAGAACCTGGGTGAAGACGCTCCTGAAGTTCTCGAAGCCGACAACACCTTGGGCATGGCCCATGACCTGTCGCCGTGGGGCATGTACAAGAATGCCGACATCATCGTGAAAATCGTGATGATCGGCCTGGCCATCGCCTCGATCATCACCTGGACCATCTGGATCGCCAAGGGTCTTGAGCTGATGGGCGCCAAGCGTCGCCTGCGCGGTGAAATCGCCCAACTGAAAAAATCCGCCTCCCTCAAGGAAGCCAGCGCCACGGCGGCGAAGGAAGGCACCCTCGCCAACCTGCTGGTGCACGATGCTCTCGAAGAGATGCGCCTGTCGGTCAACAGCCGCGAGAAAGAAGGCATCAAGGAACGCGTCAGCTTCCGCCTTGAGCGCCTGGTCGCGGCCTGCGGTCGCAACATGAGCAGCGGCACCGGCGTGCTGGCGACCATCGGTTCCACCGCGCCCTTCGTCGGCCTGTTCGGTACCGTGTGGGGCATCATGAACAGCTTCATCGGCATCGCCAAGACCCAGACCACCAACCTCGCCGTCGTCGCTCCCGGCATCGCCGAAGCCCTGCTGGCCACCGCACTGGGCCTGGTTGCTGCGATCCCTGCGGTCGTGATCTACAACGTCTTCGCCCGCTCCATCGCCGGTTACAAGGCTCAGGTGTCCGACGCGTCGGCACAGGTCCTGCTGCTGGTCAGCCGCGACCTCGACCACCAGCCTGAGCGCAGCTCGCAACCGCACATGGTGAAAGTGGGGTAATCGGCCATGGGCCTGCATTTGAAAGAAGGGGCAGACGACGATCTGTCCGAAAACCACGAAATCAACGTCACGCCGTTCATCGACGTAATGCTGGTGCTGTTGATCATCTTCATGGTGGCGGCCCCGCTGGCCACCGTGGACATCAAGGTCGACCTGCCCGCTTCCACCGCCAAACCGGCGCCGCGGCCAGAGAAACCGGTGTTCCTCAGCGTCAAGGCTGACCAGCGCCTGTTCCTCGGTGAAGACGAAGTGAAGGCTGAAGTACTCGGCGCCACCCTCGACGCCAGGACCCAGGGCAAGAAAGACACGACGATCTTCTTCCAGGCCGACAAAGGTGTGGATTACGGCGACCTGATGAGCGTGATGGACAACCTGCGATCGGCCGGTTACCTGAAGGTAGGTCTGGTCGGACTTGAGACGGCAGCCAAGAAATGATCACGACGCGCCATAAGCTGACGCGTTACAGCGGTAGCCTGGCCGTGGTGCTGGGCGTTCACGCACTGGCCATCGCGCTGGCGCTGAACTGGTCCGCACGCCCGCCCATCGAACTGCCTCCTCAGGCAATGATGGTCGAACTGGCACCGGTCCCTGCCCCGCCACCGCCTGCTCCGCCGAAGGTTGTCACCCCACCGCAGCCACCGGCTCCAGTTGAAGAACTGCCGATCCCCAAGCTCGCCGAAGCGCCGAAAGCTGAAATTGCCGTGCCCAAGCCCGTCAAGCCAAAGCCGAAGCCACAGCCGCCCAAGCCGGTAGAGAAGAAACCCGAACCGCCGAAGGAAAAACCGGCCGAGGAGAAACCGGCAGAAACGCAACAGACTCAGGCGCCTACGGAGAAATCCGCCCAGCCTGCGCCGGGTCCTTCGCCGGCTCAACTGGCGGCCAAGGCCAGTTGGCAAGGCACGCTGCTGGCGCACCTGCAGAAGTACAAAAAGTACCCGGCCAGTGCTCAGGCACGGGGCAAGGAAGGCATGAATCGCCTGCGTTTCGTCGTGGATGCCGAAGGCAATGTATTGTCGTTTGAGCTGGTAGGCGCCTCGGGCACTGCCGATCTGGACCGGGCCACCCTGGAAATGATCCGCCGCGCTCAACCGCTGCCCAAGCCGCCGGCCGACATGCTGACCAATGGATCCATCGAAATCGTTGCACCCTTTGTGTATTCGCTGGAAAAACGCCGCCGGTAACAATGTGGGAGCGGGCTTGCTCGCGAAGACGGTAAATCATTCGACATTGATGTCGCCTGAAGCACCGCTTTCGCGAGCAAGCCCGCTCCCACAGGGTTGTACGCCAAGCAAAAGGCACCGAAAGGTGCCTTTCTCTTATCTGCCAGCGGCAAACCGGCATTGCCCGGTGTCACCCGACACGCTCAGTCTGATAACGTGCGTCTATCGATTGCAGCCGGTATGCTTGGCACGCAAACTCATGGACGCTTGCTATGACCCTCACAGAATTACGCTACATCGTTACCCTCGCCCAAGAGCAGCACTTCGGCCACGCGGCCGAGCGTTGCCACGTCAGCCAGCCGACCCTTTCGGTGGGCGTGAAAAAGCTTGAAGACGAACTCGGTGTGCTGATTTTCGAGCGCAGCAAAAGCGCCGTGCGCCTGACGCCGGTCGGCGAAGGCATCGTGGCCCAGGCGCAAAAGGTGCTGGAACAGGCCCAGGGCATCCGCGAACTGGCCCAGGCCGGCAAGAACCAGCTGACCGCCCCGCTCAAAGTCGGCGCGATCTACACCGTCGGGCCGTACCTGTTTCCGCACCTGATTCCACAACTGCACCGGGTCGCCCCGCAGATGCCGTTGTACATCGAAGAAAACTTCACCCACGTGCTGCGCGACAAACTGCGCAACGGCGAACTCGACGCGATCATCATCGCCCTGCCGTTCAGCGAAGCCGACGTGCTGACCCTGCAACTCTACGACGAGCCGTTCTACGTGCTGATGCCGGCGCAGCACCCGTGGACGCAAAAAGAGTCCATCGATGCCAGTCTGCTCAACGACAAGAGCCTGCTGCTGCTCGGCGAAGGCCACTGCTTCCGCGATCAAGTACTGGAAGCCTGCCCGACCCTGACCAAAGGCAACGACGGCGCCAAGCACACCACGGTGGAATCGAGCTCCCTGGAAACCATTCGCCACATGGTCGCGTCCGGCCTGGGCATTTCAATCCTGCCGTTGTCGGCGGTGGACAGCCATCACTACGCCCCCGGCGTGATTGAGGTGCGTCCGTTGTCGGCACCCGTGCCGTTCCGCACCGTGGCCATTGCCTGGCGCGCCAGTTTCCCGCGTCCGAAGGCGATTGAAATCCTCGCCGACTCCATTCGCCTGTGCTCGGTGGCCAAGCCAGCGGCGCAGGTCGCTGCGGGCTAAGCGACGGTCATGAGCGAGTTGTCGCAAGTGTCGGTGACGGCACTCAAGGGTGTCGGTGAAGCCATGGCCGAGAAACTGGCCAAGGTCGGCCTGGAAAACCTCCAGGACGTGTTGTTTCACTTGCCCCTGCGCTATCAGGACCGCACCCGCGTGGTCCCGATCGGCGCACTGCGACCCGGACAGGATGCGGTCATCGAAGGCACCGTCAGCGGCGCCGATGTGGTCATGGGCCGTCGGCGCAGCCTCGTCGTGCGCTTGCAGGACGGCACCGGCGGACTCAGCCTGCGCTTCTACCATTTCAGCAATGCACAGAAGGAAGGCCTCAAGCGCGGCACGCGGATTCGCTGCTACGGCGAGGCACGGCCCGGTGCTTCGGGGCTGGAAATCTACCACCCGGAATATCGCGCCATCACCGGCGACGAACCACCGCCGGTGGATGAAACCCTGACTCCGGTCTACCCGCTCACCGAAGGCCTGACCCAACAGCGCCTGCGCCAGTTGTGCATGCAGACCCTCACCCTGCTCGGCCCCAGCAGCCTGCCCGACTGGCTGCCCAACGAGCTGGCCCGCGACTACCAATTGGCGCCGCTGGCCGATGCAATCCGCTACCTGCACAACCCGCCCGCCGATGCCGACGTCGATGAACTCGCCCTCGGTCATCACTGGGCGCAGCACCGCCTGGCTTTCGAAGAACTGCTGACCCATCAACTGTCACAACAGCGCCTGCGCGAAAGCATGCGCGCCCTGCGCGCGCCGGCGATGCCCAAGGCCACCCGGCTGCCGGCCAAATACCTGGCCAACCTAGGCTTCAGCCCGACCGGCGCCCAGCAACGGGTCGGCAACGAAATCGCCTACGACCTCAGCCAGCACGAACCCATGCTGCGGCTGATCCAGGGCGACGTCGGCGCCGGCAAAACCGTGGTTGCCGCCCTTGCCGCGCTGCAAGCGCTGGAGGCCGGTTATCAGGTCGCACTGATGGCGCCCACCGAGATTCTCGCCGAGCAGCATTTCATCACCTTCAAGCGCTGGCTCGAACCGCTGGGCATCGAAGTCGCGTGGCTCGCCGGCAAGCTCAAGGGCAAGAACCGCACCGCCGCGCTGGAGCAGATCGCCAGTGGCACGCCCATGGTGGTCGGCACTCACGCGCTGTTCCAGGACGAAGTGCAATTCAAGAACCTGGCGCTGGTGATCATCGACGAACAGCACCGTTTCGGCGTGCAGCAGCGTCTGGCCCTGCGCCAGAAAGGCGTCGGCGGACGCATGTGTCCGCACCAGTTGATCATGACCGCCACGCCGATTCCGCGCACGCTGGCCATGAGCGCCTACGCCGACCTCGACACCTCGATCCTCGACGAACTGCCCCCCGGCCGAACCCCGGTCAACACCGTGCTGATCACCGACACCCGGCGGGTTGAAGTCATCGAGCGGGTGCGCAGCGCTTGCGCTGAAGGGCGACAAGCCTATTGGGTGTGCACGCTGATCGAAGAGTCGGAAGAGCTGACCTGCCAGGCCGCCGAAACCACCTTCGAGGACCTCACCGCCGCCCTCGGCGAGCTGAAGGTCGGGCTGATCCACGGCCGCATGAAGCCTGTGGAAAAAGCCGCAGTGATGGCCGAGTTCAAGGCCGGCAACCTGCAACTGTTGGTCGCGACCACGGTGATCGAAGTGGGCGTGGACGTACCCAACGCCAGCCTGATGATCATCGAGAACCCCGAGCGCCTGGGCCTGGCGCAACTGCACCAGTTGCGCGGCCGCGTCGGTCGGGGCAGCGCCGTCAGCCATTGCGTGCTGCTCTACCATCCGCCGCTGTCGCTGATCGGCCGTCAGCGCCTGGGCATCATGCGCGAAACCAACGATGGTTTTGTCATCGCCGAAAAGGACCTGGAATTGCGCGGCCCCGGCGAAATGCTCGGCACCCGCCAGACCGGCCTGCTTCAATTCAAGGTCGCCGACCTGATGCGCGATGCCGATTTGCTGCCCGCCGTGCGAGATGCCGCCCAGGCATTGCTCGAGCGCTGGCCGACCCACGTCAGCCCACTACTCGACCGTTGGCTGCGTCATGGCCAACAATACGGCCAAGTGTGACAACCGTCACAGTTTCTGAGGCGTGGCCTTAGGCAAGCTGGTTATACTCCTGCAATTGTTTAATCACGGATACAGACCATGACCGACGTTGCCTTCGCACCCGATACCCCGCACGCTCCGTCGGTTATTCGGCTGATGCTGGGCAAGTTGGGCATTGCCTACGAAGAAGTGTTGGAGCATCACGGCCTCAATGCCGCACGCAAAGTGCAGGCCGTTCTGCTCGATGACAGCGTCGGCGCGTTGATGGTGTTGTTCCCGCAGAGCCAGTTGCTGGACCTCAATCGCCTGACCGAACTCACCGGTCGCCGCCTCACTGCCGTACCCACCGAGCGCCTGAAAAAAATGCTCGGCAAGCACAACCTCAGCTTGCTGCCGGGCCTGCCAGCGCTGACCAGTTCACCCTGCCTGTACGACGAAAGCCTGCTGCGTGAGCCGAAGTTGCTGATCAACTCTGGTGAGCCGGGCGTGCTGCTGGAAGTCTCCAGCGAAGACTTCAAGACCATGCTGATCAAGGCCAGCGCCGCCAACTTCGGCGAAAATCTGACCAGCATCCGTCCGAACCTCGACCGCCCCGATGACGACCGCAAGGAAATCACCCAGGCCGTCCAGGCGTTTACCGCGCGGCGCATCCAGCAGCGTCTGGAAGAGACCATCGAAATTCCGCCGCTGGCCGAAACCGCGCAAAAGATCATCAAACTGCGTGTCGACCCCAACGCCACCATCGACGACATCACCGGCGTGGTCGAAACCGACCCGGCGCTGGCCGCGCAAGTCGTGAGCTGGGCGGCGTCGCCGTACTACGCTTCACCGGGCAAGATCCGCTCCGTGGAAGACGCCATCGTGCGCGTGCTGGGCTTCGACCTGGTGATCAACCTGGCGCTGGGCCTGGCCCTGGGTAAAACCCTGAGCCTGCCCAAGGACCACCCGCAACAAACCACGCCGTACTGGCAGCAATCCATCTACACCGCCGCAGTCATCGAAGGCCTGACCCGCGCCATGCCGCGCGCCCAGCGTCCGGAAGCCGGCCTGACCTACCTGGCCGGCCTGCTGCACAACTTCGGCTACCTGCTGCTGGCCCACGTGTTCCCGCCACACTTCTCGTTGATCTGCCGCCACCTGGAGGTCAACCCGCATCTGTGCCACAGTTTCGTGGAACAACACCTGCTGGGCATCAGCCGTGAACAGATCGGCTCGTGGCTGATGCGCTACTGGGACATGCCCGAAGAGCTGTCCACCGCCCTGCGCTTTCAGCACGACCCGGCCTACGACGGCACCTACGCCGAATACCCGAACCTGGTCTGCCTGTCGGTGCGTCTGCTGCGCAGCCGAGGCATCGGCTCCGGCCCCGACGAAGACATCCCGGACGCACTGTTGGAACGCCTCGGCCTGAGCCGCGCCAAGGCCGAAGACGTGGTCAGCAAAGTGCTGGAAGCTGAAGTGCTGCTGCGAGAACTGGCGTCGCAATTCAGCCAAGGCTGAAAGCAAAGCGGGCAAGCCACGCGCCCACATGATTCAAGCGATCCCTGTGGGAGCGGGCTTGCCCGCGATGAATATCACTCGGTCTAACTGAAAGACCTCAAGCCTTGGGCTTCGCCTTCTTCGGCTTCAAATACTTGGTCAACCCCTGGAACCAGATCACCAGCGCCGGGTTGCCCTTGATCTGAATCGATTTGTCCTGAATCCCCGTCATGAACGCCAGTTGCTTGTTCTTCGCCTGCATCGTGGCAAAGCCATACGCGGCATCTTTAAAGGCAATCGCAAACGCAGGCTCAGCATGCACACCCGATTGGCTGGTGATGCGCTGGTCCTTCACACGGAATTGCCGCGCCACTTTCCCGTCCAGGGTCTGCAGCTGGAACACCAGGTCCTTGTCACCCAACTGCTGCTGAAACGCCGGATTGGTCCGGCTGGCCTTACCCATCAAAAAACCCAGCATCCACAGCAGAAAACGAAATTTCATGCGCACAGCCTCAGAAGGAAAATGAACGGCCGGGGCAGTTTAACGGCTTCAGGCGATAACACCAGTATCTACTTGCGTTAGAAGAAGATCATAACCATTGCCCGCACGATGACTACCAAGTCACAATTATCCAAGTATCCCTTCAAACCACTCCCACACCAAACGAAACACATTCTCTGGAGCTGCCGAAGGCTGCGATCTTTTGATCTTCAACCCTGCAAACCTATCGGAAATTTCCTTCAAAATGCTGAGCCATACATGAACTAGGCGAATTTTGGATTCATCGATAACCTCTGATCATCGCCGCCAAAAACGGCGACCGGATGTGCAAGTCCGAAATCGGGAGCAAAACCTCTTAACCAAGGATTTACGCCAATGACTCCGATACCCGACGCATCCGAAAACGAAGCCACATCCCCCTACGAATCCCTCGATTCCAAAAAACTCCACGAAGCCGCCGAACGCGCTCTAGATCAATATCTCGCCCCACCAAAACAAACACCAACGAAACGCAGCGGCCAACTCTTCAGCGTCTGCCCGGACATCAATACCGAAGCACTGCTGGCCAACGCCTCGGAAGATCTGCTGTCCATCAGCGCCATCGCCGCTGACCTGGCCGATAATGTAGACGGCTCGCGCCGCTCAGTAGCCCTGGCGATCAGTCGCGTGGCTGAGGGGGCGCATTTGCTGGTAGAGCGAGCTCTCGATCATCTGGATGAGCCGGAAATGGTGGCGATTCTCACAAGGAAATCAAACCAAGCCAGCTAACTCGCCAAAAAGGAAAAGCGACCCCGATTGTTGCCGTCACTTTCGGGGTTTTAAGGCAAGTCTCTACCGCCCTCCTTAAAAGCCAATTCCCACTCACTTCTCCCTTTCCCAAATTTGCGTAGGAAGCTTCCTGTTCTCCCTGCTCCGTCTTGAATAACTTTCTTGCCCACGTACTTTGTGCGCGCCCGCTCATTCCTGAGTCGGTGCCATTCATGTAACCGCAACACGCGTCCTGTCTGGCGCGTGAATAGACACGGAGTGCACGCAATGACAAAGGGATACTTCATTCGTGAGGGTGACAAGACCACCTGCGGTGGCAAAGTTCTGGAGGCCGATACGCACATCACGATGTTTGGCTTCGCGCACGCGCGCGACGGGGACCGGGTTTCCTGCGGAAAAGACAATAAAACCTACGTCATCACTGGCGGTGTTTCATACATCAAAAGCAACGGCAGGATGGTGGCGGGATCGCTGGATAGCTTCAGTAGTTGTCCTTGCAAAGCCGGGCTTATCCCATCGCAGTCCACGGCGAAGTACGAGTCCAACCGCAGTGCGGAACCACACACTATGCGGACCACCACTGCGCAGGCTTCGCCCGCCGCAGCCAGCGCTCCGGTCGCGTCACGATCATCCAGCTACGCCCCTGCACCAAGCTCTCCCATGCCGATGCGTGACAACAGTGCACAGACTGTAGAGCCCGGCTTTTACATCGTTCCAAAGAGCACCACCCGCGAACAACTCGAGGCCTCATTGTTCACCCTGCGCGACCCGGCGGTGATGGGCAAATTCAAACTGCTTAATCCCAATCTGCGCGACGTCAAAGCCGGCTCGATGATCGTGCTGAGCGACCCGAACAACTATCAGTGCACCCGTGAAGAAGCCCTGCTGATGGATGTGGCGGCCAGGACAAATCAAATACTGGAAACGCTTAGCCCGGAAGAAGCGAATTTCATGGTGCAGCACCGTGATGCCATCCAGACCTTCCTGGGCCATGGCTCGACCGCAGTCGGCGTCGGCGCGAGTATTCTCAAAAACAACCTGGATAACGTAGGCAATTCCTTGAGGGATATTGAAGCGTTGCAACAAAATGCGCTCCAGAGAGATGGGCACCTGCGCTCGCCAACGTTCTTTGCAGAGCGCCAGCGTCTGCTCGCACAACTGAACAGCCATATGACGGCACTGACCCGCAAAGGCATTGGACTCCCTGACCATATCAATTTGAAAAAGGCACTGGGCATTTCCAGTCAAAGCCTGGTTCACCTCTGGACCGACGCCAGTCCTGCGGGGCAAATACCGGGTTACGCCACCCATCTTGAAGGTGTGGCGAAGGCTTCTAAATACGTTCAATACGGCGGTTGGTTGGGTACTGCCATAGGCGGTGGAGCGTCGGCGCTGAAAGTTCAAGATGTGTGTGCTGCAGGGAACCCCGAAGCCTGTGAGCGGGTTAAGTTTACTGAGACGGGGAGTTTTGTTGGAGGGGTCGCTGGAGGCATATTTGCAGGAGCATTAAGTGCCCACGCTGTCGGCGGACTCTGCGTAGGTCTTGGTATTACTACAGGAGGTTTAGCTACTCTAGGTTGCGCCGTTTTGATAACAGGAACCGCCTCTCTATCAGCTGGCTACGCCGGGGGCAAGGTTGGGGAAACAACAGCTGAAAAAATATATGAGTCTGTTAAGTGAGCCTGAACACAGCGGATAAATTATTCCTAGTTATGGGAGTGCTCGACATCTCAGGCTTACTCGCAGGTATTGGTTATATGTTGTATATGGCCAACACAAAAATGGAAATCCTGTTGAGTTGCTTTAAAAACAGCTCCGGTGTAACAGCCATGAACTCATTTAGACACGGTGGTCCGTGGGGGAAAATAATGATCATTGGAGGAATATCCGGCTTTGTGACGTTCTCGAATTTTTACATTAAACGAGGCAGCCTCGACACTGGAGATTTAAAAAATCTACCTATCTCACTCAAGCGCGAACTGGTTATTTTACAGTGGACTGGAATTGCCTTACTACTTATTCTGTTTAGCCTCGCGGCGGTGACAGAGCTAGAGTTAGTCTAATTAGTAGCGACTCATTGGAAAAATAACTGGCCACATTGAATAACAAACATCTACGTCACCGCCCATTAACTAGGGCTCAAAAAAATGGGCACCCAACTTTAGTTGGCGTGCCCATTTTTATTCCGCTCCCCCGCAATGCAGGTTCGGGAATTAGATTACGGATTAACACTATCCTTCAACGACTTACCCGGTTTGAACGCAACGGTGTTGCTGGCCTTGATTTTGACGGGTTCACCGGTTTGCGGGTTTTTGCCGGTGCGGGCACCGCGATGGCGTTGCAGGAAGGTGCCGAAGCCTACCAGCGTCACGCTGTCTTTGCGGTGCAGGGCACCGGTGATTTCTTCAAGAACGGCGTTGAGAACGCGGTTGGCTTGTTCTTTGGTGAGGTCTGCTTTTTCAGCAATGGCTGCAGCGAGGTCTGGTTTACGCATGTGAGTGAAGCCCCTTTGACGGTTTGTTGTTGTTATGTCCGTGCTGCTCTCTGCGGAGCAGCGCCAAAAGCGCCGCAGGTGCTCTACTCTGCGGCAGACGGGAGTGAGGATGGCACGCAGTGAGGCCCCGCGCCAGTATCGGCGCGGCCATTGTTAGGGCAAAAGGGGGGTGATTCCGACAGAACGACCGGTATTTATGCCAACAGGGCTGGAAGCTCTTTGTTCAGGGCCAGTTTTTCCATCACGGCGGCGCCTGTGAGGGCATAACCGAGCAGTTTGCCTGCGGCATCGCGGCATAAAACCTTGATGTCGGCGCCCTGCCCTTCGACGGTCCAGATGCCTTCTGCGCCCCGTGGCGGCGGGGACACCACCAGCGGGCACACCGGTGTTTTGACGGTGATAGGCATCGGGCCATAGGTGACGGCGGTCGGGTTGCCGGCCAGGGTTTGCGCCAGCGCTCGCGCACAGCTCATCAGGGGCATCACGTACAGCAGGTTCAGCCCATCGACCTCGGCACAATCGCCCAAGGCGTAGATGTTGGCGTGGGAGGTCTTCAGGTGCCGGTCGACCATGATGCCGCGGTTGACCTGCAAACCGGCCGCTGCCGCCAGGTCGACACGCGGGCGCAAGCCAATGGCCGAGACCACCACGTCGCACGGGATCACCTGGCCATCGGACAGGTGCGCTTCCAGACCGTCCGCCACGCGTTGCAGGCGATTGAGTACCGGCCCGAGGTGGAAACGTGCACCGAGGCTTTCCAGGCCAGCCTGCACCGCAGCCGCAGCCGCCGGGTGCAACAGGGTCGGCATGACTTGTTCGCACGGTGCAACCAGTTGCACTTCGTAGCCGCCCAGGGTCAGGTCGTTGGCGAACTCACAACCGATCAGGCCGGCGCCCAGCAGCAGCACGCGGCGCTTGCCAGCGGCTGCCGCACGGAAACGTGCGTAATCTTCCAGGTCGTTGATGGGGAATACGCAATCCGCCGCGTCACCTTCAATGGGCACGCGCACGGTTTCGGCGCCCCAGGCCAGGATCAGGTCGCGGTACATCACCGCTTCTTCACCGATCCACAGGCGCTTGTGGCCCGGGTCAATGCCGCTGATGCGCGTGTGGGTGCGTATTTCGGCCTTGAGTTGTTCGGCCATGGCGCCGGGTTCGGCCATGCTCAGGCCGTCGGCATCCTTGTTTTTGCCGAAGCCGGTGGAGAGCATCGGCTTGGAGTAGGAGCGCCCGTCATCGGCGGTAATCAAAAGCAGCGGGGTTTCGCTGTCGAGCTTGCGAAACTCGCGGGCGACGTTGTAGCCAGCCAGACCGGTGCCAATGATGACGACAGGTGCGTTCATTCCTTACTCCTCAATTATTCAGGCAGCGATTTCGATCATTTCAAAATCCATTTTGCCCACACCGCAGTCCGGGCACAGCCAGTCTTCCGGCACGTCTTCCCAACGGGTGCCCGGCACAATGCCGTCATCCGGCCAACCGTCGGCTTCGTTGTAGATCAGGCCGCAGACGATACATTGCCACTTTTTCATCAGGTACTTCCTCAGGGTTCAGGCGTTTTGCCGGCCGGACGGTCGATGGTTGTAGCACTGCCGTCCAGTTCAGCGCGTTTTGTACTGATCGATGCCGCCGGATGCAAGCCTGTTCGGCGCAACGGCAGGCCAATTCAATCGATATCGGCGGCTGACATGTTAAGCTCGCCGCCTCATTTGCTGCCAATAATGACTCATTGTGCAACACACAGAATCCCCCTCTCCAGCTCCTCTCTGGCTCTCGCGCAGCGAACTGACGCCCCTCCCCGATGCTTCTATCCTGGACTGGCTGTTCGACGAAGGCTCGCTCACCCGACGCCTGATTCATCTGTCGAATGATGCCTTCAGCGTCTCGCCAATGTTCGAAGGCTGGCAAACCCTGCGCGCCGACGAATGCGCAGCGCTGGACCTGGCCGACGGCAGTGAAGGCTGGGTGCGCGAGGTGTATCTGCGCGGTCATGGTGAAGCCTGGGTGTTCGCCCGCAGCGTCGCGGCACGCAGTGCATTGCAAGGCGACGGCTTGCACATGGACGAATTGGGCAGCCGCTCCCTGGGTGAATTGCTGTTCTGCGACCAGGCCTTTCAGCGTCGGGCCATCGAAGTTTGTCATTATCCTCAAGAATGGCTGCCGAGTGAGGTGCGGGCGCCGGGTCTATGGGGCCGCCGCTCACGTTTTGACCGCGGCGCGTTGAGTGTACTGGTGGCCGAAATCTTCCTGCCTTCCCTATGGGACGCCGCACGCGCCCAATCGGAGAACCTCTGATGTACCAAAGCCTGCTCAAGTCCTTGAACCGCGTGAACCCTCGGGCCTGGGACTTCATTCAGCTGACGCGCATGGACAAGCCGATCGGCATTTACCTGCTGCTGTGGCCGACACTGTGGGCGCTGTGGATTGCCGGCAAGGGTTCGCCGTCCCTGGCCAACATTGTGATTTTCGTCCTGGGCGTAGTGCTGACCCGCGCCGGTGGCTGCGTGATCAACGACTGGGCGGACCGCAAGGTCGATGGTCATGTGAAACGTACCGAGCAGCGCCCGCTGGTGAGCGGCAAAATCAGCTCGAAAGAGGCGCTGGTGTTCTTCGCATTGCTGATGGGCATCAGTTTCCTGCTGGTGCTGTGCACCAACGCTGCGACCGTGTGGCTGTCGCTGGGCGGCCTGGCGCTGGCGTTCAGTTACCCCTTCATGAAGCGCTACACCTATTACCCGCAAGTGGTGCTGGGCGCGGCGTTTTCCTGGGGCATGCCGATGGCCTTTACCGCAGAAACCGGTGAATTGCCGGCCGTTGCATGGCTGCTGTGGATCGCCAACCTGATGTGGACCGTGGGTTACGACACGTATTACGCGATGACCGACCGCGATGACGACCTCAAGATCGGCGTGAAATCCACGGCAATCCTGTTCGGCGATGCGGACCGGGCGATCATCCTGACCCTGCAAGGACTGGCGCTGGGCTGCCTGTTGCTGGCGGGTTCGAAGTTCGACCTGGGTGGCTGGTTCCACCTCGGATTACTGGTAGCGGCGGGCTGCTTTGCGTGGGAATTCTGGTACACCCGTGACAAGGACCGGATGCGTTGCTTCAAGGCTTTTTTGCACAATCACTGGGCGGGATTGGCGATTTTCGTCGGGATTGTGCTGGATTACGCGTTGCGTTGAGGCATCAAAAAGATCGCCGCCTTCAGCAGCTCCTGCAGAGCAACGAAGGCAGCGATCCAGTGCGGCAGGCTACGACCGTTACATATGCTCGCGAACGACGTGCCAGACGTCTTTTTTCTTGTCGCCTGTCATGTCTCCGGGTTTTTTGTCGTCCTCGTAGTAGTACAGCGGCTTGCCGTCATAGGCCCATTGCATCTTGCCATCGTCACGCTTGATGACTGTCCATTTACCTTCGGCCTTGGCACCCGCCGGCGCCATCATTGGCGGCCAGTATTTGGCGCAGTCGCCGTTGCACATTGACTTGCCGCCCGCGTCCTTGTCGAACGTGTAGACCGTCATGCCTTTGTGATCGACCATCATGCCGTCTTTCATCATCGCCGGGTCGGCGGCAAAGGCCAGTGTCGGCAGCGTTAACGCAGCAGTGACCAGCAAAGCCTTCCAGGATTGAGCAATGTAGTTCATGGAAACCTTCCTTTTGTGGTTGTCAGGATTCGGAATTAGAGCTTAGCCCAGGATCCAGCCAATCGCCGGTCAACTAAAATACTGTCACACGACTGCAATAATTCCGTTATCTAATGCGGCGCAAGACAGTTAAATGACAAGAGGATTAAGGCATGGTTGGCAGGAGCATTCTGATCGTCGACGACGAAGCGCCTATTCGCGAAATGATCGCCGTTGCGTTGGAAATGGCCGGCTATGACTGCCTGGAGGCTGAAAACTCCCAGCAGGCCCACGCCATTATCGTCGACCGCAAACCGGACCTGATCCTGCTCGACTGGATGCTGCCCGGCACGTCCGGCATCGAGCTGGCCCGTCGGCTCAAGCGTGATGAACTGACCGGGGACATCCCGATCATCATGCTCACCGCCAAGGGTGAAGAGGACAACAAGATCCAGGGCCTGGAAGTCGGCGCCGACGACTACATCACCAAACCGTTTTCCCCCCGTGAGCTGGTGGCGCGCCTGAAGGCCGTACTGCGCCGTGCCGGCCCGACCGATGGCGAGGCGCCCATCGAAGTCGGCGGCCTGCTGCTGGACCCGATCAGCCACCGCGTGACCATCGACGGCCGTCCCGCCGAGATGGGCCCGACCGAATACCGCCTGCTGCAATTCTTCATGACCCACCAGGAGCGCGCCTACACCCGTGGCCAGTTGCTGGATCAGGTCTGGGGCGGCAACGTCTATGTCGAAGAGCGTACCGTCGACGTGCACATTCGACGCCTGCGCAAAGCCCTCGGCGATGCTTACGAAAATCTGGTACAAACCGTGCGCGGCACTGGCTACCGGTTCTCAACCAAGGCCTGATGATCGCAGCGGTTCCACTTTCAAGGACGTATTTTTTTCGTGAACCAAAACTGGCATGGCACCCTGATTCGCCACATGCTGCTACTGGTCACCGCCTGCCTGGTGATCGGCCTGATCACCGGCTATTACGGCTGGAGCCTCGCCGCAGGCCTGGGTCTTTACCTGGCCTGGACCCTCAAGCAATTGCTGCGTCTGCACGAGTGGCTGCGCCTGCACAAACCCGATGAAGCGCCACCCGACGGCTACGGCCTGTGGGGCGAGGTGTTCGACAGCATCTACCACCTGCAGCGCCGCGACCAACGGGTACGCGGGCGCCTGCAAGCGGTGATCGACCGGGTTCAGGAATCCACCGCCGCGTTGAAAGACGCGGTGATCATGCTCGACACCGACGGTAACCTGGAATGGTGGAACCGCGCCGCCGAAACTCTGCTGGGCCTCAAGACGCCACAGGACAGCGGCCAACCGGTGACCAACCTGGTGCGCCATCCGCGCTTCAAGGAATACTTCGAGCAAGACAGCTACGCCGAGCCGCTGGAAATTCCTTCGCCGACCAACGACCGCGTGCGCATTCAGCTGTACATCACCCGTTACGGCAACAACGAACACTTGATGCTGGTGCGCGATGTGACGCGCATCCATCAGCTTGAGCAAATGCGCAAAGACTTCATTGCCAACGTTTCCCATGAACTGCGCACACCGTTGACGGTGATCTGCGGCTACCTGGAAACCCTGCTCGATAACGTCGACGAGGTGAACCCGCGCTGGGGCCGTGCCTTGCAGCAGATGCAGCAACAAGGCGGTCGCATGCAGACCCTGCTCAACGACCTGTTGTTGCTGGCCAAGCTGGAAGCCACCGATTATCCATCGGACAACCAGCCGGTGCCGATCGACGGCTTGCTGCAATCGATCAAGAGCGACGCGCAGCAGTTGTCCGGCCAGAAAAACCAGAAAATCACCCTGGAAGCCGACCCGACGATTCTGCTCAAGGGCAGCGAGGCGGAGTTGCGCAGCGCGTTTTCCAACCTGGTGTTCAACGCAGTGAAATACACCCCGGCCGAAGGCAACATCCGCATTCGCTGGTGGGGCGATGACCAGGGGGCACATCTGAGCGTGCAGGATTCCGGGATCGGCATCGATAACAAACACCTGCCCCGCCTGACCGAACGGTTCTATCGCGTCGACTCCAGCCGCAACTCCAATACCGGTGGCACCGGCCTGGGGCTGGCGATCGTCAAACACGTTTTGTTACGTCATCGGGCACGGATGGAAATCAGCAGCGTACCGGGCCACGGCAGTACCTTTACCTGCCACTTTGCGCCGGCTCAGGTCACCCAATCACGGGTTATCAGCACCGCCGACTGATACCGGCCAGCACGCGCCACTAGGCAACCGCCCAGTCAGCCGCTACATTGGCTGACTTGCGTCTGCCTTTCAGGCGCGATTCTTACTTCCCTCTCGAATACACGGAACCCGCAAAACTCCATCATGGACCCTTCCCCTGGCTTGACCCTCGCTACAATTTTCGCCGACTTCGGCATGATTCTTTTTGCTCTGATCCTGGTTTTGCTCAACGGCTTTTTCGTTGCGGCGGAATTTGCCATGGTCAAGCTGCGCTCGACCCGAGTCGAGGCCATCGCTGATAAAAACGGCTGGCGCGGGCACATCCTGCGTACCGTGCACAGTCAGCTCGATGCGTACCTCTCGGCCTGTCAGCTCGGTATCACCCTCGCCTCCCTCGGCCTGGGTTGGGTCGGTGAACCCGCGTTTGCCCACATTCTTGAGCCGGTGTTGAGCGCTGTCGGCGTTGAATCGGCCGAAGTGGTCAAAGGCATCTCGTTCTTCACCGCGTTCTTCATCATTTCGTACCTGCACATCGTGGTGGGCGAACTGGCCCCGAAATCCTGGGCGATCCGCAAACCCGAATTGCTGTCGCTGTGGACCGCCGTGCCGCTGTACCTCTTCTATTGGGCCATGTACCCGGCCATCTACCTGCTCAACGCCAGCGCCAACACCATCCTGCGCATTGCAGGGCAAGGTGAACCCGGCCCGCATCATGAGCATCACTACAGCCGTGAAGAGCTGAAACTGATCCTGCACTCCAGCCGTGGCCAGGACCCGAGCGACCAAGGCATGCGCGTGCTGGCCTCGGCGGTGGAAATGGGTGAACTGGAGGTGGTCGACTGGGCCAACTCCCGCGAAGACCTGGTGACCCTGGAGTTCAACGCACCGCTCAAGCAGATCCTGGCGATGTTCCGTCGCCACAAGTTCAGCCGCTATCCGGTGTACGACAGCGAACGCCAGGAGTTCGTCGGCCTGCTGCACATCAAGGATCTGCTGCTGGAACTGGCGGCGCTGGACCACATTCCCGAGTCGTTCAACCTCGCCGAACTGACCCGCCCGCTGGAGCGCGTGTCGCGGCACATGCCGCTGTCGCAGTTGCTGGAGCAGTTCCGCAAGGGCGGCTCGCACTTCGCCGTGGTCGAAGAGGCCGACGGCAACATCATCGGCTACCTGACCATGGAAGACGTGCTGGAAGTGCTGGTGGGCGACATCCAGGACGAACACCGCAAGGCCGAGCGCGGGATCCTCGCGTACCAGCCGGGCAAGTTGCTGGTGCGAGGCGATACGCCGCTGTTCAAGGTTGAACGACTGCTGGGCATCGACCTCGACCACGTCGAAGCCGAAACCCTTGCCGGGCTGGTCTATGAAAGCCTCAAGCGCGTTCCGGAAGAGGAAGAAGTGCTGGAAGTCGAAGGCCTGCGGATCATCATCAAGAAGATGAAGGGGCCGAAGATTGTCCTGGCCAAGGTGTTGATGCTCGACTGATCTGTGGCTGACGGACTTTTTGTGGCGAGGGGGCTTGCCCCCGTTGGGCTGCGAAGCGGCCCTGAATCCAGGGAACACGTTTTTGCTGAAATACCGCGATCAATGGTTTGGGGACGGCTTCGCCCTCCAACGGGGGCAAGCCCCCTCGCCACAATTGATCGCGATCGCCTTCACTGCTTGCCCAACGCAAAGTTGGGCAGCGCGCCCACCGGCTGGTTGAACTGATACGGAATCGACACCAGCCCCAGCCCGGTATTGCGCTGCACCACGAAGTGCAAATGCGGCCCGGTGCTGTTGCCGGTGTTACCGGACAACGCCAAAGCACTGCCTACCGTTACCCGCTGACCTTCCCGAACGCAGACCGAACCTTTTTTCAGATGCAGGTAAACACCCATGGTCCCGTCATCGTGCAGCACCCGCACGAAATTGCCGGAGGCATCGGTGCCGCGCCCGCTCTGTCTGTTCTCGGTTTTCACCACCACCCCACCTCGCGCGGCAATGATCGGCGTGCCCTCGGGCATCGCGATGTCCATGGCGTAACGGCTCTTGGGGCCAAAGTGGCTGTAGGGCCCGTTGGCACCCTGACTGATCCGGAACGGGCCGCCACGCCAGGGCAACGGGTACCGATAGCCCACCATGGGTCCTGAAGGGTCGCCCAGGGAATACTTGAACTGCGGGACGTACGCGAGGGGCCTTCCACCTTTGGCCGCCGTGAGCTGCGCCAGGCGAACGCTGCTGCGCAGTGGTATCACGCGCCGAATCGTCCGCCCCGGCACACCGCTGGCGTTCTTCACCCCGGTAAAACTCAATTCGACCTCTACCGGCGCATACAGGTCATTGCGCACATACACGCTGTGCACGTCGTTCTTCTTCGTGATGATGAGGCGCACCTGACGCTCAAGGTGCTCGACCATGCCATCGCGGAAAACGAACACATGGGCGCCTTTGCTGGGGCGGTCGCTGTAGGAAACCACGCCATTGGCGTCTTTGGACTTGTAGATGGTCATGGCCACGGCGGAGGTGGCGACCATGAACAGGCCACAGAAAAACAGCAGGCGCGTGAACATGGGCAAGGAATCTGTCGAGTGGGAACTGAGATGGAGCCTAGCAGCTGCTATGGACCCGGGTAGTCGGCAGATGTTTCAAAATGGGCCGTTCAGAAGATTTTTGACAAAGCCAATGGCCCCTTCGCGAGCAAGCCCGCTCCCACATTGTAATGCATTTCAAATGTGGGAGCGGGCTTGCTCGCGAAGACGGACTGACAGGCGACGTTGTATCAAGCGCCAGGAATGAAGTGCTTCTGCGCCGTCCCCCGCGCAATCAGGCGCGAGATGTAATCGAGCTTCTGCGCATCCTGATCGACAAAGCGGAAGGTCAGTTGCAGCCAGTCGCTGTCGGGCTTCGGTTCGTGGGCCACGACGGCATGCAGATAGCCGTTGAGGCGGGCGATTTCGGCATTGTCGCCCTGCTCCAGGTCCAGCACGGCGCTGTCGAGGATCTGCGGCAAGGTCTCGGTGCGCTTGACCACTAACAGGGCTTCCTTGAGGCTCAGGGCCTTGATCACGCACTGCTGGATGCCGTTCGGCAAACGCAGTTGACCCTGGCCACGGCCGCTGGCGGGTGCTGAAGAGGCCGCAGGCGCCTTGACCGGCGGGCTGCTGAGCAAGCCTTTGGACGGTGCGGGCGGGACTGTTGGCGTGGTGACGGGAGCCTTGCCAGCGGTCAAGGCGGCCAGGGAGTCGTTGGCGAATGCAGGGCTGGTTTTGGTCGCGGCTACGCTGATCAAGGCATCGAGTTTGCCGACCTTGTGCAGCGCCTGCTTGACCTTGGTGATCAGCTGTTCGTTGGTGAACGGTTTGCTGACATAACCGGATACCCCGGCCTGGATCGCCTGGACGACGTTCTCTTTGTCGCCGCGGCTGGTCACCATCACGAAGGGCATGGCTTTGAGGCTGTCTTGCTCACGACACCAGGTCAGCAGTTCCAGGCCGGACATTTCCGGCATTTCCCAGTCGCACAGGACCAGGTCGAATGCTTCCTTGGCCAGCATGGCCTGGGCTTTTCTGCCGTTGATCGCGTCTTCGATCCGCATGCCCGGGAAATAATTGCGCAGGCATTTTTTCACCAAGTCACGAATGAACGACGCGTCGTCCACGACCAACACACTGACCTTACTCATCCACCACCCCTTTAAAAAATCCCGGCCAGCATACCGCCTTGCTGATGGCACATTGCCAAAAAACCTTCAGTCACGCCGGACTTTTCGTTCACGGGTGCTGCTTTTCGAATGCGTAGGCCACAAACAAAAACGCCCGGCCAACAGGCCGGGCGCTTTACTTGGGCAACCTTACTTATCGTCAGTTTTGCCCGGAACATTAGCGGTTTCGCCGGTTGTTCCTTCGACTTCTTCCTTCATGCGCTTGAGACCCAGGTGTCGCACGTCGGTGCCGCGTACCAGGTAGATCACCAGCTCCGAGATATTGCGCGCGTGGTCGCCGATACGTTCCAGCGAACGCAGTACCCAGATAATGCTCAGAACCCGCGAGATAGAACGCGGATCTTCCATCATGTAGGTCGCCAGCTCACGCAGGGCGGTCTTGTATTCGCGGTCGATGATCTTGTCGTACTGCGCCACCGACAAGGCCAGCTCGGCATCGAAACGGGCAAAGGCGTCCAGTGCATCACGGACCATGTTACGCACCTGGTCACCGATGTGGCGCACTTCGACGTAACCGCGCGGCGCCTCGCCTTCTTCGCACAGCTGGATGGCGCGACGGGCGATCTTGGTCGCTTCGTCACCGATGCGCTCCAGGTCGATCACCGATTTGGAAATGCTGATGATCAGTCGCAGGTCGGACGCTGCCGGCTGACGACGGGCCAGAATGCGCAGGCATTCTTCGTCGATGTTGCGTTCCATCTGGTTGATCTGGTCGTCGATCTCCCGCACCTGCTGGGCCAGGCCGGAGTCGGCCTCGATCAGCGCGGTGACCGCGTCGTTGACCTGCTTCTCGACCAGCCCGCCCATGGCCAGGAGGTGGCTGCGCACTTCCTCCAGTTCGGCGTTGAACTGCTGGGAGATGTGGTGTGTAAGGCCTTCCTTAGAAATCATGTTGTCTGCTCCGCAAAAGCTGTGAGCTGCAAGCTACAAGCTGCAAGCTGATGTGTTGTACCCGAACTGCCCTGACTTGCCGCTTGAAGCTTGCGGCTCGTAGCGGCTGCTAGCCGTAGCGACCGGTGATGTAGTCTTCGGTCTGCTTCTTCGCCGGATTGGTGAACAGGGTGTCGGTGTCGCCAAATTCCACCAGTTTGCCCATGTACATGAACGCGGTGTAGTCGGAAACCCGCGCCGCCTGTTGCATGTTGTGGGTCACGATGACGATGGTGAACTTGGATTTCAGTTCGTAGATCAGCTCTTCGACTTTCAGCGTGGAGATCGGGTCGAGTGCCGAGCAGGGTTCGTCGAGCAGCAACACTTCCGGCTCAACGGCGATGGTGCGGGCGATCACCAGACGCTGCTGCTGACCACCGGACAGACCCAGTGCCGACTCGTGCAGGCGATCCTTGACTTCGTCCCACAGCGCCGCACCTTTCAACGCCCACTCAACGGCTTCGTCCAGCACGCGCTTCTTGTTGATGCCCTGGATGCGCAGGCCGTAAACCACGTTTTCGTAGATGGTTTTCGGGAACGGGTTGGGCTTCTGGAACACCATGCCGACGCGACGACGCAGCTCGGCCACGTCTTCGCCCTTGCGGTAGATGTTGTTGCCGTACAGGTTGATCTCGCCTTCGACGCGGCAGCCATCCACCAGGTCGTTCATGCGGTTGAAGGTGCGCAGCAGCGTCGACTTGCCACAGCCGGACGGGCCGATGAAGGCGGTCACGCGCTGCTTCGGGATGTTCATGCTGACGTCGTACAGCGCTTGTTTCTCACCGTAGAACAGGCTCAGGCCAGGTACTTCGATGGCGACGGTTTCCTGCTCGAGGCTCAGGCTCTGTTTATCGCGACCCAGTGCCGACATGTTGATGCCGTGGGTATGTGCTTCGTGCTGCATGGGAGGCTCCCTGTGCTAACAAATTCGGTTCGTTTAACCGCTGGTCCAGCCAGCGGGTTACTCAAAATTCATGTCTGGCTGAGGCCCCTGTGGGAGCTGGCTTGCCAGCGATGGCATCACTGCGGTGTTACCGATCAACCGCATCGTCTGCATCGCTGGCAAGCCAGCTCCCACAGGATTCGTATTAACTATCCAGCGCCTTGTACTTCTCGCGCAGGTGGTTGCGGATGTAGACGGCCGACAGGTTCAACGTCGCGATCACCAGTACCAGCAGCAGCGCCGTGGCGTACACCAGCGGTCGTGCGGCTTCGACGTTCGGGCTCTGGAAGCCGACGTCATAGATGTGGAAGCCCAGGTGCATGATCTTCTGGTCCAGGTGCAGGTACGGGTAGTTACCGTCCACCGGCAACGACGGCGCCAGTTTCACCACACCCACCAGCATCAGCGGCGCCACTTCACCCGCGGCACGAGCCACGGCGAGGATCATGCCGGTCATCATCGCCGGGCTGGCCATCGGCAATACGATCTTCCACAAGGTTTCAGCCTTGGTCGCGCCGAGGGCCAACGAGCCTTCACGCACGGTGCGAGGAATCCGCGCCAGGCCTTCTTCAGTGGCCACGATCACCACCGGCACGGCCAGCAGCGCCAGGGTCAGCGAAGCCCAGAGCAGACCCGGCGTGCCGAAGGTCGGCGCCGGCAAGGCTTCCGGGAAGAACAGACGGTCGAGCGAGCCGCCCAGCACATAGACGAAGAAGCCCAGGCCGAACACCCCGTAAACGATGGCCGGAACACCGGCCAGGTTGTTCACCGCGATGCGGATCACCCGGGTCAACGCGTTCTGCTTGGCGTATTCACGCAGGTACACCGCCGCCAGCACGCCGAACGGGGTCACGATCATCGCCATGATCAGGGTCATCATCACGGTGCCGAAGATGGCCGGGAAGATCCCGCCCTCGGTGTTCGCTTCACGCGGGTCGTCGCTGAGGAATTCCCAGACCTTGCTGAAGTAGAAACCGATCTTGGTGGTCGTGCTCATGGCGTTCGGCTGGTAGGCGTGGACCACTTTGCCGATGCCGATTTCGATTTCCTTACCGTTCGCATCGCGGGCGGTCAGGCTGTCGCGGTTGAACTGCGCATGCAGGTCGCTCAGACGTGCTTCGACGTCCTGATAGCGAGCGTTGAGCTCGGCACGCTCGGATTCCATATCCGCTTGTGCGGTGGCGTCGAGTTTGCCTTCCAGCTCCAACTTGCGACCATGCAAACGGATGCGCTCGAGGCCGGCGTTGATCGCGCCGATGTCGGTTTTTTCCAGGTTCTTGAGCTGAGCAGCCAGCTTGTTCACGCGGTCGACACGGGCCTGCAACTCAGGCCATGCGGCTTCGCCTTCAGCGATGACCTTGCCATCCTGTTTGACGTTGACCAGGTAACCGTAAAAGTTGCCCCACTCGCGACGCTCGATCGCCATCAGCTCCGGCGGGGTCGTCTGGTTGGTCAGCCACTCGCCGACGGTCCAGGTGAAGTCGTTGCCGTTCAGGTCACGGTTGCCGACCTTGATCAGCTCGCGGGTCATGAACTCCGGGCCTTGATCCGGCACCGGCAAGCCGGCGCTCTTCAAGCGTGCACGGGGCACTTCTTCCTTCTGTACCACTTCGCCGATGACCAGGTGCTGGCCCTGGCCCGGTACGTCGTAGCTGGCGTGGATCAGATCCGCCGGCCAGAAGTGACCCAGGCCGCGCACGGCAATCACTGCCAGCAGGCCAATGGTCATGATGACCGCGATGGACACCGCGCCACCGCTGATCCAGACGCCGGGGGCGCCGCTCTTGAACCATCCTTTCAGGGAGTTCTGTTTCACAGACTTCTACCTTTCTTAAAGCGACGAGTATTTCTTGCGCAGACGCTGACGAATCAGTTCTGCGAGGGTGTTCATGACGAAGGTGAACAACAGCAACACCAGCGCCGAGAGGAACAGCACGCGGTAGTGGCTGCCGCCGACTTCCGATTCGGGCATTTCCACCGCAACGTTGGCCGCCAGGGTGCGCAGGCCTTCGAACAGGTTCATTTCCATGACCGGGGTGTTACCGGTGGCCATCAACACGATCATGGTTTCACCGACCGCACGGCCCATGCCGATCATCAGCGCCGAGAAGATGCCCGGGCTCGCGGTGAGAATCACCACGCGGGTCATGGTCTGCCACGGCGTGGCACCGAGGGCGAGCGAGCCCAGGGTCAGGCCGCGAGGCACGCTGAACACGGCGTCTTCGGCGATGGAGTAGATGTTCGGGATAACCGCGAAGCCCATGGCCAGGCCAACCACCAGGGCGTTGCGTTGGTCGTAGGTGATGCCCAGGTCGTGGGAGATCCACATGCGCATGTCACCGCCGAAGAACCAGTTTTCCATGAACGGGCTCATGTACAGCGACAGCCAGCCCACAAACAGGATCACCGGGATCAGCAGCGCACTTTCCCAACCATCCGGGACTTTCAGGCGGATCGACTCAGGCAGGCGGCTGAAGGTGAAACCGGCAACCAGGATGCCGATCGGCAGCAACATCAGCAGACTGAAGATGCCCGGCAAGTGCCCTTCCACATACGGCGCGAGGAACAGGCCGGCGAAGAAACCGAGGATCACCGTCGGCATCGCTTCCATCAGCTCGATCACCGGCTTGACCTTGCGGCGCATGCCGGGAGCCATGAAGTACGCGGTGTAGATCGCCGCGGCAACGGCCAGTGGAGCGGCCAGCAGCATGGCGTAGAACGCGGCTTTCAGGGTACCGAAGGTCAGCGGTGACAGGCTCAGCTTGGGTTCGAAGTCGGTGTTGGCGGCGGTCGATTGCCAGACGTATTTAGGCTCGTCGTAGTTCTCGTACCAAACCTTGCTCCACAGCGCACTCCACGACACTTCCGGGTGCGGGTTATCGAGCAGCAGCGGGTGCAACTTGCCGCCGGCTTCCACAATCACGCGATTGGCGCGAGGCGAGAGACCGAAAATGCCCTGGCCTTCAGCAACCGGCTCCACCAGCAAAGTGCGGTGGGCGGTGCTGTGGAACACACCAAGCTTGCCGGAAGCGTCGAGGGCAACGAAGCCCTTGCGGCGTTCTTCGGCGGTGATTTCAACGATAGGCGTGGTGCCCATCTGGAAGGTGCGGATTTGCTTCAGACGTTGTTCGCCATCGGGGTCGCGAGCCATGAACCACTGGGCCAGGCCACCTTTGGAGTCACCGATGATCAGCGAAATGCCGCCTACAAGCTGAGTGCTGGCGGTGACTTGAGCTTCACCGTCTTCAAGCAGTTTGTAGCGACCGTTGAGGCTCTTGTCGCGCAGGCTGAATACGTCGGCCTGGGCACGCCCGTTGATCACGTACAACCACTGCTGACGCGGGTCGACAAAGATGTTCTTCACCGGCTCGTTCATCTGCGGCAGGTCGATGCGCTTCTGCTCGTTGGTGACTTCGCCGGTCATCATGTTCTCTTCGCTGGTCAGCGACAGAACATTGAGTTGCGAACCGGTGGCACCGACCAGCATCAGGGTCGAATCGTTGGCGTTGAGGCTGACGTGCTCCAGCGCACCGCCAGCTTCGTTCACCGCAATTGGCGCTTCGCCATACGGGTACTCGACGGCCGGGGTGATGGTTTTCTTGCCATCCGGGTAGCTGACTTTATAGGTGTGACGGAACACCAGTGCCTGGCCGTTCGACAGACCCACAACCACCAGCGGGTGGCCTGGCTGGTCTTCACCGATGGCGGTCACGGTGGTGCCGGCCGGAATCGGCAAATCGACGCGCTTGAGTTCGGCGCCACTGTCGATGTCGAAGAACAATGCCTGGCCCTTGTCGGAAACCCGCATCGCCACCTGATTCTGCTCTTCCAGGGAGATCATCAGCGGCTTGCCGGCGTCTTGCATCCAGGCTGGCGTGATAGCGTCCTTGGCGGTCAGGCTGGCACCCTGGAACAGGGGCGCGACGACGTAGGCAAGGAAGAAGAAGATCAAGGTGATCGCGCCCAGAACAGCGAGGCCGCCAACGAGGACGTACCAGCGGGTCAGGTGATCTTTGAGCGCGCGAATGCGGCGCTTGCGTTGTAGCTCAGGCGTATTGAAGTCAATTCGCTTGGGGGGATTAGTAGTCATGTTGGAATTGGCCAGATCATTCATGCGCACACCCTAGCGATCCTGTATGACAGAAAGATGACAATGCAGTGACGCAACAAATCCGCCGCTGGCGGTAACCAGCAGTGGATAGAGAATTAGAGGTGTATGGGGGCGACTCCTGCCGCCCCCATGTGAGTCCGAGGGGTTCACCTCGAACTCAATTTGTTACTTTTTTGCGACTTCAGCGCCGCCTTCCGCGAGACCCAGGTCAGCCAGAGCTTTGGCAGCTACTTTGGCCGGCAGTGGGATGTAGCCGTCTTTCACCACAACTTCCTGGCCCTGTTTCGACAGAACCAGTTTCACGAACTCGGCTTCCAGCGGGGCCAGAGGCTTGTTCGGGGCTTTGTTGACGTAAACGTACAGGAAGCGGGACAGCGGGTACTTGCCGTTCAGGGCGTTTTCTTCGGTGTCTTCGATGAAGTCCTGGCTGCCTTTCTTGGCCAGGGCCACAGTCTTCACGCTAGCGGTCTTGTAGCCGATGCCCGAGTAACCGATGCCGTTCAGCGAGGAGCTGATCGACTGCACGACCGAAGCCGAACCTGGCTGCTCGTTAACGTTAGGCTTGTAGTCGCCTTTGCACAGGGCTTCTTCCTTGAAGTAGCCGTAGGTGCCGGACACCGAGTTACGACCGAACAGTTGAACCGGCTTGTTGGCCAGGTCGCCGGTCACGCCCAGGTCGCCCCAGGTTTTCACGTCGGTTTTAGCGCCGCACAGACGAGTCGACGAGAAGATTGCGTCGACCTGTTCCATGGTCAGGTGCTGGATCGGGTTGTCCTTGTGTACGAATACCGCCAGGGCGTCCACGGCAACCGGGATAGCGGTTGGCTTGTAGCCATACTTCTGTTCGAAGGCAGCCAGTTCGGTGTCCTTCATCTTGCGGCTCATCGGGCCCAGGTTGGAGGTGCCTTCAGTCAGCGCAGGTGGCGCAGTGGCGGAGCCAGCGGCCTGAATCTGGATGTTTACGTTCGGGTATTCTTTCTTGTAGTTCTCGGCCCAGAGGGTCATGAGGTTGGCCAGGGTGTCGGAACCAACGCTGGACAGGTTGCCCGACACACCAGTGGTCTTGGCGTAGCTCGGGATAGCAGGGTCAACAGCGGCAACCGCGTTGGCAGTCGCAACGCCAGCAGCGACAAAAGTCATTGCCGCCATCAAACGCTTCAGTTTCATGCCTTACTCCTAGCAGATAGGGTGTGTTAAGTCGGGGCCAAGTATCAGCAGGCCGTGTGAACACTCTATGGCTGAAATATGACAATTGGATGAAAGGCCAGTATTTGGCTGTTACGGGATAATTCGCGCCGCCCTTATCGCCAGCAAGCCGGCTCCTACTGACTTCTGTAGGAGCCGGCTTGCTGGCGATAAGGCCAAAACTAGCGACCCTTCTTCCAGAGCCAGGCGCCCACCAAAATCCCGACCCCGCACAGCACCGCCACATAATAAGCAGGCCCCATCGGGCTTTCCTTGAGCAGCAGACTGACGATCATCGGCGTCAGGCCGCCGAAAATGGCGTAGGCCACGTTGTAGGAGAACGACAAGCCACTGAAGCGCACCACTGGCGGGAACGCCTTCACCATCACGTACGGCACCGCACCGATGGTGCCGACCAACAGACCGGTCAGCGCATACAGCGGGAACAGCCAGTCTGGATAGTCAGCCAGGCTGTGATAGAAGGTCCAGGAGCTGGCTAGCAACGCGGCGCAGCCGAACACGAAGACTCTTCCCGCACCGAAGCGATCCGCCAGCGCGCCGGCGATGATGCAACCAAAGCTCAGGAACACGATCGCCAGGCTATTCGCCTGCAGGGACGTGGTTGGCGAGAAGTGATAGACCGTCTGCAGCACAGTCGGGGTCATCAGGATCAACACCACGATGGCGGCAGACAGCAGCCAGGTCAGCAACATCGAAATGGCGATGGCACCGCGATGATCACGCAGCACCGCGCGCAGCGGCACCTCTTCGGCCAGAGCCTTGCGCTGTTGCAGCTCGGCGAACACCGGGGTTTCGTGCAGCCAGCGACGCAGGTACACCGAGAACAGTCCGAACACGCCGCCCAGCAGGAACGGAATCCGCCAGGCGTAATCCGCTACTTCCACCGGGGTATAGAGGCTGTTGATCGCCGTGGCGACCAGCGAGCCGAGCAGGATGCCGGCCGTCAGACCGCTGGTCAGGGTGCCACAGGCGTAGCCGATATGACGCTGCGGCACGTGTTCGGAAACGAAGACCCACGCACCCGGCACCTCACCGCCAATGGCCGCGCCCTGAATCACCCGCATCAGCAGCAACAGGATCGGTGCCCACATGCCGATCTGCGCATAGGTCGGCAACAAACCCATGATCAAGGTCGGCACGGCCATCATGAATATGCTCAGGGTGAACATTTTCTTGCGGCCCAGCAGGTCGCCGAAATGCGCCATCACGATGCCACCCAGCGGCCGTGCCAGGTAGCCGGCAGCGAAGATGCCGAAGGTCTGCATCAGACGTAGCCACTCAGGCATGTCCGCCGGGAAGAACAGCTTGCCCACCACCGTGGCGAAGAACACGAAGATGATGAAGTCGTAGAACTCCAGCGCGCCGCCCAGGGCAGACAGCGATAGAGTCTTGTAGTCGTTGCGGGTCAGCGGACGTGCGGGTTGTTCTGGCTGCGCGATGCTCGAGGGCGCTGTGGTCATGGCAAGGGCTTCTCTTATAGTCGGATCTGCAACCTCAACAACGCTGGTTGAGGCCTGGGCAGGTCCGGCACGATAGCAAATTGTTCGAAAAAGCACATAGAGGTGCGTTTTTGACGGTCAAAATGAGAACCGGACGGTCGTCGCGGAGTCTACCGACCGATATACTCGCAGCCTTGCTCCGGTTTTTAAGGGGTTGCTGTGCGAAAACGCCTCTCAGGTTCATAGGCGATTTCGCAGAGTTTCCCTTTAGGCGCCTTATGGAAAACGTGACGAACGTAGTATGTTCGGTGCTGAATCGTTTTTCCCGAAGACGGCTACCACCAGCAATACCAACGAAGAGTCACGGGTCAGAGGCACCCCCGGCATGATAGAGCTCGAACAAGAAGATCCGATCCCGCAAGGCGACCTGGCCCTGCAAATCACCGCACTCCCTCGCGAAACCAACGGCTTTGGCGACATTTTCGGCGGCTGGCTGGTAGCGCAGATGGATTTGGCAGGCACCGCGATGGCCAGCAAGGTCGCCGGCGGGCGCGTTGCCACCGTTGCCATCGACCGCATGGCATTTCTGGTTCCGGTGGCGGTGGGCGCTCAGCTTTCCTTTTATACCCAGGCCCTGGAAATCGGCCGCAGCTCGATCAAGATGATGGTCGAGGTCTGGAGCGACGATCCACTGTCCAGCGAGTGGCGTAAAGTAACCGAAGCGGTGTTTGTGTTCGTTGCCATCGACGGCAGCGGCCGCACCCGTTCGGTTCCGCCCAGGGCTCGATAAAGAGCCACTAAACCTGGAAGCCGTTTTGCGGTCGATAGTCGTCCACGTTACTGATCGAGAGCTGTCCCATGAGCACGCCCAATGTTGAAGCCGTAAAACTGGATGAACTGAACTGCTGGCGCATCCGCCACGGTCAGGCCGAATTACTGGTGGCCCAGCAAGGTGCGCACATCCTCAGCTATCAATTGGCCGGCCAGCCGCCGCTGATCTGGCTCAACGACGAGGCCGTATTCAAGACCGGCAAGAGCATCCGTGCCGGCGTGCCAGTGTGCTGGCCGTGGTTCGGTGTCTTCGACCGCAACCCGCAAAGTGTCAAGGCGATGCGTGTCAGCAATGACGCGCCATCGGCTCACGGCTTCGTGCGAGCGATGGATTGGGAACTGGGTGGCATCGAAGCCGAAGGCGAAAGCCTGAAGGTCGAATTCCTCCTGCCCTACCCCGAAGGCGGCTTTCCCGGCTGGCCGCACCAGGTGGATTTGACCCTGACCATTCGCCTCGACGAGCAATTGCACATCCAGTTGACCAGCCACAACCGGGGCACCGATACCGTCAGCATCAGCCAGGCGCTGCACAGTTACTTTGCCGTCAGCGATGTGCGCGAGGTGCACGTCGAAGGTGTGGACGGCCTCAACTACATCGAAACCCTGGACAACTGGAAAACCGTCACCCAGACCGGTGATCTGCATTTTACCGGCGAGACCGACCGCATCTACCTCGACGCCCCGCCACAGTTGAGCATCGTCGATCCAGCCTGGGAACGGCGCATCGCACTGACCAGCAGCGGATCGCGCACGGCGGTGATCTGGAACCCGTGGATCGACCGCGCCGCTGCGTTCAGCGATATGGCCGACGACGGCTGGCAGCGCATGCTGTGCATCGAGACGGCGAACGTGATGGGTGATGTGGTGAACCTGGCGCCGGGTGCCAGCCATACCCTGGGTGTGAGTATTTCAAGCATATCGCTGTAACCCTGTAGGAGCCGGCTTGCCGGCGATGGCGCCCTCAAGATCGCCATCGCCGGCAAGCCGGCTCCTACAGTGCTTTTACAGATCCGACTCTTTCACTACCCTCACCTTCGCCGCATCCAGCGCATACGCCGCATCCGCCAGGTCATTGCTGACCTTCTCGATCTTCAGCGTGCCGGTCACCCACAGCGGCGTGTAGATATCATCCAGCTTCAAGCCCTTGGGATAACGCACCAGCACCAGTTGATTGGGTGGCGGTGGCGGCACGTGGATGCAGGCACCCGGGTACGGCACGAGGAAGAACAACGTACTGCGGCCCTTGGCGTCGGACTCCAGCGGCACTGGATAACCGCCAATGCGGATATTTCTGTCGTTCATCGACGCAACGGTCTTGGTCGAGTACATCACCGCCGGCAAGCCTTTGGCCTGCTTCATCCCGCCCTTGTCGGTGAAGGTGCCATTGGCTTCAGGGGAGTCGTGGTCGATTTCGGGCATGGCCTCGAGGGCCTTCTGGTCCGACTTGGGCATCAGTTCGAGCCAGTCGGTCTCCGGCAGTTCGCCCGCATGGGCAAAGCCCGTACCCAGTAAAACAAGAGTCAGCAAAAGACGGCGCATGAAGGTGCTCGGCAAAGGGAAGAACAGGAAACGCCGAGCATTCTAGCCCTCCCGACCGACTTGGCGGAGAGGGCTTTGTCGCCTGGATCAGTTCTTTTTGATCAGTCCGTAGATCACCAGCAACACAACGGCGCCTACCAGCGCCCCGATGAAGCCTGCACCTTGGCCAGCCTGATAGATACCCAGGGCCTGACCGCCATAGGTGGCCGCCAGCGAACCGCCGATACCGAGCAGGATCGTCAAGATCCAGCCCATGCTGTCATCGCCCGGTTTCAGGAACCGGGCCAGCAGACCGACGATCAGGCCGATAAAGATGGTTCCGATAATTCCCATGGCATTCTCCTCTCAATGAAGTAGCTATCCGAAAGCCTAGTCAGACTTTCGCAACCTGCCATGAGAGAACGGCGCAACCCGAAGGTTCCGCCATTGCCAGAGAAAACTATTCGGCGATCAGTGCTTGAACCTTGAGAATCTGGGCCGCCAGCGTCTCGCGGTCTGCACAACGAAGGTTGGCGTGACCGACCTTGCGGCCGACCTTGAACGCCTTGCCATAGTGATGCAGATGGCAATCGGCGATGTTCAGGACCTTCTCGGTCTCTGGCACTTTGCCGATGAAGTTGAGCATCGCGCTTTCGCCGACCTTGGCCGTCGAACCCAACGGCAGACCGGCAACGGCCCGCAGGTGGTTTTCGAACTGGCTGCACTCGGCGCCTTCGGTGGTCCAGTGCCCGGAGTTGTGCACGCGCGGGGCGATTTCGTTGGCCTTGAGGCCGCCGTCGACTTCAAAGAACTCGAACGCCATCACGCCGACGTAATCCAGCTGCTTGAGCACACGGCTGGAGTAGTCTTCGGCCAGGGCTTGCAACGGGTGATCGGTGCTGGCCACGGACAGCTTGAGGATGCCGCTTTCGTGGGTGTTGTGCACCAGCGGGTAGAAGCGGGTTTCACCGTCGCGGGCACGCACGGCGATCAGCGAGACTTCACCGGTGAACGGCACGAAGCCTTCCAGCAGGCAGGCCACGCTGCCCAGCTCGGCGAAGGTGCCGACCACATCTTCAGGGGTGCGCAGGACTTTCTGGCCCTTGCCGTCGTAACCCAGGGTACGGGTCTTGAGCACCGCCGGCAGGCCAATGGAGGCCACAGCGGCGTCCAGGTCGGCCTGGGACTGGATGTCAGCGAACGCCGGGGTAGGAATCCCCAGGTCCTTGAACATGCTCTTCTCGAACCAGCGGTCGCGGGCGATGCGCAGGGCTTCGGCGCTCGGGTAGACCGGGACGAATTGCGAGAGGAACGCGACGGTTTCCGCCGGAACGCTTTCGAACTCGAAGGTCACCAGATCGACTTCATCGGCCAGCTGGCGCAGGTGATCCTGATCGCCGTAATCGGCTCGCAGGTGTTCGCCCAACGCGGCTGCGCAAGCATCCGGCGCCGGGTCCAGAAAAGCGAAGTTCATGCCCAGCGGAGTGCCCGCCAACGCCAACATGCGACCCAACTGGCCGCCACCGATTACACCGATCTTCATCGTCAACAACCTCAGGCGATGCGTGGGTCTGGATTTTCCAGGACGCTGTCTGTCTGCTCAGCACGGAAGGTTTTCAGCACCGCATGGAACTGCGGGTGCTTGGCGCCAAGGATACTCGCCGACAGCAGCGCTGCGTTGATCGCACCGGCCTTGCCGATGGCCAGGGTGGCAACCGGAATGCCTGCTGGCATCTGCACAATGGAAAGCAGCGAATCAACGCCCGACAGCATTGCGGACTGAACGGGTACGCCCAGCACCGGCAAGTGGGTCTTGGCTGCACACATGCCTGGCAAGTGGGCCGCGCCGCCGGCACCAGCGATGATCACCTCGATGCCCCGTGCTTCGGCCTCTTCGGCGTACTGGAACAGCAGGTCCGGGGTGCGGTGGGCAGAAACCACTTTCACCTCGTAAGGGATGCCGAGCTTTTCCAGCATATCGGCGGTGTGGCTAAGGGTGGACCAATCGGACTTGGAGCCCATGATCACGCCAACCAGTGCACTCATCGTCGTGCCTCTTCTCTCTGGGCGCCCGCAGGCGCATCAAAAAACAACAAGCCACGCAGGATGCGTGGCTTGATTGTACGAATTATGGCCAGTCGTAACCGGCCGAAGGCCGCGCAGTATACCTCAATGAAGCCAATAAACAGCCCCCGTGGCGACCATCTGTCATACGGCGCAAAGTACCGGTTTTATTGACTTAGGGGTCAATCCAATACAACACAAATCCGTAGGAGCTGGCTTGCCAGCGAAAGCGGAGTACCTGACACACCGCATGAAGCCATTCGCCAGCAAGCCGGCTCTTACAGGGTCGGCGTTTGTGCCGCTCCGCCTTCCAGCTTGCGCCACAACAACCGCACGTTGGCCTTGCGTACCAGAGCACAGCGGTACAGACGAATCTCCAGCGGCACATGCCACTGCGGTCCACCGCAGACCACCAGCTCACCGCGCGCCAGTTCGGCGCGCACACTGAGCTGCGGCACCCAGGCAATGCCCAGGCCTTCCAGGGCCATGCTTTTCAGGCTGTCGGCCATGGCGGTTTCGTAGATCGTGGTGAAGCGCAGCGCCCGTTGGCGCAGCAGCATGTTCACCGAGCGGCCGAGAAATGCCCCGGCGCTATACGCCAGCAGCGGTACGCTGGCTTCTCCCTCCAGATCGAACAGCGGTTTGCCGTCGGCGTCCGCCGCGCAGACCGGCAGCATTTCGGTATGGCCAAGGTGCAGGGAGGGGAATATTTCCGGGTCCATCTGCATCGCGGCGTCCGGATCGTAGAAGGCCAGCATCAGATCGCAACCGCCTTCGCGCAAGGCATGCACCGCGTCGCCGACGTTGGTCGCCACCAGTCGCGTGGCGATGTTCAAGCCTTCGTTGCGCAACTGCGCAATCCACCGCGGAAAGAAACCGAGCGCCAGGGAGTGTGCGGCCGCTACCTGCATCACTTCGCCCTGCCCGCCTTCCAGATGATGCAGATGGCGCAAGACTTCGCCGAGTTGCTCGACCACGGTGCGTGCCGTGACCAGAAACAATTGTCCCGCCGCCGTCAGTTCGATCGGTGTGCGCGAACGGTTGACCAGGGTCAGCCCCAGTGCTGCCTCCAGGCTGCGGATTCGCCGGCTGAACGCCGGTTGCGTCACGAAGCGCCGTTCGGCTGCCTGGGAGAAGCTGCGGGTGGCAGCCAGGGCACTAAAGTCCTCCAGCCATTTGCTTTCCAGATTCATCACGTCCTCCCGGACACGCACCAATTTAGGTCGCACGCTCGCCGTCAAGCCGGCGTCACACGGGCATTATGCCGAATGTGCATAGGCTAGTGTTTAACAGCATTGGCCCAAAATTTCGCACAAGCCTAGCATTCACAGCGTTCCGGCACAGACCGGGTCCATATTGAGATGATTTCTATCATGTCCTCCGCTGCATCATTCCGCACAGAAAATGACCTGCTTGGCGCCCTCGAAGTACCGGCTCAAGCGTATTACGGTATCCAGACCCTGCGAGCGGTGAACAACTTCCGCCTTTCAGGCGTTCCGATTTCGCACTACCCGAAACTGGTTGTCGGTCTGGCCATGGTCAAACAGGCCGCTGCTGACGCCAACCGTGAGCTGGGTCACCTGAGCGAAGCCAAGCACGCTGCCATCAGCGAAGCCTGTGCACGTCTGATCCGCGGCGACTTCCACGAAGAGTTCGTGGTGGACATGATTCAAGGCGGCGCTGGCACTTCGACCAACATGAATGCCAACGAAGTGATCGCCAACATCGCGCTGGAGGCCATGGGTCACCAGAAAGGCGAATACCAGTACCTGCACCCGAACGACGACGTGAACATGGCGCAGTCGACCAACGACGCCTACCCGACGGCGATCCGTCTGGGTCTGTTGCTCGGTCACGACGCCCTGCTCGCCAGCCTCGACAGCCTGATTCAGGCGTTCGCGGCCAAGGGTGAGGAATTCAACCACGTCCTGAAGATGGGCCGTACCCAGCTGCAAGACGCCGTACCGATGACCCTGGGTCAGGAGTTCCGTGCGTTCGCCACCACCATGGGCGAAGACCTGGCCCGTCTGAAGACTCTGGCCCCGGAACTGCTGACTGAAGTGAACCTGGGCGGCACCGCGATCGGCACCGGCATCAACGCCGACCCGCGCTATCAGGCCTTGGCTGTACAGCGCCTGGCCCTGATCAGCGGTCAGCCGCTGGTTCCGGCAGCCGACCTGATCGAAGCTACCTCCGACATGGGCGCCTTCGTGCTGTTCTCCGGCATGCTCAAGCGTACTGCGGTCAAGCTGTCGAAGATCTGCAACGACCTGCGCCTGCTGTCCAGCGGACCACGCACCGGCATCAACGAGATCAACCTGCCAGCGCGTCAGCCAGGCAGCTCGATCATGCCAGGCAAGGTCAACCCGGTTATTCCGGAAGCCGTTAACCAGGTGGCCTTCCAGGTCATCGGTAACGATCTGGCGCTGACCATGGCGGCCGAAGGCGGCCAGCTGCAACTGAACGTGATGGAACCGCTGATCGCTTTCAAGATCCTCGATTCGATCCGCCTGCTGCAACGCGCCATGGACATGCTGCGCGAGCACTGCATCGTCGGTATCACCGCCAACGAAGCCCGCTGCCGTGAACTGGTCGAACACTCGATCGGTCTGGTCACCGCACTGAACCCGTACATCGGCTACAAAAACGCCACCCGCATCGCCCGTATCGCCCTCGAAAGCGGCCGCGGCGTGCTGGAACTGGTGCGCGAAGAAGGTCTGCTCGACGAAGCCATGCTCGCCGACATCCTGCGCCCGGAAAACATGATTGCTCCGCGTCTGGTGCCCCTGAAGGCCTGACCCGTCGCGTTACCTGTAGCACCGCTCACCAGGTCGAGGGACTAGACACCTCTCACCTTTTGAGGGCCTGGAGATCATTCTCCAGGCCCTTTTTTTTAACTGTTTGCCAGTGAAAACCATATGTCTGGGGACTGACCAATGTGGGAGCGGGCTTGCTCGCGAAAGCGGTGTATCAGACACATCATTGTTGAATGTGCCGCCGCCTTCGCGAGCAAGCCCGCTCCCACCCAGAGCAGCTCCCACATAGCCTGACAGCAAAAATGTCAGGTGTTTCAAGGGCTTCGTTTCACCGCATGCGCCACAACCGTGCAGACGGACGGCACTGTCATCGGTATAGTGCCGCCCCTCTTCGCGTGAGCGGTCGTCGGTAGCGAGGCCACAACCCATGCGAAACCCGAACTAATAACAAACCCGCGATATGAAACCGGGACGAACTTCGAACCGCCCGTTGTGCCGTGCGCCCACCGGTGTAACTCGATGTGTCTGCCCGGCAAGCATTTGCCAACACAAAAAACAGCGAGGAATAATCCATGCTCGAAGTCATTAACGACTTCCTCTCAGGGAAAGTACTGATCGTGCTCATTGTCGGGCTCGGTAGCTACTTCACGATCCGCTCGCGTTTCGTTCAATTGCGTCACTTCTTCCACATGTTCGCGGTGTTCCGCGACAGCCTCAAAAGCAGCGCCGGGCAACTCAGTTCATTCCAGGCCCTGATGCTCAGCCTCGCCGGCCGCGTCGGTGCGGGCAACATTGCCGGTGTCGGCATTGCCGTGACACTCGGTGGGCCTGGCGCGGTGTTCTGGATGTGGGTGACCGCACTGGTCGGCATGTCCAGCAGCTTCTTCGAATGCTCCCTCGGTCAGCTGTACAAACGCACCGACTCCGACGGCACCTACCGTGGCGGCCCGTCCTACTACATCCAGCACGGTCTGCAGAAACGCTGGCTGGGCATGCTCATGGCGTTCCTGTTGCTGGTGACGTTCGGCTTCGCCTTCAACGGCCTGCAAGCCCACGCCGTGACGCATTCGCTGAACAATGCGTTCGGCCTCGACACCACTTACACCGGCATCGGTCTGGCCGTGCTGCTGGGCCTGGTGTTCATCGGCGGGATCAAGCGTATCGCCAAGGTTGCCGACCTGTTGGTACCGGTGAAAACCCTGGTGTACATCGGCGTGACCATCTACGTGATCGTGCTGCAATTCGACCAGGTGCCGGGCATGCTGATGACCATCGTCAAGAGCGCCTTCGGTCTGGACCAGGCCTTCGGCGGCCTGATCGGCAGCGCCATCGTCATGGGCGTGAAACGTGGCGTGTTCGCCAACGAAGCAGGCCTGGGCAGTGCGCCTAACGTGGCGGCTGTAGCAGCGGTCGAACACCCTGTGGCGCAAGGCGTGGTTCAAGCGTTCAGCGTGTTCCTCGACACCTTCGTGATCTGCACCTGCACCGCATTGCTGATCCTGCTTTCGGGCTTCTACACCCCGGGCTTCGAAGGCGACGGCATTGCCCTGACCCAGAACTCCCTGGCCGCCGTGGTCGGTGACTGGGGCCGGATGTTCATCTCCGTGGCCCTGGCGTTGTTCGTGTTCACCTCGATCCTCTACAACTACTACCTGGGCGAGAGCAACCTGCGCTTTCTGATCGGTGAGAACCGCAAGGCGCTGATGGGCTATCGCGCACTGGTACTGGTGCTGATCTTCTGGGGCGCCATCGAAAACCTCGGTACCGTATTTGCCTTCGCCGACATCACCATGACCATGCTCGCGTTCGTCAACCTGATCGCGCTGTTCCTGCTGTTCAAGGTCGGCATGCGCATCCTGCGGGACTACGATGACCAGCGCGCCGCCGGCATCAAGACGCCGGTGTTCGACTCGAGCAAATTCCCGGATCTGGATCTGGACCTGAAAGCCTGGCCAGCCAACCCGCCAGCACCCGCCGCCAAGGCTGAAGCTGCTCCGGCAGGCGTGACCGCAGCGCAACGCTGATCGGTAAAAAACCGGGCGCACCCCCTGCGCCCGACGTGACACAGCTTGCGACCGGCGTCATGCTCGGAAACAAGCTGTAATCGTTTTTGGAGAACCACCCATGAATGCCCCGACCTATCCTGCCGCCCAGCACGTCATGGTGCTCTACACCGGCGGTACCATTGGCATGCAAGCCAGCGCCAACGGCCTGTCTCCAGCGTCCGGTTTTGAAGCGCGGATGCGCGAATACCTGCACAGCCAGCCCGAACTTGTCGTGCCGCAGTGGCGTTTTCGCGAGATGTCGCCGCTGATCGACAGCGCCAACATGACCCCGGCGTACTGGCAGCAGTTGCGTGAAGCGGTGGTCGATGCGGTGGATGTTCAGGGCTGCGACAGCGTGCTGATCCTGCATGGCACCGACACGCTGGCCTACAGTGCCGCCGCCATGAGCTTCCAGTTGCTCGGCCTGCATGCCCGCGTGTGTTTTACCGGCTCCATGCTGCCGGCCGGTGTCACCGACAGCGACGCCTGGGAGAACCTCGGCGGCGCGCTGGTTGCGCTTGGCCAAGGCCTCGCGCCGGGTGTGCATTTATACTTCCACGGCGAACTGCTGGACCCGACCCGTTGCGCCAAGGTTCGCAGTTTTGGCCGTCATCCGTTCAAGCGGCTGGAGCGTCAGGGCGGTGGTGTGAAAGCCTCTTCGCTGCCGACAGCGTTGAACTACAACCAGGCAAAACAACTGGCGAAGGTTGCGGTGTTGCCGCTGTTCCCTGGCATCGCTGCCGAGATCCTCGATGGCCTGCTCGACAGCGGCATTCAAGGTCTGGTGCTGGAGTGCTACGGCAGCGGCACCGGGCCGAGCGACAACCCTGAATTCCTCGCCAGCCTTGGGCGTGCTCGGGATAACGGCGTGGTGGTGGTGGCAGTCACGCAATGCCACGAAGGCGGGGTTGAACTGGACGTCTATGAGGCCGGCAGTCGCTTGCGCGGTGTCGGTGTGCTGTCCGGTGGCGGCATGACCCGTGAAGCGGCATTCGGCAAGTTGCATGGTTTGCTCGGTGCGGGACTTGAAACCGCTGAAGTCCGCCATCTCATTGAACTGGACCTGTGCGGCGAACTCAGCTGACACCCCATCAAACCCTGTAGGAGCTGGCTTGCCAGCGAAATCGGAGTGTCAGGCAACGTCTTTATCAACCGGGACGCCGTCTTCGCTGGCAAGCCAGCTCCTACAAAAATCGTCAGCGGGCACATAACTTGCTGTCACTCCCAGCATCCCAAGGCTGGAAGTCCTCATGCTCCACTCCCACCTCACCACGCTCAACGCGGTCTCCCTGGTGCTCAACGCCTTCAAGGCCGACGGCTTGTCCAGCGAAGCGCTGCTGGCCGGCAGCGGCATCAGTGCGGCGGATCTGAACCGGGCCGACACGCGCATCACCACCAATCAAGAGATGCAGGTCTGTGCCAACGCCGTTGCCCTCAAGCGCGACATCGGCCTGGAACTGGGTCGGCGGATGCACGTTTCCTGCTACGGCATGCTCGGTTACGCCCTGCTCACCAGTGCCACCTTCGGTGACGCATTGCGGCTGGCGATACGCTATCCGGCGCTGCTGGGAACACTTTTCGAGCTGAGCCTGGAGGACGACGGCGAACGCATCTGGTTCGCCGCCGCCGATTACCGCGAGAGCCCGGCCATGGCGGTGTTCAACGCCGAGTTCTGCCTCGTATCGCTGAAAGTCACCTGCGACGACCTGCTTGGCCATCCCCTGCCCTTGCTCGGCGCACGCTTCGAACATGCCGCGCCGGACTACGAAACGAGCTACGCCGAACACTTCGACTGCCCGCTGGATTTCGGCGCGCGCAACAATGCCTTTGCCTTCGACAAGCGCTGGCTCGACCTGCCGTTGCCGTTGGCCGATGTGATCACCCATCAAGCCATGGCCGAGCGCTGCCGCAAACAGAACATCGAGTTCACCGGGCGACAGGCATGGCTCGGACGGATCCGCCAATTGCTCAGCGCGCAATTGAACGCGGCGCCGGGGCTGGAGGGCCTGGCCGAGCAGATGAATTGCTCGGCGCGGACCTTGCGTCGGCATCTCAAGGACATGGGCTGCAGCTATCAGGAGTTGCTCGACGAACTGCGCTTCGAACAGGCCAAGCAAATGCTGTGTGAGGATCAATTGCCGATCTACCAGATTGCCGAGGCGCTGGGCTTCAGCGAGACCGCGAGTTTTCGCCATGCGTTCGTGCGCTGGAGTGGTGTGGCGCCCAGCCAGTTCAGGCCGCAACACCGCCCCCTGTAGGAGCTGGCTTGCCAGCGATTGCAGACGACGCCGTACACCTGACCCACCGCTATCGCCGGCAAGCCGGCTCCTACAAAAGACGCGCTCTGCGCTAATAAGGGGCGAATTTCGGTCAAATGTTTTGGCCATATCGATCCCCTTTTGGCCTTTCCTGCCGTTCTCCGAAATCGTCCGTGCCGCAAGACTGTGTTCAACCGAATCAGCCTGCGGAGAACAACAAAATGCTGACGATCTACTCGAACGATCACCACCTGCACCATGGCCGTTGTGAATTGATAGACGGGCAACTCAAGCCCTGCTTCGAAATGCCTTCACGTGCCGACCACGTGTTGGCACGGGTGCAAAATCAAAATCTCGGCCCTGTCGAAGCGCCGAAGGATTTCGGCCTCGGACCGATCGAACGCATTCACAGCCGTGACTACCTCGACTTCTTCAAAGGCGCCTGGGCACGCTGGACCGAGTTCAACACCGACGGTGACTTGCTGCCCTACACCTGGCCGGCCCGCACCCTGCGCCGGATCAAACCCGCCAGCCTGCACGGCGAACTCGGTTATTACAGCTTCGATGGCGGCGCACCGATCACCGCCGGCACGTGGCAGGCGGCGTATAGCGCAGCGCAAGTCGCCCTCACCGCCCAAGCGGAAATCCAGCGCGGCGCCCGTTCGGCCTTCGCCCTGTGCCGTCCACCGGGACACCACGCCGCCAGCGATTTGATGGGGGGTTATTGCTACCTCAACAATGCGGCCATTGCCGCCCAGGCTTTCCTTGATCAGGGCCACAAGAAGGTCGCGATCCTCGACGTCGATTACCACCACGGCAACGGTACGCAGTCGATCTTCTACGAACGCAGCGACGTGCTGTTCACGTCGATCCATGGCCACCCGGAAGCCGAGTTTCCGTTCTTCCTTGGCTATGAAGACGAATTGGGCGAAGGCCCCGGCGAGGGCTTCAACTTCAACTATCCTCTGGCCGCGGGTTCGGGCTGGGACACCTGGAGCGCGGCGCTGGAACAGGCCTGCAAAGAGATCGAAAGCTACGGCGCCGACATCGTCGTGGTCTCCCTGGGCGTCGACACGTTCAAGGACGATCCTATCTCGCAATTCAAACTCGACAGCCCGGATTACCTGGCCATGGGCAAGCGCATTGCGGCTCTCGGCAAACCGACGCTGTTCGTGATGGAAGGCGGCTACGCGGTAGAAGAAATCGGCATCAACGCCGTGAACGTTCTCGAAGGTTTCGAAAGCGCCCAATGAGGATTAGAACAATGACAAGCCTCAAGCGTTTGATCGTTCCAGCCCTGGGCGCCCTGGTGCTCAGTGGCGTTGCCCATGCTGAAGAACGAACGTTGCGCGTCTACAACTGGTTCGACTACATCACTCCCAAGGCCCTGGAAGACTTCAAGGCCCAGAACAGCCAGACCAAACTGGTCTACGACATTTTCGACACCAACGAGGCACTGGAAGCCAAGTTGCTGACCGGCAACTCCGGCTACGACGTGGTGGTGCCGTCCAACGTGTTCCTCGCCAAGCAGATCGAAGCCGGCGTGTTTCAGCCACTGGACCGCAGCAAGCTGCCGAACTGGAACCACCTCGATCCCAAGCTGATGAAGCTGATCGAAGCCAACGACCCGGGCAACAAGTTCGCCGTGCCGTACATGTACGGGACCATCCTGATCGGCTTCAACCCGGACAAGGTCAAGGCCGTGCTCGGCGACAACGCGCCAGTGGACAGTTGGGACCTGATCTTCAAGGAAGAGAACATCAGCAAGCTCAAGCAGTGCGGCGTCGCCCTGCTCGACTCGCCCTCGGAGATCTTACCGCTGGCCCTGCAACACCTCGGCCTCGACCCCAACAGCAAAAAGCCTGCGGACTACGACAAGGCTGAAGCGCTGCTGATGAAGATCCGCCCGTATATCACCTACTTCCACTCGTCCAAGTACATGGCCGATATCGCCAACGGGGACATCTGCGTCGCGGTCGGTTATTCCGGCAGCTTCTCGCAAGCCGCCAACCGCGCCAAGGAAGCCAAGAACGGTGTGATCGTCGACATGCGCTTGCCGAAGGAAGGCGCGCCGATCTGGTTCGACATGCTCGCAATCCCCAAGGGCGCGAAGAATCCGGAAGACGCCTACACCTTCATCAACTACCTGCTGCAACCCCAGGTGATTGCGCCGGTCAGTGACTTCGTCGGCTACCCGAACCCGAACAAGGACGCCACGGAACTGGTCGACCCGGCGATCCGCAACAACCCGAACCTGTACCCGACCGACACGGCAATGAGCACGCTCTACACCCTGCAACCGTTGCCGCGCGATGCCGAACGTGCGCGGACCCGGGCCTGGACCAAGATCAAGTCCGGCACCTGACAACCGCGTCGTTCCCATCATCATCAAGACCTGCGTTTACGCAGGTCTTTTTTTGCCCGCGCTTCAGCCGGCACGCCACACCGCCCTCAACCGTAGCAGCGCCGCCTCGATTGCCTTTTCGGGTACCGCGGCAAAGCCCAACACCAGCCCCGCTCGCTGATCCATCGGCGTCGTGGAGTCGGGCAGCCAATAGCTGCTCAAGCCGTTGATCTCGACATCGACACTTTGCGCCAATTCGATCAATTCACGTTCACGCGCCACGCTATCGACGGGGACGGTCATGTGCAGCCCGGCGGCGACTGTGGGTAATGGTCCGACCCCGGGAATCTCCGTCAGCCAGCCATTGAGCAATGTATTACGGCGACTCAACGCCGCACGGCGCATGCGGCGGATATGTCGCTGGAAATGCCCGGCCGCCATGAATTCGGCCATCACCGCTTGGGTACTGACCTCGGAATGGCGTACGTCCACGGCACGGCGTTGGGCAAAGGCCTGCACCAGCCCCGTCGGCAACACCAGGTAACCCAGGCGCAACGCCGGAAACGCCACTTTGCCGAACGTGCCGACGTAGAGCACCCGGCCTTGCCGATCCAGTGCCGCCAAAGGTGCCAGCGGCGCACCGCTATAGCGATACTCGCCGTCGTAGTCATCCTCGACGATCCAGCCCTGAGTACGCTCGGCCCAGGCCAGCAGCTCCAGACGGCGAGCCAGGCTCATCACCACCCCGGTGGGGTACTGATGGGACGGGGTGACGTAGGTCAAACGGCAATCGCGCAACTGTGCCAGTTCAGCGCAGTCGATGCCCTCGCCATCCACCGCCACCCCATGCAACCGCGCACCTGCCACGGCGAACGCATGCCCGGCCGCCCGATACCCTGGATTTTCAAGCGCCACCCCGTCACCAGGCTCCACCAGCAGCTGTGCACAAAGGCTGATCCCCTGCTGCGCGCCACTGGTGATCACAATTTGTTCAGCCGTGCACTGCATGCCACGGGAACTGCGCAAATACGCAGCAATCATCCCGCGCAGGCGCGCATCGCCAGCCGGGTCGCCGTAGCACAGCTGCTGCAAATCCGGCTTGCGCCAGAAAGCCGCATTCAGCTTGGCCCAGACCTCGAATGGAAACAGATCGAACGCCGGAACACCGACCCGAAATGCCCGCGGCGGACCGCTCGGCGGACTGGGTAAATGGTTGTTTTTCACCCGTGCCATCGGATCGTTGTGGATAACTTTGCTGGATGGATCCACAGGTAAATCGAGCCAATTTGTGGATAAGGTTGTTGATAACCCTGTTGAAAAGCCTGTGGATATTTTTGTGGATAGTTTTTTTGCCGGCAACGCCGCCTGAGGCAGTTGCGCGACATAAGTGCCGTCCCCGACGCGCCCCTCAATGAAGCCTTCGGCGTACAACTGATCGTAGGCACGCACCACGCTGTTGCGGGAGATTGCCAGCGCTGCGGCCAGGTCACGACTGGCTGGCAGACGCGTTCCACTGGCCAATCGTCCGTCGAGGACGCGCAGGCGCAAGGCCTGATAAAGCTGGCGACTCAACCCCAGGCGACGGTCGAGTTCGATGCCAGCCGGGTTGAACGACAGGGAAAGCGGCGCATCCGTCATGACAATGGACCCATGAAATTGGTCATTAATGGCTCTTACAACAGACCAATAGCCTGCCTAGGATGAAGACATTCGCCAAGGAAAATATCTCCATGTACACGCCACGCGCTTTTGCCATCGACGAGTTGTCCCAACTGCATGAACTGATCCTCGCCACCCGTCTCGCCATATTGGTGACCCACGGCGAAAGCGGCCTGCAAGCCAGTCATGTGCCGGTGCTGCTGCATTGCGAACAAGGCTTGAACGGCACGCTGTACGGGCATCTGGCCAAAGCCAATCCACAGTGGAAAGACCTGCGCGACGGTGCCGAAGCCCTGCTGATTTTTGCCGGTGCCGACGCCTACGTCAGCCCCGGCTTCTACCCGAGCAAGGCCGAACACGGCAAAGTCGTGCCAACCTGGAACTACGTCGCCGTTCACGCCTATGGCCGAGCCGAAACCTTTAGCGATGGCGGGCGGCTGCTCGACATCGTCAGCACCCTCACCGACCGTCATGAAGCTGGCCGCGCCCAACCGTGGTCAGTGGCCGATGCCCCCGCCGATTACATCGACGGCATGCTCAAGGCCATCGTCGGTTTCGCCATTCCCATCGACCGTCTGGAAGGCAAGCGCAAGCTCAGCCAGAACCGCAGCCCCGCCGACATCGCCGGCGTACGCAAAGGCCTGGCCGCCAGCCCCGACGTCAACGACCAGGCCCTCGCCCAATTGATGCGCTAAGGAAATCACCATGAGTCAAATCGACATTCGCCAAGTCACCGCCGGTGATCACGCGGCCTGGTTGCCGCTGTGGCAAGCCTACCTGCGCTTTTATAAAACCGAATTGCCGGCGGCTGTAACTCACAGCACCTGGCAGCGCATGCTCGACCCGAATGAGCCAACCCACGCCGCCCTCGCCTGGGCTGACGGCAAAGCGGTGGGCATGGTGCACTTCATCTACCATCGTTCGAACTGGGCCATCGAAAACGCCTGCTACCTGCAGGACTTGCTGGTGGTCCCGGAAACCCGAGGCACCGGCGTCGGCCGGCAACTGATCGAATTCGTCTACACCACCGCCAAGGCCGACGGCTGCAACAAGGTGCACTGGCTGACCCACGAAACCAACGCCACCGCGATCCAACTCTATGAGCGCATCGCCGAACGCCCTGGTTTCATCCAGTTTCGCAAAGCCATTTAAGGTTCAAGGAGAACAACATGTCGACTTCACTCGCCAACTGGAAAGGCGTCCCGGCCCCCACGACGCAACTGATCGAAGGACGCTTCATCCGCCTGGAAAAACTCGACCCGGCGCGCCACGGCGACGACCTGTTCAAAGCCCTGCAAGGCCCGGGCGCCGACCCGAAACTTTGGGACTACCTGCCTTACGGTCCCTTCCCGGAGCGCAGCGCCTTCAACGACTGGCTGAACAACCACGCGGCCAATAGCGACCCGTACTTTTTCAGCGTGATCGATCGCGCCAGCGGCGAGGTCCAGGGCATCCTCAGCCTGATGTCCATCGTCCCGGCCCAGGGCCGCATCGAAATCGGCCACGTCACCTTCGGTGCGCCGATGCAGCGCTCGCCGAAAAGCACCGAGGCGGTTTACCTGCTGGCCAAGGAATCCTTCGCCCTCGGCTACCGTCGCCTGGAATGGAAATGCAACAACGCCAACGCCCGCTCCAAATATGCGGCCGAGCGTTTGGGTTTCAGTTTTGAGGGTGTGTTTCGCCAGCACATGGTGGTCAAGGGGCAGAACCGCGATACGGCGTGGTACTCGATCCTGGATTCGGAATGGCCGGCGATTGGGACTGGGTTCGAGCGTTGGTTGAGTGATGAGAACCAGACGGGGTCGGGGCAACTGAAGACGTTAGCCGAGTGCCGAGGATAAAGGCGTTTGGTGAAGTTGTAGGAGCCAGCTTGCTGGCGATGGACTTAAGTGCGCCGCGTTTATCCGGCTCACACGCGTTATCGTTAACGACCATCGCTGGCAAGCCAGCTCCTACAGGAAACCGCGTCCGCGTCGAAAATGATGTGATCTCCAAACCAGTGAAAGAACCAAAAAAAAGGGGAGCACATGCCCCCCCGAGGTTTAAAGCGTTGTATCGAGGCTGTTAACTCAGCCTTCGATCTCGATCAGGATCTCGCCCGGGTTCACCCGGTCGCCCTTGGCCACGTGAATGGCGGTGACTTTGCCGGCGATGGCTGCCTGGACTTCGGTTTCCATCTTCATCGCTTCAGTGATCAGCACGGCCTGGCCCGCCTTGACGGTGTCGCCCTCCTTGACCAGCACATCGACGATATTGCCCGGCATGGTGGTGCTGACATGGCCCGGTGCAGTGGCTTGCTTGCGCTTGCTGCTGCCGCCGCCGACGAACTCGTTGAGCGGCTCGAACACCACTTCTTCCGGCATGCCGTCGATGGACAGGTAGAAGTGACGCTTGCCTTCAGCCTTGACGCCAACACCGGTGATGTCGACGCGGTAGGTTTCGCCGTGAACGTCGATGACGAACTCGGTCGGCACGCCTTCGCCGCCCGCCGAAGCCACCTTGCCGGCCTCCGGAATCGGCAACAGCACTTCAGGTGTCAGGGTTCCAGCCGCGCGCTCTTCGAGGAACTTGCGACCGATGTCCGGGAACATCGCGAAGGTCAGCACGTCTTCTTCAGACTTGGCCAGAGCACCGATATCGGCACGCAGCTTGGCCATTTCCGGCTTGAGCAGATCGGCTGGACGCACGTCGATCACTTCTTCGCTGCCGATGGCCTGGCGACGCAGCTGTTCGTTGACGGTGCCCGGCGCCTTGCCGTAGCCGCCTTGCAGGTACAGCTTCACTTCGTTGGTGATGGTCTTGTAGCGCTCGCCGGCCAGCACGTTGAAGAACGCCTGGGTGCCGACGATCTGCGAGGTCGGGGTCACCAGCGGCGGGAAGCCGAGGTCTTCGCGAACGCGCGGGATTTCGGCCAGCACTTCACTCATGCGATTCAGCGCGCCCTGCTCTTTCAACTGGTTGGCCAGGTTGGAAATCATCCCGCCCGGTACCTGGTTGACTTGCACACGGGTGTCCACGGCGGTGAATTCGCTTTCGAACTGGTGGTACTTCTTGCGCACGGCGTAGAAGTACAGGCCGATCTCTTGCAGCAGCTCCAGGTTCAGGCCGGTGTCGAACTCGCTGCCTTTCAGGGCGGCGACCATCGACTCGGTGCCCGGGTGGCTGGTGCCCCAGGCGAAGCTGGAGATCGCGGTGTCGATGTGGTCAGCGCCGTTTTCGATAGCCTTCATCTGACACATCGCGGCCAGGCCAGCGGTGTCGTGCGAGTGAATGAACACGGGCAGCGATTGCTCGGCTTTCAGGGCCTTGACCAGTTCGCCGGTGGCGTACGGGGTCAGCAAACCGGCCATGTCCTTGATCGCCACCGAGTCGCAACCCATGGCTTCCATTTGCTTGGCCTGGTTCACGAAGGCCTCGATGGTGTGCACCGGGCTGGTGGTGTAAGCGATGGTGCCCTGTGCGTGTTTACCCGCAGCCTTCACTGCTTCGATGGCCACGCGCAGGTTACGCACGTCGTTCATGGCGTCGAAGATGCGGAACACGTCGATGCCGTTGACAGCCGCCTTGGCGACGAAGGCTTTGACCACGTCGTCGCTGTAGTGGCGGTAGCCCAGCAGGTTCTGGCCGCGCAACAGCATTTGCAGGCGGGTGTTAGGCAGCGCGGCGCGCAGTTGGCGCAGACGCTCCCACGGGTCTTCCTTCAGGAAACGTACGCAGGCGTCGAACGTCGCGCCGCCCCAGCACTCCAGCGACCAGTAGCCGACTTTGTCGAGCTTGTCGCAGATCGGCAGCATGTCTTCGGTACGCATGCGGGTGGCGAGCAGCGATTGGTGGGCGTCGCGCAGGATGGTGTCGGTTACGTGAATCTTCTTGGACATTGTTTTATTCCTCACAGGCCTGCGTGGGCGGCGATGGCGGCGGCGATGGCCAGGGCCAGCTCTTCGGGTTTGCGCTTGATCGAGTAGTTGGTCAGTTCAGGGTGGCTTTCAACGAAGCTGGTATTGAACTGGCCGCTACGGAATTCCGGGTTACGCAGGATTTCCTGGTAGTACGCGGCAGTGGTCTTGACCCCTTGCAGACGCATGTCATCGAGGGCGCGCAGACCACGGTCCATCGCCTCTTCCCAGGTCAGCGCCCACACCACCAGTTTCAGGCACATCGAGTCGTAGAACGGTGGAATGGTGTAGCCGGTGTAAATCGCCGTGTCGGTACGCACGCCGGGACCACCGGGCGCGTAGTAACGAGTGATCTTGCCGAAGCTCGGCAGGAAGTTGTTTTTCGGGTCTTCGGCGTTGATGCGGAACTGCAACGCAAAACCACGGTGCTGAATGTCTTCCTGCTTCACCGACAGCGGCAGGCCCGAGGCAATGCGGATCTGCTCGCGAACGATGTCGATCCCGGTGATTTCTTCGGTGATGGTGTGTTCCACCTGCACCCGGGTGTTCATCTCCATGAAGTACACCTCGCCCTCGGCGAGCAGGAACTCCACGGTGCCGGCGTTCTCGTAACCCACAGCCTTGGCCGCACGCACCGACAGGTCGCCGATGTAGGCGCGCTGTTCCGGGGTCAGTTGCGGGCTCGGGGCGATCTCGATCAGCTTCTGGTTGCGGCGCTGGATCGAGCAGTCACGCTCGAACAGGTGCACCACGTTGCCGAAGCTGTCGCCAAGGATCTGCGCTTCGATGTGCTTGGGATTGACGATGCATTTTTCCAGGAACACTTCCGCGGAACCGAATGCCTTGGTGGCTTCGGAAATGACCCGAGGGAAAGCCTGTTCGAGTTCTTCACGGCTGTTGCAGCGACGAATACCGCGCCCACCGCCACCGGATGTTGCCTTGAGCATCACCGGGTAGCCAATGCGATCACCTTCGGTCAGGGCTTCTTCGATGCCCGACACATTGCCTTCGGTGCCCGGGGTAACCGGTACGCCAGCCTTGATCATGCTGCGGCGCGCTTCGGTCTTGTCGCCCATGCGGCGAATGACTTCAGCCGATGGACCAATGAATTTGATCCCGCGCTCAGCGCAGATTTCCGCCAGTTCGGCGTTTTCCGAAAGGAAGCCATAACCGGGGTGCAACGCATCGCAACCGGTTTCCACAGCCAGGTTCACCAGCTTGCGCGGGTTCAGGTAACCGGCCAGCGGTTCGGCCCCGATGCTGTGGGCCTCGTCTGCACGCTTCACATGCAGGGCATGGCGGTCGGCGTCGGAATAGATCGCGACCGAGCGAATGCCCATTTCGGCACAGGCACGTACGATTCGTACGGCAATCTCACCACGGTTGGCGATCAGGATCTTTGTTATCACTTGGAGTTTCCCTTGAGGCCGGTGGTACCCACGACCTGCTAGACCCAGGTCGACGCGTGACCAAATGTTTCAATTTGGTCGCAGGTCCACACTAGCGCCCACAAGGGATTAACAAAAATGAATAAAAATTGGGTCGTGCATAAGTAAAGACTTATAGTTGATTCACCAGCCAGCGACGAGAGTGACCGGATAATGCGTAAGTCATTGATGCGTATGACTTTGCGGCAATTGCAGATCTTCAATGAGGTCTGTGATTTGCGCTCTTATAGCCGCGCGGCCGACGAAATGTCGCTCACACAACCTGCCGTCAGCCTGCAGATTCGTCAGCTCGAAGAGCTGATTGGCCAGCCTTTGTTCGATTATGTCGGCAAAAAGCTCTACATGACCGAAGCCGCTGAAGCGTTACAGCGAGCCAGCCGGGATATTTTCGGACGCCTGGAAAACCTCGACATGCAGCTGTCGGACATGCAGGGCTCGTTGCAGGGGCAACTGAAACTGGCGGTGGAATCCAGCGCCAAATATTTCGTGCCGCATCTGTTTGCCGCATTCAAACGCCAGCACCCGGAGGTGAACCTGCAACTGACGGTGGTCAATCGCGGCCAGGTGATTCGGCGTCTGTCGGACAACCGCGACGATCTGGTGATCATGTCCATGGTGCCCCAGGACATGGGCCTGGAGTTCCTGCCATTCCTGAACAACCCGATCGTCGCCGTGGCGCCACCGGATCACCCGCTGTGTCATATGGGGCCGCTGCGCCTGCAGGATCTCGAGCCCTACACACTGCTGCTGCGAGAGCCAGGCTCCGGGACGCGGCTGGCGTGCGAAGAATATTTCAAAGAAAAACGTGTGCACTTCAACCAGACCCAGGAAGTCTCGTCTGCCGAAGCTCAGCGTGAATGTGTACTGGCAGGCCTGGGCGTTGCGCTGCTGACGCGCCACGCCCTGAACCTTGAGCTGGCAACCGGTGGGTTGATCGAGCTACCCATCGAAGAGCTGCCACTGTTTCGCAGCTGGTGCCTGGTGCAGGCCAAGGCGAAACGCCTGTCACCGGTGGCTCACGCCTTCCTGGCGTTTATCCGTAGTGAACGGATCCAGATCAGCGCGCTGGTTGAGCGTTTCGACGGGAAGTCGAGGGAGATGCCTGCCAGAAGTTGAGTTCCAACTCCGGAAAATCGCCAATCTCGGCCAGAAGCTGACGGCGTTCGCAGCGATCTTCGATGGCGCGACGGAATTCCATGCGGCGCTGGTCTTCCTGCTGACGACGGGTTTTGACAGCGCTGTTGCGTTCTTCGTAGGGCATGGCCATTTCGAGTCTCCCAAGGCGAGTACGGGAGTTTCAAGATAGGCGCGAGGGATGACGGTTTGGCGGCTCGGGTGTTACAGACTGATGAAAATTTGTTGGGCGCCCACTGTACCTGTGGCGAGGGGGCTTGCCCCCGTTGGGCGGCGCAGCGGCCCCGAGTATATTGCGACTGCTGCGCAGTCGAACGGGGGCAAGCCCCCTCGCCACAGAGTCGGTGCCGGCCTTGAAGTCAGTCATCCAGCGCTTTCACCGACTTGGGCGACAACCGCAAACTGCGCAAACTGCGTTTAACGCTCTTGAGGTGATTGACCAGGCTCGGGCCGCGGGCCATGGCCACGCCCATCGCCAGCACATCGATCACCACCAGGTGGGCGATACGCGAGGTCAGCGGCGTATAGATTTCAGTGTCCTCGTGCACATCGATCGCCAAGTTGACCGTCGACAACTCGGCCAATGGCGTCTGGCTTGGGCACAACGTGATCAACGAAGCGCCGCTTTCGCGCACCAGGTTGGCGGTGATCAGCAGGTCCTTGGAACGACCCGACTGGGAAATGCAGATGGCCACGTCAGTCGGCTTCAATGTCACGGCCGACATCGCCTGCATGTGCGGATCGGAATACGCCGCCGCGGTAAGCAGCAAGCGGAAAAATTTGTGCTGCGCATCCGCCGCGACCGCACCCGAAGCGCCAAAACCATAGAACTCGACGCGCTGGGCCTGGGACATCAGCGTCACAGCCCTCTGCAACTCCAGCGGATCGAGTTTCTCGCGAACCTCCATCAGGGTGTGCAGGGTGGTGTCGAAGATCTTCAGGCTGTAGTCGGCGACCGAATCGTCTTCGTGGATCGCAAACTGGCCAAAACTCGCACCGGCCGCCAGGCTCTGGGCCAGCTTCAGCTTCAGGTCTTGAAAGCCGGAACAACCGATGGCACGGCAAAAACGCACGATGGTCGGTTCACTGATGCCCACGCTGTGGGCCAGGTCGGCCATGGAGCTGTGCATCACGGCCGCAGGATCAAGCAGCACGTGGTCGGCGACCTTGAGCTCCGACTTGCGTAACAGGTGGCGAGACTGGGCGATGTGTTGCAGCAGATTCAAAGGGCTGGACTCTTTGTTATTGGCAGGCGCCGGGGATGTAGCACGCTTGTAGTTATACTACATGAATCGGCTTTTTGCCTCCTCAAAGCGTAACCACATCCCTCGGCATTCAGGCACGCGCGCTCCATGTAGCGCTCATTGCCAGATTTTCAGCTGCTCCTCCACGTGCGCCTTTTGGCGGTGCCGCGAAAAGGCGACTCTCGCTTCAAACACCACTAGTACTTAATTAGTTAACAACCCGCCCCCACATCAACTTACAAACAAGTTAACCACCACCACCCACAAGTTAAATAAAGCTGGATATATTAAACAGGCAGGACGCAAATAAATTAATTACAGGAGTTACCCATCATGAGCATTAAAATTGCCACCCGCGATTGGACCGCCCAAATTGACCGCATGCCAGGTGCTGCTTCCTTCCGTGTCTTTGGCAACGTAACCGTAACAAATTCGGCCCATACACCAAGACTGGTACGAAGTGAAATTCAGGACAAGCCATGTGATTTGCGACTTGACCTGCAAATAGATACCAGCGGAATTGGACTAACCGTCCTAACGAAAAAGCACGTCGAATATAAGTCTACCGACATTCCCGATATCACTAGCGTCAGCATTTATTTCGAAGACAAGTTACTGGTCTGCATTAATGAAATACTGATCACCGATTAAGAATACCCGCTGCAAACTTCCCGTCAGACCGCCATGGCCTGACGGGAAGCCATTTCGGTCAATCCACACCATTCTCTCGCAGCAGAACGGCCAGGACCTGCGCCTCGACCGGCCGACTGATCAGATAACCTTGCACCTCATCGCAGCGCTCAGCCTTGAGAAACTCAAGCTGCTCCTGGTGCTCCACCCCTTCCGCGACAACCTTCAACGACAAGCCATGGGCCATGGCAATGATCGCCCGTGTGATCGCCGCATCTTCGGTGCCTTCGCCCAGTCCGCGGATAAACGCCTGATCGATCTTCACGTAGTCCACCGGAATGCGTTTGAGATAACTCAAAGACGAATACCCGGTGCCAAAATCATCGATCGCCAGTTTCACCCCGAGATCACGCAGCTGCTGGAAGGTTGCGATGATGTGTTCGACGCTGTCCAGCAACTGGCTTTCGGTGAGTTCCAGCTCCAGGTAGCGTGGCTCCAGCCCGGTTTCCTCCAGCACTTGGCGCACCAGACTGACGAGTTTTCCCTGGCGCAATTGATGCACCGACAGATTGACCGACACCCGAATCGCATCGAGCCCCTGCCGCTGCCACTCACAGGCTTGCCAGCAGGCCTGACGCAGCACGAACTCACCGATCGGGCCGATCAATCCGGTTTCTTCCGCCAGACCGATGAAATCCCCCGGCGGCACGCGGCCCATGGTCGGATGATCCCAACGCACCAGCGCCTCGGCAGCATTCAGCTTGCCCGTGGCGAGGCACAGCTTGGGTTGGTAGAACACCTTCAACTGCTTTTCTTCGATGGCTTTGCGCAACTGGTTTTCCAGCTGCAAACGCTCCAGCGTGCTGGCTTGCAGGCTGTCGGTGTAGAACTGGAAGTTGTTGCCGCCCAAATGCTTTGCGTGCTGCATGGCCATGTTCGATTGACTGACCAGCGCGGAAATTTCCCGGGCGTTATCCGGGAGCAGGCTGATGCCCATGGACGCGCTGACCACCAGCTCATGACCCTCAATGGTCACCGGCACGCGCAACTTGGTCGCCAGACGAGTCGCCACCCGGGCCAGGCTCGAAAGGTTGCCGTAGGCGTTGAACAGCACGGCAAACTCATCGCCGGACAGACGTGCGATGGTGTCTGCTTCAGGCAATGCATTCACCAGTCGCCGGGCCATTTTCTGCAACAACTGGTCGGCGACTTCATGCCCCAGGCTGTCGTTGAGTTGCTTGAACCGATCGAGATTGATGTGCAGCAACGCCAGACTGCGATAACCGCCCTGTCGTACCCGTTGATGAGCCTCGCTGAGGCGCTCGCGGAACATCGCGCGGTTGGCCAGACCGGTGAGTTCGTCGTAATGGGTCAGATAGCGCATTCGCTCTTCGGATTCCCGGCGGGCAGAAAGATCCGCGAAGAAGCCCACGATATGGCTGACATTTCCCCGGCTATCGCGCACGGCATTCAATTGCAGCCATTGCGGATACATCTCGCCGTTCTTGCGGGTTTCCACCAATTCGCCCTGCCAGCTGCCTTGCTGCTCCAGCGCCTGATGTATCGCGGCGTAATGCCGACGCGCATCGCGACTGCAGGGCAACTCAACGACATTGCGTCCGATCATGTCTTCGATGGCATAACCGGTCACCCGACTGAAGGCTTGATTGATTGCGATCAGGGCATAGTTCGGGTCGAAAATCACAATCCCTTCGCTGGCCGCCTCGAATACGGTCGCCGCCAGTTGCCGCTGCTCTTCCAGGTTTTTGCTGACGCTGATGTCGCGCCGAGTGCCGACCATGCGCAAAACCCGTCCGTTCTCGGCACGCTCGACCGCCCGCCCACGGTCCTCGATCCAGACCCAGTGGCCATCGCCATGGCGCACGCGATACTCGATTTGATAATCCTCGGTGCGGCCCTTCAGATGCTCGACCAGCGCCCTTTTCAGCGCCGGAAGGTCCTCGGGGTGAAGACGCGGCTTGAGGTGACGCAGGATTGCCGTGACCTGGTCCGGCTCCAGGCCGAACAACTCCTGAATCTGCGTGTGATGGACTTCGTCGGTTTGCAGATTCCAGTCCCACAACCCCAACTCGCTGGCCTTCAATGCCAGCGCCAGGCGCGCTTCGCTCTTGCTCAGCGCCTGGTTGGCGGCGTCCAGTTCCAGGCTGCGCTGAGCGACGCGGTTTTCCAGGTCGACCTGGATCTCTCGCAATTCGTTCTCGGCGCGTCGACGCTGCTCGATCTCCTTGGCCAGCTTTTGATTGAGCTGGTCACTGCAGCTTTGCGCCCGCTGTAGATGTTCGATCAATGCCTGGTTCTGAAAGCGTCGCATCAAGCCCCGATCGATCAATCGATTGACCTGCCAGGCAACCACACTCAATGCACCGAGCAGAATCAGCCCGAACCAGCCCCAGCCCTGCTGCTGCTCGTCACCACCCCAAAACATATAGGCGATGGCCGGTAGCAGACAGGGCAAAGTGAAAGACAGAAAGGCCGGCAAACTGACTGCATAAGCCACACTGGCCGAGAGCGCTGCGGCACCGATGAGGCCGAAGACCCAGGCTTGCTGAATGAAGTTATCGGCGGGAGCCAGGGCAATGCCGGCACCGGCCAGGGTCAGACCGGTGAGACCGGAACCCAGCAAAAACATCCGTCGCCAAATGGGCTGGGCTTGACGATTGGGGATGGCCGAATCGAAGGCTGCGACCTGAATCACCCGCAATGCCACCAAAGACAACAACCACACCAGCCAGACACTGACCAGGAAATAGCGCTGCGGACTCCAGAGCAACCCGGCACAGACCAGGCCATTGATCAGCATGAACAACGTGGGCAACAGCGACCCCTGATACAACAGGCGCGTGCGTTCGACCGCCATTTCCATGGCGTATTGCTTTCTGATAACCCGGGGCTCCACAGTGGGGCCCGACAGGTCGAAGCTGAGGGTCATAGGCGATGTTCTTGTTCTTATAATGATGAGCATAGGCCCGAAACTGCTCGGAGCATACACAAGCAATTGCCCGGACCAAACTGCTGCTGATCAATAAATCGCCAATTTTTTCAGCTGCCGCCTCACCCTGAAAACGCTCAAGGCACGCCCCGCCAACGCCTGCGGCCGATGACTGACCGGTCGTCCCTCGCATAACTTTCATCGGTTAATGCGAAGCGGGGTTTGCCCGGTGTGACGCGGCCCCCTAGAATGCCCCGATGCGCGATGATCTCTCCCTTCTGCTGAACTCCCTCAACGATGCCCAACGCCAGGCCGTAGCGGCCCCCGTGGGTCGTCAGTTGGTCCTGGCCGGTGCTGGTTCCGGTAAAACCCGAGTGCTGGTGCACCGTATCGCCTGGCTGATCCAGGTTGAAAACGCCTCGCCCCACTCCATCCTGTCGGTGACCTTCACCAACAAGGCTGCTGCCGAGATGCGCCAGCGCATCGAGCAACTGATGGGTATCAACCCGGCCGGCATGTGGGTCGGCACCTTCCACGGCCTGGCGCACCGCTTGCTGCGGGCGCACTGGCAGGAAGCAGGCTTGAGCCAGACTTTCCAGATCCTCGACAGCGATGACCAGCAACGGCTGGTCAAGCGGGTGATCCGCGAACTCGGCCTGGACGAGCAACGCTGGCCGGCCCGTCAGGCCCAATGGTTCATCAACGGGCAGAAAGACGAAGGTCTGCGCCCGCAACACATTCAAGCCAGTGGCGATCTGTTCCTGGCGACCATGCGCGGCATCTATGAGGCCTACGAGGCCGCGTGCCTGCGCGCCGGTGTCATCGACTTCTCCGAACTGTTGCTGCGCGCCCTCGATCTGTGGCGCGATCACCCAGGCCTGCTCGCACACTATCAAAAGCGCTTCCGGCACATCCTCGTGGACGAGTTCCAGGACACCAACGCCGTGCAATACGCCTGGTTGCGCCTGCTGGCCAAGGGTGGCGACAGCCTGATGGTGGTGGGCGATGACGACCAGTCGATCTACGGCTGGCGTGGCGCGAAAATCGAGAACATCTACCAGTATTCCGAAGACTTCCCGGACGCCGAAACCATTCGCCTGGAGCAGAACTACCGCTCCACCGCCGGCATCCTGAAGGCAGCCAACGCCTTGATCGCCAACAACACCGGACGCCTGGGCAAAGAGTTGTGGACCGACGGTGGCGACGGCGAGGCAATCAATCTGTATGCCGCCTTCAACGAACACGACGAAGCACGCTACGTTGTTGAAACCATAGAAAGCGCGCTGAAAACCGGCCTGGCTCGCAGCGATATCGCGATTCTGTACCGCTCCAACGCCCAATCACGGGTTTTGGAAGAAGCGCTGCTGCGTGAACGCATTCCGTACCGCATCTATGGCGGTCAGCGCTTCTTCGAACGCGCGGAAATCAAGAACGCCATGGCTTACCTGCGGTTGCTCGAAGGACGGGGCAACGATGCCGCGCTGGAACGGGTGATCAACGTGCCGGCCCGCGGCATCGGCGAGAAAACCGTCGAGGCGATCCGTGACCATGCGCGCCACAGCGATGTGTCGATGTGGGAAGCGATGCGCCAACTGGTGGCCAACAAAGGCCTGACCGGTCGTGCGGCCGGCGCCCTTGGCGCGTTTATCGAGTTGATCGAGAACCTCGCCGCCAAGTGCATGGAAATGCCGCTGCACCTGATGACCCAGACCGTCATCGAGCAGTCGGGGCTGATCGCCTATCACGAAGCGGAAAAAGGCGAGAAAGGCCAGGCCCGGGTGGAAAACCTTGAGGAACTGGTCAGCGCCGCCCGCAACTTCGAAAACAGCGAAGAAGACGAAGACCTGACGCCATTGGCCGCGTTCCTCGGTCACGCGTCGCTGGAGGCCGGCGATACCCAGGCCGACGAGCACGAAGACAGCATTCAACTGATGACCCTGCACAGCGCCAAAGGCCTGGAATTCCCTTACGTGTTCCTGGTGGGCATGGAAGAAGGCCTGTTTCCGCACAAGATGAGCCTGGAAGAACCCGGCCGCCTTGAGGAAGAACGTCGTCTGGCCTACGTCGGCATTACCCGGGCGATGCAGAACCTGGTGATGACCTACGCTGAAACCCGACGCCTTTATGGCAGCGAGACCTACAACAAGGTGTCGCGCTTCGTACGCGAAGTGCCGAAAGGCCTTATTCAGGAAGTACGGTTGTCCAACAGCGTCAGCCGGCCGTTTGGTGGCAACCAGTCGATGAGTGGCAGCAACCTGTTCAGCGGTAGCGAAATTCCGGAAACCGGCTTCAGTCTGGGTCAGACCGTGCGTCATTCGATCTTCGGTGACGGCGTGATCCTCAACTTCGAGGGCGCCGGTGCCCAGGCCCGGGTGCAGGTGAACTTCAGCGAAGGCAGCAAGTGGCTGATGCTGGGTTACGCCAAGCTGGAAGCGATCTGAACCAGACAGAGGACCTTTGTGGGAGCGGGCTTGCCCGCGAAGAACGATAACGCGGTATTACTGCACTACCACGGTGTACCCATTCGCGAGCAAGCCCGCTCCCACAGGGTTCCGTGTGGTCTTACAGATATTGATCTGAATAAGGTGCAAAAAAGCATGGGCTCAGGCTTCTTTTCTTCCTGGACATTCTGGGCCCTTTTATCGGCGGCATTCGCGGCGATGACTGCCATTTTCGCGAAAGTCGGCATCGAAAACGTCAATTCCGACTTCGCCACCCTGCTGCGTACGATCGTGGTCTTGGTCAGCCTGGCCTTGATTTTGTACGCCACGGGCCAATATCAGTCTTTAGGATCGATCTCTGCGAAGAGCTACCTGTTCCTGCTGTTGTCGGGCCTGGCCACCGGTGCGTCGTGGATCTGCTATTTCCGTGCACTCAAGGTCGGTCCGGCGTCACTGGTTGCCCCGGTGGACAAACTCAGCGTGGTGCTGGTGGCCGTTCTTGGCGTAGTCCTGTTGGGTGAAAAACTTGACCTGCGCCAATGGGGCGGAATCGGTCTGATCACGGCCGGGGTCGTCATGCTGGCACTACGTCGCTAGGCGATCGTCCTACAAAACTCATCCACTCATCTGACAGTTCAAAGTCAAAAGGCCCTATTGCACTGACTGAAGCTGAATGAAACCTGTCAGGCAAAAGCCCGAAACACTCTGCCGCTAGCCAGTAACACTTCAGCTGTGCAACATGGCGCGCGTGCCTTCCACAAATGGGAATTCCCTTTATGAAACGTTTTCTTAGCATCGCCATGGCGTTGTGCATCGGCCTGACGATGAGTCTCGACGTCAATGCCGCCAAGCGCTTCGGTGGTGGCAAAAGCGCAGGCGCTGCGCCGACGCACCAGACCAGCCAGATGGCTCCTTCTTCTCCAGGCATGGGCGGCGCTGCGGCGACCGCGGGTGCTGCCGGTGCCGCTGGCGCCGCTGCCAAGGCCGGTGGCGCTTCGCGCTGGCTCGGCCCGCTGGCCGGTATCGCGGCCGGCGGCCTGCTGGCATCCATGTTCATGGGCGACGGCTTCCAGGGCATGCAGATCTTCGACATCCTGATCATGGCTGTCATCGCATTCCTGGTGTTCCGCTTTATCGCCGCCCGTCGTCGCAAGCAGCAGGAGCATTACGCGCCGGCCGGCCACGCGCCGATGCAACGTGAAGCGTTCGAACAGAAGCCTGCCGGTGGTTCGATCTTCGGTGGTTCGCCAGCGCCTGTTGCCGCTCGTCCAGTGATCAACGCTCCAGCCTGGTTCAACGAAAGAAACTTCGTCGAAGCGGCGCGCAATCACTTCCAGTCCCTGCAACAGCACTGGGACGCCAATGAAATGGACAAGATCGCCGAGTTCGTGACCCCGCAAATGCTGGAGTTCCTCAAGCGTGAGCGTGCCGACCTGGGCGACGGTTTCCAGTCCACCTACATTGATAACCTCAATGTGCAACTGGACGGTGTGGATGATCGCGCCGACAAGACCATTGCCACCCTGACTTTCACCGGCGTGTCGAAAACCTCGCGTTTCGACCAGGGCGAAGTCTTCAGCGAAAGCTGGAACATGGAACGTGCACAGGGCGAAAACCAGCCTTGGCTGGTGGCAGGTATCCGCCAGAACGGCTGATCCCGCACCGCGCTTCACTTGCTGAAAAGAAAACCCCGGCCTCGGCCGGGGTTTTCTATTTCGCGGTTGCATCTATAGCAAGCTACTGTATAAACCGCCCCATATAAACCGCGCCATACAAGCAAGAGGATCCCGGACGTGGAAGAAATCATCGAACAACTGCGTGAAGCCAACGAACCGGTACCGGTCCCCTTGGAATTGCCTGACGAAGACCTGCTGGTCGAAATCGAAGAACAACTGTTCATCGACATTCCGTTCGTCTTCAGAGAGTTTCTGCTGACCGTCAGCGACGTGGTCTACGGTAGCCTGGAGCCGGTCACCGTGACCGACCCGCAATCCCACACCTACCTGCCCGACGTTGCCGCCAACGCCTGGGACGCCGGCGTCGATCGCAGCCTGATCCCGATCTGCCAGGACGGTGACGACTACTACTGTGTCGAAGAGGACGGCACCGTGGTGCTTTGGCAGGCCGAAGAAGAGCTGATCGCCGAAGAAACCTGGGAGTCGGTATGGCACTGGGCACGGGACGTCTGGCTCGAAAGCTGATCCAGTCAACGCTGCTGGGTGGTCAATGCCCGGACGACTCCTTGTGATTGTCGAGGGTTTCCAGCAACGCTACCTGCATCCGCGTATGCACACGAATGAACCAGCGCCACAGCAGCGCCGCCACGGCGGCCGCGACCACGGCGATCAGTACCAGCAACTTGTTGGTCGGCAGAATACTGGCCGACAAGGCTGCCAACAGCAAAAAGATCACCAGCAGCGACAGGATCGGGATCACTTCGGCGATCACCCTGCGCACTCGCTGCGTGTGGCGCCCGGCCATCTCTGGCTTGACGCCCATTTCCGCCAGCAACATCGACAGGGCTTTGAGCTTGCGGTACGCCGCAATCAAAAAAGGCAGCGACAACAATAGCGCCCCACCCCAGATCAATGCCTTCTGCCAGCTCGGGTCGCTGATCCAGACTTGCACGTAAGCCGACATGCGTTCGGCGAAGTACGCGCCCGAGAAGAAAATCGCGATCACCAATGCCAGGTTGACCCCGACCTGCAGCAAAATCCTTCTGATCATCGACGCCAGCAACGCCCCCTCGCCCTGAGGCTGGATGCTGCGCAGCCATTCGCCGTACATCCCCAACACCCGTCCCAGGCGTTCCGGCATGACGCCCGCGAGCTTGATCGACAATGGATCAGCCGCGCGAATCAGATAAGGCGTCAGCAAGGTCGTGATCACCGACACCGCCACAGCCACCGGGTATAAAAAGTTACTGGTGACCTGCAACGTCATGCCCAGTGCAGCAATGATGAAAGAGAATTCGCCAATCTGTGAAAGACCCATCCCGACCCGCAGCGAGGTGCGTCCGTCATTACCGGCGATAAACGCGCCAAGGCCGCAGGACAGCATCTTGCCGAGCACCACGGCTACGGTGATTACGGCGATTGGCCAGGCGTACTGAAGCAGGATCGCCGGATCGAGCATCAGCCCGATGGCCACAAAGAAAATCGCGCTGAAAAGATCTCGAACCGGTTCAATCAAGCGCTCGATTTTCAGCAGTTGCCGGGATTCAGCCATGATCGCGCCGATCAGGAACGCGCCGAGGACCATGCTGTATTCAAGCCTGACCACCAGCAGGCAGAAGCCGAAACACAGGCCCAGCACGGTAATCAGCAGCATTTCGTTGCTCTCGAACCTGGCCACGTAGGCCAGCAACCGCGGCACCATCAGAATGCCGATGACCAATGCGACGATCATGAACAGCGACAGTTTGCCCACTGTAGAAAACACTTCGCCGGAGCTGACCGTACCACTGACGGCGATGCTGGACAGAAGCGCGATGATGCCGATGCCCAGAATGTCTTCAACGATCAGCACACCGAATATCAACTGCGCAAACCGCTCGTTCTTCAACTTCAGATCATTGAGTGCCTTGACGATGATGGTGGTTGAGGAAATCGCCAGGATCGCGCCGAGGAACAGTGAATCCATGGTGTTCCAGTCAAACCAGCGACCGATCTCGTAGCCGATCCAGATCATCAGCACGATTTCCAGGAATGCCGCGATGAAGGCCGTGGCACCGACCTTGAACAACTTGCGCAGGCTGAACTCCAGGCCCAGGCAGAACATCAGGAATATCACCCCGAGTTCGGCCAGGGTCCTGATGGTTTCTTCGTCATGGATCAGGCCGAATGGCGGGGTATGCGGGCCAATGATGAAACCGGCCACGATATAGCCCAGCACCACCGGTTGTTTCAGGCGATGAAAAACCACCGTCACCACACCTGCGATCAACATGATCACTGCCAGATCCTGAATGAAACTGATGGCATGCATGGCGAGCGGCTCCCTGATTGAAGTTGCCCGACTCACAGACGCAGGAATGGTCTGATCGAGCCGAGCAAAAGTCTGCTTTGCGCGTAGGAAATGCCCCTGTGTCCGGGCTTTTTGCAGGGTAACACCGCGACTTCTGGCAGAAAGGCGGTGCAATATATGGAAACAGATCGATCCGGCGTGACGGCGACTCTGCGCCCGGCGTCCCGATAACTGTCGGTTTGAAAAAACCGCCGAGGCACCCGCAGAGGTGCATCCCTCAAACCTGGCCTTGACCCGTGAGAATGCTATGGAACCCGGAAACGCCCAGCTGTCGATGACGGTATTGATGACCCCTGACATGGCCAACTTCTCTGGCAATGTTCACGGTGGCACCCTGCTCAAATACCTCGACGAAGTGGCCTACGCCTGCGCCAGCCGCTATGCCGGCCGTTATGTGGTGACCCTGTCGGTGGACCAGGTCATTTTCCGTGAGCCGATCCATGTCGGCGAACTGGTGACCTTTCTCGCCTCGGTCAACTACACCGGCAACACCTCCATGGAGGTGGGCATCAAAGTGGTGACCGAGAACATTCGCGAGCGATCGGTGCGTCACACCAACAGCTGCTTCTTCACCATGGTCGCGGTGGATGACCAGCGTAAACCTGCCCAGGTACCGCCGCTGCAACCGGACAACAGCGAGAGCAAGCGCCGCTTCATCCAGGCCCAGCAGCGCCGGCAGATTCGCCAGGAACTGGAAAAGCGTTATCAGGAGATCAAGGGCGACGCCTGAGTTTGTTCAGTCAGGTTGACGGTGTTCTCTAGATAGCCTTCGCGAGCAAGCCCGCTCCCACACTGGATCTATGCAACACCGAAGATCAAATGTGGGAGCGGGCTTGCTCGCGAATGGGCTCAACGCTCAATCAGAGGCTGATCGAGGTCGCCTCGAAGCGCACCCGCGGATGGGCAATCCGGTCCTGAGCCCGAACCAGTTCCAGCTCGTAGCTGGCACAGGCCTGGGTTTCCAGCAGCACTTCATGCACCGCCGACGCCGCGAACTCGAACGCGGCCACCAGGCTGTCACCCAACAGCACACGTGCCAGGAACAGCCCGGACGTCAGATCGCCCACGCCCACCGGCTGACGCGGGAACGCCAGCAATGGGCGCTGCAAATGCCAGCTGCCTTCGGCTGTCACCAGCAGCATCTCGAAGACCTCTGCCGACTTGCCTGGGTAGTCCAGATGCTTGACCAGCACCGCTTTCGGGCCGCGCGCCAGCAATGCACGCGCCATGGCCAGGCAATCGAACAGCGATTGCGGCTTGCGCCCGGAGAAACTGTCCAGCTCCAGCTGGTTCGGGCACATGAAGTCCGCTACGGCGGCGGCCTCCTCCAGCAGAAAATCACTGACTTCCGCCGGAACACTGCAGCCTTTCTCCGGATGCCCCATGACCGGGTCACACAGGTACAGTGCCTTGGGATTCATCGACTTGATCCGCGCCACCCCCGTCAGGATCGCCCGGCCCTGGGCCGCACTGCCGAGGTAACCGGAGAGCACCGCATCGCAGTTGCCCAGCTCGCCAATCGCCGCGATACCCTCGACCAGCTCAGGTATCTGATGCGGCGCCAGCACTTCACCGGCCCATTGACCGTACTGGGTGTGATTGGAGAACTGCACGGTGTTGAGCGGCCAGACATTCACCCCGACCCGTTGCATCGGGAAAACCGCGGCACTGTTGCCGGCGTGACCGAATACCACGTGGGACTGGATAGCGAGCAAATGCGGTGTACGTTTCATGCGGTGGATTTCCGTAAAACGATTGAAATTCTAGCCGCGCAGTATGCGACTAAACGCAGCCTGTACGACAGACCAGCGACGCAGTTAAGCTGACACTATCTTGTTGGAGCACCCTGTTGATGCTGACCCTTGGAAATATATTCGTGCTGATGCTGTTCGCCACTGCCGGCGCATGGCTATGGCACAACCACGGCTTGCGCGAGCGCGCGCTGGAGCGGGTCAAGCAGCATTGCACCAAGCTCGGGATCGAATTGCTCGACGGCAACGTGGCCTTGAAAAGAATCGCGTTAATCAGGGATGCCAGTGGTCGGCGACGCCTGGCCCGTGTGTATAACTTCGAGTTCACCGTGACCGGCGAAACCCGCCACAACGGCACCATCACCCAGTTCGGCGCGCACAGCGCACAGATTGAACTGGCGCCCTACCCGGTCCCGTTCGACGAAACCGAACCAGTGGTCGATGTGGTAAAGCCTCGCGCAGAAGTAATCGAGCTGAGCCAGTGGCGTCAGGAACATACCAAGTGGCGGCCGTGAGCCGTTAAGCCGATTCGGCTCGGCACGCTGCCAGCTCACGCTGCAACCGCTCTGCATCCTGGGGTTCACTGAAAATCAGCTCGATGCGTGAATCCTGCCGCCATTCACTGGGCTGCCAGTCCAGCACCGAGTTATCCACCGCGTTCGCCGAAACCCATTTGTGGGTACTGTGGATAACCAGCTTCGCCCGCCTCCAGCCAAGGCCTTCAAGCCACCGGCCAACCAGCGTGGCATCAAATACCTGGCTTGGGTGCCAACGCCACCCGATGCTCCAGCCTCCGTCCTGTTCCTGACTCAAGCAAATGGGCAACGCGGGATCGCTCCAGACCGCCGGCGGCTGCGCCAATCCCTTGGGCAGGACGAAGTTATCCACACCTGCCCGCGCTTTGGCATTCAGCCCCGGCAGCTCGCTCAAGGGTAAAACCGCCTGTTGCGTCCAGCACAGGGGGGTCGGCGGCAATAGCGTGGCGACTCGCTGGCGACTGTCTTCCTCGAGACCTTCGGACTTGTTCAGCAGTAACAGTCCCGCAAGGCTCAGGGCTTGCTGTTGTGCATCCGGCAACGGCTTGCCAGCGGCGAGCGCCTGGGCGTCCAGTACCAGCACACAAGGCTGAACAGCCAACACGCCTTGCCACGGCGCTTCGCTCAATTGCCTGAGCAACTGCGCCGGATGCCCCAGCCCCGAGGGCTCGATGAACAGCCGATCCGGCTGCGCCTTGCGCAACAAACGCCCAAGACCAATCTGAAAGGGTGCACCGTTGACGCAACACAGGCAGCCCCCGGCCACTTCACCCAGTGCGATACCATCGGCGTCCCGGGTCAGTAGCGCAGCGTCGAGACCGATCTGGCCAAACTCGTTGATCAACACCGCCCACCGCTCGCCTGCCGGGCGTTGGGCCAACAGGTGCTTGATCAGGCTGGTCTTGCCGGCGCCCAACGGACCGGCAATGACATGAGTGGGGATATTCTGCAGCATGGTCGATGATTTCTGAGGAGGTGATGGATGCGGTTGATTGGCTTGTCGTTGCTCCTGGCACTCGTTTCAGGCGAGGCGCTGGCCCAGGCCTGCGTGGTTCACAGCCAGGCCGCGCGGCTTGATGTCCAGGTTTGCCAGCAGAACCGCAACATCCCGCCAAAACTCTTCGCCGATGGTTTCTGCCAGCCGAACCTGGCTGGGCAGAAAGTCGATGTGCAGTATGTCGATCAATGCCCCGGCGGCGCATTTGGCATCTGCAGCAACGCCCAAGTCGCCAATATGCCCTACCGCCAGGATATTCACTATTACGGCGTTGCCACTGACGCGGCGTATTTGCAGCCGTACTGCGAGGCCCAGAGCCAGGGCACCTGGCTCAAGCCTTGAAGCGCCATCAGAGGATCAGGCAGCTTCTTCGTACCAAGGGCCGAATGGATCAGGCAGCAAACGCCAGCCCTCTACGCCCAACGCCATTTCCTCATCGGTCAGCAGGCAGGCGTCCAGTTCGGCGGTGAGCTGCGTGAAGTCGATGTTCTGGCCGATGAACACCAGTTCCTGGCGACAATCCCCGCTGTCGGCGGTCCAGTTCTTCATGATCCCGGTGGTACTTTCTTCGTCCTGCGGCCATTGGTTTTTCGGTACGAAACGCCACCAGCGCCCGGCAAAACCATAGCGCATCAATCCACCGGCCTGGGACCAGCTGCCGGCGTCCATATGCTTGCTCGCCAGCCAGAAAAAGCCCTTTGAACGCAACAGCTTGCCGTTGTCCCAGGGGCCATTGATGAAGTCGAAGAAACGCTGCGGATGGAACGGCCGACGTGCCCGGTAAGCGCTGGAAGCAATGCCGTATTCTTCGGTTTCCGGCACGTGCTCCCCGCGCAGCTCCCGCAACCATCCCGGCGCCTGGGCAGCCTTTTCGAAGTCAAAACGACCGGTGTTGAGGATTTTATCCAAAGGGATTTCGCCCATCGTCATCGGAATGATTTCCGCCCGGGCGTTGAGCCACTCGAGGATGGCGATCAGTTCTTCGCGTTGGTGGCTGCTGATCAAGTCGATCTTGCTGAGCAAAATCACATCGGCAAACTCGACCTGCTCAATCAACAGATCGGTAATTGAACGTTCGTCTTCTTCGCCAAGTGTTTCCCCCCGGGAGGCCAGGCTTTCGGCAGCCTGGTAATCGAGCAGGAAGTTCATGCCGTCGACCACCGTGACCATGGTGTCGAGACGTGCGATGTCGTTGAGGCTCTGACCGTTTTCATCGCGAAAGGTGAAGGTTTCCGCCACCGGCAGCGGTTCGGAAATGCCGGTGGATTCGATCAGCAGATAGTCAAAGCGACCCTCCCTGGCGAGTTGGCTCACCTCCTCGAGCAAGTCTTCACGTAACGTACAGCAAATACACCCGTTACTCATTTCCACCAACCGTTCTTCAGCCCGATTAAGGCTGACATCACGCTGGACTTCGGTGCCATCGACGTTGATTTCGCTCATATCGTTGACGATGACTGCAACCCGCAAACCATCGCGATTACGTAGTATGTAATTAAGAAGTGTACTCTTTCCGGCACCAAGAAAGCCGGAGAGAACGGTCACGGGGAGTCGGTTGGACATCTGCATATTCCTCACGGGGATACCCGATAGCTGTGTCTGGCTTACACAATGTTATACTGTAACACCACAAATAAACCATCCCCTCTTGCCCAGCCGGGTAAAGGACAGGATGCTGAATGCCGCTTCCGACGTGAGAAAGCCCATGCGCAACGCCCTGAAAACTGCACTGATCATGCTTTCCCTGCTGGTGGCTGCCGACGCGATGGCACAGGTCCCGAGCCTGGCCAAGTGCACCCGCAGCGCTAACCTGCTGGCCTGCGTGGATACGGATGGCAACGCCTACAGCGTCAACACCGCCGGAAGCACGATCTACCTGCGAGGTTTCGAAATGGCCGGAAAACGCTATTGGGTACAGACCAATAGCCGCTACGGTCAGCTCACGTTTTTCACTGGCATCGCTTCCGATGGCGAAGCCTGGGTTGGCTACAACCAACGCGTCGGCTGGACCACGATCAACCGGTTTTCCAGTTCCGGTGGCAGCAGTGCGAAGTTCACCTGCAACCGGATCACGGGCTGCTAGGCCCGCACCGGCCGAAATCAGGTTAAGCACGTGGCGCCCGGGCATGATGAAAACCTGCTCATGAAAAAAGCATCGTCGATTTAATTGTTATACTATAACATGTCGAATCTACTCCCACGATGGACCTGCTCATGAATGCGCTGACTCTGCCGGATATCGCCGCGCAGGCCTCACGCCAAGCCCTGCCACTGGAGTGGGTGGGCATGTGCGACATTGCTCTTCCTGTTTTGCTTGATGGCCAACGCTTGAATGCAAAGGCCGATGCCGGCGTGAGCCTCGACGATGGCAATGCGCGCGGCATTCACATGTCACGGCTCTATCTGGCGCTTGAATTGCTGGAGCAGGAAAACCTTTCACCGGCTTTATTGCAGCGGGTTTTGCAGCGTTTTCTTGAGAGTCATGAAGGACTGTCCAGCAGTGCGCACTTAACCATTCACGCCGAAGTGCTGCTGAAAAGACCGGCGCTGATCAGCCCACTGTCTGGTTGGAAAAGCTATCCGGTGAGCATCGAAGCGCGTTTGAAAAATGCGATGTTCCACGTGGAACTAAAAATCGATGTGGCTTATTCCTCAACCTGTCCGTGTTCTGCGGCCCTTTCTCGACAGTTGATACAACAGCAGTTCGTCGATGATTTCGCCAACAAGTCATTGCAACACGCTGACGTTTTAGCGTGGCTCGGCTCCACGAACGGCATCGTCGCCACACCTCACAGCCAACGCAGCAGCGCACAGTTGCGCGTACGGCTGGCGGACTTCCTGGATGAGTTACCTCTGATCGCCGTCATCAACGACGCCGAAGCTGCACTGGGCACAGCCGTTCAAACAGCGGTAAAACGCGCCGACGAACAGGCCTTCGCCTTGGCCAATGGTCAGAACCTGATGTTCTGCGAGGACGCCGCACGCCGTTTGAATCTGGCCCTGAAACGCTCCACAGGCATCAATGCCTTCCACATTCGTGTGATCCACGCCGAAAGCCTGCACGCCCATGACGCCGTAGCCGAAAGCCGTTTCAACTGGGAGATCGCATGATTGCTTGCCATGCCTTGCGCTGGGGCGCACCGGGACAGCCACTCACCCCGGCACTGGACCTCGAGCTGCCGAGGGGCAGCCTGACCGCGATCATCGGTGCGAATGGCTCTGGGAAAAGCAGCCTGTTGAAGGTCATCGCCGGCATGCAAAAGCCTTTGGCCGGAAAGGTGCGATTGAATGTTCCACTCAAGGGCGGTGTGTCGTTCCTGCCTCAGCAACAACACCTGGACAGGCAATTTCCGATCAGCCTTCAGTCATTGGTCGCCGCCGGTTTCTGGGGCAACAAACAATCAGCCGAAATCCGCAGCCAACGATTGGCAACCGTCTTCGAAAACTGGTGCCTGAGCGGTCTGGAAGATCGCCCCTTGCAAGCCCTCTCCGGTGGCGAATTGCAACGTGCCCTGCTCGCCCGTTTGAGCCTGACTGACGCGCCCTTGCTACTGCTCGACGAACCCCATGCGGCCCTCGATGAGCTCGGCCAGGCATTGCTCTGGAAACACATACACGAGTGGCAGTTCGAAGGCCGGACGCTGGTGGTCGTGTGCCATGACCTCGCCGCTGTCCGCGAGCACATCCCGCACACATTGCTGATCAAACACAGCGGTTGTGTATTCGGCCGGAGCGCCGAACTGATCCACCAACCACCTCAATCGCAGGTGGCCTGATGATCGCGGCTGCGCATCTCTGGCAACCCTTCCACGAATTCGTCTTCATGCGTCGCGCACTGCTCGGTGGACTGCTCCTGGCGTGCAGCACGGCGCCCCTGGGCGTGTTTCTGATCCTGCGGCGCATGAGCCTGATCGGCGATGCCGTCGCCCACGGCATCCTTCCCGGTGCGGCGCTGGGCTTCTGGTTTGCCGGATTGAGCCTCCCGGCGTTGACCCTCGGCGGCCTCGGCGCCGGTCTGGGTATGGCGGGCCTCGCGGCCTGGATTACCCGACGCACCGGCCTGCGGGAGGACGCCAGTCTCGCGGCGATTTACCCGATCTCCCTGGCCAGTGGCGTACTGATTCTCGGCATCGCCGGCAAACGCCTGGACCTGTTGCACCTGCTGTTTGGCTCGGCGCTGGCGGTCGACGGCCCCACCTTGACCGGCATGCTTTGGGTCTCGGGCCTGAGCCTGGTGGCCATGGCCCTGATCTACAGACCACTGTTGCTCGACACCCTCGACCCGCTCTTTTTACAAACCGTCAGCCGCCTCGGCCCAATGGCGCACGGCGTATTCCTGACGTTGGTGGTGTTGAATCTGGTCATCGGTTTCCAGGCGATCGGCGCGCTGATGGTGGTCGGCCTGATGATGTTGCCTGCCGCCGCGGCACGTTTCTGGAGTCGACGTTTGCCGGTGCTGATCCTCATTGCCGCGTTGCTCGGCAGCCTTTCGGTATGGCTCGGATTATTGATCTCGTTCTATTACTCGCTGCCCAGTGGACCGGCAATCGTGCTGGTGGCCGGCGCTGGCTATCTGTTGTCCGTGGTGTTCGGGCCGGTGCACGGCTTGCTGCGCCGCCCGCCTTTACTCACATCCCGATGAGGAGTTACCCGATGCGCGCTGTACTCGTGCTGATCAGTTTGCTGGTGTCGATGTCGTTGTCTGCCGCCGAAAAACTTCAGGTGGTGACCAGCTTCAGCATCCTTGCCGACATGACCCGGCAGGTTGGCAAGGAACATATCCAGCTCACCAACATGGTCGGTCCGGACGCGGATGCCCACACGTATGAGCCGACCCCGGACGACGCCAAGGCGCTGCTCGAAGCCAGGCTCATCATCAAGAACGGCCTGGGTTTCGAACCCTGGCTGGATCGCCTGGTGACGAGTACCGAGACCCGGGCACCGGTCATCAGCGCAAGCCACGGTGTCATACCGCGCAGCCTGGATGAAGACGGCGAAACCGTTCCCGACCCGCATGCCTGGCATAACCTGGCGAACACCGAGCTGTACATCGCCAACATCACCAAGGCGCTTATCGCCGCTGACCCGGCCAACACCGCCGACTATGAGCGCAACAGCCAGGCGTACCTGAAACAGGTCTACGCCCTGCTCGCCGAAGCCAAGGCCAAACTCGGCTCGCTGCCACCGGGCAATCGCAAGATCGTGACGTCCCATGACGCCTTCGGTTATCTCGGCCAGGCCTATGGCATCGAGTTCATGGCGCCTCAGGGCCTGTCCACCGAGCGCGAACCTTCAGCCGCGGAAGTGGCCGCCCTGATCACCCAGATTCGTCAGGCCAAGGTCAAGGCCGTGTTCATGGAGAACATCAAGGACGCCCGCCTGCTCAAGCAGATCGCCGATGAAAGCGGCGCGCAGATCGGCGGCACCTTGTACTCCGATGCCCTGGCGGCGAGCGGTCCGGCCAGCACCTTCACCGGGCTGTTCGAGTACAACCTCAACACCCTGTACAACGCGTTGAGCAAGCCATGATCCGCAAGAATCCTTCCGGAGATTTACCGCGGATTGCCGAGTCGGCCTACGTCGACAAGACGGCAATCATTTGCGGCAAAGTGGTGATCGGCGAGAACGTGTTCGTCGGGCCCTACGCCGTGATCCGCGCTGACGAAGTCGACGAGTCGGGCGATATGCAGCCGATCACCATCGGCGCCAACTCGAACATCCAGGACGGCGTGGTGATCCACTCCAAATCCGGTGCGGCGGTGACCATTGGCCAGTTCAGTTCCATCGCCCACCGCTCGATCGTGCATGGCCCCTGCACCGTGGGCAATCGGGTGTTCATCGGCTTCAACAGCGTGCTGTTCAACTGCGTGGTCGGTGACGGTTGCGTGGTACGGCACAACTCGGTGGTCGACGGGCGTGACCTGCCTGAAGCCTTCTACGTGCCCTCCACCACGCGGATCGGCCCCAACACGGACCTCTCGCAATTCCCGCCGGTGAGCGTCAGTGCGTCGGAGTTTTCCGAAGACGTGGCGCGCACCAACGTCGATCTGGTGCGCGGCTACAAAGCCCTGCAAAACGAGTTCTGACCATGAGTAGCGCAATGCCCGATTGGTGAACGCGTCGATACAAATTGCCTGGCACGACAAAGGTCTTAATGACAGCGGCCAGGCATTAGCACTAGCTTTATGCGATAACGCTCGTTAGCAGCACCTGAGTACGCCGACCATGATCCAGATCACTCTGTCCGATGGTTCAATGCGTGAATACGACCAACCGCTGTCTGTGCACGAGTTGGCCGCCAGCATCGGCCCCGAACTGGCCAGCGCGGCCGTAGCGGGCCGGGTCGATGGTGTACTGGTGGACTGCGAATACATGATCGAGGCGGATGCCCGGGTCAGCATTGTCACCCCCCGCGAGCCGGACGGATTGGAGATCCTGCGCCGCTCCTGTGCCTTGATGCTGGCCATGGCGGTCAAGCAACTCCACCCGCATGCGCAAATGCGCGCGGGCAGGGAGTTGGGCGATGGCTTCTTTTACGAGTTTGTCGTCGAGCGACCGCTGACTCCGGCAGACCTGCCCCTCATCGAAGCGCGCATGCAGTCACTGGCAGCGACCAATCACTCGATCCGTCGTCGGCCACCGCGCGAGGAGGTGTCGATGTACCGTCTGGGGGACACCGAATACCAGAGCCATGGACCGCACGTCCCCACCACCAAAGTCTTGCAGGCGTTTGCCCTCGATCACATCAGCGGCACGTTGCAACAACGGATCTACGGCACATGCTGGTCCAGCCATCAGGAGCTGCAGCACTGGAGCCTTCCACCCCATGTGGTCGTCGTCAGCATGGATGACCGCCAGGCGACTTATGCACAGGCGGTGACCGAATCCTTGCGCCAAAGGGGTGTGCGTGCAAGGGCCGACCTGCGCAACGAAAAAGTCCGCTTCAAGATTCGCCAGCACAGCCGGACCGTGCCGTACCTGGTGGTGGTCGGCGAAAAAGAACAGGCGGGGGGGTTTGTCAGTGTGCGCAGCCGCACGGGGGAGGATTTTGGCCGGATGGCGGTCGAAGCAGCGTGTGAGTGGTTGAGTCAGTCGGGGATTCAGAGCGGCTGAACTGACGCCTTCGCGAGCTAGCCCGCTCCCACACTGGATTTGTGAACGACACAGATCCAGTGTGGGAGCGGGCTAGCTCGCGAAGCTCTTAAGCTCTTAAGCTTTTAAGCTCTCGGCTTCACCGTACCGCAATCCTGCCCCAACCAGACGGCGCGGGATTCGAGGCTGCCCTTCTGCTGAATGCCGGTAGCGTTGAACGTCCCGTTGACCTTGGTGGTGAATTCACGGTCGCTGAGGAATGTCGCCACGCCGGCGCCCTGGGCTCTCGGGCAGCTGAAGCGGAATTTCCACTGGTTACCAGTGCGGTCGGTGATTTCCTGCTTGCAGCCTGACTGTGGATCGGTCAGCGGAATGTTATCGCTCTTGACCTGCTCCGGCGTCAGGCACGCCCGGACCCCTTTGCCCCCCATGGTGATCCCCTGTTTTTCCAGCTGTGCACGCTGCTCAGGGGTCATCTGGCTCTGGATCTGACCGAGGATCAATTGCAGGTCCGGCATATTCTGCTCATCGACCTTCATGTTGCTCGTGGTCAGCTCCCACAATCCTGGTTGCAGCATTTGCGCGTGAGCCGCCACAGGAAGTGCCAACCCAAGTGCCATGGCCAAACCCAGCAGACGAACGTTCATCGAGTAACTCCTGATCAGTAGTGGCCGTTAGACGTCAGCCGCGAGCATCGGTTCATGGGCCAATTAATTAGCGACATTCTGCACGGAACATGGTCTGTTAAGCACTGAATCTTCAGGAGCAAGGCAGCCCCCATGGATTATTTCGGACCGCATATTTTCGGTTATACCATCGCCCTGTTGCACTCGCTGGGCATGATCGCGGCCATCCACGCCGTGTTGACCGTCCGCACTGCCCAAGGCTCAATCGCCTGGGCCCTGTCACTGTTTTTCATCCCTTACCTCACGCTGATCCCGTACCTGGTGTTTGGCCGCAGCACCTTCGACGGCTATATCAAGGCGCGGCGGCAGGCCAACGAGCAAATGCGCAAGGCCATCTCCGAACTCAACTGGCGGCCCTGGGTGGAAGAAGCACTCACCGCCCGCGCTTCCTCGGCGTACGCCTCACTCAGAGCGATGCCGAAGCTGGGAAACATGCCGTGCCTTGCCAATAACGAGACGCGGCTGTTGATCAACGGTCAGTCGACGTTCGAGGCCATTTTCGAGGCCATCAGCCAGGCGAAAGCAGCCGTTTTGATCCAGTTTTTCATCGTTCACGACGACCGCCTCGGCCAGCGCCTGCAAACCCTGCTATTGAAGAAAGCCGCCGAGGGCGTGGCGATTTACCTGTTGTATGACCGGATCGGCAGCCACTCGCTGCCCCATAGCTACGTGCAGGCCTTGCGTGATGGCGGAGTCGAGGTCAAAGCCTTCGCCACCCGCAGTGGCTGGCTCAATCGCTTTCAGGTGAATTTTCGCAACCACCGCAAGATCGTGGTGGTGGACGGCATTCTTGGTTTTGTCGGCGGGCATAACGTCGGTGACGAGTACATGGGCGAGAAACCGCCCCTGGCCCCATGGCGCGATACCCACGTGCAAGTGCGCGGGCCGGTGGTGGCCTGCATGCAGGAGTCTTTCGCCGAAGACTGGTTCTGGGTGGCTCGTGCACTGCCGCCGCTGATCCTGCCCGAGGTTTATCCGGAAGACGGCGTGCTCTGCCAGTTGCTCGCCAGCGGGCCGGCCGATGCCTACGAAACCTGTTCATTGTTCTTTGTCGAGGCCATCCATGCCGCGACCGAGCGGGTCTGGATGACCAGCCCGTATTTCATCCCCGACGAAGCCGTATTCGCGGCATTGCGCCTGGCAGTGCTGCGCGGTGTGGATGTGCGTCTGCTGTTGCCGTCGCGGCCGGACCATCGAATCGTCTACGCCGCCTCCAGCCTCTACGCCTTCGAAGCGGTGCGCGCGGGTGTGCGGGTGTTCCGCTACGAACCCGGGTTCCTGCATCAGAAAGTGGTGTTGATCGACAGCGAAATCAGCGCCATCGGCAGCGCCAACATGGACAACCGTTCGTTCCGGCTGAATTTCGAAGTGATGTTGCTGACCGTCGACCGCGCATTTGCCGCCGAGGTGGAACAGATGCTCAACGATGACTTCGCCAAGGCCCACGAAATCGCCAAAGAAGAAGGCCGGGAGACCCGCCGCGTTCAACAGCTCGGCATGCGGGTCGCCCGGCTGATTTCACCGATTCTTTAAAGGTAGATATCGTCCCGGGTCCATGGCAGTTCATGGCTGCCATCGGCGTGGGCCTTCACGGCGAGAATCTGGTGCAGATTGATCCAGCCGCGGGCGAACGCATAGGCGCAACCGGCCAGGTACAGCCGCCAGATGCGCAGGGCTTGTTCGGGTACCAGTTTGGAAGCCGCTTCGAGATTGTCTTCGAGGCGTTCGCTCCAGTGATCGAGCGTGCGGGCGTAGTGCAGGCGCAAGCTTTCGACGTCGACGATTTCCAGCCCGGCCTCACTGATCTCGGCAGAAATCATCGACAGGTGCGGCAGCTCGCCATTGGGGAACACATACTTTTCGATGAATTCACCGGCACCGCGTCCCACCGGACGGCCATCGGTGTACTTGGCGGTGATCCCGTGGTTCATCACCAACCCGCCCTCTTTCACCGCGCCGAACAAGGTATTGCAGTACTCGGCAAGATTGGCGTGGCCGACGTGTTCGAACATGCCGACGCTGACCACTTTGTCGAAACGGCCATCCTGCGGCAGATCCCGATAGTCGAGCAGTTGCAGTTCGACCAGATCTTCCAGGCCCTCCGCTTTTACGCGTTCCCGGGCCAGGGCCAACTGCTCCTTGCTGAGGGTGATACCGAACACTTTCGCGCCAAACTCCCGCGCTGCATAACGCGCCAGTCCGCCCCACCCACAACCCACATCCAGCAGATATTCGCCGGGCTGCAGGCGCAGCTTGCGGCACAAATGACGGAACTTGGCTTGCTGGGCCTGCTCGAGGCTTTCGCTGCCGGTCTCGAAGTACGCGCAGGAATACGCCATATCGCTGTCGAGCCACAGCTGATAGAACGCGTTGGAAAGGTCGTAGTGGTAGGAAATCGCCTTGGCATCTGACTCTTTGTCGTGGACGGTGCGCACAGGCTGGTTGCCGTCGTCATCGTCCAGCAACGCCTGGCTCCATTCATCACAGACGCGGATCACGTCGCTGATGGAACCTTCGAGTTCCAGTTTGCCTTCGACAAAAGCAGTACCGAGGGCATCCAGGCTTGGATGGGTAAACTGGGAGACCATTTGCGGGTCCTTGACCACAATCGTGACGCTGGGCGTCGGCCCCAGATTGAATTCATGGCCGTCCCAGAGTCTCAGGCGAAGCGGTAACTGCAGATTCTGTAAGGCCGGTGGAAGTTGCGCGAGCATGGAGAATCCCCCTTGTTTCAGACGTCTGATCAGAGGGTAGACCATCTTTGAAAAATAGCTGGCTATCGAATTAATAGCCATTTTCAATGATTCGCGATGCCTACACCTGCCGCCGCGAACGCACAAAATGATGTGCCCTCACTTTCAATGACTACACACCACGCCTACAGTTCTAAAAATTTGAAAACGGGTAATCACCCGGTTTAGAGCATTTGCCTTCAGGTTTCGTCCTTGAGCTTGAGCAACGGCTCCTGGAACCGCAGCAATCGACCGGCATTGCCCAGGACCAGCAGGGTGCTGAGGTTATGCAGCAACGCCGCAATCATTGCCCCGGCAGCGCCGAGCCAGCCGAACGCGGCGAAGGCCACAATGGCCAGGGTCCAGCCCAATCCGATGATCACATTGACCTGCAATGTCTGGCGGCACTGGCGACTCAGGCGCACGCAGGTGCCGAGGCGACGCAGGTCACTGCCGATCAGCACGATGTCGGCCGACGCCAGGGCGATGTCTGCACCGCCCGCGCCCATGGCTACACCGACCACTCCCGCCTTGAGGGCCAGTGAATCATTGATGCCATCGCCGACCACCATCGGCCGGAAGCCGCTGTCGATTTCCTTGAGCACGCGGTTGAGTTTGTCTTCGGGCAGGGCTTGCGCTTCGACGTCACTGATCCCGACATCCCGGGCGAGCGTTTGCGCAACGCTATGGCGGTCACCCGTGAGCAACAACTGACGACCCAGACCCAGTTCACGCAACTCACCCAAGGCAAACTGCGCCTCGGGTTTGACGCTGTCGGCCAGCAACAGCCAGGCAAGAAACTCCCCGTTGACTGCAAGCCCGGCAATCGGACCATCGTGATCGGGAACTGCCGTTGTACTGATGCCCAGTTGCGCAAACAACTCCGGCCGGCCGAGCGCCGCTTCACCCTGCTCGGTCATCGCCACCACGCCCAGGCCCTGACGTTCATGAATGTCGGTCAGCAGCAGAAAATGCTCCTGGGCCACCAACCCCGCCAGGGCGCGGCTGACCGGATGGCTGCTGGCCGAGCCGAGGCTCGCCGCCAGCTGCAGGACATGGCTGCGATCCTCCAGCGCGCTGTCGATGGATTGCAGGCGCAAGGTGCCGAAGGTCAGCGTCCCGGTCTTGTCGACCACCAGCGAGGTCAGGTCCGCCAACTCTTCGAGGAACGCAGAACTGCGGATCAGAATCCCGTGACGTGCCGCCACCGCCACACCCGCAATCGCCGTGGCCGGTGCCGACAACACCAACGCACAAGGACAGGCCGCCACCAAGACCGCAAGCATTGCCTGGGCGTTGTTGGTGATGAACCAGGTCACTGCCGCCAACAGCAACACCAGCACCATATAGCTGCCAGCGTAGCGCTCCAGTAAGCGGGTAATGGGCGGCTTCGAACGCTCGGCGTTTTGCATCAGGGCAATCACTTTGCCGAGGGTCGACTCATGGCCGGTGCGGGTCACTTCGATTCGCAACAGACCATCGAGGTTGATCGCGCCACCGAACACCGACATGCCGACACCGACCTCCATCGGTACCGATTCGCCGGTAATGGAGGCGGTGTCCAGACTGGCCTGGCCGGACAACACCCGGCCATCCGCCGGTACCCGGTCCCCGGCACGCACCTCGACCCGATCGCCCGCCTTGAGCGTGCCGTTGTCGACTTCGATGATGGAGCCGTCCGCCTGCACCTTGCGCGCATGGCTGCGGGTCAGTTTGCCGAGGGCGTTAATCGCCTCCTGGGAACCGATCACACTGCGCTCCTCCAGCACGTGGCCGAAGATCATGATGATCGGCAACAGGGCCGCCGTCAGCAGATCCCCGGTGGCCCAGGCACCCAGCATGGCCAGGGCAATCAATTGATCGGTGATGCCGTGCAGGCTTGGATAACGCAGGCTGTACCACGCCGAGCGCATGACCGGTACAGCAACCAGCAGCGAAGCAACCCCCAGCAGCAACTGACTGACACCGGTCTGCTCCGGTGCCAGCCAACGCCAGATCAGGCCCAGCGCCAGCAGGCCCAATGCGAGCATGGCCAGGGTCAACTGGCGCGCGGCGCGGCGCTGTTCAGCCGAAGACAACAGGCTCGGTGCAGCGGCGGTTTTAGCGTTCATTGTGCAGCTCCCTGAATGATCAGGCGGGAATCGTCTTTGGGATCCACCGTGGTGACCGAACCGGCCTGGCCAAGAATTTTCGGCATGCGCTCGCGATAAATGCGCAGCAGCATCTGCGGGTCGACACCTTGCTGCCGGGCCTTGGCCAGGCTCAACACGGTGGCCGTATCGGCAGACGCTTTGGCCAGCCGCTCACTCGCCTGGGCATGGGCCACTTGCAGCGTACGGTCGGCTTGCTCGTTGGCGGTCTGTGTCAGTTTCTCGGCTTCGGTGCGCGAATTGGCGACGGCCTTATCAGCTTGCTGGCTGGCGGTCAGTACCGCGTTGAAAGCGTTCACCGCAGGGCTTGGCAAACTCGATTGCACATCGACCCGTGCCACTTCGATGCCCAAGCCTTGCCCTGTTGCAGCAAGTTCGGCCAGCCGTTGATTGATGCCCTGCACCAGATCACCACGCAAGCGCTCACGTCGCTCCGCCGCCTGGCTATCGGCGCCGATCAGTTCCGGACGAGCGACCAGAATGGTGTCCAGATCACGTGCGGCCGTGAGCGCTAGCGCGCTGCGGGTCACCAGCCGATCCAGAGCCGGCAATACATGTTCGCCCTGAAGCACAAACGCATAGGGCTCGGTGACCTTGTAGAACACCCGCACATCGAGTTGCACCACGCCGGCGTCCCCCGTTAACAGATAGCCAGAGCCTGCGAGGGCATCGCTGATGGGCGTGGCAAAACTGGCCACGCGATCAGCCTGCGTCGCGGCATCACTGCGCAACAGGCTTTCCACTCGACGCTCGATCACCCGATCCGCCGCCGGCAACAAAATCACCTGCTCGAAGGGTTGCGGCCAAGCCAGAAGCAGCCCTGCATTCTGAATGCGATCCAGCGCGCCGAAATGCAAAACCACGGCGCGATTTTGTGGATCGATCTGCCGCACATTGGAAAACGCCCACGCCAATGCAGCCAATACCGTCACTGCATACAGCGCAATAAACGCCAGGCGCCCGGCCTGAATCCAGGGGCTGCTCAACTCATTTGTTCCACGTGGAACCAAACTCATGGCTGCGATCCAGGCTTGTTGTCGAGGCTCGGCGGACCATCTACCAACACCCGGAACGGTGCGGCATCGGTGCGCAGAATCAGCTTGGTCCCCGGGGTCACCACCGTGCCCAAGGTGTCGAGCGAGCGCAGCAGGTTGTAGAGCTGCGGCGACTCCGCATAGGCGCGACCATAAATCTGCGCCGCTTCGACGCGCGATTGCGCTTCGATATCTGCCGCTTTCACTGTGGCATCAGCCTGCACAATTCGCGCATCACGTTCGGCGGCAGAACGAATTTGTGCGGCTTCACGCTTGCCGATGGCCGTGCGTTCAGTGGCGATGGTCTCACGCTCGGCGCGCATCCGGTCGACGGTCGCGGTGAGCGTTACCGAAGGCAGCGTCAATCGCTCGATACCAACCTGCAACACGCGCACGCCATAAGTGGTGAGCAACTGCTGATCGATTTGCTTGCGCAGTTGGGCTTCGAAATCGGCGATGCGCACTTGGCTGGCATCGGTATTGACCAGGTTCGCCAGATCAAAACTGCTGGCGGTGGTCTCCAGTGCGGAGCCGACAAAGGTACGAATCTGCCGCGCAGCCTCATCAGGCTGGTTCTGCACCGCACGCATGAAACGTTGCACATTGTCCGGATCGCCCTGCACCTGCCACGCCACATAGGCCTGGACGATGATGCGCAAACCGTCCCGGGTGCCGACATCCTGCAAACCGCTGGACGTGGTGCGCAGCCGCAGATCCACCGGGATCGCCGCCTCGAACGGTGCCGGCCAGCGCCAGCCCAGCCCCGGCTCCAGCAAAACGCGTGAAGGGTTGCCGAAGCGCGTGATCACCGTGGCCTCCCCCGAACGCACCTGCACCAGGCTCGCAGCGGCGACTGCAAACGCTACCAGCAATGCCGCCCAGCCCATGCGGCGCCACGGAAATGGACCGGCCTCTTGCGGATCACCGTGGTGATGATGGTGGTGATGGCCGTGGTGGTGATGCGCGCCATGGCCGTGATCGTGGCCGCTGTGGTCATCGTGATCGTGTGTATGGGACTGGCTCAATTGGCAGCTCCTGGCTGAACGGTTTTACGCGACGGCGCAGGATCAACCGGCAGCGTGAAAGTACGGAGGTCGATGGTCGGCGCATTGCTGCTGCCACCCAGACGATGATCGAGCACCAGCAATTTGGCGTTGGCCAACCCCTGGGACAACTGACTGAAATACTGCTCCAGCACGAAAGCCTGGCCAGCGCTGGCATAGGCTTTCTGCTCGGCATTGAATTTCAGATCCGCAGCTTGGGCGCCAGCGTTGATTTCACGGGCGCTGGCCGTCGCCTGATCGCGGGCGATGCTGGCCTGCAACTGCGCCTGGTTAGTGGCTTCGGCGGCGGCACCGCGTTCACGGGCAATCAAGGCTTGCGCCCCAATCTGCGCCGCTTGCACGCCGTGATAGGCGTTGGCGGCACCGGCCGGAGGGTGAATCGCCTCGACCACCGTGGCGAGAATCTCCACGCCGCTGTCGAGTTTTTTCAGGTCCGCCTGGACGGCGCGGCCGATTTCTTCCGCCAGCCCTACCCTGTCCTCACCCAGTAAACCGTCGAGGGTGCGCGAGGCAAAATCGTGAACCAGAATTCGGCTGGCCGTGCTGCGAATCAACATCGGCACATCGGCACTGTTATAGGTCGCGGCCAATGCCGCCTCATCGCTCAGACCGATGCGATAGACGAAGCGCACATCCATGTTGACGATCTGAAAGCTCTGCCTGTCGGCTCGGCTGCTGGCGATCACCTGGGATTTGTCGTTCACATGGCTGGCGTCCCACAGGCGATTGGCAATTGCCGGGGCCGGGCCTTCGGCAGGGTCAGCCAGGGCAGGCGTCGTGGTTTCGCCAACACTGGTGGCCAACTCGTGAACCACGCCATTCTCGACGCTCAACACCCGACCCAATGGCCAAGGCAGGCCTAGATGCAAACCCGGGCCAAACACCTCCACCGGCTTGCCGAATCGTTCATAAATGCCACGCTCTTGCAGCGCAATTTCGTGAATGCCCGTGAGCGACCAGCCGACCAACGAAATCACCGCCAACACGGGAAGGAACGCCCGACGCATGTAAGTGAAGGCCCAGATCTGCCGCAGATCTATACCGAAGCGGTTGTGTAATTCGTGCTGCAACGCCAGCAATGGCTGTGGTGGCCAGCGCAGCATGTCGGCGACAAAGCTGCGCGCCAGGAGCTCCGGCTCAAGACGTTCGCGGCGCGGACTGAACAATGACAACACCGCACGCAGCAACAGCTCTGCCGCCACCAGCCCCGGCAGCAGTCCGGACAACACCGCCAGGCGTACGGGCCACACCGAGGTTTCACCGGCAAACAACAGACAAAACGCAGCGAGTAACAGGCTGATGATCGGCACACGGGTCAATTGCGCCAACGCCGCGGCTTCAGGCCATTGTGCGGTGTTTTCCTGTGCCAGATGACGTTCCATCACCAGCAGGCCGAAGGCCAACAGCAATGAGCACGCCGCCCCGACAGTGGCCGCCAACCCCAGCCCTATCGGGGGCAACGAAAGGTCCCAGGCCTGTTCGACGCCCAACACCGCCAACAATGCCCAAGCGCCAAGCCACAGCGTCGGCGCGCCAATTTGCCCGAGCAGGTTGTGCGATTGCCGACTGATCCGGTCCAGCAAACGTTCATACCAGCCCAAAGGCTCGGCAGAGTCGTCGACAACCACCACCGGCACCACGGGATTCATGGCGCGGGCACGCCATTGGGCGACCCACCCGGCCGATTGCATGCCCGCCATCAACACCACAAATGCTGCACTCAGATTCAGCGACAACGCTGGCCACAACGTTTTCGAGGCGAACAGCCCGGTAAAAAACGCCAGCAACGCACCCACGGTGGCGAGTAAGCCCGCGCCGATGGCGAACTGGCGCAAACGCCGCCCTTGGATGAACGCCTGTTGAAAGCGCGGCAACCCGGCCAGCGGCGTTTCATCAACATCGAGATCGACTTGCATACCACCCCAGAGCGTCTTCGCTAACAGGACAATTCGTTACGATATAACGAAATTAGTGAAATTTCCGTCTTCAAGCGCGCTATCTAAAGATGCCCAACCTGTCGCTAACCTGAAGCCTTGACCGAAATGCTGCGGCGTGCACATATTACGTTCGTAATTTTATTCGGGAACTACTTTTACCCATCCCTTCCCCTTTCGATCCAGGAGTACATCCATGAGCACTTATGATGTCGTGATACTCGGCGGTGGCCCCGGCGGTTACAACGCGGCGATCCGCGCCGGACAACTGGGTCTGAAGGCGGCCTGCGTGGAAGGGCGCGCCACACTCGGTGGCACCTGCCTGAATGTCGGCTGCATGCCATCCAAGGCATTGCTGCATGCCTCCGAACTGTACGACGCGGCCATGGGCGCGGAATTCGCCAACCTGGGGATCGACGTCAAGCCCAGCCTCAACCTCGCCCAGATGATGAAGCAAAAGGATGAAAGCGTTACCGGGCTGACCAAGGGCATCGAGTTTCTTTTCCGCAAGAACAAAGTCGACTGGATCAAGGGCTGGGGCCACATCGACGGGCCGGGCAAAGTCACGGTGACCGACAGCGCCGGCGGCAAGACCGAACTGAGCGCCAGGGACATCATCATCGCCACCGGTTCCGAACCCACGCCCCTGCCCGGCGTGGACATCGATAACAAGCGCATCCTCGACTCCACCGGCGCCTTGGCGCTGACCGAGGTGCCCAGGCATCTGGTGGTGATCGGCGCTGGCGTGATCGGCCTGGAGCTGGGTTCGGTATGGCGACGCCTGGGGGCACAGGTAACGGTGGTCGAGTTCCTTGACCGGATCTGCCCCGGTGTGGACATCGAAGCCGGCAAAACCCTGCAACGCTCCCTGAGCAAGCAAGGCTTGAGCTTCAAGCTGAGCTCGAAAGTGACCAGCGCCACCACCTCCGCCACCGGCGTACAGCTCAGCATCGAGCCTGCCGCAGGCGGCACTGCCGAGTTGCTGGAGGTGGATTATGTATTGGTGGCCATCGGGCGCCGACCTTATACACAGGGCCTGGGCCTGGAGAACGTCGGCCTCGCCACGAACAAGCGCGGCATGCTCACCAACAAGGGACATCGCACCGAAGCCGCCGGGGTCTGGGTGATTGGTGACGTGACCTCCGGCCCCATGCTCGCGCACAAGGCCGAGGACGAAGCCATGGCCTGCGTCGAACAGATCGTCGGCAAGGCGGGCGAGGTCAACTACAACCTGATTCCCAGTGTGGTCTATACCAGGCCGGAGCTGGCCAGCGTCGGCAAGACCGAGGAGCAGCTCAAGGCCGAAGGCCGGGCGTATAAGGTGGGCAAATTTCCGTTCACCGCCAACAGCCGGGCGAAGATCAACCACGAGACCGAAGGCTTCGCCAAAGTGCTGGCCGATGAGCGCACGGACGAAATCCTCGGCGTGCATCTGGTTGGCCCGAGTGTCAGTGAAATGATTGGCGAGTATTGCGTGGCCATGGAATTCAGCGCCTCGGCCGAAAACATCGCCCTGACCTGCCACCCACACCCGACCCGCTCCGAGGCGTTGCGCCAGGCGGCGATGAATGTGGAGGGGATGGCGACGCAGATGTAAGACTTGAAGCGTTGCAGTGACTGATCTATCGCCTTCGCGAGCAAGCCCGCTCCCACAGTGGTTGTGTGTGCGCCACAAATCAAATGTGGGAGCGGGCTTGCTCGCGAATCAGGCGACTCGGTTTAGAGCGGCAAATGCTCCAAAGGCAACGCCCCCGGCGCCTTCACCGTATGAATCGCAAAATTGCTGCGGATGTCGCTCACCCCCGGCAGCTTCAACAAACGCCCGGTGAGAAACCGGTCATAGGCACGCAAATCCGGCACCACCACCTGCAGCAGAAAGTCCGACTCCCCGGACACCAGGAACGCCGAAATCACCTCGGGCAGTGCCGTCACCGCCAGGCGAAAGGCTTCGGCCTGTTCGTCGTTATGGCGCTCGACCTTGACCCCGACAAACACCGTCAGCCCCAACCCCACTTCGTCGCGATCCAGATTGGCCTGATAGCCACGAATCACCCCCGCCTCTTCAAGCATCCGCACCCGGCGCAAGCAAGGCGATGCCGACAGGCCGATCTCGTCTGCCAGTTGCACATTGCTCAGGCGGCCGTCCCGTTGCAGCGCGGCGAGAATCTTGCGGTCGTAGGCGTCGAGTTTCATGGCTTGGCAGATTCCGATGGTGCATGCGAAAGAAAGTGGCAGATTATGCCAATACAGCCCCCGATAGAAGCTGACAACGCAAGCACCTGCCCTGCCCTCCGGCTCTAGACTGGCGCTACCGAATCGACAACGAATGGGGTGCAACGTGGACGGACTCTGGATGTTTTTCATGGCGCTGGCGGTGGTCTATCTGTTGCCGGGGCCTGACATGATCCTGCTGTTGCAGACAGGTGCCCGCCAAGGCAAAGGCGCCGCGCTGGCCACGGCCGTGGGGTTGGGCATCGCCCGGGGTTGTCATGTGGGATTGGCGGCGCTGGGGCTGGCGGCACTGTTCAAGGCGGCGCCCTGGACCTTCGATGTGGTGCGCCTGGCAGGCGCCGCGTACCTGCTGTGGATCGGTATTCAGTGCCTGCGGACGACGATGCTGCCGAGCCTCGGAAGCGCCGACACAACCGGCGAAAAACCGCGCTGGAGCATAGCCATCCGGCGCGGCTTGCTGACCAACCTGCTCAACCCCAAGGCGCTGTTGTTCTGCTCGGTGCTGCTGCCGCAATTCATCAACCCACAGGCCGGGCCGGTGCTCGGACAGTTTGCGACCCTGGGCGTGGTGCTGGTCGGTGTCGGTCTGCTGTTCGACAGCGCTTACGCCCTGATCGGCGCGGCACTCGGCCGTTGGCTGCAACGGAGCCCTTCAGCCCAGCGTCTGCAGCAATGGTTGTTCGGCAGCCTGTTGATCGGTTTCGCCGTGCGGCTGACCTTTGTGCAACAGGCCTGAGCCTTTACTGCGCCTTGCGGCGGCGTTTGAACAGCAACAGCGCGGCCGCCGCGAACGCCAGTACGCTACCGACCTGCAACGGTGTCTTGTACGGGCGCAAGGCCGAACGCGCCGCGTCGGTGACTTGAGTCACGTAGCGCTTGTCGGCGTTCTCGAAGTCGGGGTACGGGCACTGGTGACCGAAATCGGCTGCCCACTCCACGTAAGGCCCTTCTTTGACGTAACGCTGATAAATCGCGCTTTGCTCCTCGAGGCTGCTGTTCCACCCCGAGGCCTCGCACAGTACCGCCGCAAAGGCCTGACTGGTGTGAGGCAAGTTATCCGCCGCCTTGCTCGCCAGCGCCGTGGCCACAAAGCGATAGTGATAACGCTGATCGGGCTGGGCGGCGCTGGCCTGCTGACGCTTCACTTCGTCCTCGGCCATCAATGGACCAACCTTCAGTTCGGCGTTTTCGAGGATGTAATTACCGCCGAACGTAGCGTAGTCCGGCGCCATTTCGTAGCCCAGGATATCCATGCCCCACTCACGCGCCGTCCAGGCGGCATTGAACAATGCAGCGGCCCGACGGGTCGGCCACCAGGCTGAATCTGCCGCCTGGCGTTGCTCGCCGTACAACCTGGCCTTGTGCCGCAAGCCGTCATTATCGAAGTACGCCAGCGCTTGCTCGTAATGGCCTTCGCGCAACAAACGCCGCCCCAGCAGATTGCGCAGGCTCGCCGCTACGGGCAAGGGCACATAGTTGTCGCGTTCCTGCTGGCTGAGCGGCGGCGGGGCCGGCACTTGTGTGTCGACGTAGTGCTTGAGTTCTTCGAGGGTCAACACGCGCTCGGCAACGGTGGCGGCGTCGAACCAGTAAATGCTTTTGCTGCGATACAACTGATCGAAGGCTTGCAGGTAATCCCCGCGTTGCAGGGCGAGGATCGCACTTTCACCCTCGACCCGGCATTTGGGCTGGAGCGTTTCGTAATCGTAGTCCGGAGTCCGTCGCTCGCCCCAGGATTCATTCTGCGGAAAGGCCTGGGCCGCTTTGGCATAGGCTGCGGCGGCTGCGTTTTTATCGCCGTCGCGCACCGCCAGTTTTGCTCGCAGCCACCAGGCCAACCCGCCATCGCCAGCATGCTCGAGGAACGCCTTGGCGCTGGCGTAATCGCCCTGTTGATAATTCATCGCCGCCAGGCGGTCGGCGTTTTCGAGACTGCCGCGCGTGCTGTTTTGCAACAGCTTGATCATTTTCTGTTCGTTCGGTGGTTGATCGCCAAACGACCAGCCCAAGCGGCTGATCAAGGACGCGGTCACCAACTGCTGCACGGGCTGGCCCTTGAGCAACTCGGCCACTTGATCATCCGGCAGCGTCATCAGGTCCGCCATCAACAGCTTCAACGAGGAATAGCCCACCGCGGAGCCGTGCAGATTCTGCGTGGCGTACAGCTCGATGGCTCGGTTCCAGTCGCCGGCAGCGCGCACGACCCGGGCTTCTTCGCCGAGGCTGGCGACGCCCAGTTCCAGCGGATCGCTGAAGCCGTCGATGCTCAGTTGCCGGGTTTGCTCGAAGGCCTTTGCCGATTGTTCGAGCAGATCCGGCGCCGCATTGGCTTCGGCACTCATGGCGAACAACGCGCGCCCCAGCGAGTAAGCCGCCCAGGTGCTGCGCGAAGCCCGTTGCTCGGCGGGCAAGGCCAGCACTTTCTTGAAATACCCGGCGGCCGATGCATTATCACCCGCGCCAAATGCCACAGCGCCGGCCAGGTACCACCTGAGCTCGGGCGGCAGTTGCGCGCCTTCGGTTTCAACCTGATGGGCATCCGTCAAACCGCGCAGGTGTTTCACCAGCACTTGTTGTTCAGCGGAAAGGCCCGCCTGTTCGGCCTGATCCCGTAGCGCTACCGCGTCAGGTTGATCGCTGTAGTCGGCGCCCGCGGTGACGTTCTTCAAGCCCCTGATGGCGTGGCCGAGACGACTGATTTCAAAGCTGAAGTTGCCTTCGGGCAGTTCCGTCAGCGACTGGCCACGGTTATCCAGCAGGCGCATGGGGAAGTCCGGGCCGCAGGCCAGCGCCGAACCCAGCGGCAGGCTGAGGCTCAGGCAAAGCAAATGACGCGGCCAGTTACGGGTGAACATTCGAACCTCCTTGATCAATGTGTGCGCAGCGAGCCCAACCGATGGCACGCTGTCCGCCGGCCGGAATTCGGCCATCGCGCAGGCGGGTGAAGGTAAGCAGATCCGGTCGCTGTTGCAACGCGTAACCGGCCAAGGCATCGGCCCCGTCACAGCCGCTGACCGCGAGTGTCAGGCGTTCGGGCCAGGCACTGTCGAGGTTGCCCTGGTTGCTGATGCCGATGTCATAGAGCCCATTGTCGGCCGAGAGTTGCAGCGTCAACTGACTGTCGAGGACATCAGCACGCGCCACGGCGCGCAAGGTGGTCAAGCTCCAGGCCCGGCGGTCGTTGGCCAATGGCAGGCGAAACCAGATCAGGCCCGCCAGATGCTCGGGTGGATCGGCACGCAGTTGGGTGCCGAGGGTGCGCAGTGACTGCGGATCGGCAAGTAATTCCCGGCGCAGGCCTTCGCGCTCCAGCGTCACTTCACTTTCCACAACCGGTGCGCCCTCCGTCGACGGCAGCAACGCCACGCCATAAGCCGGCAGCGCCAGATAGAACGGTTTTGTCGTGACGCGGCTCCAGGCCTTCGCCCATTGCCGGGCCTGATCGGCATCAAACAAGCCACGACGCGGATCGCTTACCGCGTGCACCTGCAACACGCTGCTGTCGACTGTGGATAACAACGCCGGCAGTTCGCGACTGTCGAGCCAGGACGGCAGCGCCGTGATGCTCAGCGGCAGCGAAGTCGGCAATGCTCCACGCAGATGCGCGAGAAATTCGCGGTACGAAGGTAACCGGGCATTACCGGCATCGTGGTCGATTTCTACGCCAGCGAGGTTCAACCCTTGCCCCTGCCACTCGCTGATCACCTGGTGGATCTGTGCGGTGATCTCTTGCTGATCGAGTGCCTTGAGCTGCCCGTCCAGGCGCACCACCGCAATCACCGGTCGACCATCGCGCCTGAGTAATACCGGATCAATACGGGCACGGCTCCAGCCGGCATTGGGGAAGGCCTGCAAGGCCAGCACCCGCAACGTTGAAAAGTCGGCACGGCTGTCCCTGAGGGCGGCGTCGTGGGCCGGCGTCCACTGCCGCTGCCAGACGTAGAGTTGCTGATCCAGTGGCGGTGCGTCGTGCCTTTCGCAGCCGGCGGTCAGTACCAGCGCCAGCAGCAAGGCGATCGAGCGAGTGAAAAAAACCATTGAAACGCCTGTTCCTGAATTGCAGAAAGGGCCGCGTCAAGCGTTTGCACACCGCAAACCTTGTGGGAGCGGGCTTGCTCGCGAAGGCAGTGTGTCAGCAACATTGATGTTGACTGACACGACGCCTTCGCGAGCAAGCCCGCTCCCACAATGTCAGGGGCATGACCGAATGGCCTTAGCCTCTGCGGCCCTTTTTCGTTCTGCCCACTACCCTACCCAGCCATTGACCAGCGGGCAATGTTCAGCGGTAATCTTCCTTCAGATATCGAGCACCAACGGCTGCGCCCCCTGCGCCGGAATCGCACAGCAAATCAGCACCTGTCCGTCATCCGGCACCTCCGCTGGCGGTAGTGGGTAATGCACCTGACCGCTGACCAGGCGCGTCTTGCAGGTGCCGCAAGAGCCGCCGCGACAACTGAATTCCGGGCGCAGGCCACGGCTTTCCGCCAACTCCAGCAAACTGCCGCCCTCCGGCTGCCAGCGCGCTTCCTTGGCCGAACGCTGGAACACCACGGGCACCGATGTGGTGGCGGCCGGTGGTTGCTCGATGACCACCGCATCGGGGTCCGGGCGCCGGCGCAAGGTGGACGGGCCGAAGGTTTCGGCGTGAATCCGCGAGTCGCGAATGTCCAGCTCGCGCAAGCCGTCGTACAGCGCCTGGGTAAAACTTCCCGGGCCACAGACGACAAAGTCCGGCTGATCATAGTCTTCGACGGTCAGAAGCTCCTTGAGCAGCGCGACGTCGATCCGTCCACTGAGGTCGAAGTCCGCACCTTGCACCGCCTCGGCTTCCGGTTGGCTCAGCAGACGCACCACCCGCACCGCGTCACCGGCGTCTTCGAGCAGGCGATCCAGTTCACGGCGAAACGGCTGGTCGGCCAGCGTGCGCGAACCCTGGATAAACCACGTCGGGCGGATACGGCGGGTGCGCAATCCCTGGTAAACCACCTCGCGCAGCATCGACAACAGCGGCGTGATGCCTACCCCGGCCGCCAGCAACACCAATGGCCGATGCTCATGGGGCGCCACGGTGAAATGCCCTTGCGGCGCCCGCGCCTCCAACAGGTCGCCGACCCGAATCCGCTCATGTAAATGGGTAGAGACCCGCCCGTCGCGCTTCACGCTGATGCGGAAAAAATCATCGGACGGGGCGCTCGATAAACTGTACGTGCGAATGTGCACTTCACCGTCAATATTGAAGCGCAGGGGTAAATGCTGCCCCGCCTGGAAAAGCGGTAATCCGGCTCCGTCGGCGGGCTCCAGGTAAATCGAGCGAATGCTGTGGCTTTGCGCTTCAATGCGCGTCACCCGCAACGGCCGCCATTGATCGCCCAGGGCTTTGGCCTGCAAACGCGCCGCGGCCTGCTCCCAGGTACCGGTGAGCAAACTGGTGGGTGATACGCCGTCGAAGCGCCAGCGTAACGCCAGGGCGGCGGGGCGACGTACGACGTGTTCGACATCGATTGTCCACAGGCGCTCGGCTCCCTGGAACGCCTCGACCTGCGGGCCCTCGAGGATGATTTCGGTGCGCCCGCTGAGCTGCAGCAAATCACCGGTATTGAAATCGATGAACAACAACCCGGCCCGGGGATTGAGCAGCAGGTTGCCCAAGGTGTTGAAATGCAGGTTGCCGGCGAAGTCCGGAATGGTCAGGCGATTGCCTTCCACGTGAACGAAACCGGTCTGACCGCCACGGTGCGATACATCCACCGAGCGCTCGCCATCGACCATCACATAACTGGCAACGAAGAACGTGTCCGCCTCGGCGATCATGGCCTTGGCCGCGTCATCCAGTTCGTTGAAGTGTTGCGCGACTCGCGTCGAAGGGTCGGCCAGCGGCACCGAACGAAACTGGCGCAACTGAATGTACTGCGGGCAATTGCCGAAGGACTGATCTACCGTCACCGCGAAACCGCCGGTCGTCATGGCACGGACATGTCCATTGATGCGGTTGCGCCGACGGGTATGCAATTCGATACCCAACAGGCCGATGGCCGCGCCGTCACTCAACTGCGCGGGATCATCAAAGGCAGGCAGGCTGCTGAACTGCAATAAACCAGGTGCTGGCGAGTGGGCGAATCCAGGTTGGCCTTCAAGGATGCTGGCCCAGGGATGACCGTCGGCATCCACCGCTCCGTACAGCATGAACGGCAATTGCTGATAGAAGGTGCGGTGCTGGTCCGGCATCTCGCTGCGAATCACCTTACGACCGAAAGTCTCCATTCGTTCGGCAACGCCCACATGCGCCTGCAATTGTTTCTCGCCGGCATGCCAGGGTGAACGGTCCATACGGCTTCTCCCTTGCGCCACTGGCGCAGGTCTGGGCGGCCCGGCAACACCGGGCCGCGAGCATCAGGCAGTTTTTTGCAGGCCGGCGACGGTGCGCGGCATGCCAATAAAACCTGGCAAGGCTTCGATACGGGCCAGCCACGCGCGAATATTGCGGTACTCGTCCAGCGACACATTGCCCTCCGGCGCATGGGCGATGTAGCTGTAGGCGGCGACGTCGGCAATCGTCGGTTCAGTGCCAACCAGATACGCTGTATCGGCCAGTTCGTGATCGATCACCTTGAGCACGGTATGCGCGTAGGCAATCACTTCTTCAGCGTTGTAAGGCGCACCAAATACAGTGATCAACCTGGCCCGGGCCGGACCGAAGGCAATCGGGCCGGCAGCCACCGACAACCAGCGCTGGACGTTGGCCGCCCCCACCGGATCAGCCGGCAGCCAACGGCCGTTGCCGTACTTTTGCGCCAGATACACCAGAATCGCGTTGGAGTCGGCCAACACCACGCCCTGGTCATCAATGACCGGCACCTGACCGAATGCATTGAGCGCCAGGAACGCCGGTTGCTTGTGTTCGCCCTTGGCGAGGTCAACGAAGATCAATTCGGTCGGCAATTTCAGCAGGGACAGCATCAACTCGACACGATGCGCGTGGCCGGAACGTGGGAAGTTGTAGAGTTTGATCGCTTGCATGGTCGACACCTCGGGTCAGTGGCGCTGCTCAGTAAGACCAGCGCCGGTGGGTCGTATCTTCCACTCACAAGCAAAACAACAGAATCACCAGCAAACGCAATCCATTATTTCACTGGGTGAAATAACTCAACCCTCGAGCGCCGGGTGCTCGCGCAGGGTCTTGACCGCGAAATCCACAAAACTGCGCACCCGGGCCGGAGCTTTGCGCCCGCCCTGATAGAGCACGTGGATGGGCAATGGCGGCAGTTCGAACTCAGCCAGAACAATCTCCAGCTCACCGGCGGCCACCTTGCTCGCCACTTGATAAGACAGCACCCGCGTGAACCCCAACCCCAGACTGGCTGCCGTGAGGGCCGCCTGATTCGCCGTCACCACCAGTCGCGGTTCAGCCCTCACACTCAGGGTTTCGCCGTCTTCAATGAATGGCCAACTCCTGAGTTGGCCAATGGCCGATGTCGCAATGATCGGCGCCTGAGCCAGTTCCTGTGGATGCCTGGGCCGACCATGGCCGGCCAGAAACTGTGGCGAGGCGCAGATCACCCGCCGCACCTCGCCCACGCGAATCGCATGCTGATTGCTGTCGGGTAGCTCGCCGATACGGATGGCCACATCGACGCCCTCCTCGACCACGCTCACCACCCTGTCCACCAGCAGCGCGTTGATACAGACCTCGGGGAATTGCGTCAGGTAGCTCACCATCAGCGGCGTGACAAACAGCTCGCCAAACAAGACCGGTGCGGTGATGGTCAGTTGCCCACGAGGATGGATATGGCTGCCCGCTGCCGAATCCTCGGCTTCCTGCACCTCGGCGAGAATTCTCCGACAGTCCTCCAGATATCGCTGACCGGCTTCACTCAAATACACGCTGCGCGTCGTACGCGTGAGCAATTGCGTGCCAATCCGTTGCTCCAGCGCCGCCACCGCTCGGGTGACACTGGCCGCCGACAGACCCAAACGCCGCGCCGCCGCCGAAAAACCCTGCTCCTGGGCAACGGCAGCGAAGACCTGCATTTCCTGGAAGCGGTCCATGGGCATGTCCTCATTTCAAATAGATAAATCGCAATCGAAGGCCGGGATATTAAGCGCGGGCGCCCCAACAACATAGTTGGGCCCCGACCATCAACTAAATCAACGGACTACTGCACTCTAGCGCCTCCACCGTAAAAACGAAGCGTGGCACACACCTCTAAGAGCGGACCGGGGATTATTGATAATTAATGAGGGTTATTTTCTTGCGACGGATGCGACTGTTCGCAATGATCCGGCCCCGCTCGCTGAAGCGGCTAATGCCAGACCGGGAACAAGCGCCTTCGGCTGCACTCCCCACTCGTTTCCGGCATGGGTTCGTCAGCGGACACTATCCACAGCGGCAGAATTGCAGCCTGCGTAATCAGGCGGAATATTCGACTGCTCCTATACTACAAGCCACTCTGTTACCTATTGAGTTTTAGTAGGTACCTCGTTGAATTTTCCCTACATGAAAGAAGGCGTTAGTTGTTAACGCTGGAACGACGGTCGGTCGATCCTGCTTTCAAGATTCACGGGTAGGGAAGAGTGAACTTCAACTGGCTGGCTAACCTGGTGACACCGCAAGGAGTTCGAAAATGTTGCGCACTAACATTTCCGCTAGAGCACTGTCCGGTGGTTTGCTCGATGTACTGATACGCGCCGGGCTGATTACGGTGCTGGTACTGTTCTGCTTCCAGATCTTCCACCCCTTCCTCAACCTCATGCTCTGGGCACTGATTCTGGCGATCACCCTGTATCCCCTGCATGCGCTGATCAAGCGCAAGCTGGTCAATAAGGACGGTCGTGCCGCCACCCTGATCGTGGTGGTCTCCCTGGCCTTGCTGATGGTGCCGATCTACCTGCTGGGCACCTCGATCAGTGAATCGGTCCAGGGCACCCTGGCGATCCTCAAGTCCGATTCGCTGCAGATTCCGCTACCCAGCGAAAAAATCGCGTCCCTGCCGCTTGTTGGCCAGCCGCTCTACGACTACTGGATGCAGGCCGCCACCAATATGAGCAGCGTGTTCATGAAGCTCATGCCCTATATCAAGTCCATCGGCCTGACCTTGCTGGGCAAAATGGCCGACGTTGGTGTGGGTTTTCTGTTGTTCATCGGCGCCCTGATCATTGCCGGGGTGTTCATGGCCTATGGCGAAAATGGCGAAAGAAGCGCCTTGGCCATCGCCTCGCGTCTTTCCGGACCGGAGCGTGGCCCACGTATCACCGAGCTCTGCACCGCAACCATCCGCGCGGTGGCCCAGGGCGTGGTCGGCATCGCGTTCATTCAGATGTTGTTGGTGGGTGTGGGTTTCGTGCTCATGGGCGTTCCCGGTGCCGGCCTGCTGGCGATGGTTGCGCTACTGATGGGGATCATGCAATTGCCGGTGCTGCTGGTGACCCTTCCAGTAATCGCTTATGTCTTCGCCACCGAAGGGACGAGCCTGGCCACTGTTGTGTTCGGCATCTATAGCCTTATCGCCGGGATGGCCGACAACGTCCTCAAACCCTTGATGCTTGGCCGCGGCGTCGACGTCCCCATGCCGGTGATTCTGATTGGCGCCCTGGGCGGCATGGTCAGTGGCGGTTTCATTGGTTTGTTCATCGGCCCGGTTGCACTGGCAGTGGGCTACCAACTGTTCTGGCAATGGGTCCAGGACCAACCGTCTGCCGAGCTACTGAGCGAAACACCAGAGATCGAGGCGTTGAACGAGACACCGCACATCGAGGCCATGAACGATCAGCGTCCCCTCTGAGGAGGTTGCGCTTGATGCCACGTCCTGCTCGCATCAGCCGGCTGTTGCTCTGCGGGACTGCCTTTCTGGGGGGCTGCGTGCAACTGGGCCCGGACTTCCAGTCGCCAGCCCAGCCCTGGGTCGAACACTGGAACAGCCCGGCCCTGGAAATGGCCGGGCAAAAACGCGCGCAACCGGACAGCCGCCAATGGTGGCGTGTGTTCAAAGACCCGGTGCTGGATCACCTGATGGCCGAAGCCGACGCCCATAACCCCGACCTGGAGGTCGCTGGCCTGCGGGTCATGGAGGCTCGCGCGCAACTGGGCATCGCCCTGAGTGGACGCTACCCGCAATTGCAGCAGGCCAGCGCCGACAGCCTGTACCTGAACCGTCGACAATCGGGCGGCGCCAACCCACAGGACACGCATTTCTGGCAACACAGCGTCGGCTTCGATATTGGTTGGGAGCTGGATTTCTGGGGTCGTTTCAGCCGTGCCATCGAGTCGGCCGACGCGTCCTGGTTTGCCGCCCAGGCCAACTATGAAAATGCCCTGGTGCTGTTGCACGCGCAGCTGGCGCAAAACTACTACGCGCTGCGCACCGCCGAGGCACGCCTGGCCATCGCCCGCAGTAACGCCGCCTTGCAAAAACGCAGCTACGAGATCACCAAGCAGCTGTTCGAAAGCGGGGAGAATGCCGAACTCGACCTGCAACAGGCCAAGACCCAGTACCTGGGCACCTTGAGTACCATCCCGGATTTCGAGAGCCAGGTGGCGAGCTTGCGAAATGCATTGTCCACCCTTATCGGCCAGCCACCGGGCTCTATCCCTGACCTGGATCGCTACACCGGGGTGGTGCCATTGCTCGATACGGCGGTGCTGCAGGATGTACCGGCCAATCTGCTGGTGCGGCGTCCCGATGTTCGTGCTGCCGAACTGCAAGTGGCGGCGCAGTCGGCGTTGATCGGTGTGGCCGAGACTGACTTGTACCCCTCCATCAGCCTGCTGGGCAGCATCGTCTGGTCTGCCAGCTCGCTCAACGGTGCATCCAATACCCTCGACATGGTGGCCGGCCCCAGCCTGCGCTGGGACATCTTCGACCATGGCCGGATCACCAACAACGTCCGCGTGCAGGATGCGCGCTTGCAGCAGTTGATCGTTATCTACCAGGACAGCGTACGCCAGGCTGCACGCGAGGCAGACGATGCCGCGACCGGCTTGATCAAGGCGCTGGAGCGCGACCGGATCCTCAGCGATGCATCGGTGGCCGCCCAACGTTCGGTGACCCTGGCCAGTACCCAGTACCGCGAAGGTTATACGGATTTCCAGCGCCTGCTGGATGCTCAGCGCGCCCTGTTTGCCCAGCAGGATATTTACCTGGTCAACCGTGGCACCGCCGTCAACAGCCTGATCGCCCTGTACAAGGCGCTGGGCGGTGGCTGGTACAGCGACCAGCCGATGATCGACCCGGCCACCCGCCAACAGATGCAACAACGGACCGATTGGGGCGACCTGCTCGACGAACCGAAGGAAAATGCCCATGACTGACAGCCCACAACCGGCCGCCGAGAACACCCCGGCAGCCGCCGCCGACCCGGCCAGAAAAGCCATCAACTGGGTAGTACTGCTGATCATCCTGAGCCTGGTCTGGTACCTGATGGCCGACCGTTACACGCCCTACACGCAACAGGCACGGGTGCAGGCCTTCATTGTGCCGGTGGCGGCCGAGGTATCCGGCCGGGTGACCAAGGTACATGTACGCAATAACCAGGACGTCAAGGCTGGCGAATTGCTGTTTGAAGTCAATCCGGAGCAGTACCAGATTGCCGTCGATCGCGCCCGCGCCGACCTTGAGTCGACCCGTCGCCAGGTGGGCGCCAACACGGCTGGCGTCGACTCCAAGCTAGCGTCCCTGCGCGCGTCCCAGGCCAATGAGCTCAAGGCTCGCCAGGATAGCCAGCGGCTTGAGCGACTGTATCGCGAAGACCCGGGCACCATCTCGCTGCGCCGCCTCGAGATCTCCCGCGCCACCCTGGAAGAGTCCATCAGTCAGGTCGCCGCGGCCAAGGCCGAAGTGCAACGGGCACGGGAACAACAGGGCGGTAACGAATCAGAAAACGCCCAGTTGCTCAGCGCCGCCAGCAACCTCGAAAAAGCCGAGCTGGACTTGAGCAATACCAAAGTCCACGCGCGCTCGGCCGGCCTGATCACCGATTTGCGCACCGATGTCGGCCAGTTCGCCGCCGCCGGTGCGCCGGTGATGACCCTGATCGCCATCCACGACGTGTGGATCAGCGCCGACATGACCGAAAACAACCTCGGCAGTGTCCAGCCCGGGACGCCGGTGTCCATCGTCCTCGACGCCCTGCCAGGGAAAATCTACAAAGGCCATGTGCGCAGCGTCGGCTATGGCGTCGACATCGGCCAGACCACCCAGCCGGGCAGCCTGCCGAAGGTGGAGAACAGTCGCGATTGGCTCCGCCCGGCACAGCGCTTCCCGGTCATCATCGAGTTCGAACCCGGTGAGTTGACCGGTCCACAAGGCATTCGCTCCGGCGGACAGGCCGAAGTCATGGCCTTCCCGAGCGAAGGCAACCCGTTGAATATTCTTGGGCGCGTGTTTCTGCGCCTGATGAGCTGGATGTCCTATGCGTATTGAGCGCCCGGCCCGGGTTCAGCGCGCGCTGCGCCTGGGCTTCGGTACGGCGCTGTGCCTGGCGGCAAGCTTCGGCCTGGCCCTGCCCATCCCGTTCCTCGCGCCGATGCTGGCGCTGATGATGCTGGCAGCGATGAACCGGCCGTTGCCGTTCAAGGCCAGCCTGGGTCTGATCCTGATCCTGATGTTGACCACCGGGACAGGCCTGCTGCTGATCCCCCTGCTGCGTTACTACCCTCTCAGTGGCGTATTGATGGTCGGACTGTGCCTGTTCCTGGCTTTCGGTTACGGCCTGCGCGGTGGCAACCCGCTGGTGGCGACGTTCCTGGTGGTGGGCCTGACCTTGATCAGTGCCGCCGGAACCGCTGAATTCGCCCTGGCACTCGAGGTGATCGTGGCCCTGGTCAAGGGACTGTTCCTGGCCGTCACGACACTGACCATCAGCCATTGGCTGTTTCCCGACCCCGCCAGCGCCCCACCGGCCAAGCCCGGCCCGAGCCTTACGCCCACCGAAAGCAGCTGGCTGGCGCTACGGGCCACGCTGGTGGTGCTGCCGACGTTCCTGCTGGCCATGATCGACCCGGCCAGCTATCTGCCGATCATCATGAAAGCCGTCAGCCTCGGCCAACAGAGCTGCGCAACCAGCGCCCGCAGCGCCGGCCAGGAATTGCTCGGCTCGACCCTGCTCGGCGGCCTGATGGCGATTCTCTTCTGGTGCGCGCTGAGCCTGTTCGTGAATCTGTGGATGTTCTTTCTGTGGATGCTGCTGTTCGGTTTGCTGGTGGCCAGAAAACTCTACGGCCTGGCCACAACCCGACAACCACCGAGTTTCTGGCTCAACAGCCTGGCAACCCTGATCATTCTGCTCGGCCAATCGGTACAGGACAGCGCAGCGGGCAAGGACGTCTACACCGCCTTCGCCATCCGCATGGGGCTGTTCATTCTGGTGACTTTGTATGCCTGTTTGATGGTGTATTTGCTGGACACGCGGCGGCAACGGCGAATTACGCTCTCCTAGAAACAGAAAAACCCCCTGAAGAGGGGGTTTTTCGTTGTGGATAACTTATTCCACAGTAACCGACTTCGCCAGGTTGCGCGGCTGGTCAACGTCGGTGCCTTTGAGTACGGCAACGTAGTACGACAGCAGCTGCAGCGGGATGGTGTAGAGGATCGGCGACAGGATGTCGTGGATGTGCGGCATATGCACCACGTGGGTGCCTTCACCGTTGGTCATGCCGGCCTTCTCGTCAGCGAAGACGATCAACTGGCCACCACGTGCACGGACTTCCTGGAGGTTGGACTTCAACTTCTCCAGCAGCTCGTTGTTCGGCGCCACGGTCACGACTGGCATGTCGTTATCCACAAGCGCCAACGGGCCGTGTTTCAGCTCACCGGCCGGATAGGCTTCGGCGTGGATGTAGGAGATTTCCTTGAGCTTGAGTGCACCTTCCATCGCTACCGGGAACTGCGCGCCGCGACCGAGGAACAGCGTGTGGTTTTTCTCGGCGAACAGCTCGGAGATTTTTTCCACAGTGCTGTCCATGGCCAGCGCCTCGCCCAGGCGGGTTGGCAAACGACGCAGTTCTTCGACCAGCGTCGCTTCTACGTCTTTGGCCAAGGTGCCACGAACCTGGCCCAGGGAAAGCGTCAGCAACAACAGGCCGACCAATTGCGTGGTGAAGGCTTTGGTCGAGGCCACACCGATTTCGCGGCCGGCCTGGGTCAACAGGGTCAGGTCGGACTCACGCACCAGCGAGCTGATGCCGACATTGCAGATCGCCAGGCTGGCGAGGAAGCCCAGTTCCTTGGCGTTGCGCAGAGCGGCCAGGGTGTCGGCGGTTTCGCCGGACTGGGAAATGGTCACGAACAAGGTGTCCGGCTGCACCACCACCTTGCGGTAGCGGAATTCGCTGGCGACTTCGACCTGGCAAGGAATGCCGGCCAGCTCTTCGAGCCAGTAACGCGCGACCATGCCGGCGTGGTAACTGGTGCCGCACGCGACGATCTGTACGTTGCGCACTTTGGCGAACAGCTCGGCCGCCTGTGGACCGAATGCCTGTACCAGTACCTGGTTCTGGCTCAGGCGACCTTCCAGGGTGCGCTGCACCACGGACGGTTGCTCGTGGATTTCCTTGAGCATGAAGTGGCGGAACTCGCCCTTTTCAGCGGCTTCGGCACCGTCACGATACTGCACGGACTCGCGCTCGACAGCCTGGCCATCAACGTCCCAGATCTGCACGCTGTCGCGGCGAATTTCGGCGATATCGCCTTCTTCCAGGTACATGAAGCGGTCAGTGACCTGACGCAGGGCCAACTGGTCGGAGGCCAGGAAGTTTTCCCCAAGGCCCAGGCCGATCACCAGCGGGCTGCCGCTGCGGGCTGCGACCAGGCGATCAGGTTGCTTGGAGCTGATCACTGCCAGGCCGTAAGCACCATGCAGCTCTTTGACGGTCGCCTTGAGGGCCACGGTCAGATCATGCAGATCCTTGAGTTTGTGGTTCAGCAGGTGCGCGATGACTTCGGTGTCGGTGTCCGAGGTGAACACATAACCCAAGGCCTTGAGTTGCTCACGCAAGGCTTCGTGGTTTTCGATGATGCCGTTGTGCACCACCGCCAGGTCACCAGAGAAATGCGGGTGGGCATTGCGCTCGCACGGTGCACCGTGGGTAGCCCAGCGGGTGTGGGCAATACCCAGGCGACCAACCAGCGGCTCGGTGGTCAATGCCTGCTCCAGCTCACTGACCTTGCCCGGGCGACGCAGGCGCTCGAGTTTTTCATCGTTGGTGTAGACCGCCACGCCAGCGCTGTCATACCCACGGTATTCGAGGCGTTTCAGGCCTTCGACGAGGATGGCGGTGATGTTACGTTCTGCGACTGCGCCGACAATTCCACACATGTTATTTCTCCTGACTGACAGCCGCGCATATCAAATTGATGCCGCGGGCCTGAATCTGATCGCGAGCCTCGAGCGGCAGGCGTTCATCGGTAATAAGGGTATGGACGCTGCTCCAGGGCAGCTCCAGGTTGGGAATCTTGCGGCCGATCTTGTCGGCCTCCACCATCACGACGACTTCACGGGCGACTTCAGCCATGACCCGGCTCAGTCCGAGCAGTTCGTTGAAGGTGGTTGTACCGCGAACCAGATCGATGCCATCGGCACCGATAAACAGCTGGTCGAAATCGTAGGAGCGTAGTACCTGCTCGGCAACCTGCCCCTGGAAGGACTCGGAGTGCGGGTCCCAGGTGCCACCGGTCATCAACAGCACCGGTTCATGCTCAAGTTCGCTCAAGGCATTGGCGACATGCAGCGAGTTGGTCATCACCACCAGGCCGGGTTGTTGGCCGAGTTCCGGGATCATGGAGGCGGTGGTACTGCCACTGTCGATAATGATGCGCGCATGCTCGCGAATCCGCGCGACGGCGGCGCGAGCGATGGCTTGTTTGTACTTGGAAACCGGCTGACCCAGGTCGGCCACCAGTTCCTGCGGCATGGTGATCGCCCCGCCGTAACGACGCAGCAACAGACCATTGCTTTCAAGTGCCGCCAGATCCTTGCGAATCGTAACTTCCGACGTTTCGAAGCGCTTGGCCAACTCATCCACACTGACTTCGCCCTGCTCAGTGAGCAAGGCGAGGATGTTGTGACGGCGTTGAGGTGTGTTGCGCTTCGACATGACTTAGTAAGTTTCGATTCGAAAGATAACGGAAGCAATAAAAACCTATCGGCGAAACTTCGTCAAGTGCGGAGTGATGAAAAGACCTGTGGATAACTTGTAGGAGCGAGCTTGCTCGCGATGGGCGTGAACGATAATGCATTCTTTCTGGAAAAATGCGCCGCTCTCGAAATCATCGCGAGCAAGCTCGCCCCTACAGGGAGGTTGTGGATAACTCAGCCTTTCTTGACCTTCTCCGGCCGCTTCCAGCCGTCGATGTTCTTCTGACGAGCACGCCCGATGGCCAACTGGGATTTATCCACAGTCGACGTAATGGTCGAACCCGCCGCTGTGGTCGCGCCATCCAGGATATCCACAGGCGCCACCAACGAGTTGTTGGAGCCAATGAACACATCTTCGCCCAACACGGTTTTCCACTTGTTGACGCCATCGTAGTTGCAGGTGATGGTGCCGGCACCAATATTGGTGCGCGCGCCCACTTCGGCATCGCCCAGATAAGTCAGGTGACCGGCCTTGGCACCCTCGCCCAGGTGTGCATTTTTCAACTCGACGAAGTTACCCACATGCGCGCGGGCTTCCAGCACGGTACCTGGACGCAGACGAGCGAACGGACCGGCATCGCTGCCTTCACCCAGGATGGCACCTTCGATATGGCTGTTGGCCTTGATGACCACGCCTTTGCGCAGGGTGCTGTCCTTGATCACGCAGTTCGGGCCGATCACCACGTCATCTTCAATGACGACCTTGCCTTCGAGGATCACGTTGATGTCGATCAGCACGTCGCGGCCAACCGTGACGTCACCGCGAATGTCGAAACGAGCCGGGTCGCGCAGCGTCACACCTTGAGCCATCAAACGACGACCGGCGCGCAATTGATAATGCCGTTCCAGTTCGGAAAGCTGCTTGCGATCATTGGCGCCCTGCACTTCCATGGCGTCGTGCGGTTGCTCGGTAGCCACCACCAGACCATCGCTCACGGCCATGGCAATGATGTCGGTGAGGTAATACTCGCCCTGGGCGTTGTTATTGGAGAGACGGCTCATCCAGTCGCCAAGACGGGCAAAAGGCAGCGCCAGAATGCCGGTATTGCCTTCGGTGATTTTGCGCTCGGCTTCATTGGCATCTTTCTGCTCGACAATGGCTGTGACCTTGCCCTGCACATCACGAACAATGCGGCCGTAACCGGTCGGGTCATCCAGCTCGACGGTCAGCAAGCCCAATTGCTCTGGCCCCACCTGCTTGAGCAGACGTTGCAGGGTATCGACTTCGATCAACGGCACATCGCCATAAAGCACCAGCACGGTGTCGGACCGAATGAACGGCACGGCTTGAGCAACGGCGTGACCGGTACCCAACTGTTTATCCTGCAGGACGAAGTTCAGATCATCCGCCGCCAGGCGTTCGCGCACGGCATCGGCACCATGACCGATCACGACGTGGATGCGCTGTGGATCAAGTTGCCGGGCGCTGTGGATAACATGGCCGAGCATGGAGTTGCCGGCAATCGGGTGCAAAACTTTCGGCAAAGCGGAACGCATACGCGTGCCTTGGCCAGCAGCGAGAATAACGATTTCAAGAGACATAACTGGCTACCAATCCTGGGTGGTCAGCGGCTGCGACCGGGTTGTAAAAAACGGAAAAGAAAAAAGGGTAGCCGAGGCTACCCTTTTTAATCAATCACACAACAAATGCAGCCTTAGTGGCCGAACTTCTTGCGGATCTGCTGGACGGTGCGCAGCTGAGCTGCAGCCTCGGCCAGACGTGCGGCAGCAGAACCGTAATCGAATTCAGCGCCACGTTCATGCAAGGCCTTCTCGGCAGCCTTAACGGCTTCCTGAGCGGAGGCTTCATCCAGATCGGCAGCACGTTGCACGGTGTCGGCAAGTACCTTGACCATGTTCGGCTGAACCTCGAGGAAACCACCGGAGATGTAATACACCTCCTCTTCCCCGCCCTGCTTGACCAGGCGGATCGGACCTGGCTTCAGATTAGTGATCAGCGGCGCGTGACCCAGGGCGATACCAAGATCACCCAGTGCACCGTGCGCAATCACCATCTCGACCAGACCGGAAAAGATTTCCCCTTCCGCGCTGACGATATCGCAATGGACTGTCATAGCCATCTGATTGCCTCAACCTAAATTAGCGCCCGTTGCCGGGCGCCGGGATTACAGTTTCTTGGCTTTCTCGATCGCTTCTTCGATGCCGCCAACCATGTAGAACGCTTGTTCTGGCAGGTGGTCGTAGTCACCGTTGAGGATGCCTTTGAAGCCAGCAATGGTGTCTTTCAGGGAAACGTATTTACCCGATGCACCGGTGAAGACTTCAGCCACGAAGAACGGCTGCGACAAGAAGCGCTGGATCTTACGAGCACGGTTTACCAACTGCTTGTCGGCTTCCGACAGCTCGTCCATACCCAGGATCGCAATGATGTCCTTCAGTTCTTTGTAACGCTGCAGCACGTACTGAACACCGCGAGCGGTTTCGTAGTGGTCGTTGCCGATCACGTTCGGGTCCAGCTGACGCGAAGTCGAGTCCAGTGGGTCTACCGCCGGGTAGATACCCAGGGAAGCGATGTCACGGGACAGAACGACGGTGGCGTCCAAGTGGGCGAAGGTGGTCGCTGGCGACGGGTCGGTCAAGTCGTCCGCTGGTACGTATACCGCCTGGATCGAAGTAATCGAACCTTGCTTGGTCGAAGTGATGCGCTCTTGCAGCACGCCCATCTCTTCAGCCAGGGTCGGCTGGTAACCTACCGCCGAAGGCATACGGCCCAGCAGTGCGGATACTTCAGTACCGGCCAGGGTATAACGATAGATGTTGTCGACGAACAGCAGAACGTCGTTACCTTCGTCACGGAACTTCTCGGCCATGGTCAGGCCGGTCAGTGCTACGCGCAGACGGTTTCCCGGCGGCTCGTTCATCTGACCGTAAACCAGTGCCACTTTGTCCAGAACGTTGGAGTCCTTCATCTCGTGGTAGAAGTCGTTACCCTCACGAGTACGCTCACCCACACCGGCGAACACGGAATAACCGCTGTGCTCGATGGCGATGTTACGGATCAGTTCCATCATGTTTACGGTCTTGCCTACACCGGCACCACCGAACAGACCGACTTTACCGCCCTTGGCGAACGGGCAAACCAGGTCAATAACCTTGATGCCTGTTTCCAGCAGCTCGTTGCCACCGGCTTGTTCAGCGAAGGTTGGCGCAGGGCGGTGAATGCCCCAACGCTCTTCTTCGCCGATCGGGCCAGCTTCGTCGATCGGGTTGCCCAGTACGTCCATGATCCGGCCCAGGGTCGCTTTACCGACCGGTACGGAGATGGCTGCGCCAGTGTTGTTGACGTCCAGACCGCGCTTCAAGCCTTCGGTGGAGCCCATCGCAATGGTACGAACCACGCCGTCGCCCAGCTGCTGCTGAACTTCCAGAGTGGTTTCGGCGCCTTGAACTTTCAAGGCGTCGTAGATGCTCGGTACGCTGTCGCGTGGGAATTCCACGTCGATAACGGCGCCGATGATTTGAACGATACGTCCGCTACTCATAGCTGGATCCTCTGAATATTTGAACCGTTAAACCGCGGCAGCGCCGCCGACGATTTCCGAGATCTCTTGGGTGATCGCAGCCTGACGCGCCTTGTTGTAGACCAGCTGCAAATCGCTGATCAAATCACCGGCGTTGTCGGTAGCGTTCTTCATCGCGATCATCCGCGCAGCTTGTTCAGCCGCGTTGTTCTCGACCACCGCCTGGTAGACCTGCGACTCCACGTAACGGACCATCAAGCCGTCGAGCAGCTCCTTGGCATCCGGTTCGTAGAGATAGTCCCAGTGGTGCTTGAGTTCTTGATCCGGGGTTGCCACCAGTGGAATCAACTGCTCCACGGTAGGCTGTTGTGTCATGGTGTTGATGAACTTGTTGGACACCACGGACAGGCGGTCAATACGGCCGTCCAGGTAGGCATCCAGCATCACCTTGACGCTGCCGATCAGATCATTGATCGACGGCTCTTCACCCAGGTGGCTGATAGCTGCAACGACGTTACCGCCGAAGTTGCGGAAGAAAGCCGCACCCTTGCTACCAACGACACACAGATCGATCTCGACGCCGTTTTCGCGGTTTACCGCCATGTCCTTGACCAAAGCCTTGAACAGGTTGGTGTTCAAGCCACCACACAGACCACGGTCACTGCTCACTACGACATAACCGACGCGCTTTACTTCACGGTCGATCATGAACGGGTGGCGATATTCCGGGTTAGCGTTGGCCAGATGGCCAATAACCTGGCGGATGCGCTCCGCATAAGGACGGCTAGCAGCCATGCGCATTTGTGCCTTGCGCATTTTGCTGACCGCCACTTTTTCCATGGCGCTGGTAATCTTTTGCGTGCTTTTGATGCTCGCAATCTTACTGCGAATCTCTTTTGCGCCTGCCATGTAACACCTATCAGGTTAGCAAGCGGGAGCCGCTAGGCTCCCGCTGCGGCTTACCAGGTTTGGGTGGCCTTGAACTTCTCGATACCGGCTTTCAGGCCGCCATCGATTTCGTCATTGAAGTCACCCTTCACGTTGATCTTCGCCATCAAGTCGGCGTGATCGCGGTTGAAGTAAGCAATCAGCGCTTGTTCGAAGCTGCCGATCTTGGCGATTTCAACGTCGGTCAGGAACCCACGCTCAGCGGCATACAGCGACAGCGACATGTCGGCGATCGACATTGGCGCGTATTGCTTCTGCTTCATCAGCTCGGTAACGCGCTGACCATGCTCAAGTTGCTTACGGGTCGCTTCGTCCAGGTCAGAAGCGAACTGGGCGAATGCCGCCAGTTCACGGTACTGAGCCAGAGCGGTACGGATACCACCGGACAGCTTCTTGATGATCTTGGTCTGAGCGGCACCACCCACACGGGATACCGAAACACCGGCGTTCACTGCAGGGCGGATGCCCGAGTTGAACATGGCCGATTCCAGGAAGATCTGACCGTCGGTGATGGAAATCACGTTGGTCGGAACGAACGCGGAAACGTCGCCAGCCTGGGTTTCGATGATCGGCAGAGCGGTCAGGGAACCGGTTTTGCCGGTCACTGCGCCGTTGGTGAACTTCTCTACGTACTCTTCCGAAACGCGGGATGCGCGCTCCAGCAGACGGGAGTGGAGATAGAACACGTCGCCTGGGTAAGCTTCACGGCCTGGTGGACGGCGCAGCAGCAGGGAAATCTGGCGGTAAGCCACTGCTTGCTTGGACAGATCGTCATAAACGATCAGCGCGTCTTCACCGCGGTCGCGGAAGTATTCGCCCATGGTGCAACCGGAGTACGGAGCCAGGAACTGCAGTGCTGCAGATTCCGAAGCGCTCGCTGCAACGATGATGGTGTTAGCCAGTGCACCGTTTTCTTCCAGCTTGCGAACAACGTTGGCGATGGTCGATTGTTTCTGACCGATCGCTACGTAGACGCAGAAAATGCCGCTGTCTTTCTGGTTGATGATCGCGTCGATCGCCAGAGCGGTTTTACCGATCTGACGGTCACCGATGATCAGCTCACGCTGGCCACGGCCGACAGGGATCATGGCATCGACAGCCTTGTAGCCAGTCTGTACAGGCTGGTCTACCGACTTACGCCAGATCACGCCTGGAGCAACTTTCTCGACCGCGTCGGTCTCGGTGTTGTTCAGCGGACCTTTGCCGTCAACTGGGTTACCCAGTGCGTCGACTACGCGACCCAGCAGTTCCTTACCAACCGGAACTTCAAGGATGCGGCCAGTGCACTTGGCGCTCATGCCTTCAGCCAGAGTCTGGTATGCGCCCAATACAACGGCACCTACAGAGTCTTGCTCCAGGTTGAGGGCCATGCCGAAGACGCCGCCCGGAAACTCGATCATCTCGCCGTACATTACATCGGCCAGACCGTGAATCCGCACGATGCCGTCAGATACGCTGACGACAGTGCCTTCGTTACGGGCTTGGGAGGTCACATCGAGCTTGTCGATGCGGCCCTTGATAATTTCACTTATTTCGGAAGGATTGAGTTGCTGCATTGCTCTGCTGCCCCTTCAAACTCAAGATTTCAATGCTTCGGCAAGTTTCGCGATTTTGCCGCGAATCGAGCCATCGATAACCAGGTCGCCGGCGCGGATGACAACACCCCCAATAAGGGATGAATCTTCCTCGACTTGCAGGCGCACTTCCCGGTTGAGTCGTGCACTGAGAACCTTGGCGAGTTTGTCTTGCTGTTCTTGGTTCAATGCGAAGGCACTGGTCACTTCAACGTCTACCGATTTCTCTTGTTCGGCCTTGTACAGGTCGAACAGAGCGGCGATCTCCGGCAACAGCGGGAGACGGTCGTTTTCGGCAACGACGTGAATGAAATTCTGTGCCTTTACATCAAACTTGTCGCCGCACACGTCAATGAACGTGGCGGCCTTTTCTGCGCTCGTCAGTCGCGGGGCCTTGAGCACGCGCTGCATGGTGTCGTCTTGCGACACCGCTGCTGCCAGGCCGAGCATGGCTGACCAATTGGCCAGTTGCTGGTGGGCCTGAGCGTGCTCGAAGGCCGCCTTAGCGTAAGGTCGGGCCAACGTGGTCAGTTCTGCCATGATCGCCCTCGCTTAGATTTCAGCAGCCAGTTGGTTAACCAGCTCTGCGTGCGCGTTTTGATCGATTGCTTTGCCCAGGATCTTCGAAGCACCGCCAACGGCCAGGCTACCCACTTGGGCGCGCAGCGCGTCTTTGACGCTGTTCAGTTCCTGTTCGATCTCGGCCTGAGCCTGAGCCTTCACACGGTCAGCTTCGACGCGAGCCTGTTCACGGGCTTCGTCGACAATCTGGGTACCGCGTTTCTTGGCTTGCTCGATGATTTCAGCTGCCTGAGCTTTCGCTTCGCGCAGTTGCTGACCCGCTTTCTCTTGGGCCAACTCCAGGTCGCGAGCTGCTCGGCTGGCAGCGTCCAGACCATCAGCGATCTTCTTTTGACGTTCGTGCAGAGCCGTGATGACCGGAGGCCATACGAACTTCATGCAGAACAGTACAAAAATCAGGAACGCAACGGACTGGCCAATCAGGGTCGCATTAATGTTCACGCCAACACCTCGCAGTTACGTTGTCCATCACACCAAATTACCCGGAAGATCCGAGTAATTAGCCAGCGATCTGACCAACGAACGGGTTCGCAAAGGTGAAGAACAGAGCGATACCAACACCGATCATGGTTACGGCGTCGAGCAGACCGGCAACGATGAACATTTTAACTTGCAGCATTGGAACCATTTCTGGCTGACGCGCTGCGCCTTCCAGGAACTTGCCGCCCAGCAGGCCGAAACCAATTGCGGTACCCAGTGCGCCCAGGCCGATCAACAGTGCAACAGCGATAGCGGTTAGACCAACTACAGTTTCCATCTTTCCTCCCGACTTTTACGTCGTATGGTTTAGGTTTTTTTAATTTAAAGCGGTAAAACAAATCGTTTCAGAGGCCCCGTGAAGAGCCCCTTCCCGTTTGACCGGGAAGGACATCAGACTAGTCGAGACTGGTCTTAATGGTTTTCTTCGTGCGCCATCGACAAGTAGACGATGGTCAACATCATGAAGATGAACGCCTGCAGGGTGATGATCAGGATGTGGAACACAGCCCACGCCCACTGCAGAACGACGCCCAGGCCGCTGAGCCAGAGCAGACCGCTGCCGAACATCACAGCAATCAGAATGAAGACCAGTTCGCCGGCATACATGTTGCCGAACAGACGCAGAGCCAGGGAGATCGGCTTGGCGATCAGGGTCACGAATTCCAGCAGGAAGTTCACCGGGATCAGCAGGGCCTGAACGAAGATGTTCTTGCTGCCGAACGGGTGCAGGGTCAGCTCGCCGATGAAGCCGCCGAGGCCCTTGACCTTGATGCTGTAGAAAATGATCAGTGCGAAAACCGAGAACGCCATGCCCAGGGTCGCGTTCGGGTCGGTGGTCGACACGGCACGGAACGGGATGTGGTGGTCGCCGGAGATCAGGATGGCCAGTTGAGGAATCCAGTCGACCGGTACCAGGTCGACGGCGTTCATCAGGAACACCCAGACGAAGATGGTCAGTGCCAGCGGTGCAATCACCGGGCTACGGCCATGGAAGCTGTCTTTCACGCTGCCATCGACGAATTCGACCAGTACTTCAACGAAGTTCTGCAAAGCACCTGGCTGACCGGAAGTCGCCTTCTTTGCCGCCATGCGGAAAAGAAGAACGAAGATCAGACCCAATGCGACCGACCAGCCGAGAGTATCGACGTGGAAAGCCCAGAAGCCCATTTCCTTGGCTTCTGCTGCGGTGTGGGCAAAGCCCCAGCCGCCGGTAGGGAGCTGACCGAAAGTCAGGTTCTGCAAGTGGTGCTGGATATAGCCCGAAGCGGTTGTTTCTGCCATGGTTGCCTCAAACGCCCTAAGGTCTCGAAAGTCTTGTTCTCATCAGCAGGGGAGCGAACCAGCTGACTGACTGAGTCAGCACGAAGACACCGAATACTGCAATCGGCGCCAATGGCTTCACACCTGCAAACACCAGTGCAAACAGCACTGCCGTCAAAATCAGTTTGCCTGCCTCGCCGGCATAAAAAGACCGGACGATGGACTGGGCTGCTCGGGCGCCGGAAAACCGAAATGCCCTGTGAGCGAAATAAACATTGGGCAGCAAGGCTATCAGGCCTCCGCAAAGTCCCGAGTACCCGGCAACGACTCCCCGCCATTGCCAGAGCGCCAAAGCAGCAATGAGCAAAATGACAAGTTGAGCCATTAACACCGGAAAAACTGCCAGGCGATGGAAGGGCAAGCGGTTTGGCGTGCGGGTTTCCATCACTTTTACTCTCCAATGGTCGGCTGCCAGAATTCAATAACTTGGCATAATTTGTGCCGACAAAATGCGCGCAGAGTATAGGGGCGGTTCTGCCCCTATTCAACTGTCAGGTAGTGATTTCCGACTGCGCGCTACATGAGGAAATGTTTCAGCGGATATGTGCAAGTACACCTTGAAGCTCATCCAGGGAGTTGTAGCCAATCACCAACTGCCCTTTACCCTTCTTACCGTGGCGAATCTGCACCGCAGAGCCTAGGCGCTCGGCCAGGCGCTGTTCGAGGCGGGCGATATCCGGGTCGGGTTTTGCAGGTTCCACAGGCACTGGTTTGCCACTCAACCACTGGCGAACCAGTGCCTCAGTCTGGCGCACGGTCAGCCCGCGTGCGACAACATGTCGCGCCCCTTCAACCTGCTGATTTTCCGGCAAACCGAGCAAAGCACGGGCGTGACCCATTTCCAGGTCGCCGTGGGACAGCATGGTCTTGATGACTTCCGGCAAGGAAATCAGGCGCAGCAGGTTGGCCACGGTCACCCGGGACTTGCCCACGGCTTCGGCGACCTGTTGCTGGGTCAGCTGGAACTCCTGCTGCAAACGCTGCAGGGCCACCGCCTCTTCAATCGGGTTCAGGTCTTCGCGCTGGATGTTCTCGATAAGGGCAATGGCGATCGCGGTTTCATCGGGTACATCGCGAACCATCGCCGGGATGGTTTCCTGCCCGGCTTGCTGGCTGGCGCGCCAGCGACGTTCGCCAGCAATGATTTCAAAACGACCGCTGCCGATCGGGCGAACCACAATGGGCTGCATGACGCCCTGGGCCCTGATCGACTGCGCCAATTCTTCCAGCGCCTGCGGGTCCATGTCACGACGCGGCTGGTATTTGCCGCGCTGGAGCAGATCCAGGGGAAGGTGTTGCAGCTCACGCTGATCGGCTTGCGCCGCTTGTTCTTCCAGCGAGCTGACAGTCGGACCACTCAACAGAGCATCCAGTCCACGTCCGAGACCTCGTTTCTTGACGGCCATGGGGATTCCTTAAGTTGCCTGAGCGGCGGCGATGCGTGAGTTTTTGCGTTGACGACGAACCATTTCGCCCGCCAATGCCAGATAGGCAACGGCGCCTCGCGACGCTTTGTCGTAAGCCAGCGCCGGCATGCCGTAACTTGGCGCTTCGGCCAGACGGATGTTGCGCGGAATGACGGTGTCGTAGAGCTGTTCGCCGAAGTGTTCCTTGAGCTGCGCCGAGACATCGTTCATCAGGCTCAGGCGCGGGTCGTACATCGTCCGCAGCAGGCCTTCGACCTTGAGGTTCGGATTGAGCAATTCAGCGATACGTTTGATGTTATCCACAAGGTCGCTCAAGCCTTCGAGTGCGAAGTACTCGCACTGCATGGGGATAATGACCCCATCGGCGGCAACCAGTGCGTTCAAGGTCAGCATCGACAGCGACGGCGGACAGTCGATCAGGATGTAATCGTAGTTTTCCCGGATCGGCGCCAGCGCACTGCGCAGACGGCTTTCCTTCATCTGCATTTCCAGCAGCACCACTTCGGCCGCGGTCAGGTCGCGGTTGGCCGGCAACAGCTGGTAACCACCGTGTTCGGAGAAGTGCATGGCCTGGGCCAGGTCGCACTCACCGATCAACAGGTCGTAGACCGAGTTTTCCAGGCCATGTTTATCCACACCGCTACCCATGGTGGCGTTGCCCTGTGGATCGAGGTCGATCAACAGCACCCGGCGCTTGGTCGCGACCAGGGATGCTGCGAGGTTGATGCAGGTGGTGGTTTTGCCCACGCCACCTTTTTGGTTCGCTATCGCGAATACCTTAGCCATTCTTGCTTGTGTTCCCAATCATGCCGTGCGGCGCAGTATCAGCAGATGGCGTTGGCCTTGGCAACCAGGTACGGCCAGGGCGTGTTCGCTATCGAGGTGGAAGTCTGCCGGCAATGCTACCAGCTCATCGGCCGGATGAACGCCCTTCATTGCCAGCCAGCGTGTTTCGCTATCGCCGAGGTGGCGAGTCCAGTTGCTGAAGTTTTCCATGCTGCTGAACGCCCGGGAAATGATCCCGTTGAAGGGTTGGGCAGGCTGGAACGCTTCGACGCGACTGTGGATAACTTGCAGGTTATCCAGTTTGAGTTCGAGTTTGACCTGGGTCAGGAAGCGGGTTTTCTTGCCGTTACTGTCCAGGCACGTCACCTGGGACTCGGGAAACAGGATAGCCAACGGAATGCCGGGCATGCCGCCGCCACTGCCGACGTCGAGCCAGCGTCCGTTTTCGATGAATGACATCACGCTCAGACTGTCGAGCAGGTGACGGGAAACCATTTCGTCCGGATCACGCACGGCGGTGAGGTTGTAAGCCTTGTTCCATTTGATCAACAGGGCCAGATAACCCAGCAGTTGCGCGTGCTGGGTTTCTGTCAGCGTGACGCCAAGCTGGCGGGCACCTGTGGATAACTCTTCTGCATGTTGCGAAGTGACCAACGAACTCAAGCGCTTTGCTCCAACTGACGGCCCGCGCCGCGTTTTTTCAAATGAATCATCAACAGCGAAATGGCTGCCGGCGTTACGCCCGGGATACGCGAAGCCTGGCCCAAGGTTTCAGGGCGGGTCGCACCGAGCTTGCTCTGGATCTCTTTGGAGAGACCGGAAATATTCGTGTAATCGATATCCACAGGCAGTTTGGTGTCTTCGCTGGCGCGCAGGCGGGCGATTTCATCCTGTTGACGATCGATGTAGCCGGCGTACTTGGTCTTGATTTCGACCTGTTCGGCGACTTGTGGATCTTCTGCACCGCCTCCGGTCACTGAGATCAGACCAGCGTAGTCGATTTCCGGACGGCTCAAGAGATTCAGCAGGTTGTATTCGTGGGTCAGCGGCGTGCCGAATTTTTCGGCAATCGCATCGCCCTGTTCGGTACCCGGGCGAACCCAGGTGCTTTTCAGGCGCTGTTCTTCCAGTTCGATGCTTTCGCGTTTTTTGCAGAAAGCCGCCCAACGCGCGTCATCCACCAGGCCGAGTTCGCGACCTTTTTCGGTCAAGCGCAGGTCGGCGTTGTCTTCGCGCAGAATCAAACGGTATTCGGCGCGGGAGGTGAACATCCGGTACGGCTCTTGGGTGCCAAGGGTAATCAGGTCGTCGACCAACACGCCGATATAGGCCTCGTCGCGACGTGGGCACCAGGCATCTTTGCCCTGCGCGCGCAGTGCCGCGTTGGTTCCGGCGAGCAAACCCTGCGCGCCGGCTTCTTCGTAACCGGTGGTGCCGTTGATTTGCCCGGCGAAGAACAGACCGCCGATCACTTTGGTTTCCAGGCTGTACTTCAGGTCGCGCGGATCGAAGTAGTCGTACTCGATGGCGTAGCCCGGGCGCACGATGTGTGCGTTTTCCATGCCGCGGATCGATTGCACGATCTGCAATTGCACATCGAACGGCAAGGATGTGGATATCCCGTTCGGGTACAGCTCGTTCGTGGTCAAACCTTCCGGTTCGATGAAGACCTGGTGGCTTTCCTTGTCGGCAAAGCGATGAATCTTGTCTTCGATCGACGGGCAGTAACGCGGACCGATGCCTTCGATCTCGCCTGCATCGGAATACATCGGCGAACGGTCGAGGTTCGCCGCGATGATTTCGTGGGTACGGGCGTTGGTGTGGGTAATCCAGCAACTGATCTGCCGTGGATGCTGCTCTTTGGACCCCATGAACGACATCACCGGGATCGGCGTATCGCCGGCCTGCTCGGTCATCACCGAGAAATCCACAGAACGGGCGTCGATACGCGGCGGCGTACCGGTTTTCAGGCGACCGACACGCAGAGGTAATTCACGCAGACGGTGAGCCAGGGCAATCGATGGTGGATCACCGGCACGGCCGCCGGAGAAGTTCTGCAAACCAATGTGGATAAGTCCACCGAGGAAGGTGCCGGTGGTCAAAACCACCGAGTCAGCAAGGAAACGCAGGCCCATCTGGGTCACTACGCCGCGCACTTGTTCCTGCTCGACGATCAGGTCATCGGCGGCCTGTTGAAATATCCACAGGTTCGGCTGGTTTTCCAGGATTTCGCGGACAGCGGCCTTGTACAGAATCCGGTCGGCCTGTGCACGGGTTGCACGCACGGCCGGGCCTTTGCGGCTGTTCAACACGCGAAACTGGATGCCGCCTTTATCGGTGGCCATGGCCATCGCGCCGCCGAGGGCGTCGATTTCCTTGACCAGATGGCTTTTGCCGATCCCGCCAATGGCCGGGTTGCAACTCATGGCACCGAGGGTTTCCACGTTATGCGTCAGCAACAGGGTTTTCACCCCCATACGTGCTGAGGCCAGTGCTGCCTCGGTACCGGCATGACCGCCGCCGATGACGATCACTTCAAAACGGGAAGGGAAATCCACCACGCACCTCGTGCCTGCTTAAGTAGGTAATTCAGGAATAGTTTGAGCTCAGGTTTTCGGACCTGGTCGACAAGTATAGGGACTTCGCCCTTCCTAAAGAACCCTTTGCACAAAATTTAACCAGCTGTGGAAAAGTCGGAGTTATAGAAATTAAAAAGAGAGAAATTTATTAAATCTTTGTTTTTATGTTTATTTCTATGCACCTGCCTTTCTGTGGATAGATCTCTATAGGCCTTTATTTTCAATATGTACAGCGATTCAAAACCCTGTGTTCATGTGCCAATGAGGCCCTTGGATAACCGGTGTAAGCCTGTGGATGAAAGGGGTGCTTATCCACAGAGGCGGTTATGTTCAGTTTTCAGGCCCTGTTATCAACTGACCTTAGCGGCGGTTATTCACAGGGCTTAATCCACAGAAAAGTGTCGTTTGCCCGAAATTCAGGCACGAGAATTTCGCTCAAGCAGACAAAGTCGGCTCGGCACTGGAGGGTTTATTCAGAAAAAGAGAGAGCAGACAGGCACGAACGGCCTGTCTGTGAACAACAGGAGGGTTACTTACCGATACAGAAGCTGGAGAAAATTCGCCCCAACAGATCGTCAGAGCTGAAGGCGCCGGTGATTTCTCCCAGTGATTGCTGAGCCTGGCGCAGATCTTCGGCTAACAATTCGCCAGCGCCAGCCAGGGTCAATTGGGCACGACCATGCTCGAGGGCAGCACTGGCATGACGTAGCGCCTCCAAGTGGCGCCGGCGAGCACTGAAGCTGCTTTCGGACGTTTGCTCGTAGCCCATGCAGGCCTTGAGGTGATCACGCAGCAGCTCCAGACCGACACCTCCGGACTTGGCGCTCAGGCTGATGGTGACGTGGCCGTCGTCGCTGACCTCCATGGCAATGGCTTCGCCCGTAAGGTCGGCCTTGTTGCGGATCAGGGTAACTTTCGCGGGATCGGGACGGGTTTCGAGAAATTCCGGCCACAGTGCGAACGGATCGAGCGCTTCCGGTGCGGTAGCATCGACCACGAGCAGTATCCGATCCGCTTCACCGATGGCTTTCAAGGCACGTTCGACGCCGATTTTTTCCACATGGTCATCGGTATCGCGCAGACCGGCGGTATCCACCACATGCAGCGGCATGCCATCGATGTGGATATGTTCACGCAGTACGTCCCGGGTAGTGCCGGCAATTTCGGTCACGATCGCCGCTTCACGTCCTGCCAGTGCATTGAGCAGGCTGGATTTACCGGCATTCGGACGACCGGCAATGACCACGGTCATGCCGTCTCGCAGCAAGGCACCCTGCCCGGCTTCGCGCATCACAGTGGATAACTCGTCGCGCACCTTGTCGAGCATGCTCAGTACATGGCCATCGGCGAGGAAGTCGATTTCCTCTTCCGGGAAATCGATGGCCGCCTCGACATAGATACGCAGGCCGATCAGTTGCTCGGTGAGGTTATGCACACGTGACGAGAACGCACCCTGCAGGGAGCGCAACGCGTTTCGCGCAGCCTGGGCAGAACTGGCTTCAATCAGGTCGGCAATTGCCTCGGCCTGGGCCAGGTCAAGCTTGTCGTTGAGGAACGCGCGCTCGCTGAACTCCCCCGGCCGGGCGAGCCGGCAACCCAGTTCCAGGCAGCGTTTGAGCAACATATCCAGAACGATCGGGCCACCATGCCCCTGAAGTTCCAGCACATCCTCGCCGGTAAAGGAGTTTGGCCCCGGAAAATACAGTGCGATGCCCTGGTCCAGTACCTCATCGTGTTCACTGAAAAACGGACCGTAATGGGCAAATCGCGGCTTGAGCTCGCGACCACTGAAAGCCTTGGCCGCAACGCTGGCCAACGGCCCGGAAATTCGCACGATGCCTACACCGCCACGACCTTGAGCGGTGGCGACGGCGGCGATGGTTTCACGAGGAACGCTCATAAACCGGTATCCAGACAAAAGTGACAGATAGCAAAACGCCCCACTAGGGGGCGTCTTGAGTGGTTATCCACAGTGTAAATCAGGCAGCTGCTTTGGTAGCCGCTTCGATCTTACGAGTGATGTACCACTGTTGGGCGATCGACAGGCAGTTGTTCACTACCCAGTACAGCACCAGACCCGCCGGGAACCACAGGAAGAAGAAGGTGAAGATGATTGGCATCAGCTTCATCACCTTGGCCTGCATCGGATCCGGAGGCGTCGGGTTCAACTGCTGCTGGATGAACATGGTTGCACCCATGATGATCGGCAGAATGAAGAACGGATCCTTGATCGACAGGTCAGTAATCCACAGCATGAACGGCGCCTGGCGCATTTCAACGCTTTCCAGCAGAACCCAGTACAGCGAGAGGAAAACCGGCATCTGCACGAGGATTGGCAAGCAACCACCCAGCGGATTGATCTTCTCTTTCTTGTACAGCTCCATCATGGCTTGCGACATTTTCTGCCGGTCATCGCCATGTTGCTCTTTCAGCGCGGCCAGTTTCGGTGCAACTGCACGCATGCGCGCCATGGATTTGTAGCTGGCAGCCGACAACGGGAAGAAGATCCCTTTGATCAGCATGGTCAGGAAGATGATCGACCAGCCCCAGTTACCCACAATGGCGTGGATGTGTTGCAGCAACCAGAAGATCGGTTGGGCGATGAACCACAGAATGCCGTAGTCGACAGTCAGTTCCAGACCTGGGGACAACTCTTTCAGCACGGCCTGGCTTTTCGGGCCGGCGTACAGAACAGCGCTGGTTTCGGCCTTGGCGCCTGGGGCAACACTCATCGATGGGCCGGTGTAGCCGATGATGTAGTTGCCTTTGCTGTCTTTACGGGTCTGGACGACGTTGTTTTCGCCCTTGGCCGGAATCCATGCGGTCACGAAGTAGTGCTGCAACCAGGCAACCCAACCGCCAGTGACGGTTTCTTTCAGCGGCGCCTTGTCCATGTCCTTCATGGACACTTTCTTGTACGGCTCCGAACTTGTCCACAGGGCGGCGCCCAGGTAAGTCGCGGTACCGGTCGCCGTGGTCGACGAAGGATCGGCGCTGGCGTCACGCTTCAACTGAGCGAACATCGCACCGGTCCAGGGCTGGGCGCTCTGGTTGTCGATCAGGTAGGAAACGGTTACGTCATACAGGCCGCGTTTCAGGGTGAAACGCTTGATGTAGTTGACGCCGTCCTTGCTGAACTTCAGGTCCACGACCAATTGGTCCTGACCGTCAGCCAGTTGATAAACCTTCTTCTCCGAGGAATAAACCGGACGACCGGCCGGATTTGCATCCGGACCGTTGGTGCCGATCAGACCGCTTTGTGCCAGATAAGTACGTTCGCCGCCGTTATCGAACAGCTGGAACGGAATTTCCGGGTGATCCTGACGACGCGGATACAGCGGCAGGGTCAGCTGGGCAACATCACCACCTTGTGGGTCGATAGCCAGGTCCAGTACATCCGTTTTGATCTGGATGAGGTCCTTGCTCACAGCCACCGGTGTTTCGGCAGGTGCGCTGGTGTCGCTAGCAGCACGTGGAATGTCGTCACTGGCGGAAGCGTTGGAGCCAGATGCCGTATCCGGCAGGCCCGATGCAGTCGTATTGGTGGCAACATTCTGAGTCGGCAGGGCAGCCTGGCCATAGTCCTGGTTCCATTTAAGAACCATAACGTAGGACACGATTGCCAGGGCGACGATCAGGATCGTGCGTTTGATATCCATGATTACTCGGCCATCGAAGAAGAACGGGAGGTAGGGATAGGTGGAACCGGGTCATAACCACCGGGATTCCACGGATGACAGCGACCTAAACGACGAAAGGTCAGCCAGCCACCGCGAAGAAGGCCATGATTTTCGATGGCTTCTAACGCGTAGCAGGAACAACTGGGGTAGAAACGACAGTGACTGGCCATCAGGGGACTAATGGCATAGCGATAAAACTGGATCGGAACGAGTGCCAGTTTACGCATCTGGACTGTCTACCCCTACAGTTTCGGTTTTGACTGCTGGTACCGGCGAACTGCGAGCCAGGCGTTTCCAGAGTTTGCCGAAATGCTGAATCAATTCGGGGTTTTCTACGTCACCCAAACCTTTGCGCGCGACGATAACAATGTCCCAACCGACCAGTGAATCCTGGTTCAGGCGAAACGATTCGCGCATCAGACGTTTGAGGCGATTGCGCTCGACGGAGAGCTTTACGCTCTTTTTCCCGATAACCAACCCGAGACGGGGGTGATCAAGATCGTTGTTGCGCGCAAGGAGCAGGAGATTTTTCCCCGGAACCTTGCCGGTAGGGGAGTCAAAGACTGCCTTGAAATGCCGGGGAGTAAGCAGACGCTTTTCCCGACTGAAGTCCTGACTCACCTCCAGTGCCGGCTTATCAAACTGCCAGACGCGCACGACCTTTGGCGCGACGACGCGACAGAACGGCACGGCCGTTCTTGGTAGCCATGCGAGCACGGAAACCGTGGGTACGAGCGCGTTTGATAGTGCTTGGTTGGAAAGTACGTTTCATTGTCGTGTTACCTGGTTCGTCCACAACGGGCCGGAATGGCCCCCGTTTTAAGAGACCGGGGATTCTAGAGAAAGCAAGCCTTCAGGTCAATTTCCAACCAGCGTTTCCTTATAAATAGATCTCCAGGCGTTTTGCGCTGAACGAACTGCCGGTAAATATAAAAATAAGAAAGGAAAGTATTTAAAGCTTTTCTGTAAAGCTTATAAAAGCTAGGCCCACGCCCTTCTGTGGATAAGTGGCTTCAGACCTTGTTTTACCTGATGTACAGAGAATGACAACTACAGTGGAAAACCGTGTTCAGCCTGTGCTGCGCTGTCGGATAACCTGTGTGTGGAATGTCTGTTTATCCACAGGCCGGTTATCCACTGAGTTTCGCCCCCACTTGTGCAATGACCTTAACCCCGGTTATCCACAGAGCTTATACACAGACCACTGGTCGTCTTTTTTGCGTATGAAACGGCGATTCTTCTTGGTCGATGAACCACCTTCGTGTGGATAAGTCGGCGTCTGGTCGCTACAATGGCCGCTTGTTTTTGCCTCACCGGCTTTCAACTTAGGGGATATCCGTGTCAGTGGAACTTTGGCAGCAGTGCGTGGAGCTTCTGCGCGATGAGCTGCCTGCCCAACAATTCAACACTTGGATCCGTCCACTACAGGTCGAAGCCGAAGGCGACGAGTTGCGTGTCTATGCACCCAATCGTTTTGTTCTGGACTGGGTCAACGAAAAGTACCTGGGGCGTGTTCTCGAATTGCTCGATGAGCACGGCAATGGCATGGCGCCTGCGCTTTCCTTATTAATAGGCAGCAAACGCAGCTCGGCACCGCGTGCCGCGCCAAATGCTCCCCTGGCAGCCGCGGCTTCCCAGGCCCAGGCTGCTCAAACACTTGCCAGCCCGCCGCCGTCAGCACCTGCTGCGGCTTCGACCAAGCGCGCCACGCAAAAAGTGGCCGAGGTCACCGAGGAAGAACCTTCCCGTGACAGCTTCGACCCGATGGCCGGCGCCAGTTCGCAACAGGCCCCGGTTCGCGCCGAGCAACGTACCGTGCAAGTCGAAGGTGCGCTCAAGCACACCAGTTACCTGAACCGTACCTTTACCTTCGAGAATTTCGTTGAAGGTAAATCCAACCAGCTGGCGCGCGCCGCCGCCTGGCAGGTGGCTGACAATCCGAAGCACGGTTACAACCCGCTCTTCCTTTATGGTGGCGTCGGCCTGGGTAAAACCCACTTGATGCACGCTGTGGGTAACCATCTATTAAAGAAGAACCCGAATGCCAAGGTGGTGTACCTGCATTCCGAGCGATTCGTGGCGGACATGGTCAAGGCCCTGCAACTGAACGCGATCAACGAGTTCAAACGTTTCTACCGTTCGGTGGATGCGTTGCTGATCGATGACATTCAGTTCTTCGCCCGTAAAGAGCGTTCCCAGGAAGAGTTTTTCCACACCTTCAACGCCCTGCTCGAAGGTGGCCAGCAGGTCATTCTCACCAGTGACCGCTACCCGAAAGAAATCGAAGGCCTTGAAGAACGCCTCAAATCCCGCTTTGGCTGGGGCCTGACCGTAGCGGTCGAGCCACCGGAGCTGGAAACTCGCGTGGCGATCCTGATGAAGAAGGCCGATCAGGCCAAGGTCGAGCTGCCGCATGACGCCGCGTTCTTCATTGCCCAGCGTATTCGCTCCAACGTCCGTGAGCTGGAAGGCGCGCTCAAACGCGTGATCGCCCACTCGCACTTCATGGGGCGCGATATCACCATCGAGCTGATTCGCGAATCCTTGAAGGACTTGTTGGCGTTGCAGGATAAACTGGTCTCTGTGGATAACATTCAGCGCACTGTCGCCGAGTACTACAAGATCAAGATCTCCGACTTGCTGTCCAAGCGTCGTTCTCGCTCGGTCGCACGTCCGCGTCAGGTTGCAATGGCCTTGTCCAAAGAGTTGACTAACCACAGCCTGCCGGAAATCGGCGACGTGTTTGGCGGCCGCGACCATACGACAGTTTTGCACGCCTGCCGCAAGATCAACGAACTTAAGGAATCCGACGCGGACATCCGCGAGGACTACAAGAACCTGCTGCGTACACTGACCACTTGATGAACACCAGCGCAGCTAATTAAGGCAAGGGACTAGACCATGCATTTCACCATTCAACGCGAAGCCCTGTTGAAACCCCTGCAACTGGTCGCAGGCGTCGTCGAACGCCGCCAGACCTTGCCGGTGCTCTCCAACGTGCTGCTGGTTGTCGAAGGCCAGCAATTGTCGCTGACCGGTACCGACCTGGAAGTCGAGCTGGTTGGTCGTGTTCAACTCGAAGAGCCGGCGGATCCGGGTTCCATCACCGTGCCTGCGCGCAAGCTGATGGACATCTGCAAGAGCCTGCCAAACGATGCGCTGATCGACATCAAGGTCGATGAGCAGAAGCTTGTGGTCAAGGCCGGCCGTAGCCGCTTCACCCTGTCGACGTTGCCGGCCAACGACTTCCCTACCGTGGAAGAAGGGCCGGGCTCGCTGACCTGCAGCCTGGAGCAAAGCAAGCTGCGTCGTCTGATCGAGCGCACCAGCTTCGCCATGGCCCAGCAGGACGTTCGTTACTACCTCAACGGCATGCTGCTGGAAGTGTCCGCAGGTGTGATCCGCGCGGTGGCCACCGACGGTCACCGCCTGGCCATGTGCTCGATGCAGGCCGACATCGGCCAACCGGATCGTCACCAGGTCATCGTACCGCGCAAAGGTATCCTCGAGCTGGCACGTCTGCTCACAGAGCCGGACGGCAATGTCAGCATCGTGCTGGGTCAGCACCACATCCGCGCCACCACCGGTGAATTCACCTTCACCTCGAAACTGGTCGACGGCAAATTCCCGGACTACGAACGCGTTCTGCCAAAAGGCGGCGACAAGCTGGTACTGGGTGATCGCCAGGCGCTGCGCGAAGCGTTCAGTCGCACCGCGATCCTGTCCAACGAGAAGTACCGTGGTATCCGTCTGCAACTGGCCAGCGGTCAGCTGAAGATCCAGGCGAACAACCCGGAGCAGGAAGAAGCGGAAGAAGAAGTGGGCGTTGAATACAACGGTGGCTCTCTGGAAATCGGCTTCAACGTGAGCTACCTGCTCGACGTGCTGGGCGTGATGACCACCGAGCAGGTTCGTCTGATCCTGTCCGACTCCAACAGCAGTGCGCTGGTGCAGGAATCGGATAACGACGACTCGGCCTACGTTGTCATGCCGATGCGTCTGTAATCATGCCCAGCAGAAGCTAGATGTCCTTAAGTCGCGTCTCGGTCACCGCGGTGCGCAATCTGCACCCGGTGACCTTCTCCCCCTCCCCCCGCATCAATATCCTTTACGGCGCCAACGGCAGCGGCAAAACCAGTGTTCTGGAAGCCATCCATCTGCTGGGGCTTGCCCGTTCGTTTCGCAGCACCCGACTGTTGCCGGTCATTCAATACGAGCAACTGGCGTGCACCGTCTTTGGCCAGGTTGAACTGGCGGAGGGTGGGCACAGCGCCTTGGGCATATCGCGGGATCGCCAAGGCGAATTCCAGATCCGTATCGATGGGCAGAACGCCCGCAGCGCCGCGCAACTGGCAGAGATATTGCCGCTGCAACTGATCAACCCGGACAGTTTTCGATTGCTGGAAGGTGCGCCGAAGATTCGCCGGCAGTTTCTCGACTGGGGCGTGTTCCACGTGGAACCGCGCTTCATGTCAACCTGGCAGCGCTTGCAGAAGGCCCTGCGCCAGAGAAACTCTTGGCTGCGGCATGGTACACTTGACGCCGTTTCGCAAGCGGTTTGGGACAGGGAACTGTGCCAGGCCAGCGCTGAAATTGATGAATACCGCCGCGCTTATATCAAAGCCTTGAAACCAGTCTTTGAACAAACCTTGAGCGAACTGGTTGAGCTTGAAGGTTTGACGCTCAGCTATTACCGCGGCTGGGACAAGGACCGTGAACTGAGTGCTGTGCTCGCCGGGTCTCTGCAGCGGGACCAGCAAATGGGGCATACCCAGGCCGGACCACAACGTGCTGATTTGCGTCTCAGACTGGGCGCACACAACGCCGCGGACATCTTGTCCCGTGGCCAGCAGAAGTTGGTGGTTTGCGCATTGCGGATTGCCCAAGGGCACCTGGTCAGCCAGGCTCGACGCGGTCAGTGTATTTATCTGGTGGATGACTTGCCGTCCGAGCTGGACGAGCACCACCGTCGCGCGCTTTGCCGCTTGTTGGAAGACTTACGCTGCCAGGTATTTATCACCTGTGTAGATCACGAATTATTGAGGGAAGGCTGGCAGACGGAAACGCCAGTCGCTCTGTTCCACGTGGAACAGGGCCGTATCACCCAGACCCACGACCATCGGGAGTGAAGGCATTGAGCGAAGAAAATACGTACGACTCAACGAGCATTAAAGTGCTGAAAGGCCTGGATGCCGTACGCAAACGTCCCGGTATGTACATTGGTGATACCGACGATGGCAGCGGTCTGCACCACATGGTGTTCGAGGTGGTCGACAACTCGATCGACGAAGCGCTCGCCGGCTACTGCGACGACATCAGCATCATCATCCACCCGGATGAGTCCATCACCGTTCGCGACAACGGCCGTGGCATCCCGGTAGACGTACACAAAGAAGAAGGCGTTTCGGCAGCCGAGGTCATCATGACCGTGCTGCACGCCGGCGGTAAATTCGACGACAACTCCTACAAGGTATCCGGCGGTCTGCACGGTGTGGGTGTGTCGGTCGTAAACGCCCTGTCGGAAGAGCTGGTCCTGACCGTTCGCCGGAGTGGCAAGATCTGGGAACAGACTTACGTCCACGGTGTTCCGCAAGAGCCGATGAAAATCGTTGGCGACTCCGAAACCACCGGTACGCAGATCCACTTCAAGGCTTCCAGCGAAACCTTCAAGAACATCCACTTCAGCTGGGACATCCTGGCCAAGCGGATTCGTGAACTGTCCTTCCTCAACTCCGGTGTCGGCATCGTTCTCAAGGACGAGCGCAGCGGCAAGGAAGAACTGTTCAAGTACGAAGGCGGGCTGCGTGCGTTCGTTGAATACCTGAACACCAACAAGACCCCGGTCAACCAGGTGTTCCACTTCAACATCCAGCGTGAAGACGGCATCGGCGTGGAAATCGCCCTGCAGTGGAACGACAGCTTCAACGAGAACCTGTTGTGCTTCACCAACAACATTCCACAGCGCGACGGCGGTACTCACCTGGTGGGTTTCCGTTCCGCACTGACGCGTAACCTGAACACCTACATCGAAGCAGAAGGCCTGGCGAAGAAGCACAAGGTCGCCACTACCGGTGACGATGCCCGTGAAGGCCTGACCGCGATCATTTCGGTGAAGGTACCGGATCCGAAGTTCAGCTCCCAGACCAAAGACAAGCTGGTGTCTTCCGAAGTGAAGACCGCGGTCGAACAGGAAATGGGCAAGTACTTCTCCGACTTCCTGCTGGAAAACCCGAACGAAGCCAAGCTGGTTGTCGGCAAGATGATCGACGCCGCCCGTGCCCGTGAAGCGGCGCGCAAGGCCCGTGAGATGACCCGCCGCAAAGGCGCACTGGACATCGCCGGCCTGCCGGGCAAACTGGCGGACTGCCAGGAAAAGGACCCTGCCCTGTCCGAACTGTACCTCGTGGAAGGTGACTCCGCGGGCGGCTCTGCCAAGCAGGGTCGTAACCGCAGGACCCAGGCGATTCTGCCCCTCAAGGGTAAGATTCTGAACGTCGAGAAGGCACGCTTCGACAAGATGATCTCTTCCCAGGAAGTAGGCACCTTGATCACCGCGCTCGGCTGCGGCATCGGTCGCGAAGAGTACAACATCGACAAGCTGCGCTATCACAACATCATCATCATGACCGATGCTGACGTCGACGGTTCGCACATCCGTACCTTGCTGCTGACCTTCTTCTTCCGTCAGTTGCCGGAGCTGATCGAGCGTGGCTACATCTACATCGCCCAGCCGCCGCTGTACAAAGTGAAAAAAGGCAAGCAAGAGCAATACATCAAAGACGACGACGCCATGGAAGAGTACATGACGCAGTCGGCCCTGGAAGATGCGAGCCTGCACCTGAACGAGGAAGCCCCGGGTATCTCCGGCGAAGCCCTTGAGCGTCTGGTGAACGACTTCCGTCTGGTCATGAAGACCCTCAAGCGTCTGTCGCGCCTGTACCCACAGGAACTGACCGAGCACTTCATCTACCTGCCGGCGGTCAGCATGGATCAACTGTCCGATCACGCAGCGATGCAGGATTGGCTGGCCCAGTACGAAGTGCGTCTGCGCACCGTCGAGAAATCGGGTCTGGTCTACAAGGCCAGCCTGCGTGAAGACCGTGAGCGTAACGTCTGGCTGCCAGAGGTCGAACTGATCTCCCACGGCCTGTCTAACTACGTCACCTTCAACCGCGACTTCTTCGGCAGCAACGACTACAAGACCGTGGTTTCCCTGGGCGCTCAACTGAGCACCTTGCTGGACGACGGCGCGTACATCCAGCGTGGCGAGCGCAAGAAGCAGGTCACCGAGTTCAAGGAAGCCCTTGAGTGGTTGATGGCCGAAAGCACCAAGCGCCACACCATCCAGCGATACAAAGGACTGGGCGAGATGAACCCGGATCAGCTGTGGGAAACCACCATGGACCCGGGCTCGCGCCGCATGCTCAAAGTGACTATCGAAGACGCCATTGGCGCGGACCAGATCTTCAACACCCTGATGGGTGATGCGGTCGAGCCTCGTCGTGACTTCATCGAGAGCAACGCCCTGGCGGTGTCCAACCTGGACTTCTGATTCCGGTCGCCCCGCCATACAAAAGGCCAACGCTCATGCGTTGGCCTTTTTATTTGTTGAGGTCAAAAGATCGCAGCCTGTTTCACGCTCGACTCGCTTTGTACACCGCCTGAAACATCCACATTACAGGCATAAAAAAACCGGCTATATCAGCCGGTTTTTTTACGTCCGAAAAAAACTTATGCACGTTTTTATGGGATTTATCATTCTAAGAAATATGTAAAAAAATCATAAAGTTACGTGCAAATAACAACGGTTTGAAAGGAAACGGTACACAGGTTATCCACAGAATCTCAGACAGTCACCTGATCGTTTGAAACCGGCGCTTGCGGAGCCGGTGGCAGTGAGCCCATTTCCCGTTGCATCTGCTCGTTCCACGCCTGCACCCGATCGTTCAAATCGGCGATGGCGCGTGGTCCGCTGCCCTCGGCATACATCGGTGCGCCGATGATCACGGTGATGACGCCCTGCTTCTTCGCCCAACCGGTTTTCGGCCAGAACTTGCCGGCATTGTGCGCAATCGGCAGTACCGGTAACTCGGCATTCACCGCCAGTGCAGTCCCACCGCGTGAGAATTTGCCGATGGTGCCGTAAGGAACGCGTGTCCCTTCGGGGAAGATCAGTACCCAGACGTTATCCTTGAGCAGCTCGTCGCCCTTCTTCGCCACATGCTTGAGTGCGGCTTTAGGGTTGTCGCGATCGATGGCGATCGGTCGCAGCATGGCCATGGCCCAACCGAAGAACGGCACATAGAGCAATTCGCGTTTGAGCACCTGGCTCAGCGGCGAGAAGTAGGCAGAGAGAAAGAACGTCTCCCAGGTGCTCTGGTGGTTCGACTGAATGACGCAAGGCCGTTCAGGGACGTTCTCGGCACCCTTCACTTCGTAGCGGATACCCAGAAACACTTTGCTCAGCCACAAGGCGCAGCGGCACCAGTAGACGTTGATGAAGCGATAGCGCGCCTTGAACGGCAGAAACGGCGCGATAAAAAAACTCAGGCTGCACCACAGCAAGGAGCTGGTGCCCAGCAGCAGGTAAAAGAGGAAGGTTCTGATGGCCTGCAGTATCGACATGGTGACGGTTACCGTGCGGGCTTTGCCCGTCTATATAAAGCGCACTTCCGATCACTCCCTGGTCAGGAGTCTCGAAAACGCTCTAATTGTGGATAAGTTCTGCGGCAATCGCCGCCAGATCGTCAAAAATCAAGGTGCCTGCCGGTAAGGTCTTGCCCAAGGTTTTTTCGCCTTTTCCGGTCTTAACCAAAACTGGCTGTGAATCGACGGCTTTAGCGGCTTCCAGGTCACCAAGGCTATCGCCGACGAACCATAGATTAGTCAGCGACACGTTGTAATGTGCGGCGATGTTTTTCAACATCCCGGGTTTCGGCTTGCGGCAATCGCAGCCTTCGTCCGGCCCGTGGGGGCAGTAGACGATCAGGCCGACTTCACCACCCTGCTCCGCCACCAGCGCGCGCAAGCGCTCGTGCATGGCATCCAGGGTGGCGAGGTCGTAGTAGCCGCGAGCGATGCCCGACTGGTTGGTAGCGACGGCTACCGTCCAGCCGGCCTTGCTCAACTGCGCGATGGCTTCGATCGAACCGGGGAGTGGAATCCACTCCTCCACCGACTTGATGTAAGCGTCGGAGTCGTAATTGATCACTCCGTCCCGATCGAGAATCAGCAGTTTCAACAGCAACTCCTCAGCCCAGCAGCGAAATGTCGGCGACGCCGAGGAACAGGCCACGCAGACGCGCCAGCAATGCATAACGGTTGGCGCGGACTTTTGCGTCCTCCGCGTTGACCATCACGGCTTCGAAGAACGCATCCACCGGCTCGCGCAGGGCGGCCAGGCGTGCCAGGGATTCGCTGTACTGACGCGAGGCGGCCATTGGCTGTACAGCCTGGTCAGCCTGCTGGATCGCCGAGTACAGGGAGAACTCGTTGGCATTGTCGAAGTACTTGGCTTCTACGACGGTAGGTACCGAACCTTCGACCTTGCTCAGCAGGTTCGACACACGCTTGTTCACCGCGGCCAGAGCAGCGGCTTCCGGCAATTTGCGGAAGGCCTCTACCGCTTGCACGCGCTGGTCGAAGTCCAGAGCCGAGCCTGGTTTCAGGGCACGCACCGACAGGTAGGTGGCGACATCGACGCCTTCGTCTTCGTAACGGGCACGCAGACGGTCGAAGATGAATTCCAGCACCGAGTCGTTGAGGCCGGCAGCCTTGACCTTGGTACCGAACGCATCCACGGCGAAGGCCACGGCCTCGGTCAGGTCCAGATCCAGTTGTTTCTCGATCAGGATGCGCAACACACCCAGTGCCGCACGGCGCAGGGCATACGGGTCTTTGCTACCGGTCGGCAGCATGCCGATGCCGAAAATACCGACCAGCGTATCGAGCTTGTCGGCGATGGCCACGGCCGCACCGGTCAGGGTGGACGGCAGTTCAGCGCCGGCACCGCGCGGCATGTACTGCTCGTTCAGGGCCAGTGCGACATCTTCCGGCTCGCCATCGTTGAGGGCGTAGTAGTAACCGGCGACACCTTGCATCTCCGGGAACTCACCGACCATTTCGGTCGACAGGTCGCACTTCGACAGCAGGCCGGCACGAGCGGCCCATGCGGCGTTGCCGCCGATGCGTTGAGCGATGAACGCGGCCAGTTTGGAAACACGTTCGGCCTTGTCGTAGACGCTGCCGAGTTTTTCCTGGAACACCACGTTCTGCAGGCGCAGGTTGAAGCCTTCGAGCTTCTGCTTCTTGTCCTGCTTGAAGAAGAATTCGGCGTCGGTCAGGCGTGGGCGAACCACTTTCTCGTTACCGGCGATGATCTGCTGCGGGTCTTTGCTTTCGATGTTGGCCACGGTGATGAAACGTGGCAGCAACTTGCCGTCGGCATCCAGCAGGCAGAAGTACTTCTGGTTGTCCTGCATGGTGGTGATCAGGGCTTCTTGCGGCACGTCGAGGAAGCGTTCCTCGAACGAGCACACCAGCGGCACCGGCCATTCGACCAGCGCAGTCACTTCGTCGAGCAGGGCCGGCGGAACGATTGCCGTGCCTTCCTGGCGGGTGGCCAGCTCTTCGGTGCGCTTGCTGATGATCTCGCGACGCTCGTTGGCATCGGCCAGCACGTAGGCGGCACGCAGGTCGGCCAGGTAGCTCGACGGCGAACCGATACGCACGCTTTCCGGGTGATGGAAGCGGTGACCACGGGAGTCGCGACCGGCTTTCTGGGCGAGGATGGTGCAGTCGATGACTTGGTCACCGAGCAGCATCACCAGCCACTGGGTCGGACGCACGAACTCTTCCTTGCGCGCACCCCAACGCATGCGTTTCGGGATCGGCAGGTCGTTCAGGGAGTCTTCGACGATGGTCGGCAGCAAGCTTGCAGTCGGCTTGCCGGCGATGCTTTGGCTGTAGCGCAGTTTTGGGCCGCTCTGATCGATTTCGCTCAGTTCGACGCCGCACTTCTTGGCGAAACCCAGGGCTGCCTGGGTCGGGTTGCCTTCGGCATCGAATGCAGCCTGACGTGGCGGGCCATCGAGGTTGATGCTGCGATCCGGCTGCTGGGTGGCCAGCGAGGTGATCAGCACAGCCAGGCGGCGTGGCGCGGCATAAACGGTTTTGGTCTCGTAGTTCAGGCCGGCAGCTTGCAGGCCCTTGTCGATACCGGCAAGAAACGCCTCGGCCAGGGTATTCAGGGCTTTGGGTGGCAGTTCTTCAGTGCCCAGTTCAACCAGAAAATCCAGAGCACTCATTGTGCAGCCTCCAGCTTGGCCAGTACTTCGTCACGCAGGTCCGGGGTCGCCATCGGGAAGCCCAGCTTGGCGCGAGCCAGCAGGTAGGCTTGCGCAACGGAACGCGCCAGGGTGCGTACACGCAGGATGTATTGCTGACGCGCGGTCACCGAGATTGCCCGGCGCGCATCCAGCAGGTTGAAGGTATGGGAAGCCTTCAACACCATTTCGTAGCTCGGCAACGGCAGCGGCTGGTCGAGTTCGATCAGGCGCTTGGCTTCGCTTTCGTAGAAATCGAACAGTTCGAACAGCTTGTCGACGTTGGCGTGTTCGAAGTTGTAGGTCGATTGCTCCACTTCGTTCTGGTGGAACACATCGCCATAGGTCACTTTGCCGAACGGACCGTCAGCCCAGACCAGGTCGTAGACCGAGTCCACGCCTTGCAGGTACATGGCCAGACGCTCGAGGCCGTAGGTGATCTCGCCGGTCACCGGGTAGCACTCGATGCCGCCCGCTTGCTGGAAGTAGGTGAACTGGGTCACTTCCATGCCGTTGAGCCAGACTTCCCAGCCCAGACCCCAGGCGCCGAGGGTCGGCGATTCCCAGTTGTCTTCGACGAAGCGGATGTCGTGGACCAGCGGGTCCAGGCCGACATGCTTGAGGGAGCCCAGGTACAGTTCCTGGAAGTTGTCCGGGTTCGGCTTCAGGACCACCTGGAACTGGTAGTAGTGCTGCAGACGGTTCGGGTTTTCGCCGTAGCGGCCGTCAGTCGGACGGCGGCTTGGCTGCACGTAGGCGGCGTTCCAGGTTTCCGGGCCAATGGCGCGCAGGAATGTAGCAGTGTGGAAAGTGCCGGCGCCTACTTCCATATCGTAGGGCTGAAGTACCACACAACCTTGCTCGGCCCAGTATTGCTGGAGGGCGAGGATCAAGTCTTGGAAGGTACGCACGGCTGGCGTAGGCTGGCTCACGAAATTCACCTGTTTCTTGGGCTGCGATTTAAAGAGCGGGAGTATACCCGATTCATTGCTGCGCACGCCCCCTGGAGCCTTATGCCACGCTGCTTTTGGTGTTCCGAAGATCCGCTGTACATGGCTTATCACGATCAGGAGTGGGGCACGCCGCTACGCGATGCGCAGGGATTGTTCGAGTTGCTTTTGCTCGAAGGGTTCCAGGCCGGGCTTTCCTGGATCACTGTGCTGCGCAAACGCGAGCATTATCGTCAGGTGATGTTTGGTTTTGATGTCCAGCGCGTGGCGCAGATGAGCGATGCCGAAATCGACGAATTGATGCTCGATCCGGGCATCATCCGCAACCGCCTCAAGCTCAACGCGGCCCGGCGCAATGCCCAGGCCTGGCTGGCGCTGGAGGATCCGGTGGAATTTCTCTGGTCGTTCGTCGGTGGCACGCCGGTGATCAATCATTTCAGGGATCGCAGCGAAGTGCCGGCCGTCACGCCGATCGCTGTGGAAATGAGCAAAGGCCTGAAAAAAGCCGGTTTCACCTTCGTCGGGCCGACCATTTGCTACGCGCTGATGCAGGCCTCGGGCATGGTCATGGATCACACCCGGGACTGCGACCGCTACGCGCAGTTGGCGAACGGCGGTTAGAATGGCCGCCTCGCGCACAGCACAAGATCAGGAGTGACCTGTGGATAAGTTGAAAGGCGCCTTGCTGGTAGGCGCTCTGCGGCTGTTTGCCCTGCTTCCGTGGCGGGCCGTGCAGGCCGTGGGCTCGGCAATTGGCTGGGTCATGTGGAAAACCCCGAACCGTTCCCGCGACGTGGTACGGATCAACCTGTCCAAGTGCTTTCCGGACATGGACCCCGCCGAGCGCGAACGTTTAGTCGGACAGAGCCTTAAGGACATCGGCAAGTCCCTGACCGAAAGCGCCTGCGCCTGGATCTGGCCGGCCCAGCGTTCCATCGACCTGGTGCGCGAGGTCGAAGGCCTCGACATTTTGAAGGACGCCCTCGCCTCCGGCAAAGGCGTGGTTGGCATCACCAGCCATCTGGGCAATTGGGAAGTGCTCAATCACTTCTATTGCAGCCAGTGCAAACCGATCATTTTCTACCGCCCGCCAAAATTGAAGGCGGTGGACGAGTTGCTGCAAAAGCAACGGGTGCAACTGGGTAACAAGGTCGCTGCTTCCACCAAGGAAGGCATCCTCAGCGTCATCAAGGAAGTGCGCAAAGGTGGTGCAGTGGGCATTCCCGCCGACCCGGAACCGGCCGAATCCGCCGGGATCTTCGTGCCGTTCTTCGCCACCCAGGCACTGACCAGTAAATTCGTACCCAACATGCTCGCCGGCGGCAAAGCGGTCGGCGTGTTCCTGCATGCGCTGCGCCTGCCCGACGGTTCCGGCTACAAAGTGATCCTCGAAGCCGCGCCAGAGGCCATGTACAGCACCGATACGGCGGAATCCTGTGCGGCCATGAGTAAAGTGGTCGAGCGTTATGTCGGGGCCTACCCGAGCCAGTACATGTGGAGCATGAAGCGCTTCAAGAAGCGGCCACCGGGTGAAGAGCGCTGGTACTGACTGACTTGGCACACTCTGTGGATAACCTTGTAGGAGCGAGCTTGCTCGCGATGGACGTTAACGATGATGCGGGCTGCCTGGCTGAACGCGGCGCCCTTGCATCCATCGCGAGCAAGCTCGCTCCTACACGTATCCACCATCCGTTCTCAAGGGCGCAGAAGATGTCCGAACACCGCAAGTCATTCCGCATCAAGATCAGTCACGAAAACATCGGCGAATGCCTGGGTCAGACGCGCAACCTGTCGACCACCGGGGTTTACGTCAAGCATCCGAAACTGTCGGCGTTGCCCCGGGGTGCAGTGGTCTACGGGCAGGTGCAAGACTTACCCACAGGCGCACCGCGGGTACGCATGGAAGTGGTGTTGGTGGATGCCGAAGGGATTGGCTTGCGCTATCTCTGAACGTTGCGGTCCAGCTTTTTCAGAAACACCGTCATTTCCTTTTCTGCCTGCTTGTCGCCATGGTTGCGAGCGGCTTCCAGGCCTTGTTCCCAGGCCTGCCGCGCGGCCGTAAGGTCCGCCAGCGCCAGATGGGCCTTGCCCAGCAGTTTCCACGCCGCCGAATACTTCGGATCGAATTCGACGCAGCGTTGAAAATGCTCCGCCGCCTTGGCGTTCTCCCCCAGATCCAGATAACCCTTGCCCAGGCCGAAGCGCAGCAAAGCGTTATCCACACCCTTGGCGAGCATTTTTTCCAGGGATTCGATCATCGGTGGATTCCTTTTCTGCGGGTATCAGGGGATGTTTTTTTCGCCTTTGACACCGCCATCGCTGGCAAGCCAGCTCCCACAGGGTTCTCTGGTGTACATCATATTTGTAAACAACCAAAAAACTGTGGGAGCTGGCTTGCCAGCGATAGGGCCAATGCAGGCACTGAAAAAATCCGGATCAGAAGAAGCTCAACCCCACATGGAACAACTTCTCCACATCGCGAATATGCTTTTTATCCACAAGGAACAGAATCACATGGTCGCCCGCTTCGATCACGGTGTCATCGTGGGCGATGATCACTTCTTCGTCGCGGATAATCGCACCGATGGTAGTGCCCGGCGGCAGGCCGATGTTCTCGATGGCTTTGCCGATCACCTTGCTTGATTTCGCATCGCCATGGGCAATCGCCTCGATGGCTTCCGCCGCGCCACGGCGCAGCGAGTGCACGCTGACGATGTCGCCCCGGCGCACGTGGGCCAGCAAGGTGCCGATGGTCGCCAGTTGCGGGCTGATGGCGATGTCGATGTCGCCGCCCTGGATCAGATCGACATAGGCCGGGTTGTTGATGATGGTCATCACCTTCTTCGCACCGAGGCGCTTGGCCAGCAGCGACGACATGATATTGGCTTCGTCGTCGTTGGTCAGGGCGAGGAACAGGTCCGCGTCGGCGATGTTCTCTTCCATCAGCAGGTCGCGGTCCGAGGCGCTGCCCTGCAACACCACGGTGCTGTCGAGGTGGTCCGAGAGGTGACGGCAGCGTGCCGGGTTCATCTCGATGATCTTGACCTGATAACGGCTTTCGATGGCCTCGGCCAGACGCTCGCCGATCTGCCCGCCACCGGCGATGACAATGCGTTTATAGGTCTCGTCGAGACGGCGCATTTCGCTCATGACCGCGCGAATGTTCGCTTTGGCGGCGATGAAAAACACCTCGTCGTCGGCCTCGATCACGGTATCGCCCTGGGGCAGGATCGGCCGGTCGCGGCGGAAAATGGCGGCCACGCGGGTTTCGACGTTCGGCATGTGCTCACGCAACTGTCGCAGTTGCTGGCCCACCAGCGGCCCGCCGTAATAGGCACGAACCGCGACCAGTTGCGCCTTGCCTTCGGCGAAGTCGATCACTTGCAAGGCGCCTGGATGCTGGATCAGACGCTTGATGTAGTTGGTGACCACTTGTTCCGGGCTGATCAGCACGTCCACCGGAATCGCTTCGTTCTGGAACAACTGCTCTTCGCGGGTCAGATACGCGGCTTCGCGAACCCGGGCGATCTTGGTCGGGGTGTGGAACAGGGTGTGGGCGACCTGGCAGGCGACCATGTTGGTTTCGTCGCTGTTGGTCACGGCGACCAGCATGTCGGCGTCGTCGGCGCCGGCCTGGCGCAGCACGGTCGGAAACGAACCGCGGCCCTGCACCGTGCGGATGTCCAGGCGGTCGCCAAGGTCGCGCAGGCGTTCGCCATCGGTGTCGACCACGGTGATGTCGTTGGCTTCGCTGGCCAGGTGTTCCGCCAGCGAACCGCCGACCTGCCCTGCGCCGAGGATGATGATTTTCATCCGGTCACTCCATTGAATCCGTTTAACCGCGCGCGGCGGCGATCTTGATCAGCTTGGCGTAGTAGAACCCGTCGTGGCCGCCTTCCTGGGCGAGCAGCTGGCGACCATGGGGCTGCTTGATGCCGGCCGCCGTGGCGAGGTCCAGTTCGCGGGCGCCCGGCGTGCGGGCGAGGAACGCTTCGATGACTTCGGTGTTCTCGGTCGGCAGCGTCGAGCAGGTGGCGTATAGCAGAATGCCGCCGACTTCCAGGGTGTTCCACATGGCGTCGAGCAGCTCGCCTTGCAGCAGCGCCAGCGCGGCGATGTCGTCGGGCTGGCGGGTCAGCTTGATGTCCGGATGACGACGGATCACGCCCGTCGCCGAGCATGGCGCGTCCAGCAGGATGCGCTGGAACGGCTTGCCGTCCCACCACGCCTGAGTGTCGCGGCCGTCGGCGGCAATCAGTTCGGCGCTCAGTTTCAGGCGTTCGAGGTTTTCCCGCACCCGCACCAGACGCTTGGCTTCCAGGTCTACCGCCACCACCCCGGCCAGTTTTGGCTCGGCTTCGAGAATATGGCAGGTCTTGCCGCCGGGTGCGCAGCAGGCGTCCAGTACCCGTTGGCCCGGTGCCAGGTCGAGCAGATCAGCGGCCAGTTGCGCCGCTTCGTCCTGCACGCTGATCCAGCCCTCGGCGAAACCCGGCAGGCTGCGTACGTCGGCGGCGGTTTCGAGCACGATACCGTCACGGCTGTAGACACAGGGTGTGGCGGCAATACCGGCATCGGTCAGCAAACCGAGGTAGGCATCCCGGCTGTGATGGCGACGGTTGACCCGCAGGATCATTGGCGGATGCGCGTTGTTGGCGGCGCAGATGGCTTCCCATTGCTCTGGCCAGAACGCCTTCAGGGATTTCTGCAGCCACCGCGGGTGGGCCGTGCGCACCACCGGATCGCGTTCCAATTCCGCGAAAATCGTTTCGCTTTCGCGCTGAGCGTTACGCAGGACTGCGTTGAGCAAGGCCTTGGCCCATGGCTTTTTCAACTTGTCGGCGCAACCGACCGTCTCGCCAATCGCGGCATGGGCCGGGACGCGGGTGTAGAGCAACTGATAGAGGCCGACCAGCAGCAGCGCCTCAACATCGGCATCGGCAGCCTTGAACGGCTTTTGCAGCAACTTGGCCGCCAGTGCCGACAACCGTGGCTGCCAGCGTGCGGTGCCGAACGCCAGGTCCTGGGTGAAGCCGCGATCACGGTCCTCGACCTTGTCCAACTGCGTTGGCAGCGAACTGTTGAGCGAGGCTTTTCCGCTCAGGACGGCGGCAAGTGCCTTGGCGGCGGCCAGACGCGGATTCATTGAGCGTCCGCCGCTTGACCGAGGACAGTGCCGGTGGCGAATTTCTCACGGCGGCTGTTGAACAGGTCGCTGAAGTTCAGCGCCTTGCCGCCGGGCAATTGCAAACGGGTCAGGCACAACGCCTGCTCGCCGCACGCGACGATCAGGCCGTCCTTGCTGGCGCCGAGGATTTCACCGGGTGCACCTTTGCCTTCGGCCAGGTTCGCGGCCAGCACTTTCAGGGCTTCGCCATTCAAGGTGCTGTGGGTGATCGGCCATGGGTTGAAGGCACGGACCAGACGCTCCAGTTCAACCGCCGGACGAGTCCAGTCGATGCGAGCTTCGTCCTTGTTCAATTTGTGCGCGTAGGTGGCCAGGCTGTCGTCCTGCACTTCGCCTTCCAGCGTACCCGCGGCGAGGCCGGCAATCGCCTGAACCACGGCCGGAGGCCCCATTTCGGCCAGACGGTCGTGAAGGCTGCCGCCAGTGTCTTCGGCGCTGATCGGCGTAGTGACTTTAAGCAGCATCGGCCCGGTGTCGAGGCCGGCTTCCATGCGCATCACGGTCACGCCGCTTTCGGCATCACCTGCTTGCACGGCACGCTGGATCGGCGCCGCACCGCGCCAGCGCGGCAACAGCGAAGCGTGGCTGTTGATGCAGCCCAGGCGCGGAATATCCAGCACCACTTGCGGCAGGATCAGGCCGTAGGCGACCACCACCATCAAGTCCGGTTTCAGCGCGGCCAGTTCGGCTTGCGCGTCTTCGTTGCGCAGGGTTGGCGGCTGCAACACCGGGATGTTGTTCTCCAGCGCAAGCTGCTTGACCGGGCTCGGCATCAGTTTTTGCCCGCGACCGGCCGGACGATCCGGTTGGGTGTAGACCGCGACGATCTCGTAAGGGCTGCTCAGCAGGGCCTTGAGATGTTCGGCGGCGAATTCCGGGGTGCCGGCAAAGACAATGCGCAGTGGCTCAGTCATGGGTGACGTCTCTTGAAAAGAAAAAGGCTTGCCGCAGCAAGCCTTTGAAGATGGGCATCAGGCGTTCTGGCGATGAAGCTTTTCCAGTTTCTTCTTGATGCGGTCGCGTTTGAGCGTGGACAGGTAATCGACGAACAATTTGCCATTGAGGTGGTCGCATTCGTGCTGGATGCACACCGCGAGCAAATCTTCGGCGATCAGTTCGTATGGCTTGCCGTCGCGGTCCAGTGCCTTGACCTTGACCCGTTGCGGGCGATCGACGTTTTCGTAGAAGCCCGGCACCGACAGGCAGCCTTCCTGGTACTGGCCCATGTCGTCGGTCAGCGGTTCGAGCTCGGGGTTGATGAACACTCGCGGCTCGGTGCGGTCTTCGGAGAGGTCCATCACGACGATACGTTTGTGCACGTTGACCTGGGTAGCGGCGAGGCCGATGCCAGGCGCTTCATACATTGTTTCAAACATGTCGTCGACCAACTGACGCACTTCGTCGTCCACTACGGCCACTGGCTTGGCGATAGTGCGCAGACGCGGATCAGGGAATTCGAGGATGTTTAAAATGGCCATAAGCTTGATCAGTGCACGTGTGAAGTAAGGTCGGGTCGATGGCCTGGCGGGTCCGAAGAAATGCAGGCTACCGTTGTAAAACGTAGCTCCCTTCTGTTGACAAGCAAGTTTTGACAAGCAAGCCGGGAGCGAGCCACTGACGGCTCTGGCGTTTTACGCGAATGCACATAATAAAGGGATTCACCGCATGAGGAAATCACTACTCGCCCTGCTGCTCCTGGCTTCGGCAGGCTGGGCGTACGGGCAGGGGCAACTTCGGGAAGATATTCCCACCATAAAGCTGTCGCCTCAGGTTCGCAGCAGCCCGGTGGCCGAGGTTATCCCCGGCATTGCGCTCAAATCGATCAACAGCTTTCTGCTGAGCAACCGCATCGTCGACAAGGCCGAGGATTTCACCAAGGCGCCTTACATCGTCGCTGGTGATTCCGAACGGGTGCTCAGCGGCGCGGGTGACCGCATCTTTGCCCGCGGCCAATTCGATCCGGCGCAACCGGCGTACGGTATCTTCCGCCAAGGCAAGGTCTACACCGATCCGCAGAGCAAGGAAATCCTGGGGATCAACGCCGACGACATCGGCGGCGGCGATGTCGTCGCCATCGAAGGTGACGTCGCTACCCTGGAGTTGCAACGCACGACCCAGGAGGTCCGCCTCGGCGATCGCTTGTTCAGCGGTGAAGAGCAGGCGATCAACTCGACCTTCACGCCCAGGGCACCGAGCCACGAAATCAACGGTTTGATCATCGATGTTCCGCGCGGGGTCACGCAGATCGGCGAGTTGGACGTGGTTACCCTGAACAAGGGGCTGCGCGACGGTCTGGTCGAAGGCAATCTGCTGGCAGTGATGAAAACCGGCGAAACAGTGCGGGACCGGATCACCGGTCAGCCGTTGAAAATTCCCGATGAGCGCGCCGGTCTGCTGATGGTTTTCCGTACCTACGACAAACTCAGTTATGGGCTGGTGCTCAGCGCTTCACGCTCGCTGTCGGTGATGGACAAGGTACGAAATCCGTAAGAGTGCTTCACAAGTTACCAACAGAGTTATCCACAGCTTATTCCCGTTTGTATGGGTGCTCATAACGATCAAGGATGATCCATGTCGCTGTCTGCCGTTACACCGGTTTCCCCCGCGGAACTGGAAGCTCGTTTACGTCTGCACCGTTTGCCGGAACTCGGCCCGGCGCGTTTCAAGAAGTTGCTCGAAGCCTTCGGCTCGGCATCCAAAGCCCTCAGTGCACCCGCCAGTGCCTGGCGCGCGCTGGGTTTGCCGCTGGCCTGTTCCGAGGCCAGGCGTAGCGCTGAGATCCGTGACGGCGCCAGTCATGCATTGGCTTGGCTGGAGCATCCGGCCCAGCATTTACTGATGTGGGACCAACCGGACTACCCGGCGCTGCTGGCACAAATCAGTGATGCACCACCGCTGTTATTTGTCGCCGGCGATCCGGGCATTCTAGAAAAACCACAACTGGCGATGGTCGGCAGCCGTCGTGCGTCCCGACCAGGGATGGACACCGCTGCCGCGTTTTCCCGCAGCCTGGCGGGTGCCGGTTTTGTCATTACCAGCGGCCTGGCCCTGGGCATTGACGCCGCCGCACATCAGGCCGCATTGGATGTCGGCGGGCAAACGGTGGGTGTGCTCGGCACGGGGCTCGAGAAGTTTTATCCACAGCGAAATAGACGCCTGGCGGACGCCATGATCGCCTCGGGCAGCGCGGTACTTTCGGAGTTTCCACTGGATGCCGGCCCCAGCGCCGGCAATTTCCCCCGGCGCAACCGGATCATCAGTGGTCTGTCCCTCGGGGTGCTGGTGGTCGAAGCCAGTGTCGCCAGCGGTTCACTGATCACCGCGAGGCTGGCGGCGGAACAGGGGCGCGAGGTGTTTGCGATGCCCGGGTCGATCCATCATCCCGGTGCCCGCGGCTGCCATCAGTTGATTCGCGACGGTGCGGTGCTGGTGGAAACCATCGAACATATCCTCGAAGCCTTGCGCGGCTGGCAACGACTGCCGTTATCCACAGAATCCTTTACCCCTGAAACGACTCACCCCCTGTTGAAGTTGCTGCATGCCGCACCTCTGACCAGTGAAGCATTGGCCGATGCAAGCGGCTGGACCTTGCCGAAAGTGCTGGCGGCGTTGACTGAACTTGAAATGGACGGTCGCGCTATTTGCGAAAGCGGGCGTTGGTTTGCACGGGTGAGCTAGGTTTTATAAACAAGATCGGTAAACTGCGCAGAGCCTTATTCTGGAGAGTTTTTCATGGTCAACAGTTGGCGTGTGCAACAAGCCGCGCAAGCAATTCGCGCCGGGGCGGTGATTGCCTACCCAACCGAAGCAGTCTGGGGCCTGGGTTGCGACCCGTGGGACGAGGAAGCGGTAGAGCGTCTGCTGCTGATCAAGGGGCGGTCCGAGGATAAAGGGCTGATCCTGGTCGCGGACAACATCCGACAGTTCGATTTCCTCTTCGATGACTTCCCCGAGTTGTGGATGGACCGCATGGCCAGTACCTGGCCAGGTCCGAACACTTGGCTGGTGCCGCACCAGAACCTGCTGCCGCAATGGATTACCGGCGTGCATGAAACCGTGGCGCTGCGGGTCAGTGATCACCCTCTGGTGCGGGACTTGTGCGCACTGGTCGGGCCGCTGGTGTCGACGTCGGCCAACCCGCAGGGACGCCCGGCGGCACGCACGCGGCTTCGCGTCGAGCAGTACTTCCGTGGTCAGTTGGATCTGGTACTGGGTGGCAATCTGGGCGGGCGCAAGAACCCGAGCGTGATTCGCGATCTGGCGACCGGCAAGGTTGTGCGCCCGGATTAAGACCGGGTTGACCTCCTTCGCGAGCAAGCCCGCTCCCACACTGGATCTGTGAACGACACAGATCCAGTGTGGGAGCGGGCTTGCTCGCGAAGGGGCCCTACCAGTCAACGACCCATTCAGGGCAACAGAACAACCGAACCCGTCGTACGCCGTGCCGACAACTCGGTCTGCGCCTTCGCCGCGTCAGCCAGTGGAAAACGCTGACTGATGTCCACGGTCAGCTTGCCGCTGATGATCATCTCGAACAACTCGTCGGCCATGCGTTGCAGGTTCTCGGCGTTGTTCGCATAAGTGCCCAGGGTTGGCCGGGTCACGTACAGCGAGCCTTTCCCCGCCAGGATCCCCAGGTTCACGCCGTCGACCGCACCGGACGCATTGCCGAAACTCACCACCAGGCCACGCGGTGCGGCGCTGTCGAGTGATGTCAGCCAGGTGTCCTTGCCAACGCCGTCGTACACCACCGGGACTTTTTTGCCGTCGGTCAATTCCAGCACGCGCTGGGTGACGTTTTCATGGCTGTAGTCGATGGTCGCCCAAGCGCCGTTGGCCTTGGCCAGTGCGGCTTTCTCGGCCGAACTGACCGTACCGATCAGCTTCACGCCCAAAGCCCTGGCCCATTGGCAAGCCAGGGAACCGACACCACCGGCTGCAGCGTGGAACAGGATGGTTTCGCCACCCTTGAGTTCATAAGTCTGACGCAGCAGGTACTGCACGGTCAGGCCCTTGAGCATCACGCCTGCGGCCTGTTCGAAGCTGATGGCGTCCGGCAGTTTTACCAGATTGGCCTCGGGCAACACATGAACTTCGCTGTAGGCGCCCAGAGGGCCGCTGCCATAGGCCACGCGATCGCCGATCTTGAAGCGGGTCACGTCGCCGCCGACCGCCTCGACCACGCCCGCACCCTCCGCGCCGAGGCCCGATGGCAGGGATGGCGGCGGGTACAGGCCGCTACGGTAATAGGTGTCGATGAAGTTCAGGCCGATGGCCTTGTTGGTCACGCGCACTTCCTTCGGACCTGGCTCGGCGGGTTGGTAATCCACATACTCGAGCACTTCGGGACCGCCATGGGCGCGAAACTGGATACGCTTTGCCATCAGAACTCTCCATAGGTCGTTTTGCCAAGCGCCCTATCGGACTCCTAAGCTTGATTTTCGTCAACTGCGAAGGGGTAACTTGCGATGTTATGCTACGCGCCCATTTGCGCAGGCTGAGCTCCAATGGAGCGCCGCGTTGTTTTGCCCGATTCAAGGTGATGACATGACGACCCGCACCGAGGCCGTAAAAGCCTACCTGCTCGACCTGCAAGACCGTATCTGCGCCGCCCTGGAAGCCGAAGACGGTGGCACGCCATTCGTCGAAGACGCCTGGACCAGGCCGGCCGGCGGTGGCGGTCGCACCCGCGTGATTGAAAACGGCACGGTGATTGAAAAGGGTGGCGTGAACTTTTCCCACGTCTTCGGCAGCGGTCTCCCACCCTCAGCCAGCGCCCACCGGCCGGAACTGGCGGGCCGTGGCTTTGAAGCCTTGGGCGTGTCGCTGGTGATTCACCCGCACAACCCCCATGTGCCGACTTCCCACGCCAACGTGCGCTTTTTCATCGCTGAAAAAGAAGGTGAAGAACCGGTCTGGTGGTTTGGCGGCGGCTTCGACCTGACCCCGTATTACGGCAATGAAGAAGACTGCATCCACTGGCATCGCATCGCCGAGCAGGCCTGTGCACCGTTCGGCCCGGACGTCTACTCGCGTTACAAGGCCTGGTGCGACAGCTACTTCCACATCAAGCATCGTCACGAGCCGCGTGGCATCGGCGGGTTGTTTTTCGACGACCTGAACGAGTGGGATTTCGACACCAGCTTCGCCTTCATGCGTGCCATCGGCGACGCGTACATCGATGCGTACCTGCCGATCGTGCAGCGCCGCAAGAATGACGCGTTCACGGCCAAGCAGCGCGAGTTCCAGGAGTTCCGCCGTGGCCGCTACGTTGAATTCAACCTGGTCTACGACCGCGGCACATTGTTCGGCCTGCAATCGGGCGGGCGTACCGAGTCGATCTTGATGTCGCTGCCACCGCAAGTGCGCTGGGGCTACGACTGGAAGGCCGAGCCTGGCAGCGAAGAAGCGCGCCTGACCGAGTACTTCCTGCAGGACCGCGATTGGTTGGCCGAAGCTTGAACGAGGAATCCTGATGGACCGTTATGTCGTATTCGGTAACCCGATTGGCCACAGCAAGTCACCGTTGATCCACCGCCTGTTCGCCGAGCAGACCGCGCAAAAGCTGGACTACAGCACAATGCTGGTGCCACTCGACGACTTTTCCACCTGTGCCCGGACGTTTTTCCTTGAAGGACGCGGCGCCAATGTGACGGTGCCGTTCAAGGAAGAGGCCTACCGACTGGCGAACAGCCTGACGGCGCGGGCGCAGCGCGCCGGTGCGGTCAATACCTTGAGTAAACTGGCCGATGGCAGCCTGCTGGGCGACAACACCGACGGTGCCGGGCTGGTGCGGGACCTGACGGTCAACGCCGGATTCAGCCTCAAGGGCAAACGCATCCTGCTGCTTGGCGCTGGCGGCGCAGTGCGCGGCGCCCTGGAGCCGTTGCTGGCCGAGCAACCGGCTTCGGTGATCATCGCCAACCGCACGGTGGACAAGGCCGAGCTGCTGGCGGAGCTGTTCTGCGATCTGGGGCCGGTCTCGGCCAGTGGCTATGACTGGTTGCAGGAGTCGGTGGACCTGATCATCAACGCGACTTCCGCGAGCCTCACGGGCGATGTGCCGCCGATTGCGCCCAGCCTGATCGAACCGGGCAAAACGGTGTGCTACGACATGATGTACGGCAAGGAGCCGACCTCGTTCTGCCGCTGGGCCAGCGAGCACGGGGCTGCGGTGGCGATGGATGGCTTGGGGATGCTGGCCGAGCAGGCCGCGGAGGCGTTTTTCCTGTGGCGCGGCGTGCGACCGGATACAGCGCCGGTGTTGGCTGAACTTCGCCGGCAATTGGCCCTATAACCAACTGTAGGAGCGAGCTTGCTCGCGAAAAACCCGAGGGCACCCTGGGCATCTGGTTTTGCGCGTTATCGTTCACGACCTTCGCGAGCAAGCTCGCTCCTACAGGGGGCGATCTGTTTAATCCTCAAACCGGATCGGGCATTTCTCGGCCCCTTCCAGCTTCCTCAGTTCTTCCACCACCTGCGGCCGGGCCCGGCGCAAGGTCAGGCTGCGGTCCTGGCGCAGCAATCGTCGCGCCTCTTGGTGCAGCATTTCCACCCCTGAGTAATCGATGAAGTTGATCTGCTGTGCCTCGATCACCACGCGCGCGCCGTGCATGCGTTGCAGGCGTACTTGCAGGTAGTGGCTGGCACCGAAAAAGATCGAACCGCCAACCCGCAGAATGTCCTCCTCGCCATCACGTACATGCTGCACCCGTGGCTGCGATGTGCGTTTGAGATAGAAAAAAAGCGAGGCCAATACGCCGGCGTAGATTGCCGTTTGCAATTCCAGCAGCAGCGTGGCGACGCAGGTCAGCGCCATGACCACGAACTCGGCGCGGCTGACCCGCAACAACGCGCGAATGCCGCGATGGTCCACCAGTCCCCAGGCGATCAACAGAATGCTGCCGGCCATGGCCGGAATCGGGATTTGTTCGATCAACCGCGCGCCGAATAGGGCGAACATCGCCACCCACAGTGCCGAAAAAATCCCTGCCAGCGGTGAGCAGGCGCCGGCCTCGTAGCTGAGACCCGAGCGGGTGAAGGAGCCAGCGGACAGCGATCCGGAAAAAAACGCGCCGACCATGTTCGACAAGCCCTGGGCGCGAACTTCCTGGTTGGCGTCGAGTAATTGCTGCGAACGTGCAGAGATCGAGCGGGCAATCGACAGACTGGTGACCAGTCCGAGCATGCCAACCGCCACGGCGCTGGGCAGCAAGCGCAGGATCAGGTCGAGGTCCAGTAGCAACGGACTGAAAGGCGGCAGCTTGCCGGTGAAGGCGCTGACCAGTTGCACGTGCCCGAATATCGACGGCCAAAGCCAGACGAGCAATCCACCAAGAATCAGGGTGATCAAGAGCGTCGGCCAGCGTGGCAGCAACAGCTTGAGGATCACGCCGACCACCACAGTCGCCGCGCCCAGCGCCAGCGAAGGTTTGTCCATTTCGCCGAGATGGCGCAACAACGTGATGAAACTGTCCAGCGCGGTGGCTTGGCTGGGCAGGTCCAGTCCCAGCAGGTTAGGCAATTGACCGATGGCAATCACCACGGCAGCCCCAAGGGTGAAGCCGAGCACCACCGAGTGCGAGACGAAATTCACCAGCGCGCCAAACCGCAGCAAACCCAGCAGCCACTGGAAGATGCCGGCAAGAAACGTCAGCAACAGGATCAACATGACGTAGTCCTGCGAGGCCGGAACGGCCAGAGGACTGACGCTGGCGTACAGGACAATCGAGATGGCCGCCGTAGGACCACAGATCAAATGCCACGACGAGCCCCAGAGGCAGGCGATCAGCACGGGGATGATTGCGGCATAGAGGCCGTATTCCGGAGGGAGGCCGGCAATCAGCGCGTAGGCAATGGATTGCGGCAACGCCAGAATCGCGCCGCTGAGGCCGACGACCAGGTCGCGCCCGACACTGGCACGGGTTTGCTTGGGCAGCCAACTGAGGAATGGAAAGAGTGAATGGCGGCTTGGCAGGGCCATGGGGCCTCTCGGTTGGGGTTTTACGAAAGAGTATCAGGACCAGGCAAACATTGTGGCGAGGGGGCTTGCTGTGGCGAGGGGGCTTGCCCCCGATCGATTGCGAAGCAATCGTAAACCATTGCATGCGGTTTACCTGATAAACCACAGTTGCTGGCTTTGGGACGGCTGGGCCGTCCAACGGGGGCAAGCCCCCTCTCCACACAAATCCAAATCGACTCTGGTTAGAGTTTGGCTTTGACCGCCGGCAGCGCGTCCTTGCCATCCACGGTCTTCACACCATCAAGCCACTTGTCCAACACCGCCGGGTTGGCCTTGATCCACGCCCTGGCGGCGTCGGCGTTGCTGACCTTGTTGTTCACCACCTCGGCCATGATGCTGTTCTCCATGTCCTGGGTGAAGCTCAGGTTGGTCAGCAGCTTGCCGACGTTCGGGCAGGCCTGTGCATAACCTTTGCGGGTCAGTGTGTGCACGCTGCCGGTGTCACCGAAGTACTTCTCGCCGCCCTTGAGGTAATGCATTTTCAGCTGCACGTTCATCGGGTGCGGGGTCCAGCCGAGGAAGGTCACGAATTTCTGCTTTTTCACCGCGCGGGACACTTCCGCCAGCATGGCTTGCTCGCTGGACTCGACCAGTTTCCACTGGCCCATGTCGAAATCGTTTTTCTTGATGATCTCTTGCAGCGAGATGTTCGCCGGTGCACCGGAGCCGATGCCGTAGATCTTGCGGTCGAACTTGTCGGCATATTTGTTCAGGTCGGCAAAGTTATGCACACCCGCGTCCCACACATAGTCTGGAACGGCAAGGGTGAATTCGGTGCCGTCGAGGTTCTTCGCCAGTTGCGTGACATCGCCGTTGGCGACGAATTTGTCATAGAAACCCTGCTGCGCTGGCATCCAGTTACCCAGGAACACATCGACCTGGCCATCCTTGAGCCCGCCAAAAGTGATCGGCACCGCGAGGGTGTCGACCTTGGCCTTGTAGCCCATGCCGTCCAGCAGGAACCCGGTGATGGCGTTGGTCGCGGCGATGTCGCTCCAACCCGGGTCGGCCATCTTCACGGTCTCGCAACTCTGATCGGCAAACGCCGATGCGCTGCCCAGAGCCAGGAGCCCGACCGTCAGTACTGTGGATAACCTTTGCATGGACTTCCCCTTAACGTTATTGGTTTTGGCAGGGTTGTGGATAACGTGCTTTACGTTCCAGATCGTCGAGGTCGATGTGGTTGCGCATGTATTGCTGACTGGCGTCCACCAGCGGCTGGTGATCCCAGCTCTTCAGCTTGCCGAGGGTCAACGCCTCGGCCACGAAACGCCGGCGTCGCTGGCTGGCGAGCACCTGCTGGTGGATGGCTGGAATATTCCACTTCGCCCGCGCCTCAGCGAGAAAGTCGTCGAACAGCTGACGATGTTGCGGCGAATGGCTGAGTTCTTCCAGTTCGCGAGGGTCATTGTGTACGTCGAAGAGCAGGCAAGGGTCGTCTTCGCTGTAGATGAATTTATAGGCACCGCGGCGGATCATCATCAGCGGGCTGATGGTGCCTTCGGCCATGTATTCGCCGAACACTTCATCGTGACCACCCTGCCCTTGCAGGTGCGGCACCAACGAACGGCCATCCAGCGGCAAGCCCGGTTCCAGCGAGCCGCCGGCCAGTTCGACGAATGTCGGCAACAGGTCCGCCGTGGAAACACTGGCGTTGACCCGGCCAGCGCCATACTGCCCCGGTGCGCTGATCAGCAGCGGCACCCGTGCGGCCATTTCATACCAGTGCATTTTGTACCAGAGGCCGCGCTCGCCGAGCATGTCGCCGTGGTCACCGGAAAACACGATGATGGTGTCATCGATCAGCCCTGTATCCTCGAGGGTTTGCAGGAGTTTGCCGACGTTGCTGTCGACATAGCTGCACGCGCCGAAATAGGCACGGCGGGCATCGCGGATCTTATCCACAGGCAGTGGCTTGTCCCACAGGTCATAGACCTTGAGCAATCGCTGCGAGTGCGGATCGAGGTCATGCGGGTCCGGGGTTGCAGGCAGTGGGATATCGGCGTCGTCGTACAAATCCCAGAAAGCCTTGGGAATCGTGTACGGATCGTGTGGGTGAGTCATGGAAACGGTCAGGCAGAACGGCTGGTCGCCCTCCTCGCGGATATGGTCGAACAGGTACTGCTGGGCCTTGAATACCACCTCTTCGTCGAAATCCAGTTGGTTAGTGCGCACGCACGGGCCGGCTTGCAGAACCGAGGACATATTGTGGTACCAGGTCGGACGCACGTCCGGCTCATCCCAGTTCACTGCCCAGCCGTAGTCGGCCGGGTAGATGTCACTGGTCAGGCGCTCTTCGTAGCCGTGCAACTGGTCCGGCCCGCAGAAATGCATCTTGCCCGACAGGGCGGTGCGGTAACCGAGGCGGCGCAGGTAATGGGCATAGGTCGGTACGTCGGCGGGGAAGTCGGCGGCGTTGTCGTAGGCGCCGATCTTGCTCGGCAATTGGCCGCTGACCAGGGTGAAACGCGACGGTGCGCACAGTGGGCTGTTGCAATAAGCCGAGTCGAACACCACGCCTTGTGCGGCGAGGCGGCTGAGATGGGGCAACTTGATGGGCGACGGGCCGTAGAACGGCAACATTGGCGCGGCCATTTGATCGGCCATGAGGAAAAGAATGTTCTTGCGCTTCATGTGATCGCGGCATTCCATAGTGGATGTTTATGCGAGAGTGCTGGCTTCGAGAATGAAACCCAAGCTCTTCGCGGTAAAGCCCATGCACGGCAATGACTAGGATAAGCACAGCTTATGTATGACGCCCTGGGTGACCTGTCACTGGATCTGCTTCGTGCCTTCGAAGCGGCAGCCCGCCAGCGTAGCTTTACCGCAGCGGCGGTTGAGCTGGGCACCACGCAGCCGGCCATCAGCCAGCAGATCAAGCGCCTTGAAGAACAACTGGCGACCCGATTGTTCGACCGCATTTATCGCGGTATCGAACTGACTGAGGCCGGGCTGATACTTTTTCAGCAGGTTCAACTCGGATTGCAGAATATCGACGCAGGATTGAGCGCAATCAGCGCACAGCAACAGCATGAGGTGCTGCAGGTGGCCACGGATTTTGCCTTCGCCGCCTATTGGTTGATGCCGCGTCTGCACCGCTTTCACGCGGCCAATCCGCAGGTGGATGTCAGCCTGGTCACCAGTGAACGCAGCCATAACATGCTACGTACCGATATCGATGTGGCGGTACTGTTCGGCGATGGCCGCTTCAAGCAGGGTGAAAGCCATTGGCTGTTCAGTGAGGAAGTGTTTCCGGTGTGCAGCCCGCAGTTGCTGGGCGAGCGTTCCCTGCCCTTGCCCCCCCAGGCCTTGCTCGAGTTTCCGTTGCTGCATCTGCGGGGGGAAAACAGCAGTAACTGGTTCGACTGGAGCGGTGTATTCCGCGAGTTGGGCATCACCTCGCCCCCGGCGCCCGGTCAACTGCGTTTCGACAACTACACCTTGCTGATTCAGGCGGCGATTGGTGGTCAGGGTGTGGCCATCGGTTGGCGCCACCTTGTGGATAACTTGCTGGCGCAAGGACTGTTGTGCCGACCGATCGGCGAAACGGTGATGTCCCGACTGGGCTATTACGTGGTTTTGCCCCAGCGTAAACGGCGCGGGGTGTTGATCCAGCAGTTTGTGGATTGGTTGATGGCTGAACAGGCGGGCAGCGCGGAGTCATTGACGGGGTTGGCGTTTCCTTCGATTGCGGTTTGAGGGTCACAAGATCGCAGCCTTCGGCAGCTCCTACAGGGGCAGCCCGATTCAAGGTTCCGAGGTTGCGATGAAACTGACGTGTTCGCCGATGTGCAGTTTCAGGTGCAATTCATCGGTAATACCCACGGCGGTGCGGGCCAATCTCCCGAGCGGTTCGGCCAGCCCCGGCTCGAGGTTGCCGCCGGGGTTGGCGAAATGTTCGATGGTCAGCCCCGGTACCCCGCGCGGTTCGTTGACCAGCGTCCACTGCAAAGGACTGCTTTGCAGCGCCTCGCGGATTTCCTCTGCGGCGTGACGTTGCAGGCTGTCCTCGAGCTCCGGCTCGTCCAGCACCCCGAAATCCCCCACCAGAAACAGCCGGGCAACGCCTGCCCCCTGGAGGCCTTCAATCAAGGCGTCAACTGCCAGCACTTGCTCGACCGGACCCGGTACGATGGTTTTTTCCACGTGTTCGCTGTTGAACGGTAAGCCTGGAGCGTCCAGTAAACAGATGACCACGGAGCTGCCGGCCACACTCTGCTTGACCCGTTGCGCGTCGAACAGGTCGCCAGTCTTGGTGCGCAGCCCCGGACGGGGTGCCAGCGCATTGAGGTCATCGAGAATCGCGATCACTTCATGCTGGCGCCTTAGCATTTCAGCCATCAGCGCACTGCCCAGGCTACTCATGGCACCATAAAGCACCACTTTCACAACGGGGGTTTCGGCATTTTTCATGGCTGAACCCTTTTCCCAGCGTCTATATGACGTGTGACCCGCAGGAAAGGGTGAGGGTTCGAACAGCTTTCAGAGGGATTGCAATGCAGCAGATCACGGGCTATCACGCCCATGTTTACTTCGATGCCGACTCGATCGGGCAGGCGCGGGCGCTGTGTGAGCAGGCGGCGCAATTGTTTCCAGTGAAAATGGGCCGTGTGCACGAGCGCCCGGTCGGCCCGCACCCGGACTGGAGCTGTCAGTTGGCATTCGAGCCGCAGGTGCTGGGCGACGTGCTGCCGTGGCTGGCGCTCAACCGCAAGGGCCTGGTGGTGTTTTTACACCCGGACACCGGCGACGATCTGCGCGACCACACCGAGCATGCGATCTGGATGGGTGCGATTCGACCGCTGGACCTGTCTATTTTTTGATCAGAGTGTTTCTTCAGCCTCGCCGGGCAAGTGTTCGTCCAGATGCAGCCACGGCAGGCGGCTGTCGGTCCAGATGTGCCGCTGCGCCGGTGCCTGCTCGGGGTGGTCGAGGGTGGCGATGGTCAGGTCGATGCTGTCCGGGCTCAGGTGCGTTACCACCGCCAGCTGCGCCCCGCAGTGACCGCAAAAATAACGTGCGCAGGTGGATGAAGAGTCGTACCGCGACGGCGTCCCGGCCAGCCATTGAAAGGCGGATGCCGGCACGGTGATCCAGGTGGTCACGATGCCGCCGCTGACCCGTCGGCAAATCGAACAATGACAGTGGACGATATCGTGAAGTGGCCCGCTGAATTGATAGCGCAGCTGCCCGCAGTGGCAACCGCCGGTGTGAACATTGTTCATGACATTCCTCCTGCTGCGTAATGACTGACGCCTTCGCGAGCAAGCCCGCTCCCACATTGGCTTTGTGGGAGCGGGCTTGCTCGCGAAGGCCGTAACCCGGTTCACCTCCCTGCCCTGGTCCGACGACCGGTCATGCATCCGGTCAAAGCTTTCAATTGCGAAAGCTGGCTGAAAGCTTCCCCGATTAGGATCGCCGCCACTACCGGCAAAAGACCGGTGGCCAATGCGAGTGTTCGATTGCTCGCCAGGCCCATTTAACAACAACAATGGTGATTCTGATGTCCTCTTCTACCCGCCACTTCGCTGTGCCTCCGTCCGTACCTCTCGTGCTTCCCGTTCTGCGCTGATCCCGCCCGATCCGCCCATTCCTTAGCCGCGCTACGCCTGGAGTACTCCCATGCTGACTTTCCTTGGCTTCGCCATGGTCATCACGTTTATGTTCCTGATCATGACCAAGCGCCTGTCCGCGCTGATCGCCCTGATCCTCATTCCAATCATCTTCGCCCTGTTCGGCGGCTTCGGTCCCAAAATCGGCCCGATGATGCTCGAAGGCATCACCAAGCTCGCGCCGACCGGTGTGATGCTGATGTTCGCTATTTTGTATTTCGCCCTGATGATCGACTCCGGCCTGTTCGACCCGGCCGTGCGCAAGATCCTCAAAATGGTCAAGGGTGACCCGCTGAAGGTTTCGGTCGGCACCGCTGTACTGGCGCTGGTCGTTTCCCTCGATGGTGACGGCGCGACCACCTACATGATCTGCGTGGCCGCCATGCTGCCGCTCTACAGCCGCATCGGCATGAGCCCGCGGATCATGGCCGGCCTGATCATCCTCGCCGGTGGCGTGATGAACATGACCCCATGGGGCGGCCCGACCGCCCGTGCCGCCAGCGCACTGCACGTGGACCCGTCGGCTATTTTCGTCCCGATGATCCCGGCGATGCTGGCCGGTGTGGTGGCGATCCTGGCCATCGCTTACTTCTACGGCAAACGTGAGCGTGCGCGCCTGGGCGAACTGCACTTGGTGGGCGATGAAATCGACCACAGCGAAATCAGTGTTTCGCAGTTCCCGGATGCCCGTCGTCCGAAGCTGATCTGGTTCAACGGCGCCCTGACGCTGGGTCTGATGTGCACCCTGATCGCCGGCCTGTTGCCGTTGCCGGTGTTGTTCATGGTGGCGTTCAGTATCGCCATGATCGTCAACTATCCTTGCCTGCAACAGCAGAAGGATCGCGTCGCGGCTCACGCTGGTAGCGTACTGGCCGTGGTCGGGCTGATCTTTGCGGCCGGCATCTTCACCGGTATCCTGTCGGGCACCGGCATGGTCGATGCCATGTCGAAAAGCCTGTTGTCGGTGATTCCGGATTTCCTCGGCCCGTACCTGGCGGTGATCACGGCGTTGGTAAGCATGCCGTTCACCTTCTTCATGTCGAACGATGCATTTTATTACGGCGTGTTACCGGTACTTGCCGAAGCCGCCAGTCACTACGGTATAACCGCGGTGGAAATGGCACGTGCCTCGATCGTCGGTCAGCCCGTCCACCTGTTGAGCCCGCTGGTTCCATCGACCTATCTGTTGGTGGCCCTGGCCGGTATCGATTTCGGTGACCACCAGCGCTTCACCCTGAAGTGGGCAGTGCTGGTTTGTATCTGCATACTGATTGCTGCACTGCTGTTGGGGACTTTCCCGATGTTCAGCACTCTATAAGCCCAAGACTCACCACGTCGGGTCCAGGCTTCGCTGTTTGAAGCCCGGGCCCTTTGTGGTTTAACAATCGCTCAAAGGAATACACATGGAATGGCTGACCAACCCTGAAATCTGGGTTGCCTTCTTTACCCTGACCGCCCTGGAAATCGTTCTGGGCATCGATAACATCATCATGATTTCGATCCTGGTCAGCCGCATGCCCAAACATATGCAGGCGCGCACCCGGATTTTCGGTCTGGCGCTGGCCATGATCACGCGAATCCTGCTCCTGCTGTCGATCACCTGGGTCATGCGCCTCACCGCCGACCTGTTCGTCGTGTTCGGCCAGGGCATCTCCGGACGTGACCTGATCCTGTTCTTCGGTGGTCTGTTCCTGCTGTGGAAGAGCTCGCAAGAGATGTACCACGCCCTGGAAGGTGAAGACGAAACCAACGAAGAGCCTTCGGGCAAGGGCGGCAACTTCCTCTACACCATCATCCAGATCGCGATCATCGACATCGTGTTCTCGCTGGACTCGGTCATCACCGCGGTCGGCATGGTCTCCCACGTACCGGTCATGGTCGCGGCGATCATCGTGGCGGTGTTGGTGATGATGTGGGCTTCCGGCACCATCAGCGAGTTCATCGACAAGCACCCGTCGCTGAAGATGCTGGCGCTGTCGTTCCTGTTGATCGTCGGTACCGTGCTGATTGCCGAATCCCTGGACGTGCACGTGCCAAAAGGCTACGTCTACTTCGCCATGGCGTTCTCGCTGGCGGTGGAAGCGATCAACATCAAGATGCGCACGGCCATCGCGAAAAAGAAGAAACAGCAGGATCCGGTAAAGCTGCGCAAGGACATTCCGGGTCAGTAACCCTGTAGGAGCGAGCTTGCTCGCGATGGACTCGAGCGCGCCGCGTTAACCTCGTAAACACGCGTTTTCGTTAACGACCATCGCGAGCAAGCTTGCTCCTACATAAAATCGGGGCCTTCGGGCCCCTTTTTCATGCCTGCATGAATCGGATTTCATGACAGTTTTGTTTCAATCCCTTCTTTGGCTGTGCGATGCTGGCGCGCAGACCGTTAGCCAACTACAGCTTAAGTACAGAACGTAGAACGTCGCGCGGTACCGTCAATTTGCTCCTTTGGGGCGCTACACCACAGGGGGTCATTATGCTCACCCTGCTCAATTTGCTTTCCGCCGTGGCCCTGCTGATCTGGGGCACGCACATCGTCCGAACCGGCATCCTGCGGGTCTACGGCACCAATTTGCGCCATGTCATCAGCCATAACATGGCCAACCGCTGGCTGGCTTTCGCCTCCGGGATCGCCGTTACGGCGATGGTCCAGAGCAGCAACGCCACTGCCATGCTTGTCACCTCCTTTGTCGGCCAGGGCCTGATGGCGCTGACCCCGGCGCTGGCCACCATGCTTGGTGCGGACGTCGGTACGGCGCTGATGGCACGGGTGCTGACGTTCGATCTGTCGTGGCTGTCGCCATTGCTGATTTTTGTCGGGGTGATTTTCTTTCTGTCGCGCAAACAGACCCGGCTCGGGCAGTTGGGCCGTGTTGCCATTGGCTTGGGGTTGATCATTCTGGCGTTGCAACTGATTGTCGAGGCAGCGCATCCGATTACCCACGCCAAAGGAGTGAAGGTGATTTTCGCCTCGCTCACCGGCGACATCCTGCTCGATGCCCTGGTCGGGGCGCTGTTCGCGATGATTTCCTATTCCAGCCTGGCCGCCGTGCTGCTGACCGCGACCCTGGCGGGTGCCAGTGTGATCAGCCTGCCGGTGGCCATCGGGCTGGTGATCGGCGCCAATATCGGCAGCGGCATACTCGCCTTCCTCAGCACCAGCATGCAGAACGCCGCCGGACGCCAAGTGGCGCTGGGCAGCCTGCTGTACAAACTGGTTGGTCTGTTATTGATCATTCCGGTGCTCGACCCGTTGGTGCACTGGCTCGATGGCCTGGATTTCAGCCCTCAGGAAATGGTCATTGGTTTTCACCTGCTCTACAACACCGTGCGCTGCCTGATCCTGTTGCCCAGCCTCAAACCGATGGCCAGGTTTTGCGCCTGGGTGCTGCCGGAGCGCCCGCTGGCCAACGGCACTGCCAAGCCCCGGCATCTTGACCCCACGGCCTTGGTCACACCGGGTCTGGCGCTGGCCAACGCAGCCCGGGAAACCTTGCGCATGGGCGACCTGATCGACAACATGCTCGAAGCCATGCTCGACGTGTTGCGTGGCAAGCAAACCGCCGTCACCCAGGAAGTCCGCCGCCTGTGCGACGATGTCGAAGCGCTCTACAGCGCGATCAAGTTGTACCTGGCGCAAATGCCCCGGGAAGACCTCAGCGATCAGGACAGCCGGCGCTGGGCGGAAATCATTGAGCTGGCGATCAACCTGAAACTCGCCAGCGACTTGATCGAACGTATGCTGCGCAAGATTCAGCAGCAGAAAACCTCGCAACGCCGGTCGTTTTCCGAAGTCGGGCTGGACGAACTGACCGGACTGCACACGCAGTTGATTTCCAGCCTGCGGCTCGGGATGTCGGTGTTTCTCAGTGGTGACCCGGAAAGTGCGCGCCAACTGGTGCGTGAAAAACGTCGTTTCCGCGCACAGGAACGGCGCCTGGCCCACGCTCATGTCAGCCGCTTGCAACGTAAAATCGTGCAAAGTATCGAAACCAGCTCGTTGCACCTGGAGCTGATCGCTGACATGAAGCGTCTGAATTCGCTGTTTTGCAGCAGTGCCTACGTGGTGCTGGAAACATCGGACACCGGTGCGCTGGTGGTCGACGATTTGAGCGACACCACTCATTCACCCTGAACGTCCACAGTCGCCTGAAGTCTGTTGAACTTACGCTGGTCGTATGGAAGCTTGTTATGCGTTGTCTGTTGTTCGCCTGCCTGTTGCTTGGTTCACTCCCGTCATTCGCCCTGGATCGCTTTCAGGTCGAGGGCTACACGCTGCGCAATGGTTTGCAGTTGCTGCTCAAACCCGGCACTGATCGCGGGCATGTGGCAATCCGGCTGGTGGTCGGCGTTGGCCTGGACGATTTCGGCTGCGAAGAAAAGGAACTGCCGCATCTGCTGGAGCACCTGCTGTTCAGCGGGATCGACGCCAGTGGCGAAGGTGGCCTGGAGGAGCGCATGCAGGCCTTGGGCGGTGAGTGGAATGCCTTCACCAGCAATGCCGATACGACTTTCGTCATCGAGGCTCCGGCGAAAAACCAGCGCAAGGTACTCGACCTGTTGCTGGCGCTGTTGACCCAGACCCGCTTCGACGACAGCGCCATCAACGCGGCCAAGCAAGTGGTCGAGCGTGAAGATGGCGGTCACTACTCGCACCTGCAGCGCTGGCTCGATCGCCAGGACCTCGGCCACACGGCCAGCAACCAGCTGGCCGTCGAGTTGGGCCTCAAATGCCCGGAGCGTGCGCAAGTCGATGACTTGACCCGTGAACAACTGGAGCAGGTGCGCAAGGACTGGTATGCGCCGAACAACATGACCCTGATTGTGGTCGGCGACCTCGACAAGTTGCTGCCAGCCTATCTGGAACGGGCCTATGGCGCGTTGGAAGCGATCACCCCCGGCGAGCATCCGCCGCTGCCGCAAATCCAGGCCAGCGCCGCCCATGAGCGCACCTTGCCCCACGGTCTGGTCGGCAACGGCGCCAAGTTGCACTGGTTGGTGCCGGAGCCGGTGCTGGAAGATGGGCACGACCAAACCTTCGATTTACTCAAGGACTATCTGGATTGGGCGCTCTATCGCCAGCTGCGCCTGGCTCATGGTTTGTCTTACGGCCCGTGGGCGGAACGCGAAGTGTTCGGCGGCGTGGGTTTCATGAGCCTCAATGCCGACCTTGAACGCGACGACGTGCCCGAGGCCGAACAAATGCTCGATGACTTGAAGGCCGGACTGCTCAGGGACGGCCTCAATGCCGACACCTTCAACCGCCTGAAGCAGGCCGCGATTGCCCGCCAGGCCTGGGCCGTACAAGGCAACAGTGCGTTGGCCGACTACTACTGGAGCGCCATCGGCGACTACGAGGACGGCCGTTTCACCAACCCGGCCAGGGAGCTGCAGGGGGTGACGCTGGAAGAGGCGAACAAGGCGGTGCGTGAACTGCTGTTGCAGCCGGGGTATTTGCGGATCGAGAAGCCGTTGTTCAGTTATGACCAGTTGATGTGGTTGGTGGTTGGTGGGGCGGGCTTGATCGTGTTGATGCTGGTGGGCTGGCGTTTGCATCGCAGGAAGTAATCATTCTGTTTGGCAAGAAAACTCCCTGTGGGAAACACAATCCCCCTGTGGGAGCGAGCTTGCTCGCGATGAGGCCATGTCATTCAACATCAAAGTTGACTGATCCGCCGCCATCGCGAGCAAGCTCGCTCCCACAGGTTGCGTGGTGCAACTGACCCCAAACTCTCGCCACAGGGCCGCACCAGCGGTACCCTGTCGAGGTTTTTTCCTACAACCACTGTGAACCCGCCGAATGCAAAACCTGACCCGTTTCGTACAGCGCATCCTCGAATTGATGAAGCGCTACCCTGGGGTCATTGCGCTCGCAGGTTTCATCTCCGGGGTAGGCAGTTTCATCCTGGTCGATCGCCAGCAAGGCCTGGCGAGCTGGATCACCACCATCATGCTGATCAGCTGGATCTGGTTGATGCTGGAGAACAGCCTGACCAAGCTGTTCGCGCGCATCTTCAAGCGCGAAATCCCGGAACCCTTGCTGCGTTACGCAACGCAGATGATCCATCAGGAAAGCCTGTTTTTTGTCCTGCCGTTCTTCTTCATCACCACGACGTGGAACAGCGGCCAGTTGTTTTTCACGGGACTGCTGGGCATCGCGGCACTGATTTCGATCATCGACCCGCTGTACTACAAGTGGCTGGCGCCACGGCGCTGGGCATTTCTGGCCCTGCACACCCTGACCCTGTTCGCTGCGCTGCTCACCGCGTTGCCGGTGATCATGCACCTGACCACCGCGCAAAGTTTCAAATGGGCACTGGGTATCTCGGTACTGCTGTCGTTCCCGAGCCTGGCGTCGATCTTCCCGATTCGCACCCTGCGCAGTGCGCTGGCGATTTTGAGTATCACTCTGGGCATTGGCGCCGTCGGGTGGGAGCTGCGCTCGTGGGTGCCGCCGGCGACGCTGTGGATGACCGATGTGGCCATCAGTACGCAAATGCAGGACCGCACGCCTGGCGCCAGCCTCGAGGAAGTCAGCGCCGAGCAGATCCGCAATGGCGGGCTTTATGCCTACACCGCGATCAATGCCCCGCGTGGCCTGGACGAGCGGATTTATCATGTCTGGCAGTTCAACGGTAAAGAGGTCGACCGCATTCCGCTGGATATTCACGGCGGGCGCAAGGAAGGCTACCGGGCCTGGACCCACAAGGAGAATTTCCCGGGCAACCCGGCCGGTAAATGGCAGGTCCGGGTGTTGACCGAAGATGGCCAGGTCATCGGCGTGCTGCGTTTCAACGTCAAGGACAGCACAGCGATCAAAGAAAAGTAGTGCGGTTCGTGCTATTACGTAGAGCTGCCTAATCACTGAACAAGCACGGAGCTTATGATCAGCAGCACGATGGCCGGCAACGCCCGATTGGACACGTCGCTCACCCCTGCACGGTTGCGGGTGACGGGCGACTGGACGCTCGCCCATTACGCGGATCTCAAGCTGTTGAGCGAAAAACTCCACGGCCAATACGACGCCAACACCCCCATCGACCTCAATGGTCTCGGCGCCCTCGACACCGCCGGCGCCTCGCTGTTGGTCGAGCTGCTCGGCTCCGAGCGCCTCGGTCGCTCCGCCGAACATCCTGATTGCACACTCTCCGCCGCCGATCGGGCGTTGCTGCAAACCGTCTACTGCTCGTTGACCGATTTCTGCGTACCGATCAAGGAACCGGAAGTCAGCGTTTCCATTCAGTTGCTGACCCGCATTGGTCGGGCGGTGGACACCGTCTGGCAGGACACCCTGCAACTGCTGGGTTTCGTTGGCCTGATCATCGAAACCATCGTCCGCGGCCTGTTCCGTCCCAAGCGCTGGCGCGTCACGCCGATGATCGCCCACATCGAACAGACCGGTCTCGACGCCGCGCCCATCGTTGCGTTGCTGACTTTTCTGGTAGGCGCCGTCGTGGCGTTCCTCGGGTCGACGGTGTTGGCCACCTTCGGCGCCACGGTCTTCACCGTGGACCTGGTGGGGTTTGCCTTCCTGCGCGAATTCGGTGTGTTGCTGACCGCAATCCTGATGGCCGGGCGCACCGCCAGTGCGTTCACGGCGCAAATCGGTTCGATGAAGGCCAACGAGGAAATCGACGCCATCCGCACCCTGGGCCTCGACCCCGTGGAGTTGCTGGTGGTGCCGCGGGTCCTGGCGTTGCTGATCGCACTGCCGATGCTGACCTTCCTGGCGATGCTGTCGGGGATTATCGGCGGTGCCGTAGTCTGCGCGGTGGCACTGGATATCTCGCCGGCGATGTTCCTGTCGCTGCTGCAAACGGACATCGGCGTTCAGCACTTTCTGGTGGGGATCGTCAAAGCGCCAGTGTTCGCCTTCCTCATCGCCGCCATCGGTTGCCTTGAAGGCTTCAAGGTCAGTGGTAGCGCCGAGTCTGTGGGCGCGCACACCACGTCGAGTGTGGTGCAGTCGATTTTCGTGGTGATCGTGATGGATGCGGTCGCCGCGATGTTTTTCATGGAGATGGGTTGGTGAGTCGTATCCCCAGAGCGCCCTCCGAGGCGGTGATTGAAGTCCGTGGACTGTGCAACCGCTTTGGAAGCCAGAGCGTGCACGAGAACCTCGACCTGGACTTGTACAAGGGCGAGATTCTCGCCGTGGTCGGCGGCTCCGGCAGCGGCAAATCGGTGTTGCTGCGCAGCATTGTCGGGCTGCGCGAGCCCAGCGAAGGGGTGGTGAAAGTCTTCGGCAAGAACCTGCCAACCCTGTCCGAGCACGAGCGCTCGCTGGTGGAACGGCGATTCGGCGTGCTGTTTCAGAAAGGCGCGCTGTTCTCTTCGCTGACCGTGACCGAGAATGTTGCCCTGCCGCTGATCGAGCACGCCGGCTTGAGCCGCAGCGACGCCGAGCATCTGGCGGCGGTGAAAATGGCCCTGGCCGGGTTGCCGCTGTCGGCGGCGGAGAAGTACCCCGCGTCGCTGTCCGGCGGCATGATCAAGCGTGCCGCGCTGGCCCGGGCATTGGCGCTGGACCCGGATATCCTGTTTCTCGACGAGCCCACCGCCGGTCTCGACCCGATCGGCGCTGCCGCGTTCGACCAATTGATCCTGACCCTGCGCGATGCCTTGGGCCTGAGTGTCTTTCTGGTGACCCACGACCTCGACACGCTCTACACCATCACCGACCGGGTGGCGGTGCTGGCGCAGAAAAAGGTGCTGGTGGCGGACGCCATCGACAAGGTCTCGGAAACCAACGATCCGTGGATTCACGAATACTTCCATGGCCCTCGCGGCCGCGCGGCGTTGACGGCCGCCCAACAGCTCAACGAGGTCTGACATGGAAACCCGAGCCCATCATGTATTGATCGGCCTGTTCACCGTGATTGTGGTGACGGCCGCGCTGTTGTTCGGCCTGTGGCTGGCCAAGTCCAGTGTCGACACCGAGTTCAAGGACTACGAGGTCGTATTCAACGAGGCGGTCAGCGGTTTGTCCAAGGGCAGTTCGGTGCAGTACAGCGGGATCAAGGTCGGCGATGTGATCTCGCTGCGCCTGGACCCGAAAGACCCGCGCCGAGTGTTGGCACGAATTCGCCTGGCCGGCGATACCCCGGTCAAGGAAGACACCCAGGCCAAACTGGCCCTGACCGGCGTCACCGGAACCTCGATCATCCAGCTCAGCGGCGGTACGCCACAGAGTCCGACGCTCAAGGGCAAGGACGGTAACTTGCCGACCATTGTCGCCTCGCCCTCGCCTATCGCCCGCCTGCTCAATGACAGCGAAGACCTGATGGCCGGGGTGAGCACGCTGATGCACAACGCCAACCTGATGTTCTCCACGGAAAACATCGAGCGCATCAGCAACACCCTGGAGCATCTGGAGCAAACCACCGGCACCATCGCCGATCAGCGCGGTGATATCCGCCAGGCCATGCAGCAACTGGCCTCGGTGGGCAAGCAGGCCAACAACATGCTGGAGCAGACCACGACGCTGATGCGCAATGCCAACGGGCTGCTCAACGAGCATGGCAAGGAAGCGCTGGGCAGCGCCGAGCAGGCGATGAAGTCGCTGCAGGAAAGCAGCGCCACCCTCAACACACTGATCAGCGCCAATCAGGCTTCGCTCAACAGTGGCATGCAAGGCCTCAATGGCCTGGGCCCGGCTGTGCGCGAGATGCGCGAAACCCTGTCCTCATTGCGCGTCATTACCAAACGTCTGGAGGCCGACCCCAGCGGTTACCTGCTGGGCAGTGACAAGACCAAGGAATTCACGCCATGAAGCTGATTCGGATTGCCCTCCTCGCTGGCTTCACGCTGATCGGTTCGTGCTCGATCCTGCCCAAGCCAGAGATTTTCGAGGTCTATCGATTGCCCTCAGCCCAGAGCAGCACGCCGGCCAGCCATGGCACGCCGCAGCATTGGTCGCTGCGCCTGACCAAGTTCCAGTCCAGTGAAGCGTTGAACAGTCCGAACATTGCAGTCATTCCTCAGGGCGACGTGATCAGCCACTACAAGGGCTCGCGCTGGAGCGACCCGGCACCGGTGCTGGTGCGCAATCGCCTGCTGCAAGGTTTCCAGCATGACGGACGGGTGATACTGCTGAGCACCGATGACAGCATTTTCCAGACCGATCTTGAATTGGGCGGCAGCCTGCAGGCGTTCCAGACTGAGTACCAGGGTCCGAATGCCAGCGTGGTCGTACGTCTGGATGCATTGCTGGTGCGCAGTTACGACCAGCGCATCCTCGCCAGCCGCCGCTTTGAAGTGCGCCAGCCGGTGAGCAATGTGCAGGTCCCGGCGGTGGTGGTCGGGTTCGGTCAGGCGAATGATCAGTTGACCACGCAAGTGGTGGATTGGGCGGTGGAGCAAGGACAGAAACTCGCGCCGCCACCTCGACCATGAAGGCCTGCGCAATTCCTTTGTAGGAGCGAGCCTGCTCGCGAAAAACCTGAGAGCGCCGCGGGGCATCAGGCTTCCAGCGTTATCGTTCACGACCATCGCGAGCAGGGAGACGTCGTATCAGTGCAAAAACGCCTGATGCAACTCAGCCAGCGTTTCAAAGTGATACGCCGGCGCTTCGGCGCTCAGTTCTTCGTGGCTGCCGAACCCGTAACCCACCGCTGCTGCGTCCAGGCCGTTGCTGCGCGCGCCGATGAGGTCGTGCTTGCGGTCGCCGATCATCAGGGTATTGGTCGGGTCCAGCTTTTCTTCGGCCATCAGGTGAGCAATTAGCTCGACCTTGTTGGTCCGGGTGCCATCCAGTTCGCTGCCGTAAATCACCTTGAAGTGTTTGGCAAAGTCGAAATGCCGGGCGATTTCACGGGCGAACACCCAGGGTTTCGAGGTCGCGATGTACAGCTGCCGGCCTTGTCCGCTCAGGGTTTCCAGTAGCGGCGTGACGCCGTCAAACACACGGTTCTCGTAGAGTCCGGTGACCTTGAAGCGCTCGCGGTAGAAATTCACCGCCTCCCACGCCCTGGCTTCATCGAAGTCGTAGAACTGCATGAAGGCCTGCAACAGTGGCGGGCCGATGAAGTGTTCGAGTTTGCCCAGATCCGGCTCATCGATACCCAGTTTGCCCAGGGCGAACTGGATCGAACGGGTGATGCCCTCGCGCGGGTCGGTCAGGGTGCCATCGAGGTCGAACAAAACGGTTTGGTAATGCATGTTGAGTCCTGAATAAGGGGGCCGGGTCAAAGCTGGTCGTAACCTTCGGCCAGATGCAGGTCCTTGAGCTTCACGTAGTTCGCCGCGCTGTAGGTGAAAAAGGCGCGTTCCTTGTCCGTCAGCGGGCGGATCTGCTTCACCGGGCTGCCCACATACAGGAAGCCGCTTTGCAGATGCTTGCCCGGTGGCACCAGGCTGCCGGCACCGATGATCACGTCATCGTCGACCACCGCACCGTCCATGACGATGCTGCCCATGCCGATCAACACCCGACTGCCCACCGAACAGCCATGCAGCATGACCTTGTGGGCGATGGTCACGTCATCGCCGATCAGCAACGGAAAGCCATCAGGGTTGAACGGGCCGGCGTGAGTGATGTGCAACACACAACCATCCTGCACGCTGGTGCGCGCGCCGATGCGGATGCGGTGCATGTCGCCACGGATCACCGTCAGCGGCCAGACCGAGCTGTCTTCGCCGATTTCGACGTCGCCGATCACCACCGCCGAGCCATCGACAAAAGCGCCTTTACCCAGCAGCGGCGTGTGGTTCTGATACTTGCGAAGGTTCACGATAGGGTTTCTCTCTGTTGCTGATAGCTGCGGTGAACGTCGATTGTAATTAAGATGGCTACATGTTTCTCCAGCCAAGGTATCAACCGTGAGCGTGAACAACCCTCTTTTGCAGTCCTATGACCTGCCGCCGTTCTCCGCCATCCGCGCCGAACACGTACGACCGGCCATTGAACAGATCCTGGCTGACAACCGCGCCGCCATCGTCGAGATCCTCAAGACCCAGGCCAAGCAGCCAACGTGGGCCGGCCTGGTGCTGGCGATGGACGAACTCAACGACCGCCTGGGTGCCGCCTGGAGCCCGGTCAGCCACCTCAATGCCGTGTGCAACAGCGCCGAACTGCGTGAAGCCTACGAGTCGTGCCTGCCTGCCCTGAGCGCCTACTCCACCGAAATGGGCCAGAACCGCGAGCTGTTCCAGGCCTTCGAAGCTCTGTCCAGCAGTCCTGAAGCCGCCGGTTTCGACGTGGCGCAGAAAACTATCCTGGAACACTCCCTGCGTGACTTCCGTCTGTCGGGTATCGACCTGCCGGAAGCCGAGCAGAAACGTTACGCCGAAGTGCAGAGCAAGCTGTCGGAACTGGGCAGTCGTTTCTCCAACCAGTTGCTCGATGCCACTCAGGCGTGGACCAAGCACGTCACCGATGAAGCCGCCCTCGCCGGCCTGACCGATTCGGCCAAGGCGCAAATGGCTGCCGCGGCACAGGCCAAGGACCTGGACGGCTGGCTGATCACCCTGGAATTCCCGAGCTATTACGCGGTGATGACCTATGCCCAGGACCGTGCACTGCGCGAAGAAGTCTACGCGGCTTACTGCACCCGTGCGTCGGACCAGGGGCCGAATGCTGGCCAGAACGACAACGGCCCGGTCATGGAAGAAATCCTCGACCTGCGCCAGGAGTTGGCAAAGCTGTTGGGTTTCAGCAGTTTCTCCGAGCTGAGCCTGGCGACCAAAATGGCTGAGTCCAGCGATCAGGTGCTGAGCTTCCTGCGCGACCTGGCCAAGCGCAGCAAGCCGTTCGCCGCTCAGGATCTGGAACAGCTCAAGGCCTACGCTGCCGAGCAAGGTTGCCCGGACCTGCAAAGCTGGGACAGCGGTTTCTACGGCGAAAAACTCCGTGAACAACGTTACAGCGTTGCTCAGGAAGCCCTGCGTGCCTACTTCCCGATCGACAAGGTGCTCAGCGGCCTGTTCGCCATCGTCCAGCGCCTGTACGGCATCGAGATTACCGAACTCAAAGGCTTCGACACCTGGCACCCGGATGTGCGCCTGTTCGAAATCAAGGAAAACGGCCAGCACGTCGGCCGCTTCTTCTTCGACCTCTATGCTCGCGCCAACAAGCGCGGTGGTGCCTGGATGGATGGCGCCCGCGACCGTCGCCGCACGGCTGGCGGCGTGCTGCAAAGCCCGGTGGCGAACCTGGTGTGCAACTTCACCCCGGCTGACAGCGGTAAACCTGCGCTGCTGACCCACGATGAAGTCACTACCCTGTTCCATGAATTCGGTCACGGCCTGCATCACCTGCTGACCCGCGTCGAGCATGCTGGTGTGTCCGGCATCAACGGTGTGGCCTGGGATGCTGTCGAACTGCCAAGTCAGTTCATGGAAAACTGGTGCTGGGAGCCGGAAGGCCTGGCGCTGATTTCCGGTCATTACGAAACCGGCGAGCCACTGCCTCAGGACTTGCTCGGGAAAATGCTCGCGGCGAAAAACTTCCAGTCCGGCCTGATGATGGTCCGCCAACTGGAGTTCTCGCTGTTCGACTTCGAACTGCACGCGACTCATGGCGACGGCCGCAGTGTGCTGCAAGTGCTCGAAGGCGTGCGGGACGAGGTCTCGGTGATGCGTCCGCCGGCCTACAACCGCTTCCCCAATAGTTTTGCGCACATCTTCGCTGGCGGTTATGCCGCGGGTTACTACAGCTACAAATGGGCTGAAGTGCTCTCGGCCGATGCGTTCTCGAAGTTCGAAGAAGAAGGCGTGCTCAACGCCGACACCGGCCGTGCCTTCCGCGAAGCGATCCTGGCCCGTGGCGGTTCCCAGGAGCCGATGGTGCTGTTCGTCGACTTCCGTGGCCGTGAGCCATCGATTGACGCACTCTTGCGCCACAGCGGCCTGAGTGAGGACGCGGCAGCATGAGTGAGGGACCTGTGATTACGAAAAAACGCTTTATCGCCGGGGCAGTCTGCCCGGCATGCAGCGAGCCGGACAAGTTGATGATGTGGAACGAAGACCAGGTCCCGCACCGGGAGTGCGTGGCCTGCGGTTACTCCGACACACTCAATGAGCAAGGACTGTCGGTACCCAAGGAGCTTGGCACGCGGGTCAACACCACCGCACCCAAAGCCCCGGACACCAAGGTTCAGGCGGTTCAGTTCTTCCCGAATCCGAAGCTGAAGAAAAAGCCCGACGAGCAGCACTGAGTGAAAAAGCCCCCATTGCGTCATGCAACGGGGGCTTTTTTGGGTTCTTTCACTGGTTTGGACTCGGACGCGGTCTTTTGTAGGAGCTGGCTTGCCAGCGATGGTCGCTAACGGTAACGCGTGTGAACTGGATAAACGCGGCGCACTTGAGCCCATCGCCGGCAATCGAGCGTCGACCGGCTGCTCCTACAGTTTCCCGGGATTGCGTGAAGAACTTTTTATTCGATATGAGCGGACTTGAACCAGCTCTTCATCGAGCACGCGGCGAACGGGCTGGTGCTGCAATCGCCATTGGCCAGCGCAGTGCGGAGCTTGTCGACATCCGCCTGCATCATGTAACGAATGCCATCCTTGAAGTGGGTGCTGTCACCAAAGCCACCACGAGTCATTTCGCTCAGCGCATCTTCCTTGCTCCATCCTTGCACCACCACCCGGTACATCGCCGCCATCAGCCCGGTGCGGTCAGAGCCGTGCTTGCAGTGCATCAACACCGGACCTTGGACTTCGGCGGTTTGAATGGTACGCAGGGCCTTGATGACATCCGCGTCATCGACATGATTGGTGCGATAGGGCAACTGCACCTGCACAATACCGGGCTTGGTTAACCAACTGGCGTCAGATTCAGGCAGGAAACTGATCACCGTCCCGACCTTGAGTTTTTCCAGCAACGGCACCACTCCGCTGTCGGGCAGCGCGCTGCGATAGAGTGTCGGGGACATTTGAAAGAGGTTGTATTGCACCTCGACCGGTTGAGCCCACTCTGCCGGACGGGACGACGCAGTGTCGTCAGCGAAGACCGGTGTCAGGTTGAGAAGTGCGACCACCGACAGGCACATCGCAGGGATAAAGCGCGGTAGGGACATGCTTGAGTGACCGTTCAGGGAGAGGGCTGGCAATTGGCATCCAGAATCGCCGTTGAGCGGTCAAAGCAGCGTGAGGGGGGTGTCAATGAATTGTGAAACGAGAATGGCAGCTGCATCACGTCGTCTCCCCGTCTTCGGCTTATACCGGCTTACAACTTCAATCTTAGAAATGCCTTGGCCAATTCTTCCAGTTCGGGAGTGTCACCGTAACTGGGAGCTGAAGATGGATAAATCCTCGTGATGACAAAATTCATACCTTGATCAAAAGATCTGGCGTTGATTAAGTAATTGAATGTCGGTCCCTCATCATCTTCTATATCCAGTACCTCCATCCGCACCCAGATTGTCTGAGGCGGAATAGGTGGAGTCGGTTTATCCGGATCAAAGATATCCACGAGGTCTTCTGGCCCCGAATACATGAAAATTCCATGATCAAAACCAATTATCGGTTGTCGAAAAAAGGCCAGGCCAAGTTGGGTTATGAGTTCTATGTCTTTCTCGTCGATATTGTTATCCGGCGTGACATTCATATTCGACCAAGGATCGAAGTCGAGATTGTATTCGTCAGCATCAGTACTAATATGCAATGTAAAGTTTGTGAAATTAACGCCAGCAGCACTCACTCTAACTATCTTTATAATTATTTCATTACTTTCTGAAGTTTCCACTCTTTGCAGATAAATACCCGTATGGCCTGGTATCCACATATCATTCCCCCGTTATACCTGAGCAGCGCATGGATACCATGCGCTGCAGTTTGTAGCCCGGTCATCAACACGTCGAAACCTTGGCGGTCACTTCCATCAAGGCTTGACGATATTTGCATACGCTTTGGCCAGCGCCAACAACTTTGCCTTGTCGTTGTGGTCGATGTCGCCATCGCCATCCACGTCTCGGGCAGTACCAATACTGAAAGATTGGCCACCGTCATAAGACGACGCGGTGTAAATCGTAGAGTCCAAAAGTTTCTCAGAAGGAGTGCCACTAGCATCCAGACTTGATTCTTTTAGAGCGAATTGCATGGAAACCAAGACTTCATCGGGGTCAACAATGGTAGGCCCAAGTTTTTGCAGAAAAATGCCACGACGATTGAAGTACGACATAATTAAATCCTTTTAAATGATATCCATATTTATTTTTTCAGCGACTCAGACAATACAGAACAATTTAACTTTCAGACTATTACTAATATGTAACCCCCAGTTGCGAAAGCTTTGAAGGTATTGAGCTTATCCACCCATGAATGGCTACATGTTGTTTAAGGAAAAAGGTGCCGAACGGCACTGGCACACCGATCTGTCTCGATATACTGTATGTGCATACAGCAATAAGGATTTCCCCATGCACACGCCATTGCCCCCGCGTGGCCGCGGCACCGCAACCAACCCGCACAACCGCTTTGCCCCCAGCCATTCGGTGGCGGAGGACGATGGCTGGTATCAGGAAGTGCCCGTCACCCAGGGCACCGAGGTGCGCATTGAAACGGCGAAAACCATCATTACCCGTAACACGTCGCCGGATTTGCCCTTCGATCGCTCGATCAATCCCTATCGCGGCTGCGAGCACGGTTGCATTTATTGCTATGCGCGCCCCAGCCATGCCTATTGGGACATGTCGCCCGGGCTGGATTTCGAGACAAAACTGATCGCCAAGACCAACGCCGTGGATGTGCTGGAGGAGCAGTTGTCCAAACGTGGCTATCAATGTGCACCGATCAACCTCGGCTCCAATACCGACCCGTATCAGCCGATCGAGCGCGAATACCAGATTACCCGCAAGACCCTTGAAGTGCTGCTGCGCTATCGGCACCCGGTGACCATCGTGACCAAGGGCTCGCTGATTCTTCGTGACCTGGACCTGCTGACCGAGCTCGCCAGCAAAAGACTGGTCGCGGTCATGATCAGCCTGACCACTCTGGACGACGAACTCAAGCGCATCCTTGAACCCCGCGCCGCAGCGCCCAAGGCGCGGTTGCGGGCCATCCGGGTGATGCGCGAGGCGGGTATCCCGGTTGGCGTTCTGTGTTCACCGATGATCCCGATGATCAATGACAGTGAACTCGAAAGTCTGCTAACCGAGGCCCATGCGGCCGGGGCGCAGAGTGCTGCTTACATGATGCTGCGCTTGCCGCTTGAAGTGGCGCCTCTGTTCGAGGAATGGTTGGCGACCCACTACCCTCAACGGGCGGCGCATGTGCTGAGCCTGATTCGCCAGAGCCGTGGCGGTGAACTCTACGACAGCCGCTTTGGTGCTCGAATGCGCGGCGAAGGTCCCTTCGCCGACCTGCTGGCACAGCGCTTTGCCAAAACCATCAAGCGCCTGGGGCTCAATCATCGGGAAGGCTTCGACCTGGACTGCAATGCCTTTTGTCCGCCCGGTCGCCAAATGTCGTTGATTTGAGGACAATTGGCCTATGGTTGAGTACTGAAGATCGCGCTCGTGCCTTAGGCTGGTCACGTTTTTTGTGACCTGGAACACGCATTCTAGAGCGTTTTATTCAGTTTCAATTAAGATTCGGCCGCTACCTTGTTCATCGAGTGACTGATGGGTCGAGATGTTTGGCCTGGATGTTTTTTAACCAGCCACTGGCTTCGCACCGGACCGCATGGGATGACTCCCTGAGCCCGCCAATGAGGATGAATTGATGAGTGACAAGGATAAACAGCCGTTGGCTGCGTCGGCTTCAGCCCAACCCGAGGCCGAAACCGCCGATGCAGCGTTGCAGCATATCGTTGACGGTTTTTTGCATTTTCATCATGAGATCTTTCCTCAGCAGGAAGAGCTCTTCAAGAAACTCGCCACGGCCCAGCGGCCACGAGCGATGTTTATCGCCTGCGCCGATTCGCGCATCGTTCCTGAATTAATCACACAAAGCTCCCCGGGCGATCTGTTCGTGACCCGTAACGTCGGCAACGTTGTGCCGCCTTACGGGCAAATGAACGGTGGTGTTTCCACGGCCATCGAGTACGCCGTACTGGCCCTGGGGGTGCATCACATCATCATCTGCGGGCATTCCGACTGCGGCGCCATGCGCGCGGTACTCAACCCGGACAGTCTGGAGAAAATGCCCACGGTCAAAGCCTGGCTGCGTCATGCCGAAGTGGCCAAGACCATGGTGCAGGAGAACTGCAACTGCTCTAACGAAAGCGAAAGCATGCACATCCTCACCGAGGAAAATGTGATCGCCCAATTGCAGCACCTGCGTACTCATCCGTCGGTTGCCTCGCGCATGGCCAACGGTCAGCTGTTTATCCACGGCTGGGTCTACAACATCGAAACCAGCGAAATCAAAGCGTACGACGCCGATCAAGGCTGTTTCCTGCCGCTCAATGGCAGCCTGCCAATTCCCGTGGCGACGCCCAAAGCGCGCTTCTAACTCCTCCTAAATCGTTGTGTGGTTTAGCCGAGGCTGCCGTTCAGGCAGCCTGGCTTTGCCATGCCTGAAGAAAACTTCGGGAGACTCACCATGCGTGCTGCTCGACTCAAAGCTGTTCTGCCACGGGAGCTGTTGGCTTCGGTGGTCGTGTTTCTTGTCGCCCTGCCCCTGTGCATGGGCATCGCCATTGCCTCGGGGCTGCCACCCGCCAAAGGCTTGATCACCGGGATCATCGGCGGTCTGGTGGTCGGCTGGTTGGCCGGCTCGCCGTTGCAAGTCAGTGGCCCGGCGGCGGGGCTGGCCGTTCTGGTCTTCGAACTGGTCCGCCAACACGGTATCGCCATGCTTGGGCCCATCCTGTTACTGGCGGGTTTGCTGCAACTGGTGGCGGGTCGATTGAAGCTGGGATGCTGGTTTCGAGTGACGGCGCCTGCGGTGGTGTACGGCATGCTGGCCGGGATTGGTGTGCTGATCGTCCTGTCTCAAGTGCATGTAATGCTGGATGCCGTACCCAAACCCTCGGGCCTGGATAACCTGGCAGCCTTCCCGGCGGCGCTGGCTCAGGCATTGCCCACGTTTGGCTGGCAAGCCGGTTTGCTCGGGCTGTCGACGATTGCTGTCATGTGGCTGTGGGAAAAATTCCGTCCGCAATCCCTGCGCTTCATTCCCGGGGCGCTACTGGGTGTCGGTCTGGCCACGCTTGCCAGCCTGGCGCTGGCGTTGCAGGTCAAACGGGTTGAGGTACCGGCCAACCTGACGGAGGCCATCGATTGGCTGAAGCCGGTGGACCTGCTCAACCTGGCCGATCCGACATTGCTGATCGCGGCGTTTGCCGTGGCCTTTATCGCCAGCGCCGAAACCTTGCTCTCAGCCGCGGCAGTTGATCGGATGCACAGTGGTCAGCGCTCGGACTTTGACCGGGAATTGTCGGCGCAAGGTATCGGCAACATGCTGTGTGGCCTGCTTGGGGCGTTGCCGATGACCGGCGTTATCGTGCGCAGTTCGGCGAATGTTCAGGCCGGAGCAACCACCCGGTTTTCGACCATATTCCACGGCCTGTGGCTGCTGGCGTTCGTACTGTTGCTGTCCAGCGTCCTGCAACGCATTCCGGTGGCAAGCCTGGCGGGTGTGCTGGTGTACACCGGTTTCAAACTGGTGGATCTCAAGGTCTTTCGGGGTTTGGGACGGTATGGTCGGGCGCCGATGTTCACTTACGCGGCAACCGCGTTGGCCATCGTTTTTACCGACCTGCTGACGGGCGTGTTGATAGGCTTTGGCCTGACCCTGGTGAAACTGGCGCTGAAAGCTTCGCGCTTGAAGATCAGCCTGATCGACCTGCCTCGGGAAGGGGAAATGGAGTTGCGTCTGACGGGCGCGGCGACTTTCCTCAAAGTACCGGCGCTGACCCGGGTGTTGGGCAGCATTCCGGTGGGTACGACGGTGCATGTGCCGCTCAATAACCTGAGCTACATCGATCACTCGTGTCTGGAATTGCTGGAGGAATGGGGACGAGCCAATGCGGGCAAGGGTTCGAAGCTGTTGATTGAGTCGCGGGGGCTGAAGCGTCGGCTCGAGGGGCGGGTGCGGACGAATACCGGCGTCGGTGCGGCTGGCTGAACTTTTGTGGGAGCGGGCTTGCTCGTGAAAGCGGCATGTCAGTCGACATCAACGTTGACTGATTGACCGCATTCGCGAGCAAGCCCGCTCCCACAGGTTTCAGGGATCAAGCCGCCGGCTGATCCAGCTCCAGACCTACGCCCAGGCGGCGGGACATGCACGGCCAGCGTTTCCATGCGGCGCCGGTGTCCGGGCTACTGAGCTTTTCGCGGTAGGTTTCCACCGACTCCAGGGCAAAACTCTCTTCGTTGAGCATCTCGTCGATGGCGTGATGCACCGCCTCATCCAGTTGGTTGGCGAACTCCTCACCGATCAATTGGTGAGCAATCAGGTTGGCGACAGTCATGTCCAAGGGGATCAGTGGCTGGCCGAAATGCTTGATGTACAGATCGTTGACCTCTTCGACAAACCGGTGCGCCAGATAGGCTTCATCCAGCAGGCTGTCGAGCCCGACATGGCCGGCCATGATGGCTGGCGGCTGGAGGAAGTACTGTTCGGCGATTGTCAGGACCGGTTTGATCTGTGACTCAATGCCCGCTTCCCTGGCGACTTCATTGGCTGCATCCAGCAGATCGGGTACTTCTTCGATGTAGGCGGTGACAAATCGCGTCAGCACGCCATTGGCGTCCGCTTCCGGCAATTGGATGGCCGGGTGTAGATGAGGCAATTTACTTTCCAGCTGACGCGTCAGCAGGCCGGTCTCGGCTTCGTGTTGTTGGGCTTTTTGGATCTGCTCGCGCAATGCGGCGGTGTTCATGAAAACTCCAGGAAACAAGGCAATGAAATAGGGAAGACATAACTTAGCTGGCTTACGAAAAATGCTAAGACGCATTTGTCATAATTATTTCATCCTTGAGACGACCCCGTTATATCGGTTTGCCACCATTCGTCTGCATCCTTCTCCATTCGTGCCCTGCAATGCAAGTTAATGCTGTTTCAGATGATTTACGCCTTCGCATTGCGAGGTCGGAGGTGCTGTCTATACTCGGGGTGGAATGGAGTTAGCTGATGACGCCCGACTGCATATGCAGCAAGGCCCGGTGCTCAAGTTCGTAGTCTGATGCAGCCGCTCCCTTGCCGCAGGTGAAAGCCGGCGGGATAACAAGAACGATAAGGGGAACCCGCAATGATGCGACATCCACATGTCTGGATGGGCCTCCTGTTGTGGTCGATTTTCAGTCAGGCACAAGCGGCCTGGACTGTGAATATGGCGCCTGGAGCGACTGAAATCAGTCACGCAGTATTCGACCTGCACATGACCATTTTCTGGATCTGTGTGGTGATCGGCATCATCGTTTTTGGTGCCATGTTCTGGTCGATGATTCTCCACCGGCGCTCGACCGGGCAGGTGGCCGCCAAATTTCATGAAAGCACCACCGTCGAAATCCTCTGGACCATCGTGCCCTTCCTGATCCTGGTGGCCATGGCGGTTCCCGCTACCGCGACCCTGATCAAGATGTACGACGCCAGCGAGCCGGAGATCGATATCCAGGTCACCGGCTACCAGTGGAAGTGGCACTACAAATACCTGGGCCAGGACGTCGAGTTCTTCAGCAACCTGACCACTCCCCAGGATCAAATCCACAACAAGGAAGCCAAGGGCGAGCACTACCTGCTCGAGGTCGACAAGCCATTGGTGCTGCCGGTCGGCACCAAAGTGCGCTTCCTGGTGACTTCCGCCGACGTGATCCACTCCTGGTGGGTGCCGGCTTTCGCGGTCAAGCGCGATGCGATACCCGGGTTCGTCAATGAAGCCTGGACCCGCATCGACAAGCCCGGCATCTACCGTGGCCAGTGCGCCGAGTTGTGCGGCAAGGATCACGGCTTCATGCCGACCGTGGTCGAGGTCAAGGAAAAGGCCGACTACGAAAAATGGCTGGCCGATCGCAAGGTCGAGGCCGCGCAGCTCAAAGAGCTGACCAGCAAGGAATGGACCCTCGACGAGCTCAAGGAGCGCGGTGACAAGGTCTATCACACGACCTGCGTGGCCTGTCACCAGGCCGAAGGTCAGGGCCTGCCGCCGATGTTCCCGGCACTCAAGGGCTCGAAAATCGCCACCGGACCGAAAGAAGGTCACCTGAGCATTGTCTTCCACGGCAAGCCTGGCACCGCCATGGCCGCGTTCGGCAAACAGCTCTCGGAAGTCGATATCGCAGCGGTCGTGACCTATGAACGTAACGCCTGGGGCAACAACAAGGGCGACATGGTCACGCCAAAAGAAGTGCTGGAGCTGAAACAGGCGGAAAGCAAATGACCCGGTCTATTGCGCACGTAAGGAACCGGTCGGGGCTACGCATCCCGACCTGCCCAGCCCATCTGTTTGCAGGAGACAGGACATGACTGCTGTAATCGATGAACATGTTCATACCGCCACCGACCACGCCCACGGCCCCGCCAAAGGCCTGATGCGATGGGTGCTGACCACCAACCACAAGGACATCGGCACCCTGTACCTGTGGTTTGCGTTTTCCATGTTCCTGCTCGGCGGCTCGTTCGCGATGGTGATTCGCGCCGAGTTGTTCCAGCCGGGGCTGCAGATCGTCCAGCCGGAATTCTTCAACCAGATGACCACCATGCACGGTCTGGTGATGGTCTTCGGCGCGGTGATGCCGGCCTTCGTCGGCCTCGCCAACTGGATGATCCCGCTGATGATCGGCGCGCCGGACATGGCCCTGCCGCGAATGAACAACTTCAGCTTCTGGCTGTTGCCGGCGGCGTTCCTGCTACTGGTTTCGACGCTGTTCACCCCCGGTGGCGGACCGAACTTTGGCTGGACGTTCTACGCGCCGCTGTCGACGACCTACGCACCGGAAAGCGTGACCTTCTTCATCTTCGCCATTCACTTGATGGGGATCAGCTCGATCATGGGGGCGATCAACGTGATCGCCACCATCCTCAACCTGCGCGCCCCCGGCATGACGTTGATGAAAATGCCGCTGTTCGTCTGGACCTGGCTGATCACCGCGTTCCTGCTGATCGCGGTGATGCCGGTGCTGGCCGGTTGCGTGACGATGATGCTGATGGACATCCACTTCGGCACCAGCTTCTTCAGCGCCGCCGGTGGCGGAGACCCGGTGCTGTTCCAGCACGTGTTCTGGTTTTTCGGCCACCCCGAGGTGTACATCATGATCCTGCCGGCCTTCGGTGCCGTCAGCTCGATCATTCCGGCCTTCTCGCGCAAGCCGCTGTTCGGCTACACCTCGATGGTCTACGCCACGGCGAGTATCGCGTTCCTGTCGTTCATCGTCTGGGCGCACCACATGTTCGTGGTCGGCATTCCGCTGGTGGGCGAGCTGTTCTTCATGTACGCCACCCTGCTGATTGCGGTGCCAACGGGCGTGAAGGTGTTCAACTGGGCCAGCACCATGTGGCAGGGTTCGCTGACGTTCGAGACACCGATGCTGTTTGCCGTGGCGTTCGTGATCCTGTTCTCCATCGGCGGTTTCTCCGGATTGATGCTGGCCATCGCCCCGGCGGACTTCCAGTACCAGGACACCTACTTCGTGGTCGCGCACTTCCATTACGTGCTGGTACCGGGGGCGATCTTCGGGATCTTCGCCTCAGCCTACTACTGGTTGCCGAAATGGACCGGCCACATGTACGACGAAACCCTCGGCAAGCTGCATTTCTGGTTGTCGTTCATCGGCATGAACCTGGCTTTCTTCCCTATGCACTTCGTGGGGCTGGCGGGCATGCCGCGACGGATTCCGGACTACAACCTGCAGTTCGCCGACTTCAACATGGTGTCGTCGATCGGCGCATTCATGTTCGGGGCCACGCAGATCTTCTTCCTGTTCATCGTGATCAAGACCATTCGCGGCGGCCCGCCGGCACCAGCCAAACCGTGGGATGGGGCTGAAGGCCTGGAGTGGAGCATCCCGTCGCCGGCGCCGTATCACACCTTCACCACGCCGCCGGAAGTGAAATGAACACCTGGCCCTTTGTAGGAGCGAGCTTGCTCGCGATGGTCGTCAACGATAACGCTGGAAGCCTGATACCCCGCGGCGTTCTCCGGTTTTTCGCGAGCGGGCTCGCTCCTACAGGGGTTGGTGTAGAGGTTTGCAATCATGGCTGACTCGATTTCGCTGAAGAAACTGGTCACCCGTCTATTGCTGGTCGTGGGGGCAATGTTTGTGTTCGGGTTTGCGCTGGTGCCGATCTACGACGTGATGTGCAAGGCCTTCGGCATCAATGGCAAGACCGCCGGGCAGTACGAGGGGGAGCAGACGGTCGACACCTCGCGGCAGGTGCGTGTGCAGTTTCTGTCGACCAATTCCGCCGATATGCCGTGGGATTTTTACCCCAAGCATGACGAACTGACGGCTAACCCGGGGGCGGTGAACGAGATGATCTTCATCGCCCACAACCCTACCGATAAGCCGATGAGTGCCCAGGCCGTGCCGAGCATTGCGCCAAGCTCCGCGGCGGCGTATTTCCACAAGACCGAATGTTTCTGCTTTACCCAGCAAGTGCTGCAGCCCGGTCAACGGATCGAGATGCCGGTACGTTTCATCGTTGACCGTGACATGCCCAAGGATGTGAAGCACCTGACGCTGTCTTACACGCTGTTCGATATCACCGCCCGACATCCACCGGTAGCTGTAAACACTGGCGGCTGAGCGTGCCCGATAAGGAGAACAATAAATGGCAACTCATGAGCATTATTACGTACCGGCCCAGAGCAAATGGCCAATCATCGCCACGGTCGGCATGTTCGTCACGGTGTTTGGCCTGGCCACCTGGTTCAACGATCTGAAAGCGGCGCGCCCGGAATCCCACGGGCCTCTGATCTTTTTCGTCGGCGGGTTGCTGCTGGCCTACATGCTGTTCGGTTGGTTCGGCACGGTGATCAAGGAAAGTCGCGGCGGTTTGTACAGCGCGCAAATGGATCGTTCGTTCCGCTGGGGCATGAGCTGGTTCATTTTCTCGGAGGTGATGTTCTTCATCGCCTTTTTCGGCGCACTGTTTTATGTGCGTCACGTCTCCGGGCCGGCGCTTGGCGGTGAAGGCACCAAAGGCATCGCGCATATGCTGTGGCCGAGCTTCCAGTTCACCTGGCCGCTGCTGGACAACCCCGACTCGAAACTGTTTCCGCCGCCCAAGGAGGTCATCAGCCCCTGGGGCCTGCCGCTGCTCAACACCGTGTTGCTGGTGAGCTCCAGCGTGACCGTGACCATCGCCCACCACGCCTTGAAAAAGGGCCATCGCGGCGCACTGAAACTCTGGCTGGCGCTCACCGTAGTGTTGGGTTGTGCATTCCTCACCTTCCAGGCCGAAGAGTACATGCACGCCTACCGCGAACTGGGTCTGACCCTGGGTTCGGGCATCTACGGCGCGACGTTCTTCATGCTCACCGGGTTCCACGGCGCCCACGTGACCATCGGCACCATCATCCTGTTCGTGATGCTGATGCGGGTGATGCGCGGGCACTTCGACAGCGAGCACCAGTTCGGCTTCGAAGCGGCGAGCTGGTACTGGCACTTCGTGGATGTGGTGTGGATCGGGTTATTCGTTTTCGTCTACGTACTGTAGGAGCGAGCTTGCTCGCGAAGGTATGTCAGTCGAAATCAACGTGTCTGACACACCATCGCCAGCAAGCTGGCTCCTACACGGCTACCAGGGGGCATGAGAAACCAGCTGGCCGCTGAAAAAACCCCAGGTGATCAGACCGAGGGTAATGGCGGCCAGCGTGACACGCACACTCAAGGCAATGACGAGGCGGTTTGAGCGGCTGTCGTCCTTGACCAGAAAAAACAGGCCGCTGAACAGGCTGACAACCGTGGCAATCAGCATCAGGACGATGGCTTCTTTGAGCATGGTGGGACTCCGGGGGACAGGCGATGCACTTGAGTATAGCTATCGCGATGACCGACTTTCTGGCGATGCCATGAAGCGCTTTCGGCCGGGTATCGTGCCAACGCTGGTGGTCGCGCTGTTGCTGCCGCTACTGGTGTCCCTGGGGTTCTGGCAATTGAGCCGGGGCGCGGAGAAAAGCGCGCTGCTGCAAACCTACGCCGAGCGCCGGGCCTCCGAGCCGATGGCCAGCACCGAACTGCAATACACCGCTGACCCGGCTTTCCGTCGGATTCGCCTGCACGGCCGCTTCGATGCCGAACACAGCCTGTTGCTCGACAACAGTCAACGTAATGGCAGGGTCGGCGTCGAGCTGTTGCAACCCTTTCATGATCAGGCCAGGGGGCTCTGGCTGCTGGTCAATCGCGGCTGGCTGCCATGGCCGGAACGCCGCACACCCGTGCAATTCAAGACACCTGCTGAGGCCGTCAGCCTCGACGCGTGGGTCTACGTGTCCCCCGGTGCGCCGTTTCAGTTGCATGCAGACCCGGCAACAGCGACGTGGCCGAAGCTGATTACGGCCGTTGAACCGGCCAGTCTCTGGAAGTCGCTGAACCGCGAAGGCTTTGCCTTTGAGCTACGCGCCGAAACCGGTCCGGCCACCTATCAGGCCGACTGGCCGGTGGTCGCCATGGGCCCTGAAAAACATATCGCTTATGCCGTGCAGTGGTTCGCCATGGCGATCGCCCTGTTCGGTCTTTATCTCTATCTCGGCTGGCACAACGCAAAGGAGAAACACCATGGGAGCGGCCATGAATCCACCCAGCATGTCTGAGGCGAAACCTTCGGTGAACCGGCGCAAGGGCCGTATGCAACTGCTGCTGATTTTGCTCGGGGTGATCGGTCCGATGATCCTTGCCACCGGCATGTACAAGCTGAATTTCTGGGTGCCCGAGGGCCGCAGTTATCACGGCGAACTGATCGGCAACGGTCAGACCCGCGCGGACATTGGCGTGCAGGCCCAGGAAGAGCGTTGGCAGATCCTGGTGACCGCGCCCAAGGATTGCGCGGTGGACTGCCAGCAACTGGTGTACCTGGCGCGGCAGATCCAGATCGGCCTCGGCCGCGATGCGTCCCGCGCCAGCCATGCATTGGCCTGCGCGCAGACGCTGAACAGCGATTACGAGACTAAACTTCAACGCGAGTACCCGCAGTTGCAACGCTATCCACTGGACTTGCCTGCCTACACAAAAGGCGCTCAGGGCAATGACGCGCCGCACCTGTGGATCATCGACCCCCACGGCAATCTGGTGCTGCGCTACGACCCGTCGGTGAAGGGCAAGGACCTGCTGAACGATCTGCGCCACCTGCTGAAACTGTCGAACATCGGATAAGGGCATCGTCATGGCCAAGCCTGGATTTCGCCTCGCGTTGTTTGCCACCTTGCTGGCACTGATCGTGGTATTGCTCGGCGCCTACACCCGCCTGACCCACGCCGGCCTCGGCTGTCCGGACTGGCCTGGCTGCTACGGTTTCATCAGCGTGCCGAAAAGCGAAGCCCAGCTGGCTCATGCCGAATTGCATTTCCCGGACGCTCCGGTCGAGGCCCACAAGGGCTGGAACGAGATGATCCACCGCTACTTCGCTGGCACGCTGGGCGTGTTGATCGCGGTGTTGGCCGGTCGTGCGTGGTTGCATCGCCGTCATCCGGGGCAACCGGTGAAGTTGCCATTGTTTCTGTTGGCGGTGGTCTTTGGCCAGGCCGCGTTCGGCATGTGGACGGTAACGCTCAAGCTCTGGCCGCAGGTGGTCACCGGGCATTTGCTTGGTGGCTTCGCGACCTTGAGCCTGTTGTTTCTGCTGACCTTGCGCCTGTCCGGCGTACTGCCGGCGCTGACCGTGCCACGACGTTTGCAGCACTGGGCGACGGCGGGGCTGTTGCTGGTGATCGGGCAAATCGCCCTCGGTGGCTGGGTCAGTTCCAACTACGCCGCCGTGGCCTGCATCGACTTTCCCACCTGTCACGGCCAATGGCTGCCGCCTGCCGATTTTGCCAATGGCTTTCATCTGACCCAACACATCGGTCCGAATTACCTCGGCGGGCAACTGGACAGCGACGCCCGTACGGCCATCCACCTGACCCATCGCATCGGCGCCTTGCTGGTCACCCTGGTGTTGCTCGGTCTGGCATGGCAATTGAGGGCGGTCGGCATGACACGCCTGGCAGGCCTGGTGCTTATCGCCCTTGGCGCACAAATCACCCTGGGCATCAGCAACGTGCTGTTCCATCTGCCGCTGCCGCTGGCCGTCGCGCATAACGCCGGCGGCGCGGCGCTGTTGCTGACCATGGTGCTGGTCAATTACCACGCCCGAACCAGTCTGGTCCGGGTCAAGCAGCCAACGCGCTGGCGCTTCAGCCTGCGTAAACACTCAGCCGGGCCCATAACAATAAAAGGAGAGATGCCATGGCGATTCTGATCGGCGAACGTCCCAGTCAGGCGATCTGGCGTGACTACCTGGAACTGACAAAACCCAAAGTCGTGGTGCTGATGCTCATCACTTCACTGGTGGGGATGTTCCTCGCGACCCGTGCCGGGGTGCCGTGGACGGTGCTGGTATTCGGCAACCTGGGCATCGCCCTGTGTGCCGGTGGCGCCGCGGCGGTCAATCATGTGGTGGACCGGCGCATCGACGCGGTGATGGCGCGCACCCACAAACGGCCGCTCGCCGAAGGCCGGATCTCTCCGACTGCTGCGCTGACGTTCGCGCTGGTATTGGCGGCCCTCGGGCAAGCCATGCTGCTGGCGTTTACCAACCCGCTGACCGCGTGGCTGACCCTCGCCTCGCTGCTTGGCTATGCGGTGATCTACACCGGATTCCTCAAGCGTGCGACCCCGCAGAACATTGTCATCGGCGGTCTGGCCGGTGCCGCGCCGCCCTTGCTCGGCTGGACCGCCGCCACCGGTCACGTCAGCGCCGAACCGCTGCTGCTGGTGCTGATCATCTTCGCCTGGACCCCGCCGCACTTCTGGGCGCTGGCGATCCATCGCAAGGAGGAATACGCCAAGGCCGACATCCCGATGCTGCCGGTCACCCATGGCGAGCACTACACCAAGATTCATATCCTGCTGTATACCTTTGCGCTGCTCGCCGTCAGCCTGATGCCCTACGTGATCCACATGAGCGGTATGCTCTACCTGGTCTGCGCGCTCGGGCTGGGGGCGCGGTTTCTGCAATGGGCCGTGGTGTTGTACCGTGGCACTCGGCCGCACGCGGCGATCAACACGTTCAAGTACTCTATTTACTACTTGTTCCTGCTGTTTATCGCCCTGCTCGTAGACCACTACCTACTGTTGAACCTATGACTCGAACCCAGAAAACCGTCTTCATCCTCGTCGCCCTGGTCGCACTGATCCTGGGCCTGACCGTCAACAAGGTACTGTCCGGAAAAAACCAGGGCGATCCGACGGCGCTGATCGACGCCGGTATCATTTTGCTGCCGCAGAGCCGCAATCTGCCGGACGTGACGATGACCAATCAGGACGGCCAGCCGGTCGCGGTCAATGAATTGAAGGGTAAGTGGAGCCTGTTGTTCTTCGGCTACACCTTCTGCCCGGACGTCTGCCCGACCACCCTCGCCCAGCTGCGACAGATCAAGAGCGAGTTGCCGCCCGAGGCGGTGGACAAGCTGCAGATCGTACTGGTCAGCGTCGATCCCCATCGCGACACGCCTCAGCAGCTCAAGCAGTACCTGAGCTACTTTGACCCGCAGTTTGTCGGCCTCGCGCCAAAGTCGATCGATGAGCTGCAAAAGGTCGCCAACGCGGTGAGCATTCCGTTCATTCCGGCGGACACCAACAAGCCAAACTACACCGTCGACCACAGTGGCAACCTCGCGGTGATCGGGCCGGACGGCACGCAGCGTGGCTTCATCCGGGCGCCGTTGAACAACGCGAAGCTGGTGGCGCAGTTGCCGGTGATGCTCAAGCGTAATTAAGCGACTCTCCCTCTGTAGGAGCCGGCTTGCCGGCGATGGCGTCGCTGAGATCGCCATCGCCGGCAAGCCGGCTCCTACAGAGGCGGGGTTTCAGGCATAAAAAATGGGGCGCATTCAATGCGCCCCATTTTTTGTTCAAGCTTCAGATCAGAACGCCGGCACCACCGCGCCTTTGTACTTCTCGAGGATGAAGGCCTTCACTTCCGGGCTGTGCAAAGCGGCAACCAGCTTCTTCATCGCTTCGCTGTCCTTGTCATCCGGGCGAGCCACCAGGATGTTCACGTACGGCGAGTCGCTGCCTTCGATGACCAGCGCGTCCTTGGCCGGATCGAGCTTGGCTTCCAGCGCGTAGTTGGTGTTGATCAGCGCCAGGTCGACCTGGGTCAGCACGCGCGGGATGGTCGCGGCTTCCAGTTCGCGGATTTTCAGGTCCTTGGTGTTCTCGGTGATGTCCTTCACGGTCGACAGGATGTTGTTCGAATCCTTCAACTTGATCAGCCCGGCCTTGGCCATCAGCAACAGTGCACGGCCGCCGTTGGTGGCGTCGTTCGGGATCACCACGTTGGCGCCGCCAGGCAGTTCAGCGAGGGTCTTGTACTTGCTGGAGTAAGCGCCCAGGGGTTCCAGGTGCACGCCGGCGACGGAGACCAGGTTTGTGCCCTTGGCCTTGTTGAACTCATCCAGGTACGGCTGGTGCTGGAAGAAGTTGGCGTCCAGGCGCTTTTCCGCAACCTGCACGTTTGGCTGGATGTAGTCGGTGAAGACCTTGACCTTCAGGTCAACGCCTTCCTTGGCCAGGGTCGGCTTCACGAACTCGAGGATCTCGGCGTGTGGCACCGGGGTGGCCGCGACGGTCAGGGTGTCAGCCGCGTGGGCCGAGAAGGCGGCAACGGCGGCGAAGGCGACGAGTAGTTTTTTCATTCAGCTAACTCCTTGTGAGGCGCCCGCTTGGCGCCTGCCAGCGAATGGCCGGCTCATGTCTTACTTACGGGAAAAGTGGACGACCAACTTGTCGCCAACGGTTTGTAGTACCTGGACCAGGACCAGCAGCAACACCACCGTCACGACCATCACATCGGTCTGGAAACGCTGGTAACCGAAGCGGATCGCCAGGTCACCCAGACCACCGGCGCCGACGACACCCGCCATCGCCGTGTAGGACACCAGTGTAATTGCGGTCACCGTAATCGCCGCGAAGATGCCCGGACGAGCCTCAGGCAGCAACGCATTGGTGATGATCTGTCGCGTGGTCGCACCCATGGCCTGGGTGGCTTCGATGATGCCGCGGTCCACTTCACGCAGGGCGGTTTCCACCAGCCGCGCGAAAAACGGCGTGGCACCCACCACCAGCGGCGGGATCGCACCGGCAACACCGAGGGATGTACCGGTGATCAACACGGTGAACGGAATCATCACGATCAACAGGATGATGAACGGCAGTGAACGCAGAACGTTCACCACCAGCGACAACATCGCGTAGACACCTTTGGCTTCCAGCAACTGGCGCGGGCTGCAGAGGAACAGCAGCACGCCCAGCGGCAAGCCGAGCAGCACGGTGAACAATAGCGAACCGCCGAGCATCAGCAGGGTGTCGCCAGTGGCCAGCCAGATTTCGAGCCAGTCGATATTGGCGAAGAAACTTGTCAGGGCTTCCATTAGCGCAGCACCTCCATGTGGACGTCAGCTGCGGTGAAGCGGGCGAACGCCGCTTCCATGTCACCGCCGGTCACGGCCAGGGTCAGTTGCCCGTAAGGGATGTCTTTGATGCGGTCGATACGACCGGCCAGGATGCTGTAGTCCACACCGGTTTCCCGGGCGACGGTGCCCAGCAACGGCGCGTAGGTCGCTTCGCCCTGGAAGGTCAGACGCACGATGCGACCCGGTACGTGAGCGAAGTCGTCACGCTGTTCGCTTTCGTCGATCTGCTCGTCTTCCTGCACAAAGCGTTTGGTCGTCGGGTGCTTCGGATGCAGGAACACCTCGGCCACCGAGCCTTGCTCGACGATCACGCCGGCGTCCATCACGGCAACCTGGTCGCAGACCCGGCGGATCACGTCCATTTCGTGGGTGATCAACACGATGGTCAGTTTCAGCTCGCGATTGATCTCGGCCAGCAATTGCAGGACCGATGCAGTGGTTTGCGGGTCGAGGGCGCTGGTGGCTTCATCGCACAGCAGGATTTTTGGCTTGGTCGCCAGGGCGCGGGCAATGCCGACACGCTGCTTTTGCCCGCCGGACAATTGCGCCGGGTACTTTTTCGCGTGGTCGGACAAACCGACCCGCGCCAGCAACTCGGCCACGCGCGAATCGATCTCGCTGCGCGACAGTTCGCCGGCCAGGGTCAGTGGCAGTGCGACGTTGTCGGCGACGGTCTTGGAGGCCAGCAGGTTGAAGTGCTGGAAAATCATCCCGACCTGCTGACGGAAGCGGCGCAGGCCGTTGGCGTCGAGTGCGGTGACTTCTTCACCGTCGACGGTGATCTTGCCGCCACTGGCGTTTTCCAGGCGATTGATCAGACGCAGCAGGGTACTTTTTCCTGCGCCGGAATGACCGATCAAGCCGAAAACCTGTCCGTTCTCAATCGTCAGACTGGTCGGATGCAGCGCGGGGATTTCCTTACCGGCGACGCGGTAGGTTTTATGGACGTTTTGAAACTCGATCACGTAGCGAACCTTGTGGGGCGCGTTGGAAAAGGGTCAGCGGTTAGCCGGGCGCGCATTTTAGCCTGTCCGTATAGAGGTTCTTAGCATTTATTTCGCATTTGTCCTGTCATTTGGCAATAACGCGATCAAAGGTCAGAAAAAAGGAACGGCTGAATAAGCTCGTCAGTCACTACTTAGGCCATTGGAATATGCCTGAGGAGTTCACGCCCGATGAATACCAAGAAGCCTGCCGCCACCAAGAGCGTCCTGGCCGGGACCGATACCCCGGACCGCCACAACACCAACGCCAAGCTCGACAGCCTGGAAACATTTCGCTCCGATGCCACTGAGCAGGCCTTGCGCACCAATCAGGGCGTGAAGGTGGCGGACAACCAGAACACCCTGAAGGCCGGGGCTCGCGGACCGTCGCTGCTGGAAGACTTCATCATGCGTGAAAAGATCACGCATTTTGATCACGAGCGCATTCCCGAACGCATCGTTCACGCTCGCGGCACCGGCGCCCATGGTTATTTCCAGAGCTATGAAAACCACTCGGTGCTGACCAAGGCCGGTTTCCTGCAGGACCCCGCAAAGAAAACCCCGGTGTTCGTGCGCTTTTCCACGGTACAGGGGCCGCGAGGGTCGGGCGATACCGTGCGTGATGTGCGGGGTTTCGCCGTGAAGTTCTTCACCGACGAAGGCAACTTCGACCTGGTGGGCAACAACATGCCGGTGTTCTTCATACAGGATGCGATCAAGTTTCCCGACTTCGTGCACGCGGTCAAACCCGAGCCGCATAACGAGATCCCTACCGGTGGCTCGGCCCACGACACGTTCTGGGACTTCGTTTCGCTGGTGCCGGAGTCGGCGCACATGGTGATGTGGGCAATGTCCGACCGGGCGATCCCGAAAAGCCTGCGCAGCATGCAGGGCTTCGGCGTGCACACCTTTCGCCTGATCAATGCCGAGGGCAAGTCGCGCTTCGTTAAATTCCACTGGCGCCCTACGGCCGGCACTTGCTCCCTGGTGTGGGACGAAGCGCAGAAGCTTGCGGGAAAGGACGCCGACTACCATCGGCGTGATCTGTGGGAGTCGATTGAGATCGGCGACTACCCGGAATGGGAGTTGGGGGTGCAGGTCATCGAAGAGGAAAATGAACACGCCTTCGATTTCGACATTCTCGACCCGACCAAGCTGATCCCCGAAGAACTCGTACCCATCACGCCGCTGGGCAAGATGGTGCTGAACCGCAACCCGGACAACTTCTTCGCCGAAACCGAGCAGGTCGCCTTCTGCCCCGGGCATATCGTTCCGGGGATCGATTTCTCCAACGACCCCCTGCTGCAAGGTCGATTGTTTTCCTACACCGACACGCAAATCAGCCGACTCGGCGGGCCGAACTTTCACGAGATCCCGATCAACCGTCCGGTGTCGCCGTTCCACAACGGTCAGCGGGATGCGCAGCACCGCACCACCATCGACAAGGGACGTGCGTCTTATGAGCCGAACTCCATCGATGGCGGCTGGCCAAAGGAAACACCTGTTTCGGCGCAGGATGGGGGATTCGAGAGTTATCCGGAGCGCATCGACGCCAACAAGATTCGCCAGCGCAGCGAGTCGTTCGCCGACCACTTCTCCCAGGCTCGCTTGTTTTTCCACAGCATGAGTGAGCATGAGCGGGAGCACATCATCTCGGCCTACAGCTTTGAGTTGGGCAAGGTTGAGCGTGAGGCGATCCGCGCCCGGGAAGTGAACGAAATTCTCGCCAACATCGATCTGGAGTTGGCCAAGCGCGTGGCGCAGAACCTTGGATTGCCTGCGCCGGCTCGAGGAACCGTCGAGGTGCGTAAAACCGCACCGGATCACTCTCCGGCATTGAGCCAGGCCAATCTGTTGCCGGAGAACATCAAGACGCGAAAAGTCGCGATTCTGGCGGCCAATGGCGTTGATAGCGCTGCGATTGATGCGATGAAGAAAGCGCTTGCAGCAGAGGGGGCTCACGCGAAATTACTGGGGCCGACCTCTGCACCCGTGAAAACCGTCGATGGCAAAACTCTGCCTGTCGATGCTTCGATGGAGGGCTCGCCGTCGGTGGCATTCGACGCGGTGTTCGTGCCGGGCGGAGCCGCCTCGATCAAGGCGCTGAGTACGGACGGCGTGGCGTTGCATTACCTGCTGGAGGCATACAAACATCTCAAGGCTATCGCCTTGCAGGGTGAAGCGAAGCAGTTGCTGGATGTATTGAAGCTGGAGGCTGATGCGGGATTGATCGTGGGAACGGATGCGAAGTTGATCAAAGGGTTTTTCGCCGCGATCGGGCAGCATCGGGTCTGGGACAGGGAGGCGAAGGCCAGGGCGATTCCGGCCTGAATACGTTTATGGCCAGAAAGGCCGCCTTCGCGAGCAAGCCCGCTCCCACATTGGATCTGTGCCCGCCACAGAACTCCTGTGGGAGCGGGCTTGCTCGCGAAGCTTTTTAGGGTTTACGCGGACTCAGAACCATCTGCGCCGGAACACTGCGCAAAATCTGCCGCTCCAGCTTCAGGTCAAACTCGGGATCGAGTTTTTTCACCCGTTTTGTCAGCAATGTCGCCAGCCAAGGGTAATCATTGGTGCGTGGAGCCTGAATACTCACGTCGCACTGAAAATTCACCACATCGGCGGCGATGGCATCCAGTTGGCGACGCAGTTTGCCCATATCGTTGATATTCAGCGAGACCGTAGTGCTTTCAGCCGTCAGATCGATGACCTTGGCTTTTGGCTTGGCTTCGGCAGCCTTCAGGGCCGCTTCGGCTTTTTCCAGCTCGGCCTTGCGCGCCTGGGCTATCGAGCCGTTGACTCCGCCGGTCAGTGCCGGAGCCTTGGGCATCAACGCGCGGGCACGGCTCAGGGCGGTCGCAGCGGCATCCACATCACCCTTTTGCAGCACGATCTGGCTGCGGCGCAGATAGGCTTCGGCCAGCTGCCGCTGGTACTGCTCAAGAGACGCATCGTTGGGCGATTCGGTCTGCAAGGCCGCCAATTGGTCTTCGGCGGTGGCCAGTTCATCGCTGGCGATGTTTTGTTCCAGCTGTACGATGGCCGTGGCCCGCGCATTGGCGGCCTCGGTGGCCGCCGGTGGCGTGCTTTGGCAGGCGCCCAGCAGCAAAGAAAATGCGACAAGGAGCAGATAACGGGAGGCGAACGACTTCATTCCTGCGACTCTCTATTTGCGCAAAAAACGAGCAAGTCTACACCCCTCGACGGGGCAGAACAAAACTCAGCAGAAACAGCGCGGCGGCTGCCACCACAATCGATGGACCGGCCGGGGTGTCCTTGAACCAGGACAACGCCAGCCCGCCACACACGGCGAGTATGCCCAGCAGGCTCGCACCCAGTGCCATCTGCTCCGGCGAGCGGGCGTGACGTTGTGCCGCAGCCGCCGGGATGATCAGCAGCGAAGTGATCAGTAACACGCCGACGATTTTCATCGCCACGGCAATCACCACGGCGATCAGCAGCATCAGCGCCAGGCGCAATCCGGCCACCGGAAGGCCTTCGACCCTGGCCAGTTCTTCATGCACCGTGATCGCCAGCAATGGCCGCCACAATGCAACCAGCAAGGCCAGCACGGCTGCGCTGCCGCCAAGAATCCAGGCCAGATCGGTTGGACTGATTGCCAGCAGGTCACCAAACAGATAGGCCATCAGGTCGATCCGCACTTCGTGCATGAAGCTTAGTACCACCAGGCCCAGAGAGAGCGTGCTGGGTGCGAGAATTCCCAAAAGCGTGTCGGATGCCAAGGGCTGGCGTTGTTGCAAGGTCACCAGTAACACCGCCAGCAGCAGGCAGCCAACGGTGACGGCAACCGTCGGGCTGACATCCAGCAGGAAGCCCAGGGCCACGCCGAGCAATGCCGCGTGGGACAGGGTGTCGCCAAAATAAGCCATGCGCCGCCAGACCACGAAAGACCCCAGCGGTCCTGCGACAACGGCCAGGGCCAGGCCTGCAAGCAGGGCGTAGAGCAGAAAATCAGCCATGCTTGCAGCCATCTCCGTGAACATGGGGTTGGCCCGATGCGGGCGCCTTGACCACCGAGCCATGCAAGTCGTGGGCGTGGTCGTGATGGTGGTGATAAATCGCCAGGCTTTGTGCGTTTTTTCCGAACAGCTCGACGAACGCCGGATCGCCGCTGACCTGCTCGGGATGGCCTGAGCAGCAGACGTGACGATTGAGGCAAACCACCTGATCCGTGGTACTCATCACCAGATGCAAATCGTGGGAGACCATCAGCACACCGCAACCGTGACGGTCGCGCAGGCGGGTGATCAGGCTGTACAGCTCAGCCTGGCCGGCCACGTCGACACCCTGTACCGGTTCGTCGAGTACCAGCAGTTCCGGTTCGCGCAACAAGGCCCGGGCCAGCAATACGCGTTGCATTTCGCCACCGGAAACGCTTTGCACCGGGCTGTCGATGACCTGTTCGGCGCCCACTTCCTTGAGTGCCGCCAAGGCCATCGCGCGGTCTACGCCCGGCACCAGGCGCAGGAAGCGCAATACCGACAGCGGCAGGGTCGGGTCGACATGGAGTTTTTGCGGCATGTAGCCGACCCGCAGTTTCGGCTTGCGCCAGACGTTGCCGCTGTCGGGTTTCAACAGACCGAGTACGGCACGTACCAGTGTGGTTTTGCCGGCGCCATTGGGGCCGATCAGGGTCACGATCTGCCCCGGCTCGACACTCAGCTCAATGTTGTCCAGCACCGGTTGCCCGGCGAACGTGACGGCAACCTGCTCTAGACGGATCAGCGCGTTGCTCATCAAGCCCCCTGGCAACCCGAGCACAAACCGACCACTTCGACGGTCTGGCCTTCGACGATAAACCCGACATCCCTGGCGCTGGCGATGATCGCGTCGCTGATGGACTTCTGCTCGAGCTCGATGGCGGCGTGGCACACACGGCAGATCAGGAACTGACCCTGGTGTGCATGTTCCGGATGATTGCAGCCGACGAAGGCGTTGAGCGAGGAAATCCGATGGACCAGGCCGTTTTCCAGCAGGAAGTCCAGCGCGCGGTAAACCGTCGGCGGCGCGGCGCGGCGACCGTCCTGTTCACTGAGGACCGCAAGAATGTCATAGGCCCCCAGCGGCTTGTGGCTTTGCCACACCAGTTCCAGCACCCGCCGGCGCAATGCGGTCAGGCGCAGGCCTTGACGAGCGCACAGGGCATCGGCCTCGGACAAAGCGCTGTGAACGCAATGCGAGTGGTCGTGGGGGCGGCTGGCAATCGGTGTTTTTAGCATGAGCGGCGACGAGTTTTGTGAGAGACGTTATTATGTTACCCGTTCTCGCCTCTTCGAGTGGTCATCGTGTCCCGTCTTTTTTCTATCTTTGTCGCATTTTTCGCAAGTTTTCTGCTGATCGGTCCGGCGCAGGCCGATGTCAAGGTCCTCACCAGCATCAAGCCACTGCAGTTGATCGCCGCAGCGGTGCAGGACGGCGTGGCGATTCCTGAGGTCTTGCTGCCACCGGGTGCCTCGCCGCACAACTATGCGCTGCGCCCTTCCGACGTACGCAAGGTGCAATCGGTGGACCTGCTGTACTGGATCGGCGCGGACATGGAAGGTTTCCTGCCTCGCGTGCTCAATGGTCGTACGCTGCCCAGCGTCGCCGTGCAGGATTTGCCAGGCATGAAACTGCGCCGTTTTGCCGAAGATAGCCACTCCCACGCCGAAGAAGCCGACGATCACGACCACGATCATCGCCCAGGCAGCCTGGATGCACATTTGTGGCTGTCGCCAGTCAACGCCCGGGTCATCGCCACGAAAATGGCGACTGACCTGAGTGCCGCCGACCCTGACAATGCCGTGCGCTATCAGGCCAACCTGAAAGCCTTCGACGAGCGTCTCGAGGCGTTGGATGCGCGCCTGAAGAAGCGCCTGGCCGATGTTCAGGGCAAGCCTTACTTCGTGTTCCACGAAGCGTTCGATTACTTCGAAGACGCCTACGGCCTCAAGCACGTGGGTGTGTTCAGCGTTGCGGCCGAAGTGCAACCCGGTGCCCAGCATGTCGCGGCGATGCGCGCGCGCTTGCAGGAAGTCGGCAAGACCTGCGTGTTCAGCGAACCACCGCTGCGTCCGCGCCTGGCGGAAACCCTGGTGGCGGGTTTGCCGGTGAAGCTGGCGGAACTGGATGCGTTGGGCGGGTACACGCCGGCGACGGCCCAGGGCTATGAGCAGGTGCTGGAGAAATTGGGGAATGATCTGGCGGGGTGCCTGGAGTCGTTGTAGCCCCGTACCCGTAGGAGCCGGCTTGCCGGCGATAGCGTCCTGAAGTGCGCCCTCGCCGGCAAGCCGGCTCCTACAAATGTGATTCACATTAAAGGGCGAAAGGCAACGGCGTATTGACCGTCTGCCGCTGTGCCAGGCGCAGCTGGAACTCCATCGGATCGTGAATCAACACGTCCTGCCCGGCGAACGACTCCGCCGCGATCAAGCGTGACAACCAGAACCGTACGCAAGCCACCCGCAGCATGGTTGGCCACAACTCGGCTTCGGCAGCGGTGAACGGTCGCAAGGCCGCATAAGCGCCCAGCAAGGCCCGTGCTCGTGGTCCATCGATCACGCCCTCGTCGTCCGAGCACCAGTCGTTCAAGGCAATCGCCACGTCGTAGAGCATCGGCCCGGAGCAGGCGTTGTAGAAGTCGATCAGTCCGGTCAGGTGTGTGCCTTCGAACATCGCGTTGTCGCGGAACAGGTCGGCGTGAATGTTCGCCCGCGGCAGAGCGAGGATTTTTTCTTTCTGTTGGGTGATTTCTTCCAGCGCCCGTTGCAGCAGGTCTTTCTGTTCGGCACCGAGGTGCGACAGGAACTGCGTGCCCTCCTCCAGCATCCAGTCCAGGCCGCGATCGGTTTTGCGCTTGATCATGTTGGCCTGGGTCGCCAGGTGCAGATGACCGAGCAACTCACCGACCTGCGCGCAATGTTGCGCATTGGCTTGCTTGATGTGCTTGCCGGCCAGGCGTGGTTGCAGCAACGCAGGTTTGCCCGCCAGTTCGCGCAAGGCCACGCCGTCCGTGGTGCGCAGGGCATAAGGCACTGGCAGGTCGGCGCCGTGCAGCACGTCGAGCAGCTCGATGAAGAACGGCATTTCCTGAACCGGACCGCGCTCGACCAGGGTCAGGACAAATTCGCCCTGCTCCAGGCTGATAAAGAAATTGGTGTTTTCGCTACCGGCGGCAATCCCCTGGAAATCAAGCAGGCGGCCGAGGCCATAAGGGGCGAGAAAAGCTTCCAGCTCGGGCCGAGCCAGGGGGGTGAACACAGACATGTTTAAACTGCCAGTACGGGCGCCGCTGTTGAGCCAGCGCCGATTAAAGTTAAGGACGACTTACCACTTAAAAATTTCCCACGCCGGAATCAGCATATCCGGGTAATCAGAGCGGATGAAGTTACCTTCTGATCCGTCGGCACGTACCAGGAAATACGGCTTGCCGCCCTTGGGCGTGACTTTGATCGCATACAGAAAACCGTTTTGGCGGTATTCCTGGATGAGCTTGTCCCCTTCCGTGCGGATCGTGACATCTGGCTCCGGTGTCGGCGCATCGTCCGCCGCCATGACGGCCAATGGGGCGATTGCAAACAAGCCAGCCAGCAACAGGCGATTTAGTGTGCGCATGATAACCTTGTCCCTTTGTCGTCAACGGTCCCGCTATTCTAGCGCCGGACCCGCCGAAAAGGTTGATCCTGCTCATGAGCCAAGCCCCCCTCGTCCTGGTGGACGGTTCTTCTTACCTGTACCGCGCCTTTCACGCGCTGCCACCGCTGACCACGTCCAAAGGCCTGCCGACCGGTGCGGTCAAGGGCGTGTTGAACATGCTCAAGAGCCTGCGCAAGCAATATCCGAACAGTCCGTTCGCCGTGGTGTTCGACGCCAAGGGTGGGACTTTTCGCGATGACATGTACGCCGAATACAAGGCCAACCGTCCGAGTATGCCTGACGACATGCGCGTGCAGATCGAGCCGCTGCACCAGAGCGTGATCGCCCTGGGCTTCCCGCTGCTGTGCGTCGAAGGCGTCGAGGCTGATGACGTGATCGGCACCCTGGCCCGCAGCAGCGCGGCGGCGGATCGTCCGGTGATCATCTCCACGGGCGACAAGGATATGGCGCAACTGGTCGATGGTCACATTACCTTGGTCAACACCATGACCGGAAGCAGCATGGACGTGGAGGGCGTGAAGGAGAAATTCGGCGTCGCTCCGGAGCAGATCATCGATTATCTGGCGCTCATGGGCGATTCTTCCGACAACATTCCGGGTGTTCCGGGGATTGGCCCGAAGACAGCTTCAGGCCTGCTGGTCGGTGTGAACGGCGGTCTGACCGAGCTCTATGCGCAGCTCGACATCGTGCCGACACTGCCGATTCGTGGTGCCAAGACTCTGCCGGCCAAGCTCGAAGAGCACAAGGAAATGGCTTTCCTGTCCTATCAGTTGGCGACCATCAAGGTCGACGTGCCGCTGGACATTGGCCTCGACGACTTGCAAATGGGCGCGGAAGATCCGGCGAAACTCTACGAGTTGTACAGCCTGCTGGAGTTCAAGAGCTGGCTGAACGACCTTGATCGCGACGCCAAACGCCTGGAACTGAGCGCTGCCGCCGAGCCTGCACCGGCCGCGGATCTGTTCAGCGAACCAGAGGCCGAAGCACCGGTCGCCGCTGCTGAAGCCGCCTACGAAACCATCCTCGATCAGGCGCGTTTCGATGCCTGGCTGGAAAAGCTGAACAACGCCAAGCTGTTGGCCTTCGACACTGAAACCACCGGCATTGACGCGCAGCAGGCGCAACTGGTGGGTCTGTCGTTCGCGGTTCAGGCTAACGAAGCGGCCTACATCCCGTTGACCCATTCCTACATCGGCGTGCCGCAGCAGCTGGACCGCGACACGGTCCTGCGCGCGCTCAAGCCGATTCTGGAAGACCCGAACAAGCTCAAGGTCGGCCAGCACGCCAAGTTCGACATGAACATCCTGGCCAACTGCGCCATCGGCGGCGTACAGGACAACGGCATCACCGTACGCGGCATCGCCTTCGACACCATGCTCGAGTCCTACGTGCTCAACTCAACGGCCACGCGCCATGACATGGACAGCCTGGCGCAGAAGTATCTGGACCACACCACGGTGAGTTTCCAGGACATCGCCGGCAAGGGCGTGAAACAGCTGACGTTCGATCAGATCGCCCTTGAGCAGGCCGGGCCTTACGCCGCCGAAGATGCGGACATCACCCTGCGTCTGCACCAGGCCCTGTTCGAAAAACTCTCGGCCATTCCGAGCCTGGCCAGCGTGCTGACCGACATCGAAATCCCGTTGGTGCCGGTGCTGGCGCGCATCGAGCGCCAGGGCGCATTCGTCGACGCCGCCCTGCTGGGTGTGCAAAGCATCGAACTGGGCGACAAGATGGTCGCACTTGAACGCGAAGCCTTCGAGATTGCCGGCGAGGAATTCAACCTCGGTTCGCCCAAGCAGCTCGGCGTGATCCTGTACGAGAAACTCGGCCTGCCGGTGCTGAAAAAAACTGCCAAGGGTCAGCCGTCCACCGCCGAAGAAGTGCTGGCCAAGCTGGCGGAAGACGACTACCGATTGCCGAAAGTGCTCATGGAATATCGCTCCATGAGCAAGCTGAAAAGCACCTACACCGATCGTTTGCCGGAGCAGATCAACCCGCGCACCGGTCGGATCCATACGTCGTACCACCAGGCTGTCGCCTCCACCGGGCGCCTGTCCTCCAGCGATCCGAACCTGCAGAACATCCCGGTGCGCACCGCCGAAGGGCGCCGTATCCGCCAGGCCTTCGTGGCCCCGGCCGGCTACAAGCTATTGGCGGCGGACTACTCGCAGATCGAGTTGCGGATCATGGCGCACCTGTCACGGGATGAAGGGCTGATGAACGCCTTCCGCCACAATCTGGACGTGCACACCGCGACCGCCGCCGAAGTGTTCAAGGTCGAACTGGCCGACGTGACCTCCGACCAGCGCCGCAGCGCCAAGGCGATCAACTTCGGCCTGATCTACGGCATGGGGGCGCAGAAGCTCGGCAAGGACATCGGCGTCGACACCAAGACCGCCAAGGCCTACATCGATACCTACTTCGCCCGATACCCTGGCGTTCGCCAGTACATGGACCGCACGCGGGCCCAAGCCGCCGAGCAAGGTTATGTCGAGACGTTCTTCGGTCGTCGCCTGTACCTGCCGGACATCAACTCCAACAAGCCGCAAGAACGCGCCGCCGCCGAACGCACGGCGATCAACGCACCGATGCAAGGCACCGCGGCGGACATCATCAAGAAAGCCATGGTCGCGGTGGATAACTGGCTGACCGCGTCCGGCCTCGACGCCAAAGTCATCTTGCAGGTGCACGATGAACTGGTGCTGGAGGTGCGTGAAGACCTGGTCGACCAGGTTCGCGAGGAAATTCGCGTACACATGAGCGAAGCCGCGAAACTGGATGTGCCGTTGCTGGTCGAAGTGGGTGTTGGAAATAACTGGGATGAGGCTCACTGAGCCTTCCTGTAGGAGCGAGCTCGCTCGCGATGGAGTGTCAGGCACATCGATTTCGACTGAAATTCCGTCGCGAGCAAGCTGCTTCCTACGCAAAAATGTCGTGTGCTGCTGCGGCATGGTGCCGCGGCAGAAGAGCGCAAACAGCTTAGTCCGGAAGGCTATCGGAATTATTTCAAAGCTATTTGAAAAAAATCTGAACTAATCTTGCGAAGTACCACTCAGAGGTACTGAATGGCTGGTGAAGCCCTTCGATGCTCCTATGTTGTGTTAAGTGTTGGCAGATATCTGGACTCCGCCCTAGCGGTCTAGAGCTTGAACCCCGGAACTTCTCCCTCCCCATATGAAGTCCGGGGTTTTTTTTGCCTGAAAACTGCCTGTGGCACGCTCATGCTGCGTTAAAAGCGCGGCTGAGCGCACCACAAACAGTTTTTGATTTTTATTGGGCTGCTACCTCGGCGCCCTTGTCCGCCAGCTCCATCCAGCCTGCCAGTACGGTATAGGCTTCTTCCAGGCCCATGCGTTTCGGGGCCGAGAACAGCTGAATCGTCACCAGATCGCCCCAGCCCTTGCGGATTTCCGCCTGAACCTTGAGCAGCGTGTTCTTGGCCGCGCCATAGGTCAGCTTGTCCGCTTTGGTCAGCAGAATGTGCATCGGCATGCCGGCAGCCACGGCCCAATCGAGCATCAGCAGGTCGAAATCGGTCATCGGATGGCGGATGTCCATCATCAGGATCAGGCCTTTCAAACTCTCTCGACCACCCAGGTACGCTTCCAGGTGACGCTGCCAGTGTTGCTTGAGCGGGATCGGTACTTTTGCATAACCGTAGCCCGGCAGGTCGACCAGACGGCGTTCATCGTCTAGCTTGAAGAAATTCAACAGTTGCGTGCGCCCCGGGGTTTTCGAGGTGCGCGCCAGGCTGGCGTGGGTCAGGGTGTTCAAGGCACTCGACTTGCCGGCGTTGGAACGCCCGGCGAAGGCGACTTCGAAGCCCTCGTCATCCGGACATTGGTCGACTTTGGCGGCGCTGAGCATGAAGGTGGACTGTTGGCACAGACCGAGTATGGGATTCTTGAGTTGCATGGGATTTCCGATGTGGGCGGCGCCAGGAATGGGTGCGGCAAGCAGTGTCGCTTCCGTTTCAGTGACGCCAGTATATAATGCCGCAGATTTTGTGTGCGCTTTGTCCCAGCGTAGGATGAAGTTCACGAGAGCGACAGACCTTGATTGCGCACTAGAACGCAGCACGCTCTCAACCCTGAAAAGGTCGTTTTATGACGAAATGGCTGCTAGCTGCCGGTGTCTTGATGCCGCTTTACAGCGCTCAGGCTACACAGGATCCGGAAGCTGTGTACAACCGTGTTTGTGGTGCCTGTCATTCCGGCCAATTACCCATGGCGCCGAAAAAAGGCGATCAGGATGCTTGGACGCCGAGGTTGGCGAAAGGTATGGAGACGCTGGTGCAACACGTGACCCAGGGTTTCAAGGCGATGCCGCCGCGTGGTTTGTGCATGGACTGCAGTGCCGAGGATTACCAAGCCATCATCCATTGGATGAGCGAGTAAGCCCGGTCCATAACTCTTAACCCTTAGCCGTAGTTGGATTAGCTGATGAAGAAATTGATCGTGAGTCTGCTGTTGACCGTGGGCATCTCCGGCATGGCCCATGCTGCAGGTGAGGCAGTACAACCGGGTGATGCAAAAGCCGGTCAGGCCAAAGCCGCCGTCTGTGGCGCCTGCCACGGCCCGGATGGCAACAGCATGGCGCCAAACTTTCCAAAACTGGCGGGTCAGGGTGAACGCTACCTGACCAAGCAATTGCACGACATCAAGTCGGGCAAGCGCACCGTTCTGGAAATGACCGGCCTGCTGACCAACCTGAGCGATCAGGACCTGGCGGATATCGCCGCCTACTTCGCCAGCCAGAAAGGCAGCGTCGGTGCCGCCGATCCTAAAGTCGTCGCTCGCGGTGAAGCCCTGTTCCGTGGTGGTGACCTGGCCAAGGGCCTGCCAGCCTGCACCGGCTGCCACTCGCCAAATGGCGCAGGTAACGCACCAGCGGGCTTCCCGCACCTGGGTGGCCAGCACGCTCAATATGTCGCCAAGCAACTGACCGATTTCCGCAAGGAAGAAGGCGGCCGCACCAACGACGGCGATACCAAACCTATGCAGAGTATTGCCAAGAAGCTGAGCGACGAAGACATCGCCGCGGTTTCCAGCTACATCCAGGGCCTGCACTAAGGCCGGCGGATCGGGCGTTGAACGGGGTACATATCGCCTGCAACGTTAACGCTCGATTAATCCGTTGCAACGAGTATAAAAAGGGTGGCCTTGGCCGCCCTTTTTTGTGGCCGCTGCCGTTACACTACAGAACTCAAGCCCGCCAGGACCTGTCTGAAAACACGTCGCGCGAGGCGAAAAATTTGTCCAGGAGTGAAGCATGCGTAATCTGATCATCAGCGCCGTTTTTGCCGCTGCCAGCCTGTTCGGCATGACTGCCCAGGCCGCTGAAGCCCCCGCCGCACCTTATGTCGAACTGAGCAATCCGGTTCCGGTCGCCGTGCCTGGCAAGATCGAAGTGGTAGAGCTGTTCTGGTACGGCTGCCCGCATTGCTATGCCTTCGAACCCGTGATCAATCCCTGGGTCGAGAAGCTGCCTTCGGACGTGAACTTCGTGCGCATTCCAGCCATGTTCGGTGGCCCGTGGGACGCTCACGGCCAGATGTTCCTGACCCTTGAAGCCATGGGTGTCGAGCACAACGTTCACGCTGCGGTGTTCAACGCGATTCAGAAAGAGCACAAGAAACTGACCGACAAGAATGATATGGCCGACTTCCTCGCTACCCAAGGCGTGGACAAGGACAAGTTTCTTGCGACTTTCGACTCTTTCGCTATCAAGGGCCAGATCGTCAAGGCTCGCGAGCTGGCCAAGAAGTATGAAATCTCCGGCGTTCCAACCATGGTCGTCAACGGCAAGTACCGCTTTGACGTAGGCTCCGCCGGCGGTGCCGAACAGGCCCTGCAACTGGCCGACAAACTGATCGACAAAGAGCGAGCGGCTAACAAGGCTGCCGCCAACTAAGGGCAGTCACTGCCATGCGCCGATGGGGTACTGAACGCATTGTTGGCCTGCATGATCCGCGGGTCAATGAGCATCATCTGGAGTCCACGGGCCTGCCCGCAGACAGTCGTCTGCGCTTGCTCAGTTTCAATATCCAGGTAGGCATCAGCACCGAGCGCTACCGGCATTACCTGACGCGGGGCTGGCAGCATCTGCTGCCGCACACCGGGCGTGCCGACAACCTGCAGAAGATCGGCAATCTGCTGGGCGACTTCGATCTGGTCGCCTTGCAGGAGGCCGATGGTGGCAGCCTGCGTTCAGGCTACGTCAATCAGGTTGAGCATTTGGCCCAGCTCGGCGCCTTCCCCTATTGGTATCAACAACTCAATCGCAATCTCGGCCGCCTGGCCCAGCACAGCAATGGCGTGCTCAGCCGATTGCGCCCGTGGGCCATTGAAGATCATCCGCTGCCGGGCCCAAAGGGGCGCGGAGCCATCCTGGTACGCTTCGGCGAAGGCCCGGAAGCACTGGTGGTCGTCATGATGCACCTGGCGCTGGGCGCCCGTGCGCGCAGCCTGCAACTGGCGTACATCCGCGATCTGATTGGCGACTACAAACACCAGGTACTGATGGGCGACATGAACACCCATGCCAGTGACCTGCTGCAAAATTCCGCGTTGCGCGATCTCGGCCTGCTCGCGCCGCAGATGGAAGCAACGTTCCCCAGCTGGCGTCCACAGCGCTGCCTGGACCATATCCTGCTGAGTCCGAGCCTGACCCTGGAAAAGGTCGAGGTGCTGGCACAGCCCATTTCCGATCACCTGCCGGTCGCGGTAGAGATTCGTCTGCCGGGTTCGCTCACGGCCGATGCATTGCCCGCATTGAGTCCTGCCCTTCGCGGAACCCATGAATGAGCGACGAAACACAGCGCTGGAAAGAGAAATACCTCAAAAGCATCGAACAACAGGAAAAGCTCGAACGTCGCTGGGACGCGCGGCTCGACTTGCTGCGCCGTGGACTGGTGCGCAGCACCCTGGCGGCGGAAGGTACTGACCGCGCGGTTGACCAATGCATGAAGGAAATGCGCGAGGTCGTGCGTACCGACGACATGGACGCCGGCCTGGCCGCGCTGATTCCACGTCTGGAAAAAGCCGTGCTCGACTCCGAACAGCGTCGGGAAACCCGGATCAACCAGACCAGCGCCGCCCTGACCGCACTGGTCACTCAACTGCAAACATTGCCGCTGCCACGGGATGTGAGCCGGCCACTCAAGAGCTTCGCCAAGCAATTGGATGCGCGGGTCAGTCAGGCGCGTGAGATACCCTTGTTGCTCAGCGAGCTGAGCGGCTTGCAAGGCAAGGCCCTGAGCCAGCTGGAAGCCCCGGCGGAGCCTGGTCGGCCGGGCTTGCTCCAGCGGTTGTTCGGCGGTCGTGAAGCAGAAGGGGCGGTGGCATCAACGACGGCTTCTCCTGCGCCGACGGCCCCCGCAGCCGAGAGCCCTGCGGCGGTTATCGAGTCGGCCCCGGTTGCGATTGAGACGGCAACGGCTGAGCGAGTTGCAGAGGGGGCTGCGGCGACCGAGCCAGTCGAGGCTTCCTCTGCTCCGGCGGTCGTGGCCCTGGCACCTGCGGCCGCGCAGCCTCAACCCGCCATGGCAGGCGCGGCAGAAACCGAGTCAGCCGAGAAGCCGACTCCGGAAACACCTCTTGAGTCGCTAGTGAATCCCGACGAGCTGACCGCGCCAGCATCGCCGGATAGCCTGGCCGTGCTTGCGAATCCGACAGCGGAGGTGGTCGCCGCGGATCAGCCTCTACCCGGGCACGACACTTTCTACGCACTCCCGGACTCCCCTGAGCCCTCCTACAGCTCGGTGGCCAGCCACATCGAAGACACGCTGCTGGGGCTGCTCGAAGACCTGACATTGCCCGAGCGTCATCGCCCGCAAGCCGAATCGATGCGCGATCGTCTGAAAAACGGTCTGAACTGGTACGAATTACTCCCGATCCTCGACGACTTCGCCACGTTGATGCTGGCTATTACCGACAGCGGCCAGCATGAGTTCGAAGCCTACCTGCAACGACTGAACGAGCGCCTCGAATCGTTCCAGAGCAACTTGCAGGCCGCCACCGCAGGACACGCCGACAACCGTTCGGCTGCGCGGCAGATGGACACACAGATCCGCGAACAGGTTGATGGCTTGCAAAGCAGCATGCAGGAAGCCGCAGACCTGGAAGATCTCAAGCACGTTCTGGAAAACCATCTCGAAGGCTTGCTGGGCACCATGGACCAGCACCAGAAACAACGCGATGAGCGCGAGCAAGAGGTCGCTGCACGCCTGCACAGCCTGGCCGAGCGCGTCGCCCATATGGAGCAGGAGGCCCAGGGTTACCGTGAGCATCTTGAAGAGCAACGGCAGAAGGCGTTGGTCGACCCGCTGACCGGCCTGCCCAACCGTGCGGCCTGGAGCGAGCGCCTGGATCATGAAGTCAAACAATGGCAGCAACATGGCAATACCCTGTTGCTGGCCATGCTCGACCTCGATCATTTCAAGCGCATCAACGATAACTACGGGCACCTGGCCGGTGACAAGGTGCTGAAGATCATTGCCAGCGTGTTGCGCAAGCGTCTTCGCGGAACGGACTTCATTGCCCGGTTCGGCGGCGAAGAGTTTGTGCTGTTAATGCCATCCACGGTGCCGGCGGCGGGGCTGAAGTTGCTGGAAAGCCTGCGTGCCTCCATCGAGGCCTGTCCATTCCACTTCAAGGGAGAGCCGGTGACCATTACCGTGTCTGGAGGAATGTCGGCGTTCAGGCCGGGTGAGCATAGCGATCAAGTGCTTAAAAGAGCCGATCAGGCGTTGTACCGTGCAAAAAATGCCGGACGCAACCGCGTGGAGCCGGGCTGAAGATTATTTGTTCCATTTTGTTTAATTCGCGGCGATTGCCGTCAGCCCGCAAGGCATTACGTTACACTGTTGCATTATTGTCTTGTGTGTACTGCCTTTCGCCATGAAATATCTTGCTCTGATCGTGTCACTTCTTGTGCTGGCCGGCTGCGCCAGCGGTCCCCGTTTTGACACCAGTCATCCTTCAGCCAATTACGACAGCCGTGTGCAGTTCGTGGTGGTGCATTACACCAACGCCTCGCTGGAGCGTTCGCTGCAACTGCTGACCCACGGCGAAGTCAGCAGTCATTACCTGATCGGTGACGACAAGGGCGCCACTATCTACAAGCTGATGGATGAAAACGTTCGCGCCTGGCACGCCGGGGAGAGCGAATGGAATGGCCGGACCTGGCTGAATTCCAGTTCCATTGGTATCGAAATCGTCAACCCGGGATTCAAGGACACTCCAACCGGGCGCGTGTGGTACCCCTACACCGAAGATCAGGTCCAGTCCTTGATCGTATTGCTCAAGGACATCAGCAAGCGCCAGGGCATCAAGCCTCGCGACATCATCGGCCATAGCGATATTGCGCCGTTGCGTAAACTGGACCCGGGGCCGCTGTTCCCCTGGAAGCGTCTGGCTGCCGAAGGCCTGGGTATCTGGCCGAACGAACAGGCGGTCGCGCGCCAGCAAATGCTGTTCGCCGATCAGTTACCGAGTATCGGCTGGTTTCAGGCGCAATTGGCCCGCCTGGGTTATGCCTCGCCACAAACCGGCGAGCTCGATGTTGCGACACGGCATGTGATAGCGGCATTCCAGATGCACTTCCGCCCGGCTCGCTTCGATGGCACTCCGGATGCGCAAACAGCCGCGCTGCTTTTGGTGTTGAACCAGACAAAATAATGGCGCCCGCCCGGCGGTCAGGGCTTTTTCCCAATCAGCAGCTATAACTCATTGGTAATCCATCGGATATTACGCAATGACTGCTGCTCGAGAGACCTTCCGTAGTTGGTTCCATCGCCCCTGGTTCCTGGGGCTGATGTCGGCTGTCTTGAGCGCAACGTTATTGATGGCTGGCAGCCTGTTCGTCGCCATTCATCAGGTCGAGCAAAACGAAAGCGAAGAAATGAATGCTCAGGGTGAGCGCTTTCTCGCCCGCCTGGAACAGCTCTTCGGGCAACTGCGTGAAAGCCTGGACGACCTTGAAGCGCAACCGTTGCGCGGTTGCGATGCTGAAATGATCGCGACCTTGCAACAGGTTACGTTCAATTATCGCTTCGTCTACGAAGCCGCCTACATGGACTCCTCGCGGATCTGCTCCAATCGCCCTCGCCAGGAAGGGCTGTCGCTGATTCGAGCGCCAGACATCAAGGGCCCGACCTACAGCTATTGGCTCAACACTACCACCGAACCCGATGAAAACCGCGCCGCCCTGATGCTGGGGCGCGGGAATTTCCGGGTCGCGACCTCTCGCGGGCATTTGACCGATATGGTCGACCTGTCGCCGGGCAGCAGCCTGCTGGTCGTCCTGGACCATGGTACGCGCGCGATTCCGGTATTGGGCTCCTCCCAGATCTGGCCGCCGGTCGAGGCCTGGCCACCGAAAAACCGTGATGCGCTGCAGATCACCCAGACACGCCTGATATACCGCATGCCCACCGACAACCCGGAGTATCAATTGGTGTTGATCAGCCTGCGTACGGGCATGCATATCCCGTCGGTCTGGTGGTGGCTGCTGCCGGCCAGTATTGCGCTGGGCATATGCGTCGGGTTCCTGGTGTTCCTGTTGGTGCAACAGCGGCAGTCGCTGGATGCCGAACTGGCCGGAGCGATCCGACGGGGCGAGTTGCAGGTGCTGTATCAACCGATCTTCGACCTCGATAGCCGCAACTGTGTCGGGGCTGAAGCGCTGCTGCGCTGGCGCAGACCGGACGGTACCCTGACCAGTCCCGACCTGTTCATTCCGATGGCGGAGGACACCGGGCAGATTCGCCAGATGACGGATTTCGTCTTGCAACGTTTGCTCGAGCAACTCGGCCAGTTGCTGCGTGCCAACCCGCAACTGTACATCTCGGTCAATCTCGCGGCGTGTGATGTGATGGTTCCGCGCATCGGCCAGGTGATGGCGAGGCTGCTGACCCTGCACCGCGTCGCTGCGCGGCAAATCGCCTTCGAGGTTACCGAGCGTGGGCTGGTCGATGTGGTGGTGGCCCGGGAAAACCTGCAATCGCTGCGGGATGTCGGGCACCAGGTGTTGATCGATGATTTTGGCACCGGCTACTGCAGCCTCGCCTATTTGCAAACCCTGCCGGTGGACTGCCTGAAAATCGACAAGGCGTTCATTGATGCGTTGGGCCATGACGCTGCCAGCAGCGGTGTGGCTCCGCACATCATTCACATGGCCCAGTCGCTGCATTTGAAGGTGATTGCCGAGGGCATCGAACATGAGGCCCAGGCTGAGTTCCTGAGCAGTGAAGGCGTGAAGTTCGGCCAGGGCTGGCTGTTCGCCCACGCGCTGAGCGCGGTTCAGTTCATTGAATTGATAACCCGGGGGCGACGTCGGGCGGGCGGCCGGCGCCTGGATGACGAAGCGTGACTGCGATCTAAACCGTCAGCGCCATGTAGAACTGAGTGCCCTGCCCCGGGCGTGAATAGACGCCCATCCGCCCGCCATGCAATTGCACGATTTCCTTGCACAATGCCAGGCCGAGACCGGCTCCGCCTTTCTTGCGTCCGACCTGCACGAACGGCTCGAAGATCCGCCCCTGCTGACCGTAGGCAATGCCTTCGCCATTGTCCTCGACACTGACGATGACCCGATCGCCGTGGCGCCGGGCGTGCAGGCGTATCCGCCCGCCGGAACCGGTGTGACGCAAGGCGTTGTCGAGCAAATTATCGAGCACCCGCTCCAGTTGTGGCTGATCGGCCTGCAAACGCGGCAAAGACCCCTGCACTTCCACCAGCAGACTGATGTTCTTCTCGGCGGCCGATGTGGCAAAGCGTGATTGAGCCTGTTCCAGCAGCGCCTCGATGGAACACGGCGCCAGGGTAAGTTTCTGCAAACCGTTCTGGTAACGGGAAAAATTCAGCAGGTCATTGATCAACTGCATCAGCCGCTGCATCTCTTCATTCACGGTATCGAGCAGGTCGGCTTCCCGGGAGTCCGGGGCAAAATGCGCACGCTCGCGAAATAATCCGAAGGCCATGTGCATGCCGGTGACCGGGGTGCGCAATTCATGGGAGGCGCGCAATACAAATTCGCTGCGTACCCGTTCGAAGGCTCGCTGCTCCGTGACGTCATGCAGCACCATCACGGCACCGAGAATATGGCCCTGGGTGTGGCTGACCGGGGTCAGGCTATAGGTCAGCAGTCGCGACTCGCCGTCGACTTCGACACTCAAATCCTCCGGCGCCCGCTCCAGGGTGCCGCCGCGTAGCACCAGTTGCAACTGCTCATTGAGTTCGGGGCGCTCCAGCGCCGTGCCCAATCCCTGTCCCAGGCGATCGGACTCCCAGCCCAACTGACGCTGGGCCACAGGGTTAAGGTGTTCCAGATGGCCCTGACGGTCGATCATCAGCAGGCCGTCGTCGATGCTGTCGAGCACGGCCTGCAAACGCTGCTGGCCGGCCAGCAATTCATCGACGTTGGTGGCCTGATGTTCACGCAGCGCCTGGGCCATGATCCCGAAACGCCGGGTCAGCTGGTTGAGCTCCACTGCCGAGGAGATCGGCAGGGTGACATCGAAATTGCCCTGGCCGATATTGTCCGCTGCCTTGGCCAAGGCTTCGATGGGTGCCCCGAAACGCCGGGCAATGGCCTGCGCGGTCACGAAGCCGATGACCAGCACCGCCAGCCCCACCAGGCCAAGTGACCCGGCAATCAGCAGTGCCCGCTCCCGGGCCTGGCGCTCGGTATCGTTGATGTTATCCAGCGCACGCTTGTGCTCGGCGATCAGACCATTGCGCAGTGCGTTGAATTTTTCCGTCAGGTTGTCATGGCTGCTGAGCACATTCGAGGGATCCGGGGACGCTTCATAAGCTTCGATAAAGCGCTCGTAGTCAGCCTTGGCTTTTCTGAAGCCGTACTCGCTCGCATTCTGCGCGGGTTCCTGGGCAATGCCTTCCTCCAGCAATTGGAAGTAACGCTGCTTCGAGGCGGCGAAAGCGGCGGAGTCAGGCTTCTCGCTGAGCATGATGATCAGTTGATCACCCAGGGTTTGACGCAGCTTGAGACCCAGGTCCAGGGTAATGAAGTTACTGCGGATCAGTGCTTCCTGGCTGCCGGCCATCTGCATCACGCTGACCAACCCGAGCAGGAGCCCGAGCAAGGCGACGGTGATCAGTGCGGAGATGCTCAGGAAAAGCCGGGTCCGCAATTTCATCGCCAGTTTCATCGGCTATTGCTCACAAGTTGTACTGCTTGCGTTTGCGGTACAGCGTCGAGGCATCGATGCCCAGGGTTTTTGCCGCTTGATCCAGGGTGTCGGCGGTGGCGAGGACCGCGCCGATGTGGGCCTTTTCCAGCTCATCCAGGCTCAACGCTGCGCCGATGCGCGGTGCATTGTTGACCGGGGTTTCGGCCATGCCCAGATGACTGATTTCGACCCGCTCCTGCGGACAGATGATGCTCGCGCGCTCGATCACGTTGCGCAGCTCACGGATGTTGCCCGGCCAGCGATAGCCCAGTAGGGCCTCCCGGGCCTCGTCGCTTAACACGCGCGCGGGACGGGCATACTCCTTGACGAAACGCGCCAGGAAACGATCGGCCAGGTTGAGAATATCTTCACGGCGTTCGCGTAGCGGTGGCAGGTGCAGGGTAATGACATTCAGGCGATAGAGCAGGTCTTCACGGAAACGACCATCTCGGACCATGTCCTCGAGGTTGAGGTTGGTGGCTGCAAGGATGCGCACATCGGCACGGCGGGTCACCGGGTCACCGACGCGCTCATATTCTTTGTCCTGAATGAAACGCAGCAATTTCGGCTGCAATGTCAGCGGAAAGTCGCCGATTTCGTCGAGAAAAAGAGTCCCGCCGTCCGCCTGGTTGACTCGGCCCAGGGTGCTTTCGCTGGCGCCGGTAAAGGCACCGCGACTGTGGCCGAAGAGTTCGCTTTCCATAAGCTCGGCGGTCAGCGACGGGCAGTTGATTGTGACGCAGGATTTCTTCGCGCGTTTGCTCCAGCCGTGAATGGCTTGGGACAACTCGCCCTTGCCGGTGCCGGATTCACCGAGAATCAGGATATTGGCATCGGTCGTAGCCACCTGGCGCGCGGTTTCGAGTACCACTTTCATGGCCGGGCTGTGGGAGTCCAGACCATCCTTGGGCTTGCGTACTTCACCTTCCAGGGCTTCCAGCCGCGCCGACAGCTGCCGCACTTCCAGTTGCTTGGCGGTTGCCAGCCGCAATTGATCGGGGCTGCACGGCTTGACCAGATAGTCGGCCGCACCGGCCTGAATCGCATCCACCGCCGTGTCGACGGCTGAGTGCGCAGTGACGATCACCACCCGCATCCAGGGCGCCTGGATACGCATCTGGGCCAGCACATCGAGGCCGTTGTCTTCACCCAGACGCAGATCGAGGAAGCACAGGTCGAAGACCTGGCGCTGCAACAGGGCTTCTGCCTGCGCGGCGCTGGTGGCGGTGGCTACGCTGTAGCCTTCGTCTTCAAGGCAGTAACGGAAAGTACGCAGGATGGCGGACTCATCATCCACCAGCAGAATGCGGCCTTGGTGCTCAGTGGCTGATTCCATTTTCCTACGCTCCTTAATGAATGATCTTGATTGGGTCCCGGAGAAATCGGGCAAGTTGCATGATTGATTCTGAGCCATTCCTGTCATGGCAGGGTAGCGTTCATCCGATGTATCGGTTAGCTAGCTGATGTAGCGCGTCTTTTAATAGAAGCCCAGTTTCCGACAGCAGCCAGCGTGTATTTCTGACATCCGCGTCCTCCTCTCAATTCAAAAAATTTACACCTTCCTTCAAACGAATCGTGCAATACGCACGACTGCACAAGTGGCATCGTGCAGGATGCGTCCGATATGATTTTCTTGATGATCGTAAGATATTGATATTAAAGGTAATTAATTCGATTCAATGCTGGCATGCGGGCTGCAAATGTCTGGTTAACCAGGGCATTCAAAAACAAACGCCCGCTATCGAATACCGACCCGAGTGGTAGGAGCTCCAGGATGAACCGTCAACGTGCCGCCCACCTGCATCTCTCGCCTGTGCATATTCAGCAAGGACTGTTTGCTGTTCTGGCGCTGCTGCTCACGCTTATCGGCGGCCAACAGTTTCTGCGCTGGGAGCAGGGTCAGCAGCCGCAAGCGCCACAACTGTCGATTCAGCATCCGACCCAAACCCATTTCAGTGCTGTTGGCAGCCTTCAGGCCGATAGCACCCCGATGCGCATGATGGACGTCGACCAGGCCGGGCCTGCAGGTGAGATACGTCATCAAGAGCGCTGGGTGTTCTAGGTAAAAAATTTCCGCCGCAGCGATGTGCCGGGAAACGCAACACCTCTAAATAGAAGCGTAAGGAGAATCACCATGTTGAGCTGGGCAATCACATTCCTGATCATTGCCATCATCGCCGCAGTACTGGGCTTCGGTGGTATCGCGGGCACCGCCACGGGGATCGCCAAGATTCTGTTTGTCGTGTTCCTGGTGATGTTCATTGCTTCCTTCTTCTTTGGCCGTCGCGGTCGAGGCTGACATGAACGGTTTGTTCAAGACGCTGGCAGCCGCCCTGCTATCAGGGCGGTAGTGCCATGGCATGGGGGCTGAGGTTTCTCTCCGGCATGCCTGAGGCCCTCATGCAGGGCTTGTTGATAGAACAGAATTTGTACACGAAGGAGGTCACAGCGCCTCTTTCTATCTGCGTCACCTGAGGAGGGCTGGCGCATGACCAAGGGGTCGGGACGTTCTGCCTGTTTCAGGGGCGGAGTGACCTACGGGTACAGGGAGTACCTGCGCAAGGGCCGGGTCAGGAAAAGCTGCTGCGCAAGTTCGCCGGACCACCATGGCTCGACGAGCTTGCGAAGGGCTGGATCACGCAACACCTTGAAATAGAGCGCTCGTCTCGATTTCATCACTCTTATCGCGTCTTTGTCCCTGTTACGTCGGAAATTACTTTTCCCGGTGTTTCACAGGCGACCGTATATCGAGAAAAATCCCTTTTTTTTGGCTGCGATTTTTCGCTTTGTCCTGCGGGATTCTGCTGAAAAATCAACGCTCGGCCACTGCTCAAAAAACATTCAATCTGCTCTGTGATGACCGGTTCACGGCGCTTATGCCTGACGAAATGTCGCAATCGAACCGATTGCGACGTTGCGTTCAGCGGAAAAACCTCATGCCGATTCGGCATAGGGTAGGCGTTTACGGCATTAGACGGCGCTTCCTTGCATCGGAATAGTTGCGCCTTTTTTCGCCTGCCAGAGAGCCGCAAACACGCGCTCCGGGGCACCTTATACGGGGGGTAGATGCACTAGACTTTTTCGCCACGAGCGTTCCAGTTCGCGCATCTCCCTGAGTCAAACGCAAGTAAGGGTAAAGATATGAAGAAGGCAAAGCTTAGCCTCGCCTGGCAGATCCTCATCGGTCTGGTATTGGGGATAGCAATCGGTGCGCTGCTCAACCATTTCAGTGCCGAAAAAGCCTGGTGGATCAGCAACGTCCTGCAACCAGCAGGCGATATCTTTATCCGTCTGATCAAGATGATCGTGATCCCGATCGTCATCTCCTCTTTGATCGTCGGCATTGCTGGCGTCGGTGACGCCAAGAAGCTGGGACGCATCGGCTTCAAGACCATCATCTACTTCGAAATCGTCACCACCATCGCCATCGTGGTCGGTCTGCTGCTGGCCAACCTGTTCCATCCGGGTGCCGGCATCGACATGAGCACCCTGGGCACTGTGGACATTTCCAAGTACCAGGCGACTGCCGCCGAGGTCCAGCATGAACACGCGTTCATCGAAACCATCCTCAACCTGATCCCGTCGAACATCTTCGCGGCCATGGTTCGCGGCGAAATGCTGCCGATCATCTTCTTCTCCGTATTGTTCGGTCTCGGGCTGTCGAGCTTGCAGGCGGACCTGCGCGAGCCGCTGGTGAAGATGTTCCAGGGCGTGTCGGAAAGCATGTTCAAGGTCACTCACATGATCATGAACTACGCCCCGATCGGCGTGTTCGCACTGATCGCGGTGACCGTGGCCAACTTCGGTTTCGCGTCGCTGTTGCCGCTGGCCAAACTGGTGATCCTGGTTTATTTCGCCATTGCCTTCTTCGCTTTCGTGATCCTGGGCCTGATCGCTCGACTGTTCGGCTTCTCGGTGATCAAGCTGATGCGCATCTTCAAGGATGAGCTGGTACTGGCCTACTCCACCGCCAGTTCCGAAACCGTGCTGCCGCGCGTGATCGAGAAGATGGAAGCCTACGGCGCGCCAAAAGCCATTTGCAGCTTCGTGGTACCGACCGGCTACTCGTTCAACCTCGACGGTTCGACCCTGTACCAAAGCATTGCAGCGATCTTCATTGCCCAGCTGTATGGCATCGATCTGTCGATCAGCCAGCAACTGCTGCTGGTCCTGACGTTGATGGTCACCTCCAAAGGCATCGCCGGCGTACCGGGCGTGTCCTTCGTGGTCCTGCTGGCCACCCTCGGCAGCGTCGGTATTCCTCTGGAAGGCCTGGCGTTCATCGCCGGTGTCGACCGCGTCATGGACATGGCCCGTACCGCACTGAACGTGATCGGCAACGCCCTGGCTGTTCTTGTAATCGCTCGTTGGGAAGGCATGTACGACGACGCCAAGGGCCAGCGTTACTGGAACTCCCTGCCGCACTGGCGTAGCAAGGAAAAGCTGCCGGCGGGTGAAGTTTCCAAAAACTGATACACCCCCTGTAGTAGCCGGCTCGCCGGCGATGAACGATAACGCGGAGCGACAGGTGCACCGCGGTGTGGCAATCGCCAGCAAGCCGGCTCCTACAGATGTGTGGAATTTCAATGAACCCCGGATAAATCCGGGGTTTGTCGTTTCTGGCCACCCCGCTATCATTCGCGGATCTTTTGGGGGATTTGACTGATGCTCAATGGCCTTTGGCTTGGCTTCTTCATCGTGGCAGCCGTTTCGGCGCTGGCGCAGTGGCTGATTGGTGGCAACGCCGGGATATTCGCGGCGATGGTGGAGAGCATTTTTGCCATGGCCAAGCTGTCGGTCGAGGTCATGGTGCTGCTGTTCGGCACCCTCACCCTCTGGCTGGGTTTTCTGCGCATTGCCGAGAAGGCCGGCATCGTCGAATGGTTGGCCAAGGCCTTGGGGCCGTTGTTTTTGCGCCTGATGCCTGAAGTCCCGCCGGGTCATCCGGCCATCGGCCTGATCACCCTGAATTTCGCCGCCAACGGCCTCGGTCTGGACAACGCCGCCACGCCTATTGGCCTGAAGGCCATGAAAGCGCTGCAAGAACTCAACCCCAGCGCTACCGTCGCCAGCAACGCACAGATCCTGTTCCTGGTGCTCAACGCCTCTTCGCTAACCCTGCTGCCGGTGACGATCTTCATGTATCGCGCCCAGCAAGGCGCGCCTGACCCGACGCTGGTGTTCCTGCCGATCCTGCTGGCGACCAGTTGCTCGACCATTGTCGGCTTCCTGTCGGTGGCGTTCATGCAGCGCCTGCGCGTCTGGGATCCGGTGGTGCTGGCCTACCTGATCCCCGGTGCCCTCGCCCTCGGTGGTTTCATGGCGTTGCTGGCGACCCTTTCGGCGACCGCGCTGGCCGGCTTGTCATCGATCCTCGGCAACCTGACGCTGTTTGGCCTGATCATGCTGTTCCTGCTGATCGGCGCGCTGCGCCAAGTGAAGGTGTACGAGGCCTTTGTTGAAGGTGCCAAGGAGGGTTTCGACGTCGCCAAGAACCTGCTGCCTTATCTGGTGGCGATGCTCTGCGCGGTGGGTGTCCTGCGGGCCTCCGGGGCGCTGGACTTCGGCCTGGACGGGATTCGTCATCTGGTGGCGTGGGCCGGTTGGGACACGCGCTTCGTTGATGCGCTGCCGACGGCGATGGTCAAACCCTTCTCCGGCAGTGCCGCCCGGGCGATGCTGATTGAAACCATGAAGACCTCGGGCGTGGACAGCTTCCCGGCGCTGGTCGCGGCGACAATCCAGGGCAGCACCGAAACGACGTTCTATGTGCTGGCGGTGTACTTCGGTGCCGTTGGCATCCAGCGCGCACGCCATGCGGTTGGCTGCGCATTGCTGGCGGAGCTTGCCGGGGTGCTGGGTGCAATCGGCGTTTGCTACTGGTTCTTTGGTTGATCGGCGCCGTCAGCCAGCGTCTTGAGCGCGGCCTTGCGCTCTTCCGTCGGCAAGCCACCTAGCTTTTCCACGGCGGCATAGAACCTGGGCCAATCGCCATCCACCTGATGGAACAGCGCATCAAATGCCGGTACCCACTGGTCGTACAAGCCAAACGGCAATAACCGGGCATTGTTCATGGGGGCATGGACCCAGGCGTCGTAGCGTTTGTCTCCAGCCCACTGACTGTCACGCAGTTGCCGGTATTCGCTGCGCAAGCGCTCGAACTCGGCCGCCTTGCGCTGGCGCATCTGTTCGGTTGGCAACGGCAAGGCGTAGAGCTTTTCCAGCCGGGCGCGGGTTTCCAGCACCAACTCAGTGAACTGGTCGCGCTGACGCGCCTGCGCATTGTTGTCCGGTGGCAGGTGGCGATAGGCACGCCATTGGCGAGTACCTTCCTGCTCGACGAAGGTGGCAAAGGATTCGTTGAACTCAGTGTCGTCCTTCACATAGAAGCGCTGATGGGCCAGTTCGTGAAAAATCAGCGTGGCCAGTCGCTCATCTCCCCAGCCCATCATCGAACTGATGATCGGGTCGTTGAACCAGCCGAGTGTCGAATAGGCCTCGACGCCGCCGATCGACACGTCCATGCCCTGCAAGCGTTGCAAGGCTGCTTCGCCGCGCGCTGCGCTCTGACTGTAGTACCCGCGGTAGGCCACGCAGCCGGCGATGGGAAAGCAGTGGTTTACAGGCTTGAGAGAAAATTCCGGCGTGACGAAGACATTCCAGACGACGAAGGGACGGCCAATGTCCGCGTACAAGCGGTAACTTTGGTTATCCGGCAGGTGCAATTGCCGGCTGGCGAACGTTCGGGCCTTTTGTGATTGTTCCAGGTGTATACGCAGTTTTTGGTCGCGCGCCGGGTCGGCAATCACGCTGGAAACCGGCTCCCTGGCCCGCAGCAACTGCAGTTGGCCGCTGGCCAGTTGGCTGTAATAGCTGATGCTGGTGCAACCGTTGAGCAACAAAAACAACACGCCCGGAAACAAAACGCGAAAAACGCGATCAAGTAACCCAAGGCTAGGAAGCGGCCTGAACACAATAATTCTTCCTTGGAGAGTCTTCTCGCAAGACTATCCCGCCTGACTGGAGCTCCGCTATGCGCACGATGATACTGACAGGAAGTCTGCTGTTGCTGGCCGGCTGTGCCGGATTCGGAATACCCCGCCATGATCCTGCGCAAGCCTGGATCGACCTGGACTCGAAGCAAGAAGATACGGCGTTGCAGGCACTGGAGGTCGATGACAAGGCCACCGACGACAAGCGCTACTTCGAGGTTCAGCCCGGTAGCCATGAATTGACAGTCCGCTACCAGTTTCCGGTGCAGCCCACCAACATCGGCCCCGACGCCGAGCCGTTGTGGCGCGATTGTCAGTTGAACGTGAAATTCAAGGATTTCAACGCCGGCGAACGTTATCAACTGCAAGCGGGGAACATCGGTTTTCGGCCGTGGGCCAAGCTCTATGATCAGCAGCGAAAAGTGATCGGCCAGGGCACCCCTGCGGGCTGTCAACGAACCTGATCGGCGTTATGCTGGGTGCATATCCCCCGGGACATCCATCATGCGCAGGTTGATGCTGTTACTCGCCGTCGGTGTCGTCGCGGGCTGTCAAAGCCCGATGCCGACACCTGATCCAAAAATGGCCTGGGTTGATTTCTCGACGCCCTTCCCTAACGACAAGTTGTTGATGGCCGAACGCCTGGACAAACAACGATTGCGCGATGGGCGTTATTTTGAAGTGATGCCCGGCAGCCACGAGCTGATCGTGCGCTTCGACTTTGAAGTTCCCGGCGGCGGATTGGGCATGATGAGCGGTCCCTCTGAACGGCTGTGCTACCTGACCATCCGTTACGATCATTTCGAGGCCGGTCAGCGGTACGTGCTCGAAGGCCGCTCCATTGCGCTTACCCCCGGCGCCCGGCTGTACAACGCCAAGCGCGAGATCGTCGCTGAAGACGTCGAAGCCTACTGCCTGATGTGAGATGTCAGCGGTCGTTCTTCTGGTAGATGATTTTTTTGGTGCCGTTTTCGCACGAACCCACGACCATGTTCTGGTCGTGCACTTCGTCGTTGGTGACGACTTCAAGCGTGTAGGAAGTGACGCCACTGGCCTGGATCTTGGCTTCGATCTCGGCCTTGAGCTCTTCGCAGGGTTTCGGTGCTGCGAGGGCCGACGTGGCCAGTGCGCAGCAGATAACCGCCAGGGCAAAACGTTTCATGGTTGAAGCTCCTTTGAGGCAGCACGCCTATTCACAGGTTTTTGCTGCTGTCATTTATTCGACCATATTATTGGCGGGCAAATCTGTCACGACACAAAAAAGATCGCAGCCTTGGGCACCTCTTGCCGAATGATCCCGGCAGGTTACGCAAGGCTGCGATTTTTTCTTTGCAAAAATGAAGATCTAGCTGACCAATGTTGCCTCCAGGCTGATCTTGGCATTCAGCACTTTGGACACCGGGCAGCCCTCTTTGGCCTTGTTGCTGAGTTCTTCGAACTGCGCCTGGCTTGCCCCGGGGATTTTCGCCTGCAGAATCAATTTTACTGCGGTGATCGCAAAGCCGCCGTCCACTTGATCCAGAGTGACTTCTGCCTGGGTATCGATGCTATCGGCCTTCAGGCCGGCGTCACCGAGAATCATGGAGAACGCCATGGAGAAACAGCCGGCGTGGGCAGCGCCGATCAACTCTTCCGGGTTGGTGCCCCGGCCGCCTTCGAAGCGCGCCTTGAAGCCGTAGGGGGCTTCCCGGAGCACGCCTGTTTCTGTGGAAATCGAGCCGATGCCGGTTTTCAGATCACCTTCCCAATGGGCCGATGCTTTCTTGACGATAGCCATGCCTGTCTCCTAAAGGTCGGCGCGAAAGGTCGCGCCTGCGGGGTTTTCGGTTGCCAGGGTTGTGAGGATAGACGAAGGGGCAAAGTTCACTTCGTCCGATCAATCTGCTTTTTTCGCGGGATTTTTTACCGAGCTATTGAAACTCGGGTATATGCCCACATTGCATGAACACGCTTTTGGATTCGGCAGGTTTGCGTTCGCAAGAACAAACCTGCGCCCTCAATTGGAGAAGCAGGTTTATGAAACGACTGTCCGATATCAAGTTCTCGACCCTCGATCTGGTGCCGGTGCGCGAGAACGGCAGCGCGGCCCAGTCGCTGCGCAACTCGCTGGACCTGGCGCAGCATGTCGAGAAGTTCGGTTACAACCGCTTCTGGGTGGCTGAGCACCACAACATGGACGGCATCGCCAGTTCCGCGACTTCGGTACTGCTCGGTTATCTGGCCGGTGGCACGTCGACCATTCGAGTCGGTTCAGGCGGGGTGATGTTGCCCAACCACGCACCCTTGGTGATTGCCGAGCAGTTCGGCACCCTGGAAAGCCTTTATCCGGGCCGGATTGATCTGGGCCTGGGGCGCGCCCCCGGTTCCGACCAGATGACCGCACGTGCCTTGCGCCGCGAGCGCTCTGGCAGTGCCGACGACTTCCCGGAAGATGTGGCGGAACTGGTGCGCTACCTCGGACCACGTACCCCGGATCAACGGATCATCGCCATGCCGGGAACCGGGACCAATGTGCCGGTCTGGTTGTTGGGGTCCAGCCTGTTCAGTGCTCAACTGGCCGGTGAACGCGGTTTGCCCTACGCCTTCGCTTCGCATTTCGCGCCGCGTTATATGCATGAAGCGATTCGGGTCTACCGCAATCACTTCAAGCCCTCAGCCGTTTTGGACAAACCTTACGTAATGCTCGGCGTGCCTTTGGTGGCGGCCGATACCGACGAGCAGGCCGATTACCTGGCGACTTCGGTGTTCCAGCGGATTCTCGCCCTGATGCGCGGCCAAAGCCTGGTACAGCGTCCGCCGGTGAAGACCATGGACGGCCTGTGGCTGCCCCATGAGAAAGAGGCTGTGCACGATTTTCTTGGGTTGGCCATGATTGGCAGCCCACAGAAAATCCGCGCCAAACTCGAGGTCTTGATCGAACAGACCCAGGCTGACGAGCTGATTTTCACCTGTGACCTGTATGAGCATTCGGATCGCGTGCATTCCTACGAGCTGCTGGCGCAGGTCATGCGAGGCTGATACTCAAACGGCAGGCATGAAAAAGCCGGCGCCAGGGCGTCGGCTTTTTCAATCAGGCGAGGACCGGCCTACTTTTTGTAGACGATCACTTTGGCGCCCTTTTCGCATTTACCAACAACTTTTCCGCCAGCGGCGCTACCTTTATCGACAATCTCCAGCGAATAACCGGAAACGCCCTTGGCATCAAGTTTCGCTGCGATTTCGGCTTTCAGCTCTTCGCATGGCTTGCCACCATCCGCCAATGCGGTCCCCGCAAGGCTCAACAAACCTACCGCCAACATAAACTTCTTCATCGGTTGCATTCCCTGGTCGGATCATAGGGGTAACCAGCCGTCAGCCGGACGCACTCATGCAGCGCTTTGCCATTCCCTATGGCATTCGGCCGGCGTGCAAGTTCAGAAGACTAGCCCAAAGTCAGCTGCTGGCAATCCGGAATCCGACTTTCAGGGTCACCTGAAAGTGCGCAGCCTTGCCGTCCCTGATGTGCCCACGGGTCTCGGTGACTTCAAACCATTCCATGTACTTGATGCTTTTGCTGGCTTCGGTCAGTGCGTTGTTGATCGCATCTTCGATACTGCTGGTGGACGAGCCGACCAGCTCGACTTTCTTGTAGGTGTGATGGTCAGACATGGCGTTCTCCTTGGCGTGTGAATTACAGCCTAGCAGTGATTTTTCCTATTTCTTCTGTTGGCCGTTCTGAGAGTGAAGTTCAGATTTTCTGCACTTTCTCGAACCCCTGAAGTCCCAACCAACACACGCCACTCATCACCAGTGCAGGAGAGCCACCATGGCCAACACCTCGTTACGCAAAGCCTCATTGCAAAGCATGGAAGCCGAGATCGAGAGTCTGCTCAAGTCTTTGGAAAACCTGAAGGACGACGCCTCGGACGAGTCGCGTAAAACCCTCAAGACCCTGAAAAGCAACGCCGAGAATGCCTTGAAGCACTCGCGGCACCTGCTGGCCGACGCCTATGAAGAGGTCAAGGTCAAAACCCGCGAAACCGGGATTGCCACCCGGGACTACGCCCAGGAGCACCCTTGGACTACAGCTGGTGTCGCCGTGGGCGCATTGGGCCTGTTGGCCGCTTATCTGTTGTGCAAGCGTGATTAATCCGCCCGGCGCAGCTCGTTTTTCAGCCACTGCGCCAGTTGCCGGGCGCGCCCGTCCGCGGCGCGCTTGGGTAGCCACAACGCCAGTTGTGCCGGGGTTTCACTGAAGCCCCATGGCGCAACCAGGCGGCCGGCTTTCAAGTCCTCCGTCACCAAGGGTTCGGGGGCAATCGCCACGCCCAGGCCCGCGACGGCGGCTTCCAGCAAATAATACAAATGTTCAAATCCCTGGCCGTACTTCAATGCCCTGACGTCGAGGCCGCATTGTTGCGCCCAGTTTGGCCAGGCTTGCGGGCGTGAGGTGGTGTGCAGCAAGGGTTCGTTCAGCAGTGCGCTTTCCGGCGCTTGCTTGAGCCGCTCATAGCCGGCGAGCCGGGGGCTCATGACCGGACCGATACGTTCGCTGGCCAGCTCGAAAACCTGCATGTCCGCCGGCCAGGGGGGCTCGGCAAAGACCAGCAAGGCATCCAGTCCCGGTCTTCGCGGATCGAGATCGCCTTCTCCGGCCGACAGGTGCAGGCGCAGGTCCGGCAGGTCGGCATTGAGTCTCCCCAGTCGCGGGATAAACCAGCGCGCCAGCAGGCTTCCCGAGCAACCGAGCACGAACGGGGCGTCGGCCGTGCTTTGTGTGAGTTCGGCGCAGACGCTGCGCAGGCGCTCGAAGGCTTCGCTGCTGGCGTCACGCAGGCGTAAGCCGGCATCTGTGAGTTTCAGGCCGCGACCTTCCTTGATGAACAGGCTGACGCCGAGGTGTTCTTCAAGCACTTTGAGCTGCCGGCTGACCGCCCCATGGGTGACATGCAGCTGCTCGGCCGCCTGACTGACGCTGTTCAAGCGGGCAGTGGCTTCGAAGGCGCGAAGCGCGTTCAGCGGAGGAAGGTCATGGCTCATGGGATATGTGAGTTTTCCTGACAGATTGTGGCGATCTTATCGGTTTTCAGACCGGGGTGTCAGGGGTAGAGTGAAGCCCACTGTCTCTTTATGCATCACTTCACGCATTCAACTGGAGCGCCAAATGACCCAGACTAATCTGCGCAACGGCCCTGATGCCAACGGCCTGTTTGGCGCGTTCGGTGGCCGCTACGTTGCCGAAACCCTGATGCCGTTGATCCTCGACCTGGCCCGTGAATATGAGTTGGCCAAGGAAGATCCTGCATTCAAGGAAGAACTGGCCTACTTCCAGCGCGACTACGTCGGACGTCCAAGCCCGTTGTACTTCGCCGAGCGTCTGACCGAGTTCTGTGGCGGCGCGAAGATCTATCTCAAGCGCGAAGAGCTGAACCACACCGGTGCGCACAAGATCAACAACTGCATCGGCCAGATCCTGCTGGCGCGACGCATGGGCAAGAAGCGCATCATCGCCGAGACCGGCGCCGGTATGCACGGCGTGGCGACGGCCACCGTGGCTGCGCGTTTCGGCCTGGATTGCGTGATCTACATGGGCACCACTGACATCGAACGCCAACAGGCCAACGTGTTTCGCATGAAGCTGCTGGGCGCCGAGGTTATCCCGGTGGTCGCCGGCACCGGCACGCTGAAGGATGCAATGAACGAAGCCCTGCGTGACTGGGTGACCAATGTCGACAGTACCTTCTACCTGATCGGCACCGTGGCCGGTCCACACCCTTACCCGGCGATGGTCCGCGACTTCCAGGCCGTGATCGGCAAGGAAACCCGCGAGCAGTTGCAAGCCCAGGAGGGTCGCCTGCCGGACAGCCTGGTGGCGTGCATTGGCGGTGGCTCCAACGCCATGGGTCTGTTCCATCCGTTCCTCGACGACAAGAGTGTCGAGATCATCGGCGTTGAAGCGGCCGGTTACGGCATCGAGACCGGCAAGCATGCGGCCAGCCTGAACGGTGGCGTTCCTGGCGTGCTGCACGGCAACCGCACTTTCCTGCTGCAGGACGACGATGGCCAGATCATCGACGCTCACTCGATCTCCGCTGGCCTCGACTACCCGGGCATCGGCCCGGAACACGCCTGGTTGCACGACATCGGCCGCGTTCAGTACACCTCGGTGACCGACGACGAAGCCCTCGCTGCATTCCACCAGTGCTGCCGCCTGGAAGGGATCATCCCGGCGCTGGAAAGCGCCCATGCCCTGGCTGAAGTATTCAAGCGCGCACCGACCCTGCCAAAGGATCACCTGATGGTGGTCAACCTGTCCGGCCGTGGCGACAAAGACATGCAGACCGTGATGCACCACATGGAACAATCTAAGCAGGAGAAACACTGATGAGCCGCCTGCAAACGCGTTTTGCCGAACTCAAGGAACAGAACCGCGCCGCCCTGGTGACTTTCGTGACTGCCGGCGACCCGGGTTATGACACCTCCCTGGCCATCCTCAAGGGCTTGCCGGCGGCTGGCGCCGATGTGATCGAGCTGGGCATGCCCTTCACCGACCCGATGGCTGACGGCCCGGCCATCCAGCTCGCCAACATCCGTGCGTTGGGTGCCAAACAGAATCTGGCGAAAACCCTGCAAATGGTTCGCGAGTTCCGCCAGGACAACAACGAAACGCCGCTGGTGCTGATGGGGTACTTCAACCCGATCCACATGTACGGTGTACCGCGCTTCATTGCCGAAGCCAAAGAGGCCGGCGTTGATGGGCTGATCGTGGTCGACCTGCCGCCGGAGCATAACGGCGAGCTGTGCGACCCGGCGCAGACTGCGGGCCTGGACTTCATTCGCCTGACCACGCCAACCACCGACGATGTGCGCCTGCCGACCGTTCTCAACGGCAGCTCCGGTTTCGTCTACTACGTGTCGGTAGCGGGTGTGACCGGCGCCGGTGCCGCAACGCTGGAGCACGTCGAGGAAGCAGTCGCCCGTCTGCGCCGCCATACCGACCTGCCGATCAGCATCGGTTTCGGTATCCGGACTCCGGAACAGGCAGCGTCCATTGCACGCCTGGCTGATGGTGTGGTGGTGGGCTCGGCGTTGATCGACCAGATCGCCAATGCCACGTCCCCGGAACAAGCCGTGGATGGCGTGCTCAGCCTGTGCTCGGCATTGGCCGAAGGCGTGCGTAAGGCCCGCGTCAGCTGAAGGCACCGTTCCTGATTCAGAGACTGAACAGCAAAACGCTGTAAACCTTGTGGGAGCGAGCTTGCTCGCGATAGCGGCGTGTCAGCCAACATCAATGCTGGATGTGCAGCCCTCATCGCGAGCAAGCTCGCTCCTACAAGATTGCGGTTCAAGGCAACTCTATGCCGCCTGCTGCCTTGTGCAGTGTGCGCAAATGCTCGCCAATCTGCTTCACGTTGGCTTCGTTGGCGGCCATTTCGGCGGCACGGCCAGGTTCGAGCAACGCTCTCACTTCCTTGTCCAGGTCTCCGGACAGCGCCAGGAGCTGCTTCTGGCGCTGGCTGCTTTCCGATTCCAGATGCTCCCACTCGCTCGGCTGTGGCAAGCCATAACCGTTGGTGCCCAGCAGTTCCGCCGGACGGCTGAGGAAGCCACTGTTGGCGAGAATGTCCTTGAGTGTCTCGTTGGCCTTGTCCATGCCGCCATTCTGCAGTTCCCGGGCGCCCAGATAGCGCTGCTTCACTTCATCCTGAGCCAGCAGCAACTGCTGACGGAAACTGGCCTGTTCCAGCAGGAGCAACGCCGCGCTGGTGCGCAGGTCCGCCTGCTCGAACCATTGCCGACGTTCCGCGGCTTTCAAGTCCAGCCACTCTTCGACGGTTTCCTGTTTGATCGGCAAGTGCTTTTTCAGGATTTCGAACATCGCCTGATAGCGTTCGCGGAAGGAATCGAAACGATAACCCAGGCGCAAGGCTTCCCGCTGATCGTCCAACACACTGGTGTCCGCCAGCCCTCGACCTTTGAGCACTTCCAGCAAACCGTTGGGCATGATGTTGTCGAGTCCGACCAATTTCGGGTTGTTGGTTCCGCCACGCAGCAATTTCAGTTCTTCCACCGCGCAGTTGTTCGACAGGAAGAAGTAGTTGCCGTCGTAGCTCCAGTGCATCTCGGCGGCACGTTCCACCACGTCTTCAATCTCTGGGCGCGACAGGTTCAGGGGCACGGAGGCCAGGCTGCGCAGTTCGGTCTTGGTATATTCGTCGATGACCTGGGACAGCGGCAGGATAAACAGCCGCGACGGGTATTTGCCGACCAGGCCATCCCAGCTCGACAACTGCACGTCGCCGACGAAGGCGCGATACGACAGCACCAAGTGCTGGTCCAGGTCCAGTCGACAATCCGGGCCACGGGGGCGGCCCGGCGCGCAGATCACCAAACGCAGCATGCTGTGGCCCCAGCGGCTGAACAGGTTCTGGTTAGCCTCGGCCAACAGGTAGTCAACGGCATAGACCCGCTCCGGATCGACCTGCCCCAGTGGTGTCTTGGCGAAGTCGTTGCCGGCATTGAGGAACGCGACGGTTTTGCTGCAGGTGTCACTGGCGGCGGGCGCCCAGCCGAAATGCTCTTTGTAGTAGCGGTACAGTGCGGGACGGCGGCAAGCGTAGCTCGGGTCGAGGAGGAAATACTCCATGTTGACCGCGACGAACTCCATGGGACTGCTGGTCTCGTAGATATCCGGACTGCGGGCGATCTGGCGATTGTGCTGTTCGCGTTCACCCCGACGGCCTACGTATTGCTGCCAGCCCGCCAGGTCGAGCAGGCGCGGATCGTCGCTGAGGGTAAAGCGCCGATCGGACTGACCCCGACATTGGTCGGGTATGCCAACCAGCCCTGAGCTGTTGTTGCGTCGGGTGCAGCGCTGAATCAGCTTGCGCTCGTCATCCGGCCACAGGCGCGAACGGTCGTAGATGTGAGTCAGCTCGTGCAACACAGTGGCCAGCATCTCCCGGCGCACGGTGCCATGGGGACGATGGGTTTTTTTGCTCGCGGCGCTGCCATCCGTGAGGCCGGCCAGCAGGTTGCGGTTCAGATCGAGCTCGGACACCAGCGATGCCTGGCCGTAGGCATTGCGCGGCATGTCATCGGTCCAGCCGACGACGATACGCCGGTCCAGCTGCTCGATGAAGCGTGGTGGCAGCGCCTGCATGGCTTCATCAAGCAACGCCTGGCTGGCTTGCTGTTGCGCGGGCGTCAGGCCTTCGGTCTTGAGTTGTAACTGCAGGCCTGCGTGGGCCGTGTTGCCGAGCAGCAACAGGGCCCCGGTCAGCAGCCAGGCGCGTGGACACCTCACAGTGCGAGGATGGCTTCGGCGAGATCCTGATCGCTGGCGTCGCGCGCTTCGGGCACGCGGGTGCGCAGCAAGTTGAAAGCGGACTCCAGGTGAGCGCCACGAATGTCGCCATCGCTGGCGACGAAACTGGCGGCGTCGTCCTGGGCTTCGCGCACGATTTTCGAATCGCGAATGGACGTGGTGGTGTCGGAGGTGAAATCGAGGGTGCGCTGGGTCGCACGGATCAGGATGTTACTGGTGGCAACCAGAGTATGTGCCTGGGCCACATCGGCCAACAGCAGCAGGCCGAGGATGGCAGCAATCAGCGGGTTACGCATGGAACGAACTCCAGAAAAGCGGGGATAACTATTGGACGAGAATTGCTTGCGCCAGTTCAAGGTCGCTGGCATGAAGTTTTGCCTGGGTCTGGCGCAGATACCGAAGGGCCGACTCCAGTCGTGCGCCTCTCAGTTGGCCGTCACTGGCAATGAATGCCGCGGCATCATCGTGGGCGGCGAGCAGTAGTTTATGGTCGAAGGGGGCGGAGGTCACGAGGCTTGTGGCGTAACCACTGGCGACGGTGCCCTGGGTGGACAGGTTGAAAGCGTCATAAGCGTCGGCTGATGCGCAGCAGCCCAGGGTGAGAAAGACTGGAATGATCAGGAAGCGGGAAGGAAAACGCATGAGACTCGACAGTTGAAAGTGAGTCCCAAGGCTAGCGCAAGGGCCGACCTAGAGCCAGTGCCGAAACATTGGGGCACGCCGGGCGTGCCCCATGTCTGTACCGCCGCTTAGATGGTCAGGATCGCCTGAGCCAGTTGTGCGTCTGTTGCACTCAGTTGCGGCGCCTTATGGCGAATGTGATCGAGGGCGCTTTCCAGCTTCACACCGCGGATGGAGCCTTCGCTGGCGACGAAGCTGGCGGCGTCGTCACGGGCAGCGAGGACGATCTTGTCATCCTTGAACGACGACGAAACGATGTTGGTGGTTGCATCGGACGTGGCCTTGAGCGCGTTGACCACAGCATCCGTGGTCACGATGAAGCTGGAGGCTTGGGCACTGGCAGCCACGGCAAACAGGGCCGCGGCGCTAAGCAGGCGAAGACGGGACATGGGGTAACTCCTTTTGGTAGACCATTTGAAATATGGCGCAGTGTCTGCAAAGTCAGACGTCAGGCACTCGGCGTTCGCCACGTTCTGGATTGATATTAGGCCTGTCTGTGTCGGTTCGAACAGTCCTGGCCCTGCACGCAGGAAGTCAGCGCCAGAACGGTTTATCCAATTCATTGATGCGGTCGGCGTGGCTGATACCCAGATCCGCTAACTGGCGATCATCGAGTTGAGCCAGCAAACGTCGCGTTCTCGCCCTTTCCAGGCCAGCGCAGAGCCCCTTCAGCAGTCCTCGGAGCCTCTGCTGGCCAGGTCTCGATTGAACCGAAGGAATGGAAAAATCCTGTACGTTCTTCATGGCACGGTCCCTGTCCTGATAAGTGGAGAGCTCCATGCTGACACCCGCCGAATATCCACTACAGACACACAGTAGCAATATTGTACTCATGCAGTTTGTAGTTTTTGAAAACTGTACTGGTTATCAGGTTTCTCTTCTGTAATACCGGGTTTGCCAAGCCAAAACGACAAAACCCGTCGTGGTTGCCCACGACGGGTTTTGTTTTTTCAATTCGGGTTGCTGGCGGTGGACCTTAAGGTCAGAGCCAGCGACGCTGACTTAGCGCCAGAACGGCTTGCTCAGCTCTTCATAGCGTTGTGCTTCGCTAATCCCGGCGTCAGCCAGCAGACGCGAATCCAGGCGAGCCAGTTGATGGCGGCTGGTAATGCGGCGCTGCCACAACATCAGGTTGGCGATAACGCGCAGAGGCAGGGAAGCCTGGGTTTTTGCAGCAGTGTCTTCGAAGAACAGATCGGAACTGAGTGTACGTTCCATGGTGGTCATCCTTCCGCTTGTGGCGGGATTAGGTAGTGGTTTAACTGGTGCCCATGATCCTCTTGTTTGCCTAGTCTCTGTAGATACAGTTCATCTGTATTGTGAGAGCTCAGTTAACTGTTTATAGGGGGTGTACTGGTCGAAATTGAGGCAACTGTACCTGTCTGCACTGTTTGAGTGCAAAAATGCTGTTTTACTCCGATGAGGTAGGAATTTTCCGTAGGAAATGACCAGTACAGCAGTACAGTTTTTTTCATGTTGCGAGGGTGGCAAGCGCAAGCTGGCGAAACTGTGTTTGCGCCAGCTGCTATCTGTAGCAATTACTTCTTCAGCATGTGCCCGGTTTCTTCCAGGTTTATGTGCCAACTGAGTGCGTCACGCAGGATGTGCGGGGTGTGTCCGCCGATGGCGCACGCTGCAGTGAAGTAATCATTCAGCGCCTGGCGGTAATCCGGGTGCACGCACTTGTCGATGATGACCCGGGCACGCTCCCGGGGCGCCAGGCCTCGCAAGTCTGCCAGGCCCACTTCGGTCACGAGGATGTCGACATCATGTTCGGTATGGTCAACGTGGCTGACCATCGGCACCACGCTGGAGATTGCGCCGCCCTTGGCGATCGACTTGGTCACGAACACGGACAGGTGTGCGTTGCGCGCAAAGTCGCCGGAGCCACCGATGCCGTTCATCATCCGGGTGCCGCAGACATGGGTGGAGTTGACGTTGCCGTAGATGTCGAACTCCAGCGCCGTGTTGATGCCGATGATGCCGAGGCGGCGCACGACTTCCGGGTGGTTGGAGATTTCCTGCGGGCGCAGGACCAGCTTGTCCTTGTAACGCTCCAGGTTGCCGAACACATCGGCGTTGCGCCGGCTCGACAGGGTGATCGAGCTGCCCGAAGCAAAACTCAGCTTCCCGGCGTCGATCAGGTCGAAAGTCGAGTCCTGCAGCACCTCGGAATACATCGTCAGGTCTTCGAACGGCGAGTCGATCAGGCCGCACATCACCGAGTTGGCGATGGTGCCGATACCGGCTTGTAGCGGACCGAGCTTGTTGGTCATGCGTCCGGCGGCCACTTCCTGTTTGAAGAAGTCGATCAGGTGGTCGGCAATGGCTTGGGTCTCAGCGTCTGGCGCCAGCACCGTGGAGGGTGAGTCAGCCTGATGGGTGACCACGATGGCGACGATTTTTTCCGCTGGAATCGGGATGGCGGTGCTGCCAATGCGGTCGTCGACTCTGACCAATGGAATCGGAGTGCGGGTCGGGCGATAGGTCGGGATATAGATGTCGTGCAAACCTTCGAGGTTTGGGTTGTGCGCCATGTTGATCTCGACGATCACGTGCTTGGCGAAAATCGCGAAGCTGGCCGAGTTGCCTACCGAGGTGGTTGGCACGATATGCCCTTGCTCGGTGATCGCAACGGCTTCGATCACGGCAATGTCCGGCAGCTTCAATTGCTGGTTGCGCAATTGCTCCACGGTTTCCGACAAGTGCTGGTCGATGAACATGACTTCACCGGCGTTGATCGCCTTGCGCAGGGTGCTGTCGACCTGAAACGGCATGCGTCGCGACAGCACGCCAGCTTCGGTCAGCTGCTTGTCGAGGTCGTTGCCCAGGCTTGCGCCAGTCATGAGGCTGATCTTTAGCGGCGTGACCTTTGCGCGCTCGGCCAGCGCCTGGGGAACGGCCTTGGCTTCGCCGGCGCGAGTGAAGCCACTCATGCCGACGGTCATGCCGTCCTCAATCAGAGCGGCAGCGTCGGCAGCGCTCATCACTTTGTCCAACAACGAAGGCAGGCGAATACGGTCACGGTACATGGATTGTTATCTCGGGCAACAGGTAGCAGGACGTGCAGTCTAGTGAATTGCGCCGACTTCTGTCCCGCTACCAAGGTCGCAAACGAGGCGTCTATTCCGGGCCTTTGAAGCAAAACACCGTTACCGGATCGGTAATAAAAGAATAGTTTGTCCGACGATTTGCGCAAACAAAAACGCCCCGACGAGTCGGGGCGTTCTGTGTACCGCAGAGGATTAGTCGACGGCTTTTACCATGTCTTCGATGACCTTTTTGGCGTCACCGAACACCATCATGGTTTTGTCCAGGTAGAACAGTTCGTTGTCCAGGCCGGCATAGCCGCTGGCCATCGAACGCTTGTTGACGATGATGGTCTTGGCCTTGAACGCTTCGAGGATCGGCATGCCGGCAATCGGCGATTTCGGATCGTTCTTCGCGGCCGGGTTGACCACGTCGTTGGCGCCCAATACCAGCACCACGTCGGCCTGACCGAACTCGGAGTTGATGTCTTCCATCTCGAACACCTGGTCGTAAGGCACTTCGGCCTCCGCCAGCAACACGTTCATGTGCCCCGGCATACGACCGGCAACCGGGTGGATCGCATACTTCACGGTCACGCCGCGATGGGTCAGCTTCTCGGTCAGTTCCTTCAACGCATGCTGCGCCCGTGCTACCGCCAGGCCATAGCCCGGAACGATGATCACGGTGTCGGCGTTGGTCAGCAGGAAAGTCGCGTCGTCAGCCGAGCCGGATTTCACCGGCCGGGCTTCCTTGGCGCCTGCCGGACCGGCGTCGGCTGTATTGCCGAAACCGCCGAGCAGTACATTGAAGAAGGAGCGGTTCATCGCCTTGCACATGATGTACGAGAGGATCGCACCGGACGAACCTACCAGCGAACCCGCGATGATCAGCATCGAGTTGTTCAGCGAGAAGCCGATACCTGCCGCTGCCCAGCCGGAGTAGCTGTTGAGCATCGACACGACCACTGGCATGTCCGCGCCACCGATCGGGATGATGATCAGCACACCCATGATGAAGGCCAGGGCCAGCATCAAGGCGAAGGCGCTGAGGTCGCCGGTCAACATGAAGGTGATGCCCAGGCCCAGGGTGGCCACGCCGAGCAGCAGGTTCAGTTTGTGTTGACCGGTGAACTGTACCGGTGCGCCCTGGAACAGGCGGAACTTGTACTTGCCCGACAGCTTGCCGAAGGCGATGACCGAACCGGAGAAGGTGATCGCACCAATGGCCGCGCCGAGGAACAGCTCCAGGCGGTTACCGGCCGGGATCGCGTCACCCAGTTGCGCAACGATACCCAACGACTGCGGCTCGACGACCGCCGCAATGGCGATGAACACCGCGGCCAGGCCGATCATGCTGTGCATGAAGGCGACCAGTTCGGGCATCTTGGTCATTTCAACGCGTTTGGCCATGATCGAACCGGCAGTGCCGCCGATCAGCAGGCCGACGATCACGTAGACGATACCGTCATGGGCCAGCTCGGCACCGAGCTTGTAGATCAGGCCGACCGTGGTGAGGATCGCCAGGCCCATGCCGAGCATGCCGAACAGATTGCCGCGACGCGACGTGGTGGGATGCGAAAGGCCCTTGAGCGCCTGGATAAAGCAGACCGAGGCGATCAAATACAGGGACGTAACCAGGTTCATGCTCATGCTTGCTGCACCTCAGCCTTGACTGCTTCGGCCTTGGCAGCCGGAGCTTTGGCCGCTTTCTTCTTGAACATTTCCAGCATGCGGCGGGTCACCAGGAAGCCACCAAACACGTTGACCGCGGCCAGGGCCACGGCCAGGGTGCCCATGGTCTTGCCCAGCGGGGTCACGGTGAGGGCGGCGGCGAGCATGGCACCGACGATCACGATGGCCGAGATGGCGTTGGTGACAGCCATCAGTGGCGTGTGCAGTGCAGGTGTAACGTTCCAGACCACGTGGTAGCCGACATAGATGGCCAGCACGAAGATGATCAGGTTGTAGATACCGTGAGAGATCAGCATGTCTTCCATTGTTTTTATCCTCAGCCGTTCTTGCGCACGATCTGGCCGTCGCGGCACATCAGGCACGCGGCGACGATATCGTCTTCAAGGTTGATCACCAGTTGTCCTTCTTTATCGAACAACAGTTTCATGAAGTCCAGCAGGTTGCGTGCGTACAGCGCCGAAGCATCGGCCGCCACTGCGCCCGCCAGGTTGGTCGGGCCAACGATGGTCACGCCATTTTCGACGACCACCTGATCGGCCACGGTCAGCGGGCAGTTACCGCCCTGGGCTGCCGCGAGGTCGATGACCACCGAACCCGGTTTCATCTGTGCCACGGTTTCTGCGCTGAGCAGCGTCGGTGCCTTGCGGCCGGGAATCAGCGCTGTGGTGATAACGATGTCAGCTTGTTTGGCGCGCTCGTGCACGGCTGCGGCCTGGCGCTGCATCCAGCTGGCCGGCATCGGCCGGGCGTAACCACCGACACCAACGGCGCATTCACGCTCTTCGTCGGTCTCGTAAGGCACGTCGACGAACTTCGCACCGAGGGATTCGATCTGCTCTTTCACCGCTGGACGCACGTCGGAGGCTTCGATCACCGCACCCAGGCGTTTTGCCGTGGCAATGGCCTGCAACCCGGCCACACCGGCACCAAGGATCAGCACGCGCGCCGCTTTCACGGTGCCCGCAGCCGTCATCAACATCGGCATGAAACGAGGGTAATGGTGGGCGGCCAGCAAGACAGCCTTGTAACCGGCAATGTTGGCTTGCGACGACAGCACATCCAGGCTTTGGGCGCGGGAGGTGCGTGGTGCAGCCTCCAGGGCGAAGGCGGTAATGCCGCACTCGGCCATCTTGGCGATGGTTTCGTTATTGAACGGATTGAGCATACCCACCACAACGGTGCCGCTTTTAATCAGCGCCAACTCGCTGTCGCTGGGGGCGACCACCTTCAAAATCAGCTCTGCTCCAAACGCATCATTGGCGCTGCCAATGGTTGCGCCTGCCGCTTCATAGGCACTGTCGACAACGCTGGCATTAACGCCGGCGCCGCTTTGTACAGTGACCTTATGACCCTGGCTGATCAGCTTCTTGATGGTTTCCGGGGTTGCAGCAACCCGTGTTTCACCGGTCTGGGTTTCGAGAGGAACACCAATGTGCACGTCAAATCTCCTGCGTGATCTTATTGAGTAAACCCATGCACTACGGATGGTGCGGCTGGGGCGGCCGATCAGCACGGTCCCGCCAAATCAGGGCGGGGCGCGGCATTTTGCAGGCGAACTTTGTGCCCTTCAAGGGATTATGACGGGTGACGGAAAATTAACTACAAGTCACCCCGTGACCGAATGTCGCAACCAACCGGCTCGATCCCATGCAGGCCGTGCTTTACAAGGATTCTGGCCGAAATTGAAGAATTTATACATCGGCCGTATGAATGATGCGGCATCGTCTCGAAATAGTGGCGCAAAGCCGCATGATCAGGCGCTTGTGGGACGTTTGTACGACTTCGCGATACAGTTTGCTGACATGCGACAAATACGTATATCTGTAGGGCTTTGTTTTTGCTGACTACGCGGTCAAGTAATGTTGGGAGGCCTTTACTCCTCTAGGCTGTAGCTGTGCGCCTGATTTACCAGCCAGTCACGAAATGCCCTTAAAGACGCGGATTCGACCTTTCGCTCAGGAATCATCAGGTAATAAGCCTTGATGCTGGACAGTGTTTGCGGGTTGGCGATCACCAGGCGTTTTTCTTTCAACTCCCTTTGAATCAGGAAAGGCGGAATCAGGGCAATGCCCATGTCATGCATGGCCGCTTGGGCGAGCATGGAGAATAGCTCGTAGCGGGGGCCTGTCATGTCTCGCGGGACATTCAGGTGTTGGGAATCGAACCACTGGCGCCAAGCATAAGGACGGGTGGTTTGTTGCAGCAGGGGCAAATCGGCGATTTCGCCGGGCGTAAGAGTGGTCTTGTTTCCGAGCAGGTTGGGGCTGCAAACGGGCATCGGATTTTCACCCATCAGCCTGTGGGATTCTGTACCCGACCAATCCGCGTCGCCGAAGTAGATCGCGGCATCGAAGTCAGTGTCGGCGAACAGAAACGGGCGTGTGCGGTTGGTCAGGTTGACCGTCACTTCCGGGTGCTTGTGCTGGAAGTCCTTGAGTCGTGGCAGCAGCCATTGGGTACCGAAGGTCGGAACCACAGCCAATTCGATTACGTTGGTGCCCTGCTGGCCCATCACGGACAGGGTGTCGCGCTCAACCGCATCCAGTTGAGTGGCGACCCGCCGGCTGTAGGAAAGTCCGGCCTCCGTCAGCTTCACTCCACGCCGCGAACGTCGGAACAGTTCTACGCTGAGGAACTCTTCAAGGCTGGCGATCTGTCGGCAAATCGCCCCCTGGGTCAGCGAAAGCTCGTGGGCGGCCTTGGTGAAGCTTTCATGGCGTGCTGCGGCCTCGAAGCTGATCAGGGCGGTGGTGCTGGGTATCTTCCTGCGCATGTACGTCAACCTCACTAATGCATCGCATAAAAGCTCTTTTGCGACGTTTCGGAGTGAGAAATTAGCACAACAGTATGCGAAATCCTCGTTTGCCGTGGCGCCGATCCAGGCCTAGGATCACTCCACGTTATTTGACCCGATTCGAGAGGACACACTCATGGGCGGTAAAGCTAGCTTCAACTGGATCGATCCCCTGCTGCTGGATCAACAGCTCACTGAAGAAGAACGCATGATTCGCGACACGGCTGCGCAGTTCGCTCAGCAGAGCCTTGCGCCGCGCATTCTTGAAGCTTTCCGCCATGAGAAGACCGACCCGGCGATCTTCCGTGAAATGGGCGAAGTGGGTCTGTTGGGCGCAACCATCCCCGAGCAATACGGTGGCAGTGGCCTCAACTACGTCAGCTATGGCCTGATCGCCCGTGAAGTCGAGCGTATCGACTCCGGTTATCGCTCGATGATGAGCGTTCAGTCCTCGCTGGTGATGGTGCCGATCAATGAGTTCGGTACCGAAGCGCAGAAGCAGAAGTACCTGCCGAAACTGGCCTCGGGCGAGTGGATCGGCTGCTTCGGCCTGACCGAGCCTAACCACGGTTCCGACCCGGGCGCGATGATCACTCGTGCGCGCAAAGTGGAAGGCGGCTACAGCCTCACCGGCAGCAAGATGTGGATCACCAACAGCCCGATTGCCGATGTGTTCGTGGTCTGGGGCAAGGACGATGCTGGCGATATCCGCGGCTTTGTTCTGGAGAAAGGCTGGAAAGGCCTGAGCGCTCCGGCGATTCACGGCAAGGTTGGCCTGCGGGCATCGATCACCGGTGAAATCGTCATGGACAACGTGTTCGTGCCCGAAGAGAACATCTTCCCGGATGTCCGTGGCCTGAAAGGTCCTTTCACCTGCCTCAACTCGGCACGTTACGGCATCTCCTGGGGCGCACTGGGTGCGGCCGAGTTCTGCTGGCACACCGCTCGCCAGTACACCCTGGATCGTCAGCAGTTCGGTCGCCCATTGGCAGCCACTCAGTTGATCCAGAAGAAACTGGCCGACATGCAGACCGAAATCACCATGGCGCTGCAAGGTTGCCTGCGGTTGGGTCGTATGAAGGATGAAGGCACGGCGGCGGTCGAAATCACTTCGATGATGAAGCGCAACTCCTGCGGCAAGTCCCTGGACATCGCGCGCATGGCTCGCGATATGTTGGGCGGCAATGGCATTTCCGATGAGTTCGGCGTTGCTCGCCACCTGGTGAACCTGGAAGTGGTAAATACCTATGAAGGTACGCACGACGTCCATGCACTGATCCTCGGTCGTGCGCAAACCGGCATCCAGGCGTTCTATTAACAGGAGGACGTCCATGGGCGCGCTATCGCATCTACGGGTACTGGATTTATCGCGGGTGCTGGCCGGGCCTTGGTCCGGGCAGATCCTGGCCGACCTCGGCGCTGAAGTGATCAAGGTCGAGCGCCCCGGTAACGGTGATGACACGCGCGCCTGGGGGCCGCCGTTCCTTAAAGACGCCTATGGAGAGAACACCAGCGAGGCCGCCTATTACCTGTCGGCCAATCGCAACAAGCAATCGGTCACGATCGACTTCACTCGCCCTGAAGGGCAGAAGCTGGTGCGTGAACTGGCGGCCAAGTCGGACATTCTTATCGAAAACTTCAAGGTTGGTGGTCTGGCGGCCTATGGCCTGGACTATGAATCACTGAAGGCGATCAATCCGGACCTGATCTATTGCTCGATCACCGGGTTTGGCCAGACCGGTCCTTACGCCAAGCGTGCGGGTTATGACTTCATGATCCAGGGGCTGGGCGGTCTCATGAGCCTCACGGGGCGACCTGAAGGCGAAGAAGGTGCGGGGCCGGTGAAGGTTGGCGTGGCGCTGACGGACATCCTGACCGGGCTGTATTCGACTGTCGCGATCCTGGCTGCGCTGGCGCATCGGGATCACGACGGCGGTGGTCAGCATATCGACATGGCGCTGCTGGACGTGCAGGTGGCCTGTCTGGCCAACCAGGCCATGAACTACCTGACGACAGGCAATGCGCCGAAACGCTTGGGTAATGCTCATCCGAACATTGTGCCCTATCAGGACTTTCCTACGGCGGATGGCGATTTCATCCTTACCGTCGGGAACGACGGGCAGTTCCGCAAGTTCGCGGAAGTGGCCGGTCAGCCGCAGTGGGCGGACGATCCGCGTTTTGCCACCAACAAGGTGCGGGTGGCGAACCGTGCGTTGCTGATTCCGCTGATCCGCCAGGCAACGGTGTTCAAGACCACCGCTGAATGGGTGGCGCAGCTGGAGCAGGCGGGCGTGCCATGCGGGCCTATCAATGACCTGGCGCAGATGTTTGCCGACCCTCAGGTCAAGGCTCGCGGCTTGGCCATCGAGCTGCCACATGCGCTGGCGGGAATGGTGCCTCAGGTGGCAAGCCCTATTCGTCTGTCCGAAACCCCGGTGGAGTACCGGTTTGCGCCACCTCTGCTGGGTGAACATACGCAGGAGGTATTGCATCGGGTCCTGGGGCTGGATGCTGGAGCGGTGTCTGCGCTCAAGGCGTCTGGCGTGCTCTGATTGCTCTCTTCTATATAGGGGAGCGCTTTTGCTTCTCTATTATAGGCCTCAAATCAGGCGTTTTAGCGCTTTCTGCAAGTTATTGATAGAAAAGCAAAATCAGTGCTTGACGGCAGATTTGAGATGTCTATAATTCGCCCCACTTCCGGCGCAGTCGAAACGGAAAACTCCTTGGTAAACAAAGAGTTACGCAGTTTTCGGCAGCGGGTTGCTTCAGGTCATCGAAGCGCAAAAGAAGTTGAAAAAGAGGTGTTGACAGCAGCGAGTAACGCTGTAGAATTCGCCTCCCGCTGACGAGAGATCGAAAGCGCAAGTGGTTGAAGTTGTTAAGGATTCCTTGAAAACTTCTGAAAAAAATCACTTGACAGCAAATGAGGCTGCTGTAGAATGCGCGCCTCGGTTGAGACGAAAGATCTTAACCAACCGCTCTTTAACAACTGAATCAAGCAATTCGTGTGGGTGCTTGTGGAGTCAGACTGCTAGTCAACAGATTATCAGCATCACAAGTTACTCCGCGAGAAATCAAAGATGTAACCAACGATTGCTGAGCCAAGTTTAGGGTTTTCTCAAAACCCAAAGATGTTTGAACTGAAGAGTTTGATCATGGCTCAGATTGAACGCTGGCGGCAGGCCTAACACATGCAAGTCGAGCGGATGACAGGAGCTTGCTCCTGAATTCAGCGGCGGACGGGTGAGTAATGCCTAGGAATCTGCCTGGTAGTGGGGGACAACGTTTCGAAAGGAACGCTAATACCGCATACGTCCTACGGGAGAAAGCAGGGGACCTTCGGGCCTTGCGCTATCAGATGAGCCTAGGTCGGATTAGCTAGTTGGTGAGGTAATGGCTCACCAAGGCGACGATCCGTAACTGGTCTGAGAGGATGATCAGTCACACTGGAACTGAGACACGGTCCAGACTCCTACGGGAGGCAGCAGTGGGGAATATTGGACAATGGGCGAAAGCCTGATCCAGCCATGCCGCGTGTGTGAAGAAGGTCTTCGGATTGTAAAGCACTTTAAGTTGGGAGGAAGGGTTGTAGATTAATACTCTGCAATTTTGACGTTACCGACAGAATAAGCACCGGCTAACTCTGTGCCAGCAGCCGCGGTAATACAGAGGGTGCAAGCGTTAATCGGAATTACTGGGCGTAAAGCGCGCGTAGGTGGTTCGTTAAGTTGGATGTGAAAGCCCCGGGCTCAACCTGGGAACTGCATTCAAAACTGACGAGCTAGAGTATGGTAGAGGGTGGTGGAATTTCCTGTGTAGCGGTGAAATGCGTAGATATAGGAAGGAACACCAGTGGCGAAGGCGACCACCTGGACTGATACTGACACTGAGGTGCGAAAGCGTGGGGAGCAAACAGGATTAGATACCCTGGTAGTCCACGCCGTAAACGATGTCAACTAGCCGTTGGGAGCCTTGAGCTCTTAGTGGCGCAGCTAACGCATTAAGTTGACCGCCTGGGGAGTACGGCCGCAAGGTTAAAACTCAAATGAATTGACGGGGGCCCGCACAAGCGGTGGAGCATGTGGTTTAATTCGAAGCAACGCGAAGAACCTTACCAGGCCTTGACATCCAATGAACTTTCCAGAGATGGATTGGTGCCTTCGGGAACATTGAGACAGGTGCTGCATGGCTGTCGTCAGCTCGTGTCGTGAGATGTTGGGTTAAGTCCCGTAACGAGCGCAACCCTTGTCCTTAGTTACCAGCACGTTATGGTGGGCACTCTAAGGAGACTGCCGGTGACAAACCGGAGGAAGGTGGGGATGACGTCAAGTCATCATGGCCCTTACGGCCTGGGCTACACACGTGCTACAATGGTCGGTACAGAGGGTTGCCAAGCCGCGAGGTGGAGCTAATCCCACAAAACCGATCGTAGTCCGGATCGCAGTCTGCAACTCGACTGCGTGAAGTCGGAATCGCTAGTAATCGCGAATCAGAATGTCGCGGTGAATACGTTCCCGGGCCTTGTACACACCGCCCGTCACACCATGGGAGTGGGTTGCACCAGAAGTAGCTAGTCTAACCTTCGGGAGGACGGTTACCACGGTGTGATTCATGACTGGGGTGAAGTCGTAACAAGGTAGCCGTAGGGGAACCTGCGGCTGGATCACCTCCTTAATCGACGACTCAGCTGCTCCATGAGCTCCCACACGAATTGCTTGATTCATTGAAGAAGACGAAAAGAAGCAGCCCGAAATTGGGTCTGTAGCTCAGTTGGTTAGAGCGCACCCCTGATAAGGGTGAGGTCGGCAGTTCGAATCTGCCCAGACCCACCAATTTTGTGTGGGAAACGCCTGTAGAAATACGGGGCCATAGCTCAGCTGGGAGAGCGCCTGCCTTGCACGCAGGAGGTCAACGGTTCGATCCCGTTTGGCTCCACCACTACTGCTTCTGATTGTATAAAGCTTAGAAATGAGCATTCCATCGGTTCGATGGTGAATGTTGATTTCTAGTCTTTGACTAGTTCGTTCTTTAAAAATTTGGGTATGTGATAGAAAGATAGACTGAACGTTACTTTCACTGGTAACGGATCAGGCTAAGGTAAAATTTGTGAGTTTAATCGCGAATTTTCGGCGAATGTCGTCTTCATAGTATAACCAGATTGCTTGGGGTTATATGGTCAAGTGAAGAAGCGCATACGGTGGATGCCTTGGCAGTCAGAGGCGATGAAAGACGTGGTAGCCTGCGAAAAGCTTCGGGGAGTCGGCAAACAGACTTTGATCCGGAGATGTCTGAATGGGGGAACCCAGCCATCATAAGATGGTTATCTTGTACTGAATACATAGGTGCAAGAGGCGAACCAGGGGAACTGAAACATCTAAGTACCCTGAGGAAAAGAAATCAACCGAGATTCCCTTAGTAGTGGCGAGCGAACGGGGACTAGCCCTTAAGTGGCTTTGAGATTAGCGGAACGCTCTGGAAAGTGCGGCCATAGTGGGTGATAGCCCTGTACGCGAAAATCTCTTAGTCATGAAATCGAGTAGGACGGAGCACGAGAAACTTTGTCTGAATATGGGGGGACCATCCTCCAAGGCTAAATACTACTGACTGACCGATAGTGAACTAGTACCGTGAGGGAAAGGCGAAAAGAACCCCGGAGAGGGGAGTGAAATAGATCCTGAAACCGTATGCGTACAAGCAGTGGGAGCAGACTTTGTTCTGTGACTGCGTACCTTTTGTATAATGGGTCAGCGACTTATTTTCAGTGGCGAGCTTAACCGAATAGGGGAGGCGTAGCGAAAGCGAGTCTTAATAGGGCGTCTAGTCGCTGGGAATAGACCCGAAACCGGGCGATCTATCCATGGGCAGGTTGAAGGTTAGGTAACACTGACTGGAGGACCGAACCGACTACCGTTGAAAAGTTAGCGGATGACCTGTGGATCGGAGTGAAAGGCTAATCAAGCTCGGAGATAGCTGGTTCTCCTCGAAAGCTATTTAGGTAGCGCCTCATGTATCACTGTAGGGGGTAGAGCACTGTTTCGGCTAGGGGGTCATCCCGACTTACCAAACCGATGCAAACTCCGAATACCTACAAGTGCCGAGCATGGGAGACACACGGCGGGTGCTAACGTCCGTCGTGAAAAGGGAAACAACCCAGACCGTCAGCTAAGGTCCCAAAGTTATGGTTAAGTGGGAAACGATGTGGGAAGGCTTAGACAGCTAGGAGGTTGGCTTAGAAGCAGCCACCCTTTAAAGAAAGCGTAATAGCTCACTAGTCGAGTCGGCCTGCGCGGAAGATGTAACGGGGCTCAAACCATACACCGAAGCTACGGGTATCACCTTCGGGTGATGCGGTAGAGGAGCGTTCTGTAAGCCTGTGAAGGTGAGTTGAGAAGCTTGCTGGAGGTATCAGAAGTGCGAATGCTGACATGAGTAACGACAATGGGTGTGAAAAACACCCACGCCGAAAGACCAAGGTTTCCTGCGCAACGTTAATCGACGCAGGGTTAGTCGGTCCCTAAGGCGAGGCTGAAAAGCGTAGTCGATGGAAAACAGGTTAATATTCCTGTACTTCTGGTTATTGCGATGGAGGGACGGAGAAGGCTAGGCCAGCTTGGCGTTGGTTGTCCAAGTTTAAGGTGGTAGGCTGAGATCTTAGGTAAATCCGGGATCTTAAGGCCGAGAGCTGATGACGAGTTACCCTTTGGGTGACGAAGTGGTTGATGCCATGCTTCCAAGAAAAGCTTCTAAGCTTCAGATAACCAGGAACCGTACCCCAAACCGACACAGGTGGTTGGGTAGAGAATACCAAGGCGCTTGAGAGAACTCGGGTGAAGGAACTAGGCAAAATGGCACCGTAACTTCGGGAGAAGGTGCGCCGGTGAGGGTGAAGGACTTGCTCCGTAAGCCCACGCCGGTCGAAGATACCAGGCCGCTGCGACTGTTTATTAAAAACACAGCACTCTGCAAACACGAAAGTGGACGTATAGGGTGTGACGCCTGCCCGGTGCCGGAAGGTTAATTGATGGGGTTAGCTAACGCGAAGCTCTTGATCGAAGCCCCGGTAAACGGCGGCCGTAACTATAACGGTCCTAAGGTAGCGAAATTCCTTGTCGGGTAAGTTCCGACCTGCACGAATGGCGTAACGATGGCGGCGCTGTCTCCACCCGAGACTCAGTGAAATTGAAATCGCTGTGAAGATGCAGTGTATCCGCGGCTAGACGGAAAGACCCCGTGAACCTTTACTATAGCTTTGCACTGGACTTTGAATTTGCTTGTGTAGGATAGGTGGGAGGCTTTGAAGCGTGGACGCCAGTTCGCGTGGAGCCATCCTTGAAATACCACCCTGGCAACTTTGAGGTTCTAACTCAGGTCCGTTATCCGGATCGAGGACAGTGTATGGTGGGTAGTTTGACTGGGGCGGTCTCCTCCTAAAGAGTAACGGAGGAGTACGAAGGTGCGCTCAGACCGGTCGGAAATCGGTCGTAGAGTATAAAGGCAAAAGCGCGCTTGACTGCGAGACAGACACGTCGAGCAGGTACGAAAGTAGGTCTTAGTGATCCGGTGGTTCTGTATGGAAGGGCCATCGCTCAACGGATAAAAGGTACTCCGGGGATAACAGGCTGATACCGCCCAAGAGTTCATATCGACGGCGGTGTTTGGCACCTCGATGTCGGCTCATCACATCCTGGGGCTGAAGCCGGTCCCAAGGGTATGGCTGTTCGCCATTTAAAGTGGTACGCGAGCTGGGTTTAGAACGTCGTGAGACAGTTCGGTCCCTATCTGCCGTGGACGTTTGAGATTTGAGAGGGGCTGCTCCTAGTACGAGAGGACCGGAGTGGACGAACCTCTGGTGTTCCGGTTGTCACGCCAGTGGCATTGCCGGGTAGCTATGTTCGGAAAAGATAACCGCTGAAAGCATCTAAGCGGGAAACTTGCCTCAAGATGAGATCTCACTGGGACCTTGAGTCCCCTGAAGGGCCGTCGAAGACTACGACGTTGATAGGTTGGGTGTGTAAGCGCTGTGAGGCGTTGAGCTAACCAATACTAATTGCCCGTGAGGCTTGACCATATAACACCCAAGCAATTTGACTACTCGAAAGAGCATCAGATTGCGGTGTGTGAAGACGAAACGAACCGAAAGTTCGAGAGACTCGCAAAACACCAGACTATCACCTACCCAATTTGCTGAAGCGAGGCCACCTGGCCGCGACTCAGTACCCGAATTTCTTGACGACCATAGAGCGTTGGAACCACCTGATCCCATCCCGAACTCAGAAGTGAAACGATGCATCGCCGATGGTAGTGTGGGGTTTCCCCATGTGAGAGTAGGTCATCGTCAAGATTAAATTCCGAAACCCCTATCTGCGTATGCAGGTAGGGGTTTTGTTTTAGTAGAAGTCACTAGTTTTCACTGGCACGTTGATGTTCTAACGGGCTGGTCACAGAATTTCTTGACGACCATAGAGCGTTGGAACCACCTGATCCCATCCCGAACTCAGAAGTGAAACGATGCATCGCCGATGGTAGTGTGGGGTTTCCCCATGTGAGAGTAGGTCATCGTCAAGATTGAATTCCAAAACCCCTGTCTGCTAACGCAGACAGGGGTTTTGTCGTTTCGGGGGTACTGAAAAGCCCGTTGTGGAGCCTCTCCACAACGGGCTTTCTCACGTCTTGCACTTACCGCCGCGGGTTACTTAGGCGTTTTTCTGGCCTGGACTTCAGGGCTGTTGAGGTAGCGCGTAATGACCTCGACCCCTCGGTTCAGATGATGTTCGAGCAGCTTCACGGAGCGTTCTACGTCCCGTTCTTCGGCAGCCCGCAACAGTGCCTGGTGGTCGTCCTGGGACAGTTTGCCCAGGCCCATGGCTTCCAGGTTGAAACGCAGGAAGCGCTCTTCCTCGTTCAGGCCGTCTTCAACCAGTTTCAACAGCCGTCGATTGGGCGCCCGGCTGTAAAGCGCCATGTGGAACAGGCGGTTGAGCCGGCCCATTTCGGTGTAGTCGCTTTGCGTTTCGAGTTCGTCGATGTAGCGGGCAGCCTGCTTGAGATCTTCGTCCTGGAGCAATGGCACCGAGAGACGCAGGGCCTCGGACTCCAGCAGGATGCGCAGCGCGTAGGTTTCCACGGCGTCTCCCTGGACCAGCGGCGCGACCACGGCGCCCTTATGGGCCACCACGTTGAGCAACGACTGTGCTTCGAGCTGGCGCAAGGCTTCGCGTACGGGCATGCGGCTGACGCCGAACAGGTCGGCGAGGTCCTGCTGGCGCAGGGCCGCACCGCAAGGGATGCGCCCGTCAAGTATCGCCGCGCGCAGGGTTTCTTCGATCACCGAGCGCGCCAGATGTGCGGGAATCGGCCCGTTGACCTTGATACTGCTGAGAGGGTTGGGCTTTTGTGTCACTAAACGCACCCTGAATAATGATTTTTTTTGGATCCAAATGACACTAGTAACTGCCTGACAGCTTGTCAAACAAGTGAACGAATGCCTTTCCTGCAGTTTAGCGCGCCGCCAGTGATCTCACCGTGCCATTGTCTTTTTCCGGACTAACCTTCACCATTCGAACGACTCTCTCCTGCCTACCCAGGATGCCTCGCATTGGCGGCATGTTTAACGATCCCCCGGATTTTACGCTGGCTGTGCAGCGCATTGCTGCTGGCGGGCGTGATGCTGGGCTGCTTGAGTGCCGATTGGGACTTTTCCCTGATCAGCCGGCGGGCGCAGGCATTGTACGGACCTTTGGGAGAGGGGCAGCAGCGCATTAACGATTGGCAATACTTGTTGGCCAGTCAGAAGCAGATCGGCGAGTCGGAACAACTCAACGTGGTCAATCGCTTCTTCAACAAACAGCTGCGATACGTTGAAGACATCGACCTGTGGCATGAAGTCGACTACTGGGAAACCCCGATCGAAGCCCTGTGGAAAGGCGCCGGCGACTGTGAAGACTACGCTATTGCCAAGTACTTCAGCCTGCGTCACCTCGGTGTAGCCAGTGAAAAACTGCGTATTACCTACGTCAAGGCACTGACCCAGAACCGCGCGCACATGGTGCTGACCTATTACTCGAGTCCGGAGGCCGAGCCCCTGGTGCTCGACAGCCTGATTGATGCAATCAAGCCGGCCAGCCAACGAAAGGATTTGCTGCCGGTCTACTCTTTCAACGCAGAGGGATTGTGGTTGCCGGGTGCCAAAGGCAACAAAAAGGTCGGCGATACCAAACGTCTGTCGCGCTGGCAGGATGTGTTGAAAAAAATGCAGGCCGAAGGATTCCCGGTCGAGACGACTAACTAGGAGCACGTGCTCAGATGTCTTTGTTCAAACAGCTGTTGATTGCTATCTGTCTGTTCCTGGTGGTCGCCTTCACCGGCAGTTTCATGGTCAGTCTGGAGAGCTCGCGCACTCAGTACGTCAACCAGTTGCGTTCCCATGCCCAGGACGCCGCGACCGCGCTGGCGCTTTCCCTGACCCCGAATATCGACGACCCGGCGATGGTCGAGTTGCTGGTCAGCTCGATCTTCGACAGCGGTTACTACGCGAGCATCCGCGTGGTCGATCTGAAGACCGACCAACCCCTGGTTGAGCGCACGGGCATTCCGGCGGTCAACAACGTTCCGGACTGGTTCGTCAAACTGATCGGCCTGGAGCCCGCCGGTGGTGATGCGATCGTCAGCCGCGGCTGGGAGCAGGCTGCCCGGGTCGAGGTTGTCAGCCATCCGATGTTCGCGCTGGCCAAGTTGTGGCAAAGCGCCTTGGGCAGCCTGGGCTGGTTGCTGCTATGCGGCGCCGTCAGTGCGGTGCTCGGCGCGCTGTTGCTGCGCCAGCAATTGCGACCGCTGGATTACATGGTCAAGCAATCCCACGCCATCGCCCGACGGGAGTTCCTCAGCCTGCCGGAATTGCCGCGCACTCCCGAGCTTCGCCGGGTCGTGCAGGCCATGAACCAGATGGTCGAGAAGCTCAAGGCGCTGTTCCAGGAACAGGCCGAGCGTAGTGAAAAACTGCGGGTCGAGTCTTATCAGGATTCGTTGACCGGGTTGGCCAACCGGCGCTATTTCGAGATGCAGCTGAATGCGCGGGTGAGCAACCCGGAGCAGGCCAGCTCCGGTTATCTGCTGCTGTTGCGGGTCAAGGATCTGGCGGGCCTCAACCAGCGTCTCGGTGGCCAGCGCACCGATGAAGTGCTCAAGGCCGTCGGTGAGCAACTGACTCGCGAATGCGCCAAGTATCCGGAAACCCAGAACCTGGTGACCCGTATCCGTGGCGGCGAATTTGCCGTGCTGGCGCCGGGGCTGGTGCGCGAGGAAGCGCTGCAACTAGCGCAAAACCTCGACAGCGCCCTGGCCAGTCTGCACGCTACCGGCGCCACTGATGTGGCTGCCGTGGCGTCTATCGGCCTGGCGCCTTTTGCTCACGGTGACTCGCCGCAAGCCGTGCTCAGCCTCGGTGATCAGGCGCTGGCCCAGGCCGAAGGTCAGGGCGAGCAGAATTGGGCCTGCCTCGAACACAGCCTCTCGGCCAGTGTCGGCGACGATCACCACGCCTGGCACCTGATGCTTGACCAGGCGCTGACACAGCGACGCTTCGAGCTGTATTTCCAACCGGTAGTGGCCGCCCAGGACACGCAACTGGTGCTGCATTACAAAGTGCTGTCGCGACTGCTCGACGAACACGGCCAGACCATCCCCGCCGGGCGTTTTCTGCCTTGGCTGGAGCGCTTCGGCTGGACCGCGCGCCTGGATCGGTTGATGCTCGAACGGGTGTTGGCGCAAATGAGCGAACATGAGGAGTCGCTGGCGCTGAATCTGTCGTCGGCGACCCTGGGCGACTCGCAGGCGCAAAACAAAATCTTCGAGCTACTGCGTGCGCATTCCAACCTCGGCCCGCGTCTGACCCTGGAGATTGGCGAAGAGCAACTGCCTGATCAGGCGGTGCTGGAGCAGTTGACCCGGCGCCTGCGCGAACTCGGCTTCTCACTGAGCCTGCAACGTTTTGGCGGACGCTTCAGCATGATCGGCAACCTGGCGCGGCTGGGGCTGGCGTACCTGAAAATCGATGGCAGCTACATTCGCTCGATTGACCTGGAGAGTGACAAACGCCTGTTCATCGAGGCGATCCAGCGAGCGGCGCACAGCATTGATTTGCCGCTGATTGCCGAGCGAGTCGAGACGGAGGGCGAGTTGTCGGTGATTCGCGAGATGGGGCTATACGGTGTGCAGGGTCAGTTGTTCGGCGAGCCCAAGCCCTGGAAGTAACTCTTTAGAGCTGGATTGTCAGTGATGCCGTCATCGCGGGCAAGCCCGCTCCCACAGGTTTCGAGGTTGTTCACAAAATCACGGCAATCACCATCCACTGTGGGAGCGGGCTTGCCCGCGATGAGGCTGGGACAGTCACTGAAGATCAATGATCAGATCAGCCCGGTCTCTTCATCATCGATCAAATGGCTCAAGCCTCCCAAGGCTTCACGGGCCTGGTTTCGGTCCATGAGTTTAGCCTGGGCCGCCGTCGGCAGGTCGGTGACGCGGATCACGCCTTTCTGGGTCAGCACCTGAATCAAGTCATCGAGTACCCGGATCATTTCCAGGTCACTTTGCTTGAGCTGTTTGAGGCTGTTCTCCACCGCCGCATTGGCAAACCAGGCCTGGATTTCATGATGGTCGGCCGGCAGCGTTTCCGTGGCCTCGGCGTAGGCGGCGGGTTCCACGCGTACCAACAGGCCTTGCGCATCGCGTTGCACGTAAAACATTGAGCATCCCTCAGAATTGAACCAGCGTCATGCTGTCAGCAGCATAGGTCAACTGCGCGCCAGTATGTGGCGCAGCGACGAAATCGTCACCGGCCAGTGGACACAAACGTGACGACCGCCCCCAGCAGGGGCGGCCGTTTTCATGCATCAGCTGTTGTTGTGATCGATTTTGATGGTCGGGTCGCTACCGGCAATCAGGTTGTGCAGGTTGGCGCTTGACCAGTTGTTGCCCTCCAGCTTGATCGTCACGTCCGGCGTGGCGGCTGCGGCGTTGCCAGCGTTGAACTGACCGGTCGAGCTGACTTGCAGCGACGACACGCCATCGACCGTAGTGATCTTCAGGAAGTTGTCGATGGTGCTGCCGGTTTCGCCCTGCAACAGATCGCGCAGGTCGATCCGGTCGCCTTCGCTGGCCTTGAAGTCCTTGATCACGTCGGTGCCTGTGTCGCCCGCTTTCCAGACGAAGGTGTCGCCACCGGAACCACCGATCAGGATGTCGTTGCCCTGTCCGCCGATCAACGTGTCGTTGCCGGTGCCGCCGAGCAGGATGTCATTGCCCTTGCCACCGTCGAGGTTGTCGTTACCACCCGAGCCGAACAGGATGTCATTGCCCGCACCGCCCAGCAGGGTGTCGTTGCCGTCATGGGCGCCA